>NZ_JBWBQO010000001.1:0-4270000 GCF_056279045.1 Pseudomonas sp. TE4620
TCCCGCTACGAGAGATCGCAGCGAGTCAAGTGGTTGAAGTGAAACGAAAAACTTCAAAATAAACGCTTGACAGGCTCTGAGGGAAGCGTAGAATGCGCGCCTCGGTTGAGACGAAAAGCTCTTAACCAACCGCTCTTTAACAACTGAATCAAGCAATTCGTGTGGGTGCTTGTGAGCTCAGACTGATAGTCAAAAAGATTATCAGCATCACAAGTGGCTACACGAAAATCGAAAGATTTGAAAGTAAGTCATTTGAGATTGCTGAGCCAAGTTTAGGGTTTTCTCAAAACCCAAGCAGTATTGAACTGAAGAGTTTGATCATGGCTCAGATTGAACGCTGGCGGCAGGCCTAACACATGCAAGTCGAGCGGATGAGAAGAGCTTGCTCTTCGATTCAGCGGCGGACGGGTGAGTAATACCTAGGAATCTGCCTGGTAGTGGGGGACAACGTTTCGAAAGGAACGCTAATACCGCATACGTCCTACGGGAGAAAGCAGGGGACCTTCGGGCCTTGCGCTATCAGATGAGCCTAGGTCGGATTAGCTAGTTGGTGAGGTAATGGCTCACCAAGGCGACGATCCGTAACTGGTCTGAGAGGATGATCAGTCACACTGGAACTGAGACACGGTCCAGACTCCTACGGGAGGCAGCAGTGGGGAATATTGGACAATGGGCGAAAGCCTGATCCAGCCATGCCGCGTGTGTGAAGAAGGTCTTCGGATTGTAAAGCACTTTAAGTTGGGAGGAAGGGTACTTACCTAATACGTGAGTATTTTGACGTTACCGACAGAATAAGCACCGGCTAACTCTGTGCCAGCAGCCGCGGTAATACAGAGGGTGCAAGCGTTAATCGGAATTACTGGGCGTAAAGCGCGCGTAGGTGGTTCGTTAAGTTGGATGTGAAATCCCCGGGCTCAACCTGGGAACTGCATCCAAAACTGGCGAGCTAGAGTAGGGCAGAGGGTGGTGGAATTTCCTGTGTAGCGGTGAAATGCGTAGATATAGGAAGGAACACCAGTGGCGAAGGCGACCACCTGGGCTCATACTGACACTGAGGTGCGAAAGCGTGGGGAGCAAACAGGATTAGATACCCTGGTAGTCCACGCCGTAAACGATGTCAACTAGCCGTTGGAATCCTTGAGATTTTAGTGGCGCAGCTAACGCATTAAGTTGACCGCCTGGGGAGTACGGCCGCAAGGTTAAAACTCAAATGAATTGACGGGGGCCCGCACAAGCGGTGGAGCATGTGGTTTAATTCGAAGCAACGCGAAGAACCTTACCAGGCCTTGACATGCAGAGAACTTTCCAGAGATGGATTGGTGCCTTCGGGAACTCTGACACAGGTGCTGCATGGCTGTCGTCAGCTCGTGTCGTGAGATGTTGGGTTAAGTCCCGTAACGAGCGCAACCCTTGTCCTTAGTTACCAGCACGTTATGGTGGGCACTCTAAGGAGACTGCCGGTGACAAACCGGAGGAAGGTGGGGATGACGTCAAGTCATCATGGCCCTTACGGCCTGGGCTACACACGTGCTACAATGGTCGGTACAGAGGGTTGCCAAGCCGCGAGGTGGAGCTAATCTCACAAAACCGATCGTAGTCCGGATCGCAGTCTGCAACTCGACTGCGTGAAGTCGGAATCGCTAGTAATCGCGAATCAGAATGTCGCGGTGAATACGTTCCCGGGCCTTGTACACACCGCCCGTCACACCATGGGAGTGGGTTGCACCAGAAGTAGCTAGTCTAACCTTCGGGAGGACGGTTACCACGGTGTGATTCATGACTGGGGTGAAGTCGTAACAAGGTAGCCGTAGGGGAACCTGCGGCTGGATCACCTCCTTAATCGACAGACATCAGCTGTCTTATGAGCTCCCACACGAATTGCTTGATTCATTGAAGAAGACGATTGGGTCTGTAGCTCAGTTGGTTAGAGCGCACCCCTGATAAGGGTGAGGTCGGCAGTTCGAATCTGCCCAGACCCACCAATTACATGTGGTGCAGCCTGTAGCAATACGGGGCCATAGCTCAGCTGGGAGAGCGCCTGCCTTGCACGCAGGAGGTCAGCGGTTCGATCCCGCTTGGCTCCACCACCTTACGTCAAAGCTTAGAAATGAATATTCGTATCGAATATTGATTTCTGAACTTTTTCAGAATCGTTCTTTAAAAATTTGGGTATGTGATAGAAAGATAGACTGGACAGCACTTTCACTGGTGTGTGTTCAGGCTAAGGTAAAATTTGTGAGTAATTACAAGTTTTCGGCGAATGTTGTCTTCACAGTATAACCAGATTGCTTGGGGTTATATGGTCAAGTGAAGAAGCGCATACGGTGGATGCCTTGGCAGTCAGAGGCGATGAAAGACGTGGTAGCCTGCGATAAGCTTCGGGGAGTCGGCAAACAGACTTTGATCCGGAGATCTCTGAATGGGGGAACCCACTCAGCATAAGCTGAGTATCTTGTACTGAATACATAGGTGCAAGAGGCGAACCAGGGGAACTGAAACATCTAAGTACCCTGAGGAAAAGAAATCAACCGAGATTCCCTTAGTAGTGGCGAGCGAACGGGGACTAGCCCTTAAGTGGCTTTGAGATTAGCGGAACGCTCTGGAAAGTGCGGCCATAGTGGGTGATAGCCCTGTACGCGAAAATCTCTTAGTCATGAAATCGAGTAGGACGGAGCACGAGAAACTTTGTCTGAATATGGGGGGACCATCCTCCAAGGCTAAATACTACTGACTGACCGATAGTGAACCAGTACCGTGAGGGAAAGGCGAAAAGAACCCCGGAGAGGGGAGTGAAATAGATCCTGAAACCGTATGCGTACAAGCAGTGGGAGCCTACTTTGTTAGGTGACTGCGTACCTTTTGTATAATGGGTCAGCGACTTATATTCAGTGGCGAGCTTAACCGAATAGGGGAGGCGTAGCGAAAGCGAGTCTTAATAGGGCGTTTAGTCGCTGGGTATAGACCCGAAACCGGGCGATCTATCCATGGGCAGGTTGAAGGTTAGGTAACACTGACTGGAGGACCGAACCGACTACCGTTGAAAAGTTAGCGGATGACCTGTGGATCGGAGTGAAAGGCTAATCAAGCTCGGAGATAGCTGGTTCTCCTCGAAAGCTATTTAGGTAGCGCCTCATGTATCACTGTAGGGGGTAGAGCACTGTTTCGGCTAGGGGGTCATCCCGACTTACCAAACCGATGCAAACTCCGAATACCTACAAGTGCCGAGCATGGGAGACACACGGCGGGTGCTAACGTCCGTCGTGAAAAGGGAAACAACCCAGACCGTCAGCTAAGGTCCCAAAGTTATGGTTAAGTGGGAAACGATGTGGGAAGGCTTAGACAGCTAGGAGGTTGGCTTAGAAGCAGCCACCCTTTAAAGAAAGCGTAATAGCTCACTAGTCGAGTCGGCCTGCGCGGAAGATGTAACGGGGCTCAAACCATACACCGAAGCTACGGGTATCACTTAGGTGATGCGGTAGAGGAGCGTTCTGTAAGCCTGTGAAGGTGAGTTGAGAAGCTTGCTGGAGGTATCAGAAGTGCGAATGCTGACATGAGTAACGACAATGGGAGTGAAAAACTCCCACGCCGAAAGACCAAGGTTTCCTGCGCAACGTTAATCGACGCAGGGTTAGTCGGTCCCTAAGGCGAGGCTGAAAAGCGTAGTCGATGGAAAACAGGTTAATATTCCTGTACTTCTGGTTATTGCGATGGAGGGACGGAGAAGGCTAGGCCAGCTTGGCGTTGGTTGTCCAAGTTTAAGGTGGTAGGCTGAGATCTTAGGTAAATCCGGGATCTTAAGGCCGAGAGCTGATGACGAGTTGCCATTAGGCGACGAAGTGGTTGATGCCATGCTTCCAAGAAAAGCTTCTAAGCTTCAGATAACCAGGAACCGTACCCCAAACCGACACAGGTGGTTGGGTAGAGAATACCAAGGCGCTTGAGAGAACTCGGGTGAAGGAACTAGGCAAAATGGCACCGTAACTTCGGGAGAAGGTGCGCCGGTGAGGGTGAAGGACTTGCTCCGTAAGCCCATGCCGGTCGAAGATACCAGGCCGCTGCGACTGTTTATTAAAAACACAGCACTCTGCAAACACGAAAGTGGACGTATAGGGTGTGACGCCTGCCCGGTGCCGGAAGGTTAATTGATGGGGTTAGCTAACGCGAAGCTCTTGATCGAAGCCCCGGTAAACGGCGGCCGTAACTATAACGGTCCTAAGGTAGCGAAATTCCTTGTCGGGTAAGTTCCGACCTGCACGAATGGCGTAACGATGGCGGCGCTGTCTCCACCCGAGACTCAGTGAAATTGAAATCGCTGTGAAGATGCAGTGTATCCGCGGCTAGACGGAAAGACCCCGTGAACCTTTACTATAGCTTTGCACTGGACTTTGAATTTGCTTGTGTAGGATAGGTGGGAGGCTTTGAAGCGTGGACGCCAGTTCGCGTGGAGCCATCCTTGAAATACCACCCTGGCAACTTTGAGGTTCTAACTCAGGTCCGTTATCCGGATCGAGGACAGTGTATGGTGGGTAGTTTGACTGGGGCGGTCTCCTCCTAAAGAGTAACGGAGGAGTACGAAGGTGCGCTCAGACCGGTCGGAAATCGGTCGTAGAGTATAAAGGCAAAAGCGCGCTTGACTGCGAGACAGACACGTCGAGCAGGTACGAAAGTAGGTCTTAGTGATCCGGTGGTTCTGTATGGAAGGGCCATCGCTCAACGGATAAAAGGTACTCCGGGGATAACAGGCTGATACCGCCCAAGAGTTCATATCGACGGCGGTGTTTGGCACCTCGATGTCGGCTCATCACATCCTGGGGCTGAAGCCGGTCCCAAGGGTATGGCTGTTCGCCATTTAAAGTGGTACGCGAGCTGGGTTTAGAACGTCGTGAGACAGTTCGGTCCCTATCTGCCGTGGACGTTTGAGATTTGAGAGGGGCTGCTCCTAGTACGAGAGGACCGGAGTGGACGAACCTCTGGTGTTCCGGTTGTCACGCCAGTGGCATTGCCGGGTAGCTATGTTCGGAAGAGATAACCGCTGAAAGCATCTAAGCGGGAAACTTGCCTCAAGATGAGATCTCACTGGAGCCTTGAGCTCCCTGAAGGGCCGTCGAAGACTACGACGTTGATAGGTTGGGTGTGTAAGCGCTGTGAGGCGTTGAGCTAACCAATACTAATTGCCCGTGAGGCTTGACCATATAACACCCAAGCAATTTGCGTCGAAGACCAGATTGCGGTGTTGTGAAGACTGCACAGCCGAAGATTTGTAACTCACAAACATCACATACCCGATTCGCTGGAGTGTCTGAACAAGACCTTCTGGCAACAGAATTTCTTGACGACCATAGAGCATTGGAACCACCTGATCCCATCCCGAACTCAGCAGTGAAACGATGCATCGCCGATGGTAGTGTGGGGTTTCCCCATGTGAGAGTAGGTCATCGTCAAGATTAAATTCCGAAACCCCTATCTGCGCATGCAGGTAGGGGTTTTGTCTTTCTGGCTGTTGCACAACACAGTCAGGCTCGCCGAGCATGATAAGGTTTCCCTCTGCCCGCACAGCCTCAAGGATGCCCAATGCCGCACACAAACCCACTCCTACCAGGTTTCATGGTGGTTCACGGCAACCGCCTGGATGAACTGCGCAGCCTGGTGGTGAGCTGGATGCGGCGTTACCCGCTGGCACCGTTGGAAAACGAAATCGCCCTGGTGCAGAGCAACGGCATCGCCCAGTGGTTGAAGCTGGCCCTGGCCGAAGATCCTGAAGATGACGACCAGGGCGGCTGCGGCATCGCTGCGGCGGTCGAGGTGCAGCTACCCGGCAGTTTCATGTGGCAGCTGTACCGCAAGGTGCTGGGCCGCGAAGAAATCCCCGAGGTGTCGCTGCTCGACAAGGCGCCGCTGACCTGGCGCTTGATGCGCCTGCTACCAGAGGTCATCGACAAGCCGCACTTCGAGCCCTTGCAGCGCTTTCTCACCGACGACAGCGACCTGCGCAAGCGCTACCAGCTGGCCGAGCGCCTGGCCGACCTGTTCGACCAGTACCAGGTGTATCGCGCCGACTGGCTCAAGGACTGGGCCGCTGGCCGTCATGTGCTCAATACCGCCCGTGGCGAATCCAAGCCGCTGCCGCCCGCCAACTGCTGGCAGGCCGAGCTGTGGCGCGCCTTGTTGCTGGATGTCGGCGAAGAGGGCATGGCCCAGAGCCGCGCCGGTGTGCACCAGCGCTTCATCGAACGGATCAACAGCCTGGAGCAGGCGCCCGCTGGCCTGCCGTCCCGGGTTATCGTTTTTGGTATTTCGTCGTTGCCTGCCCAGGCGCTGGAAGCCCTCGCCGGCCTGGCGCGTTTCAGCCAGGTGCTGCTCTGCGTGCACAACCCCTGCCGTCACCATTGGGCCGACATCGTCGCCGACAAGGACCTGCTGCGCCATCAGTACAAGCGCCAGCAACGCAAGCAGGGCATGCCCAGCCTGATCGACGCCGAAACCCTGCACCAGCACGCTCATCCCTTGCTGGCTGCCTGGGGCAAGCAGGGCCGCGACTACATCAACCTGCTCGACAGCTACGACGACCCTGGCAGTTACCGCGCAGCCTTCAGCGACGGGCGTATCGACCTGTTCAGCGAAAGCGAGCCCAAGACCCTGCTCAACCAGTTGCAGGACGACATTCTCGAGTTGCGCCCGCTGGCCGAAACCCGCGAGCTGTGGCCTGACGTCGACCCTGGCAAAGATCGCTCGGTGCGTTTTCATATCGGCCACAGCCCGCAACGTGAAGTGGAAATCCTCCACGACCAGTTGCTCGCCCGCTTCAGCGCCGATGCGGCGCTGCGCCCCCGCGACATCATCGTCATGCTCCCGGACATCAACACCTACGCGCCGCACATCCGCGCCGTGTTCGGCCAGCTCGACCGCAACGACCCGCGTTTCATCCCCTTCACCCTGACCGACCAGGGCCAGCGTGGCCGCGACCCGTTGCTGATCGCCCTGGAGCACCTGCTGAAGTTGCCCGACAGTCGTTTCGCCGTCAGCGAGATCCTCGATCTGCTCGATGTGCCGGCCTTGCGCGCGCGCTTCGCGATCAAGGAAAGCGACCTGCCGACCTTGCACCGTTGGATCGAAGGCGCGGGCATTCGCTGGGGGCTGAACGCCGAGCAACGCGCCGGTCTCGGTTTACCGGCGGACCTTGAACAGAACAGCTGGCGATTCGGCTTGCGACGCATGCTGCTGGGTTACGCCGTCGGTGTCGGCGAAGGCTGCGACGGGATCGAGCCGTTCGATGAGATTGGCGGCCTGGATGCCGCCTTGATCGGCCCGTTGGTGGCCCTGCTCGATGCCCTGGAAATTGCCCACGAGCAGCTCTCCCAGGCGGCGACGGCTGCCGAGTGGGGCGAGCGCCTGCATGCCTTGCTGCAAGTGTTCTTCCTCGCCGAAACCGAGCATGACGACTACCTGCTGGTGCAACTGCAGACCCTGCGAGAAAACTGGTTGCAGACCTGCGAGTCGGTCGGCCTGCAAGACTTGCTGCCGCTCACAGTGGTCCGTGAAGCCTGGTTGGCCGAGCTCGACCAGGGTCGGCTGTCCCAGCGCTTTCTCGCAGGTTCGGTGAACTTCTGCACCTTGATGCCCATGCGCGCGATCCCGTTCAAGGTGGTCTGTCTGCTGGGTATGAACGATGGCGACTATCCGCGTGCGCAGCCGCCGCTGGACTTTGACCTGATGGGCAGTGACTACCGTCCAGGTGATCGCTCGCGGCGCGAGGACGATCGCTACCTGTTGCTCGAAGCGCTGCTGTCGGCCCGTGATCAGTTGTACGTCAGTTGGGTCGGGCGCAGCATTCGCGACAACAGCGAACGCCCGGCCTCGGTGCTGATCGGCCAGCTACGCGATCATCTGGCGGCAGGTTGGCGCCTGGCCGGTGCCGAGGTGGGCGGCAAGCTCAACGCCGGTGAGCAGTTGTTGCATGCGCTGACCGTGGAGCATCCGTTGCAGCCGTTCAGCGCCCGCTACTTTCACAAGGGCAGCAGCCTGTTCAGCTATGCCCGTGAGTGGCGCTCCCTGCATCTGCCTGGCGAACAGCAGCTCAAGCCTGAGGATGAGCTGCCGGCTTACAGCAGCGATGAACCGCTGACCCTGACCTTGCTGCAAGACTTCCTCCGCCATCCGGTACGGCACTTCTTCAGCCAGCGTTTGAAGGTGTTCTTCGAGTCGGTGGAAGCGCCCCTGGCCGATGAAGAGCCATTCGTGCTCGATGCCCTGCAGCGCTACAGCCTGAGTGAAAGCCTGCTGGCAGCAGCCCTGGCCGACCCGCAAGACAGCGAGCGGGCGTTGACCACCCAGGCAAGGCGCCTGCAGGGCTACGGGCTGCTGCCGCTGGCAGGTTTCGGTGAATGCCTGCAGGCCGAACTGATCGAGCCGTTGCCCGACCTGCTGCAGCGTTATCAACAGCTGCTGCAGCAGTGGCCGTTGCCTGTGGATAACGCCGTGCCGATCCGCTTCGAGTATCGCCAGCTCAAGCTTGAAGGCTGGTTGGGCCGGGTCTACCAGCGCGAAGACGAGTCCTTGCTAAGCATCACCACCTTGCCCAATGGCATCAGCAGTGGCCGCACCCTCAAGTGGCACCGGCTGACGCCAACCTGGGTCATGCACCTGGCCGCCTGTGCGGTGGACCTGAAGCTGCACAGCGCCGTGGTCGCCACCGACGTTACGCTGTTGTTGGCGCCGCTCGAACAAGCCCGTGCCGCTGAACTGCTGGGCGACCTGTTACTGGCCCGGCAAACGGGCATGAACGCACCGCTGCCGGCGGCGGTGAAAACCGCTTTTGCCTGGCTGGCCCAGAGCGATGCCGACAAAGCCCTGGCCGCAGCGGCCAAGGCCTACGACGGCGATGGCCAGAACAGCTTTGGCGAGCGCAGCGAAAGCACCGCGCTGGCCCGGCAGTTCAGCGATTTTGCTGCACTCAGTGCCAGTGAAGAATTCGAAGGCTGGTGCGAGGCCCTGTACCGCCCCATGTTCGAAGCGCCCTGGCAGACGCTGGGCAAAGAGGAGAGTGCTCGATGAGCCTTGGAGTTGCCCCTGCCCCCCTGGCCCTGACCTTTCCCCTGCACGGCAGCCAGCTTATCGAAGCCAGCGCCGGTACCGGCAAGACTTTCACTATCTCGGCGCTGTACCTGCGCCTGGTGCTCGGCCATGGCGGCGAGCAGGGCTTTGGCCGCGAGCTGCTGCCGCCGCAGATTCTTGTCGTGACCTTTACCGACGCCGCCACCAAGGAGTTGCGCGAACGCATTCGTACTCGCCTGGCAGAAGCTGCGCGCTATTTTCGTGGCGAGTTGAGTGAAGCCGACCCTTTGCTTGAGCAA
The DNA here is from genome assembly GCF_056279045.1 of Pseudomonas sp. TE4620. Lineage (NCBI taxonomy): Bacteria > Pseudomonadati > Pseudomonadota > Gammaproteobacteria > Pseudomonadales > Pseudomonadaceae > Pseudomonas > Pseudomonas sp. TE4620. Next base: position 9,351 of record NZ_JBWBQO010000001.1, read on the forward strand.
CTGCGCGATGACTATGAGCCGGCGCTGTGGGCAGCGTGCGCCAATCGCCTGGACGTGGCCGCGCAATGGATGGACGAAGCCGCGGTGTCGACCATCCACAGTTGGTGCCAACGCATGCTGCGCGAGCACGCTTTCGACAGCGGCAGCCTGTTTACCCAGACTCTGGAAACCGACCACAGCGACCTGCTCGGCCAGGTCATGCGCGACTACTGGCGGCGCTTCTGCTACAGCATGCAGGGCGATGCGCTGGCCTGGGTGCGGGCCCATTGGGTCAGCCCCGAAGCATTGTTGCCACGGGTGCGCGCGCTGTTCGGCCGCCAGCGCATCGAGAGCGACGAAGAAGAGCCCCAGGCCCTGATCGAGGCGGTGCTGCAACAGCGTACCGAGTTGCTGCAAACGCTCAAGGCACCCTGGGCGCAATGGTCCGACGAGTTGCTGCAGATCTGCCGGGACGGCCTGGCCGCCAAGCAGGTCGATGGGCGCAAGATGCAGGCACGCTATTTCGAGCCCTGGTGCGAGAAGCTCAAGGCCTGGGCCGAAGACCACCAGGCACTGGAGCTGGACCTGGGCACCGGCTTCAGCCGCTTTACCCGCGCCGGCATGGCCGAAGCCTGGAAGGGCGAACCGCCAGCGCACCCGGCATTGCAGGCAATGGAGGCGCTGCGCGACCAGCTTCAGGGCCTGCCCACGCCTGATGCCTGTCTGCTTGAGCACGCTGCGGCCTGGGTTGGCGCCCGCTTCGAGCAGGAAAAGCGCCGCCGCGCCGAAATGGGCTTCGACGACATGCTCCTGCGCCTCGACCATGCGCTGCACGGTGACGCCGGCGAGCGCCTGGCCGGGCTGATTCGCGAGCAGTTCCCGGTGGCGCTGATCGACGAATTCCAGGACACCGACCCGGTGCAGTACCGGATCTTCCAGCGCATCTACCGGATTGAAGAGAACGTCCGCGACACCGGCCTGTTCCTGATCGGCGACCCCAAGCAGGCGATCTATGCCTTCCGCGGCGCCGACATCTTCACTTACCTGGGGGCACGCCGGGCCACGGCCGGGCGCCTGCACAGCCTGGATACCAACTACCGCTCCAGCCAGGCCATGGTCACGGCGGTCAACCATGTGTTCATGCAGGCTGAAGTGCGTGAGTCGGGCCGTGGCGCCTTCTTGTTCCGTGACGGCAATGACAACCCGGTGCCGTTTCTCGAGGTCAAGGCCAAGGGCCGCAGCGAGCAATTGCAGGTCGATGGCGTGCCGGTGCCAGCACTCAACCTCTGGCAACTGAGCAGTGAAGAACCGGTTTCCGGCGCCGTTTACCGGCAGCAGCAGGCTGCCAGCTGTGCCAGCCAGATCGTCGCCTTGCTCAATGGCGGACAGCAGGGGCGCAGCGGTTTCATGCAAGCCGATCAGTCGCTGCGTGGCTGCCTGCCTTCGGATATCGCCATCCTGGTGCGCGATGGCCGTGAGGCGCAGCTGATTCGCGGCGAACTGGCGGCTCGCGATGTGCGCAGTGTGTACCTCTCCGACAAGGATTCGGTATTCGCCGCCCAGGAGGCCCATGACTTGCTGGCCTGGCTCAAGGCCTGCGCCGAGCCGGATGCCGAGCGCCTGCTCAAGGCGGCACTTGCCAGCATCACCCTCAACCTGCCGCTCAGCGCCCTGGCGCAATTGAACCAGGATGAGCGGGTATGGGAGCGCTGGGTCATGCAGTTTCGCCAGTACCGGCTGATCTGGCGTAGCCAGGGTGTGCTGCCGATGCTGCGGCGCCTGCTGCACGATTTCGACTTGCCTCAAGTGTTGATGGCCCGCAGTGATGGCGAGCGGGTGCTGACCAACCTGCTGCACCTTGCCGAACTGCTGCAACAGGCGGCCACCGAGCTGGATGGCGAGCAGGCGTTGATTCGCCACCTGGGCGAGCACCTGGCCAGCTCGGGTCAGGCTGGCGAAGAGCAGATCCTGCGCCTGGAAAGCGACGAACAACTGGTCAAGGTGGTAACCATCCACAAATCCAAAGGCCTGGAATACCCCCTGGTGTTCCTGCCCTTCATCTGCACCAGCAAGCCGGTCGATGGCTCGCGCTTGCCCCTGGCCTGGCACGACGGCGAAGGCCAGGCGCACCTGACCCTGACCCCTGATGCCGAACAGATCGCCCTGGCTGACGACGAGCGCCTGGCCGAAGACCTGCGCCTGCTGTACGTGGCCTTGACCCGCGCCCAGCATGCTTGCTGGCTCGGTGTTGCCGACCTCAAGCGTGGCACCGGCAAGGCCTCGACCCTGCATCGCTCGGCCCTGGGTTACCTGTTGGGTGGCGGCACGCCCCTGGCGGCTTCGACCCAACTGGGTGATTGGCTGCAGGCCTTGCAGTCCGGCTGCCCGGCCATCGCCAGCATCGAGTTGCCAGCGCCGGATGAACAGGCCTACAGCGCCCCGCGCAACCAGGCCGAACTGCTGCCTGCACGCCAGCCCAAACGCCGGGCTGCGGAGAACTGGTGGATCGCCTCCTACAGTGCTTTGCGCATCGGCGAAGAGGCCATGACCCTGGCAGCCGACAGCTCTCAGGCGCAACAACTGCTCGATGACGAGCGGCCTGACGCGCAGCAGCTGCGTGAAGTGATGCCCGGTAGTGGCGACATCCACCGCTTCCCGCGCGGGCCGAACCCCGGCACCTTCCTCCACGGCTTGCTTGAGTGGGCCGGGCACGAAGGGTTCGCCCAGGTCAGCGCCGACCCCGAGCAATTGACCCGCACCGTCGGCCAGCGCTGCAACCGCCGCGACTGGACCGGCTGGATCCCGACCCTCAGCCAGTGGTTGCAGCAACTGCTTGCACAGCCCATGGCCCTGGCACCTGATAGCTCACCGTTGTCCTTGAGCCAGCTAAGCCAGTACCAGATCGAAATGGAGTTCTGGTTCGCCAGCCACAAGGTCGATGTCGGCCGGCTCGACCAGCTGGTGTGCGAATACACCCATCAGGGCGTCGCGCGCCTGGCTGCGCAACCGGCGCTGCTCAATGGCATGTTCAAGGGTTTTATCGACCTGGCCTTCGAACACGACGGCCGTTATTACGTGGCGGACTACAAATCCAACTGGCTGGGGCCTGATGACCTGGCCTACAGCGAACTGGCCATGGAAGGCGCGATCCTCAGCCACCGCTATGACCTGCAATACGTGCTCTACCTGCTGGCCCTGCATCGCCAGTTGCGCGCGCGGCTGCCGGGTTATGACTACGACCTGCATGTCGGCGGGGCACTGTTCATCTTCCTGCGTGGCGTCGATTCGGCTTCTCGCGGCCTGTATTTCGTCAAGCCACCGCGTGAGCTGATCGAGCAGCTCGATGCGCTGTTCCGCGGCGTCAGCGCCCCGCAGCAACACGACCTGTTTTTCGGAGACGCCCCATGAGCCGTAGCCTCGACGACCTGTTGCCGACGCCGCTGGATGCCGGCCACCTGGCGGCACTGCAGCCGCTGAGCAAGGGCGCAGACCTGCTGGCCTTGCTTGATCGCTGGGTCGAGCGTGGCTGGTTGCGTGCCCTGGACCGGGCCTTTGTGAGTTTCCTCGGTGAGCGCGACCCTGGCGGCGAGCCCTTGGTGCTGCTGGCGGCGGCCCTGGCCAGTCATCAGCTGGGCCACGGGCATGTCTGCCTCGACCTGGGTGAAACTTTGGCCGAGCCGGATTTTGCCCTGTCGCTGCCGCCGGAGGGGGACGCCCTGGCCGGGCCATTGCTGTTGCCCTCGCAACTGCTCGAGCGCCTGACCCTCGACACCTGGCTGCAGCAACTGGGCCGCAGCCGGTTGGTGGCCCATGGCAGCAACAGCGAAGACAGCGCCCGCCCGCTGGTGCTCAATGGCCAGCGCCTGTACCTGCGCCGTTACTGGGCCTACGAGCGGCGTATCGACAACGCCTTGCGCGAGCGCCTGCAGCAGGTCGAGCCAACCCCGGCGGACCTCTCGGCGCGGCTGGCGCAACTGTTCGAGGGTGGCGTTCCTGGCGCTCAGGTGGACTGGCAAAAGCTGGCCTGTGCCCTGGCCACCCGCAGCGCCTTCAGCATCATTACCGGCGGCCCGGGTACCGGTAAAACCACCACGGTGGTGCGTTTGCTGGCCCTGTTGCAGGCGCCTGCGGTGGAGGCGGGGCGACCGCTGCGCATTCGCCTGGCGGCACCCACCGGCAAGGCCGCCGCGCGTCTGACCGAGTCCATCGGCCAGCAGGTCGAGCGCCTGGCGGTGGCTGCCGAGGTCCGAGACAACATTCCCACCGACGTCTCCACTGTTCACCGTCTGCTCGGCAGCCGCCCGGGCTCACGGCATTTCCGGCACCATGCCGGCAACCCGCTGCCGCTGGATGTGCTGGTGGTCGACGAAGCCTCGATGATCGACCTGGAGATGATGGCCAACCTGCTTGGCGCCTTGCCGCCCCATGCGCGCCTGGTGCTGCTGGGCGACAAGGACCAGCTTGCTTCGGTGGAAGCCGGCGCGGTACTCGGTGACCTGTGCCGCGATGCCGAGGCCGGGCGCTACAGCCCCGAGACCCAGGCCTGGCTGGAGCAGGTCAGTGGTGAAACCCTGGCGGGCAGCGAACTGCTGCCGGGCAGCGCCGGGCAGTATCCGCTGGCGCAGCAAGTGGTGATGCTGCGCTACTCGCGGCGCTTTGGCGAAGGCAGCGGCATTGGCCAGCTGGCACGCCTGGTCAACCGCCAGGAGGCCGATCAGGCCCGGGCCCTGCTCAACCAGAAACAGGACGATGTGTTTGCCCTGACCCTGCGCGGTGAGCAGGACCGCAACTTCGATCGCTTGCTACTCGAAGGCCTGGGCCGTGGCAGTGATGGCCCCCAGGGTTATCGCAGCTACCTGCAGACCCTTCGCCAGCAGCGCCCGCAACCTGGTACGCCGGTGGATGATCCACGCTGGGAAACCTGGGCCATGCAGGTGTTGCAGGGCTTCGAGACCTTTCAGTTGCTGTGTGCCGTGCGCAAGGGGGCCTGGGGTGTCGAAGGCCTGAACCAGCGGGTCAGCCGGGTGCTCGGCGCGGCGGGGCTGATCGACAGTGAGCAGCCCTGGTATGAAGGCCGCCCGGTACTGATGACCCGCAACGACTACAGCCTGGGTTTGATGAACGGTGATATCGGCATCGCCCTGCGCCTGCCCGATGAGCAGCATGAGGGGCAACAGGTACTGCGCGTGGCTTTTGCCCGCAACGACGGGCACGGCGGCGTGCGTTTCGTCTTGCCGAGCCGGCTCAATGAAGTCGAAACCGTGTTCGCCATGACCGTGCACAAGTCCCAGGGCTCGGAGTTCACCCACACCGCGCTGGTGCTTCCAGACGCCCTGAACCCGGTTTTGACCAAGGAGTTGATCTACACCGGTATCACCCGGGCCAAGACCTGCTTTAGTTTGATTGAGCCACGCCAGGGTGTGTTTGAAGACGCGGTGCGGCGTAAGGTCAAACGTATCTCGGGGCTGATGCTGGAGCAGGTTTAAGCACGGCGATTCGGCCTATTACCGGATCGCCGGGGAGGTGCTCCCTCGCTGGAAAATCGGCCTCTGTGCTATCGTTGCGGCATCATCCTGCGTGGTTTTAAGAGATTTCCCTCATGAATGTGGCCGCCCCGACATCGGGACGTGTGACGAGCCTGACGCGTTCGCTGCTGGCCGCGATGCTGTTGCTGTTCGCCGCGCAGGCCGGTGCCGAGGCTGAGGTCACGTCGAACCTGGCCGAGCAGCGAGCCAAGGCAGTCACCCAGGTTGTGCTGGGTATCCTCAGTTACGCACGCTGGCCGGTTGAGCCGGCACAACTGCGCCTGTGCCTGATCGGCCCGACCGAATATGCCGACGATCTGGTCAAAGGCACCACCCAGGCCACCGGTCGCCCGGTGCTGGTGCGCCGCTTGCTGGCCAGCGACCCGCGCATCGCCAATGAGTGCGATGCGATCTATATCGGCAAGCTCAGCCAGGACGAACGTAGCCGGTTGTTCACGGCGTTGAGCGGTCATCCGGTGCTGAGCATGAGCGAGGCCGATGACCCGTGCACAGTCGGCAGCCTGTTCTGCCTGCGGGTCGGCGATCGCCAGGTAGCGTTCGACGTCAACCTCGACTCGGTGGCGCGCAGCGGCGTGCGCATCCACCCCAGCGTGCTGCAGCTCTCGCGGCGGCGGGCGGCGCAACCATGATCGGCTTTGGCAAGGGGCGCGAGCGCCCGACCCTGCGTGCCGTGCTTGGCCGCCGCCACCTGAGCGTGGCGCTGCTTGCCGTCGGCCTTGCCGGGGTCTCGCTGACCCTGCTCGGCGTGCTGGCCTTGCGCGTTTACGCCAATCACAACCTGCACCTGATTGCCCGTTCGATCAATTACACCGTGGAAGCGGCAGTGGTATTCAACGACGCCGGAGCGGCCAACGAAGCGCTGGCGTTGATTGCCACCACGGAAGAAGTCGCCGACGTCAAGGTGTTCGACGACAATGGCGAGCTGCTGGCGCGCTGGCAGCGCAATGACAGCGGCCTGCTGGCGCAGACCGAGCAACTGATCGCCCGCAGCCTGCTGGAAGAGCCGATCATTCTGCCGGTGCTGCACCAGGGCCAGCAGGTCGGGCGTATCGAACTGGTGGGGCAGGGCGGCAGCCTGGTGCGCTTCCTGCTCAGCGGCCTGGCCGGGATCCTGTTGTGCACGGCGCTTAGTGCCTTCAGTGCGCTGTACCTGTCGCGGCGAATGTTCGGCGACATCGTCGGGCCGCTGCGCAGCCTGGCCAATGTCGCCCACGCCGCGCGCCGCGAGCGCAGTTTCGACCGCCGCGTGCCACCGGCGCAGATCGCCGAGCTCAACGAGCTGGGCAACGACTTCAACGCCTTGCTTGACGAGCTGGAGTCGTGGCAGAGCCACTTGCAGAGCGAGAACGAAAGCCTGGCCCACCAGGCCAGCCACGACAGCCTCACCGGCTTGCCGAACCGGGCGTTTTTCGAAGGCCGCCTGAGCCGCACTCTGCGCAATGCGCAAAAGCACAATGAACACCTGGCCTTGCTGTTTCTCGACAGCGACAACTTCAAGGAGGTCAACGACAACTTTGGCCACGCCGCTGGCGATGAAGTGCTGATCAGCGTGGCCACCCGGGTGCGTGCGCAGCTTCGTGAAAATGATCTGGTGGCTCGCCTGGGCGGTGACGAATTCGCCGTGCTGCTGGCGCCACTGCACGCGCACGAAGACGCCCGGCGCATCGCCGAGAAGATTGCCGCCAGCATGAAACTGCCAATCCGCCTGAGCGAAGGGCAGATCATCGTCACGTCGCTGAGCATCGGTATTGCCTATTTTCCCGACGACGGCGGTAATCCTTCCGACCTCCTCAATGCCGCTGATGCGGCGATGTATCAGGCCAAGCGCAACTTGCGTGGCCAGGGGCAAATGGCAGAGCCGGAGCGCTCTGCTCATCATGTAAAAAACAGGAGCTGAACCGTGATTCATTTGAGCCAACGACTACGTTTTCATTTTATCTGCCTGGCCCTGGCGTTGTTCGCCCTGGGCGGCTGCCAGAGCGTGCCACCCAAAGGGTTGACCGCCGAACAGATTGCCCTGCTCAAGCAGGAGGGCTTTCAGCTCACCGATGAAGGCTGGGAGTTCGGCCTGTCGAGCAAAGTGCTGTTCGGCAGCGATGTCGACACCCTCAACGCCCAGAGCCGGACGATTGTCGAGCGCATCGGCAAGTCGCTGCTGTCGGTGAACATCCAGCGCGTGCGGGTCGACGGCCATACCGATGCCTCGGGCCGCGCGGCCTACAACGAACAACTGTCCAAGCGCCGCGCACAGAGCGTGGCCAATGTGCTGGTCGGCGTCGGCATGCGCCCGGAAAACGTCGAAACCCGCGGCCTGGGCAGCAGCGAGCCGGTGGCCAGCAACGACACCCGCGCCGGACGCCTGGAAAACCGCCGGGTGTCGATCGTGGTCGCCTCCGACTGATCAGTCGGCAAAGCTCATCGCGCGCGACTCGCCCATCAGCAGCGGGGTGTTGCGCTCGGTGACATCGCGGATGTAATCCCACAACAGGGTGATCCGCTTCAACTTCCTCAAATCCTCCCGGCAGTACATCCAGAACTGCCGGGTAATCTCTACCTCCTCCGGCAGAATCGCCACCAGGCGCGGGTCTTGTGCGGCCAGAAAACACGGCAGGATCGCCAGGCCACGGCCCTGCTGCGCCGCTACATACTGGGCGATCACGCTGGTACTGCGCAGATTGGCGCTGGCGGCCGGAATCAGGTTGGCCAGGTACAGGAGCTCGGAACTGAAGGCCAGGTCGTCGACATAACTGATGAACTGATGGCGGGCCAGGTCGCTGCTGCGGGTGATCGGCTCGTGGCTGTCCAGATATTCCTGGGTGGCGTACAGGCGCAGGCGGTAATCGCACAGCTTGCAGCACACGTAGGGCCCGTGTTCCGGGCGCTCGAGGGCGATGACGATGTCGGCCTCGCGCTTGGACAGGCTGATGAAGTGCGGCAGCGGCAGGATGTCCACCGAGATCGCCGGGTAGGCATCAACGAAATGGCTCAGTTGCGGGGTGACGAAGAAGCTGCCAAATCCTTCGGTGCAGCCCATGCGTACATGCCCCGACAACGCCACGCCGGAGCCGGAAACCTGCTCGCAAGCCATGTGCAGGGTGCTTTCGATGGATTCGGCATAGCTGAGCAGGCGCTGGCCTTCGGCGGTGAGGACAAAGCCGTTGGTCCGCGACTTTTCGAACAACAGAGTGCCCAGCGCCACTTCCAGCGAACTGATCCGCCGCGACACCGTGGTGTAGTCGACGCCCAGGCGTTTGGCCGCGCTACTGGCCTTGCGGGTACGCGCCACTTCAAGGAAAAACTTCAGGTCATCCCAGTTCAGCGACCCCAGGGAGGTGATGTTTTTTTGCATGTTGGTCCGGCTTTTATGTGCGTTCTTATTAGATGTTTGCACATCTATACTCCAAAAAAGCCCTGGACCCAAGCGCTCGCCGTGGCTGACCCGGTGGCGTCGATCTCTCCCTAACAACAATTTCAGGAGAACGCACATGAACGCATCCCTTACTCCCGGCCAGACCAAGGTCGAGCAGGTCAAGCTGCTGATCGACGGCCAATGGGTCGAATCGAAAACCAGCGAATGGCGCGACGTGGTCAACCCGGCCACCCAGCAAGTGCTGGCCCGCGTCCCCTTCGCCACCGCCGAAGAAGTCGACGCCGCCATCGCCGCCGGCCAGCGTGCGTTCAAGACCTGGCGCGACACCCCGATCGGCGCGCGCATGCGCATCATGCTCAAGCTGCAGGCGCTGATCCGCGAACACTCCAAGCGCATCGCCGTAGTCCTCAGCGCTGAACAGGGTAAGACCATTGCCGACGCCGAAGGCGATATCTTCCGCGGCCTGGAAGTGGTCGAGCATGCCTGCAGCATCGGCACCTTGCAGATGGGCGAGTTCGCCGAAAACGTTGCCGGTGGCGTCGACACCTACACCCTGCGCCAGCCGATCGGCGTCTGCGCCGGTATCACCCCGTTCAACTTCCCGGCGATGATCCCGCTGTGGATGTTCCCGATGGCCATCGTCTGCGGCAACACCTTCGTGCTCAAACCGTCCGAACAGGACCCGCTGTCGACCATGCTGCTGGTGGAGCTGGCGGTCGAAGCCGGTGTGCCGGCCGGCGTGCTCAACGTCGTCCATGGTGGCAAGCAGGTGGTCGATGCGCTGTGCACCCATACCGATATCAAGGCGATCTCTTTCGTTGGCTCCACCGAGGTTGGCACCCACGTCTACAACCTGGCGGGGCAGCACGGCAAGCGCGTGCAATCGATGATGGGCGCCAAGAACCACGCCGTGGTGCTGCCGGACGCCAATCGCACGCAAACCCTCAATGCCCTGGTTGGTGCCGGTTTCGGCGCGGCCGGCCAGCGCTGCATGGCCACCTCGGTGGCGGTGCTGGTGGGCAAGGCCCGCGAGTGGCTGCCGGAGCTCAAGGAGCTGGCTTGCAAACTCAAGGTCAACGCTGGCAGCGAGCCGGGCACCGATGTCGGCCCGCTGATTTCCAAGCGCGCCAAGGAGCGGGTGCTGGGCCTGATCGAAAGTGGTATCAAGGAAGGCGCCACGCTCGAGCTCGACGGCCGCGAGGTCAGCGTGCCGGGCTACGAGCAGGGCAACTTCGTCGGCCCGACCCTGTTCTCCGGGGTGACCACCGACATGCAGATCTACACCCAGGAAATCTTCGGCCCGGTGCTGGTGGTGCTGGAAGTCGACACCCTCGACGAAGCCATCGCCCTGGTCAACCGCAACCCCTTCGGCAACGGCACTGGCCTGTTCACCCAGAGCGGCGCGGCGGCGCGCAAGTTCCAGAACGAGATCGACGTCGGCCAGGTCGGCATCAACATCCCGATCCCGGTGCCGGTACCGTTCTTCAGCTTCACCGGCTCGCGCGGCTCCAAGCTCGGCGATCTGGGCCCGTACGGCAAACAAGTGGTGCAGTTCTACACTCAGACCAAGACCGTCACCAGCCGCTGGTTTGATGATGACAGCGTCAACGATGGCGTGAACACCACCATCAGCCTGCGCTAAGGAGCTCATCATGCGCATTGCATTCATCGGCCTTGGCAACATGGGCGCGCCCATGGCCCGCAACCTGATCAAGGCCGGGCATCAGCTGAACCTGTTCGACCTGAACAAGACCGTGCTGGCAGAGCTTGCCGAGCTCGGCGGGCAGATCAGCAGCTCGCCGCGCGATGCCGCGCAGCAGAGCGAACTGGTGATCACCATGCTGCCGGCCGCCGCCCATGTGCGCGGCGTGTACCTCAACGAAGATGGCGTGCTGGCCGGGGTAAAGGCCGGGACCCCGGTGGTCGACTGCAGCACCATCGACCCGCAGACCGCCCGTGACGTAGCGGCCGCAGCGGCCAAACAGGGCGTTGACCTTGCCGATGCGCCGGTGTCCGGTGGTACCGGCGGTGCCGCAGCCGGCACCCTGACCTTCATGGTCGGCGCCAGCGACACGCTGTTCGCCACCTTGCAGCCGGTGCTGGCGCAGATGGGGCGCAACATCGTCCATTGCGGTGAGGTCGGCACCGGGCAAATCGCCAAGATCTGCAACAACCTGCTACTGGGTATCTCGATGATCGGCGTGTCCGAAGCCATGGCGTTGGGCAACGCGCTGGGGATCGACACCAAGGTGCTGGCCGGGATCATCAACAGCTCGACCGGCCGTTGCTGGAGTTCGGACACCTACAACCCGTGGCCGGGCATCATCGACACGGCCCCGGCATCGCGCGGCTATACCGGTGGCTTTGGTGCCGAGCTGATGCTCAAGGACCTGGGCCTGGCGACAGAAGCCGCGCGTCAGGCGCACCAGCCGGTGATTCTCGGCGCGGTGGCCCAGCAGCTGTACCAGGCCATGAGTTTGCGCGGCGAGGGTGGCAAGGATTTCTCGGCGATTGTCGAAGGTTATCGCAAGCCCGAGTAAAAGAGCATCGCCAGCAAGGCTGGCTCCCACAGGTACTGCGCACACATCATTCTGTGGGGGCTGGCCTTGCCAGCGATGGGCTGCCAAGGCGGCCCCAACGGTCAGGCAAAAACGAAGTACTTGCGCACCGTCTCCACCACCTCCCAGGTGCCTTTCATCCCAGGTTCGATGACGAACACGTCACCGGCCTTCAAATGTACCGGCTGCTCACCTTCCGGGGTGATCACGCAGTAGCCGTCGAGGAAGTGGCAATACTCCCACTTCTCGTAATGGACCTGGAACTTGCCCGGCGTACAGATCCAGGTGCCCATGATCTTGCTGCCATCGGCCGACACATAGGCGTTGAGGTTGACGGTGTGCGGGTCGCCGCCGATGCGTTGCCACTTGGTCGCATCCAGCACGGGGGTAGGGCAGGTCTCGCGCAGCACGGTGATGAAATCGGACATTCCAGGCTCCAGAGGATGACTCAAAGGTCCATCACCATAGGCGCGATCGGCGCCGGGCAGATGTCTGGTCTCGACCTTTGGCTGTCTGGGAGCGCAAACCTTCGATTAGCGCTCGAGGCTGTCACCAAAACCGCGGATCACTTCCAGCAGCGCCTTGACTCGCTGCGGCAAGCTGCCGGCCGGGTACACCGCGTGCATTTGTGGGCTGTCGCCGTTGCTGGCGGTCAGCCGGTACTCGGCACAAACCCGCTGCAAGCGCCCGGCCTGCACCTCGGGTTCGGCCAGCCAGTCGGCCAGGCGGGCGATGCCGACGCCGGCCAGGGCGGCCTGGAATACCGCGATCCCGGAGCTGAAGCGAAACTTTGGATGCACCCGCAGGCTGACGGCCTGGCCGGCGCTGCGAAACTGCCATTCCTTGAGGATCCGCGGCGCGGTATGCAGGATCAGCGCGTGTGTTTCCAGCGCCTCGATTGAGGCGGGCATGCCGTGTTTTTGCAGGTAGGCAGGGCTGGCATACAAGGAGCGCGAGTAGCGCCACAGCGGATAACCGATCAGTTCGCTGTCCTGGGCAAAGGCGCCACGAATGGCGAAGTCCAGTTTGCTCTTGGCCGGGTCGATCGGCTCGTCGCTGAAGATCACATCGACGTTCACCTGCGGGTAGCGTTCGCCATATCGCGCAATCAGGCCAGGCAATACCGGCGCCAGTGATTCGGGGGCGCAGAACCGCACCCAGCCGGAGGCCAGGCCGCTGAGCCCGGCCAGCTCCTCATCGGCCTCGCGTTGCAGATCAAGCATTTTGTCGGCATAGGGCAGCAGGCGCTCGCCGGCCTCGGTAAGGCTCACGGCATTGGCCGAGCGGTTGAACAGCTTGGCCCCGGCGTTTTCCTCAAGGGCCTGCACAGCGCGGGTTACAGCACTGGGCGAGCGCCCCAGAGCGCGTGCCGCAGCGACGAAGCTGCGCTTGCGGGCAACCATTGCGAAGGCTTCCAGCTCCGCGAGCATATCCAGGGCCATGCACTACCTCGTTGCAGTTTTTGCAATATGGCATTGCAACACAAAACCCGGCCGTTGGTTAACCTTGGCGCGCCCTTCTTTGACTGCCAGAGCCTGAAACCCATGGTCGATATCGTTGTGCTTTGCGTGTTTGCCTTTGCCGCCGGGCTGATCGATGCGGCAGTCGGTGGTGGCGGGTTGATCCAGATTCCGGCGCTGTTCAACGTGCTGCCAGCATCGCCCCCGGCTGCCTTGCTGGGCACCAACAAGGTTGCCTCGGCCTGCGGCACGGCGTTTGCCGCCCGCTCGTTCGTGCGCAAGGTGGTGATCGACTGGGGGCTGGTGGTTCCGGCGGCCTGTGCGGCCTTTGCCATGGCCTTCGTCGGCGCCGCCACGGTATCGCTGGTGCCGCAAGGGCTGATGCGCCCGGCGGTACTGGTGTTGATCGTGCTGATGGCGATCTACACCTTCTGGAAAAAGGACTTCGGTGCCCTGCACAAACCGATGCGCATCGGCACCCGCGAAAAATTGCTGGCGATCGTCATCGGCGGCGCCATCGGTTTTTACGATGGCCTGTTCGGACCGGGCACTGGCAGCTTTCTGATCTTCCTGTTCATTCGCTGCTTCGCCTTCGACTTCCTGCATGCCTCGGCGTCGGCGAAACTGGTGAACATCGCCACCAACGTCGCCGCACTGATGTTCTTCATTCCCACCGGCAACGTGCTCTACCTGATCGCCATTCCCATGGCCGCCTTCAACATCCTTGGCGCGCTGACTGGCACCTGGCTGGCGGTGCGCAAGGGCGTACCCTTCGTGCGCGCGCTGTTCCTGGTGTTGCTGCTGATACTGATCGGCAAGCTGTCCTACGATCTGTTGGTATAACGCTTACGCCCACCAGTAACGCACGAAGTGGAAGAACACCGGCGCGGCGAAGCATACCGAGTCCATGCGGTCGAGCATGCCGCCGTGGCCTTCGATCATGTGGCCCCAGTCCTTGACGCCGCGATCGCGCTTGATCGCCGACATCACCAGGCCGCCGGCAAAGCCCATGAGGTTGACGGTCAAGGCCATCAGCGCCGCCTGCCAGAAGCTGAACGGCGTGATCCAGCACAGGGTGGCGCCAATCAGGGTGGCCAGGGCCACGCCGCCAACCAGGCCTTCGACGGTCTTTGACGGCGACAGCTTCGGCGCCACCTTGTGCTTGCCGAACAGCTTGCCGCAGACGTACTGCAGCACATCGGAGATCTGCACCACGAGGATCAGCCAGGCGATCAGCAGCAGGTTGCGGCCTTCGTATCCGGGGATGTCCAGGGTCATCAAGGCCGGTACCGAAGACAGGCAGTAGACCGCGATCATCAAGCCCCACTGCACCTTCGAGGCACGCTCGAGAAAGCGCGTGGTGTCGCCGCCGAAGCTGGCGAGAATCGGCAGCAGCAGGAACAGGTAGACCGGGATGAAAATGCTGAACAGCCCGTACCAGTCCATGGCGATCAACAGGTACTGCACCGGCAGGGCGACGTAAAAGGCCGCGACCAGTGCCGGGTAGTCGCTGCGCCGGGTGGGTGTCAGGGTGAGGAATTCACGCAAGGCGTAGAACGACACACAGTAGAACAGCAGGATCACGCCCAGCTTGCCGAACAGAAACGCCAGGCCGATGACCAGGACCATCACCCACCAGGCGTTGATCCGCGCGTTGAGGTTGTCGATTACCGCGTGGGGGGCGGGGCCGGCGCGCCATTTGAGCAGGCGGCCGATCAGGCTGGCGAGCAGCAGCAGGCCGCCGATGCCGGCGAACAGCGAAAGGGTGTTGTTGTCCATCTCAGGATTCCTTCGGGGCCAGGGCCAACAGGGCCTGGCGGGCCCGGTCGAGAAACGCGTGCTTGCTTTCGTCCGCTTGCAGGTGCAGCGGCTCACCAAAGCTCAGGGTGCACAGCAAGGGCAGCGGCAGGGCGCGGCCCTTGGGCATGACCCGGTTGAGGTTGGCGATCCACACCGGGATCACCTCGACCTGCGGGTGGGCGCTGGCCAGGTGGAACAGGCCGCTCTTGAACGCCAGCAACGGCTCGTCGCTGAGGTTGCGCGTGCCTTCGGGGAAGAAGATCAGCGAATCGCCCTGGGCCAGCGCATCCTGGATAGGTTGCAGGGGATTGCTTTGGGCGTCGTTGTGCTGGCGATCGATCAGCACGCCATTGAACACCCGCTTGATCAGGAATTGACGAATGCCGGGTTTTTGCCAGTAATCGGCACCGGCCACCGGCCGCGTGTGCTGGCGCAGCGGCTGGGGCAGCGAGGCCCAGATCAGCACGAAGTCGCCGTGGCTGCTGTGGTTGGCGTAGTACAGCCGTTGCACCGGTTGCGGCGTGCAGCCCAGCCACAAGGCGCGGGCGCCGGTGATCAGGCGGGCGACCGAGGTGATGGCAAAGGCGGTGAGGGCAGCAAGCATGGGCAAGGTCCTTATCCGGCGAAATGAAGCAAGGGCAAAAGCAAAATGCCGACCAGCGCCAGCACGGCCTGTACGGCAAAGCACAGCAGTTGTTTGCGCAGCAGGCCCAGCGTCGCCAGGCCGCGTGCCTGCCAGTCGCGGTTATCGGCCGGGTTGGCTTTCAGGCCCAGGCTGAACAACGACTGGTCCAGCGCCTGGGTGTGTTGCCCAAGCTGATCGCTGCGCGTGGCCAGGTGCGCAAACAGGTCGGCGTCCAGCGCGACGCGCATGGCAAAGAACTTTTGCAGCAAGCCTGCCAGCAACAACAGGCCGCTCAGTACTGCGCAGTATCCCGGGGCAGGCGAGCCGATCAGCAGCGCCGCCAGGCCAAGCAGCACCGCCAGCAGGCTGATGCCGTCGGCCAGGCGCTCGACCTGGCGGCCGCGCTTGAGCAGGCTGGCAACCACGGCCAGGTGGATTTCTTCGCTCACAGGCAAGGCTCCGTTTGCAGGCGTTCGATTACCCGCAGGTGCTGCGGGTGCAGGACCACCCCAGGGCGAGCCTGGCTGATGCGCTGTTGCGCTTGCCCGGCATCGGCGCAACGGCCGCTGAGCACCAGCCAGGCGGCTACGGCGCTGGCGCTTCGCGAATAACCGAGCGCGCAACAGACCAGCACCGGGCCCTGGGCACGCAGCTGTTCGATGGCCGCCGCCGCTTCCCGGCAGCGCTCGGCCGTGGGCACCACCAGGTCGAGGCTGGGCAGCGCACGATAAGCCTGGCCCGGGGCAACCGAGGCGGGTAGTTCGGCGCACAGGTCGACGATGGCGGCGAACTGCGCCGCTTGCCCCTTGCCCGGAATCCGCCCCAGGTACACGCCGTCGCAAACTTCATCCGCTTGCGGATGGCGCCGGGTCCACCAGCGCGAATTGAGCCAGGCGCCGATCAGGTAGGGCGCCAGCAGCCAGCGCGTGGCGTACGACAGCTGGCCGTCGGCGCCTTTCTGAAAACCTTCGGCGCCCAGTTGCGCGTAGTTGAGTGCCACCACCAGCAGCGCCACCGCCGGCCACAACAACCACAGGGCAACGCCTGCAAGGTACAACGCCAGACCACCCAGCAGGGCGGCGCCGGCGAAGTAACGCAAGGCCAGGCGCCAGCGCTGCGGATCACGGGCAAGTTGCATAGGGCGCAGTACCGGCTGACCCGCAACCGGCCACAGCCAGCAACACAGCACCCCCACCAGCGCGCCGCTGGGCAGGTCGATAAAGTGGTGTTGCCAGGTGGTCAGCACCGACACGCCGATCAACGCCATCCAGCCATGCACCAGCAAGCGCGGCAGCCTGGCGTGGATATGCCGGGCAAACATCGCCCAGATGATCACCAGCAAGGCGATGTGTAGTGATGGCGCCTGGTTGAAGGGTTTGTCAAAGCCCATCAGCACATCGAACAGCCAGCCGAACAGGCCATCCAGCGCGGGCCGCTCGACGGTAAAACGCAACGGCCAGAGCAGAAACCCGAGGATGCAGATGACTTGCGCACTGAGCAGGCGCAGGGCGTGGCGGTCCATCTCCAGGCGACTTAGCGGCAACAGGAACGACAGCCCGTAAAGCAGGTCGATCGACCAGTAGGGGATGATGGTCCAGGGCCACAGCGGGATATGGCCTTCCCAGGCGAACACCAGGCTGCCGACGTCGCTGCGCCCGGCGGTGTAGGTGTTGGTCAGGCCGTAGCTGAGAAAGAACAACGGCCCCAGCAACAGCAGCCAGAGCACCCCGCGCTTGATCAAGCCTGGCTCGCTTGCCGTGCTCATCAAACGACCCGCTGGGCCAGGCTGACGCTGAAGATGCCCCACTCATCAATACGCTGGCAGACCTTGCGAAAGCCGGCCGCCTCGACCAGTTGGTCCATTTCCACCTGGCTGCGCCGGCGCATCACCCAGGCCTGGCCGGCGCGGTGGCTGGTCAGGGCGCGGGCGATCATCTCCAGCTGCGGGTGCCAGGGCTGGCCGGTGTACACCAGGTAACCACCGGGCTCCACCGCCTGGGCCAGGCCGCTCAGGGAGTCGCCAACCATCTGGTTGCTGGCGAACAGCTCATACAGGCCCGAAACCACCGCCAGGGTCGGGCGTGGATCGAGGCTGGCCAGGCTCTGGGCATCGAAGGCATCACCCTGGACGAAGCGGGCAATGTCGGCCAGGCCCTTTTCGGCGATCAGCGCGCTGCCCTGCTGGACATTGAGCTCGCTGTAGTCGCGCAGCAGGATCGACTCCGGCTTGCGTTCCAGGCCCTGCAACGCTTCGAGGATGTAGCGGCCATGGCCGGCAGCGATATCGACGATATCCACCGGCTTGCCCTGTTCGCGCAGGCGTTCGATGGCCAGGCGCAGCAGCTCTTCGACATGCAGTTTGCGCTGGCGGATGCCGCGCCAGCCGATGGCGTTGAGGTAGTTCTGGTCGATCATGCGCCCGATCGCGCCCTTGCCGGTGGGCTGGTTGCGGTAGATGTAGTCCAGCGTGCTGCCCGAGTCGAAGCCGGTGTCAAAGCCCCGCTTGACCCCGTCCGACAAACCCTTGCCCAGCCGCAGGCCGGCGCGGGTGGCGCGCCAGTAAAGATCGGCCGGCGAGTTGCGCGGCAGCGGCGCGGCCAGGCTTTCGGCTTCGGCGCAGCTGGCGCCCAGTTGGTCGGCAGCGAGCAGAGAAGGGCGCTGCGGCGCCAGGCTGAAGCAGTGCTCGATAAACCGCCGGATCCGCGCCAGGGCATGGCTGCGGTCACGCTCGCCAAGGGTGTCGTGGAAGAATCCGGGGAGGATGTGTTTCTCTTTGTGCACGCTGCCCAGGCGTTCGAAGAACTGCTCCTGGGGTTTGCGCTTGACCACGAAATCGGCGCCGGAAATCAACAGCTGGGTCGGCACCTGAATCGCCTGGGCATCGGCCACCACGCGGTCGGCGGCTTCATACAGGCCAAGCAGCATGGTCACCGAAATCGGCCGGCTGATCAGCGGGTCGCTTTCGTACGAGGCGATGCGCTCGGGGTCGTGGCTGAGCAGGCGCGGCTTGACGTAGCTGTTGACGAAGAAGTTGCCGCGCCAGGCGCGCATCAGCTTCAGCCCCGGGCGGGCGAACGGCACGTAGAGCTTGACCTTGAAGGCCGGCGAGGCCAGTACCAGGCAGCGTACCTTGGGCGCGTAGTCGTGGGCCCAGGTGGCGATCAGTACGGCGCCGACGCTTTGCGCCAGCACCGCCATGTCTTCTTCGGCGATGCCGTGCTCGCGGGCGATGTGCTCGATGAAAGTCTGCACGTCGCGCACGCTGCAGGCAAAGCTTGGGCTGTCGCCACGGGCGCCGGGCGACTGGCCGTGGCCACGGGCGTCCCAGGCGAAGAAGTCGTGGTCGGGCAGTTGCAGCTCATCGGCCAGATGGGCCATGCGCCCGCCGTGTTCGTGGCCGCGGTGGAACAACACCACGGCACGCCGTGGCTGGTCGTCAGCGACCTCGGCGGGCCAGTGGCGGTAATGCAGTTCGACGCCGTCGTGGGTGGTGAAGTGCAGCGATTGCGCGTTGCGCATGGCAAATATCCTTATCTGGCACAAAGTGCTTCAGCGGGTTTGCGCCAGACCGCGGCTGACCCGGTTGTAGAGGGTATAGAGCGAGAGCAGCAAGATCACCAGCAGCACGCCGTTGAGCCAGCTGGCCGGCAACAGGCCGCTGGCAACGCCGGCACCGAGCACGCCGAAGGCAAAGGCCCGGTCGCTTTTGCCCATCGGGCCGTCGTAGCGGCGTTCAGCGCCGACCAACGGGCCCATGACCCCGGCGTATTCGCTGATCAGCGCCGCCAGCACGACGATCACCACCAGCGCCGACGACACCCCCGGCAGCAGCGCGAAGGGCAGGTACAGGGCGCTGTCGGCGACCAGGTCGCAGAGTTCGTTGTAGTAGGCGCCGAGCTTCGATTGCTGGCCGAATTCGCGGGCGAGCATGCCGTCGATGGCATTGAGGGCCATGCGCAGCAGCATCCATACCGGCACCAGGGCGAACAGCCAGGTGAGGTGTGGCAGCCAGGCCAGCAACAGGCCGAGCAGAACGGAAACCACGGCGGCGCTCAGGGTTACCTGGTTGGCAGTGACGCCGCGTTGGTACAGGCGCTCGACCGTCGGGCGCAACAGCGCCTGGAAGCGGGGTTTGAGCTGGTAGATCGACGGCACGGTGAAACTCCCTTTTACGACTCGGTTGGCGATCAGTGCAGCAACAGCTAGGTCCGCGGGGGCGATTGTCGGTGGATTGCCCCTGCCGGAGCAATAGCGCTGGCACTCAGGCAGTCGATCAAAGCCAGGGCATGCCCGGGCAGGCTGGCAAAATCCCGGCTGCACAGGCGCAGCTGGCGTTTTGCCCAGGGCTCGCTCAGCGCCAGGCTGTGCAACGGCAATAGCCCCTGCCAGCGCTGCACCGCGGCCATCGGCACGATGCCCAGGCCAGCGCCGTGGGCGACCATGCGGATCACCCCGTCAAACCCTTCGGCGCGCACCCGCACCTGCAGGCGCCGGCCCAGATGCAGGGCTTGTTCTTCAAGGTGCAGGGCCAGGGCGCTGTCGGCTTGCAGGCCAACGTAGCCGTGGCCGAGGGTGTCGGCAAAGCGCAGGTTGGGGGTGGCGGCCAGCGGGTGGGCGGGCGGCATGATCAGCATCAGCGGGTCGTCGCGAAACGCCAGGGTTTGCAGGTGTTCGCTGGCCACCGCGCTGGAGATGATGCCGATATCGGCCACACCCTGGGTGATGGCCTGGACGATGCGCAGGCTCGGCAGTTCGTGGATGTCGATATCGATGGCCGGGTATTGCCGGAGAAACCCGGCGAGCAATTCCGGCAGGTATTCGGTCAGCGCTGCGGTATTGCACAACAGTCGCACCTGGCCCTGCAGGCCCTGGGCGTATTGCCCGAGGTCGAACTGCAGGCGCTCGACCTGCTGGGCGATCAGCCGCGCATGCTGCAGCAGCGCCTGCCCGGCAGGCGTGGCCTGCACCCCGCGACGGTTGCGTTCAAGCAGCGGCGTACCCAGCGAACTTTCCATGGCGCGGATGCGCGCGCTGGCGGCGGGCAGCGACAGGTGGCTGCGCTGGGCGCCGGCGGTGATGTTGCCGCACTCCAGGGTGTGCTGGAACAGGCGCAGGTCAATCAGGTCGAAATGCATCAGCCTCTTCCTGGGCAATAGTCTGACTGAGTATATGGCAGATTTTCAGCCTGGGTGGCAGGGTGCAGGATAGTGCCATGACTACCTTCTTTAGCTTCTATCAGGATATCGGTCCAGCGCTGTCGCTGCTGGTCATTGTCACCTTCGTGCTGGCCGGTGCGGTCAAGGGTGTGATCGGCCTTGGCCTGCCGACCATCGCCATGGGCCTGCTCGGCATGGCTATGTCTCCGGCGCAGGCAGCGGCCTTGCTGATTGTGCCTTCGACCCTGACCAACCTCTGGCAACTGGCCTTTGGCGGGCACCTGCGCGCCTTGCTGAAACGGCTGTGGCCGATGCTGGCGCTGATCTTTATCGGCACCTTGCTCGGTAGCGCCTGGCTGGGCATCAACAGTGGCGCCTGGGCGGCACATGCCTTGGGAGGGGCGTTGCTGGTGTATGCGTTGTACGGCCTGTGCGGCCGCGGGATGAGGCTTGCGCCTGCGCATGAGTCCTGGATCGGACCGTTTTGCGGGCTGATCACCGGGGTGATCACGGCGGCCACCGGAGTCTTTGTGATTCCCGCAGTGCCTTATCTGCAAAGCCTGGGCCTGAGTCGCGAGGAAATGGTCCAGGCCCTGGGCCTGTCATTCAGCGTCTCGACCCTGGCCCTGGCAATCGGCCTGGCCGGCCAGGATGCGCTCGGCGCCCAGGCCCTGGGCGCGTCAATGCTGGTGCTGGCGCCGGCGCTGCTGGGCATGCTTGGCGGCCAGTGGCTGCGTCAGCGCATTAGTGCGGTGCTGTTCAAGCGCTGCTTCTTTATCGGCCTGGCGCTGCTCGGCACCCACCTGTTGCTCAACGGCTAGCCGAGGAGGGGCTGAGCATTTCGATCAGCTGAATATCGAAGTCGCGCTCCAGGTAGTCCATACGTTTTTCGAAGAACGCCGCCATGTGCGGCAGGGCCGAATGCACATCCAGCGCGGCCTTGCTGGCCCAGATCTCGTAGAACACAAACAGGCTTGGGTCCTGCTGGTCGCGCAGCATGTGGTATTCGATGCAGCCCGGCTCCTGGCGGCTGGGCTCGACGTAGGCGCGAAACAGCGTTTCGAAGGCTTCGGACATTTGCGGTCGGGTCTTGGCTTTGAGGATGAAACCGTACTGCTCGCTCATGGAGATGCCTCTGAATGGAAGAAGTGAAACGATTCTATGGCAACAATAAGCGTTTGATTCGTGCTTTTTAGGCAAATGTATTTTGCCCCGGCACGGCTGTTTCCCCGCGAGGCCTGCCTCTAATCTGCCGCCATCAAATTTACTCGGTCACAGGCTTCTTTGCCCCTGATCGAACATAGATGAGGCACCCCATGAAAAAAGTCCTGTTGCTCAACGGTGGCAAGAAGTTCGCCCACTCCGATGGCCGCCTGAACGAAACCCTGCACGAAGCCGCGCTGGCCTTCCTGGACCGCGCAGGGTTCGATGTGAAAACCACCTACATCGATGGCGGCTACGACAACGCCGAAGAAGTGCAGAAATTTCTCTGGGCCGACGTCATCATCTATCAGATGCCCGGCTGGTGGATGGGCGCCCCCTGGACCGTCAAGCAGTACCTGGACGAAGTCTTCACTGCTGGCCATGGCAGCCTCTACGCCAACGACGGCCGCACCCGTTCCGATGCGTCGCAAAAGTACGGCAGCGGTGGCCTGATCCAGGGCAAACAGTACATGCTGTCGCTGACCTGGAACGCACCGCAGCAGGCGTTTGACGACCCGGCCGACTTCTTCGAAGGCAAGGGCGTGGACGCGGTGTACTTCCCGTTCCACAAGGCCAAC
Organism: Pseudomonas sp. TE4620; assembly: GCF_056279045.1. Taxonomy (NCBI): domain Bacteria; kingdom Pseudomonadati; phylum Pseudomonadota; class Gammaproteobacteria; order Pseudomonadales; family Pseudomonadaceae; genus Pseudomonas; species Pseudomonas sp. TE4620. Next base: position 31,626 of record NZ_JBWBQO010000001.1, read on the forward strand.
CAGTTCCTCGGCATGAGCGGCCTGCCGACTTACCTTGCGGTGGATGTGATGAAGCGCCCCAACGTCGAGGCCGCTGTGGCCGCCTACGAGCAGCACCTGGCCGAGGTTTTCCAGACCCAGGCCTGATGAAGCCTTGCGCAAGCCGCGCCAAGCGGCTATCTATCACGGCTGTTGCCAACCCCGGGGTACAGCCGTGAAAGCCAGGTCCGATGAATTGCAGGTGTTCGTCTCGGTGATCGAGTGCGGCTCGATTTCCGCGGCCGCCGAGCAGGGCGGGCAGACGCCGTCGGCGATCAGCCGCACCCTGTCGCGCCTGGAAACCAAGCTCGGCACCACCCTGATCAACCGCACCACCCGGCGCATGGACCTGACCGAGAGAAGGGCGGTTTTTCTTCGAGCGGGCCAAGTCGATCCTGCAGCAGATGGACGAGCTCGAAGAGCACCTGTCGGTGCACCACCAGACGCCGTCCGGGCGCTTGCGCATCAACGCCGCGCTGCCGTTCATGCTCCACGCCATCGTGCCCTGGGTCGGTGAGTTTCGCGCGCTGTACCCGCAGATCCAACTGGAGCTCAACACCAGCGACCTGATCATCGACCTGATCGAGCAGAGCACCGACGTCGCCATTCGCATCGGCGAGCTGGCCGACTCCAGCCTGCATGCCCGCGCCCTCGGTTGCAGCCCGTTGAACCTGCTGGCCAGCCCCGAGTACCTGGCCCGGCATGGCACGCCCGAGCGGGTTGAAGACCTGCAAGGCCACGCGCTGCTTGGCTTTACCCAGACCGAAACCCTCAACCACTGGCCGCTGCGCCATGCCGAAGGCGACCGCCTGCTGATCCGCCCGGCGCTGTCGGCCTCCAGCGGTGAAACCCTGCGCGAACTGGCCTTGGCCGGTGAGGGCATCGTCTGCCTGTCGCACTTCATGACCCATGAAGACATCCGCAGCGGGCGCCTGCAGGTGCTCCTGGCCGAGCACAACAGCGGCTATCGCCAGCCGATCAATGCGGTGTACTACCGCAACACCCAGCTGGCGCTGCGCATCCAGTGCTTTCTCGATTTCATTCAGAACAAGCTGGCGATCTACGCCTGCTGAAGCGTCCATCTGCGACAGCTTCTGCCTATGCGCGGCGAAAACTCCTACGGTGTTTGATAACTCGTCTGACATCAGCCTTAATGGCTGTTCAACGAAAACAACACTAAGGAAGCTCTCATGCGCGTTGTGATGTTCCGATCCCTGGCCCTCGGCGCCGCGATCCTCGCCAGTAACGCGGCTTACGCGGTTACCCTGGAGGGCGGTGCAGTTGCGGCACCCGATCAATATGGTGCACAGGTCGCCGCCGATATCCTGAAAAAAGGCGGCAACGCGGTGGATGCGGCCGTGGCCACCGCCTTCACCCTGGCGGTCACCTACCCCGAGGCGGGCAACATCGGTGGTGGTGGTTTCATGACCCTGTATGTCGACGGCAAGGCCTACTTCCTCGACTACCGCGAAACCGCGCCGAAGGCCGCCAGCCGCAACATGTACCTGGACGACAAGGGCGAGATCATCGAGAACCTCAGCCTGGTCGGTTCCCGCGCTGCCGGTGTGCCCGGTACGGTGATGGGGCTGTGGGAGGCGCATCAGAAATTCGGCAAGCTGCCGTGGGCCGAACTGCTGACCCCGGCGGTCGGTTATGCCAAGAACGGCTTCAAGGTCGCCTCCAAACAGTACCAGTACCGCGAAGACGCCCTGGGCCTGTTCAAGGACAGCACCAACTTCAACGACTATTTCGGCAGCATGAAAGTCGGCGAGACTTTCAAGCAGCCGGAGCTGGCGCAAACCCTGGAGCGCATTGCCGACAAGGGTGTCAGCGAGTTCTACCAGGGCAAGACCGCCGACCTGCTGGTGGCGCAGATGCAGGCCGACAAGGGCCTGATCAGCAAGGACGACCTTAAGGACTACAAAGCCGTCTGGCGCGAGCCGATGAAGATCGACTGGCGCGGCAACACGGTCTATACCGCGCCGCTGCCAAGTTCGGGCGGCATCGCCCTGGCCCAGCTGCTGGGCATCAAGGAAGCGCGCGCCGCCGACTTCAAGGGCGTCGAGCTGAACTCGGCGCGCTATATCCACCTGCTGGCCGAGATCGAAAAACGCGTGTTCGCCGACCGCGCCGACTACCTTGGCGACCCGGCGTTCTCCAAGGTGCCGGTCGGGCAACTGATCGCCAAGGACTACATCGCCAAGCGCGCCCAGGAGGTCAACCCGACGGCCATCTCGGACACCGAGAAAGTCCGCCCTGGCCTTGAACCACACCAGACCACGCACTTCTCCATCGTCGACAAGGACGGTAATGCGGTCAGCAACACCTACACCCTGAACTGGGACTACGGCAGCGGTGTGGTGGTCAAGGGCGCAGGCTTTTTGCTCAACGACGAAATGGACGACTTCAGCTCCAAGCCGGGCGTGGCCAACGCCTTTGGGGTGGTCGGTGGCGACGCCAACGCGATCGAGCCGGGCAAGCGCATGCTGTCGTCGATGAGCCCGAGCCTGGTGACCCGCGATGGCAATGTCACCCTGGTACTGGGTACCCCCGGTGGTTCGCGGATTTTTACCTCGATCTTCCAGGTGTTGAACAACCTCTATGACTACAACCTGCCGCTGGAAAAAGCCGTGGCTGCGCAGCGCGTGCATCACCAGTTGCTGCCCAAGGACACGATTTATTTCGATGCTTTTGCACCGCTTAACGGCAAGGTTGCTGAAGAGCTGAAGAAGATGGGCTACACCCTGGAAGATCAGGGTTGGGAGATGGGCGACATCCAGGCGATCCGGGTTAATGGCACGGCGCTGGAAACCGCTTCCGATCCGCGTGGGCGGGGGGTAGGGCAGATCGTTAAATAGGTGTTGAGTTGATCGCGGGTCAAGCCCGCTCCTACAAACCTGTAGGAGCGGGCTTGACCCGCGATGCGTTTAAACGCGGAAGTGGCTGACCATGGTCTGCAACTGGTTGCCCAGCCGCGCCAGTTCAACACTCGACGCCGCGGTCTCGTCACTGGCCGCGGCGGTCTGCTCGGACACATCGCGAACATTGAGAATGCTGCGGCTGATCTGTTCGGCCACTGCGCTCTGTTGCTCCGCCGCCGCCGCAATCTGCTGGTTCATCGACTGAATGTTCGACACCGTACGCGTGATGCTTTCCAGCGAAGCACCGGCCTTGCGGGTCAGCTCGACGCTGCTGTCGGTCAGGTTGCGGCTGCCAAGCATGACATTGGCCACCTGCTGGGTACCGCTCTGCAGGCCGGCGACCAGCTCTTCGATCTCTTCGGTGGACTTCTGCGTACGCTGGGCCAGGCCGCGAACTTCGTCGGCGACCACGGCAAAACCACGCCCTGCTTCACCGGCGCGGGCCGCTTCGATGGCCGCGTTGAGGGCCAGCAGGTTGGTTTGCTCGGCCACCGACTTGATCACGTCCATGACGCTGCCGATCTTCTGGCTTTCCTGTTGCAGCAGGCCCATGGCCTCGGTGGAGCGGTGCACCTCTTCGGCCAGGCGTTCGATCTGGCTGATCGCTTCGGCGACAACCTGGTCACCGGCACGGGCCTGACCATCGGCTTCGGTGGCAGCCTCGGAAGCATGCTCGGCATTGCGCGCAACTTCCTGCACGGTGGCGGCCATTTCGTGCATGGCGGTGGCGACCTGGTCGGTTTCAACTTTCTGGCTGTTGACCCCGGCGCTGGTCTCTTCGGTAACAGCCGAGAGTTCTTCGGCAGCGCTGGCGATCTGGGTGACGCCGTCGCGGATGCCGGTGATCAGGTCACGCAGGGTCGAGCCCATGCGCTGGATGCCTTGCTGCAACACGCCCAGTTCGTCACGGCGGGTGACGCGCATGTTATGGGTCAGGTCGCCGGCGGCGATCTTCTCGACCACGGCCAGGGTTTCACGCAACGGGCGAGTGATCTGACGGGTGATGATTACCGCAGCCAGGATGCCGACCAGCAGTGCCAGCAAGGTGGCCGTCAGCTGCAGGGAGCGGGCCTGGGTGCTCTCGCTGTCGCGGCGGTCCAGCTGGATCTGGTACAGGGCGTCGCTGGTCTTGACGATATCGGCGCCTTGAACGGTCATTTCCTGACGCGCTACGGCGATATCGGCAGTGGCGTCGCGGAACTGGCGTACAGCGTCACGGTAGGCCATCACTGCGGATTCAAACTGCTTGATGCGCGTCGCTTCGCCTGGCATCTGGCGGTTCAGGCCGGCGATTTCGGCCAGGGCGGTATCGAGCTGACGCAGGGCCAGTTGCTCGGTCTCGCTGCTGATGTCGGCGATGTAGCTGCGCACGGCCAGGCGAACCAGCAGCAGTTGCTCCTTGGCCTGGGTGATGGTGCGGAACTGCTCCAGGCGGCTGGCGTCACCCTCGGGCAGGGCCAGCACGTCGCGGTTGATCGCTTCGATCAGTTCGATAGCGCGGGCTGCGGCCTGGTTCATCGAGTCGCGTGCGGCCAGGCTGGTCTTGTAACCGGCGCGCATCTTGTTGATCGACACCTGGTATTCGCTGATGGTCTGGCCCAGCTCCTGGAGCAGCTTGATGTTCTCCGGGCTCTTGAAGCTCTTGAGCAGTTTTTGCTGCTGCTCGCTGAAGGCATTGAGCTTGACCTGGACGTTGCCGGCCGCGGCGTCGTCGCCATTGGTCAGCATGTACTGCAGGCGGGTGATGCGCAGGTTGGTCAGGTCACTGTTGAGCTGGGTAATGTCGCTCATCCAGTTGCTGCGATCGATCAGGCTGCCCAGGCTGTTCCAGCCGGTCAGGGCCAGCAGGCCGGTCAGCAACAGCACCAGGCCAAAGCCCAGGCCGAGTTTCAGGTTGACGCTGATGTTGGCAAACCAGCTATTCATGCAATCCCTCCAGGAACGTTGTGCTTCTTGATCCGAATCGGTGGAAGGTTGTTGTTATTGATGGCCAGCCGATGTTCTGAGCAGGGTTTATCGGCGGCTTGCGCCGGAGCTGAAACGCTTTTTCAGCAAAAATGATCAGCGGTAGGTAACAGGGGATTTCTGCGGCCAGCCCGAGGCTTCAGGCGGCCGCAAAATGGCTCAGAGCGAGCGTGCGCCGAAGGTGTCGCACTGGTTGATATCGCCCTTGGCGAAGCCGGTCTTGAACCAGCGCTGGCGCTGTTGCGAGGTGCCGTGGGTGAACGAATCCGGTACTACGCGGCCCTGGCCCTGCTGCTGCAGGCGGTCGTCACCGATGGCGTTGGCGGCGTTCAGGGCTTCTTCGATATCGCCCGGTTCCAGCCAGTTCAGGCGTTTTTGCGCCTGGTAGGCCCAGACCCCGGCCAGGCAGTCGGCCTGCAGTTCCTGGCGTACCAGCAAACCGTTGTCGCCTTCCATGCGCTCACCGCGCTGGCGTGCGGCCTGGACCTTGGCCGAAACGCCCAGCAGGGTTTGCACATGGTGGCCGACTTCGTGGGCGATCACGTAAGCCTGGGCAAAATCGCCGGCGGCCGAGAAGCGCTGTTCCATTTCACGGAAAAAGCTCATGTCCAGGTAGACCTTCTGGTCGGCCGGGCAATAGAACGGCCCGACTGCCGAAGAGGCAAAGCCGCAGGCTGAGTTGATCTGGCCGCTGAAGAGGATCAGGTTGGGGTCTTTATACTGGCGGCCGGCCTGGGCAAAGATGGCCTTCCAGGTGTCTTCGGTGTCGCCCAGCACCGACCTTACGAATTCCGCCTGCTCGTCATTGGCCGGTGGTGCCTTGCCGGTGCCGGTGGTCACTGGCGCGGTCTGTTGCTGGCCCATCTGCCCGGCCAGCTGGCCGAGGATCTGCAGCGGGTCCTGGCCGGTGATCCAGCCAATCCCGACAATCAACAGGATCGCGCCGATGCTCAGGCCCTTGCCACCGCCGAAGCGCATGCCGCCACCGCCCTCGCCACGGGCATCGACCACATTGTCGCTACGCCTGCCTTTTCGCCATTGCATGAGTGCTCTCCGGAGCTTGGAAACATGAGGACAAAGATTAGTTCACGGCGCGGGGCTCTGTCAGATTCCTGATTTATACATAACCATTTGGTTATGAATGGCGCTGTTCTTTTCAGTATTCGCCGGACCCTGCATACCGGAAACTGCAAGCTCGCCTGCCACGTCCAGGCCCTCCAATAATTCCAAGACAGGAGAACGGCATGTCTGCACAAGACAACAGTCGCTTCGCTATCCGTGATCGCAACTGGCACCCGAAAGCCTTGACCCCAGATTACAAGACCTCCGTCGCGCGCTCGCCGCGCCAGGCCCTGGTGAGCATCCCGCAGTCGATCAGCGAAAGCACCGGTCCGGATTTCTCCCACCTGAAATTCGGCCCTAACGATCATGACCTGCTGCTCAACTTCAATAACGGCGGCCTGCCGATCGGTGAGCGCATCGTCCTTGCCGGGCGCGTCTGCGACCAGCACGGCAAACCAATCCCGCACACCCTGGTAGAGATCTGGCAGGCCAACGCCGGTGGCCGCTACCGGCACAAGAACGACCGCTACCTGGCGCCGCTGGATCCCAACTTCGGCGGTGTCGGCCGTGCGCTGACCGACAGTGAAGGTTATTACAGCTTCCGCACCATCAAGCCGGGCCCGTACCCATGGCGCAATGGCCCCAACGACTGGCGCCCGGCGCATATCCATGTGTCGATCAGCGGTCCGTCGATTGCCACGCGGCTGATCACCCAGCTGTATTTCGAAGGCGATCCGTTGATCCCGATGTGCCCGATCGTCAAGTCGATTGCCAACCCTGACGCGGTGCAGAGCCTGATCGCCCGGCTGGACATGAGCAATGCCAACCCCATGGATTGCCTGGCCTATCGCTTTGACATCGTGTTGCGCGGACAGCGCAAGACCCACTTCGAAAACTGCTGAGGAGGCGCCCCCCCCATGCCTATCGAACTGCTGCCGGAAACCCCTTCGCAGACCGCCGGCCCCTACGTGCATATCGGCCTGGCCCTGGAGGCCGCCGGCAACCCGACCCGCGACCAGGAAATCTGGAACTGCATGGCGCAAGCCGACGCGCCGGGCGAACACATCCTGGTGTTCGGCAACGTCTATGACGGCAACGGTCATCTGGTGCGCGACTCGTTCCTGGAGTTCTGGCAGGCCGACCACAACGGCAATTACCAGGGCGATTTCAACCTGGAAAAACCCTTCAACAGCTTTGGCCGTACCGCCACCACCTTTGATGCCGGTGGGTGGACCCTGCACACCATCAAGCCGGGCGTGGCCAAGAACGCCGCCGGCGTGCCGATGGCGCCGCACATCAACGTCAGCCTGTTTGCCCGGGGTATCAATATCCACCTGCAGACGCGCCTGTACTTCGATGACGAAGCCCAGGCCAATGCCCAGTGCCCGGTGCTCAACCTGATCGAGCAGCCGCAGCGGCGCGAGACCTTGGTGGCGACCCGCTGTGAAGTGGACGGCAAGCTGGCGTATCGCTTTGATATCCGCATTCAGGGTGAAGGCGAGACGGTGTTCTTCGATTTTTGAATGCGCCATTGAGTGACATGAGCAAAGCCCGCCATTGGCGGGCTTTTTGTTCGGATCAGCGTGGTGTCGTAACGCCAATGGATTCGGACTTCAGCAGTTTCAAGCCTTCATCGGCGTTGTAGCCATGAATCTCTTTCACGTCGAGCTTGCGCATGAACGAGAGCGTTTCAGCAGTGATTACCTGGCCCGGTACCAGGATCGGAAACCCCGGCGGATAAGGGATCACGAAGTTTGCTGAAATCAACGGCGGGCCGTTTTCCAGGCGTTCGTCGATGGTTTTGTCGAACAGACGAAGATGCTCGCACGCTGCACTGTCATAGGCTTTGTAGTAAGCACTGCGAATGTCTCCTTCTGCCGTACTGCTGTTCGCCGACTCACGAAAAGCGGGGTAGAAATGGCTGAAGTCGGGCAGGTCCGGCACATCTTCCATAAGTGACGTGACGCGTGCATTAAAGGCTTCACGCAGGTTGTCGTCACTGGTGCCCAGGCGGTCCTCCAGTTCGCGGCTGATACGTACCAGCACCCGGATCAGGTGTGCCACGTCACTGCGAGTGTTGTTGATGTTGGTTTGCAGCAGCACGCTGTTGCGAGAGGTTTTGTTCAACTGGACATCGTAGCGGTTGGTCAGCAAATTCTTGAACGTGGTGCCGTCAAAGCCTGCATGGCCACAGACCAGCGTCAGGCGGGTAGGGTCCAGGGCGACTTCATCGGTGTTCAGGGCATCGACGACGGTGGACCACGCAGTGCCCTTGGCCAGGTAATCCTGCAGCCCTGAAGCCCGATAGACCGTTGGCACCAGGTCCTCGATCGTGAGTATCTTGAAATACTTGGATATCAGTGGGTGGCGGCCGACCTCCCGACGGATGTCGAAGGCCAACTGGGTTGCCGACATCACCAGTTCATAGCCTTCCAGCTCCATTTGCCGGCGGGCAACATCCAGGGACGCAATGATTTGCTGATTGGGGGAGGTGGACGTGTGGGTAAATACCGCCTCGCGGAACGATGCTTCGACGTGATGGAAGTCCTGATCGTCGACCAGGATCATCGAGCCCTGGCGCAGCGCCGACATAGACTTATGGGTGGAGTTGGTCTGGTAGACGCGCACGCGGGTGGTGTCCGGGTCCATCAGCAGGTGCTCCTGCAGCAGCGCAGGGTCATCGGCAGCAAGCGCTTGCAGTCGTTCGCGCTGGCATTCGAAGGCGTGCCGGTACTGCGGGCAACTGAGCGCCTGCTTGAGTTGTGCGGCGGCGCCCATGCCGGTTCGACGACGCAGCAGGGGTGAAAAGCGTGCAAAACCGAACCAGGCTTCATCCCAGAGAAAGGCCAGGTCCGGTTTGATTGCCAGGCATTCTTCCATGACCCGGAAGGTGTTGTAGACATGCCCATCGAAGGTGCAGTTGGTCAACACCAGCAGTTTGACCCGATGCAGTTTTCCTTCTTTTTTCAGGTCGAGTAGCGCTTGCTTGATAGCGCTCAGTGGCACTGCGCCGTACATCGAGTATCGGGGCAGCGGGTAGGCTTCGACATACAGCGGATAGGCGCCGGTCAGCACCATGGCGTAGTGGTGTGGCTTGTGGCAGTTACGATCGACAATGACAATGTCACCGGGCGCAAGCAGGGCTTGTTCAACGATCTTGTTCGAGGTCGAGGTGCCATTGGTGACGAAAAACGCCTGCTGTGCGCCGAACGCATGGGCTGCCCGGTCCTGGGCCTTTTTGATGTTACCTGTGGGCTCTAGCAGGCTGTCGAGCCCGCCCGTGGTGGCGGAGCTTTCGGCCAGAAACAGGTTGATGCCATAGAATTCGCCCATGTCGCGGATCCAGTTCGACTTGAATATCGATTTTCCGCGGGCAATGGGCAGCGCATGGAAGGTGCCGATAGGACGTTGAGCATAGTGTTTCAGGTTGTTGAAAAACGGCGTTTCATAGCGCTTTGCAACGCCTTGCAGCAGGCTCAGGTGGATCTCCAGCGGCTCCTCGACTTCGTAGAACACCCGGCTGATGAACGCGTAGTCTTCATCACCGGCAATTCGCTCAACCTGACGATCGCTGAGCAGCAGGATATCGAGCTCTGGCCTGATGGACTTGATCGCTCGGGCCAGTGGCAAGGCCAGGTTCGTGGAGTCTTCGCCGTCCGGGCTGTTGCCCAGGTGTGGCGCCAGCAGCTCACGCACCCAGGCGGCGCGACAGCTCGATGTAAAAGCGAAACCTTCGTAGATCACCACCGCTTGCAGGTTGACGTTGAGTATCACCGCGAGCAACGCATCCTCAAAGGAGCCGGTCATGACGGGCTCTTAGATGAAGGGGTCCTGGTGGCGGCGCAACTGGCGAATGGCCTGAAGGTGCTGCGGCCATGTCGAGATTGGCGCGGGGCTGACAATCAGAGTTTCGAAATACGGACGATGTGCGGACGCAGCGGCGAAACTACGGGGCGCGGGTGCGTCGGGCAGGTCCTCGCTGGCCTCCCAGTCGTTTGCGTCTTGCTTGTAACTGCGGTCGAGCAGCGAACTGCTGATGCGCTGAGCCAGATGCAGGGCTCCGATGCCATTGCCCGCTGCTACGCGTTCGACCAGCAGGGCCAGCAGGCGAGGGCCCGGGTAGGCCTGGTAAGCCTCCAATTGCGCAAGCTGCTCGAGTTGGGCAAGGCATTGCTGCTGGACCTTCGCGCTAGCGGGCTGATCTTTGCAGTTGCGCCAGCGGCGACACAGGGCGTTGAGTTCACGCCACAAGTCAACGCGGGCAGTGGTACAGGAAAACAGTTGATCGATTGGCTTTGCGTCGCCATCGGGCAGGGTCAGGTTGTTCACGGTTCAATTCCTTTTGAACGGTCGCCGGAGCCGTGAAGTATTCGCGTGGCGGATAATCGTGAGCAGCCTGTCTGCTTTCCCTGTGATGCAATGCTGCAAGGTACGCCTTACTCGTAGTCTGTCACCCCGGCAATATGCCGCCCGGCGATATAGCCGAACGTCGCCGCCGGCCCCAGGTTGATCCCGCCCGCCGGATAGTGCCCGCCCATGATGCTGGCCATGTCGGTGCCCACCGCATACAACCCGGCAATCACCTCACGCTTTTCATCCAGCACCTGCGCGTGGGTGTTGGTCCTGAGCCCGGCGAAGGTGCCGAAACAGCCCGGTTCGACCTTTACCGCATAGAACGGCCCGTTCTCGATCGGCGCCACGCACGGATTTGGTCCGTGCAGGGCATCGCCCTGTTTGCGGTTGTAAGGGGTGGAGCCGCGGCCGAAGTGCGGGTCTTCGCCGTTGCGGGCATGCCGGTTGTACTCGGCGACCGTTGCCACCAGGCCTTGAGGGTCAATGCCGCAGGCCCGCGCCAGGGCTTCGATACTGTCGCCGGTCTTCAGGTAGCCGGATTTGATCAACGGCTGCAGCGGCAACGGAAACGGCCGTGAAATGCCCAGGCCATAACGGCGCTGGAAGGCATGGCTGCAGATCAGCCACGATTCGACCTTGTCCCCCGGCGCCTTGGCGACCATGGCGCTGACATAGTCGTAGTAGCCGTCGGCCTCGTTGACGAAGCGCTTGCCGTCGGCGAGCACGCCGATGATGCCGGGCTTGGCCCGTTCGATGATGTGCGGGAAATGCCCGCTGCTGCCGTCCTTGTAAGGCACCCGCGATACCGGCGCCCAGGCCACCGGGCTGTGCAGGTCGTCAGCCACCTGGCCGCCAACGCTTTTGCCCAGGCGCAGGCCGTCACCATTGGCGCCCAGCGGCGGCAGCGCCAGGTGTTCGTGGCCGGTGGGTGTACGCGGGAACAGCGCCTTGCGCCGTTCGATGTCGTTGGCAAAGCCGCCGGCGGCCAGCACCACGGCCTTGCGCGCATTTATTTGGATCGGCCCGCGCGCGGTTTCAATCAGCGCACCGCTGACCCGGCCATGCTCGCGGAGCAACTGCCGAGCCGCTGCCGATTCCCAGAGCAACACGCCAAGGTCTTCAGCCGACTTGGCCAGCCGAGCGACCAGGGCTACGCCGTTGACCAGTTGCAGGGCCCGGCCGCGGGTTGCCAGATCGAGCAGGTGGCGGCTCAAACGCTTGCTCACATGCAGCAGCGAGCGCCAGGAACGGGTGAGGCTGAGGAAGGCGCCGAGGTCCTTGCCGGCCATGATCGGCATGCCCATGAACGAGGTTTCGCGCATGGTTTTGCGCAGGCGCTTGAGCAGCTTTTTGCCCAGCTGGCGGCCATCGTAGGGGGCGGCAATTACCGAACGCCCGCCGGTGCCGGCGCCAGGGGTATTACCGTGAATGTCGGCGATGCCATTGCCGTCGGCAAATTGCAGGGCGGTATGGCGCTCGAAGAACGACACCATGTTGGGCGCCGCGTCGAGAAACGCATCGATCATCGGCCCATCGAAACGTTCGCCCAGTTCATGCTCCAGATAAGTGCGCGGCTGCGAGCGCTGCTCGATGATCCCGGCGCGCTGCGCCAGCGGGTTGCACGGTACCCACATCCAGCCACCGGACCAGGCCGTGGCGCCGCCGAACACCGGGTCCTTTTCGACCACGATGACCTTCTGGCCATGCCAGGCGGCGGTCACGGCGGCGGCCAGCCCGGCGGCGCCGGAGCCGATGACCAGTACATCGCATTCGACCAGCGGGGTATCGACGGACATGAGCAGTATCCTCCAGGCAGTTTGTTATATTTTGGAACTGTATTCCATATTTTATGGTTTGATCTGTCGCCCAGCCAAGGCGTGCCACGACAAAGTGGGCGAAGATCGGACAGTGATTTGCGCTTTCGCCGGGGCTCTTTAGAATCGGCACAAATTTCAGGGACCATGACCATGGCCGGCAGTCAGATCGAACGCGCGTTCAGCCTTCTCGAACGCCTCACCAGCGACCCGCGCGGGCTGCCCCTGCAGACCCTGGCCGAAGAGCTGGACATCCCCAAGAGCGCCACCCATCGCATGCTCGCCGAGCTGATGCGCCTGGGCTATGTGCGCCAGAACGCCGAGAGCAGCCGCTATCACCTGAGCACCCGCCTGGTGGCCATGGGTTTTCGCTATCTGGCCAGCAGTGGCGCCGATATCGTCCAGCCGATTCTTGATCAACTGGCCCAGCAGACCGGCGAGCTGGTGCGCCTGGGGGTGATCGACGGCGAACGCCAGACCTGGATCGCCAAGGCCCAAGGCGCCCGCTCCGGCTTGCGCTACGACCCGGACATGGGCCGTGATGCGCCGTTGTTCTACACCGCCTCCGGGCATGCGTGGCTGTCGAGCCTGAGCGATGCCCAGGCCTTGTTGCTGGTGGAGCGCCAAGGCATCGCCGACCCGGCGCAGTTCGGCCCCAACGCACCGAAGTCCAATGCCGAGCTGCTCGAACGCCTGCGTGTTGCCCGCGAGCATGGCTATGCCTGGGTGGTGGAGAGTTCGGCAGTGGGGATGTCGGCGCTGGCGGCGGTGGTGCGGCACCCGCTGGATGGCCATGCGGTTGGCGTGCTCAGCGTTGCCGGGCCCAGTGCGCGGATGAGCGAGGCACGCATGCACGAGCTGGCGCCGGTGTTGCTGGTGGCGGTGGCGGAGTTGTCGGCGGCAAGTCCTGCTTCTGAGTTGTTTGTCTAGAAGCATCACGGGTCAAGCCCGCTCCTGCACTCGCGATCCGTTTTTTCGCTTGCATTGAAATTGGAACTAAGTTCTAAATATTTCCAAATTCAATTCGCCGAGAAAACAACAATGAGCCAACGTGTGATGTCCCTTGCCGCCCTGACGGTACTCGAGCTGTCGCCTGTCGACATGGTCGAGGTTGCTGCCCGCGCAGGCTACAGCCATGTCGGCCTGCGCCTGGAACCGGCCACGGCCGAGGAGCATCACTTCCCGCTGGTGGCCGACGCCGGCCTGCGCCGGCAGACCGCCGCGCGCCTGCGCGATACCGGCATCCAGGTGCTGGATGTGGAGATTTTGCGGCTCAAGCCCGAGACCTGCGTGGCCGACTTCGAAGCCCTGCTGGCGGTCGGCGCCGAGTTCGGCGCCAGCGAGCTGCTGGTGGCCGGCAACGATCCTGACGAGCAACGCCAGAGCGACAATTTTGCGGCCCTCTGCGACCTGGCCGCAGATTACGGCCTGCATCCGCACCTGGAGTTCATGCCCTGGACCGACGCCAAGAACCTCACCCAGGCCTGGCGCATCGTCGAGCAGGCCGGGCGCGACAATGGCGGGGTGCTGGTCGATGCCTTTCACTTTGACCGCTCCGGCTCGTCGCTGGATGAGTTGCGCCAGGTGCCGGCCTCGCGGCTACGCTATGCACAGTTGTGCGACGTGGCCGGGCCGCGTCCGCACGATATGGCCGAGATCTTGCGTCAGGCGCGCAACGAGCGGCGGTTTCCCGGCGATGGCAATTGCGATTTGCCCGGCTTGTTGCGTAGCCTGCCGCAGAACATTGCGCTGAGCCTGGAAATTCCTGTTCGCGACCAGGGCCTGAGCGCCTTGCAACGGGCACAGATGGCCCTGGACAAGACCTGTCAGTTGCTCCGTCAACTCTGAACCTGCGAGCTTTTATCGATGCCCCGTCCTACTGCGCTCGACGCTGTCAGCCAACCGCTCAAGGGCATTGCCCTGGTGGTGCTGGCGACCTTTCTGTTCGCCAGCCACGACGCCTTGTCGAAGTACCTGGCGGGGTTCTATCCGATTCTCTGGGTGGTGTGGGCGCGCTACCTGGTGCACACCCTGCTGATGATGGTGATCTTCCTGCCGCAGTCGGGCCTGCGCGTGTTGCGCACCCGGCGACCGGGGCTGCAGACCTTGCGCGCGCTGTGCCTGCTGGGCACCAGCCTGTTGTTCACTACCGCCCTGCAGTACATACCGCTGGCCGAGGCGACGGCGGTCAACTTCCTCGCGCCGTTGCTGGTCACGGCGCTGTCGCTGCCGCTGCTGGGCGAGAAGGTCACGCGCGGGCAATGGGTGGCGGTGCTGGTGAGTTTTGTCGGGGTGACGGTGATCATCCATCCGGGCGGGGCCTTGTTTACCCCGGCGGTGTTGCTGCCATTTGGCTCGGCCTTGTGCTTCTGCTTCTACCAGTTGCTGACGCGTAAGCTCAGCGGCACCGACAGCCCGACCACCAGCAACTTCTTCACCGGCCTGCTCAACACCTTGGTGATGAGCGCCGTGGTGCCGATGTTCTGGCAGACCCCAAGCTTCATCCATGGCCTGATGGCCGTGGCCCTGGGCACCTGCGGGATGACCGCGCACCTGTTCCTGACCCAGGCGTTCCGGCATGCGCCACCGGCCATGCTGGCGCCGTTCAGTTACTGTCAGATCGTGTTCGCCGGTGTTCTCGGCCTGGTGTTGTTCGGACACAGCCCGGACATGGCCGGGCTGGTGGGGATTGCCTTGATCTGCCTCAGCGGCCTGGGCGCCGCCTGGTTGCAACGGCGGCGTTAGGCCTCGACCTTCGGCACCTTGCGCGGGGCCATGAAGTACATCCAGGTCAGGGCGATGAAGTACATGGCCGGGATCATGGTGAACAGCAGGGTGTAATTGTTGTTGGTGGTGGTCAGGATGTAGCCGACCAGCTGGGTCATGAACATGCCGCCGATGGCCGCGCACATGCCGCCGAAACCGAACACCGTGCTCATCATGTGCTTGGGCGTGTAGTCCATGACCAGGCTCCAGATGTTGGCAGTCCAGGCCTGGTGCGCGGCGATGGCCAGGGAAATCGCCAGCACCGCGACCCACAGGCTGCTGGCGCCGGCGGCGAAGATCACGCCGATGATGGTGGTGGCGAACAGCAGCATCGACAGCAGCCGCGCCTTGACCGGGGCCATGCCGCGGCCGATCAGGAACGACGAAAGAATGCCACCGCCGACACTGCCGAAATCCGCGCTCAGGTAGATGACGATCAGCGGGATGCCCATCTGCGTGACGCTGATGCCCAGGCTGTATTGCTGGTTGAGGAACGGTGGCAGCCAGTACAGGTAGAACCAGAACACCGGCGCGGTCATCGAGTAAGCCAGGGCGAAGGCCCAGGTGCCGCGCATGCGCAGGATTCGTGAGAACGGCACGCGGGCTTGTTCCGGTTCCACTTCGCTTTGCACGTAGGCCAGTTCTTCTTTGCTGACGCTCGGGTGATCTTCCGGGTTGAAGTATTTCAGGCCCCAGAACACTACCCAGACCAGGCCCAGGGCGCCCATGCCGATGAACGCCGCTTGCCAGCCCCAGACGGTGAGGATCAACGGCAACAGCATCGGCGTGAACATGGCGCCGACGTTGGTGCCGGCGTTGAAAATGCCGGTGGCCACGGCGCGCTCACCGGCCGGGAACCATAAGCGGGTGGTCTTGACGCAGGCGGGGTAGTTGGCCGCTTCGGTCAGGCCGAGAATGAACCGGCAGACCATGAAGCCCACCGCCGAGGTGGCCAGGCCATGGGCGCCGGTAGCCAGGCTCCAGAGCAGCACGGCGCAGAAGAACACGCGCTTGACGCCGACCCGGTCGATCAGCCGGCCTTGCAGTACGAAGCCGATGGCGTAACCGACCTGGAACCAGAAGTTGATGTTGGCGTAGTCCATCGCCGTCCAGCTCATCTCCTTGGCCAGAATCGGCTGCATCACCCCGAGGGCGGCGCGGTCGATGTAGTTCAAGGTGGTGGCGAAGAACACCAGCGCGAGCATGACCCAGCGGGTCTTGCCGACGGCCATGGCGCCACGCAGCTTGTCGCCGATGCCGGCGTGCGCAGTAGTACCCAGGGGCTGGGCCATGCGGGTGGATTGAGAGTGGATCATCGCGGGTTACCCGTATTTTTATGTTTATGGGTCAAGCCTTGGTGTCGAAATGGTGCGCCTGTGGTCAAAAAAGGGTCAATTGACTGAACGCTATATTGGGCGATAATCGAACACAAAACTAACTAGTTCGTACCTTTTGCATTGAGCAAAATTTGCTCAACACCAATAATTCCTCCACCGGTTTTTGCCTGCCCATCGGAGCCAGAATAATGCAGCGTTCGATCGCCACCGTATCCTTGAGCGGTACTTTGCCAGAAAAACTCGAAGCCATCGCCGCCGCGGGCTTCGATGGGGTCGAGATCTTCGAGAATGACCTGCTGTACTACGCCGGCAGCCCGCGCGAAATTCGCCAGCGCTGCGCCGATCTGGGCCTGGCGATTACCCTGTTCCAGCCGTTTCGCGATTTCGAGGGCTGCCGCCGCGATCGCCTGGCGCGCAACCTGGAACGCGCGGAACGCAAATTCGATTTGATGCAGGAACTGGGCACCGATCTGGTGCTGGTGTGCAGCAATGTCGCCGCCGATTCCCTGGGTGAGCGCCAGGTGCTGATCGACGACCTGCGCCTGCTGGCCGAGCGCGCTGGGGCCCGTGGCCTGCGCATCGGCTACGAAGCCCTGGCCTGGGGCCGCCACGTGAACACCTGGGAGCAGGTCTGGGACATCGTCAAAACGGCTGACCACGCAAGCCTGGGGATGATCCTCGACAGCTTCCACACCTTGTCGCTCAAGGGCGACCCACGGGCTATCGCCCAGGTGCCGGGGGACAAGATTTTTTTCGTGCAGATGGCCGACGCGCCGCTCCTGGCCATGGACGTGCTGGAGTGGAGCCGGCACTTTCGCTGCTTTCCGGGGCAGGGCGAGTTTGACCTGGCGGGTTTTCTCGCGCCGATCCTGGCCAGCGGTTACAGCGGCCCGCTGTCGCTGGAGATCTTCAACGATGGCTTTCGCGCCGCGCCGCCTCGGGCCAATGCCGCCGATGGCCTGCGCTCGCTGTTGTACCTGGAAGAAAAGACCCGCCAGCGCCTTGAGCAAGACCGCGTAGCGCCGGCCAGCGACGACCTGCTGTTCGCCCCACCACGTGCCAGCGCCTACGATGGCGTCGAGTTTCTCGAGTTCGCCGTCGACGACGCCCTGGGAGCCAAGCTCGGCAACTGGCTGGAGCGCCTGGGCTTTACCCGCGCCGGCGTGCACCGTTCGAAGAATGTCAGCCTGCTGCGCCAGGGCGACATCAACCTGATCCTCAACGCCGAGCCTTATTCCTTCGCCCATAACTTCTTTGAGAGTCATGGCCCGTCGCTGTGCGCCACGGCGATCCGGGTCAAGGACAGCGCCCAGGCCCTGGCCCGTGCCGTGGCCTACCATGGCCAGCCCTATCGCGGCCTGGTCGGCCCCAACGAGCGCGAGCTGGCGGCGGTGCGTGCGCCGGACGGCAGCTTGATCTACCTGGTCGACCAGGATGCCCAGGGCCGGACTATCTATGACACCGACTTCAGCCTGCAGCCACAAGCGGGCAGCAGCCTGGGCCTGACCCGCATCGACCATATGGCCCTGGCCTTGCCGGCCGACGGCCTGGACAGCTGGGCGCTGTTCTACAAGAGCGTGCTGGACTTTACTGCCGACGACGAAGTGGTGTTGCCCGACCCTTATGGTCTGGTCAAGAGTCGCGCCTTGCGCAGCCGTTGCAGCTCGATCCGCCTGCCGCTGAATATTTCGGAAAACCGTAATACGGCGATTGCCCATGCCTTGTCGCATTACCGCGGTTCCGGCGTTCACCACATTGCCTTTGACTGCGAGGACATTTTTACTGCGGTCAAACAGGCCAAGGAGTCGGGGGTGGCTTTGCTCGACATTCCGCTCAACTACTACGACGACCTTGCCGCACGCTTTGATTTCGACGACGAGTTCCTCAGCGAACTGGCTTACTACAACGTGCTCTACGACCGCGATGCCCAGGGCGGTGAGCTGTTTCATGTGTACACCGAGCCGTTTGAGGAGCGCTTCTTCTTCGAGGTGCTGCAGCGGCGTAACGGTTACAGCGGCTATGGCGCGGCCAACGTCGCCGTGCGCCTGGCCGCCATGGCCAAGGCCCGCGCCGGCGCGCCGGCCCAGGCCAAGTTGTAGGGCGCAGGCGCCGAGGCTTCCTTACTCAGCACCCGGGGCTCATAATTGCCGGGTTAACCGATGGCCATGAGTCCCGTATGACGACTACCCCAGCACTCTGCGCAGCCCCCGAACAAGCGCCGCGCAAGGGCCGCAAGAACAATCCGGAAAAGACCCGCGAGAATATTCTCCAGGCGGCGATCAGCGAGTTCGTCCAGCAGGGGCTGGCCGGCGCCCGGGTCGATGCGATCGCCGAGCGCACGCAAACCTCCAAGCGCATGATCTACTACTACTTCAACAGCAAGGAGCAGTTGTACGTAGAAGTGCTGGAGAAGCTCTACGGCGATATTCGCAGCACTGAAAGCAACCTGCACCTGGCCGAACTCGAGCCGCGCCTGGGCATCCGCCGGCTGGTGGAATTCACCTTCGATCACCATGATCGCAACGTCGATTTCGTGCGCATCGTCTGCAACGAGAACATGCACCACGGCGAGTACGTGAAGCGCTCGGCGGCGATTCGCTCGATGAACAAGACCGTACTCACGGCGCTGGATGAAGTGCTCAAGCGCGGCGCTGGCGAGGGGGTATTCCGCCAGGGGCTGGAGGCGCTGGATGTGCACCTGCTGATCAGCTCGTTCTGCTTCTACCGGGTGTCGAACCGGCACACCTTTGGCGAGATCTTCCAGGTGGACTTCGAGGACAAGGCGGTCAAGGACCGGCATCGGCAGATGATTTGCGAGTCGGTGCTTAGATTTTTGCAGGCCTGAGTATTTTCGCCGGGCAAGCCCGTTCCTACCGTAGGAGCGGGCTTGCCCCGCGATGCTTTTCAGTCACCCAGACTGTTGAAGTGCTCGATCATCCGCGCCGCATCAGGCTTCACCCCGCTGAACAGTTCAAACGCCTTCACCGCCTGGAACACCGCCATGTTCGCCCCGCTCAGGGTGCGGCAGCCCAGGGCCCGGGCTTCGCGCAGCAGTTCGGTTTGCAGCGGAAAGTAAACAATCTCCGCCACCCACAGATCCGCCCGTAGCAGCGCCTTGGGCACCGGCATGCCCGGCAGCTTGGCCATGCCCATGGGCGTGGTGTTGACCAGGCCGTCGGCGCTGGCCATGGCGCTTTGCAGGTCATGACCGACCCTGGCGCGGCTGCCGGCAAAGTGCTGGTTGAGGTTGTCCACAAGGGCCTGGGCACGGGCCGGTTCGACATCGAACACGCTCAGTTGCCCGACCGCTTCTTCCAGCAGCGCGTGGGCTACCGCAGCGCCGGCGCCACCGGCGCCCATCTGCACCACCTGGCGGCGCGGCGCGTCGCTCAGGCCACGGCGAAAGCCCTCGGCAAAACCCAGGCAGTCGGTGTTGTGGCCGATGCGTTTGCCGTCCTTGAATACCACGGTGTTCACCGCGCCGATACCGCGCGCTTGCGGTGACAGTTCGTTGAGCAGCGGCAGGATCGCCTGCTTGCACGGGAAGGTGATGTTCAGGCCGGTGAAGCCCATGTGCTCGGCCGCGGTCAGCAGCTCTTCGAGGGCGCTGCTGTCGAGCTTGAGCTGGTCCAGGTCGATCAGCCGGTACAGGTAGTTCAGGCCTTGCGCGGCGCCTTCGTGCTCGTGCAGCGCCGGGGTGCGCGAAGCCTGGATGCCCGCGCCGATAAGGCCGGCAAGAATGCCGGAAGAAGAGGCCAAAGCCATGTTGAAAACTCCGTTGTTATTCTTGGTGATGAAGCGGGAGTGCCTTCGCTTAAAAATGTACCGAATGGTTAATTTGGTCAATCGGGCGCAAGGCCGCAGGGGTGTTTTCTGTGCGCTGATCGCACAGCCTGTGCTACACCTGTTGCTTTGCACCTGACCACGGAGGGCAACATGGCAACGCCGATCAACGACCTGCAGTCGCTGGGTGAAACCTGGCCGGGCCTGGCCAACCTCACCCAGTCGATTTTCGCGGCCCTGGGTGGCCACGGTTTTCGCAATGCCTTTCGCCTCGACCATTCGCGCAGCACCTGCCTGCTGCTGATCGACGGCCTGGGCTGGAACCTGCTGCAGGCCCACGCCCGGCATGCGCCGTTTCTTGCCTCGCTGATGCAGCCGGACAGCCACTTCAAGGTAGGCTTTCCAGCCACCACGGCGACCAGCCTGGCCTCGGTGGCTTGCGGGCTGGGCAGCGGCGCCCACGGTATCGTCGGCTGCGGCTTTGCCCTGGATGAGCACACTGAACTGTCGCCACTGACCTGGACCACCTCGCCCTTGCAGGTCGAGGCGCAGGCCAGTGGCGCGCCGCCGCCGGAGACTTTTATCGTGCCCGCCGATGCCTGGGGCCAGGCCGCGGCCCAGGGCATCGCCATCAGCACGGTGATGCTCGGGCGCTATGCCAGTTCCGACTTCACCCGGGCGATTTACAGGGCCGGCAAGATCCTCCCTGCGCCGGCCTATGATGCCTATCCGGAACTGGTCAATGCCGCCCTGGCCGTGCCGGGGCCGGCGTTCTGCTTCGCCTATTTCGGCGACCTGGATTTTGCCGGGCACCTGTTCGGCCCAGGCTCCGAGGGCTGGCTCAAGCAGTTGCAGATTGCCGACCAGCTGGCCCGGGCCATCGCCCAATCCTTGCCTGAGCAGGCGCGGCTGATGGTGATTGCCGACCACGGCATGCTGGCGCTGGACAGCGAACAGGTGCGCGACTTTGATCTGGACCCGGCGCTGCAGGAGGGCGTGCGGGCGATGGCCGGGGATATTCGTGCGCGCTACCTGTACACCCACGCGCACCATCAGGACCGCGTGCACGAGCGCTGGCAGAATCGCCTGGGGGAGGGCTATCACGTGTTGAGCAAGGCCCAGGCGATTGCCAAGGGGCTGTTCGGCGATGTACTGCTAAGCCAGGCGGAGGCGCGGATTGGCGATCTGATCGTGGTCCCGCGCGGGGCGGGCGGGATCATTCGCAGCGAGGTGGAAAAGCACGCCAGCCAATGGCGCGGGCACCATGGGGCGTTGACCGATGAGGATCAGCTGGTGCCGTTGTTGATGTGTTCGGGGCTCGGCTGAAGGGCCCGCTCCTGCAGGAGCGGGCTTGACCCGCGGTAGCTTCAACGGCGAACCAGCAACACCCCGCTCTCCATGTGATGGGTATACGGAAACTGGTCAAACAACGCACAGCGCTCGATGCGATGGGTGTCGTGCAACTGGGCGATGTTGGCCGCCAGGGTTTGCGGGTTGCAGGAGATGTACAGGATGTTGTCGAAGCGCCGGGTCAGCTCGCAGGTATCCGGGTCCATGCCGGCGCGCGGCGGGTCGACGAACACACTGGCGAACTGGTAGCTCTTAAGGTCAATGCCTTCGAGGCGGCGGAACGGACGCACTTCGTTCAGCGCTTCGGTCAGCTCTTCAGCCGACAGACGCACCAGGCGCACGTTATCCACAGCGTTGTCGTCGAGGTTGTGCAGGGCGGCATTGACCGAGGTCTTGCTGATCTCGGTGGCCAGTACCTTGCGCACCCGGGTGGCCAGCGGCAGGGTGAAGTTGCCGTTGCCGCAGTACAGCTCGAGCAGATCGTCCTGGCGCTCGCCCAGGGCTTCATAGGCCCAGTTGAGCATCTTCTGGTTGACCGCGCCGTTAGGCTGGGTGAAGGCGCCTTCGGGCTGGCGGTAGCGGAAGGTGCGCCCGGCAATCTGCAGCTCTTCAACTGCGTAATCGCGGCCGATCACCACGCGCTTGCCCTTGGAGCGGCCGATGATGCTCACGCCCAGGTCGCTGGCCAGTTGCTGCGCGGCGCGCTCCCAGTGCTCGTCCAGCGGACGGTGATAGCACAGGGTGATCATTGCATCGCCTGCCAGGGTGGTGAGGAACTCCACCTGGAACAGCTTGAAGCTCAACGCCGAGCTGGCTTGCCAGGCGGCCTTGAGCCGTGGCATCAGGTCGTTGATCTGCAGACTGGCAATCGGGAAGTCTTCAATCAGGATCGGCGTGTGTTTCTCGCCCGGGGCGAACATCGCGTAGAAGCGCTGCTCGTTTTCGCGCCACAGGCGGAACTCGGCGCGCAGGCGATAGTGCTCGCGCGGCGAGTCGAATACCGCAGGCTCGGGCGCCGCGAACGGCGCCAGCAGCTCGCGCAGGCGCGCGACCTTGGCGTCGAGCTGCTGGGTGTAGGTCGAAGGGTCGAAGACAGCACTCATGCGTTGAACCAGCCCAGTTTGATGACGAACAGGACCGAGAGGATCACCAGTGCCGCGTTGAGGTCACGGGCGCGGCCGGAAAGCAGCTTGATCGCGGTCCAGGCAATGAAACCGAAGGCGATGCCGTTGGCGATCGAGTAGGTCAGCGGCATGGCCAGGGCAGTGACCACCACCGGCGCGGCTTCGGTAATGTCGTCCCAGTTTATTTCAGCCAGGCCCGAAGCCATCAACACGGCGACGAACAACAGCGCCGGTGCCGTGGCGAAGGCTGGCACGCTGCCGGCCAGCGGTGCGAAGAACAGCGCCAGCAGGAACAGAATGGCTACCACGATGGCGGTCAGGCCGGTGCGGCCACCGGCGCTGACGCCGGCTGCAGATTCGATGTAGCTGGTGGTGGTCGAGGTACCCAGCAGGGAACCGGCCATCGCCGCGGTGCTGTCGGCGATCAGCGCCCGGCCCATTTTCGGCATGTGGCCGTCCTTGCGCATCAGGCCGGCGCGCTTGGCGACGCCGATCAGGGTGCCGGAGTTGTCGAACAGGTCGACGAACAGGAAGGCGAAAATCACGCTGATCAGGCCGACGTCCAGCGCGCCCTTGATGTCCAGCTGCAGGAAGGTCGGCGCCAGCGACGGCGGCATCGACACCACGCCGTTGAATGGAGTCACGCCCAGGGCGATCGAGGCCACGGTCACCGCCAGGATGCCGATCAGCACCGCGCCGCGGACCTTCATGGCCTCCAGCGCGACGATCAGGAAGAAGCCCAGGGTGGCGAGGATCGGCGCCGGTTTCTTGAGGTCACCGAGGCCCACCAGGGTGGCCTGGTTATCGACGACGATGCCGGCGTTATGCAGGGCGATCAGCGCCAGGAACAGGCCAATACCGGCGGCAATTGCCGAACGCAGCGGCAACGGGATGCTGTTGACGATCCATTCGCGGATGCGAAAGATCGACAGCAGGAAGAAGCACACCGCCGAGATGAACACCGCGCCCAATGCCACCTGCCAGGTGTGGCCCATGTGCAGGACCACGGTGTAGGTGAAGAAGGCGTTCAGGCCCATGCCCGGTGCCAGAGCGATCGGGTAGTTGGCGATCAGGCCCATGGTGGTCGAGCCGATGGCCGCTGCCAGGCAGGTGGCGACGAACAGCGCGCCCTTGTCCATGCCGGTCTCGCCGAGAATGCTCGGGTTGACGAACAGGATGTAGGCCATGGCCAGGAAGGTGGTCACGCCCGCGAGAATCTCGGTGCGGACATTGGTGTCGTGTGCTTTTAGTTGAAACAGCCTTTCCAGCATGCCTGCTCCCCGTGGCGCTCCCGGCGCCGTGAATGTATCGACCCAGTTAGCAAAGCACAGACTGTACCGGGAGACTGTGGTTTTTCCCTGGGTCGGAAAAAAGCCGCGCATCATACCAGCATGCTCGGGCAGCGGTAATTAATGTCGCGATACACTGCAGATATCTGCAGGTTCTGCGCCGTTCCCCCCATCCCGAGTTGACCATGCTGTGCACCTGACCGACTACCGCGACCTTAACCCGGCCCAGCGCGAGCAACTGCTCGACATCCAGGTGCGGCCTGAGCAACTGCGCTTTGCCGGCGATATGGCTAGCGCCTTGTACACCCTGCAAAGTGGCGACAGTCCCGACCGGCGTGGCGTGGCGCTGCTGCTGGACAACCTGCCGCGGGCCTTCTTGCTGCTTCAGCGCGGGGTGTTCCTGGCGCCCTGGGCCCGGGCCGATGCGGCGACGATCAATGCCTTGCAAGTCGATCAGCGCTTGCAGGGCCAGGGCCTGGGGCGATTTTTCATGCAGGCGTTGCCGGGCCTGGTGTGCGAGGCGTGGCCCGAGGTGCGTTGCCTGCAGCTTTCTGTAGACCGGGACAACCACGCCGCCCTGGCGCTGTACCTGGCCAGCGGCTGGGTCGACAGCGGCGACGGCTACCGCGCACGCCAGGGCCACGAGCGTCAACTGACCCTGTTGCTGTGAGCGACTAAGCTTGTGGGATACCCCGGCGGAGAGCAGTTGATGACCCACAGAGCCCTGATCGTAGTCGCCGAAGGCGTGGATGACCTGCAGAGCGTGACCCTGATCGACGTGCTGCGCCGCGCCGAGATCGAAGTGGTGGTGGCCAGTATCGAAGGCCGGCGGATGCTCACCTGTGCCCGCGGCACGCGCTTGACCGCCGACGGCATGCTGGTCGACCTGCTGGCCCAGCCGTTCGACCTGATGGTCTTGCCCGGGGGCGAAAAAGGCGCACAGCACATGGCCGCGCACCAACCACTGGCGCAGCAGGTCAAGGATCAGGCCAGGGCCGGCAAGTTTTTTGCCGCGATCGGCGAAGCGCCGTTGGCGCTGCAGGCCTATGGTGTGTTGCGCCAGCGACGCATGACCTGTGACCCGGCTGTCAGCCAGGGGTTGTCCGGGTGCAGCTTTGTCGATCAGCCGGTGGTGGTGGACGGTAATTGCATCACCGCCCAGGGGTCGGCGGCGGCGCTGGAATTTGCCTTGGTGTTGGTCGAGCAACTGGCGGGCAGGGTGCTGCGCAAGCGGGTGGCAGCTGAGCTGCGGGTGTGACTATCGCGGGGCAAGCCCGCTCCCACAGGCCCTCACTGCTTATGCATATGATCGCGCCCAGCCAGGGTCGGAAACAGCTTGATCCACACCCCGGTCACCAGCAGCGTGCCGACCCCGCCCAGCACTACCGCCGGTACCGTGCCGAACCAGTGCGCAGTCACTCCTGACTCGAACTCACCGAGCTGGTTCGAGGCGCCGATGAACAGCCCGTTCACCGCGCTGACCCGGCCGCGCATTTCATCCGGTGTTTCCAGCTGCACGAAGGCACCGCGTATTACCATGCTGATCATGTCGGCGGCGCCCAGCACCGCCAGCACGGCGAGGGAAAACCAGAACGAAGTGGACAGGCCAAAGGCAATGGTCGCCACCCCGAACACGCCGACAGCGGTAAACATCACCCGCCCGACCTTGCGCTCCACCGGAAAGCGCGCCAGCCACAGCGACATCAGCAGGGCGCCCACCGCCGGCGCCGAGCGCAGCAGGCCCAGGCCCCAGGGGCCGGTCAGCAGGATGTCCTTGGCAAACACCGGCAACAGCGCGGTGGCGCCGCCCAGCAGCACGGCGAACAGGTCCAGGGAGATCGCCCCGAGGATGTCCGGGCGGCTGCGGATAAAGCGAATGCCGGCCATCAACGATTCGAGGCTGGCGCGGCCCTGGTTGCCTGGTTGCTGGCGCGACACCAGGCCCAGGGTCAACACGCAGGCAATCAGGTACAACGCTACCGTCGGCCCGTACACCCAGACGCTGCCAAAGGCATAGAGAAAACCGCCCACCGCCGGCGCGACGATGGTCGCCGCCTGCATCGCCGAGGCAGAAGCAGCCACGGCACGTGGAAACAGCTCGGAGGGCACCACATTGGGCAGCAGCGCCTGGGTCGCCGGCATTTCAAAGGAGCGTGCGCTACCGAGCAAGAACGCCAGCAGGAAGATCAGTTCGCGGCTGACGCTGTGGGTGCTGCTGGCGACCACCAGCACCAGGGCGATCATGGCCTGGGCACTCTGGCACAGGGCGGCGACCCGGCGCCGGTCATAGCGGTCGGCGACGTGTCCGGTGTGCAGCATGAACAGCACCCGCGGGGCGAATTCCACCAGGCCCACCAGGCCCAGGTCGAGGACATTGCCGGTCATTTGGTAGAGGTGCCAGCCGATCGCCACGGTAAGCATCTGAAAGCCGCTGGCGGTAAATACCCGGGCCAGCCAGAAGGCCAGGAAGGGACGGTGATGACGCAGCAGCAAAACGGGGTCTGACATCGGCGAAACAGAGCCTCGGCGCAGGGATCGACGCTGCAGGTTATCACCACTTTGTAACAGCAAGTTGCGAGGAATGGCACCTGTGTGCGGTAAACGCACTGTTTTGGGGCGCGGTAAAGGGGGTGAGACAACCGGTCACGCGGCAATCAACCACACAAGCGCACAGCCCGTTCAGGACTATCCTTTCAGGCATCCGTTGATCTGGATCAATTGTTTCATTTGCAACGGCATGGCCAGACGGCCGAATTCCCTGCGATGTGATGTTTACAGAACAATTCCAACTTGCCGCACTCAACTACCGTGGGGGCAGTTGGCGCCAAGGCCACCGCCTGACGCCGGATTACCTGACAGAGGAAGCACTATGTTCGGATTAGAGGCTCTAGATCTCGCCCGAATTCAGTTCGCGTTTACCGTGTCCTTTCACATCCTGTTCCCGGCCATCACCATTGGCCTGGCGAGCTACCTGGCTGTTCTCGAAGGGCTGTGGCTGAAGAGCAACAACAGCGTCTACCGTGACCTTTACCATTTCTGGTCGAAAATCTTTGCCGTCAACTTCGGCATGGGGGTGGTCTCCGGTCTGGTCATGGCCTACCAGTTCGGCACCAACTGGAGCAAGTTCTCCGATTTCGCTGGCTCCGTCACCGGGCCGCTGCTCACTTACGAAGTTCTCACCGCCTTCTTCCTTGAAGCCGGTTTCCTTGGCGTCATGCTCTTTGGCTGGAACCGCGTCGGCCGTGGGCTGCACTTTTTCGCCACGGTCATGGTGGCCATCGGCACTTTGATCTCGACCTTCTGGATCCTCGCCTCCAACAGCTGGATGCAGACCCCCCAGGGCTACGAAATCGTCAACGGCGTAGTCGTGCCGGTGGACTGGTTCGCGGTGATCTTCAACCCGTCGTTCCCTTACCGCCTGGCGCACATGGCGACTGCCGCCTTTGTTGCTACAGCGTTCTTCGTCGGCGCCTCGGCCGCCTGGCACTTGCTGCGCGGCCGCGATAACCCGGCGATTCGCAAGATGCTTTCGATGGCCATGTGGATGGCCCTGATCGTCGCCCCGGTACAAGCGGTGATCGGCGACTTCCACGGCCTCAATACCCTCAAGCACCAGCCGGTGAAAATCGCTGCTATCGAAGGCCACTGGGAAAACAAGCCAGGCGAACCGACCCCGCTGATCCTCTTCGGTATCCCCGACATGGAAGCCGAGACCACCCGCTTCAAGGTGGAAATCCCGGCGCTGGGCAGCCTGATCCTGACCCACAGCCTGGACAAGCAAGTGCCGGCGATGAAGGAGTTTCCGAAAGAAGACCGGCCTAACTCGACCATCGTCTTCTGGTCGTTCCGGGTCATGGTCGGCCTTGGCATGCTGATGATCTTCGTCGGCCTCTGGAGCCTGTGGCTGCGCAAGAGCGACAAGCTCTACAGCTCGCGGCCGTTCCTGTACCTGACCTTGTGGATGGGCCCCTCCGGCCTGATCGCGATCCTCGCCGGCTGGTTCACCACCGAGATCGGTCGCCAGCCCTGGGTGGTCTACGGCCTGATGCGCACCGCCGATGGCGCCTCGAACCACAGCTACGGCCAGCTCGGCCTGACCCTGGTGATGTTCGTGGTGGTCTACTTCGCGCTGTTCGGTACCGGCCTTGGCTACATGATGCGCCTGGTGCGCAAAGGGCCGAAAACCGGTGAAGGCGACGAGACCAACCCGGGTGGCCCCGGCCAGCAACGCACCCCGGCACGGCCGCTGTCTGCCGCCGATGACGATCATGACAATGGCGAGCACGCCAGCCTGAACAAGGGGAACTGAACCATGGGTGTTGATCTTCCGCTTATCTGGGCCATCATCATCATCTTCGGCATCATGATGTATGTGGTCATGGACGGCTTTGACCTTGGCATCGGCATCCTCTTCCCGTTCGTCAAGGGCGAGCAGGACCGCGATGTGATGATGAACACTGTCGCCCCGGTCTGGGACGGTAACGAAACCTGGCTGGTGCTCGGTGGCGCGGCGCTGTTCGGCGCCTTCCCGCTGGCCTACGCCGTGGTGCTTTCAGCGCTGTACCTGCCGTTGATGCTGATGCTGATCGGGCTGATCTTTCGCGGCGTGGCCTTCGAGTTCCGCTTCAAGGCCACTGCAGCCAAGCGTCACCTGTGGGACAAGGCCTTCATCGGCGGCTCGCTGGCGGCTACCTTCTTCCAGGGCGTGGCCCTGGGCGCCTTCATCGAAGGCTTTGAGGTGGTCGATCGCAGCTACGCTGGCGGCAGCCTCGACTGGCTGACCCCGTTCAGCCTGTTCTGCGGCCTGGGCCTGATCGTGGCTTACGCCTTGCTCGGCTGCACCTGGCTGATCATGAAGACCGAAGGCAAGCTGCAACTGCAGATGCACGACCTGGCGCGGCCGCTGGCCCTGGTGCTGCTGGCGGTGACCGGCATCGTCAGTATCTGGACGCCGCTGGCCCACCCGGACATTGCCGAGCGCTGGTTCAGCCTGCCCAACCTGTTCTGGTTCCTGCCGGTACCGATCCTGGTCCTGGTAACCCTTTACGGTTTGCTCCGGGCGGTGGCGCGGAACGCACACTACACCCCGTTCCTGCTTACCCTGGTGTTGATCTTCCTCGGCTACAGCGGCCTGGGCATCAGCTTGTGGCCGAACATCATTCCGCCGTCGATCTCGATCTGGGACGCTGCCGCGCCGCCGCAAAGCCAGGGCTTCATGCTGGTCGGGACCTTGTTCATCATCCCGTTCATCCTCGGTTACACCTTCTGGAGCTATTACGTGTTCCGCGGCAAGGTGACCCACGAAGATGGCTACCACTAGGGGAGCATGGCAATGACTGGCAAAGGCACGATGGACGAAGAGAAGAAACCGCTCTGGCAGCGCCTGGGCTGGTTGGTAGCGATCTGGGTCGGCAGCGTGGTGAGCCTGGCCCTGGTCGCCTGGCTGATGCGCCTGTTCATGAGTGCGGCCGGACTGAGCACGCACTAGTACGATATTTCCCATCCCGCCTTGCGGCGGATTTACAGCCCTTCGCAGCATCAGCTGCGGAGGGTTTTTTTTGCCCTGTGGGGGCGGCTTGACCCGTGATTCAGGCGACGCGGTACTGGCCTATTTACGCGCCTTGAGCACCACGAACTTGGGCGTCGCCGCCACCTGCTCGACCCCACGGAACAAGCGCGCCAGCTTGCTGTGATAACCCAGGTGACGATTGCCGACGATATACAGCGCACCACCGACCACCAGCGCCTCGCGCGCTTGCTGGAACATCCGCCAGGCGAGGAAGTCACCGACTACCTGCTGTTGATGGAACGGCGGATTGCACAGCACCACATCCAGCGACTGCGCTGGCTGCCCGGCCAGGCCGTCGTCGGCGCGCACCGTGACTTCACGCGGGCCCAACGCCGCCTGCCAGTTTTCCAGTGCCGACTGCACGGCCATGTATGACTCGTCGACCAGGGTGTACTGCGCCTGCGGGTTGGCCAGGGCGCTGGCGATGGCCAGCACGCCATTGCCGCAACCGAGGTCCGCGACACGTGCATCGCCGAGGTCCTTGGGCAGGTGCGGCAGGAACGCCCGGGTGCCGATGTCCAGGCCTTCGCGGCAGAACACGTTGGCGTGGTTGAGCAGCACCAGGGGTGGCGCGTCGAGTTGGTAGCGGGTCGGGTAGGGCGAATCGAACGCCGGCTTCGGCTCGAAGGTAGCAATCAACAGCCGGGCCTTTTTCTTCGCCAGCGATGCCTGCACCGGGCCGATGTATTTCTCCAGCAAGTCACCGGCGGCGCGCGGCAAGTGTTTGATCATGGCCCCAGCCACCACCTGTGCGCCGGGCGCCAGCTGGCCCTGCAGGCGAATCAGTTGCTCTTCGAGCAGGGCAAGAGTCTTTGGCACGCGTACCAGTACCCGGTCGAACGGGCCTTGCCAGGTATTGCTGGCCGCCACGAAGGGCACCGCGTCGAAGGCCAGGCCATTGCGCACCAGGTTCTTTTCCAGGGCCAGATGCGCCAGGTGCGAATCGCCGCTGCTGAGCACCGACACATGCGCTGCCAGGCTGATGGCCAGGGCGCCGAAACTGTCGTTGAGCACCAAAACCCGGCTGGTCGCGGTAGGTGCCTGTTCGGCCAGGTGCTCCAGCAGGTACTCGTCGGCAGCATCGAAGGCTTGCAGGGGATCGTTGGCTTGTTCGGGCTGGCGAAGCAGGTCGAGTTCGGCGAAGGGGCTGGTCAGCAGGGGCATGGTGTAAGGCTCTGGGGCATTGATGTGCGTGCGTGCGGCGCGCTCTACAGGGCCGTGATTCTACCGTGCTTTGCGAAGGTACGGGGGCGTTGGCTCAGATCAGGCCACGCATCGCCGCAATGGCGATTGCGCCGGCTTTGTTGCTGGCGTTGGTTTTGGTGATGATGCTGCGGATGTGAAAGTTCACCGTGCTCTGTGACAGCGAGAGGATGCAGGCGATGTCGGCGGCGGTCTTGCCGGCGGCCGACCATTTGAGCACTTCGGTTTCCCGCTCCGAAAGGTTGTACGCCGGGGTTGCTTGCCCGAGTTGGCGGTCAATCATCAGCGTGTGCAGCAGGTTGCACAGCCAGATGGTCTGGCCGGCCTTGTCATAGAGTTCGTCTAGATTGATTGCGCCCTGGCTGCGGGCGATGCTGAGGATGCTTTCGTTGTGACGCATGTCGTGGGCCGACTGGCTCCAGCCGTGGCGCAAGCCGAAGGATTTTGCCTCTTCGCGAAATTCCGGTGTCTCTCGGAACACATCATCGCACCACAGCAATGGCATCAGGGAGTGGTGGCAATGGGCGACGGTGGGATCGATGTCCACGTAGTTGCAACGTTGGTAGCGTTCGTTCCAGGCGTCGGGATAGTTGTTGAAGAATCGCATTTGCGGCGCGAAAGTGGCTATCTGCACGCGCATGCCGAAACACAGGTACTCCATGTCCAGTTGCTGGGCCAGGGAAACCGCCAGGTCAAACATCCGTTGTTCATCTGTTTCGGCTAGCAACTGCTCGAGTTGCTGTTCTTTCCAGTGCGGCATGGGGGAGATCTCAAGGGGGTGGATCCAAGATCTGGCAGGGTGCAAAGTAGTGTAGGAAATGTCCCACGGTTTTGTTGGGTTTTTTGGCTATAGAAATGTGAACATTTTGGCAGGCCTGTTCTTTAGCGATCTTCTTGATATCAGTTCGAAATCATTGGGCTATTACCGGCATCGTGCAGTGATTTTCTCCTGTCGCTGTTGAAGTGTTGTGACAAGGGGTTTTTCTCCCTTCGGCGTCGCTTGTGCGGCTGGTACCGCGCCCGCGGTTGATGCCACTACAAACCAACGGTGTTTATCCCTCGGCGTTTGCGCGACACTGGGGCATCTGTTTTTTGGAGCAAGCCATGACTGCCAGTGCTGAAAAGTTCACCCGCCAGACGCTGCTCGACGTCCAGCCGCTGACCCCCAGCCTGTTCAGCCTGCGAACCAGCCGCGACCAGGGCTTTCGTTTTCGTGCCGGGCAGTTCGCCCGTCTTGGGGTGACCAAGGCAGACGGTAGTGTGGTCTGGCGCGCCTATTCGATGGTGTCCTCACCGTTCGACGAGCATCTGGATTTCTTTTCCATCGTAGTGCCGGGCGGCGAATTCACCAGTGAGCTGAGCCGCCTGGGCGCCGGCGACAGCCTGTTGATCGATCGCCAGGCCTTCGGTTACCTGACCCTCGACCGCTTCGTTGATGGCCGCGACCTCTGGCTGCTGGCGACCGGCACCGGTATCGCGCCATTCCTGTCGATCCTCCAGGACTTCGAAGTGTGGGAGCGATTCGAGTCGATCAAACTGGTTTATTCGGTGCGTGAGGCCCGCGAGCTGGCCTACCTGGATTTGATCGCCGGCCTGGAGCAGCGCGACTACCTGGCCGAGTACGCCGGCAAGCTGCAGTTCATCCCGATCGTCACCCGCGAGCAGCATCCGGGAGCGCTGAACCAGCGCATTACCACCCTGATCGAGAACGGCGAGCTTGAACGCGCGGCGGGCCTGGCGCTGACTCCGGAACATTCGCGGGTAATGCTCTGTGGCAACCCGCAGATGATCGACGACACCCGCAAAGTGCTCAAGCAGCGCGACATGAACCTCAGCCTCAGCCGCCGCCCCGGTCAGGTCGCGGTCGAGACCTACTGGTAAGCGCCAACAAAAACGGCGCCCGCAGGCGCCGTTTTTTTAGCCCTGGGTTCAGGGTTGCCGATTCTGCGACTTGAGCAGGTCGCGAATTTCGGTGAGCAGCTCTTCTTCTTTGGTCGGCACCGGCGGCAGGGTCGGCGCGGCGGCTTCTTCGCGTTTCAGGCGGTTGATGACCTTGACGCCCATGAAAATCGCGAAGGCGACGATGATGAAGTCGAGGATGGTCTGGATGAATTTGCCATAGGCCATCACCACCGCCGGTATGTCGCCTTCGGCGGCCTTGAGGGTGACCGCGAGGTCGCTGAAATCGACGCCGCCGATCAGCAAACCGATCGGTGGCATGATCACGTCACCTACAAAAGATGAAACGATTTTGCCAAAGGCGGCGCCGATAATGATACCGACGGCCATATCGACGACATTCCCTTTGACCGCGAAGGCCTTGAATTCATTGAGCACGCCCATGGTTTATTCCTTGTAACAGATGAGTTGGGTAAACGCAGTGTAATTCAGCTATGCGCTTCATGCTCCGCGCTGCTGCAACAGACTGCGGTTATACCGAATAGTTTTGTCGTTTTCTCTGCCCGCCGGGGCGTCCGAGGTCGGCTATGATGGTGCCTTTTTCCAGAGGACCGTCCCCATGGCCAAGGCCAAGCGCATGTACGGCTGCACCGAGTGCGGCGCGACCTTTCCGAAATGGGCCGGGCAATGCGCTGAATGCGGTGCCTGGAACACCCTGGTCGAGACCGTGCTAGAGAGTGGCGCGGCCGCCGCACCGAGCGGGCGCACCGGCTGGGCCGGGCAGCAGGCGCAGATCAAGACCCTGGCCGAAGTCAGTGTCGAGGAAATCCCGCGCTTCACTACCGCCAGTGCCGAACTCGACCGGGTACTCGGCGGCGGCCTGGTCGACGGTTCGGTGGTGCTGATCGGTGGTGATCCGGGCATCGGCAAGTCGACCATCCTCCTGCAGACCCTGTGCAACATCGCTACGCGCATGCCGGCGCTGTACGTCACCGGCGAAGAGTCCCAGCAGCAGGTGGCGATGCGCGCCCGGCGCCTGGGCCTGCCCCAGGACAAGCTGCGGGTGATGACCGAAACCTGTATCGAGACCATCATCGCCACCGCCCGGCTGGAGAAGCCCAAGGTGATGGTCATCGACTCGATCCAGACCATCTTCACCGAGCAGTTGCAGTCGGCGCCTGGCGGTGTTTCCCAGGTGCGCGAAAGCGCAGCCTTGCTGGTGCGTTATGCCAAGCAGAGCGGCACGGCGATCTTCCTCGTCGGTCACGTGACCAAGGAAGGCGCGCTGGCCGGGCCACGGGTGCTCGAGCACATGGTCGATACCGTGCTGTATTTCGAGGGCGAATCCGACGGCCGCTTGCGTTTGCTGCGCGCGGTGAAAAACCGTTTTGGCGCGGTCAACGAGCTGGGCGTGTTCGGCATGACCGACCGTGGCCTGAAGGAAGTCTCCAACCCCTCGGCGATCTTTCTTACGCGTGCCCAGGAAGAAGTACCGGGCAGCGTGGTCATGGCCACCTGGGAGGGTACCCGGCCGATGCTGGTGGAGGTCCAGGCCCTGGTCGACGACAGCCACCTGTCCAACCCGCGGCGGGTCACCCTGGGCCTGGACCAGAACCGCCTGGCCATGCTGCTGGCGGTGCTGCATCGCCATGGCGGCATCCCTACCCATGACCAGGACGTGTTCCTCAACGTGGTCGGCGGCGTCAAGGTGCTGGAGACGGCCTCCGACCTGGCGCTGATGGCGGCGATCATGTCCAGCCTGCGCAACCGCCCGCTGGACAACGGCCTGCTGGTGTTTGGCGAGGTTGGCTTGTCTGGCGAAGTGCGCCCGGTGCCGAGCGGCCAGGAGCGTTTGAAGGAAGCGGCCAAGCATGGCTTCAAGCGCGCCATCGTGCCCAAGGGCAACGCCCCGAAGGAAGCGCCGCCTGGGCTGCAGGTGATTGCCGTGACCCGCCTTGAACAGGCGCTGGACGCGCTGTTCGAGTGATCTTCGCATCCCGGCACGTGCAAGGCGTGCCGGGGTGAAGTTGCAACTGATTCTCACTAACGAGTAGCATACCGCCTTCTTTCCGGCCATCCACAGGGAGTTCGCGTGGCGGAGTCCGACTTGAAGCGGCTGTTCCTCAAGCACGCGAAAACCTTGCAGGGGTTGCTGACGCGCAAGGTGCGTGACCCGCAGCTGGCTGCCGACCTGGTGCAGGAAAGTTTCCTGCGCCTGGCCGAGCAACAGGGCCGCGAACGAATCGACAACACCCCGGCCTACCTGTATCGCACCGCGCACAACCTGATGATCGATCATGTTCGCCAGCAGCAACGGCGAAAGACCGATTCGGTGCCCCACGAAGCACTGGAAACCATCGTCGAGGACAGCCCGGGCCTGGACGAAAACGCCGCCACCGAGCAGCACATGCGCCGCCTGCGCCGGGCCCTGGCCGACTTGCCGCCACGCACCCAGGAAGTGTTTCGTCTGAACCGCCTTGAGGGCATGACCCACGCCGAGGTGGCGCGGGCGCTGGATATTTCCGACAGCTCGGTACAGAAGCATCTGGCCAAGGCCCTGGCCTATGTGATGCAGTGTCTGCAGGAACCAGGATGACGAACGGTTTACTGGGAAATGCGCCTTCAGACGTCAGCACTCACATAACCAGAATTCGAGAGAACCGTGTGACCAGCCAGAACTCGCCAGAGCAAGCCATTCGCGAGCAGGCCGCCGAGTGGGCGGTGCTGCGCTGCGCCGGCCCGTTGAACCCCGAACAGACGCAGGCGCTGGCGCGCTGGCTGGCCTGTGATCCGCGCCATGCCCAGGCGCTGGATTTTGCCCAGGCGACCTGGGCTGATCTCGGCCGTCTTGGGCGCATGCACCAGTCCGCGCCAATGGCAGCCCCGGCGCTGGCTCGGCCACTGGCCGGGCGTCGGCGCCGTTCACGCCTGCGCTGGGCGCTGAGTACGGCGGCGCTGCTGGTGCTGGCGGTAGTGGGCGTGGAGCAGGCGCCGAACTTGGCGCTGGCATTGCGCGCCGACTACGCCACGGCCAAGGGTGAGGTTCGCCAGGTGACGCTGCCCGATGGCAGCCAGGTCGACCTCGACAGCCAGAGTGGCATCGAGCTGGCCTATAACGACAGTGAGCGCCGCGTGCGCCTGTTGGCCGGTGAAGCAGTGTTCACCGTTGCAGCGGTTTCTGGCGCTGAACAACGGCCCTTTGTGGTCGAGCGGGCAGGGGGCAGCAGTCGCGCCCTGGGCACGCGTTTCGTGGTGGGCCCCGAGCCTGACGGCGGCACCTGGGTCGGCATGCTCGAACACAGTGTTGCCGTGACCTTGCAGGCCAGCCCGCAAGCGGGCAGTTCCGAGCAGGTGCTCAAGGAAGGTCAAAGCCTGCGCTACGACGCCGCCCATGGCATTCGCCCATGGCCTGAGCAGGACGTGCGTCGCGCCAGCGCCTGGCAGCGCGGCGTGCTGGTGTTCGAGCGCGAACCGCTGGCCGAGGTGGCCGCACAGCTCAATCGCTATCGCAGCGGTCATGTGCTGATCAGCGACCAGGCCCTGGCCCGGCGTGAGGTCAGCGGCATGTTTCGCCTGGATAACCTCGATGCCGCGCTGGCCATGCTGACTGAAGAGCTCAAGGCCAGCCGCCTCGACCTGCCCGGGCTGACGCTGATCTATTGATCGCTGCGCCGGCGATTGTCGGTTGCGCTGTTTTCCACGAAACTGGCATTTTGACGACGATCTCAAGGCAGGGATATGGCCAGTGGTTTTCTCGCGTGTGTTGCTTCATCCATCTGTGGCGCCTTGCTGTTCGGAGTGTCCAGCACTCACGTGCTGGCGGCCGACGACCTGGTGCAATTCGATCCCGCTACGTGCGAGTTCGGCGCAAAGCTTGAGCCGTACTACGACAAGGCCATCGCCAAACGTCAGGCGTTGCCTGCCCAGGCGCAGGAAGAGGAGGTGAGCTACCCGGTCGATCTGCCCTTCCACGGCATCAAGGTCACAGCGGTGTTCATCGGCTATGAATGGCACGGGATCTACTTTGATGCGCCGCCCGAGCAGGTGCGTTCGCTGTTTCGCCAACTGGGCTACCGCGTGGCCGAAGACGGTGACATGTCGGCCAGTGGTGATGAGGTCGCGGTCACCGCATCGATCATCGAAACCAGCGACAAGGCCCGCCAACAAGGGCTGTCGGCGCTCACCTGCGGCGTCTGAAACAAGCACCCTGAAATTCTTTTGAACTTTCGTTACTGACTTTTCCCGCGTTGCACGTCTGTTTGTTGAGATTGATTTTCATTACTAGAAAACGCCAACACAGCGAGCAACAGACGTGAGCAATCAACAACAACGACGCACCCGGCCGTTCGGTCGGGTAGCCCTTGCCAGCAGCCTGATGCTGGCGGCCTGGACCTTGCCGATGGGGATCGGTAGCGTGCAGGCCGCCGAGCCCGCTCACCCGAGCCAAACTACTGCCCTGATCCGCTTTGACATTCCCGCCCAGGCGCTGGACAGCGCCGTGCTGGCCTTCGCCGAACAGGCTGGGGTCCAGGTGTTTTTCGACAGCCGCAAACTGGCTGGCCTGCGCAGTGAGGGTTTGCGCGGCGAGCACTCGGCTCAGCAAGGGCTTGGCCTGTTGTTGCGCGGTTCGCCCGTGCGCTATCGCTTCAGCGGCACTGACCGGGTCGGCCTGGAGCGGGTCAGTGATGATGGCCAGACCCTCGAGCTGGGTACCACCCATGTCGACTCCAACAGCGATGCCGACTGGGTCTACCAGACGCCGCGTTCGGTCAGCGTCATCACCCGCGAGCAGATCGACAAGCGCCCACCGCGCCACGCCGCTGACATGCTCGAAGAAACCGCCGGCGTCTACACCGCGGTCAACCAGCGCGATCCGGGGCTGTCGGTGAACATTCGCGGCGTGCAGGACTATGGCCGGGTCAACATGAACATCGACGGCATGCGCCAGAACTTCAACGTCAACGGCCATCAGCAGCGCAACGGGGTGATGTTCATCGACCCGGAGTTCATCAGCTCCATCGAGATCGAAAAAGGTACCCAGGCGGGCATGGGCGGTGCTGGTGTTATTGGCGGTATTGCCAGCTTCAACACGGTCCAGGCCCGTGATTTTCTCGGCCCCGACAAGGAGTACGGTGGCCGCCTGCGCGCCGGCAACGGCATCGGTGAGCTGGGCAATGGCACAAACTTCAATGGCAGCGCATTGTTTGCCTTCGGCAATGAGCTAGGCGATGTACTGCTGGGCGTCAGTGAGCGGCACTTCGGTGATTACCGCGCCGGCACCAACAACGCTGACAACCTCGGCACCCAGATCCGCGGCAAGACCAGCTACCCCGAAGCCTGGAAGGACTGGCTGCACTCCGAGGTCGGCGAGACCGGTAGCGTCACGCGCTCGCAACTGCTCAAGCTGGGCCTGAACCTGCCCAACGACCAGCGCCTGCAGCTCAACTACATGGAAACCGACACGGACAGCAAAGACGCCTGGACCTATTACGACAATCAGACTCGGCAGTTCTATTACAAGCGCACCGGCAGCAGTGATTTCAACGCCCGCAACGCCTCGCTCGACTACAGCTACAGCCCGGACAACGACCTGGTCGATCTGAAGGCCAAGCTGTATTTCGTTTCGACCCGCCAGGATCGCTGGAACGCCGGTAATGACGCCTCGGCCAGCAGCAACAACCGCGTCGAGGCGTATGACGATCGTTTTCAGACCGATACCTGGGGTCTGCAACTGGAAAATACTTCGCGCTTCTATTTGGGGGACGCCGACAAGCTCACCTTTAACTACGGCACCGAACTCTTCCAGGATCGCTTCAAACCGAAAACCGATCGGGTCCCGGCACTCAACGAACAGGCTTTGCCTTACGTTCAGGGGGCCACGCCTGAAGGCAAGCGCATCATGGCCAGCCTGTTCGGCGATGTGCAGTACGAGCATGGCGACTGGCTGACGGTCGATGCCGGATTGCGCTACGACCGTTACCGCCTCACCGGCGAAACCGGCATCACCACCTGGATGTACCCAAGGGGTGTCACGGGTGAAAACCTTCAGCGCGTGCAGACTCACCTGATCTTTGACGAAGAACAGGAGCAGGGCCGTTTCTCGCCCACCTTCGGCATTGCGCTGAAGCCCGGTGTCGACTGGATGCAGGTCTACACCCGCTGGGGACGTGGCTGGCGTCCGCCGTCAGTGACTGAAGTGTTCATGAGCGGTCGTCCCCATGGTGGCGGTAGCGAGATGCTCTATCCCAACCCCTTCCTCAAGCCCGAGGAGTCGCACAACTGGGAACTGGGGGTGAACCTGTTCAAGGAATCGCTGCTGCAGGAAGGTGATCGCTTTGGCGCCAAGGTCGCCTATTTCGACACCCGCATCGACAATTTCTCGTTCATGGATGTCAACGCCGATGTGCCCGGCGCCTCTGCACTGGGGACTTCACTCGGGCGCTCGGCGTATCAGAACAACCTGGAGCAGACGCGTTTTCGCGGGGTCGAATACAGCCTCGACTACGACGCCGGGCGTTACTACAGCCAGCTCAGTTATACCCACATGATTGGCAGCAACGATTTCTGCTCCAAGCAGTTGTACATGGGGGGAGGGCAGCGCCTGGTCAGCGCCGGGACGGTGCTGCGCCCGGTGCGGGTCGGCAGCCGCGTGATCATGTTGCCAGTGCGCGTTTCGCGGGCCGAGGACGCTGCCGACCTCGATCAGACAGTCAGCTGCGGTCACATCATGGGCAACGCCAGCTACATGCCGGCAGATCGCGGCTCGCTGACGGTCGGCATGCGCTTTCTGGACCGCACCCTCGATGTCGGCGCCCGCCTGCGTTACAGCAAGGGCAATGGTGAGAACCTCAACGACCACGGCTACCGCCTGATCGACCAGGCGCAGTGGCCCAAATACAAGGTCTACGACCTGTACGCCAGCTACTGGATGACGCCGAGCCTGAACCTCGCGCTGTCGCTGGAGAACGCCACCGACGAAGCCTATTTCGTGGCCATGGGCGACACCGACAACCTGTCGCTGGCCCGCGGCCGGACCTTGAGCGGGATGCTCGAATACAAATTCTGATCCACACCGGGTTTGCCCATGTCGGGCGACACGAAGGCAGGGAATACGCCTTCGCAATCATGCAATGCAACGAGGAACCGTTATGACTCTTTCCGTTACTTACGATGCCGCCTTCTCCAGCTCGTCGATCGATGACTACCTGGCGTTCTGGACTTCGGGCTTCGTCACTGCAGGTCATGGACAAAGCAATACCGGCGGCTTCAGCAACGGCAGCCTGAGCGGCGACCAGTACGCTACCCATGGTAGCCAGGGCTCCGACTACGCATTCATCGCCGACAGCAACACTGCCAATGGTCTGCACTATGTGTTCGACCGCGGCCTGCCAGCCGGTGACAACCTCAACCACTACCTGTGGGGCGAACTGGACAACGTTTCCCTGGGCCAGGTGCTGGGCGGCGGTAGCGGTAGCGACTTCACCCTGAGCAACTACGTGGTCAGCTTCAACGGCCTGGACCTGGACGCCGCGCTGGGCGCCGGTCGTGCCGGCAACGAAGTACAGAGCGTGATCTACGGCCTGATGCAGGGCAACACCTCGGCCCTGGAAGGCGTGCTGGACAACCTGCTGGCCGGTTACGGCGTGTCTACCGACGACAGCTTCGACGTGGTCAGTGCTGCATTGGCTGCCGGCCCGCTGAGCGTGGCCTCGGCCGATGTCGTGGGTGTCCAGGCCCTGGCTGACGACTTCGCCCTGGCCGCCTGACCCCAGGTAAAAAAAAGCGAATGGAAGATCACTCCTCCATTCGCTGCTTGCTTACCCCGCCGCCTGCGTCTTTGCCGGGCCCAGGTGGCGGTGGTGCGAATTCTGCGAGCCTGCGCCGGCGAGGTCAATCGCCCGCAGGCTTGCCCTGTCGAGGACGTTCATGAAAGCCACCCGCTCCCGCCCTGCCAACGAAGTGTTGCAGGCGCTCAAGGCCTGCCGCGCCGGCTTTGCCAACATCGGCCTGTTCACTGCGGTGATCAACTTGCTGATGCTGGCGCCGGCGCTGTACATGCTGCAGGTCTACGACCGGGTGCTGTCCTCGGGCAACGAGATGACCCTGCTGATGCTCAGCCTGATGGTGCTGGGCTTGTTCGCCTTCATGGGCCTGCTGGAATGGGTACGCAGCCTGGTGGTGATCCGCCTTGGCACGCAAATGGACATGCGCTTGAACCCGCGGGTGTTCGAGGCCGCTTACCAAGCCAGTCTGGCCGGCCACAAGGGTGCAGCGAACCAGGTGCTGAGCGACCTGACCACCTTGCGCCAGTTCGCCACCGGCCAGGCGCTGTTCGCCTTTTTCGATGCGCCGTGGTTCCCGGTGTACCTGTTGGTGATGTTTCTGTTCAGCCCATGGCTGGGCTTGATGGCGCTGGTGGGCGCGGTGCTGTTGACGATTCTCGCCTGGGTCAACGAGCGCCTGACTCAGGCGCCGTTCGCCGAAGCCGGGCAGTTGGCGCAGCAGGCCGGGCAACAGGCTGGCGCCAACCTGCGCAATGCCGAAGTGATGGAAGCCATGGGCATGCTGGCGGCGGTGGGCCAGCGCTGGGCCAGCTTGCACCATGGTTTTCTCCTGCGCCAGAACCTGGGCAGCGAGCGCACGGCGGCAGTGACTGCGGTGTCCAAGAGCCTGCGCCTGACCCTGCAATCGCTGGTGCTGGGCCTGGGCGCGTGGCTGGCAATCGAGCAACTGATTACCCCGGGGATGATGATCGCCGGCTCCATCCTTATGGCCCGGGTGCTGGCGCCAATCGACCAATTGATTGCCGTGTGGCGCCAGTGGGGTTCGGCCCGCCAGGCCTATGAGCGCTTGCACAGCTTGCTCAGCGAGCAACCGCCGCGTGCACTCGGCATGCCGTTGCCGGCACCCAGCGGGCGCTTGCTGGTGGAGCAACTCAGCGCCCTGCAGCCGGGCACGCGCAAGCCGTGCCTGGCCAACCTCGGCTTCGAACTGGCGGCCGGCGACAGCCTGGGCATCATTGGTGCGTCGGGCTCGGGCAAGTCGACCCTGGCGCGCTTGCTGGTTGGCGCGGCGACTCCGGCTGCCGGCAAGGTGCGTCTGGATGGCGCCGAGCTACAGCAATGGGACAAGGGCCTGCTCGGCGCGCACATCGGTTACCTGCCCCAGGACGTGCAGTTGTTCGCCGGCAGCATTGCCGAGAACATCGCCCGCTTGGGTGAAGTCGATTCACACCAGGTGGTGGCTGCTGCGCAACTGGCCGGTGTCCAGGAGCTGATCCTGAAACTGCCCAATGGCTATGACACCCAGCTTGGTGA
Organism: Pseudomonas sp. TE4620; assembly: GCF_056279045.1. NCBI lineage: Bacteria > Pseudomonadati > Pseudomonadota > Gammaproteobacteria > Pseudomonadales > Pseudomonadaceae > Pseudomonas > Pseudomonas sp. TE4620. The sequence goes on from NZ_JBWBQO010000001.1 coordinate 73,396, forward strand.
AGGCGGGGCGGGGCTCTCCGGTGGCCAGCGCCAGCGCATCGGCCTGGCCCGAGCGCTATACGGTCTACCCGCACTGATCGTGCTCGATGAACCCAACTCCAACCTCGATGACTTCGGCGAACGCGCCTTGCTCGAGGCGATCCGCCAGGTCAAGGCGCAACAGCGCACGCTGATCCTGATTACCCACAAATCCAGCCTGCTGGCCGCAGTAGACAAGCTGCTGGTGCTGCAGAACGGCCAGATGCAGGCCTTCGGCCCGACCGCGCGGGTGCTGCAGGATTTGCAGCGCAGCCACAAACCAGCCGGCATTCCCACGCCTGCTCCGACTCCGGCGCTGCGCAGCGCGGCCAGCGTCAGCATGAGCTATGGCACCCCGAGATCCTGATCATGACCGCCCCTCAGTCGCTTCACGCTCAAGCCATTCCCGACAACCTGCTGAGCCTCGATGCCCGCCGTCACAGCCGCCTGGGCCGCTGGCTGGTGATCGGCGGCTTTGGCGGTTTCATCCTCTGGGCAGCCCTGGCGCCGCTGGACAAGGGCGTGCCGGTGTCGGGCAACGTGGTGGTCGCCGGCAGCCGCCAGGCGGTGCAGCATCCCACCGGCGGCACTATCGAACGCCTGCTGGTGCACGATGGCGACAGCGTCAGCGCCGGCCAGGTGCTGGTGCAGATGGACGCCACCCAGGCCCAGGCCCAGCATGATTCGTTGCGGGTGCAATACGTCAACGCCCGGGCCAGCGAGGCGCGCCTGCAAGCTGAGCGTGACGGCTTGGAAAGCATCACTTTCCCGGCCGAGTTGCAGGCACTGGTCAGCGAGCCATGGGTCGCCACCGCCCTGGAACTGCAACGCCAGTTGCGCAGCAGCCGACGCCAGTCGCTGGACATGGAACTGGCCGGCCTGCGCGAAAACATCGCCGGCGCCGAGGCCATGCTGGCTGGCGTGCAGGGCTCGATGAGCCACAAGCAGGAACAGCGCGCCGCGCTTGCCGAGCAATTGCAGGGCCTGCGCGAACTGGCCCGTGACGGCTATATCCCGCGCAACCGCCTGCTCGACAGCGAACGCCTGTACGCGCAGATCAACGGCGCGATTTCCGAAGACCTGGGCAATATCGGCCGCAGCCGCCGCCAGGTCCTGGAGCTGAAACTGCGCATGGCCCAACGTCAGCAGGAATACCAGCGCGAAGTCGGCCAGCAGTTGAGCGACATGCAGTCCAGTGCTGAAGACCTCGGCAACCGCCTGCGCAGCGCCGCCTTCGAACTGGCCAACACCCAACTGCGCGCCCCGGCCAGCGGCACGGTGGTGGGCCTGAGCGTGTTCACCAATGGCGGGGTGATTGCCCGTGGTCAGCAACTGATGGAGATCGTCCCGATGGACGCGCCCTTGCTGATCGATGCGCGCGCCCCGGTGGAGCTGGTCGATCGCCTGCATCCGGGCCTGCCGGTAGAGATCATGTTCGTCGCCTTCAACCAGAGCAAAACTCCGCGCGTCGATGGCGAACTGACCCTGGTCTCGGCCGATCGCCTGGTCGATGAGCAAACCCAGCAACCTTACTACCAGGTGCGCGCCAAGGTCAGCGATGCCGGCTTGCAGCAACTGGCCGGCCAGGACATTCGCCCCGGCATGCCGGTGCAAGCCTTCGTGCGTACCGGCGAGCGCTCGATGCTCAATTATCTGTTCAAGCCGTTGACCGACCGGGTGCATGTCGCCCTGGCGGAGGAATGATGTCGATGCGTGCGATATGCTGCCTGCTGTTGCTGGGTGCCAGCCTTTCGGCCGCCGCCGTCGACCTGGGCGATGCCTATGCCCTGGCGGTGCGTAACGATCCGGTCTTCCATGCCGCCATCGCCGAACGCGATGCCGGCCTTGAGAGCCGCGCCATTGGCCGTGCGGCGCTGCTGCCGAACCTGTCCTACCGCTACAACAATGCCCGCAACGACTCCGAAGTGACCCAGACCAACGCCCGCGGCAACGTCACCAGCCAGCGTGACTACCGCAGCTATTCCTCGACCCTGACCTTGCAACAGCCGCTATTCGACTATGGCGCCTGGGCCGAGTACCGCCAGGGCGTGGCCAAGGCGCTGTTGGCCGACGAGCGCTTTCGCAGCCGCAGCCAGGAACTGGCGGTGCGGGTGTTCGCCGCCTACAGCGAAGCACTGTTCGCCAACGAACAGATCGCCCTGGCCCAGGCCCAGCGGCGCGCTTATGCCGAGCAACTGCAATTGAACCGGCGCCTGCTCAAGGGCGGCGAGGGCACCCGCACCGACCTGCTGGAAACCCAGGCCCGTTACGAGCTGGCCCAGGCCCAGGAAATCGAAGCCAGCGACAACCTCGATGCGGCCTTGCGGAGCCTGCAGGCGATCATCGGCGAACCGCTGGAAGTCGCCGACCTGGCGCCCTTGAGTGGCGAATTTCGCGTTCAACCTTTGCAGCCCCTGGGTTTTGAAAGCTGGCGCGACCTGGCGGTTGCCCACAACGCCGAGCTGGCCTCCCAACGACACGCCCTGGTTGCCGCCGACTACGCCGTCGAGCGCCAGCGCGCCGGTCACCTGCCAACGTTGAGCGCCTACGCCAGCAGCGGCAAATCCAGCTCAAGCTCGGAAAGCAGCTACGACCAGCGCTATGACACCGACAGCATCGGCATCCAGATCAGCCTGCCGCTGTTCGCCGGCGGCGGGGTGTCGGCCGCGACCCGCCAGGCAGCTGCCGAGCGTGACAGTGCGCGTTTCAGCCTCGACGGGCAGATCGCCGATACCGTCAACCAGCTGCGCAAGCAATTCAATCTCTGCGCCAGCAGCACGGCGAAGATCCGTGCCTATGAACTGGCAGTCAAATCCGCCCGCGGCTTGATTAGCGCTACGCGCAGAAGCGTGGCCGGCGGTGAGCGGGTCAACCTCGACGTGCTCGATGCCGAGCAGCAGCTCTACAGCGCCCGCCGCGACCTGGCCCAGGCGCGCTACGACTACCTGCGCGCCTGGCTGCAGTTACGTTATCTGGCCGGGGTGCTGGAGCCGCAGGATTTGCAGCAATTGAATGGCTACTTTGCTTCGCACTGAAACAAAAAGGCCGGTGCATGTGCACCGGCCCCGAAGATTCAACCGCTAACTCATTCAGTGTTCCGAAACCGTCTCTCGTCGCGCCGGCGGTTCTCCATGCTCGCCCTCGCTCATCACCGGCACTTCTATGCCCTCGGCGTTGAACAGCTTGCCATCTTCGAAGTAGTCACCATCGCGCAGGGCGGAGATGTCCGAGTAGTGGATGGTGCGTTCGTAAGCGGCAGCGAACACCGACTGCTGGTCGGAGTTGCCGGTGGTGAAGTGGTTGAACACCAGGTTGAGGACGATCGCCATGATCGCTGCCGAGCTGATGCCGGAGTGGAAGATGGTCTCGAACCAGTTGGGGAACTGCGCGTAGAAGTTCGGCGCAGCGATCGGGATCATGCCAAAGCCCAGGGAGGCGGCGACGATGATCAGGTTGACGTTGTTCTTGTAGCTGACCTTGGACAGGGTGCGGATACCGCTGGCGGCAACGGTGCCGAACAGCACGATGCCGGCGCCACCGAGTACCGAGGTCGGCACCGCGGCAATCACCCGGCCCATGATCGGCAGCAGGCCGAGCACTACCAGGATCACCCCGCCGGTGGCCACCACGTAGCGGCTCTTGACCCCGGTCACGGCCACCAGGCCGACGTTCTGGGCGAAGGCGCTCTGGGTGAAGGAGCCGAAGATCGGCGCCAGGATGCTCGAGGCCATGTCGGCGCGCAGGCCGTTGCCCAGGCGTTTGGAGTCGACCTTGGTGTCGATGATTTCACCGACTGCGAGGATGTCCGCCGAGGTTTCCACCAGGGTCACCATGATCACGATGCACATCGACAGGATGGCGGCGATGTGGAAGGTCGGCATGCCGAAGTGGAACGGCGTCGGCATCGCCACCAGCGGGCCGTCGAGGACCTTGCTGAAGTCAGCCATGCCCAGCGACCAGGCAATCAGGGTACCGATGACCATGGCCAGGAGGATCGACAGCCGCGAGATGGTCGCGCTGCCCAGCTTGCTCAGCACCAGGACGATGACGAAGGTCAGCCCGGCCAGGCCGATGTTGGCCATGCTGCCGAAATCCGGGGCCTTGCTGTTGCCGCCCATGACCCAGCGCGCGGCCACTGGCATCAGGGTCAGGCCGATGGTGGTGATGACGATGCCGGTCACCAGCGGCGGGAAGAACTTGGTGATCCGCGAGAACACCGGGGTAATCAGAAAGCCGATCAGCGACGCCGCCATGACCGCGCCCAGTACCCCGGGCAAGCCACCGCCACCTTCACTGCTGAGAATTGCGCCCATGGTTGCTACACCGGCGAACGACACGCCCTGCACCAGCGGCAGCTGGCAACCGAACCACGGCAGGCCGAGGGTTTGCAGCAGGGTGGCGAGGCCACCGGCAAACAGCGAGGCGGCGATCAGCAGGCCGATGTCGGCAGGGCCCAGGCCGGCCGCCTGGCCGAGGATCAACGGCACGGCGACGATACCGCCGTACATGGTCAGAACATGCTGCAGGCCATAAGCCAGGTTGGCGCCAAGGCCCAGGTTCTCGTCTTCGGGACGCTGGGCTGAAGACGTGCTAGGGGAGGACGTATTCATGGGGCAAGTTCTCAGTTTTATTGTTGTGGCGCTACTGTAGACAAGTCCTACACGTGAATGCCAGAACAATTGTATACAATTTTTAGATTTGCGTAGGAACAGTCCTACCCATGGTTTGGCTTCAGGGCTGGATGCAGATTCTGTTCCAAGAGCCACAGGCCAGCGCCACAGGGCCTCGTGCGGGCACCGTGGGGCTGGCTATAAAGCTGTCCAAACGGACAAGAAAGGTATTTGGGGGAAGGTAGGTAGGAAGCTAAGAGTTTCTAAACTTCGATCAGTTGGTGGAACTCGCGCTCCAGTTCGGTGCGATCGGCCAGATTAAGCTCGATCAGGCGGCACAGATGCTCCAGCGAAGGCAGGTCGATGTGCAGGCAGATAAAGCCGAGCTGCTGTTCATCGATATGGCGCAGTTGCACCTGCATCTCGACCTGCGCGCCTTCACCCAGGTGAATCACCGCATCGAACAGCTCTTCGAGGTCGGCGTCCCAGGGTTCGGGGTATTCGATCAATATGCCCTTGAGGGAGATGTCCAGCAGGCTGACCTGCCAACGGTGTTCGCCTTGCACCAGTTCGGTGGGGGCGTCGAAGGCAATGCGTTTGAAACGTCGACGTTCTAGGTGGTCGCTCATGTTCAGGCACTCCGGGGTTCTTCCTGACTATAGCTCAGCACTTGCCAAGGCCCGCGCAAGGGCGCATAACGAGATTTGTTCAACCACGCTGGAAGGCTCTAGACCAACGTGGGGGCTGGCCTTTCCTGCCAGTATCGCTAGACTCGAAAGGCTGTCTTTTATCCACTAGCTGGAAGCAAACCATGAACAACAATAATAGCCTGCTACGCCACATTCCGTGGCTGGCGCTGGCAGTCATAGGAGCCTGTGCGCTGGGTGTGGTTGCCCTGCGTCGTGGCGAGGCCATCAACGCCTTGTGGATCGTCGTCGCCTCGGTGGCCATCTACCTGGTCGCCTACCGCTACTACAGCCTGTTCATCGCCACCAAGGTGATGCAGCTGGACCCGCGTCGGGCCACCCCGGCAGTGGTCAACAACGACGGTCTGGACTACGTGCCGACCAACAAACACATTCTTTTCGGCCACCACTTCGCCGCGATTGCCGGCGCCGGCCCGTTGGTCGGTCCTGTGCTGGCGGCGCAGATGGGCTACCTGCCCGGTACGCTCTGGCTGATTGCCGGGGTGGTGCTGGCCGGTGCGGTACAGGACTTCATGATCCTGTTCCTCTCCACCCGCCGCAACGGCCGCTCGCTGGGTGACATGGTCCGTGAAGAAATGGGCCGGATCCCGGGCACCATCGCCCTGTTCGGCTGCTTCCTGATCATGATCATCATCCTCGCGGTGCTGGCGCTGATCGTGGTCAAGGCCCTGGCCGAGAGCCCGTGGGGCATGTTCACGGTGATGGCGACCATCCCGATCGCGATGTTCATGGGCATCTACATGCGCTACATCCGCCCGGGCCATATCGGCGAGATCTCGCTGATCGGCGTGGTGCTGCTGTTGCTGTCGATCTGGCTGGGGGGCCAGGTTGCCGCCGACCCGGTCTGGGGCCCGGCGTTCACCTTTACCGGCGTGCAGATCACCTGGATGCTGGTGGGCTACGGTTTCGTCGCCGCCGTGCTGCCGGTCTGGCTGGTGCTGGCGCCGCGTGACTACCTGTCGACCTTCCTCAAGATCGGCACCATCGTTGGCCTGGCCATCGGCATCCTGATCATCGCCCCGGAGCTTAAAATGCCGGCGCTGACCCAGTTCACCGACGGTACCGGCCCGGTGTGGAAGGGCACCCTGTTCCCGTTCCTGTTCATCACCATTGCCTGCGGCGCGGTATCGGGCTTCCATGCGCTGATTTCCTCAGGGACCACGCCCAAGCTGCTGGATAACGAAGTCAACGCCCGCTACATCGGCTACGGCGGCATGCTCATGGAGTCGTTCGTGGCGATCATGGCCATGGTTGCCGCTTCGGTGATCGAGCCTGGCGTGTACTTCGCCATGAACAGCCCGGCCGCGGTGGTCGGCTCTGATGTCGTCTCGGTAGCGCAAACCGTCAGCAGCTGGGGCTTTGCCATCACCCCTGATGCCCTCGAAGCGGTCGCCAAGGACATCGGCGAGCACACCATCCTGGCCCGTGCCGGCGGTGCGCCGACCCTGGCAGTGGGTATCGCGCAGATCCTTCACCAGGTGCTGCCGGGTGAAAACACCATGGCCTTCTGGTACCACTTCGCGATCCTGTTCGAGGCGCTGTTCATCCTCACAGCGGTGGACGCCGGTACCCGTGCCGGGCGCTTCATGCTCCAGGACCTGCTGGGCAGCTTCGTGCCTGCGCTCAAACGCACCGAATCGTGGGGCGCCAACCTGCTCGCCACCGCCGGTTGCGTGGCGCTCTGGGGTTACCTGCTGTACCAGGGCGTGATCGATCCGCTAGGTGGTATCAACACCTTGTGGCCGCTGTTCGGCATCTCCAACCAGATGCTCGCCGGTATCGCCCTGATGCTCGGCACGGTGGTGCTGATCAAAATGAAGCGCCAGCGCTACATCTGGGTCACCTTGCTGCCTGCGGTATGGCTGCTGATCTGCACCACCACCGCCGGTTTCATCAAGCTGTTCGACCCGAACCCGGCGGTTGGCTTCCTGGCCCTGGCCAACAAGTACAGCGCCGCGCTCGACGCCGGCCAGGTGCTGGCCCCGGCCAAGGACATCGGGCAGATGCAGCACGTGATTTTCAACGCCTACACCAACGCGGCCCTGACCGGCCTGTTCCTGTTCGTGGTCTTCAGCATTCTGTTCTTCGCCCTCAAGGTCGGCATCGCTGCCCTGGGCAAAAAAGAGCGGACTGACAAAGAGTCCCCGTTCCAGGCCCTGCCGGATGCGTAACCCAAGAGGAATGCAGTGATGTTCAACGATCTCGGTCGACTGGGTAAGTACCTGGGGCAGGCAGCCCGCCTGATGGTCGGCATGCCCGACTACGACAACTACGTCGAGCATATGCAGACCAAGCACCCGGACAAGCCGGTAATGACCTACGAGGAGTTCTTCCGCGAACGCCAGGAGGCACGTTACGGCGGCAAGGGTGGGCCAAAGTGCTGTTGAAAAGCGGCATGCAAGGCCAGTGACAAAGCTGTGGGAGCCCGGTTCGCGCCGGGCTCCCACAGTCATTTTCAGCGTTCAGGAGTATTCGGTTTGTTACCTCCAATTCCCGTTACCGTGCTCAGCGGCTTTCTCGGCGCCGGCAAGACCACCTTGCTGCGCCACCTGCTCAAGGCCGAGCACGGCCTGAAGATTGCCGTGATCGAAAACGAATTCAGCGATGCCGGCATCGATACCCAACTGCTCGGCGACGAGCCGGTGCAGGTCATGACCCTGGCCAACGGCTGCGTGTGCTGCAGTATCCACACCGACCTGACCAAGGCGCTGTTCCTGCTGCTCGAGCGCCTGGACAGCGGCGAGATCGCCTTCGACCGGCTGGTGATCGAATGCACGGGCCTGGCCGACCCGGCGCCGGTGGCGCAAACCTTCTTCATCGATGAAGAGCTGCGCGAGCGCTACATCCTCGACGGCATCATCACCCTGGTGGATGCCGCGCACGCCGATCAGCACCTGACCCAGGCCATTGCCCAGGCCCAGGTCGGTTTTGCCGACCGCCTGCTGGTGAGCAAGACCGATCTGGTCGACGCCGCCAGCTTCCAGGCCCTGAGCGAGCGCCTGGGGCGGATCAACCGCCGTGCGCCGATCCGGGTGGTGGAACACGGCAAGATCGATCTGGCCGAGTTGCTCGATGTGCGGGGTTTCAACCTCAATGCCAGTCTGAACGTGCGCCCGGTAGTAGCGGCGCCGAGTGTCGACCGGATCTCCAGCATGGTCCTGCGCACCGACCTGCCGCTGGATATCGACCGCCTCAGCGAGTTCATGAACCAGTTGCTTGAAGAGCACGGCAAGCAACTGCTTCGCTACAAAGGCGTGCTGAACATTGCCGGCGAGGATCGGCGCCTGGTGTTCCAGGGGGTGCTCAAGCTTTATGGCTTTGATTGGGATACCGAGTGGGCAGAGGGGGAAGTGCGCGAGAGTGTGATGGTGTTCATTGCCGACGATTTGCCGGAGGCGAAGATTCGCGAAGGGTTTGAGGCTTTGACTCTGTAGGAGCGGGCTTGCCCCGCGATGCGATGGTGCGATCACTATTGCATCGCGGGGCAAGCCCGCTCCTACAGGTACAAAAAAGCCCGGCTCTAGAGCCGGGCTTTTTCACATCACAACTGAGCTTAGTTGCCGTATACCGGCAGCTTGGCGCAGATGGCCTTGACCTTCTCGCGAACGGCGTCGATCACCGCTTCGTTGTTCAGGTCGGCGAGGATGTCGCAGATCCAGCCTGCCAGTTCTTTACACTCGGCCTCTTTGAAGCCACGAGTGGTCACAGCCGGGGTGCCGAAGCGCAGGCCGGAGGTGACGAACGGCGAACGTGGGTCGTTCGGTACCGAGTTCTTGTTGACGGTGATGAAGGCGCGACCCAGGGCGGCGTCGGCGTCTTTACCGGAGATTTCCTGCTTGATCAGCGACAGCAGGAACAGGTGGTTCTGGGTACCGCCGGAGACCACGTCAAAACCGCGCTCGATGAACACACCGGCCATGGCCTGGGCGTTCTTCACCACTTGTTGCTGGTAGGTCTTGAACTCAGGCTGCAGCGCTTCTTTGAAGCAGATGGCCTTGGCGGCGATCACGTGCTCCAGCGGGCCGCCCTGGGCGCCCGGGAATACTGCGGAGTTGAGCTTCTTCTCGATCTCGGCGTTGGCACGCGCGAGGATCAGGCCGCCACGTGGACCGCGCAGGGTCTTGTGGGTAGTGGTGGTGACCACGTCGGCGAATGGCACCGGGTTCGGGTACACGCCTGCAGCGACCAGGCCGGCAACGTGGGCCATGTCGACGAACAGGTAGGCACCGACCTTGTCGGCGATTTCACGGAAGCGTGGGAAGTCGAGGATCTGCGAGTAGGCCGAGAAACCGGCAACGATCATTTTCGGCTTGTGCTCGACCGCCAGGCGCTCGACTTCGTCGTAGTCGATCAGGCCGTTGGCGTCGATGCCGTACTGGATGGCGTTGTACAGCTTGCCCGAGGAGCTGACGTTGGCGCCGTGGGTCAGGTGACCGCCGTGGGCCAGGCTCATGCCCAGGATGGTGTCGCCGGCCGACAGCAGGGCCAGGTAGACGGCGCTGTTGGCTTGCGAGCCAGCGTGCGGCTGGACGTTGGCGTAATCGGCGCCGAACAGCTCCTTGGCACGGTCGATGGCCAGCTGCTCGACCACGTCGACGTATTCGCAACCGCCGTAGTAGCGCTTGCCCGGGTAGCCTTCGGCGTACTTGTTGGTCAGCACCGAGCCCTGGGCTTCCATGACAGCGGGGCTTGTGTAGTTTTCCGAGGCGATCAGCTCGATATGTTCTTCCTGGCGCTGAGCTTCTTGCTCCATGGCGGCAAAGAGATCGGCGTCGTACTTGGCAATGGTCAAATCACGGCTGAACATGGCGGTCCTCAAGGATCGTGCTGAAATAGGCGGGCATTCTACCTCATCAGCTTTTGTCTGGCATATGAAAGGGCATCATGTCGCAGACAAATGGGGCTCATGAGCGACAAGCTGCAAGCTTCAAGCTTCAAGCTTCAAGCTTCAAGCTTCAAGCGGCAAGTCAAAGGCCGGACGCGTAACGCTTCTAACTTGCCGCTTGTAGCTTAAGGCTTGCAGCTTCCTGCCTATTCGAACATGAACAGGGTTTCGTTGCTGAACTGCGCCTCGAACTGATGCGCCGGCATCGGTCGCCCGAACAGGTAGCCCTGCACTTCGTCACAGCCGTGTTCACGGAGGAACTCCAGCTGTTCGTGGGTCTCGACGCCCTCGGCGATCACCGCCAGGTTCAGGCTGTGGGCCATGGCGATGATCGCCCGGGCGATCTGTGCATCCTGCTCGCCCTCAGGCAGACCGTCGACGAAGGTGCGGTCGATCTTCAGCACGTCGATGGGGAACTGCTTGAGGTAGTTGAGCGACGAATAGCCGGTGCCGAAGTCGTCAACGGCGATGCTCAGGCCGAGGTTCTTCAGGCTGTCGAGGATCACCATGGCCTCGTTGACCTCGCGCATCAGGATACTTTCGGTCAGCTCCAGCTCCAGGCATGCCGGCGGCAGGCCGGTTTCCTTGAGGATGGTGGCGATGCGCTCGCCCAGTTGACCGTCGGAGAATTGCCGCGCCGAAATGTTCACCGACACCTTCGGCACCCGCACCTTGGCCTGGTGCCAGGCCTTGAGCTGGCGGCTGGCTTCCTTGAGTACCCAGTCGCCGACATCGACCACCAGGCCCAACTCCTCGATCACCGGGATGAAATCCCCCGGCGGTACCAGCCCGCGCCGTGGATGACGCCAGCGCAGCAACGCCTCGGCACCGGTCAGGCGCTTGCCGTCGCCGCTGAACTGCGGCTGGTAATAGAGGATGAATTCGTTCTGCTCCAGGGCATGGCGCAGGTCGCTTTCCAGCTCCAGGCGCTCCAGGGCACTGGCGTTCATGTCGGCCTGGTAGAACTGGAAGTTGTTCTTGCCGCGCTCCTTGGCGTGGTACATGGCGGTGTCGGCGTTCTTCATCAACTGGCTGAGTTCGCTGCCGTCCTGCGGGCTCAGGGCGATGCCGATACTGGCGGTGACGAAGAACTCGCGGTTCTCCAGCACGAATGGCCGCACCAGGCTGCCAAGGATCTGCTCGGCCACGTGAATGGCCCGGTTCAGGGCCATTTCGCGGGTGGCGCGCGGTTGCAGCAGCAAGGTGAACTCGTCGCCGCCCATGCGCGCCACGGTGTCGTCGTCATCGACGCAGTCGAGCAGGCGCTCGGCCATGTCCTTGAGCATGCGGTCGCCCGCGGCATGGCCGAGGGAGTCGTTGATCGGCTTGAAGCGGTCGAGGTCGAGGAACATCAGCACCACCCAGGCCTTTTGTCGCTCGGCTTGCTGCAGGGCAGTGTGCAGGCGGTCCTGGAACAGGGTGCGGTTGGGCAAGTGGGTCAGGGCGTCGTAGTAGGCCAGGCGATGGATGCGCTGTTCGCTGGCCTTGCGCTCGCTGATGTCGGTAAAGAAGCACACGTAGCTGGCCAGGTCGCCTTCATCGTCGAGCACCGCGGTAATGCCGACCCAGGCCGGGTAATGTTCGCCGCTGCGGCGCTTGAGCCACACTTCACCTTCCCAGGTGCCGCGCTGGTGCAGCTGTTTGAGCACGTAGCGCAGGTGTGCATCCTGGTGCTCATCGACGGTCAGCAGGCTCGGCAACTGGTCCAGCACGTCGGCCACGGCATAGCCGCTGACGCGGCTGAAGGCTTCGTTGGCCTGGACGATGTAGCCGGCCGGGTCGGTAATGAGGATCGCCGAGGTCGAGTGCTCGAACACCGTGGCGGCCATGCGCAGGTCTTTCTCGGCGCGGCGCTGCTGGCTGATGTCGCGGCCCACGCCAAGGATGCCCTCGAAGCGCTCCTGGTCATCCCAGACCAGCACCAGGCGCAGCTCGATCGGGATCTTGCGGCCGTCGGCGCGCAGGCAATCGAACAGGAACAGCTGGGTCGGCAACTGGGTGCGCAGCAGTTCCATCTGTTCGGGGTCGCCCAGGGCCTTGTTGACCCGCTCGACCAGGCTGTAGATACCGGTGAGCTGGGCCGGGTTGGCGATGGTCGAGTGCCAGCCGTTCTCGAAAATCCACTCCACTTCAAAGCCCAGCACCGCCTGGATCGACGGGCTGACGTAGTTCAGTTGCAACTGGCTGTCGGTGGAGAAGATCACGTCGCTGATACTTTCGGCGAGCATGCGGTAGCGCTGTTCGCTGTCGCGCAGAGACTCGCTGGCCTCGATCTGCTCGGTAACGTCCTTGCCGACGCCGATGATCCGCGTCACGCAACCTGCGCTGTCGCGGGTCAGGGCCTGCTCGCGGATGTCGAAACGCAGCCAGCGCTGGTCGTGGTGACGGAAGCGCAACTGGCAATGCAGTTGCTCGACGTAGCCCGAATCGCGTTGCTGCTGGCGCAACTGGTGATAGAGCTGGGCGTCGTCCGGGTGCAGCAGCACCTCCCAGAAATGGTCGCCCATCTGCGCAAGCTCGGTGCGGCTGTAACCCAGGGTCTGGCCGAGGTTGCGGTTGCTGAAGATCATCAGCTGGTTATGCACGTCCTGGACGTACAACTGGTCGGGCACGGTGCGCACCACATCCGACCAGAAGCTTTCGCGCTCGAGCAACGACAGCTCGACCTGCTTGCGGCTGGTGATGTCGCTGATGCTGAGGATCACTGCCTGGTAATCGCGGCGCTGCTGCGGGAAACGCACCATCAGCCACAGGTGCAGGTCGTCGCCACCGGGCACCGGCAGGCGCACTTCCAGCTCCAGCTGCTGCTGGTTGTCGAGGATCGCCCCGAGGAGCTGGATGCCGATGCCTTCGTTGCCGGTCTGCGAGCCTTCGACCAGGCGTTGCCAGGCACTGTCGCAACAGTTGACGCCCAGCAGTTGCAAGGCCACCTGGTTGACCTCGGTGACTTTCAGCTCCTGGAGCAAAATCCGCCGCAATGGCTGGTCGAAAGCCAGGCGCTGTTCCAGCGCCGGGCGGCTGCGCAGGCGATAGCGCTCGAGCTGGCCGGGTAGGCCCGAGAGGTCGAGCACGCACAGGGCGACCCCGGTGCCTTCGAAGATATCGTGATAGCGTCGGCGGCTTTCCTGCAGCAGGCGATGGCGGCGGCGCATGTTGATCAGCGCCAGCAGCGGGATCAGCGCGCAGAACAGCCCGAGCATGCATTTGCCGATCAGCGCCGGCAGCAGTTGCTGGCGGGCAAGGCCGGCATCGAACAGGCCGCGCAGTTGCCAGGTACTGTTGTCGAGGAACGCCAGCATCACGCTTTGCAGCGGCTCGTCGCTGCCGGGGGTCGGCTGATGGCGGTTGATGATCTCGCCGGTGCGGCTGTTTTCCAGCAGCCACAACGGGTGATTGGGGCGGTCCAGGTGGTTGGTCAGGTCGCTGTAGTAACCCGGGGCCAGGCGCAGGAACCAGTAGCCGCTGGGCGCCTCGCCCGGCTGGCGCAGCAACAGGTAGACCTGCTGGTTGTCGGCACTGTTGCTGTAATAGAAGTCGCGGCCCTGGTTGAGTCGCAGCAGTTCGTCCAGTGCCTGGTAATCGGGTGTATCCTTCAGGCTGTCGGCCTGCAGGCTGCCATCGGCACCAATCCAGGCGACGCTGAGCAGCTTGGGCTGCTGCTGGCGCAGTTGCGCGATGACCTGCGCCAGTTGCTCAGGGGCAGGCGATGAGCGGTAGGGCTGGATCTGGTTGAGCGCCACCTGGGCCTTGAGCGCCATGTTCAGGCTCATGTGGTCGGCGAGCTCGGCGCTGGCGTTCAGGCTGTGCTGGTACTGGTCAGCCTGGGTATGACGGAACTGGGCGATCAACTGCCACAGCAGCAGGCCTAGCAGCAACAGCACCAACAGGGCCAGCGCGCCTTTCAATGAGCCGCGCAGCGGCGAGCCTGACGCAGTGGCCGGCTTGCGCAGGGATGACGGCTGAGTGAGATTGGTCAAACGTTGATCCTGCGGTATGGCTGGATGGCAGGTTTAGAGCTGCTGGTTGGCAAGTGCCGCGTTCCTGGCGACGGCTCCGGTTGCGCACTATAAGCCGGACGCCCGAAGGGCGGCTAGCATGCCCGCAAACGTGGCAAAGTGCCAGCCCTGTTCGTCGGCGGTTTGCCCAACCCGGCGCATTACGGTAGCTTTGGCCCTTTCCTGGGCGCCACGGCGCCCTTCATCTGTTTCGTTTCTATTTTTTCGTCTCTGACGCTAGGTTTTTCCATGGCTCAATACGTCTATACCATGCATCGGCTGGGCAAGGTTGTCCCGCCGAAGCGGGAAATCCTCAAGAACATTTCGCTGTCCTTCTTCCCCGGCGCCAAGATCGGCGTGCTCGGCCTCAACGGCTCGGGTAAATCCACCCTGCTGAAAATCATGGCGGGTGTCGATACCGAGTTCGACGGCGAAGCCCGTCCGATGCCGGACCTGAACATCGGCTACCTGCCGCAGGAGCCACAGCTGGACCCGTCCAAGACCGTGCGTGAAGTGGTCGAGGAAGCGGTCAGCGTGATCAAGGACGCCCAGGCCCGCCTGGACGAAGTCTACGCCGCCTACGCCGAGCCGGATGCCGACTTCGACAAGCTGGCCGCCGAACAGGCCAAACTCGAAGCCATCCTCCAGGCCAGCGACGGTCACAACCTCGAGCGCCAGCTGGAAGTGGCCGCCGACGCCCTGCGCCTGCCAGCGTGGGAAGCCAAGGTCGAGCACCTGTCCGGTGGTGAGAAGCGCCGTGTGGCCCTGTGCCGCCTGCTGCTGTCGGCCCCCGACATGCTCCTGCTCGACGAACCGACCAACCACCTGGACGCCGATTCCGTCGCCTGGCTGGAACACTTCCTTCACGACTTCCCGGGCACCGTGGTCGCGATTACCCACGACCGGTACTTCCTCGACAACGTTGCCGGCTGGATCCTCGAGCTCGACCGCGGCGCCGGTATTCCGTATGAAGGCAACTATTCGGGTTGGCTGGAAGCCAAGTCCGATCGTCTGGCCCAGGAATCCAAGCAGCAGTCGGCCCATGAAAAGGCCATGAAGGAAGAACTGGAGTGGGTGCGCAAAGGCGCCAAGGCACGTCAGTCCAAGTCCAAGGCCCGCCTGCAACGCTTCGAAGAAATGCAGTCGCAGGAATTCCAGAAGCGCAGCGAGACCAACGAGATCTACATCCCGGCCGGTCCGCGCCTGGGTGACAAGGTCATCGAGTTCAAGAACGTCAGCAAGGGCTATGGCGATCGCGTGCTGATCGATAACCTGTCGTTCTCCATGCCAAAAGGCGCGATCGTCGGCGTGATCGGCGGTAACGGTGCCGGTAAATCGACTCTGTTCCGCATGCTGATGGGCAAGGAACAACCGGACTCGGGCAGCATCGAGATCGGTGAAACCGTGCAACTGGCCTGCGTCGACCAGAGCCGTGAAGACCTCGACGGCAACAAGACCGTGTTCCAGCAGATCTCCGACGGCTCCGACCAGCTGCGCATCGGCACCTACGAGATTCCGTCGCGCACCTACGTTGGCCGTTTCAACTTCAAGGGCGGCGACCAGCAGAAGTTCGTCAAGGACCTCTCCGGTGGTGAGCGCGGCCGTCTGCACCTGGCCCTGACCCTGAAAGAGGGCGCCAACGTCCTGCTGCTCGACGAACCGTCCAACGACCTCGACGTCGAAACCCTGCGTTCGCTGGAGGAAGCCCTGCTGGACTTCCCGGGCGCCGCTATCGTGATTTCTCACGATCGCTGGTTCCTGGACCGCGTGGCGACCCACATCCTGGCCTACGAAGACGATTCGCAGGCGGTGTTCTTCGAAGGCAACTACACCGAGTACGAAGCCGATCGCAAGAAACGCCTGGGCGAAGCGGCTGCCCAGCCGCACCGCGTACGGCACAAAAAACTGGCATGACCCTCAGGGGTTTGCACTGAAACGGGGCCTTCGGGTCCCGTTTTTTTTGCTCGAAATTTACCCCGGCCCTGTAGGATCGGGCTTGCCTCGCGATACGGCTTAACATGTATACACTTATACAAATGCACCATTTAATTTCATAAAAACGACATTGCGCCCTGTTGCGGTGCCGTGGCTTCTTGGTAAAGTCGAGGAAAAAACATAAGTCCAACTCCATCTGGTGAATGTCTACATGATCGAATCTGTCGAAGATTTCCTCGCGCGCCTCAAGCAACGCGACCCGGCCCAGCCTGAATTCCATCAGGCGGTCGAAGAGGTGCTGCGCAGCCTCTGGCCGTTCCTCGAAGCCAATCCACACTACCTGCAGGCCGGTATCCTCGAGCGTATGGTCGAGCCTGAGCGGGCGATCCTGTTTCGCGTGTCGTGGGTCGATGACCAGGGCAAGGTCCAGGTCAACCGCGGCTACCGCATCCAGATGAGCAGTGCCATCGGCCCGTACAAGGGCGGCCTGCGCTTCCACCGCTCGGTGAACCTTGGCGTGCTCAAATTCCTGGCCTTCGAACAGGTATTCAAGAACTCCCTGACCTCGCTGCCCATGGGCGGCGGCAAGGGAGGCTCGGACTTCGATCCGAAGGGCAAGAGCGATGCTGAAGTCATGCGCTTCTGCCAGGCATTCATGAGCGAGCTGTACCGCCACATCGGCGCCGACCTCGATGTGCCGGCCGGCGATATCGGCGTTGGCGCCCGCGAGATCGGCTTCCTGTTCGGCCAGTACAAGCGCCTGGCCAACCAGTTCACCTCGGTGCTGACCGGCAAAGGCATGACTTACGGCGGCAGCCTGATCCGCCCGGAAGCCACCGGCTACGGCTGCGTGTACTTCGCCGAAGAAATGCTCAAGCGCCAGGACCTGCGCATCGACGGTCGCCGGGTGGCCATCTCCGGCTCCGGCAACGTTGCCCAGTATGCGGCGCGCAAGGTCATGGACCTGGGCGGCAAGGTGATCTCGCTGTCCGACTCCGAAGGCACCCTGTACTGCGAAGCCGGCATGAGCGACGAGCAGTGGGATGCGCTGATGGAGCTGAAAAACGTCAAGCGCGGCCGTATCAGCGAGCTGGCCGAACGTTTCGGCCTGGAGTTCCGCAAGGGTCAGCGCCCCTGGAACCTGGCCTGCGACATTGCCCTGCCATGCGCGACGCAGAACGAACTGGACGCCGAAGACGCCCGCACCCTGCTGCGCAACGGCTGCCTCTGCGTGGCCGAAGGCGCCAACATGCCGACCACCCTCGAGGCTGTGGATATCTTCATCGAGGCCGGCATCCTCTTCGCCCCGGGCAAGGCGTCCAACGCCGGCGGGGTGGCCGTCAGTGGCCTGGAGATGTCGCAGAACGCCATGCGCCTGCTGTGGACCGCCGGTGAAGTGGACAGCAAGCTGCACAACATCATGCAGTCGATCCACCATGCCTGCGTGCACTACGGCGAAGAGAACGGCCGCATCAACTACGTCAAAGGCGCCAACATCGCCGGCTTCGTCAAGGTTGCCGATGCCATGCTGGCCCAGGGCGTGGTTTAAGTCTCGGGCTCGACGGCGACGACTTCGGGTGCTTGCGGCCTATTTGTGTCGATAGGCGCGCGCGGCGTCGCGATCCTTTTCTTCCTGCCACTGCTCATCGCGCTCATCCCAGTGACGGGCGCGATACTCCTGCAGGTCCTGGTTCTCCTGCATGGCGTGGCACTGGCGAAAGCCGTCGTCCCAGCCGGACTCGTACTGGCGGTTGTGCAGGTAGCGCGGCACGTCTTTGCGAAAGTCCCCGGCCATCACCCCGGCGGCCTGGCGACCGCTGCTGCAACCGTCCTGGAAGCCATCGGCATAGGCCGGTGGGTAACCTTGATTGATCAATTGCTCATGGGTTGTCTGGCAACCTGTGAGCACACCCATTACCACCATTACCAGCCAGTACCGCCGCATGTTCAGACTCTCCGCTTGCCAGGGAAAGTCTAGGCGGGCAATTGTCGGCGGCGCGTCAAAAGGATGTGATCAAGGTATTGGGGCCTTGCTAATAGTGATACCACTTGAGCTCCAGCATCACCTCGTTCTGCGCTGACGCAAGCTTGCTGAAGTCGCGGCTGGCACTCAAACGTACACCCAGATCGCGGGACAGCTCCCACTGCTGATTCAGACTCAGGCTACGGCGCACCTCGCCATTGGTGAAGTAGTCGGCCTTGGCCTCGACGCTCAGGTTGCCCAGCGGGTTGCGCCACAGCATCCCGGTATTGAAGCCTGCAGCCGGCGCAATGAAGCCGGCGAAGTCATTGTTGTGCTCGACGCGCACCGTGCCCAGGGCAAAGCCCAGTACGTCATCGGCCAACTGCCAGGTAGCGCCGGCGCCGCCATTGACGTGGCTGACCAGCACCTCGTCGCCGTGCTTGCCCAGCACTCGCTCAAGCCCCCCGGCGACCTGCCAGGACCAGGGTTGCAGCAGGGCGTTGCGCGGGGTCAGCGAGCGGATGGTCGCCAGGTCCAGACGCTGCACCTGCCAGTCGTTGCCTTCGTACTGGCGCAGCTTGAGCTGGAGGATCTCGATCTGTGCGCCGAGGGGGAAGCCGTAGGCGTTGTCGTTGAGGTCGTGATAGGCCATGCGCAGGCCATATTCGGCGTAGGCGCGATCATCGCGGCTGCCCAGGCCCAATTGCCAGGTACGTGACTGGTGGCCGTCCTCAGGCAAGCCGGGGCGCTCGATCTCAAGCTCCGGCGGCGGGTTGCGGTTGATTGCCCGCAGTAGCTCGAAGCTGCGCTTGGTCCGCGCCGGGTCGCGCTCCTGACCGTTGGCGCGGTAACGCTCCAGGCGGTAGGCGGCGTCCTGCACCAGGGCCTGGCGCTCGCGGGGCAGGGCGGTGAACGCGGGGCTCTGTAGCTGCGCGGTGTCGGCACTGACGGCCAGCACCTGTTGCTGTTCCTCGGCCTCCAGCGGCTTGGCGCGCTCCAGCAGTTCGCGCTCGCGCGACGGCCGGTAGTCGATACGCTCGACCAGGCCGGCCTGCTTGACCGCCTTGACCGTGTCGGTGGGGATCGCGGTCAGCGGGAACTGCGAAGTCAGGTCCAGGCTCGGGCGCGCCACCTGCAGCAGCTCGAGCAGGCGGTAGGAGCAGTTTTCGTCGAAGAAGAAGTAGTCGAACTGGATCTGCTTGAGTTCCCAGACGTGCTCGACCATGCGCCCGGTTTCTTCCGGGGTCAGGTTCAGCCGGTATTCCCACAGGTCGCGGTTTTCCAGGCTACGGTACTCGGAGAGTTTCTCTTGGTAGGGCACCAGGGCGAACAGGCCCGGGTAGCCGCCCATCAGGCCCTTCCAGGCATAGAGGATGCTGTTGTCGCTGCCTTCGATATAGGCGCCGAAGTTGATCGCGTAGCTGAGCAGGGCGGTTTCGTTGCTCTGCACGTCGGCCTGGTCGATGCGTAGCAGGGTATGGCCGAACATCGACGAGGGGCTGTTGAGGTAGGCGGCCGGGAAGATCATCACCGCACTGTGCGGCGAGACGTCCTTGAACCACTGGGTGTAGTCCTTGCAGTCCGGGCTCGGCAGGTCGTCCAGTTGCAACTGCTCGCGCAGCCAGCGGGTACGTGCCGGGAACACGCACTGGGCATGTTTGTCGCCCAGGCTCGCCGGTGCGTACAGCGCCTTGACGGTGGCGCGCAGCTCCTGGTCCGGGTGATGGGCGCCGTCTTCGGCAAGAAAGAAGCGTTGGTCATCGACGTAACTGCGCCAGCCGCCCAGCTTGGCCGTCTCGTAATGGCCGAGGGCGATCCAGTAGCGGTCGGCCGCCAGTTGCTTAAGGCGTGCTTCATCGAATGAAGGGGCAGCATGCAGCGGGGCGCAGGCACAGAGCGCCAGGTAGGCAAGGCGTTTGAGCATGTCGGGCAACTAAGTCTGAATGATGCCGATAGAGGCGGACAACAACCCGCCCCGGTGAAGGGGCGGGTGGGCCGAGCTTAAGCCTGGGTGACGTACTTGGCCAGGCGTGGATCGCTTTTCAGCACTGCGAGGGTGTTGCTGTGTACATCTTCAGCCGTGACATCGGCGGTCTTGAAGATGTCCTGGAAGTGTTGATGGGTAACCGCGGCGAAGTGCGCGCGATCTTCCGGTGCGACACCGAGCACCACGGCATAGGTGGTCAGTGCTTCACCTTGACCCTTGGCCATGTCTTCGGAGAGTTCGTTCATCATGCCGTTCATGGCGAACCATGATTTACCGCCATAGGTCAGCGCAGCGTTGGTCGAGCAGCCGTTGGTGCCCGAGGTCATGCCGAAAGTGGCGTTGCCGGAGGTGCCGTTGGTGGTGGATGCAAGGAAGTGGGCCGGTGTGCCGCGTTGGCCCTCGAACAGCATGTTGCCCCAGCCGCAATCCGGTCCGCCAGGGGCCTGGGCCATGGCATTGAGGGAGACCGCGGTGAACAGAGTACCCAGAAGAATCCGTTTCATAGCATTGTTCTCTTTCTAGAATTACATACCAAAGGTCAGGGTTGTCTGGCATATCTGTAGGACCAGTTGCCAGGGCGGGTCGGTTATTTACCCAGCCGCGCAGTTTGGAGTTTAGGCACGATCTAAGGGTTCCGTGATTTATTGCGAAAGATTGCCTGAAAATATTGACGTAGATCGGCTTTTCGCCCCTGCGACAATTAGCAGCGATGAGCCTTGCAACGTGCACGCGCACGGCGCCAGAATGCTGACATCCGCCCCGCCGAAGTAAGGAAGCCCGATGCCCGATCCTGTCGCTGCGAGCCTGCGTCTTGCGCCCGAAGCCCTGACCCGGCCGTTTTCCGCTGAACAGTTCGCTTTTTCCACCACCAATGATCTGGAGCCTTTTCGCGGTGTGCTTGGCCAGGAGCGTGCAGTCGAAGCCTTGCAGTTCGGCGTCGCCATGCCGCGTCCCGGGTATAACGTCTTCGTCATGGGCGAGCCCGGCACTGGCCGTTTCTCGTTCGTCAAACGCTACCTCAAGGCCGAAGGCAAGCGCCTGCAAACGCCGTCGGACTGGGTCTATGTCAACAACTACGACGAGCCACGCGAGCCGCGCGCGCTGGAGTTGCCACCGGGCAGCGCCGGGGCGTTCATCAGCGACATCGGTGGCCTGATCGACAACCTGCTGGCAACCTTTCCGGCAGTGTTCGAGCACCCGTCCTACCAGCAGAAAAAAAGCGCCATCGACCGCGCCTTCAACCAGCGATACGACCGTGCCCTGGATGTGATCGAGCGCGCCTCGCTGGAAAAGGACGTGGCCCTGTACCGCGACAGCAGCAACGTTGCCTTCACCCCGATGGCCGACGGCAAGGCGCTGGACGAAGCGGAATTTGCGCAGTTGCCGGAAGCCGAGCGCGAGCGTTTCCACGACGATATCGCCGCGCTGGAAGAACGCCTCAACGAAGAACTGGCGAGCCTGCCGCAATGGAAGCGCGAATCGAGCAACCAGCTGCGTCAACTCAACGAAGAAACCATCACTCTGGCGCTGCAACCATTGCTGGCGCCGCTGTCTGAAAAGTACGCTGAGAACGCCGCCGTCTGTGCCTACCTGCAAGCCATGCAGGTCTACCTGCTGCGCACTGTGGTCGAGCAACTGGTTGATGACAGCAAGACCGACGCCCAGGCGCGCAAGCTGCTCGAAGAGCAGTACGCACCGAGCCTGGTGGTCGGCCATCACGCCAGCGGCGGTGCGCCGGTGGTGTTCGAGCCGCACCCGACCTACGACAACCTGTTCGGCCGTATCGAATACAGCACCGACCAGGGCGCGTTGTACACCACCTATCGGCAACTGCGCCCGGGGGCCCTGCACCGGGCCAACGGCGGCTTCCTGATTCTGGAAGCCGAGAAGATGCTCAGCGAGCCGTTTGTCTGGGACGCGCTCAAGCGCGCCCTGCAGTCGCGCAAGCTGAAGATGGAATCGCCGTTGGGCGAATTCGGCCGCCTGGCCACCGTGACCCTCAACCCGCAGATGATCCCGCTGAACATCAAGGTGGTGATCATCGGTGCGCGCCAGCTGTACTACGCCCTGCAGGATCACGATCCGGACTTCCAGGAGATGTTCCGGGTGCTGGTCGACTTCGACGAAGACATCCCCATGGTCGACGAGAGCCTGGAGCAGTTCGCCCAGTTGCTCAAGACCCGCACCAGCGAGGAGGGCATGGCGCCGCTGAGCGCCGACGCGGTGGCGCGCCTGGCGACCTACAGCGCGCGCCTGGCCGAGCACCAGGGGCGTTTGTCGGCGCGTATTGGTGATTTGTTCCAGCTGGTCAGCGAGGCGGACTTCATCCGCCACCTGGCCAATGACGAAATGACCGACGCCGGGCACATCGAACGTGCGCTCAAGGCCAAGGCCACGCGCACCGGCCGTGTGTCGGCGCGGATTCTCGACGACATGCTGGCCGGCATCATCCTCATCGATACCGACGGCGCCGCGGTGGGCAAGTGCAACGGCCTGACCGTACTGGAAGTCGGCGATTCAGCCTTCGGGGTGCCGGCGCGGATCTCCGCCACGGTCTACCCTGGCGGCAGCGGTATCGTCGACATCGAGCGCGAGGTCAACCTCGGCCAGCCGATCCACTCCAAGGGGGTGATGATCCTCACCGGTTACCTGGGCAGCCGTTATGCCCAGGAATTCCCCCTGGCGATCTCCGCGAGTATCGCCCTGGAGCAGTCCTACGGTTATGTCGACGGCGACAGCGCCTCGCTGGGCGAGGCCTGCACGCTGATCTCGGCCTTGTCGAAAACCCCGCTCAAGCAGTGCTTCGCCATCACCGGCTCGATCAACCAGTTCGGTGAAGTGCAGGCGGTCGGTGGGGTCAACGAGAAGATCGAGGGCTTCTTCCGCCTTTGTGAAGCCCGTGGCCTGACTGGCGAGCAGGGCGCGATCATCCCGCGTGCCAACGTTGCCACGCTGATGCTCGACGAGCGGGTGCTGCAGGCGGTACGCGCCGGCATGTTCCACGTCTACGCCGTAAGCCAGGCCGACGAGGCCCTGAGCCTTTTGGTCGGTGAACCTGCCGGTGAGCCGGACGAAGAAGGCCAGTTCCCGGAAGGCAGTGTCAACGCCCGGGTCGTCGAGCGCTTGCGGGTGATTGCCGAGATGATCAGCGAAGAGGACCTCAAGGAGGCAGAAAAGGAGCACGCCGAGCAGGCCCTGGCCCAGGTCAAACCGTCCTGACCTGAGTGGTACGAGTCAAAAAAACGGCGCTAAATGGAACATGACCATTCGGCGCCGGTTTTTCCACGCATGGGCGGAATTCTTCTATTCTTCAGTTCAGGGACAGTGGTAGGTACAGGAAGAGACAGCCTTCACCTGAAGGCTGAACAAGGGTTTACCGAGGACCTCCGCCATGCCGCGCAGCCTCAGCCTCACCCGTCAATGCCTGGGCCTGGTGACCCGCATTGAATGCAGCATCCGCCCATTGGCCGGTGACAACGGCATGTGGACCCTGCTGTTTGCCGCCGGCATGGCTGGCGAGCAGCCCTCTGCGATCAAGGCCCAGGGGCCGTTTCACGGGCCATTCGTGGCCGAATCGGTGCTCAACGCCATTGTCGACAGCCTGACCCTGCACGGTTACCAACTGGCTGACGATCCGCAGATCTGGTGCGTGCACCTGCAAGCGCAACTGCGCCGGATCAACGGCGAACGCGTGCATCACGTCGGCGACTTCCAGTTCCATCCGGAAACCTGAGACGCCTGCGCCGCGCCTGTGGCAGCGTGCCACGGGCTTTTTCTGTCATGGGTGGCTGTTATACTCGCGCTCGCTTTTTTGCCAACCTGACGAGTTTTCAATGGAACGTATTATCGAAAATGCGATGTATGCCTCGCGCTGGCTGCTCGCGCCCATCTACTTTGGTCTGTCGTTGGGCCTGTTGGCGCTGGCACTGAAGTTCTTCCAGGAGATCTTCCACGTCCTGCCCAACGTCTTCGCCCTGGCTGAAGCCGACCTGATCCTGGTGCTGCTGTCGCTGATCGACATGGCCCTGGTCGGCGGCCTGCTGGTGATGGTGATGATTTCCGGTTACGAGAACTTCGTCTCGCAGCTGGATATCGACGAAGACAAGGAAAAACTCAGCTGGCTGGGCAAGATGGACTCGTCTTCGCTGAAGATGAAAGTCGCAGCCTCGATCGTGGCGATTTCCTCGATCCACCTGCTGCGGGTGTTCATGGACGCGCGCAACATCGAACCCCAGTACCTGATGTGGTACGTGATCATTCACATGACCTTCGTGGTCTCGGCCTTTGCCATGGGTTACCTGGACAAGGTCACCAAGCACTGATCAGGCGTTGTGCCAGTCAAATACCGCCCGTCCGTTGCAAAACGGACGGGCGGTTGCGTTTTTGCCTTGTGCTTTGCCTGCCGCTGTACAAAAAATGAACGGTCACTCGAAGTTCCAGTAACGAGGTATCGCAATGAACCTTCAACAACTGAACACCGAGGCCAGGGCCGGTCATGTCGATGAGTTCAACCTGATTGCCCTCGAAGGCGGTGAGTTCGTTATCGAGGCCCGGGTAAGAGGCCATGCCCATCCGCTGGTTGATAAGCACGGCAAGCGTGTGCAAGTGCATTCGGTGGTCGACGCGCAGCGCCTGCTCGACGGTTTGCCCGCTGTGCCGCTGCACCTGGTGCACTGGTCGATGGACGACGAGATGTGCGGTGGCGCCGACGCCGGTGATGGCGACCTGAAAATCCCGATGCCACGACGTTCGGCCTGGTAGCTGATCTGCGCAAGCGCAGTGTGCTAGGCTGCTCGCCCTTTTCATAAAGGGCGCGGCTGTCGTGCGCCCTGCAGCGGAGCAAGCAAATGTCCGAACTCAACCTGTCTACCGACGAAACTCGCGTCAGCTACGGCATCGGCCGTCAGCTGGGTGGCCAACTGCGTGACAACCCGCCACCAGGTGTGAACCTGGACGCCATCCTGGCCGGCCTGACCGACGCCTTCAACGGCCAGGACAGCCGCGTCAGCGAAGCCGACCTGTCGGCCAGCTTCAAGGTTATCCGCGAAATCATGCAAGCCGAAGCTGCGGCCAAGGCCGAAGCTGCCGCTGGCGAAGGCAAGGCTTTCCTGGCTGAAAACGCCAAGCGTGACGGCATCACCACCCTGGCTTCGGGCCTGCAGTTCGAAGTACTGACTGCTGGCGAAGGCGCCAAGCCAAGCCGCGACGACAGCGTGCGTACCCACTACCACGGCACCCTGATCGACGGCACCGTGTTCGACAGCTCCTACGAGCGCGGCCAGCCAGCAGAGTTCCCGGTCAGCGGTGTGATCGCCGGCTGGACCGAAGCCCTGCAACTGATGAACGCCGGCAGCAAATGGCGCCTGTACGTGCCGAGCGAGCTGGCTTACGGCGCTCAGGGCGTTGGCAGCATCCCGCCGCACAGCGTGCTGGTGTTCGACGTCGAGCTGCTGGACGTTCTGTAAGACCTATCGCGGGGCAAGCCCGCTCCTACACAATTCGGGTAGGAGCGGGCTTGCCCCGCGATGCTGTTCAGTTCCAATCGGTTCCACCGCCAGGGCGCAACGCCCGGGCATAGCAAAACAGGAACAGGTTCCTCACCAGCTCCTTGAGCACACTTGGCTCACTTGAATTCAAACCATTGAGATCCAGGTCGCCCTGGTCGCGCAGTTCGTCCAGTGCTTCTTCTTCAAGCACGGCACACACCTCGCCGGTTTCCCGGTGCAGGATGCGCAGGTAAGGATGGGGGCGGTCAAGCCAGGCGTCTATCAGATAAGTCATGGCTATTCTCCTTGAAAGCGTTCAATGAGAATAATTCTTATTATCAAAATAGCAAGTGCCTATTGGCGGTTTTTTCCCGCCGGTGGGTTGTCGAGGCCGCAGCGCGACCCCGAAACCCGGCAGAATCAGACCTTGCGGACGAATTCCGATTTCAGCTTCATAGGGCCGATGCCGTCGATCTTGCAGTCGATGTCGTGGTCGCCATCGCACAGGCGGATGTTCTTGACCTTGGTGCCGACCTTGACCACCAGCGAGGTGCCCTTGACCTTGAGGTCCTTGATCACGGTGATGGTGTCGCCGTCCTGCAGGACGTTGCCCACTGCATCCTTTTTCACCGCTTCGTCGCTGGCCGCTTCGGCTTCACCGGCAGCCGACCACTCGTGGGCGCACTCGGGGCAGATCAGCTGGGCGCCGTCTTCGTAGGTGTATTCGGAGTTGCATTTGGGGCAGGGTGGCAAAGTGCTCACTAAGGTTCCTCAAGACGTACAGGTACAAAACCTACATTGTATAGGGTTTTGTTGTCGTGGGGCGAATGCAATCGCGGGGCAAGTCGAGGCGTCGCACGGCCGCTCCCACCGTGTGGGAGCGGGCTTGCCCCGCGACTAGGGAGGTGGCGAATCAGTGTGTGCGGGCGACGGCGAATTCGCTGAGTTCGACCAGTGCATCGCGGTATTCGCTGGCCGGCAGCACGTCCAGGCAGGCGATGGCGCGGGCCACGTAGTCGCGGGCCAGCTTGGCGGTGTAGTCCAGCGAGCCCGAGGCTTCAACGGCCGCGCGGATGCTCTCGAGGTCTTCGATGCCGCCTTTCTGGATGGCCTGGCGGACCAGCGCAGCCTGTTCGGCGGTGCCTTCGCGCATGGTGTAGATCAGCGGCAGGGTCGGCTTGCCTTCGGCCAGGTCGTCACCGACGTTCTTGCCCAGGGTTTGCGCATCGCCCTTGTAGTCGAGCAGGTCGTCGACCAGCTGGAAGGCCACGCCCAGGTGGTCGCCGAAGGTGCGCAGGGCTTCGCTCTGCTCCTCGGTGGCCTGGGCCAGGGCTGCGGCGCTGTGGGTCGAGGCCTCGAACAGCATCGCGGTCTTGCCGCGGATGACGTCCATGTAGACTTCTTCGGTGGTGCTGGCGTCGCGCACTTTGGACAACTGCAGGACTTCGCCTTCGGCAATGACCCGGGTGGCCTTGGAGAGGATCTGCATGACCGGCATCGAGCCCAGTTCGACCATCATCTCGAACGAGCGCGAGTACAGGAAGTCACCGACCAGCACGCTCGGCGCGTTGCCCCACAGGGCGTTGGCGGTGGAGCGGCCACGGCGCATGCCGGACATGTCGACGACGTCGTCATGCAGCAGGGTGGCGGTGTGCAGGAACTCGATGGTGGCGGCCAGCAGGCGCAGGTCGTCGCCTTCGCGGCCCAGGGCCTTGCCGCACAGCAGCACCAGCAGCGGGCGCAGGCGCTTGCCGCCGGCCGAGGTAATGTAGTCGCCGATTTTCGATACCAGCGGTACACGCGAAGTCAGCTGTTTCTTGATAATCTCGTCAACGGCGCTGAAGTCGTCCGCTACCGCACGGTAGAAAGCTTGGGGTTGCATCGGCCACAGGTGCTCCATAAAGGTTGCGCGGCATGCTAGGTCGCGGGTCCCGGCGTGTCAAGGCGCGCTGCCCGCGGGCCGGGGGTGGGACTTGCAAGCAAAGCGGGGCTTGCGTACAATCGCGCACCCTGAACTTCCTGGGCAGCACCTGCCTTACGCAATTGCACTGGGCCGTTCCAGCCCTATGCAGCCATGCCAGCCAATACTCTTCCTATAAAGAGCTGGGTGAGCAGGATTATCGGAGAAATACCCATGTACGCAGTAATTGTTACCGGTGGCAAGCAGTACAAAGTCGCCGAAGGTGAATACCTGAAAATCGAAAAACTGGAAATCGCCACTGGCGAATCCGTGACTTTCGACCGCGTTCTGTTGGTTGCCAATGGCGACGACGTGAACATCGGCGCTCCAGTCGTTGCTGGTGCCAAGGTTGTTGCTGAAGTGATCTCCCAAGGTCGTCACGACAAAGTGCGCATCATCAAGTTCCGCCGCCGTAAGCACCACATGAAGCGTATGGGCCACCGCCAGTGGTTCACCGAAATCAAGATCACCGGTATTTCGGCTTAATCGCCTGAATCCATTTCTGGAGAATTTGAACCATGGCACACAAAAAAGCTGGTGGTAGTACCCGTAACGGTCGCGACTCAGAAGCCAAACGCCTTGGCGTGAAGATGTATGGCGGCCAGGCTATCATCCCTGGCAACATCATCGTGCGTCAGCGCGGCACCCAATTCCACGCTGGCTACGGCGTTGGCATGGGTAAAGATCACACCCTGTTCGCCAAGATCGCGGGTAAGATCAAGTTCGAAGTTAAAGGCGCCTTCGGTCGTCGTTACGTGAGCGTTGTCGCCGAGTAATCGCGCGAACGCTGGAAAAGCCCTGTCTCGCGACGGGGCTTTTTCGTTTGTGGGGTGAGTCTCTTGCAAAGCTGTTTGTATGGGCTGCCGGCGTGGGTTGTTACTGTCGTGACGGGGCCGCCGCGCTCACTTTTGCAAGAGCCTTATGTCTTTGTGTCACTCAGCTCGTCCAGCTGACGAGAGGCGGTTTTTATGAAGTTTGTTGACGAAGTATCGATCCGGGTCAAAGCCGGTGACGGCGGTAACGGTTGCATGAGCTTCCGCCGCGAAAAATTCATCGAGAACGGTGGTCCCAACGGCGGTGACGGTGGCGACGGCGGCTCGGTATACATGGTTGCCGACGATAACCTCAACACCCTGGTCGACTACCGTTACACCCGTCACTTCGAAGCCCAGCGCGGCTCCAACGGCGGCAGCACCGACTGCACCGGCAAGAAGGGCGACGACCTGATCCTGCGCGTGCCGGTCGGCACCACGGTGATCGACTCGGCCACCCAGGAAGTCATCGGCGACCTGGTCAAGCCAGGCCAGAAGCTGATGGTGGTCCAGGGCGGCTGGCACGGCCTGGGCAACACCCGTTTCAAATCCAGTACCAACCGAGCGCCACGCCAGACCACTCCGGGCAAGCCGGGTGAGCAGCGTGACCTGAAACTGGAAATGAAAGTACTGGCCGACGTCGGCCTGCTGGGCCTGCCGAACGCTGGCAAGAGTACCTTCATCCGCTCGGTATCGGCCGCCAAGCCGAAAGTCGCCGACTACCCGTTCACCACCCTGGTGCCGAACCTGGGTGTGGTCAGCGTCGACCGCTGGAAGAGCTTTGTCATCGCCGACATCCCCGGTCTGATCGAAGGTGCCTCCGACGGTGCCGGCCTGGGTATCCGCTTCCTCAAGCACCTGGCGCGTACCCGCCTGCTGCTGCACCTCGTCGACCTCGCGCCGCTGGATGAAAGCAGCAGCGCCGATGCCGCCGAAGTCATCGTCAACGAGCTGACCCGCTTCAGCCCGTCGCTGGCCGAGCGTGATCGCTGGCTGGTGCTGAACAAGACCGACATGCTGATGGACGACGAGCGTGACGAGCGGGTCAAGGAAGTGGTCGAGCGCCTGCAGTGGGAAGGCCCGGTCTATGTGATCTCGGCCATCTCCAAGCAGGGCACCGAGCAGCTCAGCCGCGACATCATGCGCTACCTCGAAGACCGCGCCGACCGTCTGGCCAACGACCCGGCCTACGCCGAAGAGCTGACCGAGCTCGACCAGCGCATCGAAGACGAAGCCCGTGCCCAGTTGCAGGCCCTGGACGACGCTCGCGCCCTGCGCCGCAGCGGGGTCAAGAGCGTGCACGACATCGGCGACGACGATGACGATGATTGGGACGAGGACGACGAAGACGGCCCGGAAATCATTTACGTGCGCGACTGATTCGTTGCAGTACACTAAACGCCGCTCTCAGGAGCGGCGTTTTGGTATCTAAAGATCTGAATAGGTTGGAAGAAGATGCGGAGCAAGGTGACGGGTGCGCAGCGCTGGGTCGTGAAAATCGGCAGTGCCCTGCTGACAGCAGATGGCAAGGGCCTGGATCGCGCGGCCATGGGTGTCTGGGTCGAGCAGATGGTGGCGTTGCATGAGGCAGGTGTCGAGTTGGTGCTGGTGTCGTCCGGGGCGGTTGCCGCCGGGATGAGCCGATTGGGCTGGGCCAAGCGACCGAGTGCGATGAACGAGCTGCAGGCGGCGGCCTCGATCGGCCAGATGGGCCTGGTGCAGGCCTGGGAGTCGAGCTTTGCCGAGCATGGGCCGGCATACCGCGCAGATCCTCCTGACCCACGACGACCTCTCGGACCGCAAGCGTTACCTCAATGCCCGCAGCACCCTGCGCACCCTGGTGGAGCTGGGCGTGGTGCCGGTGATCAACGAAAACGACACCGTGGTTACCGACGAGATCCGCTTCGGCGACAACGACACCCTGGCGGCGCTGGTGGCCAACCTGGTCGAAGCCGACCTGCTGGTGATCCTCACCGACCGCGACGGCATGTTCGACGCCGACCCGCGCAACAACCCTGATGCGCAGCTGATTTACGAAGCCCGTGCCGACGATCCGAGCCTCGACGCCGTGGCCGGCGGCACCGGCGGCGCCCTGGGGCGTGGCGGCATGCAGACCAAGCTGCGTGCCGCGCGCCTGGCGGCGCGTTCCGGTGCCCACACGATCATCGTCGGTGGGCGCCTTGAGCGCGTGCTCGACCGCCTCAAGGCGGGCGAGCGCCTGGGCACCTTGCTGTCGCCTGAGCGCGGCATGCTTGCCGCGCGCAAGCAGTGGCTGGCCGGGCACCTGCAGACTCGCGGCACCCTGGTGCTCGACGAGGGCGCGGCGAAGGCTTTGCGCAAGGACAACAAGAGCCTGCTGCCGGTCGGTGTGAAGACCGTGCAGGGCAGCTTCCGCCGTGGCGAGATGGTGGTTTGCGTCGGCCCGGATGGCCTTGAGGTCGCCCGCGGCCTGGCCAACTACAGCGCCCTGGAAGCACAGAAAATCATTGGCCAGCCGTCTGACGCGATCGAGGGCCTGCTGGGCTACATCGCCGAGCCGGAGCTGGTGCACCGCGACAACCTGATTCTGGTCTGAGGAACTACCTGTGTTCAAAGGGATGATTGCAGCGGCGCTGCTGGCGTTGCCGGTAATGGCATCGGCCGAGGAGATTGGCCAGGTATCGACGGTGTTCAAGATCGTCGGGCCGAATGACCGCATCGTTGTCGAGGCGTTTGATGACCCCAAGGTCGAGGGCGTGACCTGCTATCTGTCACGGGCCAAGACTGGCGGACTGAAAGGTGGCCTGGGCCTGGCTGAAGACCGCGCCGAAGCGTCGATCGCCTGCCGTCAGGTCGGGCCGATTCGCTTCAAGGAGCAGCTCAAGGACGGTGACGAGGTGTTCAAGGAGCGCACCTCGCTGGTGTTCAAGACCATGCAGGTGGTGCGTTTCCTCGACAAGAAGCGCAATACGCTGGTCTACCTGGTGTACTCCGACCGGATCATCGAAGGCAGCCCGCAGAATGCGGTGACGGCGATTCCGATCCTGCCGTGGGCCCAGCAGTAACACCGGGTTGAGTTCATCGCGGGGCAAGTCGGGTCGCCGCACCGCCGCTCCCACTGGACCGGTGGGAGCGGCGGTGCGGCGACCCGACTTGCCCCGCGATTACTTTCAGGCTGAAGTCTCTTCCTCAGCTTCTTTGCGCACTACCGCCTTCTCCACATCCCGGCGGCTGATGTACTTCCAGTCTGCCTCGTCGATATAGATGCCGTTCGGCCCGCTGCCGCCTTCCAGGTCGATGGCGACATGCGCCGAAACCTGCGGCTTGACGCTCGCCAGAATCGGTACGAAGCCCAGCTGCAAGCTGGTTTCCAGCAGCGCTGCCTGGTTGCGTTCGTCGATGTCGGCGGCTTCGTCCAGGTAGTACGGCAGGCGTACGCGGCCGGCCAGGTCGCGGTCCATCAGGTGCAGCAACAAATACATGTTGGTCAGCGCCTTGATGGTCATGGTGGTGCCGTTGGACGCCGCACCGTCGATGTCGGTGTGGATCACCGGCTGGCCACCGACCTTGGTGATCTCGAAGGCCAGTTCGAACAGGTCCTTGAGGCCCAGCTGGTTGTGGTTGGCCGCGACCAGGCGCGCCAGGTATTCCTTGGCCTCTTCGTTCTTGTTGTCCTGCTCGGCGCTGGCGCTGAGGTCGAACACCGACAGGGTCTCGCCTTCCTCGTACTG
Organism: Pseudomonas sp. TE4620; assembly: GCF_056279045.1. NCBI lineage: Bacteria > Pseudomonadati > Pseudomonadota > Gammaproteobacteria > Pseudomonadales > Pseudomonadaceae > Pseudomonas > Pseudomonas sp. TE4620. The sequence continues at coordinate 105,464 of NZ_JBWBQO010000001.1, forward strand.
GCCGGCGCTGTGGATGATCTGGTCGATGTGCTTGAGCGCTTCCTTGTTTGGTGCCAAAACGATGCGGAAGCTCTGCAGGTTGGAGACCTGGCGCTTGTTGATCTCGCGGTTGAACAGCGCCAGCTGGTGCTCGAGGCTGTCGTAGTCGCTGCGGATGTTGCGCAGGGTCCGGGCGATGTCGGTGACTGCAGCGCGGCGCGCCTTGCCCAGGGTCAGGGCCTCTTCGGTACGGTGCGAGTAGGCGTTGATCAGCAATTGCAGGCGGCGCTCCATGTCGTCTTCGCTGTCGAATTTGGCCACGCCCTTGAGGCGTACCTGGGCATACAGCGCCTCGATCTGGCCATCGACCCGCAGCAGGCCCTGCCAGCTGTCCTGGTAGTCGTTGAGCAGCGGCAGCAGGTTGTCCATGCTGTCGTCGACCGGTTCCATGAACGGCGTGCCGAACGGCAGGTCGGCGGGTAGCAGCTGGCGGCGACGCAGGGCGTCGTCGAGGGTGCGCTGCTTGGCTTCCATGTCGGCGATCTGCCGGCCGACCAGTTGCAGCTTGGCCGACAGCTGCTGGACGCGTTCGGTGAAGGCGTCGCTGGAGCGCTTGAGCTCGTCCTGGGCAGCTTCCATCTGCGCCAGTTGCTCGAGCTTGTCGCCTTCCTCGGCGGACAGTGTCTCGCTGCGGCGGAAGTCTTCCAGGGCCTTTTGTGCATCCAGCACCTGTTGGTACAGGGCTTCGGTCTGGGTCTTGCTCGCGGCGCGGTCGGCGGCTACCGCCTGCTGGGTCTTGAGCTGCTTGAGTTCTTTTTCCAGGCGTTCTTTCTGGTCGCGCAGGGCGGCGCGGTCGGCCAGGGCCTGCAGGGCAGGCGGCTCGATGTGCGAGAGGTCGATGGACAGACCCGGGGCCTCGAAGCGCTCGCCCTTGAAGCCGTCGAGCACCGCTTCCAGGGATTTGACCCAGACATCGCTGTCGTCCAGCTCGATGCCGCGCTCGCCCAGCGGCAGGCTGAACAGCGCACCATTGAACAGGCGCATCAGGCGCTCGACGTCCTGCTGCGAGAACTCTTCGCGCAGGCGCGCGTAGCTGTTGTTGTCGGCGTGGTCGAGCTGCTGCTTGACCGATTTGAGGCGTTTTTCCAGCTCGCGCAGACGCTCTTCGAGGTCTTCGGCGCTGAACTGGCGCGACTGCGCCAGGGCACCGGCCAGTTCGTCGTGGGCGTCCTTGGCGGCCAGCAGTTGCTGTTCAAGGACCTTGACGTCATCGACCAGGGCGAAGCGATGCTTGAGCACCGACAACTCGCCGAGCCAGCGCTGCACGCCAGTGATCTCGCGCTCCAGGCGCATCAGTTCCTGGGTGCCGCCACGCTGGTCGTTCTGCAGGCTGTCCTGTTCGTTCTTGTAGTGCTCGGCCTGGATCACCAGCTCTTCTTTGCGCGCGCTGGCGTAGTCCTGCCAGGTACCGAGCAGCGAGTCGAGCAGTGGCGACAGGCGATGCAGCTTGCCGCGCAGGATGTCGCGCTGGGCTACGCCATTGGCCAGGGCCTCGACCAGCGGGCCGGCGGCGACCAGCGAGTTGTAGTCCTGCTCCATGCGCCGCACGTCGCGGAAGGCCTCTTCGCAGGCGGCGATGTAGTCGACGCTGCCCGAACGCAGGCTGTGCTCGAAGGCGTCGAGGAACAGCTGCTTGAGCTTGGCCGCGGTAATCTCGCGCATGTGCAGCAGGTTGATGAACAGCGCGCGGAAGGTCTTCAGGCTCTGCTCGCTGGTGGAGCGCAGCGGGATCAGGGTCAGGTCCAGCGGGATCGAGGTGTGGCCGCCGACCAGCAGGCGGCGCAGCTCGTCAGGCTTGAGCTCGTAGGCCTTGAGGCCGTTGCGCTCAAGGTTGCTGAACAGCTCTTTCTGGCGCAGGCAGGTGTCGTTCTTCTGGTAGTGGGCCAGGTCCAGTTCGCCGGCATAGGCGAAGAACTGGTGACCGAAACCGCCACCCGGGCCGCGGCCGACCACGCCGATCACGTGCGGGCCGTGGGGCAGGTTGACTTCGCAGAGGATGTAGCTGGTGTCGGTGGCAAAGTAGAAGCGGCGCGACTGCTCAAGGCTGTACTTGCCGAAGCTCATGTCCGACATGCGTGCCAGGATCGGGAACTGCAAGGCGTTGATCGAGGCACTCTTGCCCAGGTTGTTGGCACCGTAGACCGACAGCGGGTGTTCCAGGGGGAACAGGCCGAGGCTGTAGCCGGCGGTGTTGAGCAGTGCGAAGCGGCGAATGCCGTAGCGTTCCTGGCTCATGCGTCAATCTCCTGTTGCTCTTGCGCTATGGCTCGGGCCAGGGCGTCTTCTTCGCTTTCTTCGAACGGGCTGAGGTCCAGCGGGTCGTCGGTACGGTTGAGTTCTTCCGGGCTCTCTTCCTCGACCAGCACCGGCGTTGGCAGCGGCAGGGCGCTGTGCAGGCTGGCAGCCAGGTCGCGGTCCTGCTGCACCGACAGGCAGACGTCGAGGAAACGGTGCATCGGCGGCAGGAAGCGGTAGATGCCGTTCTCTTCGTGGGCAAAGCCGAGCTGGGTCATGCGGCGCATGATCTTCTCTTCCAGCTCGTCGGGGGTCTGTACTTCGGCCTGGATGAACAGGTCGCGGTATTTTTCCAGCAGCGAAGGCAGCTCGTCGCGGCCCAGGCTGCCGCCGTCGAGCACCGACATCGGGTCGCGGCCCTGGTCAGCCAGGTGCTCGACCAGGATGAAGGTGAACAGCGACAGGCGCTGGGCAGTCTTGTTGACCTGGGCCGCGGCCAGGTCCGGGACGAAGTAGTAGAAGCCGCGGGTGTCGCACACCAGTTCAAAGCCCAGGGCCTTGAACAGGCCGCGGTACTGGTCCTGGAAATTCGACAGTTGGGCGTACAGCTCCGGGTCGCGGCGGCTGATGTGAAAGCCCTTGAACAGCTCGCGGAAGATCGGTGCGAGCTGGGACAGTTCGGAAAGATCAAGATGCATGGGCAGGGCTCGCAGTTGGCTCAGGCGATGGTTCGCGGCTCGATGTCAGAGCGAAGGAACGCAGGCTGACCAGGTGTTCGCGGGTGGTGTATTCGCGGCGCTCGAGGCGCGCGCGGGTAAAGCGTTTTTCCCGCGACAGGCGCGAGAACCAGTACAGCAGCTCGTCGGTGGCGCCTTCGGGCTCCTGGTCGAGCAGCCAGACCATCAGGTCCGGCAGCGGCAGGGCGTCTTCGCAGCGCTCGAGCATTTCCTTGACCGTACGCGGCGCACGCGGGGCATCGCCCTTGTGGCTCTTGTGGGCCTTGGGAAACTGCGCAGGCTTGGGCTCGAAGCGGGCCAGGGCATAGACGTAGGCTTCGACCTGGCTGGCGCTGCCGAGGAAGGTGCTCTGCGGGCGGGTGAACAGCGGCATGGCCGCCTGCGGCACGGCGTCCAGGCCTTTGCGGCGGATTACCGACAGGGCCAGGGCGGCGCCGCGGGTCACGGCGTTGTGCCGGCGCGCTTCTTCACGCAGCGGCAGCAGCAGTTCACGAGCGTGGCGCAGGGTCAGCTGGGCGCTGGTCTGCATCTCGAGGATGCGCGCGTGGGTGCGCAGGAGCATGTCGTCGTCGACCAGATGGCCAAGGCGGGCCTGCTCGCCGAGCAGGCGCAGCAGCACGGTCTCGACCTTGCGCACGCCCTGCTCGAAGGCGCCATCGGCGTTGACCAGCTGGATCATCGGTTCGACGTATTCGTCCCAGGTCGCCAGGACTTCGGCGTAACGCTGGCGCAGGGGGATCTGCCGGTCGCTGGTCTTAGCGCGTTCGGCCACGGCGACCAGCGCCTGTTCGTCGTTGTCGAGCTTCTTCAGTACATCGCGCACGCGCATGTCGAGCAGGCGCAGCTGGCGCGCCAGGTCATTGCCGTCGCGAATCTCGAAGGCGTCCTGGATGTGCCCGGCCAGGCGCTCGAGGTGGCGCAGGTAGGCTTCGATCTCCAGGCACAGGCCCAGGCGGTGCTCGCGACGCAGGTAAGCGAGAAAGTCGTGGATCTGGGCGTTGAGCTCGAAACGGTTCGGGCTTTTTGCCACCGGCACCAGGATATCCAGGCGGATCCACACGTCGAGCAGGCTGGTGATGTCCTGGGGCGTGCTCTCCAGCTGCTGGGTGGCCAGTTGCTGGCGCAGTTCGGCCAGGCTCAGGGTGCCCCCGTCGAAGCGCTCGCACAACGGCTCGAGCAGGGCCCAGTGTTCGGCTAGGGCGCGCAGGACGCGCTTGGGTTCGATCATTGGCGGGTCGACTCGTTGCCAAATAAAAGCGCTGATTGTACTGCATCAGACGCCTGTCGATTCACCCCCTTGATCGCTTCAAGCTGCTGTCGGGCGGTTTTCTGCCGATCAACAGCGGCGCCGAGCGGCGAACAACGTTAGAATATCGGCCCTGACTTATCCACAGATGGCCGATCCTTCTTGTTAATCGAGTCCCGCCGCCGCGCTTATCTCAACGCCATGCAAGTGGTGCACTGGCTGCCGCGTGCCGAACTGCCGTTCGCCGCGCCGTCGCGCCCGCAGCTGTTGTTGCCGGTGGCGGCACTCGAGGAACCGGCGTTCGAGCCGCAGGAGCAGGCACCTGCCCCCGCCAGCGTTGCGCCGAGCGCGCCGCTGGTGCGTTCTGGCGAGCGCCCGAAGATCGAGATCCCGCGCCCCGGCAGTACGCCGAAAGTGACGGCCAAGGCGGTGGACGAAGCCGAAAAGCCCGTGGTTGCCAGGCCTGCGCCGGTACCACCGCCACGCTTTGCCCTGCAACTGCTGCGTGCCGGCAACTGCCTGCTGCTGGTCGAGCTTGCCACCGGCGAGCCGTTCCAGAGCCGCGACCCGTCCTACTTGCTGCTCAAGGACATGCTGCGCGCCGCCGGCCTGCCGGACAGCCCGCAGATCATCGGCGAGCCGGTGCGCTGGCCGTTGCTGGTGCGCGGCAACCTTGACCAGGGCCCGCAGGCCGCGACCGATTTCGTCCAGGGCTTTATTCAGGCCCGGCTTGAAGAGGCGCCGTGCGTCTGTCTGTGGCTGATTGGCCTGCCTGCCGTGCGCTTTGCCGGTGAGGCCGACGCCGAAGCTTATTACCGCGAGTTGCCGGTTGAAGGCCTGGGCGCTGCCTGGGCCTTGCCGGGGCTCGAACTGTTGATGGACGAGCCGCAGCGCAAGGCGCACGTCTGGCAAGCCATGCGCCGGCTGATGGCGCGCTGGAAACCAAGCAATGAGTGACACAATCAGCTTTCGCCGGATGACCGAGGCGGATCTGGATGCCGTACTGAAGATCGAATACGCCGCCTTCAGCCACCCCTGGACCCGCGGGATTTTCCTCGACGGGCTCAAGTCCTATGAAATCTGGCTGATGTTCGAAGGCGAGCAACAGGTCGGCCACGGCGTGATCAACGTGATCATCGACGAGGCGCACCTGCTCAACATTACCGTCAAGCCGGAAAGCCAGGGCAGGGGCCTGGGCCTGCGCCTGCTGGAAGAGCTGATGAAGCGCGCCTACGCGAGCAACGGTCGCGAGTGCTTCCTCGAAGTGCGCGCCAGCAACCAGTCGGCCTACCGCCTGTACGAGCGCTACGGCTTCAATGAAATCGGCCGCCGGCGTGACTACTACCCGGTTGCCGGCGGTCGCGAAGACGCCCTGGTCATGGCCTGCACCCTGTTCGAGTAACGGCTCAGGGTTCGCGCTTGCCGTCCAGCGGATCGCGCCGGGCCAGTTCCGCTTCATCCAGGCCGTTGCCGCCGCCGATGTCATCTTCGTCGACTACGCTCAAATCCCAGTCTGCCGGGTGATCCGCACCGGCTTCGCCGGGCGAGCGGGCGCCGTCTTCAGGGATCAGGGTTTCTGGCTCGAGGTCGTCGTCGGTTGGGTCGAAACCGGCATCGACATTGGGGGTATCCTTGTCAAAGTGCAGTTCTTCAACCGAGCCCATGCGGTCTTCGTCGGTGTCGATCGGGGCGGGTTGCGGGGCGTGCAGCGGGCGGTGTTCCTGGCTCATGGTCGATCCTCCTGCGGGTGGGCGTATGCGGTGGACCTGACGGTTGGCCGAAGATTCAAAGGCGTGACCTGAACGGGCCGGCGCCTGTCACAAGATGCGCACCAACCATGAGGCTTGAACATGCACGATCTACAAGAACTGATTGATAACAACGCACGCTGGGCCGATGCGATCAAGCAGGAAGATCCGGATTTCTTCGCCAAACTCGCGCGTCAGCAGACTCCGGAATTCCTCTGGATCGGCTGCTCGGACGCCCGGGTTCCGGCCAACGAGATCGTCGGCATGTTGCCGGGCGATCTGTTCGTTCATCGCAATGTCGCCAACGTGGTGCTGCACACCGACCTCAACTGCCTGTCGGTGATCCAGTACGCGGTGGACGTGCTCAAGGTCAAGCATATCCTGGTCACCGGCCACTACGGTTGCGGCGGGGTACGGGCCTCGATGCAGGATCGCCAATTGGGCCTGATCGACGGCTGGCTGCGTTCGATTCGCGACCTGTACTACGAGAACCGCGTGGAGCTGGCCAAGCTTGCGACCGAGGAAGAGCGGGTGGACCGCCTGTGCGAGCTGAACGTGATCCAGCAGGTGGCCAATGTCGGCCATACCACCATCGTCCAGAATGCCTGGCACCGTGGCCAGAGCCTGTCGGTGCATGGTTGCATCTATGGCATCAAGGATGGCCGCTGGAAGAGCCTGAACGCGACCATCAGCGGCCTCGACCAGTTGCCGCCGCAGTACCGCTTGCGTCCGCAGGACTGAGCCAATCGCGGGGCAAGTCGGGTCGCCGCGATTGGCTTCACCTCAAGACTTCTGCAAATCACGCAACGTCCGCGTCACCGCCCCGGTATTGCACTTGGCCCCAGCCTGCTCCGGGGTCATGTTGCGAATGCTGCGAAAATACAGCTCGCAGGTCTGCTTCTTCGCCGTCACCTGCCACTTCTGAGTACAGGCCCCCAGCGTTGCCTTGGCATCCGCCGCCGGGTTGCGGCCCATGCCCGCCTGCCAGCAGGCAGCGCTCAAATCCTGGCCCATCATCTTCAGGCCGGCCTGATCGGCCTTGTCCTGGTCGCCGCCATAGTTGGTTTTATCTGCCGCATACCAGATTGCGCTCGGGTGATTGGCGCCCAGCACCGGCACCTTTTGCCCAGGCGTCGGGCTGATGCTGGCCAGGCCCAGTACATAGAGCCTGGGTCCGTACTGCTGCTCGATCCAGCTGCGCACCGGCGAGCCGAAGGCAACCATCGGCAAGGCGGCGCCGTTGCCGGTTCGGGTCATCTCTTTGACCATTTGCAGCTGATAATCCTTGAAGTAGCCATACACGCCCTCCAGGTCTTTGCCGGCGCTGGCTGGCGCGGCGATCGGGGCGATGTCGACGATGGTCTGGTAGGCCGGGGTCTGCTCGGCAGGAATGCCGTTGAAGGTCAGCAGCGTGGCCCAGCGGTCGGTGGTGTTGGAACGCAGGTAGTCCTGGGCCTGGGTCAGCGAGTAGTCCGGTGGAAAATGCAGCAGCTCGATGCTGCGGCGCTTTTCCAGGGCCATGCCCAGGGGCAGGAACAGGTTCCAGTTGTAGGCCCACTTGCCTTCGCGGTTGAGCCGGGTGGCGCCCTGGTAGGCCAGCTCGCCGGTGTCGAGCAGCGCTTGCAGGGGCTTGCTGTAGTCGCTCGGTACGCCCTGGATGTCGGCATGTAGTGTGTCGTTGTCGCGCTTGACCTTTACCGTCGCCGCGGCGTAACCGTCGCGTTGCACGCTCTGGGTCAGGTAGTTCTCCACGGTTTGCTCAAGGGTCCAGTTGCGAAAGCAGATGACGTTGCAGTTGTTGGGGTAGGCAAACAGCCGGGTCACCCGTTCCTGGCTGCCCAGGTCGATGCGGGCATCAGCCAGGGCGGCGCTGCTCAGGGTCATGGCGGCCAGGGCGAAGGTCAGTGGAGCAGTCGTGTGCATGCTTAACTCCTTGTCAGTTCCTCCCCGCAGTCGGGAGGGTTGCCATACTGGAGGAATTTCCCGGGGGTTGGGAAGGGGGAGCAGGCTGATGAAAACGTGGTGCAAGGCCGGGATCGGTGCAGGACTTTTACTGACAGCGCTCGCTGCCCGGCAGGCGCAGGCTGACGAGCGTGACCTGTACCTGTTTGCTCAGTGGGCGGGCGATCATCAGACCCGGCCCTTTCGTGAAATGCTGGTGGATGCACGCCTGTATGGCGTGGTGCCTATCCACCAATTGCTGCGCTCGGCCAGTGACTGGCGTTTGTGCAAGGCCGAGCCGTTTGCGCTTGCGCCCGCGGCGCAGTGGCCGGCAGTACGTTCGACCCTACTGCTGCTCAAGACCCTGGGCGAACAGGGCGTGCTCAAGCGCTATGAAGTGGTTTCGGCCTACCGCGACCCGGTGCTCAACCGCTGCGCCGGTGGCGCCGTGGCCAGCGCCCATACCCGCGCCTTTGCGGTCGACCTGCTGCTACCTGCCTGGGCCGACCCGAACCCGCTGTGCAGCTTCTGGCAGGCCCATGGCAAGGACTGGAACATGGGCCTGGGGCGTTACCCGTCGGGGCGCATTCACATCGACACGGCGGGCTACCGCACCTGGGGTGGCGACTTCAGTGCCGGCTCCTCCTTCTGTGCGCCGGCTACCGCCAGCAAGGCTCAGTCAAGGTGAGCGAGGCAGGCCTGTGACTGGCCGATCACCCACTCGGCGAAGCAGCGGCTTTTGTCGTCGTCGAGCAGCGCCCGGGGGCTGAGCAGGTAGTAGGCCGACTGGTCCTGGATAAAGCCGCGCGGCGCCTGCAACTGGCCGCTGTCGATTTCATCCTGGACCATCAGGCGCGAGGCCATGGCCACGCCCAGCCCGGCTGCCGCCGCCTGAATGCACAGGTAGAAGTGCTCGTAGTCAGCGCGGCTACTGCCCTTGGCCGACTCCCCGCTATGACGCAACCAGGTAGCCCAGGCGTTGGGGCGCGAAGCGCTGTGCAGCAGGCGTTGTCCGGCCAGGCCGTGTTCGGGAAAGTTATGGGTGGCACTGCACACCGGGCCAACCCATTCGTCGCAGATCTTCAGTGCGTACAGATTGGCGTCCCAGCGAAAGTCATCGCGGCGCAGGGCCAGGTCGACGCCGCTGCGGGCAAAATCGATCGGCCCGCCAGCCGCCACCAGGTGCAGGTGAATGTCCGGGTGGGCGGCATGAAAGGCCGGCAGCCGTGGGATCAGCCAGCGCATGGCGATGGTTGGCTCGCACGACAGCACCAGCACGTTCTCCCGCGCCTGTTGCTGCAGGCGGTACACCGCGCCTTCCAGTTGCTCGAACACCGACAGCGTGGTGCCGTGCAGGGCGCGGCCGGCGGCGGTGAGAAAGATCGCCCGGTTGCGCCGCTCGAACAGTTGCACGCCCAGCGTTTCTTCCAGCAGGCGCACCTGTCGGCTCACCGCACCGTGGGTGACATTGAGCAGCTCGGCGGCGCGCACAAAGCTCTGGGTTTGCGCGGCAACATCGAAATAGCGAAAGGCGGACAGCGCAGGCAGTTTCATATCTGTGAGAAAAACTAGCGGATTTGCCTCACTATAAATCGCTTTTGGCCTTACCCGAAGCTTTCGATAATGGCGGCGTGCAGAGCTATCTGTGCATTGTCCTAGCAGATCGAGGAGCTTTACGTGAATGAACTCATAGCCGTTGCCCTGTTTACCGTGCTGGCGGTGATCAGCCCGGGCGCCGACTTTGCCATGGTGACCCGCAGCAGCTACGCCTTTGGCCGCCGCGCCGGCCTGGCGGCGGCAATGGGCATCGCCCTGGGGGTGCAGGTGCATGTGCTGTACACGGTGCTGGGCATCGCGGTGATCATCAGCCAGAGCCCGGCGCTGTTTTTGGCGATGAAGGTGCTGGGGGCGGGGTACCTGATTTACCTGGGTTACAAGTCGCTGACCAACACCACGCGGATTTCCCTGGACGGCACCAGCGCCAGTCAGCTCGGCGTGCTGGCGGCATTTCGTTCGGGCTTTCTGACCAACGCCCTGAACCCCAAGACCATGCTCTTTGTGGTCAGTGCCTATACCCAGGTGGTGCAGCCGGGCAGTTCGCTGGCGGTCAACTTCGGCTATGGCGCGTTCATGTCGCTCGCCCACTGGTTGTGGTTCAGCCTGGTGGCGGTGTTTTTCTCAAGTGCGGTGTTGCGCCGGGCCATGCTCGAGCGCCAGCGTCTGGTTGACCGGGTGATTGGTGTGGCCTTGATCGGCTTGGGGCTGGCGGTAGTGTTCGCCAATGTGCGCTAAGCGGGCAGGGTAAAAATCGCAGGCAAGAAAAAAGGGCTTACCTTGCGGTAAGCCCTTTTTAGTACTTGGTGGCTACACAGGGACTTGAACCCCGGACCCCAGCATTATGAATGCTATGCTCTAACCAACTGAGCTATGTAGCCAAGTGGCGCGCATTATTCGCCTGAAACGGATTTGTGTCAACACTCTTTTTCAAAAAAATTAACGCGCGATCAACCGCTTAGCCGTAAACCGGCTCAGAAGTCGTATTTGAACGTGGTCATCAGGTTACGCGGCGCCCCGTAGTTGCCGTACGACGACGCCATCGAGTAGTACTCGCGGTCGAAGACGTTGTTGAGGTTGACCGTGGCGCTGAGGTTTTCGCTGATGTTGTAGCGCGCCATCAGGTTGACCAGCGCGTAGCTGCCCTGGTCGAAGCTGTGCAGGTCGGTGCCGACCTTGCTTTGCCAGTTGACCCCGCCACCCACGGTGACTTTGTCGAGCATGCCCGGCAGGCGGTAGCTGGTGAAGGTCTTGAGGCTGTGGCGCGGATACACGGTGGCAATGCGCTCATCCTGGTTGTCGGTGGTCAGGGTGTAGGTGTAGCCCGCCGACGCCTGCCAGCCTTCGGCCAGCTCGCCATTGAGCTCCATTTCCAGGCCTTTGGAGGTGGTGTCCTGCTTGGCGTCGTAGACGTTGTCGTGCACCCAGATCGCCAGGTTGTCCTGTTCGAGCTTGAACAGCGCCAGGCTGGAGTTCAGCTTGCCGTCGAAATGGCTGCCCTTGACGCCCAGCTCGTAGCCGACGCCTTGCATCGGGTCGAGCGGCTTGTTGTTCTCGTCGGTGACCCAGGAGGCTTGCGGGTTGAAGATTTTGGTGTAGCTGGCGTACAGCGCCCAGGTTTCATCAAGGTCGTAGACCACCCCGGCATAAGGGATGAACACACCGGTCTCTTTACGGTTGACCTCGGTCTTCTCACCGCCGTACGGGCGGTCCTCGGTGTCACGCTTCCAGTCGATGACCCGGCTGCCGAGAATCAGGTTGAGGTCGTCGGTCAGGTGCAGGCGCGAGGTGAGGTAGGCGGCATACTGGGTTTCTTCCATTGACGATTTGCCACTGATGCTCCAGTCCGGCTTGGGCTGCTTGCCGTCCCAGTCGAAGATGTTCTCCACCGACGCACCTGGCGTTGCGTTGTAGTCGTAGCGCCAGCCGCCCCAGCTCGGTACGTTTTCGTTGTACTTGGACAGGGTTACGCCGCCGATCAGTTCGTGTTCGCGGCCGAACAGGCTGAACGGGCCGGTCAGGTACAGGTCCAGGTTGTCCTGGCGCGGGGTGCCGGAAAAGCGCACCGGCAACTGGCTCAGGCCGCTGCCGTCGGGCTGCAGCTCGCCCATGAGAAAGCCGAACACTTCGTCGAACTTGTTTTCGGAATGGCTGTACTCGATCTTGCCGCTCCAGCCGTTGCCCAGTTGCTGCTCCACCGAGGCGAAATAGCTGGTCTGTTCGTGGTCGTTGTACGACCAGTCCGGAGCCATGTTGATCGAGCGCTTGAGATTGCTGCGCTCACCCGTGCTGAAGCGGGTTGGCAGGCCGGTGCGCAGCGGCGAGTCGACGTCGGTGCGCTGGTAGCTGAAGCCCATGGTCAGCAGGGTATCTTCGCTCAGGTCGAACTCGGTGATGCCATACAGCAGCTGGCTCTCCAGCTTGTAACGGTCGACCCAGGCGCCTTCAGTCTTGTAGTCGGCAACCAGGCGGCCGCGCACATTGCCGCTTTCGGTCAGCGGCCCGGAAACATCGAAGCCGGTGCCATAGCGGTCCCAGGTGCCGGCCGAGCCGGTGACGCTGGCCTGGCCCTCGGCGGTCGGGCGCTTGCGGATCAGGTTGATGGTCGCCGACGGGTTGCCCATGCCGCTGATCAGGCCGCTGGCGCCGCGGACGATCTCGATGCGGTCGTACATCGCCATGCTCTGGGTGTAGTTGTCCATCCGCGTGACGGTCGGCACGCCGTCGATCTCGTAGTTCTGGATGACGAAGCCGCGCGAGTAGTAGCTGTCGGTCTCGGCGCCCAGGCCGTCGCGCACGACGATCACCCCGGGGGTCGCTTCGAGGGCATCGCTGAGATTGGTCAGGCGCTGGTCATCCAGGCGCTGGCGAGTCATGACGGTCAGCGACTGCGGGGTTTCCTGGGGTGTCAGGTTCAAGCGCGTCGAGCTGCTGGACGAGTAGGTGGTGTAAAGCCCGGTGCCTTCAGTGGTCGAGCCCGGTGCCTTGCCGGAAATGCTCATGGCATCCAGTTGCAGGGCGCTGCCCAGTTCCATCGGTAAATCGATGACAAAGCTGCTGGCGTTGGGTTGGCTCAGGCGTGCGCTGCTGCCGGCAGTCAGGGCCTGCAGTGCCTGGGTCGGGCTCATGCGGCCCTTGACCCCCGGTGACGAGCGCCCGGCCAGCTGGTTGGCGTCGTAGATCACCTGCAGCCCGCTTTGGGCGCTGAACTGGTCCAGGGCATCGGCCAAGGCTTGCGCGGGGATGTTGAAATCTAGCGCCTGGGCCTGGGTCTGGGCAGACTCGGCGGCCTGCAGCGGCAGGCCCAGGGTTGTGGAAAACAGGCTGGCGGCAAGGATGGCGCGGGCCAGTGGCTGACGGCTGAATCGGAAATCGCGTGGGTACTGCATGTGTCCTCCCCCAGAGAATACAAACGATAATGCTTCTTATGTGGAGGTGTGACGCAGCAGCAAAGACAATTACCGAATGCCTGGGAAATATATTTTCACCGGCTTAGCGGACGATGATCCATTGCCCGGCCAGGTTGCTCACGTTGAGGTTCTGAGTGCGCGCCAGGGCATCGATGGCAGTGGCGGCCTGGTCGAGGTTAAAGCTGCCACTGACCGGGCGCCGGCCGACCTGTTCATCGATGTACAGCAGGCGGCTGCCCTGGTACTCGGCAAGCTGTTCGAGCACCCGGCGCAAGGGCACCTCACGCACCCGCAACTGCCCCTCGCGCCAGGCCAGCAGGCGTTCGGCATCGACCTTCTCGACCTGGTCCAGGCGGCTGCCGCTGAGCGTCACACGTTCACCAGGGGCGAGCATGCGTTTGTCGCCGGCGCTGCTGACCTCGACCTTGCCTTTGAGCAGCACTACTTCATCGTGATCGCGGCCGCGGCTGACCGAGAAGCGCGTACCCAGCACCTGTACCTGGGCCTCGTCGACATCGACCACGAAGGGCCGGCCATCGTGGGTCACTTCAATGAACATCTGCCCTTGCACCAGGCGCAGCGTGCGCACCGGCCCGCGCAGGTCGATATCGACGGCGCTGGCGCTGTCGAGGGTCAGCCGTGAGCCATCGGCCAGCTGGATCTGCCGGCGTTCGCCAACCGCGGTGGCGACATCGCTGTTCAAGCGCTGCAGCAATGGCAACTGCAACATCACCAGGCCGCTGATCAGCAGGATGCTCGCCGCCACCGCCCAGCCCCCCCAGGAGCGTGGGGCCGTACCCCGTTTGACCTTGTGCAGGCGACGCGCGGGCATCTCCAGTTGTTGCCAGAACAGCTCGACCTCGGCAAAGGTGCGGGCATTCTCGGGGTCCAGGCGCCAGCGTTCAAAGGCCTGGCGTTGCTCCCGCGGAACATCGTGGGCGCGCAGCCGGGTAAACCAGTCCAGGGCTTGCTGTTCGCGGTCGCCAGGCTCGTTCGGATGGGCAGAATTTGGCGATGGGTTCATGGCTGGTCAGTCTTGTTTCGGTTATGCAGGGCAGCCGCGGCGCAATGGCTCAGGGCTTTGTTCAAATGACGCTCGACCGCACGCGGGTCGAGTCCCAGGCGCGCGCCGATGTCCTTGTAGCTCAATTGCTCGACCCGGGCGAGTAAAAATACCTCGCGGGTCGGCGAGGGCAGGCCGTCGATCAGGCGTTCAAGATGGTCAAGGGTATTTCCGGCCACGGCACTGCGCTCGGGTGAGGTTTCGTTGAGCAGATGCTCCAGCGCCTGCTCGTCATTGACCCCACGTACCTGGTTGCGCCGAGCATGGTCGATGCTCAGGTTGTTGGCGATGCGGTACAGAAAGGCCCGCAGGTTGCCAACCTCGCCACGCTCGCTGTGCATCAGCCGCACAAAGGCATCCTGGAGCAGGTCGCGGGCGGTTTCCCGGCAGCGCACGCGGCGGGTCAGGAAGGCCAGCAGTTCACTGCGGTGATGCTGATAGAGCAGCGACAGGCTGCGGTTGTCCTGGTCGTCGGACATGGCGTATGCGGGCCTCGAATAGGCAGGCAGTGGAGTCTGTAAAAACGCAGCCGATGCTAACGTTATTGAGAATTATTAACAAGCACGTCAAAAGCACGTTGGTCGAAAAGAATAGTGCGCTTGCTAACGATTTCTGGATAATTGGATCCCGCCCCCCGGATGGAAGCTTTTGTCATGGCTGTGAGCACTGCCTCGTCAACGTCACCCGCCAGCACCGCAACTGCCCAGAGCAGCCCGCTGGTGATGCGTATCATCGCCGCCTGTGCCCTGGCGCACCTGATCAACGACCTGATCCAGGCCGTGCTGCCGTCGATCTATCCGCTGCTCAAGGCCAACTACGGCCTGACCTTTACCCAGATCGGGCTGATCACCCTGACCTTCCAGATCACTGCGTCGCTGCTGCAGCCCTGGGTCGGCTTTTACACCGACCGCAAGCCGATGCCGAACCTGTTGCCGCTGGGCACCCTGTGCACCCTGGTGGGGATCGTCATGCTTGCGTATGTCGGCAGTTTCCCGATGATTCTGCTGGCGGCGGCGCTGGTGGGTATCGGTTCGTCGACCTTCCACCCGGAAACCTCGCGTATCGCCCGGCTGGCCTCCGGTGGGCGCTTTGGCCTGGCGCAGTCGACCTTCCAGGTCGGCGGCAACGCCGGCTCCGCTTTCGGCCCGTTACTGGCGGCGGCGATCATCATTCCCTTCGGCCAGGGCAATGTGGCCTGGTTCGGCCTGTTCGCGGTCTGCGCCGTGCTGGTCACCTACGGCCTGAGCCGCTGGTACAAGGAACACCTCAACCTGTTCAAGGCCAAGCAGGGCCAGCGCGCCACCCATGGCCTTTCCCGCCAGCGGGTGATCGGCGCCCTGGTGGTGCTGGGGCTGCTGGTGTTTTCCAAGTACTTCTACATGTCCAGCCTCACCAGCTACTTCACCTTCTACCTGATCGAGAAGTTCGACCTGTCGGTGGCCAGCTCGCAGCTGTACCTGTTCCTGTTCCTCGGCGCGGTAGCGGCCGGGACCTTCTTTGGCGGCCCGATCGGTGACCGCATCGGGCGCAAGGCGGTGATCTGGTTCTCGATCCTCGGCGTTGCGCCGTTCACCCTGATGCTGCCTTATGCCGACCTGTTCTGGACCAGCGTGCTCAGCGTGATCATCGGCTTCATTCTCGCCTCGGCATTCTCGGCCATCGTCGTCTACGCCCAGGAGCTGGTGCCGGGTAACGTCGGCATGATCGCCGGGATCTTCTTCGGCCTGATGTTCGGTTTTGGCGGCATCGGCGCGGCGGCGCTGGGTTATCTGGCCGACCTCAAGGGCATCGAGTACGTCTACAGCCTGTGCTCGTTCCTGCCGCTGTTCGGCCTGCTGGCGATCCTGCTGCCGTCCACCGGCAAGCGCTGAAGGCTCAAGGACGGGCTATTGACGGGTGGCACGGGTTCTCCTAGAGTGCCGCCCATCCTTTACGGTGTAACCGACGTATGAGCCGCTTCAGCCACACATTCGCGCATCGCCAGCCGGTCGTCCTGACCCGCTGCTGCGACTGGCCGAGCGATACCGTCCTCAAGCGTCGGCGCAGTGTGCTGTTCGCCTTTACCTTCTCGCCTCACCGCCCCACCTCCTGACCTGGCAGCTGCATGCCCGGCGTTCTGCCGTGGCTGGCGCGCCTGTATGCAAATCTTATTACGGTCATGTATGCGCCTGCGCAGGTGCGATGTGGTGCTTTGCGCCGGTGAGTTCGGAGTGGTGATGAATACGCGTTTGTTGCTGGGCTTGTTGTTTGCGGTTTCGGTAGTCGGTTTCAGCCTCGGGGCGAGTTTGCCATTGGTGTCGCTGCGTTTGCTCGACGCAGGTGCCAGTACCTTGCAGATCGGTATCGTCTCGGCCATTCCGGCGGCGGGGATGATGCTCTCGGCGTTCATGGTCGATGCCTGCTGCCGGCACCTGACCCGGCGCACCATCTACCTGCTGTGTTTCGGCCTGTGCACCTTGAGCATCGGCCTGCTCGAATGGGGCTTCTCCTCGCTCTACCTGCTTGCCCTGTTGCGCCTGGCGCTGGGGATCGGCATGGGCATTGCCATCATTCTCGGCGAGTCGTGGGTCAACGAGCTGAGCCCGGAACACAACCGCGGCAAGATCATGGCCCTGTACGCCACCGCCTTTACCGGCTTCCAGATGCTCGGCCCGGCGATGCTGGCGCTGCTCGGCGCGCAGAGCACCTGGGTGACCACGGTGGTGACAGGTTGCTATGGCCTGGCGCTGCTGTGCATCGTGCTGACGGTGCCCAATGACCACGTCGAGCATGGCGAGGAGGGCGGCAAGAGCTTTTCCCTGGCGGGCTTTTTCCGCGTGGCGCCGGCCTTGTGCATGGGCGTGCTGTTCTTCTCGTTCTTCGACGCGGTGATCCTTTCGCTGCTGCCGGTGTATGCCACCAACCATGCCTACGCCGTGGGCGTCGCAGCGTTGATGGTGACGGTGATTCTTACCGGCGACATGCTCTTCCAGTTGCCGATCGGCTGGTTGGCCGACCGCTGCGAGCGCACCACCGTACACCTGGTGTGCGGTGTGGTGGCGATGCTGATCGGCCTGGCGCTGCCATGGCTGATCGGTATGCAATGGCTGCTGTGGCCGGCCTTGGTGGTGCTCGGCGCGGTGGCCGGTGGGGTCTATACCCTGGCGTTGGTGCTGATCGGCCAGCAGTTCAAGGGCCAGGACCTGGTCACTGCCAACGCCAGCGTCGGCCTGCTCTGGGGCGTCGGCAGCCTGCTCGGGCCGCTGCTCAGTGGTGCGGCCATGGACGTCGCTCCCCATGGCCTGCCTATGGCGCTGACGGCCATGGCCGCGCTGTTCGTGGTATTCGCCCGCAGCGCCCGGCGCCGGGCCTTCCGCGCCCAGCGTGCCGGGCAGGGCGCTGCCTAGCACGCTTGGCGCTTCAGAAGCGCTCTGGCACCATGCGCGAGGTGTAGCGGGTGCTTTTGTAGCGGCCGATCTTGCCGCGCTTGGGCAGCTCGATCTTCTGTTTGTGGGTGATGTCCTCGTAGGGCACCTGCTTGAGAAAGTGGCTGATGATGTTCAGGCGCACCCGCCGCTTGTCTTCGGAAACCGCCACATACCAGGGGGCCCAGGAGGTGTCGGAGGCGGCGAACATGTCATCGCGGGCGCGGGTGTAGTCGTCCCAGCGGGTGAAGGACTTGAGGTCCATCGGCGTCAGCTTCCAGATCTTGCGGCCATCGGTGATGCGCTCCTTAAGGCGCCGCTCCTGCTCTTGAGGGCTGACTTCCAGCCAGTACTTGACCAGCACGATGCCGGACTCGACCAGCATCTTCTCGAACGATGGCACCACTGACAGGAACTTGCTGGACTGCTCTTCGGTACAAAAGCCCATCACCCGCTCGACGCCGGCGCGGTTGTACCAGCTGCGGTCGAAGATCACCACTTCGCCGGCCGAGGGCATGTGCTGTATGTAGCGCTGGGCGTACATCTGGCTTTTTTCCCGTTCGGTCGGTGCTGGCAGCGCCACCACGCGAAACACCCGCGGGCTGACGCGCTCGGTGATGGCCTTGATGGTGCCGCCCTTGCCGGCGCCGTCGCGGCCTTCGAAGACAATACAGACCTTCAAACCCTTGGCCACCACCCACTGCTGCAACTTGACCAGCTCGATGTGCAGGGCCTTGAGGGCTTGCTCGTATTCTTTACGGGGGAGGCGTTCGCTGCTGTCTTGCTTTTCCTTTTTCTTAGCCATGCGCCGATACCTGATCTGTGGACAAGAGCCGTTTGAATGCGGCTTTGAGTATAGATCCAGGTATTGGCCCGCGTTTGCTCATGGCGCAGGCAAAGAAAAACCCCTTGAGGCATGACCTCAAGGGGTTTCGGGCTGCTGGCAGCGGGTCAGACGTTGAAGCGGAAGTGCATCACGTCACCGTCCTTGACGATGTAGTCCTTGCCTTCCAGACGCCATTTACCGGCTTCTTTCGCGCCGCTTTCACCCTTGTACTGGATGAAGTCGTCGTAGGCGACCACTTCGGCACGGATGAAGCCTTTCTCGAAGTCGGTGTGGATCACGCCGGCCGCCTGCGGGGCGGTGGCGCCGACGCGCACGGTCCAGGCGCGGACTTCCTGCACGCCGGCAGTGAAGTAGGTCTGCAGGTTGAGCAGCGAGTAACCGGCGCGGATCACGCGGTTCAGGCCTGGCTCTTCGAGGCCCAGGGCTTCGAGGAACATGTCCTTCTCTTCACCGTCGTCGAGCTCGGCGATCTCGGCTTCGATCTTGTTGCACACCGGCACCACGATCGCACCTTCTTCTTCGGCAATGGCCTTGACCACGTCCAGGTGCGGGTTGTTGTCGAAACCGTCTTCGGCAACGTTGGCGATGTACATCACAGGCTTGCTGGTCAGCAGGTGGAAGCCGCGGATCAGGGCCTTCTCGTCGTCTGCCATGTTCTTCATCAGGCTGCGCGCAGGCTTGCCTTCGGTGAAGTGCGGGATCAGTTTTTCGAGGATGGCTTTCTGCGCCAGGGCGTCCTTGTCACCACCCTTGGCGTTGCGCGCAACCTTCTGCAGTTGCTTCTCGCAGCTGTCGAGGTCGGCGAAGATCAGTTCCAGGTCGATGATCTCGATGTCGCGCTTGGGGTTGACGCTGTTGGAGACGTGAATCACGTTCTCGTCTTCGAAGCAGCGCACCACGTGGGCGATGGCGTCGGTCTCGCGGATGTTGGCGAGGAACTTGTTGCCCAGGCCTTCACCTTTCGAGGCACCGGCAACCAGGCCGGCGATGTCGACGAATTCCATGGTGGTCGGCAGCACGCGGTTCGGCTTGACGATGGCCGCCAGCGCGTCCAGGCGTGCATCGGGCATCGGCACGATGCCGCTGTTCGGCTCGATGGTGCAGAACGGGAAGTTCTCGGCGGCGATGCCGGATTTGGTCAGGGCGTTGAACAGGGTGGACTTGCCGACGTTGGGCAGGCCGACGATGCCGCAATTGAAACCCATGGTGAATCCCTCTTCGTGGAGTCAGGCCTTTTGGCTGTGCAGCTCTCTCATCGCACGCGTCCAGTCGCCGGCGAGGATGTCCGGCAGCACGCCGAGGGCAAAATCGATACTGGCGTCCAGCTTCTCCTGCTCGGCGCGTGGCGCCTTGCCGAGGACGAAACCGGAGACCCTGCTGCTGTCACCCGGGTGGCCGATGCCAAGCCGCAGACGGTGAAAGTCATTCTGGTTGCCGAGCTGGGCGATGATGTCGCGCAGCCCGTTGTGCCCGCCATGGCCGCCGCCCTTTTTGAGCTTGGCGACGCCGGGAGGCAGGTCGAGTTCGTCGTGGGCCACCAGGATGGCATCTGGCGGGATGCGGAAAAAATTCGCCAGTGCAGCAACGGCCTGGCCGCTGCGGTTCATGTAGGTGGTCGGGATCAGCAGACGAACGTCGTTGCCCTGATGGCTGAATTTAGCCGTCAGGCCGAAATACTTGCGGTCAGCGGTCAGGTTGACGCGCTGGGCGCTGGCAATGCGTTCTACGAAAAGAGCCCCTGCGTTATGCCGGGTCTGTTCGTATTCGGGGCCGGGGTTTCCCAGGCCGACGATCAGTTGGATGGCGGTCACGTCAGGGGCTCTTCCTTGGAGTTGTGGGTTACAGTGCGGGGCACTGTAACCCGGTCAACGCCGGCGTGCTGAGTAGATTACTCGGCAGCGCCTTCTGCAGCTTCAGGCGCAACACGCGGAGCGTGAACGTTGGCAACAGCCAGGTCGTTACCGTGAGCCAGAGCGACGAACTCGACGCCTTTCGGAGCTTTGAGGTCCGACAGGTGGATGATCGCGCCGACTTCGGCGTTGGCCAGGTCGACTTCGATGAACTCAGGCAGGTCTTTGGCTTCGCAGGAAACTTCGATCTCGTTGACAACGTGGGAGATCTCGCCGCCTTTCTTGACCGGAGCTTCTTCGTTGACGAAGTGCACAGGTACTTTGGCGGTCAGTTTCTGGCCAGCAACAACGCGGACGAAGTCAGCGTGCAGGATGAACTGCTTGGCTGGGTGACGCTGCATCGCTTTGACAACGACGTTTTCTTTCTTGCCGTCGATGTTCAGCTCGATAACGTGGCTGTAGGCAGCTTCGTTTTCGAACAGTTTGGCGATTTCCTTGGCCACGATGGTCAGGGATTGAGCTTCTTTGTCACCACCGTAAACAACGGCAGGGATCTGGGCGGCGAGACGACGCAGGCGGCGGCTCGCACCTTTCCCCAGGTCGGTACGCGCTTGGGCGTTCAGAGTGAAATCAGTCATTTTGTATCTCCAAAATAGCCATCTCCCGCAGGCGTTTGCGACCAGCGCCAAACGGGGTGGGCAAAAAAGCCCCGCCCCAACAACAGGTGTTGGGGCGGGGCGCTTTTCGTCAACGAGAGGTTCGCGAGGGAAAACCCTCAGCGGAACATCGCGCTGATCGATTCTTCATTGCTGATGCGGCGAACCGCCTCGGCAACAACCGGTGCAATATCCAGTTGGCGGATACGGTCACAGGCTTGTGCTGCAGCGGACAGCGGGATGGTGTTGGTCACCACCAGTGCGTCCAGCACGGAGTTCTCGATATTCTCGATCGCCCGACCCGAGAGGACAGGGTGCGTGCAGTAGGCGTAAACCTTGGCAGCGCCGTGTTCTTTCAGGGCCTTGGCCGCGTGGCACAGGGTGCCGGCGGTGTCGACCATGTCGTCGACGAGAATACAGGTACGTCCTTCGACGTCGCCGATGATATGCATCACTTCGGAGTGATTGGCCTTTTCACGGCGTTTGTCGATGATACCCAGATCGACACCCAGGGACTTGGCAACAGCACGTGCACGCACGACGCCGCCGATGTCCGGGGACACGATCATGAGGTTCTCGAAACGCTGGTCTTCGATGTCATCCACCAGAACGGGGGAGCCGTAGATGTTATCTACCGGAATATCGAAGAAACCCTGGATCTGGTCAGCGTGCAGGTCGACAGTGAGAACACGGTCGATACCGACGACGGTGAGCATGTCAGCGACGACTTTGGCGCTGATAGCAACACGCGCCGAACGCGGACGGCGATCCTGGCGGGCATATCCGAAGTAAGGAATCACGGCAGTGATTCGGGAAGCTGAGGAGCGGCGGAAGGCATCGGCCATCACTACCAGTTCCATCAGGTTATCGTTGGTTGGCGCGCAAGTCGGCTGAATGATGAAAACGTCCTTACCACGAACATTTTCATTAATCTCAGTGCTGATTTCGCCGTCGGAGAATTTGCCGACAGAAACATCACCCAGTGGGATATGCAGCTGACGTACGACACGCCGAGCCAGATCGGGGTTAGCGTTCCCCGTAAAGACCATCATCTTGGACACGCGCAGTACCTGAAGGCTGAGGGTATACCTGGATGAGTATAAGGAAAATGGCAGGGGCGGCTGGATTCGAACCAACGCATGGCAGGATCAAAACCTGCTGCCTTACCGCTTGGCGACGCCCCTGTATCTGTTGCTGCGAGCACCTGGTGCTCGATTCCTAGAGCAGACTCTGCAGCGTGCGATGCAACATCGAAACGTTGCTTCCCTTAGCTACAAACCCTGTTTGGGTCTCTGCAAGAAGGGCCAAAACTTTATCAGCTTCAGCTTTGTTTGGGAAGGCCCCAAACACACAACTTCCAGTTCCGGTAAGCCGAGCCTCAGTGAATTCGTTTAACAAATTCAATGAATTGCGTACCTCTGGGTAACGCTGCTCTACCACCGGTTGGCAGTCATTTCGACTGTTTCCCTTGGGAACGGGGCGCATCTTAAGGGGCAAGGAATCACGTGTCAACAGCGGATCTGAAAAAATTTCTGCTGTGCTAACAAATACTTGCGGGACCAGCACGACATACCAGGGCTCTTCGGGGTCGACCGGGGTCAGCTTCTCGCCCACGCCCTCGGCGAACGCCGCATGGCCGCGGACGAAAACCGGCACGTCGGCGCCCAGGCTCAGGCCCAGTTCAGCCAGCTGGTCTTCGCTCAAGCCCAGTTGCCATAAATGGTTGAGGCCGAGCAGGGTAGTGGCGGCGTCGGAGCTGCCGCCGCCAATGCCGCCGCCCATGGGCAGGATTTTTTTCAGCCAGATATCCACGCCCTTGTCGCAGCCGGTCAGGGCCTTGAGCTTGCGCGCGGCCTTGACGATCAGGTTGCTTTCATGGGGGACGTTGTCGATCTCGCTGTGCAGGCGCACTTCACCGTCTTCGCGCAGGGCGAAAGACAGCTCGTCGGCATGCTCGAGAAACTGGAACAGGGTTTCCAGCTCATGGTAGCCATCGGCGCGGCGGCCAAGAATGTGCAGCATCAGGTTGAGCTTGGCCGGGGCCGGCAGGGTCAGGGTTGCAGTGTTCATTGATCAGTGGCCCAGTTGCCGTGGTTGCCAGTCTTTGACCACCAGGGTCACGTCGAGGTTTTGCCCGTGCAGCTTGATCCGCTCGGGCAGCCAGTAGCCGTTCTGTTCGGCGTAGCTCAGGTATTGCACGTCCCAGCCGTCCTGCTTGAGGCTGGCCAGGCGGCTGTCGCCGTCGAGGGTCAGCTGGCTCTTGCTGTCGGGGGCGGGCAGGCCGCGAATCCACCAGACCAGGTGCGACACCGGCAGCTCCCAGCCCAGTTGTTCGGCCAGCAGGGCTTCCGGGCTTTGCGCCTCGAAGCGGCCCTGGTTGGCGACCTCGAGGGTGACGCCGCCGGGGCGCCCGGTCAGGCGTGCAGCGCCGCGGCCGAGCGGGCCGGACAGGCGGATGTCGTAGTAGTCCTGGCGCTGCAGCCAGAACAGCGTGCCGCTGCCGGAGTCTTTCGGCGCGCGGATGCCGACCTTGCCGTTGATCTGCCAGCCATCGAGGGTGCTCAGCTGTTGCTTGTGCTCGCGCCACAGCTGGGGGTTGCCTTCGCCCCGCAGGGCCTCACGGGAGCCGAAGCCGGCACAACCGGCAAGCAGGGCAATCAGGCAGAAGGTGATGCAGTGGCGCAAAAACATAGGCTTATAGAGTCTCGGATCCGGTCAGGCGCAGGACGGTCTTGCGCAGGATAGGGCTGTCGGGCTGGGCTTCGAAACCTTTGGCCCAGACCTGGCGGGCTTCGCGGCGCTTGCCGTTGGCCCAGAGCACTTCACCCAGGTGGGCAGCGACTTCGTGATCGGGGAAACGCTCGATGGCCTGGCGCAGCAGGCGCTCGGCTTCGTCGAGGTTGCCCATGCGGTAGTTGACCCAGCCGAGGCTGTCGAGCACCGCCGGATCGTCCGGGGTGATCTGGTGCGCCTTGTCGATCAGGGTCTTGGCTTCGGCATAGCGGCTGGTGCGGTCAGCCAGGGTGTAGCCCAGGGCGTTGAGGGCCATGGCGTTTTCCGGCTCGCGGCTGATGATGCTGCGCAGGTCTTTTTCCATCTGCGCCAGGTCGTTGCGTTTTTCCGCCAGCATGGCCCGGGTGTACAGCAGGTTGAGGTCGTCCGGGTACTGCTTGATCGCTTGCTGCAGCACCTGCTCGGCCTGGGCGTCCTTGTCGTTGTTGCCCAGGGCTTCGGCTTCGATCAGGTACAGCTGGATGGCGTAGTCGGGCTGGGCTTCGCGGGCTGCGGCCAGGCGCCGCGAGGCCTCGGCGCTGCGGCCGTTGGCAATGAGGATGTCGGCCTGGCGCAGTTGCGCTGGCAGATAGTCGTTGCCGGGGCCGACCAGGGCGTACTCGTTGAGGGCGCTTTCGGGGTCGTTGCGTTCTTCATGGATGCGCCCCAGGTTCAGGTGCGCGGCATCGACATGGCTGTCGCGGGCGATCAGCTCTTCGAGGTAGCCGGCGCCTTCGTCCCAGTCCTTGGTTTCCAGGCTGACCAGGGCCAGCGAGTAACGCAGTTCATCGTCGTCCGGGTATTGCTGGACCAGGCTGACAAACTCGGCCTTGGCATCGGCCAGGCGATCCTGCTCGACCAGCATGCGCGCGTAGGTCAGGCGCAGGCGTTTGTCGTCCGGGTACTGGCGAATGGTTTTCTGCAGCAGCGGCAGGGCCTCTTTGCCGCGGTCCAGGCCTTGCAGCAGGCGCGCGCGCAGCAGCACCGGGGCAATCTCGCCGGCTTCGGGCGGGTGTTCTTCGAGCAGGTCGAGGGCCGCCTGGGCCTTGCCATCCTGTTGCAGCAGCAGGGCCTTGCCGAACACCAGCTGACCGTTGTCAGGGTACTTCACCAACAGACGATCGAAACTGTTTTGCAGGCCGGTGCGGGTGTCCGGGTCGGTTTCCAGTGCCGACAGGGCGAGGAAGTCGAAGTGGGTGTCGCCCTGGCCCTGAAGGACCTTTTCCATGTAGACCATGGACTCGTCATAGCGACCGCTGCGAGCCAGCTGGATGGCGGCGGCGCGCTGGGAGTCGAGGTTGCCGGGGTCGTTTTTCGCCCAGATCAACGAGGTGTCGAGCGCGGCCTGGTCGGCGCCCAGGTATTCGGCGATGCGGTAGGCGCGTTCGGAAATACCCGGGTCCTGAGTCTTGATTGCCTGGCTGACGTAATTGTCCAGGGCGATATCGAAACGATCGCGCTGGCCGGCAAGTTCTGCGGTCAGCAGGCTGTACACGGTGTCCTGGCTGAACGATCCGTAGACGGTGGGCTTGGCCGGTTGTACCGGGGCGGCATCTGCAGGCGCCTTGGCATCCGGGGAATCCGGAGCCAGGGTCTGGCAGCCCTGGAGCAAGGCAAGGGCAAGGAGCAACGCGTAGGATCTATTCATAATCGGGATTTGGGCGGCTTACCAGCGGTCGGATCATCATGACACAAGCGCCGGGGCAAACCCATAAGCGAAGGTCTCGGTAGGGGTAGACTATAGAGACAATAGCGAGCGGTGGTTGTTCTGCGCTCTGCGAAGTAGGACAATTATCGGCTTCTCGTCACAATCAGCGACCTTGCATGGCCTTTCTTGCCCTCGGTATCAACCATAAGACTGCCTCGGTAGACGTACGCGAGCGCGTGGCGTTTACCCCTGAGCAGCTGGTGGACGCCTTGCAGCAGCTCTGCCGACTGACCGCCAGCCGCGAAGCCGCGATCCTTTCGACCTGCAACCGCAGCGAGCTTTATATAGAGCAGGACCACCTGGCTGCAGAGAGCATCCTGCGCTGGCTGGCCGAATATCATCAACTGAGCCTGGATGAACTGCGCGCCAGCGCCTACATCCATGAAGATCACGATGCCGTGCGGCACATGATGCGGGTGGCCTCCGGGCTCGACTCGCTGGTGCTGGGCGAGCCGCAGATCCTCGGCCAGATGAAGTCGGCCTATGCCGTGGCGCGCGAAGCCGGAACCATCGGCCCGCTGCTCGGGCGGCTGTTCCAGGCGACCTTCAGCGCTGCCAAGCAGGTGCGTACCGATACCGCCATCGGCGAAAACCCGGTGTCGGTGGCCTTTGCCGCCGTGAGCCTGGCCAAGCAGATCTTCAGCGACCTGGGCCGCAGCCAGGCGCTACTGATCGGCGCCGGTGAAACCATCACCCTGGTCGCCCGCCATCTGCACGAGCAGGGTGTGCGGCGCATCGTCGTCGCCAACCGCACCCTGGAGCGCGCCAGCACCCTGGCCGAGCAGTTCGGCGCCCATGCGGTGCTGCTGGCCGACATTCCCCAGGAGCTGGTCAACAGCGATATCGTCATCAGCTCCACCGCCAGCCAGTTGCCGATCCTCGGCAAGGGTGCGGTGGAAAGCGCCCTGAAGCAGCGCCGGCACAAGCCGATCTTCATGGTCGACATCGCCGTGCCGCGCGATATCGAGCCACAGGTGGGCGAGCTCGATGACGTTTACCTGTACACCGTCGATGACCTGCACGAAGTGGTCGCCGAGAACCTCAAGAGCCGCCAGGGTGCTGCCCAGGCCGCTGAAGAGCTGGTCTCGGTGGGCGCCGAAGATTTCATGCTGCGCCTGCGCGAGCTGGCCGCGGTGGATGTACTCAAGGCTTACCGTCAGCAGAGCGAGCGCCTGCGCGACGAAGAGCTGCAAAAGGCCCAGCGCCTGCTGGCCAATGGCGCCAGTGCCGATGAGGTGCTGGTGCAACTGGCCCGTGGCCTGACCAACAAGCTGCTGCATGCGCCCAGCGTGCAACTGAAAAAGCTCTCTGCCGAAGGCCGCCTCGATGCGCTGGCCATGGCCCAGGAACTCTTTGCCCTCTCCGAGGGTTCGACGGATAAAACCCCGCAATGAAAGCGTCGCTGCTGAATAAACTGGACACGCTCCAGGACCGTTTCGAGGAACTGACCGCCCTGCTGGGCGATGCCGAGGTCATTTGCGACCAGACGCGCTTTCGCGCCTATTCCCGTGAATACGCTGAAGTCGAGCCGGTCGCCGTCGCCTACGCCCAGTGGCGCAAGGTCCAGGATGATCTGGCCGGCGCCCAGGCGCTGCTCAAGGACAGCGACCCGGACCTGCGCGAAATGGCCGTGGAAGAAGTGCGCGAAGCCAAGGAGCAACTGGCGCAGCTGGAAAACCAGCTGCAGCGCATGTTGCTGCCCAAGGACCCCAACGACGGGCGCAACGTGTTCCTGGAAATCCGCGCCGGTACCGGTGGTGACGAGGCGGCGATCTTTTCCGGCGACCTGTTCCGCATGTATTCGCGCTATGCCGAAAAGCGCGGCTGGCGCCTGGAAATTCTCTCGGAGAACGAGGGCGAACACGGCGGCTACAAGGAAATCATTGCCCGGGTCGAAGGCGACAGCGTCTACGGCAAGTTGAAATTCGAGTCCGGTGCCCACCGCGTCCAGCGTGTACCCGAGACCGAATCCCAGGGCCGCATTCACACCTCGGCCTGCACCGTGGCGGTGCTGCCGGAGCCGGACGAGCAGGTGGCGATCGAGATCAACCCGGCGGACCTGCGTGTCGACACCTACCGTGCCTCCGGTGCCGGTGGTCAGCACATTAACAAGACTGACTCGGCAATCCGCATCACCCACTTGCCCACCGGCATTGTCGTCGAGTGCCAGGAAGAACGTTCCCAGCACAAGAACCGTGCCCGGGCGATGTCCTGGCTGTCGGCCAAGCTCAACGACATCCAGACCAGCGCGGCGCAGAATGCCATGGCCAGCGAGCGCAAGCTGCTGGTCGGCTCGGGTGACCGTTCCGAACGAATTCGTACCTACAACTATCCACAGGGGCGGGTGACCGATCACCGCATCAACCTGACCCTGTATTCCCTGGATGACGTTCTGGCCGGTGGGGTCGACGCGGTAATCGAGCCGTTGCTGGCCGAGTACCAGGCGGATCAACTGGCGGCACTGGGTGAGTAAATGACGATTATTGCCAGCTTGCTCCGCGGTGCGGAGCTGCCGGATTCGCCGACCGCGCGTCTGGATATCGAACTGCTGTTGGCGGCGGCCATCGGCAAGTCGCGCAGCTACCTGCACACCTGGCCGGAGCGGATTGTCAGCAGCGAAGCGGCGTTGACCTTTGCCGACTTCCTGCAGCGCCGCCGCGCCGGTGAGCCGGTGGCCTACATTCTGGGTCAGCAGGGGTTCTGGAACCTCGACCTGGAAGTGGCCCCGCATACCTTGATCCCGCGTCCGGAAACCGAGCTGCTGGTGGAAACCGCCCTGCAGTTGCTGCCGGGTAGTGCGGTCAAGCTGCTCGACCTGGGCACCGGCACCGGGGCGATTGCCCTGGCCCTGGCCAGTGAGCGCCCGTTGTGGCAGGTCACCGCGGTCGACCGCGTGCTCGAAGCCGTGGCCCTGGCCGAGCGCAACCGCCAGCGCCTGCAACTGAACAACGTCAACGTGCGCAGCAGCCACTGGTTCGATGCCTTGGCTGGCGAGCGCTTTGACCTGATCATCAGCAACCCGCCGTACATTGCCGCCGCCGACCCGCACCTGGTGGCCGGTGACGTGCGCTTTGAGCCCAGCAGCGCGCTGGTCTCCGGCGAAGACGGCCTGGACGACCTGCGCTGCATCGTCAGCCAGGCGCCGGCGCACCTGGCGCCGGCTGGCTGGCTGCTGCTCGAACACGGTTACGACCAGGCCGCCGCCGTGCGCGAGCTGCTGGCCAGGCATGATTTCGAGCAGATCGAAAGCCGCCTCGACCTCAACGGCCACGAGCGCATCACCCTGGGGCGGCTGTCGTGCTGAGCGACCAGGAGCTGTTGCGCTACAGCCGGCAGATCCTCCTGGCGCAGGTGGATATCGACGGTCAGCTGCGGCTGAAAAACAGCAAGGCGCTGATCGTCGGCCTCGGCGGTCTCGGCTCGCCAGTGGCGCTGTACCTGGCGGCCGCCGGGGTTGGCGAATTGCACCTGGCCGACTTCGATACGGTGGATGTCACCAACCTGCAGCGCCAGGTCTTGCACGACAGTGCGTCGGTAGGCCTGAGCAAGGTTGATTCGGCGCTTGCCCGGCTCACCGCGATCAACCCGCAAATCACCCTCAAAGCGCATCGCCGCGCGCTGGATGAGGACTCCCTGGCTGAAGCGGTCAAGGCCGTGGACCTGGTGCTCGATTGCTCGGACAACTTCACTACCCGCGAAGCGGTCAATGCTGCCTGCGTCGCCCACGGCAAACCGCTGGTCAGCGGCGCGGCGATTCGCCTGGAAGGGCAGTTGTCGGTGTTCGACCCGCGTAACCCGCTAAGCCCCTGCTACCACTGCCTGTACGGGCACGGCAGCGAAGCCGAACTGACCTGCAGCGAAGCCGGCGTGTTGGGCCCGCTGGTGGGGCTGGTTGGCAGCCTGCAAGCACTTGAGGCGCTGAAGCTGCTGGCCGGTTTCGGCGAGCCGCTGGTGGGGCGCTTGCTGTTGATCGACGCCCTTGGCAGCCGCTTCCGTGAGCTGCGGGTCAAGCGCGACCCGGGCTGCAGCGTGTGTGGCGAGCATCATGGCTGACGCTGCGGCGGCGCCGGTCGGCGTTTTCGATTCCGGAGTCGGCGGCCTGTCGGTACTGGCCGAGATCCAGCGCCTGCTGCCCGACGAGTCGCTGCTGTACGTCGGCGACTGCGGCTACATCCCCTATGGCGAGAAGTCGCCGGCGTTCATCCGCCAGCGCTGTCGCATGGTCGCCGAGTTCTTCCGCGAGCAAGGCGCCAAGGCCATGGTCCTGGCTTGCAACACCGCCACCGTGGCGGCGGTGGCAGATTTACGCGAACAGTATCCGCACTGGCCGATCGTCGGTATGGAGCCTGCGGTCAAACCCGCCGCTGCCGCGACCCGCAGCGGTGTGGTCGGCGTGCTGGCCACCACCGGCACCCTGCAAAGCGCCAAGTTCGTTGCCTTGCTCGATCGCTTTGCCAACGACATTCGCGTCGTCACCCAGCCTTGCCCGGGCCTGGTGGAGTGCATCGAGGCTGGCGACCTGAGCAGCCCGGTGGTGCGTGAGATGCTCCAGGGGTATGTAAAGCCCTTGCTCGACGCCGGCTGCGATACCCTGATCCTGGGCTGCACCCATTACCCCTTCCTCAAGCCTCTGCTGGCGCAAATGATCCCCGCCTCGGTGGCGATCATCGATACTGGCGCCGCCGTTGCCCGGCAATTGCAGCGCCTGTTGGGCGAGGGTGAATTGCTGGCTGCAGGACCGGCGCGCGATGCGCAATTCTGGACCAGTGCCAGCCCTGAACATTTGCGAAAGATCCTTCCAATGTTGTGGAATAAATCTGACAGTGTGCGAAGCTTTCCAATGTAAAAAAAGTGTGAAAAGCACTCAACATTGACTGAACTAACGCAACGCTGCCGATTTCTATTTATTGTCTGGTGAGACAGAAAAACCAACAACAGCATTAGGAAAAAGGACGTTTCTCATGAAGAAACTGCTTTGCTTGGCTGCTCTTGCAGCCGTTACCCTGGGGCAATCTTTCACAACTCAAGCAGCGGACGTGTCGTTCTCGGTCGGGCAGACCGGCGACTCGACCATGACCTATCGCCTCGGCCTGCAATCGAACTGGGATGTCAGTTGGTGGCAAACCAGCGTAGGCCGTATCACCGGCTATTGGGACGGTGCCTACACCTATTGGGATGGCGACGAGAAGTCGAGTAACCACAGCCTGTCGTTTGCGCCGGTGTTCGTTTACGAGTTCGCCGGTGAGTCGGTCAAACCCTATATCGAAGCCGGTATTGGTGTGGCCGCATTCTCCAGTACCGAAGTTGAAAGCAACAAACTCGGCTCTTCGTTCCAGTTCGAAGATCGCATCGGCTTTGGTTTGCGCTTTGCCGGCGGGCATGAAGTCGGCGTGCGGGCGATCCACTACTCCAACGCCGGGCTGCAAACGCCCAACGATGGGGTAGAAAGTTACGCGTTGCACTATCGCATGCCGCTCTAACCTGAAAGAGCACAGCCCTGTGTTTTACACAGGGCTTGCAGGTAGTTCGGGCAGTGGCCAGAGGCTGTTGAGGTTGAGGGCTTCGAGCAGTAGCTCGGGGGCGCGCTCTGGCAAACGCTGGATGATCACATCGGCAGCAGTTTCCGGCGTCCATTGTTCAGGTCGGACCTGAACCGCCAGCAGTGGCGTTTTCAACGCCTGCGGTGCGACCACGGTCAAGGCGATGCCTTTGCTCTCGAGCTTCTGACGCTCAGCGCGAAACACTTGTGTCAGGTTGTTGTCCGGGGTTGCCGGCTGGCTGGGCTCGTAGAGTTGCAGCGCCGAATAGCGGCTGAGCACAGCCAGCACCTGTGGCGCCTGGCCTTTTTCCAGCAGCGGCACTGCCACGTTCAAGCAATGAACCGAAGCGCTCAGGTTGCTGCTGGCGATGGCTTCGAAAATGGCCGTCGGCGGCAGGCCAGGGTCCAGGTAATCGCAGGTGCCGGCATTCACCAGCAGGCAATCGAGGGCGCCCCAGTGGGCCTGGAGTTGCTGGCCAGCGTGTGCGGCCTGCGTGCCATCATCGAGATTGCCGTCAAGCAAAAGCAACTGCTCGGGGTTGAGCTGCGAAAGGCCCTTGAGCTCGGGCGAAGGACGTCCGCTGGCAGCGACTTTCCAGCCCTGCTCAAGCAGTTGTTGCACCAGCGCCAGGCCCAGGCCGCTGCTTGCGCCGGTGACCCACACCTTGCGCGCGATGGGTTCGCTCACATGACTGCCCTCTCTTCCTGCCGCGTGGGTAAATTCCTGAATGCATTCAACGCACGTTGGCGACTGCTACCGAGGTCCACAATAGGCTGTGGATAATGATTAGTAGCAAAAAGATCGCCAGCTGGCACGGGATTGTGGATTTTTTTTTCATCCAGGTCGGCAAGCTCAGGCAGCCATTGCCGAATGAAATGCCCTGCGCTATCGAAACGCTGAGACTGGCTCACAGGGTTGAAAATGCGGAAATAGGGCGCTGCGTCGGTGCCGGTCGAAGCACTCCACTGCCAGCCGCCGTTGTTGGCGGCCAGGTCGCCATCAATCAGGTGGCGCATGAAAAAGCGCTCGCCCTCGCGCCAGTCGATCAGCAGGTTCTTGGTCAGGAACATGGCAACGATCATGCGCAGGCGGTTGTGCATCCAGCCGGTGGCAAGCAATTGGCGCATGGCCGCATCGATGATCGGGATGCCGGTCTGTCCTTGCTGCCAGGCCTTGAGTTCCTCCGGTGCATGGCGCCAGGGCAGGGCCTCGGTTTCCGGGCGGAAGGCACGGTGCATCGAGACCCGTGGATAGCCCACCAGGATGTGTTTGTAGAACTCGCGCCAGAGCAGCTCGTTGATCCAGGTCACCAGGCCGCGGTTGCCACTGTCGAACTCGCCGAAGTTGTGGTTCAGCGCGGCATGCAGGCACTGACGCGGCGATATCACCCCGGCGGCCAGGTAGGCTGACAGCTGGCTGGTGCCGGCGACGGCGGGGAGGTCGCGCTGATTCTGGTAGTCCTCGGCGCATTCGTCGATAAAGCGTTGCAGACGCTGCTGTGCTTCTTCTTCACCGGCAGGCCAGAGCTCGCGCAAGGCCTGCGCAGGGTGTGGGAAACCGGCTACCTCAACGGGAACCGGATCGCTGGCAACAGCCGTCGGCGCTTGCGCCCTGATTGGGTTGACCAAGGGTGGCACGCCCAGGTGCAGGCGTTCGTAACAAACTTTGCGAAACTGGCTGAAGACCTGAAAGTAGCTGGCGCTGCGGGTCAGGATGCTGCCTGGGCGGAACAGTAACTGGTCAAGATAGCCGTGCGCGGCAATACCGTGCTCGCCCAGGGCAGCCTGCACCGCCTGGTCGCGGGCGCTTTCATTAACGCCATATTCCTCGTTGAAGTGCAGCGCCTGCACCTGATGCTCCTGGCACAGCTGCAGCAAGACCTGCGGTGCCTGCTGCCAGGTGTCGGCGTAGCGGATCAGCAGGGGGATGTTCAACTGCGCCAGTGCCGCACGCAGGCTTTGCAGATTGCGCAACCAGAAGTCGACCTTGCACGGCGCATCGTCATGGGCCTGCCACTGCCCAGGGCTGAGCAGCCATACTGCCAGGGTCGGGCCGCGTTCGCAGGCTGCTGCCAGTGCAGTGTTGTCAATTACGCGCAGGTCGCTGCGCAGCCAGATCAGTTGCATGCTGTTTGGTTACCCTTGAAGGTGAAATTCAGGCTGTTCGCCCCTGAGTTGGCGCAGGCACTGAAGCGCCGCCTGGGGCGAATCGAGGACAAACAGCGTCTCGTCCGTCCAGGCTTGCAGGGCATGCTTATGAATGCTGACTGCGCGGCCGCACAGGAGTTTCGGAATTTCGATGTCGGCCAGGTTTCTTTGTAAGCGGGCGATGTCCAGCGACTTGTCGATGCTCAGCAGCAACGCCCATGGCCGCAACTGGGCGACCGCCAGGCTCAGCTCGTTGCCCGGTGGTGGCCAGTCGAAGACCTGCACCGGGTAACCGGCATTGCTGGCCAGCCAGGCCGTCAGCCACAGCCGTGGGTCGAAGGCCAGGTCAGAGCCGTTTACCAGCAGCAAGGGGGCGCCGCCGAGCTGATGGTTGTTGTGATAGACCCGTGCCCCGAGCTTGCTGCGTAGCCACGAGAAAAAGAACACCTGCTCAAGGCCAGTGGCGAATTGGCCCTGCCAGCGCAGTTCGAGGTCGGCAAGCAGCGGCATCAACAGCTGTTCACAGAGGGTTGCCGCCGGGTACAGGGCCATGGCCTGGTTCACCTGCTGCTCAAGCCGGCGCTCGGCGAGGGCGGCGATGGCTTCCTTGAGTTGCTCGCGCAGGGCCTGCCAGTCGCTGCCGGCCGGCGACGGTGACTCCCCCGGGCTGGCTTGCAGCAAGGCTTTGACCTGGCTGACCGCCGCGCCCCGGTCAAGCCAGGTGAGGATCTGCTGGATACGCTGGACGTCTTCCTGGCTGTAGAGGCGATGCCCCTTGCCGGTGCGTTGCGGCACGATCAAGCCGTAACGACGCTCCCACGCACGCAGGGTGACCGGGTTGATACCGGTCAGGCGCGTCACCTCGCGGATCGGCAACAAGGCTTCAGATGGCATTGCGCAGGCTCAGGTTTTCCGGGTGCGGTTGCAAGTACACCTGCTGCGCCAGGTAGGGGTCGGGATGCTTGCGCAAATGATGCTTGAGCAGGGTCAGCGGCACCACCAGCGGCACCACGCCGGCATGGTACTGGCTGATCAGTTGCTGGATTTCCTGCTTGTCGGCGCGGCTCAAGGCATCGCGCAGGTAACCGCTCAGGTGCAACAGTACATTGCTGTGGGTGCCACGGCTGGCGCAGCGGCTCAGGGCCTGGATCAACTGGCTGAAGTAACGCGGGGCGAGCAACTCGGGATCGTCGTCGCGGCCCATGCTGCCCAACAGCTTGCCCAGGACTTTGTACTGCTGCGGGTTGTGCGCCATCAGCTGGTACTTGTAGCGGGAATGAAACGCGATCAGGGCGCCGCGGCTGACGCCAGCGGCGATCAGCTGCTGCCAGTCGGCGTAGGCATATACCCGGGTGATGAAGTTCTCGCGCAGCACCGGATCACAGAGCCTGCCATCTTCTTCCACCGGTAAATCGGGACGCTGCTCACAGAAGGCGGCGGCGAACAACCCGCGGCCGCCCTCGGGCGCTGGATAGCCATTGGCCTGATAGACCTTGACTCGCTCCAGGCCGCAGGAGGGGGATTTGTGCATGAAGATGTAGCCGCAAATATCGTCGAGATCCTTGGCCATCTGCTGCCCGTAAGCGCGCAACGGGCCGGACAGATCCAAGCCGGGGTCGCGGCTGCACACGGCCTGCGGGTCGGCAGGATCACCTACCAGGCGGATGGGTGCACGTGGCACGCCCAGGCCGATGGCGACTTCTGGGCAAACCGGGACCAAATCGAAGTGTTCGCTGAGGACCTCGTTGCACAGGCGCGAGGCTTTGTGGCCGCCGTTGAAACGCACTTCCTGGCCGATCAGGCAGGCGCTGACAGCAATGCGGGGCTTGCGCGGCAGGTCACGAGCGTTCATGAACAGATCCTGAAAAATATTGTACAAATAAAGTTTTATGTACAGGTAAATCCCATCATAGGGGCAAACCTGTGCAAGTCAAACCACTTGTACAACTTTTGTGCAGGATGTCGAAAATGTCAGGCGGGGC
This sequence comes from Pseudomonas sp. TE4620, assembly GCF_056279045.1. Taxonomy (NCBI): domain Bacteria; kingdom Pseudomonadati; phylum Pseudomonadota; class Gammaproteobacteria; order Pseudomonadales; family Pseudomonadaceae; genus Pseudomonas; species Pseudomonas sp. TE4620. The sequence continues at coordinate 140,343 of NZ_JBWBQO010000001.1, forward strand.
TGAACAGGAGCAGCCCCGGCAGCTGTTACTCCAGATGCTCAAGCAGCCGACGGGCCGCTTCCTGGCCGCTGAGCCAAGCGCCTTCGACCCGGCCCGACAGGCACCAGTCGCCACAGGCATACAGGCCCAGGTCAGCGTCGGCCAGGGCGCCCCATTCGTGATTGCTGGCCGGGCGGGCATACAGCCAGCGGTGGGCGAGGGAGAAGTTCGGGGCGGGCACCACGCAGCCGACCAGCTCGGCGAAATCGCCCCACAGTTGCTCGATCACCGCCTCCTTGGGCAGGTCGATGTGCTGCTTGCTCCAGCTGGAAGTGGCATGCAACACCCAGGTGTCCATGTGTTCGTCGCGCCCGGGTTTGCTCCGGTTGCGCGCCAGCCAGTCGAGGGCGCTGCCTTGTACGAAGCAGCCTTGCATCGGGGTGTCGAGCGGGGTGTCGAACGCCAGGGCGATGGCCCAGGTCGGGTCCATCTGCACGCCGGCGGCAGTGGCGGCCAGCTTGGGCGCAGCACTGAGCAACTGGGTGGCCTGAGGCGCCGGCACGGCGACTACCACCCGGCTGAACGGCCCGTGGCTGCAGCCGTCGGTGTCCTGCAGGTGCCAGTACTTCTGGCCGCGATAGACTTCGGCAATACGGCAGCTGAAGTTTACCGTGACATCCTTGAGCAGGCCGCGGGTGATGGCGCTCATGCGCGGCACGCCAACCCAGCGCGTCTGCTCGTCGGGGGAGGGGCTCAGTACGCCATCCTGATAGTGATACAGCTGCGGCTTCCATTCGGCCGCCCAACCGGCCGCTACCCATTGCTGCAACTGGTCGACAAAGCGCCGGTCGCGGGCCGTGAAGTACTGGGCGCCGAGATCAAGGGCGCCGGCATCGCTGCGTTTGCTGGCCATGCGTCCGCCGCTGCCGTGGCCCTTGTCGAACAAATGAACGGTCTGCCCGGCCTTTTGCAACGCCTGGGCGGCGGACAGGCCGGCGATACCGGCCCCGATGATGGCAATAGGTACAGTCATGATGGCCTCTTCGAACCTAATGGTTGCAGACTACGCTGCCCGGCAAACCTGTACAATGCACGAATCCTGTATAAGATGATTCCGCTCGTTACCACAGGTTGGCCTATGTTTATCCGAGAGCGATCGGTCAAAAAAGTGCCTTGTTGTTAAAAATAGACCACTGGCGCGCCATGCGAGGACACAGCCATGCATATATTGCTGACCGGCGGTACCGGGTTGATCGGCCAACACCTGTGTCAGCACTGGCTGGCCCAGGGACATCGGCTGACGGTATGGAGTCGGCGCCCTGAACAGGTGGGCAAGTTGTGTGGCTCCGGGGTGCGTGGCATAGCCCGGCTCGATGAGCTGGCCGATGACGACGGCGTGGACGCGGTGATCAATCTGGCCGGCGCACCGATTGCCGACCGGCCCTGGAGCTCCAGCCGTCGCGCCTTGCTCTGGGCCAGTCGTATCACTTTGACCGAGCAATTGCTGGCCTGGTTGGAGAAGCGTCAGCAGCGCCCCGAGCTACTGATCTCGGGTTCGGCGGTAGGCTGGTATGGCGATGGTGGCGAGCGCGAACTCACCGAGGCTTCGCAGCCGGTCAAGGAGGATTTCGCCAGCCAGCTGTGCATCGCCTGGGAAGAAACCGCCATGGCCGCGCAACCGCTGGGGATTCGCGTGGTGCTGGTGCGTACCGGGCTGGTGCTGGCGAGCGAGGGCGGCTTTTTGTCGCGCCTGCGCCTGCCGTTCAAACTCGGGCTGGGCGGGCCTATCGGCGACGGTCGGCAGTGGATGCCGTGGATCCATATACACGACCAGATCGCCCTGATTGATTTTCTCTTGCAGCACAAGGATGCCTGCGGTCCTTATAATGCCTGCGCCCCGGAGCCGGTGCGCAACCGCGAGTTCGCCAGGCGTCTGGGCCGGGCCCTGCACCGCCCGGCATTGATGCCGATGCCGGCGCTGCTGCTCAAGGCCGGGCTGGGCGAATTGTCGACCTTGCTACTGGGCGGGCAACGGGCGCGGCCGGTACGTTTGCTGGCGGCCGGTTTTACCTTCCGCTTCAATGATCTGCAATCGGCCCTGGATGAACTGTCCAGGCGCCTCTGAAATAGGACGTTGCATGACCGATCACGCTTTGCTGCTGGTCAACCTGGGTTCACCGGCCTCCACCTCTGTCGCCGACGTGCGCCGGTACCTCAATCAGTTTCTCATGGACCCCTATGTCATCGACCTGCCGTGGCCGGTGCGGCGGCTGCTGGTGTCGCTGATCCTGATCAAGCGCCCGGAGCAATCGGCCCATGCCTATGCCTCGATCTGGTGGGACGAGGGTTCGCCGCTGGTGGTGCTGACCCGCCGCCTGCAGGCCGCAATGCGCGAGCAGTGGAGCCACGGCCCGGTGGAAATCGCCATGCGCTACGGCGAGCCTTCGTTGCCGACGGTGCTGACGCGCCTGGCCAGCCAGGGCGTGAAGAAGGTCACCTTGGCGCCGCTGTACCCGCAGTTTGCCGACAGCACCGTGACCACGGTCATCGAGCAGGCGAAACAGGTGATTGGCGAGCACAAGCTGCCGCTCGAGATGGCGATTCTGCAGCCGTTCTACGACAAGCCGGAATACATCGACGCCCTGGTAGCCAGCGCGCAGCCATACTTGCAGGAGGATTACGATCACCTGCTGCTCAGCTTCCATGGCCTGCCCGAGCGACACCTGAAAAAACTCGACCCCACCGGCAAGCATTGTTTCCAGGACGCCGATTGCTGCCGCACCGCTTCGCCCGAGGTGCTTGCGGTCTGCTATCGCGGCCAGTGCCTGCGCACCGCCCAGGCGTTCGCGCAGAAGATGGGCATCCCCGACGGCAAGTGGTCGGTGTCGTTCCAGTCAAGGCTGGGGCGGGCGAAGTGGATCGAGCCGTACACCGAAACGCGGTTGGACGAGCTGGGCAAGTCAGGGGTGAAAAAGCTGCTGGTAATGTGCCCGGCGTTTGTCGCCGATTGCATCGAGACCCTGGAAGAGATCGGTGACCGCGGGCGCGAGCAGTTTGTCGAGGCCGGCGGCGAAGAGCTGGTGCTGGTGCCGTGCCTGAATGATCACCCGCAGTGGGTGCAGGCGTTGAAGGGGATGTGCGAAGAGGCTTGAGGGCCTCATCGCGGGTCTAGCCCGCTCCCACAGACTGCTTGGGAGGGGGCTAGACCTTCAGATCAAGGCAACTGATCGTCCAGCGCCTTGTTCTTCCAGCTGTCGTTACCCGGCAGCAGCAGGTTCAAGGCAATAGCCACCACCGCGCACAGGGCGATGCCCTTCAGGCCCCAGTCATCGGGGCCTGTGCCGCTACCGATCAGCACGCCGCCGATACCGAACACCAGGGTTACCGACACGATCACCAGGTTGCGCGCTTCGCTGAGATCGATCTTGTGGCGGATCATGGTGTTCATGCCCACCGCCGCGATCGAGCCGAACAGCAGGCAGAGGATGCCGCCCATTACCGGCACCGGAATGCTCTGCAGCAGCGCGCCGAACTTGCCGATGAAGGCCAGGGTGATGGCAAAGATTGCCGCCCAAGTCATGATCTTCGGGTTGTAGTTCTTGGTCAGCATCACCGCGCCGGTCACTTCGGCGTAGGTGGTGTTGGGCGGCCCGCCGAACAGGCCGGCAGTGGTAGTGGCGATGCCGTCACCGAGCAGGGTGCGGTGCAGGCCAGGTTTTTTCAGGTAGTCGCGGCCGGTCACGCTGCCCACCGCAATCACCCCGCCGATGTGCTCGATCGCCGGCGCCAGGGCCACCGGTACGATGAACAGGATCGCCTGCCAGTTGAACGCTGGCGCGGTGAAGTGCGGCAGCGCCAGCCAGGGCGCGGCGGCGATCTTGGCGGTGTCGACCACGCCAAAGTAGAACGACAGGGCAAAGCCCACCAGCACCCCGGCAATGATCGGCACCAGGCGGAAGATACCCTTGCCGAACACCGCGACGATCAGGGTGGTCAGCAGCGCCGGCATGGAGATCATCATCGCGGTGCCGTACGGCAGCAGCTCGGCGCCGTCACCGGCCTTGCCCATGGCCATGTTGGCGGCAATCGGCGCCATTGCCAGGCCGATCGAGATGATCACCGGGCCGATCACCACCGGTGGCAGCAGGCGGTCGATAAAGCCGGTGCCTTTGATTTTTACCGCAAGGCCGAGGAAGGTGTAGACGAAGCCCGCCGCCATGACCCCGCCCATGGTCTCGGCCAGGCCGAACTGGCCCTTGGCGAGGATGATCGGAGTGATGAAAGCGAAACTCGAGGCCAGGAATACCGGCACCTGACGGCCGGTCACTATCTGAAACAGCAGAGTTCCCAAACCCGCCGTGAACAGCGCGACGTTGGGGTCGAGGCCGGTAATCAGCGGCATCAATACCAGCGCGCCAAAGGCGACGAAGAGCATCTGCGCGCCGGAGACGACCTGGCGCCAGAGCGGGTCGTTGAACTCATCCTGCATGTTCAGGCGTCCTTCTGCTTGGTACCGAAGATCTTGTCACCGGCATCGCCCAGGCCCGGGATGATGTAGCCGTGCTCGTTCAGGCACTGGTCGATCGAGGCGGTGTAGATCTGCACATCCGGGTGGGCTTTCTCGACCACGGCGATGCCTTCGGGGGCGGCAACCAGGACCATCGCGCGGATGTCCTTGCAGCCGGCCTTTTTCAGCAGGTCGATGGTGGCGACCATCGAGGCGCCGGTGGCCAGCATCGGGTCGATAATCAGCGCCAGGCGCTCGTTGATCTCCGGGGCGAGTTTTTCCAGGTAGGTGTGCGCTTCGAGGGTCTCCTCGTTGCGGGCCACGCCCACGGCGCTGACCTTGGCGCCCGGGATCAGGCTGAGCACGCCGTCGAGCATGCCGATGCCGGCGCGCAGGATCGGTACTACAGTAATCTTCTTGCCGGCGATCTTCTCGACCTGGACCTTGCCGCACCAGCCGTCGATTTCGTAGCTTTCCAGCGGCAGGTCTTTGGTTGCTTCGTAGGTCAGGAGCGTGCCGACTTCCTGGGCGAGCTCGCGAAAGTTCTTGGTGCTGATGTCGGCGCGGCGCATCAGGCCGAGCTTGTGGCGGATCAGCGGATGGCGGATCTCACGGGTAGGCATAGGGAAAAGCTCCGGGGGGCGGGCAAAAAAACCGCGCTAGATTAATCTATTCAGCCATGCATGTCCTCAGACTTACTGGACGTTAGTCCAGAAATGCTTGATCTGATGCGACGGGATGCGTACCTTTGCCCGCTTTTCTCAATTGCCGCCCCTTGGAGAGCGCCATGTCCGCCGATCTCGAGCACATCCGTCAAGTCATGCGCGAGGCTGACTGCCTGCACACCGAAGCCGAAGTCGAGGCCGCCATCGCCCGCGTGGGCGCGCAAATCACCGAGGTGCTGGCCGACAGCAACCCGGTAGTGTTCTGTGTGATGAACGGCGGCCTGATCTTCGCCGGCAAACTGCTGACCCATCTGCAATTCCCGCTGGAATCGTCCTACCTGCACGCCACCCGCTACCGCAACCAGACCAGCGGCGGCGACCTGTTCTGGAAGGCCAAGCCGGAAGTCTCGTTTATCGATCGTGACGTGCTGATCATCGACGACATTCTTGACGAAGGTCATACCCTCAGCGCAATCATCGATTTCTGCAAGCATGCCGGTGCCCGCGCCGTGCACACTGCCGTGCTGATCGACAAGGACCACGACCGCAAGGCCAGCGCCGACCTCAAGGCCGACTTCTGCGGCTTGAGCTGTGTTGACCGCTATGTGTTCGGTTATGGCATGGACTACAAAGGCTACTGGCGCAACGCTAACGGTATCTACGCTGTAAAGGGTCTCTGAGGTCCACAGGCGGGGCCGGTCGACCCGGCTTGCCCCGTTTGCCTTACCCCATGCTAGAGTGCCAGGCTGCCCCCAAGGAGCCTGACATGCGTGCGATTTTCCCCCTGCTGTTCCTGCTGAGCATGCCGCTGGCCGCGGCGCCCCTGCACAGCCAGTTCCTGCCGCCCGACGACCTCGGGCTGCGTAAGGAAGTTGCCGATTCGCAGCAGTTGCTGCAGGTCACCAGCTATTCGGTGGTAGTGGGCAACCAGCGCCAGTCCAACCAGCAACCGATTCCGGTCACCTCACCGTTGATTCTGCGCCTCAAGGGCAAGCCGCTGAGCAAGGGCACGACCATCAGCCAGGTACTGGTCAGCTTCGATGCCGAAAGCAAAAGCCTGAAAAAGCCGGTGTTCGACGACAAAAGCAAAACCCTCACACTCAACTACCCGCTGGCCCAGTACCGGGTGATGCTCGACCTGCTGCGCAACGATACCGTCTATGTGCAGTTCCTCAGCTACCCCAACGGTCACATCTGGGCCGATCTGCATACCGGAAGCGTACGCGCGCGTTGAGTGCCGGCGTTGCCCGGGGGTAAACTGCCGGCCCGTGAAAATGTCCGTGATGGTTCAGTTGGAGTCGGCAATGCGTAAAGACAAGAAGCAAGTGATTGGTGATGAGATCAGTGATGACTACATTAAGTCGTTCCTGCAATACGAGCCGGCCGATGGCGTAACTTCGCCTTCGCATCACAAGCTGATCAAGGGCTACCGCGGCCTGCGCGTCGATGACTTCGAGCGCTATGTCGGCTTCTTCGTCGAGGCTGGTTATGACCTGGACGGCAAGGACGAGCACGGTAAGACCTTCGTCGAAGCCATCGCGGATCAGCGCAATGCGCCCGAGTACACCGAGATCATCGACAAGGCTCGCGGCTGATACCAGCGCCCATAAAAAAACGCCCCGAAGGGCGTTTTTTTATGCCGGCAGATTATGCGTAGCTCTGCGCCGGGCTGCTTTCGACCAGGCCCAGGGCCTCGTCGTTGTACGCACTGATCTTGTGGTACAGGGCAGCGTCGGTGGCCAAGACCTTTTCCCGGGCCGGGAAAATTTCCTTGAGCTTGGCCGCCCAGGCGCCCTTGGCTTGCTCGGGGAAGCAGCGCTCGATCAGATCCAGCATGATCGACACGGTTACCGAAGCACCAGGGGAAGCACCGAGCAGGGCGGCCAGGGAGCCGTCCTTGGCTGCAACCAGTTCGGTACCGAACTGCAGAATGCCGCCTTTTTTCGGGTCTTTCTTGATGATCTGCACGCGCTGGCCAGCCACTTCCAGACGCCAGTCCTCGGCCTTGGCCTCGGGGTAGAAGCGGCGCAGTGAATCCAGGCGCTGCTCCATCGACTGCATCACTTCGCTGACCAGGTACTTGGTCAGGTCCATGTTGTCGCGGGCCACGGCCAGCATCGGGCCGATGTTGCCCATGCGTACCGACAGCGGCAGGTCGAGGAACGAGCCGTGCTTGAGGAACTTGGTGGTGAAGCCTGCGTACGGGCCGAACAGCAGCGAGGTCTTGCCGTCGACCACGCGGGTATCCAGGTGCGGCACCGACATCGGTGGCGAACCTACCGCGGCCTGGCTGTAGACCTTGGCCTGGTGGCGCTTGACCACTTCCGGGTTGTCGCAACGCAGCCACTGGCCGCTGACCGGGAAGCCGCCAAAGCCCTTGCTCTCTTCGATACCCGACAGTTGCAGCAGCGGCAGGGCCGCGCCACCGGCGCCGAGGAACACGAAGCGGGCATCGACTTCACGGCTGCTGCCGCTGTTGACGTCCTTGATGCTGACGGTCCAGCCGCTGCCGTTACGGCGCAGGCCGGTGACTTTCTTGCAGTACTTGACCTGTGCTTCGGGGGCGTTGGCCAGGTGCTTGAGCAGCTTGTTGGTCAGCGCGCCGAAGTTGACGTCGGTGCCTTTCATGACGCGGGTGGCGGCGATCTGCTGGTCGGCAGGGCGACCCGGCATCATCAGCGGCATCCACTCGTTCATCACCGCCTTGTCTTCGGTGTACTCCATTTCGCTGAAGGCGTGGTGCTGCTTGAGCATCTCGAAACGCTTCTTGAGGAAGCTGATGCCCTTCTCGCCCTCGACGTAGCTCAGGTGCGGCACGGGGTTGATGAACGCCCGCGGCGAGCTGAACGCACCCTTTTTGCTCAGGTAGGCCCAGAACTGCCGGGACACCTCGAACTGGGTATTGATATGCACCGCTTTCTTGATATCGATGCTGCCGTCGGCGGCCTGTGGCGTGTAGTTCAGTTCACACAGCCCGGCATGGCCGGTCCCGGCGTTGTTCCACGGGTTGGAACTTTCCGCGGCACCCGAATCCATCAACTCGACGACTTCCAGCTTGATCGCCGGGTCGAGTTCCTTGAGCAGTACGGCCAGGGTGGCACTCATGATGCCTGCCCCTACCAGTACTACATCGACTGCTTCGTTCTGCGCCATTAACGCGTCTCCAAAATCTTCAGCACCAAATTGACAGCATAGGATCCCTGGCTTGCCAGGATCGCCATGTCCGATTATTCGCAGTTTTTGCAACTTCAGCGGACACCACCAACCGGGCTTTGCGTTGCCTATGAACGCATTTTACAGCCGGTGCGGCAATTCGACTTATGGTCAAGGTATCCGTCGTGCGTTATGGACCGGTTTCAGGCACCCATTGCAAATGAGCGCTGTTGCCAGCTGTTCAGGGCTGTTCGGGACACTTTAGGTGCTTTTGCACATGCCAGACTGTTCATTGCTCGCCACACTCTCGTGAAGTTGTGAAAACCCGTTTTTTCACGCTCTTTTGGAGACGTGAACCTCAAAATGGGCTGCGCGATGGCAGACCCGGCAGGTTCAGGCAGAGCAGATGGCCGGATGACGCAGGCACACTGGCTGGTGCAAGACCTGTGTGGAAGGCTCTCTGTGGGCGGTGCGGGGGATGCGCAATGCTGGGCATTGGCGGTACTGCGAGGCCCGATCAGGAGACGTCCTTATAATCGGGGGGAGATTATAGCGATGTCGCGGGCAGAAAAGCTCTTTATTAGCGACTTTTATTGAGGCAAAACTCAGGCGGCGAGGCTGCGTTGCAGCCAGTTTCCACTGACACGCTTTGAAACACGGGCGCTGGCGGGCAGCGGACGGTTGAGCCAGGCCAGGCGAATTTCGCTGATTTCCACCCAGCCACTGGTCGCCGGGGCCTGCGCGCACTGCTTGAAGGCCTGGCAAAGGCCGTGGGCGTCGAGGCGGGCGAAGCAGCGTTGCGGGTTGCGTTTGAACAGCAGGGCCAGGAGCGAGGACATGGCGGGTATCCCTGTGAAGAACTGAGCCTAGGATAACCGGGCAGTGATGAAACGATTGTGACAGCGAACCGGGCCCGGGGATGCCTGTCTTATTCACTAATGGCACGCCGATAGCTGGGCTGCCCCGTGCTGGTTATACTGGCGGCCTTTGCTGCCTATTCTGGAGAGATGAGCATGTTGCAACGTTTGTTGTTCGGTTTGATCGCGGTGACCAGTCTGACCCTGGCCGGTTGTGCCCACAGCCCGCAACAACTCAGCCCGCAACCGAAACTCAACGCCCAGCTGGCGCCGGTCGGTCATGGCCAGCCAGTGGTGGTCAAGGTGGTCGATGGTCGCGCTTCGCAAACCCTCGGCACCCGTGGCGGCCTGTACCCTGAAACCAGCGCCATCACCGTGACCGGCAACGACATCCTGCCAAAACTGCAGGCCCAGGCCGAAGCAGCTGTGCGCCTGCTGGGCTTTACCCCGACGCCGAACGCCTACAACGCGCCGCAGCTGACCGTGACCCTGGCCGAGCTCAAGTACCAGTCGCCCAAAGAAGGCATGTACGTGACCGAAGCCACCATCGGCGCAACCTTCAAGGCTGACGTGGCCAACGCCAACCGTCGCTACAGCGGCCGCTACGGCGCGTCGCTGGACCAGCGCTTCGGCATGGCGCCGAACCAGGAAACCAACACCAAGCTGGTGGGTGATGTGCTCAGCGATGCGCTGACCCGCCTGTTCAAGGACCAGGCCATCGGCCAGATCCTCGGCGAATAAGCCTCACCAGCAAAAAGCCCGATGTCTGCATGGCAGGCATCGGGCTTTTGTGTTTTTGCAGGTTCAGGCGGCTTCGACGTAGAAGTCCAGCACGCTGATGCCGGTAGGGCCGTCGACCTCGGGCAGGTCTTCATGGGCATGCCCGCCCAGGGCGCAGTACACCAGCCATTGGCGGTCCTGGACGTTGAACGCCAGGCCGTCGATCAACGCCTGCTGCTCATCGCTCTGGGCGATCAGGTAGAGGCGGTCCTGGTTTTCGGCGTGCAGCATGACAAGCTCCGGTAAGTGGCGACGGCCAACAGAGTGGCGTGTCTTGATGACGAGCGTGTGACGCCGGGAATTAATCGTCATTTGTCGCAAAGCACAGGCAAGGGCACGGCGCTTGGGTAGAATGCCCGCCGAGTCGAAAGTATCGATGTACTTCTTTTGAGGTTTTGCGATGTCGTTGCAAGTGATCTGGGGGCTGTTTGCCGCCCATCCGGCCAAGCTGATCAATCTGCTGGCCCTGCTGCTGACCTGCCCGGGCGGCCTGCTGCTGCACAGTGCCCGCCGCCGCGCGGCGCAAACCCTGGCGGGCCTGGCTGGCGATGAAGCGGTGATCGATGGCATGAGCCTGCGCATCAACCGCTTCTACTACATTCTTGGCTTTGCCTTCCTGGCGCTGGCCTTGCTGTTGTCCTGGTTCAGCACCTGGGTGTGAAGCCTGCTCCCAAGTTAATTGTGGGAGCGGGCTTGACCCGCGATAAATTTACAACGCCAACCCCGCCTTGACCCGGTACTGATTGCGTACCGGCATCGCATACTGCTGCACCAGGTACGGCCGCTGTTCGGCCGGGCAGGCGTCCAGGCGGCGCTGCCATTCGGCCTGGGCGCGGGCCAGTTCATCGGCCGCAAACACCTTGGCCGCTGCTGGCACCTCCAGCGCCGGGTCGGCATCGGCCCACTGCGCATAGGCCAGGTAATGCACCGGGAACAACCGGTAGCCGGCCAGAATCTGCCGGTCAATCTCTGCTGCCAGTTGCTTGGTGTCCTCGACGAACTCCGTCACCGGCGGGGCAAAGTTGATGTGCACGCGGCCTTTGTAGCCGGTGATGCCCTGGGCGATGCTGATGTCGTCTTCACCCGGCGCCTTGCTGTAGGTGCCGGTGGTGGCGCGAATGTACAGCTCGCGGGCCTTGGCCTGGTCGCAGGGGTCGTACTCGTAGCTGATCGACACCGGGCTCAGGTTCAGCGACTGGATCACGGCGCCGAACGGCTCGTCCTTGCGGCTCATGTGGAACATTTTCAGGATTGCCGAATCGGTACGGTCATCACCATCCTTGGCCCGGCCTTCGGCCTGGGCGATCCAGATCGACTGGCCGTCGTTGCGGATCGAGTGGTTGATGTAGGCCGACAGCAGCTGGTAAGCCGCGAGCTTTTCCCGCCGGCCGGTGATCGAGCGGTGCACGATGAAGCTCTTGTTCAGGCGCATCATGTCGCTGACGAACGGTTTTTGCAGCAGGTTGTCGCCGATGGCGATGCGCGGGGTCGGCAGGCCGGCGTGGTACACGGCATAGTTGACGAAGGCCGGGTCCATGACGATGTCGCGGTGGTTGGCCAGGAACAGGTAGGCGGTACCGGCCTTGAGCTGCTCGACGCCGGTGTAGGTCACGCCGTCGGTTGCCCGCTCGATGGTATGGTCGACGTAGTACTCGACTTTGTCCTGCAGGGTCGAAACGCAGGTGACCCCGGCAAACTCTTTGCGCAGGCGCCGGGCGATCAGCGGCTTGAGCAGCCAGCCGAAGGCCCCGGCCATGCGCGGGAAGCGGAAGTGGGTGAGGATATCGAGGAATGCCGGGTCGCTGAGCAGCCGTGCCAGAACGGCAGGGACTTCAGCGTCGTCGTACGGTCGGATGGCATCGAATTCGCCCATCATGCTCTCTTGTTGGAAACGGCTAGGGTAATAGGTAGGGCCGGGGTCTGAAAAACGGCTCAGACACACTCAGGGCCTGTAAATAGACCGGCAATTATACGCACAAGTCACTCGGGAGGCCGCGATGCTGGAGACAGCGCTTTACGATTGTCCTTATTGTGGTGAAGAAGTCGAGACGACAGTGGACCTGTCGGGCGGTGATCAGGAGTACATCGAAGACTGTCAGGTGTGCTGCAAGCCGATCCGTTTCGTGCTGCAGGTACATGGCGAGGAATGGATGCTGGACGTTTATGGTGAGAATGACTGATGCAGCGAATCTACGACCCTGAAAGCCTGCTCGAAGCACAAATGCTCATCGGCATGCTCGCCAGCGAAGGCATCACAGTGCACCTGGTCGGCCGCGACCTGATGGGCGCCATGGGCGACCTGCCGATGCACGGTTTGCTCGGTTTGGCGGTGGCCGATGAGCAGGCTGCCTGCGCACGCGAGCTGATCGCCGCGTACAATAGCGCCCAGCCACTTGCCGGCGACGAACCGGAGAACATCCCCGGAACCCTGATTTGCTAGGTTTTTGCCCTCATGTGTGGACGTTATGCGCTGTTTCGCTGGTCTCCCGCCTTTGCTGCCCTGCCGGGATTTCCCAGTGACCAGCAAGCGCAATGGAATATCTCCCCCGGCGCCTCGGTGCTGATCCAGCGCCGCCTCGAGGGTGGCCAGCTGGAGCTGGCGCGGGCACGCTGGGGCCTGACCCCGGCCTGGCTCACCGACTTGTCGCGCACCCCGGCCCACGCCCGCGCCGAAACCCTGGCCGAACAGCCGATGTTCCGTGAGGCGTTTCGCCTGCGTCGCTGTCTGCTACCGGCCAACGGCTTTTACGAATGGCGCGGCACCCAGCGCAAGCGGCCGTACTGGCTGACGCCGGGGGAGGGCTCGTCGTTGTTTTTTGCAGCGATCTGGGAGGCGTATCCGGTGCAGGATCAGGTCTGGCTGAGTACCGCGGTGGTAACCCAGGCGGCGCTGAACCAGCGCCGGCCGCTGATTCTCGATGAGGCCGGGCAGGCTGCCTGGCTCGATCCCGAAACCCCGCCGGCGCGCTTGTACGAGCTGCTGGCGGGCGGCCAGGCGCCGCTGCGTGAGCGGGTGCTGGCCAATATGGTCAATGATCCCAAGCTCAATGGGCCGGAGTGTCTGACCCCGGCTTAAAAGCATCGCGGGTCAAGCCCGCTCCCTCAGCTGACCCTTTGCTCTGTGGGGGCTGGCTTTACACCCTGAACTGATTGATCAAGCGCCGCTGTTGCTCGGCCAGCTTGGTCAGCTCGGCGCTGGCGGTACTCGACTCATCCGCCCCGCCAGCCACCTCGTTGGCCACCTGGCCAATATTGATCACGTTACGGTTGATGTCTTCGGCCACCGCGCTCTGCTCTTCGGCAGCACTGGCAATCTGCGTGTTCATGTCGTTGATCACCGACACTGCCTGGGTAATGCTTTCCAGCGCCTGGGCAGCGCGCGCGGCTTGCTGCACGCTGTCGTCGGTCTTGCCCTGGCTGTCTTCCATGACCCGCACCACATCGCGGGTACCTTGCTGCAGTTGCTGGATCATCTGCTGGATTTCTTCGGTGGCCTGCTGGGTTTTCTGCGCCAGGTTGCGCACTTCATCAGCGACCACGGCAAAACCACGGCCCTGCTCACCGGCGCGAGCGGCCTCGATGGCAGCGTTAAGCGCCAGCAGGTTGGTCTGCTCGGCAATCGCGCGGATGGCGGTGAGGATGGCATTGATGTTTTCGCTGTCGCGCGCCAGGTTCTGCACCACACCCACTGCTCGGCCGATTTCCTCGGCCAGGGCGCTGATCGAACTGGAAGTATCGCGCACGATCGCCAGGCCCTGATGTGCGGCCTGGTCAGCATTGCTGGCGGCCTGGGCGGCATGGGTGGCGTTGCGCGCGACGTCCTGGGCGGTAGCGGTCATTTCGTGCACGGCGGTGGCCACCAGATCGATCTCGGCCATTTGTTTGTGTACACCCTGGTTGGTGCGAATGGCGATGTCGGCGGTGTGTTCGGAGGAGTCGCTGACCTTCTGCACCGAGGCCACCACCTGGCTGATCATCGCCTGCAGCTTGCTCAGGAAGGTGTTGAAGCCCTTGGCGATCGAGCCCAGTTCGTCGGCGCGGTCGCTGCTCAGGCGGCGGGTCAGGTCGCCTTCGCCCTGGGCGATGTCATCGAGCATCGCCACCATTTGCCGCAGTGGCCGGGCAATGCCGTGGGCCAGCAGCCAGATCACCAGCAGGCCAAGGGCGGCGATACCCAGGCCGACCACGGTCATGCCGGTGATGTCGGTGCGGCGCTGGTCGCTGAGGTCGCTTTGCAACTTCTGCACATCGGCCATCACCGCGCTGATCGGCAGTTCCAGCAGCAGGGTCCAGCGCGCGTCGGTATTGGCGATCTTGAACGGCAAGTACAGCTCGATGCGGCCTGCGCCCTGGTCGACTTCGTAGTGCAGGTTCTCGCCGCTCAGTTGCGCCAGGGTGGCGGCGGCATTGGCGTCGAGGACGTCGCTGGCTTTCTCGCCGAATTTGCCCGGGTCTTTGGTAAAGGCCACCAGGCGGCCGTTGCCGGACACCAGTGCCAGCTCGCCGGCACCGTCATAGAGCTGGCGATCGGCGGTATTGAGCAGTTCCTGGATGAAGTTCACCGACAGGTCGGCGCCGGCAATGCCCTGGAACGTGCCGTCGATCATGATCGGCTCGACGAACGAGGCGAGCATCACCACTTTGTCGCCTACCTTGTAAGGTGCCGGGTCGATCACGCAGGCTTTCTTTGATTCTCGCGGGCACAGGTAGTACTCACTGGCGCGCACGCCGGTGGCGAGGACGGTCTGGTCGTTGACGTCGGCCAGTTTGTCCAGGCCCAGGCTGCCGTCTTCGTTGCGGAACCACCAGGGCAGAAAGCGCCCGCTGGCGCTGTCGATACCGGTGATCGAGGTGCCGACGAAGCGCGCGTCGTCGTGGTCCAGGGCGTTACTTTCCCAGCCCAGGTAGGTGCCGAGGATCAGTGGGTTGGTCAGTGCTGTCTGCTTGAGCAGGGCGATCATTTGCTGGCGCTCGATCTTCAGCAGCGGATTGCCGCTGGCGTCCTGCATGCCGAGCATGGCGTTGCTGGTAGTCAGGCCCCTGGCAATCAGTAGCGGTGCTTCCAGGCCGCGCTGGATCTCGCTGACCTGGGTCCGCGCCAGGGCGGTCAGGCGCTGCTCGATCACCGCCTCGAATTGCTGCTGGGTGCGGCTTTGCACCAGCTCCTGGGTACGTTCGCCGGAATACACGGCGTACAGCACCAGGGCGGCGACAATGCTCAGGACAATGGCGCCGGCCAGGGCGGCGACGGAAAACTGGATCGACCGGAACTTCATGAGGGGGCTCCAAGCGCAAGGAAAGGCGTCTGCCTTGCGTTATCGGCCCGGCCGGGCGAAAGCATGAGCACCGTCTGGAGAATTCTTCGTCAGGGATATGGCGGGCTCAACGGAGTCGGCCTAGGATACGCGGCATGTTCGAAGGGAGTGTTTTCATGCGTAAGTCATTTGTAATCGGTGCATTGAGCGCCAGCGTCCTGCTCGCTGGCTGCCAGGCGGTGAACACCACCAGCGGCGGCGCCGTGGGTGTCGAGCGTAAGCAATACATGTTCAGCATGCTGTCGACCGATGAGGTCAACCAGATGTATGCCCAGTCCTACCAGCAAACCCTGGGCGAGGCATCCAGCAAGGGTGTACTCGACAAGACCAGCAACAACGCCAAGCGCGTGCAATTGATCGCTGACCGCCTGATTGCCCAGGCCCCGCAGTTCCGCCCGGACTCGGCGCAGTGGAACTGGGAAGTCAACCTGATCAAGAGCGACGAGCTCAACGCCAACTGCGGCCCGGGTGGCAAGATCTTCGTCTACAGCGGCCTGATCGAAAAACTCAAGCTGACCGACGACGAGCTCGCTGCGGTCATGGGTCATGAAATCGCCCACGCCCTGCGTGAGCATGGTCGTGAGGCGATGTCCAAGGCCTATGGCGTGCAGATGGCTCGCCAAGGCGCCGGTGCCCTGCTGGGCCTGGGCCAGGACAGCATGGCGATCGCCGACACGGTGGTTCAGTACAGCATGACCCTGCCCAACAGCCGCGCCAACGAGAACGAAGCCGACCTGATCGGCCTGGAACTGGCCGCCCGCGCCGGCTACAACCCGAATGCGGCGATCAGCTTGTGGGACAAGATGGCCCAGGCCTCGGGTGGCTCGCAGCCGGAGTTCATGAGCACTCACCCGGCGTCGGCCAGCCGTCAGGCTTCGTTGCAGGCGGCGATTCCGAAGGTGATGCCGTTGTACGAGCAGGCCCGCAAGTAAAAATCGCAGGTCATGCCCGCTCCCACAGGCCACTGTAGGAGCGGGCTTGACCTGCGATTGTATTCAGCCGATCCAGCCACTGACCTGCATCGCCGAATACACCGCCACCGCGGCCAGGACGAAGAATGCAGCCGACGCCAGGCGGCGGATCAGGGTCAGTGGCAGTTTCTCTGCAGCAAAATTACCCGCCAATACCACCGGCACGTTGGCAATCAGCATGCCCAGGGTGGTACCGATAATGACCATGATCAGGTGCGGATACTGCGCCGCCAGCATCACCGTGGCGACCTGGGTCTTGTCGCCGATTTCCGCGATGAAGAACGCGATCAGGGTGGTCAGGAACGGGCCGAAGCGCCGTGCGGTGCTGGCTTCGTCATCGTCCATCTTGTCCGGGATCAGCGTCCACAGTGCCGTGGCGGCAAAGCTTGCGGCGAGAATCCAGTGCAGGGTGGCGGCGGAGAAGAAGGTGCTGAACCAGGCGCCGACGGCACCGGCCGCGGCATGGTTGGCCAGGGTAGCGGCAATGATACCGGCGATGATCGGCCAGGGCTTGCGAAAGCGCGCGGCAAGGATCAGCGCGAGCAATTGGGTTTTGTCGCCAATTTCGGCGAGGGCCACGATCGCGGTGGGGACGAGCAATGATTCCAGCATCAGGATTCCTACGGGGGCGGGTCGACACGGCTATGACACGTACAGCCTTCCCGCCCCGGGTAAGGTGTTCGTGTCATAGGTCTTGTCAAACCCTGGGTCCGTCTGTGCGGACCGTGGGTCGCACGCGCCATGGTCTGTGGACCAAGTATGTTGACGCGTACCGGGCGAGCTGGGTGCTCGCGGGAGACTACTCCCCTAGGACGGAGCGGATTCTGCCTAGGCAAATCCGTTTCGGCAAGCGCTCTTTTTAACCGCGTGTTGCCTGGTAGATGCGAAAGCCTTGGCCCTCGTCGCGGATCCGGCAGTTGCCCAGGGCCGCTTCGATCAGCGGCTGGTAGCGCAGGAAGCTATTTGCCACCAAGCGCATTTCGCCACCTTTTTTCAGATGATCGGCCGATTTTCGCAGCAGGTTTTCCGAGGCCTGGTAATTGGTGTGAACACCTGTGTGGAACGGCGGGTTGCTGATGATTACGTCCAGCTCGCGCGGCGCGGCATCGATGCCGTCGCCGCAGATCACCTCACCTTCCAGACCATTGGCGGCCAGGGTCAGGCGGCTGCTGGCCACGGCAAAGGCGTCGACATCAAGCAGGGTGATGCGGTTTTGCGGATAACGGCGTTTGATCGCCGCCCCGAGAACACCCGCGCCACAGCCAAAATCCAGCACGTGGCCGGTTGGCAGCTGGTCGAGGTTTTCCAGCAGCAGGGCGCTGCCGCGATCCAGGCGCCCATGGCTGAATACGCCCGGCAGGCTGACGATCTGCAGCGGGCCATCGGCCAGCTCCAGCTGGAAATGCTCGGCCAGGCTTTCCAGCGGCCTGGCTTCAGGGGCGTGCTCGACGGTGACCTGCCACAGCTGGCAATGGCGGGCGCTGTCGAGTTTGCGCGGCTTGCCGAAGGCGTGCAGTTGTTTGGCCGCGCCTTCGATGCCGCCGCGTTTCTCGCCGACCAGGTACAGCTGGCGACCGGCCAGGCGCGAGGCCAGGGCGTTGAGCAGGTAATTGGCCAGGTCCCGGGATTTGGGCAAGAACAGCACGGCGGCGTCGAAAGCCTGGGCCGGTGCGTTTACATCGAAGTGGCTGCGCCCGGCGAAGCGTGCCTCGAGCGCCGCCTGGTCGCCGGCGTGCCAGCTCCAGCCATGGGCCGCAGGCAACTTGCCGAGCAGGTCGTCGGCAGGCAAACCGGCCAGCAACAGCGAGCCCTGGAAAAGATCGGCCTGACGAAGCAACACTTCACTGCGCGGGTCCATGGACGGCGACTCCTGAAAAAAGTGGCGCAGTTTACCAGAGCCTGGCCGGGCTTAGACCTGGCGGCGCGGGCTGCCGGCAAAAAACGCCTCGGCGTTCTCGCTCAATTGCTCAACGATACGCTGGCGTGACTCGACCGCGCCCCAGGCGCTGTGCGGGGTGACGATCAGCCGCGGGATATCGGCCGCCAGCAGCGGGTTGCCGTTGACCGGTGGTTCGACACTCAGCACGTCGGTAGCCGCGCCGCCCAGGTGGCCGGCGCGCAGGGCATCGGCCAGGGCCTGCTCGTCGATCAGGCCGCCGCGGGCGGTGTTGATCACAAAGGCGCCGGGCTTGAGCAGGGCCAGTTGGCGGGCGCCGATCAGGTTGCGGGTGTGCTCGTTGAGCGGGCAGTGCAGGGTCAGCGCGTCGACCTGCGGCAGCAGCTCATCCAGCGCAATACGGTCTTCGCGGGGCGGGCGCCCGGGCAACTGGCCAAGCAGTACGCGCATGCCGAAGGCTTCGGCCAGGCGTGCTACGGCGCCACCCAGCTCGCCATGGCCGAGCAGGCCGAGGGTCTTGCCCTCCAGCTCGACGATGGGGAAGTCCAGCAGGCAGAACTGTTTGGCCTGGCCCCACTGGCCGTTGGCGACAGCCTTTTGATAGTCGCTCAGGCGCGTGGCCAGGGCCAACAGCAAAGCCAGGGTGTGCTGGGCCACCGACGGCGTGCCGTAGCCCTGGCAGTTGCTGACCACCACGCCCTGGGCGCGGGCGGCCTGCAGGTCGACATTGTTGGTGCCTGTGGCGGCCACCAGAATCAGCTTCAGCTCGGGGCAGGCGGCGAGGGTGGCGGCGTCGATCATGACCTTGTTGCTGATCGCCACGCTGGCGCCCTGCAGGCGTTCGGCGACCTGCCCGGGGGCGCTGGCCGGATAGAGCTGCAGCTCATCGAAACAGGCCTTGAGGCGATCCAGCGCCAGGTCACCGAGGTCCAGGGAGCTATGGTCGAGAAACACGGCGCGACGGGAGATGGACATAGGGTGGCTCCAGTAAGGGCTCAAGCGTTGTAGGCGAAGCAATCGTAATGGCTGTGCTCAAGGCTGCTTTGCAGTTCAAGCAGGCCTTGCTGTTGCTGCTGCAGTGCCTGGATCTGCGCCTGCAGCTGGGCGCTTTTGCCGGCAATCGCCTGGCGCACCCGCTCGATCGGCAAGCCGGCCTGATCATCACTCACCAGCGCTTGCATCTCCTTGAGACTGAAGCCGAGCTTTTGCGCGCACTTGATCAGGCTCAGCAGGGCGACGCTGTGTTGGTCATACAGGCGATAACGGCCCTGGCGCCTGGGCGCCGGCAGCAGGCCGATGCGCTCATAATGGCGAATGCTTTTGATGGTTGCCCCGGACAGCTGCGCGGCTTTGCCGATGTACATCGAACGTCCTTGTTAGTGCCGGTGAGCCAGCCTGCGCGCCTGCTGCAGCCAGGCATCGCGCTGGCCTGCGCTCGAGCTGATGATGGGGCCAAACGTTAACGTCTTTTGCGTCCTGATTCCACAGAAGCCCAGGGTCGTGCGGCGCATCTGCTGCAGCGCCGGCATGCGGTAGACCCAGCGGTAGTACCAGGGCGGGGTGTCCATGCTCACCAGCAGGTCGGCGCTGCGGCCTTTGAGCAACTGTTCGGGGAAGGGCGAGTTGTTGCGGTACTTGAAGGCAAAGCCGGGCAGCAGGATGCGATCGAGAAAGCCCTTGAGCAGCGCCGGAATCCCGCCCCACCAGACCGGGAAGACCAGCACCAGGTGCTCGGCCCAGCTGATCAGCTGCTGGGCGTGCAGCAGGTCGGGCTCCAAAGCTTGTACCTGTTGATAACCCTCGCGCAGGATCGGGTCGAAGGCCAGCTCGCCGAGCTCCAGCAGGCAGACTTCGTGGCCTTTGTCGCGGGCACTGCTGATGTAGCTGTCGCTCAGTGCTGCGCAGAAACTGTTACGCGAAGGGTGGCCGAGTATCACCAGGATTCGTTTGCTCATCGAAGGCAGTTCCAGGGGCAAAGCGCTGAGGCTAACGCCTGCCCCAAGGGGGAGAGTCAAGGCGCCAGCACCCACAGGGATTGTTTCAAAGGTCTGCGAGGGCGTAGTGTGTTGCCCCCGTTTGACCTTTTGCCGCAAGGAGCCCCCATGTACTGGGCCGAATTTCTGACTGTCGCGTTGATCCACCTGCTGGCGGTGGCCAGCCCCGGCCCGGATTTCGCCGTGGTGGTGCGCGAGAGCGTTACCCACGGCCGGCGCGCCGGTACCTGGACGGCCTTTGGCGTCGGTACCGCGATTTTCCTGCATGTCGGCTATTCGCTGCTGGGTATCGGCCTGATCGTGTCGCAGTCGATCATGCTGTTCAATGCGCTGAAATGGCTGGCTGCCGCCTACTTGCTGTACATCGGCTTCAAGGCCCTGCGCGCCCGCCCGGCCGCGCCTGGCAGCGACGCCGTGCAGGCCTCCACGGTCGAGCGCACACCGCGGGCGGCCTTTGTCGCCGGCTTCATGACCAATGGCCTGAACCCCAAGGCGACGCTGTTTTTCCTGTCGCTGTTCACCGTGGTCATCAACCCGCACACGCCGCTGGCGATCCAGGCCGGTTACGGGTTGTACCTGGCCGTGGCCACCGGCCTGTGGTTCTGCCTGGTGGCCATGCTGTTCAGCCAGCAGCGGGTGCGCGCCGGCTTTGCGCGCATGGGTCACTGGTTCGATCGCACCATGGGCGCGGTGCTGATTGCCCTGGGGGTGAAGATCGCTTTCACCGAAATGCACTGACAATGATGTTCAAACGCCACTAATCCCTGCAGCGGTCAAATCATTCCTTTGGCTGATTTGGCCGCTGTGGAGGCGTTCTAGAGTAAGGCATGTCTTGCCCAGCCTGTGCACTCTAGAAAAGGGACTCCTATGTTGCAGACTCGCGTCATTCCTCCTGCCGAGGACGCTTACCAGTTTCCGCTGTTGATCAAGCGCCTGCTGCTGTCCGGCAGCCGTTACGAGAAAGCCCGCGAGATCGTCTACCGCGATCAGCTGCGCTACAGCTACCTGACCCTCAACGAGCGCATCGCGCGGCTGGCCAATGTGCTCACCGAAGCGGGGGTCAAGGCTGGTGACACCGTGGCGGTGATGGACTGGGACAGCCATCGCTACCTCGAATGCATGTTCGCCATTCCGATGATTGGCGCGGTGGTGCACACCATCAACGTGCGCCTGTCGCCGGAGCAGATCCTTTACACCATGAACCACGCCGATGACCGCTTCGTGCTGGTCAACAGCGACTTTGTCGGCCTCTACCAGGCCATCGCCGGGCAACTGACCACGGTGGAGAAAACCCTGCTGCTGACCGATGGCGAGCAGAAAACCGCCGACCTGCCGAACCTGGTCGGCGAGTACGAGCAATTGCTGGCGGCGGCCAGCCCGGTCTATGACTTCCCTGATTTCGACGAGAACTCGGTTGCCACCACGTTCTACACCACCGGTACCACCGGTAACCCCAAGGGGGTGTATTTCACCCACCGGCAACTGGTGCTGCACACTCTGGCGGCTGCGACGGTCACCGGCAGTATCGACAGCGTGCGCCTGCTCGGCAGCAATGATGTGTACATGCCCATCACGCCGATGTTCCATGTCCATGCCTGGGGCATTCCCTACGTGGCGACCATGCTCGGCATCAAGCAGGTCTACCCCGGGCGCTACGAGCCGGAGATGCTTTGCGAACTGTGGCGCAACGAGAAGGTGACCTTCTCGCATTGCGTACCGACCATCTTGCAGATGCTGCTCAATGCCAAGGGTGCCCAGCAACAGGACTTCGGCGGCTGGAAAATCATCATTGGCGGCAGTGCCCTGAACCGCGCCCTGTACGAGGCGGCCAAGGCCCACGGAATTCAGCTGACCGCCGCTTACGGTATGTCCGAGACCTGCCCGCTGGTGTCCTGCGCTCACCTCAACGACGAGCTGCTGGCTGGCAGCGAAGACGAATGCATCACCTACCGGATCAAGGCCGGGGTGCCGGTGCCGTTGGTGGAAACTGCGATTGTCGATGGCAACGGCAACTTCCTGGCGGCCGACGGCGAGACCCAGGGCGAACTGGTGCTGCGCGCGCCGTGGCTGACCATGGGGTACTTCCGCGAGCCCGAGAAAGGCGCCGAACTCTGGCAGGGCGGCTGGCTGCACACCGGTGACGTCGCCACCCTCGACAGCATGGGCGTGATCGATATCCGTGACCGCATCAAGGACGTGATCAAGACCGGCGGCGAGTGGATCTCGTCACTGGAGCTCGAAGACCTGATCAGCCGCCACCCGGCGATCCGCGAAGTGGCGGTGGTCGGTGTCGCCGACCCGCAGTGGGGCGAGCGGCCGTTTGCCCTGCTGGTGATCCACGAAGGCCAGAGCATCGACGCCAAGGTCCTCAAGGAACACCTCAAGCCATTCGTGGAGCTGGGGCACATCAACAAGTGGGCGATCCCCAGCCAGATCGCCCTTGTTACTGAAATTCCCAAGACCAGTGTCGGCAAGCTCGACAAGAAGCGCATTCGCCTGGACATCAGCCAGTGGCAAGCCAGTAACAGCACCTTCCTCTCGACCCTGTAATGCCGGGCGGGTCGCGCCTGAAGCGGCGCGACCCGCACGCCAGACGCATGGGCGCCTTGTCAAATGACGAAATTAAGCCATTCTTCCCCCAGCCAGCGTAGTGGCCGGTCATGCAGACCCTGCCTGAGGGGTTGGGATGCAAATCACACTTTAGAGGGATCAAGCAGTTCAACCTGCTGGCTATAGTCGGTTCAGGGGATTTTCAGGAACGGGGGATCGCACATGCATGTGCCCAGCCACTCGTTTGAGCAAAAAGGTGCGCTCACACCGCTCGAGCGATGCGTTTCTGCAAAGGACTCACTGCCATAAAAATAAAGTACATGGAGTAGCGTCGATGACATCAGCAAATCTGTTCTGGCGCCGGGCGAAACTGCCCCTGGCCGTCAGCCTCGCTTCTACGCTCGCCGGTCCTGCATTCGGCGTCAGTTTCAACATCGGTGAAATCGAAGGCTCGTTCGACTCGTCGCTGTCGGTGGGGGCGAGCTGGTCGACAGCCAGCCCGAACAAGAACCTGATCGGCGTCAACAACGGCGGCAAGGGGTTGTCGCAGACCTCCGATGACGGCCACCTGAACTTCAAGCGCGGTGAGACCTTCTCGAAAATCTTCAAGGGTATCCACGACCTGGAACTCAAGTACGGCGATACCGGGGTATTCGTCCGTGGCAAGTACTGGTACGACTTCGAACTCAAGGATGAGCATCGCGAGTTCAAGGACATCAGCGACACCAACCGCAAAGAGGGCGCCAAGTCGTCCGGCGGGCAGATCCTCGACGCCTTCGTCTACCACAACTACTCGATCGCCGATCAGCCGGGCTCGGTGCGCCTGGGCAAGCAGGTGGTCAGCTGGGGTGAAAGTACCTTCATCGGTAACGGTATCAACTCGATCAACCCGATCGACGTGGCGGCCTTCCGCCGTCCGGGTGCCGAAATCAAGGAAGGCCTGATTCCGGTCAACATGTTCTATGTGTCCCAGAGCCTGACCGACAATCTCTCGGGCGAAGCCTTCTACCAGCTCGAATGGGACCAGACCGTCGTCGACAACTGCGGCACCTTCTTCTCCCAGCCGGACATCATTGCCGACGGCTGTACCGATAACCTGCGCGTACTCAACAGTGCCAACGCGTTGCCAGCGGCCGCCCGCGGCTTCCTCGCAAGCCAGGGTGTGGACGTCAATGGCGAAGGTGTGCGGGTCGCCCGTGGCCCTGACCGCGATGCGCGAGACAGCGGCCAGTTCGGCGTGGCCTTGCGTTACATGTACGACCCGCTGGGCACCGAGTTCGGCGCCTACTTCATGAACTACCACAGCCGTGCGCCGATCTTCAGCGCCCACGGTGCCGATCCGCGGGTCTATGCCGGCCTGGCCGGGCTGCCCGCAGCCTTGCGTCCGTTGGCACCGCTGATCGTCGCCGGCAACTCCAGCTACTTTGTCGAGTACCCGGAAGACATCCGCCTGTACGGCCTGAGCTTCTCCACCACCCTGCCTACCGGCACGGCGTGGAGCGGTGAAATCAGCTACCGGCCAAACGCCCCGGTGCAGCTCAACACCACCGATATCCTGTATGCCGGCGTGCGTCCGATTGGCGGCACCCTGGCCAACGCCTCGCTGCTCAACGGGGTGCCGGGCCAGGACCTGAACGGCTACCGGCGCAAGGAAATCACCCAGTTCCAGACCACCCTGACGCACTTCTTCGACCAGGTCATGGGCGCCAGCCGCCTGACCGTGGTGGGTGAAGTCGGCGTGACCCATGTCGGCGGCCTGGAAAGCGCCCACGATGTGCGTTACGGCCGCGACCCGGTCTACGGCCCAGGCCCGCTGCCGGCAACCCCAGGGGCAGGCAATCTCGATACCTGCTCGGCGATCATCAACACCGGCACCATCAACGGCGCAGGCCCTGGCGCTTCGGACGCCAACCGCAGCCGCAACTGCGAGAACGACGGTTACACCACCAGTACTTCCTGGGGCTACCGCGCGCGCGCCATCTGGGACTACCCGGATGTATTCGCCGGGGTCAACCTCAAGCCGAGCGTGGCCTGGTCCCATGACGTGTCTGGCTACTCGCCAGGCCCTGGCAGCAACTTCGAGGAAGGGCGCAAGGCGATCAGCCTGGGCCTGGATGCCGAGTACCAGAACACCTACACCACCAGCCTGTCGTACACCAACTTCTTCGACGGCAAGTACACCACCGTGGATGACCGCGATTTCATCGCCCTCAGCTTCGGCGTGAACTTCTAAGAATTCGGATTCAGGACGACCATGAAGATGAAAACAACCAAGACTCTGCTGCAAGCCGGTGTACTGGGCCTGTCCCTGTTGGCGACCAGTGTCATGGCGGCGGTTTCCGCCGACGAGGCGGCCAAGCTGGGCGCCAGCCTGACGCCGATGGGTGCTGAAAAGGCCGGTAACGCCGACGGCTCGATCACGGCCTGGAAGCCGCTTGCCAAAAGTGCCGGTAGCGTCGATAGCAAGGGTTTCCTTGCCGACCCTTATGGCAGCGAACAACCGAAGTTCACCATCACCGCGCAGAACGTCGACCAGTACAAGGACAAACTGTCCCCTGGCCAGGTCGCCATGTTCAAGCGCTATCCGGACACCTTCAAGATGCCGGTGTACCCGACCCACCGGGGCGCTACCGTACCGGACGCGGTGTTCGCGGCGATCAAGAAGAACGCCACCAGCACCAACCTGGTTGGCGGCGGCAACGGTCTGGAAAACTTCGACACCGCCGTGCCGTTCCCGATTCCGAAAAGCGGCGTCGAAGTGATCTGGAACCACATCACCCGCTACCGTGGCGGCAGCGTGACTCGCCTGGTGACCCAGGCCACGCCGCAGCAGAACGGCTCGTTCAGCCTGGTGTACTTCCAGGACCAGTTCGTCTTCCGCGACCGGATGAAAGATTACGATCCGGCCAACCCGGGCAACGTGCTGTTCTACTTCAAGCAGAAGGTGACGGCGCCAGCGCGCCTGGCCGGTACCGTACTGCTGGTGCACGAGACCCTCGACCAGGTCAAGGAGCCGCGCAAGGCGTGGGTCTACAACGCCGGCCAGCGCCGGGTACGGGCAGCGCCACAAGTGTCCTACGACGGCCCGGGTACCGCCGCCGACGGCCTGCGCACCTCCGACAACCTGGACATGTACAACGGCGCGCCGGACCGTTACGACTGGAAGCTGGAAGGCAAGAAAGAGCTGTTCATTGCCTCCAACAGCTACAAGCTTGACGATCCCAAGCTCAAGTACGCCGACATCATCAAGGCCGGGCACATCAACCAGGACCTCGCCCGATACGAACTGCGCCGGGTATGGCATGTGGTCGCAACCCTGAAACCGGGCCAGCGCCACATCTACGCCAAGCGTGACTTCTACATCGACGAAGACACCTGGCAAGCGGCGGTGATCGACCAGTACGACGGTCGCAACCAGCTGTGGCGCGTGTCCGAAGCCCACTCCCAGGACTACTACAACGTCCAGGTGCCGTGGTACACCCTGGAAGCCATCTACGACCTGCAGTCCGGTCGCTACCTGGCCCTGGGCATGAAGAACGAGGAAAAGCGAGCCTACGACTTCGGGTTCACTGCCTCCAAGGCTGACTTCCAGCCTGCAGCGCTTCGCCAGGAAGGTGTGCGCTAAGTTTCAAACCTCCGTGTGATCTCCCAGAACGCCCCGGCTTGCCGGGGCGTTTCTGTTTGCGCATCCGTGTCGGCTGAGCCTTGTCGTTTTTTGTTGTAGTCTTTTTTCCGCAAAGCGCGGCAATTGTCTTCAAATGTGCTGTTTAACCCGCTAGTCTGCGCTGATCCGTACTGCCGACGATTCCCTAACTAAAAACGAGCCGGCCATGACTGATCTGTCCCGTACGCAAGGGTTCGCCAGCCAGGCCATGAGCGTCCTGGAGGGCCGTTTCTTTCGCCCGCCGCTGCCCGAAGGCCATGTGCCGCGGGCG
The DNA here is from genome assembly GCF_056279045.1 of Pseudomonas sp. TE4620. NCBI lineage: Bacteria > Pseudomonadati > Pseudomonadota > Gammaproteobacteria > Pseudomonadales > Pseudomonadaceae > Pseudomonas > Pseudomonas sp. TE4620. The sequence goes on from NZ_JBWBQO010000001.1 coordinate 166,946, forward strand.
CGCTTGTGTCAGCGTTTGCAGGCGGGGCTCGGCGGGCGCTTGCTGCTGGTCAATGCACCGGCAGGTTTCGGTAAAAGTTCGTTGGCGGTGGAGTTCTGCCAGGGCCTGCCCAACCACTGGAGCAGCCTCTGGCTGGGTTTGAGCCGGCGCGACAACGACCCCGGGCGCTTCCTCGAGCGCCTGCTCGAAGGCTTGCAGCAATACTGCCCGGCCCTCGGCGGCCAGGCCCTGGGCCTGCTGAAGATGCGCCAGCGGCACCAGCCGTTTGCCTTCGAAGAGTGGCTCGACGGCCTGCTCGATGAACTGGCCCGTCACCTGCAGCCACACAACCCCTTGCTACTGGTGCTCGACGACTACCACCTGGCCCAGGGGCCGGTGCTTGACCGCTGCCTGCAGTTTTTCCTCAATCACCTGCCGCCCGGCCTGGTGTTGCTGGTCACCAGCCGCCAGCGGCCGGACTGGCACCTGGCGCGCCTGCGTCTGTCGCGCCAGTTGCTTGAACTCAACGAGCAGGACCTGCGCCTGACCACCGATGAGTCCCTCGCCGTGCTGGGCCAGCAACCGACGGTGTTGCGCGGCCAGGCGCTGGACAACCTGATCCAGCGCAGCGATGGCTGGGTCGCCGGCTTGCGTTTCTGGCTGCTGGCGGCCAACGAGGCCGGTGCCGACAGCGCCTTGCCCCAGGCCCTGCACGGTGGCGAGGGGCTGATTCGCGACTACCTGCTCGAAGAAGTCATCGAGATGCTGCCCGCCGAAGTGCAAGGCTTTCTCTACGACACCGCCTGCCAGGAGCGCTTTTGCGCCGAGCTTTGCGATGCCCTGCGCGAAAGCCACGACAGCGCCGAGATTCTCCGTTACCTGCAGGCTCACCAGGTGTTCCTGGTGCCGCTGGACGAACATGGGCGGTGGTTTCGCTATCACCATTTGTTCTCCGACCTGCTGCGTACCCGCCAGGCCAGCCTGCCGCTGTCGAGCCTGCATTTGCGTGCCTGTCGCTGGTTCCATGGCCAGGGCCTGCTCGATGAAGCCGTTGAGCAGGCCTTGCGCGCCGGCCACCTGGACGTGGCCGCCAACCTGGTGCAGAACCTCTCCGAAGAGCAACTGCTGGCCGAGCAGAACGTCGGCATGCTGCTGCGCTGGAAGATGGACCTGCCCGACAGCCTGCTGATCAGCACACCGCGGTTGATCGTGCTGTACAGCTGGGCCCTGGGCCTGGCCGGGCAGCTGGATGCCGCCGAAGAACTGGCCAGCCACCTGAGCCGTTTCTTGCCGGCGCCTTCGGCCACCGCACAGAAATCCATGCTCGCTCAGTGGCTGGCGCTCAGCGGGGTGATCGCCCGTGGTCGCGGCGACCGCCAGCGTACCCTCGAATATTGCTCCGAAGCGCTGCACAGCTTGCCGTTCAAGCGTTACGGGCAGCGCCTGGTGTGCCTCTCGACGTTGTCCAACCTGGCCATCGCCGATGCCGATTTCTGGCGTGCCCGTGGCTGGAATCGCGAAGCACTGGAGCTGGCCCAGCGGGTCGGCAACCCGTTGTTCGAAGCCCTGGCCCATTACGACCGGGCACGGGTGCTGCACGCCCGTGGCGAGGTGTTGCGCGCCCTCGATGAAGTGCGCCAGGGCCTGCAGCGCCTGCAGGGTTTGTCGGCGCAACGGTTGTACGCGGCGCGGGCACGCCTGACCCTGTACGAAGGCTACCTGCTGGCGGCCCGGCTGCAACCGGAGGCCGGCCGCAGTCGCCTGCGGGCCGGGTTGATCGAGGCGCGCGCCTGTCGCGATATCAGCGTACTGATCGGCCACTGCGTGATCGCTTCGCTCGATGGCCGTGAAGGGCGCTTTGCCGAAGCCTTTGCCGAGCTTGCTGAAGCCGAACGGCTGATGCACATCTGGGACGTGCCGCCGATTTTCTATCTGGCGATGATCACCCTGGTCAAATGCGAGCTGTGGCTGGCCCAGGGGCGCACCGACCTGGCCGAATCCTGGCTGCTGCGCCTGGGCCAGACCTACGGGGGCGAGCAGGCGGCGGCCGCCCCGGAGTTCCACCCGTTGCTGCCGCTGCATATCGAATTGCAGCAGGCCTTGCTCGAACGCACCCAGGGCCGCCTGGAACAGGCCGCAAGGCGCTTGCAGGCACTGGTGGAGCGCGGCCAGGCCAGTGGCGGGCAGATGCTTTGCGTTACTGCGCTGTGCCAGTGGACGTTGCTGCTGCTGGCCAACAACAACGAAGCCCAGGCGCGCGGCCTGCTGGCGCTGGCGCTCGATTCCGCGCGCGGCGGCGTCCTGCAGCCGTTCCAGCGGCTGTTGCAGGATCACCCGCAATGGCTGCGCGAGCAGTTGCTGCTGCAACCCCAGGGGCCTGCGCAAAGCAGCTTGCTGGCGCTGTTGCCCGCGCTTGAATCGACTGAAGCGGGCGGTAGCGGCGAGGCCTTGAGCGCCCGGGAAATGGCTGTGCTCGAACTGATCGCCCAGGGCTGCTCGAACCAGGAAATCAGCGAGCGCCTGTTCATCTCTCTGCACACGGTGAAAACCCACGCCAGCCATATCAACAGCAAGCTCGGCGTCGAGCGACGCACCCAGGCGGTGGCCCGGGCCAAGGCATTAGGCATGCTGCACTAGTTTTGACTCGGCGGTGAACATCCTCGATGATGGCGCAATGCCATTATTTGTTCCGTTGCTGGTACTTGCGTCCAGCAAATATGCGCTCTGTACGCCTCAAGCTATCGCCCTGTGTGGCCGATACTCTGCGAGTGCGGCCCGATTAAGCGCCGCAGCGAATCTACCCGCGAAGCCGAGCCTGTCCGTGAAGGTGTCTCTGCGTCTATTTTTTTATTTGCCATGACAGGTTTCGTGGATGCAGGTCTACAGCCAAAAAAGCTTTCTGATCGTCGATGATTTCTCCGATTTTCGCAGTTCGGCCCGCTCGATGCTGCGCGAGCTTGGTGTGCGTGATGTCGATACCGCCGACAGCGGCGAACAGGCGCTGCGCATGTGTGCGCAAAAACGCTATGACTTCATTCTTCAGGATTTCCACCTGGGTGATGGCAAGAAGAATGGCCAGCAGGTGCTCGAAGACCTGATCCTCGACAAGCTGATCAGCCATGAGTGCGTGTTCCTCATGGTCACCGCCGAAAGCAGCCAGGCGATTGTCCTCAGTGCCCTGGAGCATGAGCCCGACGCTTACCTGACCAAGCCGTTCAACCGCATCGGCCTGGCCCAGCGCCTGGAAAAACTGGTGCAGCGCAAGACCCTGCTCAAGCCGATCCTCCAGGCCCTGGACCGCGGCCGCCCGGCCGAGGTGCTGGCGGCCTGCGCCGAGCTGTGCAAGAAGGACCCGCGCTTCGCCCCGCTGTGCCTGCGCTACCGCGCCGATGCTCTGCGCGACCTGAACCGCTTCGATGAGCTGGAAAAATTCCTCACCACCATCATCGCCAGCCGGGCCACGCCCTGGGCCTATGCCGCCCTTGGCGGCCTGCTGTACAAGCGCAACCAGCTGGCCCAGGCCCAGGGTGTGTACGAGCAGGCGCTCAAGGCCTTCCCGATGATGCCCGGCCTGTACGACGGCCTGGCCGAAGTGCTGGTGGCCCAGGGCGAAAGCAAGCGTGCCCAGGGTGTGCTGGAAGAGGCCGTGCGCCTCTCGCCCTTGGCCGTGCGCCGGCAGATGATGCTGGGCAAGCTGGCCCTGAGCAACGATGACTACGACACTTCGTCCAAGGCCTACCGGCATGCGGTCAACCAGGGCCAGAGCTCGCGCTACAAAGACCCGGAAAGCAACCTCGGGCTGGTCCAGGCATTGATGAACAAGAACGCCGGCAACGGCCTGGATGCGCGCACCCGGGTCGAGATCAACACGGTGCTCAGCGAAGTGGCCAAGGAGAACGTCGAAGACCAGGGCCTGCAGGTGCGTGCGCGGCTGATGAAAGCCGCCAGCCTGCAGCAGGCCGGCGACGCCGAAACCGCCGCCAAGCTGACCGAGCAGGCCATGGCCCGGCTAGAGAAGATGGACCAGTTTTTCTCGGTCGAGGCGGCGCTGGTGGTGGCTACGCAATTGCAGAAACTCGGCCAGGAATCTGCCGGTACCGCGATTCTCAAGGGCTGCGTGGAAACCTACGGTGACGACCCTAAAGTCATGCAGAGCGTGGCGCAACTGACCGATGACCCGAGCGTGCTCGGCGCGGTGACCGAAGCGGTCGACCTCAACCGCCAGGGCGTGCGCAGCTACCAGGCCGGCCAGCTCAGCGAAGCCCTGGCGCAGTTCCGCCGGGCACTGACGCTGCAGCCGAAGAACATCAGTATCGCCCTCAACACCGCCCAGGCGCTGTTGCGCATCGGTGGCGAGACACCGCCACCGGCGATCATGGACGAATGCCGCGCGTGCCTGGGCAGCGTCACCGGCATCCCGAAAAGCGATAACCGTTATGATCGCTACCGCAAACTGCACATCCGGGCTTTCGGCGCATGAACCAGGACAATCAGGGGCTGGATTTCTCGACGGTGATCGCCTCCACCGTGCACGACATGAAAAACTCCCTCGCCGCCTTGACCCAGGCCCACAGCCAGTGGCTGGCGCGCCTGCCCGAGGCCCTGCGCAGCGGCAGCGAGCAGGGGGTGATGGAGCACGAGTTCAGCCACCTCAACGGCATGCTGGTGCAGTTGCTGGGGCTGTACAAACTGGGCGTCAACCAATTGCCCATGTGCCCCGACTACCACGAGCTCGACGACTTCATCGAAGCCCAGCTGGCGGCCCAGCAGAACCTGCTGCAGCATCGCGACATCCTCGCCAGCTGGCGCATCGAAACCGCCAGCCCGCTGGGCTTTTTCGACCGTGAACTGGTCGGTTCGGTGGTCGCCAACATCCTCAACAACGCCATTCGCTACGCTGGCCACACCTTGCTGATCAGCGTCAATGACGAGGGCGAGCAACTGGTGCTGAGCATCAACGATGACGGCCCGGGCTTCCCGGCGCGCATGCTCGAGCGCCAGCAGGAATATGTGCAGGGTATCGATGGCCAGAGCGGCAGTACCGGCCTGGGTTTGTACTTTGCCGCACGGATTGCCGGCCTGCATGAGCGCAACGGGGTCAAAGGGCGGATCGAGATTGCCAACGGCGGGGTCCTGGGCGGCGGACTGTTCAGGCTTTACCTGCCTTGATCAACAGTGCCTGGGCAAACCTGAGGCAATGAGCTGCGACCGCCATTTGGCGGTCACAGCCCTGATGCTCACATACCAAGCAGATCAGGAAGCACCAGCGAGATCCAGGGCACATAGGTGACCAGAATCAGGAAGCCGACCAATAACGTCAGCCAAGGCATTGCCGCGCGCACGGTTGCCGTCAGCGGCATTCCGGTTACCGCCGAGGTGACGAACAGGTTCAGGCCGACCGGCGGGGTGATCAAGCCGATCTCCAGATTGACCACCATGATGATGCCCAGGTGAATCGGGTCGATGCCCAGTTTCATAGCGATCGGGAACAGGATCGGGGCCAGGATCAGGATGATCGCCGATGGCTCCATGAAGGCACCGGCCACCAGCAGCACGATGTTCACCACCAGCAAGAACGTCACCGGCGTCAGCCCGGCTTCGATTACCCAGGTGGTGATTTGTTGCGGTAGCTGTTCGGTGGTCAGGACGTGGGCGAAGAGCATCGCGTTGGCAATGATGAACATCAGCATGATGCTCAGTTTTGCCGACTCCAGCAGCACCTTGGGCGCTTCCTTGAACGACATGTCACGGTACACGAACAAGGCGATGAAGGCCGAGTACACCGCAGCGACCGCCGCCGCCTCAGTCGGGGTGAACATACCGCTGTAGATGCCGCCGAGGATGATCACCATCAGCAACAGACCCCAGACGGCCTTGCGGGCGGCACTGAGCCATTCCCTGAAAGTGGCACGGGGCAGGGCTGGCAGGTTCTTTTTCACCGCCACGATGTAGATGGCGATCATCAGGATCAAGCCCAGCATCAAGCCTGGTACTACGCCGGCCATGAACAGTTTGCCTACCGAGGTTTCGGTGGCGGCGGCATACACCACCATCACGATCGACGGTGGGATGAGGATACCCAGGGTGCCGGCGTTGCAGATGATGCCGGCGCCGAAGGCTTGTGGATAACCGGACCGAACCATCCCGGCAATCGCAATCGAGCCGACTGCAGCCACGGTTGCCGGGCTAGAACCTGACAGTGCGGCGAACAGTACGCAGGCCAATACGGCGGCAATCGCCAGACCTCCGCGAATGTGTCCGACACAGGTATTGGCAAAGTCAATCAGGCGCCGAGCCACGCCACCGGTGGTCATGAACGCCCCGGCCAGGAGAAAGAACGGAATTGCCAGCAAGGTGTAGTGTTCCGAGGTCTCGAACAACTTGATCGCCAGCGAGCGAACCGAGTCCTGGCTGAACAGCATGATAGTCAGCGAGCCGGAGAGCCCCAGGGAAATGGCAATGGGGACGCCGATGAACATCAGGGCGAAGAGGGTGACGAAGAGAAAGAGGATGGTCATCGCTTGTCGTCCTCATGCTCGGCCAGTTTCAGCGCATCCGCCGCTTCGTCGGCCAACCCCAAACCGGTCTGGCGGTGCTGGAGTATTCGTACCATGATTTCGGTGAAACGGATGAACACCAGGGCAAAGCCCACCGGTACGATCAGGCCAACTTGCCACTGCATGATGCCGAAGTGACCCAGGTCCTCGGCGCCAATACCGGCATTGAACAGGGTTTGAATCCACTCGAAACTGGCGATGCTCAGCAAGCCGGCATAACCGAGGCAGCACAGACAGGCAAGCATGCCGAGTAGCCGTTGAACCGGCTTGCTGGCCAGTTTTACCAAGGCGTCGACACCAATGTGCCCGGCCACGCGAACGCCATAGGACAGGCCGAAAAAAATCAGCCAGCCGAACAGCGCCTTGGTCAGGGCATTGCTCCAGGTCATCGACTGGGCGGCGTCCATCACATGGTCGCCTATGCCGTTGAACAGGTCGGCCGCACCGGGCCAGCGCTCGGCAAGGCTGTAGAACAGGGTGTAGAGGTTGTTGAGGATGACGTAGACGAAGGTCACCAAGGTCATGGCGGCCAGGAGGAAGACGATAAAGCCCTCCTCGAAATGCTCCCAGATACGCCGTAAGGCATTCATGCGTATTCTCCGATGTGTAGCGGACACAGCTGCCGCCGTGGCGGCGGCAACTGTCTGCGGGCTTACTGCGCCTGGTTGGCCGCCTCGGCTGCCTGGATCAGCTCGGCACCGATTTCACCTTCGAATTTTTTCCACACCGGCTTCATCGCCGTTCGCCATTGCTCGCGTTGCTCAGGCGTGAGCGTAATGATCTCGGTGGTCTTGGCCGCAATGATGCGTTCCTTGTCGCCCTGGTTGAGCGCCTCGGCTTCTTTGTTCACGTGCTGGGTGACTTCGCTGATGATTTTCTCAAGCTCTGGCTTCACATCGGCTGGCAGGCCGTTCCAGAACTTGGTGTTGGTGATCAGCATGTAGTCGAGCACGCCATGATTGGACTCGGTGATGTACTTTTGCACTTCGTGCATTTTCTGGCTGTAGATGTTCGAGTAGGGGTTTTCCGCACCATTGACCACACCGGTCTGCAAGCCCTGGTAGACCTCGGCAAAACTCATTTTGCGCGGGTTGGCACGCACCGCCTTGAACTGCTCTTCCAGCACTGCCGAAGCCTGCACGCGGAATTTCAGACCGCGGGCATCTGCGGGAACGTGCAAGGCCTTGTTGGCCGACAATTGCTTCATACCGTTGTGCCAATAAGCCAGGCCGGTGATGTTCTTGTCCTCCATGGACTTGAGCAGGCCCTGGCCGGCGGGGCTCATCTGAAAGCGGTCCACGGCGTGGATGTCGTTGAACAGGAAGGGCAGGTCAAACAGTTGAACCTTCTTGGTGTACTGCTCGAATTTGGCCAGCGACGGCGCAATGATCTGTACATCGCCCAGCAGCAGTGCCTCCATTTCCTTGCCATCACCGAACAGCGACGAGTTGGGGTAGACATCGACCTTGACCTTGCCTGGCAGGCGCTCTTCCACCAGCTTCTTGAACATGATTGCGCCCTGGCCCTTGGGCGTTGAGTCGGCAACAACATGGGAAAACTTGATGGTAATCGGGTCAGCGGCCTGGGCCCAGCCAGCGGCCGAAAGGGTCAGCGCACAAACCAGTACCTTGAGTGAGGGAGTGAACATCCTGATTCTTCCTTTTTTTGTTGTAATGCTGCACTTTGCGCTGACGCGCGCAGGCAGGTTGACCCCGGCAAGTCTAGGTGGCTATTCAGAGATTGCTTTGTGCAAGATCAATGTCTGGTGAACTGCAAGGCACCTGTGCGTCTGCCAGGTCGATGGCCGGGGCTGGCCAACAGGCAGAAATGAGGTTAAGAAGTGGCATCGCTTCAGTGCCCCCACTATTTTCCGGTAACCCCATGCACGTTGCTCAACCCCAGCTAATCCGCGAAACCTTCCCCGTCGGCCCGCTGCAGTGCAATTGCACGATCATCGGCGACCCGATCAGCAAAAAGGCCATCGTCGTCGACCCGGGCGGCAACCCTGAGCAGATCCTCGCCCGCCTTGATGCCCATGGCCTCAAGGTGGTGAGCATCATCCATACCCACGCGCACCTGGATCACTTCCTCGCCTCCGGGCAGTTGAAGGAGATGACCGGCGCCACCTTGCACCTGCACAAGGACGACCAGTTCCTCTGGGACAACCTGGAAATGCAGTGCCAGATGTTCGGCGTGCCCTACACCCCGGTTCCGCCGCCGGACCGCTGGCTGGCCGACGACGAAGAGCTGGCCTGCGGCTGTGGCGTGGCCTTGCACACGCCGGGGCACACACCGGGCTCGATGAGCTTCTGGTTCGCCGAGGCCAAGCTGTTGATTGCAGGCGATACGCTTTTTCGTCGTGGGATTGGTCGCACCGATTTGTGGGGTGGCGATCAGGCGACTATCGTTCGTTCCATCAAGCAGCGCCTGTACAGCCTGGATGAAGAGGCTACGGTGGTCACCGGCCATGGCCCGGACACCCGCCTGGGGGATGAGATGCGCCAGAACCCGTTTGTGCGCGCCTGAGATTCCAGGGAATTTTTCTGCTTTGCTGCAATCCAAGGCTGGCATAGATCCGAATCAGATCCGCTGCACTTTCGAATTACAGTAGGAGCTTGTCCATGTTCACCATGCGTCGTTTGATTATCGTCGCTACCGCTGCCGCGCTGATGTCCGGGTGCGCCAGCCCCAACCCGTATGACAGCCAGGGTCAGGCGCAGCAGGGTTCCACAGGGATGAGCAAAACCGCCAAGTATGGCGGCCTGGGTGCGCTGGCCGGTGCCATCGCGGGCGCCGCCATCGACCATAACAACCGCGGCAAGGGTGCGCTGATCGGCGCTGCCGCCGTCGGTGCTGCCGCAGCAGGTTATGGCTACTACGCCGACAAACAGGAAGCCGAATTGCGTGCAAGCATGGCCAACACCGGTGTCGAGGTGCAGCGCCAGGGCGACCAGATCAAACTGATCATGCCGGGTAACATCACCTTTGCCACCGACTCGGCCAACATCGCGCCGAGCTTCTACTCGCCGCTGAACAACCTGGCAAACTCCTTCAAGCAGTTCAACCAGAACACCATTGAAGTGGTCGGCTACACCGACAGCACCGGCAGCCGCCAGCACAACATGGACCTGTCCCAGCGTCGTGCACAATCGGTGGTTACCTACCTGACTTCCCAGGGCGTCGATGGCAGCCGCGTCAGCGCCCGCGGCCTGGGCCCGGACCAGCCGATCGCCAGCAACGCCGACGCCAACGGCCGCGCGCAGAACCGTCGGGTAGAGGTCAACCTCAAGCCGATTCCCGGGCAGCAGTATCAGTAAGTCGCAAGATGTGAAGAAGGGGAGCCTGGCTCCCCTTTTTTGTGCCTGCGAATTTCTCAGCTTGGGCTTTTGGTGGTGACTTTCAGCACATCGGTAAACACGATGACCACAGACTGGCCGACCTCGAGATTCTTCATGCGCTCCTGAAGTTCAGGGTCTTCGACTTTCACGACCCTTTGCGGGCCTTCAGGCGGCATCAGCGTGACTTCGTGGGTTTTCAGGTCGATCTTGGTGATCTTCGAGGTGACCTTGATCTGCCGGAATGCCTCACCACCCGGGTTGGGGTTGTCCTTGGTGGCACGGATGACGCCAGCGTCCTTGCTGATGCCCGGGGCCTTGCTAAGGTCGGTTTCGAGCACGGTAGCAACCGAGCGGTTGACGGTGATGTTGACCAGGTCGCCGACCTTGAGGTTATGCAGGTCCTTGGCCTGTTCGCTCAGCTGGATCGGCACCTCGGAGTTCTTAGGGCCAGCCACTGTAACGATGCGCTTGGTCTGGTCGATGGCAAGGACTTTGGTATCCACCATATCTTGTGTAGCGACAGCGTCGATCAGGATGTCTTCTGCCTGCACCGTGAAACTGGCTGCAGACAGAAGCGAAACGACAGCAACAGCATGGGCGAAGCGGCGCAGCGGTTTCATAGGCTTACGTTCCTTGTGATTGCTAGTGAAATCATCGTAGGAAGTGAGCATAGATGCTGTCTGGCAAATTACCCGTCGGCGTTTTGTCGCAGCCGTTCCAGCAAGGCGTCCTTGTCGCTCCACAGCTGGTTGATCCATTGCTGGAAAGCCAGGCGGTAGGTTTCATCCTGGTCGTAGTTCCTGCCCAGGAACTCGGCCGGAATCGCCAGCTCCTCGAAGTGCACGACAATGTGCCTGACCCGCCCGCACAACAAGTCCCAGAACCCTGGCGCACCGTTCGGATAATGAATGGTGACATTGACGATCGACTGCAATTGCTCGCCCATGGCATCAAGCACAAAGGCAATGCCGCCGGCCTTGGGCTTGAGCAGGTGCTTGAACGGTGACTGCTGCTGGCGATGCTTGGCTGCGGTGAAGCGCGTGCCTTCGGCGAAGTTGAAGATCGCCGTCGGCTTGCCGCGGAATTTGGCGCAGGTGCGGCGAGTGGTTTCCAGGTCCTTGCCGGCCTTTTCCGGGTGCTTGGCCAGGTACGCCTTGGAATAGCGCTTCATGAACGGGAAGCCCAGCGCCCACCAGGCCAGGCCAATCACCGGCACCCAGATCAGCACCTGCTTGAGGAAGAACTTCAGCGGGCGGATACGCCGATTGAGCACGTATTGCAGCACCAGGATATCGACCCAGCTCTGGTGGTTACTGGTGACCAGGTAGCTGTGCTGGTAGTCCAGCCCGGCCAGGCCCTCGACCTGCCAGCGGGCCTTGCCCAGCAGGTTGATCCAGGCATTGTTGTTGCTGATCCAGGCCTCGTGAATGTGGCGCATCAGTTCATCGGTGAGGCGCTGCGCCGCGGCGAACGGCAGCAACAGCTTGAACAGGCTGACGATGAACAGCGGGGTGCAGCAGACGATGGTGTTGAGCCCCAGCAGCAGCGAGGCGATAACCCCGCGCAGTGGCGCGGGTAGCAATCCGAGCATGTTCAACTATCCAGTGAGCGGTTGGCCTGAATGGCGGTCAGGGCGATGGTGTAGACGATGTCGTCGACCTGGGCGCCGCGCGGCAGGTCGTTGACCGGCTTGCGCAGGCCTTGCAGCATCGGCCCCAGGCTGACGCAATCGGCGCTGCGCTGGACGGCCTTGTGGGTGGTGTTGCCGGTGTTCAGGTCGGGGAACACGAATACCGTGGCGCGGCCAGCCACCTGGCTGTTGGGCGCCAGTTGCCGGGCGATCTCCAGGTTGGCGGCGGCATCGTATTGCAACGGGCCGTCGATCAGCAGGCCGCGCTGGGTTTCCTGGGCCAGCAGGGTGGCTTCGCGGACCTTCTCGACCTCTTCGCCAGTGGCCGAATCACCGCTGGAGTAGCTGATCATCGCCACCCGCGGGGCAATGCCGAAGGCTGCGGCGGAATCGGCGCTCTGCAGGGCGATTTCCGCCAGTTCATTGGCCGTCGGGTGCGGGTTCATCACGCAGTCGCCGTACACCAGCACCTGCTCGGGAAAAAGCATGAAGAACACCGATGACACCAGGCTGCAGCCGGGGGCGGTCTTGATCAGTTGCAGGGCCGGGCGGATGGTGTTGGCGGTGGAGTGCACCAGGCCCGAGACCAGGCCGTCGACCTCGTCCAGGGCGAGCATCATGGTGCCGATCACCACCGGGTCTTCCAGTTGTTGCTCGGCCATCGGTGCATTGAGGCTTTTGCTCTTGCGCAGGCTGACCATTGGCTCGACGTAGCGCTCGCGGATCAGGTCCGGGTCAAGAATCTCCAGGCCCTCGGGCAAGGTGATGCCCTGGGCGCGGGCCACGACCTGGACGTCGTCGGGCTTGGCCAGTAACACGCAGCGGGCGATGCCGCGAGCCTGGCAGATGGCGGCGGCCTGCACGGTCATCGGTTCTGCGCCTTCGGGCAGGACGATGCGTTTGTTGGCCTGCTGGGCGCGCTGGATCAACTGGTAGCGAAACACCGCTGGTGACAGGCGCAGTTCGCGCGGGGTGCCGCAGCGCTGGTGCAGCCAGTCGGCGTCCAGGTAGCTGGCGACGAAATCGGTGATCAGCTCGGCGCGCTCACGGTCATCCACCGGGATTTCCTTGTTCAGGCCATTGAGCTGGTTGGCGGTGTCGTAGGAGCCGGTGCTCACCGAGAGGATCGGCAAGCCGGCCAGCAGCGCGCCCTGGCACAGTTCGAGGATGCGCGGGTCGGGCTTGCTGTCGCTGGTCAGCAGCAGGCCGGCCAGCGGTACGCCGTTGATCGCCGCCAGGCTCACGGCGAGGATGATGTCGTCGCGATCACCCGGGGTCACCACCAGGGTGCCGGGCTTGAGCAGCGGCACGGTGTTGGCCACGGTCCGGGCACAGATGATGATCTTGTTCATGCGCCGGGTTTCGTAGTCACCGGCGTTGAGCACCTGGGCACCGAGCAGCTCGGCGACGTCGCGGGTGCGCGGGTCGTTGAGGCCGGCCTGGAACGGGATGCAGCCGAGCAGGCGGAAGTCGCCGCCACGCAGCAGCGGCGAATGCTCGGTCAGGCGCGCGGCGAAGGCGTTCATGTCTTCGTCGGTGCGCACCTTGTTGAGGATCACCCCAAGCACTTTCGGGTCGCGCGGGCCGCCGAACAACTGGGCCTGCAGCTCGACGCGCCCGGACAGCTCGGTGAGCACTTCGTTTTCCGGCGCCGAGACCAGGATCACCTCGGCATCCAGGCTCTTGGCCAGGTGCAGGTTGACCCGCGCGGCGTAGCTGGCGTGGCGGGTCGGGACCATGCCTTCGACCACTACCACGTCCTTGCCGACGCAGGCCTGCTGGTACAGGGTGATGATCTCCTCGAGCAGTTCATCCAGCTGGCCATCGCCGAGCATGCGCTCGACATGGGCCAGGCTCAGCGGCTGGGGCGGCTTCAGGCCATGGGTGCGGGCAACCAGTTCGGTGGAGCGCTCCGGGCCGGTATCGCCCGGGTGCGGCTGGGCGATCGGCTTGAAGAAGCCGACCTTGAGGCCGGCGCGCTCCAGGGTGCGCACCAGGCCCAGGCTGATCGAAGTCAGGCCGACACCAAAGTCGGTCGGCGCGATAAAAAATGTCTGCATGCGAGCTTCTCGAAATGAGCTGTGCAAAGAATCAATTGCCAAGGGTAGCGCTATCGGCCCCCTGAGCGCACCAGCCACAGGCAAATGCCTGGCCGATGCGTTGCTGGCGTTGCTCGGGGTCGAGCACCCAGCTGCGTGATTGCCAGGGCGGCTGATGGCGCAGGTGCTGGGTGTGTCCGCACGACAGCTCGACCACCCAGTGGCCGTCCTCGTCCTGATGGAAACCCAGCACCTGGCTGAAGTATCCGGCAACCCGTTTGTCCGGGTTGCGTTCGCTTTCAGGCGATGCCTTGGTTACACTTGTTCGTTCTACATTCTTATGCAAAAGGTCTCGCCCCATGCTGATCGCCGCCAACAAGGCTGTCTCCATCGACTATACCCTCACCAACGACGCTGGTGAGGTCATCGACAGCTCCGCCGGCGGCGCTCCGCTGGTCTACCTGCATGGCGCAGGCAACATCATCCCGGGCCTGGAAAAAGCCCTGGAAGGCAAAACCACCGGTGACGAGCTGGACGTTGCCGTCGAGCCGGAAGACGCCTACGGCGAATACCTGGCCGAGCTGGTCAGCACCCTGAACCGCAGCATGTTCGAAGGTGTCGACGAGCTGGAAGTGGGCATGCAGTTCCACGCTTCGGCGCCGGATGGCCAGATGCAGATCGTCACCATTCGCGACCTGGACGGCGACGACGTCACCGTTGATGGCAACCACCCACTGGCTGGCCAGCGCCTGAACTTCAAGGTCAAGGTCGTCGATGTTCGTGATGCCAGCGAAGAAGAAATCGCTCATCGCCACATCCATGGCGAAGGTGGCCATCACCACTGATTTTCTGCGCTAAGCTCAGAGAGTCGCGAAGGCGCCCGGGCAAGTCCGTCGCACTCCAGCAGGGGAAGACGGCTTGGCAGGGCGCCTTTTTAATGGGCTGGTTTTATTGAGTGCAGCCCGCAGCGACAACCGGGATCTGGAAAGGGGAGTACGTCATGAGTGCATTTCACGACCTGAAGTTGCAGGCACTGGATGGCCAGGAGTTGCCTCTGGCGCCGTTCAAGGGCCAGGTGGTGCTGGTGGTCAATGTCGCCTCCAAGTGTGGCCTGACCCCGCAGTACGCGGCGCTGGAAAACCTCTATCAGCAGTACAAGGGCAAAGGCTTCAGCGTACTGGGCCTGCCGTGCAACCAGTTTGCCGGGCAGGAGCCGGGCACTGAAGAAGAAATCCAGAAGTTCTGCAGCCTGAATTACGGCGTGACCTTTCCGTTGGGCAGCAAGCTGGAGGTCAATGGTCATGACCGCCATCAGTTGTACCGTTTGCTGGCCGGTGAAGGTGCCGAGTTCCCTGGCGATATCACCTGGAATTTCGAGAAGTTTCTGGTTGGCAAGGACGGCCGGGTATTGGCGCGCTTCTCGCCGCGTACCGCGCCGGATGATCCGGTGGTGGTGCAGGCGATCGAGAAGGCCTTGGCCTGATCGGTTGATCGCGGGGCTAGCCCCGCGATGCTGTTTAATCACCCAGATCAATAGTACTGGGCCACCCGAACGGCTCACCCTATCCTCAGGCGCATTCCCTCTTCCCAGGAGCGCCGCATGTCCGCCACCGCACTGTTCAAACCCTTCCAATTGGGCGCCCTCGAGCTGCCAAGCCGCGTGGTCATGGCACCGATGACCCGCACCTTCTGCCCCGGCGGCGTGCCCCACGCACAAGTGGTCGAGTACTACCGCCGCCGCGCCGCTGCCGGCGTTGGGCTGATCATCACCGAAGGCACCACCGTCGGTCACCAGGCTGCCAACGGCTACCCGAATGTGCCGCGTTTTTACGGCGACGGCGCCCTGGCTGGCTGGAAGAATGTCGTCGATGCCGTGCACGCCGAAGGCGGGCGCATCGTGCCGCAGCTCTGGCACGTGGGCAGCGTGCGCCGCCTGGGCACCGAGCCGGACGCCAGCGTGCCGGGTTATGGCCCGAGCGAAAAGCTCAAGGATTGCCAGGTCGTGGTGCACGGCATGAGCAAGGCCGATATCCGCGAAGTGATCGAGGCGTTCGCCCAGGCCGCTCGCGATGCCCAGACCATCGGCATGGATGGCGTCGAGATCCACGGTGCCCACGGCTACCTGATCGACCAGTTCTTCTGGGAGGCCAGCAACCAGCGCACGGATGAGTACGGCGGCGACCTGGCTGGCCGTTCGCGTTTTGCCATCGAACTGATCCAGGCGGTGCGTGCGGCGGTGGGCCCGGAATTCCCGATCATTTTCCGCTTTTCGCAGTGGAAGCAGCAGGACTACAGCGCCCGCCTGGTACAGAGCGCCGAGGCCCTCGGCGCCTTCCTGCAGCCATTGGTAGACGCCGGTGTGGATATCTTCCACTGCTCGACCCGGCGCTTCTGGGAGCCGGAGTTCGAAGGCTCGGACCTCAACCTGGCCGGCTGGACCCGCCAGCTCACCGGCAAGCCGACCATCACCGTCGGCAGCGTTGGCCTGGATGGCGAGTTCCTGCAGTTCATGGTGGCGACCGACAAGGTGGCGCAACCGGCCAGCCTAGAGAACCTGCTCAAGCGCCTGAACAACGATGAGTTCGACCTGGTGGCGGTGGGCCGGGCGCTGCTGGTCGACCCGGAGTGGGCCGCCAAGGTGCGCGATGGCCGCGAGCAAGACATCCTGCCGTTCAGCCGTGAGGCGTTGACGACCCTGGTTTGATCGCAAGCGTCGCCGGGCCTGGGCGCGCAATGCTGCCCTGGTCCTGGCGACAGGCTGCCTGCAGGTGCGCTTCGAACTGTTCGACAATCGCCGGCCAGCCTTGGCGGCTGGCGTGCTGGCGGGCATTGAGGCGCACCCGGCGCAGAGTTTCCGGCTCTTCCAGCAACCAGCAGGCGGCATCGATAAAGGCTGCTGCATCCCCCGGCATGGCCAGCGCACCGCTATGCCCGTGGCGAATGTGCTGGGCTGCCGCGGCTTGATCGTAGGCAACCACACCCAGGCCTGAGGCCAAGGCTTCTAGCACGACGTTGCCGAAGGTTTCGGTCAGGCTGGGAAACACAAAAATATCCCCTGATGCATAGTGTTCAGCCAGGCTTTCGCCGCGCTGGGCGCCGCAGAATATTGCGCCCGGCAGGCGTTGTTCGAGCACGCTGCGTTGCGGCCCGTCACCGACCACGATCAATTTGATGCGCCGTTGCGGATACTGCTGTTGCAGGGCGTCCAGGCAAGGTTGCAGCAAACCTAGGTTCTTCTCGGCGGCCAGGCGTCCGACATGCAACAGGGCAATATCATCGGCGCCCACCCCCCATTGCTCACGCAGCGCCTGGCTGCGCCGCGCCGGGTTGAACAACTGGCTATCGACTCCCCGGGCCATCAGGCTGAGGTTGTCGAAGCCGCGCCGTTCCAGCTCCAGGCGCTGGCTTGGGCTGGGCACCAGGGTGCTGTGGGTGCGCCGGTGGAACCAGCGTAGGTAGTGGGTCAGCAGGCGCGCCAGCAGGCCCAGGCCGTATTCGCTGGAGTACTGCTGGAAATTGGTGTGAAAACCGCTGACCACGGCGATCCCCAGGCGCCGCGCCGCGCGCAGGGCGCTCAGGCCCAGCGGGCCTTCGGTGGCGATGTACAGTACGTCCGGGCGCTGCCGGCGCCAGCGGCGCAGCAGCTTGTGCATCGACACCTGGCCCCATTGCAAACCCGGGTACCCCGGCAACGGCCAGCCGCGGCACAGCAGCAGGTTGTCGTCGCTGGCCGAGGGCAGTTCGGCCGCTTGCCGCGGGCGCACCAACTCGACCCGATGGCCGCGCGATCGCAAGCCATCGCTGAGGCGGCCAAGGGTGTTGGCCACGCCGTTGATCTCGGGTGGGAAGGTTTCGCTGATCAGGGTGACATGCAGGGGCGGTGTGCTCATGAAGCCAGTTTCGACCGTGCCGATTGCCGCTCTATGACCGCAAAATGACAGATCGATGACGCCTGATTACTGGCGATTACAGGTGCGCAAATATTTCCCAGCAAGTGACTCAAGATTGCAGGTCCGCCAGCCGATGCAGAAGCATTCGAATGACTGATTTCGCTCCGGGAGAGCGTCATGTTCAACAGCAAACTCAAGCAAGAAATCCTCCGGCTGCGCGAAGAACTGCAATCAGTGGAGCAAGTAAAGTGCAGCCTCGACAGTGAGATGCTGGTGCTGCAGCTCGATCCGCAGGGGCGCATCGAATCGGTCAACAGCAATTTCGAAAAAGAGATGCTCTACAGCAGCCATCAACTGATTGGCCGCAACATCGAGGAAATCGTCCCGGCGCACGTCAAGCAACTCGACTTTTACCAGCGCATGAAGCACGCCATTGCCCGTAGCGAGCATCTCAATGGTGCTTTCCGCCTGCTGCGGGGCAATGGCGAAGAGGCCTGGCTGCGCTCGATCCTGCAGCCGGTGAAAAACAGCGAAGGGCGCATCAAGTATTTCACCCTGCACTCCAGCGACCTGACCCGCACCATTGAAACCTCCCGCGAGCACGAGAGCCTGATCAAGGCGCTGATGCGCTCCACGGCGGTGATCGAGTTCAACCTCAACGGTGAGGTGCTGGCCGCCAACGAGCGCTTCCTGCAGACCATGGGCTACAAGCTCGACCAGGTGGTGGGCAAGCATCACCGTCTGTTCTGCGAGCCGGAAGAGTACAACTCGGTGGGCTATCACGCGTTCTGGGACAAGCTGCGCCGTGGTGAGTTCGTCGCCGAACGCTTCAAGCGCATTGATGCCCATGGCCGCGTGGTGTGGCTGGAGGCGTCTTACAACCCGATCATCGATGCCCACGACGTGCTCTACAAAGTGGTCAAGTTCGCCACCGTGATCACCGATCAGGTCAACCAGGAAACGGCCGTGGCCCAGGCCGCCGACATTGCCTACACCACCTCGCTGGAAACCGACGCCTGTGCGCGCAAGGCCACCGAAGTGGTGACCCAGACCGTTGACGTCATGCGCGGCCTGGAAACTTACATGCAGGAGGCTGCCGAAGGCATCGAGGCGCTGGACAAGCAGTCGCAGGTGATCGGCTCGATCATCAAGACCATCAGCGACATTGCCGGGCAGACCAACCTGCTGGCCCTCAACGCCGCCATCGAGGCCGCACGTGCCGGTGAGCAGGGCCGCGGCTTTGCCGTGGTCGCCGACGAGGTCCGGCAACTGGCCTCGCGCACCAGCACCGCCACCGAGGAAATCGCCCGGGTGGTGCAGCAGAACGAACAACTGGCCAAGGCAGCGGTGGACATCATCGACAGCAGCAAGCGCCAGGCCGAGCAGGGCCTGTCACTGGCCGGGCAGACCGGCACGGTGATCGTCGAGATTCAGGACGGTGCACAGAAGGTGGTCAACGCGGTAGGGCAGTTTTCCAACCAGCTGTCGAGCTGATGGTTATGCCGCGTAGCCGGGCGGCTACGCGGCGCTGCTTCAGGTACGCTCGCGGACCCAGAACAGCGTGGCGCCAGCCACTGCTGCCGGCATCATCAGGATGTTGAGAAACGGCACCAGCAGCACCAGGTACACCGAGCCACCAAAACCCAGGCTCTGCCAGCGCTTTTCGCGCAGCCAGGCGAGCATGTCCTGCCAGCTCATCTTGTGGTTGTCGGCCGGGTAGTCGATGTACTGGATGGCCATCATCCAGATCCCGAACAGCAGCCACAGCGGCGCGGCGATGATGTTCACCACCGGGATCAGCGAGAGGATGAACAGACCGATCGCCCGTGGCAGGAAGTAGCCCAGCTTGCGCGCTTCGCGGCCCAGGGTACGGGGCACCATGGCGGTGAGTTCGGCCCAGCTGAAGGCCGGAAAGTCATCGGTACCGCGCACCACCACTTCGACCTTTTCCGCCAGGAAACCATTGAACGGCGCGGCAATGATGTTGGCCAGCATGGTGAAGGTGAAGAACACCATCAGCCCCACCAGCACCACGAACAGCGGCCACAGCACGTAGTTGAGAAAGCTCAGCCAGCTCGGCAGGCTGGGCATCAGCGAGTCGACCCAGAGGCTGAACTGGTGGCCGGCCAGGTAGATCAGGCCAACGAACAGCAGCAGGTTGACTGCCAGCGGCAGCAACACGAACAGGCGCAGGCTCGGGCTCAGGACCAGTTTCAGCCCTTCACGCAGGTACTGTGGGCCAGAGAGGACAGGGGCTTGCATATAAGGGAAGGCTCCGGGTAAAGGCAAACGCGCTGACCTTACCGAGTTTGCGCGACGGGCGAAAGCGCGGCGCAGAGCGAGAAACGGGCTGTAACAAAACCTCGGCAGCATCTTCGGCCAGGGCTCATAGATAAACCGCGCGCGCCTTTGCTGATGAATAGAGCCGGCCTATAAGGTGGATTGTCTAAGGATATTTCCTTAATCTCTGCCACCTCGCTAAAGTGCGCACATCTTTTCAACGCCTTCGAATTCTGACTTTCAAGGAGTTTCCATGAGCATTCTGGTCAACAAGCAAGCCCCTGATTTCGACGCGGCGGCAGTGTTGGGCGACGGTTCGATCGTCGACAGCTTCAAGCTTTCTTCCCTGCGCGGCAAGTACGTCGTGCTGTTCTTCTGGCCGCTGGACTTCACCTTTGTCTGCCCGTCGGAAATCATTGCTCACAACAACCGCATGGACAAGTTCCGCGAGCTGGGTGTGGAAGTGGTCGGTGTTTCCATCGACTCGCAGTTCACCCACCACGCCTGGCGCAGCACGCCGGTGGAGAAGGGCGGTATCGGCGCGGTCGAGTTCACCATGGTCGCCGACGTCAAGCACGAGATCACCCGTGCCTACGGTATCGAGCACGATGACGGCGTGGCCCTGCGTGCCTCGTTCCTGATCGACCAGCAAGGCGTTGTCCAGCACCAGGTGGTCAACAACCTGCCGCTGGGCCGTGAAGTCGACGAGATGATCCGCCTGGTCGAAGCCCTGCAGTTCACCGAACAGCACGGTGAGGTCTGCCCGGCCGGCTGGCGCAAGGGCCAGAAAGGCATGAAGGCCGACGCCAAGGGCGTTGCCGACTACCTGGCCGAAAACGCTGCCAGCCTGTAAGGCTGTGGCTTAACGCTTTTCAGGACCTGCGACCCAAAGCCTTCCCCAAGTGCTTCGCAGGTTCTTTTTTATTCCAGCCGGCAATCCCGGCAAAACGATGCTGGCCAGCAAGTGCCAGCTCGACAGGAGTGTGACATGTCTGAAGTACGCCATTCGCGAGTGATCATCCTCGGTTCCGGCCCTGCCGGTTACAGCGCCGCCGTCTATGCCGCGCGCGCCAACCTCAAGCCGCTGCTGATCACCGGCATGCAAGCTGGCGGCCAGCTGACCACCACCACCGAAGTCGACAACTGGCCGGGCGACGCCCACGGCCTGACCGGCCCGGCGCTGATGCAACGCATGCAGGAACACGCCGAGCGTTTCGAAACCGAAGTGGTGTTCGACCACATCAACGCCGTTGACCTGGCCAGCAAGCCGTACACCCTCAAGGGCGACAGCGCCACCTACACCTGCGACGCACTGATCATCGCCACCGGCGCCAGCGCTCGCTACCTGGGCCTGCCATCGGAAGAAGCGTTCATGGGCAAAGGCGTTTCCGCCTGCGCGACCTGCGACGGTTTCTTCTACCGCAACAAGCCGGTCGCCGTGGTCGGTGGTGGCAACACCGCCGTCGAGGAAGCCCTGTACCTGGCCAACATCGCCAGCAAGGTCACCCTGGTTCACCGCCGCGAGACCTTCCGTGCCGAGAAGATCCTCATCGACAAGCTCAACGCCCGCGTGGCCGAAGGCAAGATCGAGCTGAAACTCAATGCCACCCTGGACGAAGTGCTGGGCGACGACATGGGCGTCACCGGTGCGCGCCTGAAGAACAACGACGGCAGCTTCGACGAAATCAAGGTCGACGGCGTGTTCATCGCCATCGGTCACACCCCGAACACCTCGCTGTTCGAAGGCCAATTGACCTTGAAAGACGGCTACCTGGTAGTCAACGGTGGCCGTGACGGCAACGCCACCGCGACCAACGTTGAAGGTGTGTTCGCTGCCGGTGACGTGGCTGACCACGTGTACCGCCAGGCCATCACCTCGGCCGGTGCCGGCTGCATGGCCGCGCTGGATGTCGAGCGTTACCTGGATGGGCTGCAGAACGCAGCGCTCTGACAGGTTTGATGGTGAACAAAAAAACCGGCCTGATGGCCGGTTTTTTTGTCTCTGCATTCTGCCTCAGAGGCTCAGGCGCATGGACAGGTCCACCGCTTTTACATCCTTGGTCATCGCTCCGATGGAGATGTAGTCGACACCCGTTTCAGCGATCACCCGCAAGGTGCTTTCCGTCACCCCGCCGCTGGCTTCCAGCTTGGCCTTGCCGGCATTCAGGCGCACCGCTTCGCGCATGTCGTCCAGGCTCAGTTCATCGAGCATGATGATGTCGGCGCCCGCTTCCAGCGCTTCTTTGAGCTCATCCAGGCTTTCGACCTCGATTTCTACCGGCTTGCCCGGGGCAATGCGGTGCGCGGCGCTGATCGCCTGGGCGATGCCACCGCTGGCGGCGATGTGGTTTTCCTTGATCAGGAAGGCGTCGTAGAGGCCGATGCGGTGGTTATGGCAGCCGCCGCAGGTGACCGCGTACTTTTGCGCCAGGCGCAGGCCGGGCAGGGTCTTGCGGGTGTCGAGCAGTTTGACCTGGGTGTCGGCGACCTTGTCGGCGAGGAACTGCGCGTGGCTGGCGACGCCTGAGAGCATCTGCAGGAAGTTAAGCGCCGAGCGCTCGCCACTGAGCAAGGATCGGGCCGGGCCTTCGAGGTGGAACAGTACCTGGTTGGCGCTGGCGCGCTCGCCATCAGCGACCTGCCAGTGCACCGCAACCCGTGGGTCGAGTTGGCGGAACACCGCGTCGACCCAGGCCGTGCCGGCAATCACGCAGTCATCGCGGGTAATGATGGTGGCCTTGGCCAGGCGCTCGGCCGGGATCAACTGGGCGGTGATGTCGCCACTGCCGATGTCTTCAAGCAACGCACGGCGCACGTTGGCTTCGATTTCGGCGGTCAGGTCGGCGAGGCGTAAATTCGGCATGGCGGGCTCCACAAGCTAAGTGCTGGCGATTATAGGGCAGGGCAGCCCGCGCTTGCAGCAAACACTGTAGTGGCGGCCAAAGCTTGACCTTTGGTCAGGCCAACTGAGCTTTTTGTCCATGCACCGGTCTATCAGCAGCGGCATGTGCGCACTGGCGAGCAGGAGGTTTTTACTCGATAATGCGCCTTGTATTTGGCGTCATAGCTTTGACGACCGCTAAAAAGCTCAAAATCGAACCTGCAAGGAGACCAGGATGCACAACGACGGGAAGGTGGTGCCGATCAAGGCCATCACCGATCAGGCGCACACAGCGCCCCTCGCTCGTCTGCCGGTGGTGCTTCTGCAGGTACGTGACAAGGCCGCGCTGCAACTGCGCCAGGGCCTGCAGGCGTTGTTCGACAACGCCGACGACACCCTGTTCGAGATGGCCGACAAGGCCGCGAGCAACGTTGAACAGAACATCCTTTTCGAAGCCATGCGCGACCTGCGCCTCAAGCGCAAGAACATCGAGCGCGGTTACCTCGACCATTTCTATGAAGCGTTCGTGCAGATCGGCCAGCCCGATGCCCTGCCGGCCCTGCACAGCCATGGCTACGACCGCCTGGCGCTGGTGGCCAATGACGAGCTGGAACGTACCGTGGCCCTGGATGCCATGGTCGCGCGGGTGCTGGCCCGCGACGGAATCGCCCTCAACCAGTTGACCTTGCGCTTCAGCGCCCTGGTCGGCCAGGCCCTGGACGATCCGCGCAACCCGCTGGGCCCGGCGATGCTGTGCGATTATTTTTTGCGCGCCGGGCGCAGCCTGGGCGTGGGCATCAAGGTCAAGCTGATCATCCTCAAATTGTTTGAGCGCTATGTGCTGCACGATGCCGACCAGTTGTACGGCGAGGCCAACCAGTTGCTGATTGCCACCGGCGTGTTGCCCGAACTCAAGGCCGTGCCGCGACGCCGCGCCCAGGACCGCCCGCCGGCTGAGCGCGAGGCTGCGGCCAGCACAACCGACCAGCAATCGCCCAGTGATCCGCTGGATGCCAACGGCCAGGCGGTATTTGCCTCGTTGCAGGCGCTGCTGTCGCCGGTGCGCGGGCGAGTTGCCCCGCGCCTGGAGGCCTGTGAGCAGGTCCAGGCGATCAGCACCCGTGACCTGTTGCGCCTGCTTTCGCACCTGCAGCATTACGTGCCGCCGACAGCGCAGACCGATGACTTCGACCTGCACCAGCAGCTTGAACAGTTGCTGACCCGGGTCAGCGTAAAGAGCGGCACCTACCGCAAGATCGAGGTGGTCGACGAAGATGTCATCAACCTGATCGCCATGCTCTTCGAGTTCATCCTCGCCGATCGCAACCTGCCGCGTTCACTGCGCGCCCTGATCGGCCGCATGCAAATCCCGATGCTCAAGGTCGCGGTCCTCGACAAGAGTTTTTTCAGCCGCAGCAGCCATCCGGCCCGGCGCCTGCTCAACGAAATCGCCACGGCGGCCATGGGCTGGGGCGCCAGCGATGATTGCCAGCGCGACAGCCTGTACCTGCGGGTAGAAAAAATCGTCCAGCGCCTGCTCAGCGACTTTGTCGACGACCCGGCGATATTTTCCGAACTGCTCGCCGAATTTCTCGCCTTCAGCAGTGATGAGCGACGTCGCAATGAGCTGCTCGAACAACGCACCCGCGACGCTGAAGAAGGCCGCGCACGTACCGCCTTGGCCCGTCAGCGGGTGCAGCAGGAGCTCAACCGGCGCCTGCTCGGCCGCTCGCTGCCGCGGGTGGTTGTGCGCTTGCTTGAAGAGGCCTGGAGCCAGGTGCTGTTGCTGGCCTGCCTCAAGCATGGCGACACCTCCAGCCAGTGGCTCGAAGCCCTGGAGACCATGGATGAGCTGATCTGGAGCGTGCAACCGCACACTGAAGACGTAGCGCGCCTGCGCCTGCTGGAGCTGGTGCCGGGCCTGCTCAAGGCCTTGCGCGATGGCCTGGCCAGCGCCGCGTTCGATCCGTTTGCCACCAGCGAATTCTTTGCCCAGCTTGAAATTCTCCATGTGCAAATGTTCGATACGCCGGTGGTCGGTGGGCGGGTGGTGCCCAACGACGTCAGCGAGCGGGTGCTGGTGCTTGATGAAATCGTCCTGCGCGCGCCTGAGGCCGGCGAGCCGCAAGCAGCCCAGGTACGCCTGGCCGATGACGACCCGGCATTGCTGCAGGTCGAGCGCCTGCGCATCGGTGCCTGGGTCGAGCTGCTCGATGAAGACGAGGTGCAGCGCTGCAAGCTGATTGCCCAGATCGACAGCACCGACCGTTTCATCTTCGTCAACCGTACCGGCCTCAAGGTCCGCGAATGGTCGCGCATGGCCCTGGCCGTGGCCTTGCGCCGCGGGCATGTGCGCCAGCTGGACGACACCCTGCTGTTCGACCGGGCCCTGGACTCTGTGCTCAGCCAGTTACGCCAGGCGCAGGCACGCTAGTTTCCTGCGCGTTTTAACGATGCATCCCGCGTCACCACGGGGCATACTGAGCCAGTGCCCCCGTGTCTCAGGATTTTCTATGCAACTGGACCGCGCTACTGGCTGGTTCGCCGGCGTTTGCCACTGTCCCTCGCCCAACTGCAATGCCCGCGCCGAGGGCGAAGTCATCTCCCTGCTGGTTATCCACAACATCAGCTTGCCGCCAGCGCAGTTCGGTACCGGCAAGGTCCAGGAATTTTTCCAGAACCGCCTGGATGCCAGCGAACACCCGTATTTCGAAGGTATCCAGCACCTGCGCGTGTCGGCGCACTTTCTCATCGAACGTGACGGCAAGGTCACTCAGTTTGTCTCTTGTCTGGACCGCGCCTGGCATGCCGGAGTGTCCTGTTTCGACGGGCGTGAGGCATGCAACGACTTTTCCATCGGTATCGAGCTTGAAGGCACTGATGAATTGCCTTTCACCGATGCCCAGTATCAGGCGCTACAAACATTGACCCGGCAGATCCAGGCTGCCTGGCCAGCCATTGGCACTGAACGGATTCAGGGCCACAGCGACATTGCCCCGGGACGCAAGACCGACCCTGGTGATGCATTTGACTGGCCGCGCTACCGCGCCGGCCTCAAGGACAAGGAGGAACACCCATGAGTTTTCTGGTGCTGTTGCTGGTGCTGTGGTTCGAGAAGTTCTCGGCCCTGCGCCAGCGCCTGCAACGCGACGGTTTTTTCGTCACCGAGCTTGCGCGCCTGGAGCGTGACGGCAGACGCCACCCCTGGTGGGTGTTGGGCATCCTGGTGTTGCTGCCGGTGGGCCTGCTGGCCTTGCTGCTGCACGTGCTGGAGCCGGTGGCCTACGGTTTGCTGGCCTTGCCGGTGCACCTGCTGGTGCTGATCTACAGCCTCGGTCGTGGCGACATCAAGGCCGCGCAAGGACCGTTTCGCGATGCCTGGCGCCGTGGTGACGAGCAAGCGGCAGTGCATGTCGCCGAGCGCGACCTGGGCCTGACCGCCGACGATGCCCAGGCACTGCTGGAGCGGGTGCAGGGCAACCTGTTGTGGCAGGCCTACCAGAGCTTTTTCGCGGTGATTTTCTGGTACTTCCTGCTCGGCCCGGCGGCTGCCCTGGCCTATCGGCTATTGGCGCTGACCGCCGAACATGGGCGCACCCCTGCGTTGCGCGAGCATGCCTTGCAACTGCGCCACGCCTTTGACTGGGCGCCGGTGCGCGTGCTGGGCGTGAGTTTTGCCCTGGTTGGCAACTTCGTCGCGGTCAGCCGGGTGATGCTGCACGAACTGCTCAACTGGCACATCAGTGCCGCCGGCTTGATCAGCACAGTTGGCCGTGTAGCCGGTGATTTGCCGGCCAGCACGTCGGCAGGCCCCGATGGTCTGCTCGGGCTGGATAACCTGTGGGAGTTGCTGCTGCGCTCGGCAGTGCTCTGGTACGCCTGTTTCGCCCTGTGGACCGTGCTTGGCTAAGAGTCGTGACGGAGCGGCCGTTGGTCGCTCCGCAGCCGGTTAACCTTAAGTTACAAACCCCCGATCCGATATGCGCTATACAGGTGCTGCTGAATACACTCAGTGGCCTTGTGCCACTGTGCGCAGAACAATAAGAATCGGAGGGCGCCACCTGTGAACAGCCTGTTGTATCCGGCCATCGCGTTGATGAACCGACTGAGCTTCGGGATGAAGTTCAGCCTGATCAGTATTCTGTTTTTCCTGCCCATGCTGGTGACCAACTATTACCTGGTCCGCGATTCCTATGCGCAGTTCCACGCCACCCGCACCGAGCTGCAGAGCCTGGAGTTGCTGGCCAGCAGCCTGGCCCTGCGCGGCGAGGTGGAAGCCCTCGGCAACCTGGTGCAGATCAATGCCGTGCTCGGCCAATCGGGCAAGGCCGCGGATCTCGAGACGCAGATAGCCGGCGTCGAGCAACAGGTGCAGCGGCGCCTGTCCGCCTTGGCGGCAATGAGCGGCGATGAAGCACAGGTCAAGGCTTTTGATGACAAGCGCAGCGAGATGCTCGAGACCCTCAAGGCGGCCCAGGGCGAGTCTTCGCTGTCCAGCAAGGTGGCGTTTTTCGACAAGCTGCTGGGCCAGGCCCAGGTGCTCAGTAAAGTGGTTGCCAGCCAGTCCGGGCTCAGCCAGGACAGTGACTCGGCGATTCGCCAGCTCAGTGAACTGATGACCACGGTCACTGCGCAGGTGACCCAGACCCTCGGCGAGGGACGGGCGATCGGCTCGTATTCGCTGGGCCAGGGCTTTGTCAATTCGGCGTCCAGCGCACGCTTCGATGACCTGCTGCAGAAACTGGAAAAACTCGGCGCCGACTACGCCATCCGCCTGGATGAAGCGCTGGCTACCGAGCCCGGCGCGCAAGCGCGGCTGGGCAGCCTGGCCAGCAGCAGCCAGGCGTCGCTCAAGCAGGCCAGTGAACTGATCGAGGAGCAGGTCGTGGTCGCCGACACCCTCGACGCGCCCTGGCCGGGGTTCTACAAGCAGTTCAGCGGTTTGATCGAGCAGACCTACACGCTCAACAGCGCCGTCGGCGAGTTCCTCGGCCACCAGCTCGAGCAACGCCTGGCGGAACACCGCTCGCACATGATCCTGCAGGTCTGCGCGCTGGCCGCGGTGTTCCTGCTGATTGTCTACCTCTACAGCGGCTTCTACGCCTCGACCCGCAACACCCTCAAAAGCCTCGGCGCGGTGATGGACAAGGTCGCTGCCGGTGACATGACGGTGAACTTCCAGGCCAGCAGCCGCGATGAACTGGGCGAGTTGGGCCAGGTATTCAACGGCACCGTGCGGCGCATTCATGACCTGATCGAACAGGTCGGCCACACCGTCGCCGAGGTCGAGCGCCAGGCCGAGCAGGTGCACGCGGTGTCGGCGCGCAGCAACCAGGCGGTCAGCGGCCAGCGTGGGCAGATCGAACAGGTGGCCACGGCCATGAACCAGATGTCGGCCACCGCCCAGGAGGTAGCGCGCAGCGCCGCGGCGGCAGTCAGCAGCGCCCACGGCGTCAACCGCGAAACTGTCAGCGGCCGCGGCCTGGTGCAAACTCAGCAGGGCAATATCGCCCGCCTGGCCGGCGAAATCGACCAGTCGGTGGCGGTGATCAACCAGCTGGCCAGCGACAGCAAGGCTATCAGCCGGGTGCTGGAGGTGATCAAGAGCATCGCCGAGCAGACCAACCTGCTGGCCCTCAACGCTGCTATCGAAGCGGCCCGGGCGGGTGAGCAGGGTCGTGGCTTTGCCGTGGTCGCCGATGAAGTGCGGACCCTGGCCAAGCGCACCCAGCACTCCACCGAGGAGATCGAGCAGATGATCTCGCGCCTGCAAGGCGGGGTAGGGGCTGCCGTCAAGGCCATGGACAGCAGCCATCAGATGGCCTCGGGCACCGTCGGCGAGTCGCAACAGGTGCAGCAGGCGCTGGAGAACATCCTTGGCGCCATCGGCAGTATCGTCGACCAGAACCAGCAGATCGCCGCCGCAGTGGAGCAGCAGACGGCGGTGGCCCATGACATCGACCAGAACATCGTCGAGATCAACCGGGCGGCGGAAAACACCACCCAGGGCGCGCACCAGACCGAGGACGCCAGCCGCCAGCTGTCGACCCAGGTGCTGGAACTCAAGCGTCTGATCGGTGCGTTCCGGGTCTGAGATCAGCGGTTGCTGAAGTTTTCCGCGCTGTGACAAAGTAGCGCCCTGCAGGATTCCAGGGAGCCGGATGTGTCGGCAACGCTGCGGGTGTAGTCTCACCCTCACAGCAAACGGAACCTCGAGTCCACGCGATTCGGCTCCCTCAGCAAATTCACTGACGAGGTACAGACATTGGCCATCATCCATCCCAAAGTCCGCGGTTTTATCTGCACCACTACGCACCCGACCGGTTGCGAGCTGAACGTACGTGATCAGATCGAAGCCACCCGCAAGCTGGGCGTGCGCGAGGATGGTCCGAAAAAAGTACTGGTGATCGGTGCATCCAGCGGCTACGGCCTGGCAGCGCGCATCACCGCAGCGTTCGGTTTCAAGGCCGACACCCTGGGCGTGTTCTTCGAAAAACCGGGCACTGAAACCAAGGCCGGCACCGCGGGCTGGTACAACGCTGCCGCCTTCGACAAGTTCGCCAAGGCCGAAGGCCTGTACAGCAAGTCGATCAATGGCGATGCCTTCTCTGACGAAGCGCGGGCCAAGGTCATCGAGCTGATCAAGAACGAAATGGGCGGCCAGGTCGACCTGGTGATCTACTCGCTGGCCTCGCCAGTGCGCAAACTGCCTGCCTCGGCCGGTGAGCGCGCCGGCGAGCTGGTTCGCTCGGCGCTCAAGCCAATCGGCCAGCCGTACAAGTCGACCGCCATCGACACCAACAAGGACACCATCATTGAGGCGTCCATCGAGCCGGCTACCGAACAGGAAATTGCCGACACCGTCACCGTCATGGGCGGCCAGGACTGGGAGCTGTGGATCGACGCCCTGAACGCCGCCGGTGTTCTGGCGCCGCAAGCGCGCACCGTGGCCTTCAGCTACATCGGCACCGAGATCACCTGGCCGATCTACTGGCACGGTGCCCTGGGCAAGGCCAAGCAGGACCTGGACGAAACTGCCCTGCGCCTGAGCAAAAAGGTCGGTGGCAGCGCCAACGTGGCGGTGCTCAAGTCGGTGGTTACCCAGGCCAGCTCGGCCATTCCGGTAATGCCGCTGTACCTGTCGATGGTCTTCAAGATCATGCAGGAAAAGGGCGTTCACGAAGGGACCCAGGATCAACTGGATCGCATGTTCCGTGACCGTATGTACCGTGCGGACGGTGCCCCGGCGCAGCTGGACGAGAAAGGCCGCCTGCGCCTGGACGACTGGGAACTGCGTGACGACGTACAGGATGCCTGCAAGGCCCTGTGGCCGCAGGTGACCACCGAGAACCTGTTCGAAATGACCGACTACGCCGGTTACAAGAAGCAGTTCCTCAACCTGTTCGGTTTCGAGCGTCAGGATGTTGACTATGACGCCGATGTGGCGACCGACGTACGGTTCGACTGCGTCGAGCTGTAATTAGGCGTTGCTAACTCTTTGTTGTCGCACCTGTTTTTCCTCAGGTGCGGCAACAGTTTCAAACTCGAAACACAATTTGAAACAAGTATGTCAGTGGCCTTTTGCTACCCCCTCCTCGGCACTGATCTATACCACTCATTCAAATGCCCTTTAAACCGTCAAGGTTTCGACAGGAGGCACCATGAGTGGACTGCAAAAACTAAAAGAGCGGATCAGGCAAAAGGGTCTGCAAAAGGTCCTCAAAACCCTGTGTGAGCGCTACATCTTCTTCCATTGGGAGTTGCTGTGGATGGAGCGCGACCTGATCAGCCCGGTACCGCCGCACAACCTGCGTGAGCATCCTGCGGTGCGCCTGGTGCAAATCACCACGGACAACGCCGATGCCTTCGCCCGCTATTTTGGCGACCGCGTGCAGACCATGCGCGAACTGGCCGCCGAAGGTCACACCGGGCACATGTACCTGGACGAGCAGGGCGACGCCGTGGCGTTTATTTTTGCCAGCATGCGCGATTATCACGACCGTCATTACTACGGCTGCACCTTCCCGGTGAAGCCCGGCGAGTTCTTTGAGTTCGGCGGCGAGATGACCCGTGCCTTCTTTGGCACCCGGCTGTCGGTGGATGCCCAGGTCAATTTGTGGGAAGCCATGCGGGAAAAGGGCTGCCACAAGGTGGTGGACGTCTGCGAAACCCACAACATTCCGGCGCTCAAGCTGCATCTGCGCATGGGCTATCACGAGCAGGGGCGGGTGATGCACGTGTATGGCCTGTTCGGACGCTGGCGCCTGTTCCGTGAAACCCGCTACGATGGCTCGCGACTGAGCGGTTTGCGCAAGGTCCCTGCACCGCGGGTAGCGGCTTCGGCATGACAGAGGTCGATGAGCAGTCTCGAAGCATTCCCGGCTTTGCCCGTTGCCAGCAACTGCGGCGAGGCCTTTCGTGAGATCACCGCCGATGGCTATGCCCTCGGCGGTTTCTGTTGGCGCCAGCAGGTGCCGGACGCCACGCGCCCGCTGGTGATCATCAATGCCGCCACGTCAGTGCGCTGCAGCTACTACGCCCGTTTTGCCCAGTACCTGTTCGGCCATGGCCTGGATGTCATCACCTATGACTATCGTGGCATCGGTGAGTCGCGTCCGGCGTCCATGCGCCATTTCCAGGCATCCTGGAGCGACTGGGGCGTGCTGGATTTCGAAGCCATCCTGCAACGTGCCCAGCGCGAGTTCCGCGGCCAGCCCATCGATGTGGTCGGCCACAGTTTTGGCGGTTGCGCGGCGGGGCTGGCGCCTTCGGCGGGGCAATTGCGCCGGCTGGTCACAGTGGGCGCGCAGTTTGCCTACTGGCGCGACTATGCCGCCGACAGCCGCTGGCAACTGTTCGGCAAATGGCACGTGCTGATGCCGTTGCTGACCCGCGTGTTCGGTTACTTTCCCGGCAAGCGCCTGGGCTGGCTGGAAGACACCCCGGCCGGGGTGGTGCGCGACTGGAGTACGCGCACGGCGGCGTATGAGCAGCGCCCCAGTGGCCGGGCGCTGGGTGAATTGCCCTTCGCCCGGGTCAGGGCGCAAACCCTGGCCATCAGCCTGAGTGACGACCCGTTTGGCACGGTGGCGGCGATCGAGCGCTTACTGGCGTACTTCGAGGCCAGTGAGCGCAGCCATCTGCGCATCGCCCCGGGGGATATCGATGAAAGCCGGATCGGTCATTTCGCCTTTTTCCACAGCCGCTTCCAGGACCGGCTGTGGCCAATTGCCCTGCACTGGTTGCAGCACGGGCAACTGGCCGAAGGCACGCCAGGGCGCTTGATCAGCCCAGGCGCTTGAGCGGCTGGGCGGCGAACTTGACGCCCGCCAGGCCATGCTCGATCAACGCGCGAATGTTGCTGTGGTCGCTGCCTTGCGGGGTTGCCAGCACCGAGCGGTAGTGCTCGCCGAACGCCAGCAGGGCTTCGTCATCGCTCAGGCCTTCAAGCAGGGCCAGGCCCAGGGTCTTGCACGAACCTTCGTTTTGCCCGGCTGCGTTGTCGACGCCGCCGTTGTTGAAGGCTTGTGGCTGGTAGCTATAGTTGGCAGCGATGAAGGCCAGGGTGTCGGCGAAGGCATGTTCGCCGGATTTCAGGCTGGCGCGCAGGGTACTCAGGTCAGTCATTGGGTTTTCCTTTGGCGAACGCCGCTTGTTGTTCGGCGCTGGCTTCTTGCTGGTAAAGGGATTTCCATTCGGCGTAAGGCATGCCGTAGACCACTTCGCGGGCCTCATCCATGCTCAGCTCGATCTGCTTTTCGTCGGCGGCGGCCTTGTACCATTTGGACAGGCAGTTGCGGCAGAAGCCGGCGAGGTTCATCAGGTCGATGTTCTGCACGTCCTTGCGGCTGTCCAGATGGGCAACCAGGCGGCGGAAGGCGGCGGCTTCAAGTTCGAGTTTCTGTTGATCGTTCATGGACGTTCTCGTGACAGCGGTAGTTCAGTCTACCGCGATGCGGTTTTTCAGGTGGCGGCCACCGTTGATGACCAGGTTGCTGCCGGTGCTGTACTGGCTGTCGAGCAGAAAACGCACGGCATCGATCAGCGGCTGGGCGCCGGGCTCGAACTCCAGCAGGGCCTTTCTCAGGGTCTGCTGGCGGTAGGCCTCGTCGCTGTTTTCCTTGAGGATCAGCAAGCCCGGGAGGATCGCGTTGACGCGAATGCTCGGCGCGTACTTGGCAGCGAACGACAGCACCATGTTCTGCAGCGCGGCCTTGGTGGCGGCATAGCCGATATGGCTGCCGCTGCCGCGCGAGGAGGTCTCGTCGCAGATATGGATGATGTCGGCTTTGTCGACTTTGGCCAGTTGCGCGCCGAGGGCCAGGTTCAGGTGGTAGGGCGCCTCGACGTGCAGCTTGAACATGGTGTTGAGGTTGGCCAGGTCATCGTCGAGCCACAACGAGGCGTTGTGCACGATCGCCCGCAAGCCGTCGTAATTGCTTTGCAGGTGCTCGATCAGGGCCAGGCGGTCGGCTTCCTGGCACAGGTCGGCCTGGAACTGGATGATGTTCGGGTGCGCGGCCTCGGGGCTTTTGCTGCGGCTGGCGCTGACCACGGTATGGCCGGCCTGCGCCAGGTTCAGGGCCAGCGCCAGCCCGACTCGCTGGCTGGCTCCGGTGACAAGAATTGGGCTGTTCATGGTGGGGGCGGTCAACTTTTACTGGTTCGCTTGGATAACCCCCAGCATACCCGAACTAAGCGGGATTGCGCGCGCCCTGCGGCCCCGGGCGGGCGGGGCTAGCGTTCAGCCAGTTGGCCAGCAGGCGGGTCGACAATGGAATAAAGAAATACACCATCAACGGCGTCAGCCCCAGGGTACTGAGAAGGATGCGCGGCACCAGCTCCAGCGCGCCCAGCCAGTGGCCGAAGATCAGGTTGAACAGCAGTGACACCGGAAAGAACGCCAGCCAGATCGCCACCGCCTGCTTCCAGCGCGGCGGGCGCTGCACCGGGTTATTGCCGAACCAGCCTTCCAGGCCGCTGACCCGCTGTTCCGATGGCTCGGCGAACAGGCCATTGCCACGGGCCAGCCAGGCCTTGCGCGAGGCCGAATGCTCCCAGGCATGCATGGTCTGCTCGTTGGCAAAGCGGAAGATAATCTGGAATTCGTCGCCTTGCGGCGGCGGCGCGAGCACGCCCGAGCCCAGGTAGCCGGGAAAGTCGGTGGCCAGCTGTTCGCCTTCGTGCAGCCAGGCCATCAGGTCCTGGTAGCGACCATCGGCGACGCGGCGGGTAACCATCAGGGTTACGGGTGGGGTAGACATGGTATATCTCCTGGCAACTGGGCGTGGCGGGTAGGCCTGCCCCTTGAACGCCGCCCGGGGTGCTGGGCGGTATTCGCTTCTGTGCAAGAATCGATGCAAGAATCGGGCGCGGATTATTCCTTAAATAAGCTGACTCGTCAGTGCTGGTACTCGCCCACCTGTTAGAAATGCCAATGGTGGTGCTGGTGATTGGCGGAGTAGAATGACAATTGGCCCATAAACCCGCGGTTTCCCGGCAATGATCGAACCAGACCAGCCTTCATTGAATTCCCGTGAGTTTGACCACGAAGAACTGTTCCCGATCCGCGAAGTATCCCGCCTGACCGGTATCAATCCGGTCACCCTGCGTGCCTGGGAGCGCCGTTATGGGCTGATTCAGCCCACGCGCACCGAAAGTGGGCACCGTTTGTACTCGCAAGCGGACATCGACGAGGTACGTAGCATCCTCGGCTGGATCGAGCGCGGGGTTGCCGTCAGCAAGGTCGGGCGCATTTTGGCCAAAAGCCAGAATCTGAAGAGCGAAAGCCAGTCACCGCGTAGCGACGAATCCCAGGCCGATTTCAACCAATGGCAAACCCAGCTGCGCCAGGCCGTGAGGGCATTCGACGAGCGCCGCCTGGAGCGGGTGTACGGCCAGGTGTTCAGCAGTTATCCACAGCTGGTGGTGTTCCAGGACATCCTTATGCCGGTCTGGCAGGAGCTGCGCAGTACCCACGAAGCTTTCGGCCAGGCCAGTGAATGGCTGTTTCTCGACAGCTTCCTGCGCGGGCGGGTGTTGCAACGTTTGCAGCTGGCGCGTGAGCAGCAGGAAGTGCGCGTGCTGCTGGCGGCGATCCCCGGCCAGTGCCGGGAACTTGAGTTGCTAGTGGCGGCGCTGTTGCTCGGCACCAGCGAAATCGCCATCAGCGTGCTCGGCCTCGGTCAGCCGCTGGAAGAGCTTGGCCTGGTCTGCGAGCGCATGACCCCGCATGCTCTGGTGCTGTTTTCCAATCATCCGCCGGCCAGTGATTTACCCAAGCGCCTGGCGCGCCTGGCGCTGGCACTGGAGTGTCCGTTGTTGCTGGCGGGAGAGGCGGCGGACCTGGCTCAGGACAGCCTGATCGGCTCGCAAGTCGCGTGTTTGGGCAGCGAAGGACGCTTGATGCGCCGGCGGCTGCAGCAGTACCTGGCCGGTCACCTGGATTCTTGAGGGTGCAGCTCCGGATGGGCGCGGCGGTGTGCCTGGAGAATGTATTCGCGTAGCCGCTCGATTTCAGCCGGCAAGCTCTGGCCCAGGTTATAGGCGGCCAGGCGTTCGCCGGTGCGCCGCTGCAGGGTGCCGTGCAAGGCAATCGGGGCATCGCCGTCGGGGCTGAACCAGAGGTCGAAGTGTTTTGGTGGTTCGGGCAGCTCGCGCACTTCCAGCAACACACCCTTGAACGAGATTTCCCGCACCCACAAGCCGGTACTCAGGCCCAGCTCGTCTTCCAGTGCCACCGGTTGCTCCAGGGTCAGGCGCCAGGGGCGAACCACGGCGCCTTCTTCATAGATGTTCGGTGCACCCAGTTGCAGGTGCAGGGCATGGAACTCGTCTTCAACCAACTGCAGCGGAAAGGTCATCTGCTGGTTATTGAACTGGGCCTGCAGGGTTACCTGCTCGTCGGCGATCAGTCGGGTCAGCAGGTTTTTGATTGCGCTGCCGCCATTGACCATCAGGCGCGACGCCGGTTCAGCCGGGATGGGCTGGGCCGCGTGCTGCATGGAGCGGATGAAGTCCAGCTCATCCTGGGTCAGAAGGGCATCTGCTTGCATGGTCGAACTCGAAGTGACAATCGTGAATGCGTTTCTTCACCGTCATGGACAACCAAACGGCGTGTTTGTTAAGACCGTTGGTCGGCTTCCAGCGCCGCGATGCGCGCGCGGGCGTCGGCCAGTTGGCGCTCAAGCTCGACTACCCGCTGTTCGGCTTCGACCTGGCGGCTGACATCCTTCTGGATGCCGATGAAATACTTGCGCTTGTCAGCCTCATTGAGCACCGGGGTAATGGACAGTTCATTCCAGAACGCGCTGCCGTCCTTGCGGTAGTTGCGCAGGATTTCCCGGCTTGGCAGGCCATCCTTGATCGCCTGGCGGATCAATACCCGGGCGCCCTGGTCGCGATCGTCGTTCTGCAGGAAGCGGCAGTCGCGATAGAGGATGTCGTTGGCGTCATAGCCGGTCAGGCGCTCGAAGGCCGGGTTGACGTAGATCAGGATGGTGTCGTCGTCGCCTTCCTGTTCGGCCACCACGATCCCGTCGTTAGAGGCGTCAATCATGCGCTGCAGCAGTGTGGCATTGATCATCTTGTTAGGTCCGCAAGGGCTGTAGATCGGGCATGCTGGCTGATTCTAGTGGATTGACCGTCGCTGTACAGCGGCAG
This sequence comes from Pseudomonas sp. TE4620, assembly GCF_056279045.1. Taxonomy (NCBI): domain Bacteria; kingdom Pseudomonadati; phylum Pseudomonadota; class Gammaproteobacteria; order Pseudomonadales; family Pseudomonadaceae; genus Pseudomonas; species Pseudomonas sp. TE4620. Next base: position 203,202 of record NZ_JBWBQO010000001.1, read on the forward strand.
ATTAAGGCCTTTTGCCAGTGCCTGATGCTAGTATCCTACGTTTTTACTCAGTTTCGGAAACCTCTATGAAAGTCGTGATCCTTTCCGGTTCGGTCTATGGCACCGCCGAAGAAGTCGCTCGGCATGCCGAGAAGTTGCTCAAACAAGCGGGTTTCGAGGCCTGGCACGCCCACCGGGCTACCCTGCAGGACATCCAGGGCTTTGCCCCGCAGGCATTTTTGGCCGTGACCTCGACCACCGGCATGGGCGAGCTGCCGGACAACCTCATGCCGCTGTTCAGTACCATTCGCGATGCGCTGCCGGCCGAGTGGCGCGGCCTCAAGGGCGCGGTGATCGGCCTGGGCGATTCCAGCTATGGCGATACCTTCTGCGGTGGCGGCGAGCAACTGCGCGAGCTGTTCGCCGAGATGGGCCTGGTAGAGGTTCAGCCGATGCTGCGCCTGGATGCCAGCGAAACCGTTACCCCGGAAACCGACGCCGAGCCGTGGCTTGCCGAGCTGGCCAACAAGCTGCGCGGCTGATCATTACCGCTGTGGCTGCTCGCGCAGCAGCTGCAGCCAGGCCTGGGCGGCGCGCGACAGGTAGGCGCCCTGGCGCCAGATGAAGGCGATGTCCCAGCGCAGGTCGGTCGGCGCGCTCAGTGCCAGGCGCACTACCCCCGATCGTTCCAGGCCGCGGGCCACCACACTGGGCAACAGCACCACCCCCTGGCCGGCCGCCACCAGCGCGGCGAGAAAGTCGGCCTGGCCGCTACGGCCACCCTCCCTGGGGGTGAAGCCCAACTGCTGGCAAGCGCCGAGCAATCGGTCATTGAGCACGAAGCTGCGCTGATAAAGCAGGAACGGCGTGTCGGCCAGTTGCGCCAGGCTGACCTGGCCGGCAGCGGCTAAAGGGTGCTCGGTGGGCAGCAGGGCATCGAGGGGCTCGTTGCAAAATGGCTGGTAGGCAAAGGCCGGGTCGCTGGGGGTGAGGCTGCCGCCCAGTTCCAGTTCACCGCTCAGTACGGCCTGCTCGACGCTGCGACTGCCGCCTTCGAACAGTTGAATGCTGATGTTCGGGTAGCGCCGCCGGTATTCGGCGAACAACCGTGCGAACAGCGCATCACTGCCCAGCAGTGGCAAGCCCAGGCGCAGTTCGCCGCGGGCCAGCTGGCTCAGGTCATCGAGCTCGCTGAGCAGTTCCTGGCGCAGGCGCAGCATGGCCTCGCCGCGTTCAAGCACGATCTTGCCGGCAGCGGTCAGGTGCAACTGCGAGCCCTGGCGCTCCAGCAGCGGCACGCCCAGGTCCTGCTCCAGTTGCGCAACCTGCTTGCTCACCGCCGACTGGCTGATGTGCAGGGTTTGCCCGGCCTGGGTAAAGCCGCCACGGTGCACCACTTCAAGAAAACTGCGTAGCTGTTTGAATTCCATAGCCTGAATTCCAATCTGGAATAGCTGGCAGTCTAACAATTCGCTTTTGGCGTGGGGAGCAGGCTTTTAAAATACAGGCCTGAGAGGACCCCCGCGATGAAACCCCCTGCGTTAAACCGATTTGTCCGCCTGCTCGCCGAGCTTGCGGTGTTGCTTGCTCTTTATAAGGTCGGTGGCCTGCTGGCCGCCTGGTTGGCCTGGCCGATTCCCGGCGGGGTCATGGGCCTTGCGCTGTTGCTGCTGCTGTTTGCTTTGGGTGTGCTCAAGCCGGCCATGTTGCAGCTCGGTGCCGGGTTGTTGATGGCCGAGATGCTGCTGTTCTTTATTCCGGCGCTGATGAGCCTGCTTGATTACGGCAGCCTGCTGCGCGATGAGGGCTGGCGGATTTTGCTGGTGATCGGCGTGAGTACCCTGTTGGTGATGGTGGTGACGGCGGTGACGGTGGAGTGGATCTGCCGCTGGAGGTTGCGCCATGACGCTTGAGCCGATGCCGCTGTTCTGGCTGGCCCTGACCCTGCTGGCCTATCTTGGCAGCCGCTGGTTGTACCAGCGCACCGGGCGTTACCTGCTGTCACCGTTGATCCTGGTGCCGGCCGTGCTGCTGGCGATCGCCGTGCCGCTGCACACCGCCTATGCCGAGTACGCGCGCAACACTCACTGGCTGATGTCGGTGCTGGGCCCGGTCACGGTGGCCTTTGCCGTACCGATCTGGCAACAGCGCGCCTTGCTCGCCCGCCACTGGCCGGCCCTGACCCTCGGCATGCTGGTCGGCAGTGCGGCCTCGATTGGCAGTTCCTGGGGCCTGGCGCAGCTGTTGGCACTGGACAGCTCGGTGAGCCTGTCGCTGGTGCCGCGCTCGATCACCACGCCCTTTGCCATGCCGCTGGCCAAGGACCTGGGCGGCGTGCCGGAGCTGACCGCGGTGTTCGTGATGTTCACCGGAGTGCTCGGGGCGATGTTTGGTGGCGTGCTGCTCAAGTACCTGCCGCTGCGCACGCCGTTGGCCCGTGGCGCGCTGTTCGGCGTCGGCGCCCATGGGGCGGGTGTCAGTCGCGCACATGAAGTGGGCGGTGAAGAGGGTTCGGTGGCCGGCCTGGTGATGGTTCTCACCGGCCTGCTCAATCTGTTTGCCGCGCCGTTGCTGACCTTGCTGCTGTGATTCACCTCGCTATTTTGCGCCCTGACTCCCAAGGTCAATAAGCTGGCTGCCAACGCAACTCTCGGCCAGGGCCTGCCTGACTAGACTGACGATCAATAGAGCACACGTATGTGCCGAGGTGATTGCAATGATCGTAGCCGATGCCTTGCCCAACACGACTACCTGTCACTTACCGGGACCACTGTGATGCCTTTGGCCGAGATTCCATTGTGCGTCTGGCGGACCCGGGGCCTGAATTTCGCGTTCCGTGGCCAGACCATTCGTTACTGGAGCGCAGGGCAGGGCGAACCGCTACTGCTCATTCATGGCTTTCCCACCGCCAGTTGGGACTGGCACTACCTGTGGGCGCCGTTGGCCCAGCGTTTCCGGGTGATTGCCTGTGACATGCTCGGCTTTGGCGATTCGGCCAAACCGTTGCATCATGACTACAGCCTGCTGGAACAGGCCGACCTGCAACAGGCGCTGCTGGCGCACCTGCAGGTCGAGCAGCCGGTGCATGTGCTCGGCCATGACTATGGCGGCAGCGTCGCCCAGGAGTTGCTCGCCCGCCACCATGAGGGCCGGGTGCAGATCGCCAGTTGCGTGTTCCTCAATGGCGGTCTGTTCCCCGAGCGTCATCGGCCGCTGATGATCCAGAAACTGCTGCTCAGCCGCCTGGGCTGGCTGGTCGGGCGCTCGTTCGGGCGCGATGACCTGGTGCGCCACGTTACCCAGATCTACGGCCCCTGCACCCATCCCAGCGAGAGTGCGCTGGACGATTACTGGAGCCTGATTGCTTCCAACCGTGGCACGCGCATCCTGCACAAGCTCATTGCCTACCTGCCCGAGCGGGTCGCCCACCGCGAGCGCTGGGTTGGCGCGATGCAGGCCGAAGGGGTGCCGCTGCGGCTGATCAACGGCGCGGTCGATCCGGTGTCCGGAGCGCATATGCTCGAGCGTTACCAGGAGCTGGTGCCCAATGCCGATACGGTGATGCTCCAGGGCATCGGTCATTACCCCCATACCGAAGCACCGGTACAGGTGCTGCGCCATTACCTGGCGTTTCGTGAACAACCCTTGGTGAGTGTGCCGCAGAAAGTCGCCTGGTCCTGAGCGGCCCGGCGTGCGCAATCATCGCCTGGCCTTATCGCCTGCCATTCAGCGCCTGCCCGCTTGATTGTGTGCCAGCCGCGGCTGGTCGACACTCGGGCATCCCTCCCTTGTTCTGCTGGAGAACTGAGCATGACGATTCGCTTGGACGATAAAGTGGTGATTGTCACCGGCGCTGGCGGTGGCCTGGGTCGCGCCCATGCCCTGCTGTTTGCCCGCCATGGCGCGCGAGTGGTGGTCAACGACCTGGGCGGCTCGACCCACGGTGAAGGCGCCAGCGCCTCGGCTGCCGACCGGGTGGTGGCGCAGATTTGTGAAGCGGGCGGCATGGCCGTGGCCAACCATGACTCGGTCACCGATGGCCAGCGCATTGTCGAACAGGCCCTGGACAGCTTCGGCCGCGTCGATATCGTCATCAACAATGCCGGCATCCTGCGCGACAAGACCTTCCACAAAATGGACGACAGCGACTGGGAGCAGGTCTACCAGGTACACCTCGAAGGGGCCTACAAAGTCACCCGCGCCGCCTGGCCGCACTTGCGCGAGCAGAACTGGGGGCGGGTGATCTTCACCGCCTCGACCTCGGGCATCTATGGCAACTTCGGCCAGGCCAACTATGGCGCGGCCAAGCTCGGCCTGTATGGCCTGACCCGCACCCTGGCCATCGAAGGGCGCAAGCATGGCGTCCTGGTCAACGCCATCGCCCCCACGGGTGGCACGCGCATGACCGAAGGGCTGATTCCGCCACAGGTGTTCGAACAACTCAAGCCCGAGCTGGTCAGCCCGCTGGTGGTGTACCTGGGCAGTGACGCCTGCCAGGACAGCGGCGGCTTGTATGAAGTTGGCGGCGGCTGGGTCGGCAAGGTGCGCTGGGAGCGTAGCCTGGGTGTTGGCTTCGACCCGCGCGAGGGTTTTTCGCCTGAAGACATCGCTGCCAACTGGCAGCAGATCGGCAGCTTTGACAACGCCGTACATCCCAAGGACAGCCTCGAAGCCCTGCAACAGATGATGGCCAACCTGCAGAAGTATCCACAGGGCTGAACCTGGCCCAAGGTTGTGGTCGCCGGCTGAAGTTGCCTATGCTGGACGGCCACCTTGGTTGCAGGAGCACAGAGGATGTACGAATCCAGAACGGACGCTGTCATCTCTACCCGACAGTTCGGCTATCGCCTGATGTGGCACGGGATCGCGGCCTGCCTGTTGCTGATCGGCTCGATCCTGTTTGGCGTGGTTGGCCATCTGTACTTCGAGCCGCAAGTGCCCTGGCACGATGCCGTGTTCAACGCCACCTTGCTGCTGGGCGGGGTAGGGCCGGTGATCCTTCCCGAGTCTATTGGCGGCAAGCTGTTTTTCGCAGGTTACGGCCTGTATGTCGGCCTGGTGTTCGTCGCCAGCATCGGCCTGATCCTGGCGCCCATCGCTCACCGATTGTTGCACCGATTCCACTTTGATGACGCCGACGACGACTAAATCGCGGGCATAAAAAAGGCCGCTGCAGTGCAGCGGCCAAGTAAGACGCAGATCAAGGAGCTTCAAAATCAACGTCGGTGAACCTGGAGAAGACGCCATCAGGCGGGGTGTGCACGCCGGTTGATGGAATGGGCTGACGCTTTCATTTGGCGTCAGCACCGTCTTGGTGTAACCAGAATAGGCGCCTGTCAGAATCGGAAAAATAGGTATTTCTGACATTCACTGTTACAACTCAGGTAACAGTCAGCCCCCAAGACAGTAACCCGCTGTTTCACGAAAGTCAGTAAGCGAGTGTAAGCAACTGTGCACACTGTCCTCTTATTCTTATATGGAAATGGGCTGTTGCTTTAGTTAGCTGTAGGGCAATTCATTGGGTTTGAAAAAACGGGAGCCTGGGCACTTTCCAGAGATAGCAACCGGGACGGGTTTCGCTGAAATTTCCCTGAAGGTGGGCAAGTCAATTAGTCGCGTTATGACTATCAACCACCAACGGACATCAGCATATGGAATCGACCCGTTCGCTTGACACACCCGCGTTGAGCTACGACGACAGTACTCTGGAGACACTGCTGCTGGAAATGACCAGCAGCACTTTTGAAATCCAGCGCCAGCTTGAGTCGGTGGCAACGCTGCAGGACGCGGCGCTGATCAGTTTCTGGGAGAGGGCACGCAAGCCGAGTACTAAGCCGCTGAGCCTGTTTGTGCACCTGTCGAAATTGTTTTTTTTCGATCTGCGCTACTTTGCTTTGCGCCATCCCTGGCAGCAGCCGGAAATGGCAGCGCTGGAGGAGCAGATTTTCGATCCCGATGAGCACGTTCGCATTCTGACCCTCGATATTCAGGGAGAGACGGCGATGTTGCCGTTGGCGTTTGTCATCAGCGAGTCGTTCGCCCCGTCATCCACCAGCAAACTCTGGTTTTACAGCCTGCAGGAGGGGTTGCAAGAGCAGGGGGATGCGCGGCGATTCATCGACAGGATGACGCTGCGCCTGTGCGCACCGGCTGCCAAGGATCCCTTGGTGCAGCCGTTGCCGCACGGAATAAAACAGCTACTTGCGCAAGGCCACACGCCGCTATTGAGCCTGGTATCGCTGAGCGATAGTCCGTTTCGACAACAGGTAGACGATGTCCGCCAAGCCCTGCGCGGGGTTCCTGCCCACGCTCTGCTGCAACAACGTCTCGCAACCCGGCTCAGGCAGCACCGCCACGCTCAATTGCCTGAATGGTTACGTGTTCTTGAGGGTGAACAACGTACCGCCTTCGAGTTGCGCGAAGGCGCTGTTGCTTTGTGCCAGCAACGGGTCGATGAACACCTGCAAGGTAGGGCCAGCGTTGAGGACTATGCCGCTGCGCAGATCGCCGCTTACCTGTTGCAGGCCTTGGGTGTCGAGACAGATGCCGGGCTACTGCGCGTTCGAGTCAGGCATGCACTGGACGTCGAGGGTGAAACGATACAGGGTGAGCGCGAGATGACGCTGGTGCAGTGGGTGTTGTCCGGTGGTTACCCCGGCAGTGAGTTTCAGGCCCACGTCATCGATGACACGTTGGCGGCGCGGCTGACACCGGATGTCATTCAACGAATGATTGATGAACTTGAGGTGCGCCAGAGTTATCCGCAAGCGCTGCAGTCTTCCTACCTTGAAGGCTCTGGCCCTCAACTGATGAGCGACGTGGTCAATGCACGGTTGGCCTTGAGCGCCCTGGCCGCGCGCTACCAAGGGTTCGACCGGGAGGCTTGCGACGCTCTGGAAGCTGCTCGCAACCATACCGGCGCCCTGGCTGCGCTTGGGATCGACGCGGGTGCGGTGATCCTTGAGCCCTTGCAGTTGGCGTTCAAGGATATGCTCTACCTTAGTTTTGGCTCGCAGGACGATCATCGTTTCCTGCTCTATGCCCCTGGCGCGCCGGAAGCGGATCTGCGGGTGTTCAGCAATGTTGGGCAGCTCAGCCTGGAAATTGCCCGGTGGGCCCTGACCGACCAGGGGCAAACCTATCTGCTTGGCCAAGTGCCAGTCAACGCCAGGATGAGCTTCAGTCGGTTTCTCAAGCAGACGCAAAAATTGCCGGGCACCTGGTCCCGACAAACAGTGGCACTGGAGCGCTGGCCCGATGCGAGCTGGCCGAGGGTGTTGTCGCAAGTTGCTTTCAGGAAGGTCTCGGCGTTACTTGACCAACAGCAATTGGCCACGCCTCAGTGGTTCATCGATGCATCCCGAGTTCAACGCCAGCAACTGAGCCATGTTGATGCTCAACTGGGTGCGATCCAGGACGCCTACCAACAGCTCAACACCATCGAGCCCTTTGCCAAATACGCCCATCGCCAGGTGCAGGACTGGATCAAGAAGCTTCTACCTGCGTCTGATATAGACCCTGATACCCTACTGGTGGAGCTTGAGGACGGTGGCATAAAGACGCTCACCCGCACGGTCATTGAAGGTTACGACAGCAGTTTCAACTTCGCCGACTTTGCCAGAATCACCTCCACCATCGGCCAGGACCTGTCGCGACTCGATCGTCCCTCTGTCGATGGCTACATTCGATCTGCCAGGCTGGGTGAGCGCTACATCCAGATGATTCGCCGGCGCCTGCTCGACCCCGTTGAGCCACAGTACAAGCGCCGTCGCCTGCTTCACCGCGAGCTGCTGCGTTTGCAGGTCCGCCGCGCCTGGCTGAGTGAAAGCATGGCGGGGCGCCTGACGTCCGAGCAGAGCGGGTGGCTGGGCATTGCTGTCGACAAGCTGGTTGATCTGGAGCCCGCGGTCGTTGGCGGTGAGCGGACCTCTGGCAAGAACGGTCTGTTCCAGCTGGCCCTGAGGGGCCGAAGGGTCGAGGGTGTGTACCTGTTCAGGAACGTATCGCAAAGCGTTGTCGAAGATCTTGTCTACACCCCCGATGCGCCGGATGACCTGATCTTCCGTACGCCGCAAGCGTTGGCGCTTCAATGGGAAGCGCTGCAGGACTATTTCTACCTGCGCGTGAGCATCGATGATCAGCCGGCCATCGGCAGCCTGATCGACAGTGTTGAACGAGCAGCTGATGGTCAGGCAATGGTCTTCGAGGCGATCAGCGACTATAAGCGCGTGACCGATCTTGCCTATGAATTCGACGTGATGGTCGAGCGGATCATTGCCGATGTGGACGCCGACACCACCAGTGTGGCCGAACGAATCTGGGGCATCCTCTTCGAGGTCGCCATCGGCGTTGCGGCGATTCTTTCGATTCCCTTTCCACCGGCCACCCTGGCGCTGAACGTGGTGCTGACCCTGCGCTCGTTCGTGCAAGGTGCGCTGGCCTACGAGGATGGCGATCGGGCTTCAGCCTTGAAGTGGTTTGTTGTCACGGCTGTGGGGGTCGTGTCGATTTCCGGCGTGGCAGGGCGCTTCGCCAGAGCGTTATCGAAGCTGTCCAAGGGTCCCGGCTCGCCGACCACCGAGCTGCTGAAAAAGCTGGTCGCCGACTTTGGCAAGGCGGGTTCGGAAACAGTCTCCAGCGTCGGTGAGGCGTTGGACGATGAACTCACCTTGTTCCTCAAACACCTGGAGCGAACGGTTCCTGCCTGACGAGACTGGCTCAGGCTTCATGCCCCATGCGCCAACTGATGGTCCTGGCGGTGGCCAGCAGTTGTTGCGCAGCGGGGCCCTGTTCATCCGCGTGGAAAATCGAGGTCGGGCCGACCACGGTCAGCACTGCGGCAATCTTGCCCACGGCGTTGAACACAGGAGCGGAAAGCGCATCGACACCGGGCATCAGCAGGCCATGCACATGATGCAGGCCGCGTTGGCGGATGGTCGCAAACAATGCCTGGTATTCGTCGGCACTGTGACCTGATGCGGCCAGCTCTTGCTCGCGCAGCTCGATGGTTTCACGTTCTGGCAGGTAAGCGCCGAACACCAGGCCAGTGGAGGACGTCAGCAAGGGCAGCACCGAACCGATCTGGGTGACCACGGTAACCGCGCGCACCGCCGGCTCGATGTTGACCACGGTGGCGCCCTGGTTGCCCCACACGGCGATGAAGCAGCTTTCGTTGAGCTCGTCGCGCAGTTGCGACAGCGGCAGCGCCGCCTCTTTCAATACATCCATCCCGCCAAGCGCGGCCAGGCCCACGCGCAGGGCTTCGCGACCGAGGCCGTAATGGTTGGTGGCCGGGTTCTGCTCGGCAAAACCGCTGGCGATCAAGGCCTGCAGGTAGCGGTGGACCTTGCTCGCCGGCATGTCGACGTGCTCGGCCAGGCGCGACAGCGAGGTGGACGGCGATAACTGGGCCAGAGCCTTGAGGATGTCGGTGCCGACCTCGGCCGAGCGGACCTTCTGTTTGCCGGAGCTGTCGGCGGGGGAGCTGGCTTTGGCCATGGGGGAGTCGATCCGGGGAGTTAGATGGGCGTCTTTATAGCTTGACGGTCTTCACCAATCAAATTACGTTATGCGTAATGTAATTACGATAAAAATAACGCAGAAGCGCTGCCATTCCTTCAAGGCCCGCAGCCAACTGCCATTGACCGGCCTGCACTGGGCCCGGAGGCTCGATGAACCTCGATAACACCCCCGTCCTTGGCTACCAGAGCGGTTTCGGCAACGAATTCGCCAGCGAAGCCTTGCCTGGCGCGCTGCCGGTCGGGCAGAACTCGCCGCAAAAAGCCCCGTATGGCCTGTATGCCGAACTGTTTTCCGGCACTGCCTTCACCATGGCCCGCAACGAACAGCGCCGCACCTGGCTGTACCGCATTCGCCCTTCGGCCCTGCACCCGCGCTTCGAGCGCCTGCAGCGTCAACTGGCCGGTGGCCCGCTGGGCCCGGTGACGCCCAACCGCCTGCGCTGGAGCCCGCAACCGATGCCGAGCGAGGCCACCGACTTCATCGACGGCTGGGTGGCCATGGCGGCCAACTCGGCAGGCGAGAAACCGGCCGGCATCAGCATCTATACCTACTGCGCCAATCGCTCCATGGAGCGGGTGTTCTTCAACGCTGATGGCGAACTGCTGCTGGTGCCTGAGCAAGGTCGCCTGCGCATCGTCACCGAGCTGGGCGTGCTGGAAGTCGAGCCGCTGGAGATCGCCGTGTTGCCCCGTGGCCTGAAGTTTCGCGTCGAACTGCTCGACGGCAAGGCCCGTGGCTATCTGGCCGAGAACCACGGTGCGCCGCTGCGCATCCCGGACCTGGGGCCGATTGGCAGCAATGGCCTGGCCAACCCGCGCGATTTCCTCGCGCCGGTGGCCCATTACGAAGAAACCGACGCCCCGGTGCAGCTGGTGCAGAAGTTCCTCGGCGAACTGTGGGGCTGCCAGCTCAATCATTCGCCCCTGGACGTAGTCGCCTGGCACGGCAACAACGTGCCGTACAAATATGACCTGCGCCGCTTCAACACCATCGGCACGGTCAGCTTCGACCACCCGGACCCTTCGATCTTCACCGTGCTGACCTCGCCGACCAGCGTACCGGGCATGGCCAACCTCGACTTCGTGATCTTCCCGCCGCGCTGGATGGTGGCCGAGAACACCTTCCGTCCACCGTGGTTCCATCGCAACCTGATGAACGAGTTCATGGGCCTGATCAAGGGCGAGTACGACGCCAAGGCCGAAGGCTTCCTGCCCGGCGGTGCCTCGCTGCACAGCTGCATGAGCGCCCACGGCCCGGATGCCGAGACCTGCAGCAAGGCTATCGCCGTAGAGCTGGCACCGAACAAGATCGACAACACCATGGCCTTCATGTTCGAGACCAGCCAGGTGCTGCGCCCGAGCCGTCATGCGCTCGAATGCCCGCAATTGCAGGCCGACTACGATAGTTGCTGGGCCTCGTTGCCGAGCACCTTTACCCCGAATCGGAGATAACCCATGAATCAGTCCGCCCTTGCCCGCAGTTGGGTAGAACACGCCAACGGCCACGGCGACTTCCCGCTGCAGAACCTGCCGCTGGGCATCTTCAGCCGCAAGGACCAGGCGCCGCGCTGTGGCGTGGCCATCGGTGATGCCATCCTCGACCTCGAAGCAGTGCTGGCCGCCGGCCTGTTCGACGGCCAGGCCCGCGCCGCAGTCGAGGCCACCCGTGGTGGTGCGCTGAACGCTTTCTTCGCCCTTGGTCGTGGCGCCCGGGTGGCCCTGCGCGAGCGCCTGCTGGAGCTGCTCGGCGAGCACAGCGAGCACCAGGCCGCGCTCAAGCCGCTGCTGCATGCGGCCAGCGAATGCCAGTTGCACCTGCCGGCGCGCATCGGCGACTACACCGACTTCTATGTCGGCATCGAGCACGCCAAGAACGTTGGCAAGCTGTTCCGCCCCGACAACCCGCTGCTGCCCAACTATAAATATGTGCCGATCGGTTACCACGGCCGCGCCTCGACCATTCGCCCCTCGGGCACCGACGTGCGCCGGCCAAAAGGCCAGACCCTGCCCGCTGGCCAGAGCGAACCAAGCTTCGGCCCGTGCGCGCGTCTGGACTACGAGCTGGAACTGGGTATCTGGATCGGCCAGGGCAACGACATGGGCGATTCGATTCCGGTGGCCGAAGCCGCCGAGCACATCGCCGGTTTCTGCCTGCTCAACGACTGGTCGGCGCGTGACATCCAGGCCTGGGAATACCAGCCGCTGGGGCCGTTCCTGTCCAAGAGCTTCATCTCCACCGTTTCGCCGTGGGTAGTCACTGCCGAAGCCCTGGAGCCGTTCCGCTGCGCCCAGCCGGCGCGCCCGGAAGGTGATCCGCAGCCGCTGTCGTACCTGCTGGACAAACGCGACCAGGCCAATGGCGCTTTTGATATCGAGCTGGAAGTGCTGCTGCTGACCGAGCGCATGCGCGAGCAGAACCTGCCAGCCCATCGCCTGACCCTGAGCAACACCTTGAGCATGTACTGGACCGTGGCGCAGATGGTTGCCCACCACAGCGTCAACGGTTGCCAGTTGCAGCCGGGCGACCTGTTCGGCTCCGGCACCCTGTCCGGTGCCCAGCCTGGCCAGTTCGGCAGCCTGCTGGAAATCACCCAGGGCGGCAAGGAACCGGTCGAACTGGCCTCGGGCGAGGTGCGCAAGTTCCTCGAGGACGGCGACGAAATCATCCTGCGTGCCCGTTGCAAGCGCGACGGCGTGGCCTCGATCGGCTTCGGCGAGTGCCGCGGCAAGATCCTGCCGGCGCACTGAGAGGGCAGGGCCATGGAACTCTTTGGTTACTACCGCTCGACCTCATCCTACCGGGTGCGCATTGCCCTGGCGCTCAAGCAGCTGGAGGTCCAGCAGGTGCCGGTCAACCTGCTCAAGGGCGAACAGCGCGAAGCACAGTTCCTGGCCCTCAACCCGCAAGGGCGAGTGCCGGCGCTGAAGATCGACTCCGGTGAGCTGCTGGTGCAGTCGCCGGCGATCATCGAGTACCTGGAAGAAGTTTATCCACAACCCGCGCTGTTGCCCCAGGACCCGCTGCGCCGGGCCCAGGTGCGTGGCGTGGCGGCGCTGATCGGCTGCGACATCCACCCCCTGCACAACGTCAGCGTGCTCAATCAGCTGCGCGGCCTGGGTCATGACGACGCCCAGGTCAACCAGTGGATCGGCCACTGGATCAGCCAGGGCCTTGCCGCGGTCGAGCAGTTGATCGGTGACCAGGGCTTCTGCTTTGGCGACGAGCCGGGGCTGGCCGATGTCTACCTTGTTCCGCAGTTGTACGCCGCCGAGCGCTTCAATATCGACCTCAGTGGCTTCCCGCGCATTCGCCGGGTCGCGGCCCTGGCCGAGGCGCATTCGGCGTTTGCCCAGGCTCATCCGTCGAGGCAGCCCGACGCACCATAAATCATGCTGCTCAGCCCGGAGCAGAATGTCAGTGCACCGATTGCGACGCTGGTGGCAGATGGCTCAGGCGTTCCGTCAGGCGCAAGCGCTGGATTGGATCGTCGCTGAGCAGCAAGGCGTGCTCCAGGTCGAAGCGTTCGGCCTGGGGGCACTCCAGGTGCTGATACAGGGTGGCGCGGGCCATGTAGTCGGCGGCAGTGCCAGGGCCTAGCTGCAACACCCGTTCAGCGTCCTTCAGGGCTTCGAGATGATCGTCGTGGCTGGCGTGCAGCTGGCGCAGGTTGCGTGACAGGCGCTGGAGCATCTGCAGCGGGCTGGCGGTCAGCAGGTGGTCGGCGCTCAAGGCCAGTTGCGGGCCGAACTGACGGCCAAGCAGCTCGCGGCAATCGGCCGGGTACAGGCGTCGGCCGCCACAGGGGTCGAGCAGATGGTCGGCACCGGGCACGCGCAAGAGAAAGTGCCCGGGGAAGTTCACTCCCTCAAGAGGGATCGACAGGCCGCGGGCCAGTTCCAGGCTCAGCAGGGCCAAGGCCAGGGGCTGGCCGCGGCGGCGTTGCATGACTTTGTCGAGCAGCGCCGCCTGGGGCCGCAGCGGGTGGTATTCGTCCTGCTGGAAGCCCAGGGCGTTGAGGCGGCGTAACAACGGCTGGGCCAGTTCGCTGAGCGGCAGCATCGGCAGCCCGGTGCTGACTTCCTGCTGCAGGGCCTGAACCTCGGCCATGACGCGCGCAGGCACCACGCTGTCATCGTGCTCGGCAGCGATCCACAGCGCCGCCTCCAGCAAGGCGACCGGGTCACGTTCAAGGCAAGCCAGACAGGCACTACGTGGGTTCATCACAACCTCCGCTCAAGCTTCTGTTGTAGCGCTGGCGCGGCCTTTCGTCCAGTGGTCCGAGTGTTGTCATCGGGGTGTAAAGCGCGACCTATACTGGGATCAGCACCTCATCGAGGAGCCTGCCGATGTTCGCTCTCATGCAAAGCACTCGCACGCAGTCGCTGCACCTGTGCATCGACCCGCCGACCGGCCTCAAAGCAGTGGTCGCCATTCATAGCGAACACCTGGGCCCGGCCATGGGAGGCTGTCGCTACCTGGCTTACCCGGACGACGACAGCGCCATGGTCGACGCCATTCGCCTGGCCCAGGGCATGAGCTACAAGGCCGCCCTGGCCGGGTTGCCGTTGGGTGGCGGCAAGGCGGTGATCATTCGCAACCCCCATGTGGAAAACCGCGCGGCCTTGTTCGAGGCGTTCGGGCGCTTCGTCGAAACCCTGCAGGGGCGCTTCATCACGGCCGTGGACAGCGGCACCTCGACCCTGGACATGGACTGCATCGCCCAGACCACCCAACACGTCACCAGCACCACCGCTGCCGGTGATCCGTCACCCCATGCGGCCATGGGCGTGTTCGCCGGCATTCGCGCCACCTCGATGGCGCGCCTGGGCAGTGACAACCTCGAAGGCTTGCGCATCGCCGTGCAGGGCTTGGGCAATGTCGGCTACGCCCTGGCCGAGCAGCTGCATGCCGCGGGCGCCGAGCTATTGGTCAGTGACCATGACCCGGGCCGGGTGCAACTGGCGATCGAGCAGTTCAATGCCCGGCCGGTGGCCAATGAAATGTTGATCAGCACGCCCTGCGACATTTTTGCCCCGTGCGGGGTAGGGCCGATACTCACCGGCCAGAGCGTGATGCAGTTGCGCTGTGCGGCGGTGGCGGGGGCGGCGAACAATCAGCTGACCACCCTGCAGGTGGCCGACCAGCTGGAAAGCCGCGGCATTTTGTATGCGCCCGATTACGTGATCAACGCCGGCGGGTTGATCTATGTGGCGCTCAAGCACCGTGGCGAGGACCTGGGCACCATTACCGCGCACCTGGCGCGCATTCCCTCGCGCCTGACCGAAGTGTTCGCCCACGCCCAGGCGGAAAAACGCTCGCCGGCGCGAGTGGCGCAGATGCTCGCCGAGCAGATGATCTACAACTGAACGGCGCCTACTCGGCGGCGCCCTCGGCGAGCAGCTCGGACAGGGCGTCGGGCTGGCTCTTGAAGGCCTTGGCGAACACGTCACGGTTTTTCGCCATATAGATACCGGCATCCTCGACCTGCTGTTCGCTCAGCGACGGCACGGCTTTTTTCAGGACCTCGGCCAGCAGCTCGGCCAGCTCCAGCATCTTGTCGTGACGGTCTGCTTCGGCTTTATCCATGAACAAGCGCTCCAGGTCGCGGCTGCTGCGGTATACCACTTCGACGGCCATTCATCACCTCACATGCCTTTGGTAATCGATGTATTCGATACTGTTTATTTGTACAGTGTTAATGATAGGGTAATCCACAGGACTAAGATAGTGGCAAATCAGTATTCTGCTGTTGCCCATTCTTCACCAGGGCCTGGGACGGCACTTTTGCCGCTCTCTATGGTCTGCTTCAGCGTGTAGAATTGCGCATCGGCAGTCGAGCCATCCAGTCTACGAAGGAACAGCAATGAACGAGCAAACATCGCGCCTGAATCGGGAACGGCGCTTTCTGGTACTGCTGGGGGTGATCTGCCTGGCGCTGATCGGCGGTGCGCTGTACATGCAGATCGTGCTCGGCGAGGCGCCATGCCCGCTTTGCATCCTGCAGCGCTATGCGTTGCTGCTGATCGCCGTGTTTGCCTTCATTGGCGCAGCCATGCCCGGCAAGCGCAGCCTGACCCTGCTCGAAGGCCTGGTGGTGCTCAGCGCCATCGGTGGCATCGCCGCTGCCGGTAACCACGTGTACATCCTCGCCAATCCGGCGGTCAGCTGCGGCATCGACACCTTGCAACCGATCGTCGACGGCCTGCCGCTGGCCTCGGTGCTGCCGCTGGTGTTCCAGGTCGATGGCTTCTGTTCCACGCCGTACCCGCCGGTCATGGGCCTGTCCCTGGCGCAATGGGCACTGGTAGCCTTTATACTGACCGCCGTTCTGGTACCCCTGGGCATCTACCGCAACCGCCGTCAGGCTTAGACAAAAGTCATGTATTGACGCAAGCCTGTTGTGCAATCAACTTTGCAAAGTTTGTCGCACCAAACTTGATCCTGATCAAGTTCTAACCCTTGTAGAACGGGCGTTCCAGGGGTATTGAAAGGGGTGCGACAAACTGTCGCGAAACTGATTTTTCGGGCGCGATTGTTACACAATTGGTAAAGGACTGTTGCTCAATAAGTCATAGTCAACGATAGGTTACCTATCTACAATCGCCCCCAATTTCCGTTCGGCACCGCTTGCGAGTCGCAGGATTAAAGGAGCTCCAGGGCTCTTTTCGCTGACTCTGACGAGCATCGCCTGCGGCGATGCCGGGCTGACCCCCCTCCGTGATTTCCCGCACCAAATGGAATTGGTCTGAACACAGGCCTGTTGCCTACTGAAGTCAAAATAATAAACACCGCAATACCCGGTTTATGCCGAGCCGCCGCAGCTGGCCTCAAGGTATGACCGTATTCGATCCCATAAATGCTGACGCTTGGCAGGACGAAGTGTTGGCGACCAAAACACAAATTGCATTGAAGCAAGCTGCTCTAGAGGTCGTGAGATGAGTAAAAAGCGTTACCCCAGACTGTTTGGCATTCTGCCCTTTTTAGGCATGCTTTTACTCAGTGGGTGCAACTGGACCCTGCTCGACCCGAAGGGCCAGGTCGGCATTGAGCAAAAGAACCTTATCCTGATCGCTACCGGCTTGATGTTGCTGGTGGTGATTCCTGTCATTTTCATGACCCTGGCGTTTGCCTGGAAGTACCGCGCTTCCAACAAGGCAGCCACCTACACCCCGGACTGGTCGCACTCGACCAAGATCGAAGTGGCGGTCTGGACCATCCCGGTGCTGATCATCATTGCCCTGGGTTACGTGACCTACAAGACCACCCATGAGCTGGACCCGTATCGTCCGCTGGTTTCCGACGTGAAGCCGGTGCAGATCGACGTGGTCGCCCTGGACTGGAAATGGCTGTTCATCTACCCGGAACAAGGCATTGCCACGGTCAACAAGATCGTCTTCCCGGCCAACACTCCGGTCAACTTCCGCGTGACCTCGGATTCGGTGATGAACTCCTTCTTCATCCCGGGCCTGGGCGGGCAGATCTACGCAATGGCTGGCATGACCACCAAACTGCACCTGATCGCCAACGAGAACGGTGAGTTCGACGGTATCTCCGCCAACTACAGCGGTGCTGGTTTCACCGGTATGAAGTTCAAGGCAACCGCCACCTCCCAGGCCGATTTCGAAGCATGGGTGAACGAAGTCAAGCAATCGCCTAAAAAGCTGGATGCCGCTGAATACGCAGCATTGGCCAAAACAAGCGAAAACAATCCAGTCGCGCTGTACAGCGTGGCCTCGCCTGAGCAGTTCCAGTCCATCGTCGACAAGTACGAAGGCATGAACCGCGGCCGGCCGGTCCACGAACAAGAGCAGAGCAAAGAAGCGGCCGGTACCGAAGGGATGGACGTGAGTATGCATTCAGCTGCTGGGGCAGAGGAGTAAGAGATGTTCGGTAAACTAAGTCTGGATGCGATTCCGTATCACGAGCCGATAGTCATGGTGACGCTTGCCATGATCGCGCTCGGCGGTCTCGCGCTCGTTGGTGCTATCACCTATTTCAAGAAGTGGACCTACCTGTGGTCCGAGTGGCTGACTTCGGTCGACCACAAGAAGATCGGGGTGATGTACATCATCGTCGCGATGATCATGCTGCTGCGCGGCTTTGCCGACGCCATCATGATGCGCACGCAGCTGGCCATGGCCACCGGCGGATCCGAGGGCTACCTGCCGCCCGAACACTATGACCAGATCTTCACCGCTCACGGTGTGATCATGATCATCTTCATGGCAATGCCATTCTTCACCGGCCTGATGAACCTGGCCCTGCCTCTGCAGATCGGTGCGCGTGACGTTGCCTTCCCGTTCCTCAACTCCCTGAGCTTCTGGCTGCTGGTGTCCGGCGTCGTGCTGGTCAACGTCTCGCTGGGTGTTGGTGAGTTCGCCAAGACCGGCTGGGTCGCTTATCCACCGTTGGCGGGTATCCAGTACAGTCCTGGCGTGGGTGTCGACTACTACATCTGGGCGCTACAGCTATCGGGCCTGGGTACGACGCTAACGGGTGTCAACTTCCTCGCCACCGTGCTGAAAATGCGCGCGCCTGGCATGAAGCTGATGGACATGCCGATCTTCACCTGGACCTGCACCTGGGCCAACGTGCTGATCGTCGCTTCGTTCCCGATCCTGACCGCTGCACTGGCTCTGCTGACCGTTGACCGTTATCTGGACTTCCACATTTTCACCAACGAGCTTGGTGGGAACCCGATGATGTACGTCAACCTGTTCTGGGCCTGGGGTCACCCTGAGGTTTACATCCTGATCCTGCCGGCCTTCGGCGTGTTCTCGGAAGTCACCTCGACCTTCGCCGGCAAACGCCTGTTCGGCCACAAGTCGATGATCTACGCTTCGGGCGCGATCGCGGTGCTGGGCTTTGCGGTATGGCTCCACCACTTCTTCACCATGGGTTCGGGCGCCAGCGTCAACACCTTCTTCGGTCTGGCGACCATGCTGATCTCGATCCCAACCGGGGTGAAGCTGTTCAACTGGCTGTTCACGATCTACCAGGGCCGTCTGCGTTTCACCGCGCCGATCATGTGGACCCTGGGCTTCATGGTGACCTTCTCGATCGGTGGTATGACCGGCGTACTGCTGGCTGTTCCAGGTGCTGACTTCGTTCTGCACAACAGCCTGTTCGTAATCGCTCACTTCCACAACGTGATCATCGGTGGTGCGGTATTCGGCTACATCGCCGGCTTCGCCTTCTGGTTCCCGAAAGCCTTCGGTTTCACCCTGAACGAGAAGTGGGGCAAAGCTGCCTTCTGGTTCTGGATCTCCGGTTTCTACGTGGCCTTCATGCCGCTGTACGCACTGGGCTTCATGGGTATGACCCGTCGTCTGAACCACTCCGACAACCCACTGTGGGAACCCTACCTGTACGTAGCCGTTGTCGGCGCCGTGCTGATCCTGTTCGGTATCGCTTGCCAGCTGATCCAGCTGTACGTGTCGATCCGCGACCGCAAGGACAACATGGACGTGACCGGCGACCCATGGGGCGGCCGTACCCTGGAATGGTCGACTTCGTCGCCACCACCGTTCTACAACTTCGCCACCATGCCTGAGAAAGTCGGCCTGGATGCCTGGCACGAAGCCAAGGAAGCCGGTGTTGCCTACAAGGTTCCAGCCAAGTACGAAGCGATCCACATGCCGAACAACACCTCTACCGGTGTGTTCATGGGTGCCTTGCTGACCGTGTTCGGTTTCGCCTTCATCTGGCACATCTGGTGGCTGGTCGGCGCAAGCCTGATCGGTACCATCGCGGTCTTCGTCGCCCACGCTGCTCGTGACGACCAGGGTTACATGGTTCCAGCCGAGGAAGTGGCGCGCATCGAAGGTGAGCGCATGAAGTCCCTGGGCCTGGCTACCGGTACCCCGGTTGGCGCACGTGTCGAATCGTTTGAACGGGTTTAATCAATGTCCAGTCATGTAATTAACGCTGATACTCATGCTCATGGTCACGACCATGGGCATGACGACCACCACCACGACTCGGGCCAGATGACCGTATTCGGTTTCTGGCTGTACCTGATGACCGACTGCATCCTGTTTGCGTCGCTCTTCGCCACCTACGCGGTGCTGTCCGGCAGTTTTGCCGGCGGCCCGTCGGGTCACGACATTTTCCAGCTGGACTTTGTCGCGGTCGAAACCGCACTGCTGCTGTTCTCGAGTATCACCTTCGGCTTCGCCATGTTGCAGATGTTCAAAGGCAACAAGGGCGGCGTGCTGGGCTGGCTGGCTGTCACCTTCCTGTTCGGTGCCGGCTTCATCGCGATGGAAGTCTATGAGTTCCATCACCTGATCGCCGAGGGCTTCGGCCCGCAGCGCAGTGGCTTCCTGTCGGCGTTCTTCGCGCTGGTCGGTACCCACGGTCTGCACGTAACCGCAGGTCTGATCTGGATGGCGGTGATGATGTACCAGATCAACAAGCACGGTATCACTGGCACCGCCAAGACCCGCATGAGCTGCCTGAGCCTGTTCTGGCACTTCCTGGACGTGGTCTGGATCTGCGTGTTCACCGTCGTGTATCTGCTGGGGGTTCTGTAAATGGCTAACGCACATAACAGCCACGCCGAGGGCAACCACGGTAGCGTCAAGTCCTATGTGATCGGTTTCATCCTGTCGGTCATCCTGACAGCGATTCCGTTCGGCCTGGTGATGTTCCCGAGCATGCCGAAGGACATCACGATCATGGTCGTGGTGGCCCTGGCGGTCATCCAGGTCGTGGTTCACCTGGTGTACTTCCTGCACATGGACCGTTCCGCCGAGCAGCGCTCCAACGTGTCGACCTTCATGTTTACCGTGATGGTCATTGCACTGTTGGTCGGCCTGTCGCTGTGGATCATGTTCAGCATCCACACCAGCATGATGGCGAAGTGAGGTAAGACGACATGTCCGTTAAGCACTTTATCCAAATCACCAAACCGGGGATCATTTTCGGTAACGTGCTTTCTGTGGCAGGCGGTTTCTTCCTTGCCGCGCAAGGGCATGTCGACTTCATGCTGTTCCTGGCCACGGTGATTGGCACTTCGTTGGTGGTGGCGTCTGGTTGCGTGTTCAACAACTGCATCGACCGTGACATCGACATCAAGATGGAGCGCACCAAGAACCGGGCGATGGTCCAGGGCCAGATCTCGCTGAAAGTCGCGCTGGCCTACGCCACCCTTCTCGGGGTGGCCGGCCTTGGCCTGCTGTATGTGCAGGCCAATGCTCTGGCAGCGTTGTTCGGCCTGATCGGCTTTGTCATCTACGTCGGGTTCTACAGCCTGTACCTCAAGCGCAAATCGGTGCACGGCACCCTGGTGGGCAGCCTGTCCGGTGCCATGCCTCCGGTGATCGGCTATTGCGCGGTAAGCAATAGCTTCGACCTGGCTGCACTGACCCTGCTGGTGATGTTCAGCCTGTGGCAAATGCCGCATTCCTACGCCATTGCGATTTTCCGCTTCAACGACTACCTGGCCGCATCGATTCCGGTGCTGCCGGTCAAGCGCGGGATCCTGGTGGCCAAGAAGCACATCCTCTGGTACATCGTGGCGTTCCTGGTAGCGACCCTGATGCTGACCCTGGGTGGCTACGCCGGCATGAGCTACATGGCCGTAGCCGCGGCCATGGGCATGTACTGGCTGTACATGGCCTGGACCGGCTACAAGGCTGTCGATGACCGCCTGTGGGCACGCAAGCTGTTCGTGTTCTCGATCTTCACCATCACTGCCCTGAGCGTGATGATGTCGCTGGACACCAAAGTGCCGACCGAGCTGCTGCTGACTTACGCGCACTGATTCATCAGCGTGTAATGAAAACGCCCCAGGCTGCGAAGCCTGGGGCGTTTTTGTTTGTGCGGCGTTTCTACAAACGACCGAAACTGCTGTTGACAAGTACCCCGTGTTTGCCGGATTTTATCGCCGCGCAGGTAAGGAGTATCTGCGCAGGGCCAGAGGATGCTGGCCGTGATTCATCACACAAGGGACTGTTCATGACCGAGCCAAACGCCGTTGCTCAACGGGCGTGCCTCGCGCTGTTGCGCGAACGCCACACTTCCGCTCATTTCGACACCGCCTTGCAGGTGCTCGATTGCCTGTTCCGTCGTCGCAGCCTGGCGCCCGGGCAGGATGACGAGCTGTCGGCCGAGGTGCTCGAACCGCATCTGGATAAAGTCCTCACCGCCATCGAAGCCGGCCAGCGCATCGAGATGGTTCTGCCAGCCTTCCCGGGCAAATCGCCGAACCGGCAGAAAACCCTCAGCCACCTGCCAGACCTTGCCGAGCGCCACGCCATCGACGAGCTGCAGCAGCTGTGCGCGGAAATCCAGGCCCTGTACGCACCGGGTGCGTTGATTCACATCTGCTCCGACGGCTATGTGTTCTCCGACCTGGTGCGCGTGCCGGATGAGCACGTCAAAGCCTACACCGACGAGATCCAGCGCTACGCCGAGCAGCACTACCCGAACAGCTTCGCCCTGTTCGATCTCAAGGATGCCTATCCGCAACTGGGTTGCCTGGACTCCATGCGCGAAGAGCTGATGATCGAGTACGGCCAGTCGCTGATTGCGCTGGGCCAGCGCTTTCAGGACGAGCCACACATGATGCTGATGTACTGCGGCATCCACCGCTTTCTGTCCGAGGATTACTCAGGCCTTGGCGAGTTCGCCGGCATGAGCCTGAACGCGGTGAAGAAGATCGCCAAGCCGGCCTCGCAACGGGTGATCCAGCGCAGTGAAGCCTGGAGTGCCTTGCTGCAGGCGCGTTATCCACAGTGCCTGCGCCTGTCGATCCACCCGCAGTTGGCGGTATCGGCGAAAATCGGCATTCGCCTGGTGCCTACCAGCGACCTCTGGCGTACGCCCTGGCACTCGGTGGCGATCAAGCGTAGCGGGGTGGTGATGCTCGACAAGCGCAGCAACATCGATGAGCGCTACAGCCGCCTGGTGTTCCGCCAGGGCCGTCCTTGCCACTACGCCAGTGCGCAATGATGCCGGTAGCGCTGGCGGCTGATGCGGTGATCTTCGACCTCGACGGCACCCTGGTCGACACCTTGCCCGATATCGTCTGGTGCCTGAACCACGTGCTGCAAGAGCAGGGCTACCTGCCGCTGTCACTGGAGACCATCAGTGCCTACGTAGGCGGCGGTACCGGGGCGATGCTCGAGCGGGTTGCCGCGCGCCTGGGGATTGCCGACGACAAGGCTCTGCATGAGCACTACATCGCCTGCTACCAGCAGCACCTGGTGCAGTACTCGCGACCGTTCGATGGCGTGCCGGAGCTGCTTGAAGGCTGTCGCCGGCTGCAACTGCCGATGGCCATCGTCACCAACAAGGCCCATGACATGGCGCTGCAGGTGGCTGCGCAGCTGTTCCCGTCGGGCACCTTCGAGCTTGTCCTTGGCCAGCGCCGCGGCCACCCGCTCAAGCCGCAGCCTGACGCGGCTCTGGAGGCGGCCCGCTACCTGGCCGTCGAGCCCGCGCGTTGCCTGTTTGTCGGCGATACCGTCATCGATCTGATGACCGCGCGGGCGGCCGGCATGCACTGCGCCGCCGTGACCTGGGGCTATGGCCCGGTCTATGCCTTGCAGGCACAGGCGGCGGATCTTTACTGCGAGCAGCCGGCAGAGCTGTTGCGGGCCCTGCAACAGGCACTCACTTCTTGCATGGCTGGCACTCTCGCCAGCCAACGTTGAAACACCACCTCTCAAGGAAGAAAGGTCATGCAACACAAGGACACCTGGATCAAGGCGGTCAGCGACGTGCTGGCGGGTTATCTGCTCAAGGACAATGACGATCGCTTCGACGCGGCGGGCAGGGCCAATCTGGCCGTCAGCCTGGCCCGCTTCTACGATCAGCAGGCGCCGGTGCGTCTGGTGCTGCCGGGCTTCCCGTGCAAGTCGCCGAACGCCCGCGACCAGACCTTCGGCACGATGCCGGATTACGGCGAAGCCATGGCCATCGAGCGCCTCGACCAACTCGGCCAGGACATCGCCGCGCTGCACGCGCCGGGCTGCGTGGTGTCGATCCTCAGCGATGGCACCACCTTCAACGACATCGTTGGTGTACCTGATGACCTGCGCAAAGCCTACAACCAGGCCCTGCGCGAGTTGTGCACCACCCACACGATCAACTGGGTGAGCATGGAAGACCTGTTCCCCCAGGCCAGCAGTGCCGATGCCGTACGCGCGACCCTGGTCAAACAGGCACGTTTGCCGTGGAAGAACGTCGAGGCACTGATCGAGCAGAGCCGCCATGATGAAACCCTCAGCCACGCCCACGACAAGCTCTGCAGCCACCTCTACAACGACTTGCGCCTGTGCCGCGAAGCTGGGCAGAGCGAAGACGAGCACCTGCAGCAGATCGGCTACAAGGCCTACCAGATGATGTTCCGCGGCCAGGCGTTGAATGCCGCGGTCAATCGCTTCTTCCCCGACGACATCCGCCTGTCGGTGCATCAGTACGACAATGCCGGGCCAAAATTCACCGTGGCCCTGGCCGACGGCCTGACCCGGGTGTCCAGCCCCTGGCATGCGGTGCCGGTGCGCCACCTGGATGGCAGCCAGACTCTGCGCGGCCGTGCCGAGGTGGACATCGACAAGCATGTGCTGGTGCAGTACCAGGGGCGCCCGTGGCTGTACCACGAGAGCACCGGCGAAGCGCTGCAGGGCTTCGAGTTCGAGCTGCAGAAGCGTCCGTTGTTCGGCTTGGTGGTACGTGACCCGTTGGGGCTGGGCTTCGAACGTTTTTCGACGCAGCTGCTCGAAGCGCTGGTGGAGACCTTCGGCTTTGTCTGCCTGCGTGGCTGCCGCTTCGAAGACCGCGACAGCTTTGCCCGCGACTGCGAGCGCTTTGGCACCATCTACCAGTGGGCGTTCGGCAAGGTGCATGTGGTCAAGCCGGCGGACAAACCCGAAGGCGTGGTGCACTCGCTGGAAAAGACTCCATTGCATTGGGACCTGAACATGCTGCCGGACAGCGATGCTCAGGTTCAGCGCGATCCGAAGTTCTGCGCAAGCAAGTTCATGCTCTATTGCAAGACTGCGCCGCAACCGGGGGAAGGGCAGACCACCATCGTCGACAGCCGCAATGCCTTGCGCAAGGTTGGCAACCAGGTGGCGCGGTTGTGGCAGGCGGTTGATATCACCTATTACACGCGTATGACTTACTTTGGTGGTTCGCCGCGTCACTACAGCCTGGTCGACCTGCACCCGCGCACCGGCGAACGCATTCTGCGCTATCAGGAAGGCACCGACTCCAGCCTGCAGACCTTGAGCCAGGAGGTGCAAGGCTTTGAGGCGCAGGCCCAGCAGGCCCTGCTTGAGCAGCTCAATGCCCTGGTCTACGACGATGAATGCCTGATCGCCCATGACTGGGTCGAAGGTGATCTGGTGCTGATCGACAACTACCAGACCCTGCATGGCCGCTTGCCTATGTCGCCGGCCTCGGCCTCCCGTGAGCTGTGGCGGGTTCAGGTGTACTGAGCCGAACACTCCCTGGCAGCGGTCGGTGCCCGCTGCCCGGGAGGCTTTCCGCCTGCCGCGGGTGCTGTGCCGGCGGTAGCGTGTCGTGATCTTCAACCTGACAGGATCATGGCATGAGTGTTTTGACCGTGTATTTTTGCGGCACCGGGTCGCACCGATTCGACGACAACAACCCCAACTTCTGGAATGGCGAGCTGGTTTCGACCCTCGCTTCAAACGACCAGGGCAAGGAGTATGCCCACTGGATCGCCGTCGATGGCCCGGGCAGTGGCAACCTGCAAGCCGATGAACTGTTCGTCGAACCCGGTGGTTATTACAACTGGAACCAGACCTTGTTCGGCAAAGGCTGGGAGGAGAACGTCCAGCACGCACTGCAGATCATCAAGGGGCAGAGCAACTGGCAGCGCACGGAACTGAGCGAGGAGGAGTATCAGCGCCTGAAGGCTGCTGGCATCCCTATCCCCAACTCGACCGCTACGGCGTCCTGGTTCTGGCGCACCTACAACTACGGCAATCGCAAGATTACCCCGCAGTTGCTCCAGGAGCAGATCAGCAAGCAGTTTCGCAAGGAAGGCGTCATTCCCACCCAGGTCAACCTGGTGGGGTGGAGCAGGGGCGCCGTCAGCTGCCACATGCTGGCCAATGCCATGCTTGGCGACAGTGAGCTGAAAAAGCTTCCAGTGAATATATTCGCCATCGATCCGGTGCCGGGCATTGGTAACTTCGACCGCCATCGCGTGCAACTGGGCGAGAACGTCAAACAGTACGTAGGTTTCTTCTCCCGCGACGAGCGCTCCAAGGGCTTTGCCTGCGTAGTTCCCAAAACCCATGACGCCACCCGTTGCCATGTCTACCCGATGCCGGGGCGCCACGCCACACTGGTGGGCAACGCGGCCGCCGACGGCGCCGCTGGCGGCAAGGTACTGGCCGAGCCCGGGCTGATCGTTCGCCATTTTGCCGAAGTCTGCCTGACCCGCTGGGGCGTCAAATTGCAGAAGATGCTTAACCTCAACGAACGTGACTTGCAGGCCTATCATCAGGTGCTTGAGCGTGACGAAAGCAAGTACCAGGCAATGCGCAAACATTCCTATATCGTGCTGACCGAAGCTGAAAAGGGTGAGCGCGCCGTTTCGCTGGGCAACCAGGGTACGAGTTTTTCAGCGGTGAAAGGCAGCGGTCTTATGCCCACCGAGGGCCTGGCTGCAGCCGTGAAATGGCAGGCATCGTCCTACAAGGAAATCCGTTAACGCCTGTTTTTGTGCTGGACAGCGCGGCGGTCGAGGCCCTATCTTCTGCTTCGGCCACCGCAGTGGCCAACGTCGCTCGGACGGTTCCGGGCGCTTACGTCTTCGAGGAAGCCATGGCTGACCAAGGTTCGCCGCGCCGCTTTGCGCGCATTGATCGTCTCCCCCCCTACGTCTTCAACATTACCGCCGAGCTCAAGATGGCTGCACGCCGTCGTGGCGAAGACATCATCGACCTGAGCATGGGCAACCCCGACGGGGCCACGCCGCCGCACATCGTTGAGAAACTGGTGCAGGTCGCCCAGCGCGAAGACACCCACGGCTATTCGACGTCCCGCGGCATCCCGCGCCTGCGCCGGGCGATTTCGCGCTGGTACAAGGACCGCTACGAGGTCGAGATCGACCCGGAAAGCGAAGCCATCGTCACCATCGGCTCCAAAGAGGGC
Organism: Pseudomonas sp. TE4620; assembly: GCF_056279045.1. Lineage (NCBI taxonomy): Bacteria > Pseudomonadati > Pseudomonadota > Gammaproteobacteria > Pseudomonadales > Pseudomonadaceae > Pseudomonas > Pseudomonas sp. TE4620. The sequence goes on from NZ_JBWBQO010000001.1 coordinate 229,842, forward strand.
CTGGCGCACCTGATGCTCGCCACCCTCGACCATGGCGACACCGTGCTGGTACCCAACCCCAGCTACCCGATTCACATCTATGGCGCGGTGATAGCCGGTGCCCAGGTGCGTTCGGTGCCGCTGATTCCGGGCGTGGACTTCTTTAATGAGCTGGAGCGGGCGATCCGCGAATCCATTCCGAAACCGAAGATGATGATCCTCGGCTTCCCGTCCAACCCGACCGCGCAGTGCGTCGAGCTGGACTTCTTCGAGCGGGTGGTGGCCCTGGCCAAGCAGTACGACGTGCTGGTGATCCACGACCTGGCCTATGCCGACATCGTCTACGACGGCTGGAAGGCGCCGTCGATCATGCAGGTGCCGGGGGCCAAGGACATTGCCGTGGAGTTCTTCACCCTGTCCAAGAGCTACAACATGGCCGGCTGGCGAATCGGCTTCATGGTCGGCAACCCCGAGCTGGTCAGCGCCCTGGCCCGCATCAAGAGCTACCACGACTACGGCACCTTCACCCCGCTGCAGGTCGCGGCCATTGCTGCCCTGGAAGGCGATCAGCAGTGCGTGCGCGATATCGCCGAGCAGTATCGCCAGCGCCGCAACGTGCTGGTCAAGGGCCTGCACGAGCTGGGCTGGATGGTCGAGAACCCCAAGGCGTCGATGTACGTCTGGGCGAAGATTCCCGAAGAGTATGCACACCTGGGCTCGCTGGAGTTCGCCAAGAAGCTGCTGGCCGAGGCCAAGGTCTGTGTGTCGCCGGGCATCGGCTTTGGTGACTATGGCGATGATCATGTGCGCTTTGCCCTGATCGAGAACCAGGACCGTATCCGCCAGGCGGTACGCGGTATTCGCCAGATGTTCCGGGCTGATGGCATCGGCAGCAAGCCGGCCCAGAAGTAAGCACTGACCCGGGCGCGGGTCAAACCTGTTCCTACAGCTGGAGCAGGTTTTTCCCGCGAAACAACCGTCCGTCAGCGGCGATTTATTTCTGCATTACCCCCCTTCTCAAACACCCGGCAAAGCATAGAATGGCGGCGGGTTTCTCCCTATAACGATAATCAACCTCCCCCCCTTCTCATCATGTCCGAACATAATCCTTGTTTGAACTGCGGCGCCTGCTGCGGGTATTTCCGTGTGTCTTTCTTCTGGGGTGAGTGCACGTCGGCGGGTGGTGTCGTGCCCGACGATCTGGTGGTCCAGATCAGCCCCAGCCGCGTTGCGATGATCGGCACCGACAGCAAGCCCTGTCGCTGCATCGGGCTTGAGGGCGAGATCGGCAAAGGGGTCAGCTGCAGCCTGTATGAACAGCGCTCAACCCCTTGTCGCGAGTTCGATGCGGCCTGGGTCAATGGCGAAGCCAACCCCAGCTGCGATGCCGCCCGTGCCGCCTATGGCCTGCCACCGCTGGAGGCCAACGAGCCGATCTGGCCGGACGAGGGCGCCGAAGTCGCCTGAGGCGTGACTTGAGGGTTACACTGCCGGGTTGATGAATCGGACAGGAGGTCCCGCGTGACCCGCATGTACAGTTTTCCCGCTGACCTGTGCCTCGAAAGCCCGCGCCTGCAACTGCGCCCGATGGTGGCCGAGGATGCTGCGGCGTGGTTTGCCATCATGGCCGATCCGCAGGTCATGCGTTACTGGAACCACGGCCCCTGGCAAGTGCTGGCAGAGGCCCAGGCAGCACTGGCCGAAGACCGCGACGCGTACGCCGCCGGGCAGATGCTCAAGCTGGGAATCTATCGGCGCGACAATGGCGAGCTGATCGGCATGACCCAGCTGTTCAACCTGGAGCCCACCTCGCGCCGTGGCGAAATCGGCTATTGCCTGGCCAGTTGCGCGCAGGGCCGTGGCTACATGGACGAGGCGCTGACCTGTTTCATCGATTACCTGGCCCATGGCCTGCACCTGCGCCGGCTGGAGGCCGAGATCGACCCGCGCAACCAGGGGTCGGCGCGTACCCTGGAGCGCCAGGGTTTCGTCCTTGAAGGGCTGTTGCGCCAGCGCTGGTGCGTGGCCGGAGAGCTTTCGGACTCGGGGCTGTACGGGCTGCTGCTCGATCAGGCGCCGCTGGACGGTTGAATCCTGACCGCTGCCTGGCGGTTGCGTTGCGGTCGGGCATCTGGATATTATTCGGAACAATTCTCACTTACACACTTGCGAGTGCGCCATGTCCGTCGCCGAGCCGCCGCTGCAACGCGCGATCCATACGCTGTATTGCGAGCACCATGGCTGGTTGTTCAACTGGCTGCGGCGCAAGTTGCGCTGTTCACAGCATGCGGCGGACCTGGCACAGGACACCTTTGTACGCATCCTCGGCTCGCGCGACACGCTCCTGGGTATTCGCGAGCCGCGTGCCTTCCTCAGTACCACGGCGCGACGCCTGATCATCGATCGGGCACGTCGCCAGCAGATCGAAGACGCCTACCTGCGCGAACTGGCCCTGACTGTCGAGGTCATGGAGGGCCATCAGTCGCCCGAGCAGATCCTCCTGACCCTGGAGGCGCTGGAGCAGATTACCTTCATGCTCGAGGGCTTGCATGAAAAGGCCCGCCAGGCCTTTGTCGACTATTACCTGGACGAGCTGAGCCAGGTGCAGATCGCCGAGCGCCTGCAGGTTTCGCCACGCATGGTGCGCAAGTACCTGATGCAGGCCCTGGTGCATTGCCACCAGGCCGTTAATGTTTGATTGCCGATGACGGCCCAAGCGTCAATCGAACAGCACGCCGCCGAATGGATTTTGCGCCTGGGCGAGGGTGAGCTGAGTGAGGCAGAGCGCCAGGCGCTGGAGGCCTGGCGTCGGCAGGACGCTCGCCATGAAGCCACCTTCACTCGCATGCAGGCGATCCTCGAACAGATGCACAGCCTGCGCCCGCAACGCCAGCCGGTGCGCGCCGCACTGCGCACGCCTGCAAATGCCCAGCGGCGCGCGCAGTACCCACGACGGGTGCTGTTGGGCCTGGCTTTGCTGGCAGCACTGGGCGTGCCCCTGAGCCTGTCCGGCTGGCATCCGCAAAACCTGCTGGCCGACCTGCACACCGCGCCAGCGCAATGGCAGAGCCACACGCTGAGCGACGGCACGCGGGTCATCCTCGAAGGCAACTCGGCCCTGGACTTGCGCTTCAGCGCCCACGAGCGACGTATCGAACTGTTGCGCGGCAAGGTGCTGGTGGATGTCGCGCACGACAGCAGCCGGCCTTTCGTGGTGGCCACCGCCGACGGCACGTTCCAGGCCCTGGGCACGCGCTTCGTGGTTGCCCGTGGCGGTGCCGGCAGCGAACTGACCATGCTCGAATCCCAAGTGATGGTGCGCAGTGCCGAGCAGGACAAGTCGCTGGCGGTGGGCAAAGGCGGGCGGGCCTGGGTTCGCCGGGATGACCTGGGGCTGCTGGCCAGTATTGATCCGGCCAGTGTTGACCAGGCCTGGCAGCGTCATCAACTGGTGGTTGAGCAATCGCCGCTGGTGGATGTCCTCGATGCCCTGGCCCGCCAGCGCCGCGGCCATCTGAGCTTTGACCGCAAGGCGCTGGCTGATCTGCGGGTGTCGGCAGTGCTGCCGCTGGACGACAGCGAGCGGGCCCTGCAGCTGCTGGCTGAAGTGCTGCCGATATCGATTCATTCGCATACGGCCTGGTGGACGCGTATCGAGCGCCGCAGTGCTGATAAGTAATTGTTCGCGACTGGTTCCTCATTCTCATCTTGGCCCGTCCTTCTAGAAGCCAACATGATTAAACAAGGAGCCTTCTCACCATGCGCCGATTTACTGGCCGCCCCGTTTTGAGCCCTCTGGCGCTCTGTGTACAGCTGGCCTGCAGCGGCCTGCTGCTGACTGCAGTCGCTGTGCCAGCAATGGCCCAGGGTCAACAACAGCGCTTCGACGTGCCTGCTGGTGCGCTGAGCACAGCGCTCAACCGCTTCGCCCAGCAAGCCGGCGTCGCCCTGGCCTTCGATCCGGCTGATTTGGCGGGGCGTAACACAGCCGGCCTGCAGGGCAGCTTCGCCCTTGAAGACGGTTTTGCCCGCTTGCTCGAGGGCAGCGGCTACCGTATTGCCCAGGGTGACAACGGTTATGTGTTGCTACCGCAAGCCGCTGCACCGGCAGCCCAGGTGCTGGAACTGGGGGTCACCACGGTGGCCGGCCAGGGCATGGGCGAAAGTACGGAAAATACCGGCTCCTATGCCCCGGGGCTGATCAGCGTAGGCTCCAAGTCACCGACCAGCCTGCGCGAAACGCCGCAGTCGGTGGCGGTGATCACCCGTCAGCTGATCGAAGACCAGCAGCTCACCGACATCAACGAAGCGATGAAGGCGACACCGGGAGTGATTACCCAGAGCACGACTTTCCGCATCCAGGATTTCATCTCGCGCGGTTTTTCCATCCAGAACCTGCAGATCGATGGCGCCGCCCCGCAGGCGCTGGGCACGGCCATGGGCTCGTTCTATTCGTCGAACATCTTCGACCTGGCCGAGTTCGACCACGTCGAGGTGCTGCGTGGTAGCGGGGCCTTGTTCGGCGGCTCGGGCGACCCGGGCGGGATCATCAACATGGTGCGCAAGCGGCCGATGTCCGAGAACCAGCTCAAACTGAGCCTGTCGGCCGGCAGCTGGGACAACTATCGCCAGGAACTCGACATCACCGGGCCCATGGGCTGGGACGGCCGCTTGCGTGGGCGCCTGGTGGTGGCCAACACCGACCGCCAGTACTTCATCGACAAGCGCAGCACGGAAAAGCCGCTGGTGTACGGCGTGATGGAAGCCGACGTGAGCGATGACACCATGCTCACCTTCGGCGTGCGCTACAACAAGTCCCATGAGAACGGCACCAACGCCGCTGTGCCGCGCTACAGCAATGGTGCCGATCTGGGCCTGCCACGGCACACCGGCCTGACCCAGTCCTGGGCATTCACCGACACCACGGCGCGCGAGTATTTCGCCAAGGTCGACCATCGCTTCAACGACGACTGGAAACTCAACCTGTCGTACACCAACATCTGGGATGTGTCCTGGTTCAAGACCGCGTCGACCCTCAATGCGGTTGACCCGATCAGCGGCAGCGGCGTGACCTGGTACGGTACCCAGAGCCGCCAGGAAAACGAACAGCACCTGTACGACGTCAACCTGGCCGGCAATTTCCAGGCCTTTGGCCTGGATCACCAGCTGATACTGGGGGCTGACTACCAGCGCATCGACAGCCGCTGGCTGGGCACCGCGCCACATCCCGGCTTTGGCGGGCCGGTGAATGTCTTCGACCCCGACGCCACGCCCTGGCCGGAGCCTGCCAACCACACCGACTACAGCCGCGACTACAACCCCAACGCCCAGCGTCAGTACGGCCTTTACTCCAGCCTGCGCCTGCAACTGGCCGAACCGCTGCACCTGATCCTCGGTGCCCGCGCCCAGCGTTACCACTTCGAGCAGATGTACCAGACCCGCACCGGCGAGCAATGGAGCGTGGCTTCGCAAGTCGACCAGCGCATCGGCACCAAGCTCACGCCGTTTGGTGGCGTGGTCTATGACCTTGATGAGCAGTGGTCGGCCTACGCCAGCTACTCGCAGATCTACAAGCCACAGGCCAACAAGCTGGCCGGCCCGCAACCGGGCAGCCCGTTGCAGCCGATGACCGGCAAGACCTACGAGACCGGCCTCAAGGGCGAGCTGTTCGACGGCGCGTTGAACACCAACATTGCCTTGTACTACACCACCCGTGAAAACGAAGCGGTGCGTGACCCGCGCTTCACCTCGGCGAGCAATCTGTTTGCCGGCAGCTGCTGCTACCTGGACAACGGTGAAGTGGTCAGCAAGGGCATCGATATCGAAGCGTCGGGGGAACTGCTCCCGGACTGGATGCTGATCGGTGGCTATACCTTCAACCTCAATCGCAACCGCAGTGCCAATACCTCGCTGAGCACGGTGATGCCCAAGCACCTGTTCAAGCTCTACACCACTTACCGGCTGCCGGGTGTGCTGCAGGACTTCAAGGTTGGTGGCGGCGTGCAGGCGCAGAGTGCGACTTACGTATCCGGCACCACCAACCGTTTCAATGGCGATGGTTCGATCGCCGAGCGTGATGTGCCGTTCGACTTCACCCAAGGGGGGTATGCGACCTGGAGTGCACTGGTCGAGTACAAGGTCGACGAGCACTGGGACCTGACCCTCAACGGCAACAACCTGTTCGACAAGAAGTACTACCAGACCGTGGGAACCTCCACCTATGGCAACTACTACGGCGACCCCCGCAACTTCATGCTGACCCTGCGCGGCACCTACTAAGCGCCGGGCGACTTTGCGCAGGCCACCGGTCTGCGCTATTGTCGCGCGCTCTTTTACCAGCAAGGATTGCCTGGTGCCGTTCAATTATCTGACCTTAAGCCTGGCCTGCTACCTGACCAGCCTGTTCCTCCAGGCCTGCGCCCGTGAGCACGACGTAATGCGCGGCATGCACGCCCTGGCCCTGGGGGTGTTGAACGGGTCCTTCTGGTTTGCCAACCCACTGTATTTCGCCGCCCTGGTGATGCACCGGACCAAGCCGCAGGTAGCCCTGTACCTGGGCTGCGCGGCGTTGGCGCTCAGTGGCCTGATGGTGCCGCTGGGCTGGCTCGGCTTGACCCCGGTGCCTGATTCGGCCAACGGACCGGGGCTGCTGATCGGTTACTACGTGTGGCTGCTGGCGATGCTGGTGTTCATTCTCGGCCAGTGGCGTTACCGCCACGAACCTGCGAACAGCAGCAAGGTGCCGCTGCTGGGCTGGCCGGCCTGGGGGCTGGTCGCCGGCATCGTGTTGACCGTGCCGCTGGCCTTCACGCCCTGGAGTAAAGTGCCGTTCCGCTCGGCCCCCGAGCCAACCTCGTGCATTGAATGTGGAGGCAATTGATGGCCCGCTTTTACGTTGCGATCACCCTGGCGCTGTACCTGCTGAGTCTGAGTTGCAAGGCCATTCACCTGTCGGCCGATGGCTCTTTGCATGCCCTGCAGGTGCTGTTGCTCGGGCCTTGGGGCATCGTCATGCAGATCTACGGCTGGTTTGCCAACCCGTTGCTGGGGCTGGCGATCCTTGTGCACCGGCGTTGGCGCTGGCTGGCCCTGGTGCTTGGCCTCGGCGCCCTGTACCTGGGCCTCAGTGCCTTGATGGTGGAGCGCTTGCCCGACAATCACAGTTACAGCTTTCTCGACGTTACCGGTTTTGGCCCGGGTTATTACCTCTGGTTGCTGTCGATCAGCTTCTTCTGCGTCATGCAGGCCTGGTGGTGTCGGCAGGGGCTCAAGGGCGCGCAGCTACCCGGTTGGAATTGGCTGGATGGCGGCCTGGCAATCGTATTGAACATTGTCATCGTCTACGCCATCCAGACCCCCAGCCTGCACTTTCAGATAAAGAAAGTGATCGAACCGCCGCTGCCACCGATCGAGATCGACAAGGACGCCATCTAGCGGGCGGACGCCGAGGTTCCCCACTGCACTACCAGCATGCCGACCACGATAAGCCCGACCCCGGCCAGGCGCAGGCCGTTGACCGGGCGTTCGGGCAAACCCATCAGGCCCCATTGGTCGATGATCAACGACGACAGCACCTGCCCGGCAATTACGCAAACGATGAAGCCGGCGGCGCCCAGCCTTGGCGTCAGCACCAGTGCGGCGGTGATGTAGGCAACCCCGGCAACGCCGCCCAACCAGGCCCACCAGGGCGCTTGGGCCAAGGCATTGAGTTGTGGCAGCGGCGCCCGCAAAACCAGCAATGCCGGGATCACCATCAGCACACTCACCGCCAGCGACACCAGCGACGCCCACAACGGGTGCCCGAGCAGGCGGCCGAGCGCTGCGTTGCTGCCGGCCTGGAAGGGCACGGCGGCGCCGGCCAGCAGGGCGATGGTCAGGGGCAGCAAGGTGGCGGTAATAGCGGGCAAGTTCATGGCATGGCTCTCAAAAGTGGCTTGCCAAAGTCTTTGCTATCCATCCCAATAATGGAAATTCGAATGCTGCACAGGAGTTATTCGTCTGATGGATGATCTGCGCCGGATCGACCTCAACCTGCTGTTGACCCTGCACGCGCTGCTGGCCGAGCAGCATGTCTCGCGCGCGGCCTTGCGCCTGCATCGTAGCCAGCCGGCGGTCAGCCATGCCCTGGCGCAACTGCGTGAGCTGTTCGGTGATCCGTTGCTGGTGCGTCGCGGTGGTCGTCTGCACGCCACGGCGCGCGCCCAGGCCCTGATCGAGCCTTTGCAGCAGGCGCTGGAGCAGCTCGACGGCTTGCTCGGCAGCCCCGGTTTCGACCCGCGTCGGGCGCAGCGCAGTTTTCGTCTGGCGATGTCTGATTACGGCGCGCGGGTAGTGTTGCCCGGCTTGATGCGCATGTTGCGCGAAGAGGCGCCGGGGATCGATCTGATTGTCTCCCAGGGCAGCCGTGAGGCCATGCTCGGCCAGCTGTTCGACGGCGAGGCGGACCTGGCTCTGGCGGTGTTTCCGCAAATGGCCGAGGAGCTGCGGGCGCAGACGCTGTTCGAAGAGTCCTTCACCTGCATCGCCGATCGCAGCAGTTTGCCTGTGCGGGGCGGCCTGAGCCTGGATGCGTGGCTGGCACGGCCGCATGTGCTGGTGGCAGTGCGTCCGGGTATCGACAACGAGATTGACCTGGCGCTCCAGGGCATCGGTGCCCGGCGCCGGGTGGCGCTGGCCTTGCCCCATTGGACCGCGGCCCAGGAAGTGATTGCCGGCACCGACCTGATCCTGACCGTGGCCCGCCGCAGCCTGGACAGCGGTGCGCTGGATTCACACCTGCGCAGGTTTGCGCCACCATTGGCAATCAAACCCTTTGCCTTCCAGCAGGCCTGGCATCAGCGCCGCGAAGGGGAGGCGGGGCATCGCTGGTTGCGCGAGAAGGTGATGCAGGTGTGTCAATATGGCCGGCCTGATCGCGGGGCAAGTCGAGGCGTCGCACCGCCGCTCCCACCCAAGAAGGAGTCCGCAGAATGAAACATCCATTTTTGCTTGTCGGCCTGTTGGTCTGTTGTTCTTCAATAGCCCAGGCCCAGGATGAATACTCACAGGCCTACAGCGCCTGCATGAAAACCGCCGAATCCACCCTGGCCATGAACAACTGCAACGGCGCCGAGATCAAGCGCCAGGACAGCCGCCTCAACAGTGCCTATAAAAAGGCCATGGCCAGCCTCGAAGGGCCGCAGCAAACCCAGCTGCGTGAAGCCCAGCGGGCCTGGATCAAGTACCGCGACGCCAACTGCAACCTGTATTACAGCCTCACCGGCGGCACCATGGATCAGCTCAATGGTGCCGGTTGCATCCTCGGCAGCACCCGCGACCGCGCCGATGAACTGCAGGCCTTGCTGCAGCCTTAAGGTCAGCGCCGGGGGGCGCGAGCACGCAGGTACTCGCGCACTTCGCGCTGGTCGCCGGCAAACTCGATACGCTCGGCCTTGCTCTGGCGCTGGTAGGCGTACATCGGGTCGTAGTACTCGTTGAGCAGGCCGCTGATCCAGGCTCGGTGCAGGTCCACCTCACCCGTGTGAAGCTGCTCTTGCAGCGCTTGCTCGAGTAACGCCGACAACCGCTGATAACGCTCGCCGCCGAGGCGCTTGAGGATGTTGGCCATGCTTTGGGTCAGGCGTTCGGCAAACTGCGGCAGGCCGTTTTCATCCCCGTGCAAGGCAACGAACTCGGCGCTCAGGTCGATCACGTAATCGCGCAGAATCCGCTCGACCCGGTTGTCAAAGCTGTCTTCCAGCCACACCAGCGGGTAGTGCTGCATGCCCTGGTAAAGCTCCAGCGGCAGGGTGCAACTGCCGACGATGCGGCCCTCATCTTCGAGTACAAATTGCTCGACGCCGCGTGCGCGTTTTTTCAGTACGTCGATGGCCAGCTGGTTCTCGAAGTCGATCTGTGCCGGCTGGCCGGTAGCGCGTTTGCCGAAGCTTGAGCCGCGGTGATTGGCGTGGCCTTCCAGATCAAGCGCATTGTCCAGCGTTTGCAGCACCTCGGTCTTGCCGGTGCCGGTGAGGCCGCCGATCAGCACGAAGTCACAGTCGGTTACCGCTTGCTGGGTGGTATGCAGCAGGAAGTTGCGCATCGCCTTGTAACCGCCGACCACCTTGGGGTAGTGGATGCCGGCTTCAGACTTGAGCCACTGCTGGGCGATCTGCGAGCGCAGGCCGCCGCGAAAGCAGTAGAGGTAACCCTCGGGGTTGGCCCGGGCGAAGGCCGCCCAGGCGGCAATGCGTTGGTCCTTGAGCGGGCCGCTGACCAGTTGATGGCCGAGGGCGATGGCGGCCTGCTGGCCCTGCTGCTTGTAGCAGGTGCCGACCTTCTGCCGTTCAAGGTCGTTCATCAGCGGCAGGTTGATCACGTGGGGGAAGGCGCCCTTGCTGAATTCGACCGGGGCGCGCATGTCCATCATGGCTACATCGTTAAGAAACAGCTGGCGGTAGTCGGTGCAGTTGTCGCGCATCAAAGCACCTCAACTGCATGGCTCTGTCGCTCGACCAGCTCGCCGATTGGCGCCAGGTTCAGGCCCAGTTCGCCGGCCACGGCGAGAAACTCCGCTTCACCCTCTGGCGCCACCGCCACCAGCAGGCCGCCGCTGGTTTGCGGGTCGCACAGTAGGTGCTTTTGCTCGTCGCTCAGCGCGGCGATTTTTTCGCCATAGCTGTCGAAGTTGCGCAGGGTGCCGCCCGGAACGCAGCCCTCACTCAGGTAGTGCTCAACGCTCGGCAGGCGGGGCACCGCGCTGTAGTTCAGGCGGGCGCTGAGGCCGCTGCCGTCGGCCAGTTCCACCAGGTGGCCGAGCAGGCCGAAGCCGGTGACGTCGGTCATGGCCTTGACCCCGGCCAGCTTGCCGAAGCGGCTGCCCGGGGTGTTCAAGGTGCACATCCAGTCGCGGGCCAGGCCCTTGTCCTGGTCGCGCAGCTTGGCTTTTTTCTCGGCGGTGGTGAGGATACCGATGCCCAGCGGCTTGGTCAGGTACAGGCGACAACCGACGGTGGCGGTATCGTTGCGCTTCATGTGGCGCTTTTGCACCACGCCGGTCACGGCCAGGCCGAAGATCGGCTCGGGGGCATCGATGGAGTGGCCCCCGGCGAGCGGAATACCGGCCTCGGCGCAGACGGCGCGGCCGCCACGGATCACTTCACGGGCCACTTCCGGCGCCAGCACATTGACCGGCCAGCCAAGAATGGCGATGGCCATCAGCGGGTCACCGCCCATGGCGTAGATGTCGCTGATGGCGTTGGTGGCGGCGATGCGGCCGAAGTCATAGGGGTCATCGACGATGGGCATGAAAAAGTCAGTGGTCGAGACCACACCGCGTTCGTCATCGAGGGCGTAGACGGCTGCGTCGTCGCGCGAGGCGTTGCCGACCCAGAGCTTGGGGTCCAGGGCCTGGGTGCCGCTTTCGGCGAGGATCACCTCGAGCATCTTCGGAGAGATCTTGCAGCCACAGCCGGCGCCATGGCTGTACTGGGTCAGGCGAATCGGCTCGCTCATACGCACCTCGAAAATTCGTGAAGGCCCGAGTGTAGCAAAGCTGGTCTTTACGCCGATGCCTCTTATAATTTCCGGGGTGGCCCGTGTGGCCCTTTCCCCGCTATTGAACCGGAGAATCCCCATGCTCAAACGTCCCCTGGCGCTGTTTGCCGGCCTGGTATTGTCGTGCTCGTCCTACCTGGCCATGGCGGCCGACACACTGCGAGTCAGTGCCATCCCTGACGAAGCGCCGACCGAACTGCTGCGCAAGTTCAAGCCATTGGGCGAGTACCTGGAGCAGAAGCTGGGGATGAAGGTCCAGTTTGTGCCGGTGGCCGACTACCCGGCGGTGGTCGAGGCGCTGGCCACCGATCGCCTGGATCTGGCCTGGCTCGGCGGCTTTACGTTCGTCCAGGTACATCTCAAGGACCCGACCGCCACGCCTTTGGTGCAGCGCGAACAGGATGCCAAGTTCACCAGCAAATTCATCACTGCCAATCCTGATGTGAAGAGCCTTGCCGACCTCAAGGGCAAGACCTTTGCCTTCGGTTCTGTTTCGTCCACCTCGGGCAGCCTGATGCCGCGCTACTTCATGCTCAAGAATGACAACATCAAGCCGGAGAGTTACTTCAGCCGTGTTGCCTATTCCGGTGCCCACGACGCCACTGCCGCCTGGGTCCAGGCCGGCAAGGTCGACGCCGGCGTGCTCAACGCCAGCGTCTGGGACAAACTGGTGGCCGCAGGCAAGGTCGATACCAACAAGGTCAAGGTGTTCGCCACCACCCCAAGCTACTACGACTACAACTGGACCGTGCGCGGCAGCCTCGAGCCGGCACTCAAAGCCAGGATCAAGCAAGCCTTCCTCGACCTTGATCCGGCCAAACCTGGCGACAAAGCCATCCTCGACCTGCAGGCTGCGAGCCGCTTCATCGAAACCAGCCCGGATAACTACAAGGGCATCGAAGAGGCCGCGCGCGCCGCCGACTTGCTGAAATGACCATCCGTTTGCGCGGCGCCAGCCTGCGCCACGGCCAGGTCCAGGCGCTGCACGGTATCGACCTGCAGGTTGGCGTCGGCGAGCGGGTGGCGATCATCGGCCCGTCGGGCGCGGGCAAGTCGAGCTTGCTGCAACTGCTGGGCACGGCCATCGCGCCCAGTACCGGCAACGTAGAGCTGCTCGGCGTGACACCCTGGCGCTTGTCCGCCGCTGCGCTTCAGCGCCTGCGCGCGCGTATCGCCCTGATCCACCAGACGCCGCCGTTGCCACCACGCCAGCGGGTGGTAACCGCAGTACTGGCCGGGCGCCTGGGGCAGTGGAGCACCTTGCGCGGGCTGCTCAACCTGCTTCACCCGACGGATGTCGCCGGTGTGCGCGAGGTGCTGACGACCCTTGGCATGGCCGAGAAGATTTTTGTCCAGTGCGGGCAATTGTCCGGTGGCCAGTTGCAGCGGGTCGGCATTGCCCGCGCGTTGTACCAGCAACCGCAGATGTTGCTGGCTGACGAACCGGTCTCGGCGATGGACCCGGTGCTCGCCGAACACAGCCTGAAAACCCTCAACCAGCATGCCAGCGAACGCCGCGTGACCCTGATCGCCAGCCTGCATGCGGTAGAGCTGGCGCTGGCGCATTTTGCGCGGGTTATCGGTATTCGCGAGGGGCGCATCGTCTTTGACCGCCCGGCGAGCGAGGTGTCCAGCGCCATGCTCGATGCCTTGTATGCCAACGAGCAACTGCTGCCGCCGGCGTTACCGCTGCCGGCCTTGAACCTGCAGATTCCCCGATGCTGAAGGCCGATCGCCGTGACCCGGCGGCGTTGCCCAGGCTGTTGCTGGCGCTGCTGGCGATAGCCTTGCTGTGGCCGGGTATCCGCCTCAGCGAGCTCAACCCTGGGGTGCTTCTGCAGGCCGATAACCGCCGGGAGATGGGTAATTTTGTCAGCGCCTTCTGGCCGCCAGCCCATGAAGCGGACTTTCTTCGGCTGCTGCTTGAGGCCACCTTGCAAACCCTGGCCGTAGCCACCGCCGGCATGACCCTGGCGTTGCTGCTGGCGATCCCGGCCAGCCTGCTGGCCAGCCGGGCGCTGTCGTTGCGCGCCGCTTCCCGTGGCGGTCGCCTGGGCTTCTGGTCGCGCACCCTGCGTCTGCCGGTGCGCGGCCTGTTGATCTTTTTGCGCAGCGTGCCGGAGATCGTTTGGGCGCTGCTGTTCGTGCGTGCCGTGGGCCTGGGCCCGACCGCCGGGGTGCTGGCCATCGCCATCACCTACAGCGGCATGCTTGGTAAGGTCTATGCCGAGATTTTCGAATCGGTCGACCAGCGCCCGGCGCATGCCTTGTTGCAGACCGGCAGCAGCCGCTTGAGCGCGTTCTGCTACGGCATCCTGCCGACTGCGGCGGCGGAGCTGGTGTCTTATACGGTGTACCGCTGGGAGTGTGCGATCCGTGCCTCGGTGGTGATGGGTTTTGTCGGTGCAGGGGGGCTCGGCCAGCAGATCGACCTCTCCATGCGCATGTTCGCCGGCGCCGAGGTGGCGAGCATGCTGCTGACATTTCTGTTGCTGGTATGGCTGGCCGACCAGCTCAGCCGCCTGCTGCGCGGGAGGTTGGCATGAGAGTGCTGATCAATACCGCGCTGGTGCTGGCACTGGTGGCGGCGGTGGCAGCTTCGTTCGCTTACTTGAGCCTTGATCTGCAGGCGCTGTTTGGCAACGGCGGGTTAGGGCAGATGGGCGCTTATGCGCTGCGCTTCCTCAGCCCCGACCTGAGCCCCGAGCACCTGCGGGCGGTCGCCAAGGGCGCATTGGAAACCCTGGCCATGTCGGGCCTGGGTACTTTGCTAGCGGTGGTGCTCGGGCTGATGCTGGCCTTGCCTGCCGCCGGGCGGTTCGGCTGGCCGCTGCAAGGCGTTGCGCGCCTGCTGCTTAACGCCCTGCGCGCGATACCAGAGCTGGTGTGGGCGGCCTTGACCGTCCTGGCCGCGGGCCTTGGGCCCAATGCCGGGACCCTGGCCCTGGCTTTGCACACCTCAGGTGTTCTCGGCCGGCTGTTCGCCGAGGCACTGGAAAACGCCCCGCCAGAGCCGGCTGCGGCCATTCGTCTGCAAGGCGGCAGCCAGGTCACTGCATTCTGCTTCGGCACCTTGCCTAACCTCTGGCCGCAGATGCTTGCCTACAGCCTGTACCGCTGGGAAAACAACATCCGCATGGCCAGCGTGCTGGGTTTTGTCGGTGCCGGCGGCCTGGGGCAGATGCTCTACACCACCCTGAGCCTGTTCCAGGAAGCCCGGGCCAGCACGGTGATCATCGCCATGCTGGTGCTGGTGCTGCTGGTCGATGCCTTGAGCGATGTGCTCCGGCAGCGCTTTGTGCGGGCTTGAAAGCCGCAGGATGATCAGGGCTTGGGCAGATCATGGCTGGCCCATTCCAGGTAGCGGATGATCCGCTCCTTGTAGTGCAGGTGATCACGCACCACCATCAGGCCGAACCACAGCACCAGCAACACGGCGAAGGTCAACAGGATGACCAGGTTGCCTTTGCCGAACGCCCACAGCTCGGTGAGCTTGGCCTTCTCGGCGGCGATGGTGGCGAGGAAGGTGATGATCGCCACGAACATCGCGTTCTGGGTCAGGTTCAACGACTTTGGCGGGTTTTCGGAGATCTTCGCAAACGCCGCGATCTCGCCAGCCTGGGCTGCACTGACAGCGTTCTGCTCAAGCATCTGCAGGAAATGCGCGTAGCGCAGGTAGCTGTCGCGCTGCAGCAGCGGCTGGCTGGCGATGGCGTGGCGTTGATACAGGCTTTTGAACTGCTCGGCGACAAAGTACTCACGGGCCAGCAACATCGCCCACATGCACAGGCTGGTGCTGAGCATCACCGTGACCGGGCCTAGGGGGTGTTGTTGCACGCTGAACGAGGCGCTGACCACCAGGACGGTTGCCAGCACCACCAGCCAGGTCGGCAACAGGTGCGGGGCCAGCGGATTGTTGCGGATGGCGTGCCAATAGTTCGGGCGGCTGCGTTTGTAGAGCTGCAGCATTTCGCTCCATTGTTGAAACATCGTTACCTCATGGGCAGGGGCTTACCTTGAGGATAACGGCCGCGCCGGGGAAATCATCACTGGGTTTTGGCGGATGTGTTCTCGGCTTGTTGCAAACCCAGTCCCACGGACAACCAGGTAAGGCTTGCAAGGCCGGCTCCTACAGTGGACCTGTGTTCGCCCAATCCTGTGGGAGCTGGCCCTGCCAGCGATCGAGCGCGAAGCGCTCGCTATTAGTGGGCTATCCGGACGCAGGTCAACGCTCGATGGTTTCACAAATCGCATCCATCTGAATCTGGTGCTCGATCGATTACAGCGCCTGCTTCATCTGCACCAGCGCCACCCGGGTATTGCCAGGGCCCTGGCGCTCCTCGATGGCAAAAGGCTCAAAGCCCAGCTGTGGATAAAGCAGCAGCCCGGCGGCATTGCTGTTGAAACACGACACCTGCACCTCGCGCGCTTCGAACTGGCTGCGAGCCAGCTCGATCATGCTCTGCACCAGATAACGTGCCACGCCATGACCGCGCGCGGCGGGGGCCACCACCACATTGCCGAGGGCGCACACGCCGCCGTGCTCGGCCTTGTAGAAGTTGGCAAAGGCCAGCACCGTCCCGTCGCCCTCGACCACAGTGGAGCCGCTGCGCTGGGCGATGGCCTCGCTCAATTGCGCGGGTGTCAGCGGGTACGCAGCTTTGGGGAACATGTAGAACAGCTCGTCAGGGCCTTGGGGGAAGCAGCAGATGGCAGCGATGTCCTGAGGCTGGACGGGGCGGTGGGTCAATTGCATGGCGCGACTCGATCAGCAAATGAGGGGAACAGTGATCCTACACACTTCGACAAAGCTGGTAATGGAATCCCCACGCTGCGCCAGGGTCCACCTTGATAAGGTGCCCTTCGGCTGCATCGACCCACAAGGAGCAACATCATGAAAGCACTTCTGTTCACCGCCGCCCTGGCAACAGCGGGCCTGGCTCAGGCCCAGACCGTGGAAATGGCCCTGGTGGGCGCCGACGGCAGCGCCAAACCTGTCGGTACCATTACCCTTGAACAGAATAAGTACGGCACTTTGCTCACGCCTGACCTGCGCGACTTGCCGCCGGGCGTACACGGCTTTCACCTGCACGAAAACCCCTCCTGCGCACCGGCCACCGCCGACGGCAAGACCACGCTGGCAGGTTCTGCGGGCGGGCATTGGGACCCGCAGCAGAGTAAAAAACACCTGGGCCCGTACGACGATGCCGGGCACAAGGGCGACTTGCCCGCCTTGTATGTCAGCGCCGACGGCACCGCCCGCTACCCGGTCCTGGCCCCACGCCTGAAGGCCGACGAGTTCAAGGGCCATGCGCTGATGGTGCATGGCGGCGGCGATAACCACAGCGATCACCCGCAGGCGTTGGGTGGTGGTGGGGCGCGGATTGCGTGTGGGGTGGTGCAATAAAGGGCTATCCACTGCGCAATGCGCTAGGCCTGCACGTGTTGCAATAACGGACTTTCACTGAGGTGCATCATGATCTGCAAAAACGCCATGCGTCCGGTACACCCAGGGGAAGTCCTGCGCGAAGATTTTCAGAGTGAGTTGGGTGTTAGTGTCGCCGCTTTGGCTCGCGCGTTGGGCGTGTCTGTCTCTGCGATAAATGCGGTTCTTTCTCGACGTCGTGGCGTTTCGGCAGACATGGCCTTGCGCCTCGCCACTTGCCTGGACACTACGCCGGAGTTCTGGCTCAACCTGCAGACGGCGTTTGACCTGCGCACGGCCGAGTTGAATCACGGCGATGAGATCCACCGGCAAGTGCGGCGCCTGGTGGCTTGTGCTTGAATTGCCGGGCACAAAAAAACCGACCCTGGGGTCGGTTTCTTTTTGCGTTTGGTGCCCCGAGGGAGACTCGAACTCCCACTCCTTTCGAAAACGGATTTTGAATCCGCCGCGTCTACCAATTCCGCCATCAGGGCTTGTGGCGGCGAAGTATAGAGAGGCGCCTACCGTTGGTCAATCAGCTTTCATGGTCAATTTTCACGGTTTCGGCTAAACTTTCCGGCCCTGTCGAACCGAACACCATCATGCGCGTCGCCGATTTCTCCTTTGAGCTCCCTGATTCCCTGATCGCTCGCCATCCGCTGGCGCAGCGCCATAGCAGCCGGCTGTTGACCCTGGACGGGCCGAGCGGGGCACTGGCGCATCGCCAGTTCACCGACCTGCTCGAGCATCTGCGCCCGGGCGATCTGATGGTGTTCAACAATACCCGGGTGATTCCGGCGCGTCTGTTCGGCCAGAAGGCCAGCGGCGGCAAGCTGGAAATCCTCGTCGAGCGCGTGCTCGACAGCCACCGGGTACTGGCCCACGTGCGTTCGAGCAAGGCGCCCAAGCCTGGCACGCAGATTCTCATCGATGGCGGTGGCGAGGCCGAGATGTTCGCCCGTCACGATGCGCTGTTCGAGCTGCGTTTTGCCGAAGAGGTACTGCCGCTGCTTGATCGCGTTGGCCACATGCCGCTGCCGCCGTATATCGACCGTCCGGATGAAGGCGCCGACCGCGAGCGCTACCAGACGGTGTACGCCGAGCGCGCTGGCGCCGTGGCCGCGCCAACCGCCGGCCTGCACTTCGACGAAGAACTGCTGGCCAAAATCGCCGCCAAGGGCGTGGAAACCGCCTTTGTCACTCTGCATGTAGGTGCTGGTACCTTCCAGCCGGTGCGGGTCGAGCGCATCGAAGATCACCACATGCATAAAGAGTGGCTGGAGGTCGGCCAGGATGTGGTTGACGCCGTGGCTGCCTGCCGGGCCCGTGGCGGGCGCGTGGTTGCCGTGGGCACCACCAGCGTGCGTTCGCTGGAAAGCGCCGCCCGTGATGGCGAGCTCAAGGCCTTCAGTGGCGATACCGATATCTTCATCTTCCCGGGCCGGCCGTTCCATGTGGTCGATGCCCTGGTGACCAACTTCCATTTGCCTGAATCCACGCTGCTGATGCTGGTTTCGGCCTTCGCCGGTTACCCCGAGACCATGGCTGCCTACGCGGCGGCGGTCGAACACGGGTACCGCTTCTTCAGTTACGGTGATGCCATGTTCATCACCCGCAATCCGGCGCCACGCGGCCCCGAGGATCAAGCATGAGTCGCACCTGTCGTATGTCCTTCGAATTGCTCGCCACTGACGGCAAGGCCCGTCGCGGCCGCCTGACTTTCCCGCGTGGCGTGGTCGAGACCCCGGCGTTCATGCCGGTGGGCACCTATGGCACGGTCAAGGGCATGCTGCCGCGCGACATCGAGGCGATCGGCGCGCACATGATCCTCGGCAACACCTTCCACCTGTGGCTGCGCCCGGGCACCGAGGTGATCAAGGCACACGGCGACCTGCACGACTTCATGAAGTGGCAGGGCCCGATCCTCACCGACTCCGGCGGTTTCCAGGTGTTCAGCCTGGGCGCCATGCGCAAGATCCGCGAAGAGGGCGTGACCTTCGCCTCGCCGGTCGACGGCTCCAAGGTGTTCATGGGCCCGGAAGAGTCGATGCAGGTCCAGCGTGACCTGGGCTCGGACGTGGTGATGATCTTCGACGAATGCACCCCGTACCCGGCCGATGAAGACGTCGCCCGGGTGTCCATGGAGTTGTCCCTGCGCTGGGCACAGCGCTCGAAGAACGCCCACGGCGACAGCACTGCGGCGCTGTTCGGCATTGTTCAGGGTGGCATGCACGAGAACCTGCGCATGCGCTCGCTCGAAGGCCTGGAAAAGATCGGCTTCGACGGCCTGGCCATCGGCGGCCTGTCGGTGGGCGAGCCCAAGCACGAAATGATCAAGGTCCTGGACTACCTGCCAGGGCGGATGCCGGCTGACAAACCTCGTTACCTTATGGGGGTAGGCAAGCCGGAAGATCTCGTTGAGGGTGTGCGCCGCGGCGTCGACATGTTCGATTGCGTGATGCCCACGCGCAACGCGCGCAACGGCCATCTGTTTGTCGATACCGGCGTGCTGAAAATCCGTAACGCGTTCCATCGCCACGATGATTCGCCCCTGGACGCGACCTGCGATTGCTATACCTGCCAGAACTTCTCCCGCGCGTATCTGCATCATCTGGATAAATGCGGCGAAATGTTGGGCAGTATGTTGAATACGATCCATAACTTGCGTCATTACCAGCGCTTGATGGCTGGTTTACGCGAGGCTATTCAACAAGGTACATTGGCCGCCTTTGTCGATGCCTTTTACGCCAAGCGCGGGCTGCCTGTGCCGCCCTTGGACTGATGTTCTGTCGATCCCTAACAAGTACTGATTTGCAACTGGAGTGCTAAATGAGCTTTCTGATCCCTGCCGCATACGCGGACGCAGCTGCCCCAGCCGCCGGCCCAGCCGGTACTGGCTTCGAGTGGATTTTCCTGGTCGGTTTCCTGGTCATCTTCTACCTGATGATCTGGCGCCCGCAGGCCAAACGTGCCAAAGAGCAGAAAAACCTGCTGAGCAACCTGCAAAAAGGTGACGAAGTTGTCACCAACGGCGGTATCGCCGGCAAGATCGTCAAAGTTGCCGACGACTTCGTGGTTCTGGAAGTGTCCGACAACGTCGAGCTGAAGTTCCAGAAGGGCGCCGTAGCCGCGACCCTGCCTAAAGGCACGCTCAAAGCGATCTAAGTTTCAGTTTTTTACCAATCGACGGGGCGCGCAAGGCGCCCCGCGTCTTGAACGGGCGGCGTGATGCTGAACAAATACCCTCTGTGGAAATACGCACTGATCCTGGTGGTACTGGCGATCGGTTTTATTTATTCCGCTCCCAACCTCTACCCTGATGATCCGGCCGTTCAGGTCAGCGGTGCCAGTACTGCACTGCAGGTCACTCAGGCCGATCTGGACCGCGTGAGCAAGGCGCTCAACGAGTCCGGTATCCAGGTCAAGGCCGCGAGCCTGGGCGAGAAGGGCAAGGTTGGCCTGGTGCGCCTGAGCAAACAGGAAGACCAACTGCCAGCCAAGGATGTAGTGCGCAAGGCGCTGGGCGACGACTATGTAGTAGCGCTCAACCTGGCCCCGACTACCCCGCAATGGCTGCGCAACCTGGGCGCAAGCCCGATGAAGCTGGGCCTGGACCTTTCCGGTGGTGTGCACTTCCTGCTTGAAGTGGACATGGACAAAGCCATGTCGGCGCGCCTGAAAGTCTACGAAGGCGAAGTCAAGAGCCTGCTGCGCAAAGAGCGCGTGCGCTATCGCAGCCTGCCGCAACAAGATGGCGGCATCCAGCTGGGCTTCTCCGATGACGAATCCCGCGAACAGGCCCGCAGCCTGATCCGCAAGAATTTCAACGATTTCGAGCTGACCACCACCGAGCGCAACGGTCTGTCGGTGCTGCGCCTGGCGATTACCCCGGCCAAGGTCGCGGAAATCCGTGAATACTCGATCAAGCAGAACCTGACCACGGTACGTAACCGCGTCAACGAGCTGGGTGTAGCCGAGCCACTGGTTCAGCGCCAGGGTGCCAACCGCATCGTGGTCGAGCTGCCAGGCGTGCAGGACACCGCCGAAGCCAAGCGTATTCTCGGCAAGACCGCCAACCTCGAATTCCGCCTGGGTGCTGAGCCTGGTGCCTCGAAAGCCACCACCGAAACCTTCGAGTTCCGTGAAGGCGGTCGTTCGGCTGCGGTCGAGCGTGGCCTGATCATCACCGGTGACCAGGTGACCGACGCCCAGGCCAGCTTCGACGAGCAGGGCCGTCCGCAGGTGAACATCCGTCTGGATGGTCATGGTGGCGAGCTGATGAGCCGTGCTACCCGTAGCAACGTCGGCCGCAGCATGGCGGTGATCTTCATCGAGCAGCGTCCAACTACGCGCTACGTCAAGCAGATGGTCGACGGCGTCGAGAAAGACGTTGCCGTGCAGACTTTCACCGAAGAGAAGAAGATCATCAGCCTGGCGACCATCCAGTCGCCACTGGGCAGCCAGTTCCGCATCACCGGCCTGAACGGTCAGGGCGAGTCGTCGGAACTGGCCCTGCTGCTGCGTGCTGGTGGCCTGGCGGCGCCGATGTACTTTGCTGAAGAGCGCACCATTGGCCCGAGCCTGGGTGCCGACAACATCACCAAGGGTATCGACGCATCCCTGTGGGGCATGCTGTTTGTCTCGCTGTTCATCATGGCCATCTACCGCTTCTTCGGCCTGATCGCGACCATCGCCCTGGCCGGTAACATGGTCATGCTGCTGGCGCTGATGTCGCTGCTGGGGGCAACGCTGACCCTGCCGGGTATCGCCGGTATCGTCCTGACCATGGGTATGGCGGTTGACGCCAACGTGCTGATCTTCTCGCGGATCCGCGAAGAGCTGGCCAACGGCATGTCGGTGCAACGCGCCATCCACGAAGGTTTCAACCGTGCCTACACGGCGATTGTCGACGCCAACCTGACCACCTTGCTGGTCGGCGGCATCCTCTTCGCCATGGGTACCGGCCCGGTCAAGGGCTTCGCGGTTACCATGTCCCTCGGGATTTTCACCTCGATGTTCACGGCCGTCATGGTCACCCGTGCAATGGTCAACCTGACCTGCGGCGGGCGTGATATCAAGAAGCTGTGGGTATAAGGGGCTGCCATGTTACGTACAATCAACTTCATGGGTGTGCGCAACCTTGCGTTCGGCATCACCCTGCTTCTGACCGTGCTGGCGCTGTTCAGCTGGTTCTACAAAGGCCTCAACTTTGGTCTGGACTTCACCGGCGGTACGCTCATCGAGCTGACCTACGAGCGTCCAGCCAACCTTGGCGAGGTCCGTGAAGAGCTGGTCAAGGCCGGCTTCCAGGACGCCGTGGTGCAGAGTTTCGGTGCTACCACCGACCTGCTGGTGCGTATGCCGGGCGATGATCCGCAACTGGGTAACCGAGTGTCCGAGGCGCTGCAAAAGGTCAGCACCGACAACCCGGCGGTGGTCAAGCGTGTCGAGTTCGTTGGCCCGCAGGTCGGTGAAGAGCTGCGCGACCAGGGTGGCCTGGGCATGCTTCTGGCCCTGGGCGGCATCATGATCTACCTGGCCTTCCGCTTTCAGTGGAAGTTCGCCCTGGGTGCGATCCTGTCGCTGATCCACGACGTGGTCGTGACCATGGGTATCCTCTCGTTCTTCCAGATCACCTTCGACCTGACGGTGCTGGCGGCGGTGCTGGCGATCATTGGCTACTCGCTCAACGACACCATCGTCGTATTCGACCGGGTACGTGAGAACTTCCGGGTTCTGCGCAAGGCTTCGCTGATCGAGAACATCAACATTTCGACCACCCAGACCCTGCTGCGGACCGTGGCGACCTCGGTGTCGACCTTGCTGGCGATTGCCGCGCTGCTGTTCTTCGGTGGCGACAACCTGTGGGGCTTCTCCCTGGCGCTGTTCATCGGTGTCATGGCCGGTACCTACTCGTCGATCTACATCGCCAACGTGGTGCTGATCTGGCTGAACCTGAACAGTGAAGACCTGATCCCGACGGTGAAAGCCGAAGGTGTGGACGACCGTCCATAAGGGAATTTCCCGCACTGTTGGTCGTACAAAAGGGCGCGAGTGTTGAACTCGCGCCTTTTTTTATGCTCCAAGGCAGGGAGAAGGCGGGCAATGTTCCGCAGGTACGATCAGGAGGTTCAGGTGAACAAATCGATGCTGGTGGGTGCGGTTCTGGGTGCTGTCGGTGTAACAGCCGGAGGTGCTGTTGCCACCTACAGCCTGGTCAAGGGCGGGCCGGAATACGCCGAAGTTTTGGCGGTGCAGCCGGTCAAGCAGACGGTCAAGACACCCCGTGAAGTGTGCAAGGACGTCACTGTGACGCGTCAGGCGCCGGTCAAGGATCAACACCAGATTGCCGGTACCGTGGTCGGTGCGCTGGCAGGTGGCCTGCTGGGTAACCAGATCGGTGGCGGTACCGGCAAGAAGATCGCGACCGTGGCCGGTGCGGTCGGTGGCGGCTATGCCGGCAACAAGGTGCAGGAAGGCATGCAGGAGCGTGATACCTACACCACCACGCAAACCCGCTGCAACACGGTCAACGACCTGAGCGAGAAGGTGGTCGGCTATGACGTGAAGTACTCGATCGGCGACAAGGTCGGTCAAGTGCGCATGGACCGTGACCCGGGTTCGCAAATTCCGCTGGATAAAGAAGGCAAGCTGGTACTGAGCCAGGCCCAGGCTGGCCAGTAATCTACTGTAGGAGCGGGCTTGCCCCGCGATGCGGTGTAACGGTTAGATCGCTATCGCGGGGCAAGCCCGCTCCTACAGGCCAAAAAAAAGCACCCCGAAGGGTGCTTTTTTTGTGCTCGATCGTACTTAGCGTTTGATCGAAGCAGGCAGGTGCGGCTGGATGGCAGTCAGAACGGCCTTGAAGCACTTGGTGTTACCGGCAACGATGTGACCCTTCTCGAGGAAGTCGTGGCCACCGGTGAAGTCGCTCACCAGGCCGCCCGCTTCCTGGATCAGCAGGGCGCCTGCAGCCATGTCCCACTCCGACAGGCCCGATTCCCAGAAGGCATCGAAACGACCGGCGGCAACGTAGGCCAGGTCCAGGCTGGCAGCACCGGCGCGGCGGATGCCGGCGGTCTGGCCAACCAGGGCGCGGAACATGCCCAGGTAGTTGTCCAGGTCAGCCATCTGGTTGTCGCGGAACGGGAAACCGGTACCCAGCAGGGCGCCTTCCAGGCTGGTGCGAGGGCTGACGCGCAGGCGGCGGCCGTTCAGCTGGGCGCCACGGCCACGGCTGGCGGTGAATTCTTCCTGGCGGACAGGGTCCAGCACCACGGCGTGCTCAAGGCGGCCACGGTATTTGCAGGCAATGCTGACAGCAAAGTGCGGAACGCCACGCAGGAAGTTGGTGGTGCCATCCAGTGGGTCGATGATCCACAGGTAGTCCTTGCCTTCTTCGCCGCTACCGGCATGCAGGCCGGTCTCTTCGCCGTAGATGGAGTGGTTCGGGTAGGCCTTGCGCAGGGCATCGATGATTTTCTGCTCTGCGGCGCGATCGACTTCGGAGACGTAATCCTTGGCGTCTTTTTCATCAACCTTGATGCTATCCAGGCGCTCGATGGAGCGGAAAATCAATTCACTGGCGCTGCGGGCGGCGCGCAGCGCGATATTCAGCATGGGCTGCATGGACGTTTCACCTGGGTCGTTAAAGAAAGCCGAACATTCTAGCAGAAAACTTTGCGCGAAGAAGGGTGACATTTGCTTTCGTAGCGTAAAGTCGGTCGCTTCTGTAAGATTTGCTCCCCCTTCGCAACGTCTGTGAGCGCTCGCCTTGCTGCAAAATATTCGTGTTGTTCTGGTCAATACCAGCCACCCCGGCAATATCGGCGGCGCTGCGCGTGCCATGAAAAACATGGGCTTGTCGCGCTTGGTGCTGGTCGATCCGCAGCATTTTCCCTCGCCCGAGGCGGATGCCCGTGCGTCGGGTGCCGATGATGTGCTGGGCGGCGCACAAGTGGTCGCCACCCTTGAAGAGGCGCTGGTCGGCTGCAACCTGGTGTTCGGTACCAGTGCCCGCGAGCGCCGCATCCCCTGGCCGCTGGTCGACCCGCGCGAGTGCGCCAGCAAGGTCCTCGAGCATGCCGTTCAGGGCGAAGAGATTGCCCTGGTGTTCGGCCGTGAGCACGCCGGCCTGACCAACGAAGAGCTGCA
The DNA here is from genome assembly GCF_056279045.1 of Pseudomonas sp. TE4620. Taxonomy (NCBI): domain Bacteria; kingdom Pseudomonadati; phylum Pseudomonadota; class Gammaproteobacteria; order Pseudomonadales; family Pseudomonadaceae; genus Pseudomonas; species Pseudomonas sp. TE4620. Next base: position 254,935 of record NZ_JBWBQO010000001.1, read on the forward strand.
GCGTTGCCATTTCCATGTGCACATCCCCTCGAACCCGGACTTCAGCTCGCTGAACCTCGGCGCCGCAGTGCAGGTGCTGGCCTATGAGGTGCGCATGGCCTGGCTGGCGCAGGAAGGGCAGGCGTCGCCGGTGGAAGTAGTCGACAGCAGCGAGCTGGCGACCATGGATGAAATGGAGCTGTTCTACCAGCACCTGGAAAAGACCCTGGTCGATATCGGCTTTCTCGACCCGCTCAAGCCCAGGCACCTGATGCCGCGCCTGCGTCGCCTGTACGGGCGCAGCTCGGTGGATCGTTCGGAAATGAGTATTTTGCGCGGCATTCTCACCGAAACCCAGAAAGCGGCCCGTGGCGAGCCGCATAAGCGCAAGGATCAATAGATGTTCGAGCGTCTGCGTGAAGATATCCAGAGCGTTTTCCACCGCGACCCGGCGGCGCGCAATGCCTTTGAAGTGCTGACCTGCTACCCCGGCATGCACGCGATCTGGCTGCATCGCGCGGCGCACGCGCTGTGGCGACGGGACTGCAAGTGGCTGGCGCGGCTGGTGTCGAACTTCGGCCGCTGGCTGACCGGGATCGAGATTCACCCTGGTGCCAAGGTGGGGCGGCGCTTCTTCATTGACCACGGCATGGGCATCGTCATCGGCGAAACCGCCGAGATCGGCGACGACGTCACTCTGTACCAGGGCGTGACCCTGGGCGGCACCACCTGGAACAAGGGCAAGCGTCACCCGACCCTGGAAGACGGCGTGGTCGTTGGTGCCGGGGCCAAGGTGCTGGGGCCGTTCACCGTCGGCGCCGGAGCCAAGATCGGCTCCAACGCGGTGGTCACCAAGGCGGTACCGGCCGGCGCGACTGCGGTGGGTATCCCCGGGCGGATCATCGTCAAGACCGATGCCGAGGTCGAGGCCCGGCGCAAGGCCATGGCCGAGAAGATCGGCTTCGATGCCTATGGCGTCAGCGAAGACATGCCCGACCCGGTGGCCCGCGCCATTGGTCAGTTGCTTGACCACCTGCAGGCGGTCGACGGGCGCCTGGAAGACATGTGCGGCGCGCTTAAGAATCTTGGCAGCGACTACTGCGCCAAGGAGCTGCCGGCACTGCGTGAAGAGGACTTCGCCGAGATCAAGGATGAGGCCCGCAGCGACGCGTCGACGCATTGACAGAAGGGGCGTGCGCAAGCGCCCCTTAGTTTGCTATCATTCCGCCGCCCTCTTGCGGTAAACCCGACTAAAGCACTAGGTCTTATAGTTGACTTAAATGCTCGGGAATAGCATACTCGCTCCCATCCCGTAACCCCGTGGTACCTACTAGCCATGCGACTGACTACAAAAGGCCGATACGCCGTGACCGCCATGCTCGACCTGGCGTTGCACGCGCAGAATGGGCCGGTGTCTCTGGCCGACATTTCCGAGCGCCAAGGCATTTCCCTCTCTTATCTGGAGCAGCTGTTTGCAAAGCTGCGCCGCAGCAGCCTGGTTTCCAGTGTGCGCGGCCCTGGCGGCGGCTACCAGCTGTCGCGAAGCATGGAGAGCATTCAGGTCGCCCAGGTCATCGACGCGGTCAACGAATCGGTCGATGCCACGCGCTGCCAGGGGCTGGGTGATTGCCACGCCGGCGACACCTGCCTGACCCACCACCTGTGGTGCGACCTCAGCCAGCAGATTCACGAATTCCTCAGCGGCATCAGCCTGGCTGACCTTGTCACTCGCCGTGAGGTACAAGAAGTCGCCCAGCGCCAGGACCTGCGTCGTATCGCAGGCCGGGCACCGCAGCTGGACAAGATTGAGACGTCCGCCGTCGAATGACCGTTTCGACGCGCGGCGCGACCGCCTGATAGGAGATATTCAATGAAGTTGCCGATCTACCTCGATTACTCCGCGACCACCCCGGTCGATCCACGCGTTGCCCAGAAGATGAGCGACTGCCTGCTGGTCGACGGGAACTTCGGTAACCCGGCGTCGCGCTCCCACGTCTTTGGCTGGAAAGCCGAAGAAGCGGTCGAGAACGCCCGTCGCCAGGTCGCCGACCTGGTCAATGCCGACCCGCGTGAAATTGTCTGGACCAGCGGTGCCACCGAGTCCGACAACCTGGCAATCAAGGGCGTCGCGCACTTCTATAGCACCAAGGGCAAGCACCTGATCACCTCCAAGATCGAGCACAAGGCTGTCCTGGACAGCACTCGTCAGCTGGAGCGTGAAGGCTTTGAAGTGACCTACATCGAGCCAGGCGCCGATGGCCTGATCACTCCGGCCATGGTTGAAGCTGCCCTGCGTGAAGACACCATTCTGGTGTCGATCATGCACGTGAACAACGAAATCGGCACCATCAACGACATCGCCGCCATTGGCGAGCTGACCCGCGCCCGCGGCGTCATGTTCCACGTCGATGCCGCGCAGTCCACCGGCAAGGTCGAGATCGACCTGCAAAAGCTCAAGGTCGACCTGATGTCGTTCTCGGCGCACAAGACCTATGGCCCTAAAGGCATTGGCGCGCTGTACGTCAGCCGCAAGCCTCGCGTGCGCCTGGAAGCTACCATGCACGGCGGCGGTCACGAGCGCGGCATGCGTTCGGGCACCCTGGCCACCCACCAGATCGTCGGCATGGGCGAAGCCTTCGCCATCGCCAAAGAGCTGATGGCCAGCGAGAACCTGCGCATCAAGGCCCTGAGCGACCGCTTCTACAAGCAGGTTGAAGGCCTCGAAGAGCTGTACATCAACGGCAGCATGACCGCGCGCATTCCGCACAACCTGAACCTGAGCTTCAACTACGTCGAAGGCGAGTCGCTGATCATGGCGCTCAAGGACCTGGCCGTTTCGTCCGGCTCGGCCTGTACTTCGGCTTCGCTCGAGCCGTCCTACGTGCTGCGTGCCCTGGGCCGCAACGACGAACTGGCACATAGCTCGATCCGCTTTACCTTCGGTCGCTTCACCACCGAAGAAGAAATCGACTACGCCGCGCAGAAGGTTTGCGAGGCCGTAACCAAGCTGCGCGAATTGTCGCCGCTGTGGGATATGTACAAAGACGGCGTCGACATCTCCAAGATCGAGTGGGCTGCGCACTAAGTAGTCGCCGGCAAGAGCGGCTCTCTGATGAGGAAGGAATTGCACCATGGCATACAGTGAAAAGGTCATCGACCACTACGAAAACCCGCGTAACGTCGGCAAGATGAATGCCGAGGACCCGGATGTCGGCACCGGCATGGTCGGCGCTCCGGCGTGCGGCGACGTCATGCGCCTGCAGATCAAGGTCAACGAGCAGGGCGTTATCGAAGACGCCAAGTTCAAGACCTACGGCTGCGGTTCGGCCATCGCTTCCAGCTCCCTCGCTACCGAGTGGATGAAGGGCAAGACCCTGGACGAAGCGGAAACCATCAAGAACACCCAGCTGGCCGAAGAACTGGCGCTGCCGCCGGTTAAAATCCACTGCTCGGTACTCGCCGAGGACGCCATCAAGGCGGCCGTGCGCGATTACAAGCAGAAGAAAGGTTTGCTCTAAGGTCGCCTGTTGCAGGTAAGGAGTCTCGATGGCTATCAGCATGACAGAAGCCGCCGCCAAACATGTGCGGCGCTCCCTCGACGGACGCGGCAAGGGTGAAGGTATTCGCCTTGGCGTGCGCACCACTGGCTGCTCGGGCCTGGCCTATGTGCTGGAGTTCGTCGATGAAGTAACCTCCGATGACCAGGTCTTCGAAAGCCATGGCGAAAAGGTCATCATCGATCCGAAAAGCCTGACGTACCTCGACGGTACCGAGCTGGATTTCGTCAAGGAAGGGTTGAACGAAGGCTTCAAGTTCAACAACCCCAACGTGCGCGGTGAGTGTGGCTGCGGCGAAAGCTTCAACGTCTGAGGCTGCGCGTGGGTACTCCTTGTCATTTCGCCCTGTTTGACCTGCAACCTGGCTTCCGTCTGGACCTCGACAAGCTGGCTGTTCGCTATCGCGAGCTGGCCCGCGAGGTCCATCCGGATCGCTTCGCCGATGCCTCCGAACGTGAACAGCGCATTGCGCTGGAGCGTTCGGCTGCGCTGAACGAGGCCTACCAGACTCTCAAGAGCGCGCCCCGGCGTGCCCGCTACCTGTTGGCGATCGGCGGCCATGAAGTGCCGCAGGAAGTCACCGTCCATGATCCCGAGTTCCTGCTGCAGCAGATGCAGCTGCGTGAAGAGCTCGAAGACCTCCAGGACAGTGCCGACCTCGATGGCGTGGCCGTCTTCAAGCGTCGCTTGAAAGCCGCCCAGGAAGCACTCAACGAGGACTTCGCCGCCTGCTGGGATGATCCTGCGCAGCGTGAACAGGCCGAGCGCCTGATGCGCCGCATGCAGTTTCTCGACAAGCTCGCCTACGAAGTGCGCCAGCTGGAAGAGCGCCTCGACGATTAACCCGGCGCTGCTTCTGGCGGCGCCCCTGGTATTCAGATAAGCATGGCCCTACTGCAGATCGCCGAACCCGGTCAGAGCCCCCAGCCGCACCAGCGTCGCCTGGCGGTGGGTATTGACCTTGGTACCACCAATTCCCTGGTTGCTGCCCTGCGCAGCGGCCGCAGCGAGCCCCTGCCCGATGCCCAAGGCCGGGTGATCCTGCCGTCCGCAGTGCGCTATCACGCTGACCACATCGATGTCGGCCAGAGCGCCCGCGACGCCGCCTCCAGCGACCCGCTCAACACCGTGCTGTCGGTCAAGCGCCTGATGGGCCGTGGCCTGGCAGACGTCAAGCAACTGGGTGAGCAACTGCCGTACCGCTTTGTCGGTGGCGAGTCGCACATGCCGTTCATCGACACCGTTCAGGGCCCGAAAAGCCCGGTGGAAGTCTCGGCCGACATCCTCAAGGTGCTGCGCCAGCGCGCCGAAGAGACCCTTGGCGGCGAACTGGTTGGCGCGGTGATCACCGTGCCGGCGTATTTCGACGACGCCCAGCGCCAGGCCACCAAGGACGCCGCGCGTCTGGCCGGCCTGAACGTGTTGCGCCTGCTCAACGAGCCGACCGCGGCGGCCGTGGCCTATGGCCTGGACCAGAATGCCGAAGGCCTGGTGGCCATCTATGACCTGGGTGGCGGTACTTTCGATATCTCGATCCTGCGCCTGACCGGCGGTGTCTTTGAAGTGCTGGCCACCGGTGGCGACAGCGCCCTGGGCGGCGACGACTTCGACCATGCCATCGCCAGCTGGATTGTCGAGCAGGCCGGCTTGTCCTCGGACCTCGATCCGGGTGCCCAGCGCCAGCTGCTGCAGACCGCCTGCGCAGCCAAAGAGGCCCTGACCAATGCTGATGTGGTCACGGTCGCCTATGGCAACTGGCAGGCCGAGCTGACCCGCAGTGCCTTCGATGCCCTGATCGAGCCCATGGTCGCCCGCAGCCTCAAGGCCTGCCGCCGCGCCGTGCGTGACAGCGGCGTCGAGCTCGAAGAAGTTGCCGCAGTGGTCATGGTCGGTGGTTCGACCCGCGTGCCGCGTGTGCGCGAGGCCGTCGGCACGTTGTTTGGGCGTACCCCGCTGACCGAAATCGACCCGGACCAGGTAGTCGCCATCGGCGCCGCCATCCAGGCCGATACCCTGGCTGGCAACCGCCGTGATGGTGGCGAATTGCTGCTGCTGGACGTGATTCCGTTGTCCCTGGGTCTGGAAACCATGGGTGGGCTGATGGAGAAGGTGATTCCGCGCAACACCACCATCCCGGTTGCCCGCGCCCAGGAGTTCACCACCTACAAAGATGGCCAGTCGGCCATGATGATTCATGTGCTGCAGGGCGAGCGCGAACTGATCAGTGACTGCCGCTCCCTGGCGCGCTTCGAACTGCGTGGCATTCCGGCGATGGTCGCCGGTGCGGCGAAGATCCGCGTGACCTTCCAGGTCGATGCCGACGGCCTGCTCAGCGTTTCGGCGCGCGAGCTGGGCTCGGGCGTCGAATCGAGCATCCAGGTCAAGCCGTCCTACGGCCTGACCGACGGCGAAATCGCCCGTATGCTCAAGGACTCCTTCGAGCATGCCGGTTTCGACAAGGTGGCGCGCCAGCTGCGCGAGCACCAGGTCGACGCCGAGCGCCTGCTCGAAGCGGTGCAGGGCGCCCTGGACGCCGATGGCGAACGCCTGCTGGACGCCGAAGAGCGCCTGGCAATCGAGCAACAGATGCAAGACTTGCGTGATTTGATCAACGGCACCGATGGCGCGGCCATCGAGCAACAGACCAAGCGTCTGTCGCAGGTGACCGATGCCTTTGCCGCCCGTCGCCTTGATTCGACGGTAAAAGCCGCTTTGGCCGGGCGCAACCTGAATGAGATCGAGGAATAACTGATGCCGCAGGTGATTTTTCTGCCCCACGAGAGATTCTGCCCGGATGGCATGGTCGTGGAGGCCGAGACCGGGAAATCCATTCTCGAGGTGGCCCATGACAACCACATTGAGATCGAAAGCGCTTGTGGTGGCGTCTGCGCCTGTACCACGTGCCACTGCGTCATTCGCGAAGGTTTCAAATCGCTCAATGAGGCTGACGAGCTGGAAGAGGACTTCCTGGATCGCGCATGGGGCCTTGAGCCTACGTCGCGCCTGACCTGTCAGGCCGTGGTCGGTACCGAGGATGTAACTGTCGAGATTCCGAAATACTCGCTCAACCACGCTGCCGAAGCGCCGCATTGATCCTGGAGCCGACATGAGCCTGAAATGGGTTGATGTACTTGAAATTGCAATCCAGCTTGCCGAAAGCAAGCCGGAAGTCGATCCTCGTTATGTGAACTTCGTCGATCTGCACCGTTGGGTGCTGGCATTGCCGGAATTCAGTGACGATCCGACCCGTGGCGGCGAGAAGGTTCTCGAAGCCATCCAGGCGGCCTGGATCGAAGAAGCCGACTGAGCGCGCTCGGCAGGTTAGGCAATCCCCCGGAACCCGCGTATAATTCGCGGGTTTAATTTTTCGCTTCACTCAACGTTTCTGGAGTTTCACCATGGCTGTTCAACGTACTTTCTCGATCATCAAGCCTGACGCCGTTGCTAAAAACGTGATCGGCGAGATCACCACCCGTTTCGAAAAAGCCGGCCTGCGCGTCGTTGCCTCGAAACTCAAGCAACTGTCCAAAGCCGAAGCCGAAGGCTTCTACGCTGAGCACAAAGAGCGCGGCTTCTTCGGCGACCTGGTTGCCTTCATGATCTCCGGTCCTGTTGTTGTCCAGGTTCTGGAAGGCGAAAACGCCATCGCTCTGAACCGTGAGCTGATGGGCGCTACCAACCCTAAAGAAGCTGCTGCCGGCACCATCCGTGCTGACTTCGCCGAGTCCATCGACGCCAACGCCGTTCACGGTTCGGACTCCGAAGCCGCCGCTGCTCGCGAAATCTCGTACTTCTTCGCAGCTACCGAGGTAACCACTCGCTAAGCGAAAGCTTACGGGTGAGGGTGAATCCATGACGACATCGACTGGCAAAACTAACCTGTTGGGGCTTACCCAGCCGGAAATGGAAAAATTCTTCGACTCTATCGGGGAGAAGCGTTTCCGTGCCGGTCAGGTAATGAAATGGATTCACCACTTTGGCGTCGATGATTTCGACGCCATGACGAATGTCGGCAAGGCCTTGCGCGAAAAGCTCAAGGCTGTTGCCGAGATTCGCGGTCCGGAAGTGGTCAGCGAGGACATCTCCAGCGACGGCACCCGTAAATGGGTGGTGCGCGTGGCGTCCGGCAGCTGCGTCGAGACCGTGTACATCCCCCAGGGCAAGCGTGGCACCCTGTGTGTCTCGTCCCAGGCCGGTTGCGCCCTGGACTGCAGTTTCTGCTCCACCGGCAAGCAAGGATTCAACAGCAACCTCACCGCCGCCGAAGTGATCGGCCAGGTGTGGATTGCCAACAAGTCGTTCGGCAGCGTGCCGGCCACCATCGACCGTGCCATCACCAACGTGGTGATGATGGGCATGGGTGAGCCACTGCTGAACTTCGACAACGTGGTCGCCGCCATGCACCTGATGATGGACGACCTCGGCTACGGCATTTCCAAGCGCCGGGTGACCCTGTCCACTTCCGGCGTGGTACCGATGATCGAAGAGCTGGCCAAGCACATCGACGTCTCCCTGGCCCTCTCGCTGCACGCGCCGAACGATGCCCTGCGCAACGAGCTGGTACCGCTCAACAAGAAGTACCCGCTCAAGGTCCTGCTCGAAGCCTGCATGAACTACATGTCGCAGCTGGGCGAAAAGCGCGTGCTGACCATTGAGTACACCCTGCTCAAGGACGTCAACGACAAGCTCGAACACGCCGTGGAAATGGCCGAGTTGCTCAAGAACGTGCCGTGCAAGATCAACCTGATTCCGTTCAACCCGTTCCCGCATTCCGGTTACGAGCGGCCGAGCAACAACGCCATCCGTCGTTTCCAGGACCACCTGCATCACGCCGGCTACAACGTTACCGTGCGCACCACCCGTGGTGAAGACATCGACGCGGCGTGCGGCCAGCTGGTCGGCCAGGTGATGGACCGCACCCGCCGCAGCGAGCGCTATATCGCCGTACGTCAGTTGAATGCCGACGGTGACGTGCAAGAAAGCGCTGCGCGCAACTGAAGAGAGGACCTCCATGACCCTGCGCTTCGCGCTGTCGATCCTGGCGCTCGCCCTGCTTGCAGGTTGCGTGTCCGGCGGGAGTTCGGACGCGCTGGGCAGTCGTGAAGGTCGCGAGCAGGCACGCCAAGCCTATGTGCAGTTGGGCCTGGGTTATTTGCAACAAGGTTTGACCGAGCAGGCCAAGGCGCCGCTGAAAAAAGCCCTCGACCTCGATAGCCAGGATGCCGCAGCCCATGCGGCCCTGGCTTTGGTGTTTCAGGCCGAAGACGAGCCGGAACTGGCCGAGGCGCACTTTCGCAAGGCCCTGGCCCGGCGCCCGGACGAAACCCGAATTCGCAACAATTACGGCAGTTTCCTTTATGCTCGTGGGCAATACGCCCAGGCGCAGCAGATGTTTGCCCAAGCGGCGGCCGATACCCTGTATCCTGAACGCTCCCGGGTGTTCGAGAACCTTGGCCTGACCGCGCTCAGGCTGGGGCAGCGCGCCGAAGCGCAGGAATACCTGGTAAAAGCTTTGCGACTCAACCAGCAGCAGCCGCGCGCGTTGCTGGAAATGGCTGAGTTGTCTTACGAAGACAGGCATTATGTGCCGGCCCGTGACTACTACGATCGTTTCAGCCAGCTGAGCGACCACAGTGCCCGCAGCCTGCTGCTGGGCAGCCGCCTGGCCAGCGTCTTCGAAGAACGGAACAAGGCCAGCGAACTGGGCCTGCAATTACAACGACTTTATCCCGGTACGCCGGAATATCAGCAATACCTGTCGGAGCAATGATGAAAGCGGCGCATCCCGAAGCAGCAGCAGCGACTCGCGAAAATCCCGGTGAAATCCTGCGTCAGGCCCGCGAGAGCAGGGACTGGTCCCAGGCCGAAGTGGCCCGCAAGCTCAACCTCACCGTGAGTTCCCTGAACAATCTAGAAGCCGGCGCCTTCGACAAGCTGCCGGGGCATACCTTTGCCCGTGGCTACATACGCGCCTATGCCAAGCTGCTGGACATGGACCAGGCTGCCCTGGTGCAGGCTTTCGACCAGTGCACCGGCACTCACGCCCAGGGCAGCGACGTTCACGCCCTTGGCCGCATCGAAGAGCCGGTGCGCCTGTCCCACAACATCCTGCGTATCGTCAGCCTGGTGCTGCTGGTGGTGGTGATCGGTGGTGGCTTCTTCTGGTGGCAGGACCAGACCAGCCTGCGTGGCAAGGACCTGGCCAACATGGCCCTGGAGCACGTCGAAGTCGAAAGCGCCGACGGCACCACCCAGATTCACCCGCTGGACGAGCCTGAAGACCAGGCTGTGAGCGCTGGCCAGCAACCGCAAAGCACTGCCTTGAGCCTTGAGCAGGCCCCGACAGAACCGGCTGGCGCCGCACCTGCCGAACAAGCACCGGCCAGCCCTGCTGCCACGCCTGCTGCGCCTGCCGCCAGCGCCGCGACCACGCCGGTTGTACCGGCTCCAGCGCCAGCCCCGGTGGCGCCCGTGGTCAACAGTGCAGTGGTTGCCGCTGCGCCAGCAGCACCTGCTGTCGCCGCTCCAGCCCCGGCCGGTAGCGGCCAGCTGCACATGCAATTCAACGCCGATTGCTGGACCTCGGTCACCGACGGCAACGGCAAGCTGCTGTTCAGCGCCATCAAGCGCAAGGGCGACAGCCTGGACCTGACCGGCAAGCCGCCGTTTTCGGTACGCCTGGGCTTTGCCCGCGGCGTGCAGGTCAGCTACAACGGCCAGCCTGTCGACGTTGCGCCGTTCACCAGTGGCGAGACCGCTCGCCTGAAGTTGGGACAATAAGTCATGCACGGCGAATCTCCGATCAAACGTCGCGAATCCCGGAAAATCTGGGTAGGTAATGTGCCTGTTGGCGGCGATGCTCCCATCGCGGTCCAGAGCATGACCAACACCGACACCAATGACGTGGCCGCGACCGTGGCGCAGATCAACCGCCTGATCGATGCCGGCGTCGACATCGTGCGCGTCTCGGTACCGGACATGGACGCTGCCGAGGCCTTCGGCAAGATCAAGCAGCAGGTCAGCGTACCGCTGGTTGCCGACATCCATTTCGACTATCGCATCGCCTTGCGCGTGGCCGAACTGGGCGTTGACTGCCTGCGCATCAACCCGGGCAACATCGGTCGTGAAGACCGCGTTCGGGCGGTGGTCGATGCCGCCCGCGATCGCGGTATTCCGATCCGTATCGGCGTCAACGCCGGTTCCCTGGAAAAAGACCTGCAGAAAAAGTACGGCGAGCCGACCCCGGCGGCGCTGGTCGAGTCCGCCATGCGTCATGTCGAGCACCTCGACCGCCTGGATTTCCAGGACTTCAAGGTCAGCGTTAAAGCCTCTGACGTGTTCATGGCCGTCGAAGCCTACCGCCTGCTGGCCAAGCAGATCATCCAGCCGCTGCACCTGGGCATCACCGAAGCCGGCGGCCTGCGCTCGGGCACGGTGAAATCCGCGGTGGGCCTCGGTATGCTGCTTGCCGACGGGATTGGCGATACTATTCGCATTTCGCTGGCCGCCGACCCGGTCGAAGAGGTCAAGGTCGGCTACGACATCCTCAAGTCCCTGCACCTGCGTTCGCGTGGCATCAACTTCATCGCCTGCCCGAGCTGCTCGCGGCAGAACTTCGATGTGGTCAAGACCATGAACGAGCTGGAAGGGCGCCTGGAAGACCTGCTGGTACCGCTGGACGTCGCCGTGATCGGTTGCGTGGTCAACGGCCCGGGCGAGGCCAAGGAAGCCCACGTGGGGCTCACCGGTGGCACGCCGAACCTGATCTACATCGACGGCAAGCCTGCGCAGAAGCTGACCAATGACAACCTGGTCGATGAGCTGGAAAAGCTCATCCGCCAGAAAGCGGCTGAAAAAGCCGAGGCCGACGCGGCGCTGATCGCCCGTGGCTGACTGACACAGAATTGTTAAGGGATTTTCCGTGAGCAAATCGCTGCAAGCCATTCGTGGCATGAACGACATCCTGCCCGAGCAGACGCCGCTGTGGCGTTATTTCGAGAACACCGTGGCCGGCCTGCTGGATACCTATGGCTATCGCCAGATCCGCACGCCGATCGTCGAGTTCACCGAGCTGTTCAAGCGCTCGATCGGCGAAGTCACCGACATCGTCGAAAAAGAGATGTACACCTTCGACGATCGTAACGGCGACTCCCTGACCTTGCGCCCGGAAGGCACCGCCGCCTGCGTGCGCGCCGTGCTCGAGCACGGCATCACCGGCAGCGGCCAGGTGCAGAAACTCTGGTACATCGGCCAGATGTTCCGTCACGAGCGCCCGCAGAAAGGCCGTTATCGCCAGTTCAACCAGATTGGCGTTGAAGTCTTCAACCTCGACGGCCCGGATATCGACGCCGAGCTGATCATGCTCACCTGGCGCCTCTGGGGCCAGTTGGGCATTCGCGACGCGGTCAAGCTCGAACTCAACAGCCTGGGTACCAGCGAAGCCCGGGCCCGCTACCGTGACGCGCTGGTCGAGTTCCTCTCGGCGCGCCTGGAGCACCTGGACGAAGACAGTCAGCGCCGCCTGAAAAGCAATCCGCTGCGCATCCTCGACAGCAAGGACGCCAATACCCAGGCGGTGCTGGTCGATGCGCCGAAGCTCGAAGACTACCTGGACGAAGAGTCCCGCGTGCACTTCGAGGGCCTCAAGGCACGCCTGGATGCCGCCGGCATTCCGTTCGTGATCAACACCAAACTGGTGCGCGGCCTGGACTACTACAGCAAGACCGTTTTCGAATGGGTCACCGACAAGCTCGGCTCCCAGGGCACCGTATGTGCCGGTGGTCGCTACGACGGCCTGGTCGAGCAGATGGGCGGCAAGCCGACCCCGGGCGTTGGTTTCGCCATGGGTATCGAGCGCCTGATCCTGCTGCTGGAAACCCTCGAGCAGGTACCCGAGTCGATCAACCGTCAGGTCGACGTCTACCTGTGCGCCTTCGGCGAGCAGGCCGAGCTTGCCGGCCTGGCCCTGAGCGAGCGCCTGCGTGACCGTCTGCCGAACCTGCGCCTGCAGGTCAACGCCGGTGCTGGCAGCTTCAAGAGCCAGTTCAAGAAGGCCGACAAGAGCAACGCGCTGTTCGCCTTGATCCTGGGGGACGACGAGCTGGCGCAACAAGTGGTAGGTTTCAAACCCCTGCGCGGTCAGGGCGAACAACAAAACATTGCCTGGGATGCTCTGGCAGAGCACCTGGAAGCCTCGCTCGCGCAGGCGTGAGGCGAGTCAACAGCCGATTTGGTGAAAAGGAGTATTGGGGTGTCGAGTACCGATGATGAACAACTGGTCGCGATGAAGGACTGGTGGGACCGCAATGGCAAGCCGCTGGTAACCGGTGGCCTGCTGGCGCTGGTCGTGGTGTTCGGCTGGCAAGCCTGGCAGAAATACCAGACCAACCAGTCGCAAGGCGCCTCGAACCTTTACCAGGCCCTGCTGGAGACTACCCTGACGCCAAGCGGCGAGCCCGACGCGGCCAAGGTTGCCGAGCTGTCCGGCAAACTCAAGAACGAATTCGGCGGCTCGGCCTATGCCCAGTACGCCAGCCTGTTCGTCGCCAAGGTAGCCGTCGAGAGCGGCAAGCTCGATGACGCCGCGGCCGAGCTCAAGCTGGTGATGGACAAGCCGGCCGACGCGACCCTGGGTGAAATCGCCCGTCAGCGCCTGGCCCGTGTGCTGGCCGCGCAGAAAAAGGTCGACGAAGCGCTGAAGCTGCTCGAAGGCGATGCCGACAAGGCGTTCCTGGCCAGCCGCGAAGAGCTCAAGGGCGACCTGCTGGTGCAACTGGGCCGCGCTGGCGACGCCCATGCCGCTTACGAAAAAGCCAAGGCTGCGCTGTCTGACGACGCCGCGATCGGTGGCCTGCAACTCAAGCTCGACGACCTGGCCAAAGGGGATGCGTGACGTGATCGGTTGGAAACATGCAGCAGTGCTGACCCTGGCCCTTCTGGCCGTGGGTTGCAGCAGCAACAGCAAAAAGGAATTGCCACCGGCCGAACTCACCAAGTTCACCGAAGAAGTGGTCCTGAAGAAGCAGTGGAGCCGTTCGATCGGTGACGGTCAGGGCGAAACCTTCAACATGCTGGTGCCGGCGATCGAAAACGACCGCATCTACGCCGCCGATGTTACCGGCGTGGTGATGGCGCTGGATCGCAGCAACGGCGACGTGGCCTGGAAGAAGGACCTCGAACTGCCAGTGTCCGGTGCCGTTGGCGTCGGTTACGGCATGGTCATGCTCGGCACCCTCAAGGGCGAAGTGATTGCCCTGGATGCCAGCACCGGTGAGGAGCGCTGGCGCTCGCGCGTTACCAGTGAAGTGCTGGCGCCACCAGCGACCAACGGTGACGTGGTGGTAGTACAGACCCAGGACGACCGCGTCATTGGCCTGGACGCCAGCACCGGCGACCGTCGCTGGATCTACGAAAGCACTCCGGCGGTACTGACCCTGCGCGGTACTGGCGCTCCAATCGTGACCAACCGTCTGGCCGTTGCTGGCCTTTCGACCGGTAAAGTGGTTGCCCTCGACACCCAGAACGGTGCACCGGTCTGGGAGCAGCGTGTGGCCATCCCGCAAGGTCGCTCGGAGCTCGACCGGGTTGTGGATATCGACGGCGGCCTGCTGCTGTCCGGCGGTACCCTGTACGTTTCCAGCTACCAGGGCCGCGTTGCCGGCCTGGACCTGGAGAGCGGCCGGTTGCTGTGGCAGCGTGATGCTTCCAGCTACACCGGTGTGGCCCAGGGCTTCGGTAACGTCTACGTGAGCCTGGCTTCGGGCACTGTGGAAGGCATCGACGAGCGCTCGTCCAGCGCCCTGTGGAGCAACGATTCGCTGGCACGCCGCCAGCTGTCGGCGCCGGAAGTGTTCTCCAGCTACGTAGCGGTGGGTGACCTGGAAGGCTACCTGCACCTGCTCAGCCAGGTCGATGGTCGTTTCGTCGGTCGTGAGCGTATCGACAGCGATGGCCTGCGCGCCCGTCCGCTGGTGGTGGGTGACACCATCTATGTGTACGGCAACAGCGGCAAGCTCGAGGCGCTGACCATCCGCTGAGGCTATGCTTGAGGCCATGCCGGCCTCGGGCTGCGGCACTTCGGGTGCCGCTCGAACTCCGGCCGCTGCAGTGCAGCGGCCTTTGTATTTTTCGAATTTATGAAGTGGAGAGCCGAATGGTTCCCGTAATCGCCCTGGTGGGCCGACCGAACGTCGGTAAATCCACCATGTTCAACCGCCTGACCAGGACCCGCGACGCTATCGTCGGCGACCTGTCCGGGCTGACCCGAGACCGCCAGTACGGTGAAGCGCGCTGGCAAGGCCGTTCGTACATCCTGGTCGACACCGGTGGTATTTCCGGTGACGAAGAAGGCATGGACGAGAAAATGGCCGAGCAGTCGCTGCTGGCCATTGAAGAAGCCGATGTGGTCTTGTTCCTGGTCGATGCCCGCGCCGGTCTGACCGCCGCCGACCAGATGATTTCCGAGCACCTGCGCAAGCGCAACAAACGCTCGTTCCTGGTTGCCAACAAGATCGACAACATCGACCCGCTGGCCGCCATCGCCGAATTTTCGCCACTGGGCATGGGTAACGCCATTGGTGTTGCCGGCGCCCAGGGCCGTGGCGTCAACAACCTGCTGGAAGCGGTGCTGAGCGACTTCCCGCGGGACAAGGACGAGGAAGAGATCGACACCGACGTCGCTGAAGGCGAGGAAGCGGTGCGTATCCCTGGCCCGAGCGAAAAAGACGGGATCAAGATCGCCATCATCGGCCGGCCTAACGTCGGCAAGTCGACCCTGGTCAACCGCATGCTCGGTGAAGAACGGGTCATCGTCTATGACCAGCCCGGCACCACCCGCGACAGTATCTACATTCCCTTCGAGCGTAACGAAGAGAAATACACCCTGATCGACACCGCCGGGGTGCGCAAGCGCGGCAAGATCCACGAAGAAGTCGAGAAGTTCTCCGTGGTCAAGACCCTGCAGGCGATCAAGGACGCCAACGTGGTGATCTTCGTCATGGACGCCCGCGAAGGCGTGGTCGACCATGACCTGAACCTGCTGGGCTTTGCCCTGGAAGCCGGACGCGCCATCGTTATCGCCCTGAACAAGTGGGACGGCATGCAGCCGAGCGAGCGCGACTACGTGAAGACCGAGCTGGAACGCCGGCTGTTCTTCGTCGACTTCGCCGACATCCACTTCATCTCGGCGCTGCACGGCACTGGCGTGGGTAACCTGTACCAGTCGGTGCAGAACTCGTTCAAGTCGGCGGTGACCCGCTGGCCGACCAGCCGCCTGACCCAGATCCTCGAAGATGCGGTCAGCGAGCACCAGCCGCCGATGGTCAACAGCCGCCGGATCAAGCTGCGCTATGCCCACCTCGGTGGCGCCAACCCGCCGATCATCGTGATCCACGGCAACCAGGTCGAGAAGGTACCCAAGTCCTACTCGCGCTACCTGGAAAACACCTACCGCCGCGTGCTCAAGCTGGTCGGTACGCCGATCCGCATCGAGTACAAGGGCAGTGACAACCCGTACGAAGGCAACAAGAACACGCTGACCGACCGCCAGGTCAACAAGAAGCGTCGCTTGATGTCGCACCACAAGAAAGCCGAGAAGAAGCGTAAAGACAAGCGCTAGAAGCATCGCGGGGCAAGCCCGCTCCTACGGGAGCGGGTTTGACCGGCGATTGGCCTGCGACCGTAACAACCTTTTTCCTGACTGATCAATCCGCTATGCTCGGTCCCAGACCGCGCCGCCTCGAGCCGGATAGTGCTGCAGGAAAGAGGGCTCCATGATCAGTAGCAAGTTGCCGAACGTCGGCACTACCATCTTTACCACCATGTCCCAGCTCGCCGCGCAAACCGGCGCCTTGAACCTGTCCCAGGGTTTCCCCGATTTCAACGGCCCGCAAGCATTGCTCGATGCGGTCGGCCGGCATGTCAGTGCCGGGCACAACCAGTACAGCCCCATGACCGGCTTGCCGGCCTTGCGCCAGCAGGTGGCGAACAAGATCGCCCGCAGCTATGGCGTCAGCGTCGATGCCGAGCATGAAGTGACCATCACCCCGGGTGCCACCGAAGCGATCTTCTGCGCCATCCATGCAGTGATCCGCGCAGGCGACGAGGTCATCGTCTTCGATCCCAGTTACGACAGCTATGAGCCCTCGGTAGAGCTGGCCGGCGGGCGTTGCGTGCATGTGCAACTGAGCGATGGCGAGTTTGCCATCGACTGGCAGAAGCTCACCGACGCCCTCAGCCCGCGTACGCGGATGATCATCCTCAACTCGCCGCACAATCCTAGCGGCGCCTTGATCAGCCGAGATGATCTGGACAAGCTGGCGCTGTTGATCGCCGACCGCGATATCTACCTGATCAGCGACGAAGTCTACGAGCACCTGGTGTTCGACGGTGTACAGCACGCCAGCGTATTGGCCCACGAGGCGCTGTATCAGCGTGCATTCGTGGTCAGCTCGTTCGGCAAGACCTACCATGTCACTGGCTGGAAAACCGGTTATGTGGTGGCGCCAGCGGCACTCAGCACCGAGCTGCGCAAGGTCCACCAGTACGTCAACTTCTGCGGCGTGACCCCGCTGCAATGGGCGCTGGCCGATTTCATGGCCGCGCACCCCGAGCACGTCGAAGAGCTGCCGGCCTTTTACCAGGCCAAGCGCGACCTGTTCTGCGAATTGCTCACGCCTTCGCGATTTCAGTTCAAGCCCACTCCGGGCACGTACTTCCAGTTGGTGGATTATTCGCACATTCGCCCGGATTTGAACGACGTCGAGATGTCGCTCTGGCTGACCCGCGAGCATGGCGTGGCGACCATTCCGGTGTCGGTGTTCTATCAGCAACCCATCCCCGCGCAGCGCCTGGTGCGCCTGTGCTTTGCCAAACGCGAGGAGACGCTGCGTCAGGCAGCGGAAAAACTATGCGCGATCTGAGTAGCCTGCCCAACCTGAACATTGCGTTGGTGCAGACCAGCCTGGCCTGGCACGACCGCCTGGCCAACTACGAGCATTTCGAAGGCCTGCTGGAACAGGCTCGTGGCGCCGACCTGATCATCCTCCCGGAGATGTTCACCACTGGTTTTTCCATGGACTCCGAAAGCCTCGCCGAGCCCGAGAACGGCCCGACCTACAAGTGGCTCAAGAGCCAGGCCAAGAAGCTTGATGCAGTGGTTACCGGCAGCGTGATCATCCAGGCTGCCGACGGCAGCCACCGCAACCGCTTGCTGTGGGCGCGGCCCGATGGCGAGATCCTGTACTACGACAAGCGCCACCTGTTTCGCATGGCCGGCGAGCACAAGCACTACACCCCGGGCGAACGCCAGGTGCAGTTCGAGCTCAAGGGCTGGCGGGTACGGCCGCTGATCTGCTACGACCTGCGCTTCCCGGTGTGGAGCCGCGATGCCCAGGACACTGACCTGCTGCTGTACACCGCCAACTGGCCGGCCGCCCGCCGCCAGCACTGGAACCGCTTGTTGCCGGCGCGGGGCATCGAGAACCTGTGTTATGTCGCCGCGGTGAACCGCGTGGGCACCGACGGCAAGGGCTTTGCCTATACCGGCGACAGCCAGGTGCTGGATTTTCAGGGCGAGAGCCTGCTCAGTGCAGGCGAGGCGGACGGGGTGTTTACCGTGGTGCTCAGTGCGGCAGACCTGGCGGCCTATCGCACGCGGTTCCCGGCCAACCTGGATGCCGATACCTTCGAGCTGCATTGACCCTCATCGCAGGTCAAGCCGCTCCCACACCAAACCTGTAGGAGCGGGCTTGACCCGCGATGAGGCCCTCAAGGCTTAGTACACATCCCGCCGATACCGCCCCAGCTCGATCAACCGCTCAACCTCGACAGCCCCGAGCACCTCGTTAAGTACCTCATCAACGCCACTGGCCATGCCCTGCAAACTGCCGCAGATATAGATCGATGCACCCTGGTCGAGCCAGCGTCGCAGTTCTGTCGCCTGCTCGCGCAAACGGTCCTGCACGTAGACCTTGTGGCTCTGATCGCGGGAAAAGGCCAGCTCCAGCCGGGCCAGATCGCCGCTGCGCTGCCAGCCTTGCAGTTCATCCCCACAGAGGAAGTCATAGGCCTGGTTGCGTTCACCGAACAGCAGCCAGTTGCTGCGCTCGCCGGCCACAATGCGGCCCTTGAGCAGGCTGCGCAGCCCGGCTAGCCCGGTTCCGTTGCCGATCAGGATCATCGGCGTGGCCGGCGCCGGCAGGTGGAAACCACTGTTGCGGCGCAGGCGCAGGCTGACACTGTTATCCACAGACAGATGCTCGGTCAGCCAGCCTGAACCCAGGCCGAGGCTGCCGTCAGGGTGGCGTTCCTGGCGCACGATCAGCTCCAGCACGCCGTCACTGGCGATCGAGGCAATCGAGTATTCCCGTGCTGCCAGCGGGATCAATGCATCGACCAATGCCTGCGCATGCAGGCCGACCAGGTGCTCACGGCTCTTGGGCAACTGCCGGCTGGCCAGGGCTTGCAACAGGCTCTCTTGCAGGCCATCGACCTGTACGGGTGTTTCGCCATCAAGGCCCAGGCCCTTGAGAAACTGCTCAAGACTGTGGGCACTGTTACGCGGCAGGATCTCCACCAGGTCTCCAGCTTCCCACTGCGCAGGTTGCTCTGGCCTGAGGCCGAGCAGATACACCGCTGAACCCTGACTGCCCGGGTTCATCAGTTCGCGACTGATCAAGGTCCAGTTGGCAAATTCGGGTGCCTGCCAGGCCGCTGGTGGCGTGCTGCCAGTCAGTTGTGCGAGCTGTTGTTGCCAGTGTTGCAGGGCCGCAGGGTCAGCGCTGTCGACTTCAACCGGGGCGAAGGCGCTGGTGGCGCCGCGTTCGCCGAGCCAGGCCTGCAAGCGCCGGGCAAAGCCGCAGAAGTGCGGGTACTGGCGGTCGCCCAGGGCCAGCAGGGCATAGTTGAGGTTGCCCAGCGCCCAAGGCTGTCCAAGCACCTTGCGCTCGAAAGCGCGAGCGCTGTCGGGGGCTTCGCCGTCGCCGAAGGTACTGACGACGAACAGCGCTTGCCGAGCCTGGTTGAGGTCCTGTTCGGTCAGCTCAGCCAGGGGGCGGACCTGTACCGCGACGCCGGCAGCCTGCAGTTGCCCGGCGCTTTGCCAAGCCAGTTGCTCGGCAAAGCCGCTCTGGCTGGCAAAGCCCACCAGCCAGCCGTGGTCCTGCCCGTTCAACGGCGCGAAGTTACCTCGCGCGGCACGCACCTGGCGCTTTTTACGGCGGCGATCGAGGTACAACAGCCAGCCGGTGACGAAGAACAGCGGCATGGTCAGACTGGCGATGGTCACCACAATGCGCCCGGTCAGGCCAAAGTAGCTGCCCACGTGCAGGGCGTAGACGCTGGCCAGCAGTTGCGCCTTGAACGACTTGTCGGCATAGCGCTCGTTGCTCTTCACCTGGCCTGTGGCCGGGTCCAGGTTGAGGGTGTTGAGGGCGCGCTCGTGTTCGGCGCCTTCAAGCAGATAAAAGATCATCGCCGGTTGCCCGCCAGCTGGCGGCAGGCGCAGGTTGTAGCTGCTCATACCGGGGCCGGCGGCAGCTTG
Source organism: Pseudomonas sp. TE4620 (assembly GCF_056279045.1). Lineage (NCBI taxonomy): Bacteria > Pseudomonadati > Pseudomonadota > Gammaproteobacteria > Pseudomonadales > Pseudomonadaceae > Pseudomonas > Pseudomonas sp. TE4620. Next base: position 275,011 of record NZ_JBWBQO010000001.1, read on the forward strand.
CAGGCTGGCCCAGACGGCGTCGTAGTCGACCACCAGCGGCTTGGCGTCTTTACCTGCGCCACCACCAGGACGTCCGCCGCGGCCTTCGCCGCGCTTGTGTTGCTGGCCAGCGGCCGGGCTGTCGGCGAGCAGCTTGTTCAGGCCTTCGCGGTACCACTCGTAGCTCCAGAACAGACCGGTGAGGGCAAACAGCAGGTAGAACAGCAGGCACCAGGTACCGGCCACGGCGTGCAGGTCCCAGTTGAAGGCGCGGCCTTTCTTGGCCCAGTCCAGGGTCAGCCAGGTCCGCCAATTCAGCGCCTTGCGCGGCCAGCGCAGATACAGGCCGGACAGGCAGAAGAAAATCAGCATCAAGGTACAGGCGCCGGTGATCTGCCGGCCGGTGTCGCCCATGGCCAGAAAACGGTGCAGTTGCAGCATCAGGTCGAAAAAGCCCTGGCCGGCGACGTCGCCCTGCAGCTTGCCGGTGTAAGGGTCGGCATAGCGCATCAAGCCCCGGCGTTCGCCCGGGGGAGGGGTGAAGAAGACCCGCGCCGCCTTGTCGTTGTCGGCCTGGACCCAGAGCATGGCGACCTTGTCACCCTGTTCGGCCTCGATCCTGCGCACCAGCTCGGGCATTGGCAGCACGCCTTCCTGGCGTACTTCGACGGTGAGCACATCAGGGTTGAACAGCTCCAGCAGCTCATCCTGGAACGACCAGATGGCACCGGTAATGCCCATTAGTGCCAGCACCAGGCCTGCGGTAATACCGAAGAACCAGTGCAGTTGAAACAGGGATTTCTTCACCACATCAATCACCTTGTCGTGTCGCAAATGCGAATGCGACGCACATTATGCCTTGATACACAAAAGCCCCGTTCACCTAAATGAACGGGGCTTGCCAGTCAGCTCACTCAGAAGTGGAAGCTGGTGGTCAGCAGGGCAGTGCGCCCGGCGGCCTGGTTGGCGTAGTGGGCAGCGTAGGCTTTGTCGTAGTACACCTCGTTGGTGAGGTTTTGTACGTTCAACTGCAGGTCGACGTTCTTGGTCAGCTTGTAGCTGGCCATAGCGTCGTAACGCCAGTAGGAATCGACCATCACGGTGTTGTTGACGTTGCCGAACACGTCATCGACGTAGAAGGCACCGCCGCCGACGGTCAGTTTCGGCGTGACGTTGTAGGTAGTCCACAAGGTCAGGCTGTTGTTCGGCGTGTTGGGCATCTGGTTGTCGTTGTTCGGGCTGTCGACAAACACGCCGCCGACGTTCTGCTTGCCCCCATCGATCAGCTTGGCATCCATGTAGGTGTAGCCGGCGAAGACCTGCCAGTCGTTGGTCAGCTTGCCGGTGGCGGTCAGTTCCAGACCGTCAACCCGGCTCTAGCCGACGTTCTCGTAAGTGTTGGTGCTGACCAGAACACGAGCGTTCTCTTTTTCGGTACGGAAGATTGCTGCGGTGAGGGCCAGGCGTTCGTCCAGCAGGTTCCACTTGGTGCCGATTTCGTAGTTGGTGGTTTCTTCCGGCTTCAGGTCACTGGTGGTGGTGGCGGTCAGCAATGGATTGCCGTCGCTGCCTTCACCGAGCGATGCACCGGCGGGGGTCGCCGAAGTCGCGTAGGAAATGTACACGCTACCATTCTCGGCCGGCTTCCAGGTCAGGCCCAGCTGGCCGGTGACGAACTCGCTGGTGTCTTCGGTCTTGAAGCTGGTTGCGCCGCTGGCGATTTTGGTTTTGGCCTTGGTATCGAAGTGGTCGTAACGCAGGCCCATGGTCAGCAACCAGGCCGGGTCCAGTTCCAGGGTGTCGGTCAGGTAGATGGCGCGGGTGTTGCTGGTGGTATCGGCGCCAGCCAGAGTGCGGCTAACGGTGCCATCCCAGGCTTCGTTCGGGTTCGGATCGGTGAACGAGGTGCAGACTCCGGAGATCTGTCCGGTGGCGCTGCTGCAGTTGCCCGAGGCAAAGCCGGTGACGTTGTAGCCGGTCTTGACCGAGGCTTCGCGGCTCAGTTCGATACCGGTCGAGAAGTTGTTCTTGAAGGCGCCGATGTAGACCTCGCCGAACAGGTCGGTCTGGTTGGTGGTGGTGCGGGTGTTGGCCACGCGGTTGTTCGGACGGCGCCAGACTTCACCGTTGAGGATGTTGCCCTTGCTGTCGTCCGGCTGGCTAAAGATGTAGTCCTGCAGGGTGTTGCCATGGCGCAGGGTGTTCTTGATCGTCAGCGCATCGCTCAGGTCGTGCTCGAGGGCGATGGTGGTGATGTCGGCGCGGCTCTTGTAGAAGTCGCGGCCGACCAGGCCATAGAAGTTGTCGCTGTCACCGCCATCGGTCGGTTTGTCCGGGTTGGCCGAAGTGCGGTTGGCGGAGCTGCCGGATTTCAGGCTGTAGGGGATGCCCGAGTCAGGCAGGTCATCGCTCTCCATGTGGTAGTAGTCCAGGCTCAGGCGGGTGTCGGTACCCAGGCCGAAGACCAGCGACGGTGCCACGCCCCAACGGTCGTAGTTGACCTCGTCGCGGCCGGCGACGTTGCTTTCGTGGCTCATCAGGTTAAGGCGGAACGCGGCGGTGTCGAGGAACTGATAGTTGCCATCGAAGGTGTAGCGTTTGGTCTGGTCCGATCCCCAGGTGAAGGCACCATCGGTGGAGTTGCCCAAGTGCGCGCGCTTGCTCACCAGGTTGATGGTGCCGCCTGCTGCGCCGCGGCCACCGATGGCCGAGTTGGGGCCCTTGGCCACTTCGACCGATTCGATGGCGAAGATTTCCCGGGTTTGCGAGCCGGTGTCGCGAACGCCATCCAGGTACATCGAGCTCTGCGAGTCGAAACCGCGAATGAACGGACGGTCGCCGGACGGGTTGCCACCTTCGCCGGCACCCATGGTGATGCCCGGCACGGTACGCAGGGCGTCCTGCAGGTTAAGGGCGTTGGTGTCCTTGATCACTTGCTGGGGGACCACCGTCACTGTGCGCGGAATATCTACCAGCGGCGCGGTGTACTTCTGCGAAGACGCGCGTTCGACCTTGTAGTCAGTGCTGGCGGTTTCGGCCTGGCCGGTGACGCTGGTGGCATCCAGGGCGATGGCACCGTCCTTGGCAGGCTCGGCATCGGCGGCAAATGCCAGGTGCCCGGCGGAGGTCGCGGTGAGCGCTACACCAATGGCGCAGGTGAGCAAGCGTGGTGAACTGACAGCGGTTGGCACGTAGTGACGCGGCATGGTGGTCCCCTTCCCCAGGTTTTTAGGCCGCGAAATATAATGTAAACAAATATGAGTAACAATTGAGAAGAATTGCTATTTGTGCGGAATTTACAATCTTTACAATTTGTGACTGACGGTTTTTCCGTGCTGAAACGTCCCACCTGCCGAAAGGGCTTGTAGAGAGTCAATGGGAATCAATACCATTGACGTCTTTCACCTTCAGGTGCCCGCGCCATGCTGCTACATATTTCCGGCCTGTTTTCCATCGAGGAGGTCCAGCGTATTCGCCAGGCGCTGGAGCAGACTGAATGGGCCGATGGCAAGATCACCGCGGGCTACCAGTCGGCCAAGGCCAAGCACAACCTGCAGCTGCCCGAAGGCCATCCACTGGCCAAGGAAATCGGTACGGCGCTGATCGAACGCCTGTGGCAGCACCCGCAATTCATGTCGGCGGCTTTGCCGCACAAGGTGTTCCCGCCGCTGATCAACTGCTATCGCGAAGGCGGCAATTTTGGCTTTCATATCGACAACGCCCTGCGCCAGCCCCGTGGAAGCCACGAGCGGGTGCGCACCGATCTGTCCTCGACACTGTTTTTGAGCAATCCCGAGGACTACGACGGTGGTGAGCTGGTGATTCAGGATACTTTTGGCGTACAGCAGGTGAAGCTGGCGGCAGGGGACCTGGTGCTGTATCCGGGCACCAGCCTGCACAAGGTCAACCCGGTGACCCGCGGCGCGCGTTACGCGGCGTTCTTCTGGACCCAGAGCCTGGTGCGCGAAGACAGCCAGCGCGCGCTGCTGTACGAGATGGATAACGCCATCCAGCAACTGGGCGCCGACGTGCCGGATCACCCGGCGCTGATCCAGTTGACCGGCACCTACCACAACCTGTTGCGCCGCTGGGTCGAGGTCTGAGCCATGACCTTCGCCTTGCGCAATCGCCAGGAGCTGGACAGCGAACAGTTCGCCCAGATGCTCGAACACAGCCCGGCCAAGGCGGCCCAGGCACTGCTGGCTGCAGCCGGGCAGGACATTGTCGAGGCGCAGGTGCTGCTTGGGCAGATCCTTCTTGACGGTCGCGGCATCGAGCAAGACCCGGTTCTGGCCCGGCGCTGGTTCGCGATTGCCGCCAGCCGTGGCAGCGCTATGGCGCACAACATGCTCGGGCGCTGCCAGGAGCATGGCTGGGGAGGGCAGGCTGATGTGTCGGCTGCGGCTACGGCCTATTGCCAGGCTGCTGAAATGGGGCTGGACTGGGGCCTGTACAACTACGCCAACTTGCTGGCTACTGGCCGTGGGGTGGCTCAGAACCATCCCTTGGCATTGCTCTGCTATCGACAGGCCGCACACCTGGGCCATGCCAAGTCGATGAACCTTTATGGGCGTTATCTGGAGCAGGGGCTGGCCTGTGAGCGGGACGTTGGCCAGGCGCAAGAATGGTATCGCCGCTCTGCCGAGGCAGGTGATTTTCGCGGGCAATTCAGCTATGCCACGGTGTTGGTCGAGAGCAATCAGCTTGATGCATCATTAGTCTGGTTCGACACCGCGCTGCGAGGCGGCAATCTGAATTTCCTGCGCAGTAGCGTCTGCACCCTGCGGCAGGTTCAGGATGAGCGCTTGCTGCCTGTCCTGCAAGCCTATGAGCAACGGCTGACGTTCATGCAACTTCACCCTTAGCAAAGCCTTCGACGACTTTCCAGGGAATCAATGCAGCCTGCCCTGCTCACGACGGAACGCCCAAGCTCAATGTGCCTGCCCGATATTTTAAAGGACTTGAGAATGGTGGATCTTGTTGATAAATCGTTTATCGCTACCCTGTATTCAACCAAAGCCGGCCGTTCAGGACAGGTTGGCATCAGTGCACAACGTACCGAGTTTGATTTTGCAGAAAGTGGCTGGCTACAGATAGTGGGGCATGGGCTGCGGGTATGGCCGATCGATTTTCATTTTCAGTTCGTTGAAGATCAAGGTGACCGGATTCATTACGACATTACCTGCGCATCCAGGGTCGATGGTTACCTGGGGAAGAAGCTGGGCAGAAGTAGTGGGGGCTATCTCGGCTTGTACGGTAAAAATGAAATTACCTTCTTCTGGAAAGTTCAGCCGCACGCAGAGTGGTACGGTCAGCAAGAACGCCACTTCATCCTGCGTGACTATGAGGGTCACGAGATAAAGAGCTACTACAACAATCGGGATGGCGACAGGTATTTGAATGCATATGAAGGTGCGCCATTGAGCTTCGCGGTCAGGACTAAGGAAGTCCTGTAGACCGTGCTCACGCATTGATAACCCCGATCACGCAGATGATGACCAGGGGAGCCCGGGGGCAATGATGCCCCCGGTTTTTTGTGTTACAGGTAGTAGGCTTTCAGCGGCGGGAAGCCGTTGAACTCCACCGCGCTGTAGCTGGTGGTGTAGGCGCCGGTCGACAGCCAGTACAGGCGGTCGCCGATGGCCAGGTTCAGCGGCAGGCCGTATTTGTAGTGCTCGTACATGATGTCGGCGCTGTCGCAGGTGGGGCCGGCGATCACTACTTCTTCCATCTCGCCTTTCTTCTCGGTCCAGATCGGGAACTTGATCGACTCGTCCATGGTTTCGATCAGGCCGGAGAACTTGCCGACATCGGTGTACACCCAGCGCTCGACGGCGGTACGCGATTTACGCGCCACCAGCACTACTTCACTGACCAGGATGCCGGCGTTGGCGATCAGCGAACGGCCTGGCTCGAGGATGATTTCTGGCAGGTCGTCACCGAAGTCTTCCTTGAGGAAGCGGATGATTTCCTCGGCGTAGGTTTCCAGGCTGTTGGTGCGGGTGATGTAGTTGGCCGGGAAGCCGCCACCCATGTTGATCAGCTTGAGCTCGATGCCGTCTTCTTCTTTCAGGCGCTCGAAGATCACCTTCACTTTGGCGATGGCTGCATCCCAGACGCTGATGTCGCGCTGTTGCGAGCCCACATGGAACGACACGCCGTAAGGCACCAGGCCCAGGTCGCGGGCGAGGATCAACAGGTCCATGGCCATGTCGGTCTGGCAGCCGAACTTGCGCGACAGTGGCCAGTCGGCGGTGGTCGAGCCTTCGGTGAGGATGCGTACGTAGACTTTCGAGCCCGGGGCGGCCTTGGCGATGTTGCGCAGGTCGGCTTCGGAGTCGGTGGCGTACAGGCGCACGCCCTTCTCGTAGAAGTAGCGGATGTCCTTGGACTTCTTGATGGTGTTGCCGTAGCTGATGCGATCGGCGCTGACACCGCGGCCCATCACTTTGTCCAGCTCGTAGATCGAGGCGATGTCGAAGCTCGAGCCTTTTTCCTTGAGCAGGTCGATGATCTCAACGGCCGGGTTGGCCTTGACCGCGTAGTAGACCTTGGCGAATTCGAAACCGGCGCGCAGGTCGTCGTAGGCCTGGCTGATCATCTGCGTGTCGATGAGCACGAACGGGGTTTCTTGCTTGTCGGCGAAGGCCTTCATTTTCTGGAAGGTATCGCGCGCGAAGTAGTCTTCGACCTGAATCGACATGCTTAGGGACTCCATGGGCAAACTGAAAAAATAAGTGGCTGCAACTGAACGTCCTCCGTATCCCCACTTTGGTTCGCCTACTTCCCAAGGCATGTCGCCGAAAGCAAAAAGGTCAACCGTGCGTGATGAAGCGAGCTACGGGTGACCTTGCTGTCTCGTCGTCAGTACTTGAGCCGGATGGATCGTTTCCAGCATGGACGTTCGGCGCGAACTTTAGGACCTGAGGGGCTCGAGATCAACAAAAAATGTCGCGTTTTTGCACACGTCCGTCGCCCCGGGTTGGCCAGCCACTTTCTAACCGACCCAGGTAAACAGTAGATGTTCAATTTGATGACAAAAGCGTTAAAAATACCGGTATACGCCGGGATCTATCGTAGAACACGCAAATGGATGCAATAGTCAAAGTTGGTGGCGAAAGTACGGGAAAAGGCGGTAACTTTGGCGGGCAATGAGGTGACGGCGTAACCATGAATCGAAGGCTGGCCGTTCATATTTTTTTCCGCACTGGCAGCCGATTATCTACACACATTTTCGTGATTTTTTTTTCCGCTCGAACGCTTCGTCGGCAGTGGTGATCTTCGATTGCCGGCCTTAATAAGAAACATTACTATTCGCGCCATTCCTCATCGCCTGCGAAGAGCTGTGCATCGTGTCGCGACACAAAGGCTTTCTCGACCACTACCATGAGCTGATCGGCACCTGGACGCGCAAATTGCGCAGTCGTCAGCAGGCCGAGGACCTGGCGCATGATGCGTTTGTGCGGGTACTGGAAAATGACCAGGCGGGGGTCGAACAACCGCGCGCCTATTTGCACCAGACCGCACGCAACATTGCCGTGGACGGTTACCGCCGTGAAGACCGCCGCCAGGCCCTGGAGCAGGACGCCTTCGAGCCGGGCATCGACGCCAGCGGCGATCCTGAGGCCTACATGAATGCCGTGGAACTGGCCGACAGTGTCGAACGGGCCTTGGCCGAACTGCCGCTCAACTGCCGGCGGGTGTTCATCTGGCAGAAGCTCGAAGGCCTGACCCAGGCCGAGATCGCCGAGCGCATGGGCTTGACCAAGAACATGGTCGAAAAGTATATGATCCGCACGCTCCGGCATCTGCGTGAGCACCTGGATGTGTCGACGAGATGAGTCAGGCGAATGTTTTCATGAATCAGCAGGCGTGCCCGTGCGGCAACGAGACCGTGCGCGAGCAGGCAGCCCAGTGGTTTGCCCGCAGCCGCGATGGCGCGCTGGCGCCGGCGCAACAGGGCGAGTTGCAGCGCTGGCTGGCCGAGCACTCGCAGCATCAAGCTGAATTCGATCTGCTGGGCACGCTCTGGGGCGCAGCCGGGCAGGTGCCGCGTGCGCGGCTCGAAGCGCTGTGCCAGGCCGATCCGGTCAGCCAGTTGCCGCGTCGACGCTTTATTCGCCAGGCGCTGGCGGCCGGCGTCGCGACCCTGGCGCTGGGGTTGGGCTGGTTTGGCTGGCAGCAGCATCAACTTAATTACCAGGGCCAGCTGCAAACCGCCCTGGGCGAGCGGCGCCAACTCGACCTGCCGGATGGCTCACAGCTGGAGGTCAACGGTCGTACGCAACTGGTCGTGCAATTCAGCGCCGGTCAGCGGCATATCCAGTTGCGCCAGGGCGAGGTGATGTTCAGCGTCGCCCACGACAGCGCGCGGCCCTTTGTGGTCAGCACCGACAAAGGCACGGTAACCGTGACCGGCACTCGTTTCGATGTGCGCCAGGACCCGGAGCAAACCCGTGTGGCGGTCGAAAACGGCTCGGTGCGGGTTGAAGGTCGCGATGCTTCCAAGGCTTTGCTGAGCGCAGGCCTGGGGGCGCATATCGATGCTCGCGGTCAGGTGGCGGCACCCTATGCGGTAGATACCGCAGCTGTGACCGCCTGGCGCAAGGGCAAGCTGGTGTTCAACGACGCGCCGCTCAGCGAGGTGGTCAAGGAAGTCTCGCGCTACCGCGAGCAGCCCCTGTGTGTCGCCCCTGGCAAAATTGCCGCGCTGCGCCTGAGCAGTACCTTCAACGCCGACGACACCGACGCCTTGCTGCGGGCGCTGCCGAGCATCCTGCCGGTGGCGATCAAGGCCCATGCCGACGGCTCCCGCGAAATAATCGCAAAATAAATTCAGGTTTTTTTCCAGTTGTTCGTCTTCCTGGCCAACTGCAACTGCCAAGCATTTCCATTTGCATGGCATTGACATTTATATGGACCCTCAGGACCTCTCGACGACGTGAACAACAACAACGTTTCCCCGCGTTCTTCCCGCTGGTTGCCCCTGGCCCTGGCACTGGCTGTCAGTGGCGGTATCGCCAGCACTTATGCCGCCCCGGCACCAGCCAGCATCCAGATCCAGGCCCAACCGCTGGCTTCGGCCTTGAGCCAACTGGGCCAGCAGACGTCGCTGCAACTGTTCTTCAGCCCCGAGCTGGTGGCCGGCAAGCAGGCACCAGCGGTCTCCGGCAACCTGCAACCGGAAGAGGCGCTGCGGGCGTTGCTTGAGGGCAGCGGCCTGACTTATGAAATTTCTCAGGGCACCGTGGTCCTGCACCCGGCGCAAAGCGCCGGCACCCTGACCACCGGCAGCCTCGAGCTGGCACCCACCGACGTCAAAGTCGTCGGTGACTGGCTGGGCAGCGCCGAAGAAACCGTGGTCCACAACCATCCCGGTGCGCGTACCGTGGTGCGCCGCGAGGCGATGATCGAGCAGGGCGCCTTGAACGTACGCGATGTGCTGCGCGGCGTGCCGGGTGTGCAGGTGCAGGACTCCAACGGTACCGGCGGCAGCGACATCGCCCTGAACGTTGGTGTGCGCGGCCTGACCTCACGGCTGTCGCCACGCTCCACGGTATTGATCGATGGCATTCCGGCAGCCTTTGCGCCTTACGGCCAGCCACAACTGTCGATGGCGCCGATCTCGTCCGGCAACCTCGACAGCATCGACGTGGTGCGCGGTGCTGGGTCGGTGCGCTACGGCCCGCAGAACGTCGGCGGGGTGATCAACTTCGTCACCCGGGCCATTCCCGAGAAAGCCACCGGCGAGCTGTCGACGACGATGGAAACCTCCCGCCATGGCGGCTGGAAGCACATCGAATCGGCCTTCCTCGGCGGCACTGCCGACAATGGCCTGGGTGCGGCGCTGCTGTACTCCGGGGTCAACGGCAACGGTTATCGCAGCAGCAACAACGACAACGATATCGATGACGTGTTGCTCAAGACCCATTGGGCGGTGACCGACAGTGACGAATTCTGGCTCAACTTTCATTACTACGACGCCAAGGCCGACATGCCCGGCGGCCTGACCCAGGCCCAGTTCGACGATGATCCGTACCAGTCCGACCGCGACTACGACACCTTCAGCGGCCGGCGCAAGGACGTGTCGTTCAAGTACCTGCGCCAGATCGACGACGTCACCCAGTTCGAAGTGCAGACCTACTACACCGACAGCTTCCGCGGCAGCAGCATCGCTGCCCGTGACCAGAAGACCCTGTCGTCGTACCCGCGCAGCTACCACACCTTCGCCATCGAGCCGCGGCTGTCGCGGATCTTCTTCGCAGGCCCGACCACTCAGGAAGTCAGCGTTGGTTACCGCTACCTGAAAGAAGCGATGCACGAGCAGTCGACCCGCCTGGCGCTGATCAACAATGTCCCGACCGTGACCCCGGGCTCCGACGGCCATGTCTTCCAGGACCGCACCGGTGGCACTGAAGCCAGCGCCTACTACATCGATGACAAGATCGATGTCGGCAACTGGACCATCACCCCGGGGATCCGTTTCGAGCACATCAACACCGACTGGCATGAGCGCCCGGTGCGTGGTACCAACGGCGTGCCGGTGCAGGAAAAGAACCGCAGCGTGACCAGCAACGAGCCGCTACCGGCGCTGAGCGTGATGTATCACCTGTCGGATGAATGGAAGCTGTTCGCCAACTACGAGACCTCGTTCGGCAGCCTGCAGTACTTCCAGCTCGGCCAGGGTGGCAGTGGCGACCAGACCGCCAACGGCCTGCAGGCCGAGAAAGCCAAGACCTATGAAGTCGGCACCCGCTACAACAACGGTACCTGGGGTGGTGAGCTGACCGCGTTCTACATCGACTTCGATGACGAGTTGCAGTACATCAGCAACGACATCGGCTGGACCAACCTTGGCGCCACCAAGCACCAGGGTATCGAAGCCTCCATGCACTACGACCTGTCGGGGCTCGACCCGCGTCTGCAGGGCCTGAGTGCCAATGCCGGGTTCACCTACACCCGGGCCACCTATGAAGGCGAGATCCCTGGCTTCAAGGGCCGTGACCTGCCGTTTTATTCGCGGCAAATCGTCAATGCCGGGCTGCGCTATGAGATCAATCGCTGGACCTGGAACCTCGATGCCTACGCTCAATCGAAACAACGCGCACCGGGCACCGGCATGAATGCCGACGGCAGCTTCAACGGCAATTACATCACCGAACCGAGTGCCGATGGCCAGTACGGCGACATTCCTGGTTACGTGACCTGGGCGGCGCGCGGTGGTTATGACTTCGGCAAGGAGCTGTCGAACCTCAAGCTCGCGGCCGGGGTGAAGAACATCTTCGACAAGCAGTACTACACCCGCTCCAGCGACAACAACTCGGGGATCTACCTGGGCGAGCCGCGCACCTTCTATGTGCAGGCCAGTGTAGGTTTCTGAGGCCTGATCGCGGGGCAAGTCGGGTCGCCGCACCGCCGCTCCCCCATGTAGGAGCGGCGGTGCGGCGACCCGACTTGCCCCGCGATGCTTTTCAGCGTTACGCGACCGCTTCAGCCGGCGACACAATGCTGGTCTTGCCCCCCCGCGACCGCCCCGAGCTCAGGTAAGCGGCGATCGATTCCTGGGTCACTTCGCCGAGGAACACCTGCTCGGCGTCCAGCACCGGCAACCATGAGCGATTGAACTCGTACATCCGCGACAGCAGGATGCGCAGGTGCTCATCGTGCGAGGCGGTGGCGTTGAAGGTGCGCAGAAAATCAACGCAGCTGCCTTGCTGGCGATGCAGGTCGCGACGACGCACGTAACCCATGGCCTTGTTCTGCCCATCGGTGACCACCACGTAGCGGCGATCATGTTCGTCCATCAGCTCCAGGGCGTCGGCCACTGGCGTTTCCGGGCTGACCGACGGCGCGTTGTCGGCGGCGTCTTCGGCACGCACCAGCAACAGGCGCTTGAGGGTGCTGTCCTGGCCAACGAAGTTGCTGACGAAGTCGTCGGCAGGGTGCGCCAGCAGGGTGTCCGGGTGGTCGATCTGGATCAGCTTGCCGGCACGGAAAATCGCAATTTTGTCACCCAGTTTGATCGCCTCGTCGATATCGTGGCTGACCATGATCACGGTCTTGTTCAGCGCCCGCTGCATCTCGAAGAACTCGTTCTGGATCATCTCGCGGTTGATCGGGTCGACCGCACCGAACGGCTCGTCCATCAGCAGCAAGGGCGCTTCGGCGGCCAGGGCGCGGATCACGCCGATACGCTGTTGCTGGCCACCGGACAACTCACGCGGGTAGCGTTGCAGGTATTGCTTGGGCTCGAGCTTGATCATGCTCATCAACTCGCGGGCGCGCTCGTGGCATTTTTGCTTGTCCCAGCCGAGCAGGCGCGGGACCACGGTGATGTTCTCCTCGATGGTCATGTTGGGGAACAGACCGATTTGCTGGATAACGTAGCCGATGCGCCGGCGCAGGGTCACTTCATCAAGGCCGGTGGTGTCTTCGCCGTTGATCAGCACCTTGCCCGAGGTCGGCGCAATCAAGCGGTTGATCATTTTCAGCGTGGTGCTCTTGCCGCAACCGGAGGGGCCGAGGAACACGCAGATCTCGCCTTCGTTGACGGTCAGGCTGACCGAGTCGACGGCTTTGACGTCTTTGCCGTTGGCGTGGAAGGTCTTGCTGAGGTTCTGAAGTTCGATCATGGGCGCAGTCCTTTTGGAGTCAGGGAGCGTTGCAGGGCTTGCAGCAGCAGGTCGGCGAAGATGGCCAGGAGGCTCACCAGCACGGCGCCGACCAGCAGCATCGACATGTCGCTGCGGCTGATGGAGGTGAGGATGAGCACGCCCAGGCCACCGGCGCCGATGGTCGCGGCGATGGTCATGACGCCGATGTTCATGACCACGGCGGTGCGCACTCCGGCAAGGATTACCGGTACGGCGATGGGCAGCTCGACCATGCGCAGGCGCTGGCCGAAGGTCATGCCGATGCCGCGGGCGGCTTCACGAATACCCGGTTCGACATTGGTCAGGGCCAGGTAGGTGTTGCGCAGGATCGGCAACAGCGAATAGAGGAACACCGCGGTGATCGCCGGCAGCGGCCCCAGGCCCTGGCCGAACTTGGAGTAGAACGGCAGCAACAGGCCGAACAGGGCGATCGAGGGGATGGTCAGCAGCACCGTGGCGCTGGCCTGCAGGGGGCCGGCGAGGGCCGGGAAGCGGGTCATGAGGATGCCCAGCGGTACGCCGAAGACAATCGCCAGGCTGACGGCGATGCCGACCAGGGTGATGTGCTGCCAGGTCAGGTGCAGTACCTGGGCCCAGTCGAGGTGGGTAAAGGTATCGAGCATGTTATGGCTGCTCCTGTGCAGGTGGATGCTGGCGCAGGTACTCGGCGGCGACTTTGCCCGGGCTCTGGTGTTCGACATCGACCTTGGCGTTGAGCTGGCGCATGGTCTCGTCGTCGAGCTGCTCGGCCAGCGGTTTGAGCAGGCTGGCCAGTTGCGGGTTGGCGTCGAGCACGGCCTTGCGCACTACCGGGGCTGCGGTGTAGTCGGGGAAGTAGTGCTTGTCGTCTTCCAGCAGCTTGAGGTCGAAGGCGCTCAGGCGCCCGTCGGTGGTGTACACCAGGCCACTGAACACCTGGCCGTTGCGCAGCGCGGTGTAGACCAGGCCGGCGTCCATCTGGCGGATGTCGCGGCGGGTCAGTTGCAGGTCGTAGGTTTCGGTCAGGCCCACCAGGCCGTCGGGGCGGTTGGCGAACTCGGTGTCCAGGGCCACCACGTGGGTGCGGTCCTTCTCGTCGCGCAGCACCTGGTTCAGCTCACTGATGCTGTTGACCTGCGGGTACTGGTCGGCAACCTTGCGCGGCAGCGCCAGGGCGTAGGTGTTGCTGAACTTCGACGGTGTCAGCCAGATCAGGTCTTTTTGCGCATCCAGCTCCTTGACCCTGGCGTAGGTGGCCGCTGCGCTGGGCATGCGTTCGTCGATATGGTTGTAGGACACCAGCGAGACGCCGGTGTATTCCCAGACCATGTCCAGCTGCCCGGTTTCGTGGGCGCTGCGGGCCAGGTTGCTGCCCAGGCCGCCGGTGATGCGCACGTCAAAACCATGCTGGTTGAGGTACTGGGCGGTGATTTCAGCCAGTACCGTCTGCTCGGTGAAGACCCGCGCACCGAGGCGGATCACAGGTTTGTTCGCGGCCTGGGCAAATCCTGCGAACAGCAGGGCCGCGCCCAACAACAAGGCGATTCTTTTCATGACAGTTCCTTCGCTTAGTGGGCCAGGCCGCGTTCAAGCCAACGGCGGCTGGACTGCGCCACCAGGGCGTCGAGCAGCAGGGCGAGCAGGGCGGTGCAGGCAGCGCCAAGCAGCAGTTGCGGCTGATTGTTCAGGGCAATGCCGGGAAAAATCAGGCTGCCCAGGCTGTTGGCGCCGATCAGGAACGACAGCGGTGCGGTACCGACGTTGATCGCCAGGGCCACCCGCACACCGCCGACGATGATCGGCACGGCGTTGGGCAACTCGACACGCCAGAGGGTCTGGCCCGGGGTCATGCCGATGCCGGTGGCGGCTTCCTTGAGCGAGGGCGGGTACGTTTTTCAGGCCTTCGTAAGTGTTGCGCACGATTGGCAGGAGGGAAGCGAGGAACAGCGCGAAGATCGCGGGACCGGCGCCAATGCCCAGGAAACTCAGGGCAATGGCCAGAACGGCCAGAGGGGGAATGGTGTTGCCAATGTTGAAAAACTGCATGAAGCGTTCGGCGCGGTCGACCCGGTGCGGTCGACTCAAGGCAATCCCGGCGGGTATGCCCACGGCTAACGCCGCCACCATCGACAGCAACACCAGCATCAGGTGCGCTTGCAGGTAGAACCACAGATCGGCGCGGTAGTGCGCGATCGTATCGATGCCGATCCAGTGGATCAGCAGGGCCAGGATGACGAGCACGAAGGCACATCCCATCAGCCCCTTGCCATAGCTTTTAGCCACAGGCGGACTCCTTTTGTTGTCGGCGAACACACTCCCGTGGCGGCCACCATTCCAGGCGGCAGGCAGTGTGATCGCGATAAGCAGCGCGTTGTCCGGAAACGGAGCGGAACACGCCATAAGCGAAGCCTCGTCAGGCTCGTAGTGCCGGTGAAACCAACCCTGACGAACGGTCATGACCGATTGCGTATCAGGGCAGTGGACGCCTCCACAGCCGTAAAGGTTCCCATCTGAAGCGGCATTTGGCCAGCGTTAATCCCTGAGACGCGAGGCGCTTCGCACCAGAAAACCGGTCATTTCCTCCCTGGCACCAGTGATACGTCTGCTATCCAGCCGTCTGTCATGAAGCTCAGCATTGCAGTGGAAAAGTTCATGATAGTCGCTTGAGGGAATATTCCTCTGGAGGTATTTTATTGCCATGGTCAATTGGGTTCTGTGCTGAGTTTCTTGCTGATTTCGAGGGGCTGCATGAAAAGGTTCAGGACGAATTGCTCGGCCAGCTTAGGTTGCTGGAAAGCTGTGGACCCGCCCTTGGGCGTCCGCGAGTGGATACATTGAACGGATCTCGACACCCCAATATGAAGGAGTTGCGGTTTGAAGCTATGAATGGCGTCTGGCGGGTGGCTTTTGCATTCGATCCCAAGCGTCGCGCCGTTATCCTGGTTGCGGGTGACAAGGCTGGAGTCAGCCAGAAACGGTTTTATCGAAATTTGATTCGGCGCGCCGATGAGCGCTTCGACAGGTATCTGTCAGGAGGTGAGGAGCATGTCCAAAACACTTGATGATGTCATCAACAGCCTTGCGCCCGAACGAAGGGCGCGTGTCGAACAACGCGGGCGTGAGTTGATCCGCGAGGAAATGACCCTGCAGGCGTTGCGCAAACAGCTGGAGTTGACTCAGGAAGGAATGTCCAAGCGGCTGGAGGTAGGTCAGGCGAATATTTCCAAGATTGAAAAACGTAGCGATATGTTGATCTCGACTCTGCGTAGCTATGTCGAGGCAATGGGTGGAACACTCGAGCTGGTTGCACACATGCCAGACCGCGGGCCTGTCACTCTTGAGGGCTTCACTGAAAATTTGCCTGGACACAAGTAGCCTACACTTCGTTTCGCGCGACAGGCGGAGGCCTCAGGCTTTGGTCCCCGTTCGACTTCGGGTATGATACTGGCCCTTTTTGAATCACCTGCCAGGCGATTTCCCATGACCAACCAGGCCGCCGAAGTCGCGAAACGCCGCACCTTCGCCATTATTTCCCACCCCGATGCGGGTAAGACCACCATCACCGAGAAGCTGTTGCTGATGGGCAAGGCGATTGCCGTTGCCGGTACGGTGAAATCGCGAAAGTCCGACCGCCATGCCACCTCCGACTGGATGGAAATGGAGAAGCAGCGTGGTATCTCCATCACCACCTCGGTGATGCAGTTCCCCTATCGCGAGCACATGATCAACCTGCTCGACACCCCGGGCCACGAAGACTTCTCGGAAGATACCTACCGCACCCTGACCGCCGTCGACTCGGCGCTGATGGTGCTCGACGGCGGTAAGGGCGTCGAGCCGCGGACCATCGCCCTGATGGACGTCTGCCGGCTGCGCGACACGCCGATCGTCAGCTTCATCAACAAACTCGACCGTGACATCCGCGACCCGATCGAACTGCTCGACGAAATCGAAGCGGTATTGAAGATCAAGGCAGCGCCGATCACCTGGCCGATCGGTTGCTACCGCGACTTCAAGGGCGTGTATCACCTGGCCGGCGACTACATCATTGTCTACACCCCGGGCCATGGCCACGAGCGCACCGAGGTGAAGATCATCGAGAAGCTCGACTCCGATGAAGCCCGTACCCACCTGGGCGACGAATACGAGCGCTTCCTCGAGCAGCTGGAGCTGGTACAGGGCGCCTGCCACGAATTCGACCAGGACGAGTTCATGCGCGGCGAGCTGACCCCTGTGTTCTTCGGTACCGCGCTGGGCAACTTCGGTGTCGACCATGTGCTCGATGCCGTCGTCGACTGGGCGCCACGCCCGCTGCCGCGCGAGGCCAACGAGCGCGCTGTCGAGCCGACCGAAGAGAAGTTCAGCGGTTTCGTGTTCAAGATCCAGGCGAACATGGACCCCAAGCACCGCGACCGTATCGCCTTCATGCGTATCTGCTCCGGCCGTTACGAAAAAGGCATGAAGATGCGCCATGTGCGCACCGGCAAGGACCTGCGTATCGGCGATGCGCTGACCTTCTTCTCCTCCGAGCGTGAGCAACTGGAAGAGGCCTGGGCCGGCGACATCATTGGCTTGCACAACCACGGCACGATCCAGATCGGTGACACCTTCACCGAAGGCGAGGCCCTGGGCTTCACCGGTATTCCGCACTTCGCCCCGGAGCTGTTCCGCCGCGTGCGCCTGAAAGACCCGCTCAAGTCCAAGCAACTGCGCCAGGGCCTGCAGCAGCTGGCCGAAGAAGGCGCGACCCAGGTGTTCTTCCCCGAGCGCAGCAACGACATCATCCTCGGCGCCGTCGGTGTGCTGCAGTTCGATGTGGTCGCCAGCCGCCTGAAGGAAGAGTACAAGGTCGAGTGTGCCTACGAGCCGATCACCGTCTGGTCGGCGCGCTGGATCAGCTGCGAGGACAAGAAGAAGCTTGAGGAATTCAAGAACAAGGCCGTGGAGAACCTGGCCATCGACGGCGGTGGTCACCTGACCTACCTGGCCCCGACCCGGGTCAACCTGGCGCTGATGGAAGAGCGCTGGCCGGATGTGAAGTTCCGCGCTACCCGCGAGCATCATTGATTGCCCGACCCCGCCGCTTCTGGGTGGCGGGGTCGCCTCCTTTCAAGGGTGCATTTCTGCGCCCAACCGGTAGATCAGCAATGCCAGGCTGTCGGCATTGAACAGCATGATCTGCGCGCGTTTTTCGCTGTCACTCAGGAACACCTGACGAGCTTGCTGCAGATCCTGCGCGCCGGTGATCTTCAGGATCAGTTTCTTGCCTTTGCGATCGCTGCGACGCAAGTCGCGCAGCCTGCCAGTGTCTTCATCGTACAACGTGAACAACTTGTTCATCGGCGTCATGGCGCTGAAGCCGCTTTCGTGGGCGCGTTCCAGCCAGGCGCGCTCGGGGCCGGGGATCAGCCAGTCGGCGTACGGGGCAACACCCAGGGTGTAGGTGATGTCGCGGGTCTGGCAGGCCAGGTGAGACAGTTCATGCAGCAAGGTAAAGGCGCGGGTGAGGTTGGCGGCTGCCGGCTGGGCGTATCGGCGTTGTAGCGGCAACTGGTTGATGGTCGGGTTGTCGAAGAAGGCGTCGAGCAGAAAGATCTGCCGCCTGCGGTCGGCCGGGTTGACGAAGGCGCTGGCATCGATAGGCGCACCGACTCTGCTGCCCATGACATAGCGAGTCGAATGGGCGGGTGAGTAATTACGCGACAACAGCAGCGTCAGCAGTTTTTCTATCGGCCTGCTGACTTGCAGCAGAAGTGTGTCGGATACATCCGCGACGTTGAAGAAGTCCCTGAGGACCCTGGCCGTTTGCAGGGGTAGCTGGCGGGCTGTGGTGCGGCTGATGTTAAAGTGGCAGTTCACCAGGTAGGTTACTGCAGTATCGTGCGCTTCGCGGATCAGGTTGCCGCGATAAGGGTTTACGCGCTGGATCTGTGGCATGCCAACTGCGAGTATCGCGATCTGTTCCCGGGAGACGACCCGACGGGTATGGCGGCCGCTGAGGTCGCTCAGCACACCGCCGGCTTCGACCGGTTGCGGGCGTTCGGGCGCCGGGCTGCTCTCCTGATTTTTCCAGAACTTCTCCAGCGATTCGACCCCGACGGCGTCTTTGCCAACCAGCAGGCCCTGCACCAGCGCCGCGCAGAGTTCGGCCAGTGACTGGCTCCAGTTGCTGCGGTCGGCTTTTTCCAGGGTTTGCAGCACACTGGTTTCGGTCTGGAAAATACCCAGCAGCGTGCCCAGCCTGCCCGGCAGAAACAGGCTGGCTTGCAACCACAGCTGGCCGAGCAGGTTCTTCAAGGTTTGCCAGCGCGCCTCTTCGAGGGTCACCAGCTGGGCGTGGGCCATGTCCTGGAGCATCTGGGCGTTATCCACGAACAGTTGCTTGAACAGGTTGCCCGCGATCGGACGCCAGGCCAGGGTGATGGGGCCGGGGCGGGAAAACGGCAGGTCGAAATCCGATTCCACACTAAATGGCAGGTGTGGCTCTTCAAAGCCGCCGCGCCCATAGCGTTTGCGCATCTGCGCTGGCATACGCACGAGCAGCAAGGCCTGCAACGCTGGCGTGGTCCTGATCTTTTTCAGCAGGTCGCGGCTATCGGCAAATTGCCGATAGGCCTGGCGGCTGTCGTAAGGGCTGTACAGCACCAGCGGGCCCGCCTGCTGATTGCCGATCAGGTACAGGCCAGGCACCTGGTCCGGTTCAAGCCCGCTATCGGCCACCAACAGCAGTGGTGTCATGTGCTGTGTGCGGTTTTCTGGCAGTTCCAGTACCTGGGTAACCGTCTGTAGCGCTGCGCCATCGAGTTCGCCCTTGAGGCGGGCACGCCAGGCCGCTTCGAGCATTTGCCCGGGCAGTTGCCGGCAGAAGGTTGCCAGGCGCCGGGCATAGTCGGGGTCGTGTTCGGCGAATTTCTGCTGCAGCAGGCGCTGGTAGTGGCCGCCAATATCCAGCGCCTTGGCCACCTTGCGAACATACTGGCTGCGCAAGGTGGGTGGCAGCAGCTCACCCTTCTGGTCGGTCACCAGGGTGATTGCGTTGTCCCAGTCGCGGTAATGATCGAGCGCATAGTCAACCAGGGACTGGCGATGGCGCACGTAGCTGGCCGGCAGTGACAAGGGGATTTCCCCGGGCAGTGGCGGCGCAGTGATCCAGCGGTTGGTGGTGACCTGGATATCTTCAGGCCGGTAGTGGCCGGGGCCGAAATCCTGGTCCAGGCGCTGCTGCAGTTGTTCGCGGGCATAGGTGTCGATTTCGGGGATATCGAACAGGTAATCATCGTTTGCGCCCAGCAGGTTGCTGGCCAACACGCGCAAGTAGGCATGTTGATCTTCTACCGAGGCCTGGCGCAGCCACTCGGGTGCATGGGCTGCAACAGTCTCTGCCCTGGCGCGATCCTGCAGGTCGCGCAGGGCTGCGCCAATGGCATCGGTTTCGCTGATATAGCGGTTGAAGGCCTTGACCACGTTGCCCGGCAGGCGCGCAGCGATGGCCCGGTCGTACAGGGCCAGAATCCGCGACCGCCGAGAGGGCAGCGCAGCAGGCGCAAAGGCAACGCCCAGGCGTCCGGCCAGCGTGCTGAGCAGGGCCAGCAGTTGCTCCTGGTAGTCTTGGTTCAGTTGCCCGTCGCGCATCAATACTGCTTGCAGTTGCCCGCGAAGGTGCTGGCGCAAGCGTCTGGCGCTATGGCCGAGCAAGGCCGGCGGGAGCAACGGCAAGGGGGTCGGCAGTTCAGTCGCGGTGGTGGCGCTGGCACGCCATTGGCTGTTATCGGTGGGGTGCCAGATCAGTTCGAGCAGCGACAGGACCGGAGTACTGCGGCCCTCCGGTTGCACGCTGATGGCGTGCAGGGGAGGGGCTTTGTGCAGAAAGCTGGACAGTTCGTGCTTGAGCAGTGCCCGGGTGACTGAGCTGAGGCTCGGGCGCTGGGCAAGCATGGCCTGGTACTCCTGGGCCAATTGTCCGACCTGGGTTTGCATCGATTGCGCATCCAGGTTGGCGTTGCCGAGGGTGCGGGCAAGTTGCTGCAATGTGGCGGTCGAGGGCGCTGCTTGCTGGGTGTGCAGGGGGGCGGCCTGGTCGGCAAGGCGATCATTGATCGTCAACATCAGGCTGTCGAACAGCGGCGCAGCCAGCAGATTGACCTGAAAATCCACAGCAGGTTGGCGCTGCAGTAACTGCTGTTGCGCCTGTGGTGCGTAACGCAGCACTGTTGCCATCAGCGCAGAATTATCCTGCAGGCCCAGCAGCGTCTGCTTGGCCTGGCGCCGATCGGCAAAGCGTTGCAGGCCGATGTCGGGGTTGTAGATGAACACTTCGGGCCAGTCGGCGCGGCTGAGCAGAAAGGTGGTGTCCAGGGCTATGGCCTGGCCATCGCCAGTCACCGCATCCAGGCGGTCGACGCGCAGCGCCGGGTCGTCGCCCAGTCGTTGCAGGGATTGTCGTTGCGCGGCGCTCAGCGGTTGCCTGGCGTCGAGGTGCTCGAGGTGATGCAGATAACCTGCGCGCAGGGCATCAGGATGAAAGTAGGGCAGGTTGGCCAACGGCATGAAAGTGTCCCGGCGGTACAAGGCAGCCGGGGGCCGATCCCCGCGGCAATCACTGGAGATTGCCGCGGGTAAGCAGGGCCGGGGCGTTACTTATATCAATTGCCGGCCTTGATGCTGGTCCAGATGCGCGTGCGGATGCGGTCGATCTTGGCTGGCATCGCCTCCAGGGCGTAGAGCTTGCCAAGCATCTCGTCGCTCGGGTAAATCATGGTATTGGCCTTGAGCGCCGGGTCGACCAGGGTGTCGGCCTTGAGGTTGCCGTTGGCGTACTGCACATGGTTGCTGATGTTGGCCATCACCTCGGGCTGCAACAGGTAGTTCATGTAGGCGTAACCGGCTTTTTCGTCCGGGGCATCAGCCGGCATGGCGACCATGTCGAACCACATCGGCGCGCCTTCCTTGGGAATCGAGTAGCCGACCTTCACGCCGTTGTTGGCTTCTTCGGCGCGGTTCCTGGCTTGCAGCACGTCGCCGGAGAAGCCCACCACCACGCAGATATCGCCATTGGCCAGGTCGCCGGTGTACTTGGAGGAGTGGAAGTAGCTGATGAACGGGCGCACCTTCATCAGCAGCTCCTTGGCCTTATCGTAATCCTCGGGCTTCTGGCTGTGGTGTGGCAGGCCCAGGTAATTGAGGGCGATAGGTAACAGTTCCGGGCCGTTGTCGAGCACCGCCACGCCGCAGCCTTTCAGCTTGCTGATGTACTCGGGCTTGAAGATCAGGTCCCAGGAATCCAGCGGGGCGTTGTCGCCGAGCACCGCCTTGACCTTGTCGATGTTGTAGCCGATCCCGGTGCTGCCCCACAGGTAAGGGAAGCCGTACTGGTTGCCCGGGTCGTTGACCTCCAGGGCCTTGAGCAGCACCGGGTTGAGGTTCTTCCAGTTGGGCAGCTGGGTCTTGTCCAGTTGCTTGAGCGCCTTGCCCTGGATCTGCCGGGCCATGAAGTGGTTGGAGGGGAACACCACGTCGTAGCCGGAGTTGCCGGTCATCAGCTTGCCGTCGAGGGTTTCGTTGCTGTCGAACACGTCGTAGGTCGGCACGATGCCGCTGGCCTGCTGGAAGTTCTTCAGGGTGTCGGGGGCGATGTAGCTGGACCAGTTGTAGATCTTTACCGAGTCGGCCGCCTGGGCGACGGAGGCGGCCAGCAACACAGGTGCGAAGAGCAATGGGCGCATGTCTGGATTCCTTGCTTGGTCTGTTTTTTATCGAAGGAGGCAGGCGATCAAATGATCAGAAAATCAGCACATAGGTTTTGCGCACGGTCTCCTGGATGTCCCAGGTGCCGGTGCTGTTGGCCGGCAGCATGATCGCGTCGCCGGCTTCGATGGTCAGCGGCTCGCCGCCATCCGGGGTGAAGGTGCAACGGCCCTTGATGAAGTGGCAGAACTCCTGCTGGACGATTTGCCGGCGCCAGCGCCCCGGGGTGCATTCCCAGATGCCGGTTTCGACGCCGTCGCTGCGCTCGACGCTGGTGACCGAGGCGATCGAGACCGGCTCGCCGAGTGGCACCGCCACCGGGTTGGATTCGGCCAGGGTGACACTGTCGGTGTTCTTGAACTGGGTAATGCTCATAGCGGTGGATCCTGTGCAGGGGGTTCAAAAAGTCAGCGCATGAAACCTTCCATGAAGTCCGCTACGCCGCTGGCCAGGCGTCGGCGCCAGGGGGCGCTGGCCGGGTTGGCGAGGGTCTGGTCTTCATGGACGAAACTCTTGATGATCGCGTTGTAGCCCAGCCAGCGGCAGGGTTCCGGCTCCCAGCCGGGCAGGCTGTGCAGGGCGCGGTCGTGGCTGGCCCAGGGCTGCTCGGTGAGCGGGCTGCGCCGCTCGAGGATCAGCTCGGCCAGGGTCCGCCCGCCGAGGTTGCTGGCGCCAACGCCTTCGCCGCCATAGCCGCCGGCCAGGGCGATGCCCTGTTTGCGGTCGCAGAACATGTGCGGCTGAAAGCGCCGGGCCATACCCAGGTTGCCGCCCCAGGCGTGGGTGATCCTGACCTTCTGCAACTGCGGGAACAACTCGCCGAACAGGTAGCGGCGCAGTTCGATTTCGCTGTCGGTGAGGTCGAAGTTGTCGCGCAGGCGGCCGGCAAAGCGATAGCCGCCGCGGGCGCCGAACACCAGGCGGTTGTCCAGGCTGCGCTGGCCATAGGTGACCTGGCGGCTGTTCTCGCTGAAGGCCTGGCCATGGTTGAGGCCGATCTGCTCCCAGACCTGTTCGGGCAGTGGCTCGGTGGCCACCAGCAGGCTTTGCACCGGCATCTGGTAGCGCCCCAGCGGCGGCAGGTTGACCGAGTAGCCTTCGACTGCTGGCACCAGCCACTGGCATTTGATCCGTGCCTGCAAGGTGCGTGCTTCACCGGCGCGCCACTGGGTTACGGGGCTGTTCTCATAGAGCTTCACACCCATGGCCTCTACCGTGCGGGCCAGGCCGCGCACCAGTTTGGCCGGCTGGATTGTGGCGACATTGGGGTTGAAGATCGCGCCATAGGGGCGGCTGATACGCAACTGCGATGCCAGCTCATCGGGGCTTAGCCAGCGGTAGTCGGCTTCGTTCAGGCCCTGCTTGTAGAGCTTGTTCAGATACGCGCGCAGGCTGGTTTCCTGCTCGGGGTAGCGCGCGGCGCAGTACAGCACGCCGCCCTTGCGGTAGTCGCAGTCGATGCCTTCGCGTTCGAGCACCTGGGCCACTTCATCGGGAATGCCGTGCAACAGGTCATAGGCGGCGCGCCGCTGCTCGGGCGTGCTGCCGGCGAGCAGGCGGTCTTCACCGAGCAGGTTGCCCATCAGCCAGCCGCCATTGCGTCCGGAGGCGCCGAAGCCTGCAATCTGCGCTTCGACGATGGCGATGTTCAGCTGTGGTGCCAGGCGCTTGAGGTAGTAGGCGGTCCACAGCCCGGTGTAGCCGGCGCCGATGATGCAGACGTCGACGTCCAGGTCCTGTTGCAGCGCCGGGCGTGCGCTCAACGGCTCATCGAGTTGGTCCATCCACAGGCTGATACTGCGCCATGCCAGCATTGTTCGGCTCCACATCGGTAACGGTCTGTGGCGATCCTAGAAGCTTGCGGGGCGCTGTGTCTTACGTGCGTGCACGCAGAGAATTCTGCTTCACGTAGGCCTTGGGCGACAGGCCGGTGTGCTGGCGGAAACTTTTGTAGAACGCCGACAGCGAATTGAAACCGGCAGCAAAGGCCAGCTCGTCGATGCGTGCAACCGTGGCGGTGGCGCCGAGGCTGGTGAGCAGGTGCTGCAGGCGTGCCTGGTTGACGTAGCGGTAGAAGCTCTGGCCGAGCACCTGGTTGAGCAGGTAGGAGATCTGGTTGCGGCTGTAGCCGCTTTCGCGGGCCACCCGTTGCAGGTCGAGCTCCGGGTCGAGGTAGGGCTGCTGGCGCTGGAAGTACTGCTCCAGGTCCTGGGCCATGAAGCTCAGTTGGCGTGGTGACAGGCCCAGGCGGCTGGCGGCCGGGCGCAGGTCATTGTGGCCAGTGTCCTGGCTGGGCGCGCGGACCAGCGAGGCGTACTCGTTGACCCGCCAGATCAGGCCGTCGCGCACGGTGATCGCTTCGCTGGCCTGGAACGCCACCAGGCCTTCGCCACCGCGCAGGGTGACCTGGTACTGGATGAAGGCGGTGCAGCCATCGACGCGGATGCGGTCGCTGTGGACGATGTCTTCACCGGCTTCGCGGGGCATGCTCACTCGCACGTATTCGCGCAGCTCATCGAGGTGCAGGACGCGGTTCTGGAAATAGTCGTTGTACTGGATATCGGGGTGATACAAGGCCATGACCCCGTCGAGGTCGCGATGCTTCCAGCACAGGTGGTAGCGCAGGACGGTGGCGGCGGTTTCCGGGGTTTGCTCCGGGCCGTCGGGGATAGGGTCTGGGGTCATTGCTGGATAGTGATGGAGGGGCCAATCGCGGGTCAAGTCGAGGCGTCGCACCGCCGCTCCCACACAGTGCGCTGTGGGAGCGGCGGTGCGACGCCTCGACTTGACCCGCGTGCGCTGTGGGAGCGGGCTCGACCCGCGATGCGGTTACAGGAACTGCTCGGCGTAATGGCACGCCACCTGCCGCGTCCCCACCTGCCTGAACGCCGGTTCCTCGGCAGCACAGCGCTCGGTGGCATACGGGCAGCGTTTGTGGAAGGCACAGCCAGGCGGCGGGTTCAGCGGGTTGGGCAGCTCGCCGGAAATCTTGATCTTCGGCTTCAGCGGGTCCGGATGAATGGTCGGCGTGGCCGACAGCAAAGCCTGGGTGTAAGGGTGCAGCGGCTTGCTGTAGATGTCCTCCTTGGGGCCCATTTCCGCCGGCCGGCCCAGGTACATCACCAGCACCTGGTCTGCCACGTGGCGCACTACCGCGAGGTTGTGGGAGATGAACACGTAGGCAGTGTTGAACTCCTTCTGCAGGTCCATGAACAGGTTCAGCACCTGGGCCTGGATCGATACGTCGAGGGCCGACGTCGGCTCATCGGCCACCAGTACTTTCGGTTGCAGCATCATCGCCCGGGCCAGGGCGATGCGCTGGCGCTGGCCACCGGAAAACATGTGCGGGTAGCGCTGGTAATGCTCGGGGCGCAGGCCGACCTGTTGCATCATCGCCTGGACCTTCTCGCGCCGCTCGGCGCGGGTCAGGTTGGTGTTGATCAGCAGCGGCTCACCCAGCTGGTCGCCGATCTTCTGTCGCGGGTTTAGCGAGGCGTACGGGCTCTGGAAGACCATCTGCACGTCCTTGCGCAATTGCTTGCGCTCGGCCTTGTTGGCCCCGGCGACTTCCTGGCCGGCGATCTTCAGCGAGCCGGACGAGGGCTCTTCGATCAGGGTCAGGGCCCGGGCCAGGGTCGACTTGCCACAGCCGGACTCGCCGACCACGGCCAGGGTCTTGCCGGCTTCCAGTTCGAACGACACGCCGTTGAGTGCGCGCACCAGGGCATGGCCCTTGAACAGGCCGCGGGAAACTTCATAGTGACGGGTCAGTTCACGGGCGGTAAGGACGACGGTCATTACGCCACCTCCTGGTTCAGCGGGTAGAAACAACGCACCTGGCTATGGGCCTGGGGATCGAGGGTCGGTCGTTGCCGGCGGCAGTTTTCCTGCACGTAAGGGCAGCGCGGCGACAGCAGGCAACCTTGAGGACGGTCATAGCGGCCGGGGACGATGCCCGGCAGGGTCGCCAGGCGCTCGGCGCCTTCGCTGTGCTCGGGAATCGCCGCCAGCAGTGCTTCGCTGTAGGGGTGGGCGGGGACGTCGAACAGTTCCGGCACCTGGCCGACTTCCACCGCTTGGCCGGCGTACATCACGCACACCCGCTTGGCGGTTTCGGCGACCACGGCGAGGTCGTGGGTGATCAGGATCAGCGCCATGTTCTGCTCTTTTTGCAGGTTCAGCAGCAGCTCCATGATCTGCGCCTGGATGGTCACGTCGAGGGCGGTGGTCGGTTCGTCGGCGATCAGCAGCTTGGGTTCGCCGGCAATCGCCATGGCGATCGCCACCCGTTGGCTCATGCCACCGGAAAGCTGGTGCGGGTAGGCGTCCAGGCGGCTTTCGGCGCCGGGGATTTCAACCTTCTTGAGCAGTTCCAGGGCACGCTGGCGGGCCGCCTTGCCGCGCAGGCCAAGGTGCTGGCGCAGCACTTCCTCGATCTGGAAGCCTACGGTGTAGCTGGGGTTGAGGGCGGTCATCGGGTCCTGGAAGACCATGGCCATATCCTTGCCAACCACCTTGCGCCGTTGCCGGCCGCTGAGCTTGAGCATGTTGGTGCCATCGAAGGTCAGGGCATCGGCGGTGATGCGCCCGGGGGCGTCGATCAGGCCCATCAGCGCCATCATGGTCACCGATTTACCGGAGCCCGACTCGCCGACGATGGCCAGGACCTCACCTTCATCGACCGTCAGGTCCAGTCCATCGACCACCGGTACCGCATTGGCGTCGCCAAAGCGCACGTTCAGATTGTTGATTTGCAGAAGTGACATGGCGATCTCCTCAGGCGGCATTCTTGAGTTTCGGGTCCAGCGCGTCGCGCAGTCCGTCACCCATCAGGTTGATTGCCAGCACGCTGAGCAAAATGGTCAGGCCAGGCAGGCTCACTACCCACCAGGCGCGTTCGATGTAGTCGCGGGCCGAGGCCAGCATGGTGCCCCACTCGGGGGTTGGCGGCTGCACGCCAAGGCCGAGAAAGCCCAGGGCGGCGGCGTCGAGGATTGCCGAGGAGAAACTCAGGGTGGCCTGCACGATCAGCGGCGCCATGCAGTTGGGCAGCACGGTGACGAACATCAGCCGGGGCAGGCTGGCACCGGCCAGGCGCGCGGCGGTGACGTAGTCGCGGTTCAGTTCGCCCATCACCGCGGCGCGGGTCAGGCGCACATAGGACGGCAGCGAGACGATGGCGATGGCGATCACGGTGTTGATCAGGCCAGGGCCGAGGATGGCGACAATCGCCACGGCCAGCAGCAGCGAGGGCAGGGCCAGCATCACGTCCATCAGGCGCATGATCGACGGGCCGAGGATGCGCGGAAAGAACCCGGCCAACAGGCCGAGGAAGATCCCCGGAATCAGCGAGATCACCACCGATGACAGGCCGATCAGCAGCGACAGCCGCGAGCCCTGGATCAGCCGCGAAAGCAGGTCGCGGCCGAGCTCGTCGGTGCCGAGGATGAACTGCCAGTTGCCGCCTTCCAGCCACACCGGCGGGGTCAGCAGAAAATCACGGTACTGCTCGCTGGGGCTGTGCGGCGCCACCCAGGGGGCGAACAGTGCGCAGAACACGATCAGGCTCATGAACATCAGCCCGGCGACCGCGCCCTTGTTGCGTGAAAAGGCCTGCCAGAACTCCTTGTACGGCGAGGGGTAAAGCAGGCTCTGGTCGACAGCGGTGGCCGGGGTGGTGACAGATTTTGCAAGTGGGGTAGTCATGACGAGGCCCTCAGCGCTGATGACGGATGCGTGGGTTGGCCAGGCCGTAGAGGATGTCCACGACGAAGTTGACCAGGATCACCAGGCAGGCAATCAACAGGATGCCGTTCTGTACCACGGGGTAATCACGGGCGCCGATGGCTTCGATCAGCCACTTGCCGATGCCCGGCCAGGAAAAAATGGTTTCGGTCAGTACCGCACCGGCGAGCAGGGTGCCGACCTGCAGGCCGAACACCGTCAGTACCGGGATCAGCGCGTTGCGCAGGCCGTGCACGAACACCACCCGGGCCGGCGACAGGCCCTTGGCGCGGGCGGTGCGGATGTAGTCTTCGCGCAGCACTTCGAGCATCGAGGAGCGGGTCATGCGCGCGATCACCGCCAGCGGAATGGTGCCCAGGACAATGGCCGGCAGGATCAGGTGCATCAATGCATCATTGAAGGCGCCTTCTTCGTCGCTGAGCAGGGTGTCGATGAGCATGAAGCCGGTTTTCGGCTCGATGTCGTAGAGCAGGTCGATGCGCCCGGACACCGGGGTCCAGCCCAGGCTCACGGAGAAGAACATGATCAGGATCAGGCCCCACCAGAAGATCGGCATCGAGTAGCCGGCAAGGGAGATACCCATGACCCCATGATCGAACAATGAGCCACGCTTGAGCGCGGCGATGACCCCGGCCAGCAGGCCGATCACCCCGGCAAAAAACAGCGCCGCCATGGCCAGTTCCAGGGTTGCCGGGAACAGTGCGAGGAACTCGGTCCAGACGCTTTCGCGGGTGCGCAGCGATTCGCCGAGGTCACCCTGGGCGAGCTTGCTGACGTAGTCCAGGTACTGTTCGGGCAGCGGTTTGTTCAGGCCCAGTCGCTCCATGGCCTGGGCGTGCATTTCCGGGTCGACCCGCCGTTCGCCCATCATGACTTCAACCGGATCGCCGGGTATCAGCCGTATGAGCGCAAACGTCAGCAAGGTGATGCCGAAGAAGGTCGGGATCAGCAATCCCAGTCGCCGGGCAATAAAACTAAACATCTTCAGGAGTACCTCATCAGCCGGTCAGGCATGCCCGCCGGCACCCGGGTGGGGCGCCGGCGGTCGTTCTTGTTCTACTTCACCTGGGTAGTGGCGAAGTTGTTATTGGTGAGGGGGTTGATGTGGTACCCCTCAACGTTGTTGCGCATGGCGGTAAACATTTGCGGATGGGCCATGCTGATCCACGGTTGATCTTCATCGTACACCGCCAGGGCCTTTACATAGAGCGCTGCACGCTCATTGTTGTCGGTAACCTCGCGGGCCTTGGTGATCAACTGCTGGAAGGTTTGATTGCACCAGCGCGCATAGTTCTCGCCGCTTTTCACCGCGTCGCAACTAAGCAGCGGGCTGAGGAAGTTGTCCGGGTCGCCGTTGTCGCTGGCCCAGCCGGTCGAGACCATGTCGGCTTCGCCCTTCTTGGCCCGGCGCAGCATCTCGGCCCATTCCATCACGCGGATATCGACGGTCAGGCCGATCCTGGCCAGGTCCGCCTGAAGCATTTCAGCGCTCAGGCGCGGGTTGGGGTTGGTCGGGCCGCCGCCGTTGCGGGTGAACAGGGTCAGCACCGTGCCTTCGGGCACGCCGGCTTCCTTGAGCAGGGCGCGGGCCTTGTCGAGGTCACGGGGCGGGTTCTGGTTGTCGGTGTTGTAGCCGATCATGCTCGGCGGGTAAGGGTTGACCGCGACCAGTGCGTTGCCCTTGCCGAACAGCTGGTCGACGTGGGTCTGGCGGTCGAAGGCGATGTTGATGGCTTTGCGCACGCGCACATCGCTCAGGTACTTGTGTTCGGTGTTGAGCGAGATGTAGCCGGTGGTCAGCGCTTCCATCTCGGCCACTTTCAATTTGGGGTCGGCCTTGATGCTGGGGATGTCATCGGGCTTGGGGTACAGCGCCACCTGGCACTCGTTGGCCTTGAGCTTTTGCAGGCGCACGTTGTTGTCGTTGGCAATGGCGAAGATCAGCGCGTCGGCCGGTGGCTTGCCACGGAAGTAGTCCGGGTTGGCCTTGTAGCGCACCTGGGCGTCCTTGTTGTAGCGCTGGAAGATGAACGGGCCGGTGCCGATCGGCTTGTTGTTGAGGTCGCCGGTCTTGTTGGCCTTGAGCAACTGGTCGCCGTATTCGGCGGAGTAGATCGAGGTGAAGGCCATGGCCAGGTCACGCAAAAAAGGCGCTTCGGGCCGGGTCAGGGTGAAGACCACAGTGTGCTCGTCGGTCTTCTCGACGCTTTTGAGCAGGTCCTTGAAACCCATGCTCTCGAAGTAGGGGAAACCGATGCTGGTCTTGTTGTGCCACGGGTGATTAGGGTCCAGCTGTCGTCGGAAACTCCACAGCACGTCGTCGGCATTCATCTCGCGGGTAGGGGTGAAATAGTCGGTGGTGTGGAACTTGACCCCTTCGCGCAAGTGGAAGGTGTAGGTCAGGCCGTCATCGCTGATGTCCCAGCGCTCGGCCAGGGCCGGCTGGATATCGGTGGTGCCCGGGCGGAAGTCGACCAGGCGGTTGAAGATGGCCTCGGCCGAGGCGTCGGCGGTTACGGCGGTGGTGTACTGGACGATATCGAAGCCTTCCGGGCTGGCCTCGGTACACACCACCAGCGGCTTGGCTGAGAGGCCCGCCGCAGTACTCAACAGGACGGCTGCCAGGGCAGCCTGTAGCGGTAGCAGTTTCATGAAACCTCCTGCAATCGATTAACCAGAGTAGCCGTCCCGGCCGATTCGGCGAACCGACCGGGAAACCGCGTTCTAGAGGAAGTTGAAGGGAATGGTGGTGACAATCCGCAGCTCGTCCAGGCTACCGTCGATCTGGGCCTTGCTGGCCCGGTGCGCGGTGTAGGTGGCACGAATGGTGGTGTCCTTGAGCGAGCCGCTCTGCACCGCATAGGTGGTGCCGATGCCCCACTCGTAGTGGTTCTCGCCGTCCAGGCCACGCACGTCGTAGCCGCTGCCGGTGTAGTGGGTGCCGTCGATGCCCCAGCCGCGCGCGTTATAGAGGTTGAACTTGAGGCCCGGCACGCCGTACTGGGCCATGTTCAGCACGTAGGCGATCTGCATCGATTTTTCGTTCGGGCCGTTGAAGTCCGAAAGCAGGGAGTTGGCCAGGAAGATCGCGTTGGTGTCGTGCAGGTAGTCGAAGTACTCGTTACCGTTGACCTGCTGGTAGGAGAAGGTCAGGTTGTGGGCCTGGTGGGTCAGGCCGAACGACAGGCTGTAGGTGTCGTTGTCGATATTGCCAAGCTTGCTTTGGCCTTCATCCTTGGTCTTGTAGTAGTTCAGGCCGGTGGTCAGGCTCAGCACCGCGCTGTCGCCCAGCTCATGGCTGGCGCCGAAGTAGTACTGGTTCCACAGGTCTTCGACGTTGGACACGTAGAAGCTGGTTTTCAGGCTTTTCAGCGGCTGGTAGTTCACACCGGCAATGTTGACGTGATCGGCTGAAAAGGCGCGATCACCGTACTCGGCAACGAATTTGCTGGTGCCCTGTTCGGTCCGGTTCGAGAGCCGGTCGAAGGTGCCGACATCAAACGACAGGTTGTCGAATTCTTCGCTGTGCAGGCTCACACCTTCGAAGCTCGACGGCAAGGCGCGGTTGCCGATGTAGGCCAGTACCGGGGTGTCCATCGATTGGCGGCCGGCGGTCAGGGTGGTGTTGGACACCCGCGCCTTGACGTTGGCCAGGCCCATCTTGCTCCACTGGCCGATGACATCGCCGTCGCTGTGGGTCAGGGTGCGGTTGTTCGGCCCGGCCACCGCCGCGCGGCCACGCTCCAGGGCGATGGCGTTGTAGACGGCGACCTCGGTGCTGAAGCCGAAGGTACCTTCGGTAAAGCCCGAGGTGTAGTTGAGGATGGTGCCCTGCACCCAGTTGTCACGGCTGTGGGTGTCGTGCTGGCTGCCGTCGCTCTTGTAGTACTTGAACAGCGGTGCGCGGGTGGCGCGTTCGCGGCCATACCAGTTGCGGGTCGAGCCGGACAGGCTCTGGCCTTCGATGAAGCCCTTGGCTTCACTCTGGGCGCTGGTGGCTTTGACGCTGACCGGAACATAGTCCTGGCTGGCGGGTTCGGCCTGGGCCATGGCTGACAGACCACTGAGGGACAGTGCCAGTACTGCGGTTTGGGTTCGTCTCAAGGTAAAGCTCCCTTTTCTTTTCTTCTTTTTAGTTACCGCCTGGCCTTGTGAGCTGGGCGTCTTGCCGGTTGGAACAAGGGTTTGCAATCGTTTGCTGCAAGGCAATCGGGCATATTCAGGCTGAGTTCGCCCGCGAAGGCGCTGCGCGCCCCCGAGGGAGAAAGCGGTTTTTTATTCGGTACTGACGCCTGAGAAGTTGTTGCGCCCGAAAGGGCTTACCTTGAAATCCACGACCTTGGCACTGAGCGGCTGGTTGACCGTCGAGTGGGCGATCGGGGTGATGGGCAACTGTTGCCTGAGGCGCTGCTGCGCCTGCTGGTAGAGCAGGGTGCGTTGCTCGCGGTCGGTGATGGTCTTGGCTTTCTTGACCAGCGCGTCGTACTGCGGGTCGCACCACATGGAGTAGTTGTTGCTGCCTATCGCGTCACAGCTGTACAGGGTGCCCAGCCAGTTGTCCGGGTCGCCGTTGTCGCCGGTCCAGCCGATCAGCGAGATGTCGTGTTCACCGTCCTTGGTGCGCTTGAGATATTCGCCCCACTCGTAGCTGACGATTTTCACTTTGAGGCCGACCTTGCCCCAGTCGGCCTGGAGCATTTCGGCCATCAGCTTGGCGTTGGGGTTGTACGGGCGTTGCACGGGCATGGCCCAGAGGGTGATTTCAGTGCCTTCCTTGACCCCGGCGGCCTTGAGCAGTTCGCGGGCCTTTTGCGGGTTGTAGCCGGCATCCTTGATGCTGTCGTCGTAGGACCACTGGGTCGGCGGCATGCTGCCCACCGCCAGTTGCCCGGCCTCCTGGTACACCGCCTTGACGATGGCCGGCTTGTTCACCGCCATGTCCATGGCCTGGCGTACTTCGAGCTGGTCGAAGGGTTTGTGCTGAACGTTGTAGGCGATGTAGCCGAGGTTGAAGCCGGGTTTTTCGATGACCTGCAGCTTGGGGTCGCTCTTGAGTGCATCGAGATCGGCCGGGCGTGGATGCAGGGTGACCTGGCATTCGTTCTTGCGCAGCTTCTGGATGCGCACCGAGGGGTCGGTATTGATCGAGAAGATCAACTGCTCGATCTTCACCTGGCTCGGGTCCCAGTAGTCCTTGTTGCCGCGGTAGCGGATCTGCGAGTCCTTCTGGTAGCGCTGGAACACGAACGGGCCAGTGCCGATCGGCTTCTGGTTGATGTCGCTGGGGCGCCCGGAGGTCATCAGTTGCTCGGCGTATTCGGCCGAGAGTACGGCGGCAAAACTCATTGCCAGGTTCTGCACGAAGGCGGCATCGATGCTGTTGAGGGTAAAGACCACGGTCATCGGTGCGGTCTTTTCGATGCGGGCGATGTTCTTGTCCAGGCTCATGCCGACGAAGTAGGGGAATTCGGTGGGGTAGGCCTTGCGAAACGGGTGGTCGCGGTCGAGCATGCGATTGAAGGTGAACAGCACGTCGTCGGCGTTGAAATCGCGACTGGGGTTGAAATCCTTGTTGCTGTGGAACTTGACCCCTTCGCGTAGGTGGAAGGTGTAGGTCAGGCCGTCGTCGGACACCTCCCAGCTTTTTGCCAGGGCCGGTTTGACGGCGGTCGCGCCACGTTCGAATTCCACCAGGCGGTTGTAGATCGGCTCGGCGGCGTCGTTGTCGGTGGCGCTGGTGTATTGGGCGGTATCAAAACCGCCGGGGCTGCCTTCGGAGCAGAACACCAGGTTCTTGGCCAGGCCCGCAGGGGCCTGGGCGAGCAGGCCGAAGCCCAGCAGCGCTGCATAGATTGGAGTGTGGCGCATGACGATCCCTTCTCTCTTGTTGTTTTTTTCGCGGTCCATGGCGCACAGCCATACGAATCGCGCCGACTCTGCTGCACCCTTGACGGTAGAGCCATCAAAGCGCTGCAGATAGGTGCGATTACGCAGAGGTGTGTAGGAGGTATCCGATAGGGCGTGCGACGGTTCCGTGTCGATGCGCTAGCGGCTGACCTGCCAGGCCATCAGGCTGCGGCCCCGGCTGCCGTGTGGCGTCGCGGGGCCGAGCCAGATGGCTGCTATTTGGTCACGCTGACCCCATAGAAGGAGTTCAAGCCAAACGGGCTGATCTTGAAGTCCTGTACGGTTGAACGCATAGGTTGATACACCGTCGAGTGAGCGATGGGTGTCATCGGAACCTGTTCTTTGAGGATGTGTTGCGCTTGCTTGTACAGCTCGGTGCGCTTGGCCTGGTCGGAGGTGGCCTTGGCTTGCTTGACCAGGTCGTCGTACGGCTTGTAGCACCACTTGGAGAAGTTGTTGCCTTCCAGGGCATCGCAGCCAAACAGGGTGCCCAGCCAGTTGTCCGGGTCACCGTTGTCACCGCTCCAGCCAATCAGCATGGCGCCGTTCTCGCCGCCCTTGGAGCGCTTGATGTACTCGCCCCACTCGTAGCTGACGATCTTGGCCTTGATGCCGATCTTGGCCCAGTCCGATTGCAGCATCTCGGCCATCAGCTTGGCATTGGGGTTGTACGGGCGTTGCACCGGCATGGCCCAGAGGTTGATCTCGGTGCCTTCCTTGATGCCGGCTTCCTTGAGCAGCTGCTTGGCCTTCTCGGGATCGTACTTGGCGTCCTTGATGGTGGTGTCGTAGGACCACTGGGTCGGCGGCATGGCGTTGACCGCCAGCTGGCCGGCGCCCTGGTACACCGAGTCGATGATCTGCTGCTTGTTTACCGCCATGTCCAGCGCTTCGCGAACCTTGAGCTGGGCCATCGGGTTGGGCTCGTTGCTGCCCTTGATCTTGTCCATCACGTTGTAGGCGATGTAGCCGAGGTTGAAACCGGCCTGATCAGGCATCTTCAGGTTCGGGTCGTTTTTAAGTGGCTCGATGTCGGCCGGGCGCGGGAACAGGGTGACCTGGCACTCGTTCTTTTTCAGCTTCTGCATGCGCACCGAGGCGTCGGTGGTGATGGCGAAGATCAGGTTGTCGATCTTCACATCCTCAGGCTTCCAGTAGTCCTTGTTGCCCTTGAAGCGGATCTGCGCGTCTTTCTGGTACTTGCTGAACACGAACGGGCCGGTGCCGATCGGCTTCTGGTTGATGTCGGCGGGCTTGCCCTGCTTGAGCAACTGGTCGGCGTATTCGGCGGACTGGATCGAGGCGAAGCTCATGGCCAGGTTCTGGATGAACGCAGCGTCGACGCCGTTGAGGGTGAACTTGACCGTGTGCTCGTCGAGCTTTTCGACCTTGGCGATGTTCTTGTCCATGCCCATGTCGGTGAAGTACGGGAACTCGGTAGGGTAGGCCTTGCGAAACGGCATGTCCTTGTCGAGCATCCGATTGAAGGTGAACAGCACGTCGTCGGCATTGAAGGCGCGCGTCGGCTTGAAGAATTCGGTGGTATGGAACTTGACCCCTTCGCGCAGGTGGAAGGTATAGGTCAGGCCATCGTCGGAAATGTCCCAGCTGGTCGCCAGGCCCGGGATCACTGCGGTGCCGCCACGCTCGAACTGGCTCAGGCGGTTGAAGACGGTCTCGGCTGAGGCATCGAAGTCGGTTCCGGTGGTGTACTGGCCCGGGTCGAAGCCTGCGGGGCTGCCTTCGGAGCAAAACACCAGGTTAGTCGCCGCAAGGGCGGAAGGTGCGCCGGCTAGCAAGCCTGCGCCGACCAGAAACGGAATGACCGCGTGTTTGAGCATGGTGGCCTCATTGTTGTCATTTTTGATTTGAGGGGGCCTTGTGAGCCGACCTGCGGATACTTATGCAGGCCCCATACCCAATGCAACACTCAAAGGGATGGGTGACGGTAAACAGTGGGACGAACGTACAGGAATGTCGCATCCGTATAATTTTTTACGGAGTTGATCGTTTGCGAGGGGGTGTTTCAGGTTGTTTCGAAGACGTTGTCTCACTATCGAGTCAGTCTTTGCACTAATTTGGGGCGCGAGGTGCTACAGGTAACAGGGTTCGCGACAGCCGAAACTGCCGCGAACCAGCAGAAAAGTAACGCGGCTTACTGCATCTGGACTTCAATGGTGCCATCGGCACTCATGGTCACGTCGGTGGTGCCGGCTTCGATTTCCGGAGCGGGCGCTGCGTCTGCGGCCATGCCGGCGGCTTTCATCATCATCGGTGCGCTACGGGCATAAGGATGCGGGTAACCGCTGCTGTTGAGGTTCAGGTTGACCACTTTGTAGCCTTTGCCGCCCAGGGCTTCGGTGGCCAGTTGGGCACGGGCCTTGAAGGCGTTGACGGCATCCTTGAGCAGGTCGTCTTCGCTGGTTTTGCGCGTGGCCGGGGCGATGGAGAAGTCCATGCCGCCCATTTTCAGGTCCTGCAGCAGGGTGCCGGTGAGTTGCGAC
This sequence comes from Pseudomonas sp. TE4620, assembly GCF_056279045.1. Lineage (NCBI taxonomy): Bacteria > Pseudomonadati > Pseudomonadota > Gammaproteobacteria > Pseudomonadales > Pseudomonadaceae > Pseudomonas > Pseudomonas sp. TE4620. Next base: position 311,519 of record NZ_JBWBQO010000001.1, read on the forward strand.
AGGGCCGGGAAGTTGGCGCTTTCCAGGCGCAGCTCGGCGCGTTCGCGCCAGCCGGTGATCTTCTGACCCTTGTTGTCGTAGATCGGGTAGCTGTTGCGGCTGCCCTGGCTGATCTTCACATCCTTGACTTCGCGCGCCTGTTTCACCGCCTTGTTCATGGTTTCGGTGATTTCAGTGGCCAGCTTGCCCGGGTCGGTATTCTGCGCTTCGCTGTACAGGGTCACGACCATCAGGTCGCGGGCCACTTCCTTGCTGACTTCGGCGCGCAGCGAAATCTGGTTGTAGCGCGGGGCCTCATCGGCCAGGGCCGGAAGGCTGGCTAGCAAGCTGGTGGCCATCGCCAGGGCGGCGCTGCTGCGGGTGATCGACATGTATGACTCCTTGAAAGTGTGGCGCGGGCACTGAACACAAGCAGTGCACGCTGGCCCATGAGACTGGCAACAGTGTAGTGAGGTTCAAAATGGCCATCATTGTTATGTAAAAAAGTGTGGCGCTTTGCCGCATCACTGCAGACCAGGCCGCAGCTTCGGTATACTCGCGACGATTCGCCTGGAGCACTCATCAGGAGAGCTCATGCTCGCCCCCGTACAAATGCTGTCTGCAACCCGTCAGAACCTCTGGCGCCTGACCTTCATCCGCATCCTGGTGCTTGCCGCCCAGGCCGGCTCGGTCGGTGTCGCTTACTGGACCGAACTGCTGCCGCTGCCGTGGCTGTCGCTGGTCATCACCCTCGGCCTGTCGATGCTGCTGTGCGCGTTCACGGCCCTGCGCCTGCGCCTGACCCTGCCGGTCACCGAGCTGGAATATGCCTTCCAGCTGGCCTGTGACCTGCTGATCCACAGTGCCTTGCTGTATTACTCGGGCGGTTCGACCAACCCCTTCGTGTCCTATTACCTGGTGCCGCTGGCCATTGCCGCGGTGACCTTGCCCTGGGTCTATTCGCTGATCCTCTCCGGTATTGCCCTGGCCGCCTACAGCTTGCTGCTGGTGCAGTTCTATCCGCTCGAGACCTTCCCCATGGCCCGGGAGAAGATGCAGGTCTACGGCATGTGGCTGAGTATCGCCCTGGCAGCGGCGGTGATTACCTTCTTCGCCGCGAAGATGGCCGAAGAGCTGCGCCGCCAGGAGCAACTGCGCGCCGAACGCCGAGAGGAGGGCCTGCGCGACCAGCAACTGCTGGCCGTGGCCACCCAGGCCGCTGGCGCTGCCCATGAGCTGGGCACGCCCCTGGCGACCATGAGCGTATTGATCAAGGAAATGCGCCAGGACCACAGCGACCCGCTGCTGCAGGAAGACCTGGCAGTGCTGCAGGACCAGGTCAAGTTGTGTAAAGAGACCCTGCAGAACCTGGTGCGTGCCGCCGAAGCCAACCGGCGCCTGGCGGTCGAGAACCAGGAAGTGACCTTCTGGCTCGACGAAGCGCTCAACCGCTGGCACCTGATGCGCCCCGAGGCCAGTTACCGCTTCCAGCGCCTGGGCCAGGGCAATGTGCCGCGCCTGGCGCCGCCGCCGGACCTCACCCAGGCCTTGCTGAACCTGTTGAACAATGCCGCCGATGCTTGCCCTGACGACCTGGAAGTGCGCCTGGACTGGGACGCTCAGGACATGGTGATCAGCATCCGCGACCACGGCCCGGGCGTGCCGGCAGCGATTGCCGAATCGATCGGCAAACCCTTCTTTACCACCAAGGGCAAAGGCTTCGGCCTGGGCCTGTTCTTGAGCAAGGCCAGCGTGACCCGTGCTGGCGGCTCGGTAAAACTCTATAGTCATGAAGAAGGCGGTACGCTCACCGAGCTGCGCCTGCCGCGTGACGCGCGAGGAGATGTGTGATGAGTGATGAAATCCAGGTTGAAGGCGAAGAGCTGCCGCACCTGCTGCTGGTTGACGACGACGCTACCTTTACCCGGGTAATGGCCCGGGCCATGAGTCGCCGCGGCTTTCGCGTGAGCACCGCAGGTTCTGCCGAAGAGGGCCTGAAAATCGCCCAGGACGACGTGCCGGACTATGCCACGCTGGACCTGAAGATGGATGGCGATTCGGGCCTGGTACTGTTGCCCAAGCTGCTGGAGCTGGACCCGGAAATGCGCGTGGTGATCCTCACCGGTTACTCGAGCATCGCCACCGCGGTCGAGGCGATCAAGCGCGGTGCCTGCAACTACCTGTGCAAGCCGGCCGACGCCGACGATGTGCTGGCCGCGCTACTTTCCGAGCACGCCGACCTCGACAGCCTGGTGCCGGAAAACCCGATGTCGGTGGACCGCCTGCAGTGGGAACACATCCAGCGCGTGCTGACTGAACATGAAGGCAATATCTCCGCCACCGCCCGGGCCCTGGGCATGCACCGGCGGACCTTGCAGCGCAAGCTGCAAAAGCGCCCGGTTCGGCGCTGATTGACTATCGCGGGGCAAGCCCGCTCCTACTGTAGGAGCGGGCTTGCCCCGCGATCAATTTATTTGCCGCCGAGGATCGTTCGATCCACCCGCACTGCCAGTTGCCCGGCCCCGGGCGCGGCATCGAATACCACCTTGCCGCTTTCAGCCAGCTTGGCCCGACCCACCACCACGCCATCGCGCAGCAGCTCCAGGGGTACATCCTTGAGGGACTGGCCCGACGCCAGCTCAATGTTCAGGGTAATGCTCATGAGTGATTTCCTTATCACGGCTGTTGATCGATATAGGTCGTGGTGCCCGCATCCAGCGAGGCGATCAGTTCCGGCGAGCCGCCGCGGAACTGGCGGAACAGATTGCGCGATACCGACTTGCCGGAGGTATCCAGCGGCACCGTCAGGGTCGGTTGGAAACGCTCGGTCAGTTCGGCGTAGTCGCTCCACGGGCCAATGTAGGACTCGTTGAAACCGTTGACCACGCTCACCGCATAACGCACGGCATGGCCGGGCAGCCAGTTGGGCTGGCTCGGTACCTGGGTTTGCCAGCCGTCGGCGTGAATGCTCGGGGCGCTGGCAGGGGCATCGAGGTAGCCGGTGGGTTTGTTCGGGCTGTAGTCCTTGAGCAGCAGGTAGGTACTCCAGCCCCACCAGTTGTCGATCTGCGCCGGGTCATTGAGGTTGTTGACGTCGGCGCGGCGCATCAGCTTGCCGTTGCGCAGGGTAAACAGTGGGGCGAAGTTGCCTGGCACCTGTCCTTCCACGGCAGCTTGCAAGTCAGCGGCGATGCGCAGCGCACCATAGGCTGTCGGCGCCGGCAGGTTGCCGGTGTCGAATGCCTGGAAGATCTCATCGGCAGACTTCTGCACCGCCAGGCCCACCTGTTTGCGGTTGGCGACGTCGATGCTGTCGAAGTAGCGCTTGTCGCCATAGCCGCGCCAGGTATCGCCCTGGGCATTGCGCAGCACCAGGCCGTACTTGCTGTCTTCATCGTGCATGAAGCGCGAGATCAGCGAGCCGAGATCGGCCGGGGTGACGTTGTCCTTGATCGCCTTGCGCGGTACCCGCACGTGGCCGGCGGAGAACAGGTCAGTGAGGAAGTGGTCGGCGAAGGCGTTCATCGCGTAGGCCAGTTCCAGCTGCCCGTCATCGCCGCTGGCGCGAGCTTTCACGGCCTGGCGCAAGGCGGCGGTATGGCCGGCGACATACGCCAGCAGCGCCCATTCACCGAAGTGGTCCCAGTTGCTGGCGGCCAGCTTGAGATAGCGACCCAGGGGGAACATCGGCGAGACGAAACTGCCGCCGCCGGTGATCTTGTTCCACTCTTCCGAGAGGGTGTCGCCCAACTGGTCGTAGGCTTCATGAGGCTGGCGACCGTCTTTGATCGCCTGGTTGGCGGCGGCGATTTCCCGCTGCATGACCGCGAGGATCTTGCCGGCTTCTTCCCGGGAGGCGGGAAGCACGGCCAGCGAATCAAAGGCGGCGGCAAAACGTTCAACGCGTTCTTCGGCTGTGGCGCCATCGGCAATCGGCCGCTCGGGAATGCCATAGAAATCACCACCCAGGGCGACGATCTGGCCGTAGCTTAGGCTCAGGCCATTGGCCAGGTGCAGGGCGACTTTCCAGGCCGGGATCGGCGCGCTGTCGTGGCTGAAGCGCAGCAGGGTGTTGTCGCCGATGGCGGTGTGTTCGCCGCCTTCGAAGCGCAGTACCGGCTTGCCACTGGCAGGCGGTTTGGCCGCCAGGCCAAGGCGGTGGTATTTGATCGTGTGATGGCCGTCGAGCACCAGCACCAGGCGGGCGTCAGGGCCGGGAATGTTGATGCCGCTGACGCTGAACAGGGCGTCGAGGTCGGCGACCACGGTGGTGGCGAGCGCCTTTTGGGCGTGCAGTCCAGTTTGCATACCTGACATATTCAACTCCTTTGAGATGTCATGGATTTACCTAAATAACTGTATGTATGTACAGTTGTTTCGATCATATCCAAACCATTTCCTACGTCAACAACTCTTTTTTCTTACACAGGAATACGATTCATCAATCGGTGGCTGACGTATCATTAGCCCCCTAACGACAGCCATCGGGACCACCCTGCATGCTCGCCCTCTTTATCCAGACGCTGAACATCACGGCGCCGGTGTTCGCCATGCTGTTCATGGGCGTGCTGCTCAAACGCATCAAGGCCATCAACGATGGCTTCATCCACACCGCCTCGTCGCTGGTGTTCAACGTGTGCATGCCGGCTCTGCTGTTTTTGGGGATCTACCACGCCGACCTGACGGCGGCGGTCAAGCCCGGGCTGCTGGTGTTCTTCGTGGTCGCCACCCTGGGCAGTTTTGTCCTGGCCTGGGGCTTCGCCCTGTGGCGCTGCCCGCGTGAAGACCGCGGCATCTACACCCAGGGCGGCTTTCGCGGCAACAACGGGGTTATCGGCCTGGCACTGGCGGCAAGCATGTATGGCGATTACGGCATTTCGCTGGGGGCGATCCTCGCCGGCCTGGTGATACTGCTGTACAACTCGCTGTCGTCGGTGGTGCTGGCGGTGTACAGCCCGAGCATGAAGTCCGACCCCTGGAGCATCTGCAAGAGTATCCTGCGCAACCCGCTGATCATCAGCGTGCTGCTCGCCACGCCCATGGCCTACGGGCAAGTGCCGCTGCCCAACTGGTTGCTGACCTCCGGTGATTACCTGGCGCAGATGACCCTGCCGCTGGCATTGATCTGCATTGGCGGTACCCTGTCGCTGGCGTCACTGCGCGAAAGCGGTGGCCTGGCGGTCAGCGCCAGCCTGGTGAAGATGATCTGGTTGCCGGTGATCGGCACCCTGGCGGCCTGGCTTTGCGGCTTTCGCGGCGCGGAGCTGGGTATCCTGTTCCTGTACATCGGCAGCCCGACCGCCGCGGCCAGTTATGTGATGGCCCGCGCGGCCAACGGTAACCATGAACTGGCCGCCTCGATCATCGTAATTACTACGCTGATGGCCGCCATAACCACGAATATCGGCATTTTCCTCTTGCAGTGGGGCGGCTGGATCTAGATTCTGTGCCGACAATAAAGCCAACACTGCCTTCCACCTTCAAGGACATTTCATGCAAGAACAGAACCCCCCAGAGCGATTACAGCGCGGGTTGAAGAATCGCCATATCCAGTTGATTGCCCTGGGTGGCGCCATCGGTACCGGCCTGTTCCTGGGTATTGCCCAGACCATCCAGATGGCCGGTCCGGCCGTGCTGCTGGGGTATGCGATTGCCGGCCTGATGGCGTTCTTTATCATGCGCCAGCTGGGCGAGATGGTGGTCGACGAGCCGGTAGCCGGCAGCTTCAGCCACTTTGCCCACCGCTACTGGAACGAGTTCGCCGGTTTTGTTTCCGGCTGGAACTACTGGGTGGTCTATGTGCTGGTCGGCATGGCCGAGCTGACGGCCGTGGGTATCTACGTGCAGTACTGGTGGCCGGACTTCCCGACCTGGGCGACGGCGGCGATCTTCTTCGTGGTGATCAACCTGATCAACCTCACCCAGGTGAAGGTCTACGGCGAAATGGAGTTCTGGTTCGCCTTGGTCAAGGTCATCGCCATCGTCAGCATGATCGGCTTTGGCGCCTGGCTGCTGGCCAACGGCAATGGCGGGCCGGACGCCAGCGTCGCCAACCTCTGGCAGTACGGCGGCTTCTTCCCCAACGGCTTCAGCGGTTTGCTGATGGCCATGGCGGTGATCATGTTCTCCTTCGGCGGCCTGGAACTGGTCGGTATCACCGCTGCCGAAGCCGACAACCCGCGCCACAGCATCCCGCGTGCCACCAACCAGGTGGTCTATCGCATCCTGATTTTCTACATCGGCGCCCTGGCGGTGCTGCTGTCGCTGTACCCGTGGCAGAAGGTGGTGCAGGGCGGCAGCCCGTTCGTGATGATCTTCCACAACCTGGACAGCAACCTGGTAGCGACCATCCTCAACGTGGTGGTACTGACCGCCGCGCTGTCGGTGTACAACAGCTGCGTGTACTGCAACAGCCGCATGCTGTTCGGTCTGGCCAGCCAGGGTGACGCGCCGCGTGCACTGCTCAAGGTCAACCGCCGTGGCGTGCCGCTGACGGCCCTCGGTGTTTCTGCCCTGGCCACCGGCTTGTGCGTGCTGATCAACTACCTGATGCCGGGCGAAGCCTTCGGCCTGCTGATGGCCCTGGCGGTTTCGGCGCTGGTGATCAACTGGGCCAGCATCAGCATTACCCACCTTAAATTCCGCCGCGCCAAGCAGGCGTCGGGCGAGTCGACCTTCTACAAGAGCTGGGGCCACCCGGTGACCAACTACCTGTGCCTGGCGTTCATCGGGCTGATTCTGGTGGTGATGTACCTGACCCCGCCGATCCGCATTTCGGTGATGTTGATCCCGGCCTGGATCGCCACCCTGGGTGTGGCGTTCTGGCTGAAGAAGAAAAGTCAGAAGGCCGTCGTCGTCAGCAACTGACGGCCTTGGCGCAAGTGATCGATCAGCTCTGCGGGTAGCTGTCGATCACTTCCTGGGCGGCGCGAAAGGCATCGACCGCTGCCGGCACGCCGGCGTACACCGCGCAGTGCAGCAGCGCCTCGCGAATTTCCTCGACCGTACAACCGTTGTTCAGGGCGCCACGCACGTGGCCCTTGAGCTCCTGCGGGCATTTGAGTGCGGTGAGGGCGGCGAGGGTGATCAGGCTGCGGGTTTTCAGCGGCAGGCCTTCGCGGCTCCAGACGCTGCCCCAGGCATGTTCGTTGACGAAGTCCTGCAGCGGCTGGCTGAAGTCGGTGGCATTGCTCAAAGCGCGATCGACGAAGGCATCGCCCATGACCTGGCGGCGAACCTGTTCGCCGGATTTGTTGTTGTCGCCCATGTTGTTTTCCTTAGTGTTGGCGGCGCCAGGCACGCAGGGTGGTGTACAGCAGCAACGCCCCCAGTGCTGGCAATGCGTAGAACAGCATCAGTTTTTCAAGTCGGCTGGCCAGCGGCATGCCGGTGGTGAAGGCCACCACATGCAGACCATAAGCCAGATACAGGCAGAGGAACACCAGCCCTTCGGCGCGGGTCACCCGGTAACCGGAGTAGAACACCGGCAGCGCCAGCACCGCGACCCCGAGCATCACCGGCAGGTCGAAGGCCAGGGCATTGGGCGAGATCGACAGCGGCTCGGGGGCGACCAACGCGGTCAGGCCGAGCACCGCCAGCAGGTTGAACAGGTTGCTGCCGATCACGTTGCCCACGGCGATCTCCCGCTCGCCACGCAGGGCGGCGATCAGCGAGGTGGCCAGTTCCGGCAGCGAGGTGCAGACCGCGACCACAGTCAGGCCAATGACCCGCTCTGACAGGCCCAGGTCCTGCGCCACCTCTACCGCTGCCTCCAGCAGCAGATGGCCGGCCAGGCTGAGCAGGCCAAGCCCGGCCAGCATCAGCAGCACACTACCAAGCCAGAACCGGCCGCCACGCTGCGGGCGCGGTCCGGGGGACGGGTAGGTGCGCGCGTGGTGGCGGGACTGGTGCCAGAGGATCGCCAGGTAGCCGAACAGGCCACACAGTAGCAGGGCTCCTTCCAGGCGCCCGAGCAGTTCGTTGAAGGCCAGCAGGTACACCGCCAGGCTCGCGGCGATCATCAGCGGGATATCCAGGCGAACCAGCTGGCGCGAGACCCGCAGCGGGATGATCAGCGCGGCCAGGCCCAGGGTCACGAGGATGTTGAAGATGTTACTGCCGATCACGCTGCCGACCGCGACATCCGGCGCGCCGGTGTAGGCCGCCTGCAGGCTGACGGTCAGTTGCGGCGCGCTGCTGCCGAATGCCACCAGGCTCAGGCCGATGATCAATGGCCGCACTTGCAGGCTGGCGGCCAGGCGCAGGGCGGCGCGCACCAGCAGTTCGGCGCCGGCGATCAGCAACAGCAGGCCGATGCTCAATTGCAGCAGGCTGAAAGTGGGTAAAGCGGCCAGGTCGAAAATGGTCGGGCTCCGGGGTCAGGTCAATCGCTGAGACTTTGTACCCGTACGCGCGCGGTTCCGCTACGGATCATCCCGAGTTTATCCGCGGCGGCGCGCGACAGGTCGATCAGCCGGCCACGGGTATGCGGGCCGCGGTCGTTGATGCGCACCACGACGCTGCGTTCGTTGTTGAGGTTGGTGACCTTGACCCGCGTGCCGAAGGGCAGGCTGCGGTGGGCGGCGGTCATGCCGTGCTGGTTGAAAGGCTCGCCACTGGCGGTGCGTTTACCGTGGTGACGGGAGCCGTAATAGGAGGCGGTGCCGGTCTTGTCGTAACCGCGGGGGTCGATATCGTGGCTGGCGCAGCCGGCCAGCAGGGTGAAAAGCGCGAGTGCGCTGAGGGGACGCCACATGTATGCAGATGCTCCGTAGGGTGGCCATCGCCGGTCAAGTCGGGTCGCCGCACCGCCGCTCCCACAGGGTTATCATCAATCCTGTGGGAGCGGCGGTGCGGCGACCCGACTTGACCCGCGATTTAGCAGGCGACGCGATTACCCTTCGAGCTTGCTCTTGAGCAATTGGTTCACTTGCTGCGGGTTGGCCTTGCCTTTGGAGGCTTTCATGGCCTGGCCGACGAAGAAGCCGAACATCTTGCCGCGCTTGGCTTCATCCGCAGCGCGGTATTGCTCGACCTGCTCGGCGTTGGCGGCCAGCACTTCGTCCAGGACCTTCTCGATCGCACCGCTGTCGGTGACCTGCTTGAGGCCCTCGGCTTCGATGATCTGGTCGGCATCGCCGTCGCCGGCGGCCATCTTCTCGAACACCACCTTGGCAATCTTGCCGCTGATGGTGTTGTCGAGGATGCGCTTGAGCATGCCGCCCAGGTGCTCGGCAGTGACCGGCGACTGGTCGATTTCCAGGCCCAGCTTGTTCAGCAGGCTGCCCAGCTCGACCATGACCCAGTTGGCGGCAAGCTTGGCGTCGCCGCACACACCGACCACCTGTTCAAAGTAGTCGGCCTGTTCGCGGCTGGTCGCCAGGACGTTGGCGTCATAGGCCGAAAGGCCGAACTGGCTCTGGAAGCGCTCACGCTTTTGCGGTGGCAGTTCCGGCAAGGTGGCGCGCACCTCTTCAAGGAAGGCGCTTTCGATGACCACCGGCAGCAGGTCCGGGTCGGGGAAGTAACGGTAGTCGTTGGCTTCCTCCTTGCTGCGCATGGAGCGGGTCTCGTCCTTGTTCGGATCGTACAGGCGGGTTTCCTGGATGACCCGGCCGCCGTCTTCGATCAGCTCGATCTGGCGCTGCACTTCGGTGTTGATCGCGCGCTCGATGAAGCGGAACGAGTTGACGTTCTTGATCTCGCAGCGGGTACCGAACTCGGCCTGGCCCTTGGGGCGTACCGAGACGTTGCAGTCGCAACGCAGCGAGCCTTCGGCCATGTTGCCGTCGCAGATGCCCAGGTAGCGCACCAGGGCGTGGATGGCCTTGACGTAGGCCACGGCCTCCTTGGCGTTGCGCATGTCCGGCTCGGAGACGATCTCCAGCAGCGGGGTGCCGGCGCGGTTGAGGTCGATGCCGGTGGAGCCGCTGAAGTCTTCGTGCAGGCTCTTGCCGGCGTCTTCTTCAAGGTGCGCACGGGTGATGCCGACGCGCTTGACCGTGCCGTCTTCGAGGGCGATGTCCAGGTGGCCCTTGCCGACGATCGGCAGTTCCATCTGGCTGATCTGGTAGCCCTTGGGCAGGTCGGGGTAGAAGTAGTTCTTGCGCGCGAACACGTTGTGCTGGCCGATCTCGGCATCGATGGCCAGGCCGAACATGCAGGCCATGCGCACCGCTTCCTGGTTGAGCACCGGCAGTACGCCGGGCATGCCCAGATCGATCAGGCTGGCCTGGGTGTTCGGCTCGGAGCCGAAAGTGGTGGCGCTGCCGGAGAAAATCTTCGACTGGGTGGCGAGCTGGGTGTGAATCTCCAGCCCGATGACAACTTCCCATTGCATGTGGTGATCCCTCAGAAGCCGTTAGGTGCGCGAGTGTGCCAGTCAGTCACTTGCTGGTAGCGGTGCGCGACGTTGAGCAGGCGGCCTTCGTGGAAATACGGTGCCAGCAGCTGCACGCCAACCGGCAGACCATCGACGAAACCGGCCGGCATCGACAGGCCTGGCACGCCGGCGAGGTTGGCGGTGATGGTGTAGAAGTCTTCCAGGTACTCGGCGACCGGGTCGTTGTTCTTGACGCCGATCTTCCAGGCCGGGTTTGGCGTGGTCGGGCCGAGGATCACGTCGACGTCGTTGAACGCCGCCATGAAGTCGTTCTTGATCAGGCGGCGGATTTTCTGTGCCTGCAGGTAGTAGGCATCGTAGTAACCGGCCGACAGGGCGTAGGCCCCGACCATGATCCGGCGCTGTACTTCAGGGCCGAAGCCTTCGCCGCGGGAGCGCTTGTACAGGTCGGTGAGGTCGACCGGGCTCTCGCAGCGGTAGCCGAAACGTACACCGTCGAAACGCGACAGGTTGGACGAGGCCTCCGCCGGGGCGATCACGTAGTAGGCCGGGATGGCGTGCTGCATGTTCGGCAGGCTGATTTCCTTGACCACCGCGCCGAGCTTTTCCAGCTCCTTGACGCTGGCCTGGACCAGGTCGGCGATGCGCGGGTCGAGGCCGGCACCGAAGTATTCCTTCGGCAGGCCGATGCGCAGGCCCTGGAGCGAGGCGTTGAGGCTGGCGCTGTAGTCCGGCACCGGTTCGTCGATGCTGGTGGAGTCCTTGGCGTCGAAACCGGCCATGCCTTGCAGCAGCAGCGCGCAGTCTTCGGCAGTGCGGGCCAGCGGGCCGGCCTGGTCGAGGCTTGAGGCGTAGGCGATCATGCCCCAGCGCGAAATCCGACCGTAGGTCGGTTTCAGCCCGGTCAGGCTGGTCAGCGCTGCCGGCTGTCGGATCGAACCACCGGTGTCGGTGGCGGTGGCGCCAGGCAGCAGGCGCGCAGCAACCGCGGCCGCCGAGCCACCGGACGAACCGCCCGGCACGTGCTCGAGGTTCCACGGGTTTTTCACCGCACCGTAGTAGCTGCTCTCGTTGGCCGAACCCATGGCGAATTCGTCCATGTTGGTCTTGCCCAGGGTCACGGCGCCAGCTTCGGCCAGCTTGCTGACCACGGTGGCGTCGTACGGCGCCTTGAAGTTGTCGAGCATCTTCGAGCCGCAACTGGTGCGGATGCCCTGGGTGCAGAACAGGTCCTTGTGGCCGATCGGTGCACCGAGCAGGGCGCCGCTCTCGCCGGCGGCGCGGCGGGCGTCGGCGGCCCGGGCCTGGCTGATGGCCAGGTCTTCGGTGACGCTGATGAAGCTGTTGATTTGCGGGTCGAGCTGGTTGATGCGCGCCAACAGGGCGCGGGTCAGCTCTTCGGAAGAAAACTTCTTGTCGGCGAGTCCGCGGGCGATCTCGGCCAGGGTCAGTTGATGCATGGCAGGCTCTATTCCCTTACTCGATGACTTTCGGAACCAGGTACAGGCCGTTTTCCGTCGCCGGGGCGATGGCCTGGTAGCTGTCGCGATGGTTACTTTCTGTTACCACGTCGGCGCGCAGGCGCTGGGTGGCTTCCAGAGGGTGGGCCAGTGGCTCGATGCCAGTGGTGTCGACCGCTTGCATCTGGTCGACCAGTCCCAGAATACTGTTCAGGGCATCGGTAGTGCGTGGCAGATCGGCTTCATTCAGGCCCAGTCGGGCCAAATGAGCGATCTTTTCCACGTCGCAGCGTTCAAGCGCCATGGGGATCTCCTGGGAAAACAGAAACGGATTTGCTCCGCGATGAGGAACATGCTGGCAGTATTACGGTCATAAGGCCGCGATCATGTGCAGGCTTGCTCGGAAAAACCGCCAATTTAACATATTGGTGCCTTGCCCAAAATCCCCGCCGTTGTTAGAGTTTGCCGCACTTTTTTACCCACGCGTTGCCTAGGGTCACTTTCCCATGTTCAAGAAACTGCGTGGCATGTTTTCCAGCGATCTTTCCATCGACCTGGGCACTGCCAACACCCTTATTTACGTGCGTGAGCGCGGTATCGTCCTGAATGAGCCATCGGTTGTGGCCATTCGTACTCACGGCAACCAGAAAAGTGTCGTCGCTGTCGGTACCGAGGCAAAGCGCATGCTGGGCCGTACGCCTGGCAACATTGCTGCCATTCGTCCGATGAAAGACGGCGTGATCGCCGATTTCAGCGTTTGCGAAAAAATGCTGCAGTACTTCATCAACAAGGTTCACGAAAACAGCTTCCTGCAGCCAAGCCCGCGGGTACTGATCTGCGTGCCGTGCAAATCGACCCAGGTCGAGCGCCGGGCCATTCGTGAGTCGGCGCTGGGCGCCGGTGCCCGTGAAGTGTTCCTGATCGAAGAGCCAATGGCCGCCGCCATCGGTGCCGGCCTGCCGGTCGAGGAAGCCCGCGGTTCGATGGTCGTCGATATCGGTGGTGGTACCACTGAAATCGCGCTGATCTCCTTGAACGGTGTGGTCTACGCCGAATCCGTACGAGTCGGTGGCGACCGTTTCGACGAAGCCATCGTCACCTACGTGCGCCGCAACTACGGCAGCCTGATCGGTGAGTCCACCGCCGAGCGCATCAAGCAGGAAATCGGTACCGCCTATCCGGGTGGCGAAGTTCGTGAAGTCGATGTCCGCGGCCGCAACCTGGCCGAGGGCGTGCCACGTGCCTTCACCCTGAACTCCAACGAAGTGCTGGAAGCGTTGCAGGAATCCCTGGCGACCATCGTCCAGGCGGTCAAGAGCGCCCTGGAGCAGTCGCCGCCGGAGCTGGCTTCGGACATCGCCGAGCGTGGCCTGGTGCTGACCGGTGGTGGCGCCCTGCTGCGCGACCTCGACAAGCTGCTGGCACAGGAAACCGGCCTGCCGGTAATCGTCGCCGAAGACCCGCTGACCTGCGTAGCTCGCGGTGGTGGCCGTGCCCTGGAAATGATGGACAAACACACCATGGACCTGCTCTCCAGCGAATAAGCCGGAGCCCGCAGTTCACGCCGCCCGGTTTACAGGTAGTGCCCACAGTGCTACCTGTATGTGCTGGGCTGACGTCCGTGTGGGCGTCGTTTTCCGTCAATCCGCAAGCAGGCCGGTGCGTTGCCGTATGAATGACCTCTTGAATCGTCGTCCACGAGGAGCGGCCCATTAAACCGCTTTTCGCCAAGGGCCCTTCGCTGGGCGTACGCCTGCTCGTGCTGGTTGTGCTGTCGATCACCCTGATGGTGGTCGACGCGCGCTTCACCCTGCTCAAGCCAATGCGTAGCCAGATGGGCCTGGTGCTGATGCCGTCCTACCTGGTTACCGATCTGCCCCAGCGCGTGTGGCAGGGGGTTGCCAGCCAGTTTGGCAGCCGTACCGAACTCGCCGCTGAAAACGAAAAACTCAAGACCGAAGCCTTGCTCCTGCAAGGTCGCCTGCAGAAGCTGGCGGCCCTGACCGAGCAGAACGTGCGCCTGCGCGAGTTGCTCAACTCCTCGGCGCTGGTCAACGAGAAGGTCGAAGTTGCTGAGCTGATCGGCGTCGATCCCAATCCTTTCACTCACCGGATCCTGATCAACAAGGGCGAGCGCGATGGCGTGGTCCTCGGTCAGCCGGTGCTCGACGCGCGTGGCCTGATGGGCCAGGTGGTCGAACTGATGCCCTACACCTCGCGGGTACTGCTGCTGACCGACACCACTCATAGCATTCCGGTGCAGGTCAACCGCAACGGCTTGCGGGCAATTGCCAGCGGTACCGGCAACCCCGAGCGCCTCGAACTGCGCCATGTAGCCGACACCGCCGACATCAAGGAAGGCGACCTGCTGGTCAGCTCCGGCCTCGGCCAGCGCTTCCCGGCCGGTTACCCGGTGGCCACGGTCAAGGAAGTGATCCACGACTCAGGCCAGCCGTTTGCCATTGTCCGGGCGATTCCGACCGCTGCGCTCAACCGCAGCCGTTACTTGCTGCTGGTGTTCACCGATAGCCGCTCGCCCGAGCAACGTGCCAGCGATGCCGCGATTGCCCAGGAAGAGGCTGATCGCCAGGGCCTGCCCGCTTCGGCGGCCGCGCCTGCGCCTGGCAGCGCCCCGGCTGCACCGGCTGCGGCCACCCCGGCGCCGGCTGCCACGACGCCAGCCGCACCGGCAACCAGTGCCCATCCGCCCGCCACGGCAGCCCCCGCAGCCCCTGCTGCGGTTCCCGGCGCGCCAGTCATTACCCGGGAGAGACACTGATGGTAAGCACCCGCAGCCGTAATGGCTGGGTCATCTGGCTGAGCTTTCTGATCGGCATGCTGCTCAGCGTGTCGCCCATGCCGCAGTTCGCCGAAGTGTTCCGGCCGATGTGGCTGGCCCTGTTGCTGGCCTTCTGGACCCTGGCCGTGCCGCACCGGGTCGGGATGACCACTGCATTCGTCCTCGGCCTGGCTGAGGATGTGCTGTATGGCACCTTGCTGGGGCAGAACGCCCTGGTGCTGACCCTGATCACTTTCCTGGTGCTGTCGTTGCAACAGCGCCTGCGGATGTTCCCGATGTGGCAGCAGAGCCTGGTGATCCTGGTGATTTTCGGCCTGGCCCAGTTGATCCAGTTGTGGCTCAGCGCCCTGACCGGCAACCGCTTGCCGACCCTGGCGCTGATCTGGTCGGCGGTCATCAGCGCCTTGCTCTGGCCGTGGATCAGCTATGGCCTGCGTGGTCTGCGCCGACGCCTGAGCATCAACTGAGCACTCACATTCAACGCTGACAGGGAGACGTCAAGATGACCCTGCTGTACCTGGCCTCTGGCTCGCCACGCCGCCGTGAGTTGCTGACCCAGATCGGTGTTCCCTTTACTTCGCTCAGTGCCGCGATCGACGAGACGCCGCTGCCCGCAGAGGCTGCAGCAGCTTACGTCGAGCGTCTGGCGCGGGAGAAAGCGTGCGCTGGCCTTGCGTCACTACCCGAAGGTAGCGAGGGCCCGGTAGCAGTGCTGGGCGCCGATACCGCCGTGGTGCTCGAAGGTCGAATTCTCGGTAAACCGCAAAACCGCGAAGATGCCCTGGCCATGCTGGCAGCCCTGTCCGGGCACGAGCACCAGGTAATGACGGCGGTGGCCGTGGCCGATCATCAGCGTTGCCTGAGCGTCAATGTCACAAGCCGTGTGCTGTTTCGCCCCATCAGTGCCGAGGAAGCCGAGGCCTACTGGGCCAGCGGCGAACCTGCCGACAAGGCCGGAAGCTACGCCATTCAGGGCCTGGGGGCGGTATTCGTCCAGCGCCTTGAAGGCAGCTATTCGGCCGTGGTCGGCCTGCCCTTGAACGAAACCGCCGAACTGCTCGGTCAATTCGCCATCCCCTGCTGGCAGCGTCTGCCGGCCTGTTGAGCGAGGATTAGCCAGAACTGCCCTAGCCAGTCGCCCGCGAGCGATCCATGATTACTGAAGTCCTTTGACGAGAGCCTGCCATGAGTGAAGAGATTCTGATCAACATCACACCGATGGAATCACGCGTGGCGGTGGTGGAGAACGGTGTACTGCAGGAGGTGCATGTCGAGCGCACCCAGCGCCGTGGCATCGTCGGCAACATCTACAAAGGCAAGGTGGTGCGGGTACTGCCGGGCATGCAGGCGGCCTTCGTCGACATCGGCCTGGACCGCGCGGCGTTCATCCACGCCTCGGAAATCTCCCTGCGCGAAGGCTCGTCGGTCGAGAGCATCAGCGCCCTGGTGCACGAAGGCCAGAGCCTGGTGGTGCAGGTGACCAAGGACCCGATCGGCTCCAAGGGCGCGCGCCTGACCACCCAGCTGTCGATCCCGTCGCGGTACCTGGTGTACATGCCGCGCACCAGTCATGTCGGTATTTCGCTGAAGATCGAAGACGAAGCCGAACGCGAGCGCCTCAAGCAGGTGGTGACTGACTGCATCGCCCAGGAAAATATCCAGGATGCCGGTGGTTTCATCCTGCGTACCGCCGCCGAAGGCGCCGGGGCCGATGAAATCCTCATGGACATCCGCTACCTGCGCAGGCTCTGGGAGCAGATCGGCGCGCAGATCAAGACCGTCGGCGCGCCGACCGAAATCTACGAAGACCTCGGCCTGGCCCTGCGCACTCTGCGCGATCTGGTTAACCCGAAAATCGAGAAGATCCGCATCGATTCGCGGGAAACATTTCAGAAAACCACGCAGTTTGTCGCCGAATTGATGCCGGAAATCGCCGATCGTCTGGAACACTACCCGGGCGAGCGACCGATCTTCGACCTCTACGGCGTCGAAGACGAGATCCAGCGCGCCCTGGACCGCAAGGTGCCGCTCAAATCCGGCGGTTACCTGGTAGTCGACCCGGCCGAGGCGATGACCACCATCGACGTCAATACCGGGGCTTTTGTCGGCCACCGCAATCTTGAAGAGACCATCTTCAAAACCAACCTCGAGGCGGCCACCGCCATTGCCCGGCAACTGCGCCTGCGCAATATCGGCGGGATCATCATCATTGACTTCATCGACATGGAAGATGAAGAGCACCAGCGCCAGGTACTGCGGACCCTGGAAAAACAGCTGGAGCGCGACCACGCCAAGACCAACATCATCGGCATCACCGAGCTGGGCCTGGTGCAGATGACCCGCAAGCGCACCCGCGAAAGCCTCGAGCAGGTACTCTGTGAGCCCTGCTATTGCTGCCAGGGCCGGGGCAAGCTGAAAACCCCCGAGACCGTCTGTTACGAAATTTTCCGCGAGATCCTCCGCGAAGCCCGCGCCTACCAGGCTGAAGGCTACCGGGTGCTGGCCAACCAGAAGGTGGTCGACCGCCTGCTGGATGAAGAATCGGGTAACGTTGCCGAACTTGAAGCCTTCATTGGTCGAACCATTCGCTTCCAGGTCGAGTCCATGTATTCCCAGGAACAATATGATGTGGTGCTCCTCTGACTCGGTCTGAACAACATTGCGCAGTGCGCCGGCTGGCAAACCGCCGGGTTGCGGCCATAGTTAAGGCACGATCTGGAGGGCCACAGGCATGGAACGACTGATGCGCGTTCTCGGCGCCTTGACCCGCTGGGGGTTGGGCATCAGTGCCTTGCTGGCGGTGTTGGTGGCGCTTTATGTCAGTCTCGGCCGGCAGTTCATCCCGCTGGTGGCCGAGTACCGTGCCGAGGTCGAGGACAAGGCCGAGCAAGCCTTGGGCCTGCCGGTGCATATCGGTGCCCTGGAAGGGCACTGGAGCGGCCTGGCGCCGATCGTGCGGGTACGCGATATCCAGGTCGGCGAAGGGCCCAGTGCCCTGCGCCTGGACGGCGTCAGGCTGGTGCCGGACCTGTGGGCCAGCCTGGTCGAGCG
Source organism: Pseudomonas sp. TE4620 (assembly GCF_056279045.1). Classification (NCBI taxonomy): domain Bacteria; kingdom Pseudomonadati; phylum Pseudomonadota; class Gammaproteobacteria; order Pseudomonadales; family Pseudomonadaceae; genus Pseudomonas; species Pseudomonas sp. TE4620. The sequence continues at coordinate 329,151 of NZ_JBWBQO010000001.1, forward strand.
CCAGGTGCGCCTGGCCAACCTCGAAGTTGGCGGCCTGCAACTGAGCCTGCGCGAGGACCAGAACGGCGCCTGGGCCCTGGAAGGCCTGCCGAAAAAAGACGACAAACCACTCGACCCCGAGCAACTGCTCAAGCAGATCCAGGTGGTGTCGAAAGTCACCGTGGTCGACAGCCAGGTGACCCTGGAGCCGTTCCAGCGCGAACCCATGACCCTCACCTACGTCAGCCTCGGCCTGCAGACCGGCAGTGTGCGCCAGCGCCTGGACGCGCGGCTGACCTTGCCCGATGGCCAGCCACTGGCGTTGAGCCTGCGCAGCCGGATTCGCCCCAGCCAGTGGCGCGACGGTGAAATCGATGCCTACCTGAGCCTGCCGCAAAGCGACTGGGCGCGCTGGCTGCCGCCACGCCTGCTGGGCCAGTGGCAGGCCACTGAGCTGCGCGCCGGTGGCGAGCTGTGGCTGAACTGGGGCAAGGGCCAGTTGCAAAGCGCTGTGGTGCGCCTGAATGCGCCAGAGCTGCGCGGCAATCATGCCGAACGCAAGCCCGTGCAGATTGACAACCTGGCCCTCAATGCCTGGTTCCAGCGCGGCGACAAGGGCCTGGAGGTGCTGGTCGACTCGCTGGCCATGAGTCTGGGCAAGACCCGCTGGGAATCCCATGTGCAGGTCAAGCAGACGGCCGCGACCGAGTCGAGCGAGGAAACCTGGGCGATCCAGGCCGACCGTCTCGACCTGACCCCGGTTACGCCGCTGATCGACGCCCTGGCGCCGCTGCCGGAAAAACTCATGGCCGTGGTCGATGGCCTCAAGGTCACCGGGGCCTTGCGTAACGTGCGCCTGGATGTGCGGCCTAAAGCCACCGGCGACCAGCGCCTGAGTTTTGCTGCCAACCTTGAGCGGGTTGGCTTTGACGCCTATCACGGTGCACCGGCTGCCGGTAATGTCAGCGGCAGTATCAGCGGTGACCTCGGCCAGGGCGAACTGCGCCTGGATACCGATGCCTTCATGCTGCACCTGTACCCGATCTTCGAGAAACCCTGGCATTACCAGAAAGCCAACGCACGCCTGACCTGGCGCCTGGACCAGGAAGGCTTCACCCTGATCGCGCCGTACCTGAAGGTGCTGGGCGAGGAGGGCAAGATTGCCGGCGACTTCCTCATTCGCCTGCTGTTCGATGAAACCCGTGAAGACTACATGGACCTGCGCGTCGGCCTGGTCGACGGCGATGGCCGCTACACCGCCAAGTACCTGCCCGAAGTACTAAGCCCGGCGCTGGATGAATGGCTGCGCACGGCGATCCTCAAGGGCGCGGTCGATGAGGGTTACTTCCAGTACCAGGGCTCGCTCAACCACGGCGCCTCGGAGCAGGCCCGCAGTATCAGCCTGTTCTTCAAAGTCCATGACGCCGCCCTGGATTTTCAGCCCGGCTGGCCTCAGGTGCAGAAAGTCGCCGGTGACGTGTTTATCGACGACGATGGTGTGCGCATCAAGGCGCAAAGCGGACAGTTACTCAATACTCAGGTACGCAACGTCGAGGTCAACATTCCCCATGTTGCCGCCGGTGAACACAATCACCTGTACCTGGACGGCGAATTTGACGGCGGGCTTGGCGACGGCCTGAAGATCCTCCAGGACGCGCCTATCGGCACCGGGCCGATGTTTGCCGGCTGGGAGGGCGAGGGCGATCTCAAGGGCAAGCTCAAGCTGGATATTCCCCTGGCCAAAGGCCAGCAACCCAAGGTGGTCGTTGACTTCAATGTTCGCGATGCACGGCTGAAGATCGCTTCACCTGCCCTGGAACTCCATCAGCTCAAGGGTGACTTGCGCTTTGACTTCGACAAAGGCTTGAGCGGCGAGAACATCAGTGCGCGGGCTTTTGACAAGCCGATCACCGCGCAGATCTTTGCCGAAGGCAAGCCCGGGCAGATGCAGACCCGCATCAACGCCAAAGGGCAGATGCCGCTCAAGTCACTGACCGACTGGCTGCAGGTCAAACAGGCCCTGCCGCTTTCCGGGGAGCTGCCTTACCAGTTGCAGGTCAGCCTGGGCAGCCGCGACAACACCTTGACTGTCGATTCCAGCCTCAAGGGCCTGGCGGTGGATTTGCCCGCGCCGTTCGGCAAGGACGCCAACGAGACCCGCAACAGCCAGTTCAGCATGGGGCTGCAGGGGCCGGAGCGGCGCTTTAATGTCACTTATGCCGACGTTGCCAAGGCCATCTACGCCGCGCCCATGGACAAGCTCGACCAGGGCCGCGGTGAACTGCTGTTCGGCGCCGGTACCGCACAGTTGCCGCCTGGCCAGGGCCTGCGTGTGCGCGGTCGCCTGGCCGAGCTGGACCTGGAGCCCTGGCAGAAGCAGTTCGAGCGCTTTGCCGGCAACGACCCGGGTGGCAGTGCCAAGCAGACGCTGCGTGGCGTCGACCTGAGTATTGGCCAGCTCAAGGGCTTTGGCCTGAACCTGGCGCAGGCGGTGGTGCGTGTCGATCGCGGTGGCAACCTCTGGGTCGTGCGCCTGGACAGCAAGGAAGTCATCGGTAACGCGCGGATCCCGGATGCCAAGGGCGCGCCGATGGTAATCAACCTGCAGACCATTCACCTGCCGGCCGCCGACCCCGCCGAAGCGTCTTCCGATGACGGCCCGGACCCGATGGCGAGTATTGATCCGCGCAAGATTCCGGCCGTTGATCTTTCCATCGACAAGCTGTTCCGTGGCGATGACCTGCTCGGCAGCTGGGCGGTCAAAGTTCGTCCGACTGCCAAGGGCATCGCCCTCAATGACCTCGATGTCAGTGTCAAAGGCCTGCAGATCGACGGTAATGGCGGTTGGGAAGGGGCGCCAGGGGCGAGCAGCAGTTGGTACAAGGGCCGTCTGGAAGGCAAGAACCTGGCGGACATCCTCAAGGCTTTCAACTTTGCGCCGACCGTCACCAGCCGGGACTTTCGCCTGGATGTCGACGGCCGCTGGCCCGGCTCGCCAGCCTGGGTCGGCCTCAAGCGCTTCTCCGGCAGCCTCGACGCCGCCCTGCGCAAAGGCCAGTTCGTCGAAGTCGAAGGTGGCGCCCAGGCCCTGCGCGTGTTCGGCCTGCTCAACTTCAACTCGATTGGCCGGCGCCTGCGTCTGGACTTCTCCGACCTGCTCGACAAGGGCCTGAGCTACGACCGGGTCAAAGGCCTGCTGGTGGCCAGTGAAGGGGTGTATGTGACCCGCGAACCGATCACCGTCACCGGCCCCTCCAGCAACCTTGAGCTGGACGGCACCCTGGACATGGTCCGTGACCGGGTCGACGCCAACCTGCTGGTGACCCTGCCGGTGACCAACAACCTGCCGATTGCCGCGCTGATCGTCGGTGCGCCGGCCATCGGCGGGGCGCTGTTCCTGGTTGATCGCCTGCTCGGTGACCGGGTGGCGCGCTACGCCAGCGTGCATTATCGCGTCGAAGGTCCGTGGAAAGAGCCTAAGATAAGCTTTATCAAACCTTTCGAAAAATCACGCTAGGAGCCGGGATGAAGTCAGCGGTTATCCAGATGGTCAGCCAGAGCGACGTTCTGGCCAACCTGGTGCGCGCCCGGCAACTGCTTGAGCAGGCAGCCGCAGGCGGTGCACGGCTTGCCGTGCTGCCGGAGAACTTCGCTGCCATGGGCCGGCGCGACAGCGCCGCAATCGGCCGCGCCGAAGCGCTGGGCGAAGGCCCGATCCTGCCCTGGTTGAAACAGACCGCCCGCGACCTCAAGTTATGGATAGTGGCCGGGACCTTGCCGCTGCCGCCGGTCGGCCAGGCCGAAGCCAAGGCCCATGCCTGCTCGTTGCTGATCGATGAGCACGGTGAGCAGGTGGCGCGCTACGACAAGCTGCACCTGTTCGATGTCGATGTCGCCGATAACCGTGGCCGCTATCGCGAATCCGATGACTACGCCCATGGCGGCCAGGTAGTGGTCGCCGATACCCCGGTCGGGCGCCTGGGCCTGAGCGTCTGCTATGACCTGCGCTTCCCCGAGCTGTACAGCGCGCTGCGCGAGGCCGGGGCTGAGCTGATCAGTGCGCCGTCGGCCTTCACCGCCGTGACCGGTGCCGCGCACTGGGAAGTGTTGATTCGCGCGCGGGCGATTGAAACCCAGTGTTATGTCCTGGCCGCGGCCCAGGGCGGAACTCACCCGGGGCCCCGGGAAACCTATGGCCATGCGGCGATCGTCGACCCCTGGGGGCGCATCGTCGCCGAACAGGCCAGCGGCGAAGCCGTGCTGCTGGGCGAACGTGACAGCAGCGAACAGGCGTCCATCCGGGCGCGGATGCCGGTGACCTTGCACCGGCGCTTTTTCTCGCAGGACGCCTTGCGGCCTGCGCACACCTCGGAGTGACTATGAGCGAGATGTTATCCACTGTCAGCGAACACCTGCTGGCGCCGGGCGGCCTGACCCTCGACAGCCTGCAGTCAGTGCTGGGCGAGCTGGCCGGGCCAGGCATCGATGCCGCCGACCTGTACTTCCAGGGGCAGATTTCCGAATCCTGGGCGCTGGAAGACGGCATCGTCAAAGAAGGCAGTTTCAACCTCGACCAGGGCGTGGGCGTACGTGCCCAGTCCGGCGAGAAGACCGGTTTTGCCTACAGCAACGCCATCAACCTCGAAGCCCTGACCTCGGCGGCCCGCGCCGCGCGCTCGATTTCCCGTGCCGGGCAGAACGGCAGCGTGCAGGCGTTCAACAGCCAGGACGTTACCCAGCTGTATGGCACCGACAATCCGCTTGAGGTCATCAGCCGAGCCGACAAGGTCGAGCTGCTCAAGCGTGTCGACGCCGCCACGCGCAAGCTCGATCCGCGTATCCAGCAAGTCACCGTGAGCATGGCCGGGGTCTGGGAGCGCATCCTGGTCGCCGCCGCCGATGGCAGCCTGGCCGCCGACATTCGCCCGCTGGTGCGTTTCAACGTCAGTGTCATCGTCGAGCAGAACGGCCGTCGCGAGCGCGGCGGTCACGGTGGCGGCGGGCGTACCGACTACCGCTATTTCACCGACGAACGGGTCATGGGCTATGCCCGTGAGGCCCTGCGCCAGGCGCTGGTCAACCTCGAAGCCATCCCGGCGCCGGCCGGTACCCTGCCGGTGGTGCTCGGCTCCGGCTGGTCGGGCGTATTGCTGCACGAAGCGGTCGGCCATGGCCTGGAGGGTGATTTCAACCGCAAGGGCAGTTCGGCCTACAGCGGCCACATGGGCGAGAAGGTGGCTTCGAGCCTGTGCACCATTGTCGATGACGGCACCCTGGAAGGTCGTCGCGGATCACTGAGCGTCGATGACGAAGGTACCCCGACCGAGTGCACCACGCTGATCGAGAACGGCATCCTCAAGGGCTACATGCAGGACAAGCTCAACGCCCGCCTGATGGGCATGGCCCGCACCGGCAACGGCCGACGCGAATCCTACGCGCACCTGCCGATGCCGCGCATGACCAACACCTACATGCGTGCCGGCGAAAGCGACCCGGCAGAAATCATTGCCTCGGTGAAAAGGGGTATTTACTGCGCCAACCTCGGCGGTGGCCAGGTGGACATCACCAGCGGCAAGTTCGTGTTCTCCACCAGTGAGGCGTACCTGATCGAAGACGGCAAGATTACCGCGCCGGTCAAAGGCGCAACCCTGATCGGCAACGGGCCGGAAGCCATGAGCCGGGTATCGATGGTCGGCAACGACCTGTCGCTGGACAGCGGTGTCGGTACATGCGGCAAGGATGGTCAGTCGGTGCCGGTAGGCGTTGGCCAGCCGACCCTGAAGATCGATGCGATCACCGTCGGTGGCACCGGCGCTTGAAGATGAAACCGGGCAGGCAGGGCGCCTGCCCGTGTGCGGGGTTCAACGCAGGCCGCGTTGGACCTCGTCGAGTTCGCGGATGTACTTGAAGATCTTGCGGCTCGCGCTTGGCGGCTTGTTGCGCGCCAGCTCGTGCTGGGCCTGGCGGATCAGCGAGCGCAGTTGCTGGCGATCGGCATCGGGGTATTCCTGGACGAACTTCTCCAGGACCTCGTCGGTACCATCGATCAGCCGGTCACGCCAGCGTTCAAGGTTGTGGAAGCGCTCGTTGTATTGGCGCGAGGAGGCGTCGAGCTGGTCAAGCAGGGCATTGATCGCGTCGATGTCCTGGTCGCGCATCAGCTTGCCGATGAACGACTTGTGACGCCGTTTGGCCTCGTTCGCGGTGTGCCGCTTGTGCTCTTCCAGGGCCGCGCGCAACTCGTCGGTCAACGGCAGTTTGGCCAGGGTATCGGGCTTGAGCAAGGTAAGGCGCTCGCCCATCTCGACCAGCGCCTGCATTTCGCGCTTGACCTGGGTTTTGCTTTTTTCGCCGTCAAAGGCGGTGTCGTAAGAATCAACCATGGGGGCAGTCCGCTGAGAATCGCCGCCATGATAACCAGTCGGGGGCCGCTTGTCCGGTCCGGTCGTAGATTGACCCGCGCCGAACGCAGAATTTGAGTGGAGAAAACCATGAGTGCAGTCCAGAGCGTAGGTCCGCAGGCCCTGCCGGCGTTGCAGGAACAGGTCGAACAGATCATTGCCGAAGCCCGGCGCCAGGGTGCCAGCGCCTGCGAAGTGGCGGTATCGCTGGAGCAGGGGTTGTCGACTTCGGTGCGCCAGCGTGAAGTCGAGACCGTCGAATTCAACCGTGACCAGGGTTTTGGCATCACCTTGTACGTGGGCCAGCGCAAAGGCTCGGCGAGCACCTCGGCCAGCGGCAGCGAGGCGATCCGGGAAACCGTCGCCGCCGCCCTGGCAATTGCCAAGCACACTTCCGAAGACGAGTGCGCCGGGCTTGCCGATCCGGCGCTGATGGCCCGCGAGCAGGCGGATTTCGACCTCTATCATGCCTGGGACATCACCCCTGAGCAGGCCATCGAAAAGGCCCTGGAGTGCGAAGCCGCAGCTTTCGATGCCGATGCGCGGATCAAGAACGCCGACGGCACCACCCTCAACACCCACCAGGGCTGTCGCGTGTATGGCAACAGCCATGGCTTTATCGGCGGCTACGCTTCGACCCGGCACAGCCTGAGCTGCGTGATGATTGCCGAAGCCGACGGGCAGATGCAGCGCGACTACTGGTATGACGTCAATCGCCAGGGCGAATTGCTCGCCGACCCGCGCAGCATCGGTATCCGCGCTGCGCAACGGGCAGCCAGCCGCCTGGGCGCGCGTCCGGTACCCACCTGTGAAGTGCCGGTACTGTTCTCGGCCGAGCTGGCAGGGGGGCTGTTCGGCAGCTTCCTTTCGGCGATTTCCGGCGGCAACCTGTACCGCAAGTCTTCGTTCCTCGATGGTGCCATGGGCCAACGGCTGTTCCCGACCTGGCTGACCCTGGACGAGCGCCCGCACCTGCAGCGTGCCCTGGGCAGCGCCGCGTTCGATGGTGACGGCCTGGCCACCTATGCCAAGCCATTCGTTGAAAACGGCCAACTGGTGTCCTACGTGCTGGGTACCTATTCCGGGCGCAAGCTGGGCTTGCCGAGCACCGCCAACGCCGGCGGCGTGCACAACCTGTTCGTCACCCATGGGGTCGAAGACCAGGCTGCCCTGCTGCGGCGCATGGGTCGTGGACTGCTGGTTACCGAGCTGATGGGCCATGGTCTGAACATGGTCACCGGCGACTACTCGCGCGGTGCTGCAGGCTACTGGGTAGAAAACGGCGAGATTCAGTTCGCCGTTCAGGAAGTGACGATCGCCGGTAATATGAAGGATATGTTCCAGCAAATTGTCGCGATTGGTAATGATCTGGAAACCCGCAGCAATATTCACACAGGCTCGGTGCTGATCGAGCGGATGACCGTCGCGGGCAGTTAACGCCCGGTGTTGCTCCCCCTTCGAAGCCCGGCCATGTGTCGGGCTTTTTGTTTTTCTTTTTTCATTTTGTTGAACTGATTCTGATTATCACTTAATAATGAATATCATTATCTAGGCGATGATGTTCATGAAACCAGTCCTCCACGAATTGCCCTACCTGGAAAACTGGCGCTGGCTGAGCCGGCGCATTCGCTGTGCACTCGATCCGGACGAGCCGCGCCTGATCGAGCACTACCTCACCGAAGGCCGTTACCTGGTGTGTTGCACCGATACCAGCGCCTGGACCATCGCCTTGACTTCATTCCGCCTGCTGCTGGACACCGCCTGCGATCGCGCGCTGCCCTGGCATTGGCGCTGCCTGTGCCTGGACCAGGCCTGGCGGCCGCTGCTGGAGCTGCGCAACCTCGATCGGCGCGAAAACAACCAGCGCTGGCAGCCCTTCGCCCTGCAACTGGCGAACTGCGTACTGCTGCCTTCGATTTCCTACGATGAACTGATGCAAGGACTTGATGATGAGTAATACCCGTATCGAGCGCGACAGCATGGGTGAACTGCTGGTGCCAGCCGAGGCCCTGTATGGCGCCCAGACCCAGCGCGCGGTAAACAACTTCCCGATCAGCCAGCAACGCATGCCGACCCAGTTCATTCGCGCACTACTGCTGGCCAAGGCTGCTGCGGCCAAGGCCAACATCGAGCTCAAGCAACTGGAGCAGGCCCGCGGCGAGGCGATCGTCAAAGCCGTGGAGCAGTTGCTGGCCGCTGACTTCATGCAGCATTTCCCGGTGGATATCTTCCAGACCGGCTCCGGTACCAGTTCGAACATGAACGCCAACGAGGTGATCGCGACCCTGGCCAGCCGCGTGCTGGGCGATACGGTCAACCCCAACGATCACGTCAACTGCGGGCAAAGCAGCAACGACATTATCCCCACCACCATTCATGTCAGTGCCGCGCTGGCCCTGCACGAGCAGTTGCTGCCGGCGCTGCAGCATCTGGTCAAGGTGATCGACGCCAAGGCCGAGCAGGTGCATCCGTTCATCAAGACCGGCCGCACCCACCTGATGGATGCCATGCCGGTGCGCATGAGCCAGGTGCTGGGTGGATGGTCGGCGCAAGTCAAGGCGGCCATTGCTCATCTGCAAGCCACCTTGCCAAGCCTGCAAGCCCTGGCCCAGGGCGGCACCGCCGTGGGCACTGGCATCAATGCCCATCCTGAGTTCGCTGCGCGCTTCAGCCAGCAACTGACAGCGCTTACCGGCGTCGAATTTGTTCCGGGGCACAACCTGTTCGCCTTGATTGGTTCGCAAGACACCGCTGTGGCGGTATCCGGCCAGCTCAAGACCACCGCTGTGGCACTGATGAAAATCGCCAATGACCTGCGCTGGATGAACTCCGGGCCGCTGGCCGGCCTGGGCGAAATCGAGCTCGAAGGCTTGCAGCCGGGCTCTTCGATCATGCCAGGCAAGGTCAACCCGGTAATCCCGGAAGCGACTGCCATGGTCGCCGCGCAGGTGATCGGCAACGACGCGACCATCGCCGTGGCCGGGCAGTCGGGCAACTTCGAACTCAACGTGATGCTGCCGATTATTGCCCAGAACCTGCTCAGCAGCATCGAGCTGATGGCCAATGCCAGCCGCTTGCTGGCCGACAAGGCGATTGCCAGCTTCACGGTCAATGAACCCAAGCTCAAGGAAGCCCTGGCGCGCAACCCGATTCTGGTCACTGCCCTGAACCCGATCATCGGCTACCAGAAGGCTGCCGAAATCGCCAAGACCGCTTACAAGCAAGGCCGCCCGATTATCGACGTAGCCCTCGAAAACACCGACCTGCCGCGCAGCCAGCTTGAAGCGCTGCTCGATCCGGAAAAGCTCACCGCCGGCGGGATCTGAGCCGGCCCACCGCTCTGGAGGTTTGTCATGCAGCACTGGAAACGCACCACCGAAATTGCCAACCGCCTGTTCGAACAGGGCGAGTTGGTCGATGCCCGCGAGTTGTATCTGCAAGCCCTGGCGCTTGCCCAGGTGTTGTTCGAACGCTGGCATGACGCCGACGAAGCGGTGGCCGTGTGCGTCATCGCCCACCACAACCTGGCTGACCTGCACCTGCGGCTGAATCAGCCGCAGGAAAGCGCCGAGTACCTGTGCGCCATTCACCAGCGGTTGTTGCAGACCGCCCAGGACCCGCGCATGGCGCCGATACTGCGCGAAGCTGCGTTGCGCCACAGCAGCAAGACCTACACCGAGTTGCTGAGCTTCATCAGCGAGTACGGCCAGTACCCCCGTACCGAACGTCTGCTCTACCGGCACGAGCCGCAGCCGGCCCTGCATGCCGGCCAGGAAAGCGCCGCGCCTTCAGTCCTACAATATGGAATCCAGTGATATGCCTTATACCTTGCCTGCATTGCCTTACGCCTACGATGCGCTGGAACCGCACATCGATACCCAGACCATGCAGATTCACCACAGCAAGCACCACCAGACTTACATCAACAACCTCAACGCGGCGGTCGAAGGCAGCGAGTATGCCGAGTGGCCGGTGGAAAAACTGGTGGCCAGCGTCAAGCAACTTCCGGAAAAATTGCACAACGCGGTAATCAACCAGGGCGGCGGTCACGCCAACCATTCGCTGTTCTGGACCGTGATGTCGCCCCAGGGCGGCGGCCTGCCACAAGGCGCTGTGGCCAAGGCCATTGATGAGCAATTGGGTGGCTTCGAGGCGTTCAAGGACGCCTTCACCAAGGCTGCGCTGACTCGCTTTGGCAGCGGCTGGGCCTGGCTGAGCGTGACCCCGGCCAAGACCCTGGTGGTTGAAAGCAGTGGTAATCAGGACAGCCCGCTGATGACCGGCAATACGCCAATCCTCGGCCTGGACGTCTGGGAGCATGCTTACTATCTGCTGTACCAGAACCGTCGTCCGGAATACATCAACGCCTTCTACAACGTGATCGACTGGTCCGAGGTAGAGCGTCGTTACGCAGCTGCGCTTGTGTGAGTCGCAGCGCAATGCGTTCGGATGTAATGTCGATTGCCGGCGTGCGGCTGTTTCGCCTGGCGCTCGGTACCCTGTTGCTGCTGGTCGGCTTCGCCCTGCTGGTGGCCCAGGGTATCGCCTGGCTGGACCTGGAGCCGCGCATGTTACGGGCGCTCGAAGGCGGTGCGCTGTGCGCCCTGGGTACGGCCTTGGGCGCGGTGCCGGTGCTGGTGATCCGCAACATGCCAGTGGCGTTGGCCGATACCTTGCTGGGCTTTGGTGCCGGGGTGATGCTGGCGGCCACGGCCTTTTCGCTGATCATTCCCGGGCTGGATGCCGCCCAGGCCATTGGCCTGGGTAAATGGGGCGCCGGTGGTTTGGTCAGCTTCGGCTTGCTGTTCGGGGCCTTCTGCCTGTACCTGGTCGACCTCAAGGTGTCCGGTGCATCGCCCGAGGCCCTGGTCGGCACGCCGCAGCAACCGGTGATCGCCGCGCGGATCTGGGTGTTCGTCATTGCCATCATTGCCCATAACATCCCCGAAGGCATGGCCATTGGCGTGTCTGCCGGTGGTGGCATGCCCGATGCCGACAGCCTTGCCATGGGCATTGCCCTGCAGGATGTGCCGGAAGGCCTGGTGATCGCCCTGGTGTTGGCAGGGGCGGGGATGGCCCGCTTCAAGGCGTTTCTGATTGGTGCGGCTTCTGGTCTGGTCGAGCCGCTGGCAGCGGTGGTGTGTGCCTGGCTGGTGACCGTGGCAGAGTTGTTGCTGCCACTGGGCTTGGCGTGTGCTGCCGGGGCGATGTTGCTGGTCGTGACCCAGGAAATCATTCCCGAGTCGCGCAGCAATGGCCATCACCGGCTAGCCAGCCTGGGCCTGTGCATCGGCTTCTGCCTGATGATGGTGATGGATACGGCGCTTTCGTGAGAAAACGGGGGCGGTTACTCGCCCTCGTCGAAGTAATTGTTGATCAGTTCGATCAGGGCGTTGAGTGCATCATCGTCCTGCTCGCCCTCGGTGTGCAGATGAATGGCGGTGCCCTTGCCGGCCGCCAGCATCATGACCGCCATGATGCTCTTGCCATCAACCAGGGATTGCGGATTACGCCCAACGCGAACCTGGCAGGGAAACTTGCCCGCAACGCCAACGAACTTTGCCGCTGCCCGGGCGTGCAGCCCCAGCTTGTTGATGATGGTGATTTCTTTTGCGGGCATCGAGGCGCTGGTCCTGTGGGCTAGAGGTCGCGGTGGCGAACCTGGACATTCTTTAACGATTGTTGCAGTAACTGGCCCAGACGCTCGGTCAGGTACACCGAACGGTGGTGGCCACCCGTGCAGCCAATGGCAATGGTGACATAGGCACGGTTGCTGGCGGCAAAGCGCGGTAACCACTTGAGCAGGTAGCTGGAGATGTCCTGGAACATGTCCTCGACATCCGGCTGCGCAGCCAGGTAATCGATCACCGGTTGCTCCAGGCCCGAATGGTCGCGCAGTTCCGGCTTCCAGTAAGGGTTGGGCAGGCAGCGCACATCGAACACCAGGTCGGCATCGACCGGCATGCCGCGTTTGAAACCGAAGGATTCGACCAGGAAGGCCGTACCGGGCTCCGGCTGGTTGAGCAGGCGCAATTTGATCGAGTCACGCAACTGATACAGGTTCAGGTTGGTGGTATCGATCTTCAGGTCGGCGAGGTCGGCAATCGGCCCGAGCAGCTCGCTTTCGACTTCGATCGCTTCGGCCAGCGAGCGTTCGTTGTTGGTCAGCGGGTGGCGGCGGCGGGTTTCCGAGAAGCGCTTGAGCAATGTTTCTTCATCGGCATCCAGGTACAGCACATCACACTGGATGTGCCGGCTACGGGCGTCCTCAAGCAGCTCGGGAAAGCGCGACAAGTGGCTGGGCAAGTTGCGCGCGTCAATCGAAACGGCCACCTTGGGCTGCATCAATTCCGTGTTGATCAGGGCGCTTTCGGCCAGTTGCGGCAGCAAGCCAGCAGGCAGGTTGTCGATGCAGTAGTAGCCGTTGTCCTCAAGTACATCGAGGGCGGTACTCTTGCCGGAGCCAGACCGGCCGCTAACGATGATCAAGCGCATGTTCAATGCCCGTTCTGTACGTCCAGTACGACCTGGTACAAGGCTTCGTTACTGGTGGCCGCACGCAGCTTTTCGCGTACGTCCTTGCTATCGAGCATGCTGGCGATCTGGCGCAGCAGCTCCAGGTGCGCATCGGTAGCCGCTTCCGGGACCAGCAGTACGAACAGCAGGTCGACCGGGGCGCCATCGATGGCGTCGAAATCGATAGGGGCGTCAAGGTGCAGCAGCGCGCTGACCGGCGACTCACAGCCCTTGAGGCGGCAGTGGGGAATGGCAATGCCGTTGCCGAAGCCGGTGGAGCCCAGTTTCTCCCGGGCGATCAAGGCTTCGTACACGATCTGGGTGTCCAGCTCGGGCACTTCTCTGCCGATCAGATTGGCGATCTGTTCGAGCGCACGCTTTTTACTGCCGCCCGGCACGTTCACAAGGGAACGGCCGGGGGTCAGGATGGTTTCAAGTCGGATCATGGATGAGGGGGATCAGCGGGCCGCTGCACCTTGCAGCAGGCTTTGCTGTTTTTCCTTGTGTTTTTTCAGTTGGCGGTCGAGCTTGTCGGTCAAGGCGTCGATCGCTGCATACATGTCTTGGTGTTCGGCATTTGCAACCACTTCGCCGCCGGGAATGAACAGCGTCGCTTCAATCTTCTGCTGCAGCTTCTCGACCTTCATGATTACCGTCACATTGGTAATCTTGTCGAAATGCCCCTCCAGTCGTTTCAATTTCTGCTCGACGTACTCACGCAGGGGCTGAGTAACTTCTACATGCTGTCCACTGATATTGACTTGCATACAGCTTCTCCTTTGTTGCCGGTGCATAAGAGGCAGGTATTGCGCCTGCCACTGAACTGCGGTGGCACACCTCAGGAGCCGTTACATCAATCGCTTGCGCTCGCTCGACGGTGCGATGCCGAGGGACTCGCGGTACTTGGCGACGGTGCGACGTGCTACCTGGATGCCTTGTGCCTCCAGTAAACCAGCGATCTTGCTGTCACTCAATGGCTTTTTCTGATTTTCCGCTGCAACTAGTTTCTTGATGATTGCGCGGATCGCTGTGGACGAGCATTCGCCGCCTTCGGAGGTGCTGACGTGGCTGGAGAAAAAGTACTTCAGCTCGTAAATTCCGCGCGGCGTGTGCATGTATTTCTGCGTGGTCACCCGGGAAATGGTCGACTCGTGCATGCCCACCGCTTCGGCGATGTCGTGCAGCACCAGCGGCTTCATCGCCTCGTCACCGTGATCGAGGAAGCCGCGCTGGTGCTCGACGATCTGGGTGGCGACCTTCATCAGGGTTTCGTTGCGGCTTTGCAGGCTCTTGATGAACCAGCGCGCCTCCTGCAACTGGTTGCGCATGAAGGTGTTGTCGGCGCTGGTGTCGGCGCGACGGACGAAACCGGCGTACTGCGGGTTGACCCGCAGGCGCGGGACTGCTTCCTGGTTGAGTTCGACCAGCCAGCGCTCGTTGTCCTTGCGCACGATCACGTCGGGCACCACGTACTCGGCTTCGCTGGACTCGATTTGCGAGCCCGGGCGCGGGTTGAGGCTCTGTACCAGTTCGATGACCTGGCGCAGCTCGTCTTCCTTGAGCTTCATGCGGCGCATCAGCTGGCTGTAGTCGCGGCCGCCGAGCAGGTCGATGTAGTCGCTGACCAGACGCTGGGCTTCGGCCATCCACGGGGTACGCGGCGGCAGCTGGCGCAGTTGCAGCAACAGGCACTCGCTGAGGTTGCGCGCGCCGATGCCGGCGGGTTCGAATTGCTGGATACGGTGCAGCACGGCTTCGACTTCATCCAGCTCGATGTCGAGCTCGGGGTCGAAGGATTCGCAGACTTCTTCCAGGGTTTCGTCGAGATAACCCTGGTTGTTGATGCAGTCGATCAGGGTCACGGCGATCAGCCGGTCGGTGTCGGACATCGGTGCCAGGTTGAGCTGCCAGAGCAGGTGGCTCTGCAAGCTTTCGCCAGCCGAAGTGCGGGTGGTGAAGTCCCACTCGTCATCGTCGTTGCTGGGCAGGCTGCTGGCGCTGGTCTGGTAGATGTCTTCCCAGGCGGTGTCGACCGGCAACTCGTTGGGGATGCGCTCGTTCCACTCGCCCTCTTCGAGGTTGTCCACCGTTGGGGCGGTCTCCTGGAAGCTGGTTTCCTGAACGTCGGCGACGGGTTTGCTCTCGGCGTTGTCGGCCATCGGGTCGCTGTTGTCGAAGTCGTCGCCTTCTTCCTGGCGCTCGAGCATCGGGTTTGATTCCAGCGCTTCCTGGATTTCCTGCTGGAGGTCCAGGGTAGAAAGCTGGAGCAGACGTATGGCCTGTTGCAACTGCGGGGTCATCGTCAGTTGCTGGCCCATTCTTAGGACGAGCGATGGTTTCATGGCAGGGGCTTAACACCTTATTTGCCGGCGCACATGCGCCATCCACTACAAGGGCACCGAAGCGCCAACTTTAAGCAAATTATATGCCTGAAATTGCAGCGTTTGCCTAGAGCGCCGTAACAATTAAGCCATTATCTGGCTTGTTTACGAGCGCTCCGGCAGCGCCTTACACCTTGAGCCTACAGGCGGAACTCATGGCCGAGGTAAACCTCTTTGACCAGGTCGTTGGCCAGGATGGTCTCTGCATCGCCTTCGGCGATCAGTTGGCCATCGTTGACGATGTAAGCGGTTTCGCAGATATCCAGGGTTTCACGGACGTTGTGGTCGGTGATCAGAACGCCAATACCCTTGGCCTTCAGGTGGTGGATGATCTGCTTGATGTCGCCGACCGAAATAGGGTCGACACCGGCAAAGGGTTCGTCGAGCAGGATGAACTTGGGCGCGGTGGCCAGGGCGCGGGCAATCTCGACGCGGCGGCGTTCACCACCGGAGAGGCTCATGCCGAGGTTGTCGCGGATGTGGCTGATGTGGAACTCCTGCAGCAGGCTTTCCAGCTCTTTGCGCCGGCCATCGCGGTCCAGGTCCTTGCGGGTTTCGAGGATCGCCATGATGTTGTCGGCCACCGACAGCTTGCGGAAGATCGAGGCTTCCTGCGGCAGGTAGCCGATACCGGCGCGGGCGCGGCCGTGCATGGGCTGGTGGCTGACATCGAGGTCGTCGATCAGGACGCGGCCCTGGTCGGCCTGGACCAGGCCGACGATCATGTAGAAGCAGGTGGTCTTGCCGGCGCCGTTAGGGCCGAGCAGGCCGACGATCTGGCCACTGTCGATCGACAGGCTGACGTCGCGGACCACTTGCCGGCTCTTGTAGCTCTTGGCCAGGTGCTGGGCTTTGAGGGTTGCCATTTACTCGGCCTTCTTCTTCGGCTGGATCACCATGTCGATACGCGGACGCGACTCGGTGACTTTGCCACCTCGACCGGCGGTAGCGATCTGTTTCACCGTGTCGTAGACGATTTTCTCGCCCTCGGTGGTGTTGCCTTCGTTGATGACCTTGGCGCGGTCGATCAGGACGATGCGGTTTTGCGGCGCATTGTACTGGATGGTCTTGCCGTAGCCCTGCATCTTGTCTGGCTTGGCGGCGCTCTGCTGCTGCTCGAAGTAGGCCAGGTTGCCCACCGAGGTCACCACGTCGATGTCGCCACCGGCGGTACGGGTGATGGTCACGGTGTTGCCTTTGATCATCATCGAACCCTGGGTGATGATCACGTCACCGGTGTAGGTGGCGATGCCTTTTTTGTCGTCCAGTTGAGCGTGGTCGGCCTGGATGCGGATCGGCTGGTCACGGTCGTTCGGCAGGGCCCAGGCGCTCGCGCTTCCCAGTGCTGCGCTCAGGCTGAGCAAAAAGGGGAGGGTTTTAACGAGCCTCATACTGTCCTCTTACGTTGGACAGCAGGTCCATCCTGCCGTCTTTCAAATACGCTTTCATTCCATTGCCCGTAGTGACGCCACCGGCGCCGTCGATTCTAACGGCTTGCTCGGTTTGCGCATATTGCTTCTGCGGGAATACCGTCATGCGGCTGCTGGTAATGATCATGGTGCGGTTCTTTTCGTCGGTGCGGGCGACCCTTACCGAATCGATCAGTTCGACTTCGCTGCCGTCGGGGTTGACCTCGCCGCGCTCGCTCTGCACGTGCCACGGATAAGTGGTGCCGCGGTACATCTGCAGGTCGGGCTTGGTCAGCAGGGTGACTTCGCTGGCCTTGAGGTGCTCGACCTTGTCGGCGGTCATCTCGTACTGCATCTTGCCATCAGGCAAAAACTGCACGCTGTGGGCGTTCACCGCGTAATAGTCGATGGCGCTCTGGTCCGGCCCGGCAACCGGCTTGTTGTCGAGGAAGCTCTCGGGGCTGATGTTCCAGTAGCCGACCGCCACCAGCAGGGCGGCGATCACACTGAACAGCGCAATGTTGCGGATTTTCTTACTGAACATGTGTCGCTCTACAGGTAATGGGCGTTGGCCGCGTCGAGGTTGCCCTGGGCTTGCAGGATCAGTTCGCAGAATTCGCGGGCTGCACCTTCGCCGCCACGTGCCAGGGTTACCCCGTGGGCGTGCTCGCGGACGAACGCGGCAGCATTGGCCACCGCCATGCCCAGGCCGACCCGGCGGATTACCGGCAGGTCAGGCAGGTCGTCGCCCAGATAGGCGACCTGTTCATAGCTTAGGTTGAGCTGGCCAAGAAGCTCGTCCAATACCACCAGTTTATCTTCCCGGCCCTGGTACAGGTGAGGAATGCCGAGGTTCTTTGCCCGGCGCTCGACCACCGGGGTCTTGCGACCGCTGATGATCGCCGTGGTCACGCCCGAGTTCATGAGCATCTTGATGCCCTGGCCGTCGAGGGTGTTGAAGGTCTTGAATTCGCTGCCATCTTCGAGGAAGTACAGGCGACCGTCGGTGAGCACGCCGTCTACGTCAAAAACCGCCAGTTTGATGGCCTTGCCGCGCTGGAGCAGGTCCTGGGTCATTTACATCACTCCCGCACGCAACAGGTCGTGCATGTTCAGGGCGCCGACCGGGCGCTCGTCCTTGTCGATCACCACCAGGGCGCTGATCTTGTGGTCTTCCATGATCTTCAGGGCTTCGGCGGCGAGCATCTCGGCGCGGGCGGTCTTGCCGTGGGCGGTCATGACTTCTTCGATGAGGGTCTTGTGCACGTCGATATTGCGATCGAGGCTGCGGCGCAGGTCGCCGTCGGTGAAGATCCCGGCCAACCGTCCGTCGGCTTCGAGCACCACGGTCATGCCCAGGCCCTTGCGAGACATTTCAAGCAGCGCGTCCTTGAGCAGGGTGCCGCGTTGCACCTGCGGCAGCTCGTCGCCGGCGTGCATGACGTTCTCGACTTTCAGCAGCAGGCGTCGGCCGAGGGCGCCGCCGGGGTGCGAGAAGGCGAAATCTTCAGCGGTAAAGCCGCGGGCCTCGAGCAGGGCGATGGACAGGGCGTCGCCCAGCACCAGCGCGGCGGTAGTCGAGGAGGTCGGTGCCAGGTTCAGCGGGCAGGCCTCCTGGGCAACGCGGGCGTCGAGGTTGACCTCGGCGGCCTTGGCCAGGGGCGAATCGGGGTTGCCGGTGAGGCTGATCAGCTGGATACCCAGTCGCTTGATCAGCGGCAGCAGGGTGACGATCTCGGCGGTGGAGCCCGAGTTGGACAGGGCCAGGATCACGTCGTCGCGGGTGATCATGCCCATGTCGCCATGGCTGGCTTCGGCCGGGTGAACGAAAAACGCCGGCGTACCGGTGCTGGCCAGGGTCGCGGCGATCTTGTTGCCGATGTGCCCCGACTTGCCCATGCCGACCACCACCACCCGGCCCTTGCTGGCCAGGATCAGCTCGCATGCCTTGACGAAATCGGCGTCGATGTGGGCCAGCAGGCCCTCAACCGCCTCGAGTTCGAAACGGATGGTGCGCTGCGCGGATTGGATCAGGTCGCTGGATTGGCTCATGTCGAAAATCGGATTGCCTGATGAAAAGGCGGCGATTATAGCGGTAATGGGCGAAAGCCTCACCTTGTGATTGTCATACATTCGCCCGGTTGGCTTAACCATAGCTGAACAAGCACTTCGGCGGCCTTGGGGCGGCCCTATCAGCGGTGCTATAGTTCGCCGCTGTTCGGCCCGCTTGGTGCGTGCGTGCCTCCACGAAGGGGGCGCGCGTCTGAGTGAGAAGGCTGCATCGCAAGGAGTCTAGATGAGCGTTGATAACGCCTACGCGGTCGAATTGAAGGGCGTTTCCTTCAAGCGCGGTTCGCGCAGCATCTTCAATAATGTCGACATACGCATTCCCCGTGGCAAGGTTACCGGCATCATGGGGCCTTCCGGGTGCGGCAAAACCACGCTGCTGCGGCTGATGGGTGCACAACTGCGCCCGGCCAGTGGCGAGGTCTGGGTGGCCGGGCAGAACCTGCCGACCCTGTCGCGCAGTGACCTGTTCGATGCCCGCAAGCAGATGGGCGTGCTGTTCCAGAGTGGCGCGCTGTTCACCGATCTCGATGTGTTCGAGAACGTCGCCTTCCCGTTGCGCGTGCATACCCAGCTGTCTGACGAGATGATTCGCGACATAGTCCTGATGAAACTCCAGGCTGTTGGCCTGCGTGGCGCCATCGAGCTGATGCCCGACGAGCTATCCGGTGGCATGAAACGTCGTGTGGCGCTGGCCCGGGCGATTGCTCTGGATCCGCAAATCCTCATGTACGATGAACCGTTCGTCGGCCAGGACCCGATTGCCATGGGCGTGCTGGTGCGGCTGATCCGCCTGCTCAACGATGCCCTGGGCATCACCAGCATCGTGGTTTCTCACGACCTGGCCGAAACCGCCAGCATCGCCGACTACATCTACGTGGTCGGTGACGGCCAGGTATTGGGGCAGGGCACGCCGCAAGAGCTGATGGGCTCCGACAACCCGCGCATTCGTCAATTCATGAAAGGCGATCCGGATGGGCCGGTGCCCTTTCACTTTCCTGCGCCGGATTACCGCGCCGATCTTCTGGGGAAGCGTTGATGCGCAGAAAATCCTTACTCGAACGTATTCGTCGCTTTGGCCGATCGGCCATCGACGTGCTGGCCATTCTCGGCCGCTCCTTCCTGTTCCTGCTGCATTCGCTGGTCGGGCGCAGCGGCACTGGCGGCGGCTTTCAGTTGCTGGTTCGCCAGCTCTATTCGGTTGGCGTGCTGTCGCTGGCGATCATCGTCGTGTCCGGTGTGTTCATCGGCATGGTCCTGGCCCTGCAGGGCTTCAGCATCCTCACCAAGTACGGTTCGGAGCAGGCGGTGGGGCAGATGGTCGCCCTGACCCTGCTGCGTGAACTGGGCCCGGTGGTTACCGCGCTGCTGTTCGCCGGCCGTGCAGGCTCGGCGCTGACCGCCGAAATCGGCAACATGAAGTCCACCGAGCAGCTGTCCAGCCTGGAAATGATCGGTGTCGATCCGCTCAAGTACATCGTCGCGCCGCGGCTGTGGGCCGGTTTCATCTCGCTGCCGTTGCTGGCTTTGATCTTCAGCGTGGTCGGTATCTGGGGTGGTTCGTGGGTTGCCGTCGACTGGCTGGGCGTTTACGAGGGCTCGTTCTGGGCCAACATGCAGAACAGTGTTTCCTTTACCGACGATGTGCTCAACGGGGTGATCAAAAGCCTGGTGTTTGCCTTCGTCGTGACCTGGATTGCCGTATTCCAGGGTTATGACTGCGAGCCCACTTCAGAAGGGATCAGTCGTGCCACCACCAAGACCGTGGTCTATGCCTCATTGGCAGTCCTGGGTCTGGACTTTATTCTGACCGCCTTGATGTTTGGAGATTTCTGATGCAAAACCGCACCCTGGAAATCGGTGTCGGCCTGTTCCTCCTGGCCGGGATCCTGGCGCTGATCCTGCTGGCCCTGCGCGTCAGCGGCCTGTCGGCGAGCCCGAGCAGCGACACGTATAAACTTTATGCCAACTTCGACAATATCGCCGGTTTGACGGTCAGAGCTAAAGTGACCATGGCCGGTGTGACCATCGGCAAGGTCACTGCCATCGATCTGGATCGTGACACCTTCACCGGTCGGGTGACGCTGCAGCTGGAAAAACGGGTCGATAACCTGCCTGTCGATTCCACTGCATCTATCCTCACCGCAGGGCTGCTCGGCGAGAAATACATCGGTATCAGCGTGGGCGGAGAAGATGCGGTGCTCAAGGATGGTGCAACCATCCACGACACCCAGTCGGCGCTGGTACTGGAAGACCTGATTGGCAAGTTCCTGCTCAATACCGTTGGCAAAGAAGCTAAATAAGGAGTTTCCATGATTTCTATCCTGCGACGCGGCTTGCTGGTGTTGCTGGCAGCACTGCCGCTGATGGCCAGTGCAGCTGCTCTGTCACCCAAGCAGGTGATCGAGAAGACCACCACCCAGTTGCTGGCTGACCTGAAAGCCAACAAGGAGCAATACAAGGCCAACCCGAGCGCCTTCTACGATGCGCTCAATGCCAACCTGGGGCCGGTCGTCGATGCCGATGGCATCTCGAAAAGCATCATGACCGTCAAGTATTCGCGCAAGGCTACCCCGGCGCAGATGCAGCGCTTCCAGGAAAACTTCAAGCGCAGCCTGATGCAGTTCTACGGCAACGCCCTGCTCGAGTACAACAACCAGGGCATTACCGTCGGCAACGAGAAGAAGGATGGCGACGACCGTGCCAGCGTCGACATGAGCGTCAAGGGCAACAACGGTGCTGTCTATCCGGTGTCCTACACCCTGACCAGGCTCGACGGCGAGTGGAAGGTGCGTAACGTCATCGTCAACGGCATCAACATCGGCAAGCTGTTCCGTGACCAGTTCGCCGACGCCATGAACCGCAACGGCAACGATCTGGACAAGACCATCGACGGCTGGGCGGGCGAAGTGGCCAAGGCCAAGGAAAGCACCGAGCAAGCGGCCGAGAAGCAAGGGCAATGAGCGACAGTGTCGTGACCATGAGCGAGCCAGGCGTATTGAGCCTGGCCGGGGTGCTCGACTACCGCAGCGGGCCGGCCTTGCGCAAACAGGGCAAGGCCCTGATTGCGGCGTGCAAGGCCCCTGGGCTGGTGCTCGATTGCGCGCAGGTGGAGAAGTCCAGCAGCGTCGGCCTGTCCCTGCTGCTGGCCTTCATGCGCGACGGCAAGGCGGCCGGCAAGGCCGTCGAGGTTCGCGCCATGCCCCAGGATATGCGGGAAATCGCCGAGGTTTATGACCTCGACGAGGTGCTGGCCGGTCAATGACCGCCAGCCAGTGACTGGCCCCTCTGTCAGAGTCTCCGATTACGGGGTTCGCAGGCGAGGGGCTTTTTTGTATGATGGCCGACCCGCGCGCAAAGGGCGCCGATTGAGGTTGAGCATGCAGGCCGTAGAAGTTAAGAACTTCCTTGAAGAAAAGTTGCCGGGAACCCGGGTCGAAGTTGAAGGCGAAGGCTGCAACTTCCAGTTGAACGTGATCAGCGACGAATTGGCGGGCCTGAGCCCGGTCAAGCGTCAGCAGCAGATCTATGCTCACCTTAACCCGTGGATCACCGATGGCAGCATCCATGCGGTAACCATGAAATTTTTCAGCAGCGCAGCCTGGGCTGAGCGCACCTGAGCCAACTTGGCGGCGAGACTCTAATGGACAAACTGATTATTACTGGCGGCGTTCGCCTCGATGGCGAAATCCGCATTTCCGGGGCAAAGAACGCTGCCCTGCCGATCCTGGCGGCCACCTTGCTCTGCGATGGCCCGGTCACCGTTGGCAACCTGCCGCACCTGCACGACATCACCACGATGATCGAGCTGTTCGGCCGCATGGGCATTGAGCCGGTGATCGACGAGAAGCTCTCGGTCGAAATCGACCCGCGTACCATCAAGACCCTGGTCGCGCCGTACGAGCTGGTGAAAACCATGCGTGCCTCGATCCTGGTACTGGGCCCGATGGTCGCCCGTTTTGGCGAAGCCGAAGTGGCCCTGCCTGGCGGTTGCGCCATTGGTTCGCGTCCGGTCGACCTGCACATCCGCGGCCTTGAGGCCATGGGCGCGAAGATCGAGGTCGAAGGCGGCTACATCAAGGCCAAGGCCCCAGAAGGCGGCCTGCGTGGCGCGCACTTCTTCTTCGATACCGTCAGTGTCACCGGTACCGAGAACATCATGATGGCTGCAGCCCTGGCCAAAGGCCGCAGCGTGCTGCAAAACGCTGCGCGCGAACCGGAAGTGGTCGACCTTGCCAACTTCCTCAACGCCATGGGCGCGAAAGTCCAGGGCGCTGGTACCGACACCATCACCATCGATGGCGTCGAGCGCCTGGGTTCGGCGACCTACCGGGTCATGCCTGACCGTATCGAGACCGGTACCTACCTGGTTGCCGCTGCCGTGACTGGCGGTCGCGTCAAGGTCAAGGACACCGATCCGACCATCCTCGAAGCCGTCCTTGAGAAGCTCAAGGAAGCCGGCGCCGAAGTTACCACCGGTGAAGACTGGATCGAGCTGGACATGCATGGCAAGCGGCCGAAAGCCGTCAACCTGCGTACCGCTCCGTACCCGGCGTTCCCGACCGACATGCAGGCGCAGTTCATCTCGCTCAACGCCATTGCCGAAGGCACTGGCGCGGTAATCGAGACGATCTTCGAAAACCGCTTCATGCACGTCTACGAGATGCACCGCATGGGTGCCCTGATCCAGGTCGAAGGCAACACTGCCATCGTTACCGGGACCAAAACCCTCAAAGGCGCTCCAGTGATGGCCACCGACCTGCGGGCTTCGGCCAGCCTGGTGCTGTCGGCGCTGGTTGCCGAAGGCGATACCCTGATCGACCGCATTTACCACATCGACCGTGGTTATGAGTGCATCGAAGAGAAACTGCAGATGCTCGGCGCCAAGATCCGCCGCGTGCCGGGCTAGTCTGTGAGTGGCGCAGGGACGCGCCAGCCAATTGCTGCACCGAATTGAATGCGGTCGGGCCTGTTAGCGCCCGGCCGGCTGTAGCCGCATAAGGACCGACGTTTCCCATGTTGACCATCGCGCTATCCAAAGGTCGGATTCTCGACGATACCCTGCCGCTGCTGGCGGAAGCCGGTATTGTGCCGACCGAAAATCCGGACAAGAGCCGCAAGCTGATCATCCCGACGACTCAGGAAGACGTGCGTCTGCTGATCGTGCGCGCCACCGACGTGCCGACCTACGTCGAGCATGGTGCCGCCGACCTGGGCGTGGCCGGCAAGGACGTGCTGATGGAGTACGGTGGCCAGGGCTTGTACGAGCCGCTGGACCTGCAGATTGCCCAGTGCAAGCTGATGACCGCCGGCAAAGTCGGCGCTGCCGAGCCCAAGGGCCGTCTGCGCATCGCCACCAAGTTCGTCAACGTCGCCAAGCGCTACTATGCCGAACAAGGCCGTCAGGTCGATATCATCAAGCTGTATGGTTCGATGGAGCTGGCGCCGCTGATTGGCCTGGCCGACAAGATCATCGACGTTGTCGACACCGGTAACACCCTGCGTGCCAATGGCCTGGAACCCCAGGAACTGATTGCCACCATCAGCTCCCGGCTGGTGGTCAACAAGGCTTCGATGAAGATGCAGCACGCCCGCATCCAGAGCCTGATCGACACCTTGCGCCAGGCTGTCGAATCGCGACACCGCGGCTAAGACTTTCTACCTCCTGCGCGCGGCCTTCGCTGTCGCGCCCGTCTATCCGCGTCATAGCCAATTTTCTCGGGTGCCCGCGCGGATGGACTGGTAGCTTAGGGCGCCTGAGCATTCGCCATTTATGAGGCCCTCGCTATGACCACGTCCACTGCAATCGCCCGACTCAATGCCGCTGACCCGGATTTCGCCCGACATCTGGATCATCTGCTGAGCTGGGAAAGTGTCTCTGACGACGCGGTCAACCAGCGCGTACTCGACATCATCAAAGCCGTGCGCGAGCGTGGCGATGCGGCGCTGGTGGAGTTCACCCAGCGCTTTGATGGCGTGCAGGCGACTTCGATCGACGACCTGATCCTCGGTCGCGAGCGCCTGGAACTGGCCCTGACCCGCATCACCCCGGCCCAGCGCGAAGCCCTGGAAAAAGCCGCCGAGCGCGTGCGCAGCTACCACGAGCGACAGAAGCAAGACTCCTGGAGCTACACCGAAGCTGACGGCACTGTGCTTGGCCAGAAGGTCACGCCGCTGGATCGTGCCGGCCTGTATGTGCCGGGCGGCAAGGCGTCGTACCCGTCATCGGTACTGATGAACGCGATTCCGGCCAAGGTCGCCGGCGTTGGTGAAGTGGTCATGGTGGTGCCGACCCCGCGTGGC
The DNA here is from genome assembly GCF_056279045.1 of Pseudomonas sp. TE4620. Classification (NCBI taxonomy): domain Bacteria; kingdom Pseudomonadati; phylum Pseudomonadota; class Gammaproteobacteria; order Pseudomonadales; family Pseudomonadaceae; genus Pseudomonas; species Pseudomonas sp. TE4620. Next base: position 354,207 of record NZ_JBWBQO010000001.1, read on the forward strand.
GAGGTCAATGAGCTGGTGCTGGCCGCCGCTTGCATCGCCGGTGTCGACCGGGTTTTCACCATCGGTGGCGCCCAGGCGGTTGCCGCTCTGGCCTATGGCACCGAAAGCGTGCCGCAGGTCGACAAGGTGGTCGGCCCGGGCAACATTTATGTCGCCACCGCCAAGCGCCATGTGTTCGGTCAGGTCGGTATCGACATGATTGCCGGCCCGTCGGAGATTCTCGTGGTCTGTGACGGCCAGACCGATCCGGACTGGATCGCCATGGACCTGTTCTCCCAGGCCGAGCACGACGAAGACGCCCAGGCGATTCTGGTCAGCCCCGACGCCGAATTCCTCGACAAGGTCGCAGCCAGCATCGACAAGTTGCTGCCGACCATGGAGCGCGCCGAGATCATCAAGACCTCGATCAACGGCCGTGGTGCGCTGATCCAGGTGCGCGACATGCAGCAGGCCATGGACGTTGCCAACCGCATTGCCCCTGAGCACCTGGAGCTGTCGGTCGCCGACCCGCAGGCCTGGCTGCCGCAGATTCGCCACGCCGGCGCGATCTTTATGGGCCGCCACACCAGCGAAGCCCTGGGCGATTACTGCGCAGGCCCCAACCACGTACTGCCGACTTCCGGCACCGCGCGCTTCTCGTCGCCGCTGGGGGTGTATGACTTCCAGAAGCGTTCGTCGATCATCTTCTGCTCCGAGCAGGGCGCTTCCGAGCTCGGCCACACTGCCTCGGTACTGGCCCGTGGCGAGTCGCTGACCGCCCACGCCCGCAGCGCCGAATACCGCATCCTTGCCGACAAGAAGGGGAACTGAACATGAGTAAATTCTGGAGCCCCTTCGTCAAGGACCTGGTGCCTTACGTGCCGGGCGAGCAGCCAAAGCTGGCCAGGCTGGTCAAGCTCAACACCAACGAGAACCCCTACGGCCCGTCGCCCAAGGCGCTGGAAGCCATGCGCGGCGAACTCAACGACAACCTGCGCCTGTACCCGGACCCCAACAGCGACCTGCTAAAGCAGGCGGTAGCGGACTACTACGGTGTGCAGGGCAACCAGGTGTTCCTCGGCAACGGTTCGGATGAAGTGCTGGCGCACATCTTCCATGGCCTGTTCCAGCACGATGCGCCGTTGCTGTTCCCGGACATCAGCTACAGCTTCTACCCGGTCTACTGCGGCCTGTACGGCATCCCGTTTGAAGCAGTGGCGCTGGACGAGCAGTTCCAGATTCGGGTCGCTGACTACCGCAAGGCCAACGGCGGGATCATCTTCCCCAACCCCAACGCGCCGACCGGTTGCCTGCTGGCCCTGGAGGCCATCGAGCAACTGCTCGAGGCCAACCCCGACTCGGTGGTGGTGGTCGATGAAGCCTACATCGACTTTGGCGGCCAGACCGCCATCAGCCTGGTGGATCGCTACGACAACCTGCTGGTCACCCAGACCCTGTCCAAGTCGCGTTCGCTGGCCGGCCTGCGGGTAGGCCTGGCGGTCGGCCATCCGGACCTGATCGAGGCGCTGGAGCGGATCAAGAACAGCTTCAACTCCTATCCACTGGACCGTATGGCGATTGTGGGTGCGGCGGCGGCGTTCGAGGACCGTGCCTACTTTGAAGAAACCTGCCGCAAGGTGATCGACAGTCGCGAGAAGGTGGTAGCTGAACTCACTGCCCGTGGCTTTGAAGTACTGCCCTCGGCAGCCAACTTCATCTTTGCCCGGCACCCGCAGCAGGATGCCGCCGAACTGGCAGCGCGCCTGCGCGAGCAGGGGGTGATCGTGCGTCACTTCAAGCAGGCGCGGATCGCCCAGTTCCTGCGCATCACCATTGGTACCCCGGAGCAGAATCAGGCGTTGCTCGATGCGTTGAACTGATAGAGCACAGTCCTTGTCGCGGGGCAAGTCGAGGCGTCGCGACTTGCCCCGCGATGGATTTTACCGGTAACCTCCCTCTCTCAAATTCATCCGATGATTGGATGTCATGACCTTACTGATCAAACGCTCCCTGGTCGAACAAGCGGTCGAGCAACTGCGACAACGGGTTGCCAGCGGCGCCTGGACGGTGGGCCAGCGCCTGCCCACCGAGCCGGAACTGGCTGCTGAGCTCGGCATCAGCCGCAACACGGTGCGCGAAGCCATGCGTGTGCTGGCTTTCAGTGGCCTGGTCGAAGTTCGCCAGGGCGATGGCAGTTACCTGCGTACCGCCGTCGACCCGTTGCAGGCCCTTCAGGCGCTGTCACGCTGCGACCTGGAGCAGGCGCGGGAAACCCGCCATCTCCTTGAAGCCGAGGCCATTGGCCTGGCCGCGCTGCGCCGCAGCGAAGAAGACCTGCAAGGGCTACGAGAGGCCCTCAAGCACAGCAGTGCGCATTTTCACGACGACCTGGAGCAATACATCGGTTGCGACCTGGTGTTCCACCAGCGCCTGGTGGATGCCGCGCATAACCCGGCGCTGAGCGAGTTGTATCGCTACTTTTCCGGGGTGGTGGCGGCCACCTTGCATCACAACCTGAGCCACGCTCCCCGCTGCCAGCTTGTGTTCGACCTGCACGGGCAGATTCTCGATGCCATCGAACAACGCGATCCGGACAAGGCCAAGGCCCTGAGCCGGACCCTGATCAACGAATCCTGACCTTGCGAGACTGCCATGGGCGATGAAACAACCCGAACTGCGGCGCCGGCCAACGGGCCGGAGCTGGAAGAACTGCTGATCGACGCCGAAGCCGACGACGAACAAGTGCAACAGCAACCGGTGCTGCTCAAGCGCCCGTGGCTGTTGCTGCTCGGCCTGGTGCTGGTGGCGCTGAACCTGCGTCCGGCGTTGTCGAGCATGGCGCCGCTGCTGGGCCAGGTCAGCGACAACCTCGGCTTGAGCGCTTCCCAGGCGGGCCTGCTGACCACCTTGCCGGTGCTTTGCCTGGGCTTGTTCGCGCCACTGGCGCCGGTGTTGGCGCGACGTTTTGGCAGTGAGCGGGTCATTCTCGGCATCCTTCTGGTACTGGCTGCGGGGATTGCCGTGCGCAGCGCCTTTGGCAGCACCGGGGTATTCGTCGGCAGTATCATGGCCGGGGCTAGCATCGGTGTGATCGGCGTGCTGTTGCCGGGCATCGTCAAGCGCGACTTCCCCAAGCATGCCGGGACCCTGACCGGCGTCTACACCATGGCCTTGTGCCTGGGCGCGGCAATGGCTGCGGGCGCCACCGTGCCCCTGAGCGAGCGCCTGGGCGACAGCTGGTCGCTGGGCCTGGGCTTCTGGTTGATCCCGGCCTTGCTGGCGGCGCTGATCTGGCTGCCCCAGGCCCGCCAGGGCCACGGCGCCCACAATGTGGCCTACCGTGTACGCGGCCTGCTGCGCGATCCGCTGGCCTGGCAGGTCACCCTGTACATGGGCCTGCAATCGTCGCTGGCCTATATCGTTTTCGGCTGGCTGCCGTCGATCCTCATCGGTCGCGGCCTGAGCCCGACCCAGGCCGGGCTGGTGTTGTCCGGCTCGGTGATCGTGCAGTTGCTCAGTTCGCTCAGCGCGCCGTGGCTGGCGACCCGTGGCAAGGACCAGCGCCTGGCCATTGTGGTGGTCATGCTCATGGCCCTGGCCGGCTTGTTCGGCTGCCTGTATGCGCCGCTGGAAGGCCTGTGGGGCTGGGCCATTGTCCTGGGGCTGGGGCAGGGCGGTACCTTCGCCCTGGCATTGACCCTGATCGTGCTGCGTTCCAAAGACGCTCACGTCGCCGCCAACCTGTCGAGCATGGCCCAGGGCATCGGTTACACCCTGGCATCGATGGGGCCGTTCGCGGTCGGCCTGGTGCATGACCTGACCGGCGGCTGGAACGCGGTGGGCTGGATCTTTGCCGTGCTGGGCATCGGCGCCATAGGCTTTGGCCTCAAGGCCGGGCGCAACCTGCATGTGCAGGTGGTCAGCGAGCGGGTTTGAGCAGACATTCGCCAGGCAAATGCCCATAGCTTTTTGCCACTTCGACGGACTATGGTGCAGGTCTATTGCCATGAACCGGACCTGCACCATGAGCGACGCCAATACTGCCCTGATCACCCGCTTCTACCAGGCCTTCCAGCGCCTGGACGCCGAAGCCATGGTCGCCTGTTACAGCGACGATATCGTTTTCAGTGACCCGGTCTTCGGTACTTTGCGCGGCAAGGATGCCGGTGACATGTGGCGCATGCTCACCACCCGCGCCAAGGACTTTACCCTGACCTTCGACACGGTACGCGCCGACGAGCGCGCTGGCAGCGCCCGCTGGGTCGCCCGCTACCTGTTCAGCCAGACCGGCCGCACCGTGGTCAACGACATCCAGGCACGCTTTGTGTTTCGGGACGGCAAGATCTGCGAGCACCACGACAGTTTCGACCTGTGGCGCTGGGCACGTCAGGCCTTGGGCACCACGGGGGTGCTGCTGGGCTGGTCGCCGCTGGTCCAGGGCAAGGTGCGCGCCCAGGCGCAGAAAGGCCTGCGGGCGTTTCAGGCGGGGCGCTGAGGCGCTAAGCTGTGCGCTTTGCCGTTGATAGTCACTAACGTGTCCGAGCCCATTGCCCAACCACCGAACAAACCCTGGTACGTCTACCTGGTACGCGCCGCCAATGGCTCGCTGTACTGCGGGATCAGCGACAACCCGGAGCGGCGCTTCCAGGCCCACCAGAAGGGCCAGGGGGCACGCTACTTCAGCACCAGCCCGGCAGTGGCTTTGGTCTATGTCGAGGCCTGGCCCGACAAAACCAAGGCGCTGCAACAGGAGCGGCTGGTGAAAAAGCTGCGCAAGAGTGCCAAGGAGGCGCTGGTGGCCTCCTGGGCGGGGCTCAGTCCTTGCGACGCTTGAGCTGATCGGTCAGTTGCGTCGGCAGGCCTTTGATGATCAGGGTGCCGGCTTCCTCGTCGTACTCGACCTTCGAGCCCAGCAAGTGCGCTTCAAAGCTGATCGACAGCCCTTCGGCACGGCCGGTGAAGCGGCGGAACTGGTTGAGCGTGCGCTTATCGGCGGGGATTTCCGGCGACAGGCCGTAGTCCTTGTTGCGAATATGTTCGTAGAAGGCCCGTGGGCGGTCTTCATCGATCAGCCCTGAGAGCTCCTCGAGGGTTACTGGCTCGCCGGCCTTGGTCTGGCTGGTGGCGTAGTCGACCAGGGTCTGGGTCTTCTCGCGGGCGGCTTCTTCGGGCAGGTCTTCGCTTTCGACAAAATCGCTGAAAGCCTTGAGCAGGGTGCGGGTCTCGCCCGGGCCGTCGACGCCTTCCTGGCAGCCGATGAAGTCGCGGAAGTACTCCGAGACTTTCTTGCCGTTCTTGCCCTTGATGAACGAGATGTACTGCTTGGAGGCCTTGTTGTTCTGCCACTCGGAAAGGTTGATGCGCGCGGCCAGGTGCAGCTGGCCCAGGTCCAGGTGGCGCGACGGGGTCACGTCCAGCTCGGCGTTTACCGCCACGCCTTCGCTGTGGTGCAGCAAGGCGATCACCAGGTAATCGGTCATGCCTTGCTGATAGTGGGCGAACAACACGTGGCCGCCGACCGACAGGTTGGACTCTTCCATCAGCTTTTGCAGGTGCTCGACGGCGACGCGGCTGAAGGCCGTGAAGGTGCTGCCTTCGTCGAGGTATTCCTTGAGCCAGCCGCTGAACGGGTGGGCGCCGGATTCTGCGTGGAAGAAGCCCCAGGCTTTGCCCTGTTTGGCGTTGTAGCTATCGTTGAGGTCGGCCAGAAGGTTTTCGATGGCACCCGACTCGGCCAGTTCCGAGTCGCGGGCGTGCAGCACGGCGGGGCTGCCATCGGGTTTCTTGTCGATCAGGTGGACGATGCAATGACGGATCGGCATGGGATTCTCGGTTGAAAATGGGCGGTGCTGGCCGCGTTGCAAAGTCGCCAAGTGTACCTCAGCACAGGGGTGATTCAGCGGCCAGATGTTGGCAGATATGTCGGTTGTTTATTTTTTGTTCAAATTTTTGCGTTTTTTCGCGCAAACCCCCGAAAAACCTGCACATTTGCCCTGTGGGAGGCGGATATTTATCTATTCCTGTGGTAGTTTTGCCCGGTCTTGCGCCCCGTGTGTGGCGCATTGCTGGCAGACCGCTCGCGTCACGTCGAACCAAACGTCGTTTTACGTATCTACATACGCGATTGACGTGGCTGTAACACCGGACCGCCGGATCCCCCGCAGGTCTGGCTCGATGACTGACGTAGCACTCTGCATACTCACTGAATTTGATAGGGAAGGAACACCACCATGGCATTGACCAAAGACCAACTGATCGCCGATATCGCTGAAGCTATCGACGCGCCAAAAACCACCGCGCGTAACGCTCTGGAGCAACTGGGCCAGATCGTTGCTGATCAACTGGAAAATGGCAGCGAAATCACCCTGCCAGGCATCGGCAAACTGAAAATCACCGAGCGTCCTGCCCGTACCGGCCGCAACCCTTCGACTGGCGCTGCCATCGAAATCGCTGCCAAGAAAGTCGTCAAGTTCGTACCAGCCAAAGTGCTGACCGACGCTGTAAACAAGTAATTGTAAACAGCTCGACAAAAGCCGCGTCCGGGTTGCCCGGACGCGGTTTTTTTATGACTGGGTTTTGCTCCAGCGCTGCTGGCGCCAAGCCTGGCGCGCTGCGGCGTCCTGGAAGGTCCAGGCGATCATGCGGCTCTGTTTCTGCCCCTGGCCCATCTCCACCACCCGCTGTTCGGCCGCCCCGGCCTTTTTCAGCGCGGCCTGGATGCCGGGCAGGTTGGAGGCTTTCGATACCAGGCTGGTGAACCACAGCACCTGCTGGCTCAGGCTGACGCTCTCGGCCACCAACTGGCTGACGAAGCGGATCTCGCCGCCTTCGCACCACAGTTCGTTGTTCTGCCCGCCAAAGTTCAGCACCGGCAGCTTGCGCTTGGGATCGGCCTTGCCCAGTGCCCGCCATTTGCGCTGGCTGCCGCGGGTGGCTTCTTCGCGTGAGGCGTGGAAGGGCGGGTTGCACAGGGTCAGGTCGAAGCGCTCGTCGCTTTTGAGCAGCCCCAGCAGGATGTGCTTGCGGTTGCCTTGCTGGCGCAGGCTGATGGCCTTGCCCAGGCCATTGGCCTGGACGATGGCGCCGGCCGCAGCCAGTGCCGTGGCGTCGATGTCTGAACCGAGAAAGCGCCAGCGGTAATCGCTGTTGCCCAGCAACGGGTAGATGCAATTGGCACCGACGCCGATGTCCAGGGCCTGGACCTGCGCGCCACGGGGTATTTCGCCGCCGTTTTCGTCTGCCAGCAAGTCGGCCAGCACGTGTACGTAGTCGGCCCGGCCGGGGATTGGCGGGCACAGGTAGTCAGCCGGGATGTCCCAGTGCTGGATACCGTACTGGGCCTTGAGCAGGGCGCGGTTGAAGACCCTGACGGCATCCGGGTTGGCGAAGTCGATGCTCGGCTTGCCGTGGGGGTTGGTGATCATGAACTGGCCCAGCTGCGGGCTGCTCTTGATCAACTGGGGGAAGTCGTAGCGGCCCTGGTGGCGGTTGCGCGGGTGCAGGGTCGGTTTGTTGGTTGTGGTCATGTTGAGGTCCGGTGCAAAGCATCGCGGGTCAAGCCCGCTCCTACAGAGACTTCTGTGGGAGCGGGCTTGACCCGCGATGGCATCACTGAGGTCAGCGATCGTTACAAGGCGGCAATCCGCGCATGCTGCTCGGTGAAGTTGGCCAGGGCCTGTTCGGCTTCAGCCAGCTTGGCGCGTTCCTTGTCGATCACCGCAGGCGGTGCCTTGTCGACGAAGGCGGCGTTGGACAGCTTGCCGCCGACGCGCTGGACTTCGCCCTGCAGACGCTGGATTTCCTTGTTCAGGCGAGCCAGCTCGGCGTCCTTGTCGATCAGCCCGGCCATCGGCACCAGTACTTGCAGATCGCCGACCAGGGCGGTGGCGCTCAGCGGCGCCTCGTCCTGTTCGCCGAGCACGGTGAAGGACTCGATCTTCGCCAGCTTCTTCAGCAGCGCTTCGTTTTCCTGCAGGCGGCGCTGGTCTTCGGCGCTGGCGTTTTTCAGGAACAGTTGCAGTGGCTTGCCCGGGCCGATGTTCATTTCGCCGCGGATGTTGCGCACGCCGAGCATCAGCTCCTTGAGCCATTCGATATCGCCTTCGGCAGCGGCATCGATGCGGCTTTCATTGGCCACTGGCCATGGCTGCAGCATGATGGTCTTGCCTTGCGCGCCGGCCAGCGGCGCCAGGCGCTGCCAGATTTCTTCGGTGATGAACGGCATGAACGGATGGGCCAGGCGCAGTGCCACTTCCAGCACCCGAACCAGGGTGCGGCGAGTGCCACGGGCGCGTTCGACCGGGGCGTTCTCGTCCCACAGGACCGGCTTGGACAGCTCCAGGTACCAGTCGCAATACTGGTTCCAGATGAACTCGTAGAGCGCCTGGGCGGCCAGGTCGAAGCGGAACTGGTCGAGCTGGCGGGTGACTTCGGCTTCGGTGCGCTGCAGCTGCGAGATGATCCAGCGATCAGCCAGCGACAGCTCGTAGGCTTCGCCGTTCTGGCCGCAGTCTTCGCCCTTGTCCAGAACATAGCGCGCAGCGTTCCAGATCTTGTTGCAGAAGTTGCGGTAGCCTTCGACGCGGCCCATGTCGAACTTGATGTCGCGACCGGTGGACGCCAGCGAGCAGAAGGTGAAGCGCAGGGCGTCGGTGCCGTAGCTGGCGATGCCTTCCGGGAACTCGGCCTTGGTCTGCTTGGCGATCTTCTCGGCAAGCTTTGGCTGCATCATGCCGCTGGTGCGTTTTTCCAGCAGTTCGTCCAGGGTGATGCCGTCGACGATGTCCAGCGGGTCAAGGACGTTGCCCTTGGACTTGGACATCTTCTGGCCCTGGCCATCGCGCACCAGGCCGTGGACATACACAGTCTTGAACGGTACCTGCGGGGTGCCGTCCTCGTTCTTCACCAGGTGCATGGTCAGCATGATCATCCGGGCAACCCAGAAGAAAATGATGTCAAAGCCGGTGACCAGCACGTCGGTGGAGTGGAACTTCTTGAGGAATTCGGTCTGCTGTGGCCAGCCCAGGGTCGAGAAGGTCCACAGGCCCGAGCTGAACCAGGTGTCGAGCACGTCGTTGTCCTGGTTCAGGACCACGTCGGCGCCGAGGTTGTGCTTGCTGCGCACCTCTTCTTCGCTACGGCCGACATAGACCTTGCCGGATTCGTCGTACCAGGCCGGAATACGGTGACCCCACCACAGCTGACGGCTGATGCACCAGTCCTGGATGTCGCGCATCCAGGAGAAGTACATGTTTTCGTACTGTTTGGGCACGAACTGAATGCGGCCGTCTTCGACGGCAGCAATCGCAGGCTCTGCCAGCGGCTTGGTCGACACGTACCACTGGTCGGTCAGCCACGGCTCGATGACGGTACCCGAGCGGTCGCCTTTCGGCACTTTCAGGGCGTGGTCGTCGACGCTGACCAACAGGCCGGCGGCGTCGAAATCGGCAACGATCTGCTTGCGCGCAACGAAGCGGTCGAGGCCTGCATACTGGGCCGGCAGGGTCGCGTCGATGCTGTCGTTGACGCTGCCGTCGAGGTTGAACACCTGGGCGGCCGGCAGGACGAAGGCGTTCTTGTCGAAGATGTTCAGCAGCGGCAGGTTGTGGCGCTTGCCGACTTCATAGTCGTTGAAGTCGTGGGCCGGGGTGATTTTCACACAGCCGGTACCGAACTCAGGGTCGCAATAGTCGTCGGCGATGATCGGGATACGGCGGCCAACCAGCGGCAGCTCGACGAACTTGCCGATCAGCGCCTTGTAACGCTCGTCTTCCGGGTTCACGGCAACGGCGGCGTCGCCGAGCATGGTTTCCGGGCGCGTGGTGGCGACGATCAGGTAGTCCTTGCCGTCGGCAGTTTTGGCGCCGTCAGCCAGCGGGTAGCGCAGGTTCCACAGGTGACCCTTCTCGTCGTGGTTTTCCACTTCGAGGTCGGAAATCGCCGTGTGCAGCTTGGTGTCCCAGTTGACCAGGCGCTTGCCGCGGTAGATCAGGCCGTCTTCATGCAGGCGCACGAAGGCTTCTTTCACTGCTTCCGAGAGGCCGTCGTCCATGGTGAAACGCTCGCGGCTCCAGTCGACCGACGAGCCCAGGCGGCGAATCTGGCGGCTGATGTTGCCACCGGACTGATCTTTCCATTCCCAGACCTTTTCCAGGAACTTCTCGCGGCCCAGGTCGTGACGGTTCTGGCCTTTGGCTTCGAGTTGACGCTCGACCAGCATCTGCGTGGCGATACCGGCGTGGTCGGTACCTGGCTGCCACAGGGTGTTGCGGCCCTGCATGCGGCGGAAACGGATCAGGGCGTCCATGATCGCGTTGTTGAAGCCATGACCCATGTGCAGGCTGCCGGTGACGTTCGGCGGCGGGATCATGATGGTGTAGGAATCGCCCGCGCCTTGCGGAGCGAAATAATTCTCGGACTCCCAGGTGTTGTACCAGGAAGTTTCAATGGCGTGCGGCTGGTAGGTCTTATCCATGCGCGGCGGGACCCTTAGGCATTTATTCAGGAAAGCCGGAGAGTATAACGAAGCCGCAAGCTTCAAGCGACAAGCTGCAAGCTCAGAGCGCCGCACGGCTCTTGCAGCTTGTCGCTTGAAGCTTGTTACTGCTTTTTATTGGTTAAGCAGGCGCTCAAGCCTGGCATCGAGGCGGCGCTTGATTTCGCTTTCGATATGCGGGGCGAAATCGTTGATCACGTCCTGCATGATCAACTGGGCCGCCGCGCGTAGCTCGGCGTCCAGGTGCAGCAGGGTTTCCTGGCGCTTGGCCTGCGGGTCGGCTGGCGCTTCAGGCGCCGGCTGCGGCGCTGCTTCGGCCTCTTCGAGCAGCAGCGGGATCTGCTCCTCGACGGTGTCGGTCAATAGCGGCGGCTCAAGGGATGCATCGCCAAGCAGCTGGCGGATCGACTCCAGGTCGTCCAGCAGGTGCGCGGATTGGGGCAGGGGAGTGGGTTTGTCCATCGTCTTCAGAGTCGCTGTAAGCGGTGATCTTGCAGAGCATAGCCCTGTTCGCGGTAGAAACGGAAACTCTCTCGGGCCGCCTGACGAATCGCCGGCTCTTCGACCACGATCTCGGCGATCCGGGCAAAGCGGGAAGCGAACGCCGGTACCTTGAGGTCAAGGTTGATCAGCAGGTCCTGGTGGCTGCCGGCATCATCGCCAAGGCCCAGAGCGACGCTGCCCTGCGGGTTGTCTTCAGCCGCGTCGTGGGGCACGAAGGCCTCGCCCTTGAACGCCCACAGGCGCGCGTCCAGTTCATCGCGCTGGGCGGCGTCGCTGCAATGCAGGTAAACCCGGTGCCCCAGGCGCCAGGCCTTGTCGCACAGTTTGCAGGCGAAATCCAGGCGCGCCGAGGGCGCGGCGCTGGGCAATATGTAGAAATCGACTTTGCTCATGGTCTGCCTGCCGGCCGGCTACGCCCCAAGGCGCAGACGGCCAGCGTCGCCTCAGGCGTTGGCGCGATCGAGCAGGTACTGGGTCAGCAGTGGAACCGGGCGGCCAGTGGCACCCTTGTCCTTGCCGCCGCTGATCCAGGCGGTGCCGGCGATGTCCAGGTGAGCCCAGTTGTAAGCCTTGGCAAAGCGCGACAGGAAGCAACCGGCGGTGATGGTGCCGGCTTTTGGCCCGCCGATGTTGGCGATGTCGGCGAACGGGCTGTCGAGCTGTTCCTGGTATTCGTCGAACAGCGGTAGCTGCCAGGCGCGGTCGTCGGCGCGCTTGCCGGCGTCGAGCAGTTGCCCGACCAGGTCATCGTTGTTGCCCATCAGGCCCGAGGTGTGGCTGCCCAGGGCGACGATGCAGGCGCCGGTCAGGGTGGCGATGTCGATCACTGCCTGAGGCTTGAAGCGCTCGGCGTAGGTCAGGGTGTCGCACAGCACCAGGCGGCCTTCGGCGTCGGTGTTGAGGATCTCGACGGTCTGCCCGCTCATGGTCGTGACGATGTCGCCAGGACGGGTGGCGCCGCCGCTCGGCATGTTCTCGGCGCAGGCCAGCAGGCACACCAGGTTGATCGGCAGTTGCAGCTCGAGCACGGCGCGCAGGGTGCCGAAGACGCTGGCGGCGCCGCCCATGTCGAACTTCATTTCATCCATGCCGGCGCCGGGCTTGAGGCTGATGCCACCGGTGTCGAAGGTGATGCCCTTGCCCACCAGCACGAAAGGCTTCTCGCTCTTTTTGCCGCCCTGGTAGTTGAGCACGATCAGGCGTGGCGGCTGGTCGCTGCCCTGGCCGACGGCGTAGAAAGCGCCCATGCCCAGGTCCTTGATCTTCTTCTCGTCCAGCACCTCGACCTTGAGGCCCTTGAATTCCTTGCCCAGGGCCTTGGCCTGTTCGGCCAGGTAGCTTGGGTGGCAGACGTTCGGTGGCAGGTTGCCCAGGTCGCGGGTGAAGCCCATGCCGTTGGCGATGGCAACGGCATGCTTGACCGCGCGCTCGACATCGCTGGCACCGGCCTTGGCGCTGAGCAGGGTGATTTTTTTCAGGGCGCGAGGTTCGGCTTTCTTGCTCTTGAACTGGTCGAACACGTACTGGCCATCGAGCAGGCTCTCGGCCAACAGGCGGGTCTTGCCATAGAAAGCATCGCGGCCGGCAACCTTGACGTCGTCCAGGGCCAGTGCTGCGTCGCTGCCGTTCAAGCCCTTGAGCACTGCCAGCACGGCGGCAACGACCTTGCGCCAGCTGCGATCACCCAGCTCGGCATCCTTGCCGGTACCCACCAGCAGCACGCGCTCGGCCTTGAGGTTTGGCAGGCTGTGCAGCAGCAGGGTCTGGCCGACCTTGCCGGCCAGGTCGCCGCGCTTGAGCACGCTGGCCAGGGCACCGCCGGTGGCTTCGTCGATGGTTTTGGCGATGGCGCCGAGTTTGCCGCCTTCAGCCACGGGCAGGACCAGGGTGGCGGTTTTCAAGGATGCTGCGGCTACGCTTTTTACAACCAGTTCCATGTCAGGTTCCCCGAATGATCTGTCGATGCGCGTTGTCTATGCAGGCGCGGTCGTGGCCGCGTGGTCGCGTACCAGTGCTAAAGCCCCCAGTTTGAGCCTGCTTCGCCCGCCCTGACAACCCCGAGATGAAGCATTGTGCGGCGCCAAGTGACAGGCACGGCCAATCACAGGATAATGCGCCAACTTTTACCCGGGTTCGCTCTGCCGAGCGGGCTACTATCTTGGCTGTTATGGATTTCTTGTTCGGCTGTCCGAGCCTGACAACCCAGGAGTGTCTGGTTTGATCGTCTTTCGTTATCTGTCCCGCGAGGTCCTGGTGACCTTGAGTGCCGTCAGCGCTGTGCTGCTGGTCATCATCATGAGTGGGCGCTTCATCAAATACCTGGCCCAGGCGGCCCAGGGCGTGCTCGACCCGAGCGTGCTGTTCCTGATCATGGGCTACCGCCTGCCGGGCTTCCTGCAGTTGATCCTGCCTCTGGGGCTGTTCCTCGGTATCCTCCTGGCCTATGGCCGTTTGTACCTGGAAAGCGAGATGACCGTGCTTTCGGCCACCGGCATGAGCCAGCAGCGGTTGCTGGGCATGACCATGGCGCCGGCGGCACTGGTGGCCTTGCTGGTAGCCTGGCTGAGCCTGAGCCTGGCGCCCCAGGGCGTTACCCAGGTCGCACAGATCATCAACCAGCAGGACGCCCTGACCGAGTTCGACACCCTGGTGCCGGGCCGCTTCCAGACCCTGCGCGATGGTTCACGGGTTACCTATACCGAGCAACTGTCGGAAGATCGGGTCAACCTTGGCGGCGTGTTCATTTCCGAGAAGCGCTTCAACCAGGACAAGACCAAGGACCGCGGTCCGTCGGTACTGGTGGCGGAAAAAGGCCACCAGCAGGTCAACCCCGATGGCAACCGCTACCTGATCCTGGAAAACGGCTACCGCTATGACGGTAACCCTGGCCAGGCTGATTACCGCGCAATCAAGTACGACACCTACGGCGTGCTGTTGCCCAAGCCTGAAGTCAGTGAAGAGATCACCGAGCGTGAAGCCATCCCGACCTCGCAACTGATTGGCAGCAAGGGCCTGCGCGAGCGTGCCGAGCTTCAGTGGCGCCTGTCGCTGCCGTTGCTGGTGTTCATCGTCACCCTGCTGGCGGTGCCACTGTCGCGGGTCAACCCGCGCCAGGGCCGTTTCCTCAAACTGCTGCCGGCGATTCTTCTGTATATGGCGTACCTGACAATGCTGATTGCCGTGCGTGGCGCCCTGGAGAAAGGCAAGCTGCCGATCGGCCTGGGTATCTGGTGGGTCCATGGCCTGTTTCTGTTGATCGGCCTGGGGCTGATGTACTGGGAGCCGTTGCGCCTCAAGCGCGCCGCTCGCCGTGCGGAGGTGGCCCATGGTTAAGCTCGACAGTTACATCGGCAAAAGCGTGCTGATGGCGATCCTCGCCGTACTGGGCATCATTCTGGGCCTGGCTTCGCTGTTCGCCTTCATCGATGAAATGGGCGATATCACCGACACCTACACGCTGATGGACGCCGGCAATTTCGTCTTGCTCACCGCACCGCGGCGGCTCTACGACATGCTGCCGATGGCTGCCCTGATCGGCTGCCTGATCGGCCTGGGGAGCCTGGCCAGCAGCAGCGAGCTGACCATCATGCGCGCCGCCGGCGTGTCGATCGGGCGGATCGTCTGGGCGGTGATGAAGCCGATGCTGGTGCTGATGCTGGCCGGTATCCTGATTGGCGAGTACCTGGCCCCGGTCACCGAGAACAAGGCCCAGGCCGACCGTTCCCTGGCCCAGGGCGGTGGTGAGGCGCAGAGCTCCAAGCGCGGCATGTGGCACCGCCAGGGTGACGAGTTCGTGCACATCAACTCGGTGCAGCCCAACGGCTTGCTCTACGGCGTGACCCGCTATCGCTTCGACAACGAGCGGCACATGCAGACCTCGAGCTTTGCCCGCCGTGCCCAGTACAAGGAAGATCACTGGCTGCTCAGCGACGTGACCACCACCTATTTCCGCGGCGATCACACCGAAGTCATCAAAACGCCTGAAGAACGCTGGGACGTGTCGGTCACCCCGCAGTTGCTCAATACCGTAGTGGTCGCACCAGAATCACTGTCGATCACCGGTCTTTGGGATTACATCCACTACCTGTCCGACCAGGGCCTGAACAACGCCCGGTACTGGCTGGCATTCTGGACCAAGGTGCTGCAGCCGATGGTCACCGCGGCGCTGGTGCTGATGGCCATTTCCTTCATCTTCGGCCCGCTGCGCTCGGTGACCCTTGGTCAGCGGGTGTTCACCGGGGTGCTGGTGGGTTTTGTGTTCCGCATCGCCCAGGACCTGCTCGGGCCTTCCAGCCAGGTGTTCGGCTTCCCGCCGTTGCTGGCGGTGGTGCTGCCGGCGGCGATCTGTGCGGTGGCCGGGTTGTGGATGTTGCGGCGCGCCGGATAAATTGCCGCAGACAAGAAAAAGCCGACCTCAGGGTCGGCTTTTTTGTGCGCGGTTATTTTTTGCGCTTGGGAATTCGCACCAGTTGAGTGTCGGAGTAGATGTCGTGCCAGCTGCGCTTGCGCTTGTCGAACAACGCCCAGATAAAACCCAGGCCCAAGCACAACCACGAGCCGATCGATACGACAAAACGCAGCAGCGCCTGCCACAGGCTGATGGCGCTGCCGTCGGCATTTTGCACACGGATGCCCCATACCTGCATACCCAGGGTCTGGCCGCCGTGGGTCCAGAACTTGGCGAAAAAGCCGAACAGGGCGAACAGCAGGATGGTCGACAGCAACGGGTCGCCATCCAGGGCGCCGGCCTCGGTCAACTCGCGCATGCGCGCTTCCCCGATGAAAGCCATCTGGATCATCTTGTAGGCACCGGCGGTGACGATCAGCAACGCGGTGCACAGCAAAAAGTCATAGAACATGGCGGCCAGGCGGCGGCCAAGGTCGACAGGGGGAAATTCACCTTCGGGCTGTAACAGCTGCTTGGGCACTGGCGAGGCCCTCCTTGCGCAAAACGCCCATTCTACGGAATTGCGCGCACAAAAAAGCCCCTGCTGTTGCCAGCAGAGGCTTCTTTGTTGATGAAGATCAGCCTTCGGCTTGAACTTCGTCAGCCTGCATGCCTTTCTGGCCCTGCACGGCGATGAAGGTGACTTTCTGACCTTCTTTCAGGCTCTTGAAGCCGTTACCCTGAATAGCGCGGAAGTGTACGAACAGATCCGGACCGCTTTCTGGAGTGATGAAACCAAAACCTTTCTCGTCGTTAAACCACTTGACGGTACCGCTCTGACGTTGGGACATTGTCTTATTTCCTTTGAAACTTAGAATTAGTAACAGCTTCTTCCAAATGAAAGAGTACTGGGCTGGGTTGCAGGAAAGTAAGAGACGTCGAACGGGTGTAGCAAACATCAGAGCTACTGCCCAGGTCACGAACCATAGCGACCCATGCAAACACAGTGCACAGACAATACGCTAACTTTGAAGACAAAAACAAGCCCTGCAGACCGCCGCCGCTGTGCCTTTTAGCCGCCGTTCGGTCGATTTTTTCCGGCTCATTCCAAGCATTGTCGCAACGCTTTTCGAAAGTTATAAAAAGCGTTCGAATTCGAAAATCCGAACGCTTCATGACACGTTGTTTCAAGTATCGATTCAGCCGCGATAATAGCGTTGGGCAACGAAGGGCATCTTGCTCACTTTCATCGCCACGCGCTTGCCGCGCACGATCGCCCACACTGGGGTTTCCAGTGCGCTGTACGCGGCATCGAGGTACCCCATCGCCACCGGCGCATTCAATGTCGGGCCAAAGCCGCCACTGCAGATGCTGCCGATAACCGTGCCTGACTGGTCAACGATCTCGGCGCCTTCGCGCACCGGTGTGCGCTCCTGCGGCAACAGGCCCACGCGCTTGCGCGCAACCCCGCTTTGCTGCTGGGCGAAGATCGCCTCGGCACCGGGGAAGCCGCCGGCGCGCTGGCCATCGGCACGGCGCACCTTGGAGATGGCCCAGAGCAGGCTGGCTTCGATGGGCGTGGTCTGGGTGTTCATGTCGTGGCCATACAGGCACAGGCCGGCCTCCAGGCGCAGCGAGTCGCGTGCGCCCAGGCCGATAGCCTGGACTTCGGGTTCGGCCAGCAGGCGGCGCGCCAGCTCTTCGGCTTTCCCGGCCGGCACCGAAATCTCGAAACCGTCCTCACCGGTGTAGCCCGAGCGGCTGACAAAACAGTCTGCGCCCAGCAGTTGTACCGGCTGGAACTGCATGAAAGTCATCTTCGTCACGACGGGTGCCAGGCGCTCGAGCACCTTCACCGCCGCCGGCCCCTGCAGGGCCAGCAGGGCGCGCTCCTCGAACAGTGGCTGGATCTGGCACTGATCGCCGATATGTTTGCGCAAATGGGCCAGGTCTTGCTCTTTGCAGGCCGCGTTGACCACCAGGAACAGTTCGTCGTTGCCCAGGTTGGCGACCATCAGGTCATCGAGGATGCCGCCGTGTTCGTTGGTGAACATGGCATAGCGCTGCATGCCCACCGGCAGGTCGATGATGTCGACCGGCACCAGGGTTTCCAGGGCCTTGGCTGCAGCGGCGCCGCTCAGGCGGATCTGGCCCATGTGCGAAACATCGAACAGGCCGGCCTGCTCGCGGCTGTGCAGGTGTTCTTTCATCACTCCCAGCGGGTACTGGACCGGCATGTCGTATCCGGCGAACGGCACCATGCGGGCGCCCAGTTCCAGGTGCAGGGCGTGCAGCGGGGTCTTGAGCAGTGTTTCGGTGGACATTGATGACTCCTTGGGGCTTGAGAGGGTGTCAGCATTCGATGATGTTGACGGCCAGACCGCCGCGGGCGGTCTCCTTGTATTTGCTTTTCATGTCGGCGCCGGTCTGGCGCATGGTGCGGATGACCTTATCCAGCGAGACGAAGTGCTGCCCGTCACCGCGCAGGGCCATGCGCACCGCGTTGATGGCCTTGACCGAACCCATGGCGTTACGCTCGATGCAGGGCACCTGGACTAGCCCGCCGATCGGGTCGCAGGTCAGGCCCAGGTTGTGTTCCATGCCGATTTCGGCGGCGTTCTCGACCTGCTGCACCGTGCCGCCCATCACCTCGCACAGGGCTCCGGCGGCCATCGAGCAGGCAACGCCGACTTCGCCCTGGCAGCCGACTTCGGCACCGGAGATCGAGGCGTTCTCTTTATAGAGGATGCCGATGGCGGCGGCGGTGAGCAGAAAACGCACCACGCCGTCGTCATTGGCGCCCGGGATAAAACGCATGTAGTAGTGCAACACTGCCGGGACGATACCGGCGGCGCCATTGGTCGGCGCGGTGACCACGCGCCCGCCAAAGGCGTTTTCTTCGTTGACGGCCAGGGCGTAGAGGTTGACCCAGTCGAGCACCGACAGCGCGTCGCGCAGGCTCGCCTCCGGGTTGCTGCACAGCTGGCGGTACAGTGCGGCGGCGCGGCGTTTGACCTTGAGCCCGCCAGGCAAGATACCTTCGTTGCGACAACCGGCAGACACGCAGTCCTGCATGACCTGCCAGATGTGCAACAGGCCGCTGCGGGTGTCGCTTTCCGGGCGCCAGGCGGCTTCGTTGGCCAGCATGACCTGGCTGATCGACAGGTGCTGCGCGGTACAGTGGCCAAGCAGCTCCTTGGCGGTCTTGAACGGGTAGGGCAGCACGGTGCTGTCTTCGACGATGCGATCGGCGCCGGCGGCGTCCTCGTCGACCACGAAACCACCGCCCACCGAGTAGTACTCGCGGCTGCGAATCTGCAAGCCGGCGGCGTCAAAGGCACGGAAGATCATGCCGTTGGGATGGAAGGCCAGGGGTTTGCGGATCATCGCCAGGTGCTGCTTTTCAACGAAGTCGATTGCATGCTCGCCGAGCAAGTTGAGCCGGCCGCTGCTGCGGATGGCCTGCAGGCGTGCGGGGATGCTTTCGGTGTCGACGCTGTCCGGGTGTTCGCCTTCAAGGCCGAGCAGCACGGCCTTGTCGCTGCCGTGGCCTTTGCCGGTGGCGCCGAGCGAGCCATAGAGCTCGGCCTTGACGCTGACTGTAGCGGCCAGCAGGCCGTCGCGACGCAGGCCTTCAGCAAAACGCGCAGCGGCGCGCATAGGGCCTACGGTATGGGAACTGGAGGGGCCGATGCCGATCTTGAACAGGTCGAAGACGCTTAGTGACATGGTCGTACCCTCGTTGTGATGAAGGCTATCGCGGGGCAAGCTCGCTCCCACAGGGAATGAGGTTCTCACTGTGGGAGCGGGCTTGCCCCGCGAAGAGGCCTCAGACGTCCTGATAGCTCTCGATCGACGGGCAGGCACACACCAGGTTGCGGTCGCCGAACACGTTGTCAACGCGGCCGACCGGTGGCCAGTACTTGCCTTCGACCAGCGACGCCAGCGGATACACCGCCTGCTCGCGGCTGTACGGGTGGCTCCACTCACCGGCGATTTCGGCGGCAGTGTGCGGGGCGTTCTTCAGCGGGTTGTCGTCCTTGTCCAGGCTGCCGCTTTCGACCGCGCGAATCTCTTCGCGGATGCGGATCATCGCCTCGCAGAAGCGGTCCAGTTCTTCTTTGGACTCGCTTTCGGTCGGTTCGATCATCAGCGTGCCGGCCACCGGGAACGACATGGTCGGGGCGTGGAAGCCGAAGTCGATCAGGCGTTTTGCCACGTCATCGACACTGATGCCGCTGCTGTCCTTGATCGGGCGCAGGTCGAGGATGCACTCGTGCGCCACCAGGCCATTGCTGCCGGTGTACAACACAGGATAGTGCTCTTCCAGGCGGCGGGCGATGTAGTTGGCGTTGAGGATGGCCATTTGCGAGGCACGCTTGAGCCCGGCGCCACCCATCATGCGGATGTACATCCAGGTGATCGGCAGGATGCTGGCGCTGCCGAACGGTGCGGCGCAAACCGCGCCCTGCTTGTTGTCCATGTGCGCATGGCCCGGCAGGAACGGCGCCAGGTGCGATTTGACGCCGATCGGGCCGACGCCCGGGCCGCCACCGCCGTGGGGGATGCAGAAGGTCTTGTGCAGGTTCAGGTGCGAAACGTCGCCGCCGAACTTGCCCGGGGCGCAGAGGCCGACCATGGCGTTCATGTTGGCGCCGTCGATGTACACCTGGCCGCCGTTGTCATGGATGATCGCGCAGATCTCGCCAATGGCTTCTTCGAACACGCCATGGGTCGAGGGGTAGGTGATCATCAGCGCGGCAAGGTGTTCGCGGTGTTCGATGGCCTTGGCACGCAGGTCGTCGATGTCGACGTTGCCGCGGGCGTCACAGGCGGTGACTACAACGCGCATGCCGGCCATGTGCGCGGTAGCGGGGTTGGTGCCGTGGGCCGAGGACGGGATCAGGCAGATGTCGCGACGCGCTTCGCCACGGCTCTGGTGATAGGCGCGAATCGCCAGCAGGCCGGCGTATTCGCCCTGGGAGCCGGCGTTGGGCTGCAGCGACACGGCGTCGTAGCCGGTGGCGGCGCAGAGCATGGCTTCCAGCTCGCTGGTCAGTTGCTGGTAACCCTGGCTCTGCGCGGCCGGGGCGAACGGGTGCAGGCTGCCGAACTCGGCCCAGGTCACCGGGATCATTTCGCTGGCGGCGTTGAGCTTCATGGTGCACGAGCCCAGCGGGATCATGGTGCGGTCCAGCGCCAGGTCCTTGTCAGCCAGGCGGCGCAAGTAGCGCATCAGCTCGGTTTCGCTGTGGTAACGGTTGAACACCGGGTGCTCGAGAATCGCCGACTGGCGCAGCAGCGTGCGTGGCAGTTGTGCCTGAACGCTGGCAGCGAGGGTGGCGAAGTCCGGGCTGGCCTTGCCAGCGGCGAACAGCTGCCACAGGGCTTCGACGTCGGCCTGGGTGCTGGTTTCATCCAGCGACAGGCCCAGGCCCTGGGCGTCGATCTGGCGCAGGTTCAGGCGTTGGCTGCGGGCCTGGTCGTGCAGGGCGGCGGTGCTGCTGCCGGTGGTCAGGGTCAGGGTGTCGAAGAAGTGTTCCACTTCGACCTGTACACCCAACTGTTGCAGGCCGGCCTTGAGGATCGCGGTCAGCGCGTGGGTACGCTCGGCGATCTGCTTCAGGCCCTGAGGGCCGTGGTATACGGCGTACATGCTGGCGATGTTGGCCAGCAGTACCTGGGCAGTGCAGATGTTGCTGGTGGCTTTCTCGCGGCGGATATGTTGCTC
Source organism: Pseudomonas sp. TE4620 (assembly GCF_056279045.1). NCBI lineage: Bacteria > Pseudomonadati > Pseudomonadota > Gammaproteobacteria > Pseudomonadales > Pseudomonadaceae > Pseudomonas > Pseudomonas sp. TE4620. Next base: position 375,303 of record NZ_JBWBQO010000001.1, read on the forward strand.
GCGGGTCTGCATGGCCAGGCGCAGTGCGGTCTTGCCGAAGCGGTCGATCGACACGCCGACCAGGCGGCCGGGCATGTCGCGCTTGAATGCATCGCGGGTCGAGAAGAAGGCGGCATGCGGGCCACCAAAGCCCAGCGGTACACCAAAGCGCTGGGCGCTGCCGATGGCCACGTCGGCGCCGAATTCGCCCGGCGGGGTCAGCAGGGTCAGGGCCAGCAGGTCGGCCGCCACGGCGACCAGGGCATTGGCCGCGTGGAAGCGCTCGACCAGCTCGCGGTAGTCGAAGACTTCACCACTGCTGGCCGGGTATTGCAGCAGGGCGCCGAAGAAGGCGCTGACATCGCTCAGCTCACGCTCGTCGCCGACGACAACTTCGATACCCAGCGGCTCGGCACGGGTGCGCAGCACGTCCAGGGTTTGCGGGTGGCAATGCACCGAGGCGAAGAAGGCGTGGCTGCCCTTGTTCTTGCTCAGGCGTTTGCAGAAGGTCATGGCTTCGGCAGCGGCAGTGGCTTCGTCGAGCAGGGAGGCGTTGGCGATCGGCAGGCCGGTGAGGTCGCTGATCAGGGTCTGGAAGTTCAGCAGCGCTTCCAGGCGGCCCTGGGAAATCTCTGGCTGGTAAGGGGTGTAGGCGGTGTACCAGGCCGGGTTTTCCAGCAGATTGCGCAGGATCGGCGCCGGCGTGTGGCAGTTGTAGTAACCCTGGCCGATGAAACTCTTGAACAGCTGGTTGTTGCCGGCGATGGCCTTGAGCGAGGCCAGCGCCTGGGCTTCGCTTTGCCCGGCGCCTAGCTCAAGGACGCTGGTGCCCTTGATGCTGTCGGGGATGACCGCGGCGCTCATGGCCTCCAGCGAGTCAAAACCGAGGGTGGCGAGCATGTGCTGCTCGTCGTGCTGGCGCGGGCCGATGTGGCGGGCGATGAATTCGTTGGCAGTGCCGAGGTTGATGGTCATGGGCGGTTCCTCAGGCGTCAGCGTTGGCTTTGATCAGGCGGTCGTAGGCGTCCTGGTCGAGCAGTTGCGCGACGGCGCCGGCGTCGGCGGGGATGAAACGGAAGAACCAGCCTTCACCCAGCGGGTCTTCGTTGACCCGTTCGGGGTTGCCTTCGAGCTGGTCGTTGACTGCTACCACTTCGCCGGTCAGCGGCATGTACACGCCGCTGGCAGCCTTGACCGATTCGACGGTCGAGGCTTCGGCGCCTTGCTCGTAGCGTTGCAGCTCTGGCAGTTGCACGTAGACCACATCGCCCAGGGCGTTCTGGGCGAAGGCGGTGATCCCGACAGTGACGCTGCCGTCAGCTTCGCTACGCAGCCATTCGTGATCTTCGGTAAAACGCAACTCGCTCATGGAAACTCCTCAAGGGCCGCAGGGGACGGCTGTGGGCATGGCTCAGGTGAGCCCAGGGATGGGTAATGCCATAGCAATATTGCGGCCATATCTAAAATATCTTTTTAAAACAAATAGTTAGATAATTTCCGGAAAGAGAATACATAACCGGTGTAGCGAAATCGCTACACCTAGGGGTGAGAAAAAAAGCTCAAGTGGATCAGAACCTTGCACTGTGGCCCTGAAACTGTGCTGTATCGATATCGTTACGATGTAGTGATTTCGCTACAGCTGTTCAGGACTTTGCCGGGATGCCGTACTTGCGCAGGCGATGGGCGATGGCGGTGTGCGAGGTTTGCAGGCGGCTGGCTAGCTGGCGGGTCGAGGGGTAGCTGCTGTAGAGCTTTTCCAGCAGGTTGCGCTCGAAGTCTTCCACGGCCTGTTCAAGGCTGTCGACTTCAGCGTCATGGCCGCGAGCCACCGAGGTGCCGGCAATGTCCAGGTCGCCGATGTCCACCAGGCTGCTTTCGCTGATGGCCGCGGCGCGGAAGATCACGTTCTGCAGCTGGCGCACGTTGCCCGGCCAGCGGTTGCCCAGTAGCGCCGGGTAAGTGGCCGGGGCCAGGCGGCACAGCGGGCGCTGGATCTGGGTGCAGGCCTGCTGCATGAAGTAGCGCGCCAGCAGGAGGATGTCCTGGCCACGTTCGCGCAACGGTGGCACCTGCAGGTTGAGCACGTTCAGGCGGTAGAACAGGTCTTCGCGAAAGGTGCCCTCGGCGACCATTTTTTCCAGGTCGCGGTGGGTGGCGCTGAGGATCCGTACATTGACCTTGACCTCGCGATCACCGCCGACCCGGCGAAAGCTGCCATCGTTGAGAAAACGCAGCAGCTTGGCCTGCAGGTACGGTGACATCTCGCCGATCTCGTCGAGGAATACTGTGCCCTGGTTGGCCAGTTCCATCAGCCCCGGCTTGCCGCCACGTTGCGCACCGGTAAAGGCGCCGGGGGCGTAACCGAACAGCTCGCTTTCGGCCAGGTTCTCCGGCAGCGCCGCACAGTTGAGGGCCAGGAAGGGCGCACTGTGACGGCTGCTGATAGCGTGACAGGCGCGGGCCACCAGCTCCTTGCCGGTGCCGGTTTCACCGTTGATCAGCAGCGGCGCGTCCAGAGCTGCAACGCGCAGGGCGCGGGCCTTGAGGGTGCGGATCGGCGGGGAGTCGCCGAGCAGCGCATCGAAGCCCTCGGCATGGTCATGGTGCAGTGCCGACAGCCGTTCGCCGATGCGGTTGGGCTGGTACAGGGTCAGCAGGGCGCCGGCGTTGGTGATCGGCGTGGCGTCGAGCAGCAGGGTCTGGCCGTTGAGGGTCACTTCGCGCAGGGGCAGGTGGAAGCCCTGTTCGATCAGTGCTTCGAGCAAGCCCGGGTCGCCAAACAGGTCGGCCACCGAACGGTCGGACGGTTCCTGCCCGCACAACGCCACCAGCGCCGGGTTGGCCAGCAGCACGTGGCCGACGCTGTCCAGGGCCAGCACCGGGTCGCTCATGGCCGCGAGCAGGGCATCGAGCTGCAGGTGACGGCGCTGGCCGGGGAGGATGTCGACCACTTGTACGGTTTGCACGCCCTGCACGTTGAACAGCGCGTCGTGCAGCTCTTCGAGCACGTGGGGGCTGAGGGTCGGGGCGTCGATGTAGACGTTCGGCGGCACCATCTCCACGGCGTCCAGGTTGAGGTTGCGGGCGCCGAGCAGGGCCAGCACTTCCTGGGTGATACCGACACGGTCGATGAAACTGACGTGGATGCGCATGGGGGAGGGGGTCAAGGCTGCCGAAGGCGGCCAGTATGCTGTTCAGCGCAATCGCGGGGCAAGTCGGTTCGCCGCACCGCCGCTCCTACCTGGGTGAGAGCGGCGGTGCGGCGAACCGACTTGCCCGGCGATGAGGCCGGTAGGGCTATTCGAAGTGCTCGGGATTGACCGGGTCGCCCGACTTCACCTCCAGCTTCTCGCGAATGTCCTCGAACATCAGGTCGTAGATCTTGTGCCCTGAGCCCAGGCTCTCGAATTTCTTCGGCGACGGCATGTAGCTCTGCGCCTTGCGCGTGGCAACACTCAGGAAGCTTGGCAGTACCTCTTCCTTGCTCAGGAAGAACTTTTCCTCCACGGTCTTGCCTTCGATGCTCCCATGCATGTGGAAATCAATGCCGTGTTTGTTGGCTTCCCGGACTACTGCGTACTCGATATTCAGGTCGTAGCTGTGATCAGCCTTGTTCAGCGCAGTGCGCTCGATATGCACGTGACCGGGTTCGAATTTGGCCATGATGGAATCCTCCGCAAAGGTGAAAACGGCGGGCCCAAGGCCCGCCAACTGCATTCAACGGTAGCTGATTCCCGGCTTGGCGGTGGAAACCCGGGTACCGGCCGTACCCTTGACGATATCCTCGATGTCGGCCAGAGAACCGATGACCGCCACTTTGCCGGTGTGGCGTGCAAAGTCGCAAGCGGCCTGGACTTTCGGGCCCATGGAGCCTGCGGCAAAGCCCAGGCGTTCGAGCTCGTCAGGGTGCGCCTGGGCAATTGCCTTCTGGCTTGGCTTGCCATAGTCGATGAACGCCGCGTTGACGTCGGTGGCGATCACCAGCAGGTCGGCTTCGAGCTGTTCGGCCAGCAGCGCCGAGCACAGGTCTTTGTCGATCACCGCCTCGATGCCCTTGAGCTTGCGGTCGGCGTCATACATGGTCGGGATACCGCCACCGCCGGCGCAGATGACAATGCTGCTCTTTTCCAGCAGCCATTTGATCGGGCGGATCTCGAAGATGCGCTTGGGTTTCGGGCTGGCGACCACACGGCGGTATTTGTCGCCGTCGGCCTTGACCACCCAGCCTTTCTCTTTGGCCAGGCGCTCGGCGTCTTCTTTGCTGTAGACCGGGCCGATGAACTTGGTCGGGTCCTTGAAGGCCGGGTCGTTGGCGTCCACTTCGACCTGGGTCAGGAGGGTGGCGAACGGTACTTCGAAGTCCAGCAGGTTGCCCAGCTCCTGCTCGATGATGTAGCCGATCATGCCTTCGGTTTCGGCACCGAGCACGTCCAGCGGGTAGGCTTCATCAGGTTTGTAGGATTGCGCCTGCAACGACAGCAGGCCGACTTGCGGGCCATTGCCGTGGGCGATGACCAGCTCGTTGCCCGGATGGATCTTGGCGATCTGCTCGGCGGCAATGCGGATATTGGCGCGCTGATTGTCTGCAGTCATGGGTTCGCCACGGCGCAGCAGGGCGTTGCCGCCCAATGCAACAACGATACGCATGATGATGTCCTTCTAGAAAAGGGAGATGCCACCCTGTAGGAGCGGGCTTGCCCCGCGATGGCGGTGCATCTGCTGCACCGCGGTGACGCTGTCGCGGGGCAAGCCCGCTCCCACAGAGACTGGCAGCTGGATTACAGGTCAGCCAGGGTCGACACCAGGATCGCCTTGATGGTGTGCATGCGGTTTTCCGCTTGCTCGAAGGCGATGCAGGCTGGCGACTCGAACACGTCGTCGGTCACTTCAATGCCGTTGGCCAGGTTCGGGTACTGCTCGGCGATCTGTTTACCGACCTTGGTGTCGGAGTTGTGGAACGCCGGCAGGCAGTGCATGAACTTGGTGCGCGGGTTGCCGGTGGCTTTCATCAGCTCGGCGTTGACCTGGTACGGCAGCAGTTGCTGGATGCGTTCGCCCCAGGCTTCAACCGGCTCGCCCATCGATACCCAGACGTCGGTGTGAATGAAGTCGACGCCTTTGACCGCAGCTTTCGGGTCTTCGGTGAGGGTGATGCGCGCGCCGCTTTCTTCCGCGTATTTCTTGCAACGGGCGACCAGGTCATCGTGCGGCCACAGGGCTTTTGGCGCGCAGATACGCACGTCCATGCCAAGCTTGGAGCCGACCAGCAGCAGCGAGTTGCCCATGTTGTTGCGCGCATCGCCCAGGTAGGCGTAGCTGATCTCATGGATCGGCTTGTCGGCGTGCTCACGCATGGTCAGCACGTCGGCGATCATCTGGGTCGGGTGGTATTCGTCGGTCAGGCCGTTGAACACCGGTACGCCGGCGAACTTCGCCAGTTCTTCGACGATTTCCTGCTTGAAGCCACGGTATTCGATGGCGTCATACATGCGCCCGAGTACCCGGGCGGTGTCCTTCATGCTTTCCTTGTGGCCGATCTGCGAGGAGTTCGGGTCGATGTAGGTGACGTTGGCGCCCTGGTCATAGGCAGCCACTTCGAAGGCGCAACGGGTGCGGGTCGAGGTCTTCTCGAAGATCAGCGCAATGTTGTTGCCTTTGAGGTGCTGCTGCTCGGTGCCGGTGTACTTGGCACGTTTCAGGTCGCGGGACAGGTCCAGCAGGTAGCGCAACTCGCGAGGGGTGTGGTGTTCCAGGCTCAGCAGGTTACGGTTGTGGATGTTGAACGCCATGATGTTTCTCCTGTTCTTGTGAACGGAAAGCGGTAATCGGCCCGCCTGCACCGGCAGGTGCAGGCGGTTGATGGTCGTCTAGTAGTCGATAGGGTCGCGCACGATCGGGCAGGTCATGCAGTGACCGCCGCCGCGGCCACGGCCCAGTTCGCCGGCGCTGATGGTGATGACTTCGACGCCTGCCTTGCGCAGCAGGGTGTTGGTGTAGGTGTTGCGGTCGTAGCCGATGACCACACCTGGTTCAACCGCCACCACGTTGTTGCCGTCGTCCCACTGCTCGCGTTCGGCGGCGAAGCTGTTGCCACCGGTCTCGACCACGCGCAGTTTCTTCAGGTTCAGCGATTCGGCGACCACGTCGAGGAACGTCTTGTTCTCGCGGCGCACGTCCAGGCCATATGGCTTGCTGCTGTCCGGGCGAATGACGAACGGCACGATTTCCTTGACCACTTCCGGGAAGACCGTGACCAGGTCGCGGTCGCAGAAGCTGAACACGGTGTCCAGGTGCATCGCTGCACGGGATTTCGGCAGGCCGGCGACCACCACTTTTTCCACCGCGCCTTTGGCAAACAGCGATTGCGCCAGTTGGCCGATGGCCTGGCGCGAGGTGCGCTCGCCCATGCCGATCAGGACCACGCCATTGCCGATCGGCATGACGTCGCCGCCTTCGAGGGTGGCCTTGCCGTGGTCCTGGTCCGGATCGCCGTACCAGATTTCAAAGTCGGCCGCGGTGAACTCAGGGTGGAACTTGTAGATGGCGGTGGTCAGCAGGGTTTCCTGACGTCGCGCCGGCCAGTACATCGGGTTGAGGGTCACGCCGCCGTAGATCCAGCAGGTGGTGTCGCGGGTGAACTGGGTGTTGGGCAGTGGGTCGAGCAGGAAGCTTGAGTGGCCCAGGTAGTCGCGGTACATCTTGATCACGCCGGCGCCTTCACTTTCCGGCAGGTCTTCACCGGCCACGCCGCCGATCAGGAATTCAGCCAGTTTGCGCGGCTCCAGGCCTTCGAGCCAGCTGCGCACTTCGTTGGTCAGGCCGACACCGACGGTGTCCGGGGTGATCTTGCGGTCGAGGATCCATTTCAGCGCTTCGGGGTTCTGGATGGTCTCGGTCAGCAGGTTGTGCATTTCCAGCACTTCGATGCCGCGCTCACGCATTTTGGTGACGAAGTCGAAGTGGTCGCGTTTGGCCTGGTTGACCCAGATAACGTCATCGAACAGCAGTTCGTCGCAGTTGCTCGGGGTCAGGCGCTGGTGCGCCAGGCCAGGGGAGCAGACCATCACTTTGCGCAGTTTGCCGGCTTCGGAATGTACGCCGTACTTAACTTTATCCGTGGACATGGTTCATTTCCTCCAAGTTGCGAAAACGGGTGGTTACAGAGTCAGGAAGCCGTCGTACAGGCCATAGGCAGCCACCAGGGCACCAATGACTACGGCGGCGAAGATCAGCTTCTCCACGTTGGTAAAAATCGGTTGGCCGACCTCGCGCTTGGCCTTGGCGAACAGGATCACGCCAGGGGCATACAGCAGGGCCGAGAGCAGCAGGTATTTGACGCCGCCGGCATACAGCAGCCAGACCGCGTAGAGCAGGGCGATGGCGCCGATGACCAGGTCTTTCTTGCGTTCGGCCAGGGCCTGTTCGTAGGTTTCGCTGCGTACCGCGAGCAGGAAGGCATAGGCCGCCGACCACAGGTAAGGCACCAGGATCATCGAGGTGGCGAGGTAGATCAGCGACAGGTAGGTACTGGCCGAGAACAGGGTGATGACCAGGAAGATCTGCACCATGGCGTTGGTCAGCCACAGGGCGTTGGCCGGCACGTGGTTGGCGTTCTCGCGGCGCAGGAACTCCGGCATGGTGTGGTCTTTGGCGGCGGCGAACATGATCTCGGCGCACAGCAGTACCCACGACAGCAGAGCCCCGAGCAGCGAGATGATCAGGCCGACGCTGATCAGCACCGCACCCCAGTGGCCAACCACGTGCTCAAGCACGGCGGCCATCGACGGGTTCTGCAGCTTGGCCAGCTCCGGTTGGGTCATGATGCCCAGCGACAGCACGTTGACCAGCACCAGGAACAGCAGCACGGTGATGAAGCCGATGACCGTGGCCTTGCCGACGTCCGAGCGTTTTTCTGCCCGGGCCGAGAAGATGCTCGCGCCCTCGATGCCGATGAACACCCAGACGGTGACCAGCATCATGTTGCGCACCTGGTTCATCACGCTGCCCAGGTCCGGGTTCATCGAGCCCCAGATGTCAGCGGTGAAGATATCCAGCTTGAAGGCGAACAGGGCGATCAGCACGAACAGCGCCAGCGGTACGACCTTGGCTACGGTGGTGACCAGGTTTATGAAGGCCGCTTCCTTGATCCCGCGCAATACCAGAAAGTGCACGGCCCAGAGCAGCACCGAGGCGCCAATGACGGCTGCCGGAGTGTTGCCCTCGCCAAAGATCGGGAAGAAGTAACCGAGGGTGCTGAACAGCAACACGAAGTAACCGACGTTGCCCAGCCAGGCACTGATCCAGTAGCCCCAGGCTGAAGAAAAGCCCATGTAATCGCCGAAACCGGCCTTGGCGTAGGCGTATACCCCGCCGTCCAGGTCAGGCTTGCGATTGGCCAGGGTCTGGAACACGAAAGCCAGGGTCAGCATGCCGATGGCGGTGATGCCCCAACCGATCAGAACAGCGCCTACATCAGCACTTGCGGCCATGTTTTGCGGCAGCGAAAAGATCCCGCCGCCGATCATCGAGCCGACAACAAGTGCAACCAGCGCACCAAGTCGTAGTTTTCCGGGAGCGTCTGACATTGAATAACTCCGTACCAGGAGAAGAGATGACGCTAGAATAAATCCAGCGGCGAAGTCATTAGCTGATTCAGGTCAGTTCATGAGGACATTCCATTGCAGATCAATGACTGAAACAGCCTCCCGGAGTCTGCCGATCGCAGTACTGCAAGCCTTGTCAACTGGCACCTCCATGGCGTTTTAGAGCAATCGCTCTTGCGGGGCTGCGAGAATTGAAGCTAGTCCGTTTTGGGCGAATCGCAAATTTTCCCTGAGAATTTTTCTTATTAGCTTGAAGAAGCGCGAATTGTGCACAAAACTCACCATTTAGTTCGTCAGGCATAGACGCGCTAGTTATGAGCAGAAAGCGCTTAGTGGTTTAATATATATAGACGCTTAGAGTCAGATTATATTTAACTCAGGGTGTACCACTGGCGTTACAAACACGAGACAGAAGGGGATCTGCATGTCCGAACCTGGACAGAAATTACGCCTGGGGGCGTTGATCGCCTTGGTGGTCGGCTCGATGATCGGCGGCGGGATCTTTTCGCTGCCGCAAAACATGGCTGCGCGTGCCGACGTCGGCGCCGTACTGATCGGCTGGGGCATCACCGCGGTGGGCATGCTGGCCCTCGCCTTTGTGTTCCAGACCCTGGCCAACCGCAAGCCGGAGCTCGACTCCGGCGTGTATGCCTATGCCAAGGCCGGGTTTGGCGAGTACATGGGCTTTTCTTCGGCTTGGGGCTACTGGATCAGCGCCTGGCTGGGCAACGTCGGCTACTTCGTGCTGTTGTTCAGCACCCTGGGCTTCTACTTCCCGGTGTTTGGCGAGGGCAATACGCCGATCGCCATCGCCTGTGCCTCGCTGCTGTTGTGGGCCGTACACTTTTTGGTGCTGCGCGGCATCAAGGAGGCGGCGTTCATCAACCAGGTGACCACCGTGGCCAAGATCGTGCCGTTGGTGATGTTCATCGTCATCGCCGCGGTGGCCTTTCGCGCCGACATTTTTACCCGGGACATCTGGGGCTTGAGCAACCCGAAATTCGGCGGCGTGCTCGACCAGGTGCGCAACATGATGCTGGTGACGGTGTTCGTGTTCATCGGCATTGAGGGCGCCAGCGTCTACTCCGGGCGGGCGGCGAAGCGCTCGGACGTCGGCAAGGCCACGGTGATCGGCTTTATCGGCGTACTGGCCTTGCTGGTGCTGGTCAACGTGCTGTCGCTGGGGGTGATGACCCAGCCAGAGCTGGCGGCCTTGCAGAACCCGTCGCTGGCGTCGGTGCTTGAGCATATCGTCGGGCCCTGGGGCGCCTTGCTGATCAGTATCGGCCTGGCGGTATCACTGCTGGGGGCGCTGCTGTCATGGGCCTTGCTGTGCGCCGAGATCCTCTTCGCCACCGCCCGCGACCAGACCATGCCGCGCTTTCTGGCCAGGGAAAACGCCAACCACGTGCCGGCCAATGCGCTGTGGCTGACCAACGTGATGATTCAGCTGTTCCTGCTGATCACCCTGTTTTCCGCCGGGACCTACACCAGCCTGATCTACCTGGCCTCGTCGATGATCCTCGTGCCGTACCTGTGGTCGGCGGCCTACGCGGTGTTGCTGGCGGTGCGCGGCGAGTCGTATGAAGGCCACCCCGGCGCACGGCGCAAGGACCTGCTGATTGCCGGTATCGCGCTGATCTACGCGATCTGGCTGCTGTATGCCGGTGGGCTGAAGTACCTGCTGCTGTCGGCGCTGCTGTACGCGCCAGGGGTGATCCTGTTTGCCCGGGCCAAGCACGAGCAGGGCCAGGCGCTGTTTACCACCTGGGAGAAGCTGATCTTCGCCGCCGTGCTGGTGGGCGCGGGGTTGGCGGCCTATGGCTTGTACAGCGGGATGTTGAGCCTTTAATCAGTGCCGGCACATTCACCAACAGGCAGCAGCAGAACCCAGCTCACAAGCCCCCTGCTGCCAATCCAACGGTGCCCCTTCGACCAGCAGCGGCGCCTTCAGCCGCTGCGCCAGCCCCCAGGGCGTCTGCTCCAGCTGCGGGTTCAGATCCGCTGCCGTCTCAGCCTGTAACGGCAAATCCGCTGCCAGCGTCCCCTGATCGATCAACAGCTTTGCCGTGCGCGCCAGCGACAGGCGCAGGGTTGCCCCGCAACCGCTGCCCAGGCGTTCGCTGTAGGCCTTGATCGCCGCAGCCGCCATCAGGTACCCGGTGCCATGGTCCAATGCCTGCACCGGCAACGGCACGGGCTTGTCGGCCTGTTGCCAGCGCATGCCTTCACAAGCGATGCCGCAGCTCATCTGTACCAGGCTGTCGAAGCCCCGGCGCTGTTGCCAGGGGCCGCTCCAGCCGTAGGCGTTGAGGCTCACATCGATCAGCCCGGGGTTGAGCTGGCGGCGCTGTTCGCTGGCATACCCCAGTCGTTCGAGGGCATCGGCGCGGTAACCATGCAGGAGAATATCGGCTTCACTGAGCAGGCGTTCAAACACCCGTCGATCATCCCCATCGTGCAAGTCCAGGCGCGCACAACGTTTACCCAGGGTCACCTCGGCAACCACCGCCGGTTCCTCCCAGCCTGGCGGGTCGATCCGCAGCACCTGCGCGCCGAAGCCTGCCAGCAGGCGACTGGCTGTGGGGCCGGCGAGGATGCGGGTCAGGTCCAGCACCTTGACCCCGGCCAGAGGTCGGACGGCGTTACCGGTCCAGCGTCTTTTTGTAAAGGCTGGAGCCCGTTGGTGATGAATCAACGGCTCGGCATTCACTGCCAGGCCCTGAGGATGGGCCGACCATTCGGACCAGTTGCGCATTTGCGCGGCGCAACCGCCAGCGGTGACTATCGCGCTTTCCAGCTCACGAGCGCGCCAGCGCGCAACCAGATCAGCCATGTGTGCGCGGTCAGCCGCACGGCCCACTACCTGCTGGGCGGCGGCGCGATGATGAGCCGCGTTGGTGTGCAGGCGAATCCAGCCATCCTCGGCGCGGTAGTCACCGGCAATCGGGTCCCACAAGGGCGGTGTGCTCCAGCCTTGCGGGCGCAGGCTGGTGGCGAACCAGAACGAGCTCAGGCGGCGGTCAACTTCAACGCCAGGCTGTTGCTCAAGCTGGCGCTGCAGCAGTTCGGCGATTGCCAGGCCACAGGCGGCAATGCTGCTGCTGGCAAGCTCGGTGACGGCGAAAGTCGAAGGCAGGGCGCCGTTGCCGCGAAAGCGCAGGCTATTGCGCAGTGCCGTTGGCAGCTGCAGTTCGGCGACAAGGGTGTCGAGTAGCGCGGTCATCAATGGCCCTCCAGCAGAAGGGCCATTGCAGACCATCAGCGGCGCCAGGTCAAACCCGGAACTGATCCATCAAGGCCATCTGCTGCGACGACAGGGTGTTGAGCTGGCTGCTCACCTGCGCCGATTCCGCGGCCTGGCCGGTCAGGGTTTCGGTTACCCCGCGGATCGCCGAGACGTTGCGGTTGACCTCTTCGGCCACCGCGCTCTGTTGCTCGGCGGCACTGGCGATCTGCAGGTTCATGTCGCTGATCACCGTGACCGCCTCGCTGATCTTGTCCAGCGCCTGCACCGCCTGGTGGATCTGCCCGGCGTTTTCCTGGGCCTTGCCGTGGCTTGAATGCATGGTCGCCACCACCTCGCGGGTGTTGCTCTGGATGCGCTCGATCACCTGGCGGATCTCTTCGACCGAGTCCTGGGTACGGCGCGCCAGGTTGCGTACTTCGTCGGCAACCACGGCAAAACCACGGCCGCTTTCACCGGCGCGGGCGGCTTCGATCGCAGCGTTGAGCGCCAGCAGGTTGGTCTGCTCGGCAATGCTGCGGATCACCTCCAATACCGAGCCGATCTGTTCGCTGTTCTGCGCCAGGGTTTCCACTTCGCCAACGGCTTTGCTGACCTGTTCGGCGAGTACAGTGATGTCGCGGGTGCTGCGCTCGATGATCGCCATGCCGTCCTTGGCCGAACGGTCGGCACCGCGGGCGGCGTCGGCGGCACTGGCGGCGCTGTTGGCGACGTCGTGGGCGGTGGCGCTCATCTCATTGGAGGCGGTGGCCACCTGGTCGATCTCGCGAAACTGCACCTGCATGCCTTCGCTGGTGCGCTGGGCAATTGCCGAAGACTGGTCGGCAGTGGCCCGGGCCTGGGTGATGCTCTGTTTGATCTGGGCGATGGTCGGCTGCAGCTTGTCGAGAAAGCGGTTGAAGCCGCCGGTCAGCCGCCCCAGCTCGTCCTTGCGCGCATAGCGCAGGCGCTGGGTGAGGTCGCCGTCGCCGCTGGCGATGTCTTCGAGCATGCTCGCTACGCTGTTGAGCGGGCGGGTCACGCCGGTGGCGGTCAGCCACATCAGCAGCAGGCCGCCGAGGCCGGCCAGGGTGGCGAACAGCACCACTTTGAGGGTACCGCTGGTGCGGGCCTCTTCAAGGGTCGCCTGCAGGCTGATGGCATCGGCCAGCAGTACCTGCTTGGGCAGGTCGATAAGGATGCCCCAGGGTTTGCTGTCGGCAATCGGCTGCACCGGGTTGACGGCGCGAATGGTATCGCCTTGTTCAAGGATCAGTGGCTGGTTGCCGGCGAGCTTCTGCAGCGCCTGCTGGCCGTCCTGGTCGATGGCCTTGCCGACCTTGCCGGCATCATTGCTGTTGGCCGCCAGCAAGCCGCTGGGGGCGACGATCATCAGGTGGCCGGCGCCGTTGAACAGCTCCTGCTGGGCCTTGGCGGCAGCCGCCTGCAGGGCATCGAGAGAAATATCCACACCGGCCACGGCGATCACCTTGCCGTTGTGCAGCAGCGGCATGGTGATGCTGGTCATCAGCATCTGCTTGCCGCCGACGGTGTCGGAGTAGGGCTCAAGCAGGCAGGAGCGCGCGCTGTTGCGCGAGCAGGTGTACCAGACGTTGTAGGGCGTGCCGCTGAGATTGATCTCGGTCTTGTTCAGGTCGACATCGCTGATCACAGTGTTCAGCGCCTGACCCTGGGCGCGGCTCCAGTAGCTGGCAAAGCGCCCGCTCTCGTTGCTCAGGCGTTTGGCGTCGTTGGCAAAGGCACTGTCGCCGCCGTCCAGGCCGTCGGCCTCGAAGGCCAGCCACACGCCCAGCACGTCGGGGTTGCGCTTGAAGCTGGTGGCCAGGCTCTGGTTGATCGCTTCCCGCAGGTCGCCAGCGCTCAGGCCGCGCTCGCGAGCCAGTTGCTGTAAGTCCTGGACCTGGTCGGCGAGGGCGGTGATGACGGTCTGGCTGTCGCTGAAAGTACGCCGCAGCATCTCGGCCTTTTCGCCGGCCCGGGCCTGCAGCAGGGCCTGGACATTGCGGGTGAGCATGGTGGTGCTGGCGTCGCCGACCAGCTCATCGCTCTGGTGCGATTGATACAGGTTGATACCGACGACGAGTGCGACCACGCCAAGCAGGCAGAGGCCGGAGAGCAGGACGATTTTCAGGCGGATCGAGAGCGTGTCGAACATGGACGTACTCGCTAAAAGGCAGGCCGGTAGAGGACCGAGCCACGGGCGGGCTCGATTCGCTACATCCTTTTAGCGATAACAGTTCATCGGCCTTATAGCCTTAGCCATGAGTGCTCGCCGATGAACGGTCGGCAAGGCTCAAGGGCGCGGTTTCTGGCCGCGACCAGATCCACAGGTTACCCAGGCTCATGCCGGCGATGGCGAGAAACACCGGCCAGCGGTGCTCGAGAAACACCAGCATCAGGCCAGCGCACAGCAGCATGCTGACAGTGGCGCTGACCTTGGCCCGGCGCTGGATTACCTTGCCGTTGCGCCAGTTGCTGAGGATCGGCCCGAACAGCCGGTGGTTTTCCAGCCAGGCGCTCAGGCGCGGCGAGCTGCGGGTGGCGGCCCAGGCGGCGAGGAGGATGAACTCGGTGGTGGGCAGGCCGGGAATCACGATCGCTACCAGGCCGATGCCCAGGCTTACGTAAGCCAGCAGGCCGAAGAGCAGGCGCGAGAGTTTTGAAGCGGCTGGGCGGGTCATGGGCTTGTCGGTGTGCACGGGCAAGGCCCGGTTACCACGAGGGTAACCGGGTACGGCGCATCAGGCCAGTTCGGCTTTAGGCGCAGTTGCGTAAGCGTGTTTGAGCAGCTCGGTGAAACGCTCGAAGGCGGCCACGGCGCCTTGCTCGGCCTTGGCTTCTTCTTCGGCGCTCAGTTCCAGGCCGTCGAGGATGCGCGTGAACTGCTTCCAGCCTTCAGCGCGGCCACCGGCCGGCTCGCCCAGGTGACGGGCACCGAAGCTGTCCGACAGGCCCAGGCCGACGGCACGCTTGATCAGGAAGGCGGCGCCGAGCTTGGAGCCTTCGGAGACGAAGATCCAGCCCATGGCTTCACCCAGGCTGGGGTTTTGCAGGGCGCCGGCGAAGTCGGCGGGGATCTCGGTGTTCAGGTCAGCCAGGTCCAGGCCGGCCTGTTCGGCGCGGCAGCGTGCGGCGAGGTCAGGGACGATGGCGATCAGTGCCGGGTCGGTGTACAGCGCCTTGAGCTCGGACTGGAACAGGTACTGGGCAACCACGAAGCGGGCGAAGCTCTCGCGGGTTTCGAACGGCGCGTGGGATTTGACCAGGGCGTCCAGCTCGGTGTGCGGGGCGTGGGTCAGCTGGTTCAAGCGTTGCGAGCGCAGGCTGGCGCGTTCGGCGGTGGTAGCGGCGGTCATGGTGATTCCTTGCGAAATGGGCGTGCCTGATGACTAGACGAATGAGAAGACGCGGGACAGTAAAAAAACCTCACCTGTGGGGGGCTGCATTTGCAGCCCATCGCGGGTCTAGCCCGCTCCCACAGGTTCGCGGTCAGATGTCCCAGACCAGGTTGATGGCGAAATTACGGCCTGGCATGGTCAGGCGGTCGAGGTTGGCGGGGGCGGTCACCGCCGCTTCGCCGAGGCCGTCGTAGCCGCGCACGTCATCCCACTGCCAGTACTTCTTGTCGGTCAGGTTGTAGAGGCCGGCGTTGACGGTGATGTCATCGGTGACTTTGTAGAACCCGGTCAAATCGAGTACGCCGTAACCCGGGGTGCGGAACTGCTTGCTGGTGCCGTCGGGGGCGAAGAAGGTGGTGTCGTCGACGCGATCCTTGCGCTTGACCAGGGTCCAGCTCAGCAGCGCGCCGTATTGCTCTTGCTCGTAACCCAGGCCCATCACCGCGGTCAGCGGGTTGACGCTGTTGAGCGGCTGGCCGGTGTCGTCGTTGCGGCCATGGGCGTAGGCCAGCGAGCCCTGGGTGTAGAGGCCGTGCGGCGCACCGAAGGCGTCGAGGTTCAGGCGGCCCTTGAACTCGGCACCCTTGATGGTGGCGTGCTTGATGTTGTTGGCTTCGAAGGTCTGGCCGAGGTTGCTGCCCTGCACGGCGTCTTCGTTGATGAAGTCGCGGTACTTGTTGTAGAACACCGCGACATCGAAGTTACCCGCTTCGAAGTTACCGCGCAGGCCGGTCTCGTAGCTCTTGCTCTTTTCCGGTTCGAGGTTGGAGTTGCCGCGCACGCTGTAGCCCAGGCCCGGGTTTTCGAAGCGGCCATACAGCGCCTTGGCGGTCGGCGTGCGGAAGCCTTCGGCGTACTGGCCATACCAGGTGTAGTTGTCGTTGAAGGCGTAGGTCAGGCCGAACTTGGGCGAAACCCGATGCCATTTCTTCGCATCGTCATCAACCGGGTCGGTAGGGCTGGCGCCAACCCCACGCAAGAACTCGTCGGTCATGTGCGGCTTGAGTTCGGTGTAGTCGTAGCGCGCGCCCGGCAGGAAGGTCCACTGGTTCCAGCGGATTTCATCCTGGGCGAACAGGCTGTAGGTGTTGACGGTCGGGTCAGGGAAGTCGCTCACCAGTGCCTGGCTGTCACTGGCGCTGATCTGGCCGATGAAGCGGCAGGCGCCGCCGACGTTCAGGCAGGTGCCAGTGCCGCTGCGCGAGCCGGTGACCTTCTGGTGCTTGAGGGTGGTGCCGTAGGTCAGCAGGTGCTCGGTGGCGCCGATGCTGAAGGCCTTGTCCAGCTGGGCGTCGAACACCCACTGGCGGTCCTTGTAGGTGGTCTGGCGGTCACGGAACACCTGGCGACCGGAGGCGAAGTAGAGCTCTTCGGTACGCTGGTCGGTCTTGCCGATCTGGTAGTTCAGGCTCCACTTCATGTTATCGGCCAGCACGCTACCGAGGGCGAATTCGTGGTTGATACCGAAGCGCTCGCGGGTCACGGTGTCGTTGCCGGTGCGGTCGCGGTACGAGTTCATCGCGCCGAAGCCAGGAATGAACGGCCCGCCCACGGCGCTTTTCTGTTTGAGGTCGCGGTCGTCCTTGTAGTTTTCATAGGTGAAGGCCAGGCGTGCGTCGTCGGCGTAGTTCCAGCCGGCCTTGGCGAGGATGTTGGTGGTGCGCACATCTTCCGGGTTGGCGGCGGTGCGCGCCAGGCCGGTGCCGCCGTGGCTGCTGTAGGACTCGGTTTCATGGCCGTTGCGCTGGCTCAGGTGCAGCAGGCCGTCGAACTCGCCCTGGCGGCCGGCAACGGTGGCCGAGTTCAGCCAGCTCTCATCTGCCGAGCTGTAGCCAGTCTTCAGGCGTGCGCCGACGTCCTGGCCGGGCTTGATGATGTCGTCGGGGTCGAGGGTGAAGTAGCTGACCGCGCCGCCAATGGCGTTGCTGCCGTACAGCACCGAGGCCGGGCCACGGAGGATCTCCACGCGCTTGACGATTTCAGGGTCGACGTAGTTGCGCTGGGTCTGGGCGTAGGGGCCGAAGAAGAAGCTGTCGGGGATCGACACGCCGTCGATCTGGGTCAGCACCCGCTCGCCGTCGATACCGCGGATGTTGTAGCCGTTCAGGCCGCTGCGCTGGCCGGTGCCGCTGACCGAAACGCCAGGCTCGTAACGCACCAGTTCCTTGATGTTGTTGACGTTCTGGCGGTCGAGTTGTTCGCGGGTCTGCACGCTGACGGTGCTCGGCACCTGGCTGACGTCCTGGGCGCTGCGGGTGGCGCTGACGGTGATCTGCTGCAGGGCGATGGCCTTGCCGGCGCTGCGTTCGATCACCACGTTGGCGCTGCTTAAGGTGCGGTAGCTCAGGCCGGTGCCGGCCAGCAGGCGCTGCAGGGCGGCCTCAGGCTTCAGTGAGCCATGCACGCCCGGTGAGGCGACGCCTTCGGCCAGTTCGGCAGAGAAGCCCACTTGCCAGCCGGTGACCGAGGTAAAGGCATTGAGCGCTGACACCAGCGGCTGTTGGCTGATGGCAAAGCGGTAGTCGCCCATGCGCGGGGCACTGGCCTGGGCCGGCTCCGCGGCCAGCGCCGGCAGGCTGCAGGCGCCGCTGGCGAGCATGGCCAGGGTCAACAGGGAGAGCGTGCAACGCTGCAGGCCGGGGGTACGTGAAGTGGCTGAAGATCGACGAGTGAAACCAGTGGACATCGAAAGCGCTCCCTGTCGCGCAAATGTTATAGGTGCTGGCTGATTCAAAAATAAGAATCAGTTGCATTAGCTATAACGAGACGTAACAGCGTCAGGGATCGCGTAAAAAAACTTTTGCCTCAGTTGAGAATCACCAGCGCCGGGTACTCATGCAGCTGCGCCGAGGTGATGTGGGCCAGGGCGCGCAGGGTTTCCAGCGGCTGGTCGAGGCGGTAGTTGCCGGTGACCGCGACGTTCGCCAGCTGTTCGTTGCCGTTGATGATCCACCCCGGGTAGTAGCGGCGCAATTCGGCCAGTACCTGGTTCAGCGGGCAGTTTTCGAACACCAGCCGGCCCTGGACCCAGGCCAGGTCTTTTTGCGCATCCAGACGCCCGCGCTGGCCAAAGCCATTGGGGCCGACGCTGATGCTGTCGCCCGCCGACAGGCGAATGCGCTGGTCGCTGCTGGCCTGCAGGTCGACATCGCCGCGTTGCACCCGCACCTGGGCTTCGCCGTTGAGGTAGCGCACGGCAAAGTCGGTGTCGCGCACACTGGCGCGCAACGGGCCGGCTTGCACCTCCAGGGGCGGTTGGGCGCCAGCGGGAATCTCGAAATAGGCCTCGCCCTGCAGCAGCCGGGCAACCTGGCGGTTGTCGCGCAGGTCGCTGGCAAAGGCCGAATTGGTGTTGAGCAACACCTTGGAGCCGTCGTCCAGTTGCAAGCGCTGGCGTTCACCGACCACGGTCAGGTGATCGGCCTGCAGGCGCACCGGCAGGTTGCCGACGGTGAAAATCCCCACCAGCAGCACAGCGGCTGCGGCCAGGGGCTTGTAGTGCGGGCGGATGCGTGAGCGCAGGCTGCGACGCTGCACCTGGTGCAGTTGCCCGGCTGCCTGGCGCAAGGGCGCGCCGTTCCAGATGGCCTCGGCCTCGACATAGGCGCGGGCATTGGCCGGGTCAGCCTCGAGCCAGGCTTCGAAGGCCTGGGTGTCTTCGGCGCTGGCACATTGCAGGCGGATCAGCCAGTCCAGGGCCTGGTCCATGGCCTGGTCACTGGCAGCTTGGCCAGGCGGCGCGGGGCGAGGAGGGGGACTGTCGGTCACGGGTGGGTCCTTGGCGGGGCTGGCGCTTTTTGCGAATGATCCGGGGTATCCATGGGGATGGCAAGGTTTTAGCTGCGATCCACGACGGGCTGTTTACTTCAGCCGGTCGGCTACCCCTACACAGATGGCCATGATCAGTTTCAGTTCCTTCTGAACCGTGCTTGCCGACACTTTCAACTGTTCGGCGATTTCCAGGTAACTGGCTCCGTGCAGGCGGCTGAGGATGAAGATGCGTTGCTGGCGCTCGGTCAACTGGGCGAGGCTGACGCTCAGGCGCTTGAGCAGTTGTTCGGCGTGGGCGGCGTCTTCGGCGCTGCTGCTGGGCGCGGCGACGTTGTGCAGAATTTGCTCGGGCACGTCCTCGACCAGGTTGCGCGACTGCGCCCGGCGCGCGCGCAAGTGATCAAGGGCGAGGTTGCGCGCAGTCTGGAAAACGAAGGGTTCCAGGTGCTCGATGGGGCGTTCGCCAAGGGCATGGGTAACCCGCAGGTAAGTCTCCTGCAACAGGTCTTCGGCAGTGCTGGGGTTATCCACCATGCGCTGCAGGGTGCGCAGCAGGCTGACCCGCTGGGCGAGGAAAACGACGTTGAACTGGGACTGACTCACAGCGGTACCCGACCATGGCGTGGCGAATGATAATGCTTATCATCAACGCTTTGGTCAAGTACTGCCTCCTGCGAGGTTGTGATCCTAGCGGGCGTTGCACAGTGCCAGGCAGTTATCCAGCATGCGGTTGGAGAAGCCCCATTCGTTGTCGTACCAGGCCAGTACCTTGAGCATGCGCCCGTTGGCGCGGGTGTGGTTGGCGTCGAAAATCGACGACAGCGGGTTGTGGTTGAAGTCGCAGGACACCAGCGGCAGGCTGTTGTAGCCCAGTACCTTGGAGTGCCGGCTGGCCTCCTTGAACAGCGCGTTGACGGCCTCGGCCGTGGCCTCGCGCTCAAGATTGACGGTCAGGTCGACCAGCGACACGTTGATCACCGGCACCCGCACGGCCATGCCGGTGAGCTTGCCGGCCAGTTCCGGCAGCACCAGGCCCACGGCTTCGGCGGCGCCGGTCTTGCTCGGGATCATCGACTGGGTTGCCGCACGGGCGCGGTACGGGTCGCTGTGGTAAACGTCAGTGAGGCTCTGGTCGTTGGTATAGGCGTGGATGGTGGTCATCAGCCCCTGCTCGATGCCGAACTCGCGGTGCAGCACCTGGGCCAGCGGCGCCAGGCAGTTGGTGGTGCACGAAGCGCTGGAGATGATCTGGTGCGAAGGGCGCAGGATGTCATGGTTGACCCCGTACACCACGGTGGCATCCGCGCCCTTGGCCGGCGCCGAGATAATGACTTTGCCGGCCCCGGCAGTAAGATGGGCGGCGGCCTTGGCGCGTTCGGTGAATAACCCGGTGCATTCGAACACCACATCGATGGCCTCGGCTTTCCACGGCAGTTCCGCTGGGTTGCGGATGGCGCTGACGGCAATGCGGTCGCCGTTGACGGTAATACTCTCGTGATCGGATTCAACCGTGGCAGCAAAGCTGCCGTGGACACTGTCGTATTTGAGCAGATGGGCATTGATCGCGCTGTCGCCCAGGTCGTTGATGGCGACGACCTGCAGGTCCTGACGGTAGCCTTGGGTATAGAGTGCGCGAAGGATGTTGCGGCCGATGCGGCCAAAGCCATTGATTGCGATACGAAGGGTCATGGAGCTACCTCTGGCAGACCGGGTGAAGCCCGTGGCAATTGAAGTTTTGCTTCACTGCATCTGATTTTGTTGTTGGAATTACAAGATTATTCGTAAAAAAATAGAAAACAAGCCTTTTTGCTGGCAATATTTTATTCAATCTACAACGAGCGATCGGCCAAGCCGTCCCTCCCGCAACGCATCGCCCCTGCCCTTGAGCCTAGGTCGCGATCGTTGATAAGGGAAACCGCCGCAGAGGTCGCAACCACCGATAGCCTGGAGTCCAGTACATGCATCCGCGCATTCTTGAGGTCACCCAACGGCTGATCGCCCGCAGTCGCCCCACCCGTGAACGCTACCTTGAGCTGATTTGCGGGGCCGCCAGCGACGGGCCGATGCGTGCCAAGCTGCAATGCGCCAACTTCGCTCACGGTGTCGCCGGTTGTGGCAGCCAGGACAAAGACAGCCTGCGGATGATGAACGCGGCCAACGTCGCCATCGTCTCCGCCTACAACGACATGCTCTCGGCGCACCAGCCTTACGAGCATTACCCCGAACAGATCAAGCAGGCGCTGCGCGAAATCGGCTCGGTCGGCCAGTTCGCCGGCGGCGTGCCGGCCATGTGCGACGGCGTCACCCAGGGTGAGCCGGGCATGGAGCTGGGCATCGCCAGCCGCGAAGTGATCGCCATGTCCACCGCCATCGCCCTGTCGCACAACATGTTCGACGCGGCGCTGATGCTCGGCATCTGCGACAAGATCGTCCCCGGCCTGCTGATGGGCGCGCTGCGCTTTGGCCACCTGCCGACCGTTTTCGTCCCCGGCGGGCCGATGCCGTCGGGCATCTCCAACAAGGAGAAAGCCGATGTGCGCCAGCGCTACGCCGAAGGCAAGGCCAGCCGCGAAGAGCTGCTGGAATCGGAGATGAAGTCCTACCACAGCCCCGGCACCTGCACCTTCTACGGCACCGCCAACACCAACCAGCTGTTGATGGAAGTGATGGGCCTGCACCTGCCGGGCGCCTCCTTCGTCAACCCCTACACGCCGCTGCGCGATGCCCTCACTGTCGAGGCTGCGCAGCAAGTCACGCGCATGACCAAGGCCAGTGGCAGCTTCATGCCGCTGGGCGAGATCGTCGACGAGAAATCCCTAGTCAACTCCATCGTGGCCCTGCACGCCACCGGCGGCTCGACCAACCACACCCTGCACATGCCGGCGATTGCCCAGGCCGCCGGCATCCAGTTGACCTGGCAGGACATGGCGCAGCTTTCGGAAGTGGTGCCGACCCTGTCCCACGTCTATCCGAACGGCAAGGCCGATATCAACCACTTCCAGGCTGCCGGTGGCATGGCCTTCCTGATTCGCGAACTGCTCGATGCCGGTTTGCTCCACGAAGACGTCAACACCGTCGCTGGCCACGGCCTGCGCCGCTACACCCGGGAGCCGTTCCTTGAGGCCGGCAAACTGGTCTGGCGCGAAGGCCCGCAGGCCAGCCTCGACGAGGCGATCCTGCGCCCCGTGGCCCGGGCGTTCTCGCCCGAAGGCGGTCTGCGGGTGATGGAAGGCAACCTCGGTCGCGGGGTGATGAAGGTGTCTGCCGTCGCCGCCGAGCACCAGGTGGTCGAAGCCCCGGCACTGGTGTTCCATGACCAGCAAGCACTGGCCGATGCCTTCCAGGCCGGCCAGCTTGAGCGTGACTTCGTCGCCGTGATGCGCTTCCAGGGCCCGCGCTGCAACGGCATGCCCGAGCTGCACAAGATGACCCCGTTCCTCGGTGTGCTGCAGGACCGGGGCTTCAAGGTCGCGCTGGTGACTGACGGGCGCATGTCCGGTGCTTCGGGAAAAATCCCCGCAGCCATTCACGTCTGCCCCGAAGCCTTCGACGGCGGCCCGCTGGCGCGCTTGCGTGACGGCGATATCGTCCGCGTCGATGGCGTCGCCGGCACCCTGACGGTGAAACTCAGTGCCGCAGAGCTGGCCGATCGTCAACTGCCCGCCGCGCCGACCGGCAACGACCTGGGTTGCGGCCGTGAGCTGTTCGGCTTCCTGCGCACCGCCCTGAGCCCGGCCGAGAAGGGCGCCAGCGCCTTCACCTCGGCGCTGGAGACGCTCAAATGAAGCGCGCACTGGTCGGCGATATCGGCGGCACCAATGCACGCTTTGCCCTTTGGGAAGACAACCGCATGCATGCGGTGCAGGTCTTTGCCACGGCCGATTACACCAGCCCGGAACAGGCCATCGGCGCTTATCTGGCCGCCCAGGGCCTGGCCCGCGGCGAGCTGGGCGCAGTGTGCCTGGCGGTGGCCGGGCCGGTCGATGGCGACGAGTTTCGCTTTACCAACAACCACTGGCGCCTCAGCCGCGAGGCGTTCTGCAACACCTTGCAGGTCGAGCGCTTGCTGCTGATCAACGATTTCACTGCCATGGCCCTGGGCATGACCCGCCTGCAGGCGGGCGAGTACCGCAGTGTCTGCCAAGGCGCGCCGGATCCAGGCCGCCCGGCGCTGGTGATCGGCCCGGGCACCGGCCTTGGCGTCGGCACTTTGCTGAGCCTGGGTGATGAGCGCTGGATGGCGCTGCCGGGCGAGGGCGGGCATGTCGACCTGCCGGTGGGCAATGCCCGCGAAGCGCAGATACATCAGCAGATCGCCAACGAAATCGGCCATGTCAGCGCCGAGACCGTGCTCAGCGGCGGCGGCCTGTTGCGCTTGTACCAGGCCATCTGCGCCCTCGATGGCCAGCCTGCGCCATTGCAGAGCCCGGCGGCGATCACCGACGCGGCGCTGGCCGGCGAGCCGGTTGCCCTGGCGGTGATCGAGCAGTTCTGCCGGTTCCTTGGCCGGGTGGCGGGCAACAACGTGCTGACTCTTGGCGCGCGAGGCGGGGTGTTTATCGTCGGCGGCATCATTCCGCGCTTTGCCGAGCTGTTCCTGGCCAGCGGCTTTGCCGCCAGTTTTGCCGACAAGGGCTGCATGAGTGGCTACTTCAAGGATGTCCCGGTATGGTTGGTGACCGCCGAATTCTCCGGCTTGCTCGGGGCTGGCGTAGCGTTGCAACAAGCCGGTTGAGCGGTGGAGCAAGGAGTGATTCGTGAGCAAGTCGATACTGATGGTCGACGACGACCAGGACATCCGTGAACTGCTGCAGGCCTACCTGAGCCGCGCCGGTTTCAGCGTCCAGGCGGTGGCCGACGGCCGTGGCTTTCGCCAGGCCCTGGACGCCAGCGACTGTGACCTGGTGATCCTCGACGTGATGCTGCCCGACGAAGATGGCTTCAGCCTGTGTCGCTGGGTGCGCCAGCATCCGCGCCTGGCGCAGGTGCCGATCATCATGCTCACTGCCAGCTCCGACGAAGCCGACCGGGTTATCGGCCTGGAACTGGGCGCCGACGATTACCTGGGCAAACCCTTCAGCCCGCGCGAACTGCAGGCGCGGATCAAGGCGTTGCTGCGCCGTGCCGGTTTTGGCCAGGAGCGCAGTGGCGGTGACGTGCTGGCCTTCGATGACTGGCGCCTGGATACCATCAGCCATCGGCTGTTCCACCGTGACGGTGAAGAGGTGATTCTGTCCGGCGCCGATTTTGCCTTGCTCAAGCTGTTCCTCGATCACCCGCAACAGATCCTCGACCGCGACACCATTGGCAACGCCACCCGTGGCCGCGAGCCGATGCCGCTGGACCGCATCGTCGACATGGCGGTCAGCCGCCTGCGCCAGCGCCTGCGTGACACCGAAAAGCCGCCACGCTTGATTCGTACCGTGCGCGGCAGTGGTTACTTGCTGGCGGCCAATGTTGCGCCTGCGCACTGACGGGCGCTGGCGCCTGCCGCTGCCGCGCTCGCTGCTGGGGCGCATGCTGCTGTTGACCTTGCTGGTAGTGCTGTTGGCGCAAGCGCTCTCGAGCCTGATCTGGCTGTCGCAACTGCGCGCCAGCCAGATGCAAGGCCTGGTTGCCAGCGCCCGTAGCCTGGCCCATTCGATGAGTGCCAGCGTCAGCTATTTTCGTTCGCTGCCGGTAGCGTACCGGCCGATGGTGCTCGACCAGTTGCGCAGCATGGGCGGCACCCGTTTCGTCGTGTCCCTCAACGATAAACCCCTGGACATGCAGGTACTGCCCGCCACGCCGCGCAAGGCCGCGGTGATCGATGCCGTCGGCGAGGTGCTGCACCAGCGCCTGGGGGCGCAGCTGGAAATTTCCATCCAGTTCGTCAGCCCGCAAGACCTGCGAATCTTCAACAGCGGCCTGAAACTCGATGAGCTGCCGCGCTCCTGGGCCCACTATGCGCTGACCCTGGAGCCGATCAACCCGCCAGTGCTGGTGACCCAGATCCACCTCGCCGAAGACGAATGGCTGTACATCGCATCGCTGTTGCCCGAGCCCTATACCAGCCTCGAAGAGCAGGGTCTGCCCAGCCAGCAGCTGTGGTTCATCGTCCTCACCAGTTCATTCCTGCTGCTGTTCATCGGCCTGCTGGTGCACTGGCAGAGCCGCCCGCTCAAGCGCCTGGCCCTGGCTGCGCGGGAGATGTCGCTGGGTGCTGACGTCGAGCCGGTGACCGAAGGCGGCGGCAGCGAAGTGGAGGAGGTGGGCCGCGCCTTCAACGCCATGCGCGAACGCATCAGCCGCTACCTGACCGAGCGCAGCCAGTTGTTCAGCGCCATCTCCCACGACCTGCGCACACCGATCACGCGCTTGCGCTTGCGGGTCGAGCTGCTCGATGACGAGCAGTTGCAGGCCAAGTTCGGCCGCGACCTCGATGAGCTGGAGATGCTGGTCAAGGGCGCGCTGCAGTGCGTGAAGGACACCGACATCCACGAGAACATCGAGCGAATCGACCTCAATCAGGTGCTCGAATGCCTGGTCGAGCCGTACCTGGGCAGTGGCCAGATCACCCTCGAAGGCCGGGCCCTGGCGCCGTATCCGGGCAAGCCGCTGGCGCTCAAACGCTGCATCGGCAACCTGATCGACAACGCCTTGAAGTACGGCGAGCGCGCCCACCTGCGCATCATCGACAGCGACAGCGGCTTCGTCCTGCAGGTCGATGACGAAGGCCCGGGCGTGCCCGAGCAGCGCCAGGAGCAGGTGTTCGAGCCGCACTTTCGCCTGGCCGGGCAGCAGCAGGGCTATGGCCTGGGCCTGGGTATTGCGCGCAACATCGCCCACAGCCACGGCGGCGAGGTGAGCCTGCGCAACCTGCGTGAAGGGGGCCTGCGGGTGACCTTGAGCCTGCCGCGCAGCAATGACTGACACCCTCATTCAGGCGAATGTCACCAACTGGTGACATTCGCGCATCCCTTCGTTACCTGCAGCCCCCGTGCCGCTGGTTAGACTCCGATGCAAGCGCAAGCACCACGACTTGCACCTGCATAACAACAAGAAAAGGTTTCTCTCGATGAATGCGATCAATCGCCTCGCCGCTGTCATTTCCCTCGCCTCCTTGTTGCCCCTCAGTGCAATTGCCGCCAACGGTACCGTTGAAGTCACTCATTGGTGGACTTCCGGTGGTGAAGCCGCAGCGGTGAAAACCCTCAAGGAACAAGTCGAGAAAGACGGCTTCACCTGGAAGGACAACGCCGTCGCCGGTGGCGGTGGCGCCGCGGCCATGACCGTATTGAAAAGCCGCGCCGTGGCCGGCAACCCGCCGGGCGCTGCCCAGATCAAGGGGCCGGACATCCAGGAATGGGGTGCGCTGGGCCTGCTCACAGAACTCGACGATGTCGCCAAGGCCAACAACTGGGATGCCCTGCTGCCGAAGAAAGTCGCGCAGATCATGCAGTACGACGGCCACTATGTGGCGGTGCCGGTGAACATTCACCGGGTCAACTGGCTGTGGATCAACCCGCAGGTGTTCGACAAGGCCGGGGCCAAGGTGCCGACTACCCTCGATGAGCTGTTCGTTGCCGCCGACAAGCTCAAGGCGGCCGGTTTCATCCCGCTGGCCCATGGTGGTCAGCCGTGGCAGGACAGCACGGTCTTCGAGGACGTGGCACTGAGCATCCTCGGGCCAAAGGGCTATCACAAAGCTTTCGTCGACTTGAACGAGAAAACCCTGACCAGCAAAAAAATGGTCAAGGTGTTCGCCACCCTGCAACGCCTGGGCACCTACATGGACCCCAACCGCGCCGGGCGTGACTGGAACATTGCCGCCGCCGAGGTTATCAACGGCAAGGCCGGCATGCAGATCATGGGCGACTGGGCCAAGAGCGAGTGGACCGCCGCCGGCAAGGTGGCGGGCAAGGACTACCAGTGCGTGGCCTTCCCCGGCACCCAGGGCAGCTTTGCCTACAACATCGACTCGCTGGCGATGTTCAAGCTCAAGAACGAGGACGACATCAAGGCTCAGAACGACCTGGCCAAGGTCGCCCTGGAGCCGCAGTTCCAGACCGTGTTCAACCAGAACAAGGGCTCCCTGCCGGTACGCCAGGACATGGACATGAGCCAGTTCGACGCCTGTACGCAAAAGTCGGCGGTGGACTTCAAGGAAGCGGAAAAAGGCGACGGCCTGCAACCGAGCATGGCCCACAACATGGCGACTTCGCTGGCGGTGCAGGGGGCGATCTTCGATGTCGTCACCAACTTCTTCAACGACCCCAAAGCCGACCCGGCGACAGCGGTCAAGCAGCTGAGTTCGGCGATCAAGTCGGCCAAGTGATGGGCTGATGTGGGGGCGGCCTTTCGGGCCCTTCGCGGGGCAAGCCCGCTCCCACAATACCCGCGATTGCCTCCACACGAGATATCCTGATGAGCACTGTTGCCACACTCAACAAGGCCTCACCCCTGGACGCCCTGCAGCGCTGGTTACCGAAACTGGTGCTGGCGCCAAGCATGCTGATCGTCCTGGTGGGCTTTTACGGCTACATCCTCTGGACCTTCGTCCTGTCCTTCACCAACTCAAGCTTCATGCCCAGCTACAAATGGGTGGGCCTTGCGCAGTACGCGCGGCTGATGGAGAACGACCGCTGGTGGGTGGCGAGCAAGAACCTGCTGCTGTTCGGCGGCATGTTCATCGCCATCAGCCTGGCGATCGGCGTACTGCTGGCGGTGCTGCTCGACCAGCGCATCCGCCGCGAAGGCTTCATTCGCACCATTTACCTGTACCCCATGGCGCTGTCAATGATCGTCACCGGCACCGCCTGGAAGTGGCTGCTCAACCCCGGCCTGGGCCTGGACAAGATGCTTCGCGACTGGGGCTGGGAAGGCTTTCGCCTGGACTGGCTGGTGGACCCCGACCGGGTCGTCTACTGCCTGGTGATCGCCGCCGTGTGGCAGGCCTCGGGCTTTGTCATGGCGCTGTTCCTGGCCGGCCTGCGCGGCGTCGATCAGTCGATCATTCGCGCCGCGCAGGTCGATGGCGCCAGCCTGCCGAGCATCTACCTGCGTATCGTTTTACCGAGTTTGCGCCCGGTGTTTTTCAGCGCGCTGATGATCCTTGCGCACATCGCCATCAAGAGCTTCGACCTGGTAGCGGCGATGACCGCAGGCGGCCCGGGCTATGCCTCGGACCTGCCGGCGATGTTCATGTACTCCTTCACCTTCAGCCGCGGGCAGATGGGCATGGGCTCGGCCAGCGCGATCCTGATGCTCGGCGCGATCCTGTCGATCCTGGTGCCTTACCTGTATTCGGAACTGAGGAACAAGCGCCATGACTAGGTCCCTCGCTCCCCGCTCGTTGAGTTTCAGCCGCCTGGCGATTTACTCGACCCTGATCCTGGCCTGCGCGCTGTACCTGATCCCGCTGGTCGTGATGCTGCTGACCAGCTTCAAGTCGCCGGAGGACATCCGTACCGGCAACCTGCTGAGCTGGCCCGAGGTAATCACCGGCATCGGCTGGATCAAGGCCTGGGACACGGTCGGCGGCTACTTCTGGAACTCGGTGAAGATCACCGTGCCGGCGGTGGTGATCTCGACCCTGCTCGGTGCGTTGAACGGTTACGTGCTGTCGATGTGGCGCTTCCGGGGCTCGCAGCTGTTCTTCGGATTGCTGTTGTTCGGCTGCTTCCTGCCGTTCCAGACCGTGCTGCTGCCGGCCTCGTTCACCCTCGGCAAGCTGGGCCTGGCCAGCACCACCAGCGGCCTGGTGCTGGTGCATATCGTCTACGGGCTGGCCTTTACCACGCTGTTTTTCCGCAACTACTACTGCAGCGTGCCGGAGGCGCTGGTGCGCGCGGCGCGGCTCGATGGCGCGGGGTTCTTCACCATCTTCGGGCGCATCCTGCTGCCGATGTCGGTGCCGATCATCATGGTCTGCCTGATCTGGCAGTTCACCCAGATCTGGAACGACTTTCTCTTCGGCGTGGTGTTCGCCAGTGGCGATGCGCAACCGATCACCGTGGCCCTGAACAACCTGGTCAACACCAGCACCGGGGTCAAGGAATACAACGTCGACATGGCGGCGGCGATGATCGCCGGGTTACCGACCCTGTTGGTCTATGTGCTGGCTGGCAAGTATTTCCTGCGCGGGCTCACGGCCGGCGCGGTCAAGGGGTAAACACAATGGCAACGCTTGAACTGCGCAACGTCAACAAGAGCTACGGCAGCGGCATGCCGGACACCCTGAAGAACATCGAGCTGTCGATCGACTCCGGCGAGTTCCTGATCCTGGTCGGGCCGTCCGGCTGTGGCAAGTCGACCCTGATGAACTGCATCGCCGGCCTTGAACAGATCAGCGGCGGGGCGATCCTGGTGGATGATGCCGACATCAGTGGCATGAGCCCCAAGGACCGCGACATCGCCATGGTGTTTCAGTCTTACGCGCTGTACCCGACCATGAACGTGCGCGACAACATCGCCTTCGGCCTGAAGATGCGCAAGATGCCCGCCGCCGCCATCGATGAAGAAGTGGCGCGGGTGGCTAAGCTGCTGCAGATCGAGCACCTGCTGGCACGCAAGCCTGGCCAGCTGTCCGGTGGCCAGCAGCAACGCGTGGCCATGGGCCGGGCGCTGGCGCGGCGGCCGAAGATCTACCTGTTCGACGAGCCGCTGTCCAACCTCGACGCCAAGCTGCGGGTGGAGATGCGCACCGAGATCAAGCTGATGCACCAGCGCCTGAAGACCACCACGGTGTACGTCACCCACGACCAGATCGAGGCCATGACCCTGGGCGACAAGGTGGCGGTGATGAAAGACGGGCTGATCCAGCAGTTCGGCACCCCACAGCAGATCTACAACGACCCGGCCAACCTGTTCGTCGCAAGCTTCATCGGTTCGCCACCGATGAATTTCATTCCCCTGCGCCTGCAGCGCAAGGACGGGCGCCTGCTGGCCCTGCTCGACAGTGGCCAGGCGCGTTGCGAGCTACCCTTGGGGTTCAATGTCGCGGGCCTGGAGGAGCGTGAAGTGATTCTCGGCATTCGTCCCGAACAGATCGCCCTGGCCCCGGCCCAGGCCAACGGCTTGCCGAGCATTCGTGCCGAAGTGCAGATCACCGAGCCCACCGGGCCGGACCTGCTGGTGTTCGTCACGCTCAACCAGACCAAAGTCTGCTGCCGCCTGGCCCCGGATGTGCCAACCCAGGTCGGCGACACCCTCAACCTGCAGTTCGACCCGGCGCGGGTGCTGCTGTTCGATGCCGCCACGGGTGAGCGCCTGGGTGTTGCCGCACCCGCGCAGACAAGTCAGGACAATGTCGCCCAATTCAAGGGCCGCTGAATTCGTTATAGAACGTAGAAACCCATCGAGAACAATAAAACGAGGAAACAAGGGATGGATCACTTCAAGCGTATCAAGCCGCTGGCGCCGCTGACCCTGCTGGCGGCCCTGGGCGTCAGTTGCGGGGCGCAGGCGGCCGGCGCCTTTGCCCCGGAGTCGAAATGGATGAGCGGCGACTGGGGCGGCACCCGCACCGAATTGCTGGAGAAGGGCTACGACTTCACCCTCGATTACGTCGGCGAGGTGGCCGGTAACCTCAATGGTGGCTACAACGACGACAAGACTGCCCGTTACAGCGACCAGTTCGCGCTCGGTGCGCATCTGGATCTGGAGAAGATCTTCGGCTGGCACGATGCCGAGTTCAAGCTGGCGATCACCGAGCGTAGCGGGCGCAACCTGTCCAACGACCGCATCAGCGACCCGCGCGCCGGCCAGTTCAGTTCGGTGCAGGAAGTCTGGGGCCGTGGCCAGACCTGGCGCCTGACGCAGATGTGGGTCAAACAGAAATATTTCGATGGCGCCCTGGATATCAAGGTCGGCCGTTTCGGTGAAGGCGAGGATTTCAACAGCTTCCCCTGCGACTTCCAGAACCTGGCGTTCTGCGGCTCGCAGGTGGGTAACTGGGTTGGCGGCATCTGGTACAACTGGCCGGTCAGCCAGTGGGCCATGCGGGTCAAGTACAACATCACCCCGGAGTTCTTCGCCCAGGTCGGCGTGTATGAGCAGAACCCCTCCAACCTTGAGACCGGTAATGGCTTCAAGCTCAGCGGCAGCGGCACCAAGGGCATGATCCTGCCGGTGGAGCTGGTCTGGTCGCCGCAGGTCAACGGCCTGCCGGGTGAGTACCGTCTGGGTTACTACTACAGCACGGCCAAGGCCGATGACGTCTATGAAGACCTCAATGGCCAGCCCCAGGCATTGACCGGCGCCGCCTTCAAGTCGCATTCGAGCAAGCATGGCTGGTGGGTGGTGGCCCAACAGCAGGTCACTACGCACAACGGTGATGCCAACCGCGGCCTGAGCCTGTTCGCCAACTTCACCGTGCACGACAAGGCCACCAACGTGGTCGACAACTATCAGCAGGTGGGCATGGTCTACAAGGGCGCCTTCGATGGCCGGCCCAAGGATGACATTGGCTTTGGCGTAGCGCGCATCCACGTCAACGATGACGTGCAGGACAGGGCAAAACTGCTCAACCAGCAGAGCGGTATCGCGGATTACAACGACGCCGATTTCGTGCCGATCCAGAAGACTGAGTACAACGCCGAACTGTACTACGGCTTCCACGTTACCAACTGGCTGACCGTGCGGCCGAACCTGCAGTACATCAAGAGCCCGGGCGGGGTGGATGAGGTGGATAACGCGCTGGTCGCCGGGTTGAAGATTCAGTCGTCGTTCTGAGGCGATATGTTGTAAATTTACGCATATTGCGACCGCTGTGCGGTCGATCGCTGGCAAGCCCGCTCCCACATGGATTGCGCAGAACCTGTGGGAGCGGGCTTGACCCGCGATGAGGCCCTCACTAACAACAAGAGTTTCCCGCCATGCCAGAGCACCCGCTACAACGCTTCTTCACCTCGCAGAGGCCCAGGCCGACCTTTGAGTGGGAGCGTTACCAGCAGCGCGATGTGCTGATCATCGATCACCCGCAATGCCA
Organism: Pseudomonas sp. TE4620; assembly: GCF_056279045.1. NCBI lineage: Bacteria > Pseudomonadati > Pseudomonadota > Gammaproteobacteria > Pseudomonadales > Pseudomonadaceae > Pseudomonas > Pseudomonas sp. TE4620. The sequence continues at coordinate 407,271 of NZ_JBWBQO010000001.1, forward strand.
GGCAGTATTCAGCCGTCAGGGCGCGCAGTTATTGCACTTCCAGCCCCAGGGCGAGCGCCCCTGGCTGTGGTGTGCGGCGCAGTGGCCGCAAGTCGGCGCCATCCGCGGCGGCGTGCCGGTGTGCTGGCCCTGGTACGGCCGACACCCCAGTGAAGACATGTGGCCGGCCCATGGCTGGGCGCGCCTGCTTGACTGGAAGCTGATCGACAGCAGTGAAGACGAAGACGGCGTGACCCTCAAGTGGCGCTTGCAGCTGTGCGACTGGCAGGTCGACCTGCTGGCCAAACTGGGCAAGCGCATGGAGCTGCAGCTCAGTACCGAACACCAGGACAGCCAGCCTTGTCAGTTGAGCCATGCTCTGCTGGCCTACTGGCGTATTAGTGACGTTTCCGAGATAGCGCTGTCTGGGCTAGAAAACATTGAGGGTTACGACCGTTTGAACCGTCAGGCCTGCCGGCAGAAGGGCGCCTTGAAGGTCCATGGTGGTTGCCAGCGGGTATTCCCCAATGCGGCGACCCTGCAGTTGCACGACCCGGCCTGGCAGCGCCAGTTGTGCATCGATACCGGTGACAGCGAGGACACCGTGGTCTGGCACCCCGGCAGCCGGCCGTTGATGGGCGTCAGTGGCAGCGAAACCCTGGGCTTCGTCTGTGTCGAGGCGGCCAGCGGCAGCAGTGACAGCCTGAGCCTGGCGCCGGGTGAGCAAGCACACCTGCGGCTGCAGGCGCACTTGCTCAGTTGAGTTCGTCGTCGATCGGGTAGCGGCTGGCGTTGAGGCTTTCCTTGATCTTGCGCAGGTGCGGCTGGAAGTCGACGCCGCGGCGCAGGGTCATGCCGGTGGCCAGCACGTCGAGCACGGTCAGCTGGATGATCCGCGAAGTCATCGGCATATAGATGTCGGTGTCTTCCGGCAGCGGGATGTTCAGGCTCAGGCTGCTGGCCTTGGCCAGTGGCGAGTCGGCGGCGGTCAGGCCGAGTACCGAGGCGCCGTTTTCCCGGGCCAGGCGCGCGACTTCGACCAGCTCGCGGGTGCGTCCGGTGTAGGAGATGATCACGAACAGCTCGCCGGTGTGGGCCACCGAGGCCAGCATGCGTTGCATCAGCACATCGGCATGGGCTGACACTGCCAGGTTGAAACGGAAGAACTTGTGCTGGGCATCGAGTGCCACCGGCGCCGAGGCGCCAAGGCCGAAGAAGTGGATCTGCCGGGCCTGGATCAGCATGTCGACGGCGCGGCTGACCAGCTGTGGATCAAGTTGCTGGCAGGCACTGTCCAACGAGGCGATGGCGCTGCCGAAGATCTTTTGGGTGTAGGAGGCCGGATCATCATCGGCTTCCACCGCGCGGCTGACATAGGCGGCGCCACTGGCCAGGCTCTGCGCCAGTTGCAGCTTGAGCTCGGGGTAGCCGCTGACGCCGAACGAGCGGCAGAAGCGGTTGACCGTCGGCTCGCTGACCTTGGCGGCCTGGGCCAGGGCGGCAATGCTGAAGCGGGTGGCTTGCTGGGGGTTGAGCAGGATGACTTCGGCGACTTTGCGCTCAGCCTTGTTCAGCTCTTCGAGGCGGCCCTGGATCTGCTCCAGGAGGTTTCGCACGCGGTCCATGGGTGTTTTCCTTGGGTCGTTGAGACAGCCGGCTGGCGACAGCAGCGGGCTTTTGACACGGTGGCCTATCGTACTGATGGCATGGATGGCACACCACTTGAATCTGTCCATTGAGTAAAATGTTGTGGTTTTTACTACATTATTCCTTGAAAACTGCGATTGAAAACGGTATTTCTACGTCAACTTGATAAAAGAACCAACATCATGGCTTCGATCAGCGTTGAACCCTGCACCTTTGCCCTGTTTGGCGCCCTCGGCGACCTGGCCTTGCGCAAGCTGTTCCCGGCGCTCTACCAGCTCGACCGGGCCGGCCTGCTGCACGCCGATACCCGGGTGCTGGCCCTGGCTCGCGAGCCGGGCAGTGTCGCTGAGCACCTGGCGTCGATCGAGGCGCACCTGCAGGAGTTCGTGCCTGCCGGGCAAATAGAGGCGCCGGTACTGCAGCGCTTTCTCGCCCGCCTTAGCTACCTGCACGTGGACTTTCTCAAAGCCGAGGACTACCAGGCGCTGGCTGAGCAGGTTGGCAGCGATTGCCAGCTGATTGCCTATTTCGCCACCCCCGCGGCGGTGTATGGCGGCATCTGCGAGAACCTCGACAAAGCCGGCCTCAGCGCCCGTACCCGGGTGGTGCTGGAAAAACCCATCGGCCATGACCTGGAGTCTTCACGGCGGGTCAATGACGCCGTGGCCCAGTACTTTCCGGAAAACCGCGTTTACCGCATCGACCATTACCTGGGCAAGGAGACGGTGCAGAACCTGATTGCCCTGCGTTTTGCCAACAGCCTGTTCGAAACCCAGTGGAACCAGAACTCGATCTCCCACGTGGAGATCACCGTTGCCGAAAAGGTCGGCATCGAAGGGCGCTGGGGCTATTTCGACAAGGCCGGGCAATTGCGCGACATGATCCAGAATCACCTGCTGCAGCTGCTTTGCCTGATTGCCATGGACCCGCCCAGTGACCTCTCTGCCGACAGCATCCGCGACGAGAAGGTCAAGGTGCTCAAGGCCCTGGCGCCGATCAAGGGCGAGGGTCTGAGCACCCAGGTGGTGCGCGGCCAGTACATTGCCGGCTACAGCGAAGGCAAGCCGGTGCCCGGCTACCTGGAAGAAGACAACGCCAACGCCCAGAGCGACACCGAAACCTTCGTCGCCCTGCGTGCCGATATCCGCAACTGGCGCTGGGCGGGGGTGCCCTTCTACTTGCGCACCGGCAAGCGCATGCCGCAAAAGCTGTCGCAGATCGTCATCCACTTCAAGGAAACCCCGCACTACATCTTCGCCCCGGAACAGCGCTTACAGATCGGCAACAAGCTGATCATCCGCCTGCAGCCGGATGAAGGCATCTCGCTGCGGGTGATGACCAAGGAGCAGGGCCTGGACAAAGGCATGCAGCTGCGTAGCGGGCCCTTGCAGCTGAATTTTTCCGACACCTGGCGTAGCGCGCGGATCCCCGATGCCTACGAGCGGTTGTTGCTGGAAGTGATGCGCGGCAATCAGAACCTGTTTGTGCGCAAAGACGAAATCGAATACGCGTGGAAGTGGTGCGATCAGCTGATCGCCGGCTGGAAGCAGTCGGGCGACGCGCCCAAGCCCTATGCCGCCGGTTCCTGGGGGCCGATGAGCTCGATTGCACTGATTACCCGCGATGGGAGGTCCTGGTATGGCGATATCTGAACTGCAACTGCCGGCAAACGTCGCGGCACATGAATTCACTGCCCCTGCGCTGTTGGCCGAAGGCTTGGCCAAGGATGTGGCTGCTCGCCTGAATGCGACGATTGCCGACAAGGGCCAGGCTACCTTGGTCGTCTCCGGCGGCCGCAGCCCGGTGGCGTTCTTCGCCGCACTGCTCAAGCAGCCGCTGGACTGGTCGAAGGTACTGGTGACACTTGCCGATGAACGCTGGGTGCCAGTGGAGCATGCCGACAGCAATGCCGGCCTGCTCAAGCGCCATTTGTTGACCGGCCCTGCTGCCAAGGCGCGTTTCCTCAATCTCTACAATGCTGCTGCGAACCTTGAAGCGGCCGCATTGGAAGCCGACCAGGCCCTGGCCGAGCTTGCGGGTATCGACGTATTGGTGCTGGGCATGGGCGACGATGGCCATACCGCCTCGCTGTTCCCCAACAGCCCGAACCTTGCCGAAGGTCTTGATCCGAACAGCGCCCGCCGTTGTCTGCCGATGCTGGCGCCGAGCGTGCCGCATCAACGCCTGAGCATGACCCGCGCGCTGCTGGCGAGCGCCGGTTTTACCGCCTTGTCGGTGCAAGGCGCGGGCAAACTCGCTACCCTGCGCGCCGCACTGGCGGGCAATGACCTGGCCGAGATGCCGATTCGTGCCTTCTTACAAGACCCTCTGGATATTTACTGGTGCCCATGAGCCAAGGATCCGCCGTTATGACCACGCATGAACTGAAACAGCCGGGAGCTTCCATGGCCGACAAGATTGCCCGGATCGATCAGATCTGCACCCAGGCGCGCATTCTGCCGGTGATCACCATCGCCCGCGAAGAAGACATCCTGCCCCTGGCTGACGCCCTGGCGGCCGGTGGTATCAAGACCCTGGAAGTGACCCTGCGCTCCTCCCATGGCCTCAAGGCCATCCAGGTCCTGCGCGAGCAGCGCCCGGAGTTGTGCATCGGCGCGGGCACGGTCCTGGACCGCACCATGTTTGCCGCCGTGCAAGCGGCCGGCGCGCAGTTCGTGGTCACCCCGGGCATCACCCAGGATTTGCTCGAGGCCGGCGTCGACAGCGACATCCCGCTGCTGCCAGGCATCAGCACGCCGTCGGAAATCATGATGGGCTATGCCCTCGGCTACCGGCGCTTCAAACTGTTCCCGGCCGAAATCAGCGGCGGCGTGGCGGCGATCAAGGCCTATGGCGGGCCGTTTGGCGATGTGCGTTTCTGCCCCACCGGTGGGGTCAACCCGGGCAATGTGAAACAGTACATGGCCCTGGCCAATGTGATGTGCGTGGGTGGTACCTGGATGCTCGACAGCAGCTGGATCAACAACCGCGACTGGGCCCGTATTCAAGCCTGCAGCGCCGAGGCCCTGGCACTGCTGGACTGAAACCGAATTCGTTGTGTGCTACACGGCTTTGAGGTGCGCTTGGTCGGCGCACCTTTTTTTTTGCCGGTGATTTTTCGATGTTGCTGGCGTTGTAGGGAAGGGCGTCCGGCTGTCGTGATTGTCGACCGCGCCGTACGGTTAAGAGGCTACACGACTTTTAACTGAGGTGCGTTATGCAAGAAGAAGTACATGAAGCCATCGGCTTCCCGCTCAAGAGCGGGTCGTACGAAATTGAACGCTATCTGATTGGCGATCGAAATTTCAATCGAGGCTGCTGGGTGAGCGGGCAGTCAATCTACGGCGAAGTCAGCTTCAAAGGGCGTAAATGGCCGACCATCAGCCGGCCGGTTTTTGCCTATCTGAACTATGTTGATACGCGAGTGATACAGGCTACTGGCGATCAGAACATAGAAGTCAGCGCTGCTCAGGGGCATCACCTTTGGTTCTTCAAGGGCACGGCAAAAGACTGTTCTGTGGCGCCGGCGATTGATCAAGTCAATGCGTTTTCCAATCTTCAAACCGGGATGGATTCCGAGCAGGCCTGGGCACCTGCACGGCCGCAAAAAAAAATCGTTACTCGTCCCGGGTAGTGCGACCTACTTGGTTTATCAGGTAGCACTGGTCTATGCCCATCGCGTATTCGCTGCTGCTGACACTATCGGTGGCCTGTTCAGCTCCAATCATGCGTGCGTTGTGAGCACGGGTGGGAAAAACGACTTGATACTGCTTTCTTCGGTGGCAACCAGTCGGCTTTGTGCTCGCGAGCAGGTCCACGAGCCGGACCAGCCTCTATCCAGAGATGACCTATTCAAATTGATACTGCTCGACAAGTACTCCGCGGCTGTCAATGCCGGCGCCTGGAGTTTTGATATGGACGCCATTGACGATCCGCGAAAACGCTACTGAGCGTCAAGTGTGCTCGGACATTGCAGACACTACCCGTTACGACAAGGAATGCACCTATGACTCAGCAACCAGAAATACGCAACTTGCCCTTTAAAGAAGGCGCCTACGAAATTGATCGTTATTTATTTGCAAAAGGCGCACCCAGTTATGGCTGCTGGGTGAATGGCCTGACGGTGGAAGGTAATGTCAGTTACCTGGGGTCCACGTGGGTAGTTTTAACACGTCCTATCTTTGCTTATATGGATTACCTCAAGGCGCTGTCGAACCTAATCGATAAAGATCAGATCGTCAAAGAGACAATCAACCAGGGGTTGAGCAAAAGTTATGCGACCGCAGTCTCGAAAACCTATGGCGCCGGGGTAAAGCTGGGGGCGATCAAGTTGGGGGCTGAGATCACTGAGTCCAGCGTCTATGGTGAGACATTCTCAGAGTCCAGTTCTGTCGAGTGTTCATTGACTCTTCCCGCTCATTCGACGAACTACATGTATCAAGTCAATATGGTGTATGCACACAAGATGCTGGCTGGCGGTAAACTTAAACAGGCTGCGGACAATAATCTCGTCGATCTGGTCGTTGACGAGTTTCATCGCGTGACACGCGAGGACCTGATCTTTCTCACCTCGTTTGCCACCCAGAAAATTGTCCTGTTGCCCGACGACACTTCGATCAACCCTTACAGTTGGGAGCAGATCAAAAGGTCGGTTCTGTTTGAAGGCTACCAGCACTATAACGAAGAGCAGGGTGAAATCGGTTTCTGGGGCTTCTGACTACCTCAAAGATTGATGGCCAGCATGCCGGTCACGCCTGAAATACGGGCAAGACCGGCATAGCACTTAGAAGCTGTCGCTGGTGCTGAAGCTGCCACCACCGCTGCTGCTGGAGGTGGAGAAGTCACTGGCGCTTGAGCTCGAACTCGAACTGCTGGAGCCGGAGCTCGACCAGCTGAATGACGTAGAGCTGCTCGACGAAGAACTGCGCGGCACCAGGCGCCGACCACTTTGCAGCACGGTTTCCAGGGCGTGCAGGCTGAGGTCGCGGGTCATGTAATCGGTCAGCAGGCGCTCGATGCTCAAGGTCGTGTTGTAGGTGTAGTCGCTGTCCCGGTAATAGTCGGTGCGCAGCGCCCGCTCCAGTTCCTTGGCTCGCTCATAATTGTGCAGGGCGCGGTCATGCTCCTCGCGCAGCTTCGGCAAACGGTCCTGGACGTCACGCAGGCGCGGGTACAGTTCCTTGAGCTGGGCGGCGATCTTGTCGTCGTTGCTGTCCGGGGTCTTTTGTACTTCGACCAGCAGTTGCTCGATGGTTTGCGCCTGCAGGCGCTCGGTGATGTTCTGGCGGATGCGCAGGTAATGCGGGTCCTGCTTGCCGGCAAAATTGGCCAGTTTCAGGTGCTGCTCGTTGGCCCGGGCCTTGGCGGCGGCGATGTGCTTGTTCAGGGTGACGTCTTCGCGGCTCAGCGGGTCCATGCCCGCCGCGGTGCGCGCCTGGGCAAGTTGCTTCTCGACCGCTTCCTGCAACCCGGCTATCAGGCTCAGGCGCTCACCTTGCAGCTCTTCGTTGCGGGTCTGCATGGCCCGCAGGATCAGCTCGTTGTTGCGGTTACCGGCAAAGTTGACGCGCTTGGCCAGCGTGTTGTCGAGCCAGCGGTGGAGAAAGTTGTGGCGGTACTGCTCAGTGCCGTAGTCGCGCTTGAGCAGGTGGTAGTAGATCGGGTTGGCGCTGTACGAAGGCAGCTTGTCGACGCACTCCTGGCGGATTTCCTGGTAGCCGGTATTGGCTTCAGTGTTGGCCTCTTGCGCGGCCAGCAACTGCTCGCCCAGCTCACACCAGGCAGGTTCGAGCGCCAGTTGCTGCTTGACCTGGCGGTCGATGCTTTCAATCTGGCTGCGCACCGCGTGCTGGGCGGCCAGCGACTCGGCGATATCGGTTTCGAGCCGGGCAAGTTCGGCGCGCAGTTGCGCTTCGGCGTCCTGGCGGGCTTGCAGTTGTTGCAGGGTGTCCTGATCGAGGGCCGGGCGATGTTCAAGCTTGAGCGTGGCGATGTTACTTAGACGGGTGAGGATGTCCTGCTCCAGGCGCGCTTCCTGGTCGCTCAGGGCCGACAGCAGTTGCTCGGCGCTGCGCAGCAAGGCCTCGCAACTGCGAGCGTTCTGCGCCACGTTGCCGGTGAGGGTAGAAGGGGTCATGTGTTCACCAGTCCATGATCATGTCAGGGTTGCCCGTGGTGCGCTGGTTGAAGCGCAGGGTCAGCGAGTTGGCAGCCTTGCTGCCCATCATGCGGTTATCGACATGGCCATCGTCGAGCTTGTCCGCTTTGACCTTGAGGTATTCGGCCTGGCTGACGCGCACGGCGAACAAACGAGTCCAGCGCTGCTTGCCGGTTTCGGCGCTGGTAACCGGCACCTCGACGCTGATGCCACCTGCGTCGGTAGCCTCGACCACCAGGAACCAGCTCTTGCCCTTGTCGGTGTCTTCGCCGCGGTTGCAGCCGGCGGGGTCGTAGCAACGTTCGACCCCGGACTTGATCCCGGTGCGGTCGACGATCTGCACAGTCAATGGCACGGCGGCAAAGTCGAGCATCTGCTTGAGGTGCTCGAGCTGATAACGGGCCTGGGGGACGTTCTGCTCATGCAGGGCATTGTTGGCTTGTGCCAGCAGCGCTTGCAGTTGCGCGCGGTCATCGGCGGCCAGCGGCATCGCTTGCAGGCGCTGCTGCAACTGATCGCGCAGGGTGCTCTGTTCGAGCCAGTAGGCGATGCGCTCGATCTCAAGATCCAGTTTGGCCACTTGCTGGCTGGCCGCTTTGAGCGTATCGCCATCGTTAACCTGCAGCAGTTGCCGGTCAGCCGATTCGGCAAGCGCCTTGAGCGTGGGGAACGGCTTCAGGCCTTCGAGGTAGGCTGGCATCGCCAGCAGCCTGGCGAGGTTATCGCGCTGCGGGTAGATACCCTCTACCGTGGTAAAGGCTGCGCGGGCTGAGGAAACGGCCTTGCGGGCCTGCTCGATCTGCGCCTCGTGCATCGTGACCAGGTTTTTGACATTGTCGCGGTTGGTCTTGTTGACGAACTGCGGCACATCGCTGGCAAAACTCTGGTCCAGCGCCGGCAAGGTTTGCCGGACCTGATCGAGGATGCGGCTGACAGCGGCATCGGGCTGGGCCTGCGCCTTTTGCTGCCACTGCCTGAGCTGCTCGTGCTTGAGCTGGATGTCAGCGCGCACGTCTTCATCATGGCGGCGCAGGTCGCGGGCGCTATTTTCGATTTCGACGGTAATGCCGCTGTCGTGGGCAATGCGCGTGCACTGGGTGATCAGTGCCGCGGCGATGATCGCCAGGACCACCTTGAACAGTTGGCTGCGCGCCATCGACGCCTTGCTCAGCAGCTTTTGCCGCCAGCTCAGCGGTGGTGCCTCGAACATCAGGCGGCGGGCGAAGAAGTCACGCACGCCTTGTTCGATCAAGGCCTCATCGAAAGCGATGTTGTGGCTTTGGTAATAGGTCCGGATGCGCGCCGCAACTTCCGCGCGGCGCTTGGGCAGGTCCAAGTGTTCCTGGACCTGCATCTGCTGGTGGCGCAATTCGTCGACGAACGCCATCGCTCCGAGCTGTTCGGAGAGTGGAATACTGCTCATCAGGCCGCCTTGCTGAGCAGTGCGGCGAACTTACGCTTGGAGTCCTCGACCGCAGCGGCGATGTCGCGCGATGCGTTGCTCGACTCGGCCCGGTAGGTTTCGGTCAGGCTGTGCATGTCGTTCTGGAACGACAGCGTGGCATCGGCCAGGGCGCGAACCGAATCGACCTTGATGGTCGAGCCGTAGCTGGCCTTGACCGCAGCTTCAAGTTGCTGGTTGCCGGTAGTGCCCAGGGCTTCGAGGCCCTTGCTGATGCCATCGGTGGTGGCATTGAGGGTATGAGTGGCTTCGGCCAGGCCGCTGTTGGCGGTGAACGAGACCGCAAGGCCGGTGAGTACCACCTCGTTGGTCGAGAAGAACGAGACCATGCGTTGGTACTGGCGCTCCTTGATCACGTGCACCTGGTTGATGCGGGCGAAGACCATCTCGGCGGTGTTGTAGCCGACCTTGAGGTCGTCGGCGATGTCCTTGACGATCTGGTAGCGCTTGTCTTCATCCTGCAGGGCGCGCACGGCTTCATCGCGGCGCAGCTCAAGGGCGGAGCGCTGGGCAGGCTCGGCCGACTCGGCTGCGGCGACTTGCTGGTTGGCTTCGTTAAGCTCGACCGTGCGCTGCTCCAGGGCCTGGCCGGCAATCGCCAGCACTTGCTGGGCCTCGACCTCGGCGGCTTTCATGGCCATGCGAAAATCCAGGTAGGACTCGAGGATCACCGTCTCGCGGCTGATCTGGTCGTTGGCCGACTTGCACACTTGCAGGTAGTTGTCGCGAATGTCGTTGAAGCGGCTGGGGATCGAGCCACGGCGTACATTCATCCACGCCAGCTTGAGTTTTTCCATGCTGTCCAGGCGCCCGTCGTCCATCCAGCCGGCCATGGCGGCGGCGTCTTCGCGGATCGAGGTAAAACTCTGGGTGATGTCCATGAAGCGGGTGGAAATGTCCATGCCCTCGATCTGCTCGCGGACCATGCTGTTGAAGGCGGTGGCTTGCTGCAGCACGGCGGCGATCGAGGTGACCTTGCTGCTGTCGTATTGCGCCACACGGTCGAGCAGTACCAGTACCGGAGCGTCCTGGACCGGACGAACGAGGTTGATGCCGATGGTGCGCAGGCCGCTCAGTGCCCGCTCGAGGTAGTTGCTCATCGAGTGTCCTTTCATGATGTGCGCGCAGCGCAAGGTAAAGCGAGGAGGGGAGTATACCGGGGGTTGCCGGCAAGCTGACCGACGATTTTTATTGCACGCAAACGAAAGTGCCCGCCTCCGGAGGGAGGCGGGCACTCGGTTGCAGCTCAGTTCAGGGCTCAGGCCGCCTTGGCTGCCTGCTGGCTCAGCGAACGGTTCAGTGCACTGAACAGCGCCTTGAAGCTCGCGGTGGTGATGTTTTCATCGATACCCACGCCGTGCACCGGACGACCACCGGCCACGCGCAGTTCGATGTAGGCCGCGGCCTTGGCGTTGGTGCCGGCGCCGATGGCGTGCTCGTTGTAGTCCATGATCTCGACGGCGACCGGCAAGCCGGCCACCAGGGCTTCAAGGGCGCCGTTGCCCTTGCCGCGCCAGTGCAGGGTGGTTTCGCCTTCACCGGCAACTTCCACTTCCACCGCGCTGTGGCCGTTCTCTTCCTGCAGGCGATGGCTGACCAGCGCGTACGGCGCGTTGGCCTGCAGGTACTCGCGGTGCAACAGCGAGTGGATCTGCTGGGCGGTCATCTCCAGGCCCAGGCGGTCGGTTTCACCCTGAACCACCTGGCTGAACTCGATCTGCATGCGCCGTGGCAGGCTGATGCCGTATTCCTGTTCGAGCAGGTAGGTGATACCGCCTTTGCCCGACTGGCTGTTGACGCGAATTACTGCCTCGTAGCTGCGGCCGATGTCGGCCGGGTCGATCGGCAGGTACGGCACTTCCCACTTGGCATCGTCTTTCTGCTGGGTGAAGCCTTTGCGGATGGCGTCCTGGTGCGAGCCGGAGAATGCGGTGTGAACCAGGTCGCCGACATACGGATGACGCGGGTGCACCGGAATCTGGTTGCACTCCTCGACCACCTTGCGCACGCCGTCGATGTCGGAGAAATCCAGCTCGGGGTCGATGCCCTGGGTGTAGAGGTTCAATGCCAGGGTCACCAGGTCGACGTTGCCGGTACGCTCGCCGTTACCGAACAGGCAACCTTCGACACGGTCGGCGCCGGCCATCAGGCCCAGCTCGGTGGCGGCCACGCCAGTACCACGGTCGTTGTGGGTGTGCAGGCTGATGATCACGCTGTCACGACGGTTGACGTTGCGGCCGAACCATTCGATCTGGTCGGCATAGATGTTCGGCGTCGAGACTTCGACGGTGGCCGGCAGGTTGAGGATGATCTTGTGTTCAGGCGTTGGGTTCCACACCTCGATCACTGCATCGCAGACTTCCTTGGCGAACTCGAGCTCGGTGGCGCTGAAGGTCTCCGGCGAGTACTGGAAGGTCCACTGGGTTTGTGGCTGCTGGGCGGCATATTTGACGAACAGCTTGGCCGCGTTCACGGCGATGTCCTTGACGCCTTGCTTGTCCTGATTGAAGACGATGCGGCGGAACGACGGGCTGGTGGCGTTGTACAGGTGGACGATGGCCTTTTTCGCCCCGCGCAGCGATTCGAAGGTGCGCGCGATCAGGTCTTCACGGGCCTGGGTCAGCACCTGGATGGTGGTGTCGTCCGGGATGTGGCCATCTTCGATCAGGGTGCGAACGAAGTCGAAGTCGGTTTGCGAAGCGGACGGGAACGAGGCTTCGATTTCTTTTACGCCAACGCTGACCAGGGTCTTCCAGAAGCGCAGTTTCTTCGCCGCATCCATGGGCTCGATCAACGACTGGTTGCCATCGCGCAGGTCCGAGCTGCACCAGATCGGCGCCTGGGTGATGGTCTTCGAAGGCCAGGTGCGGTCCGCCAGGTTGACGGTCGCAAAGGCGCTGTATTTTTTCGAAGGGTCTTTGAGCATGGTCATGAAAGCAATCCTTGAATGTGCGGCCTTGAAAGGGGCCCGCCGAACGAAAACGAGATGAAAAGGCGAGGCGACGCGATTCAGCTTGGTAGTCGTGCACTGACCAGGCAGAGGCTGCGGTGTTGACGAAGCAGGATGAGGGTCTGAAAGGTTTTCATGGCTTCAACCCTAACCAGTGGGGTTAAAGATGGCAAGCCTTGCGAGAAAATTGAGAGAAATGCTTAAAAAACCAGTTTTGTCGAGATTTTATGGCGATTTACAAATAAAAAGACCGCGCCAGTTGCGCGGTCTTTTTGAATGGCGCAAGCCAGGCCTCAGGGCTGGAAAGCGCCGATGAAGATCGCCGGATCGACCCGCGCATCATTGAGGCTGACGTTCCAGTGCATATGCGGGCCGGTGGCGCGGCCAGTCGCGCCGACGCGGCCAACCACGGCGCCGCGGCTCAGTTGCTGGCCGGGTTTCACGTCGATCTTCGACATATGGCAGAACATGCTGATAAAGCCCTGGCCGTGGTCGACAAACACCGTGTTGCCGTTGAAGAAGTAATTGCCGATGAGGATTACCTTGCCGTTGGCCGGGGTCTTGATCGGCGTGCCGGCGGGTACGGCGAAATCCAGGCCGGCGTGCGGGTTGCGTTCTTCGCCATTGAAGAAGCGGCGTACGCCGAACTTGCTCGACAGCGGGCCGTTGACCGGTTTGTCGAGGATCAGGTTGCTCGGCAGGGTGGGGCTGAAGCTGCGGTAGGCCTTGATCTGCTCGGCCAGCTCGGCGTCGATGCGCTTGAGGTCGGCAGGGTCGGGGTTGACCTGGCGTTTGTTCTTCAAGGTGATGCGCTGTTCCGGGTACTTCTTGCTGCCCACGTTGAAGCTAAGGGTACGGCTGCCCTGGGTGAGCTGCGCGGTGCCGGGCTTTTGCGTCAGTGGCAGGCCGACGATAGCCAGCCAGGTGTCCTGTTCCCTGACCACCAGCACTGGCTTGCCATCAAAGCGCGCGCTGGGTGGCGTGGCGGCCGGGCCCAGGTCGACGACGGCGACGCCGCCGGGTACCGGCTTGTTCAGTTGGCGGGTGATGTAGCTGGCCTGGGCGCTGCTGGCGAACACCAGGCACAGCAGCAACAGCGGGGCAAATAGACGCGGCATGGTTCAGTCCAGTAAAGAGAGCGTGACCGGGGTCAGGTGGTTGTCTTCGACCCGCACCTGCAACTCGCCCTCGCCCAGGCGGGCGGTCAGGCGCTGGCCGTTGTGGGTCTGGGCGGCGTTGCGGATGGCCTGGCCGCGCTCGTCGAGCAAGATACTGTAGCCACGGCCCAGGGTCGCCAGCGGGCTGACCACGTGCAGGGTCTGGACCTGCGCCTGCAGACGCTGGCGACGGTCCTTGAGGGTCTCGCGCATGGCGCGCGGCAGGCGTTCGGCGAGGCTGTCCAGGCGCTGCTTGAGCAGGGTCAGGGTGCGCCCGGGATGTTGCGCGGCCAGGCGCGTGTCCAGGCGGGCGAGGCGCTCGCGGCGCTGATTCAGGCGCTGCTCGAAGGCGCGGCGCAGGCGCATGTCCAGGTCGTCGAGGCGCTGGGCCTGCTGGCGCAGGCGCTCGCCCGGGTGGCGCAGGCGCCGGGTCAGGCTGTCCAGGCGCAGGCGATCGTGCATCAAACGGCTCTGGATGCGTAGCAGCAGGCGGCGCTTGAGGCTGTCGATGCGCCGTTGCAGGTCGCTGCTGTCCGGGGCCAGCAGTTCGGCGGCGGCAGACGGCGTCGGGGCGCGCACGTCAGCGACGAAGTCACTGATCGAGACGTCGGTTTCATGGCCGACGGCGCTGACGATCGGCGTCTGGCAGGCGGCGATGGCGCGGGCCACGGCTTCTTCGTTGAAGCACCAGAGGTCTTCCAGCGAGCCGCCACCGCGGGCCAGGATCAGCGCGTCGAAGCCGCGACTGTCGGCCAGTTGCAGGGCGCGGACAATCTGGTTGATGGCTTCGCGGCCTTGCACGGCAGTGGGGATCAGGGTCAGCTCGACCTGCGGCGCACGGCGGCGGAACACGCTGATGATGTCGCGGATCACCGCGCCGGTGGGCGAGCTGACGATGCCGATGCGCTGCGGATGAGCGGGCAGGGCGCGCTTGTTTTCGGCACTGAACAGGCCTTCGGCGCCGAGCTTTTCCTTCAGCGCTTCGAAGGCCAGGCGCAGGGCGCCGTCACCGGCCGGCTCGACAGTATCGAGGATCAGTTGATAGTCGCCACGGCCTTCGAACAGCGAGACCTTGCCGCGCACCTTGACCGCCAGACCGTCGCGCAGGGCCTGGCGCACCCGTGCGGCGTTCTGGCGGAACAATGCGCAGCGCACCTGGGCACCGCTGTCCTTGAGGGTGAAGTAGACATGACCGGAGGCCGGGCGGGCGAGGTTGGAGATCTCGCCTTCGACCCAGACATTGCGGAACACGTCTTCCAGCAGCACCCGTGCGCGGCCGTTGAGTTGGCTGACGGTCAGGACTTCGCGGTCCAGGCCGAGTCTTTCGAAGGGGTCTTTGATCATGGGCTGCATCATAAAGGAATGTTGCACAGGTGTCGGCATGTAGGAGCGGGCTTGCCCCGCGATGCGATCTGGCTGACCGTACCTGATCGCGGGGCAAGCCCGCTCCTACCGGTCCTGCATGCAGTTCAAGAATCCTTGCACCAGCGCTCCGGCATCGCGCCGATACGCCAGCGCCACGGTGCTGTTGCAGTCTTCATCGGCCAGTGTCACGAACTTCACCGTCGCCGGCGCAAGGTCCTGCATGCAGCGCGGTAGCAACGCCACCCCGAACCCGGCCTGGATCAGCTGCAGTTGTGTGGTTTTGCGCGACACCACCCGCGCAGCCCGGGGGAAGAAGCCTTCACGCGAACACAGCTGAGCAGACAGGTAGCTCAAGCCGCCACGCTGACGGTGAGGGATGGAGATAAAGGCTTCTTCATGCAACTGCGCCAGGTGCACGCTGCTTTCCCCGGCCAGCCGATGATCCTGAGCCACTGCCAGTAGCAAGGGTTCCTCGAACAGCGCCTGCACACATACGTCCTCGTGCTGACGCAGCACCGGCAGGCGCAGCAGGCCCACTTCCAGCCGACCTTCGGCCAGTTCCTCAAGCTGCGCCTCGGAGGACTGCTGGGCGATTTCCATGGACACCCCGGGGTTGTCATGCAGATAGCCACTGAGCCGCGCCAGCAACTGCCCGCTCAGCGGCACGGTGCTCGAGTGACTCAGGCGCAGGCTGCCGCGCACGCCCTGGCCGACCTCACGGGCCAGGCGCTGGGCTTTTTCCAGGTCCACCAGCAAGGTCCGCGCCCGCGGCAAAAAGGCCTGGCCCGCAGCGGTGAGGCGCGGCTGGCGGGCGGTGCGCTCGAACAGCAGGGTCTCGAGTTGCGACTCCAGCTCCTTCACTTGCCGGCTCAGCGCCGACTGGGCGATGAACAGCCGCTCGGCCGCAGCACTGAAGCTGCCGCTCTCGGCAATTTCGACGAAGTAACGCAACTGACGGGTAGAGATCATGCTGCTATGCCGTTTCAAGATGGCTTGTAAGGTAATTGCATATTAGTCGGCATGGCTTGCAGCTGGCTAAAGTTTCTACACCTCCACTGGTGAAGACCGTCATGCTTTCCACCCTGTTTGCCCAATTACCGTTTACCCCGCTCGACTGGTTGCCGATCCTGTTGGGTATTGGCGCCGCCTATGTCGTCTTCGGCATCGCCGGCTTCGGTACCGCGCTGGTGGCCGGCCCGGTGCTGATCAACTTCATGCCGCTGTCGCGGATCATTCCGTTGCTGGTGCTGCTGGATTTCGTCGCCGCCTTCGGCAACTGGTTGCCGGCGCGCAAAGACGTGGCGCGCCCGGAGCTGATGCGCCTGCTGCCATGCATGGCGCTGGGCTGCACCTTTGGCGTGGTGTTTCTGCTCAAGCTCAAGTCCGACGTGTTGCTGTTATTGATGGGGCTGTTTATCAGCGCTTATGCCCTCTACAGCTTGGCGGTGAAGGTCAGGCCGGCGCAGCTGTCGGCGGCCTGGTCGGTGCCGATGGGGACGGCGGGCGGCCTGTTCGGTGCCTTGTTCGGCAGCGGCGGCTTTCTCTATGCGCTCTACCTCAACGCCCGGTTGCCCTCCAAGGAGCAGGCGCGGGCCACCCAGAGCGCGCTGATCAGTTGCAGCACTGTGGTGCGTCTGAGCCTGTTCCTGATCGCTGGCGTATATGCCGACCTGCCGCTGTTGCTGCTGGCCTTGTGCCTGGCGCCGATGATGCTGGGCGGTGTGTACCTGGGCCGGCGCCTGACCCTGAACATGTCGCGTGAGACCTTCGTGCGCCTGGTCACCTGGCTGGTGCTGGCCAGCGGCATTGCCCTGATCGGCCGCTACCTGAGTGAGGTAAACTGGCATCTTTGAACCTGTTTGGCCGCTGTGATGACAAACCAGAGCATTATTGTCCCGAAGATTTCCACCGTCCCCGTCCATGAGGCCCGCGCCCGGGCGATCCTGCGCTGGCTGGTGCGCGAGAAAGTCATTGAGGAGCAACTGAGCACCTGCGGCAGCACCGGTAGCCGTATGGCCTATGCCATCGCCGAGGGCGCGCGCAAGGTGGTCGAGCGGCCCGAACTGCTGCCGTTCGGCCAGCCGGTCAACGGCCTCGAGGTGATCACCAAACGCTGCATCTATACCCCCACCGAAGGCTTTCTCGAAGAAGCCGGCTGCGCCGAGTGCCGCAAGGAAGTCGGCGTGGCGCTGTTCGAGAGCTTGGAAGACTGGATGCCCGGGCGCACGGAAAACTTCGTTTGCCCGCTGTGCGGCCATGAAGACGACATCAACGGCTTTCTGTTCCTGCAACCCTGTGCGTTTTCCAACCTCGGTTTCATCTTCAATAACTGGACTGCGGCGGGGTTCAGGCAGGGTTTTCTGGATAACTTCGCCGATTGGCTGGACCAGCCGGTGGCCGTGGTGCAGGTAAGCCGCGAAGGTAACTGACCGAAGGCCCATCTTTGCATTGAGCGAAGGGCACTGGATGAGTATAATGGCGCGCTTCCATTTTTCCCGCCCGGGAGCCCCCGCGATGCTGCGTATCAGCCAAGAAGCCCTGACCTTCGACGACATTCTCCTAGTGCCTGGTTATTCAGAGGTGCTACCCAATGAAGTCAGTCTCAAGACCCGTTTGACCCGTGGCATCGAGCTGAATATTCCGTTGGTTTCCGCCGCCATGGATACCGTGACCGAAGCCCGCCTGGCCATTGCCATGGCCCAGGAAGGCGGCATCGGCATCATCCACAAGAACATGACCATCGAGCAGCAAGCTGCCGAAGTGCGCAAGGTCAAGAAGTTCGAGGCTGGCGTGGTCAAGGACCCGATCACCATCGAGGCCGATGCCACGGTACGTGATCTGCTCGAACTGACCCGCCTGAACAACATCTCCGGCGTTCCGGTGCTGCACAATGGCGACCTGGTCGGCATCGTCACCTCCCGCGACATCCGTTTCGAAAACCGTCTGGACGCCACTGTCCGTGAAGTGATGACGCCTAAAGAGCGCCTGGTCACGGTCAAGGAAGGCGCCGACAAGGACGAAGCGCGCGAGCTGCTGCACAAGCACCGCATCGAGCGCGTACTGATCGTCGACGACAAGTTCGCCCTCAAAGGCATGATGACCGTCAACGACATCGAAAAAGCCAAGGCCTACCCGCTGGCCAGCAAGGACGACCAGGGTCGTCTGCGTGTTGGTGCTGCGGTCGGTACCGGTAAAGACACCGGTGATCGCGTTTCCGCACTGGTTGCTGCCGGCGTTGACGTGGTGGTGGTCGACACCGCTCACGGTCACTCCAAGGGCGTGATCGATCGCGTTCGCTGGGTAAAAGAGAACTTCCCGCAGGTTCAGGTCATCGGCGGCAACATCGCCACCGGCGCTGCGGCCAAGGCCCTGGCCGAAGCCGGCGCTGACGCAGTCAAGGTCGGTATCGGTCCGGGCTCGATCTGCACCACCCGTATCGTCGCCGGTGTCGGCGTGCCGCAGATCAGCGCCATCGCCAATGTTGCCGCGGCCCTCGAAGGCACTGGCATCCCGCTGATCGCCGATGGCGGTATCCGCTTCTCCGGTGACCTGTCCAAGGCCATCGTAGCCGGTGCCTCGGCAGTGATGATGGGTTCGATGTTCGCCGGTACCGAAGAGGCTCCGGGCGAGATCGAGCTGTTCCAGGGCCGTTCCTACAAGGCTTACCGCGGCATGGGCTCGCTGGGCGCCATGTCCCAGGCCCAGGGTTCTTCCGACCGTTACTTCCAGGACTCTTCGGCCGGTGCCGAGAAGCTGGTTCCGGAAGGTATCGAAGGCCGTGTGCCCTACAAGGGCACCCTGACCGCGATCATCCACCAGCTGATGGGCGGCCTGCGTTCCTCGATGGGTTACACCGGCAGCGCCAACATCGAAGAAATGCGCACCAAGCCCGAATTCGTGCGCATCACCGGTGCCGGCATGGCCGAGTCCCACGTGCATGACGTACAGATCACCAAAGAAGCGCCAAACTATCGGGTCGGCTAACGCCTCCAGCGGCAAGTGACAAGCTTCTAGCTCCAAGCGGTAGTTGCTCTGCAGCGGCTACCGCGTAATTCCCGAACAACTTGCGGCTTGCAGCGTGAAGCTTGCAGCTGCATCAGAGATTGAGTCATGGCCCTCGACATTCACGCTCACCGCATCCTGATCCTCGACTTCGGTTCCCAGTACACCCAGCTGATCGCTCGCCGCGTGCGCGAAATCGGCGTGTACTGCGAACTGTACCCGTTCGACATGGACGATGAAGCGATTCGCGAATTCGCCCCGCGCGGCATCATCCTCGCCGGCGGCCCCGAGTCCGTGCACGAAGCCAACAGCCCACGCGCGCCACAGGCGGTCTGGGACCTGGGCGTACCGGTATTCGGTATCTGCTACGGCATGCAGACCATGGCCGAACAGCTGGGCGGCAAGGTTGAAGGTTCCGAGCTGCGTGAGTTCGGTTATGCCCGCGTCGACGTAGTCGGCAAGAGCCGCCTGCTCGACGGCATCGAAGACCACGTTGACGCCGATGGCGTGTTCGGTCTGGATGTGTGGATGAGCCACGGTGACAAGGTCACCCGCATCCCGGAAGAATTCCACATCCTGGCCAGCACCCCGAGCTGCCCGATCGCCGGCATGGCCGACGACACCCGTGGCTACTACGGCGTGCAGTTCCACCCGGAAGTGACCCATACCAAGCAGGGCGGTCGCATTCTCTCGCGCTTCATCCTCGACATCTGCGGTTGCGAAGCGCTGTGGACCCCGTCGCACATTGCTGAAGACGCCATTGCCCAGATCCGCGCCCAGGTCGGCAGCGACAACGTCCTGCTCGGCCTGTCCGGCGGCGTTGACTCCTCGGTGGTTGCAGCGCTGCTGCACAAGGCCATCGGCGACCAGCTGACCTGCGTGTTCGTCGACAACGGCCTGCTGCGCCTGCACGAAGGCGAGCAAGTGATGGCCATGTTCGCCGAGAACATGGGCGTCAAGGTAATCCGCGCCAACGCCGAAGAGCAGTTCCTGACCAACCTGGCCGGCGAAGCTGACCCTGAGAAGAAGCGCAAGATCATCGGCCGCACCTTCATTGACGTGTTCGATGCCGAGTCGAACAAGCTGCACAACATCAAGTACCTGGCCCAGGGCACCATCTACCCGGACGTGATCGAGTCGGCTGGCGCCAAGAGCGGCAAAGCCCATGTGATCAAGTCGCACCACAACGTCGGTGGCCTGCCGGAAGAGATGAACCTCAAGCTGGTCGAGCCGCTGCGTGAGCTGTTCAAGGACGAGGTTCGTCGCCTTGGCCTGGAGCTGGGCCTGCCGTACGACATGGTCTACCGTCACCCGTTCCCGGGCCCGGGCCTGGGTGTGCGCATCCTCGGTGAAGTGAAGAAGGAATACGCCGACCTGCTGCGTCGCGCCGACCATATCTTCATCGAAGAACTGCGCAAGGCCGACTGGTACCACAAGGTCAGCCAGGCCTTCGTGGTGTTCCAGCCGGTGAAATCGGTCGGTGTGGTTGGTGACGGCCGCCGTTACGCCTGGGTCGTGGCCCTGCGTGCGGTCGAGACCATCGACTTCATGACCGCGCGTTGGGCACACCTGCCTTACGAGTTGCTGGAAACCGTCAGCGGCCGGATCATCAACGAGATCGAAGGCATCTCCCGCGTCACCTACGACGTGTCGAGCAAGCCGCCAGCGACCATCGAGTGGGAATGATCCCGCTGCGTGAACCGCTGTAGCGCTTGAAGCAAACGCCCCGACTTGTCGGGGCGTTTGTTTTTTCAGGCTTGAGTCAGGCCCGTGAGTTTGAGCGCCGAGACCAGTTCGCGCAGGTCTTTGAAGCGATGGTTGTGGACGCGGGGCCAGGGCCGGTCGATTGAGACCTGGTCCTCGGTGATGTGGATGACGGTGCGCACGATTGAGCGGTCGTTGCTGCGATGAAACAGTAGAGTCTGATCACCCTGCTGCTCGATCAAGAACATGCCGACCCGCGGCAGGCGGGTTTCGTGCAGGGTTGTCAGATCGGCTGCCCACGACCCCGGAGTTACGATGCGCAGCACCAGGTCATTCTTGACGAAGCGTGGCGCCTGGCCTTTGGACAGGTCGCCAAACCTGCCTTCATCGACAAACAGGCCGACGGTGGTCCCTGCTTCGGCATCGGCTACCCGCAGGCCAATTGCCTGGTTCAACTCACTGAGCCCTGGCACCTGCTCGAAGGTGTTGGCGTGGGACTCTCCTACCAGCGCAATCCAGCGCCCCGGGCTTTGCTGTTCTACAGCACTGATGATTGAAGTGGCATAGCGATTCATCATTTGGATGCGCAGGGTGCCCTCCGGGTCTGCCAGGCCCGTCTGACGGTAGCTGGCCATGCAGTCGATGGCCTGGATGCGCAGGTGGTTGCGCTGGGCGGCCTTGACCAGGTTGAGGAAAGTGAACTGGCCTGACGGGTCGGTTCCGAACCCGCTATCGAGGCTTTTCAAGTACTTGTTCAAGCCCGGGGGCATCTTCCCGGTGCGCATGAAAATGTCCAGGTCGGCCTGATGGAAGTCGGTCAGCAGATGTTCCATGTACAGCGTGCGGACTTTCTGCTTGGCTAGCACCTCCATGTTCTCGATCAGGAACTTCTTGCTCGCAATCGAGCTGTGACGCTCGCCAATCACCAAACCTTCGGCGCGCTGAAACACCTCCTGGAAAATCGATTTGGGCGTGGCGCTGGCCGCCAGCGTGGGAATCTCTACTCGGGGCTGCACCTGCACTGTACGAAAATACGAGCGGCTTTCCTCCGCTAATTGCGTGCGTATCCGGGTGAATGATTCGGCGGCAGCGTTGAGTTCGGGATCGTTCATGACGATATAGCCTTTGAGTAACTGATCGCCCGGGTTGTTGGCGGCGCTCTCCAGCTTCGCGCGTAACTCGACCGGTACTTCATAGGGCGATAGGGGCAGTACGACGGGTGTTTGCGCTGCCGCGCTGGACCCCCAGGGATGTTTGCTCCAGAACTTGCCACCCCCTTGCAGGCCGGGCTTGGGCAGCAGTTCCCACTGGCCATTGGCGTTGAGCCTCACGGGCTGGCTGCGGTAGAACGCGTACGGGTTCTGTTCATCGATGATCACCCAGGTTTTCATTTCGCCAACGTAGCGCACCGCATAAGGATCACCGTTGAGGGTGATGTAGGTCTGGCCATCGAGCAGATAGGTGCCGCGCAGGTTGCCTTCCAGTTGTGGGCGTTGCCCATCGACAATCACGTTGGCAATCGGCTGCTCCAGGGGCAGATCGATTATCTCTGGCAGGGGACGGGCTTCACTGGCGAAGGGCGGTCGAGGTGTGCGTATGCCGCTGGCGCTGCGTTCGGCTTCAAGTGGATCAACTACTTCAGCGACTTCGGCGGCTGCGCCGACGCCAAATACCAGGGTGGCGTCGAAGGCGGCACTGACTGCGCTGACGATGGCGCCAGTGACACCGGCCTTGCGTTCTGCGGTGGTGTCGCCGTTCACCGCCTGGTCGATGTTCAGTCCCAGGCTGGCCAGGTCCGCACCGACCACTGCCAAAGCCACTGGCCAACACACTGCACCGATGACACCAAAGGTGTTGGTAAAGGCATTGAGGTAACCGATCCACATCTGTTTGCGCAGTTCGCTGTTCGAGCGCAGCGCCGTGTCGGCGTCGGCATACATGCGTTCGCGGGCCTGGTCGCGCAGGTAGCTGAACAGATCTCCGGCGATTGGCCGGTCGAGCTGATTGATCAACGAATGGTCAGCATGACCGTAACTGGATACCAGTAGCTCGATAAGGCTGTTCAGGCCGACGCCCGAGCCCCGTGGCGGGTGGACCGACAACGGGAAGTGCGATTCGAAGCGCGCCCGGCTGGCCAGGTCGGTACAGGCCTGTTGCAGCACCCAGATGTGCAGGTCGTTGTTGGTTTCGAAGCTGTGCAGGGCGGTTGTTTCTCCGGGCATATAGACAAACTGATGACCTTCAGGGGAGACAATGCGCACGATGTCGCTGGCCAGGTAGCCGCCTATGTCGAAGGCCCGAACACTCCAGCCCTGCGCCGCCTGCACCTGATCTGCCAGTTGCTTGCGGGTGATCGGGGCACGCAAGTCGCCTGCCACTGCCTTGAAGATCGCCTGGCAGTGCTGCGGGTACAGCACGCCGCTTTGATAGTCCTCATACGCCTTGGCGAGGAAGTTGACCTTGGCCATCAGGCGAAAATCATCGGCATGGGCTTGCCAGAAGGCATCGAGCCGGTGGTTGAACAGCGTGCTGAAGTCGATCTGCCAGAACTCATTGAGCACATCCTGGCCCAGCATGCGAATTTCATTGGTTTCGTTGAAAACCGGGCTGTGTGGCCCGGCTCGGTAAAAGCCACCATCCTGTTGCAGCAGATCGCTGTTGTCCTGGTCGTGGCTGTTGAAACGGCGCATGACCAACTGTGGCAAGGTCATCGATTCAAGCGGTGGGCCGTAATGCTCCCAGCCGGTGAAGCTTCGTGTACTGCTTACCGCGCCAGCGAAGCGGTTCCAGTAAATGGTGTCTGGCTCTGGAGTCTGTCCGGTGTGCTTGAGCAGCAAGTTGCGGGCAACTTCACGGGCCATTTCCCACATGTCGGGGCATTGAGTCACCAGCGTGGAGGCGATGGTGTCGAGCGCTTGCTTCTGGCCTTGGCTGGAGGTCAGCGAATCGGAATGGACATTTAATTGATAGGGCATGTGCATCTCCTTGCAGATGAATGCCCATTGAGAAAGCCTACGTCATACCTGCTGCCATAGGTATTTGTTGTTACAACGAAATGGATTTTTCTGACGTTACACCGAGCCGTTTCCCTGTCTAGCTGATGGCCGCCGGGAATACTTATGTAGTACCGCTCGCATCGACGCACGACCCAGGCTGAGGGTTTCTTGTGCAACGGAACTCATGTCATGGAACATTCGCAACCTGATGATCAGTCCACCCTGCAACTGGCGGCGGTTCGTGCGTCGCTGCGCCAGCTTGCCGAAACGGTGGTCAACGCCTTCCCGGACCTGCATGCCAGCGCCGGCGACGCAGCGGCGCAGCTGCTGGCCACACAAGCCAACCTGCACGCTGATCCGGATAGGATCTACTGGAACCGTTTCTCTCACGCTGCCAGCAACAGCCGCAGCTTTACAGGCTGGGAGCACTATGGAACACCTGATCAGTCCTTGACCTTGACCGAACTGGTCATGCGCCGCTTTCGCGTCAGTGACCAGGACAATGCCGACCTGCTGCTGTTGTACGGCGGTTTCTACACCGAGGGAGCAGAGGCGAGGCGCTTCGATGAAAGCAATGAAGTGCGGCTGGACCCGCAAAAGGTCCTCAACGCCTTGTGGGAGATGGACTTTGGCGCCAGGTTCCAGCGCCAGCGAACGGCGTTCTGGGTCGAGCACGGTGCTGATGTGCGCGCGCTCAGTAAGCTCACTTACCTCGCGCAAGCGTTGCAGGCAGGCCTCGGCGGACAACTGAACGAGCAGCAGTTGCAACTGGTGTTCGACGCTGTCGGCTTTGACAGCAGCGTTGCTGCCCATCTGCAGCATTTTGAACACGTACAGCAACCTGCTGCCGGCATTCAGCTTGCGACCTTGAGCCTGGCCGGGCAGGCGTCGTCGGCGCTGGTGTGGTTGCAGGGTCCGGAGGTGCAGCATGTGCTCTATATGCCCGGTGCGGTGCCGTCGTTCCAGGCTTTCAGTAGCCAGCAGGAGCTGGCCAGATGGCTGTTTGGCTGGCTGCAGGTGGCCGTCAGCCGCGAGCAATTGTTGGCTTATTTCGCCAGTGATGCGCAGCAGGTGCAGAGGTTGCGTGAGCAACTCGCCTCTTGGGCGCAAGGCTCGGTCGAGGCTTTTGCCGCTCAGGTGCAGCGTGCGCCGATCAACGGCGAGGTCTTCACCTGGATGCGCGACAACGCCCGGCAGCACATGGAACTTGAAACCGATGCGGCCCTGCGTACCAATGCCGAACTGCGTGCGCAATTGTGGGTGGGTTACCTGGGCGTGGCCTCGCGCCTGCTGGGCGCCGTAGCGCCGGCGGGTTGGCCGTTGGCATTGCTGGCGGTGGCAACGGGCACTGCCAGTCTTGCCTTGAACGTCGAGCAGGCGGTCGATGGCGACAATCCCGAGGAGCGGCGGGCGGGTGTGCTTGGGGCGATTCTTGCCGGTGTCGAGGTCTTGCTCAACCTGCCATTCCTGCTACCGCTGGGGCGTGGCGCGGCGCAAGCGCTGGGCCAGCTTGAAAGCAACCAGATCATTGACGTACCCGAGGCTTTCAGCGGCATCAAACAAGGTGTCAGTACCCTGGCTGATGGCGCCCAGTACATCGAGCTTGAGGGCGTGCCCTATCGGGTTCGATATGACCAGGCCTTGCGTACCTGGCTGATTGTTCCTGATGACAATCCCTTTGCGTTCAATGGGGTAGTGCCCGTGCGTCTGGACGAGCAGGGGCAGTGGGGCGTGCTCGAGGCTGCCTGCCTGCGCGCAGGTGGCCAGTGCCTGGGGGGGCTGACGCCCGAGGCGCCGGCGGTGCCGGTAGATTACTCGCCCTTCGACGCTGCGCCTGGCAGCTATGAAGTCCCGGAACCGTCCCGGCCCGCTGTGCGGGAGCTCATCAGTGCAAACAATCGGCGGGCGATCGGCGGTGATTACTACGACCCCGCGTCGCCACTGATGGAGGTGCGTGACAGCCTGCAGCAGATCCGGCAGCAATTGCGCACGGATGCCGAGCGGTTTTTCACCCGGCTGACCCTGCCCAGCTTCAAGATTCACCCGCCAGCGGCCTCTATCAGCCCGCAGCGGGCATTCATCGAGCTGTTCGACGAGCATGCCGGCGTGGTCATTGGCGAATCCCACGCTTCGATCGCCAGCAAACGCTGGCTGCTGGAAAACCTCACTCCGCTGTATGCCAAGGGCGTGCGCACGCTCTATCTTGAGCACCTGATGACCGACCTGCACCAGGCGGATCTCGACCTGTTCCATCGCAGCGGGCGCATGACTACGCAATTGCGGCGCTACCTGGACCGTCTGGATCTTGGCCATCGCACCGACAGCGCCGGCCGCTATAACTTCCTGGAACTGGTGCGCAAAGCCCGGGGCAACCGAATCAGGGTGCGGGCCTTGGATTGCGTCGCCAGTTATCACCTGGAAGGCCTCGACCTGGAGCAGCCGGGTAATCCGCTGCGCCAGAAAGTCATGAACTACTATGCCAACCGGGTTATTGGCGCCACGCAAGGCGAGGCTGACGCCGGCAAATGGATCGCGCTGGTCGGCAACACCCATAGCAACCTGTACAAACGCGTGCCAGGCCTGGCCGAGCTGCGAGGGGTGCCGGGCTTGCGCCTGGTCGATGCCGGGCCGGGGCAGGCCAGCGGCATTACCCTGGATGCGGGAGAGTACTATCTGCCGAGCATGGGCAGGCCCGACGGTATCGTCCAGGGCGATTTGCGCCTGGCACTGCAGACCCAGGATCAGCCCGTTGCCTTTCGTGACGCCATCACTGCGCCGCCAGGGGTTATAAGGCCGGGAACCTAGGCCCTGCGGCAACTCTTCACTTAATATTTCTCAATTGCAGGTGTATCGTATTCGCCCTTCATCGCCGGTACCTTGGCACTTTGCCGCCAGGTGCCGGCATGTTGTTCCTGCGATGTGAGGTACCTGCTGCATGTCCTTTACCCGGCGACAAATTCTCGGTGGCCTGAGCGGCCTGGTGGCGATTGGCCTTGGCGCCGGTGGCGCATCGCGGTACTGGCTAGGAAGGACCGATCCGGATGCCGGGCATGACTACGAGCTGATCGCCGCGCCGCTGGATGTCGAGCTGGTCTCCGGCTTCAAGACCGAGGCCTGGGCCTTCGGCCCGTCGGCGCCGGGTACCGAGTTGCGGGTGCGCCAGGGCGAATGGCTGCGGGTACGCTTCATCAATCACCTGCCGGTGGCCACCACCATCCACTGGCACGGCATCCGCCTGCCGCTGGAAATGGACGGCGTGCCTTACGTTTCGCAACTGCCGGTGTTGCCAGGCGAGTACTTCGACTACAAGTTCCGCGTGCCGGATGCCGGCAGCTACTGGTACCACCCGCACGTCAACAGCTCCGAAGAACTCGGTCGCGGCCTGGTCGGGCCGCTGATCGTCGAGGAGCGCGAGCCCACCGGCTTCAAGCACGAACGCACCCTGAGCCTGAAGAACTGGCACGTCGACGAGCAGGGCGCTTATCTGCCCTTCAGCATCCCCCGTGAAGCTGCCCGTGGCGGCACCGCCGGCCGGCTGATTACCATCAACGGTCAGGCCAACGCCGTGGTCGAGATGCCTGCCGGGCAGATTGTGCGGGTGCGCCTGCTCAACCTCGACAACACCCTGACGTATCGCATCAACCTCAAAGGCAACTTCGAGGCGCGGGTCTACGCCCTGGACGGCAACCCCATCGTTCCGCGCCCGCTGGGCAAAGACTACTGGCTGGGCCCGGGCATGCGTATCTGCCTGGCGATCAAGATGCCGCCAGCCGGTGAAGAACTGTCATTGCGCGATGGCCCGGTGCGCCTGGGCACCCTGCGTTCGGTAGCCAGCAGCGAAGCCCCGGGCGACTGGCCGCCGGCGCTGCCGGCCAACCCGATCGCCGAGCCGGACCTAGCCAACGCCGAAAAGCTCAACTTCAATTTCGAGTGGGTCGGCTCGGTTTCGGTAAATACCGACAA
This sequence comes from Pseudomonas sp. TE4620, assembly GCF_056279045.1. Classification (NCBI taxonomy): domain Bacteria; kingdom Pseudomonadati; phylum Pseudomonadota; class Gammaproteobacteria; order Pseudomonadales; family Pseudomonadaceae; genus Pseudomonas; species Pseudomonas sp. TE4620. Next base: position 434,653 of record NZ_JBWBQO010000001.1, read on the forward strand.
CGGTAAGCCGCCGAGCCTCTGGCAGATCAACGGCAGGGCCTGGGACATCACCGACAAGACCTGCGCCGACCGGCCGATTGCTACGCTGCAAAAGGGCAAGAGCTACATCCTCGAGCTGAAGAACATGACCCAGTACCAGCACCCGATCCACCTGCACGGCATGAGTTTCAAGGTGATCAGCTCGAACAAGCGCAAGATCGAGCCGTATTTCACCGACACTTACCTGCTGGGCAAGAACGAGCGCGCGCGGGTGGCGCTGGTGGCGGATAACCCGGGTACCTGGATGTTCCACTGCCACGTGATCGATCATATGGAAACCGGCCTGATGGCCGCGATCGAGGTGGCCTGATGCGTCAGCCGCAGATCATCGATCGCAGCCGCGACCAGCAATTCATGCGCCTGGCGCTGGAGCTGGCGGCGCAAGGCGCGGCCATGGGCGAAGTGCCGGTGGGCGCGGTGCTGGTCCAGCACGGCCAGGTGATCGGCCGGGGCTTCAACTGCCCGATCAGCGGCAGCGACCCCAGTGCCCATGCCGAGATGGTCGCCATCCGCGCCGCCGCCCAGGCCGCGAGCAACTACCGGCTGCCCGGCAGCACCCTGTACGTGACCCTGGAGCCGTGCAGCATGTGCGCCGGGCTGATCGTGCATTCGCGGATCAACCGGGTGGTGTACGGTGCGCTGGAGCCCAAGGCCGGCGTGGTGCAGAGCCAGGGGCAGTTCTTTACCCAGGGCTTTCTCAACCACCGGGTGCTATTTGAGGGTGGGGTGCTGGCAGAGGAGTGCGGAGCGATTCTGTCCGAGTTCTTCAAGGCGCGACGGGCCAAGGCCTGAGGTGGCCTTGCCCCGCGAAACAGTTCAGAGTGGCGGGGTCTGCTCGGTCGGCTTGGTCTTGTTCACGCCGGGCACGTGCAGGTTGCTCTCGGCCACCTGGCTGCCTTCAAGCTGCGGCTGGGTCACCCAGGTGAGGATGTCGTAGTAGCGGCGGATGTTGGCGACGAAGTGCACCGGCTCGCCACCGCGGGCATAGCCGTAGCGGGTCTTGCTGTACCACTGCTTCTGCGACAGGCGCGGCAGCATCTTCTTCACGTCCAGCCACTTGTTGGGGTTCAGGCCTTCGCGCTTGGCCAGCTTGCGCGCATCGTCCAGGTGGCCGCTGCCGACGTTGTAGGCGGCCAGGGCGAACCAGGTGCGGTCCGGCTCCTCGATACTGTCATCGAGCTCGGATTTGACGTACATGAAGTACTTGGCGCCGCCGCGGATGCTCTGCACCGGGTCCAGGCGGTTGGACACGCCCATGGCCTGGGCGGTGCGCTGGGTCAGCATCATCAGGCCGCGCACGCCGGTCTTGGAGGTGACCTCGGCCTGCCACATCGACTCCTGGTAGCCGATTGCGGCCAGCAGGCGCCAGTCGACCTGTTCCTTCTTGGCCGAGGCCTGGAAGGCCTTCTCGTAGCGCGGCAGGCGTTGCTGCAGGTGCTGGGCAAAGGTATAAGCGCCTACATAACCCAGTACATCGACGTGGCCGTAGTAGCGATCTTTCAGACGCTGCAAGGTGCCATTCTTCTGCACCTTGTCGAGAAATTCGTTGATCTCGTTGAGCAGGCTGTTGTCTTCGCCGGCTGCCACCGCCCAGCGCTGGTCACGGGCATCGCCGAGGTCGAAAGCCACCCGTACCTTGGGGAAGTAGACCTGGTTCATTGCCAGTTCATTGGAGTCGACCAGGGTCAGGTCGATCTGCCCCTCATCGACCATGCGCAGCAGGTCGACCACCTCAACTGCATCAGATTCTTCGTATTCGAGCGCCGGATACTGCTTTTTCAGCTCGGCCATCTGCTCGGCGTGGGTGCTGCCCTCTGAGCACCATGATCTTCTTGCCGACCAGGTCCTTGGCGTCGGTGGGCCGTGGACGGCCGTTGCGGTAGATGATCTGCGGGGTGACTTCCAGATACGGGTGTGAAAAGCGCACCTGCGACTTGCGCTGTTCGCTGCTGACCAGGCCGGCCGCTGCGAGCACCGGGCCGGACGGCTGGCCGAGCTGGTTGAACAGGTCGTCGAGATTGTCGGCGGTCTCGATCTTCAGCTCTACGCCCAGATCGTCGGCGAAACGCTTGACCAGCTCGTACTCGAAGCCGGTTTCGCCGTTGCGGTCCTGGAAGTAGGTGGCCGGGCTGTTGCGGGTAATTACGCGCAGCACGCCGTCTTCCTTGACACGCTCGAGGGTGCTGGGTTTTTCAACACAGGCACCGAGCATCAGGAAGAGTCCGGTTGCGATGAGCCATCTGGCGCACCGCTGGCGCAAAGCGGTTTGGGCGAACATAGGTTGCAGTATACGCAAAGGACCGGCCGCGCCATATCTCGACAACGGTTTGCTTGTCTGCTAGCGATCTTTGCGTTAAAGGCAAAATGCAGGGCAAAACCGGCGGTTTTTTTTGACCCCCGAGTCCGCTTTGCCGGGCCGACATGCGGAGGTGCTGCAATGCTGTGTTTCGGGTGCCGGAAGCGCCGGAATTAGGCTAGAATGCACGGCCTCTAAGCACACCCCCTTCCTGAGGCTGTCCCGACGATGTTGATCCTGCGCGGCGCTCCTGCCCTTTCTGCCTTTCGCCACGGTAAGTTAATCGAGCAACTGAGCCAGAAAGTCCCCGCTGTTAGTGGTTTGTATGCTGAATTCACGCATTTCGCCGAGGTTGACGGCGATCTGAGTGCCGACCAACAGCAAGTGCTCGCGCGCCTGCTCAAGTACGGCCCGAGCGTACCGGTCCAGGAGCCAAGCGGGCGCCTGTTCCTGGTGGTTCCGCGTTTCGGCACCATCTCGCCCTGGTCGAGCAAGGCCAGCGACATCGCTCACAACTGCGGCCTGGAAAACATCCAGCGCCTGGAACGGGGCATTGCCTACTACGTCAGCGGTGAGCTGAGCGACGCCGACGCCGCCATCGTTGCCGACATCCTCCACGACCGCATGACCCAGCTGGTGCTGGCCAAGCTTGAAGAGGCCGCCAGCCTGTTCAGCCACGCCCAGCCCAAGCCGCTGACTGCCGTCGACATTCTCGGCGGTGGCCGCGCCGCGCTGGAGAAAGCCAACGTCGAGCTGGGCCTGGCCCTGGCCGAAGACGAGATCGACTACCTGGTCACCAGCTTCCAGGGCCTCAAGCGCAACCCGCACGACATCGAGCTGATGATGTTCGCCCAGGCCAACTCCGAGCACTGCCGCCACAAGATCTTCAACGCCAGTTGGGATATCGACGGCCAGAGCCAGGAAAAAAGCCTGTTCGGCATGATCAAGAACACCTACCAGATGCACAACGAAGGCGTGCTGTCGGCTTACAAGGACAACGCCTCGGTGATCGTCGGTTCCGTCGCCGGGCGCTTCTTCCCGAACCCTGAGACCCGCCAGTACGGTGCGGTGCAGGAGCCGGTGCACATCCTGATGAAGGTCGAGACCCACAACCACCCGACCGCCATCTCGCCGTTCTCCGGCGCCTCCACCGGTTCCGGCGGCGAAATCCGTGACGAAGGCGCTACCGGCCGCGGTGCCAAGCCCAAGGCCGGCCTGACCGGTTTCACCGTTTCCAACCTGCGCATCCCGGGCTTTGAACAGCCATGGGAGCAGGCCTACGGCAAGCCGGACCGCATCGTCACCGCCCTCGACATCATGGTCGAAGGCCCGCTGGGTGGCGCCGCGTTCAACAACGAATTCGGCCGTCCGGCGCTGACTGGCTACTTCCGCACCTTCGAGCAGTCGATCAACACCCCGCACGGTGAAGAAGTTCGCGGTTACCACAAGCCGATCATGTTGGCCGGTGGCCTGGGCAACATCCGCGAAGACCACGTGCAAAAGGGCGAGATCACCGTCGGCGCCAAGCTGATCGTGCTCGGTGGCCCGGCCATGCTCATCGGCCTGGGTGGCGGCGCGGCTTCGTCGGTCGATACCGGCGCCAGCTCCGCTGACCTCGATTTCGCCTCGGTGCAGCGCGAGAACCCGGAAATGGAACGCCGCTGCCAGGAGGTCATCGACCGTTGCTGGCAGCTGGGTGACAACAACCCGATCGCCTTCATCCACGACGTCGGCGCCGGCGGTATTTCCAACGCCTTCCCGGAACTGGTCAACGACGGTGGCCGCGGTGGCCGCTTCGAACTGCGCAACGTGCCCAACGACGAGCCGGGCATGGCCCCGCACGAGATCTGGAGCAACGAATCCCAGGAACGCTACGTGCTGGCGGTCAGCGCTGGCGACTTCGAGCGCTTCCAGGCCATCTGCGAGCGCGAGCGTTGCCCGTTCGCGGTGGTCGGCGAGGCCACTGCCGAGCCGCACCTGACCGTGACCGACAGCCACTTCGGCAACACCCCGGTCGACATGCCGCTCGACGTGCTGCTGGGCAAGCCGCCGCGCATGCACCGTTCGGTGACCCGCGAAGCGGAGCTGGGCGATGATTTCGACCCAAGCACCCTGGAACTGAACGACTCGGTCGAGCGCGTCCTGCGCCACCCGGCCGTGGCCAGCAAGAGCTTCCTGATCACCATCGGCGACCGCACCATCACCGGCCTGGTTGCCCGCGACCAGATGGTCGGCCCTTGGCAGGTACCGGTGGCCGACTGCGCCGTCACCGCCACCAGCTTCGACGTCTACAGCGGTGAAGCCATGGCCATGGGCGAGCGTACCCCGCTGGCCCTGCTCGACGCCCCGGCGTCCGGGCGCATGGCCATTGGCGAGACCCTGACCAACCTGGCTGCCGCGCACATCGGCAAGCTGTCCGACATCAAGCTGTCGGCCAACTGGATGTCGGCTGCCGGCCACCCGGGTGAAGATGCCCGCCTGTACGACACCGTCAAGGCTGTCGGCATGGAGCTGTGCCCGGAGCTGGGCCTGACCATTCCGGTGGGCAAGGACTCGATGTCGATGAAGACCAAGTGGAGCGAAGAGGGCGTTGACAAGAGCGTCACCTCGCCGATGTCGCTGATCGTCAGCGGCTTCGCCCCGGTGCTCGACGTACGCAAGACCCTGACCCCGCAACTGCGTATGGACAAGGGCGAGACCGACCTGATCCTGATCGACCTGGGCCGCGGCAAGAACCGCATGGGCGCCTCGATCCTGGCCCAGACCCACGGCAAGCTGGCCGCCGTAGCGCCGGACGTCGACGACGCCGAAGACCTCAAGGCCTTCTTCGCCGTGATCCAGGGCCTGAACGCCGACGGCCACCTGCTGGCCTACCACGACCGTTCCGACGGTGGCCTGCTGACTACCGTGCTGGAAATGGCCTTCGCCGGCCACTGCGGCCTGGACCTGGAACTGGACACCCTGACCAGCAAGCGCGAAAAAGTCGCCGCCATCCTCTTCAACGAAGAGCTGGGCGCGGTGATTCAGGTGCGTCAGGACGCTACTCCGGACGTGCTGGCGCAGTTCAGCGCAGCCGGCCTGGGTGAAGACTGCGTCGCGGTGATCGGCCAGCCGATCAACAACGGCGAAGTGCTGATCAAGCTGGCCGGTGAAGAACTGTTCAAGGGCGACCGCCGCCTGCTGCAGCGCCAGTGGGCCGAGACCAGCTATCAGATCCAGCGTCTGCGCGACAACGCCGACTGCGCCGACCAAGAGTTCGACGTGCTGCTGGAAGAAGACAATCCCGGCCTGAGCGTCAAGCTCGGCTTCGACGTCAACCAGGACATCGCCGCGCCGTACATCAAGAAGGGCGTGCGTCCGCAAGTGGCAGTGCTGCGCGAGCAGGGCGTCAACGGCCAGGTCGAAATGGCCGCAGCCTTCGACCGCGCCGGCTTCAACGCCATCGACGTGCACATGAGCGATATCCTTGCCGGTCGCGTCGACCTCAACGACTTCAAGGGCCTGGTGGCCTGCGGCGGTTTCTCCTACGGTGACGTGCTCGGCGCCGGTGAAGGATGGGCCAAGTCGGCGCTGTTCAACGCCCGTGCCCGTGATGCCTTCCAGGGCTTCTTCGAGCGCAGCGACAGCTTCACCCTGGGCGTGTGCAACGGTTGCCAGATGATGTCCAACCTGCACGAGCTGATTCCGGGCAGCGAGTTCTGGCCGCACTTCGTGCGTAACCGCTCCGAGCAGTTCGAAGCCCGTGTGGCCATGGTCGAAGTGCAGAAGTCGAACTCGATCTTCCTCCAGGGCATGGCCGGTTCGCGCATGCCGATTGCCATCGCCCACGGTGAAGGCCATGCCGAGTTCGCCAGCGAAGAAGCCTTGCTCGAAGCCGACCTGTCCGGTTGCGTGGCCCTGCGCTTCGTCGACAACCACGGCAAGGTCACCGAAAGCTACCCGGCCAACCCGAACGGCTCGCCGCGCGGGATTACCGGCCTGACCAGCCGCGACGGTCGCGTCACCATCATGATGCCGCACCCTGAGCGGGTCTTCCGTGCCGTGCAGAACTCCTGGCGTCCGGATGACTGGAACGAAGACGCGGCGTGGATGCGCATGTTCCGCAACGCCCGGGCGTGGGTGAACTAAGGGGTGTACAAGCTCGCCTTCTTCGTCCCGCCAAGCCACGTCGAGGTGGTCAAGGCCGCTGTGTTCGCTGCCGGTGGCGGGCGCATCGGCAACTACGACTGCTGCGCCTGGCAGGTGTTGGGCCAGGGCCAGTTCCGTCCGCTGGACGGCAGTCAGCCGTTCCTCGGGCAGGCGGGCGTGGTCGAGCAGGTCGAAGAGTGGCGGGTTGAGCTGGTGGTGGCCGACGAGCTGATCGGCTCGGTGGTCGCTGCCCTCAAGCTCAGCCACCCTTATGAAACCCCGGCTTATGAGGTCTGGCAGCTAGCGGACTTCTAAGGATCTCATCGCGGGTCAGCCCTGCAACGCCTGGCTCAAGGCAGCAGCACGCTTGCCCAGCAACAAATGCCAGGTCCCATCCGCCAGCGGACTGACCCCTTGGCACCCCAGCGCCAACAGGCGCTCGCGCGTCACTTTGCGCGCATCCTTGAGCTCGACCCGCACTCGGGTCAGGGCCACGCAATCGACCTTCAACAAGTTGTCCTTGCCACCCAATGCACTGAGCCAGTCTTCAGCGGCCATGCTTTCGCTCGCCTCGGCTTTCACTTGCGGCTGTTCGACGACATTCGCCAGGGCATGGGGCAGCTGGTTGCGAATCTCGTCGGCAATGGTGTCGGCCAGCGGCCCGACCACCACCTGCAGGCTACCGCCGGAACCCGGACGTACCACGGCCATGGCCCCGAGGGTTTTCAGCATGCCATCGTGGGCCAGGCCGCGGTCATTGAGCAACAGGCGCAGGCGTGTGGTGCAGGCGTCTACCGAGAGCAGGTTGGCGGCACCGCCGAGAGCATCGATGTAGCGCTTGCCGCGTGGTGCGCTAGCGTCCTGGACTGGAGCTTCTTCGCTGGGCTGGTCTTCGCGGCCCGGGGTTTTCAGGTTGAAGCGGCGGATACAGAAGTCGAAAACGAAGTAGTACACCAGCGCATACAAAAGCCCGACCGGGAACACCATCCAGCCATTGGTCGAGCGGCCCCAGCCCAGGGCCATGTCGATGGCGCCACCGGAGAAGGTAAAGCCCAGGCGGATATTGAGCAGGTCGCACAGGGCCATGGCCAGTCCGGTGAGCACGGCATGGATCAGGAACAGCAGCGGCGCGAGGAACATGAAGGCGAACTCGATCGGCTCGGTAACGCCGGTCAGCGCCGAGGTCAGGGCCATCGACAGGAGGATGCCGCCAATCAGTTTGCGCCGCCCCGGCAGGGCATGGCGGTACATGGCCAGGCAGGCGGCGGGCAGGCCGAAGATCATCATCGGGAACATCCCGGCGAGGAATTGGCCGGCCCGGGGATCGCCGGCGAAATAGCGGCTGATGTCGCCGGTTACCGTCAGGCCATTGGCACCTTCGAAACTGCCAAAGACGAACCACACCAGATTGTTGAGGATATGGTGCAGGCCGGTGACGATCAGCAGGCGGTTGAACACTCCGAAGAAGAACGCGCCGATGCTGCCGCTGTCGAGCAGCAGTTGGCCGAGGCTGTTGATGCCGTTCTGCAGGGGCGGCCAGATCAGGCCGAACAGCAAGCCCAGGCCCACCGCCGATAAACCGGTGGCAATCGGCACGAAACGCCGGCCACCGAAGAAGGCCAGGTACTCGGGTAGCTTGATGTCCTTGAAACGGTTGTACAGCGCACCGCCGAGCAGGCCGCACAGAATCCCGGCGAGCATGCCCATGTCGATGTGCGGGTCGATGACCTTGAGGGTCGAGACCAGCACCAGGTAACCAATGGCCCCGGCCAGGCCCGCGGTGCCGTTGTTGTCGCGGGCAAAGCCGACGGCAATGCCGATGGCGAAGATTAGCGCCAGGTTGGCGAAAATCGCGTTGCCGGCATCGTGGATCAGGGCGATGTCCAACAGGTCGGTGTCGCCCAGGCGCAGCAGCAGGCCGGCAATCGGCAGGATGGCGATGGGCAGCATGAGGGCGCGGCCGAGCCGTTGCAGGCCCTGGATGAAGTGCTGGTACATGGTGCGCTCCGGTTATTGTTCTGTGCTGAGTGGGGAGTGGCGGTGGTGTAGCGGGCGTGCGGCGAAATCGCGGCAGGCCTGGCGCACCGCGCGGGCGCTGGACAGGCCCAGCAGCTGCTGGCTGAAGGTGCGGCATTCACTGCTGTCGAGCTGGCGCACGCGCTCCTTGATCTCGCCGACCTGCGGGGCGCTGACCGACAGCTCGCTGACCCCGAGGCCGACCAGCACCGCGGTGGCCAGCGGCTCCGAGGCCAGCGCGCCGCACACCCCGACCCAGCGGCCATGGCGGGCAGCGCCCTGGCAGGTCAGGTCGATCAGGCGCAGCAGCGCCGGGTGCAGGGCGTCGACGCGGGCAGCCAGACCCGCGTGGTCACGGTCCATGGCCAGGGTGTACTGGGACAGGTCGTTGGTACCGATCGAGAAAAAATCGGCGTGTTCGGCCAGGCGCTCGGCGAGCAGGGCGGCGGCCGGAACTTCGATCATCACCCCGAGTTCGGCGCGCTGGTTGATGCCCAGTTCGCTGGCCAGGTGGTCCAGGCGCTGGCGGATATCCAGCAGCTCATCGACCTCGCTGACCATCGGCAGCATGATCCGGCAGCGGCGCTGCGGGCTGACCTGCAGCAGGGCACGCAATTGCAGGTCGAGCAGCTCGGGGCGCACTTGGCCCAGGCGAATGCCGCGCAGGCCGAGTACCGGGTTGGCCTCGTGGGGCAGGGGCAGGTAGTCCAGTTGCTTGTCGCCGCCGACATCGATGGTACGGATGATTACCGGACGATCGCCCATGGCGTCGACTACCGCCTGGTAGGCGCTGAGTTGCTCTTGTTCATCCGGGGCGGTGTGGCGGTCGACGAAGAGGAATTCGGTGCGCAACAGGCCGACGCCGTCGGCACCCAGGTTCAGGGCCTGGGCAGCTTCGGCCGCCGAGGCGACATTGGCGGCAACTTCGATCGGGCGCCCGTCACGGGTCTGGGCGCTGCCCTGGGCGGCGGCTTGTTGCTGTTGGCGGCGTTGCTGCTGTTGCTGGCGAAGCTGCGCGACTTCGGCCAGGCGTTCGGCGTCTGGCGCGGTTTCCAGCCGGGCCTGCTCGCCGTCCACCACCAGCACCTGGCCGGCCTGCAGGTTCAACAGCTCCGGGCCCAGGGCAACCAGGCACGGCAGGCCGCGGGCGCGGGCGAGGATGGCAACGTGCGAAGTGGCGCCCCCGGCGACCATGCACAGCCCGGCCACCGCGTGCTTGTCGAGCAGCAGCAGGTCCGAGGGCGTCAGTTCATGGGCGGCGACAATCGCCGAGGGTGGCAACTCGAGTTCGCGGCTTTCGCCGAGCAGGGCGCGTAATACCCGTTGCTGCAAATCCTGCAGGTCGTTGGCGCGCTCGGCCAGCAGCGGCTTGTCGAGGGCTTTGAGGATCGCGCACTGGGCGTCGATGGCCTGGCTCCAGGCGTGGCTGGCGGCAATGCCCTGGTCGATGCGCTGACGTGCAGCGTCGATCAGTGACGGATCGTCGAGCAGTGCCAGGTGCGCTTCGAAAATGGCTGCAGCATCACCTTGTTGCAGCTGTTTCAAGTCGCCTTCAATGGCGGCTTTGACGCTGACCAGTGCGGCGTCCAGGGCCTGGTGCTGCGCAGCGGGCGTATGGCCGCCCGGGTCTGGCGGCAGGCGTATCCCGTCCAGACGCGCCAGCGGGCCACAGGCCAAGCCCGGCGATGCGCAGACACCGTTGAGGATGCCGGGCTGCAGGTTGGCGACGGGTGTGGCCTGAGCACTGATGGCAGGGGCGGCATGCTGTTCGCCGACGCTCGCGGTGGTGACTGCTGCCAATAGTGCCTGCAGCGCCTGCGCACTGTCGGCACCGCTGCAAACAATTTCAACTTCATCCTGCTCGCCGACACCCAGGCCCATGATCGCCACCAGGCTGTTGAGCGCGGCGACCTGGCCGTTGAAGTGCAGCTCGGCGCGGCTGCCAAAGCCCTGGGCAGTCTGGCGCAGCAGCGCCGCAGGGCGCGCGTGCAAGCCGCCGTGATGAGCGACTCTGGCGCTGCCGCGCACGGTTTCGCCGCTGCTGGCTGCTTTGCCTGCAGCGATGCTGGCATTGGGGATGACATCCAGCAGCGGCGCACCCAATGCCACCGAGCGAGTGGTGCGCGGCAGCAAGCGGTAGTCGCTGCTGTTGCTGAGGATCATCACCGTGATCAGGCTGGTGCAGTGTTGCGCCACCAGGTCGAGGTCAAAGCGGATCAGCGGCTGGCCACGTTCGACCCGTTCGCCGTTGGCCACCAGTGCTTCGAAGCCGCGGCCCTGCAGCTGCACGGTATCCAGGCCGATGTGCATGAGGACCTCGGCGCCGTTGTCGGCGCGCAGGGTCAGGGCGTGCAGGGTTTTCGCCAGGTGGATGACGGTGCCGGCGCAAGGCGCCTGCAGGCAGTCGTTGAGCGGGTCGATGGCGATGCCGTTGCCCAGGGTGCCGCCAGCGAACACCGGGTCGGGCACCTGGTCGAGCGGCAATAGCGGGCCTTCGAGGGGGGCATGGAGGGTGATGTTCTTGTTGTTGGGCATGCGCAAGGTCCTCGGTGCCTCAGTGAGTTCGGGTCACTTTGCTCAAGTGACGGGGCTGATCCGGGTCCATGCCACGCGCCTCGGCCAGGCCTGCGGCCATGACATAGAAGCTCATGATCGCCAGCAGCGGATCGAGGCCCGGGTGGGCGGCGCAGCTTAAGGTCAGGTTGCGCTGGGGGATGTCCGCCGGCGCCGCCAGCAGCACCTTGGCGCCGCGCTGGCGCATGTCTTCGGCCAACTGCAACAGGCCGGCCTGCTCGACGCCACGAGGCGCCAATACCAGCAACGGGTAATGGGCATCGATCAGCGCCATCGGGCCATGACGCACCTCGGCGCTGCTGAAGGCTTCGGCCTGGATCGCCGAGGTTTCCTTGAACTTGAGCGCCGCTTCCTGGGCGATGGCAAAGCCGGCTCCACGGCCGATGACCATCAGCCGCTGGCAGTCGCGCAGTTGCTCGATGGCCAGGCTCCAGTCCTGTTCGGCGGCTTCACGCAGTTGCCCGGGTAGAGCCAGGCCGGCGTCGAGCAGCGCCGGGTCCTGCTGCCACTGGGCGACCAGGCGGGCGCTGGCGCTGAGGGTGGCGATAAAGCTCTTGGTCGCGGCAACGCTCAACTCGGGGCCAGCGCACAGCGGCAGGTGGTACTGGCAGGCCTGTTCCAGTGGCGAGTCTTCGGCATTGACCAGCGCCAGGGTGGTGGCGCCGCGTTCGCGCAGGGTGCGCAGGCTGTCGACCAGGTCCGGGCTCTGGCCCGACTGGGAAAAGCCCAGGGCCACCTGGCCGCGCACCTGCAGGGGCGAGTTCTGCAGGGTCACCACCGACATCGGCAGCGAGGCCACCGGCAGGCCAAGCTGCTGCATGGCCAGGTAGGCAAAGTAGCTGGCGGCGTGGTCCGAGCTGCCGCGGGCGACCGTCAGGGCAACCTGCGGCGCGAGGCTGCGCAGCTGTTCGGCGACGCTGGCAATACGCGCGTCGCAGCGCTGCAACTGGGTCTGCACAACGTTGGCCGCGGCCAGGGCCTCGGCAAGCATCTTAGAGCTCAAGGTGTTCTCCTTCGACCATTACGCCGATCAGGTTGAGGTTGCGATCCAGGCTCACGGCGTCGGCCCAGCTACCGGGCTGCAGGCGCCCGCGCTCTTGCAGGCCGAGGTAGTCGGCGGGGAACTGCGACAGGCGCTGGGAGGCTTCGGCCAGGGGCAGGCCGATCTTCACCAGGTTGCGCAGGGCCTGGTCCATGGTCAGGGTGCTGCCGGCGAGAGTGCCGTCGGCCAGGCGCACGCCGCCCAGGCATTTGGTCACGGTGTGGCTGCCAAGTTTGTACTCGCCATCGGGCATGCCCGCGGCGGCAGTGGAATCGGTCACGCAGTACAGGCAAGGAATCGAGCGCAGGGCCACGCGGATGGCGCCGGGGTGCACGTGCAGCAGGTCGGGAATCAGCTCGGCAAAGCGCGCATGGGCCAGGGCCGCGCCGACGATGCCCGGCTCGCGGTGGTGCAGCGGGCTCATGGCGTTGTACAGGTGGGTAAAGCTGGTGGCGCCGGCTTCCAGGGCTGCCACGCCTTCTTCGTAGCTGCCCAGGGTATGGCCGATCTGCAGGCGCACGCCGCGCTCGCTCAAGGTGCGGATCAACGGCAGGTGGCCGGCGACTTCCGGGGCGATGGTGATCACCTTGATCGGTGCCAGGGCCAGGTAGGCGTCGACCTCTTCGAGCAGCCCCAGGTGGGCGAAGTTCGGCTGCGCGCCGAGCTTGCCGGGGTTGATGTACGGGCCTTCCAGATGCACACCGAGCACCCGCGCGCCGCCGTTGCACGGTTGGCGAACGTACTCGCCGAGGGCGCCGAGCACCTGGGTCAGTTCTTCCTTCGGCGCGGTCATGGTGGTGGCCAGCAACGAGGTGGTGCCGAAGCGCACGTGGGTACGGGCAATGGTGGCGAACGCCTGGGCACCTTCCATGATGTCGCTGCCACCGCCGCCGTGTACATGCAGGTCGATGAAACCGGGCAGCAGGTAGGGCAGATCGTTGCCCTGCGGGTCGCAGGGCTGGCCGTCGATGGCGGCGACGCGGCCGTCACGCAGCAACAGGCGTCCGCGTACCCAGCCCGTCGGGGTGAGTATGTTGTGTTCGCTCATGGGGGCTCCGCTAGCGTCGCAGCTCGGCGACAAAGTCGTAGTAGTCGTCGCGACAGTAGGTGTCGGTCAGTTCGATGGGGGTGTTGTCGTCGAGGTAGCCGACCCGGGTCATCAGCAGCATGGCGGTGCCGGGCTCGATGCCGACCCGCGCCGCCAGTTCGGCGCTGGCATTGATCGCGCGAATGTGTTGCAGGGCGCGCACCACCGGCTTGCCGATCTGGTCGAGGTACTGGTACAGCGAATCGCCGATAGCCTCGGGGTTGCCCAGCAAGCGCGCGGGCAGGGTGCTGTACTCGACGGCCATGACGATGTCATCGGCCTTGCGCAGGCGCTTGAGGTGCACCACCTGTTCGTAGGGCGACAGGCCCAGGCGCACCAGCTCATCGGCAGACGGCGCATCGACGCTGCGCTCCAGCCACTGCGAACTGGGCGTGAAGCCCTTCATACGGAGCATTTCGCTGAAGCTCGACAGGCGCGAGAGTGGTTGTTCCAGGCGCGGGGTAATGAAGGTACCGGAGCCCTGGATACGGCGGATCAGGCCTTGTTCGAGCAGCACTTCCAGGGCCTTGCGTGCAGTCACCCGGGAGATGTCCAGGGCTTCGCTGAGGCTGCGCTCCGACGGCAATGCCTGTTCGGCTTTCCATTGCCCGGCGTGGATGGCCTGTTCCAGGTTGCGCGCCAACTGAAGGTACAAGGGCGTGGCCAGAGTGTCGTCGGGGCGCAGGGCGGTCAACGGAGGCATGGCGGTAGCTTCAGGTGGCGAGTGGTATTAAAAATTTAATACCACTTGAATACCACGTCAATACCACTTGTCAGCCTGTTTCATTTTGCGTCGTCATCATTCGACTCAACCTCAGACTGCTGGCCAGCCAGGGCTTGTCGTGCCGCCTGTTCGATAAAATCGAATACGTGGGCGGGAACCGTGTATTGAAACTGCTTACGCCTGTGGCTGGACACGACACCACCATTGCTCAGGCACATCATGACCAGATTCGAAAGCTCGCTGCCGCGCACGTCAAATTGCTCGTCGACGGCTTTGTAAACGCTATCGAAACAGGCCAGGAAGGTCGTTTCTTCGCGCAGTTCCACTTCAAGCGCATGCTTGGCCATTTCCAGGGTGAAGGCCACGCAAGGCGTCGCATCCCAGTAACGGTAGACGGCCGCATCACCACGGAACTGGAAGTTCAACTGCCCGAAGTCAATCCACTGGACATCCCAAAAATCCCTCACGGGTCGGGAGAAGCTTTGCAGAGCTTGCAGGTATCCTTGCTCGTTCCGTTTCATGGCAACCGACACGGGAAGCAACAGGCCGTTGTCCAGCGCGCCGGCCCGGCACAATGTCTGATGGATCAGGAAGCGAGAAAGCCGACCGTTACCATCCATGAAGGGATGGAGCAGGACAAAGCCGAAGGAGATGATCCCGGCTGCCACCAGTGGATCGGTGCGGGCTGCATCTTCATTGGCAAAGTGCATCAATGATTCCATCAGCTCCCGGCAGAGCTCCGCTTGGGGAGGAACGTAGGTCACACCCGCAGCGCCTTGCAGGGCACCGGCAAGATGGTTCTGTTCATGTCTGAAGGCGCCAGCTATGTCATACGGGTTGCTGATCGTGGCGTTCTGCAAGGCGACCAGATAGTCCTCGGTTAGCGGCTGGCGTTCGTGGGCCTGGCGCAGCAACTGTATGAACTTGCGCGATTTGTCTTCACTAGGCGCTTCCCGTTCGATGGCGAAAGAGTCCTTGGTTTCGTGCAAGTACGCCCAGTTGATGGCGCTGTCCATCATGATGGGCGGCAGCGACTGCATGAATGCCCTGGCTCGTCCGGGAATGTCGTAGTCGAGCAGGGCTTTGATGTGCGGCGTACGTTCGACTGTGGCGCAGTAAGCCAGTGAACCGAGGCCATTGAACTCGACCCGCCACCTGGAGCTTCGCTCCCCAGGCTTGGTGATGTAGTGTTCAGGATCGAAAAGGTCCACGAAAGGGCCACGGACCGGAGCTTGCTGCTTCAGCAACTCGCCAGAGAACGCCTCGCGTAAATAGCAGGCCTTACGGATGTATATCCCGTTGGGTGTTGAGCGCAGGGCATCTTCGAATGCTTCGGCGGGGATCTTCGGCAGCGCCTGGGCCAATAGCGCAAGGTTGATCCCTTCGTGCTTCAGGGCAAACAGCGCATGACCCAGCAAGTCGTTGGCCGCAGGCGCAATGGCGGCGGGTACGGCCAAGGTGGTACCGATTTGCTGGATACGCGTAACCGGCTGAACGACAGCCGGTAGCTGCAGCGGTACTACCGTCAGTTGAAGCTGCTGATGAAGATGGGCGTAGCCAACCGCTTGCATGCTGGAAATCCTGTTTTTCGGTTTCAAAGGCCAGGATTTTCTTCACTGGCCCATGAAAATCTTCAGATTTCTCGAGTATGCCGATTTTTTCTTTAGTTGCCAGGCTCATTTGAGGCCTGAAGGCTGACTGGCATTGTGCGCTGTTCTTTGCGCTCGACCGCAGCACAGGCCAGCAAACCGACCTCAAACAAGATCCACATCGGCACCGCCAGCAGGGTTTGCGAGAACACATCCGGCGGAGTCAGCAGCATGCCGACGACGAAGCAGCCGACGATCACGTAAGGGCGACTTTTGCGCAGGGTACCGACGTCGGTGACCCCGGCCCAGACGATGATGAAGGTCGCCACCGGGATTTCGAACGCCAGGCCGAAGGCCAGGAACAGGGCGAGGATGAAGTCCAGGTACAGGCCAATGTCGGTCATCATCGCCACGCCATCCGGGGTGACGCTGGCAAAGAAGCCGAACATCATCGGAAAGACCACGAAGAAGGCGAAGGCCATGCCCGAGTAGAACAGCACGATGCTCGACACCAGCAGCGGCAGGGCGATGCGCCGTTCCTGGCGGTACATCGCCGGGGCGATGAAGCTCCAGGCCTGGTGCAGCAGCACCGGCATGGCGACGAACAGTGCCGCCATCAGGGTCAGCTTGAACGGCGCGAGGAACGGCGAGGTGACGCTGGTGGCGATCATGCTCGCGCCTTCGGGCAGATAGCGGCGCAGCGGTTCCGAGACCTGGGTGTACAGGGTCTGGGCAAACGGCAACAGGCCGAGGAATACCACGGCGATGGCCAGCAGGCAGCGCACCAGGCGCCTGCGCAGTTCGCGCAGGTGAGCGGTGAGCGGCATGCCGGGGTCTTGGCTTGCTGTGTTCATCAGGGGTTTCCGCTGGTTGGGCTGTGGTCCGGCTGCAGGCTGACGCCGCGGCGCAGGTCCTGTTCAAGGCGCTGCAAGGGCAGGGCATCGAGTTCCTGGCTCAGGGCCTGGGTGTCCAGTTCGCGCTCGACCTGGGCCTTGATCGAGGCCATGGCGCGCTTGGCCTGGCCCAGGCGGCGGCCCAGGGTGCGCGCCGCCGCCGGCAGGCGCTCGGGGCCAAGCACCAGCAGGGCGACGATGGCCACCAGCAGCAGTTCGGTAAAACCGACTTCGAACATCAGCGCTGGTGTTCCGCTTGGTGCACGCTGTCGACCTGCAGCGGCGCCTGGGGTTTGACCGGGCTTACGGCTTCGTCCGTGGCCGGGCCGTTGCCCATGGATTTGCGAAAGCCCTGGATCGCATCGCCGACATCCGCACCCAGGCCCTTGAGGCGCTTGGTGCCGAACAGCATGAACACGATCACCAAGACGATAAGCAACTGCCAGATCCCGATACCACCCATGAAAAATGCTCCAAGCTCATGAAAAAGAAGGCCTTATCCTGCCTGCGCTTTGTGACGCAAAAGTGACGTGCAGCTGTATTTGCCATGTACCTGCAACATCCGTTGTGTTGACTGACGGCTCATTGGCTAGGGATGTGCAGTTCATGGGTGCGAAGCGGCAACAAGGAGCGGCGCTGTTGATGGTGCTGGTGGTGCTGGCGATGCTCGCAGGCGGCCTGACCTGGCTGGTGCAGGACGGTCGCCAGCAGATCGACAGCGTGCGCCTGGTGCAGCAACGGGTGCAGGCCAGGGCCATGGAAACCGCCGGCCTGGCGTTTGCCGAGCAGGCCCTGAAAGACCCGGCCTGGCGCGCCAGCCCGCTGTTCTGGCAGGCGCTGCGCGGGCAGCCGCTGTCTTATGCCTTTGCCGGCGGCTCGGCGGCCTTGCGCATCCGCGACCTGCACAGCTGTTTCAACGTCAACGCGCTGATTGGCGAAGAGAGCGAACGGGCCGCACGGCAATTGCGCTACCTGCTGGGCGATGACATGGCCGCGCAACGCTTGACCGATGCCCTGGCCGACTGGATCGACAGCGACGGCCAGGCCCGGCTCAGCGGCGCCGACAGCGACCAGTACCTGCGCCAGTCACCTGCGCGCCTGGCGGCCAACCAGATGATGGTCGACATGAGTGAGCTGAACCTGCTGCTTGAGCCCGATGCCAGCCGCCAGCAACGCTATCCACAGTTGTGCGCGCTGCCGCAGACCAGCGGCTGGCGGCTGAATGCCAATGCCTTGAGCCTGGAGCAGTTGCCATTGCTTGAAGCGCTGTACGAAGGGGAGGTGTCACGTTCGCTGCTGACCCGGATCATCACCGGCCGGCCTGCTGGCGGTTATCACGATGCGGGTGCGTTGCGCCAGGCACTGGGGGCGATGGACGACGCAACATTCGCACGATTGAGCGAAGGCTTGCTGCTCAACAGCGGTGACTTTGCCTTGCAGCTGGAATTCGAACAGGACGGGCAGAAGATGCGCAGCGAGTTTCAACTGCGCGCACGCGGGATCGTGCAGTGGCACGCGCTGGTGCCGGTCCAGCAGGTGCAGGTGATCAGCCGCTCGCCGCAACCCTGGTAAGGGCTGCGCCGAGCGAGGCTTGGGTTACACGCCGATTTCACCGCCATCGGCACGCTGGATCACCACGGTCGAGGCCCGTGGCCGCACCTTGGTGCCGGCCGCGGTAACGGCAGTGGCGACGTCGGTAGACGGCCAGTTGTCCGGGTGCTGGATGTTGACGAAGATCGACTTGTTGT
This sequence comes from Pseudomonas sp. TE4620, assembly GCF_056279045.1. Taxonomy (NCBI): domain Bacteria; kingdom Pseudomonadati; phylum Pseudomonadota; class Gammaproteobacteria; order Pseudomonadales; family Pseudomonadaceae; genus Pseudomonas; species Pseudomonas sp. TE4620. The sequence continues at coordinate 452,789 of NZ_JBWBQO010000001.1, forward strand.
CGGGGGTGAAGGCAATGCCGGTGACTTCGCAGCCGTTGGGGCCGACGAAGAAGCGGCGCAGGTCGACCTGGTTCTTGGCGTTGACCGGCACCTGCTTGCCCGCGGCATCGACCAGGTCGGTGGGGATCACCGCCAGCATCTGGTCGTTGGTGTAGTCGGTCAGGGTTTTTTCACCGTTGTCGGTCTGGAACCAGAGGATGCCGCGGCTATCGAAGCTCATGCCGTCGGGGCTGGCGAACTGGTTGAGTTCGGTCAGGCCCGAGCGGTTGATGTCGGCAGTGCCGGCGGCGTTGGCGCCAAACACGAAAATATCCCAGCTGAAGCTCAACTGATCGTCGCTGTCGTGCCAGCGGATGATATGGCCGTGGCGGTTCGGCCCGCGCGGGTTGGCGGCATCGACCTTGGCCGCGGTGCGTGCGCTGTTGTTGGTCAGGGTCAGGTACACGTCGCCATTGAGCGGGTTGACCGTGGTCCATTCCGGGCGGTCCATCGGTGTTGCGCCGAGGGCGTCGGCAGCGCCGCGGGTGTTGAGGATGATCCCCGGCAGGTCGCCGTAGATCGAGCCCAGGGTCTTGCCGCTGCTGGTCGGGGTGTTGACGTCGAGCAGCAGCCACACGCCCGAGCCGTCGGCATTGAAGCGGGCGACGTACAGCTTGCCCTGGTCCATGTACTTGTTGCCGGTGGCCAGGCGGTCGGCCGGGTTGGCATCGGCGGCTTCCCACAGCGCGCTGGAGACGAATTTGTACAGGTACTCGTTGTTGGAGTCGTCGCCCATGTACCAGACCAGCGGCTTGCCCACCACCGGCAGCCCCGGGCAGCAGCCCTCGTGGCGGAAGCGCCCGAGCGCGGTGCGTTTTACCGCAAGGGTATTGGCCGTGTACGGATCGATCTCGACGATGTAGCCGTAGGTGCTGGCTTCGTTGCGGAAGTCCTCGGTGGCGCTGGCGCCGCTCGGGGTGACGTTGAAGCGGCTGAATTCACCGTCCACTTCGCTTGGGTCACCGGCGACGCTTTCCCACTTGTAGTTACCGGCCTTGGTGCCGACGCCAATGCGCTTCTGGTCGGCCGGCAGGGTGGCGCTGGTGTTGACGAAAATCCCCGGCCAGTTCTCTTCGCAGGTCAGGTAGGTGCCCCACGGGGTGTAGCCGTTGCCGCAGTTGTTGTTGGTGCCGCGGGCCTGGGTGCCGTTTTTCGAGAAGCGCGTCTTGACGTGCTCGCTGCCGCGCAGGGGGCCTGCGATGTTCATCACCGTGGCGGTGGTGAAGCGGCGGTTGAGCGGGTCGTTGTCGACCACCTGCCAGCGGCCGCTGACTTTCTTCAGGCGGATCACCCCGGCGCCATGGGCGTTGATTTCCTTGCGCACTTCCTCGACCGGGCGCTTGCCGCTGCTGTCGCTGGTCGGGCCGTTGGGGTGCAGGGCGTCGGCGTCGATGTATTCGTGGTTGATCGCCAGCAGACCGTCTTCGGAGCTGCCGTTGATGGGGAAGAAGTGCATGCCGTCATGGTGCATGCCCACCGAGTTGGCCTGGTCGGCGGCGGTGTTGCTACCGTCGGCTTTCCACGGGTTGGCGCTGCTGTTCAGCGGCGTGCCCCAGGGCGCCAGGACGTAAGCAGTGTAGCCGGCGGCGACCACGCAGGCGTCGGTGCGCGAGCCTGGGATTGAAGTGAAGCCGAGCTTCAGTTTCGGCGGGGTTGGCGGCTCGACTACGGGTTCATCGTCATCCGAGTCGCTGCTGTCGAAGCAGCCCGTCAGGCCAGTCCCGGCAATCATCGCGATCGCGGCGCCCAGGCCACCGCGTACCACGCTGCGGCGGCTCAGGTAAGACTCCAGAACGCTGTCCATGGGCAGGTTGCCACTCTGGTTGCGGTTCAGGTTGTCGCCGGTGTCTCGACTCATCAGTTCAGTTCCTTTTGTTCAATGATGCGGCGTGAAAGAAACCGGGACTTTAGTGAGCAAGTGTGATGATTGATTGGCAGTTTTGTTAAAAGGCGTTGAAGGAAATAAATCGTTACCACCTGATTTGCCTGAGGTTTTGCCCTGGCTGTCGATTAACTGCCATCAAACTGTAATCCAGGCGCCCCAATATCCCGGCCCGACAACCAACAAGCGCGAAGGCGACGGGACAGGCTGAACATGCACAGACGGGAAGTGTTGAACTGGATCGGCGTTGGCGCTGCGGCGCCGCTGCTCACGGCCTGCGCGGGCCTGGGCGGGACGTCGGCCGGCAACGACGCGGCGCTCGATGTGCTGTATTTCGCTGACACCCTCGATGCCCGCCAGGCCGGTAAACCGGTGGTCCCGGCCACGCGCCTGGGGCCGGTCACCCACCTCGGCCAGGCGCCCTGGATGACCGGCGCCAGCGCCCGCCAGGCCCGCGCCGAACTCAACCCGCTGCTCGACGCCAGCCTCGCCGATGGTGTGCGCACCGGCGGCTACGCGGTGCTGGCGGCCTTGCTCGAGCAACTGCGCCAAGGCGCCGGGGCTGACAACTGCCTGACTCTGGAGAACGGTCAGGGCTGGAATGGCAGCGGCCTGGCCTACCTGACCCAGGGGGGTAGCGGTGTTGAAGGCAGCCAGTTGCTGGCCAGCGACGTGCGGGTCAGCAGCGATGAGCGGGTGCTGTGGCCGCAGCGTTGCACCGGCCTTTATCGGCAATATGGCAAGCCCGTGCTGGGCGCTGGCTTGGCTGCGGAGCAGGCCACCGCGCTGGGTGTTGCAGCCTTTACAGTGTTTCGTCGTGGTGGTGTGCGGGTCGCCGTGGTCGGCATCACCGACCCCTATGCCCAGGACCAGAAAGCCTCGCTCAAGCAGTGGTACCAGTCGCTGCTGCCGGCCTTCGAACAAGCCCGCGGGCAGGCAGACCTGGTGATCGCCCTGGCCGATGTCGGCACCGGCCCCGGCCTGTGGCTGGCCGAACGCCTGAGCGATGCCGACTTGCTGCTGTGCGCCCGTGGCCAGGACTTCTGGCCTGAGCCGGTGACCGTGCTGCAAGCCAGCGGCAAGCGCGTGCCGGTGCTGTTCGCTGGCAATCGTGCCAGTGGCGCCTTCCAGGTGCGCTGCCAGCGAAGCGCTGGGCAATGGCAATTCAGCGCGCATTTTCATCCGGCCTTCGAAAGCAGCCTTACCCCTGGCGCCCAGGCCCGCGCCGCGCAGATCCGTGGTGTGCTGGCGCAGCAACGCGCCGGTCACGCCGCCTGGCTCGATCAACCCCTGGCGCGCGCACCGCAGGCACTGTGGCGCCGTGATACCCGCGGTGGTAGTTGGGACCGCCTGCTGCACCTGGCCCTGGCCGCGGACAGCGGCTACCCGGTGTTGCTCCCGGGCCTGCGCTACGACAGCCCCCTGGCTGCCGGCCAGGCCATCACCCGCGAACACCTGATCAGCCTGACCGGCAGCTACCCGGCGCCGGTGGTCGAGGCGCCTGCGCGGCAAGTCGAGCAGGTGCTGGAAAACGCCGCCGAGCAGTTGTTCGGTGACCCGCTATTGCTCGACAACAGCCAGGACCTGCCGCGCTGGCTGGGCCAGCCCTGGCAGTTGAGCTACAGCCCGAGCGGCAAGCGCGTCTCGGGCTTCAGCGAAACCCAGGGGCAGTGCCGCACCTTCGGCCTGCAGTACGCCTCTAGCAGTGGCGAGCCGCTGTGGCAACGGGTCGAGGCCTGGCTGGCGCAGCAGCCGACCGACTGGCAATTGCCAGCGTTGCAATTGCCGCAGCTGCGCTATGTCCAGGGCCATCCCGGTTGGCATCCCCGTGAGTTGAGCGCGTGATCCGTGCCTCGCGCCTGTTCAGCGGCGCGCTGCTGACCCTGGCCGCCTGGCTTGCCGCCCAGTGTGTTTTGCAGCTCAGCCGCACGCCGCTGCCGGCGGTGGCCGATGTGCCGCAAGCAACGCCTTTACCGGGCCTGATGGTCGGCCATTGGCAGGCCCAGGCCGACAGCGGTGAGGTGCCGCTGACCCGTTTACCGCTGGAGTACCTGGGCGGCCTGCGGGCCGTGCCGCTCAGCGCCACGGTGGTGGTGCTGCGTTACGGCCAGGCTACGCGCAGCATGCGCCGTGGCCAGCGCCTGGCGCCGGGCATCGTGCTGGAGAGCATCGATGACCAGGGCCTGATTTTCGACAACCAGGGGCGGCGCGAACGCCTGCCCTGGCCGCCACGGCCTGCCGTGACCGGCTTCAAGCGCCAAGGATGAATGATGATCGCAAGACTCTGCCTGGCCAGCGTGCTGATCCTGGGCCTCAACCTGGCCTGGGCCGAAGAGCCGGTGGCGCTGGATGACAACGAGACGCCGTTATACGAAGTCAATTTCGTCGACACCGAGCTCAGCGAGTTCATCGACAGCGTCTCGCAAATTACCGGCACCACCTTCATCGTCGATCCACGGGTCAAGGGCAAGGTCACCGTGCGCACGGTCGATCGCCATGACAGCGACGCGATCTACGACATCTTCCTGGCCCAGTTGCGCGCCCAGGGTTTCGCCGCCGTCGACCTACCCAACGGCAGCGTCAAGATCGTCCCCGACCAGGCCGCGCGGCTTGAGCCGGTACCGGTGGAGACGGCGGACAAACCGGCGCAAGGCAGCGACGGGGTCGCCACCCGTGTGTTCAATGTACGCAACGCCGCCAGCGAGCAATTGCTGGGCATCCTCAAGCCGCTGATCGATCCCCGGGTCGGGGTGATCACCCCGTACCCTGCGGCCAACCTGCTGGTGATCACCGACTGGCGCAGCAACCTGGAACGCATCGACAGCCTGCTGCTGCAGCTCGACCAGGTCAGTGACGAGCCGATGCAGGTGATGCCGCTGCAGCATGCCAGCGCCAACGACACCAGCAAGTTGATCAGCCAGTTGCTGGCCCGCGAGCAGGGCGCCGACAGCGCCCAGGTGGTGGCCGACCCGCGCAGCAATGCGTTGCTGGTGCGCGGCAGTGCCGACAGTCGTGAGCGGGTGCGCGCCTTGCTGGCGCAACTGGACCGCCCCGGCGATAACCTGCGCAGCTCCAACACCCAGGTGATCTACCTGCGCCACGCCAATGCCAGCGAAGTGGTCAAGGTCCTGCGCAGCCTCAGCCAGGACACCCTGCCAGCCGCCAACGGCGAGGGCGGCAAGGACGACAAGGCGCCGATGCCGGTAAGCAGCTCGGGGATTCGCCTGGAATATGAAGAAGGCACCAACGCCGTGGTCATGGTCGGCCCCGACAGCGAACTGGCGGCTTATCGCAACATCGTCGAGCAACTGGACGTGCGCCGCGCGCAGGTGGTGGTCGAGGCGATCATTGCCGAGGTCTCGGATTCACGCGCCGAAGAGCTGGGGGTGCAGTGGCTGTTCGCCGATGAGAAGTTCGGCGCCGGCACGGTCAACTTCGGCAGCAGCGGCCCGAGCATCGCCGCCATCGCCGGGGCTGCAGCGGGCAAGGACAACGCCGCGCTGGCCAAGCTGCTGTCAGGCACCAACGGCCTGACCGCAGGCTTTGGCAACTTCGGCGGCGGTTTCAACTTCGCCGTGCTGGTCAATGCGCTGAAGAGCAAAAGCGGCTTCAACCTGTTGTCGACGCCAACCCTGCTGACCCTGGACAACGCCGAAGCGTCGATCCTGGTCGGCCAGGAAGTGCCCTTCGTCACCGGCTCCGTGACCCAGGACAACACCAACCCGTACCAGACCATCGAGCGCAAGGAAGTCGGGGTCAAGCTGCGCATCAAGCCGCAGATCAACATCGACAACACCGTGCGCCTGGACATCGTCCAGGAGGTCTCGTCGATTGCCGACAACGCTTCGGCCAGCGATGTGATCACCAACAAGCGCGAGATCAAGACCAAGGTCATGGTCGAGGATAACGGCCTGGTGATCCTTGGCGGGCTGATCAGCGACGAGGTCACCTCGAGTAATCAGAAAGTGCCGTTGCTCGGTGATATTCCCTGGCTGGGGCGGCTGTTCAGTTCCTCCGGCCACCAGGGCGTGAAGCAGAACCTGATGGTGTTCATTCGCCCACGCATCCTGCGCGACGGCCCGAGCCTGGCCAGCCTGAGCACCGAGAAATACCGCAACCTGCAGCAGGACACTGCCCTGAAGCTGCCGGCCATCAGCGATGACGGCAAGCTGTTGCAGGCCTTTCCGGCCAGCCGTCAGCGCCTCGACGAGGGTGTCTGGTGATGGAGTTGTTGCCCTATCGCCTGGCCCGCCAGGCCGGCCTTGCCGTGGCGCCTTTGGCGACGGGCTGGAGCCTGTGGCTGCGCAGCGATGCCGACAGCGATCAATTGCAGGAGCTGCTGCGCGTGCAGGGTCAGCCGGACGAAGTCTGCCACCTCGACAGCGCCAGTTTCGACAGCCGCCTGGGGCAGTTGTACCAGGCCGGTGAAGGCGCCACCGCCGCGCTGATCGAGGGCATCGGCGAACAGGTCGACCTCGACGGCCTGATGAGCGAAATGCCGCGCATCGAAGACCTGCTCGAAAGCGACGACGAAGCGCCGGTGATTCGCCTGATCAACGGCCTGTTTGCCCAGGCCTTGCGCCTGCAGGCCTCGGACATTCATATCGAGACCTTCGAGCAGAGCCTGGTGGTACGTTTGCGCATCGACGGCCACTTGCGCGAAGTGCTGCGCCCGCCGCGCGCACTGTCGGCGATGCTGGTGTCGCGGATCAAGGTCATGGCCCGCCTGGACATCGCCGAGAAACGCCAGCCTCAGGATGGGCGCATCACCCTGCGCGCAGCCGGGCGCGAGGTGGACGTGCGGGTCTCGACCTTGCCCGGCATCCACGGCGAGCGGGTGGTGATGCGTGTGCTCGACAAGCAGGCCAGCCTGCTGGCGCTGGCCAACCTCGGCATGCCTACAGCGGTGGAACAGGGCCTGCGCGGCTGCCTGGCGCGGCCCAACGGTATCGTCCTGAGCACCGGGCCGACCGGTTCGGGCAAGACCACCACGTTGTACGCCAGCCTCAATAGCCTCAACGATGGCAGCCGCAACATCCTTACCGTCGAAGACCCGGTCGAATACGCCATCGCCGGCATCGGCCAGACCGCCATCAACCCCCGCGCCGGGCTGACCTTCGCCACCGGCCTGCGGGCGATCCTGCGCCAGGACCCGGACGTGATCATGCTCGGCGAAATCCGCGACCGCGAGACCGCGCAGATCGCCGTGCAAGCCAGTCTCACCGGCCACCTGGTGCTCTCGACCCTGCACACCAACAGCGCCGTGGGGGCGGTGACGCGCCTGCGTGACATGGGTATCGAGCCGTTCCTGATCGCCTCGTGCCTGCGCGGGGTCATGGCCCAGCGCTTGGTGCGGCGCCTGTGCAGCTGTGCGCGGCCGCAACCCTTGCAGGCGGCTGAGCGGCAGCTGTGGCCGGAGCTGGCGGAGCTGAGCGAGACCTTCCATGCCGTCGGTTGCGAGCAGTGCCAGGGCAGCGGCTATCGTGGCCGCCTCGGTCTGTACGAATTCATCGAGCTGGACGCCGGGCTGATCGCCCTGCTGTACGACGGCGCCAGTGAAGTAGCCATGCACGAGCATCTGGCCGGGCGCCGCCAGAGCCTTGCCGGCATGGCCAGCGAGTGCCTGCGCCGCGGCGATACCAGCCTCGCCGAAGTGCTGCGCGCGGTGCAGGGCTAACCCATGCCGACCTTTCGTTACCAAGCGGTCGACCTCAGCGGCCGGGCACGCAAGGCCAGCATCCAGGCCGACAGCGAGCGCCATGCCCGCCAGCTGTTGCGTGAGCAAGGGCTGTTCACCCGGCAGTTGCAACGCCACGATGCGGCCACTCAACAGCCGCGCCGCCAGCGGGTCAACCGCGCCCAGTTGTGCGAGCTGACCCGGCAACTGGCGACCCTCACCGGCGCCGGCATTCCCTTGGTGGATGCCCTGGCGACCCTGGAGCGGCAACTGGTGGAACCGGCCCTGCGCAACCTGCTGGTGGCGGTGCGCGGATCGCTCGCCGAAGGCCTGAGCCTGGCCCGCAGCCTGGCGCGCCAGGGCGGCCTGTTCTCCGGGTTGTACTGCGCACTGGTCGAGGCCGGCGAGCGTTCCGGGCGCCTGGCCCAGGTGCTGGAACGCCTGGCCGAGCACCTCGAACAGGTTCAACGCCAGCAGCACAAGGCACGTACGGCGCTGATCTATCCCTGTGTGTTAATGGGGGTGTCGCTGGCGGTGGTGGTTGGCCTGATGACCTTCGTGGTGCCCAAGCTTACCGAGCAGTTCGCTCACTCCGGGCAGAGCCTGCCGTGGATCACTTCGCTGCTGATCGGTATCAGCGACCTGCTGGTGTTGCTCGGGCCCTGGTTGCTGCTCGGCGCTGTGTCGGCCTCGCTGCTCGGCGCCTGGCTGTTGCGCCGCCCGCACTGGCGTTTGCGCCGCGACGACCTGCTGCTGCGCCTGCCGCGGATCGGCAACTTGCTGGCGGTGCTGGAGAGCGCGCGGCTGTCGCGCAGCCTGGCGATTCTATGCGGCAGCGGCGTACCGCTGCTCGAAGCCCTGCAAGTGGCCACCGCCACGGTCAACAACCGGCGCATCCACCTGGCCCTGCAACGGGTCAGCAGCGATGTGCAGGGCGGGGTCAGCCTGCACCGGGCGCTGGATGCCAGTGGGCACTTCCCGCCGTTGCTGCTGAACATGGTCGCCAGTGGCGAAGCCAGCGGCACCTTGCCAGACATGCTCGAACGGGTCGCCGACAACCAGGAGCGTGGCTTCGCCCGCCAGGTCGACAGCGCCATGGCCTTGTTCGAGCCGCTGATGATCCTGGTGATGGGCGCGGTGGTGCTGTTCATCGTCCTCGCCGTGCTGTTGCCGATCATGCAGCTCAACCAGGGCCTGACACTTTGAAAAGGAGCAAGACCATGCACAGCCCACGCACGCGTCAACGCGGTTTTACCCTGATGGAAATCATGGTGGTGATCTTCATCATCGGCCTGTTGATCGCCGTGGTCGCTCCGAGCGTGCTCGGCAGCCAGGACAAGGCCATGAAGCAGAAGGTCATGGCCGACCTGTCGACCCTGGAGCAGGCGCTGGACATGTACCGTCTCGACAACCTGCGTTTCCCTTCGGCCGAGCAGGGCCTGGCGGCGCTGGTCAGCAAACCGACGGCAGAGCCGCTGCCGCGCGCCTGGCGCGCCGACGGTTACATCCGCCGCCTGCCGCAGGACCCCTGGGGCACTGCCTATCAGTACCGCGCCCCCGGCCAGCACGGGCGCATCGATATCTACTCGTTGGGCGCCGACGGCGTCGAGGGCGGCGAAGGTATCGATGCCGACCTGGGTAACTGGAACCTTTAAGGATGCGCAACGAGCGTGGTTTTACCCTGCTGGAGATGCTTGTGGTGCTGCTGATCGCCGGGCTGATGAGCACCTTAAGCATTGCCTGGCTCGACAGCGGCAAGGCGCCGGTGCAGCAGGCCCTTGAGCGCCTGGCCGGAGCCAGCCGCCAGCAGGCTGAGCTGGCGCTGCACGGGGGGGAGATTCGCGGCTTGCGCTGGAATGGCAGCCGCCCCGAATTTGTCCGCCGGGTCGCCGAGCGCTGGCAGGTCGAGCCCGTCGATTTCGCTGACTGGCCGGCAACGCTGCAAGCCGACTGGCCTGCCAGCCGCGAGCCACGCCTGGTGTTCACGCCCTCCGGGGTTGCCCGCAGCGCCACCTTGAACTGGCATTGGCCCGAAGGCACCCAGCGTTGGCAATGGAGCAGCGCCGGCCAGTTGCACAGGACGCCGCTGTGAAGCGCGCACAACGCGGCTTCACCCTGCTTGAGGTGACGGTGGCCCTGGGGATTGCCGCCGCCCTGGCAATCATGACCAGCCAGGTGTTGCGCCAGCGTCTGGCGGTGCAGCAGAGCGTGCAGCACCACCGCCTGGGGGTGTTCTGTGCGCGCGAGCTGCAGGCGCGGTTTGCCGTCGAGCGGTTCTGGCCGCTGCAAAGCAGCGCCGCCGGGCAATTGCAGCAAGGCGATGGCCAGTGTCACTGGCAACTGCAGTTGACCTCGACCGGCGTGCGCAACCTGCGCCGAGGGCAATTGCACCTGTTTGCCGACCGAGACGGGCGCGATCCGCTCGGCCAGTACCGTATCTTTCTGGTGCGCCCATGAAGCGCCGCCAGCAGGGCCTGACCTTGCTTGAACTGCTGGTGGCCCTGGCCCTGACCGCGGTGCTGGGGATCTTGCTGGCGGCGCTGGTCAATGCCTGGGCCGGTATGCGCGAGCGCTTGCAGCAACCTGCCCCGGGCTCGCCGGTGCTGGATTTCTGCCTGGCCCTGGAGCGGCGTTTCGACTCCACGGTGTTGCGCCAGCTCTATGAGCAACGTCTGCCCCTGGCGATCAACTGGCTCGACTGGCAACCCGCCACCCTGCAGTTGCAATGGGTGGCGCGCAGTGCCTGGCCGCAAGCCGAGGGCGGCTCGCGCCTGCAGCGTCAGCGCCTGAGCTACGACACTCGCGGGCAACGCCTGCTGCTGGAAACCTCGTCCGACCTGTATGCGGTGGGTAAGCCTCAATGGCGTCAACGTGAACAGCTCGATCAGGTCACGGCGCCAAGCTTTGCGTTTTTTCAATCGGGCCGCTGGCTGGCCTTTCCTTCTGCCGAGCGGTCCGCCCCGGATCGCGGTGTGCGCCTTGAGTTCAAGCGTGATGGAGCACCTTATGTCTGTACCTTCGCCCTGCCGGAGGCACCCTGATGAAATGGCTTGAACGCTGGCAAACACCACGCGAAAGCAACTGGTTGCTGCTGCGCCCTGGTGTGGGGCAAGCGCCCTGGAGCTGGTTGCGCCTGGCCGACGGCAGGCGCGAAGCCGGCGAGGGCGAACCGCCCAGCCCGGACGGCGCGCGCGTGGCGCTGATTCTGCCCGGTAACCACTGCAGCCATAGCCAGCTTGCGGCGCCGCCGGGGCTCAAGCGTGATGAGTGGCCTTTGCTGCTTGAAGAGCGTTTGCTGCAACCGGCCGAGTCGATTCGTTGTGGCTGTGTTTCACGTCAGGGCAATCAACTGGAGCTGGTCAGCGTCGATCAGGCTTTGCTCGAACAATGGTTGGGCCAGTGCGCCGACTGGGGCTTGAGCGTCGAGCGCTGCTGGGCCGAGTTTCAGTTGCTGGCAGACACTCCAGCGGGTACCGCCCTATGCTGGCAGCGCAGCCCGGACCTGCTGTTGCTCAAGGGGGTAACCGAACTCTCACGCCAGCATTGGCTGGCCTGGCCGACGCTGCTTGGATCGAACTTGCCGGCTCCCTGGCCAAGCCTGCAACCCGAAATGTTTGAAGGGGCCTGGCCAGCGCGGCTGGCCGCGTTGGAGCCTTTGCCCAGCCTGTTTGCTCTGCACCCGGCGCGGCAGATGCGGCTGCGCGTTGCCATGGCCCCCGGGCAATGGCGCCTGATGGCCGCCTGCGCGCTGTTGGGGCTGGTCTGCAGCGGCCTGTGGCTGGCCCAGCAATGGCGCCAGAACGAGGTCTACAAGGCGCAAGTGGTGGCGGTCACCGGGCCGGTCACTTCATCTCGCCAGGCAGCCCAGCTCCTCAAGCGTCAGCGCCAGGCCGAGGCTGATCGCCACTTGCGCCTGCGTCAGATCGAGCAGTTGCAGATGGCGGTGCAGCAATGGTTGCAGGCACAACCCGGTTGGCATGTCAGCGCCAGTGGCTTTGACGGACAACGCTGGACCCTGCGCCTGCGTGGCGACCAGGCACCCGAGGCGGCAACCTGGCAGGCCATCGCCCGGCAGGTTGGCGTGGCGGTTGCAGCAAGCACGGGCGAAGGCCAACTGCAACTGGTGTTCGACCTGGGAGCTGTCTCATGAGTGCATGGCTGCAGCGCCACTGGTTGATGCCGGCAGCCTGGGTGATGGTAGGCGTATTGCTTGTCACCTTGATCGTTCGTGAAGGCACGGCGCGCTTGCAGGACGCACGGCAGTGGCAAGCCCTGGCCCGCTCGGCGGCCAGCCTGCAGGTTCAGACGCGCTTCAGTGCCGAGCAACTGCAGCAATCGGCGCAGGCACACAGTATTGCCCTCAATGAAGTGCTGGGAGAAAACCACAGTTGGCAGATCAAGGGCCGTGCCGCCGATGAGCAAGGTGTGCAGCGCTGGCTACTGGCTGTACAGCGCGAAGGCGTGCGCCCGCTGCGCTGGTCGCTGGAGCAGGGCGAGTCAGGTATGAGCTTCGAGCTGGAGTTGCAACAATGAAGCGCGCGGGCGGGTTCGCCCTGGTGTTCGTGTTGAGCCTGTCGGCCGCTTTGCCGGCGAACTGGCTGCTCGCACCCGTTGCCGCCGAAGGCGTCTCCGGCAGCCTCTGGCAAGGCCAGGCGCAACGGCTGGGGCAGGTGGGGCCGGTCGCTTGGCACTGGCAGCCCTGGCGTCTGCAGGCGCAGGTCGAGCTTGGGTTCCAGGGGCAAAGCTGGCAGGTACAGGTCGCTGGCTGGCCGTGGAACTGGCGGGCGGCAGTAGTGCCAATGCAGCCTACACTCACGACGTCTTCGTCCTATCGGCTGACGGGTGAGTGGAGCGGGCGGATCGACGTGCAGGGTAGCGGTCGACAGTGCCGAGGCAGCCAGGGCGAGATCAGCGTCGACGGTCTGGCCATGGACGCGCCCTGGTCGGTGCCCCTTGGGGCGGGCCAGGTGCGCATTGATTGCTCGGCAGGCATGCATCTGCTGGCGCGGTTGCAGTTGCAGGGGCAGCATCAGGCCGAGCTGGATGCCGACCTGCTTGCCCGGCGCGCGAAGCTGCAGGGCGAGATGACACCGGGTACCGCCCTGTACCCGGTGTTGCTGGCGGCCGGCTGGCTCAAGGCGGATGCAACCGGCATCAGCCGCACCCTCAAGTGGTGACCGGCAGGCGGCCTCAGCGCGGCTTGCTGCCCTCCGTTATGCTCGAGGCCAGACTGGTGCTGCGATCATGCCCGCTGGTGCGCAGGAAACCGAGGTCCAACGGCTTTTCTCCTGCGTTGCTGTTGGCGCCGGAGCCGTAGACATCGATCAGGCCGCTGACCAGGTCGACCGGTGCGTTCGAGGCGTTGATGCCCACCTGGCGATAGTAATCGCGCCCCTGCACGTTCTGTTCGGTGACGGCGGCACCGCCCAACTGCACCTTGCCCTTGTTCGCTTGCAGGCTGGCGCCGGAGAGGCGCACGGCGCCGCCGACCTCAAGGTCGATGCCGTCGCGGCCGTTGAGCACGCTCTGGCTGGCGACGGTGTCGCGCTGGGTGTGCTCGACCTTGAGGGTGAAGGTGGGTGAGGTCTTCGGGTCGACTTTCTGCAACGCGCCGCCGACCGGTTTACCGACCTTGTCAGCCAGCGGGCCGGCCACCGCGTTGGCGGCGTTGATATAGCCCTGTGGGTTCTTTTCCTGGCTCAAGCGCGCATCCACCTGCACGTTCAGCTGGTTGACCCGGTCCTGGCGGCTGGCGATGTGCAGGTCGCCGCCGACCTGGCCGTCGATGCGCCCGGCATCCAGGCGCACGCCTTCAAGGCGCGTGTCGCTCAGGCTGGTCAGGCTGATCTGGCCGGCGCGCCATTGGCTGTTGGCGAAGGTGATATTGTCTGCGTTGTCGATGTTCACCTGCCCGCGGGCATACAGCCCGCGTTTGGCCTCTTTCGCGGTCGCCCCTGGCGCGGCGTTAAGGCCGGCACCGGCGGTGATGTCGAGGTTGTTGCGCCGTTCGCTGCTGCCTGCGGCCTCGATCAGCACGCCGCCTTCGCTGGCGCTGATGGCGACCCGGTTTGCCGAGGCCTTGACGCCTTGCAGCGTCAGCGCATCGTCCTGACTGGCGGTGCTGCTCAACAGCAGTTGCTCCCTGGCAAACCAGTTGGCCCCGCTGGCCGTGGTACTGGCTTCATCGACCCGGCCCGTGCCGAAGTGGCCACCCAGGCCACCGCCTTTGCCATTGCTGGTGCTTTTACCGAGCAATTCCAGGCCGCCGCCGATGTTGCTGCCTTGAGCCTTGTGGGTATCAGTGGCAGCGCTGACTTTCAGCGCACCTGCGCTTTGCAGCTCGATATCGGCGACCTTGGCCGCGCTGCTGCCGATGCGCCCACCCACAAGCTCGAGGGCACCACCGGCCTGCAGTTGCACTTTGCCTTTGGCGTCTATCTCTACCACGCGGGCCTGGGTATCGAGACTGTCCAGTTTGCTCTGGTCAAGGTAGCCGCGAAACTCCAGGGCACTGCCCGCCGGTGCGTTGCCTGCCTTGAACCAGCCGTTGCCGTCGAGTTTGTTCAACTGTTGGCGCTGTTGATCGTTGGCCTGGGCAAGGCTCAGGTCACCCTTGGCCGTTAATTCAAGCGAGCCGTCGCCGGCATTGAAGCGCGTGCCTTCGTACAGGCCATCACTGCCCAGTTGCACCTGGATGCCGGTTTGCCCATAGAGGCTGCCAGGGCGTGCGGTTTGCGTGCTGTTGTCGGTCAGCAGCGAGCCACCCTTGCCGGAAAGACGCAGGTTGATATCGCTGCCGGTGCTGGTTTCGACGCGCACCGCAGCGTCCACATCCAGGCGCTCGACACCTGTGCTGGTGTTGTCCTGGGCGGCGACGAAGCGGTGGTTTTGCGCCTGGATCGACAAAGGCCCCTGGCTGGCCCGGTACTGGGTGCCGGCATCGTCGAGGCTGCCGGCCTTGAGGTTGATACGCTGGCCCGTGAGTTCGGTGACCTGCGCGGTGCTGCTGCGCGTGGTTTGCTCGCGATTGAGGTGTTTGAACTCAAGATCAGCGCCCAGCGTTGGCGGGGCCAGGGCGTCTTCGATTGATGCCTGCTGGAAGCGACTGGCTTCTTTACCGGTAACCAGGTTCTCCACCGGGCGGGTCAGGTCCTTGTACACCAGGCTGGCGCCGAGGCTGGCTTGCCAGTGGGTCTGGGTCTGTTTTGATTCGCGGGTATCGTCGACGGCGCGATTGTCCACGCTGCCGGCCTGCAGCTCCAGCGACCGGCCAGCTGTCAGGCGGGCAGCCTCGTTGACCAGCGTGTCGGCAGTCACGCGCAGATCGCCAGTGGCGCTCAGGCTGCTGCGTTGCGCCTGGCTTGCGCGTTCATCGACCTCCTGGCGCCTGTAGTAGCCTTCGAAGGCGCTGCCAACAGCATCGATGCCGCCACTGACCCGCAGGCCGCCGCCACTTTCGCCGGTGGTGGTCTGCTGCGACTGTAGCTCGCGAGCTGCGCTTACGGTGACAGTGCGACCATCCAACTGAAGGTCACCGGCGAGCGCCTCAATGCTGGAGCCCGTGATGTCGATGGCTTTAGCACTTTCGAGTGCAACGCCTGCGCCCTTGAGCTCGCTGGCAACCTGCTTGAGGTGGGATGCCTGCGTGTCGGTGTTGACCACGGCGTAACCCACCGAAGCCGTGTACTGGTGCGAGTCGGGCTTGCCGTCGATGGCGTCCTGGGTCTGGCTGGCATTGGCAGTGAAGCCCTGTTGCCGGTTTTGTTCGCTGACGGTCTGCAGTTGTTCGGCACTGCGCACATCGATGGCGTTTTGCGCCTGCAGGTGCAATTGCTTGCCGGCCTGAAGCCTTGACCCGATCACCTGCAGGTCATCGGCGCTGGCCAGGCGCAGGTTGCTGGCAGAGGCCAGGTCGCTGCTCAGCACTTGCTGGCGGTGTTCCTGGCGCTGGCTTTTCTCGGCGATCAGGCCGAACAGTTTGCTGTCGCTCTCGCGTTGCTCGACGCTGGACGCATTGTGTGTCGCTTCGACCGACAGCCGGGCTTTTTCACTGAGCAACAGTGCATCGCCTTTGGCTTGCACCTGGTCAGCCACCACGGTCAATGCACCTTCAGCCTGAAGGTTACTGGCACTACCCTGTTGGCCCTTGGCTTCGGTCTGGCCGTTCTTGCCGAAGAAGCTGCCGGAGACCAGGTCGCCACTGTAGTTGCGGGTGTTTTCGTCGTTGCTCAGTGCGATGCTGGCGACCTCCAGCTTGCCGGCCTTAAGGTTCATGTCGCCGGCGCTGCTCAGGGCGCTGCCCAGTATCTGCGTGTTGCCTTTGGACGCCAGGGAAACCTGCTGGCCGGACAGAACACTGGCCTTGGCGCTTTCCTGGTAGCTGCTGCTGTCCTTGTCACCGCGCCACAGGTGTTTGCGGTGGCGGATTTTTTCATCGACCTGCAGGCTGTCGACGCCGGCGCTGATGGTCAGGTTCTGGCCCGCCTTGACCGACAGGTCGCCACCGGCCTCGACGCTGGCGGCGACCATGCGCAGGTCGCCGCCCGCCTGCAGGTTGATGTCCTGGCTGGCCTTGATCTGGCTGCCGACCTGTTGGCGCTCGGTGCGGGTGCTTTCGCGCTCGTAGGTTTCGGTGGTGATGAGCCCCCACTTTTCTTTGCGGTTCTGCTGTTCGCGGCTGATGTTTTCCCGAGCCTGGGCATTGAGGGTGAGGTTCTTGCCGGCCTTGATGTTTACCTGTTGCGCCTGGGCGCGTACGGCGCTGATCTCCAGGGTGCCGGCAGCGTCTATGGCGATCCCGTCGCGGGCTTGCAACTGGCTGCTGGCCATGCGCACACCGGCGCCCGCCGCGGTGCTGAGGATACGGATGCGCCCGGCTTGCATGGCGCCAAACAGGCTGGCATCGATACTGCCAGCCGGCGCCGCCAGGTGCTCGATGACCTGGCCGTCGGTGGCGTCGATGCGGTTGCGCCCGACCACCAGGCTCAAGTCGTCGCGCGCCGCGAGCGCGCCGCGGCTGTCGATGCGTGGGGCGATCAGTTCGAGAGCTCCGTAGTGGTTGCTCTGGCCGACGCCGAGGACCTCCAGGGTGCCGCTGGCGGTACGGGTATCGAGGTACTTGAGGCGCTGGTCTTGCAGCTCGACCGTACCGACCAGAAAGCCTGCACGGGTGGTGTTGATGAAGCTGCCACCGTTGAGGGTGATGCCATTGGGGTTGGCCAGGATGTAGTCGGCCGGGCGACCGAAGATTTCCTGTGGGCCGGCAATGCGCGAGGCGTTGCGGCTGATCACTTCATTGAGAATGGTCGAGGCGGCCTGGCCCTGGAACTGCGGGTTGGCGGCCAGGGCGCCGGCCAGTTGCGATTGCCCGGCCTGCAGGGCGTTGTTCAACACCAACCCGGATTTGTTGACGTTGTAATCGAGAAACTGGTTGTGCGACAGGCCACTGGCGTTGGGCGCGACGATATCGATCACCGGCACGCCATGCCGATCGGTGATCAGCGGCGTACCGGCAACCCCGGCTGCCGCTTGCAGGCCGTTGGCGGCAAGGCCAATGCCCGGGCTCATCAGACTCAAGGCGATTATCCAGCGCAGGCGATTGAGCCTGCGCCGTTGTACAGCGGGGGAGGGCGTCTTGGGCATCACGGTCTTCTCTTTTTTGTTGTGGACTTCAGATGTTCAGTACCCACTCCAGCAGCCAGTAGCCGGGCTCCAGGTCCTGGCGGCGGGTGTTGCTGGCGTGCAGCGCGCGTTGGTAGTCAAGCTTGAGCAGGCTGTCGGGCAGGCTAAGTTCAAGGCCGGCATGGGCGCCGGCCAGGCGCTGTGCGGCGCGGCCGTGGTCGAATTTGCTCCAGCCCAGGTCCAGGCCCAGTTGCGGGCGAATCACTAGCCCGGCGGGCAGGTTCAGGGCCAACGGCTGGCTCAGGGTGTTGCGCCACGCGGCGCCGCTAGCACCAGCCGCCACCTGTTGGCGAAAGCCGCGCACGGCACTGTTGTCGCTGAGCAGCAATTGCTCGACTGCCGGCAGAGCGTCGGCGCTGTACTGCAGGTTCAGTTCGCTCTGCCAACGCCAGGGCCAGGCCGGGTCACGGCCCTGGCGCAGGTGCAGGGCGCTTGCGCGGTACTTGCGAAACTGCGGCTGCGGCGCGTTGCTGGCCAGCGGCGCAGTATCGGCGCCAAACCAGTCCAGGCCCTGGGCAATGCCCAGGTAGGCACTCCACAGGTTGGCGTCGAGCCACAGCAGGTTCAGGCCTGCTTCCAGGCTGGTAAGGGTCGGGCTTTGCACGTGCAGGCGTTGCCCGGCCAGGCGGTTGTCCAGGCGCTTCTGGTCCAGGCGCAGGCTGGCGCTGAGCAGCCCGTGCTGGTTGCGCCACAGGTTGCGTTCAAGGCTCAGGCCGTAGAACCCGCTCTGGCCACTGCTGCGCTCGCGCCGGCCCGGCAGTTGCGCCTGGTACTGCAGCTGGTTGAGGTTGAGCGCGTAGGTCCAGGGGCCGTAGGGAATGCTGTAGTACAGGCCGTAGCCGCGGCTGTAACTGGCGCCGGAACCGAGCGTCGAGGTAAGCGACAGCTGGCTGTAGTCATTGAGTTGCAACGGGCTGTCCAGGGTCAGGCTGGCGCCGACCCGCTCGCGCCCGGTCAGTTCGCTGCCGCGGTTGTCGAAGCTGCTGCCCAGGCGCCAGCGCGGGTTGATCTGCCGCGGCGTGATGAGGATGCGGGTGCCGCCTTGCAGCTCGCCGGGCAGCAGGTCGGCGCCCAGGTCGAAGGCCCGCAGCCGGTTCAGCTGGTCCATACCCTGTTCCAGTTCGCTCAGGCGCAAGGGCTGGCCGAGCAGGGACGGGAATGCGCTGTGCAGTGACAGCGGCAAGTCGGGGTCGGCCAGCTCGATCGACTCGACAAAGCCCTCGACGACCTCGATGTCCAGAGTCGCGCCTGCTTGCGGCGGCTGGCTCAGGTAGGGGCGGCTGGTCAGGTAGCCGGCTTGCACATACTGCTCGGTGATGGTTTTGAGGATCAGGTTGATCCGTGCCACGTCCATGCATGGCGTCATCAGCGGTCGCACGCTGGCTGCCAGTTCTGCCGAGCCGATTTGCCGGTTGCCAGCCAGGCGCACGCCGTTCAGCGGCCAGCAGGGCGAGGCCTCGGTGGCGGCTGGTGCTTGGCTGGCCGGTTCGGCCAATTCATCGCTACGTTGCAGCTTGCGCAGGCGTTGACGTTGCTCGAGTTGTTCCAGTTGCAGACGCTGGTCGCGTAGCGGCTGAATGCCCAGGTGTTCATGAGCACTGGCGGGATGCACCATCAACAGCATTACAAAGAGGGCCGAAGGCCGGATGACAAGGCGTGCAGCGACAATGCTGAGTGAACTGGGCATGCAGTAGCGTCCAGGAGATATCCAGATGCGTGGATTTTATGGACGCTACTATTCGAATAGATGCGCTACCGAGCCGGTAGACGAGTAGGGCCGAAGCCTGAGTTGCGAGGGAAGCTTCCGACGTGCTTGTCGGAAGCGCCTTAAGGGGCGATCAGGGGCGGATCTCGATCATGGTGCCGTCCGGGACCATGTTCCACACTTCACGCATGTCGCGGTTGGTCATGGCGATGCAGCCTTCGGTCCAGTCGAGGGTGTGGAAGACTTCTTCCGGGTATTCCTCACTCAGCGGCGTGCCGTGGATCATGATCATCCCGCCCGGCGGAACGCCTTCACGACGGGCGCGGGCGGCGTCGGTGATATTCGGGTAGGACACGTGCATGGCCAGGTTGTAGCGGTCGCTCTGCTTGCGCCAGTCGATCCAGTAGAAGCCTTCGGGGGTGCGCTTGTCGCCTTCGCGCAGCTTGGCGCCCTTGGGTTGCTTGCCCAGGGAGATGCGGTAGGTTTTCAGCGGCGTGCCGGCGCTGATCAGCTGTAAACGACGTTCGGACTTGATCACCAGGATCTTGTCGATCAGCGCAGGCTTGGGCGCTTGCGGTTGCAGTGGCGAAGGCGCGGTCTGGTCGACCGGCCGGGTGATGATGGTTTCGGTGAAACCCGCCTGGGACATCGAAGCCACACTGAGGCAGAAAAGGGCAAGCAACCAGCGCATGAAACGATATCCCTGAAAAAGCTAGGTGTTGGGTGACGAGACGAGCATGGGTGACAGGCATTCATTGCCGATCGGAAAGCGCTGCTCGATGCGGTCACGATAATAGCATTCTAGGGTACGACTGACGGTGCGGAAAGCCAGCTCGTCCCACGGGATTTCACTTTCGTCGAAAAGCCGCACTTCCAGGCTCTCGACGCCGACGGCAAAGTCCAGGTCGGCAAGCTCGGCGCGAAAGAACACGTGCACCTGGTTGATGTGCGGCAGGTCGAACAGTTGGTAGAGGCTCATGCCGCCTACGCGGGCGCAGGCTTCTTCATCGGTTTCCCGGCGCGCGGCCTGTTCGATGGTTTCGCCGTTCTCCATGAACCCGGCGGGCAAGGTCCAGTAGCCCCGGCGCGGTTCGATGGCGCGGCGGCACAACAGCACCCGGCTGCCCCAGGTCGGCAGCACCCCGGCGACAATGTTGGGGTTCTGGTAATGAATGGTCTGGCAGTGATCGCAGACATAGCGCAGGCGGGTATCGCCCTCGGGAATACGCTGAATCACCTGATTGCCGCACGCACTGCAGAATTTCATGCTTTTATTCCTGTTAGGTGCGCCTATCTTGGCGCCACTGTCCCTGCGGCCGCAAGCCGGATCGTCGCCGGGACTTGGGCGGCCCGCGGCTTTGGTGCATCATGCACGACAGGCTTTGGAATCGAGAGAGAGCAATGCTGGACGAGCTACTTCGCCGCGTGAGCAGTCATACGCCGAGTACCCTGGAGACGGACCGACGTTTTCCCGAGGCCGCTGTGTTATTGCCCATCACCCGCAGCGAAGAGCCGGAGCTGGTGTTGACCCTGCGCGCCAAGGGCTTGTCGACCCACGGCGGCGAGGTGGCCTTCCCCGGTGGTCGCCGCGATCCGGAAGACCCCGACCTGATCTTCACCGCCCTGCGTGAAGCCGAAGAAGAAATCGGCCTGCCGCCGGGCCTGGTGGAGATCATCGGCCCGTTGAGCCCGCTGATCTCGCTGCATGGGCTGAAAGTGACGCCTTTCGTCGGCCTGATTCCGGATTTTGTCGAATACCAGGCCAACGACGCCGAGATCGCTGCGGTGTTCACCGTGCCGCTGGAGTTCTTTCGCCAGGACCCGCGTGACCATACCCACCGTATCGATTATCAGGGCCGCAGTTGGTACGTGCCCAGCTACCGCTATGGCGAGTACAAGATCTGGGGGCTGTCGGCGATCATGATCGTCGAGCTGGTCAACTTGCTTTACGATGCCAACATCAGCCTGCATCAGCCGCCTGAACGCTTTACCCCCATTTGAGCGGGACCACCCGCCAGCCACGCCGCACCGTGAGGATCCACGCATGAAATACCGTCTGGGCGACCTGCGGGTCGAAACCCATCCGCGCAGCTGGGTTGCGCCGACTGCCACGCTGATCGGCAAGGTACGCCTGCAGGCCGGCGCCAACGTCTGGTTCGGCGCGGTGTTGCGCGGCGATAACGAGCTGATCGACATTGGCGAGAACAGCAACGTCCAGGACGGCACGGTGATGCACACCGACATGGGCTCGCCGCTGACCCTGGGCAAGGGCGTGACCGTCGGCCACAACGCCATGCTTCACGGCTGCACGGTCGGCGACCACAGCCTGGTCGGCATCAACGCGGTGATCCTCAACGGTGCGCGGATCGGCAAGTACTGCATCATCGGCGCCAACGCGCTGATCCCCGAAGGCAAGGAAATACCTGACGGCTCGCTGGTGATGGGCTCGCCGGGCAAGGTGGTGCGCGAACTGACCGAGGCGCAAAAGAAGATGCTTGAAGCCAGTGCCGCCCACTACGTGCACAACGCCGAGCGTTATGCCCGCGACCTGGCCCCGCAGGAGGATTGATGAGCACGCCTGAACGCCCGGTGGCCTCGCCCTGTGTGCAGATCTGCGCGCTGGATGACGCCGATATCTGCACCGGCTGCCAACGCAGCGCCGCTGAAATCACCCGCTGGGGGCGGATGGACAACAGCGAGCGGCGCCAGGTGCTCAAGCTGTGCCACGAGCGCGCGGTCGCGGCCGGGCTGATCTTCAGCGTCGGCGCATGATCCGCCGCTTGGCCGCCGGCAAGCGCTGCAGTACCCTGTAGCGCTTACCCAGCGGTCGATCCCATGTTCTTTCTGATTGCCTATATCAGCAGCGTAGTGCTGATCAACTACGCCTTCTCCAGTGCCCCGCACCTGGACGTCATCTGGTCCGCCTGGGGCGGGCTGGTGTTCATCCTGCGCGACATGGTCCAGACCCGCTTCGGCCACGGCGCGCTGCTGGCCATGCTGGCGGCCCTGGTGCTGTCCTACATCACCTCGGAGCCGGCCATCGCCCTGGCCAGCGCCACTGCCTTCGCGGTGTCCGAGCTGATCGACTGGCTGGTGTTCACCATCACCAAGCGGCCGCTGCACGATCGCCTGTGGCTGAGTTCGGCGCTGAGCATCCCGATCGACACCTTTATCTTCTTCGGCATGATCGGCGCCCTGACCCCGGCCGTGGTCGGCACCGCCATGGCCTCGAAATTCGCCGGGGTCACCGTGGTCTGGCTGGCCATGGCCTGGCGCGCGCGCAAGCGGGTGGTCACCGGCTGAGCACGGTTCATGTAAAATGGCGCTCCTTTTCACCGGGTTGCACCGAGTACGGGGCGGCCCAGGATGTTCTTCCCTCTGAGGACCTGAAATGACCCGTATCGGAACCCCATTGTCGCCGACCGCGACCCGCGTACTGCTCTGTGGCTGCGGCGAGCTGGGCAAGGAAGTGGTGATCGAGCTGCAACGCCTGGGTGTTGAAGTGATTGCCGTGGACCGTTACGCCAATGCCCCGGCCATGCAGGTGGCCCATCGCAGCCACGTGATCAACATGCTCGACGGCGCCGCCCTGCGGGCAGTGATCGAGGCCGAGAAGCCGCACTACATCGTCCCGGAAATCGAAGCCATTGCCACCGCGACCCTGGTCGAGCTGGAAAACGAAGGTTTCACCGTGGTGCCGACCGCCCGCGCCGCGCAATTGACCATGAACCGCGAAGGCATCCGTCGCCTGGCCGCCGAAGAGCTCGACCTGCCGACCTCGCCGTACCATTTCGCCGACACCTTCGAGGAATACGCCAAGGCCGTCGACGACCTCGGCTTCCCGTGCGTGGTCAAGCCGGTGATGAGCTCGTCGGGCAAGGGCCAGAGCCTGCTGCGCGGCACTGACGACGTGCAAAAGGCCTGGGACTATGCCCAGGAAGGCGGGCGTGCCGGCAAGGGCCGGGTGATCATCGAAGGCTTTATTGATTTCGACTACGAAATCACCCTGCTGACCGTTCGTCATGTCGGCGGCACCACCTTCTGCGCGCCGGTCGGCCACCGTCAGGAGAAGGGCGATTACCAGGAGTCCTGGCAGCCGCAGGCGATGAGCCCGGTGGCCCTGGCTGCATCCGAGCGGGTGGCCAAAGCGGTGACCGAGGCGCTGGGCGGCCGCGGCCTGTTCGGTGTCGAGCTGTTCGTCAAAGGCGACCAGGTGTGGTTCAGCGAAGTCTCGCCACGTCCGCATGACACCGGCCTGGTGACCCTGATCTCCCAGGACCTGTCGCAGTTCGCCCTGCATGCGCGGGCGATCCTGGGCTTGCCGATCCCGCTGATCCGTCAGTTCGGCCCGTCGGCGTCAGCGGTGATCCTGGTGGAAGGCCAGTCGCAGCAGACCGCCTTCGCCAACCTCGGCGCTGCCCTGAGCGAGCCGGATACCGCCATTCGCCTGTTCGGCAAGCCTGAGGTCAACGGCCAGCGGCGCATGGGTGTGTGCCTGGCTCGCGACGAGTCGATCGAAGCCGCCCGGGCCAAGGCCACCCGTGCTTCGCAGGCGGTCAAGGTAGAGTTCTAAGCAATCGCGGGGCAAGCCCGCTCCTACACCGGTAGGAGCGGGCTTGCCCCGCGATGATTTTACAGCTCCGAGTGGCGCGTCTCTTTCAGGCACAACACCGCAATCAGGCTCAGCACAGCTGCCGCTGAGACATAGCCGCCGACCCAGCTCAAACCGCCCATGGCCACCAGCTTCTGGGCAAAGAACGGTGCCGCCGAGGCGCCGACGATCCCGCCCAGGTTGTAGGCTGCCGACGCCCCGGTGTAACGCACGTGAGTAGGGAACAGCTCAGGCAGCAAGGCGCCCATCGGCGCAAAGGTCACGCCCATCAAAAACAGCTCGATGGCCAGGAACAATGCCACCCCCGTGGTCGAACCCGAGGTCAGCAGCGGCTCCATGGTAAAGCCCGAGGCAATGGCCAGCACAGCGCCGACAATCAGCACCGGCTTGCGCCCGTAACGGTCGCTGAGCCAGGCCGACAGTGGCGTGGCCAGGGCCATGAACAGCACCGCGAAGCACAGCAGGCCGAGGAAGGTCTCGCGACTGTAACCCAAAGTCGAGACGCCATAGCTGAGCGAGAACACCGTCGAGATGTAAAACAGCGCATAGCACACCACCATGGCCGCCGCGCCCAGCAGGGTGGGGGCCCAGTACTGGGCGAAGAGCTCGACCACCGGCATCTTCACCCGCTCGTGGCGAGCCACGGCCTTGGCGAAGACCGGGGTTTCTTCGAGCTTCAGGCGCACATACAGGCCGACCATCACCAGTACGGCGCTGAGCAGGAACGGAATGCGCCAGCCCCAACTGCGGAATTGCTCATCGGTCAGCAGCATGGCCAGGGTCAGGAACAGGCCGTTGGCCGCCAGAAAACCGATCGAAGGGCCTAGCTGCGGGAACATGCCGAACCAGGCGCGCTTGCCCCTGGGCGCGTTCTCGGTGGCCAGCAACGCCGCGCCGCCCCATTCACCGCCAAGTCCAAGCCCCTGGCCGAAGCGCAACACGCAAAGCAGGATCGGCGCCCAGGCGCCAATGCTGTCGTAGCCAGGCAGCACGCCAATCAAGGTGGTACACACACCCATCAGCAGCAAGGATGCGACCAGGGTCGATTTACGGCCGATACGGTCGCCAAAGTGACCGAACAGCGCCGAACCCAGGGGCCGGGCCAGGAAGGCGATGCCGAAAGTAAGGAACGCCGAGAGCATCTGCGCGGTGCCGGAGGTCTGCGGGAAGAACACCGGGCCGATCACCAGCGCCGCCGCAGTGGCGTACACGTAGAAGTCGTAGAACTCGATGGCGGTGCCGATGAAGCTGGCGGTGGCAACCCGTGCCGGCGAGTTGCCGGGGCTGGCCTGGGCGGTTTCGGGGTAGGTGCTGCTGGTGGTCATGCGATTATCCCTGTCAGTCGAGAGCTCCATGGGCATCGCCGCCGGCCGGGTACGAACAGGCAGGCACGGGCGTGCGCCGAAGCGAATTGTTATGGTCGCGTGACGAAACATACGCCCGTTGGGGATGGGGGCGGGCGCGGGCAAGGCTCGGGGTGTGAACCAGTACCGCTGGTGCGCGCAATGTTCAGTCAGGCTGACTGGCCGTGTGACGCCGGTGCGGGTAGCGGGCGAGACGGCTGGGGCTGGGTAAGCGTGTGGCCAGTATAGCTAGCGCTTGAGCGTCCAGACCAGTATGCGGCTGGCACAATTGTCCTCGGTTTCGAGGATTTCCAGGCGATAACGGCCGATTTTCAGGCACACGGCGCTTGCCGGGATGCTTTCCAGGGCTTCGGTGACCAGGCCGTTGAGGGTCTTCGGCCCGTCGCTGGGCAGGTGCCAGCCCAGGGTGCGGTTGAGCTCGCGGATCGACACGTTGCCTTCGATGACAAAGCGCCCGTCGGCCTGGGGGTGGATATGCGGGTTGTCGAGGCTGTGTTCGTCTTCGAACTCGCCGACGATTTCTTCGAGGATGTCTTCCAGGGTAACGATGCCCAGTACTTCACCGTATTCGTCGACCACCACGCCCAGGCGCCGCTGCTGTTTGTGGAAATTCAGCAATTGCAGCTGCAACGGGGTGCTTTCCGGCACGAAATAGGGTTCGTAGCAGGCCGCCTGCAGGGTTTCGCGGGTCAGTTCGGCCTTGGGCAGCAGGTGGCTGATCAGCTTGGTATTGAGGATCGCCTCCACCTGGTTGATATCGCTGTGGTAGACCGGCAGGCGGGTGTGGCGGCTGATGATCAACTGCTCGATGATTGCCTCGATCGGCTCGTCGAGGTTGATGCCGTCGACATCGTTGCGCGGCACGAGAATGTCGTTGACGGTGATTTTGTCCAGCGCCAGCAGGCTTTCCGGCAGGTTCAGGCGCTGGTCGGCATCCGGCTCGTCGGCGGCGTAGCTGTCGCTGTCGTCGTTGTCGTGCAGCGCTACCGCATGGCTTTGCACCCGGAACGGGCGCAGCAGCACCCGCGCGCAGCCATCGAGCAGCCAGGCTACCGGCTGCAGCAGTTTGAGCGGCACTTTGAGCAAGCTGTTGCCCAGGCCGATGAAGGCCTGCGGATTGCGCCTGGCCAGCTGTCGCGGCAGGTATTCGGCAACGATCAAAAGTACGGCGGCGGCGCCCAGGCCGGCCAGCCAGAAACCGTGCTCGCCGCTGTAGCGCTGGCCCATCAGGCAGGCCAGGGCCAATACCAGCAGCTTGCCCAGGGTCGAGCACAGCACCAGGGCCTGAGGGGTTACGGCAAGTTCGGGGTGCTCGCCGGTCTGCGGGTTGCGCCGGCCACCGTTGAGTTGCTGCTGGGCGGCGTCCACTGCGGTGAACAGCGCCGACCACAGCAGTGCCAGTGCCAATACGCCGAGTAGCGGTCCTAACGGCAGAGCGTCCATTTACCTGTGCCCGTCAGATATGCAGGATGAATTCGCGTACCAGCTTGCTGCCGAAATAGGCCAGCATCAGCAGGCAGAAGCCGGCCAGGGTCCAGCGGATCGCCTTGTGCCCGCGCCAGCCGAGGCGGGTGCGGCCCCACAGCAATACGCTGAAGACGATCCAGGCCAGGCACGCCAGCAGGGTTTTATGCACCAGGTGCTGGGCGAACAGGTTGTCGAGGAACAGCCAGCCGGACAGCAGTGACAGCGACAGCAGGCCCCAGCCGGCCCAGAGGAAGCCGAACAGCAGGCTTTCCATGGTTTGCAGCGGCGGGAAGTTCTTGATCAGCCCGGAGGGGTGCTTGTGCTTGAGCTGGTGATCCTGCAACAGCAGCAGCAGGGACTGCACCACGGCGATGGTGAACATGCCATAGGCCAGGATCGACAGCAGGATATGCGCGAGGATGCCCGGCTCTTCGTTGATCAGCGGCACCGTGCCCGACGGCGCGAACTGGGCGATCAGCGCCGTGGCCATGCCCAGCGGGAACAGCAACAGCAGCAGGTTCTCCACCGGGATGCGCAGGCAGGCCAGCAGGGTCAGGGCGATCACCGCGGTGGCGATCAGGCTGGCGGCGCTAAAGAAGTCCAGGCTCAGGCCCAGGGGCGTGAGCAGTTGCCAGAACAGCGCAGTGCCCTGGGCAATGACCGCCAGCGCGCCAAGCAGGCCGAGCAGGCGTTTGTCGGCCTTGGTGCCCTGGGCCAGGCGTGAGCCTTGATAGAAGGTCGCGGCGGCATACAGGCAGGCGGCGATGAGATTGGGTAGCAAGCTGGGTGACAAGGGGAGCATAAGTCCTGTTAGGCAAGCCCGAAAGGGACTGAGTTTGGCATAGATCGCGCCCGCCTAGGAAGACTGCCAGCCGACGGCATGGTGTGCGCTGGGCCAAGTCTTCGTTATAATCGCCGGCCTGCCCCTGCCCAAGGCCGGCCGAATACGCCAGAGGCAGCTGATAAACCTCGGTTCTACAGAGCCCGAAAGGATCACCATGTTTGAAAACCTGACCGACCGTCTGTCACAGACGCTGCGCCATGTCACCGGCAAGGCCAAGCTGACCGAAGACAACATCAAAGACACCCTGCGTGAAGTGCGCATGGCGTTGCTCGAGGCTGACGTCGCCCTGCCGGTGGTCAAGGATTTCGTCAACAAGGTCAAGGAACGTGCGGTCGGCACCGAGGTGTCGCGCAGCCTGACCCCGGGCCAGGCGTTCGTGAAGATCGTCCAGGCCGAGCTTGAAGGCCTGATGGGCGCCGCCAACGAAGACCTGGCGCTCAACGCCGCACCGCCTGCGGTAGTGCTGATGGCCGGTCTGCAGGGCGCGGGCAAGACCACCACCGCCGGCAAGCTGGCGCGCTTCCTCAAAGAGCGCAAGAAAAAGACCGTGATGGTGGTCTCGGCCGACGTCTACCGTCCGGCGGCGATCAAGCAGCTGGAAACCCTGGCGGGCGACATCGGCGTGACCTTCTTCCCGTCGGATATCAGCCAGAAGCCGGTGGCCATCGCTGAGGCGGCGATCCGCGAAGCCAAGCTCAAGTTCATCGACGTGGTCATCGTCGACACCGCCGGCCGTCTGCACATCGACGCCGAAATGATGACCGAGATCAAGGACCTGCACGCTGCGGTCAAGCCGATCGAGACGCTGTTCGTGGTCGACGCCATGACCGGCCAGGACGCCGCCAATACGGCCAAGGCGTTCGGCGATGCGCTGCCGCTGACCGGGGTGATCCTCACCAAGGTCGACGGTGACGCCCGTGGCGGTGCCGCGCTGTCGGTGCGCGCCATTACCGGCAAGCCGATCAAGTTCATCGGTATGGGCGAGAAGAGCGACGCGCTCGAGCCGTTCCACCCCGACCGTATCGCTTCGCGCATCCTGGGCATGGGCGACGTGCTCAGCCTGATCGAGCAGGCCGAACAGACCCTCGACAAGGACAAGGCCGACAAACTGGCCAAGAAGCTGAAGAAGGGCAAGGGCTTCGACCTCGAAGACTTCCGCGACCAGCTGCAACAAATGAAGAACATGGGTGGCCTGGGCGGCCTGATGGACAAGCTGCCGAGCATCGGCGGTGTCAACCTGGCCCAGATGGGCAGCGCCCAGGGCGCCGCCGAGAAGCAGTTCAAGCAGATGGAAGCGATCATCAACTCGATGACCCCGGCCGAGCGCCGCGACCCTGAGCTGATCAGCGGTTCGCGCAAACGCCGTATCGCCCTTGGTTCCGGCACCCAGGTGCAGGACATCGGCCGTCTGATCAAGCAGCACAAGCAGATGCAGAAGATGATGAAGAAGTTTTCTGCCAAAGGCGGCATGGCCAAGATGATGCGCGGCCTGGGTGGCATGATGCCCGGCGGCGGCATGCCCAAACTGTAACCCTATTCGCATCGGCGGCCTGGAAACGGGCCGACGATCGGACTCCCGCCCCGGCGGGAACAACGCAGCCTTTATATAGAGGCTGTACGAAGCGCAGATCTGCAGGCTGTCCTTTTTTACCTGGCGTAAAAAGGCATTTGCAAAAGTCCGTGTATTCCTTGAGAATATGCGGCCTTTCGGGCACCCGTGTGCCCGCTGTGCATTATGATTTGCAGCACCGACTACAGGAACGATGTTCAATGCTAACCATCCGTCTTGCCCGTGGTGGCTCTAAAAAGCGCCCATTCTACACCCTGACCGTGACCGACTCGCGTAACCCGGTTACCGGTTCGCACATCGAGCAGGTTGGTTTCTTCAACCCTATCGCTCGTGGCCAGGAAGTTCGCCTGTCCGTTAAACAAGACCGCGTTGCTCACTGGCTGAGCGTTGGCGCACAGCCATCCGAGCGCGTTGCAAAACTGCTGAAAGATGCTGCTAAGGCTGCTGCCTGAATAGTATGAGCGCGACGCCAGAAAAAGCTGATGACCTGATCGTCGTTGGCAAGATTTTTTCGGTTCACGGCGTTCGCGGCGAGGTAAAGGTCTTTTCCTTTACCGATCCGATTGAAAACCTGTTGGATTACCGTAACTGGACGCTTCGGCACGAAGGGAAGGTAAAACAGGTCGAGCTGGTCAGTGGCCGTTCCACTCAAAAGGACCTGGTCGCCAAGCTCAAAGGCCTCGACGATCGTGATGAAGCCCGTCTTCTGAGCGGTTATGAGATTTGTATCTCGCGTAGCCTTTTGCCCAACCTGTCTGCCGACGAGTACTACTGGTACCAGTTGGTGGGTCTGAAAGTCATCAATCAGGACGAACAGCTGTTCGGCACGATTGATCACCTGTTGGAGACCGGCGCGAACGATGTAATGGTGGTCAAGCCCTGCGCGGGCAGCCTGGATGATCGAGAACGCCTGTTGCCCTATACCGAGCAATGCGTGTTGAAGATCGACCTGGTTGCAGGCGAAATGAGGGTCGAATGGGACGCGGACTTCTAAGCAATGGCCAGCCTGCGCGTAGACGTCATCACGCTGTTCCCCGAGATGTTCTCGGCCATCAGTGAGTACGGCATTACCAGCCGCGCGGTGAAACAGGGGTTGTTGCAACTGACCTGCTGGAACCCGCGGGACTACACCACAGATCGTCACCATACGGTAGATGATCGGCCGTTTGGCGGTGGTCCGGGCATGGTGATGAAGATCAAGCCTCTGGAAGACGCCCTGGTGAATGCCAGGCAGGCAACCGGAGAGGCGGCAAAGGTGATTTACCTGAGCCCACAAGGCCGCAAGCTGACTCAGTCGGCGGTCAAAGACCTGGCGAAGCACGAATCGTTGATTCTGATAGCCGGTCGATATGAAGGCATCGACGAGCGCTTTATTGAAGCTCATGTCGATGAGGAGTGGTCGATTGGAGACTATGTCCTGTCTGGCGGCGAGCTGCCGGCGATGGTCCTGATCGATGCGGTTACACGACTGCTGCCTGGAGCTTTAGGGCATGCGGACTCGGCGCAGGAAGATTCCTTCACCGATGGTCTGCTTGATTGCCCGCACTACACCCGACCTGAGGTGTATGCGGATCAGCGTGTTCCCGACGTGTTGCTTAGTGGCAACCATGCACACATCCGGCGATGGCGTTTACAGCAGTCCCTTGGGCGGACCTATGAACGACGCGTCGATCTTCTGGAAAGTCGCTCACTTTCTGGAGAAGAGAAGAAGCTGCTGGCGGAATACCTCCGTGAGCGGGACGATAGTTAACGTATCGATGGTAAATCCAGCTGATTTACCTTAGGAGCACAGCATGACCAACAAAATCATTCTTGCACTCGAAGCAGAGCAGATGACCAAAGAGATCCCGACCTTTGCCCCGGGCGACACCATCGTCGTTCAGGTGAAAGTGAAGGAAGGCGATCGTTCGCGTCTGCAGGCTTTCGAAGGCGTTGTCATCGCCAAGCGTAACCGTGGTGTGAACAGTGCTTTCACTGTTCGCAAGATCTCCAACGGTGTTGGCGTTGAGCGTACTTTCCAGACCTACAGCCCGCAAATCGACAGCCTGGCCGTGAAACGTCGTGGTGACGTGCGTAAAGCCAAGCTGTACTACCTGCGCGACCTGTCCGGTAAAGCCGCTCGCATCAAGGAAAAACTGTCCTGAGGACAGCTTGACCGGTGGCTACGGCCACCATGCGAAAAAAGCAGCCTTCGGGCTGCTTTTTTGTTGTCTGAAATTTGTCGTCCAATGTGAAGCCCATGACCTCCAGAGAGCAGGAAATCGAGCGCCGCACCGAACTGTCGGTGACCCGCGTGACCAAGGCGGTATTCCCGTCCACCACCAACCACCACAACACCCTGTTCGGCGGCACCGCGCTGGCCTGGATGGACGAAGTCTCGTTCATTGCTGCCACGCGTTTCTGCCGCTTGCCGCTGGTAACGGTGTCGACCGACCGTATCGACTTCAAGCACCCGATTGCCGCCGGCTCCATCGTCGAGCTGGTCGGGCGGGTGGCGACAGTGGGTAACACCAGCCTCAAGGTCGAGGTTGAAGTGTTTGTCGAAAGCATGAGCTGCGACAGTCGCGAAAAGGCCATCCATGGCCTGTTCAGCTTTGTCGCCATCGATGAAGACAAGCGCCCGGTGCCGGTATTGCCCGGGTTCTGACCATCCTGTAGGAGCGGGCTTGCCCCGCGATAATGTGTAGACTTCACCGGCCTTATCGCGGGGCAAGCCCGCTCCTACTGCGGCTGAATCAACGCCACCAGTGTCCACCCAGGCCCGGGCTTGAGCAGGCTGTCGGGCCCGAACACATGCACCCAGCCACTGCCATCGCGGGCAAACAACGGGTTGGCCCGCTCGCCATGCAGCGCCTGGTAGTCCGCCCAGCCGAATGCTCTCGGTCAGGTGCGTGCTGTACAGCTCGGCGCCATTGTTCAGTAATCCGGCCAACTGCCCGTAGGTCAGCGGCTGGCTTCCCAGTGTCTGCCCGCGGTGCTCATCGCTGGCGCGGTGCTTGTCGCTGCGCTTGGCCTCAAGGCCACTGGCCAGGACAAACAGCCGCTGCGGGCCAAAGTCGTGGCGAAAGCGCGTGCAGGCCAGGGTGTTGAGCTCACCTGCCGGTGACAACCCGAGCAAATGCCCCAGGCCTACCAGGTCCAGGTGGGCATCGGCATGCTGCGAGGCGGGGTGGCCGAAGTAGGTTGGCAAGCCATCCATGCGTGCCGCGCGGATGTTCTCCCAGCTGGAATCGGCCAGCAGCACCCGGCAATCGAGCTGTTGCAAAGCCTTGGCCACAGCGCGGGCCGGCGGGTTGGCGCCGACGATCAAAAAACCGCTGGGGGCAGGTTCGGCAACCTTGAGCAGGCGTGCCAAGGGCCGCGAAGTGGCGCTCTGCAGCACCACGGTGCCGATGATCACCGCGAAGGTCAATGGCACCAGCAGCAGTGCGCCTTCATGCCCGGCTTCATCCAGGCGGATGGCAAAGATCGCCGACACCGCGGCGGCAACGATGCCGCGCGGGGCGATCCAGGCCAGCAGGGCGCGTTCGCGCCAGTTCAATTGCGAGCCGAAGGTCGACAGCGCGACGTTAAGCGGCCGGGCCACGAACTGAATGATCAGCAGCAGGGCCAGCACCGCCGGGCCCAGGCCGATCAGGGCATTGAGGTCCAGGCGCGCGGCCAGGAGGATGAACAGCCCGGAGATCAGCAGCACGCTGAGGTTCTCCTTGAAGTGCAAAATCTGTCGGACATCCACGCCCTTCATGTTGGCCAGCCACATGCCCATGAGGGTGACCGCCAGCAGCCCCGACTCATGCATCACCTGGTTGGCACCAATGAAAATCCCCAGCACCGCCGCCAGCGACGCCAGGTTGTGCAAATACTCCGGCAGCCATTGGTTGACGCATCACCTGGCCGAGCAGCCAGCCGCCGGCCACGCCGAACGCGCTGCCGCAGACAATCACCCCGGCAAAGGTCACCAGGCTGTGGCTCAGGCCGTCGCCGGCGGCGCTGGCGATGATGAAGCTGTAGACCACCACCGCCAGCAGCGCGCCGATCGGGTCGATAACGATGCCTTCCCAGCGCAGGATGTTGGCGATCGTTGCCTTGGGCCGTACCACCCGCAGCATCGGCACGATCACCGTCGGCCCGGTCACCAGGGTCAGGGTGCCGAACAAGGTTGCCAGCAGCCAGTCGAAGCCCAGCAGCCAGTGGGTGGCCAGGGTGATTACCAGCCAGGTCGACAGCGCGCCGAGGGTGACCATGCGCTGCACCACGCTGCCGATGTCTTTCCATTGCGACAGGTGCAGGGTCAGGCTGCCTTCGAACAGGATCAGCGCCACCGCCAGCGACACCAGCGGCATCAGCAATGGGCCGAACAGTTCCTGCGGGTCGAGCCAGCCGAGCAACGGGCCGGCGAGGATGCCGCTGAGCAGCAGGAAAAGGATCGCCGGCAGCTTCAGGCGCCAGGCCAGCCATTGGCAGCAAAGCGCTGCCAGACCTATCCCGCCAAATGCCAGCAATATCTGTTGTTCGTTCATTCGGGCTCCCTATGCCGGCAGTGTTATGGAAGACTAGCGGCAATTCGTCGTTTTCGTCGCTTGCCGCAGAGTTGTCATGCCCGCTATTGAACATCCGCTTATCGATCAGTTCCTGGACGCCCTGTGGCTGGAGAAGGGCCTGGCCGACAACACCCGCGATTCCTACCGCAGCGACCTGGCGCTGTTCAACGGCTGGCTCACGGAGCAGGGCGTCGAGCTGCCCGATGCCGGGCGCGAACTGATCCTCGATCACCTGGCCTGGCGCCTGGAGCAGGGCTACAAGCCACGCTCGACCGCGCGTTTTCTCTCCGGGGTGCGAGGCTTCTATCGCTACCTGTTGCGGGAAAAACTGATCGGCATTGACCCGACCCTGCAGGTGGAAATGCCGCAACTGGGGCGGCCATTGCCCAAATCCCTGTCGGAAGCTGACGTCGAAGCCTTGCTGCAGGCACCGGACCTGAGCGAGCCGATCGGCCAGCGCGACCGCGCCATGCTTGAAGTGCTGTATGCCTGTGGCTTGCGTGTCACCGAACTGGTCAGCCTGACCCTCGATCAGGTCAACCTGCGCCAGGGCGTGCTGCGGGTGATGGGCAAGGGCAGTAAGGAGCGCCTGGTGCCCATGGGTGAAGAGGCGGTGGTGTGGATTGAGCGCTACCTGCGTGACGGCCGTAACGAACTGCTCGGCGGGCGTCCCAGCGATGTATTGTTCCCCAGCCTGCGCGGCGAGCAGATGACCCGTCAGACCTTCTGGCACCGCATCAAGCACCAGGCGCTGGTGGCCGGTATCGACAAGAGCCTGTCGCCGCACACCCTGCGCCATGCCTTCGCCACTCACCTGCTTAACCACGGCGCCGACTTGCGCGTGGTGCAGATGCTGCTCGGCCACAGCGACCTGTCGACCACCCAGATCTACACCCATGTGGCCCGCGCGCGGCTGCAGGAACTGCATGCCCGGCATCACCCGCGCGGCTGAGCGCTGATCGAACATTGCGTGCATCGCCCGCAGTCGGTCTGTGCTGGCATCTGTGGTAGGCTTGTGCGGTTTGCATCAAGGGCCGTGTAATCGCCGTGGTTTAAGCACGTGCGTCCAGCTTCCGGCCCCCGTCCGCCCTCAGGAGTTCCCATGCGCGTGACCCAGATTTTCGCCGCCGCCGCCCTGGCGCTGGTCAGCACCTTTGCCGCTGCCGCCGACAACGCCGAGCAGGCGATCCGCAAGACCCTGCAGTCCCTGGAACTGGGCGTGCCGGTCGATAGCGTTGCCAGCAGCCCGCTCAACGGCCTGTATGAAGTCAAGCTTGAAGGCGGCCGCGTGCTGTACGCCAGCGCGGATGGCCAGTTCGTCATGCAGGGCTACCTGTTCCAGATCCAGGACGGCAAGCCGGTCAACCTGACCGAGAAGACCGAACGGCAGGCCATCGCCAAGACCATCAATGCCATTCCAGCGGCCGAGATGGTGGTTTATCCTGCCAAGGGCGAAACCAAGTCGCACATCACCGTGTTTACCGACACCACCTGCCCGTACTGCCACAAGCTGCACGCCGAAGTGCCTGAGCTCAACCGTCGCGGTATCGAAGTGCGCTACGTCGCCTTCCCGCGTCAGGGCCTGGGTTCGCCGGGTGACGAGCAGTTGCAGGCGGTCTGGTGCTCGAGCGACCGCAAGGCGGCGCTGGACAAGATGATCGACGGCAAGGAAATCAAGGCCGCCAAGTGCGCCAACCCGGTCGGCAAGCAGTTCGCCCTGGGCCAGTCGATCGGCGTCAACGGCACGCCGGCCATCGTCCTGGAAAACGGCCAGGTGATTCCGGGCTACCAGCCGGCGCCGCAAGTGGCCAAGCTGGCCCTGGCCAAGTAATTCAATCGCAAGCCGTTGCCTTGGGGTGACGGCAGTTTCACGATCGGCTGCCAGCCGGTCGTTTCATGGGGAGTTCACAGTGAAACCGGTCAAAGTAGGCATCTGTGGGTTGGGGACCGTCGGTGGCGGTACCTTCAATGTACTTCAGCGTAACGCCGAGGAGATCGCCCGCCGTGCCGGGCGTGGTATTGAAGTGGCACAGATTGCCATGCGTTCGCCAAACCCGAATTGCCAGATTACCGGTACCCCCATTACCGCTGATGTGTTCGAGGTCGCAACGAACCCGGAAATCGACATTGTCATCGAGCTGATCGGCGGCTACACCATTGCCCGCGAGCTGGTGCTCAAGGCCATCGACAACGGCAAGCACGTGGTCACCGCCAACAAGGCGCTGATTGCCGTGCACGGCAACGAGATCTTCGCCAAGGCCCGTGAGAAGGGCGTTATCGTCGCCTTCGAAGCGGCTGTGGCCGGTGGCATCCCGGTGATCAAGGCGATCCGTGAAGGCCTGTCGGCCAACCGTATCAACTGGGTGGCCGGGATCATCAACGGTACCGGCAACTTCATCCTCACCGAAATGCGTGAAAAAGGCCGTGCGTTCCCCGACGTGCTGGCCGAAGCCCAGGCCCTGGGTTACGCCGAAGCCGACCCGACCTTCGACGTCGAAGGCATCGATGCCGCGCACAAGCTGACCATCCTGGCGTCCATCGCCTTTGGTATCCCGCTGCAGTTCGACAAGGCCTACACCGAAGGCATCACTCAGCTGACCACCGCTGACGTCAACTACGCCGAAGCGCTGGGTTATCGCATCAAGCACCTGGGCGTGGCCCGCAGCACTGCCAACGGTATCGAGCTGCGAGTGCACCCGACGCTGATCCCGGCCGACCGCCTGATCGCCAACGTCAACGGCGTGATGAACGCCGTGATGGTCAACGGTGATGCTGCCGGTTCGACCCTGTTCTACGGTGCTGGCGCCGGCATGGAGCCTACCGCTTCGTCGGTGATTGCCGACCTGGTCGATGTGGTTCGCGCCATGACTTCTGATCCGGAGAACCGCGTACCGCACCTGGCCTTCCAGCCTGACTCGCTGTCGGCCCACCCGATCCTGCCGATCGAAGCCTGCGAAAGCGCCTACTACCTGCGCATCCAGGCCAAGGATCACCCGGGCGTGCTGGCCCAGGTGGCGAGCATCCTTTCCGAGCGCGGCATCAATATCGAATCGATCATGCAGAAGGAAGTCGAGGAACAGGACGGCCTGGTGCCCATGATCCTGCTCACTCATCGAGTGATCGAGCAACGCATGAACGACGCCATCACCGCCCTGGAAGCCTTGCAGGATGTGGTCGGCAACGTCGTGCGTATCCGCGTCGAACAACTCAACTGACAACTGCGGCAAGCGGCAAGCTGCAAGCGGCAAGATCACAGCGGGACTGCGGTGATTTGCAGCTTGAAGCTCGAAGCTTGAAGCTCAAACCGAAGGTTTGCAAAAATGCGCTACATCAGTACCCGCGGCCAGGCACCGGCCCTGAACTTTGAAGACGTGCTGCTGGCCGGTCTTGCCAGCGACGGCGGCCTATACGTGCCGGAAAACCTGCCGCGTTTCACCCAGGAAGAAATCGCTTCCTGGGCCGGCCTGCCCTACCACGAGCTGGCCTTCCGGGTGATGCGCCCGTTCGTCACCGGCAGCATCGCCGATGCCGATTTCAAGAAGATTCTCGAAGAAACCTACGGCGAGTTCGCCCATGCCGCGGTTGCACCGCTGCGTCAGCTGAACAGCAACGAATGGGTGCTGGAGCTGTTCCATGGCCCAACCCTGGCGTTCAAGGACTTCGCCCTGCAACTGCTCGGCCGCCTGCTTGATCATGTGCTGGCCAAGCGTGGCGAGCGCGTCGTGATCATCGGCGCCACCAGTGGTGATACCGGTTCCGCCGCCATCGAAGGCTGCCGCCGTTGCGACAACGTCGATATCTTCATCCTCCACCCGCACCAGCGCGTGTCGGAAGTTCAGCGCCGGCAGATGACCACCATCTTCGGCGAGAACATCCACAACATCGCCATCGAAGGCAACTTCGACGACTGCCAGGAAATGGTCAAGGCCAGTTTCGCTGACCAGGGCTTCCTCAAGGGCACCCGCCTGGTGGCAGTGAACTCGATCAACTGGGCGCGGATCATGGCCCAGATCGTTTACTACTTCCATGCAGCCCTGCAGCTGGGCGGCCCGGCGCGTTCAGTGGCGTTCTCGGTTCCGACCGGCAACTTCGGCGACATCTTCGCCGGCTACCTGGCGCGCAACATGGGCCTGCCGATCAGCCAGCTGATCGTCGCCACCAACCGCAACGACATCCTGCACCGCTTCATGAGTGGCAACCAGTACGTCAAGGAAACCTTGCACGCAACCCTGTCGCCGTCCATGGACATCATGGTTTCGTCGAACTTCGAACGCCTGCTGTTCGACCTGCACGGTCGCAATGGCGCGGCTATCGCCGGGCTGATGGACAACTTCAAGCAGGGCGGCGGTTTCAGCGTCGAACAGGATCGCTGGACCGAAGCGCGCAAGCTGTTCGATTCGTTGGCGGTCGATGATGCGCAAACCTGCGAAACCATCGCCGACGTCTTTGCCCAGACCGGTGAGGTGCTCGACCCGCACACCGCGATCGGCGTCAAGGCCGCACGCGAGTGCCGCCGCAGCCTGGACACGCCGATGGTGGTGCTGGGCACTGCGCACCCGGTCAAGTTCCCGGAAGCGGTGGAGAAGGCCGGTGTCGGCAAGGCTCTGGAACTGCCGGCGCACCTGACTGACCTGTTCGCCCGCGAAGAGAAGTGCACGGTACTGGCCAATGACCTGAAAGCCGTTCAGGCTTTCGTCAGCCAGCACGGTAATCGCGGCAAACCGCTCTGATCGACTGATCGGCACAACAAAGCCCGTCTCTGACGGGCTTTTTTATTTCTACACTGGCAATGGTTTGCAGCAACGGATCAAGGGTATCAATGAGCACCGGACATCGACGCACAACAGGGCTGTTGCTGGCCTGCCTGTTCTGGCTGGGTATCGGGCCCTGGGCCCAGGCCGCCCAGAGCCTGCCCTTTACCCTGGTACCGCCGTTCACCGAGCTTGGGCCGATGCCATTGACCGCGGCCCAGCAACAATGGCTGGGCCCGGCGCGGGTGTTGCGGGTCGGTATCTCGTTTGCCGACTACGAGCCGGTGGACATCACCATCGACCGCAACCGCTACCAGGGCATCAGCGCCGACTACCTGAGCCTGGTTGCCGAACGCCTGGGGGTGAAAACCCAGGTGCTGGCCTTCGCCAAGCGCGAGGAGGCGATCGAGGCCTTGCGCCATGGCGACATCGATGTCCTGACCAGCGCCAACGGCTTTGAACGCAGCGTGGCGGGCCTGGCGTTCTCCGACGATTACATTCCGGACCGCTCCATGGTCGTGGTGCGTGGCGGCGCGCCGGTGCCGCCAAAGTCGCTGGCGGGGAAGAAAGTGGTCCTGCTCGACGGTTATGCCGACACCCGGGTCATGCACCAGGTTTATCCCGACAGCCAGGTGCTGCTGGCGCCCAACCTCAGCAGTGCCCTGGAGGCGCTCAATCAGGGTGAAGTGGATGCGTTTGTCGGCAACGAGATCATCATCCGCGCCTTCAACGCGCTGCGTCCGTACCTGGGCCTGCAGGTGGTCGGCCCCAGCGCCTTGCCGCCGATTGGCTTCGCCTTTGCCGTGCGTGCCGAAGACCGGCTACTGCAGGAGATGTTCAACCAGGCGCTGGCCAGTATCGAGGAGTCGGTGCGCCGCGAAATTCTTGGCCGCTGGACCTCCGGCCTGGGCTCGGACGTGGCTCATCACCGGGTCGAGCTGAGCGTCGCCGAGCGCCGCTGGATCGCCAGCCATCCGCGGGTGACCGTGGTTGGTAGCCAGTATCCGCCTTACCTGTTCCGCACTCGCCAGGGCGCCTGGGTGGGGCTTAACAGCGATGTGCTGGCGACCATTGCGCAGATGACGGGCCTGCAGTTTGACTATGCGCCGTCCGAATCGATTGCCCAGAGCCTGGAGCTGCTCAGGAGCGGGCAGGCCGACTTGAGCACAACCCTCAGTGAAACCGCGGAGCGCCGCGAGTTTCTCGGGTTCACTCATTCCATTGGCGGGCAGAGCTGGGTGTTCATCGTTCGTGCGCCGCAACTGGGCCTGGCGTCGCTGGACGAACTGGCCGGGCAGACCCTGGCACTGCCGGCGCAGCATGCGCTGGAGAGCACCCTTCGCGAGGATCACCCGGGTATTCGCCTGTTGTTGGTGGACTCGCTGGAGCAAGCCCGGGAAAAGGTCCGCAACGGCGAAGCCCTGGCCACCATCGACAGCGAAATCGGCGCCTACAGCGTGATCGGCAACGACCCGGTGCTCAAGGTCGGGCGTGGAGTCGAGGGCAAGTGGGCACCGGACCGGTTCTCGGTACGGCGTAGCGCTCCGGAGCTGGAAAGCATCCTCAACAAGGCCCTGGAAGCCTTCCCGGTCGCCGAGTTGCGTGCCGTGCGCATGAAGTGGCTGGGCGCGCTGGCGCCGCCAGCGCCGGCCTGGCAGCGGATTGCGCCGTGGATCTACTGGACCGTGGCGGCGGCGGTACTGTTCGGGCTGGTGTCGCTGGTCTGGAGCAGTCGCTTGCGCGCGCAGATCAACCAGCGGCAGAAGGCCGAGCAAGCCCTCAACGACCAGTTGGCGTTCAAGCGCGCACTGCTCGACGGAATCCCCAACCCGATCTACGTGCGCGACCTGGAAGGGCGGCTGATCACCTGCAACAAAAGCTACGAACAGGCCTTCTCGATGCGCCTGGAAGATGTCAAGGGCCGGCGGCTGACAGACATCGATGTCATTCCCGAGGCGCTGGCCAGGCAACTGCATGCCGATTACCTGAGCCTGCTCGAAGATCCGCAACCGGTGTTCGCGGACCGCTGTATCGAGTTTGAGGGCCAGCGCACCGATGCCTACCAGTGGACCGTGCCGTTCTACAGTGCCGACGGGCAGCTGCAAGGCCTGCTGGGGGGCTGGATCGACATCACCGAGCGCAAGCAACTGGAGGTGGCGCTGGTCGAAGCCCGGCAGCAGGCCGAGCAGGCCAACCAGGCCAAAAGTACCTTTCTGGCGACCATGAGCCACGAGATTCGCACGCCCATGGCGGTGATCATCGGCCTGCTCGAACTTGAGCGGGAAACCACCCTGGGCCGCGGCGAGCAACCGTCCCGGCGGCTGGAAACCGCCCATCAATCAGCCCGTGAGCTGATTGCGCTGATCGGTGACAGCCTCGACCTTGCCCGGATCGAGGCCGGCAGCCTGCAGCTCGAACCCCAGGCCCGGGCACTGGCGCCGTTTCTCAAGGCTATCGTCGAGCAGTTCCAGGCCCAGGCCCTGGCTCAGGGCCTGGACTTGCGCCTGCAACTGGCCAGCGAAGCAGAAGGGGTGTACTGGTTCGACCCGCTGCGCTTGCGCCAGGTGCTGACCAACCTGCTGGGCAACGCCCTGAAATTCACCCACCTGGGCCTGGTAGAGCTGCAGGTCAGCCGCACTGGCTGCGACAGTTTGCAGGGCATTGGCTTGCGCCTGTGTGTGCGTGACACCGGCATCGGTATCAGCAAGCAACAGCAGAGCGCGCTGTTCCAGCCCTTCGCTCAGGCAGGCGCGGGTGCCGAATATGGCGGCTCGGGCCTGGGCCTGAGCATTTGCCGGCAATTGGTCGAGTTGATGGGCGGCAACATTGCCCTGCGTAGCGTGCCGGGCAAAGGTACCGAGGTCAGTGTCGAGCTGACCCTCGAAGCGCTGGCTGCCGAGCCTGTAGCGCCAGCGCCGACGCGTGGGCTGGCGGGCGGGCCGGCGCGGCGGATTCTGGTGGTCGATGACCTTTCGGCCAGCCGCCTGGTGCTCAGCCAGCAACTGGAATTCCTCGGCCATGAGGTGCTGGCCGTGGAGAACGGCCAGAGTGCCCTGCAGGCCTGGCAGGACGGCGATTTCGACCTGGTGCTCAGCGATTGCAACATGCCGGTGATGAACGGTTATGCGCTGGCCCGTGGCATCCGCCGCCTGGAGCGCGACAGCCAGCGCCCAGCGATCGCCATCGTTGGCTGCACCGCCAACGCTATGAAAGAGGAGCGCGCCCGCTGCCTGGAGGCCGGCATGGATGAATGCCTGGTCAAGCCGGTCGCGCTGGCCCAGCTTGTCGCGGTGATCGACAGGCTGGCCGCGCGGCCCAGCTTCAGGATGGATACCCTGCAGAAGATGACCCAGGCCAACAATGCGGTACTGCGGCGCATGCTTGAGGAGTT
Source organism: Pseudomonas sp. TE4620 (assembly GCF_056279045.1). Classification (NCBI taxonomy): domain Bacteria; kingdom Pseudomonadati; phylum Pseudomonadota; class Gammaproteobacteria; order Pseudomonadales; family Pseudomonadaceae; genus Pseudomonas; species Pseudomonas sp. TE4620. The sequence continues at coordinate 494,313 of NZ_JBWBQO010000001.1, forward strand.
GCGCAAAAACCTGCGGGAAGAGTCCGCTTTGCTCGCCTCTGCCGTCCAGACCCAAGGCTGGGAAGCCATTGGCGTGGCATTGCACCGCCTCAAGGGCGTCGCCTGCCTGATTGATGCGCTGCCGCTGGCGCAGGCTTGCGCGCAACTGGAAAAGGCCAGCCAGGTGCGCTCGGCGCAGGCTGCCGACCCGGGATGGGCAGCATTGCAGGCGGCAATCGACCAGTTGAATCAGGACATTGAACAAGAGCTGTGGAAAATGTCACCTGAACTTTAGGACATGTCCTATGGGCGTCCTAGGTCAATTTTCCTAGAGTTGCACAGTGCTGTCGTTCAGATCGGCTACTGCGGGGAAATTTTCATGCGCTCACTGAAGGTTTTGATTCTCGAGGATCATCCTTTCCAACTGATGGCCTTGCATCAGATGCTCAATGCCAATGGCGTCTTCGATGTGCTGACGGCAGAGTCGGTCGACGGCGCACGGCAGACGCTGTCCCGGCGCGGACGGGTCGATATCGCCATCTGCGACCTGCACATGGACGGCCAGGACGGCCTGGAACTGATCCGTCACCTGGCTGACAGCGGCCTGGCGGCGGCCTTGATTATCCTCAGCAGCGCCGAACGTGGCGTGCTCGATAGCGTCGCCGACCTGGCCCGGCAATTGGGCTTGCGGGTGCTCGGCAGCCTGCAGAAGCCGGCTTGCAGCGTGTCGCTGCACAAGTTGCTGCGCCGCTACCTCGACGAGCCCGGCGATTCGCCCCAGGCGCTCGCCGCACCGGCCCATGCCGAGCTGTTGGCCATGTCGCCCGCCGAGTTGGCGCAGAGCCAGGCGCAGTGGCAGGCCCATTACCAGCCCAAGGTGGGTTTCGACGGTGCCCTGGTCGGGGTGGAGGCGTTGGTACGTTGGCAACACCCAAGCCTTGGCTTGCTTAGCCCGGCGCAGTTCTTCCCCTTGATTGAAGGCGCCGGGTTGCTGGAGGCACTCAGCTGGCACGTACTCGACCAGGCCCTGGCATTCAGTGCCCAGGCCAGGCTCGCCAGTGGCCAGCCATTACCCGTGGCGGTCAACATCGCCCCGCTGATGCTCACCCGCGATGATTTCGCCGCGCAGGTCGTCGCGGCCCTCAAGCGCCATGACGTGCCGGCCAGCGCCCTGACCCTGGAAGTCATCGAAACCCATGGCTGCCAGCTCGACAGCAACCAGCTCGAAGGGCTGCTGCACCTGCGCATCCAGGGCTGCCAACTGTCGATCGATGATTTCGGCATGGGTGTGTCCAATCTGCAGCGCCTGCTCGAACTGCCATTCAGCGAGTTGAAACTGCCCAGCGAGTTTGTCCGGGGCATGGCCGATGATGGCCGTAAGGCGGCGGTGGTGGCGGGGGCGCTGATCATGGCCCGGCGCATGGACCTGAACGTGGTGGTCGAGGGCGTCGAGACGGTGGATGACCTGATGGCGATCAAGGCCCTGGGCAGCCCGATCATGCAGGGCTATTTCATTGCCCGGCCGATGGCGGGGCCGGACCTGCGCCGGTGGATGCTCGAGCGTGAGCCGGCCGAGGCCAGGCTGCGGCGCAGGGCGTGAACAGCCTTCAGCCCAGGCCGTGCTCCTGCAAATAGAGGTACAGCGCGGCGTCATTGGCCAGGCCCAGCTTGCGCATGGCACTGACCTTCTGGCTGCTTACTGTCTGCTTGCTGCGGTTGAGCAGGGTGGCGATCTGGCCGACCGTGTGGCCGCCGGCGAGCAGGCGGGCGACTTCCAGCTCGCGCGGCGACAACGCCGTCTGGTCGCGGGCCAGGTCTTCACGCACGGCGCCGTCCTGTAACAGCAACTGCTGCACCGAATCGGCCAGGTAAATCTTGCCGCTGCGCAGGCGGGCGATGGCCTGGGGCAATTCGTCGGCCAGGCTGGCCTTGCTCAGCAGGCCATTGACGCCCAGGGCCAGCATGGCCCGGAACAGCCCGGCATTGTTGAGCATGGTCACCACCAGCAGCGGCAACTGCGGATGGTGCCGGCGCAGTTGTTCGAGCAGCTTCAAGCCATCGTTCTGCTGCTCCAGCGGCATCATGAAGTCGGTCACCAGCACGTCGCATTCCAGGCTTTGCAGCAGGGTCGTGAGCTCCAGCGGGCCGCCGGCTTCGCCCACTACGCGAATGCCCGGAAGCTGCTCGAGCACGGCGCGCAGGCCGATACGAAAGATCGGGTGGTCATCGGCCAGGATGATGCGCAGTTCACTGGGGGCAGGGGCTGTCACAGGCAGGCTCCGCTCAACGTGCTGGATTTCAATCTGTCATTTTTGCCGGGCATGCTGGGTAAAGGAAATCGCACTGAGAGAACTTTTCCGGCTGCCTCAGGGTCAGTGAAAGACCCCTTCTCGACAGGTAGGTGAACAATGAATGAGATGGAATGTATCAGATTGTTGCTTGGTCAAGCATTGGCACCGTACCGGGTCAGGCTGGTGCGCCTGAGCACCGGCTGTGATTTCGACCTGCGCCTGACCGACGAAACCAACCGCAGCGTGCTGCAGCGCACGGTCAAGCCCAGCCAGTTGCAGGACCAGCGCCTGCTGGTCGACCTGGTCGATGGCCTGCAGCGTGACCTGCTGATTGTAGAGGGCCGCCTGCAGCCTTGCGTCATCGCGGCGCAGCGCCATCTGCAGCAAGGCCGCTCGATCAGCGCCGGGGTGTGACGGAACCTTTGCCGGGCAAGGCAATCAGACCTAACAAGGACAGCTGATCGGGATTTTGCTCCGATGTCGTGAAGCTGTCGTGCGAAGCCCTATGGGCTTTTGTTTAGCCCCGGGCGGCCTCCCCACCGTTCGGGGTTTCTTTTTACCTGCGATCGGGCCTCAGGGGTGCTCGCCAAACAGGTGCAGGCTGTCGTGCAGGTACTGTTCGCGCATTTGCGGCGCCAGCCACTGGGCGTACAGGTCGGGCAAGGTGTCGTTGCGCAGCGGCAGTAGCAATTTGTTGATATGGCTGATGGCTTCGCGCCCCAGCGGCGTGTCGGAGCAGCCGACCCGCAGCAACTGGTACTGCTCGACTCCCTGGATCGGGTAGAAGGCATAGTCGTCGCTGGGCCAGCCTTGCTGTTGCAGCAGGTAGCGCACTTCCGGCCAGTAGCCGAGCACCAGTTGCAGGCGGTCATGCTGCTGCATTTGCAGCAGGCTGGTCACTGCGTCATTGCCGTAGTGGCGGCTGAGGGTAGTGTCGGGCAGGGTCTTGAGCAGTTCATCAACCGCCGGGCTGTAGCTGCGCTGGGCCACCACACCCAGCTTGAGCGCGGTACTGCCGAGCAGCGTCTGCAGGTCGACCTGCTGGTTGTGCAGGTAGGGGTCAAGCAGGTGCTGGTCCTTGCGCCGGACCACCAGGCCGCTGCTGAGCACGCCCAGGCTGGGGATCGAGAAATGCACATAGCGCGCTCGCTCCGGGGTCCACAGCAGGGTCGGGTCGCAGGTGAAGGTGGGCGCCTGGAGCATCTGGATGCCGCGGGCGCGGTTGACCCGGACGATGCTGTGATCGTATTCGGGCATCTGTTCGATCAGCAGCGGCAGCAAGCGGTCGATCACCCCCTGGCCCTTGCCGGTACCTTCGAAAATGGTCAGCGGCGGCAAGTCGCGCAACAACCAGAACAAACGCTCCTTGGCCGAGGCCGGAGCGGGCAGGCCCAGGCAAAGCAACAGACCTAGCAACAGCGGCAATCCACGACGCATGCTCGCTTGCCAGTGATGGGTCATGTCCAGGTCTCCACCGTTGCCACGCAACTTGAGTAGTGCCGTGTTCAGACTGCGCCTTGCGTGCGTAGCCGGGCAATCGCAGCTGTGTCATAACCCAGCCCGGCCAGTACCTGCTCGGTGTGGGCTCCAAGCTCCGGCCCGACCCATTCGCTGGAGCCGGGGGTGTCCGAGAGCTTGGGGACGATTCCCGGCATCTTGAACGGCGTGCCGTCGGGCAGCTTGGCTTGCAGGAACATCTCGCGGGCGAGAAACTGCGGGTCGCTGAACATATCTTCGGCACTGTAGATGCGGCTGGCCGGTACCTGGGCCTCATTGAGCACCTGCATCAGCGCATCCAGTGGCAAAGTCCGCGCCCAGCGGTCGATCACCCCGTACAACTCATCGCGGCGCAGGTCGCGGCCGTCATTGCTGGCGAGCGCCGGATCGTCGGCCAGGTCATTGCGGCCGATGGCCTGCATGAAGCGCTTGAAGATCGCATCGCCATTGGCGCCGATCTGCACGTGCTTGCCATCGGCGCTGGTGTGGATGGAGGAGGGGGTGATGCCGGGCATGATGTTGCCGGTACGCTCGCGGATAAAGCCGAACACGTCGAACTCCGGCACCATGCTTTCCATCATGGCGAAGATCGCTTCGTACAAGGCGACATCCACCACCTGGCCCTGGCCGCCGTTGACTTCGCGATGACGCAGGGCCATCAACGCCCCGATCACGCCCCACAAGGCCGCAATCGAGTCACCGATGGAGATGCCGGTACGCACCGGCGGGCGGTCCTCGAAACCGGTGATGTAGCGCAGCCCGCCCATGGATTCGCCGACGGCGCCGAACCCCGGCTGGTCTTTCATCGGCCCGGTCTGGCCGAAGCCGGACAGGCGCACCATCACCAGCTTCGGGTTGAGGGCGTGCAGCACGTCCCAGCCCAGGCCGAGTTTTTCCAGCACCCCGGGGCGGAAGTTCTCGATTAGGATGTCTGCCTCGGCCAGCAGCTTCTTGAGAATATCCAGCCCTTCGGCATGCTTGAGGTTGAGCGTGAGCGACTGCTTGTTGCGGGCCTGGACGAACCACCACAGCGACGTGCCTTCGTACAGCTTGCGCCACTTGCGCAGCGGGTCGCCGCCATCGGGCGACTCGACCTTGATTACCTCGGCGCCGAATTCGGCGCAGATGCGCGAAGCGAACGGGCCGGCGATCAGGGTGCCGAGTTCGATGACTTTGAGGCCGGCGAGAGGTTTGCTGGGCGTAGGCATGAGGCGTCCGTGGCAGCGGGTCAGGGCCCCCGTTTTTATCATAGCTGGGCGCGCCCAGATACTGCTGCGGCGCAAGGAACATGCGGATCGGTTAGACTGGGCGACTTTCCTTGCCGCAAGAAGCCCGTCCATGGCCCAGCCATCCACCACCTACAAGTTTGAACTGAACCTCACCGACCTTGACCGCGGTGTGTACGAAAGCGTCAAGCAGACCATCGCCCGTCACCCGTCGGAAACCGAAGAGCGCATGGCCGTGCGTCTGCTGGCCTACGCCCTGTGGTACAACGAGCAACTGTCTTTTGGCCGAGGTCTGTCGGACGTGGACGAAGCGGCGGTGTGGGAAAAAAGCCTGGACGACCGCATCCTGCACTGGATCGAAGTCGGCCAGCCCGATGCCGATCGCCTGACCTGGTGCTCGCGTCGCACCGAGCGCACCAGCCTGCTGGCCTATGGCAGCCTGCGCGTGTGGGAAACCAAGGTGCTGCCGGCGGTCAAGAACCTGAAAAACCTCAACATCGCCGCCGTGCCCCAGGAAGTACTGGAAACCCTGGCCAAGGACATGCCGCGGGCGATCAAGTGGGACGTGATGATCAGCGAAGGCACGGTGTTCGTCACCGACGATCGCGGCCAGCACGAAGTCCAGCTGCAATGGCTGATGGGCGAGCGCTGATCGCGCGTCCTTTCAAGCCGAACATCCCTGATTGACGAGAAGCCCCAACGCCCCATGCGTATCGATCCCCGCCCGTTGCCGTCCACGTTGCCCTTTCTCGGCGACCTGCCACCCTTGCTGACCCGCCTGTATGCCGCCCGTGGCGTGCAATCGGCAGCCGAGCTGGATAAGAGCCTGGCGCGCCTGCTGCCTTACCAGCAGCTCAAGGGCATCGAGGCGGCAGTCGACCTGCTGGTGACGGCACTGGCAGAACGCCAGCGCATCCTCATCGTCGGCGACTTCGATGCCGACGGCGCCACCGCCAGCACCGTTGGCCTGCTCGGCCTGCGTCTGCTGGGTGCTGCCCATGTTGATTACCTGGTGCCCAACCGCTTCGAGTACGGCTATGGCCTGACTCCGGAGATTGTCGAAGTGGCCTTGCAGCGCCAGCCGCAATTGCTGATCACCGTCGACAACGGCATTTCCAGCGTCGAAGGCGTGGCCGCCGCCAAAGCTGCGGGATTGAAGGTCCTGGTGACCGATCACCACCTGCCTGGCCATGAGCTGCCGGCGGCCGACGCCATCGTCAACCCCAATCAGCCGGGCTGCGAGTTCCCCAGCAAGGCGCTGGCCGGGGTCGGGGTGATTTTCTATGTGCTGATGGCCTTGCGCGCGCGGTTGCGCAGCCTCGGTCACTACGACAACGCGCCGCAACCGAACATTGGCGAGCTGCTCGATCTGGTGGCCCTGGGCAGCGTCGCTGACGTGGTGCCGCTGGATGCCAACAACCGCATCCTGGTGCACCAGGGCCTGGAACGCATCCGAGCCGGACGGGCTCGGCCGGGGCTCAAGGCCATTCTTGAAGTGGCCCGCCGCGATCACGCGCGCATCACCTCCACCGACCTTGGCTTTATTCTTGGCCCACGGCTCAATGCGGCCGGGCGCCTGGACGACATGAGCCTGGGCATCGAGTGCCTGCTCAGTGACGATGCCAACCTGGCTCGGGAAATGGCCGGCCAGCTCGACGAACTGAACCAGGACCGCAAATCCATCGAGCAGGGCATGCAGCGCGAAGCCCTGGCCCAGCTCAAGGACCTGCCGCTGGAATCGATGCCGTTCGGCCTGTGCCTGTTCGAGCCGGACTGGCACCAGGGCGTGATCGGCATCCTTGCCTCGCGCCTGAAAGAGCGTTACCACCGCCCGACCATCGCCTTTGCCGATGCCGGCGACGGCATGCTCAAGGGCTCGGCGCGCTCGGTGCCGGGCTTTCATATTCGCGATGCGCTGGATGCCGTGGCGGCGCGCCATCCGCAGTTGATCAGCAAGTTCGGCGGCCACGCCATGGCCGCCGGCCTGTCGCTGCCGGCTGATAACTTTCCGGCCTTTGCCCAGGCCTTCGACGAAGAAACCCGTCGCCAGCTGCGTGAAGAAGACCTCACCGGCCGCTTGCTGTCGGACGGCACCCTGGCGGTCGAGGAGTTCCACCTGGAGCTGGCCCGGGCTTTGCGCAACGCCGGGCCGTGGGGCCAGCACTTCCCCGAGCCGCTGTTCCACGGGGTGTTCCAGCTGGTCGAGCAACGGGTCGTCGGTGAGCGGCACCTGAAGGTGGTGCTCAAGAGCGAATGCGGTTCGCTCAAGCTCGATGGCATCGCCTTTGGCGTCGACCGGGAAGTCTGGCCCAACCCCACCGTGCGCTGGGTCGAGCTGGCCTACAAGCTCGACGTCAACGAGTTTCGCGGCCAGGAAAGCGTGCAACTGATGATCGCGCATATCGAGCCGCGCTGATCTCACGGGGCAAAGTGGTCTAGGCTTCGAATGATGGGTCGAAGAACCTGCGGGGAAGATTCTGTAGTCGGCCGGTCAACTACCTGGAGCCTTACCACTTGATTTGAGAGGTGCCCCATGAGCCTGCTGCTTGAGCCGTATACCCTGCGCCAGCTGATCCTGCCCAACCGCATTGCCGTCTCACCCATGTGCCAGTATTCCAGTGTCGACGGCCTGGCCAATGACTGGCACCTGGTGCACCTGGGCAGCCGCGCGGTGGGTGGTGCCGGGCTGATTTTCACCGAAGCCACTGCCGTGACTGCCGACGGGCGCATTACCGCGCAAGACCTGGGCTTGTGGGACGACGCGCAGATCCCGGGGCTGCAACGCATCACCCGTTTCATCACCGCCCAGGGCGCGGTGCCCGGCATCCAGCTGGCCCATGCCGGGCGCAAGGCCAGCACCCATCGGCCGTGGCTGGGCAAGCATGGCAGCGTCAAGGTCGACGTTGGCGGCTGGGTGCCAGTGGGGCCCTCGAAAATTGCCTTCGACCCGGAGCACACCGCACCCAGCGAACTGAACGAAGCGCAGATCGGCGAGATCATCCAGGCCTTTGTCGCCGCTGCCCGGCGCGCCCTTGAGGCCGGTTTCAAGGTGGTCGAAGTGCATGCCGCCCATGGCTACCTGTTGCACCAGTTCCTGTCGCCATTGAGCAACCAGCGCCGCGACCAGTACGGCAGCTGCTTTGAAAACCGCATTCGCCTGACCCTGCAAGTGACCGAAGCAGTGCGCGAGGTGTGGCCGGCCGAGTTGCCGGTGTTCGTGCGGCTATCGGCCACTGATTGGGTCGAGGATGGCTGGAACCCGGATGAGACCGTGGAGCTGGCCAAGCGCCTGCGCAAACTGGGCGTGGACCTGATCGACGTGTCCTCTGGCGGCACCTCGGTAAAAGCCGAGATCCCGACCGGGCCGGGCTATCAGACTCAGTTCGCGGCCAAAGTGCGGGAAGAGGCGGGGATCGCCACCGGGACGGTGGGCATGATCACCGACCCGATGCAGGCTGAAACCATCTTGCGTACCGCGCAGGCCGATATCATCTTCCTCGCCCGCGAATTGCTGCGCGACCCGTACTGGCCGCTGCATGCCGACGACGACCTGGGCGGCAACAAGGCGGTGTGGCCGGCGCAGTATCAACGGGCTACCAGTCGCGACCAGCCGATACATGAGTCTGATTTACGCGATTGACTGAATGGCGAGCGCTTCGCGCTCGATCGCAGGCAAGCCAGCTCCCACAGGTTCGGCGTACATAAACCCTCTGTGGGAGCGGGCCTTAGGCATGTGCGGCCTGGCTCAACACATCGCTGACCCACTGGTTGATGCTCTTGTCTGCCAACTCAGCTTTTTGCGCGACGCTGGCATGCAGCGTCGGCTCAAGGCGCAAGCTCAATTTCCCCGAGTAAGCTTTCTGTGGTTCACGTCCCAGGCGCGCGCAGGTATCAAGGTAGTCATCCACGGCTTCTTCGAAGGCGCTGCGCAACTGCGGGACCGATTGCGCGTGAAAGCCGATCACATCGCGTATACCGGCGACATGGCCGATCAGCAATTGGTCTTCATCGCTGTATTCAATACGGGCGGCGTAGCCCTTGTAGTTCATGACATTCATGGGGTCACTCCTGCCTGTTCCAGAAAGTACCGCGCATCGCGGATCTGATAAGGCTTGGCATCTTTATCCGGATGAGGGCGATGGAACGTCGCGATCACACCATTGAGTTCAAAGCGCACGCGTGAACCTCTGCCTTCGATTACCCGGGCTCCCGCACCGACCAACAAAGATTCGATGCGAGCCCATTCCAGATTGCCGGGTATCGGTTTGCTGAAGATTGACTTCAGCGTACTGCGCTGATGATTATTAATGGTATCATATTATGATACCGTCTGCGATGCAGCAATGGGATGTCCGTAGGGCGAAGCCTTTATGGATGAAGGAGGTTTCCTGGATTTAGCCCAGTTCCCCCACCGCACGCCACGCCTCATCAATCGCCGCATGGGCATAGGCGCTCCAGGCCGCGTCCGAGTTGGCGATGCTGACCTTGCCCACGGGCTGGCGCGCCAGCTCCATCCACTGCTCGATCTGCGCCGGGTCGTCGTAGAGGGTATTGGTGGAGCAGGCATAACCATGGGGCCAGCGGTTGACCGTGATCGCCAGGATGTCCTTGTTGTGGTCAAAGCCACCAGGACCCAGCATGCGTTGCAACTGCTCGCGCAGCTGGCTTTCCAGTACCTCGAATGAGGTGCCGTACAGGCGCCCGCGTCCGGCACGGGCCTGGTCGCGGCTGCTCATGCCGCTGTCGGGGCTGGTCGGGACAAACACCATGTGCAGGCCGATGGGCTGCGCCGGGTCGCGTGGATGTTCGTAGCCGCCGAGGCTCACCGGGTAGTCGAGCTTGATCCGGCTGTAGGGCTGGGTGGCGGCGTAGATCTCGTGCACGCCAAGCTTCTGGAACGCTTGCCAGTTGCGCACGATGACCTTGGTGTACACCAGCGGGAACTTGACGTTCTGGCTCAGGGCGTGGGCCTGTTCGGCCGACAGGTCGCGCAGCAGGTAGGGGATCATCATGTTGTAGCAGGCCAGGATGCAGTGCTTGGCGCGCACCTTGGCCAGTTGCCCGGCGCGGCTGTAGCCGACATCGACCCCACCCACGACGTTGCGCACGCTCACCGCCGTGCTGTTCAGGCGCAGGCGCAGCGGTTGCCCGGCGCGGTCGAGCTGGCTGTAGTCGAAATTGGCGAGGACGATGTCTTCCATGCTCTGGCCCGGCGCCACCGATGGCACCAGGCTGCGCACCAGCAGGCGTGCCAGCGAGGCGTTGCCGTCGGGGAAGTGGTAGATGTAGGGCTCTTCCATCTCCGCCTTGGCTTCCTCGCTGAGCGGCGCCAGGTTCATCGCGGCAAAGCCCGGGAAGCCGACAGAGTAGGCGTCGGCAGCGGCGACGGCATCGATGCCCACGGCCATGAAGTCGTTGGTGCGGCCCTGGAAGTACTTGACCGCCCTGGCCGACAGGCCGACGTCCTTGAGCAGGAAGTCGCGGTAGCTGGTGCGCTCCAGATAGGCCGTCTTGTCCTCCAGCGACTTGCCGGCCAGGTAGTCGCGCGGCGCCTGGTGCAGGTCGATCAGCGCCTTGCGGTCGCTTGCGGGCAAGGGGAAGTCATTGATGAAATCGGCAATCGGGCGGGCGTTGAGCTGGCTCGGGGCGATGTCGTCGGCGACCATCGGCGTCGGGTCGCCAGTGACCAGCTTGTCTTCGCCGAAGGTTTCCTGGTCGAAGAACACCGCGCGCGACAGGCCCAGGTCGGGGTAGAAGCTGTGGTCAAAGGCGGTCTCGAAACGCTTGATATCGACGCCAAGCTTTTGCAGCAGGCCGTTGACCTCCTTGCTGTACAGATGGTTGGGCGACTGCAAGGCTTCACTGCCGCCATAGCCAAGGATCATCCGCCCACCGGCGCTGAACTCGTTGCGCTTGGCGTGGCCGCCGAAATCGTCGTGGTTCTCGAGGATCAGGATCTTCGCGGCGGGATGCTTCTCGCGATAGAAGAACGCCGCCGCCAGGCCGCTGATGCCGCCGCCGACCACCACCAGGTCGTATTCCTCGCTGATCGGCAGGGCGTCGGTGGCGAAGGTCTTTTTCTCCCAGCCCATCTGGTGCGCAACTTCGAAGGCGCCGACATGGCTGCCACGCAAACCGGTCAAGGCCGGTGGGTAATAGCGCCCGCTGGGGGCCGCCTGAAGCAGTTGCAGCGGGGTCAGGCCCGCTGCGACGCCGATGGCGACTCCGTTGATGAAGTCGCGTCGGGTGATTTCCATGGGTGTCCTTACCTTAATGTTTGAACATCACATGCCGGACGCAGGTGTAGTCCTCCAGCCCGTACATGGACATATCCTTGCCATAGCCAGACAGTTTCTGACCGCCATGGGGCATTTCGCTGACCAGCATAAAGTGCGTGTTGACCCAGGTACAGCCGTACTGCAGGCGCGCCGAAACGCGATGGGCACGGCCGACGTCGGCGGTCCACAGCGACGACGCCAGGCCGTAGTCGGAATCGTTGGCCCAGGCCAGGGCCTGCGCTTCATCGTCGAAACGGGTTACCGAGACCACCGGCCCGAACACCTCGCGGCGGACGATCTCGTCATCCTGCTGGGCATCGGCCAGCACCGTAGGTTCGAAAAAGAAACCGTCACCGGCCACCGCCTTGCCACCGGTGACCAGGCGAATATGCGGCTGGGCAATCGCCCGTTCGACCATGGCCGCCACCCGGTCGCGGTGCTGGGCGGTGATCAGCGGGCCGAGCTCGGTGTCCGGGTCGTTCTGCAGGCCATGCTTGATGCTGGCCACGGCCTTGCCGAGCTTTTCTACGAATTGCTCGTAGATGCCGCTTTGGGCATAGATGCGGCAGGCGGCGGTGCAGTCCTGGCCGGCATTGTAGAAGCCGAAGGTGCGGATGCCGTCGACCGCGGCGTCGATATCGGCATCATCAAAAATGATCACCGGGGCCTTGCCGCCCAGTTCCATGTGCATGCGCTTCACGCTGTCGGCGGTGCTGGCGATGATGTTGGCGCCGGTTGGGATCGAGCCGGTCAGCGACACCATGCGCACTTTCGGGTGGGTCACCAGCGGCGTGCCGACGCTCGGCCCGCGACCGAAAAGAATGTTCAGCACGCCGGCCGGCAACAGCTCGCTGGCAAGTTCTGCCAGGCGCAGCGCAGTCAGCGGCGTTTGCTCCGACGGCTTGAGCACCACGGTGTTGCCGGCGGCCAGCGCCGGGGCGATCTTCCAGGCAACCATCATCAGCGGGTAGTTCCACGGCGCGATCGAGGCGACCACGCCCAGCGGGTCACGACGGGTCATCGAGGTATGCCCCGGCAGGTATTCACCGGCAGCCGAGCCGCCCAGACAGCGGCTGGCACCGGCAAAAAAGCGGAACACATCGGCGATCGCCGGGATCTCGTCATTGAGCGCAGCGGCATAGGGCTTGCCGCAGTTGTCCGACTCCAGGCGGGCCAGCTCTTCGCCGTGGGCCTCGATGGCGTCGGCAAGTTTGAGCAGCAACAGCGAACGCTCTTTGGGCGTGGTCTGCGACCAGCTGTCGAAGGCACGGTCGGCGGCGCGCACGGCAGCATCGACCTGGGCCTCGCTGGCCTCGTTGACTTCCACCAGCACGCTGCCCAGCGCCGGGTTGAGCACCGCGTAGCCTGCGCCTTCGCCGTCCACCAGTTGGCCGTTGATTAACAGTCGGGTTTGCATGGTCCAGTCCTCCAGGAGTTATTTGCCGCTGCCGGCTACGCTTTCGCCGCCGCGGGTCAGGTAATAGGCGCCGAGGATCGGCAGCATGGTCACCAGCATCACCAGCATGGCCACTACGTTGGTGACCGGCACATCGCGCGGCCGGCTTAACTGGTTGAGCAGCCAGATTGGCAGGGTGCGCTCGTGGCCTGCGGTGAAGGTGGTGACGATGATTTCATCGAACGACAAGGCAAAGGCCAGCATGCCGCCGGCCAGCAGTGCCGAGCCGAGGTTGGGCAAAACGATGTAGCGAAAGGTCTGCCAGCCGTCGGCGCCCAGGTCCATCGACGCCTCGATCAGGCTCTGCGAGGTGCGCCGCAGGCGGGCGATGACGTTGTTGTAGACGATCACCACGCAAAAGGTGGCGTGGCCGACGACGATGGTGAAAATGCCCGGCTCGATCCCCAGGGTCTTGAATGCCGAGAGCAGGGCGATGCCGGTGATGATCCCGGGCAGGGCGATGGGCAAAATCAGCATCAGCGAGATGCTCTCCTTGCCGAAAAAGCTGCGCCGGTACAGCGCCGCCGAGGCCAGGGTGCCGAGCACCAGGGCGATCAGCGTCGCCAGGCAGGCGACCTGCAGCGACAGTTTGATCGACTCCAGCACGTCCGGGCGCGCAAACGCCACGCTGAACCACTTCAGGGTCAAGCCCTGGGGCGGAAAGCTGAAGGCGGCGTCCTCGGTGTTGAAGGCATAGAGGACGATGATCAGGATCGGGAAGTGCAGGAACACCAGCCCGCCCCAGGCCGCCAGGCGCAGGCCGATCGAGGCGCGTTCAGAGTGCATCGAAGGCCCCCAGGCGTTTGACTATGGTCAGGTACACGGCAATCAGCACGATCGGCACCAGGGTAAAGGCGGCGGCCATGGGCATGTTGCCGATGGCGCCCTGCTGGGCATAGACCATGCTGCCAATGAAGTAGCCGGGCGGGCCGACCAGTTGCGGGACGATAAAGTCGCCCAGGGTCAGCGAGAAGGTGAAGATCGAGCCTGCGGCTATGCCAGGTACCGACAGCGGCAGGATTACCTGCATGAAGGTCTGCCGCGGCCGCGCGCCAAGGTCTGCCGAGGCTTGCAGCAGTGATGGCGGCAGGCGTTCCAGTGAAGCCTGGATCGGCAGGATCATGAACGGCAGCCAGATGTACACGAACACCAGGAAGCGCCCCAGGTGCGAGGTCGACAGGGTGCTGCCGCCGACCCCGGGAATACCGAGGATGAACTGCAGCACCGGCCCCAGGTTGAGTTGCTGGACGAACCACTGGGCCACGCCGCCCTTGGCCAGCAGCAGGGTCCAGGCGTAGGCCTTGACGATGTAACTGGCCCACATCGGCATCATCACCGCGATATAAAAGAACGCTTTGGTCTTGCCGCTGGTGTAGCGGGCCATGTAGTAGGCGATGGGGAAGGCCAGCACGGCGCTAGCCAGCGACACGGCGATGGCCATGCCCAGGGTGCGCAGGATGATGTCGAAGTTCGATGGGTTGAACAGCGCAGCGAAGTTGCCCAGGGTCAGGTCAGGGGTGACCGCCATGGTGAAGTCGTCGAAGGTGTAGAAACCCTGCCACAGCAGGCTCAGCAGCGACCCCAGGTAGATCGCGCCAAACCACAGCAGCGGCGGCACCAGCAGCAGCGCCAGGTACAGGTTGGGGCGCCGATAGAGCAGGGTAGAGAAGCGCCGCATGACGCCCGGCGCGCTGTTTGCCAGAGCCTGGGTCATTTCAGTGGCCCTCGCCGGGCACGGTTTCCTGCAACGCCGTCATCGCCTCGCGGGCCCAGCGTGCCTGCAGGCGCTGGCCGGGCTGCCAGGGCGCGGCGTGTTCCTGCCACTGGTTGTTGGCCTGGCTGATGCTCAGCAACTGGCCGTTGTCCAGCTGCAGCTCGTAGCGGGTGGCGCTGCCCTGGTACTGGATATCGTGGAGCAGGCCGCTGACCTGGATTTCGTTGCTGGCCGCTGGCTGGTCGCCAAGGCGGATGTGTTCCGGGCGGATCGAGAACGGCAGCTGGCTGCCATTGAGCTGCTGCGCCAATGCGCCGCGCAGCACATTCGAGGTGCCGACGAACTCGGCGACGAAAGTGGTCGCCGGCTTCATGTACAGGTTGCGTGGAGTGTCGACCTGCTCGATGCGGCCGCGGTTGAACACCGCGACGCGGTCCGACATCGACAGCGCCTCGGTCTGGTCATGGGTGACAAAGATGAAGGTGATGCCCAATTGGCGCTGCAGCTTTTTCAGCTCGCCCTGCATTTGCTCGCGCAGTTTCAGGTCCAGCGCTCCCAGCGGTTCATCGAGCAGCAGCACCCGCGGACGATTGACCAGCGCCCGCGCCAGGGCCACGCGCTGGCGCTGGCCGCCAGACAGTTGCACCGGCTTGCGCTGGCCATAGCCGCCCAGGGCAACCATGACCAGGGCCTCTTCGGCGCGGGCATGGCGTTCGGCCTTGGCCACGCCCTTGACCTTGAGGCCATAGGCGACGTTGTCGCGCACGTTCATGTGCGGGAACAGCGCGTAGTCCTGGAACACCGTGTTGACGTCGCGCTGGTAGGGCGGCAACCCCGCCGCCTCTTCACCGTGGATGCGGATCGACCCGGCACTGGGTTGCTCGAAGCCTGCAATCAGGCGCAGGCAGGTGGTCTTGCCCGACCCCGAGGGGCCGAGCATCGAGAAGAACTCACCGTCGTGGATGTCGATCGACACCTGGTCAACCGCCCTGACCTCGCCAAAGGTGCGCGAGACATTGGTGAACTGCACTGCAAGGGTCATGGTGCGAAGCTCCAGCAAGAGGGAGCAAGCCCGCGTCTTCAGGTGGGAACGGGCTTGCCCCGCGACAGGGCCCTAACGGCCGCCCATGATCGCAATATAGTCCTGGGTCCAGCGGCTATAGGGCACGAACTTGCCCCCTTCGGCCTGCGGGGTCTTCCAGAAGGCGATCTTGTCGAACTGGTCGAAACCATTGGTCTTGCAGCCCTCGGCGCCGAGCAGTTCGCTGCCGCTGCAGGCCGCCGGCACCGCGGGCAGCGAGCCGAACCAGGCCGCTACGTCGCCCTGGACCTTGGGCTGCAGCGACCAGTCCATCCACTTGTAGGCGCAGTTGGGGTGCTTGGCCTCGCTGTGCAGCATGGTGGTGTCGGCCCAGCCGGTGGCGCCTTCCTTGGGAATGGTCGAGGCCACCGGCTGTTTGTCGGCTTGCAGGCCGTTGACCATGTAGCCCCAGGAACTGGAGGCGACCACGCCCTCGTTCTTGACGTCACTCATCTGCACCGTGGCATCGTGCCAGTAACGGTGGATCAGCGGATGTTGCTGGCGCAGCAGGTCGAGCACCGCTTGGTACTGGGTTTCGTTCAGTTCATAGGGGTTGTGGATGCCCAGTTCAGGTTTGGCCGACTTCAGGTACAGCGCCGCATCGGCGATGTAGATCGGCCCGTCGTAGGCCTGCACCCGGCCCTTGTTGGGCTTGCCGTCGGGCAGCTCCTGCGGCTCGAAAACCACGCTCCAGCTGGTCGGCGCCTGCTTGAACACCTCGGTGTTGTACAGCAGCACGTTCGGACCCCATTGGTAGGGCGTGCCGTACACCTGTTGGTTGACCACGTACCAGGCGCCGTCCTTGAGCCGCGGGTCGAGGTTCTTCCAGTTGGGGATCAGCGCGGTGTTGATCGGCTGCACGCGCTTGCCGGCGATCAGGCGCAGCGAGGCGTCACCGGAGGCGGTGACCAGGTCGTAACCGCCCTTGGTCATCAGGCTGACCATCTCGTCGGAGGTGGCGGCGGTCTTGACGCTGACCTTGCAGCCGGTGTCCTTCTCGAAGCCGGTCACCCAGTCGTAGGCCTTGTCGCTTTCACCGCGCTCGATGTAACCCGGCCAGGCGACGATATCCAGCTGGCCTTCGCCGGCGCCCACGGCTTTCAGGGGTTCGGCGGCCTGCAGGCTGGCGCTGGCCAGCAGGGCGGTGCTCAGGGCGCAGAGCGTGGCGGTCTTGTGCACGAACATGGTGTTCCCTCTTGTTGGAATTATCTCGGGGCGGTGAAAGTGCAGGTATAGCTGGTTTAAGCGTAGGCAACATCTGGAAGCAAATGCATTCAGCTTCGCTTCAGCCTGCGGCAGTACTCTTTGGGCTTCTTTCCTCCCCATGGAGATGCCCCATGAACACCCGCGGCTTGCTTGATCAACTGCTCAAATCCGGCCAGGACCTGCTGCAGAACCAGGGCGGCAAAAGCCCTGCCGGCAAATCCGGCGGCCTTGGCGACCTGCTCGGCGGCAAGGGCGGTGGTGGCCTGGGCAGCCTGCTCTCCGGTGCCGGCGGCGGTGCTCTGGCAGCAGGGGCGATGGGCTTGCTGATGGGCAACAAAAAGGCTCGCAAGTACGGCGGCAAGGCCCTGACCTACGGCGGCCTGGCGGCCCTCGGGGTGATCGCCTACAAGGCCTACGGCAACTGGCAGGCCAAGCAGGGCACTGCGGTGCAGGGTGAGCCGCAAACCCTCGACCGCCTGCCGCCGGCCCAGGTCGAGCAGCACAGCCAGGCGATCCTCAAGGCGCTGGTGGCAGCGGCCAAGTCCGATGGCCATGTCGATGACCGCGAGCGGGCGCTGATCGAGGGCGAATTCGTCAAGCTGTCCAGCGACCAGGAACTGCAACACTGGCTGCACGCCGAGCTGAACAAACCGCTGGACCCGGCCGACGTCGCCCGCGCCGCCAGCACCCCGGAAATGGCCGCCGAAATGTACATCGCCAGTGTCATGCTGGTGGACGAGGAGCATTTCATGGAGCGTGCCTACCTGGACGAACTGGCGCGCCAGCTCAAGCTTGACCCGGCGCTCAAGAGCGAGCTGGAAAACCAGGTAAAACTTGCTGCCAGTCAATGAAACCGGGCTAATGGCCAGTATCTAGCCCGTTTGGCCCGATCCAGCCGTTAAGTCAGCCGCAAAAGCGCGCAGCCGCTGGGCTATACTCTGCCCATTTTTCCTGCTCGCGTAGAACACTTGAGGGCTGACTGTGAAAAACTGGACCTTGCGCCAACGGATCCTGGCGAGCTTCGCCGTGATTATCGCCATCATGTCGCTGATGGTGGTCGCTGCCTATTCGCGACTGGTGGCCATAGAGTCCGGCGAGGAAGCGGTGCGAACCGACAGCATCCCCGGGGTCTACTACAGCTCCATGATCCGCAGCGCCTGGGTCGACAGCTATGTACTGACCCAGCAGCTGGTGGGCCTGAGCGACCACCGCGAGCTCACCTCGGCCGACATGGAGCTGTACAAGGGCTTTGAAGAGCGCCTCAAACAGCACATGGCCAGCTACCAGGCGACCATTCGCGAGAAGGACGACCAGGCCAGCTTCGACCAGTTCGGCCAGCTCGAAGCGGGCTACCTGAAAGCGGTGGATAGCGTCCTGGAGGCCTACCGCAAGAAGGATTACCCCGAAGCCCAGCGCCTGCTCGCCGAGGTGCTGACCCCGGCCTGGGTCGATGGCCGCAAGCACCTGAACGGGGTGATCGAGCGCAACCGTCATTCGGCCGAATCCGCCACCGACTCCATCGTCAGCGCCGTGGCCACGGCCAAGTTCAGCATGATCGTCTCGCTGTTGCTGGCGATTGTCGCCGCAACCATCTGCGGCCTGGTGCTGATGCGCGCCATCACCGCACCGATGCAGCGTATCGTCCATGCCCTGGACAAGCTCAGCGGCGGCGACCTCAGCGTGCGCCTGAACCTGGACCGCAAGGATGAGTTCGGCGCGGTGGAAACCGGCTTCAACGAAATGATGGGCGAACTGACCAACCTGGTGTCCCAGGCCCAGCGCTCCTCGGTGCAGGTCACCACTTCGGTGACCGAGATTGCCGCCACCTCCAAGCAGCAACAGGCCACCGCCACCGAGACCGCCGCCACCACCACCGAAATCGGCGCCACTTCGCGGGAAATCGCCGCGACTTCCCGCGACCTGGTGCGGACCATGACCGAAGTGACCTCGGCCGCCGACCAGGCCTCGATCCTGGCCGGCTCCGGCCAGCAGGGCCTGGCGCGCATGGAAGAGACCATGCACCAGGTGATGGGCGCGGCCGATCTGGTCAACAACAAGCTGGCGATCCTCAACGAGAAGGCCGGCAACATCAACCAGGTGGTGGTGACCATCGTCAAGGTCGCCGACCAGACCAACCTGCTGTCGCTCAACGCCGCCATCGAGGCGGAAAAAGCCGGTGAGTACGGCCGTGGTTTCGCCGTGGTCGCCACTGAAGTGCGGCGCCTGGCCGACCAGACTGCCGTGGCTACCTACGACATCGAGCAGATGGTTCGCGAGATCCAGTCGGCGGTGTCGGCCGGGGTCATGGGCATGGACAAGTTCTCCGAAGAAGTACGCCGCGGCATGTTCGAGGTGCAGCAGGTCGGCGAGCAACTGACCCAGATCATTCACCAGGTCCAGGCCCTGGCGCCGCGGGTGTTGATGGTCAATGAAGGCATGCAGGCCCAGGCCACCGGCGCCGAACAGATCAACCATGCCCTGGCGCAGTTGGGCGATGCCAGCAGCCAGACGGTCGAATCGTTGCGCCAGGCCAGCTTTGCCATTGACGAACTGAGCCAGGTGGCCACCGGCCTGCGTGGCGGCGTGTCGCGGTTCAAAGTCTGACCTGCCGATGAACGACCTTCAGCCTCGCCGCAACCAGGATGCGGCCTCCCACGGCACCCTGTACCTGGTGTTTCGCATCGGCGACCAGCGCTTTGCCCTGGACGCCCATGAGGTCGCCGAAGTGCTGCCGCGCCTGCCGCTCAAGCCCATTGCCCAGACCCCGGCCTGGGTGGCCGGGGTGCTGGCGCATCGTGGCGCGCTGGTACCGGTGATCGACGTCGGCGCCTTGAGCTTCGGTTTGCCGGCGCCGGTGCGCACCAGCACGCGCCTGGTCCTGGTGCACTACCGTGCCGACCCGTTGCGCCCGCACTTGCGGCTGGGGCTGATCCTCGAACAGGCCACCGATACCCTGCGTTGCGACCCCGCCGAGTTCCAGCCCTATGGCCTGGACAACCAGCAGGCGCCTTACCTGGGGCCGGTGCGCGAGGATGCCCACGGTTTGCTGCAATGCATCGGTGTACAGGACCTGCTCAGCGCCGAGGTGCGCCAGCTGTTGTTCCCGCCTGAGCTGGCGGCGAGCGACGAGGGCCTGGCATGAGTGGCGAACAGCGCTTCTTTCGCTTTTTGCAGGATCGGATCGGTCTGGATGTCGCCTCGGTCGGCGCAGCGATGGTCGAGCGCGCCTTGCGTCAGCGCTGCGCCACCCTCGAAGCCCGCGACCTGGATGACTACTGGCTGCGCCTGCAGCAGTCGAGCCAGGAGCAGCAGGCGCTGATCGAGGCGGTGATCGTCCCGGAAACCTGGTTCTTCCGTTATCCGGAGTCGTTCAACGCCCTGGTGACCCTGGCGCGCAAACGCCTGGCCGAGCTCGGTGGCATGCGCCCGCTGCGCATCCTCAGCCTGCCGTGCTCGACCGGCGAAGAGCCGTACTCGATTGCCATGGCCCTGCTCGACGGCGGCTTTGCCGGGCACAGCTTTCGCGTCGACGCTATGGACATCAGCCCCAATTCGATTGATCGCGCCGAACAGGCGCTGTACGGGCGCAACTCGTTCCGTGGCTCGCACCTGGACTTTCGCGAGCGGCACTTCAGCGACAGCGACGAAGGCCAGCGCCTCGACGAGCGGGTTCGCCAGCAGGTCAAGCTGCAGGTCGGCAATGTACTGGATCCGGCGCTCAAGGCCCGCGAGGGCAGTTACGATTTCGTGTTCTGCCGCAACCTGCTGATCTACTTCGACGTCCCCACCCAGCAGCGGGTGTTCGAGGTGCTCAAAAGCCTGATCCATGAGCAAGGTGTGCTGTTCATCGGCCCGGCCGAAGGCAGCCTGCTGGCGCGCATGGGCATGCGCCCGGTGGGCATTGCCCAATCCTTTGCCTACGTACGCCAGGCTGAAATGCAGCCGGCGCCGCCGAGCAAGCCGTTGGCGATCCCTTTGCCGTTGACAGTGCCGGTGACGGCGGCCAGCGTGCCGCGCCCGGCGTCGGCGCCGCTGACGGTGCGCAAGCTCAAGCCGATTGCGCCGCCGCCGGCGAAGCCCGCCGCGCAGGATGCGGCCAGCCAATTGCTGGCGCAGATCGCCCAGATGGCCAATGCCGGTAGCAGCACCGAGGCCCAGGCCGCGTGTACCCGTTACCTGCAGCAGTATCCGCCCACTGCCCAGGTGTTCTACTGGCTGGGCTTGCTCAGTGATACCGCCGGCGACAGCGGTGAAGCCCTGAGCCATTACCGCAAGGCGCTCTACCTTGACCCCCAGCATCCGGAGGCACTGGTGCACCTGGCCGCGCTGCTGGCTTCGCAAGGTGATGTCGCAGGCGCCCGGCGCCTGCAGGAACGGGCCGCACGGCGCGCTGACCGGGAGTCTGAGCAATGATGGGTGACAACGACGTGCAACTGGTCGCCAGTGACGCCGCCAGCATTGACGATTGCTGGAACCGTATCGGCGTACACGGCGACAAGAGCTGCCCGCTGCTTGATGAACATATTCACTGCCGCAACTGCGACGTCTATGCCGCTGCAGCGACGCGCCTGCTGGACCGCTATTCGTTGTCTCAGGAAGCCCACGAGCAGAGCGAGGCGCCTGAGCAAGCCAGCAGTGGCCGCTCATTGCTGCTGTTTCGCCTGGGCGAGGAGTGGCTGGCGCTGGCCACCCGCTGCCTGGTCGAGGTTGCGCCGCTGCAGCAGGTGCATTCCCTGCCACACCAGCGCTCGCGGGTGCTGCATGGCGTGGCCAATGTACGTGGCGCGCTGGTGCCCTGCCTGTCGCTGGGCGACCTGCTCGGCCTTGAAACCCAGGGTTCGGCGCCAACCTCGGCGCGGATCATGCCGCGCATGCTGATCATCGCCGCTGCCGGCGGCTCGGTGGTGGTCCAGGTCGATGAAGTGGACGGCATCCATGCTCTGGACCCCGTCCGCCTGGGGGCCGAGCAGGGCGAAACGCGTTTTACCGCAGCGGTGCTGCAATGGCGCGGACGCAGTGTTCGCGTGCTGGATGAAGACCAAGTGCTGTCTGCCGTGAACCGGAGCCTGTCATGACCCCAGAGCAAATGCGCGACGCCTCGTTGCTCGAGCTGTTCAGCCTGGAGGCCGAAGCCCAGACTCAGGTGCTCAGTGCCGGGCTGCTGGCACTGGAGCGCAACCCGACCCAGGCCGACCAGCTTGAAG
Source organism: Pseudomonas sp. TE4620 (assembly GCF_056279045.1). Taxonomy (NCBI): domain Bacteria; kingdom Pseudomonadati; phylum Pseudomonadota; class Gammaproteobacteria; order Pseudomonadales; family Pseudomonadaceae; genus Pseudomonas; species Pseudomonas sp. TE4620. The sequence goes on from NZ_JBWBQO010000001.1 coordinate 516,245, forward strand.
CGTGCATGCGCGCAGCCCATTCGCTCAAGGGCGCGGCGCGGATTGTCGGCGTCGATGCCGGGGTCAGCGTCGCCCATGTCATGGAAGACTGCCTGGTCGGCGCCCAGGAAGGCCGCTTGCTGCTGCGCCCGGAGCATATCGATGCGCTGTTGCAGGGCACCGACCTGCTGATGCGCATCGCCACGCCGGGCGATGCCAGTATCGATGCCGCGGTGCAGACCTTTCTGGTGCAGATGGCCGCGTTGCTCGACCCTGGTGCACCAGCAGCGCCTGCGATCGCAGCGCCGCCATTGCCGGAACCCGAGCCCGAACCCGAACCACTGGCGGTCGAGCTGCCAAGCGTTGACCCCGAACCCGAGGTCGAAGCCGCGCCGGTGCGCAGCGGCAAACGCACGACCGAGGGCGGTGAGCGGGTCTTGCGGGTCACGGCCGAGCGCCTGAACAGCCTGCTCGACCTGTCGAGCAAATCGCTGGTCGAAACCCAGCGGCTCAAGCCTTACCTGGCCACCCTGCAGCGCCTCAAGCGCATGCACGGGCAAAGCATCCGCGCCCTCGACGGCCTCAAGCAGCAACTGGAAAGCAGCGGCCAGAGCGCCGAAGTCCAGGACGCTTTGGCCCAGGCCCAGCGTCTGCTCGGTGAGACCCAGCAAATTCTGTTGCAGCAAGCCTCCGATCTCGATGAGTTCGGCTGGCAGGCCAGCCAGCGCGCGCAGCTGCTGTACGACACTGCACTGGCCTGTCGCATGCGTCCGTTTGCCGATGTGCTGTCCGGGCAAAGCCGCATGGTCCGTGACCTTGGTCGTTCGCTGGGCAAGCAGGTGCGCCTGGACATCGACGGGGAGAAAACTCAGGTCGACCGCGACGTACTGGAAAAGCTCGAAGCGCCCTTGACCCACCTGCTGCGCAATGCCGTCGATCACGGTATCGAATCGCCCGAGCGGCGCCTGGTGGCCGGCAAGCCCCTGGAAGGGCAGATCCGCCTGCGTGCCTCGCACCAGGCCGGCCTGCTGGTGCTTGAGATCAGCGACGATGGCGGCGGCGTCGACTTGGCACACTTGCGCCAGAGCATCGTCGAGCGCCAGTTGTCACCGGCCGAAACCGTGGCGCAGATGAGCGAGGCCGAGCTGCTGACCTTCCTGTTTTTGCCCGGTTTCAGCCTGCGTGACCGGGTTACCGAGGTGTCCGGGCGCGGTGTCGGCCTGGACGCCGTGCAGCACATGGTTCGCCAGTTGCGCGGCTCGATCGAGCTGACCCAGACCAGCGGCCAGGGCAGTTGCTTTCACCTCGAAGTGCCGCTGACCCTGTCGGTGGTGCGCAGCCTGGTGGTCGAGGTTGGCGCCGAAGCCTATGCCTTCCCGCTGGCACATATCGAACGCACCCTGGAGCTGCCGGCCGAGGCCATCGTGCAGATCGAGGGCCGCCAGCATTTCTGGCATGAGGGCCGGCATATCGGCCTGGTCGCGGCCAGCCAGTTGCTCAACCGTCCGCCAAGCCAGGGCGAAGGGCAGAGCATCAAGGTGGTGGTGATTCGCGAGCGCGACATGCTCTACGGCGTGGCAGTCGAGCGCCTGATCGGCGAACGGGTGCTGGTGGTGATGCCGCTGGACGCGCGCCTGGGCAAGGTCCAGGATATTTCCGCCGGGGCTTTGCTCGACGACGGCGCGGTGGTGCTGATTATCGATGTCGAAGACCTGCTGCGTTCGGTGGAAAAACTCCTCAGCACCGGCCGCCTGGAGCGTATCGAGCGCGGCCAGCGCAGCGTGCGCGAGGCGGCGCGCAAGCGCGTGCTGGTGGTCGACGACTCGCTGACCGTGCGCGAACTGCAGCGCAAGCTGCTGAGCAACAAGGGCTATGAAGTGGCCGTTGCGGTCGACGGCATGGACGGCTGGAACGCCTTGCGCAGCGAAGACTTCGACCTGCTGATCACCGACATCGACATGCCGCGCATGGACGGTATCGAACTGGTCACGCTGCTGCGGCGCGACAGCCGCCTGCAATCGCTGCCGGTGATGGTGGTGTCGTACAAAGACCGCGAAGAAGATCGTCGCCGTGGACTGGACGCCGGGGCCGACTACTATTTGGCAAAGGCCAGTTTTCACGATGATGCCTTGCTCGACGCCGTCGTCGAGCTGATCGGGGGAGCGCAGGGATGAAAATCGCCATCGTCAACGATATGCCCATGGCCGTGGAGGCCTTGCGCCGGGCGTTGGCATTCGAACCGGCCCATCAGGTGATCTGGGTCGCCAGCAATGGCGCCGATGCGGTCAAGCTGTGTGCCGAGCAGTTACCGGACCTGATCCTCATGGATTTGATCATGCCGGTCATGGATGGCGTCGAGGCCACCCGGCGGATCATGGCCGAAACGCCGTGCGCCATCGTGATCGTCACCGTCGACCGCCAGCAGAACGTCCACCGGGTGTTCGAGGCCATGGGCCATGGCGCCCTCGACGTGGTCGACACCCCGGCCCTTGGCGCCGGCGATCCGCGTGAAGCGGCAGCGCCGCTGCTGCGCAAGATCCTCAATATCGGCTGGCTGATCGGCCAGCAGCGCAGCACCCCGACCCGGGCCATGGCCGCGCCGGTGCGAGAAGCCGCGCAGCGCCAGGGCCTGGTTGCCATTGGCTCTTCGGCGGGCGGCCCGGCGGCCCTGGAAGTGCTGCTCAAGGGCTTGCCGCGCAGTTTTCCGGCGGCCATCGTGCTGGTCCAGCACGTTGACCAGGTGTTCGCCGCCGGCATGGCCGAATGGCTCAGCAGCGCCTCGGGCCTGGCGGTGCGCCTGGCCAGCGAAGGCGAGCCGCCGCAACCGGGGCAGGTGCTGCTGGCCGGCACCAACCACCACATTCGCCTGCTCAAGAACGGCAACCTGGCCTATACCGCTGAGCCGGTAAACGAAATCTACCGGCCCTCGATCGACGTATTTTTTGAAAGCGTGGCCCGCTACTGGCGCGGCGACGCGGTCGGCGTACTGCTCACCGGCATGGGGCGCGATGGCGCCCAGGGCCTGAAGCTGATGCGCCAACAGGGCTTTCTGACCATCGCCCAGGATCAGCAGAGCAGCGCGGTGTACGGCATGCCCAAGGCAGCCGCCGCGATAGACGCCGCCGTCGAAATTCGCCCTCTGGAGCGAATCGCCGCGCGATTGATGGAAATTTTTCCAAAATGACGATATGTATTGAGCCACGCCGGCTGGCCGGCAGTGACCAGGTGACAGCGCATGAATGATTTACCGCTCGACGGTTTTCCGACCATGAATGAAAATTCGGCAATGGTCCTCTTGGTCGACGATCAGGCAATGATCGGCGAAGCGGTGCGGCGTGGCCTGGCTCACGAAGAGAACATCGATTTCCACTTCTGCGCCGACCCGCACCAGGCGGTGGCCCAGGCTGTGCGCATCAAGCCCACGGTGATTCTCCAGGACCTGATCATGCCCGGCCTTGACGGCCTGACCCTGGTGCGCGAATACCGCAACAACCCGGCCACCCAGGACATCCCGATCATCGTCCTGTCGACCAAGGAGGACCCGCTGGTCAAGAGCGCCGCCTTTGCCGCCGGGGCCAACGACTACCTGGTGAAGCTGCCGGACAACATCGAGCTGGTGGCGCGTATCCGCTACCACTCGCGCTCCTACCTGACCCTGCTGCAGCGCGACGAGGCCTACCGCGCCCTGCGCGTCAGCCAGCAGCAGTTGCTCGACACCAACCTGGTGCTGCAGCGGCTGATGAACTCCGACGGCCTCACGGGGCTTTCCAACCGTCGCCACTTCGACGAGTACCTGGAGCTGGAATGGCGCCGGGCCATGCGCGAACAGGCGCAGCTGTCGTTGCTGATGATCGATGTCGACTATTTCAAGTCGTTCAACGACACCTTCGGCCACCTGGCCGGTGACGAAGCGCTGCGCAAGGTCGCCGAAGCCATTCGCGCCTCCTGCGCCCGCCCCAGCGACCTGCCGGCCCGTTACGGTGGCGAGGAATTCGCCCTGGTGCTGCCCAACACCTCGCCGGGTGGCGCCCGCCTGGTGGCGGAAAAACTGCGCCAGACCGTGGCGGCGATGAACATCGCCCACACCATGCCCAACGCCGACTCGGTGCTCACCGTGAGTATCGGCCTGGCGACCCTCACCCCGGGTATCGGCAGCCATTGCCGGCAACTGATTTCGGCAGCGGACAAAGGCCTGTACCTGGCCAAGAACAACGGCCGTAACCAGGTCGGGGTGGATTGACGGTAGCTACAAGCGGCAAGCTTCAAGCGGCAAGAAAAAACCTGGCGCCGGGTTTTTCTCCGGCCTCTTGTCGCTTGTAGCTTGCCGCTTGAAGCTGTAACTCCGCTATACTCTCCGGCTTTTCTACAGAATACGCACGAGAGCTGCCCGCCCATGGAAATCCAACCGATCCTGAACACCATCAAGGACCTCACCGAGCGCTCCGAGTCCATTCGGGGGTATCTTTGACTACGATCAAAAGCATGACCGCCTGATCGAAGTCAACCGCGAGCTCGAAGACCCGAACGTCTGGAACAAGCCCGAGTACGCTCAGGCCCTGGGCCGCGAACGTGCCATGCTGGCGCAGGTCGTCGAGACCCTGGACAAGATGTCCGGTGGCCTGGCCGACTGCCAGGACCTGCTCGACATGGCCGTCGAGGAAAATGACGAAGGCGCCGCGAGCGACGTCGTGACCGAGCTGCAAGGTCTGGAAGAAAGCCTGGCACAGCTTGAGTTCCGTCGCATGTTCAGCGGCGAGATGGACATGAACAACGCCTACCTGGACATCCAGGCCGGCTCCGGTGGTACCGAAGCGCAGGACTGGGCCAACATCCTCCTGCGCATGTACCTGCGCTGGGCCGACAAGCGCGGTTTCGACGCCACCATCATCGAGCTTTCCGAGGGTGAAGTCGCCGGCATCAAGGGTGCCACCGTGCACATCAAGGGCGAGTACGCCTTCGGCTGGCTGCGTACCGAGATCGGCGTGCACCGCCTGGTGCGCAAGAGCCCGTTCGACTCCGGCGCCCGTCGCCACACCTCGTTCTCGGCGGTGTTCGTGTCGCCCGAGATCGACGACAAGGTCGAAATCGACATCAACCCGTCCGACCTGCGCGTCGACACCTACCGCTCCTCGGGCGCCGGTGGCCAGCACGTAAACACCACCGACTCGGCAGTACGTATCACCCACGTGCCGACCAACACCGTGGTGGCCTGCCAGAACGAACGCTCCCAGCACGCCAACAAGGACACCGCCATGAAAATGCTGCGGGCCAAGTTGTACGAGCTGGAAATGCAGAAGCGCAACGCCGCCTCGCAGGCATTGGAAGACAGCAAGTCGGACATCGGCTGGGGCCACCAGATCCGTTCGTACGTGCTGGATGACTCGCGTATCAAGGACCTGCGTACCGGCGTCGAGCGCAGCGACTGCCAGAAGGTGCTGGACGGCGACCTCGACCAGTACCTGGAAGCGAGCCTCAAGCAGGGGCTGTAAGCCGCACACCACCGCCGCGATGCCCGGCCGCCCGCCGGCATCGCGTGCCCTGCCCGAAAAGGGCAACGAATACCTGATGGAAAGAATGACGACATGAGCGACCTGAAGACCGAATCGCAAGACCTGCAACAGGAAGAAAACAACCTGATCGCGCTGCGCAAGGAAAAACTTGCTGCCGAGCGCGCCAAGGGTAACGCCTTCCCCAACGACTTCCGCCGTGACAGCTACTGCAACGACCTGCAGAAACAGTATGTCGACAAGACCAAGGAAGAGCTGGAAGCTGCAGCGATTCCGGTCAAGGTTGCCGGGCGCATCATGCTCAACCGTGGCTCGTTCATGGTGATCCAGGACATGACCGGGCGCATCCAGGTCTACGTCAACCGCAAGACCCTGCCGGAAGAAACCCTGGCCGCGGTCAAGACCTGGGACCTGGGCGACATCATCGCCGCCGAAGGTACCCTGGCGCGCTCCGGCAAGGGCGACCTGTACGTCGAAATGACCAGCGTGCGCCTGCTGACCAAGTCGCTGCGCCCGCTGCCGGACAAGCACCACGGCCTGACCGACACCGAGCAGCGCTACCGCCAGCGCTACGTCGACCTGATGGTCAACGATGAAACCCGCCACACCTTCCGCGTTCGCTCGCAGGTCATCGCCCACATCCGCAACTTCCTGATGGCCCGCGACTTCCTCGAAGTCGAGACGCCAATGCTGCAGACCATTCCTGGTGGCGCCGCAGCCAAGCCGTTCGAAACCCACCACAATGCCCTGGACATGCAGATGTTCCTGCGCATCGCCCCGGAGCTGTACCTCAAGCGCCTGGTGGTCGGTGGTTTCGAGAAGGTCTTCGAGATCAACCGCAACTTCCGTAACGAAGGCGTTTCGACCCGGCACAACCCCGAGTTCACCATGCTCGAGTTCTACCAGGCCCACGCCGACTACGAAGACAACATGGACCTCACCGAGGAGCTGTTCCGCGAACTGGCCCAGCTGGTTCTGGGCAGCACCGACGTGCCGTATGGCGACAAGGTGTTCCACTTCGGCGAGCCGTTCGTGCGCCTGTCGGTGTTCGACTCGATCCTCAAGTACAACCCCGAGATCAGCGCCGCCGACCTGCAGGACATCGACAAGGCCCGTGAGATCGCCAAGAAAGCCGGCGCCAAGGTGCTCGGCTTCGAAGGCCTGGGCAAGCTGCAGGTGATGATTTTCGAAGAGCTGGTCGAGCACAAGCTCGAGCAGCCGCACTTCATCACCCAGTACCCGTTCGAAGTCTCGCCGCTGGCCCGTCGCAACGACGACAACCCGAACGTCACCGACCGCTTCGAGCTGTTCATCGGTGGCCGTGAAATCGCCAACGCCTACTCCGAGCTCAACGATGCCGAAGACCAGGCCGAGCGTTTCATGGCCCAGGTGGCCGAGAAAGACGCCGGTGACGACGAAGCCATGCACTACGATGCCGACTTCGTCCGTGCCTTGGAATACGGCATGCCGCCAACCGCCGGTGAAGGCATCGGCATCGACCGTCTGGTGATGCTGCTGACCAACTCGCCATCGATTCGCGACGTCATCCTGTTCCCGCACATGCGCCCACAGGCCTGAGCGAACTGAACAAGCCGCCTTCCGGGGCGGCTTTTTCATGCCTGGAAGAAATTCATCGATCGGATCCAACGTTTGGGGTAGACCAGCAGTGACTCCTGCAATGACTCAACAAGGCGCCGCCTGCGTGGCTACAGCGGTGGCCGAAAGCGTGCAGTACCAGGGCCGCAAGGCCAGCCGCGAAGGCAGCGAGCAGCGCCGCCAGCAGATCCTCGACGCGGCCATGCGCATCGTCGTGCGTGACGGCGTGCGCGGCGTGCGCCACCGCGCGGTGGCAGCCGAGGCCGGCGTGCCGCTGTCGGCGACCACCTATTACTTCAAGGACATCGAAGACCTGCTCACCGACACCTTCGCCCAGTATGTCGAACGCAGCGCGGCCTACATGGCCAAGCTCTGGGAGAACACCGAGGTGGTGCTGCGCCAGTTGCTCTCCCAGGGCGATGGCAGCCCGCAGTGGCGGGCGCGCCTGGCCGATGAAGTAGCGAAGATGACCACCGACTATGTGCAGCGCCAATTGCATAACCGCCGCGACTTTCTGATGGCCGAGCAGGCCTTTCGCCAGGAGGCGCTGCTGTGCCCGCGCCTGGCCGAGCTGGTCAAGCTGCACGAGCAGATTCTGCTGCGCGGCGCCGTGCAGATGCTGCAGGTGGTAGGCTCGTGTCAGCCACAACAGGATGCCCTGGTGTTGACGGCGATTATCGAGCAGATGGAATATCAGGGCCTGCTCGACGCTGAACAAGCCCAGGCTGAAGCGCCGATGCTCGCTATTCTTACCCGGTACCTGCATCTGGTCTTGGCGTCGGTGTAAGGCGCGAACCTATTTCAAGGAGAGGTTGATGAAAGCCAGAACCCTGCTGTTGGCATTGTCGTTCTTGCTGCTTGGCGGTTGTCTGGTCACCTTCAACGAGCCGATTCCGGGCAACAAACCTGCGCCCAAGGCCCTGCTCGGCACCTGGACCAGCAAGGACGCCTGGGGCGAGCCGCTGACCCTGCAGATCAGCCGCAGCGGTGGCAACGCCTACAAGGCAGTGGCCATCGGCAAGAACAAGAAGCGCGACGAGTACGCCTTCACCGTGTCCCAGCACGGCAATCGCTGGTACCTCTCGGCCGGCGTGCCCAAGCGTCTGGGCGGCAACTTCCTGATTGGCGGTTTTGAAGTGCTCGATAACAAGGAACTGGTGGTCTACAACCTTGATGTCGAGCAGGTCAACCAGGCCGTGCAGAAGAAAGAACTCAGCGGCCGCAGCATCGAGGTGCCCGAAGAAAACGGCGAAGGTGTTCTAATCGACAGCCCGGCCGAGCGCGTCCTGGCTTACCTGGACGACCCGGCCAACTCCGACCTGTTCATCGAAGTGGCGCGCTTCAAGCGGGCCGGCAAGTAATCAGCGCAATTCAAGGAGTGTAGGGTGGACGAGTACCAGCAGACGATACGTGCCCTGTCTGATCGCATTGTCCTGGCGCAAACGCCCATTCGCGTGCTTGATGCGGTGAAGTGGGACGACAACATCCGCCAAGGTTTCCTCAAGGCCAAGGGCAAGGAGCTGCCAGCGGTAGACCGCGCCTACTACCAGGGCCGGCCACTGTCGTTCGACTCGGCGGCTGTCAAGCTCGAGTTCCAGAACATCGAGCGCGACATCACCCGCCAGCTTGGCCAGTTCAACCCGGTCGGGCAGATCATGCGGCGCATGTGCAAGGAATACCGCATGGTGGTGCGCATGCTCGAAGCGCGCGGCACCGAGGATTTCGGCCTGATCTCCCAGGAACTGTACGGCGCCGCCTCCGATGCCTTCCATGCCGGTGACCCGACCCTGGCCGACCTCGGCCTGATGCTCTCGGACTACCTGAACAACATCGACGGCCGTGGCGACCTCAAGGACGAGCCGAAGAACCTCACCGCCAAGCAGGCCGTGGAGATGCTCCAGGGCCGCCTGAACAAGGTGTTCAACGAGGCCGAAGACACCATCCGCGTGTTCGAGTCCGACGGTATCGTCGCCGACGCCGCCGCTGGCGCCGACTACATCAAGATCCGCGCCGACGCCATGTTCAACAGCCGCGATGTGCGCGCGCTGGAGGTTCACGAAGGCCTGGTGCACGTCGGCACCACCCTCAACGGTCTCAACCAGCCGATCTGCACCTTCCTGGCCAAGGGCCCGCCCTCGTCGACCGTGACCCAGGAAGGCCTGGCGATCCTCATGGAAGTGATCGCCTTCGCCTCCTACCCTAGCCGCCTGCGCAAGCTGACCAACCGCACCCGCGCCATCCATATGGTCGAGGAGGGCGCCGACTTCATGCAGGTGTATGAGTTTTTCCGCGCCCAGGGTTTCGAGATGGCCGAAAGCTACGGCAACGCCAGCCGGGTGTTCCGCGGCTCGGTGCCCAATGGTTTGCCGTTTACCAAGGACTTGTCCTATCTCAAGGGCTTTATCATGGTTTACAACTATATTCAGTTGGCCGTGCGCAAGGGCAAGCTCGAACAGATCCCCTTGTTGTTCTGCGGCAAGACCACCCTTGAAGACATGCGCACCTTGCGCCAACTGGTCGATGAAGGCCTGGTGGAACCGCCCAAGTACCTGCCTGAGCAGTTTCGCGACCTCAACGCGCTGTCGGCCTGGATGTGTTTCTCCAACTTCCTCAACCACCTGAGCCTGGACCGGATTGAAGCCGATTACTCGAACATTCTCTGAAGCATGGCGCAGGCATCTGGGCCTGCTGCTGGTGCTGCTGAGTCTGGGCGGCTGCAGTTCGCTGTTGTTCTATCCCGAGCCTGGCCAGCCGTTCACCCCCGAGAAAGCCAAACTCGCGTACCGCGACGTGACCCTGACCGCCGCTGACGGCACCCGCCTGCATGGCTGGTGGCTGCCGGCCAAGGCCGGTGTCGAGGTCAAGGGCACGGTGCTGCACCTGCATGGCAATGGCGGCAACCTGGCCTGGCATCTGGGCGGCAGCTGGTGGTTGCCGGAGCAGGGTTATCAGGTGCTGTTGCTCGACTACCGCGGCTACGGCCTGTCGGAGGGCAAGCCCGGGCTGCCGGAGGTCTACCAGGACATCGCTGCGGCGCTGGCCTGGCTGGACCAGGCCCCCGAGGTGCAGGGCAAGCCGCAGATCCTGCTGGGCCAGAGCCTGGGCGGCTCAATGGCTATCCATTACCTGGCCGAGCATCCGCGCCAGGCCGAGCGCTTCAAGGCCATGGTCTTCGATGGCGTACCGGCCAGCTACCGTCAGGTCGGGCGCTTTGCCCTGAGCAATTCGTGGTTGACCTGGCCGCTGCAGGTGCCTTTGTCGTGGCTGGTGCCCGATGGCGACAGTGCGATCCATTCGATAGCACAGATCAAGACCCCGCCCAAGCTGTTCTTCCACAGCATCGACGACCCCATCGTGCCGCTGGTCAACGGCCTGCAGTTGTATCAGGCTGCGCCCCCCCCGAGGGTGTTGCAGCTGACCCGTGGCGGGCATGTGCAGACCTTTGCCGACAAGACCTGGCGCCAGGTCATGTTGCGCTTTCTGGACGACCCGATGCATTTCAACGGGCTGCGGCGCCTGGCCGAAGTCCCCAACTACCCTGACGAGAAGTCGCAATGAGTGAAGAACGCAACGCCATCCCGCTGATCATTACCGGAGTCTGCAGCATCATCGGTACCGTCGCGGCCCTGTGGTACTACGGTTACCTGCATTTCGCCAAGCCCGAGGATGCCTTGCTGCTGTCCGACTTCACCATGCTCAAGACCATCCCTGGCGAGGACTACAAGATCTCCCTGCAGCCGGCCAGCCAGGTGGCGCAGTGCGTCGATGGCGTGCTGGTGTTGTTCGATACCGCGCAAAAAGGCCTGACTGGTGTGCTGGTCAACAACAAGAAGCAGGCGGTGCGTTGCCTGGGTCAGGAAACCCCACAAGAAGTGAAAGAGTAATTGCGGGAGCGGCGGTGCGGCGATCCGACTTGACCCGCGATGAAGGCCCGCAAGCCAAACAAAAATCCCGCCAGACTCGGCGGGATTTTTTTTACTGCACAGCTAGCTTCAGTTCAGCTGGCTGACCGAACGCGGCGCCACCGGCTGGTTGTCGTTGGAAATGGTCACTTCCACCCGACGGTTCTGCGCGCGACCCGAGTTGCTGGTGTTGTCGGCCACCGGATACTCCTTGCCGTAGCCCTGGGCGACGATGCGCGCCGGATCTACACCGGCACGTACCAGCGCCATGCGCACGGCCGCGGCGCGGCGCTCGGACAGCGACTGGTTGTAGTTGGCGCTGCCCTTGCTGTCGGTGTAGCCCTCGACGATCACCTTGCGGTCAGGGTTCTCCTGGAGGAACTGCGCCAGCTTGGTGATGTTCGGGTAGGCGCTGCTCTTGAGCGTGGCCTTGTCGAAGTCGAACAGCACGTCGCCGAAGGTCACCAGGGTGCCGCGGTCGGTCTGCTTGGCGTTGAGGCTGTCCTGCAGCTTCTTGATCTGCGCATCGCGGGCATCCAGGCGCGCCTGGGCACGCTGGGCGGCAGCGTTTTTCAGGTTGCCTTCGGCAGTGCGCAGGGCAATGGTCTGCTTGGCCACTTCAACCCGCTGGTTGGTCAGGTAGGCAAGCTGGTCGACTTTTTTCGAGTCTTCCTTGTCCATGTAGGCTTTGTCGGCCTTATTCAGCCAGTCCTGGGCGTCCTTGGTTTCAAGGGCCGCGACCTTGGCGGCCTGCGGGTTGCTCTGCAGGGCCGAGAAGTTGGTCCGGGCCGATTCCAGGTTGGCGTTCGGCTGCGTCGAGCAGGCGGCCAGGCCAACGCTCAGGGCCAGAAGGGCGGGGATCATCACGTGTTTACGCATAATGGTTCATCCTTTGATCGATTACGAATGCACGGGTCGGTGGGCGGGCGTCATTCGACGCTGCGCATGCCTTCCTCACGCAGGTCCTGAACGCCCTGGCGGGCATCCTGTACGGCTTTCTCGGCCTTGGCGGCCTGGGCCTTGCGCTCGGCGACGCGGGCGTCCCACTCGGCCTGCTCGGCCAGGCGCTTGGCGTCGTCGTACTTCTTGTCGTGCATGGCGATTTCCGCCTGTTTGAGCTTGTCCTGCGCAGCCTTCATCTCGACGGCGGCAAACTCGGTACCGCCGGCGCTGACAGCGGAATTGACCGCCGATTGCGTGACAGCGTACTGCTCGGTAGGTGGGTTGCCGGCACAGCCGGCCAGGACCAGGCTGCTGCCCAGTGCCAGCGCGGCCAGCTTGAGCCCGCGCAGGTGAGTGGACGGGGTGTTTGCGGTGCGGGTCTTCATGGTGGTCAACTCCATTGGATCACTCCTGATGAACAACGAATTCCGTAACAGTCCATCGGCGCGACCCGTCAGCTACGGGACTGCTCTGACCCGGTTCTGAAAGGGTTTTGCCGTGATGGCTATTGGCTGTGACCGAAGCGTTTTTTGAATAGTTCAGAAAAAAGTGCCGCTTGTTCGCGGTTTTTTCTGACTGATCGGTCAGTGGGTTTTTCGTTGAACTTTCAGGCGTGCCGGCGGTACGCGAGCGCTCGCAGCGCGGATCAGGAGGCGGGGTGGATCAAGGCTTGCCGGCCTCTTTGGGGTTGCTCATCTCGTGCAGGTAGCGGCGTGAAAGGGCAAGAAACCGCGGGGTCGGACCGATGTCCTGGTACAGCGGGTCACCCTCTTCGTCGGTGGCAATCACCTGCGCGCCCTGAACATACGGAAAGCTCGCTTCCAGCTCTTCAAGCGCAGCCCCGAGCAGTTCGCCGAGCAGTTCTTCGGGTTGGCGCTTGGGGTACATCTCGGCCAGGGCCGCCAGGCGCGCCGCCGCTTCCATGTCCAGGTGCAGGACATGGCCGGTGGGGCTCAGCGAGCCTTTGGCGTGCTGTTCCCAATGCTGGGCAAGATCACGGATTTTCATGATGGTCTCCTGTATGCCTGTGTTGAGCGTAGTTCACCCAGTAGCTCAACCCTGTAGCTCAGCCATGTAGCCCAGCCGTGGCCCTGCCTTGAAGCCCGGGCGCTACTGGGGCACTCTGGACCCAGAGCGGTTTTCCCGAATGCCGGAGACATGGCTGATGACTGATATCGATGTGCGCTTGCGTGAAGATGTTCATTTGTTGGGCGAGTTGTTGGGCGATACCGTGCGCGAGCAGCACGGCGAAGCGTTTTTGCAGACCATCGAGGACATACGCCGCAGTGCCAAGGCCGACCGCAGCGGTAGCGCCGAGCAACTGAGCTCGACCCTCAATGACCTCGCCGAAGACCAGCTGTTGCCGGTGGCGCGGGCCTTCAACCAGTTTCTCAACCTGGCCAACATCGCCGAGCAGTATCAGCTGATCCGCCGCCGCGACGCCGGCCAGGCCGAACCTTTCGAAGCGCGGGTGCTGCCCGAACTGCTGGCGCGGCTCAAGGCCGCCGGCCACAGCGACGATGCCCTGGCCCGGCAACTGGGCAAGCTCAGCATCGAGCTGGTGCTTACCGCCCACCCGACCGAGGTGGCGCGGCGCACCTTGATCCAGAAGTACGACGCGATTGCCGCGCAACTGGCTGCCCAGGATCACCGCGACCTGACCCCCGCCGAACGCGAGCAGATCCGCGAACGCCTGCAACGGCTGATCGCCGAAGCCTGGCACACCGAAGAAATCCGCCGCACCCGGCCAACCCCGGTAGACGAAGCCAAATGGGGCTTTGCGGTGATCGAGCATTCGCTATGGCAAGCGGTGCCACACCACTTGCGCAAGGTCGACAAGGCCCTGCACCAGGCCACCGGCCTGCGCCTGCCGCTGGAGGCGGCGCCGATCCGCTTTGCCTCGTGGATGGGCGGCGACCGTGACGGCAACCCCAATGTCACTGCGCCGGTGACCCGTGAAGTGCTGTTGCTGGCGCGCTGGATGGCCGCTGACCTGTTTTTACGCGATATCGATGCCCTGGCCGCAGAGCTGTCGATGCAGCAGGCCAGCGAAGCGCTGAGGGCCAAGGTGGGCGAGTCGGCCGAGCCCTATCGCGCCGTGCTCAAGCAATTGCGTGAGCGCCTGCGGGTCACCCGCGCCTGGGCCCATGCCGCGCTGACCACGGCGCAAGCGCCGGCCGCTGAAGTGCTGCAGGACAACCGTGAACTGTTCGAGCCGCTGCAGCTGTGCTTTGAGTCGCTGCACGCCTGTGGCATGGGTGTTATCGCCGACGGCCCGCTGCTCGACTGCCTGCGCCGGGCCGTTACTTTCGGCCTGTTCCTGGTGCGCCTGGACGTGCGCCAGGACGCCGCCCGGCACACCTCGGCGCTGAGTGAAATCACCGAATACCTGGGCCTTGGCCGCTACGCCGAGTGGGATGAAGACGCGCGTGTGGCCTTCCTGCAGCAGGAACTCAACAGCCGGCGGCCACTGCTGCCCAGCTACTTCAGGCCCCAGGCCGACACCGCCGAAGTGCTCGCCACCTGCCGCGAGATTGCCGCTGCACCGGCAGCTTCGCTGGGCTCCTATGTGATCTCCATGGCCGGCGCCGCTTCCGATGTGCTGGCGGTGCAGTTGCTGCTTAAAGAGGCCGGCGTGCTGCGGCCGATGCGCGTGGTGCCGTTGTTTGAAACCCTCGCTGACCTGGACAACGCCGGGCCGGTGATGGAGCGCCTGCTGGGCTTGCCGGGGTATCGCGCCGGCCTGCACGGCCCGCAGGAGGTGATGATCGGCTATTCCGATTCGGCCAAGGATGCCGGCACCACGGCCGCGGCCTGGGCCCAGTACCGCGCCCAGGAAACCCTGGTGCGCATCTGCCGCGAGCAGCAGGTCGAACTGCTGTTGTTCCACGGCCGTGGCGGTACCGTCGGGCGTGGCGGCGGCCCGGCCCACGCGGCGATCCTGTCGCAGCCGCCGGGTTCGGTGGCCGGGCGCTTGCGCACTACCGAGCAGGGCGAGATGATCCGCTTCAAATTCGGCTTGCCGGACATCGCCGAGCAGAACCTGAACCTCTACCTGGCGGCGGTGCTCGAAGCGACCCTGCTGCCACCGCCGCCGCCACAACCGGCCTGGCGCGCGCTGATGGACCAGTTAGCTGCCGACGGCGTCAAGGCCTATCGCGGCGTGGTGCGCGACAACCCCGAGTTCGTCGAGTACTTCCGCCAGTCCACCCCCGAACAGGAACTCGGCCGCCTGCCGCTGGGCAGCCGCCCGGCCAAGCGCCGCGCCGGTGGCATCGAAAGCCTGCGGGCGATCCCGTGGATTTTCGGCTGGACCCAGACCCGCCTGATGCTGCCGGCCTGGCTCGGCTGGGAAGCGGCATTGAACAACGCCCTGGCTCGCGGCCAGGGGCCGTTGCTGGCCGAGATGCGCGAGCAGTGGCCGTTTTTCCGCACACGTATCGACATGCTGGAGATGGTTCTGGCCAAGGCCGATGCCGATATCGCCCGCTCCTACGACGAACGTCTGGTGCAACCAGAACTGCGACCTTTGGGTGCACATTTGCGCGACCTATTGTCGCAGGCGTGCGAGGTGGTGTTGGGGCTGACCGGGCAGCCGGTGCTACTGGCGCACAGCCCCGAAACCCTGGAATTCATCCGCTTGCGCAACACCTATCTGGACCCGCTGCATCTATTGCAGGCTGAGCTGCTGGCGCGCTCGCGTGGGCGTGAAGCCGCTCTGGACAGCCCGTTGGAGCAGGCCTTGCTGGTCACCGTGGCCGGCATCGCGGCAGGTTTGCGCAATACCGGCTGAGTTGGCAAAACGCTTTGCCGAGGGTTTGCCCAGGAAGGGCAGAATGCTTGTAAAGCAACAGGTTGCGCTCGGCGCAACCTGTGCTGCAAGTGGCCACAGTGCGTGGGTTTTTCCGACTTTCGAGCGCTTGTGTGGCTTGCGGGCGCTGTGTATCTTGAGCAGCCTTTTGATCGAAATTACGATCATCACCCAAATTCCGGGATTGGCCCTGCGTGGCAAACCCACTGATTTGCTTACAAAAAAATGAGGAGCACAAGATGCGCGTAATTCTGCTGGGAGCTCCCGGGGCCGGTAAAGGTACTCAGGCAAAGTTCATCACCGAAAAGTTCGGCATTCCACAGATTTCCACTGGCGACATGCTGCGCGCCGCGGTCAAGGCCGGCACCCCGCTGGGCCTGGAAGCCAAGGCGATCATGGACGCTGGCAAGCTGGTCTCCGACGAGCTGATCATCAACCTGGTCAAGGACCGTATTGCCCAGCCTGACTGCGCCAACGGCTTCCTGTTCGACGGCTTCCCGCGCACCATTCCTCAGGCTGAAGCCCTGGTGACTGCTGGCGTCGAGCTGGATGCCGTGGTCGAAATCGCTGTCGAAGACGAAGAAATCGTTCAGCGTATCGCTGGCCGCCGTGTGCACGAAGGTTCGGGCCGCGTTTACCACGTTGTCTACAACCCGCCAAAGGTTGAAGGCAAGGACGACGAAACCGGCGAAGCGCTGGTGCAGCGCAAAGACGACACCGAAGAAACCGTGCGTCATCGCCTGTCGGTCTACCACGACCAGACCAAGCCGCTGGTAGACTTCTACCAGAAGCTGTCGGCTGCCAACGCTGGCAAGCCGAAGTACGCGCATATCGAAGGCGTGGGCTCGGTTGACGCGATCACCGCCAAGGTCCTGGCCGCACTGAGCTGATCGACGCTCGGTAGTGCAGACAACGGCCCGCTTGCGGGCCGTTGTTGTTTATAATGCTGCTCTTTTTTCTTGCCCCTGGAACCCCCGATGACCACCTTGCTGGCCCTCGACACCGCCACCGAAGCCTGCTCCGTTGCCTTGCTGCATGATGGCAAGGTTTCCAGCCACTATGAGGTGATCCCGCGCCTGCACGCGCAGAAGCTGCTGCCGATGATCCAGCAACTGCTGGCCGATGCCGGCGTCACCCTGCAACAGCTCGATGCCATCGCCTTCGGTCGTGGCCCGGGCGCCTTCACTGGCGTGCGCATTGCCATTGGCGTGGTCCAGGGCCTGGCCTTCGCCCTGGAGCGGCCGGTACTGCCGGTGTCCAACCTGGCCGTGCTGGCCCAGCGCGCGATGCGTGAGCAGGGCGTGCAGCAAGTGGCGGCGGCAATCGATGCGCGCATGGACGAGGTCTACTGGGGCTGCTATCGCAACGTTGACGGCGAAATGCGCCTGCAGGGCAAGGAGGCGGTGCTGCCACCGGAGCAGGTGGCCTTGCCCGAGGGTGCCAGCGGCGACTGGTTTGGCGCGGGCACTGGCTGGGGCTATGCCGAGCGCCTGGCGGTCAAGGCCTGCGGCCAGGACGCCAGCCTGCTGCCCCATGCCCAGGACCTGCTGAGCCTGGCGACCTTCGCCTGGCAGCGCGGCGAGGCGATTGCCGCCGACCTCGCGCAGCCTGTGTACCTGCGCGACAAGGTGGCCACGCCGAAAGCGCGCTGAGTGCAGTTCGTCGGTTATTCCCAGGCAAAATAAAACCTTTTGCCCGATCTGTGGTCCAGTTATCAATCGGGCATTAGCGAAGGATCAGCGATGCTGCTAAATTGCCATCACTGCTCCTGAGTAATCGCCATGCGCATAGACGGTTTTTCTTCTCAGTCCTACCCCATCAAGCGAGCCCCGCGCAAAGCGCCGGTACGTACCGATGACGTGGACGACGAAGATCTGCCGGGCGAGTTCGAAGTACAGGCGCAAGCCAGCGCCAGCGCCAGCCACGGCCAGGCGCGCACTGGCGGCCTGCCTGCGCGGCCTCAGGACATGATCTTCCCGCGGGCGCGCAACAAGCGCACCGCCCATGCCCTGGCCAGCTACCTGACCACTGCCGGTTTCGTTGACTGGGAGATGGAAGTACTGGGGCTGGACCTGTACATTTGATGGATGAGTCTGTCCACGCTGCCCTATTTTGTCGGTTGTCCGTCCTGGAGTGAAAACGCCTGGCGCGAGTACCTGTACCCGGCCGAGGCTAAAACCAGCGACTTCCTCGGCCTGTATAGCCAGGTCTTCAATGCCGTAGAAGGCAACACCACCTTTTATGCCCGCCCGGCACCGGCGACCATCGAACGCTGGGCGCAGCTGATGCCGGCGCACTTTCGCTTCACCGCCAAGTTCCCCGGCGACATCAGCCACAGCGGTGACCTGCACGCTCAACTGGCCGCCGCCCAGTCCTTCATCGAATTGCTCAAGCCCCTTGGCGCACGGGTTGCGCCGTACTGGCTGCAGTTGCCGGCAACCTTCGGCCCGGCGCGCCTGAGCGAGCTAGTGAGCTTTATCGACGAAGCTGGCGTGCCCATCGCCGTGGAGGTGCGCAATGCGGCATTCTTCAGCAAGGGCGAGGAAGAGCGCCTACTCAACCGCCTGCTGCTTGAGCGTGGTGTGGAGCGCATCTGTCTCGACCCTCGCGCGTTGTTCAGTTGTACTTCACAGACGCCCGAGGTGCTCCACGCCCAGTCGAAAAAGCCGCGCGTGCCGCCTCGCCCGACCGCCTTTACCCAGCACCCGCAGATCCGCTTCATCGGCCACCCGGAGCTGGCCGCCAACGAGCCGTTTCTGCTGCCGTGGCTGGACAAGGTCGCGGCCTGGATCGAGGAGGGGCGCAGCCCCTATGTTTTCCTGCATACTGCCGACAACCGCCTGGCCGCCGCCCTGGCCCGGCGTTTTCATCAAGGCCTGATGGAGCGCCTGCCGGGGCTTGCGGCCTTGCCTGAACTGGACCGCACGCCAGAAGCCGAACAACTCGGCCTGCTCTGAGCGCGTCCTGCCGCCTGCCTGGGAGCCGAGATCATGGATGTGCAAACCCTGCGTGCCGAAGCCTTCAAAGCCCTGCATGAGCGCGATGGCGCCTTTGTCATTCCCAACCCCTGGGATGCCGGCTCGGCCAAGCTGCTGGCCAGCCTCGGCTTCGAGGCGTTGGCCACCACCAGCGCCGGCCTGGCGTTCTCCCTGGGGCGGCCAGATGCCGAAGGGGCGATGAGCCTGGATGAAACCCTGGTCAATGCCCGCGCCATTGTCGATGCCACGGCATTGCCGGTGGCTGCCGACCTTGAGAACGGTTTCAGCGACGACCCCAAGGGCTGTGCCGAGGCGATCCTGCAGGGCGCCGCCATTGGCCTGGTGGGCGGCTCGATCGAGGATGCCAGCGGCAATGCCGACGAGCCAATCTACAGCTTCTATCACGCCGTGGAGCGGGTCGAGGCGGCCGTCACCGCCGCGCGCAGCCTGGACTTTCCGTTCATGCTCTGTGCCCGCGCGGAAAACCTGCTGCACGGGCGCATGGACCTGGACGACACCATCGCCCGCCTGCAGGCCTTCGCCGAAGCCGGTGCCGATGTGCTGTATGCGCCGGGCTTGCGTACGGCCGAGGAGATCCGTCGGGTGGTCCAGGCGGTGGCGCCGAAGCCGGTCAATGTGCTGATGGGCCTGAGCGGTGTGCGCTTGAGTTTTGCCGACGTTCAAGCGCTGGGGGTCAAGCGCATCAGCGTCGGCTCATCGCTGGCGCGGGCCGCCTATGGGGCGTTTTTCAACGCTGCGCAGCAGATTCATGATCAAGGCTGTTTTGACTACGCCGACCAGGCGCTGTCGTTCGACCAGCTCAACCAGTTGTTCAGGCGCTGATCGACCATGCGCAAAGGATTGCTCGCGGTACTGTGTCTGATTCTGCTCGTTGCACTGGGTGCTGCCTGGCGCCTGGGCTGGCATCTGCCGGATGCCTGGAACCCCTGGGCGGTGCTGGATGTGCGCCAGCCGCCGAACTTGCTTACGCCGTATAAATTGGGCCGCCTTGAGGATGATCCGCAGCTGTGCGAGCAGGCCCTGGCCACCTCCAGCCTGCGCTACCGCAAGCAGGCCGACAGCCCCGCCAATGCGCCGTGCCCCCTGGAAAACGTGGTGCGCGTCGAAGGCTCGTCGGTGCGCCTGAGCAGCAGCTTTCTCGCCAGTTGCCCCTTGGCGGTGGCTTATGCGCTGTTCGAGCGCCACGCTCTGCAACCGGCGGCACAGCGCGCCTTTGCCCAGCCGGTGGTGCAGGTCGATCACCTGGGCAGCTTTGCCTGTCGCAACATGTACAACCGCAAGAATGGCCGCCTGAGCCAGCACGCCACGGCCAATGCCCTGGATATCGCCGGCTTTCGCCTGGCGGACGGGCAGCGTATCCAGTTGCTCAAGGACTGGCCGGGCGAGGGCGTCAAAGCGAAGTTTTTAAGGGATGTGCACGCCAGTGCCTGCGACAGTTTCAACACGGTGCTGGGGCCTGAGTACAACGCCGCGCATCGCAATCACTTTCACCTGGACATGGGCTTCTGGCAGATCTGCCGCTAAGGCTCAGGCGGCGATGCGCACGTTGTTCAGCACCACCGGGCGAGCCCAGCGGTTGTCGAAGTCCAGCTGCGATTGCTGCACGGCCATGGTGGCGTCGTCGAAGGGCTCCGGCGCCTTGTCCAGCAGGTCCATCTCGAATTCGGCGATCGGCAGGTACAACGGTTTGGCCTGTGGTGCCGGGCCGGGTTCGGGCAGCGGGTGGCCCTGGCTCATGACTACCGGGCGTACCCAGGTGTTGCTGATATCCAGCTGGCGCTGTTGCTCGATGAGTTCGGCGGCGCTGAACGGCGGCGCGAGTTTTTCCAGCAGCTCCGGCTCAAGCTCGGCGATCGGCAGGAACAGCGGCTCTGGCGGGGCCAGTTCGGTGTCGTGCACATCGCACAGGCGCTGGTTGTGGATCTGCGCCAGCACCTGGCTGCCGCCCAGCGGCTCGCCGGTGACCTTGTCGAACTGCTCGGTGGCCACGGCCTTGGCCGCGTCCTCCTGACCTTGCTGCTCAGCCAGGGCGCGGGCAAAAAAATCCTGCCACAGGTGGCTGACGCCGCCCAGTGCCTGGGTATTGTGCCGGCCATAGTCGCCGACGGGCGAGATATAACCTGAGTTGAGCTGAAGAATGTCGGTCATGGCAGTCGCAGAGGGTGCTGGTCTGGCAAAATAGCGAATACTTCGTATATCGGCCGCGGCCGACGATCATTTAATTTTTTTGAGTACAGGATTTGATGGTGGAGCAACTGGCTGACGGCGGCATCCGGGTCGAGGCATTGACGGCCGATTATCAGGCCCAGGCTGGCGAGTGGGCGCGGCGTCTGGGATTGCCGCTGAGCGATGACAATGCAGGCTTTGCCGTGCAGATCGGCGCCGATGGCCTTCAGATCCAGCAGCTCGGTGCGCAGGCGCCGGGGCCGGTGCGGGTGGATTTTGTCGAAGGCGCGGCGGCGCACCGGCGGGTGTTCGGCGGCGGCAGCGGGCAGATGATCGCCAAGGCCGTGGGCGTCGCCCAGGGCGTGCGCCCGCAGGTGCTCGATGCCACGGCGGGGCTGGGCAAGGACGCTTTCGTGCTGGCGAGCCTCGGTTGCCAGATGACCCTGATCGAGCGCCAGCCGCTGGTCGCGGCCTTGCTCGAAGACGGCCTGGCCCGCGCCCGCAGCGATGCCGAGGTGGGCCCGATCGTTGCGCGCATGCAACTGCTCACCGGCAATGCCATCGAGCGTATGCGCACCTGGCAGGGTGAGCCGCCGCAGGTGATCTACCTCGACCCGATGTTCCCTCATCGCGACAAGAGCGCCCTGGTAAAAAAGGAAATGCGCGTGTTCCGCCCGCTGGTTGGTGACGACCTCGACGCCCCGGCGCTGCTCGAAGCCGCCCTGGCCCTGGCCAGCCACCGGGTGGTGGTCAAGCGCCCGCGCAAGGCGCCGATCATCGACGGGCCCAAGCCCAGCCACTGCCTGGAAGGCAAATCCAGCCGCTACGACATCTATCCGAAAAAAGCCCTCAAGGCTTAAGGTCGGTAAGCGCGCATGAACAGCGCCACCACTTCTTGCACATGGGCCTCGGAGGCCTCGGCATCCAGCGCCGGGGCATAGCCGAGCAACAGGCGGAAGTTGGCCGCGCCCTTGAGCAGGCAGAAGAAGTGCTCGGCGGCGTTGGCCGGCAATTCAATGCGCAGCAGCCCGCGGGCATCCACCTGGCGCAGCAGCGCCTCCATCTCGTGCAGCACCCGCAACGGGCCGGCCTCGAAGAAGATCTGGCTGAGTTTCGGGTCCTGATTGCCCAGGGCCATGATCAGCCGGTGCAGCTTGACCGACAGGTCGCTGCTGATCAGCGCCTGAAAGCCGCGGCCGATCTTCAGCAGCACCTGTTCCAGCGGAACCCCTTCAGGAAGCTCGAAAATCAGCTCGGGCAACTGCGCCGTGCAGGTGGCGACCACTGCCGAAGAGAACAGCGTCTCCTTGTCGGTAAAGTGGCTGTAGACCGTGAGTTTTGACACACCTGCCGCTGTCGCGACCGCATCCATGCTGGTGTTGGCATAGCCAAGGGTTAGAAACAGCGCCTTGGCTGCCTCGAGAATGGCCTGGCGTTTTGCCAGGTCCTTGGGCCGGCCGGGGCCGGTAGCAGCGGTGACTTTGGGCATGAGTGAAAAGTTACATATTCCAGTAAGTGCACATGGTACATCGCGACCGGCATTTCGGCGGGCAAAAATCGACGCGCTGCTCCCGGCGTAAATATGGGATTTCTCGCGCAGGCCTGCTTCCCCGCTCCGGTTCCCTGATTTAATATACCCGCCAGTATAAATATTCAAAGCGCCATTCGCGAAAGGTCATCCATCATGTTGCGCCATGCCTTGCCCCTCGCTTTGCCCGTTGGTCTCGTGCTGTTGCTTGCTGCCTGCGGGCAGGAAAGCGCACCGCAGACTTCCCTTCGTCCGGCCATGGTGGTGCAGCCGCAGCCGGCCAGCGCCGCCGCCGACAGCTACCCCGGCGAGGTGCGTGCGCGCTTCGAGCCGGAGCTGGCGTTCCGCATCGGTGGCAAGGTCAGCAAGCGCCTGGTCGAGGAGGGGCAGCGGGTCAAGGCCGAACAGCCACTGGCCGAACTCGACCCCCAGGATGTGCGCCTGCAACTGGAAGCCAGCCGTGCCCAATTGGCCGCTGCCGAAGCCAACCTGAACCTGGTCAAGGCCGAGCGCGACCGCTACAAGACCCTGCTCGACCGGCAGATGGTCAGCCATTCGCAATACGACAACGCCGAAAACCTCTACCGTGCTGGCCTGGCCCGGCTCAAGCAAGTGCGCGCCGAGTTCGACGTCGCCGGCAACCAGGCAGAATATGCCGTACTGCGCGCGTCCCAGGACGGCGTGATCGCCAAGCGCCAGGTTGAGGTGGGCCAGGTGGTGGCTGCGGGGCAGACGGTGTTCACCCTGGCCGCCGATGGCGAGCGCGAAGTGCTGATCGGCCTGCCTGAGCAGAATTTTGGCCGCTTCAAGGTCGGCCAGACGGTGGCGGTGGAGCTCTGGTCGCAACCGGATCAACGCTTCAATGGCCGGATTCGCGAACTGTCGCCTTCGGCCGACCCGCGCTCGCGAACCTTCGCTGCGCGCATCGCCTTTACCGCCGGCAAGGTGCCGGCCGAGCTTGGGCAAAGCGCCCGGGTGTACATCCAGCACGCCGAGAACATTCCCCTGGCGGTGCCGCTCTCGGCGCTGACCGCAGAAAACGGCCAGACCTACGTCTGGCGTGTCGATGCCAACAACACCCTCAAGCGCGTACCGGTGCGGGTGGGTGCCTACGGTGAAAACAGCGTGCCAGTGCTCGAAGGCCTGAATGCCTCGGACTGGGTGGTGGCGGCCGGCGTGCATGTACTCCAGGAGGGGCAGCAGGTTCGTCCGGTGGACCGGTCCAATCGTGTGGTGAATCTGGCGGCCAAGGAGTAAGTCCCGATGGGTTTCAACCTTTCCGCCTGGGCCCTGCGCAATCGGCAGATCGTGCTGTTCCTGATGATTTTGCTGGCTGTGGTCGGCGCGCTGTCCTACACCAAGCTGGGGCAGAGCGAAGACCCTCCGTTTACCTTCAAGGCCATGGTCATTCGCACCAACTGGCCAGGGGCCAGCGCCGAGGAAGTCTCACGCCAGGTCACCGAGCGTATCGAAAAGAAGCTGATGGAAACCGGCGAGTACGAGAAGATCGTCTCGTTCTCGCGGCCCGGTGAATCGCAGGTCACCTTTATGGCCCGCGACTCGATGCATTCGGCCGATATCCCCGAGCTCTGGTACCAGATCCGCAAGAAGGTCGCCGATATCCGCCACACCTTGCCGCAGGGTATCCAGGGGCCGTTCTTCAACGATGAGTTCGGCACCACCTTCGGCAATATCTACGCGCTGACCGGTGACGGTTTCGATTACGCCGTGCTCAAGGACTACGCCGACCGCGTGCAGATCCAGTTGCAGCGGGTCAAGGACGTCGGCAAGGTCGAGCTGCTTGGCCTGCAGGACGAGAAGATCTGGATCGAGCTGTCCAACCTCAAGCTGGCCACCCTCGGCCTGCCCCTGGCAGCGGTGCAACAGGCGCTGGAAGAACAGAACGCGGTGAGCACCGCAGGCTTCTTCGAGACGCCGAGCGAGCGCCTGCAACTGCGGGTCAGCGGGCGCTTTACCACGGTCGAGCAAATCCAGCAGTTCCCGATCCGGGTCGGTGACCGCACTTTCCGTATCGGCGATGTTGCCGAGGTGCGCCGGGGCTTCAACGATCCGCCCGCGCCGCGCATGCGCTTCATGGGCGAGGACGCCATCGGCCTGGCGGTGTCGATGAAGGCTGGCGGTGACATTCTGGTGCTGGGCAAGGCGCTGGAAACCGAGTTCGCCCGCATTGCCCACAACCTGCCGGCCGGCATGGAGCTGCGCAAGGTCTCCGACCAGCCAGCGGCGGTGAAGACCGGCGTCGGCGAGTTCGTTCAGGTGCTGGTTGAAGCGCTGGCCATTGTCTTGCTGGTGAGCTTCTTCTCGCTGGGCATGCGCACCGGCCTGGTGGTGGCCCTGGCCATTCCGCTGGTGCTGGCGATGACCTTTGCCGCCATGTACTACTTCGGCATCGGTTTGCACAAGATCTCCCTCGGCGCGTTGGTGCTGGCCCTGGGCTTGCTGGTGGATGATGCGATCATTGCCGTGGAGATGATGGCGATCAAGATGGAGCAGGGTTTCGACCGGTTCAAGGCCGCCAGCTACGCCTGGACCAGCACCGCCTTCCCGATGCTCACCGGCACCCTGATCACCGCCGCAGGCTTCTTGCCAATTGCCACCGCGCAATCCGGCACGGGTGAATACACCCGTTCGATCTTCCAGGTGGTGACCATCGCCTTGCTCGCCTCCTGGGTTGCCGCGGTGGTGTTCGTGCCGTACCTGGGTGAGCGGTTGTTGCCTGACCTGGCCAAGCTGCATGCGGCCAAGCACGGCACCGCCGAAGGCGGCCCTGACCCTTACGGCACGCCGTTCTACCAGCGCGTGCGGCGCCTGGTGGGCTGGTGCGTGGAGCGGCGCAAGACGGTGATCGTGGCGACCATCGCGCTGTTTGTCGGCAGCATCTTGCTGTTCCGTTTCGTGCCCCAGCAGTTCTTCCCGGCTTCCGGGCGCCTGGAACTGATGGTCGATCTGAAGCTGGCCGAAGGCGCCTCGCTGAGCAACACCGCCGATCAGGTCAAGCGCCTGGAAGCGCTGCTCAAGGAACGCGCCGGCATCGACAACTATGTGGCCTATGTCGGCACCGGCTCGCCGCGGTTCTACTTGCCACTCGACCAGCAACTGCCGGCGCCGAGTTTCGCCCAGTTCGTGGTGCTGGCGAAAACCATCGAGGAGCGCGAACAGCTGCGTAGCTGGCTGATCGCAACCCTCGACGAGCAGTTCCCCGACCTGCGTTCGCGGGTCACGCGCCTGGAAAACGGCCCGCCCGTGGGTTACCCGGTACAGTTCCGGGTCACTGGTGAGCACATCGAGCAGGTGCGTGCCCTGGCCCGCAAAGTGGCCGCCAAGGTGCGCGAGAACCCCCACGTGGTCAACGTTCACCTGGACTGGGAAGAGCCGAGCAAGGTGGTCTACCTGAACATCGACCAGGACCGCGCCCGCGCCCTGGGGGTGAGCACGGCGAACCTGGCGAAGTTCCTGCAAAGCTCGCTGACTGGTTCGGCTGTCAGCCAGTTCCGCGAGGACAACGAGCTGATCGAGATCCTCCTGCGCGGTACCCAGCAGGAGCGCAGCGAGCTTGCCAACCTGCCGAGCCTGGCGGTGCCTACCGACAATGGCCGCAGTGTGGCGCTGTCGCAGGTGGCAACCCTGGAATACGGCTTTGAAGAAGGTGTGATCTGGCACCGCAACCGCCTGCCCAACGTCACCGTGCGCGCCGACATCTATGGCAAGGAACAGCCGGTCACCCTGGTCAAGCAGATCCTGCCGACCCTGGACCCGATACGTGCCGAGCTGCCCGATGGCTACCTGCTGGACGTGGGTGGCACAGTGGAGGACTCCACTCGCGGGCAGAAATCGGTGAACGCCGGGGTGCCGTTGTTCATCGTCGTGGTCCTGACCCTGCTGATGCTGCAACTGCGCAGTTTCTCGCGCACGGTGATGGTGTTCCTCACCGCGCCCCTGGGGTTGATCGGCGTGACCCTGTTCTTGCTGGTGTTCCGCCAGCCGTTCGGTTTTGTCGCGATGCTCGGGACCATCGCCCTGTCGGGGATGATCATGCGCAACTCGGTGATCCTGGTCGATCAGATCGAGCAGGACATCGCTGCCGGGCTGGACCGCTGGCAGGCGATTATCGAGGCGACAGTAAGGCGCTTCCGGCCAATCGTACTGACCGCCCTGGCGGCGGTGCTGGCGATGATCCCGCTGTCACGCAGCGTGTTCTTCGGGCCGATGGCGGTGGCGATCATGGGTGGCTTGATCGTGGCGACGGCGTTGACGCTGTTGTTCCTGCCGGCGCTGTATGCGGCGTGGTTCAGGGTCAGAAAGAGCAGTTGAGAGCTACAAGCGGCAAGCTGCAAGAGGTGCTGTTCACACTGCTTGTGGCTTGCCGCTTGAAGCTTGTAGCTGGCGCTTACAGCGCGCCAAACACCTTCTTGGCAATGCTGGTAGCTGCCGCCGCCGGGTTCTGGCGGATGGTTTCTTCTTGCTTGGCAATCATCTCGAACAGGCCGTTGAGCGCTTGTTCGGTCACGTAGCCTTCGACGTTGGCGTTCTTGGCATCGAGCACGCCCAGGGTCGCTGCTTGCCCGGCAAAGTTGTTGTACTGCTGGGCCAGGCCGACCTGGTCGGTGGCTTTCTTGACGATCGGCAGGAACTTGGCGCGGATCTGCTCGCGGCTGGTTTTGCTCAGGTATTGGGTAGCCGAGTCGTTGCCGCCGCTGAGGATGCCCTTGGCATCGTCCACGGTCATCTTCTTCACGGCATCCACCAGCAGCGCCTGGGCCTGCGGTACGGCGGCCTCGGCGGCCTTGTTCATGCTGGTTTCCAGCTGATCGACCTGGGCGCCCATGCCGAAGGCTTTCATCTTCTTGGCGACTTTGCCCAGGTTGCCGGGCAGTTCGATGCGCACATCCGGGTTACTGCTGAAGCCACCCGGGGTACCCAGTTGTTTCACCGCTACCTGGGCACCCTGGGTCAGGGCGTCTTTGAGGCCGGTGGAGGCATCTTTTTGCGAGAGGTCGCCGAGCGACAGCGCCAGGGCGCTGGCCGACAGCAACAGGCCGGCGCACAGGCCGGTGAAGGTTAGAGCGGGGCGGAACATGGCAGCATCCTTATACGAAGGAAAAACAATCAATCAACGAACGGCATCGACCTTGATGCGTACCGGCTGCGGGTCGTTGCCATCAAGTTGCACGCCATGGTGCTCGGTGTTGATGAACAGCAGCTTGCCGTCCAGTTCGATCCGCGCGCTCACTGCATAGCGGTGGCCGGGCTTGACCTGGGCCGGGTCGTAGCTCAGGTGGAAGGGCAGCGGCACATTGCCTTTGACCGGGCCGCTCTGGCTGGCCAGGGTAACGGCGGGGGCGTCCATCAGCGACACGTCCTGCAGGGCCACGCTCAGGGTGGCGGCGGGCGGCAGGGCGATGCGTTGCAGGTAGAAGACCTCGCCGTCGAGGCTGGCCTTGGGGGCTTCAGGGGTGCTGCTGCACGCGGCCAGCAGGCTGCCAAGAAGGATCAGGGACAGTTTTTTCATCAGTAGCTCCTTAGCGCCGGCGCCGCGGTTGCGGTCGCCAGGCGGTTCGATTCGTGTTGCTCCAAAGGCACTGGCCAGTATGGCCTATACCGCAGTTTCGGTGGCTTCTTCGCTGCGCTGCAGGGCGACCTGGCGAATCGACAGGCGCACCTCTGCCGACAGCACGCGCTTGGCCGCGCCCTCGGCCAGTTCGCTGAGTTTTTCGTGGTAGCCAAGTTTGCCGTTGCTGTCCGGGCGCAATACGCCTTGTTCGATCTGGGTCTGGATGAAGTGGCGGAACAGGGTCTTGTCGAAGAACTCCGGGGCGTTCAGGCCATGCAGAATCGACAGGCGCTGGGCCATGATCACGCACAGGTCTTCCAGCTCTTCGGCGCTCAGGGTGTGCTGGCCGCTGTTGAGCAGCAACGCGGTAGCCATGTAGAAGCGCTGCAGGGTCTGGGTGATGGCCCGGGCCAGCAAGGTCAGCAGCACGAACTGCCGCGAACTCGGTGCCGGGCGCAGGTACACGCCGTTCTCGAAGCGCAGCAGGCCCTGTTCGACGAAGGCCTCCAGCCACTGGTCGACCACCGCGTCCAGCTCATCGAGCTCCCAGCGAATGAACAGCTCCGATTGCAGGTACGGGTACAAGGCCCGGGTGTACTGCAGGATCAGTTCGCGGCTCATCCGCGAGCTGCTCTGGAAGAAGCTCGCCAGCAAGGCTGGCAGGGCGAAGATGTGCAGCACGTTGTTGCGGTAGTAAGTCATCAGGACGGCGTTCTGCTCGTCCAGGTAGAGGATTTTGCCCAGCGCATCGCTTTGCTCGGCCAGCAGGTCCATGCCCTTGACGTGGCTGATCAGCGCCAGGCCATCGCCTTCAGGCAGGGTGGTGTGCGGCGAGTAGGGCACCTTGCGCAGCAGCGCCAGGTACAGGTCCAGCACCCGCGCCAGGGCGCGCTCGTCCAGGGCCAGGCGGCTGGTGGAGAGCAGCGCCAGGGCCACCAGGTTGACCGGGTTGATCGCCGCCGCCTCGTTCAGGTGCTGGGCGACTTTCTCGCCCAGGCGCGAGGTGGTTTCGTTGAGCCAGGCCGGGCGGAACTGCGGGCCGTGCTCCTGTTCGCGCCAGCCGGGTTGCTGCTGGTCGAGGAAGGCGCCGAGGCGGATCGGCTCGCCGAAGTTGACCGCCACCTGGCCGAAGCGCTGCTTGAGCGCGCCGATGACCTTGAAGATGTCGAAGATAGATTCTTTTTTCTTGCTCGCCCCGCGCAGCTCGCCCAGGTAGGTGCGGCCTTCGAGCACCCGTTCATAACCGATGTACACCGGCACGAAGACGATTGGCGTGCGCGAGGAGCGCAGGTAGCTGCGCAGGGTAATGGCGAGCATGCCGGTTTTCGGCTGGAGCATGCGCCCGGTGCGCGAGCGGCCGCCTTCGACGAAGTACTCGACCGGGAAGCCCTTGGTGAACAGGGTGTGCAGGTATTCGTTGAACACCGCGGTGTACAGCGGGTTGCCCTTGAACGTGCGGCGCATGAAGAACGCCCCGCCACGGCGCAGCAGGCCGCCGATCACCGGCATGTTGAGGTTGATGCCGGCGGCGATGTGCGGCGGGGTCAGGCCGTTGCGAAACAGCAGGTAGGACAGCAGCAGGTAGTCGATATGGCTGCGGTGGCACGGCACATAGATGACTTCGTGGCCCGGGGCGATGCCCTGCACCTGCTCGATGTGGTTGACCTTGATGCCGTCGTAGATCTTGTTCCAGAACCAGCTCAGCACCACTTCAAGGAAGCGGATGGCGGTGTAGGTGTAGTCCGAGGCGATCTCGTTGCCGTAGCGCAGGGCCTGGGCTTCGGCTTTGGCCAGCGGGATCTTCTCGCGTTCGGCTTCATCGGCGATAGCCTGGCGCACCAGCGGGTCGTGGACCAGGCCCTTGACCAGGTTGCGGCGGTGGGAGATGTCCGGGCCGATGACGGCGGTCTTGAGGTTGCGAAAGTGCACCCGCAGCAGGCGCTGGGCCATGCGCACGGTGCGCTCGTGGCCCTTGTTGTGCTGCACCAGCTCGCGCAGGTGGATCGGCGCCGAGAACTGCACGCGGGTCTTGCGCCCCAGGATCAGCACGGTGAGCAAGCGCCGCAGGCGCCCGGTAACCGCCCAGCTGTCGGCAAACAGCAGCTTCCACGGGCTGGATTCGCTGGCCGGCGACTGGCCCCAGAACACGCTGACCGGGATGATCTGCGCGTCTTCTTCGGCATGCTGGCTGATGGCGTTGACCAGCCGTGCCAGGGTCGGCGGGGCGCCGCGCTTGTCCTGGCGGCCGAGCCAGTCGGGCTCCGGGGTCAGGTAGAAGAACGCTGCCGGCTCGTGCAGGGTGCCGACGGCGACCGGCAGCACCGGGCGTGGCAGCCCGGCTTTGGTGCATTCGCGGTCGAGCACCGCAAGGTCGGTGAGCGACGGCGACTGCAGGGCGTAAAACACCGGCCGGCTGCGATCCAGGTTCAGGGTAAAGGATGACTGGTTGATGGTCTCGGAGCGAACCCACAGGTACAACAGGCGACGCAGGGCGCCGAAGATCAGGCGGCGCAAGGGGGAACGGGTCATACGGTGTGTGCTCTGGATGAGATTTTTGAGTATTTGCTCAGTCGACTAGTGTGCCGTATCTGCGCAAGTTCAGCAAAAAGCGCCCCGGTCATGAAAATTAATTTAAGTGTGTCATATACTCGGTCCGCCGCTTGCAAGAGATTTGTGCAAGCTGCGTCGGCAGGGGGCCGTGACCCCTCTGCATGCAAGGCGATTCCAAAATAAAAATCCGGAGTAGTGCAGATGTCGTCTCGTGAGACTGGAAGTGTAAAGTGGTTCAATGACGCAAAAGGTTACGGTTTCATTCAGCGTGAAGGTGGCGCGGACGTGTTCGTTCACTACCGTGCCATCCGCGGGGAGGGGCATCGCACCCTGCTCGAGGGGCAGCAGGTCGAATACAATCTGACTCAGGGCCAGAAAGGCTTGCAGGCAGAAGACGTAGTCGGTCTGTAAGCGCCGGGCCACAAGCCTCGAGCCTGGGCCCACCAGCGAAAAGGCCCGCCGCCGGACGACCGGGGCGGGCCTTTTCGAAGACAGTTTTCAGCTGGTCCGCCAGGTGATTTCCTCTTCACCGTCGGCACTGATGCGGATCCAGCGATCGGCATCTTCTTCACCTTCTTCCTCGACCCAACTGCCCGGTGCACAGCGCACTTCGACGTTCAGCGCGGCAAAGGCTGCGCGTGCGCAGGCAATGTCATCATCCCACGGGGTCTGGTCGCTCTCCAGGTAAAGACTGTTCCATTTGCCCACAGCCTTCGGTAACCAGGTAACTGGAATGTTACCGGCCCTGCACTTGTAGGTCTGGCCTTTCTGCTGCCAGTCGCTGCACGGGCCAAGCGCTTCGCTGAGCCAGGCAGCGATCTGCTTGTGGTCGACCTCGGCGTCTTTCAGGTAGATCTCGATATCGGGTTGGCGCATAGGGGCTCCGGGTGCGCTCAGTCTTGGCGCACAAAATAATCGTAACGCATCGATACCGTGACCTCGAAAGGCTCGGCCTGGTCGATGACGCGCGCGCGTTTCTCGGCGCTGGCACGCCAGCCATGAGGGGTCATGGCCAGCAGGTCGGCGCGGGCCTTGCCGTCGGCAAGGCTCAGGCGCAATTTCAGGGTTTCGCTATGGGCGTGATGCATGCCCTCGGGGACCAGCGCCAGGTGCTTGTCGTCGCTGTAGTCGCGTACTTCATCGTAGAGCTTGTGGCGCAGTTCGATCAGGTGCTCGTTGGTCGGGCCGACGCGCATCAGGCCGCCGCCGGGGCTCAGCAGGCGCAGGGCCTCTTGCCAGTCCAGCGGGCTGAAGACACTGGCGAGGAACTGGCAACTGCCATCGGCCAGCGGTACCCGGGCCATGCTTGCCACCAGCCAGGTCAGCGCCGGGTTGCGCTTGCAGGCGCGCTTGACCGCCTCGCGGGAGATGTCCAGGGCATAACCGTCCGCCTCGGGCAACGCCTGGGCGATTTGCGCGGTGTAGTAACCCTCGCCACAGCCGATGTCCAGCCAGCGCGCGGGTGCGCGTTCGGCGGCAAGCTCAGCCAGGCGGCGGGCCACCGGGGCGTAATGGCCGGCGTTGAGAAAGTCGCGGCGGGCCTCGACCATGGCCTGGTTGTCGCCCGGGTCACGGCTGTTCTTGTGCTGCACCGGCAACAGGTTCAGGTAACCCTGGCGGGCACGGTCGAAACGGTGCCCGGCCGGGCAGGCCACGCCATTGTCGAGGGTGCTCAGCGCGGCGCTGCAGATCGGGCAGGTGAGCATCAGGCAAGCAACCGGGTCAGGGTCTGGTAGTAGATTTCGGTCAGCACATCGAGGTCGCTGGCCAGGATCCGCTCGTTGACCTGGTGAATGGTGGCGTTGACCGG
Organism: Pseudomonas sp. TE4620; assembly: GCF_056279045.1. NCBI lineage: Bacteria > Pseudomonadati > Pseudomonadota > Gammaproteobacteria > Pseudomonadales > Pseudomonadaceae > Pseudomonas > Pseudomonas sp. TE4620. Next base: position 548,607 of record NZ_JBWBQO010000001.1, read on the forward strand.
GCCCAGCTCGACCACCTGGGTGCCGAGGGTGGCGATGAAGCGCCCGTCGGAGGTGCCGCCGCTGGTCGATGCCTTGGTCTCACGGCCGGTGACCGCCTTGATGCTGGCCGACACTGCGTCGAGCAAATCGCCCGGCTCGGTCAGGAACGGCAGGCCCGACAGCGCCCAGTCCACGTGCCAGTCGAGCTGGTGCTTGTCGAGGATGGCGGCAACCCGCTGCTGCAGGCCTTCGACCGTCGACTCGGTAGAGAAGCGGAAGTTGAACAGCGCGGTCAGCTCGCCCGGTACCACGTTGGTGGCGCCGGTGCCGGAGTTGAGGTTGGAGATCTGGAAGCTGGTCGGCGGGAAGAACGCATTGCCTTCGTCCCAGTGTTCGGCAGCCAGCTCTGCAAGTGCCGGAGCGGCCAGGTGGATCGGGTTCTTGGCCAGGTGCGGATAGGCCACGTGGCCCTGTACGCCGCGCACCGTGAGCTTGGCGCCGAGCGAGCCGCGACGGCCGTTCTTGACCACGTCACCGACCAGGCTGGTGCTCGACGGCTCGCCGACGATGCACCAGTCCAGGCGCTCGTTGCGCGCGGCCAGGCGCTCGACCACGGCCTTGGTGCCGTGGTGGGCCGGGCCTTCTTCATCACTGGTGATCAGGAAGGCGACCTTGCCGCGATGGTTGGGGTAGTCGGCGACGAAGCGCTCGGTGGCCACTACCATGGCGGCCAGGCTGCCTTTCATGTCAGCCGCGCCACGCCCGCAGAGCATGCCGTCGGCATCGATCAGGGCATCGAACGGATCGTTCTGCCAGGCCTGCACCGGGCCGGTCGGGACCACGTCGGTATGGCCGGCAAAGCACAGCACCGGGCCTTCCTGGGTGCCATGGGTGGCCCAGAAATTGTCGACGTCTTCGATGCGCATCGGCTCAAGCATGAAACCAGCATCGCCCAGGCGTTGCATCATCTGTTTCTGGCAGTCGAAGTCCAGCGGGGTAACCGACGGACGGCGAATCAGGTCGCAGGCCAGTTCAAGGGTAGGCGAGAGGTCGGCTGGGGCCGTCATGGGGAGCTCCGGGGCAAGGCAGGGCACGAATTCGAGGGGGGTTATCTTATAGCAATTCAGAGCCCTGTAGGAGCGGCGCACCGCCGCTCCTACAGGTTATCTCAAGGCTCAGGAAGCCTGGGCCGGCTGCGCGGCATCCACAGGCTTTGGCAGTGACGACAGCATGGCCATGATCAGCGCCGCCAGGTAGGGCAGCGACTGCACCAGCAGCATGGTCACCCAGAAGCGCATGTCGTTGCTCGGCAGGCCCTGGACCAGGTAGATCCCGGCCGCTGCGCCCCACAGCAGCAACATGATGAACAGCTCTTCACGGGCCTCTGACAGCGCCACCAGCAAGCCATGGCTGTCGGCGTTCTTAGGCGTGCGGAAGAACGGGATGCTGCTGGTGAAGAAGCCGTACAGCACCGCCTTGGCGATGGTGTGCGACAGCGCCAGGCCGGCCAGGGCCGCGGCGAAGGCGTCCTTGAGGTTCACGCCCACCGCGCGGCGGTAGAGGAACACGATCTTGCCGACCTTGAACACGAACAACGCCAGTGGCGGAATCGCGAAGATCAGCAGCGGCGGGTCGACCCGCTGCGGCACGATGATCATCGCCGCCGACCACAGCAGGGCGCCGACGGTGAAGAAGATGTTCATGCCATCGGCGATCCACGGCAGCCAGCCGGCGAGGAAGTGGTAGCGCTGGCCACGGGTCAGTTCCGAGTCCTTGCCGCGCAACAGGCTTGCGGCATGGCGCTTGATGATCTGGATGGCGCCATAGGCCCAGCGAAAGCGCTGCTTCTTGAAGTCGATGAAGGTGTCGGGCATCAGGCCTTTGCCATAGCTCTCGTGGGAATACGCCGCCGAGTAGCCTTTCTCGAACACCCGCAGGCCCAGTTCGGCGTCTTCGCAAATGCACCAGTCGGCCCAGCCCAGCTCTTCGAGTACCGAACGGCGGGTCATGGTCATGGTGCCGTGCTGGATGATCGCGTCACGGTCGTTGCGGGTGACCATGCCGATATGGAAGAAGCCTTTGTATTCGCTGTAGCAGAGCTTCTTGAAGGTGCTTTCGTTCTGGTCGCGGTAGTCCTGGGGCGATTGCACCACGGCGATCTTCGGATCGGCGAAGTGCGGCACCATGTGCTTGAGCCAGTTGCGGTCGACACAGTAGTCCGAGTCGATCACCGCGATCACTTCGGCGTCCTTGGCGGTATGCGGAATCAGGTAGTTCAGCGCGCCGCCCTTGAAGCCCGCCAGGGGCGCGACGTGGAAGAACTTGAAGCGCTCGCCGAGCATCTCGCAGTGCGCCTTGATCGGCTCCCAGACCGCCGGGTCCTTGGTGTTGTTGTCGATGATCAGGACTTCGTAGTCCGGGTAGTCCAGCGCGGCCAGGGCGTTGAGGGTCTGTTTGACCATCTCTGGCGGCTCGTTGTAGCACGGTACATGCACCGAGACTTTCGGTCGGTACGCGGCGTCGGCCTGCACCGGCAGGAACTCCCGGCGGCGCTTGTGAATCCACACCGCTTCGGCCAGTTCATGGGCCTCGGTGAGCAGCACGATAAACACGCCAAGGGCGCCGAGGGCGAGCAAAAAGCCCACGGTGAGGCTGAACCAGGTGCTGTATTGCTGGCTGTAATCGTAGCCGATCCACACCAGCACCGAACCGCAGAGGAAGGCAATGAAGGTCAGGAAGGTCCGGCCGCGCTGGCGCAGGGCCGAGCCGTCGATCAGCAGCAGGGTCAGCGAGAGCATCGCCAGCACCACCGAGCCGACCGCCAGCACACGCCATTGCGGAATGGCCACCACCGGGCCTTCGAAGTTGAATTTCTGCTGGCGGGCAGCGTTGAACACGCCCCAGTAGGCACCCACCGAGCCTTCGTCGCTGGCCTTCCACGGCTGGTCGTAGGCTTCGATGACAAAGTAGTTGTAGCCCTGGCGGTTGAGTTTGTTGACCAGAGTGCGCAGGTAGATGGCCTGGTCAGCCGGGGTGGCATCGGCACCGCCGCGCATGCGGCCGTTGCTCGGCCAACCGACTTCAGACAACAGCAGCGGTTTGCGTGGGAATTGCTGCTTCAGATCGCGGGCACGATCCAGTACGAACTGGCCGGCATCCTTCATCGGGATGAACTCCCAGTACGGCAGGATGTGCGCAGCTACCAGGTCGGCATGCTTGGCCAGCTCCGGGTGTTCTTTCCAGATGTGCCACTGTTCACTGGTGGTCACCGGGACTTTTACTGCCGCGCGCACGCGGTCCATGTACTGAATCAGTGCTTCGGGGGTGATTTCCTTGCGAAACAGCGCTTCGTTGCCGACCATCACCCGCACCACGCTGCGCGAGCTGTTGGCCAGTTCGATGGCTTTGTCGATTTCCCGTTCGTTGCGCTCAAGGTCCGGGCTGATCCACACCCCCAGGGTCACGCGCAGGCCGAACTCTTCGGCCAGGCGCGGAATCTCGGCCTGGGTACCTTCCACCGTATAGATGCGGATGCTGTCGGTCAGCTTGCTGAGCTGTTCGAGGTCCTGGCGCAGTTCGTCCTCGCTGGGGTACTGGCCCTTTTGCGGGCTTTCGCCCTGGCGGAACGGCGAATAGGAGAAACCGGAAATCTGCTCCGGCCAGTTGGGGGCGGAAACCGGGCGGTTGATCAGCGCCCAGAACCCGGTGAATAGCGCGGCGATAGCCATGACTATTACCAGGTTAATACCAAATTTACGCGATGACATAGATAGTTCGGGTTCCGAAAGGTGGAACGGGCGGGCGCCATGAGGCGCGAATCCTGCGTGCTTCCTGCTCAGATTGTGTAAGAACAGGTCGGTGGCAGAAGATTGGATTGGCTTCAGGAGCTGAAGTTCTTAGCCCGTACTTTTGTCGTCCAAGTCTTTGGATTGCATAGGACATTAAAGCAGGATTACAACTGCCTTGACCAATGCATGACTCGGGTGGCGGCCACGGCAGGGTGTCATCGCACCCCAAGAGGCCTATAATACGCGCCGGTTTTTTCGGGGTTGGGCCATGAGTACAGAAGATCCACGCTTTGCCGGTGTCGCCCGGTTATACGGTGACAACGGCCTGCAGCGCCTGCGCGAGGCCCATGTGGCTATCGTCGGTATCGGCGGGGTCGGCTCCTGGGCGGCCGAAGCCATGGCCCGCAGCGGCGTGGGCGAAATATCGCTGTTCGACCTCGATGATGTCTGCGTCAGTAACACCAACCGCCAGCTGCATGCCCAGGAAGGCAATATCGGCCGGGCCAAGGCCGAGGTCATGGCCGAGCGCCTGCGGGCCATCAACCCGGCGTGCAAGGTGCATGCGGTGGTGGATTTCGTCACCAAGGAAACCCTGCCCGAGTACATCGGCGAACACATCGACTGTGTGATTGACTGCATCGACAGCGTCATGGCCAAGGCCGCGCTGATCGGCTGGTGCAAGCGCCACAAAGTCACCATCATCAGCACCGGAGGCGCCGGCGGGCAGATCGATCCAACCCAGATCCGTGTCGCCGACCTGAACAAGACCTTCAACGATCCGCTGGCCTCGCGGGTGCGTTCGACCTTGCGCCGCGACTATGGCTTTTCCCGCACGGTAACCCGCAACTACAGCGTGCCCTGTGTGTTTTCCACCGAACAGCTGCGCTACCCCAAGGGTGACGGCAGCGTCTGTCTGCAGAAGAGTTTTGTTGGCGAAGGGGTTAAGCTGGACTGCTCAGGCGGCTTCGGCGCGGTGATGATGGTCACCGCGACCTTCGGCATGGTCGCCGCCAGCAAAGCGGTGGAAAAGCTTGTGGCCGGCGCTCGGCGCCCGTCCGAGCGCCAGGCTCAGACACCTGCGGCAAGCTGAGCCATGCGTTGCAGCACGGCGTTCAGGCCGTTGCTGCGCGAGGGTGAGAGCTGGCGGCCCAGGCCTAGCTGGTTGAACCAGGCGGGCAGGTCCAGTTGCGCAAGCTCAGCGCTGGACAGGCCCTCGACCCGCACCAGCAGCAGCGCCAGCAAACCGCGGATGATCCGTGCATCGCTGGCGCCTTTGAAGCGCCACTGACCATCTTGCTGTGCCGCCACCAGCCAGACCTGGCTTTCGCAGCCATGGACTCGGTTGGCTTCGGACTTTTCTTCTTCGCTCAAGGGCACCAGGTGCTCGCCCCATTGCATCAGCAGGCGCGCGCGTTGTTCCCAGCCGGCTGCTTGTGAGAACGAGTCGAGGGCTTGCTGCGCAGCGACAGGCAGGCTCATCGCAGCAGCTCCAGGGCCTGATCCAGGGCGTCGAAGAAGCGTTGCAGGTCGTCGGAGTCGTTGTACAAGCCCAGCGATACGCGGATGGCACCGTCCAGGCCGAGGCTTTTCAGCAACGGCATGGCGCAGTGATGGCCGGCGCGTACGGCGATGCCCTGTTCGGTGAGCATGTGGGCCAGGTCAGCGTTGTGCACGCCCTCGACCACGAAACTGGCCAGGGCCACTTGCGGCTGACCGAGCAGGCGGATGCCTTCGCGGTCGTTGAGACCACGCAGCAGGTGGCGGTGCAGGCCGGCTTCATGCTCTGCAACAGCATTGGCATCCAGACCGGCCAGGTAATCGAGGCTGGCCCCGAGGCCGATGACGCTGGCAATCGGCGGCGTACCGGCTTCAAAACCCAGGGGCGCCGGGCGAAAGCTGGCGCTGTGGTAGTCGGCGACCTGGACCATCTCGCCGCCGAACTGCCAGTGTCGCAGGCGCACCAGGGCTTCACTGCGGCCGTAGAGCACACCGACACCGTCCGGGCCATAGAGCTTGTGGCTGGAGAACACGTAGAAATCGCAGCCCAGCTGGCGAACGTCGTGACGGCCGTGGACCACGCCCTGGGCACCGTCGACCACGGTTAGCGCACCTTGGGCCTGGGCATGGGCCAGCAGGGGCTCCAGCGGCTGCCAGGCGCCGAGGACATTGGACAGCTGGCTGACCGCCAGCACCCGGGTACGCGGGCCAATCAGTTGCAGGGCAATGTTCAGATCGATCAGGCCGCGGTTGTCCAGTGGCAACACCACCAGCTTGAGCCCACGACGCTGGGCCAGCTGTTGCCAGGGCAGCAGGTTGGCATGGTGTTCGAGGGCGCTGATGGCAATTTCGTCACCGGCCTCGAACAGCGGCTCAAGCCCGTAGGCGAGCAGGTTCAGGGCCGAGGTGGCGCCGTGGGTGAAGACAATCTGCTGGCTGTCGGCGGCGTTCAGCCAGCCGGCGACCTTGTCGCGGCTGCGTTCGAAGGCCTGGGTAGCCAGGGCGCCGGGCAGGTGTTGGGCACGGTGCACATTGGCAGCACCATGGCCGTAATAGTGGCTCAGGGCATCGAGCAGGAGTTGCGGTTTTTGCGTGGTAGCGGCGCTGTCCAGGTAGGTCTGGTGCTGGCGTTGCAGGGCGTCGATGGCTGGGAAGTCAGCGCGCCAGGGGGAGGGCTGGAACATGATGATCGGACCTGAAAATCGGGCCTGGCGTTAGGCCAGACCCGATGGTACCACTTAGTTGTGGGCGTGCAGCGCTTCGTTCAGCTCGATGGCCGACTTGTGGGTCTTGCACTCCACCGCGCCGTTGAGCGAGTTGCGGCGGAACAGCAGGTCGGTCTGCCCTGCCAGGTCGCGGGCTTTGACCACCTTGACCAGCTGGTTGTTCTCGTCCAGCAGGTTCACCTTGGTGCCAGCGGTGATGTACAGGCCGGCTTCGACGGTGTTGCGGTCGCCCAGCGGGATGCCGATACCGGCGTTGGCGCCGATCAGGCAGCCTTCGCCAACCTTGATGACGATGTTGCCGCCACCGGACAGGGTGCCCATGGTCGAGCAGCCGCCGCCCAGGTCCGAACCCTTGCCGACGAAGACGCCCGCGGAAACACGGCCTTCGATCATGCCCGGGCCTTCGGTGCCGGCGTTAAAGTTGACGAAGCCTTCGTGCATGATGGTGGTGCCTTCGCCGATGTAGGCACCCAGGCGCACACGGGCGCTATCGGCGATACGCACGCCGGCAGGGACGACGTAGTCGGTCATTTTCGGGAACTTGTCTACCGAGAATACTTCCAGCAGCTCGCCCTTCAGGCGCGCTTCCAGTTGCTGCTCGGCAAGCTCGGCCAGGTCGACGGCGCCCTGGCTGGTCCAGGCAACGTTTGGCAGCAGCGGGAAGATCCCGGCCAGGTTCAGGCCATGTGGCTTGACCAGGCGGTGCGAGAGCAGGTGCAGTTTCAGGTAGGCTTCCGGGGTGGAAGTCAGTGCGGCGTCTTCGGCCAGCAGGGTGACCACCAGCGGCTTGTTGCTTTCGGCCAGGCGGGTCAGCAGTGCGGCCTGGGCAGCATCGACACCCTTGAGGGCTTCGGCCAGCTGCGCGGCCTGGCTGGTGCTGAAGGCGATCGCCTGGTTGCCGCCTTCATAGCCCAGGACCGGGGCGATGGCCGCGACCAGCTCGGCAGCCGGGTTGATCAGCGGTTGGGCGTAGAAGACTTCCAGCCAGGCGCCTTGACGGTTCTGGGTGCCGACACCGAAGGCCAGGCTGAACAGGGTAGTGGACATGCAGTTACCTCTTGCGAAATTGAATGAAAGCTCGGCGCCGGGTTACTGAAGGGCGGCCGCGTACAAATCAGGCTTGAAGCCGACCAGGGTCCGCTTGCCGAGGTCGAGCACAGGGCGCTTGATCATCGACGGCTGGGCCAGCATCAGTTCGATGGCCTTGGCCTGGTCGAGATCGGCCTTCTGGGCGTCGTCGAGCTTGCGGAAGGTGGTGCCGGCGCGGTTGAGTACCGTTTGCCAGCCATGTTCATCGCACCAGCGCTCAAGGCTTGCACGGTCGATGCCCTGGGCCTTGTAGTCGTGGAAATCGTAGCCCAGGCCCTGCTCTTCGAGCCAGGTGCGGGCTTTCTTCATGGTGTCACAGGCCTTGATTCCATAAAGGTGCAATGGCGTGTCGCGTTTGGTCATGTCTTGCCCCCCTGGGAAAAAATGGTGAAGGATTATGCCATGGTCGGCGGCGTTGGGTTGGCGTTGCCATGGCTCTTTGTAGCATTGTGTTACAGGTTCTGGGCAGTTCTGCGACTTTTGTGCAGCGGTGCGCCGGCAGCCTAAGCGGCTAATATGTCGTTTCAATGGCAAAACCGTGCCCAGGCCCGCATAAGTTATTGAATGCGTTTGAATTGAACAGGACTCGCCGAATGCAATCAGCCTACACCGTTCTCATCCTGCTGATGCTGGTGAGTGTTTCCAAACTGGTCGGGCGGGTTATCCCGCTGCCGTTGCCACTGGTGCAGATCGGCGCTGGCGCCTTGCTGGCGTGGCCTACCCTGGGCCTGCACGTGGCCCTGGACCCAGAATTGTTTCTGTTCTTGTTTTTGCCGCCGCTGCTGTTTTCCGATGGCTGGCGGATGCCCAAGCGCGATCTGTGGAAGTTGCGCGGGCCGATCCTGACCCTGGCCGTTGGCCTGGTGCTGTTTACCGTGGTGGGTGCCGGTTATTTCATTCACTGGATTTTGCCGAGCATTCCCTTGCCGGTGGCCTTCGCCCTGGCTGCGGTTCTGTCGCCCACCGACGCCGTGGCGGTGTCGGCCATTTCCCAGGACCGGCTGCCGACGCCGTTGATGCACATGCTCCAGGGCGAGGCGCTGATGAACGACGCCTCGGGCCTGGTGACCTTCAAATTCGCCCTGGCCGCGGCAATCACCGGCGTGTTCTCGCTGGCCGAGGCCAGCCTGACCTTCGTGCTGGTGGCTGTCGGCGGCCTGGCCATCGGTGTCGCCCTGAGCTGGCTGGTCGGGCGCCTGCGTGCCTGGATGATCGCCCGTGGCTGGGATGACCCGGCCACCCACGTGGTGTTTATGTTGCTGCTGCCGTTTGCCGCCTACGTGCTGGCCGAGCGCCTGGGCGCCTCCGGCATTCTCTCGGCGGTAGCGGCTGGGATGATGCAAAGCTGGCTTGACCTGCTGCCCCGGCAGACCAGCACGCGCCTGCTCAACCGCAGCGTCTGGTCGCTGCTGGAGTTTGCCTTCAATGGTTTGATCTTCCTGTTGTTGGGCCTGCAGTTGCCCGACATCATCAAGGCGGTGACCAGCCACGAAGCCTCGCTGTGGCCGACCTTGCTGTGGCGCTGCCTGGATGTGGTGGCGATCTTCGCGGTACTGCTGGCCTTGCGCTTTATCTGGGTGCAGAGCATCTGGCGCCTGATCGGGGTGATCCGCCGCTGGCGTGGTAAAGAGGACCTGGTGCTGATGCCCAACGCGCGTTCCTGCTGGCTATTGACGGTCGGCGGTGTGCGCGGGGCGGTGACCCTGGCCGGTGTCATGTCGGTGCCGCTGCTGATCAGCGCCGGCAAGGACTTCCCGGAGCGCGACTTGCTGATTTTCATCGCCGCCGGGGTGATTCTGCTGTCGCTGGTGTCGGCCTGTATTGCCCTGCCTCTGTTGTTGCGCGGGGTGACCAAAAGCCCGGATGACGCCCTGCGTCAGGAAGCCCAGGAGGCCTGGCGCCGCACGGCCGAAGCGGCGATTCATGCCCTTGAGGCAGAGGACCTGAGTGAGGCCGGCAGCCCGCTGGACGCTTCGCAGGCGGCGCTGGCGGCCGAGCTCAAAGCGCGCTTGATGGCTGAATACCGGCATCAGCTTGATACCTTCAACGACAGCGCCGAAGCCCAGGCCCTGGCCGAACAGATGGATCAGCTGGAGCGGCGCTTGCGATTGCGGGCGCTGCGGGCCCAGCGCCTGGAGCTGTACAACCTGCACCGCCAGCACCAGATAGGTGATGATGTGGTGCGTCAGGTGCTGGGGGAGCTGGATATGAGTGAGGCGAATCTGGGGCAGGTCAGGTAGGTGTGTTGGCTAGGGGGTAGGCTCGGCGCATGAATGCCAGATCATATTCGCTCAACGTCTTGTTTGCCCCCACTTCCCAGTCACCCAGGGTCATCCACTGCAAAATTGGATAATGCATGATCGACTCGCGGTCGTAGGTTGTGAACAAGGTATTTGCTTCAGTTGGCTTCTCCAGAAACTGGCTGCGTACATCGGCCTCGCTCCATCCCCGCTGCTGGGTCATGACCTTCATGAGCTCGTCTTCATTCCAGGGAATGTCAGCTAACGGGTTTTGATGTTCGTGGGTGGCGCCAAAGACATGGCCGAACTCATGCAGGACGGTCGGCTCGAAATATTCGCTGTCCGGCAGGACGTTCAGGGTCATTGTTTCGTTTGTTTTGATCAGCAGTGCATCAGTTCCCAGGGCAGACTCATTGTGCAGGGCCTTGGGATCGAGCTTGATCCTGATATCGGCCTGCAGGTAGTTGTCGTGGTACAGGGCTATGCCGAGGTTGGCGCCTGACTGCGACACCCATTGGCTCCCTGTATTGAGAATTTTCAACTTCACTTCGGTGCTGGGTGAGCCCAGAAACGAAAATTTCAGGGTGCGCCCTGGCTGCCAGAGACGGGTGGAACCATAAATCGCGCGTTTTTTGCGCGACCCTGAATGGCTGGGAGCATTGGCAGGGTTTTCCGCGATGGCTGCTTCGTAGGAAAGCTGCGGGTCGACGTTGTGGCGGTAACGGCAAAAGATCAAATCGCTCATGAGGGAGTCCTTCTCGTTCGTGAGCGTGAAGTGTCTCCAGTCAGGCGCCGGATCTAGTGGTAGATAAAGCTTTAGTTTGGCTTTTTCAGGGCAGGCGGCACCGGCTGTTCCGATGCCGCCGATCCATCAGCGGGTGAGGAAGTCTCGAATCCGCCCGGCCGCCTCGACGCACTCGGCCAATGGCGCTACCAGCGCCATGCGCACGCGCCCGGCACCTGGGTTGACGCCATCCACTTCGCGCGACAGGTACGAACCCGGCACTACGGTCACGTGCTGGGCTTCGAACAGGTCACGGGTGAACGCTGCGTCGTCGCCTGGCACCTTGGCCCACAGGTAGAAGCCGCCGTCCGGGCGCTGCACATCCAGCACCGGGGCGAGGATTTCGAGCACTGCGTCGAACTTCTCGCGGTACAGGTCGCGGTTGGCCAGTACGTGTTGTTCGTCGTTCCAGGCGGCGATGCTCGCCAGTTGGGTTTGCACCGGCATGGCGCAGCCGTGGTAGGTGCGGTAGAGCAGGAACGGCTTGATGATCTCGGCATCACCTGCGACGAAGCCCGAACGCAGGCCCGGCAGGTTGGAGCGCTTGGACAGGCTGTGGAACACCACGCAACGCTTGAAGTCGCTGCGGCCAAGCTCGACGCAGGCGCTGAGCAGGCCTGGCGGCGGGCTTTGTTCGTCGAAGTACAGCTCGCTGTAGCACTCGTCGGCGGCAATCACGAAATCGTACTGGTCGGCCAGGGCGATCAGTTTTTTCAGGGTGTCCATCGGCACCAGGGCGCCGGTGGGGTTGCCCGGGGAGCAGAGGAAGAGGATCTGGCAGCGCTGCCAGGTCTCGGCCGACACCGCATCGAAGTCCGGGTTGAAGCCGTTGCTGTCCAGGCATGGCAGGTAGTGCGGGGTGGCGCCGGCCAGCAAGGCTGCGCCTTCGTAGATCTGGTAGAACGGGTTGGGGCTGATCACCAGGCCGTCATCGGCGCGATTGACCACCGCCTGGGTGAAGGCGAACAGCGCTTCCCGGGTGCCATTGACCGGCAATACGTGTTTGTCGGCATCCAGCCAGCCGGCCGGTACGCCAAAGCGCTGTTCGCACCAGCGCACGATGGCCTGGCGCAGGGCGGGCAGGCCAGCAGTGGTCGGGTACACGGCCATTTGCTTGAGGCTGTCGGCCAGGGCCTGGGCGACGAACGCCGGCGACTCATGCTTCGGTTCACCGATCGACAGGGCAATGGCGCGTTTGTCCGCCGCAGGCGTCACGCTGCCGAGCAGCGCACGGAGTTTCTCGAACGGGTAGGGCTGAAGCTGGTTCAAAGCGTTGTTCATCGGCGCAAGGTCTCGTCAAACGGTCAAATGGTCAGGCGGGTCAAAGGCACCCCGGTCGCCTGGTCGACGCGCAGTTGCTCGACGATCGCATCCTGCAGGCGGCTGCACAGTTGCGGGTCGGACAGGGGCTGGTTGTCGGCGTCGGTAATGAAGAACACGTCTTCGACCCGTTCGCCGAGGGTGGCAATCTTGGCATTTTGCAGCGACAGGTCGAACTCCAGGAAGATCTTGCCGATCCGCGCCAGCAGGCCGGGGCGGTCGGGGGCGCTGAGTTCGAGGATGGTCACCGGGCGCTGGGCATCGTTGTGGATGGTCACCTGCGGGGCAAAGGTGAAGTGCTTGAGCTGGCGCGGTACCCGGCGCTGGATGATGGTCGGGTAGTCGTCGGGGTTACGCAGGGCGTCGGTCAGACCGTCGCGAATCTGTTTGACCCGTACGGGATTGTCGCCGATCGAGCCGCCATCGTTGTCGAGCACGATGTAGGTGTCGAGGGTGAACTGGCTGCTCGAGGTAATGATGCGGGCGTCATGGATGTTCAGGTTGAGTTGGTCCATGGCCGCCACGGTCACGGCGAAAAAGTCGTGCTGGTCGGGGGCATAGATGAAGATCTGGGTACCGCCCTCGAACTCGCGCTGGGTGGTTTCCTTGATCAGCACCAGTGGCCCGCCGTCTGCCGGCTGCTGGAGGATGGCATCGCTGTGCCAGGCGACGTCAGCGGCGGTATGGCGCAGGAAGTAGTCATCGCCCAGTTGCGACCACAGCTGCTCGACGTCGTCCGGGTCGGTGCCTTCGCGAATGAGGATGTCCAGCGCCGCGCTCTGGGTCTGGCGGATCTGCTCTTCGCGGTCCAGCGGGTTCTCCAGGCCGCGGCGCAGGGCGCGCTTGGTCTCGGTGTAGAGCTGGCGCAGCAGGCTGGCGCGCCAGGAGTTCCACAGGCTGGGGTTGGTGGCGTTGATGTCGGCCACGGTCAGCACGTAGAGGTAGTCCAGGCGGGTTTCATCGCCCACCAACAGGGCGAAATCGTAGATCACCTGCGGGTCGGAGAGGTCCTTGCGCTGGGCGGTGGTGGACATCACCAGGTGATGCTGTACCAGCCAGACGATCAGGCGGCTGTCCCAGCTTGGCAGCTGATGACGCGCGCAGAAGGCCTGGGCGTCTACCGCGCCGAGCTCGGAATGATCGCCCTGGCGGCCCTTGCCGATGTCGTGATAGAGCCCGGCGAGGTAAATCAGCTCCGGCTTGGGCAGGCGGCCCATGAGCTTGCTGGCCAGCGGGAATTTCTCCGAAACCGGGGTGTACTGCAGTTTGCGCAGGTGCTTGATCAGGTTCAGGGTGTGCGCATCGACCGTGTAGATGTGGAACAGGTCGTGCTGCATCTGCCCGACGATCAGACCGAACTCCGGCAAGTAACGCCCGAGAATGCCGTAGCGGTTCATCCGCCGCAGGTTGCGGTGGATGCCGATCTCGCACTTGAACAGCTCGATGAACAGGCTGGTATTGCGGATATCGTTACGAAACTCGTCGTCGATCAGGTGTCGGTGTTCGCGCAGCAGGCGGATGGTGTCGGCGCGCACGCCCTTGATTTCCGGGTGCTGGGCCATCAGCACGAAGATTTCCAGCATGGCGAACGGCGTGCGTTTGAACACGTTGGTGCGCACGGCCTCGATATAGCCGTCATGCAGCTGGAAGCGGGCATTGAGTGGCTGGGCGTTGCCACTGTCGTCGTCGAGGATGACCTCTTCGAAATGCTGGATGATCAGGTCGCTGAGCTCGGCGATGCTCATCACCACCCGGTAATACTGCTGCATGAACTGCTCGATGGCACGCTTGGGGTTCTCGTCGCCAAACCCCAGCAGCGCGGCGATGCTGCGCTGGTGGTCGAACAGCAGGCGGTCTTCAGCGCGCCCGGCCAGCATGTGCAGGGCGTAACGCACTTTCCAGAGAAACTCCTGGGACGAGGCCAGCAGGTTGTTCTCGCTTTCCAGCAGGAAACCTTCGCCGGCCAGGGCGTGCAGGTTTAGGGTGCCGTACTGGCGGCGGGCGATCCACAGCACCGTCTGGATGTCGCGCAGCCCGCCCGGCGAGCCCTTGACGTTGGGCTCGAGGTTGTACTCGGTGTCGTTGTACTTGTGGTGCCGGGCCTTTTGCTCGGCCCGCTTGGCCAGGAAGAATTCCTTGCTTGGCCACATGTGCGCGGTGCTGGTCACTTCGAGCATGCGCTGGCGCAGGTGCTCCGGGCCAGCAATGGTGCGGCTTTCCATGAGGTTGGTGACAACCGTCAGGTCGGCACGGGCCTGTTCTGCGCATTCATCGACCGAGCGCACGCTCTGGCCCACTTCCAGGCCGATGTCCCACAGCAGGGTCAGAAAGCGTTCGATCGAGTCGCGAAAGACTTCATGATCGGCGCTGTCGAGCAGAATCAACAGGTCGATGTCGGAATAGGGGTGCAGCTCGCCGCGCCCATAACCGCCGGTGGCGATCAGGGCAATATCGGCATCTTCGCTCCAGGTAAACTGGTTCCACGCCTGTTGCAGGATATTGTCGACGAACCAGGCGCGGTCTTCGATCAGCCGGCGGATCTCGCGACCGCTGCGAAAACGGTTGTCGAGCACCTCGCCGGCCTGGCGGATGGCTTTCTTGAAGGCAGCGATGGGGCTTGCCTTGAGGGCCAGTTCCGCCTGGAACTGGCCGCGATCGAACAGCTCGGGATCCACCTGGGGCATCGAGAGGCTTTCCTGTAAGAATCAGGCCGATGTGCGAGGAATGGTGTCGTCTTTGCGCAGGGTGAAGATCTCGTAACCGGTCGCGGTCACCACCAGGGTGTGTTCCCATTGGGCCGAGAGCTTGCGGTCCTTGGTGATGGCGGTCCAGCCGTCGCCCAGCACCTTGGTGTCGGCCTTGCCCTGGTTGATCATCGGCTCGATGGTGAAAGTCATGCCTTCTTTCAGTTCCATGCCGGTGCCGGCGCGGCCGTAGTGAAGGATCTGCGGCTCTTCGTGGAACACCTTGCCGATGCCGTGGCCGCAGAATTCGCGGACCACCGAGAAACCGTTCTTTTCAGCGTGCTTCTGGATTACTTCGCCGATGTCGCCCAGGCGGCAGCCCGGCTTGACCAGCTCGATGGCCTTGTACATGCATTCCTGGGTGATCTGCGACAGGCGTTCGGCCCAGACGGGCACGTTGCCGACGTGGAACATGCGGCTGGTGTCGCCGTGGTAGCCGTCCTTGATCACCGTGACGTCGATGTTCAGGGTGTCGCCATCCTTGAGCGGCTTGTCACCGGGGATGCCGTGGCAGACCACGTGGTTGACCGAGGTGCAGATCGACTTGGGGAAGCCTTTGTAGTTGAGCGGCGCCGGGATAGCCTGCTGGACGTTGACGATGTAGTCGTGGCACAGGCGGTCGAGCTCCTCGGTGGTGACACCGGGCTTGACGTGCTCTTCGATCATCTCCAGGACTTCGGCGGCCAGGCGGCCGGCGATGCGCATCTTTTCGATGTCTTCGGCGGTTTTGATGGTAACGGTCATTACAGGCTCTCTACGGCGCAGCAAGGCGCGAATAATCTGGGGAAAGGCCGGATTCTAACAGAGCGAAGCCCGATTCAGGCGGCTATGGCGCTGATACAGCCTTTATATAGGGGCCATTCTGGCGCTAATGGGCGGTGTGTGCAAAAGCCGGTGACGTTCTATGGTAATTCGGGTTTCGCTCGGCGAGCTTGTGTGGTATAAAATGCGCCGCTTTCCGGGGATAGCTCCGGAAGCACTAAACCCACACACGTGTCGACACGATGACCTGGGTGCCTTTGATCTGCGGATCACGGGTTGGTCATTGGGATACGTGGAGGCCCAACCCGACTTATCAAGGAACTATCATGTCCCAAGTCAACATGCGCGATATGCTGAAGGCCGGTGTGCACTTCGGTCACCAAACCCGTTACTGGAACCCGAAAATGGGCAAGTACATTTTCGGCGCGCGCAACAAGATCCACATCATCAACCTTGAAAAAACCCTGCCAATGTTCAACGACGCACTGACTTTCGTCGAGCGTCTGGCCCAGGGCAAAAACAAGATTCTGTTCGTCGGCACCAAGCGTTCCGCTGGCAAGATCGTTGCTGAAGAAGCAGCACGTTGCGGTTCGCCGTACGTCGATCACCGCTGGTTGGGCGGCATGCTGACCAACTACAAGACCATCCGCGCTTCGATCAAGCGTCTGCGCGACCTGGAAACCCAGGCCGAAGACGGCACTTTCGCCAAGCTGACCAAGAAAGAAGCCCTGATGCGCTCCCGTGATCTGGAAAAACTGGATCGCAGCCTGGGCGGTATCAAGGACATGGGCGGCCTGCCTGATGCCCTGTTCGTGATCGACGTTGACCACGAGCGCATCGCTATCACCGAAGCCAACAAGCTGGGCATCCCGGTCATCGGCGTTGTCGATACCAACTCCAGCCCAGAAGGCGTTGACTACATCATCCCAGGTAACGATGACGCCATCCGCGCTATCCAGCTGTACATGGGTTCGATGGCTGACGCCGTGATCCGTGGCCGCAACAACGTTGCTGGCGGTACCGAAGTGTACGCCGAAGAAGCAGCAGCACCGGCTGCCGAAGCCTGAGTAACTGACGCTTAGCGTCTACTCGGCACGCGAAAAGGGGGCTTTGCCCCCTTTTTGCCACCTTGAAATCCTCCTGTCAGCATCGCCGTTGCAACCTTGTTACTGCATGAGTGCTGGCAAGTGGATTTACAGAATTGAACGCCCGTCAGTATCGGGTGGAATGGTTGAAAACCTATCCAAGAGGATTTTGAAATGGCAGAGATTACTGCAGCGCTGGTCAAAGAACTGCGCGAGCGTACCGGCGAAGGCATGATGGACTGCAAGAAGGCCTTGACCAAGGCCGGCGGCGACATCGAAAAAGCCATCGACGACATGCGTGCTTCGGGCGCCATCAAGGCCGCCAAAAAGGCTGGCAACGTTGCTGCTGAAGGCGCTATCGCCATCAAGGCCGACGACAAGTCCGCCGTCCTGCTGGAAGTGAACTCGCAGACCGACTTCCTGGCCCTGCAAGACGACTTCAAAAACTTCGTCGCTGAAAGCGTTGAACAGGCTTTCGCTGAAAAACTGACCGACGCCGCTCCGCTGATCGCTTCGCGTGAAGCTGCTCGTGAAGCGCTGGTTGCCAAGGTTGGTGAGAACGTCAACATCCGTCGCCTGGTGCGCGTTGAAGGTGACGTTGTCGGTACCTACCTGCACGGTAACAAGATCGGTGTTGCTGTTGTCCTGAAGGGCGGCGACGTCCAGCTGGCCAAAGAAATCGCCATGCACGTGGCTGCCAGCAACCCAGAGTTCCTCAACCCTTCGGAAGTCTCCGCTGAAGCAATCGAGCGCGAGAAGGCTGTATTCATGCAGCTGAACGAAGAGAAGATGAAGGGCAAGCCTGAGAACATCGTCGCCAACATGATCGACGGTCGCATCAAGAAGTTCCTGGCCGAAGCTTCGCTGGTCGAGCAAGCCTTCGTCATGAACCCGGAAGTCAAGGTCGGCGAGCTGGCCAAGAAAGCCGGTGCTGAAATCGTTTCGTTCACCTACTTCAAAGTAGGCGAAGGCATCGAGAAGCCGGTCGACAACTTCGCTGAAGAAGTTGCTGCCCAGCTGGCTGCTGCCAAGCAATAAGACAGATTCACCTCTGTCGCCCCGAAGAGGCTGCCCGCTCACGCGCGCAGCCTCTTTGTCAAAGCGGGAGCGGTTTACGAGACCGCCTTTCGCTGGCGCAGTAGCTGCGCCACGCTAGAGTTACGCGCAGGCTGAAAACAGCCCGCCAGATTTTTTTACAAACGCCGCAGGAGAGATTCGCAATGGCTCAGCAGGGCAGTGGTTATCAAGCTCGCTATAAACGCATTCTACTCAAGCTTAGCGGCGAGGCCCTGATGGGCTCGGAAGAGTTCGGGATCGACCCCAAGGTCCTGGATCGCATGGCGCTGGAAGTCGGCCAGTTGGTCGGCATCGGTGTTCAGGTAGGTTTGGTGATCGGTGGTGGCAACCTGTTCCGTGGTGCGGCGCTCAGTGCAGCCGGCATGGACCGCGTCACTGGCGACCACATGGGCATGCTGGCGACCGTGATGAATGGCCTGGCCATGCGCGATGCGCTTGAGCGCGCCAACATTACCGCGATTGTCATGTCGGCCATCTCCATGGTTGGCGTTACCGATCACTATGATCGTCGCAAAGCCATGCGCCACTTGAACTCCAAAGAAGTGGTCATCTTCGCTGCCGGTACCGGCAACCCGTTCTTCACCACCGACTCCGCCGCTTGCCTGCGCGCCATCGAAATCGATGCCGACGTGGTATTGAAGGCAACCAAGGTCGATGGTGTATACACTGCAGATCCATTCAAAGACCCGCATGCCGAGAAGTTCGATCATCTGACCTACGATGAAGTGCTGGATCGCAAGCTGGGCGTGATGGACCTGACGGCAATCTGCCTTTGCCGCGATCACAAGATGCCGCTGCGCGTCTTCAACATGAACAAGCCCGGCGCCCTGCTGAACATCGTGCATGGCGGCGCTGAAGGAACTCTGATCGAGGAAGTTCAAAAATGATCAACGAAATCAAGAAAGACGCTCAAGCGCGTATGCAGAAATCCCTGGAGTCTCTGGCTTATGCGTTCGGCCAGATTCGCACCGGCAAGGCACACCCAAGCATCCTGGCAAGCGTGATGGTGCCTTACTACGGTACCGACACCCCGATCAGCGGCGTCGCCAACGTCACCGTTAAAGATTCGCGCACCCTGCAGGTCGTGGCTTTCGAGCGCAACATGCTCGCTGCTGTTGACAAGGCCATCCAGAGCGCCGGTTTGAACCTCAACCCGACCAACCTGGGTGAGTTGCTGCTGATCACCATGCCAGCCCTGACTGAAGAAACCCGCAAGGGCTTCACCAAGCAGGCGCGCAGTGCGGCCGAAGACGCTCGCGTGGCTGTGCGCAACATTCGCCGCGATGCTCTGGGTGAACTGAAGAAGCTGGTCAAAGACAAGGAAATCAGCGAAGACGAAGAACGTCGCGCCATCGCTGATATCGACAAGCTGACGAAAGATACCGAGGCCCAGATCACCAAGGCCACCGAAGAGAAAGAAAAGGACCTGATGGCCGTTTAAGGGTCGGGACTTTTTTTAATGGAAAAGACCAAGCAAGGTGTGTCCCCATCGGTGCCGCGCCATGTCGCGATCATCATGGATGGGAATAATCGCTGGGCGAAGAAGCGCCTGTTGCCCGGTGTCGCCGGGCACAAGGCCGGTGTCGATGCGGTGCGCGCGGTCATCGAGGTGTGCGCCGAGGCCAAGGTCGAGGTGCTGACCCTGTTCGCCTTTTCCAGCGAGAACTGGCAGCGCCCGGCCGAAGAGGTCGGAGCGTTGATGGAGTTGTTCTTCTCGGCCTTGCGCCGGGAAGCCAAGCGCCTCAACGACAACAATATCAGCCTGCGCATCATCGGTGACCGCTCGCGCTTTCACCCTGAGCTGCAGGCTGCCATGCGTGAGGCCGAAGCGGCGACCGCCGGCGCCAATCGATTCATCCTGCAGATCGCCGCCAACTACGGTGGTCAGTGGGATATCGCCCAGGCCGCCCAGCGTCTGGCGCGGGAAGTCCAGGCCGGTCACCTGCGCCCGGACGACATCACCCCCGAGCTGCTGCAGACCTGCCTGGCGACAGGCGACCTGCCGCTGCCCGACCTGTGCATCCGTACCGGTGGTGAGCACCGCATCAGCAATTTCTTGCTGTGGCAGCTGGCCTACGCCGAGTTGTACTTTTCCGACCTGTTCTGGCCGGACTTCAAACACGAGGCCATGCGTACTGCGCTGGCCGATTTCGCTTCGCGCCAGCGCCGCTTCGGGAAAACCAGCGAGCAGGTCGAAGCTGGAGCCCGTGCTTAATGCTTAAACAACGCATCATTACTGCGCTGATCCTGTTGCCGATCGCCCTGTGTGGCTTCTTCCTGCTGAACGGCGGCGACTTTGCCCTGTTCATCGGCGTGGTGGTGACCCTTGGCGCCTGGGAATGGGCGCGCCTGGCCGGCCTGGTCGGCCAGGCCCTGCGGGTGGCGTACGCGGCTGTAGTTGCAGGGCTGCTGATGCTGCTCTACCTGATGCCGGAACTGGCGCCCTGGGTATTGGGCGCGTCGGTGTTGTGGTGGGGCCTGGCGACCTGGCTGGTATTGACCTACCCGCGCAGCAGCGAGCTGTGGGCCAGCGTGGCCTGCCGCTTGCTGATCGGTTTGCTTATCCTGCTGCCGGCCTGGCAAGGCCTGGTGTTGCTCAAGCAATGGCCGCTGGGCAACTGGCTGATCATGGCGGTCATGGTGCTGGTCTGGGGGGCGGATATCGGTGCGTATTTCTCCGGTCGTGCCTTCGGCAAGCGCAAGCTGGCCCCGCAGGTCAGCCCGGGCAAGAGCTGGGAAGGCGTCTATGGCGGCCTGGCCCTGAGCCTGGTGATTACCGCGGCGGTGGGTATCTACCGTGACTGGAGCATCGGCGAGCTGTTGCTGGGCTTGTTGGGCGCAGGCGTGGTGGTGCTGGTATCGGTGGTGGGTGACCTGACCGAAAGCATGTTCAAGCGCCGCTCCGGGATCAAGGACAGCAGCAACCTGCTGCCCGGTCACGGCGGCGTGCTGGACCGTATCGACAGCCTCACTGCGGCGATCCCGGTGTTTGCGGTGCTGCTCTGGGCAGCCAATTGGGGCGTGATGTGAGCGGCGTGCAGCGTATTACCGTACTGGGTGCGACCGGCTCCATTGGTCTTAGCACCCTCGATGTGATTGCCCGTCACCCGGATCGTTACCAGGTGTTTGCCCTGAGCGGCTATTCGCGCTTGCAGGAGTTGCTGGCACTGTGCCTGCGTCACACCCCGGTATTTGCCGTGGTGCCTTCGGCCGAGGCTGCACGGCAACTGCGTGAAGGTCTGGCAACTGCAGGTTCGAGCACCGAGGTGCTGGTCGGCGAGCAGGGCTTGTGCCAAGTGGCTGCGGCTGCCGAGGTCGATGCCGTGATGGCGGCGATTGTCGGCGCCGCCGGCCTGCGTCCGACCCTGGCGGCGGTCGAGGCGGGCAAGAAGGTGCTGCTGGCCAACAAGGAAGCGCTGGTGATGTCCGGCGCCTTGTTCATGCAGGCAGTGCGGCGCAGTGGCGCTGTACTGCTGCCGATCGACAGTGAGCACAACGCGATCTTCCAGTGCCTGCCGGGTGATTACTCCCGCGGCCTGGCCCAGGTAGGCGTACGCCGCATCCTGTTGACCGCCTCCGGCGGGCCGTTTCGTGAAACGCCGATGGCCGAGCTCATGGATGTCAGCCCCGAGCAGGCCTGTGCCCACCCGAACTGGTCGATGGGCCGCAAGATTTCCGTCGACTCGGCAAGCATGATGAACAAGGGCCTGGAGTTGATCGAGGCCTGCTGGCTGTTCGATGCCCGGCCCGGTCAGGTCGAGGTGGTGGTGCACCCGCAAAGTGTGATCCACTCGCTGGTCGATTATGTCGATGGGTCGGTGCTGGCCCAGCTGGGCAATCCGGACATGCGCACGCCGATCGCCAATGCCCTGGCCTGGCCGGAGCGGATCGATTCGGGGGTGGCACCACTGGACCTGTTCGCGGTTGCCCGCCTGGACTTCAAGGCCCCGGACGAGCAGCGTTTCCCGTGCTTGCGCCTGGCCCGCGAGGCGGCGGAGGCAGGCAACAGTGCGCCGGCGATGCTCAACGCGGCCAATGAAGTGGCGGTGGAGGCATTTCTCCAGCGGCGCATCCGCTTCCCCGAGATCGCGAGTATGATCGAACAAGTGCTCGATCAGGAGCCGGTGGTTGCGGTCGAGTCGCTCGATGCGGTGTTTGCCGCCGATCAGCGCGCGCGGCAACTGGCCGGACAATGGTTGGCTCATCACGGCCGCTGAGGTCTGGCGCAGTAATGCGTCAGGCCCGGTGCCGCTGAACGTCATTCGGAGAGAGACATGAGTGCGCTCTACATGATTATCGGCACCCTGGTGGCATTGGGTGTGCTGGTCACCTTTCACGAATTTGGTCACTTCTGGGTGGCCCGGCGTTGCGGCGTCAAGGTTTTGCGTTTCTCCGTGGGTTTTGGCATGCCGCTGTTGCGCTGGCACGACCGCCATGGCACCGAGTTCGTGGTCGCGGCGATCCCGCTGGGCGGCTACGTGAAAATGCTCGATGAGCGCGAAGGCGAAGTGCCACGCGACCAGGTCGAGCAGTCGTTCAACCGCAAGTCGGTGCGTCAGCGAATCGCAATTGTGGCGGCGGGCCCGGTGGCCAACTTTCTGTTGGCGATTTTCTTCTTCTGGATTCTGGCCATGGTCGGCACCCAGCAGGAGCGCCCGGTCATTGGTGCGGTCGAGGCCGGGAGTATTGCCGAGGTGGCAGGGCTCAAGGCAGGCCAGGAAATTGTTTCCATTGATGGCAAACCGACCAGTGGCTGGGCTGCGGTCAACCTGCAACTGATCCGTCGCCTGGGCGAGAGCGGCCAGTTGCACATCAGCGTGCGGGAAGAGGGTGCGAGCGTCGACAGCCCCCACGTGCTGACCCTGAACAACTGGCTCAAGGGCGCCGACGAGCCCGACCCGATCCGCTCCCTGGGCCTGCGCCTGTGGCGCCCGGCGTTGCCGCCGGTGCTGGCTGAACTCGACCCCAAGGGCCCGGCGCAGGCCGCCGGGCTTAAGACCGGCGACCGTCTGCTGGCCCTCGACGGCCAGGCGCTGAACGACTGGCAACAAGTGGTTGATACCGTGCGTGGCCGCGCTGGCAGCAAGATTGTCCTGCGTATCGAGCGTGACGGCGCGCCGCTTGAGCTGCCGGTAACCCTGGCCAGCCGTGGCGAAGGCCAATCGGCCACGGGGTACCTCGGGGCCGGGGTCAAGGCGGTGAAATGGCCGGATGCCATGCTTCGCGAGGTCAGCTATGGGCCGCTCGAGGCTGTGGGGGAGGGGCTTTCACGCACCTGGAACATGAGCGTACTGACCCTCGAATCGCTGAAGAAAATGCTGTTCGGCGAGCTCTCGGTAAAAAACTTGAGCGGACCGATAACCATTGCTAAAGTGGCGGGCGCTTCGGCCCAGTCCGGCGTTGGAGATTTCCTGAATTTCCTCGCCTACCTGAGCATTAGCCTGGGGGTTCTTAATTTGCTGCCCATTCCTGTACTGGATGGGGGGCATTTGCTGTTCTACCTGATCGAGTGGGCGCGTGGTCGTCCGCTCTCGGATCGGGTGCAAGGTTGGGGGATCCAGATCGGTATCAGTTTGGTAGTCGGGGTGATGTTGCTTGCCCTGATCAACGATTTGGGTCGACTGTAAAGCTTCGCTCAATTGCGAACCTGCCGCGTCCCGCGGCGGGTCGTTTATTGCCAGTTGGAATAAGAAAGGACTTCATGAAACGTCTGCTGCTAACTGCGGTTCTCGCCGTACTGATGATCGCTGAAGTTCACGCCGAGTCCTTCACCATCTCCGATATTCGTGTCAATGGTCTGCAGCGGGTTTCCGCGGGCAGCGTTTTTGGTGCCTTGCCATTGAACGTCGGCGATGAGGCCGATGACCGGCGCCTGGTGGAATCCACCCGGTCCCTGTTCAAGACCGGATTCTTCCAGGATATCCAACTGAGCCGGGACGGCAACGTCCTGATCATTACCGTGGTCGAGCGTCCTTCGGTGTCGAGCATCGAGATCGAAGGCAACAAGGCGATCAGCACTGAAGACCTGATGAAGGGTCTGAAGCAGTCCGGTCTGTCCGAAGGCGAGATCTTCCAGCGTGCCACCCTTGAAGGCGTGCGCAACGAACTGCAGCGCCAATACGTTGCCCAGGGCCGCTACTCGGCCGAGGTCGACACCGAAGTGGTGCCGCAGCCGCGTAACCGCGTGGGCCTGAAGATCAAGATCAACGAAGGCACCGTTGCTGCCATCCAGCACATCAACGTGGTCGGCAACACCGTCTTCGCTGATGAAGACCTGATCGGCCTGTTCGAGCTCAAGACCACCAACTGGCTGTCGTTCTTCAAGAACGATGACAAGTACGCCCGCGAAAAACTCTCCGGTGACCTGGAGCGTCTGCGTTCCTACTACCTGGACCGCGGCTACATCAACATGGACATCGCTTCCACCCAGGTGTCGATCACCCCGGACAAGAAGCACGTCTACATCACCGTCAACGTCAACGAAGGCGAGAAGTACACCGTTCGTGACGTCAAGCTTTCCGGCGACCTCAAGGTGCCTGAAGACCAGGTCAAGTCGCTGCTGCTGGTACAGCCTGGCCAGGTATTCTCGCGCAAGGTGATGACCACCACCTCCGAGCTGATCACCCGTCGCCTGGGTAACGAGGGCTACACCTTCGCCAACGTCAACGGCGTGCCGCAGCCGCACGACGAAGACCACACCGTCGACATCATGTTTGTGGTCGACCCGGGCAAGCGTGCCTACGTCAACCGCATCAACTTCCGTGGCAACACCAAGTCCGAGGACGAAGTGCTGCGCCGTGAGATGCGCCAGATGGAAGGCGGCTGGGCGTCGACCTACCTGATCGACCAGTCCAAGACCCGTCTGGAGCGCCTGGGCTTCTTCAAGGAAGTCAACGTCGAGACCCCGGCCGTTCCGGGCACCGACGACCAGGTCGACGTCAACTACAGCGTTGAAGAGCAAGCCTCCGGTTCGATCACCGCCAGCGTCGGTTTCGCCCAGAGCGCAGGTCTGATCCTCGGTGGTTCGATCAGCCAGAACAACTTCCTCGGTACCGGTAACAAGGTTTCCCTGGGCCTGACCCGCAGTGAATACCAGAGCCGTTACAACTTCGGCTATGTCGACCCCTACT
The DNA here is from genome assembly GCF_056279045.1 of Pseudomonas sp. TE4620. Lineage (NCBI taxonomy): Bacteria > Pseudomonadati > Pseudomonadota > Gammaproteobacteria > Pseudomonadales > Pseudomonadaceae > Pseudomonas > Pseudomonas sp. TE4620. The sequence goes on from NZ_JBWBQO010000001.1 coordinate 573,329, forward strand.
GGACTGCCGACGGCGTCAGCCTGGGCTACAACGCCTTCTATCGTACCACCGACTACGATGACCTCGACGTCGACGTGGCCAGCTATGCGGTCGACAGCCTGGGTGCCGGTGTCAGCGTCGGTTACCCGATCAGCGAAACCTCGCGCCTGACCTTCGGCCTGACCGTACAGCAGGACGAGATCAAGACCGGTAAGTACACTGTTGACGAGATCTTCAAGTTCGTTAACGAAGAAGGCGACAAGTACCTGAACTTCAAGGCCTCGGCCGGTTGGTCCGAGTCGACCCTGAACAAGGGCGTACTGGCTACTCGCGGTCACTCGCAAAGCCTGGTGCTGGAAGCCACTACCCCGGGTAGCGACCTGTCGTTCTTCAAGCTGGATTACCGTGGCCAGCTGTTCAAGCCGATCAATAATGACTACACCCTGCGCCTGCACACCGAACTGGGCTATGGTGACGGTTTCGGCGGTACCTCGGGCCTGCCGTTCTACGAGAACTACTACGCCGGTGGTTTCAACTCGGTTCGTGGCTTCAAGGACAGCAGTCTCGGTCCGCGCAGTACCCCGAGCCGTGGCGCGGATGTCACCGGTAACCAGGGCACCATCGCCGACCCGGATCAGGACCCGCTGCCATTTGGTGGTAACGTTCTCGTCCAGGGTGGTGTAGAGCTGCTGTTCCCGCTGCCGTTCGTCAAGGACCAACGCTCGCTGCGCACCTCGGTCTTCTGGGATGTGGGTAACGTTTTCGACACCAACTGCGGTTCCAAGCCGGACTGCGAAAAGGTCGGCCTGTCGGGCCTGGCCAGCTCCGTCGGCCTGGGCGTGACCTGGATTACCGCGCTCGGTCCGTTGAGCTTCAGCCTGGCAATGCCGGTGAAGAAGCCGGACGAAGCCGATACCCAGGTGTTCCAATTCTCTCTGGGCCAGACCTTCTAAGGTCTGCCCCTTGCTAACGACAACGGATTCTGTAGGAGTGCATCGTGCGTAAGTTGACTCAACTGGCAGTACTGGCTGCGACCCTGATCGCAACCCCGGCTTTCGCCGAAATGAAGGTTGCTGTGCTGAACTATCAAATGGCCCTGCTCGAATCGGACGCGGCGAAGAAGTACGCCGTCGATGCCGAGAAGAAATTCGGCCCGCAGCTGACCAAGCTGAAGAACCTGGAAAGCAGCGCCAAGGGCATTGCCGACCGCATCCGTGCCGGTGGCGACAAGATGGCCCAGCCAGAGCGCGAGCGCCTGGAGCTTGAATACAAGCAAAAGGCCCGTGACTTCCAGTTCCAGTCCAAGGAGCTGAACGAGTCCAAGGCCGTGGCCGACCGCGAAATGCTCAAGCAACTGAAGCCCAAGCTGGATGGTGCAGTTGAAGAAGTGATCAAGAAAGGCGGTTTCGACCTGGTTCTCGAGCGTGGCGCGGTCATTGATGTCAAACCTCAGTACGACATCACCCGCCAGGTCATCGAGCGCATGAACCAGTCCCGTTGATCATGACCGTGACCATGAAACTCGGTCAGCTGGCCGAGTTCCTCGGAGCCACCCTGAGTGGCCCCGAGGAGCTGGAAATCACTGGCCTGGCAACCCTTCAGGAAGCCGGGCCTGGGCAGTTGAGCTTCCTCGCCAACCCACAGTACCGCAAGTACCTGGGTGAAACCCAGGCGGCGGCGATCCTGCTCAAGCCGGCCGACGCCGAAGGTTTTGCCGGCAACGCCCTGATTGTTCCCGACCCGTACCTCGCCTACGCGCGCATCTCCCACCTGTTCGATCCAAAGCCCAGGGCTGTAGCGGGAATTCATCCCAGCGCCGTGGTTGCCGCCGATGCCCAGGTCGATGCCAGCGCCAGCATTGGTGCCTGCGCGGTGATCGAGAGCGGTGCGCAGATCGGCCCGGGTGTGACTATCGGTGCCCAGTGCTTCATCGGCGCGCGCTGCGTGATCGGTGAGGGCGGCTGGCTGGCCCCGCGGGTGACCCTGTACCACGACGTGCGTATCGGCAAGCGTGTGGTCATTCAGTCGGGCGCAGTGATCGGCGGCGAAGGCTTCGGCTTTGCCAACGAGAAAGGCGTGTGGCAGAAGATCGCCCAGATCGGCGGCGTGAGCATCGGCGATGATGTCGAGATCGGCGTCAACACTGCGGTCGACCGCGGCGCACTGGCCGACACCCGCATCGGTGACGGGGTCAAGCTCGACAACCAGATCCAGATCGCCCATAACGTGCAGATCGGCGATCATACGGCGATGGCGGCGTGTGTCGGGATTTCCGGCAGCACCAAGATCGGCAAGCATTGCACCATTGCCGGCGGTGTCGGCATGGTTGGTCACATCGATGTCTGCGACAACGTTTTCGTATCCGGGATGACCATGGTGACGCGCTCGATTACCGAGCCAGGCGCTTATTCTTCCGGTACGGCGATGCAGCCGCTGGCCGAGTGGCGCAAAAGCGCCGCGCGAATTCGCCAGCTGGATGAGATGTCAAAACGCCTTCAACAACTGGAAAAGCGTCTCGCCGCCGTGACCTCTGGCGATAAAGCTTCATCAGAAGGCTGATACCATTTCCTGATCAAGAGCGAACAGCCCTAGACTGACTCTTTGATTTGCTAAAGGAGCGCCGTGTGAAAACCGGCGCTCCCTATCTTTACTACAGGCTTCCCCCCGAAATGATGGACATCAACGAGATTCGCGAATACCTGCCTCACCGTTACCCGTTCCTGCTGGTGGACCGGGTGGTGGAACTGGACGTCGAGGCCCAGCGCATTCGTGCCTACAAGAATGTCAGCATCAACGAACCTTTCTTCAATGGTCACTTCCCGGCGCACCCGATCATGCCGGGCGTGCTGATCATCGAAGCCATGGCCCAGGCGGCCGGTATCCTCGGCTTCAAGATGCTCGACGTCAAACCTGCGGACGGTACCCTGTACTACTTCGTCGGTTCCGACAAGCTGCGCTTCCGTCAGCCGGTGCTGCCGGGTGATCAGCTGATCCTCGAGGCCAAGTTCATCAGCTGCAAGCGCCAGATCTGGAAGTTCGAGTGCCAGGCGTCGGTTGACGGCAAGCCGGTATGCTCGGCCGAGATCATCTGCGCGGAACGCAAACTATGAGTTTGATTGACCCTCGGGCAATCATCGATCCATCGGCGAAGCTCGCCGACGGTGTCGAGGTAGGCCCTTGGTCGATCATCGGTGCCGGGGTCGAGATCGGCGAGGGGACCGTGATCGGTCCGCACGTGATTCTCAAAGGGCCGACCCGCATCGGTCGGCACAACCGCATCTACCAGTTTTCTTCGGTAGGCGAAGATACCCCTGACCTCAAGTACAAGGGTGAAGCCACGCGCCTGGTGATCGGTGATCACAATGTGATCCGCGAAGGCGTGACCATCCACCGTGGCACCGTGCAAGACCGCTCGGAAACCACCCTGGGTGATCACAACCTGATCATGGCCTATGCCCACATCGGTCACGACAGCGTTATCGGCAACCACTGCATCCTGGTCAACAACACCGCGCTGGCTGGCCATGTGCACGTCGACGACTGGGCGATCCTTTCCGGGTTCACCCTGGTCCATCAGTTCTGCCACATCGGCGCCCATAGCTTTTCCGGCATGGGCACGGCGATTGGCAAGGACGTGCCGGCCTACGTCACGGTGTTCGGCAACCCGGCCGAAGCGCGCAGCATGAACTTCGAGGGCATGCGCCGTCGTGGTTTCAGCGAAGACGCCATTCACGCCCTGCGCCGCGCCTACAAGGTGGTCTACCGCCAGGGCCTGACCGTCGAGCAGGCGATTGCCGAGCTGGCCGAGCCGGCTACCCAGTTCCCTGAAGTCGACGTGTTCCTCAAGTCGATCCAGAACTCCACCCGCGGCATCACCCGCTGACATGGCCGAGCTTTGTGTAGCGCTGGTGGCAGGTGAGGCCAGCGGCGATATTCTCGGCGCCGGGTTGATGCGCGCGCTCAAGGCGCGTCATCCGCAGGTACGCTTCATTGGCGTGGGTGGGCCGTTGATGCAGGCTGAAGGCCTGACTTCGTACTTCCCCATGGAACGCCTGGCGGTGATGGGCCTGGTCGAGGTGCTAGGGCGCCTGCGCGAGCTGCTCAAGCGCCGCAAGGAGCTGATCCAGACCCTGATCGCCGAGCGCCCGGATGTGTTCATCGGCATCGATGCCCCGGATTTTACCCTCAACATCGAACTGAACCTGCGCAAGGCCGGGATCAAGACCGTGCATTACGTCAGCCCGTCGGTCTGGGCCTGGCGGCAGAAGCGCGTGCTGAAGATTCGCGAAGGTTGCGACCTGATGCTCACGCTGTTTCCGTTCGAAGCCAAATTCTATGAAGAGAAGGGCGTGCCGGTGCGCTTCGTCGGCCACCCGTTGGCCGACAGCATTCCGCTGGACGCCGATCGGGCTGGTGCCCGTGAACAGCTGGGCCTGGCCGACGGGCCGCTGGTTGCCCTGATGCCCGGCAGCCGTGGCGGTGAAGTAGGGCGCCTGGGGGCGCTGTTCCTTGATACCGCCCAGCGTTTGCGCGAGCTGGTGCCGGGGGTACGTTTTATATCCCCGTGTGCCAATGCCGAGCGCCGTGCCCAGCTTGAGCAGATGCTCCAGGGCCGCGACTTGCCGGTGACCCTGCTCGACGGTCGCTCGCACCAGGCCCTGGCCGCCTGCGACGCGGTGCTGATCGCCTCTGGCACCGCCACCCTTGAAGCGCTGCTGTTCAAGCGGCCGATGGTGGTTGCCTACCGCTTGGCGCCGCTGACCTACTGGATTTTGAAACGCCTGGTAAAAAGCCCCTACGTGTCGCTGCCCAACCTGCTGGCCCAGCGCATGCTGGTGCCCGAGTTGCTGCAGGAGGCTGCCACTGCTGAGGCCCTGGCCCAGACCCTGGCGCCACTGGTGCACGGCGGTGTGCAGCAGACCGAAGGCTTTGACCAGATTCACCGTACCCTGCGCCGCGATGCCTCGAACCAGGCAGCTGACGCGGTGCTGGCCCTGCTGGAAAACCGATAGATGCAAATGGGATTGGACTTCAACCTGGTCGAGGACCTGGTCGCCGGTGTCGACGAAGTGGGCCGTGGCCCGCTGTGCGGCGCAGTGGTGACGGCGGCGGTGATTCTCGACCCGCAGCGGCCGATTCTGGGGCTCAACGACTCGAAGAAGCTCACCGAAGCCAAGCGTGAAAAGCTTTTTGACGAAATTTGTGAGAAGGCCCTGAGCTTCTGCATCGCCCGCGCCGAGGTCGAGGAAATCGACCAACTCAACATCCTTCACGCCACCATGCTGGCCATGCAACGTGCCGTCGAAGGCCTGAGCGTCACCCCGAAACTGGCGCTGATCGACGGTAACCGCTGCCCGCAGCTGTCGGTACCGGCGGCGCCGGTGGTCAAGGGCGATAGCCAGGTGCCGGCGATTGCCGCGGCATCGATCCTGGCCAAGGTCACCCGTGACCGCGAGATGGCGGCGTTCGAGCTGATCTACCCCGGCTACGGCATTGGCGGGCACAAGGGCTACCCGACGCCGGTGCACCTCGAAGCCCTGGCGCGCCTGGGGCCGACGCCGATTCACCGGCGCTCGTTCGCACCGGTACGCGCCGCCTACGAAGCCCGCGACGCCATCAGCAGCGGATTTGCCGAGGTCTGACCGGGCGCGGCAGGCGTCAGTAGTCAGGATCGCCCCGCACTGGCTGTTGTTTTGATCAAGGCCCGGTACAATCCGGGCCTTGTTGTTTTGTGCTGCTATAGGATCATCATGTCGGCTTCTTTCGTTCATCTTCGCCTGCACACCGAATACTCGCTGGTCGATGGCCTGGTGCGGATCAAGCCGCTGGCCAAGGCATTGGCGGCGATGAACATGCCGGCGGTCGCGGTTACCGACCAGAGCAACATGTGCTCGTTGGTCAAGTTCTACAAGAACGCCATGGGCGCCGGGATCAAGCCGATCTGCGGCGCCGACCTGTGGCTGGCCAACAGCGACCCGGATGCGCCGCTGTCGCGCATCTGCCTGCTGGCCATGGATGCCAAGGGCTACCGCAACCTCACCGAGTTGATTTCCCGTGGCTGGGTCGATGGCCAGCGCAACGGCCTAGTGATCATTGAGCGCCAGTGGATCGCCGAAGCCAGCGAGGGCGTGATCGCCCTGTCCGCGGCCAAGGAAGGCGACATCGGCATGGCCTTGCTCAATGGCAACCCGGACGAAGCCGAAGCCTTGCTGCGCGACTGGATGCAGATGTTCCCGGAGCGCTTCTACGTCGAAGTGCAGCGCACCAACCGCGCCGGTGACGAAGAATACCTGCACGCCGCCGTGGCCCTGGCCGACAAGCTGGACGCGCCGCTGGTAGCCACCAACGATGTGCGCTTTATCAAGCAGTCCGACTACGACGCTCACGAAACCCGCGTGTGCATCGGTGAAGGCCGGGCGCTGGATGACCCGCGCCGTTCGCGCAATTACAGCGACCAGCAGTACCTGAAAAGCCCGGAAGAAATGGCCGAGCTGTTCAGCGACCTGCCCGAAGCGATTGCCAACACCGTCGAGATCGCCAAGCGCTGCAACATCCAGGTGCAGTTGGGTAAGCACTTTCTGCCGGACTTTCCGACGCCCAACGGCATGGGTATCGACGACTACCTGCGCCACGTTTCCCACGAGGGCCTGGAAGAGCGTCTGGCGGTGTTGTGGCCGAAAGAGACCACGCCGAATTACCAGGAAAAGCGCCAGGTCTATCTGGACCGGCTGAAGTTCGAGCTGGATATCATCATCCAGATGGGCTTCCCCGGTTACTTCCTGATCGTTATGGACTTCATCAAGTGGGCCAAGAACAACGGCGTGCCGGTTGGCCCGGGCCGGGGTTCGGGTGCCGGTTCGCTGGTTGCCTACGTACTGAAGATTACCGACCTCGACCCGCTGGCCTATGACCTGCTGTTCGAACGTTTCCTCAACCCGGAACGGGTATCGATGCCCGACTTCGACGTCGACTTCTGCATGGATGGCCGCGACCGGGTAATCGAATACGTGGCTGACGCCTACGGGCGCAATGCCGTGAGCCAGATCATCACCTTCGGCACCATGGCGGCCAAGGCGGTGGTGCGCGACGTGGCGCGGGTCCAGGGCAAGTCCTACGGCCTGGCTGACCGCCTGTCGAAGATGATCCCCTTCGAAGTCGGCATGACCCTGGAAAAAGCCTACGAGCAGGAAGAGATCCTGCGCGATTTCCTCAAGAGCGATGAAGACGCCAAGGAAATCTGGGACATGGCCCTCAAGCTCGAGGGCGTCTGCCGGGGTACCGGTAAACACGCCGGTGGCGTGGTTATCGCGCCGACCAAGCTTACCGATTTCTCGCCGATTGCCTGTGATGAAGAGGGCGGAGGCCTGGTCACCCAGTTCGACAAGGATGACGTCGAGGCCGCAGGCCTGGTGAAGTTCGACTTCCTCGGCCTGCGTACCCTGACGATCATCAAGTGGGCGATGGAAACCATCAACCGCGAACAGGCCAAGAAAGGCCTGGATGACCTGAACATCGACTTCATCCCGCTGGATGACAAGAAGACCTACGACCTGCTGCAAAAGGCCGAAACCACGGCGGTGTTCCAGCTTGAATCGCGGGGCATGAAGGAGCTGATCAAGAAGCTCAAGCCCGACTGCCTGGAAGACCTCATCGCACTGGTGGCGCTGTTCCGTCCCGGCCCGCTGCAATCGGGCATGGTTGACGACTTCATCAACCGCAAGCACGGTCGCGCGGAACTTGCCTACCCGCACTCCGATTACCAGTACGAAGGCCTGAAACCCGTTCTGGCACCGACCTACGGCATCATCCTGTACCAGGAACAGGTGATGCAGATTGCCCAGGTCATGGCCGGTTACACCCTTGGTGGTGCGGACATGCTGCGCCGGGCCATGGGTAAGAAAAAGCCCGAGGAAATGGCCAAGCAGCGCGGCGGTTTCATTGAAGGTTGCGCCAGCAACAACATTGATCCGGACCTCGCCGGCAACATCTTCGACCTGGTAGAGAAATTCGCCGGCTACGGCTTCAACAAATCCCACTCCGCCGCCTACGGCCTGGTCTCGTACCAGACTGCCTGGCTCAAGACCCACTACCCGGCGCCGTTCATGGCCGCGGTGCTGTCGGCGGATATGCACAACACCGACAAGGTCGTGACCTTGATCGAGGAAGTGCGCAGCATGAAGCTGCGCCTCGATGCGCCGGACGTGAACACCTCCGACTTCAAGTTCACGGTCAACGACGATGGCCGCATCGTCTATGGCCTGGGGGCGATCAAGGGCGTGGGCGAGGGGCCGGTCGAGGCCATCGTCGAAGTCCGCGCCGGCGGCCCGTTCAAGGACCTGTTCGACTTCTGCGAGCGGGTCGACCTCAAGCGCATCAACAAGCGCACCCTCGATGCCTTGATCCGCAGTGGCGCGCTGGACCGCCTGGGCCCGTACTTCCATGACGAGCTCAAGGCCTACCAGGCCAACATCGACCGCAACCGTGCAGTGCTGCTGGCGGCGATGGAAGAGGCGATCAAGGCGGCCGAGCAAACCGCGCGCACCGCCGACAGTGGCCACGCCGACCTGTTCGGCGGGCTGTTTGTCGAAGAGGATGCCGACGTTTATGCCAACCACCGCAAGGCCCGCGAGCTGACCCTCAAGGAGCGCCTGCGTGGTGAAAAAGACACCCTGGGCTTGTACCTGACCGGTCACCCGATCGACGAGTACGAAGGCGAGATCCGCCGTTTTGCCCGCCAGCGCATCATTGACCTCAAGCCTGCGCGCGACACCCAGACCGTCGCCGGGATGATCATTGCCCTGCGCGTGATGAAGAACAAGAAGGGCGACAAGATGGGCTTTGTCACCCTCGACGACCGCTCCGGGCGCATCGAGGCCTCGCTGTTTGCCGATGCCTTCATGGCCAACCAGGCGCTGCTGCAGACCGATGCTATGGTGGTGGTTGAAGGCGAGGTCAGCAACGATGACTTCTCCGGCGGCCTGCGCCTGCGGGTCAAGCGCGTGATGAGCATGGAAGATGCCCGCACCAACCTGGCCGAAAGCCTGCGCCTTAAAGTGCACGCCGATGCCCTCAAGGGCGACCGGCTGAACTGGCTGGGCGAGCTGTTCAAGCGCCATCGCGGCGCCTGCCCGATCACCATGGAATACACCGGCAGCGATGCCAAGGCCATGCTGCAGTTCGGCGAAAGCTGGCGCATCGACCCGGCCGATGGCTTGATTCAGGCCCTGCGTGACCAGTTCGGACGTGAGAACGTCTTTTTGCAATATCGATGAATTTTTAATCTCGACCTGAATGCGCCTGATCCCTTAAGGTAGGGCGCCAAACGGATCAACCGGCCGGCCGCCTGGCCGTAGACCCAAGACGGATGCCTATGAACCCGAATTTTCTGGATTTCGAACAGCCGATTGCTGACCTGCAAGCCAAGATCGAAGAGCTGCGCCTGGTTGGCAATGACAACTCGCTGAACATCGGCGATGAGATCGCCCGTCTGCAAGACAAGAGCAGCACCCTGACCGAAAGCATTTTCGGCAACCTGACCAGCTGGCAGATCGCCCGCCTGGCCCGTCACCCGCGCCGTCCGTACACCCTGGACTACATCGAGCACATCTTCACCGAGTTCGACGAGCTGCACGGTGACCGTCACTTCTCCGACGACGCCGCGATTGTCGGTGGTATCGCCCGCCTGGACGACAAGCCGGTGATGGTCATCGGTCATCAGAAAGGCCGCGAAGTGCGCGAAAAGGTTCGCCGCAACTTCGGCATGCCGCGTCCTGAAGGCTACCGCAAGGCTTGCCGCCTGATGGAAATGGCCGAGCGTTTCAAGATGCCGATCCTGACCTTCATCGACACCCCGGGCGCTTACCCTGGCATCGACGCCGAAGAGCGCAACCAGAGCGAAGCCATTGCCTGGAACCTGCGGGTCATGGCCCGCCTGAAAACCCCGATCATCGCCACCGTAATCGGTGAAGGTGGTTCCGGCGGTGCACTGGCCATCGGTGTCTGCGACCAGCTGAACATGCTGCAGTATTCGACCTACTCGGTGATCTCGCCGGAAGGTTGCGCCTCGATCCTGTGGAAGACCGCCGAAAAGGCCTCTGACGCAGCCGAAGCCATGGGCATCACCGCCGAGCGCCTGAAAGGCCTGGGCATCGTCGACAAGGTTATCGCCGAGCCCCTGGGCGGCGCGCACCGTGATCCGGCAAAAATGTCCGCCACCGTTCGCGGCGAGCTGATCGAGCAACTGGACATGCTCAAGAAGTTCGACAACGACGCGCTGCTCAAGCGCCGCTATGACCGTCTGATGAGCTACGGGCTCTGATCTGATAATCGCGGGTCAAGCCCGCTCCCACAGGGCTCTAGGCAAACTGTGGGAGCGGGCTTGACCCGCGATCGAGCGCAAAGCGCTCGCAACCGGGTCGACGCTGATGATTGATCTTCACACCAAGCTGTCCCCCTGGCTCACCGCCCCCTCCTGGTGCATCGCCCTCTCCGGCGGCCTGGATTCCAGTGTCCTCCTGCACCTGCTGGCAAGCCTGTCCCGCCAGCAGCCAATACCGCCCATCCGCGCGATTCACATCCACCACGGCCTGCAGGCTGCGGCCGACGCCTGGCCGGCGCATTGTCAGCGCCTGTGCGACGCCCTGGGCGTTGAACTGCAGATCATTCGGGTCAAGGTCGCCCCTGGCGCCAGCATTGAGCAGGGCGCCCGTGACGCGCGTTACGCTGCCTTTACCGCTGCCTTGCATCCCGGCGAAATCCTGTTGACCGGCCAGCACCGCGAAGACCAGGCCGAAACCTTGCTGTTTCGCCTGTTGCGCGGCGCCGGCCTGCGCGGCCTGGGCGCCATGCCCGGGCAGCGGCCGCTAGGGCAGGGCATGTTGCTGCGGCCGCTGCTGGGTGTTTCGCGTAACGACCTGCAGGCGTACGCCAAGGTTCAGCAGTTGAGCTGGATCGAAGACCCGTCCAACACCGATACGCAATTCTCGCGCAACTACCTGCGCCACCAGGTGTTCCCGGCACTGCTGCAGCGCTGGCCGCAGGCCGCGCAAAACCTCGCGCGCAGCGCCGAGCACTTGAGCGAAGCCCAGGGCCTGCTCGATGAACTGGCGCAGGACGACCTGGCCCGGGCCGCGACCCCGGCAGCGTTCGACTGGCTTGGCCTGGACTCGCTCGACCTCGAGGTGCTGCGCGAGCTATCCCCGGCGCGCCAGCGCAACGCCCTGCAATATTGGCTGGCGCCGCGCACGCGCTTGCCCGACAGCCGCCACTGGGCAGGCTGGGAGGCCCTGCGCGATGCGGCATCCGACGGACGGCCACTGTGGCAACTGACCGACGGCCAATTGCACCGCGCCGCTGGCCGTATCTGGTGGCTGGCCGGTGACTGGTTGATGCCTGCAGGTGGCCGGCAGGTCTGGGCTGCCCCGCACAAAGCGCTGACCTTGAGCCACAACGGTAGTGTCAGCCTCAGCGGCACGTTGCCGCAGGGCCCCTTGCACATTGCCTACCGCCAGGGCGGCGAAACCCTGGCAATTGCCGGCCGCGGCCAGCGCGACTTGAAGCGCCTGCTCAACGAGGCGCAACTGCCGTCATTCGCCCGTTCGCGCCTGCCGTTGCTGTATTGCGCCGGGCAATTGCTGGCGGTCGCCAACCTGCCGGGGCTGAGCCAGGGCGACTGGCAATTGCATTGGCATGCGCCGACGAGCGAGCAAGGTTTGAGATGAAAGGCACATTCGGGTAGACTACGCTCCCTTCTTGATACAGCTTCTGTGGCTTCCCCGAAATCACAGCAGTTGCCGATTACCAAGCAGTTTTTTGCTGGGCGATTCTAAAAATGTTTAGCGAGCTCCTAACCGGGTATCCAACCCCCGGTGTGACCAGACGCGGCAGTTTTTTAAGATGCACTGTGATTGACGCAGGTGATCGGGGGCTTCGGCCTTCCTTCGCTTTCCCCGGCGGCACTGACCGCTTTAACGCAGACTTCTAGGGTTTTTCATGACGCGCTACATATTCGTCACGGGCGGTGTTGTTTCTTCATTGGGGAAAGGCATTGCCTCGGCTTCATTGGCGGCCATCCTGGAGGCGCGGGGGCTCAAGGTCACCATGCTCAAGCTGGACCCGTACATCAACGTCGACCCGGGCACCATGAGCCCGTTCCAGCACGGTGAAGTGTTCGTCACCCATGACGGCGCCGAGACCGACCTGGACCTGGGCCACTACGAGCGGTTCATCCGCACGACCATGACCCAGAACAACAACTTCACCACCGGCCGTATCTACGAGCACGTGCTGCGCAAAGAGCGCCGTGGTGATTACCTGGGCGCGACCATCCAGGTCATTCCGCACATCACCGACGAGATCAAGCGCCGCATCATCAAGGGTGCCGGCGACGCCGACGTGGCCCTGGTGGAAATCGGCGGTACCGTGGGTGACATCGAGTCGCAACCGTTCCTCGAGGCTATCCGTCAGCTGCGCGTCGAAGTGGGCTCCAAGCGCGCCATGCTGATGCACCTGACCCTGGTGCCGTACATCGCCACCGCTGGCGAGACCAAGACCAAGCCAACCCAGCACTCGGTCAAGGAGCTGCGCTCCATCGGCCTGCAGCCAGACGTGCTGATCTGCCGCTCCGACCATCCGGTGGATGTCTCCTCGCGCCGCAAGATCGCCCTGTTCACCAACGTCGAAGAGCGTGCGGTGATTTCCCTGGAAGACGTCGACACCATCTACAAGATCCCGGCCGTACTGCACGCCCAGGGCCTGGATGACTTCGTCGTCGAGCGTTTCGGCCTGCAATGCAACGGTGCCGACCTGTCCGAGTGGGAAAAGGTCGTCGACGCCAAGCTCAACCCTGAGCACGAAGTCACCATCGCCATGGTCGGCAAGTACATGGAACTGCTGGACGCCTACAAGTCGCTGATCGAAGCGATGAGCCATGCCGGCATCCAGAACCGCACCAAGGTCAACCTGCGCTACATCGACTCCGAAGACATCGAGAACCAGGGCACCAGCCTGCTCGAAGGCGCCGATGCGATCCTGGTTCCAGGCGGTTTCGGCCTGCGTGGCGTCGAAGGCAAGATCACTGCCGTGCAATATGCTCGCGAGAACAAGGTCCCGTACCTGGGTATCTGCCTGGGCATGCAGGTGGCGGTCATCGAATTCGCCCGTAACGTCATGGGCTGGAAAGACGCCAACTCCACCGAGTTCGATCGCAACAGCGGTCACCCGGTCGTCGGCCTGATCACCGAGTGGGAAGATGCCACCGGCGCAGTCGAAACCCGTACCGAAGCCTCGGACCTGGGCGGCACCATGCGTCTGGGCGCCCAGGAATGCCAGCTGGCAAGCGGCTCCAAGGTTCACGACTGCTACGCCAAGGACGTGATCGTCGAGCGTCATCGTCATCGCTACGAAGTGAACAACAACCTGCTGCCACAACTGGTCGAAGCCGGCCTGAAAGTCTCCGGTCGTTCCGGTGACGGCGCGCTGGTCGAAGTGGTCGAGTCCCAGGATCATCCATGGTTCGTCGCTTGCCAGTTCCACCCGGAGTTCACCTCGACCCCGCGTGACGGCCATCCGCTGTTCAGCGGCTTCGTCAAGGCGGCACTGGCTCAAAAGAACAAGGCCTGATTCATGACCCAGAAGATCATTCGCGTCGGTAACATCGAGATCGCCAACGACAAGCCGTTCGTCCTGTTCGGCGGCATGAACGTGCTGGAATCCCGTGACCTGGCCATGAAGGTCTGTGAAGAGTACGTGCGGGTTACCGAGAAACTCGGTATCCCTTACGTGTTCAAGGCCAGCTTCGACAAGGCCAACCGTTCGTCGATCAACTCCTACCGTGGCCCTGGCCTGGAAGAGGGGATGAAGATCTTCGAAGAGATCAAGAAGACCTTCAACGTGCCGGTCATCACCGACGTGCACGAGCCAGAACAGGCTGCTGCGGTGGCCAAGGTCTGCGACATCATCCAGTTGCCGGCCTTCCTCTCGCGCCAGACCGACCTGGTGGTGGCCATGGCCAAGACCGGCGCGGTGATCAACATCAAGAAAGCCCAGTTCCTCGCACCCCTGGAAATGAAACACATCCTGACCAAGTGCGAAGAGGCCGGTAACGATCAGTTGATCCTCTGCGAGCGTGGTTCGAGCTTCGGTTACAACAACCTGGTGGTGGACATGCTCGGCTTCGGCATCATGAAGCAGTTCGAGTACCCGGTGTTCTTTGACGTCACCCACTCCCTGCAGATGCCGGGTGGTCGCGCCGATTCCGCCGGTGGTCGCCGCGCCCAGGTCACCGACCTGGCCAAGGCAGGCCTGAGCCAGGGCCTGGCTGGCCTGTTCCTCGAGGCGCATCCGGATCCGGACAACGCCAAGTGTGACGGTCCTTGCGCCCTGCGCCTGGACAAACTGGAGCCTTTCCTGGCCCAGCTCAAGCAACTTGATGACCTGGTGAAGAGTTTTCCGACGGTAGAAACCGCGTAATCCTCGATTCTCCGGTAAAGTACCCCCCGTTCAACCTCTGACCCTCGGGTCAGGGGTCTGCTTTCGCCGGGCCTGCCTGTTTCAAATTGCCCGGCGAGCGGCAAGGTTTTTCTCAGCTGCGTTGTTTTCGTCAATTCTGGAGTGCTTACAACAATGGCAAAAATCGTCGACATCAAAGGTCGTGAAGTTCTCGATTCGCGTGGTAACCCTACCGTAGAAGCGGACGTGCTGCTCGACAACGGCATCATCGGCAGCGCCTGCGCGCCGTCCGGTGCTTCCACTGGCTCGCGCGAAGCGCTGGAGCTGCGTGATGGCGACAAGAGCCGTTACATGGGCAAGGGCGTACTCAAGGCAGTTGCCAACATCAACGGCCCGATCCGCGACCTGCTGCTGGGCAAGGATCCGGTTGACCAGAAAGCCCTCGACCGCGCCATGATCGAACTGGACGGTACCGAGAACAAGGCCAAGCTGGGCGCCAACGCCATCCTCGCCGTGTCCCTGGCTGCCGCCAAGGCCGCCGCCCAGGACCAGGACCTGCCGCTGTACGCGCACATCGCCAACCTCAACGGCACCCCAGGCCAGTACTCGATGCCGGTTCCGATGATGAACATCATCAACGGCGGCGAGCACGCCGACAACAACGTCGACATCCAGGAGTTCATGGTTCAGCCGGTTGGCGCCAAGACCTTCTCCGACGCGCTGCGCATGGGCACCGAGATTTTCCATCACCTCAAGGCTGTGCTGAAGGCCCGTGGCCTGAACACTGCTGTCGGTGACGAAGGTGGTTTCGCGCCTAACCTGGCATCCAACGAAGACGCGCTGTCGGCCATCGCCGAAGCCATCGCCAACGCCGGTTACAAGCTGGGCACCGACGTCACCCTGGCCCTGGACTGCGCGGCCAGCGAGTTCTACGAAGATGGCAAGTACAACCTGTCCGGCGAAGGCAAGTCGTTCGACGCCGAAGGTTTTGCCGACTACCTCAAAGGCTTGACCGAGCGCTTCCCGATCATCTCGATCGAAGACGGCCTGGACGAGTCCGACTGGGCTGGCTGGAAGATCCTCACCGACAAGATCGGCGCCAAGGTGCAACTGGTCGGTGACGACCTGTTCGTGACCAACACCAAGATCTTGAAAGAAGGCATCGACAAGAGCATCGCCAACTCGATCCTGATCAAGTTCAACCAGATCGGCTCGCTGACCGAAACCCTGGAAGCCATCCAGATGGCCAAGGCTGCCGGTTACACCGCAGTGATCTCGCACCGTTCGGGCGAAACCGAAGACTCGACCATTGCCGACCTGGCCGTGGGTACCGCTGCCGGCCAGATCAAGACCGGTTCGCTGTGCCGTTCCGACCGCGTCTCCAAGTACAACCAATTGCTGCGTATCGAAGAGCAACTGGGCAGCAAGGCTGTGTACCGTGGCCGTGCCGAGTTTCGCGGCTAAGCAAGAGATGGTAAAAAGACCGCAGCAAAGCGGCGCTGAACGGTCATACTGATCGTTCAGAAGCCCTTGCTGCAGGTGTCTGAACACAAAGCCTGGCTTCGGCCAGGCTTCGTGCCATCAGCGACCTGCAGATGTGGCGGTCTTTTCCACTGGATACCCTGATGCGCAGTCCTTATTGGTTGTTCCTCGTCTTGCTCCTGCTGCTCGGTGGCCTGCAGTATCGTCTGTGGGTGGGCAATGGCAGCCTGGCCCAGGTCACCGAACTCAAGCAACAGATCGCTGACCAGCACGCTGAAAACGAGCGTTTGCTGGAGCGTAACCGTGTGCTTGATGCCGAGGTACTGGAGTTGAAGAAAGGTATGGAAACCGTCGAAGAACGGGCTCGCCACGAACTGGGTATGGTCAAGGAGGGCGAAACCCTCTACCAGCTTGCCCAATGAACCCGACCTTGCCGGCCTTCTGGGCCGTGATTCCCGCCGCGGGTGTTGGTGCCCGCATGGCTGCCGACCGTCCCAAGCAGTACCTGCAGTTGGGCGGGCAGACCATTCTCGAGCATAGCCTCGACTGTTTTCTTGACCATCCCTGCGTCAAAGGGGTGGTGGTCAGCGTTGCCGCTGACGATCCCTACTGGCCCGGTTTGCGCTGCGCCAGCGATCCCCGTATCCAGCGTGCCGAAGGCGGTCAGGAACGTGCCGATTCGGTGCTCAACGCCTTGTTGCTGCTGCACGCCCAGGGTGCGGCGGACAGCGACTGGGTGCTGGTGCACGACGCCGCGCGGCCGAACCTGGCCCGCAGCGACCTCGACCGCTTGCTCGCAGAGCTTGCCGATGACCCGGTGGGTGGACTGCTGGCGGTACCGGCGCGCGATACCCTCAAGCGCGCCGATGCCCACGGCCGGGTCAGCAGCACAATCGACCGCAGTACCGTGTGGCAGGCCTACACGCCACAGATGTTCCGCCTCGGTGCCTTGCACCGGGCCCTGGCCGACAGCCTGGTGGCCGACGTGGCGATTACCGACGAGTCATCGGCCATCGAATGGGCCGGGCAGGCGCCGCGCCTGATCGAAGGGCGCAGCGACAACATCAAGGTCACCCGCCCCGAAGACCTCGAGTGGCTGCGCCAGCGCTGGGCCAAGCGCGGTTGAGCACTCTTCGCGGGGCAAGCCCGCTCCTACAGTAGGAGCGGCCTTGCCCCGCGATGCTTTTCAGGCACCTCGATACTCAGGCAAACTCGCCAACCCCTCACGCAAATAGTCCACCAGCTTGCGTACTTTCGGCGACAGATGCCGCTGTTGCGGATACAGCGCCCACACCGCGGTATTGGGCGGTTGATGCGCTTCCAGCAGTGACACCAGCGCGCCGGTTTTGAGGTGTTCAAGCACGTAGTAGTCCGGCAACTGGCACAAGCCCATCCCTTGCAGCGCCGCGTCCAGCACTGCCTGGCCGCTGTTGCAGCGCCAGTTGCCCTGAACCCGCTGGCCGATCTCCCGCCCGTCCAGTTGCAGCGCCCAGTTGTCGGAGCTGCCGATCAGGCAGTTGTGCCGCGCCAGCTCCGACAGGCTGTGCGGGCGGCCGTAGCGTTCCAGATACGCAGGTGACGCGCACAGGTACATGCGCCGCGGCGCCAGGCGCGTGGCCACCAGCCGCGAGTCCTGCAAACGGCCCAGGCGAATGGCCAGGTCCATGCCCTCATGCACCAGGTCCAGCGGGCGGTTGCTCAGTTCGATGTCCACCCGTAGTTGCGGATAGGCGGCCATGAAGCGCGTCACCAGCGGCACGATGAAGCGCTCACCGTAGGCCACGGCGCAAGTCATGCGCAGCAGCCCTTTGGGCTCGCTGGTCAGGTCGCCCATGGCGCGCAGGGCTTCTTCGCGGCCGTCCTGCAGGCGTTGGCAATGCTGCAGGAAGGTCTGCCCGGCTTCGCTCAGGGTCACCCGCCGGGTGCTGCGGTACAGCAAGCGGGTTTGCAGGCGTTCTTCCAGGCGGGCGATCTGCCGGCTGACGTGGGACGACGACACCCCGAGGCGTTCGGCGGCGGCGGTGAACTGCCCGGCTTCGGCGACGGCCACGAATTCGTCGATACCCTCCCACAGATTGCTCATTTATTATCCCTGTACAGCAATAATGTTTTGTCTTTGCCTGGATTATTCATCAAATATCGATGAATTACACTGCAAGCCTGAACTGACCCCTTGCTGGAGAAGATTGATGATCAAGTCCCGTGCCGCCGTTGCCTTCGAGGCCAAGAAACCGCTGGAGATCGTCGAAGTCGACGTGGCCATGCCCAAGGCCGGCGAGGTGCTGCTGCGCGTGGTCGCCAGCGGCGTCTGCCATACCGATGCCTACACCCTGTCGGGCGCCGACCCGGAAGGCATCTTCCCGTCGATCCTCGGCCACGAGGGCGGCGCCATCGTCGAAGCCATCGGTGAGGGCGTGACCTCGGTTGCCGTTGGCGATCATGTGATCCCGCTGTACACCCCCGAGTGCGGCCAGTGCAAATTCTGCCGCTCCGGCAAGACCAACCTGTGCCAGGCCATCCGCGCCACCCAGGGCAAGGGCCTGATGCCCGACGGCAGCACGCGCTTCTCCTACAAGGGCCAGCAGTTGTTCCACTACATGGGCACCTCGACTTTTTCCGAGTACACCGTGCTGCCGGAAATCTCCGTGGCCAAGATCCAGAAAGAAGCCCCGCTGGAGAAGGTCTGCCTGCTCGGTTGCGGCGTAACCACCGGTATCGGCGCGGTGCTCAACACCGCCAAGGTCAAGCCGGGCGATACCGTGGCCATCTTCGGCCTGGGCGGCATAGGCCTGTCGGCGATCATCGGTGCGGTGAAGGCCAAGGCTTCGCGGATCATTGCCGTGGACATCAACCCGAGCAAGTTCGAGATCGCCAAACAGCTGGGTGCTACCGACTGCGTCAACCCGAAAGACTACGACCGTCCGATCCAGGAAGTGATCGTCGATCTCACCGATGGTGGCGTCGACTTCTCGTTCGAGTGCGTGGGTAACGTGCAACTGATGCGTGCGGCGCTGGAATGCTGTCACAAGGGCTGGGGCGAGTCGGTGATCATCGGCGTTGCCGGTGCCGGCCAGGAAATTTCCACCCGTCCGTTCCAGCTGGTGACTGGCCGGGTCTGGCGCGGTTCGGCCTTCGGTGGCGTGCGTGGCCGCAGCGAGCTGCCAAGCTACGTGGAAATGTCGGAAAAAGGCGAAATCCCGTTGGATACCTTCATCACCCACACCATGGGCCTGGAAGACATCAACAAGGCATTCGACCTGATGCACGAAGGCAAGAGCATTCGCAGCGTCATCCACTTCTGAGGTCTGCCATGAGCCTGGAAAACATCTCTTGCCAGAAGAGCTTCGGCGGCTGGCATAAACGCTACCGCCATCGCTCCCAGGTGCTCGGCTGCGACATGGTGTTTGCCGTGTACCTGCCGCCGCAGGCCGAGCAGGGCGGCAAGCTGCCGGTCCTGTACTGGTTGAGCGGCCTGACCTGCACCGACGAGAATTTCATGCAAAAGGCCGGTGCGCACAAGCTGGCTGCCGAGCTTGGCTTGATCATCGTCGCCCCCGACACCAGCCCGCGCGGGCCGCAGGTGCCGGCTGATCCTGATGGCGCCTGGGATTTTGGCCTGGGGGCCGGGTTCTACCTCAACGCCACCGAGCAGCCGTGGGCCCAGCACTACCGCATGCACGACTATGTGGTGGAGGAATTGCCGGCATTGGTCGAGGCGCATTTCCCGGCCTCAAGTCAGCGCGGTATCAGCGGTCATTCCATGGGCGGCCATGGCGCGCTGGTGTGCGCTTTGCGCAACCCGGGGCGTTACCGTTCGGTGTCGGCGTTCGCGCCGATCAGCAACCCGATGGATTGCCCGTGGGGGCAGAAGGCCTTCAGTCGCTACCTGGGTGAGGACCGGGCGCGCTGGCGCGAGTGGGATGCCAGCGTGTTGCTCGCCGAGGCTGGCGAGCGCTTGCCGCTGCTGGTCGACCAGGGCGATCGCGATGATTTTCTCGACAACCAGCTCAAGCCGCAGGTGCTCGAGCAGGCGGCCAGGGCGGCGGGTCATCCGCTGACCTTGCGCCTGCAACCGGGCTATGACCACAGCTACTACTTCATTGCCAGCTTCATCGATGACCACTTGCGGCATCATGCCGCAGCGCTGATAGGCCCGGGTAACTGATCCTACAAATCAAGCCCAAGCGCCGGCAAAGCAGGTAGAATCACGCCCTGACTCAATCAGGGCGTTTTTTTATGCGTATTGGCCACGGCTACGATGTGCACCGCTTCGCGGAAGGCGATTTCATCACCTTGGGTGGGGTGCGCATTGCGCACAAGTTCGGGCTGCTGGCCCATTCCGATGGCGACGTCGTCTTGCATGCCCTGAGCGATGCCCTGCTTGGCGCTGCGGCGCTGGGCGATATCGGCAAGCATTTCCCCGATACCGATCCGCAGTTCAAGGGCGCCGACAGTCGCGTGCTGCTGCGCCATGTGGTGCAGATCGTTCAGGCCAAGGGCTGGAAGGTCGGTAACATCGACGCCACCATCGTTGCCCAGGCACCGAAGATGGCCCCGCATATCGACACCATGCGCCAGTTGATCGCCCAGGACCTGCAGGTCGAGCTGGATCAGGTCAACGTCAAGGCCACCACCACCGAAAAGCTTGGTTTTACCGGGCGTGAGGAAGGCATCGCGGTTCACGCCGTTGCCCTGTTGCTGCCGGCATGATGAGCGAACTCGAACTGCTCGGCCCGCGTGCTGCGGGCCAAGCGCTGGGCAGCGCAATTCTCAAGGCCAGCGCCGAAGACTTCCAGGTCGATGAAGTACTCGACATTCCCCTCAGCGGCAGCGGTGAACACCTGTGGCTGTGGGTCGAAAAACGTGACCTCAACACCGAAGAGGCTGCCCGTCGCCTGGCCCGCGCCGCCGGCGTGCCGCTGCGCAGCATCAGCTACGCCGGCCTCAAGGACCGCCAGGCGCTGACCCGCCAGTGGTTCAGCCTGCACCTGCCGGGCAAGGCCGACCCGGACCTGAGCGCCGCCGAAAACCACACCTTGAGCATCCTCAAGCAGACCCGCCACTCACGCAAGCTGCAGCGCGGCGCGCATTCAGCCAACGGCTTCACCTTGCGCCTCACTGGCCTCAAGGCTGAACGTGCGGCGCTGGATGCACGGCTTGAGCAAATCCGTAGCCAGGGCGTGCCTAACTACTTTGGCACCCAGCGCTTTGGTCACGACGGCGGCAATGTCCACGACGCCCGTGAGTGGGCCAACCGCCAGGCCTTGCCTGAGCAGCGCAACGTTCGTTCGCGGCTGCTCTCCAGCGCCCGCAGCTACCTGTTCAACCAGGTACTGGCCGCACGTGTCGCCGACGGCAGTTGGCAGCAGGCACAGGTCGGTGACCTGCTGGCGTTTACCGACAGCCGCAGCTTTTTTCCGGCGGGTGAGGCTGAATGTTCCGATCCGCGCCTGGCAATTCTCGACCTGCACCCCACCGGCCCGCTATGGGGCGAGGGGCATTCCGGCGCCAGCGGCGCGGCTGGTGAACTCGAGCAACGTATCGGTGAACAGCATGGCGCCTTGTGCCAATGGCTGGCGCGGGCGGGCATGAGTCACGAACGACGCATTCTGCGACTGCCCATTAGCGGGCTGACGTGGCATTATCCCGAGCCTGATATCCTGCAACTGGAATTCGTCCTTCCGGCCGGATGCTTCGCCACCGTGGTGGTGCGCGAGCTTGTTGATCTGGTGCCGGCAGGGCAGACGGACAGCCCATGCGTATTCTGATTTCGAACGACGACGGGGTTACCGCACCCGGTCTCGCCGCGCTGCATGCTGCGCTGGCGGATTATGCCGAATGTGTGGTGATCGCCCCGGACCAGGACAAAAGCGGCGCCAGCAGTTCGCTGACGCTCGACCGGCCGCTGTGCCCGCAAACCCTGGCCAATGGTTTTATCAGCCTCAACGGCACGCCGACCGATTGCGTCCACCTGGGCCTCAACGGCCTGCTGCCGACCCCTCCGGACATGGTGGTGTCGGGGATCAACCTGGGCGCCAACCTTGGCGATGATGTGCTGTATTCCGGCACCGTGGCTGCTGCGCTTGAGGGCCGTTTTCTCGGCGGTACCTCGTTTGCCTTCTCGTTGCTCTCGCGCCTGCCCGACAACCTGCCGACGGCTGCCTACTTCGCCCGCAAGCTGGTCGAGGCTCATGCCAGCCTCGAGCTGCCGCCTCGTACGGTGCTCAACGTCAATATCCCCAACCTGCCGCTGGAACACATCCGCGGCATCCAGTTGACCCGCCTGGGCCATCGCGCCCGCGCTGCGGCACCGACCAAGGTGGTCAATCCGCGGGGCAAGGAAGGCTACTGGATCGCCGTGGCCGGCGATGCCGAGGATGGCGGCCCGGGGACCGATTTCCACGCGGTGATGCAGGGCTATGTCTCGATCACTCCGCTGCAGCTCGACCGGACCTTCAATGATGCCTTCGAGCGCCTCGACGGCTGGCTGGAGGGCTTACTCTGATGCGCGAACAGGATGATCTGATGCGCCACGGTATCGGTTTTACCTCTGAGCGAACCCGCGAACGGCTGATCAAGCGCCTGATCGAGGAAGGGGTCTCGAACCCCAAGGTGATCGAGGTACTGCGCCGCACGCCTCGACACCTGTTCGTCGATGAAGCCCTGGCCCACCGTGCCTACGAAGACACGGCGTTGCCAATCGGCAACAACCAGACCATCTCCCAGCCGTTCATGGTCGCGCACATGAGCGAGCTGTTGCTCGAAGCCGGCCCCCTGGACAAGGTGCTGGAGATCGGCACCGGTTCCGGCTACCAGACCGCAATTCTTGCGCAACTGGTCGAACGGGTGTTTTCCGTCGAGCGTATCAAGGTCCTGCAGGATCGCGCCAAGGAACGCCTGATCGAGCTGAACCTGCGCAACGTGGTGTTCCGTTGGGGCGATGGTTGCGAAGGCTGGCCGGCACTTGCGCCTTACAACGGCATCATCGTCACCGCGGTCGCGCCCGAGGTGCCTCAGGCCCTGCTCGACCAGCTCGCCCCGGGCGGGCGCATGGTCATACCGGTGGGGCCGGCCGGTGAAACCCAGCAGTTGATGCTGATCGTGCGCGAAGAACACGGCTTCTCGCGACGGGTGCTGGGCGCCGTGCGTTTTGTGCCGTTGCTCACCGGGCCACTGGCCTGACCGGGCTTTTTTTTCGCCCGGGCGAATTTCGGCGGCATTGCCCTGTCTATCTGGCGGGCTACCATAGTCTGTTACAGATCACGTTTAGCAATGGCCAGACGTCCGCATGGCGGCGCGCTCGGGTATAATTGCAACAATATTGCATTTTTTACATCGGTCACCATTAGAGGGAGCGGCGGGTGGGTCACACAAACATTCGGCAGCGCAAGGATCCATCGAGCTTCAAGCTTCTGCTGATTGCACTGGCCGTGGGTACGCTGGTGACGGGGTGCTCGAGCACGTCTTCCAACAGCGTCCGGGTGGTCGATCGCAACAACGCCGCGCCCAAACGCCCTGTGGTCACCACCGGTCAATACCTGGTGCGCCCCGGCGACACGCTGTTCTCCATCGCCTTTCGCTATGGCTGGGACTACAAGGCCCTGGCCGCGCGCAACGGTATCGCTGCGCCGTATACCATTCGTCCGGGCCAGGCGATCCGTTTCGATGGTCGCTCCAGTGGCCCGGCGCCAGTTGTCGGTACCACCGTGGTCACCAGCTCGCCATCTTCTTCAAGCAAGACCACCATCATCAAGCGTCCCCTGGACAGCTCCGGCAAACCAATAACGCCGCCGCCCACCACCACGCCTGCAAGCACGCCAAACACCGTGCGGGTTGCCCCGGTGGCGACTACCACAGCACCCGTGCAAGTGCCCCCCGCAGGGCGCTCCACGGCCGGCTGGGCCTGGCCGGCCAACGGCGTGCTGATTGGAAAATTTGCTTCAAACGGTAGTTTGAATAAAGGCATTGATATCGCCGGTGATTTGGGACAGCCTGTTTTTGCTGCATCTGATGGTTCAGTTGTCTACGCCGGGAGTGGCTTGCGGGGCTACGGCGAGTTGGTAATCATCAAGCACAACGATACCTACGTCAGTGCCTACGGCCACAACCGCAGGCTTTTGGTTCGGGAGGGACAGCAGGTCAAGGTAGGGCAGACAATTGCCGAAATGGGGTCCACGGGCACAGACCGGGTGAAGCTTCATTTTGAAATTCGCCGCCAGGGCAAACCTGTCGATCCGCTGCAATTCCTGCCACGTCGTTGATTGCTAGGCCCGGCCTGTTCCTCGCGTAGAGGGGACAGGCTCCAGCGCTGCCAGGGATAAAGGCGCCGCTCGAGTCTGAGTTCGAACTCAGCAAAGGACTATAACAATGGCTCTCAGTAAAGAAGTGCCGGAGTTTGACATCGACGATGAGGTTCTCCTGATGGAGACCGGCATTGTTTTGGAAACGGATGTGATGTCAGACGAACCTGCTGTACCTACGGTTCGGACCAAGGCTAAACAGAGCGCTACGCTCAAACAGCACAAGTACATCGACTACACTCGGGCACTTGATGCAACCCAGCTTTACCTCAATGAAATCGGCTTCTCGCCATTGCTCTCTCCGGAAGAAGAAGTGCACTTTGCGCGCCTGTCGCAACGTGGTGATCCGGCCGGGCGCAAGCGCATGATCGAAAGCAACCTGCGCCTGGTGGTTAAAATCGCCCGGCGTTATGTCAACCGGGGGCTTTCGCTGCTCGACCTGATCGAAGAAGGCAACCTCGGCCTGATTCGGGCGGTCGAGAAGTTCGACCCGGAACGCGGCTTCCGTTTTTCTACCTACGCCACCTGGTGGATTCGGCAGACCATCGAACGGGCGATCATGAACCAGACCCGTACCATCCGCTTGCCCATTCACGTGGTCAAGGAACTCAACGTCTACCTGCGCGCCGCCCGCGAACTGACCCAGAAGCTCGATCACGAACCGTCCCCGGAAGAGATCGCCACCCTGCTGGAAAAACCGGTCGGCGAGGTCAAGCGCATGCTTGGGCTCAACGAGCGGGTATCGTCGGTGGACGTGTCCCTGGGGCCGGATTCGGATAAAACCCTGCTCGATACCCTGACCGACGACCGTCCTACTGATCCGTGCGAGCTGCTTCAGGATGACGATCTGTCCCAGAGCATCGACCAGTGGCTCAGCGAGCTGACCGACAAGCAGCGCGAGGTAGTGATTCGCCGCTTCGGCCTACGCGGTCATGAAAGCAGTACGCTGGAAGATGTCGGCCTGGAAATCGGCCTGACCCGGGAACGGGTGCGGCAGATCCAGGTAGAGGGCCTCAAGCGCCTGCGTGAGATCCTCGAAAAGAATGGCCTGTCCAGCGAGTCGCTGTTTCAGTAACGCCAGCGAAATCGTTGTGAAGAACGCCCCGACATGTCGGGGCGTTTTTGCATCTGCAGAACAGCGGTTTACCCGTGAACGGCTTCCCGATGGCGTTCTGGAAACATTCGGGTTTGGGCGCGATCCGACGGCGATGTTGGTACTGTTCTAGTTCATGTAAGCCATCGCTTACTCGTTGTGTAAGCCTTGACTGTACGCTGTAGTAAATCGTTGTCGTTTTCAGTGTGCGCTTTTGTTTAAGCTATTGATATATATAGATATTTTTGTTTGTGACAGTACGGTTACCGCAGCTTTTTGAGAGCTTTGTGCTGTTGTGGTAAATCTTGGAACCGCTAATATTTGTCCTGTGTCTACGGACTGACACAGGCTCTCAAGGATGAAAGCCAAGGACATCGCAGGATGCGATTCATCAGGATGATGAAAGGGAACAAAGGGACTACGGAAAAAATGTGGGCGGGTCAAACCGCCCCTTTTTTTTGCCCGCAACAAACATGAAAAAAGGCCCTCGAAGGGCCTTTTTTGTTGATCCGCGCTTAGCGCTCGAGATCGGCGATCTTGCCTGGCTTGCCATCCCACTCGGCGGCATCTGGCAACGAATCTTTCTTTTCGGTGATGTTTGGCCAGATTTCCGCCAGCTCGGCATTGAGCTCGATGAAGTTCTCCATGCCGGCAGGCACTTCGTCTTCCGAGAAAATGGCGACGGCGGGGCATTCAGGCTCGCACAGTGCACAGTCGATGCACTCGTCCGGGTGAATGACCAGGAAGTTCGGGCCTTCGTAGAAGCAGTCCACCGGACAGACTTCTACGCAGTCGGTGTACTTGCACTTGATGCAGTTGTCGGTGACGACGAAGGTCATTTCTAATTCTCTCCTCAGGCGACGGCAGCGGTGCCCCTCCAGACAGGGCCGCTCGGTTTGGTTGTTCGGCTGCAGGCCAGGCTAGTAACCTGCAGCGCCGCCAAACCGCGCGGGATTCTATCAGCTTGTGCGGGCGCGCGTTATAACAGAGTCTTCAGTGTATAGAGCATTTCGATAGCTTGACGCGGCGTCATATTGTCCAGGTCCAGCTTTCCGAGCTTCTCGATGGCCGGATGCGGCAGGCTGGCAAACAGGTCGCTCTGGTGCGGTACCGCAGGTGCACCTTGCTGCAAGACAGGTGTTTCGTGGGGCAGGCTGGCGGTTTCCAGTCGGCCCAGGTGTTCGCGAGCACGCTGAATCACCGGCGACGGCACGCCGGCCAGCTGCGCCACTGCCAGGCCGTAGCTCTGGCTGGCGGGGCCGGGCAGCACGTGGTGCAGGAACACGATGCGTTCGTTGTGCTCGGTAGCGTTCAGGTGCACGTTGGCCACCAGCGGTTCGCTCTCCGGCAGCACCGTCAGCTCGAAGTAGTGGGTGGCGAACAGCGTGTAGGCGCGCAGCTGCGCCAGGCGCTCGGCGGCGGCCCAGGCCAGCGACAGGCCGTCGAAGGTACTGGTGCCGCGGCCGACTTCGTCCATCAGCACCAGGCTGCGCTCGGTGGCGTTGTGCAGGATGTTGGCGGTTTCGCTCATCTCGACCATGAAGGTCGAACGGCCACCGGCCAGGTCGTCGCTGGAGCCGATACGGGTGAAGATGCGATCCACCAGTGAAAGCTCGCAGGCCGCAGCCGGGACGAAGCTACCAATGTGCGCCATCAGCACGATCAATGCGGTCTGGCGCATGTAGGTGGATTTACCGCCCATGTTCGGACCGGTGATCACCAGCATCCGGGTGTTGTCATCCAGGGCCAGGTCGTTGGCCACGAACGGCGTGGTCAGCACTTGCTCGACCACCGGGTGACGACCCTGGGTGATGCGCATGCACGGTTCGTCGACGAACTGCGGGCAGTTCAGGTCCAGGTTCAGTGCGCGCTCGGCCAGGTTGCTCAGCACATCCAGCTCGGCCAGGGCCGCAGCGGTGTCCTGCAACGGCGCCAGGTGGCCGATCAGGTTCTCCAGCAGGGCATCGTAGAGCATCTTCTCGCGCGCCAGGGCGCGGCTCTTGGCCGACAACGCCTTGTCTTCGAAGGTTTTCAGCTCCGGGGTGATGAAGCGCTCGGCGCCCTTGAGGGTCTGGCGGCGGATGTAGTCAGCCGGTGCCTGCTCAGCCTGCTTGCTTGGCAGCTCGATGAAGTAGCCATGCACACGGTTGTAGCCGACCTTGAGGTTGGCCAGGCCCGTGCGGGCTTTCTCGCGGGCTTCCAGATCAATAAGGAACTGCCCGGCGTTCTCGCTCATCGCCAGCAGCTCGTCCAGCTCGCTGTCGTAGCCGGTCTTGAGCACGCCGCCGTCGCGGATCACCGCTGGCGGGTTGTCGATGATGGCTTTTGCCAGCAGGTCGGCAAGCTCCGGGTAGGTCCCGGCAATGGCAGCCAGGCGCGCCAGGTGCGGCGCCTCAAGCTCGGCCATGGCGTTCTGCAGTTCCGGCAGGGCACCGAGGGCATCGCGCAGGCGTGCGAGGTCGCGTGGACGGGCGTTGCGCAGGCCGATACGGGCGAGGATACGCTCGATGTCGCCGATTTCCTTCAACTGCGGTTGCAGCTTCTCGAAGCGGTAACCGTCGAGCAGGCAGCGAATCGAGCCCTGACGTGCCTGCAGTACTTTCAGGTCGCGCAGCGGGCGGTTCAGCCAGCGGGTCAGCAGGCGGCTGCCCATCGCGGTCTGGCAGCGGTCGATCACCGATTGCAGGGTGTTGTCGCGGCCACCGGCCAGGTTCACATCCAGCTCAAGGTTGCGCCGGCTGGCGCCGTCGAGCACCACGGTGTCGTCCAGGCGTTCATGCTTGAGGCTGCGCAGGTGCGGCAGGGCGGTGCGCTGGGTTTCCTTGGCGTAGCCGAGCAGGCAGCCGGCGGCGCCGATGGCCAGGGTCAGCTTCTCGCAGCCAAAGCCCTTGAGGTCCTGGGTCGCGAACTGCTGGCAAAGGCTTTTGCGTGCCGAATCGCGGTCAAAATCCCACGGCGCACGGCGACGTGAGCCACGGCGTTTTTCCGCCGGCAGGCCCTGGGGCCAGTCGTCGGGGATCAGCAGCTCGACCGGGTTGATGCGCTCAAGCTCGGCCAGCAGGTTTTCCCAGCCCTTGATCTCGAGCACGCTGAAGTTGCCGCTGGTGATGTCCAGCACAGCCAGGCCGAACAGGCGCTCGTCGCCCAGCACAGCGGCGATCAGGTTGTCGCGGCGCTCATCGAGGAGCGCTTCGTCACTGACCGTACCCGGGGTAATGATACGCACCACCTGGCGCTCGACCGGGCCCTTGCTGGTGGCCGGATCGCCGATCTGTTCGCAGATCACCACCGACTCGCCCAGCTTCACCAGCTTGGCCAGGTAGCCCTCGGCCGCATGGAAGGGGATACCGCACATGGGGATCGACTGGCCCGCTGACTGCCCGCGGGCGGTCAGGGTGATGTCCAGGAGTTTGGCAGCCTTCTTCGCGTCTTCGTAGAAGATCTCGTAGAAGTCGCCCATGCGGTAGAACATCAGCTGGTCCGGGTGCTGGTTTTTCAGCTTCCAGTACTGCTGCATCATCGGGGTGTGTGCGGAAAGATCGCTCATTGCAAAAACTTGGCTCGCAGTGTCGTTGTAGACCAAAGGCAAGCGGGCAATGGTACAGGGATTTTGCCCGGGCTGCCGAGGGCAAACGGCCGGGCGCGACCATTTGTCCGTGCATATCCGTGCATATCAGGGTTTGCATTCTAATGAAGGTCGCGGCATTATGCATTTTATGCAAAAACGCAACGTAGCATCCGTCCTCAGAGCACTGCTCGATCGTCACGGTCTCTCCCCCACGGAGCTGCACCGGCGTACCGGCGTGCCGCAATCCACCCTGTCGCGCATCCTCAGCGAGAAGATCGTCGATCCGTCCGACAAGCACGTGTCGAAGATCGCCGAGTACTTCGGCGTGAGCACCGACCAGTTGCGCGGCCGCGTCGAGCTCGGTGACAGCCGCGAAGCCGCACCCGCGCGTAGCCACGCGGAGTTGAACGACATCAGCCTGTGGGATGACGACACCCCCGTCGAGGACGACGAGGTGTCCATTCCATTTCTTCGCGAGGTCGAATTGGCAGCAGGATCAGGAAGATTCGTCATCGAAGAAAGCGAGAAGGCCAGCCTGCGCTTTGGCAAGCGCAGCCTGCGCCACAACGGTGTGCAGTTTGACCAGGCCAAGTGCGTGACGGTACGCGGCAACAGCATGTTGCCGGTACTGCGTGACGGCGCCACGGTGGGCGTCAACGCCGGTAAAAGCGGCATCGGTGACATCGTCGACGGCGACCTGTATGCCATCAATCACAACGGCCAGCTGCGGGTCAAGCAGCTCTACCGCCTGCCTACCGGTATTCGCCTGCGCAGCTTCAACCGCGACGAACACCCGGATGAAGACTACAGCTTCCAGCAGATGCAGGAAGAGCAGATCAGCATCCTTGGGCATGTGTTCTGGTGGGGCATGTACGCCCGCTGAGTAGTCCGCATCCTCAGAAAACCCGCTTCGGCGGGTTTTTTTTCGCCTGCAGAAAAGTGGTCCAGCCCAGGTAGGGCAAGGCCTACATGCACAGGTGCATTTTCTCATGCATAGATATTTCCACAAATGCATTGACTGCATATGCATCAATGCATAATCTTTGTCTCAAGCCGGTCGACACCGGTAGTGACAAAGGCAGCGATGAACAGGCCTGAACTGTTCAGAGGGTTGGCAACTGGCCCGGGTGTGCAGCGTAAAGCACCACAAGCAGTTATCCGGCGGGCAGGTGGCCGCGGCCGGAGGAACAATTTGAAGCGGAGTAGCCCAGGGCACCAGTCGTGGCGGGCGGTTCGACAACGCATTACTGAAAAGCCTGGGGAGGCCGGGCTTTTTGGAATGCCGAGCGATCGGTTCTACAACAAACGCCGCCGGCAAGCTGCCGAGCGGAACTACCAAGGAGACAGGACAGTGACAAGCGAGCAACAGACGTTACTGGAAATGCCGATCTGGCTGGTGATCGTCCTGGCCTTGCTGGGCGGCCTTTCCGGAGAGATGTGGCGCGCGGACAAGGCCGGCGCCCGGGGCTGGGCGCTTTTTCGGCGCCTTTTATTGCGCTCGGGGGCCTGCATGGTCTGCGGTGTGTCCACCGTAATGCTGCTGTACGCCAGCGGCATGTCGATCTGGAGCGCCAGCGCTTTTGGTTGCCTTACCGCCATGGCCGGCGCCGATGTCGCCATCGGGCTTTATGAACGCTGGGCTGCTAAGCGTCTGGGGGTTGAGGCGCAATCGCCGAACATGGATAGCCCTGGCAACAAGGAGTGAGGTGATGAAGCAGGTTTTTACTGCTGCGGACATCTGCGTCATTGACGACGCTGTAACGATTGATGAGCAGCGCCAGATCAGCAACCAGCTAAATAGCGCGATCTGGCGATACGGCTGGCCAATCAACGATGCGCCGTTCGCCCGGCCATGCTGGCATGCCTTTATTGCAGGCCGACAGCGGGTCGAGCGGCATGACTCGGAACATGAGCTGGCCAGTCATCCGCAATGGGGCTTTCTTTCGGCATTCTGGAAGAAGGTGAAACACGCACATATGCCAGAAGCCACACTGCTTGGTGTGTATGCCAATGGCCAGACCTTTGGTCAGGACTCACCGATCCATCGCGACAACAAGGCCAGTGAAAAGGGCCTGACCGTAGTGATGTTCTGCAACGAGCATTGGGCGACGTCCTGGGGGGGCGAGTTGGTGTTCTACGACCACCAGAAGGAAAACGTCATCAAGGCAGTCTTACCCAAGCCTGGAAGGATTGTCATTTTCAACGGCCATGTGCCCCACAGCGCAAGATCGCCTTCGGTCAATTGTGATCGCTTACGGATGACATTGGCGTTCAAGACAATCGTGTAAGGAGTAACAATAATGACAGGAAAAGTTGAAATCATCGTCGGCCTGGTCGACAAGGCGGATAGAGGCGTCGCAGGCGTAAACGCCACCACGTCGCTGATCGATCAATACAACACCGATAAAAGCGGCTTTGCCCTGGTCAACCAGAACGCCCAGACCGGTGTCGCTGCGGTTGCTGCGGTAACATCCATTGTGCAACTGACAAAAGGCCTGGTGCCGTTCGTCAACCTTTCAACCAATGCACTTGCCGGGACGATGGTGTTCCTCAAGATTACTGCGCAGTACAAAGACAATCAGACCTTTGACACAGGTGATGTCGTAAGCCTTGTCGGTAATGTTGCGGGCGTCGCAGCAGGCTTTACCTTGCTGGTGGCGGGGCCTGCAGCAGCGGGCGTATTCGCGGCAGTGGGCGTAGTGGCAACCATGTACGGAATTGCGTCTTCGAATACACTGAACAACCTGTTCAACTCCACGGTTCTGCCAATCTGGAACCAGTACTTCAAAGCCACCCCAGATGCGCTTTATCCGGAGCGCTGGATTGCACCTAACCTGACGTTGGTGTCGCTCGCAGACATTATTGCCCTGCATGGTAATCGTATTGCGGTAAGCCATTGGGACCCCGCCACCAATGCCGTAACAATCTCCAGTGTTTTGCGCGATGATGCTGAGACAGCGGGTGCCGGCCACGGAGGAGGTATTATTTATGGAGGTGGCGCTGTATCGCCTCCTGTGACTATTCCGATACCAGATTATCCGATTGGCACGATCGATATCTCCATCGAGTCCATAAACGGTGTGTCGACCCAGGATAACTACGGTTGTTGTTCGGGTAGCCAGGACGGCTACTACTGACTTGTGGTGTGCTAGTGTTGCCCCCAAAACGGCCCATTGTTCGCAAAGGAATCGCATGCCTTCGGTGTTCTCTCAGATCAGATCGTTGCCACCCAAGTCACAGATCAAGATTTACTGCGTGCTGGTAGTCGTCACGTCGTTGTTTGCAGTTTTATCCATGCGCAGCATTCAGGGCTATACCAAGCCAAATCCTCTCCAAATGCATGGCATCGAAGGCCGGCTGACGGGGTGGTCCGAGGCGTGGAGCTATGATCAATCGCTGATGCGCATGGGGGTAAGGTTCAGACTGCCGGGTGAACGCGAAGACCAGCGGCGAACTGTGTATGTGCCTAAAGATGTTTTGCAATCCTCGCAACTGTCTGAAAAGGCGAATGTATCGTTGCTGGTCGAGCGCATGCCCAAGGACGTGATTGTTCGTGAAATGCACTCGCTCGATGGTCAGTTGCTGTTTGATGACGGCCTGCTCAAGCAGGTTGTCTTGGTTAGCGATGAGCGCGCGCAACGCGGGCTGGTAGTTTCTGTGCTGATGGCTGTGTTGAGTCTGCTGGCGGCTGGGGTGACCTGGTGGCGACACTTGAGAACCCCGTCGGATCACGCGACTACCCACTAGTCCCTTATCCAATGCACCTGCTTTCAACAGGTGCCTCGTGCCGCAGATCAAGGCACAACTCCCTCAAACCGACCGAGCGATGGCGCACGGATTTCGTGTGCCCGACGATATTGTTGTCGAGGAGCGCAGGTGAACGAACTAACAACGTTGCACGAGGCGATTACCGCGACTATCAAGGTCGCTATGCCTCAACTTGAAACCGTTGCAGCCTATACCGTAGCGGACCAGAACACGGCGCTTCCTGCGCTGTATCACGCGATAACCAGCTTTAAGCCCGCAGCAGATCCAGGTGACGGTCGCTGTTGCATCCAGGCAAGTTTCGAAGCACACATACTGGTTGAATCCAGTGCTGCGTCGGCACCGCTGTTGGTGACTGCCTTGGCAACGCAATTGACCATTTTGTTGCGCCAGCAGTTCTGGCAGGTGGACTTTGTCGAAGCCGCCAAAAATGTCCAGGCTTCGGTGGTCCAACCGGCAGCGGGCTCCAATTCATCAATCAGTTGGCGAGTGCAATGGGAGCAGGCCCTGTACCTGGGCGCCGAGCAATGGCCATGGCCCGTTGAACCGGGCCCGCTGGCGTTTGCCTTCAGCCCCGACACCGGGCTGGGGTTCGAGGGCGACTACCAGTCGCCGGAGGACCTGCAATGAGCTATGCCAGCGCCATGCATGACCGCATGCTCGCCGGCCTGGTGATTCCTTGCCGGGTGGTCGCCGTTGACCTTGCCGCTGCCCGGGTTCGGGTGTCCGACGGCGCTGGCTGGACCAGCGCCTGGTTGCGCTGGCACAGCCAGGCCGCCGGCAAGGCCCGCCACTGGCGTGCGCCGAGCCTTAACGAGCAAGGGGTGCTGATCAGCCCGAGCGGTGAGCCGGCGCAAGGTACATTCGTGCCTGGCCTGTATGGCAACGCCGGGGCACCAGCGGACAACCGCGAGCATGTCGAGGTCTGGCGTTTCGACGATGGTGGCTCACTGGTCTATGACTGGCAGGCCCGCAGCTACAGCATCGAACTGCCCAGCGGTACCGTCAGCATCAAGGTCGGCGGCAGCTCGGCCGTGGTCACCGACCAGGCCATCACCGCCAATGCCGCGAGCATCACCCTGACCGGCGAGGTGCAGATCAACGGACCCCTGCGGGTAACCGGCGACATCCTTGGCGGTGGCAAGATCATCGACACCGGCGGCAACACCGCCAATCACAAACACTAAAAATCAGCCCGCCCACCGCGGGCTTTTTTACGCCTGGAGAACATCAATGATCGGCATGGATCGCCGGAGCGGCCACCCGTTGTCCGGCATTGCACATTTACGCCAGTCCATCGAAGACATCCTTACCACGCCACTGGGCAGCCGGCGCATGCGCCCGGAGTACGGCAGCAAGCTACGCCGCTTCGTCGATTTGCCGGTCAACGAAGGCTGGAAGAGTGCAGTGCAGGCGGAGGTGGCTCGCGCACTAGGCCGTTGGGAGCCACGCCTGAAGCTTGAGCGGGTCAGGGTCACGGCGGTGGTGGGCGGGCAGATCACCTTGCAATTGAGTGGACAGTACCTGGGAGCCAATCAGACCTTGGAGGTGACGGCATGAGTAGTGTGGATCTTTCGGCGCTGCCCGCGCCGCAGGTTCTGGAAGACCTCGATTTTGAGGCGCTGTTCCAGGCTGACCTGGCGACCTTCCGGTCGCACATGGGCGACAACTGGGACGCTACAGTCGAAAGCGACCCGGTGAACAAACTGCTGGAAGTCGGCGCCTATCGCAAGCTGCTCAACCGCGCACGGGTCAACGATGCCGCCAAGGCACTGATGCTGGCCTATGCGCAGGGCGCCGACCTGGATCAACTGGCGGCCAATGTACAGCTGCAGCGCCTGGTGGTGCAGGCATCCGACGCCAGTAGCGTGCCGCCAACGCCGCAGGTGCTTGAAGAAGACGACGCCCTGCGCGAGCGGGTGCAACTGGTCTATGAGGGGCTGACCACCGCGGGCCCGCGCAACAGTTACATCCTGCATGCCCGCAACGCTTCCGGGCTGGTGGCCGATGCCACTGCCCAAAGCCCGTCGCCGGCCCAGGTGGTGGTGACGGTGCTGGCGCTCGAAGGCGATGGCAGTGCCCCGGCTGCGCTGTTGGACACCGTGCGGCTCAAGCTCAATGACGATGACGTGCGCCCGGTGGGTGACCGCCTGACGGTTCAGGGCGCACAAATTCTGCGTTACCGCATCGATGCCGTGGTGCACATGAGCGGCAACGGCCCGGAGATCGAAGCGACACTTGCCGAGTGCAAACGCCGCCTGCAAGCCTGGGTCAATCCGCGCCGGCGCCTGGGTGTCGAAGTGGCCCGATCGGGCGTGGATGCCCAGTTGCACATCAACGGCGTCAGCCGGGTCGACCTGAACGACTGGACCGACATCCGCCCGACCCAGGCGCAAGCGGCCTGGTGCGAAGGCATCACCGTGACGCGGGGGAGCTGACATGGACAGTCTGCTGCCGCTCAACAGTACCGATCTCGAACAGGCCATCGAGGCTGCCGGGTTTGAAACCACCGAAGTCCCCCTGCGCACACTGTACAACCCCGACACCTGCCCGGCGCACCTGCTGCATCAACTGGCCTGGGCCTGGTCGGTGGACCGCTGGGATGAAACCTGGCCGGAGGCAATCAAGCGCTCGGTGATCCGCTCGGCGTTCTACGTGCATGCCCATAAAGGCACCATTGGTGCGCTGCGCCGGGTAGTGGAGCCGCTGGGTTACCTGATCGAAGTGCAGGAGTGGTGGCAGACGGTACCGCAAGGTGTGCCGGGCACTTTTGCGCTGCAGGTCGGGGTACTGGAGAACGGAATCTCCGAACAAATGTACCTGGAGCTGACCCGCCTGATCGATGACGCCAAGCCGGTCAGTCGCCACCTGACGGGGCTGGCGATCACGCTCGCCAGCAGTGGCTATCTGCGCCTGGGAATAAGCCTTTCTGAAGGCGATGAAATCGACATTTATCCGCCGACCTCTCACGACATTGAAGTCAGCGGCAGCTATGGCCTTGTGGGCCGTGAACAGCAAATTGAAACCCTGGACGTGTACTCATGACTGACCAGACAAGCCAGTTCTTCGCCATCCTCACGGCGGTGGGCGAGGCCAAACAGGCCAATGCTAACGCCTTGGGCGTGCCGTGGAGCTTTGCACAAATGGGGGTTGGCGATGCCAACCTGACCGACCCGATCCCGTCGAGGGATCAGAAAAAACTCATCAACGAACGCCGAAGGGCGCCGCTCAACCAGGTCAAAGTTGACCCGGACAACGCCAGTATCATCATCGCCGAGCAAGTGATACCGCCGGATGTGGGTGGCTGGTGGATTCGGGAAATCGGCCTGTATGACGCCGATGGTGACCTGGTTGCGGTGGCCAACTGTGCACCAAGCTTTAAGCCATTGCTCAGTCAAGGAACCGGCAAGACTCAGGTGGTACGGCTCAACATCATCGTGACCAGTACGGCTAATGTGCAGCTCAAGATAGATCCAGCAGTTGTATTGGCGACCCGAGAGTATGTTGATTCGGCGATATTGAATGTATTACCTTTAGATAAAGTTGCAGGTACGTATTCGAAAGTCAGAATTAACGCTCGTGGCGTCGTGCAACAGGGTTTCAATCCTACGACATTGGCTGGGTATGGGATCACTGACAGTTTTTCCAGTTCTATTTTTTGTGCTGATTACAACGATATTACAAATACGGGTCTTTACCATCTTGGACGGGGTGCTACCTCAAATAGTCCCCCGAATTTCTCGGGTTCGGCAGCCTTTCATCATAAATATGACGAATATAGCTTCACGCTAGCATATAACTTAGGTACTGACTTACTAGCATTCCGGCGCAAGGATCCTGAAGGTTTTGGAACGTGGCGAAATCTCTGGCACTCAGGAAATTTTGATCCTGCTTCCAAGGCCGATAAGGCCACAGATTTAGCCGGCTACGGGATAAATGTAGCCAACCAGGCCGAGGCCGAAGCTGGTGCCGATACTGCCAAACCCATGACTGCCCTTCGAGTATTTCAGGCCATCGCAAAGGTTGTGAGGCAGGCAACCGAAACTGTACCAGGATGGCTGAAGATTGGCACACAGGGCCAAGTCGATACGGGTACGGGTGATGATGTGGCGGTGACGCCCAAAAAGATGCGTCTTGGGTTCCATTTTTACCCGTCTGGAGTTGGTTATGTCGTTTTTCCCACTTGGCTAGGTGGACTCATTCTGCAATGGCAGTCAGGTCCAATTGGCAACGGGGTCGACACAATCCATAACTTCGTCATCCCCTATCCCAATGGGCCGCTCGCTGTGTTTGCCACCTGTGGCTACACGCCAGGTAGTGGAGTGCTCAACTACCACGCTGCGGCAATTATCAACAAGTCGCAGTTTATGATCCGGTCCAGTGCCGGGTCGTTTGCTGGTAGCTGGATCTTTTCAGTGGGGTGCTAATGAAGTACGCAACGTTTAATGAAGATGGCTCGCTGCAGTACCGCCTCATTGAGGGCGTGCACGATATCCCTGCGCATGCGGTAAAGGTGGCGGATGAACTGTGGTTCCGCCTTGTCAACGAGCAGGATTGTATCTGGCGACTTAGGGCTAACGGCTCTATTGAGAAAGAGCCGCTTCCCGAGGTGGTAACGGACTACGCAAAAGTAGAACGGGCTTGGCGTGATGTTGAGCTGCAGGCAACTGAATGGCTGACGACTCGTCACCGTGATGAGCAAGGTATAGGGCGATCCACGACGCTCACCAGTGAACAGTACGGCGAAGTGCTTGCCTACCGCCAGAAGCTGCGCGATTGGCCGCAAACCAGCAATTTCCCCGAATCATCCAAACGTCCCAGCGCCCCTATCTGGCTTACCACCCAAACCCAATAAAGCCCCGCACCGCCGGGGCTTTTTCCTACCCGCAACAAACCCTCTGAAGGCCCCGCACCGCGGGGCCTTCGCATTTCTGGAGACTTACCCATGAGTGGATTCTTCCACGGCGTTACCGTAACCAACGTCGACACCGGCGCACGTTCCATCGCGCTGCCTTCTTCCTCGATCATCGGCCTGGTCGATACCTTCACCGAAGGCCCGACTGCAACCGCCAAGGCCAACGACCTGGTACTGATCACCAGCGAGCGTGAAGCCATTGCCGCCTTCGGCGCCGACTCGGCTATCACCCGCGCCTGCCAGGCGATCTACAGCCGCGCCAAGGCGGTGATCGTCGCCTGCGGTGTGGCCAAGCTCGAAGAAGAGGCTGCGCAGACTTCGGCGATCATCGGCGGCGTGCTGGCTGACGGCAAACGCACCGGCCTGCAAGCACTGCTGGACGGCAAGAGCCGGTTCAACACCCAGCCCCGCCTGCTGGTGACGCCAAAGCACAGCTCGACCCTGGCAGTGGGTACCGCGCTGGTGGCCCTGGCCGACAAGCTGCGCGGCCTGGCCATTATCGATGGCCCGAACACCACCGATGAAGCAGCCATCGCCTACGCCGAGAACTTCGGCGCCAAGCGTGCCTACCTGGTCGACCCGGGCGTGCAGTACTGGGACACCGGCAAAAGCGCCACCCTCGATGCGCCGGCGTCGGCCTGGGTTGCTGGCCTGTTTGCCTGGACCGACAGCGAGTATGGCTTCTGGGCCTCGCCGTCGAACAAGGAGTTCGTTGGCATCACCGGCACCAGCCGCTCGATCGAGTACCTGGATGGCGACGCCACCTGCCGCGCCAACCTGCTCAATAACGCCAACATCACCACCGTGATCCGCGATGACGGCTTCCGTCTGTGGGGCAACCGTACCCTGAGCAGCGACCCGAAGTGGGCCTTCGTCACCCGCGTGCGGACCATGGACATCGTCATGGACGCGATCCTCTATGGCCACAAGTGGGCGGTCGATCGCTCGATCACCGCGACCTACGTCAAGGACGTGACCGAAGGCCTGCAGGCGTTCATGCGTGATCTGAAAGCCCAGGGCGCAATCATCAATTTCGAAGTGTTCGCCGATCCCGAGCTGAACACTGCCAGCCAGCTGGAGCAGGGCAAGGTCTACTGGAACATCCGTTTCACCGATGTGCCGCCCGCCGAGAACCCGAATTTCCGTGTCGAGGTCACCAACCAGTGGTTGACCGAAGTCCTCGACCAAGCCGTTTAAGGAGCAATAACCATGGCAATGATTCCCGAAACCCTGGCAAACCTGAACCTGTTCGTCGATGGCGTCAGCTTTCAAGGCGACGTCCCCAGCCTGACCCTGCCCAAGCTCACCTTGAAGATGGAGGAGCACCGTGCCGGCGGCATGGACATGGCGATCGAAATCGACCAGGGCATGGAAAAACAGGAGGCCGGCTTCGTCACCACCGGCGTGCGCCGTGAGTCGCTGAAGTTCTTCGGCCTGGCCGACGGCTCGGCCTTCAACGGCACTTTCCGTGGTGCCTTCAAGGGCCTCAAGGGCAAGGTCACTCCGGTCATCGTCACCCTGCGCGGCGCCCTGAAGGAAGTCGACATGGGCGACTGGAAGCCGGGCGACAAGGCCGAGATCAAGCACAACGTGGCCGTGACCTACTACAAGCTCGAAGTCGATGGCCGCCTGGTCTACGAAATCGATCCGCTGG
Source organism: Pseudomonas sp. TE4620 (assembly GCF_056279045.1). Classification (NCBI taxonomy): domain Bacteria; kingdom Pseudomonadati; phylum Pseudomonadota; class Gammaproteobacteria; order Pseudomonadales; family Pseudomonadaceae; genus Pseudomonas; species Pseudomonas sp. TE4620. The sequence goes on from NZ_JBWBQO010000001.1 coordinate 612,533, forward strand.
GCATGAAGCGCGTCATCAACGGCGTCGACCAGCTCGCCGCCCAACGTTCGGCCCTGGGCCTGTAAGGAGGCGACATGACTCAAACCGCGAAAATGCCGAGCTGGCTGAATGTCAGTGCCGAACGCGTCGTCGTTCAACTGAGCAAAGCCAGTGAGGCCAATGGCATGCAGGTCGACAGCCTGTCACTGCGTGCACCGACCGTGCGCGACATCCGCACCGCCCAGTCGGCGGCCAGTGGCGATGACGAGCAGCGTGAGCTGAACCTCTTTGCCTCGCTGGCCGAGGTCGGGGTCAAGGATCTCGAGGGCCTGTCGCTCAAGGACTATGGCCGCCTGCAGGCGGGCTATTTTCGTCTGGTGCAAGACGACGAGCTTTGATCCCGGGCTGCAGAAAGCGGCGGCAAAACGGCTCGCCAAAGAGCTGAATTTTAGCGCCGGCGAAATCATGACCATGTCGTTCAACGACATGGTCTGGTGGCTCACGGATTGAGCAGATAGCCCATGCAAAGGGGGATCAGATCGTGCGCAAACAGGGGTTTGAACCGCAGATTGGTACCACCGTCACCCTGATGGTGGGTACCGTTTTCAACACGGTCCTGGAACGTATCAAGACGCTGACGCAGTCTGACCAGAACATCCTGGGTAAAACCCAGGTTCCGCAGGAGGCGGTGCGCGGGTCATACGATCAAGATGCAGCATCGAGTGAAGATGTCGCTAACGCAGAATACGCAGTGGCGGGACCAGTCAAGCCGGCAAGCAGCAACCCGTTGGTGGTTAATGTTGCAGGTATTGATGTGCTGTCGCTGGGGTTGATGAAGTTGGCCCTTGAGTTGAAGCCAGCCAAGGCGCGTTTGGGCATCACCCCGGGTATGCCCGAACAGGCTGGGCCAGGCTTTGAGCCAGGTTTAACGCCAAGTGATCCAGAGCAAGCAGCGGGGCCGGAGGGCGATGGATTGTCACTGGGCCTGATGATGCTGGCGCTTGCGAGGGGGGCACGCAAAGGTGGGTCAGGCACTACCGCTGTCCAACCTGGAAAGGCGGCTTCAGTCGCTGCTCCCGCGTCAGCGGGTAGCAAAAAAATCGAAAGTACAGCGCAACTGGATTCCAGCCAGAATCCGCTTCCGGCTTCTCCTGGTAACAGCCAGGCGCGCCCACCGTCGTTGAAAGACAAAGCAAGCGATGCCGCTGAAAAGCTGGGCAGAAAGCTCGATTATGCCGAGACTGGTTACGAGATTTTTAAAACGTACCGCAGTGATCAAACCCCGGAGGAAAAGGCTGAGAGTTACGGGGAAAGTGCCGGTAGCCTTATAGGCTCGAGGGCCGGGGAGGCCATTGGAGCGCGATTGGGGCCGATTGGTGCTGTACTGGGTGAACGCCTTGGAGGACGGTTGGGGGAGTCGCTTGGAGGACAAGTGGGGAAACTCCTGGGGGCAAGCTTCATGGACGAGCCGATCGCGTCCGCACCTGCGAACAGTTCAAAAGTCCCTCTGGCGCCTGTCTCGTTATTGCGTGCTGAGACGACGAACACTCCCAAGGCCGAACTGATGCCAGTCCTGACGAGACTGTTAGGGTTGTCCTCGCCGACAGCGAGCCCGGGGCCTTTGCCCAGCCCATCCCATGGTGAGCCTGCAAGCCAGAATCTAATGGGCTGGATGACAAAAAACTGGTTTGTACCTGTTGCCTGCAAGCCGTCACCACCCGCTGAAGGCCAGTGCAAGCCATGCCCGGGTGACCAGGGTAAAGGCGGGCACTCAACGACAGCACCCGCACCCGACGGTTCGAGGCCGCCAAGGATGGAAGGTCCCGGGTCAATTGCGCTTGTGGGCACGGCTGTTGTTGGCGCATTGCCGGCGTTCAAGGCCACGTTAACTCAGCCACCCAAGGATCCACTGCCTCGGCCATCTGCTCCAGGGATTGCGAGCAGGATGTGGTCCGGGGTCAAGGCGGTCGCGCGTCTGGCTGTGCTCGGTGCTGGAATCAAAGCGCTCAGCACGGCGCGGTATGCGCAATCGGCCGAACAGAAAGCCGAGGGCTACGCAGGTGCTGCAGGTGGGCTTGCTGGCGCGCTTGCCGGGGCTGCGCTCGGTGCTCCGGTCCCGGTGGTGGGCCCTGTGATCGGCGCCCTGCTGGGCGGTTTGTATGGTGATCAGCTCGGTAGCGCGCTAGCCAAGTCCTGGTTTGCCCCCGAAGCAGAGACTGATCAGGGAAGATCAGCACCTCGGTCTGCAGACAGCGATGACCGCCCAAGTGATCAGCCAGAGCGCAATTTGGGCAGGGCTGTGCGGGCAATGGAGCTGACAGCCAGCGAACCGGTGGCAATTACCGGTGTCCCCGGTGCAGGGCAAGCAGGCGCAGCCCAGCCACCGCAACTGGTTCAGCAAATCACCTTTGCCCCCACCATTTCGGTTCAGGGCGGGATCAGCGATCCCCTTCAGCTTGCTCAGCAAGTGGGCGCCATTGTCCGGCGGGAGTTCGATGAACTGATCCGCCAATCCACCAGTCGTCAGCTATACGACGTTCCTCATGTTGCTTAAGGAGGTGCCATGACCTACATGGACCAGTTGCAATCCGGGCTAGGTGCTTTGGTGGCAGCGGGCGAAGCAGGGCGGCGCAGCGCGGACGGAATGCTGGCGCCGGTCAAGGAGGCCGCCGCCGAGTTCGTCGGTGCCGCCGCCGAGCTCGAGGCGCTGCCCTTTGTCGGGCCCGCCATTGGTGCCAAGCTGCAGCGCAACTTGCGCGCGATCAACAAGGCCCAGGCCACTGTCGACCAGGCGCTGGCAAAATACGACCGGGCCGTGGCGGTGGTGGCGCAGGTGCGTGACGGCGTCGCCACGGTGAAGACCCAGATTGGCCGGGTCAGCGCCGCGATCAACCGGGTGGCGGGCAAGATCAGCCCGTCACTGGCCAATATCCTGCCGACCAGCAGCTTCGCCCCCGAAGCGACGCCGGCGGCAGAGGCGGTCAAGCCGTTCCCGCATTTGCTGATTGTGCAACCACTCAAGCCCGAATCACCCGCTTACTACTTCAACCTCGACACCGCCGCGTTCGATGAACTGCGCAGGCAGACGAGCTTCCGTTGGGCCGGGCAGGAGCGTCTGACGCGCAGCACCGCCCAGCAGGCAGTGGGCCTGGGTGACGAGAAAATCAGCATCAAAGGGGCGATCTTCCCAGGCTTCAAGGGCGGGCTTGGCCAGTTGCAGGCGCTGCGCAGTATCGGCCGGCAATTGCAGCCGCTAACCCTCACCAGCGGTTACGGCGAGGTCCTGGGCACCTGGTGCCTGACCGGCGTCGATGAAGACCAGAGCAATCTGCTTGCTGGCGGCATTCCGCGAAAACAAGGTTTCTCACTGGAGTTTGTGAGCTATGGCGACGACCTGCAGAACCGCTGAAGGCGATGTGCTCGACACCTTGTGCCAGCACTACTACGGCCACCTGAACGGCACAGTCGAGGCCGTGCTGGGCGCCAACCAGGGCCTGGCCGAACAGCCCCAGCCATTTCGTGCCGGGGTACAGATCCTGCTGCCGGCGTTACCCGCGGCGAGCGACGCTACGGTGCAGCTGTGGGATTGACGCTCGTCGACAACCGTTCTCACCAGACCCCGCCGCGTGCGGGGTCATTCATTTCTGGAGCCTGAACCATGCAGCCAGTGTTTCGTCTTGTTGCCGATGGCAAGGACATCACCGAACTGATCAACGACCGCTTGCTGTCCTTGCGCACCTCGGACAAGCCCGGAATGGAATCCGACGAGTTCGAGCTGCGCATCGACGACCGCGATGGTGCGGTGACGTTGCCGGCACGGGGGGCGATGATCGAGGTGCACCTGGGTTATGCCGGCCAGGTATTGACGCGCCTGGGGCGCTACACCGTGGATGAAATCGAGCTGTCCGGCCCCCCTGACAGCATCATCATCCGCGGCAAGGCCAGCGACATGCGCGGTACCGGCAAAAGCATTCGCAGCGGTAGCTGGGAGGACGTGCCGCTGCAGCAGATCGTGCGTGACATTGCCGCGCGCAATGGCTGGCAGCCGGTTTGCCCGGTGAGCACGCGGCTGCCCAGGGTTGACCAGCTCAACGAGTCGGATTTCAACTTCATCACCCGCCTGGCCAGGCAATACGACTGCACGGCCAAGATCGGCGACGGCAAGTTGCTGGTGCTGTCGCGTCAGGCCGGCCACAGCGCCAGCGGGCAGGCCCTGGGCGTGGTGACCATCAACCGTCGCGATGTCAGTCGCTGGCAGATTCGCCTGGCGGACAAGGGCACGCACAAGGCTGTGCAAACCCGTCACCAGGATCCCAAAAGCGGCGAGCTGAAGACTGTCGAGCTGGCTAACGATGCCTCGCCCGCTGGGCTGCAGCCGGTGCACAGCGACCGTCATGTTTACCCCAACAAGGCTGCTGCCGAGCAGGCTGCCAAGGCACGCCTGGCAGCGTTCAACCGCAGCACTGCCAGTGTGCGCCTGGAAATGGCCGGGCGCACCGACCTGTTTGCCGAGCGCCTGATCCTCACCCAGGGTTTCAAGGACGGGCTGGATGGTGAGTACCTGATCGAGTCGGTCGAACACACCTTCAGCTCCAGTGGCTGGGCGACGTCGGTCGACTGCAACGGCGGCAACAAAGGCAAAGCCAAGGCCAGGGGCAAGCAGGCCAAAAGCCGGCCAGGGCTGCGCACGGTCCAGTTGCAGCCCCTTTGAACCCCAAGGATGAGGAACCCCATATGACCCTGGAGCAACTTGCTGCCGTGTTCCCCAACGCCCGCCTGAATGCGGGCGTTTTTCTACCTGCACTGAACCTGGCCATGGCCCGCTGGGACATCGACACCCCACGGCGCCAGGCGGCTTTTCTCGCCCAGGTCGGCCATGAGTCCGGCCAGTTGCGCTACGTCAAAGAGCTGGGCAACGACCGTTACCTGGCGCGCTACGACACCGGCACCCTGGCCCTGCGCCTGGGCAATAGTCCCGAGGCCGATGGCGACGGCCAGCTGTACTGCGGCCGCGGCCTGATCCAGGTCACCGGGCGCAACAATTACCGGGCCTGCAGCATGGCCCTGTTTGGCGATGAGCGTTTGCTCAAGCAACCGCAACTGCTCGAACAGCCACAATGGGCAGCCGAGTCGGCGGCCTGGTTCTGGCACTCGCGCGGCCTCAACCAGCTGGCTGACCGCGGCGAGTTCAACCGTATCACCCGGCATATCAATGGCGGGCTCAACGGCCTGGAAGATCGCCTGCGGCTCTGGGCGCGGGCCCGAGAGGTGCTGTGTTGAGCCGCCTGCAGCTTGGGGCGTGGCTGCTATTGACGCTGCTGGCCTGTGCGCTGAGTTGGCAAGTCCAGAGTTGGCGCATGGGCCGGCAGTTGGCGGAGCAAGCGGCGCAGCACGAGCGCGAGTGGCAAGCCCAGGCTGAATCCGCTGCCGCGCAACTGGTCGCCGAGCGCCTGCAACGCCAGGGGCTGGCGCAGCGCCTGGCGGTCAGCGAACAACACCATTATCAGGAGCTACTCGATGCTCAACAGACTCAGGCACGCCTGCGTGATCGCCTGGCTACTGCTGATGTGCGGCTGTCGGTCCTGGTCGAGCGCGACGCCTCCGGTTGCGCCGGCCTGCCTGCCGCCCCCGGCACCGGCAGCGTGGATCATGACCCCGTACGCGCCCGACTTGAGCCGGCGCATGCGCAACGAATTATCGCCATCACCGACGACGGTGACCGCGGACTGATCGCCTTGCGCGCGTGCCAGGCGTACGTGCGCGGGCTGGTGCGCTGAGCGCACATTTATTTAATTACGTTTTAACGAAAAGGACTTTGTAATGGGTGAAAAAAATATTGTTGTCGATCGTGGGATCCCACCCGGCAACAGCGATAGCGGTGCCGGTAGTGGTGGGATGCTCGGCGGCTTCTGGGGCAGTGGCAACATCAGCTCGGTGGTCGGTTCGGTGTCGGTATCGATCGATGGCGTCACCAGAACCGGCGGTCCGGCGTTCAGTGGCGCGATGGTGTTCAACTCCACCGTCGTCGAATCGGTGTTGTCCGGGAATGGCTGGCCCAGTATCGATGCCTACTACGATGTTGGCGTCGGGGTCTGGGGCATACTTCCCTATCAAATCCTCGAGGTGCGCGACGAGATTCGCGGCAGCTTCGTGGTCAAGGAGAGGAACCTGCCGGCTACGCTCGACGCCGAGCAAAAAGCCGCTGAAGCCGCTGCTGGCAGTGACGCTGCCCTGAGCCAGGCGCAAAAACTCGAACGCTCCATCGGGGTGGTGAAGGCGATGATGGCCAAGCGCGATGAGCTGATCAAGTTCAACCGCCTGCGCCTGTCCACCTCGCCGGGCAGCGAGCTGCTCGAGCGCAACATCGACAGGATGGTCGCCGAGCTGAAAACCCTCGACGACGACCACATTCCGCCGGCCATCGACCAGGTAATGGACGTGCTCAGCGCAGGTCTGAGCCTGCATGTCGACCTCAGTGCCAATGCCATGCTGCAGGAAAAGCTCGACAAGCTGCAGGCGCAAGCGCGCGAGGCGGCGGAGCAGGAGGCTTACAAAAGTGCGTTGGCCTTTGCCAGTGATGTCGGCAAGGAGGTCTCCAGCCGCTTCGGCACACAGATGGGCAAGGCTGCGGAACAACTGAAGGAAGGCATTTCTGGCAAGACGGTGAAAAGTTACGACCAAGCCATGCAGGCGTTTGAAAAGCTCACGCGCAACCCGGGCTTCAAAATGAACCAGAAGGACACTGCTGCCATTGCCCAGGCCCTCAACGCCCTGGATGTGGCAACCTACGCCGACAACTTCCAGCGCCTGGGCAAAGCCTTTGGGGTTACCGGCAAGATGGTCCAGGCGACGACCCTGGCGCAGAAGGCGGCGAGCGGCTTCAGCAGCGGTGAATGGAAGCCGTTTTTGCTCGAGCTTGAAAGCATCGCCGTGGGCACACTGGTGGGCGCTGGCGCCGGTGCCCTGCTGGGGGCAGGCCTGGCACTGGTGCTGGCACCCGGTTTGGCCGCCGGTGCAGGTATCATTGCCACCGGAGTGATTCTGGCTGCGGTTTCGTCTTACATCGATGCGCAGGCCATGGAGTCGTTCAACCAGCTGGTGCTCGATACCGTAGCACCCTGACGAGCAAAACAGAGGGCGGGTGAAAGGATGAACGTGGCGAAAGGACGCGAGCAGCAGGGGGCTTACCTGCATATTCCCTACGTGCTCATTGCTGTCAGCCTGCTGCCGATCGTCCTGCTCGCCTGGCAGGTTCCTGCCCAGGCCCAGGAGGGGGGCTACTTTGAGCTCGAACGCTTTCTCGACGGTTGCCTGCTGGGCCGGGTGGGGGGCTGGTCGTCGCTGTTCCCGCTGACGGCCAAGGCCATCGGCAACTACATTGCCGTGGCTGCGCCGGTTTTCTCCGTGTGGATCACGGTCTGCATCATGAGACGATCGCGGCTGCAGCCCGAGGCCCCGCCCCGGGTTTCAATCGCAAAATATGCCTTGATCGCTTTGGGCTGTGTGCTGCTGGATGCTTTTCTGGTCTACCAGAACTATTTTACCTACACCGATTTTGCCACCCACTCGCGCAAATTTCGCTTTTTCGGGCAGAGCGTGGTGTTCTTTCCGTTTGTCGCGATGTTGTCACTGCTGGCGTTCTACGTGATGACATTTTTCAGTTACAACCTGCTGTTTCGCTTCCCCCGTGAAGTATTGGCGCGGCGCAAGCAACTGCACTGAACAAGGAGCTTGGCATGGACCCGATCACAGCACTGTCTGCCCGCCTGGGCGAGCACCTGCGCCGTTTCAACGCCCAGGTAAGCACTGCCGAGTCTTGCACCGGCGGCGGCATCGCCGAGGCCATAACGCGCATTCCCGGCAGCTCGGCCTGGTTCGAGGCCGGGTACGTGACCTACTCCAACAGCCAGAAGAGCCGCCAGCTGGCGGTGCCCGAGGGGTTGTTCGCGCAAGTCGGGGCGGTCAGCCAGGAAGTGGTCGAGGCCATGGTCCGTGGCGCCCAGGCGGCCAGCGGCGCGCGGTTTGCCGTGGCGGTCAGCGGCGTGGCCGGGCCCGACGGTGGCTCGCCGGCAAAACCGGTGGGTACCGTATGGCTAGCCTGGGCCGATGGCAGCCATGTCAGCAGCGAGCGCCGGCACTTCGATGGCGACCGGGATGCGGTGCGCCGACAAACGGTAATCGCCGCGCTAGAGGGCTTGTTACACCTTGGTGCAGAGTAAATCGCACATCGGGGGTAGGCGGGAACAAAACCCTGTGGAATAATACTGGCTACTTATACAGGTGTTCTGGCCGTCAGGCCCTATCGATTACGTGAGGACTTCAATGGACGACAACAAGAAGCGCGCCTTGGCTGCGGCCCTGGGGCAAATCGAGCGTCAATTCGGTAAAGGCGCGGTCATGCGCATGGGCGACCACGAGCGCCAGGCGATTCCGGCCATTTCCACCGGCTCCCTGGGCCTGGACATTGCCCTGGGCATTGGCGGTCTGCCAAAAGGTCGTATCGTCGAAATCTACGGCCCTGAGTCGTCGGGTAAAACCACCCTGACCCTGTCGGTGATTGCCCAGGCACAGAAAGCCGGCGCTACCTGTGCCTTCGTCGACGCCGAGCACGCCTTGGACCCGGAATACGCCGGCAAGCTGGGCGTCAATGTCGACGACCTGCTGGTCTCGCAGCCGGATACCGGTGAACAGGCCTTGGAAATCACCGACATGCTGGTGCGCTCCAACGCCGTTGACGTGATCATCGTCGACTCCGTGGCGGCGCTGGTACCCAAGGCCGAGATCGAAGGCGAAATGGGTGACATGCACGTGGGCCTGCAGGCTCGCCTGATGTCCCAGGCGCTGCGTAAAATCACCGGTAACATCAAGAACGCCAACTGCCTGGTGATCTTCATCAACCAGATCCGCATGAAGATCGGCGTGATGTTCGGCAGCCCGGAAACCACCACCGGTGGTAACGCGCTGAAGTTCTACGCTTCGGTCCGTCTCGACATCCGCCGTACCGGCGCGGTGAAGGAAGGCGACGAAGTCGTTGGTAGCGAAACCCGGGTCAAAATCGTCAAGAACAAGGTGGCGCCGCCATTCCGTCAGGCTGAATTCCAGATCCTCTACGGCAAGGGCATCTACCGCAACGGCGAGATCATAGACCTCGGCGTGCTGCACGGCTTCCTGGAAAAATCCGGTGCCTGGTACAGCTACCAGGGCAGCAAGATCGGTCAGGGCAAGGCCAACTCGGCCAAGTTCCTCCAGGAGAACCCGGAAATCGCCGCGACGCTCGAGAAGCAGATCCGCGACAAGCTGCTCAATGCCGGCGCCGTTGAAGCGGCTGGCAAGGCTGCAGCGGTTAACGCCGAGCCTGAAGACGAAACCGAAGCTGAAGCCGGCTACTGATCGCACCCATGTCCGCCGTACTCGATACCCCCGTCGCCGTAAGGCGGACAGCCATGGACCTGCTCGCACGTCGCGAGCACGGTCGAGTCGAGCTGACGCGCAAGTTGCGTCAGCGCGGCGCCCCCGCCGAATTGATTGACCAGGAACTCGACCGTTTGACGGAAGAGGGCCTGCTCAGCGAAGCCCGTTACCTGGAAAGTTTCATTAGCTACCGTTCACGCTCGGGCTACGGCCCTGCGCGTATTCGTGAGGAGCTGGGCCAGCGCGGGCTGCACCGCGGTGACATCGACCAGGCACTGCGTGAATGCGGGGTGGACTGGTCGGCGCTGTTGCAGGATGTCTGGCAGCGCAAGTTTGCCGGTCATTTGCCTGTCGATCCGCGCAGCCGCGCCCAGCAAACCCGTTTTCTGGTTTACCGTGGTTTTTCCATGGAATCGGTCGGCCGCCTGTTGAGCGGCCGAGGGCTGGACGACTGACGGCTCAGGTGACTTTCAATGCTTCCCGTGCCCGCTGGGTAGTGTGCATGGGCTCTGGCTTGGCCCAGTTCTCCGACAGGTTGATGAAGTCGACCAACTCGCGCAGGCGCCCCTGATCGCGCCCGTTGAAGGCGAAGGCCAGGCGGGTCAAATGACTGAAGCGCGCCTCGTCATGCTGTTCGCCGCCATAGGCGTGCTGATGGAAATTGCCGCTCAGGCGCAAGTCCGCAAATCCCTCCCGCAAGTCAAACAGCGCGGCTTCACTAAGCGGATGCTGCATGCGAATCACAAACTGGTTCTTCAGCCAGCGGCTGGAGTGGTAGTTGCTATAGAACTGGTTGATTTCTTCCACTGCCTCGTCGGCGCTGTACACCAGGCGCAGCAGTTTCATGTCGCTGGGCAGGATGTAGCGGTTCTCTTCCAGTTGGCGAGTAATAAAGTTCAGCGCCTCCTGCCAGAAGCTGCCGCCGGGCGAGTCCAGTAGCACCACTGGCACCAGCGGGCTTTTGCCGGTCTGGATCAGGGTCAGTACTTCCAGTGCTTCATCCAGGGTGCCGAAGCCGCCCGGGCACAGCACCAGGGCATCGGCTTCCTTGACGAAGAACAGCTTGCGAATGAAGAAGAAGTGGAACGGCAGCAACTTGTCGGTGCCGTCCACCGTGGGGTTTGCGTGTTGCTCGAACGGCAGAGTGATGTTGAAGCCCAGGCTGTGTTCCACCCCGGCGCCTTCATGGGCGGCAGCCATGATCCCGCCACCGGCGCCGGTGATGACCATCAGGTCGGAACGGGCCAGAGTCGCCCCCAGTTCCCGGGCCAGGGCATACATCGGGTGTTCGATCGGCGTGCGGGCCGAGCCAAACACCGTAACCTTGCGTCGGCCTTTGTACTGTTCGAGGGTACGAAAGGCGTGATCGAGTTCGCGCAGGGCCTGCAGGGTAATCTTGGCGTTCCAGCGGTTGCGGTCGTCATGGGCCATGCGCAGGACGGTCAGCATCATGTCGCGGTACAGCGGCAGGTTGGGGCTGTTGGGCGCAACCAGGTTCAGTTGTTCTTCGATCTTGCTCAGGTCGATTCCATTGTTGCTGAAGTGACTCGATAGCAGTTCATTCGGTTGGTAAGGCATTCAAGCGTCTCCTTCTGCAGCAAAACCTCTGACCGGGCGGCAATGGGCTGCCCGGCCGCGACACTGCATGTGTCGCTGGCTGCCGTGGCTCGAGTGTGACCCCCGAGCATTGCAGTAGACCTGCAAGGTCTCAGTGCAGTGGTAATGGGTCCATACAACTTATTGTTCTTCATGGCTTCGGGTGCAGCGCAAGGCATCCATGGGCAACCCCCTTTGCTTGCCCAAAAATTACAGGGTGGTTGCTATCAATCTAGACCCTGGCGCGTGTTTATGCCGAATGATCCGCGCAGTATCGCGCCGCAGTGGAACCGCTCGTCAGCTGGGATCCAATCATTGTGAGGGTCTGGTTAACTGAAGCTCAGAGCGAGTCAGCGCGATGCAGGGAGGCTGCAGCATGCAACGGCTTAACCTTGAGCTCGACGAGCAGCTATTCCAGATGCTTCAGAGCGCGGCGCAGGCCAACAACCTGAGCCTTGAACAGGAGTGCCTGCGACGGCTGGGGGGAGGGGAGCGGCACTCGCGGTACATCCAGGCCCTGGTGGCCGAACTGCGCGCCGATGAAAAACAGCGGCGCGACAGGGAGCGGGTTGCCTAAGGCCGTTACTTCTTGAGCTTCAGGCCGCAGCTGGCGGCGTTGAAGGCCTGTTCGCTGACCGGGCGGTTGGTCTTGTACTCGGTGAAGCGATAGGTCAGCACCGCGCCTTTTTCCATCAGCAGGCGATAACCGGTGTTCTTGCACACGCTGTCACCCAGTTGGCTGCGTACCCGGTTGGGGTCGGCCTGCATCTTTTGCGCATGGCTTGGCAGCACGCTCAGGTGGTTGATCAGTTGCTTGCCTTCGACGGTGTAGCCCTGGTCGAGGATGTCTTCGTTGATCGCCCGCGGCGTGCCGACGCTGCTTTGCGTGGCAACTTTTTGCAGCATCCGGCTCAGCTCGTACTCCTGCTTGGACGCGGCATTGGCCGCCAGGGGCAGGGCGAGCAACAGGCTCAGGGACGGGACGATGAAACGCAGCATGAATCTCTCCTGGTTCGGTAACTGGCAATTGGACCAACAACGGCGCACGGTGTTCCGTCACGGCGCAACGGCAAGGCCAGCGGGTAGCGACAGGTGGAAGATTATAAGGAGTCGCTGCTTTAGCTGCACGGCAAATCCAGTCTACCCGTAGGCAGGCTCTGATAAACTGCCCGGGATTTCCGTCTTGCCGAGTCCGTGCAGTGCCATCCCTTTATTGCCCACGTTGTGCCCAGTCATGAGCCATGCCGTATCGCGTCTGCGCGCCGAGCGCCTGGCGCGCAGTGTCAAACCCTTCGTTGCCCGTGGTTCGCGGGCGCCGCGCTGCCCGCAGTGCCGGGTGATCCCCAGTTATTGCCTGTGCGCCTGGCGCCCGCAAGTACCGGCTGATTCGGGCATCTGCCTGCTGATGCATGACACCGAGCCACTCAAGCCGACCAACACCGGCTGGCTGATCGCCGACCTGATCGCCGACACCTCGGCCTTTGGCTGGCAGCGTACGGCGGTCGACGAGACTTTGCTGGCCTTGCTCGAGCAGCCGCACTGGCAGCCGTATATTGTTTTCCCTGGCGAGTTCGTCGAGCCAGGGCGGGTGGTCAACGAGGTGCAGCGGGTACCGGGCAAGCGCCCGCTGTTCATCCTGCTGGACGCCACCTGGACCGAAGCGCGCAAGATGTTTCGCAAAAGCCCGTACTTGAACCGCTTCCCGGTCCTGAGCCTGCAGCCCGAGCAGATTTCGCGCTACCGCCTGCGTCGCTCCAAGCGCGACGATCACTTCTGCACCGCCGAAGTGGCCGCCATGTGCCTGGAGCTGGCCGGTGATCAACGTGCAGCCGAGGCACTGGATGCCTACCTGGACGTGTTCACCACCCATTACCTGAGTGCCAAGCATCAACTGCCACTGGATGAGCAGGACACCGTGCACCAGCGTTTGCATACCTTCCTATAGTACAAGGGGCAGGCGCGGCACTTTGCGGCATAATGGGCAGATTGGTGGCCAGGGTGGGCGAGCAGGGCGGGTATTGAGCTTGACCACCCGGTCCTGGCTCGGCATCCTTGGCGCCGATTCGAGCACGACGATGGCTTGAAACGCTGTTTTTCCTGGCCTCGATGTGCCGTTTGGGCAGACGGCGTTGCCGTCGCCTCGAGTTGCCCGCCAGGCGCCTATTCTTCCTTTCCTGCGCCTGCACAGAACAGGATCATTAGATCGATGGCCACATACGAAATCCTGATTGCCGATGACCACCCGCTATTTCGCAGCGCACTGCGCCAGGCCGTTACCCTGGGCCTGGGCCCGGATGTACGCCTGGTCGAGGTGGCAAGCATCGCCGAACTGGAAACCCGCCTGACCGAAAAAGCCGACTGGGACCTGGTGCTGCTGGACCTGAACATGCCGGGCGCCTACGGCTTCTCCGGGCTGGTGTTGCTGCGCGGGCAGTACCCGCAGATTCCGGTGGTGATGGTCTCGGCTCAGGAAGAAGCCGCGGTCGTGGTCAAGTCCCGCGAATTCGGCGCCAGTGGCTTCATTCCCAAATCAAGCCCGCTGGAAGAGATTCAGGACGCAGTGCAGAAGGTTCTCGATGGCGAGGTCTGGTGGCCGCCGCAGGCGTTCGAAAAAGTCGATGTGTCCGCTGAGGCCAAGGCCGCCAGTGAAGGGCTTGCCAGCCTGACGCCGCAACAGTTCCGGGTTTTGACCATGGTCTGCGAAGGGCTGCTGAACAAGCAGATTGCCTACGAACTGAGCGTGTCGGAAGCGACCATCAAGGCCCATGTGACGGCGATTTTCCGTAAGCTGGGCGTGCGGACCCGGACCCAGGCTGCTTTGTTGCTGCAACAACTGGAATCGGTTTCGGCCACTTAAGGCCATTGGCCTTCACGCTTTTTTGACTGTACCTACACTAGGCTGCAGCGTTTTCAGTGGATGAAGTGACCTTCTATGTCGTCGCCTTTCAAGGGCCAGACCGGCCTTAAACGTATTTTCAACGCCGCCGGCTATTCGTTCGATGGCCTGCGTGCTGCGTTCACCGGTGAGGCAGCGTTCCGTCAGCTGGTGCTGCTCAACGTTGTGTTGATTCCGGTGGCCTTCTGGCTGGATGTCAGCCGTGCCGAGCGGGCGATCCTGATCGCCGTGTGCTTGCTGGGGCTGATCGTCGAATTGCTCAATTCGGCGGTGGAGGCAGCGATCGACCGCATTTCCCTCGATCGCCACCCGCTGTCGAAGAACGCCAAGGACATGGGCAGTGCCGCCCAGTTCGTGGCCTTGAGCATGGTTGGCCTGACTTGGGCGGTGATTCTGCTTTAAGCGATGGTCGGCAGGACGATCTCGTCGCTGCGGCTGACGCCTGCGGTAAAGCTGCGGCACAGTTCGAGAAACTCGCGCATGGCAGAGGTCTGGTACTTCTGCTTGTGCCAGATGAAGAAGAACTGCCGGGCCAGGTCCAGTTCGGGGGTTTCCACCGGTACCAGGCTGCCGCGACGGAATGCGTCGCGCAGGGCCAGGCGCGAGATGCAGCCAATGCCCAGGCCCGACTCGACCGCGCGCTTGATCGCCTCGGTGTGTTCCAGCTCCAGGCGTATGTTGAGGCTGGAGCGGTGGTGACGCATGGCCTGATCGAAGGTCAGGCGGGTGCCCGAGCCCTGTTCACGCAGGATCCAGGCCTCATGGGTGAGTTCTTCCATGCTCGCCTGGCCGCGTTTGGCCAAGGGGTGCTGCGGCGCACAGAACACCACCAGCTCGTCCTCGACCCACGGCTGCACTTCCAGGTCCGGGTGGTTGCAGTCGCCTTCAATTAGACCCAGATCAATTTCGTAATGGGCAACCTGTTGCACGATATGCGCAGTGTTCTGTACATGCAGCTTCACCTGGCTCTCCGGGTGGATCTGCATGAAGCTGCCGATCAGCAGGGTGGCCAGGTAGTTGCCGATGGTCAGGGTCGCGCCCACCGCCAGCGAGCCGAAACCGGACTTGCCGTTGAGCAGGTCCTCGATTTCCTTGGCCTGGTCGAGCAGGGCCACCGCCTGGGGCAGCAGTTGATGGCCCAGGGCGTTGAGGCTCAGGCGTTTACCGGCGCGGTCGAACAGCTGGCAGCTGGACTGGCGCTCAAGTTCGGTGATCGATGTACTGGCGGCCGATTGCGATAACGCCAGTATTCCGGCGGCCCGCGAGACGCTTTGGTACTGGGCCACGGCAACGAACACCTGGAGCTGACGAAGGGTAAATCGCATATCTATATAACCGATAAGACATATCTTGATAATTCATTTAACAGATATTGTCGCTGGCACTAAACTATTGCGCAATCGCGCTCTCGCTTAGCGCCGCGTTTTTCTTCAGGAGCCCGTACATGAGCAACATGAACCACGAACGTGTCCTCAGTGTTCACCACTGGAACGACACCCTGTTCAGCTTCAAGTGCACCCGCGATCCGGGCCTGCGCTTCGAGAACGGTCAGTTCGTGATGATCGGCCTGCAACAGCCAAACGGCCGCCCGCTCATGCGCGCCTATTCGATTGCCAGCCCGAACTGGGAAGAGCATCTGGAGTTCTTCAGCATCAAGGTGCCGGACGGCCCGCTGACCTCCCAGTTGCAGCACCTGAAGGAAGGCGATGAAATCATCATCAGCAAGAAGCCTACCGGCACCCTGGTACTCGACGACCTGAACCCGGGCAAGCACCTGTACCTGCTCAGCACCGGCACTGGCCTGGCGCCGTTCATGAGCGTCATCCAGGACCCGGAAACCTACGAGCGCTTCGAAAAAGTCATCCTGGTCCACGGCGTGCGCTACGTCAACGAAGTCGCCTACCGCGAATTCATCACCGAGCACCTGCCGCAGAACGAGTTCTTCGGTGAAGCGCTGCGTGACAAGCTGATCTACTACCCGACCGTGACCCGCGAGCCATTCGAGAACCAGGGCCGCCTGACCGACCTGATGCGCAGCGGCAAGCTGTTCAGCGACATCGGCCTGCCGCCGATCAACCCGCAGGACGACCGCGCGATGATCTGCGGTAGCCCGAGCATGCTCGACGAGACCAGCGAAGTGCTCGACAGCTTCGGCCTGAAGATCTCGGCGCGTATGCGTGAGCCGGGTGATTACCTGATCGAGCGTGCATTCGTCGAGAAGTAAGACACTGAAAACAAAAAAGCAGGCTTCGGCCTGCTTTTTTTTGTGCCTGAAGTAGCGGGTCTGCATGCCGCGGATTTGTGGGAGCGGGCCTTGCCCCGCGATCGAGCGCGAAGCGGTCGCAATCCAGGCAATACCTGATGTGCTGGCTGTACTGGCCTCATCGCGGGTCAAGCCCGCTCCCACTGGCTCGCCAGCCAGGCCCATTGAAGAGCAGGACGGTACCTACAGGTCCATCACCACTTCCAGCACCCGGATCTGATCCGGTTGCGGGTAGTGCCAGCGCACCTGCACATCCCAGAACCTAACCCCGTACACGCGCTCGGGTGGTGGTACCTGGTAGGCCGGGCGCGGGTCCTGGGCCAGGCATTGTTCGATCAGCTCCACCAGCGGCTCGGCCAGGCGCAAGGCGTGCTCGCGGGCCTGGGGCAGGGCAGTATCGCTCCAGCTCACGGCAATCGGCGCAGGTGGCGCGTCAGCCATCTGGTTGGTCGCGTCGGCCACGGCATCGGCGTAGGGCACGTAAGGCTTGATATCCAATACCGGGGTGCCATCAAGCAGGTCGATGCCCGACAGCCACAAGCGGCCGGCTTCGACCTTCTCCAGCCTGACCACCGACTGACCGATGCCATTGGGCCGGTGGGTGGCACGGGTGGCAAACACCCCCATGGACTTGTTGCCCCCCAGCCGAGGCGGGCGCACCTTCAACCGCGGTTTGTCTTCCAGCGCCTGGTGGAACAGGAACAGCAGCCAGACATGGCTGACCTGCTCAAGGCCGGCAACGGCCTCGCCGTTGTCGTAGGGTGGCAGCAGCTCCAGCACGCCACGGGCGGCCGGCGCCAGTTGCGGCTGACGCGGAATGGCGAACTTTTCCTTGAAGCAGGAGCGCACGTGGCCGATGGGAGCAACGCTGTAGTTCATCGTCGGCTCAGCCACGAACCCGCAGGGTCAGGCCCTTGAGGAAGTTGCGCAGCAACTGGTCGCCGCACGGGCGGTAGTTGTTGTGCCCGACCTTGCGGAACAGGGCGCTGAGCTCTGGCTTGGACACCGGGAAGTCGGCGGCCTTGAGAATCGCGTGCAGGTCGTCCTCTTTAAGCTCGAAGGCCACGCGCAGCTTCTTCATGACGATGTTGTTGGTCACCGGCAGTTCGACCGGCAGCGGCGCACGGCTGTCGTCCTTGCCGCGCTTGAAGATCACCAGGCCATCGAGGAAATGGGCGATGACTTCATCGGGGCAGCGCACGAAGCCTTCCTCTTCTTCCTTCTTGAGGTAGGTGGCGATATCGGCGGTGGATACTTCGAAGCCGCTCAGCTTGATGATATCGGTGAGCTTGGCGTCGTTGACGTCCAGCAGGTAGCGCAGGCTGCGCAGTACATCGTTGTGAATCATGGGGACAATCCTGTTCAGGGGCGCCGCCTGGGTGGCGGCGCCGTGTTGCTTAGAATTTTTCGCTGGCTGCCAGGTAGCGCCACTGGCCCAGCGGCAGCTTGCTCATGGCGACGCCACCGAGGCGGATGCGGCGCATGCTCACCGGGGTGACGCCGACGCTGCGGCAGAGCAGGTCGATGAGCCCGGCAGGCGGGTTTTTCAGGACCATGCGCAGGCGCGTCTCGTTCTGCCAGCTGGCCTTGATCTTCGGCAGCTCGTTGCCTTTCCAGGTGAAGCCGCGGTTCAGCCGCTCCAGGCCGTGGGCGATCATTTCGCCAGTGACTTCGACGATGTATTCCTGCTCGAGCTTGGTCAGGTCGGCATCGAGCTTGCGGGTCACGCGCCAGTCCTGGGTGAACACTTGCAGGCCGCTGGCGCCTTCTTGCAGCGGCGCGGCGCAGCTCAGGCGGGCGAAGTGGCCCTTGAGCGGGCGACGGCTGTAGCTGTGCTCCGGCGAGAGGCTGTCGGCGCTGATGCTGGCGCAGGCGGCATCGACGTCGAGCCCGGCGGGCTGGTTGAGCAGCAGGGTGACCGGCTCCAGGGCTTCGGCCTTGGCGCCCTGGCGCAGTTCGACCTTGTGATCGGTGACTTTGAATTGCGGCTCGTCGATCACGGTGCCGTTCACCGTGACCCAGCCGCCCTCGATGTACAGCTCGGCCTCGCGCCGGGAGCAACCGACCAGTTCGATAAGGCGTTTGGAAAGGCGAATGGGTTCAGACATGACGACAGCCGTAGACACAGGGAAAGGTGCCTATTGTAACTGCCTGGACGGGCTTGGGGCCGGTAACATTCGTCGATCCGGCCATTAATCTGCGCTTTCGCGGCATTTCAGAGGGGGATTACACAAGCCTTCAGTCGGTGCGGACAGACTGCGTACGAATTAGCCTCATGTGAAGTAGGGGGTAGGGCTGGCCCATGCCGTCCGTTTCTGAGCGGCCGACCACTTCAAAGCCCTGGCGCAGGTAGAAGCCCAGGGCCTGGGCATTCTGTTCGTTGACGTCCAGTTGCTCGGCGTGCAGCTCGTCGATGGCCACCCGCAGCAGCCTTGCGCCCAGGCCCTGGCCGCGCGCCTCGGGGTCGATGAAGAGCATCTCCACCCGTCCGCCAGCGACCCCGGCAAAGCCGCGGATGCGCTGGCTGGCGTCCTTGCAGCAAATCAGCATTACCGCGTCCAGGTACTGGCTCAGTAGCAGCTCACGCAGCAGGCAGATGTAGCTGTCGGGGAGAAAGTCGTGGGTGGCGCGCACGGACGTTTCCCACACCCGCGCCAGCTCCGGGTAGTCGCGCAGGCTGGGTGTCTGCACGGTCATGTGCCTGCGCATTACGATGGTCTCCTCGTGGCGATTGAGGAAACGATAGTTGCAAAAAAAAGCCCCGCCATCGCTGGCAGGGCATTTTTTTATTGGCGCCGGATCAGATCGGTTCGGCCCACATATCGTACTCGTCGGCGTCGGTCACCCGGCAGCGAACGGTGTCGCCCGGCTTGAAGCCGTGGTTGCCATCGATGAACACGTTGCCGTCGATTTCCGGAGCATCGAAGAAGCTGCGGCCGACCGAGCCTTCGTCTTCGACTTCATCGATCAGCACGTCGATTTCCTTGCCGATGCGCAGTTGCAGGCGGGCGGTGCTGATCGCCTGCTGGTGGGCCATGAAGCGATCCCAGCGCTCCTGCTTGATGTCGTCCGGCACTTCGTCCAGGCCCAGGTCGTTGGCCGGGGCGCCTTCGACCGGCGAATACTGGAAGCAGCCGACGCGATCGAGCTGGGCTTCGGTCAGCCAGTCGAGCAGGTACTGGAAGTCTTCTTCGGTTTCACCTGGGAAGCCGACGATGAAGGTCGAACGGATCACCAGTTGCGGGCACTGCTCGCGCCAGTTCTTGATGCGCGCCAGGGTGCGGTCTTCGAACGCCGGGCGTTTCATCGACTTGAGCACTTTCGGGCTGGCGTGCTGGAACGGGATGTCCAGGTACGGCAGGATCTTGCCGGCCGCCATCAGCGGGATCACGTCGTCGACGTTCGGGTACGGGTACACATAGTGCAGGCGCACCCAGGCGCCGAGGCTGCTCAGCGCTTCGCACAGCTCGAGCATGCGCGTCTTGACCGGGCGGCCGTTCCAGAAGTCAGTCTTGTACTTGACGTCGACGCCGTAGGCGCTGGTGTCCTGGGAGATCACCAGGATTTCCTTGACCCCGGCCTTGACCAGGCGCTCGGCCTCGCTCAGCACTTCGCCGACCGGGCGGCTGACCAGCTTGCCGCGCATCGACGGGATGATGCAGAAACTACAGCTGTGGTTGCAGCCTTCGGAAATCTTCAGGTAGGCGTAGTGGCGCGGGGTCAGCTTGACGCCCTGTGGCGGCACCAGGTCGATCAGCGGGTTATGGTCCTGGCGCGGCGGCACGACTTCGTGCACGGCATTGACCACCTGCTCGTACTGCTGCGGGCCGGTTACCGAGAGCACGCTGGGGTGCACGTCACGGATGCTGCCTTCCTCGACACCCATGCAGCCGGTGACGATGACCTTGCCGTTTTCCTTGATGGCTTCGCCAATCACTTCCAGGGACTCGGCCTTGGCGCTGTCGATGAAGCCGCAGGTGTTGACCACCACTACGTCGGCGTCCTCGTAGGTGGGCACGACTTCATAACCTTCCATGCGCAGCTGGGTCAGGATGCGCTCGGAATCGACCAGGGCCTTGGGGCAACCCAGGGAAACGAAGCCGACCTTGGGCGTGGTGGGCGTAGGAGTGGTGGACATGGCTAACCTCGGTATTGAAGGGCTTGCCTGGCCGGGCCGGCGGGCAAACCTGATGGGCGCTTTGGGCGCCTCTGATCAAAAAGTGCGCAATTCTAGCGAGCGCAAAGTCACTTGACCAGCAGAAATACGACGAACGCTCAGCTATGCTTCGCGGCAGTGTGCCTGTGTCTGGTGCAAGGGGCCTGGTGGCGGGAGTGATGGATGGTTCAGGCAAGTAGTCAGGCCGATTCCGGGCATTCGGTGGCAAAGCCGTTGAGCCTGCTGGTGGCAGCGGTCGGAGTGGTTTACGGCGATATTGGCACCAGCCCCTTGTATACCCTCAAGGAGGTGTTTTCGGGCGGTTACGGCGTACCGGTCAATCATGATGGGGTGCTGGGCATCCTCGGCCTGATTTTCTGGTCGCTGATCTGGGTGGTGACGATCAAGTACGTGGTGTTCATCCTGCGCGCCGACAACCAGGGCGAGGGCGGCATCATGGCTTTGACGGCGTTGGCCCGGCGCGCCTCGGCGCCGTACCCCAAGCTCAAGGCGCTGATGGTCGGCTGCGGCCTGATCGGCGCGGCGCTGTTCTACGGCGACAGCATGATCACCCCGGCGATTTCGGTATTGTCGGCGGTAGAGGGCCTGGAGCTGGCCTTCGACGGCATCGACCACTGGGTGATACCGGTGGCGTTGATCGTGCTGGTGGCGCTGTTCCTGATCCAGAAGCATGGCACGGCGCGCATTGGCATCCTCTTTGGTCCGGTGATGGTCACCTGGTTCGTGGTGCTCGGCGCTCTGGGCGTGCATGGCATCGCCCAGAGCCCGGAGGTGCTCAAGGCTTTCAACCCGGTGTGGGCCGTGCGCTTCTTTATTGTTCACCCGGGCATGGGCGTAGCGATTCTTGGCGCCGTGGTGCTGGCCCTGACCGGCGCTGAAGCACTGTATGCCGACATGGGCCACTTTGGCCGCAAACCCATTGCCCGCGCCTGGTTTGCCCTGGTGCTGCCGGCGCTGGTGCTCAACTATTTCGGCCAGGGCGCGCTGTTGCTGCAAAACCCGGAGGCAGCGCGCAACCCGTTCTATTTGCTGGCGCCGAACTGGGCGTTGATACCGTTGGTCGGTTTATCCACCCTGGCCACGGTGATTGCCTCCCAGGCGGTGATTTCCGGGGCCTTCTCCCTGACCCGCCAGGCCATCCAGCTTGGCTATGTGCCGCGTATGCAAATCCAGCACACCTCCAGTGACGAACAGGGGCAGATCTATATAGGTGCGGTGAACTGGTCGCTGATGGTCGGGGTGATCCTGCTGGTGCTGGGCTTCGAGTCTTCCGGGGCGCTGGCCTCGGCCTATGGCGTGGCAGTGACTGGCACCATGTTGATGACCACGCTGCTGGTGTCGACGGTGATGTTGTTGCTGTGGAAATGGCCGCCGCTGCTGGCGGTGCCGATTTTGCTGGGATTTCTCTTTGTCGATGGCCTGTTCTTTGCCGCCAACGTGCCGAAAATCGTTCAGGGCGGGGCTTTTCCGGTGCTGGCGGGGATTGTCCTGTTTGTCTTGATGACCACCTGGAAGCGCGGCAAGCAGATTCTGGTCGAGCGCCTGGACGAAGGCAGCCTGCCGTTGCCGCTGTTCATCAGCAGCATTCGCGTGCAGCCGCCGCATCGGGTCGAAGGCACGGCGGTGTTTCTCACCGCACGGGCGGATGCCGTGCCTCACGCGTTGTTGCATAACATGCTGCACAACCAGGTGCTGCACTCGCAGGTGGTGCTGTTGACCGTGGTCAGCGAGGACACCCCGCGGGTGCCGGCGCAGCAGCGCTTCGAGGTCGAGGCGTATGGCGAGGGTTTCTACCGGGTGCTGTTGCACTTTGGCTTCATGGATGAGCCGGATGTGCCGGCGGCATTGAAGCTCTGTCACCTGGAAGGGCTGGATTTCAGTCCGATGCGCACGACCTATTTCCTCAGCCGCGAAACGGTGATCCCGTCGCGGCTGGTGGGCATGTCGCGCTGGCGGGGGCTGCTGTTTGCCTTTTTGCTGAAGAATGCCAACGGCAACCTGAGGTTTTTCAACTTGCCGTTGAACCGGGTGATCGAACTTGGCACTCAGGTAGAGATATAGGGAGCTGCAAGCTACAAGCCTCAAGCTGCAAGCTAGAGCCGTGCGCGCTTGGCTCTAGCTTGCAGCTTGCAGCTTGCAGCTTGCAGCTTGAGGCTTGTAGCTTGCAGCTGCGCGCCGGAGGCGCGCTTCAATCCTGCTCGGCGACGCTGGTCTTGCCCTGGCGGTTCTCGATATCGCCGATCAGGCGCTTGGCCAGCGCCGGGTAGTTCTCGTCGAAGTGATGTCCGCCAGGCAGCTTCAGGCGCTCGCCGACTGCAGTATGGTCGGTACAGCCGCTCTCGTCGGCCTCTTCCTCGCCATACACGCAGACCACTTTGGACGCTGGCAGCCTGGCCATCTCCGGCCCGGTCGGTGCCTCTTTGCCAGCATTGCCCAACCAGCCCTCGACTTCGATCTCGAAGCTGCCGCTGCGGGCAAAGGCCAGCAGTATCACCGCATCGATGCGCTTCTGGTCTTCGGCCGGCAAGCGGTTGTAGATCGCCGGCAAGACGTCGGCGCCGAACGAGTAGCCGGTCAGCACGAAACGCTTGGTGCCCCATTTCTGCCGGTAGTGCTGCATCAGCTCGGAGAGGTCGATGGCGCTTTGTTCCGGGGTCTTGTGCTGCCAGTAGTAGCGCAGGGTGTCGATGCCCACCACCGGATAGCCGAGCTTGGCCATCTCGCCGGCGACGTCGCGGTCCAGGTCGCGCCAACCGCCATCGCCCGAGAGAAACAGGGTGACGGTGTCGGTGGTTTGCCCGGCAGGTACTTCGACCACCGGGATGCTCATGGCGTTGCCGTCCTCACCCACCAGTGCCTGGGTCAGTTGCGCCTTGAGTACCTGCGGCAGGTGGATGTCGTAGTCGCTGATGCTGGTTTCGGCATTGGCCTGGTCGCGCACGAAGGCGGCGCTGGCGTCATCCGGGTTGTCGTTCCAGGCCACGCTCCAGTGGCCGTGGGCGGCGGACTTGGGCAGCGGCGTGGCGCAGCCGGGTTGTTCGAGGTTGAAGTCCACCGAGATGGCCAGGGCCTTGTCATCGCTCTGGCTGGCCAGCCAGCTCCAGGCCTGGGCTGCGCCCGGGCCGATACCGGCTACCAGGGTCGGCGCGCCCTTGAGTTGCTGCATGGCTTGCTGCAGCGCCTGTTGCTGCTTGTTGCAATCGGCTGGCGGCAGGACCACCTGGACCATCTGCGCCTCGCCGCTCTGGCTCAGGTCGAGCAGTTGCTTGTCGCTCAGGGCCTGGTCCGGGGGCACGGCGATGACCACGCGGGCCTTGGCCCGGGTGCCGGGGTTGACCCGGACCAGGCTGCTGCCATCGGCCAGGCTCAGGTGCTCAAGGGAGGCTTCGGGGGCCGGCCGGGTCCACAGCCAGAAGCCAAGGGCGGCAGCCAGCAAGGCCAGCAGCAGGGGAACCAGCAGGTACAGCCAGTAGCGTCGAATCATCAGCGTTTCACCAATCCAGTCAGGCCGCCCGCGATCAGGGCGGCGGTGTCGGCCAGTGCCACCAGCGGATCGAGTCCGGCCGGCACGGCCATGTAGCGAGGTTCCCAGTCCGGTTGGAACTTGTCCTTGAAGCGGCGCAGGCCCTGGAAGTTGTAGAGCTGCTCGCCGCGCTGGAACACCATCGAGCCCAGGCGCTGGGTCAGCGGTGCGCCGCGCCGTGGTTGCAGCCCGGAGAGTGGCACCATGCCCAGGCTGAAGCGCCCATAGCCGTGCTGCTTATAGTGTTGGATCAGGCCGATCATCATGAATTCCATGGTCAGCTTGGGCGCCTGCGGGTGGGCGCGCATCAGGTCGAGGCTGGCCAGCTCCAGGCTGCGGGTTTCCAGGAGGTTGGCAAAGGCGACCGGGCGCCCTTCGAAACGGATCAGGGCAATCCGGAAGTGCTGCAGGTACTCCGGGCTGAAACGGCCGAGGGAGAAGCCTTTCTCGCGCACGTTCTTGCCAGTGAGCCAGGCGTCGGAGATGGTCTTGAGTTCTTCCAGCGGAGCCTGCCCCGGCTCGTGCACTTCCAGGCTCAGGCCGTCGCGGCCGCCGCGGTTCCAGGTGTAGCGCAGGTCTTTCATCTCCTTGCCCTTGGCTTCTAGGTCAAAGCGCTTGAGGTCGACCCGGGCTTCTTCGCCCAGTTTGATCGCGGTCAGGCCGATGTCCATATAGAAGGGCAGGTTCTCGGCCCGAACCTGGTAGAACACCGGGCGGGCATGGTGTACATCGCACAGGTCGCGGAACTGCCAGATCATTTCGGCGCGCTCGTGGGCCGGGCCGATCGGGTCGTACAGCGCCACCAGGCTGCGGCCGCGACGTGCATACATAAGGAAGGCATCGTCGTTGGGGTGGAACAGCAAGGCTTTGTCGCCAGTCAGGGCCAGGCCGCCGTCGGGTTGGTCGGAGGCTTGCAGGATGGCGTTGGCGCGTTGCAGCTCGTCGGCGCTGGGCAGGTGAATAACCGGGCGCGCGGTGCGCAGCAGCCAGGTCAGGGCGACGATCACCAGCAGTACCGCGCTGCCCAGGGCCGAGCGCAAGCCGCGTGGGGCATCGGCGTCGAGGGTGAATTGCCACCACAGCTGATGGCTGTAGGGCACATCCTGATAGGCAAACAGCAGCAGCCACACCGAAGCGCCCAGTACACAGGCGCTGGCCGCCAGGTAAACCGGCGAGAACGGCAGTTCGAGCAAGCGGCTGGGGCGATAGAAGGAACGGCGGAACACCGCCAGCAGGCAGGCGGTGAAGGTCAGGATGCTGGCTTCTTCCCAGTCGAAACCTTTGAGCAGCGAGAGCAGGGCGCCGACCAGCAGCAGGACGGTGGTCAGGATCCAGGCAGCCGACAGGCGCCGGCGCAGGCCCTGGGCCAGCAGCAGGCAGAGGACGCCAATCAGGCTGGCGCCGAAGTGCGACGCGTCGATCAGCCGGTGCGGTACGAGGAAGCCCAGATGCTCCAAGCGCTCGTCGATTTCCGGGGTGGCGCCGGAAAACAGCAGCACCACGCCGGAGAGAAACACCAGCACCGCCAGCACCGGGGCTGCGAGCCCGGAAGCGGCCCTGATCGCTTGCTGGGCAAACAGTAGGCGCTTGGCTTCGCTGGCCAGCAGCAGGACGCAGGCCAGCAGCAGTGGCAGCACCACATAGATCAGGCGATAAAGCAGCAACGCGGCGGCCAGTGGCGCGGCGCCGAGCTTGTCGGCAAAGGCCGCCAGCAGGATCGCCTCGAACACCCCGACGCCACCGGGCACATGGCTGAGCACCCCGGCCGCCAGCGCCAGCAGGTAGACCAGCAAGAAGGCACCAAACGGCGGCGCCTCGGGCAGCAGCAGGTACAGCACGGTGGCGGCAGCGGCTACGTCCAGGGCAGTAATGAGCAGTTGCAGCAGGGTCAGGCGTGCGCCCGGCAAGCGCAGAGTACGCCGGCCTACTTGTACCAGCAGGTTGTCAGCCTGGGGTTGTTCGGGTAGGCGACGACGATAAAGGCCATAGACCAGTGCGCCGCTCAAGCCCAGTACCGCCAGGGCGATCGCTGCCAGCAACGCAGGCGCCAGGTGCAAGGCTGAAGCTGCAGCCGGCAAGTTGCTCAAGGTCGCCAGGGCGGCGAGCGGCGGCAACGCGCAGCCGAGGGAAAGGCTGGCAAACAGGGTCATGCGCGCCACTTCGGCGGCGCCGATGCCATGGCGCGCATACAGGCGATAGCGTACCGAGCCACCGGACAGCAGCGACAGGCCAATGGCATTGCCGATGGCAAAGGCGCTGAAGCCGCCCATTACAAGGGTGCGAGCCGGTAGCTGGACGCCGGCATAGCGGCTGGCCGACCACTCGTACCCCAGCAGGATGACGAAGCCGGCCACCGTCGCCAGCAGTGCGCCGGCCAATGCTGGCGGCGGCACGCTGAGCAGCGAATCATGCAGGGCATAGATGTCCAGCTCGCTGAGCAGGTGACGGCAGGCGATCAGGGCGACAGCGAACAGCAGCAAGGTTACGCCCAGGCCGATGGGCTGGCGATACTTGCTCAGGCGTTCGAGCCAGCGCAGGCGTTGCTCGGCATTGGGTAATGCGGCGGTCACAGGGGCTTGTGTTTCAGGCGTCTGGGTGCGCATCAGCCACCTCGTGGCTTGCGCAGGGGAAGCAGGGTGTATCCGGTCAAAGTACCAATCCCTTTGGAAGCGTAATGTCCGATATGATCGGGCCGCTGAGCACCTTGAGGATAGTTAAAGAAGTTTCATATTGCCTGAGCGGCGAAGGGCGTTCAGGGGGCGGGCTGATTAGCTGGAAGGCAGACGCAAAAAAGGCCACTTTTTTCAAAGTGGCCTTTTCTGTTGTTTGGTTGCGGGAGCCGGATTTGAACCGACGACCTTCGGGTTATGAGCCCGACGAGCTACCAGACTGCTCCATCCCGCGTCTGTGGGGCGGATTCTACAGCGTTGAGCTTGGCTGTCAACGCTTAATTGTTGATTTACAATAAAAAATTACCCGGAGCTTTATTTCGGGCAAAGAAAAAGGCCACTCGTGAGAGTGGCCTTTCCTGAATCTGGTTGCGGGAGCCGGATTTGAACCGACGACCTTCGGGTTATGAGCCCGACGAGCTACCAGGCTGCTCCATCCCGCGCCTGTGAGATGAGATTCTACAGTTTTGCCCGGGGCTGTCAATAGCCTGTTTGCAGAAATCCTTTCTCCTTCAATCGCTTAGCGCCGCTGAAAAGGGCTGCAAGGCAGCAAGGGCGGGCCTTGCAGAGGTTCCGGGGGGGAATGAATTAGTTGTGATGCATGGGCCGCTAGCGGGTGAGATACTGCTTACATCACTTTAAACCTGTTCTTACGCTCCCTATGTCTCAACGCAAGATCATCCATATCGACTGCGATTGCTTCTACGCCGCCATCGAAATGCGCGACGACCCGCGTCTGGTCGGGCGGCCGCTGGCGGTGGGCGGTTCGGCGGAGCGGCGCGGGGTGATCGCTACCTGCAACTATGAGGCGCGGGCGTTCGGCGTGCGTTCGGCGATGTCCTCGCACCATGCCCTCAAGCTGTGCCCGGACCTGCTGATCGTCAAGCCGCGCATGGATGCCTATAAAGAAGCCTCGCGGGAAATTCACGGCATCTTTCGCGAATACACTGACCTGATCGAGCCCTTGTCGCTGGACGAGGCTTACCTGGATGTGTCGGACAGTTCCTGGTTTGCGGGCAGCGCTACACGGATTGCCGCCGATATTCGCCGCCGGGTTGCCCAACAGTTGCATATCACTGTGTCGGCTGGCGTGGCGCCGAACAAATTCCTGGCCAAGATCGCCAGCGACTGGCGCAAGCCCAATGGCCTGTTTGTGGTCACTCCGAATGAAGTCGAAGACTTCGTGGTTGCCTTGCCGGTGAGCAAGCTGCATGGCGTAGGCAAGGTCACCGCCGACAAGATGGGCCGCCTGGGCATCATCACCTGCCTGGAGTTGCGCGACTGGAGTCGCCTGGCCCTGGCCCGTGAATTCGGCAGTTTTGGTGAGCGGTTGTGGGGGCTGGCGCGGGGTATCGATGACCGTCCGGTGCAAAATGACAGCCGGCGTCAGTCGGTCAGTGTCGAAAACACCTACGACACCGATCTGCCTGACCTCGCCAGTTGCCTGGAAAAACTCCCGGAGCTGATGGAAACCCTGGCCGGGCGCATGGCCCGCATCGACGACAGTTATCGCCCGGGCAAGCCGTTCGTCAAAGTGAAGTTCCATGATTTCAGCCAGACCACCCTTGAGCAGTCAGGGGCGGGGCGTGACCTGGGCAGCTATCAACACTTGCTCAGCCAGGCCTTTGCCCGTGGCGGCAAGCCGGTGAGGCTGTTGGGGATTGGTGTGCGCTTGCAGGATTTGCGCGGTGCGCATGAACAGCTGGAGCTGTTCTCTCAGGAGTGAGGAGGGCAGCGCCAGCAGGCTGGCGCTCTCCGGGTACAGCGAAGGTCAGTGCGCGCCAGGGTCGGCAACCAGGCGGCCGGCGTCCTTGGTCAGTGACTTGAGGAATTCCTGTTGCAGCTCCGGATCGTTGCGGGTCAGCTCGATCAGGCTTTGCTCCAGTTCACTGGCTTCTTCTTCCAGGCCCAGCTCCGACAGGCGCTTGACCCGATGCACCCACTGGCTGACTTCGTCGTCTTCCAGGTCATCGAAAATCAGTTCGTGGGCTTCCACCAGTTTGCCGCGCAGGCCGGCGCTGATCAGCAGGCTGGCATCGCCACGCACGTTGTTGTCTTCATCGACCACCTGCAGGTGCAGGGTGCCGATGTGGGTCAGGTTCTGCTCGCTGAACGGGCTGTCGAGCAGGTTCAGGTGCAACACGCCATTGCGGTCGGTGGTCAGCTCATGGTCGATCTTGCCGGCCTTGACCGACACCGGCCGCTCGCTCCAGGGGACGCTGGTGTATTCCTGGCGCTTGTCCTTTTGCACTTCGGTGATGCCCGCCAGGTTCTGCTGGGCACGACCGTTGGACTGGGCGTTCATGAACGGGTTGAGGCCGTCGAAGCCATAGCTCAACCAGTCATGGGTCACGCTGTCGGGCAGGTTGCCCAGGGCAAAGACATTGACCACGTTGGCGCCGACACCGGCCACCACCGCCACCGCGCCCAGCGGAATCTCATAGACTTCGCGCCAGGGTTGGTAAGGCGTGTAGCGATCGTAGCGACGGGTAACCTCGAACTCGGTGACTTCGAAGTTCTTCTGTTCGTGGATGCGCACACGCCGTTGCGGCAGCTCGAGTACCTTGGGGTCTCCGACATCGATCTGCAGGCTGTGTTCGAGCAGCTTGCGCTCGATGCGCTCCTCGTGCTCGCTGCGCTGGGACATCTGGTTGGCGCAACCGCTGAGGAGCAGGGCGCCGCACAGTGCGGCGCCCCCCAGGTTGATGGTACTTCGCTTGAACATGATTACTCTTGCGTTGGCTTAGCGACGAATGCGGGCTTGCAGGAACGACAGCACCTCGGCCACTGGCAGCGGCTGTGCGTCACGCTCGGTGCGGTGCTTGTATTCCAGGTTGCCGTCGGCCAGGCCGCGGTCGCTGATGACGATGCGGTGCGGGATGCCGATCAGTTCCATGTCGGCGAACTTGATCCCCGGGCTGGTCTTCTTGTCGCGGTCGTCCAGCAGCACTTCGAAACCGGCAGCGGTCAGCTCGGCATACAGCTTGTCGGTGGCTTCGCGAACCTGTTCGGTCTCGTAGCGCAGCGGCACCAGGGCGATCTGGAAGGGTGCCAGGGTATCGCTCCAGATGATGCCGTTTTCGTCGTAGTTCTGCTCGATGGCCGCAGCCACCACACGCGATACGCCGATACCGTAGCAACCCATGCTCAGGGTTACCGGCTTGCCGTTCTCGCCCAGTACCTGGCACTTGAGTGCCTCGCTGTACTTGGTGCCGAGCTGGAAGATGTGCCCGACTTCGATGCCGCGCTTGATCACCAGGGTGCCCTTGCCATCCGGGCTTGGGTCGCCCTCGACGACGTTGCGCAGGTCGGCCACTTGCGGAACTGGCAGGTCGCGCTCCCAGTTGACGCCGAAGTAGTGTTTGTCGTCGATGTTGGCACCGATGCCGAAGTCGCTCATCAGCGCGACCGAGCGGTCGATGATGCATGGCAGCGGCAGGTTCAGCGGGCCGAGGGAACCGGCGCCGGCGCCAATGGCGTCGCGCAGCTCTTCGTCGCTGGCCATGACCAGCGGGCTGGCAACTTCTGCCAGGTTGGCAGCTTTGATTTCATTGAGGTCGTGGTCGCCACGGACGATCAGGGCAATCAGCTTGCCTTCTTCGGCGGCGTGGACGATCAGGGTCTTGACGGTCTTTTCGATCGCCAGGCCATAGTTGTCGACCAGCTGGGTGATGGTCTTGGCGTCCGGGGTGTCGACCAGGCGCAGCTCTTCGGTCGGCGCCGGGCGCACGGTTTCCCGTGGGATGGCTTCGGCCTTCTCGATGTTGGCGGCGTAGTCGGAGCTGTCGCTGAAGATCACATCGTCTTCACCGGACTCGGCCAGCACGTGGAATTCGTGGGAGTAGCTGCCACCGATCGAGCCGGTGTCAGCCTGCACTGGGCGGAAATCCAGGCCCAGGCGGGTAAAGATGTTGCTGTACGCCAGGTGCATGCGATCGTAGGTTTGCTGCAGGGAAGCCGGATCGGCATGGAAGGAGTAGGCGTCCTTCATGATGAACTCGCGACCACGCATCAGGCCGAAGCGCGGACGGATCTCGTCACGGAACTTGGTCTGGATCTGGTACATGTTCAGCGGCAGCTGTTTATAGCTGTTGAGCTCGTTGCGGGCGAGGTCGGTGATGACCTCTTCGTGGGTCGGGCCCACGCAGAACTCGCGACCGTGACGGTCTTTGAGGCGCAGCAGCTCCGGGCCGTACTGTTCCCAGCGGCCGGATTCCTGCCACAGCTCGGCAGGCTGGATGGCCGGCATCAGCACTTCAAGGGCGCCAGCGGCGTTCATTTCCTCGCGGACCACGGCTTCGACCTTGCGCATTACCCGCAGGCCCATCGGCAGCCAGGTATAAAGGCCGGATGCGAGCTTGCGGATCATGCCGGCACGCAGCATCAGCTGGTGGCTGATGACGACCGCGTCGGAAGGGGTTTCTTTTTGAGTAGCGAGCAAATATTGACTGGTGCGCATGGTAGGCCGTTGTCGGTTGCTTAAGACTTTAAATGACCCCGCATTGTACGGGGGCGATTCGGTGGCGTACAGGATGCCGGAGCACGAAGGCGTTGTCAGCCCGAATTCAGACAAGAAAAAGCCCGGCAGTGCCGGGCTCTTTCGTACTGGGGATACTGAAAGCCCGGGGCTTACAGGATGCTCAGCGGGTACTCGACGATCAGGCGCAGTTCGTCGATCGATGGCGAACCGTAGTAAACGCCGTCACCCGAACGGTAGGTGGCTTGACGTACACGCAGGCTCAGGTCTTTGGCCGGACCTTCCTGCAGAACGTACTTGGCCTCGATGTCGCGTTCCCATTCCTTGCCGTTGTCGGTGCCAGTGACGTTGGCACCGGTACCCTTGACATAACGGGTCATGAAGCTCAGGCCTGGAACGCCGTATTCGGCGAAGTTCAGGTCGTAACGTGCCTGGTAGGATTTCTCGTCTTCGGCGTTGAAGTCGGAACGAGCGATGGAGTTGGCCAGGAAAATGGTGCCGCCGCCGTCGATGCCGTAGGCATAGTCGCCGTCACCGGTAACCTTCTGGTAGGCCAGGGTGAATGTGTGCGCGCCAATGTTGTAGGCGCCCGACAGGCTGAACGCACGGTTATCAAGTTTGTCACCATCGAAGGCGGTAACGTTGGCCTTGCCGTCGCTCTTGGTGTCATAGATGTTGAAGTCGAACACCAGGCCTTGGTTGTCGTTGATCGGCAGTGCCCAGTTGACGTTGGCGTAGTATTTACGCCAGTAGTCTTCGACCTTGGAGTAGTAGAGGCTGGTGCTCAGGGTGTCGGTGAAGGCATAGGTGCCGCCGAACACGTCAGCCTGGGTCAGACCAGGGTTCTTGATCCCGGTAGTGCGGTTCTTGCCACCGATGCTGTCGTGGTAGGACTGCGATTGAGCATTCAGGGCGGTGAAGTGGCCGGCATTCAGCTCAAGGCCTTTGATTTCCTTGCTGGTCACCAGGAAACCTTCGACGGTTTCGGGCAGCAGGCGGCTGTCGTCGGTTGCCAGAACCGGCAGGGCGGTGAACTGGGTGCCGTACTTCAGCACGGTGTCGGAGATGCGGAACTTGACCGCCGCGCCACCTTCGGAGAACGAGTCCTGCGAACGGCCATCTGCGCCCAGCGGGAACTGGCCGGTGCCGGCGCGACCTTTGCCGCTGTCCAGTTTCAGGCCGAGCATGCCGATGGCGTCGACACCGAAACCTACGGTGCCTTGGGTAAAGCCCGACTGGTAGGTGCCGAGGAAGCCCAGGCCGGTTTCTTCAACGCGGCTTTGGTCGCCGTTAGGCACGTTACGGAAGTCACGGCTAAAGTACAGCATGCGGGTTTTGACATTGAGTTTGCTGTCTTCAACAAAACCCTTGGACTCATCCTGAGAAGAGGCCACTGCCAATTGCGAGGTGCCGGCTGCAACAGCCAGGGCGATTATGCTCCACTTCATCACGCGCATCGTGATTTGCTCCTTTGGTTTTTAGGAAGAGTACTGCCGTCGCTGTTTGGTTTTTTTATACAGCGCGGCTCTTTCTTTTTGTGTCGGCGGAAATGTATATCACGCTGACCGGCGTTGGCGATATGCCTGTCGAGAACCTTTCGGTAACTTTACGGTCATGTCGCTAACAGTTATGTCCTTGTCGCAAACCACGCCCCGGGTTTCGCGGGCCGTACAACTCCAGCGCTGTTTCAAGCGGATTAAGGATAGGTAAAAACAATCTAGCCCCTGCCCCCCCGAAACTCCCTGGTTAACCCATGCAGCTGTTGTTATTTGTCGCCGCTCGCTGCATCAGTGCAGAGGGCGTGCCGACCGTGGCGGATGACAATGCAACAAGCGTGCACAAAATCGAACGGCTTCACGAAATTTTCACGCTTTCGCCCTCCGAAGGCCCTCAGGTGCCGGTAAACCGGGGGTCAAAGAACCTTTGGTTCGCGGCTGTCGATCGCAATGGAATAAGGGAAAAAGTTGCCCGTAAAGTCAAAGCGTTACCGTTGAAGGCTAAAGCTGAGTAGTTTGTGGATGTTCACTGGGCGAAACGCCGACGGACGGCTTCATTTTGGTGCGAAAAGTAGCGTTTCCTTGCCCGGGCAGCGTAACACCGACGTACGCATAGGCCTTTTGGGTGAGGGGAGGGGGCTAAATCGGTGCATTGCTTCATTAATAAGGCAGCAGGCAATGCCCCGACGAGCGATCAGGAGTATCCTGCTGGCAGTGGCTCACGGAGGGTTGTGTGAGCAAGGTATTAAGCTGTTGTAGGAGATTTCGTAGTGTTTGTTCTGGATCAACGTCTTCAACAAGACACCTTTTGCCTGGGGGACTTTCCTCTTTGTCGTCTGTTGCTGAGTAGGGATGGCAACTATCCCTGGTTTATCCTGGTGCCGCGTCGGGCCGAAATCAGCGAATTGTTTCAACTTGATGACAGCGATCAGCAGCAACTCTGGAAAGAAACTAACGCCCTGGCCCAGATCCTCAAGGACGTCTTTGCCGCCGACAAAATGAACGTGGCAACCCTCGGCAATGTAGTTAGCCAGCTACATATGCATGTGATTGTTCGTCATCGTTCTGATCCGGCCTGGCCGGCACCTGTGTGGGGCAATAAACCTGCAATTGAATATGCGCCACAACAGGTGGCTGAGATCCGTTTGCGTCTGGCCGAGGTATTGGTTGACGATTTTCAGTTCGCGGAGGCTTGAATCATGACCCTTGACGCGCGCGTGACCGAGTTGGAAAGCCGGCTGGCCTTTCAGGACGATACCCTGCTGGCCTTGAATGATGTGCTGGTCGAACAGCAGCGCGTCGTTGAGCGCCTGCAGTTGCAGATGGCAGCACTGCTCAAGCGCTATGAAGAGATGGTCGGCCAGTACGAGGCCAGTGAAGAAGAGGCACCGCCGCCGCATTACTGATTCGGGGGCGAAAAAAAACCGCGATGGGCAGTGATGCCGTCGCGGTTTTTTTGTTGCTGCTGATCAGCGCCGTGGGGCGGCGATCACGTCTTCGGCCTGCAGGCCCTTGTCGCGGTTCATCACCGAGAACTCCACGCGCTGGCCTTCGACCAGCACCCGGTGGCCTTCGCCGCGAATGGCGCGGAAGTGGACGAAGATGTCATCGCCCGAATCGCGGGAGATAAAGCCGAAACCCTTGGACGTGTTGAACCACTTCACCGTGCCGGTATCGCGATTGGACATGTCGTACTGGGTGTTCTGGCTACGGGCCACAGCGCTTTTGGCAAAACCGGCAATCAAGTGCAGGATGGTGGCCAGCAGGGCGCAAGCCAGGGCCGGCAGGTTGCCAAGCTCCGGACGGGCCAGCAAGGTCACGGTCTGCAGGATCACGGTAAGCACCAGCAAAGCACTGGCAGCGCGCTGCAGTTGCTGGCGCACGCCCCGGTAGTGCTGCGCGAGCACAGGAGCGATGAGCAGGTTAAGCAGGCCGAAAAGCGCCAGGTAAACCGCCTCCGGTTGCTGCAGGAAGGGTATGGCTTCGGTTCTGAGGCTGGGTATGAAGGACAGCAGCAAAGCTGCAACGCCCGTCAACAGGTGGACGATCTTGAACATGTTGGTTGGCTCACATTGATAAGGCGGATCACAGGAAGAGCTGGCTTCACGGCGCGCACGGGTAAAAAAGCGCAAAAACGTGAGAAGGCCAGCCTATGCGCCCGGGCAATGACAATCGGCGCGGGCGGCACGCTGCCTATTTAACAGCAAAGCCCCGGGCTTCTCAAATCAGCGGCCAACCGTGTGTCGCGCGGCCTGCAGCCTTGTGTCGCAGGCATGAGGCTGCAGGGGTGGAAAACTCTTGGTACAGTGGTTTGTACCCGCTTGATCAGCAAGCACTAAGGAAAGGGGAACTACATGGCAATCGATATCGGTATCAGCGAAGAAGATCGCAAGTCCATCGTCGATGGTTTGTCGCGCCTGTTGTCGGATACCTACGTACTTTATCTGAAGACCCACAACTTTCACTGGAACGTCACCGGTCCGGCGTTTCGTACCTTGCACCTGATGTTCGAAGAGCAGTACAACGAACTGGCCCTGGCGGTCGACTCGATCGCCGAGCGTATTCGCGCGCTGGGCTTCCCGGCACCCGGGGCGTACTCGATTTACGCGCGGCTTTCTTCTATTAAGGAAGAAGAGGGGGTGCCACCTGCTGACGAAATGATCAAACAACTGGTCGAAGGCCAGGAGGCGGTAACCCGCACGGCACGCAGCATTTTCCCGCTGCTCGACAAGGTCAGCGACGAGCCGACGGCCGACCTGCTGACCCAGCGCATGCAGGTGCATGAAAAAACCGCCTGGATGCTGCGCTCGCTACTTGAAGGCAAGTAACCGGCAGATTTAACGCTGTTATTCGAATGCCCGAACTTTTGTGCGAAGTTCGGGCATTTCAGTTAGTACGGAAGCACTTTCCGGTGTTTTAAAGTACCGGCTCCAGTGCCGAGTATTCCTACATTCAGAGTTAGGGTGTCTGCTGGCACCGCCACGTTACACAGCGCTTTATTAAGGGCATGTTCCCGCGTGCATAACGCACGCGGGTTTGTTTCCCGGTTAAACAGTGGCGTGGTACGACTATGTCGGCATGGATGAATCGCACGGGGCGCGTAGCCTGCGTGCCGCACAAGGATGGCGTCGACCCTTTCGAGGCCAATTTCAACATGGGCCTGGCCCAGCCGCTGTCGCGGTCGGTGCGCCTCAACGGCTTTGCCACCTGTCTGCGCCTGGAAGAGATCTACTGGACTATTCTTGAACGCATCGCCAAGGCCAATCAGTGCTCGGTCAATGCCGTGTTGTCTTACATCGACCGTGAGGTACACCTGCGTCATGGCGGGGTAAAAAATTTCAGCGGGCTGATCCGCGTGGTCTGCGTGGTCTATTTGCTCGGCTTGCCAGTGGCACGCTAGTCGGTTGCCGGGCTGCACAGCACTCCTTAACCATATATAATCCCGCGCTTTACTGCCCGAACCAGCCTGCGCTGTGGTTAACGAGACACGCCTATGCCCATGTACGACTATCAATGTGCTTCCTGCAACCACCAGTTGGAAGTCCTCCAGAAGCTCAGCGCCGCGCCGCTGACCGATTGCCCGGCGTGTGAGCAGCCAGCGCTGAAGAAGCTGATTTCGGCCCCGGGCTTCCGCCTGGGTGGTACCGGCTGGTACGAAACCGACTTCAAGACCGGTGCGAAAAAGAACCTGGCAGGCGGCGACAAGGCCGACTGAGTTGATTGCACCGGCAGGGTCTTGCACTATTAGCCCTTTGGGGCTGCAAGGCCTCCACTGAACATACGAATGACGAGAAGCGAAACCACCATCATGATGCGCAGCCATTATTGCGGCCAACTGAACGAGAGCCTGGAAGGTCAGGAAATTACCCTTTGCGGATGGGTCCATCGTCGCCGCGACCACGGCGGGGTGATTTTCCTCGATATCCGTGATCGCGAAGGCATGGCCCAGGTCGTTTTCGACCCGGATCGCGCAGAAAGCTTCGCCGCCGCCGACCGCGTGCGCAGCGAATACGTGGTGCAGATTACCGGCAAGGTGCGTCCGCGTCCGGCTGGCGCAGTCAACGCCAACATGGCCTCGGGTGCCATCGAAGTGTTGGGTTATGAGCTGACCGTGCTGAACGAAGCGGAAACCCCGCCGTTCCCGCTCAACGAATACTCCGACGTTGGCGAAGAAACCCGCTTGCGCTATCGCTTCATCGACCTGCGTCGTCCAGAGATGGCCGAGAAGCTGCGTCTGCGTTCGCGCATCACCACCAGCATCCGTCGCTTCCTCGACGAAAACGGCTTCCTCGACGTCGAAACGCCGATTCTCACCCGTGCCACCCCTGAGGGCGCGCGTGACTACCTGGTGCCGAGCCGTACCCACGCCGGCAGCTTCTTCGCCCTGCCGCAATCGCCCCAGCTGTTCAAGCAGCTGCTGATGGTTGCCGGTTTCGACCGCTACTACCAGATCGCCAAGTGCTTCCGTGACGAAGACCTGCGCGCCGACCGTCAGCCGGAATTCACCCAGATCGACATCGAGACCAGCTTCCTCGATGAGTCCGAGATCATGGGCCTGACCGAAAGCATGATCCGCAAGCTGTTCAAGGAAGTCCTGGACCTGGAATTCGGTGAATTCCCGCACATGACTTTCGAAGAAGCCATGCGCCGCTACGGTTCCGACAAGCCTGACCTGCGTAACCCGCTGGAACTGGTCGACGTTGCCGACCAGCTCAAGGACGTCGAATTCAAGGTGTTCAGCGGCCCGGCCAACGATCCGAAGAGCCGTGTTGCCGCCCTGCGCGTGCCAGGTGGCGCGAGCATGCCGCGCAGCCGCATCGACGAGTACACCAAGTTCGTCGGCATCTACGGTGCCAAGGGCCTGGCCTACATCAAGGTCAACGAGCGCGCCAAGGGCGTTGAAGGCCTGCAGTCGCCGATCGTCAAGAACATCCCTGAGGCCAACCTCAACGTGATCCTCGATCGCGTTGGTGCGGTCGATGGCGACATCGTGTTCTTCGGCGCCGACAAGGCCAAGATCGTCAGCGAGGCGCTGGGCGCCCTGCGTATCAAGGTCGGTAACGATTTCAACCTGCTCACCTGCGAGTGGGCCCCGATGTGGGTGGTTGACTTCCCGATGTTCGAAGAGAACGACGACGGCAGTTTCACCGCGCTGCACCACCCGTTCACCGCGCCAAAATGCAGCCCCGAAGAGCTCGAGGCCAACCCGGCCACCGCCCTGTCGCGTGCTTACGACATGGTCCTCAACGGTACCGAGCTGGGTGGCGGTTCGATCCGTATCCACCGCAAAGAGATGCAACAGGCGGTCTTCCGTCTGCTGGGTATCGAAGCGGCTGAACAGGAAGAGAAGTTCGGCTTCCTGCTCGACGCCCTGAAGTTCGGCGCACCGCCGCACGGCGGCCTGGCCTTCGGCCTTGACCGTCTGGTGATGCTGATGACCGGCGCCCAGTCGATTCGCGAAGTCATTGCCTTCCCGAAAACCCAGAGCGCCGCGTGCGTCATGACCCAGGCCCCTGGCCTGGTCGATGCCAAGGCCCTGCGTGAGTTGCATATCCGTCTGCGCGAACAGCCCAAGCCTGAGTAAGCGGGCCCCGGGCGCATCCAGATGGATGCGCCTTTGCGTTAAGGCGCATGAATTTAAAGGTCTCGGCCGGGCGTGAGCGCGGCCGCGGCGTGGCATTGTTACAAAGGATTCGGAGTGCGTTATGGCAGGTCATTCCAAGTGGGCAAACATCAAGCACCGCAAAGAGCGCCAGGATGCCAAGCGAGGCAAGATCTTCACCAAGTGGATTCGTGAGCTGACCGTTGCCGCCAAGCAGGGCGGCGGCGATCCTGCCTCCAACCCGCGCTTGCGCCTGGCCCTGGACAAGGCGTTGGGGGCGAACATGAGCCGCGACATCATCGACCGGGCGGTTGCCCGCGGTGCTGGCACGGCCGAAGCCGACAACGTCGAAGAGCTCAGCTACGAAGGTTACGGCCCGGGCGGCGTGGCGATCATGGTCGAGGCCATGACCGACAACCGCAACCGTACCGCCGCCGCTGTGCGTCATGCCTTCAGCAAATGCGGCGGCAACCTGGGGACTGACGGCTCGGTGGCTTACCTGTTCGAGCGCAAGGGCCAGATCAGCTTCGCCGCCGGCGTCGACGAAGACGCGCTGATGGAAGCGGCGATGGAGGCCGATGCCGACGACGTGGTCAGCAACGAAGATGGCTCGTTCGAGGTCTTCACCTCGTTCAACAGCTTCTATGCCGTGCGCAACGCCCTGGAAGAGGCCGGTTTCAAGGCCGCTGACGCGGAAATCGTGATGCAGCCGACCACCAGCGCCGAACTCGACCTGGACGGCGCACAGAAGGTGCTCAAGCTGATCGACATGCTTGAAGACCTGGACGACGTACAGAACGTCTACTCCAATGCCGAAATTCCTGACGAAGTCATGGAACAGCTCGGCTAGTCTCAAGTTGTTCATTTAGGTGGGAGCGAGCTTGCCTCGCGATGCGATTGGGTGGTAGTGCGCAATCGCGGGGCAAGCCCGCTCCTACCGGCCCGAGGCCGGATCTGCCTGCAGTTGCATTGCACCTGCGAGCCGGTCCGGCTTCTGTTTTTACTATGGCGCAAAGACGTATGACTCTGATTCTTGGCATCGACCCCGGCTCGCGCATTACCGGCTATGGCGTGGTGCACCACAGCGGGCGGGGCTGCGAGTACGTGGCTTCGGGCTGCATTCGTACTGGCGCCGGGGAGCTGCCCGAGCGTCTGCAGATCGTCTTTCGCGGCGTGCGCGAAATCATCCGCCAGCACGGCCCGGTGACCATGGGCATCGAGCGGGTGTTCATGGCGCGTAACGCCGACTCGGCGCTCAAGCTCGGCCAGGCCCGCGGCGCGGCGATCGTCGCGGCTATCGAAGAAGGCCTGGAAATCGCCGAGTACAGCGCCACCCAGGTCAAGCAGGCGGTGGCCGGCACCGGTGGGGCCAACAAGGAGCAGGTGCAGATGATGGTCATGCACCTGCTGAAACTGACGCAAAAGCCGCAGATCGATGCCTCCGACGCCCTGGCCATCGCCTTGTGCCATGCCCATACCCGCTCAAGCCTGGTGCCCCACGGCCTGGGTACGGCGCGCAGTCGAAGCGGGCGCTTGCGGCTCTGATAGCATCATCTGCTGAAACAAATTTTGCCTGGGCAATGCCATCGGCCATTGCATTTGCTGTTAGGGTTGACCGGTCGCTTGCCGGTACCCATGAGGAAGGATCGGAACGTGATTGGACGTTTGCGCGGCACCCTGGCTGAAAAACAGCCGCCGCACCTGATTGTCGACGTCAACGGCCTGGGCTATGAGCTCGAAGTGCCGATGACCACCCTGTACCGCCTGCCCAAGGTTGGCGAAGTGGTGACCTTGCACACCCACCTGGTGGTGCGCGAAGACGCCCACCTGCTGTATGGCTTCCATGAAAAGCGCGAGCGCGAGCTGTTTCGCGAGCTGATCCGCCTTAATGGCGTGGGGCCCAAGCTGGCCCTGGCATTGATGTCGGGCCTGGAGGTCGACGAACTGGTACGCTGTGTCCAGGCCCAGGATGCTTCGGCCCTGGTCAAGGTGCCGGGGGTTGGTAAAAAGACCGCCGAACGCCTGCTGGTCGAACTCAAGGACCGCTTCAAGGCCTGGGAAACCTCCCCGGCCATGTTTGCCCTTGTGCCCAATGGTCCACTGCCGATTGCCAGCGTTTCCAGCGCCGAGGCCGATGCCGTCAGCGCGCTGATTTCCCTGGGCTACAAGCCCCAGGAAGCGAGCAAGGCGGTCGCCGCCGTGGATGCCAAGGGCCTGAGCAGCGAAGAGCTGATCCGTCGCAGCCTGAAGGGAATGATCTAAGTGATTGAAGCCGATCGACTGATAGCCGCCACCGGGCGCGACCGTGAAGAGGTCCAGGACCGGGCGATCCGCCCATTGCGCCTGGCCGAATACATCGGCCAGCCGGTGGTGCGTGAACAGATGGCGCTGTTCATCCAGGCCGCCCGCGGGCGCAACGAATCCCTCGACCACACCCTGATCTTCGGCCCGCCGGGCCTGGGCAAGACCACCCTGGCCAATATCATTGCCCAGGAAATGGGCGTGTCGATAAAAAGCACTTCCGGGCCGATCCTCGAACGCCCGGGTGACCTGGCCGCGTTGCTGACCAACCTTGAACCGCACGATGTGCTGTTCATCGACGAAATCCATCGCCTGTCGCCCATCGTCGAAGAAGTGCTGTACCCGGCCATGGAAGACTTCCAGCTCGACATCATGATCGGCGAGGGGCCGGCGGCGCGTTCGATCAAGCTCGACTTGCCGCCGTTCACCCTGGTCGGCGCCACCACCCGTGCCGGCATGCTGACCAACCCGCTGCGTGACCGCTTCGGCATCGTCCAGCGCCTTGAGTTCTACAACACCGAGGACCTGGCGACCATCGTCAGCCGTTCCGGTGGCATTCTCGGCCTGCCCATTGAAGACGAAGGTGCCTTCGAGATCGCCCGCCGCGCCCGTGGCACGCCACGGATTGCCAACCGCCTGCTGCGGCGGGTGCGCGACTACGCCGAGGTGCGTGGCAAGGGCCACATCACCAAGCCGGTGGCCGACATGGCGCTGAACCTGCTGGACGTCGACGAGCGCGGTTTCGATCATCAGGACCGGCGCTTGCTGCTGACCATGATCGAGAAGTTCGACGGCGGCCCGGTGGGGGTCGACAGCCTGGCCGCGGCCATCAGCGAAGAGCGTCACACCATCGAGGACGTGCTCGAGCCCTACCTGATCCAGCAGGGCTACATCATGCGCACGCCACGGGGCAGGGTGGTGACCCGGCATGCCTACCTGCATTTCGGCCTGAACATTCCCAACCGCCTGGGCGAATCGATCAGCGGCGAGGGTTTTTCCGCCCAGACCGATGAATGACAGATTTATCCAGCGTTTCTGTGGTCCTATCCGCGGGCATGCCTCAGTCGCGCTGGCAATACGACATAATCGATGAAAAACAGTTGCCGGGGCGGATTGGCAAGCTGAGGAGTTAGCACTAGAGTATGCGCGCGCAAAACGAGCTAGAGCCGTTCGCACATCGTTGTCGTGTCTATTACGAAGATACCGATGCCGGCGGCGTGGTGTATTACGTCAATTACCTGAAATTCATGGAACGTGCCCGCACCGAGCGGTTGCGTGACCTGGGCTTTGCCCAGTCGGCACTGGCGCAGGACAACCTGCTGTTCGTGGTCCATTCCAGCGAGGCGCGCTATCACGCGCCAGCGCGGCTGGACGACGAGTTGCGGGTTACCGCGCAAGTGCTTGAATTGAACCGCGCCAGCCTGCGCTTCGTGCAGCAGGTGTGGCGCGAAAAAGATGCAACGCTGCTCTGTGAGGGGCAGTTCCTGGTGGCCTGTGTGCGCGCCGATACTTTCAAACCCCGGGCCATCCCCCAAGCGCTGCGCGCGGCCTTTGCCGAGGCGGGCGATCCGGGTACTCATTCAAATGCAGGAGATTAAGCGTGGAAGCTAACGTCGTCGACCATACCTCCATGTGGAGCCTGGTCAGCAATGCCAGCATCGTGGTGCAGCTGGTCATGCTGATTCTGGTGGCCGCATCGGTAACGTCATGGATCATGATTTTCCAGCGCAGCACCATGCTGCGCGCCGGTCGTCGTGCGCTGGACAGCTTTGAAGAGCGCTTCTGGTCGGGTATCGACCTGTCCAAGCTGTATCGTCAGGCTGGCAGCAACCCGGACCCGGATTCGGGTGTAGAGCAGGTGTTCCGCGCCGGCTTCAAAGAGTTCTCGCGTCTGCGCCAGCAGCCAGGCGTCGACCCGGACGCGGTCATGGAAGGCGTTGGCCGGGCCATGCGCGTAGCCATCTCCCGCGAGGAAGAGAAGCTCGAGCAGAGCCTGCCGTTCCTCGCCACCGTCGGTTCCACCAGCCCGTACATCGGCCTGTTCGGTACCGTCTGGGGCATCATGAACTCCTTCCGTGGCCTGGCCTCGGCGCAGCAAGCGACCCTGGCCACCGTGGCCCCGGGTATCGCCGAAGCCCTGATCGCCACCGCGATCGGCCTGTTCGCCGCGATCCCTGCGGTTATTGCCTACAACCGTTTCGCTGCCCGCAGTGAAGTCTTGATCGGCCGTTACTACACGTTCGCCGACGAGTTCCAGGCCATCCTGCACCGTAAAGTGCACACCAGCGAAGAGTGATCAGGTAAAAGCCCATGGCCCGAGTTCGCCACAAACGCAAGCCGGTCGCCGAAATGAACGTGGTGCCATACATCGACGTGATGCTGGTACTGCTGGTGATTTTCATGGTGACCGCACCGATGCTCAACCAGGGCGTGAAGGTCGACCTGCCCAAGGTTTCCAGTGAAGCCTTGCCGCAGGACAACAACACCCAGGTCCTGACCATTTCGATCAAGGCTGACAAGACCTACTACTGGAACCTTGGCAGCGAAGTCGACACCGACAAGCAGATGGACAAGGCCATGACCTTGCCGCAAATGACCGACGCCGTGACCAAGATCATCAGCGCCGGCCGTGACCAGGGCAAGCAGACCCAGGTCTTCATCCGTGGCGACAAGTCCGTCGACTACGGCGCGGTCATGGGTGCCATGGGCGGGTTGCAGAAGGCAGGTGTCGGTAACGTTGGCCTGATTACCGAGGCGCCCTGATGCAACAGCGAGAGCCATCCGCCTCGGAAAGCTATTTCTGGCCCAGTGTCTGGGCCATTGCGCTGCACGTTCTGGTGTTCGGCATGCTGTTCGTCAGCTTTGCCATGACCCCGGAGCTGCCGCCGGCCAAGCCTATTGTCCAGGCAACCCTGTACCAGCTCAAATCCAAGAGCCAGGCCACCACCCAGACCAATCAGAAGATTGCCGGTGAGGCCAAGAAGACTGCTTCGCGTCAAACCGAAGAAGAACAGATGGAACAGAAGAAGGTCGAGCAGCAGGCAGTGAAGGCTGCGGAACAAAAGAAAGAAGAAGCGGCTCAAAAGGCCGAAGAGGCGCGAGCCGAAGCTGAAGCGAAGAAAGCCGAACAGGCCGAGAAGGCCGAGGAAGCGAAGAAAACCGCCGAAGCCAAGAAAGCCGAAGAGGCGAAGAAGGCTGCCGAGAAGCAACAGGCTGACATCGCCAAGAAGAAGGCCGAAGAGGAAGCCAAGAAAAAGGCTGACGAAGAGGCCAAGAAGCAGGCGGCTGAAGAAGCCAAGAAAAAAGCAGCCGAGGACGCCAAGAAGAAGGCGGCCGAGGACGCCAAGAAAAAAGCAACGGCTGAAGAGGCGAAGAAGAAAGCCGCCGAAGACGCCAAGAAGAAAGCCGCAGCTGATGCGGCCAAGAAGA
The DNA here is from genome assembly GCF_056279045.1 of Pseudomonas sp. TE4620. Taxonomy (NCBI): domain Bacteria; kingdom Pseudomonadati; phylum Pseudomonadota; class Gammaproteobacteria; order Pseudomonadales; family Pseudomonadaceae; genus Pseudomonas; species Pseudomonas sp. TE4620. Next base: position 656,352 of record NZ_JBWBQO010000001.1, read on the forward strand.
AGGCACAGGATGCAGCCCGCAAGGCGGCGGAAGACAAGAAAGCCCAGGCCCTGGCCGAGCTTCTGTCCGATACCACCGAACGGCAGCAGGCCCTGGCTGACGAGCAGGGTGACCAGGTAGCCGGCGATTTCGACGACCTGATCCGTGCACGTGCGGCCGAGGGCTGGGCACGTCCGCCTTCTGCGCGCAAGAACATGACGGTGGTCCTGCAGATCGGCATGTTGCCGGACGGCACCATTACCTCGGTGAGCGTAGCCCGCTCCAGTGGTGACGGTCCGTTTGACAGCTCGGCTGTGGCAGCGGTCAAGAACATTGGTCGTTTAACCGAAATGCAGGGCTTGAAACCGAGCGAATTCAATCCCTATCGTTCATTCAAGATGACATTCACACCTGAGGATCTAGCCTTGTGATTAACCTTCTTCGAGGACTGCTGGTCGTTCTCTGCTGTGCAGCAGGGTTGGCCGTAGCAGATGAAAAGAACATTCTGGTCACCAGCGGCAGCGATCGCGCCACGCCGATCGCGGTCGTGCCGTTCGGGCTGCAGGGCGGCAGCGTGCTGCCTGAAGACATGGCTGACATCATCGGCAATGACCTGCGCAACTCCGGTTATTACTCGCCGATCCCGCGCCAGAACATGATCAGCCAGCCGAGCCAGGCCAGCGAAGTGATCTTCCGTGACTGGAAAGCCCTGGGCGCCCAGTACGTGATGGTCGGCAGCATCGTTCCGTCCGGCGGCCGCCTGCAGGTGCAGTACGCGCTGTTCAACGTCGCCACCGAGCAGCAAGTGCTGACCGGCAGCGTCTCGGGCAGCGTCGATCAACTGCGCGACATGTCGCACTACATCGCCGACCAGTCGTTCGAAAAGCTCACCGGCATCAAGGGTGCATTCTCTACCCGCATGCTTTACGTGACCGCCGAGCGCTTCTCGACCAACAATACCCGTTACACCCTGCAGCGTTCGGACTACGACGGTGCGCGGGCGGTAACCCTGCTGCAGTCGCGTGAGCCGATCCTGTCGCCGCGCTTTGCACCAGACGGCAAGCGCATTGCCTACGTGTCGTTCGAGCAGAAGCGTCCGCGCATCTTCGTCCAGCATATCGATACCGGTCGCCGTGAGCAGATCACCAACTTCGAAGGCCTCAACGGTGCGCCAGCCTGGTCGCCGGATGGTTCGCGCCTGGCGTTCGTGCTGTCCAAGGACGGCAACCCGGACATCTACGTGATGAACATGGGTTCGCGCCAGCTGTCGCGCGTGACCGCAGGCCCGGGTATCAACACCGAACCGTTCTGGGGTAAAGATGGCTCGACCATCTACTTCACCTCCGACCGCGGTGGTAAACCACAGATCTACAAAACCAATGTTTCCGGTGGTGGTGCAGAGCGGGTAACTTTCGTGGGTAACTACAACGCCAACCCTAAACTGTCGGCGGATGAAAAGACCCTGGTGATGATTCATCGCCAACAAGGTTTCACCAACTTCAAAGTGGCTGCACAAGATTTGCAACGCGGCAGTGTAAAGATTCTCTCGGAAACAAGTCTTGATGAGTCACCCACTGTTGCGCCCAACGGCACCATGCTAATCTACGCCACCCGCCAGCAGGGCCGGGGAGTCTTGATGCTCGTCTCTCTCAACGGACGCGTGAGGCTCCCGCTTCCTACCGCTCAAGGCGAAGTCAGAGAACCGTCCTGGTCCCCTTACCTGAACTGACGCGGCGCTTTACGTTTTACTTAACACACTGGGGTTCATTAGGAGTTTCACGATGGAAATGCTGAAGTTTGGTAAGTTTGCTGCGCTGGCTCTGGCCATGGCCGTAGCTGTAGGTTGCTCCTCGAAAGGCGGCGACGATGCTGGTCAAGGCCAGGTTGATCCTAACGCTGGCTACGGTGCCAACACTGGCGCTGTTGACGGCAGCCTGAGCGAAGAAGCTGCTCTGCGCGCAATCACCACCTTCTACTTCGAATACGACAGCTCGGACCTGAAGCCAGAAGCCATGCGCGCTCTGGACGTTCATGCCAAGGACCTGAAAGGCAACGGCGCTCGCGTCGTTCTGGAAGGTAACACCGACGAGCGTGGTACTCGCGAATACAACATGGCTCTGGGCGAGCGTCGTGCGAAAGCCGTTCAACGCTACCTGGTACTGCAAGGCGTTTCTCCTGCCCAGCTGGAACTGGTTTCCTACGGCGAAGAGCGTCCAGTTGCTACCGGTAACGACGAGCAGTCCTGGGCTCAGAACCGTCGCGTCGAACTGCGTAAGTAATTCGATATGCGAACGTGCCGTCGTGCTGTAACCGTCCTGGCTCTCACCCTGCCTCTCATGGCCTGGGCTGAGGTTCCTGTTGTTGATGACAACGCAGGCTATAGCGGCGCAAGCAGCTATCCGCCTGCGGGTTATGGTACGAACGGCGCCTATGCCGGGGGAGGGGTTACGGCCCCTGCCTCGGCACAGGGCCAGCTGTTCATGCAACTGCAGCAAATGCAGGAGCAGATAGCGCGTCAACAAGGCGTCATTGAAGAGCTGCAAAATGACGTGTCACGCATGAAACAGGAGAGCCTGGAGCGTTACCAGGACCTGGATCGGCGTATCGGAAGCGGTGTTGCACCTGCCACCACTCCGCCCAATTCCCCAGCCGGTGGCGAAGCCGCCGGTGCTGCTGCAGGCGCTGTCGCCGGTGCTGCCACCGGCCAGCAGCCTGCCGCCAGCAGCGAACCTGGCGATCCGGCGAAAGAGAAGCTCTATTACGACGCTGCTTTCGACCTGATCAAAGCCAAGGATTTCGACAAGGCCAGCCAGGCGTTCAACGCCTTCCTGCGCAAGTACCCGAACAGCCAGTATGCCGGCAACGCCCAGTACTGGCTCGGTGAAGTAAACCTGGCCAAAGGTGACCTGCAAGCGGCAGGGCAAGCCTTTGCCAAAGTGAGCCAGCTGTATCCCAAGCACAACAAGGTGCCGGATTCGCTGTACAAGCTCGCCGACGTGGAACGCCGCCTGGGTCACACCGACCGGGTCAAGGGCATTCTCCAGCAGGTGGTTACCCAGTACCCGGGTACCTCGGCTGCACAACTGGCCCAGCGCGATTTGCAAAAGCTCTGAACCAGCCGTTTTAAAAGAAACCCGCGCTAGTCGCGGGTTTTTTCGTTAGAATCACTGCCCTTTTATGAAACACGCTGCTGCGAACTACGCGATGACGGGTTCTCAGCAGTGCCTGACGGAGGCGGACAGCCTGTTTAGCTGTTACGCCCGTGGCGACTATGCAAGACACATTACGCATTACCGAAGTTTTTTACTCTTTGCAGGGTGAAACGCGTACCGCTGGGCTGCCCACGGTATTCGTCCGCCTCACCGGCTGCCCGCTGCGTTGCCAGTATTGCGACAGCGAGTACGCATTCAGTGGCGGCAGCATCCGCACCCTCGACTCGATCCTCGACCAGGTCGCCGGCTTCAAGCCGCGCTATGTCTGCGTCACCGGCGGCGAGCCGCTGGCCCAGCCCAATGCCATCCCTTTGCTCAAGCAACTGTGCGACGCCGGTTACGAGGTTTCGCTGGAGACCAGTGGCGCCCTGGATATTTCCAGGGTCGACACCCGGGTCAGTCGCGTGGTCGACCTGAAAACCCCAGGCTCCGAGGAAGTTCACCGCAACCGTTACGAGAATATCGAGCTGCTGACCCCGAATGACCAGGTCAAGTTCGTTATCTGTTCCCGTGAAGACTACGATTGGGCGGTGTCCAAGCTCATTCAATATGGCCTGGAAAAACGCGCTGGCGACGTACTCTTCTCGCCCAGCCACCACCAGGTGAGTGCCACCGACCTGGCCGACTGGATCGTGGCCGATAATTTGCCGGTTCGTTTCCAGATGCAGCTGCACAAACTGCTGTGGAACGACGAACCGGGACGCTGACAGGAGTGATGCAATGACTGAGAAACGTGCGGTAATTCTGCTTTCCGGCGGCCTCGACTCGGCCACTGTTGTTGCCATGGCCAAGGCCGAGGGCTACAGCTGCTACACCATGAGCTTCGACTACGGCCAGCGCCACCGCGCCGAGCTCAACGCCGCAGCGCGGGTTGCCCGCGACCTGGGCGTGGTCGAACACAAGGTCATCGGCCTGAGCCTGGACGGTATTGGCGGCTCGGCCCTGACCGACAGCAGCATCAATGTACCTGAAGCGCCGAGCGAAGGCATCCCGGTCACTTACGTGCCGGCACGCAATACGGTGTTCCTGTCCCTGGCCCTGGGCTGGGCAGAGGTACTGGAAGCCCGCGATATCTTCATCGGCGTCAACGCCGTGGATTACTCCGGTTACCCGGATTGCCGTCCGGAGTTCGTCGAGGCGTTCGAGCGCATGGCCAATCTGGCTACCAAAGCCGGTGTCGAAGGCAACGGCTTTCGCATCCAGGCACCGCTGCAGAACCTCAGCAAGGCGCAGATCGTCCAGGCCGGCATGGCCCGCGGGGTGGATTACAGCCTGACCGTTTCCTGCTATCAGGCCGACGATCAAGGCCGTGCGTGCGGCAAATGTGACAGCTGCCGCCTGCGCGCCGACGGCTTTAAAGCCGCCGGTGTAGAGGACCCGACCAGATATTTTTAAATTATTTTGCGATGGGGTGTTGATTTCCTGTTAGAAATCAGTATTATACGCGCCATCCAACGGGTCGTTAGCTCAGTTGGTAGAGCAGTTGGCTTTTAACCAATTGGTCGTAGGTTCGAATCCTACACGACCCACCATACGCTGTAAGAGAAAGCCCGCGTCCTGCAAAGGTCGCGGGCTTTTTCGTTTCCTACCTATCAGAACGCGTAGGTCGCCGACAGAATCGCCGAACGCGCATCGCCGTACTCTATGGCCGAAGAACGCGCATCGGTGCCGTTCTGCTGGCGCACACGCTCAACGTAATCCTTGTCGAACAGGTTGTTGACGTTCAGCTGCAGGTCGAGGTCTTCGTTGACCCGGTACGCCACCATGGCGTTGTGCAGCCAGTAGGCGTCAAGCTTGGCGCTGGTGCTGGAGGTGACGTTGCGTTCGCTGACATAACGCGCGCCATAGCCCAGGGTCCAGCCGGCCGGCAGCTGGTAAGTGGTCCACAGGTTCAGCGAGCGCGGCGGGGTGTTGCCCAGGGCCTGGCCTTCACGGGCGATACCGGCTGCAGTGTTGGCGGCCTTGAGGGTTTCACTGTCGAGGAAGGTGTAGTTGGCGAACACATCCCACTGCTCGGTGATATGCCCGGTGACCCCGACTTCGACGCCCTGTACACGCTGCTTGCCGGCCAGTTGGGTGGAGCCGTCGGCCATGGTTTCGCGGGCGTTGGTCTTTTCTACCCGAAACAGCGCCGCGTCCAGTTCCAGGCGCTTGTCGAGCAGCTCCCATTTGGTCCCCAGTTCCCAGGTTTCGTTCTTTTCCGGGGCGAGGTTTTCGGTGGCCGCGCTCAGGCCGCCGCCGGTGGAGGCCAGGCTCTCTGCCGAAGGGTTGAAGGAGTTGCCCCAGGCCAGGTAGATACGCCCGTTCTCAGTCGGTTTGTAGACCAGCCCGGCACGGCCACTGAGTTTCTCGTCGGTGGAGTCGAAGTCGGAGGTGCGTACATGCCCGGCGTCGTAGCCTTGGGCCTGACCTTTGAACTTGTCGTAGCGCAGGCCCAGGTTCAGGTCCCATTGCTCATGCAGGGCAATGGTGTCGAAGATGTACAGCGCCTGGTTGGTCAGCTCGGTGTCGGTGTAGCTGCTGGTGGCCTTGTTGGCCGGCCCCGACCAGTGCCCCGGCGGGTTGCTCAGATCATAACCATTAGCGGGATACAGGGCGTTGCTCAAGCCGTAGCCGTAGGTCTTCAGGTCCATGGTTTCGCGTGACACTTCCATGCCGGTGACCAGGTCATGGCGCATGCCCAGCAGCTTGAAGTTGCTGATCAGATTGGTCTGGTTGATCCACATTTCGGTGGTCGCATCGCGCCCGTAGCCCTGGGGGCCGGCGGGGCGATAGCGGCCAGGCGGCAGGCCGGTGGTGTTGACGTGCGAAGCCGAAACCGTGGTATCGCGGGCAATGTGGCTGTAGCGCGTAAGGTTTTGCAGGCGCAGGTTGTCGTTGAAGTCGTGTTCGAAGTTGGCGGTGAACGAGCTTTGCTCGATCTCTTCCTTGTCGAGGTTCTTCCAGCCGAAGTAGTCTTCGCGGCTGACGCCGGCCAGGCGTTTGCCGTCCAGGGCCGGTACGCCGTAGTCGGGCAGGTTGTCATCGACCTGGTGGAAGGCGCTCAGGGTCAGGCGCGTGGATTCGCTCAGGCCCAGGCGCAGCGATGGGGCGAGCCCCCAGCGTTCACGGTCGATCTGTTCGCGGCCGGCCACATCGTTCTGGTGGCCCATGAGGTTGATGCGAAACGCGCTGTCATGCCCTACGCCCTCCAGCGGCTGGTTGCTGTCCAGGGTCATGCGGTAGTAGCTGTCGGTGCCGACACTGCCGCCCAGGCGGGTGAAGGCCTGGTCCTGGGGCTGCTTGCTGATGATGTTGATGCTGCCGCCGGTGGTGCCGGCACCACCGAACACAGAGTTGGGGCCTTTGATGACTTCGACCTGCTCGACATTGAAGGTGTCGGTGCGGTTGGTCTGGGCGCTGTCGCGCAAGCCGTCGATCTGGATATTGCTGTTGGCCGAGAAGCCGCGGATGTTGATGCTGTCGCCCGAGCCGCCACCGCCTTCGCCGGCGTTGAAGGTGATGCCGGAGACGTTGGACAGTACCTGGCGCAGGCTCAGGGCCTGCTGCTCCTTGATTACCTGGGAGGGCACCACGGTGATGGTCTGCGGGGTGTCGAGCAGGGTGGTGGTGTACTTGCCCGACGCCGAGTGTTCAGTCTTGTAGTCGCTGCTGGCCTTGGCATCGATGTTGATATTGCCCAGCTCCATAGGCGGGCTGGACGCCTTCTCGGCGAGCGAATAGCTTGATGTTGAAGCGACGGCAAGGCCCAGCGCTGAAGCCATGAAGGAATGCGATGAACGACCACGAGCAAGTTGGCAAGACATGTAAAGTTTCACCCCAGTGAAAATTAAATGTAAGTGTTTATGAGAATTATTAGCAGTTACGCTGCCGATGATAATCTCGCCGCTTACCTTTCTTGCAGCTGTAGGTGTTTCGACATGTTTCTGGAGCGAACCATGACAACCAGGTAGAGTTCCAGCATCATGGTGCCACTTCGAACTCAAAGATGACCCGCCTCCGTCGTGAGGCCGGCATAAGGCTTTTACCCGTAATGACCCAAGAACACGCCCAGCAGCCTTCCCAGTCGCCGCCACTGATCTCGGTCGTCGCTCCTTGCTACAACGCCGAGAAGTACCTTGAGGCCGCGCTGCAGAGCATCTTTGCCCAGGATTACCCCAACTTCGAGGTGATCATTGTCGACGATGGCTCGACGGACAACAGCCTGGCCATGCTCCGGGCGCTGCAGGACACCTACGCTTTCACCCTGCTGACCCAGCACAATCAGGGCGTCAGTGCCACGCTGAACAATGGCCTCAAGCATGCCCGGGGCGTGTATGTGTCCACTCCGGACCTGGACGACATCATGCTCCCGCATTCGCTCAGCGTCAGGGCCAGGTACCTGGACGAGCACCCCGAGGTCGGCTGCGTCGGCGCCCTGATCGCCTACATGGACAGCGATGGCGCCGAAACCAAGACCCAGCAGCGCACCGAGGTAAAGACCTTCAGCTTCGACCAGATCGTCCGCGAGGCAGTGGTCATCGGTGCGCCGGGCGCGTTGTACCGCATGCAGGCGATGCGCGCGGCGCAGTTCTACGACCCGGCGATCAAGGTCCAGGATTTCCAGATCACCCTCAGGATCGCCAGCAAGGGCTACCAGATTCACGAGTTGCCGGTGTGCGTGACGCGCTATCGCCGCCACCCCAACAACCTGTCGCGAAAGTTCAAGGTCCTGCTGGATGCCGATATGCTGGCGATGGCGCCCTTCAAAACGCATCCCGGGTATCAGCAGGGCAGGACGGTGCTGATCAACAAGGCATTGAAGTATGCGGTGGTCGCCGACAAGAAATTTGCCTGGCAACTGTTGCGTTCGATCCCGCTACGCCATTACAACCGCACCACATTCAAACGCCTGAAGCGCCTCGTACTGCACCGTTGATCAGCAAGGACCCCTTTGTGAAGTTATTCGACCTCTTGAAACAGCGGCGTGAGCGCAAACGACTGCGCTCGATGGACAAGCTTGAGCGTGCGGCAGAAAAGATCAGGCTGCGTTACCCACGTTATAGCGTCGGGGTGGGCACCTACGGGATTCCGGAAGTTGTCGAGTTCGGTGACGATACAGTGCTGAAGATCGGTTCCTACACCTCGATCGCAGCGGGCGTACAGATACTGCTCGGCGGTGAGCACCGTACCGACTGGCTGACCACTTACCCGTTCCCGGCCATGGTCGATGCCGTCAAGGACATCAAGGACTATGCGCCGAGCAAGGGCGATGTGGTGATCGGCAGCGACTGCTGGATCTGCACCAACGCGGTGATCCTCTCGGGCGTGACCATCGGCCATGGCGCGATTGTCGCCGCCGGTGCGCTGGTGACCCGCGATGTGCCGCCGTTTGCGGTGGTCGGCGGCAACCCGTGCAAGCAGATCAGGTGGCGGTTTGACGAAGAAGTGCGCAACACCTTGCTCGAAGCGGCCTGGTGGGACTGGCCCATGGATGAAGTCAAAGCTGTCTCGCGGATGCTCAGCAGCTCGGACCTTGATAGCTTTCTTGCCTACATCAAGGCCCGTAACGGCTGACAGTCAGTTGAACAGGCGCTGGCGCAGCGCGTCGATGCGTTCGGCCTCGGCCAGATAGTCGGCGGCACTGAGGTTGCTGTACAACGTGCCGGCCTTGATCCGCTTGGCATCGCGCCGCTGCTGCTCGGCGCGTTCGAGCAACGCCTTTTGCAAGGCACTGGCACTGTCCGGCGAGGCTTCAAGCAGTGGCCGGGCCATGATCTCGGCGCTGTCCAGGTGGTCCTGGGCGATGGCGCTGAGCACCGCACTGGGTTCACTTATCGCCCCCAGGCCCAGCAAGCGCTTGGCCAGCGCCGGCGTTACCTGCGCAGCGCCTACCAGCAGCGTGTCGGCTTGCACCGGCATGCCCTGGTCGAGCAACCAGCTGGCAGCTTCCAGGTGGCCGTGCTGCAGGCAGCATTCCAGGCTGGCGCCGTGTCCGCGCAGCACTTCTCTCAGGTCGCAGCCGGCCCTGCGCAGGGCTGCCAGGCGCTCGATATCGCCATGGCTGGCCGCATCGAGCAGCGCCAGTTGGCGCAGGCGTGGTTGTCCGGCGAGGCTGCCGTCAGCCAGTGCCGGGCGCCAGTCCAGTACTCGTTCGCGTAGCAAGGTCTCAAGCCGCGCCTTGAGCGTCACGCCCGACTCACCGGCTGCTTCCAGTTCATCCAGCGCTTCGAGCAGTTCGCTGGCGCTGCTGTACTCGGCCTGCGGGTCGAACGGGTCTTGTTCATAGGCCAGCAGGTGGAACAGCCCGGCGATGTCGTCGGCGATGCGTGCCAGGCTGTCCTGGTGCAGGCTGCCGGCCCAGGCTGGCGGCAGCCCGCGGCTCCAGGCGATCACCGCGCCATGGTTGGGGCCCGGGGTGACGCACACGTACAAGCGCTCCAGATATTCGAATCCGCCGAACGGCAGGTAGTCGAGCTTGCCGTTCCAGGGGCGGCCGTGTTCCCGGGCGGCTTCTTCGGCTTGCTCCTGTTCGTGCTCGATCCAGCCCCAGAGGTCGCGGTAGCCGTCACTATCCGGGTAGAACAGCTCGCTGAAGGAGAACGGGTGGCGGTGGCCGTCGTAAACCACTTCCAGGTCATAGCCGACGCGACCGCCCAGGCAGGTCTGCCACAGCTGCAACAGCCCTGCAGGTAGCGGGCCGCTCAGTTGGGCTTCGATCCGCGCCAGGGTGGCGGCGTCGATTGCAGGTTGAGTATCGAAGATCACGCAGCCTTCGAACAGGGCCAGTTGGTGGTCCTGCAACAGCTGATGTTCGGCGGGGGAGAGTTCCATTCGTGGTCCACCTTCGGATTGGGCCGCAGACTCTAGCACGCGGCGAAACCCTCATTGTATTGCCCGCAAGCCTCACGCCGAATTGATCTAAACGCCAGGAGTGAGAGGGGTAAAATGGTATCGACGCTGTAGCGCAGGAGTCATGGCAATGAAATCCTTCAGCACACTTGCGTTCACCACGGCACTGGCTGCGTTGCTGGTGGCCTGGCCGGCCCAGCACGCTCAAGCTGCGCAGTACCAGGAGCCGATCGACATGTCCGGGGTCAAGTTGCAACCCCAGGAGCAGAATGGCGTGAGCTATGTCAGCGGCGGAATCGGCATCGATGAGTCGCGGGCCATTCAGCAAGTCCAGGGCTATAACTTGCATCTGACCTTCTCGACCGGCCCCGAGAACAAGTATGTGCCGGATGTCGACCTGGCGATCCAGGGCGGGCAGGGGCAAACCTTGCTGCAACTGAGCCAGGTCGGGCCGATGGTCTACGTCAAGCTGCCGCCGGGTCATTACAACCTGGTTGCCTCGCGCAATGGCGTGCAGCAACTGGGCGCCGTCAACCTGGTTCCCGGCCAGACCGGCACGGTGAACCTGCACTGGCCGCAGGACAACTGAGCCGTGCCGGCACGCGGTTGACCAGCAGTATGCCGCTGATCAGCAGCGTGCCACCGGCCAGCATGGCGCCGCTCAGTTGCTCGCCCAGCAGCAGGGCGCCAGCGACCACGGCGGTCAGCGGGTTGAGGGCAATGAAACTGCCGGCCCGGGTGGCGCCGATCCTGGCGATGGCGTCGTAATACAGCACGTACGCCAGCGCCGAACCCAGTGCCCCCAGGTACCCCAGGCTGAGCAACTCGGGCGCCGACAGTGCGTGCAATGCGCTGATGCTCAGGCTGCCATTGAGCAGGGCGTGGACGCTGAGCATCGCTGCCCCGGCGAACACCGCATAGGTCACCGTGTGCAGCGCGCCGAGCTGTTTCACCAGGCCGCTGCAGCAGACACTGAAGATCACCCAGCTCAGCACGCAGCCGAAGATCAAGCCATCGCCGAGCCAGCTGCCCTGGCCAATCGCTGCGGGCGCCCGGGCCAGCACCACCCAGCCCGCGCCCAGCAGGCACAGGGCGACGCCGAGCAACTGTGTGCGGCCCAGGCGCTGCCTGAAACACAGGTAGGCCATGATCGCCATGACCGCAGGGTTGCTCGCCACGATCAGCGAAGCCCGGGAGGCATCGGTGTATTGCAGGCCATGGAAGAAGAACAGCGTATAGGCATAGATGCCGGCAAAACCCAGGCCGGCGACTTGCACGGCCTGGGTCTTGCTCACCCGGACAAAACCCTTTTTTGACACCCGCAGGATGATCGCCAGCACCAGGCTGGCCAGGGCAAAGCGCAGGCTGCCGAGCAGCAGCGGATCGACAGCGCTGGCCACGGCGCGACCGGCAACGAAGGTGCCGCCCCAGATCATCGCGACCAGCGCAAGTTTCAGGTAGGTGCAAAACTGAGACGGCATGGCGGGCCCCGGCTGACGGCGTACAGGTGATGCGCCATACTTGTTCGAATGCCGAATCATAGGGAAATGAGCAATTGCTCATGGGCTTTCGATGACTTTGACCCAGCTGGAAATCTTCGCCGTGGTCGCTGCGCGCAAGGGCTTCACCCTTGCCGCGGCGCAACTGAAAATCTCCCAATCAGGGGTGTCTCACGCCATCCGCGCCCTGGAGCAAGAGCTTGGCGTGGCCCTGTTCGAGCGCCAGCAGGGGCAGATCGAGCTGAGCGATATTGGCAGCCGCCTGCTGCCGCGGGCCCAGGCCATGCTCGGCCTGGCCGAAACCCTGCGCCAGGAAGCCCACGATGCCCGTGGCATGAAGCAGGGTACGCTGCGCATCGGCTCGTTCGGGCCGACAGCGTCGGTGCGCTTGCTGCCGGCGATTCTCGCTGCCTACCGCCAGGCGTACCCCGGTATCGAGGTGCATGTCGACGAAGGTCCGGACCGCCAGGTGCTGCACTGGCTGCAGGAGCGGCGCATCGATGTCGGTTTCGTGGTGCTGCCTGAAGAGCAGTTCGACAGCTACCCGCTGCTGGAGGACCAGATGGTTACGCTGCTGCCCGCCGACCATGCGCTGGCGCAGCTCGCTTCAGTGACGCTCAAGCAACTGTGCCTGGACCCCTTCGTATTGACCGAGGCCGGTTCAGCCGAGATCGTCTCGCGGCTGTTTCTTGCCGCCAGGCTGCAACCCCGGATTCGCTACCGCACCTCGCAACTGCTCAGCACCCTGGAGATGGTTGCCCGTGGTGACGGTGTGAGCATCGTCGCGCAATCGTCCTTGCCGTTGCCCACGAGCCTGGCTTATGTGCAGCGCCCGCTCGATCCGCCGGTCAAGCGGATGGTGGGGCTGGCGGTGGTCGATGAGCGCATCATCTCGCCCGCGACCCGGGCTTTTATCGAACTTGCACGGACATTGCCGCGTAACGCTGCGGACTGATTTATAGTAGCGCCCTCGTCAACGGCGTCTCCGGGAAAAGGAAGTGGTGTGTTTTTCAGGTTTGTTCTGATCGCCGTAATGCTGGCGATGTCTGCATGCAGTTCGCATTCCCCAAGCCCCGGTAGCTCCGCCAACAAAGTCGTGGCCGGCACCTACAAGGTCAAGCGCGGCGATACCCTGTACTCGATTGCCTCGCGCCATGGCTGGAACTTCAAGGAACTGGCGCGCTACAACGGCATCAGTGCGCCCTATGCGGTGAATGTCGGCCAGACCATCCGCTTCGGCGGCTCGAAAACCACCACGCGCACCACCAGCAGTGCCAGCAAGGCCCGGCCCGTGGCGCCGGCCACCAAGGTCACCCTGCGCGGCTGGGCGTGGCCGCTGCAGGGCACGCTGATCCGCCGCTATTCCTCTGCCGACAAGCTCAACAAGGGCATTCGCATCGCCGCTACCCCGGGCCAGGCGGTGTACGCCAGCCTGGGTGGCAAGGTCGCGTTCGCGACCAACATCCGCGGCTATGGCAACCTGATCATCCTCCAGCATGGCACTGCCCATGCCAGCGTCTACGGCCACAACAGCAAGTTGCTGGTCAAGGAAGGCCAGACCGTCAGCAAGGGCCAGAAGATTGCCGAAGCCGGCGACCTGGATACCGACCGCGTGCAGCTGTACTTCGAAATCCGCCAGAACGGCAAGCCGATCGATCCGCTGAGCGTGTTGCCGGCCAGCTGAGGATGCTCAAGGCGTCGCTTGCAGGTAGTGGGCGATGATCTTCACGCTCAGTTGCAGACGTTGCTCGATGTCCTCGCTGGCCGGGGTATAGGCCGGCATGCTGACCGCCTTGAGAAACAGGTCGGCCTTGAGCATCTCCAGAAACTGGCAAGCAACCAGGCTGAGGGTTTGCCGGTCGGCCTGGATACCGTGCAGTTGCCCCAGGCGCTCGGCCAGCAACTGGTAGCTGCGCTCGGGGCCCAGGGTGTAGAAGTGCTCGCCGATCTGCGGAAAACGCGGCGCTTCGGCCACGATCAAGCGATACAGGCCGATGCTTCTGGGCGCCAGCAGGCCGTGCAGAAAGCGGCGCCCGTAGTGTTCGAGTACGCGTTCAAGCGAGTCGTGTGCGGCGCTGCCGGGGTCTGGGGCAACGAAGATCTCTTCGATCATTCGTTCAATCACTGCGGCAAACAAACCTTCCTTGCCGCCGAAGCTGCTGTACAGCGTCCCGCGTGAGCCGCCGGCCAGGTCGATGATCATGTCCAGGGTGGCGCCTTCAAAACCGTGCTCGATAAACGTCCGGGTGGCCGCCTCGATCAATGCGTGGCGGCGCTGAAGCCCGCGAGCGGTGAGGCGCGGGCTGGCCTTCCTGGGTTTTTCGCAGTCAGTACTCATGGTTGCTTGTCCGTCACTTAACGAGAACAAATCTCGTTTGGGTTGATCTTTGCTGAAAGAAGTGTATCGTACAGTACAGTATTAAATCGAGGTGTACGATGATGCTCAACCAATGGGTTCTGTTCGATGCCGGTGAGTTTCCGCTGGTTCACGTCAAGTCCATGCCTGCCAATCTTGACGAGGTAGAGCGCTGGATTGTCGAGGTCGAAGCGCTGCTGACGCGCAACCGTGAGTTTGTCCTGGTCTATCCGCCCATGCCGCCAGCGGCCGAGGACGACTTGCAGGCGCGCAAGCGTCTGGTGCTGTGGCTCAAGGGCCAGCGCCAGTGGCTGGCGTCGTGGTGCCGGGGCATGGTCCTGACGGCAACCGGGCAGCCGGGCAACCTTGCCGAACTGACCGGCCTGGCACCGGTATTGGCAGCAGTTTATGGCGTGCCGGTGCACGCCGTCCCCGGGGCGGCGCTGGCTCATAACCTGGCCTTGAGCCTGTTGACCACAGGGCGGGCATCGCAGCAGCCGGTGGCCTGATCAGCCATTGGGCCTGGCCTGCAGCAGCGGGTCGTGGGGGTTGATCTGGCGCAGGGCATCGAGCAGTTGCGCGGCTTCTGCGGGTTTGTGTTCTTGTTGCAGGTAGTGCATCAGCGCCAGGCGCAGGTCTCGGTTGTAGGGGTGCTGTTGCAGGCTGCGCCACAGTTGCTCGCGGGCCTTGGCTGGCTGCCCCTGGTCATGCAGGGCCACCGCCAGCACATAGCCGAAGCCAGCATTCTCGGGCTCTAACTGGACGGCTTGGCGAAAGGCCTTGAGCGCCGCCTCGCGTTGGCCCTGACGAATCAGCGCCAGGCCGCTGGCCTGGTGCAGCAGGGCGGCTTGCGGATGCCGGGCCAGGGCCTGGTCAAGCTCGGCCCGTGCCTCTGTGCTGCGGCCCTGGCTGTCGAGCCATTGCGCCAGCGCTACCTGTGCCGGGAGGAAATCGGCATCGCGCCGGATCGCGCTGCGCAGGTAACCTTCGACCTCGGCGCCACGACCACTGGCCTGATAGAGCTGGGCCAGGTTGAGATTGGCTTCGGCGCGCTCCAGCAGGCTCAACTGCACCTGCTCGTACTCGCCGATGGCCTTGTCGAAGGCCGCTTCATGCACGCCAAGGCCCGCAGCCCGGGCCGCCAGCAAGGCATGGGCGGCGGCGATGCGCACCGCCCGTGTCGGGTCTCGCAGCAGCGGTGCCAGTAGGTCGGCGCGCTGCTCGGCAGGCATAAGCGCCGCCACTGCTTCAAGGGCGCTCAGGCGCACTTGCGCCGCGGGGTTCTTCAGCTCGCGGGCGGCAGCCTTGAAGCTCTGCTCGCTGGGGTAGTTGGCCAGTTCGGCGAGCAAGGTGGCGCGGCGGATGGCCGGCAGTTGCCGGTCCTGCAACTGCTCCAGCAGCGCCTGGGCGGCGCCGGGTTTGCCGCTGCGCAAGCGCTCCAGGCTGATGGCGTAAGTGCTGCCGCCGTCCTTGCCGTACCACAGGCGGAACTGTTCGGCGATGCGCTGGCCGGGGCTGGATTTATGACAGCCCAGGCAGGCGTCGGGGGTGCCCAGTTGCAATGCCTGGGCCGGTGCCGGAATGCTGAAACCATGGTCATGGCGCCAGTCGTTGACCATGTAGAATTTGCCCGGCATGTGGCAATCCACGCATTGTGAACCCGGCTGGCCGGGACTGTGCCGATGGTGTTCGATGGACTGGTAGTCCTTGGCCTGCAAACCGCTGCCATCGATGCCGGCCACTGCGCTCTTGCCGGCAGGGTTGTGGCATTGCAGGCAGACACCATCGCCCGCTACCTTGAGCTGGGTGCTGTGCGGGTCGTGGCAGTTGCTGCAGCGTACGCCCTTGGCGAACATCTTGCTCTGGCTGAAGGCGCCGTACTCGAACACCTCATCCTTGATCTTGCCGTCCAGGGCATACAGCTCGCGGGTCAGGCGGCTGGGCAGGTAGTCGTCCATCAGCGTGCGGTCGCTGTGAAAGCCATCCCCCAGCGGTGCACGGCGGGCGTGGCAGCGGGCGCAGGTTTGCACTTCGCTGATGTTGTCGCTATGGGCCAGGCTGCGGCTGAAACCGGCATTGGCTTGCTTGGCGGGCTTTTGCCCCGCCCATTGCACATGGTTGGAGGCCGGGCCGTGGCACGCCTGGCAGCCGACCCCCAGGCTGTTCCACTGGCTGTCGAAGGCGCCGCTGGCGGCGTTGAAGTTGCGCTTGAAGCCGGTGGTGTGACACTCCACGCACATGAAGTTGGCGTTCTGTTGCGGCTTGCTCCAGTGCAGCGGGTTCTTGAAGTCCACGCCCTGGCCCGGATAAAGGTGGAACCAGCGGTTGTTCTGTGTATCCCATGCCACGCCAAGGGCTTGCAGGTGGCCTTCGCCGGTGTCGATCAAGTACTGCTGCAGCGGCTCGATGCCGAAGGCATAAGCGACGCGATAATCCTGGTTACGCCCGTCTGCACCGGGAGTGTTGACCCAGAAATCCCCGCCCTTGCGAAAGAAGCGGGTGACCTCGTTTTCGGCCTTGAAGCTGCGTTCGGCGAAATCACCTAGCACCGTCTCGGCACTGGCGACCTGCATCGCCAACTGGTGATGCGAGCCCTGCCACTGCTTGCTCTGGGCCTGGTGGCAGCCCTGGCACTGGGCCTCGTCAACCAGGCTCGCCGGGGCCACTGGCGCAACGATCGGGGCTGGCGCGGTGCTGGCGGCGGTGAGCGGCGCGCTCTGCTCGACCAGCACCCAGGCAATCACCGTCAGTAACAGCGCCAACGCTGCCAGCAGCGGCCAGAACAGTCGACGCGCCGGCGCAGTGGCCGGCGGGGTATCGGTACGCTTGCGACGATCTTTCGACATGCAGACTTCCGTGATCCGATGAAAGAGGGGCGTGCTGTCCGCACGCCTCAGGGCAAGCCGAGGAACCAGCGAAAATAAGGGTTCTGGCCATCTTCGCGGGCCACCTCGCGCACTTGCCGGGCCCAGGCTTCGCGCTGGCCGCGGTAAGCCGTGAGGCCGACCTGGTAAAAGCGCTGCAGACGCTGGCGCTGTTCGCCCAGTTGCAGGCGGAACAAGCTATCGGCGCCCTGGATCGGTACCGGGCTGCTCAATGCCATCAGCGCCGGCAGTACCCGGGTGATCTCGTCGCTGCGCACCCAGGGCGCGTACTCGATGCGCGGCTGGTCGTCGGTTACCGCTGCGACATCACCGGCATAACGCTCCAGGCCGTCGCGGTCGGTGACCCAGGTAGCGAGCAGGCTGGCAGCGGAATCGATGCCGACCTGGGCCAGGCTGCTCTGTACTTCGGGTTGGCGCAGGCGTTCGCTGATGCTCGCCAGGTCAAGCTGCACCGGTTGCTGCGAGCCGACCAGAAGCATCTCGTGAAACTCGGTGGTCCACAGCGAGGCATAGGGGAACACATCGAGAAAACTGCGCACCAGGGCGCGGCTGTCTTCGTCGTTCTGGGTCGGCAACGGCAGCCATTGGGCCAGCAGGCCTTGCGTATTCAGGCGGCTGGCGGCCAGCCGGTAGAAGTCGCGCGAGTACAGATTGACCACGCCGGCCGCCGACGGCGGCGGTGGCTCGAGGGTGATCAGGTCGTAGCGTTGCGCATTGCCCAGCAACTCGCGGCGCCCGTCACGCAGGCGCACCTGCAGGCGCGGGTCGCTGGCGGCGTTGTAGTTGCCCTGAAACAGCGCCGAAGCGCTGACCACGCCGGGCAGCAGTTCGGCCACCACCCGTTGCTCAAGGCCCGGATAGCGCAGCAGGGCGCCGGCGGTAATGCCGGTGCCCAGGCCGATGACCAGCGCCGAACGTGGTTCGCCGTTGTGGATCAGCAACGGCAGCAAGGCTTGCAGGCGCATGTAGCGCAGCGACGGCATGGCATCGCCAGTGTTGGACACGCCCTGGATGTACAGACGGCGAAAACTGCCCTGGGGCTTTTGCTGCTCGACCACCGCCACCGTACCGCCGCGGCCCTCTTGATAGAACACCAGTTCGCTGTTGCGCGCCCCGGGCAGCAGCTGCGCCAGGCGCTCGGCAGGGGTCAGCCAGGCCATCGCCAGGCTGGCAATGCCCAGCACGAACACCGTGCGGCGCTTGGTGTTGGCGACCCGTTCACCGCGCAGTACCACCAGCAAGGCCACCAGCGCCGCCAGCACCGCGAGCAGGCCAAGGGTGCGCACCAGGCCCAGTTGCGGCACCAGCACAAAGCCGCAAAGCATGACCCCGACAATCCCGCCGAGGGTGTTGAAGGCCACCACCGAACCGACATCGCGGCCGACATGGCCTTGCTCACTGACCAGGCGCAAGGCCAGCGGAAAGGCTGCGCCGAGCAGGGTGGTGGGCAAGAACACGATGCTCACCGCGACCACGGCGAAGCGTGCGCACATGCCGGCCAGGGCGCTGCCACCGAGGGCCAGCACCGTTGCTTCGGCCTGGCTTTGCAGGGCGATCAGCCAGCGCCCGAGGCCGGCGATTTCCAGCAGTGCCAGCAGCCCGGCCGCAGCGATCAGCACGGCGAAGGCGCCCCACGGGTCGCCGATGCGGTCGGCACGCCGGGCATACAGCGCGCTGCCCAGCACCAGCCCGCCCAGGTAGGTGGCCAGGACCACGGCAAAGGCAAAGGTGCGGGTGCTCATGAACTGGACAATGGCTTGCGACCAGACCACTTCGTAACCCAGGGCGATGCCGCCGGCCACGGCGTACAGCGTCAACGCCAGATAACTTGAGCCCGTGCGTGGCTGCCTGACGCAGGCTGCAGGGGCGCAGGGTGTGCTGCCACGGGCCAGCCACAAGGCGCCGGCTGCGGCCAGCAGGTTGAGCACGGCGGCGGCGCAGGCACTGCCACGGATGCCCAGGGCCGGGATCAACACGAAGGCGGCAAGCAGGGTGCCGATGATGGCGCCCGCCGTATTGGCGGCATACAGCTGGCCACCCGCGCGGCCAACGGCCTCGACATCAGCGGTGACGGCGCGTACCAGCACCGGCAGGGTGCCGCCCATCAATAGGGCCGGGATGCCGACCAGGGCGAAGGGCAGGCTCCAGGCGAGCAGGCCGATGCTGTTTTCCAGGCGCGCGAAAGGCCCGGCGGCCCAACTCAGGCCGAACGTGGCCGCGATGCCGAGTACGGCCACCGCCACTTCGAGCACGGCGTAAAAAGCCAGTGGCCGCGCCAGGCCATCAGCGCGCCGCCCCAGCCACAAACCACCGAGGGCCAGGCCTGCGAAAAACGCACTGATGCCTGCGGTAATGGCATACACCTCGACACCGACCACCAACGACAGCTGCTTGATCCACAGCACCTGGTAGATCAGCGCTGCGGCGCCGGAAGCCAGCAGCAACAGGGCTGCCAGGGACACGCGAGGCAGGGTCTGGGCGGCGG
Organism: Pseudomonas sp. TE4620; assembly: GCF_056279045.1. Lineage (NCBI taxonomy): Bacteria > Pseudomonadati > Pseudomonadota > Gammaproteobacteria > Pseudomonadales > Pseudomonadaceae > Pseudomonas > Pseudomonas sp. TE4620. The sequence goes on from NZ_JBWBQO010000001.1 coordinate 675,599, forward strand.
ATACGGAAATGGCTTTGCGGCGTCGGGAGGTGCTGGCAACCGGCATCGGGCGAAGGCCTTGTAGTGATCGGCAGAGAGTGCGGTATAGCGCACTGGCAGTGCTTGAGCCTAGCAGCGCAAATGCCAGTCAGCAGGCCGAAATGTTCTGGCTGCAAACAGCGCGCCCGCCAGCGGCCCGAAGCCGCTGGCGGGCGAGCAGGGTTATTGCTTGTTCTGCTTCATTTTCTCTTCGATCTTGGCGTCAACCTGCTTGCGCACCTGGTCGATGCTGAAGCTCGCCGGGTGCTGGCTTGGCGGGTAGTCGACGAAGGTTTCAAGGAACATCGTCGCCTTCATGGTTGCGATGCCGGTCAGGTAGACGTTCTTCGCCAGCCAGTCGTTGTACTGGTCAGAGACCACGTCGGCGCGCTCATACGGGTCCATGCGCAGGTTGAAGATCTTCGGCACCCGCAGGCACACGAACGGGTCCTGCCAGACTTCGAAACCACCCGGCCGGCGCTGTTCGCAGAATACCGCCTTCCAGTCGCCCCAGCGCATGGCCACCAGGTCGCCGTCATCGTTGAAGTAGAAGAACTCGTCGCGCGCCCCTTTAGGCTGTTGCCCGGTCAGGTACGGCAGCTGGTTGAAGCCGTCCAGGTGCACCTTGAAGTTCTTGCCACCCGTGCTCGGTGCCCAACCCTTGAGCAGTTTGTCTTTCACATCCGGCGCACCGGCGGCGGCCAGCAGCGTCGGGAACCAGTCCAGGCCCGAGAACATCTCGTTGGACACCGTGCCTTCCTTGATCTTGCCGGGCCAGCGGATGATCGCCGGGACGCGGAAGGCGCCTTCCCAGTTGGAGTCTTTTTCACTGCGAAATGGCGTGGTCGCGGCGTCTGGCCAGGAGAACTGGTTGGGGCCGTTGTCGGTGGTGTAGACGACGATGGTGTTGTCGGCGACCTTCAGCTCATCGAGGGTCTGCAACAGCTTGCCGACGTCACCGTCGTGTTCGAGCATGCCGTCGGCGTACTCGTTGCCAGGCATGCCGCTTTGCCCTTTCATCGAGTCCCGCACATGGGTGTAGACGTGCATGCGCGTGGTGTTCATCCAGACGAAGAACGGCTTGTCGGCCTCGACCTGTTTCTTGATGAACGCCTGGGCACCGGCGGTGGTTTCATCGTCGATGGTTTCCATGCGCTTGGTGGTCAGCGCGCCGGTGTCTTCGATCTTGCCGTCGGCAAAGGCGTGAATCACCCCGCGCGGGCTGAAGTTCTTCACGTAAGGGTCGTTGGGATCCTTGGGCCAGTACGGGCGCTCGGGTTCTTCTTCGGCGTTGAGGTGATAGAGGTTGCCGAAAAACTCGTCGAAGCCGTGCTTGGTCGGCAGGTATTCGTCTTTGTCGCCCAGGTGGTTCTTGCCAAACTGGCCAGTGCTGTAACCCAGCGACTTGAGCGCCTGGGCAATGGTGATGTCGCGGTCCTGCAGGCCCACGGGCGCCCCCGGTGCGCCGACCTTGGAAAGGCCGGTACGCAATGGCGTCTGCCCGGTGATGAAGCTGGAGCGGCCGGCGGTGCAGCTGTTCTCAGCGTAGTAATCGGTGAACAGCATGCCCTCCTTGGCGATCCGGTCGATGTTCGGGGTCTTGTAGCCGACCACGCCCATCGAATAGGCACTGATGTTGGTCTGGCCGATATCGTCACCGAATATCACCAGGATGTTGGGTTTGTCCGCCGCATTGGCGGCCCCCGCGCTTATGCCCAGCACCGAGGCCGCGATCAATGCGAGCGTCGGTATCCATCTGCGTTTGCCAGTCATTCGACTTGCCTCCCTTTCGCGATCCAGACCACCAGCCGGCGGCCAATGAGTTGCTCACTGCGTTGTTCGTTGACAGCGTCACTGCACATGCTCATTTCGAGGTGGCCTCGAAAGGGAATACCCGTGCCCAGTCGGCAGCCATATCCACGATAGTCCAGTCCTGGCGTTTGGCTTCATCCAGCGCCTTGTCCAGGCGCCCGACCTTTGAGTCGCGGTCGTACGCCCATTCCCGCGCAGCGTCAGTGTGATGCACCAGGCCCATGAACCGTGGGCCGTCGCCGGCGGCGGTCCACTGCAGCATCTGCAGGTCGCCGTCGGAGTTGCCAAAGGCCAAAATCGGCCGTCGGCCTATGATCGCGTCGATGCTTTCCGGCTTGCCGGGGCCATCGTCGTTGTGGGCGATCTTGGCGGTGCGCAGCACTTGCGGTTTGCCGTCGACCACCTGGTAGGCGGTGATGAAGCTGGAGCCGATCACCTGTTCCGGCGGGATGCCATAGACCTCTTCGGCGAAGGCGCGCATGAAGGCGGTGTCGCCGCCGGAAACGATGTAGGTCTTGAAGCCCTGGCTGCGCAAGTAATCGAGCAGCTCGTGCATCGGCTGGTAGATCATCTCGCTGTACGGCTTGCCGCTTTTCGGGTGCCGGGCCTTGGCCAGCCAGGCCTTGGCGCGGCCGATGAAGGTCTCGGTGCTGATCCCGGTATGGGTCGCCCCGACGATCTTCAGCAGGCTGTCCATGCCGCCGGCGGCCAGGGTTTTCTGGTCGTTCTCGAGCACCGCCTTGAACGGTTGCTGGTCTTTCCATTCAGGGTGCTCGGGGGCCATGCGCTTGATCTCGTCGAAGGCGAACAGCAGCTGGAAGTACGCCGGCTGCTCGCTCCACAAGGTGCCGTCGTTGTCGAACACGGCGATGCGCTGTTCGGCGGGCACGAACTGCTTCGAGCCCTGGCTTGTGACCTGTTCGACAAAGCTCAGTATCGCGCTGCGCGCGGCGCCATCGCGCCAACTGGGCAAGGGCTCGGCGGCCTGCAGCAGCGCGGGCCAGTGCAGCAACAGCAAGAGCATCAGCCAGAGTGGCTGGCGAGGCTTGAGGTTCATGGCAACTCCTTGTCGTGTATGGGGTTGAGCGGGCGCAAGGCCTGTGCGCCAGCGCTGGTGCGGGTGTGCCGGGCGGTGGGCCGGTGAGTTTGTTGCAGGTGCGGGATGAATGCTTCCGGTGCTGCCTGGCTGGTGCTGCCATAGCACTGGCGCAGCAAAGCCTGATCGGCATCGGCCAGGCGCAGCCGGCCCTGGCTGCGCCGCCACCACAGGTACAGGGCGCTCAGTTGCGCCGGGCGCTGGCGCAGTTGCCCGGGTACCTGTTGCCAGGCATAGGCGGCAGAGGCTTCGCGACGCGCCTTGCGGGCAGCTTGCCAGCGCTGCCAGGCAGTCCGGCCCTGGTCGCCATAGCGACGGACGAGCAGTGCGAGCAGGCCTAACAATGCGCCAATGATCGCCGCTGTCAGCCAATGCCGGGACAGGTGCAGGCGTGATTGCTGGCCGAGCCGTTGCAGGTCTTCGGTGACCGAGAACGGCGGCTGGTATTGCGGGTTGGCGCTGGCGGTGAAGCGCATGGCCGGCAGTTCGGCGCTGTGCAGGGTCTGGTCCTGGGTGCTCCACCATTGCACGCGCAGCGCGGGCAGCTGGAACGTGCCGGGTTTTTCGATGCGGTAGCTGGCGCTGTCGATGCGCTGGCCGCCCAGCGCATGCCCGCGGCCATCATCTAGCGCGGTGACCTGCGGGGTCTTGAGGTAGCGGCTCAGGCCCGCGACGTGGTCAAGCGGGGTGACCGGCAGCATCAGGCTCAGGGCGCCGTCGGCCTGCAGGGTGATACTGCGGGTCAGGCTGTCGCCGACCTTCAGATCACCGCTGGCCGGGGCTATCTGCTGGCTCAAGCGCACCTGGCTGGCCACCAGCACCTGCTGCCCGGCATCAACCCCGGCCGGTAGATGCACGTGCAGCAGCAGCGGCTGGCTACTGGCGTTCAACGGTGCCAGGGCATTGCCCGGGGTGGCGGTGACGGTCAAGGCCGGCAGTTGCAGGTCACCGGCCTGTTGCAGGGTAAGCTGGTACAGGTAGCGCATGCCGAACCAGGGAATGTCGCCCTGGCGCTCGGTCAGGTGTTCGGCCTGGCCTGCCGGCGGTGTCACCAGGGCCCCCGGCAGGTTCAGCTCGGGCAGTTGCGGGGCGCTGGTGAACCAGGTGTCGGTGAGCACGTCCAGTTGCAGTTGCACGGTTTCACCGACCACTGCCGAGTCGTCGGGCAACAGTTGCGCCTGCACGCGCAACTGCGCTTCGGCGGCCAGCAGGCCGTTGCTGAACAGGGCCAGAAGCAACACCAGGTGCTTCATTGCGTGCCCCCTGGCGCCTGGTCCTGGAGCCTGAACTTGCGCCGCAGGAAATCTGCCGGCGAGGTGGTCAGGTTCTGTAGCCACAGTTCATCGGACCCGGCCTGTGGAGTTTCGACCTGTTTGCTCGGGCCTTTGCCGGCCGGCTTGTCGTAGGCCACCTGATCAGGCTTTACCTCAGGGGCGTTCTCTTGCGCCGAGTCGTAGTCTTTTGCCAGCGCCTGGGCCAGGGCCAGGTTGGCTTTTGCTTCGGCAAACTCCGGTTGCAGGCGCAGGGCTTCAGTGTAGGCGGCGATGGCCTGGTCGAACTTGAAGCGCCGGGTGTAGATGTTGCCCAGGTAGAAATAGGCGGGAGCGCTCTGCAAGCGGGCGAAGCTGGCCAGGGCCAGGTCGTAGTCGGCGGCATTGTAGGCGGCGATGCCTTTCCAGTAAGGGTCGCTGAAGTGCGCGGCAGCGGCCGGGTAGTGATGATGCTCGAAGGCCCAACGGCCCTGCTGGTCGGGGGTGAGGAAGGCATCGACCAGGGCGTTGGCACGGGCGCCGTCGACTGGCAGCAACAGCCCCAGCAGCAGGCAGGCGCTCCAGTTCAGGCTCCAGCCGCGACGAATGCACAGGAACCCCAGCACCAGCAGCGGCCAGCACAGCCAGTAGCCGGCGTCTTTCCAGTGCAGGGCCTGCGGGTCGGCGCTGGCGTCGTCGAAATGTGCCTGGGCATGAGCTTCGATCCAGTCCAGGTCATCGTCATCAAGGGTCAGGCTGCCCAGCGGCGCGTCCAGTGCCGAGGCCAGTTGCTTGAGCCCGTCCTTGTCGAAGCGGCCCAGTTGCGGACGGCCCTGGCTGTCGCTCAGGGGCTGGCCGTCGGGGCCTTTGATCAGGCCGTCGTCGCTGTTGCCCACGGCCAGCACCAGCACCTGCAGGCGGGTGTCCTGCAGGGCCTTGGCCAGTTGCGGCAACTGGCTGCGGTCGGCGCCATCGCTGAGCAGCACCAGGGTGGCCGGGCCATCCTCGGCGGCAACCAACGCCCTGGCTTGCTCGATCACCGCCAGCACGTTCTTGCCCGGCTGCTCGATCAGGTTGCTGGCCAAGGCCTGGAGAAAGCTGTCGAGCAAGGCCGGGTCGCGGGTCGCCGGCAGCACCAGGTGCGCGCTGCCGGCATAGGCGATCAGCCCGGTGGCGGCACCCTGGCGGCGCTCGATCAGGCTGTGCAGCTTGTGCTTGGCCGCTTCCAGGCGGCTGGGGGCGATGTCGCTGGCGTCCATCGAGCCGGACAGGTCCAGGGCCAGAATCAACGGCGCGCGGTTGTCGAGAAACTCCGGGCGGTCCTGTTCCCAGCTCGGCCCGGCCATGGCCACGGCGCCGAGGATCAGCAAGGCGCTGGCCAGGTGCACCGGGCGCAGCAAATGGCGGTCATGGCCGTCCAGGCGCAAATGCTTGAGCAGGTGCGCGGCTATGTTGCTGTGGCCGGCTGCGAGGGTTTGCCGGCGGTAGTACCAGGCCAGCGGTAGCAGCACCCCAGGCAGCAGCAGCCACAGCCACAGCGGGCGCAGAAAATGCAGGTTGTGCAGGTCAATGTCCATGCCTGGCAGCCTTTGCAGGGTTAATGCGCGGGCGCAGCGAAAACAGCAGGGCCAACAGGTGATAGGTGCTGAACATCAGCAGCGCCGCCGCCAGCGGCAGCCAGAACAGGTCGCGCTTGGGCTGGTGGGTCAGGGTCTTGACCTGGTGCGGGGTGAGTTGGTCGAGGGTGGTGTAGACCTGCTGCAGGGCATCGCGGTCAGCGGCGCGAAAAAACCGCCCGCCGGTGGCCGTGGCGATCTGTTCGAGGCTCTGCAGGTCGACCTTGGCTTCGGCCTCGGCCTGAGGGTCACCGATGCCGATGGTGTGGATCACCACCCCACGCGCGGCAGCCATGGCGGCGGCATGGGCGGGGGTGATGGCACTGCTGGTGTCGTTGCCGTCGGTGAGCAAAATCAGCACCTTTTCCGGCTCCTTGGCCTGCTCCAGCAGTTTCAGGCTCAGGCCGATGGCGTCACCGATGGCGGTGTTGGGGCCGGCCATGCCGACATCGGTCTGCGCCAGCAGCAGGGCCAGGCTGGCGTGATCGAGGGTCAGCGGCGCCTGCGGGTAAGCGCCGCTGCCGAACACCACCAGGCCGAGGCGGTCCTTGGGGCGCTGACGGATGAAGTCCTGAACCACCGCCTTGACTGCGCTCATGCGCGACACCGGCTGGCCGTTGGCGTCCTTGAGGTCGACGGTCTGCATCGACTGGGAGATATCGATCGCCAGCATCAGGTCGCGTACCGGCTGTTCATGCTGCTGCGGCGGTTCGACCAGCACCGGGCGTGCCAGTGCCACAGTCAGCAAGGCCCAGAGCAGCCAGTGCAGAATCAGTTGCCAGGTGTTGTGGCGGGTACCGGGCACACCCGGTGCCTGGCCGCTGGCCCGGCTGATGGCTGCGAAGAACGGCACGCGGATAGCGCTGCGGGCCTCTTCGTAGGGCGGCAGCCAGCGGTAGCCGAGCAGCGGCAGCGGCAACAGGAGCAGCAACCAGGGGTAGTCAAACTGCCACATGATGGTGTTCCACCCAGGTTCTGCACTGATGCAGCAGCGTCTGCGCATCGCTGCCTTGCAAGCGGCTGTCCGGCGCGTAGGCCAGGTGCGCCAGTTGTTCGGCGAAATCCGCAGGCAGCGCTGTGGGGCTGTGGGCGCTGAGAAAAGCTTGCCAGTCGCTACCGCGCAAACTGGCGACAGCCGGGCTGGCCGGCATCGACAATGCCACGCGCTTGAGCAGCTCGGGCAGTTCGCGCAGGGCCGCCAGATGCTGCTGCGGGTCTACCAGGCGCGACTCGATCAGCGCCAGTTGCGCCAGTGCCTCGCGCCGGTAGCGGTTCAGCCGCCAGCGCCGATAACGCCAGGCGCCGTAGCTCAGCAGTGCAGCCAGCAGTAGCACCGCAAGGGCTGCCCAGCCCCAGGTTTGCGGCAGGTAGCTGGGGGCTGGCGGCAGGGCCAGTTCCTTGAGCTGGTCGATGCTTGGCCGCACGCTGCTCATGACCAATGCCCCTGGCGCTTGCCCAGTTCCAGGCGCAGTTGCTCGCTGGCGGGCAGGGCGGTGCTGAACATCAGCAACGGTACCTGACTGCGCCGCAGCAGTGCGGCCACCTCCTGCAGGCGTGCGCGCAGAAATTCGCTCAATGGCTTGTGCACCTGGCGGCGCTCGACGGCAAGCTCGACCTGCAACTGGCCCTGGCTGACCAGCATGCGCCCGGCGCGCGGCAGGTCGAGGGCCAGCGGGTCATAGACCTGCAAGGCGATGACGTCGTTGTGCGCGCGCAACTGGCGTAGCTGCTGCAGGGTGCGTTCACTGGCACCGGCAAAATCGCTGATGATGCAGATCAGGTGATCGTGGGCGGCCAGGCTCAGGCAGCGTTGCAGGACTGTGTCCAGGCTCTGCGCCGAGTCGCTTTCCGGAGCCTGGGCTTCCAACGCCTGGTTGAAGCGCGCGGTGGCCGCGCAGATGGCCTGGACCCGGCTGCGGCTGCGCAACGGCGACAGGCTTTCGATCTTCTGGTCGTTGAACAGCAAGGCGCCGACGCGGTCGCCGGCTCTGAGCGCCATCCACGCCGCCAGCGCTGCCAGTTGCGCGGCGATGGCCGATTTGAAGCTGCGCTGGCTGCCGAAGAACATCGACATGCGCTGGTCGATCAGCAGCAACGCCGGGCGGTCACGCTCTTCGGTGAAGGTGCGCACGATCGGCGTGCCGCTGCGCAGCGAAGCCTTGCAGTCGAGGTGGCGCAGGTCGTCGCCGGGCTGGTAGCGGCGCAGCTCATCGAAGTTAAGGCCGCGCCCGCGCAGGCGCGAGGCATGGCTGCCGGCCAGCACGCTGGCCCGTGGCTGGCGGGCGAGAAAGCTCAAGCCCCGGGCATCGGCCTCCAGGGCCATCAACTGGGCCAGCGACACATACACCAGCCCGTCGGCTGCTTGCGCCTTGAGCGCCATGGCCTGCTCCTTATGCCGGAATGGCGACCTTGTCCAGCAGGCGGTCGAGAATCTGCTGGCTGCCAACGCCATCTGCCACCGCGTCGTAACTTGGTTGCAGGCGATGGCGCAGCACCGGGTGGACCATCGCCCGGACGTTGTCCGGCGAGACGAAGTCCTGGCCTTGCAGCCAGGCATCGGCCCGCGCGCAGCGATCCAGGCTGATCCCGCCGCGCGGGCTGGCGCCTAGTTGCAGCCAGCGGGCCAGCTCCGGGTCGTAGTCGGCGGGGTGGCGGGTGGCGTTGATCAGGTCGATCAGGTAGCGGTCGATGGCCGGCGCGACATGGATCGCGGCGATCTCCTGGCGCGCCTGGAAGATCACGTCCTGGGCCAGGCTGAAGGTATTGGCCGCAGTCTGCGCCGCCGCTTGCTGCTCTTCCTGACGCAGCAGTTGCAGCACCTGGGTTTCGTTGTCGGGTGCCGGGTAGTCGAGCAGCACCTTCATCAGAAAACGGTCCATCTGCGCCTCAGGCAGAGGGTAGGTGCCTTCCTGCTCGATGGGGTTCTGGGTGGCGATGACCATGAACAGCGCCGGCAGCTTGTGGCTGTTGCCGGCGACGGTGATCTGCCGCTCTTCCATGGCTTCGAGCAGGGCGGCCTGGACCTTGGCCGGGGCGCGGTTGATCTCGTCGGCGAGGATCAGGTTGCCGAACAGCGGCCCGGGCTGGAAGTGCACCTGATGCTGGCCGCCGACCTGCTGCAGCACCTCGGCGCCGGTGATGTCCGAGGGCAGCAGGTCGGGGGTGAACTGGATGCGGCTCATCTGTGCGTCCAGGTGCCGGGCCAGGGCTTTGACCGTGCGGGTCTTGGCCAGGCCCGGCAGGCTTTCGAGCAATACGTGGCCGTTGGCCAACAGACCGATCAGGATCTGCCGGATCACCTGGTCCTGGCCAAGTACCGTTTCGGCGATGGCGGCGTGCAGGGCGTTGATGTCAGTCAGGGCGCTCATGGTCCAGTCCTTGTCATGGCAGTTACCAGGCGTAGTTCAGACGCAAGGTCCAGGTGTTCACATCAGGCGACTTGTTGCGCTCCGAGACCGTGTCGGTGTAAGCGATCAGGCCGCCGAACTGCGGCGAGAGCATGAAGCCCATGCTGGCGCCGAGCAGGACGTTTTCCTGCTGGTTGTCCTGGCCGACGCCATCGACCCTGGTCTCGCCGCCAGCGCTGTAGGTGGCGTCCAGCGAGGCCCACAAGGCGCGGTTGATGGTGTAGCTGTAGTGGCCCTCAACGGCGTACAGCGGCTTTTGCTCAAGCTTGCTGTTGCCCAGGTAATCGTCGTTGTCGCCGAACAGCGAGACCCAGGTGTTGATCTCCAGCCAGGTCGGGCCGAAGGGCGTGCCAAAGCCGATTTCCGGTTTGAGCACCCAGCGGTTGGCGCCGATGTTGATCACCCGGTCCTTGTCGTAATCGCCGTTGGGCACGGTCAGCCACAGCGCACCGGTCATAAAGGTTTCCGGAGTCCAGTTGGCAAACTCCTCGGCAGTCAGCGCCGGGCCGCCAAAGAAGTTGTGGGCGAAAACGATCTGGGTATCGCCCATGCCGCCGTTGTGCTTGGTGCCGTCGAAAAAGCGAGCGTTGTCGAACGAGGCAGACACGTCGGCATAGGGCTGCACCAGCTGGATCGCACTGTTGCGCCCGGCAATGTCGAACGAGCGCGCCAGGCGCAGGATGTACAGGTCGGCATCCAGCGACAGGCCGTCGATCGGCAGCGCGGTGTCGATGGGGGTGTTGGCATCGATGCGGTTGTAGTAGCCAAAGACCATGTTGAGGTCGATGGGGATGTTCTGCCAGTCGCGGGCGTTGTCTGCCTGGGCCAGCAGCGGGGCGGTGGTGAGCACGAGCAACGCCGTTTGACGTGCAGTAAGGCGGGTACCCATGGCTTGGCTCCTTCAGTCGATTAGTGCTTGTTTGCCGTCCACAGCGGCAGTTTCCCGTTGCCCGGGTTGGCGCTGGCGTTGAATGGGGCGTGGGCGCGGCTGGCGCAGGTTCATCAATCCTCCTTACTTGCCAAGGGTCAGGTTGAGGCCGGCAAACACGGTGAACTGTGGCAGGCCATCGCCTTTTTTCTCCACCGTCCACTGCGGCTCGACGAAGGCATTGAGGATGTTGCTACCGGACTTCCATACCTTGCCCAGGCCCAGGCCGAGGGGGATGTAGTGGCTGTCGTTCTTCAGGTCGAAGGTCCAGGTGGCGGTGGAGCGCAGGTACCAGCCTTTGGGCAGGTTGTGGATGATGAACGGCTGCAGGGTGGCCGATTCCACATGCGCCCGGTCATGGTCGCCGGCAAACGAGCTCTGGTATTGCACCAGCGCACCGAGCAGGCCGCGCGGGGAGGAATCGATAGCGACCGCTGCCAGGCCCGCCTGCCATTTGCCGGTGCCCAGTTCGTCGTGTTCGGCGGTGGGGGCGGTGATTTGCGGGCCGATGCCCAGCTGTACGCCTTCGGTCTTGAGCAGAAAGATATCGAACAGGTTCAGGTCACCGATGCCAGTGCTGTAGCCACCGTGCGGATCGGGGCGGGTGCTGACCGGCAGGGTCGCACGCAGCAGTTGCGGCACCGGCAGGAAGTCGCCAGCGGCCAGCGGCAGGGTGCCGCGCACCAGCAGTTCGTTGCTATGGGCATTGCTGTCGTACAGTGACGGCGTGTAGTAATCCTGAAGGTTCAGGCCCGGCGCCAGGTTGAGCGGGTTGTTGCTCTTGTTCGCGGTCTCGGCGTTATTGGCCAGTGGTGCCTGGGCAAACAGCAGGGCGCAGGGCAGCGCGAAGCAAACGGCATGAATCCTTTGCATAGCGTGAACGCCTGATCAGTGACGCAGTTAAACGCTGTTACGGGTTAACCCGCATGGATTACTGGTACTTGATGACGATGCCTTTGAGCTTGCGCCCTTCGATGGCGCGGATATCGCGGTCCCACAGCGGGCCGCTGACGTAAGCGGACACCGGCTGGATACGGTCGTAGACCACCACCACGGCATCGCCGCCGATGCTGGCGGCCTGCTCGCGCAGCTTTTGCTCGACCTCGGTGATCGGCGGAGGTGGTTCGACGCTGGCATCGACGACGATTTCACCGAGCCGGGTATGCGGCCGGGTCGGTTCGCTGCGCAGCACCTGGACATTGGCGGCACTGGTGGGGGCGGCGTGGGGCGCACCGACATACTCGGTGGTGCGCGCGTCGATGTTGCTGCAGCCGGCCAGGGCCAGCAGCAGCGCGCCGAGCAACCAGTGCTGGCGCGGGTAGAGCTTGAGACCTGCAATCATCCTTCGATTCCCTCCGAAGCCTGTCATGCGCTGAAACAAAGACTTAACTGAAAGTAGCTGCAATTGGGTCAGTCGCAAGGAAAAGAAGGATGTTTGTCGGACGGCTAACCGTCCTTAGCCCAGCACCTCGCGCAGCCGGTACCAGAACATCCCCAACGCCAGCAACGGCGAGCGCAGGGCCTTGCCGCCGGGGAAGGTCAGGTGCGGCACCGCGCTGAACACATCCAGGCCCTGGCTGTGCCCGGCGTGAATGGCTTCGGCCAGCAGCCGCGCGGTCCAGTGGGTGACGTTCAGGCCATGGCCGCTGTAGCCCTGGGCATAGAACACGTTCGGGTGCTGTTGCAGGCGGCCGACCTGGGGGAAGCGATTGGCGGTGATGCCGATCTTGCCGCCCCACTGGAAGTCGATGCGGGTATTGGCCAGTTGCGGGAACACCTTGAGCATCTTCGGTTTCATGTAGGCAGCGATATCCGCAGGGTCGCGCCCGGAGTAGTGGCAGGCGCCACCGAACAGCAGGCGGCGGTCGGCCGACAGCCGGTAATAGTCGAGGCCGACCTTCTGGTCGCACAGCGACAGGTTCTGTGGAATCAGCTGCTCGGCCTGTGCCTGGGACAGCGGCTCGGTGGCGATGATGTAGCTGCCGGCGGGCAATACCTTGCCGCTCAGGCGCGGCTCCAGTTCATCCAGGTGCGCGTTGCAGGCCAGCACCAGGCTGCCGGCGCGCACCGTACCGTGCCGGGTGCGTACCTGCGCAGTGGCGCCATGGCTGATTTCCAGCACCGGGCTCTGTTCGAAGATGCGCACGCCGAGGGATTCGGCCACGCGTGCCTCGCCCAGCACCAGGTTGAGCGGATGCAGGTGGCCCGAGCCGCGGTCGATCAGGCCGCCGGCATACAGGTCGGAGGCGACCACCTGATGCATCTGCTCAGGCCCGACCAATTGCGTTTCATGCCGATAATTCTGCTCGGCCAGGCTTTGCTGCTCGGCACGCAAGGCGGCGAACTGCGCCGGGGTGTTGGCCAGTTCGCAAAAGCCCCAGCGCAGGTCGCAATCGATGCCGTGGGTGCGGACGCGCTCGGCCACCACCTCGACCGATTCGATGCCGGCGCGTTGCAGGTACTTCACCCCCTCCTGGCCGACGTAGCGGGCGAAGCCCTCGACCTCATGGCCGATACCGCGGATCAGCTGGCCGCCGTTGCGCCCGCTGGCGCCCCAGCCGATGCGCCGGGCTTCGAGGAGGATCACCGAGAGCCCGCGCTGGGCCAGTTCGATGGCGCAGTTGACCCCGGTAAAACCGCCGCCGATCACGCAGACATCGGCCTGCAGATCGGCGCCCAGGGCAGGGTAGGGCGCCAGGTCATGGGCCGTGGCGCTGTAGTAGGAGCGGGCGTGTTCAGGGCTGTACTGGTTCATTTGTTCGACTTCACTTTGCTCCAGGAGCGGGTCATCAGGCGCATGATCGCCGGCGTCGGGGTGCTGGACACGTACAGCTTGTCGAGCACTGCTTGCGGTGGGTACACCTCGGGGTTGTTGACCAGCTCCGCGTCCATGTACTGCTTGGCCGGCGGGTTGGCGTTGGCGTAGCCGACCACGCCGCTGACCTTGGCGATCACTTTCGGGTCGAGCAGGTAGTTGATGAAGGCGTAGGCCTCTTTCGGGTTGCTGGCGTCGGAAGGAATCGCCAGCAGGTCGAACCACAGGTTGCTGCCTTCCTTGGGAATGGCGTAGGCGATGTTCACGCCGTTGTTGGCTTCCTTGGCGCGGTTGGCGGCCTGGAACACGTCGCCCGAATAGCCGAAGGCCACGCAGATATCGCCGTTGGCCAGGTCCGAGACATATTTGGACGAGTGGAAATAGGTGATGTAGGGGCGCAGGGTCAGTAGTTTGGCCTCGGCCGCCTTGTAGTCTTCAGGCTTTTCGCTGCGCGGATCCTTGCCCATGTAGTTGAGGATGGCGGGGAACAGTTCGTCGGCCGAGTCCATGAACGACACGCCACACTGGCTGAGCTTTTTCAGGTTCTCGGGCTCGAACATTACTGCCCAGGAATCGATGTGGTCGACGCCCAGCACCTGCTTGACCTTGTCGACGTTGTAGCCGATGCCGTTGGTGCCCCACAGGTAGGGCACCGAGTGCAGGTTGTCGGCGTCGTTCTCCTGGAGGAACTTGAGCAGCACCGGGTCGAGGTTCTTCCAGTTCGGCAACTGCTCGCGGTCCAGTTTCAGAAAGGCCCCGGCTTTGACCTGACGGGCCAGAAAGTGGTTGGAAGGCACGACCACGTCGTAGCCGGTGCGACCGGCGAGCAACTTGCCTTCCAGGGTTTCGTTGGAGTCGAACACGTCGTAGATGACCTTGATACCGGTGCTGCCCTGAAAATCCGCCAGGGTGGTTTCACCGATGTAGTCGGTCCAGTTGTACACGCTGACACTGGGCTGGGCCTGGGCCACGGCGCTGACCAGCAGCGCCAGGGTTGCAGTTACGACTGTTTTCATGGGACGCATATCGACACCTTTTTGAATTGTTGTTTTCGATACTTGTTACAAGCTCGGGCTCAGACGCTGAGCAGCAGGAATTCGCGCTCCCAGGAACTGATCACCCGTTTGAAGTTCTCGTGCTCGGCACGCTTGACCGCCACGTAGCCGCGGACGAACTTGCTGCCCAGGTACTGCTCGATGGTCGGGCAGTCTTCCATGTGCGCCAGGGCGTCTTCGATGGTGATCGGCAGGCGCAGGTTGCGCCGCTCGTAGGCGCGGCCCTGGACCGGAGCGCTGGGGTTGATCTTCTCGACCATGCCCAGGTAGCCGCACAGCAGGCTGGCGGCAATCGCCAGGTAAGGGTTGGCATCGGCGCCGGGAAGGCGGTTTTCCACGCGCATCGCCTCGGGGCTCGAGGTCGGTACGCGCAGGCCCACGGTGCGGTTCTCTTCGCCCCATTCGACGTTCACCGGCGCCGAGGTGTCGGGCAGGAAACGGCGGAACGAGTTGACGTTGGGGGCGAACATCGGCAGCACTTTGGGGATGTACTTTTGCAAGCCGCCGATGTGATGCAGAAACAGCTCGCTCATTTGCCCGTTGTCGTCGACGAAGATCGGCTTGCCGGTGGCGATGTCGATCACACTCTGGTGCAGGTGCATGGCGCTGCCCGGCTCGTCGCCCACCGGCTTGGCCATGAAGGTGGCGGTGACGTTGTGCTTGAGCGCCGCCTCGCGCATGGTGCGCTTGAACACGGTGATCTGGTCGGCAAGGTCGAGGGCGTCGCCGTGACGGAAGTTGATTTCCATCTGCGCCGGGCCGTCTTCGTGGATCAGCGTGTCGAGGTCCAGGCCCTGGGCTTCGCACCAGTCATAGACGTCTTCGAACAGCGGGTCGAATTCGTTGGCGGCATCGATCGAGAACGACTGGCGGCCGCTTTCGGCCCGGCCCGAACGGCCCAGCGGTGCTTGCAACGGCAAGTCCGGGTCTTCGCAGCGCTGGGTCAGGTAGAACTCCATCTCCGGGGCGACGATGGGCTGCCAGCCCTTGTCGGTGTAGAGCTTGAGGACTTTCTTGAGCACGTTGCGCGGCGACAGCTCGATCGGGTTACCTTGCTTGTCGAAGGTGTCGTGGATCACCACGGCGGTCGGCTCGATGGCCCATGGCACCACGTACACCGCCGCCGAATCCGGGCGGCAGACCATGTCGATGTCGGCCGGATCGAGCAGGTCGTAGTAGATGTCGTCGTCGACAAAGTCCCCGGTTACCGTTTGCAGAAGCACACTTTCCGGCAGGCGCATGCCTCGTTCATGCAGGAACTTGTTGGTCGGTGCGATCTTGCCGCGGGCGATACCGGTCAGATCACTGACCACGCACTCGACTTCGGTAATCTTGTGTTCTTTCAGCCACGCAGACAGCTGATCGAAAGGGGCATTCATAAAGACCTCGTTGTTGGTTTTATCCACGCCAGGACCGGCAGTTGCGACCGGCTTGCCACCCAAGCGGCTTCCCCTGTAGCGCGTTGAGGTCTATCTTGGGTGACGCTTGCGCATTCGATCTATCCACTTTCAGCAAGACTAAAATGCACCAAAAGAGTGCATAAAGAGCAGCTCATGACAGCGTCAACGCCTTTGCGGGTTCAAGCTTTCAATACCGCCGATGTCACCGAACAGGTCCGTGCCACCCCGGGCTGGACCCAGCATTACCAACAGATGTCTCCCGGGCATTTCGCCGGCCAGCTGCGCTGCCTCGACCTGCAGGGCGTGGAGATCTACGAGGAGTGCATGAACACCCGGGTCGAACAGAATTTCAGTGCGCCGGCCGGCTCCCTGGCGTTCTGTTTCGACCGCAACGATCACAGCCTTTACGTGCTCAATGGCGAAAGCCGCAACATCTGGATCACCCCGGAGAACTACCAGGAAGTGGCCGTGGTGTTCGGCCCGGAATTCGTCCAGCGCCACAGCCTGGACATCGCCCGCCTCGACGGGCTGTTCATGGCGCCGTTGAACTCGATGCAGAACGAGCTGTTCAGCCGGTGGCTGAGCGGCACCCTCACGCGCATCTCGCAGACCATCGACCCGCCAAGCCAGGACGCATTGGCCGCGCAGTTGCTGGAAGACTGCCTGTTCATCCTCGATAACGCGTGCATCTGCCTCGATCGCGGGGCGTTGTGGCGGCGTACCGAAGAGCGCGCAATCATGCGCAAGGTTGGCGAATGGGCGGCAGATTGCCCGGAAGAAACCCTCAATCTGCTTGAGCTTTCGCAGGTTGCCGGGGTGTCCCTGCGCCAGCTGCAGCACGCCTTCAAGACCTTCACCGGCATGGCCCCGGCGCAGTGGCTGCGCTTGCGCCGGCTCAACAGTGCACGGCGTGAATTGCTCAGTTGCACGCCCAGCGATACCACCGTCGCCGAAGTGGCCATGCATTGGTCGTTCTGGCACCTGGGACGGTTTTCCGACAGCTACCGCAAGCTGTTCAAGGAGCTGCCCAGCGAGACCCTGAAGCGCGTGGCGCTGTCAGTCAGATAGCCAGCAGTGGTAATGTTCGACCTACTAAATGAAGTCGATAGCCTGGAAAGACCATGCCAAGAGCCTCCCACCAAGACCTGCGTCGCGCGTTCCGCCAACTGCTTGCCTCACCTGCCTGCTACCACACCGCCTCTGTTTTCGACCCGATGTCGGCGCGCATTGCCGCTGACCTGGGCTTCGAGGTGGGGATCCTCGGCGGTTCGGTGGCCTCCCTGCAGGTGCTGGCCGCCCCTGACTTTGCCCTGATCAGCCTGAGCGAATTCGCCGAGCAGGCGACGCGGATCGGCCGGGTGGCGCAACTGCCGGTAATTGCTGACGCCGACCACGGCTATGGCAACGCGCTCAACGTGATGCGGACGGTGACCGAGCTTGAGCGTGCCGGGATTGCCGCGCTGACCATCGAGGACACCCTGCTGCCGGCCCAGTTCGGGCGCAAGTCCACCGACCTGATCAGCATCGCCGAAGGGGTCGGCAAGATCCGCGCGGCGCTGGAGGCGCGAGTTGACCCGGAGCTGTCGATCATTGCCCGCACCAACGCGGCGCTGATTGCCACCGAAGAAGTCATCGCCCGCACCGTGGCCTACCAGAACGCCGGCGCAGACGCCTTGTGCATTGTCGGTATCCGCGACTTCGAACACCTGGAACAGATTGCCGCACACCTGAGCGTGCCGCTGATGCTGGTCACCTACGGCAACCCGCAACTGCATGATGATGCGCGCCTGGCCGAACTGGGTGTGCGCATTGCCGTCGATGGCCATGGTGCCTACTTTGCCGCGATCAAGGCCACCTACGACTGCCTGCGCGAGCAGCGCGGCATCACCTGCAGCACCTCGGACCTGAGCGCCACCGAACTCACCCATACCTACACGCAACCGGACGACTACATCGTCTGGGCCCGCGAGTACATGGACGTCAACGAATAGGCCGCAAGGCTTAGTCAACGCAACAACTCTCTACAAATGGAAGCGAAACAATTCATGAAGAAATCTACAGGCGTACTCGGCCTCGCAGTGGCAGTGGCAGCGGTGTGCACCGCGGGTGCCTGGTACACCGGCAAGCAACTGCCAGGCGTGCTGGCAACCACCATCGCCGAATCCAACGCCCAGACCAAGCAGGCGCTGGTGGGTATGGACACCCTCGTGGAGCTTGAGCTGGTATCGCTGGACAGCCATCTGTTCAGCAGTACCGCCAAATACCGCCTCAAGGTAAAAAACCTGCAGGTTGGCGAAGACAGCAAAAGCTTCGAGCTGAATTTTGTCGACCAGATCGAACACGGGCCGTTGCCGCTGTCGCGGGTCAAGGCGCTGAAGCTGATGCCGGTCATGGCAGCCAGTCATTACAGCCTGGAAAAAGACGCGGCCACCGCCGACTGGTTCGCCCTGACCAAAGACGTTTCGCCGCTGCAAGGCCAGGTTGCCTACGGCTACGATCGCTCGATGGACAGCGCTTTCCAGGTGGCGCCGATCGAGTGGAGCAAGGACGGCTCATCGCTGAAGTTCTCCGGCTTTGAAGTCACCGGCCACGGCAACGAAGGCGCCGAACACGTGCAGCTCACCGGCCAGTCGGGCGGCCTGAGCCTGAACCTGGTCGACCCTGACAGCAAAGTGCTGAAAGTCGAGATCAAGGGCCTGAGCCTGACCGGCGACATGACCAAGACGCCGTTCGGCTTCTATGTCGGCAAGATGGACATGGCCGTGGCTGATACGGTCGCCACCTTCGGCGATGAGCAAAAGGTCCTGAAGCTCAAGGGCCTGGCGCAGAACAACGAGTACAAGAACGACGGCGACAAGCTCTCGGCACGCATGGAATACAAGGTTGGCGACATCAACTTTGACGGCAAGGCCATCGGTGCCGGCGAGATGGTCTGGAGCCTCAAGCGTCTCGACATCCCGGCCATGCAGGCACTGATCGGCTGGTACCAGAGCCGCCTGCCTGAGTTCCAGCAGGCCGCTGCCGAAGGTGCAGGCATGCCGGACCTGGCGATGACCGAGGCTGAAACGGCCCAGGTGCGCAGTGATGTGCAGCGCCTGCTGGCAGCCAAGCCGCAGATCGCCCTGGAGAATCTGTCGTTCAAGACTGCCAATGGCGAAAGCCGTTTCAGCTTCAGCGTCGACCTGGCCAACCCGACCTCCCTGGAGCTGCCGCCCGAGGAGCTGTCCAAGCAGCTGATCACCCAGCTGCAGAGCAAGCTGTCGCTGTCCAAGCCGATGATCGGTGACCTGGCGACCCTGCAGGCGCAGTTCGAAGGCCAGACCGATGCTGCCATCGTTTCCCAGCAAGCGGCCCAGGCCGGGGAAATGGTCAGCATGATGGCGGTGCAGAGCCAGATGGCCAAGGTCGAGGGCAATGACATTGTTACCTCGCTGCACTATGCCGATGGCATGGTCGACTTCAACGGCCAGAAGATGACCGTTGAGCAGTTCGCCAGCGTGATCATGGCCAACGCCAGCGCAATGCAGGCGACCGGCGGTTGATGTTCAGGCCCGGGGCGCCCGCCCCGGGCTTGTTTCACTAAAAAAACCTTTTGAATTCATTCGATTATCTGTAGCCTTCGGCATCCTATAAAAACCCGAGGCCGCAGCTGGTCCGTGGTTCTGTGCGCAAGGCTGTTTTGCCCTGCCTGTGGAGCCTGTAGCCGATTTGCCAGGGCTCGGTGATACACTCGACTTACGCGCTCAAGCGCCTGCAGGTCCAGCGATCATGACCCAGATTTCCGAACGCCTTCTCGTCCAGGCTCACCTCGATGCCAAGCAGCCCACGCCGCTGACGCCCGAGCAAGAGGCCGACTACCGCGCCGCCATTGCCGCCGAACTCAAGGCGCAAAATGCGGTGCTGGTTGCCCACTACTATTGCGACCCGGTGATCCAGGCCCTGGCCGAGGAAACCGGTGGCTGCGTGTCCGACTCGCTGGAAATGGCCCGCTTCGGCAAGAACCACGCGGCCTCGACCGTGGTGGTCGCCGGGGTGCGCTTCATGGGCGAGACGGCCAAGATCCTCACCCCGGAAAAGCGCGTGCTGATGCCGACCCTCGAGGCGACCTGCTCGCTCGATCTCGGCTGCCCGGTGGATGAGTTCTCGGCGTTCTGCGACAAGCACCCCGAGCGCACCGTGGTGGTGTATGCCAACACCTCGGCGGCGGTCAAGGCCCGCGCCGACTGGGTAGTGACCTCAAGCTGCGCGCTGGAAATCGTCGAAAGCCTGATGGACAACGGCGAGACCATCATCTGGGGCCCGGACCAGCACCTGGGCCGCTACATCCAGAAACAGACCGGCGCCGACATGCTGCTGTGGGACGGTGCCTGCATCGTCCACGAAGAGTTCAAGTCGCGCCAACTGGCCGACATGAAGGCGCTGTACCCGGATGCGGCAATCCTGGTGCATCCGGAGTCGCCCGAGGCGGTGATCGACCTGGCCGACGCAGTGGGCTCCACCAGCCAGCTGATTGCGGCGGCGCAGACCCTGCCGAACAAGACCTTCATCGTCGCCACCGACCGCGGCATCTTCTACAAGATGCAGCAGCTGTGCCCCGACAAGATCTTCATCGAAGCGCCTACCGCCGGTAACGGCGCGGCCTGCCGCAGCTGCGCGCATTGCCCGTGGATGGCGATGAATACCCTGGAGCGCACCTTGCAGTGCCTGCGGGAAGGCACTAACGAGATTTTCGTTGAGCCGGCGTTGATCCCCCAGGCGATCAAGCCGCTCAAGCGTATGCTCGACTTCACCCAGGCGGCGCGGATGAAGTTGTCCGGTAACGCCTGACGACGCCTTCGCGGGGCAAGCCCGCTCCTACCGTAGGAGCGGACTTGCCCCGCGATGCTTAGCGCATCATGTCCTTGACCATCCGCTGTTGCTCCATCAGCTCGCGCTGACGCGCATCGATCTTCGACGCCAGGACGAAGTTGTTGCCGGCGCGCTGCTTGGCGTAGTCGAGCTGCTGCAGGGCCTGGTCGAAGTCGCCCACCAGGGCAAAGTATTCGGCGCGGGCCTGGTGCAGGCCGATGGTGTTGCCCGACAAGCCCCGCACTTCCGCCACGTCATACCAGACGTCTGGGTCTTCAGGACGGTTCTTGAGTAGCGCATCCAGCGCCTTCTCTGCCTCGGCAGGGCGGTTCTGCTTGAGCAGCAGGTCGATGCGCGCCTGTTGCAGCGGGTAGTTGGCCGGGTACAGGCTGCGCATCCGCTCGACCCGTTGCTGGGCATCGGGCAGGCGGTTGTTGGTGATGTCCAGGTCGATCTGCGCCAGGTTGTAGGTGATGTCGTTGGGCGCCTTGGCCAGCAGCGGCTTGAGGTTCTCGCGCGCCTCGTTCAGGCGCCCGCCCTTGATCTGCGCCAGCGCCAGGCCGTAGCGGGCGGCGTCCATCTGCGGGTTTTCGTCGAGCTGGGCCTGGAAGCGCTTGGCGGCAAGGCCGGGGGTGCCTTCGTAGATCAGCGCCACCCGGGCACGAATCAGCTGGTAGCGCATGCTGTCTTCGGTGCCACCCTTGGGCGCCTGTTCGGCGCGGTTGCGGGTGTCGGCGATGCGCGATTCGGTAACCGGGTGAGTCAGAAGGAATTCCGGCGGCTTGGCGTCATAGCGGTACTGACGCATCAGGCGCTCGAACATGGTCGGCATGTTGCGCGGATCATAGCCGGCCTTCTCAAGGTTGAGGATACCGATGCGGTCGGCTTCCTGTTCGTTCTGCCGCGAGAAGCGCCGCTGCTCCTGGATGGCGGCCGCCTGGGTGCCGGCAATTGCGGCAATACCGGCATCACCGGCACCTGCCGCGGCGGCGACGATACCGATCAGCAGCGCGCCCATCATCGGCAACTGCATGCGCTGCTGGGCCTCGACGCCGCGGGCGAAGTGGCGTTGCGACAAGTGCGCCAGTTCGTGAGCCAGTACCGAGGCGTATTCGCCTTCGGTCTGGGCATTGAGGAACAGCCCGCCGTTGACCCCGACGATCCCGCCGGGGGCGGCAAAGGCGTTGAGTTCGCGGCTGTCGATGAGGATGAACTCCAGGCGCCGGTCCTGCAACTGGCTGGTTTCGGCCAGGCGGTAGACGCTGGTTTCGACGTAATCCTTGAGCTGGGGATCGTTCAGTTGGTTGACATTGCCCCGCAGCAGGCTGAGCCAGGCGCGGCCCAGCTGGTGTTCCTGTTGCGGGGAGACAATGGCAGAACTGGCGTCGCCGAGTGACGGCAGGTCGTCGGCATGGCTGGGGAGCGCCATCAAACAGGCCAGCGTCAGCAGGGTAGGGCGCAGAAAATTCATGCACGAAGCTCTGGTCGACAAAGAACCTTACTGTAGCCCGCTCGCACGTTGGCGACCAGTGGCGGTATCCTACCGGGCTTGTTCAAAATGCTACCTGTGCCCGCATTCCTGCCTGGAGACCCCCATGAGCGAGACCCCGACCCATGACGCCGAACTCGACGCCAGCGGGCTGAACTGCCCGCTGCCGCTGCTCAAGGCGAAGATGGAGCTCAATCGCCTGGCCACTGGCGCGGTGCTCAAGGTGATTGCCACCGACGCCGGTTCCCAGCGCGACTTTCGCACTTTTGCCCGATTGGCCGGTCATACGCTGCTGCTCGAAGAGGCCGAGGCCGGTGTTTACACCTACTGGCTGAAGAAGGCCTGAGTTTTTTCTGTTAAAGGATCGTCAATGTTCAAGGTGCTTCGCGACTGGATGCAGCGCTACTTCTCCGATGAAGAAGCGGTGGTGCTGGCGGTCTTGCTGTTTCTGGCGTTCACCGCCGTCCTGACCCTCGGCGGCATGCTCGCGCCGGTGCTGGCGGGGATGGTTCTGGCGTTCCTGATGCAAGGCCTGGTCAACGCCCTGGAGCGCCTGCGGGTGCCCACGCGCTATGCGGTCGGGCTGGTGTTCATGCTGTTCATGGGCGCCCTGGCGGTGTTCCTGCTGGTGCTGGTGCCGCTGCTCTGGCATCAGTTGATCACCCTGTTCAATGAACTGCCGGGCATGCTCGGCAAGTGGCAGTCGCTGCTGTTGCTGTTGCCCGAGCGCTACCCGCACCTGGTCTCCGACGAGCAGGTGCTGCAGGCCATCGAGGTGATGCGCGGCGAGATCGGCAAGTTCGGCCAGTGGGCGCTGACCTTCTCGCTGTCGAGCCTGCCGCTGCTGGTCAACATCATGATCTACCTGGTGCTGGTGCCGATCCTGGTGTTCTTCTTTCTCAAGGACCGCGAGCAGATCGCCGATTGGGTCAGTGGCTACCTGCCCAAGGAGCGGGCGCTGATGACCCGGGTGGCCGAAGAAATGAACCGGCAGATCGCCAACTACATTCGCGGCAAGGGCATCGAGATTCTGATCTGTGGCGTGGCCACCTACATCGCCTTCATCAGCCTGGGGCTCAACTATGCGGCGTTGCTGGCCCTGCTGGTCGGCCTGTCGGTGGTGGTGCCCTATGTCGGCGCGGTGGTGGTGACCGTACCGGTAACCCTGATTGCGCTGTTCCAGTGGGGCTGGGGTGATCAGTTCATTTACCTGATGGCGGTGTACGCGATCATCCAGGCCCTGGACGGCAACGTGCTGGTGCCGCTGCTGTTCTCCGAGGCGGTGAGCCTGCACCCGGTGGCGATCATCTGCGCGGTGCTGCTGTTTGGCGGGCTGTGGGGGTTCTGGGGGATCTTCTTTGCCATCCCGCTGGCGACCCTGTTCAAGGCCGTGCTGGATGCCTGGCCGCGGCGAGAGCCGGTGGTGGCGCCGCTGCTCTAAAAGCATCGCGGGGCAAGCCCGCTCCCACAGTGAGTGAAAGAACCTGTGGGAGCGGGCTTGCCCCGCGATTGGCTTATCTTGCGTTCAGCGTCTGCGCCTCAGCCAGTACGGCATCGACATGCCCGGGCACCTTCACCCCACGCCAGGCCTTGCGCAGCACGCCGTCCTTGTCGATCAGGAAGGTGCTGCGGTCCACGCCTAGGTATTCCTTGCCGTAGAGTTTCTTCAGCTTGATCACGTCGAACAGCTGGCACAGGGCTTCGTCCTTGTCGCTGATCAGCTCGAAGGGGAAGGCCTGCTTGGCCTTGAAGTTCTCGTGGGACTTGATGCCATCACGCGATACGCCGAACACCTGGGTGTTGGCCGCCGCGAAGGCTGCATGCTGGTCACGGAAACCCTGGCCTTCGGTGGTGCACCCCGGGGTGCTGTCCTTGGGGTAGAAGTACAGCACCACCTGCTGGCCTTTAAGCCCAGCCAGGCTGACGGTCTGGCCGCTGGTGGCCTGGGCCTCAAAATCGGCGACGGGTTGGTCGAGTTCAACGGCCATGAAAAGCTTCCTTACATCGGGTTCTGTGGGCGCCACGGTTCGATCAGCGCATCCAGGTTCAGCGCATCGGAGAAGTCCAGGAACTGGTCACGCAGCCAGCTGATCTGGGTACCTGCCGGCAGGGTCACGGTAAAGGTGGCGTTGAGCATGGTGCCGCCGGTCTGCGGGGCCTGGTAGGTGTCGCAGGTGAGGTTCTCCAGCTCCACATGGTGGTCGATGAAGAACTGGCACAGCTCGTTGATGATGTCCGGGCGGTAGGCGGCGCTGACATAGGCCACGTACGGCAGCGACAGCGGGCGAACTTCGAGCTCGGCGCTGCGCACCACGTTGACGGTGAAGGTGTGCTTCTTGGCCAGGCCCGGCAGGGCGCCTTCGAAGCGCGCCAGGGCGTCCCAGCTGCCGGCGACCTGCAGGACCAGGGCACTGCACTCGCCGTGGCGGGTCAGGCGCGAGGTGACGACCGAGCAACGATTGTCGTTGCTGGCCCGGCACAGGATGTTGGTCAGTTCCATGGGATTGGCACCCAGGGCGCTGATGACAAGGAATTGTTCGCGAACGGTGGGGGTGGACATGCAGCATTCCTAAAGCGATGAGCGGTCGGTACCTGACGTGGCAAAAAGGCCGGTAGGCAGGCGCCCGGGGCTCAGGATCGAGCCTTGCGGCGCTGGCTACGCGCATTGTCGGCAGCCCGGCGGGCCACTATGTACCGATCAAAGACAGAAGGGTAGCGAAAATGGCCGCCGAGGGGAATGCTCCGCCCGCCTGCTTCGCTTGTGCAAGGCCGATGGCGCCAGTACCATTACCGCTCTCTTTTTCCGGCAGGAGCAGTTTCATGATTGCGGGCAGTATGGTGGCATTGGTCACACCCATGGATGCACAAGGGCGTCTTGATTGGGACAGCCTCAGCAAACTCGTGGACTTCCACCTGGAAAACGGCACCCACGCCATCGTTGCCGTCGGTACTACCGGCGAGTCGGCGACCCTGGATGTCAATGAGCACATTGAAGTCATCAAGGCGGTGGTCAAGCAGGTCAATGGCCGTATCCCGGTGATCGCCGGCACCGGCGCCAACTCCACCAGCGAAGCCGTGCACCTGACCCGCAACGCCAAGGAAGCCGGCGCCGATGCCTGCCTGCTGGTGGTGCCGTACTACAACAAGCCGACCCAGGAAGGCCTGTACCAGCACTTCAAGCACATTGCCGAAGCCGTCGACATCCCGCAGATTCTCTACAACGTCCCTGGCCGCACCTCCTGCGACATGCAGGCCGAGACCGTGATCCGCCTGTCGACCGTGCCGAACATCATCGGCATCAAAGAGGCCACCGGCGACCTCAAGCGCGCCAAGGCCATCCTTGACGGCGTCAGCAAGGACTTCATCGTCCTGTCCGGCGATGACCCGACCGCTGTCGAGCTGATCCTGCTGGGCGGCAAGGGCAACATCTCTGTTACCGCCAACGTCGCCCCGCGAGAAATGGCCGATCTGTGCGAAGCCGCCCTTGAGGGCAATGCCCAGAAGGCTCGCGCAATCAACGAACAACTGATGCCGCTGCACAAGGACCTGTTCATCGAAGCCAACCCGATTCCGGTGAAGTGGGCTTTGGTCGAAATGGGCCTGATGCACAAGGGCATCCGCCTGCCACTGACCTGGCTGAGCGAATCCTGTCACGATACGGTACGCCAGGCGATGCGCCAGTGCGGCCTGAAGTTTTAATTGAGGACGTACACCGCATGAAGCGATTGGCTGGTCTTTCCGCCCTTGCCTTGATCATCTCCAGTACCAGCGGTTGCGGCTGGCTCTGGGGCGAAGAGGGTTACTTCCGTGACCGTGGCAGCGATTATCTGGAGGCCACCCAGAAGCCGCCAATGCAGCTGCCACCGGACGTCAGCAGCGCCAAGCGGCTCGACCCGCTGCTGCCGATCCCGCGCAACGTCGCCGACGACAACGTCAAGGGCGAATTCGAAGTGCCGCGTCCGCTGCCGTTGAACGCCGCGGCCGACATCAGCGATTTCAGCCTGCAGAAGAGCGGCAGCTCGCGTTGGGTCCTGGCCCAGCGCTCGCCGGCCGAAGTCTGGCCGGTGGCCCGTCAGTTCTTTGAAGACAACGGCTTCCGGATTGCCGAAGAGCGTCCGCAAACCGGCGAATTCAACACCACCTGGCAGCGGTTCGACGAACTCTCGGCATCCATGGCCAAGCGCCTGGGCAGTGCCTCGAGCAGCAGCGACAACGAAGTCCGTGCGCGCATCCGCATCGAGCCGGGCGTGCAGCGCAACACCAGTGAAGTCTACGTCGTGACCGTCGAACGCCCGGCCGGCAGCACTGCCGAGCAGGAATTCCCGGCACGTTCGGCCAACACCGGTGTTGACGCCATCCTGGTCGACGAAATGCTCGCCAGCATGACCCGCAGCGCCGAGAAGGGCGGTTCGGTGTCGTTGCTTGCCGCCCGCGACTTCGATACCCCGAGCCGCGTCAGCCTCAGCGAAGACGGCAGCGGCAACCCGGTACTGAACCTGGGCGCCGACCTCGATCGCGCCTGGTCCAGCGTTGGCCGTGCCCTGGAGCAGGGCGAATGGCGCGTTGAAGACATCAACCGCAGCCTGGGCCTGTACTACATCAACCTTGCCGAGAAAGCCGAGACCAAAGAGCAGCCAGGCTTCTTCAGCCGTCTGTTCGGCAGTGCGCCGAGCAAGGAAGAGCGTGAAGCCCGTGCCGAGCGCTACCAGGTTCGCCTGAGCAAGGTGGGCGAAAGCGTCCAGGTCACCGTCGAGAAGAACATCAACACCGTGGCCCCGGCAGACGTTGCCCGCCGCGTGCTGAGCGTGATTCAGGACAACCTGGGTTAAGTGCGCTTCGCCGTACTTGGAAGTGGAAGCCAGGGAAATGGCACGCTGATCGCCAGTGGCAATACCTTGCTGCTGGTCGATTGCGGCTTTTCCCTGCGTGAAACCGAGCGGCGCCTGGCGCTGCTCGGCGTTTCTGCGGCGCAATTGAGCGCGGTGCTGGTCACCCACGAACATGCCGACCACGTGCATGGGGTCGGGTTGCTGTCGCGGCGCTACAATGTACCGGTCTACCTCAGCCGCGGCACCTTGCGCGGCATGCGCAAGCCGGTCGAGGCCGCAGGCTTCCTGGCCGCCAACGACACCTTGCAGCTGGGCGACCTGAGCGTTACCGCCGTCGGTGTCACTCACGACGCGCTGGAGCCGCTGCAGTACGTGTTTGGCGATGGCTGCCGGCGCTTTGGCGTGCTGACCGACCTGGGCTCGTATGATGCGGCCCTGCTCAGCAGCTACCAGGGCCTGGACGCCCTGCTGATCGAGGCCAACCACTGTCGCGACCTGCTCGGACGCGGGCCGTACCCGATGTTTTTGAAGCAGCGGGTGGGTGGCGACTACGGACATTTGAACAACCATCAGGCCGCGCGCCTGGTGTCGGAGCTGGACTGGCAGAACCTGCAACACCTGGTGCTGGCCCATCTCAGCAGCAAGAACAACCAGCCACAGCTGGCCCGGCAATGCTTCGTCGATACCCTCGGCTGCGACCCGGACTGGCTGCAAGTGGCCAATCAGGATTCCGGGCTCGACTGGCGTGAAATCGCCTAGCCCATCATTTAGCAAGCGGAGCCCATCATGGAAAAACGTGAAGAACTCTACCGCGGCAAAGCCAAGTCGGTTTACAAGACCGACGACGCTGACCGCTTGATCCTGCTGTTTCGCAACGACACCTCGGCGTTCGACGGCAAGCGCATCGAACAGCTCGACCGCAAGGGCATGGTGAACAACAAGTTCAACGCCTTCATCATGCAAAAGCTTGAAGAAGCCGGCATTCCGACCCAGTTCGACAAGCTGCTGGGCGACAACGAATGCCTGGTCAAGAAGCTCGACATGATCCCGGTCGAATGCGTCGTGCGCAACTACGCCGCCGGCAGCCTGGTCAAGCGCCTGGGCGTCGAAGAAGGCATGAAGCTCACCCCGCACACCTTCGAGCTGTTCCTCAAGGACGACGCCAAGGGCGACCCGTTCATCAACGAATCCCACGTCGTGGCCTTCGGTTGGGGCACCGCCGAGCAACTGGCGAAGATGAAAGAGCTGTCGCTCAAGGTCAACGACGTGCTGAACAAACTGTTCGACGACGCTGGCCTGCTGCTGGTCGACTTCAAGCTTGAGTTCGGCGTATTCCACGGCGAGATCGTCCTGGGTGACGAATTCAGCCCGGACGGCTGCCGCCTGTGGGACAAAGAAACCCGCAAGAAGATGGACAAGGACCGCTTCCGCCAGGGTCTGGGCGACGTTATCGAAGCCTACGAAGAAGTTGCCAAACGCCTGGGTGTGCCGCTGTAACCGGCAAGTTCACGCAAGCGCCTGATACCACGCGAATTTTTTTCGCAAACAGGCTTTGCCTTTCGGCAAACTGCTGGTATCATGCGCGCCACTGGAGAGATGCCGGAGTGGCCGAACGGGACGGATTCGAAATCCGTTGTACTGGCAACAGTACCTAGGGTTCAAATCCCTATCTCTCCGCCATATGCAGTAAAGAAAAGCCCCCGCAAACATTTATGTTTGTGGGGGCTTTTTCGTTTCTGCGCGTAATAGCCGCCGGAGACAAGGGGTTGTTCGCCGCATCATGGTCTCGGAATTCAAGGAGGATTCGAACAAATGGCACGCATAGCTTTGGTTCTGACACCTGGTTTTGCTGATTGGGAATATGCCTTTATTGCAGGAACCGCATCACCGTTTTACGGAATCGACCTTGGTTTTTTCACCCCTGTTCCAGGGCAATTCCTCTCGCAGGGAGGATTGGCGGTCACGCTCGATAGCAGTCTGGAACAATGCCTGGACTGGAAACCAGATGTTGCCGTCATCGTCGGGGGACAGCTCTGGGAACACGCAGATGCTCCAGATATTGGGGACTTTCTTCGTGCCAGCCGAGACGCGGGGGCAACTATCGCCGGAATATGTGGAGGAACGCTGGCGCTGGCGAGGGCTGACCTTCTCAATACGATGCCTCACACCTCGAACAGCGTGGATTTCCTCAAACAACATGCCGCAAGTTATAAAGGCGAGGCTCTTTATCAAGACTGTTCAGGCACCATGGTTGCAGACCGGATCATAACTGCGCCAGGCCCTGCACCTGTCAGCTTCACCTGTGCAGT
Source organism: Pseudomonas sp. TE4620 (assembly GCF_056279045.1). NCBI lineage: Bacteria > Pseudomonadati > Pseudomonadota > Gammaproteobacteria > Pseudomonadales > Pseudomonadaceae > Pseudomonas > Pseudomonas sp. TE4620. The sequence continues at coordinate 704,471 of NZ_JBWBQO010000001.1, forward strand.
ATTTGAAGCTGCGGGTTTATCTGCCGAGGCGGTTTCTCAGTTCAGATCAATGTTGGCCGCTGAACATGAGTAAACCACTTGGCCCTGGTGATTACGGCCTGCACACCAACCGCTGACGCTCATAGTTCAGTGCCTTGTCCCGCTCCGGCAGGCTATACGGCGCTGTGCACTGGCGCTCGCCCCAGTTGATGGTCAGGCTGCCCTGGTCTTCTTCAAGCAACACCAGCGCCTTGCCGTTGGGGTCGGAAATTGCCAGTTGCTTGCCGCTGGCGTCTTCCAGCGAGGCGCCGAACGGGATCATCGCGCCCTGTTCGTCGAACAGCTCGAACTGCACCCGCCGCCCGCTCTTGCCGGTGTAGCGGGCCACCACCACAGCGCCGCGGCGCGGTACCAGTTGCTGGGTGGCGTTGTCGATTTCGATGTCGCCGCCCAGTTCGCGGGTGTCCAGGCTGATCCAGTTGACCCGGTAAGGTTGCGCGTTGGGAATCACTGCGTAGCCGTTGCGCCCGGTTTCGACGCCGCTGTAGCTGCTGATCTTGGCGCCCTTGACGCCCGGCACCTGGGCCAGGGCGAAGGTTTCGCCGACGGTCTGGCCGAGGTTGATGCCGCCTTGGTGGGCAACCACCGAGCCCGATACGTTGAGGTTCTGCGAGTCGTAGCCGCGGCCCTGGCTGTAGCCCAGGGTGATGTCGGCCACCGAGGTGCGGGTGTTGAGGTTGGCCGAGGCGGAGTTGCCGCCGGAGCTGCTGTTGCCGCCCTGGACCGAATAGAAGGTGTCGCTGGTTTCGGACAGGTAGCCGTTGACGCCAACCTGGGTGCTGTCGCCGCCTTTTTGCGTGCTGGTGGTGATGAACGCACGCGGCGCCCGGGCGCGGCTGCCCAGCGGGAAGGACACCGACAGGTTGAACTGGGTATCGCTGCTTGAGCCGCCGTAGCCGTCGCCCAAATCCTTGGTGCGGGTGACGCCGAGGTTGTAGCTGGCTTCGCCCCAGTTGTTGCTGTAGCCGGCCGAAAAGCTCTGCGAACCGCCGCGGTTCCAGTAGCGCTGGTCGCTGGCGTTGACGTACAGGCTGCCCAGTTCGCGGTTGCGGCCCATGCTCTGGTTGATGGTCAGGTCGGTGCGGGTCTTGGAGTTGCCTGGGCGCCGCTCCAGGTCGCTGCTCAAGTCCTGGACGTGATCGGTCAGGGTGCGGAAACCTTCGGTGGAGTAGCGGTACGCGGCCAGGGTGAAGTTGGTGTCGGTGCCGGTGAAGGTCTTGGCGTAGAGGGCACGCACACTGTTGCCCTGGGTGGTTTGCCCCAGTGCGCGGCTGCTCGAATGGGTGACGTCGAACGACACCGCGCCCAGCGAAGTGTTCTTGCCGGCGCCCAGCGACAGCGCCTTGTAGTTGTCGCTGGCCTGTACACCGATGATCCCGGTGAGGCTGCTGCTGATACCGTAGGCCAGGGTGCTGCTGAGGATGTTCGGGGTGGCCATGCCGTCGGTGTTGCTGTTGAACTGGCCGGCCGAGACGCTGTATTTGACCTGGCCTTCACGGACCATGATCGGCAGGCTGGAGAACGCCTGGGTGGTCACCCGACGGCGGCCGTCAGCCTCGACGATAGTGATTTGCAGGTCGCCGTTGGAGCCGGACGGGTAGATGTCGCTGATCTCGAACGGCCCTGGCGGCACGCTGGCGGTGTACAGGATGTAGTTGTTCTGGCGGATCTCGACGGTGGCGTTGGTTTGTGCCACGCCACGGATGATCGGCGCGTAGCCGCGTTCGCTGTCGGCGCGCATGCCTTCGTCGGAGGCAAGCTTCACACCGCGATAGCGCACGCTGTCGAACAGGTCGGTGTCACTGAAGATATCCCCGGCGCTGAACTGGCCCTTGATGGCCGTGACGTCATGCTGCAGGTAGCTGCGGTTGCTCTTGAAGGTGCTTGGGCGACCGGTGCTGCTGGTGAAGTTCGACTCGTTGCGCAAGCGCCAGGCACCGAGGTTGATGCCGTTGCGCAGGCCGAGGTTATTGGCGATGCGCGTGTCGGCATCGCCGGCGCTGCGGCTGCTGTTGTACTGGTAGTTGATGAACGCCGCCGGCACACCGTCATCCCACAGCGCCGGGTCGACGTAGCCACGGATACCGCGCTGCATTGCCACTTGCGGCACGCTGGCCGCCAGTTGCAGGCGCGCGGCGTCATAGCGCAGGCTGGCCTGGTCGATCAGGCTGGGCAGGTCGTAGCAGCTTTGCGGGGTGTCCGGGTCGAACTTGCCCTGGGCCTGCAGTTTGTTCAGGTCGATGCCCAGCTGTTGCAGCAACTCCAGGGTCAGGCACGGTTCGACGCGGCCGGTGGCCGGGTTGCGGTTGAAATCGATGTCACGCCGGCCCACCAGCACTTCGTTGCTGTACAGGTCGACCCGGTAGTTGCCCGGCAACACGCTGTTGGCCGACAGCAGCAGTTGCAGGTCGACCGACGAAGGTGCGCCTTGCAGGAAGGTGGTGTTGAAGGCTTCCAGTTGTTGCGCATCGCCGGTGTCCTGCGCGGCCAGCACCGGCATCGCGCCAAGCACGGCCAGCGACAGGGCACTCAACTTCCACAGACGGGCAGTTGCAGACGGAGCGCACGCACGTTGGCCGGCGCAATGAGTTGGCCTGTTACCGGAAGATAAAGACATGCGAAGGAACCTTGTATCCCGAATAACGACTGGGCGCGGCGAGGGGCGCAGTTACGCGCAGGCTTAACGCCTGGGCATTAACCGTTATTGTTTGCCCGGCGCTTGGGCAGCGGTACTTGCCTGGCCGCTGGACAGTGTCGTGGTGTATTGGTTTTGCGCACCGTAATCATTGATGCTGGAAAAACTCAGGCGCACGTTGTTATCGCTACCCAGGGTTTTAACCGGAAATGTCTTTACTTCACCCGGCGCGACCATGGTTGAGTCCGCTGCCAGTTCGCTAAGTTTGCCCGCCTCAAGTTTTATATCCGCCATCGAGACGTGATAAAGGCTCGGGTTATTGACCTGCAGCAGGGTCTTGCCGCTGTGGCGCAGCAGTTGCCATTGCAGTTCGGTCGGCGCCATAAGGGCATTGCCAGGCAAGCCTGCGGGGCGGAAGAAAATCTTGATGCGCTGGCGCACGGCCAGTTGCAGGGTGTTGGCGGCGGCGGCGGCCTGAGGGATTTCCTGGACGTTGAGCCAGACCACCGACTCTTTGTCCGCAGGCATCCCGGCACCTTCGTACAGCACTCGCAGCAACTGCTGTTCACGGGCGAACACCCGTGCCAGTGGCGGGGTTACGGCAAAGGGCACGCTGCGCTGGGCATCGCTGTCGTCGACCCAGGATTGAATCAGCACGTCCTGGTTGCCATTGCGCACGGTGACGTTGGCTTCCTTGTGGTTGCCATCAAAGACAATCCGCGTGGCACTCAGCGAAATACTGGCCATGGCCTGGCCGGCCATGAGCATGCCGAGCAGCCCCAGGCATGCGGGAATAGAACGACGCAACATGGTCTGTACCGTTTGATTCAGGGGTTTTGCTTCAGGGCCAATGGCGAGGCCGGGCGGCCTCGCACAAAGCAGTTCAGGCGCTACGACTTATTCGTATTGCAGGATGAACGGCAGGGTGGCGTCACCGCGACCGGCGGTGGCAGTGCCCGCTGCGCCAGTGGTGACGTAGGCGGCGGAGAAGTTGAGGATCGCGTCGCCACCGGCAGCGCCGGTACCGTGCATGTCGCTCTGGATCATGGCGGTGGTTTTCGAGCTCAGGTCGATCAGCGCGCCGTTGCTGTCGAGCAGGGCGATACCGACGTTGGCTGCAGTGCCGGTGCCTTTGGTCAGGGCCAGGACTTTCTTGCCGGTGACCAGGCCCGAACCGCCGCTGGCGGCGTCAAAGATCATCGAGACTTTGGTGCCCAGGTTGCAGTTGACGTTGAGGTTGAAGTCTTTACCGGTGACACGGCCCGAGGACGGGCTTTCAGCGGTGCCCATGTCCTTGATCGATACAGTGCCCATGTCCACGGAGATCACGCGATCAGCGTTGGCGCCGTCAACCGAGCAGGCGTCGTTGTTGATCACGCCGGTGAAGGTGATCTTGCCGCTGCCACCTTGAACAGGCGTCGTTTCTGCTGCCAGGGCAGCGCCGGACGCTGCAAGTACGGACAGAGTGATAAGGGCCAGGGAGAACTTCTTCATGGTGATGTCCATTTGTATTGGTTGGAAAGTGCTGCATGAAAATGCCAATACACAATAGAACGGGGGGTGTTTGCCGAACATCAGACGATTCTTATAAGGTCTGAGCCCAAGTGGGGCGGGCGTTCTGGCAACAAAGTCTTTATCGGTTCCTGACCTTGTTGCCCGGAAACTTAGTTAAAGATACTGCGCTCCAGGCAATAAGCCAGTAAGTCCTGGTCGCTATTAACATCAAGTTTGCGCATGGCCGAAATCTTTTGCGCGCTGATGGTCTTGGCACTTCGGTTCTGGCTGCGGGCAATATCACTGACACTTTTACCGGCGACAAACAGTCGCAGTATTTCAAACTCTTTGGGTGACAGTGTGGCAAACCGGTCCTCGATCGCCGCGGTGGTTTCGATGACCGAGGTTTTTGCAGGCTCCAGGCTGCGGTACTGGCTTTGCTGGGCCACGGCCTTGAGCGCCAACTGGATTTCGGTGTGCAACTGGCTCTTCTGGATCACCCCGACCACGCCCAGCTCATGCAGGCGGGTGAGAATCAGGTGGTTGGAGATCATCGTCAGGATCAACACCTGCAAATGCGGAAAGTGCCGCTTCAGGTAATCGACCAGTTTCAGGCCGTCGCCATAGGGCGAATCGGCCGGCATGTTGTAGTCGGTGATCACCAGGTCCACCGGTTGCTGTTCGAGCAGCTCGATCAGGCCTTTTGAGCACACGGCTTCGCCGACCACGCAAAAACGTTCGTCACGTTCTACCAGTTCGCGCACGCCGAGAAGCACGATCGGGTGATCGTCCGCGATGATGACTTTGAGTTTGTCCATAGTGGCTGTCCGTAGTACCGGTATAGAAGGTTAGGGGGTGTCCATACGGCCGCAGGTAAGCCTGATTGTTGTTACTCGAGCGCATCCACAACAGCGGCAAGCCGGCTCAGTATCTGCTGCACTTCAAGGCGCAGGGAAGCATCGATTGTCCCGCCTGCCAGGCGGCACTCAAGCGCCGTACAGTGCTCGGCCAGGTCGCTGGCCTGTACCGCGCCGAGGGCGCCGGCGATGCTGTGCAGCCTTTGGGCGACGATTCTAGCGTCACTTTGCTCCAGCGCGCAGCGGATCAGTTGCAGGTCATCGCGCATGGTGGTGATGAACAGCGGGCGCATCCGCTCTGAAAGCTGCAGTCTATCGGTGGCCGGGGCGGCGGCGGGGGCGGTGAGGGTGTCTGGCTCGACCCGCGTTGCTGCATTCTGCAAGGCCGGGCGGCAGAGCTTGAGCAGGTGGCCGCGCAGGGTCTGCAGGCTCAGCGGCTTGACGATCCAGGCGTTCATGCCGACGGCGATGCAGCGCATGCCCTCTTCGCGCATGGCGTTGGCAGTGACGCCGATGATCGGCAGTTGCGGGTCATGCTCGCGCAGGGTGCGGGCCAGCTCATAGCCGTTCATGACCGGCATGTTGACGTCGGTCAGCACCAGGTCAAAGACCTCGGGCTGCCACAGGTGCAGGGCCTGTTCGCCGTTGCTGGCGACCACCGCGGTGCAGCCCAGGGCCTCGAGCTGTTCCTTGATGATCGCCTGGTTGATCGGGTTGTCTTCGGCCACCAGGATGCGCAGTTGCAGGTTGTCGGCCTGCTGTTGCGCGGCCTGCTGCGATGCCTGCGGCGCGCCCAGGCGGGCCATGCCCACCGCGTCGGCGATGGCGCGCAGGTTGTGAAGGTCGACATTCCAGCCCTGCCCGGTGTATTCCGGCGGGTTGCGCCCACCGGCCGTGCACAGCACCCGTGGCCCCGGCCAGGCTGGGGCGTTGGTCGCCGGCAAGGCATCGACCAGTACCGCCGGCGCATGCTTGGCTTCCAGTGGCTGGGGGGCCAGGGCGGCGTGTACGCCGAGGCGGACAAGCCAGTCGACCAGCGATTGCGCCAGCTCCTGTACCGGGGCGCGCACGTAAACCGGAATCGACGCGGCTGCAACTGGTGCGCTGCTTAGGGTTTGGCCTGCCAGCACCGGCAAGCTCATGCGCAGGGCAAAACTGCTGCCCAGCCCCGGTTCGCTGACCACTTTCAGTTGCCCACCCATCATTTCGCTAAGCCACCAGCAGATCGGCAGGCCCAGGCCTGCGCCACCTTCGCTGCAGGCGTCCTGCACCTGGTAGAACAGCTCGAACAGCTTGGCCTGCTGCGCCGTGGATATGCCGATGCCGGTGTCGGTGACCTGCCACTCCAGGTTGACCTTGTCATCTTCTCGCGCCAGCACCCGGGTGCGCAGGACCACGCGCCCGGTGTCGGTGAATTTGATGGCATTGCTCAACAGGTTGTTGAGGATCTGCCGAATGCGCATCGGGTCGCCGAGCAGGCGCTCGGGCAGCGCGGCGTCGGTGCAGGCATAGAGCTGCAGGCCCTTGCGCTGGGCGAAGGCGGCATAGGTGTGCAGGGTGTCTTCGATCAGGTCCAGGGGGCAGAACTCGATGGACTCGATCGCCATCTGCCCGGACTCGATCTTCGACACGTCGAGCACGTCGCTGATCAGCTGGAACAAAGTAGCCGACGAGCGCTGGATGGTCTGCAGGTATTCCTGCTGGCGCGGCTCCAGGCGAGTCAGGCCGAGCAGTTCGAGGGTGCCGAGCACGCCGTACAGCGGGGTGCGGATTTCATGGCTCATGGTCGCCAGGAACAGGGTCTTGGCTTCGTTGGCGGCATCGGCGGCGCGCCGCGCTTCTTCCAGGGCCGTGGCATCTTCAATATGCCGGGTGACGTCGTTGAAGGCATACAGGCGCACATCCTGGCCCTGGTAGCGGGTCGAGACAAACCCCACCTGCAGGTGCCGGCCGTCGATTTCCAGGTAGGTCTCACCCGTCTCGCCCTGGTCGGTGCGCCGCTCCAGGGCGCTGATCAGCTTGGCGCTGCCCGGCGACTGCTGGGCCCGCTGGTTTTCCACCAGCACCTGGTTGTCGGCGCGGCGCACCACGCACAGGCCGGTGGGCGCGGTATCGATTACCACGCGGCTGAAGGCTTCGCTTTCGGCGATGCTGGCATGCGCCTGGCGCGCCGGCAGGATCACCTGGCGGCGGTACCAGCGGTTGGCACCCCAGCCCATGGTGACCAGCGCGAGCAGCGCGGCGCCAAGGCTGCTCAGCGGCCACAGGGCATAGCGAAAGAAGCTGCGGTAGTTGAGGGCATAGACTGCCGTCCACGCCGGGCCATTGTGGTTGACCAGCTTGAACACCAGGCCTTCGGGCTTGAAGTTGATCCCCTCATGCAGCGGCGATTCTGGCCACAACGCGCCAATCAGCACCTGGCCGGAAGGCGCCACCAGGGTGAAGTGGTCATAGATCGACCATTCCATGGTGCGTTCGTAGTCATTGGCCTGGGACAAATCGAGGATGCTGGCGATCATCACCCGGGTGTCGGCGCCCTTGATGTGGATTTCGTCCGCGGCCAGCTGGATGCCGATGTACGCCAGCATGCGCGCCGGGCCCGGGCTGGCGGCGCTTGGGCCATAGTGTTGCCAGCAGACTTCACCTTCGCGCAGCAACTGATGGTCGCGCGGCAGACGATCGATCACGCTGCGGATCATGTCGATGAAGCTTTCGTTGTGCGGTACGGTCTTGGCCCCTGCATGGCCTGCGGCCGGCACGGTGATGTCGAAGTTGCCGTGCTGGTTGAACAGGAACACATGCGGCGACTGGTAGTGCGAGGTCGACCAGAACGTGCTGTAAAAGGTCGCCAGGTGCACGCCAAGGGAGAAGATCTTGGCGTGTTCGCTGGCGGCGATTTTCTCTGGGTCGATTTTGGCGCTGAAGGGCATGGAGTAGGAAAACTCCTGGCCCTGGTAAATATTCGGGCCTTCTTCCGGCAAGGCTTTGAGCAAGCGCACCTGGGCATTCTCGTCCTTGAGCAACTCGCCCTGATGGCTGCGCTGGGCCAGGCTGCGCAAGAACACTTCCTGCTCGCGGATGTTTTCCATCAGCCGGGCAAAGTGAAAGCGCACGGTGTCGTGCTGCTCTTCGATCAGGCGCTGAAACGACCAGTAGCTGGTGCCGACCAACAGCAAAGCCAGGCCAAGCAACACCATCATCCCTTTGTTCAGACGCAACGAACTGCGGGTGAGTTTTTCCAGCAGGGCGTTGTCGTGCTTCATCAGGAGCTTCCGCAGTATCAGTAAGGGTGGTGGCTGGATGGAGTGTACCTCTGCTGGCAATTCAAGGGCGCTGGGGCCACTCAATAGAAGGTGGCCGGCCCGTCATTGGTGAGCAATTGCTGAAACTGCTCGGACGATACCGCGTGGGAAATCAGAAAGCCCTGGGCCTGGTTGCAGTCGATCTTGCGCAACAGGGCAAGCTCCTGGGGCGTCTCGACCCCTTCGGCGACCACCGTTAACCCTAGCTTGCGGCCCAGGGCGACGATGCTGGTCAGCGCCGAGGTCATGCTTTCGTTTTCATGGCAGCCCTGGACCAGGGCACGGTCGATCTTGAGCTCGGTGAACGGCGTCGAGACCAGGTTCATGTACGAGCTGTAGCCCTTGCCGAAGTCATCCTGGGACAGGCCGAAGCCTTTGATGCGCAAGCGGCAGGCGCCGGCGTAAAAGTTACTGATGTCCTGGGGCACCGAGCACTCCATCAGCTCGAAGCAGATCTTGCCGGGGATGCCCTGGTGGTGCAGGACGAACTCCAGCAAGCGGTCGGCCAGGTCATGGCTGTTGAGCAGGTGGGTCGGCAGGTTGATCGATACCGGAATGTCATACCCCTGCTGGCGCCAGCGCGCCTGGGCATGGATCGCCTGCTTGAGCATCAGCCACAGCAGGCGCTCCTCCAGCTCGAAGGTCTTGAACGCCGGCAGGAACGCGCCGGGCAGCAGCACGCCTTGCTCCGGGTGCATCCAGCGCACCAGGGCTTCAGCGGCAACGATGCGGCCATTGCTGAGGGATTTTTTCGGCTGGAACCAGGCCTGGAACTGGCCGTTGCTCAGCCCATGGATAAGCGCCTGGTAGTCGAACTGCGCCACCGCCGGCGGCACCGGCGGCGCGCTGCGGTTCTTGCCGTTGAGCTGATCGGTGAGGTTGCGCAGGGCATCGGGCTTGACCGGCTTGGAGAGCAGGCCGATCACTTCGACGCCAAGGTTTTTGGCCACCAGGCTTGCAGCCATGAGCATGCGCTTGGAGGCGGCGCTCATGATTGCCAGGTCCGGTTTGCTGCGCAGCCTGGCCAGGCCCTGGATGAACTGCACGCCGTCCATGCCGGGCATCAGCAGGTCGGTCAGCACCAGGTCGAAGTCACGCCGCTGCAGGTGTTCCAGCGCTTCCTTGCCGTCCTGGGCCGCTTCGAAATGGAAATCGCCCAGTTCGCTGAACAGGTGCTGCAAGTACATGTGCTGGAACGGGTGGTCCTCGACGATCAAGATGTTATAGGGCTTCATGAGAGGTCTCTTGATAAGGCGCCAGATAGTTGAACAAGGCCCGCAGCGCGAAAGGCTTGACCAGGCAATGATTCATTCCGGCTGCAAGGCATAGTTCGGCTTCGCCGCGCATGGCATTGGCCGTCGCTCCGATGATCGGGATCGAGCAGCCTTGGCGGCGCAGTTCTCTGGCCAGTTCGTAGCCATTGAGTTTGGGCATGTTCACATCGGTCAGGACCACGTCGAAGTGCCCGCTTTTCCACAATTGCAGGGCCTCGATACCGTCCCCCGCCAACTCGACGGTGCAGCCGAGCTCTTCGAGCTGATCACGCAGGATCAACTGGTTGATGATGTTGTCTTCGGCCACCAGGATGTGCAGCTCGAGTTTCTGCATTTCGCGTTTTTGCGGGTCATCGGTACGGGCGATCCACAGCCCCTGGGCCTGGCGGACGGCCTGGTAAAGAGCACTGAGGTGGTTGAGGTTGACCTGCCAGCGGCCGTCTTCAAGTTGCGGCTCGCAGCAGCCATGGGCGCTAGCCAGGATCAGCGGCCCGCTCCAGTCGGCCACCAGCGCTTGCTCGGCGCTGCCGGGGTGCAGCTCGAGCAGCAGGTGGCCGCTGGCGGCATCCGCCGGCGTTGGCCGCCCGACCTGGGCCCGGGCGCCCCAGCGGCGTAGCCAGCCGCTGATCGACTGCGCCAGCTCGCGAATCGGCGAGACTACGTAGATGGTCTCGGGCAACAGGTTGCCCTGGGCCGGCAGGTCGCTGCTGGCCGAGGCTTCTTCCAGTGGCAGGGTCAGGGTAAAACTGCTGCCCAGGCCCAGTTCGCTGACCATGCGCAACTGGCCGTTCATCAACTGGGTCAGGCGCTGGCAGATCGGCAGGCCCAGGCCGGTGCCGGCCACTACGTTGGTGTTGCCTTCAGTCTGGTAGAACGGCTCGAAAATGTACGGGTGGTCTTCCTCGGCGATGCCCTTGCCGGTGTCCGACACCTGCCACATCAGGCTTGAACGCTCGCCATCGCGGTTGATCAGCTTGACCCGCAACACCACCCGGCCGCTGTCGGTGAACTTGACCGCATTGCTCAGCAGGTTGTTGAGGATCTGGCGGATCCGCGTCACGTCGCCAATCAGCCGCTCCGGCAGTTGCGGATCGAAGCAGGCGTACAACTGCAGGTTCTTGCCCTGGGCCGCGGCGCTGTAGCCCTGGATGACCTCGTGGACCAGCTCCGCGGGCGAGAACTCGCTCAGCTCCAGGGCCAGTTGCCCGGCTTCGATCTTCGACACATCCAGCACGTCGCAGATCAACTGCAACAGGGTCGCTGACGAGCCTTCGATCGCGTGCAGGTAATCGCGCTGCTGGGCATCGAGCTGGGTGCGCGCCAGCAGTTCCAGGGTACCCAGCACACCGTACAGCGGGGTGCGGATCTCGTGGCTCATGGTCGCCAGAAACAGCGTCTTGGCCTCGTTGGCGGCATCGGCCGATTGCCGCGCTTCTTCCAGCGCCGCTTCAACCTGCTTGCGCGCACTGATGTCGCTGAAGGCGCAGAACAGCACGTCTTCGCCGTTGTAGCGGGTCGGCGCGCTGCTCAGGTACAGGTGGCGGCCATCGGCGGTGGCGAAGTAGTCGCTGCGCTCGGCTTGCTGGCTGGCGAAGGCCTGGTTGATCCAGCCGGCGCACAGCACATCGCGCTCCAGGCCGTCGCCCAGCCATTGTTGCGCCAGGGTGTTTTCCAGCACCACCTTGCCGTCGGTGCGGCGCAGTACGCACAAGGCCACCGGTGCGGTCTGGATCACATCGCGGCTGAACGCCTCGCTTTCGATCAGGGCCTGGATGCGGTTGATCGCCGGTGCTATGAAGCGATGCTCGATGCGGCGCATCAGCAGCAGGATCAGGGTCACGGTGAACAGGCAGAACAGCAGCGAGCCGACCAACTGCTTCCACAACCCGGCCAGCACCGCCAGCAGGTCGATCGAGTACACCAGTTGCCAGTCCGAGGACTTCAGGTGCTTGCGGATCACCAGGTGGTCGGGGATCCAGCCGTCGCCGACAAAACCGAAGAAGTTTTCCCCCTGGGAGTTGAGCAGCATCTGCCCAAGGTGCGCATCGTGGCTGTTGGTGAACACCAGCATGCCTTCGGAGTTGAGCATCATGAACTCGCCGGCGCTCTGGTCGTTGAGCGCCGCCGACACCTCGCGGCTGTCCATTTCCAGGCCCAGCCAGCCCGACTCGGCGTCGCGCTCATCCAGGCGAATGAAGATGTACAGGTACGAGCGCTGCTCGGTCTGGTCGGTCAGCCACAGTTCGGCGGCGGGGTAGGGGCTGTTGTCCTTGAGCGCCTGTAGCTGCTCAAGCATGCGCGGCGAAAACCCCGGCACCCCGGGGGCGGAGTTGTACAGGCGCCTGACCTGCGCGTTCGGCCCGGTGTCGACATACAGCAGGCTGACCTGCTTGTCCTTCATGTAATCGCGCATGCGCTGGGTCAGCCAGATGCTCCAGCGGTTGTCGCTGGTGCTGCCCAGTTGCAGGTGCACTTCTTCGCTCGATGGCAGGTAGACCAGGGACCTTGCCTGTTTCGACTTGCGCACCGCCGACAGGCTCAGGCTCTCGAGCAAGGCCTCGCGGTTGGTGAAGAAGGTGTGCGCCTCGGCGATCGCGCTGCTCATGTAGCCGCGACGCTGGGAGATGTCGTTGTTGAAGGTGAACAACAGGAAGTTGTACACGCCGCTGAAGATGCCGATCAGCAAAACCACGGCGAACAACCGCAGCAAGCGGCGGGCGGCTTCGGGGCTGGAAAGAAGCGGGCTGATTTGCAGCAGGTAGCTTTTTAATCTCATTCGCCGACTCTAGTGAGTCGCGAATGCTGCAGACATCAGACAATCCTTAAACATAGGCCCTGGCGCAGGCGTTGACCAGCCAGCGGGCGCTTATTTGTCCGGTTCTGCGACCTGCTTGGCAAAGCGCAACAATGCCTATCAGACAATCCTTAAACATTGCGCCGCCTGGCCGACACTCAAGGTATCAACCGTTTTCGCAGGAGTGTCGGCATGAAGAGTAAATATGTTGCTATCGCTGCAGGGTTGCTGTTGGGTCTGAACGGGGCCTGCATGGCCGCCACGCCGGTTGCCCAGGGCGTGATCAATTTCACCGGCAGCATCGTCGAGTCGCCGTGCACGCCTTCGGCCCGGGCCGGTGCCTTGAACCTCAGCGATTGCCCGGCCCAGGCCCGGGGTACCCGCATCGAGCTGCAGCAGGTCGTCCCGCAGGCTTCGGTCACTACGCCCGACCATGCGCCGGTCAACGTCAGGCTGGTGGCCGACAGCGGCACGGCCGGGCGTTACTACAACCAGCAGTACGCGCTGCTGGATGCTTCCGGCAAGGCCCTGAGTTCCGGCGCCTACCTTATTACCCTGACCACGCCTTAAGGCTTGGGCGTAAGGGCGTTTGAGAATTGTCTTAGAGTCTCTGCACACGACCAACGGTAACCTTGCCAGTACTTCAGCGAGTCGCAGCGTTTATAAAGACTCGCGGAGCCCATCTGTCAGGTTTACCGAATGTCAAACATAGCATTGCGCATAGTGATCGCTGATCGGCAGCAGGATCAGCGAAGCAAGATAGAAATCATGCTCAACCGCCTGGGGTACAGCCGCGTTGCCCACTTGAGTAGCTTTCAAGCGTTGCAAGCCGCGACCCGGGCGCAGGGCACACCCTTCGACCTGTTGATCGTCAACACGGTGCTGGTGCCTTCCCGGCAGTTCAACCTGTTGAAGTTCTGCCACGACAACCCGCGCATCCGCCATGCGCTGATCTATGAAGGGCAACGTGCCGATTGCTCGCGGGTCTCGGTGCCGGTCAATGCCAGGATTCAACTGTGCCTGTCGCCGGCACCGGACCTCGACTCGATCAAGCGCTGCCTGCACAGTGTCGATCCGCTGTTTGCGCTTTAATCAGCGCGCCCACCCCCTGCACCCGCTTGGATTTTCAAACGCCAACTGGTAGCGTGCAGCACCTCGCTGTATTGCCCGATCCCTTTCGTCATCGTTGCCTGTCCAGGGCCGACGTACACGAGTACCCGTTGGCCCGTTCAAGGGCGCCGGCGCAGGGCGCATCGGGCGATGCACAGTCATTCGCAAATGGAGTTCACAATGACGCAGAATAGCACCGTGCTGTCCGGAATCCAGCTGGATCAATTCATCGACCGTCTAGAGGTCGAACATCAGGAACACGGTGACGACCACGTGCTGGGCCTGCTGCGCGCCCAGCCGCTCAAGGCAGCCTCGCTGGAATCGATTGACCGTCTGCACGTGCTGTGGGTCAACGCCGGAGACGCCGACGCCTCCAGGGCGGTGCTGGCCGACGACGGCCAGGCGCTGATCGAGGCGACGCCAGAAGAGGCGCGCAACGAACTCAAGGTCAACCTGCTGATCTACCAGCTGCGCCTGTGCAACTACCTCAAAGACGAGCAAGGCCTGCTGCTGGCCCTCGACGCCCTGCAGCAACTGAGCAACGAGTCGCTGGCGTTCGATATCGAACAGTACCGGCGCTACCGCATTTTTGACGATCTGCAGCACACCACCCTCGACGTCGCCCTCAAGGCCATCGAGGTGCGTCACACCCTGGCGTTGATCAACCCCGGCCGCCATGCCTTGCGGGCCTGGGACGATGCCGACCAGCATCGGCGCCGGGCGCGGGTGCTGGCTGCCCACGAACGTGACGAAGAGGCTCGCGAAGCGGCGCTGGCGGCAATTACCGCGTTGCGCACCGCCGCTGCTGACCAGGACGTCGACGGCAACGACTGGCTGTGGCTGGGCGATGCGCTGATCGAAATCGTGCCGCTGCGCCTGGCGATGTTCGAGCAACCTGTAGTGCAGTTGATCGCCGAGCTGTCGCTGCCCCAGCGCCGCGAGTGGGAAGTGCGCCTGGCGCGCCTGGCGGCGCGCTCATTGAAGGCCCAGGGCGACCTGCCCGGCGCCTTGAAAATCTGTGAAGTGGCGACCCTGGAACTGGACTCCAGCGGCAGTGACAACTTTGTCGAATTCCACTTGCCCTGGTTGCTTGAAAACGGTCAGATCGACGACGCCGGGCAGCGTGCATTCATGGAAGTCTATGGCGTTCGCAGCCAGATGTGGCCGGGCACTGCCTACTGGGTACACGATCGTCTGCTCGATGCCGAGGATCAGTCGCCATGGTGGCCGCTGTGCGTGATGCGCGCCTGTGATGATCAAAAGGTCTTGGAGCGGTTTGTTTCCGGGCTGCCATGGCGCGACGAGTCGACGCCGTCCATGGGCCCGCTGCTCGATGCGCTGTATGCTGCCCGCGATGACCTTGAGCAGCTCGATAACGTTTTCGCCCAGGCCCTGGAAGAAGCCCGCCGCCGCGCGCCGAACCACCCCTGGATCAACCGCCTGCTGGCAGTGCGTGAACGCCAGGCCGGGCGCATTGACGCCAACACTGAACTTACGATGCTGCGCGAGGCCGTTTCGGCCGGCAATATGCAAGACCACCGCAGCGCCTACAGCCTGTTCAGCGCCCATGCCAGTGTGTTCGGCATTGTCGATGCCTTGCGCCAACCGCTGCTGACAATGGCTGGTGGCATGAACTATTACAGTTTCGCTTGCAACATCGACGACCTGGTCGAGGTGGAAGTCGAGAAGCTCTCGAGCGAGGAAGCAGATCAGGCCTGGTCGTTGTTGCGCGAAGTACAAAAGCTGGCCTACGAACGCGGCCAGGCTCGCATGGAGCAATGCTTCGCCACCGGTCGCGGGCATCGTTACGATGCCTGTGTGCACATGTACTCGATGCTCTGCAACAACCTGGCGATCAACTACCGCTGCTACAACGACCTGCGCATGTATGAGCAGGCCCTGGAGCTGCATGCCCGTGGCATTGCCGCCAGTCCGTTCGCAGAACACTATCATGGCACCCTGCAAAACCGCATTGAGCTGGGGGATGACGCGGGCATCGCCGAAGCCGCCGAACAGCTCTGGCACTTTGCTGCCGACTATGGCTACAGCCGCCACGACCCCGAAGAGTACCTGTTCGAAGTCAGCCGGGCCCTGTACCGCCTGGACCGCGAACGCGAAATCCTGATCTGGCTTGAGCGCGTGCTCAACTGGCAGCAAGAGCAAGGAGTCGCCGACAAGGACCTGGAAATCTCGCAACTGTTCGCGCGGATAAAAGTGGCCACGTACCTGTCGTACAACCTGCCGGAGGCCGCCACCAGCCTGTGGCTGCGCTACGCGCCCTATGTCAACGAAGGTGACATCGCCAGCCTGCTGGGCTGCTCCGGCGATGTGCTCAAGGGCCTGGGGCGCAAGGAAGAGGCCATCGCCTACTACCAGCGCTCGATCCTGCGCAGTGATCCGGACAACGCTATCGACCAGAGCAACAATGAAATCTTCAGCCAGAGCATCGCCGAGCTGCAGGCCGTTGAAAAACCGGCTGGCAAGGCCTGGTGGCAGATATGGAAGTGACACCGGAGCTGCGACAGTCCGGTTACGCCCCGCGCAACGCACTCAATGCCGATCAACTCAAGCGCGCCATTGCCGAGCGCAGCAAGGCCCGTGGTGATGCGCCAGAGGTGGGCAAATGGTTGCTCAACCATTTCTACCGGCACCTGGTCGGCAACTTCGAGCCGGCGCGGCCGATCCTGACCCTGGAGCAGGCGGTCGAGGCGCTGGGGGCCGAACCGCCGGCGTGGGTGGCCAGGCACTTGGGCGACGCCGGCAAACAGTCGCAGCAGGCGCCGCTGGTCTGGATCGATCCGCAGCAGGCGCCACTGCTGGCCGAGGAGGCCTTGCTGGTGGAGTTCCTGACCTCGCGCCAGGGCACCGCGCTGGCTGGCAAGCTCGATCGCATCAACTGCCCGCAGGCGCTGGCGCTGTGGCACAAGGAGCATGCGCAGATGGCCGCGCGGGTCGAGCAGGGCTGGCGCCAGAGCCAGCCCGAGGCCTTGCTCTCGCGGGTGACCACTGCTGAGCACGTACTGCAGGAGCTGCGCCCCGAGAGCCCTTTGCTGCGCGCCGAGATGGCCTTTGAAAGCTACGTGATGCGCCACTGCCTGGGCCAGTTCGCCGATCGCCGCGCCCTCACCGGCGGCTACGGCGAGCGCTATGCCGAAGCGGTGGAGCAGCGGCGCATGCGCGTGTTGAGTTTTCGCGACGGCCAGGGCCAGCCACACGTCACCATCAGCCTGATCGTTCAGGCCGACGGCACCTTGACCGTCGAGCAGGTCAAGGGCAAGCAGAACCGGCCGCCGGTCGAGCGTTATTACCAGGACTTGCTGCAGTGCCTGAATGCCCTGGGCACCGACCAGCAGACGCCCGCCGACTGCATCGCCATCGGCATCGTACGCACCGAGGCCGGTTGGCTGCGCATCGAAGAGGTCAGCGACCCGACCGCGCAGACCCGCCTGGTGGCGCGCTATCCGCAGCTGTACGAGCGCCTCGAAGCGCCTTCGGCCATGGTCGAGTGGCTGGTGGCCGGGCGTCAGCCGCAGCAGTTCTTGCAGGCTGGCCCGCAAGCGGTGTCGGTCAAGTACGCCACCCGGCATATCGTCAGCAAGCGCGCTGAGCGTCAGCTCAATGATCCGCTGTACCAGACCGAAGGCGTGCCATGGCCGGACATGACGCCGGCCGAGGGTGAGGAAATCCAGGCCTGGCAGGCCCGGGCAAGGTAAGGAGAAACGCATGTTTTTACTGATCGCGGCTGTTGTTTCAGCCTGGTTGTTGTGGCGGGCATTGCGACCGCGCGGCACCGCGCCGTTGTTCAGCCAGCGCAAGCACTGGTCGCTGTTGCTGGCCAGGCCCATGGCCGATGCGATGGGCGTCGAGGGCTTCTACTCGCCGGCCTGCGATCACTTCAACGAGCAAGCGCAGAAGATCGTGCGGGCAGCGTTGCTGCACCAGGCCGGGGTTCGCAGCAACTGCGATGACGAGGCCGTGCGTGCGCACTTCAGCACGAGCCTCGAACAGCAATGGTACAGCCTCGACCTGCAGGCGCTGACGGCCAGCGATGAGCCGCGTGCGGCCATGGCCTTTGCCTGTGCGCGGGTGGCGTTTGTGGCCCGTTGTGCGCTGCTGATGCGCTGGCTCGAGCCTGACCTTGCCTGGCGTGTGCTGCTGCTCAATGCGCAGCGGGCGCAGGACTGTTTCGACAGTTGGGAAGATTTCGGCAAAGCCTATAAACTGGGGCGCGAGCAGTGGGTCGCGGCGTTTCGCGTCGACTCGCTGGGCGAAGCGTTCCACGAGCAGCATCTGCGCCAGTTGCTGGCCCCTGGCAGCGGTGCCTGGGCCGATATCCCCTGGCATACGCCCGCGGCGTTGAGCCCGGCGCTGGCGAGGTAACTGCGCGACTGTTGGTTCCAGCATCCCAGAGGGGCATTGCGATGATCGGCTTCACCTTTCGCCAGTTGGAGTATTTCGTCGCCGCCGCCGAGCAGGGCAGTGTCAGCGCAGCGGCGCGCACCAAGCATATTTCCCAGCCGTCGGTGTCGCTGGCGCTGTCGCAGCTGGAGGCGAGCCTTGGCGAGAAGCTCTTTCATCGCCAGGTCAGCCGTGGCCTGGAGCTGACCCCGGCCGGGCGCAAGCTGCTCGAACAGGCGCGCGACATGCTCAACCTGGCCTCGGCCATCTGCGGCAAGGGCGAGCAGCAACACGTGGTGCGCGGGAGCCTAAGCCTGATCTGCTTCCAGGACCTGGGGCCCTATTACGCGCCGCGCTTGCTGAGCGGCTTTCGCCGGCGCCATCCGGAGGTCACCATCACCTTGTTCGAGGCCGATCTGGCCGAGGTCAACCGGCGCCTTGCCGATGGCAAGGCGGAGCTGGCGCTGACCTATGACGTGGGGCTCGATGCGCCGATCGAAAAGCGCGTGCTGGCGCAGCTGACGCCTTACGCTCTGCTGCCGGCCGACCACCCGCTGGCGTTGCAGGAGCGGGTATCGCTGGTGGACCTGGCCACTGAATGCCTGATCCTTGAAGACATCGCCCGGACCCGCGAATACTTTCTTTCGCTGTTCTGGGCCCATGACCTGCAACCGGCCAGCCTGCAACTGACCCAGACTTTCGAGATGCAGCGCGGGCTGGTCGCCCATGGCTATGGCGTGGCGCTGTCTTGCACCCGGCCGGTGGCCGATTGCAGCTACGACGGCCAGCCGCTGGCCTGCCGGCCCCTGCTGGAAACGGTCAGCCCGCAGCCGGTGGTGCTGGCCCAGTCCAGTGCCATGCGCCCGTCACCGGCGGCGCAGGCCTTCCTCGACTGGGCCAGCGAGCAGCTGGCGACCTGATCAGTTACCCGGCGAACCGGCCAACCTGACCTGCGGTTGGCGGGCGACGAACAGCCAGTAGCCCAGTGACAGCAGGGCCAGCCAGCCGATGCCCACGTACAGGGCCATGCGCGTGTCGGGGAACCAGGCCAGCACGCCGAAGATGAACAGCATGAACACCACCGCGCAGGCCGGGCCGACCGGCCAGAACGGCACCGGGAAGTGCAGCCTTGCCACCTCGTCGGTGCTCATGCCGCGGCGCATGACGATCTGCGACAGCAGGATCATCAGCCACACCCAGACGATCGAAAAGGTCACCACCGCCGCGAGGATCAGGAACAGGTTGTCCGGCGCCAGGTAGTTGAGCACCACCCCCAGCAGCAGGGCCACGGCCATCACCACCACGGTCATCCACGGCACACCGAAGCGCGACAGCTGGGCGAAGCTGGCCGGTGCCTGGCCGTTGTGGGCCATGCCGTACATCATCCGCCCGGCGCTGAAGATGTCGCTGTTGATCGCCGACACCGCCGCCGAAATCACCACGATGTTCAGCAGCGTCGCCGCCGAGCCAATGCCCAGGCCGCTGAAAATCTGCACGAAGGGGCTACCTTCGCTGCCGATCTTCGACCAGGGGTAGATCGACATCAGCACCAACAGGGTGAACACGTAGAACAGCAGGATGCGCAGCGGTACCGAGTTGATCGCCCGGGGAATCACCCGCTGCGGGTCCTTGGCTTCGCCGGCGGTGATGCCGATCATCTCGACGCCGCCGAAGGCGAACATCACCACGGTGAACGAGGCGATCATGCCGCCTACGCCGTTGGGGAAGAA
Source organism: Pseudomonas sp. TE4620 (assembly GCF_056279045.1). Classification (NCBI taxonomy): domain Bacteria; kingdom Pseudomonadati; phylum Pseudomonadota; class Gammaproteobacteria; order Pseudomonadales; family Pseudomonadaceae; genus Pseudomonas; species Pseudomonas sp. TE4620. The sequence continues at coordinate 724,104 of NZ_JBWBQO010000001.1, forward strand.
GCCGCCATGGCTCCACAGGTTGCTCACCGCCGCCAGGGGCTCGCCGGCGCCGCCCAGCTGGATGCCGAACATCAGCACGGCGGCGCCGGCAAGGATCATCGAGACGATGGCGGTGACTTTCAGCAGCGACAGCCAGAACTCCAGTTCGCCAAACACCCGCACGCTGCACAGGTTCAGCGCGCCGATGAAGAAGACGATGCCCAGCACCCAGATCCAGCGCGGCGTGTCGGGGAACCAGAAGCTCATGTAAACGCCGAAGGCGGTGACATCCGCCAGGCACACCACCAGCATCGAGAAGGCGTAGCTCCAGCCGGTGAGAAAACCGGCAAAGCGCCCCAGGTACTGGCTGGCGTATTGCCCGAAGGAGCCGGACACCGGGTTGCGCACGGCCATCTCGCCGAGGGCGCGCATCATCATGTAGATCGCCGCGCCACCGATCAGGTAGGCGAGCAACACCGAAGGGCCGGCCAGTTTGATGGCCGCTGCAGAGCCATAGAAAAGCCCGGTGCCGATGGCAGAACCGAGCGCCATGAAGCGAATGTGGCGGGTACTCAGACCGCGCCGCAAGGCGGTGCTGTTTTCGTTCATCCCAGGTAACTCCTCGTTGTTCTTATTCTTGGATAGCAAGGCGCCGTAGGACACAGGCAGGGCCATTAACCGGCCAAAGGCGGCGGGCTGACAACCGTCGCGCCATACAGATTGCCTATAGTGGCGCATAGGTAATCTGTGGTTTACCGGCTGCGCGCGGGCGCCCAATACTTTTGTCATTACAACAAGAGAGGTGGTCTGCGATGAATGCCGATATCGAACAGTTCCAGCGTGACGGTGCAGTGGTCTTGCGTGGCGTGTTCCGCGACTGGATCGAACCGCTGCGCGAAGGTTTTGAACAGAACCTGGCCGCGCCCAGCGCCTTTGCCATCGAGAACGTCGGCAGTGGCGAAGGCGGGCGCTTCTTCGAGGATTACTGCAACTGGCAACGCATCCCGGCATTCAAGGACTTCGTGCTCAACTCGCCCGCTGCGGCGCTTGCCGGGGCGCTGATGCAGTCGCGGCAAGTGCAGGTGTTCCATGAACACATCCTGGTCAAGGAGCCGGGTACCTCCAAGCCCACGCCCTGGCACCAGGACCTGCCGTACTACTGCGTCGACGGCCTGCAAACCGCCAGCTACTGGATACCGCTGGACCCGGTCACCCGCCACAACACCCTGAGCGTGGTCCTCGGCTCCCATCGCTGGCCCAAGCCGGTTCGGCCTAAGAGCTGGGCCAGCAACAAGGATTTCTATGGCGCCACCGATGCCGGCTCCGGTGAAAGCCTGTTCATGGACATGCCGGACGTGGAGAACGGCGAGTATCAGATTCTTTCGCCGGAGCTTGAGCCAGGTGATGCGGTGGTGTTCGATTTTCGTACCGTGCATGGCGCCGCCGGCAACAACGGCAGCAACCGCCGCCGAGCCTTCTCGACGCGCTTCATGGGTGATGACGTGCGCTATATCCAGCGGCCCGGCCGGACCTCACCGCCGTTTCCGGGGATTGATCTGAAGAGCGGCGATCGCATGCGCGAGGACTGGTTTCCGGTGGTGTGGGCGCGGTCTTAAGGGGGGGCTGGCAGGAGCGAGCTTGCCTGGCGATGCGATGTGGCAGGTAGATCGCTATCGCGGGTCAAGCCCGCTCCCACAGGTATTGCGGGTTACTTAAGATGGGCGACGATCTCGTCCTTGATCTTCAGGCGTTCCTTGCGTAGCCGGGTGACGGTGTCATCGGCGGCGCTACTGTTCTCGGCAGCGACGACTTCGGCGTCTTTGCGGTTGTACGCTTCATGCAACTGACTCAGCCGTGGATTGCTCTGTTGCTTCTCGAGGAACTGCTCAGGGGTCAGACCCACGTCTGCGTACAAATCGTGCTTGACCGACATCTTTTCACCTCTCCGGGGTTTGTGGGGTGGAAGTCATGAACTTAGAGGATAGTCGGCTTTGCCGGGTTTCGCGGCTGGGGTAGTCTGTTGCAACATTTGCCCTGCCCAGGACTCCGTGCAATGCCTCATCTTCATGTGGAATACAGCGACAACCTGAAAAACCTCGAGGTCGACCGCCTGTTGCTGCGCCTTAACCACGCCCTGGTCGGTAGTGGCCAGTTTGCCGAAGAGCTGGACATCAAGAGCCGCGCCGTGGCCCTGGGCAGTTTTCGCGTGGGCGTGGCGCCGGTAGAGCGTGCGTTCGCCCACATCAAGCTGGCGATCCTCAGCGGCCGTTCGGCCGAGATCAAACGCCAGCTGTCGGCGAGCCTGCTGGAGGTGCTCAAGGAGGCCGTGCCAGGCACGCCGGAGCTGGACATCCAGCTGTGCGTCGAGGTAATTGATATTGATCGCGATTCCTATTCAAAAGTGCACCTGCCGGGGTAAACAGGCTGGTGCCTGAACACACGCTGAACGTAATACTTAAATAGACGCCAAGCGACTATTTGTTGGCGTCTTTTTCACAAAAAATTGATGACTGGCTACTTAAAGTTCGGGCTGTTTCCAGGTAGTGCCGCAACGGCACTGTTCCCGACGTTTAAATAAGCGAACCATCATGTTCAAGGTCAAACCCCTGCGGGCCGAATGGGTCACGTTGATTGCCAGCCTGTACCTGTTGATCGGCTTCAACTCGTTATTGTGGCAACACCTGGCCTCGGTGCTTGCCACCGATGCCCACGGCCTGCTGCTGCGCGCGGCCTTTGGGGTGATGATCCTCTGTGCGTTCAACCTGGTATTGACCCTGCTGGCCTTCAGGCCGCTGCTCAAACCGCTGCTGATTACCTTGTTCATGGTCAGTGCCGCAGTGGCGTACTTCATGAGCCAGTACGGGGTAATGATCGATGTCGGCATGCTGCGCAATGCCATGGAGACGAATGCCACGGAAGTGCGTGACCTGCTCTCGATTAAACTTTTTTTATATATAACGTTTTTAGGTGTCTTGCCTTCTTTGTTGTTGTACAAGACGCCGGTTTTATACCGTAACTGGGTCCGTGAATTGTTCGGCAAGTTACTCGCCAGTGTCGCCTGTGTTGTGGTGCTGGGCGCCGTCGCGCTGATCAACTACCAGGGCCTGGCTTCGCTGTTTCGCAATCACCATGAAATCCGCCTGCTGCTGGTGCCGAGCAATTTTGTCGGCGCCTCCCTGGGCTATGTCGGCGAGCGCGTTGGCAGCGCCGCCAAGCCGTTTCGCGCCATCGGCGAGGACGCCAGGCTCGACGTCGCCTGGCAGCAACGTACGCGCAAGTCGCTGACTGTGCTGGTGGTCGGCGAGAGCGCGCGGGCGCCGAACTTCGGGGTGCTCGGCTATGGCCGTGACACCACACCGCAACTGAGCCAGGAAAAGGGCCTGATCGCCTTCACCGACGTGCACTCCTGCGGCACCGAAACCGCCGTGTCGGTGCCGTGCATGTTCTCCGGCTTCACCCGCAAGGATTACGACGCCAGCACCGCAAAAAACCAGGAAGGCCTGCTCGATGTGCTGCAGCGGGCAGGGCTGGCGGTGCGCTGGCGTGATAACCAGTCTGGCTGCAAGGGCACTTGCGACCGGGTGGTGTTCGAGGATGTCAGCAACCTCAAGGACCCGGCGCTGTGCGCCGATGACGAGTGCCGCGACGAGATCCTGCTCAAGGGCCTGGACGGCTTCATCGATAACCTGCAACAGGACACCGTGCTGGTCCTGCACCAGATGGGCAGCCACGGGCCGGACTACTACAAGCGTTACCCCAAAGCGTACGAGCGCTTCACTCCGGTGTGCCGCAGCAACGCCCTCAACCAGTGCAGCCAGGAGAGCATCGTCAACGCCTATGACAACACTCTGGTGTACACCGACCATGTCCTCGCTTCGCTGATCGACCTCTTGCGCAGCAAGCAGGACAAGGTCGACACCGCCATGCTGTACCTCTCCGACCACGGCGAATCGCTCGGTGAGTACAACCTGTACCTGCATGGCACGCCGTACATGCTGGCGCCGGAGCAGCAAAAACACGTGCCTCTGCTGGCGTGGTTCTCCGACAGTTACAAGGCCAGCTTCGGCGTCGACAGCGACTGCCTGCAGAAGGCCCGTAATCAACCGCTGAGCCAGGACAATCTGTTCCATTCCATGCTCGGCCTGCTGCAGGTGCACACCGCCCTGTACAAGCCGCAGCTGGACCTGTTCGCCAGTTGCCGGCCGATGTTGGCCCGGCACTGATCACAGGCGCGGTAGCGGCGGCAGGGATAGCGGTCGAGTGGTTTCCCGACGATGGCCTGCGCCGTATATACTGCGCGCCATTGTTTGTGGGAGAGCCTTGTGGCCATTGATATTCACTGGATTTGCGATGACCGCAGCCTGGCAGAGCATTGCCAGCAGTGGCGCACGCTGCCCTTCGTGGCACTCGACACCGAGTTCATGCGGGTCGATACCTTTTATCCGAAAGCCGGTTTGATCCAGGTCGGCGACGGGGCACGGGCCTACCTGATCGATCCGCTGCGCATCGGCGACTGGCAGCCGCTGGCCGGCCTGCTCGAAGATCCGCAGGTGATCAAGGTCCTGCATGCCTGCAGCGAAGACCTCGAAGTGCTGTCGCGCCTGACCGGCAGCCTGCCGGCGCCGTTGTTCGACACCCAGCTGGCCGCCGGTTACCTCAACCTGGGCTTCTCCATGGGCTATTCGCGCCTGGTCCAGGAAGTGCTGGGCATTGACCTGCCCAAGGGTGAAACCCGCTCCGACTGGCTGCAACGCCCGCTGTCGGACACCCAGGTCAGCTACGCCGCCGAAGACGCCGTGCACCTGGCCGAACTGTACGAGCGCCTGCGCCCGCAATTGTCGGATGACAAGAACGCCTGGGTGCTTGAAGACGGCGCCGAACTGGTTGCCCAGCTGCGCCGCGAAACCGATCCCCTTGAGCTATACCGCGAAGCCAAGCTGGCCTGGAAGCTGTCGCGTGCGCAACTGGCGGTACTGCGCGAGCTGTGCGCCTGGCGCGAGCGCGAGGCGCGTGCGCGCGACCTGCCGCGCAACCGCATCGTGCGTGAAAACGCCTTGTGGCCGATGGCCCGCACCCAGCCCGACTCGCTGTCGGCGCTGGCCAAGATCGAAGACATGCACCCGCGCACCATTCGTCAGGATGGCGAGTTTTTGCTCGGCCTGATCAAGCAGGCCGCCAGCCTGCCGCCGGAGCAATGGCCTCCGGCGGTGCCCGAGCCGCTGCCGATCGAAGCCTCGGCGCTGCTCAAGCAACTGCGCGGCATCGGCCAGGCCGAGGCCGAGCGCCTGAACATCGCCCCCGAGCTGATGCTGCGCAAGAAAACCCTGGAACTGCTGCTCAAGAGCGGCTACCCCAACGGACCCTATCAACTCCCCGAGTCGCTGCGCGGCTGGCGCCGTGAGCGCATGGGGCAGGCGCTGCTTGATTGCCTGGCGGGCGCCGGAGACCAACCATGAAACGTATCTGCTCGATCTACAAGAGCCCGCGCAAGAACGAAATGTACCTGTACGTGCTCAAGGCCGACGGCCTGGAGCGCGTGCCCGAAGGCCTGCTGCCGTTCTTTGGCAAGCCCGTGCATGCCTTCGACCTGGTCCTGAGCCCGGAGCGCCAGCTGGCCCGCGAAGATATTGCCAAGGTCCTGGAAAACCTCGAACAGCAGGGTTACCACCTGCAAATGCCACCGGCCGAGGACGAGTACATCGAGCACCTGCCAGAAGAGCTGCTGCGTCGCAACGACCCGGTCTGATCCCCCTCTTTGTCGCGCCGCCAGCCCCTGGCGGCTTGCGCCGTTACCCAAGGTTGCAATGAACATGCGTGTTTTGATCGCTGAACAGGATCATGCCCTCTACGCTCGGCTGTTGCGCGAGATGGCACCGGACCTGGAGGTCCTGAACAGTGGCGATTCGGCCGAGCTTGCGCGGATGGCCGCCGCCAGCCCGGTGTGGCTGGGCCAGCCGGACCTGCTGGCGACCTTGCTGCGCCAGGGTCATCAGCCGCAGTGGCTGCAGTCGACCTGGGCCGGCATCACCCCGCTGCTGGCAGACGGCCTGCAGCGCGACTACCGCCTGACCCGGGCGGTGGGCATCTTTGGCCAGGTCATGGCCGAGTATGTGCTCACCTACATGCTCGGTCATGAGCGCGAGGTACTGGCGCGCCTGGTCAGCCAGGTCGAGCGCAAGTGGGATGACCGCCCCGGACGCAGCCTGCAAGGGCGCCGGGCGCTGATCGTCGGCACCGGTGATATCGGCCAGCAGGTGGCGCAGTTTCTGGTTCCGTTTGGCGTGCAGTTGTACGGCATCGCCAGCCAGCCGCGTGAGCAGGCGCCGTTTATCGAAGTGGCCGGCCTTGACGACCTGGGCCGTCTGGTCGGCGAGGTCGATTATGTCATCAACCTGCTGCCCGATACCCCGGCAACCCATGACCTGTACGACGCCGCGTTGTTTCAGCGCTTCAACCCCGAGGCGCTGTTCATCAATGCCGGGCGCGGTGTGGCGGTGGTCGATGGCGACCTCGTCGAGGCTTTGAAGAAAGGCCATCTGGCCGGTGCGGTGATCGATGTCTGTCGCCAGGAGCCGCTGCCCCAGCGCCATCCGTTCTGGACCGCCTGGGGCTTGCTGCTGACCGGGCACAGCTCGGCACCGACATCGCCTTCGGCGATGGTGCGCTTGTTTGTCGAGAACTTGCGGGCGTATCAGGCGGGTCAAGGGCTGCGCGGGGAAGTGGACTTTCAGCGCGGCTATTAAACGTCTCGACTTGACCCGCGAAACCCATCAAAGGCTGAAATCACCCTCAGCCGCCAACTCGCTCAACGGCCGCCGCGGGCTCGGCACTTCCCGCGCCTGCAAGCCTTCGGCCAGGGTCGACTTGTCGCCCAGCTTGCCGATCGCCACTGCCGCGTGCAGGGCGTAGCCTTCGGGGATCTTCAGCTCCTTGCGGGTCAGTTCCTGGTCGAAACCGGCCATGCCATGGGTGTGCCAGCCGCTCAGGCTCGCCTGCAACGCCAGGTGTCCCCAGGCCGAGCCGGTGTCGAAGGTGTGCCACAGGGCCGGGGTTTCTTCGCTGGTGCCCGGCGCGGTGAAGCTGGTTTTGGAAATGATGATCACCAGCGCCGAGGCGTGCTGGGCCCAGCTGCGATTGAACTCGTTGAGCAAGCCAAGGAAGCGTTCCCAGTTCGGCGTATCGCGGCGGGCATAGAGGAAGCGCCAGGGCTGCGAGTTGTAGGCCGAAGGTGCCCAGCGTGCGGCTTCAAGGAAGCTCAGCAGGGTGGCCTGGTCGATCGGCTCGCCGGTGAAGGCGCGCGGCGACCAGCGCTGGATGAACTGTTCGTTGATGGCATGATCGGCAACGCGAGGATTTGCACTCATCAATAGTTCCTGAAGTTGGGTAGGTGACCGCTGGTCAAACTACTGTGTCATATGAGCGCTGACAAGCGGTCTGGCAATGGCCGGTGACAGGCCCTAGACTGGCGCCGCCGCGCCGCCGCATACGAATTGAAACAGGACACCCGCGACATGACTGCCAACGCCAATCCATTCTGGATGCGTAAAACCCTCGAGCAACTCGACCCGCAAGAGTGGGAGTCGCTGTGTGACGGCTGTGGCCTGTGCTGCCTGCAAAAGCTTGAAGATGAAGACGACAACAGCGTCTATTACACGCGTATCGCCTGCAAGTTGCTGGACCTCAAGACCTGCCAGTGCAGCGATTACCCGCAGCGGATGCAGATCGTACCCGACTGCATCCAGCTCACGCCGGGCAAGGCCGACCAGTTCAAATGGCTGCCGACCACCTGCGGTTACCGCCTGGTCAGCGAGGGCAAGGATCTGCCCGACTGGCATCACCTGGTGTGTGGCGACCGCGAGCAGGTGCACAAGCAACGGATTTCACAATCCGGGCGCATGCTCAGCGAAGACAGCGTCGATGAAGACGACTGGGAAGACTATCTGATTTTCCGCGCCGGCTGAGCCTCGCAGAGGGTTGTCGGAGATCGCGTTTGGCGGAACAAGGAGTTTCTGTATGCGTGTGCGTTGCCATGGGTGGCTGGTGCTGGGCCTGCTGGCCAGTTCGCCGGCCTGGGCGAAAAAAGTCGATCTGGATTACCACGTGCGCTTGCTGCCAGAAAGCGAGCAGGCCGAAGTGCGCCTGACCCTGGCCGATGGCGCCAGCGTGCGCAGCCTGGACTTCGACCTGGGCAAGGACGGCGCCTACAGCGAGTTCAAGGCCGACGGTCAGTGGCAACTGCAGGGCGACGATCAGCGTGGCCACTGGCAACCGGCGCCGGGCAAAAGCCAGCTTACCTACAAGGTACGCCTGAGCCAGCGGCTCAAGGGCGGCGCTTATGAAACCCGCATGACCCCGGACTGGGCGCTGTTTCGCGGCGATGACCTGGTGCCGCCGGCGCGCCTGGACCAGCACGACGGCACCGAACTGGTGGCACGCCTGAGCTTCGAGCTGCCCAAGGGCTGGAAAAGCGTCGAGACGCCGTGGCCGCGCATCGGCAAGCAGCGTTTTCGCATCGACAACGTTTCGCGCCTGTTCGACCGCCCGACCGGCTGGATGCTCGCCGGCACCGTCGGCACCCGCCGCGCGCGCCTGGGCGAAACCGAAGTCAGTGTCGCCGCACCCCAAGGCCAGGGCATGCGCCGGCTGGACAACCTGACCCTGCTGACCTTCGTCTGGCCACAGCTGCAGGCAGTGTTCCCGCGCAACCCGCCCAAGCTGTTGCTGGTGGGGGCCCGCGATGAACTGTGGCGCGGCGCTCGCGCCGGGCACAACTCCATCTACCTGCACAGCAGCCGTCCGTTGGTCGCTGAGAACGGCTCAAGCCCGGTGCTGCGCGAGCTGGTGCATGTGTTTGCGCAAATCAATGATCGCGAGGCCAGCGACTGGATCAGCGAAAGCCTGGCCGAGTACTACGCCAGCGAACTGCTGCGCCGCGCCGGCGGCATGACCGACGAGCGTTACCAGGCCCTGCAGGCGAGCCTTGAACGCAGTGGCAAGAAGGTCAGCAGCTTGCGCGGCGAGCAGGTCGACAGCGCGGTGATCGCCCGTGGCGTGCTGCTGTTGCGCGCACTTGACCAGGAAATCCGCCTGCACACCCACAACCAGCGCTCACTGGACGATGTCACCCGGGCGATGATGCGCCTGAACAGCGTCAGCACCGCCGAGTTCATCCAGCTCAGCGAAAGCGTGCTGGGCAAGTCGTCCGAGGTGCTGCAGAGCAAGCTGCTGCGTTAAGGCTTGGGGTCATTGAGCGCGTCGTTGCCGGTCACCGTGGTGCCACGGGTAGCGGCTTCGGCGTTGGCCTTGAGCGCTTGCAGCTCGGCGCCGCTGCGTTCGATCTTGCTGCGGATGTTGTCCAGGTCGCTGCGGCCGCGTTCGATCAGGCTTTTCACCGAGCTGTGGCCGGTGATGCCACGGGCCAGGGCAACCCCGCCGATGGCCACCTGAATCAAGCCGAACAGGCCGCCACGGCGCAGGCCCTTGCCGACCATGATCACCCCGGTGGCAACCGAACCTGCGCGCTCCCAGCCGTGGACATTCTGATCGCTGGCCATATGCGCTGAATTGGCCGGGATAAGCGTCTGTTTCTCGGTCATGGTCATTCTCCAGTAGGGACGATGGTCTACAGCAGACCGCCGGGCAGGGCGGGCTGTTCAGTCGGCTTACTTGAATTTCGGCCCGGAGCGGGTGTTCAGGCCCTTGGCCAGGCGGTCGTAGAGCACCACGTTGACGGTGGCGGCAAGGTTCATGCAACCGTTGGTCGGGATGTAGATGGTCTCTTCACACCAGGCCCGCACGCTCGGGTCGAGGGAGCCGTCTTCGGGGCCGAAGATATAGATCGCGCGGTCCGGGTGGGTGTACTCGGGCAGCGCCCGGGCGCCGTCGACCAGCTCTACCGCCACCGGCGTGCAGCCCAGGGGGATGATCTTCTGCAGGTCGTCGATACCGATCAGTGGAATGTCGTAGTGCACCCGCTTGGTGTCGGTGACGAAGTCGCGGGCACGCTCATAGCGCTTGCCGGTGTAGAACACCGAGTTGACGCCGTAGCAACCCGCGGCGCGCATCACCGAACCGACGTTCTCTGCTGACTTGGGGTTGAACAGACCAATGCAGCTGTACCGTTTGTTCGCCACGTGCCGGGGCCCTTCGCAAAAAAGACGCGATTATACGGGCTTGCCGGCGACTGTGGGCGCTTCAGTCCTTCTTCAGCATCCCGGCCAGGGCCGCAAACGGATTGTGGGTGGCCTTGGCGATGCTCGGGCTGCTGGTCGAGCCTTCGCTGAAGTACTGCTGGTCGGTATAGCGCGAGTGCTCGTTGTCGTGGCAGTACAGGCACAGCAGCTCCCAGTTGGAACCGTCCTGGGGGTTGTTGTCGTGGTTGTGGTCACGGTGGTGCACGGTCAGCTCGCTCAGGCGCTTGCCGGCGAACTCGCGGGCGCAGCGGCCACACACGTGCGGGTACATGCGCAGGGCCTTGTCACGGTAGCCCATTTCCTTGTCGCGCTTGGCGTCGGCGAGGATGCGGTCTAGCCGTGCGGTGGCGGCGGCAGAGGATGACGAACTCATGGGATTACCTTTTCTCGGGCTTGTTACGGTTATGCCTTGAAGTTTAGCCCGATGGCGGGCAATTCGGACAGGCAAACCGTGCGCGGTGGGAGTAGCCTGTAGCCAGGACCCTCAAGGAGCCTGCGCATGCGTTACGCGATCATTGCCGTACTGATCTGTGCCAGCCTGCAAAGCACCGTGGCCGCCGAGTTGCAACCGCGGCTGGCCACGCCGGTGCCGGGGGCGCCGGGCACCGCCACGCCAACACCCTATCCGCAGGTGACGCCAAGTACGCCGCCGCGGGCCGGTGATGCGCGACCGGGCTCGCCATTGCTGCCGCCGATGCCGCTGCCCGCTCCACCCAAGGACCAGCCGTTGCCCGGCCTGAATCCGGACAACAACAAGGGCAAGGGCGACTAGACCTGCTGCGCCAGACGCTGGCCGTCCTGCATGCGCAGGCGCCGCGACAAGGCCACGGCCAGGGCGCGGATGATCTTGGCGGCGATCTTCGGGGCGTCGTTGAGCATCTTTTCCAGCGAGTCCTTGCCCAGGTTGAGCAGTTGGCAGTCGCTGGCGGCAATGCAACTGGCCGAGCGCCGTTCACCGTCGAGCACGGCCATTTCGCCGAAGGCACGGCCCTTGCGCAGGGTGGCGATTTCGACCTGGCGCTGCTCGGCGTCGGTCTTGCGTACCGACACCACGCCGTGGTGGATGATGCACATGAAGGTGCCGGCATCGCCTTCGCGGAAAATTTCTTCACCTTCGCTCATGCTGCTGATGCTGAAATAGCCGGCGGCGGCCTGGAAGTCGACAGGCAGCAACTGGTCGAACAGGCCGCAGTCCATGAGCATGTCGCGGATTTCGTTGTTGAGGTGGGTGGGTTCAGGCATTGACGTCGTTCTTTTAGTTTTGTGGTGTCTGATAATCGCGGGTCAAGCCCGCTCCTACAGGGGCGGGCGGTGACTCAGACAACAAATTTTCCGATTTACACCACGCCCAGCACGTTAAATACGAACGCGTACTCCAGCGCCACATCGCGCAGCCCCTGGTAGCGTCCGCTCATGCCGCCGTGGCCGGCGCCCATTTCGGTCTTGAGCAGCAGCAGGTTGTCGTCGGTCTTGGTCACCCGCAGCCGCGCCACCCACTTGGCCGCTTCCCAGTACTGCACACGGCTGTCGTTGTAACCGGCGATCACCAGCAGGGCAGGGTAGGCCTGGGCGCGGACGTTTTCATAGGGTGCGTAGGCCTTGATCCGCTCGTACACCTCGGGTTCTTCGGGGTTGCCCCACTCGTCGTATTCGGTGACGGTCAGCGGCAGTTCCGGGTCGAGCATGGTGTTGAGCACGTCGACGAACGGCACTTCGGCAATCGCCGCCTTGAACAGCTCCGGGCGCTGGTTGAGTACTGCGCCGATCAGCAGGCCACCGGCGCTGCCGCCGCTGATCGCCAGTTGCCCGGCGCAGGTAACGCCCTGGGCGATCAGGTGTTCGGCGCAGGCAATGAAGTCGCCGAAGGTGTTGTGCTTGTGCTCCTGCTTGCCGGCGCGGTACCAGGCTTCACCCAGCTCGCCGCCGCCACGCACGTGGGCGATGGCAAAGGCCACGCCGCGTTCGAGCAGGCTCAGGCGAGCGTGGGAGAACCACGGGTCGAGGCTTTCGCCATAGGCGCCATAACCGTACAGGTACAGCGGCACCGGCTTGCCGACGTCGGCGCGGCGCTGCACCAGGCTGATCGGTACCTGGGTGCCGTCGGCGGCAGTGGCCCACAGGCGCTGGCTGACGTAGGCATCCGGGTCGAACGGGCCGAGCACCGGGGTTTGCTTGAGCACTTGCTGGGCGCCGCTGGCCAGCTCCAGTTGGCGTACCTGGGCCGGGCGGTTGAGCGACTGGTAACGCAGGCGGATGCGCGGGCTGACGAACTCCAGGCTGTCCTGCACGTACAAGCTGTAGGCAGCGTCTGGCAGCTCGACGCGGTAGGCCGGCAGGCCTTGTGGGCGCACCTCGATGATCGGCAGGCCGCCTTCGCGCAGGCTCAGGGTCAGGGCGCTGGCGTTGAGGGTCAGGCCTTCGAGCATCACCGTGTCGCGGTGGGCCACCAGCAGTTGCCATTGCTCGCGGCTCGGCACGCTATCGGCTTGGGCCTGGTACAGGGCGAAGTTGATGCCGTCCTGGTTGCTGCGGATGAACCAGCGCCACTGGCCTTCGAGCTGGCCGTGGTCAGGGTAGTACTCGTGGCCCTCGACCCGCGGCGCCAGGCAGGTGAAGGCCTGCTCGGGATGTTCGGCGTCGAGCACCCAGGCTTCGCTGGTGGTCTTGCTGTTGAGCAGCAGGATCAGCTGGCGCTCGGAGCTGGCGCGGTAGCAGTGCAGAAAGAAACGACCGTCGGTTTCTTCATATACTGGTGCAACGCTGCCGCTGCCCAGGCGATGGCGCAACAGCTTGTGCGGGCGATGGGTGTCGTCCAGCTCGGCGAAGAACAGCGTCTGGTTGTCGTTGGCCCAGGTCATGCTGCCGTCGCAGTCCTCGAACGGCAGTTGCTCGATGGCGCCGCTGGCCAGTTCCTTGACGTACAGGGTGTAGATTTCGTCGCCCGTGGTGTCCAGGCTGTAGGCCAGGCGCTGGTGGTCGGGGCTGATGCTGAAGGCACCGAGGGACAGAAAGCCGCCCTGGGCCAGTTCATTGGGGTCGAGCAGCAGCTCTTCGCGGCTTTCATCGACCGTGTTGGAATCGTCGGCCGGGCGCGGGCAGCGGTAGTGGCGGGCGTATTCGTCACCGGCGGTGGTGCGCGTGTAGTACAGGTACGGGCCCCAGGGCGAAGGCAGCGACAGGTCGGTTTCGAGGATGCGCGCCTTGATCTCTTCGAACAGTTGCTCGCGCAGCGGCGCCTGAGCGGCCAGCTGCGCCTCTTGATAGGCGTTCTCGGCGTTCAGGTACGCCAGTACCTCGGGGGTGTCGCGCTGCTGCAGCCAGGCATAGGGATCGGCACCTTCGGCCTTGCGGGCAATCGGGGCACGGGGAGCGGTGGCGTCTGCGGACATGCGGGGTTCTCTTGGCTGGGGGGCGCCTGCGCGCGGAAAAGTGTTTATCATAAGCGTCTATTTGCCTAGCTTGCCACGGACACCATGACCGAGAACGACTATCTGCTCGCCTGGGGCCTCTACGCCCTTGCCGCCTTGGGATGCCTGCTGGTGGGCTTTCGCCTGACCTCATGGATGTGGCGCTGGTTGCGCGAACCGCTGCGGGTGCTGATGGCGGTGCTGCTGCTGACCCCGACCATTGTCGACCCGGTGAAAGAAAAGTTCGCCCCGGCCATCGCCATTGCCGCTCTCGACACCCTGTTCAAGGTCGGCAACAACGCCCTGCGCGCCGCAGCCGACCTGGCCATGTACGGCATGATTGCCTTTGCCCTGTATGCGCTGTTCGTGCTCATCCGCTGGCCGCTCGAGCGCCGTGCCAGGGCCCGCCGCGAGCAGGCGCAAGCCGCCGCGCAACGTGAAGCGGACGAGCCTGTGAGCGATGAGCCGTTCGCCGCCGAGCGCAGCGACCGCTACCGTAACCCGCCACCTGCAGCGCCGCTGGGCGGCAGTGGCGCGCGGGTCGAGCCGCGCCTGTAGCCTTTGCCCGGAGCAGCCAAGCATGTGTGAATTACTGGGCATGAGCGCCAATGTGCCGACCGACATCGTTTTCAGCTTCACCGGGCTGATGCAGCGCGGCGGGCGCACCGGCCCGCACCGTGACGGCTGGGGCATCGCCTTCTACGAAGGCCGTGGCCTGCGCCTGTTCCAGGACCCGGCGGCGAGCTGCGAGTCGGAAGTCGCCAACCTGGTGCAGCGCTACCCGATCAAGAGCGAGGTGGTGATCGGCCACATTCGCCAGGCCAACGTCGGCAAGGTCTGCCTGTCCAACACCCATCCGTTCGTGCGCGAGCTGTGGGGGCGCAACTGGTGCTTTGCGCACAACGGCCAGCTCGGCGAGTTCAAGGGCCAGGCGACCTTCTATCGGCCGGTTGGCGACACCGACAGCGAAGCGGCGTTTTGCGACCTGCTCAACCGCGTGCGCGAAGCCTTCCCCGAACCGGTCGAGGTCGAGCAATTGCTGCCGGTGCTGGTCGAGGCCTGCGCCGAATACCGTGGCAAGGGCGTGTTCAACTGCCTGTTCAGCGATGGCGACTGGCTGTTCTGCTTCTGTTCGACCAAGCTGGTGCACATCACCCGCCGAGCGCCGTTTGGCCCGGCACGGCTGAAGGACGTCGACATGATCGTCGACTTCCAGGCCGAAACCACCCCTAACGATGTGGTCACGGTGATCGCCACCGAGGCCCTCACCGAGAACGAAACCTGGCACCGCTACGCACCTGGCCAGTGGGCCCTGTGGCGCCGTGGCGAATGCATCGCCGAAGGCCAGGCCAGCTAAGGATCAGCCCCATGTTCAGAAGTTACCTGCGCTTGCTGTTGTTTACCTGCGGTTTGCTGGTCGGGCTGCAGGTGCCGGGCTATATCGTCGATTACAGCCAGCGGGTCGAGGCGCACCTGCTTGAATCGCGCGAAGGCCTCAAGGGTTTTGAAGACACCGCCAAGCGCTTCTTCAACGGCGACCTGCAGGCCTTGGTGCGCCATTACCGCAGCAGCGACGACCCGGTGTTCACCAGCGATGCCAACAGCATCGAGAGCCTGTTGATCCGCAATCGCCAGTTCGAGCAGGAATGGCAGATCGTGCAGGGCCCGTGGCTGGCGAAAACCTGGCATGTGCTGGTTACCGCCAACCCGCAACTGCGCGAAGAAACCCTCAACGCTTACCGCTACCAGATTCTGCTTAACCCCGAGGCCCTGGCCTGGGGCCTGAGCTGCGCGCTGCTGCTGGCGCTGGTGGTCGAAAGCCTGCTGCTGTTGCTCGGCTGGGTGGCCCTCGGCGGGCGGCGCAAGGCGGTGCAGGAGAGCTGGCGCTAAACCAGCACGATGCGCTGCGGCCCGGCATCGCGGGCGTAGCGCTCCAGCACGTTGCGGCACAGTTGCACCACCTCGTCGACCAGCTCGACGCCGGTCTGCCAGGCCACCACCAGCTCCAGGCTCGGTGGCTGCCGGGCCAGCGGCAGCAGGATCAGCTCGCCACGGGCCAGTTCCTCGCTGACCAGCGCCGGTGGCAGGGCGCCAATACCAAAACCATCACGCAACAGCCGGGTGATCGCCGCCACCGAGTTCACGCAGTTCAGCCGTGGCGCGCCGACCCCTTCGGCCTGCAGCAGGCTGAGCACTTCCTGGTGCGGCCGGGAATTTTTCGAAAAGGTCACGATGCGCTCGCGGGCCAGGTCCGCCAGCGAGGCGTAGTCGCGGTTGTAGATTGACTGGCTGGCGACGATCCAGCCCATGGGGTAGCGCGCCAGGTCCAGGCTGCGGATGCTTTCCTGGCGCAACAGGTCGGTTTGCAGGATTACATCGAGAAAGCCTTTTTGCAGTTGTTCGCGCAAGTTAAGCGCCGTATCGGCGATCAACTCGATTTCCACCTGCGGGTAGCGCTCCATCAACTCCGCCACCAGCGGGCTCATCCAGGTGTGGATTACCGTGTCCATCACGCCGATGCGAATGCGCCCGACCTTGGCCCGGTCGCTGTCCAGCGATTGCTTGAGGGCCTTGGCGGTGTCGAGCATCTGTTCGGCGTACTCGAGCACCTTGCTGCCTTCCGGGGTCAGGCTCACGCCGCGTGAGTCGCGCAGCAGCAACCTGACCCCGAGATCGGCCTCAAGCGCGGCGATGCGGCTGGAGATCGAGGCCTGGGTGGTGAAGAGTTTTTCGGCGGTCAGGCGAAAACTCTTGAGGCGGGCGACCCAGACGAAGGTTTCGAGGAATTTGAGGTTCATGGCGCGCTCACTGATCAAGTTTTTCTTATGCCAGACAGCTGGTTTTTCTCGTTGGACGACAACCTGCGGGCGTCGAAAAATGATCCTCAAGCCGCGACACATGTTGTCGTCGTTAAAACAATACCAACAAGCTGAGGCAACCATGAACCCATCGGGCGTGCAGCAACAGGTCAAAGCCAGGTCAGTGGCGGGGCCATTCGACTGGTACCGCAACATCAACAAGCAGGAACGCCGGACCTTCTGGAGCTGCAAGATCGGCTACGGCCTCGATGGCATGGACACGCAGATGCTCAGCTTCGTCATCCCCACCCTGATCGCCCTGTGGGGCATCAGCACCGCCGAAGCCGGGTTGATTCACACCAGCACCCTGATCGCCTCGGCCTTGGGCGGCTGGATCGCCGGTATCCTTTCCGACCGCATCGGCCGCGTGCGCACCCTGCAGTTGACGGTGCTGTGGTTCGCCTTCTTCACCTTTCTTTGCGGCTTTGCCCAGAACTACGAACAGTTGTTGATCGCCCGCACCCTGATGGGCTTCGGCTTTGGTGGCGAATGGACCGCCGGCGCCGTGCTGATCGGCGAAGTGATCCGCGCCCAGGACCGTGGCAAGGCAGTGGGCATGGTGCAGTCTGGCTGGGCCATCGGCTGGGGCCTGACGGCGATCCTGTATGCCGTGCTGTTTTCGCTGTTGCCGCCGGAAGATGCCTGGCGCGCACTGTTTTTGCTGGGCATTGTGCCAGCGGTGTTCGTGATTTTCGTTCGCCGCCTGGTCAAGGACCCGGAGATCTACCAGCAGGCCAAGGCCGCGGAAAAGACCGCAGCGCCGTCGCATTTTTATGAAATCTTCGCCCCGGGCATGCTCTTCACCACGATCCGCGCCTCGCTGCTGACCACCGGCGCCCTGGGCGGCTACTACGCCATCACCTCGTGGCTGCCGACCTTCCTCAAGAACGAGCGCGGCTTGAGCGTACTGGGTACCGGCGGCTACCTGGCGATGGTGATCTTCGGCTCCTACATCGGCTATGTGATCAGCGCCTACCTCACCGACCTGCTGGGCCGGAAAAAGAACTTCATCCTCTTCGCCGTCGGTTCGTTCATCATTGTCCTGCTCTACACCCAGATGCCGGTCAGCGACGGCGTCATGCTCTGGCTGGGCTTCCCCCTGGGCTTCTTCGCCTCGGGGATCTTCAGCGGCATGGGCGCGTTTCTCACCGAACTCTTCCCCACCCGCATCCGCGGCTCGGGCCAGGGCTTTTGCTACAACATCGGCCGCGCGCTGGCGGCGTTCTTCCCGCTGCTGATCGGCTTGCTGAGCCAGAAGATTCCCCTGGGCCTGGGCATCGGCGGATTTGCCGCAGTGTCCTACGGAGTGGTAATTCTGGCAGCCTTGAGCCTGCCGGAAACCCGCGGCAAACAATTAGAAGCCCATTAAGGCCGAGCCTGAAGGAGTGTCACACGTGAGCCGCCTGTTATTGAATTGCGATATGGGTGAAAGTTTTGGCAGCTGGACCATGGGCCTGGATGCCCAGGTCATGCCTTATGTTGATTGCGCCAACATTGCCTGCGGTTTTCATGCCGGCGACCCCGGGATCATGCGCAAGACCGTGGCCCTGGCCCTGGCCGTGGCCAGCCAGGTGCGCATCGGCGCCCATCCGGCCTACCCGGACCTGGCCGGCTTCGGCCGCCGCTCCATGGCCTGTAGCGCCGAAGAGATTCGCGACCTGCTGCATTACCAGATCGGCGCCCTGGACGGCATTTGCCGTACCCAGGGTACCCGGGTTGCCTACGTCAAACCCCACGGCGCGCTGTACAACGACATGATGGCCGAGCCGCTCAAGCTGCGTGCCGTCCTCGAAGCCGTGGCCGCCTATGACCGGCAGTTGCCGCTGATGCTGATGGCCACCGCCGACAACAGCGCGGCCCAGGCCTTGGGCGATGAGTACGGTGTAACCCTATGGTTCGAAGCCTTTGCCGACCGCGCCTACGACGCCGGCGGCCACTTGCTGTCGCGGCGCTTGCCGGGGGCGGTGCACCATGATCCGGCGATGATTGTCGAGCAGGCCCTGCGCCTGGCCCGCGGCGAGGCGCTGAGCGCCAGCGATGGCAGCGCGTTGCTGCTGCAGGCCGATACCCTGTGCGTGCATGGCGACAACGACAGCTCGATCGCCGCCGTGCGGCAGATTCGCCAGGCCCTCGATGCCCAGGCGGTGCCATGAACTACCGTATTGAAGTAGTGGCCATCGATAGCCTGATGGTGCGCCTGTTCGACCAGATCGATGAAGGCAACATGCCCTGGCTGCTTGCCGCCAGCCAGCGCCTGCGCAGCGCCTTTGCCGGGCGCCTGGTCGACCTGGTGCCGTCCTATACCACGCTGATGGTGCAGTTCGACCTGCTCCAGTTGTCGCCGGCCGAGGCCCAGGCCTGTATTCGGCAAGCGCTCACCGACTTGCAGCCGGACCCTGGCAGCGCAGGCCGCCAGCACGAGATTCCGGTGTGGTATGACCCAAGTGTCGGCCCGGAGCTGCAACTGCTGGCCGAGCGTTGCAACACATCGGTGGCCGACATCATTCGCCGCCACAGCGAGCGTGAGTACCAGGTGTTCGCCCTGGGCTTTGCCCCCGGCTTCGCCTTCATGGGCCTGGTCGAACAAGCCCTGGCCGCGCCGCGCCTGGCCACCCCGCGCAAACGCGTGGCGGCCGGCAGCGTGGGCATTGCCGAGCGCCAGACCGCCGCTTATCCAGCGGTTTCTCCCGGCGGCTGGAACCTGATCGGGCGCACCCCGAGCAAGCTTTTTGACCGTCAACGCGAGGGCTACAGCCTGTTGCAGCCGGGTGACCGGGTGCGCTTCGTGGCGGTTGAGCGCGCCACCTTCATCAACCTGGGCGGCGACGATACCCCGCTGGAGGCACAGGCATGAGCCGCTTGTCGATCGAGGCCAGCACGCCGCTGTGCCTGCTGCAGGATGCCGGGCGCTTTGGTGTGCGCCACCTGGGCGTGACCCAGGGCGGGGCGCTGGACTGGGTGTCGATGCGCTGGGCCAACTGGCTGCTGGGCAACGCGCCCGAGGCCGCGGTGGTCGAGGTCACCCTCGGTGGTTTCAGCCTGATTGCCGAGCAGGACTGTTGCCTGGCCCTGGCCGGCGCCGACCTCGACGCACGCCTCGATGGCCAGCCGCTCAAGCCCTGGCGCAGCTTCAGCATGGGCAAGGGCCAGCGCTTGCGCCTGAATGCGCCGCTGCATGGCGCCCGTGCCTACATCGCCGCGCCGGGCGGCTTCAAGGCGCCGCAGGTACTGGGCAGTTGTGCCAGCGTGGTACGTGAAGCGCTCGGCGGGCTGGATGGTTTGGGCTCGCCGCTGGCCAAGGGGCAAGCGCTGGAATACGCCGGTGTGGCAGCGGCGCTCAAAGAAGTGCCGGAAGCGTTATGGCCGGACTTTACCGACAGGTTGCCGCTTGATCTGTTGCTCGGCGCGCAGATCGGCGATTTTAGCGGCACAAGCCTGTTTGAAGCGTTCAACCGCGACTGGACCCTCGACAGCCGCGCTGATCGCATGGGCATGCGCTTGCTCGGGCCGGTGTTGCACTACCAGGGGCCGGCGATGATTTCCGAGGGGATTGCGTTGGGCGCGGTGCAGGTGCCGCCGGATGGCCAGCCGATCGTGCTGCTCAATGATCGTCAGACCATTGGTGGTTATCCACGCTTGGGCGCGTTGACGCCGTTGGCCCTGGCGAGGATGGCGCAGATGCTGCCGGGGAGGGTGGTGCGCTTTCGGCCGGTGGTGCAGGAGATGGCGTGGCTTGAGCAGCGGGCGTTTCTTGAAAGGTTTGTTGGCTGAGCGGGCCTCATCGCGGGTCAAGCCCGCTCCTACAGGGGGTAGGAGCGGGCTTGACCCGCGATGCTCTACTTGGACAAAAACCGCATGCCTTCTTCCAGCCCGCGCAAAGTCAGCGGGAACATCCGGTCTTCGACCAGCTCGCGCACGATGTTGGTCGAGGCGGTGTAGCCCCAGGTGTCCTTCGGGTAGGGGTTGATCCAGATGAGCTTCTTGTACTTCTCCATGAAGCGCTGCATCCACACGTAGCCGGCTTCCTCGTTCCAGTGCTCGACGCTGCCACCGGGCTGGGTGATCTCGTAGGGCGCCATGGCCGCGTCACCGACGAACACCACCTTGTAGTCGGCGCCGTACTTGTGCAGCAAATCCAGGGTCGAGGTGCGCTCGGAGGTACGGCGCAGGTTGTTCTTCCACACCGACTCGTAGACGAAGTTGTGGAAGTAGTAGTACTCCAGGTGCTTGAACTCGGTCTTGCAGGCCGAGAACAGTTCTTCGCAGATCTTCACGTGGGCGTCCATTGAGCCGCCGATGTCGAACAGCAGCAGCAACTTGACGCTGTTGCGCCGCTCCGGGCGCATCTGGATGTTGAGCAGGCCGGCATCGCGGGCGGTGTGGTCGATGGTGCCGTCGATGTCCAGCTCTTCGGCCGCGCCCTGGCGGGCGAACTTGCGCAGCCGGCGCAGGGCCAGCTTGATGTTGCGCGTGCCCAGTTCGACCTGGTCGTCGAGGTTCTTGTACTCGCGCTGGTCCCAGACCTTGACCGCCTTGCCCTGGCGCTTGCCGGCATCGCCGACGCGGATGCCCTCGGGGTTGAAACCGCCCGAGCCGAACGGGCTGGTGCCGCCGGTGCCGATCCATTTGTTGCCGCCGGCATGGCGTTCCTTTTGCTCTTCGAGGCGCTTCTTGAACTCTTCGATGAGCTTGTCGAGGCCGCCCAGGGACTGGATCTGCGCGCGTTCCTCGTCGCTCAGCGAGCGTTCGAACTCCTTGCGCAGCCAGTCTTCGGGAATCAAGGCTTCCAGGTGCTGGTTGAGGTTCTCAAGGCCCTTGAAATAGGCCGAGAACGCCCGGTCGAACTTGTCGAAATGACGCTCGTCCTTGACCAGGATGGCCCGCGACAAGTAGTAGAACTCGTCCATGTCGGCAAAGGTCACGCGCTGCTTGAGGGCATTGAGCAAATCAAGCAGCTCGCGCACCGACACCGGCACCTTGGCCGCGCGCATTTCATTGAACAGATTGAGCAGCATGGCTATTGCTCCCGGCTCAGCGGTTACCGCGACGGCTCATGAAGGCCAGGCGTTCGAGCAACTGCACGTCCTGTTCGTTCTTGACCAGGGCCCCGGCCAGCGGCGGGATGGCCTTGGTCGGATCACGTTCGCGCAGCACCGCTTCGCCGATGTTGTCGGCCATCAGCAGCTTGAGCCAGTCGACCAGCTCGGAGGTCGACGGTTTTTTCTTCAGGCCCGGCACTTTGCGCACGTCGAAGAACACGTCCAGCGCTTCGCTGACCAGGTCCTTCTTGATGTTCGGGTAGTGCACATCGACGATCTGCTGCAGGGTGCTGCGGTCAGGGAAGGCAATGTAGTGGAAGAAGCAGCGGCGCAAGAAGGCGTCGGGCAGTTCCTTTTCGTTGTTCGAGGTAATGATGATGATCGGGCGCTGCTTGGCCTTGATCGTCTCGTCGGTCTCGTAAACGTAGAACTCCATTTTGTCGAGTTCCTGCAACAGGTCGTTGGGGAACTCGATGTCGGCCTTGTCGATTTCGTCGATCAGCAGAATGACCCGCTCTTCGGACTCGAAGGCCTCCCAGAGCTTGCCTTTCTTCAGGTAGTTGCGCACGTCGTGGACCTTGTCGACGCCCAGTTGCGAGTCACGCAGGCGGCTGACCGCGTCGTACTCGTAGAGGCCCTGGTGGGCCTTGGTGGTCGACTTGATGTGCCAGGTGATCAGCTTGGCGCCAAAGGATTCGGCCAGCTGTTCGGCGAGCATGGTCTTGCCGGTGCCCGGCTCGCCCTTGACCAGCAGCGGTCGCTCCAGGGTGATTGCCGCGTTGACCGCCAGTTTCAGGTCGTCTGTAGCGACATAAGCGCTGGTGCCTTCGAACTTCATGAACCGATCCTCTAACGTAGCGCCGGGGGTACTTGGCCCCTGGCGGAAAAATTGTCATGCACGACTATAACGCGGGCTCCGGGCGAGTGGGAACGCAGACGGCCCATTCAGTCTCTGAATGGACCGTCACTCGGTGACTCAGTCAGCCTTGGGCGGCGTTTGCTCATAACGGGCGTTGAAGGCCTGGACAAAGCCGTTGCGCAATATCTGCAAAAACGCCTCGAAGGCACTGATATCGCTTTTATGCACGCTGCCGCTGAGTTCCACGCGGGTGGCGAACTGGTTCTTGCCCTGGTTCTTCAGCACGGTTTCGCTGCCGCCGACCAGTGCTTCCCAGATCGAGCGGAAAAAGCCCTTGTCCTGGTTCTGAACGTCCTGCTGCCAGTTGAACACATCGACATCACGCAGCAGCGGTTTGATGTAGCCGGTGAGCCGGCCGTTTTGCGCTTGCGCCTCGATCACCAGGTCGCCGTGGCCGGCATTGAAGTCGAACTTGCCATAGGCGCTGGCGAAGTCATTGAGCCGGCGCAGCTCGATACCGGTGGCGCGCAGGCGGAACTTGAAGTCGTCGAAGTCGCTGAACGGGTCGAAGGTGGCGCTGCTTTCGACACTGGCATCGCCCAGCAGCCGGGCCTTGGCGTCGAACGTGGCATCGCGGCGGCCCTTGCGGTCCTCGACGTTGGTCAGGTTGCGGATGCTGGCATCGAGTTGGGTGGCCTTGAGGTTGACCGGCGGCCTGGAGTTGAAGTTGCGAAAACTCAAGGTGCCGTCTTCGATGCGCACTTCGTTGAGGGTGATCGGCAGCAGTTTTTCCAGCTGCTGGCGCCAGTCGGTGCCCTGGCCGGTCTGTGAACTCTGCTTGCTGGCGCCGTCGACGAAGTTCAACTGTGGCTTGAGGAAGGTTACCTCGGCGACCACCGCCTGGTCGTGCCACAGCGAATGCCAGCTGACCGAGAGGTCGATCAATGGCGCTTCAAGCAGGGGCACCGGCACCTTGCCACTGGTCTTGACGATGTTCAGGCCGTTGATCTTATAGGCGCCGCGCCACAACGCCAGGTCGACATCGGTGACCTGGCCGCGGTAGTCGCCCATGTCGGCCAGCTTGTCGTTGAGGTAGTTGCGCACCAGCAGCGGCAGGGTCAAGTGCAAGGCCAATAGTAACAATGTGATACCCAGCAGCCCCCACAAGGGCCAGCGATAGCGGCGTTTCATCGGCGGCGGTTCCCGGCAAGGTAGTGATCGGTTGACCCCTGTCAGCCTCAGGGGTTCGCCGGTTGTGGACGCACTGGCGCTGCAGGCTTACCCTTGAAGTTTTCCGCCCGGTGCATAAAAGGACCCCCGCCATGAGCCGTATCTTTGCTGACAACGCGCATTCCATCGGCAATACGCCGCTGGTGCAGATCAACCGCATCGCCCCCCGCGGCGTCACCGTGCTGGCCAAGATCGAGGGGCGCAACCCCGGTTATTCGGTCAAGTGCCGGATCGGCGCGAACATGATCTGGGACGCCGAAAGCAGCGGCAAACTCAAGCCGGGCATGACCATCGTCGAGCCGACCTCGGGCAACACCGGCATCGGCCTGGCCTTTGTCGCTGCCGCCCGTGGCTACAAGTTGCTGCTGACCATGCCGGCGTCGATGAGCATCGAACGGCGCAAGGTGCTCAAGGCCCTGGGCGCCGAGCTTGTGCTCACCGAGCCTGCCAAGGGCATGAAAGGCGCGATCGAAAAGGCCAGCGAAATTGTCGCCAGCGACCCGTCGGCGTACTTTTTGCCCGGCCAGTTCGAGAACCCGGCCAACCCGGCGATCCATGAAAAGACCACCGGCCCGGAGATCTGGAACGACACCGATGGCGCGGTCGATGTGCTGGTGGCGGGCGTCGGCACCGGCGGCACCATTACCGGGGTGTCGCGCTACATCAAGCAGACCCAGGGCAAGGCCATTCTGTCGGTGGCGGTCGAGCCGCTCGGCTCGCCGGTGATCACCCAGGCCCGTGCCGGTGAAGAGATCAAGCCCAGCCCGCACAAGATCCAGGGCATTGGCGCCGGTTTCGTGCCGAAGAACCTTGACCTGTCGATGGTCGACCAGGTCGAGCTGGTCAGCGACGAGGAGTCCAAGGCCATGGCCCTGCGCCTGATGCAGGAGGAGGGCATCCTCTGCGGGATTTCCTCCGGGGCGGCCATGGCCGCAGCGGTGCGCCTGGCGGAAAAACCGGAAATGCAGGGCAAGACCATCGTCGTGATCCTGCCGGACTCGGGCGAGCGCTACCTGTCGAGCATGCTGTTTGCCGACCTGTTCACCGAGCAGGAAAACCAGCAGTAAGTCGCCGCGGCGCTGATCCCGGGCAATAACCGGCGCCGCTGTTTGTTGCACAATCCTTAACACTGAATCCCGGCCCTGCAGGTTTTCAGCAGGGCTGGATCGGTTAATATGTTCGATTAATCCGGCAGCGATGGCCTGATCGAAATTCCAAGGAGTGTTGCATGACCTTTTCCTTTGTCGCCAAGGCAGGTGTACTGCTGCTGTTCTTCGGCAGCACACTGTATGTGCACCTGCGCGGCAAGGCGCGTTTGCCAATGTTGCGCCAGTTCGTCAACCATTCGGCGCTGTTCGCCCCTTATAACGCCCTGATGTACCTGTTTTCCGGTGTGCCGTCCAAGCCGTACCTGGACCGCAGCCGTTTCCCCGAGCTCGACGTGCTCAAGGACAACTGGGAAGTGATCCGCGAAGAGGCCATGCACCTGTTCGACGAGGGTTACATCCGCGCCGCCGAGAAAGACAATGACGCCGGCTTCGGTTCGTTCTTCAAGAAGGGCTGGAAGCGTTTTTACCTGAAGTGGTACGACAAGCCGCTGCCTTCGGCCGAGACGTTGTGCCCGAAGACCGTCGCGCTGGTCAACAGCATCCCCAACGTCAAAGGTGCGATGTTCGCCCTGCTGCCTGGTGGCAGCCACCTGAACCCGCACCGCGACCCGTTCGCCGGTTCCCTGCGCTATCACCTGGGCCTGTCGACGCCCAACTCCGACGACTGCCGGATCTACGTCGATGGCCAGGTGTACGCCTGGCGCGACGGTGAAGACGTGATGTTCGACGAGACCTACGTGCACTGGGTCAAGAACGAAACCGAGACCACCCGGGTGATCCTCTTCTGCGACGTCGAGCGCCCGCTCAACAGCCCGCTGATGACCCGCATCAACCGCAAGGTCAGTGCCTTCCTCGGCCGCGCCACCGCGCCGCAGAACACCGACGACGAGCGCGTGGGCGGGATCAACCAGGCCTATGCCTGGAGCAAGCGCTTCAGCAATGTCATCAGCAGCCGCGTGAAGCAGTTCAAGCGTGCCAATCCCAAGGCCTACCGGGTGTTGCGTCCGGTGCTGGCGGTGGTGGTTGCCTACCTGTTGTATCGCTGGTTGTTCTGAAACAGCATCGCGGGGCAAGTCGGGTCGCCGCACCGCCGCTCCCACCGGTGGGAGCGGCGGTGCGGCGACCCGACTTGCCCCGCGATAAACTCACCGCTATAGTCAGACCCACTTCACCCTCACCGAAGACCTGCTCATGCCAGCTTCCTGCCCAGCCACCGTATTCGCTACCGCGCCTGACGCGGTTGTCGTTGTGCGCGCGAGCCAGCAGCCGGCCATGATCAGTCACTACCCACCACCTGTCAGTAGCGTGGTCGTGTGCATCGTTGCACCGCCAGCGGTGGTAGTGCTGGGCTAAGCGGCCAATCGCTGCGTTCCCACACACCTGCACCCTACTGAATACGGTTGGCTGCCCCTCGCGGGTAGCGCCGTTCGGCTTATCTGCCCGAATTACAGGTGGCATTCATGTCTGTTCTATCGAAACAATCTATGGTCTCGGCGGCCACTACCAGCCTGTTCGTCCTGCTCTGGAGTAGCGGGGCGATCGTCTCCAAGCTCGGCCTGGCCCACGCCAGCCCGTTTGCCTTCCTGCTGCTGCGTTCGGCCCTGGCCCTGGCCGGCCTGCTGTTGCTCAGCCCGTTGCTCAAACTGCACTGGCCGCGCAGCCGCCCGGCGCTGCTGCAAGCCCTGGCCACCGGTTGCGTGCTGCTCGGCGCCTACCAGATCTTCTACCTGCTGGCGCTCAACACCCACGTTACCCCCGGGGTCATGGCCACGGTCATGGGCGTGCAACCGATCCTCACCGTGGTGCTGATGGAGCGCCAGCGCTCCTGGAGCCGGTTGTTCGGCCTGGGCCTGGGCTTGAGCGGCTTGATCATGGTGGTTTACCAGGGCATCAACCTCGGTGGCGTGTCGCTGGCCGGGATGCTGTTTGCCTTGCTGGCGCTGATGAGCATGACCTGCGGTTCGATCATGCAAAAGCGCATCACCAGCAACCCCATGGGCACCCTGCCGTTGCAGTACATTGCCGGGCTGATGATGTGCGCGGTGTTTGCGCCGTTCCAGCCGCTGCACGTGGAACTGACCGACAGTTTCATCGGCGCGTTATTGTGGATGGGCCTGGTGGTGTCGCTGCTGGCGACCTTGCTGCTGTACCGGCTGATCGCCAAGGGCAACCTGGTCAATGTCACCAGCCTTTTCTACCTGGTGCCCGCAGTGACGGCGGTCATGGACTACCTGATCTTCGGCAACCGCCTGGCGGCGCTCAGCCTGTTGGGCATGGGGCTGATCGTCATCGGCCTGCTGTTCGTGTTCCGCAAGCCCGCAGCCACGCAGGCGCAACTGCAGGCTGACTGACCGTACGGACCGCCCGGCAGCGCGCCGGGCGGTTTGCTGTCAGAAGTAGTAGCCGATGTTGATGTTGGTGCGGTAGTACCAGTCGTTGCTGCCGACCGAGTTGGTGCTGGTCCAGCCCGTGCCGTTCTCGGCGCCGCCAAAGGGGTTGGCGTTCTTCGCCCAGGTGAAGTCGACCCAGGCCATGATCGGCATGGCCAAAAACTGCGCGCCGACGGTAAACATCTGCGAGTCATCCCAGCCGCTTTTGTCTTTCATCATGCGGCTGTAGTCGTTGTAGACCTTGATCTTCTTCAACTGGCCAAGGCCCGGGGTGAAGATGTCGTAGCCGACGTTGATCGAGCCGATGGTGGCCTTGGAGGCGATCAGGTAGGCCGGGGTCAGGCCGTTGCCGCCCATCAGCACCGAGTCGTTGCTGACGCCGTTGGGGTTCTTCGGATCGTATTCGTAGCGAATCGCCTGGCTGGTAACCGTCCAGTTGCCGGCGTTGACGATCGCATGCACGCCGCCGGCCCAGTAGTCGCCATCGTCACGGGTGGTGGCGTTGTACAGCTCGGCTGCGGCCAGCGAGGCGCCGATTTCGGTTTTCCAGCCGTCACCGCTGAAGGTCCGGGCCACCCGGGCGTTGACCTGGTTGCGCTTCTCGTTGTCCTGGCGTGACTGGGTGAAGGCCACGGCGTTGTCGTCAAGATCGCTGTAACGGCCGACTTCTGGCGAGTAGCGGATGCCGCTGGGCAGCATGCGCGGGAAGTAGCCCAGTTGCAGGTCCCAGTCCTTGTCCTTGTAGCTGTACTTCAGGCCGCTGCCGGCGCTGACGCCATAGCCCATGAAAAACGGGATGTGGTAACTCCAGCCGAACTGCGGGTAGGGCTCAAGGCCAAAGGGTTTGAACGGTGCGCCCAGTTGCACGTTGGAATTGGCATTGAAGCGATAACCGACGTAGCCTCGGTCGATCGAGCGCTTGCCGTCGTCCTGGAACCAGTAGCCGATGTCGCTGAACAGTTGCTTGTGGGTGGCCTGGACATCCAGGCGAAAGGTGTCGAAGAGAAAGCGCCCGTTGTTTTCGGTGGTGTCCCAGTGCTCATCGCGGTAGTTGACCCGCAGCGCGCCGCCGATATCCAGCGAACTCTGGCCGTCGTCACTGCGCCAGGCAATGTGCGGGAAGGGTTTTTTCAGCGCTGGCGGCTGGTCCGGCGCCGCCGGGCCGGGCTCGGAAGCGAAACTGGTGGCGCTGCCAAGCATCAGGCCCAGGCTTATCACGTACTTGTTCATATCAATGCCCCGCAAGGTTGAGCAGTTTCTCTGGGCAACAGCTGTCCGCCGCCTGGAATCAGGCGTTAAGCGAAAGTCAGCGGTGCCGCATCGGTAGGTTTGTTATTGTTTTATAGGTGGCACGTTGTTTTTATTTGAACTCGAGAGGTAAAGAGCAGGAACTGTGCCAGTGCTGAGGAGTGACTGTTGTTTTAATAAATATGATGTAAAACAATTATTTATATCTGAAACGCCTTAATTCGTGCCGTGGGTGAAACAGCGTGGTGTTTAAGTAACAGGGGTGGGCAATGGCAGTGCGGTTTAACTGCACAGCGCGCGTTGACAGTGCGTGGGTTGTTTTATCAATGAATAAGTAATTGACTGTTTTGGGGCCACCGGACCTGCGAAAGCCGCGCAAAAAAAAAGCCGGCACACCCGGTGCCGGCCAATTGCGCGTGTTGCAACAGTTACAGATCAAGCACCATGCGCCGGCTCTTGCAGCCCGAGACACAGACCATCATCGATGTGTTCGCCGCCCGTTCGGCCTTGGTCAGCACGCCATCGCGGTGGTCGATGTCACCTTCCAGCACCCGGGCTTCGCACGAGCCGCACACCCCTTCGCGGCAGCTGTACTCGATATCGCAGCCGGCTTCGAGCAGCACGTCGAGCAGGTTCAGCCCAGGCTCGACGCTCAGGGTCTTGCCGGACTTTTTCAGTTCGACGCTGTAGCTGTCCTGGGCATCTTCCGAGGGCGGCAGTTCGGCGGCGGTGAAGCGTTCGATATGCGCATGAGGGTAACCGAGGCTTTCGCAGGTGCTCTCGAAGGCATCGAGCATCGGCGTCGGGCCGCAGCAGTAGAAGTGCGTATCGCCGGGCTGCCCGGCCAGGTAATGGGTCAGGTCGGGTGCCGCGTTCTTCTCGTCGTTGAAATGGTAGAGCACCTTGGCATCGACCCCGCTGAGCTCTTCCAGCAGCGCCGCTTCCTTACGCGAGCGGGCGCAGTAGATCAGCTCGGCGGATTTGCCCAGCGCCAGCAACTGGCGAAACATGCAGTAGATCGGCGTGATGCCGATGCCGCCGGCCACCAGCACGTTGTGGCTGGCGTGCGGGTCGAGGGCGAAGTTGTTGCGCGGTTGCGAGATGTGCAGTTGCGTGCCAACCCGCAGTTGCTCATGGACGAACGCCGAGCCGCCGCGGCTGTTGCGATCGCGCAGAATGCCGACCACGTAACGGCCCTGGTCGCTCGGCGAGTTGAGCAGTGAGTAGCTGCGCACCAGGCCATTGGGCAGGTGCAGGTCGATGTGCGAGCCGGCTTCGAACGGCGCGAACACGGTGTCGCCCCAGGGGCGCAGTTCGACGCTGATGATGCCTTCGGCTTCGTGGCGCAGGGTGTGCACCAGCGCGGTGATGGTAGAGGAGTTGGACATCGGTCACCTCAAGGGCGCAGTGCGCAAGTCAATGTCGAGCCGGGCGCTGGCTTCGATTTCCACCACCAGTTCGGGGAACACCAGGGCGCTCACCTGAACCAGGGTGGAGGTGGGGTAGCAGGCAAAGCCTTGGAAGAAGTCGCGGCGGGCGCGAGCGACTTCATCCTTGTCGGCAATGTCGGTGAGGTACAGCGTCAAGCGGTAGAGATTGCCGATGTGCCCGCCTGCAGCTTCCACCAGGGCGCGGATCTTGTTCAGTACCACCAGGGTCTGCGCGTAGGCATCCAGCGGCGCGCCGCACTCGGTGGCCTGGCGGGTGGCGGGATGGCCGGTCATGCCGGACATCACCAGCTCGTTGCCCAGCAGCAGGGCGTTGGACCAGCTGGCAGTGGCCAGCTCGGTCACCGCCTGTGCCTGGATACGTTGCACGGGCAGGTTCATCACAGTTGCTTCGCTTCGATCAGCGCCAGTTGCTCCTTGGCCTTGCCCTTGAGGTAGCGGCGCAGGCGCACCACACCGAGGTCATGCTGATAGAGGTTCTCGCGCTGGTTGGCGTCGAACTCCATGAACTCCAGCAGCACCCGGTCCTGCTCCAGCACTGCCCAGTGGCGGGCTTCCAGGCGGTTCTTGTAGAGGAAGCGCCAGGTGTCGCGCTGCCAGCCGGTCAGTGGCCGCGCGCGCCAGTGGAACACTGCCGAGAGGCTGCGGCTGCTCGGGGTGTAGCTGCCGATGATGGTGAAGTTGCCGCCCGGGCCGCCGGTCTTCGGGTAAGGGATTTCCAGGCGCAGCCAGTGGCAGCCGTTGTCGAGGAATTCGGTCCAGTCGAAGTTGACCCCGCGCTGGCCTTCCTTCTCGAAGAAGAAACCCTGCTCGGTATCGCGGGTGACGAACTTGGCGGTGGCTTCGCCTTCGCTCATCGAGTGCGACATCTTGTGCAGGTAGGTGCCGTGCATCGGGTCCATGACGTTGTCGAGCACGTAGCGGTAGTCGCCTTGCCACTCGGTGTAGCAGAGGAAGCTGCTCCACTCGGGCGAGGTCAGTTGCTCGGGCAGCACCAGCTCTGGCGGGGTGTCCAGGTGCGGGTCGGTGGCGTTGAACAAAAAGATCGCCCCGGCCGCCTCGCGGGTGTGGAACATGCGCGTCGGGCGGCTGCCTTCGAGCTTGCAGCCAGGGCTGCCGGGGACCTTGGTCACGGTGCCGTCGCAGCGCACTTCGACGCCGTGGTACGGGCACTGCAGGCGGTCGCCCAGCACCGGGCCCTGGGACAGCGGCGCGCCGCGATGCGGGCAGTGGTCTTCGAGGGCATGCACGCTGCCATCGTTGTCGCGCCACAGGGCGATCTTGTAGCCCAGGCGGCGCACCGACAGCGGCTTGTCGCCAAGCAGCCCGGAGGGCAATACGGGAAACCAGAGGTCTTTGAGGCCGTTGGCCAGGTGGTTCTCAACAGGATCGACGGTGAATTGCATATTCATCTTGTTTTACCTCCGGCGGGTCATGCGCCCAGCCGCGCCATCAGGGTTTTATAGGAGTCTTCGGTCCACTCGCCGCGGGTCAAGGGGCAAGGCGGCCCGGCCAGGTTCAGGTGCGCCAGCAGCTCGGGCAGCTGGGTGATGCCGTTGCCGTAGGCGCGCTCGATGGAATCGCCGAGCAGTTCTTCGAACGGGGTGTTGGGCCGTTTGCGCGCCTGATGGGGCTCCAGGTAGCGTGGGGTGTTGCTCATGTCATTGACCTCCATTGCGAACCCGTTCGCGGATCATTTCGCGGACCGGGACAAAGTCGTACGTCGGGTAGCATTCGGTGCGGAACACGCCCCAGGCGGCGCGCTCCAGTTCCACATTGACCTTGCCGAGCAGGCTCGGCGGCAGGCGCAGGGTGACGATCTGGCCAAGGCCCATGGCCACGGTCCAGGACACCAGCTCGACGCCGGCCGGCGGGAAGCTGTCCCACCAGCCCATCTGCTTCATGTGCGCCTGGATCTGTTCCAGGTTCTTCGACTGGTCGTGCCTGAGCACCACCGTCAGTTGCATCGTCTCGCTCATGCTTGGGCCTCAGGCGGCGCTGGCGGTAGGCACGGTCCAGGCGTCGTAGCCGTAGACCCAGTCGGCGTTGCCGCCGGCCTTGAGCCACTGGTTGCCGCGTGAACCGATCTGGATCTGGCTGGTGCGCTCCAGGCGCGACCGTTGGTAACCCTGCAGGGCGCTGGCGATCTGCGCCGGGCTGGTGACACCGTGCAGATGACGGGCCAGCACCACCGCGTCTTCGATGGCCTGGCCGGCGCCCTGGGCCATGAACGGCATCATCGGGTGGCAGGCGTCACCGAGCAGGGTGATGGCGCCCTCGGACCAGTACGGCAGCGGGTCACGCTCGTACAGCGCGGTCTTGAGGACTTCGTCGCAGGCGTCGAGCAGCGCCCGGGCGTCGGCGTGGAAGTCCTGGTAGTGACTGCGCAGCTCGGCGGCGTCGCCAGCAGTGGTCCAGGACTCCAGGTGCCAGCTGTCCTGGGCGGTGGTGGCGAAGATGAAGATGTCGCGGCCCTGGTTCAGCGGGAAGGTGACGATCTGGCTCTGCGGGTTGGGGCCCCACCATTTGGTGAAGGCCTGGATGTTCGGTACATGCGCTACACGCTCGGCCGGGACCACGGCGCGGTAGGCGACCACGCCGGTAAAGCGCGGCTGCTCCTCACCGAACAGGGCATTGCGCACCACCGAGTGAATGCCGTCGGCGCCGATCAGCAGGTCGGCGCGATGGCGGCTGCCATCCTTGAAGCGCAGCTCGACGCCGTCGGCATCCTGCAGCACCTGCTCGGCGCGCTTGGCGAACTGCACGTTGTGCAGCGGGAACACATCGGCCAGGGCCGCCAGCAGGTCGGCGCGGTGAATGGTCAATTGCGGTGCGCCGTACTGGCTTTGCGCGGCGTCGGCCATTTCCAGGCGCGAGGTTTCTTCGCCTGTGTCCCACATACGGCTGATGCGGTGGGTCGGGCGCGCGGCCGGAATGCGTACGGCGGGGCCGACGCCGAGGCCATCGAGGGCGCGCACGGCGTTGGGGGTGAGGTTGATGTCGGCACCGACCCGCAAAAACGCCTTGGACTGTTCGAAAACCGTGACCTGGTGACCGGCCTGGCGCAGGGCGATGGCGGCGGTGAGGCCGCCGATACCGGCACCGTTGATGGCGATGTTCAACGAAGACATGGACAACTCCTGCTCAGGGTTTGGGTTTGTCGGTAAGGAACTTGCCTTGCGGCGCCTCGACATGCTGCTGGCGCCGGGTATTGCCATCGATGCCGCCGGCAATCGCCCATTCGGCAAACACCGTCGGGCCCGGCTCGAACTCGCGCGGCTGCCATTCGCCGGTCAGCTGGTCTTCGTCGGCGTAATACTCGACCAGGGCGCCGGCCGGGTTCTTGAAGTACCAGAAGAACGCCGACGACACCGGGTGGCGGCCCGGGCCGATCTCGGTGGCCCAGCCACTGCGCGAGATGTGCATGCCGCCGCCGAACACTTCGTGCAGGTCGCGCACGGTGAAGGCGACGTGGTTCAGACCGGCGCGGGGGGCCGGCAGCTGGAGCATGAACAAATCGTGGTGGCCGCCTTCCTCGGCGGTGCGCAGGAACGCGCCGCGGTTGGGGTAGCGGTCCGAGGCCTGGAAGCCGAAGCGCTCGTGGTAGAAGGCTTCGCAGGCATTCACATCCTTGACGAAGAACACCACGTGGCCGACTTCGATCGGCGTGGCGCGCTCATACACCGGCGCCGGCTTGTTGATCCGGCCCTTGGTCTGCCAGGTGTTGTGGCCGCTGCACTCGATGTCCAGTGCGCGCTTGCGGGTCACCTGCAGGCGGATCGCCAGGCCGTTGGGGTCGGTGCAGCCGATGCGCCCGTTGCCTTCGACAAAGCCCGGGTCGTTGGCGATGCGCTGGCTGTACAGGGCGAGGTCCGCTTCGCTTTCCACGCCCCAGACCACTTCACGCACGGTCGAGCCCGGCTCGATCGCCGCTGGCAGGCCGGGCTTGTTGATGTCGGCCAGTACCACCCGGCAGCCGTTGAGGGTTTCGAAGACCACCTCGTCGGCCTGTTCGCTGACCTTGTCCAGGCCCCAGTCGCTGAAGAAGCGCACGCAGGTGTCGAGGTCTTCGACGCCGTAGGTGACTTCATCGATGCCCAATACGCTCATGGCCTTGCCTCCACACCGGCCCAGGCCAGTGGTTGTTCGTTCATGCCCCAGTAGAGGCTTTTCTGTTCCATGTACTGCAGGATCCCCAGGCGGCCTTTTTCACGACCCAGGCCGCTGTCACGCCAGCCGCCGAACGGGGTGGCGATGGAGAACTGCTTGTAGGTGTTGATCCACACCGTGCCGGCCTGGATCTTGCGGCCCAGGGCCCAGGCGCGCTTGTAGTCGCGGCTCCAGATGCCGGCGGCGAGGGCGTAGAGGCTGTCGTTGGCCTGCTCGATCAGCTCTGCCTCGCTGTCGAACGGCAGCGCCACCAGCACCGGGCCGAAGATTTCTTCCTGGCAGGTCTGCTGGCTGTTGCGCAGGCCTTCGAGGATGGTTGGCGGGTAGAAGTAGCCCTGATCAAACAGGCCGCCAGTCGGGCGTTGGCCGCCGAGCAGCAGGCGGCCACCTTCGGCCAGGCCCAGGGCCACGTAGCGCTCCACCGACTCGCGGTGCGCGGCGCTGATCAGCGGGCCCATTTGCGTGGTTTCGTCCGCCGGGTCGCCCAGGCGCAAACGCGCAGCGCCTGCGACCAGGCGCTGCATGAACGGCTCGTACAGGGCGCGGGCAACGAACAGCCGCGAACCGGCAATGCAGGCCTCCCCCGAGGAGCTGAAAATGCCATACAGCACCCCGGCCACGGCGTGATCGAGGTCGGCGTCATCGAGGACGATGGTCGGCGACTTGCCGCCCAGTTCCAGCGACACCGGCATCATCTTGTCGGCGGCGATGTGGGCGATGTGCTTGCCGGTCTTGGTCCCGCCGGTGAACGACACACGCTTGATCAGCGGGTGCTGCGTCAGCGCATCACCGAGCAATGAGCCCTTGCCCGGCAACACGCTGACCAGGCCCTTGGGCAAGCCTGCGTCCTCGCAGATCTGCGCCAGTTGCAGGGCCAGCAGCGGGGTGATTTCTGCCGGCTTGATTACCACCGCATTGCCGGCGGCCAGGGCCGGGGCGACCTTTTGCGCTTCGCTGGCAATCGGCGAGTTCCACGGGGTGATAGCCGCGACCACGCCCATGGGTTCGTAGACGCTCATGCTGACGAAGTCGCCGCGCGACGGGGTGATGGTCTCTTCCAGGGTTTCGCAGGCGGCGGCGAAAAACTGGAAAGTACCGGCGGCGCTGGCCACCAGGGCGCGGGTTTCGTTGATCGGCTTGCCGTTGTCCTGGCGTTGCAATTGCGCCAGTTCTTCGCTGCGCTGGCGGATCAGTTCGCCGATGCGGTACAGCACGGCGGCGCGTTCGTGCGGCTTGCGCTGGGCCCAGCCGCTGTTGAGGAAGGCCTGGTGGGCGCCTTGCACGGCGTCTTCGACATCCTCGAGGCTGGCGGCGTTGAGCCAGGCCACCGGCTCGCCGGTGGCCGGGTAGCGCGTGGCGTAGCGCTCACCGCCGCCCAGGCGCCAGGTGCCGGCAATGCAGATAGGTAGAGTCTGTTCCAGCGTCATCGACGTTCCCCTAGATGGAAATAGCATGGGCGTGGTTGCCCAGGGCACGGACCACGCTGTAGACGGTCAGCGCCGAGGTTTTCGGGTTGGCCTGCAGCGGCTTGCCGCGCAGGCTCATCTCGAAACCGCCGAAGGCACCACGGGCTTCGAAGTGGTGGACGTTCTCTTCGCTGAGCGGGTCGGCAATCAGTGTCACTCGCGTGCGGTCCAGGCCCAGCCCTGCCAGCGACAAGGTGGCGGCGACGTTGGCGTTCTTCGGGTACAGGCGCGCAGCTTCGCGGGCGCTGCCTTCGAAGATCACCGTGGCCTGGTCGATGGCGTCCAGGTTGCAAACCTCTTCGGCCGGGGTGTTCTTCCAGGCCCTGGCCGGTTTGCGCCCGGTGTAGTCGACCGAATCCAGGCCGCCGACCTTGGCCGCCGACAGCGCATCGATGCCGCCGATGGCGCCGGGCAGCAGCTCGATGCGGGTGTTGCCACGGGCGGCGGCGGCCTCCAGGCGCTCGACCAGGCCCAGCTCCGACAGCGCACCGACCGAGACGATCAGGCAGGCGATGCCGCGCTCCAGTGCCGGCAGCACGTGCTCCTCGATTGCCTTGTGCCCGGCGCATTCCACCAGCAAATCCGGGCGGGCGTCGGCGGGCAGGGCGGTGAGCACCTGTGGCGGGCGCTTGAAGCTGGCCAGGCGCTGTTGCACCAGGGCTTCGGAACCGGCCGAGGCGATCACATGCTCGACGCGCAGCTGCGCATCGTTCTCCAGCAGTTCCAGCACCGCGACGCCAATGGCGCCGCAGCCGATCATGGTGATATTGAGCATGCGCAAGTCCTCAGGCCGTGGCTTTCTGGGCTTTGGTTTCGCTGTTGGGGGGACCGGCGAACTGGGTGGCAAAGCCGCCGACGCTGAGCATGTCGACTTCCAGCAAAAACGGCCCGCCCTGGCTCAGGGCGTTGTCCAGCACCGCGCCGAAGTCCTTCAGGTCGCTGACCAGGCCATGGCGCAGGCCGATCGATTCGGCCAGCTTGGTGTAGTCCGGGGTGTGCAGTTCGACATAGGCGTGGCGGGCGCCGTAGATGGCGTCCTGGATGTTGCGGATCACCCCGTAGCGCTGGTCGTTCATCAGCAGGATCACCACATTGGCTTTCTCTTGCACCAGGGTCGCCAGCTCACCGAGGTTGAGGATGAAACCGCCGTCGCCAGCCAGGGCGAAGACCTTGCGCTGCGGGTCGGTTTCCGCCGCTGCCACCGCCGCGCCAATGCCCATGGCCAACCCTTGGCCGATGCCGCCACCGAGGGCATGCACGCCGGCCAGCGGGTGGTAGAGGTTGAGCAGGCGGTTGCCCCAGATGCTGTTGGACAGGGTCACGTCGCGCACCCAGGAGAAATTGCGCCCGGTCAGCCCCTGCAGTTGTTCGACCATCGCCGAGTACGGGCCGAGGTCGGCCACCAGCTGCGCGCGCGATTGCGTGCGGACGGCCTTGAGCTCGCCGATGAAGTTCGGGTCGATGTTCAGGCGGCCTTCAAGGCGGTCGGCCAGGCCATCGAGGGCCAGGGCCGAGTCGCCGAAGATGAACAGCTCGCTGGAGTAGCTGCGCCCTTCGATGGCCGGGTTGGCATCGATGCGCAGGGTGGTGCGCGGCAGCTTCAGGGCGTACTTGAAGGTCTCGTTGCTGCGCAGGCGCGAACCGGCCACCACCAGCGCATCGCAGCTTTGCAGGAAACCTTCGACCAGCTTGTTCTGCGAGAAGGCGCCGAGGCAACGCTCGTCGTCTTCGTTGACTACGCCGCGACCCTGGGTCGAGGTGATCACGCCAACGCCCATGTCCAGTAGACGCTTGACCTGCGCCCCGGCGTGGCGGGCACCGCCGCCGAGCCACAGTAGCGGGCGGGTGGCGCTGGCCAGGCGTTCGGCGACCAGGTCGAGGGCTTCCGGCGCCGGCACGGCAACCGGGATCGGCAGCGGCGACAGGTCGCTCGGCATGGGGATGAAGGTCGACTGGATATCGATCGGGATCTCGACGCTGACCGGGCCGGTGGGCGCGGTCAGGGCGGTCTGCACGGCGAGCTTGAGGGTGCTCAGCGCGGTCTCGACACTGCGCACGCGAAAGGCCGCCTTGGACACCGCCTTGAGCATGGTCAACTGGTCGCGGGCTTCGTGGATGTAGGCGAAGTCCTGATCCAGGTACGGCGTTTCGATCTGCCCGGTGATGTGCAGCAGCGGCGTGCCGGCGGTCAGTGCTTCGACCAGCGCCCCGGCGGCGTTGCCGGCAGCGGTGCCGGTGGACGTCAGGCACACGCCCAGGCCACCGGTGGTGCGGGCGTAGGCATCGGCCATGTTGGTCGCGCCGGCTTCGCCACGGGCCATGACGAAGCGGATGTTGCCACGTACGGCGAAAGCATCGAGGATCGGCATGTTGTGGATCGAGATCACGCCGAAGGCGGCCTTGACCTCGCATTGTTCGAGGAACGCGGTGATGGCAGCGCCAACGGTGACAGTGTTTTCATTACGCATGGCGGGACAGGCCTCCAGAAACATCGATATGGCTGCCAGTGGTGTAGGCCGACAGGGGCGAAGCCAGGAACAGGATCGCTTGGGCTGCTTCTTTGGGCAGGCCCAGGCGCCCCAGGGGAATGTGTTTGCGTTGCGCCAGTTGCGCGGTCCATTGCGACCAGTCCAGATCGCGCTCTTCGCGGGCCTCGAAGCGCCGGCGCCACTGGCCGGATTCGACCAGGCCGATAAGGATGCCGTTGACCCGGATGCCCTGTTCGGCGAACTCGGTGGCCATCGAGCGCACCAGGTTCTTAAGGCCCGCACGTGCTGCCGAGGTGGCGACCATGTGCGGCTCCGGCTGGCTGGCCAGCAGCGAGTTGACGCAGACGATCGAAGCGCCGGCCTGGCCTTGCAGTTGGGGGAGGAAGGCGCGCACCGGGTAGATCACCGAGAAGAATTTCAGCTGCAGCTCTTCGCTCCAGGCTTCATCAGTGGTGTCGGCGAAGGTCGAGACCCGGCCTTGACCGGCGTTGTTGATCAGCACCTGGGCCGGGCCGAGGGCGGCCAGGCTGGCGGCAGCGAATGCGTTGACTGACGCGGCATCCAGCACATCACAGGCTTGAGCCAACAGACGCGCATCGGGGAAACGTTCGCGCAGGCGGGCTTCGGCGCTGTTCAAGCGGTCCTGATCGCGACCACAAAAGGCCACTGCCGCACCGGCTTCAAGCAGTTGCTCGACACAGGCCAGGCCAATCCCGGAAGAGCCGCCAGTGACGATGGCGGTGCGCCCGTGCAGTTGATAGAGGTTGCTCATGTCAGTCCCTCATCAGCGCGGTGACGCGGCCGGAGCCAGCGTTTGGCGTGTAGTTGAGCAGGCGCGACAGCTCATCGGCGCTGCCCCGCACATGGCCAAGCAGGCCGTCGAAATTGATGTGCGCAACCTGCACGGTAGGGATGGTCACGCCCATGGCGGCAACCACCCGGCCACTGTGATCGCGCACCGGCGCAGCGATGGTCGAGATCGATGATTCGAAAAAACCTTCGCCGCTGACATAGCCGCGCTGACGGTCGCTCTGCACCAGGTCAAACAGCTCCAGTACGGTTTTCGGTGTGCACGGCGAGTGCTGTTCCAGGTGCTCCTCCGGGTACAGCTCACGCAGCTCGGCCAGGCTCAGGTCTTCAAGGAGGATGCGCCCCAGCACCGTGGCGTGGGCCGGCAGGCGGGTGCCGACGTTGACCGCGCTGGAGAACACCGACGGCGGCGAAACCTTGGCCACGTAGACGATCGAGCGACCGTCACGCACCACCAGGTTGCTCGGGTAATTAAGGTGATCGCACAGCCGCGCCAGCAGCGGTTGACCGAGCTCGGTCAGCTCCAGCGATGCCAGGTACTCGAAGCCCAGGCGCAGTACTGACATGCCCAGGCGGTACTCGTTGCCGCTGCGGGTGACGAAGCCCATGGTTTCCAGGGTGGTCAACAGGCGGAAGATGGTCGAGCGCGGCAGCTCCAGGCGCCGCGCCAGTTCCGGCGCGGTGAGGGTGCGGTTTTGCCGGCTGAATTCACAGAGCAGCAACAGGCCGCGCTCAAGGCCGGGGACGATGTACTTGTCCTGGTTGTCTTTCAACAGATCCGAATCATTCATAGCGCAGTACCTGTCAGGGATTCTTCGAGGGCCCGGGCAAGCAGCGTTGCCACGGCCTCGGGTTGTTCGATCGGGCTGGCGTGGCCGGCCTCGGCAATCAACGCGAACGCTGCCCCCAGGGCCTTGGCCAGGGCCTGGC
Organism: Pseudomonas sp. TE4620; assembly: GCF_056279045.1. Taxonomy (NCBI): domain Bacteria; kingdom Pseudomonadati; phylum Pseudomonadota; class Gammaproteobacteria; order Pseudomonadales; family Pseudomonadaceae; genus Pseudomonas; species Pseudomonas sp. TE4620. Next base: position 763,729 of record NZ_JBWBQO010000001.1, read on the forward strand.
AGTCCTCGGGGCGGGTGATGCTGTCAGCGGCGCCGCAATGCACTTCGCACGGCACGGCCAGGGCGGCGTAGCGCAGCAGGTCATCGCCACACAGCAACTCGATGGCCTGGCGATAGCCCTGGGGCAGCAGCCGCGCCATGTTCCATTGCACCCAGGCGCGGGCTTCGCTGCTGGCCGCTGGCGAGAGCATGTGTGCGCTGCGCTGGTTGGCCATCTGGGCGATGCCCAGTTGCTCAAGGTTGTGCAGGCGCTGGTTGCGCACCTGTTGCGCCTGCTCGGCACGGGCCGGGTCGCCATAGCCGCGAGCCGGGCTGATCAGCACCAGGCGCCGCACCCGTTGCGGCTGCTGCTGGGCCAGGGCCGCGGCGCTGAGGGCACCGAGGGAATGGCCGACCAGCAGGCAGTCGTCAATCTGCAGCGCATCGAGCAAATGCCGCAGGCGCCGGGCATAGTCCACCGCCTGCGGCGCAGGCTTGGCCAGCGGGCTTGAGTCGCCGTAGCCCGGTGCATCCCAGGCAATCACCCGGGCGTGCTGGCTCAGTTGCAGCGCCACCTGCAGCCAGGACGCGGCGCCCGAGCCAATGCCATGCAACAGCACGATGGCCGGCCCGTGCCCGGCTTCGCGGATCGCCTGGGCGCCGCTTGCCAGTTGCACCAGGCGCTGGGGGAAGCGCTGCTGCAACTGGGCCGCAAGGCCGGCGAGCGAGTGGTCGGTGGCGTGCAACATCGGCTTAACCGCGCTTGATCGAGGCCAGCGGGTGCGCTGGCGGGTAGGTCGGGGTCACCGGCTTTTTCGCGCCGAGCATCACGCACATCAGCGCGTCTTCATCGCCGATGTTGATCTCTTCGCGGTACACGCCCGGCGGTACCGAAATCAGGTCGCGGTCGGTGAGCACAGTTTCGAAGCGCTCGCCGTCTTTCTCGATGATCACCTTGAGCTTGCCGCGCAACACGAAGAACACTTCCTCGACGTCGGTATGGATATGCGGCGGGCCTTCATGACCGGCGGGGATGACCATGGTCGAGAAGGTGAAGTGCTCCGAGGGGATGGTGTTCATGTCGCTGTTGACCCCGGTGCCGCCGGTGCCGACGTAGCGCATTTGCGCGCGGCGGAACTTGGGGTCAAAGTCGGCCTGGAACTTCAGCGCGTCCCAGTCGTACTTGCGGGTTTGGTAGCGGGCGATGCGGGTCTGCATCCAGCCAGCGAGGTCCGAGCCTGCGGGTTGTTCCCAGGTTTTCGCGGTGGCGTTTTGTACGGATAGGTCGGTCATGGGTTTCTCCTTGCTCAAGGCATGACGAACCCGCCGTTGACCGGCAGGGTTTGTCCAGTGATGAAACGCGACAGGTCGGACAGGGCAAACAGCACGGCGCCACTGACGTCTTCTGGCAGTTGCGGGCGCTGAAGCGCCCGTTGTTCGGTGTACAGGCGGTGGCGCGCCTCGGGCACATAGGCGGTGGCCTCGACCAGCACCAGGCCGGGGGCGATGGCATTGACGGTGATGTTGTCAGTGCCAAGTTCACGGGCCAGGCTGCGGGTCATGGCGATGATCGCGCCCTTGCTGGCGACATACGCCAGCAGGTTCGGTGCGCCCCACAGCGGGGTGTCGGAGGCCAGGTTGATCACCGCGCCCTTGGCGCTGGCGCGCAGGGCCGGCAGGCAGGCGCGGGTCATTAGCCAGGTGCCGCGCACGTTTACCTGCATGACCTGGTCCCAGGTGTCGATGTCCAGTTGCTCGCAGGTCTTGCCGCCGGAGTTGGTGATCGAGGCGTTGTTGACCAGGCCGTCGAGGCCGCCGAGCTCGGCAACTGTCTCGGCGACGCAGGCAGTGATCGACTCCGGGTTGCCCAGGTCGAGGGTCACGCCGGTCACCTGCAAGCCTTGCTCGCGCAGCTCGCAGGCGGCCTGCAGCACGCGCTCCTGGAGAATATCGGCGATCACCACGCGGGCACCGGCCTGGCCGATGGCCTGGGCGAAGGCATAGCCCAGGCCACGGGCGCCACCGGTGACCAGCACGCGGCGGCCTTCAAGCATGGTTTTGAATGGGTTCATCATTGGGTACTCAGCATGGCTTTGGGCAGGTAGTGCAGGACGCGTTTCTCGGCCCAGACCACCGCGCCGTAGGCCAGCACGCCAATCAGGGTGAGCATGACGATGGCGACGAAGACCCCGGCGGTGTTGCCCTGGCCTTCAGCGTCGACCAACAGGAAGCCCAGGCCCTGGTTGCCGCCGACCAGTTCGCCGACGGTGACGCCGATCACCGCCAGGGTCGAGGCGATGCGCAGGCCCGAGAACAGCGCGGCCATGGCCGAGGGGAACTCCACCAGGCGGAAGATCTGCCAGCGGCTGGCGTTCATGGTGCGCACCAGGTTGATCATGTCCGGGTCAACGGTACGGATTGCCGAGAGCACGTTGATCATCACCGGGAAGAACACGATGAGGATGGCGATGAGGATCTTCGGGTAGATGGTGTAGCCCAGCCACATCACGAACAGCGGCGCGAAGGCGACTTTCGGGGCGATCTGCAGGGCCAGGATGTACGGCGAGAGCATGGCCTCGGCCGACGGCGACAGGCCCAGCGACACGCCGATGGCCACGCCCAGCAGGGCGCCGAGGCCAAAGCCGACGATGATCTCGAAGGCGGTGATCAGGGTGTGCTGCAGCAGGCCGCTGGACTGCCACATCACCAGGCTTTCCTGGGCCACGCGGCTCAGTTGCGGCATGACGAACTCGGGCATGCCGAGCAGGCCGGGGCCCCACTGCCAGAGCAGCAGGAACAGGATCAGCAGGGCGACGCTGCCGAGCACGGAGGTGTTGAGGTTTCTCATCGGGCTAATACCTTGTTATGCATCCAGGCTTATTGCGCGGCCGTGGTGGTTTCGATGAACTGGTTGCTGTAGAGCTCGTCGAGCTTGGGTTCCTTGGCGACGATGCCTTCGCTGACGTAGAACTTGCGCACTGCGTCCAGGCGCGCCGGGTCGATGCGCCCGAGCACGGTCTGGTTGGCGTAGACGTGCTCGACATACAGGCGCAAGGTTTTCTCCAGCGCCGCTTCCTTGCCGGCGTAGGCCGGCACGGCCTTGGCGAAGGTGGCGGCGGCGGCTTTCGGGTCCTGGATGATGTCGCGCATGCCCTGCAGGGTGGCCTGGACCACGCCGCCGACCACCTGCGGCTGGTTGTTGATGGCGTCGTCCGAGGCGAGGATCGCCTGGGCCATGCTCTCGAAGATTTCGCTCTGCGGAATCAGGCTGATCTTCAGCCCGGCCTCTTCGGCATTCACCACCCAGTCCGGCACCCCGGCCATGGCCTGGGCCTTGTTGGCTGAAAACAGCTGCCACACCCCCGAGGGGCCGGCGGCCTGGATATCGACGTCGGTCTTGTTCAGGCCGGCCTTGCGCAGCGAGGCGAGCAGGGCGTAGTAGGTGGTGTCGGAGTAGGACATCACGGTCAGGGTCTTGCCCTTGAGGTCCTTGATCGACTGGATGTTCTCGCCGGCGTTGGTGGCGATCATGGTCACCCCGCCGGCACCGAGCACCGCCACCGCACGCACTGGAATGCCGTTGGCGCGGACCACGATCGGGGTGTCACCGATGGCGCCGCCGAGCATGGCGTTGCCGGCACCGATCTGCTTGGCGACATCGACTCCGCCCTTGGTGGCGATGAAGGTCAGGTCCAGGTCCCTGGCACGGTAGTAGCCCTTTTCCTTGGCGATGATCCACGGCGCAAAAGCCGGCGAGTTGGGCGGCGCGGGCAGCAGGTAGGTGACCTTGGTCGGCTCTGCCTGGGCGCTGAGCGCCAGGCCAAGGCCCAGGGCGATGACTGAAGCCTGTGCCAGGCGTTGCAGGGACTTGAACATGCGTACTCCTGAATCGGTTGATGGGCCGGTGGCCGTTGATCAATGCAGTTCGGTGTCTTCGCCGACTTTCAGCAGTTCCATCAGGCGCCCGGCCAGCGGGCCGATTTCCGGCAGCTTGCGGCGCTCCAGCGGGTTGTCGCGAAACGGCAGGTCGACAGTGATTTCTTCGATGATGGTGCCGGGGCGGGCGCTCATCACCAGCAGGCGGTCGGACATGGCAATCGCCTCGACCAGGTCATGGGTGATGAACAGCGCGGTTTTCTTTTCTTCGAACAGCATCCGCGCCAGGTCCTGTTGCAGGATCATCTTGGTCTGCGCATCGAGGGCCGAGAACGGCTCGTCGAGGAACAGCACCTGCGGGTCGATGGCCAGGGTCCGGGCCAGGGCGGCGCGCTGGCGCATGCCGCCCGACAGCTGGAACGGGTAGTGGTCGGCAAAGCCTTGCAGGTGGCAGCGATTGAGCAGATCTTCGGCAATCGGCTGGCGCTTGGCGGCGGGCATGCCCTGGATTTCCAGGCCCAGCTCGACGTTGCGGCGGATGCTGCGCCAGGGCATCAAAAGATCCTTCTGCAGCATGAAGGCGACCTTGCGCACCGGCCCGACCACCGCTTCGCCACCGACGAAAACTTCGCCTTCGCTGGGGCGGTAGAGGCCCGAGCCCATGTTGAGGATGGTGCTTTTGCCGCAACCGGACGGGCCGATGATCGACACCACCTCGCCGCGGCGGATCTTGAAGTTCACCTCGCGAATGGCAAAGGGCGCCTCGGCCTTGCCCTTGGCCGGGAAGCATTTACCGACATTGCGAAATTCGATTTCGGTCGGCTCCAGGTCTTCCTTGGAGTGCGGCGTATTCCATTGAGAGGGGATTGCGTACATCTCTTTCACAGCCATTGGGGAAGCTCTCTGGTCTGTTTTATAGGTGATACGCGGTTTAGTGCATGAACAATGCCAAATGTGTATTGGCCCTGTTTTATTTGAAAAGTGCTTATTTATTAGTGAGTTATTGGATTAACAGGAAAACTTGTTTGTTTTATATATGAAACAAGGTTTTCTATATGGCACGAAATTGCACAACAACTGCGCGTGGCAATGGCGGGTGCAATGAAAAGAGGCTTTTTTCGGTAACGCGAGTGAAGGGCTGGTTTCAGGGGTGAAACCAGAAACTGTGGAAGCTGGCTTGGCAGCTCCCACAGGAACAAGCATTAACCTGTCAGGCGCGAGCTGGCTTGAGCACCAGCCACAACGCCACGGCAATCAACAACCCGCCGTACAGGTGCGCCATCGACAGCGGCTCGTCCAGCAGCCAGGCGCCCCACAGCACACCGAAGGCCGGGATCATGAAGGTCACGGTGCTGGATTTGACCGGGCCGATCTCGCTGATCAGGCGGAAATACAGGATGTAGGCAAAGGCGGTGCACACCAGCCCCAGGCCCAGCAACGACGCCCACACCTGCCAGCCACCCCAGCTTGCCGGCGGCTGGGTGAGCACGCTGTAGCCAAACAGTGGTAACAGCAGCAAGGTTGCGCCCATCATGCTGCCCAGCGCCGACAGGCGGCTGTCGAGGCCGCCTTGCTGGTCGAGCCAGCGCCGGGCGAGAAAGCCGGCCAGGCCGTAGCACGCGGTCGCCGCCAGGCACGAGAGGGCGCCTTGCAACAGCTTGGCGTCGAACGCCACCGGCCCCGCGCCACTGAGAATGCCAACCCCGAACAGGCCGAGGAAGATGCCGCTGAGCTTGGCCAGGGTCATCGGTTCACGGAACAACAACGCGCCAATCAGCACGCCCATCAGCGGCGTGGTGGCATTGAAGATCGCCGAGTAGCCGGCCGGCAGCACCTGGGCGGCCACTGAATAAAGGGTGGCGGGTATCCCCGAGTTGATCATGCCCAGCACCAGGCAGGCCTTGAGCTTGCCATTGAAGTCCCAGCGCACCCGCAGCAGGGCGAGAATCACCAGCAGGCCGAGGCAGGCGATGGAGACGCGGAAAAACGCCGTCGGCAGGGTGCCGAGCACCGGCGCGATGATGCGCATGAACAGAAAGCTCGCCCCCCAGACAGCAGCAAGAATCAACAGGCGGGATATGGCGATGGGGCTCATGGGGCTCTCCGGGTCCTTTGGGGCAGGGCGCGAGTTTACGTTACATCGCAGCCTGCGCTCTCTCCCTTTCTTGCGCTTGAATTCAGCACCCGGCGAGTTTGGCCGATACAGCCGCGCCAACAGGCTTTCCCTGCCCGTGGCGACTGGCTAAGCTCAGGCTTTGACATTCCCGCAGAGGTCTGACGTATGCCCCAGCAATGGCCGGCCGCCGATATCGCCCGGATGATCCTCGATGGCTTCGACGATTACCGCGAGCATTTCCGCCAGATCACCGACGGCGCCCGCGAGCGATTCGAGCAGGCCCAGTGGCAACAGACCCAGAGCGCCTCGGCGGCGCGCATCAATCTGTATGAGGAAAAAGTCAGCGAGGTCAGCGGCTGGCTGCGCCAGGGCTTCGAGGGCGAGGTGCTGCTCGACGTCGCGCTGTGGCCGCTGGTCAAAAGTGCTTATATAGGCCTGATCGACCCGCGCCTGGACGATGAACTGTCCGAGACCTGGTACAACTCGATCTTCTGCAGCCTGTTCAGCCATGACCTGATCAGCGATGGCTGCATGTTCATCCACACCACCCGGCCCTCGCTGCGCAGCCACGAGCGGGCAGCGCAAACCCGCACCTATCGGCCACAAAGCGGCTTGAGCGCATTGCTGGCGCAGGTGTTTGCCGACTACCGCTTCGATGTGCCGTATGCGGACCTTGCCGGCGACTTGGCACGCCTCGAGGGGCAACTGCGCGAGAACCTGCCGGACTGGGTCTGCAAAGACCCGGCCCTGGCAGTCGAGCTGTTTTCCTCGGTGTTGTACCGCAACAAGGGCGCCTACCTGGTCGGGCGCCTGTACACCCAGGACGAGCAATGGCCGCTGGTGATCCCGCTGCTGCACCGCGAGGGCCACGGCATCGAGGTCGACGCGCTGATCACCGATGAAGCCGAGGTGTCGATCATCTTCTCCTTCACCCGTTCCTACTTCATGGTCGATGTACCGGTGCCGGCCGAGTTCGTCGGCTTTCTCAAGCGCATCCTGCCGGGCAAGCACATCGCCGAGCTGTACACCTCGATCGGCTTCTACAAACACGGCAAGTCGGAGTTCTACCGGGCGCTGATCAACCACCTGGCCGGCACCGATGACCGCTTCATCATGGCCCCGGGCGTGCGTGGCATGGTCATGAGCGTGTTTACCCTGCCGGGCTTCAACACCGTATTCAAGATCATCAAGGACCGCTTCTCGCCGTCGAAGAACGTCGACCGCGCCACGGTGATCGAAAAGTACCGGCTGGTAAAAAGCGTCGACCGCGTCGGGCGCATGGCCGATACCCAGGAGTTCTCCGATTTTCGTTTCCCCTTGAGCAAGTTCGAGCCCGAGTGCCTGGCCGAACTGCTGGAAGTGGCGCCGTCTACCGTTGAAGTGCACGGCGACACCGTGCTGATCCGCCACTGCTGGACCGAGCGGCGCATGACCCCGCTCAACCTCTACCTGGAAAACGCCAACGACGCCCAGGTACGCGAGGCCCTGGAAGACTACGGCCTGGCCATCAAGCAACTGGCGGCGGCGAACATCTTCCCCGGTGACATGCTGCTGAAGAACTTTGGCGTTACCCGGCACGGGCGGGTGGTGTTCTACGACTACGACGAAATCTGCTTTCTGACCGAGGTCAACTTCCGCTATATCCCGCCGCCGCGCACGCCGGAGGATGAAATGGCCTCAGAGCCCTGGTACTCGATCGGCCCGCTGGACGTGTTCCCCGAGGAGTTTCCACCGTTTCTGTTCGCCGATAGCGGCCAGCGCCGGTTGTTCAACCAGCTGCACGGCGAGTTGTACGACGCCGACTACTGGAAGAGCCTGCAGGCGGCGATCCGCGGCGGCAAAGTGATCGATGTGTTCCCGTACCGGCGCAAGTGCCGGGAAGGCTGAACAACATCGCGGGTCAAGCCCGCTCCCACAGGAATGAGGGTGAATCTGTGGGAGCGGGCTTGCCCCGCGATCGAGCGCGTAGCGGTCGTATGCCAGGCAACTCCTGGTTTGCTGGCTGTACTGGCCTCATCGCGGGTCAAGCCCGCTCCTACCGTTGAATGCGGCCGCTACCCCTTCAAGCACTTCAACTCACTGAAACTCTGGCGCACCTGCGCAAGCTTCTGCTCCAGGTGCTGGCGCTGTTGTTCGCTGCTCTGCGCCATCACATCCACCAACAAGCGCCGCGCCTCCTGCTCGGTGCGCTGGAAGGCGATCCGGTACTCCGGGGTCCACAGGCTTTCGCGCTTTTTCAGGAGGATCTCCAGGCGTGGCTCGAAGCTGTCGCTGTGGCGCTGGTCCATGGCTGCGCTGAACTGTGCCTGCCAATGGGCGCGGTTGGCGATCCACTGGCGGTTCTGCTCGCCCAGTCCCTGGGACCAGGTCATGACTCGAAGTTTTTGCTGCGGGCTGAGCTCGCCCAGCCAGGTGCTCAAGCGTTTTTCCATACGCTCGGCACGGCGTTCGATCTGCCGCGCCAGTGGGGTATTGACGTATTTGGCCTGGCGTTCGCGAATGTCGTCAGCAAAGGCTTCGCGCATTTCCCGCACTTGCTCGTCATCCATGCTGCGCAACAGTTCGGCGGCCGACGGAGTGATCTGGTCGGCGACCTTGGCAATCGCCTGCCGGGCTTCTTCAGTGCGTACCTGCAACTGCTGGTCGGTTATCGCATTGCGGGCGACCATCGCCTGAATTTCGTCGATCCAGGTCAGGTAGCCGGGCAGTTGCGTGCGGCAATGCCAGGCCAGTTGCTGTTTGAGCCGTTCATTGAGCCAGGTTTTTTGCTGGCGATTCATGCTCAGGTAGTCGTTGAGCGACCAGGGCACCAGCATGTCGAGGTTGCGGTAGGCCAGGTCGATACGGTTGCAGGCGACCACCAGCAAGGCCGATATCACCAGCAACAGAACGGTGCGCAGGTACTTGGACAGGCAGGCGTACATGAGCGAATCCTTGCGAAGGCTTGCTTGTCTTTATAGAACAGGGCTGGCCTGTGCGGTTCATTTTGCTGACAGGCCGTCATCGGCGACCGGGCGCAATCGCCGCGTGAGGTGTAGAATGCCCCGCTCGCAACGAGGATTTCCGGAAATGGCTTTAGTTGGGCGTTACAACACTTTGCAAGTGGTCAAGCACACAGACTTCGGTCTGTACCTGGACGGCGGGGCGGACGGCGAAATCCTGCTGCCCAACCGTTACATCCCCAAGGACACGCCCACCGAGGTCGAAGACTGGCTGAACGTCTTCATCTACCTCGACAGCGAAGACAAGCTGATCGCCACCACGGAAAAGACCAAGTTGCAGGTCGGCGACTTCGCCAGCCTCAAGGTCAAGGAAATCAACAGCATCGGCATCTTCCTCGATTGGGGCCTGCCCAAAGACCTGCTGATGCCGTACTCCGAAGAAAAGCGCCAGATGAAGGCCGGCGAGTACTGCGTGGTGCATGCCTACCTCGACAAGCGCACCCGCCGCATCACTGCAACCGCGCGCCTGGACCGCTACCTGGACAAGGTGCCGGCCAACTATAAGGTCGGCCAGGAGGTTGATTTGCTGGTGGTCGAAGAAACCCCGATGGGCTTCAAGGCGATCATCAACAACAAGCACTGGGGCCTGATTCACAAGAACGAGGTGTTCAAGTTCCTGCGTTCGGGCAAGCAGGAGAAGGGCTACATCAAAGAGCTGCGCAGCGACGGCAAGATTGCCCTGAGCCTGCAGCCCATCGGCCAGGACCTGGCCAACAGCCTGCACGACAAGATCCTCGCCAAGCTCAAGGACGCCAACGGCGTGCTGCCGGTCAGCGACAAGAGCGACCCGCAGTTGATCAGCGATCTGTTCGGGGTCAGCAAGGGCAACTTCAAGAAGGCCATCGGTGCCTTGTACAAGGATGGCCGTATCGTCATCCACGCCGACCGCATCGAACTGGCTTGATCAGACCTGCTTGAAGCCTGCAAAGCTCAGGTTCTCACCGCCTGGGCGCAGGTCTTTGAGCAGCGAGTCGCGATCGGCGCTCAGCGCCAGGCTGATGGTCGAGCGACGCTTGCCCGGGTGGCGCACTTCCATTTTTTCCTGATGGGCCTGCAGGTAGTTCACCGGCACCTTCAAATGCTGCAGCTCGTCGGTTTCGGGGGTGTGCAGCAGCAGGTTGACCCAGTCGGGCTGGCCCTTGCGCAGCAGTTTCACCGGCACATCGAACCACCACAGGCTGCGCTTGGTGTCGAGCACGGCAAACAGGGTGTTGTCGCTGTTGAGCACGGGGCGTTCCAGTTCCTGGTTGCGGCGGGCGATGGCGGTGGGCTTGTCGAGTTTCATGCAGGTTCCTACGGGTGACGCTTGAAAGGTCGCTTATTGTGCTGGCAACGCGATGAAACATAAAGCGACGTTGCTCGCTGGCCTCTCTATTGCCCCTGCGCGCTCGACAGGCGGCCGCCGAAAATAATTGAAACTCTCGCAAGCGGCCACGGGTCCACAGACTGTCGACTCTGACAGCGTGTTATTTCCCCTTCAGGAGAACTCCCATGAGTGGCACTAAAGATAAAGTCAAAGGCATGGCCAATGAGGCTGTTGGCAGCATCAAGCAAGGTGTCGGCAAAGTGACCGACAATGATCGTCTGCGCGCCGAAGGCGAACTGCAGGAGCGCAAAGGCGAAGCCCAGCAAGTGGTCGGCAAGGTCAAGGATGCCGTGAAGAAGCCTTGAACCCTGTGAGCAGGGCGGGACGACGGCCATCCTCGGGTGGCCGTTGTGCTATCTGCAGCAATCAATCGCAACTTTGAGGCGATCGTCGATTAGACTTCAGGACGTACCTGTCAGATGAGTGTGTGAGGAGCCCGCCCATGAACCTCGAGCGGCGAAAGGAGACGCTATGATTTTTCCCGACCTGCGCGGCTTGCCGTTGCACCGTGTGCTGGTGCGCACGGTCAAGGAATTTCTCGATGACGAGATGTCCACCTATGCCTCGGCGCTGGCCTACCAGATGCTGTTCTCGCTGTTCCCCTTCCTGCTGTTTTTGATCGCCCTGATCGGTTTCCTGCATTTGCCCGACTTCTTCTCCTGGCTGCGCCTGCAGTCGGAACTGGTGTTGCCGCCCCAGGCGCTGGAGCAGGTCAACCCGGTGATCGACCAGTTGCAGCAGTCCAAGGGCGGCTTGCTCTCGGTGGGTATCGTCATTGCCCTGTGGACCGCTTCAGCCGGCGTGCGGCTGATGATGAGCGCCATGAACGCCGCATATGATGTGGTCGAAGGGCGCCCAGTGTGGAAGCGCATTCCGCTGTCGGTGATCTACACCGTCGGTATCGCCGGCATGCTTCTGGCGGCCGCCGCGCTGATGGTGCTGGGGCCGCAGGTGATGGAATGGATTGCCGCGCAGATCGGCATGCAGGAGTTCATCGTCACCTTGTGGACGGTGCTGCGCTGGCCGGCGATCATCATTCTGATGATGGTCGCGGTGGCGCTGATCTATTACGTGATGCCCGATGTGAAGCAGAAGTTTCGCTTCATTACCCCGGGTTCGGTGCTGGCGGTGGTGGTGTGGATCATCGCCTCGTTGGGCTTTGGTTATTACGTCAAGACCTTCGCCGACTACAACGCCATGTACGGCAGTATCGGTGCGATCATTGTCCTGCTGTTGTACTTCTACATTTCTGCTGCCGTACTGCTACTGGGCGCGGAGATGAACGCGGTGATCGAGCATATGTCCGAGGAAGGCAAGGACCCTGGCGAAAAAGACTTTGATGGCGTGGCCCCTGAGCATGATAAAAAGCATGTATCCGGGCTGGGCCGTGATCACTCCCTCGATCATGAAACCACGCCTGCCAGCGAACCCCTGAGTCGAAGCCAGCATGATTCATGACATCCTGAAAATGGGCGATGAGCGCTTGTTGCGCATCGCCCCGCCGGTGCCGGCGCACATGATCGGCAGCGCCGAGCTTGAGCGGCTGATCGCCGACATGTTCGAAACCATGGAGCATGTCGGCGGCGTTGGCCTGGCCGCGCCGCAGATCGGCATCGACCTGCAACTGGTGATCTTCGGCTTCGAGCGCAGCGAGCGCTACCCGGATGCCGAGGCGGTGCCGCGAACCATTTTGCTCAACCCGCTGATCACGCCCTTGGGCACCGAGGTCGAGGATGGCTGGGAAGGCTGCCTGTCGGTGCCGGGCCTGCGTGGCGTGGTGCCACGCTACCAGCGGATTCGCTACGAAGGCGTCGACCCCCAGGGCCAGCCCATCGTGCGCAACGCCGAAGGCTTTCATGCGCGGGTGGTGCAGCATGAGTGCGATCACCTGATCGGCCGCCTGTACCCCTCGCGCATTCACGACTTCAGCCGCTTCGGCTATACCGAGGTGCTGTTCCCCGGGCTGGACCCGGCCAGCGACGACTGAACCCGCACCATCGCCAGCAGCGGCTTGCTTTGCTGGTAGCGCTGCAGGCGCTCGGCCAGTGGCGCAGGCAGGGCGTCGGTGCTGGTGAAGGCCTGGTGGGCGTAGAAGCTTGCCAGGTCCGGGTGACAGAACAGCCAGATATTGCCTTGCAACTCAGCCAGCGCCGCGTCGATCAAGCGCCCGGCGAGCTGTTGGCCGCGCCAGGCGGGGGCAACGAACAAGCCGGTCAGCCAATGGCCGCCGGGCACTTCACTCAGGCACAAGGCGGCGACGATTTCCTCGGCTCGGGCCACCCAAAGTCGACCCTGGGCCGCTGCGCGCATGGGCGAGCCGTGGTTTCGATAGAATTTATTCAGCAAGGGCCGCTCGGGCGCAAGCAATGGGCAGTAGCGTAAACGGGTCACAGGTTTGATCTGGCAATGGCTCTACCCCGGGCTTTTACACCGCAAGGCAATTAATGTCGAGGGGCTTGCCTCGGGGTTATTGTTGCACAAGCGGTAACAGTGATTGTCCGGCTTCGTGATTTAACGGCCTGAAGTACCTTGTAAACTAACCACATCCCACAGAATAAGTTGTAGTGGGGTCGGGTCTTCGTGTTATGTCCCATCGCTTGATATAACAACTTCTCCGCGCCCTTATTGGCAAATGAAGTCAATCGATTAGTTTGATTGCTTTGCAGGCCTATTATCATGAAACGTTTAATTGCAGTTGCCCTGGTTGCTGTTTCTTCGTTCGCCCTGGCGGATGAAATCAATACCGCCGCGGCGCAACCGGTTGTCGAGCAGTACGACTACAGCACCAACCTGGATATCGCCAAGGTCATCAGCCTGTCGACCATTCCCAATGTCTGTGAAGTGGTACCGGCAACCATGACCTACGAAGACCACCAAGGTCAGCGCCACATCATCGAATACCGCGCCATGGGCGACGGCTGCAGCAACGGCTGATACCGTTCGGCGCCTCTGGGTTGCGCATTGCAGGGCTTGAGCTAGGGTCAAACGGGTCCAGGGTGGACAGGTTTTCTTATCTCACATGGAGTGATTGCAATGAACAGCCCTGAAAAGATTCTGCGTCACGGTCGAGTGATTACCCCTGCCAGTCGCGGTTCCACGGCGATTGAGCTGAAGTTGTTGGGGGTGTCCGAGGTCAATGAAATGGAAGGCGGCAAGAACTTTCCAGACACGGTCGCCGGCCCCGTACCTGCGCCTTATCAAGACGATGTACAAAGTACAGTACCCCCGGCAGACGGCTATATCCTCAGTGGCGGTCGGCAGGATAAGCGTGATTGTGTCAACTTTACCAATGCTGAAATGAGCGCCAAGCTCGGCCATGAATTTAAATGGCCATTGCTGAACGTGACACCAGGGCAAAACTTCAAGGTCGAGTGGACTTACACGGCGCCACACCTCACCCGCGGTTATCGCTGGTTTATTACCAAGGATGGCTGGGACGAGAGTAAGCGCATCACCCGCGCGCAACTTGAAACCACGCCCTTTGCCGATGACATTTATCCCTATGTGCCGCGCTGGGCCCATACGGACAAACTCGTGGCCAAGGTCGAGCACGAGGTCAAGCTACCGGCCAACAAAAAAGGCCATCACGTAATCGTGCTGCTGTGGCTGGTCGCTGACACCGGCAACGCCTTTTACCAGGCTTTCGACGTCAACTTCCAGTAACCCGCCTCACTGGCTCTCGCGCGCCAGCAGCTCACGCTTGCGCTCCACGCCCCAGCGGTAACCCGAGAGGTTGCCGTCGCTGCGCACCACCCGGTGACACGGGATGGCCACAGCCAGGGCATTGGCCGCGCAAGCCTGGGCCACCGCGCGCACCGCCCTGGGAGAGCCGATGCGCTGAGCGATCTCGGCATAACTGGCTGTACTGCCAGCCGGGATCGCCCGCAGCGCCTGCCAGACTCGCTCCTGGAACGCCGTGCCGCGCAGGTCCAGCGGCAGGTCCAGGCCGATGCCCGGCGCTTCGATAAAGCCCACGACCCTCGCCACCAGGGTTTCGAACCCGGCGTCGCCGCCGATCAGGTTGGCCTTGGGGAATTTGTCCTGCAGGTCATTGAGCAGCGCCTGCGGATCGTCACCGAGCAGTATTGCGCAAATCCCCCGTTCACTCTGCGCCACCAGAATTGCCCCCAAGGAGCACTGGCCGATGGCAAAGCGGATTTTAGTGTTGGCACCGCCGTCGCGATAGGCCCCCGGGGTCATGCCCAGGCGCGCGTTGCTCGATTCGTAGAAGCGGCTGTTGGAATTGAACCCGGCCTCGTACAGGGCATCGGTCACCGTTGCCGCCCGCTGCAACTGCGTGCGTACCTTGTGCGCGCGGTGGGCCGAGGCATAGGCCTTGGGCGTCAGCCCGGTCACGGCCTTGAACACCCGGTGAAAGTGGAAAGGGCTCAGGTTCAATTGCTCGGCCAGCTGGTTCAGGCTCGGCGCCGGGTCGGCGTTTTCGATCAAAGCGCAGGCGCGGGTGACCTGGGCCCGGTGCTGTTCGGCAACGTGGGTCTGGTCGGCGCCGCGGCGCTTGCTTGGCCGGTACCCGGCGGCTTCGGCTTGTTCGGCGCTGTCGAAAAATTCGACGTTGTCGATGCGCGGCAGGCGCGAGCTACTGCTCGCCCGGCAGTACACGCCGGTGGTGCGCACGGCATAGACGAAGGCCTGGTCAGCGGCCGGGTCGCGGGCCAGAATGGCCTGCCAGCGTGGGTCGGATTCGCTGATCCGTGGTTTGCCTGTACTCATGACGGGGTGCTCCTGGCGTTGATCGATGGGTTCAGGCTACGGCTTTGGCGCTGCGGAAAAACTCCGGGTCTTGCGTTCAAACTCGAGTGGCCGGCACTCGCCACAGGTACCAGGCGGCCACGGTCCGGTAGGGGCTCCAGTGCTTGCCCAGGTCGATCATCTGCCGGCGTGTCGGTTGCCCTTGCAGGCCCTGCAAGCGGCGGTAGCCCTCGCGCACGCCGAAGTCGTCGGCCGGCAGGATGTCCATGCGCTCCAGGGTGTAGATCAGCAACATCTCGACGGTCCAGCGGCCCACGCCACGCAGGCTCACCAGGCGTTCGATCAGTGCCTCGTCTTCAAGCATCAGAGCCTGCTGATAGTCCGGCACCAGGCCGTCGAGGCGCGCCCGTGCGATGCCCTGGATGGTTGCCAGTTTGCTCGCTGAAAAGCCGCAGGCGCGCAATTGCTCCGGGGTGGTCGCCAACACCTGCTCGGGGCTGGGAAAGGCGCTGCCCGGGTAGAGCGCCAGAAAGCGCGCGAGGATCGCATCGCCGGCCTTGGCATGCAGTTGCTGATAGGCGATAGCCCGCACCAGTGCCTGATACGGGTCACGGGTGGGTTTGGGCTGGTGCAGGCACGGGCCAATCGCCTCGATGTGCGCAGCCCACTGTGGGTCGAGTGCGGCGAGGCAGGTTTGTGCCTCGGTATAGAACGCGTGCGTGCTCATCAGGCTTCCAGTGCCTTGGCCACTTGTTCCAGCGCCTGCTTGAGTTCGGCGCGGCTGCCAGCGGCCGACAGGCTGATACGGATTGCCGCCAGCTCATGCTGTTTTACCGCGAACACCTCGCCTGGCACCACCGCCACGCCATGGGCCCGGCAGGCCTCGGCCAAGCGCGCGGCGCTGAGCCCGGCCTTGACCCAGATGTGCGGCGACGGCAGGCGGCTATTTAGCAGGTGGCCACTGAGCACCTTGCACGCCAGGCGCCAGCGCTGGGTGATTTCCTCGCGCTGCCAGGCCAGGCGCCTTTGTGCGGTGCCATCGGCGATCCAGCGGCAGGCGATCTGCAGGTTCAGCGGCGACACCTGCCAGTGAGTGGCCTGGGCATGCGGATCAATCTGTTCCAACACTAGCGGGTCAGCCACAATCCAGCCCAGGCGCAGGCCGGCGCCCACAGTTTTCGACAGGCTGCTGATCAACAGGCCGCGCTCACCGAGCATTCGCCATAGCGGTGGTTGGTCGGTGAGCGCGCCGTAGACATCATCTTCGATCACCAGCAGGTCATGGCGCTCGACCACCTCGGCAATCGCCTGCTGGCGGGCGCTGCTCATGCACGCACCCGTTGGGTTGTGCAGGCTCGGGGTCAGGACCATGACCCGCGCGCCGGTGGCCCTGGCGATCCGGTCGAGGTCGTCGGCAACAATGCCCTGATCGTCCAGGGCGATGCCATGCAACGGCAGGCGCAATTGCCGGCAGGCGGCCTTGATGCCGGGGGCGGTAAGGGCCTCGACCAGCACTGTTTCACCCGGCTGGCACAGCGACAGCAACACCGTGAACAAACCCTGCTGGGCGCCGCCGCACAGCAGCAATTGCCGCTCGTTCAATTGCAAACCGCGGTTGGCCAGCCAGGCGGCGCCGTGCACGCGAGCGCGCAGCAACTCTTCGGCGCTCAGGTAGTGATCCAGGCAAGCCGCCAGCCCCTGCTCAAGCAGCGCCTGCAAAGTGTTTTCGCTGTCGCGGTTGGCCGGCTCGATCACCGGCACGTTGGTCGACAGGTCGATCAGGCTCGATTGCACGTCGCGTTGCTTGAGGCGAAACAGCGTGGCCTCCTTGCTGCCAGCCAGCACATAGGTGCCACGGCCGACTTCACCGGAAACCAAATGGCGTGCCGCCGCCTCACGGTAGGCCTGCTGGGTGGTGCTCGGGTTGAGCCCCAGGTTCCAGGCCAGGCGCCGTTGTGGCGGCAGGCGTTCGCCGACTTTCAGCTCGCCGCGTTCGATGGCAATGGCTATTGCATCGACCAGGGCCAGGTAGCGCGGCTGGGCATCGTCGCAGAGGGTAGGGGTCCACATTTATTGTTGGCCATGCAATATAGGAATTTACCCATACAATGCGCGGCGACTAGGATCAGGTCAAATCCGATCCTGCCGAGGTGTTCCATGTTCGACCTGCCAGCCCTGCGCGAAGCTGCCCGCCTGGTTCATGCCAGCGTACCCGCCACCCCTCAGTACGCCTGGCCGCGCCTGGCCGAGCGGCTGGGCTGCGAAGTCTGGGTCAAGCATGAAAACCATGCCCCGACCGGCGCCTTCAAGGTGCGCGGCGGGTTGATGTATGTGCAGTGGCTGCGGGCACAAAAGCCGGCGGTGCGCGGCCTGGTCACCGCCACCCGTGGCAACCACGGCCAGAGCATGGCCCTGGCTGCGGGCAATGCCGGGCTGCCGATCATCATCGTTGTGCCCGAGGGCAACTCGCTGGAAAAGAACGCGGCGATGCGCGCTTTGGGCGCCCAACTGATCGAGCACGGCGCCGACTTTGACCAGGCCCGCGAAGAGGCCGCACGCCTGGCCCAGTTGCATGGTTACGAAAGCGTTCCACCGTTTCACCCCGAGTTGATCCGTGGCGTCGCCACCTACGCGCTGGAGCTGCTGGAAGCCGTGCGCGAGCTGGATTGCATCTACGTGCCGATCGGCATGGGCTCGGGCATCTGCGGGTTGATCCAGGCGCGCAACCTGCTGGGCCTGCGCACCGAGATCGTCGGCGTGGTCTCCAGCGCCGCCGACGCCTTTGCCCAGAGCCTGGAGCAGGGCCGCATCGTCACCACCGCCACGGCCAACACCTTCGCCGATGGCATGGCCTGCCGCATGCCGTTGCCCGAAGCCTTTGAAATCATCCGCCAGCATGCCGCGCGCATTGTGCGCGTCAGCGACGAAGAAGTGGCCCGGGCCATGCGCATCTACCACGAAGACACCCACAACACCGCCGAAGGCGCAGGCGCCGCCGGGCTTGCCGCACTGATCCAGGAGCGCGAGCGCCAGCAGGGGCGCAAGGTGGCGGTGATCCTCAGCGGGGCGAACATTGACCGGCAGCGGTATGCGCAGGTGCTGGCGGGCGATTGAAAAATCCTGAATTGAAGCATTGGAAAAAGTGCTATCTTATTTTGATAGCATTTTCCGATGAACAATCGATATCGAAAGATCCTCGACAGCGTCTTCCGCACCCCGACCAGCGCCAGCCTGGTGTTTACCGACATCGAGGCGCTGGTGCTGTACCTGGGCGGGCAAGTGCAGGAACGTGAGGGTTCCAGGGTCAAGTTGATCCTGGGTGGTCAGCTCTGGCGCTGTCACCGGCCGCACCCGGGCAAAGAGGCCAAGCGATATCAGGTGGAAGAAGCCCGCGAGTTTCTTCTACGGGCAGGAGTTCAACCATGAACACTATGAACTACAAGGGCTACACCGCCCGAGTCGAATACGACCCACGGGACGATATTTTCGTCGGACGTGTCCTGGGGGTGCGTGACATCATCAGCTTTCACGCCAGCGCCGTCAGGCAGTTGCACGAGGCGTTTCACTTGGCCCTGGATGACTACCTGGCCGATTGCGCCGAGCGTGGGGTCAAGCCGGAAAAACCCGCTTCCGGCAAGGTCATGCTGCGTATCAGGCCAGAAGTCCATGCTGCGGCGACCATCGCCGCTCAATCGGCAGGCAAGAGCCTCAACCAATGGGCCGATGAAGTTTTCGAGCGCGCAGCACAGGCCTGAATAAAGGCAATTTCTTCCAATACAGTTCAGCAGAAAACCGTTTTAATAGCGCCTGCCATCAACCGCGGTTACGGAACGTCGATGCCTTTTTCAAACGGATTTCTGCTGAGTTTGTCGCTGTGCCTGGATATCGGCATTGCCAATATCGCCATGATCACCCTGGCCATGCAGCGGGGTTTTTTGCAGGGTTTCTGGCTGGGGCTGGGTACCTGTGTCGGTGACCTGTTGTATGCCATTGCGGCGCTGGCCGGGATGACCGTGCTGCTGCAATTTGAAACGGTGCGCTGGGTGCTGTGGCTGGGCGGCTCGGTGTTGCTGGTATGGTTTGCCATCAAGATGCTGCTGGCGGCGCTGCGCGGCAACACCCATCTGCAGACCCCCGGCGCAGTGGTGATCGAATCGGGCTGGCGCGAGTTCCTGCGCGGGATCTTCCTGGCCATGTCCTCGCCCAGCGCCATCCTCTGGTTTGCCGCGGTCGGCGGGGTGCTGATTTCCCGTTCAGGGGGCGGCAGCCTGCTTGAGGCCGGGCTGTTTCTTAGCGGTTTTTTTGCCGCCGGGCTGATCTGGTGCCTGTCGTTGTGCGGTATTGCCAGTCATGGCGGGCGCCTGCTGGGTGACCGCCTGCTGACCTGGTCGTACCTGCTGTCGGCGGGCATCTTCTGTTACTTTGCCGGCTACGTGATCCTTTCCGGTTACCGCGAGTTCATCCTTGCCGTGCCTGCGGCTACCCCGGGTCTATAATGATTCGGGACACCGGTGCGCAGGTGCCGTCAGGCAGGAGGATCTTCGATGAAAGGTCTGGATGCAAAAAAGATGACGAAGAAAAAACCACTGAAAACCGCCAAGGAAAAACACGCCGCCAAACGCGCCAAGCGCTCCGGCGACAGTTTTCTTGCGCAGTAACGCCAAGAGCTCCGCAAGGGGCTCTTTTTTTAGTCCCGAAATTGAGGTTGCTGGGTTATCCATTTCCCTAGCCTGTCGATTTCAACCACTGCCATTCGACCATCTGTGAACGCGCCGAGTCATCCGGCGCCCTATCGCACAGAGGACACGACCATGAACAGTGCCGCCGAGAACGAAATCCGCCAACTCATCGAGCAGTGGCTTCCCGCCGTACGCGCGCGTGATGTCGAGGCCATTACCGCGCCTTACGCCGAGAACATTCGCGCCTTCGATGCCATCCAGCAATTGCAGTTCCAGGGCAAGGCCGCCTATCGCGCCCACTGGCAGGCCTGCATGGATCACTGCCCCGGTGAGATGATCTTCGAAATCGAGCAACTGCAGATCCACGCCACGCCGGAACTGGCCCTGGCCCATTGGCTCAACCGCTGTGGTCCGGCCAGCAGCGAAGGCGGTGAGGATCAAGGCTGCTATATGCGCGCGACCGTTGGCTACCAGCGCATCGACGGGCAGTGGAAGGTGATTCATGAGCATTGGTCGGCACCGTTCGACATGGAATCCGGTGCCGCGCTGTTCTCGCTCAAGCCTTGAGCTGAAAACCCCGAAAGTTATGCCGAATCGCGCTTTTCAAGGCGGTGCGAACTGCCGCCATAGTATCCCCAGCGGTGGAGACGACGATGAAATACCTGTGCCTGGTCTACTGTGATGAAAGTCTGCTGCACAGCCTGCCTGAAAGCCCGGCCGACGCCGAGTGCATGGCCTATGCCGAGTCGGTCCAGGGCAGCGGCCGGATGCTCGCCGCCGAGGCGCTCAAGCCGGTGCAGACCGCGACCACCGTGCGTGTACGCGGCGGGCAGATGAGCCTGACCGACGGCCCGTTCGCCGAAACCAAGGAGCAACTGGCCGGCTTCTATCTGGTCGATGCCCGCGACCTCAATGAGGCGTTGAACATTGCCAAGGGCATTCCCGCAGCGCGAGTCGGCAGTGTCGAGGTGCGGCCGGTGCGCGACTTGCAACCCTGAACCCGAGGAGCACAACACGATGAGCCTTTTACACCCCGAGCCGCCCAAGGCGCAGCATGAGTTGTCGTTGACGCGCCTGATCGATGCGCCGCGGCGCAAGGTGTTTCGCGCCTGGACCGAGCCACAACTGCTGGCCCAGTGGTGGGGGCCCAACGGCATGACCACGCCGGAATGCGAAATGCAGCTGTGGGTGGGCGGCTTGTTTCGTACGGTGATGCGTGCCCCGGACGGCAGCGAATACCCGAACCAGGGCGTGTTTCTGGAGATCGTGCCGCCGGCGCGGATCGTCTTCACCGATGCCTTCGGTCCGGGTTGGGTGCCGTCGAACAAGGCGTTCATGACCGCCGTGGTGACCTTTGACGACGTCCACGGCAAGACCCAGTACACCGCCCGCGCCTGGCACTGGAGTGCCGCCGATTGCCAGGCCCATGAAGAGATGGGCTTTCACCGGGGCTGGGGTGAGAGCCTGGATCGCCTGGTGGCGCTGGTGACCACGCAGATGCCCGACTGATGGCAGCGCTGGCACAGGTACGGGCGCAACTGGAGGCCGTCTACCGTCAGGAGTCGCGGCGCATCCTGGCGACGCTGATTCGCTTGTTGGGCGACTTCGATCTGGCCGAAGAGGCCATGCACGAGGCGTTTTTCATTGCCGTGGAGCGCTGGCAACGCGACGGCATTCCGGCAAGCCCGCGAGCCTGGCTGGTGTCTACCGGGCGTTTCAAGGCCATCGACAGCCTGCGCCGGCGTGCGCGCTTCGACCGTTCCCAGGTGCAGTTGATGCAGGCACTGGAGGCGCAAGAGGAGGTTCAGGTGAATGACGAAGAACTGGAGGACGACCGCCTGCGCCTGATCTTCACCTGTTGTCACCCGGCGCTGGCCGCCGATGCCCAGGTGCCGCTGACCTTGCGCGAAGTCTGTGACCTGACCACCGAAGAAATCGCCCGCGCCTTTTTGCAGAGCCCGGCGACCATCGCCCAGCGCATCGTGCGGGCCAAGGCCAAGATCCGCGATGCGCGCATACCGTACCAGGTGCCGTCGCTGGCCGAGCTGCCGGAGCGCCTTGATAGCGTATTGCGGGTGATCTACCTGGTGTTCAACGAAGGCTATTCGGCGTCGTCGGGGGAGAGCCTGATGCGCCACGACCTGAGCGATGAAGCGATCCGCCTGGGGCGTTTGCTCCAGCAGCTGCTGCCTGACCCGGAGGTGCTCGGGCTGTTGGCCTTGATGCTTTTGCAGGCCTCGCGGCAACAGGCGCGCAGCGACGCCGAGGGGGAGTTGGTACTGCTTGATGAGCAAGACCGCAGCCTGTGGAACCGTGCATTTATAGCTGAAGGTTGCCAGTTGGTGCAGCAAGCTCTGCGCAGTCAGCAGTTTGGTGTGTATAGCCTGCAGGCAGCGATAGCGGCCGTGCACGCTGAAGCTGCCAGTGCCGAGGCAACGGACTGGGATGAAATCGTCGGTTTGTACAATGTGCTGCTGCAGCGCTGGCCGTCACCGGTGATCGAGCTCAACCGCGCAGCGGCTCTGGCCCGGCGCGATGGCGCCGAGGCGGGGCTGGCGGCAGTGGAGGCAATTCTGGCCCGTGGCCAGTTGCAGGATTATCACCTGGCCCATTCGGCCCGCGCCGAACTGTGCCGCCAGTTGGGCCGCCTGGATCACGCCCGCGAGGCCTATCGCAGTGCCCTCGAGCTGACCCGTCAGGGCCCCGAGCGGCGCTTTATCGAGCGCCGCCTGGCCGAGTTGTAGGCATCAGCCGATGGTGATAGGCGGCGGGCTGACCAGCTCGACGGTCTGCTGTTTGCGCGGGGCGAGGATCTCGGCCTCGCCATCGACCACCAGTTCGTCGTTCTGGTTGAACACACGGGTGGCGATGCGCACCTTGAACTTCGGCAGTTTCTCGAGGATTTCCAGGCGCACGGTCAGGGTGTCGCCGAACTTGACCGGCTTCTGGAAGCTCATGGTCTGGCCCAGGTAGATGGTGCCCGGGCCGGGCAGCTCGCAGGCCACTGCGGCGCTGATCAGCGCACCGCTGAACATGCCGTGGGCGATGCGCTCCTTGAACATGCTCTTGGCGGCGAACTCGGCATCCAGGTGCACCGGGTTGTGGTCACCGGACATCGCCGCGAACAGCTGGATGTCACGTTCTTCGACGGTTTTGCTGAAGCTGGCGGTCTGGCCGACTTCAAGGGCTTCGTACGGGGTGTTGGTGACCTGGGTCATGCTTGGCTTTCCTTCTGGCGTGCGGGTCGGCCGATCATTCGCTGCGGGCGGGGCGGCCAATGGCCAGGGCCTGCTCCAGCCAGTCGATGATGGCGGCCGTGACCTCGTCACGGTTGGTTTCGTTGAGCAGCTCATGCCGCGCCTGGGGGTAGAGCTGCAACTGCACATGCTGATTGCCGGCCAGGCGCAAGGCACCGGCCAGATCCTTGAGACGCTTGCCGGCACTGACCGGATCACATTCGCCGCCCATCACCAGGATCGGCAGGTTCGGATCGATCTGCGTCAGGTTGCGTGGCTGGCTGATTTGCTCAAGGCCCATCAGCAAGTCGATCCACAAACGGTTGCTGCAGCGAAAGCCGCACAACGGGTCGGCAGCATACTTGTCGACTTCGTCGTTGTCGCGGCTGAGCCAGTCGAACGCCGTGCGGTTGGGCTTGAAGGCCTTGTTGAACGAGCCGAACGACAGCCACTCGATCAGCGCGCTATGGCCCAGCGGGCCCTGGCGCCAGGCTTCGAAGCGGGCGATCAGGCAGGCGGTGCGGTACAGCGCGGGCGGTTGGAAGTTCGAGCCGCTGAGAATCGCGCCCTGCAGGCTGGCGCCGTGGTGCATCAGGTAGGCCTGGGCAATGTAGCTGCCCATGCTGTGGCCAAACAGGAACACCGGGGTGCCCGGAAACTGCTGGCCGATGTGCTGGCTGAGCAGGGCCAGGTCGTTGACCACGCTGTTCCAGCCATTGTGTCGGGCGAACAGGCCTAAAGTGCCAAGCTCGGCGGTGCGTCCATGGCCGCGCTGGTCGTGGGCGAGCAGGGCATAGCCGGCATTGCTCAGGGCCTCGCCCAGGCGTTGGTAGCGCCCGGCGTGCTCGGCCATGCCGTGGGCCAGCAGCACCACCGCCTTGATCGGCGAGGCCGGCAGCCATTGATAAACGTAGAGGCTGCAGTGATCGCTGGCCGGGAGCCAGAACGCGTCGTGGTGCATGGCGGGTCCTTGTGCGCGCAACTCGGTAAGTCAGCACAGTGTATAACCCAGGGACAGGATCGCAGGGTCATCAGCAATAAGATTCACAATGTTAATGACAGCGCTTGGCGTATTTGCCACCTGCGACATACCTGCTAACGTCGGCAGAGCACCTTCTTCGCCAAGCAGGCAAGGGGGCCGGATCGGCTCAGGTATGAGGACAATAATAGATGCAAGCTGATTTCTGGAATGACAAGCGCCCGGCAGGGGTTCCTTCGCAAATTGACATAAATGCTTACAAGTCAGTGGTCGAAGTATTCGAACGCTCCTGCAAGAAGTTTGCTGACCGCCCGGCGTTCAGCAACCTCGGGGTCACCCTGAGCTACGCCGAACTCGAACGCTATTCTGCGGCCTTTGCCGCTTACCTGCAGCAGCACACCGACCTGGTGCCGGGCGACCGCATCGCGGTACAGATGCCCAACGTGCTGCAGTACCCCATCGCGGTGTTCGGCGCCTTGCGCGCCGGCCTGATCGTGGTCAACACCAACCCGCTGTACACCGCCCGCGAAATGCGCCACCAGTTCAAGGACTCCGGCGCCCGGGCGCTGGTGTACCTGAACATGTTCGGCAAGCTGGTGCAGGAGGTGCTGCCCGACACCGGCATCGAGTTCCTCATCGAGGCGAAGATGGGCGACATGCTGCCGACGGCCAAGGGCTGGCTGGTCAACACCATCGTCAGCAAGGTCAAGAAGATGGTCCCGGACTACCGCCTGCCGCAGGCGGTGCCATTCAAGAGCGCCCTGGCCCAGGGCCGCGGCCAGGCGCTCAAGCCGGTTGCGCTGGGCCTCGATGACATCGCCGTGCTGCAATACACCGGCGGCACCACGGGCCTGGCCAAGGGCGCGATGCTGACCCACGGCAACCTGGTGGCGAACATGCTCCAGGTGCTGGCGTGTTTCTCCCAGCACGGTGCCGATGGCCAGCGCCTGATCAAGGACGGGCAGGAGGTGATGATCGCGCCGCTGCCGCTCTACCATATCTATGCCTTTACCGCGAACTGCATGTGCATGATGGTTACCGGCAACCATAACGTGCTGATCACCAACCCGCGCGACATCGCCGGCTTTGTCAAAGAGCTGAAGAAGTGGAAGTTCTCCGGGCTGCTCGGGCTCAACACCCTGTTCGTCGCGCTGATGAACCACCCAGAGTTCAAGAACCTCGACTTCTCGGCGCTGAAGGTCACCAACTCCGGCGGTACCGCATTGGTCAGCGCCACCGCCGAGCGCTGGGAGAGCATCACCGGTTGCCGCATTGTCGAAGGCTACGGCCTGACCGAGACCTCGCCGGTAGCCAGCACCAACCCTTACGGCCAGCTGGCACGCCTGGGCACCGTGGGCATTCCGGTGCCGGGCACGGCGTTCAAGGTGATTGACGATGCAGGTGTCGAGCAGCCCTTCGGCGAGCGCGGCGAGTTGTGCATCAAGGGCCCGCAAGTGATGAAGGGTTACTGGCAGCACCCCGAGGCGACGGCCGAGGCGCTGGACAGCGAAGGCTGGTTCAAGACCGGCGACATTGCCGTGATCGACCCGGACGGCTTTACCCGCATCGTCGACCGCAAGAAGGACATGATCATCGTCTCGGGCTTCAACGTGTACCCCAACGAGATCGAAGAAGTGGTGATGAGCCATCCGCAAGTGGCCAGTTGCGCGGTGATCGGCATCCCCGACGAGCGTTCGGGCGAGGCGGTGAAGCTGTTCGTGGTGCCGCGCGAGGGCGGGGTAAGCCTTGAAGAGCTGAAGGCTTACTGCAAGGCCAACTTCACCGGCTACAAGGTGCCCAAGCATATTGTCTTGCGCGAGTCGCTGCCGATGACGGCAGTGGGCAAGATTCTGCGCAGGGAGCTTCGGGATATAGCCTGAGGGAACTGGAAGCTGCAAGCTGCAAGCTGCAAGCCCGGCCAGCTTGTAGCTTGTAGCTTGTGGCTTGAAGCTTTAGAATCTTTACTCTAAAAATGACTACGTGATTATCAAGAGTCATTTCCGTGACTGTCTGGGCTACTTTAGCTCTAGGCGGCCCTTGGCAAAGCTGCTACTCTCGGCCCGCTTCTGATTATCAGGTTTGCAATAAACCGTAATCTTATATCAATAATAATCGCATCGACTGCGGTGAAGAATTCGCTGTTGCTGGAGGAGTGGGCTTCCATGATCGAAAACTTTTGGAAGGATAAGTACCCAGCCGGGATTGCCTCGCAAATCAATCCTGATGAGTATCCGAATATTCAGGCGGTATTGAAGCAGTCTTGCCAGCGCTTTGCCGATAAACCGGCCTTTAGCAACCTGGGCAAAACCATTACATACGGCGAGTTGTATGAGTTGTCGGGGGCGTTTGCCGCTTACCTGCAACAGCATACCGACCTGCAGCCGGGTGATCGTATTGCCGTGCAGCTGCCCAACGTTCTGCAATACCCCGTTGCCGTGTTCGGTGCCCTGCGTGCGGGCCTGATCGTGGTCAACACCAACCCGTTGTATACCGCGCGGGAATTGGAACACCAGTTCAATGATTCCGGCGCCAAGGCGCTGGTCTGCCTGGCAAACATGGCGCACCTGGCCGAAAAGGTAGTGCCCAAGACCCAGGTCAAACACGTTATTGTCACCGAAGTGGCCGACCTCTTGCCACCGGTTAAACGCCTGTTGATCAACAGCGTGATCAAGTACGTGAAGAAAATGGTCCCGGCGTACAACCTGCCCAAGGCGGTCAAGTTCAACGACGCCTTGAGCAAGGGCCGTGGCCAGACCTTTCAGGAAGCCAATCCAGACCGCCATGACGTCGCCGTGTTGCAGTACACCGGTGGCACTACCGGGGTGGCCAAGGGCGCGATGCTGACCCACCGCAACCTGGTCGCCAACATGCTGCAATGCCGGGCGCTGATGGGCTCGGACCTCAATGAAGGTTGCGAGATCCTGATCACGCCGTTGCCGCTGTATCACATCTATGCCTTCACCTTTCATTGCATGGCAATGATGCTGATCGGCAGCCACAACATCCTGATCAGCAACCCGCGCGACTTGCCGGCGATGGTCAAGGAACTGGGCAAGTGGAAGTTCAGCGGCTTTGTCGGCCTTAATACCTTGTTCGTGGCCCTGTGCAACAACGAGAATTTCCGCAAGCTGGATTTCTCTGGCCTGAAGATCACCCTGTCGGGCGGCATGGCCCTGCAGATGAGCGTCGCCGAGCGCTGGAAGGCAATCACCGGCTGCGCCATCTGCGAAGGTTACGGCATGACCGAGACCAGCCCGGTGGCGGCGGTCAACCCGGCCGAGCAGAACCAGATCGGCACCATCGGCATTCCGGTGCCCTCGACCCTGTGCAAGATCATCGACGACGCCGGTGTTGAACTGGCCCTGGGCGAAGTCGGCGAGCTGTGCGTGAAAGGGCCGCAGGTAATGAAGGGCTACTGGCAGCGCGAAGACGCCACCAACGAGATCCTCGACAGTGACGGCTGGCTGAAGACCGGTGACATCGCCCTGATCCAGACCGACGGCTACATGCGCATTGTCGATCGCAAGAAAGACATGATCCTGGTCTCCGGTTTCAACGTCTATCCGAATGAGCTTGAGGACGTGCTGGCGGCGTTGCCAGGCGTGCTGCAGTGCGCGGCCATCGGTGTGCCGGATGAAAAATCCGGTGAAGTGATCAAGATCTTCATCGTGGTCAAGCCGGGCATGACCGTGACCAAGGAGCAGGTGATGGAGCACATGCGTGCAAACGTCACCGGCTACAAGGTGCCGCGTTTCATCGAGTTCCGCGATGCGCTGCCGACCACCAACGTCGGCAAGATCCTGCGCCGTGAACTGCGTGATGAAGAACTGAAGAAGCTGGGCCTGAAGAAGATCGCCTGAGTCAAGGCGAGCGCTTCGCGCTCGATCGCTGGCAAGCCAGCTCCCACCATCGATCCTGTGGGAGCTGGCTTGCCAGCGATGCTTTCAGCGCAGTTTTTCAAGCATCTGGTAATACCACATCCCCGCCGCCAGTAACGGATTGCCCAGCACATCGCCCATCGGCACCTTGATGTGTTTGCAGCCGGCAAAGGTATCGAATTTCTCCAGCGTCCCGGTCAGTGCTTCGGCCATTATCTCGCCCATGATATGGCTGGTGGCGATGCCGTGCCCGGAATAGCCCTGGCAGTACCAGACGTTGTCCGAGAGCTTGCCCAGCTGCGGAATGCGGTTGACCACGATGCCCATCGCGCAACTCCACTGGAACTCGATCGGCACGCCCTTGAGCGCCGGAAAGGTGCGCTCGATGCACGGCCGCAGTTCGCCGGCGATATCCCGTGAATCGCGCCCGGAATAGTTGGCGCCACCACCGAACAGCAGGCGACCATCGGCGGTCAGCCGGTAGTAGTCGAGGACGAAGCGGCAGTCGTACACCGCAAGATCCTGCGGGTTGATCTGCGCGGCCAGTTCACCCAGCGGCGCAGTAGTGACGATGCCGCCCATGGCCGGGAAGATCTTGCCCTTGAGCTGGCGTTTTTCCAGTTTGTGATAGACGTCGCCGGCCAACAGAATCTGCTTGGCCTCGACCCGGCCGTGGGCCGTCACCACTGCCGGCTGCTCGCCATGGATGATGTCCAGCACTTCGGAGTTCTCGAAGATCAGTGCGCCCAGGCTGTGTGCGGCGCGGGCTTCGCCCAGGCACAGGTTGAGCGGGTGCAGGTGCAGGTTGCGCCGGTTCTTCAAGGCGCCGAGGTACAGCGGGCTTTGCAGGTGTTCGCGCATGGCGTTCTGGCCCAGCAGCTCGACCTGGTCGCCCATGCCGCGGCGCTCGGCCTCGGCGGCGAAGGCGCGCAGTTCGCCCATGTGCGAGTCTTTCATCGCCGCGTGCAGGTGGCCGCGCTTGAGGTCGCAGTCGATGCCGTAGCGCTCGACCCTTTGCTCGATGATCTGGTGGCCGCGCCAGCGCAGGTGCCAGATAAAATCATCGACGTCATCGCCGAGCTTGTCGCGCATCTGTTTGCGCATCGCTTCATCGCCCGAGAGGCTGCCGGTGACCTGGCCGCCGTTGCGCCCGCTGGCGCCCCAGCCGATGCGGTTGGTTTCAACGATGGCGACTTTCAGGCCGCGCTCGGCCAGTTCCACGGCGCTGGCGACACCGGTAAAGCCGCCGCCAATGATTGCCACGTCGACTTTCACCGTGCCCTTGAGGGTCGGGTACTGGGTGGTGTCGTTGAGGCTGTCGGTGTAGTACGAGGCGCTGCGTTGGGCAGGGCCGGCGTTTACGGCTGCATTCATAACAAAATCCTTGGTGCAAAAATAAAGGGTCAGGCCTGGCTCAGGTACCAGCGCCAGTCCTGTTCGCCGACTTCGGCCATGAACTGGCGGTACTCGGCGCGCTTGACCGCCAGGTACACGCCGAGGAACTCGGCGCCCAGGGCTTCGCGGGCCCAGCTTGAACGCTCAAGCGCAGTCAACGAGGTCAGCCAGTCGGTGGGCAGCAGTTCGCTGGCCTGGGCGTAGCCATTGCCCTCGACCGGCGCGCCCGGGTCGAGTTGCTGGCGGATGCCGTGATGCAGGCTGGCGAGAATCGCTGCTGCGGCCAGGTAAGGGTTGGCATCGGCGCCGCAGATGCGGTGCTCGATGTGCCGGCTGTTGGCCGGGCCGCCGGGCACGCGCAGGCTGACGGTACGGTTGTCGACGCCCCAGGTCGGCGCCAGCGGCGCATAGCTGTTGGCCTGGAAGCGGCGGTAGGAGTTGGCGTTGGGGCAGAACAGCAGCAGCGAATCGAGCAGCAGCGTGAGCATGCCGGCCACCGACTGGCGCAGCAGCGGCGTACCGGCTTTGTCTTCGCTGGCGTAGAGGTTGTTGCCCTGGGCATCGGCCAGGCTCACGTGCATGTGCATGCCAGTGCCGGCCAGGTGATCGAACGGCTTGGCCATGAAGCAGGCCTGCATCCCGTGCTTGTGCGCCACGCCCTTGACCAGGCGCTTGTAGCGCACCGCCTGGTCCATGGCCAGCAGCGCATCGCCATGCTCGAGGGTGATTTCCACCTGGCCCGGGGCGTATTCGGAAATCGCCGTGCGCGCTGGAATGCCCTGGGTCTTGCAGGCCGCGTAGAGGTCGGCGAGAAACGGCTCGATCTGCTCCAGCTCACGCAGGCCGTAGACCTGAGTGCCACGCGGGCGCCCGCCGTCGCGGTCCAAGGCCGGTTGCGGGCGGCCATGGCTGTCACGTTGCTGGTCGAGCAGATAGAACTCCAGCTCGCAGGCCATCACCGGGTAGTAACCGTCGGCCTTGAGCGCATCGATGACCTTGACCAGCAGGTGGCGCGGGTCGGCGACAGTCGCCGGCAGGCCTTCGCTGGGGTGCATGCTGACTTGTACTGCAGCGGTGGGAATCTGCCGCCACGGCAGGCGCACCAGGCTGTTTTCCAGCGGGTAGGCGCGGCAATCGATATCGCCGACATCCCAGACCAGGCCTGAGTTTTCCACATCGTCGCCGTTGAGGGTCAAACCGAGGATGGTGCTGGGCAATGGCCGCCCGCTTTCGTACACCGCCAGCAGCTCTTCGCGGTGCAGCAGCTTGCCGCGTGGTACGCCGTTGGCGTCGAGGATGAACAGCTCGATCATCTCGATATCGGGGTTGGCGGCCAGGAACGTTCGGGCCTGCTCGATAGGGGCAAAGTGCATGGTGTGCTCGCTCGCGCCCTCAGGCGCACAGGACTGTCTAGCCGGTCAGGCGGCAGTCTTCGACAAGGAAGGTCGGCCAGAAGCTGGCCGCACGGTTCAGTGCAGAGCGAGGCGGGCGTCCGGTGGGCGGGCATGGCGGCAGTGCCACAAAGCCCAGAAGGCGAGAATGATGTGTACCAGCGGATTTTCCCCGCAGCGCGCCCGCACCTTCGGGAACGAAGGGCGCAGCAGCAGGCGGGGCAAACCGGTAGACGAAGTCATGCCTGGATACTCCCATGCCGGGGAAGGTTCATTAAATCAGCCTTTGGGTAACTTCAGATAAGCCGCGGCTAAACAATCGTCCGCCCGCCCGCAACCGTGCCGAGCGTCGGCAAATCTGCGACAATCGCAGCCCTTGAAAAGCCGATCATGCAAAAGCAGGCTCACCTGCACGACTAAAAAGCCCCCATGACTGACCACGCGATTGATCAACTGCTGAAAAACCTCGACCACGCCATGATTGCCGAGCGCCACCGTCTGCGCCGGCAGTTGCACGAGCTGCGCAAGCGCCCGGATGAGGCCAGGCTTGCGCAATGGGTCGACAAGGTCCAGGCCTCCTGCGCCCAGGTCACCGCGCGCAAGGCCAGTGTGCCGAGCATCCGTTACGACGACAGCCTGCCGATTGCGGCCAAGCGTGACGAGATCAAGAAGGTTCTGGCCGAGCATCAGGTGCTGATCATCGCCGGCGAAACCGGCTCGGGCAAAACCACCCAGCTGCCGAAGATCTGCCTGGAACTGGGCCGCGGCCAGCACGGCCTGATCGCCCATACCCAGCCCCGGCGGATTGCCGCGCGCAGCGTTGCCACCCGGGTCGCCGAAGAACTCGGTACGCCGCTGGGGGCGCTGGTCGGCTACCAGGTGCGCTTCGAAGACCAGAGCGACGCCAATACCCTGGTCAAGCTGATGACCGACGGTATCCTGCTGGCCGAAACCCAGCACGACCGCTTTCTCGAGCGCTACGACACCATCATTGTCGACGAAGCCCACGAGCGCAGCCTTAACATCGATTTTCTGCTCGGTTACCTCAAGACCCTGCTGCCGCGTCGCCCCGATCTCAAGGTCATCATCACCTCGGCGACCATTGACCTTGAGCGCTTCTCCAAGCATTTCAACGATGCGCCGATCATCGAGGTGTCGGGCCGCACCTACCCGGTGGAAACCTGGTACCGGCCGGTAACCCGCGAGCAGGACGAGGAGGGCAACCGCGTCGAGGACGACCTCACCGTCGACCAGGCGATCCTCGCCACCCTCGACGAGATTGCCGCCTTTGAGCGCAGCCAGGGCAAGGGCCCGGGCGATGTGCTGGTGTTTCTGCCCGGCGAGCGCGAGATTCGCGACGCTGCCGAGATGCTGCGCAAGGCGCAGTTGCGCCACACCGAAATCCTGCCGCTGTACGCACGCCTGTCGCCGGCCGAGCAGCAGAAGATTTTCCAGTCCCATCCGGGGCGGCGTGTGGTGCTGGCCACCAACGTTGCCGAAACCTCGCTGACGGTGCCGGGCATCCGCTATGTGATCGATAGCGGCACCGCGCGCATCAGCCGCTACAGCTACCGGGCCAAAGTTCAGCGCCTGCCGATCGAAGCGGTGTCCCAGGCCAGCGCCAACCAGCGCAAGGGCCGCTGCGGGCGGGTCGAGCCGGGCATCTGCGTGCGC
Organism: Pseudomonas sp. TE4620; assembly: GCF_056279045.1. Classification (NCBI taxonomy): domain Bacteria; kingdom Pseudomonadati; phylum Pseudomonadota; class Gammaproteobacteria; order Pseudomonadales; family Pseudomonadaceae; genus Pseudomonas; species Pseudomonas sp. TE4620. Next base: position 796,009 of record NZ_JBWBQO010000001.1, read on the forward strand.
CTGTACAGCGAAGAAGACTTCAATGCGCGGCCGGCCTTTACCGACCCTGAGATCCTGCGTACCAACCTGGCGGCAGTCATCCTGCAGATGCTGCACCTGCGCCTGGGCGATATTGACGCCTTCCCGTTCATCGAGCCGCCGGACGGCAAGGCCATCAGCGACGGCTTCAACCTGTTGCAGGAGCTCTCGGCGGTCAACCGCGAGAACCAGCTCACGCCCCTGGGCCGCCAGTTGGCGCGCCTGCCGGTGGACCCGCGGCTGGGCCGCATGCTGCTCGAAGGCGCCAAGCAGGGCAGCCTCAATGAGCTGTTGATCGTCGCCAGTGCGCTGTCGGTGCAAGACCCGCGCGAGCGGCCGCCGGAGCGCCAGCAAGCGGCGGACCAGGCCCATGCACAATGGAAAGACGCCGACTCCGACTTCGCCGCGCTGGTCAACCTGTGGCGTGGCTTTGAAGAGCAACGCCAGGCCCTGACCGCCAGCCCGCTGCGCAACTGGTGCCGGAAGAATTTCCTCAACTACCTGCGCCTGCGCGAATGGCGCGATGCTCACCGTCAGCTCAGCCTGATCTGCCGCGACCTGCAGTTGAGCATCAATAAAGAGCCCGCCGACTACCCGCGCCTGCACAAGGCGATCCTCTGCGGTCTGCTCAGCCAGATCGGCCAGAAGAGCGAAGACGGTGACTACCTCGGCGCCCGCCAACGGCGCTTCTGGGTGCACCCCTCGTCCGGCCTAGGCAAGAAGCGTCCGCAATGGTTGATGACCGCCGAGCTGGTGGAAACCACCAAGCTCTATGCGCGCATGGTGGCCAAGATCGATTCGGACTGGATCGAGCCGCTGGCCGGGCACCTGATCAAGAAAAACCACTTCGAACCGCACTGGGAGAAGAAGCGCGGCCAGGTGGTGGCCTTCGAGCAGGTCACCCTCTATGGCCTGATCGTGGTTGGCCGGCGGCCGGTGCATTACGGCCCGGTCGACCCGGTAATGTCGCGCGAGCTGTTTATCCGCGAGGCCCTGGTCGGCGGCGAGATCCAGTCCAAGGCCAGGTGCCTGACCGCCAACCGGCGCTTGCTTGAGCAACTCGACGAGCTGGAAGCCAAGGCCCGCCGGCGCGACATCCTCGCCGATGAAGAAACCCTGTACGGCTTCTATGAGGCGCGGCTGCCGGCCGAGATCCACCAGACCGCAACCTTCGACAGCTGGTACCGGGTCAACAGCCAGAAAGACCCGCAGTTGCTGATCATGCGCGAGGAAGACGTGCTGGCCCGCGAGGCCAGTGAGGTCACCGCCGCGCAGTACCCGGACACCCTGCGCCTGGGCGACCTGAGCTTGGCCCTGAGTTACCACTTCGAGCCAAACCATCCGCGCGACGGCGTTACCGTGCGGGTGCCGGCGCCGCTGTTGCCGAGCCTGCCGGGCGAACGCCTGGAGTGGCTGGTGCCGGGCCTGCTGGAAGCCAAGTGCATCGCCCTGGTGCGCAACCTGCCCAAGGCCTTGCGCAAGAATTTCGTGCCGGTGCCGGACTTCGTCAAGGCCGCCCTGCAGCGCATGAGCTTCGCTGAATGTTCGTTGCCCCAGGCGCTTGGCCGCGAGTTGCTGCGCATGACCGGTGCGCGGGTCAGCGACGAAGCCTGGGCCGAAGCTGCGGCCCAGGTCGACAGCCACCTGAAGATGAACCTGGAAGTGGTCGATGGCCAGGGCAAGTTCCTCGGTGAAGGCCGTGACCTGGCCGAGCTGACCGCGCGCTTTGCCGCGGCCAGCCAGGCCGCGCTGGCGGTCCCGCAAACCGCGCAAAGCCAGCAGCCGGTGCAGGCCAAGGCCTTCACCCAGGTGGCCGAGACTGCGCAACAAAAGTTTGCCGGGCTGTCGATGACGGTCTATCCGGCGCTGGTGGAAGAAAACGGCACGGTCAAGGAAGGGCGCTTCTCGACCCAGGCTGAAGCCGAGTTCCAGCACCGCCGAGCCTTGCAGCGCCTGCTGCTGCAACAACTGGCGGAGCCGGCCAAGTTTTTGCGCGGCAAGCTGCCGGGGCTGACCGAGCTGGGTTTGCTGTACCGCGAGCTGGGTCGGGTCGAGGCGCTGGTCGAGGACATTCTGCTGGCCAGCCTCGACAGTTGCATCCTTGAAGGCGAGGCCACGCTGCCACGCGATGGCGCCGGCCTGGCCTCGCTGGCCGAGCGCAAGCGCGGCAGCTGGGCCGAGCACGCCGAGCGTCTGGCTCGCCTGACCCTGGAAGTCCTCAAGCTCTGGCATGGCCTGCAAAAGCGCTTCAAGGGCAAGATCGACCTGGCCCAGGCCGTGGCCCTCAACGACATCAAGCAGCAACTGGGCAACCTGGTCTACCCCGGCTTTGTCCGCGAAACCCCGGGGCTGTGGCTCAAGGAGCTGCCGCGCTACCTCAAGGCGATCGAGTTGCGTCTTGAGAAGCTTGGCGCCCAGGTGCAGAAGGACCGGGTCTGGAGCGGCGAGCTGGGCAACCTCTGGAGCCAGTACCAGACCCGCCTGGACAAGCACCTGCAGGAAGGCAAGCGCGACGAGCAGCTGCAGCTGTACCGCTGGTGGCTGGAGGAATACCGGGTGTCGTTGTTCGCCCAGCAGTTGGGCACCAAGGTCCCGGTTTCCGACAAACGACTGAGCAAGCAGTGGAGTCAGGTGGAAGCCTAAACCCCTGCAGTTGTGGCACACTTGACCGATATACGCCGCGCATCCCGGAATAACCTGCCGGGCCTGCGCGGCTCACGCATGCAGCACTGCGCAGTGGCCCGCAAGCTGGGGGCATTGCCAGTCAAAGTTGGTACTTTGGTGCCAACTCAAACCGACCGAACAGGCCGTTGCCGGGCTGGCAATGGCCCCGAACAGAGGAACGACCGTGCATAACGTCGTCATCAGCGGCACCGGCCTGTACACCCCGGCCAACAGCATTTCCAACGAAGAGCTGGTGGAGTCCTTCAATACCTACGTGCAGCAGTTCAACCGTGACAACGCCGCCGCCATCGAGCGCGGTGAAGTCCAGGCCCTGGCCGAGTCCAGCGCCGCCTTCATCGAAAAAGCCTCGGGCATCAAGAGCCGCTTCGTCATGGACAAGGACGGCATTCTCGATCCGCAGCGCATGAAGCCGCGCCTGCCCGAGCGCTCCAACGACGAGCCGTCGATCCTCTGCCAGATGGCCGTGGCCGCCGCCGAGCAGGCCCTGCAACGCGCCGGGCGTACTGCCGCCGACGTCGATGCGGTGATCGTTGCCTGTTCCAACCTGCAGCGCCCGTACCCGGCGATTGCCATCGAAGTGCAGCAGGCGCTGGGCATCAACGGCTTTGGTTTCGACATGAACGTAGCCTGCTCGTCGGCCACCTTCGGCATTCAGACTGCCTGCAACGGCGTACAGTTGGGCCAGGCCCGCGCAGTGCTGGTGATCAGCCCGGAAATCTGCACCGGCCACCTGAACTTCCGTGACCGCGATAGCCATTTCATCTTTGGTGATGCCGCCACTGCCGTGTTGGTGGAGCGCGCCGACCTGGCCACCTCCACGCACCAGTTCGACATCGTCAGCACCAAACTGCTGACCCAGTTCTCGAACAACATCCGCAACAACTTCGGCTTCCTCAACCGCGCGGCCGAAGAGGGCATTGGCGCCCCCGACAAGCTGTTCGTCCAGGAAGGCCGCAAGGTGTTCCGCGAGGTCTGCCCGATGGTCGCCGAGCTGATCGGCCAGCACCTGACCGAGAACAACCTCAATGTCAGCGACGTCAAGCGCTTCTGGCTGCACCAGGCCAACCTGAGCATGAACCACCTGATCGTGAAGAAACTGCTTGGTCGTGACGCCCTCGAAGAAGAGGCACCGGTAATCCTCGACAGCTACGCCAACACCAGCTCGGCAGGCTCGGTAATCGCCCTGCACAAGCATCAGGACGACCTGCCACAGGGCGCCCTGGGCGTGCTCAGCTCGTTCGGGGCCGGCTATTCGATCGGTAGCGTGATCCTGCGCAAGCGTTGAGCTGCAACTACCGGTGAAGTGTCCCACGTTGTTGCGACACTTCACTGATAGCGTTGGCTGTAACAAATCCGCCTAATCGGACTCTACCCGCAGAACGATGGATGGATGGCGATGACTGCTGAACAACAAACCCGCTTGCTGGAGCGGCTGCTCAAGGGTGAGCAACAGGCGTTCAAGGAACTGGTCGACAGCTATCAGGGCGCCATGCGCGCAGTGGCCTATGCGATTGTCGGCAGCCGGCATGCCGACGAAGCGGTACAGGACGCCTGGCTGGCGGTGGTGCGCAACCTCAAGGGGTTCGAGCAGCGCTCGAGCCTGAAAACCTGGCTGCTGACCATTACCGCCAACGCGGCCAAGACCCGCTACAAGCAAAATCGCCGCGAAGTGCTTCTCGATGACCTGCCAGGCCCGCATGGCACCATTGGCGATGAGCGCTTTGCTACCGACGGCCACTGGCTGCAAGGGCCTTCGGCCTGGCATGAGGACACCCCTGAAGCCCTGCTCAGCCGCGAGCAGATGCGTGAGTGCTGGAGCAGATGCGTGAGTGCCTGGAGCACACCTTGCTCAGCCTGTCGGAACTGCAATGCAGTGTGCTGGTGCTACGCGAGCGCCAGGGCCTGGAGCTCGAGCAGATCTGTAATCTTCTCGAGATTTCCCTCTCCAATGTCCGCGTATTGCTGCACCGCGCGCGCCTGAAGGTCTTCGCCACCCTGGAACATTTCGAGGAAACCGGTCAATGCTGAGCTGCAAGGAACTCGTCGCCCGCTCCAGCGACTACCTGGATGGACAACTGACCCTGGGCGAGCGCCTGATGGTCCGTCAGCACCTGTTGTTCTGTCGCCACTGCCGGCGCTTTCTCAAGCAGATGCGCGTGGCCCAGGCCACGGTACGGGCTTTGCCGGAACAACCGGCGGGCGACAGCGAGGCACTGGCCGAGCGTCTGGCGCGGGAGCTGAAAAACTCCTGAATCCGGCTCGGGAGGCTCTGCAACGGAGCTTTCCGGCTTATTTCATTTCGAAGTAAAAAAGTTCCCCTGTCACAAAACATTTATCTAAAAGCCACTGATCTGACATACACCCCCGCCAAGATTCCTCCCCAGCACAAGTGGCCTGAGCCGCGTGTTTTTCCAACATTATCAAGACCATAAAGTAGGGGAGCTTCTTCGATGATCCGTAAGCACTTCGCAGGTTTCGTAGCCAGCGCCTTGGCCATGGCCGTTACCGCCCAGGCTTTCGCGGGTACCGTGACCACCGACGGCGCCGATATCGTAGTCAAGACCAAGGGTGGCCTCGAGGTCGCTACCACCGACAAGGAATTCAGCTTCAAGCTGGGCGGTCGGATCCAGGCTGACTACAGCCGTTTCGACGGTTTCTACACCAACAACGGCAATACCGCCGACGCCGGTTACTTCCGCCGCGCCTACCTGGAACTGGGCGGCGTGATGTACAAGGACTGGGCCTACCAGATCGCCTACGACTTCTCGCACAACTCCGGCGGTGACAACCGTTCCGAAGACGGCTACTTCGATGAAGCGTCCCTGGCCTACAACGGCTTCAGCCCGGTATCGATCAAGGTTGGTCGTTTCGACCCCGAGTTCGGCCTGGAAAAAGCCACCAGCTCCAAGTGGGTGACCGCGCAGGAACGTACTGCCGCCTATGACCTGGTCGACTGGACCAACGCCCACAACGGCGGCCTGGGTATCCAGGCTTCGGGTACCGTCGGTGACTCGCTGTACGGCTCGGTCGGTGCCTTCGCCAAGGACGCCACCAACCAGGACAAGGACGGCGACAGCACCAAGCAGTTCAACCTGCGCGGCGTCTTCGCGCCGATGCACGAAGCCGGCAATGTCCTGCACTTCGGTATCAACTACGCCCAGCGTGACCTCTCCGACACCGCCTTCGATGGTCGTATCCGCAGCCGTCTGGGCATGCGCGGCGTCAGCACCGACGGTGGCCAGGATGCCGGCAGCAACGGCAACCGCCTGACCCTGGGCGGCGCCAACAACACCCCGGCCGGTGCCTACGACACCGACAAGGCCTGGGGCCTGGAAGCGGCATGGGCCATGGGCCCGTTTTCGGTACAGGGCGAATACGTCAAGCGTGACGTCCAGGCCGACAGCGCCTCGTTCTCCGACATCAAGGCAGACGGCTACTACGGCCAGCTGGCCTACACCATCACCGGTGAAGCCCGTGGCTACAAGCTCGGCAAGTTCGACAGCATCAAGCCTTCGAACAAGCAGATCGGTGCCTGGGAAGTGTTCTACCGCTATGACCACCTGAGCGTCGATGACGACAACGGCGCCTTTGCCAACATCGATGATGTCGAAGGCAAGGTCCACAACGTCGGCCTGAACTGGTATGCCAACGAGTCGATCAAACTCAGCGGCGTGTACGTCAAGGCCAAGGTCGACAACGCCCAGAACGCTGCCGGCGACGACAGCGGCGACGGTTTCGTAATGCGCGCGCAGTACGTGTTCTAAGCAACACCGCTCCTCATCCGTTAGATCTTCAGCCCCGCTCGCGCGGGGCTTTTTTTCGTCTGCGCGACGAGGCAGACTGCGCCAATGCCCAAGCTCATCCTGCAACACCTAGCCGAACTCACGCCTGCCACCTGGGACGCCCTGGTGCCGGGGGACCAGCCGTTCCTGCGCCATGCATTCCTGTCCAGCCTGGAAGACAGCGGCAGTGTCAGCCGCCACACCGGCTGGAGCCCCGCGCACCAGTTGCTGACCGACAGCGCCGGGCAACTGCGAGCGGCCTTGCCGGCCTACGTGAAGACCCATTCATTCGGCGAGTACGTGTTCGACCACGGCTGGGCCGATGCCTGTGAGCGGGCGGGTATTGCCTACTACCCCAAGCTGCTGTGTGCCGTGCCGTTCTCGCCGGTGACCGGCCCACGGCTGCTGGGCGACCCGCAGGCGGCGGCCGAGTTGGTGGATCAACTGACCGATGAACTGTTCGAGCAGGGGATGTCCGGCGCCCATATCAACTTCACCGATGCGCAGGCGGATGCGCTGATGCGCGAGCGTGACGGCTGGATGGAGCGCCTGGGATGCCAGTTTCACTGGCGCAACCAGGGCTACCGCGACTTCCAGGATTTTCTCGATACCTTGAGTTCACGCAAGCGCAAGCAAATGCGCAAGGAGCGCGAGCAGGTGGCGGGGCAGGGTATCGAGTTTCGCTGGTTTCGCGGCGAAGCGCTGAGTGAGGCGCAGTGGGATTTCGTCTTCGCCTGTTATGCCAATACCTATGCCGTACGCCGCCGTGCGCCGTATCTGACCCGGGAATTCTTCAGCCTGCTGGCCGAGCGCATGCCTGAGTCAATACGCGTGGTGATGGCGCGCCAGGGCGGGCGTGATGTGGCCATGGCCTTCAGCCTGGTCGGTGGCGACAGCCTGTATGGCCGTTATTGGGGCTGCCTGGACGAGTTCGACCGGCTGCACTTCGAGACTTGTTTTTACCAGGGCATGGATTGGGCGATTGCCGAGGGTTTGCAGCGCTTTGATGCCGGTGCGCAGGGCGAGCACAAGTTGATTCGCGGCTTTGAGCCGGTGATCACCCGCTCCTGGCACTATCTGCTGCACCCGGGCTTGCGCCGGGCAGTGGAGGAGTTCCTCGAGCAGGAGCGGGCAGGGGTGTTGGCTTATGCCCAGGAAGCGCGTTTGGCGTTGCCTTATCGGCAAGGTTGAGGGCCTCATCGCGGGGCAAGTCGAGGTTACTGTCAGTCGATCCCGACAAACCCCCCGGTCTGGTGATGCCACAACCGCGCATACAGGCCCTGATGCGCCAGCAACTCCGAGTGGCTGCCCATCTCGGCAATCCGGCCTTTTTCCAGCACCACCAGGCGGTCCATGCGGGCAATGGTCGACAGTCGGTGGGCAATGGCAATCACGGTCTTGCCTTGCATCAGGGTTTCCAGGCTTTCCTGGATTGCCGCTTCGACTTCCGAGTCCAGCGCTGAGGTGGCTTCGTCCATGATCAGGATCGGCGCATTCTTGAGCAGCACCCGGGCTATGGCGATGCGCTGGCGCTGGCCGCCGGAAAGCTTGACCCCGCGCTCACCGACATGGGCATCGAAGCCGGTCCGGCCCTGAGCGTCGGACAGTTGCGGGATGAACTCGTCAGCCCGTGCCCGGCGCACCGCTTCCCATAGCTCATCTTCAGTGGCATCGGGCCGGCCATAGAGCAGGTTTTCGCGGATCGAGCGGTGCAGCAGTGAGGTGTCCTGGGTGATCATGCCGATTTGTGCGCGCAGGCTGGCCTGGGTCACCTGGGCGATGTCCTGGCCATCGATGAGGATGCGCCCGCTTTCCAGGTCGTAAAGGCGCAGCAGCAGGTTGACCAGGGTCGACTTGCCGGCGCCGGACGGGCCGATCAGGCCGATCTTCTCGCCGGGGCGGATGTCCAGGTTGAGGCCATCGATGATGCGGCTGCCCTTGCCATAGTGAAAGCTGACGTTGTCGAACTTGACCCCGCCGCGTTCGACCTTGAGCCTGGGCGCGCTAGGCGAGTCGTTGACGCTGACCGGCTGGGCGATGGTCTGCAGGCCGTCCTGGACCATGCCGATGTTCTCGAAGATGCCGTTGACCACCCACATGATCCAGCCCGACATGTTGACGATGCGGATCACCAGGCCGGTGGCCAGGGCGATGGCGCCGACGGTGATCAGCGACTGGGTCCACAGCCACAGGGCCAGGCCCGTGGTGCTGACGATCAGCAGGCCGTTGAGGCTGGTGATGACCACGTCCATGCTGGTGACCACGCGGGCGGCCAGCTGGGTTTTTTCGGTTTGTTCGCTGATCGCTTCGCGGGCGTACTGCTGCTCGAAGTCGGTATGGGCGAAGAGTTTCAGGGTGGCGATGTTGGTGTAGCCATCGACGATGCGGCCCATGAGCTTGGAGCGGGCATCGGAGGAGATCACCGCACGGGCCTTGACCCGTGGCACGAAGTAGTAGAGCGCGCCGATGTAGCAGGCGATCCAGGTGATCAGCGGCAACATCAGCCGCCAGTCGGCCTCGGCAAACAGCACCAGCGAGCTGATCGCGTAGATCAGCACGTGCCATAGCGCATCCACCGCCTGCACCGCCGAGTCGCGCAACGAGTTGCCGGTCTGCATGATGCGCTGGGCGATGCGCCCGGCAAAATCGCTCTGGAAGAAGTTCAGGCTCTGCTTGAGCACGTAGGTGTGGTTTTGCCAGCGGATCATGCTGGTCATGCCCGGGCTGATGGTCTGGTGCACCAGCAGGTCGTGCAGGCCGACGAACACCGGGCGCAGCAACAGCGCCACCACCAGCATCCAGATCAGCTCGCCGCCGTGCTCGCTGAAAAAGTTGACGTTCGGCGTGCCCTGGGCCAGGTCGATGATCCGGCTCAGGTAGCTGAACAGCGCCACTTCGATCAGCGCACCGATCAGGCCGACCACCAGCAGGGCGGCAAAACTCGGCCAGACCTGGCGCAGGTAGTACACGTAGAACGGCCATACCGTGGTCGGCGGCGCCGCGGTGGGCGCCTCACGGAAGATGTCGATCAGCTTTTCGAAGCGGCGAAACAGCATGAAAACGGTAACTCCTGTTCAGTTCGACCCGCGGGCCCGGTTCACGTCCCTGTGAAGCCCAAGGTCAGTCGATGCGTTTGGCCGACTTGATGAATACCGGGTCGACCGGCACATCGCGCATGCCTTTTTTCACTGTGGTGGGCGAGTTGACGATCTGGTCGACCACTTCCATGCCTTTGACGACCTTGCCGAACACCGCGTAACCGCGGTCGCGGCCCGGGTCGAGGAAGGCATTGTCGGCGACGTTGATGAAGAACTGGCTGGTGGCCGAGTTCGGGTCGGAGGTGCGCGCCATCGACAGCGTGCCACGGACGTTCTGCAGGCCATTGCTGGCTTCGTTGCGGATCGGGTCCTTGGTGGGCTTTTGCACCATCTGCTCAGTGAAACCACCACCCTGGACCATGAAGCCCGGGATCACCCGGTGGAAGATGGTGTTGTTGTAGAAGCCGCTGTCCACGTACTGCAGGAAATTCCTGGTGCTGATCGGCGCCTTCTCCGCGTTCAGTTCCACTTCGACCTGGCCGAAGCTGGTGTCGAGTAATACGTGGGGCGTCTTGTCGGAAGCCATCAGGCTGGTGGCGAAAACGACCGAGCAGGTGGCGAGCAGGAGTTTTTTCAGCATGGGCTCAATGATCCTTGAGAGGTGGTGGACGCCGCCAGGAACTGCAGCAGCGTCTGATTGAAGACGTGAGGTTGATCCAGGGGTGTAGCGTGCCGGGAATCTTCGATAACCGCCAGCCGTGCCTGTGGAATCAGCGCAACGTAGCGCTCTTTAAGTTGTACCGGGGTGTAATCCTGGTCGGCGCTGATGACCAGGGTAGGACAGCGAATTTGCCCCAGGCGTTGCGCCACGCCCCAGCCGACTATGGCGTCGAAACTGGCCAGGTAGGCGCGTTTGTCGTTCTTTGCCCAGCGCTCGGCCATCTTGCGGCGTAAATCGGCCTGCTGCGGCTTGGGGAACAACCGCTCGGCCAGGCCCTTGCCGATGGTTTCAAGGCTCAGCACCCGGGCCAGGGCCCAGCGCTTGGCCCACCAGATCCAGTCGCTGCGGCTGCGGCGCTTGACCTCCGGGGCGCTGTTGACGATGCACAGGCTGCGCAGCCACTGGGGATGATCGACGGCAAACTGAAAGCCGACCATGCCGCCCATGGACAGCCCGACCAGGTGCACGGGGCCGGTCTGCAACCGCTCGAGCAGGGCCAGCAGGTCGGCGCTGAAGCTGGCGATGCTATAGCGCTCGCGTGGCTTGTCGGAGCGGCCATGGCCACGGATGTCCATGAGGATCACGCGGTAGTGGCGAGCCAGCTCCGGCACCTGCATTTCCCAGTCCTGGCAACTGGAGCCCAGGCCATGCAACAGCACCAGCGGCTCGCCCTGGCCGTATTCCTCGTAGTGTAGCGAGCAACCTTCATGTTCGAAGTAGGCCATCGGCGTGATTCCTGTCAGGCTTGGGCGGGCGCGGCGAAGGGCACATCCAGCGGTGCGGTGTCGAAGTTGCGCAGCAATTCGACGAGGATCTGCGTCGCCGGGCCCAGGGGTTTGTCCTTGTTCGAGTAAAGGTAGAACAGTGGGTGGCGACTGCCACCCTGATCCAGTGGTAAAGGCTTGAGCAGGCCTTCACGCAGCTCGCGCTCGATCAGGTGCCGCGGCAGCCAGGCAAAGCCCAGGCCGCTGCTGACGAAAGTGGCGGCGGTGGCCAGGCTGCCGACCGTCCAGCGCTGTTCGGCGCCCAGCCAGCCGACATCGCGTGGCTGGGCGCGGCCTGAATCGCGAATCACCACCTGCAGCTGGCTTTCCAGGTCCTGGAAGCTCAGTTCCCGGTTCAAGCGGTGCAGGCTGTGTTCGGGGTGGGCGACGGCGACGAATTCGACCGAACTCAGTTCGGTGCCCAGGTAGCCGGAAATGTTGAAGCCGCTGATGGCAAGGTCCGCAATGCCTTCATGCAGCACCTCTTCGACCCCGGACAGCACCTCTTCGCGCAGGCGCACCCGGCAGCCACGGCTTTGCGGCATGAACGCGCTCAAGGCGCGGACCAGGCGGGCATTGGGGTAGGCGGCATCGACCACCAGGCGCACTTCGGCTTCCCAGCCCTGTTCCATGTGATGGGCCAGGTCTTCAAGCTGGCTGGCCTGCTTGACCAGTTGCCGCGAGCGGCGCAGCAGCACGTTGCCGGCCTCGGTCAGCACCGCCTTGCGCCCGTCGATACGCAGCAGCGGTACGCCGAGCTGGTCCTGCATGCGCGCCACGGTATAGCTCACCGAGGATTGCGAACGGTGCAGGGCCTCGGCGGCCTGGGCAAAACCGCCGTGATCGACCACCGCCTGCAGGGTCCGCCACTGATCCAGGGTTACGCGCGGCGCTTTCATCTTCGGCTCCTGTTGTCCTAAGCTGGCGCTCTTTCATGGAGAGCGTCGTATGAAGAAATGTTGTGCTGTATTGCTGGCCCTGCTTCCGCTCACGGCCCTGGCCTATCCCATCGACGTGAAAAAAGACATCGACGGCGTCAAGGTCGACTACACCACCTACGACACCGACCGTGACATCGGTTCGATCAGCGTCAACAACTATGGCGACGTCGATGCCCAGTGCAAGGTGACTTTCCGCAATGGCCCGGAAGCGCCACGGGTACGCCGGGTGAATGTGCCGGCGAAAAAAAGCGTCGATGCCACTGCCAAGTTCAACCGGGAAATCATCAAGCTGCGCATCACCTTGGACTGCAAGCCGAAATAAAACAATTTAACTGATAGGTTGGACCCAGTTTTTACGCTTTTTTATCGATAGGTCAATCATTAATCTTGCCTCCATCGACTTACCGAACTCGCCGATGGAGGCAAGCCCCATGTCCCGTGTACTCGTCATCGAAAGCAGCGCCCGCCAGCAGGACTCGATCTCCCGGCAACTGACCCGCGACTTCGTCAGCCAGTGGCAAGCCGCCCACCCGGCCGACCAGGTGACCCTGCGCGACCTGGCCGCCAACCCGGTGCCGCACCTGGATGGCAACCTGCTCGGCGGCTGGATGAAGCCCGAAACCCAGCGCAATGCCGAAGAGCTAGAGGCCCTGGCACGCTCCAACGAGCTGACCGATGAAGTGCTGGCCGCCGATGTGCTGGTGCTGGCCGCGCCGATGTACAACTTCACCATCCCCAGCACCCTCAAGGCCTGGCTGGACCACGTACTGCGCGCCGGCATCACCTTCAAGTACACCGAAACCGGGCCCCAGGGCCTGCTGACCGGCAAGCGCGCCTACATCCTTACCGCTCGCGGCGGCATCCATGCCGGCGCCAGCAGCGATCACCAGGAACCTTACCTGCGCCAGGTCATGGCCTTCATCGGTATCCATGACGTGACCTTCATCCACGCCGAAGGCCTGAACATGGGCGGCGATTTCCACGAGAAGGGCCTGAACCAGGCCAAGGCGCAGCTCGCCGCCGTGGCCTAAGCCGGCAATGAATTTTCCCGCCTGACACCTGTTGCTCCTTTGGGTGTACCTGCCCGGTCTGCCTTGCGCGTGACCGGGCTTTTTTATGCGGTTTGCCGTGCTAGCCGGCCTTGCCAGCGACTATTGCCGGGCTAGCCGCTAACCGTTAAGGTCGCCGCCTCCACAGCAAGGGGCCAACATGGGCTATTTATTGATCGTCGCGCTGATCCAGGCGTTTTCCTTCAGCCTGATCGGCGAGTACCTGGCCGGGCATGTCGACAGCTATTTCGCCGTGCTGGCGCGGGTGCTGCTGGCCGGCCTGGTGTTCCTGCCGCTGACCCGCTGGCGCCAGGTCGAAGCGCGCTTCATGCGTTCGATGCTGCTGATCGGTGCGCTGCAGTACGGCATCACCTATGTCTGCCTGTACCTGAGCTTCCGCGTGCTGACGGTGCCGGAGGTGCTGCTGTTCACCATTCTCACGCCCTTGCACGTGACCCTGATCGAAGATGCCCTGAACCGGCGCTTCAACCCCTGGGCGTTGGTGGCGGCGTTGGTGGCGGTTGCCGGCGCGGCGGTGATTCGCTTCGACAGCATCAGCCCGGACTTCTTCATCGGCTTTTTGCTGCTGCAACTGGCCAACTTCACCTATGCCGCCGGGCAGGTGCTGTACCGTCACCTGATCGCGCGCAACCCCAGCGACCTGCCGCATTACCGGCGTTTCGGTTACTTCTACCTGGGCGCCTTGCTGGTGGTGCTACCGGCCTTTTTGCTGTTCGGCAACAGCCAGCACCTGCCGAGCACCGAGGTGCAATGGCTGGTGCTGCTGTTTTTGGGGCTGTGCCCGACGGCACTGGGCTTGTACTGGTGGAACAAGGGTGCCTGCCTGGTTTCCGGCGGCACCCTGGCGGTGATGAACAACCTGCACGTGCCGGTCGGTTTGCTGCTCAATTTGCTGATCTGGAACCAGCACGAGCCGCTCGGCCGGTTGTTCATCGGCGGGGCGGTGATCCTCGCGTCGCTATGGCTCTGTCGTCTCGGCACTCAGCGCCCGCTGCTGGCTGGGCAGGGTCGAGGGTAACAGGCCGGCGCGCAGGTCATTGCCGCTGGGTTGCTGGTACAGGCTCAGGCCGAACTCCGGCATCACCGCCAGCAGGTAGTCGAAGATGTCGCCCTGGATCCGCTCGTAGTCGGCCCACGCCGTGGTGCGGGTGAAGCAGTAGATTTCCAGCGGCACGCCCTGGGCGGTGGTCTGCATCTGGCGGACCATGCAGGTCATGTTCGGCTGGATCTCCGGGTGGCTCTTCAGGTAGGCCAGGGCATAGGCACGGAAGGTGCCGATGTTGGTCATCCGGCGACGGTTGGCGGACAGTTCGGCGACATTGCCCTGGGCCTCGTTCCAGGCTCTGAGCTCACTGCGCTTGCGGGCAATGTAGTCGGTCAGCAGGCGTACTTCGCTCAGGCGCTGCTCCTCATCGGAGCGCAGGAAGCGCACACCGCCGGCATCGATGAACAGGCTGCGCTTGATCCGTCGCCCGCCCGACTGCTGCATGCCGCGCCAGTTCTTGAACGACTCGGACATCAAGCGCCAGGTGGGGATGGAGACGATGGTCTTGTCGAAGTTCTGCACCTTGACCGTGTGCAGGGTGATGTCGACCACATCGCCGTCGGCGCCGACCTGGGGCATCTCGATCCAGTCGCCGACCCGCAGCATGTCGTTGCTGGTCAACTGCACGCTGGCGACGAACGACAGCAGGGTGTCCTTGTAGACCAGCAAGATGACCGCCGACATGGCGCCCAGACCCGAGAGCAGCAATAGCGGCGAGCGGTCGATCAGGGTGGCGACGATAACGATGGCGCCGAACACGAACAGGACCATCTTCGCCAGTTGCACGTAACCCTTGATCGAGCGGGTGCGGGCGTGCTCGGTGCGCGCGTAGATGTCCAGCAGGGCGTCGAGCAGGGCGCTCAGGGCCAGGGTCAGGAACAGGATGGTGAAGGCCAGGGCGAGGTTGCCGAGAAAGTGCTGGCTGGTGGCGCTCAGCTCCGGCACCAGTTTGAGGCCAAATTGCACCACCAGTGACGGGGTGGTCTGGGCCAGGCGCTGGAACACCTTGTTCTCGCGCAGGTCATTGACCCAGTGCAGGGCTGGCTGGCGGCCAAGCAGACGGGCGGCGTGCAGCACCAGAAAGCGCGCCACGCGGCCGAGCAGCAGGGCGATCACCAGCAATACGCCCAGGCCGATACCGGCGTGCAGTAGCGGGTGTTGATCAAGGGTGCCCCAGAGGTCCAGGGTGTTTTGCCACAGCTGTTGAATGTCCATAACGGTGTCGTAAAGGGTCCGCAAGTCGAAAACAAGGCCATTAGAGCGCGGATCGGCAAGAAGTTGCCAAAAGAAATTCGGCTCCGACGCCGGAAAACGTTACCCTATGCAACTGAATTTTTTGCACATGCCCGAGGTACACCCGTGTTTTCCCAATTCGCCCTGCACGAACGCCTGCTCAAAGCCGTGGCCGAGCTGAAATTTGTCGAGCCGACGCCGGTGCAGGCAGCGGCCATCCCTTTGGCGTTGCAAGGGCGTGACCTGCGGGTGACGGCGCAAACCGGTAGCGGCAAGACCGCAGCCTTCGTCCTGCCGATGCTCAACCGCCTGGTTGACCTCAAGCAGAAGCGCGTCGAAATTCGCGCCCTGGTGCTGTTGCCGACCCGCGAGCTGGCGCAGCAGACCCTCAAGGAAGTCGAGCGCTTCTCCCAGTTCACTTTCATCAAGGCCGGGCTGATCACCGGTGGCGAAGACTTCAAGGAGCAGGCCGCGATGCTGCGCAAGGTGCCGGACGTGCTGATCGGCACCCCGGGCCGCTTGCTCGAGCAGCTCAATGCCGGCAACCTGCACCTGGAGCATGTCCAGGTGATCGTGCTCGATGAAGCCGACCGCATGCTCGACATGGGCTTTGCCGAAGACGTCGAGCGCCTGTGCAACGAGTGCCCGAATCGTGAACAGACCATGCTGTTCTCCGCCACCACTGGCGGTGCCGGCCTGCGCGACATGATCGGCAAGGTGCTGAAAACCCCTGAGCACCTGATGCTCAACAGCGTCAGCCAGCTGGCCGAAGGCACCCGCCAGCAGATCATCACCGCTGACCACAACCAGCACAAAGAACAGATCGTGCAGTGGCTGCTGGAGAACGAGACCTACGACAAGGCGATCATCTTCACCAATACCCGGGTGATGGCCGACCGCATCTACGGTCACCTGGTGGCCAAGGACTACAAGGCTTTCGTCCTGCACGGCGACAAAGACCAGAAAGATCGCAAGCTGGCCATCGAGCGCCTGAAGCAGGGCGGCGCCAAGATTCTCGTGGCTACTGACGTTGCCGCCCGCGGCCTGGACGTCGACGGCCTGGACCTGGTGATCAACTTCGACATGCCACGCAGCGGCGACGAATACGTACACCGCATCGGCCGTACCGGCCGTGCCGGTAACGAAGGCCTGGCGGTGTCGTTGATCTGTCACGGCGACTGGAACCTGATGTCGAGCATCGAGCGCTACCTGAAGCAGACCTTCGAGCGCCGGGTGATCAAGGAAGTCAAAGGCACCTACACCGGGCCGAAGAAGGTCAAGGCCTCGGGCAAGGCGGCCGGTGTGAAAAAGAAAAAGACCGATAAAAAAGGCGACAAGAAGGTCGTGGCCAAGCGCAAGCCAACAGCCAAGCCAAAGCCTAACGCGCCGCTGGCCAGCGCCGACGGCCTGGCACCGCTCAAGCGCCGCAAACCGGCGCCGGCTGCGGAGTAAGCGCCGGCTTCATCGCCCTCCCACAGGTTCTTTGCAGCCCTTGTGGGAGCGGCGGTGCGGCGACCCGACTTGACCCGCGATTGTTTCACCCCGATTTCAAGTCTTTTTCTCAGCGGTCTTCAATTCCTGCATCCGCTTGTCGATCAGTTGGCACTTGTCCGGCAAATCCTTGCTGGCCGTGCCCAGCTCCATGTTCTGTAACTCGTCGTTGATCTCCTTGGCCTTCTGCGGGTTCTGCTCGGTGAGCTTGCTCACTTCCTTGGCCAGTTCTTCGCGCTTGGCCGTCGCTTCTTCCAGCGTGCACGCCCAGCCGGGCAGGGCCAGCAGCAGGCTGGCGGCGGCTGCAATGTTCAACAGGGTTTTCATCGGCAGGCTCCTGGGCAATCAAGGTGAAGTCTTGCGGTTGAGCCTGGCCGGGCGGCGAAAGTTCAGTCGAACCGCAGCCGCGTACACCGGTCACAATCTTACCTACCCCTGATTGAGGCTATGCCGATGACCACCTACGACTGGGACCTGATCGAACGCCTGTTGCACGAAGCGCAGAACAGCGCCGGCCACAGTTTTACCCCCAGACCCTACGCCGAGCAGCATGCGGCCCAGCTGGCGGCCGAAGGTGCAGCCCCCGGCGATCTCGATCATCTGAAAACCCTGGCATGTGAGTATGAAAAGCTGCTGTTCGAGCGCGGTTACTTTGCCTCACGCCCGGAAGACGAGGGCGGCAACGGCGAGAATTTCATCCTTACCGAACGTGGCTCGCGGCTGCTGAGCCTGCTGGACAGCAGCATTCCGGGCAACGATCACCCACGCCAGGTGCTGGATGAACAGGAGGATGCATTGGACGAGGCGACTTTCGATCATTTGGCCTCCAAGGCGCAGATTGCCTGAAGCAGGTAACACAAGGCTGGCATTGAGCGGCCGCCGCCGCTGATAATCGGCGCTGGATCCACTTCTGCCGAGAGCCTGCCATGTTGCTGCCAGAAACCGGGGGCGCCCGATGAGCGCCAGCCGCCGCAATACCGATGCCTTTGCCCTGCAAGTGATGCTGGTGCTGTGCCTGATCTGGGGCATCCAGCAGGTGATGATCAAGTGGGCCGCACCGGATATTGCCCCGGTGATGCAGCAAGCCATGCGCTCGGGGATGGCGGCAGTGCTGGTCGGCCTGCTGATGTGTTTTCGTGGCGGCTGGGACCAGGTCGCCAGCACCTGGCGCGGCGGGCTACTGGCCGGTTCCCTGTTTGGCCTGGAGTTTCTGTTCATCGCCGAAGGCCTGAAGCTGACCTCGGCGGCGCACATGTCGGTATTCCTCTACACCGCACCGGTGTTTACCGCCCTGGGCTTGCATTTCATGCTGCCCAGCGAGCGGCTGCGGCCCTTGCAGTGGCTGGGCATCCTGCTGGCCTTTGGCGGTATTGCCTTTGCCTTTGCCGGTGGCGTTTCCCTTGAGCATCTGGACGCACAAATGCTGCTCGGTGATGCCTTCGGGGTGCTGGCGGGCCTGGCCTGGGGCGCAACCACCGTGGTGGTGCGCGCTTCGCGGCTGTCGGAGGCGCCAGCGACCTTGACGCTGTTCTATCAACTGGCGGTCGGTTTTGTCGGCCTGCTGTTGATCGCTGTCGCCAGTGGCCAGGTTACCCAGGTGCAGTTCACCCCGCTGTCGATCGGCAGCCTGCTGTTTCAGGGCCTGATCGTGTCGTTTTTCAGCTACCTGACCTGGTTCTGGCTGCTGCGCCGCTATCTGGCCTCGAACCTGGCGGTGTTCTCGTTCATTACGCCGTTGTTCGGGGTGACTTTCGGCGTGCTGTTGCTGGGCGAGCCGTTGAGCCTGAATTTCGTCCTCGGCGCGATCATGGTGCTGCTCGGGGTGACCCTGGTCAGCGCTGAGCAGTGGGTGCGCCGGCGCCTGCGCAGCCTGCTCGGCTAGCCTGCGGGCGCAACAGCAGCAGGCCGGCGAGCACCAGGCCGCTGGCGGCGATCAGCAGCGCTGCCTGCAGGCTGCCGGCGAACTGATTGCTCAGCGCCGCCAGCAGCGGTCCACTGAGCTGGCCCAGGGCAAAACAGGCGGTCAAAAGCCCGGCATTGCGCTGGCTGGCGTGCGGTGCCAGCTCCCGCGAGCGTTGCATTACCAGTTGCATGCAGGCCAGGAACGGGCCGCCACAGAGGATTACCCCCAGCGCCAGGCCCGGGCCGTTGCCCAGCAGGCAGGCGAACACGCCGGCGGCCTGCAGCCACAGGGTCGCGATCAGCCAGCTTGAGGTGCTGCCCATGCCCGGGCGGCGCAGGCTGACCAGCACCACGCCCAGCGCCGCCGCCAGACCAAAACCGGGCCAGAACAGGTCGGCCAGCCACTGCCCGTGAAAGCGCGCACTGGCCATCTGCGACATGAAGGTCGCGGGGATGATATAGCCAATACCGTACAGGGCATACACCAGGCCGAGGCGGGCAATTCCTTGCCCGGCTGGCTGGACGCGCGCCCCGCTGACAGTAGGCGCTAGCGTCTGCGGGCGTGGCAGCGCTGGCAGCGCGATCAGCAGCATCAACAGGGCAACGGCGGCATAGATTAACCACAGCGGCGCCGAGCCCAGTCCGTTGAGGTTGGCGATCAGCGCCAGCATTCCGGTTAAAAAAATTCCCACCCCGGGCCCGGCAAACACCAGGGCGCCGAGCCGTGGCCGATTGCTGGCCGCTGCCACCTGCTGGCTGAGGCTGGTGAGCATCACCAGCACCCAGGCGCTGGCCACGCCGGTGCCAAAGCGCAGCAGCAGATGGGCCCAGAAACCGCTGGCCGAGAACGACGCCAGGGTCAGCACGACGCACAGCCACAGACCGCCGTGCAGGCGCGCGCTGACCTGGCCCGGGCGGCGGACGAACATGGCGTCCAGGGCGCCGAGCAGATAGCCCAGGTAGTTGGCGGCGGCGATCAGGCCGGCGGCGGTCAGGCTGACCTGCCCTTCGCTGATCAGGTGCGGCAGCTGTGGAGTGAGGGCGAAGCGGCCGATGCCCATGGCCATCATCAGGGCAACGACACAGGCGAGAAGGCGAACAACTGGCGACATGGCGGCAATTCCTGCACAAGCGTGAATGACCGTCAGGCTAAAGCCGGTTGACTTTCAATAAAATTGAATAATGATGAGCAACTTGTTCTGTTTTGGAGAATAGCTCGTGGAGCTCAGCCAATTGCGGATTTTCCAGGCGGTGGCCGAGGAGGGCTCGGTGACCCGCGCCGCCGAGCGCCTGCACCGGGTGCCGTCGAACCTGTCGACGCGCCTGCGCCAGCTCGAAGAGCAACTGGGCGTTGAGCTGTTTCGCCGCGAGCGCCAGCGCTTGCAGCTGTCGCCGGCGGGCAAGGTGCTGCTCGATTACGCCGGGCGCATGCTCGCCCTGCACGATGAGGCCTTTGCCGCCGTGCAGGGCGGGCAGCCGGCCGGGGAGTTCGTGCTGGGCTCGATGTACAGCACTGCGGCCATTCATTTGCCCGACTTGCTGGCCCGTTACCACAGCGCTTACCCGGCGGTGAACCTGCAGGTGCAAGCGGCGCCCAGCGGCGAGTTGCTCGAAGGCTTGCTCAGCGGCCGCCTGGATGCCGCCCTGGTCGACGGGCCGCTGGCCCTGGCCGGGCTCGACGGCGTGCCGCTGTGCGACGAAACCCTGGTGCTGATCACCGAACCCGGCCATGGGCCGGTGCGCAGTGCCCGCGATGTCGCCGGGCGGGCGGTGTTCACCTTTCGTCAAGGCTGTTCGTACCGGATGCGCCTGGAGGCCTGGTATGCCCACGATCACGCGGCCATGGGCCGGGTCATGGAAATCGAGTCGTACCCGAGCATGCTCGCCTGTGTGATAGCCGGGGCTGGGGTTGCGTTGATGGCGCAGTCGATGCTCGACAGCCTGCCGGGCCGCGAACGGGTGGCGGTGCATCGCCTGCAGGCGCCGTTCGATCAGGCCACCACCTGGCTGATGTGGCGCAAGGGCATGCGCGGGGCGAATTTGAGCGCCTGGATCGATTTGCAACAAAGGGGAAACAGTTACCCAGGCAGCGCAGATGGCGCAGGAGGCTTGATTGAGATCAAACTTGCCCTCAAGTCATGTTGCACAGACATGCGCATTGCAATACTTGGGACTATGATCTGTATGAAGCATCGCAGGATTTATTCGCCGTGCAGGCTGACCCGTAAGGGGGAGTTATGAGAAACCATCTGTTCAACTGGCTCCACGACCTGGCCGCTGCCCTGGGCCTGATCCCGCCACCGCTGCAGCCGGTGCCGATCCCTACCGACGAAGAACAGCGCAAGCGCCAGCCACGTCGCTAAAACACATCGGCCGCCGCATCATTGCTGATGCGACGGCCGTGGTGCACCTGTCTATCAGGCCAGGTTGACGGCGCCTACCGGGCGGCGCGACATCAGGCTGACTACCACAAAGCTCACCAGGCCGATCGCCAGGCTGTAGTAGATCGGCGTGTTGGCATCCATCCCATCCATGATCATGAACGCCAGGGCGGTAACGAAGCCCAGGGGTCATGCTGGTGATCGCCGCCGCAGTGGTGGCGCGTTTCCAGTAGATGGCGCCGATCAGCGGAATCAGCATGCCGCCCACCAGCAGGTTGTAGGCCAGGGTCAAGGCGCTGATCACATCGGTTACCACCAAGGCGATACCCAGTACGGCAATACCGGTCAGCAGGGTGAACAGGCGGTTGATGCCCAGGCTCGACTGCTTGCCGCCGCGCAGTTTCGGCAGCAGGTCTTCGGTCAGGACCGTGGAGGCGGCCAGCAGGCCAGCACTGGCGGTGGACATCATCGCTGCCAGCGCAGCGGCAATCACCAGGCCACGGATACCGTCAGGCAGGGTGGATTTGACGATCGCGGCAAAGGCGTTGTTGGCGTTGTCCAGGTCCGGCAGGAGGACATGCGCGGCCATGCCGATCAGTGCGCACACCAGGCCGTAGATCACGCAGTACACGCCAGCAGTGGTGCCCGCGTACTTGGCGACTTTCTCGTCACGGGCGGTGAACACCCGTTGCCAGATGTCCTGGCCGATCAGGATGCCGAAGAAGTAGATCAGGAAGTAGGTGATGATGGTGTCCCAGCCGATGGTGGTCAGGCTGAAGTTGCTGGCCGGCAGCTTGGCCACCAGTTGATCCCAGCCACCGACCTTGTACAGGCAGATGGGCAGCAGGACAAACATCAGGCCGACGGTCTTGATCACGAACTGGACGATGTCGGTCAGGGTCAGCGACCACATGCCGCCGATGGTCGAGTACACCACCACGACGCCACCACCGAGCAGGATCGCGCCCCAGAACGGCAGGTCGAACAGCACTTGCAAAACGGTGCCGATGGCCAGGGTCGAGGTCACCGCGATCATCAGCGCGTAGGCAAGCATGATCACCGCACTGGCCTGGCGGGCCATGGGGTTGTAGCGTTTTTCCAGCACCTGGGTAACGGTGAAGATCTTCAGGCGCAGCAGCGGCTTGGCCAGGAACAGGTTCAGGGCGATGATGCCCAGGCCCAGCGCGGCGCACAGCCAGAAGCCGGAAATCCCGTGGACATAGCCCAGGCGTACGGTGCCGACGGTCGACGCGCCGCCCAGTACCGTGGCGGCCATGGTGCCCATGTACAGGCTAGGGCCCAGGTTGCGCCCGGCCACCAGGTAATCTTCATGGGTTTTTGCCCGGCGCATGCCGAACCAGCCGAGCGCGAGCATGCCGGCGGCATAAATCAGAACAACGAATATGTCCAAGGCCATGGGTGTCTCCAATTATCTTTATTATGGTGAGATCGACCCCGGCGCCAGGCAAGCCTGGCGCCGGGTCATTCGTCTACTCAGTGGGCCGTCGTTGCGGCCCGACTGTCATGGCTCCTGCCCTGTTGCAACTCCTGGTGTACTACCGTTAGCGGCGAACCACGCCCGGCAGTGCACAGAGCATTTCGTACAGCAGGTTGGCACCGAGCAGCGAGGTGTTGCCGGTGGTGTCGTAAGGTGGCGAGACTTCAACCAGGTCGCAGCCGATCAGGTCCAGGCCCTGGCAACCACGGATGATTTCCATCGCCTGGATGGTGGTCAGGCCGCCGATTTCCGGGGTGCCGGTGCCCGGTGCCCAGGCCGGGTCGATACCGTCGATGTCGAAGCTCAGGTACACCGGGCCGCCACCGACTTTCTCGCGCACTTCGGCCATCAACGGCTCCAGCGACTTGTGCCAGCACTCTTCGGCCTGGACCACACGGAAGCCCTGCTTGCGGCTCCAGTTGAAGTCTTCGGCGGTATAGCCCTGGGCGCGCAGGCCGATCTGCACCACGCGGTCGCAGTCCAGCAGGCCTTCTTCGACGGCGCGGCGGAAGGTGGTGCCGTGGGCGATCTTCTCGCCGAACATGTGATCGTTGACGTCGGCGTGGGCATCGATGTGCACCAGCCCGACCTTGCCGTGCTTCTTGTGGATAGCGCGCAGGATCGGCAGGGTGATGGTGTGGTCGCCGCCCATGGTCATGGGGATGACGTTGTGTTCGAGGATCTCGTCGTAGGCTTCTTCAATGATCCGTACGGCGTCGAGCAGGTTGAAGGTGTTGATCGCCACGTCGCCGATATCGGCAACCGACAACGAATCGAAGGGCGCAGCGCCAGTGGCCATGTTGTACGGGCGGATCATCACCGATTCGGCGCGGATCTGCCGTGGGCCGAAGCGGGTGCCGGAGCGCAGCGAGGTGCCGATGTCCAGGGGGATGCCGATGAACGCGGCATCCAGGCCTTCGGCGCTTTGCAGGTGAGGGAGACGGAGCATGGTGGCGATGCCGCCGAAGCGCGGCATTTCGTTGCCGCCCAGTGGTTGGTGCAGAATCTTGTCCACGGTCGGGCCTCATCGATTCGATTGTTCTAGTTGTTGGAACCTGTCTGGCTGGCCCGGGGCAACCCCTGAAATACCGGCAAGCAGGTGCATTGCGGCAGAGTCTGCAAAAGGTAGTGGATGAAAAGAATCGCTACAGGCAAATACTTAGTTCAGGTTTTTCTGAACTAATGCCGGTATTGCGGTTAGAATCCGGCCATCTGTAGCCCTGCGGACCGCGATCACATGGCCTCTGCCTTGCCCGACCTGAAACTCCTGCGCATCTTCGTCAGCATCGTGCGCCACCAGGGGTTTGCCAACGCCCAGCGCGAGCTGAACCTGTCGACCTCGGCCATCAGTACCTACATGAGCCAGCTCGAGGCGGCCCTTGGCATCGTCCTTTGCCATCGCGGCCGTGGCGGTTTCAGCCTGACCAGCAAGGGTGAACTGTTCCACCAGGAGACCTTGCGCCTGCTGGCAGAAATGGACGGTTTCGAGCAATACGCGGCGGCGCTCAAGGGGGAATTGCGCGGTACCCTCAACCTTGGGGTGATCGACTCCACCGTCGGTGATCGGGCCTTGCCTTTGGCTGAAGCTATCGGTGCCTACAGCCAGGAGCACCCCGCGGTGCACTTGCACCTGTCGGTGTCGAGCCCCTACGAGCTGCAACTGGGGGTGCAGGACAACCGCCTGGACCTGGCCATCGGCGCCTTTTCCACGCGCATGAGCGGGCTGGTGTATCAGCCGTTGTACCGCGAGCAACATTGGCTGTATTGCAGCAACCGCCACCCGCTGTTCAACGAGCGGCGCATTCCCGAGCAGGTGATTACCCAGCAGCGCATGGTCGGTCGCGGCTACTGGAGCCAGGCTGAACTTGCCCGCCACGGCTTCAAGCACAGCGCGGCAACGGTGGAGAGCATGGAGGCGCAACTGATCCTGGTGTTGTCCGGCGCCTATATCGGCTACCTGCCGGAACACTATGCCCAGGCCTGGGCTGACAAGGGCGATTTGCGGGTGCTATCGCCGGCGACCTTCGGCTATCAGGCACCGTTCTCCATGATCATTCGCCGTGGCCGCAGCCGCGAACCCTTGATCCAGACCTTTCGCGATCTGCTCAAGGCGCAACTCACTCCAGCCTGAACGAAACGGCCCCTGAAAAATTTAGTCTTGGCTGCAAAAATTCCTGAAAATATCGGCCGCAACCCCGTAATTGCTCTGCTAAACCTGTATTGGCTTGATGAAATTTCCCATCTCTCCTTTGCAGGGATCGCCCAGATGCGCATGAATTTGCCCGTCACTGAGCATGAAAGAACCTTTCCGAGCGAACAGCGGCTGATTTCCACTACCGACCTCAATAGCCACATCACCTATTGCAACGACGCCTTTGTCGCCATCAGCGGTTTTACCTACGAGGAATTGCTCGATCAGCCGCACAACCTGGTGCGTCATCCGGACATGCCCCCCGCGGTGTTCGGGCATATGTGGGAAACCATCAAACAGGGCAAACCCTGGATGGGCGTGGTGAAGAACCGCGCCAAAAACGGCGACTTCTACTGGGTCAGCGCTTACGTTACGGCGATTTACGAAAACGGCCGGATCAGCGGCTACGAGTCGGTGCGCTCGGTACCGACCCGCGAGCAGATCCGCCGGGCCACGGCGTTGTATGCACGGTTGCGCCAGGGGCGCAGCCCGGTGCCGCTGGCGGCTCGACTGGGCGCGACAGTGGAACACGGCTGGCCCTTGGTCGGCGCTGGTATTTTGTCTGTGATCAGCTATTTGTGGCTGCCCCAGTACGCCGCCCTGGGTGTGCTGATGGCCAGCCTGCTCAGCGCCTGGTACCTGATCGAGGCGCGGCAGAACCGGGTGATCCGCCGCACCCTGGGCGAACACCCGAAAGCCTTCACCAGCCCTCTGGTGGCCCTGACCTACAGCGACAACAGCGGCCTGCAGGGCCAGCTGGACCTGGCGATCATCAGTGAAGAAGCCCGCTTGCAAACGGCCCTGACGCGCCTGGTGGATGCCGGTGTCGGGGTCAAGACGCGCGCCGCGCAATCCTCCGACCTGTCCGGGGCCCAGGCGCAGATGCTCGACAAGCAACGCAGCGAAACCGATCAGTCGGCCACGGCGATTGCGCAAATGGCAGCGACCATCCAGGAAGTGACGCACAACGTGCAGAACACCGCTACGGCCGCCTCCGATGCCGATCACCTGGCCCAGCAGGGCAGTGACCTGGCGCAGCAAAGCCTGCGCGCCATGGGCAGCATGGCCGAGGCGGTCAGCGACATCGGCCAGGCGGTCAATGCCCTGGCCGATCAGACCCAGTCGATCGGCAGCGTGGTCGATGTCATCACCTCGATTGCCGAGCAGACCAACCTGCTGGCGCTCAACGCGGCGATCGAGGCGGCGCGGGCCGGCGAGCAGGGCCGGGGCTTTGCCGTGGTCGCCGACGAGGTGCGCTCGCTGGCCCAGCGTACCCGTACCTCGACCGAGGAGATCCACCAGATTATCGCCTCGTTGCGCGCCGGCGCCGAGCGGGCGGTGTCCAGTGCCAGCAAGGGCGAGCAGATCTCCCGCGACAGCGTGCACAGCGTCGAGGCGGTGCAGTCGGCGCTGGTGGGCATCACCCAGGCGGTCAGCCGCATCACCGGCATGAGCCAGCAGATGGCCACGGCCTCGGAACAGCAGAGTCATGTCGCCGAGGACATCAACCAGCAGATCACCCGCATTGCCCAGCTCTGCGATCACAGCGCCGGGCAGGCCAAGCAGGGCGCCGAGATCAGCCAGGACCTCGAACGCATGGCCGATTACCTGTACAGCCTGGCCGAACGTTTCAACCGCTGAAGCTTTTCGTCTCTCCCACAGGGAAGTGGGCTTTTTTCGGGGCTGCTGTGGCACACTTTGCCCGCTCAGGAGAACCCGATGTCCAGAATCCACTGCGAGCGCTGCCTGCGCCCACAAGCCCATTGCCTTTGTCCGCTAATCCCTTCCCTCGACAGCCGTACCCGCGTGCTATTGCTGCAGCATCCCAGTGAAGTGCGCCATGCGCTCAATACCGCCAAGCTGGCGGCGCTTGGCTTGCGCAATGCGCAATTGCACGTGGGCGAAGTGTTTGAGAATCTGCCTGAGCTGCTGCAAGCACCGGGGTACCGCAGTGCCCTGCTGTTTCCGGGCGATGCGGCGCAGCCGCTGGTGGCCTATGCCGACGAAGAGGATAAGCGACCGTGGCAACTGGTGGTGCCTGATGGCACCTGGCGCAAGGCGAGCAAGTTGCTGCATGTGAACCCGTTGCTCGGCACGTTGCCGCGAGTGACCCTGGCCCAGGTCCTGCCTTCGCGCTATCGCCTGCGCAAAGCGCCGCAGGCGGGGGCAGTATCGACTCTGGAGGCACTGGTGCAGGCGCTCAACGTGCTGGAGGCGCCGGTTAATTTTGACGCGCTGTTAAAACCGTTCGAGGCGCTGATCGAGGGGCAGATTGCGGCGATGGGGCGCGAGACCTACGAGCGCAATCATCTGCGTTGAGCCACTGCGAGCGCCTCAGCGTTCGCGCATGGCTTCGGTACGTGCCTTGAGCACCGGCTTGAGCAGGTAATCGAGCACGCTCTTGTGGCCGGTGATGATATCCACCGTGGCAGTCATGCCGGGGATGATCAAAAGCGGTTTGTTATCACCACCCAGGTGGTTCTTGTCGGTGCGCACCTGGATCAGGTAAAAGGCGTTGCCCTTGTCGTCGGTGACGGTGTCGGCGCTGATCAGTTCGAGCTTGGCCTTCAGGCCGCCGTAGATGGTGTAGTCGTAGGCGCTGAACTTGACCATCGCCGACTGCCCGGGGTGCAGGAAGGCGACATCTTGCGGGCGCACCTTGGCCTCGATCAGCAGGTTGTCTTCCAGCGGCACGATCTCCAGCAGGTCACTGCCGGGCTGGACCACGCCGCCGATGGTGTTGACCTTGAGCAGCTTGATGATCCCGTGCACCGGCGAAACCACGGTGGTGCGGGTTACCCGGTCATCGATGGCAATGCTTGAGGCGGTGATCTTCGACAGGTCGGTGCGTTTTTCGTTGAGTTCCTTGGCCGCCTCTGAGCGAAACCCGGCTTCGGACTCTTCGATCTTGCTCTTGATCTCGGCCACCGCCGCTTCGGCGCGCGGGATTGCCAGGCTGGTGGCGTTGAGCGAGCCGCGGGCTTCAACGGCGCTGCGCTTGAGGCGCAGGATTTCCACCGGTGAGATCGCCCCGGTGCCAACCAGCGGCGTCGACATGTTCAGTTCCTGCTGCAACAGCGCCAGGGCCGAGCGGTACTGCTCGACCTTGGAGCGAAACTCGGCCAGTTCCTGGGTTTTTTGCCGCAGTTGCTCGTTGAGGGTCTGCTTTTCGCTGCTCAGCCGACGCTGGCGCGACTGGTACAGCGAGAGTTCGTCTTCAGCCACCTGCGGCGCCTTGCTGCGTACTTCTTCGGAGAGCTGGAACGGCCGGCCTTCGGCTTCGGCGGCAAGGCGCTCGACCTGGGCGGTGAGGGCAAAGCGGTCGGCTTCGCTCTCGCCCTTGTTGGAGAGAAAACGCGTGTCGTCCAGGCGCAGCAGGGTATCGCCCTTGTTCACCATCTGCCCTTCACGGACGAAGATCTCGGTGACGATGCCGCCTTCAAGGTTCTGGATCACCTGGACCTTGCTCGACGGAATGGCCTTGCCTTCGCCCATGGTCACTTCATCGAGCACGGCGAACTTGGCCCACAGCAGCGCCACCAGCAACAGCCCCGCGGCCAGCCACACGGTGATCCGCGAGAGACGCGGCGAGTCCTGCAGGGTGGCGCCGGCCACATCGGGCATGAACTCGCGTTCGGCGGTTTTGCCGAAACTCTGGAAGTAGCTGCGCAGGCCTTGGCTTACGGACATGAATGACCCCCTAGAGTGCCGCGCCAACGCGGCCTTTGCGCAGTGCATCGATGACCGCTTCCTTCGGCCCGTCGGCAACGATCTTGCCGTTGTCCAGTACCAGCAGCCGGTCGACCAGGCTGAGCATCGAGGTGCGGTGGGTGACCAGCAGCAGGGTTTTGCCCTGCACCCAGCCATGCAGGCGCTGGCGCAGCTGGTCTTCGCTGCTGTTGTCCATGTGGCTGGTGGGTTCGTCGAGGATCATGATCGGCGGTTCGAGCAACATCGCCCTGGCCAGCAGCACGGCCTGGCGCTGGCCGCCAGAGAGCAACTGGCCGCGCTCGCCGACCGGGCGGTCGAAGCCTTGCGGGTGCTGGCGGGCCAGCTCGCTGACGCCGGTCAGCTCGGCCACTTCAAGCATGCGCGCGTCACTCACATAGCGCGCGCCGAGGGTCAGGTTGTCGCGCAGGCTGCCGGCCAGCAGCGGCAGGTCATGGGCGACGTAGCCCAGTTGGTGGCGCAGGTCGGCGATGTCCAGTTGGCGCAGGTCGAGGTTGTCGAGCAGGATCTGCCCTTCGTCCGGGGCATAGAAACCCATCAACAGGCGCGCCAGGGTGCTCTTGCCCGAGCCGCTGCGGCCGATGATGCCGATGCGTTCGCCCGGCTTGACGCTGAAGCTGACGTCATTGAGGGCGGCAGCGTTCTGGCCGTGGTAGCGAAAGCTCACATGGCTGACGTCGAGGCCGCCGTGCAACTGGGTGCGCTCCAGCGGTTGCTGGCCGGCCTGGCGCTCCTGCGGCAGGGCCATCAGCGCGTCGGTGCTGCGCATGGTCAGCTGTGCCTGCTGGTAGCGGGTGATCAGCCCGGCGATTTGCCCGAGCGGTGCCAGCACCCGGCTGCCGAGCATGTAGCTGGCAACCAGGGCGCCGACACTGAGGTTGCCGGCAATGATGCTGTAGACCCCGGCAACGATGGTGGCCATGCCGCAGAACTGCTGGATGAACAGCGTGCCGTTGGTGGCCAGTGCCGACAGGTTGCGGGCGTGGGCGTCGAGGCGGGTGAGGGCGCCGTGGGTGCTTTCCCACTGGTACTGGCGCTCGCTTTCGGCGCTGCAGGCCTTGAGGGTTTCCAGGCCGCCGAGGGTTTCGATCAGCAGCGCCTGGCGCACCGCGCCCAGGGCCAGGCTTTTTTGCACGGTATCGCGCAGCCGCACCTGGATGAACAGGGCAAAGAAAATGGTCACCGGGAAGGCAATCAGCGGGATCACCACCAGCCAGCCACCGAGCAGGCCGATCACCGCCAGCATCAGCACCACGAAGGGCAGGTCGATAATGCTGGTCAGGGTCACTGCGGTAAGGAATTCACGCAGGCCCTGGAAGTCATGAATGCTCTGGGCAAAGCCGCCAACCGTGGCCGGCCGGGCTTTCATCGACATGCCGGTGATGCGTTCGAACAGGGTGGCGGAAAGAATCAGGTCGGTCTTTTTCCCGGCCTGGTCGAGCAGGTGGGCGCGGACCACGCGCAGGGTCAATTCGAACAGGGTGCCGATCAGCAGGCCGGCGCTCAGTACCCACAGCGTCGAGGTAGCCTGGTTGGGCACCACGCGGTCGTAGGTCTGCATGACGAACAGGGGCACCATCAGCCCCAGCAGGTTGATCAGCAGGCTGGCGAGAATGGCGTCGCTGTAGAGCCAGCGTGAGAGTTTGAGGGTGTCGCGAAACCAGGCGTTGACCCGTGGCATCAACGGCGCACGCAGGTCTTCGAGTTCATGGCGGGGGCGGGCGAACAGCGCCTCGCCGGCGTAGGCTTGCAGCAGTTCTTCGCGGCTGACCCACTGCTCGCCGCCTTCGGCTTCACAGGGCAGGATCAGCGCCCGGCCGTCATCGCCCCAACGCCGCAGCACCGCGCAGCGGCCGTCCTTGAGCAGCAACAGCACCGGCAGGTTGAGCGCCGAGATCGCTCCCAGCTCACGCCGCAGGATCCGCGCCTGCAAACCGGCCCGTGCCGCTGCCCGGGGCAGCAGTTCAAGGCTCAGGCGTTGCTCGGGCAGCGGCAGGCCGGCACTCAGGCCGGCGCGACTGACAGTGCAACCATGCAGCTTGCAAAGGATCAGCAAGCCATCGAGTAGCGGGTCATCGAAACTCTGGCGCGGATCTATTGCCGAGCTCGCAGGTTGCATGCTGGTCACAGTCGCCTACTCCTGCCGCAGTTGGAGGGGTTTAGCGCATATCGGGCAGGCGCGCCTCGCTCTTCACTTCGCTCTTGGCGATCGCCTCGGGTGGCAGCGAGATGCGCTGCTTGTTCAGCAGTTCACCCATGCTGGCCAGCACCCGGTACATGGAGAACTCTTCGGTGTAGCGCACTTCGGTGTAGCGGCGGTTGGCGTTGTACAACTCGTTTTCACTGTCGAGCAAATCGAGCAGGGTGCGTTGGCCGAGGCCGAACTGGTCCTGATAAGCGGCGCGCACACGGGTGGTGGTCTCGGCGTACTCGCGGGCCGCCGGCAGTTGCACGCGGGCGTTGTTCATGGCGTTCCACGACAGCGACAGGTCTTCGGTCAGCTGGCGCAGGGCGTTGTTGCGGATGTCCATGGCCTGGTTGATCTTGTGCGCATCGGACTGCAGGCGGGCCTTGTCGCTGCCGCCGCGAAACAGGTTGTAGCTGAGCTCGACACCGGCCTGCCAGTCGTTGTTGTCGTGGCCGACCTGACCTGCAGTGTTGTTGTTGGCACCGGTTGCCAATACTGCGTCAATACGCGGGTAGAACGGCGACTTGGCCACTTCGTATTGCTGCTCGGCCGCATTGACGTCGGCCTGGGCGGATTTCAGGTAAGGGTTGTTTTCGAGCATGTCCTGGCGTGCAGCAGCCAGGTCAGCAGGCACTTCACCCTTGATGGTCACCGGGGTTTCCAGCTCATCGGGCTGGCGACCGACGACGCTATAGAACCTGGCCTCGGCATCGGCCAGGTCGACCTCGGCGGTGTACAGGTTGTTCTCGGCCAGGGCGCGACGGGCGGTGGACTGGTCGCGGTCGGCATTGCTGCCGACCCCGCGCTCACTGCGCAGGCCGATCTGGTCGTTGACCCGCAGGTGCGCCTGCAGGTTGTTCTTGGCCAGGGTTACCAGCTCGCGGCGTTTGAGCACTTCAAGGTACACCTCGACGGTACTCAGGGCGACGGACTGGGCGGTGGCCTGGGTGTAGTAGGCCCGCGAGTTCACCACTGCCTCGGTACGGCCGACTTCGTTGGCGGTGTTGAAGCCGTCGAAGAGCATCTGCCGCAGGCGCAGGTCGGACTGGGTGTAGGTCAGTGTCTCTTTATTATGATTACGCGTGCCGTCGGCATTGAAGCCACGGGTATTGGTGTTGTCGGAGCGTTGTCGACCGTAACCGGCCACCAGGTCGACGGTGGGGAAGTAACCGCCTCGGGCGAACTTCACGTCTTCATCGGCCGACAGCCGGCTGTTTTTGCTGGAGCCGATTTCCGGGTGGTAATCCACGGCGCTTTGCACAGCCTCATTAAGTGACATCGCCTGGGCATTGGCACATGCCATGGCCAACAGAATTGCGCTGGTGATGGGGGTCAAAACGCGCATGGGTTACTTCTCCCTGATTTCTAATAATGGTCCTGCGATTCGTCAAAAAAGTGACGAAAACCTGAGGTCAAACCGTATCAGGCTTGTAACAACAGAGCTAAGAACATTTACGCGCGAAGCTAAGAAGATTTTTTCATAAGAGTTATGCGAAAAAAAACTTATGCGGTCTAAGAAATCCGAGACATTGTTCATATCAGGCAGCCCGTGGAATCAGCGCTAGGGTGCATTTTTTCGGGCGTCAGAGAAAGTTCCCGTGTTTTTGCAGCAGAGGGCATGGATGTAGCGGAGGGGATGGAGGCGGGGCGAAGTTTGGCGACAAATTTTTGGCAGGTGTCACTAGGCCACTTCGCTCAATCACTTTCACCGCAGCTCTGGCAGGCGAAGTCATTGATTTCATTGAAATCATCTCGCACTCCAGGGCTGTTTTAGCGTTGGCCCGGGTTAATTCCGCCGGGCTGGCCACGCGATAGTTCAGCGCACGTTGCTGCAATCAACCGATTTGCAGTGGAGGAGTGCGCTCATGGCTAAGTTAATCGGTGTCGTCAGCAAGGTGGTGGGCGAAGTCTTCGCTGTAGGCAGCGATGGCAGCCGCCGGCCGCTGATCGAGGGCGACAAGGTATATGCCGGCGAGCAGCTGGACACAGGCCTTGCTGGCGCAGTCGCCGTCCACCTGCAAAACGGTGCCGAACTGACCCTCGGCCGTGACAGCAACCTGACCCTGACCCCCGAGCTGTTGGCGGATCGCGCGCCGCATGTTGATACACCGGAGTCGCAGACCCCCAGCCAGGCGCAACTGTCTGATGTCGAGAAACTCCAGCAAGCCATCGCTGCGGGTGCCGACCCGAGCCAGGACGCCGACCCCACTGCAGCCGGGCCAAGCACTGGCGGTGCAACGGGGGCACTGGGCGGCGGGCATACCTTCGTGATCCTCAACGAGGTGGCCGGGCGCGTTGATCCGCAGATCGGCTTTCCCACTGCAGGCTTCAACGGCTTTCCCGAGTTGCCGCAGCTGGACGTCGGCCTGATCAACAACAATGACGAAGCCCCGCCAGTGCCGGTGATCGACAACCCGGTCAGCCTCGAAGGGCTTGCCGTCGAGGGTGGCGAGCTGTCGTTGAACGAGGCCAATCTACCCCAGGGCTCGGCCAGCAATCCGGCGGCCCTGACCCAGGCGGGCAGTTTTACCGTGCAGGCACCCGATGGGGTGTTCAACCTTAACGTCGGCGGCATCAATGTGGTCACCGCCGGTGCGGTGACCGGCATCGGCCAGTCGATCACCACTGGCCTGGGCAATTTGCTGACCATCACCGGCTATGACCCTGCCACTGGCGTGGTCAGCTACAGCTACACACTCAACGGTGCCGAAACCCACCCCAGTGGCGCGGGTGCCAACGGGCTTGGTGAAAGCATCGCGGTACTGGTCAGTGATACCGACGGCGACGTAGCCACTGGCTCGCTGGATGTCACGGTGATTGACGACGTACCGCGGGCAGTGGCCGATAGCAATGCCGTCACCGCCACCGAGAACCAGCTGACCCTGACCGGCAACGTGCTGACCAATGACGTGCAAGGCGCAGACCGGGTAGCAACCGGGCCGATTACCGCCGGCACCTTCGTCGGTACCTACGGCACTTTGGTGCTGGCCGCCGACGGTTCCTACACCTATACGCTGAATACTGCCGATCCGGATTTCATCAATCTGCATGGCGGTGGTAATGGCGTCGAGACCTTCACCTACACCCTCACCGATGCCGACGGTGATGTTTCCAGCGCCAATCTGGTGCTCAACGTCAGCAACCTCAATGACCCGGTGGAACTCAACGGGCTGAGCATCAATGGCGGCGAGCTGGTGCTGTTCGAGAAGAACCTGGCAGCTGGCAGCAGCCCTGATGCGGCGGCACTGACCCAGAGTGGAACCTTCACCGTGACCGCCGCCGACGGCCTGCAATCGCTGACGGTGGGCGGTATCAATGTGATCAGTGCCGGGGTGGTCAATGGCTTCCCGCAATCACTCACCACGGCCCTGGGCAACACCCTGACCATCAACGGTTTTAACCCGGCCACCGGGGAGGTCACCTACAGCTACACCCTCAATGGCAGCGAAGCGCATGCCGCCGGCAATGGCAGCAACTCACTGGGCGAGAGTTTCAACGTGGTTGCCACCGATACCGATGGCAGCAGCGCGAGCATGAGTATCGATGTTTCCATCGTCGACGACGTGCCGAACGCGGCGGCAGATACCAACGCCGTTACCGCTACCGAGAACCAGCTGACCCTTACCGGTAATGTGCTGACCAACGACGTGCAGGGTGCGGACCGTGTACCCACCGGGCCAATTACTGCCGGCACCTTCGTCGGCACCTACGGCACCTTGGTGCTGGCCGCCGACGGTTCCTACACCTACACGCTGAACACTGCCGATCCGGACTTCTTCAACCTGCATGGCGGCGGTAACGGGGTCGAGACCTTTACTTACACCCTGACCGATGCTGATGGCGATGTGTCCACCGCCAACCTGGTGCTCAACGTCACCAACCTCAACGACCCGGTGACCCTCAATGGCTTGAACGTTGAAGGCGGCGAGCTGACTGTTTTCGAGAAGAACCTTGGCGACGGCAGCAACCCGGATACGCCAGCGCTGACGCAAACTGGCAGCTTCACGGTGACCGCGCTGGACGGTGTGCAAACCCTGACCGTCGGTGGCATCACCGTAGTCAGTGGCGGGGTGGCCAGCGGCTTCCCGCAATCGGCGACCACCGCCCTGGGCAACACCTTGACCATCACCGGTTATGACGCCTCGACCGGCGTGGTGACCTACAGCTACACCTTGCTCGACAACGAGGCCCACCCGAACGCCAACGGCACCAACAGCCTGGGCGAGAGCTTCACGGTGAGCGTGACGGACACCGACGGCAGCACTGCCAGCGGGTCGATCGATGTGAACATCGTCGACGACGTGCCGACCGCGGCAGGCGATACCAACGCCGTCACCGCCACCGAGAACCAGCTGACCCTGACCGGCAACGTGCTGACCAACGACGTGCAGGGTGCGGACCGTGTACCCACGGGGCCAATTACTGCAGGCACCTTCGTCGGCACCTACGGCACCTTGGTGCTGGCCGCTGACGGTTCCTACACCTACACGCTGAACACTGCCGATCCGGACTTCTTCAACCTGCATGGCGGCGGTAACGGGGTCGAGACCTTTACCTACACCCTGACCGATGCTGATGGTGACGTATCCAACGCCAACCTGGTGCTCAATGTCACCAACCTCAACGATCCGGT
The DNA here is from genome assembly GCF_056279045.1 of Pseudomonas sp. TE4620. NCBI lineage: Bacteria > Pseudomonadati > Pseudomonadota > Gammaproteobacteria > Pseudomonadales > Pseudomonadaceae > Pseudomonas > Pseudomonas sp. TE4620. The sequence continues at coordinate 831,319 of NZ_JBWBQO010000001.1, forward strand.
GACCCTCAACGGCTTGAACGTTGAAGGCGGCGAGCTGACGGTTTTCGAGAAGAACCTTGGCGACGGCAGCAACCCGGATACGCCAGCACTGACGCAAACTGGCAGCTTCACGGTGACCGCGCTGGACGGTGTGCAAACCCTGACCGTCGGTGGTATCACCGTAGTCAGCGGCGGCGTGGCCAGCGGCTTCCCGCAATCTGCGACCACCGCCCTGGGCAACACCTTGACCATCACCGGTTATGACGCCTCGACCGGCGTGGTGACCTACAGCTACACCTTGCTCGACAACGAAGCCCACCCGAACGCCAACGGCACCAACAGCCTGGGCGAGAGCTTTACCGTAACGGCTACGGACACCGATGGCAGCACTGCCAGCGGGTCCATCGATGTGAACATCGTCGACGACGTACCGACCGCGGCAGGCGATACCAACGCCGCTACCGCCACCGAGAACCAGCTGACCCTGACCGGCAACGTGCTGACCAACGACGTGCAGGGTGCGGACCGTGTACCCACGGGGCCAATTACTGCAGGCACCTTCGTCGGCACCTACGGCACATTGGTGCTGGCCGCTGACGGTTCCTACACCTACACGCTGAACACTGCCGATCCGGACTTCTTCAACCTGCATGGCGGCGGTAACGGGGTCGAGACCTTTACCTACACCCTGACCGATGCTGATGGTGACGTATCCACCGCCAACCTGGTGCTCAATGTCACTAACCTCAACGATCCGGTGACCCTCAACGGCTTGAACGTTGAAGGCGGCGAGCTGACGGTTTTCGAGAAGAACCTCGGCGACGGCAGCAACCCGGATACGCCAGCACTGACGCAAACTGGCAGCTTCACGGTGACCGCGCTGGACGGTGTGCAAACCCTGACCGTCGGTGGCATTACCGTGGTCAGTGGCGGCGTGGCCAGCGGCTTCCCGCAATCGGCCACCACGGCGCTGGGCAATACCTTGACCATCACCGGTTATGACGCCTCGACCGGCGTGGTGACCTACAGCTACACCCTGCTCGACAACGAGGCCCACCCGAACGCCAACGGCACCAACAGCCTGGGCGAGAGCTTCACGGTCAGTGTGACGGACACCGACGGCAGCACTGCCAGCGGGTCCATCGATGTGAATATCGTCGACGACGTGCCGACCGCGGCAGGCGATACCAACGCCGTTACCGCTACCGAGAACCAGCTGACCCTTACCGGTAATGTGCTGACCAACGACGTGCAGGGTGCGGACCGTGTACCCACGGGGCCAATTACTGCAGGCACCTTCGTCGGCACCTACGGCACCTTGGTGCTGGCAGCCGATGGTTCCTACACCTACACGCTGAACACTGCCGATCCGGACTTCTTCAACCTGCATGGCGGCGGTAACGGGGTCGAGACCTTTACCTACACCCTGACCGATGCTGATGGCGATGTGTCCACCGCCAACCTGGTGCTCAACGTCACCAACCTCAACGATCCGGTGACCCTCAATGGCTTGAACGTTGAAGGCGGCGAGCTGACGGTTTTCGAGAAGAACCTCGGCGACGGCAGCAACCCGGATACGCCAGCCCTAACCCAGACCGGCAGTTTCACGGTGACCGCGCTGGACGGTGTGCAAACCCTGACCGTCGGTGGCATTACCGTGGTCAGTGGCGGCGTGGCCAGCGGCTTCCCGCAATCGGCCACCACGGCGCTGGGCAATACCTTGACCATCACCGGTTATGACGCCTCGACCGGCGTGGTGACCTATAGCTACACCTTGCTCGATAACGAGAACCATCCGACGGCCAATGGCGCCAATAGTCTCAACGAAAGCTTTACGGTAACCGCCACCGATACCGACGGCAGCACCGCCAGCGGTTCCATCGATGTGAATATCGTCGACGACGTACCGACCGCGGCGGGCGATACCAATGCCGTCACCGCCACCGAGAACCAGCTGACCCTGACCGGCAACGTGCTGACCAACGATGTGCAGGGCGCGGACCGTGTGCCAACCGGGCCGATCACCGCCGGCACCTTCGTCGGCACCTACGGCACATTGGTACTGGCCGCTGACGGTTCCTACACCTACACCCTCGATCCTACCGACGCAGACTTCAAAAACCTGCACGGTGGCGGCAATGGCACCGAGACATTCACTTACACCCTGAAGGACGCCGACGGCGACATCAGCACCGCCAACCTGGTGCTGAATATCACCAACCTCAACGACCCGGTGACCCTCAACGGCCTGAACGTCAACGGCGGCGAGCTGACCGTTTTCGAGAAGAACCTTGGCGACGGCAGCAACCCGAATATTCCGGCCCTGACCCAGAGCGCGAGCTTTACCGTCACCGCCCCGGACGGCCTGCAGACTCTGACCGTCGGTGGCATCACCGTGGTCAGCGGCGGCGTGGCCAGCGGCTTCCCGCAATCGGCAACCACTGCACTGGGCAACACTCTGACCATCACCGGCTACAACCCGGCCACCGGCGTGGTGACCTACAGCTACACCTTGCTCGATAACGAGAACCATCCGACGGCCAATGGTGCCAACAGCCTCAACGAAAGCTTTACCGTAACGGCTACGGACACCGATGGCAGCACTGCCAGCGGCTCCATCGATGTGAACATCGTCGACGACGTACCGACCGCAGCAGGCGATACCAACGCCGTCACCGCCACCGAGAACCAGCTGACCCTTACCGGCAACGTGCTGACCAACGACGTGCAGGGTGCGGACCGTGTACCCACCGGGCCAATTACTGCCGGCACCTTCGTCGGCACCTACGGCACATTGGTGCTGGCCGCTGACGGTTCCTACACCTACACCCTCGATCCTACCGACGCAGACTTCAAAAACCTGCACGGTGGCGGCAATGGCACCGAGACATTCACTTACACCCTGAAGGACGCCGACGGCGACATCAGCACCGCCAACCTGGTGCTGAATATCACCAACCTCAACGACCCGGTGACCCTCAACGGCCTGAACGTCAACGGCGGCGAGCTGACCGTTTTCGAGAAGAACCTTGGCGACGGCAGCAACCCGAATATTCCGGCCCTGACCCAGAGCGCGAGCTTTACCGTCACCGCCCCGGACGGCCTGCAGACTCTGACCGTCGGTGGCATCACCGTGGTCAGCGGCGGCGTGGCCAGCGGCTTCCCGCAATCGGCAACCACCGCCCTGGGCAACACCCTGACCATCACCGGCTACAACCCGGCCACCGGCGTGGTGACCTACAGCTACACCTTGCTCGATAACGAGAACCATCCGACGGCCAATGGCGCCAATAGTCTCAACGAAAGCTTTACGGTAACCGCCACCGATACCGACGGCAGCACCGCCAGCGGTTCGATCGACGTCAATATCGTCGATGACCTGCCGAGCGCTGTTAACGACACCAACGCAGTTACGGCCACTGAGGTACAGCTGACCCTCACCGGCAATGTGCTGACCAACGACGTACAGGGCGCCGACCGCGTAACCGGGCCGATCACCGCTGGCACCTTTGTCGGTACCTACGGCACCCTGGTGCTGGCCGCCGACGGTTCCTACACCTACACCCTGAACCCCAACGATACGGACTTCATCAACCTGCACGGCGGTGGCACAGGTGTCGATACTTTCACCTACACCTTGCGCGATGCCGATGGCGACACCAGCACAGCGACGCTCAAGCTCAATGTCAGCAACCTGGACAACCCGGTCACCATTGACGGCCTGAACGTCAACGGTGGCGAGCTGACCGTCTACGAGAAGAACCTCAGCGACGGCACCAGCCCGGACTCTCCGGCCCTGACCCAGAGCGGCACCTTCACCGTGACGGCCCCTGACGGGCTGCAAAGCCTGACCGTCGGTGGCATCAGCGTGGTCAGTGGCGGGGTGGTCAACGGCTTCCCACAGAGCGGGACTACGCCGCTGGGTAACTCGATCACCATCACCGGTTACAACCCGGCCACTGGCGTAGTCAGTTACACCTACACCTTGCTCGACAACGAAAACCACCCGAACGCCAATGGCATCAACAACCTCAACGAGAGCATCAATGTCGTCGCCACCGACACCGATGGCAGCTCCGCCAACGCGACGATCGATGTGAAGATTGTCGACGACGTACCGAATGCAGTCGGGGCAGAACGCTCGGTGACTCCGGGGCAGGTGGACTCCAACCTGCTGCTGGTGATCGATGTGTCCGGCAGTATGAATGAGGCGTCCGGCGTGCCGGGGCTGACGCGTATGCAACTGGCCAAGCAGGCGATCAATGCCTTGCTCGACAAGTACGATGAAATGGGCGATGTAAAGGTCCAACTGGTGACCTTCTCTACCGGGGCCAACCAGCCTTCAACTGTGTGGGTGACCGTCGACCAGGCCAAGGCTATCGTCAACGGCCTCAGCGCGGGTGGTTCGACCTATTACGATTCAGCGATTACCTCGGCGCAGTCGGCCTACACCACCGGAGGTAAAATCACCGGTGCGCAAAATATCGTGTACTTCTTCTCCGACGGCGCACCTACGTCTGGGCACGCGATTACCGCGCCGCGCGAAGTTGAATGGGAGGGTTTCCTCGACAGTAATGGGATCAAGTCCTACGCGATTGGTCTGGGCAGTGGCGTCAATGCCGGTAACCTCAACCCGTTGTCCTACGACGGTAGTACCCATACCGACACCAATGCCACGGTGGTCACCGACCTCAACCAGCTCAACTCGGTGCTGTCTGGCACCGTCCAGGGCGCACCGATCACTGGCAGTCTGATGAGTGGCGGCCAGTTCGGCGCTGATGGCGGCTTTATGAAGTCGCTGGTTATCGATGGCACTACCTACACCTACGATCCGAAGGGCAACGGCGGTGCGGGCTCTTATGCCACCAGCGGTGCGGCGGACCGGGGTACTTTCGATACCGGCACCAACAGCATTACCGTGAAGACGGCGATCGGCGGCAGCATCGTGGTCAACATGGATACCGGCGACTTTACCTACACGCCGCCCAAGGACACCGGCAGCGGCCAGGTCGAGCAGATCGGCTTCGTCGCCAGTGACAACGATGGCGATACCGCCAGTGCCAACCTGGTGATCAATGTCTACGCCAATACCGCGCCAGTGGCCGGGGCCGACCATGTCATCAGCAACATTCTGTCGAGCAGCATCACCGTGCCCGCCGAAGCCTTGCTGGCCAATGACAGCGATGCCAACCATGACCGCCTGAGCGTGCCTTCGACGACCACCTTCGATACCGGCTGGGCGGCAAAAGGGGCAGGCTTTACCGTGGGCAGCGGTACACCGCCGACGGTTGTCTTCAACGGTACCAACAACACCGGCGCCAACCAGCTGCGGGACCTGCCGCGCAGTGCCTTCAGAGGCCCGGCCGATGCCATGACGGCGGCACTGGTTGTCAGCGGCTACCTGGGGGCTGTAACCACGGCCAATGCCAACGATGAGGACCTGTTGACCGTTACCCTGAAAAAAGGCGAGACGCTGACCCTCGATCACAACCTGGCAGCGGGCAACATCCTGATGGAATGGAAAGACGAGAGCGGCAGCTATCAAACCATCGCCGACGGCGGCTCTTTCACCGCCAGCCATGCCGGCGTCTACAGCATCCACCTGGTCAACCTCACCAACTCGTCAGGCAGCAACACCAACGCGGCTGAAAACTACGCGCTGACCATGACTGTCGACTATTCCAACGCCCAGAACGAAACCGCCTACGGCACCTATACCGTCAGCGACGGGCATGGTGGCAGCAGCACCGGCAATGTCGACATCGTTTATCAGGAGGGCAATACCCTCACCGGTACCAGCGGTGACGATACCCTGCTGGCCGGCGCCGGCAACGATACCCTCAATGCAGGTGCGGGCAACGATGTGTTGATCGGCGGGGATGGCAACGACTTCCTCTACGGCGGTGATGGCAATGACCTGTTGATCGGTGGTGCCGGCAACGACCTGCTCGACGGTGGCGCGGGTATTGACACCGCCAGCTACGCCAGCGCCGGCAGCGCGGTGACGGTCAATCTGAGCACGGTCGGAGCGCAGAACACCGGGGGTGCCGGCACCGACACCCTGGTGGCGATCGAAAACCTGATCGGCTCGGACTACAACGACAACCTGACCGGTAACGACAACGCCAACGTGCTCAACGGCGGCCTGGGCAACGACACCCTGATCGGCGGTGGCGGTGATGATGTGCTGATCGGCGGCCCGGGCAACAACACCCTGACTGGCGGCACGGGTAGCGATACCTTCCTGTACCAGCAGGGCAACACCGGGCACGACGTGGTCACCGACTTCACCCCGGGCACCGATCGTCTGGACCTGTCGCAACTGTTGCAGGGTGAGAATGCAACGACAGCGTCGCTGGATGACTACCTGCACTTCAAGGTCACCGGCAGTGGCGCCAGCGTGGTGTCGACCATCGAGGTCAGCTCGGTGGCAGGTGCGGCGCCGACCCAGACCATCGACCTGGCAGGGGTGAACCTGGCCCAGCACTATGGTGTGACGGCAGGTGCGGGCGGGGTGATTGCGGCAGGGCAGGACACGGCGACGATCATCAACGGCATGCTCAACGATCATTCGTTGAAGGTGGATACCGTATAGGCCTGTTGCTGCAGTCTCAGGACGGGCGCCGCAGGGTTTTCTGCCGCAGGATGTAAATGCTCACCAGCACCGCGCTGGTGAGCATGAACCCCCGCGCCCAGATCAGCGGCACCAGGTAGCAGGACAAACCGATGCTCAGCCACATCAGGCCGATGGCGTAGACCTTGCCTTTGAGGGGAATGCCTTCGCCACTGAGGTAGTCACGAATCCACGGCCCGAGCTTGGGGTGGTTGACCAGCCAGTGGTGAAAGCGCGGCGAGCTGCGCGCAAAGCACGCAGCGGCCAGGAGCAGGAACGGGGTGGTCGGCAGTACCGGCAGGAAGATCCCGATCACCCCCAGCGCGACGCTGAGCCAGCCGATGGCCAGCAGCAGGTAGCGCATGGACGCCGACTCAGTGGTGGCGAGGCTTGAGCAGGGCTGGCTTCTCGTCCGGCGCGTGCAGCAGCAGGTACAGCGCGGTCAGGGCTTCAGGGATCTGCACGATCATGTCGTCCTGCAGGTTGGCGTCCTTGGCGATGTCTTCGAATTCTGGCTGTTCATCGAACAGGCCGGAACCGACCATGATCGGCAGGAGCATCTCGCTGACTTCGTCTTCAGCGGTCTCGAACCAGGCCTCTTCGCGCATGAACACGCCTTCCATGAAGCCGATGCACCAGCCGCGCAGGTCGGAGTCGTCCGGGTCTTCACCCAGGTCGAGGTCGCACGGCAGTTCGAATTCCTCGTCGCTGGCCAGCTGGCGGGCAACGTGGGCTTTGAGCTGGATCAGCGTGGCTTCGATCTCTTCACGCTGGGCGTCGTCCTTGTAATGCGGCTCTTCGGCGAACAGGGCGTCGATCCATTCGCGCTCGGGAACCTCTTCGGCACCGATCGACAGCGCGGTCAGGAAACCGTGGGCGGCCACGTAGTCGAGCGCCTCTTCATGCAGCTCGTCGGCGTCGAGGAAGGCTTGCAGGCGGGTCAGTTGCTCGGCGAAGGACATTACGGGGCTACCTTGGGAATAAACGATACTGAATTCTAGCACCTTGCAGCGCAAACGAGGCAAAGGAAGACGTCTATCGCAGAGCATCCTGCTAGGCCGCAGGCTCCGGTATAATGCCCGGCTTTTATCCCAGGGCCCTTGTAACTCGGGGGTCGGGTAAAAGCCGCTTACGCATTTTCGGGTGTCGCCAGCGGGTTTTTCGTCCAGCCTGTGCCCAGGATGGTTCTGCGATTTTTGGAGTTTTTATGCTCGAACAGGCTCAGCGCGTCCTCAAGGACATCTTCGGTTACGACAGTTTTCGGGGTCGCCAGGGCGCGATCATCGAATGCGTGGCCAAGGGTGGCGATGCGCTGGTCCTGATGCCCACCGGCGGCGGCAAGTCGCTGTGCTTCCAGGTCCCGGCCCTGTTGCGCCCTGGCCTGGCGGTGGTGGTATCGCCGTTGATCGCGCTGATGGACGACCAGGTGGCGACCCTCGACGAATTGGGCGTGGCCGCCGCTTCGTTGAACTCGACCCTCAGCGCCGAGCAGCAACGCGAACTGGCCGGGCGTATCCGCCGCGGCGAAGTGAAGATGCTCTACCTGGCTCCCGAGCGCCTGGTGCAGCCGCGCATGCTCGATTTCCTGCGTACCCTCGACATCGCCCTGTTTGCCATCGACGAGGCCCACTGTGTGTCGCAGTGGGGCCATGACTTCCGTCCCGAGTACCTGCAACTGGGGCAACTGGCCGAGCTGTTCCCCAACGTGCCGCGCATTGCCCTGACCGCCACCGCGGACATGCGCACCCGTGAAGAGATCGTCACCCGCCTGCACCTGCAGAACGCCGAGCGCTTCCTGTCGAGCTTCGACCGGCCGAACATCTTCTACCGCATCGTGCCCAAGGAGCAGCCGCGCAAGCAGTTGCTGGCGTTCCTCGGCGAGCGGCGCGGCAACGCCGGTATCGTCTACTGCCTGTCGCGCAAGAAGGTCGACGACGTCGCCGCCTACCTGTGCGAGCAGGGCTTCCCGGCCTTGCCTTACCATGCCGGCCTGCCTGCCGAGACCCGCGCCTCCAACCAGCGGCGCTTTCTCAACGAGGAAGGCCTGATCATGGTCGCCACCATTGCCTTCGGCATGGGCATCGACAAGCCCAACGTACGCTTCGTTGCTCACCTCGACCTGCCCAAGTCGCTCGAGGCCTACTACCAGGAAACCGGCCGCGCCGGTCGTGACGGCCTGCCTGCCGATGCCTGGATGGCCTACGGCCTGCAGGACATGGTAATGCTCAAGCAGATGCTGCAAAACTCTGAAGGCGACGAGCGCCACAAGCGCATCGAGCAACACAAGCTCGATGCCATGCTCGCCTTGTGTGAAGAAACCCGCTGCCGCCGCCAGACCCTGCTCAACTACTTCGACGAAGAGTTGCCGCAGCCGTGCGGCCACTGCGACAACTGCATCGATGGCGTGCAGACCTGGGATGCCACCGAGCCTGCGCGCCAGGCGCTGTCGGCGGTGTACCGTACCGGTCAGCGTTATGGCGTCGGCCACCTGGTGGATGTGCTGCTGGGCCGCGATAACGAAAAGATCCGCAATTTCGGCCACGAGAAACTGGCCGTGTACGGCGTTGGCAAGGACCGCTCCGAGCACGACTGGCGTTCGCTGTTCCGCCAGTTGGTCGCCCGCGGCCTGGCCGACATCGACCTCGAAGGCTACGGCGGCCTGCGCCTGTCCGACACGTGCCGGCCGTTGCTGCGCGGTGAAGTCAGCCTCGAGCTGCGTAAAGATCTCAAGCCACAAACCAGCAGCAAGGGTGGCAGCAGCAGTGGCGGCAGCCCGGCCAGCCAGCTGGTGCGTGGCGAAGAGCGCGAACAATGGGAAGCCCTGCGTGCGTTGCGCCGCAAGCTGGCCGAAGAACATGGCGTGCCGCCGTATGTGATCTTCCCCGATTCGACCCTGCTGGAGATGCTGCGCAGCCAGCCCACCAGCCTCAGCGAGATGGGCCGGGTCAGCGGCGTCGGTGCGCGCAAGCTCGAGCGTTACGGCGAAGCCTTCCTCGAAGTGCTGGGTGGCGGCGTCGAAGCGCCAAAGATCGTCACCGACCTGCGCCACGAACTGGTCAGCCTGGCCCGCGCCGGCATGACTCCGATGCAGATCGCCGGGCAGCTGAACTGCAGCGAAAAGAACGTCTACAGCCTGCTTGCCGAGGCCATTGGCCGCCAGGAGCTGTCGCTGGACCAGGCCCTGGACCTGCCGGAAGACCTGCTGGGCGAAGTTCAGGATGCCTTCCTCGATGGTGAAGGCGAGTTGCCGCCGGTGTCGGCGATTGCCGAGCAGTTTGGCGGGCGAGTGCCCGAAGGTGTTTTGTATTGCGTACGGGCCGCGCTGGCTGCCGAATTCGAGATGTAAAACCGGCCTTGTCATCATTTATAACGATTATCGAAGCACCGCCAGCCGTATGAGCCTTGCCTGCGGCTCACGGTCATGGTTAGCTGACTAATAATTAGTTCTGATGATGAGTTTCTCTATGCCGTTGACCGACCAACACAAATTCGGGATGCAGCTGGCACACATGTCCCGCGGCTGGCGCGCCGAACTGGATCGCCGCCTGGCCGGGCTGAACCTGTCCCAGGCCCGCTGGCTGGTGCTGCTGCACCTGGCTCGTTTCGACGAGGCGCCGACCCAGCGCGAGCTGGCCCAGAGTGTCGGCGTCGAGGGGCCGACCCTGGCCCGCTTGCTCGATAGCCTGGAAACCCAGGGGCTGGTGCGCCGTCAGGCGGTGCTCGAAGACCGACGGGCGAAAAAAATCCTCCTCTGCCCACCGGCCAAGCCTTTGATCGACCAGATCGAAACCATTGCCAACGCCTTGCGCGCCGAGCTGTTCGTCGGTGTTGACGAAGAGGACATGCGCATTTGCATGCGCGTCCATGCGCGGATCCTGGCCAACCTGGAAAAGTCCTGATCCTGCTCAGAAGGTGTGACCCAGGTTCAGGTACATCGCCTTCTGATTCTCGCTGTTGGCCCCGTAGCTGAAGTTCAGCGGCCCCAGGGGCGTCTCGAAACCGACGAAGATGCTGGCTGCATTGATGTAGCCACTGTCGAACTCGTTGTCGTTGTTCCAGGCCCGGCCGCGCTCCAGCGAACCGCCCAGGTACAACGGGAAGTCCAGCGGCAGGTAGGCGCGTGGGGTCAGGCGGCGGTAGTAGACCACGCGCATCAGGCTGACGTTTTGCCCGGATACCGAATCCTGGCGAAAGCCCGACAGCTGCCGGGCGCCGCCGAGCACGAAGCTTGAGGTGACCACTTCGGCATCATCCAGGGTCCTGCCGTAGCGCCCGCCTACCACCCAGGTGTTGGGGCCGCTGCTCATGGCCTTGTCGATGTTCAAGTCCCACTGCCGGTAGCGCTGGTCCGAGCCCAGGTTCGGGTCGTACTGGCGCAAAGTCAGGTTGATGTCTTCGCCGCTGTGGGGGAAGTAGACGTTGTCGAGGCTGTCGAACGAGTACTTGAGTTCGTAGAAGCCTTCGTTGAAGTTGACCTTGGGCAGGTCCTGGTCGCCGATGCGCACCTCGGCCTGGCCCCAGGCCTGGCCGACGCCAAAGCGCACTTCGCCGTTGTTGCCGATCTGCCGACCGAGGTTGAGACCGAAGCCATAGCGCTCCAGACGGTATTCGGCAATCGGGTCGTCGTCCAGGGTCGCCTCGATGTTTTGCGAGCCGAGGTCAATGTATGGCGCGATGAAATAGCGCGAGCCGGCATCCAGCGGCTGGTAGAACTCGCTGTACAGCTCTTGCTGGTCGCCGATCTGCGCGCGGGTCAGCCATTCGGCGCCGAGGGAGTTGATGCCGTTGACCCGGTAGCTGGCACCGATGTTGAAGGCGCTGTCGCCGCGCATGTCGTCCGACAGGTTCAGGCCCAGGCGCAGGTAGTCGGTGCCGCCGCGACGGCCACGGGCGTTGATCACCAGGGTGTTGTCGTCACCCTTGTGCACTACCCGGTACTGGACCCGGTCGAAGTAGTCGAGGCCGTACAGGGTGCCCATGTCGGTCTGCAGGCGGCCCAGTTCCAGTGGCTCGCCGATGGGTTGGCGAATGTAGTAGCGGATCACGTCGTCGCTGACTTTCGAATCGTTCTCGATGCGGATCGCGGTGATCACCGGTGTGCGCTGGCTCGGCGAGCGTGCGGCCAGCAGCTCGCCGTCGCTGGCCTGCGGGCGCTTGAGCACCGCCAGGCGTGCGTCCAAAGCGCGGGCGGCGCGGTAGCCGGCGTCGATCATGTCCTGGGCTCGGCCGAAATCGGTGACGCCAAAACTCGACAGCGGTGGCTGGATGAGAATGTCGTCGCGGTGCAGCGCTGCCAGTTGCTCTTCGGAGTTGCGTCGGGTCATCAGGGTGATCGACTGGTTGAGCACATCGACCACGGTTGCCAGCTGCTTGCGGCTGCGCAGCGGGGTGCCGATATCGACGACGATGGCCACGTCCACACCCATCTCGCGCGCGACGTCCAGGGGAATGTTGTCGACCATGCCGCCATCGACCAGTAGCCGGCCATCGATCTCGACCGGGGCGAACACCGCCGGGATCGACATGCTGGCGCGAATCACCTGGGGCAGGTGGCCACGACGGAATACCACCTTTTCGCCGCTGGCGATGTCGGTGGCCACGGCGCGGAAGGGAATCGGCAGCTTGTCGAAGTCGCGGGTGTCGCTGGTGTGGGCGAGCATGCTTTCCAGCAGCAGCGCCAGGTTCTGGCCCTGGATCACCCCCAGCGGCAGGCCCAGGCTGCCGTCGTCGCGAAAGCTGAGCTTTTGTTTGACGAGAAAGTCGCGGTCATCCTGCTTGCGCCGAAACGGCACGTCCTTGCGCGGCGGCGCGTCGGACAGCGCCTGCTGCCAGTCGATGTTGAGGGCGAGCTTTTCCAGTTCGTCGATCTTGTAGCCGGAGGCGTACAGGCCGCCGACCACCGCGCCCATGCTGGTGCCGGCAATCGCATCGACCTTGATGCCCTGTTCTTCCAGGGCCTTGAGCACGCCGATATGGGCCAGGCCACGGGCAGCACCGCCGGAGAGCACCAGGCCGACTTTCGGTCGGGGCGCTTCGGCGGCCAGCAGCGGGAAGCAAACGAACATCAGCAGCAGGGACAACAGCAGGCGGTGCATCATGACTCTCGGAGCGAAGGCTAAAGACCGCTAGTATAAGCGCGCCCACCTGTCAGGAGACCTTCAGTGTATGTCCGCGCATAAACCGGAAATTGTCATTACCTACTGCACCCAGTGCCAATGGCTGCTGCGTGCCGCCTGGCTGGCCCAGGAACTGCTGAGCACCTTCAGCGACGATCTGGCGCGGGTGGCCCTTGAACCCGCCACCGGTGGCTCCTTCCGTATTACCTGCGACGGCGTGCAGATCTGGGAGCGCAAGGCCGATGGCGGCTTCCCTGAAGCCAAGGTGCTCAAGCAGCGCGTGCGCGACCAGATCGACCCGCAGCGTGATCTGGGCCACAACGACCGGCCCTGACCCTCAGCCCTCGGCGACCGCCGCCTTGCCTACTTGATTGCCGGCCGCCAGGCGGCTGGAAATGACGATGGCGAGAATGATCAGCACACCGCCCATAAGCATGCGCAAAGTCGGGGTTTCGGCGAAGATCAACCACGCCATGGCAATGCCGTAGACCGGCTCCAGAGCAAACACCACGGCAGCGGTGCGCGCCTTGATCACCGCCAGGCTGGCGACGAACAGGCTGTGGGCGACGCCGGTACAGAACACCCCGAGCAGGCCGATCCACAGCCAGTCCATGGCGCTGACGCTGCCCAGCGCCGGCGCGGCCACCGGCAACAGGCACAGGGCGACCACGGCGTTCTGGCACAGTGCCGCCTGCACCGCCGGGATGCGCCCGGAGCCTGCACGGTTGGTCAATGACAGCAGTGAAAACAGCAGGCCTGACAGCAGCGACCAAAGCAGGCCGCCGGTGGCCTGGCTGGCCAGGTCGAAGTCCGGGGTTACCAGCACCAGGCCGATGCTCACCAGCAGCACCAGGACAATCTCGTTGGTGCGGATGCGCTCGCGAAACAGCAGGCCTTCAAGGATCACGGTAAAGGCCGGGAAGCTGGCAAAGCCGAGGGTGGCGATGGCGACACCGGCGACTTTCACCGAAATGAAAAAGCTCACCCAGTGCCCGGCCAGCAGTACGCCGCCGAGCAGCAGGCGGCGCCAGTCCTGGGCCTGCAGGGGCTGCCAGGCCTTGCGCGCAAAGCCTGCGAACACGGCCAATGCCAGCACGGCAAAAGCGGCTCGGCCGAAGACGATGATCGCCGGCGCGGCGCTGGCCAGTTTGCCGAATACGCCGGTCAGGCCGAAAAACAGTGCGCCGATGTGCAGGGCGCCGAGGGCAGTGCGGTGATTCATGGTGGTCCTTGTCAGAGAGCAGGGCAGCGGCGCCAGTTTACGGGGGCGGCGCTGGCGCTGTCTGTCGCGGTCCTCGCGTCAATTGTCGGCACAATCGCGGCGCAAGGCACCAGGCGTGCGGCCAAACGCCTTGAGCATGGCGGCGGCAAAGGCGCTTTGCGAGCTGTAGCCGACCTGGCAGGCGATATCGCCGATCGGCAAGCGGGTATCGCGTAGTAGCTGCCGCGCGCGTAGCAGGCGACGCTGGCGTACATAGTCCATGGGCGTGACCCCGCATTCAGCCATGAACCGCGCATGCAGGCGCGCGCTGGAAAGCCCGGCCAGGCGCGCCAGGTCGGCCACCTGCAGCGGGTAGGCGGCGTTCTGCTCGATATGCGCATCGAAGCGGGCATAGGGCAGTGAGGTTGTCGGCGCAACGGGCGCCGCGCCGCCGTTCAGGCTGGCCAGCAGCAACACTGCACCTTGCTGGGCGATCAGCGGATCGTTGATCGAGCTGGCCGCCAGCCAGTCGACCAGTTGCTGTTGGCGAGTGTCCAGGCTCAACGGCCCGGCCCGCTCCAGCAGGCGCTGGCTGGCGTCCAGGTGCGCGCCCAGGCTCTGGCCCAGCCAGTTGTCGACCGGGACGTCCAGCACCAGGCAATCGCTACCGACGGTACTGCCGCAGGTGTGATGGCGGCCAGCCGGGACCACCATCAGGTCCTGGCGGTCCAGCTGCGCGCCGCGGCCTTCGACCTCGAACTCCAGGCGCCCGCGCAGGCCGAACACCAGTTGCGGATGGTCGTGGCTATGGGCGATCAGGTCGTGGCGATAATGGCGCAGGGAAAGTATCGGGGCGCGGCTCATCGAAGGCTCCTCCGGCAATCGCAGCAGTGTACAGGCAAGCAGGCGGGCCGGGCATGTCATCAGACCGACACCGGGCGGTCATGTTCGATTCACCGCTGCTTGGCAAGCTGGCGCAAACCTTCCCGGAGCCTGCCGATGACCCGTGCCGAGCTTGTCAGACCCTCGCGCAAACAGCGCGTGCGCACCCTGTGGATCTCGGACGTGCACCTGGGCACCCGGGATTGCCAGGCCGAACACCTGTCGCAGTTTCTCAAGGGTTACCAGGCCGATCGCATCTACCTGGTCGGCGACATCATCGACGGCTGGAAGCTGCGCGGCGGCATGTACTGGCCCCAGGCGCACACCAACGTGATCCGCCGCCTGCTGACCATGAGCAAGCGCGGTACCGAGGTGATCTACGTGACCGGCAACCATGACGAGTTCCTGCGTCGCTACTCCAAGCTGGTGCTGGGCAATATCCAGTTGGTCGACCAGGCCGAGCACCTGACCGCCGATGGCCGGCGCCTGCTGGTGATTCATGGCGACCAGTTCGACGTGATCACCCGTTATCACCGCTGGCTGGCGTTCCTCGGCGATTCGGCCTACGAATTCACCCTGACCCTCAACCGCTGGCTCAACCACTGGCGTGCGCGCTATGGCTACGGTTACTGGTCGCTGTCGGCGTACCTCAAGCACAAGGTCAAGAGCGCAGTCAGCTTCATCAGCGACTTTGAGGAGGCCATCGCCCATGAGTGCGTCAAACGCGGCTTTCATGGTGTGGTCTGCGGGCACATTCACCATGCCGAGATCCGCAAGGTCGGCGAGGTGGATTACCTCAATTGCGGTGATTGGGTCGAGTCGTGCACGGCACTGATCGAGCACTGGGACGGCAGCATCGAGCTTTATCGCCTGGCCGACGCCCAGGCCGAAGCCGCCCGGCGCCAGGCCGGGCTGGAGGAACTGGTGGATTCAGGCAGTGGCGGCGGGTTGCTCTAGCGCGGCCTTGTAGATCGACTGCCGGGGCTTGGCGAACAGGCGCTGCAGCATCGGCTCGAAGAAGCTCAGGGGCAGGCTGTCGTAGCCCGGATCGAAGGCGGCGGCATCGTAGCGGGCACAGAACTCGATGGTTTGCTGGTACTGCGGATGGTCCTGGAATTGCTCGCGCAGGTGCCGGTCCATGCCCAGGTGATGGAAAAAGTAGTAGCCCTGGAACACCCCGTGTTTTTCTACCATCCACAGGTTTTCCGGGCTGATGAACGGCTTGAGGATGGCGGCGGCGATGTCCGGGTGGTTATAGCTGCCGAGGGTGTCGCCGATGTCGTGCAGCAGCGCGCAGACCACGTACTCTTCATCGCGCCCGTCACGCCAGGCGCGGCTGGCGGTTTGCAGGGAGTGGCTCAGGCGGTCGATGGGAAAGCCGCCGAAGTCGCCATCGAGCAGGTGCAGGTGCGCCAGGATGCGATCGGCCAGCTGGCTGGCATAGGCCCTGAAATCCTCGGCGATGATTGCCCAGTCCTGCTCGGTACCGTCCTGCATGTGGTTAAAGCGGGCTTGCTGGTTCATCGGCGCTCCGAAACGCGGGGTTTCAGGGCACTCTACCTGTACCGTTGGTCGGGGCAGTGGCCGCCCGGGACGGGTTTCTGACCTTGCGGGCCGAAATCAGAAGCTGACCTTGCCGCGCAGCATGTCGCGGTACATGGCGAAGTCGCCAATCAGGCTGTACAGCGGGTGCTTGAAGGTGGCGGGGCGGTTTTTCTCGAAGAAGAAGTGCCCGACCCAGGCAAAGCCGTAACCGGCAAAGGGCAGGGCCAGCAGCAGCAACCAGTTGCCGCTGCCCAGGGCAAAGGCGAGTACGGCGATGACCAGGCTGGTACCGACGAAATGCAGGCGCCGGCAGGTGGGATTACTGTGCTCACCCAGGTAATAGGGGTAGAACTCGGCAAAACTGCGAAATTGCTGAGGGCTGTTCACGACACTGCTCCAGAGTCTGGTCAATCTGACGAAGATACACGGCGTGGAGCCTGATCTGAGTCTAGAGTGAGTAACACTACAGAGCAGTGACAATAGGCGCCAATTGAGTATCCTTTGAGATCGCCGCAGGAGCGGCTTGTCGGTAACAAAAGAAGCCAGCCATGAGCGAAAGAACCACGTCAGCAAGCTGGGCATCAGGGATCGTCAAGGCACTTGAACTGGAAGGGCTCGATTGCCGTGCCATGTTCAAGCAACTTGGCCTGGATTTCACCGCGCTGGACGATCCCGACGCACGCTTCACCCAGGACTCCATGACCCGCCTGTGGCAGTTGGCGGTCGACCTTTCCGGCAACCAGGCGATTGGCCTGAACATGGCGCGGGTGGTACGCCCGGCGTCCTTTCATGTGGTCGGCTACGCGCTGATGTCGAGCCGCACCCTGGCCGAAGGTTTCGAGCGGCTGGTGCGCTATCAGCGGATCATCGCCGAAAGCTCCGACCTGAGTTTCCGCCTTGAGCCCGACGGCTATGCGTTGATTCTGACCGTGCATGGCGATCACCTGCCACCCACCCGGCACAGTGCCGAAGCCTCGCTGGCCTGCGCCCTGGCGCTGTGCAGCTGGCTCAGCGGGCGGGTGATCCAGCCGCGTCGGGTGCTGGTCCAGGGGCCGCAGCCCAAGGACTTGGGCCCTTACAAGACCGCATTCCATGCCCCGCTGGTGTTCAGCGCGCCCTACGATGCGCTGGTGTTCGAGCGCGCTGATATGGAGGCGCCGCTGCCGACGGCCAACGAGGCCATGGCCACCTTGCACGACCGCTTTGCTGGCGAATACCTGGCGCGCTTCTCGGAAAGCCGGGTTACCCATCGTGCGCGCCAGGTGTTGTGCCGGGTTTTGCCCCAGGGCGAGCCCAAGCGCGAAACCATCGCCCAGGCCCTGCACCTGTCGCAGCGCACCTTGCAGCGGCGCTTGCAGGAAGAGGGCACGAGCTTTCAGACACTGCTGGACGATACCCGCCGCGAGCTTGCCGAGCAGTACCTGGCGCAAGCCAACATGACCCTGCTGGAGGCTGCCTATCTTCTGGGTTTCGCCGACCCGAGCAATTTTTTCAGGGCGTTTCGCCGCTGGTTCGATGTCACCCCTGGCGAGTACCGGGCGCGCTTGAACGGGGCCGTGGTGGCCCCGGTAGAGGATCCGCCGGTCAGTGACGCCAGAACGCCGGCATACATAGCACCAGCACCGTAATGATCTCCAGACGCCCGAGCAGCATGCCGAAGGCCAGAATCCACTTGGCCGCATCCGGTAGGGTGGCGAAGTTGCCGGCCGGGCCGATGGTTTCGCCCAGGCCCGGGCCGACGCCCGATACGGTGCTGGCGGCGCCGGTCAGGGCGGTCATCCAGTCGACACCCAGCAGCGACAGGGCCAGGGCGATGACGCAGATGGTGATGGCGAAGAAGAACGAGAAGGTCAGAATCGAACGCACGATCTCTTCATCGAGGCGGTGGCCGTTGTACTTCTGCTTGATCACCGCCCGGGGGTGAATCAGCTGGTTCAAGTTGGCCTTGAGCAGGATGTAGGCCACCTGGAAGCGGAAAATCTTGATGCCGCCAGCGGTCGAGCCCGAGCAGCCGCCGACAAAACCCAGGTAGAAGAACAGCATCAGCGAGAAATTGCCCCACAGGCTGTAGTCGCCCAGGGCGAAGCCGGTGGTGGTGACCACCGAGGTGACGTTCAGGGCCACGTGGCGCAGGGCGTCGAGCCAGTGCAGGTTGGTGGTGGCCCAGTACCAGGTGCCGAGCACCAGCCAGGTCGCTACCAGCATCGCCAACAGGCCCTGGACCTGCTGGTCCTTGATCAGCGCCTTGCGGTTGCCGCGGATGGTCGCCACGTACAGGGCGAACGGCAAGCTGCCGAGGATCATCACCACCACCGCTACCCAGTGCACCGCCGGTATGTCCCACTTGGCCAGGGACTGGTCGGAGGTAGAGAAACCGCCGGTGGAAATCGCCGACATGGCGTGGTTGATCGCATCGAAGGCGTTCATGCCCGCCAGCCAGAAGGCCAGGGCGCCGAGGGTGGTGATGCCGATGTACACCAGCACGATCGACTTGGCGACCATGTGCGAGCGTGGCATGACCTTCTCGGAACGGTCCGAGGACTCGGTCTGGAACAGGCGCATGCCGCCGATGCGCAGCAGCGGCAGGATCGCCACGGCCATGGCGATAAAGCCGATACCGCCGAGCCAGTGCAGCAGCGAGCGCCACATCAGGATACCCGGCGACATGCTGTCGAGGCCGCTGAGTACGGTGGCGCCGGTGGCGGTAATGCCGGACATGCTTTCGAAAAAGGCGTCGGTGTAGCTGATGTGCTGGGTCAGCAGGAACGGCAGGGCGGCGAAGATGCACACCACCAGCCAGCTGCTGACCGTCAGCAGGTACATGTCGCGCGGGCGCAGGTGCACGTGCTCGGGGCGGCCCTGGATGATCAGCGCCAGGCCTGCGATAAAGGTGATCATGCTGGCCCACAGGAACGACGGCAGGTCGCCCGTGCGGTCGAAGATCACCAGGGTGGCCATGGGCACGACCATGCTGATCGCCAGGGTGATCAGGAAGATGCCGATGATGAAACCAATGATCCTTAAGGTCGGCAACGCCATGTGATCTGCTCTGACTCGAAACGGAAGGGCGCCATTCTACCTATGGACCTTTTTAAGTAAACGCTAGAATAGCCCGACATTTATCCACAAGGGGTAGCCAATGGAGGCTCTCGACGCATTGCTCAACCGGGTTTCGGTTCCACGTCTGCTGGATCCGGCACCCAATGCCGCACAACGCGAGGCGCTGTTTCAGGCTGCCTTGCGGGCACCGGACCACGGCCAGCTGCGGCCCTGGCGCTTCCTGACGGTCGAGGGCGAGGCGCGGGCCAAGCTCGGCGAACTGCTCGCCGAAGCGGTCAAACTCAATGGCGAGACCGGCCAGGCGGCGCTGGACAAGGCCCGGGCCATGCCGTTGCGGGCGCCGTTGCTGGTGGTTGTGGTTGCGCGGCTGCAGGATCACTTCAAGGTGCCGCAGTCCGAGCAGCGCCTGGCGGCCGGTTGCGCGGCCCACGGTATTTTGCTCGCGGCTCATGCCCAGGGTATTGGTGCGGTATGGCGTACCGGTGAGCTTTCGTACAGCAAGCATGTGGCCAAGGGATTGGGGCTGGCGGACAACGAAGAGATCATCGCCTTCCTGTACCTGGGTACTCCACAAAATGATCCGCGCACCGCGCCGGTGCTGGCGACGGCTGATTTTGTCAGTGCCTGGGAGTAGCCGCGGGGGGTAGGGCCTCATCGCGGGTCAAGTCGAGGCGTCGCACCGCCGCTCCCACAATGTAGGAGCGGGCTTGCCCCGCGAAGCTATATTGAGTCAGGCCTTGCCAGTGGCAACTCTAGCGTGGCAACAAACCCGCCCTGGGGATGATTGCCCAGGCTCAAGCTGCCGCCATGGCGCTCCGCCGCCTTGCGCGCAATGGCCAGCCCCAGGCCATGGCCAGCGGCACTTTGCCCGGGCGCCCGGTAGAACGGCTCGCCCAGTTGCGCCAGGTGCTCTGCGGCCACTCCCGGGCCATGGTCACGCACACTCAGCACAATCTTGTCGCTTTCGCGCACCCCGGTAATTTCAATCGGCTGCCCGGCCGGGTTGAAGCGCACGGCATTGCGCAGCAGGTTATCCAGCGCCCGCTCCAGCAGCGTCGGCCAGCCTTGCAGGTTGAGCCCGGGTTCATGCTGCAGCAGGATCTCCTGCTCCGGCGCGCCCAGTTGCGCGTCCTTGTGCACGGCGGCCAGCAGGGCATCAAGGTCCACTGGTTCGGCCCGTGCCTGTTCGGCATCGACCCGGGCCAGCACCAGGATCTCACTGATCAGCGCTTCGAGGCGGTCGCATTCGCGGGTCAGGCGCGGCCACAGGGCCTGGCGCTGCTCGGGTTCGGCGCGTTCGGCCAGGGCCAGGGCGATACGCAGGCGTGCCAGCGGCGAGCGCAGTTCATGGGAAACGTCACGCAATAGCTGGCGCTGGCTGCCGATCAGGCTCTGCAGCCGCGCACCCATGCGGTTGAAGTCGTTGGCCAGTACACCGAACTCGTCACGGCGGTTGGCCAGGCGCGCCAGGCTGTTCTGCTGGTAGGTAGTTTGCCCCAGGTCATGCACGGCGCCGCGCAAGCGGCTCAGCGGGCGGGTGATCGACAGGGTCACCAGCAGGCTGAACAGGGTCAGCACCACCAGGGCGATGCCTAGGGCGCTCAACGGCCAGAGCAGGCTGTCGCGGTGCCAGGCATCCAGTTCCGGGTGCGGGATGCGATAGATCAGCAGGTAGGTCTCGCCGCTGTCGGGGCTGGTGTATTCCTCGGTCAGGCGGCGCCACGGCAGGCGCCGGTCGTCGTTGTGGCGGCGCGCCTCGAAGGCGGCGGCGCGGCGCGGGAAGGTGCCGGGCACGACGGCGTCGCCACTGTCGTTGAGCACTTGCACATCGATGTTGTAGCGGCGCTTGCGGTGTTCGAGGTAATGCTGGGCGTATTCCGGCCCTTGCTGTTCATAGCGCTGGGTCCAGTTCTTGGCCAGGGTATTGAGGCCCGGGTGGCGGCTGAGAATCCAGGCGTCCTGGTTCAGCATGTGCCCGAGCAGGATCGACAGCCCGGCAACCAGGGCGATGGCTAGCCAGAAACTGGCCAGGATGCGCCAGAACAATGAACGCAAAAGAGGCACCTCTAACGGAAAAAGCCCGGCCTGCTGGGGCAGGCCGGGCGGGTGGCTGACAGCTTACTGGGCCTTGTTGGCTTTTTCAGCTTTCCAGGCTTTGAACTCGGCCCATTCGGCGCGGCGTTCATCCTGCTTTTTCTTCATTTCGTCGAACTGTTTTTGCTGTTCGGGTTTGAGCAGGGCGCGAATCTCGGCCTGGGTCTTGTCCTTCTTGGCCTTGAGCTCGTCTTTCAGGGCCTTCTGGTCAGCGGCCGGGAGTTTTTCCAGGTAGCGCTGGGTGATTTCCTGACGGC
The DNA here is from genome assembly GCF_056279045.1 of Pseudomonas sp. TE4620. Lineage (NCBI taxonomy): Bacteria > Pseudomonadati > Pseudomonadota > Gammaproteobacteria > Pseudomonadales > Pseudomonadaceae > Pseudomonas > Pseudomonas sp. TE4620. The sequence goes on from NZ_JBWBQO010000001.1 coordinate 853,066, forward strand.
TTTTCATCTGCTCGCCCATCAGCTTGCCGATCTGCTGGCGCTGTTCGCGGCTCAGGTCCAGCTGGGCGAAAGGCGCTCCACCGCGGTGGTGCTCGCCGTGGCGCGGGCCGCCGGCATCTGGCATGGCCATGGCAACGGTGGGCAGAGCAGCGGCGAACATCAGGGCGATAAGGGTCTTGCGCATGGTGACTCTCCTTTCTGAGGCCGGTCGTTACCGGATGTGCCCAGTCTAGGGAGATCAAGGTCAGCGGCGGTCAGGCAAGGGTAAAGCTTGGGTAAAGATGCCTGCGCGCCGTGCTGACATTACAGGCTGTAGTAGTAGCCGCGGCTGCGCAGGGCGACGATGCGCGGGCGGCCATCGGCGTGCGGGCCGATCTTCTTGCGCAGGTTGCTGACGTGCATGTCCAGGCTGCGGTCGTACAGGGTCAGCTTGCGGCCCAGGGCGATCTGCGCCAGTTCCTGCTTGTCCAGCGGCTCGCCGGGCTGGCGCAGCAGGGCTTCGAGGATGCGGCTCTCGGAGAGGGTCAGGGCCAGCTCTTGCTCGTCGATGCTGACCACGCCGCGGGCCGGGCTGAAGCACAGGTCGCCGATTTCCACCTGGCTCGGCGTCGCGTTGGGGTGGCTGCGGCGCAGCACGGCGCGCAGGCGGGCGGTGAGTTCACGCGGGTCGCAAGGTTTGGCCAGGTAGTCGTCGGCGCCCAGCTCCAGGCCGAGAATCCGGTCCAGCGGCTCACCACGGGCCGAGAGCATCAGCACCGGCAGTTCGGCGTGTTCGCTGCGCAGCTGCTTGAGCAGCTCAAGACCGCTGCCGTCGGGCAGCATCACGTCCAGCACGACGGCGGCCGGCGCCTGTTCGGCCAGCGCCTTGCGGGCGCTGTGGCCATCGTGGCAGGCACGTACCACGAAACCTTCCTGGGTCAGCCAGCTGCCGAGCAGCTCGCAGAGTTCCTGGTCATCATCAATCAGTAACAGCTCGCTCATGACTCACTCAATTCAACCATTGCCGACGCTTTCTGTGTCCGCCACTGGCAAAGATACCGCAGAGTGCTGCAAACAGGGCAACTGCGCCACCAATCAGGAACCATTGTTGCTGCTCGGTGATGAGTTTCGGCGCGGCGCTGGCCTGCAATTCCTTGAGTGCCAGCTTCAGTTTCTGGTTTTCCTGGCGCAGACGGGTGAGCTGGGCGCTTTCACGTTCGCTGTCGGCGTTGTGCAGTTGCTGGACCAGGGTTTCGCGCAGGCGCTCGCTTTCTTTGAGGCGCTGTTGCAGCTCGGTGATCTGGCTGCCGGCACTGAGCGACAGCGGGGTGCTGGAGCCGCTGGGCTCTTCAGCCTGGGCCAATGGGGTCAGCAGCAACAGGCACAGCAGCAGGGACAACGGACCTTGACGCATCGGAACTCCTGATTCCATTGGATGGTTCAGGAGGTTGTCGGCCATCGGGCGAGAATAATGAGCATTTGCCAAGAGAAAGCTGCAAGGGGCGGTGCGCCGGCTTGGCCACCGCCCTGCGGCATTACGGCAGGACTTGCTTGAACGGCTTGACGATGACGTTGGCGTAGACGCCGGCGGCAATGTACGGGTCGGCGTCGGCCCAGGCCTGGGCGGCGCTGAGCGAGTCGAATTCGGCGACGATCAGGCTGCCGGTGAACCCGGCGGCGCCCGGGTCGTTGCTGTCAACGGCCGGGTGCGGGCCGGCCAGTACCACGCGGCCTTGCTCCTTGAGCTGCTGCAGGCGTTCGATATGCGCCGGGCGCGCGGCCAGGCGTTGTTCCAGCGAATCGGCTACGTCTGTGGCAATGATGGCGTAAAGCATGTCATTCCTCGTGCTTGGGAGTGGAAGGCGGAGTGGTCGGGTCGCTGTCGTGCAGGTGGCGCGACAGGTAGACACCCTGGGCCACCAGGAACAGCACGGTCATGCCCAGGCTGCCGAATACCTTGAAGTCGACCCAGAAGCTCTGGAAGGTGAAGGCAACGAACAGATTGGCCGCGCCACAGAACAGGAAAAAGCCGATCCAGGCGATGTTCAGGCGCGTCCATACCGGCTCCGGCAGGGTCAGGGCGTGGCCCATGATGCGCTTGATCAGCACCCGGTCGCCGATGAAGTGGCTGCCGGTGAAGGCCAGGGCGAACAGCCAGTTGACCACCGGCGCCTTCCATTTGAGGAAGGTTTCGCTGTGGAAGGCCAGGGTCAGGCCGCCGAACACCAGGCAGGCCACCAGGGTCAGCCACTGGCCTTTCTCCAGCTTGCGCTGGCGAAGGAACAGGGCGCCGTAGACCACCAGCGAGCTGATGATCAGCATCGCCGTGGCGCTGTAGATGCCGCCCAGTTCGAAGGTGTGCCCGGCAAATTCGATGGCACGCGGTTCGAGCTTGTAGACGATGAAGAACAGGAGCAGCGGGATGAAATCGATGAATTGTTTCACAGTGGCAGCCAGAAGCAGGATGTGACGGCATAATAACAAACATCAATGACAGCGAAAGCGCCACCTATGAATGTTGATCTGCACTGCCACAGTACGGCCTCCGACGGCGCCTTGTCGCCAACGGTTCTGGTCGCCCGGGCCCATGAGCACGGCGTGCGGATGCTCTCGCTGACCGACCACGACACCCTCGAAGGCCAGCTCGAAGCCCGCGCCGCCACCCAGGCCCTGGACATGCACTGGGTCAGCGGCATCGAGCTGTCGTGCACCTGGGGCGGGGCGACCATTCACGTGCTGGGCTACAACTTCCCCCTCGACGCCGCGCCGTTGCAGGCCGCCGTCGAGTCGCTGCACCGTGGTCGCTGGTTGCGTTCGGAAGAAATCGACCGACGGTTGGCACTCAAGGGCATGAAGGGCGCGCTCGACGGCGCGCGGGCCATCCAGCAGGAACTGGGCGACAGCGGCAATGCCCCGGCGCGCCCGCATTTTGCCGAGTACCTGGTGCGCGCAGGCTATGTAAAAGACCGCGCCGAGGCGTTTCGCAAGTGGCTGGGGGCCGGCAAGCTGGGCGACGTGAAGCTGCACTGGCCAACCCTGGAGGAGACCGTCGAGACGTTGCGCCAGTCCGATGCCTGGGTCAGCCTGGCCCACCCGATGCACTACGATTTAACCCGCAGCAAGCGCCGCCGGCTGATTGCCGACTATATTCAAGCAGGCGGGCAGGCGCTGGAAGTGGTCAACGGCATGATGCCGGCCGAACAGGTAGGCACTCTGTCGATCCTGGCCCGTGAATTCGGTCTGCTGGCCAGTGCCGGCAGTGATTTCCATGGCCCTGGCACCTGGGGCGAGATCGGTGTCTACCGGCCATTGCCAGAGGACCTGCCACCACTGTGGCGCCGATTCAAACATGAGCAGCCTATCGCGGCAGTCTGAACAGGAAGAGAACGTGAGTCAGTTTTTCCAGATTCATGCGGAAAACCCGCAACCGCGCCTGATCAAACAGGCCGTCGAAATCATCCGCAAGGGCGGCGTGGTGGTTTATCCCACCGACTCCTCCTACGCCATGGGTTGCCAGATCGGCGACAAGAACGCGGTTGAACGGGTTCGTCGCCTGCGTCAGCTGGACAAGAACCACAACTTCACCCTGATCTGCTGCGACCTGTCGCAAATGGGCCTGTTCGCCAAGATCGACACCGCCACCTTTCGCCTGCTCAAGGCCCATGTACCGGGGCCGTACACCTTCATCCTCAACGCCACCCGCGAAGTGCCGCGCCTGCTGCTGCACGAAAAGCGCCGCACCATCGGCCTGCGCGTGCCGTCCAACCCGATTGCCCTGGCCCTGCTCGAAGAGCTCGGCGAGCCGCTGATGAGCGTCAGCCTGATCATGCCCGGCGAAGACCAGCCGATGACCGATCCCTACGAGATTCGCCAGGCCCTGGAGCATCATGTCGACCTGATCGTCGATGGCGGCTTTGGTGACCTGAAGGCCTCGACCGTGATCAACCTGGCGGGCGATGAGCCGGAAGTGATCCGCGTCGGTTGCGGCGACCCTGCGCCGTTCATGGTCGAAGCGTGAGCCAGGCGACTACCCCCGAAGCCAGTATCGACCCGCAAGCAGGCGCCCAGCAGGAACTGCCGCTGGTGCTGGTGTATGGCGAAGCCATGACCGAGATGCCGGTAGACCTGTACATTCCGCCGGACGCCCTGGAAGTGTTTCTGGAGGCCTTCGAAGGGCCTCTGGATTTACTGCTGTACCTGATTCGCAAGCAGAACGTCGACATCCTCGACATCCCGGTGGCGGAAATCACCCGCCAGTACATGGGTTACGTCGAACTGATGAAGACCGTGCGCCTGGAGCTGGCCGCCGAGTACCTGGTGATGGCGGCGATGCTTGCCGAGATCAAGTCACGGATGCTGCTGCCGCGTTCGGCCGAGGTCGAGGAAGAAGAGGCTGACCCGCGTGCCGAACTGATCCGCCGCCTGCAGGAGTACGAGCGCTTCAAGGCCGCCGCCGAAGGCATCGACGGCCTTAGCCGGGTTGGCCGCGAGGTCATCGTGCCGCGCCTGGACGCGCCGCAGGCCAAGGTGCGCAAGCTGTTGCCCGAGGTCAGCCTGGAAGAGCTGCTGGTGTCGATGGCCGAAGTGCTGCACCGTGGTGATCTGTTCGAAAGCCACCAGGTCAGCCGTGAGGCGTTGTCGACCCGCGAGCGCATGAGCGAAGTGCTTGAGCGCCTCAAGGGCGGCGGCTTCGTGCCCTTCGTCGAGCTGTTCAGCGCCGAGGAGGGCAAGCTCGGGGTGGTGGTGACCTTCATGGCGATTCTCGAACTGGTCAAGGAATCCTTGATCGAACTGGTGCAAAATGAGCCCTTTGCGCCGATCCATGTCCGCGCCCGCGCCGAGTAACAACTGAGCAAGCCCATGAACCTGAACGAACCGCGCGACCTGGCGCCCCTGCTCGAGGCCTTTTTGCTGGCCTCGGGCAAACCGCAATCCCTTGAGCGCCTGTACGAATTGTTCGAGGAAGCCGAGCGCCCGGAACCTGCGGTATTCAAGAAGGCCCTGGAGGTGCTGCGCAAGTCCTGCAATGGCCGCGCCTTCGAGCTCAAGGAGGTGGCCTCGGGTTACCGCCTGCAGATCCGCGAAGACTACGCACCCTGGGTCGGCCGGCTGTGGGAAGAGCGCCCGCAGCGCTACTCCCGGGCCCTGCTGGAGACCATGGCGCTGATCGCCTACCGCCAGCCCATCACCCGCGGCGAGATCGAGGACGTGCGCGGTGTGGCGGTCAACACCAACATCATCAAGACCCTGCTCGAGCGCGAGTGGATCCGCATCGTCGGCTACCGTGAAGTGCCGGGTAAACCGGCGATGTTCGCCACCACCAAGGCCTTTCTCGACCACTTCAACCTGAAGAACCTCGATGACCTGCCGCCGCTGGCCGAGTTGCGCGAGATGGAGCCTGAGCCCGAACCGGTACTGGAACTGGACGATGCCCCGGTACCGGCGCACCTGCAGGCCCTGGCCGATGCCAGTGCCGAGCCGCAAGAGCCCCAGGAAGAAACCAGCTTCCGCAGCCTGTTGACCGAACTGGACGCCATGGAAGAAGGGCTCAAGACCGATTTCGATGACCTGGTCGACGACACCCAGGTGGATCTGGACGACGAGCCGTTGGCAACCGAACCGCAGACGCCGCATCAGTAACCCTGGCCTTCGGGCGGATAGACCCGGCAACTTTTGCAATTTCGGCTAGTCTCAGGTGCGTTCACGTCGCGATCAGCGTATGATACGCGACCCTTTTTGGCGCTTGTTCGCCATACCAGATTTTCGTAAATACACCGGGAGGTGCCCAGCATGAGTGAAAAAGACCTGCAAGAAACCCAGCCATTGCCGCCATCAGGCGAGAAACTGCAAAAAGTTCTCGCCCGTATCGGCGTGGGCTCGCGCCGCGACGTCGAGGCCTGGATCAGCCAGGGCCGGATCAAGGTCAATGGCGTCAATGCCACCCTTGGCCAGCGCGTCGACCTGCACGATGCGATCTCGGTCGACGGCCGCGTGATCAAGCGCGAAGAAGCTGCCGAAACCGTGCGCCGGGTGATCATGTACAACAAACCCGACGGTGAGATCTGCACCCGTGACGACCCGGAAGGCCGTCCGACCGTGTTCGACCGCCTGCCACGGCCGAAAGAAGGCCGCTGGATCAACATCGGTCGCCTCGACATCAACACCACCGGCCTGCTGATGTTCACCACCGACGGTGAGCTGGCCAACCGCCTGATGCACCCGTCCTACGAAATGGACCGTGAGTATGCCGTGCGTGTGCGTGGTGAAGTCGACGAAGACATGATTGCCCGCCTCAAGGCCGGTGTCGTGCTCGAAGACGGCCCGGCGCGTTTCACCGACATCCAGGAAGCCCCTGGCGGTGAAGGCTTCAACCACTGGTACCACTGCGTGGTGATGGAAGGTCGCAACCGTGAAGTACGCCGCCTGTGGGAATCCCAGGGCCTGGTGGTCAGCCGTCTGAAGCGCGTGCGTTTCGGCCCGGTGTTCCTCAACTCCGACCTGCCGATGGGCCGCTGGCGCGAAATGAGCCAGCAGGAAGTCGACATTCTTGCCGCCGAAGTGGGCCTGACCCCAGTGGCCATGCCGGCCCTGAACCACAAGAGCAAGGACAAGCTCGAGCGCCTGCAGCGCAAGTCCACCCGTCCGCTGGGCCGTGGCGAGCGCGTGCGCACCCTGCGTCCGGCCCAGGATGGCGCTGCAACCGGCGAGCGCCCTGCGCGCCAGCCTCGTGGTGAAGCCGAGCGTCCGGTTCGCCAGCCCCGTGGCGACGAGCGTCCAGCCCGTCAGCCGCGTGGTGAAGCGCCGCGCAAGGACAGCGGCCGTGGCAGCAGCACCGTGGCCGAGCGCCCAAGCGACATGAACAAGCGCGGCAAGCCGGCGCCCAAGCGTCCGGGCAGCACCCGCAACAAACCGCGCCCGTAAGTCGGGCCGGTTAAACAAGCCAACCTTCGGGTTGGCTTTTTTTTGCGCAAATTTCCTTGTCTTACAGACACTTCCGTAAGCCGTGGAAAGTTTTTACACCATTGTGTAAATAAATCGTCACAAATGTCAGCCGGTACACGGGCCCTGGCTGGAGATTTCTATGGGTGTAAACAGAACTTGCCGAAAGCCCCGGGCCAGGGCGCTTTACCTGCCCGTCAACAGCTTGTTCGCAGGCCCCGGGAGCGGTGAGATAGGCGCCATTGCCGTGTGCAAAGCCGGGCCGGAGAGCCGGGCATTCAATAAGAACAAATGGAGGCGCCATGTACGCCGATTACCTCCCCAGGCTAGAACCCTTCCTCAGGACCGGTGCGTTTTGTCGTCAGACAGTCACGCAACGTGTTGACCCCTGCGCGTCTGTAGGGGTATACAATGCGCCGCGTTTTAACTGTGACCCCAATGCGTACCGCGCACTCTTGCTGACACCCGGCTGATTCGCCCACGGCTTATGCCCTGGACGGGCAGCAGTTGGCCAAGATCCTCAAGGTAATCACCTTGTTAATTCCGCTGCGCCACGAGCGCGGTGGGTCCGATTCCGTCACAGATAAAAACAAGCAGGTGACTTCGTTCATGAGTGGACAAAACACGCATTCAGGCGAGCTGAAACGCGGCCTGAAAAATCGCCATATCCAGTTGATCGCCCTGGGCGGTGCAATCGGTACCGGGCTGTTCCTGGGTTCGGCCGGGGTGATGAAGTCGGCGGGCCCGTCGATGATCCTCGGCTATGCGATCTGTGGCTTCATTGCCTTCATGATCATGCGCCAGCTCGGCGAGATGATCGTCGAAGAGCCGGTGGCCGGCTCCTTCAGTCACTTCGCGCACAAATACTGGGGCGGTTTTGCCGGCTTCCTGTCGGGCTGGAACTGCTGGGTGCTGTACATCCTGGTGGGCATGTCGGAGCTCACCGCCGTCGGCAAGTACGTGCACTACTGGTGGCCGGAGATCCCGACCTGGGCCTCGGCGGCTGCTTTCTTCATCCTCATCAACGCGATCAACCTGGCCAACGTCAAGGTGTTCGGCGAGGCCGAGTTCTGGTTCGCGATCATCAAGGTCCTGGCCATTGTCGGCATGATCGCCCTGGGCAGCTGGATGCTGGCCAGCGGTAGCGGCGGCCCGCAAGCTTCGGTGAGCAACCTGTGGGAACACGGCGGCTTCTTCCCCAATGGCGTCAGCGGCCTGGTCATGGCCCTGGCGATCATCATGTTCTCCTTCGGCGGCCTGGAAATGCTCGGTTTCACCGCCGCTGAAGCCGACAAGCCGAAGACTGTGATCCCCAAAGCGATCAACCAGGTGATCTACCGCATCCTGATTTTCTACATCGGTGCCCTGGTCGTGCTGCTGTCGCTGACCCCATGGGACAGCCTGGTCACCAGCCTCGATGCCGCCGGTGGAACCTACGGCGCCAGCCCGTTCGTGCAAGTGTTCTCGCTGCTGGGCAGTGATGTTGCTGCGCACATCCTCAACTTCGTGGTGCTGACCGCGGCGCTGTCGGTGTACAACAGCGGTACCTACTGCAACGCCCGTATGCTCTACGGCATGGCCGAACAGGGCGATGCCCCGGCGGGCCTGGCGAAGATCGACAAGCGCGGTGTGCCGGTGCGTTCGATCCTGGCTTCGGCAGCGGTGACTCTGGTTGCAGTGCTGCTCAACTACTTCATCCCGCAGCACGCGCTGGAGCTGCTGATGTCGCTGGTAGTGGCCGCCCTGGTGATCAACTGGGCGATGATCAGCTACTCGCACCTGAAGTTCCGCCAGCACCTGAACAAGACCGGCCAGACTCCGCTGTTCAAGGCGCTGTGGTACCCCTATGGCAACTACATCTGCCTGGCCTTCGTGGTGCTGATCCTGGGCATCATGCTGCAGATCCCGGGCATCCAGATCTCGGTCTACGCGATTCCGGTCTGGCTGCTGGTGATGGTGGTCTGCTACAGCCTGAAAACCAACCGCAGCAAAGCGGCGGCAGCGGCTACCCCGGCCTCGCTCAAGCGCTGATTCGCACGGTTGAAAAAACGCCCCGGTTATCCGGGGCGTTTTCGTTTACAGGTAGATGATCTCGATCGTCGCCGAGCCGTCGAGGTGGATGTCCTGGCGGTTGTCCAGCTCGCTGGTGGCGGCGATCACCGGCATGATGTTGATTGGCGTGCTCAGGTGGCGGATGGCGATCGGGCCGTTGCTGTTGTTCTCGACATCATTGAAGCCGAGCAGGGTGGTGGTGGTCAGCGCTTTGCTGGTGCTGCCTGCGGTGCTCCAGCCGGTGCCGCGGGTTGACTGGGTGAGGTACACCGCCGGCAACTGGTCGGCGCTGATGTGCAACGGGTCGATCTGCACCTCGTACAGGCCGATTTTGTTCTCGCTGGCATCGCGGCCCAAACCGTAGAAATTCAGCGAATCGACCACCGCCGTGCCCTCGCGGTTGTCCTGCATTAGCAGGGCATAGCGCGCCGGGCTGTCGCACTGGATCGACAGGTTCAGCTGGCGCGTGGGCAGGCGCGTGCGCTTGTCGCTGTTAAGGCTCTGCAGGCTGATCTTGCCGTAGTCCACCACCCCGCCCTGGGACAGCAATGGCGTGCAGGCCGCTGGCTGGATCTGCCATTGCAAGGCCAGTTCGGCAGTGCTGCCGGAGGCCGGGGCAGCGAACTGCCCGCTGCTGCGCAATGAGGTCGACTCGCGCACTTCGAAAGCCTTGGCAGACAGCTCGGCTTCGAACACCAGAGTCAGATTCAGGCTGCGGCCTTGCACGGCTTTGCCGGCCCGGACCGGGACCATGCCGCTACGCGGCTGCCAGCCCAGCGAGGCGCTGGCCGGGCCCGGCACGGCGCCGGTTTGTTCGATCCGGGCCAGGTCAACGCGTTCGCCGTCGACCACGGCATCGGCGGCACGTATTCGGTAGTGCCCGCCAGCGGCGAGTTCGAAGCGCTCGCCGTCCAGGGCATTGGCTGTATAGAACACACTCAGGTCGGTGCTTTCGCTGCAGCTCAGGGCCAACTGCGCGGATTTCTCCGGCAGTGCCAGGCCTGGGCTGCCGGGCTGCAGGCGGCTGCGGTCGAGGGTGCCATAGTCCAGCGGCGTCGGCGTGATCTGTAATCGGCATTCATTGGCGAAGGCTGTCAGCGGCAGGCCGAAGAGCAGGAGCATTGCAAGCTGGGGTTTGTACCGGGTGTTCATGATTTGACGCATCCTCACCAAAGCGGTGTATGGAAGGACGACACAAGGTGTAGCTGCCGTCTGGCGTCATGTCGTCGCGAAGGGGGGTCAACTGCAGGTGCGTTGGGCCTGGGTGTAGTAGCTGTCGCTGCTGGCGCCGGTATCCGGGTCGAGGGTGACGCGGCATTCGCGGGCCTGGTGGTCGCTGATGATCAGGTGGCCGATGTCGGCGCTGTTGTCGATGAACACCAGCCCGCCCGGTTGCACCAGGTTGATGAAGCGCCCACGGTCGTCGAACACCGACGCGCCGCTGGGCAATGGCTGGCCGCTGCTGTCGAGCAGGGTCAGCAGCAGCCGACGGACACTCCAGGCGCGGAAACTCAGGCGCGGCACCGCGCCGCGAGTGGCGCGCAGCACGCCGGCGCCCTGGTCGACGTTGATGTGGGTCGGCAGGCTCTGGGTGTCGACCTCGACCGGGCTTTTGCCATAGGCGGTGAGCGAGGCCACCACCGCGTTGCCGGCATGATCGGTCCACACTGGGCCGCTCGGGGTGCTGGCCTTGACTCCGGGGGTCTCGGTGACCGAGAGGATCGCGAAGGTATCGCGGATCGGATAGGGCGAGGGGGTGATCCCGGCACCATGCACGGCTATGCCGCCGCGCAGGCCGAGGTTGTAGTTGCTGTTGTCGCCGTCGCCGCTGTAGTTCAGGTCTAGCTGGGTGTAGCGAGGTAATGCCGAAAGCCCGGCGCTGGCCAGGGTGCTGGAATCGCCGGAACGATGTTCGGCGCCCAGGCGATAGCCAAGGCTGTCACTGACCTGCTCGTTGTAAGCCACCGTGCTGGTGGTACTGCTGTCGTTGTGGCGCACGCTGCTGCGCAGACGCCGGCGACCATCCAGGGGGATGCTGGCGCTGAAATACACGGCGTCGTCGTTGTAGCCGTCGCTGCTGCCCAGGGCTTTTTCCACCGTCGCCGAGAATGTGACGCCGCCGTAGCTGTTGCCCCAGGACAAAAACAGCCGTTGCGTGCTGTCGTGCTCGTAGTAGGTGCTTTGCGTGTACCCCAGGTTGAGGCTGCCCAGGGCGCGGCTGGCCCAGCGCAGGCTGGTGCTGAACTGGTCGCGGTAGCTGGAGGCGAACTGATCATTGTTGCGGTAGGTGCTGTCGAGCAGTTCGCGGTAGCCGCGGCTGCGGTGGTTGGCGGCCACCAGGCTGCTCCATTGCTCGTGCATTTGCCAGTTGAGCTGGCCGCCCAGTTGCGCGCCCTGCTGGTCGAGGCTGCTGGCTTGCGCGCCGATGGCAAACACCTCGGTGCTGAGCTGTGGCGTGAGCGCGGTGCCGAGGCTGGCGCCAAGGCTGCGATAGCCCTGGGCGAGGATCAGGCCGCTGCTGATGACCGAGGTATTGCCCAGCGCGCCGCTCTGGCCCAGGCTCACCACCGCCGGGTCGTCGCTGCCATGGCCATGGCTGCGCACCACGCCGGCGCCGACGCTGTAGCCACTTTGCGGGCGGGCGCTGGCGGCGAGGCTGGCCGGTACGCGAAAGCGCCGTTGCTCGCCATTGGTTTCGATCACCGTCACTTCCAGGTCCGAACGCGAAGTGATGCGCGGGATGTTGGTGAGGGTGAAGGGCCCGGGCTGTACCACAGTGCTGTACAGCAAGGCGCCGTTCTGGTGCACCTCGACCCGCGCCTGGCTGTTGGCGATGCCCTGCACGCTGGCGTTGTCCAGCTGCGAGAGCAGGCCATACTCCGGCGTGAGCTGCGCGCCAATGATCTGCGCGCCGTTGAGCACCGGGTTGACCAGGCTGATCTCGCCGGCCTGGAACAGGCTGCGGTGCTGGGCGAAGCTGCGTTGCACATAGGTGTCGAGCATTTCGCTGCGCATCTTGCCATCGAAGCGGCTGTGCACCTGGCGGCTGCGCAGGATCCAGTTGTCCAGGTTCAGGCCCAGCTCGGTATTGGCTGCGGCATAACGGCTGGACTGGCCATCGTAGCGGTTGAACGAGCTGAAAATGTCGTAGTTCAACAGCCCGGCAATGCCGCCCTGGCTGTAGTCGTCGGACAATTGCCGCTCGTCCAGCAGCGCCTGGTCCGGTACGAACAGTCGCACCTGGTGCTGACCGGGCTGCAGTTCGACCTGAGCCTGGGGGAAGGCCGTGGCCAGGGCCAGGCAGTCCGGATCGGCAGGCTGCTCCTGGGCATCCAGGGTGGTGGACCACTCGGCGGGTTGGCGCAGCCCGGCGAAGGCCAGCAAGGGATTATCGACGCACAGGCTGCCATCCTCGCCGAAGCGCGCCTGGGTAGTGCCCCTGTCACGGCCGTTGACGCTCAGGCTGATCTGCTGACGCCCTGGCGGGAAGCGGGTTTGCCGGCCAAACAGGGCAGCAAGCCTGGGGTCGATACCGCGCTGGCGCAGGACCTCCTGGTCGAACACGCTGTGCCCGGGCGCTGCGGCTTCATTGGCGGCTCGCGCCGGTTTGAAGGTCTCAAGTCCCAGCAGGGTCAGGCACAGGCCCAGTATCAATTGCTCGCGTGGTCGCGGTTTGCCAATGGCATTGACGATGACCTTCACAGGATGCGCGCCTCGTAAGGATCGACCGCAAAGCCATAGACCGTGGCCGGCTGAAAGCGCACGGTGTTGGCCGCAGTGGCGGCATCAGGCAAGTCGAGGGTGATGGTTTGATTGGCCAGCAGGTAGGTGCGGCCAAGGTCCAGGGCGTGCTGGCCGGGCAACAGTTTCAGCTCCTGGGCCAGGCGCACCACGTAGGGGGTGTTGTTCTCCACCCGCAGTTGCTTGCCGTCGATACGCCAGCTCAGGCCTTTCCACGGTTCGCTGTTGCGCGCCAGGCCCTTGGGGTGAAGGATAACCGGCAGGTTCTGGCGCACGCCGAAGTTGACCCGCATGGCCCCGGGATCGCCCGGTGCGGTTTCGCGGATACCTTCGAAGATCACCCGGCGCAAGCGTTGGGTCTGCAGCGGTTCCTTGCCTACATAGTGGAAGATCACCTGTTGTTCTTTGCCGGCTTCGACCCGCGCCACGGTGGGCTGGACCACCAGCAGGTTGTCAGTGTCTTCGCTCGGGTTTTCGATGAACACCGCCAGCAGGGCGGCATGCGGGTCGGTATTGGTGACCACGAAGTCGCTGCCATTGGCGCGGGCTTCCTCAACGATCACCACCGAGGTTCTGGGCACCATACCGTCGGCGTGTGCCTGCATCAGGGGTAGGGTGCAGATGAAAATCGCAGGCAGCAGGCTGCCAGCAAAGGATTTGCACGCAATAGTCATGGTTGTAAGGTTCTTGTGCGGCGTCGGGCGCAGCTCCCCTCAAGCTGCATCCGGCAGGCTCATGGTGGGGGAGTGCGCTGGCCGTGGGTCATGGCCGGGGTGCGAGGGGTCCCTGTTCGCGCCCCTTGGGGGCAGCGGTCAGAGGTAGACGACTTCGATGGTCGCGCTGCCGTCGATGGGGATGCTGCCGTTTACTACCAGGCTCTTCTTGATGAAACCTCGGACGTCCATCATCACGTTGACGTTCCTGATAGGTTCAAGGCGATGACTTATTCTTGAGTTGAATCCGGTTCGACTCAACGGCACTCTACTGGCATTGAGCAGGTTTCCACGGTCGTCTCCCATGCCGTCCCAGGACTGGCCGCCATCGTTCGAATAGAAATTGAACCCTTGTTCACCATCGACCAGGGTGTTTTCAAACTCCCAGGTCATCATGTATGAGCCGATGCTTTGGTCCTGGTGCATGCCCAGTCCGAAGGTGTAGTCCCGTGGGTCTAGGGTGTCGAGGCGATTGTCGCGGGTCATCAGGGCAAAAGTGGTTGCGGCGTCGCAGTCGATTGCAAGGCTCAGGGTCTTGACAGGCAGCCTGTAATTGGTCGAATCGCCTTCCAGATCGGTCAGGGACACCGCGCCGTAGTCGATCACGCCGCCATTGCCCAGGGTTGGCGAACAGGCGGCTGGAGTGATGGTGCCGGTGACAGTCAAGTCGGTGGTGGCGGCGAAGGTGTTGGCGCTCACCACGCCTATGAATACAGCAAGGGTCAGTACGGAAGTTTTCACGGCAAATTCCTGTTGGATGTTGGCGCAGGCTAGCGGCCCGCTTGTCAGAGGTAGACGACTTCGATAGTCGCGCTGCCGTCGAGCTCCATGGCACCGTTCAGGGTCAGACCTTTGTTGATGCTGCCGCGGATGTCCATGATGACATTGACGCTGCTCGCCGGAGCTGGGCCCACGCTGCTACCGGTAGAGCTAAAGGCTGCGCGATAGTCAGGAGCTCTTCCGGCGTCTTGAAGTATGCCGTCCATGATGTTGGTCCAGGTGTTGCCGGCATCCTCGGAGGCCAGGTGGGTGCCCGGTGCGCCGTCGACAATGGTGTTTTCATGGTCCATGGTCATGCCGAAATAACCGATAGCCTGGTCCAGGTGATTGCCGAGCCCGAACAACCAGGCATTGGCAGGACTGCTGTCGCGGCGGTTGTCGTTGGTAATGAGCGCAAAGGTGGCCGGGGCGCTGCATTCGATCGAAAGATTCAGGGATTTGGCCGGCAGTTTGTAACCGATTGAGGTTTCTTCAAGCTCGGTCAAGGACAGCGAGCCATATTCGACCAGGCCGCCATTGCTCAAGGTTGGCGTGCAGGCGGCAGGGGTAATGGTGCCGGTTACGGTCAGGTCGGTCGTGGCGGCCATGGCATTGGCGGTGGCCAGGGTCATCAGCACAGCAAGGGACAGTACGGACTTTTTCACAGCGGTTTTCCTTTTAAGTGTTGGTGGTGGGTGTTGCGAATGACCCGTTTTTCGAGCGCAGCAGTCCGTTCCCTGTCGCTGGTGGCAGGGAAAGACCTGGGCATTCGCCGGGTTCTTTTTGGCGGTCGGTGAAGGACCGTTACGCGTGGGCGTTCTGTTACCCGCTAGAGGTACTGCAACTCGATGGTCATGTGCCCATCGAGTAGCGCCTCATCGACATGGGTCATGTCATTGCGCAGCCAGCCGGCCACGTCCAGGCGCAGGTTGAGGACTTCGGCTGCGCTAGGGCTGGTCTGCCCGCGCAGGGCAAAGCCCAGGCGCGACTCGGGCTTGTCGCCCAGGTGCTCGAAACCGCTGCCCGGGACTTTCACCCAGGTGCTGCCACTGTCTTCGGAGTACAGGGTGTCGGCCGGCAGGTTGTCGAGGGTCGCGCCGTTGTCGGGCCAGGTTGCGCTGTAGAAACCGATGGCCTGGCCGCTGGTGGTGGAACCCAGGCCGAAGGCTTTGGGCAGGGGGATCGAGCTGCTGTCGCGACGGTTGCCGGTGGCTACCAGGGCAAAGCGGGTGGCACGGTCACAGGTGACGCTGAAGGTCAGGCTGCGCGGCGCCAGGACCGAGTGGTCGGGGATGCCGGGCTGCGGAGTGAGATCGGGCATGCTGATGTTGCCGAAATCGACCTGGCCATTGCTGGAGAGCGACGGCGTACAAGCTGCAGGAGTGATGGTGCCGCTGATATTGACGTCGGTACTGCTGGCATGAGCGCCAGCACTGACAAAGGTCAGCAGTGCGGTCAGGGTGCACAAAGGCTTGGTGTTCATTATTCGGTCCTTTGAAAATGAATGAACCTCCGCGCCGTGATTGGTCTTATGGTGGGGCCGGCAGCGGATGGCTCGTCAGGCGCGCTAGGCATGCCTGCTGTACCAGTTACCAGGGCGAACCCTGATCCTGTGTCATCCGTGACGATTTTTCACACGTTTTGGCTAGACGATAGAACGTGCGAATGTTTGGTTTTATGTGCTTTGCTTGGCCTTGCCCAGGAGTAAACAGCGGGGGCATAGTGCTCGGCAAGGCTGTCTGTGTTGTTCGGATGCCGATTATGCACAAAAAAATGTTCTTGTAAAGGGGTTTTGATTGAAAAATTGTGCAACAACTGCACCGAAATCGGCAGAAAGCGGTGAACGATTGCGTCAGGAGCGTACCCGCCTGGGCCTTCGCCAGGATGATTTCGCCCAGCTTGGCGGGGTCAACCGCAATACTCAGGGCAGCTATGAAAAAGGCGAGCGCAACCCGGACGCGGCGTATCTTGCGGCGGTCGCCGGGGTTGGTGTCGATGTGCGCTACGTGATCACTGGCGTGCGCACGATCGATGATGGCGCTTCGTTGAATGAACCGGAACAGCGATTGCTGGCTCAGTACCGATCATTGGCTATCGCTGACCAAGAAGTTGTGCATAGAATTGTCGGGGCCATGCACGACGCGAAGGGTAGTGGCGCATAGCTATTATCTCAATTTTCCTACGAAACGCTCGGAACGGTCCTGGTGGGTCCGCAGGGAATTGCTCGTAACGTCGATGCATTCAGTCTCGCTAGGGAAGGGTGATCATGTCGGAGCATAAAACCTGCGCATTCAACACGGAAAGTAACGCTTCGCCTGTGCAACGCTTGAGTGAAGTCGAAAACGAGCTGCTGATTTTGTTTCGCCAGTTGTCCCCGGTGGACCAGGGCTGCGTACAGCGTGTAGCCCAGGTGCTGTGCCTGGGGGCGCAAGAGGCCGAGCGGGGACGCTGCCGAATACCTGAGTCAGCCTGAATGTTTGATCAAAGGATGTGTGATGTTGCAGTTATCCAACGCGGTGCAGATCCCGGACGACGAGATCGAGTTGACTGCCATCCGCGCCCAGGGCGCCGGCGGGCAGAACGTCAACAAGGTCTCCAGCGCCGTGCACCTGCGTTTCGACACCCAGGCTTCGTCATTGCCAGCGTTTTACAAGGAGCGTCTGCTGGCGCTGAGCGACAGCCGCATTACCCGTGACGGGGTGATCATCATCAAGGCCCAGCAGTATCGAACCCAGGAGCAGAACCGCGCCGATGCCCTGGAGCGCCTGCGCGAACTGATTCTTTCGGCGACCAAGGTGGAAAAGGCGCGGCGCCCGACCCGGCCGACCCTGGGCTCGAAAACCCGGCGCCTGGACACCAAGAGCAAGCGCGGCGCCATCAAGGCCGGGCGCGGCAAGATCGATTACTGAGGCTAATGCCGCGGCGGTTGCAGGCGGGCCTGGCGGTACAGGTACAGGCTCAATAGCAGGCCGCAGAACGACGCGCCGGCGGCAAAGACAAAGATCGAAGCGAAGCCGAACCCGGCGGCAATTGCCCCGGCCAACGGGCCGGTGATGCCCAGCGACAGGTCGATGAACAGCGAATAGGCGCCCACGGCCGCGCCGCGATTGGAGGCGGACACCAGGTTCACCGCTTCGACGCCGAGGGCCGGAAACACCAGCGAGAAACCAAAGCCGCTCAACGCCGCACCGGCCAGGGCCAGCTCGGCGCTCGGTGCCTGCCAGAGCAACAGCAGGCCGAGGGTTTCTACCGACAGGCAGGCGATCGCCACCCGGTACCCGCCCATGCGATTGATCAAATTGCCAAACAGCAGTCGCGCGCCAATGAAGCAGGCGCCGAACAGGCTCAGGCACAGGGCCGCGTTGTCCCAGTTGTGGCTGGCATAGTACAGGGTGACGAAGGTGGCGATGGTGCCAAAGCCGATCGAGCCCAGGGCCAGCCCTGAACCATGGCCGAATATCCGCCCGAGCACGTGCAGGAACGGCAGGCGTTCACCCGCCACTATCGGGGCGGCGGTTTTCGGCCAGGCCAGCGCCAAACCCAGTACGCACAGCAGTAAAATGCTGGCGCCCATGCTCCACAGGCCGAAGCGTTGCACCAGTTCCACGCCCAGCGGCGCGCCGATGGCCAGCGCGCCGTAACTGGCGATGCCGTTCCAGGAGATTACCTTGGCGGTGTGTTGCGCACCGACCCGGCCAATGCCCCAGCCAATGGAGCCCGAACCCACCAGGCTTTCGGCACTACCCAGCACCAGGCGCCCGACTAGCAGGCTGGCCAGGCTCAGCCAGGGCGCATGTTGCAGCCACGCCGAAAGCAGCATGAACACGCCGCTCAAGCCGCAACCGGCCAGGCCATAGAGCACCGCGCGCTTGCTGCCCAGGTTATCGATGAGGCGGCTGGCGTAGGGGCGGCTGAGCAGAGTGGCCAGGTACTGCACGCTGATCACCAGGCCCGCGACCACGGCACCGAAGCCCAGGTCGTTGTGCACATAGCCAGGCAAGACGGCCAGGGGAATGCCGATGTTCAGGTAGCCGATAAAGGTAAACAGGACGATGGAGACGACTTGCAGGGTGACCGCAAGGGGGCGCGGTGAGTCGGGCATGTGCGGGCTTTCGTAGAGGGGGAATTCTTGACGGTGTGAAAACGTGTTGACGGGGTGGTCCCTGCATCAGCCGTTTTCACACAGTCTGATCGTTGCGCGAGTTATTCCTGGTCGGCGCTGGAAGTTTCGTCGCCGTCGTATTCAGCCTGGGCTGGTTCGGCGCTGTGAGTGGCAGGAGTCTGCTCTTCTGGGTTCAGGCTTGGGAAGGGAAGATTCGGGATTTCATGCATCTCGTCGTTCCTCGCAAGTGTGTGGAAAGGCTGCGCAAGGCGCGCATGGGCTTGTGAAAGCCTGTGCAGGATACAGGAGTCTGAATGACAGTATGAATTTTCCTGCTTAATGGCCATCGCGGGGCAAGTCGGATCGCCGCACCGCCGCTCCCACAACTGTCTGTGGGAGCGGCGGTGCGGCGATCCGACTTGCCCCGCGATGCTTTTAACGACAGACGTCAGCGATGGCTGCAGCCAGTGCTTCAAGGCGTGCCGCATCGGCGCCGGCGATGTTCGCCCGGCCAGTGCCAACCATGTACACGCTGTGGCGCTCACGCAGTTGCTTGACCTGCTCCGGTGACAAGCCGGTGTAGGAGAACATCCCGCGTTGCTCGGCGATGTGCGCGAAACGTTCGCTCAGGCCGTGGGGCGCCAGGGCCTCGACCAGACCGACCCGCAGCTCGGCAATGCGCTGGCGCATGGCCTCGACTTCTTCGACCCACAGGCGCTTGAGGTCGGTGTCGCCAAGAATCTGCGCCACTACCGCCGCGCCATGATCCGGTGGTGTCGACCACAGGTTGCGCGCCAGCAATGCCAGTTGACTACGCACATCCAGCAGCTTGTCGGCATCGTGGCTGCACACCAGCAGAGCGCCGGTGCGGTCGCGATAGAGGCCGAAGTTCTTCGAGCAGGAACTGGTAATCAGCAGCTCAGGCAGTTCGGCGGCGAACAGCCGTACCGCCCAGGCGTCTTCTTCCAGACCATCGCCAAAGCCCTGGTAGGCGAAGTCGATCAACGGCAGTAACTCACGGCGGCGCACCACCTCGAGCACGGCGCGCCAGTCGTCCTGGCTCAGGTCAAATCCGGTCGGGTTGTGGCAGCAGGCGTGCAGCAACACTACGTCGCCCTTGGGCGCAACTTCCAGGGCGGCCAGCATCCCGGCGACGTTCAGACGGTTGTCGGTGCCGACATAGGGATAGTGGCTGACCTTGAGGCCGGCGCCGGCGAAGATGGTTTCGTGGATGGGCCAGGTCGGATCGCTCAGCCAGATGCCGCGGCCCGGCAGACAGTGTTCGATGAACTCCGCCGCCAGGCGCAGGGCACCGGTGCCGCCCGGGGTCTGGGTAGCGCCGGCACGCTGCTGGCTGAGCAGCGACGAGTCACTGCCCAGTACCAGTTCGCTGATCAGTCGGCCAAAGGCCGCATCGCCATGACCGCCGACGTAGCTCTTGCTGGCCTGTTGCTCAAGCAGGCGCTGTTCAGCCTGTTTGACCGCGGCCGGAATCGGCGTCAGGCCCTGGGCGTCCTTGAACACGCCGACACCGAGGTCGAACTTGTTCGGGTTGCTGTCCTTGGCATACGCCTCCATCAGTCCGAGGATCGGATCGCCGGGTACGCGCCCGATGGCGCCGAAGTGCATTACTTGCGGCCTTCGGCGGTGCTGGCGACCTCGTCGGTGCGCGCGGCCATGATGAAGTCGTTACGGTGCAGGCCCTTGATCGAGTGGCTCCACCAGGTCACGGTGACTTTGCCCCACTCGGTCAGCAGGCCTGGGTGATGGCCTTCGGCTTCGGAGATTTCGCCAACGGCGTTGGTGAAGGCCAGGGCGTGCTTGAAATTCTTGAACAGGAAAACTTTTTCCAGCTGCATGATGCCGTCACGGACTTCGATGTTCCAATCCGGGATCTGCTTGATCAGTACCGGCAGTTCTTCGTCGCTGACCTGTGGAGCATCGGCACGGCAGGCTTCGCAGTGGGCTTGGTTCAAGGCGTTCATAAGGTTTTCCGCAAGTGGTTTGTTATTGGTTTGCAAGGTCGCTCAGGCGGCGACCTTGGGTGGAAATTTCGGTGCGTGCAGGCCCATCTTCATTGCCGTGTGGACCATGCCCATGATGTCTTCGTGGGCCAGGTCGAACAGGCGCTTGAGGTTGGGCAGGGCAAAGTACAGCGGCTGCAGGATATCAATGCGGTACGGCGTGCGCATGGCTTCCAGCGGGTCGAAGGCCTGGTGCTCGGGCTCGCCGGACAGGCTGTAGACGGTCTCTTTCGGTGAAGAAAGAATGCCGCCGCCGTAGATCTTGCGACCTTGCGGGGTGTCGACCAGGCCAAACTCGATGGTCATCCAGTAGAGGCGGGCGAGGTACACGCGCTCTTCCTTGGTGGCCTGCAGGCCGAGCTTGCCATAGGTGTGGGTGAATTCGGCGAACCAGGGGTTGGTCAGCAGCGGGCAGTGGCCGAAGATCTCGTGGAAAATGTCCGGCTCTTGCAGGTAGTCGAGTTCTTCTTCGGTACGAATGAAGGTGGCTACCGGAAAGCGCTTGCTGGCCAGCAGTTCGAAAAAAGTCTGGAAGGGGATCAGGGCAGGTACCCGGGCAACTTGCCAGCCGGTGGTGGCGCCCAGCACCTTGTTGATCTCACCCAGCTGCGGGATACGGTCGTGAGGCAGGCCCAGCTGTTCGATGCCGTCCAGGTATTCCTGGCACGCGCGGCCCTCGATCACCTTCAATTGACGGGTAATCAGGGTGTTCCACACCGCGTGTTCCTGCTGCGGGTAGTCGATAAAACCCTGCGCATCGGGCTCGCGAGCCACGTATTGCGTCTGTTTCATGCTGCTCTCCTGCTGAGGGCCATTCTTGTTATGTGTTCAAGCCATTGCCCTAGTGATAACCCGCATTGGTCCGGTTTGCAGCGTCCTGACGGCAGCTTCGCGCTCGAACTGCCTCGGATTTTGTAACGATAACTTTACGAAATACCCAGCATCCCGAAAAAACGGGTGCTTTAATCCTTGAAGCTGCGGCCATCTGTCACATAATCTTTACGACTATTCTTGGCTCGCTGCAAAAACTTGCTTGCCATGGCGCGTACCAGACCTTCTTGTAGGACATTTCATGCGTATTAAAGTGCATTGCCAGAACCGCATCGGCATCCTGCGCGACATTCTCAACCTGCTGGTGGAGTACGGCATCAACGTCGCCCGCGGTGAGGTCGGTGGCGAGCATGGCAATGCCATCTATCTGCACTGCCCGAACCTGATCAACCTGCAGTTCCAGGCCCTGCGGCCGAAATTCGAATCGATCGCCGGGGTGTTCGGGGTCAAGCGCGTCGGCCTGATGCCCAGCGAGCGTCGGCACATGGAGCTCAATGCCTTGCTCGGCGCACTGGATTTCCCGGTGCTGTCGATCGACATGGGCGGCTCCATTGTGGCTGCCAACCGCGCTGCGGCGCAGCTGCTCGGGGTGCGTGTCGACGAGGTGCCGGGCATTCCGCTGTCGCGTTATGCCGAGGATTTCGACCTGCCGGAGCTGGTGCGGGCGAACAAGTCGCGTATCAACGGCCTGCGGGTCAAGGTCAAGGGCGATGTGTTCCTCGCTGATATTGCGCCGCTGCAGTCCGAGCACGACGACAGCGAAGCCCTGGCCGGTGCGGTGTTGACTCTGCACCGCGCCGACCGCATAGGCGAGCGCATCTATAACGTGCGCAAGCAGGAGCTGCGTGGCTTCGACAGCATCTTCCAGAGTTCGCGGGTGATGGCTGCGGTGGTGCGCGAAGCGCGGCGCATGGCGCCGCTGGATGCACCACTGCTGATCGAAGGCGAGACCGGTACCGGCAAGGAGTTGCTGGCCCGTGCCTGTCACCTGGCCAGCCCCCGTGGCCAGGCGCCGTTGATGGCGCTCAACTGCGCCGGCTTGCCCGAGTCCATGGCCGAGACCGAACTGTTCGGTTACGGCCCGGGGGCGTTTGAAGGCGCGCGGGCCGAGGGCAAGCTGGGGCTACTGGAACTGACGGCAGGCGGCACGCTGTTCCTCGATGGCGTCGGTGAGATGAGTCCTCGCTTGCAGGTAAAACTGCTGCGTTTTCTGCAGGACGGCTGCTTTCGTCGGGTAGGCAGTGATGAAGAGGTGTACCTGGATGTGCGGGTCATCTGTGCCACCCAGGTCGATCTGTCCGAGTTGTGCGCCCGTGGCGAATTCCGCCAGGACCTTTACCACCGCCTCAACGTGCTGTCGCTGCATATTCCGCCGCTGCGCGAATGCCTGGATGGCTTGCCGCCGCTGGTCGAGCACTTTCTTGACCAGGCCAGCCGGCAGATCGGTTGCCCGCTGCCCAAGCTTGCGCCAGCGGCCATGGAGCGTTTGAGCCAGTACCACTGGCCGGGCAACGTGCGGCAACTGGAGAACGTGCTGTTTCAGGCCGTGTCGCTATGTGACGGCGGGGTGGTCAAGACTGAACATATTCGCCTGCCGGACTACGGCGGCCGGCAACCCTTGGGCGAGTTTTCCCTTGAGGGCGACCTGGGGCAAATAGTCGGGCGTTTCGAGAAGGCAGTACTGGAGCGCTTGATGAGCGAATTTCCCAGCAGTCGGGCGCTGGGTAAACGCTTGGGAGTTTCCCACACCACTATTGCCAACAAGTTGCGTGAACATGCAGTCGGCAAAACGGATTAATTAATCTGGCGTTAATAAAGTATGGGTAATACAGGCAGGTTATTAGTTGCAGGTGTACTGTCCAAATAGTGCAGCGCGCCTCGTTGAATGCCAACCGAGGCGCTGCAGGCGGTCAACCCGTTGGATCAACCGTTCGAGCACCCGTTACCCATCACCCGGTACTCGAGAATGTGGCGCTTGCCCTGGGAATCTTCGTAGGTCATGCGCGCCGGGACCACTTCGCAGACATTCGGCACTTCGCTCATGGAAATGACCTTGGCGATGTCCAGATGTTGCGAGTAACTGTACTGTTCAACCGGAATCTGCTCGGCGCCGCCATTTGCAACTTCGTCGGCCATCGCCACGCTGCAAAGACTACCCAGTGCCAATACCAGTAAAGCTTTCATCTTCATTTTTACCTGTCTGAGGTCGTAAGGGGGCACGCAGCGCTTGTGGCGCCGCGTGTACAGCAGGATCAACTATCACGATTATTTGCCGATTAACTTCCCTTCGTGGGGGGCTACAAGAAAGTTAATCGTGGTGCCGTTGCTGGCGAGGTGAATTCTAGGAGTGCGGCCTGCGCTTAAACAGCCACGGTTTTGATAAACACTGTTGGCAGAAACTGTAACAATCGCCTGGCAGACTGCCGGGTAATTTTATTTTTTCGCCGTGCAGACCCGGCCTTGAGCCTTCGCGGTTTGTCGCAGGGAGAAAAGACGAGGGCGTTACTACCAACGTCGAATGGCCGGCGCAGTCTGGTACAGTTACAACGAGGTCATACAAAAACAACTATTACACCGAGGTAACAAAGATGAGTGCGGCTCCCCTGTATCCCGTTCGTCCCGAGGTTGCGGCCAAGACGTTGACCGACGAGGCGACCTACAAGGCCATGTACCAGCAGTCGGTGATCAACCCGGACGGCTTCTGGCGCGAGCAGGCTCAGCGCCTCGACTGGATCAAGCCTTTCACCAAGGTCAAGCAGACCTCCTTCGACGACCACCATGTCGATATCAAATGGTTTGCTGACGGCACTCTGAACGTTTCCTACAACTGCCTGGACCGCCATCTGGCCGAGCGCGGCGATCAAGTCGCGATCATCTGGGAAGGCGACGACCCTTCCGAACACCGCAACATCACCTACCGTGAACTGCACGAGCAAGTGTGCAAGTTCGCCAACGCCCTGCGTGGCCAGGATGTGCACCGCGGTGACGTGGTCACCATCTATATGCCGATGATCCCCGAGGCCGTGGTCGCCATGCTGGCGTGCGCCCGCATCGGTGCGATCCACTCGGTGGTGTTCGGCGGCTTCTCGCCCGAGGCACTGGCCGGGCGCATCATCGACTGCAAGTCGAAGATCGTCATCACCGCTGACGAAGGTCTGCGTGGCGGTCGTCGCACCGCACTCAAAGCCAACGTCGACCTGGCCCTGACCAACCCCGAAACCAGCAGCGTGCAGAAGATCATCGTCTGCAAGCGCACCGGTGGCGACATCGCCTGGCACCAGCACCGCGACATCTGGTACGAAGACCTGATGAAGGTTGCTTCCAGCCACTGCGCGCCGAAGGAAATGGGCGCCGAAGAAGCGCTGTTCATCCTCTACACCTCCGGCTCCACCGGCAAGCCCAAGGGCGTGCTGCACACCACCGGCGGCTACATGGTCTACGCCGCGCTGACCCATGAACGGGTGTTCGACTACCGTCCGGGCGAAGTCTACTGGTGCACCGCCGACGTCGGCTGGGTCACCGGCCACAGCTACATCGTCTACGGCCCGCTGGCCAACGGCGCGACCACCGTGCTGTTCGAAGGCGTGCCGAACTATCCGGACATCACCCGCGTGTCGAAGATCATCGACAAGCACAAGGTCAACATCCTCTACACCGCGCCGACCGCCATCCGCGCGATGATGGCTGAAGGTCAGGCTGCCGTCGCCGGTGCCGATGGTTCCAGCCTGCGCCTGCTGGGCTCGGTGGGCGAGCCGATCAACCCGGAAGCCTGGAACTGGTACTACCACACCGTCGGCAAGGAGCGTTGCCCGATCGTCGACACCTGGTGGCAGACCGAAACCGGGGGCGTGCTGATCAGCCCGCTGCCAGGCGCTACCGCGCTCAAGCCGGGTTCGGCGACCCGTCCGTTCTTTGGTGTGGTGCCGGCCCTTGTGGATAACCTTGGCAACCTGATCGAAGGCGCCGCCGAAGGCAACCTGGTGATCCTCGATTCCTGGCCGGGCCAGTCGCGCTCGCTGTACGGTGACCACGACCGCTTCGTCGACACCTACTTCAAGACTTTCCGCGGCATGTACTTCACGGGTGACGGTGCCCGTCGCGACGAAGACGGCTACTACTGGATCACTGGCCGCGTCGATGACGTGCTCAACGTCTCCGGCCACCGCATGGGTACCGCCGAGATCGAAAGTGCCATGGTCGCCCACCCGAAAGTCGCCGAGGCCGCAGTGGTTGGCGTGCCGCACGACATCAAGGGGCAGGGTATCTATGTCTACGTCACCCTCAATGGTGGCGTCGAGCCAACCGAGCAACTGCGCCTGGAGCTGAAGAACTGGGTGCGCAAGGAAATCGGCCCGATTGCCTCGCCGGATGTCATCCAGTGGGCGCCCGGCCTGCCGAAAACCCGCTCGGGCAAGATCATGCGCCGCATCCTGCGCAAGATCGCCACGGCCGAGTACGATGGCCTGGGTGATATCTCGACCCTGGCCGATCCGGGTGTGGTGCAGCACCTGATCGATACCCACAAGGACATGAGCAAGGCTTCGGCCTAAAGGTATCGCGGGGCAAGCCCGCTCCTGCACAGCGATCGGGTCCACGCAAAGCCCTGCCGGGTTACTCCGGCGGGGCTTTGTGCTTTCTGTTACTTCGACAATCATCGGTAACCCTTCTGTCACCGCTTTTGCACAAAAGCGGGGCATTGCGAAACGCCACCGTACGTTTTCAGGGCATTTCAGCCACCCGTTTTCGCCTGCTGAAACGCTGCGCTTGCCGGATTAGAAGGCTTTGCCAATAATAGGCCCGCTTATTGCTTCATTGATTGGTTATTTGTCTTTTGCTTTTGCATATTCCGTGAAAGCTGTCAATATCCGCGCCCCCGCGTTCCTGCGCTTCTGTAACTAGTTGTCGCATTGAAGAAATATCGGCTTCGGAGCTGTCGTTAAAATGCCGATCACTCGCTCGTCGCGTCTGCTTCAATGCCGACCCTGCGCAGCTCGCGTTGTACCCATTCGCATATCGGGCAGTTCTCAACCCTGCCTCGTATTGCCCTTTACCGATGGAGTTCCAGATGAAGAAACTCGCACTGCTTGGCGCCCTGGCGCTGTCCGTGTTTTCCCTGGCAGCGCTGGCTGATGAGAAACCGTTGAAAATCGGGATCGAGGCCGCCTACCCACCGTTCGCTTTCAAGCAGCCTGATGGCAGCATCGCCGGCTTCGACTACGACATCGGTAATGCCCTGTGCGAAGAAATGAAGGCCAAGTGCACCTGGGTCGAGCAAGAGTTCGACGGCCTGATCCCGGCACTGAAAGTGCGCAAGATCGACGCCATCCTGTCGTCCATGTCGATCACCGACGATCGCAAGAAGTCCGTGGACTTCACCGGCAAGTACTACCTGACCCCGGCACGCCTGGTGATGAAGGAAGGTACTGCGGTCAGCGAAGGCCTGACTGAGCTCAAGGGCAAGAAGATCGGCGTGCAGCGCGGCTCGATCCACGATCGCTTCGCCAAGGAAGTGTTCGGTGCGCAAGGCGCCACCATCGTTCCTTACGGCACCCAGAACGAAATCTACCTGGACGTCGCCGCTGGCCGTCTGGATGGCACCGTCGCCGATGCTACGCTGTTGGAAGACGGTTTCCTGAAGACTGATGCCGGTAAAGGCTTCGCCTTCGTTGGCCCATCGTTCACCGACGCCAAGTACTTCGGTGACGGCATCGGCATTGCCGTGCGCAAAGGCGACAAGGCCAACCTGGATCGCATCAACGCTGCCATCGCGGCCATCCGTGCCAACGGCAAGTACAAGCAGATTCAGGACAAGTACTTCAACTTCGACATCTACGGCCCAGACGCCAAGTAAATCGTCGACGTTTCACCTGTTCAATGGTGCAAGCAGCAGAGACTCTGAGGTTTGCACCATTTTTTCATCCCTAAGGTCGAGGACCTCATCATGTTGAAAGGCTACGGGGCAGTCATCCTCGACGGAGCGTGGCTGACGCTACAGCTCGCCTTGTCGTCCATGGCCCTGGCCATCGTGCTCGGTCTGATCGGTGTGGCGCTGCGTTTGTCGCCAGTGCGCTGGCTGGCCTGGCTCGGCGATCTGTATTCCACCGTGATCCGCGGGATTCCCGATCTGGTTCTGATCCTGCTGATTTTCTACGGCGGCCAGGATCTGCTCAATCGCGTCGCGCCGCTACTGGGCTTTGACGACTACATCGACCTCAATCCGCTGATGGCGGGTATCGGCACCTTGGGCTTCATCTTTGGTGCCTATCTGTCGGAAACCTTCCGCGGGGCGTTCATGGCCATTCCCAAGGGGCAGGCCGAAGCCGGCATGGCCTATGGCATGAGCAGCCTGCAAGTGTTCTTCCGGGTGCTGGTGCCGCAGATGATTCGCCTGGCGATCCCCGGCTTCACCAACAACTGGCTGGTCCTGACCAAGGCAACCGCACTGATTTCGGTAGTGGGCCTGCAGGACATGATGTTCAAGGCCAAGCAGGCGGCCGATGCCACCCGCGAACCTTTCACCTTCTTCCTGGCGGTAGCGGCGCTGTACCTGGTGATCACCAGTGTTTCGCTGCTGGCCCTGCGTTACCTCGAGAAGCGCTACTCGGTTGGCGTAAAGGCGGCTGATCTATGATTTTCGACTACAACGTCATCTGGGAAGCGCTGCCGCTGTACCTGGGCGGCCTGCTGACCACCCTCAAGCTGCTGGCGCTGTCGCTGCTGTTCGGTTTGCTGGCGGCGATCCCGCTGGGCCTGATGCGGGTCTCCAAGCAGCCTTTGGTGAACATGAGCGCCTGGCTCTATACCTACGTGATCCGCGGCACGCCGATGCTGGTGCAGCTGTTTCTGATCTACTACGGCCTGGCCCAGTTCGAAGCGGTGCGTGAAAGCTTCCTCTGGCCGTGGCTGTCCAGTGCAACCTTCTGTGCCTGCCTGGCCTTTGCCATCAACACCAGCGCCTATACCGCCGAGATCATCGCCGGCAGCCTCAAGGCCACGCCCCATGGCGAGATCGAGGCGGCCAAGGCCATGGGCATGTCGCGGGTCAAGATGTACCGCCGCATCCTCCTGCCATCGGCCCTGCGCCGGGCGCTGCCGCAGTACAGCAACGAAGTGATCATGATGCTGCAGACCACCAGCCTGGCGTCGATCGTCACCCTGATCGACATCACCGGTGCGGCGCGCACGGTCAACGCCCAGTACTACCTGCCGTTCGAGGCCTACATCACGGCCGGCGTGTTCTACCTGTGCCTGACCTTCATTCTGGTGCGCCTGTTCAAGCTGGCTGAGCGCCGCTGGCTGGGCTACCTGGCGCCGCGCAAGCACTGACGGCCTGCGCCCACTTTTTCGCCCTGAGCGTTAGCTCAAGACTGACTGCTTTGTGAGAATCGACAGCATGTACAAACTCGAAATCCAAGACCTGCATAAACGCTACGGCAGTCACGAAGTGCTCAAGGGCGTGTCCCTGGCGGCCAAGGCAGGCGACGTGATCAGCATCATCGGCTCCAGCGGTTCGGGCAAAAGTACCTTCCTGCGCTGCATTAACCTGCTCGAGCAGCCGCACGCGGGCAAGATCCTGCTCAACAACGAAGAGCTGAAGCTGGTAGCCAACAAAGATGGCGCGCTCAAGGCCGCCGATCCCAAGCAGCTGCAGCGCATGCGTTCGCGCCTGTCGATGGTGTTCCAGCACTTCAACCTGTGGTCGCACATGACCGCGCTGGAAAACATCATCGAAGCGCCGGTGCACGTGCTCGGCATGTCGAAGAAAGACGCCCTGGAAAAAGCCGAGCACTACCTGGCCAAAGTCGGTGTCGCCCACCGCAAGGACGCCTATCCTGGGCATATGTCCGGTGGTGAGCAGCAGCGCGTGGCGATTGCCCGGGCGCTGGCCATGGAGCCGGAAGTGATGCTGTTCGACGAGCCGACCTCGGCGCTCGACCCGGAGCTGGTTGGCGACGTGCTCAAGGTCATGCAGTCGCTGGCACAGGAAGGCCGGACCATGGTCGTGGTCACCCACGAAATGGGCTTTGCCCGTGAGGTGTCGAACCAGCTGGTGTTCCTGCACAAGGGCCTGGTGGAAGAGAGCGGCAACCCGCGCGAAGTGCTGGTCAATCCGCAGTCGGAACGTCTGCAGCAGTTCCTCTCGGGCAGCTTGAAGTAAGATTGCCGCTTTGCACCAAAATGGGTCATGCTGCGTATCAAGCGCAGCCTGACCAGGCTCTAACTTCTTGACCTCTCTCAGGTTTCGGACCGCATCCCATGACCACCCAGCGAATCGGTTTTCTCATCTGGCCCAGCACCAAAGCCCTGACCCTGGCGCTGGCCGAGGAGGTGTTGCGGGTAGCACAGAAGGTTCATCCGGAAGTGGTCTACGAGTTGTCCTTCCTGCAGGCCGAAGCGCCTGGCGAGGGTGCCTGGCGCCTGCCGGGCGAGCCGTGGGCGGGCAAGCTCGAAGGCTGTCAGAAGCTGTTCCTGCTGGCGGACGAGCCGCCGCAGGCCGTGGCCTCGAGCCTGGCCAGCGCACTCAAGCAACTGGTGCGTGCCGGTTGCGTGGTCGGCGGCTTGTCGGCGGGGGTCTATCCGTTGGCGCAACTGGGCCTGCTCGATGGTTACCGGGCCGCAGTGCACTGGCGCTGGCAGGATGATTTCGCCGAGCGTTTCCCCAAGGTCATCGCCACCAGCCACCTGTTCGACTGGGACCGCGACCGCCTGACAGCGTGCGGCGGCATGTCGGTGATCGACCTGTTGCTGGCGGTGCTGGCCCGCGATCACGGTGCCGAGCTTGCCGGTGCGGTGTCGGAAGAACTGGTGGTCGAGCGGATTCGCGAGGGCGGCGAGCGCCAGCGCATTCCGCTGCAGAACCGCCTGGGCTCCAGCCACCCGAAGCTGACCCAGGCCGTGCTGCTGATGGAAGCCAATATCGAAGAGCCGCTGACCACCGACGAGATCGCCCAGCATGTATGCGTCTCGCGCCGCCAACTGGAGCGGATCTTCAAGCAGTACCTCAATCGCGTGCCGAGCCAGTATTACCTGGAGCTGCGGCTGAACAAGGCCCGGCAGATGCTGATGCAGACCAGCAAGTCGATCATCCAGATCGGCCTCTCTTGCGGGTTTTCTTCCGGGCCGCATTTCTCCAGTGCCTATCGCAACTTCTTCGGTGCCACGCCGCGCGAAGATCGTAACCAGCGACGAAGCAGCAGCCCGTTCGAACTGTCTTCGGTACCCGCCGAGCGCGGTTGATTTTTGATCGCGGGGCAAGTCGGGTCGCCGCGATCGAACCGCCCATACAGAATCTCCCGCATATTCCCCGCAGCGTTTAAACTGCGCCTTTGCGACCCTATTTGTCGCATTGCCGTAAGCCTTGGTAAAACAGGGTTTGGCGCTATAAGAAGTTGTCGCTTGGCGGCAAGGTCAGGCGCCGATCTGTCCTTACAATCCCCCCATCGCTCGCCAGTTCCAGGCAGGCGTTCCTCTTCAGGAGACTCCGATGTCCGCTCCGCAAGCTCCGGTGCAACGCGCCGATTTCGATCAAGTGATGGTCCCCAACTATGCACCGGCGGCTTTCATTCCCGTCCGTGGAGCGGGCTCCCGCGTGTGGGATCAGGCGGGCCGCGAGCTGATCGATTTCGCCGGCGGCATCGCCGTAAACGTGCTTGGCCATGCGCATCCGGCGCTGGTTGGCGCCCTGACCGAGCAGGCCAACAAACTGTGGCACGTGTCCAACGTGTTCACCAACGAGCCGGCCCTGCGCCTGGCGCACAAGCTGGTCGACGCGACCTTTGCCGACCGTGCGTTCTTCTGCAACTCCGGTGCCGAAGCCAACGAGGCCGCATTCAAGCTGGCCCGTCGTGTCGCCCACGACCGTTTCGGCCCTGAGAAGCACGAAATCATCGCCACCGTTAACAGCTTCCACGGTCGTACCCTGTTCACCGTCAGCGTCGGCGGCCAGCCGAAGTACTCCGACGGTTTCGGGCCGAAAATCACCGGCATCAGCCACGTGCCGTACAACGACCTGGAAGCGCTCAAGGCACAGATCTCCGACAAGACCTGTGCTGTGGTCATCGAGCCGATCCAGGGTGAAAGCGGCGTGGTCCCGGCTGACGTTGCCTACCTGCAAGGCGCCCGCGAGCTGTGCGACAAGCACAACGCGCTGCTGATCTTCGACGAAGTGCAGACCGGCGTTGGCCGTACTGGCTCGCTGTTCGCCTACCAGCACTACGGCGTGACCCCGGACATCCTCTCCAGCGCCAAGAGCCTGGGCGGCGGTTTCCCGATCGGCGCCATGCTGACCACCGAAGACCTGGCCAAGCACCTGGCCGTCGGCACCCACGGCACCACCTACGGCGGCAACCCGCTGGCTTGTGCGGTGGCCAACGCCGTGCTGGATGTGGTCAACACCCCTGAAGTGCTGGCCGGCGTCAAGGCCAAGCACCAGAAGTTCAAGGCGCGCCTGGAGCAGATCGGCGAGAAGTACGGCCTGTTCACCCAGGTACGTGGCGTTGGCCTGCTGATCGGTTGCGTGTTGTCTGAAGCCTGGAAGGGCAAGGCCAAGGACGTCTTCAACGCCGCCGAGAAAGAAGGCCTGATGGTCCTGCAAGCCGGCCCGGATGTCGTGCGTTTCGCCCCGAGCCTGGTGGTCGAAGATGCTGACATCGACGAAGGCCTGGATCGTTTCGAGCGTGCCGCGGCAAAACTGACTCAGGCCTGATTCACGCCTGCAGTCCTGTCATCGGCCCTGCGGGGCCGGTGATACCGAATTCCAGAGCAGGTGCCTGCGGGCGCCTGCTGTTTTTATCTGAGCCGGCGGATGTCGGCCTGTATACCCGAAAGGAGTGACACCATGCTGGTGATGCGCCCCGCGCAAATGGCTGATCTGGGCGAAGTGCAGCGTCTTGCCGCAGACAGCCCCATTGGTGTCACGTCCTTGCCGGATGATGCCGGTCGCCTGAGCGACAAGATTGCCGCTTCGGAAACCTCCTTCGCCGCTGAAGTCAGCTTCAACGGTGAAGAGAGCTACTTCTTTGTTCTCGAAGACAGCAGCAGCGGCAAGCTGGTCGGCTGCTCGGCCATCGTTGCCTCGGCCGGCTATTCCGAGCCGTTCTACAGCTTTCGCAACGAGACCTTCGTGCATGCGTCGCGCGAGCTGAAGATCCACAACAAGATCCACGTCCTCTCGCAGTGCCACGACCTGACCGGCAACAGCCTGCTGACCAGCTTCTACGTACTGCCGGAACTGGTCGGCAGCGGCTGGGCCGAGCTCAACTCCCGTGGCCGCCTGCTGTTCATGGCCGCCCACCCGGAGCGCTTTGCCGAATCGGTGGTGACCGAGATTGTCGGCTACAGCGACGAGCATGGTGATTCGCCGTTCTGGGACGCCATCGGGCGCAACTTCTTCGACCTCAACTACGCCGAGGCCGAGCGCCTGTGCGGCCTCAAGAGCCGGACCTTCCTGGCCGAGCTGATGCCTCATTACCCGATCTACGTGCCTCTGCTGCCGGACGCCGCGCAGGAGGCCATGGGCCAGGTGCATCCGCGGGCGCAGATCACCTTCGACATCCTGATGCGCGAAGGCTTCGAGACCGATCACTACATCGACATTTTCGACGGCGGCCCGACCCTGCATGCGCGGGTTTCCGGGATCCGCTCGATTGCCCAGAGCCGGGTGATGCCGGTCAAGCTGGACGACTCTGCCAGCAAGGGCGGGCGCCCGTACCTGGTCAGTAATGGCCAGTTGCAGGACTACCGCGCAGTGCTGCTGGAGCTCGACTGGGCCCCCGGTAAGCCGGTCAGCCTCAGTCTTGAAGCCGCCGAAGCCCTGGGCGTCGGCGAAGGCGCCAGCGTGCGTCTGGTCGCGGTTTGATCCCTGCGGTTCGATAATCGAGCACCCAGGTCGAGTTTTGCGGCAGGCCAAAGGCCGCCGCCCGAGGAGATAGCATGATCGTTCGTCCCGTACGCAGCAGCGATTTACCCGCGCTGATCGAGCTGGCGCGCAGCACCGGCACCGGCCTGACCACCTTGCCGGCCAATGAACAGCGCCTGTCGCACCGGGTCGGCTGGGCCGAGAAAACCTTCCGTGGCGAAGCCGAGCGCGGCGATGCCGACTACCTGTTCGTGCTGGAAAACGACGAAGGCGTGGTGGTGGGTATCTCTGCCATCGCCGGCGCGGTCGGCCTGCGTGAGCCCTGGTACAACTACCGGGTCGGCCTGACCGTCAGCGCTTCCCAGGAGCTGAACATCTACCGGGAAATTCCCACCCTGTTCCTGGCCAACGACCTGACCGGCAACTCCGAACTGTGCTCGCTGTTCCTGCGCGCCGATCACCGCAGTGGCCTCAATGGCCGCCTGCTGGCCAAGGCGCGGTTGCTGTTTATCGCCGAGTTCCCGGAGCTGTTCGGCAACAAGATCATTGCCGAAATGCGCGGTATGTCCGACGAGCAGGGTCGTTCGCCGTTCTGGGAAAGCCTGGGCCGGCACTTCTTCAAGATGGAATTCAGCCAGGCCGACTACCTGACCGGTGTCGGCAACAAGGCCTTCATTGCCGAGCTGATGCCCAAGTTTCCGTTGTACACCTGCTTCCTCTCGGAAGCGGCGCGCAACGTCATTGGCCGGGTGCACACCGACACAGAGCCTGCGCTGGCGATGCTCAAGAGCGAAGGTTTCAGCTACCAGGGCTATGTCGATATCTTTGACGCAGGCCCTGCGGTGGAGTGCGAGACCGCCAAGATTCGTGCGGTGCACGACAGCCAGGCACTGGTGCTGGCTGTTGGCACTCCAGGCGACGATGCCACCCCCTTCATCATCCACAACCGCAAGCGTGAAGACTGCCGCATTACTGCCGCACCGGCGCGCCTTGCTGCCGGCACCCTGGTGGTCGATCCTCAGACCGCCAAACGCCTGCGCCTGAGCGCTGGTGACCAGGTGCGTGCGGTACCACTGTCTGCTGCCCGGGAGGCCAAATAATGACGACTCACTTTATCGCCGGCAGTTGGCAGGCAGGGCAGGGCGAAGCGCTGCAATCACTTAACCCGGTCAGCCAGCAGGTTGTCTGGCAAGGCCAGGGCGCCAACGCCGGGCAGGTCGACAGTGCGGTCAAGGCCGCGCGCCAGGCCTTTGCCGGCTGGGCGCTGCAGTCGCTGGAAGCGCGCATCAGCGTGCTTGAAGCCTTTGCCGCGGCGCTCAAGGCCAATGCCGACGAGCTGGCGCGCTGCATCGGTGAAGAAACCGGCAAGCCGCTGTGGGAAGCCGCCACCGAAGTGACCAGCATGGTCAACAAGGTAGCGATTTCGGTACAGAGCTACCGCGAACGCACCGGTGAAAAGAGCGGCCCGCTGGCCGATGCCACCGCCGTGCTGCGCCATAAGCCTCACGGTGTGGTTGCAGTGTTCGGCCCGTACAACTTCCCCGGCCACCTGCCCAACGGGCATATTGTCCCGGCGCTGCTGGCCGGTAATACCGTGGTGTTCAAGCCCAGCGAGCTGACTCCGAAAGTCGCCGAGCTGACGGTCAAGTGCTGGATCGGCGCCGGCCTGCCGGCAGGCGTGCTCAACCTGGTCCAGGGCGCCCGCGAAACCGGCGTGGCCCTGGCTGCCAACCCGGGCATCGACGGTTTGTTCTTCACCGGCTCCAGCCGCACTGGCAACCTGCTGCACCAGCAGTTCGCCGGGCGCCCGGACAAGATCCTGGCCCTGGAGATGGGCGGCAACAACCCGCTGGTGGTCGACGAGGTCAAGGACCTTGACGCTGCGGTGTACACCATCATCCAGTCGGCGTTCATTTCCGCCGGCCAGCGCTGCACCTGCGCGCGCCGCCTGCTGGTGCCGCAAGGCGCCTGGGGCGATGCGCTGCTCAAACGCCTGGTCGAAGTGAGCAAGAACATTACGGTCGGTGCCTTCGACCAGCAGCCGGCGCCGTTCATGGGCTCGGTGATTTCCCTGGGCGCGGCCAAGGCACTGCTCGATGCTCAGGCGCACCTGCTCGGCAACGGCGGCGTGTCGCTGCTGCCAATGACCCAGCCGCAAGCCACCGCTGCCCTGTTGACCCCGGGCATCATCGATGTCAGCGCAGTCGCCGAGCGCCTGGACGAAGAGTTCTTCGGCCCGCTGCTGCAAGTGATTCGCTACAGTGATTTCGATGCGGCCATCGCCGAGGCCAACAACACCCAGTACGGCCTGGCCGCCGGCCTGTTGTCCGATTCCCACGCGCGCTACCAGTACTTCTGGCTGCAAAGCCGCGCCGGCATCGTCAACTGGAACAAGCAACTGACCGGCGCCGCCAGCAGCGCGCCATTCGGTGGCGTGGGCGCCAGCGGCAACCACCGCGCCAGTGCCTATTACGCGGCTGATTATTGCGCTTACCCGGTAGCCTCGCTGGAGACCGCCAGCCTGACCCTGCCTGCGACACTGACGCCCGGCGTCTCCCTATAACAAAAGGTCCACGGAGCCTTGCCGATGAAATCGTTTGAAGTGAATTTTGATGGTCTGGTCGGACCGACGCACAACTACGGCGGGCTGTCGTACGGTAACGTTGCTTCGCAAAGCAACAGCCAGCAGGCATCCAACCCGCGTGAAGCGGCGCGTCAGGGCCTGGCGAAGATGAAGGCGTTGATGGAGATGGGCTTCCAGCAGGGCGTGCTGGCCCCGCAGGAGCGCCCGGACGTGGCAGCACTACGCCGCCTGGGTTTCACTGGAACCGACGCACAAGTGATCGAGCGTGCCGCCAAAGAGGCCATGCCGTTGCTGGTCGCCAGCTGCTCGGCCTCGAGCATGTGGGTGGCCAACGCCGCCACCGTCAGCCCCAGTGCCGACACTGCGGACGGCCGCGTGCACTTCACCGCCGCCAACCTCAACTGCAAGTACCACCGCAGCATCGAGCACCCGACCACCAGCCGCGTGCTCGGCGCCATGTTTGCTGATAGCAAGCACTTTGCCCACCACGCCGCTTTGCCGGCGGTAGCGCAGTTCGGTGACGAAGGCGCGGCCAACCACACACGTTTCTGCCGCAGCTACGGCGAGGCCGGTGTCGAGTTCTTCGTCTATGGCCGCAGCGCCTTCGACACCCGCTACCCGGCGCCACAGAAGTACCCGGCACGCCAGACGCTTGAGGCGTCGCAAGCCGTCGCACGCCTGCACGGCCTGAGCGAGGAGG
Source organism: Pseudomonas sp. TE4620 (assembly GCF_056279045.1). Taxonomy (NCBI): domain Bacteria; kingdom Pseudomonadati; phylum Pseudomonadota; class Gammaproteobacteria; order Pseudomonadales; family Pseudomonadaceae; genus Pseudomonas; species Pseudomonas sp. TE4620. Next base: position 889,347 of record NZ_JBWBQO010000001.1, read on the forward strand.
GCGTGGTGTTCGCCCAGCAGAACCCGGCGGTGATCGACCAGGGCGTGTTCCACAACGACGTGATCGCGGTCGGTAACGGCGAAGTGCTGTTCTACCACGAGGACGCCTTCCTCGAGACCGAGGCGATGCTTGGCCAACTGCAGGCTAAACTGGCTAAACGAGGCGGCAACTTCAAGGCAATCTGCGTACCGCGCTCGGCTGTAACGGTAGAGGACGCGGTGCGTTCGTACCTGTTCAACAGCCAGTTGCTGTCGCGCGCCGATGGTTCGATGCTGCTGATCGTGCCGGAAGAGTGTCGCAACAACGAGCGGGTCTGGGCCTATCTGTCGTCCTTGACCCGCTCGGGCGGGCCGGTCGGCGAGGTCAAGGTCTTCGACCTCAAGCAAAGCATGCAGAACGGTGGCGGGCCGGCGTGCCTGCGCTTGCGTGTGGCATTGAATGAAACGGAACTGGCGGCGGTCAATCCAGGCGTTATCATGACCGCACCGCTGTACGACACCTTGACCCAATGGGTCGACAAGCACTACCGCGATCGCCTGAGCGAAACCGACCTGGCCGATCCGCAGCTGTTGCTGGAATGTCGTACGGCACTGGATGAACTGACCCAGATCCTCAAACTGGGTTCGGTCTATCCGTTCCAACTCCAACCTTGAGAGAGAATTCGACTATGTCCGACGCCCTGCAGCTGATCCTTGAAGATGAAGATGGTACCCAGCTGGAAACTTCCTGCACCCGCTTTGCGGTGGTCTGGCAAGGCAAGGAGGTATGGATTCAGCAGGATGGCCGTGGTCAGCTGCTGATCGGCGTCGACGTTGAAGAAGACGACACCGAGTACGCCAACCTGCTGCTGCGCCCGCTGGCCACCAACCTGGTGAGCCTGCAGCTGGAAATGGAACCGGCTGATGCCGGCGACGACGATGATCACGTCCATGGTCCCGATTGCGGCCACCATCACTAAGGAATAGCCCATGCTCGCCCTCGGCAAACTGCTTGAACTGACCCTGGCCGGTCGTGAACCGGCAGAGAAGACCCAGCTGACTGTCGAAGGCGTACGCATGCGCTGGCTCGGCGAGGGCGCCCTCGAAGTGCGCCCACCCGATGCCCTTGACAATGGCCTGGACCTGCTGCTTTCGGCGGGTATCCATGGCAACGAAACCGCACCGATCGAGCTGCTTGACCGGTTGCTGCACGACATTGCCCGCGGCGATCTCAAGCCGCGCGCGCGTATTCTGTTCCTGTTCGGTAACCCTGACGCGATCCGCCGCGGCGAGCGTTATATCGAGCAAGACGTCAACCGCCTGTTCAATGGTCGCCACGATCAGACCAGCGGCCCCGAGGCCCTGCGCGCCTGCGAGCTGGAGCGCCTGGCGGCGACTTTCTTCAGTGTGCCTGATCGCACCCGTCTGCATTACGACCTGCACACCGCCATTCGCGGTTCGAAGATCGAGCAGTTCGCGCTCTATCCGTACAAGGAAGGCCGCCAGCATTCGCGCCGCGAACTGGCGCGCCTGAGCGCGGCCGGCATGGAGGCGGTGCTGCTGCAGAGCAAGGTGTCGATCACCTTCACTGCCTATACCTATGAGCAACTGGGGGCCGAAGCCTTTACCCTGGAACTGGGCAAGGCGCGGCCGTTCGGAGAGAACGGCGCGGTCAACGTCGATCGCCTGGAAACCCGCCTCAAACAGATTATCGATGGCACCGAACCCGAGCAGCCTGAGGCCCTGGATGGATTGAAACTGTTCAGCGTGGCGCGCGAGATCATCAAGCACAGCGAGCATTTTCGCCTGAACCTGCCGGCCGATGTCGAGAACTTTTCGGAGCTCGAACCCGGCTATCTGCTGGCCGAGGATATCGCCGATACCCGCTGGATTGTCGAAGAGCAGGGCGCGCGCATCATCTTCCCCAACCCGAAAGTCAAGAACGGCCTTCGGGCGGGGATTTTGATCGTGCCCGCGTCAGATCAGGGCCTTGCCTGAGTTGGGCACGTTTTAACTTAAAAGTGAATTCGCGGAGCCAGGCCCAGCTCCAGGCGCAAGGCATTTTCCGTAAAGGGCGCTGGGTTGGTACGCAGGGCAGGGGTATCGGCGGACAAGCCGAAATCAAAAGGCCTATGGCTGGTGATAATGCCGATGGCCTGCAGTTGCGAATTAGCTACCTCCTGTTGCTTGCCGGCTCGTGTGGTGATCATTGAGGTGCCTGGGAAAACCGAGCCGGTGAGGGAGTTCCAGGCATTGCACAGGCAACGATAGAAATCCAGCAGGGGCAGGTCGTCGGAAGCTGGCCCTGCAGGGTTGAAGTGCAGTTTTCCGCCAGCGTCGCCAATGCCCGGATCGCCGTTAGGTGCAACGAAATGATCACCGAAACTGTCATCGAAATCCATGTCGGGCTCATAGCCCGAGGGTAAATGGTTCAGGATTTCGTCCACCGTGATCGAGGGTCTGTTGTCCAGTGCCGACAGCAGCTGTCTTCCCGTGCTGGTCTTGCGCAGCAGGTCAAGGTGGTCGGCGACCAGGCGTTGAAAGCGTGAGTCCCCTTGTGGGCGGATACTGTTATTGCCCAGGGCCGCATGTTCAGGGCTTACCGGTTGGCTGAAGCGGCTGTCGCCGGGCAGGTTGCGGGCGTAGAAGATCTCACTGCCTGCGCTGCCCAGCAGGATGTTGCCGTCGATACGGTTTTCTCCTGAGCCCGTTTCGATGTAGGTAAGCCCTGTGCCGAGGACAATACGATTGTTGCCGGCCCCGACGTAGATTTTGCTGTCGCCGCTGCCCGTTTCGATATGGTTGTTGCCATTACCCGCATTGATAATGACTTGGTGATGCACGTCTTCAGTGATCCAGATCCTGCTGCCAGCGTTTTGAGTGCGCAGGACCAGTATTTGATCGTCGTTCATCGCCAGGACAAATCTGGTCGTGCCGATGACAGCTTGCAGGTTGCAGTCCAGGGTTGAAATTTCAATATTTTCAGCAGGTGACCGGACCTGTATATCCACCTGGCTTGTGTGAGGGGCGCTGGTTTTCGAGTGCTTGAAGTGTTCCGAGGTGACGGTGACATTGCTGTCCTCATGCAGCAGGATCACTTGACGGACCGCGCCAGGATCCGGGTCATCGTCATACTGGAAGTGGGCATAGCCCGAGCCGCGCCCGGTGAGGTAGTAAGTCGGATTGGGGTTGGTTAAGTTGTACATGTCCACTCCATTGGGCGTTGGGAAAACGTCAGGCTATGGAGGTTTGAACATGTCCGGGCACTACATATTTATGCATCTGTGCGCAAGGCGGGGAGGCTGCCAGGCCCATCGCTGAGCGGTGCCACGGGCCCAAGAACCGGCCGCAGCGGTGCGGCCGGCGCTGGTGATGCAGGACTAGATTGCGCGTTTTTGCGCTACTTCGTTACGGCGTAACGCACGCAACTTCTGCAAGGTATCGGCGCAAGTTTTCGCCGCTTCCACGCCCTTGACCAGGAAGTGTTCGAAGTAGAAGTTCTGGTGCTCGTCGCCGGCATGGAAGTGGTGCGGGGTCAGCACTACCGAGAACACCGGCACTTCGGTTTCCAGTTGCACCTGCATCAGGCCGCTGATCACCGACTGGGCGACGAACTCGTGGCGGTACAGGCCGCCATCGACCACCAGCCCGGCAGCAACGATGCCAGCGTAGCGGCCGCCACGGGCCAGCAGCTTGGCGTGCAGGGGGATCTCGAAAGCGCCGCCGACTTCGAAGAAGTCGATGTCGCTGGGCTGATAGCCTTGTTTACCCATTTCCTCGACGAATGCCTTGCGCGCCTGGTCGACAATGTCTTTGTGCCAGCAAGCCTGGATGAAGGCGATGCGCTCGTGGGAAGGGTTCTTGCTATCGATTGCGGTAGGTTGCATTGAAACGGACTCCTGTTTGTATGAGAAACAGGGCGCTGGATCGAAGGGGATTTCGCCGTGCAGGTGCAAAGCGACAGGCGCGGCTGCGCCTATCCCGTTCTCTCTTTATCCGGACTATGACCGTCGGCCCCGGAATCACACCGGGTCTGCTGACCTTACAGGCTGGCCTGCAAGCGCTCGCGGGCTATGCGCATTGCGCGCAATTACCGCCGGTGGGGAATTGCACCCCGCCCTGAGAACGTTGCCACCGGTATCGGCGGCGGGGAATTATTAGCACAGATGTCAGGTAAACGTATAGGCTGCTAACGGTTTTTTCCGGATGAACGACATTTAATCAGGGAAACCTTGCCAATTGTTTTATACGGCCCCAGTAATACCGTGTCACCAGATCACAACAGGCCCTGAGAGGCCGGGCAGGGTGCCAGCGAGCGGTTTTTCGCTGACGTTGTCGTTGCAGGCCGTCCAATTGACGGTTTCTATAGCATAAACACACTGCACCCGAGCCTAAGGCCCGATATAATGCGGCCCTTTGCCGTCGTTTCGTCAATTTGACGCAAGCATTTGCCTTAAGGCCGCCGTTTCCGTGGAAGAACCTATGAAAAGCGCAGAAATCCGTGAAGCCTTCCTTCGCTTCTTCGAAGAGCAGGGACACACCCGAGTTGCCTCCAGCTCCTTGATTCCGGGCAACGACCCGACCCTGCTGTTCACCAACGCGGGGATGAACCAGTTCAAGGACTGCTTCCTTGGCCAGGAAAAGCGCGCCTACACCCGCGCGACCAGCAGCCAGAAATGCGTGCGCGCCGGTGGCAAGAACAGCGACCTGGAAAACGTCGGCTACACCGCCCGTCACCACACCTTCTTCGAAATGCTGGGCAACTTCAGCTTCGGTGATTACTTCAAGAAGGACGCGATCACCTACGCCTGGACCTTCCTGACCAAGGTGCTGAGCCTGCCGGAAGAGAAACTCTGGGTCACCGTCTATGCCAGCGACGACGAGGCATACGACATCTGGACCAAAGAGATCGGCGTACCGGCCGAGCGCATGGTGCGCATTGGCGACAACAAGGGCGCGCCCTACGCCTCCGACAACTTCTGGACCATGGGCGATACCGGCCCGTGCGGCCCTTGCACCGAGATCTTCTATGATCACGGCGCCGACATCTGGGGCGGCCCGCCCGGCTCGCCGGAAGAAGATGGCGACCGTTACATCGAGATCTGGAACAACGTTTTCATGCAGTTCAACCGCACTGCCGATGGCGTGCTGCACCCGCTGCCTGCACCGTCGGTGGATACCGGCATGGGCCTGGAGCGCATCAGTGCGGTCATGCAGCATGTGCACTCGAACTACGAGATCGACCTGTTCCGCAACCTGCTCAGCGCTTCGGCCGCCGCCATCGGCTGCGCCAATGCCGAGCAGTCGTCGCTCAAGGTGGTCTCCGACCACATCCGTTCCTGCAGCTTCCTGATTGCCGACGGCGTACTGCCGTCCAACGAAGGCCGCGGCTACGTCCTGCGCCGCATCATCCGTCGCGCCTGCCGCCACGGTAACAAGCTGGGCGCCACCGGCAGCTTCTTCTACAAGATCGTCGCCGCCCTGGTCGCCGAGATGGGCGAAGCCTTCCCCGAGCTCAAGCAGCAGCAGGCCAACATCGAGCGCGTGCTCAAGGCTGAAGAAGAGCAGTTCGCCAAGACCCTGGAGCAGGGCCTGAAGATCCTCGAGCAGGACCTGGCCGAGCTCAAGGGCACCGTGGTGCCGGGTGACGTGGTGTTCAAACTGTACGACACCTATGGCTTCCCGATGGACCTGACCGCCGACATCGCCCGTGAACGTGAGCTGACCATCGACGAAGCAGGCTTCGAGCGCGAGATGGAAGCCCAGCGTGAGCGTGCCCGCTCCGCCAGCGCCTTCGGCCTGGACTACAACACCCTGGTCAAGGTCGACGTGGCCACCGAGTTCACCGGCTACAACGCCACCGAAGGCAGCGCCAGCATCGTTGCTCTTTATAAGGACGGCAAGGTTGTCGAGCAGCTGGGCGAAGGCGAGGAGGGCGTGGTCATCCTCGACCGCACGCCGTTCTACGCCGAGTCCGGTGGCCAGGTGGGCGACACCGGCTACCTGCAGGCCGACAACGTGCGCTTTGACGTGCGCGACACCACCAAGACCGGCGGCGCCTTCCTGCACCACGGTGTGGTGGCCAGCGGCACCCTGACTGTCGGCACCCAGGTGCAGACCCGGGTCGATGCCGACGTCCAGCACGCCACCTCGCTGAACCACTCCGCCACCCACCTGCTGCACGCTGCGCTGCGCCAGGTGCTGGGCGATCACGTGCAACAGAAGGGCTCGCTGGTCGATAGCCAGCGCCTGCGCTTCGACTTCAGTCACTTCGAGGCGGTCAAGCCAGAGCAGCTCAAGGCCCTGGAAGACATCGTCAACCGCGAAGTGCGCAAGAACTCCGAGGTGAAAACCGAAGAGACCGATATCGAAACCGCCAAGCAGAAGGGCGCCATGGCGCTGTTCGGCGAGAAGTACGGCGACAGCGTGCGGGTGCTGAGCATGGGCGGCGATTTCTCCGTCGAGCTGTGCGGCGGTATCCACGCCAAGCGTACCGGTGATATCGGCCTGCTCAAGATCATCAGCGAAGGTGGCGTGGCCTCCGGCGTACGCCGGATCGAAGCGGTCACCGGCGCTGCCGCACTGGCTTACCTGAACGCTGCCGAAGAGCAGCTCAAGGAAGCCGCGCAACTGGTCAAGGGTAGCCGCGAAAACCTGATCGACAAGCTCTCGGCAGTGCTGGAGCGCAACCGCCAGCTGGAAAAACAGCTGGAGCAACTGCAGGCCAAGGCTGCCAGCGCTGCTGGCGACGACCTGTCCAGTGCAGCCGTCGAGGTCAAGGGCGTGAAAGTCCTGGCCGCGCGTCTGGATGGCCAGGATGGCAAGGCGCTGCTGGCGCTGGTCGATCAACTGAAGAACAAACTCGGCCGCGCAGTGATCCTGCTCGGCAGTGTCCATGAGGAAAAGGTCGTACTGGTTGCCGGTGTGACCAAAGACCTGACTGGCCAACTCAAAGCCGGTGATTTGATGAAGCAAGCCGCTGCCGCGGTGGGTGGCAAGGGCGGTGGTCGTCCGGACATGGCGCAAGGTGGTGGCGTAGACACCGCCGCGCTGGACAGCGCGCTGGCCCTGACCGTGCCATTCGTGGAGCAGGGTGTTTAAGGCGTACATCGGCCCGCCGTCCAGTGGCGGGCCATGGCGTCGTTTGAATGTTTATTGGGTGCCCTTCATGGGCTGAGGCGGCTTTGAAATGGCGTTGATCGTACAGAAATTTGGCGGTACCTCGGTCGGCACAGTCGAGCGAATCGAGCAGGTTGCCGACAAGGTCAAGAAGTTCCGCGAAGCCGGCGATGACCTGGTGGTAGTACTGTCGGCGATGAGCGGCGAAACCAATCGCCTGATCGACCTGGCCAAGAAGATCAGCGATCAGCCGGTTCCGCGTGAACTGGATGTGATCGTCTCCACTGGCGAGCAGGTGACTATCGCCTTGCTGGCCATGGCCCTGATCAAACGTGGTATTCCGGCGGTGTCCTACACCGGTAACCAGGTGCGGATCCTCACCGACAGCGCGCACAACAAGGCGCGCATCCTGCAGATTGACGACCAGAAGATTCGTGGCGACCTCAAGGCCGGCCGCGTGGTGGTGGTTGCAGGTTTCCAGGGGGTCGACGAGCACGGCAACATCACCACCCTCGGTCGCGGTGGCTCCGACACCACCGGCGTGGCCCTGGCGGCAGCGCTCAAGGCGGACGAGTGCCAGATCTACACCGATGTCGATGGTGTCTACACCACCGACCCGCGCGTGGTGGCCCAGGCCCAGCGCCTGGACAAGATCACCTTCGAAGAGATGCTGGAAATGGCCAGCCTCGGTTCCAAGGTGCTGCAGATCCGCGCCGTCGAGTTCGCCGGCAAGTACAACGTCCCGCTGCGCGTGCTGCACAGCTTCCAGGAGGGTCCGGGTACCCTCATTACCATTGATGAAGAGGAATCCATGGAACAGCCGATCATTTCCGGCATCGCCTTCAATCGCGATGAAGCCAAGCTGACCATCCGTGGCGTACCGGATACCCCGGGCGTTGCTTTCAAGATCCTCGGCCCTATCAGTGCCGCGAACATCGAAGTCGACATGATCGTGCAGAACGTTTCGCACGATAACACCACCGACTTCACCTTCACCGTGCATCGCAACGACTACGACAAGGCCCACAAGGTCCTGGACAAGACCGCCGCCGAGCTCAACGCTCGCGAAGTGGTAGGTGACACCAACATCGCCAAGGTCTCGATCGTCGGCGTCGGCATGCGTTCCCACGCCGGTGTTGCCAGCCGCATGTTCGAAGCGCTGGCCAAGGAGAGCATCAACATCCAGATGATCTCCACCTCCGAGATCAAGGTCTCGGTGGTAATAGAAGAGAAGTACCTGGAGCTGGCAGTGCGCGCCCTGCACACCGCCTTCGAGCTGGACGCCCCTGCCCGACAGGGCGAGTAAGGCGGCTGCCTCTGGGGGCGCGGCCATGCCGCGCCCTTCGTGTTTCTGGCTGGCGTGAGAAATCTGTGCTTTTGCTCGCGCTAGTCAATACTTAGGCGTAGGTCAGCAGCCGTCACGGGTTGTAGGCTAAAGCCCTTTTTTTTGCAGACTGTTATCCCTGAACTGAATTGCGTGAGGAGAAAGCTATGTTGATTCTGACTCGTCGGTGCGCCGAGAGCCTGATCATTGGCGACGGCGAAATCACCGTGACCGTGCTCGGCGTCAAAGGAAACCAAGTGCGGATAGGGGTCAACGCCCCTAAAGAAGTGGCCGTCCACCGTGAGGAAATCTACCTGCGGATCAAGAAAGAGAAGGACGAAGAACCAACCCATTAATTTTTATCGAGTTTTTTTCAAAAAAGAGTTTGCAAACGGGGAAGGGTCTGGTTATTATACGCCCCGTGTTGCGGAGAGGTGGCCGAGTGGCCGAAGGCGCTCCCCTGCTAAGGGAGTATACCTCACAAGGGTATCGGGGGTTCGAATCCCCCCTTCTCCGCCATTATTCATGTAGGACGCTGTAATCTGCCTGGATCGCCTAAGTCGTTGAAATTAAACGAAAAAGTGGTTGGCAAAATGATTTAGCGGCCTATAATGCGCGGTAACAAATGCACTCATAGCTCAGCTGGATAGAGTACTCGGCTACGAACCGAGCGGTCGGAGGTTCGAATCCTCCTGAGTGCACCATACGACGAAGCGGTTTTCAACTTGAATGCTGCTTCAGCTGCAACCAGAGGTGATCTGGTCCATCAAGCGCCAACCCTGCACTCATAGCTCAGCTGGATAGAGTACTCGGCTACGAACCGAGCGGTCGGAGGTTCGAATCCTCCTGAGTGCACCATACACCGAAGCAGTTTTCAGTTTGAAAGTTGCTTTAGCTGTAACCAGAGGTGATCTGGTCCATCAAGCGCCAATCTGCACTCATAGCTCAGCTGGATAGAGTACTCGGCTACGAACCGAGCGGTCGGAGGTTCGAATCCTCCTGAGTGCACCATACAACAGAAAGCCCGCCTATCAAGGCGGGCTTTTTGCTTTCCGGCATTCATCTTCCGGTAAGGCGTGATGAATAGACTGTCATCGTTGCCGTGCCAGCCCCGCGCTATTTTATGCCGATCCCGATGTGTTTTTTTTCGCGCTACCGCCGTCGCACTGTTGCCTGCATACGTTGTCACAAGTATGTCTCGCAAACGATTGTTCTAGCCGCGATTTTTTCAGCACCCTGACAGCTCAAGCGGTGTATGATTGCGCCCGTCAGCCCCGCCGGGGCTTGTGGAATACCACCATGGACTTACCCAGTAGTTACTCAATAGCAAGTTTTGCCAATCAAGAATTGACTGATTGATCTCCCGGCGTGCTCCGCTGCTGGGAGTGGAGTTCGCCTATGACTGAAGTAGAAGTAAAAAAGACGCAAGAAAGCCTGCAGGATCGCCTGGCCCAGGTGGTCGAACTGCTGCAGCGTCAACGCGTGGTCGAAGACCTGACCCACCGTCAGGAAGGTCATCACCATGACCTGGTAGAAAACCTCGTTCACCGCCAGAACCTGGTCGAGCTGCAACGCAAGCTCGACGACCTGCACTCCGCCGACGTTGCCTACATTCTCGAAGCCTTGCCGCTGGACGATCGTCTGACCGTCTGGCAACTGGTCAAGGCCGAGCGCGACGGTGACATCCTCCTCGAAGTGTCCGACTCGGTCCGCGAGACCCTGATCGCCGACATGGACGATCACGAGCTGCTCGCCGCTGCCAAGGAAATGGACGCCGACGAACTGGCTGACCTGGCGCCCGAGCTGCCCCGTGACGTTGTCCACGAGCTGATGGAAAGCCTCGATGCCCAGCAGCGCGAACGCGTGCGTTCGGCCCTGAGCTACGACGAGGACCAGGTCGGTGCATTGATGGACTTCGAGATGGTCACCATCCGCGAAGACGTCAGCCTCGAAGTGGTATTGCGCTACCTGCGCCGGCTCAAGGAGCTGCCAGGCCACACCGACAAACTGTTCGTGGTCGATTACGACGGCATCCTCAAGGGCGTGCTGCCGATCAAGCGCTTGCTGGTCAACGACCCGGAGAAGAAAGTCGCCGAGGTCATGGCCAGCGATCCGGTGAGCTTCCACCCGGATGAAGACGCCTACGATGCCGCTCAGGCGTTCGAGCGTTACGACTTGATTTCCGCGCCGGTGGTGGACAAGAGCGATCGCCTGATCGGCCGTCTGACCATCGATGAAATGGTCGACCTGATTCGTGAAGAAAGCGAAAGCGAAGTGCTGAGCATGGCCGGTCTGCGCGAAGAAGAAGACATCTTCGCCTCGGTCTGGCGCTCGCTGCGCAACCGCTGGGCGTGGCTGGCAATCAATCTGATCACTGCCTTCGTCGCCTCGCGGGTGATCGGCCTGTTCGAAGGCTCGATCGAAAAACTGGTGGCACTGGCGGCGCTGATGCCGATCGTTGCCGGTATCGGCGGCAACTCCGGCAACCAGACCATCACCATGATCGTGCGCGCCATGGCCCTCGACCAGGTCAGCCCCGGCAACACCTCGCGGTTGATGCGCAAGGAGCTAGCGGTGTCGCTGATCAACGGCCTGATCTGGGGCGGAGTGATTGGTGTGGTTGCCTACTTGCTGTATGACAGCTGGTCGCTCGGCGTGGTCATGACCGGCGCCATGACCCTCAACTTGTTGCTGGCGGCGCTGATGGGGGTGTTGATCCCGATGACCCTGGTGCGCCTGGGCCGCGATCCGGCGATGGGCTCCAGCGTGATGATCACGGCGGTGACCGACAGTGGTGGCTTCTTCATCTTCCTGGGCCTTGCCACCATCTTCCTGCTCTGATTGAGCATCCGACAAAAAACACCCCTCGCGAGGGGTGTTTTTTTGCCTGGCGTTTATTGCTCGGTGAGGTGCTCGATAAAGGTCGAGCCGCTGTAGCACTCGCGGAACAACCCGGCCTGCACCAGGCGTGGCATCACCTGTTCAAGGAACAGGTGCACCGATTCCAGCGAGCCACCGGGCGCCGCGATGAAGCCATCGATGGCACCGGATGCAGCCCATTCGACAATACTCTCGACGGCATCGTCCACCGTACCGATCACCTGCCAGTGTGCAGCCGAGATCACCTCTGGGCGAAACAGTAACTCACTGACCCGCAGCGATTCACGTTCGATCAGGCGTCGCAGCAGGTTGGTGTGGGTACGGCTGCCAGGATTGCTCACGGGCGCAGGCAGGTCAGCGGCGGTGATCGGGCGGTCTTCTGGCCATTGGTTGAGGTCGAGCCCGGTCATCTCCTTGATCGAGGCAAACTTGCGCGGCTTGTCGATGCGCGCGTGGGTGCACATGAACAGCTCGCGGGCCTGTTCGCGGGTCTCGGCCAGGTACAGGCTCAGGCCGGGCAGCAGGCGAATGTCGGCCGGATCGCGGCCGTGTTTTTCAGCGCGGCGGGACAGGTCGTGACGCAGCTCGAGCGCAGCGTCGATATCCGGCGTGGGGGCGAATACCAGGTCGGCCACCGACGCGGCAAAGTCACGGCCCGAATCGGATGCGCCGGCTTGCACCAGCGGGATTCGGGTGTTGGCGTACACCGGCAGGTTGAGTGGGCCCTTGACCTTCAGGTGAGCGCCGTCGTGGTCGATCGGGCGAACCTGTGAGGCGTCGGCGTAACGGCCCGTGCTGCGATCCAGTTTCAGGGCGTCGCTGGGGAAGCTGTCCCACAGCTGATGAACCACCCGGGTGAACTCCGCAGCCCGCTGGTAACGCTCATCGGCACTGGGCATTGCCGTCAGGCCGAAATTCTCGTGGCCTTGCAGCGCGGTGACGATGTTCCAGCCGACCCGGCCCTTGCTGATCCAGTTCAAAGACTGCAACTGGCGGGCGACTACATAGGGCGGCAGGAAGGTGGTCGATACGGTCGAAACCAGGCCGATCTTCGAGGTGTGCTGGGCAACTGCGGCGAGCAGGATGCTCGGGTCGAGGCTGGCGAAGCCCGAGCCGCTTTCGAGCATCTCCGGCACCAAAGCATGAACATCGGGGCGAAAGACAAAGTCCAGGTGCGCAGCTTCTGCGCGCTTGGCCAGATCAATCGCAAACTCGGCGGTGAAAATACCTTCTATGTTGCTGTTCTCGCGCCGCCAGCCATCGCCGCTCAACCAGGTCGGTGCCAGTGACAGGCCAATGTGCAGGCGCTTGGGGGTACTCATCCTTGCAATTCTCCTTGTGGTCTTTTGATGGGCTCAGAACGCGCCCTTGACGCCGACGCCGACCATGCGCGGCAGGGTCATGCTCGCCTCGGTGCCGCCGATGCCGCGGTTCTGCTGCATATAGGTGGGCGAGCGGTCGTCGAACACGTTCTTCACGTAGCCGTACAGCTGCACCTGCTTGTTGAACTGGTAACTCATCCGCGCATCGGTGAGGGTGTAGGGCTTCACCGAGTAGGACGAGGTGTTGGCGGTGTCGGAGTAATAGCCATCCAGGTGACGGACCTGGACGTTGAGGTTGAGTTTGTCGGTGATGTCCCAGCTCGGGCCAACGCTCAGGGTGTAACCGGGGGAGCGGGCAAACTCGTTGGCCTGGTAGTCGGCGTTGCTGGAGATCTTGTCGATGCGTGTACGCAAGGCGCCGGCACTGGCCTTGAGGGTCAGGTTGTCGAGCACACGGTAGTCGGCGCTCAGCTCCAGGCCATAGGCGTGGGCCTTTTCGGCGTTGATGGTGTAGGACTGGGCGACACCCGGGGAAATCACCACTGGGATGTTGTACTGAGCGTCCTTGAAGTCCATATAGAACAGGTTGCTGCTGAGGATCAGGCGGTCGTCGAGCAGGTTGGCGCGGCTGAACAGCTCATAGTTCCAGATCGACTCTTCCTTGAAGTACGCCCATTGCCGGGTGGTCAGATTGAGCGACACGCCACCGGGATTGTAACCGCGGCTGACCAGGGCGCCGACGGTCCAGTCCGGCGTCGCTGCGTAAGCCAGCGAGACCTTGGGCAGCAGGGCGGAGAAGGTTTTCTCGTAGTCCAGTGCCGTCGGTGCCAGCACCGAATTGCCCTGGCGCTCGATGTGATCCTGCTGAAAGCGCAGGCCGGTGCTCAGGGTCCAGCGCTCACTCAGGCGGTAGCTGAGTTCGCCGAAGATGCCGAGGTTCTCCTTGGTGTCATCGAAGGCCGAGAGCCCGCGCAGGTTCAGGGTTTCGTCGGTCTTGGTGTGGGCGTAGTAGATGCCACCCATGCCGCTTAGGGTATCCAGGGCGTCGCCGAAGGTGATGCGCGATTCGTTGGAGGCGTTTTTCTGCTTGATATCGGCGTCGCCTTCGCCGGCGATGCCGGTGAACCGCTGCACGTTGGACAGCGAGTATTGCGCCTGGTTGAACAGTTTGATGCCGTTGTCGAAGTCGTAGCTGACATCCACCACGCTGGTGTTGGTGTCCTGCTCCCAGCTGGGCATGGTGGTGGTGTCGTGGTCGAGCTTGTGCAAGGGCGCCGAGGCGGCCTCCTGGCTCGGACGGTTGCTGTCGTTGTGCGCGAAGGTGTACTTGGCCTCAAGGCCCGGCAGCGACTCGGGCACCCACAGCAGCTTGGCCCGGGCGGTGACGGCGCGGAAGTTCTGGTCGGCCTTGCCGCGCTGGAACTTCGGGTTGTCGTAATCGATGAAAGTGTCGCGAGCCGAGTAGTCCACCGCCAGGCGGCCGGCCAGTTCGTTGCCCATCAACGGGCCGGAAACAGCCACCGAGCTGCGCTTGGCGTCATAACTGCCGACCTCGGTCTGGTAGGCAGATTCGGGAGTGAAGGTCGGATCCTTGGTGTTGACGATGATCGCACCGGCAATCGCGTTGGCCCCTTGCGAGGTGGTCTGCGGGCCGCGGAACACTTCGATGCTGTCGATATCCCAGACCGAGGTGGCGCCGAAGAACATCTCGTTGTAATTCAGGTAATGGCCGTCAAGGTTGATTGTCGCCCGTGGCACGGTGCCGCCCCAGAACACGTTCTGGCCGTTGTTCGGGCCCTGGGTGTCCTGGCCGCGGATGATCGGCGCGCCGACCGAGTCGGTGTAGATCACGTTGGGCACATCATTGAGTACTTCGGCCACCGAGGCGCTGCCGGTCTTTTCCTTGTCGATCTCCTTGGCGGTCTTGATCGACACGGAGGAGGCGGTGTCCTTGAGTTCGCGTTCGAGCTTTTCACCGGTGACGATGATCGGCTCGAAAACAATGCCTGGCTTGCCGCCATTAACCTCGGGTTGCCCGAATGCGTAGGGCGAAGCCAGCAATGTCGAGAGTGTGAACACACTAAAGCCTTGGCGCAGTGTGCGATGTGGATGTGCCTTCAAGATGCCCCCAAATGAGAATGATCCTCTTTCCCGTTCGAGGGTAGCACGGTGCTATTGCGTTCCTCAATAAAGAATTCATTCCACAAAATGGCAATAGGTGCGGGTTCAGGGAATCGGTATCATGGCCGCCAACAAGCGCGACCGTGCGCGCCGGCGAGGAGAGCGAAGAATTGAGCAACGAGATGACCGCCCTGGACGAAGAGGCGCAAGCAGCCCCGGAAAAGCGCTCCGGCACTATTCAGTCGGTGTCGATTGCGGTGCGTTTTCTCCAGGTACTGGCCAATGCCGAGAGTGAGTTGGCGCTGGGGGAGGTTGCCAGGCGCACCGCGACCGGTGGCTCGACCGCCCATCGATACCTGCAGAGCCTGGTCAAGGAAGGCCTGGCCAAGCAGGACCCGGCCAGCGGCCTCTACGACCTGGGGCCGGCAGCGCTGAACATCGGCATCAGCGCCTTGAAGCGCGTCGATGCGGTGGATATTGCCGCCCAGCACATGAAGACCCTGGCCCAACAGCATGCCGCCAGCGGCGGGGTGGCGATCTGGACCGACCGCGGCCCGACCCTGGTGCGCTGGTACCGCAGCGCCTACTTCTCGATCAACCCGCTGGCCCTGGGCGACATCCTGCCGATCGACAACACCGCGTGCGGCCTGGTGTTCCAGGCCTTCCTGCCCAAAGCTGTGATCGATGCCGCGCGCAAGCAGCAGCCCGCGCATTTTCGTGGCACGCCGCCTAACAAGGCGCTGCTCGATCAGGTGCGTAATGGCCGTTGGGCCGAGCTGACCAGCCATCTGCTCTCGAACGTCACCGGCCAGGCGGCGCCGGTGTTCGATGCGCAGCAGGAAATCGCCTGCGTAATGACCACGGTCACTGACCTTGGCCAGCTCAAGTCAGCAGAGGATCGCGACGCCCTGCACCGCGAAGCCGGCCTGGTCAACCAGGCCACCGGCGGGCGGATTTTCGATCAGCGCGGTTGAGCCTGGCGACCCTTGGGCACCACCAGCGGCGTGCCGCTGACGGGGTCAGCAATGATCACCGCCGGCAGGCCGAATACCTCTTGCACCAGCGCCTCGGTGAAAATCGCCCCGGGCGCGCCCTCGGCCAGCACCGCGCCATCGCGCATGGCGATCAGGTGCGTGGCATAGCGGCAGGCCTGGTTAAGATCGTGCAGCACCGCCACGATGGTTCGGCCCTGGCGATTGAGATCGCTGAGCAGTTCGAGCAATTCGATCTGGTGGGCGATGTCGAGAAAGGTGGTCGGTTCATCGAGCAGCAGGATCGGTGTTTCCTGCGCCAGCACCATGGCAATCCAGACCCGCTGGCGCTGGCCACCGGACAGCTCGTCCAGCGCCCGCTCGGCCAGCGCGCTGACCTGGGTGGCGGCCATGGCGGCGTTGACCGCCTGCTCATCGGCTGGCGACCATTGGCGCAAGAACGACTGATGGGGGAAGCGCCCGCGAGCCACCAGGTCGGCGACCGTGATGCCTTCCGGGGCCGTGGCGCTTTGCGGCAGCAGGCCGAGGCGCCGGGCAACCTCTTTGGCCGCAAGCGCGGTGATGCTTTTGCCGTCGAGCACCACACGACCATGGGCTGGGGCCAGCAGCCGCGACAAGGCTCGAAGCAGAGTGGATTTTCCGCAGGCATTGGGCCCGACGATCACCGTGAAAGAGCCGTCGGGAATGGCGATGGAGAGGTCGCTGGAGATGGTGCGCTGATCGTAACGCAGCGTCACGGCGTCAGCATGCAGGCGATGCGTCATGGGTAGCCTTTCCTTGCTGGCAGCTCGGCGGCGAGTATTGCATGTGCAGAATTAATTCTGCAATATGGAATGCGATTGCATCGCATCCACGTTTAGACGAGCCTGTGCCCGTTCTCGAACCCTTCCTGCCGCCCTTGTAGCAAAAGACCGATTGCCGATGAAAAAGCTCACCTTCGCGCCAATGCTTGCTGTTGCGGCGCTGATCCTGCTTGCCTGCAGCGCCGTTGGGCCGAGCCCGGCAAGCGCCGCCAGCGAGCCCGCCAAACCGCTGCGCATTGCTTCGACTTCGCCGAGTGTCACCGGCATCTTGCTGGCCATGGAGGCGCCACTGGTTGCCAGCGCGGCCACCACGCCGAGCCGGATGACCGACAGCAAGGGCTTTTTCAGCCAGTGGGCGGCGGTTGCGGATCAGCGCAAAGTCGAGGTGCTGTACCCCAACCTGGTGTTCGATATCGAGTCGGTGATCGGCGTCAATCCCGACCTGCTGGTACTGGTTGCCACTGGCGCCGATAGCGTCGTCCAGCACCAGGCCGAGCTTGAGGCCCAGGGCATCGCCACCGTCGTGGTCAATTATTCGAACCAGAGCTGGCAACAGATCGCTACCCGCCTTGGTCAGGCGGCGGGGCTGCAGGCGCAGGCAGCGGCGGCGATCAAGGATTTTGACGACTACACCGCACGCGCCGCTGCCACGATCAAAGCGCCCGTGGGCGGGGTGAGTATCGTCGGCTACAACATTGGTGGCAGTTATTCTGTTGGCCGTGCTTCCAGCCCGCAGGCCCGCTTGTTCACCGCGCTGGGGATCAAGGTCGCGAGCCTGCCGCCGGCCATGAGCGGTGAGGTCACTCGCGCCGTCGACTTCGAGTTCATTTCCCGCGAAAACCTTTCGGCTGCGATCACCGGTGAAAGCGTGTTCCTGCTGGGTGGCACCGATGCCGATGTACAGGCGTTTGTTGCCGACCCGCTGCTGGCCAACCTGCCGGCGGTGGTGCAGAAAAAGGTCTACGCGCTGGGCCCGACTTCGTTTCGTATCGACTACTACTCTGGCCGGCAGATGATCGATACCGTCGCCCGGCACCTGCGCTGAGTCATGGCGACTGCCGTGTTGCCCGCCATGGTTTTCAATCGCCAACGGCGCATGCGCTCATCGGGGCTGCTGTGCGGCCTGGGCGTGCTTGCGCTGGTCGCCGCCTGCAGCTTGCTGATCGGTTCGCGCAGCATCGCTCTTGGCGAAATCGCCGATGCCTTCTGGGCGTATGACCCACAGAACAATCAGCATCTGGTGATTCGCGAACTGCGTGTTCCGCGCACTCTGGTGGCGATTCTCGCAGGCCTGGCCCTGGGCGTGGCCGGGGCGCTGATGCAGGCGCTGACGCGTAACCCGCTGGCCGAACCCGGGCTGCTGGGCATCAACGCCGGTGCGGGCGCTGGCAGTGATCATCGCTGTCACCCTGTTCAAGCTGGTGAGCATTGTCGAGTATGTCGGCTTTGCCTTTGCCGGCGCCGGGCTGGCCGGGGTTGCCGTGTTCGTCCTGGGCCAGGCCCACGAAACCGGGACCAATCCGGTGCGCCTGGTGCTGGCTGGGGCAGGCTTGTCGGTGATGCTGGTGTCGATCACTGGCATCATCCTGCTCAATGCTCCCCTTGAGGTATTCGACAGTTTTCGCAAATGGTCGGCAGGCTCGGTCGAAGGCAGCGGCTTGCAGACCCTTGGCGTGCTGGCGGTGGTCGTTGCAGTCGGGCTGGCGCTGGCCATCGCCATGGTCGGCAACCTCAATGCCATGGCCCTGGGCGCGGATCTTGGCCAGGCGCTCGGCGTCAATCTTCGCGCCACCTGGCTGCTCGCGTGCCTGGCAGTGATGTTGCTGGCCGGGGCAGCAACAGCGGCGGCCGGGCCGATTGGTTTCGTCGGCCTGCTCGCGCCGCACCTGGCCCGGCGGCTGGTGGGGCCTGATTACCGCTGGATCCTGCCGTATGCCGGGTTGTTGGCGGCGATCCTGCTGCTGGGCGCCGATGTGATCGGTAGGGTCGTGGCGGCGCCAGCGGAAGTCGCGGCCGGGATCATTGCCCTGTTGATCGGCGGGCCGTTCTTCATCGTCATCGTGCGCAGGTTCCGGATGAGTCGGTCATGACGGGTGCGGTGCTGCGCCTGGGCAATTACTCGTTGCGTTGGCGGCCTCGGGTTGCGGTGGTGTGTGCGCTGTTGGCGCTGCTGGCAGCAGGGCTGGCGATCATGTTGCTGGGCGTAGGTTCGTTGGCGCTGACACCAGGTCAGGTGTTTGACAGCCTGTTCGCAGGTGGTGGCAACCCGACCGCCGAGCGGATCGTTCAACGGGTTCGCTTGCCGCGGGTACTGACGGCGCTGCTGGTCGGCGGCGCGCTGGGCATGGCCGGTTCAATTTTCCAGTCGATCTCGCGCAACGCCCTCGGCTCACCGGATATCATCGGCTTTACCACCGGCGCTGCCAGCGGTGCCATCGTGCAGATCATCCTGTTTGATGCCGGCCCCCTGGGTACCTCGCTGGCGGCGGTGCTGGCGGGGGTGGGCACGGCCTTGCTGGTGTTCGTGCTGTCGATGCGCGGGCGCAGCACTGGTGGCTATCGCCTGGTGCTGGTGGGGATTGGCGTGGGGGCGATGCTCTCGGGGCTCAACACCGTACTGCTGGTGATGGGCGACCTTGACCGGGCGATGTCGGCGCAAATCTGGCTGGCCGGCTCGCTCAACACCCGGACCTGGTCTCACGTGCTGCCAGCAGCACTGGGTTTCATCGCCATCGTGCCCGTGGTGATTGGCCATGCGCGACACATCGACCTGTTGGAAATGGGCGATGACAGCGCCAGTCAGCTCGGCATTGCCCCGCAGCGTACGCGGCTGATCATGGTATTGGCGGCTGTGGGCTTGACCGCGATTGCCACGGCGGCAGCGGGCCCCATCGCCTTTGTCGCCCTGGCTTCCCCGCAACTGGCCAGGCGGCTGACCGCTGCACCAGAAGTGCCGCTGTTGTCTGGCGCGTTGATGGGCGCGGTGTTGTTGCTGGTGGCCGACCTGATCAGTCAGCGCCTGGCCTTCAATCTCAACCTGCCCATTGGCCTGACCACGGGTTTGCTCGGTGGTTTCTATCTGCTGTGGTTGTTGTCGCGCAGCAGGCGGGTTTGAGCCAGGCAATAAAAAAGGCCAATGCACGGGCATTGGCCTTGAGTGATTGAGCCACGCAATCAGGAAGCGTCAGCTGCCATCTCGGCGTCATGGGCAATCAACGACACCAGCGCGTTTTGCTGGCGATGGGAAAGCTGGCGGAAACGTTGCAGCAGTTCGCGTTCGTGCAGGGACAGTTCCGGGCTGTCCAGACGCATGCTCAGTTCTTCACCCAGCGCACCTTCCTGAATAAGGCTCTGCTCCAGGCGAGCGATGATTTCCGAGTTCATGCTGCGGTGGTGGTTGCGCGCTACCTCGGCAATGCGCTCACGCATTCCGTCGGGGAGGCGGACGACGAATTTGTCAGCGGTGCGGCTTGAGTAAATAGCCTGTTTCATTGGGCGCATATAATTGACCGGTTTAGTTCAGGGGGAAGCGGTTCTCGAAATTGGCCGCACGATGTCACTACGACCATCCCGGCGTCAAAATGTTCAACCTGAATTGTGAATGAGGCGTGAATCATGCCTCATTATCGCCGGTTCCTTGGCGTCAATTCTGTGACAAATATTGAACCGGATAAAGGCGTTTTGCCAGTACCAATTATCAGAAATGAGTACTGGTTTGAAAAGTTTTCATTTTCTCTTTTTCCGCGCCTGCAGACCTTCGTCGACAACGCCATGCATCAGGCAGAAAAGGCCATGGAAAGCGTCTAGAATGCGCGTGCTTTCCTACAATTGAGCATAGTGGCTATGCAGCATGACGCAAGCGCGACGCGGCGTACAGCGAACCCGGGTCGCCTGGTGTACCTGATGGGACCCTCGGGGGCCGGAAAAGATTCCCTTATCGATGCAGCGCGCGCTGAATTGCAGCGCCTGAACGTGCACATCGCCCGGCGGGTGATCACCCGCTCGGCCGAGGCCAAGGGTGAAGACGCCGTCGGTGTTTCCCTCGAAGAGTTCCAGCGCCTGAGCGCCGAGGGCGCCTTTGCCCTGCAGTGGCAGGCCAATGGCCTGGCCTATGGCATACCGGTGCAAATCGATGACTGGCTGGCTGCAGGGCACGCGGTTTTGGTCAATGGCTCGCGCGCGCATCTGCAGCAGGCGCGTGAACGCTATCCCGACCTGTTGCCGGTGCTGCTGCGGGTCGACCATCACGTACTGCGCCAGCGCCTGCTGGATCGCGGCCGGGAAACTGCGCAAGACATCGAACAGCGCCTGGCGCGGGCGCAGCAGGTGAGGGTAGAAGAAGGCGAGGTGCAAGTGCTGGACAACTCCAGCTCGCTGGACGAGGCGGTGCAGCGCTTGCTTGGGCTGTTGCGCGAACAGGGTGTGCCTGGCCTGGGTTGAAGCCTAGAACGCCAGCCGTTCGCTGCTTGCAAGCGGTGCGCTTTGCACTTGCGCAGCCTGTGCGCCGAACACGGCCAGTTGCGCTTTCATCGCCGGTGCCGCATGGGCTTGTGCCGCAGTGGCGATGCTGTCGGGTTGCACGACCAGGCTAACCAGGGCGGCCAGGGCCAGGGCATTGAGCAGAAACAGGGTGCTGTTCATGGACATACTCCGCAAAGGCGGGGCTGGGCCCCGAGCCACGTGTCATGAACTAGACAATGCACACTGCATGCCAGCCTCTTTATCGTGATTTACCCTTTAAAATCAGAGGGTTAAGCTGGTTTTTTGTGCGCTTTTGCGTGCAATCTGCAATGATGGCTGACTGCCTCATTGCAGATTGCACGATCCGTTGAAAAACCCACAGGCAAAAAGCCCCACGGATGACATGACAAATGCCGGCCTGCTGGTTAACATGCACGCCGTCCTTGCCGCGCGACGCCCGTTGCCGGCTCTGTGTCTCAGTAGCTCAATTGGATAGAGCATCCCCCTCCTAAGGGGAAGGTTGGCAGTTCGAACCTGCCCTGGGACACCATCTCACTTTCGCCTCTCTGGCCATTCTTCTGACTGCTGCGTTTCTTTGTGGCAACGGCGCAGCTGCATGAAGAGTCAATAAAGCCCTGAAAATGAAAAGACTAATCATCGCTGCGCTCGGGATTCTATCGTTGATTCAGGCATCCACGTCCCTGGCGGATAATGCCAATGGCAAACAGCTCTTTTTGCAACGATGCGCCATGTGCCATGGGGCAGACATCAAGGGGACCGGGCCCTTGGCGAACAAAAGCAACCCGCCCACCCCTGATCTGACCACCTCGGCATTCAAGAAACGCTTGAAAGACTACCCGGGCGTTATCGTCTCATCGGTAATACTTCGCCCCAACGGCGACTTGATCCCCAGGACATTACGAGAAAATGGTGTGAAGGTGGCGCCGTACGCTTGGCGAGTTCAGGATTTTCGCGATTTGAATCAATACATGAGTGCGGTGATTGGCAACACTCGATGATGCCTGGTGTCAGGCCGCAGCAACAGCTGCGGCCTGGGATCTACCAATCCTGGCGCAACGGCAACGGTCCTTCATGGGATGCAAATGACGGCAGCACTTCTTCTGCCAGCTCCTGAATCACCTCCGCCGCCGGGCGCTGGCAAAACTGAATGCCCAGTGCCGCATGATTGACCCCCGCATCCTGCCATTCCCCGAGCAGATCAATCAGCCCCTTGCGCCCGGTCCTCAGCACGTAGCCGCCCTGCATCGCCGTGCGCGGAAAATCGGGGTTGGCGTCCAGATCGATCCACTCGTTGGTCACGTGCGGGCGAAAGCCGCCGCCGGGAATGCAGTCGCGCCAGGCGCGGATTTTCTCGGCCAGGCGCCGGGGGCCGAGGATGTTTTCAGTCGCATCAGGAAAGGTCAGCCAGCCATCGGCCTGTTCGCCCAGCCACTGCATGGATTGGCGCGAGCTGCCGGTGACCAGCAGCGGGATGGCGCTGCCAACGGGTTTGGGCAGCAGTTGCGCGCCGCTCATTTGGCCGAGGGTTGATTCAATCGGGTGGTCGCCCTTGTGCAGCAGTTGGCGGAAATAGTTCACGGCCTCGGCAAAGCGTTCGCCGCGCTCGGCATGATCCAGACCGTAGGCGGGAAACTCCACCGGCCGATCCCCGGAAGCGATGCCCATCACCAGGCGCCCGCCTGACAGCTGGTCGATGGTGCAGGCGGCCTTGGCCAGGTCGATCGGGTGGCGCAAGGCGAAGATCGCGCTGCCCGTGGCCAGGGCGATGCGCCGGGTGTGCGCGGCCAGGTAGCTCAAGTAGGCAAAGGGGTCGAACAGCTGGCCGGCATCGCCGAAGTGCCGATCGTACAGTGGCACATCGCGCACCCAGACGCCGGCGAAGCCCAGGCGGTCGATGTCGCTGACCAGCGCGGCCTGGCCAGTGAGCACGGCCATGTCGCCGCGATAGAAGCGCAGCGGCAGGAAGATCCCCAGGGTCAGGCGGTCGGCGGCGAACATGCGTCGATAGCCAGGGTGGTGGGCGAAGGCGTGGGCGCTGGCGCCGTTCAGGGTTGGGTTCATCGATTAATTCCTTTTAGTCCTTCAGGGGCCGGTTGCGGGGGCGGGCAGGCGGATGCCGCGCTGCACGGCAGGGCGTTGACTGACGCGTTCATGCCAGGCGCTCAGGTGTCGGTAGTGGCTGAAATCAAAGTCGATGATCCGGGCGATATGGGTCCAGCCGAAGGTGGCAATGTCGGCGATCGAGTAACTGCTGCCCGCCAGCCAGGGCCGGCCGGTCAGGCGCTGGTCGAGGGTGCTGAACACCTCTTCGCTCAGGCGCCGGTAGCGGGCGATGGCTTCGGGGCAGGGCTGTTCGGCGAACCGTTCGAAATGCACGCGCTGGCCCAAAATCGGCCCCATGCTCGCCGCGTGAAACTGCAACCAGGTGATGGCCGCCCAGCGTTCACGGGGGGAATCGGGCAGCAGGCGTGCGCTCTTGTCGGCCAGGTACAAAAGGATCGACGCTGACTCAAACAGAGTGATATCGCGCTCGGGATCAACCAGCACCGGAATGCGGCCATGAGGGTTGAGTGCGAGAAACTCAGGCAGGCGATGCTCGCCATGGTCGATCTGTACATGCTTGAGGGTGTAGGGCAGCCCCAGCTCTTCGAGGGCGATGGTGATCTTGAAGCCATTAGGTGAGCTATCGCTATACAGAATTAGCGGCATGGGCTTTCTCTTCAGGAGTGATCAGAGACGGGCTATGCTAGGCGCGCCGGGGCTGCTTGAAAAACGATCAATCCTGCGCTTTGACGATAGTTTTTCTAAACCATGGAGAGGGTGAAAATGGGCGCAGTTCTACCGTTGTTGGCATTGCGGGCCTTCACTGAAGCGGCCCGGCTGGGCAGCCTCAAGGCCGCCGCGGCGCACATGGGGGTTACGCCTGGGGCGGTCAGCCAGCAGGTGCGCCTGCTCGAGGAGCGCATGGGCGTGGTGCTGTTCGTGCGCGGTCGCCATGGCGTGCACCTTAGCGAAGCCGGTGCGCGGGTGTACCCGGGGCTGCTCAGGGGATTCGATCAGATCGAGGCGTCGCTGGCGTTGCTGGAGCAACTGGCGCCAGGCAAGGCTCTGACCATCAGCACCGTACCGTCGTTTGCCGCCTCCTGGCTGGTGCCGCGTTTAGGGCGCTTCAACGCCTTGCACCCGCAGATCGAAGTGCGCGTCGAGGCCTCGGCCAAGCTGGTGGATTTTCACCGCGAGCGCATTGACGTCGCCCTGCGCCATGGCCTGGGGCAGTATCCGGGGCTGGAGTCCGTGCGCCTGATGGCGCCGGTTTTGCTGCCGGTGGCCAGCCCGCAGTTGCTGGCCCAAGGGCCGGCCGTAAAACGGCCCGCCGATTGCCTGAAGTACCCGTTGTTGCACGATGCCGATCGCGCCGACTGGATGCTCTGGCTGCAGGCCCATGGCGTTGCCGAGGACCCGCGGGCAGCACGCGGTGCGAGTTTCGAGGATGACCTGCTGTTACTGCGTGCCGCGGCTGCAGGCCAGGGCATCGCCCTGGTGCAGGACACCCACGCGGCTGAAGACCTGGCCAGCGGCAAGCTGCAGCTGGCCCTCGACAAACCCTGGCCAGCGCGTTTTGCCTACTACCTGGTGTGCCGTCAGGACGCCTTGCGGCGCCCCGAGGTTCAGGCCTTCGCCGATTGGGTCAGGGCCGAGGCTGACGCCAGGTCCTGATCCTTTGCGTCATCGCTGCCGCCCTGGGTGGCGGTCAGGTTGGCCACCAGCTTGGCTGACATCGCCGGGCCTTGCAGTTCGGAGTTCAGGCTGGCCAGCGACTCAAGCTCGGTCTGCTTTTTCATCTGCTCGGCAATCTTGCGCTCGATCTTGTCCTTTTCCGCCGGCGGCAGGGCTTCGAACTCTTCCTGGCTGATGCCCAGCTCATTGAGCAGCTTGAGCTTGATCTTCTCTGCCGGGCTCAGGGCCATGTACTCGCGAAATTGCTGGGCAGCGCTCTTGCCGGTTTCGCTGGCGCTGATTGTGGCTTGCTCGCGCATGTCCACGTCGGGGTTCTGCAGTTGCACCTTGAGCTTGGCGAAGGCTTCCTCGCGGGCGTCTTCGGCACTTTGCTGGGAGGTGTTGGCCTGGCTTTGCTGCTGGCGGTTGGCACTGCTGGTTGGCACCGGCGGGCGGAACTGGGCCTGTTCGGCGGCGGCTTCGGCCACGCCACGGGTCGGGTTGATGACTGGCGTGTGGACGCCGAGGGCATTGATGCTACTCACCTGATCACTCTCCTTGATGGATGCAAGTTGACCTTCGATCGATGGCAAGTCTTGTGCCAGCTCTGCTGACAGGCTTACGCGCTAGTATATTCAGGGGGTGGCGCTGTACGGCGGCTGGTGAATCGGCGCATGCTTTGCCCCGAAGAGGTAAACCCTTGCCGTCAGCGGCAAGTCATTTCAAACCGGCAGCACCAACATCCGGCTGGGGCGTAGTTGCCTGGACAAGGGAGATCGTCCATGACTCAAACGTCAGACACACCACCATTGAAGGCCCCGCTGGGCGACTTCAGGGAAGAACAGTTGCACACCCTGCTGGACCTGATCAGCGACGGTATCTGGGACTGGAATGCCAATACCGGCTACGTCTACCGCAACCCCGGCTGGTACCGGATGCTCGGCTACCCCAGCCACTCGCTGGACAACACCGTACTGACCTGGGAAGGCGTGATCCACCCCGAGGACTACCCGCGGGTGATGAGCCATTTCGAGGACTACATCAGCGACCGCTCCGACCAGTACCGCATCGAGTACCGTTGCCGTTGCCAGGACGGCAACTTCCTGTGGATCGAGGACAGCGGTCACATCATTGAGCGCAACCCGGATGGTTCGGTGGCGCGGATGCTCGGCGCTCATCGCAATATCGACGATGGCAAGCGCCTGGTCGAGCAACTGCAGCTGGAAAACCTGTCGCTGGAAGCGCAGATCGCCGAGCGCACCCGCGAGCTGTCGTGGGTCAACCAGCAACTGCAGCGCCAGCTCGACGAGAACCGCGACCTGGCCGAACGCGATGCGCTGACCTTGGTGGCCAACCGTTACCGCCTGGAAAAGGTCCTGCAGCAAGAGTGCGAGCGGGCACGGCGGTTTCGCCAGCCGCTGGCGCTGATTGTCATGGATATCGACGACTTCAAGCCGATCAACGATCAGTATGGCCATGCCCAGGGTGACCAGGCGCTGATCGCATCGGTTGAGCGGATCAAGGTTTGCCTGCGTGCCGGTGACTTGCTGGCACGCTGGGGCGGTGATGAGTTCGTGGCAGTGCTGCCGGGCACCCAGCGCGAAGAGGCATTGCAACTGGCGCGGCAGATTCGCCAGGCGCTGGAGCAGGCGCCGCCGGTGGGCGAGCGATTGCTGACCATGAGTTATGGCGTGGTCGAATGGCTGGAGGGTGAAGGGCAAGCGCAATTGCTGGGCCGCGCGGACCAGGCGCTGTACCGGGCCAAGGCGGCCGGCAAGGATGAGATCGGTGAATGAAAAAGGACCCGCTGCACGGGGCAGCGGGTCAAATCGGCCTCAGCCGCTTCAGTGTCTACAGATGCAGGGCGTGACCCAGGGCGCGTAGCGCCGCTTCCTGCACCGCCTCACCCAGGGTCGGGTGAGCGTGGATGGTACCGGCCACATCTTCCAGGCAAGCGCCCATCTCCAGTGACTGGGCAAAGGCTGTGGACAGTTCCGAGACGCCCACGCCAACCGCTTGCCAGCCAAGGATCAGGTGGTTGTCACGACGGGCGACCACGCGCACGAAGCCGCTTTTCGATTCCAGGGTCATGGCCCGGCCGTTGGCGGCGAACGGGAACTGCGTGACGATGCAGTCCAGGCCCTCCTGCTCGACCTGTTCCGGGGTCTTGCCGACGACCACCAGTTCCGGGTCGGTGAAGCACACCGCGGCAATCGCGGCCGGCTCGAAGCGCCGCGATTTGCCGGCAATGAGTTCGGCAACCATCTCACCCTGGGCCATGGCCCGGTGGGCGAGCATCGGTTCACCGCTGATATCGCCGATGGCCCAGACGTTGAGCATGCTGGTCTGGCATTGCTCGTCGATGGCCACCGCCGAGCCGTTCATCTTCAGCGCCAGGCTTTCCAGGTTGAAGCCCTGGGTACGTGGCTTGCGGCCGACCGCGACCAGCACCTGGTCGGTGCTCAGTTGCAGCAGTTCGCCTTCGGGCGTGCGCACCTGCAAGGCCTGGTGGCCGGCATCGAAGCCTTCGACGCTGTGCTTGAGGTAGAGCTTGATCCCCAGCTTCTTGATCGACTCGGCCACCGGCGCGGTCAGTTCGCTGTCGTAGGTCGGCAGGATGCGCTCGCGGGCTTCGACCACGCTGACCTCGACGCCGAGCTTGCGGTAGGCGATGCCCAGCTCCAGGCCGATGTAACCACCGCCGACCACGGTCAGGTGCTTGGGCAGGGTTTTCGGGGCCAGAGCTTCAGTGGAGGAGATGATCGGGCCGCCCAATGGCAGCATCGGCAGTTCAACGCTGCTGGAACCGGTGGCCAGCAACAGGTGTTCGCACTGGATGCGCTGGCCGTCGACCTCGACGTGCTTGCCGTCGAGAATTTTTGCCCAGCCATGGATCACCTTGACCCCGTGCTTTTTCAGCAGGGCGGCGACGCCGCTGGTCAGGCGATCGACGATACCGTCTTTCCAGGCCACGCTCTGGGTGATGTCCAGGCTCGGTGGCGAGACCTTGATGCCCAGGTTCGACTGCTGGCTGTGCTGCTGGGTCTGGTGGAACTGCTCGGCGACGTGAATCAGCGCCTTGGACGGAATGCAGCCGATGTTCAGGCAGGTGCCACCCAGGGCCTGGCCTTCGACCAGTACCGTGGGAATGCCCAGCTGGCCGGCGCGAATGGCGGCGACGTAGCCGCCGGGGCCGCCGCCGATGATCAGCAGGGTAGTGTTGAGCGTCTGTTGCATGGTCACTCCACAAACAGGCTGGCAGGTTGTTCGAGCAGGCCGCGGATGGCCTGGATGAAGAGTGCCGCGTCCATGCCGTCGACCACCCGGTGATCGAACGAGCTGGAGAGGTTCATCATCTTGCGAATGACGATCTGGCCATTGATGACCATCGGCCGTTCAACCATGCGGTTGACCCCGACAATCGCCACTTCCGGGGTGTTGACCACCGGCGTCGAGACGATGCCGCCAAGGGCGCCGAGGCTGGTCAGGGTGATGGTCGAGCCTGACAGTTCTTCACGGCTGGCCTTGTTGCCGCGGGCGGCATTGGCCAGGCGCACGATCTCGCCGGCGTTGCTCCACAGGCTGCCGGCTTCGGCGTGGCGCAGCACCGGCACCATCAGGCCGTTGTCGCCCTGGGTGGCGATGCCGACATGCACTGCGCCGTGGCGGGTGATGACCTGGCCTTCATCGTCGTAGGTGGCGTTGATCTGCGGGAACTCGCGCAGGGCAACGACCATGGCGCGCACCAGGAATGGCAGCAGGGTCAGCTTGCCACGGCTGTCACCCCACTTCTTGTTCAAGTGCAGGCGCAGCTCTTCAAGGGCGGTGACGTCGATTTCCTCGACGTAGCTGAAGTGGGCGACGCGGCGCTTGGCATCCTGCATGCGTTGGGCGATCTTGCGGCGCAGGCCGATCACCGGGATCTGCTCGCTGTCGCTGCGTTTGGCATAACCGCCAGGGGCACTCTGGGTGCGGGTGGCCGGTTGCGTCAGGAAGGCGTCGAGGTCGTCGTGCAGGATGCGCCCGGCCGGGCCGCTGCCGTGTACGTAGCGCAACTCGATACCAGCGTCCAGCGCGCGCTTGCGCACGGCAGGCGAGGCCAGTGGGCGGTCGTGAGCTTGGCGCGGGACGATGGCGGCGGGCTGGTGGGCCGAGGCTGCGGGGGCAGCAACGGGTGCTGGTGCAGCAGGTTTCGGCTCGGGTTCAGGGGCCTTGGCGGTGACTGCGGGGGCCTCTTCGCGGGGCAAGCCCGCTCCTACGTTGCCGGCGCCTTCTACTTCGATGCGGATCAGCTCGCTGCCGACCGCCATGACTTCACCGGGCTGGCCGCCCAGGGCCAGGACCTTGCCGCTGACCGGCGAAGGGATTTCGACGGTGGCCTTGTCGGTCATGACATCGGCCACGACCTGATCTTCTGTGACGGTGTCGCCAACTTTGACGAACCATTCCACCAGTTCAACTTGTGCGATACCTTCACCGATATCCGGCATCTTGATGACGTGCGTGCCCATTCAGACCTCCATGACCCGTTTCAATGCCGCGCCCACTCGTGAAGGGCCGGGGAAATACGCCCACTCCTGCGCGTGCGGGTAGGGGGTATCCCAGCCGGTGACGCGTTCGATCGGGGCTTCGAGGTGATGGAAGCAATGTTCCTGGACCAGCGCGATCAGCTCGGCGCCAAAACCGCAGGTGCGCGTGGCTTCATGCACCACCACACAGCGGCCGGTCTTTTTCACCGACTCGACGATGGTTTCCAGGTCCAGCGGCCACAGGCTGCGCAGGTCGATGACTTCGGCATCGACGCCGGTTTCTTCAGCGGCCACCTGCGAGACATAGACGGTGGTGCCGTAGGTCAGCACGGTGACGTCCTTGCCCGGGCGGGTAATCGCCGCCTTGTCCAGCGGTACGGTGTAGTAGCCATCCGGCACGGCGCTGGCCGGGTGTTTCGACCACGGCGTTACCGGGCGGTCGTGGTGGCCGTCGAACGGGCCGTTGTACAGGCGCTTGGGCTCGAGGAAAATCACCGGGTCGTCGTTCTCTATCGAGGCGATCAGCAGGCCCTTGGCGTCATAGGGGTTGGACGGCATCACGGTGCGCAGGCCGCAGACCTGGGTGAACATCGCCTCGGGGCTCTGGCTGTGCGTCTGGCCGCCGTAGATACCACCACCGCAAGGCATGCGCAGGGTCAGCGGGGCGACGAACTCGCCGGCCGAGCGATAGCGCAGGCGGGCCATTTCCGAAACGATCTGGTCGGAGGCCGGGTAGAAGTAGTCGGCGAACTGGATTTCCACCACCGGGCGCAGGCCGTAGGCACCCATGCCCACGGCGGTGCCGACGATGCCGCTTTCGGAGATCGGTGCATCGAACACCCGCGACTTGCCGTACTTGGTCTGCAGGCCTTCGGTGCAACGGAACACGCCACCGAAGTAGCCGACGTCCTGGCCATAGACGACTACGTCTTCATCGCGCTCTAGCATGATGTCCATGGCCGAGCGCAGGGCCTGGATCATGGTCATGGTGGTGGTCGCCATGGCGGTTTCCAACTGGATTGAAGTGTTGTGATCGTTCATGTCAGATCCCCAGTTCCTGGCGCTGCCGGCGCAGGTGCTCCGGCATCTCCTTGTAGACATCCTCGAACATAGACGCCGGGCTTGGCATCTGGCCACCGGCCAGGGTGCCGTACTGCTCAGCTTCTTTTTGCGCCTTGATGATCTCGGCTTCGAGCTCGGCGCTGACCGCCTGGTGCTCTTCCTCGGACCAGTGACCGATGGCGATCAGGTGCTGTTTGAGGCGGGCGATCGGGTCGCCCAGGGGGAAGTGACTCCAGTCGTCGGCCGGGCGGTACTTGGACGGATCGTCCGAGGTCGAGTGCGGGCCGGCGCGGTAGGTGACCCATTCGATCAGCGTCGGACCCAGGCCGCGGCGGGCGCGTTCGGCGGCCCAGCGTGAAGCGGCGTAGACAGCGATGAAGTCGTTGCCGTCGACACGCAAGGAGGCAATGCCACAACCTACGCCACGCCCGGCGAAGGTGGTCGACTCACCGCCGGCAATGGCCTGGAAGGTCGAGATCGCCCACTGGTTGTTGACCACGTTGAGGATCACCGGCGCGCGGTAGACGTGGGCGAAGGTCAGGGCGGTGTGGAAATCAGATTCGGCGGTGGCGCCGTCACCGATCCAGGCCGAGGCGATCTTGGTATCGCCCTTGATGGCCGAAGCCATGGCCCAGCCGACCGCCTGGACGAACTGGGTCGCCAGGTTGCCGCTGATGGTGAAGAAGCCGGCTTCGCGCACCGAGTACATGATCGGCAACTGGCGCCCCTTGAGCGGATCGCGCTCGTTGGACAGCAGCTGGCAGATCATCTCTACCAGCGACACGTCGCGGGCCATGAGGATGCTTTGCTGGCGGTAGGTGGGAAAGCACATGTCGCTGCGGTTCAGGGCCATGGCCTGGCCGCTGCCGATGGCTTCTTCACCCAGGCTCTGCATGTAGAACGACATCTTCTTCTGCCGCTGGGCTACCACCATGCGGCTGTCGAACAGCCGGGTCTTGAGCATGGTGCGCATGCCCTGGCGCAGGACTTCGGGGCTGACGTCCTCGGCCCAGGGGCCCAGGGCATTGCCCTTGTCATCCAGCACCCGGATCAGGCTAGAGGAGATGTCCGCGGTATCGGCGGCTTCTACATCGACGGGAGGTTTACGAACCTGACCGGCATCGGTCAGACGCAGGTAGGAGAAATCAGTCTGGCAGCCTGGCCGGCCTGTAGGCTCGGGCACATGCAAACGCAGGGGGGCGTACTCGTTCATGCTTTTTTACGCTCGCTCTGTCTTGTGTTTTTGTTGAGCTTTGAAGCGGTCGCTGTTGACACCCGGCTTGTGACCAGGGAGTCAGTCTTGTCCTACATGATATTCCGGCGCCTGAAGAATATTTTTCTCAACTTCGTTGCCTTTGCCTCGGCTAGCGGATAAACATTCCTTATAAAGACAAAAAACAGGTGATTTTCTCTCATGCGCAAACTGGATCGTACGGATATCGGCATTCTCAACAGCCTCCAGGAAAATGCCCGTATCACCAACGCCGAGCTGGCGCGCTCGGTGAATCTCTCGCCAACCCCCTGCTTCAACCGGGTCAAGGCCATGGAGGAACTCGGGGTAATTCGCCAGCAGGTGACCTTGCTGGCGCCGGAGGTGCTGGGCCTGGATGTCAACGTGTTCATCCACGTCAGCCTGGAGAAACAGGTCGAGCAATCGCTGCATCGCTTCGAAGAAGAAATCGCCGAGCGCCCGGAGGTCATGGAGTGCTACCTGATGACCGGTGACCCGGATTACCTGCTGCGCGTGCTGCTGCCCAGCATCCAGGCCCTGGAGCGTTTTCTCGACTACCTGACCCGCCTGCCGGGGGTGGCCAACATCCGTTCGAGTTTTGCCTTGAAGCAGGTGCGCTACAAGACCGCGCTGCCGCTGCCAGCCAATGGCCTGACCCTGCCAGGTTAAGCCGTGTAGATAATTACGATCACATCGTCCGTTTGGCGCTTGAAATTTCGAACGGCCGGTGCCTATGTTGTAGCTGTCGCCGTTCCCGGCATGCGAAAACAACAAGGATAGAGTCATGACGACCAATGGCCAAAACTCTCTCGCCGAGCGATTGACGGGCATTGATGAGATCGAGTGCATTACCCCGGATCTCAATGGTGTACCGCGCGGCAAGGTGATGACCGCTGAAGGCTTTGTTGAAGGCCGGCGCCTGCAGATGGCCCGCGGTGTGCTGCTGCAATGCATCATGGGCGGGTACCCGGCGGCGCGTTTCTATGGCAGCGACGACGGCGACCTGGCGCTGGTCGCCGACCCGCAGCATATCTATCGCCTGCCCTGGAGCGACGAGCCACGGGCCCTGGCGATTTGCGATGCGCTCGAGCTTAGCGGTGAAAGCTCCGGGCTCTCCAGTCGTGGCCTGCTCAAGGCGGTGATTGCCCGTTACGCCGCTCGTGGCCTGGTGCCGGTGGTGGCGACGGAACTCGAGTTTTTTGTCTTCGCCCCCAACAGCGATCCCGACCAGCCGTTTTTGCCGCCGCTGGGCAAGGATGGTCGGCGCGAAGAAGGTCATTCGGCGTTCAGCGTCAGTTCCAACAACGGCCTGCGCCCGTTCTTCAGCGAGGTCTATCGCTGCATGGCGGCACTGGGCCTGCCGCGCGATACCTTCATGCACGAAATGGGCGTCAGCCAGTTCGAGATCAACCTGCTGCACGGCGATCCGCTGTTGCTGGCCGACCAGACCCTGTTGTTCAAGCACCTGCTCAAGGAAGTCGCGCTCAAGCATGGCCTGACCGTGGTGTGCATGGCCAAGCCACTGGCGCATACGCCGGGCAGTTCCATGCACATTCACCAGAGCGTGGTGGCGGTGGAGGGCGGGGGCAATGTCTTCAGTGATGCCGAGGGCAAGCCGACCCCGGCGTTCTATCACTTCATTGGCGGCCAGCAGGCGTGCATGGCCGACTTCACCGCCTTGTTCGCGCCGAACGTGAACTCCTACCAGCGCCTTTGCCACCCCTATGCATCACCGAACAATGCTTGCTGGTCCGAAGACAACCGCGCCGCCGGCCTGCGCATTCCGGCCAGCTCGCCAGTGGCGCGACGGGTCGAAAACCGCTTGCCAGGCGCCGATACCAACCCTTACCTGGCAATTGCCGCCAGCCTCGCCGCAGGGCTTTATGGCATCGAGCAGCAGCTCGAACCGACGCCGGCGATCCAGGGCGAATTCGAGGTGCCGGATCATTTGAGCCTGCCATGTACCTTGCATGCGGCCCTGGAGCGTCTGAAGCGTAGCGAGCTTGCGCGGGAACTGTTCGGCAAGGAGTTCATCGAAGGCTACATCGCCACCAAGACCCTGGAGCTGACCAGCTTCTTCGATGAGATCACCCCGTGGGAGCGCCGCGTGCTGGCCGCGCAGGCATAACCGGCGAGGCGTTTTTGCCGGGGCAATCGCTCAGTTTCAAGGCAGGTGGCAGCGGTGTTGGTAAACACCCTGGCACCTGTTTTTTTATCTGCATCAACTGCAAGGCGGTTATTTTCACTTATGCTTTCAAGCAGTTTTTCCACCAGCTCAAGGAGCCGTTCGGGACGCTGATGCGACAGATCTGGAAGTCTTTTCGCGCGCTGTATTTCGCTGCGCTGATGATGTTGATCGGCTCCGGCTTGTTGAGTACCTACCTGGCCTTGCGCCTGGCTGCCGATCATGTCGACAGCCTCTGGGTCGGTGCGCTGATGGCCGCCAACTATTTCGGCCTGGCCCTGGGCGGCAAGATCGGCCACCGGCTGATTGCCCGGGTTGGGCATATCCGTGCCTATGCCACCTGCGCCGGCATTGTCGGCGCGGCGGTGCTCGGCCATGGCCTGGTCAGCTGGTTGCCGGCCTGGGTGCTGCTGCGGGTCATCGTCGGCCTGGGGATGATGTGCCAGTACATGGTCATCGAAAGCTGGCTCAACGAGCAGGCCGACGCCAAGCAGCGAGGTGCGGTGTTCAGTGGCTACATGATTGCCTCGTACCTGGGCCTGGTGCTCGGCCAGTTGATCCTGGTGGCGCACCCGCAGCTGGGCCTTGAACTGCTGATGCTGGTCGCCATGTGCTTCGCCCTGTGCCTGGTGCCGGTGGCACTCACCCGACGGATTCACCCGGCGCCATTGCGGCCGGCGCCGATGGAGCCGCGCTTCTTCATCAAACGGGTGCCGCAGTCGCTGAGTACGGTGCTGGGGGCCGGCCTGATCGTCGGCTCGTTCTACGGCCTGGCGCCGCTGTATGCGTCCAAGCAGGGGCTGAGCACCGAGCAGGTCGGTCTGTTCATGGGCTGCTGCATCTTCGCCGGTCTGCTGGTGCAGTGGCCGCTGGGCTGGTTGTCCGATCGCTATGACCGGGCCTTGCTGATTCGTAGCGTTGCCGTGGGCCTGGCGATTGTTGCCCTGCCGCTGGCGATCATGCCATCAGTGCCGCTGGAGGTATTGTTTGTCGCAGGCTTTGCCGTGTCGCTGCTGCAGTTCTGCCTGTATCCGCTGGCGGTGGCGTTTTCCAACGACCACGTCGAGGGCGAACGGCGGGTGTCGCTGACGGCGATGCTGCTGGTGACCTATGGCGTGGGCGCGAGTATCGGGCCGCTGGTGGCCGGGGTGTTGATGAAGGTGCTGGGCAACCAGATGCTCTATGCCTTCTTCGTTTTCTTTGCCCTGGTGCTGGTCTGGCGGATCCGCCCGAAAGCGGTGACCGGTTTGCACCAGGTCGACGATGCGCCGCTGCATCACGTGGCCATGCCGGCGGCAGGTTCACCGTTGTCGGCAGCGCTGGACCCACGGGTTGACGAGCAGGTGGTGCAGGATCAGATGCAGACGCCGGTGGCGGCTGAAGATACCGAGGCGCAGGAGGGGGATGACGCTGAGGTTGTGGCTGAAGAGGTCAAGCCGACACAGGTGTGATGCCATCGCGGGGCCCGTGGGAGCGGGCCCCGCGATGGGGTCGACTCAGTAGTCGTCTTTATCGAAGCGCCGTGCTTCACGCTGCAGCTGGTAAACGAAGGTTTCCACCTTGCGCTGCATCTGCCCGTTGAGGTTGTGAAAGCGCACGCCGGCGAAGGTGGCGTTGATGCGCTCTTCGAAATGCAGATGACGCAACTCGACCTCGACCTGGGACAAACCCAGCGGTGCACCGCTGGCGAACTTCTCGTAAACCTGGCCCAATTGCAGGCGCTCTTCGACATTGCCTTCAAAGCGCAGCTTGCAGCCGGTTGCGGAAATATCCAGCAACTTGCCGCGCAGCGCGCCGTTGCCCTTGAGTTTTTCGCCGTCAAGCACGACGTCCACCAGCTGGGTCAGCTTCAGCGCTGCACGAAAGGCATTGCGGCGCTGGTGGTAGGCGACTTCGGTAGGCAGGGTGCCGCGGTAGCAGCGATGGCCATCTTCCTCGACAATGCTCAACGGTGTGTTGCATTCCCAGGCGATACGCACGCCATCATGAAAGCCTTCAACGCGAAATGGTTCGCCATTCTGCAGATAGCGTTCGCCGTCACGAGGGATCATTTCATCAAGGGCCAGGCGATTGCCTTCGCGGTCGACCTCGACCACATAGCTTTGAAAACGCTGGCTGCGTTCGTGGAAAGTGATGATCAGCGGGTCATGGCTCTCTTGCAGCGACCGCAAGTTGGCGGCAATTTCCAAAGGAGTAGTGAGCACCTTCGGAGGCTGCGGAGCTTCTGCTTCATTGAACACGGTTAATCATTCTCCAGGCAAAAACGTCACACGCAA
Organism: Pseudomonas sp. TE4620; assembly: GCF_056279045.1. Classification (NCBI taxonomy): domain Bacteria; kingdom Pseudomonadati; phylum Pseudomonadota; class Gammaproteobacteria; order Pseudomonadales; family Pseudomonadaceae; genus Pseudomonas; species Pseudomonas sp. TE4620. The sequence goes on from NZ_JBWBQO010000001.1 coordinate 925,368, forward strand.
GTTACGGCATTTTGCCAGTATGTTCCGTGCCTTGATACAGGGAATCAAGCCTGGCTCAACGCCCGCGGCTTGGCGAGGGGGGAGGTGGCCCCGCGGCTGTCATAGAGCGACGGTGCTTCGCCGCCCATGAGGATTCTGATCTGGTTGGCGGTAGTGCTCTGCTGGATCTGGATCGAGCGGCCGTTGCGCTCGTTGACCGCCTGGCAGTCAGCCAGCAGTTGGCCAAGCACATCCAGTTGTTGCAGCAGCAGGTCACCGAAAGAGGAGTTGCTGGCCAGTTGGGCGACACCTTCGCGGTCCTGGGACAGGCCCAGGCCGGCAAGCAGTTCACTGCGCTGGCGGCCATGCTGATCGAGCAGGATCACCAGCGACTGCTTGCGCGCCAGGATGTTTTCCAGCAGCGGCATGTCGCGGCCGTGCAGGGCAACGTTCTCGGTCTGCAGCAATTCGAGCAGTTCTTGCGCTGGAGCAATATCGTTTTCGATCAGTTGCAGCAGAGTAGTGTCGTGCATGGCTGGCTCTTTGGTTCAAGCGTCCTGAAGTCAGCGCGCCAGGGGCTAGCGCTGGGCTTCGAAATTAAGCAGTTTGCTGGCGACGCGGTTGCTGTCGACCTGGTAGCTGCCGTCGGCGATAGCCTGTTTCAACTCGGCCACCCGGGCGCTGTTGACAATCGGCTGGTCGCGCAGCTTGTCGCTGACCTTTTGCAACTGCTGGGCCTCGTGGCTGAGGTGTACGGTTTCCCCGCTGGCGCTGCTTTCAGCAACGCTGCCGGCCTTGGCCGAAGCTGCGCTGGCGGTGCTTTCCTGGCTGCTGCCAGTGCGCACGCCGCCGGCAACCGACGGGGAATTATTCAAACGACTGAAGTCGATGACCATGATCAGAAAACCTCTGGGTGTTTGGACGCTTGCCTTGTTTTCGGCCAACCCGAAAGAAACTTTAGGCGCAAATGCTCAAAGGCGTGCGCGGCCGGTTCGGGGCATCCAATGGACACAGTTTAGGAAAAGCAGTTCCTGATCGCCAGCATTGATATTGATTCAGCGCTCTACATGGCCACTTCCACCTGACCCGGCCCGGTCACCCTGGCCTTGACCACCCGCTTGGAGTTGAGGTTGCGCACGCGGATCTGTTCGCTCAGGCCGCCCTTGCTCAGCGCTTCGCCTGGCATGCGCACAGCCAGGCTGCCGCTGCGAGCGGTGATCACCACCTGGTCGCCTTTGCGCACCACTTCGGCCTGCTCCAGGTGCTGGGGGGTGAGGACCTGATCCATGACCGTTGGTCGGATAACCTTGAGCCCCACCGCCTGGTCGAGGCTGGCGAGAAAACCCTGGTTGAGCATGCCTACGTCGCGTTCGCGCAGGGCGACGTCCTGTTCGCCGACGACGCTGTCGCGCTTGAGCGGACGGACCACGGTCACCACGTTGCGAAAAAGACGTACCTGGGCGGGCACGAACACCGTCCACGGTGAGCTGCCGTCGCAGCGAACCCGCACGGTCACGCGGCCCAGCGGCTGCGCCGGGCTCTCCAGCGAAGCGCCCAGTTGCTGGTCGCACAGTGGCATGCGCAGACGCGGGTCGAGGTTGTTGACCTGGATCTCGTAGCGGCCTTCGGTCTGGCTGGTGGCCAGGTAGTCTTCTACGGTGAATTCAAGAAACCCTTGGGTGACACCGATAAGCTGTTCAGGCAAGGTGAAAGCGTCAGCCAGAGTTCGAACGCCAGGGGCCGCGAGGCACAGCGCAGCAAGGAAGCCGGGCAGGTGGCGGGTCAGGCGTCGGAAAAATGTCGTTTTCATGTTCATACGATTAAAAAAAGCAAAGCGCGTGCCGACTGGGTACGAAGCTCGAAGCGTTTGGTGAAGGAGTCTGGCATGGCTGGTGTAATGGATTCGGTGAACCAGCGCACGCAACTGGTAGGGCAAAACCGCCTGGAGCTGCTGTTGTTCCGTCTCAATGGCGAGCAGCTCTACGGCATCAACGTGTTCAAGGTAAGGGAAGTGCTGCAGTGTCCGAACCTGACCGTTATGCCCAAATCCAGCCCCGTCGTGCGCGGTGTCGCGAATATTCGTGGGGCAACCATCCCGATCCTCGATCTGGCGATGGCGACCGGGATGCCCGGTCTGAGTGAAGAAACCAGCAAGAGTTTCGTCATCATCACCGAGTACAACACCAAGACCCAGGGGTTTCTGGTGCATTCGGTGGAGCGCATCGTCAACATGAACTGGGAGGAGATCCATCCACCACCCAAGGGCACTGGGCGTGATCACTACCTGACGGCGGTGACCCGGGTTGACAACAAGATGGTCGAGATCATCGACGTGGAGAAGATCCTCGCCGAAGTGGCGCCGACCTCCGAGGCGATCTCCGCCGGTGTGGTCGATGCCGAAGTGCAGGACAAGGCAGTGATGCTGCGAGTGCTGACGGTCGATGACTCGTCGGTGGCACGCAAGCAGGTCAGTCGTTGCCTGCAGACCGTTGGCGTCGAAGTGGTGGCGCTCAACGACGGTCGCCAGGCGCTCGACTACCTGCGCAAGCTGGTCGACGAGGGCAAGCGGCCGGAGGAAGAATTCCTGATGATGATCTCCGACATCGAGATGCCGGAGATGGACGGCTACACCCTGACCGCCGAGATTCGCAGCGACCCGCGCATGCAAAAGTTGCACATCATCCTGCATACTTCGCTTTCCGGGGTGTTCAACCAGGCGATGGTCAAGAAGGTCGGTGCTGATGACTTCCTGGCCAAATTCCGCCCGGACGACCTCGCCCAGCGCGTTGTTGATCGGATCAAGGCCACGCACTAACGGCCGGGGGCCTTTGCCCCTGGCGGTACATACGATTTAAGAGGCGGCATCATTGTCTACGGGTAATTTGGATTTCGAACAGTTCCGGGTCTTCCTGGAAAAAGCCTGTGGCATCCTGCTGGGCGAAAATAAGCAATACCTGGTCTCCAGCCGTCTCAACAAGCTGATGGAACAGCAGGGCATCAAGTCCCTGGGCGAACTGGTGCAGCGTATCCAGAGCCAGCCGCGCAGCGGTTTGCGCGAGCAGGTGGTCGATGCCATGACCACCAACGAAACCCTCTGGTTTCGCGACACCTATCCGTTCGAAGTGCTGAAGAACAAGGTTTTGCCCGAGCAGATCAAGGCCAACCCTGGCCAGCGCCTGCGCATCTGGTCGGCTGCCTGTTCGTCGGGTCAGGAGCCGTACTCGATCTCCATGGCCATCGACGAGTTCGAGCGCAGCAACATCGGCCAGTTGAAGATGGGTGCGCAGATCGTCGCCACCGACCTCTCCGGCTCGATGCTGACCAATTGCAAGACCGGCGAGTACGACAGCCTGGCGATTGCCCGCGGCCTGTCCCAGGAGCGCCTGCAGCGCTACTTTGATGTCAAGGGGCCGGGGCGCTGGGCGGTCAAGGCGCCGATCCGCAGCCGTGTCGAGTTCCGCTCGTTCAACCTGCTGGACAGTTATGCGAGCCTGGGCAAGTTCGACATCGTGTTCTGTCGCAACGTGCTGATCTACTTCTCGGCCCAGGTCAAGAAGGACATCCTGCTGCGCATTCACGGCACGCTCAAGCCGGGAGGCTACCTGTTCCTGGGTGCTTCTGAAGCGCTCAACGGTTTGCCGGATCACTACCAGATGGTCCAGTGCAGCCCGGGGATCATCTACCAGGCCAAGTAGGCTTTAGCGGCAAGCTTCAAGCGGCAAGAAAGAGAGCCGCTCGCGCGCCGCCTGGCTTTTTCTTGCCGCTTGAAGCTTGCCGCTTGCCGCTCTTTTGCCACTTTTCTGGCATTGCCGCTGGCGGCAAACTCCTCAAAGCCCCGTATTTACGGGGTTTTGTTTTTTGGCATGGCTCTTGCTCTGACACAGTCAACGAAAAACCTTCGAAGGTTTCCACGACATGAGCATCAGCTTCGACAAAGCGCTCGGCATCCACGAAAAGGCATTGGGCTTTCGCGCCCAGCGTGCCGAGGTGCTGGCCAACAACATCGCCAACGCCGACACGCCAAACTACAAGGCGCGCGACATGGACTTCGCTTCGGTGCTGGCGGCGCAGGCCGAGCAGACCAGCAAGGGCCATTTCGCACTGGATCGTACCAACGCCCGGCACATCGAGGCCGAAGGCCTGAGCATGGGCGACGAGACCTTGCAGTACCGCACGCCGATGCAGCCGTCGATCGACCAGAACACCGTCGATGCCCAGCTCGAGCAATCGAGCTATGCGGAAAACGCCGTGGGTTTCCAGGCCAGCTTCACGCTGCTCAACAGTAAATTCAAAGGGCTGGTATCGGCCCTGCGCGGAGAGTAAGTCATGTCCCTCGCCAGTGTCTTCAACATTGCCGGTAGCGGCATGAGCGCCCAGACCACGCGTCTGAATACCGTCGCTTCGAACATCGCCAACGCCGAGACCGTCTCGTCGAGCATCGACCAGACCTACCGCGCCCGTCACCCGGTATTCGCCACCACCTTCCAGCAGGCCCAGGCCGGCGTCAGCCAGTCGCTGTTTCAGGACCAGGACGCTGCCGGCCAGGGTGTGCAGGTGCTCGGCGTGGTCGAGGACCAGAGCAACCTTGAGGCGCGCTACGAGCCGAACCATCCGGCGGCGAACAAGGACGGCTACGTCTACTACCCGAACGTCAACGTGGTGGAAGAGATGGCTGACATGATCTCCGCCAGCCGCTCGTTCCAGACCAACGCCGAGCTGATGAACACGGCCAAATCCATGATGCAGAAGGTCCTGACCCTGGGTCAGTGATAAAGGACTAAGCCAATGGCAAGTGTTAATGACCCAACAGCCGGCGTAAGCCTGAACGACGTCATCAAGGCGTCGGGCAAGAAAAACAGCGAAACCAGCGCCAACAGCGCCGCCGGTATCGCCTCGGCCACCAACAGCAAGACCGGCGCCAACAAGCAGGCACTGGGCAAGGACGCGTTCCTGCAGTTGCTGGTGACCCAGATGCAGCACCAGAACCCGCTCGATCCGCAGGATAACAGCGAATTCGTGGCCCAGCTGGCGCAGTTCAGCAGCCTGGAAGGCATCACCTCGCTGAACGAGTCGGTGACCGCGATTTCCGGCAACTACAAGTCCTCGCAGGCACTGCAGGCCTCGTCGCTGGTCGGTCGCTCGGTGATCGCCCAGACCGACAAGGCCGTGGTCGACACCACCAAGAGCTTCAACGGTTCGGTGGTGGTCCCGCAGGCGCTCAGCAATGCCACCGTCACCATTACCGACAAGGATGGCAAGCTGGTCAAGACCATCGACATGGGGGCGCAGAAGGCTGGCAATGCCGCTTTCGTCTGGGACGGTACCAACGACAAGGGCGAGAAAGTCGACCCGGGTACCTACACCTTTGCCGCCAAGACCACCGTCGAAGGCAAGCAGCTGGACATGTACACCATGCTGCCGGCCACCGTCAGCAGCGTCACCATCAGTCAGACTGGCGGCGAGATGATGCTCAATCTCGCCGGCCTGGGCAGTATCGCCCTGTCCAAAGTCCAAACCATCGGTATATAGAGCCGGCTAACGCGGCACAAGGAGTGAAAGATGTCATTCAATATCGGCCTTAGCGGTCTCTATGCAGCCAACAAGCAACTGGACGTGACCGGCAACAACATCGCCAACGTCGCCACCACCGGTTTCAAATCGTCGCGCGCAGAATTCGCCGACGTCTACTCGGCCAACAAGCTCGGCGTCGGTACCAACAACATCGGTAACGGTGTGCGCCTGGCCGCGGTATCGCAGCAGTTCACCAACGGCGATATCACCAACACCGGCAACGTGCTGGACATGGGTATCCAGGGTCAGGGCTTCTTCGTGCTGAGCGACAACGGTGCGCTCAGCTACACCCGTGCCGGTGCCTTCCAGACCAACAAGGACAACTATGTCGTCACTGCTGACGGCCTGCGCCTGCGCGGCTACGGCGTTGATGAAAACGGCAAGATCATCAATGGCGTGCTGACCGACCTTAAGATCGATACCTCGGCGCTGGCGCCAAAGAGCACCACCGCGATCGATCAGGGCCTGAACCTGAACTCGTCGGACAAGGTCATTCCGGCGACCACCACCTTCAGCCCGACCGACGAAAACAGCTGGAACAAGACCTTCGCCACCAAGATCTACGACAGCCAGGGTAACGAGCACGTCATGGATCAGTACTACGTCAAGACCGGGACCAATACCTGGAAGTCGTACACCCTGATCGATGGCCGCAACCCGCTGAACCCTGCCGAAGAGCCGCCAAAGGCGCTGGAAGGCACCATCGTGTTCAACTCCGACGGTAGCGTCAAGAGCATGACTGCCGGCGCTGCGGGCTCGGGCTACGAAGTGGTCAACAAGGTCTTCAAGCTGACCGGCTGGATTCCTGCCGAGGTGACCAACGCCAGTGCCAAGCCACCGGTCTGGGGTTCCAACGGTTCGGCTGCCAATGCTGGCGGTATCGCCATCGACATGACCGACACCACCTCGTACAACACCCCGACCACGCGCCTGTCGCAAAGCCAGGACGGTTACGCTACCGGTATCCTGTCGAGCCTGAGCATCGACTCCAGCGGCGTGATGTTCGCAAGCTTCAGCAACCAGCAGTCGCGTGCCATCGGCCAGGTCGCGATTGCCAGTTTCGCCAACGAGCAAGGCCTGCAGCCTATGGGTGGTACTCGCTGGACCGAAACCTACTCCTCGGGTATCCCGGGTATCGATGCACCGAAAACCGGTACCCTGGGCGCCATCGCTTCCAACTCGCTGGAGGCGTCCAACGTCAACCTGACCAACGAGCTGGTCGAGCTGATCAAGGCGCAGAGCAACTACCAGGCTAACGCCAAGACCATCTCGACCCAGAGCACCATCATGCAGACCATCATCCAGATGGCCTGATGCGGGTGTAAGGTAGTTGGTATAAACAGACCCCTTTCTCGGAAGGGGTCTTGTATTTCGGGGGTATCGATCATGTTGCAGCGATGGCTGCTGGCGCTGTTTGCCGTGCTGTTGATGAGCCAGGTCTGGGCCGATGCCGCGCCCTGGTATCGCTGGGAAAGCCAGGTCACCGGGCGCCTGGTTTGCGCGCAGTTTTCCCCGGGCGAGGGCTGGAAGCGTTTTGCCGGTCCTTTCAATAACGCGGCCTGCCGCGAGTACTAAGCTTGCCGCTAGCGGCAAACCGGCGCCGTAATTTCGACGGCGCTTTCTCCATGCGAGTCTTCGCGCAGCGCTGAAACCCTTGTTCTATTGGGCTTTTGGGTCTTTTGCAAAAGTTGGTTTGAAACTTGCTACAGGCACTGCAGAGCAGCGGCGGACGGCAAGTGTTCGCCAGCGCAGCGGAGGATGACTGTGGACAAGATGCTATACGTGGCCATGACCGGCGCCAGCCAGAATGCGCTGGCGCAAAAGGCCCATGCCAACAACCTGGCGAACATTTCCACCAGCGGTTTTCAGCGCGACCTGGAGCAGGCGCGTTCGATGCCGGTGTTTGGTGACAGCTTTCCGGCGCGGGCCTACGCCATGACCGAGCGCCCGGCCACCGATTTCAGCCCGGGCTCGATGCAAGAGACCGGCCGTGACCTGGATATCGCCATCGGCGGCGACGGCTTCATCGCCGTGCAGGCCCCGGATGGCAGTGAAGCCTATGTGCGCACCGCCAGCCTCAACATTGACGGCCTGGGTGTGCTGCGCGCCGGCAACGGCATGCCGGTGATGGGCAATGGCGGGCCGATTGCCGTGCCGCCAGAGCAGAAGGTCGAGATCGGCCAGGACGGCACCATCAGCATCCGCGCCATGGGCGAGGGTCCGCGGGTCATGGCCGAGGTCGACCGCATCAAGCTGGTCAATCCGGACCTCAAGACCATGACCAAGGGCCTGGACGGCATGATCCACACCAAGAGCGGCCAGCCCGCGCCTGCCGACGCCAACGTCCAGGTGGTTTCCGGTTTCCTGGAGTCAAGCAACGTCAATGCGGTCGAGGAAATGACCTCGGTGCTGGCGCTGTCCCGTCAATTCGAACTGCACATCAAGATGATGACCACGGCCAAGGAAGGCGACGAAGCCATGGCTCGGGTTTTGCAGATCGGCTAATTACACAGACGTAGCGCCGTAAAACAGGCGCGCGAGGAGAACAGCATGCTTCCGGCTCTTTGGGTCAGTAAAACCGGTTTGTCCGCCCAGGACACCAACCTGACGACCATTTCCAACAACCTGGCCAACGTCTCGACCACCGGCTTCAAACGTGATCGCGCCGAGTTTCAGGACCTGCTCTACCAGATCAAGCGTCAGCCAGGCGCCCAGTCGACCCAGGACAGCGAGCTGCCGTCGGGTCTGCAAGTGGGTACCGGTGTGCGCATTGTCGGCACCCAGAAAAACTTCAGCACCGGCAGCCTGCAGACCACCGAGAACCCGCTGGACATGGCGGTCAACGGTCGTGGCTTCTTCCAGATCCTGCAGCCGGACGGCACGGTTTCGTACACCCGCGATGGTACCTTCCACCTGAACTCCGACGGCCAGATCGTCACCGCCAACGGCTTTGCCCTGGAGCCTGCGATTGTCGTGCCGCCAGAGGCGCAGACCTTCACCGTTGGCCAGGATGGCACCGTGTCGATCACCACTGCTGGCAACCCGGCGGCGCAGATCATCGGCAACATCCAGACCGCCGACTTCATCAACCCGGCCGGCCTGCAGGCCATGGGCGGCAACCTGTTCCTGGAAACCGCCGCCAGCGGCGCGCCGCAGATCGGTACCCCGGGCCTCAACGGTTTTGGCGTGATGCAGCAGCAAACCCTGGAAAACTCCAACGTCAGCACCGTTGAAGAGCTGGTCAACATGATCACCACCCAGCGGGCCTACGAAATGAACTCCAAGGTCATTTCCACCGCCGACCAGATGCTCTCGTACGTTACCCAGAACCTGTAAGTGAAGTCTTCGAGGTCGCTTGAACGGCGCCTGTTACACCGTGAGGTCAGAGTCATGAGTCGTTTGTTATCCGTGCTTGCCCTGAGTGGGATCGCCTTGCTGGCCGGCTGCGTCGCGCCGACGCCCAAGCCCAACGATCCTTACTACGCGCCGGTATTGCCGCGCACGCCATTGCCGGCGGCGGCCAACAACGGCTCGATCTACCAGGCCGGTTTCGACCAGAACCTGTACAGCGACCGCAAGGCTTTCAGGGTGGGTGACATCATCACCATTACCCTCAACGAGCGCACCCAGGCGAGCAAGAACGCCAACTCGCAGATTGCCAAGAACAGCAAGGCCGATATCGGCCTGACCTCGTTGTTTGGCGGTGGCTTGACCACCAATAATCCATTTGGTGATGGCGATCTGAGCCTCAGTGCCGGCTACAGCGGCGACCGTGCAACCAAGGGCGACAGCAAGGCGGCTCAGGGCAATACCCTGACCGGCTCGATCACTGTCACCGTGGCCGACGTGTTGCCCAACGGCATCATTGCCGTGCGCGGCGAGAAGTGGCTGACCCTCAACACCGGTGATGAGCTGGTACGTATCGCCGGGATGATCCGTGCCGATGACATCGCCACCGACAACACCGTGCCTTCTACCCGTGTTGCCGATGCGCGCATCACCTATTCGGGTACCGGCTCGTTTGCCGACGCCAGCCAGCCTGGTTGGTTTGACCGGTTCTTCATCAGCCCGCTTTGGCCTTTCTAGGTTCGGATGACCATGTTCAACTTCAAGCAGCTGATTGCCGCTACGATTCTGCTGTCCACTGCGTTCGCCGTGCAGGCCGAGCGTCTGAAGGACATCGCCAGCATTTCCGGCGTGCGCACCAACCAGCTGATCGGCTACGGCCTGGTGGTGGGGCTCAACGGCACGGGTGACCAGACCACCCAGACGCCGTTCACCCTGCAGACCTTCAACAACATGCTCTCGCAGTTCGGCATCAAGGTGCCGCCAGGCTCGGGCAACGTGCAGCTGAAAAACGTTGCCGCGGTGTCGGTGCATGCCGACCTGCCGGCGTTCGCCAAGCCGGGGCAGGTGGTGGATATCACCGTCTCCTCGATCGGCAACTCCAAGAGCCTGCGCGGCGGCAGCCTGCTGATGACTCCGCTCAAGGGTATCGATGGCAACGTCTACGCCATTGCCCAGGGCAACCTGGTGGTCGGCGGTTTCGATGCCGAAGGCCGCGACGGCTCGAAGATTACCGTCAACGTGCCGTCGGCCGGTCGCATCCCCGGTGGTGCTTCGGTCGAGCGCGCCGTGCCCAGTGGTTTCAACCAGGGCAACAGCCTGACCCTGAACCTTAATCGCCCGGACTTCACCACCGCCAAGCGCATCGTCGACAAGGTCAACGAGCTGCTCGGCCCGGGTGTGGCCCAGGCCCTGGACGGTGGTTCGGTACGGGTTACCGCGCCGCTCGATCCAAGCCAGCGGGTCGACTACCTGTCGATTCTCGAGAACCTTGAGATCGATCCGGGCCAGGCTGTGGCCAAGGTCATCATCAATTCGCGTACCGGTACCATCGTCATTGGCCAGAACGTCAAGGTGTCGCCGGCGGCGGTCACCCACGGCAGCCTGACCGTGACCATTACCGAAGACCCGATCGTCAGCCAGCCGGGGCCGTTCTCCAATGGCGAGACTGCCGTGGTGCCGCGCTCACGGGTCAATGCCGAGCAGGAAGCCAAGCCGATGTTCAAGTTCGGCCCCGGTACCACCCTGGATGAAATCGTCCGTGCGGTGAACCAGGTGGGCGCTGCGCCCGGTGACCTGATGGCGATCCTCGAAGCCCTGAAACAGGCCGGCGCCCTGCAAGCCGACCTGATCGTGATCTGAGGGGGCTGGCCATGGATATGCCTAAAAGTGCTTTCAATGCCGGTGACAGTGGTGCCTACACCGACCTCAATCGCCTGAACTCGCTGAAGGTTGGTGATCGCGACAGCGATGCCAACCTGCGCAAGGTGGCCCAGGAATTCGAGTCGCTGTTTCTCAACGAGATGCTCAAGTCGATGCGCTCGGCCAGCGATGTGCTGGCCAAGGACAACCCGCTCAACACCGAGACCACCAAGCAGTACCAGCAGATGTACGACCAGCAGCTGGCGGTGAGCATGTCCCGCGAGGGCGGCGGTATCGGCCTGCAGGAAGTGCTGATGCGCCAGCTGTCCAAGCAGAAGGCCAGCGCTGCGAGCAACAACAGCCCGTTCCCGCGCGTGGATATCCAGCAGCGGCCGTTGTGGGCAAGCAAGGTTGCCGAGCCTGCGCGCAGCGAAGAAACCGCCGTCACCCGCAACGACATGGCGGCGCTCAACTCGCGGCGCCTGGCGCTGCCGGGCAAACTCACCGATCGCCTGCTGGCCGGCATCGTGCCGTCCGCCGGTGCCGTCGCTGCCACCACCAACACCGCAGCCTTGCCGCAACGCACCACGGCCATGACCGATGCCGTGGTCAAGGGTGACTGGCAGTCGGCACAGAGCTTTGCCGCGCCGGGTTCGATGCGCATTTATGGCCGCGCCGTGGCCCAGCCGCCGCTGGCGCCGGCCAAGCGCGCATTCGGCTCGTCGGATGAATTCGTTGCCACCATGCTGCCAATGGCCGAGCAGGCTGCCAAGCGCATCGGTATCGATCCGCGCTACCTGGTGGCCCAGGCGGCGCTGGAAACCGGTTGGGGCAAATCGGTCATGCGCCAGGCCGATGGCAGCAGCAGTCACAACCTGTTTGGCATCAAGGCTACCGGCAACTGGCAGGGCGGCCAGGCGCGGGCGATCACCAGCGAGTTTCGTGACGGTCAGTTCGTCAAGGAGACCGCGGCGTTCCGTTCCTACGACTCCTACCAGGACAGCTTCCATGACCTGGTCAGCCTGCTACAGAACAACGCGCGCTATAAAGAAGCGGTCAAGGCTGCCGATAAACCGGAACAGTTTGTACGCGAGCTGCAGAAAGCCGGATACGCAACCGACCCGGATTACGCGAGCAAGATTTCGCAGATCGCCAAACAGATGAAATCGTACGAAAGCTACGCAGCGATTGGCACTACAACGAAACTATAAGGTTTGAACCATGGCGAGTTTGATCAACATCGGGATGTCGGGGCTCAACGCCAACCAGGCGGGCCTGCACACCACGGGTAACAACATTGCCAATGCCGATGTTGCCGGTTATTCGCGCCAGCAGAATGTGCAGCGGTCCAACGGCGCGCAGCAGGTTGGCGGTGTGTTCATCGGCACCGGCACGACCCTCTCCGATGTGCGTCGGGTGTACAACGCCTACCTTGAAAACCAGTTGCGTACCACCACCTCGCTGAGCAGCGATGCCGCCTCGTACCTGAAGCAGGTCGGGCCGATCGACCAGATGCTGTCGGGCGCCGACACGGGTATCACGGGTGCCTTGAAGAGCTTCTTCAGTGCCTTGCAGAGCGCTGCTGCCAAGCCCAATGAAGATGCCTCGCGTCAGCTGCTGCTGACCAGCGCGCAATCGCTGAGCAAGCGCTTCAACACCATCGCCAGCCAGCTCAACGAGCAGAACAGCAACATCAATGGCAACCTCGCTTCGATGGCCGACCAGGTCAACAAGCTGACGGCAACCATTGCCCAGTACAACGATCAGATCTCCAAGGTGGCGGTGGTGCAGGGCACCCCCAACGACCTGCTCGATCAACGCAACGAGGCGGTACGTCAGCTCTCCGAGCTGGTCGGTACCCAGGTGGTCGAGCGCGAAGGCAACCTCGATATCTATCTGGAAAACGGCCAGCCGCTGGTGTTGGGTAAAACCACCAACAACCTCGAGACCGCGCCGAGCAAGACCGACCCGACCCGATTTGTCGTGCAGCTCAACCGTGGCAGCACCACCATGGACGTTACCTCGAGCCTTCGCGGTGGCGAGATCGGCGGCCTGCTGCGCTATCGCAGCGAAGTGCTCGACCCGTCGCTGAACGAGCTGGGGCGCGTGGCCCTGGTCATGGCCGACCGGATCAACAGCCAGCTGGCCCAGGGTATCGACAAGAACGGCGAGTTCGGCGCGGCCCTGTTCAACAACATCAACAGCCCCGAACTGATCAGCCAGCGCAGCATTGCCCAGGCGGGCAACAGCGCAGGCTCCGGCAACCTCGATGTGACCATCAAGGACACCGGCAAGCTGAGCACCAGCGACTATCAGGTGACCTTCACCAGCGCCACGGGTTACAGCGTCAAGAAGCTGCCGGAGGGCAGCGTGGTCGGTTCCTATGATCTCAATGACGATCCGGCACCGGTCATCGACGGTTTCAGCCTCAACCTCAATGGCGGCGCGCTGCAGGCCGGTGACACCTTCAAGATCACCCCGACACGCAATGCCGCGACCAACCTGGACACCGTCCTTACCGACCCCAAGCGCCTGGCGCTGGCATCGCCGCTGACGTCTACCAGTGGTGCCGGCAACCAGGGCACCGGGATCATCGGACAGCCCAACCTGACCTCGACCCTGGACATCTACGACCCGGCCCAGCGCCTGGATCTGCAGAATGGCCTGAAGTACTCGACCCCGGTCAAGCTGGTGTTCGGTGACGAAAAGGCCAACCCGCAGACCTACAAGCTGCTCGATGCCAAGGGCGGTACCCTGGGTAGCGGCACCATTATTCCCGGTCAGGAAAACAAACTGCAGTTCTCGGTGCCGATGGTCGATTCCACCGGCGCGCCGATCAAGGATGCCAGCGGCAACCAGAAGTCCTTCACCTTCGAGATGAGCGTCTCGGGTGCACCCAAGCAGGGTGATAACTACACCATCGGCATGACCGGCTCGGGTTCGGACAACAACCGCAACGGCCAGGCGCTGATCGACCTGCAGACCAAAGGTACGGTTGAAGTCGGCGCCAACGGCAAGGGCATCAGCCTCACCGACGCCTATGGCAAGCTGGTGGAAAACGTCGGTGGCAAGACCGCCCAGGCGCAGATGGACGTCGACTCTACCGGCGCCCTGCATGAGTCGGCCCGGGGCGCACGCGATTCGCTGTCGGGCGTACAGCTCGACGAAGAAGCCGGCAACCTGATCAAGTACCAGCAGTACTACACGGCCTCGTCGCAAATCATCAAAGCGGCGCAGGAAATTTTCTCCACGCTGATCAACGCCCTTTAAGGAGTGGTAGACCGTGCGTATTTCTACTTCCCAGTTTTACGAAACCAGCTCCGCGAACTATCAGCGCAACTTTTCCAACGTGGTCAAGACCGGCCAGCAGGCCAGCGACAACATTCGTGTGCGTACCGCTGCCGATGATCCGGTAGGGGCTGCGCGCCTGCTGCAACTGCAACAGCAGAGCAACCTGATCGACCAGTACGATGGCAACATCACCAACGTGCGCAACAGCCTGGGCACCTCCGAGTCGACCCTCAACGGCATTACCAACATCCTGGCGCGGGTCAAGGAACTGGCCATCAGCGCCGGCAGCGGTGGCTACACCGACGCCGACCGCAAGGCCGATGCCCAGGAACTGACCCAGCTCGAAGAGCAGCTCTACAGCCTGATGAACAGCCGTGACGAGAACGGCAAATACCTGTTCTCCGGCTCCCGTGGCGACACCCCGCCCTACGTGCGTAATGCCGATGGTACCTACACCTACCAGGGCGACCAGAGCACCCTGAGCCTGCAGGTCGGTGACATGCTCACCATGGCTACCAACGAGAGTGGCTACAGTGTGTTCGAACAGGCGCTGAACACCAGCCGCAGCCAGACCAAGCTGACCTCGCCGGCCGTGGATGACGGCCGTGTCAGTCTGTCCAATGGCCAGGTCTCCGGCAGCACCCAGTACAACGATCGTTTCCGTGGTGGCGAGCCGTACACCATCACCTTCACCAGCAGCACGCAGTTCAAGATCACTGACGCAGCCAACAACGACGTGACCCTGGAAGCCACCGGTGAAGGCGCCTTCGACCCGAAAAAGCCGGCCAACATCACCTTCCGTGGTGTCGAGATGCGCCTGGACATCAACCTGACGGATGCCGACAAGGCCAACCCGGACGCGGTCATCGCCGGTCACAGCTTCTCGCTAAGCTCCAAACCCGACGAAGTCAGTGGCTCGCGCAGCGCCGGCAATACCTCGTCATCGCAGATCACCGGAGCCAAGATTACCGACCAGACGGCGTACCACAATGCCTTTCCTGGCGGTGGCGCGATCATCAAGTTCACCAGTGCCTCGGCCTATGAAGTGTATGCCCAGCCAATGGGGCCGGATGCGCGCCCGGTGGCCACTGGCAACCTGACCGGTACCCCGGCGACCAAGGCCAATATTGCCGGTGTCGACTTCGACTTCTCGGCAGTGCCGGCTAGCGGCGACCAGTTCTCGGTCAAGGTCGATACCCATCAGACCCAGAATATCCTCGACACCATCTCGGAGTTTCGCAAGGCGCTTGAATTGCCGGTCGACAACAACCTGGCGGCGCGGCAGAAATACCAGGGGGCTTTGCAGTCGGCCATCGGTAACCTGGAAAGCGGCGCCAACAAGGTTGCCGAGGCGATCAGCTCAATCGGTGCCCGGGGTGCCGCCCTGGACGTCCAGGCCGATACCAACGAAAGCCTGAAGATGGCCAATACCAAGACCCAGAGTTCGATCCGCGACGCCGATCCGGCCGATGTGCTGATCCGCCTGAACCTGCAGCAGACAATGCTGCAGGCGTCGCAATTGGCGTTCACCAAGATCTCCTCGCTGAGCCTGTTCAACCGGCTCTGATACATCTTTGCGCAACATCACCGGGTGATGCCCCTGCCGGCATCACCCGGAACCCTCTCCAGGCCTACCACTATGATCGAACAACCCCTCGTCAGCATCGCCATTCCTGCCTTCAACCCCGAGTTCTTCAGTCGCGCGCTGCTCAGTGCCATCTCCCAGAGCTACACCAACCTCGAGGTCATCGTTTGCGACGACAGTCAGGGGGACGAGATCAAGGCCATTTTCGATGAGAGGGTTGCGCAGGCAAGCTGCGAACTGCGCTATTCGCGCAACCCCGCGACCCTGGGCTTTGCCGGTAACCTGCTGCAATGCCTGGAGCACTCCCGGGGCGAGTTCGTCAAGTTTCTTTGTGACGACGACTGGTTGATCGAAAACTGCATCGAGCAACAGGCGCGGATCATGGCCGATTGCCCCGAGGTCAACATGGTGGTCAACCACCGGCTGATCTGCGCGGCGGACGAGACGCTGTTGCCGCCGCGGCCGGCCAACTGCGTGATTGCCCCTTGCAGCGCGATCCTCAACGGCGGTGACATGCTCGATGCGGTCACCAGCAAGGTTCCCAACCTGTTTGGCGGCATCAGTCACATGCTCATGCGCCGGGCTGCGGTAGAGCAGTACCTGCCGCAGTTGGTGCAGCAGGGCGCAGGGTTCGTTGCGCGCCTGGACATGGCGCTGTACATGTGCCTGTTGCGCCGTGGGCACCTGGCCTACCTGTCTAACATGCTCAGTATCGAGCGGGTCCATGCCGGACGTCTGAGCCATCAGGCCGGCATCACCCTTGCACACAAGACCGAGAGCGAATGGTTGCAGCAGATGCTCGCCGCCAACACCGGCGAAGCGCCGCCGGCCACCGGCTGGATTCGCTACGTGGCGCTTGAGGATTTTCGCCCAGGCGAGACGCTGGAGTGGGACGAATATGAACTGACCCGGTTGTACGCCGGGCAGATGGGCCACTATCAGCAGCAAGTCGGTACCCACAGCCTGAGCTTTGCCGAGCTCTATGCCGAGTGGCTTGAGTGCCGCACTTTGTCGCCCGCGCAGATCAGCCTGCTGCCCAAACGGATCGAGCAATGGCCACGACAACCGCGCATCGTTGCTGTGGTGTTCGATCCACAGGGCGAGGCGATGCCGTTGAAGTCGACACTCGACAGCCTGGCCGCCCAGTCTTATGCGCCGCATCAGGTCTGGGTGCTTGGCACTCAAGAGCCGCCTGCGAGTGATGCGGGTGTCGAGTACAGCGCTTTGCGTGGCAATGGTTTTGAACAGCTCAATGCGCGGATCGCCAGGGCCGAATCGGCAGACTGGGTGTTGCTGCTACGCGCCGGTGATCGCCTGCATCCTCATGCCCTGGTGATCATGGCCGAGCGCCTGGCCTTGCACACGGACCGGTTGTGCCTGTACACCGATGAGGGCAGTGACGATAACCTGCAGGTTGGCCAGCCGATCTTCAAACCCGACTTCAACCTCGATCTGATGCGCAGCTTCCCCTACGTCGGACGAATGCTGGCCTTCGAGCGGACCCGGCTGTTGGAGCTGGGCGGCTTCACGGCTGATTATGACGTCCTGGCGCCGCAAGATCTGCTCTGGCGGATGGTTGAAAGCCATGGTTTGCAGGTGGTCGAGCACGTCGCCGAACTGCTGGTGCAAAGTCAGTACAGCTATTCCAGCTGGCAGTCCGAGCCGGCCTGCCTGGCCCAGGCACCACGCGTATTGCAGGCGCACCTGCAGCGCCTGGGTATCGAGGCCGAGCTGGTATCGGCCGAAAACAGCATGTTGACCCGAGTGCTGTACCAGCACGCTGATACGCCCGCGGTGTCGATCATCATCGTGGCCGGGCAAGACCTGCAGGCGCTTCGGCGTTGTGTCGAATCGATTTTCGAACACACCGCCTACCGCAACTATGAAGTACTGATCGCCACCAAGGGTGACGAGCCTCAGGATCTGCAGTCCTGGCTTGCTGCGATGCGGCAACTGGGCAGCGATCAGTTGCACATTGTCCAGTCCGAGGACAGCGCCGGGCAGCAACTGATCAACCAGGCCGCCGAGCAGGCGCGAGGCAGCTATCTGTTGCTGGTCGACCCTGGCTGCCTGATGTTCGATGGCCAGTGGCTGAGCGAATTGATGCGCCAGGGCCAGCGTCCGGAAGTCGGCATTGTCGGTCCGAAGATGTGTAGCAGCGCCGGCATGGTGGTCAATGCCGGGCTGCTGCTGGGTGTGCATGGCCTGGCGGGAAGCCCGTTCTACGGTCAGCCGGTCGATGCCGGTGGTTACATGAACCGCTTGCTTGCGGTACAGAACCTCAGCGCTGTCAGCGCCCATTGCCTGCTGGTGCGGCGCGACCTGTTCGATGCGCTGGGTGGTCTGGATGTCCAGGCATTCAGCGTTGAGTTGCTCGACGCCGATTTCTGCCTGCGTGCGCGTGAGCAGGGTTACCTGGTGGTCTGGACACCGTTTTCGATGGTGGCGCGCCTGCCAGTCGAGCAGGTTGTCGACACCAAGGCGATAGAACGGGACCAACGCGCCTTCTACCAGCGCTGGCTGCCCCTGGTGGCCAACGATCCGGCCTACAACCGCAACCTTAGCCTGAAGCTGTCCAGCTACAATCTGGAACCGGGTTTGCGTAGTGGTTGGGACCCGTTCATCAGCCGGCCATTGCCCTATGTGCTGGCGTTGCCGGTCAACACCACGGCGGTTGGGCATTACCGGGTGGTGCAGCCATTTACCGAGCTGGAGCGGGCCGGCTGGATCCAGGGTCAGCTGGATTACGCCACGCCCAACACTATCGAAATGGAGCGTTGCAAGCCGGACTCGATCATCCTGCAGTGCCGTTACATGGCCAGTACCATTCGGGATATCGAGCGGGTCAAAACCTTTTCCAGTGCGCGGCGAATCTACGAGATCGACGACTACATCATCGACGTGCCGAAAAAGAATGCGCACAGCCGCAACATGCCGCAGAACATGCGCGAACTGGTGAGCCGCGGCATTTCCCTGTGCGACCGTGTGGTGGTGTCGACCCAGCCGCTGGCTGATGCGCTGTCGAGCATGCACCATGATATCCGGGTGGTGCCGAACATGCTGGCGATGCACATGTGGAGCGACCTCAAGAGTCATCGACAAACCACCCTCAAGCCGCGTGTCGGCTGGGCTGGGGGCACCAGCCATCAAGGTGACCTGGAGCTGCTGGCCGAGGTGGTCCGGGAGCTTGCCGACGAGGTCGACTGGGTGTTCTTTGGTATGTGCCCGGAGGTGCTCAGGCCCTACGTCAAGGAGTACCACACCGGCATTGCCATGTCGCTCTATCCGCAGAAGCTGGCGAGCCTGAACCTGGATCTGGCGCTGGCACCGCTGGAAACCAACCTGTTTAACGACTGCAAGAGCAATCTGCGCTTGCTCGAGTATGGCGCCTGCGGCTTCCCCGTGGTGTGTTCCGATACCAAGGCTTATCAGGGCTACCTGCCTTGTACGCGGGTGGCCGGCAACTCGACGCAGGCCTGGCTGGAAGCGATCCGCATGCATCTGGACGATCCCCAGGCCAGTTATCGCCTGGGCGATGCCCTGCGCGAAGTGGTGCTGCGCGACTTCATGCTGACACCCGACAAGCTTCAGCACTGGGCTAACGCCTGGTTGGCCGATTAACGACAGTGGCCGGCCTTGATGCTGGCCATGACAGATAACATGAGAACTAGGTGCACTATGGGCGAACAAGCAATCGGTTGTGCAGCGCTGCTGGATGACGTCACCGTCGTCTTGCTGGGTCAGGACGAGCCTGGCTATTCAGGGCGCGCCGCTCACTATTACCAGGCGCGCTTTGCACACCTGCAGACACTCGCAGCGCCGGCGTCGCAAACGTCGGTCGGTGACTGGTCCGAGCAGGTGCTGCAGACCCTGAAGCAGGTCGATACCGCGTTTGCGGTGCTGACCCTGGAGTGTGATTTCCTCCTGACCGATGGCATCGCTGCAGCGGTGGAAGCCTTGCAAGGCGACGCCGATTACGTAATGGCTCAAGGTTACTCGCTGGGTTACCAGCCTGGTAATGGCGACGTGGACTACTACAAGATCGGCTCTGCGCCCAAGGCTCAGTTGCATGCCAGCAACGCCCTGGGGCGTATTGCCGTGCATGCCGAGTACGGTTTGCAGGCGTGGCGGGCAGTGATCAGGACCGAGGTGTTGAAAACCGCGGTGCGCAGCGTGCCGGCGAACCTGTCGTTCGATAGCTGGTGTGTGGCGGTTTCCTATGGGCTGCTGGCCCAGGGCGCATCGCGGCTGCTGGCGCACACCAGTGCGATGGTCGAATACCGTCCCTGGAGTCTTTCCGAGCAGGCTCGCGAAGAGTTTCTGAGCCAGGCTGTGCGCCAGCTCCAGCACTGGGATGGCGAGCAGGCAGCGGTATTTGCCAGTGCCAGGGGCTTCGAAGTCCTCAATGCCTTCGTGCGCAATACCCACTCGCGCTGTGAGGCGCCATTGCTGTTCACTTCGCGCTGGGACAGCCTGTCGTCCGAACCACAAGTGACGTTCGAGCCAACCCAGTTTGTCGATATGCCGTACTACAACGGCAGCGTGTTCGGTCAGTTGCGCTCGAGCGAGTTCATGGTCCATGCCTGGCCCGCCGGACAGCTTCACAGCCGGGCGCTGGAAGGTACCTGGGTACGGCAGCAAGCATTGCTTGCCGAGCATCCCAACGATACCGCCGAGAGCCTCATGGCCCGCTACTGGCAGGCCTTTGCACTGGGTGTGTTCAACCCGCAGGTTTGCCAGCGCCTGCTGGCAGGCCTGGGCGAGCAGGACCAGGGGCTGCGCCGCGACCTTGGCACCTGGCTGGAGCAGCTCCAATTGCTGCCGGCTACCGCTGTGCAGACGCAGCTGGCGAGCACGCCTTCGGGCAAGGTGCTGGCGGCAATCGCTGCGGCCACCCCGGACAGCGCCGCCCGCGAGCGCATTTTTGCCCACCTGGGGAAAAACCCGGCGCCGCAGACAGCCTTTGTGGTGATCGATCTTGCGGACGATAACGCAGGTTTGCAGGATACCTTCGACAGCCTGGTCGCCAGCGGTTTGCGCAACTTCAAGATTGTCGTGCTCAAGGCCGGCGAACTGCCGGCCATCACCACGGCCCGGGATGCCCTGCACTTTATCAAGGTTACGCCGGCCAACATGGTTGCGCACCTGAACCAGGTGGTACGCCAGCTTTCCAGCGAATGGCTGCTGATGTTGCAGGCGGGCGATGTACTGGCTACCGGCGGCTTGTTGCGTTTGCAGGTCGAGCTGCCTGGCGCCCAGGCGTGCCATGCGATCTGTGCCAACGAAGTTCAGCGCGACAGCGACGGGCGCCTGCTCAGCGTCGTACGTCCTGGTTGCGACCTGGACCTGCTGCGCAGTCGTCCTGACCTGATGGCCCGGCATTGGCTGGTGCGTCGCCAGGCCGTTGTCGACCTGGGCGGTTACAGTGAAGACTGTGCGCAAGCGCTGGAATTCGATCTGCTCCTGCGTCTGGTCGAAGCCAGCGGTATCAGCGGCATGGCCCACCTGGACGAGTACCTGGTGATCGGCCAGCAAGCGCCGGAGTCGATGGCTGGTCAAGCCCTGACCACCCTCAAGCGTCATTTGAACGTGCTGGGTTACCGTGGCCAGGTCAACGAAAGTACCGACGGTACCTTCCAGGTTGACTTCCGTCATCCGCAGACCCCGCAAGTGAGCATTGTGCTGGTTGCCGATTCCGATCTCGAGCAGCTCAAAGTAAGCCTGGCAAGCGTGGTCCAGCGTACTCGCTATGCCCGTTACGAGGTGATCGTCACCTGCGAGGCGGCCAATGCCGAGGCGGTAGCCGCAGGCCTTGCCACGGTGCAGGGGCTGGGATCGCGGGTGCGCTTGTTTGCCTGTGAGTCGTCGGTGCGGGTACAGATGGTCAACCAGGCTGCGGCCCAGGCCCAGGGGCAGTACCTGGTGCTGATGTCGAGCCGCAGCGAGGTGGTGTCGCCGGCCTGGATCGAATCCCTGCTCAACCAGGCTCAGCGCCCTGAGGTGGGTGTTGTCGGTTGCCAGATGTTCGATCGCGATGGCGTCATCAGTCATGCAGGTTACGAGCTGCTCGGCAGTGGCCTGGTACGCAATGCCCGGCAGGGTGCTTCGCGTGTGCGAGTGACATTGCCCGGGCTGGAAGCGGTAAGAGGTTGCCAGGCGGTGTCGGCCGACTGCCTGATGGTGGGCAAGGCGTTGTTCGAGCAGTGTGCCGGGCTGGATGAACAGCTTGCGGGTGGTACCGATGTCGACCTGTGCCTGAAGGCTGCACAAGCCGGTTTGCTGGCGATCTGCGTACCCCAGGCGCAAGTGCTTAACGTCGCAGTGCCATTGCCTGCGCGGGAACAGTGCCAAGCGCTGGTCCAGCGCTGGCCGGCAGCCTTCAGCACCCGTGTTGTAGTCGATGTCGAGCATGGCGTTGACGTTTCGCGTGTAGTAGTGGCCGGTGGCAACGGCGTGCTGGAGTGGTTGCCTTAACAGGTCTCTGGCGCGAAATATGCAAAGCCGGGCGCAATGCCCGGCTTTTTCATGCCTGCGATTCGCTAAGCCCCCGTGTCTACAGCCTTGTGCTCCTGCACTGGCAGGGGGGCGATGGCAGATTATTGACAGTTCGCCTCGCAGGCCACCGCCGTTGCCTGGGCAACCTGTCCTTGGCTGTCGGGTTTCCAACCAATTCTGGAGTTTGAAGATGTCGAATACCCTGGGCGTTGATGGGTATAGGCTTGAGCAGGCGATGGCTCGCTTGCTGCTGATCTATACCAAGCCGGCGCATCCCTACTATATTGCGGCGCCGGATTACCGGGAGACGTCTTCAGGAGTCTGCACGCTTCATTACCTGTGCCACGCGTTGAACCTGAGCGGCCGCGAGGCCTATATTTGCGGCGGCAAGGTGGTCAACCCCGAGCTGAAAACGCCACTGCTCGACCAGGCGACCGCCGATCGCCATATCGCCAGCGGCAAGGTGCCCATTACGGTCTATCCGGAAGTCACCAGCGGCAACCCGCTCAGCGGCAAAGTAGTCGCACGCTACCTGTTGAACGTCGAGGGCTTCCTGACGGGCAGGGCGATGGAGGAAGAGCCGGACGATCTGCTGTTCTATTACGATGCGCGGATCGCCGCCAAGAAGGGGGTCAGTGTCGCCGACCTGTTGTGCTTCCCGATTATCGATATCTCGCTGTTCAATGCACCTGATCCTAGCGTGCCTCGCCAGGGGCATTACCTGTATCAGAACCGGCATCCTCTGGATCAGGTGGACTATGCCTCGCTGCCGGCAGGCATTCGCCTGCTCAGTGTTGCCAACCCGCTGTCGCTGGTTGAACTGGCCAAGGTCCTGCGCAGTGCCGAAGTGCTGTACAGCTATGAATGGTCGATGACCTGTGCCATTGCTGTGCTATGCGGTTGCCCGGTGATCTTCATGGCCGGGCACAGCGTCGATCAGGTGTTTCTCGACGGTATCTTCTTCGGCAGGCAAGGTTTTGCCTTGTCGGATGAAACCGATGCGCTGGAGGTTGCCCGTGCCGGGGTGCAGGGGGCCTTGCAGCGTTACGTCGCGGTCACCGAGCCGTTCTGGCAGCAGCTGGATGTCTTCATTGAAAAAACCCAGGCGGCAGCGCAACAGCAGGCACTGGCGGACAAGCAAGGCATGCTGGCCTGGCTCGAGCAGCGCTGCCCCGAAGAACCGCAACGCGCGGCATTGATGCAGCGCCTGGCCAGCGGCCGCGCGCCGATGCTGGGCGTGCTGGTGCTGGGTAGTGACGACGCTGATCAGGCGTTGATGCGTACCCTTGAGAGCCTTGCTCCCGATCAGTGCCTTTATCGCCACCTGCAGGTGGTGACCCTCGGGGCTGCGTCGCCAGCGTCAGACGTGCCGGGTTTATCGGTGCACCACCGGCCGTGCCAGGCAGCGCAGCGTAGCGAGGTCATCAACAGGGTCGTGGCCGACAGCGGCTGCGACTGGTTCATGGTGGTCGAGGCGGGGGTCGAGTTCACCCCTGGCGGTTTGTTGCTGGTGGCCCTGGAGCTTGTCAATGCAGCCGATGCCTGTGTTGCCGCCTACGCTGACGAAGCCATGCGCATGGGCAACGGCTCGTTGGGTATTTCGCTTCGGCCAGACCTGAACCTTGATCTGCTTTTAAGCCTGCCGGCCAGTGTCTCGCCGCACTGGCTGTTGCGAAGTAGCGAGTTCCTGGCGCAAGGCGGCTTCGATACCGGCTGTGGCCAGGCGTTCGAGCTGGAGTACCAGCTGCGCTTGGTCGAGCAGCGCGGCTTGAGTGGTATCGAGCATATCAGTGAGCCGCTGTTGGTCAGCGAAGCGTTGCGCTTCGCTGACTGTGCCAGCGAGCGGGAGGTGGTAGGGCGTCATCTCAAGGCCCGGGGCTATGCTCAGGCGCACGTCGATTCGCACCTGCCTGGCCACTATCGACTGGACTATGGGCATGCCGATCAGCCCATGGTGAGCATTGTGATTTTGCTCGATGGTGCCCTCGAACAGTTCCAGCGCTGCATTGAGGCGCTGTTGCAGCACACCGACTACCCCTGCTACGAGGTCCTGTTGCTCGATCCGGGAAGTGACGAACCGCAAGTGCGCCAATGGTTGCAGGGGATCGAGCAAATCGGTGGCGATCAGTTGCGGGTGCTGTCTTTTGCCCAGGGCCAGTGCCCGGCACTGTTGCGCAATGACGCAGGGCGACTGGCACGCGGTGAGTACCTGCTGTGGCTGGATGCGACAGCGGCGCCGATTGCCAAGGGCTGGTTGCAGCAGTTGCTCAATCACGCCCAGCGTCCGGAGGTCGCAGCCGTGGGCGCCAAGCTGCTGTCGATGAACGGCAGGATTCACCACGCTGGGCTGGTTCTGGGCTTGCGCGGGCCGGTGGGACGGGTATTTGCCGGCTACGCTCACAGCGACTCCGGCTACATGCAGCGGCTCACGGTCGATCAGAATTACTCGGCGCTCAGCGGTGAATGCCTGATGGTACGCCGCGACCTGTTTGTCGAGGCCGGCGGGTTTGACGAGGCGCCTGCACTGGCGCGCTGGATGGACGTCGATCTGTGCTTGCGCCTGCGCCAGGCCGGTTACCTCAACGTCTGGACGCCTCATGCACAACTGTTGATCGACAGGCCGGCAATGGCCGATGCCAGTGTGGAAGAAGAGGACGCCCTGTATGCGCGCTGGTTGCCGGTGCTGGCCCATGATCCGGCTTACAACCGCCATCTGTCGCTGGCCCATGCCGGTGGCTTCAAGGTCGCCAGCCTGCAGTCGACCTGGCAGCCGCCACAGGGGCAGCGAGAGATGCCGGTGCTGGTGGTCCATCCGCTTGATCAGGGTGAACTGGGCTATTCGCGGGTAGTGCGTCCATTCAATGGCTTGAAGGCTGCCGGTTACATCGATGGCCGGGTGTCGCCGGGGTTGACGCCCCTGGTCGAGCTGGAGCGCCTGGCAGCGGATGTAGTGGTGTTCCAGGGTGGGCTGGATGCACCGCGCCTTGAAGTCATGCGGCGGATTCAGGCGTTCTCGCGTGCCTTTACGGTTCTGGAGCTGAGCGACTACCTGCCGGATCTGCCGGTGGGCAGTGCCCGCCGTGAGGGCCTGGGCGAGGATGTGTTCCACAGCCTGCAGCAAGCCCTGGGGTGCGTCGACCGCCTGGTGGTGCCGACGGCGGCGCTGGCACAGGCGTTTGCCGGCCTGCATGGCGATATCCGGGTGGTCGAGACGCGCTTGTCGATCGACGCCTGGCGCCATATAAGGGGGCAGCGCCGAACGGCTGGCCGGCCTCGCCTGGGGTGGGTCGGCAGCAGCGAGCAGGCAAGTGACCTGGAGGTTATCGCGCCCGTTATCAAGGCCTTGGCTGCGGATGTCGAGTGGGTTTTCTTCGGCTTCTGCCCCAATAGCCTGCGGCCCTATGTACACGAGTACCACGAGGGTGTCGAAGTTCAGCAGTACCCACAAAAGCTGGCAGGCTTGAACCTGGACCTCGCTCTGGTGCCGCTGCAGCAGACCCTGTTCAATGTTTGCAGAGGTAACCAGCGTCAACTGGAGTTCGGCGCATGCGCCGTGCCGGTGATCTGTAGCGACATCGGCCAGGAGCAGGACGACTTGCCCGTGTCCCGTGTGCACAACAGCTACGAGCACTGGATCGAGGCTATTGGCCTGCACCTGGCCAATCTTGATGCTGCCCAGCGCCGCGGTGATGAGCTCAGGGATGCCGTTCATCGGTGCTGGATGCTCGACGAGGATCATCTGCAGCGTTGGCGCAGCGCCTGGTTGCCCGCCTGATCCCCAGCTGACCCCGCGTCCACCGCGTTGCCCGAGTCGATCGGCAGCCCGGTGGATGGCGTGCTCGTCCCGTGTCGCCAGCCTCCCGGGGTGCCTTTCGCAGCGTCGACACCCGCCAAACTAGCAATCTTTGATAGTCACAAAGTGCCAATGGCTGACATTTGTGATGGGTAATCTTTGTGCAACAGTGACTTGGCAGTCGAAACGGGCATCTTTAATCTATTGAGTCGTCGGGCGGTACTGGCGGGCGGGGTGCGCGCAGGCTCGCAAGCCCTTGGTTACCAGGTTCCAGTGCCCGTGAAAATCCGCATATCTATCGGGAAGCCACAATGATTGGCATCAAAAGCATTGCGAGTTACGTACCTGTCGAGGGTGTGGACAACTACGCCCAGGGTGCGAAATTCGCCAAGGACCAGGAATTCATTCTCGGCAAGATCGGTTCGACCTTCCTGCCGCGCAAAGACGCAGGCCAGGAAACCTCCGACCTGTGTGTGGAGGCGGTAAAGGCCCTGTTCGCTGCCAATCCGAGCCTGGTGCCTGAGTCCATCGACGCCCTGATTGTCGTTACCCAGAACGGCGACGAAGAAGGTTTGCCGCACACTGCAGCCATCGTCCAGGACAAACTGGGCCTGCCGACCCACGTGGCGGCCTTCGATATTTCCCTGGGCTGCTCGGGCTATGTCTACGGCTTGTATGCCATGAAAGGCTTCATGGAGGCGGCGGGGCTGAAAAACGGTCTGCTGATCACCGCTGACCCTTACTCGAAGATCGTCGACCCTGAAGACCGCAACACCACCATGCTGTTTGGTGATGCCGCGACTGTTACCTGGATGGGCGAGGGCGCCCAGTGGCAGCTGGGCAAGGCCAAGTTCGGTACTGACGGCGGCGGCGCTGCGCACCTGAAGGTCAGTGACGGGGTGTTCTTCATGAACGGTCGCCAGGTGTTCAACTTTGCCTTGCTCAAGGTGCCGGCGCACCTGCATGAGCTGTTGGGCGAAAGCCAGTTGGCACCGGCTGACATCGACCTGTTCTGTATCCACCAGGGCAGTGCGGCGATTGTCGACGCCGTCGCCCGGCGCTTCGAAGATGACCCGGACAAATTCGTCAAGGACATGGTCGAGACGGGTAACACCGTGTCGTCGAGCATTCCCTTGCTGCTTGAGAAGCACGTGCTCGGTTCGCGCCACCAGCGCGTTGCCTTGAGCGGTTTCGGTGTAGGTCTTTCGTGGGGCTCGGCGATTATCGAGCGCAACGACTGATTTCTGCACCAGCCTGAAAATAGAGCGCTGCCGGTTGCCCGGTGGCGCTTTTTTTTATCTCCAGCATTTATGGGTAAGTGTTTTTTTGGCGTCAAACCCTTGATTTCATTGGGGTGGCAGGGTGCCATTAAAAAATTTGCAAAAACCCCTAAAGCAACCGCGCCAGACGACGATAACTATTACGAAGGTTCTCTAGGCCACACCCGGCGGATGCCAGGGCCGGAAGCCGCAGTATCCCAAACACGAGGAATTCGTCATGGCATTAACCGTTAACACCAACACTACCTCCCTGGGCGTTCAGAAGAACCTGAACCGCGCTTCCGACGCTCTGAGCACCTCGATGAGCCGTCTGTCCTCCGGCCTGAAAATCAACAGCGCCAAAGACGACGCCGCCGGCCTGCAGATCTCTACCCGTATGACCTCGCAGATCCGCGGTCAGACCATGGCAATCAAAAACGCCAACGACGGTATCTCGATCGCCCAGACCGCTGAAGGCGCGATGCAAGAGCAGGTCAACATCCTGCAGCGTATGCGTGAACTGGCTCTGCAATCGCGAAACGACTCGAACGATTCGACTAACCGTACCTCGCTGGACAACGAGTTCAAGCAGATGTCTGCGGAACTGACTCGTATCGCCCAGTCCACCCAGCTGAACGGCAAAAACCTGCTGGACGGTTCGGCTAGCACCATGACCTTCCAGGTTGGTTCCAACACTGGCGGCGAAAACCAGATCAGCATCGACCTGAGCGCCAAGTTCCTGGCCAGCGACCTGGGTATCACCAGCGCCATCACCATCGCCGGTAGCGACAGCACCACTGCCCAGACCAACTTCTCGGCTGCCATGGGCGCGATCGACTCCGCTCTGGCGAAGATCGGTACCGCTCGTGCTGACCTGGGTGCGGTGCAGAACCGTATGACCAGCACCATCAACAACCTGCAAAACATCAACGAGAACGCTGAAGCTGCTCGTGGTCGCGTACAAGATACCGACTTCGCCGCTGAAACTGCTCAGATGACCAAGCAGCAAACTCTGCAACAAGCTTCGACTTCGGTTCTGGCCCAGGCCAACCAACTGCCGTCGGCGGTACTGAAGCTGCTGGGCTAATCACCTAGTGGTTATCGGCGGGGGAGTGCATTCAAGGCGCTCCTCCGCCTTTTGCATTGAGAGGTGGTGACATGGATATGAGCGTCAAGCTGAACCTGTCGTACCCGACGGTGAAGCCGGTCGAGCCGACCACCGAACGCCCTGCGGCCAAGCCTGTAGCGGCAGTTGAAGCCATCACGCCAGTCAAGGAAGCTACCGACAAGGGGCTGTCCGAAGCTGAGAAGGTCAAGAATGCGGTCAAGGATATCGAGAAATTCCTTGCTTCATCGCGACGTAACCTTGAATTTTCCACGGATGAAGAATCCGGCCGAATTATAGTTAAAGTCATCGCCAGCGAGACCGGAGAGCTGATCCGCCAACTTCCTTCGGAAGAGGCGTTGAAGATCGCTCACAGTCTGAGCGATGTAAACAGCCTGCTGTTCAACGCCAAGGCCTGATGCTGGCGGCTGAGCGGCAAGTTCGCTAGTCTGGCAAGGCTAGGGCGGCGCGCAACCATGAGGGAGTAGCAATGGCGAGTACAATTTTACCGAGTGTCGGTCTGGGTTCCGGGGTAGACATCAACAAGATCGTTGATGTGCTTGTCAAGGCGGACACCGGTCCCAAGGCGAACCAGATCAAACGCCAGACCGCCAACAACACGGCCATGCTTTCCGGGGTAGCGTCGCTCAAGAGTGCGCTTTCTGTTTACCAGGAGGCGATGAAAAAGCTCAACGATCCGAAGGCGCCAGCCTTCAGTGCCTACACCGCGACCTCCAGCAGTGACACCACGGTCAAGGCCACGTCGAACAACAAGGCGGTGCCCGGTACCTACACCGTTCTGGTCGACAAGCTGGCGACCGCGTCCAAGGTGGCCAGCCAGAACTTTACCGGCGGGGCCAGCACTTCGATCCCTGAAGGCGACCTGACCATTACCCAGGATGGCGTGGTCCACACTGTGAAGGTGGGGGCAGGTGCGACCTTGCAATCGGTTCGCGACTCGATCAACTCGTCGCTGGCCGAGCAGGGCATCACTGCCAACATCGTCAATGGCAAGGACGGCTCGCGCCTGGTCTTCAGCTCGACCAAGACCGGTGAGGGTACCGATATTTCAGTCGACGGTATCGCCGAGCTGAAGATCAACGGTACTACCAAAATGAACGGTGATGGTGCCGGCTACATCGACGGCCTCGCCCAGGACGCCGAGCTGAGCATCGACGGCCTGAAGGTTACCAGCAAGTCCAATACCGTCGACGGCGCAATCAGTGGCATGAGCCTGGAGCTGCTGCAGATTACTGCCACGGACAAGCCTATCAAGGTAACGGTCGGTGAAAACACTGCCGGCCTGAAGGCCTCGGTGCAGAACTTTGTCGATGCCTACAACACCCTGGTCAAGGCGGCCAACAGCCTGACGGCGGTGTCCAAGGACGCTGATGGCAAGACTGTGCTCGGGCCGCTGACCAACGATCCGACCACGCGCTCGATGCTGTCGGACTTGCGCAAGCAACTGGCGACCGAGTCGGGCAGTGGTCGTCTGACCACCCTCAGCCAGCTGGGCATTAACACGGCAAAGGACGGTACCCTGGAGTTCAACTCCACCAAGTACGATGCCGCGATGAAGGACAAGAAGCTCGGCCCGGACGTGCAGGAGCTGTTCACCGGCACTGAAGGCGTGTTCGCGCACATGACCAAGGCGGTCGAGCCGTACCTGCAGACAGGTGGCATCCTCGACACCCGCAAGGCTGGCCTGGACAAGCTGCAAAAGGACCTCGACAACCAGCAGCTGGCCCTGGACCGGCGCATCACTTCGCTGACCGAATCCCTGACCAAGCGCTACGTGGCCATGGATACCCTGGTGGGCAAGCTCGAAGCCCAGCGCAAGAACATCGCCTCGATGTTCGCCTCGATCGAGGCGCAGCAGAAAAACTCCTGATTCGGCGTTGTGCCAGAAGCCCGGCAGTACCCCTAGGGGGACTCCGGGCTTTTTGCCGTACGCGCTAAAGTTTTTTGACGCGCAGGCGATACAAGCGGTATATGAAACCTTTTTTGCGGTGACGAGGTAGAACATGAATCCGATGTTGGCCCTTCGGCAGTACCAGAAAGTCAACGGCGTGGCCCAGACCTCCGTGGCCAGCCCGCATCGTCTGGTGCAGATGTTGATGCAGGGCGGTCTTGATCGCATTGCCCAGGCCAAGGGTGCCATGGCGCGTAACGACGTGGCCCAGCGCGGCATCCTGATCGGCAAGGCAATCGGTATTGTCGGCGGTTTGCGTGAAGGCCTGGACCTGGAAAACCACGCCGATTCGCTGACCGACCTGGATAACCTGTATTCGTACATGAGCAAGCGCCTGGTCGAGGCGAACGTGCAGAACGATCCGGAAATCCTCAACGAAGTGGCGCGCCTGCTGATTACCGTCAAGGAAGGCTGGGACGCGATCGGCGATCAACTCGCCGACGCCTAGGAGATTGCAATGAGTGTCGTGCTCGAACGTATCGAACAAACCCGCGAGGCATTGCTGGGTGCCCTGGCCAGTCGTGACTGGGAGGCGATCAGCGAGCTCGACGTCAGTTGCCGTCTGTGCGTGGACGATGTGCTGGCCGAAGCGTCGGTGGATGAGCTGACGCTGCGCAGCAAGCTCGAGGAGTTGCTGGGCGTCTACAAGGAATTAATTGAAGTTGCAAGTGGGGAGCGTCAATCAATAGTCGATGAGATGACGCAGATCCGACAAGCCAAAAACGCGGCAAAGGTATACCATTTGTTCAGCTGAAACTGGGCAAAACAAAAAGCAGTGCGCCATAAATTTGACTATGTACGGTTTTTTGACTTAACTAGTGGCTGTTTTCTAATTTCAGACGTCCGAACACTGACCGTTCAGTCGGAATGATGTCGAGCTTGCCCTTACAAGGGCGCCGAGATGACTAGGGAAGTTGTTATTGCATGTGGCGTGAAACCAAAATTCTCCTGATCGATGACGATAGCGCTCGCCGCCGTGATCTGGCGGTAGTGTTGAATTTTCTTGGCGAAGAAAATCTGCCCTGCTCGAGCCATGACTGGCAGCAGGTTGTCGAGTCGTTGTCATCCAGTCGTGAAGTGCTCTGTGTCCTGATCGGGACCGTGAATGCTCCGGCAAGTCTGATGGGCTTGCTTAAGACAGTGGCTGGATGGGATGAGTTCCTTCCGGTTCTGCTTCTGGGCGAAATTTCTTCTGCCGAGCTGCCGGACGACCTGCGCCGTCGCGTACTCTCCAACCTCGAAATGCCGCCGAGCTACAGCAAATTGCTCGATTCGCTGCACCGTGCCCAGGTCTATCGCGAGATGTACGACCAGGCCCGCGAGCGCGGCCGCCAGCGCGAACCCAATCTGTTCCGCAGCCTGGTCGGCACCAGTCGGGCGATCCAGCACGTGCGCCAGATGATGCAGCAAGTGGCCGATACCGACGCCAGCGTGCTGATCCTCGGTGAGTCGGGCACCGGCAAGGAGGTGGTTGCGCGTAACCTGCACTACCACTCCAAGCGCCGCGAAGCGCCGTTCGTGCCGGTCAACTGCGGGGCGATTCCGGCCGAGCTGCTGGAAAGCGAACTGTTCGGCCACGAGAAGGGTGCCTTTACCGGGGCGATTACCAGCCGTGCCGGGCGTTTCGAGCTGGCCAACGGCGGCACCCTGTTCCTCGACGAGATCGGCGACATGCCGTTGCCGATGCAGGTCAAGCTGCTGCGCGTGCTGCAGGAACGCACCTTCGAGCGCGTGGGTAGCAACAAGACCCAGAGCATCGATGTACGCATCATCGCCGCGACCCACAAGAACCTCGAAAGCATGATCGAGGTGGGGACCTTTCGCGAAGACCTGTACTACCGCCTCAACGTCTTCCCCATCGAGATGGCCCCGCTGCGCGAGCGCGTCGAGGACATCCCGCTGCTGATGAACGAGCTGATCTCGCGCATGGAGCACGAGAAGCGCGGTTCGATCCGTTTCAACTCGGCCGCGATCATGTCGCTGTGCCGGCACGGCTGGCCGGGCAACGTCCGCGAGCTGGCCAACCTGGTCGAGCGCATGGCGATCATG
This sequence comes from Pseudomonas sp. TE4620, assembly GCF_056279045.1. NCBI lineage: Bacteria > Pseudomonadati > Pseudomonadota > Gammaproteobacteria > Pseudomonadales > Pseudomonadaceae > Pseudomonas > Pseudomonas sp. TE4620. Next base: position 957,675 of record NZ_JBWBQO010000001.1, read on the forward strand.
CACCCGTACGGGGTGATCGGCGTGTCGGAGCTGCCGAAGAAATTCCGCTACGTCGACGACGAAGACGAGCAACTGGTCGACAGCCTGCGCTCGGACCTCGAAGAGCGCGTGGCCATCAACGGCCATACGCCGAACTTCGCCAGCCACGCGATGCTGCCGCCTGAAGGCCTGGACCTCAAGGACTACCTCGGTGGCCTGGAGCAGGGCCTGATCCAGCAGGCGCTGGATGATGCCAACGGCATCGTCGCCCGCGCTGCCGAGCGCCTGCGCATTCGTCGCACCACCCTGGTGGAGAAGATGCGCAAGTACGGCATGAGCCGCCGTGAAGGGGATGAGCAGGCGGAGGATTGACGCCTGGGTGGCCATGGTGAGTCGCGCAATGCGCTCATCATGGCTAATAACCCTATCTTTCAAGGGGCTGTAACGCCCGTCCCATCGGCCTTTGCTGCCACCTCGCTGGTTTCCTCGCCGCCACACCCAAACTATCCGGCACGGCTATTGCTATATCGCAGGCAACACACCGTTTTATGACGGTCAGCCACGCGAGAGAGCATGATGCCCCAGGTCGCCACCATCTCCTGTGTCCCTGAACCGAAGGGGCCGAACGCCGCCGAACAGGAAAGCCGCCTTGGTCTTGAGCAGGCCTTTGCCATGTTCGACCAGGTTTCCAGCCAGCTTAGTGAGTCCTATAGCCTGCTCGAAGCCCGGGTTACCGAGCTCAAGGGCGAGCTGGCGGTGGTCAGCGCCCAGCGCATGGCCGAGCTTGCCGAGAAGGAGCGCCTGGCCAACCGCCTGCAGAACCTGCTGGCCCTGCTGCCGGGCGGGGTGATCGTTATCGATGGCCTGGGCCGGGTGCGTGAGGCCAACCCCGCCGCCAGCGACCTGTTGGGCGAACCGCTGGTGGGCGAGTTGTGGCGTGAAGTGATCGCTCGCAGCTTTGCTCCGCGCGAGGATGACGGTCATGAAGTGTCGCTGCGTGATGGCCGGCGCCTGTCGATTGCCACCCGCTCGCTGGATGCCGAGCCCGGGCAGTTGGTACTGCTCAATGACCTGACCGAAACCCGTCACCTGCAGGACCAACTGGCCCGCCACCAGCGCTTGTCGTCGCTGGGGCGCATGGTTGCGTCGCTGGCCCACCAGATCCGCACGCCTTTGTCGGCGGCCATGCTCTACGCCAGCCACCTGGCCGAGCAGAACTTGCCGGTGGAAACCCAGCAACGCTTTGCCGGCAACCTCAAGGAGCGCCTGCACGAGCTCGAGCACCAGGTGCGCGACATGCTGGTGTTCGCCCGCGGCGAGTTGCCGCTGACCGATCGGCTGACACCCAAGGCATTGTTCCAGGCCCTGCAGCAGGCGGCGCAGACCCATGTTCAGGGTCATGCGGTGCGCTGGCAGTGCGACAGTCACCTGGGCGAGTTGCTGTGCAACCGCGACACCCTGGTCGGCGCCATGCTCAACCTGATCGAAAACGCCCTGCAGGCCAGTGGCGAGCCTGCGCGGCTCAAGGTTCACCTATACCGGCGCGAGCAGGTCTTGCACCTGTGTATCAGTGATGCCGGCGCCGGTATCGACAGTGCCTTGCTGGCGCGCCTGGGCGAGCCATTCCTGACCACCAAGGCTACCGGCACCGGGCTCGGTCTGGCGGTAGTCAAGGCGGTGGCAAGGGCCCACCAGGGCAGTTTGCAATTACGTTCGCGACCCGGTCGCGGCACCTGCGCCCGGATCAGCCTGCCGCTGATCGGCGCGCAGTCGGTGGAGGCAGAGTAATGAAAGCAATCAAGGTGCTGCTGGTCGAAGATGACCGCGCCCTGAGGCAGGCACTGGCCGATACCCTGGAGCTGGGCGGCTTTGCCTACCAGGCCGTAGGTTCGGCCGAAGAAGCACTGGAAGTGGTCGCTGGCGAGGCGTTCAGCCTGGTGGTCAGTGACGTGAACATGCCCGGCATGGACGGCCATCAGTTACTGGCCCTGCTGCGCGCGCGCCAGCCGCAGTTGCCGGTGTTGCTGATGACCGCGCATGCCGCCGTCGAGCGCGCGGTCGAGGCCATGCGCCAGGGCGCGGCCGATTACCTGGTCAAGCCATTTGAGCCCAAGGCATTGCTTGAGCTGGTGGCACGCCATGCTCTGGGGGTGGCTGCGGCGGGCGAAGGCGACGGACCGGTGGCGCGCGAGCCTGCCAGTGCGCAGTTGCTGGAGCTGGCGGCGCGGGTTGCGCGCAGCGATTCGACTGTGCTGATCTCCGGCGAGTCAGGCACTGGCAAAGAGGTGCTGGCGCGCTACATACATCAGCAGTCCCTGCGCGCCGAGCAGCCGTTCGTGGCGATCAACTGTGCGGCGATCCCCGACAACATGCTCGAAGCCACCCTGTTCGGTCATGAGAAAGGCTCGTTCACCGGCGCCATCGCCGCCCAGGCCGGCAAATTTGAACAGGCCGATGGCGGCACCTTGCTGCTCGACGAGATTTCCGAAATGCCCCTGGGCTTGCAGGCCAAGCTGCTGCGGGTGTTGCAGGAGCGTGAGGTGGAGCGGGTTGGCGGGCGCAAGCCGATTGCCCTGGACATTCGCGTGGTCGCCACCACCAACCGTGACCTGGCCGGCGAGGTGGCGGCGGGGCGTTTTCGTGAAGACTTGTTCTATCGCCTGTCGGTGTTCCCGCTGGCGTGGAAGCCGCTGCGCGAACGTAGCGCCGATATTCTGCCGCTGGCCGAGCGATTGCTGGCGCGCCACGTCAATAAAATGAAGCATGCCCCGGTTCGACTCTCGCCTGATGCTCAGGCGTGTCTGCAAGGTTATGCCTGGCCGGGCAACGTACGCGAACTGGACAACGCCATTCAGCGTGCCTTGATCCTGCAGCAGGGTGGGGTGATCGAAGCGGCGGATTTCTGTCTCGCCGGGGTCCTGCCGATGTTCGCTGCAGCGCCGGTCGCCGCAGTCGTGCCGAATATTGAAACCGAGGCGGCGGGCGGTCTGGGTGATGACATGCGTCGCCATGAGTTCCAGATGATCATCGACACCTTGCGCGCCGAGCGCGGTCGTCGCAAGGAGGCCGCCGAGCGCCTGGGCATCAGCCCGCGCACCCTGCGCTACAAGCTGGCGCAGATGCGTGATGCCGGCATGGATGTCGAGGCCAGCCTGTACGCCAGCTGAGCCATTAATGAATTAGAGTTTTTGTTCGGGCCGCGGGCAGAGCTGGCACTCTTGTTGCTATGTCCTGCCTATCCGCTGCGTGAGTGTCAAAAAAATGCGGGCCGTCGGAGAGAGAAGTCCATGAGCCAAGGTGTTGAATTTAATCGATTGATGTTGGACATGCGAGCCATGCAAATGGACGCCATGTCGATGCCGAAGGCTGCCGCTGCGCCTGAGGTCGGCTCCAGCAGTTTTGCCGACATGCTCGGCCAGGCCGTCAACAAGGTCAACGACACCCAGCAGGCTTCCTCGCAGCTGGCCAGCGCCTTCGAAATCGGCAAGAGCGGGGTTGACCTGACCGACGTGATGATCGCTTCGCAAAAAGCCACTGTGTCGTTCCAGGCCTTGACCCAGGTGCGTAACAAGCTGGTGCAGGCCTATCAAGACATCATGCAGATGCCGGTATAAGGGCGAGATTGAGTCATGGCCGAAGCAGTCGTCGATAACGTGCCCGCGAAAAGCAGCGCAGCAGCGCCCAAGCCGCCGTTGTTCGGCATGTCGTTCCTGGAAAACATCTCGCAGATGCCCATGCTGCGTCAGGTCGGCCTGCTGGTCGGTCTGGCCGCCAGCGTGGCGATCGGCTTTGCCGTGGTGCTGTGGTCGCAGCAACCGGACTACCGGCCGCTGTACGGCAGCCTGGCCGGCATGGACACCAAGCAGGTCATGGAGACCCTGGCCGCTGCCGATATCCCCTACAACGTCGAACCCAATTCCGGCGCCTTGCTGGTCAAGGCCGACGATATTTCCCGTGCCCGCCTGAAGCTGGCAGCCGCCGGCGTGGCGCCGAGCGATGGCAATGTCGGTTTCGAGATCCTCGACAAGGAGCAGGGCCTGGGCACCAGCCAGTTCATGGAAGCCACCCGTTACCGTCGTGGCCTCGAAGGCGAACTGGCGCGGACCATTTCCAGCCTCAACAACGTCAAGGGTGCACGCGTGCACCTGGCGATCCCGAAGAGCTCGGTGTTCGTCCGTGACGAGCGCAAGCCAAGTGCTTCGGTACTGGTCGAGCTGTACCCGGGCCGCGCCCTGGAAGCCGGTCAGGTGATGGCCATCGTCAACCTGGTGGCGACCAGCGTGCCGGAACTGAACAAGTCCCAGGTCACCGTGGTCGACCAGAAGGGCAACCTGCTCTCCGATCAGGTCGAGAATTCCGAGCTGACCATGGCCGGCAAGCAGTTCGACTACAGCCGCCGCATGGAAGGCCTGCTCACCCAGCGTGTGCACAACATTCTCCAGCCGGTGCTGGGCAACGACCGCTACAAGGCCGAAGTATCGGCGGACGTTGACTTCAGCGCGGTCGAATCCACCTCCGAGCAGTTCAACCCTGACCAGCCGGCGCTGCGCAGCGAGCAGTCGGTCAACGAACAGCGCTCCAGCAGCATGGGCCCGCAGGGCGTGCCTGGTGCCCTCAGCAACCAGCCGCCCGGCCCGGCCTCGGCGCCGCAAACCACCGGTGGCACGCAAACCGCCGCCAGCGCCATCCAGCCTGGCCAGCCGCTGCTCGATGCCAACGGCCAGCAGATCATGGACCCGGCCACCGGCCAGCCGATGCTTGCACCGTACCCGGCCGACAAGCGTCAGCAGTCTACCAAGAACTTCGAGCTTGACCGTTCCATCAGCCACACCCGCCAGCAGCAGGGTCGTCTGACCCGCCTGTCGGTAGCGGTGGTGGTCGATGACCAGCTCAAGATCGACCCGGCCACCGGTGATGCCGCGCGCACCCCGTGGGCTGCCGAAGACCTGGCGCGCTTTACCCGCCTGGTGCAGGACGCGGTGGGCTTCGATGCCAGCCGTGGTGACAGTGTCAGCGTGATCAACGTGCCGTTCGCCGCCGACCGTGGCGAGGTAATTGCCGAGATTCCGTTCTATTCGCAGCCGTGGTTCTGGGACATCATCAAGCAGGTCATGGGCGTACTGTTCATCCTCGTCCTGGTGTTCGGCGTGCTGCGTCCGGTACTTAACAACATCACCGGCAATGGCAAGCAAGGCGCCGGTGCCGATGGCGACATGGAACTGGGCGGCATGCTCGGTCTGGATGGCGAGCTGGCCAACGACCGCGTCAGCCTGGGTGGTCCGCAAAGCATTCTGCTGCCAAGCCCGAGCGAGGGTTATGACGCACAGCTCAATGCAATCAAGAGCCTGGTGGCCGAAGACCCGGGTCGCGTGGCCCAGGTCGTGAAAGAGTGGATCAACGCCGATGAGTGATAACCGAGCCCTTACCGCCAAACTGACCCGTGTCGACAAGGCTGCGATCCTGCTGCTGTCGCTGGGTGAAACCGATGCCGCGCAGGTGCTGCGGCACATGGGCCCCAAGGAAGTGCAGCGGGTCGGCGTGGCCATGGCGCAGATGGGCAACGTCCATCGCGAGCAGGTCGAGCAGGTGATGAGCGAGTTTGTCGAGATCGTCGGCGACCAGACCAGCCTTGGCGTCGGTTCCGACGGCTATATCCGCAAGATGCTCACCCAGGCCCTGGGCGAGGACAAGGCCAACGGCCTGATCGACCGCATCCTGCTCGGTGGCAACACCAGCGGCCTGGACAGCCTCAAGTGGATGGAGCCGCGCGCGGTTGCCGATGTCATTCGCTACGAGCACCCGCAGATCCAGGCCATCGTCGTGGCTTACCTGGACCCGGACCAGGCCGGTGAAGTGCTGGGCAACTTCGACCACAAGGTGCGTCTGGACATCATCCTGCGCGTCTCGTCGCTCAATACCGTCCAGCCGGCGGCGCTCAAGGAGCTGAACCAGATCCTCGAGAAGCAGTTCTCGGGCAACTCCAATGCCGCGCGCACCACCCTGGGTGGTATCAAGCGTGCCGCGGACATCATGAACTTCCTCGACAGCTCCGTCGAAGGCCAGCTGATGGACGCGATCCGCGACATCGACGGCGACCTCTCCGAGCAGATCGAAGACTTGATGTTCGTCTTCAACAACCTGGCCGATGTCGACGACCGCGGTATCCAGGCGCTGCTGCGCGAAGTGTCTTCCGACGTGCTGGTGGTGTCGCTCAAGGGCGCCGACGAGAAGGTCAAGGAGAAGATCTTCAAGAACATGTCCAAACGTGCCTCCGAGCTGCTGCGCGACGACCTCGAGGCCAAGGGCCCGGTGCGCGTCAGCGACGTCGAGACGGCGCAAAAGGAAATCCTCACCATCGCCCGCCGTATGGCCGAAGCCGGAGAAATCGTGCTCGGTGGCAAGGGCGGCGAAGAGATGATCTAAGACCTTATCGCGGGTCAAGCCCGCTCCCACAGCGCTCCTGTGGGAGCGGGCTTGACCCGCGATGCTTTACGAGTGCGTGCAATCATGTCAACCAACGAGCACCTGAGTGAACTGATTCGCGCTAACGACGTCGAGGGCTTCGACCGCTGGGCGCTGCCCAGTTTCGACCCGGAACCAGAGCCTGAGCCTGAACCGGAGCCCGAAGCGGTTCAGGACGAAATCGAAGAAGTGCCGCTGGAAGAAGTCCAGCCACTGACCCTCGAAGAGCTTGAAAGCATTCGCCAGGAAGCCTACAACGAAGGCTTTGCCACCGGCGAGCGCGAGGGTTTTCACAGCACTCAGCTCAAGGTTCGCCAGGAAGCCGAAGAGGCCCTGAGCGCCAAGCTGGCCAGCCTCGAACAGGTGATGACCCACCTGCTCGAACCCATCGCCGAACAAGACAGCCAGATTGAAAAAGCTGTGGTCCATTTGGTCGGGCACATCGCCCGCGAGGTCATCGGTCGCGAGCTGCGCAGCGATTCCAGCCAGATCGGCCAGGTACTGCGTGAAGCCCTGAAGTTGCTGCCGATGGGTGCCGAGAACATCCGCATCCATATCAATCCGCAGGACTTCGAGCAGGTCAAAGCCCTGCGCGAGCGTCACGAGGAGCGCTGGAAGCTGCTCGAAGACGAAGCCCTGCTGCCAGGAGGCTGTCGCATCGAGACTGATCACAGCCGTATCGATGCCAGCATGGAAACCCGTATCGAAAAGGCCATGGCGCAATTGTTCGATCAGCTCCATGACCAAAGCCTGCACCCGGCAGCGGCGGATGTGCAGGTTGAGCTGGATGCCCCTGATGCGCCTTGAACGAACCAGTTTCGGCAAGCGCCTGGGGGCGTATGCCGACGCCGTCAATTTGCCGTCTCAGCCGGTGGTCGAGGGCCGCCTGCTACGCATGGTCGGCCTGACCCTCGAGGCCGAAGGCCTGCGCGCGGCGGTTGGTAGCCGCTGCGTGGTGATCAATGACGACAGCTATCACCCGGTGCGGGTCGAGGCCGAGGTCATGGGTTTTGCCGGCGGCAAGGTGTTCCTCATGCCGGTCGGCAGCGTTGCCGGCATCGCCCCTGGGGCGCGCGTGGTGCCATTGGCTGACAGTGGACGCCTGCCCATGGGCATGAGCATGCTTGGCCGGGTGCTTGACGGCGCCGGTCGTGCCCTGGACGGCAAGGGCGGGATGAAAGCCGAAGACTGGGTGCCCATGGACGGCCCGACCATCAACCCGCTCAACCGCGACCCGATCAGCCAGCCGCTGGACGTCGGCATCCGCAGCATCAACGGTTTGTTGACGGTTGGCCGCGGTCAGCGCCTGGGCCTGTTCGCCGGTACCGGCGTGGGCAAGAGTGTGCTGCTGGGCATGATGACCCGCTTTACCGAGGCGGACATTATCGTCGTCGGCTTGATCGGTGAGCGCGGCCGCGAGGTCAAGGAATTCATCGAGCATATTCTTGGCGAAGAAGGCCTCAAGCGCTCGGTGGTGGTGGCCTCGCCCGCCGACGATGCGCCGCTGATGCGCTTGCGCGCGGCCATGTACTGCACGCGCATTGCCGAGTACTTTCGCGACAAGGGCAAGAATGTCCTGTTGCTGATGGATTCGCTGACCCGTTTCGCCCAGGCCCAGCGGGAAATTGCCTTGGCTATTGGTGAGCCGCCAGCGACCAAGGGCTATCCACCGTCGGTGTTCGCCAAGCTGCCCAAGCTGGTTGAGCGTGCGGGTAATGGCGAAGCCGGTGGTGGCTCGATCACCGCGTTCTATACCGTATTGTCCGAGGGCGACGATCAGCAGGATCCGATTGCCGACTCGGCGCGGGGCGTGCTCGACGGCCACATCGTGCTGTCCCGGCGCCTGGCCGAGGAGGGGCATTACCCGGCCATCGATATCGAAGCTTCGATTAGCCGGGTCATGCCACAGGTGGTCAGCCCCGAGCAGATGACCGAAGCGCAGCAGTTCAAACAGCTGTGGTCGCGCCTCTCGCAAAGCCGCGACTTGATCAGCGTCGGCGCTTATGTCGCCGGTGGAGACGCCGAGACCGACCTTGCCATTACCCTGCAGCCGCGCCTGGTGCACTTCCTGCGCCAGGGCCTGAACGACAACGTCGGCATGCAGCAAAGCCGCGAGCACCTGGCTGGCGTGTTTGCCCCCTTGCCTGCGGCAGGCGGCTGATAGGCCATGGCCCAGCCAAGCCGTGCCGCGCGTCTGGCGCCGGTGGTGGAGATGGCGGAAAACGCCGAGCGCCAGGCCGCCCAGCGCCTGGGGCAATTCCAGCAGCAAGTGAACATGGCCCAGGCCAAGCTCAGCGAACTTGACCGTTTTCGCGAAGACTACCAGTTGCAGTGGATCAACCGCGGTGGGCAGGGCGTGTCCGGTAGCTGGCTGGTCAACTACCAGAGCTTTCTCGGCCAGCTGGAAACTGCCATGACCCAGCAGCGCCAAAGCCTGGCCTGGCACCAGAACAATCTGAAGAACGCCCGCGGCACCTGGCAGCAGGCCTATGCCCGGGTCGAGGGCTTGCGCAAGCTGGTGCAGCGCTACATCGACGAGGCGCGCATGGTGGAAGACAAGCGCGAACAAAAACTGCTCGATGAACTGTCCCAGCGCCTGCCGCGCCACGATCGCTACTGAAGCGTGCTTTGGTCGGCAGTGCTTGCTGCCGGGGGGTGGGGCTGCTAAACCTTCTAGGTGTCTGCAATCGTCGCAATGGAAGGAATCATCGACATGGCAGTTGTATCTGAAGTATCCCCGGATGGGAAAAAACTGACGATCAAGGTCAGGGGGCGTTTTGACTTTGGCAAGCACCTGGAATTTCGCCAGGCTTACGAGCTCAAGCAGAACATGCCGGACTCAGTGGTCGTCGACCTCAAGGAGGCCACCTATCTGGACAGTTCGGCCCTGGGCATGCTGTTGCTGCTGCGTGACCACGTCGGCGGCGACGACTCGGAAATCCGTGTGGTCAACACCAGCTCCGATGTGCGAAAGATCCTCGCCATTTCCAACTTCGACAAGCTGTTCGACATCAGTTGAACCAGCCAGCCCATGTTTTCGAGGCGCTCACCATCCTGATCGCCGAGGATGGTGCTGCTGATCGTTTGTTGCTGGCCACCCTTGTGCGCAAACAGGGGCATCAGGTGCTCACTGCCGAAAATGGCGAGCAGGCGGTGGCGCTGTTCGCCGCGCAGCGCCCGCACATGGTCCTGCTCGATGCGCTGATGCCGGTCATGGATGGTTTCGAGGCGGCGCGCCAGATCAAGGCGCTGGCCGGTGAAGCGCTGGTGCCGATCATCTTTCTCACTTCGCTTAGCGAAGAACAGGCGCTGGTCCGTTGCCTGGAGGCAGGTGGCGACGATTTTCTGGCAAAACCCTACAGCCCGGTGATCCTGGCCGCCAAAATCAAGGCGATGGAGCGTATGCGCCGGCTGCAGGCCACGGTGCTGGAGCAGCGTGACCAGCTTGCCCGCCATCACACTCATCTGCTCAACGAGCAGCGGGTCGCCAAGGCGGTGTTCGACCAGGTGGCCCATGCCGGTTGCCTGAGTGCGCCGAACATCCGTTACCTGCAGTCACCTTATGCCCTGTTCAATGGCGACTTGCTGTTGGCCGCCTTCACGCCGGCAGGTGACATGCATGTGCTGCTCGGCGACTTCACCGGCCACGGCTTGCCGGCGGCGGTGGGGGCGATGCCCCTGGCCGAGGTGTTCTATGGCATGACAGCCAAGGGTTACGGCCTGGCCGAAACCCTGCGCGAGATGAACGCCAAGCTCAAGCGCATCCTGCCGGTGGACATGTTCTGTTGTGCATTGTTGCTCAACCTGAGTTTTCAGCGGCGGGTGGTCGAGGTCTGGAATGGTGGCATGCCCGACGGCTATCTGTTGCCCGCCGGTGGGGGTGAGCCTGTGGCGTTGGTGTCGCGCCATTTGCCCTTGGGTATCCTGGCGCCGGAGCGCTTTGATGATGCCACCCAGGTGCTGCCGTTGGCCCTGGGCGAGCGCCTGTTTCTGTTGTCTGACGGCGTGGTCGATACCAGTGATGACAATGACCAGCTGTTCGGTGTCGAGCGCCTGCGTCGGGTGCTGAGTGCCAATCGACAGCCGGCACTGTTGTTCGAGGAGGTGCTGCAGGCGCTGGAAGCGTTTCGTGGTCGCTCGCGCGATGATGTCAGCCTGCTGGATATCGAGGTGGTCGAACCGCAACTGTTGTCGCCGCTGCCGGTGATCTATTCTGACAGTGGGCAGTCCAGTCCGCTGGACTGGTCGCTGCAGTTCGAGTTTCGCGCCGACACGCTAAAACGTTTCAATCCATTACCTTATTTGCTACAGCTGTTGCAGGAAATACACGGTTTGCGGGCTCAGAGCGGGGCGCTGCACAGTGTCCTCACCGAGCTGTATTCCAATGCCCTGGAACACGGCGTGCTGGGGCTGGACTCGGCGTTAAAGCGCGATGCGCAGGGCTTTGCCGCCTACTATCAGATGCGCGACGAGCGCCTGCAGGCGTTGAACGAGGGCTTCATCCGCGTGTTCCTTCGGGTCGAGCCGGATCGCCAAGGCGGGCGTCTGAAGATTGAAGTCGAAGATAGCGGCAAGGGCTTCAATGTGAGTAAAGTGCTGGCCAGGCCTGTGTCCGAACAAGGGTTGTGCGGACGCGGTCTGACCCTCATACGCCGGTTGAGCCGGCGTGCCGAATGGGCCGACGAGGGGCGCCGCGCATGCGTGGAGTTCGCCTGGGAGGCTCTGGCATAATCCAACTTGATCAAGGAGTGAGCAAGTGTCCGACATTCACATCGATCGCAAGGTGCTCAGCGACTTGCAGGAGGTCATGGAAGATGGCTACCTGTACTTGCTGGAAACCTTTCTTGAAGATTCCGAAAAACGCCTCAGTCAATTGCATGAGGCGAAGAACGCCGACGAGCTGGCGCATGCCGCGCACAGTTTCAAGGGCAGTAGCAGCAATATGGGGGCGGTAGCGTTGGCCGAGTTGTGCAGGCAGCTCGAAGACCGCGTCAATCACGGCCCGCTGCAAGGCATCGAAGACCTGATCAACCAGATCGATCGCGAGTATGCGGCCGTTCGTGACCTTTACCACGACGAACGCCAGCGAGTATCGATTGGTTGAGCGCGAGGGCAAACCTGGCGCGAGTTTTGCGTAGTCTTCGCTAATTCACGATTACGACTTCTGTAGCGGAGACTCCTGCATGCCTGTCGCCTCCAACCCCCTGTTGCAAGCCAGTGCCGTGGCGAAGCCGTCGCGCGCCACTGCCGGTGCGCCGGATAAATCGCTGCAGGCCTCTAACGACAAGGCGTCTGGCTTTTCCGATGTGTATGCCAAGCAGTCTCGCGAGACGACTGCAGGCACCAAGGACGCGCCTGTGCCTGAGAAGGTCGTCACCGCCCCGGGCAGCGGCAATAAAACGGCCGCTGATTCGTCGAAGGTTGCCGACAGCGGCAATAGTTTGCCTGAGGAGCAGGACAGCACCGAGGTCGATCCGGCGCTGGTGGCTGATCCCACCCTGCTTGACCCCAGCCTGGTGGCGGGTCAAGTGACCGACGCCCAGCCCGGCGCGCAATTGATCCAGGCCCAGGCTGAAGCCGTGGCGCCGGTGATTCAGGCTGCGGCAGCACAATTGCAGGTGGCTGCGGCGCCGGCCCAGCCGGTAGCCGAAGCGCCCGAATTCGATCCTGAGGCCGATCCGCTGTCTGACCTGCCAGCCTTGCGCCTGGCCCTTGAGCAAAGTGCCCAGGCCCAGGGCACTACGTCTGCCCATGCCGCTGGCAAGGCCGGCAATGCCCAGCCTGAAGCGCCGACGGCGCAGCCTGCCGTCAATACACTGGCGGCCCTGCTGGACAAGCCAGGTGCCGATGCCGAATCAGGCGAGCCGGGTGAAAAAGCCTTCAGTGGCCTGCTCGATGATGGCCTCAAGGACCTCAAGAGCGCCTCCAGCGATACGCGTGTCGACAACTTTGCCGAGCGCCTGAGCAACCTGACCCTGGCCGCCACGGCCAAGACCGCCAATGCCGTGCCGGTGGCCACGCCGCTGCAGCAGCCGTTGGCGATGAACCAGGGCGGCTGGACCGAAGGCCTGGTCAACCGGGTCATGTACCTGTCCAGCCAGAACCTGAAATCGGCCGATATCAAGCTTGAGCCGGCCGAGCTCGGGCGCCTGGACATCCGCGTCAACCTGGCGCCGGAACAGCAGGCCCAGGTGACCTTTGTCAGTGGTCACGCCGGGGTGCGCGAGGCGCTGGAAAACCAGGTGCACCGGCTCAAGGAAATGTTTGCCCAGCAGGGGCTCGGCCAGCCGGACGTCAACGTCGCTGACCAGTCCCGTGGTGGCCAGCAGCAGGGCGCCCAGGATACGCCGAAACTCAGTGGCGTGGCCGCACGGCGTAATGAAGCTGGTGAATCCGCTGAGTCCGCTGAAATCGCTCCAGGTGCAATGCCGGTCGAGCAGCAGTCGGTTGTGGGTTCCAGCGCGGTGGATTACTACGCCTGATTGGCTGTGCTCTTTGTGCTGGCCGACCTTGCTTTTCCAGGTTGGCATAACACTTGCTCAACCCTCGCCATGTGACTGAAATCTCCGATGAATGACGGATTATTGGCATGGCGAAGAGCGAAGCAGAGAAAGACCCCGCCGCTACAGGCAAACTCAAGCTGATCCTGCTGTTGGTGCTGGCATTGCTGCTTGCCATCGGCCTGTCGGTCGGCGCCACCTGGTTCTTCCTGCACAAGTCCGAGGATAAGCCTGCGGTCGATCCGGCCCTGGCCAACCTCAAGCCGGCAGCGATCTACGAGCCGCTGGCACCGGCCTTCGTGGTCAACTTCAACCAGAACGGCCGCCAGCGCTACATGCAGGTGAGCATCACCATGCAGGGGCGTGACCAGGCAGCGCTGGATGCCCTCAAGGTGCATATGCCGGTGATTCGCAACAACCTGGTCATGATGTTCTCGGGCCAGGGCTTCGACACCCTGTCCAGCCCGGTCGGCCAGGAAATGCTGCGCCAGAAGGCCACTGCCAGTGTCCAGGAAGTGGCGCAGAAGGAAGTCGGCAAGCCGGTCATCGACCAGTTGCTGTTCACCAATTTCGTATTGCAGTAGGAGCCCCAGATGGCCGTGCAGGACCTGCTGTCCCAGGATGAAATCGATGCTTTGCTGCATGGCGTCGACGATGGTCTGGTACAAACCGAAAGCAATGCCGAGCCCGGCAGTGTCAAAAGTTATGACCTGACCAGCCAGGATCGGATCGTCCGCGGTCGCATGCCGACCCTGGAAATGATCAACGAGCGGTTTGCCCGCTATACCCGCATCAGTATGTTCAACCTGCTGCGCCGCTCTGCGGACGTGGCGGTCGGCGGCGTGCAGGTGATGAAGTTCGGCGAGTACGTGCATTCGCTGTACGTGCCCACCAGCCTCAACCTGGTGAAGATCAAGCCGTTGCGCGGTACCTCGCTGTTCATCCTCGACGCCAAGCTGGTGTTCAAGCTGGTGGATAACTTCTTTGGTGGCGACGGTCGTCACGCCAAGATCGAAGGTCGCGAGTTCACCCCGACCGAGTTGCGCGTGGTGCGCATGGTCCTCGACCAGGCCTTCGTTGACCTCAAGGAGGCCTGGCAGGCGATCATGCCGGTCAACTTCGAGTACATCAACTCCGAGGTCAACCCGGCCATGGCCAACATCGTCGGGCCGAGCGAGGCGGTGGTGGTTTCGACCTTTCACATCGAGCTCGATGGCGGTGGCGGCGACCTGCACGTGACCATGCCGTACTCGATGATCGAGCCGGTGCGCGAGATGCTCGATGCCGGTTTCCAGTCCGATCTGGACGACCAGGACGAGCGCTGGATCAAGGCCCTGCGCGAAGACGTGCTGGACGTCAGCGTGCCGCTCAGCGCCACGGTTGCCCGTCGCCAACTGAAGCTGCGCGACATCCTGCACATGCAGCCGGGCGATGTGATTCCGGTCGAGCTGCCGGACGAACTGATCCTGCGGGCCAACGGCGTGCCGTCGTTCAAGGCCAAGCTGGGCTCGCACAAGGGCACCCTGGCCCTGCAGATTATCGATCCGATCGAGCGCCGCTGAGGCGCTCGTGGTTCCAACTCCGAATTGATTGCCCGTCGAGGACAAAATGGCTAACGAAAACGACATCACCTCCCCGGAGGACCAGGCCCTGGCCGATGAATGGGCTGCGGCCCTGGAAGAAACCGGCGATGCCGGCCAGTCCGACATCGACGCCTTGCTCGCTGCCGATAGCGCCGCCAGCGCACCGGCGTCCAGCCGCCTGGCCATGGAAGAGTTCGGCAGTTCGCCGCGCAGCAACGAACAGGTCACCCTCGATGGTCCGAACCTGGATGTGATCCTGGATATTCCGGTGAGCATTTCCATGGAGGTCGGCAGTACCGAGATCAACATCCGCAACCTGCTGCAACTCAACCAGGGTTCGGTGATCGAGCTCGACCGCCTGGCCGGCGAGCCGCTGGACGTGCTGGTCAACGGCACTCTGATTGCGCACGGCGAAGTGGTGGTGGTCAACGAAAAGTTCGGCATCCGCCTGACGGACGTGATCAGCCCGAGCGAACGCATCAAGAAGCTGCGCTGAGTGAGCAAGCTCCTGCGCAACGGCCTGGGCCTGGCCTGCGGCCTGTACGTGGATGTCGCCCTGGCTGCCACGCAGCCGGCGGCTGCGGTAGTGGCACCGGCAAGCAGTGGCAGCGCGGCAGGGCAGTTGACCCAGCTGGTGCTGGGGCTGCTGCTGGTGCTGGGGTTGATCTTCGTCCTCGCCTGGCTGCTGCGCCGGGTGCAGAACGCCGCGCCCGGCAGTGGCCAGGTGATCGAGATCCTCGGTAGCCGTTCGCTGGGGCCGCGTGATCGGCTGTTGCTGATCCAGGTCGGCAAGGAGCAGATCCTCATCGGCCATTCGCCAGGCACCATCGAGGCCTTGCATGTCATGGCCGAGCCGGTTGAAGTGCCCGCCAGTGCGCGCCAGGCAACACCAGAATTCGCCCAGCGGCTGATGGAGCTGATGGGCAAGGATCAGAAGGGAAGGTCGTGATGGGCGCGTTGCGCATGATGTTGACGCTGCTGCTGATGCTGGCGGCGCCGCTGGCCCTGGCGGCTGATCCACTGTCGATCCCGGCGATCACCCTGTCCAGCGGGGCCGACGGCCAGCAGGAGTATTCGGTCAGCCTGCAGATCCTGCTGATCATGACCGCGCTGAGTTTCATCCCGGCGTTCGTCGTGCTGATGACCAGCTTTACCCGCATCATCATTGTCTTTTCCATTCTGCGCCAGGCCCTGGGCCTGCAGCAGACGCCGTCGAACCAGATCCTCAACGGCATGGCGCTGTTCCTGACCCTGTTCATCATGGCGCCGGTGTTCGACCGCATCAATCAGGAGGCCGTGCAGCCCTACCTGGCCGAGAAGCTCAGCGCCCAGGATGCGATCAGCAAGGCCCAGGCGCCGTTGAAGAACTTCATGCTGGCGCAGACCCGCGAAAGCGATCTGGACCTGTTCATGCGCCTGTCCAAGCGCACCGACATCGCCAGCCCCGATCAGGCGCCATTGACCATCCTGGTGCCGGCCTTCGTCACCTCGGAGCTCAAGACCGCGTTCCAGATCGGCTTCATGATCTTCATCCCGTTCCTGATCATCGACCTGGTGGTCGCCAGTGTGCTGATGGCCATGGGTATGATGATGTTGTCGCCGCTGATCATCTCGTTGCCGTTCAAGATCATGCTGTTCGTCCTGGTCGATGGCTGGGCGCTGATCATGGGTACCCTGGCCGGCAGTTTCGGCGGCGTCTGACGCCGCGAGGAGAAGAAGTCCATGACCCCTGAAGTGGCTGTCGACCTGTTTCGCGATGCGTTGTGGCTGACCACCTTGATGGTTGCCATCCTGGTGGTGCCGAGCCTGCTGGTGGGGCTGATCGTGGCGATGTTCCAGGCTGCCACGCAGATCAACGAACAGACCCTGAGCTTCCTGCCGCGCCTGCTGGTGATGTTGGTGACGCTGATCGTGGTAGGCCCGTGGCTGGTGCAGAAATTCATGGAATACATTCTGTCGTTGTACGGCAGCATTCCGCAGCTGATCGGCTGACCCGGCGATGCTTGAGCTGACCGACGCGCAGATCGGCGCCTGGGTGGCCAGTTTCATTCTGCCGTTGATTCGCGTCACGGCGGTGCTGATGACCATGCCTATTTTCGGTACCACCCTGGTGCCGACACGTATCCGCATGTATTTCGCTCTGGCAATCACCGTGGTCATCGTTCCCGGCCTGCCGCCGATGCCGGTGGTCGAATCGCTGGATCTCAGGGCAATGTTGCTGGTGGCCGAGCAGATCATCATTGGCGCCGTGTTTGGTATGGCGCTGCAGCTGTTCTTCCAGATTTTCGTGATCGCCGGGCAGATCGTCGCAATCCAGATGGGCATGGCCTTCGCCTCCATGGTCGATCCGGCCAACGGTGTCAACGTGGCGGTGGTCAGCCAGTTCCTGACCATGCTGGTGACCTTGCTGTTCCTTGCCATCAACGGCCATCTGGTGGTCTTCGAAGTGCTGACCGAGAGCTTTACCACCTTGCCGGTGGGCGGCGGTGTGCTGGTCAATCATTTCTGGGACCTGGCCGGGCGCCTGGGTTGGGTGCTGGGTGCAGCCATGCTGTTGGTATTGCCGGCGGTGACCGCGTTGCTGGTGGTCAACATTGCCTTTGGCGTGATGACCCGGGCGGCGCCGCAGTTGAACATCTTTTCCATCGGTTTTCCGCTGACCCTGGTGCTGGGGATGGTGATCTTCTGGATCACCCTGGCCGATATTCTTCCTCACTATCAGTCACTGGCTTCCGAAGCCTTGCAGTGGCTGCGTGAACTGGCACGGGCGCGCTGAGCATGGCAGAAAGCGAAAGCGGTCAGGACAAAACAGAAGACCCCACCGACAAGCGCAAGAAGGACGCGCGCGAGAAGGGCGAGATTGCCCGTTCCAAGGAGCTCAACACGGTCGCGGTGACCCTGGCGGGCGCTGGAGCGCTGCTGGCGTTTGGCGGTGGCCTGGCGCAAACCCTGATGGAGCTGATGCGCATCAATTTCAGCTTGTCCCGCGAGGTGCTCATCGATGAGCGGTCCATGGGCATTTTCCTCATGGCCTCCGGCAAGATGGCCTTGCTCGCGACTCAGCCGGTATTGCTGGTGCTGCTGATTGCGGCAATCATCGGCCCGGTGTCGCTGGGGGGGTTCCTGTTTTCCAGCAGCTCCCTGGCACCGAAGTTCAGCCGCATGAACCCGCTATCGGGGATCAAGCGGATGTTCTCGGTCAACGCCTTGTCCGAGCTGCTCAAGGCGCTGGCCAAGTTTTTCATGATTCTGATCGTCGCCCTGACGGTGTTGTCGGCTGATCGCGATGACCTGCTGGCGATTGCCAACGAGCCGCTGGAGCAGGCGATCATCCATAGCGTCCAGGTAGTTGGCTGGAGTGCGCTGTGGATGGCAGCGGGGCTGTTGATCATTGCCGCGGTGGACGTGCCGATCCAGCTCTGGCAGGCGCACAAGAAGCTGCTGATGACCAAGCAAGAGGTGCGCGACGAGTACAAGGACTCCGAAGGCAAGCCCGAGGTCAAGCAGCGCATTCGCCAACTGCAGCGCGAGGCTTCGCAGCGGCGGATGATGGCGGCGATTCCCGAGGCTGACGTGATCATCACCAACCCGACCCACTATGCCGTGGCGCTCAAGTACGACCCGGAGAAGGGCGCGGCGCCGCTGCTGCTGGCCAAGGGTGCCGACTTCATAGCCCTGAAAATTCGCGAGATCGCCAACGAGCACAAGATCCAGGTGCTCGAATCGCCGGCGCTGGCGCGTTCGATCTACTACTCCACCGAGCTTGAAGAAGAGATTCCTGCCGGTTTGTACCTGGCAGTGGCCCAGGTGCTGGCCTACGTCTACCAGATCCGCCAGTATCGCGCCGGCAAGGGCAAGCCGCCGGAGCCGCTCAAGGATCTGCCGATCCCGCCGGATTTGCGTCGCGATTCCTGATCGGCGCTGCCTGCGCGGCAGCCCTGAGCCACTCAAACCACCTCGTTTGGCAAAGTTGGAAAGCTTCTTGCAAAGGCAGCGCTGCGCGCCTCAAACGCGTCAAAGTTTTGCTTGAGCTAACGAGGAATACCGGTGGATCGCTCTCAGTTAATCAACAGTGCCCGTAGCAACCTGGTCGGTCTAGGCCGGGGTAACCTGGGTGTGCCGCTGTTGCTGCTGGTGATGCTGGCAATGATGATGTTGCCGATCCCGCCGTTTTTGCTCGACGTGTTCTTCACCTTCAACATCGCCTTGTCGATCGTGGTCCTGCTGGTCTGCGTCTACGCCCTGCGCCCGCTGGACTTCGCCGCGTTCCCGACCATCCTGCTGGTGGCGACGCTCTTGCGCCTGGCGCTCAACGTGGCGTCCACGCGGGTGGTGATGCTCCACGGCCATGACGGCCACGAGGCCGCCGGTAAGGTGATCCAGGCCTTCGGCGAGGTGGTGATCGGCGGTAACTACGTGGTCGGTATCGTCGTCTTCGCGATCCTGATGATCATCAACTTCGTGGTGGTCACCAAAGGTGCCGGGCGTATTTCCGAAGTGAGCGCGCGCTTCACCCTCGACGCCATGCCCGGCAAGCAGATGGCCATCGACGCCGACCTCAACGCCGGCCTGATCGACCAGGCCCAGGCCAAGGCGCGGCGCGCCGAAGTGGCCGGCGAGGCCGAGTTCTATGGTTCGATGGACGGTGCCAGCAAGTTTGTTCGCGGTGACGCCATCGCCGGCCTGTTGATCCTGTTCATCAACCTGATCGGCGGCATGGCCGTCGGTATGTTCCAGCACAACATGACCTTTGCCGACGCCGGCAAGGTCTATGCACTGTTGACCATCGGTGACGGTTTGGTGGCGCAGTTGCCCTCGCTGTTGCTGTCCACCGCGGCGGCGATCATGGTTACCCGCGCCTCGGGCTCCGAGGACATGGGCAAGCAGATCAACCGGCAGATGTTCGATTCGCCCAAGGCCCTGGCGGTGTCGGCTGGCCTGATGATCGTCATGGGCCTGGTGCCGGGCATGCCGCACATCGCCTTCCTGAGCCTCGGCCTGCTGGCCGCCGGCGGCGCCTACCTGGTGTGGCGCAAGCAGAACCAGGCCAAGCTCAAGGCCCTGGAAGAGGTGCAGCGCCAGCAGGACCTGCTGCCATCGCCACAGCGCGCGATGGAAACCAAGGAGCTGGGCTGGGATGACGTCACCCCGATCGACATGATCGGCCTAGAGGTCGGCTACCGGCTGATTCCGCTGGTCGATCGCAACCAGGGCGGCCAGTTGTTGGCGCGGATCAAGGGCGTGCGCAAGAAGCTGTCCCAGGACCTGGGTTTTCTTATGCCCACGGTGCACATTCGCGACAACCTCGATCTGGCGCCCAGTGCCTACCGCCTGACCCTGATGGGGGTGATCCTGGCCGAGGCCGAGATCTACCCGGACCGCGAGCTTGCGATCAACCCGGGGCAGGTGTTCGGTACCCTCAATGGTATTGCCGCCCGCGATCCGGCCTTTGGCCTGGAAGCGGTGTGGATCGACGTCAATCAGCGCAGCCAGGCGCAGTCGCTGGGCTACACGGTGGTGGACGCCAGTACGGTGGTCGCCACCCACCTCAACCAGATTCTGCACAAGCACTGCCATGAGCTGATCGGCCACGAAGAAGTGCAGCAACTGCTGCAGGTGCTGGCCAAGGCTTCGCCCAAGCTTGCCGAAGAGCTGGTGCCGGGCGTCATTTCCTTGTCGGGCCTGCTCAAAGTGCTGCAGGCATTGCTTGCCGAGCAGGTTCCGGTGCGTGACATTCGCAGCATTGCCGAAGCCATCGCCAACAACCCGGGCAAGAGTCAAGATACCGCCGCGCTGGTGGCGGTGGTGCGCGTCGGATTGTGTCGCGCTATCGTGCAAAGCATTGTCGGCGTTGAGTCCGAGCTGCCTGTGATCACCCTTGAGCCAAGATTGGAACAGATTTTGCTCAATAGTTTGCAAAGGGCTGGGCAAGGCCAGGAAGACGGTGTTCTTCTGGAGCCGAGCATGGCCGAAAAGCTTCAGCGTTCGTTGATCGAGGCCGCCCAGCGTCAGGAGATGCAAGGGCAGCCGGCGATCCTCCTGGTCGCAGGACCGGTACGAGCCATGCTGTCGCGCTTCGGTCGCCTGGCTGTACCGAATTTGCATGTTTTGGCGTATCAGGAAATACCTGACAACAAGCAAGTTACCATCGTCGCCACAGTGGGCCCGAACGGCTGAGGTAGTGGGTTATGCAAGTTAAGCGTTTTTTCGCCGCCGATATGCGTCAGGCCATGAAGCTGGTTCGCGATGAGCTGGGGGCCGATGCCGCCATCATTGGCAACCGACGGATTGCTGGCGGTGTCGAGCTGACGGCTGCGCTGGACTACAAGCTGTCCGCCCTGGCGCCACGGGTGCCGAATGTCGAGCTCGAAGACGAGCTGCGCAAGACCCAGTCGCGCATCGTCACCGCCCAGGCCGAGTTGAGCAGCCGTAGCGAGAGCGAAGATGGCAATCGCCAGCTGTTTGCCGGCTTGCCGCTGACCGCTTCCGAGCCGCTGGTCGACCCGCAGGTCGAAGCGCCGGCCGTGCCTGCTGCACCGGCCGCGGCACCTATCGACCCGCGCCTGTTCGACTCGATGCGCTCGGAGCTCTCGGGCCTGCGCGAACTGCTTGAAGTACAGCTCGGCTCGCTGGCCTGGAGCCAGTTGCAGGGCAACAAGCCGCAGCAGGCCAACCTCTGGCGCCGCCTGCAGCGCATCGGCCTGTCCGGGCCGATTGCCCGCGAACTGCTCGAGCTGACCACCGAAATCGAAGAGCCGCGTCATGCCTGGCGCATGCTCCTGGCGCACCTGGCGCGGATGATCCAGGTGCCGGAAATCGAACCGATCGAAGAAGGCGGTGTCATTGCCATGGTCGGTCCGGCCGGCATGGGCAAGACCACCACCCTGGCCAAGCTCGCCGCGCGCTACGTGCTCAAGTACGGCGCGCAGAACCTGGCCCTGGTGAGCATGGACAGCTTCCGTATCGGCGCCCAGGAGCAGCTCAAGACCCTGGGGCGGATCCTCAACGTTTCGGTTACTCACGTCGACCCGGGCCAGTCGCTGGCCCAGGCCCTCGACCCGCTGCTGCGCAAGCGCGTGGTACTGATCGATACCGCCGGCCTGCAAGCCAGCGACCCGGCGCTGCGCATGCAGCTGGAAACCCTTGCCGGGCGCGGGATTCAGGCCAAGAATTACCTGGTACTGGCAACCACCAGCCAGAAACAGGTGCTGACCGCCGCCTACCACAGCTACAAGCGCTGCGGCCTGGCCGGTTGCATCCTGACCAAGCTAGATGAAACCGCCAGCCTCGGCGAAGTATTGAGCCTGGCAATCAGTCACGAACTGCCGGTGGCCTATCTTACCGATGGCCCGCGCATTCCTGACGACCTGCACCTGCCGCGCCGGCACCAGTTGGTCAGCCGCGCAGTGAGCGTGCAGATGCAGGACGAGCCCAGCGAAGAGGCCATGGCCGACATGTTCGCTGATCTCTACCACAGCTCCGGCAAACGCGTGGGCTGAGGGGAATATGATTACGTTGCAAAGTACCTACATCAATGGTCTGCCAGGCATTTTTCAGGTGTTGAAAGCGCAGCCCAGTCATGTGGCCTCGGTCTAAGTAAGACAAGGTAAAGAACAAACATGGGTAGCATGCATCCCGTACAGGTGATCGCCGTGACCGGCGGCAAAGGTGGCGTTGGCAAGACTAACGTGTCAGTGAACCTGTCATTGGCGCTGGCTGAGCTTGGCCGTCGGGTCATGCTGCTGGACGCCGACCTGGGCCTGGCCAACGTTGATGTGCTGCTGGGCCTGACGCCCAAGCGCACCCTGGCCGATGTCATTGAAGGCCGTTGCGAACTGCGCGACGTGCTGCTGCAAGGCCCCGGCGGTGTGCGCATCGTGCCGGCGGCCTCGGGCACGCAGAGCATGGTGCACCTGGCTCCGGCCCAGCACGCCGGCCTGATCCAGGCCTTCAGCGAGATCGGCGACAACCTCGATGTGCTGGTGATCGACACCGCTGCAGGTATCGGTGACTCGGTAGTCAGTTTTGTCCGCGCCGCCCAGGAAGTGCTGCTGGTGGTGTGCGACGAGCCCACTTCGATCACTGACGCCTACGCGCTGATCAAGCTGCTCAACCGCGATTACGGCATGAACCGCTTCCGCGTCCTCGCCAACATGGCCCAGAGCCCTCAGGAAGGGCGCAACCTGTTCGCCAAGTTGACCAAGGTCACTGATCGCTTCCTCGATGTCGCCCTACAATACGTCGGTGCGGTGCCTTACGACGAATGTGTGCGCAAGGCGGTGCAGAAGCAGCGAGCGGTCTATGAAGCCTTCCCGCGTTCCAAGTGCGCGCTGGCATTCAAGGCCATTGCCCAGAAGGTCGATAGCTGGCCGCTGCCTGCCAACCCACGGGGGCACCTGGAGTTCTTCGTCGAGCGCCTGGTGCAACCGACGAGTGCGGGTCCGGTGCTATGAACGCCAGTGGTTATCGGATGTACAGCAAGGCTTCGCGTGACGCCCAGTACGAACTGATCGAGCGTTACGCGCCGCTGGTCAAGCGCATCGCCTACCACTTGCTGGCACGTCTGCCGGCCAGTGTGCAGGTGGAGGACCTGATCCAGGCCGGGATGATCGGCCTGCTCGAAGTCGCCAACAAGTATGACGCCAGCAAGGGGGCCAGTTTCGAGACCTACGCCGGCATCCGCATCCGTGGCGCCATGCTCGATGAAGTGCGCAAGGGCGACTGGGCGCCGCGTTCGGTACACCGCAATACCCGCATGGTCAGTGACGCGATTCGTGCAATTGAAGCAAAAACCGGCCGTGACGCTAAAGATCACGAGGTTGCTGCCGAACTTCAATTGAGTCTCGATGATTATTACGGGATTTTGAATGACACCCTGGGCAGCCGCCTGTTCAGTTTCGACGACCTGTTGCAGGACGGCGAACATGAAGGCCTGCACGAGGACGGTGCCAGTGCCCAGCTCGAGCCTTCGCGCGATCTGGAAGACGAGCGTTTTCAGGCAGCCCTGGCCGATGCCATCGCCAACCTGCCGGAACGCGAGCGTCTGGTCCTGGCGCTGTACTACGACGAAGAGCTCAACCTCAAGGAGATCGGTGAGGTCCTGGGGGTGAGCGAGTCGCGTGTCAGCCAGTTGCACAGCCAGTGCGCGGCACGTTTGCGTGGTCGCCTGGGGGAATGGCGGGCGCGTTGAACGCAGGTTCGATGCAGTCGTGAAATGTAGTGCCGAATTGATTGAATGCGCGTTCCGCGCTGAACGCGTTAAAGACTGCTTGGAGGTCTAATTGAACAAAGACATGAAAATCCTCATCGTGGACGACTTTTCGACGATGCGGCGGATCATCAAGAACCTGTTGCGTGATCTGGGCTTTACCAACACCCAGGAAGCCGACGACGGCAACACCGCACTGCCGATGCTCGAAAGCGGTCATTTCGACTTTCTGGTGACCGACTGGAACATGCCTGGCATGTCCGGTATCGACCTGCTGCGCAAAGTGCGTGCCGATGAGCGCCTCAAGCACCTGCCGGTGCTGATGGTGACTGCCGAAGCCAAGCGCGAGCAGATCATCGAAGCCGCCCAGGCCGGGGTCAACGGCTACGTGGTCAAGCCGTTCACCGCCCAGGTGCTGAAAGAAAAGATCGAAAAGATCTTCGAGCGCGTCAATAGCTGAGGTACGCCACGGGGGCGCTATGGAGCAAACACAATCATCCTTGGGCGAGTTTGAGTCGACACTCAAGAAACACGCCCGGGAACTGGTCGACAGCCTTGAACGAGGCAAGTTCGGCGACGCGGTGCAACTGATCCATCAGCTGAACCAGACCCGTGACCTTGGCCTGTATCAGGAAGTCGGCAAACTCACCCGCGAGCTGCACAGCGCGATCGTCAGTTTCCAGATCGACCCGCACATGCCGCAAGCCGAGGAAGTGTCGCAGATCACCGATGCGACCGAACGCCTGTCCTACGTGGTCAAGCTGACCGAGGGCGCGGCCAACCGCACCATGGACCTGGTCGAAGCCAGCACGCCGGTACTCAACGAACTGAGCGACGAGGCCAAGGCGCTGAGTGTCGACTGGCAGCGCTTCATGCGCCGCGAAGTGGCGGCACCGGAGTTCCGTGAGCTGGCCAAGCGTGTCGACAGTTTCCTGACGCGCAGCGAGGAGGGCAACCGCAAGGTCGCCAGCCACCTCAATGACATTCTTCTGGCTCAGGACTACCAAGACCTGACCGGCCAGGTGATCAAACGCGTCACGGCGCTGGTCACCGAAGTAGAAAGCAATCTGCTCAAGCTCGTGCTGATGGCAAGTCAAGTTGACCGTTTTGCCGGTATCGAACATGACCACCAGCAGCTGCGCGCTGAAAAAGATCAAGAAAAACATCCGACTCGGGGTGAAGGTCCGCAGATTCATGCCGATAAGCGTGAAGACGTTGTGTCCGGTCAGGACGATGTCGACGATCTGCTGTCCAGTCTGGGTTTTTAGGGAGCACGTTTAATGAGCTTCGGCGCCGATGAAGAAATCCTTCAGGATTTCCTGGTAGAAGCCGGCGAAATTCTTGAGCAACTGTCCGAGCAATTGGTCGAGCTGGAAAGCCGACCGGATGATGCCGACCTGCTCAATGCGATCTTTCGCGGTTTTCACACTGTAAAAGGGGGCGCCGGCTTCCTCCAGCTCAACGAGCTGGTGGAGTGCTGCCATATCGCCGAAAACGTGTTCGACATCCTGCGCAAGGGTGCCCGACGCGTCGACTCCGAACTGATGGACGTGGTCCTGGAAGCCCTGGACACGGTCAACAGCATGTTCGGCCAGGTTCGCGAGCGCAGCGACATCACCCCGGCGACCCCAGAGCTGCTGGCGGCGCTGTCGCGCCTGGCCGAGCCTGCCGGGGAAGACGAAGCACCAGCCCCTGCCGCTGAGCCCGAGGTGCTTGAAGCACCGGCGGCCGAGGCCGAGGCGGACATCACCGACACCGAATTCGAGCAACTGCTCGACTCGCTCAATGCAGTCAAGGCCGAGGCACAAGCCCAGGACGCCGAGCCTGCCGGTGACGAAATCACCGACGCCGAGTTCGAGTCGCTGCTTGACCAGTTGCACGGCAAGGGCCAGTTCGCCGCCGACAACCTCGGCGGCGCGGCTGAAGCACCGGCTGTTGCAGCTGCCGCTGGCGATGTCAGTGGCGACATCACCGACGATGAATTCGAAGCGCTGCTCGACCAGTTGCACGGCAAGGGTACTTTTGCCGTCGATGCACTGCCGGGCGCTGCTGCCGCGCCTGTGGAAGCCTGCGCGCCTGCCGCGGCTGGCGATCACATCTCCGAGCACGAGTTCGAAGCGCTGCTCGACGAACTGCACGGCAAGGGCAAGTTTGCGCCGGACGCAGTAGCCACGGCTGCACCAGTTGCCAGCGCAGCACCTGCGAAAGCGGCGGCCAAGCCTGCGCCAGCACCTGCCGCCAAGCCAGCTGCTGCACCAGCCCCTGCGGCCAAAGCAGCGGCTGCGGCGCCTGCACCTGCACGCCAGGCCGCTCCGGCTGCCGAAAAGCACCCTGCCAGCGAAACCGAAACCACCGTACGGGTCGACACCGCGCGGCTCGACGAGATCATGAACATGGTCGGCGAGCTGGTGCTGGTGCGTAACCGCCTGGTGCGCCTGGGCCTGAACAGTGGCGACGAGGCCATGTCCAAGGCCGTGTCGAACCTCGACGTGGTGACCGCCGACCTGCAGACCGCGGTGATGAAAACCCGCATGCA
Organism: Pseudomonas sp. TE4620; assembly: GCF_056279045.1. NCBI lineage: Bacteria > Pseudomonadati > Pseudomonadota > Gammaproteobacteria > Pseudomonadales > Pseudomonadaceae > Pseudomonas > Pseudomonas sp. TE4620. The sequence continues at coordinate 983,943 of NZ_JBWBQO010000001.1, forward strand.
GCCGATCAAGAAGGTCTTCGGGCGCTTCCCGCGCCTGGTTCGCGACCTGGCCCGGCAGTTGAAGAAAGAAATCAACCTGGAGCTGGTCGGCGAAGAGACCGACCTCGACAAGAACCTCGTCGAGGCCCTGGCCGACCCGCTGGTGCACTTGGTGCGCAACGCCGTCGACCATGGCGTCGAAACCCCGGAAGAGCGCGAAGCCTCGGGCAAGTCCCGCGGCGGCAAGGTAGTGCTCTCGGCCGAACAGGAAGGCGACCACATCCTGCTGTCGATCTCCGATGACGGCAAGGGCATGGACGCCGACGTGCTGCGCGCCATTGCGGTCAAGCGCGGAGTGATGGACAAAGACGCCGCCGATCGCCTGAGCGAGACCGAGTGCTACAACCTGATCTTCGCCCCGGGTTTCTCGACCAAGACCGAGATTTCCGACGTGTCCGGGCGTGGCGTGGGCATGGACGTGGTGAAAACCAAGATTTCCCAGCTCAACGGCTCGATCAACATCTACTCGACCAAGGGCCTGGGCTCGAAGATCGTCATCAAGGTGCCGCTGACCCTGGCGATCATGCCGACGCTGATGGTCATGCTCGGCAACCAGGCGTTCGCCTTCCCGCTGGTCAACGTCAACGAGATCTTCCACCTCGACCTGTCGCGCACCAACGTGGTCGACGGCCAGGAAGTGGTGATCGTGCGTGACAAGGCCTTGCCGCTGTTCTACCTCAAGCGCTGGCTGGTCAGCTCGGCCGCTCATGAAGAGCAGCGCGAGGGCCATGTGGTGATCCTTTCGGTGGGTACCCAGCGGATCGGCTTCGTCGTCGATCAACTGGTGGGCCAGGAAGAAGTGGTCATCAAGCCGCTGGGCAAGATGCTCCAGGGCACCCCGGGCATGTCGGGCGCCACCATTACCGGTGACGGGCGCATTGCGCTGATCCTCGACGTACCGAGCATGCTCAAGCGTTACGCCGCCCGGCGTATTTGATTCTGGTGGCGCGGCTCACATGCCGCGCCCCCTAATGGAGTGTTTATGGCAGTCAAGGTCCTGGTGGTGGATGATTCCGGTTTCTTCCGCCGCCGCGTCTCGGAAATTCTTTCAGCGGACCCGACTATCCAGGTCGTCGGTACCGCGACCAATGGCAAGGAAGCGATCGACCAGGCGCTGTCGCTCAAGCCCGATGTCATCACCATGGACTACGAAATGCCCATGATGGATGGCATCACCGCCGTGCGTCACATCATGCAGCGTTGCCCGACCCCGGTGCTGATGTTCTCCTCGCTGACCCACGAAGGCGCCCGCGTCACCCTCGATGCGCTGGATGCCGGTGCGGTCGACTACCTGCCGAAGAACTTCGAAGACATCTCGCGCAACCCGGAGAAGGTCAAGCAACTGCTGTGTGAAAAGGTTCATACCATTTCCCGCAGCAACCGTCGTTTCAGTGCCTACGCAAGCCCGGCGCCCGCGCCGCAGCCAGCCGCCCAACCTGCCGTCAGCAGCCTGGGCAGCACGCCTGCACCACGCGCCGCAGCATCTGTGCGCGCAGCGGCTGCGCCAGCATCGAGTGCTTCGCCGGCACCCAAGCGCAAACCCTACAAGCTGGTTGCCATCGGTACTTCCACCGGCGGCCCGGTTGCCCTGCAGCGGGTTCTGACCCAGTTGCCGGCCAACTTCCCGGCGCCGATCGTGCTGATCCAGCACATGCCGGCGGCCTTTACCAAGGCGTTTGCCGAGCGCCTCGACAAGCTGTGCAAGATCAGCGTCAAGGAAGCCGAGGACGGCGACATGCTACGCCCGGGCCTGGCCCTGCTGGCCCCTGGCGGCAAGCAGATGATGGTCGACGGCCGCGGCACGGTGAAGATCCTGCCGGGCGACGAGCGCCTGAATTACAAACCGTGCGTGGACATCACCTTTGGTTCGGCGGCCAAGTCCTATGGCGACAAGGTGCTGTCGGTGGTGCTCACCGGCATGGGCGCCGACGGCCGCGAAGGTGCGCGCCTGCTCAAGCAGGGCGGTAGCACCGTGTGGGCCCAGGATGAAGCCAGCTGCGTGATCTACGGCATGCCCATGGCCATCGTCAAAGCCAACCTGGCAGACGCCGTGTATGGCCTGGACGAGATCGGCAAGCACCTGGTCGAGGCCTGCGTCTGATGGATGTCTTGAGCCTTATCGGGATCATCCTGGCCTTTGTCGCCATCGTTGGCGGCAACTACCTCGAAGGCGGCCACCTGTCGGCACTGCTCAATGGCCCGGCGGCCTTGATCGTGCTCGGCGGCACCCTGGCGGCGGCCTTGCTGCAATCGCCGATGAGCGCCTTCAAGCGCGCGCTGCAGATCGTGCGCTGGATCCTGTTCCCGCCACGGGTCGACCTGGCTGGCGGTATCGACCGGGTCGTCAACTGGTCGCTGACCGCACGCAAGGAAGGCCTGCTGGGCCTGGAAGGCGTCGCCGATGCCGAGCCGGACCCGTACGCACGCAAAGGTCTGCAGTTGCTGGTCGACGGCGCCGAGCCGGAAGCCATTCGCAGCATTCTCGAGGTGGATTTCTACACCCAGGAAAGCCGCGACGTGCAGGCCGCCAAGGTGTTCGAGAGCATGGGCGGCTATGCGCCGACCATCGGTATCATCGGTGCGGTGATGGGCCTGATTCACGTCATGGGCAATCTTGCTGACCCGTCGCAGTTGGGCAACGGCATTGCCGTGGCCTTCGTCGCCACCATTTACGGTGTTGCCAGTGCCAACCTGATCCTGCTGCCGATCGCCAACAAGCTCAAGGCCCTGGCCCTGCGTCAGTCGCGCTACCGGGAAATGCTTCTGGAAGGCTTGCTGTCGATCGCCGAAGGCGAAAACCCGCGCTCGATCGAGCTGAAGCTTCAGGGCTTCATGGAGTAACACATGGCGCGCCGTCGACAACCCGAAGAGCATGAAAACCACGAACGCTGGCTGGTGTCCTACGCCGACTTCATCACCTTGCTGTTTGCCTTCTTCGTGGTCATGTATTCGATCTCGTCGATCAACGAGGGCAAGTACAAGGTCATTTCCCAGGCGCTGATCGGCGTGTTCAACGACCCCGAGCGGAGCATGAAGCCGATCCCCATTGGCGACGAGCGCCCGCTCAGCGTCAAGCCGGCCGAGCCGTTGATCAAGGACAGCGAGCAGGTCGATGCGGGCCTGGCGCAAACCAGCAGCGACCCGCTCAAGACCATCACCGATGACGTGCGCGACGCCTTCGGCGACCTGATCAAGTCCGACCAGATGACCGTGCGCGGCAACGAGCTGTGGGTCGAGATCGAACTCAATTCGTCGCTGCTGTTCGGCAGCGGCGACGCCATGCCCAGCGACGTGGCGTTCAACATCATCGAGAAGGTGGCGAAGATCCTCAAGCCGTTCGCCAACCCGGTGCACGTCGAAGGCTTTACCGACGACCTGCCGATTCGCACCGCGCAGTACCCGACCAACTGGGAGCTGTCATCGGCACGGGCGGCGAGTATCGTCCGCCTGCTGGCGATGGAAGGGGTGAACCCGGCGCGCATGGCATCGGTCGGTTACGGCGAGTTCCAGCCGATCGCCGCCAACGACAGCGCTGAAGGCCGGGCGCGCAACCGACGGGTGGTGCTGGTGATCTCGCGCAACCTCGAAGTACGCCGCAGCCTGACTGGCACTGGCAGCGCCAATGCCACCCCGGACGCGGCGATGAAGCGGGCTGGCACACAAACTGCACCGCCAGCGGTAGCACCGACGGTGGGCGACAATCGCGTCAATTCCCCGTCACCGACCCTATAACCGATCCCGGCAGGGCAGGCTGCCGTACCGGGAGGAAGCAACGCAATGAGAGTCTGGGCAGTAGCCAATCAAAAAGGTGGAGTCGGCAAGACCACCACGTCCATCGCCCTGGCCGGCCTGCTGGCCGAGGCGGGCAAGCGTGTGGTTGTCGTCGACCTCGACCCGCACGGGTCGATGACCAGCTACTTCGGGCACAACCCCGATGCGCTGGAGCACAGTTGCTACGACCTGTTCCTGCACAAGGGCACGGTGCCCGAGGGCTTGCCCGGGCAATTGCTGTTACCCACCAGCGACGAGAAAATCTCGCTGCTGCCGTCGAGCACCGCCCTGGCCGTGCTTGAGCGCCAGTCGCCGGGCCAGAGTGGCCTGGGCCTGGTGATCGCCAAGTCTCTGGCGCAGCTTTGGCAGGATTTCGACTACGCCATCATCGACAGCCCGCCGTTGCTCGGCGTGCTGATGGTCAACGCCCTGGCGGCCAGCCAGCAGTTGGTGATCCCGGTGCAAACCGAGTACCTGGCGGTCAAGGGCCTGGAGCGCATGGTCAGCACCCTGGCGATGGTCAACCGCTCGCGCAAGCAGGCCTTGCCTTACCACATCGTGCCGACCCTGTTCGACCGCCGTACCCAGGCCTCGATGGGTACCTTGCGGGTGCTGCGCGACGCTTACCCCGAGCATATCTGGCAAGGCTACATCCCGGTCGACACGCGCCTGCGTGACGCCAGCCGGGCTGGCCTGACACCCTCGCAGTTCGACGGCAAAAGCCGCGGCGTGGTGGCTTACCGCGCCTTGCTCAAGCACCTGCTGACGCAGAACCTCGCCTTGCAGGTGGCCTGATGAATCGTCCTCAACAGCTTGCCAGCCGGCCGCAGATGGCCCTGCAGAGCTACCTCGATGGCTTGCTGCAGGAGGCCACCGAAGAACTCGACGAAGTGCTGCCAGCTTCGGTTGAGCCCGACGAATTCCAGGCGGCTGTGCGCGAAGAGCAGGCCCGTGATGCCCAGGTGGCGGCCCAGGCCGCGGTAAAACCCGAACCACGGCCGTTTGCCGAGCCATCTCGGCCGGTATTGCCGCTGACCTTGCCAGCGGTTGTCGAGCCTGTGCTGGAGCCTGTGGTCGAAGTGCCTGAGGTTGCCCAGGTCGCACCGGTCGAGCCGCTGGTGGACGTGCACCTGCCGCCGGCGCCCAATCAACCGGTACCGCCGGCCACCATCGATGGCCGTCCGGCCTGGGCCGCCGAGCCGTTCGAATGCCTGCTGTTCGATGTTGCCGGCCTGACCCTGGCGGTACCGCTGGTGTGCCTGGGCTCGATCTACTCGCTGGCCGGCCATGAACTGACACCACTGTTCGGCCAGCCTGACTGGTTCCTTGGCATCCTGCCGAGCCAGAGCGGCAACCTCAAGGTATTGGACACCGCCCGCTGGGTCATGCCCGACCGTTACCGGGACGACTTTCGCCAGGGCCTGCAGTACGTGATTTCGGTCCAGGGCTACGAATGGGGCCTGGCGGTGCATCAGGTCAGCCGTTCGCTGCGCCTGGATCCCAACGAGATCAAGTGGCGCAGCCAGCGTGGCCAGCGGCCATGGCTGGCCGGCACCGTGATTGAACACATGTGCGCGTTGCTCGACGTCGCCGAGCTGGCCGAGTTGATCGCCAGTGGCGCAGTCAAGCAACTGCACAACACCCATAAATAATCGGCCGCATCTGCCGCGACCGCACTGAGCACACCGCCGATGGCGGTATTTGAGGGATAGGGGAATGAAAAAATCGTCTGCACAAGGTTCCGAAGATCCGATCCTGCAGTGGGTGACCTTCAAGCTGGACAACGAGTCCTACGGCATCAATGTGATGCAGGTGCAGGAAGTCCTGCGCTACACCGAGATCGCCCCGGTCCCGGGTGCCCCGAGCTACGTGCTGGGCATCATCAACCTGCGCGGTAACGTGGTCACCGTGATCGACACCCGCCAGCGCTTCGGCCTGCTGTCCAGCGAGATCACCGACAACACCCGTATCGTCATCATCGAAGCCGACAAGCAAGTGGTCGGCATTCTGGTCGACAGCGTTGCCGAAGTGGTTTACCTGCGTCAGTCGGAAATCGAGACCGCGCCGAATGTCGGCAACGAAGAATCGGCCAAGTTCATCCAGGGCGTGTGCAACAAGAACAACGAACTGCTGATTCTGGTCGAGCTGGACAAAATGATGACCGAGGAAGAGTGGTCCGAGCTGGAGAACATCTGAGTTGATCCTCGAGGTTGCAGTCATATTTCTGGCGCTGCTCTGGGCGGTCAGCCTGTGGTTCTTCCTGAACTACAGCAAGCGCCAGCGCGAGCTGGCCGCGCAACAGGCCCAGGGCGATGCCGTGCGTGACCAGCGCATCAAGGACCTGGCCAAAAGCCTGGACGACTACCAGAACGGCAGCGTGCGTATGGGCGAAGCCCTGCACGAGCTGCGCGCGGTGGTTGCGCCCTTGCCGGACAAGCTCCTGCAACTGGAGCAGCGTGACCCCAACAGCCTGTCGTTTGCGCAAGCGGCGCGGCTGGTGGGCATGGGTGCCAGCGTCGATGAGCTGACCCAGTCCTGTGGTTTGACCCAGGCTGAGGCGGAGTTGATGAGCAAGTTGCACCGCAGCTGAGGGTTGCAGTGAATCAATCGCGGGGCAAGCCCGCTCCTACACCTTGTGTGGGAGCGGGCTTGCCCCGCGATGCTTTCAGGTACCCGGCAATCTCAGGTCGGTAGGGGTGATATCGCGCTCCTGCGGCCCCTCGTCGACAAACCCCACCGGCACCTTGCCCTTGAGCTGCCAGGCAAAAGCGATGATTTCGGCGATGGTCAGGTACAGGGCCTCGGGGATCTGATCGCCCAATTCCATGCGCGCCAACAGGCGCACCAGTTCGGCGTTCTCGTAGATCGGCACTTCATGCTCGCGGGCAATCTTCAGGATTGCCTCGGCCAGCTCGTCGTCGCCCTTGGCGCTGAGGGTCGGGGCCTGCTGACCGTCGTAAGTCAGGGCGATGGCCTGGCGTGGGTTCTTGTCGCTCATGCCTGTTCATCCACCCATCGTTGTTCCAGGTGCGTACGCGGCCCCTGGGGCGGTGTGCCGTGATGGCAGTGCAGTTCGGTAACGTTCAGGCCACGGGCCAGCAAGCGTTCGCGCAAGTTGCCAAGCTGGCTTTCGATCAATTGCGCAGTGCTCGGCCGTTCGGCCCATAGCTGGCTCGACAGGCTGCCCTGGGTGATTTGCGCCTGCACCTGCAGTGGCCCCAGTGGATCGAGATCGAAGGCCAGCTCAATGCGCCAGAGCATTTCCAGTGGATCGCGACGCTCGCGTTCCGGGTCGCTTTGCTGCTCCGGGGTTTCTTCGCGCTGCAGCTTCATTTGCAGCGGCATGAAGTCCTGACCGTTGCGCAGGGGGATTTCCAGTTGCCAGGTGGTCTGCAGGTTGCCATCGGCGGTGGTGCCGGTCTGCTCAAGGCTTGCCAGCTGATGGCTTTGCAGGCGCGAGATGGCTGAGGCGGCCAGGCGCAACAGGTGCTCGAGGTCGCCTTCCCCGTCCTGGCTTGGCAATGACCGTGAGGGCAGGGGGAAACCGCCGGGCTGTGGTCGCGGGCTGACCTGGCCGAGCATGCCCAGGGCGCTGCGGACCATGCCGGGCATGACCTGGGCCAGGGTACTGGCGGCCGCGGCGGGGTTGAAGGTGGCGTTGCCCGGCAGCCCCGGCAGCAGTTGCGCCACCAGGCGCGTCACCTGCGCCTTGAGGTCAGGTGCGAGAGTCGCGGGCAGCCCGGCCAGCAGCTTGGCCTCAAGAAACACGCCGCTGTTGCTCAGGGCCTGGGCCAGGCCTTTAGGGTCGCTGAGCTGACGCACATCCGGCAGGCTGGCCAGCAACTTGTCGACGTTGACGCGTACCTCGGCGGGCTGATTGTTATCGCTGCGCACCTGCTGCAGGGCGCTGAGCAAACCCTGCAGTGAGGCTTGGCGACTCTGTTGGCTGCTCAATTGCTGGCTGATTGCCAGTTGTTCCTGGCGGCCGCTGAGCGGCACGAAGCTCAGCGACTGATCGCCCTGCACCCGGGCACTGAGCAAGCTGCCCACCGTTAGCGGACGCGGGCTGTCGATGGCCAGGGTGGCGCCGGCCTGCGGGCCGCCGAGCAAAGTGACCAGCGAGCGAAACTGCGCCAATTGGCCGGCGTTTGCCGGCAATGCCTGGCTGGTAACGACCTTGCCTTGCAGCAGGGTGCCCACCGGCAGCTCGCGGGTGTCGATGCGGGTCAGGGTGGCGACGCTGCTGGCGATGGCTTGCTGCACTGTAATGCTCAGGTTGGCATTGCTGCTCTGGGTGACCGCCAGCTGGCTGCCCTGGGCCAGGGGCAGGGTGCTGCTGGCCTGGACATTGGTTTGCTTGCCGTTGTCCTGGGTCAGCTTGAGCAGCATCTGGAAGTCCTGGCCGACCTGGCGCAGGGCCAAGACCTCGGCCTTGGCGGTTTCGCCCGGGGCCAGCAGGGCCTGCTGCGGTTGCAGCAGGCGCAGCAGTTCGCCGGTCATCGCCGAGCGCAGCTGCGGGCTGGCCGGAATCTGTGTGCCGAGGTTGTTGATTTCGCCTGTCATCCGCTCGCAACCTGTTGAAATAGCCCTCTTTGCAGTAGGACATCACATGTATAATGCCGCCCGATCTTTGGCGATCAGCGCGGCCGGGCCACATCGTCGTTGCCAGTATAACGGCAAGGCCGGGACCGACTTGAGACAGGCATCCCAAGCATAAGGCGAAACCGTGACCCCTCATCTCCAAGCCGTGGGCCTGGCCTGCGAGCGCGACTGGCGAATGCTCTTCGAAAACCTCGAATTGCACCTGGGCGCAGGCGACATGCTGCAGATCAGCGGCCCCAACGGCAGCGGCAAAACCAGCCTGTTGCGCCTGATGGCCGGGCTCATGAGCCCGACCGCCGGGCAGATTCTAGTCAGCGGCAAGCCGTTGGCCGAACAGCGCAACGAACTGGCGCGGATCCTCCTGTGGATCGGCCACGCCGCCGGCATCAAGGATGTCCTCAGCCCCGAAGAGAACCTCGCCTGGCTCTGCGCCCTGCATCGCCCGGCAGCGCCGGCGGCGATCCGCACGGCCCTTGAAGCGGTCGGCCTGCGCGGCTTCGAAGACGTCCCCTGCCACACCCTGTCGGCCGGCCAGCAACGCCGCGTGGCCCTGGCCCGGCTGTACCTGGACAGCCCGCCGCTGTGGATTCTCGACGAACCGTTCACTGCCCTCGACAAACAGGGCGTGGCCCAGCTCGAAGCGCACCTGGCCGCCCATTGCGAGCAGGGCGGCATGGTCGTGCTGACCACCCACCACACGCTGGAGCGCAAGCCGTCCGGTTACCGTGAACTGAACCTGGGGCAGTGGGCCGCATGAGTGTCTTTGTGCTGTTGTTGCGCCGTGAAGCGCGCCTGTTGTGCCGACGTCCCGCCGAGCTTGCCAACCCGCTGGTGTTCTTCGCCATCGTCGTTGCGCTGTTCCCGTTGGCGGTCGGACCCGAGACTCAATTGTTGCAAACCTTGTCTCCGGGGCTGGTCTGGGTGGCAGCGCTTTTATCGGTTCTGCTCTCGCTGGACGGGCTTTTCCGCAGTGATTTCGAGGATGGCTCGCTCGAACAGTGGGTCCTTTCGTCGCACCCCCTGCCTCTTCTGGTGCTGGCGAAAGTGCTGGCACACTGGGCCTTTTCCGGCCTGGCACTGGTATTGTTGGCACCCTTGCTGGCACTGATGCTAGGTTTGCCTGCGGCGTGCCTGCCGGTACTGCTGGCATCGCTCTTGCTCGGTACCCCGGTACTGAGCCTGTTGGGCGCCGTGGGTGCGGCCCTGACAGTCGGCTTGAAACGTGGCGGCCTGCTGCTGGCGCTACTTATTTTGCCGTTATATATCCCGGTATTGATCCTGGGCAGTGGCGCCTTGCAGGCGGCACTGCAAGCTATGCCGGCGACCGGTTATCTGCTCTGGCTTGGCAGCCTGACCGCCCTGGCAGTAACTCTGGCACCCTTTGCAATAGCGGCTGGCCTGAAGATCAGCGTCGGCGAATAATGAGGTCTGGGCCCAGCCCAGCAAAGACCCTGGATGTACCGTGATGAAAAGCAGCGCAATCAGCTGGACGTGGTTTCACAAACTGGGTTCACCCAAATGGTTCTATTCCATCAGCGGGCGGATGCTGCCGTGGCTGGCGATTGCCGCCATCCTGCTGATCGGCATCGGCGTGGTCTGGGGCCTGGCCTTCGCGCCCCAGGATTACCAGCAAGGTAATAGCTTCCGGATCATCTACATCCACGTGCCGGCGGCGATGCTTGCCCAGTCCTGCTACGTGATGCTGGCGGTGGCCGGGGTGGTGGGCCTGGTGTGGAAGATGAAGATCGCCGACGTCGCCCTGCAATGCGCGGCGCCCATCGGCGCCTGGATGACCGCCGTGGCGCTGGTCACCGGCGCCATCTGGGGCAAGCCGACCTGGGGCAGCTGGTGGGTCTGGGATGCGCGACTGACGTCGATGCTGATCCTGCTTTTTCTGTACTTCGGTCTCATTGCCTTGAGCCATGCCATCAGCAATCGTGAGAGCGCGGCCAAGGCCTGCGCGGTGCTGGCCATCGTCGGGGTGATCAACATCCCGATCATCAAGTACTCGGTGGAGTGGTGGAACACCCTGCACCAGGGCGCCACCTTCACCCTCACCGAAAAGCCGGCGATGCCCGCCGAGATGTGGCTGCCGCTGCTGCTGACGGTGCTGGGTTTCTACTGCTTCTTCGGCGCCGTGCTGTTGTTGCGCATGCGCCTTGAAGTGCTCAAGCGCGAGGCGCGCGCCAGCTGGGTCAAGGAGGAGGTATTGAACAGCCTGGGTCGGGAGATGGCGCGATGAGCTTTGCCTCCTTCAGTGATTTTCTCGCCATGGGCCATCACGGCCTGTACGTCTGGTCGGCCTACGGCATCTGCCTGCTGGTGCTGGCCCTCAACGTCGCCGCGCCGGTGCGCGCCAAGCGCCGTTATTTGCAAGAACAGGCGCGCCGTCTGCGCCGGGAGAACAAACCGTGAATCCGCAGCGTAAAAAGCGTCTGTTCATCATCCTCGGCCTGCTGGCCGGGATTGGCATTGCCGTGGGCCTGGCCCTGAGTGCCCTGCAACAGAACATCAACCTGTTCTACACCCCGACCCAGATCGCCAACGGCGAAGCGCCGCTGGACACCCGCATCCGCGCTGGCGGCATGGTCGAGAAAGGCTCGCTGCAACGCTCCGGCGACTCGCTGGACGTGCGCTTCGTGGTCACCGACTTCAACAAGTCGGTGCCGATCACCTACCGCGGCATCCTCCCCGACCTGTTCCGCGAAGGGCAGGGCATCGTCGCCCTGGGCAAGCTCAACGCCGAAGGCGTGGTAGTGGCCGATGAAGTGCTGGCCAAGCACGACGAGAAATACATGCCGCCAGAGGTCACCAAGGCCCTCAAGGAAAGCGGCCAGGTCGCCACCGATGCCGGAGCCAAGCCATGAATGCGGCACTGATCATTCCTGAACTGGGCCAGCTGGCGATGATCCTGGCGATCTGCTTCGCCTGCGTCCAGGCCACCATCCCGCTGCTCGGCGCCTGGCGCGGCGACAGCCTGTGGATGAGCCTGGCGCGCCCGGCCGCCTGGGGCCAGTTCGCCTTCCTGGCGTTCGCTTTCGCCTGCCTGACCCACGCCTTCATGACCGACAACTTCTCGGTCGCCTATGTGGCCAACAACTCCAACAGCGCCTTGCCCTGGTACTTCAAGTTCAGCGCCGTGTGGGGCGCCCACGAGGGCTCGCTGCTGCTGTGGGCGATGATCCTCGGCGGCTGGACCTTTGCCGTGTCGATCTTTTCCCGGCAATTGCCGCAGGTGATGCTGGCGCGGGTGCTGGCGGTGATGGGCATGATCAGCGTCGGCTTCCTGTCGTTCCTGATCATCACCTCCAACCCGTTCAAGCGCCTGCTGCCGCAGATGCCGAGTGACGGCGCCGACCTCAACCCGCTGCTGCAGGACATCGGCCTGATCGTTCACCCGCCGATGCTGTACATGGGCTACGTGGGCTTCTCGGTGGCCTTCGCCTTCGCCATCGCCGCCTTGCTTGGCGGGCGCCTGGACGCCGCCTGGGCGCGCTGGTCGCGGCCGTGGACCATCGTCGCCTGGGCCTTCCTCGGTATCGGCATCACCCTCGGTTCCTGGTGGGCCTATTACGAGCTGGGCTGGGGCGGCTGGTGGTTCTGGGACCCGGTCGAGAACGCCTCGTTCATGCCCTGGCTGGTCGGCACCGCGCTGATTCACTCGCTGGCGGTCACCGAGAAGCGCGGCGTGTTCAAGAGCTGGACGGTGCTGTTGGCCATTGCCGCGTTCTCCCTGAGCCTGCTGGGTACCTTCCTGGTGCGTTCCGGGGTACTGACCTCGGTGCATGCCTTCGCCTCCGACCCTGAGCGCGGCATCTTCATCCTGATCTTCCTGCTGTTCGTGGTCGGCGGTTCGCTGACCCTGTTCGCCCTGCGCGCGCCAGTGGTCAAGAGCCAGGTCGGCTTTGCCCTGTGGTCGCGGGAAACCCTGCTGCTGGCCAATAATCTGATACTGGTGGTGGCGGCGTCGATGATCCTGCTCGGCACCCTTTACCCGCTGATTCTCGATGCCCTGACCGGGGCCAAGCTGTCGGTCGGCCCGCCGTACTTCGATGCGCTGTTCATCCCGTTGATGGCGCTGTTGATGGTGGTCATGGCGGTGGGCGTGCTGGTGCGCTGGAAAGACACCCCGAGCAAATGGCTGCTGGGAATGCTCACCCCGGTGCTGATCGCCAGCGCCGTGCTGGCACCGATCGGCGGCCTGCTGGTGGATGACTTTGACTGGCAGGTGCTGACCACCTTTGCCCTGGCTGCGTGGATTGTCCTGGCCGGGGCCCGCGACATCCTCGACAAGACCCGCCACAAAGGCTTGTTCAAAGGCCTGCGCGGCCTCAACCGCAGCTACTGGGGCATGCACGTCGCCCACCTGGGCCTGGCGGTGTGCGCCCTGGGCGTGGTGCTGTCGAGCAACAACAGCGCCGAACGCGACCTGCGCCTGGCGCCGGGCGAGTCGGTGGAGCTGGCCGGTTACCAGTTCATCTTCGAGGGCGCCAAGCATTTTGAGGGGCCGAACTTCACCTCCGACAAGGGCACCGTGCGGGTGGTCGAAAACGGTCGTGAGATCAGCGTGCTGCACCCGGAAAAACGCCTGTACACCGTGCAGCAGTCGATGATGACCGAAGCCGGCATCGATGCCGGTTTCACCCGTGATCTCTACGTCGCCCTCGGCGAGCCGCTGGATAACGGCGCCTGGGCGGTGCGGGTGCACGTCAAGCCGTTTGTGCGCTGGATCTGGCTGGGCGGCCTGCTGACCGGCCTGGGCGGTTTGCTGGCGGCACTGGATGGTCGCTATCGCGTCAAGGTTAAAACCCGTGTGCGTGAGGCACTGGGCATGTCTGGAGCTACTGCATGAAGCGTTGGATCATGGTGCTGCCGCTGGCGGTGTTTCTGCTGGTGGCGGTGTTTCTCTACCGCGGGCTGTTCCTCGACCCGAGCGAACTGCCCTCGGCGATGATCGGCAAGCCGTTCCCGGCCTTTGCCCTGCAATCGGTCGACGGCAAGCCGCTGACCGAGGCCGACCTGCTCGGCAAGCCGGCGCTGGTCAACGTCTGGGCCACCTGGTGCCCGTCGTGCAAGGTCGAGCACCCGTACCTGAACAAGCTGGCCGAGCAGGGCGTGGTGATCCACGGCGTCAACTACAAGGACGACAACGCCGCCGCACTGAAGTGGCTGGCCGAGTTCCACAACCCCTACCAGCTCGACATCCGTGACGAGCAGGGCAGCCTGGGCCTGGACCTGGGTGTTTATGGCGCGCCGGAAACCTTCCTGATCGATGCCAAGGGCGTCATCCGCTACAAGCACGTCGGGGTGGTTGACGCCACCGTTTGGCGCGAGCAACTGGCGCCGCAGTACCAGAGCCTGGTCGATGAGGCCAAGCCATGAAGCGCTGGCTGGCGGCCGCCGTCCTCGGCCTGAGCCTGGCCGGGGTAACCCAGGCGGCGATCGATACCTACCAGTTTGCCGATGAGGCGGAACGTGCGCGTTATCACGAGCTGACCAAGGAACTGCGCTGCCCCAAGTGCCAGAACCAGGACATCGCCGACTCCAACGCACCGATTGCCGCCGACCTGCGTCGGGAGATCTTCCGCATGCTCGGCGAGGGCCAGAGCAATCAGCAGATCATCGACTTCATGGTCGATCGCTACGGTGATTTCGTCCGCTACAAACCGGCCCTGAGCGCCCGCACCTGGCTGCTCTGGTTTGGCCCTGGCGTGTTGCTGCTGGGCGGCTTCACCGTGCTCGCGCTGATCGTGCGCAAGCGCCGTGGCCAGGCGGCAGCAGGCAACGCCGACCTTTCGTCCGAGGAGCGTGAGCGCCTCGCCAAATTGCTGGACAAAGAACAGACCCATGACTGATTTCTGGCTTGCTGCAGGCCTGCTGTTGCTGGTGGCCCTGAGCTTTTTGCTGATCCCGGTGTTGCGCGGCCGTCGTGCGCAACAGGAAGAAGACCGTACCGCCCTCAACGTCGCCCTGTATCAGGAGCGCGTCGCCGAACTGGCAAGCCAGCAGGCCGCCGGGGTGCTCGATGCCGAGCAGTTCGGCAAGGGCCGCGACGAGGCCGCGCGCGAGCTGCTGGCCGACACCGAGGGCGCTGAACCGCAGCGCCTGGGCCGCCTGGGCAAACCCTTGCCGCTGCTGGCGGCGGTGCTGGTGCCGCTGATGGGCCTGGGCCTGTACCTGCACTTTGGTGCCAGCGAGCAGGTCGAGCTGACCCAGCAGTTCGCCAAGGCGCCGCAGTCCATGGAAGAAATGACCCGCCGCCTGGAGCTGGCCGTCAAGGCCCAGCCGGATTCGGCCGAAGGCTTGTACTTCCTTGGCCGTGCCTACATGGCCCAGGAGCGTCCGGCCGACGCCGCCAACGTCTTCGAGCGTGCCGCCGCGGTTGCCGGGCGCCAGCCGGAGCTGCTCGGGCAGTGGGCGCAGGCGCTGTACTTTGCCAACAACAAGCAATGGAGCGGGCAATTGCAGGCCCTCACCGACGAAGCGCTCAAGGCCGACCCCAACGAAGTCACCAGCCTTGGCCTGCTGGGCATCGCTGCATTCGAGGCTGAGCACTACCAGCAAGCCATTGATTACTGGAACCGCCTGCTGGCGCAACTGCCCGAGGGCGACGCCTCGCGGGCAGCGTTGCAGGGCGGTATCGAGCGCGCCAGCGACAAGCTCAAGGCCGGCGAGGGCAAGGCCGCACCGGCAGTTGCCGAGCAGGGCACGGCACGCCTGAAGGTTCGGGTCGAGCTTGCGGCGGCGCTCAAGGACAAGGTCAAGGCCGATGACACTGTATTCATCTTTGCCCGTGCAAGTTCCGGCCCGCCGATGCCGCTGGCGGCCAAGCGGGTAACCGTGGCGCAGCTGCCGATCGAGGTCGAGCTGAGCGACAGCGACGCGATGATGCCGAACATGAAACTGTCGAGCTTCCCTGAAGTCCAACTGGTTGCGCGCATCTCTCGCGCTGGCCAGCCGACCCAGGGCGAATGGGTTGGCAAGGGTGCTCCGCTGGCCAGCAGCACGACCGCTGCGCAGCACCTGACCATCGACAGCCCGGACCAGTAAGAGACCGACTATGAACAGCATCGCACGCCTGACCCTTCTTTCCCTGGTTGTGGGCTTGAGTGCATGTACCGTTCACCAGCCCTCCGAACCCACCGCGCCGCCAATCGAAACCCTGCCGCCGGGCCCGGGCAGCAAGCCTGCGCCCAAGCCGGGCGCGGTGCCGAGCAAGCCGGCCGTGACCCCGGTGCCCAAGCCAGTGCAGCGTACCTCACCGAGCTTTGCGCCTCCGCCCGGTGGCGCCAGCCACTGGGACCCGCGCCTGGGCGTGTATGTGCTCGACGGCAAGACCAACACCTTCTATCGCCAGCGCACCTACTACCGCTGGAACAACGGCTGGAGCTGGTCGACCAACCTCAACGGCCCCTGGCAGGAAACCGACAGCAGTGGCGTGCCGGGCGGTCTGGGCCGGGCTTTCGCCCAGTAACCTGAGCTGCGCATAATGCCCCCTCGCCAATAGCCCGGGAGCAAGGCATGACACAAACGGTACTGGTGCTGGTAGAAACGGTCGACGACTACCTTCCCCTGTTGGAACACAACGGCTTTCGCCTGATCCGCGCGCAGACCCCGGCCTTGCGCGCCGAGGCCATTGCCCGCCATGGCAGCCAGATCGATGCAGTGCTGACCCGGGGTCCGCTGGGCCTGTACGCCGATGAAATGGCCGCGTTGCCCGCCTTGAAAATCATCTGTGTGATCGGTGCCGGTTACGAGCAGGTCGACCTTGCGGCCGCTGCTGCCCGGGGTATTACTGTGACCAACGGTGCTGGCGCCAATGCCACGGCGGTCGCCGACCATGCCATGGCCTTGCTGCTGGCGGTGGTGCGCGATATTCCCCGCGCCGATGCCTCGACCCGCCGTGGCGAGTGGAACCGGGTGATCAGCCCGTCGGTCAGCGGCAAGCGCCTGGGCATTCTCGGCCTCGGCGCGGTCGGCCTGGCGATCGCCAAGCGGGCAGCGCAGGGCTTCGACATGCCGGTGAATTACCACAACCGCACGCCGCGTAGCGACGTCGCTTATCACTATTGCGACAGCCCCCTGGCCTTGGCCCGGGAATCGGACTTTCTGATTGTCGCCACCCCGGGCGGCGCCGCTACTCACCAGTTGATCGACAAGCCGGTGCTTGAAGCGCTGGGGGCAGAGGGCTTTCTGGTCAACATCGCCCGGGCTAGCGTCGTCAGCACGGCGGACCTGGTCGATGCCTTGGAAAACGGCGTGATCGCCGGTGCCGGGCTGGATGTGTTCGATGACGAACCGGCAGTGCCCGAAGCCCTGAAGGCCTTGCCCACGGTAGTGCTGACCCCGCACGTCGCCGGCCAGTCGCCGGAAGCGGCGCGCGACACCGTGCAACTGGTGCTACGCAACCTGCAGGCGTTTTTTGCCGGCGAGCCGGTGCTGACCCCGGTCACGGCCTGACAGCTGCTAGACTTGCCGGCTCTTCTCCCAGCAAGGAGCCTTGATCATGTCCCTGGAAAAACACGGTAGCTGCCTGTGCGGCGCCGTCAAACTCAGCGTCAGCCTTGAGAAAGCCAGCGTCAACGCCTGCCATTGCGGCATGTGCCGGCAGTGGGGCGGCGGGCCGTTTTTGTCGGTGCACTGCGCGCAGCCAGTGAAGTTCACCCGCGGCCAGCCGGTGTTCCATGACTCCTCCGACTGGGCCCAGCGCGGGTTCTGCGGCGCCTGTGGCACGCACCTGTTGTACCGGCTGAAATCCGGCAATTTCGACGCGGTGTCGGTGGGTGTACTTGAGGGTGACACCGACTGGGTGTTCGACCTACAGGTGTATATCGACAAGAAACCTGAGTACTACTGCCTGGCCCGAGGCACGCCGACGATGACCGCAGCCGAAGTCGAAGCCATGTTCAGCTAAGCGCCAGCAACCAGTCCTCGAACACCTGCGCCGCCGGCGAGCGCAGGGCCTGTTTGTCGTGCACCAGGTAGTCGGCTTGCCCGGTGTGCACGACAAACTCCGAGACCTGGCGGATCAGGCCGTTGTCGATCCGCTCGCGGGCCATGAACTCCCAGCCAAGGCCCACGCCCATCCCCTGCATCACCGCATCGAACACCAGGTTGACCTGGTTGAAGGTCACCGCATTGGCCGGCGCCTGGTAACGCAAGCCCTGATGGCCGAACCAGTCCTGCCAGTCCAGGCAGTTCCAGGCCGAGGCATCCAGCTGGATCAACGGCAAGGCTTGCAACTCACTCAGTGACTGCACAGCGGGCAGGGCACGTTTGACGCTGGCGATCGGGTAGATGGCCTCATCGAACAACTTGCTGGCCTTGAGCGAGCTCCAGTGGCCATGGCCATAGAGAATGCCGAAGTCGTAATTGCCAATATCGCTTTCGCTGATTTCGTTGCTGGCATGAATGTTCACCGTCAGCTCCGGGTGCTGTTCGTTGAAGCGCAGCAGGCGCGGAAACAACCAGTACTGGGCCACCGCATGGGTGCAGATGACGCTGACGTTGCGGCTGCCGTGGCCGCTTTTAAGACGCAGCACATTGGCCAGCAGGCTTTCCAGCATGGGCTCGACGATGGCATTGAAGCCGTCGCCGGCCGCCGTCAATGCGATGCCCCGGGCGCGGCGCTCGAACAGCAGCGCACCGAGGTGTTCTTCCAGCAGCTTGATCTGTTTGCTCACCGCGCTCTGGGTCAGGTACAGCTCGCTGGCCGCGCGGGTAAAGCTGCCGGTACGCACCACTGCCTCGAACGCGACCAGGGTGTCCAGGGGTGGCAGGTGACGGCTGAAGCGGCTCATGTGACGGTCCGGTCTGGGGAATGTCTGAATCATAAGGTCGATGCTTTCAGCGTGAAAGGTATTCCTGCAGGGAATGCCTGCATGCCGAATGATCTTTTGTCCAGGCGCTGTCCAGGCGTTAGCCTGCGCTCTTCTTAGATCAGGAGCAGGCACGTGAAACGGGGTGTGGCGTATGCCGGGGTAGCCGGTGCGATGTGGGGGCTGGTATTGATGGTGCCGCAGCTGTTGCCGGAGTTCAGCCCGGTGCTGCTCAGCTGCGCGCGTTTCGTGCTGTTCGGCCTGGTGACCCTGGTGCTGGCGATCCCCATGCGCAAGGCCCTCGGACGCCTGACCCTGGGCGACCTGTGGATGATCGGGCGCCTGGCGCTGATCGGCAACCTGCTGTACTTCATCTGCCTGGTGGCGGCGATCCAGCGCCTGGGTGTAGCGCCGGCGTCGTTGATTGTCGGCGTACTGCCGCTGACCATCACCCTGTATGGCCGTCACGACAGCGGCGGGGTGGCGCTGCGTCAGTTGTTGCTGCCGCTGGGCCTGATCCTGGCCGGCATGCTGTGCATCAACCTGCAGACCTTTGCCCTCGAGCCGGGAGCGGTGGCCGACAAACTGGCCGGGGTACTTTATGCCCTCGGCGCGCTGGCCTGCTGGACCTGGTACGCGGTGCACAACAGCCGTTACCTCAAGCAGTGCGGGCATTTCGACAGCCATCAATGGTCGGTGCTCAACGGGGTGATGACCGGCGTGTTGAGCCTGGTGCTGGTGGCGCTGCTGGCGCTGTGGCAGCCGGCGCAGTTGCAGGTCGAGGCGGCGCCTGAGCGCTGGACGCTGTTCTGGCTGTACAGCCTGGGTTGCGCGGTGTTCGGCTCGTGGCTGGCGGCGCTGCTGTGGAATGCCGCGTCCAAGCGCATGCCAGTGACGTTGAGCGGCCAGTTGATCGTCTTCGAGACCCTGTTCGCTTTGCTCTACGCCTTCATCTGGCGTCAGAGCGGCCCGAGCCTGCTGGAGGGCCTGGCGATTGTCCTGGTGATCGGCGGCGTCTGCTGGTCGATGCGCCAGCACGAGCCGGGCAGGGTGGTGGTGACTGCCCAGGCTTGATCGCTGGCCTTGCAAAACCTCGCCAACCCTGCGAAAACGCTGGCCACCAAAGGCATATCCCGCTTCAACGAGGTCAAGCATGAGCAGCGAACTGCAAATCATCGATATCCAGCCAGGCGACGGCAAGGCCGTGGTCAAGGGCGCGCTGATCACCACCCAGTACACCGGCTGGCTCGCCGACGGCACGGAGTTCGACTCCTCCCACAGCCGCGGCAAGCCGTTCCAGTGCGTGATCGGCACCGGCCGGGTGATCAAGGGCTGGGACCAGGGCCTGATGGGCATGCAGGTCGGCGGCAAACGCAAACTGCTGGTGCCGGCGCACCTGGGCTATGGCGAGCGCAGCATGGGCAAGATCCCGCCCAACTCCGACCTGACCTTCGAGATCGAGTTGCTCGAAGTCCTTACCCGCGACGATTGAGCGCCGTCGGTCTTAATTCAGCAACATCAAGGCGCTACAGTAGCTCTGGCTCAGGGCCGAGCGCTCAGGGATCGAACCAAATGGCATTCTTGCACTCTGAAGCATGCCCGATTCCACGGATGGAGCATCAGACAGGGATCCCCCCGCGGCTTCGGCCGCGGGGTGGCACAGGCGGGTCAGCCTCAACCCTTTTTGCTGTGAAGAGCCCTATGAAGTTGCCCTCCCTGTTCAAGCGTCACCGTCACGCTGCGTTGTCCCTTGCCCTGCTTGCCGGTGTCGGCCTGCTGGCCGTCGAGGCGCTGGAAAGCCGCGCAGCACCTGTGGACGGTGTGCAGACCCTGGTGTTCCTGCGTCATGCCGAAAAGCCCGGCGAGGGCCTGGGGCAGCTCAACTGCCAGGGCCTGAACCGCGCCCTGGACCTGGCCACCTTGCTGCCGGAGAAGTTCGGCAAGGCCGACTATGTGTTCGCGGCCAACCCGTCCCGGCACGTCGAAGAGGGCAGCAACGACGACGCCTACAGCTATATCCGCCCGCTGATGACCATCAGCCCCAGTGCCATCAAGCTCGGCCTGCCGGTGAACATCGACTTCGGCGCCAACGATACCGGCGATCTGGCCGACGAACTGCTGCAGGACAAGTACCGCAACGCCACCGTCTATACCGCCTGGTCCCACGGCTACCTGCCGGAACTGATCAACACCGTGGCCGGCAAGGCCCTCGGTGAAAAACGGGTGATCACCGACGACTGGGACGGCGAGGACTTCGACTCGATGTACGTACTGACCCTGACCTGGCACGACGGCAAGGCCAGCCTGCTCAGCCGCAACTACAAGCAGGGCCTGAACAACGGCGAGCACAGCTGCCCGAGCTGATACTCAGTTCAGCGCTTCGAACTGCCCCTTGGCCTCGCGCCATTCAAACACCTTGCCCAGGCAATAGCTGTTGGCTTCTAGCAGCACCTGGGTACTGCCGCCTTCAAGACGCACCTTGACGCTGTCGATACCCTGGCTGTAGCAACCGGGCAGGCCTACGTCGAGGGTTTGCACGCGCTTGCCGCTGGCCTTGTCGATGACCTCGATGGTCTTCACCCGGTCGTGGTCATCGGCCAGCGGAATCTGGAAATAGAAACGCTCGGTAGAGGCCGCCTGGGGCAGTGACGCAGTGCCGGCAGGCCAGACCTGTTGATGACCGAAGTCCGCTACCAGGCGCAACTCCAGGGGAAGTTGCCGGGCATTGGCGTAGGCCGTCCAGGTGCCGAGTATCGGCTTGGTGGCGGCGTTGTCATCGGGGTTGTAGAACTTCAGCCGAGCGGTGGGCAGACCGGCGCTGTCCAGTTCGTCCATGAACAACTGGCGGCCGGCGTTGACCGAGCGCTTGAGGCGGATCGGCGTGCGGTAGCGGTCGTAAAAGTAGAAACCGTGCTTGTAGTCATTGGTTTTCTCGATCACCAGGGTGATCGCCTGCTTGCCCAGGGTGCCCTGGTAAACGGACTGGTAAGCCTGGGCGCCCAGGCTCAGGCCGAGCAACCCGGCGCCCAGCAGGCATTTGCCCAAGGTGTTCATTGGTTGCGCTCCCTGGCTTGTTGCTCGGTCTTGAGCTCATAGCGATTGCTGTCGGCTTGATACACGTAGTACTGCGGGTCTTGCCCTGCAGCACCGCCGCTGGCCAATTGCCCGACCGGGATGGCCTTGAAATCGGTCACACCGTCAGCGTTGAAGTCGGCAAAACTCAGGCTCGCAGTGCCCTGGAAAAACAGCGCCAGGTTATCGATGACCTGCACCGGCTGGCCGCTGGTGCGATCGAGGACAGTGATGCGATCGATGGTGCCGACATACTCGCCGGCGGCCTTGTGTGCATGCACGCGAAATAGCCGGCGGCCGTCCAGCGGCAGTTGCAGCAGTTCGCCCTGCCAGGACGAATCCTGACGGTCGCTGAAGCGGGTCACGCGCTTGAGCGCCAGCGCCTGTCGTTCGCGGTTGCGCAGATCAACCCGGGTGCCGGTCAGCTCGCGGTCGTGGCTGAAGGCAAACGGCTGAATCAGCAGTGCAGCGGACGGCAGCTCCGGGTTGTTGAAGATGTTGATCAACAGCGGCAAGCGATAGTCATGGGGCGTGCGCTCAAGGGGGATCAGCCACTGGCGCTGTTCATCAAGCCAGTAACCCTCGAGGGTCTTGTGCTGGGCGTCGTAGGTCAGGGCGACTTCAATGGCGGTGTCGCCCTGGGTGCCGCGATAGACGTGCACGGGCGGCACGGCCAGGACAGTGGCACTGGCGAACAGCGCGGCAAACGCAATGAAAAGTCGAACCATGCTGCGATCCTTGCAAAGGTGGGGGCGCAAGGATGGGCTGCTTGTCAGCGCTTTTCAAGGCGAGACGCGCGGCTGACGTGGGCGATCTGTTCTTCGGCCCGTTCGCTGAACAGTTGCAAGAGGTCGTCGAGCGTGTGCGGCTGGCTTTCGTTGGCGCGGGTCAGGGCGTACAGGGTAATCGGCAAGGCCGGATCCAACGGCCGCACCAGCGTTTGCGCCGAGCCTTGGGCGGTGAACGGATCGATCAAAGCCAACCCCGCTCCGGATTCGACCATGGCCCGGGCCAGGGAGTAGGTCTGCACCCGGATGCTGGTGCGCGGCGCCGGCTCAAGGTTCTTCAGGTACTGGCCGACCTGGGCGGCCAGCGGGTCGCTGCTGCTCAGGCCGATCAAGGGCGCATCGGCCAGTTCTTCAACTGCCAGCGCCAAGCCCTGGCTGTCTGCGCTCCAGTAGCCTTTGGGGGCCAGTGCCACCAGCTTGCCGTGGGCCAGGGGCTGGACATTCAGGCCGGGGTGTTCGGGGTGGCGCAAGGTCAGGGCGACATCGATTTCGCGCATCAGCAACTGCTGCACCAGCTCGCGGCTGTGCAGGCTCGACAGTTCGCATTCGGACTGCGGGTGGCGCTCGGCCCATTGGCGGATCACCGGCGCAAACAACGCCAGGGCCAGCGCCGGCGTCGCCCCGATGCGCAGGCTCATGCCCGGTTGCCGGCGCAGGCTGGCGGCCAGGCGCCGCACCCCTTCAACGCTGTCGCTGACCTTGTCGACTTCGCGTTCCAGGGCCAGGGCCTCGGGGGTGATCTGCAACTTGCCGCGCACCCGCAGGAACAGCGGGAAACCCAGCTGCGCTTCGGCGTGTTGGAGTATTTTCGACACCGCCGGCTGGGTGACGTGCAGCAACTGCGCGGCGCCGCTGATGGAGCCGGTCTGGCGGATGGCCTGGAACACTTCGATATGACGCAAGCGCATGGGGTAGCCCATAACCTTTGTTTATGGTCTGCCCATTTTTATTCATTATCGTCAGGCTGTCACCGGGCCTAGTCTGAAGGCCTTCAGATTGGCGGATGAAAGCACATGGCACAGCGGGTAACGGTGATCGGCGGCGGCGTGATTGGTCTGGCAACGGCCTACGCGCTGGTGCGCGAAGGCTTTGCCGTCGATCTGGTCGAGGCACGCGAGGGCCTGGCGGGCGGCACCAGCTTTGCCAATGGCGGGCAGTTGTCCTATCGCTATGTCGCGCCGCTGGCCGATGCCGGGGTGCCGTTGCAGGCGCTGGGCTGGCTGCTGCGCAGCGAGTCACCGCTCAAGTTACGCCCGCGCCTGGACCTGGCGCAGTGGCGCTGGATGGGCGCGTTCATGGCGGCGTGTCGCAGTTCGGTCAATCGCACCAATGCCGCACATCTGCTGCGCCTGGCCTTGCTCAGCCAGGGTACGCTCAAGCAATGGCGCGAGGACGATGGCCTGGACGGCTTTGCCTGGCGGCGCAATGGCAAGCTGGTGACCTTTCGTAATCGCGCAACCTTTGCCCATGCCCGCCAGCACCTGCTCGACCCGCAGGGCCAGCAGGTGCTGGATGCGCAGGAGATCCGCGCGCTGGAACCGGCCCTGGCCGATGCGCCGTTCATTGGCGGGGTGTTCACCGCGGATGAAGAGGTCGCCGATTGTCATCGTTTCTGCCTGGCCCTGGTCGAGCGCCTGCAGGCGTCGGGGCAATGCCGCCTGATGCTCGGGCAAGCAGTGACGCGCATCCGCCACAGTGGTGGGGTAGTGCAGGCGCTGGAGCTGAGCGAGCAGGTCGTGCCGGTGGAGCGCCTGGTGCTGTGCGCCGGGCACCGCAGCGCCAGCCTCAGCCTGCCGGGGCTGCAGTTGCCGATCTATCCGCTCAAAGGCTACAGCCTGACCGCACCGATCAAGGCCGGGCAGCGGGCACCGCAGGTAAGCATCACCGACTACGACCGCAAAATCGTCTATGCCCGCCTCGAAGACCAACTGCGCGTCGCCGCCATGGTCGACATCGTCGGCTTTGATGAATCGCTCGATCCGGCACGGCTGGCCAGCATGCGCCAGTTGGCCGGGGCGACCTTGCCCGATGCCGCCGACTACGCCCAGGCCCGCGAATGGGCCGGCATGCGCCCGGCCACCCCCAGCGGCGTACCGTTGCTCGGGGCCACGGCGTACCGCAACCTGTGGCTCAATCTTGGCCATGGCGCCCTGGGTTTCACCCTGGCCTGCGCCAGTGGCCAGCTGTTGGCCGAACTGATCGCGGGTCGCGCGCCGTCAATCGACCTGCACGGCCTGACCCCACGGGCGGCCTGAACCGAACAAGAACAACAACCGCAAGGAGTGTCCCGATGTCGATTCCCCGTTTGCACCGTCCTGCTCTGCTTGCCCTGTCATTGTGTTTTGCCCAGCCGCTGCTGGCGCAAACGCCGACGCTCAGCGGCAGCCTGAAGAAGATCGCCGAATCCGGCAGCATCACCCTCGGCTATCGCGACTCGTCCATTCCGTTTTCTTATGTGGGCGACCACAGCGGCAAGCCCATGGGCTATTCGGTCGATCTTGCGGCTGAGATCGTCAAGCACCTGCAGGCCAAGCTGGCGGTGCCGCCGCTCAAGGTGCGCTACAACCTGGTGACTTCGCAGACGCGCATCCCGCTGGTGCAGAACGGCACGGTCGATCTGGAGTGCGGCACCACCGGGGTCACCGCCGAGCGGCAGAAGCAGGTGGATTTCTCCTATGGCTTTATTTTCGTCAAAGGCCAGTTGCTGACCAAAAAAGACAGCGGCATCCAGGGCCTGGATGACCTCAAGGGCAAGAATGTGGTCAGCACCGCCGGCACCACCAACGAGAAGTACCTGAAGAACTACAACCTGAAGCACCAGTTGGGGGCTTCGGTGATCAGTGCCAAGGACCACGGCGAGGCGTTCATGATGCTGCAGTCCGGGCGCGCGGCGGCGTTCTACATGGATGATGCGCTGCTGTACGGCGAGCGGGCCAAGGCGCGCAATCCGCACGACTGGGTGGTGGTGGGCGAGGCGCAATCGAAGGAGATCTACAGCTGCATGGTGCGCAAGGGCGATGACGGCTTGCTGGCGCTGGTCAATGAAGCGTTGGCGGATGTCTATCGCAGCGGGCGCATCGAGGCGATCTACAACCGCTGGTTCCAGCAGCCGATTCCACCCAATGGCCTGAACCTGGAGTTTGCGATGACCAGTGAACTGAAGGGCCTGATTGCCAGGCCGTCGAGTGAGCCGGTGCAGTAGTTTCTGCGCTGTTATCAGGCCATCGGCGGCAAGCGCCGTTTCACCGGGGTCTTCTTGACGATCGCGGTGTTGGTCTCGGCGTGGCTGTTGAGCTTGTCCAGCACGGTGTCGAGCTCTTCCATCGAGCGCACGTGCAGGCGCGCGATAAAGCAGTCATCGCCGGTGACCTTGTCGCACTCGGTGAACTCGGGGATGGCCATGATCTGCCGCTCCACTTCCTGCAGTTGCCCGGGCAGCGGCCGCACGCGGACGATGGCCTGTAGCTGGTAGCCGAAGCAGCGCGGGTCGATCTCTACCGTGTAGCCCTTGAGCACGCCACGCTCTTCAAGGCGGCGCAGGCGTTCGCTGACGCTCGGTGCTGACAGCCCGCTGAGCTGCGCCAGGGCCTTGAGCGAGCGCCGCGAGTCTTCCATCAGTGCCTTGATCAACAGTTGGTCGATATCGTCGGTCATACAGGCCTCGTTAGGCAAAATGCGAAAACTGCCTTGATAGTAAAGGTACAAGGTCAGTCTAGCCTGTTTTATCCACTGGAACGGTCGCCGCTGCCCTTGCCATAATTTACCCATCGTCAAGGAGGTGAGTGATGGACAGTTCAATCCGCCGTGGGTCGTTCGAGATGGTCGCCGCGATGTTGATATCCGGGACCATTGGCTGGTTCGTGCTGGTGTCCGGGCAACCGGTACTGGATGTGGTGTTCTGGCGCTGTGTGTTCGGTGCTGGCACCTTGCTGCTGATCTGCCTGGCCATGGGCTTTCTCAAGCCCGGTATCCTGACCCTGGCCACCTTCGCCCTGGCGGTACTCAGCGGCGTGGCCATCGTCGGCAACTGGGTGCTGCTGTTTGCCTCCTACTCACGCGCCTCGATTGCAATCGGCACTGCGGTATACAACGTCCAGCCGTTCATGCTGGTGGGCCTGGCGGCGCTGTTTCTCGGTGAGAAAATCACCGCGCCCAAGCTGTTCTGGCTAGCGGTCTCCTTTGCCGGCATGCTGGCGATCGTCAGTGCCCATGGCAGCCAGGATGGCACTGGCAACGACTACCTGCTGGGCATCGCCCTGGCCCTGGGCGCGGCGTTTCTGTACGCCGTGGCGGCGCTGATCATCAAGCGCCTGAGCGGCACGCCGCCGCACCTGATCGCGCTGATCCAGGTGTGCACCGGCATCCTCCTGCTGGCGCCCTGGGCCAATACCAGTGGCCTGCCGGGCGACGTCGGTGCGCTGGCCAGCCTGGTGACCCTGGGCATCCTCCACACCGGGGTGATGTATGTGCTGCTGTACGGCGCGATCCAGAAGCTGCCGACCGCCTTGACCGGGGCGCTGTCGTTCATCTACCCGATCGCAGCGATTTTCGTCGACTGGTTCGCCTTTGGCCATCGCCTGGCGCCGCTGCAATGGCTGGGTGTGGCCGCGATCCTGCTGGCCGCGGCCGGCATGCAGCAAGGCTGGTGGTTCAAGCCTGCGCTCAAGGCCCCGGCGGTCAAGCCAGACTGACGGCTGCGCGATCGATCAGGGCGGCCACTTCGGCGGCCCTGGACACCAGCGAGGCATGGCTGGCCTCCAGGGTCAGCAGCTCCTTGGGCTGCAGGCGTTCTGCCATGAGTTTCTGGTTGTCCGGGTGGATCATCCGGTCCTGGGTCGAGAGCTGGTACCAGCTGGGTTTGTGCTTCCATGCGGGCTCACCGATGGTGTCACCGAAGGTGCTGGCCAGTGGCGCCTTCTGGGTCACGCTCATCACCAACCCTTCATCCTTGCTCAGGTCCTGGCAAAAGCTTTCGTGCAGTTTGTCGGGTTTGATCCACAGGTAGCCATCGCCATCTGGTTGCAGGTTGGCTGCCGCTTGCGGCGGGTTCTTGGCGGTGATGGCGCCGGGGCTTTCGCCGCTGTCGGGGGCGAAGGCGGCGATGTACACAAGGCCGGCGACATTGGCCTGGTTGCCCATCTGGGTAATCACCGCACCGCCGTAGGAATGGCCGACCAGCAGCACCTTGCCGGGTATCGAGGCGACCATCTTGCGCGTGCGTTCAGCGTCATCGGCAAGCGAGGTCAAGGGCATCTCCACCGCATGCAGGTTGCGGTGGCCCAGGCGTGACAGTTCGAGGATGACCCGGCTCCAGTGGGCGGCGCCGCCCCAGAAACCATGGACCAGGACTATGGACGGAGTGTCGCTCATGATCGTTCTCCAGCACAGGGGTGGAATGCTAGTGTAGATGCTTGTGCTTGGCCCCGTTGCGGGGCGCCGCGCAACGCTGAAACGCAGACAGGGAGGTAGGCATGTTTTCCAGAATCAGTCTCGAGCAGTGGCGCGCGTTTGTCGCCACGGTCGAGTGCGGCGGCTATCTGCAAGCTGCCGAGCATTTGTTCAAGTCCCAGTCGGCGGTCAGCCATTCGGTCAATCGCATGGAGGCGCTGCTTGGCCAGGAGTTGTTCATCATTGAAGGTCGCAAGGCGGTGTTGACTTCCTTGGGCCAGGCGTTGCTGCCCCAGGCCAAGCATTTGCTCGGCGCGGCGCAAAAGCTTGAACAATTGGCCAACCAGTATCAGCCGGGGGTGCTCAGTGAGCTGGCGCTGGCGGTCGATGTATTGTTCCCGCTGGAGCTGCTGCAAGCAGGGTTGCAGGGGTTTTCGGCGACCTTCGAAAACTACCGGATTCGCCTGTACGAAACCGCGCTGTCCGGTGCGCGCGAACTGTTGGAAGACGGCAAGGTCGAGCTGGCGATCGCCAGCAGCCTTCCTGCCGGTTATGTGCACGAGTTGCTGCTGAACGTCAGGCTGGTTTGCGTGGTCGGCGCCGATCACCCGCTGGCCGCCAGCCGGGGCGAGCTGGGCCTGGCGGATTTGCATGCGCATCGGCAGGTGGTGATTCGTGACTCGGGCACCCGTTATCCGCAGAACAGCGGCTGGCTCGGCACCTCCCAGCGCTGGACGGTCAGCAGCCTGGCGGCGGCCTGTACCCTGGTCGAGCGCGGCATGGGGTTTGCCTGGCTGCCCGAGCACGCGATCATTGATGCGCTGGCTGCCGGGCGCTTGCATCGGCTGGCGTTGCAGCATCAGCGCCAGCGGGACGTGCCCTTGTACATCGGTTACCCCGAAGCACTGCGGCACAGTCCCGAGGTGCAGTTGCTGGTGCGGGTGATTGGTGAACACTGCCAGCAGTGCAACAGTCGTGCGCTCGCCTAGCCCTCGCTGTTGTCCAGGTTGGCGCGAATATCGCTGAAGACCTGGCGCAACTGCTCCAGGGTCATGCATTCAGACAAGCGAAAGCGCTCGGCGATCACCAGCGAAGGCACCGAACGCAAGTTCAGTTCACGGCCTTGCTGCAGGTCGCGCTCCAGCAAGGCAGGGGCGTCGTGTTCGAGGCTGTGGGCAAAAGCTTGCGGCTCGAAGCCGGCCTCTGCAGCGATGGCCAGTACAGTGGCCTTGTCACCGATATTGCGGTTCTTGACCAGGTGCGCCCACTGCAGGCGGTCGAACATCAGTTCGTGACCGGCATTGCCAGCCAGTGCGTGGGCCGCCTGGCAGGCGGTGGCGGCGAGCAGGCCGTTGGGGTATTCGAAGCTTTGCTCGCGCATGCCCGGGATATTGATGCGCTTTTCGTCCTCGGCGCGGGCGCAGGCCTGCCAGTGATCGAGGATGGTTTCCTTGGCCTGGGGCATCGAGCCGAAGCGCTGGATCATCGCCTCGCGGCTGCTTTGCAGGATGAAGCTGCGGTGCTGGATATCCAGCTCGAACTCAGCTTGCAACTGCTTGAGGCGCGGGGCCAGGACAAAGCACCAGGCGCAAACGACGTCGTGGAAGAACTCGATTTTCAGGGCAGGCATGGCAAGATTCCGTTAGTGAAGGTGCAGGCACTATCGGCAACGGCGTCGGGTAAAAAAAGCGACAAAAACCGGTCACATTCACCCATCGTGTTCATCAATGGCCGAACGGCCTGTTGTCACCGGCGGGGCAAGGTAGAATAGGCGGCTTTACCCGATTGAATCTGCCCATGACCTCTGTGATCGACACCCTCCAGCAGCACCTGCTCGCCGCCCTCGACCCGGCGCCGAGCGAAACCCGGCGCCTGTTCCATGGCCGCGGGCGCTGCTGGCCGGGGCTTGAGCAGATCACCGTGGACTGGCTGCAGGGGGGGTTGCTGGTGTCGCTGTTTCGCCAGCCGCCCGAAGGCCAGTTGCCGGCCCTGGAGCAGATGCTCCTGACGCTTGCCCAGGCGCCAGGCTGGCGCGGCCAGGCCATTCTGATTCAGCACCGCTACCTGCCGGACAGCCCCGGGCAGTGGCTGCTGGGTACCCCCAGCGAGCACTGGTTGATCGATGAGGACGGCTTGCGCTATCAGCTGGACCTGGGCCTCAAGCAGAACACCGGTCTGTTCCTCGACATGCGCTATGGTCGGCGCTGGGTGCGTGAGCAGGCGGCGGGCAAGCGCGTGCTCAACCTGTTCGCCTACACCTGCGGTTTTTCGCTGGCGGCGATTGCCGGTGGCGCCGAGCAGGTGGTCAACCTGGACATGGCGCGCTCGGCATTGAGCCGCGGGCGCGATAACCATCGGCTCAACGGCCATGACCTGGGCAAGGTGAGTTTTCTTGGCCATGAGCTGTTCAAGTCGTGGGGCAAGGTGCGCAAGTCCGGGCCCTATGACTTGATCATCATCGACCCGCCAAGCTTCCAGAAGGGCAGCTTTGTCCTGACCCAGGACTACCGCAAGATCCTGCGGCGCCTGCCGGAGTTGTTGAACGCCGGCGGCACGGTGCTGGCCTGCGTCAACGACCCGGCCGTTGGCCCGGACTTTCTCATCGAAGGCATGGCTGAGCAAGCACCGGAGCTGAGCTTTGTCGAACGCCTGGCCAACCCGCCGGAGTTTCCCGACAGCGATCCGGCGGGTGGCTTGAAGGCGCTGGTGTTCAGGGCCCTTGTGTAGGAGCGGGCTTGCCCGCGATGCGATGTGGCGGACAGAATGCTATCGCGGGGCAAGCCCGCTCCTACTTGGCTAAGCGCCGCCAGCCCAGCACCACACCGCTGACACTGAGCACCAGCCCGCCCAGGCTGAAGGCGATCATCCAGGCATCCCACAATGGCCGCCGTTGCAACAGCGGTAGCCAGTCCCAGCTGTGCAGCAACGAGAACAACCAGCGCGACACGCGCCGCGGCTGGTCCAGTACACCCAGCACCTCGCCGGTGTACAGGTCCAGGTGCAGCCAGGTCTGTTGCGGGTCTGCAAAGCGTACGCGCAACACTGGCAAGCGCTTTTCCAGGTGGCCGAGCATGCTTTGCTCGGCCCGGGCGTAGTAGTAGAAGTCGTAGGCTTCAAGCTGCTCGCTGTACATCTGGCCCTGGGGCAGGATCGCTTGTGCGGCGCGCTCCAGCACCTCCCGCGGCAGGCGTTCGAGCACCTGGCCGTCGGCCATCGACAGCACCCGCGTGCGCCCGGCGCCATCATGACCGACCAGGTACCCCGCACCCGCAATCAAGCGCCATTCCAGCTCACGGGCCTTGAAACCTTGCTGCTCGAACCGCGCCAGCGCCTCAGAGGCCGACAGCGGAAAAGCCGCCGCGGTCAACGGCCCGCCTTGATAGGCCGCAACATTCAACGGCATTGAGCTGCTGAACAGCCGCCACGGGTTCATCGACATCAAGCCACTGAAAATCCAGGTAATCGCCAGCACGCCAAACAGCAAGCCGCCAATATGGTGCCAGCGGGCAAAGCCCCGGTAGGGCGAACGCGAGCCACTGCGGTAGGGCTTGCGCAGGCGCCAGCGCAGGATCCCGATCACCGCGCCAAGCAACGCCATCAGCGTGCCGGCCAGCGACAGGCTGATCACCAGGTTGCTCCACAGGCCGTCGACGCCAATGCCGCGTAATGGATACAGCCAGTGCAGCCAGGCGCCGACCAGGTTCCAGCCGCGCTCCAGGGCGCTGGCATCGCGCACCACTTCGCCGGTATGGCCGGAGATGTACAGCAGGGTGCGTGCGCCATCGTCGAGCTGCACCCGCTGCAGCGGGCGCTCGGCGTCGAGGGCGCGCGAGTGGCTCCACAGGTCTTCGGTCACCACCCCGGCATAACGGGCTGTTGCCTGCGGATCGTATTGATGCGCACTGGCCAGGGCCTGTTCGCGATCGATCGCCTGCAGGCGCTGGCCCGTGCGGGCGTCCACCGCCACGCTGGCCCGGCCTGGATAGCTGAACAGGTAGCGCGGCGTGCCGGCCACCGTGCTCAGGCGGATGCTGGCCGGGGTGCGCTCGGCATCGGCACTGCGCAGGGCAGTGCCGAGGTCGACGCAGCAATCCTGAACGCGCAACTGCGGCAGGTGAGCGTAGTGCTCGCGCGGGGTCAGCTTGGGGTAGCCGACATACAGCATGACCATCCCCGAGAAGAACCACAGGGCCATGAACAGGCATAAGCCGATGCCCAGCCAGCGGTGCCACAGGTACAGGTAACGTTTCATCGGCGGCGTCCTAGAAGCGCGTCTGCACGGCCAGCTCCAGGGTGCGCGGGGCACCGAGGTAGAGCATGCTCGAGGAGGTCCAGCGGGCATACACCTCGTCGGTCAGGTTGCGCACCCGGGCCGTGATGCGCGTGTCGTCATCGACCTTGAAACCGACGAAGGCACCGAAGATCGTGTAGGCCGGCGCGTAGCGGGTGTTGGCTGCGTCGGCATACACCGAAGACACGTAGCGGCTGTCGGCACCGATTTGCCAGCTCGGGTCGATGTCGTAGGTCAGCCACAGGTTGGCGACCCGCTCGGGGATGTTGGTCGGGGTATTGCCCTTGCGCGAGATCGAGCGACCGCCGACGTTCTCGTTGAACTCGTCGTACTGGGCGTCGACGTAGGCAAAGTTGCCCTCGGCCAACAGCTTCGGTGTGACGTGCAGCGAGGCGGCCACTTCTACCCCGCGTGAGGTCTGCTTGCCCACCGGCTGGGTGACGCTGGGGTTGGCGGCATCGGCGGTGGCGAGGTTCTTGCGCTCGATCTGGTAGGCGGCAACGGTGGCGGCGCCGCGGCCATCGAGGAAGCTGAACTTGCTGCCCACTTCCAGCTGCTTGCCGGTGCTCAGGTCGAAGTCGCGTACGGTGGCAAAACTGGCTGTGCTGAGCATGCCCGAGGGCGGGTCGGCGGCGGTGCTGTACTGCACATAGACGTTGGCCGCCGGGGTCAGCTCGTAGACCAGGCCGATGCGCCCGGTGGTGGGCTCGTAGCTGCGCTGGAAGTCCAGCGGGTTGTTGGCATCGACCGTGCGGTAGTTGTGCACATCGAGGTCGATATGGTCATAGCGCAAACCGGTCAGCAGCGACAGGCGCTCGGTCAGTTGCAGGCGGTTCTCGACGAACGCCGCCCAGGTGTCGACGGTGTTCTCGCGGTTCTTCTGAAAGCCCGGGACCATGCCCTTCAGGTCATAGAAATGCCCGGGTTCGAAGCTGGCCGGATCGACACTGTCGAAAATACCGGTGATCGAGCGCGGGTAGGTCATCTGCACGTTGTGGCTGTAGTCCAGGCCCGCCGACCACTGGCTGTTGAGGCCGAACAACTGGCCCTCGTGCAGCAATTCGAAGCGGTTGCCGTTGAGCTCCTGGTCATGGCGTTGCAGCAGCGCGTTGGAGCGGTTGACCCGGCTGTTGTCGGCATTGTAGGCGTAGGTTTCGAGGTTACGAAAATCACGCTCGGTGTTGTAGTGGTAGAGGGTGTTGCGCAGCGAGGTGTTGTCGTTGAAGCGGTACTCGGTGATTGAGCGCAGCCAGCGAACGCGCTGCTCGTAGCGGCCGTCCTCGACGTTGTAGTTTTCGAAGCGGCGGCTCTCGTCGACCTTCATTTCGCCGCCCAGCGGGTTGAGCACCGGGCTGCCCCAATAGGGGCTGTCGACCGTTTCGTTCTGGTACTCCACGGCCAGGGTGTGGGACAGCTGGTCGTTGATGTCGGTGAGCAGCGAGAACGCCACGGTCCAGGCATCGCGCTCTTCGCGATCGACATAGCCGTTGCTCTTGCTGTGGCTGAAATCCAGGCGTGCGTAGTTGCGGATGCCATCGCCGTCGTTGAGCGCATGGTTGAAGCCGAACGAGGTCTCGCTGCTGTCGTAGGAGCCGTACTTGATCCTGCCTTCGTTGAAGTTCTCGTCGCGGCTGGCCAGTTTGCTGATGTAGTTGATCGAGCCGCCGACGGCGCCAGCGCCAAACAGGAAGCTCGACGGCCCGCCGACGGCTTCGACGCGGTCATAGATCCAGCTGTCGACCGGGCGCGCGGCAACCGAGTCGTACTGCACGCTGATGCCGTTGAACAGCTGGGTGATCTGCCCCCCGGAAAACCCCCGGTAAGCCACCGAGCCTGCCGAACCCGGTGGTGAGGCGGCGGTCATGCCGGGCACGCCGTTAAGCGCGTCCTGGGTGGTCTGCGCGCCGCGTTGCTCGATCTGCTGGCGGTTGACGATGCTCACCGAGGCCGGGGTTTCCCGCGGGGTGAGGCCAAGGCGCGAAGCGGTTTGCGACGGGGTGTCGAGCAGCACGCCGTCTTCGGCGTCGGCGCGGCTGTTGATACGCAGGTCGGGCAGGGTCAGCGGCGCCTCGGCCACAGCGTGGAGGGGCAACGCGCACAGCAGCGCCGCGCAACCGTAAAGGCGATAGGAGTAGGGCATGAATCACACTCTGGAAATTGAGCCAGCGGCCGCCTGCACCTGTCAGGCAGGCACAGCAAAAAACGGCCGGTTTCGGGCAGCCCAAGCGGCTGCCAGGAGGTTCAAGCCAGAAGCGGGGAGGCGCGGGGGTTGGCGGCCGGCCAGCAATATCGCGGCGGCGCTTTGCTGCGCAGTTCACGGTGATAGCGACGTACCCGGGTAACCGCCAGCAGCCAGCCGATGACCAGCACCAGGCCCAGGCAGACCACGGCGGCAGCGCACACCGGGCAGGTCTGCATGCTGTCCCAGCCGGCCACCGTCTGATCGCCGAAATCGCTTTTCAGCGTCGGCCCGGCGCTGCCCATGGCCGAGCAATAGGCGCCGCCGATACCGTTGAGTTGCAGGCCCATCATCTGCCCGTGACCGATACCGCAGGCGAACAGATTGAACAGGACACAGAAGTACAAGGTCCAGGCAATCAGCGGGCGGTCGGAGGGGGCGCGGTTCATGGCCGCGACTTTAGCACCGATGGCCGCTGGGGTTAAAGCAATCAGGCCGGTTCTTCAGCGACTTTTTGCGGTGGCGGATTGTATTGCGCAAAGCTCACGTCGTCGGTCTGGTCGACGCGCTTTTTCAGCCGTTCGTTGAAGGCGCGATTGACCGCATATTGCCCGCCGGAGCTGGTGCGAAACTGCGCGGTCAAAGTGATGCCGTTGAGGTTCATGCTGTCGACCCCGAACACCTGCAGCGGCCCTTGCAGGCTGTGGCGCAGCAGCGGGTCTTCGCTGATCGACTGGCCGACTTCGCGGATCAGTTTCAGCGCGCTGTCGACGTCGGTCTGGTAGCTGAACTGCACCGAGAAGAACGCATAGGCGAACTGCCGTGACTGGTTGGTGACCGCCTTGATCTGGCCGAACGGTACCGAGTGCACGAAGCCCTTGCCATCACGCAGGCGCAAGGTGCGGATGGTCAGGCTCTCGACCGTGCCGGCATGCCCGGAATCGAGCACCACCCAGTCGCCGATGGCGATGGTGTCTTCGATGAGGATGAACAGCCCGGTGATCACGTCCTGCACCAGTTGCTGGGAGCCGAAACCGATCGCCAGGCCGACCACCCCGGCGCCGGCCAGCAAGGGCGCGACGTTGATGCCCAGATTGGCCATGGTGGTGATGGTGCAGATCACCACCAGGATGATCTTGATGGCATTGCGCAGCATCGGCAGGATGGTCCGCACCCGGGTGCTCGGCTGGCGCGACGAGCGCCGCCCGACCGTGGGCTTGAGGGCTTCCTGGATCGCCGTGTCGATCACCACCCACAGCAGCCAGGTGACCAGCAGGATCAGGCCGATGCTGCTCAGTGAATCACTGATCGCCCGGCCCAGGCTGTTGCGCAGGGCAAAATCGAGCACCGAAAAGCCCCAGATGCGCCCCAGCAGCTCGATGAAGGCCACTGCCATGGCGATGCGCAGCAGCGCGTGGGCAAGGTTGCGCAGCAGTTCCTTGTACGGACGCAGGCGTTGCCCGGGTTCGATGTCGTGGGCCTTGAACAGGTGCTGCAAGGTGGTGCTGAGAAACAGCGTGGCGATCAGCAAAATGGTGGTCAGCAAAGCGTTTTGCAGGGCCTTCTGGCTCTCTTCGCCGGCGCCGATCAGGGTGATGGCCGAGACCAGGATCATCATCAGGATCGGCAGGTACCAGAGCCAGGAAAAGATCCGCAGGGTTTCCTGCACGGCGCGGTGCTGCAAGCGCTCCTTGAGCGCGCGGTTGCGGATCAGGTGCGCCACCGGGCGGCGCAGGCGAATCACCAGGACGGCGAACGCCAGGGTCGCCAGCAGGCCGGTGATTACCGCCACGCTGCTGGTGATGTTGCCGCCCAGTTGCCGGGCGATCTGCGGGCTGGTCAGGGCATCGCTCCAGGCCGCCAGAAAGCCGATCATGAACAGCGGCCGAGGCGCCAGCTGGCGAATGATGCGCACCGCCGCGCGCTTGTGGCCGGTGTCGAACAGGGTGATCAGGCACAGGATGATCGAGGTCGAGAAGATACCGCTGCTGGTGGCATAGGCCAGGCTCAGGCCCAGGGCGCGGCCTACCGACGGCTCCAGATAGTGGCTGACGTACAGCGTGGTCGGCAGGCTGGCCAGGGCCGGCAGGGTATAGGGCAGCAGGTAGCCGAGCAGTTTCTGCAGGCGCGGGCGTTGGCGCAGCGGGCGGCTGTTGTTGCTGCGATGGGCCAGCAGGCGGCCGAGGTTGGTGAGCACCGCGAAGGCGACCAGCCAGGTGATGCTCAGCAGGGCGAAATCGCCGAGCAGGTCGAGGCCATCGCGACCGGCGTGGCGGTTGACCAGTTGATCGACTTCATTGGCGGCGCGGTCGGCGCGCAGGCGCCAGCTGTCGAACAGGTGGCTGTCGATATCCAGTTCCTGGCTGACATCGTCCAGGCCATCGGCAATGGCGCCGAGCAGGCCGCCCTGGACCACGGGTTCAGGTTCAGGTGTTGGTGCGGCGGGCGAAGGTTCGGCGGCGAACAGCTGGCTGCTCAACAGACAACTGAACAGCAAGGTGAGTAAAGATCGGGTCACTGGGCACTCCTTGAGCCGTGGATGACGGAAAGGGTAGTCAATGAACTGATCAGCAAATGGGAGGGTAAGTTCGATAGGGGGTGAAGCAATCGCGGGTCAAGTCGAGGCGTCACCTCGACTGACCCGCGATGAGGCCATTACTGCCCGGTGTAGATCTGGTCGAAAATCCCGCCATCGTTGAAGTGGGTTTTCTGCACGGTGCGCCAGTCACCGAAGGTCTTCTCGACCGAGAGGAAGTCGACTTTCGGGAAGCGGTCGGTGTACTTGGCCAGCACCGCTGGATCACGCGGACGCAGGTAGTTGTTGGCGGCGATTTCCTGGGCCTCAGGCGACCACAGGTATTTCAGGTATGCCTCGGCGGTGGCGCGGCTGCCTTTCTTCTCGACCACCTTGTCGACCACACTCACCGGTGGCTCGGCTTCGGCGGAGACGCTTGGGTAGATGACTTCGAACTGGTCACGACCGAACTCGCGGGCGATCATTTCGGCTTCGTTCTCGAAGGTCACCAGCACGTCGCCGATCTGGTTGGTCATGAAGGTGGTGGTGGCGGCGCGGCCACCGGTATCGAGCACTGGCGCCTGCTTGAACAGCTTGCCGACAAAGTCCTTGGCCTTGTTCTCGTCACCGCCGTTCTTCAGCACATAGCCCCAGGCCGAGAGGTAGGTGTAGCGGCCGTTACCGGAGGTTTTCGGGTTTGGCACAATGACCTGGACGCCGTCTTTGAGCAGGTCGGGCCAGTCTTTCAGGGCCTTGGGGTTGCCCTTGCGCACGATGAACACAGTGGCCGAGGTGAACGGCGCGCTGTTGTTCGGCAGGCGCGTGACCCAGTTGTCCGGCACCAGCTTGCCGTTGTCGGCCAGGGCATTGATGTCGGTGGCCATGTTCATGGTGATGACGTCAGCCGGCAGGCCGTCGATTACCGAACGGGCCTGCTTGCTCGAGCCACCGAACGACATCTGCACGGTGATCTTCTCTTTGTGCTCGGCTTCCCAGTGCTTCTGGAACGCGGCGTTGTAATCCTTGTAGAAGTCGCGCATCACGTCGTACGAGACGTTCAGCAGCGGCGCCGGAGCAGCCTGGGCCACGGAGCCGAAGGCGAGGCTTGCGGCCAGAAGCGAGGCACTGAAGAGTTTTTTCACTGCGCATTCCTTGTTCGAGTTAGCGTTAAAGGCATTATGCCAGCGACTATAACGGTTGGGCTTTAGGCGCTAAAAGATTAAAAAGTGCTTTGCTTATTCCATTTTTTTAAACAGCGCATTGCCGCAGCGCGAGCAGAACGCCGCGCCGTGCTCGTGGCTGTTTTTCCGGCACACCGGGCAGTCGTGCTGTAGCTGTTCGCCGCGCATGGCGTTGGCAAGCTCGGCGGTGAAAATCCCGGTGGGCACGGCGATGATCGAGTAACCGGTGATCATCACCATCGACGACAACACCTGGCCCAGCGGGGTTTTGGGCACGATGTCGCCAAAGCCGACCGTGGTCAGGGTGACGATCGCCCAGTAGATGCCCTTGGGGATGCTGGTAAAGCCATGCTCGGGACCTTCGACCACATACATCAGGGTGCCGAACACGGTGACCAGGGTCGAGACGCTGAGCAGGAACACGATGATCTTCTGCTTGCTGCCGCGCAGCGCCGCGAGCAGGTAATGGGCCTGCTTGAGGTAGGGGCTGAGCTTGAGCACGCGAAAGATCCGCAGCATACGTACGACGCGGATGATCAGCAGGTATTGGGCGTCGCTGTAGTACAGGGCGATGATCCCCGGGACGATCGCCAGCAGGTCGACCAGGCCATAAAAACTGAAGGCGTAGCGCAAGGGCTTGGGCGAGCAATACAAGCGGATCAGGTACTCGACCAGAAAGATCGCGGTAAAGCCCCACTCGACGGCCGCCAGCAACCCGGCATAACCCTGGTGCACCTCGTCGATGCTGTCGAGGATCACCGTTACCAGGCTGGCGAGAATGATCAGCAGGAGGATCTTGTCGAAGCGCCGGCCGGCCGTGGTGTCGGTTTGAAAGACGATGACGTAGAGCCGCTCGCGCCAGCTCGAAGGGGTGTCCATAGGCTCGTTCCAAAGGCAGATGGGCAGAGCCTAGGGGCTGCACCTCAGCTGTGCAAGCGACGCCGGCTGTGGGATAGCGGCAGGCGCAGCAGGCGGCCGCCGGCATGCAGCAGCCAGCAGGCGAGAATGAACGGCGCAGTCAGGCCGGCGACCGGCAGCAGGCTCACCGCTGGTTGCAGGGCAATTGCCAGGACGATGGCCAGCAGCGGCAGCCAGGGCCGCTGGCGTTCCTGGCTGAAGGCCAGGGCGGCGAGGGCGGCATTGAAACCGAACAGGCCGTTGTAGGCCGCCGTGGCCTCGCCACCGAGCAACGCCACGCTGCCGCCGATGGCCGAGCCGAGCAGGGCCCAGACGGCGGCGTAGCGATTGGAGATCAGCAGGCCGAGGGCGATCAGCACGCCGGCCAGCGGCTGGTCGAGCAAGAAGATCTGCCCAAGGCCGCGGGCCAGGGCGAACAGCGGGTTGGCCTCGACACTGGTGCTGGTGGCGCTGGCGGGTTCGGCCATGGCCAGGGCGGCCCAGCCGAGCAACACGAACGGCGCGGTATAGGCAGGCAGCAGTTGCCTGGGGCCGCGCTTGAGCCACTGGTGCACGAGCATGCTGCTCAGGCCGCCAGCGGCGATGATCAGTGGCGGCAGAATCGCCGACCAGGGCAGGGCATAGCTGATCAGCAGACCAATCAGCACGCCGTTGTAGCTGTACAGGCCGGCCTGGCGGTCAGTGCGGTTGTAGCCACGGCGCTGGGCAGTCAGCAGCCCGGCTAGGGCCCCGAGCAGCGCGCCGCCGACCAGGTCGGGCGCGGTCAGGGTGATAGCCAGCAGGCAGCACAGGCCACACAGCGGATTGCGCTGCAGCAGCACCTGGCTGAAGCCGTTGAGCAAGGCAGTGGCCCAGTCGGGGCACGGGTTGACGAAATTCTTGGTGTACATGGGGGCAGTCTGGGTTGATGTGGAGTGGGGAGCCTCTTTGGGCCGGGTTGTCCCACCTGGGGTTTGTGTTGCATTCATCGCGGGTCAAGCCCGCTCCCACAAACCTGTGGGAGCGGTCTACCTCAGATCAAGGTCTCGATCCGCAGCGTGTTAGTCGACCCCGGCTTGCCAAAAGGCACACCGGCGGTGATCAACAGCGTGTCGCCGCGGCTGGCCATGCCCTGGGCCTGGGCGATCTCCAGGGCGGTGGAGCAGATCTCGTCGACCTGGCGCAGGCGATCGTTGACCACCGAATGCACACCCCAGGCCACGCTCAGGCGCCGGGCGGTGGACAGGTTGGGCGTCAGGTTGAGGATCGGCGCCCGTGGCCGCTCGCGTGCAGCGCGCAGGGTCGAAGCCCCCGATTCGCTGTAGTTGACCAGCACCGCCACCGGCAGGATGCCGCTGATGCGGCGGATCGCGCAGCTGATGGCATCCGACACGGTGGCCTCGGCTTTCGGCCGGCCGACGTCGAGTTGCGCCTGGTAGTCTGGGCCGTTCTCCACCTGGCGGATGATCTTGCTCATCATCTGTACCGCTTCCAGCGGGTAGTCGCCCGAAGCGGTCTCGGCCGAGAGCATCACCGCATCGGCGCCTTCGGCCACGGCGTTGGCGACGTCGGTGACTTCGGCGCGGGTCGGGGCCGGGGAGAAGCGCATCGATTCGAGCATCTGCGTGGCCACCACCACCGGTTTACCCAGTTCGCGGCAGGTGTTGATGATGCCCTTCTGGATCTGCGGCACGCTTTCGGCCGGCACTTCCACGCCCAGGTCGCCACGGGCAACCATGATCGCGTCGCTGAGCTCGGCAATGGCGCGCAGTTGGGTCACCGCCGAGGGCTTTTCGATCTTGGCCATCAGGTAGGCACGGTCACCGATCAGCTGGCGCGCTTCGACGATGTCTTCCGGGCGCTGCACGAACGACAGTGCCACCCAGTCCACGCCCAGCTCCAGGCCGAAGCTCAGGTCGCGGCGGTCCTTGGCGGTCAGCGGGCTGAGGTCGAGTACCGCTTGCGGCACGTTGACGCCCTTGCGGTCGGACAGCTCGCCGCCGTTGAGCACTTCGGTCTCGATCGCGTCGCTGTGCTTGGCGGTCACCCGCAGGCGCAGCTTGCCGTCGTCGAGCAGCAGGTCCATGCCCGGCTCCAGCGCAGCGATGATTTCCGGGTGCGGCAGGTTGACCCGCTCAAGCGTACCCGGGGTGCTGTCCAGGTCCAGGCGCAGGGCCTGGCCGCGTTGCAGCTGGACCTTGCCCTCGGCAAAACGGCCGACGCGCAGTTTAGGCCCCTGCAGGTCCATGAGGATGCCCAGCGGGTAGTTGAGCTGGCTCTCCACCTCGCGGATCCACTGGTAGCGCAGGGCGTGGTCTTCGTGCTCGCCGTGGCTGAAGTTCAGGCGAAAGATGTTCACCCCGGCCTCGACCAGTTGGCGGATGTCATCGATGCCCTTGATCGCAGGACCGAGGGTGGCGAGGATTTTGACTTTTTTATCAGGCGTCATGTCAGGCACTCTCGAGAATCAGGATGGCGCGAAAATCGTTGACGTTGGTCCGCGTCGGCTCGGTAACGATCAAGTCATCGAGCGCGGCGAAGTAGCCGTAGCCATTGTTGTTGTCCAGCTCGTCACTGGCCGACAGGCCCAGCGCCGCGGCGCGGGCGTAGCTGTCCGGGGTCATCAGTGCGCCGGCGTTGTCTTCGGAGCCGTCGATGCCATCGGTGTCACCGGCCAGGGCATAGACCCCGCGCAGGCCCTTGAGGCTTTCGGTCAGGCTCAGCAAAAACTCGGCGTTGCGCCCGCCACGGCCATTGCCGCGCACGGTCACGGTGGTTTCGCCACCGGAGAGGATCACGCAGGGTGGCGACAGCGGCTGGCCGTGCTGGACGATCTGCCGGGCGATGCCGGCATGGACCTTGGCCACCTCGCGCGACTCGCCTTCGAGGTCGCCAAGGATCAGCGGGCTGAAGCCGGCCTGGCGGGCTTTGACCGCTGCCGCTTCCAGCGACTGCTGGGGCCGGGCGATCAGCTGGAAGTGGCTGCGGGCCAGGGCCGGGTCGTCAGCCTTGACGGTCTCGGAGGCCGGGTTGTTGAGCCAGGCGGTGACCGCAGCAGGCGCTTCGATGTTGTAGCGCTTGAGGATCGCCAGGGCTTCGGCCGAGGTGCTCGGGTCGGCCACGGTGGGGCCGGAGGCAATGACCGTGGCCAGATCCCCGGGTACATCGGAAATCGCATAGGTATAGACGGTGGCCGGCCAGCAAGCCTTGGCCAGGCGCCCGCCCTTGATCGCCGAGAGGTGCTTGCGCACGCAGTTCATCTCGCCGATGGTGGCGCCGGATTTGAGCAGGGCCTTGTTGATCTGTTGCTTGTCGGCCAGGGTCAGGCCTTCGGCAGGCAGCGCCAGCAGCGCCGAACCACCGCCGGAGAGCAGGAAAATCACCCGGTCGTCAGCCGTGAGGTTGCTGACCATTTCCAGTACCCGCTTGGCCACGGCCAGGCCGGCGGCATCCGGGACCGGGTGGGCGGCTTCGACCACTTCGATTTTCGAGCAGCTGGCGCCATGGCCGTAGCGGGTAACCACCAGGCCGGAAACCGGGCCCTTCCAGGCGCGCTCGACGACTTCAGCCATGGCCGCGGCAGCCTTGCCGGCGCCGATGACGATGACGCGACCGCTGCGGTCGCTGGGCAGGTGGGCTTCAAGGACCTGGCGGGGATGCGCGGCATCGATGGCCGTGGCGAACAGCTCGCGCAGAAAGTGTTGCGGATCGACCGACATGGCAGGCTCCAATCTTATTGTTTTTCAGAATCAAAAACGCCCCTGGGCCCGCCTCCGTGCAGGCCGACCCAGGGGCGCTGAAAGCGGCAAGCTTCAAGCTCCAAGCCGCAAGAGAAAGCGGATCGACGCGCGGCCTGCTTTTACTTGCAGCTTGAAGCTTGCAACTGGCCTCTTACTCTTCACCGCGGATCGAGAAGTTGGCCATGTGCTCAAGGCCCTTGATCAGCGCCGAGTGGTCCCAGTTGGCGCCGCCGATGGCCGCGCAGGTGCTGAACACTTGCTGGGCGTTGGCGGTGTTGGGCAGGTTGATGTTCAGTTCCTTGGCACCTTGCAGGGCCAGGTTCAGGTCTTTCTGGTGCAGGCTGATACGGAAGCCCGGGTCGAAGGTGCCCTTGATCATGCGCTCGCCATGCACTTCGAGGATTTTCGACGAAGCGAAGCCGCCCATCAGTGCTTCACGCACCTTGGCAGGGTCGGCGCCGTTCTTGGCGGCGAACAGCAGCGCTTCGGCCACCGCCTGGATGTTCAGGGCGACGATGATCTGGTTGGCGACCTTGGCAGTCTGGCCGTCGCCGCTGCCGCCGACGCGGGTGATGTTCTTGCCCATGACCTGGAACAGCGGCAGGGCGCGTTCGAAGGCGTTCGGGCAGCCGCCGACCATGATGCTCAGGGTCGCGGCCTTGGCACCGACTTCACCGCCGGACACCGGCGCGTCGAGGTAGGTGGCGCCGGTGGCCTTGATCTTCTCGGCGAAGGCTTTGGTGGCGGTTGGCGAGATCGAGCTCATGTCGATCACCACCTTGTTCGGGCCGACGCCCTGGGCCACGCCGTTGTCGCCGAACAGCACCGCTTCAACCTGCGGGGTATCGGGGACCATGACGATGATGAATTCAGCTTCCTGGGCCACTTCTTTCGGGTTGGCCAGGGCTACGGCGCCGGCGGCGACCAGGTCGGCAGGCGCGGCGTCGTGGTGGGTCGAGAGGAACAGGCTGTGACCGGCTTTTTGCAGGTTCTGCGCCATTGGGCGGCCCATGATGCCGGTGCCGATAAATCCGATTTTAGCCATGAGAAATGCCTCTTGTAATTGTTGGATGCAGGGCACTGTAGGAGCGGGCTTGCCCCGCGATTCGATAGTGGCCGTACCGCCGCTATCGCGGGGCAAGCCCGCTCCTACAGGGAATCCTTAAATCGCGTTATGGGTCTTCAGCCAGCCAAGGCCCGCTTCGGTAGTGGTCAGCGGCTTGTATTCACAGCCCACCCAGCCCTGGTAGCCGATGCGGTCCAGGTGTTCGAAGAGGAAGCGATAGTTGATCTCGCCAGTACCCGGCTCGTTGCGGCCGGGGTTGTCGGCCAGCTGGATGTGGTTGATCTTGGCCAGGTTGCTCTGCACGGTACGGGCAAGATCGCCCTCCATGATCTGCATGTGGTAGATGTCGTATTGCAGGTACAGGTTGCTGCTCGCCACCTCGGCCTGGATCTCCAGCGCCTGTTTGGTGGTGTTCAGGTAGAAGCCCGGGATGTCGCGGGTGTTGATCATTTCCATGACCAGCTTGATCCCGGCGGCCTGCAGCTTGTCGGCGGCAAACTTGAGGTTGTCGACGAAGGTCTTGCGCACCGTGGCGCAGTCCGGGCCTTGTGGACGGATGCCGGCCAGGCAGTTGACCTGGGTGTTGCCCAGCACCTGGGCGTAGGCGATGGCCAGATCGACACCGGCGCGGAATTCCTCGACACGGGCCGGGTCGCAGGCGATGCCGCGATCACCCTTGGCCCAGTCGCCGGCCGGCAGGTTGAACAGCACCTGGGTCAGGCCGTGGGCATCGAGCTGCTGCTTGATTTCAGCCGAGCTGAAGTCGTACGGGAACAGGTACTCGACACCGCTGAAGCCGGCGTCGGCAGCAGCCTTGAAACGGGCGAGGAAGTCCTGCTCGGTGAACAGCATGGACAGGTTGGCGGCGAAACGTGGCATGGTTGTCTCCTTGCAAAAAGGGGCCCTGTGCACCCGGCAGCAGGGCCTTCGCAGCGATCAGTCGAGCAGGGAAATCGC
This sequence comes from Pseudomonas sp. TE4620, assembly GCF_056279045.1. Lineage (NCBI taxonomy): Bacteria > Pseudomonadati > Pseudomonadota > Gammaproteobacteria > Pseudomonadales > Pseudomonadaceae > Pseudomonas > Pseudomonas sp. TE4620. The sequence goes on from NZ_JBWBQO010000001.1 coordinate 1,028,247, forward strand.
GGTTGGCGCGTCGTTGCCGACCAGGGCCAGGTCTTCGAATTCGTTGACCGCGTTGATTTCGGTGCCCATGGAAATGTTGGTCACGCGCTCGAGGATAACCTCGACCACCACCGGTACCCGGAACTCTTCAGCCAGCTTTTGCGCCTTGAGCAGGGCCGGGGCGATCTCGCCAGGCTCGGTCACGCGCAGGGCCTTGCAGCCCAGGCCTTCGACCACGGCGACGTGATCGACGCCATAACCGTTGAGTTCCGGCGCGTTGACGTTCTCGAACGCCAGCTGCACACAGTAATCCATCTCGAAGCCGCGCTGGGCCTGGCGGATCAGGCCCAGGTAGGAGTTGTTCACCAGCACGTGGACGTAGGGCAGGTTGAACTGCGCGCCCACTGCCAGCTCTTCGATCATGAACTGGAAGTCATAGTCGCCCGACAGTGCCACGACCTTGCGAGTCGGGTCGGCCTTGACCACGCCCAGCGCCGCAGGAATGGTCCAGCCCAGCGGACCGGCCTGGCCGCAGTTGATCCAGTGGCGTGGCTTGTAGACGTGGAGGAACTGCGCGCCGGCGATCTGCGACAGACCGATGGTGCTGACGTAGCAGGTGTCCTTGCCGAACACCTGGTTCATTTCCTGGTAAACGCGCTGCGGCTTGACCGGCACGTTGTCGAAGTGGGTCTTGCGCTGCAGGCTCGACTTGCGCTGCTGGCAGTCTTCGAGCCAGGCGCTGCGGTCCTTGAGCTTGCCGGCGGCTTTCCACTCGCGGGCCACTTCCAGGAACACGTCCAGGGCGGCGCCAGCGTCGGAAACGATACCCAGGTCCGGGGTGAACACGCGGCCAATCTGGGTCGGCTCGATGTCGACGTGAATGAAGCGGCGGCCTTCGGTGTAGACGTCAACGGAACCGGTGTGACGGTTGGCCCAACGGTTGCCGATACCCAGCACCACGTCGGACTTGAGCATAGTGGCGTTGCCGTAGCGGTGCGAGGTCTGCAGGCCGACCATGCCGACCATCAGCGGGTGATCGTCAGGGATGATGCCCCAGCCCATCAGGGTCGGGATCACCGGGATACCGGTCAGCTCAGCGAATTCCACCAGCTTGTCGCAGGCATCGGCGTTGATGATGCCGCCACCGGCAACCAGCAATGGACGCTCGGCAGTGTCGAGCATGGCCAGGGCTTTCTCGACCTGAACACGGTTGGCCGCAGGCTTTTGCACCGGCAGCGGCTGGTAGGCATCGATGTCGAATTCGATCTCGGCCATCTGCACGTCGAACGGCAGGTCGATCAGCACCGGGCCTGGGCGGCCGGAGCGCATTTCATAGAAGGCTTTCTGGAACGCATACGGCACCTGGCCGGGTTCCAGAACGGTGGTCGCCCACTTGGTCACCGGCTTGACGATGCTGGTGATGTCGACGGCCTGGAAATCTTCCTTGTGCATGCGGGCACGCGGCGCTTGGCCGGTGATGCACAGGATCGGGATGGAGTCGGCCGAGGCACTGTACAGGCCGGTGACCATGTCGGTGCCGGCAGGGCCGGAGGTGCCGATGCACACGCCGATGTTGCCGGCCTTGGTGCGGGTGTAACCCTCGGCCATGTGCGAGGCGCCTTCAACGTGACGAGCGAGGACGTGATCGATACCGCCGACTTTCTTCAGGGCCGAGTACAGGGGGTTGATGGCTGCACCCGGAATGCCAAACGCGGTTTCCACACCTTCGCGGCGCATCACCAGAACGGCTGCATCAATTGCTCTCATTTTGCTCATGGTTTTGTGCCTCTTTGATTTTGTAATTGTATACAAATGGCTTTTCACCAGAGTGTATTCACGCCAGGCGACTCTGGTCAATCCATTTTCATCGGCGATCGGCGCTTTCGTCGGGAAGCCTTTAAAAATGGCGTTTCGTCAGAATTGGTTCATCGCGTCGAAATTATTGTATACAAAAACATTCGCCATTGTGTTCTATTTGTTCTATTGATTTTTACACCTGCCCTCGGGCTTCTAACAACAAGAGGACCTTTCCATGAACGCTTTGACCCTGAAAGTCGCTGTCAGCCTGGTGAACGCTGCGCTGGTGGCCGGGCGCAAGATCTCCTCCGCGCCGCTGACCGTGGCGGTGCTGGACAGCGGCGGTCACCTGCTGGCCCTGCAGCGTGAAGACGGCGCCAGCCTGCTGCGCCCGCAAGTGGCGATGGGCAAGGCCTGGGGCGCAATTGCCCTGGGCAAGGGCTCGCGCCTGCTGGCGCTGGACGCGCAACAGCGCCCGGCGTTCTTCGCCGCGCTCAATGGCCTGGGTCAAAGCCCGGTGGTGCCGGCGCCGGGTGGGGTGCTAATTCGTAATCAGCAGGGCGTGGTGCTGGGGGCGATCGGTATCAGTGGCGATACGTCGGATATCGACGAGCAGTGCGCGATCAGTGCGATCGAAGAGGCGGGGTTGACGGCGGATGCCGGTGTAGCGGCTTAAAATGTATCGCGGGTCAAGTCGAGTCGTCGCACCGCCGCTCCCACAATCACCTGACTCTGTGGGAGCGGCGGTGCGACGACTCGACTTGACCCGCGATGGATGCACTACCGATCAAGCGTCCGGCTCACAGCCCTTGAGCACCAAACGAATGATGGTCTGCGCCGCCGCTTCATAATCGCTGTCATCGAGCTTGGCCTTGCCGGTGACCACCGAGATCTGCCAGTCGAAGTCGGCGTAGGTCTGGGTCGCGGCCCAGATGCTGAACATCAGGTGGTGCGGGTCGAGCGGGGCGATCTGGCCGCGGTCGATCCACGCCTGGATGCACTCGATGTTGTGCCGGGCCTGGTCGTTGAGCTGCTCGACCTGGCTCGGGCTCAGGTGCGGCGCGCCGTGCATGATCTCGCTGGCGAACACCTTGGAGGCGAACGGCAGATCGCGGGAGATGCGCACCTTGGAGCGGATGTAGGCGCTCAGCACTTCTTTGGGATCGCCGTCGGCATTGAACGGTGTCGACGCCTGCATGATCGGTTCGATGATGCTTTCCAGGACCTCGCGGTAGAGGTTTTCCTTGGACTTGAAGTAGTAATAGACGTTGGGCTTGGGCAGGCCGGCCTTGGCCGCGATGTCGCTGGTCTTGGTGGCAGCGAAGCCCTTGTCGGCAAACTCTTCACTGGCCGCGCGCAGGATCAGTTCTTTGTTGCGCTCGCGAATGCTGCTCATGGTTGACGCTGTTCCTCGTGTCTGGCCGCTGGCGGCACCCGGGCCTGGGAGGGCGGTTGCGCATGGTAGCACCGGGTTCGCAAGCGGCTCAAGGTGGCGACTTTGAGCTAGACTGTGGCCCTCTCAACCCGCTGGAATCAGGCAAACATGGCAGGAAGCAGTCTTCTGGTATTGATCGACGATATCGCCACGGTACTCGACGATGTCTCGGTAATGACCAAGGTCGCGGCAAAAAAGACCGCAGGGGTGCTGGGCGACGACCTGGCGCTCAATGCCCAGCAGGTTACAGGCGTGCGCGCCGAGCGGGAAATCCCGGTGGTCTGGGCGGTGGCCAAGGGCTCGTTCCTCAACAAACTGATCCTGGTGCCGGCGGCGCTGTTGATCAGCGCCTTCATCCCCTGGGCGGTGACGCCGCTGCTGATGGTCGGCGGTGCGTTCCTGTGCTTTGAAGGCTTCGAAAAGCTCGCGCACAAGTTCCTCCACAGCAAGGAGCAAGACCAGGCCGAGCATGCGGCGCTGACCGAGGCGGTGGCGGACCCAGCAGTCGACCTGGTGGCCTTCGAGCAAGGCAAGATCAAGGGCGCGGTGCGCACAGACTTCATCCTTTCGGCCGAGATCATCGCCATCACCCTGGGCGCGGTCGCCCATGCGCCGCTGACCCAGCAGATCATCGTGCTCTCGGGCATCGCCATTGTCATGACCATCGGTGTTTATGGCCTGGTGGCCGGCATCGTCAAGCTCGATGACCTGGGCCTGTGGCTGACCCAGAAGGCTTCCAGCGCCGCCAAGGCGATCGGCAACGGCATCCTGCGCGCGGCGCCGTACATGATGAAAAGCCTGTCGGTGATCGGCACGGCGGCGATGTTTCTGGTCGGTGGCGGGATTCTGGTGCACGGCGTGGCGCCGCTGCACCATGCCATTGAAGCCTTCAGCGCAGGCCGCGGCGGCGCCTTGACCGGCGCCTTGCTCAACGCCGGCGTCGGTATCCTTGCCGGCGCCGCGGTACTGGCGGTGGTGGCGGTCATCGGCAAGCTCTGGCGTGCTGCCAGAGCCTGATGCCGCAAGGTTCGATCAGTTCTTCAGTGCTGTGCGCTCGTTGGCTGCGGGCAGCCAGTCGAGCAGGTGGTGGGTGAAACCGTAGCTGGCGACCTGGTAGTAGGCGATTGCGCGCTGGATCAACGGGTCACTGGTGCTGCTGTTCACTTCCTGGCTTTCACCCAGCGCCTGGTTGTGGCGGCGCAAGCCGTCACGCGGGCTGAGGATGGCCAGGTCCTGGCCGTTGAACAGGCCCAGGTGCTGGTAGTTTCCGATCAGTACCCGCGGTGGCAGGCGGTCATCGAGCATCAGGTCGCGACCGAAGAAGGTCGAGGTGTAGCTCATGTTCAACAGGCCCAGCAGGGTCGGTGCGAGGTCGATCTGGCTGGCCAGTTTTGACTCCTCGCGCGCTTCGATCAGCTTCGGGGCGTAGATGAACAGCGGGATCTGATAGTTGCTGACCGGCAGGTCCTCCTTGCCGGCACTCCCGGCCGTGTGATCGGCGACAAAGATGAACAGGGTGTTGTCGAACCAGGGTTTGCTGCGGGCCTGTTGCAAAAAGCGCCCGATGGCATGGTCGGTGTACTTCACCGCGCCGTCGCGGCCATTGCCTGATGGAATATCGATACGGCCATCGGGGTAGGTGTAGGGACGATGGTTGGAGGTGGTCATCAGTTGCAGGAAGAACGGCACCTGGTTGTCGTGGTCGGCGTCCGCCAGTTTTAGCGCTTGGGTGTACAGGTCTTCATCGGACATGCCCCAGGCATTCTTGAAGCTGATGTCGGCTTCGGCAACGCTGCTCTGGTCGACGACCCGGTAGCCGTTGCCGCTGAAAAACGCGTTCATGTTGTCGAAATAGCCGCGCCCGCCGTAGACGAACACGCTGTCATAGCCGACTTCGGCCAGTTGCTGGCCAAGGCTGGCGAAGCCGCTTTCACGGCCGATGCGCTTGACGATCGAACGCCCGGGCGTTGGCGGCATCGACAGGGTGATCGCCTCCAGACCGCGGTCGGTGCGCGTGCCGGTGGCATAGAAGTTGTTGAAGTACAGGCTCTGCTTGCGCAGTGCGTCGAGGTTGGGGGTAAGGTTGCGAGTATCGCCGTTGCTGCCCAGGTACTTGGCGCTCAGGCTCTCGATGGTAACCAGGACGATATTCGGCGTGCGCGGGCTGCCCGAGGCAGTAATTTCCCGGCGAATGCCCATGGGTTCCTGATCGACGAAGCGTGCATTGGGTTCTTGCAGTTCGGCGCGAATCAACTGGGTGGATTCGCTTTCGCTGAGGCTGCCGTAGAACTGTGAATAGTCCAGTTCGTTGTTGCGAAACGCGGCAAAGAACTGGTACGGCCCGTTGCTTGCCAGTTCGCGGGCGTAGGCATTGCCACCCTGGCCGCGGGGCATGTCCTGGTTGATCAACAGCGCGCAACTGCCAGCCAGCAGTGCCAGGCCAGCAAGGCTGGCAAGGCGTTTACGCCAACTGGGCAAAGGTGCATCCAGGGCCTGGCGCAACGGTTTGGCAATTGCCAGGGTCACTACCAGCGCGACCAGTGCCAGTACGCTGAGAATCAGGCCGATGGGGTAGGACTCGAGGATGTTGTTCAGTACCTCATCGGAGTACACCAGGTAGTCCACGGCGATAAAGTTGAAGCGCACGCCGAACTCGTCCCAGAACAGCCATTCGGCAACGGCGACGAACAACATGATGAATACGCTGGCGAACATCACCACTCGCAGCAACCCGCGATGCGCCCGCAACCGCCATAGCGGCGCCGGGCACAGCAGCAGGTAGACGGCCAGGGGCAGGGCGGCATAAATCAGAAAGCCCAGGTCATAGACCAGGCCGGTGGTAAAGATCGAGAAAAAATGCCCCCCGGCTTCACTCAGGTGAGTGAAGTACAGGGCGCTTCTTGTCAGTAAGAAAATAACCAACCACAACGACGTTAATAGCAGTAGATAGCGCACCGGCGCTGAGCGTGTAGCGTGCATGGCGTTTGCCTTGTTATTGCAGGGGAGGTGGGGCGGCAAACTAACGCTTGAAATGAGAAAAAATTGTCAAATAAATGCAGTGAAGAAGTTTGTCTGTAGTTTATAGTGATAGTTCTTTCATGCCGCAAGGATGCGCACGAGGCGCTAATGATAATCGCCCCTGATAACTAAATAAGGAGCCCATGAATGCCCTTCAGAACATTGACCTACGATGTCTTTCACCTGGGCTTGTACATGGCCACTGCATTGGCCTGGACCAGCCTTTGCGTCATGGTTTTGCTTTGCGCGCGCAGGCGTCGCTTTGCTGCTGTGCCGGGCAGTTGCCTGGGCGTGGCTGGGCTGGGCGTGCTGGTCTGCCTGGGAATCCTGTTGGCAGATGTACTGCGCCTGATCGATCACCGGGCGGTGTTATTCAGTCTGTTGGTTTTTGGGGTTATTGCACCGGGGCTTGCGGCTGCTGGTTTGTATCTGCGTCTGAATCTGCGGCGCGCGAGTATCGGTTGAATTCGTTTGTAGGAAAATGCCTTAGTTGATGTAAGAGATTTCCGAAGTTTGACTTGCTTATAAAAGTTGCGCCCATGCAGGGCGCAACTTTGTATTCGTGCAGATCAGAAGTGCGCTTTGACCAGGAAGCTGGCCGTGTTCTGATCGGTATCAAAGGCATCGCTGTCCTTGATGCCGTATTTGTTCTTCCAGTAGTCGTATTCGAAACCGACATACAACTGCTTCTCGCCCCAGTTCAGCGCCTTGCCCAGGTCGTATTTGACCTGCGGGTTGAAGTGCAGGTTGGCGTGGTAGGTACCACGGCGGCTGGTGGCATCGTTGTCGACGACCCAGTCCATGAAACCATCGATGAGGATGTCGGACTTGCCCACGGGAATGGTGTAGGACCATACCGGGGTGATCTGCCAGACGTTGTCACCGGCGCGGCTGCCTTCGGTGTGGCGCTGGTAGAAGTTCAGCTGGAAGTAATCAAAGCCCGGGATGTCCAGGTCGAAGCCCGGGCCGATCAGGTAGGACTCGGTGTCACCTTCGCCAAACTCGTAGGTCATGGCCAGCAGCACGTCCTTGACCGGGCCGAAGGCCAGCTTCTGGTCGAAGATCTTGCCGAAGGACAGGCGCGGGCTGATCTCGCCGTAGTAGGTGTTGGGGCCGTTGTTGAAGTCCTTGTCGCCGTTGTAGAAGATCTTGTCGACGAAGATGAAGTTGTCGCCGTACTTCCAGGCATCGGCGTGCTCGAAGGTCACGGTCTGCTGGATCGACGGGTTGACGGCGAAGTTCTTGCCCCACAGGTAGGTCAGGCTGTTGTTCTGCCATTGCAGCAGGTCACCGGCGCTGGCGCCGGTGCTGGCCGCCAGCAGGCCGCTGGCGAGGATCAGGCTGTTGGTAATACGCATCGCGTAGTTGCTCCCTTGATTGATTCTGTGTCGGTGCTCTGGTGTGGCACCTTTTGGGTAATTACTTGTCTTCTGAGTCAGTTTTTTTCGATTGGCCACAGCTGTTTGGCAAGAGCTGGGCCAACTTTTTGGGGCTGGCTCAACAATCCTGCTCGACGTCAGACTGAACAGATGAAAAGGGTATTGCTGGATGGCGTGACGCTTGCCAACCGCCCGAATTCATTGACTGAGCGGTCAGCAAACGCAGACAGGATCCGTCCTGCCCTGAGCGAGGGGGCGCGCAGATTACTGGCTTGCGCGCCGGTCCTCAAGTGCTCCGTCCTGGAGCAGGTGTGGCAAAAACTGTGCGTTTGGTCAGCTTTTAGAAGTGAACCTTAACCAGGGCGCTGGTAACGCTCTGGTTGGTGTCGAGCTTCCCACTGTTCTCGATACCGTATTTGTCTTTCCAGTAGCTGTATTCGATACCTACGTACAACTGCTTGGCGCCCAGGTTCAGGGCCTTGCCCAGGTCGTATTTGACCTGCGGGTTGAACTGCAGGTTGGCGTGGTAGGTGCCGCGCCGGGTTTGATCGTTGTCCACCACCCAGTCCATGTAGCCATCGATCAGCACGTCGGACTTGCCCACGGGGATGGTGTAGGAAAAGGTTGGGGTAATCTGCCAGACACGATCACCTGGGCGGCTGCCTTCGGTGTTGCGCTGCATGATGTTGAGGGTGAAGTAGTTGAAGCCGGGAATCGCCAGGTCAAAGCCGGGGCCGATCAGGTAGGCCTCGTTGTCGCCTTCGCCCGACTCGTAGGTCATGGCGATCAGTACGTCCTTGATCGGACCGAACTCGAATTTGCGATCGAAGATCTTGCCTAGCGACAGCCGCGGGCTGAACTCACCGTAGTAGGTGTTGCTGCCTTTGTTGCGGTCGGTACCGCCGTTGTAGAAGATCTTGTCGATGAACAGGAAAGTGTCGCCGTACTTCCACTTGTTGGCGTGTTCGAAGGTCAGCGTCTGCTGGATCGCCGGGTTGACCTGGAAGTCCTTGCCGTAGAGGTAGGTGAGGCTGTTGGTGTGCCAGAGCAGCAAGTCCCCTGCGGCGGCTGGCAAGGTGGCCAGCAGACTGCTACCCAGCAGGAGGGAAGTGGTGATGCCTTTCATGTTGTGATTCCCGGCTTTGTTATTGTTGGTTTTCGGTTTTTTGGCGCGAAGCGCCCCGGCCGACCCGCTCCCACGGGTCGACGGCCTTGCATGTTGCTCGGGTGACGCCGGGCGGCAAGCGCCGCCCAAAGGCTCAGTGCTGGTGGGCGGTATCGTTGTGGGCAGCGCGCTCGGCGCCACCGAGGATGTTGAACAGCAGGTTGAGGATCAACGCGCTGACGGTGGCCATGGCAATGCCGCTATGGGTGATCGGTTCCATCCACTGCGGCATCTGTGCAAAGAATTCGGGGCGCACCACCGGGATCAGGCCCATGCCGACGCTGACGGCCACCAGCAACTGGTTACGACGGTCGGCGATGTCGGCTTCCTGGAGGATCTTGATGCCGGTAGCGGCGACCATGCCGAACATGGCAATCGAGGCGCCGCCAAGTACTGCTGGCGGAATCGAGGCAATCAGGAACGCCGCTTTTGGCAGCAGGCTGAGCAGGATCAGAAAACCTCCGGCAACTACCGTAACGTAGCGGCAACGCACGCCGGTCATCTGCACCAGGCCGATGTTCTGGGCGAACGAGGAGTGGGTGAAGGTGTTGAAAAAGCCGGCCACGAACGATGCGCCGGCATCGCACATCAGGCCGCGGCGCAGCATGCCCGGGGTGACTTCACGGTCGGTGACCTTGCCCAGGGCGAGGAACATGCCGGTGGACTCGACAAAGATGATCACCACCACCAGGCACATCGACAGGATCGGCGCCAGGCTGAAGGTCGGCATGCCGAAGTGCAGCGGGGTGACGACCTGGACCCAGGGCGCTTCGCTCAGGCCGGTGAGGTCGACCATGCCGATGGAGCCGGCAATGATGTAGCCCAGGCCCATGCCGATCAGCACCGAGACATTGACCCAGAAGCCACGCATGAAGCGGTTGATCAGCAGGATGGTGGCCAGCACCAGGCCGGCGACGATCAGGTACACGGGGGAGCCGAAGGGTGCGGCATCGGCGCCGCCGCCGGCCCAGTTGACGGCAACCGGGAACAGCGACAGGCCGATCGAGGTGATGACCGTGCCGGTCACCAGGGGCGGGAAGAAGCGCACCACCTTGGACATGAACGGCGCGATGACCATGCCGAAGAAGCCGGCGGCGATGGTCGCGCCGAAAATCCCCTGCAGGCCGACGCCGGGCATGCCGGCCATGGCCACCATGCTGCCGACCGCGGCAAAGCTTGCGCCCATCATCACCGGCATGCGGATGCCGACAGCACCAATGCCGAACGACTGGACGATGGTGGCGACACCAGCGACCAGCAGGTCGGCATTGATCAGGAAAGCGACTTCTTCACGAGAAAGTCCGGCGGCTTGACCGATGATCAGCGGCACGGCAATCGCGCCTCCGTACATCAGCAACACATGCTGCAGACCCACCAGGAACAGTTGGAACAGGGGCAGTGGCTGTCGTGGGGGCGCAACAGGGATGTACGCCTTGCGTGACTCGGACATGCAACACCTCGGTTTTGTTTTTATTCTTGGAGCTGCAAGCTTCAAGCGCCAAGCTTCAAGAAGAAGCAGGAGGTCGCGCTTGGCTTGCAGCTTTTTTTTGCTTGCCGCTTACAGCTGGCAGCTTGCGGCTGCCTTAGTTGGTCGGTGCTCCCTTGGCGACCCAGGCGCCAATCAGTTCACGTTCCTGCTGGGTCATCTGCGTGATGTTGCCCAGGGGCATGATCTGCGTGGCTACCGCTTGCGCCTGGATGCGCGCGGCCTGTTGCTGGATCTGCTGCGGGGTATCGAGCATCACCCCGGCAGGGGCGGCGCTGAACAGCGGGCTGGTCGGCTTGGCCGAATGGCACACCGCGCAGCGTTCCTGGATGACGCTGTGGATCTTGTCGAAACCGGCATCGTCGAGCTTGGCGGTGGCCTCGGCCGGGGCAGCAGCAGGGGCGGCTGGCTGGGCAGGGGCGGCAGCTTGTTCGGCGGCTTTCTCGGCAGCGGTCTTGCCACCCAGGGCGGTTTCCGGCAGCGGCTGGTACTCAACCTTGGCGGCGGCCTGCTGTGGCGCAGTCGGCATCGGCGCAGGGCCGGTAACGTAAGCCAGGCAGATCATCGCCAGGGCGCCGACCGGCAGGGTCCAGGCGTACTTGTTGCTGTCATGACGGGTGTTGAAGTAGTGACGCACCAACACCGCAGCCACCGCGATACCGCCCAGGATCAACCAGTTGTACTGGCTGCCATAGGTGCTCGGGAAGTGGTTGCTGATCATGATGAACAGCACCGGCAGGGTGAAGTAGTTGTTGTGTCGCGAACGCAGCAGGCCCTTGGCTGGCAGCAGCGGGTCGGGGGTCTGGTTGGCTTCGATGGCGGCCACCAGCTGACGCTGGGCCGGCATGATGATGCGGAACACGTTGCCGACCATGATGGTGCCGATGATCGCGCCGGTGTGCAGGTACGCGCCGCGGCCGCTGAACACCTGGCTGAAGCCGTAGCAGGCGGCAATGACCAGCACGAACAGGACCAGGCCGAGCAGGCCAGGGCGCTTGCCCAGTGGCGAGTCACAGAGGAAGTCGTAGATGAACCAGCCGGCGATCAGCGAACCGACACCGATGGCAATCCCTTCACCACCGCTCAGGGTGCTGCCAGGGGCCAGCAGGTAGAGGGTCGGGTTCCAGTAGAACACCAGGCACAGCAGGGCGATACCCGACATCCAGGTGAAGTAGGCTTCCCATTTGAACCAGTGCAGGTTCTCCGGCATTTTTGGCGGAGCCAGCTTGTACTTCTCCAGGTGGTAGATCCCGCCACCGTGAATCGCCCAGAGATCGCCGGACAGACCGTCGCGCGGGTTGGCCCGGTTGAGGTTGTTTTCCAGCCAGACAAAGTAGAACGACGCGCCAATCCATGCCACGCCAGTGATCATGTGAACCCAACGCACGCTCAGGTTCAGCCATTCCAACAGATGTGCTTCCACAGTCTTTACCTCTACCCTGGCACCCTGTAGCCGGGCGCTCAGGTCTTCTCTTATTGGTGGGGGGCGAGGATCAATTGCTCATCCTCATTGAAAAAATGCTCATCGCAGTTGTTGCCAGTGCCACTGCGATCAACCACCAGGAAGTCATCCCGCTTTTCGATCGTCAGCACCGGGTGGTGCCAGACGCCGCGATGGTAATTGATGCCCTGCCTTCCATTACTGATGAAGGCACGGACCAGGCCTGATACAGGTGCATCGCCAACGGGCGCGACCACGATCAGAAAGGGGTTGCCGAGCAGCGGAATGAAAGCCTGGCTGCCCTGCGGATGGCGCTCCAGCATGCGTACGGTCAGGGGCATGTCCTGCGCATCGGCGCGGAAGATGCTGATGATCGCCTTGTCGTCGGGTTGTGCGGTTTCGACCGTGGCCAGACGATGGAAGCGCATGGTCGAGCCGTTGTTGATCATGAAGTGGTCGCTGCCGTCGGTTTCGATCACGTCACCGAAAGGGGCGAAGGCTTCTTTGCTCAGGGGCTCAATCACTAAAGTGCGCATGCGGATTCTCTTTATTCTGTGTTGTGGAGGGTGCCGTTGTGGCGCCGGTCAGGCCCTGGGTACGCTCGCGTCGCGCACTCGGGCCAGCCCGGCGGTCGACGCCCTTAAAGCTGCAGCAGGCGGAACAGGGCAATCAGGTTGATCTGCGCCAGCGCTTCCTTGAACTCGGCCTCGACCGAGTTGTGGATGCGCTTTTCAAAGGCGGCGAGGATCTGGTGCCGGTTGCTGCCTTTGACCGCCATGATGAACGGGAACTTGAACTTCTCTTTGTAGGCATCGTTGAGTTCGGTGAAACGCTCGAACTCTTCGGCGGTGCACTGGTGAATACCGGCGCCGGCCTGTTCATTGGTGCTCGATTCGGTCAGCTCACCCTGGATCGCGGCCTTGCCGGCGAGGTCCGGGTGAGCATTGATCAGCGCCAGCTGGGCGGCGTGGTCGGCGCTCAGGAGGATGTCGCTCATGCGCTGGTGCAGGGCTTCGATCTGGTCGGCTTCGTGCAACTGGCCGAGGTCGTAGGCCTTTTCGGCAACCCATGGCGAGTGTTCGTAGATGTCGGCGAAGGCTTCGACAAACGCTGTGCGGTCCAGGGTCGAAGGCTTCAGGGTCTTGAATGCGGTCATTAGGCGTTCTCGGCTTGGAAAGGGTGGGTGGCATGCCAGTGACGGGCGATGTCCACGCGCCGGGCGAACCAGACCTGGTCATGGCTCTTGGCGTACTCGACGAAGCGCTTGAGCGCAGCCAGGCGCGCCGGGCGACCGATCAGGCGGCAGTGCAGGCCGATCGAGAGCATTTTCGGCGCCTCGGCGCCTTCTTCGTAGAGCACATCGAAGGCGTCCTTGAGGTACTGGAAGAACTGCTCGCCGCAATTGAAACCCTGTACCTGGGTGAAGCGCATGTCATTGGTGTCCAGGGTGTAGGGGATCACCAGGTGCGGCTTGTCGGTGGGGTTGTTGCGTTCCCAGTAGGGCAGGTCGTCGTCGTAGGTGTCGCTGTCGTAGAGGAAGCCGCCTTCCTCCATCACCAGGCGCCGGGTGTTCGGCCCGGTACGGCCGGTGTACCAGCCCAGCGGCCGTTCACCGGTGAGTTCGGTGAGGATGCGGATGGCTTCGAGCATGTGCTCGCGTTCCTGGGCCTCGTCCATGTTCTGGTAGTCGATCCAGCGGTAGCCGTGGCTGCAGATCTCGTGGCCGGCTTCGACCATGGCGCGGATCACGTCCGGATGGCGCTGGGCGGCCATGGCCACGGCGAAGATGGTCAGCGGTACGCCGGTGTCCTTGAACAGCTTGAGCAGGCGCCAGACGCCGGCACGGCTGCCGTACTCGTACAGCGATTCCATGCTCATGTTGCGCGCGCCCTGCAGCGGCTGGGCGGCGACCATTTCCGAGAGGAAGGCTTCGGACTCTTTGTCACCGTGAAGGATGTTGCGTTCGCCACCTTCTTCGTAGTTGAGCACGAAAGACAAAGCAATGCGGGCATTCCCCGGCCAGCGCGGATGAGGTGGGGTGTTGCCGTAACCGATCAGGTCGCGAGGGTAATCAGCGCTCACTGCAGTCTTCCTTCTTGTACGTGAATACGGAGGGCGTGGGCACCCGGGTAGGGTATCGGCCACGACGATGGAATGATTGTATACAACTTTGTTTGCGATTTGTAAGCCTGTTTTTTCGCTTTTCTTTGCCTTTTTGGCCACTCCCACCTCTATAAGGAGCCCTGCAAGAAACCTGCCTGATCGGTCAGCTAATGACGGATGCGTCGGCTATTGGCGTGGTTTTGCGACTGATGGCCTATTTACAGGGGATGAGCGGCGTGCCAGTAAAGAATACCGAATTATTGTGTACAATTTCATAGAAAAATGTCTTAATAATCCGACAGCCGCACGTTGTCGGGCTTCCTGACGCTGGCGTGCGGGTATTTTTTGCCCACAGATAGAACAGAGGCGAGCAAGCAATGGGACGTTTGACCACGCATGTACTGGATGCCGCTCATGGCTGCCCTGGCAGCTCGATCAAGGTCGAGCTGTACCGGGTCGAAGGCCAGCAGCTGGAACTGGTGAACACTACCCTGACCAACAGCGATGGCCGTTGCGACGCACCGCTGCTGCAAGGCGATGATTACCGCAGTGGCGTTTACCAGCTGCAGTTCAGCGCCGGCGACTACTACCGTGCCCGCGGCGTACAACTGCCCGAGCCTGCTTTTCTTGACGTGGTGGTACTGCGTTTCGGCATCAGCGCCGAACAGGATCACTACCACGTGCCGCTGTTGATCTCGCCGTACAGTTACTCGACCTATCGTGGAAGCTAGTTGGTCGCTAGAAGAATCTTCGTAGGTCCCTTGCCCGCTCACACTGCGGGCTTTTTTTTGCCTGTGATTTTTCTGCGGCCTCATCGCGGGTGTAGGAGCGGGCTTGACCCGCGATAGGTCCCTCACACACAACAAAAAGCCCCACCCGAAGGTGAGGCCCTTGTCTCGCAATCGCCTTGTTTACAGGAACACAAACTTGGCAATGAAGATCGCCGTCAGCACCCACAGGCTGGCCGAGATCTCCTTGTAGCGTCCGGTCCCGGCCTTGAGCACCACATAGGTGATAAAGCCCAGGGCGATGCCGTCGGCGACCGAGAAGGTCAGCGGCATCATGATCGCGGTGACGATCGCCGGGATGCTGTCAGTGGCTTCATCCCAGTTGATGTGGGCCATGCTGCCCATCATCAGCATCGCCACATAGATCAGCGCGCCAGCCGTGGCGTAGGCAGGAATCATCCCGGCCAGCGGGGCGAAGAACATTGCGGCGATAAAGAACAGGCCGACTACCACCGCAGTCAGCCCGGTACGGCCGCCGGCGGCGACACCTGCCGCGCTCTCTACATAGCTGGTCACCGGCGGTACACCAACCACCGCGCCGAACACGCTCGAGGCGCTGTCTGCTTTAAGCGCCCGCGACAGGTTCTCGATGCGCCCGTCGGCATTCACCAGGCCGGCCCGCTGGGCCACGCCCATCAGGGTGCCGGCGGTGTCGAACATGTGCACGAAGAGGAAGGCAAACACCACCGCGATCATGCTGACGTTGAACACCCCGGCAACATCCATGGCCATCCAGGTCGGTGCCAGGCTCGGCGGCAGCGAGAACAAGCCGCCGTACTCGACCAGGCCCAGGCCCCAGCCGGCGAGGGTGACGCTGATGATGCTGATCAGGATCGCGCCGAACACCCGGTGGTAGCTGAGCACCGCGATCATCAGAAAGCAGATGGCTGCCAGCAGCGGGCCGGGCTCGTGCAGCGAGCCGAGCTTGATCAGGGTCGCCGGGCTGTCGACGACAATCCCTGCGGTTTTAAGACCGATCAGTCCGAGGAACAATCCGACGCCGGCACCCATGGCATGGCGCAGGCTGACCGGAATGCTGTTGAGCAGCCATTCGCGCACCCGCGACAAAGTCAGCAGCATGAACAGCACCCCGGAGACAAATACCGCGCCCAGCGCGGCTTCCCAGGTGTAGCCCATGGTCCCGACCACGGTGTAGGTAAAGAAGGCGTTCAGGCCCATGCCCGGTGCCAGGCCGACCGGCCAGTTGGCGTACAGGCCCATCAACAGGCAGCCGAGGGCGGCAGCGATGCAGGTGGCGACAAACGCCGCACCGTGATCGATGCCGGCATCGGCCATGATGTTGGGGTTGACGAAAATGATGTAGGCCATGGTGATGAAGGTGGTCAACCCGGCGATCATCTCGGTTTTGACGGTGGTGCCATGTAGCTTGAGTTTGAAAATCCGCTCCAGCCAGCTCGTTTCGAGCGGTGGGGCAAGATCCAGCGTAGGGGCGTCGGATTTGCGGCTTTCCACAGCGTGTACTCCTCAAGTCTTTTCTTGTTTTCCAGAACCAGTCCTGCGCACGCACTGGGGGGCTCTGTGAGGCGGATGGGATGGCAGGCCACCGGACCGTTTGTTGACTTCTGGGTCAGGAAGTTGCACGGATGGATTATGCGTTTGTATACAAAGAATGCAAATAATGTTTTCGTTGTTGTGGCCAGATAATTTGCAGGCGTAGCTATAAAGGACATCGGCACCTGCAGAAATCCCTGCGGCTGTGTACAATGTGCCAATACCTTAATCGTTTAATTTTCTTACCAGGACTTGCCATCGCCCCTCTGGCTGGTATTACAGTCAGGGTCCGACTGGCGGATCTCCGTGCTCGAGTGCCCATGAACGAACAGCTGCAACCTCTCAAGAAACCAGTGCGTACCGGCAAGGCCGGTCGTAGCGGAACCCAGGACGATATCGTCTACGCGCACATTTTCGAGGCCATCCTCGAGCAGCGTCTGGCGCCGGGTACCAAGTTGAGCGAGGAAGCCCTGGGCGAGATCTTCGGCGTCAGCCGCACCATCATCCGTCGCGCGCTGTCGCGCCTGGCCCACGAAAGCGTGGTGCTGCTGCGGCCCAACCGCGGCGCGGTAGTGGCCAGCCCGACGGTCGAAGAGGCCCGCCAGGTGTTCTTCTCGCGGCGCATGGTAGAGCGCGCGATCACCGAGCTTGCGGTTGAGCACGCCACCGCCGAGCAACTCAACGAACTGCGCCAGATGGTCCGCGAAGAGCGCGACAGCTTCTCCCGTGGCGATCGCGGTGCCGGCATTCGCCTGTCTGGCGAGTTCCACCTGAAACTGGCGGAAGCGGCGGGCAACGCCCCGTTGATCAGCTTCCAGCGCAGCCTGGTGTCGCAAACCTCGCTGATCATCGCCCAGTACGAAAGCGGCAACCGCTCGCACTGCTCCTACGACGAGCACATGCAGCTGATCGACGCCATCGAGGCCCGTGACGTCAACCAGGCGGTGAGCCTGATGATGCACCACATGGACCACATCGACAGCAAGCTCAACCTCGACGAAGACAGCGCTTCGGATGACCTGCACGCGGTGTTCTCGCACCTGCTGCAAACCAAGAAGCGGGGTGGGGTTGCACCGCTCAAGGGTTGAAGGCCAGTAACATCAAATCGCGGGGCTTGCCCCGCGATGCGTTTCAGGCCACTGGCAGGTTATCCAGCCTCTGCTAGATTCTCACCTGATCCACCGCAAACCTTCATCAAGCAGTTGGGCTTGCGCGCTTTGCGTAGAACTTCAACTACTTGAGGACTGGTATATGTCGATGCCCCTGAGCAAACGCATGGGTGCTGAACTGATCGGGACGTTCTGGCTGGTGGTGGGTGGCTGCGGCAGTGCGGTGATTGCCGCCTCGTTCCCCATTGGTATCGGCCTGGTCGGAGTGGCCATGGCCTTCGGCCTGACCGTGCTGACCATGGCTTTCGCCATTGGCCATATTTCCGGATGCCACCTCAACCCCGCAGTGTCGGTCGGGCTGGTGGTGGGTGGGCGGTTTCCACTCAAAGACCTGCTGCCCTACGTCATCGCCCAGGTGATCGGGGCAATTCTCGGTGCGGCGGTGATCTACTTCATTGCCAGCGGCAAGGCCGGTTTCGAGTTGTCGGCGGGGCTGGCGTCCAACGGCTATGCCGAGCATTCCCCCGGCGGCTACTCATTGGCGGCAGGCTTTGCCAGTGAAGTGGTGATGACCGCGATGTTCATCCTGATCATCATGGGCGCCACCGACAGCCGTGCCCCGGCAGGCTTTGCGCCGATTGCCATCGGCCTTGCGCTGACCTTGATCCACCTGATCTCGATACCGGTCACCAATACCTCGGTGAACCCGGCGCGCAGCACGGGCCCGGCGATTTTCGTCGGTGGCTGGGCGTTGCAGCAGCTGTGGCTGTTCTGGGTCGCGCCGCTGATCGGGGCGGTGATCGGCGGCGCGCTGTACAAGGGGCTGTTCCGCGAGCCTTAGCGCTGATGCACGCAGCGCCCGGCAGCGAAGGTCTGCTTGACGGTGCGGTCATCGCCCAGGGTCATCAGCACGAACAGCGTCTCGTCGATGCTGTTCGACTGCTGGATGCGGTAGTCCATCAACGCCGTGGCCTTGTAGTCGAGGACCACGAAGTCGGCATCGTTGCCCGGCTGCAGACTGCCGATACGGTCATCCAGGCTCAGCGCCCGGGCGCCGCCCAGGGTTGCCAGGTACAGTGACTTGAACGGGCTCAGGCGCGCGCCCTGCAACTGCATGACCTTGTAGGCTTCGTTCAGGGTATTGAGCAGCGAGAAGCTGGTGCCGGCGCCGACGTCGGTGCCCAGGCCGACCTTGACCTTGAACTTCTCGGCCTGCGGCAGGTTGAACAGGCCGCTGCCGAGGAACAGGTTGGAAGTCGGGCAGAAGGCCACGGCCGAGCCGGTTTCGGCCAGGCGCTGACATTCGTCGTCGCACAGGTGTACGCCGTGGGCGAACACCGAGCGCTGGCCGAGCAGCTTGTAGTGATCGTAGACGTCGAGGTAGCCCTTGCGCTCCGGGAACAGCGCCTTGACCCAGTCGATCTCCTTGAGGTTCTCGCTCAGGTGGGTGTGCATGTACAGGTCGGGGTATTCGCCCAGCAGCTGGCCGGCCAGGGCCAGTTGCTCCGGGGTGCTGGTCGGCGCAAAACGCGGGGTCACTGCGTAGTGCAGGCGGCCCTTGCCATGCCAGCGCTCGATCAGCGCCTTGCTTTCTACATAACCGGATTCGGCGGTGTCGGTCAGGTAGTCCGGGGCGTTGCGGTCCATCATCACCTTGCCGGCGATCATCCGCAGGTCCAGGCGCTCGGCTTCTTCGAAGAAGGCATTGACCGATTCCGGGTGCACGCTGCCGAACACCAGGGCGGTGGTGGTGCCGTTGCGCAGCAGTTCCTCGACGAAGATTTTCGCGACTTTGTCGGCATGCGCCTTGTCGGCGAACTGCTTTTCGCAGGGGAAGGTGTAGGTGTTGAGCCAGTCCAGCAGCTGCTCGCCGTAGGAACCGATCATGCCGGTCTGCGGGAAATGGATATGGGTGTCGATAAAGCCCGGGGTGATCAAGGCGTCCTGATGGTGCTCGACCTCGATGTCGGCGGCCAGGCTCGGCAGCAGGTCGCGGGCATGACCGACAGCGCTGATCTTGCCGTTGTCGATCACCAGCAGGCCGTCTTCGAAATACTGATAGGAGGCTTCGACGCCTACTTCAGCAGGGTCGGCGATGCTGTGCAGGATGGCGGCACGGTAGGCTTTGCGGGTTGCGCTCATAGGGCTCTCGTCATATGGCTTGGCTGCGCCGTGATGGCGGCAGCAATTGGGCAATGGGGCCGGCGTTGGCAGCGTTGTTGTGCTGGCCAAAGCTTGCGTTGTAGGTGGCAATGATTTCTGCGGCAATCGACACGGCGATCTCGATCGGCAGCTTGCCCTTGACCTCGGCGATGCCCATCGGGCAACGCATGCGCTGCAGGCGTTCCTCGGCAAAGCCGCGCTCGCGCAGGCGATGCTCGAACTTGACGCGTTTGGTCTTCGAGCCGATCAGGCCGAACCAGGTGAAATCATTGCGCTTGAGGATCGCCGCGGTCAGTTCCAGATCCAGTTGATGGTTATGGGTCATGACGATGCAGTAGCTGCCAGCGGGCAGCTCATCGACTTCATCCACCGGCTCTTCACTGACGATCTTGCTGACCCCGGCGGGAATGCTCTCGGGGAATTCCTGCTCGCGCGAATCGATCCAGCGCACCTTGCAGGGCAGGGCGGCGAGCAAGGGTACCAGAGCGCGGCCGACATGGCCTGCGCCGAAGACGGCAATCTGCGCCTGAACCTGGCCCATCGGCTCAAACAGCAGCACGGTGGCACCGCCGCAGCACTGGCCGAGGCTGGCGCCGAGGCTGAAGCGCTCCAGGTGCGGCGCTTCGCGGCGCTCGGCGAGCATTTGCCGGGCGATATGCATGGCCTTGTATTCCAGGTGGCCACCGCCGATGGTGTCAAACAACTGCTCGGCGCTGACGACCATCTTCGAGCCGGCGTTGCGCGGCGTCGAGCCGCGCTCTTCGATGATCGTCACCAGTACGCAGGGCTCGCCGCGGGACTGCAGGTCGGACAGGGCGTTGATCCAGGTGTGCATGTTCAGTTACCTATGTGGCGCCCTACGGAGCGACTGTCTCAACCTCGGCAGCAGGCTGCTGCGCCGCCTGCGCCTTGCGCATCTGCTCGCAGCCCCAGAGCACCCGCTCCGGCGTCGCTGGCGCATCGATCAGCGGATGCACGCGGTAATCGCCAAGGCTGGCCACGGCGTCCTTGATCGCGCACCAGGCGGCAATGCCGAGCATAAACGGCGGCTCGCCCACGGCCTTGGAATGGAACACCGTGTCTTCCGGGTTCTTGCGGTTTTCCACCAGTTTCACCCGCAAATCCACCGGCATATCCGCTACCGCCGGGATCTTGTAGCTGGCCGGGCCGTTGGTCATCAGCTTGCCCTTGGCGTTCCACACCAGCTCTTCGGTGGTCAGCCAGCCCATGCCCTGGATGAAACCACCCTCGACCTGGCCGATGTCGATGGCCGGGTTCAGCGAGGCGCCGACGTCGTGCAGGATGTCGGTGCGCAGCATCTTGTACTCGCCGGTCAGGGTGTCGACGATCACCTCGGCGCAGGCTGCGCCGAAGGCGAAGTAGTAGAACGGCCGGCCGCGGGCCTGGCTGCGGTCGTAATAGATCTTCGGGGTCTTGTAGAAACCGGTGCTCGACAGCGACACCTGGGCGAAATAGGCCTGTTGTACCAGCGCTTCGAAACTGAGGATTTCATCGCGCACGCGCACATGGCCGTTACGGAATTCGACGTCCTCTTCACTGACCTTGTACTGGCGTGCGGCAAATTCGGTCAGGCGCTGCTTGAGGATCTCGGCGGCATTCTGCGCCGCCTTGCCGTTCAAGTCGGCGCCGCTGGAAGCCGCGGTCGGCGAGGTGTTGGGCACCTTGTCGGTGTTGGTCGCGGTGATCTGGATACGCTGGAAATCCACCTGGAACACTTCGGCTACCACCTGCGCGACCTTGGTGTTCAGGCCCTGGCCCATCTCGGTGCCACCGTGGTTCAGGTGAATGCTGCCATCGGTGTAAATATGCACCAGGGCGCCGGCCTGGTTGAGGAAGCTGGCGGTGAACGAGATGCCGAATTTTACCGGGGTCAGCGCCAGGCCTTTTTTCAGGATCGGGCTGTTGGCGTTGAAGCGGCGGATCGATTCGCGGCGCTCGGCGTAGTCACTGCTGGCTTCGAGCTCGGCAGTGATCTCTTCGAGCATGTTGTGCTCGACGGTCTGGTAGTAGTGGGTGACGTTGCGCTCGGTCTTGCCGTAGTAGTTGGCCTTGCGCACCGCCAGCGGGTCGAGGGCGAGGTGGCGGGCGATATGGTCCATCACCTCCTCGATGGCGACCATGCCTTGCGGGCCGCCGAAGCCACGGTAGGCAGTGTTGGAGGCGGTGTTGGTCTTGCAGCGGTGGCCGTGGATGGTGGCATCGCCGAGGTAATAGGCGTTGTCGGCGTGGAACATCGCACGGTCGACGATCGAGGCCGAGAGGTCCGGCGAGCAACCGCAGTTGCCGGCCAGGTCGAAATTGATGCCATGCAGGCGGCCGTTGTCATCGAAGCCGACGTCGTACTCGATGTAGAACGGGTGGCGCTTGCCGGTCATCAGCATGTCCTCGACCCGCGGCAGGCGCATCTTGGTCGGCTGGCCGGTGAGGTGGGCGATGACCGCGCACAGGCAGGCGGGGCTTGCCGCCTGGGTTTCCTTGCCGCCGAAACCGCCGCCCATGCGGCGCATGTCGACGACGATGTTGTTCATCGGCACGTCGAGCACTTCGGCCACCAGCTTTTGCACTTCGGTGGGGTTCTGGGTCGAGCAGTAGACGATCATCCCGCCGTCTTCGGTGGGCATCACCGAAGAGATCTGGGTTTCCAGGTAGAAGTGCTCCTGGCCGCCGATGTGCAGGCTGCCCTGCAGGCGGTGCGGGGCGCTGGCCAGGGCGCTGACCGAATCGCCGCGCTGGTGGGTGTGGCTGTCGAGCACGAAGTGCTTCTTGCGCAGCGCCTCGACCACGTCCAGCACCGGCTCCAGGTCTTCGTACTCGATGATCGCGGCCATCGCTGCGCGGCGCGCGGTATCCAGGTCACGGGCAGCGACGGCAACCACTGGCTGGCCGACGAACTCGACGGTGTCGATCGCCAGCAGCGGGTCGCCGGGCAGCAGCGGGCCGATGTCCTTGAGGCCCGGCACATCTTCATGGGTGATGGCGATGCGCACGCCCTCGAAGGCGTAGCAGGGGCTGGTGTCGATGCTCAGCACCCGGGCGTGGGCGCGGTCGGACAGGCGCGCATACACATGCAACTGGTTGGGAAATTCCAGACGGTCATCGATATACACCGCTTCGCCCGACACATGTTTGTCGGCACTGTCGTGCTTGAGGCTGCGGCCGACCCCGGTGGTCAGGTCCTGGCTGAACAGTTCTGCCATTTCGGCCTGGCTTTTGGCGACGTGATGGTTAGACATAAGCGGTCACCCGAGTTTCGATGTGCGGCGTTTGCAGTTCGATGAAGTACTTGCGCAACAGGTTCTGCGCGCTGAGCAGGCGGTATTCCTTGCTCGCCCGGAAATCCGAGAGCGGCGTGAAGTCTTCGGCCAGGGCCTGGCAGGCGCGCTCGACGCTGGCCTGGTTCCAGGCCTTGCCGACCAGCGCCGCTTCGCAGGCGCGGGCGCGCTTGGGAATCGCCGCCATGCCGCCGAAGGCGATGCGCGCTGCGCCGACAACACCGTTCTCGATACGCAGGTTGAATGCCGCGCAGACTGCCGAGATGTCATCGTCCAGGCGCTTGGACACCTTGTAGGCGCGGAACGCCCAGTCGGCGCGGGCCCGTGGCACGATGATCTTCTCGATGAACTCGCTTTCCTGTCGCGCGGTGATCCGGTAGTCGATGAAGTAGTCTTCCAGGGCCAGGGTGCGGGTGTTGTCACCTTTGCGCAGAACGATCTGCGCATCCAGGGCAATCAGCAGGGGCGGCGAGTCGCCGATCGGCGAGGCGTTGCCGATGTTGCCGCCCAGGGTGCCTTGGTTGCGGATCTGCAGCGAGGCGAAGCGGTGCAGCAGTTCGCCAAAATCCGGGTATTCGCGGCTCAGGGCGTCGTAGCAGTCGGTCAATGGCGTGGCCGCGCCGATTTCCAGGTGTTCGGCTTGAGTGTCGATGCGCTTGAGTTCGGCGACGTTGCCGACATAGATCATCACCGGCAGGGTCTTGTGGAACTGGGTGACTTCCAGCGCCAGGTCGGTGCCGCCGGCCAGCAAGCGGGCTTCGGGGTGCGAACCGTACAGCTCGGCCAGGTCGGCCACGGTCAGCGGCACCAGGCAGCGCTTGTCGCCGCTGTTGAGCTCGCCGGTTTCGCTTGGGGCGATGGCTTTGAGGCGGGCGATGGTCTGCGCTTGGCCGCTGTCGAACTGATCCGGCTGGGCCTGGCAGCACGACTGCTCGGCGGCGGCGAGGATCGGCCGGTAGCCGGTGCAGCGGCAGAGGTTGCCGGCCAGGGCTTCCTGGGCCTTGTGCAGATCGGGTGCGTCGCTGTTCTTTTGCAGGGCGAACAACGACATGACAAAGCCCGGAGTACAGAAGCCGCATTGCGAGCCGTGGCAATCGGCCATGGCCTGTTGCACGCTGTGCAGCTTGCCCTGGTGCTTGAGTCCTTCGACGCTGATCAGCTGTTTGCCGTGCAGCGAGGAGACAAAAGTCAGGCACGAGTTGAGGCTGCGGTAGCGAATGTGCTCGCCGCCGTCCTCGCCCTCGGCCAGCTCGCCGACCACCACGGTGCAGGCGCCACAATCGCCGCTGGCGCAGCCTTCCTTGGTACCGGACTTGCCCAGGTGTTCACGAA
Source organism: Pseudomonas sp. TE4620 (assembly GCF_056279045.1). Lineage (NCBI taxonomy): Bacteria > Pseudomonadati > Pseudomonadota > Gammaproteobacteria > Pseudomonadales > Pseudomonadaceae > Pseudomonas > Pseudomonas sp. TE4620. Next base: position 1,052,247 of record NZ_JBWBQO010000001.1, read on the forward strand.
GATACTCGAGCACGGTCAGGTTGGGGTCCAGGGCATGCTCACTGCGCAGCTCCTGGTTAAGTAGAAACTGGATCACGGGAAGGCCTCACAAGCGACTTATTGTTGTTGAGCGGACTGTAAGCAGACTTGATTTTCAGGTCAACAATTTTCTGACCTTTGGGTCAGGAAATTTCTCGTGGCGCTTCCGCCCTTTCACAGGTGCTCTGTTATGAGCATAGTTGGCCCTGCGTGATCCGAATCTTTTGCGCCAATCGTGCCAACTTCTGCTGCATGGCCACTGCGCGGCGCGGGGGCAAGTGCGCTACAATTCGGCGCTTGTGCACAGTTCAATGATTTTGAAGGAAAACCATGACGTTCAAGGCGCCGGACAGCCTCTCCGAGCAAATTGCCCATTATCTGGCCGAGCGGATCATCCGCGGCGAGCTCAAGCCCGCCGAGCGGATCCAGGAGCAGAAGGTCACCCAGGCATTGAATGTCAGCCGTGGCTCGGTGCGCGAGGCGCTGTTGATCCTCGAACGCCGCCACCTGGTGACCATCCTGCCGCGCCGTGGCGCCCATGTGACCGAGCTCAATGAGCACAATGTGCGCAGCCTGTGCACGCTGATGGGCGAGCTGTACAACCTGCTCGGCAACGCCGTGGCCCTTAACTGGCGCAACGATGGCGATTTGCATCCGTTCCTCAAGATCCAGCAGCGCCTGACCGGCGCGTTCGAGCGCCAGGACATCCGCGCCTTCGTCGATGAAAGCTTCGCGGTGATGCGCGCCGCCTATCCGTTTGCCAACAATCCGTACCTGCAGGAAACCGTCGAGAACCTGCAGCCGGCCATGAGTCGTACCTATTACCTGGCGCTGGACCAGCGCAAGGCCAACATGAACGACTTCCTGGTGTTGTTCGCCAACCTGCTCGAAGCCGTGGTGGCCCGAGACCAGGTGCGTATCCGCACGGTATTGGCCGAGTACTGCCAGCGCAGCTGCGAGCTGGTGCTGGCGGCGCTGGCGACTGCCTGAGCATGCGCTTAAAGTGCATTCGCCTGGCCGGGTTCAAGTCGTTCGTCGACCCGACCACGGTCAACTTCCCCAGCAACATGGCAGCGGTGGTCGGGCCCAATGGCTGCGGCAAGTCCAACATCATCGACGCGGTGCGCTGGGTGATGGGCGAAAGCTCGGCGAAAAACCTGCGTGGCGAGTCGATGACCGACGTCATCTTCAATGGCTCGACCAGCCGCAAGCCAGTGAGCCAGGCCAGTATCGAACTGGTCTTCGACAACTCCGACAGTACCCTGGTCGGTGAGTACGCGGCGTATGCGGAAATCTCCATTCGCCGCAAGGTGACCCGCGACGGGCAGAACACCTACTACCTTAACGGCGCTAAATGCCGGCGCCGGGACATTACCGATATCTTCCTCGGCACCGGCCTGGGCCCGCGCAGCTATTCGATCATCGAGCAGGGGATGATCTCCAAGCTGATCGAAGCCAAGCCCGAGGACCTGCGCAATTTCATCGAAGAAGCGGCGGGCATCTCCAAGTACAAGGAGCGCCGGCGCGAGACCGAGAACCGCATCCGCCGTACCCACGAGAACCTCGAACGCCTGACCGACCTGCGCGAAGAGCTCGAGCGCCAGCTCGAACGTCTGCATCGCCAGGCCCAGGCGGCCGAGAAGTACAAGGAATACAAGGCCGAGGAACGCCAGCTCAAGGCGCAACTGGCAGCCCTGCGCTGGCAGGCCCTGAACGATCAGGTCGGCCAGCGCGAAGCGGTGATTGGCGATCAGGAAGTGGCCTTCGAAGCGCTGGTGGCCGAGCAGCGCAATGCCGATGCCAGCATCGAGCGCCTGCGTGATGGCCATCACGAGCTGTCCGAGCGTTTCAACCTGGTGCAGGGGCGTTTCTATTCGGTTGGCGGCGATATCGCCCGGGTCGAGCAGAGCATCCAGCACGGCCAGCAGCGCTTGCGCCAGTTGCAGGATGACTTCAAGGAAGCCGAGCGCGCGCGCCTCGAAACCGAGTCGCACCTGGGCCACGACCGCACGATGCTCGCCACCCTGGGCGAAGAGCTGCAGATGCTCGAACCCGAGCAGGAGCTGACCCTGGCCGCCGCCGAAGAGGCCGCCGCCACCCTGGAAGACGCCGAAACCACCATGCACGGCTGGCAGGAGCAGTGGGACAGCTTCAACACCCGCTCGGCCGAACCTCGGCGCCAGGCCGAAGTGCAGCAGGCGCGTATCCAGCAGCTGGAAACCAGCCTCGAGCGCTTGGCCGAGCGCCAGCGCAAGCTTGGCGAAGAGCGCGACCAGCTCAGCGCCGACCCGGAAGACGCGGCAATCCTCGAGCTGGGCGAGCAGGTGGCCAGCAGTGAATTGCTGCTCGAAGAACTACAGCTAGAAGAGCTGCAGGTCGTCGAGCAGCTAGAAACCCTGCGCGAACAACTGCAGCAGGCGGTGCAGGCCCAGCAGCAAGCCCAGGGCGAATTGCAGCGCCTGGGCGGCCGCCTGGCTTCGCTCGAAGCCTTGCAGCAGGCGGCGCTCGACCCCGGCACCGGCACCGCGCAATGGCTGCGTGAGCAGGGCCTGGAGCAGCGTCCGCGCCTGGCTGAAGGCCTGCGCGTCGAGCCGGGTTGGGAACTGGCGGTGGAAACCGTGCTCGGCGCCGACCTGCAGGCGGTAGTGGTCGAAGACTTCAAAGGCCTGGACCTCAGTGCCTTCGATCAGGGCGAGTTGCGCCTGCTCGCCAGCCGTGGCGAAGGCGTGCGTATTCCCGGCAGCCTGCTCGACAAGGTCGAGGGGCGCATCGACCTGGCGCCCTGGCTCGGCCAGGTCAAACCGGTGGAGAGCCTCGATCAGGCCCTGGCCTTGCGCGCTCAGCTGGCAGACGGGCAAAGCCTGATCAGCCGTGACGGCTACTGGGTTGGCCGGCACTTTTTGCGTGTCAGCCGCGCCAGCGACGCCCAGGGTGGCGTACTCGCCCGTGGGCAGGAACTGGAGCGCCTGGGCCAAGAACTGCAAGAGCATGAAGCGGCGCTGGAGCTACTGGAAACCAGATTGCAGGAACTGCGCGAGCAGCAGCAAGAACTGGAAGAGCGCCGCGAGCAGTTGCGTCGCAGCGCCCAGGACCAAGCGCGCCAGCAAAGCGAGCTCAACGCCAGGCTCTCGGCCGGCAAGGCCCGCGCCGAGCAGTTGAGCCTGCGCCGCCGGCGTCTGGAAGAAGAGCTCGCCGAGCTGCTTGAACAACGCAGCATCGAGCACGAAAACCTCGGTGAGTCGCGCCTGCAGCTGCAGGAAGCCCTCGACCTGATGGCCCAGGACACCGAACAGCGCGAACTGTTGCTGGCCCAACGCGACAGCCTGCGCGAGCGCCTCGACCGGGTGCGCCAGGAAGCCCGCCAGCACAAGGACCACGGCCACCAGCTGGCCGTGCGCCTGGGGTCGCTGCGCGCCCAGCACGATTCCACCCGCCAGGCCCTGGAGCGGCTGGAGCTGCAGTCCGAGCGCCTGAGCGAAAAACGCGAACAGCTGACCCTGAACCTGGAGGAGGGCGAGGCACCGCTCGAAGAGCTGCGCCTCAAGCTTGAAGAGCTGCTGGAAAAACGCATGAGCGTCGACGACGAGATGCGTCAGGCGCGCCTGCACATGGACGAAGCCGACCGCGAGCTGCGTGATGCCGAAAAACGCCGCACCCAGGCCGAACAGCAATCGCAGTTGCTGCGTGGCCAGCTCGAGCAGCACCGCCTGGAGTGGCAAGGGCTGAGCGTGCGGCGCAAGACCTTGCAGGAGCAACTGCTCGCCGACGGTTACGACCTCGACGGGGTGCTGGCGACCCTGGGCGAGCAGGCCAGCGAGCAGGAAGCCGAACAGGAGCTCGAACGCATCGATGCGCGTATCCAGCGCCTGGGTGCGATCAACCTGGCGGCCATCGACGAGTACCAGCAGCAGTCCGAACGCAAGCGCTACCTGGATGCCCAGGACGCCGATCTGGTCGAAGCCCTGGACACCCTCGAGAACGTCATTCGCAAGATCGACAAGGAAACCCGCAACCGCTTCAAAGATACCTTTGATCAGATAAATGCCGGATTACAGGCACTTTTCCCAAAAGTTTTCGGTGGTGGCAGCGCTTACCTGGAACTGACGGGCGAAGATCTACTCGATACAGGGGTGACGATCATGGCGCGGCCACCGGGCAAGAAGAACAGCACCATCCACCTGCTCTCGGGCGGTGAGAAAGCGCTGACCGCCCTGGCCCTGGTATTTGCCATTTTCAAGTTGAACCCGGCACCGTTCTGCATGCTCGATGAAGTCGATGCGCCACTGGACGATGCCAACGTCGGGCGTTACGCCCGGCTGGTGAAAGAGATGAGCCAGACGGTGCAGTTCATCTACATCACCCACAACAAGATTGCCATGGAGATGGCCGATCAACTGATGGGCGTGACCATGCATGAACCGGGGTGTTCACGGCTGGTGGCGGTGGATGTGGAGGAGGCGATGGCCATGGTCGACGCCTGATTTGAAGCAATAACGCGTGAACCTGCGGTAAATGGCCCTGTCAGTTGCGACAGACGGTGTAAAGTTATCTTTGGTCGTGCTAGCTTAATGTCACTTATTTTTTTGCGTGGGTAAAACGCCTGTCAGAACATAGAGTTGGCGCCACGTTTTAAAGGGGTTTAAACCCTTTATTTTTCAGCATTTTTTACAGAGGCACGGGATTACATGGAAATCGGTCTGCGCGAGTGGCTGATCGTCATCGGCATTATTGTCATTGCCGGTATTCTTTTCGACGGCTGGCGCCGCATGCGCGGCGGCAAGGGCAAGTTGAAATTCCGTCTGGACCGCAGCTTTTCCAACCTGCCGGACGATGACAGCTCCCCTGAAGTGATCGGTGAGCCGCGTGTGCTCGACAACCACAAAGAGCCAGCGCTGGACGAACACGATCTGCCGTCGATGAGTGCCGGGCGTGAGCGTGAGCGTGAACCCAAGGTCGGCAAGAGCAAGCGCAACAAGCGCGGCAGCGAGCCTCAGCAGGGCGACCTGAACCTGGCCGCCGAACCGCGTGAGCCGGACCTGTTTGGCAATGCCGACGACGACTTCCCGGATGAAAGCCCGAAAACCAGCGGCTACGGTTCCGCGCCGGACAAAGACCTGCCGCCGGTTGAAGAAGTACTGGTGATCAGTGTGATTTCCCGCGATGAAGGCGGCTTCAAGGGCCCGGCATTGCTGCAGAACATTCTTGAAAGCGGCCTGCGCTTTGGTGAAATGGATATCTTCCACCGTCACGAAAGCATGGCCGGTAATGGCGAAGTACTCTTCTCGATGGCCAACGCGGTCAAGCCCGGTGTGTTCGACCTCGACGACATCGATCACTTCAGCACTCGCGCGGTGAGCTTCTTCCTCGGCCTGCCAGGCCCGCGTCACCCCAAGCAGGCCTTCGACGTGATGGTGGCGGCAGCGCGCAAGCTGGCCCACGAACTCAATGGCGAGCTCAAGGATGACCAGCGCAGCGTGATGACCGCGCAGACCATCGAGCACTACCGCCAGCGCATTGTCGAGTTCGAGCGCCGCGCGCTGACCCAGAAGCGCTAGTAGGAGCGGGCTTGCCCCGCGATAAGAAACACGCAAGAGCAGCCAAGGCTGCTCTTTTGCTTTGCAAGAGACGACACACCATGACCGCCGAATCCCGAATCCTTGAGCTGCGCGCCGAGCTCGACCAGCACAACTATCGCTACTATGTGCTCGATGAGCCGAGCGTGCCAGACGCCGAATACGATCGCCTGTTCAATGAACTCAAGGCCCTGGAAGCTGAACACCCGGAGCTGGTGACCGCTGACTCGCCGACCCAGCGTGTCGGTGGCTCGGCGCTTTCGGCGTTCAGCCAAGTGCGTCACGAAGTGCCGATGCTCAGCCTGGGCAACGCCTTTGAAGAAACCGACCTGCGCGAATTCGACCGCCGCGTGGTCGAGGGCCTGGACCTGCCGGCCGGTGACCTGCTGGGTGATGGCGCCGCCGTCGATTACAGCTGCGAACCCAAGCTCGACGGCCTGGCGGTCAGCCTGCTGTACCGCGACGGGCAACTGGTGCAGGGCGCCACCCGTGGCGATGGCACCACCGGCGAAGACATCAGCGTTAACGTGCGCACCGTGCGCAACATTCCGCTCAAGCTGCAGGGTGAGGGCTGGCCGACGGTGCTGGAAGTGCGCGGCGAGGTGTTCATGTCCAAGGCCGGTTTCGAGCGCTTGAACCAGGCGCAGATCGACGCCGGCGGCAAGACCTTCGCCAACCCGCGCAACGCTGCCGCCGGCAGCCTGCGCCAGCTTGATTCGAAAATCACCGCCAGCCGCCCGCTGGAGTTCTGCTGCTACGGCGTCGGCCAGGTCTCGGCGCCGATTGCCGACACCCATATCGGCACCCTGGAGCAGCTCAAGGCCTGGGGCATGCCGATCAGCCGCGAGCTGCGCCATGCCGCTGGCGTTGCCGAGTGCCTGGAGTACTACCGCGATATCGGCGCCCGGCGCAACGAGCTGCCTTACGAGATCGACGGCGTGGTGTTCAAGGTCAACAACCTGGCTTCCCAGCGCGAGCTGGGCTTCCGTGCCCGTGAACCACGCTGGGCGATTGCCCACAAGTTCCCGGCCATGGAAGAGCTGACCGAAGTGCTGGATGTCGAGTTCCAGGTCGGCCGTACTGGCGCGGTAACTCCCGTGGCCCGGCTCAAGCCGGTCAAGGTGGCGGGTGTGACGGTGTCCAATGCCACCTTGCACAACATGGACGAAGTGGCGCGCCTGGGGTTGATGATCGGCGACACGGTGATCATCCGCCGCGCCGGCGATGTGATCCCGCAGGTCATGCAGGTGGTCACCGAGCGTCGCCCTGAAGACGCCCGTCCGGTGCACATTCCTACCGCGTGCCCGGTGTGCGGCTCGCAAGTCGAGCGCACCCAGCTGGTCAAGCGCAGCAAGGGCAAGGAGACCGTCAGCGAGGGCGCCGTGTACCGTTGCGTCGGCCGCCTGGCCTGCGCTGCGCAGCTCAAGCAGGCGATCATCCACTATGTATCGCGGCGGGCCATGGACATCGAAGGCCTGGGCGAGAAGAGCGTCGAGCAACTGGTGGATGAAGGCCTGATCCGTTCGCCAGCCGACCTCTACCAGCTGACGTTCGAGCAGATTGTCGACCTCGAGGGCTTTGCCGAACTGTCGAGCAAGAACTTGCTGGCGGCGATCGAGGCGAGCAAGCAGCCGGGCCTCGCGCGTTTCATCTATGCACTGGGCATCCCGGACGTGGGCGAGGAGACCGCCAAGGTCCTGGCGCGCTCGCTGGGTTCGTTGCAGCGGGTCATGGCGGCGTTGCCGCAAGTGCTGACCTACCTGCCGGATATCGGCCTGGAAGTCGCCCACGAGATCCACAGCTTTTTCGAAGACCAACACAACCGCACAGTGATCGCCCAGTTGCTTGAGCGCGGCCTGCAATTGCAGGATGAAGGCGAGCTGGGCGCCGAATTCGCTGCGAGTACCACCTTGGCCGGGCTGATTGCCAAACTGGATATTCCCTCGGTCGGGCCCACCGGTGCCGAGAAGCTGGTGGCCAAGCTCGACAGCCTGGAGAAGATCATCGCCGCCGATGGCATCGACCTGCGCCAGGCCCTGGCGGCCAAGCCGGCTGAAGCGGTGCGCGCGTTCTTCCAGGTGCCTGAGAATGCCGCCCTGGCCCTGGCTATCGAAGCGCAACTGCGCGACTTCGGCATGCACTGGTCGAGCGAGAAGAAAGTCGCCGAAGGCTTGCCTCTGGCCGGCCAGACCTGGGTGCTGACCGGTTCGCTGGAGCGCATGAGCCGCGACGTGGCCAAGGACAAGCTGGAAAGCCTGGGGGCCAAGGTTGCGGGCTCGGTCTCGGCCAAGACCCACTGCGTGGTCGCCGGCCCCGGCGCCGGCTCGAAGCTGGCCAAGGCCAATGAGCTGGGCCTGAAGGTGCTGGATGAAGATGCTTTTGTCAGCTTCCTGGCCGGGCAGGGTATCGAGGTCTAAAGGCGGCACTGGTGGCGTTCGCCATGGTCTAGTCTTGGCAGGCAGCCAGGAGGGATCGCCATGTACCGTTTTTTCGAACAGCTGGGCGCCAGGATCGCGGCGCCCTTCGTCAGCCAGCAGCAGCGTCCGGATCGGGTCTGGCAATGCCGGTGTGGGCAGTCGGTGTTCTTTCGCAACAGCCAGTGCCTGGCCTGCCAGTCGGCACTGGGCTACTGGCCGCTCAGTAACCGTGTCGCCAGCCTGTCGCCCGGCCCTGCAGAGGGGCTCTGGCTGCTCGATGGCGAGCCTGAAGCCGGGCCGCTGCGTCGCTGTGCCAACCTTGACACCCCGGCGGCCTGCAACTGGCTGCTGGCCGAGCATGAGCCCGACAACCTGTGCCTGGCCTGTCGCCTGAACCGCACCATCCCCGACCTTGGCATTGCTGAAAATCACCCGCGCTGGCGCAAGCTGGAAACCGCCAAGCGCCGGCTGACCGCGCAGCTGTTGCACCTGGGCTTGCCGGTGGAGCCGAAAAGCGCGCAGGACGGCCCGGGCCTGGCCTTTGATTTCATCGGCGTCGATCTTGAGGGCAACGCGCCCATCACCGGCCATGCCAATGGCCTGATTACTCTCGACGTGCGCGAGGCCGATGATGACTGGCGCGAGCGGGTGCGCGTGCAACTGCACGAACCCTATCGCACCCTGCTGGGCCACCTGCGTCATGAAGTCGGTCACTACTATTGGGATCGTCTGATTGCCGACAGCCATTGGCTCGACGGCTTTCGTGACCTGTTCGGTGACGAGCGCGAAAGCTACAGCGAGGCGCTGGAACGTCACTATCAGCAAGGGGCGCCAAGTGATTGGGCGGCTGCTCACGTCAGTGCCTATGCGACCATGCACCCCTGGGAAGACTGGGCTGAAACCTGGGCACACTACCTGCACATGACCGATGCGCTCGACACCGCGCTGGCACTGGGCATGAATGCCAGCAGCCTGGAGCTGGACTTCCCGCCGTTCACGCGTGAGGACCTCTATCGCCCGGACGACCCCGGGGCAAAGGAGTTTCTCGCCTTCATCAATGCCTGGGTCGAGCTGTCAGCAATGCTCAATGAGCTGTCGCGCAGCATGGGCCAGGTGGATCTCTATCCGTTCGTGCTGGGCAAAGCGGTGGTTGCCAAGCTGCACTTTATCCACCTGCGGGTCACCCAGCCAGCGCCCCCGATAGCCGACCAAGCGGGTGCTGCGCTCCCGTGAAGCAATGCCAAGTCATTGAGTGGTGATGGTTTTTTTAAATTTAGTGGTTGTATCTTGAGTTGATGCCGGTACAATGGCGCGGCTCGTCGCCAGATGAGCATGCGTTATGGTGACCCCATCGGTCCCCCCGCAACGATTACCCGTGAACCTGGTCAGATCCGGAAGGAAGCAGCCACAGCGGGAACATTGTGTGCCGGGGTGTGGCTGGTGGGGTCGCCACCCATATTGCCTGTTGGCGCTCTGCATCACCTCCTCTCTAAGATTTTTCCAAAACGCTGGCGCAACAACCTACGTTGCCGTTTTTCGCGCGCGTGCGATAACCCTGTAGTGCCGTGGCTGCTCGACAGCCCTGTAGTGTCTGTGGTTTTGGACCTACAGGGAGAGTATTCATGTCAGCCCCCGAGCAAGTACCTTCAGCGGCCACATCACCTGCGGATTTTTCCGCCGCCAGTCTCAATCTCGAATTCCTTCGCCAACAGCTACCTGCCTGGTTGCGTTCTGCTGCGCCAGCACTGTTGGCAAAGCTGAGTGTCAGCATGCGTGCCTGCGAGGCCAGTCGGGCGGCGCGGGCCCGCTTGCTGGCGCCGCTGCAGTCGGTTCAGGTGTTTGCCCAGGCGCGATTCGACGAGGCGTTGCGTCGACGCTTCGGTTCGAGACTAAAACCCACGGGTGATCGTTTGATTCGCGTCAATCGGCTCCTTGGCGCCTGGCAACCCCCTGGCCTGGATTGGCTATGGAAGCGTAACTATAGCGAGCAGGGATTGCTGCAAGCGGCCTTGCACAATTTCACTGCCGCTGAGCAGCAGAGTGATAGCGCCCTGGTCAGGATGTCATCCTTTCGCCATGCCGGTAGGCGAGTGCAGGGCGTCAGTGTTTTGGATTTCGTCAGGTTCTGCCGCGAACTGGATCTGGGTGGGCAGTATCAAAAACACATTGACTCGGTGTTCGATCCCGATGGCGTTGTCGGCATTCCCCAGTCGACCCGTGAGCTGTTCCGGGAGTGTGACCGTTACGCCTTGCAGGTCGATGCTCATGTGGCGCTGATGCGCGGGGCAATCAGCGCGCCAATGTACAAGCAAGTGCTTGAAATCAGTGAACTCAAGACCGGGATCCGGGAGCAGGGCGTGCCGCTACGGCTCAAACGGCTGAAGCTGGCGGGGATCGAACTGCGTGGGGTCAGTGTTTTCGAGTTCAGTTTTCAGCCGCTGGGGCATCTGGCCGCGATTCAGCGGTCCTGGGTCCGCTTGCTGGTGCACATCCCCCAGGACCCGTTTTCACCCCTCAAGGAGTACGCCGGTTGGGATGAGTTCGAGCAGGACCTGGCCGGCAAGCTGTCCCGGGACAGCTACCGGCAGTTCTTTATGCGTTTGGCATTGCGTCGTCAATGGCCGGCGCTTCATACGCAGCTGCAAAACCGGCTGTTTGAACAGCGCAATGGCCAGCGAGTGGTGCTGTCCAGTCCGTCCTTGGCGCTGGATGCCATCCTGCGGCCGGAGCCGCTGTTCGAGGACTTGTTCAATCAGTGCTTGGAGCAGCTTCAGGATGATGCCCGTTTCATCGCGGTGCCCACCGCAACGCTGGATGCCAGCGAACGCCAGGCCGCGCTGGACAATGCGTTGGAAATTGGCCTGGATGTGCTGGGTCTGGCGGCCTTTGTGGTGCCAGGTGTAGGTGAGGTGCTGTTCGGGGTGGTGGCCAGCCAATTGATGAAAGAGGTGTTCACCGGGCTGGATGATTGGGCTGAAGGTGATCGTCATGAGGCGTTCAATTGCCTTACCCATGTTGTTGGCGAAGTGGCCGGGCTGGCGGCCGGGGCAGTCGTTGTCGGCACGGCGGCAACGCTGGTACGCAACTCGGCACTGTTCAAGGCGCTGGCCCTGGTGAGAAAGGATAATGGCGCGCTACGTCTTTGCTTGCCTGACCTGAAGCCCTATGCCCTTGACCTGGACTCGACGATTGCCGGGACGGCGTCCGAGCAAGGTATTTACCAGATCGGTGAACAACAGGTTGTGCGCATCGAGGACAGTTTCTATCGCGTCGAGCAAGACGCCGAGACGGGGAGCTGGCGCATTCGCCATCCCGTGCGCAGTGGCGCTTGGGCGCCGGTGCTGGAACACAATGGCAAGGGCGCCTGGCGCAGCCGCTTTGACAGTCCACACCGCTGGCAAGGCAGTCAGTACCTGTTTCGTCGACTGGGCCCCAGTGTTGAAGATCTCGGCGATGAGGAGGTAACTTCGGTACTCGCCGTCAGTGGTGCCGATGAAGCACAGTTGCGTCAATTGCATCTGCATCGGCGTCCACCCAGCGGGGCTCTTGTGGATGCCTGCGAGCGGGCGCGGCTGCAGCGGCGCTTGCAGCGTTTTAGCCAGCAGTTGCAAAACCCGGCAGCCGTAGCCGATGAAAGTTTGCTGATGCGCGCGTTGCAACTGATGTCTTCTTCGGCGGATGAGCCGGCGCCGCAAGGGCAAGTGCAGGAGTGGCTCAAGGCAAACTGGCGGCGATTTTTCGAGCACTGCCTGGCCGCCGAGCGGCCACCTGTATCGTCCCTGGTGGCGCGTGATTTCCCTGGCCTGGAGCCGGCCATGGTCGAGGAAATCGAAGCCAGTGCCACCAGCGCTGAGCGCTTGCGCATGGCTGACAGCCGTCGTGTGCCCCTGCGGCTGGCCAGGCAGGCGCGGCAAGCTTTGGGTGAGACACGGCTGGCGCATGCGCTGGAGGGGTTTTTCTGGCCGCAAATGGCCAACACTGATTGTGACCGGCTGCTGCTGCATATGCTGATGCAGGACCCGCGCTGGCCTGCGGCGCTGGAACTCGGTATCGAAGGGGTCGGTCCTGCGGTGCAGGGCCCGACCCTGATCCGCCGAGGCGACCTGTACATCGACGGTCAACGGCCTGAAGCTGCGCCTCGCGACCTGCTTGAGCTGGCGTGGGAACTGGCCGGGCTGGACGTTGCAGAAGATCTGCCGGCCTTGCGCCGTCAGCTTGGCGTACAGGCCGGTGCACAGCGGGCCATGGTTGGACGCGTATTGGGGGGCGTACATGAGCGGTGGTGGACGCCGCTTCAGCGTTTTGCCGATGGTCGCCTGGGCTATGCCCTGAGTGGGGGCGGGGCACGGCTCCCGGTGTCACCCCGTTCCATTGAAGAAGAAATCCTTGAGCTTTACCCTGACTATTCAGCTGAAGAGATCGCCGCTTACCTTGAGCCCTATCGTGCTCGACCCGCCGAGGCCCGCGCGCTGTTGCAGCGCCGTCGCGAAGAGTTGCAAGGGCTGCAATCCGGGCTGCGGCGCTGGCAAGGTGCTTCAGTGGACAGTGAGCAGGCGCTCGGTCGCCAGCAATTCAGCGAGCGCCTGGTCCAGGCCTGGCGTCACCAGTCGTTGAGCATACGCACGCCATTAGGGCGAACCCTGGGTTATCGCCTGGATCTGGGAGGCCTGATGGTTGGCGAATTGCCCGAGTTGCAGGCGGTGGACCTGCATCATGTGCTGGAGCTGGATATGGCAGGCATGAACCTGGCGGCCGTGTCGGCGGATTTTCTCGCCCACTTTGGCCGTCTTCGTTATCTGGATCTTTCCGGTAATGAGCTGGCCCTGATTCCGCCAGCAATCGAAAATCGCCTGAGCTTGCAAAACCTGCGCCTGAGCAACAACCGGATTGTGCTTGATGCCCGCGATGCCGCGAGAATAGGTGATCTTTTGAATCTGGACAGCCTCCACCTGGAGGGCAACCCTCTGGGCATCCCGCCCGATGTGAGCAGGCTGCCCCAGCTACGTATCCTGACCTTGAACAATACCGAGATCACCCGCGTGCCGGAAAGCCTGCACGATCGCTCAAGGCTGGAGTGGGTCGACCTGAGCGACAACCAGATCAGCCAGTTGCCCGAACACTTCCTTGAAGAACCACGCAGTTTTTTGCGCATGATCGAGCTGGAAGGTAATGCATTGACCGACGAGCAGTATCGACGGCTACGTCGGCTACAGGCGCCGCCGACGCCTGTGCGGTTGCCGGGCGGTGATGCCGCACAACAATTCTGGACTGCTCCGGCGTCTGCCAACCGCCAGCTTGTCGAGTATTGGCAGCGACTGCGCAACGAGCCCCAGGCCGGCAATTTGATGACAGTCCTGGAGCGCTTGGCCCAGACCGTCGAAGCGCAGGAGCAGTCAGAGTCGATGCGCACACGGGTCGCGGGGATCTTGCATTACGCCGTCGAAGGGCCGATGGCCGAAGACCTGTTGCGCTTTGCCGGTGATCCGCAACAGAGCATAGGTCATCCGTTGCTGGCGTTTGAGAATCTGGAAAGCAGGGTTCAAGGGCATCGCGCCTTGCTGTATGCCTTGCAGGAGCACGGGCCGCGACAACTGCTGGATTTCGCCCGGGCCTCCTTCAATCGTGAGGAGTTGCGGCGCTTTGTGATCGATCAGGTGCTGCTGGAGCCCGAACTGTTTGCGCGCAGAGACGAGTTGCAGTTGCTTTACCAACAAGAGCTGTACGGGCGGCTTGCGTTGCCGGGCGATGCCCGGGATCTGATCCTCACCGATCTTGCCCTTTCAACCGCGCAGCTCGACGCGGCGCTGGCCCATGTGCAAGGGGCGCAGGTACAGGCGCGCTTGCCGCGCTTCATGACCAGGCAACCGAACTGGGTCGAGTACCTGCATCAGCGGCATGCCTCGGCGTGGCTTGAACTGGATACCCGCTTCAATCAGCTCAGCGCTGCGCAACGGTTACGCGAGGCCAGCCTGCCCGAGGCCGAACGTTTGCAGCTTGAACGCGGCCGGCAGTTGCAACAGGCGATGGATGAGGCCGCGCTGTTGCTGCGGTTGACCCGCGAAGCGCTGGGCATACCGGCTGCCCCCGGTGGCTGACCGGTCATGAGGGCGGCGGGGAGCTTGATTGGGGCGGTTGTCCACGGATGTGTGTATAGCGCTCGATCATTCGTTCAATCTCCCCGGACGCTTTCAATCGCAGCAAGGCCTGCAGGATGCCTTGTACCGGCAAGGCCGGATCGTTACGCACCAGGCAGGCCAGGGTCTGCTCCTCGACCACAGTCAGCGGGCGCAGTTGCTGCTCAGAAGGGAGTTGCCGGTTGAACCAGTCAAGCGACAGCTGGTTGCTGATGGCATAGTGGTAACGGCGGGCGTGCAACTTGTTCAGCACCAGCAGTTGATTGCGGCTGTCCTCGCGATGCAAATGGCCGCTGGCAAACAGCGGTTCGATGGTCGAGTAGGTGTAGCCGAGCACGGTGCCAATGGCCTGGGGCGCCAATTGCGTGGGCGTCAGCGGCGGTGTCTGGTCGGGTTGACCGACCAGCCAGTCGCGTTGCTGAAAAAGCGGCAGGCTCCACAAATAGGCATCCGAGGTAGTGTTCAGCCAGGACTGGGCAACATAACAGCGCACATCGACATCGCCGTTGTCCATGGCTTGCTGCAGGCGCAGGCGCGGGAGGACGTGAAATTCGGGGTGATGCCCGACCTCGCGGGCAACAGCGAGCATCAGGTCATGCAAAATACCTTCGACCGGCTGCTCCTGCTCCACCCGAATCAGCGGCATGGCCCAGCTCTCGGCCACCGAAAAGCGCAGCACCGGTTGCTGCGCGAAGCTGGCAGAACTGATCAGCAGCAGTGCACCCACGATTCGCCACATGCTGCATCCTCCCTGATGCCGGCCCGCCTGACAGCTTAGCCGAGATCGGCAGGGTGCAATTTTGCCCCCGCTCCGCTACGATTAGCGGTCTTCAGCTTGCAGTCGCGACGGTTTTCGATGAGTTATCAGGTTCTTGCACGTAAATGGCGTCCGCGCTCGTTCCGCGAAATGGTCGGCCAGACCCATGTGCTCAAGGCCTTGATCAACGCGCTGGACAACCAGCGCCTGCACCATGCCTACCTGTTCACCGGTACCCGCGGTGTGGGCAAGACCACCATTGCGCGGATCATCGCCAAGTGCCTTAACTGCGAAACCGGCATCACCTCTACGCCTTGCGGTACCTGCTCGGTGTGCCGGGAGATCGACGAGGGGCGCTTTGTCGACCTGATCGAAATCGACGCCGCCAGCCGCACCAAGGTCGAAGACACCCGCGAGCTGCTCGACAACGTGCAGTACGCACCGAGCCGCGGGCGCTTCAAGGTCTACCTGATCGACGAAGTGCACATGCTCTCCAGCCACTCGTTCAACGCCTTGCTGAAGACGCTGGAAGAGCCGCCGCCCTACGTCAAGTTCATCCTCGCCACCACCGACCCGCAGAAGCTGCCGGCGACCATCCTCTCGCGCTGCCTGCAGTTCTCGCTGAAGAACATGACCCCCGAACGGGTCGTCGAGCACCTGAGCCATGTGCTCGGGGCCGAAAACGTCCCCTTCGAAGACGACGCCCTGTGGCTGCTCGGCCGCGCCGCGGACGGCTCGATGCGCGACGCCATGAGCCTGACCGACCAGGCCATCGCCTTCGGTGAAGGCAAGGTGTTGGCCGCAGATGTGCGGGCGATGCTCGGCACTCTGGATCATGGCCAGGTGTATGGCGTGCTGCAGGCGTTGCTCGAAGGTGATGCCCGGGCCTTGCTCGAAGCCGTTCGCCATTTGGCCGAGCAGGGGCCGGACTGGAACGGCGTGCTCGCCGAAATGCTCAATGTGCTGCACCGCGTGGCCATTGCCCAGGCGCTGCCTGAGGCAGTTGACAACGGCCAGGGCGATCGTGACCGGGTGCTGGCTTTGGCCCAGGCATTGCCGGCCGAAGATGTGCAGTTTTATTACCAGATGGGCCTGATCGGCCGTCGCGACCTGCCATTGGCACCAGATCCGCGTGGCGGCTTTGAAATGGTCCTGCTGCGCATGCTGGCGTTCCGCCCCGCAGACAGCGACGATGCAC
The DNA here is from genome assembly GCF_056279045.1 of Pseudomonas sp. TE4620. Lineage (NCBI taxonomy): Bacteria > Pseudomonadati > Pseudomonadota > Gammaproteobacteria > Pseudomonadales > Pseudomonadaceae > Pseudomonas > Pseudomonas sp. TE4620. The sequence continues at coordinate 1,068,344 of NZ_JBWBQO010000001.1, forward strand.
CGAAACCGGTGCTAAAGCCGGTGGGGATCAGCCAGGCCACAGCTGATTCTGCAAACGCGGTGGCAGTAGCCCCTCAGGCTGCGCCAGTTGCGGTGCCCGTGCCTGTGGTTGCTGAACCGGAACCTGAACCCGTTGCAGAGCCAGAGCCCACCCCTGTCGAGGTCCCAGCGCCTGAGCCGGTGGTCGATCTGCCCTGGAACGATCCTGTCGCCGTCGAGGTCGAGGTCGAGCCTGAACCGCTTGTCGTTGAAGTGCCGCCGGCGCCGGTTCAGCAGGCAACCGCAGTGGATATGCCGATGTCCGACGACGGTATCGGCTACAGCCCGGCCGGCATGGACCGCGACGATGAACCGCCGCTGGACGAAGATTATTACGAGCCGGAAATGGACCCGGCCAGCTACAGTTATCTGGACGAGCTGGCCATCGAGCATGCCCACGAAGTCGACGCGCCACCGGCCGAGCCCTTGCCGGCCGCGCAACCGGCCACGGGGCTGGCGCTGAAATGGCTGGAATTGTTCCCGCAGTTGCCGATTTCCGGGATGACCGGCAATATCGCCGCCAACTGTACGCTGATCAGCGCCGAAGGCGACGACTGGCTGCTGCACCTGGACCCGGCCCACAGCGCCCTGTTTAACAGCACGCAACAGCGGCGCCTGAACGATGCGTTGAACCAGCACCTGGGCCGTACGCTCAAATTGACCATCGAGCTGATTCGCCCGGAGCAGGAAACCCCCGCCCAGGCCGCAGCCCGCAAACGCGCCGAGCGCCAGGGCCTGGCCGAGGCCTCGATCGAGGATGATCCGCTGATCCAGCAGATGATCCAGCAGTTCGGCGCCATGGTCCGCCACGATACGATTGAACCTGTCGACGCCCCGGTTGCCCAGGGCGAGTAACGGAAAAACAGCAGCGGCCCGGGCCCGACCCTCGCCGCACCCCGTAAGCTAATAGTTGAGGTGAACCCCATGATGAAAGGTGGCATGGCCGGCCTGATGAAGCAGGCCCAGCAGATGCAGGAAAAAATGGCCAAGATGCAGGAAGAACTGGCCAACGCCGAAGTGACTGGCCAATCCGGTGCCGGTCTGGTCAGCGTGGTGATGACCGGTCGTCACGACGTCAAGCGCATCAGCCTGGACGACAGCCTGATGCAGGAAGACAAGGAAGTGCTCGAAGACCTGATCGCCGCCGCCGTCAACGACGCGGTGCGCAAGGTCGAAGCCAACAGCCAGGAAAAAATGGGCGGCATGACCGCCGGCATGCAGTTGCCGCCGGGCTTCAAGATGCCGTTCTGAGGCGGTCGCAGCGTAAATAAAAGCCAGGCTATTGCCTGGCTTTTTTCTGCTCAGTCATAACTCATCAGAAATGTCGCCCGGCCTGGCGCGGAGCCTGGGGTTACCCGGGATGCGGTCTGCACATACTGCGCGAGCAGGGGGATGCGATGCGTTACCGGGCCTGCTCCGACCGTACCGCCCGGTTGCCGGGTGCCCAGCACGATCGGGGTGTTGTCGCTACGCAACAAGCGAATGCCGATGCCACGTGCAGTAGCGTGACTGGCCAGGCTGATGATGGAGGTCTGGTTGCCCGGGTTGCTGGCGTCGCTGACGGTATAGCTGACGTTGAGGCGGCTGCCGCTACTGCCGCCGGCACAGTTGAGGCGGATTTCAAGTGGCTGGGGTGCGGTAGCCTTGCCAACAGCGTCGAAGAACCCTGCTGGATGATCCCGCAGGTTAACGGGGATGGTTTTCGAACCGGGGTCGACGTCGCAGGTGGGATCGGCCGAAACAACCTCTACTCGGGTTTGCACCATCGTCAGCCTGGCGGTATTGGCCGGGATATGATGCGGCTCAAAGGTGTGGCTAATGATTGTCTGAGGGAAAAACAGCACCCCACTGGTTACCGGTCCGGTCTTGATCAACTGCAGTCTGTACCAAGGGGTGACGTCGGTAGTGCCGGCAGGATGTCTGGTAGTAGGAACCGGCCAGCGGTAAAAACGACTGGCGCCGGCTTCGGAACCGGTGATCTTGATACCGATACCCTCCAGGTTGGTTTGATGAATGCCCTCACCGATGTGAGTGAAGTCCTGGGTAAAGCCGGCGCGCTGCTCATGGGCGGCTGAGCAACGGTAGGCCATGCGTGTCGCGAACCGGGTGTTGCTGTCATAAATCACCGTGCCGACCGGGTCTGCGGCAGACACCGTCAGTCTCGAGTCTACGGTGATGTAAGCCTGGGACGGGCCTGCGCCGATATGCTGGCAGCTGGCGGTACTGATTGCGCAGTGGGCCAGCAGCAACAATCCTGTAGCGCCGGCGAGGCGCGCGGGTAGAGAACAAAACATGGGCAGGTCTCGGCGGGTCAAGGGTGGGCTGGGGGTGCGAGGCAAACGGAGTGAATGTTCTGTGGTGCAGCGTTCGCGGCTTTTTTCGTGGCGGCGGGCAGGGCATAGGTAATTCGGCAGTTGCCTGCCAGGCCGCTGTCCCAGCGCACGATCAACTCACCTGCATCCTGCAGGCCGCGGGCAAACAATTGGCTACCCTGGCCCACCGCGCCCAGCTCGTTACCTTGGCTATCCAGCACTGCGGCGCCAAACGGCAGCGGCTGGCCATCGGCCTGGCGGGCATGGATGACGGCCGAACGTCCGGAGCGGGTCTGGAACACCAGCAACGCAATGCGCCGGCGCGCGGCACGGTCTGCTGGCTGCTCGATTGCAGCTCGACATCGGTCGACAAGCCCTTGGGGTCAATGGCAACCGTATTGCGTTGGTAAGGCGTAAGGTTCGGGACGACCGCGTAGCCGCTGCTGTCGACTTTCAGCGCGGACGCCGAAATCACCCGAGCGCCATCGGCATCTTTGGCCTGAATCAACCCGAAGGTCTCACTCAAGGGTTGCGACAAGGTCATGCCATCGGCGTGGGCGACAATGGCGCCGCGCAGGCCGAGCGAGGCTTGTGAGGTATGCCGGCCCTGACTGATCGATGCACTGAGTTCGGCGGCAGAGCCGCGGTACAGTACGTTGCTGCTCAGCGTATGGTTGTTCAGGCCATCGGAGCGATCCTGGCTGGCGGTGATGCCATAGTTGACCTGCTGATCGGCACTGAGGGCGCCGGTGAGCGTGGCCTGGGCCCGGCTGTTGCCTCTGCCGTCCCTGGAAATACTGCTGCTGAGGCTACGCGCGCGTTCGCCGCCCAGGGGCAGGGACAAGCTCAGGAAATAGGTGTTGTCGGCGCGCCCGAAGCGGTCACGTTCCCTGGTGCTGCTGAGGGTATAGCCCAGCGTCTTGTAGTGATTGCTGTAGCCGATCGAATAGTTGACGTCGCTGCCGGCATGGTCCCAATAGCTGGATGCCGAGGCACTCAAGTGCAACTGTCCATAGTGCTCGGCCAGCGGTTGCGCCAGCGACAGGGTAGTGCGATTGCGATGACGCTGGTGGCGCTGATCGCCTGCATCGCGCAGGAACTGGCGGCTCAACTGGGCGTCTTCCAGGCCATAAAAGCCGCGGGTCGAGTAGCGATAGGTCGCCAGAGCGATTTGTGTGTCGGTTTCACTCAGGGTCTTGGCATAGCTCAGGCGCAGGCTCTGGCCTTGCTGGCTGCCGAGCCCGGGCAGATGGGTGCGGGCCTGGGTGAGGTCGGCGCCGAACGCACCAAGCTCGGTGTTCAGGCTGCCACCGAACAAGGCCGAGCCATACCCTGATGCCAGGGTCATGCCGCTGTAGGTGCTGACCAGGTTGTTCAGGCCATATTGCCAGGTACCTTCGACAAATACCGGGTCACTGTCCAGTGCCTGGTTACGCAGGGTACCCAGGGTTGCACTGAAGCGGCTGGAGCCGGCACGCAAGGATAACGGAACAGCAGCGTAAGGCACGGAGAAGCTATGTTCGCGGCCGTCGGCCTCGGTTACCGTGACCTCCAGATCGCCACCGTAGCCGGTTGCATACAAATCATCGATTTCGAAGGCGCCTGGCGCCACAGTGGTTTCATGCAGGGTCACGCCGCGTTGGCGGACCACTACCCGGGCATTACTGCTGGCAATCCCGCGGACTACGGGGGCATAGCCGCGCTGCGAGGCGGGGAGCATACGATTGTCGCTGGCCAGGCGTATGCCGGTGAAACTCAATGAGTCGAACAGCTCGCCCGAGGTGTAGCTTTCGCCCAGGGTCAGTTGCGAGCGCCAGGGCGTGATATCGCGTTGGGCATAGCTGGCAATGCTCTGATAGCGGTGCTGGCCCTGGTCGCTCCAGTTCAGTGAACCGTCATGACGCAGGCGCCATGGCCCGATGTTGAGCCCGGCCCCCAAGCCCAGGTAGGTCTGGCGCGAATTATCCTGATTGCGGTGCCGGGTGCTGTAGTTGTTGAGATTGTAATTGAGAAAACCCGCCGTTATGCCCTCATCCCATTGCGCCGGGTCGACTGTTTCACGCGCACTGCGCTTGACCGCGATTTGCGGTACCGACAGGTACAGGCGTTGGCTGGCAAAATCCAGGCGGCTGCTGGCATCGTCAAGTGCGCCGTCCAGGGGGATGCAGGTATCGACGGCAAGCAGCTGCTGTTGCGCCTGCGGGCTGAACTTGCTGGTATCCAGGCCCAGACGCTCCAGCAAAGCGTTGTCGAAACAGGCCAGGGCTTCTTCTTTACCGGGCCAGGCCTTGAAGCTGAGGTTCATGCGCCCGTGCCAGTTATCGTTGACCAGCACATCCACGCTGTAGGTTCCGGGGCTTGTGATGTTGCGCCGCTGATAGCGCGAGAGGTCCACGGGGGAGGTACTACCGTTGCCCAAAAACGCCGGTTCAAACTCGACAAGTGCGGACGAAGGTGTGTCGGCCATGGCCGGTACTTGCCAAAGCAACAGACTGGCCAGGCCAACGGGTAATCGGCTTACTAACGAAGCTGAGCTTTTTCGATGCGAGCGAAAGTGCAATAACATTATCGTCATTTTCAGAAGTGCCAATAGTAAACCTGGGCACGCACGAAGACTTCGAGACCGCCCGGAGTGTCAGATAAGGAGTAAGGCTATGGGCTGGGTGTAGTAGCCGTCACTGCACTTAGGGGCGCGCTATTGTTATGGCCTGCGCCATAATCATTAATGCTGGTAAAGTTGATGGTTGCGCTTGGATTAATAGGTGCCGAAGGGCTGAAGTGTGCGAGCGAATAAGGTGCAATATAGCCGGTGCCCAAGGACGTCGACTGGCCGTTGAATTCGACTTTTATTCCCCCGAGATTGACAAAGTAGGCCGTTGGGTTGCGGCCAACCAGCGTGTGCGGCTTGCCGTCCTGGCCAGGCGCTCGGTGCCAGGTTACCAGGGCGGGTGCGTCCTCGGGCTTGCCTGGCAGGCCTTGTGGGCGGTACAGCAGCTTGATGCGGGTACGAAAGGCCAGTTGCAGGACGTTGCTGTCTTTGGCTTTTGGGGGGACTTCTAACATGTTGAACCAGAAGATTGACTCTCGATCACTGGCCATCGGGCTGCCGGTGTGCAACAGGCGAATACTCTGCCCTTGAGCAGGTTCGATGCGGGCCAGCGCCGGCGTTACGGTAAAGGGGACCTGTAGAGTCTCGGGTGCTGCTCGGGAATCGCCATCGTCTACCCAGACCTGAACCAGGCTGGGGTCTTTGCCATTGTTGAGGAGGTTGACGGTAGCCTCGCGCTCTTGTGCCGCAAAGATGATACGGGTGCCGGTAATTACAACGCTGGCATGCGCGGGTGCGCTGGCCGCCAGTAGCGCGAGGGCAGCCAGCAGGAAGGAAGAAAAGCGAGTCATGAAAGCGATATCCGACCTGATTGGGGGTAGCAGACGCGCAAGGCGCGCCTGCTGGTTCATTACGGCAGATTGATCACGTACTGAACGCGGGAGTTGGCGGCACCCGGGGTGACCGCTGCGGCGGAAGCGTAGTACTGGCTGGTGTAGCGCAGGGTCGCAGCGCCATCTACCAGTTCTACGGGGACAGTGTTTTGGCCACCGCTTACCCCGCCGATAATGATCGGAATGCCCGCCTGGTTGAGCAGTTGGTACTGCACGCCAGTTGCGCTGGTAGGACCGGCATCCATGTTCAGTCGGCCGTTCTGCACATTGGCGCCGCCCAGGAACTCGATGTCCACTTGGCCGCTGGTGCCAGCGACACAGTTGGTCAGGGAGATCTCGAAGGGGCGAGGTTGGGCGATACTGCCGACAGTAGTGAATTCGGTGGTATGCGCCGGGCTCATGGCAACAGTGAAGTTCTGGCCGCCAGGGCCGCCGTTGATGGTGCAAGTGGTGCCCGAGATGCTGCCGGTGAAATCGATCAGGCCATCAGTTGCCTGGGCATTGAGGGTGACGCCAGCCAACAGAGGTAAGGACAGGGCAAGAGCGAAAATGCGTGTGTTCATTTTTTTTCCAAGTGGATTAATTAAGATTGCGCGTTGATAAGTAAAATGAGGTGTTGCATAGACATATTTACTTGCTTTTGAGCGCCAGGAAATTATGCGGATTATTTGTTTGGCTGGATGTAGGAAGAAGGGTGGTGATGGCGGAGGGAACTTAGCCGGGTATTGTAAGATTGGGTGTTTATAGAAAGGAGTGAGGCAGGAAGTGTTAGAAAGGGGGTGGTATGCTTTATGTGATGTAGGCAATATTACTGTTAGCGTGAAAGAAACATTAGCTTCTTACGCGGCTAGTCTTAATGTCTGTAAGATTTGACGTTGCCCAGTCGGGCAGGTATAAACCGCCTTCACTTGCATCAAGGCCTTTTCCCATGAGTTTCAGTCCTCTTATCCGACAGCTGATCGACGCGTTGCGCATCTTGCCTGGCGTCGGACAGAAAACCGCCCAGCGCATGGCCTTGCAGCTACTTGAGCGCGATCGCAGTGGCGGTACCCGGCTGGCCCAGGCCTTGAACCAGGCCATGGAAGGGGTGGGGCATTGCCGCCAGTGCCGGACCCTGACCGAGCAGGAGCTGTGCCCGCAGTGTTCCGACACGCGCCGGGACGACACGTTATTGTGCGTGGTAGAAGGGCCGATGGATGTCTATGCCGTCGAGCAGACCGGCTACCGTGGCCGTTACTTCGTGCTCAAAGGGCATTTGTCGCCGCTTGATGGCCTGGGCCCGGAAGCCATCGGCATTCCGCAACTGATGGCGCGGATCGAGGAGCAGGGCAGCTTCACCGAAGTAATCCTGGCCACCAACCCGACGGTGGAAGGTGAAGCGACCGCCCATTACATCGCCCAGTTGCTGGCCGACAAAGGTCTGGTCGCGTCTCGTATCGCCCACGGTGTGCCATTGGGCGGTGAGCTGGAGCTGGTCGACGGCGGCACCCTGGCGCATTCGTTCGCCGGGCGCAAACCGATCTCGCTGTAACCCTGGGTCTTTAATCGCGGGGCAAGCCCGCTCCCACAGAACCTTAGCCTGTGGGAGCGGGCTTGCCCCGCGATGCTGTCAATACTCGCTCAGCGAGAACTCGGTCAGGCAGAAGGTCGGCACACCCACGTCGTTCAGGCGCTGCGAGCCACCCAGCTCCGGCAGATCGATGATCGCCGCCGCCTCATATACCTGCGCGCCCATGCGCCGTACCAGTTTGGTGGCGGCCAGCAGGGTGCCGCCGGTGGCGATCAGGTCATCAAAAATCAGTACCGAGTCGCCTTCGCAGAGGCTGTCGGCGTGCACTTCGAGGAAGGCTTCGCCGTACTCGGTCTGGTAGCCCTCGGCGAGCACGTCGGCCGGCAGCTTGCCTTGCTTGCGAAACAGGATCAGGGGTTTGTTCAACTGGTGGGCGATGATCGAGCCGATCAGAAAGCCGCGCGCATCCATCGCGCCGATATGGCTGAACTCGGTTTCAACATAGCGTTCGATAAAGGCATCGGCGACATGGCGCAGGCCCCGCGGCGACTGGAACAGCGGGGTGATGTCGCGAAAGATCACGCCCGGCTTGGGGAAGTCCGGTACGGGGCGGATCAGGGCTTTGAGGTCGAAAGTGGCGCTGGGCATGGGCGGGTATCCTGAGAAACGAATGCCCGCCAGTATACCTGTTATCCGCGGGGTCAGCTTTCCAGCGAACCACCGGCCAGGGCGCACAGCTGAATCGGGTCAAGGATATGGATTTCCTTGCCCTCGGCCTGGATCAGGCCGTTCTGCTGAAAGCGCGTGAACACCCGTGAGACGGTCTCGACCGCCAGGCCCAGGTAATTGCCGATTTCGTTGCGTGACATGCTCAGGCGGAACTGGTTGGCCGAGTAACCACGGGCGCGGAAGCGCGCCGAAAGGTTGACCAGGAAGGTGGCGATGCGCTCGTCAGCGGTCTTTTTCGACAGCAGCAGCATCATTTGCTGGTCGTCGCGGATTTCCCGGCTCATCACCCGCATCAGCTGGCGACGCAGCTGTGGCAGTTGCACCGACAGCTCATCCAGGCGCTCGAAAGGAATCTCGCACACCGAGGTGGTTTCCTGGGCCTGGGCCGACACCGGGTAGGCTTCGGTGTCCATGCCGGACAGGCCGACCAGTTCGCTGGGCAGGTGGAAGCCGGTGATCTGCTCTTCGCCGCTGTCGCTCAGGCTGAAGGTTTTCAGGGCGCCGGAGCGCACCGCATAGACCGAGCCAAAATTGTCGCCCTGGCGGAACAGAAACTCGCCTTTTTTCAGCGGACGCCCGCGTTTGACGATTTCATCCAGTGCATCCATGTCTTCCAAGTTCAATGACAAGGGCAGGCACAGAGGCGCCAGGCTGCAATCCTTGCAATGGGCCTGGTTATGGGGGCGCAGTTTAACTGGCTCGGACATTTCTTCAATCCTTGTGGGAAAGCACACATAAGCCGTAAGGGTAACCCAGGCTAGGGTGTTTCGGCCAGCTTGGACGATTGTGCCGAGGCCAGACGGGACAAGACTGCGACAAAAAACCTCAGATAACCCGGGAGAAACGTTGGCGATTGTGCAGGTCCAGGTAGGCATCGAACACCATGCACACCGAGCGCACCAGCAGTCGTCCGGCGGGCAGCACCTTGATGCTGTCGTTGCCTAGTTCGATCAGGCCATCCTTGTGCATGGCCTGCAGGGCGGGCCACTGGTCGTTGAAATAGCCGCGAAAGTCAATGGTGAAATCCCGCTCGATGGTTGCGAAGTCCAGTTCGAAATGGCAGATCAATTGCTGGATCACCGCCCGGCGCAGGCGGTCATCCTCGCTGCAGATCAAGCCGCGGCTGGTCGCCAGTTGAGCGGTGGACAAGGTGTCCTGGTAGGTGTTGAGGTCGCTGCTGTTCTGGCAATAGAGGTCGCCGATCTGGCTGATGGCCGAGACCCCCAGGCCAATCAGGTCGCAATGCCCGTGGGTGGTGTAGCCCTGGAAGTTGCGCTGCAGGGTCGACTCTTCCTGGGCAATCGCCAGCTCGTCATCGGGCAGGGCGAAGTGGTCCATGCCGATGTACACGTAGCCAGCGGCGGTCAGTTGCTCGATGGTGTTGTGGAGCATTTCCAGTTTTGCCGCCGGGGCCGGCAGCTCGTTGCTGTCGATGCGCCGCTGGGGCATGAAGCGTTCCGGCAGGTGCGCATAGTTGAACACCGAGAGGCGATCGGGCTGCAGCTTGATCACTTCCTCGACGGTGCGGGCAAAACCTTCCGGGGTCTGCTTGGGCAGGCCGTAGATCAGGTCGAGGTTGATCGAGCGAAATTGCAGGGTGCGCGCCGCTTCGATGATCGCCCGGGTCTGCTCCAGGCTCTGCAGGCGGTTGATCGCCCGCTGCACAACCGGGTCGAGGTCCTGCACGCCGAGGCTGACGCGGTTGAAGCCGAGCTCACGGAGCAGGCCCATGGTCGACCAGTCGGCCTCGCGCGGGTCGATTTCAATGCCGTAGTCGCCGGAGTCGTCATCCAGCAGGTTGAAATGCTGGCGCAAGTGGGCCATCAGCTGGCGCAGCTCGACGTGGCTGAGGAAGGTCGGGGTGCCGCCGCCAAAGTGCAACTGCTCGACGGTCTGCTTGGGGTCCAGGTGGCAGGCGATCAGCTGGATTTCCTGCTCCAGGCGCTGCAGGTAGGGCGCGGCGCGGCCACGGTCCTTGGTGATGACCTTGTTGCAGGCGCAGTAGTAGCAGATGTTGGCGCAGAACGGCACGTGTACATAGATCGACAGTGGGCGAACGGCACGACGGCTGTCACGCAGGGCGTGCAGCAGGTCGAAGGAGCCGACTTCGCTGTGCAGTTGCACCGCGGTCGGGTAGGAGGTGTAGCGTGGGCCGGCCAGGTCGTAGCGGCGAATCAGGTCGGAGTCCCAACGAAGAACGTCGAGCATGCGGGCAGTCCCCAGAAAGAGCAGCAGTGTCCGGAGTCTAGGGAGTGCCGGGCAAACCCGTGTTGATTTGTATCAACGCCGCTTCAGTGGCCCATCAGCCAGTGCTGGTGTGGCCCTGGCAGGGTCCACAGGCCAAACAGCATCACCAGCACGCCGCCGGCAATACGCACGCCCCGCTGGCGCAGCAGGGCGCTGGTGCGTTCGGCGGCAAGGCCGGTGGCCAGCAGTACCGGCCAGGTGCCCAGGCCGAAGGCCAGCATCAACAGCGCGCTGTCGGCGGCATTGCCCTGGCTCGCGGCCCAGAGCAGGGTGCTGTACACCAGCCCGCACGGCAGCCAGCCCCACAGGGCGCCCAGCAGCAGGGCGCGCGGCAGGCTGGAGACCGGCAGCAGGCGGTTGGCCAGCGGCTGTATATGCCGCCACAGGCCCCGGCCCAGGCCCTCGATACGGGTCAGGCCGCTCCACCAGCCGGCCAGGTACAGGCCCATGCTGATCAGCAGCAGCGCCGCCAGTACGCGCATGGCGGTCGCCACCGGGCTGTTGGCCACCGCCCAGCCGGCCAGGCCGAGCAGCAGGCCGGCCAGGGCATAACTGAGGATGCGCCCCAGGTTGTAGGCCAGCAACAGGCGAAAGCGGCGGCTGCGTTGCTCCTTGGGAATGGCCAGGGTCAGCGCGCCCATGAGGCCGCCGCACATGCCCAGGCAATGGCCACCACCGAGCAGGCCGAGAATCAACGCCGAGCTGAGCAGGGGCAGAAGTTCAGTCACGGGGCGGGGTACCGTCGTCGGGTTTCTTGCCGTCGGCCTCGTCCATGGCCGCCTGGTGCTGCGGGTCCTGGTCGTCGAAGAGGATGCTGTGGGCCGGGCCGTCGAGGTCGTCGTACTGGCCGCTGTCCACCGCCCAGAAGAAGATGTAGATGGCGATGGCGACGATCAGCAGGGCCGCCGGGATCATGATGTAAAGCGCGGGCATGGGGGCTCCTGGTCAGGCCGTCGCGGGATGCGTGGCAGTGGCTGGCGCATGGCTGGCCGGCAGGCCGCTGACGCGGGTCAGGCGCAGGGCATTGAGGACCACGATCAGCGAACTGACCGACATGCCGACCGCCGCCCAGATTGGCGTGATCCAGCCCAGTGCGGCAAACGGCAGCATGACGCCATTATACGCCGAGGCCCACAGCAGGTTCTCGATAATGATCCGCCGGGTGCGCCGGGCCAGGCTGAAGGCCTGGACCAGGGCGTCCAGGCGGTTGGACAGCAGCACCGCGTCGGCGCTGGTCTTGGCCAGGTCGGTGGCCGAGCCCATGGCGATGCTGATGTCGGCCGCCGCCAGGATTGGCACATCGTTGACCCCGTCGCCGAGCATCAATACCTTGCGCCCTTGCTGCTGCAGGGCCTTGAGTTGCTCCAGCTTGTCGTCCGGGCGCAGGCTGCCAATGGCCTGGTCGATCTGCAGTTCGGCGGCCACGCTGTGGACCATCGGCGAGCTGTCGCCAGACAGCAGCAGGGTCTGCCAGCCACGGGCGCGGCAGGCCGCCAGCAGGTCGGCGGCATCGCTGCGCAGGCGGTCGTCGAGGACGAACCAGGCCAGCGGGCCTTGCTGGTCACCGAGCAACAGCCATTGCCCGGCTTCGTCTGGCATCGCCGGTGTGGGGGCGCCGCTGAGGGCGCAGACAAAGCCGGCTTCGCCGATGCGCAGCACGTGCTCGCCTACCTTGCCTTCAAGACCCAGCCCGGGCATTGCCTGAACTTCGTCGGCAGCCTGGCTGGCGCGGCCAAAGGCGCGGGCGATGGGGTGCTCGGAGCGGTTTTCGAGGGCGGCGGCGAGCATCAGGCAACGATCGGCGTCGGTGTCGCGCAAGGGGCGGATTGCGCGCAAGGTCAGGCGGCCTTCGGTGAGGGTGCCGGTCTTGTCGAAGATTACCGTGTCGATCTGGTTCAGGCCTTCCAGCACGTGGCCGCGGGTCAGCAGCAGGCCGAGCTTGTGCAGGGTGCCGGTGGCGGCAGTCAGCGCGGTCGGGGTGGCCAGCGACAGGGCGCAGGGGCAGGTAGCGACCAGCATGGCCAGGACGATCCAGAACGCCCGCGACGGGTCGATCTGCCACCACAGCAGGCCGATGGCGGCCGAGGCGATCAGGGTAAACAACAAGAACCACTGCGAGGCGCGGTCGGCGATTTCCGCCAGGCGCGGTTTTTCCGACTGTGCCCGCTCCAGCAGGCGCACGATCGCCGACAGGCGAGTGTCCTGGCCCAGAGCCTGGACCTCGACGGTCAGCGCGCTCTCGACGTTGAGGGTGCCGGCGGTGACTGCGTCGCCAGCGCTGCGTGGTTGCGGCAGGTACTCGCCGGTAAGCAGCGACTCGTCGATGCTCGACTGGCCACTGACGATGCGCCCGTCGGCGGGGATCACGTGGCCTGGCTGGATCAACACGCAGTCTTTGAGGCGCAGTTCGCTGAGCAGGATCCGCTCGCTCTGCCCGGCCGCGCCCAGGCGCAGGCACGAGGCCGGCAGCAGGTTGACCAGTTGCGCGGTAGCGGCGGCAGTGCGCTCGCGGGCGCGGCGCTCAAGGTAGCGTCCGGCGAGCAGGAACAGGGCGAACATGCCCACGGCGTCGAAGTACAGCTCGCCGCTGCCGGTGATTGCGGTCCAGATCCCGGCACCGTAGGCCAGGCCGATGGCCAGCGATACCGAGACGTCCATGGTCAGGTGGCGGGTACGCAGGTCGCGGGCGGCGCCGCGAAAAAACGGTGCGCAGCTGTAGAACACGATCGGCGTGGTAAGGAACATCGCCACCCAGCGCAGGATGGTGTGCAGCTCCGGGCTCAGGTCGATGTTGAACTCCGGCCAGGTGGCCATGGTTGCCATCATCGCCTGGAACCACAGCAGCCCGGCCACGCCCAGTTGGCGCAGGGCGGTGCGGTTCTCGCTGGCCAGTTGTTCGGCGGCGCGGTCGGCCTGGTAGGGGTGGGCGGCGTAGCCGATGTGGCGCAGCTCGGCGAGCAGCTTGGACAGCGGCAACGCACTGTCGGCCCAGCTCACCTGCAGGCGGTGGTTGGACAGGTTCAAACGCGCCTCGGCCACCGCCGGCAGGTTGCGCAGGTGCTTTTCGATCAGCCAGCCGCAAGCGGCGCAACTGATGCCTTCGATCAGCAGGGTGGTTTCGGCCAGCTCGCCGCTGTGGCGCACGAAGGGCTTTTGCACATCGGCGCGGTCGTACAGGGCCAGTTCGTCGACCAGTTGCTGGGGCAGGGCATCGGGGTTGGCGCTGGCTTCACTGCGGTGCTGGTAATAGCTTTCCAGGTTGCCGGCGACGATGGCTTCGGCCACCGCCTGGCAGCCCGGACAGCAAAACGCCCGCGGCTGGCCAAGCACCACGGCGGTGAAGTGGCTGCCGGCGGGCACGGGCAGGGCGCAGTGGTAGCAGGGCGTGGGGCTGGTCATGGTGTCAGTCGCAAGGTGTGGTGTTGGGCTGATCGCGGGTCAAGCCCGCTCCCACAGGGATTCATTGCACCTGTGGGAGCGGGCTTGCCCCGCGATCAGCAACGACTTATTTCTCGAGGTGTTCAGCCCCTTGCAGCGCCTCGTCACCGAGTACCAGGGTCTTGTCGTGAGCGACTTCTTCTTCCTCGAACAGGCGCCAGACATGCGCGTCCTGGCTGCCCAGCAGCTCGACGAAACGCCGGCCCTCGACCTTGTCGCCAAGCTGGCCGAGGTAGCGGCCGGCTTCGCTGTCGCTGCGGGTCAGCATGATCTTGCGGTCCTTCTCCGGCTGGGTCGGCGAAATGAGGTTCAGCTCCAGGGTTTGCGGCTGGCTGTTGCCGGTCAGGCGCAGGTCGACTTCACCGGTCAGCGCGTCCAGGTGCACGCTGGCCTTGAGGTTGAGGGTCTGGGCCAGCAGCTCGCGGTCCAGCGAGCGGTTGATGCCTTTGCCGGCCTCGTAGTAGTTGTCGTTGACCAGGTTGTCCGGGTTGTTCACCGCGATGGTCACCATGGTCAGGCTGAGGGTCACCGAGGTGGCCAATACACCGATGATGATCCACGGCCAGAGGTGCTTGTACCAGGGGCTTGCGGCAGTTGCAGAAGGCATGGGCTCAGTCTCTTATCGAATTTGCGGGCCGATGAAGCGGCTCTTGGCTTCAACCTGGGATATCGAATTTGCGGGCCGATGAAGCGGCTCTTGGCTTCAACCTGGGTGGCGCTGTCGTCAGCGTCCTTGAGGGTGAAGATGACTTCGTTGGTGGTCGACGGCAGTTGCTCCGGCGCCATCGACAGTTGTACCGGCAGGCTGACGATATCGCCGGCCGCGACGCGGATTTCCCGTGCGCCCTCAAGCTTGAGGTCAGGCAGGCCGCCGGCTTCGAGCACGTAGATGTGGTCGCGCTGGTCCTTGTTCATGACCTTCAGGCTGTAGACGTTCTCGATCCGCCCCTGGGCGTTCTCGCGGTACAGCACGCGGTCCTTGCTGACGTCGAAACCGACCAGCGGACGCATGACGAACGCGGTAGTGAGCAGGCCGATCATGGTCAACAGCACCACGGCATAACCGATCAGGCGCGGGCGCACCATGTGGGTCTTTTGCCCCGACAGGTTGTGCTCGGTGGTGTAGCTGATCAGGCCTTTGGGGTAGTTCATCTTGTCCATGATGGTGTCGCAGGCGTCGATGCAGGCGGCGCAGCCGATGCACTCGATCTGCAGGCCGTCACGGATGTCGATGCCGGTCGGGCACACCTGTACACACATGGTGCAGTCGATGCAGTCGCCCAGGCCCTTGGCCTTGTAGTCCAGGTCTTTTTTACGCGGGCCACGGGTTTCGCCGCGGCGCGGGTCGTAGGAAACGATCAGGGTGTCTTTGTCGAACATCACGCTCTGGAAGCGTGCATACGGGCACATGTACACGCACACTTGCTCGCGCAGCCAGCCGGCGTTGCCGTAGGTGGCCAGGGTGAAGAAGCCGACCCAGAAATAGGCCCAGCCGTCGGCCTGGCCGGTAAAGAACTCAATCACCAGCTCGCGGATCGGCGAGAAGTAGCCGACGAAAGTCATGCCGGTGACAAAGCCGATGCTCAGCCACAGGCTGTGCTTGGCCAGCTTGCGCAGGAATTTGTTGCCGCTCATTGGCGCCTTGTCGAGCTTCATGCGCTGGTTGCGGTCACCTTCGGTGACTTTCTCGCACCACATGAAGATCCAGGTCCACACGCTTTGCGGGCAGGTGTAGCCGCACCAGACGCGGCCGGCGTAAACGGTGATGAAGAACAGGCCGAAGGCGGCGACGATCAGCAGGCCCGAGAGCAGGATGAAGTCCTGAGGCCAGATGGTGGTGCCGAAAATGTAGAACTTGCGCTCCGGCAGGTTCCACCAGACGGCCTGGTGGCCACCCCAGTTCAGCCATACCGTACCAAAGTACAGCAGGAACAGGACGGCGCCGCCGACCATGCGCAAGTTGCGGAACACGCCGGTGAAGGCGCGGGTGTAGATTTTTTCTCGGGAGGCGTAGAGATCGACGCTGCTGGTGTCTTTACTGGCAGGCGGGGTGACGTCATGTACCGGAATCTGCTTGCTCATCATTGAGTCCCACGGCAGTGGAGAAGTGCCGCGGCCAGTACCTGCCGGCCGCAGTCGAAAGCTTGCTGCTCTAGGGCGCATGATACCGCCTGTCCTGCCGCCAGGGGGGAGGGGTGCGACCTTTGGCCGCGTTGGGGAATCGCGGTTAATAGTGTATTGGCCCGTGTCAATTGACACAGGTCATGGGTCGGGACAGGGTCTATAAAAAAGCCCCGGCAGTTTCACTGACGGGGCTTTTGCCAGCTGGGCGAATTACTGCGCTTCAGCGGTTTTCTCAGGCTGGTGCGACAGGCTGTAGACATAGGCGGCCAGCAGGTGGACCTTGTCGTTGCCCTGGATTGCTTCCTGGGCAGGCATCTGGCCCTGGCGGCCGTAACGGATGGTCTGCTGCAGTTGGGCGAAGCTCGAACCGTAGATGAACGCGGTCGGGTGGGTCAGGTTGGGCGCGCCCATGGCCGGGGTGCCCTTGCCTTCAGGGCCGTGGCAGGCCACGCAGTTGGCGGCAAACAGCTTCTGGCCGTTGGCCGGATCCGCCTTGGCATCCTTGGGCAGGGTGCGGCCATCGAGGTTGGTCAGCACGTAGGCAGCAACGTCGGCAACACCTTGTTCGCCGATGACTTCGGCCCAGGCCGGCATCACCCCGTGACGACCGCCCATGATGGTGGCCTTGATGGTTTCCGGTTCGCCGCCCCAACGCCAGTCGTTGTCGGTGAGGTTAGGGAAGCCGTAGGAGCCCTTGGCGTCGGAGCCATGGCACACCGCGCAGTTGGAGGCGAACAGGCGCCCGCCCATCTTCAGCGCTTGTGGGTCCTTGGCCACTTCTTCAATAGGCATCGACGCGAATTTGGCGAAGATCGGCCCGAACTTGGCGTCCGAGCGGGCCATTTCCTTTTCCCACTCGTGCACGCCGGTCCAGCCGGCCTGGCCGTTGGCAAACTCGGTTTTCTTGTCGTTGTCCAGGTACTGGTAGCCCGGCAGGATGCCTTTCCAGTTACCCAGGCCCGGGTACAGCACCAGGTAGCCAAGGGCGAAAACGATGGTGCCGACGAACAGCATGAACCACCATTTTGGCAGCGGGTTGTCGTACTCCTCGATGCCGTCGTAGGCGTGGCCCACGGTTTCTTCAGTGGTTTCGCTGCGCTGGCCCTTGCGGGTGGACAGCAGCAGCCAGGTCAGGGCGAAGATGGTGCCCAGACTCAAAACGGTGACGTACAGACTCCAGAAGGTAGTCATTCGTTGTTACTCCTAGACGCTTTCGCTTGCGCTTGCTCGACGTGCTTGCTGGCTTCGGGATCATCCGCGAAGGGCAGCATGGTCGCTTCGTCGAACTCGGACTTGCGCCGAGAACTGAACACCCACAACGCCAGGCCGATAAAGGCCACCATCACCACGACGGTGCCCAGGCCACGAATCATCCCGATATCCATCAATGTCACCGTTTGCTTTTGATGATGGTGCCCAGGCCTTGCAGGTAGGCAACCAGGGCGTCCATTTCAGTCTTGCCCTTGACCGCGTCGCGGGCACCGGCGATGTCTTCATCGGTGTACGGCGTGCCGAGGGTGCGCAGGACTTCCATCTTCTTCACCGTGTCCTTGCCATCGAGCTTGTTCTCCACCAACCATGGGTAGGCCGGCATCTTCGACTCGGGCACGACGTTGCGCGGGTTGTACAGGTGAGCACGGTGCCAGTCGTCGGAGTAACGACCGCCGACGCGGGCCAGGTCCGGGCCGGTACGCTTGGAACCCCAGAGGAATGGGTGGTCCCAGACGCTTTCACCGGCGACCGAGTAGTGGCCATAGCGTTCGGTTTCGGCACGGAACGGCCGGATCATCTGCGAGTGGCACTGCACGCAGCCTTCGCGGATATAGATGTCGCGGCCTTCGAGCTCAAGCGCGGTACGCGGCTTCATACCCTCGACCGGCTTGTTGGTGACGTCCTGGAAGAACAGCGGGACGATCTGGGTCAGGCCGCCGATGCTCACGGCGATGACCATGAAGAAGGCCAGCAGGCCGATATTCTTCTCGACTACTTCATGCTTCATCAGTGAGCTCCAACTACAGCGATCTGAGCGGCGGCTTCAGCTTCGGCCGGCTTCGAGGCGCGCACGGTACGGAAAACGTTGTACGCCATCAGCAGCATGCCGGAGGCGAAGAACGCACCGCCCAGGGCACGGACGATAAAGCCCGGGTGGCTGGCCTGCAGGGCTTCGACGAAGGAGTAGGTGAGGGTGCCGTCGTCGTTGATTGCACGCCACATCAGGCCCTGGGTGATGCCGTTGACCCACATCGAGGAGATGTATAGCACGGTACCGATGGTCGCCAGCCAGAAGTGCGCGTTGATCAGGCCGGTGCTGTGCATCTGCTCGCGGCCGTAAACCTTCGGAATCATGTGGTACAGGGCGCCGATCGAAATCATCGCTACCCAGCCAAGGGCACCGGCGTGTACGTGGCCGACGGTCCAGTCGGTGTAGTGCGACAGCGAGTTGACGGTCTTGATCGCCATCATCGGACCTTCGAAGGTCGACATGCCGTAGAACGCCAGCGAAACCACGAGGAAGCGCAGGATCGGGTCGGTACGCAGCTTATGCCAGGCGCCCGAGAGGGTCATCATGCCGTTGATCATGCCGCCCCAGCTTGGCGCCAGGAGGATGATCGACATGGCCATGCCCAGCGACTGCGCCCAGTCCGGCAGGGCGGTGTAGTGCAGGTGGTGGGGACCTGCCCAGATGTACAGGGTGATCAGCGCCCAGAAATGCACGATCGACAGGCGATAGGAGTAGATCGGGCGCTCGGCCTGTTTCGGCACGAAGTAGTACATCATGCCGAGAAAGCCCGTGGTCAGGAAGAAACCTACGGCGTTGTGGCCGTACCACCACTGGATCATCGCATCGGTGGCACCCGAATACGCCGAGTAGGACTTGAACAGGCTGACCGGCAACGAGGCGTGGTTGACGATGTGCAGCATCGCGGTAACCACGATGAAGGCGCCGTAGAACCAGTTACCGACATAGATGTGCTTGGTCTTGCGCTTGACGATGGTGCCGAAGAACACCACGCCGTAGGTAACCCAGACAATGGCCAGCAAAATGGCGATCGGCCATTCCAGCTCGGCGTATTCCTTGGTCGTGGTGTAGCCCAGCGGCAAGGTAATGAGCGCACCGACGATGACCGCTTGCCAACCCCAGAAGGTGAAGGCCGCGAGGCTGTCGGAAATCAGTCGCGTCTGGCAGGTTCGCTGCACGACATAGTAGGAAGTGGCAAACAGTGCACAACCACCGAAGGCGAAGATCACCAGGTTGGTGTGCAATGGGCGAAGGCGTCCGAAGCTCGTCCACGGCAGGTCCAGGTTCAGCTGGGGCCAGACCAGTTGCGAGGCGATGAAGACACCAAGCCCCATGCCAAGGATCCCCCAGACCACCGTCATGATGGCGAACTGGCGGACGACCTTATAGTTATAAGCAGTCGGACTGATTGCTGTGCTCATTCTAAGGTTCCACGGTTTGGGTGTTTTTATAGGGTAAAAATCGGCGCAAGTATGTATAAACCGTGTGGTTATTGCAACGCGATGGCGCCCGCGCCGATCCTTGCCAAAGCCTGTTCAACGGCGGTTTCGAGCCTTTGTGGCGGGCAAATTGTACACAATTAATTATCTGATATGTGTACCAAAATTTGATTTTTCGTCTATGGCAAAGGCTTTCGATGAGCGCGTGCGCAGTACCGTTCATCACTCGCCGATCGGCGCTTGAGTCGGCCCCATCAGCCTTTGCGCAGAACCGCTGGCGAAAAATGCCCCAAAAAGGTGCAAACACACCGGCTGTTTCAGTCGCTGTGGCAACAAGCTTAGTTGTGATCGAGGGGGGTGCAAGGCGGGGGTAGGGCGGGGTGCGACACTTGGTCGCAAGGGGCGAAGGGAACCGCCGCATCGGGTGCCGATGCGGCGGTTTGAGTCAAGGCTCAGTTACTCAATCGTTTTACTTGGCAGACAGGCTTTCGCCTTGTGCAGGTTGCTCCTGGGACAGGCTGTAGACATAGGCGGCCAGCAAGTGGACCTTGTCGTTGCCCTGGATCGCTTCCTGGGCAGGCATCTGGCCCTGACGGCCGTAGCGGATGGTCTGCTGCAGTTGGGCGAAGCTTGAGCCGTAGATGAACGCGGTCGGGTGGGTCAGGTCCGGTGCGCCCATGGCCGGGGTGCCTTTGCCTTCAGGGCCGTGGCAGGCCACGCAGTTGGCGGCAAACAGCTTCTCGCCGTTGGCCGGATCCGCCTTGGCTTCCTGCGGCAGGCTGCGGCCATCGAGGTTGGTCAGCACGAAGGCGGCAACGTCGGCAACGCCTTGTTCGCCAATCACATCGGCCCAGGCCGGCATTACCCCGTGACGGCCGCCCATGATGGAGGCCTTGATGGTTTCCGGCTCGCCACCCCAGCGCCAGTCCTTGTCGGTGAGGTTAGGGAAGCCGTAGGCACCCTTGGCGTCAGAACCGTGGCAAACAGCGCAGTTGGAGGCGAACAGACGGCCGCCCATTTTCAGCGCCTGCGGATCCTTGGCCACTTCTTCCACCGGCATGGCGGCGAACTTGGCGAAGATCGGTCCGAACTTGGCGTCGGCCTTGTTCATTTCCTTTTGCCATTCGTTGGTCTGCGTCCAGCCGTCCTCATAGCCCGGCAGGATGCCTTTCCAGTTGCCCAGGCCTGGATAGAGGATCAGGTAGCCGACCGAAAACACCAGGGTGGCGACGAACAGCCAGAACCACCACTTGGGCAGCGGGTTGTCGTACTCCTCGATGCCGTCGAAGCTGTGGCCCATGGTCTGGTCGGTGGTGCCTTTGGTTTCGCCCTTGCGGGTGCCCAGCAGCAGCCAGGTCAGGCCGATCAGGCTACCGATGGTCAGTACGCAGATGTACGTACTCCAGAAGGTGGTCATTGCCCGTTACTCCTCGGTTCGGGTTCGTTGGCGGCAGGTGCCAGGCGGTCGTCGGCAAACGGCAGCAGGCTGGCTTCGGCGAATTCACGGTCACGCCGGCCGTTGAACACCCACAGCGACAGGCCAATGAAGGCGATGGCCACCAGCAGGGTGCCCAGGCCGCGCAATTGGCCGATATCCAGTGTGAAGTCCATGGCCCTTACCTCTTGTTCTTGATCGCGGTGCCGAGCACCTGCAGGTAGGCAACCAGCGCGTCCATTTCGGTCTTGCCCTTGAGCGATTCCACCGCGCCGCTGATGTCGGCATCGGTGTACGGCACGCCGAGGGTGCGCATGGTGCTCAACTTGGTCTCGGTGTGGCTGCTGTCGACCGGGTTGGCAACCAGCCATGGGTAGGCCGGCATCTTCGACTCGGGCACGACGTTGCGCGGGTTGTACAGGTGCGCACGGTGCCAGTCGTCGGAGTAGCGGCCACCGACGCGGGCCAGGTCCGGGCCGGTGCGCTTGGAACCCCAGAGGAACGGGTGGTCCCAGACGCTTTCACCGGCGACCGAGTAGTGGCCGTAGCGTTCGGTTTCGGCGCGGAACGGACGGATCATCTGCGAGTGGCACTGCACGCAGCCTTCACGGATGTAGATGTCGCGGCCTTCCAGTTGCAGCGCGGTGTAAGGCTTCATGCCTTCCACTGGCTTGTTGGTGACGTCCTGGAAGAACAGCGGAACGATCTGGGTCAGGCCGCCGATGCTGACGGCAAACACCATCAACAGCACCAGCAGGAAGACGTTCTTCTCGATTACTTCGTGTTTCATCAGGGTCTCCTCAGGCCAGCTGCGCAGCGGCAGGGGCGGTCGCGGCCACCGGGGCACGTACGGTGCGCCAGGTGTTGTAGGCCATCAGCAACATGCCGGTGAGGAAGATCGCCCCGCCGACGAAGCGCACGATGAAGCCTGGGTGGCTGGCCACCAGGGTTTCGACGAAGGAGTAGGTCAGCGTGCCGTCTTCGTTGACTGCGCGCCACATCAGGCCCTGGGCGATGCCGTTGACCCACATCGAGGCGATGTAGAGCACGGTGCCGATGGTCGCCAGCCAGAAGTGCGCGTTGATCAGGCCGAGGCTGTACATCTGCTCGCGGCCAAACACTTTCGGGATCATGTGGTACAGGGCGCCGATCGAGATCATCGCAACCCAGCCAAGGGCGCCGGCGTGTACGTGGCCGATGGTCCAGTCGGTGTAGTGCGACAGGGCGTTGACGGTCTTGATCGCCATCATCGGGCCTTCGAAGGTCGACATGCCGTAGAACGCCAGCGATACCACGAGGAAACGCAGGATCGGGTCGCTGCGCAGCTTATGCCAGGCACCCGAGAGGGTCATCATGCCGTTGATCATGCCGCCCCAGCTTGGCGCCAGGAGGATCAGCGACATGATCATGCCCAGCGACTGCGCCCAGTCGGGCAGGGCGGTGTAGTGCAGGTGGTGGGGACCTGCCCAGATGTACAGGGTGATCAGCGCCCAGAAGTGCACGATCGACAGGCGATAGGAATACACCGGACGCTCGGCCTGTTTCGGCACGAAGTAATACATCATGCCCAGGAAGCCTGCGGTCAGGAAGAAGCCTACGGCGTTGTGGCCGTACCACCACTGGACCATGGCGTCGGTGGCGCCACCGTACAGCGAGTAGGACTTGGTCAGGCTGACCGGAATTTCCAGGTTGTTGACGATGTGCAGAATTGCCACGGTGATGATGAACGCACCGAAGAACCAGTTACCCACATAAATGTGCTTGGTGGTGCGCTTCATCAGGGTGCCGAAGAACACCACGGCGTAGGCCACCCAGACAATGGTGATCAGGATGTCGATCGGCCATTCCAGTTCGGCGTACTCCTTGGAGCTGGTATAACCCAGCGGCAGGCTGATGGCAGCCAGCAGGATCACCAATTGCCAGGCCCAGAAGGTGAAAGCCGCCAGGCGTGGCGAGAACAGGGTGGTCTGGCAGGTACGCTGGACCGAGTAGTAGGAAGCGGCGAACAGTGCGCAACCACCGAAGGCGAAGATCACCGCGTTGGTGTGCAAGGGTCGCAGGCGGCCGAAGCTGGTCCAGGGGAGGTCGAAGTTGAGCGAAGGCCAGACGAGTTGCGCGGCGAGAAAAACGCCGAGCCCCATCCCGACGATTCCCCACACCACCGTCATAATGGCGAATTGGCGGACCACCTTGTAGTTGTAGGCGGTACTGCTGGTTGTGTTCATGTATGGGTTCCCATCCACGGTTATAGGCAGACTAAACAGCGAGGCAAGCATGAGTAATGGGCAACTGGCCGGTATTGACGGGGATCAATGGGCGCGGCTGGTCAAAAGCCGCGGCTGGCTGTGGAATGCCCCGCAAAATCAGGGGGATGGCCAGCATTCGGGGTGCCTGATCCTGGCCCATGGCGCGGGTGCGCCGATGGACAGCGGGTTCATGGAGGAAATCGCGCAAAGGCTGGCGGAGCAAGGGCTGGGGGTGCTGCGCTTCGAGTTTCCCTACATGGCCCAGCGACGCATCGATGGTGGCAAAAGGCCGCCAAATCCCCAGGCCAAACTGCTCGAATGCTGGCGTGAGGTGTACAGCCAGGTGCGACCATTGGTCACTGGGACGCTGGCGATCGGTGGCAAGTCCATGGGCGGGCGCATGGCCAGTCTCGTGGCCGATGAGTTGGGCGCTGATGCGCTGGTGTGCCTGGGCTATCCGTTCTATGCCGCGGGCAAGCCAGAAAAACCACGGGTGGCGCATTTGGCCGGATTGCAGACACCGACCCTGATTGTTCAGGGCGAGCGCGATGCCCTGGGCAACCGGCAGACGGTGGAAGGTTATGCGCTGTCGTCAGCGATCGA
This sequence comes from Pseudomonas sp. TE4620, assembly GCF_056279045.1. Classification (NCBI taxonomy): domain Bacteria; kingdom Pseudomonadati; phylum Pseudomonadota; class Gammaproteobacteria; order Pseudomonadales; family Pseudomonadaceae; genus Pseudomonas; species Pseudomonas sp. TE4620. Next base: position 1,091,926 of record NZ_JBWBQO010000001.1, read on the forward strand.
GCTGTGCTGGCTGCAGGCGGGGGATCATGACCTGAAGCCGCTGAAGGCTTCGGGGTTCAGCCATGCCGATCATCTGGCGACGGCGGCGCAGAGGATCACAGGTTTTTTGCACTGATGGTAGGAGCGGGCTCGCCCGCGATTACGGCGGTGTGGCCACTCGCTGATCGCGGGGCAAGCCCGCTCCTACAGCGGCTTAACCGCGATACTCGCACAGGTAAGCCGTATCAACCGCCACCTTGAGCTGGAACTTGCTGTTGGCCGGGACATTGAACTGGCTGCCGGCGCTGAAAGTTTCCCAGTTGTCGCTGTCTGGCAGTTTGACCGTCAACGCGCCCGAGACCACGTGCATGATTTCGCGCTGGGCAGTGCCGAACTCGTATTCACCCGGGGCCATTACGCCAACCGTGGCCGGACCTTCAGCGGTGCCGAAGGCGATCGACTTGACCGTGCCATCAAAGTACTCGTTGACTTTAAACATGGGCGACTCCTGAACAGGGGCTAAAAAGGCAGGCCAGTATGCCCAAGGCCCGCAGCGTCGTCATCCGCTTTCAGGTGCCATTGGCCGGCAGGGTCAGGGGCAGCAGGCGGGCAGTGTTGCGCGCGTCTTCCAGGGCGCGGTGCTGCTGTCCGCTGAACTGCAGGCCGGCCAGTTGCAACGCGCCATTGAGGCCCAGCGGGCGCTGCAACTGGCGGGCCTTGGCGAAGCGTTGCTTGAGGTTGATGTGCGGCAGGGTCTGCAGCAGGCTGGCGAGCTGGTACTGCTGCCACTCCTGCAGCAGTTGCTTGCGGTCGTAATCGCCCCAGCTGACCCAGCCCTCCAGGTGCTTGGCATGATGGCCGAGCCAGCGCTCGAACTGCGCCCAGACCTCGGTGAAGGTGGCCGCAGTGTCGACGTTGGCCTGGCTGATGTGCGTCAGTTCACGGCAGAACGGCGTCAGTTGCGGACGCCGGCGCGGGCGCACGAAACGCTGGAAATGCCCGACTTCACGGCCCTGGCGATCCACCAGGGTCGCGCCGATTTCGATGATTTCCATATCCGTGACCGGCCAGCCGCCATCGTCTGTGGTTGCTTCAAGGTCGATCACCAGCCAATGGCCCATAGTAGGCTCCCATACAAGACTCGATAGAGCGTAGCCAAACTCGGGCGCGGCGGGTATCCCCTGGCGTTTTGCCTGCTGCGCTTGGCATAACCGACAGTTGTGCAACGCCCGGAAAACGCCTAGCTTAGGCGGATTCCGGTTCAAATCCGCAAAGAGTGTGTTGCTTTGAGTTCGACGCCCATGCCACAGGCCGTGCCCTTGCTGTTCATGCTTGCCGCGACCTGGCTGTCGCCCTCAGCCTGGGCAGCAGAGGAAATCGAGGTCAAGGTCGGCGCAGCGCATTTTCCACCCTATACCGTACGGCCCGAGCAGGGCGCCGATACCGGCCTGTTGCCGCAATTGATCGAGGCGCTCAACAACACCCAGCAACGTTATCGCTTCGTCCTTGTGCCGACCTCGATCCCGCGTCGTTTTGGCGACTTCCAGCAGGGGCGCACCGACATGGCGATCTTCGAAAACCCTGAATGGGGCTGGCAGCAGATCCCCCATGAAAGTGTCGACATGGGCCTGGAAGACGCCGAAGTCTTCGTCACCCATCGCCAGTCCGGCCGCGATCAGCATTACTTCAACGACCTCAAGGGCAAGCGCCTGGCGTTGTACAGCGGCTATCACTACGCCTTCGCCAGTTTCAATCCCGACCCCAAGTACCTGGCCGACACCTACAACGCGACCCTGACCTATTCCCATGACAGCAACCTGCTGATGGTTCAGCGTGGCCGCGCCGATATCGCCCTGGTGACCCGTTCTTACCTGAGCGATTTTCTCGTACGTAACCCGCAAAGCGCCGACCAGCTATTGGCCTCCGACCGGGTCGACCAGGTCTACCATCACTACGCACTGCTGCGTCCGGGTGCGCCGATCAGCGCGCCGGCGTTTGCCAGGTTGTTGCAGTCGCTGCGCGACAACGGCGCGATGCTGAAAATCTTCCAGCCCTATCGCATCAGCGTCAGCACGCCCAAGGGCGACTAAATTTGCCTGCACAGGCTACGTTCACAAGGGTGAGCCGATCATTCCTTCCGTGAGCCTCGATCATGCCATTCGATTCCGCTTCGCCGACTTTGTCCTTGCCGCGCTGGCGCAGCCTCAGCGCCGATGAAGGTGATTGCCACCTGAGCCTGGTACTTGAAGGCAGCCCGTTGGTGCGGGTGCGCCTGCAGCGGGGCGAGACCTTGCAGGTGCAGCTTGAAGACTACGCGCGCGACCGCGCGCAGCAAGCCCTGTGGGCTGTCTGTTACTGGTTGTTTGCACGCGACCCTGGTTGTCAGCGCCTGACCTGGCAGCTGCATGAAGCGCCGCAGGACGCCCTGAACAGCGGCTTGCTGGTCAGCACACCGAGCCCGGGCCAGTACCTGTGCGAACGCAGCCTGTTCTGGCAATTGCCACAACCCTGGCTCGGCCAGCCCTTCGCAGGCGTGTACCCGCAGCAGATGCAGCTCAGTGACGGCAAGCGCCATCCCCGCCGCGCACCAAAACCGCGTGGCGAAGTGTATCGGCGCTTCGATGCCCGGCTCGGCGCCTGGATCTCGTTACGTACCCTGGAAATCGATCAGGACCTGGAGCGTTTCAACCGCTGGCAGAACAACCCGCGGGTGCTCAACTTCTGGCAGGAGGGCGGCAGCCTCGAACAGCACCGTGACTACCTGAGCAAGCTCGAAGCCGATCCGCACAGCCTGACCCTGATCGGTAGCTTCGACGACCAGCCGTTCGCCTACTTCGAAGCCTACTGGGCCAAGGAAGACCGCATCGCGCCATTCTATGCGGTGGACGACTACGATCGCGGCATCCACATGCTGGTGGGGGAGGAGCAGCATCGTGGCCCGCACAAGGTCGCCAGCTGGTTGTCAGCGCTGGTCCACTACCTGTTCCTGGACGATCCGCGCACCCAGCGAGTAGTGGCCGAGCCACGTGCCGACAACGGCAAGATGATCGGCTACATGCACGAGCAGTGTTTTCATTGCGAGAAGGAGTTCGACTTTCCGCACAAGCGTGCGGCATTGATGATTCTGGGGCGGGAGCGGTTCTTCGAAGGTTGCAGGTTGCTTTGACCCTCAAGCGCGGCAAGCGGCATCACTACCCACTTGCCGCCTGAAGCTTGCAGCTTGTCGCTCTCAAGCCCTCTGGCTTGAGACTTTCCGACAATGTACCAGGGCATCGCGAATCATGAAGTTGACCAGGGTCGGCGAGACGCCCAGTTCCTTGGCGATGTCTTTTTGTGGCACGCCGTGCAGGCGGTACATTTCGAAGGCGTAGCGGGTGCGCTGGGGCAGGTCGTTGAGCGCCTCGGCAATGTGTTCCAGGGTGGCGAAGTTGATATGCGTGGCTTCTGGCGAAGCCCCCTGGATAACGACGTTCAGGCCTTCCTCTTCGCTGCCGGAGTATTTGAGCTCCATGGCCTGCTTGCGGTAGTGGTCGATGGCCAGGTTGCGCACTATCTGGAACAGGTAGCTGAGCTGGGCCTTGAACGAGGAGGTGATCTGCGGCGCTGCGCTGAGCCGGAAGAAGGCATCCTGGACCACGTCTTCGGCCCGGGAGCGACAGCCGGTAATGCGCGCGGCAATCTTCACGAGGATGCTGCGGTTGTCGACAAACGCCTGGAGTAACGGTGAATCGCACTTACTTGTGGATAGTTGTTCCGCCATGGAAATCACCTTATCTCTAAGAGGGAAGTGGAGCGCTCCAGTTTCGGAGGCTTCCTACGACGTGCGACAAACTATTCGTAATGATAATTATTGTCAAATGCGAAAGTTAATAAGTCTCTATGCTTTTTGGTTCTAAGCTTTTACTTTGTGACCGGCTTCAAACTCCAGATTTTTTCACCCGGCCCGACCGGCTGCGCACGTCTTAATTATTTCCTCCGGCCATCCGTTCCTCTCTGTACATCCTCGGCTCCGGCAAGGCGCAACGCGGTGCCAGTGTGCCCGCCCTGCGCTGGCCGAGACCTGATTTCACGTACAGACTCTGGCAGGAACCCCTCATGACGGACGCCTTCGAACTCCCGGTTACGCTGGTCCAGGCGCTGGTTCAACGTGCTGCGCGCACACCCGACCGGGTTGCCTTGCGCTTTCTGGCCGAAGACCCGCGTGATCAAGCCGTGCTTTCCTATCACGACCTCGATCAGCGGGCGCGGACCATCGCCGCGGCTTTGCAGGCACGTACCGAGGTGGGGGACCGCGCCATCCTGCTGTTCCCCAGTGGCCCGGATTACGTCGCAGCGTTCTTTGCTTGCCTGTATGCCGGGGTGATCGCCGTACCGGCCTATCCGCCAGAGTCATCGCGCCGTCACCACCAGGAGCGCCTGCTGTCGATCATCGACGATGCCGAGCCGCGCCTGCTGCTGACCACCAGCGCCCTGCACGACAGCCTGCAGGCTCTCGAAGTGTTGGCCGGGCCCGGCGCGCCACAACTGCTGGCAGTCGACAGCCTTGCCGCTGAACTGGCCGCAGGCTGGCAGGCGCCGCCCCTGCAGGGCGACGACATAGCCTTTTTGCAGTACACCTCCGGCTCCACCGCATTGCCCAAGGGCGTGCAGGTCAGCCATGGCAACCTGGTAGCCAACGAAGTGCTGATCCGCGAGGGCTTCGGCATCGATGTGAACCCTGATGACGTGATCGTCAGCTGGCTGCCGCTGTACCACGACATGGGCCTGATCGGAGGCCTGCTGCAACCGATCTTCAGTGGCGTGCCCTGCGTATTGATGGCCCCGGCGTATTTTCTTGCCCGGCCGCAGCGCTGGCTGCAGGCGATCAGCGACCATGGCGGCACCATCAGCGGCGGGCCGGACTTTGCCTATCGCTTGTGCAGCGAACGGGTCAGCGCCGCGGCAATGGCCAGCCTCGACCTGAGTAAATGGCGGGTGGCCTATTCCGGCTCCGAGCCGATCCGCCAGGACAGCCTGCAGGCCTTCGCCGACAAGTTCGCCGCTTGCGGCTTTGTGCCGGAGAATTTTTTTGCCAGCTACGGCCTGGCCGAAGCCACCTTGTTCGTCAGCGGCAGCACCCGCGGCCAAGGTATTGGCGCACTGGAGCTTGATCGCCAGGCGCTGGCGCGCAACAGCGCCGAAGCGGGCCGGGGCACGGTGCAGATGAGTTGCGGGCGCAGCCAGCCGCTGCATACGGTGCAGATCGTCGAGCCACACGCGCTGGCACCGCTGGCCGACAACCAGGTCGGTGAAATCTGGGCCACTGGCCCGAGCATCGCCAAGGGCTACTGGCGCAACCCCGAAGCCTCGGCGCGCACCTTTGTCGAGCAGGGCGGGCGGACCTGGTTGCGCACCGGTGACCTGGGCTTCTTGCGCGATGGCGAGCTGTTCGTCACCGGTCGGCTCAAGGACTTGCTGATCGTACGCGGCCACAACCTCTACCCGCAGGACCTGGAAAAGACCCTGGAGCGTGAAGTCGAGGTGCTGCGCAAAGGCCGGGTGGCGGTGTTCGCGGTCGATGACTGCGGCGAGGAGGGCATCGGCGTGGCCGTCGAGGTCAGCCGCAACGTACAGAAAATCATCACCCCTGCGAGCCTGATCAAGACCCTGCGCCAGGTGATCGCCGATGCCTGCCAGCAGGCGCCGGCGGTGGTCCTGCTGCTCAACCCTGGCGCCTTGCCGAAGACCTCCAGCGGCAAGCTGCAGCGCTCGGCCTGCCGCTTGCGCATGGACGATGGCAGTCTCGATTGCTACGCGCGTTTCCCCGACCCGCAAGCAGCAGCGGTGGCTGATCAGGCGGTTGCGGCGACCAGTATGCAAGCCCGGGTTGCCCGCCTGTGGGGCCAATTGCTGGGCCTTGAGCAGATAGCCGCTGACGATCACTTCTTCCTGCTTGGCGGCAACTCCATCGCCGCCACCCAGGTGTGCGCGCGCCTGGCCGATGAGTTGGGCATTGAGCTGGGTGTGCGGGTGCTGTTCGAGGCGCCGACCCTGGCTGACTTCAGCGCGGCAGTGGCGGCGTTGCAACACGATGGCGGTGTCGCCCGTGGCGCCATCAGCCGTCTCGACCGCGCCCAGGCGCTGCCGCAGTCGCTGGCACAAAACCGCCTGTGGCTGACCTGGCAACTGCAGCCGCACAGTGCGGCGTACAACATTCCCGGCGCTCTGCGCCTGCGCGGCGAGCTGGACGAAGCGGCGCTGCAGGCCAGCTTCCAGGCCCTGGTCGCGCGGCACGAAGCCTTGCGCACGGTGTTTGCCGAGGAAGACGGCCAGGCCTTGCAGCGCATCCTGCCGAGCCAGGTGTTCAACCTGCAGCGCCTGGACCTGTCTGCCGCCAGCAGCCAGGACGTATTGGCGCAGCGCGAAGCCGAAGCCATGCAGCCCTTCAACCTGCAACAGGGCCCGCTGCTGCGCGTGACCCTGGTGCGGCTGGACAGCGAAGACCATCAGCTGTGGGTGACCCTGCACCACATCATCGCCGATGGTTGGTCGATGAATATCCTCATTGATGAGTTCTCGCGCCTGTACGCCGCCCATTGCCAGGGCCAGCAGGCCCGGCTGCCGGCCTTGAGCCTGGGCTACGCCGACTACGGCAGTTGGCAGCGCCAGTGGCTTGCCGAGGGTGAAAGTGCCCGGCAACTGGCGTACTGGAAGGAACGGCTTGGTGAGCAGCACGCGGTGCTGGACCTGGCCACCGACCACCCGCGCGCCAATCGCCAAAGCAACGCCGCCGCGCGCCTGAGCGTGCGCCTGCAGCCGACCCTGGCCGAAGCCTTGCGCAGCCTGGCCCGTGATCATGACGCAACGCTGTTCATGGTGTTGCTGGCCGGCTTTCAGAGCCTGCTGCACCGCTACAGCGGGCAGACCGACATCCGTGTCGGGGTGCCCAACGCCAACCGCCCGCGCCTGGAAACCCAGGGCCTGGTGGGCTTTTTCATCAACACCCAGGTGCTGCGCGCCGAGCTTGACTCACGCCTGCCGTTCAACCAGCTGTTGGCCCAGGTGCGCGAGCGCAGCCTGGAGGCCCAGGCGCATCAGGACCTGCCGTTCGAGCAACTGCTCGAAGCCTTCCCGCAAGCGCGCGAGCAGGGCCTGTTCCAGGTCATGTTCAACCACCAGCAGCGTGACCTCAGCGCCCTGCGTCGGCTTCCCGGGCTGCTGGCCGATGAGCTGCCGTGGCACAGCCGCGAGGCCAAGTTCGACCTGCAACTGCACAGTGAAGAAGACCATCAGGGCCGCCTGAGCCTGTCGTTCGACTATGCCGACGAGCTGTTCGATGCCGCGACCGTGGCGCGCATCAGCGCCCAACTGGTCGGCTTGCTGGAGCAAGTCTGCGCGCAACCGCAGGTCGCCATCGGTGCGCTGCAACTGCTGGACGCCGATGGCCGTGCGCAATTGCTCGCCTGGGGCCAGGCGCCGGCGGCACCGGCACAACAGTGGTTAGTTGAGCAGCTCAACGAACAAGCCCGCCAGACTCCGGAACGCACCGCCCTGGTGTGGCAAGGCGGCAGCCTCGATTACGCCAGCTTGCATCAGCAGGCCAACCGCCTGGCCCATTACCTGCGCGACAAGGGCGTTGGCCCGGATGTGTGCGTGGCTATCGCCGCCGAGCGTTCGCCGCAACTGCTGATCGGCCTGCTGGCCATCCTCAAGGCCGGGGGGGCCTATGTGCCGCTGGATGTCGATTACCCTGCAGAACGCCTGGCCTACATGCTCGCCGACAGTGGTGCCAGCCTGCTGCTGAGCCACAGCGACGTGCTCGAGCGCCTGAGCCTGCCCGCAGATGTCAGCGCCATCGCCATGGACCGCCTCAAGCTCGACAGCTGGCCGTGCCAGCCACCGGGCCTGCACCTGCACGGCGACAACCTTGCCTATGTGATCTACACCTCCGGCTCCACCGGCCAGCCCAAGGGCGTCGGCAATACCCACGCGGCACTTGCCGAGCGCCTGCAGTGGATGCAGGACAGCTATCAACTCAATGACAGCGACGTGCTGATGCAGAAGGCGCCGATCAGCTTCGACGTGTCGGTGTGGGAATGCTTCTGGCCGCTGGTCAACGGTTGCCAACTGGTGCTGGCCGGCCCCGGCGAGCACCGTGACCCGCAGCGTATCGCCGAGCTGGTGCGCGAGCATGGCGTGACCACCTTGCACTTCGTCCCGGCCTTGCTCCAGGTGTTTGTCCAGGAGCCGTTGGCGGCACAGTGCAGCAGCCTGCGCCGGTTGTTCTCTGGCGGTGAGGCGCTGTCGGCCAGCCTGCGTGAGCGGGTGCTGCAGGTATTGCCGCAGGTGGCCCTGCACAACCGTTACGGCCCGACCGAAACCGCCATCAACGTTACCCACTGGCCGTGCAGCGCTGCCGACGGTACGCGTTCGCCGATCGGCCGGCCGCTGGCTAACGTACTGTGTAGGGTGCTCGACGATGAACTCGAACTTACCTCGCCCGGCGTGCCGGGTGAACTGTACCTGGGCGGCGTCGGTCTGGCCCGGGGTTACCTGGGACGCGCGGGACTGACCGCCGAACGTTTCGTGCCGCAGCCCGATGGCGACGGCCAGCGCCTGTACCGCAGTGGTGACCGGGCGCGCTGGCTGGCTGACCTGGGGGCGCTGGAGTACCTGGGCCGCCTTGATCAGCAGGTCAAGCTGCGCGGTTTTCGGGTCGAGCCCGAAGAGGTCGAGGCTTGCCTGCTTAAGCAGCCCGGCGTCGAGCAGGCGCTGGTGATGATTCGCGACACCCCCGCCGGCCCGCAACTGGTCGGCTACTACAGCGGTATCGACGCGAGCGGGCAGATGCTGGCCGCCCTGGCCGAGCAATTGCCTGCCTATATGGTCCCGGCGCAACTGGTTCACCTGGCGCAGATGCCGCTGGGCCCGAGCGGCAAGATCGAGCGCAAGGCCTTGCCCGAGCCGCAATGGCAATCGCGTGAACACATCGAGCCGGGCTGTGCCCTGCAGCAGCAGATCGCCGCGATCTGGCGCGAGGTGCTGGGCATCCCGCGGGTTGGCCTGCAGGATGACTTCTTCGCCCTCGGTGGCCACTCGTTGCTGGCCACCCAGATCATTTCCCGTACCCGCCAGGCCTGCAACGTCGAGTTGCCGCTGCGCACGCTGTTCGAGGCCAGCGAACTGGGGGCCTTTGCCGCTGCGGTTGAGGCGATCCAGCACAGTGGCGCGCGCAACCTGCAGGGCGAAATCCAGCGCATCGACCGTCGCCAGGCGGTGCCGCTGTCCTACTCCCAACAGCGTATGTGGTTCCTCTGGCAGATGGAACCCGACAGCCCGGCCTATAACGTCGGCGGCATGGCGCGCCTGAGCGGGGTGCTGGATGTCAGCCGCTTCGAGCAGGCGTTGCAGGCACTGATCGTGCGCCACGAAACCCTGCGCACCACCTTCCCGAGCATCGACGGCGTGCCGTACCAGTGCGTGGCCGAAGACAGCAACCTGCAGATGAGCTGGCTGGATTTTTCCAGTTATGGCGTGGTGGACCGCCAGCAACGCCTGCAGGCCTTTGCCGATGAGCAGGCGCACCAGCCGTTTGACCTGGAGCGCGGGCCGCTGCTGCGCGCCTGCCTGGTCAAGGCCGGCGAGCGTGAGCATTATTTCGTCCTGACGTTGCACCACATCGTCACCGAAGGCTGGGCCATGGACATCTTTGCCCGGGAGCTGGGCGAGCTGTACGAGGCCTTTGTCGACGAGCGCGAATCGCCGCTGCAGCCCTTGCCGGTGCAGTACCTGGACTACAGCGTATGGCAGCGCCAGTGGCTGGAGAGCGGCGAGCGTCAGCGCCAGCTCGACTACTGGCAGGCCAAGCTGGGCGATGAGCACCCGGTGCTGGAACTGCCTGCCGACCGCCCGCGTCCGGCGGTGCAAAGCCACCGTGGCGAGCTCTATCGTTTCGACCTGAGCCCGGAGCTGGCGGCGCGGGTGCGTGCCTTCAATGCCGAGCGCGGTCTGACCCTGTTCATGACCATGACCGCCACCCTGGCGGCGCTGCTGTACCGCTACAGCGGCCAGCGCGACCTGCGCATCGGCGCGCCGGTGGCCAACCGCATTCGTCCGGAAAGCGAAGGCCTGATCGGCGCCTTCCTCAACACCCAGGTGCTGCGTTGCCAGCTCGACGGGCAGATGCGCGTTAGCGAGCTGATCGAGCAGGTACGCCAGACCGTGATCGATGGCCAGTCCCATCAGGACCTGCCTTTCGATCAATTGGTCGAGGCCCTGCAGCCGCCCCGCAGCAGTGCCTACAACCCGCTGTTCCAGGTGATGTGCAACGTCCAGCGCTGGGAGTTCCAGCAAAGCCGCGAGCTTGCCGGCATGCAGGTCGAGTACCTGGTCAACGACGCCCGTGCGACCAAGTTCGACCTCAACCTGGAAGTCACCGACCTCGACCGCCGCCTGGGTTGCTGCCTGACTTACAGCCGCGACCTGTTCGACGAACCACGCATCGCACAAATGGCCGGCCACTGGCAGAACCTGCTGGTGGCGCTGCTGGGTGATCCCGAGCAGCGCCTGGGCGAGTTGCCGTTGCTGGCGGCGGTCGAGCAACAGGCGTTGTGCGACTCGCTCAAGGGTGACAACAGCCTGGCGCTGAATCAGACCCTTGAGCAGCTGTTCAGCGAACAAGCTGCGCGCCAGCCCGAGGCCCTGGCCCTGACCTTTGCTGGTCAGCACCTGAGCTATGCCGAGCTCGATGCTCGCGCTAACCAGTTGGCCCGGGTGCTGCGCGAGCGCGGCGTCGGCCCGCAGGTGCGTGTCGGCCTGGCCCTGGAGCGTTCGCTGGAACTGGTGGTGGGCTTGCTGGCAATCCTCAAGGCCGGCGGCGCCTATGTGCCGCTCGACCCTGAGTACCCGCTGGAGCGCCTGCACTACATGATCGAGGACAGCGGCATCGCCCTGTTGCTGGGCCAGCGGGTACTGTTCGAAGCCCTCGGCGAGTTGCCGGCCAAGGTCGGCCGCTGGTGCCTGGAAGACGACCGTGACGGCCTTGCCGCGTATAGCCGCGAAGCCTTGCCGTCGCTGACCCTGCCGGCCCATCAGGCCTACCTGATCTACACCTCCGGCTCCACCGGCAAGCCCAAAGGCGTGGTGGTCAGCCACGGTGAAATCGCCATGCACTGCCAGGCGGTGATCGAGCGCTTCGGCATGCGCAGCGACGACTGTGAGCTGCATTTTTACTCGATCAATTTCGACGCGGCCAGTGAGCGCCTGCTGGTGCCGCTGCTCTGTGGCGCGCGGGTAGTGCTGCGTGCCCAGGGGCAGTGGGGCGCGGAAGAAATCTGCACGCTGATCCGCGAGCAGCAGGTATCGATCCTTGGCTTTACCCCAAGTTACGGCAGCCAGCTGGCGCAATGGCTGGCCAGCCGCAACGAAGCGCTGCCGGTGCGCCTGGTGATCACCGGCGGTGAAGCGCTGACCGGCGAGCACCTGCAGCGCATTCGCCAGGCCTTTACCCCGCAGCAGTTTTTCAACGCCTATGGCCCGACCGAAACCGTGGTCATGCCCCTGGCGTGCCTGGCCCCCGCGCAACTGGAAGCCGGCGCCGCTAGCGTGCCGATCGGCAGCGTGGTCGGTGCGCGCACCGCGTACATCCTCGATGCCGACCTGGCCCTGTTGCCGCAAGGCGGCATTGGCGAGCTGTACGTCGGTGGCGCAGGCCTGGCCCAGGGTTACCACGAGCGCCCGGGCTTGAGCGCCGAGCGTTTTGTTGCCGATCCGTTCAGCGCCAATGGCGGGCGCCTGTACCGCACCGGCGACCTGGTGCGCCAGGGTGCTGACGGGCTGGTGGAGTATGTCGGTCGAATCGACCATCAGGTGAAGATTCGCGGCTTTCGTATCGAGCTGGGTGAGATCGAAACCCGCCTGCTTGAACACCCGGCGGTGCGCGAGGCTGTGGTGCTGGCCCTGGACATGCCCGGGGGCAAACAACTGGCGGGTTATCTTGTCTGCGACCAGGCCCTGGCGGATGCCACCGAACAGGCCGCGCTGCGTGATGCACTGAAGGCGCAGCTGCGCCTGCAGCTGCCGGACTATATGGTGCCGACTCACCTGGTACTGCTTGAACAGCTGCCGCTGATGGGCAATGGCAAGCTCGACCGCCGCGCCTTGCCGGCGCCGGACCTGGAGCAGGGCCGCCAACGATATGAAGCGCCGCGCAGCGAGCTGGAACAGCAACTGGCGACGATCTGGCGCGAGGTACTGAACGTTCAGCAGGTTGGCCTGCAGGACAACTTCTTCGAACTGGGCGGTGACTCGATCCTGTCGATCCAGGTGGTCAGCCGTGGGCGTCAGGCCGGGCTGCATTTCACCCCGCGCGATCTGTTCCAGCACCAGACCATCCAGACCCTGGCGACCGTGGTCAGCCGCAGCGAAACCAGCCAGATCGATCAGGGCCCGCTGAGCGGCCGCGCGGCGTTGACGCCGATCCAGCACTGGTTCTTCGACAGCGATGTGCCGCACCCTCAGCACTGGAACCAGGCGGTATTGCTGGCACCCGCCGAGCGTGTGCACGGCAAGCCCCTGGAGCAGGCCTTGCAGCAGTTGCTGCAGCAGCATGATGCCTTGCGCCTGCGCTTCACCCAGGCAGGCGGCCAGTGGCACGGCGAGTACGCCCAGGCCGACCAGCGCGAGTTGCTCTGGCAGGCCTCGGTAGCCGACCTGGGCGACTGCCAGGCGCTGTACAGCGATGTCCAGCGCAGCCTCGACCTGGCAGACGGGCCGCTGCTGCGCGCCTTGCTGGTCGAAGACGGCGAGGGCCGCCAGCGGCTGTTGCTGGCGATCCATCATCTGGTGGTCGATGGTGTGTCGTGGCGGGTGTTGCTGGAAGACCTGCAAGCGCTGTACCGCGGTCAGCCGCTGGCGGCCAAGACCCGCGCCATGAGCGACTGGGCGGCGCGCCTGCTGGCTTATGCCGGCAGCGACTCGCTGCGTGACGAGCAAAGCTGGTGGCAAGCGCAACTGAGCCGCGCCAGCCGCGAACTGCCCTGCGATCACCCGCAGGGGGCGAACCTGCACCAGCAGGCGCAGACCCTCAGCGTACAGTTGGACGCGACCCATACCCGGCAATTGCTGCAGGAAGCGCCCGCTGCTTATCACACCCAGGTCAACGACCTGCTGCTGACCGCCCTGGCTCGCGTGCTGTGCCGCTGGAGCGGCGACAGCTCGGTGTTGGTGCAACTGGAAGGCCATGGTCGGGAGAACCTGTTCGAAGACATGGACCTGACCCGCAGCGTCGGCTGGTTCACCAGTGCCTATCCGCTGAGCCTGAGCCCGCATAACGTCGAAGAGGCGGCTGGGCAGGGCGCTTCGATCAAGGCCATCAAGGAGCAATTGCGCACGGTGCCGCACAAGGGCCTGGGCTACGGTGTGCTGCGCTACCTGGCCGATGCGCCGGTGCGCGAAGCCATGGCCGCGTTGCCCCAGGCGCGGATCACCTTCAATTACCTGGGCCAGTTCGACCAGCAGTTCCAGGCCGGCGCGCTGTACCAGCCGGTGGATGAAAGCGTCGGGCTTGCCCATGCGCTGGAGGCGCCGCTGCCCAACTGGCTGAGCGTCGATGGCCAGGTGTACGGTGGAGAGTTGCAGTTGCGCTGGACCTTCAGCCGTGAGCGCTATGACCAGGAAACCATCGAAACCCTGGTCGAAGCCTACCGGCTCGAACTGATTGCCCTGATCGAGCATTGCCTGGCGCCGGGCACTGGCAGCTTCACGCCATCGGACTTCCCGCTGGCGCAATTGAGCCAGGAGCAGATCGATGCCTTGCCGGTCGCCGCTGCACAAATCGACGACGTCTATCCGCTGACGCCGATGCAGGAGGGCCTGCTGCTGCATACTCTGCTGGAGCCGGGCACCGGCATCTACTACATGCAGGACCGCTACCGGATCAACAGCGCGCTGGACCCGCAGCGCTTTGCCCAGGCCTGGCAAGCGGTGGTTGGCCGTCACGAAGCCTTGCGCGCCTCGTTCTGCTGGAACGCCGGCGAGGCCATGCTACAGATCATTCACAAACCGGGGGCGACGGCGGTCGACTATCAAGACTGGTCGGGTATCCCTGAAGCTGAACAGGAAGCGCGCCTGCAGGCATTGCACAAGCACGAGCGCGAGGCCGGTTTCGACCTGCTTCAGCAGGCGCCGTTCCACCTGCGCCTGGTGCGGGTGGGCGAGGACCGCTACTGGTTCATGATGAGCAACCACCACATCCTCATCGATGCCTGGTGCCGTTCGCTGTTGATGAATGACTTCTTCGAGATCTACCTGGCCCTGGGCGAGGGCCGTCAGGCGCAACTGCCGGTGCCGCCGCGCTACCGCGACTACATCAGCTGGCTGCAGCACCAGAACCTGGACGAGGCGCGCCAGTGGTGGCGCAACAACCTCGAAGGTTTCGAGCGCAGCACCGCGGTGCCCAGCGACCGGCCATTGCTGCGTGACCATGCGGTGGAAAATGCCGGAATGGTAGTCGGCGATTGCTACACGCGCCTCGATGCCACCGATGGCGCCCGCTTGCGCGAGCTGGCCCAGGCTCATCAGCTGACCATCAACACCTTTGCCCAAGCCGCCTGGGCGCTGGTGCTGAGCCGCTACAGCGGCGAGCGCGACGTGGTTTTCGGCGTCACCGTGGCGGGCCGGCCGGTGAGCATGCCGCAGATGCAGCGTACGGTCGGGCTGTTCATCAACAGTATCGCCCTGCGGGTAAAACTGCCGGCCGCGGGCGAGCGCTGCAGCGTGCGCCAGTGGCTGCAAGGCCTGCTGGAACGCAACATGGAACTGCGCGAGTACGAGTACCTGCCGCTGGTGAGCATCCAGGAATGCAGCGAACTGCCCAAGGGCCAGCCGCTGTTTGACAGCCTGTTCGTGTTCGAGAACGCGCCGGTGGAGGTTGCCGTACTCGATCGCGCACAAAGCCTCAACGCCAGTTCCGATTCCGGGCGCACCCACACCAACTTCCCGTTGACCGCGGTCTGCTACCCGGGCGATGACCTGGGCCTGCATTTGTCGTTCGACCAGCGCTACTTCGACACTGCCACGGTCGAGCGCTTGCTGGCCGAATTCAAGCGCCTGCTGCTGGCCCTGGCCGACGGCTTCCAGGGCGAGGTCAGCGAGTTGCCATTACTCGGTGAAGCCGAGCGCAGCTTCTTGCTCGACGACTGCAACCGCAGCGAGCAGGCCTACAGCCTTGAGCAAAGCTACGTCGAACTGTTTGAGGCGCGGGTTGCCGCGCATCCACAACGCACTGCTGCGCGCTGCCTGGAACACTCGCTGAGTTACCTCGAGCTCAACCGCCAGGCCAACCGCCTGGGCCATGCGCTGGTGGCCGCCGGCGTGGCAATCGATCAGCCAGTGGCGCTGCTGGCTGAACGCGACCTGCCGCTGCTGGGCATGATCGTCGGCAGCTTCAAGGCCGGCGCCGGTTACCTGCCGCTGGACCCTGGCCTGCCGGGTGCACGCCTGCAGCGGATCATCGAACTCAGTCGTACCCCGGTGCTGGTGTGCAGCGCAGCCTGTGCCGAGCAGGGCCGTGCTCTGCTTGATGAGCTCAGCTGTGCCGGGCGGCCGAAGTTGCTGGTCTGGGAGCAGGTCCAGGCAGTCGTCGGGCCGGATGCTAATCCAGGTATCTACAGCGGGCCGGACAACCTTGCCTATGTGATCTATACCTCAGGCTCCACCGGCCTGCCCAAGGGGGTGATGGTCGAGCAGCGCGGCATGCTCAACAACCAGTTGAGCAAGGTGCCGTACCTGCAACTGGACGAGCAGGATGTGATTGCCCAGACCGCCTCGCAAAGTTTCGATATCTCGGTCTGGCAGTTCCTCGCCGCACCGCTGTTCGGGGCCCAGGTAGCCATCGTGCCGAACGCCATTGCCCACGACCCGCAAGGGTTGCTGGAACACGTGCAGGCTACCGGCATTACCGTACTGGAAAGCGTGCCGTCGCTGATCCAGGGCATGCTCGCCTGCGAGCAGCAACAGCTCGATGGCTTGCGCTGGATGCTGCCGACCGGTGAGGCGATGCCGCCGGAGCTGGCTTGGCAGTGGCTGCAGCGCTACCCGCACATCGGCCTGGTCAATGCCTATGGCCCGGCCGAGTGTTCCGATGACGTGGCGTTCTTCCGCGTCGATGCTGCCTCGACCCGTGGCAGCTACCTGCCGATCGGTACGCCGACCGACAACAACCGCCTGTACCTGATTGGCGACGATCAGCAACTGGTGCCGCTGGGCGCCGTCGGTGAGTTGTGTGTGGCCGGTACCGGCGTCGGCCGGGGCTATGTCGGCGACCCGCTGCGCACTGCGCAAGCCTTCATCCCGCACCCGTTCGGCGCACCGGGCGAGCGCCTGTATCGCAGCGGCGACCTGGCGCGCCGGCGGCCTGACGGCGTGCTCGAATACGTCGGCCGTATCGACCATCAGGTGAAGATCCGCGGCTACCGCATCGAGCTGGGCGAGATCGAAGCGCGCCTGCATGAGCAAAGCGCGATTCGCGATGCGGCGGTCGGCGTGCAGGACGGGGTCAATGGCAAGCACCTGGTCGGCTATCTGGTGGCCAGCACTGCGGGTGTCGATACCAGCGTGCTGCTGGAGCAAGTCAAGCAGCGCCTGCGTGCCGAGTTGCCGGAGTACATGGTGCCGCTGCACTGGGCCTGGCTCCAGCAACTGCCGCTCAATGCCAACGGCAAGCTCGACCGCAAGGCCTTGCCGGCCATCGACATCGGCGCCCAGCACAGCCAGGCCTACCTGGCGCCGCGCAGCGAACTGGAGAGCACCCTGGCCGGGATCTGGGCCGAGGTGCTCAAGGCCGAGCGGGTCGGGGTGCGCGACAACTTCTTCGAGTTGGGCGGGCATTCGCTGCTGGCCACCCAGATCGCCTCGCGGGTGCAAAAGGTGCTGCAACTGAACGTGCCGCTGCGGGCGATGTTCGAGTGCAGCACGGTCGAGGAGCTGGCAACCTATGTCCAGAGCCTGAAGGCCAGTGAGCTGAGCGATGACAAGGTCGACCGTCTCAGTGACCTGATGGCTGAACTGGAAGCGCTGTAGGGCTTCAGGCCGGGGTGGGGCTGTTGCGCTGCAGGTCGTGCTTGAGCAAGGCGACTGAAGCGGCCAGCAGCACGGCGTCCTTGATCAGGAAGGACGTCGCCCCGCCCATGGCGGGGAACCCGCCAGCACTGTTCTCCCAGCCGCCCGGAGTGGTAACGATCAGGGTCAGGGTGGTGGCGTAGGTGAGCACCGAGCCCAGGGCGCCGATCACCGCCAGCCGTGGTTGCCAGATGCCGGCCAGCAACGCCGCGCCAATCGCCCATTCCGCCACGCCCAGCGCATAGCTGGCGCCGTGGATGCCGAAGGCCAGGTGCAGCCAGGACAGCAACGGGCTGTTGTCGATCAGCGGGATCAGGGCCTGGGCTTCGTAATCGAACCACTTGGCATAGCCAAAGCCGAAGAAAATCAGGATCAGGCTCCAGCGCAGCAGCTGGATGTCCAGGGAGGAGCGGATGAAGCGGTCAAGGTAGGCAGGGCGGGTCATGGCGAGGTCCTGTGGTGGGATGAGGCAGGTATCCTCAAGACGCCGTGACCGCCCTGTTGTTACATCAATCGCGTGCTCAACGCTTGCCGAGGATCTTGCCCAGCAGCTCCGGTCGCGGTGCGCCCTGTTGGGTTTGCAGTTGCTGCTGGTCGTCGAGGTAGAAGATCGCCGGGGTTGCTGACAAACCGAGTTCTTCCATGACCGCGAGGTTGGCGTCGAGCTTGGCTTGTACCGCTTCGGGAACCTTGTCCAAGGCCTTGAGGGTACTGGCCTTGCCGGCCTTTTCATGTTGCGCCAGGGCCTTGGCCGGGTCCTTGCTGGCCAGCAGGGCGGCCGATTTGCCCGGGCTGTCTTCGCGGATGATACCGACCATGATGTGCCGCAACTGCACCTTGCCCGATTCGACCCAGGGCCGCGCCTGCTGCCAGAACATGTTGCAGTACGGGCAATTGGGGTCGCTGAACAGGTAGACGATGCGTGGTGCATCGGCCTTGCCGTCGGCGATCCAGGCGGTTTTTTCCATCTTTGCCCAGACCTCCTTGGCCATGGGGGCGTACACCAGTTTTTCCAGCGGCGCCTGGCTCAGGTCCTTGCCTTGCTCGTCGAACAGGCTGCCCACCAGCACATGCTTGCCATCGGCGGTCAGGTACAGTGCGAGGCCGCGGTTCTGGTATTCGGCCGCGTAGCCACGCAGGCCATCGGGGGCGTCGAAGCTGCCTTTGATTTTTGCGCCTTTGGCCTCCAGTTGCTGGATGGCCTTGGGGAGTGTTTCAGCCAGCGCCAGCTGGCTGGTCATCAGGCCCACGGCCAGGGTGAGGGGCAGTTTCAGCAGAGATCGCATGCGACGTTCCTTGTGGGGGATGGGGCGGCAGGCGCGGGCGCGTGCTCGAAAGATTGCAGGGCATGGCTGAGGCTGGCCCGCGACAGCTCGCCAAGATGGCTGCCGACCAGGCGACCCTCGGCGTTATAGAACAAGGTGGTGGGCAAGGCCATGGAGCCGACCTTCTGCGCCAGCTGGCCGCCGCTGTCGAACAGCACGTGGGACAGATTAAGGCCGGTGGTGGCGAGGAAGGTGACCACGGTCTGTGGCGCCTCGCCCTGGTTGACGAACAGGAAGGTGATGTCCGGGTAATCACCCTGGGCCTGTTGCAGCACCGGCATCTCGCGCCGGCACGGCGGGCACCAGGTAGCCCAGAGGTTGATCACCAGTGGCTTGCCGCGGTAGTCGGTGAGCTCGACGGACTGGCCACTGGCCTTGCGCAAGCTCATTTCCGGCAGTTGAGTGCCCTGGTCATACAGGTGGCTGGCCAGGCTGCCGAGCAGCCAGAACAGGCCACCGCTGAGCAGGCCCCAGCCCAGCGGCCGGCGCAGGGCCGGGCGGCGATAGCCGAGGCAGAAGGCGCCGATGGCTACCGCCAGCAGGCCTGGCCAGAGCAGAAAGCCGCCATCGCGCAGGTCGATGACTTGCAGCAGGTCTTCGCGGTACATCGCCCAGTACTGGATGACAAAGCCCAGGCGTGCACTGAGCAGGCCGAGCAGGAACAGGCCGAACAGCACCGACTCGGGGTTGTCGCCGCCGCGCTTGGCGACGCGCCAGCCAACAAGGCTGGCCAGGGCCAGGGCGCAGATCAGCAGCAGGTGGTTCAGGGCCATGGTCAGTGGCCCGAGTGCGACGGTCAGCATCATCCTTGGCTCCGGGTAGCGGCCCAGTGTTGGAGGAAGTTCGCCGCATCGATTTCACCGGTGATGCGCCGGGCCCGGCGCTCGTTGCCCTCCGGGCCGATCCAGATCAGGCTGGGCGGGCCCGGGACCTGGTAGCGCTGCAGCAACTCGCGACTGGACGGTGCGTCGGCGGTCACATCCAGGCGCAGCAGGCGCACGCCGCCAAGCGCCGCCAGTACGTCGGCGCGGGCGAACACCTGTTTCTCCATGACCTTGCACGACACGCACCAGTCAGCATAGTAGTCGAGCATCACCCACTGGCCCTGGGCCTTGGCCGCCTCCAGCTCGCGCTGCAGTTCGGCCGGCTGGCTGACGGTGGTGAAGGCATCATGCGGCACGGCAAGGCCCATTGGCGCGCTGGCGGCGGTGAACGGCTGCAGCGGCTGCCAGGGGTCGTTGCCACCGGCTGCCGCGCCGACGATCAACAGGCTGCCCCACAAGCCCAGCAGCAGCGACAGTGCCCGAAGCGCCCGCATAGCTTGCAAGGCCGGCCACGCAGCCCAGGCCAGGGCGATCAGCCAGGCACCGGCCAGGCCCAGCCACAATGAAGGCTCCAGCACTGCGCGCAAGGTATACAGGGCCATGGCCAGGAAGACGAAGCCGAACAGGCCCTTGACCCGGTTCATCCAGGCGCCCGGGCGCGGCAGGTAGCGGTTGCCG
The DNA here is from genome assembly GCF_056279045.1 of Pseudomonas sp. TE4620. NCBI lineage: Bacteria > Pseudomonadati > Pseudomonadota > Gammaproteobacteria > Pseudomonadales > Pseudomonadaceae > Pseudomonas > Pseudomonas sp. TE4620. Next base: position 1,111,829 of record NZ_JBWBQO010000001.1, read on the forward strand.
AGGGTGACCAGCAACAGCAACGGCAGGCCCATGCCCAGGCCGAGGGTGAACAGTACCAGGCCGCCATGCACGGCATTGCCGCTCTGGGCGATGTACAGCAGGGCGCCGGCCAGCGGTGCGGTCATGCACGGGCCCATCAGCAGGCCCGACAAGGCCCCGAGCAAGGCCGCGCCGTACAGGTTGCCGCCGCGGGTGCCATTCCCGGCACGCTCCAGGCGGTCGCGGATCCATACAGGTAGCTGCAGCTCGAAGGCGCCGAACATCGGCAGGGCCAGTAGCACGAACAGCCCGGCCAGGGTGCCCAGCAGCCAGGGTTGCTGCAGCCAGGCCTGAAAGCTTGCGCCCAGCAATGCGGCAACCACGCCCAGGGCGGCGTAGACCAGGGCCATGCTCAGCACATAGACGCTGGCCAGCAACCAGCCGCGGCGGGCACTGGCACCACTGCCCAGTACCAGACCTGCAAGAATCGGCAGCATCGGCAACGAGCACGGGGTGAAGGCCAGCAGCAGGCCCAGGCCGAGGAAGGCCAGCAGGTTCCAGGCCAGGGTCGACTGTTGCATGCCGCCGGCCAGGGCCTGGTCGCTGGCCTGCGCGGCGGCGCTTGTACCACCCAGGCTGACCACACTGGTTTGTGGCGGGTAGCACAGCCCGGCGTCGGCGCAGCCCTGCCAGCCCATGCGCAGTTCGCCGCTGGCGCTGGCGGGCAGGATCAGCTCGAGCTCGCCACGGTAGACCTGGGTTTCACCAAAGTACTCATCGCTGTGGGGCAGGGCGGGTGGCAGTTGCGGTTGCTGCTCGGAGGCCAGGCCGTCGAATTTCAGGCGTTTCTGGTACAGGTAGTAACCATCGGTGATCTGCCAGTGCAGGCGCATTTGCCCCGATTCCAGGCGTTCGCTGCTGAACACGAAGGCCTTGTTGACCGGCAGGAAATCGCTCTGGGCAAAGGGGTTGGCCTGGCTCAGGCCGCTTAGCAGGAACATCAGGGCAAACAGAAAAACGCGCATGTCGACGCCTTGGCAATGCGATGAAGGGCTCAGCTTGGCCCAGTCCGATTAACCGAAAGTTAACCCGTTGGCTGACGGCTGTCGCCAAGGCCGCGACGGCTGTGGCCTGGCGCGGCATAATCCTGGGTTAATCCGCCTGGGCTTGAATAAGCCTTTTAAGATCGAGACCCGACCATGCACGTACTGCTCTGCGAGGATGATGACCTGATCGCCAGCGGCATCAGCGCCGGCCTGGGCGCCCAGGGCATGACCGTCGACCGGGTGGCCAGCGCCGGCGCGGCCCAGGCCATGCTCCAGGCCGCGGCGTTCGACGTCATGGTGCTCGACCTCGGCCTGCCCGACGAAGACGGCCTCAAGTTGCTGCAGCGCCTGCGCCAGCAGGGCCATGAGCTGCCGGTGCTGATCCTCACCGCCCGCGATGCGGTCACTGACCGGGTCGAGGGCCTGCAGGCCGGTGGCGACGATTACCTGCTCAAGCCGTTCGACCTGCGTGAACTGGCCGCACGTCTGCACACCTTGCTGCGCCGCGCCGCCGGGCGAGCGGTGAACATCATCGAGCATGGCCCGCTAAGCTACGACCCCAGCAGCCGCGAAACCTGCCTGGGTGGCCGCCCGGTCGACCTGTCGCGGCGCGAGCAGGCGCTATTGCAGGCGCTGCTACACAACCGTGGCCGGGTGCTCTCCAGCGAACAGCTCAAGGACAGCGTCTATGGCTTTGGCGACGAGGTCGAGAGCAACGCCCTGAACGTGCATATCCATCACCTGCGGCGCAAACTGGGCAACGGTATCGTCGAAACCGTGCGCGGCCTGGGTTATCGCCTGGGCCCGGCGCAACTGCCGGAGGAGCCGCAAGCATGACCCTGCGTTTGCGCCTGACCCTGATCCTGGGCACTGCCTTCATCGTCATCTGGGTGCTGGCCGCGGCGTGGATGCTGCGCGACCTGCGCATGCAGATGATGTTCTCCCTCGACCAGCGCCTGGTGGCATCGGCACGCATGGTTGCCGGCCTGGTCGACCAGTTGCCGCAACCGCTGTCGAGCAAGGGCGAGGGCACGCGCCTGAGCGCCGACCAGTTGAGCGTCGACGGCATGGCCTGCCAGGTCAGCTCGCTGCGCGGCGAGATTCTTGCCCGCAGCCACAATAATGAGCAGCCCCTCGACGACCAGCGCAGCGGGTTTCGCGACCAGACCATCGACGGCGCTCGCTGGCGCAGTTTCACCTATGCCCATGGCGATGTGCGCATTACCACCGCCGACCGCCATCAGGAGCGCGAGGCCCTCAACCGTTCGATCCTGCTGGCGGCCTCGGCACCGGTGCTGATGGCCTTGCTCGGCAGCCTCGGCTTGCTGTGGATGGGTGTTGGCAAGGGGCTGGCGCCGCTCAACCGGATGCGCGATGCCTTGCGCCGGCGCAGCCCGGACTCCCTTGAGCCCTTGCAGGTGCGCGGCTTGCCCAGTGAGCTGCAACCCTTGCTGGAAACCCAGAACCAGCTGTTTTTGCGCATTGGCCAGACCATCGAGCGCGAACGGCGCCTGACCGATGATGCCGCCCATGAGCTGCGCAGCCCGCTGACCGCGATCAAAACCCACCTGCAGGTGGCACGGATGACCGACGGCGAGGTGCGCGAGCAGGCCCTTGAACACGCCGAGCAGGGCGCCGATCGTCTGCACCGGACTCTTGAACAACTGTTGCTGCTGGCCCGGGTGGAAGGCCGACTGTCGTTTGAAGACGGCCTGCAGTGCAACGCCGAGCAGATCGCCCGCCAGGCAATCCTGGACACCGGGGTCGACAACACCGGGCGCATCGATCTGCAGTTGGCGCCCGGCGCCGCCCAGCTCTACCTCGGGATGCCCACGCCACTGGCGGTCACGGCCCTACGCAACCTGCTCGACAACGCCCTGCGTCATACCCGTGGCAGCGAACCGGTGGAGCTGGCAGTGCAGATGGAACAGGACCGGGTGGCATTTTTGGTGCGCGATCACGGCCCCGGTATTCCCGAACAGGACATCGAGCACCTGACCGAGCGCTTCTGGCGCCATAGCCAGAGCGGCGGATGCGGGTTGGGCCTGGCGATTGTCCAGGCGATCGTCCAGCGCTGTGCCGGCAGCTTGCGCTTTGACAGCCGCAGCGATGGCTTGCGGGTGTTGTTGCACATTCCGTTGCGTGCAAACCCGTCGTAACCGGTAAGTGCAAAGCAGCAGTTGAAAAAATCCGCAGCGTTGATGGGCATCGGCTAAATCCGCAGGGCGCTGAAGCGTTTTTCAAGCGATAACAACCCGCACTCCTCTGGCAACAGGCGCGTGACGGGCACATCCGCTTGCTTGCGAGGGTTTCCCAGATGTCAGTCGCTATCAGCCTTGCCCAGGCGCTGCCGGTGTCTTCCACCGCAGACGCTGCTGAAACACTTTATGCATTCAATGAGTCGCCGTTGCTGGCCCGCCAGAGCCTGCAGGAATCCAATGCCCGCAGTTACCCGCGGCGCATTCCGCTGGCGCTCAAGCGCGCCCGTGGCATCTATGTCGAAGACGTAGAAGGGCGTCAGTTCATCGACTGTCTGGCCGGCGCCGGGACCCTGGCGCTGGGGCATAACCATCCGCTGGTGATCGAAGCGATCCAGCAGGTGCTGGCCGATGAACTGCCGCTGCACACCCTGGACCTGACCACGCCGGTCAAGGACCAGTTCGTCCAGGACCTGTTCAGCCTGCTGCCCGAGCAACTGCGCGGCGAAGCGAAGATCCAGTTTTGCGGGCCGACCGGCACCGACGCGGTGGAAGCGGCGTTGAAACTGGTGCGCACCGCTACCGGGCGTAACACCGTGCTGTCGTTCCAGGGCGGCTACCACGGCATGTCTCAGGGCGCCCTGAGCCTGATGGGCAGCCTGGGGCCGAAGAAGCCGCTGGCCGCCTTGCTGGCCAATGGCGTGCAGTTCCTGCCGTACCCTTATGACTATCGCTGCCCTTTCGGGCTGGGCGGCGAAGAGGGCGTGAAGGTCAACCTGCACTACCTGGAAAACCTGCTCAGCGACCCGGAGAGCGGCGTGCAACTGCCGGCGGCGGTGATCGTCGAAGTGGTCCAGGGTGAAGGCGGGGTGATCCCGGCGGACATCGAATGGCTGCGCGGTGTGCGGCGCATTACCGAGAAGGCCGGTGTGGCGCTGATCGTCGACGAGATCCAGAGTGGTTTTGCCCGCACCGGCAAAATGTTTGCCTTCGAGCATGCAGGCATCACTCCGGATGTGGTGGTGTTGTCCAAGGCCATTGGCGGCAGCCTGCCGTTGGCGGTGGTGGTCTATCGCCAGTGGCTGGACACCTGGCAGCCGGGGGCGCACGCCGGTACTTTCCGTGGCAACCAGATGGCCATGGCCGCAGGCTCGGCGGTGATCAACTACCTCAAGTCACACGACCTGTGCAGCCATGCCCAGGCCATGGGCGAACGCCTGGCCGGTCATCTGCGCCGCTTGCAGGCGGACTTCGCGCAGTTGGGGGATATTCGTGGCCGTGGCCTGATGCTGGGGGTCGAGCTGGTTGATCCGCAAGGGCAGCTCGATGCCCAGGGGCATCCGCCGGTCTGCCCGCGTCTAGCACCGCTGGTGCAGCGTGAATGCCTGAAGCGTGGGCTGATTCTGGAACTGGGCGGGCGTCAGGGCGCCGTGGTGCGTTTCCTGCCGCCGCTGATCATTACTGCCGAGCAGGTTGATGAGGTGGCGGCGCGCTTTGCTCGGGCGGTTGCTGCGGCGGTGGCCAGACTGTAAATGGCCCAGGCATGTAAAAGCCCGGGGCAGTGCACCGGGCTTTTTTATGGATCTTCACGCTATCCTGGGGACTATGATTCTTGGGTTGGGTTGGGTTGGGTTGGGTTGGGTTGGGATGTTGAGGCTGCGAGCTTATCCATTCACTGTGGCGCCGCTGCCGGCCCCTTCCGCCCTTACGGCGGCCTACTTTTCTCTTGGGAAAAGGTAGGCAAAACCGCTCGCTCCAATACGGCCCTACGCTGCGCTCCGGGTTCCTTCGCTACGGTGCCTTCCAGGGGCATCGCGGCCTACGACTTGCTTCGCCAAGTCTACGTCTCGCGACTTCGGCCTGGGCCGAAGGGTGCTACGCACCAGCCCCCTCCAGACACCTACGCTCAGCCTCCTGAAGTCGCGAAGTTACGGGCGGCGCCTGCACTGACGTATCTGCGAAAGCAGATGCTGGCAAAGCCATGCTGACGCAGGAGCGGGACAAGCCCGCTGGCAAAACGAGTACCAACTTGCTTCATCTTGATGTTCATGCGCGTACTTCCAGGCGCCACGAAATGCGACTTCAGGAGGCCGAGCGTAGGTGCCTGCAGGGGCGGTGCGCAGCACCTTCGGCGTCAGCCGAAGACGCGAGACGTAGACTTGGCGTAGCAAGTCGTAGGCCGCGATGCCCCGGAAGGTGCCGTAGCGAGGGGACCCGAAGCGCAGCGTAGGGCCGTATGCAGGAGCAAGCGGTTTTGCCTACTTTTCCCAAGAGAAAAGTAGGCCGCCGTAAAGGCGGAAGGGGTCGGCAGCAGCGCCACAGCGAATGGATAAGCTCGCGCCCCCCAACCCAGGATTCAGTGAAGAGCCCTTTTTATGGCCCTCAGTCGAACGTGCGACCCGCGCGCCAGTAGCCCATCAGCGTCAGGGCGCTGCGATCCAGCCCGCGCTCGGTGATCAGGTAGCGACGGATATTCATCACCGCTGCCGACTCGCCGGCGATCCAGGCGTAGAAGTCGCCGTTGCCGGGTTGAGCCAGTTCCCAGAGGATCTGCCGGTCGATATCGACCTCCTCCAGGGCGACCTTCGCACCTGTACGCGCTGCGGCTGCCGGCAGGCGCGCCAGCTCGCGGATGGCATGGATCATCGCTTCGCCGTGGGTGCAGTGCAGCACTTCGCGCGGCAGCCAGTTCAGTTCGGTGGCGCGGCTGCAGGTCAGGTCGAGGCAATCGGCTTCGCAGGGGACTTCGATGAACGCCTGTACCGGGACTTCGGGCAGGTCTGCGGCCACCTGCTCAAGGATGCCGGCTATTGCCGGCAGGGCGGTTTCATCGCCGATCAGCAGCAGGTTGCGCAGGTTCTTCGGGGGGCGCCATTCGTAGCCGCCGGGGTCGGCGTCGAAGGCCAGGTTCGGGGCGACCATCTGCAGGCGATCGCCGATGCGTGCCTGGGTCGCCCAGGTCGATGCCGGGCCGTTGACGCCGTGCAGGACGAAGTCGACATCCACTTCCAGTGCCTCGCGGCGCAGGTCGCGGATGGTGTAGGTACGCATCGGCGGGCTCTGCTCGGCGCTCAGGCCGCGACGCGCTTGCTGCCAGGAACCTTGCTTGGGCAGGTTCGGGTATTGGCCATCGGCAGAGGGAAAGAAGATCTTGATGCGCTGGTCGGCAGCCAGGGTACGCATCTGCCCGACATCCTCACCGCTGAACACGAAGCGGCTGAGGGACGGGCTGAGGGCAATGATGGCTTTGAGCTGCACATCGAACACTCCGTAGGCACTGGTTCTGGCAGGTTTGCCGACCAGCTTGCGCAGACCGTTGCCCAGGGCGTTGGTCAGGGAGGTGGAGGCTGACATGGGCGGTACCTTTTCCAAGGGAGGTTCCTTGAAAACGAAATAGCCGCCGATCGAATTAGCACAGGGCGGCAGTGGTTAAATTTCCCCCTCCAGGAAACGTCCTAGCTTGGATAAAGCCTGCTTCATGGCTGATACGGGTAGGACGATGACGATTTCGCGACGAGGATTCATAGCGGGCCTGGCGGTGGCGGGCGCGACCGTGCCAGCCGCCTATTACGCGCACAAGCAACTGACCCACGATCCACAGGACGACATCGTCACCCCCGGCGAGGCCAGCGTTGAGCTCGCGGATGCCGCTGGCCAGCACCTGGCCGATCAATTGCGCGGCGTCTGGGATTTGCGTTTGAGCGGTGCCGATGGCGAGCTCGCCGGGCTGCCTGTGGAAGGCTTGCAGATGTACCTCGACGTCGCCGCCAAAGGCCGTGGCCTGCGTGGTTTTGTCGATACCGAACTGGTTCTGCGCAGCGACGCCCCGGCCGCCTACCGAGTGCTTGGCGACCTGGTCGGGGCGTCCACCGCCACGGTGCGCTGGCGGCTGATGAGCACCCAGGGCGGGCCGGGTTATGAATGTACCGCGAGCCTGGATGAAGTCTGGGGCAGTTTTGGCAACGCTGGCAGCGCTACCCTCAGTGGCCGCTTGCAACCGCTGGATCGCTCGATGGTCTTGCCCTTGGCCGACAGTCACTTCGTTGCCGTCAAGCGCCTGTTTCCTGAAGCCCGTGAGCGGCTGCCCTATACTCCGCAGTTGCAAGCCTGGCTGATCAGCGCCGAGCACCGCTTGTTCCATCAGCTCTGGCACGCGACCCGTGACAAATGGCATCGGCTGTCTGAAGAAAAACACGGTGCCTTGCGTGGCCTGGGCTGGCAGCCCGGCCCGCGTGACAAGGAGCGTGATGCCCGCGGCCCGCGCAAGCATCGCAATGGCTCGGGGGTGGACTTTCTGTTCATGCACCGGCATATGCTCGGTACGGCGCGGTCGATGCAGGACCTGCCGTCATGGCCGCATTTCCCCTTGCCGCAACCCAGCGTCGAACACGACCGCCAGGGTTTTGCCCGCTATTACGACAACCATGACGGTTACTGTGTACCGCCCGGTTGGCGGGCACCGGGCGACGAGGCTTATGGCGTATGGGTCTCGGCGATCAAGGCCGGCGAGACCTTCTGCAGTAATTTCCAGGTCTGGGAATCGCAGTACCAGGACCCGCTGTACCTGTCGAAGCTGACCCTCGGTGCATTCGGTTCGGAGCTGGAAATGAACCTGCACGATTGGCTGCACATGTGCTGGGCCTCGGTGCCACGTGATCCGGTCAACGGTGCACCAGTGCCGTTTGCCCGGGACCCGGCTGATTTTGCCGGGCGCTGGTACGAGGCGGAAAACGACTTTCTCGGCGATCCGTTCTCGTCTCACGTCAACCCGGTGTTCTGGGGTTTCCATGGCTGGATCGATGATCGCATCGAGGATTGGTACCGCGCCCATGAGCGCTACAACCCGGGGCAGGTTCGGCGTCTTGAGGTCAATGGCGTGCAGTGGTTCGCCCCGGGGCGCTGGGTCGAGGTCGACGACCCGTGGCTGGGGCCGGTGACCCATGGCTGCAGCACCACGCCGGGGATGTTCCCGGGCAAATCGGTGGAAATGGATGTCGAGATCATGAAGCTGGCTCTGCGCATTACCTTTGGTGAAGACGACAAGATCGGCGACCTGGTGCGCCGGGTGCCGCAGCGGCCCTGGTATGCGCGGCATTTGTCGTTGCGCGGGATTGTGAGCTGATTGGCTGTATTGGGCCTGCTGTGCGGGCCATCGCCGGCAAGGCCGGCCCCCACAGGTTTTGTGCAGGCAGGTCAATGATTTAGCGAACCACCTGCCATCCGCCGCCCAATGCCTTGTACAGCGCCACGCTGCCTTGCAGGCGGGCCAGGCGCAGTTGCACCTGCTGGTCTTGCGCCTGGTACAGGGTGCGCTGGGTTTCCAGTACGGTCAGCAGGGTCTCGGCGCCGGCCTGGTAGCGGCGCTCGGAGAGGGTGAAAGCGATCTGCGCCTGCTGCACTTCCTCATCCTGCGACTGGCGCTGCTGGTCAACACCGCTGATGCCATTGAGCGCCTTCTCGACATCGGCAAAGCCGTTGATGATGCTGCTGCGGTAATTCTCCAGTAGTTCGTCCTGCTTGGCGCGGGCCTTGTCGCGCTCGGCGCGCAGGCGGCCGTTGTTGAAGATCGGCGCAGCCAGCCCGGCACTCAGGGTGTAGTAGGGGCTGCGCAGCACCTGGGCAAAGGTGTCGGCACCCGAGCCCAGGTCGGCGCCCAGGGTCAGGCTCGGCAGCATTGCTGCGCGGGCAACCTGCACGTCTGCCTGGGCGGCGGCCAGGCTGGCTTCGGCGGTGGCAATGTCGGGACGGCGGCTGAGCAGCTCGCTGGGCACGCCGCTGCCGATCTGCGGCCAGTTCAGGCGGGTAATTGATTCTTCAAGGGCGGGCAGCGCCTGCACCGGCTCGCCGAGCAAGGTTGCCAGGGTGATGCGCGCCTCTTGCAACTGCTGCTCGAACAACGGCACCTGGCGCTGCTGGCCGGCGACCAGGCTGCGTTGCTGGGCCAGTTCCAGGGCGGTGGCCGAGCCAGACTGATAGCGGGTTTCGACCAGGCGCAGGACATCCTCGGCATTGCTCAGGTTGAGGCGGGCGATACGCACCTGCTCACGCAGGGCCAGGCTCTGCAGGTAGCTGTTGGCAACACCGCTGAGCAAGGTCAGCTCGACGGTCTGGCGATCGAAACGGCTGGCATCGAGGTTGAACAGGGCGCTGTCGCGTGCGGCCGTTTTACCGCCCCAGAAATCCACTTCGTAGCTGGCGCTCAAGCGGGTGCCGAACGAGGTGCTGGTGCGTTCGCGGCTGCTGGCATCGAGTTGGTCGAAGCCGTTGCCATGCAGCAGGCGTTGGCGTCTGGCATCCAGGGTGAACTTGAGTTCAGGCAGCAACGGTGCGCCGGCAATGACCGCCGAGGCCTGAGCCTGGCGAATACGCGCGGCGGCAGCGGCCAGATCGAAGCTGTTGCGCCGGGCGTGTTCGATCAGTTGATCGAGCGCGGGGCTGGAGAACTGCTGCCACCAGTTCTCGTGGGGCAGCGGGGTGCTGGCTGCCTGGCCCTGCCACTGCGCTGGCGCCTGCAGGCCACTCGAAGGTGCAGGGGTGGTTGAGGTACAGGCGGCAAGCACCAAACTGATCGACAGGACACTGAGACGGCTGGGAAGGTTCATGGATTATTCGCTGGTAAGGGCTTTGACCGGGTCGAGGCGGGCGGCTTTGCGCGCGGGCATGAAGCCGAACACCACGCCGGTGACCACCGCGCAGGCAAAGGCGCCAAGCACGGCAGGCAAGGAGAAGGCCACGGCAATATCGGCCAGCAGCAACACGCCGCCAATCAACAGGGCCAGGGCAATGCCGGTGACCCCGCCGACCATCGACAGCAGCACCGCTTCGCTGAGAAACTGGCGCAGGATGTCGCGCTGGCGGGCGCCAGTGGCCATGCGGATGCCGATCTCGCGGGTACGCTCGCGCACCGTCATCAGCATGATGTTCATCACCCCGATACCGCCGACCAGCAGCGAGATCGCGGCGATCGAGCCGAGCATCAGCGACAGGGTATTCTGCGTGCGCGCTTCGGCCTGGATCAGCGCCGCGTCGTTGGTCAGTTCATAGTCGTGTTTGCCGTTGTGAAGCTTGCGCATCAGGTGGTCGATGGCCGCTTCCGTGTCGGCCACGCGCCGTGAGTCGGCGGCGGCGATGGTCACGTACTCCGGGTTGCGGCTGCCGAACAGGCGGATGGCGGCGGCCGAGTAGGGCACCACGATGCGCTCGTCGCTGTCCTGGTCGCCCGAGCTTGCGCCTTTGCCGGCGAGAATGCCGACCACCTGGAAGGGCACGTTTTCGACCAGGATGTACTGGCCGATGGGGTCGTTACCGGCTCCAAATAGTTTCTCCCGCACCTTCTGGCCGATGACCGCCACGGCTGCCGCGCTCTGTTCATCGGCCTCGGTGAAGAAGCTGCCTTCGACCACCGGCCAATTGAAGATTTCGCTGAAGTGGGTGTTGTTGCCACCCACATAGAACTGCTGGTTATTGTTGCCGTAGCGCACCATCAGCGAGTTGCCGATCACCGGCATGATCATCTTCACCTGCGGCAGGCTGGATACTGCGGCGACATCGTCGAGGGTGATGACCCCGGCCGGTTCACGCAGTGTCGGGGCGCTGCCGCTCAGGTACAGGATGTTCGAGCCGAAGGCTGCCATCTGCGCCATGACCTGGCGCTTGCTGCCTTCGCCGACGGCCAGCATGACCACTACCGAAGCCACGCCGATGACGATCCCGAGCAGGGTCAGGGCGGTGCGGAAACGGTTGATCCACATGATCCGCCAGGCCGCCTGCAGGGCTTCGACCAGCTCGCCTTTCCAGGCGCCGCTGGCAGTGGCGCCGAGGTTCAGGCGCTGGCGCAGGTCTTCGGCTTGCAGGCCGGGAGCGCTGGCGGCGGGAGCAGCAGATTGCTCTGCCGAATCACTGAGCACCAGGCCGTCACGAATCTCGATGACCCGCTTGGCCCGCGCCGCGACTTCGCGGTCGTGGGTAATCAGGATCACCACGTGGCCCTGGCTGGCCAGTTCGTCGAGCAGGGCCATGACTTCGGCGCCGCTCTGGCTGTCCAGTGCCCCGGTCGGTTCGTCGGCGAGGATGATGTGTCCGCCGTTCATCAAGGCGCGGGCGATCGACACCCGCTGTTGCTGGCCGCCAGACAACTGGTGCGGGCGGTTGCCGGTGCGGCTGGCCAGGCCCAGGCGTTCGAGCAAGGCGGCGGCGCGGGCATGGCGTTCGGCGGCGGGGGTGCCAGCATAGATGGCCGGCATCTCGACGTTTTCCTGGGCCGAGCCCGAAGCGATCAGGTGATAGCCCTGGAACACGAAGCCGAAGGCTTCACGGCGCAACCAGGCCAGCTCGTCGCTGTCGAGGTCGGCGACGTCCTTGCCGGCGAAGTAGTAGTTGCCTGAGGTCGGACGATCAAGGCAGCCGAGGATGTTCATCAGCGTCGACTTGCCGGAGCCGGAGGCGCCGACAATGGCGACGAACTCGCCGGGATGGATGGCCAGGCTGATGCCGCGGACCACCTCGACCTTGGGCGTATCGACACCACCGTAGGATTTGCGGATGTCGCGCAGTTCGATCAGGGGCGTGGACATTCAACCCCCGCTTGCGGCAGGTGCGCCGATCAGCAGGCGCTCGCCCTCGGCAAGGCCGTCGAGCACCTGCACCCGCAAGCGGTCGCTGAGGCCGGTGCGGACCTGGCGCTGGTTGACCTTGCCCTTGCTGTCGAGCACCTGGGCAATGCGCAGGTCATTGCCGTCGGCATGATCATCCAGGGCTGCCACCGGTACGGTGAGCACCTTGCTGGCACGCCCGGCAACGAAGAACACCTGGGTGGTCATCTCTGCCATCAGGGCGTTGTCCGGGTTATCGACATCCAGCAGTACGGTATAGAGCACCACTTTGCTGCTGGCGCCGCTACCACTGGCGCTGGCCGGGCTGCCACCGCCCTGGCTGGATTGATCGAGGGGTTTGGGCGGCACCGGCAGAATTTGCCGCACACTGCTGGTCCAGCGGCGCTTGCCGCCGGCCAGGGTGGTGAAGTAGGCGCTCATGCCCGGTTTGACATGGCCGATATCGGCCTCGGACACCTGGGCCCAGACGGTCATTGGCGACAACTTGGCGATGCGCAGGATCAGCGGGGTTTGCTGTTGGGCGTTAAGGGTCTGGCCTTCGCGGGCATCGACGGCGACCACGGTGCCGGCCATCGGTGCATAAATGCGCGTGTAACCCAGCTCAGCCTCGTCGCTGCGCAGGCTCGCCTGGGCCTGGCGAATCTGTGCGCGGTACATGTCGATGCGCGCCTGGGTGACCTTCAACTGGGCCTGGGCGCTTTGCACGTCTTCCTCGCGGGTGGCGCCGCCGGCGGCCAGGTTGCGCTGGCGCTTGAACTGTTGCTCGGCCAGTTGGTACTGAGCCTTCTGTTCATCCAGCTGGGCCTTGAGGTTGTCGATAGAGAAACGCCCGGCATCAAGCTTTGCCTGCTGCGTGGAGGGGTCGATCTCAACCAGCAACTGACCTTCCTTGACCTGATCTCCCACCTCGACGTGCAGTTTGCGGATCTGCCCGGAGGCCTGGGCACCCACGTCCACATAACGCCGCGGCTGCAAGGTACCCAGGGCCGTGACGCTGCTTTCGATGTCGGTACGGGTCACGGTAACGGTGCTCAACGGGTCGCCACCGGCGGGCAGGGTTTTCCAGGCGAGCAGGGCGCCCAGGCTGAGCAGGCCGAGGCCACACAACAGCAGGCGACGAGTATTCGATGAGCGTTTCATGCAGGGTTCCAGCCGGATGGAATGGCCCGTGACATCTCACTGCCGAAGCGGCACGGCAGACACGGGAGGCTCCCAGGTAAACGAGGTGGGGGCCGTGGAATTTACCGGGATCAAGGTCTGATCTTGCTGAGAATAATTATAATTTGTATTATTGCATACTGCCATCATTCAGATCCGCTCAACCACGAGTCAGGGAACCCCCGCAGATGTCGCGGCCAGGTGTTGTGTTGGAAAACTACTATCGCGAACTGGTGAGTTTTCTCTGTGCCCGCCTGGGTAACCGGCAGGCGGCTGAAGACGTTGCCCACGATGCCTATATCCGCGTGCTCGAGCGCAACGGTGAAGACGATATCGAGCATCCCCGGGCGTTTCTCTATCGCACCGCTCTGAATCTTGTGATCGATGGGCATCGACGTGGTTTGCTGCGCCAGTCCGAGCCGCTTGAAGTGCTCGACAGCGATGAGCGTTTCTTTACCCCCGCGCCATCCCAAAGCATGGACCTCAATCAGCGCCTGGACCTGATGCAGCGCGCCCTGGCCGAACTCAGTCAGCCTTGTCGCGAGAGTTTTCTGCTGCGCAAGCTCGACGGCCTTTCTCACCCGCAGATCGCCGAGCGCCTGGGCATCTCGCGCAGTGTGGTGGAGAAACATATTGTTAACGCCATGAAACACTGCCGGCTGCGCATGCGTCAGTGGGAATCGCAGTAACCGGCCAACGTCGAAAAAATGTGAAAATTCCGTCATGGCCTTGCTTGATTTATGGCGATTTCCCGACAACTATCAGTAAAGACCCTCTCTCTGGCGAAGTGCCCGCCAATAGCCTGCAATTGATGATCTGGCGCAGTATGGTCAAGGAACGTCTCTAACGCTCTCTGCCTTGGTCATGACGATGCCGAACAAATCGCTGCGGATCCTGATTGCCGACGAACACCCGATGCAGTTGCTGCAACTGGAACGGATGCTCAATGGCATGGGCTATTACCGCATAGCCCCGGTCGAGAGCTTCGAGGATCTGCAACGCCTGGTGCAGAGCGCACTGCAACCGTTCAACCTGCTGCTGGGCAACATCGACCTGGCCAGCCATGCCGGCGTTGATCTGGAACGGTTCTGCCGGGTCAATCCGCTGATCCAGCACGCCTTGCTGTACGAATCGCAACACTTGAAGATCCCCTCGATTCCCGACAACCAGCGCCGCGCGGTGAATGTCAGCCTGTCCAAGGTTCCGGACAACGAGACCATCCAGTCCTTCATGCATATCATTGACTCGCCGCAGGTGATCGGCCATTTGCCGGGCATCCCCGAGCGCACCGCCAGGCCGGCGTACAACCCACGGCGAATGGACCTGGCCCAAACCGCGTTTTGCCGCCAGTCCTGAAGCCGCGCTGGGTGTGGCCGGGTAGCTTTTGCTATCCTCTTGCGTTTGCCTTGGTGCGCCTGTCGTACCGGCACTCGATCACTTGCGGATACCCCTATGACGGCCACTGACCCTGCGCGCCCGCTGCAGCTATCGCGCAGCGACCACAAGACCCTGAGCCTGGCGGCCCTGGGCGGGGCGCTGGAGATCTACGACTTCATCATATTCGTGTTCTTCGCCCTGACCCTTAGCCAGTTGTTCTTCCCACCGCAGATGCCCGAATGGCTGCGTTTGCTGCAGAGCTTCGGGATTTTTGTAACCGGTTATCTGGCGCGGCCGCTGGGCGGCATCCTGATGGCCCATTTCGCCGACCACCTGGGGCGCAAACGGGTGTTCAGCCTGAGCATCCTGATGATGGCCTTGCCGTGCCTGCTGATCGGGGTGATGCCCACCTATGCCGATATTGGCTACGCAGCGCCGCTGATCCTGCTGGCCTTGCGCATCCTTCAGGGTGCCGCGGTAGGGGGCGAGGTGCCGAGCGCCTGGACCTTCGTCGCCGAGCACGCCCCGCCCGGGCGCCGCGGCTACGCCCTGGGTTTTTTGCAGGCAGGGCTGACCTTCGGTTACCTGCTCGGCGCCCTGACCGCCACGGCGCTGGCACAGCTGTTCAGCCCCCAGGAAGTCCTCGATTACGCCTGGCGCTACCCGTTCCTGCTCGGCGGCGTATTCGGCGTGATCGGAGTCTGGCTGCGCCGCTGGTTGAGCGAGACACCAGTGTTCCTGGCCTTGCGCGAGCGCCGTGAGCAGCCGCCGGCTTTCCCCTTGCGCACCGTGTTGCGTGAGCATCGCCGGGCGCTGATACCGGCAGCGCTGCTCACCTGCGTGCTGACCTCGGCGGTGGTGGTGCTGGTGGTGATCACCCCGACGGTGATGCAGCAGCGCTTCGGCATGAGTGCCGGGCACACCTTCGCCTTGAGCAGCATGGGCATTGTTTTTCTCAATATCGGTTGTGTGCTGGCCGGCTTGCTGGTGGACCGTATCGGCGCCTGGCGGGCCTTGATGATCTACAGCCTGCTGCTGCCCTTGGGCATCGCCGGCCTTTACGCCAGCCTGGTGGCTGGCTGGGGCTGGACCGGGCTGGCCTATGCCATTGCTGGCCTGTCTTGTGGCGTGGTGGGGGTGGTGCCATCGGTGATGGTCGGCTTGTTCCCGGCGCAGATTCGCGTCTCGGGCATTTCCTTTACCTACAACATTGCCTACGCCCTGTGGGCGAGCACCACGCCATTGCTGCTGATCGCCCTGATGCCGTGGAGCCCATGGGTGTGCGTGGGCTTTTGCCTGGTCATGGGTGTGGTTGGCTTGCTTACGGCACTGTACTTTGGCGCACGTGAAGCGGTGCCCTTCGAAGATGAGGCGGTGCGCTGCTGAGTTCATCTGCTGTGACAATGGTTCCCTGCTGCCTGGGCGCTGATCGGGCAGACTCTAGAGCGGGGCAAATGGATTAACCTATTTGCCAAATTGAACCTATTAGGTTAATTTGCTCATGGAGAAAGGCACGCCTCATTGCAGGCTTTCGACGGTCAGGGCGCTGGCGGGTCTACCTGAAACTGACGGTCATCGATGATGTGCTCATCGTGTCCTTCAAGGAGTTGTGAAAATGAAATGTCCAGCCTGTGGCGCGGCTGAGCTGGTCAGTGCCAGGCGCGATCTGCCGTACACCTACAAAGGTGAGACAACCCGGGTGACTGATGTTGCCGGGGATTACTGCCCTGCCTGCGCTGAGATGGTGCTCAGTGATACAGAGTCGCGGCGTGTCAGTGCGGCGATGCTCGCTTTCAATCGGCAGGTCAATGCTGCGGCTGTCGACCCGCAATTTATTGCTGCCGTACGCAAGAAGCTGGCACTTGATCAGCGTGAAGCAGCGGAAATATTCGGCGGCGGGGTCAATGCATTCTCCCGTTACGAAAACGGCAAGACCAAGCCTCCCTTGGCCCTGGTCAAATTGCTCAAGCTACTTGATCGCCACCCTGAGTTGTTCGAAGAAGTCAGAACGGCCTGACACAAGCGATAAAAAAGCCCCCTGGCCACAACGGCGAGGGGGCTTTTTTAGGCCGGCTGACTTACATGTTCGGGTAAGTCGGGCCGCCGGCGCCTTCCGGGGTGACCCAGGTAATGTTCTGCGAAGGGTCCTTGATGTCACAGGTCTTGCAGTGCACGCAGTTCTGGGCGTTGATCTGGAAGCGCTTGCTGCCGTCTTCCTGGCTGACTACTTCGTACACGCCAGCCGGGCAGTAGCGCTGGGCCGGTTCGTCGTACAGCGGCAGGTTGGTGCCGATCGGGATGCTCGCGTCAGCCAGTTTCAGGTGGCACGGCTGCTCTTCTTCATGGTTGGTGCTGGAGAGGAATACCGAGCTCAGCTTGTCGAAGCTCAGCTTGCCATCCGGTTTTGGATAGTCGATTTTTTTCGAGTCGGCCGCCAGCTTCAGGCAGGCGTAGTCCGGCTTGGTGTCGTGCAGGGTGAACGGCAGTTTGCCACCGAACCAGTTCTGGTCGAGGTAGTTGAACGCCGCGCCGAGCATCGGGCCGAACTTGTGCATGGCCGGGCCGAAGTTACGGCTGGAGAACAGCTCGTCATACAGCCAGCTGGCTTTGAACGCTGTAACGTAGCTGTTGAGTTGATCGCCGCCTTCACCACCTGCCAGCAGGGCTTCGGCCACCGCATCGGCGGCGAGCATGCCGGATTTCATGGCGGTGTGGCTGCCCTTGATTTTGGCCACGTTCATGGTGCCCAGATCGCAACCGATCAGGGCGCCGCCGGCGAAGACCATTTTCGGCAGCGAGTTCAAACCACCTTTGGCCAGGGCGCGGGCGCCGTAGCTGATGCGCTTGCCGCCTTCGAGGTACTGGCTGATCACCGGGTGGTGTTTCAGGCGCTGGAATTCGTCAAACGGCGACAGGTAGGCGTTGGAGTAGGACAGGTCGACGATCAAACCTACGACTACCTGGTTGTTTTCCAGGTGATAGAGGAACGATCCACCGGTGTTTTCCTTGGCCATGACATCCAGCGGCCAGCCTGCGGTGTGCACAACCAGGCCTTGTTCGTGCTTGGCCGGATCGATTTCCCAGATTTCTTTCAAGCCGATGCCGTAATGCTGGACGTCGGACTCGCTGTCGAGGTTGAAACGCTTGATCAGCTGTTTGCCGATGTGGCCACGGCAGCCTTCGGCGAACAGCGTGTACTTGCCGCGCAGCTCCATGCCTGGGGTATACAGGCCTTCTTTCGGGTTGCCTTCACGGTCGACGCCGAGGTCGCCGGTGATAATCCCGCGGACCACGCCGTTTTCGTCGAACAGGGCTTCCTGGGCGGCGAAGCCCGGGTAGATCTCGACGCCCAGGTTCTCCGCCTGCTGGGCCAGCCAGCGGCACAGGTTACCCAGAGAGATGATGTAGTTGCCTTCGTTGTGCATGGTCTTGGGCACGAACAGGTCAGGGACCTTGATCGAGCTGCCGGCATCCTTGAGCACATAGATGTCGTCGCGTTTGACTTCGGTGTTGAGCGGGGCGCCGAGCTCTTTCCAGTCCGGGAACAGTTCGTTCAGGGCGCGAGGTTCGAACACCGCACCGGAGAGGATGTGGGCGCCGACTTCCGAGCCTTTCTCGACCACGCAGACGCTGATTTCGTTACCGGCTTCGGCGGCCTTCTGCTTCAGTCGGCAGGCGGCGGACAGGCCAGCCGGGCCAGCGCCGACAATGACCACGTCGAATTCCATGTATTCGCGTTCCACAGGTTCTCTCCTACTCAAGGCTCATCGGTTTTTCTTTGTTGGCGGGTGTCAGGCGGTCATTTTTCAGACGCTCGGGCTGTAGCTCGAGCGATGACGGACTACACCGCTTTCTCTTGGCCGCGCATTATATCTACACCACTCGCGGGGTCCAATACAAACGTTTGTTTGAATTTGCCGCAGGCCAGTAAAATCAAAGAAGCGCGGCTTGAAGCTGACCGGTTTGCCGTATTGACCGGATTGGGCGTTACGGTCAAGATACGAGCGGTTTTGCGCTCGCCGTAGGCTGACCGCAGGATGCAGGAGCACCCCTAAAAACCAGGCGAAAAGCAGGGCAGTTACGCCACAACCCGCTTTGTAGTGGAGTTTACACGCCACGACAAATAATGACCCACGGGTTTTGCAACTGACAGGCCGAAACGAGACCGCTGGGTCAGGGTTAAATTCGTCCACCTGTGATCGTTTTTAGAGGTGCCCTTGTACCCACGCGCAATCGCCGGGTTTGCCCCAGGCGACATTCTTTTCACCGGAGAGTAACGAGGAATCCATGAAGGTTCTTGTAGCTGTCAAACGAGTGGTCGACTATAACGTCAAGGTTCGCGTCAAGGCGGACAACTCCGGCGTCGACCTTGCTAACGTCAAGATGTCCATGAACCCCTTCTGCGAAATTGCCGTAGAAGAAGCCGTGCGCCTGAAAGAGAAGGGCGTTGCGAGCGAGATCGTCGTCGTTACCGTCGGCCCGGCCACTGCCCAGGAGCAACTGCGTACTGCCCTGGCACTGGGTGCCGACCGCGCCATCCTGGTCGAATCGGCTGAAGAGCTGACTTCGCTGGCTGTGGCCAAGCTGCTCAAGGCAGTGGTCGACAAAGAACAACCGCAGCTGGTGATCCTTGGCAAGCAAGCCATCGACAGCGACAACAACCAGACCGGCCAGATGCTGGCTGCACTGAGCGGTTACGCCCAGGGCACCTTCGCCTCCAAGGTCGAGGTTGCTGGCGACAAGGTCAACGTTACCCGCGAAATCGACGGCGGCCTGCAGACCGTTGCGCTGAACCTGCCAGCCATCGTCACCACCGACCTGCGCCTGAACGAGCCGCGCTACGCGTCGCTGCCGAACATCATGAAGGCCAAGAAGAAGCCGCTGGAGACCGTTACTCCAGACGCGCTGGGCGTTTCCACCGCCTCTACCAACAAGACCCTGAAAGTCGAAGCGCCGGCTGCCCGCAGCGCCGGTATCAAGGTCAAGTCGGTTGCTGAACTGGTCGAGAAATTGAAGAACGAGGCGAAGGTAATCTAAATGACTATCCTGGTTATCGCTGAACACGAAAACGGTGCCGTTGCCCCGGCCACCCTGAACACTGTTGCTGCTGCCGCCAAGATCGGTGGCGACATCCATGTGCTGGTCGCAGGCCAGAACGTCGGTGGCGTCGCTGAAGCCGCGGCCAAGATCGCTGGCGTTGCCAAGGTCCTGGTTGCCGACAACGCCGCCTACGCTCACCAGCTGCCAGAAAACGTCGCGCCGCTGGTAGCCGAGCTGGGCAAGGGCTACAGCCACGTGCTGGCTCCTGCCACCTCCAACGGCAAGAACATCCTGCCGCGCGTTGCCGCGCTGCTGGACGTCGACCAGATTTCCGAGATCATCTCGGTTGAATCGGCTGACACCTTCAAGCGTCCGATCTACGCCGGTAACGCCATTGCCACCGTGCAATCGAACGCTGCCGTCAAAGTCATCACCGTCCGTGCCACCGGCTTTGACGCCGTTGCCGCTGAAGGTGGTTCGGCTGCCGTTGAAGCTGTCGCTGCTGCCCACGACGCAGGCAAATCGGCCTTCGTTGGCGAAGAGCTGGCCAAGTCCGACCGCCCTGAGCTGACCGCTGCCAAGATTGTCGTTTCCGGCGGTCGTGGCATGCAGAACGGTGACAACTTCAAGCACCTGTACGCCCTGGCCGACAAGCTCGGCGCTGCCGTCGGTGCTTCGCGCGCTGCGGTCGACGCAGGTTTCGTACCCAACGACATGCAGGTCGGTCAGACCGGCAAGATCGTTGCACCACAGCTGTACATCGCCGTCGGTATTTCTGGCGCGATCCAGCATCTGGCCGGCATGAAAGACTCCAAAGTGATCGTTGCGATCAACAAGGACGAAGAAGCGCCGATCTTCCAGGTGGCCGACTACGGCCTGGTGGCTGACCTGTTCGAAGCCATCCCTGAGCTGGAGAAGCTGGTTTAATCCAGTCGCTTCACTTATAAAAGAGCCCGGTCCGTTCGGGCTGTGCAGGCCTGCCTTGCACAGCCCGGCAGATCGGGCTTTTTCATTCTGGCTAGAAAGTAGGGAGTGGTTGCATGGGATGGCGTGGCCAGATAAATACGGCGCTGGTGTTCGCTGCGGTGCTGATGCCGTTGCAAGCGTGGGCGGTGGGCAAGTGCGAGCGGCTGGTGGCCACCGGCAGCCCCGATGCGCCGCCGTACTCGTGGCGCGATCCGCAAGATCCCAAGCACCTGATGGGCGCCAACGTCGACCTGTTCAGGCAGGTAGCCAGCGAGCTGGGCCTGAAGGTTGAAGTCCTCGACAGCGGCAGCCGCAGCCAGGCCCTGGAAGAGGTGCGCAGCGGTCGTGTCGATTTGCTGATCGATTCACCCTTCGCGGTGGCCGAGCTGACTACGGTCGACTTCGTCCATCCCTCGCTGCTGAGCAACGAATACGTGGTGTGGACTCGCCACGATTCGCCGCTGGTCTATAACACCCTGGCCGATTTGCACGAGCATCGCGGCAGCGTCTCGGAAAAAGCGCGCATGACCCCGGAATTTACTGCCTACGCCAAGAGCCAGTTGCAGCTGGCACCTTCGCAGAATCTGACCCAGGCCTTCCAGAAGTTGCTGCTCGGTCAGGTCGACTATGTGCTGGCCGGGCGCTACGCCGGGATGGCCATGGCTCAGGCCCTGGGCATGAACAACGAGCTGATTGCCCGCGGCTTGCCTCTGGATCGCCCGGGCCTGTACCTGGCGCTGTCGCATAATTCGGCATGCAATGACGCCTGGTTGCGCGGACAATTGGCAAAAAAGCTGACAGAATTGCCGGCCTCCGGCGTGTCTCAGGCGGTGCTGCAACGTAATGTCGAACGCTGGAAAGCGCAGATGCAGGCGCCGCTGGATGCCCCTAAACAGTAGGAAGATTGCGTGAGAACTCATCCATTATTCGCCGCTCTGGCACTGCTGGCCCTGGCCGGATGTGCCAATGACCCGGCCCCGAATGAACAGTTGCGCCTGTCCGAGCAGGCACTGGAGCAGGCCAAGGCGGTGGGTGCCACCGACGAAGTGGCAGAGCTGAAGCAGGCCGAAGAAAAACTGGCTCGGGCCCGAGTCAACATGACCAGCGAATCCTACCGTGACGCGCGCATGCGCGCCGAGCAGGCCGAGCTGGACGCGCGCCTGGCCGAGGCGCGGGTGCTGACGGTCAAGAGCAAGGAGCAGCTGGACTTGCTGCAATCGCGGGTCAATCGCCTGCGTAAACAGTTGGGGGAGCAGCGGTGAGTTCGATCAAACCATTGGCAGCACTGTTGTTGGTCGGTGTGGTCGGCCTGCAGGGCTGCGCCAGCCAGCGCAGCGAGACGGCGCTGGACGAGGCCACGGCCAAGTTCCAGACGGTCAAGGACGATTCCAACGTTTTGCGCAGCGCGCCGCGTGACGTGATTCGTGCCGGTGAATCGCTGGCCCGTGCCGAGCGCCTGTCCAGTTATCTGGGGACCGGCGCCGATGTGCGCCATTACGCCTACCTGAGCCAGCGCTACAGCGATATTGCCCGCGAGCACAGCAATCTGGTGCTCAACCAGGAACGCCTGGCCAAGCTTGAGCTTGAGCGTCAGCGCCTGCAGCTGGCGTTGCGTGAGGCCAAGCTTGCCAGCGTGCAGCAGCAGGGCAAATGGCTGGAAGCGCAGATCGTCAGCCTGGCCACCGAGCAGAGCGACCGTGGCTTGGTGATGACCCTGGGCGACGTGCTGTTCGACACCGGGCATGCGGAGCTTAAAAACTCGGCCAGCCGCACGGTGCTCAAGCTGGTGCAGTTCCTCCAGCTCAACCCCAAGCGCATTATCCGTATCGAGGGTTATACCGACAGCACGGGCGCGCCTGAGGATAACCTCAAATTGTCCCGGGATCGGGCTCAGGCGGTAGCCGATATGCTGATCGACCTGGGTGTTGATGAAAAGCGCATCGAGGTCGAGGGCTATGGCGACCAGTATCCGGTCGAGGCCAATGCCTCGGAGCGGGGCAGGGCGCAGAACCGTCGGGTCGAGATCGTCTTTTCCGACGACAAGGGCAAGCTTGGCGCGGCGCGCTGAGTAATGGATGAAGAAACCCGGTGAGTGTTCCTCTCCGGGTTTTTTATGGCTCTTCAGGGGCTTGGGTTGGGTTTTTGAAGCTGCGGGCTTATCCATTCGGTGCGGTGCGGCTGCCGGCCCCTTCCGCCTTTACGGCGGCCTACTTTTCTCTTGGGAAAAGTAGGCAAAACCGCTTGCTCCTGCATACGGCCCTACGCTACGGCACCTTCCGGGGCATCGCGGCCTACGACTTGCTACGCCAAGTCTACGTCTCGCGTCTTCGGCTGACGCCGAAGGTGCTGCGCACCGCCCCTACAGGCACCTACGCTCAGCCTCCTGAAGTCGCGTTTCGCGGCGCCTGGAAATGCGTGCATGAACATCAAGATCAAGATCAAGCAAGTTGGTACTCGTTTTGCCAGCGGGCTTGTCCCGCTCCTGGGTCAGCCTGGCTGCGCCAACATCTGCTTTCGCAGATACACCTGTGCAGGCGCCGCCCGTAACTTCGCGACTTCAGGAGGCTGAGCGTAGGTGTCTGGAGGGGGTTGGTGCGTAGCACCCTTCGGCCCAGGCCGAAGTCGCGAGACGTAGACTTGGCGAAGCAAGTCGTAGGCCGCGATGCCCCTGGAAGGCACCGTAGCGAAGGAACCCGGAGCGCAGCGTAGGGCCGTATGCTGGAGCGAGCGGTTTTGGTTCCTTTTGCCAAGAACAAAAGGGACCCGCCGTAAGGGCGGAAGGGGCCAGCAGCGGCGCCACATCGAATGGATAAGCTCGCAGCCTCAACATCCCCACCCTGGTTGTGACAAATGGCGCATCCCCGCCTCTGTCACACAACTGTATTGTCGACTATTCTGCAATCTGTCCCAGTACACTTCGCAACTGTTCCGGTATTCTTGGCCGAAAACAGCCGTACAAAAACAACTACATTGCCTGCGTGTCGAGAACTGATCATGACCAACCTGTTGCTCTACCAGCGCATCGCCCAGCAACTGGCCGAAGATATTCGCCGCGGTGTGTACCAGCCAGGTGAGCGGGTGCCGTCGGTGCGCAAGATGAGCTCGCAGCTCAATGTCAGCCATGCCACGGTGCTGCAGGCCTATGCCAATCTCGAAGACCAGGGCTTGATTCGCGCGCGGCCGCAGTCCGGCTATTACGTGCACCAGACCCCTGCGTTGACCGCACAGACGCCGGATATCGCCCGGGTCGAGCGCCCGGGGCTGGTCACGCGCAGCAGTATCATCCAGCAGGTATTGACCGAAGCCCGGCGCGACGGGGTGTTTCCCTTTGGCGCGGCGGTGCCGCATGTCGACTATTTGCCGGTGCGCGCGTTGCACCAGCAATTGGCCAAGGTCACCCGCTTTCATAGCCCGCGGGCGTTCAGCTACATGTTCAGCCCGGGTTTCGAGCCGTTGCGCCGGCAGATCGCCATTCGCATGCGCGATGCCGGCGTGGTGGTCGACCCCAGCGAAGTGGTGGTCACCCATGGCTGCGTCGATGCCCTGCAGATGTCGTTGCGGGTGCTGACCCGGCCGGGCGACCTGATCGCCGCCGAATCACCGACCTACTACGGTTTGCTGCAACTGGCCGACCTGCTTGGCCTGAAAGTCATCGAGATCCCCAGCGATCCATCCACCGGCATCAGCCTCGAAGCGTTGCAGTTGGCGGCCAACCAGTGGTCGATCAAGGCCCTGGTGCTGACCGCGCGCCTGAGCAATCCGCTGGGCGGCACCATTCCGGAAGATCGCCAGAAGCAGCTGTTGCGCCTGGCGTCGGATTTCGACATCCAGATCATCGAAGACGATATCTATGGCGAGTTGATGTTCGAGCAGGGCAAGACCAAGGCGCTCAAGGCCTTCGACCGGCTCGGGCGGGTGATCTATTGCTCAAGCTTTTCCAAGACCTTGTCTCCCGGTGTGCGTATCGGCTGGATGGTTGCCGGCAAGTACCAGGCGGAAATCCAGCGCTTGCAGACCTTTACCACCCACTCGGCCTGCAGCGTGACGCAGATGGGGGTGGCGTCCTACTTGGAGAACGGTGGTTACGACCGGCATCTGCGTTTCATCCGCCAGGAATATCGGAAAAATCTCAGCGCCTACCAGCTGGCGGTGCAACAGCATTTCCCGGAAGGTACGCAGATGACCCGGCCCACCGGCGGTTTCATTCTCTGGGTGAGCCTGCCGGGCCGGGTCAATACCCAGGAATTGCACGTGCGTGCGCTGCAGCAGGGCATCAGTATCGCCCCAGGGTTGATCTTCAGTAACACCGAGCAATTCAACCACTGCATTCGTCTGAACTGCGGCATCCCGTGGAATCGTGAGGCGGAGCGGGCGGTGATGACCCTGGGCATGCTCGCCAGCCAGTTGTGCCAGGAATCGGCCTCGGGCGCTTTTTTCTAGACTTGCCAGTCGTGTCAGGAACGGGGAGCATAAGCATTTTTAGGGATAATCGTCGGTGCCTATGAAAGCGTTGCGTTGTATCGGGCTGTCCCTGTGTTTGCTCGGTGGCTTGGCTTGCACCTGGGCAGCAGTGGCCGAAACCGCACCGGCCGGCAAAACCTCCACTAGCAAAAGCGCCAAGCCTGCAGCCAAGCCAAAGCAGGCAAAAGCGCCGCCGGTGCGTAAAAAGGCAAGCACCAAAGCCACCCAGCGCAGCGTACGCAAAAATGCCAAGGCGGCGCCCGCGCCATTGTCCAAGACCAAGCTCGACCTGAGCCTGCCCTCGGGCATGGTCAAGGAGCTCAAGCCCGATACCCAGGAGCAGGCACCTTTGCCCAAGCCATTGCTGCCCTACCTGTTTGGTGAGAAACCGCCTTCCGACAGCCCGTTTCAGCTCAATGGCCGGCTGATCAGCAACGAAATGCAGCTGCAACTGCGTAACGACAGTCGCAAGGATGTCGAAGGCGCGGCGATTGAGTTCGAGTTCAAGCAGTAGGGCGAAACTGACTGTCCAGTCACCCCTTTGGGGTTGATATTTCATCCTGCGAGCAATTTCAAACGCCTGTTTAAGCGGTTACTATCCGGGTTCATTCATCATTTGTTACTCCGAGGATCCTGTTGTCATGAATTGCCGTGAAGGTTGTGGCGCCTGCTGCATTGCGCCTTCCATCAGCTCGCCGATACCGGGGATGCCCAAGGGCAAGCCCGCCGGTGAGCGCTGCCTGCACTTGTCGGTTGCCAACCTCTGCGGCTTGTTCGGCAAGCCCGAGCGCCCGCCGGTGTGTGGTGGTTTCAAGGCAGAGGCCGAGATCTGCGGCAACGACCGCGACGAGGCGATCAGGATCCTGGGGTGGCTGGAGCAAATGACGGCAGCTTGAAACGCGGATCTTCGACAATAAGGAACAAAAGCATGGGATCGTTTAAGCACATGGCACTGGTGTTGGGTCTGGGAGCGGCGCTGGTGCCCCTGGCGCATGCCGAGGACTGGAAGCAGGCCAAGAAAGAAGACGGAATCAAGATCGATCTCAGTGAGGTTGCCGGTTCCGACTACAAGGCCTATCGCGGCGTTACCTTTATCAAGGCGCCACTGGCCAAGGTCAGGGCCCTGCAGGAAGACGTTGCCGGGGCCTGCGCCTGGATTCATGAGTGCAAGACGCAAAAGCTGCTGAAAACCGAAGGTGACCAGAGCTGGACCTACACTCAATTTAATACCCCGTGGCCGGTCACTGCGCGTGATTCGGTCATGCATGTCACCACTACCGTAGCGGCTGATGGCAGCCTGATCCGCAAGCTTCAAGGCGTGCCCACGTACCTGCCGGAAGAGAAGGGCTTCGTGCGGGTGGCCAAGGTTGATGGGTTCTGGAAGCTGCAGCCAAAAGACGGCGGCACCGAAGTGACTTACCAGGTGCACACCGAGCCGGGCGGCAGCGTGCCGTCGATGGTGGCGAACAAGTTTGTGGTCGATGCGCCGTTCAATACCTTGAAGGCGTTGAAAGAGCTGGCCGAGAAGCCGTAAGTACAGTTGCATCAGTTGGCGGGCTTGAGGCAACTGTTGGGCAATCGCGGGGCAAGCCCGCTCCCACAGAACTGCAGCCCGCGATCAGCGCAATAAAAAAGGCTGCCCGAGGGCAGCCTTTTTTCGTGTTCGGCCCAAAGGCTTACTTGCGGTCTTCCAGTTTGACGATGTCGCGCGACTCGTAGCCGGTGTACAGCTGGCGAGGGCGGCCGATCTTGTACGGGCTGGAGAGCATTTCTTTCCAGTGCGAGATCCAGCCGACGGTCCGCGCCAGGGCGAAGATCACGGTGAACATGCTGGTTGGAATGCCGATCGCCTTGAGGATGATCCCCGAGTAGAAGTCGACGTTCGGGTACAGCGAGCGCTCGATGAAGTAAGGATCGGTGAGGGCGATCTCTTCCAGGCGCATGGCCAGTTCCAGCTGCGGGTCGTTCTTGATGCCCAGCTCGCGCAGGACTTCGTCGCAGGTCTGTTTCATCACGGTGGCGCGCGGGTCGCGGTTTTTGTAAACGCGGTGACCGAAGCCCATCAGCTTGAACGGATCGTTCTTGTCCTTGGCCTTGGCGATGAATTTGTCGATGTTCGAGACATCGCCGATTTCATCGAGCATGGTCAGTACCGCTTCGTTGGCGCCGCCGTGGGCAGGGCCCCACAGTGCAGCGATGCCGGCAGCGATACAGGCGAACGGGTTGGCACCCGAAGAGCCGGCCAGGCGGACGGTGGAGGTCGATGCGTTCTGCTCGTGGTCGGCGTGGAGGATGAAGATCCGGTCCATTGCCTTGGCCAGCACCGGGCTGATCGGTTTGATCTCGCACGGGGTGTTGAACATCATGTGCAGGAAGTTTTCCGCGTACGACAGGTCATTGCGCGGATACATCATGGGCTGGCCCATGGAGTACTTGTACACCATCGCTGCCAGGGTCGGCATCTTGGCGACCAGGCGGACCGCGGAGATTTCGCGGTGCTGCGGGTTATTGATGTCCAGCGAGTCATGGTAGAACGCCGACAGGGCGCCAACCACGCCGCACATGACAGCCATCGGGTGGGCGTCGCGGCGGAAGCCGTTGAAGAAGGACTTCAACTGCTCGTGAACCATGGTGTGGTTCTTCACGGTGCTGACGAACTGAGCCTTCTGCTCGGCATTCGGCAGTTCGCCGTTGAGCAGCAGGTAGCAAGTCTCGAGGTAGTCGGATTTTTCGGCCAGCTGCTCGATCGGATAGCCGCGGTGCAGCAGGATACCCTTGTCGCCGTCGATATAAGTGATCTTCGACTCGCAGGATGCGGTCGCCATGAAACCAGGGTCGAAAGTGAAGTGACCCGTGGCCCCCAACCCTCTAACGTCGATAACATCGGGACCAACGGTGCCGGTTAAAATGGGCAGCTCGACGGGGGCTGCGCCCTCGATGACCAACTGCGCTTTTTTGTCAGCCATGTGGCCTCCTATTAATGCTTGAAATCATCAGACAGACCCCCCACGCAGGGCCCGCACCACTATAGTGAGATAAATTCGAATGTCAATTTGCCTAAAGCACGGTTGTAAAGGGCTTTGGGCGCTGTTTTTCCTCGAAATTACCGCCCGTTTACGCCTTTTGTTCGCTAAAGGCAATGCGCTATTTGGGCTAGGTGTCTGCGTTGTCATTAGTAGCCTAACTGTCTATAATCGGCCCCCGACCGCCAGGGGCTTGCAAGCCCGTGTTGCTGGGGTCGTCACTCCCTGGGTGGTGGGTACCTGACCAGTACACTTACCAACAACTTTGCCCTGCTTGCTAGGGGCTCTTCAGTGTGAAAAAAGCCGTGAAAAGCCAACGACCTGTAAACCTAGACCTAAGGACCATCAAACTCCCCATTACCGGCGTTACGTCATTTCTTCACCGTGTTTCCGGCATCATCCTCTTCCTCGGCCTTGGCTTCATGCTTTATGCATTGGGCAAATCCCTGGGTTCGGAGGAAGGTTTCGCCGAGGTGAAGGCATGCTTGACCAGTCCGCTGGCCAAGTTCGTGGCATGGGGCCTCCTGTCCGCCTTGCTGTATCACTTGGTAGCCGGTGTGCGCCACTTGATCATGGACATGGGCATCGGTGAAACGCTGGAAGGCGGCCGACTGGGCTCGAAAATTATCATCGCCGTTTCCGTGGTGGTGATTGTGCTGGCAGGAGTTTGGATATGGTAACCAACGTCACGAACCTCTCGCGTTCGGGCCTCTATGACTGGATGGCGCAGCGCGTTTCTGCGGTCGTTCTCGCGGCTTATTTCATTTTCCTGATCGGATACCTGGTCGCGCACCCGGGCATCGAGTTTGCCCAGTGGCACGCTCTGTTCTCCAACAACGCGATGCGTATTTTCAGTCTGCTGGCCCTTGTGGCCCTGGGCGCTCACGCCTGGGTCGGCATGTGGACCATTGCCACCGACTACCTGACGCCGATGGCGCTGGGCAAGTCGGCGACTGCCGTACGTTTCCTGTTCCAGGCGGTATGTGGTGTCGCGATGTTCGCGTACTTCGTCTGGGGTGTGCAGATTCTCTGGGGTATCTGATTCATGGCTAACATTCCTACGATTTCATTCGACGCCATCATCATTGGTGGCGGCGGTGCCGGCATGCGCGCAGCGCTGCAGCTGGCTCAGGGCGGTCACAAGACTGCCGTGATCACCAAGGTCTTCCCGACCCGTTCGCACACTGTATCGGCCCAGGGTGGCATCACCTGCGCCATCGCTTCGGCCGACCCGAACGATGACTGGCGCTGGCACATGTACGATACTGTCAAGGGTTCCGACTATATCGGTGACCAGGACGCTATCGAATACATGTGTCAGGAAGGTCCTGCTGCCGTGTTCGAGCTGGACCACATGGGTCTGCCGTTCTCGCGTACCGAGCAAGGCCGTATCTACCAGCGCCCGTTCGGCGGTCAGTCCAAGGACTTTGGTAAAGGTGGCCAGGCCGCCCGTACCTGCGCCGCTTCCGACCGTACCGGTCACGCGCTGCTGCACACCCTGTACCAGGGCAACCTGAAAGCAGGCACCACCTTCCTCAACGAGTACTACGCCGTTGACCTGGTGAAGAACCAGGAAGGTGCGTTCGTCGGTGTGATCGCCATCTGCATCGAAACCGGCGAAACCCTGTACATCAAAGCCAAGGCCACTGTTCTGGCCACCGGCGGTGCAGGCCGTATCTACTCCTCCACCACCAACGCCCTGATCAATACCGGTGACGGTATCGGCATGGCCCTGCGTGCAGGCGTTCCGGTGCAGGACATCGAGATGTGGCAGTTCCACCCGACCGGCATCGCCGGCGCTGGTGTACTGGTCACCGAAGGTTGCCGCGGTGAAGGCGGTTACCTGATCAACAAGCATGGCGAGCGTTTCATGGAACGTTATGCGCCTAACGCCAAAGACCTCGCCGGTCGTGACGTTGTGGCCCGTTCCATGGTTAAAGAGATCATCGCCGGCAACGGCTGTGGCCCTAACGGCGACCACGTGATGCTCAAGCTTGACCACCTGGGTGAAGAAGTACTGCACAGCCGCCTGCCAGGCATCTGTGAGCTGTCCAAGACCTTCGCTCACGTTGACCCTGTGGTCGCGCCGGTTCCTGTTGTGCCAACCTGCCACTACATGATGGGCGGCGTTGCCACCAACATCCATGGCCAGGCCATGACCCAGGACGCCGATGGCGTCGACCACATCATCCCGGGCCTGTTCGCGGTCGGTGAAGTGGCGTGCGTATCGGTTCACGGTGCCAACCGCCTGGGCGGCAACTCGCTGCTCGACCTGGTGGTCTTCGGTCGCGCCGCCGGCCTGCACCTGGAAAAAGCACTGAGCGACGGTATCGAATACCTCGACGCCAGCGACACCGACATCGATGTTGCCCTGAGCCGTCTGAACAAGCTCAACGAGCGCAACACCGGCGAAGACGTGGCTACCCTGCGTCGCGAACTGCAAAGCTGCATGCAGAACTACTTCGGTGTATTCCGTACCGGCGAATACATGCAGAAGGGTATCGAGCAACTGGCTGGCCTGCGCGAGCGTATCGCCAACGTCAAGATCAACGACAAGTCCCAGGCCTTCAACACCGCGCGTATCGAAGCGCTGGAGCTGCAGAACCTGCTGGAAGTCGCTGAAGCCACTGCCATCGCTGCAGAAGTCCGTAAAGAGTCCCGCGGCGCTCACGCCCGTGAAGACTTCGAAGACCGTGACGACGAAAACTGGCTGTGCCACACCCTGTACTTCCCGGGTGAGAAGCGCGTCGCCAAGCGCGCCGTCAACTTCGCGCCGAAAACCGTTCCGGCGTTCGAGCCTAAAGTCCGGACTTACTAAGGGTGGCCACAATGTTGCAAGTCGAAGTTTATCGTTACAACCCCGATACCGACTCGGCACCCAAGATGCAGGTGTTCCAGGTCGATACCGGCGGCAAGGACCTGATGGTTCTCGATGTCTTGGCACTGATCAAGGAACAGGACGAAGGTTTCTCGTATCGTCGTTCCTGCCGTGAAGGTGTTTGCGGTTCCGATGGCATGAACATCAACGGCAAGAACGGCCTGGCCTGCATCACGCCGCTGTCGGCCGTGGTCAAGCGCAACAAGCTGATCGTTCGCCCGTTGCCTGGATTGCCGGTCATTCGTGACCTGGTCGTCGATATGAGCATCTTCTACAAACAGTACGAGAAGGTGAAGCCATTCCTGCAGAACGATACGCCGGCTCCGGCCATCGAGCGTCTGCAGTCGCCGGAAGAACGCGAAAAGCTGGACGGCCTGTACGAGTGCATCCTGTGCGCTTGCTGCTCGACTTCCTGCCCGTCGTTCTGGTGGAACCCGGACAAGTTCCTCGGTCCAGCTGCACTGCTGCAGGCCTACCGTTTCCTGGCCGACAGCCGTGACACCAAGACCCAGGAGCGTCTGGCTTCGCTGGATGACCCGTTCAGCGTGTTCCGTTGCCGCGGCATCATGAACTGCGTAAACGTTTGCCCTAAAGGTCTGAACCCGACCAAGGCCATCGGTCACGTACGTAACATGCTGCTGCAAAGCGGTACCTGATTTTAAAAGTGTTGTACCCGTAGTACGCCAAGGTGCGGGCCCTTGCCCGCACCAAGGTGAAACCCGAGCTAGGGCCCACAAAGCCCAAGCTTTTACCTATGAAGATATGAGACCAGCAGGGGCTTCCGGGCTGGTACCCGGAAAATCTGTAGGATCCTTGGTGGCTTGGTTGGGTCGCTGCATTAGGACTTTTCCAGGCGTGCTGTGGCTCTTGCCGATCCGTCCCCTAACCGAGGGTGACCAAGCATGCAAGAAAGCGTGATGCAGCGCATGTGGGATAGCGCCCACCTTTCAGGTGGTAACGCTGCATATGTGGAAGAGCTCTACGAGCTTTACCTGCACGACCCTAACGCTGTGCCAGAAGAGTGGCGCACTTACTTCCAGAAGTTGCCCGCCGAAGGCAGCACCGCTACCGATGTATCGCACTCTACAATCCGCGACCATTTCGTACTGCTGGCAAAGAACCAGCGCCGCGCCCAACCGGTTTCCGCCGGGAGCGTGAGCAGTGAACACGAGAAGAAGCAGGTTGAAGTTCTGCGACTGATCCAGGCCTACCGTATGCGCGGCCACCAAGCCGCTAAGCTCGACCCCCTGGGGTTGTGGCAGCGCCCTGCGCCAGTAGACCTGTCGATCAATCATTACGGCTTGACCAATGCCGATCTTGATACGACCTTCCGTGCCGGCGACCTGTTCATCGGCAAAGAGGAAGCGAGCCTACGCGAAATCTTCGACGCTTTGCAGCAGACATATTGCCGCACCATTGGCGCCGAATTCACCCACATCGTCGACTCCGAGCAGCGCAGCTGGTTCCAGCAGCGTCTGGAGAGCGTGCGTGGGCGTCCAGTCTTCTCCGCGGATATTCAGAGCCACCTGCTCGAGCGCGTCACCGCCGCCGAGGGTCTGGAAAAATACCTGGGTACCAAATACCCGGGCACCAAGCGTTTCGGCCTGGAAGGCGGCGAAAGCCTGATTCCGATGCTGGACGAGCTGATTCAACGCTCCGGTTCCTACGGCACCAAGGAAGTTGTCATCGGCATGGCTCACCGTGGCCGTCTGAACGTCCTGGTCAACACCTTCGGCAAGAACCCGCGCGACCTGTTCGACGAGTTCGAAGGCAAGAAGAAGGTCGAGCTGGGCTCCGGTGACGTCAAATACCACCAGGGCTTCTCGTCCAACGTGATGACCGCCGGTGGCGAAGTTCACCTGGCCATGGCGTTCAACCCTTCGCACCTGGAGATCGTCTCGCCAGTGGTTGAAGGTTCGGTACGTGCCCGTCAGGACCGTCGCAACGACACCGTTGGCGACAAGGTACTGCCGATTTCCATCCACGGTGACGCGGCATTCGCCGGTCAAGGCGTGGTCATGGAAACCTTCCAGATGTCGCAGACCCGCGGTTTCAAGACCGGCGGTACCGTGCACATCGTGATCAACAACCAGGTTGGTTTCACCATCAGCAACCCGCTGGACTCGCGTTCCACCGAGTACGCCACCGACGTCGCCAAGATGATTCAGGCGCCGATCCTGCACGTCAACGGTGATGATCCGGAAGCGGTGCTGTTCGTGACCCAGCTGGCGGTCGATTACCGCATGCAGTTCAAGCGTGACGTGGTCATCGACCTGGTCTGCTACCGTCGTCGCGGCCACAACGAGGCCGACGAGCCGAACGGCACCCAGCCGCTGATGTACCAGCAGATCGCCAAGCAGCGCACCACCCGCGAACTCTACGCCGAAGCCCTGACCCAGTCGGGCCGTCTTGACGCCGAGCGCGTCCAGGCCAAGGTCGACGAGTACCGCAACGCGCTGGATAACGGCCTGCACGTAGTAAAAAGCCTGGTTAAAGAGCCGAACAAAGAGCTGTTCGTCGACTGGCGTCCGTACCTGGGTCACACCTGGACCGCGCGTCACGACACCCGCTTCGATCTGAAGACCCTGCAGGAACTGTCGGCCAAGCTGCTGGAGCTGCCGGAAGGTTTCGTGGTTCAGCGTCAGGTTTCGAAGATCTACGAAGATCGCCAGAAGATGCAGGCCGGTGGCTTGCCGATCAACTGGGGCTACGCCGAAACCATGGCCTACGCGACCCTGCTGTTTGAAGGTCATCCGATCCGCATGACGGGTCAGGATATCGGTCGCGGCACTTTCTCGCACCGCCACGCGGTACTGCACAACCAGAAAGACGCCAGCACCTACCTGCCACTGCAGAACCTGTACGCCGGTCAGCCTAAGTTCGACCTGTACGACTCCTTCCTCTCGGAAGAAGCGGTACTGGCCTTCGAATACGGCTACTCCACCACCACGCCGAACGCGCTGGTGATCTGGGAAGCCCAGTTCGGCGACTTCGCCAACGGTGCCCAGGTGGTTGTCGACCAGTTCATCACCAGCGGCGAGCACAAGTGGGGCCGTCTGTGCGGTCTGACCATGCTGCTGCCACACGGTTATGAAGGGCAGGGGCCTGAGCACTCCTCGGCACGTCTGGAGCGTTACCTGCAGCTGTGCGCCGAGCACAACGTGCAGGTTTGCGTACCGACCACGCCGGCTCAGATCTACCACCTGCTGCGTCGTCAGGTCATCCGTCCGCTGCGCAAGCCGCTGATCGTGCTGACGCCAAAGTCGCTGCTGCGCCACAAACTGGCCATCTCGACCCTGGAAGAACTGGCCGAAGGCTCGTTCCAGACCGTGATCCCGGAAATCGATACCCTCGATCCGAAGAACGTCACGCGCCTGGTTCTGTGCAGCGGCAAGGTCTACTACGATCTGCTGGAAAAACGCCGTGCCGAAGGCCGCGAAGATATCGCCATCGTGCGTATCGAGCAGCTGTATCCGTTCCCTGAAGACGACCTGGTCGAAATCCTCGCGCCGTACACCAATCTCAAAGATGTGGTGTGGTGCCAGGAAGAGCCAATGAACCAGGGCGCCTGGTACAGCAGCCAACACCACATGCGTCGCATTCTGACCCGTCACAACAAGGACCTGGTCCTCGAGTACGCCGGTCGCGATGCTTCGGCAGCACCTGCTTGTGGTTACGCTTCGATGCACGCCGAGCAGCAGGAAAAACTGCTGCAAGATGCCTTCACCGTTTAATGCCATCGCGCACCAGAAACCGAATTTAAGGAACCACTGATAATGGCTATCGAGATCAAAGCCCCTACTTTCCCGGAATCGGTTGCCGATGGCACCGTTGCCACCTGGCACAAGCAACCGGGCGAAGCGGTCAAGCGTGACGAGCTGATCGTCGACATCGAAACCGACAAGGTTGTCCTGGAAGTACTGGCTACCGCTGACGGCGTGCTGGGCGCTATCGTCAAGGGCGAGGGCGAAACCGTCCTGTCCGACGAAGTCCTGGGTTCGATCGAAGCAGGTGGTGTTGCTGCCGCGGCGCCTGCCGCTGCTGCCGCGCCTGCCGCCGCTGCTCCTGCTGCCGCTGCTGCTGGCGACGAAGACGCCATCGGCGCTCCGGCTGCCCGCAAGCTGGCCGAAGAAAACGGCATCGCCCTGAACAGCATCAAGGGCACCGGCAAAGACGGTCGCATCACCAAGGAAGACGTGGTTGCTGCCATCGAAGCGAAGAAATCCGCTCCGGCTGCCGCACCTGCCGCCAAGCCAGCCGCTGCTGCCGCTGCCCCGGTCGTCGCCACTGGCGATCGCACCGAGAAGCGTGTACCGATGACTCGCGTACGTGCAACCGTTGCCAAGCGCCTGGTCGAAGCTCAGTCGAACATGGCCATGCTGACCACCTTCAACGAAGTCGACATGACCGAAGTCATGGCCCTGCGTTCGAAGTACAAGGACCTGTTCGAGAAGACCCACAACGGCGTACGCCTGGGCTTCATGTCGTTCTTCGTCAAGGCTGCCACCGAAGCGCTGAAACGCTTCCCGGCCGTCAACGCCTCGATCGACGGTTCCGACATCGTCTACCACGGTTATGCGGACATCGGCGTTGCCGTTTCCAGCGACCGCGGCCTGGTGGTACCGGTACTGCGTAACGCCGAGCAGATGAGCCTGGCTGAAATCGAAAACGGCATCGCCACCTTCGGCAAGAAAGCCCGTGACGGCAAACTGTCGATCGACGAAATGACCGGCGGTACCTTCACCATCACCAACGGTGGTACCTTTGGTTCGATGATGTCGACCCCGATCGTCAACCCGCCGCAGGCTGCGATCCTGGGCATGCACAACATCATCCAGCGTCCTATGGCCGTTAACGGTCAGGTCGTGATCCGCCCGATGATGTACCTGGCACTGTCCTACGACCACCGTCTGATCGACGGTAAAGAAGCCGTGACCTTCCTGGTGACCATCAAGAACCTGCTGGAAGACCCGGCTCGTCTGCTGCTGGATATCTGATTGAGCAGCTGCAAGCTGCAAGCTTCGAGCGGCAAGCCTGAACGGTTTGCGCTTGAGCTTGTGGCTTGCAGCTTATCGCTTGCAGCTTTAAAGAGGATTTTCTGAATGTCGCAAAAATTTGATGTGGTAGTGATTGGCGCAGGTCCTGGCGGCTACGTAGCTGCCATCAAGGCTGCGCAACTCGGTCTGAGCACTGCCTGTATCGAGAAGTACACTGACGGCGAAGGCAAGCTGGCCCTCGGCGGTACCTGCCTGAACGTGGGTTGCATTCCTTCCAAGGCGCTGCTGGACAGCTCCTGGAAGTACAAGGAAGCCAAAGAGAGCTTCAACGTCCACGGTATCTCCACTGGCGAAGTGAAGATGGACGTCGCCGCGATGGTTGGCCGCAAGGCTGGCATCGTCAAAAACCTGACCGGCGGTGTTGCCACCCTGTTCAAGGCCAACGGCGTCACCTCGATCCAGGGCCACGGTAAACTGCTGGCTGGCAAGAAAGTCGAAGTCACCAAGGCTGACGGCACCACCGAAATCATCGAAGCCGAGAACGTCATCCTGGCTTCCGGTTCGCGTCCGATCGACATTCCACCGGCTCCGGTCGACCAGAACGTCATCGTCGATTCCACCGGCGCCCTGGAATTCCAAACCGTACCTAAGCGCCTGGGCGTGATCGGTGCTGGCGTGATCGGCCTGGAGCTGGGTTCGGTCTGGGCTCGCCTGGGCGCAGAAGTCACCGTCCTCGAAGCCCTGGACACCTTCCTGATGGCCGCTGACGCCGCTGTCTCCAAGGAAGCGCTGAAAACCCTGACCAAGCAAGGCCTGGACATCAAGCTGGGCGCTCGCGTGACCGGCTCGAAGGTCAACGGCGCTGAAGTCGAAGTGACCTACACCGACGCCAACGGCGAGCAGAAGATCACCTTCGACAAGTTGATCGTTGCGGTCGGCCGTCGTCCGGTGACCACCGATCTGCTGGCTGCCGACAGCGGCGTGACCATCGACGAGCGTGGTTTCATCTTCGTCGACGATCACTGCGCGACCAGCGTACCGGGCGTTTACGCCATCGGTGACGTGGTTCGTGGCATGATGCTGGCGCACAAGGCCTCGGAAGAGGGCATCATGGTCGTCGAGCGCATCAAGGGCCACAAAGCCCAGATGAACTACGACCTGATCCCGTCGGTTATCTACACCCACCCGGAAATCGCATGGGTCGGTAAAACCGAACAGACCTTGAAGGCCGAAGGCGTTGAGGTTAACGTGGGCACCTTCCCGTTCGCGGCCAGCGGCCGTGCGATGGCTGCCAACGACACCGGTGGTTTCGTCAAGGTCATCGCCGATGCCAAGACCGACCGCGTCCTGGGTGTACACGTGATTGGCCCATCGGCTGCCGAACTGGTGCAGCAGGGTGCAATCGCAATGGAATTCGGCACCAGCGCCGAAGACCTGGGCATGATGGTTTTCTCCCATCCGACCCTGTCCGAAGCGCTGCATGAAGCCGCGCTGGCTGTGAATGGCGGTGCCATTCACGTTGCCAACCGTAAGAAGCGTTAAACAATAAGAAACCACGGCGGGTGGCCCGTCGTGAGTCTTGCGTGCATGACTCACCGCGGAAAGTCCGCCGGACTCGAACTCCCGGAGCATACCGGGGGCAAGTGGTCACAGGTGGCGCGGCACTCCCATGGAGCGCAGCGCCGAAGCGCAGTACCTAACGAAGACGGTAAAAAGCATGAATCTTCACGAGTATCAGGGTAAGCAGCTGTTCGCTGAATACGGCCTGCCAGTTTCCAAGGGTTTCGCAGTCGACACCCCTGAAGCTGCCGCAGAAGCCTGCGACAAGATCGGTGGCACCGAGTGGGTTGTCAAAGCCCAGGTCCACGCCGGTGGTCGCGGTAAAGCGGGCGGCGTCAAGCTGGTTCGCAGCAAGGAAGACGCCAAGGCGTTCGCTGCGCAATGGTTGGGCAAGCGTCTGGTAACCTACCAGACCGACGCCAACGGTCAGCCAGTGACCAAGATCCTGGTCGAATCCTGCACTGACATCGCCAAAGAGCTGTACCTGGGCGCTGTAGTCGACCGTTCGAGCCGCCGTATCGTGTTCATGGCTTCCACCGAAGGTGGCGTGGACATCGAGAAAGTCGCTCACGAGACTCCTGAGAAGATCATCAAGGCTACTATCGATCCACTGGTTGGCGCTCAGCCATTCCAGGGTCGTGAACTGGCGTTCCAGCTGGGTCTGGAAGGCAAGCAAGTTGCTCAGTTCGCCAAGATTTTCGTAGGCCTGGCCAAGCTGTTCAAAGAACACGACCTGGCCCTGCTGGACTGGTTGGCGCTCAGTCCAAACCCGCTGTGGTCAAAGAGCTGGTTCGCACACGACCTGGCCGTCTGTAACCTGGTCAGCCAGTAAATCCCACTGACATCGCCAAAGAGCTGTACCTGGGCGCTGTAGTCGACCGTTCGAGCCGCCGTATCGTGTTCATGGCTTCCACCGAAGGTGGCGTGGACATCGAGAAAGTCGCTCACGAGACTCCTGAGAAGATCATCAAGGCTACTATCGATCCACTGGTTGGCGCTCAGCCATTCCAGGGTCGTGAACTGGCGTTCCAGCTGGGTCTGGAAGGCAAGCAAGTTGCTCAGTTCGCCAAGATTTTCGTAGGCCTGGCCAAGCTGTTCAAAGAACACGACCTGGCCCTGCTGGAAGTAAACCCGCTGGTCATCAAGGCCGACGGCGACCTGCACTGCCTCGATGCCAAGATCAACATCGACGCTAACGCCATGTACCGTCAGCCTAAGCTGAAAACCTTCCACGACCCGTCGCAAGACGATCCTCGTGAAGCCCACGCTGCCAGCTTCGAGCTGAACTACGTGGCCCTGGAAGGCAACATCGGCTGCATGGTCAACGGTGCCGGCCTGGCCATGGGTACCATGGACATCGTCAACCTGCACGGCGGCAAGCCAGCCAACTTCCTCGACGTAGGTGGTGGTGCTACCAAAGAGCGCGTTACCGAAGCCTTCAAGATCATTCTGTCCGACAGCAATGTCGCGGCCGTTCTGGTCAACATCTTCGGCGGCATCGTTCGTTGCGACATGATTGCCGAAGGCATCATCGGCGCTGTGAAAGAAGTCGGCGTCAAGGTACCGGTTGTTGTTCGCCTGGAAGGCAACAACGCTGAACTGGGTGCTAAAGTACTGGCAGAAAGCGGTTTGAACATCATTGCGGCAACCAGCCTGACCGACGCTGCTCAACAAGTTGTCAAAGCTGCGGAGGGCAAGTAATGAGCGTCCTGATCAATAAAGACACCAAAGTCATCTGCCAGGGCTTCACCGGCTCGCAAGGTACTTTCCACTCCGAGCAAGCCATCGCCTACGGCACCAAGATGGTCGGCGGCGTGACACCAGGCAAGGGTGGTTCCACCCACCTGGGCCTGCCAGTGTTCAACACTGTGAAAGAAGCAGTAGAAGCTACCGGCGCTGATGCGTCGGTCATCTACGTTCCAGCTCCTTTCTGCAAGGACTCGATCCTGGAAGCTGCCTTCGGCGGCATCAAGCTGATCGTCTGCATCACCGAAGGCATTCCTACCCTGGACATGCTCGATGCCAAGGTCAAGTGCGACGAGCTGGGTGTTACCCTGATCGGCCCTAACTGCCCAGGCGTCATCACTCCGGGCGAGTGCAAGATCGGCATCATGCCAGGTCACATCCACTTGCCAGGCAAGGTCGGTATCGTTTCGCGTTCCGGCACCCTGACCTACGAAGCGGTCAAGCAGACCACTGACGCCGGTTTCGGTCAGTCCACCTGCGTCGGTATCGGTGGCGACCCGATCCCGGGCTCCAACTTCATCGACATCCTGAAGCTGTTCCAGGAAGACCCGAAGACCGAAGCGATCGTCATGATCGGCGAGATCGGCGGTTCGGCTGAAGAAGAAGCAGCTGCCTACATCAAGGCCAACGTCACCAAGCCTGTGGTTTCCTACATCGCTGGTGTTACCGCTCCTGCGGGCAAGCGTATGGGCCACGCTGGCGCCATCATCTCCGGCGGCAAAGGCACTGCAGACGAGAAATTCGCTGCGCTGCAGGATGCTGGTGTGAAAACCGTGCGTTCGCTGGCAGACATCGGCAAGGCCCTGGCCGAGCTGACTGGCT
Source organism: Pseudomonas sp. TE4620 (assembly GCF_056279045.1). Taxonomy (NCBI): domain Bacteria; kingdom Pseudomonadati; phylum Pseudomonadota; class Gammaproteobacteria; order Pseudomonadales; family Pseudomonadaceae; genus Pseudomonas; species Pseudomonas sp. TE4620. The sequence continues at coordinate 1,151,692 of NZ_JBWBQO010000001.1, forward strand.
GGGAAGTGAAGAAGTAAGCACTGCCCGGTAAACAAGAAAGGCCACCTTCGGGTGGCCTTTTTTGTTTACCGGGCAGCAGCGGCAAGGGGCAAGCTTCAAGCTGCAAGAGGGTATTGCGGCAAGCTTGCGGCTTGTAACTTGCCGCTTGAGGCTGTCGCGCAAGCGACACGCATATTCACACATCGGACAAGCAGCCCTGCAGCAGTGCGTTTCTGTGACAAATTCGTTAACCTATGCACTCATTTTGTGCCCGCTCCCCAAAAGGGAACGACACGCTAAACGGGTCTGGCTCATCCAGCCAGGCAGCATTTCCCTCACCCAAGGGGAAATCCCTCTCTAAATCCCGATTTCAGCAGTGTGGTATTTCCTTAATGAAAGTTTTGAAAGGCCAGGACATCCTGGCACTTGGTTTTATGACGTTCGCTTTGTTCGTCGGCGCGGGCAATATCATTTTCCCACCTATCGTCGGTCTGCAATCCGGTCCACACGTGTGGATGGCGGCGCTGGGTTTCCTGATCACTGCTGTGGGCCTGCCGGTTATCACTGTTGTCGCTCTGGCCAAGGTCGGCGGCGGCATGGATGCCCTGAGCAGCCCGATCGGCAAGGTCGCCGGCGGCCTGCTGGCGGCGGTGTGCTACCTGTCGGTAGGCCCGCTGTTCGCCACTCCGCGTACCGCCACCGTATCCTTCGAGGTGGGTGTTGCGCCGCTGACCGGTGAAAGCCCGCTGGCCCTGTTTATCTACAGCCTGGTGTACTTCCTGGTGGTGCTGGCGGTGTCCATGTACCCGGGCAAGTTGCTCGACACCGTCGGTCGCTTCCTCGCGCCGCTGAAGATCATCGCCCTGGCCGCACTCGGCATCGCCGCGTTCATGCTGCCCGCCGGTGGTATCGGTGAAGCGCAGCCGGCCTACGTTGCCGCACCGTTCTCCCAGGGCTTCATCAATGGTTACCTGACCATGGATACCCTCGGCGCCCTGGTGTTCGGTATCGTCATCGTCAACGCCATCCGTTCGCGCGGTGTCGAATCGCCGCGGCTGATCACCCGCTACGCGATCATCGCCGGCCTGATCGCCGGGGTCGGCCTGGCCCTGGTGTACATCAGCCTGTTCCGCCTGGGTGCCGGCAGCCATGAAATCGCCGCCGGTGCCAGCAACGGCGCAGCGGTACTGCATGCCTATGTACAGCACACCTTCGGCTCGCTGGGCAGCGGCTTCCTGGCCGTGCTGATCGCCCTGGCCTGTCTGGTGACCGCAGTTGGCCTGACCTGCGCCTGTGCCGAGTATTTCAGCCAGGTACTGCCGCTGTCGTACCGCACCCTGGTGGTGATCCTTGCAGGCTTCTCGCTGCTGATCTCCAACCTCGGCCTGACCAAGCTGATCATGTTCTCGATTCCGGTGCTGACGGCTATCTACCCGCCGTGCATCGTGGTCGTAGGCCTGAGCTTCTGCAAAGAACTGTGGAATTCCGAGGTGCGCATCCTCGCGCCGGTGATGCTGGTTTCGCTGCTGTTCGGCATGATCGATGCCATCAAGGGCACCGCCCTGGCCAGCGAACTGCCGGAAATCCTCGCCCACCTGCCGCTGAGCGAGCAGGGCCTGGCCTGGCTGGTACCGTCGGTAGTGGCCCTGGGCGTTGCGGTGGTGTGTGACCGCATGCTTGGCAAGCCACGCGAAGTGCTGGCCTGAGAATTGGCCCTATGACGGACACCGGCCACAAGCCAACAGGGTGACCGTCACGGCAAATTCCGAGCCCCGTGTCCGCAAGGACGCGGGGCTTTTTCGTTTCTGCACGGCAGACGTGTCTTTTTCTGCGCTAAAGCGTCGAAAGCCGGTCAATGGGCTTTATTGTGCTCGAAACTTCAATCAGGACCTTGCATGAGCTTCATTCAAAGCAATCTGATCCACTTGCTGGCCGCCTGCTGGTTCGTTGTCTGCTGGGGCGGATACACCCGTTATGCCACCTGGAAGGGCCGCGATACCGCTTGCCTGGCCAGCGTGCTGCACCTGTACCGCGAAGACTGGATGCGCCGCATGCTGCTGCGTGACAACCGCATCGCCGATGCCAGCGTGATCGGTAACCTGGAGCGCAACGCCTCGTTCTTTGCCTCCAGCACCTTGATCATCCTGGCCGGTATTCTCACCGTGCTCGGCGCATCAGACCGTGCGGTATCGTTGCTGGCAGACCTGCCGCTGGTGCAGCAGGCGTCCCAGGGCATGTCGGAAATCAAGTTGCTGTGCCTGGCGATGGTATTTGTGTACGCCTTCTTCACTTTCAGCTGGTGCATGCGTCAATACAACTTCGCCGCCGTATTGGTGGGTTCGGCGCCGATGATCGGCGAGCGTCAGGTCAGCGAACTTGAGCGCAAGGCCTTTGCCCTTAGAGCGGCCAAGGTTATTTCCCTGGCCGCCAACCAGTTCAACTTTGGCCTGCGTTCCTATTACTTCGGCATGGCCATGCTCTGCTGGTTTATCAGCCCCTGGTTGTTTATGTTGATGAGTACCGGGGTAGTACTGGTGCTGTATCGCCGTGAATTCCACTCCGATGTGCTCGATGTGATGGTCTATACCCCGACCGAAGCGCCGGTGGCGGAACCCGGCAAAGAGAACCTCGCCTGAAGGTTATTGACTGAATCGTTTAACCCTATTGCAACAGGCATAAAAAAACCCGACAGCGTCGGGTTTTTTTATTCCGGCGGGCTTGCTTACTTGGCAGGCTCGGCAGGAGTAGCTGGAGCAGCAGGTGCAGCTTCTTTTGCAGCTTCTTCAGCGGCTTTCTGTTGCGCTTCGGCCTGATCTTTGGCGGCTTCGGCGTTTTCTTTCGCGGCCTCGTTCACTTTATCCTGAGCTTCACCCATCTTCTCTTGGGCTTGCTCGGCGTGTTGTTGAGCATCTTGGGCTTTGTTCTCGCTGGCTTTATCGCAAGCGGCCAGGCCCAGAGCAGCGGCGAGCATAACGGCAAAAGCAAAAGGTTTACGCATGGGGTGTTTCTCCTTGTGGAATAAGTTACTTGTTCCTTCGAGCTCAAGTAACCGGTAGAAGTTCCGCGCACAATACAGATATATAACAAATGGTTCTATATGGACATTTGCCAGACTGTGTGCATGTTCTCAATGGCCCGGGAGTTTTTCAAATGACCGACACTTCTTTGCTGGCAATGGCCGAACGTTTTCTCTCGGCATTGCGACATTGCCAGGTGCTGCAGATGCGCGTGCATCACGCTGATGCCCAGGGCATGACCCTGGTGTTGCCGTACTCGACGAAGATCGTCGGCAACCCACAGACCGGCGCCGTGCATGGCGGGGCGGTGACCACCCTGATGGACACCACCTGCGGCATGGCTACCCTTTGTGCGCTGCCTGAGTTCGAGGTATGCCCGACGCTAGACCTGCGCATCGACTACATGCAGCCGGCCGAGGCCGGCAAGGACATCTTCGGCCATGCCTACTGCTACCGCGTTTCTCGCGATGTGATCTTCACCCGTGGGCTGGCCTACCAGGACGACCCGGAGCAGCCGATCGCCCAGGTGGTTGGCACTTTCATGCGCCTGGGCAAGGGTATCAAGGGCGGCCTGAATTTCGCCAGCAAGCTCAAGGGGAGCGGCCAATGATTCCGCCAGAGGTACACCAGCAACTGCGCCAGGCCCATGCCGAAGGCAATTATGAGCCGCTGCTGCAGTTGATCCCTTATGCCGGATTGATTGGTATCCAGTGCAGCCGCCAGGGCGATGACCTGTTGTTTTGCCTGCCGGCCAGCCAGGACAACATTGGCAATCCGTTGCTGCCGGCGATCCACGGCGGGGTGATCGCAGGCTTCATGGAGCTGTCGGCGGCGCTGTACCTGCTGATTTTCAGCGAAAGCGCGGCGATCCCGAAGATCATCGACTTTTCCATCGACTACCTGCGCGCCGGCCACTACCGCGACACCTACGCCCGCTGCCAGCTATGGCGCCAGGGCCGGCGGGTAACCAACGTGGCCATAACCGCCTGGCAGGGCGACGCGGACGAACCGATTGCCACGGCGCGCGCGCATTTCAAGATCGAAGAAATGACTTCGCCCTTGAAATAGCCCCAGCCACCCCCATCTGTTGTGCATCCCGCCGTGAAAGCAGGCCGCCGGCCTGCCCAACGACAACTGCCATCAGATCGGAGTGTTGAAGACCATGAGTGTGGAAACTCAAAAAGAAACCCTGGGCTTCCAGACCGAGGTGAAGCAACTGCTGCACCTCATGATCCATTCCCTGTATTCGAACAAGGAAATCTTCCTTCGCGAACTGATTTCCAACGCCTCCGACGCCGTCGATAAACTGCGCTTTGAAGCCCTGGCCAAGCCAGAGCTGCTCGAAGGCGGCGCCGAGCTTAAAATCCGCCTGAGCTTCGACAAGGACGCCAACACCGTCACCCTCGAAGACAACGGCATCGGCATGAGCCGCGAAGAGGTCATCGCGCACCTGGGCACCATCGCCAAGTCCGGCACCGCCGACTTCATGAAAAACCTCACCGGCGACCAGAAGAAGGACTCGCACCTGATCGGTCAGTTCGGCGTGGGCTTCTATTCGGCCTTTATCGTCGCCGACAAGGTCGACGTATTCAGCCGCCGCGCCGGCCTGCCAGCTGCCGAGGGCGTGCACTGGTCGTCCAAGGGCGAGGGTGACTTTGAAGTTGCCACTGTCGACAAGGCCGAGCGCGGTACGCGCATCGTCCTGCACCTGAAAAAAGGTGAAGAAGAGTTCGCCGACGGCTGGCGCCTGCGCAACATCGTCAAGAAGTACTCCGACCACATCGCCTTGCCGATCGAGCTGCCAAAACAGGTCGAAGCCGGCGAAGGTGAAGAAAAGCCGGCCGAAGAATGGGAAACCGTCAACCGCGCCAGCGCCCTGTGGACCCGTCCGCGTACCGAGATCAAGGACGAGGAATACCAGGAGTTCTACAAGCACATCGGTCACGACTTCGAGAACCCGTTGGCCTGGAGCCACAACAAGGTCGAAGGCAAGCTTGAGTACAACTCGCTGCTCTACGTACCGGCCCGCGCCCCGTTCGACCTGTACCAGCGTGAAGCGCCACGCGGCCTGAAGCTGTACGTGCAGCGTGTGTTCATCATGGACCAGGCAGAATCCTTCCTGCCGCTGTACCTGCGTTTCATCAAGGGCGTGGTCGATTCCAACGACCTGTCGCTGAACGTTTCGCGCGAAATCCTGCAGAAAGACCCGATCATCGATTCGATGAAGTCGGCGCTGACCAAGCGCGTGCTGGACATGCTCGAGAAGCTGGCCAAGAACGAGCCTGAGCAGTACAAGGGCTTCTGGAAGAACTTTGGCCAGGTGATGAAAGAAGGCCCGGCTGAAGACTTCGCCAACAAGGAAAAGATCGCCGGCCTGCTGCGTTTCGCCTCCACCCATGACGAAAGCGGCGAGCAGAGCGTTGCCCTGGCCGACTACCTGGCCCGCGCCAAGGAAGGTCAGGACAAGATCTACTTCCTCACCGGCGAATCCTACGCGCAGGTCAAGAACAGCCCGCACCTGGAAGTCTTCCGCAAGAAAGGCATCGAAGTGCTGCTGCTGACCGACCGTATCGACGAGTGGCTGATGAGCTACCTGAGCGAATTCGACGGCAAGAGCTTCGTCGACGTCGCCCGCGGTGACCTGGACCTGGGCAAGCTGGACTCTGAAGAGGACAAGAAAGCCCAGGAAGAAGTCGCCAAGGAGAAAGAAGGCCTGGTCGAGCGCCTCAAGGCGGCGCTGGGCGAGAGCGTCAGCGAAGTGCGCGTGTCGCACCGCCTGACCGATTCGCCGGCGATCCTGGCTATCGGTGAACAGGACCTGGGCCTGCAGATGCGCCAGATCCTCGAAGCCAGCGGACAGAAGGTGCCGGACTCCAAGCCGATCTTCGAATTCAACCCGGGCCACCCGCTGATCGAGAAGCTGGACAACGAGCAGAGCGAAGACCGTTTCGCCGACTTCTCGCACATCCTCTTCGATCAGGCCGCGCTGGCGGCGGGCGATAGCCTCAAGGACCCGGCGGCGTACGTTCGTCGCCTGAACAAGCTGCTGGTCGAATTGTCGGCTTAAGTAGTTGCAGGAAAGCCCGCTTCGGCGGGCTTTTTTCATTGTGCAAGGAGGAGTGCATGAGCAAGGTTACCGTCGAATCGCTGGTCTATCATGTTGCCGGCAAAGCCTATGAGAGCCGCTTGTTCTTTACCCAGGGCGCCCGCGAGCAGCCTGGGCTTTTGATGGCACCAAACTGGATGGGGGTGGGCGAGGGCGCCGAGCGTATCGCCCGCGAAGTCGCCGCTCAGGGTTATGTGGTGTTGCTGGCCGACATCTACGGCCAGACCCTGCGACCGTCGAACATGGATGAAGCAGGGGCGGCGATGATGCCGCTGAAGAACGACCGCGTCGAGCTGCGCAAGCGCCTGAAGGCGGCGCTGGACCAGTTGCTGGGGCAATCGAAGGCGGTACTGGAGCCGGGCAAGCTGGCCACCTTCGGCTTCTGCTTCGGCGGTTGCTGCGCCCTGGAGCTGGCCCGCGAAGATGCCCGCCTGCTGGCTGCGGTGTCGTTCCACGGCACCCTCGATACGCCGCTGCCGGCGGTAGAAGGCAAGGTCAAGGCTTCGATGCTGGTGCTGCATGGCGCCGCCGACCCGTTCGTGCCCAAAGAGCAGTTGCCGGCCTTCGAAGTCGAGATGGATGCGGCCAAGGTCGATTGGCAACTGATCAGCTATGGCGGCGCGGTGCATTCGTTCACCGATATCGCGGCGAACATTCCCGGCAAGATGAAGTACGACGCCCGCACATCCAAGCGCGCGTTCCGGGCAATGTACAATTTGCTCGATGACGTGTTCCAGCGCTGAGTGAAGGGGCAAGGCTGGCTCCCACACTTGACCTTGTGGGCACCAGCCTTGCCGGCGATCGACCGCGTAGCGGTCGCGATAACCTCAAGGCAGCTCGATCCTTTCAGTTTCCCCCGGCACCGTCGGCCACTCCCCGGCCGCCCAGCGTGCCCGCGCCTGCTCGATCAGCGCCGGATCGCTGGCAACAAAATTCCAGTTCATCCGCCGCGGCCCGTCCAGCGGCGCCCCGCCAAACAGCACCAACTGGCTTTCGCTGTCGGCATACAGGCTCATCTCTGCACCGTGCGGCAAGATCACCAGGCTGCACGGCTCGAGCGCTTCATTGTCGAGGCTGACTTCGCCATCCAGTACATACAGCGCACGCTCGGCATGCTCGGTGGGCACCGTCAGGGTAGTGGCCGCCTGCATCTGCACCAGCGCATACAGGGTCGGTGACAACACCGGCACTGGCGATTGCAGGCAAAAGCCGCTGCCGGCAATCATGCGAATGCGCACCCCCAGGCTGTCACTGACCGGCAGGCTCGCCGCCGGATGATGGCTGTAGTGCCCCGGGCCTTGCTCATGCGCTTTGGGCGATGCCAGCCACACCTGCAAACCGTGCAATCGCGAGCTGCCAGGCAGCAGTTCGGCCGGCGTGCGCTCGACATGGGCAATGGCGCTGCCGGCGGTCATCCAGCTGACTTCACCGGCCTTGACCCGTTGATCCGAGCCCAGGCTGTCCTTGTGCTGGATCTCGCCCTCGAACAGGTAGGTGAGGGTCGACAGGCCGATATGCGGGTGCTGGCGGATGTTCATGCCGCGCCCGGCCGGGTAGTCGGTTTCGAGCATGTGGTCGAAGAACACGAACGGCCCGACGCTGCGGCACTGGGCCGAGGGCAGGGGGCGCAGGATGGGTTGGCCTTCGACCGATTCGGCGCGAGGGCGGATGACCAGGGGAAGGCTCACGGTGTGCTCCAGGCCAGCAGGGAAAGTTCTTGTAGCATAACCTGCTGAACTGGCGTGTGTTCGCTCCGGTCTACCCTGTCTGAATCGGCCAGAAGGAATGTGAAATGATTGCCAGGTGTCTGGGCTGGGCGCTGTTGCTGGGGCTACCGCTGCAGGCGGCGCAGGCGCGCGAGTATCACTACAGTGATGCGCACCTGCATTACGTCGATTTTTTCCAGGAAACCGCCGGCATGGACGCCTTGCTCAAGGCCATGGATGAGGCGCGCATCGACCAGTCGATGATTTCCGGCATCCCGGTGGCCAAGAAGTGGCACGAAGACGAGCCCAAGCGCCCGCGTTACTACGCGGGCGACGATGCCGATGCCTATTGGTACAGCGCCACCGACATCTACGTTGCTGCGGCGCTGGAGAAGCTTTCGCCTGAGCAGCGCCAGCGCTTTCATCCGTTTCTCACCGGCTTCAACCCGGTAGACAAGAACGCCGTGGCCCACATCGAACGCATGCTCGCGCTGCACCCGGGCCTGTGGCAGGGGATCGGCGAGGTGTTCACCCGCCACGACGACCTCACCGCGTTGACCAGCGGCGACACGCCCAGGGCCAACAACGAGGCCATGACCCGCATCTATCACCTGGCCGCCGAGCAGGACCTGCCGGTGCTGATCCATTCCAACATCACCTCCAAGCGCGAACGCAACCCGCTGTACCTGGCGGAAATCGAAGAGCCGTTGCGCAATCACCCGCACACCCGCTTCATCTGGGCCCATGCCGGCACCAGTATGGAGATTCATCGGCACCAGACGCAGCTGGATTTTCTGCTGCCGACCCTGACACGGATGCTCGAGGATTACCCGAACCTGTACATAGACCTGTCCTGGAGCGTGCTGCAGCCTTATCTGCTGGATGAGAAGGGCAAGCCCAGGGCTGAGTGGCTGGCGCTGGTCAAACGATTCCCTGAGCGCTTCATGCTTGGCTCCGACGTGGTCGGGCGCTTCAACAGCCTGGGCGAACAGTTGCATGGTTTCGATCCGTTTCTGGATGCCTTGCCTGCCGAGGTGGCGCAAAAGGTCGCCCGCGACAACTTCCTCGCGGTGCTGCCCAAGGCACGCAAATGACAGCACTGTCATCAGCTTGTCATGCCCGCGTCATAGCCTGCCGCCATCAACCTGATGGAGTGCACTATGTTTCCACGTCGTTTCAGCGCCCTGTGCGGGCTGTTGCTGGTCAGTGGCCTGGCCGCTGCCGAGGTTCGCGTCGAAGGCCCGGTCGAGTACGGTCTGTTCGAAACCCGCCACCAGAACTTCCAGCCCGGTGAACGGGTGCTGAGCCAGAGCAACCAGACCATCCAGCCCACCGATGAAATCCCGGCGCGCCTGGGTAGCAAGTTCGGTATGCGCTACCGGCTGGAAGGCAAGGTCGCCGAGGACACGCCGCTGACCCTGCTGTACCTCACCCCTGGCGTGCGCACGCCGGACGGCAAGCGCCACGACAAGTTCGAAGTGGTGCAAAAGCTGGTGCCCGGTGCGGTCCAGGATGTCATGGCCTACGAGTTCACCGAGAACCACGAAGTAGTGCCGGGGCAATGGCATTTCATGGTCTTTCAGGGCGATCGCCTGCTGGCCGAGCAGCGCTTTACCGTGCGCTGAGGCAGGGCGACCCTGGCGTCGCGATCATAAGGCCTTTTGATATCACGTTTTCGTCTTACGCAAATTTTCCACAGGCCGATACCGTCTAGAAGCAAGGACTGCTGCCCTATTGAGCAGCGCTTTTGGAGGGAGCCAGAAGATGAGCTTGAGAAGCATGAATATCGCGCCCAGGGCCGGCCTGGGCTTCGGCCTGGTGGCGGCGCTGGTGTTTGCCTTGGGTGCGTTTGCCTTGATGCAGATGACCAGCATGCGCCAGCAGTCCGAGCAGGTCGACAGCAACTGGTTGCCCAGCGTGATCTCGGTCGGGCAGATGACCCAGGACATGTTGCGCATCCGCGCCTTGACCCTGCGCCTTTTGGTCAATCGCGATGCGGCGGCGCTGGAGCAGAACAAGTCGCGCATCGAAGAGATCAAGTCCGGCCTGGACAAGGCCCAGCAGAAGTACCAGGCGCTGATCGTCCTGCCTGAAGAACAGACCCTGTTCGACCGCTACCTGGACCTGGAGCGGCGCTACCTCAAGCTGCAGGCCCAGGTGGTGCAGTTGTCCACCGAGCACCGGGTGGAAGAGGCGGTGGCCATGGTCAATGGCGAGATGAACCAGCTCGCCGACCAGATGACCGCCAGCCTCAACGAGCTGATCGCGCTCAATAATCAGCATGCCAACAGCGCCACCGACCTTGCCGAAGTCGTCTACACGCAGGCGCGGATCTGGGTGATCGGCTTGCTGATCGCCGCCGTAGTGCTCACCGTGGTCCTGGCCCTGACTCTGACCCGCAGCATCGTCCGGCCACTGGCGCAGTCGCTGCAGGTCGCCGAAGTGGTCGCCACCGGTGACCTGACCCCGCAGATCTCGGTGCAGGGCAAGGATGAGCCGGCGCGCTTGCTGGCGGCCTTGAAACAGATGCAGCAAAGCCTGCGCGATACCATCGGGCGCATCTCCGATTCTTCCAGCCAGCTGGCCTCGGCCTCCGAAGAGCTCAGCGCGGTAACCGAAGATGCCACCCGCGGGCTGATGCAGCAAAGCCAGGAAATCGAACAGGCGGCCACCGCGGTCAACCAGATGACCACGGCGGTGGAGGAGGTGGCGAGCAATGCCGTGGCCACCTCCGAAGCCTCGCGCGAGTCCGACCGCATTGCCCGTCAAGGGCGCGAGCAGGTGCGCCTGACCGTGACCTCGATCGAAGACCTGGCCGCTGGCGTCATCGCCAACGCCGAAGAGGTCGGGCAACTGGCGCAACAGGTGCATGGCATTACCAAGGTGCTGGATGTGATCGGCGCGATTGCCGAGCAAACCAACCTGCTGGCCCTGAACGCGGCGATTGAGGCGGCGCGCGCCGGTGATGCCGGGCGCGGTTTTGCCGTGGTGGCTGACGAGGTGCGGGCACTGGCCCATCGCACCCAGCAGTCGACCCGGGAAATCGAGCAGATGATCGACGGCATCCAGCAGGGCACCAATCGTGCGGTCGAGGGTATGCAGCAGACCAACGAGCGGGCGCGCGGCACCCTGGAAGGCGCACATGCCGCCGGGGCGGCGCTGGAGGAGATTGCCGCGGCCATCAGCCTGATCAACGAGCGCAACCTGGTGATCGCCAGTGCCTCGGAGCAGCAGGCGCAGGTGGCGCGGGAGGTGGATCGCAACCTGACCAATATTCGCGACCTGGCGATGCAGACGTCGGCGGGGGCGAATCAGACCAATGCGGCGAGCCAGGCGTTGTCACAGCTGGCGATTGAGCTCAATGGGCTGGTGGGGCGCTTTTCGGTGTAAGGCACAAACAAAAACGCCCCGACGAGTCGGGGCGTTTTGAGTGCAAGGGGCCAGCCCTTACTTGCCAGCCCAGCGCTTGAGTACCAGGGTAGCGTTGGTGCCGCCGAAACCGAAGCTGTTGCTCATCACGGTATCGATCTTGGCGTTTTCCTGGGTCTTGGTCAGCACCGGCAGGTCGGCCACTTCCGGGTCCAGCTCGTCGATGTTGGCGGAACCGGCAATGAAGTTGCCCTCCATCATCAGCATGCAGTAGATCGCTTCGTGAACGCCGGCGGCGCCCAGGGAGTGACCGGACAGGCTCTTGGTCGAGCTGATGGCCGGAGCCTTGTCGCCGAACACTTCGCGAACGCCCTTCATCTCGGCAACGTCGCCCACCGGGGTCGAGGTGCCGTGGGTGTTCAGGTAGTCGATCGGGGTGTCGACGGTGGACATGGCCATCTGCATGCAGCGGATGGCGCCTTCGCCGCTTGGCGCGACCATGTCGTAGCCATCGGACGTCGCGCCGTAGCCGACGATTTCGGCGTAGATCTTGGCGCCACGGGCCAGGGCGTGTTCCAGCTCTTCAACCACGACCATGCCGCCACCGCCGGCGATGACGAAACCGTCACGGTCAGCGTCGTAGGCGCGGGAGGCTTTTTCCGGGGTGTCGTTGCGCTTGCTGGACAGGGCGCCCATGGCGTCGAACAGGAACGACTGGCTCCAGTGCTCTTCTTCACCGCCACCGGCGAAGACGATGTCCTGCTTGCCCATCTGGATCTGTTCCATCGCGGTACCGATGCAGTGAGCACTGGTGGCGCAGGCCGAGGCGATGGAGTAGTTCAGGCCCTTGATCTTGAACGGGGTGGCCAGGCACGCCGAGACGGTGCTGCTCATGGTCCGGGTGACGCGGTACGGGCCAACGCGCTTGACGCCTTTCTCGCGCAGGATGTCCAGCGCTTCCATCTGGTTCAGGGTCGAGGCGCCGCCGGAGCCTGCGATCAGGCCGGTACGCGGGTTGGAAACCTGCTCTTCGGTCAGGCCCGAGTCCTTGATCGCGTCGGCCATTGCCAGGTAGGCATAGGCAGCGGCGTGACCAACGAAGCGGTAGATTTTACGGTCGATCAGTTCTTCGAGGTTGAGGTCGATGGAGCCGGAAACCTGGCTACGCAGACCCATTTCGGCATATTCCGGGTTGAATCGGATGCCAGGGCGGCTTGCACGCAGGTTGGCGGAGACGGTCTCTTTGTCATTGCCCAGGCACGAAACGATGCCCAGACCAGTGATAACGACGCGGCGCATGCGGATAACCCTTAGAAGTTGTCAGTGGAGGTGAAGACGCCGACCCGGAGGCCTTCGGCGGTGTAGATCTCGCGACCGTCGACGCTGACCGAACCATCGGCGATGGCCATGTTCAGCTTGCCTTTGAGGACGCGCTTGATATGAATGTTGTAGGTGACTTTCTTGGCGGTCGGCAGGACCTGGCCAAAGAATTTCACTTCGCCCGAACCCAGGGCGCGGCCACGGCCCGGCAAACCTTGCCAGCCGAGGTAGAAACCGACCAGCTGCCACATGGCATCCAGGCCCAGGCAGCCCGGCATCACCGGATCACCTTCGAAGTGGCAGGCGAAGAACCACAGGTCCGGGGTGATATCCAGCTCGGCGACCAATTCACCTTTGCCGTACTTGCCACCCTCGGCGCTGATATGGGTGATGCGATCAACCATCAGCATGTTCGGGGCGGGCAGTTGCGCGTTACCTGGGCCGAACAGCTCACCGCGACTGCAGCGCAGCAGGTCTTCCCGAGTAAAGGCGTTTTGTTTGGTCATGCGAGCTCCTCAATAGTCCCCGTGCGGCAGGGGGCAAATCTTCCCGGCCGTCCCAAAACGCTAGCGTTTGAGCCGGCAGCCTACACATAGACTATTGCGTTGTAGTGAAAGTCACAGCGCACGGGGCAAAGAAGTACACTTGTGCACTGAAATTTTATTTTCAAGCCCTTCGCGGCGCTTGTCCAGTCTCTTAGACTGCCGCAATTTAGCATTTATCGCCAGTCACAGCTGTCTGACCGGGCAGCCAGCGTTGCAGAATTTGCTGCAGATCAGTGCGTTTGAACGGCTTGGCCAGGTAGTCGTTCATGCCGGCGTTCAGGCAACGCTCGCGATCGCCCTGCAAGGCATTGGCGGTCAGGGCGATGATCGGCATGGCCGCCGCCTGTGGCAGCAGGCGAATGCGCCGGGTGGCCTCGTAGCCATCGATGATCGGCAGGCGGCAATCCATCAGTGCGGCGGCAAAGCGCTGACGTCCGGCCTGGGCCACGGCTTGGGCGCCATCAACTGCAACGCAGACTTCAAAGCCCAGGCTGCGCAGCATCGCTTCGATCACCGTCTGGTTCACCGGATTGTCCTCGACCAGCAGGATCCGTCGGCCCTGGCCGTCGTCTTCGGGGCGGGTCAGGCCACTGGGCAGGCGCGGCGTTTGCGCGGTCGACAGGGCCAGGGGCATTTCCAGGGTAAAGGTCGAGCCCAGGCCTTCACGGCTTTCGCCGCGCAGGGTTCCGCCCATCCGCTCGGCCAGGGTGCGGGCGATCGACAGGCCCAGGCCGGTGCCGCCATAACGGCGTGAGATCGAGCTGTCGGCTTGCTGGAAGGCAACGAACATCATCTCCAGGCGGGTGCTGTCGATGCCGATGCCGGTGTCGCGCACCGCGCAGGTGAACCAGATCAGCTGGCGGTCGAGCACCTGCCAGCGCGGTTCGATGTGCACGCTGCCGCGCTCGGTGAATTTCAGGGCGTTGCCGATCAGGTTGAGCAGCACCTGGCGGATGCGCGTCGGGTCGCCCACCACTTGCAGTTGTTCCATGCCCGGCGGCAGGCGCAGTTGCAGCTCCAGCTGGCGCTGCTGGGCCAGGTGCTGGAACGATTGCACGCTGCTGCCGATCAGCTCGCCGAGGTTGAAGTCGATATGCTCAAGCTCGAGGTTGGTGCGCTCGATGCGCGAGAAATCGAGGATATCGTTGATGACCTTGAGCAGGTGCCCGGTCGACTCGCTGGCCACCGCGGTGTATTCGGCCTGCTCCTCGTTGAGCGGGGTTGTTTCCAGAAGTTGCAGCATGCCCATGACGCCGTTCATGGGCGTGCGCAGTTCGTGGCTCATCATCGCCAGGAAGTCGGATTTGGCCTTGTTCGCCTGTTCGGCTTCTTCGCGGGCCTGGATCAGCTGCGACATGGCTTGCTGTTGTTCATGGCTAGCTGTGCCCAGGGCGCTGGCAAGGTTGTTGATGTGCCGCGCCAGATGGCCCAGTTCGCTGTCGTCGACCACCGGCAGCGGCGCATTGAACTGCCCTTGCTGGATGGCCTTGACCGCATGGCCCATGTCGCTGATCGGCTTGGCCAGGCTCAGGGCCAGGCGCCGGGCGAGGATAAAGGTGAACAGCAGGGCAAACAGCGCGAGGATCCCGGCCTTGACCACGATTTCCTGCTGGCGCTCGCTGAAGGCATCGTCCGACATGCCGACGATTACCCGGCCCAGATAGTCGTCACCGATGCTCCTGGCCGGTGCGTTGCTGTGCAAAAAGTCGTTGTCCAGGCGGATCTGCTGCAGGCGAATGGGGGCCTGGAACACTTCGACCTGCTGTGCGCGGTTGTTGCTTTCGTCCGGCTGCTCGACATACACGAGGATATGGTTGCTGCTGTCCTGGACCTCGAGAAAGCGCACGTGGGGGATGCTCAAGGTCGCGCGCATGAGGCTTTCGAGCACTTCGTTATTACCGGCGATTACCCCGTATTCGGAGGCCGGGGCCAACTGGTTGGCGATCAACTGACCGGTGTGGTTGAGCTCCTGGCGCAAATCCTGGATACGCACGAAGGTAAAGAAGCTGATCAGCAGCAGGGTCAGCAACAGGGCCGGGCCGAGGCTGATGATCTGCGTGCGGGTGTGGATGTCCCAGCTCAGGCGCCGTCTCATGGTGTGCTTTCTCCTTCGGCCAGGGCCAGGGCGGCGGCGGACGGGTCAATCGCTTCGATGCCCAGGGCGCGGGCCACCTGCTGGTTGCCGAGCACGTTGAAGTGATCCGGATAGAGCGTGCGTGGCCAGCGATTGGGGGCCTGGTTGAGCAGCCGCTCGAGCACCGCCAGCCAGTCGTCCTGATCGCTCAGGGTACTGGCCAGGGCGCCGGCCTTGACGAAGCCGGCATTAGGCCCGATCAGCGCCATTTGCCGGCCATAGCTGCTGAGCAGAACGTTTTTCGCCGTTTTCGAGTTGTACAACTGTGGATCGTCGATGCCCAGCAGTACATCGCTGTTTTGCAGAAGACTTTGCAGTGGGCGGCTGTCGCGCAGGTCTGGCCAGGCTTCGGCGATGATCTCCAGGCCCAACGGGCTGGCCGCCTTGCGCAACTCGTCGAGCAGAAACTGGCTGTGCTCGGCATACAGCACGCCCACGCGCTTGGCCTGCGGCAACAGGTAGCGGGTCAGGCGCAGCTGGCGGGCCAGCGGCGGGTCGCTCCATAGCAGGCTCAGGTAAGGCGGGCGCAGGCTGCCCAGACGCTGTTGGGCCTGGACGCGGCTGACGCGCAAGGCCAGCGCCGGTGGACCGGCGCTTTCGCTCAGGCGCCACTCGAGGCTGGCGCCATCGAGCAGGATCAAGCGGGTGGCGGCTTTAATCTGGCTCGGTCGGGGCAGCTCGGCCACCGGCACGAAGCGCACCTGGTCAGCCGGGCGGCGCTCGCGCAAGGCGTCGACGAAGCTGCGCACGCCGGGGTTGTCCTGGCTGGCAGTGAGCAGGATCTCACTGGCCGACAG
Organism: Pseudomonas sp. TE4620; assembly: GCF_056279045.1. Classification (NCBI taxonomy): domain Bacteria; kingdom Pseudomonadati; phylum Pseudomonadota; class Gammaproteobacteria; order Pseudomonadales; family Pseudomonadaceae; genus Pseudomonas; species Pseudomonas sp. TE4620. The sequence continues at coordinate 1,167,665 of NZ_JBWBQO010000001.1, forward strand.
GCTGCCCAGGGGCCACAGGCAGACCAGCAGCAGCCAGCGCCGCAGGCGGCGCATCAGAACGCCAGCTCCGCACTGAAAGACAGCACGTGACGGCTGTCATAGCGGTTGTCGTAGATGGTCGTCGGCTCGTCATCCAGGCGCTGCTGGAGCATGCCGGCCAGTTCCAGGCTGGTACGGTTCCAGCGCAGGTGCTTGGCCACGCGTAAATCGACGCGTTCGAAGCGGTACTGGTTGAGGGCATCGTCGCCGTAGTAGAGCAGCGCACTGGACCAGCCGCCGCCCCAGTCCCGCAGCCAGCCGGCCGAACCGCTGTTGTGGGCGCTCAGGCGCCGGTCGGCTGGGTTGCTGGCCCAGGCATCGACGTAGGCGTAGGTCATGCGCAGGCGATCGGCCGGGCTCAGGCGCCAGTCCAGCTGCGCTTCGCTGCCGCTGAAGCGGGCCTTGTTGCTGTTGCTGGCAATGTACTGGTTGTTGCGCAGCGGTTCGCTGATCATGCCGGTGATTTCGTCGTAGAACAGCTTGAGGTCGACGCTCAGGTCGGCATCGGCGAAGTAACCGTTATAGCCCAGTTCCCGCGAGCGCATGCGCTCTTGCTCGAGATCGCCCGGGCCGCGGGTCTTGACGAAGTAATCGGCGTCGCGCTGGCCGAAGGCGCCAGGTTCCAGGTTATTGACCCGGTAGCTCCAGTTGACGTTGTTCTCGAACATGTCCGGCGAGCGTACCGCCTCCGAGTAAACCGCGCGCAGGCCATGGCGCGGGGTGATCAGGTAGTTGACCGCCACCCGCGGGGTCAGCGAGCTGCCGGACAGCCGGGCATCTTCGTACATGGCCCCGCCCTGGAGGATCCAGTGCTCGTCGGCGCGCCATTCCAGGTGGCCGAACAGGCGCCAGGTGCTGTCGTCGAGGCTGCCATTGAAGTAAGTCTGCGAGTCGGCGCGGTCGTAGCGGTAATTGGCGCCACTGACCAGGCGCAGGCTGTCGGACAGGCTCAGGGTGTCCTGCACTTCAAGGTCGTAGCGGGTTTCCCGGGTGCTCTGGTCGATGTCGCCGCACACCTGCTGCGCGCCGCCGTTGCGCCATTGCTGCTGGACTTGCGTTGCCAGCGCGGTCTCCTCGCTGCTGCCGGCGGGCAGGGGTGAGGTGATGTTGCGCGCCACCTGCTCGGCGTAGTTCGGGTTCAGGCGCCAGAGCTGGGTCAGTTGCGGGCTGAACGACAGCGCCGCATCGCAGGCGCGCCACACCTGTTCACGTTCCCAGTGCTGGGCCGAGCCCTGGATGTACAGGCTATGGTTCGGGTTGAAGTCGATGTTCCAGCGCAGCGAGCCGGCGTAATCCTTGGCGTTGAGGTCGGCGTTGTTGCCGGCGGCAGTAACGTAGGGAAACACTGGTTTATAGGTATAAGGACGCTGGTCACTGCCTTCTTTGGCCGCGAACTGCCACTCCAGGCTCTGGTTGCTGGCCAGGGTGTGGCTGGCGCTGAGGTTCAGGCGGTTCAGGCGGCGGCTGTCGCGGTAGTCCTGGCCCAGGTGGTTCTCGTCGAAGCCGTCGTCCTGCATGCCCGACAATGACAGACGCAGGTCGCCACCGTCCCAGCCCAGGCCCTGGCTTGCGTACCAGTCAGTGATGCCGCGCTGGCCACGGGTGACTTTCAAGCGCGTGCCGTGGCTGTCGGCCGGGCTGCGGGTGAGGATATTGACCACCGCCATCAGCGCATTGGCGCCGTAACTGACGGTGTTGGGGCCGCGGAACACCTCGATGCGCTCGATGTCTTCCATGGCCAGCGGGATATCGCTCCAGTCCACCGTGGCCAGGCCTGCGCGGTACACCGAGCGGCCGTCGATCAGCACCTGCATGCGCCGGGCATCGTTGACGTTGCTGCCGTGGTAGTTGACCGTCGGCTGGTTGCCGGCGCCGTAGCCGATCATCATCCCCGGCACCAGGCGCAGCAGTTCGGGTATGTCGCGGGCGCCGCTGGCGCGGATCAGCGCGTTGTCGAGCACGGTCATGCTGCCCGGCACCGCCGCTGGCGATTGCTTGAGGCGGGTGGCGGTGAGCACTTGCGGCAAAGCCTGGCTGTCGACGAACAGGTCGTCAGCCACACTGGGGCCGCTGAGCAGGGCAGTCAGCAGTAATAAAGGGCGTTTGCAGGTCGGGCCAAAAGACACAGTGCGGCCTTGGTAACAGGTTCAAGTCGGGCATGTTAACCGAGTGGTGGGCATTTTCCAGTCATGGCGCGACGCTTCCCAACGGCGATTCGGTCATCTGCCACTGGCTCTGGCACCGGCGCTCCGTATAATGCGCAGGTCGCCACTTAAATTGGTTTTAACGGATTGGATATGACTGAACAGCAGCCTGTTGCAGTTCTGGGAGGCGGGAGTTTCGGCACCGCCGTGGCGAATCTGCTGGCAGAAAACGGTGTTCGGGTGCGCCAATGGATGCGCGACCCCGAGCAGGCCGAGGCCATGCGCAGCAACCGCGAGAACCCGCGCTACCTCAAGGGCATCAAGTTGCATGCCGGGGTCGAGCCGGTCAATGATCTGCTGGCGACCCTGCAGGCCTGCGAGCTGATCTTCGTCGCCTTGCCTTCCAGCGCCCTGCGCAGCGTGCTGGCGCCCCACGCCCAGCTGCTGGGCGGCAAGATGCTGGTCAGCCTGACCAAGGGCATCGAGGCGCAAAGCTTCAAGCTGATGAGCCAGATCCTCGAAGAAATCGCCCCCCAGGCGCGCATCGGCGTGCTGTCCGGGCCGAACCTGGCCCGTGAAGTGGCCGAGCACGCGCTGACCGCCACCGTGGTCGCCAGTGAAGACGAGGCCCTCTGCCAGCAGGTCCAGGCTGTGCTGCACGGGCGCACCTTCCGTGTTTATGCCAGCGGCGACCGCTTTGGTGTCGAGCTGGGCGGGGCGTTGAAGAACGTCTACGCAATCATTGCCGGGATGGCCGTGGCCTTGGGTATGGGCGAGAACACCAAGAGTATGCTGATTACCCGCGCCCTGGCCGAGATGACCCGCTTTGCCGTCAGCCAGGGCGCCAACCCGATGACTTTCCTGGGCCTGGCCGGGGTCGGTGACCTGATCGTCACCTGCTCCTCGCCCAAGAGCCGCAACTACCAGGTCGGTCATGCCCTGGGCCAGGGCCTGAGCCTGGACGAGGCGGTCAGCCGCCTGGGCGAAGTCGCCGAAGGGGTGAACACCCTCAAGGTGCTCAAGGTCAAAGCTCAGGAGGTCCAGGTGTACATGCCCCTGGTCGCCGGCTTGCATGCGATCCTGTTCGAAGGCCGGACCCTGACCCAGGTGATCGAGCTGTTGATGCGTGGCGAGCCGAAAACCGATGTCGACTTTATCTCCACCAGCGGTTTCAACTAAGCAGGAGCAGGACATGAACGATTCTTCAAACCAGACCCAGCGCGAGTCGATCATCTTGCGCGTGCTGTGGATGCTGGTGTTCCTGGTGGTCTGGCAATTGGCCGAGCTGCTGCTCGGTGGCCTGGTGCTGGTGCAACTGATCTACCGGCTTATCTACGGCGCACCGAGTGCCAGCCTGATGAATTTCGGCGACAGCCTCAGCCAGTTCCTGGCCCAGATCGGCCGCTTCGGCAGCTTCCACAGTGACCAGAAGCCCTGGCCATTCGCCGACTGGCCAACCCCGCGCGCGCCTGAAGGCGAGGCTGCCCACAGCGTGCCGCCGGCAGCGCACCCGGTGCGCGACGAAGAGCCGAAGCTGTGAAGTTGTGGGTGCTGCGTCACGGCGAAGCCGAGCAGCGGGCCAACACCGATGCCGAGCGCCGTCTCACCGCCCATGGCCGCGAGCAGGTGCTGCGTAGCGCGGCGCAGTTGCTCGGGCAGCCGCTGCAGGTGATTCTCGCCAGCCCCTATGTGCGCGCCCAGCAGACTGCGGCGCTGGTCCACGAAGCCCTCGGCTTCGGCAAACCGGTGCAGACCGTGCCGTGGCTGACCCCCGATAGTGACCCGCACGCGGTAATCAGCGAGCTGGAGAACCTGGGCGTGAACGAAGTGTTGCTGGTCAGTCACCAGCCGCTGGTGGGCAACCTGGTCAGCCTGCTGGCGCATGGCAGCCGCCAACCTCCGGCGCCGATGAGCACCGCCAGCCTGGCCGAACTCGAGGGTGAGTGGCCGCTGGCGGGGCTGATGACCTTGCGTGGCCTGAATCATCCATAAATCCGCTGATCGACCTAGCATTTTTACCAGTTGTCCTGCCCGGTACACCTTGTTAGCGTGCAATCAAGTTGCGGGGCAGGGTGTCCCAGGGAATTGGACTATGAGCAGTAGACATCTGGATCTGGTGTACTCGGCCGACGTGCAGCCGGCGCTCGACAAGGTGCAAAAGCACCAGGCGCTGGACTTTGCCGAGTACCGCATGTTGCAGGACAGCGCCGACGCCAAGCTCGACTACCTGCTGCGCAAGTTCGAAGGCCAGTACGAGCTGGAGCAACTGCGCCAGGCCAGCATTCGCATGTCACACCTGCTGCAGACCAGTTGCCTGGCCCTGCGCCGGCTTGAGCTCGATGTCGAAGACAAGCGTCGCGCCCGCGAAGCCCTCGAGCAGCAACTGGCCTATATGCAGGCCTGCCTGCGCCGCTCGATGGCCAGTTTCGGCGAGTATTGACCTGATTGCCGTCGCCGATGGCTTTTCCGGACATTGCCGCCACGGGTGCGGTTGCCGACAATGAGCCATCACTTCCTTCTGGATTGGCGGCCATGTCGCAGCAGATCTTCTTCGCCCATGCCAATGGCTTTCCCTCGGCCACCTACGGCAAGCTCTTTGCGGCGCTGGCGCCGGACTATCAGGTCAGCCACCTGGCCCAGCATGCCCACGATCCGCGCTTTCCGGTCAACGACAACTGGCAGAACCTGGTCGACGAGCTGATCCATCACCTGGAGCAACAGCCGGGCCCGGTCTGGGGCGTCGGGCATTCTTTGGGGGGTGTGTTGCATCTGCATGCGGCGCTGCGCTGCCCGCAGTACTACCGCGGCGTGGTGATGCTCGATTCGCCGGTGTTGACCCGGGTCGACCAGTGGCTGATCCAGGCCGCCAAGCGCATGGGCTTCATCGATCGCATCACCCCGGCCGGGCGCACCCTGGGCCGCCGCGAAGCCTTTGCCGACCGTGACAGCGCACGGGCCTATTTCGCTGGCAAAACGCTGTTCCGCCATTTCGATCCCGAATGCCTGGACGCCTACCTTGAGCATGGCTTGCAGCCCGGCGCAGACGGCTTGCGCCTGCGCTTTGACCCGGCTACCGAGATCAGCATCTACCGCAGCCTGCCGCACACCAGCCCGATCCCGGCCAAACAGCTGCAGCTGCCCCTGGCCATGGTCCGTGGCAGCCACAGCCGGGTGGTCAAGCGCCATCACGCCCTGGCCGTGCGTGGCATGCCCAGGGGCGAATACCACAGCCTGCCGGGCGGTCATATGTTTCCGCTGGAGCACCCGAGCGATACCGCCAGCCTGATCAAGGGCCTGTTCGAGCGCTGGCAGGACACCCCGACATGAGCACTGAAATGGAAGAAGTACGCCTGAACCTGGGCCATATCGAGCTGGCCGCGCACCTGTTCGGCCCGGCCGACGGCTTGCCGGTGATTGCCCTGCACGGCTGGCTGGACAACGCCAACAGCTTTGCCCGCCTGGCGCCCCGGCTCAAGGGCCTGCGCATCCTCGCCCTGGACCTGGCCGGCCATGGCCATTCCGAGCATCGCCCGGCCGGCGCCGGCTACGCCCTGGCCGACTACGCCCACGATGTACTGCGGGTGGCCGAGCAGATGGGCTGGGAGCACTTTGCCCTGCTCGGGCACTCGCTGGGGGCGATCATTTCGGTGCTGCTGGCCGGCGCCTTGCCCGAACGCATCACCCGCCTGGCCTTGATCGACGGGGTCATCCCGCCCACCAGCGGCCCGCAGGATGCCGCCGAACGCATGGGCATGGCCCTGCAGGCGCAACTGCGCCTGGACAGCAAGCGCAAGGCCGTGCACTCGACCCTCGAGCAGGCCATCGAGGCACGCATGAAGGGCCTGGTGGCGGTCAGCCGCGAGGCGGCCGAGCTACTTGCCCAGCGTGGGCTGATGCCGGTACCCGGTGGCTACACTTGGCGCAGCGACAGCCGCCTGACCCTGCCATCGCCCACGCGACTGAACCAGGCCCAGGCCATGAGCTTCGTGCAACGCATCGCCTGCCCGGCGAAACTGGTGGTGGCCGCCGACGGCATGCTGGCGCGCCACAGCGAGTTGCTCGAGCAGCTACCCTTTGAGCGAGAACAACTGCCGGGCGGTCATCATCTGCACCTGAATGACGAGGCCGGCGCAACCCTTGTTGCAGACTGTTTCAATCGCTTCTTTGGCATTTCTTGACTTGTGACCGGCAACTGTCGAGGCTTGGCGGGTTGAACAGGGAGACAACCATGAACGAGCAAGACAACGCCACATCATTTGACCACCTTGACGCCCCGCGCTCGGTGACGAGCCTATGAGGCTCAAATTGCTTACCCGGGCGGCCATGGCCGGGCTCGGCGTTCTCGCCAGCCTGCCGTTGCTGGCCGACGGCCTGCCGGTTCCGCTGGACGCCAAGGTGGTCGATCAGCGCGCGGCGGTACCGCAGGAGCGCATCTACCCCTTGGGCGGCCTGCGCAAGATCAGCAATCAGCTGCGGGTCGAGGGCAAGATCGAAAGCCGCGGCCAGGTCAGCTCCACCACCTATGAGCTGCCCCGCGAGCGCAGTGCCAACGAAGCCTTCACCGCCGCCCGCGAAGCCCTGCAGAACGATGGCGGTTATCCGTTGTTCTGGTGCCAGGCGCGTGATTGTGGCGAGAACAGCCTGTGGGCCAACGAGGTGTTCAAGAACCGCACGTTGTCGGGTGCCGACGAGCAACAGGCGTTCATTCTGCTGCGCCGCTCCGCCGAGCAGAGCAACACCCTGGTCGCCCTGTACAGCATCACCCGTGGCAACAAGCGTGCTTACCTGCACGTCGAAGAGTTCGTCGCCGATGCGCCCCTGGGCGAGTTGCTGCCCACGCCAGCCACCTTGATGCGCGAACTGCTCGACACCGGCAAGCTCGACTACCCTGACTTGAACGGCGAGCCGCCTGCGGCCTGGGTCAACCTGATCGGGCGCAGCCTGAACAACAACACCACCTTGCGCGTGAGCCTGAGCGGGGCCAAGGCGCAAGACTGGCGTGAGCAACTGGTAAAGGCCGGGGTGCGTCCAGCGCGACTGGAAGTGGGTAGCGCCGAGACTGATGGTTTCCACGTCGAACTGATTCGTTGATCGAGAAACATGATGCCCAATAATGACCGCCTGCTGGTGCAGATCATCCTGCTGGCGCTGCTTGGCGCAGGCCTCTGGGTGATGGCACCGTTCATTTCGGCGCTGCTCTGGGGGGCCATCCTGGCCTACGCCAGCTGGCCGCTGATGCGTCTGTTGACGCGCCTGCTCGGCGGTCGCGAAACCCTCGCCGCAGGGTTGTTGACCACCTTGTGGATATTGCTGGTGGCGTTGCCGCTGGTGTGGCTGGGCTTCAACCTGGCCGACCATATTCGCGATGCCACCGCCTTCGTGCGCGACGTGCAGGTCGATGGCCTGCCCGATGCGCCGGGCTGGCTGGGCAGCGTGCCTTTTGTCGGCGAGCGCCTGGTGGGCATGTGGAACACCATTGACCAGCAAGGCGCTGCGTTGTTGGTCACCATCAAGCCGTACCTGGGCCAGGTCGGCAACTGGCTGCTGGCGCGCAGCGCGCAGATCGGCAGCGGCATTCTCGAGCTGACCCTGAGCCTGGTCTTCGTGTTCTTCTTCTACCGTGACGGGCCGCGCCTGGCGGCGTTTGTCCTGCGCCTGCTGGACCGCCTGATCGGCGAGCGCGCCGAGTACTACCTCGAACTGGTGGCAGGTACCGTGCAACGGGTGGTCAACGGCGTGATCGGCACCGCTGCGGCGCAAGCGGTACTGGCGCTGATCGGCTTCCTGATTGCCGGTGTGCCAGGGGCGCTGGTGCTGGGGATCGTCACCTTCATGCTCAGCCTGATTCCCATGGGCCCACCGCTGGCCTGGGTGCCGGCTACCGCCTGGCTGGCCTGGCAGGGCGAGTACGGCATGGCGGTGTTCCTCGGCCTCTGGGGTACCTTCATCATCAGCGGCGTCGACAACGTGCTCAAACCCTACCTGATCAGCCGTGGCGGTAACCTGCCGCTGGTGATCGTCTTGCTCGGGGTGTTTGGCGGCTTGCTGGCCTTCGGCTTTATCGGCCTGTTCATCGGCCCGACCTTGCTGGCGGTGGCCTACAGCCTGTTGCTCGATTGGTCGCGCAGCGGGCCGGTGGCGCCGCCGCGTACCTGAGTTGGTGGCCTAGAGCTGGGGGGCGGTGTTCTTCACCACCGCCAGCTCCGGGTGGGCGACCAGCTTGTCGATGTGCAGCTCGTCGTTGTTCATCCAGGTTTCGGTCAGCACCCGGTAGTGCTCCATGTCACGGCAGCGCATGCGCAAGCTGTAGTCGAAGTGGCCACTGATCAGCTGGCAGTCGAACACCTGCGGGCAGGCGCGCACGCAGGCCTCGAAGGCCTTTTGCGCGGCGCGCCCGCTCTGGTTGGAGAGGGCCACCAGCACCAGCAGCGACAGCCCCGGCGAAACCATCTGCACATCGATGATCGCGCCATAGCCGCGAATCACTCCGCGCCGTTCCAGCTTGCGCACCCGTTCCAGGCATGGGCGAGGGGTGAGGTGCACCAGCGATGAGAGCTTTTCATAGGTGATGCGCCCGTTGTGGCGCAACACATCGATGATCGCTTCGTCGATCCGGTCCAGGGGCGGCGTGGTCTGTGGGCTGTTGACCTTGGTATCCATGCAGGTTCGGCTTCACTTCAAACGGTTGGAAAGAAATTGCTGCAGGCGTTCGCTCTGCGGCTGGTCAAGTATCTCGGCGCTTCCTTGTTCCTCGACCCGGCCCTGATGCAGAAACAGCACCTGGCTCGACACTTGGCGGGCAAAGCCCATCTCGTGGGTGACCATGAGCATGGTACGGCCTTCCTCGGCCAGCGTCTGTATGACTTTCAGCACTTCACCAACCAGCTCCGGGTCGAGGGCCGAGGTCGGTTCATCGAAGAGGATGATTTCCGGCTCCATGGCCAGGGCCCGGGCAATCGCCACCCGCTGTTGCTGACCACCGGAAAGAAACGCCGGGTACTGGTCAGCGGCGCGGGCCGGCAGGCCGACCTTGTCCAGGTACTTGCGTGCCCGCGCTTCGGCTTCCTGGCTGCTGACCCCGAGCACCCGCCGCGGCGCCATGCAGATGTTCTCAAGCACCGTCATGTGGCTCCACAGGTTGAAGTGCTGGAACACCATGGCCAGGCGCGTGCGCAGGTTCTGCAACTGCGCCGGGTGCGGCGCCCGGCTGCCGGCGCGGCCCTGGCGCATTTCGATGGTCTGCTGATCGAGGGTGATGACCCCGGCATCGGGTTGCTCAAGGAAGTTGATGCAGCGCAGCATGGTGCTCTTGCCTGAGCCGCTGGCACCGATCAGGCTGATCACGTCGCCTTTGCGCGCCTGCAGCGAGACACCCTTGAGCACTTCATGATCGCCGTAGCGTTTGTGCAGGTCGGCAACGCTCAGTTTTACCGTGGCGTCGGCGGCGACGTTGGCAATGCGCGGGCTTGGACGTGTGCTGTGAGTGTGTTCGCCGGTCGACAAGGCGTGTGCGGTAGTGGTCATGAGTTAGCCTCGGGCAGGAACAAGAAAACCCATCCAGCGCCGCTCGGCCAGGCGAAACAGCCCGACCAGCGCGAAGGACAGCAACATGTACAGCAGTGCCGCGGTTCCGAAGGCCTGGAAGGTCAGGAAGGTGGCGGCATTGGCATCGCGGGCGACTTTGAGGATGTCGGCGATGGTGGCGGTAAAAGCCAGCGAGGTAGCGTGCAGCATCAGGATCAGCTCGTTGCTGTAAGCCGGTAATGAGCGGCGCAGAGCCGCCGGCAGCACCACGAACAGGTTCAGCTTCCAGCCGTGCAGGCCGTAGGCCTGGGCCGCTTCGATCTCGCCATGGGGGATATTGCGAATCGCCCCGGCGAAAATCTCCACGGTGTAGGCGCAGGTATTGAGCACGAAAGCCAGCAGGGTGCAGTTCAGCGCATTGCGAAAGAACTGGTCGAGCAGGGCGTGATCGCGCACCACCTCCAGCCCGTACAGGCCGGTGTAGCAGATCAACAGCTGGATATACAGCGGCGTGCCGCGGAACACGAAGGTGTAGAACTCCACCGGCCAGCGCAACCACAGGCTGCGCGAGACCCGCGCCAGGGCCAGCGGCAGCGACAGGAAAAAGCCCAGGACCATGGTGATGACGAACAGCCACAGGGTCATGGCCAGCCCGGAAAGCCCGGCGCCGTCACTGTAGAGGTAGGCCTGGCCGTATTGCTCAAAGAGTTCGATCATCGTGCCAGCCCCTTGATACCGGTGTTGTAACGCCGCTCCAGGTGCTTGAACAGACGGTTGGAGAGGGTGGTGATCAGCAGGTACACAAGCCCGGCGATGATCAGGAAGTACAGGGTGTTGTTGGTGGTCTTGCCGGCGTTTTGTGCGGCCTTGACCAGGTCGGCCAGGCCGATGATCGACACCAGCGCAGTGGACTTGAGCAGCACCAGCCAGTTGTTGCCAAGGCCCGGCAGGGCGAAGCGCATCAGTTGCGGGAACAGCACCAGGCGAAAGCGTTGCGCGCGGCTCAGACCGTAGGCCGTGGCGGCTTCCAGTTGTCCGGCCGGGACGCTGAGGATCGCCCCGCGAAAGTTCTCGGTGAAATAAGCGCCGTAGATAAAGCCCAGGGTGATGACCCCGGCGGTGAACGGGTCGATCTCGAAGTAGTCCCAGCCGAGCAGCTCGGTCAGGTCGTTGAGCCACAATTGCAAGGTGTAGAAAATCAGCAGGATCAGCACCAGGTCCGGCACACTGCGAATCAGCGTGGTGTACAGAGTGGCCGGTACCCGCAGCAGTTTCAGCCGCGAGAGCTTGGCGCTGGCACCGAACAGGCCCAGTGCCAGGCTCAGGGCCAGCGACAACAGCGCCAGTTTCAGGGTCATCCAGGTCCCTTGCAGCAACAGCGGGCCGAAGCCCTGCAGGCTCAAGGCCTGCCAGCCATGGGAGTGAAGGAAGTCGTTCACGGGAAAAATCTCGGTAGGACGCAGGGCAAATGCGGGCGCGATCAGCTCAGGGCGAGCCGATCGCGACTACACGGCTTACTCGTTGTAGATATCCAGGTCGCCGACGTATTTTTTCTGGATTTCGGCGAAGGTACCGTCGGCGTGCACCGCGGCAATGCCTTTGTCGAGCAGGGCCTTGAGCTCGCTGTCGTTCTTGCGCAGGCCCATGGCGATATCCAGGGGCAGGGTCGGGTCCTTGATCGCCGGGCCGCTCTTGAAGTCGGCGCCTTCGGGTTTGGAAAGGAAGTTGAGCTGGGCTTCGAGCTTGTCGGTCAAGGTGGCGTCGAGACGGCCGTTGAGCAGGTCGGCGTAGTTCTGGTCCTGAGCCTGATAAGCCTTGACCTGGGCCCCCAGCGGCGCCAGTTTGGCGCGGGCGTAGGCTTCCTGCAGCGAGCCTTGCAGCACGCCGACCTGCTTGCCTTTGAGCGATTCCGGGGTATCGCCGAAGTCGGCGCTCTTGCGCACGATAACCGAGGTCGGGCTGAGGAACAGTTTGGCGCTGAAATCGATCTGTTTCTGCCGCGCCGGGGTCACCGCCATCGACGACATGATCGCGTCGAACTTGCGTGCCCGCAGGGCCGGGATCATGCCGTCGAATTCGTTGTGCACCCAGGTGCATTTGACCTGCAGCTTGGCGCAGATGGCGTTGCCCAGCTCGATGTCGAAGCCTTGCAGGCTGCCATCGGCAGCAACCGATTCAAAAGGGGGGTATTCGGGGTAGACGCCGAAACGGATCTCGGTCCATTCCTTGGCCTGCACCGCACTTGCGCACAGTGGCAGGAGCAGCACGCTGAGGAGCTTTCGCAGCGAAGTCATATGAGTATCCCTGAGTTTTATAGTTGATGTAGGGCAGTGGTGCGCTTCTGGTCTTTTAGTGACTCTCTGGTCGGGCTCAGAATGCGCGATGACGACGTTTTTTTTGTGTCGTTTGCGCCGGCGTCGGCTGCCGGATTTTGCTGTTAACGCGTGAATGGCAGCCGAATCGGCTGGAGCACCTCCTGTTTGAGCTTCGTGTGCAGCGGTTTCCGATCTGCCGCACCGCGGCGCGGCAGAATCGGTCGGCCTCAGGCGCGTTTTTTCTGCAGGTCTGCAACCGGGGCGCGCAGCAGCGCGAACAGGTCTTTCGGGTCCTTGAGCTCCGGCACCAGGGCAATCTCGCTGCCGATGTCCAGGGCCTTGGCGACGTCCAGCACATAGCGCAGGGCCGAATAGTCCTCTAGAGCAAAGCCGACCGAATCGAACAGGGTCACTTGCTCGGCGTTTTCGCGCCCGGCGGCCTGGCCGTTGACCACTTGCCAGAATTCGGTGGTGGGCGAGTCGGCAGGCATTTGCTGGATTTCGCCTTCGATGCGGCTTTGCGGTTCGTACTCGACGATCACCCGGGCGCGCTCGACGATCTCGCGGTGCAGTTCGGTCTTGCCCGGGCAGTCGCCGCCGACGGCATTCAGGTGCATGCCAGGTTCGATCATTTGCGGAGTGAGGATGGTGGCGTAGGCCTTGTCGGCAGTCACCGTGGTGACAATATCGGCGCCGCGCACCGCGTCGGCGACAGAGCCGGCAACGCTGACCTTGATGGCCGGGAAGGCGGCGAGGTTGGCCACCAGCTTGGCGCTGGCCGCAGGGTCCAGGTCATACAGGCGGATGTCGTCGATGCCCAGCAGGGCATGGAAGGCCAGGGCCTGGAACTCGCTCTGTGAGCCGTTGCCGATCAGCGCCATGCTGCGGCTGTTTTTGCGCGCCAGGTAGCGCGCGGCCAGGGCCGAGGTGGCGGCGGTGCGGATGGCGGTGGTCAGGGTCATCTCGCTGAGCAGCACCGGCGCGCCGCTATCAACGTCGCCCAGGGCGCCGAAGGCCATCACTGTGAGCATGCCGCGCTGGGTGTTTTTCGGGTGGCCGTTGACGTACTTGAAGGCGTACAGGTTGGCATCGGACACCGGCATCAGCTCGATCACCCCGTCGGCCGAGTGGTTGGCCAGGCGCGCGCATTTTTCGAAGTCGTGCCAGCGCAGGTAGTCCTCACGGATGTACTCGGCCATCTCGCTGATGCAGGTGCTCAGGCCTTTGCGTGCCACCAGGCGGCTGAGGTCGGTAACGTCGATATAGCGGGTCATGGTGAACTCCTTTGTTGTAATCAGTGACGGACAGGCAGGTGCACTTCGGCGAGCATGCAGCGCGCGCTGCCGCCGCCGATGCGCTCGATATGGTCGATGTTCACCACCACCGGGTGGCTGTGCTGCTCGACCTGCCGGCGTTGTTCTGGGGTGAGCGAGCGCCAGGCGCTGCGCGACATCACCAGCAGTGGCTGGCCTTGCTTGTCGTGGACTTCGAGCATGTTGCCGGCAAAACCTTCGAGCTGGTCGAAGTCCAGGGCCAGGATGTCCTTGCCGGTGTCGCGCAGCGAATGCTCCAGGGCGCGACGCTCATCGGCCTCGGGCAGCGCCTGCAGGCAGACCACCGAGAGCCCGCGGCCGACGCTCATCATCACGTTGCTGTGATAGATCGGTGCCTGGTGGCGGTCGACGGCGTGGAACAGGCACAGGCGATAATCGAGCTGTTCGGCGAACAGGCGCAGGGCCTGGGTGTGGGTGCGCCCGGAGTGGCAGGCGTAGCTGATCCGGTGTTCGCGATCGAGGACCATGCTGCCGGTCCCTTCCAGATACATACTCTGCTGTTCCAAGGGGCTCAGATCGATGGTCTGACGGACGGCGAAGCGCTCTTCAAGCACCTTGAGCACGCCCTTGCTGCGCTCCAGGCGGCGGTTCTGGCCCTCCATCGGGTAGAGCACCAGGCTGCCGTCGGCGTGGCTGCTCCACCAGTTGTTGGGGAAGATCGAATCAGGGGTGTGCGGCGCCGGGGTGTCCTGCACCACCAGCACTTCGACACCGTGCTGGCGCAGGGTATCGACGTAGCCATCGAACTCTTCCAGCGCTTTCTGCTGTGCCTGCTGCGGGTCGAGCAGGGCTTGCTGGAAACGGTTGTTGAGGGCGGTGTCCGGGTTGAAGGCGAACCGCGCCGGGCGGATCATCAAGACTGTATTTGTTGTTTGCATCGAGGCACGCATCCGGGGTTGGCTGTGTGCTTATTGTCGACGTGATCAAGGATAAATCCCGGCTGAAGCGCATTGGGTGCTCAGCCGGTAAAGCTGAAATAGTGGGTTTGGCAGCGGATTCTGCTGCGACGGGTCAAGGCCGCTGTTGCTTCAAGGCGCGCAGTTGGCGCGCCAGGGTCAGGGCGGTACGGGCGCTGTGTTCGCCGGGCACGATATGGCTGAAGGGCAGGTCGATCAGGCGGTCGTCGCGTACCGCGCGCAGGTGCGAAAGCGCCGGGTGTTTATGCAGGTAGGCGCGCTTGCCGGCGGCCGGCGACCACACCGCATCGGCAAGGATGATCACGTCAGGATCGGCGCGCAGCAGGCGCTCGGCATCCACCGTAACCCGGTTCAGCTCCACCTCGGCGTACAGGTTGCGCCCGCCTGCTGCGTCGATCAACTGGGTGATGAAACCGCGCTTGCCTTCGCTTTGCAGGCCGTTGACCTCGCTGTCGAGGTAGAACACCGACAGCGGCGGGCTGTGCCCGGCGATGGTTTTGGCGGCGGCCAGGTCCTGGCGCTGGCGGGTGATCAACTGGCTGGCCCGGGCCTCGCGCTGCAACAGGTGGCCGAGGCTGCGCAGGTCTTGTTCAATGGCGGCAAAGCCGTTTTCCGGCGCTGGCGCGCAGGCGTTTTCCAGAAGGTAGCTGGCGATGCCGTTGGCCTGCAGGGTGGTGCGCGGGGCGACCCCGTCGCGGTCACGAAAGGCGCTGGCAAAGCCGCCGACCAGCAGGTCGTAACCTTGGGCATAGACCACTTCGGTTGCCGGGTAGCGACGCGACAGCAGGGGGACGCCGCGATAGCGTCCGCTGGTCAGCGCCTGGGCGTCATCATCTATATAGCTGACGGCGGCCAGCGCCGGGCCGGCGTCCAGGGCCAGCAGCAGGTCGGCGGCGTGCTGGTTGAGGGCCAGGATGCGTTGCGGGCGCTCCTGTGGCAGTTGCCAGGTGTGTCCGCAGTTCTGATAGTCCAGGGCCATGGCGCTGCTGCTCAACAGGGCCAGCACGCTGGCGCCCAACCCCCTCATGAGCCCTGGCCGTTGAGCAGCAACTCGGGCACCGGTTGGCCGTCGATCAGGTGCACACGCACCAGGCGCTGAGCGTCTTCGGCGTTGGCTACCCGGTACCAGCAGCGGTCCGGATATACCGTCAGCACCGGGCCGAGGTTGCACGGGAACTGGCAATGGCTGCGGGTCAGCAGCACGCCGTCAGTGGTTTCGATGCGGTTGGCCACCAGCAGCTCGCGGCGCAGGACTTTCCACAGTGGCAGGGCACCGCGTTGTACGCAGCGCGGGCCGGTGCAGAGCATCACATGGCGGGTATGCTCGGGGATCTGCGACCACTCCGGCTTGCTCTGGATTTGCTCTTCGGCGAGGCGGCCGCGGCGACGTTTGGGGGTTGTTGCTGTCATGGACTTCTCGAAAAATATTCGCGAAGCGCACAGGAGGGCCCCGGCCAACACGCGCCAGGCAGCCGGCTCGTGCCCGCCCTCCGCAGGTTTGCCTAAGTGACTGCATGCAGTCGTGGGGCTTCAGGCCGGTCTCCGGGCTTGCGAGGCGTAAAGTCATTCGCCTTCCCGTGCCTGTGGGCACAGTGGCGTGTTGAATGCTTCACTCGCTTACCGTTGCGGGGGCAGCGCCGGACTGGTCGATAACGACGCACCGGCTTCCCGTTTCACCTGACGCACGGCGGCGGCAGGCACCTGAAACTGGCAGGCATCTGACCATCAGCCCAGGCGTTCGTCAACTGCGCCGGCATGGCCCTGGGTGTGCAGGCGCTTGTACAGGGTGGTGCGGCTGATGCCGAGGGCCCGGGCCAGGGCCGAGATATTGCCATTGAGGGCACGCAGGCGCTGGCCGAGATCGTCAGTGTTTGCCGGCGTGGCCAGCACTGGCGCGGCGGGCTTGGTCTCAGGCAGGTCGGCAAAGAAACTGTCGGGCAGGTGCTCCACGGCAATCGGCCGTTCGCCGGCCAACGCCAGGGCCACCTGCAGCACGCTGGCCAGTTGTCGCAGGTTGCCCGGCCAGGGATGCTGAAGCAGCAGTTCCAGCACTTTGCCGGGCAATTGCGTCGGTGCCCCCGGTTCGCGGTACTGCTGGTGGAGCTGTTCGATCAGGGCCAGGCGGTCGCTGCGTTCGCGCAGCGGTGGCAGCATCAGGCTCAGGCCGGCGATGCGGTAGTACAGGTCCTGGCGAAAATGACCCAGGCGCACCTGTTCGGCGAGGTTGTGGTTGGTCGCCGAGACCACGCGGATATCCACCGGCGTCGGTTCGCCGCTGCCCAGTGGCTGGATGCTGCGGGTTTGCAGAAAGCGCAGCAGGCGTGCCTGGGTGGGCAGCGGCATGTCGCCGATTTCGTCGAGAAACAAAATGCCATGGTCGGCCTTGCGGATCAGTCCGATGTTGCCCTTGTGGTGGGCGCCGGTGAACGCGCCTTTCTCGTAGCCGAACAGCTCCGACTCGACCAGCTCGGCCGGAATCGCCGCGCAGTTCACCGCAATCAATGGCTGCGTGGCGCGGCTACTGGCGCGGTGCAGGGCGGTGACAAAGACCTCCTTGCCGGCGCCGGTTTCGCCCTCGATCAACAGCGGGATGTCTTTTTCCAGCAGCAACCCGGCCTGGCGCAGGGCCTTGTCGATACGCGGATCGCAGCTTGGTTGCGGGCGGTTGAGCGCTGCTGCTGGTGATGCTGTGGGGGCATGCAGCAGGCAATGGAAGCGGTTGCGCCCGGCCACCTGCAGCGCAAATGGCTGGTCAGCCCGGTGGGCCAACAGTTGCGCCAGCGGCGTGCGGAACAACTGCTCCAGGTTCAGTTGCAGTGGGTTCTGCCCAAGCAGACTGTCGGCCCGACGGTTGGCCGCCAGCACCCGGCCCTGGTCATCGAACACCAACAGCCCGGCCCATTGGCTGTCGAGGTTGTTGGCCCCGGTGTTGAAGCTCAGCTGTTGGTAGTGCCCGGCAAAACGCGCCAGGATCAGGCGGTTCTCCAGGCTCTGGCTCATCATCCGTACCAGGCCCTGAGTTTGCGCCGTCGGCAGGTAGCTGTCGCTGGACACATCGAGCACGCCGATCAGCTGGCGCTCGGCATCGAACAGCGGCGCGGCGGCGCTGGCCATGAAGCGGTTGAGCTTGAGGAAGTGTTCGTCCTGGCTGACATGTACCGCTTCGCCGGTGGCCAGGGCTGTGCCGATGGCGTTGGTGCCCACCCCTTGCTCGCGCCAGCAGGCACCGGCGACAAAGCCGTGGCGCTGGCGCGGGTCGATAAAGCGCCGGGTGCCCCAGGCATCGAGCAACTGGCCGTGATCGTCGCTGAGCATGATCAGGTAGCTGGAGTTACCCAGCAGGTGCGCGTACTGCGGCAGCACCTCGTCGCGAGTGGTGCCCAGCAGCGAGTGCTGGCGTTCGAGCAGCTCGCTGACCTGCACAGTAGATGCGTCGCCGAACTGCGGTTGCGACTGGTGGTCCAGGCCGTAGGCGCGGCAGCGCTGCCAGGACGCCTGGATCAGTTGCGCATGGGCGCTGGTGGATGCGGCCATGGGCCCGTCCTCTGCCGGCGGCAGTGTTGTTGTTTTTGTGTGATCCAGTGTTGTTCAGTCCTGTTCATTGTCAATGCCGCGGCTGTTCAACCGTGCAGTGAAGGTTGTTCATTTGTGTTCAGGAGTGAACTTTGGCAAAGCCACAATCTGCTGAAAGTCCTTTGCCGACAACGGCTTGGCCAGCGCTGGCATGAATCTCGCTCTATAGCAGGCGCCTGTCCGCTAACAACAAGAAGGCCGCGCCATGTCGCTCACCCTTGAGCATGTCAGCCGTACCGTGGATAACCAGCTGTGCATCGACGATGCCTGCCTGCGCTTCGAACCCGGCTCGTTCAATGTGCTGCTCGGCCGCACCCTGGCCGGCAAGACCAGCCTTATGCGCCTGATGGCCGGGCTTGATCGGCCGGACCGTGGCCGGGTGCTGATGAATGGCGAGGATGTCACCGGCCGGCCGGTGCGCCAGCGCAACGTGTCGATGGTCTATCAGCAGTTCATCAATTATCCGACCTTGAGTGTGTTCGAGAACATCGCCTCGCCCTTGCGCCAGGCGCGCATGGGCGAAGCGCTGATCCGCGAGAAGGTCCAGCAGACCGCGCAGATGCTGCGTATCGAACCGTATCTGCAGCGCTTGCCGCTGGAGCTTTCCGGTGGCCAGCAGCAACGCACGGCCATGGCCCGGGCACTGGTCAAGGATGCCGAGCTGATCCTCTTCGACGAACCGCTGGTGAACCTCGACTACAAGCTGCGCGAAGAGCTGCGCCAGGAGATGCGCGAGCTGTTCGCCGCGCGCCACTGCATTGCCGTGTACGCCACCACCGAACCCAACGAGGCCCTGGCCCTGGGCGGCACCACCACCATCCTCCATGAAGGGCGCATCGTCCAGAGCGGGCCCACTGCTCAGGTTTACCACCAGCCGCGCACGGTGCTGGCCGCCGAGCTGTTTTCCGAACCGCCGATCAACCTGATGCCCGGGCGTATCAACGGCAACGAAGTGAGTTTTGCCGGTGCTGTGCATTTCGCCATGAACGCCGACCTGCGCCGCATCGGCGATGGCGACTACCGCTTCGGCGTGCGTCCGAGCCATATCAGCCTGGTGCCGTCCAACGACGATGACCTGGAGCTGGCGGTGCTGGTGGAGCTGGCGGAAATCAGCGGCTCGGAAACCTTCCTGCATGTGCGCAACGAGCACTTTCGCCTGGTCCTGCACTTGCCAGGGGTGCACGAGTACCACGTCGATGCGCCGATCCGGGTGTTCATCCCCACCCACAAGCTGTTCGTCTTCGACCCCGCCGGGCAACTGGTGCAGGCCCCGGGCTTGCGTGAAACGAGGGTCGCCTGATGGCCGAGATTCGTCTGCAGCAGCTGGCCCATAGCTACAGCCGTGCCCCCCAGGGTGCGGACGACTATGCCTTGCGTGAGCTTGAACATGTCTGGGAGCAAGGCGGCGCCTACGCCTTGCTCGGCCCATCGGGGTGCGGCAAGTCGACCTTGCTCAATATCATTTCCGGGTTGCTCAGCCCGTCCCACGGCCAGGTACTGTTCGATGGCAAGGTGGTCAACGAACTGTCGCCACAGGCGCGCAACATCGCCCAGGTGTTTCAGTTTCCGGTGGTCTACGACACCATGACGGTGTTCGACAATCTGGCCTTCCCGCTGCGCAACCAGGGCCTGGATGAAGCGCGCATTGCCAGCAAGGTGGCCGAGATCGCCGAGGTGCTCGACCTCGGCAACCTGCTGAAGAAAAAAGCCCGCAACCTTAGCGCCGATGAAAAGCAGAAGGTCTCCATGGGCCGTGGGCTGGTGCGCGACGACGTCTCGGCGATCCTCTTTGACGAGCCGCTGACGGTGATCGACCCGCACCTTAAGTGGAAGCTGCGGCGCAAGCTCAAGCAGATCCACGAGCAGTTCAATATCACCATGATCTACGTCACCCACGATCAGCTCGAAGCCTCGACCTTCGCCGACAAGATCGCGGTGATGTATGGCGGCCAGATCGTCCAGTTCGGCACCCCGCGCGAGTTGTTCGAGCGTCCGCGCCATACCTTCGTCGGCTATTTCATCGGCAGCCCGGGGATGAACCTGATCCCGGTGCAGGTGCAGCCTGGTGGCGTCGGCTTCGCCGGCATTCACCTGGCGTTGCCGCTGGAGTTGCAGGCGCGCCTGGCTGCGACCAGTGCCGTGCGCCTGCAAGTGGGCATCCGCCCGGAATTCGTCCAGGTCTGGGACACCCCGTTCGACGAAGGCTTCAGCGCCCGGGTGGTGGATGTCGAAGACCTGGGTACCTACAAGATTCTCAGCCTCGACCTGCAAGGCGTGCCGCTCAAAGTGCGCCTGGGCGAGGACCGCACGCTGCCCGAGGGCCAGGCCTGGATCAGTTTTCCGGCGCAGTGGCTGATGCTCTATGCCGATGACGTACTGCTGGAGGCCCGGCCATGAACAAAGTGCCCAACAACAAGGCCTGGTGGCTGGTGCTGCCGGTGTTCCTGCTGGTGGCGTTCAGCGCTGTGGTGCCGATGATGACCGTGGTCAACTACTCGGTGCAGGACATTTTCGACCAGTCCAGTCGCTACTTCGTCGGCGCCGACTGGTACCGCCAGGTGCTGCAGGATCCGCGCCTGCACGACTCGCTGTTGCGCCAGTTCATCTATTCGGCCTGCGTGCTGCTGATCGAAATCCCCCTGGGCATCGCCATCGCCCTGACCATGCCGACCAAGGGCCGTTGGTCGTCGCTGTGCCTGATCGTCATGGCCATTCCGCTGCTGATCCCGTGGAACGTGGTCGGCACCATCTGGCAGATTTTCGGCCGCGCCGACATCGGCCTGCTGGGCGCTTCGCTCAACCAGCTGGGCATCAGCTACAACTACGCCGCCAACACCATGGATGCCTGGGTCACGGTGCTGGTGATGGACGTCTGGCACTGGACCTCGCTGGTGGCGCTGCTGTGTTACTCCGGCTTGCGCGCAATCCCCGATGTCTATTACCAGGCGGCGCGCATCGACCGCGCTTCGGCCTGGGCAGTGTTCCGGCATATCCAGTTGCCGAAGATGAAGAACGTGCTGTTGATCGCGGTGATGCTGCGCTTCATGGACAGCTTCATGATCTACACCGAGCCGTTCGTGCTCACCGGTGGCGGGCCTGGCAATGCCACCACTTTCCTCAGCCAGACCCTGACGCAGATGGCCGTGGGGCAGTTCGACCTGGGTCCGGCGGCGGCGTTCTCGCTGGTGTACTTCCTGATCATCCTGCTGGTGTCGTGGCTGTTCTATACCGCCATGACCCACGCCGACAAACAGTAGGGGCCGCCCATGAACCTGCGCAAGACGCTGGCGCTGCTGCTGTACATTCTGTTCCTGCTGGTGCCGATCTACTGGCTGCTGAACATGTCGTTCAAGAGCAACACCGAGATCCTCGGCGGCCTGACCCTGTGGCCGCAGAACTTCACCTTCGACAACTACCGGGTGATCTTCACCGACCCCAGTTGGTACAGCGGCTATATCAACTCGCTGTACTACGTGTGCCTGAACACAGTGATCTCGCTGAGCGTGGCCTTGCCGGCCGCCTATGCCTTTTCGCGCTACCGGTTTCTGGGCGACAAGCACCTGTTCTTCTGGCTGCTGACCAACCGCATGGCGCCGCCGGCGGTGTTCCTGCTGCCATTCTTCCAGTTGTATTCCTCCATTGGCCTGTTCGATACGCACATTGCCGTGGCCCTGGCCCACTGCCTGTTCAACGTACCGTTGGCGGTGTGGATCCTTGAGGGCTTCATGTCCGGGGTGCCCAAGGAGATCGACGAAACCGCCTACATCGATGGCTATAGCTTCCCGCGGTTCTTCGTGAAGATCTTCGTCCCGCTGATTGGCTCCGGCATCGGAGTCACGGCGTTTTTCTGCTTCATGTTTTCCTGGGTCGAATTGCTGCTGGCGCGCACCCTGACCTCGGTGAATGCCAAGCCGATTGCCGCGGTAATGACCCGCACGGTGTCGGCCTCGGGGATCGACTGGGGCGTGCTGGCCGCCGCCGGGGTATTGACCATTCTGCCGGGCATGCTGGTGATCTGGTTTGTCCGCAACCATGTGGCCAAGGGCTTTGCCCTGGGCCGGGTCTGAGGAGCGCGCTATGGACTGGATGGCCTGGACCCTGCCGACGGCGATCTTCTTCGCCGCGATCGGCCTGTTGCTGCTGGGCATGACGGTGTACGAGCTGCGCCGGCCATGCGTCGAGCGTCGCGGCTTTCTGCCGATTGCCACCACCCGTGGCGACCGGCTGTTCATTGCTTTGCTGGGCAGCGCTTACCTGCATTTGCTGGTAATCGGGCTCAGCGACTGGAACCTGTGGGTGGCCTCGCTGCTGTCCCTGGCCTGGCTGTTGGTGGTGATGCGCTGGGGGTAGCCGAGGGCAATCGGCGCGCCTGGGTGAAAATACTCAATCGGGAGATCACAATGTTCGACAACAACAAGAACCGGCGACATTTGACCCTGGCAGCCCTGCTGGTGCTGGGCAGCTTTCACGCCAGCGCCTGGGCCGATGCCTACGAAGATGCCGCGAAAAAATGGATCGGCAGCGAGTTCAAGCCTTCGACCCTGACTCCCGAGCAGCAGCTCGAAGAGTTGAAGTGGTTCATCAAGGCTTCCGAGCCGTTTCGCGGGATGAAGATCAACGTGGTGTCGGAAACCATCGCCACCCATGAATACGAGTCCAAGGTGCTGGCCAAGGCCTTCAGCGAGATCACCGGGATCAAGCTGACCCACGACCTGCTGCAAGAAGGTGACGTGGTAGAAAAGCTGCAGACGCAGATGCAGTCGGACAAGAACATCTACGACGGCTGGGTCAATGATTCCGACCTGATCGGTACGCACTTTCGCTACGGCAAGACTGAGTCGATCACCGACCTGATGGCCAATGAAGGCAAGGACTACACCTCGCCAACCCTGGACCTCAAGGACTTTATCGGCATCTCCTTCACCACCGCGCCGGACGGCAAGGTTTACCAGCTGCCCGACCAGCAGTTCGCCAACCTCTACTGGTTCCGCGCCGACTGGTTCGACCGCCCCGACCTCAAGGCCAAGTTCAAGGAAAAGTACGGCTACGAACTGGGCGTGCCGGTGAACTGGTCGGCCTATGAAGACATCGCCAAGTTTTTCAGCGAGGACGTCAAGGAAATCGACGGCAAGCGTGTCTACGGGCACATGGACTACGGCAAGAAAGACCCGTCACTGGGCTGGCGCTTCACCGACGCCTGGTTCTCCATGGCCGGCGGCGGCGACAAGGGCTTGCCCAATGGCCTGCCGGTGGACGAATGGGGGATTCGCGTCGAGGACTGCCACCCGGTCGGTTCCAGTGTCACCCGTGGCGGCGATACCAACGGCCCGGCGGCGGTGTATGCCACGCAAAAATATGTCGACTGGATGCGCGCCTATGCACCGCCCGAGGCCCAGGGCATGACCTTCTCCGAGTCCGGGCCGGTACCGTCCCAGGGCAACATCGCCCAGCAGATCTTCTGGTACACAGCCTTTACCGCCGACATGACCAAGCCGGGCCTGCCGGTGATGAACGCCGACGGCACGCCGAAGTGGCGCATGGCGCCGTCGCCCAAGGGGCCGTACTGGGAGGAGGGCATGAAGCTGGGTTATCAGGACGCCGGCTCCTGGACCTTCCTCAAGTCGACCCCGGAGAAGCAACGCCTGGCGGCCTGGCTGTACGCCCAGTTCGTCACCTCCAAGACCGTCTCGCTGAAAAAGACCATCGTCGGCCTGACGCCGATCCGCGAGTCTGATATCAACTCCCAGGCCATGACTGACCTTGCGCCCAAGCTCGGCGGCCTGGTGGAGTTCTACCGCAGCCCGGCGCGGGTGCAATGGACCCCGACCGGCACCAACGTGCCGGATTACCCGCGCCTGGCTCAGCTGTGGTGGAGCCACATTGCCGAGGCGGCCAGTGGCGAGAAAACCCCGCAACAGGCGCTCGACGGCCTGGCCAAGGATCAGGACGCGATCCTTGCTCGTCTGGAGCGTTCCAAGGCCCAGGCCACCTGTGCGCCGAAGCTCAATCCCGAGAAAGATGCTCAGTACTGGTTTGATCAGCCCGGTGCGCCGAAGCCGAAACTGGCCAACGAGAAGCCCCAGGGCGAGACCGTGAGCTACAGCGAGCTGCTCAAATCCTGGGAGGCTGCGCGCAAATAACCACACAGGCACAAAAAAACGGCACCTTCACAGGTGCCGTTTTTTATCCCGCCATCAACACTTACTTATGCAGCTCTTCGGCCGCATACAGGGTGTTTTCCAGCAGGCAGGCGCGGGTCATCGGCCCGACGCCACCCGGTACCGGGGTGATCCAGCCGGCGCGGGGCAGGGCGGTCTCGTAGACCACATCGCCCACCAGCTTGCCATCTTCCTGGCGGTTGATGCCGACGTCGATGACGATCGCGCCTTCCTTGATCCACTCACCCTTGACCAGGCCCGGCTTGCCGGCAGCCACTACCACCAGGTCGGCGCGGCCGACGTGACCGGCCAGATCCTTGGTGAAGCGGTGGGTGACGGTCACGGTGCAACCGGCCAGCAGCAGTTCCATGGCCATCGGCCGGCCAACGATGTTGGAGGCGCCAACGACCACCGCGTTCATGCCGTACAGGTCCTGGCCGGTGCTTTCGAGCAGGGCCATGATGCCTTTTGGAGTGCACGGGCGCAGCAGCGGGATACGCTGGGCCAGGCGGCCGACGTTATACGGATGGAAACCATCGACGTCCTTGTCGGGGCGAATGCGCTCGAGCAGCAGCGAGGCATCCAGGTGCGCCGGCAATGGCAGTTGCAGGAGGATGCCGTCGATGTTCGGGTCGTCATTGAGGCGATCGATCAGCTCGGTCAGGGCTTGCTGCGTGGTATCGCTGGGCAGGTCGAAGGCCTGGGAGTTGAAGCCGACCTCTTCGCAATCCTTGCGCTTGTGCGAGACATAGACTTGAGAAGCGGGGTCGGTGCCGACCAGGATCACCGCCAGGCCAGGCGTACGCAGGCCTTGCTGGCGACGCTCCACGACACGTTGGGCGATCTGCTGGCGCAGGCTGGCGGCGATCGCCTTGCCGTCGATAAGGTGTGCAGTCATGACGCGTGATTAACCATCGAGAGGGAATAAAAAGAGCGCGCATTCTCGCATGAAGGGGCCCGAGGGCAAAGGCGCTTGGTCTGGCAATTGCCCTAAGCCCTTAAATAAAATGAATTTTTTTTAGAAAACTGTTGACGACCTTTCCACTCGTCTATAAGATTCGTCGCACTTGTCGGGCAGAGCCTAGCACTGGTTAGCAAGGTCAGGCAGAATGAGCAGATTTTTTAGCTTGTTCGGTACGGCTAAAAGTTAATTTGTAATCGTCACAGAAAGCAGATTAAATATGCGCCCGTAGCTCAGCTGGATAGAGCATCCGCCTTCTAAGCGGATGGTCGCAGGTTCGAGTCCTGCCGGGTGCGCCAATCGGCAGCTTTGGCACAAGTAAAGCGGTAACTGCAATATGGTGGACGTAGCTCAGTTGGTAGAGCGCAGGATTGTGATTCCTGTGGTCGTGGGTTCGATTCCCATCGTCCACCCCATATTCCAAAAGGCGCCTGATGAAAGTCTGGCGCCTTTGCTTTAAAAGCGTCATGCGGACGTGGTGAAATTGGTAGACACACTGGATTTAGGTTCCAGCGGCGCAAGCTGTAAGAGTTCGAGTCTCTTCGTCCGCACCATCCAACGTTTCACCGCCCTTCGCTGAAGCGCGTGAATGTTTCAAAAGCAGCTTTGACAGGTGCAAAGCGGCACATGCAATATGGTGGACGTAGCTCAGTTGGTAGAGCGCAGGATTGTGATTCCTGTGGTCGTGGGTTCGATTCCCATCGTCCACCCCATATTCCCAAAGGCGCCTGATGAAAGTCTGGCGCCTTTGCTTTAAAAGCGTCATGCGGACGTGGTGAAATTGGTAGACACACTGGATTTAGGTTCCAGCGGCGCAAGCTGTAAGAGTTCGAGTCTCTTCGTCCGCACCATCCAACGTTTCACCGCCCTTCGCTGAAGCGCGTGAATGTTTCAAAAGCAGCTTTGACAGGTGCAAAGCGGCACATGCAATATGGTGGACGTAGCTCAGTTGGTAGAGCGCAGGATTGTGATTCCTGTGGTCGTGGGTTCGATTCCCATCGTCCACCCCATATTCCCAAAGGCGCCCGATGAAAATCCGGCGCCTTTGTTTTAAACGCTTCATGCGGACGTGGTGAAATTGGTAGACACACTGGATTTAGGTTCCAGCGGCGCAAGCTGTAAGAGTTCGAGTCTCTTCGTCCGCACCATCCAAGCTTTCACCGCCCTTCACTGAAGCGCGAGAAAGCCTCGAAAAAGCCGCCTTGTGCGGCTTTTTTCGTTTCCAGGGTTTGATTCCTGCCTGCTGGTTTCCGGCCAAATAGAAAATAGTTTCAGATGGGACTGATTTTCATTTCCCTTTTTGCTTCCCTCGCGTGACCTCTCCTACAAGATCATTTCAATCTGCAAGGGAGCGCCTCGTGAAGAGCACACAGCCGGCCGCCGTTCAGCGGCTGCAGCCAAACAACAAAAACGCTGCACGCAAGATTGCCTGCAGTGCGCTGACCGCACTGGCTTTGGCGGGCGGCAGCAGCGCCTGGTCGTTGGCCAATGCCGCTGAAGGAGGCGCGACCCAGCAGGCGCCGCTGCGCAAGCATTATGAAATTGCGCCAGGGCAGTTGGCGCCGGCCTTGAACCAGTTGGCCACCGCTACCGGGGTGATCCTCACCTTCGATCCGCAACTCAGCGAGAACCGCAGCACCCAGGGCCTGAGCGGCGAGTACACCCTCAAGGAGGCTTTCGACCTGCTGCTGATGGGCACTGGCCTGTGGGTTGAGCGGCTCAAAGATCATACCTGCTTCAGGATCGCCGATGCGCCGGATGCGCAGATCTGGCGGGTTTACAAACCGAACCAGGTCGGCGGCGTCACCAGCCTCGAGTTTTTTGATGCCGAGCAGCGTCTGATTGTCCAGGTCTTTGCTCGTCGTCCGGCGGGGCAGCCTGAACAACCGGCCTGGCGTGAGTGGCTGGATGCCCTGGAGGCGGCGCGATGAAGGCTTTGCTGCTTGGCGTGCTGGCGGCCTGTGCGGTCATGACCGTGCAGGCCGAAACCGCCGATACGCTGGTGATCGGCAACGACCTGGCGGAAATTGTCGAGCGCCTGGGCGGTACTTCGCGCCTGGTCGGGCGCGATGATTCCAGTCGCTTTCCGCAGGCCATCGCCAACCTGCCGTCGGTGGGGTACATGCGCCAGCTCTCGGCAGAAGGGGTGCTGGCGCTCAAGCCGCAACGGCTGCTGATCAGCGATGCTGCCCGTCCGGCTATCGTGCTGCGTCAGTTGAGCGGCCTGGGGCTTGAAGTGCTGAGCATTGCCCGCGGCAAGGGTGTCGGCGATATCCCGGCAAAGATCGAGCAGGTGGCGGCGGCCATGAACCTACAGGCGCAGGCGCAACCGTTGCTTGATGAGCAGCGACAGTTGGCTGGGCAGTTGGCCAAGACGCCGGCGCTCAAAGGACCGAAGGCGCTGTTCATTTTCAATCATGCCGGCATGACGCCGCTGATCATGGGGCAAGGCACCGAAGCTCAGGCGGCACTGGCGCAGGCGGGGATCGAAAACTGCGCGACCTTCAATGCCTATAAGCAAGTGGCGGCTGAAGCCATGGTGTCACTGGCGCCGGATTTCGTCATCGTCAGCCGCGCCGGGCTGGCGGCACTTGGGGGTGAAGACAACCTGTGGAAACTGGGCGGCCTGGCCCATACCCCGGCCGGACAGCATCGGCGCTTGGTGCAGGTCGATGACCAGGCGCTGCTCAACCTCGGGCCGCGCACGGTGCAGGCCATGCTGCAGCTACGCCAGGACGCAGGAGCGCTGTTTCCATGAGGCGCGCAAGCAGCGTCTCGCTGCCGATACTGATGCTGATGCTGGCAGGGCTGTGCGCCCTGCTGGTGGTGTGTTCGCTGGTCGGTAGTATCGGCTTGTCGCCACGGATTGTGTTCGGTGATCTGCCCACCGCCCTGGAGTGGCAGGTCTGGAGCGAAGTGCGCCTGCCGCGTCTGCTGCTGGCAGTGCTGGTGGGCTCGACCCTGGCGGTGGGCGGCACGGCGATGCAAGGCCTGTTTCGCAACCCCCTGGCCGACCCGACCCTGCTCGGCCAGGCCAGCGGCGCCGGGCTGGCGGTGTCGATCTGGGTCGTACTGTTCAATGGCCGCTTTGCCGGGTTGGAGCTTTATGGGCAGTTTTTCGCAGGCTTTATTGGCGCGTTGCTGGTGACCCTGGTGATTTTTCGTATTGGCCGCGGCTACAAAGGGCGCGAGTCGACCATCACCTTGTTGCTGGCCGGCTTGGTCATCAACACCCTGACCGGTGCCCTGGGCGGCATCCTCACCTTTGTCGCCAGCGAAGAGCAGTTGCGCCAGCTGAGCTTGTGGGGCATGGGCAGCCTGAGCAGCGCCGAGTGGTCGACCGTATCGGTGGCCGCCCTGGTCTTGCCCCTGAGCTTGTGGGTGCTGGCGCGCTGCGCGGGCGATCTGGACTTGTTTCAGCTGGGCGAGGTGTCTGCGCACGCCGCCGGGCTGGATGGCGACCGGTTGAAAAACCGTGTGGTGCTGGCTTCGTCGCTGGGCGTGGGCCTGTGCGTGGCGCTGAGCGGCATCATCGGCTTTATCGGCCTGCTGGTGCCGCATTGCCTGCGCCTGTATTTCGGCCCGGGCCACCGTTTGCTGATTCCGGCTTCAATGCTCTGCGGAGCGATCCTGTTGCTGGTCGCCGATACCCTGGCACGCAGTCTTACCAGCCCGGCGGAAATCCCCGTCGGCCTGGTCACCAGCATTATTGGCGGGCCGTACTTTCTCTGGTTGTTACTCGGTCGCAAGGTGCGGGAGTTTTGACATGCTTGAACTGATCAATGTCAGCCTGGAGCGTCCTTTTGCCCTGGCGCCGTTCAGCGAGCGGGTACGGGCAGGTGAGCTTCTTGGGTTGATCGGCCCCAATGGCGCGGGCAAAAGCACGCTGTTGTCGTTGATATCCGGTTACCTGCAACCGGCGGGCGGGCAGGTCGAGTTGCTCGGTCGAGCGTTGCCCGCTTATTTGCCCGGGCAACTGGCGCGCCGGCGCGCGCTGGTGACGCAGCAGATGGACAGTGCTTTCGATTGGCGGGTCGAAGAATTCATTCGTCTCGGTCAGCAGCACCCTGGCGAGCCGTGCCCGGGCATTATCGATGCGCTGGATGTCCGTCACTTGCTTGGCCGGGGAGTGTTGTCGCTGTCTGGCGGCGAGCTGCAGCGGGTAACCATTGCCCGGGCCATGAACCAATTGGCAATCAGCCCGCTGACTGACGCCTGGGACGATGGTCGCGGCTGCCTGCTGTTGCTGGACGAACCCACCAGCGCCCTGGATATCGGCCAGCAGCAGAACCTCATGCGGGTGTTGCGCACGCTGACCCGTTCGCCGCGTATTGCCGTGGTCTGTGTGTTACACGACCTGAACCTGGCTGCGCGCTACTGCGACCGCCTTTGGCTGCTCGAAGGCGGCCGGCTTTGCGCCAGCGGCGCGCCGGCCCAGGTGCTCAGCGAGCAGCGCATTGCCCAGGTGTTTGGTGCGCAGGTACGGGTAACGACGGGTAAACAACACCAGGTGAGCATTGAGCTGGCGCCGTAAGTGGCGTCTAGCGCTGACTCAACGTAACCCAGTAGCGTGAGCGCCGCAGCACCTGCACGGACAATGACAGGGGCAGGGCGTCGAGCACCGCATCGGTGTCGGCCAGCGGATAAACGCCGGAGATACGCAACGCAGCGATCTCGTCGCTGCAGCGCAACAGGCCAGGCCGGTAGCGGCTGAGTTGCTCGACAAAGGCATCCAGGCGCATGTTGTCGGCCACCAGCAAGCCCTTGCTCCAGGCCGGTTCGGCCGAGGTGCCGGTGGCCGGTTCGATGCGGGTCGGGGTGAAGCGCGCGCGCTGCCCGGGAGCCAGGCGCAGGGGGTTGGCGGGTGATTGCCGCGCCTGCACCTCGACTGCACCGTCGAACAGCTCGACCTGCGTGGCTGGCTCTTGCAGCTCGACACTAAAACGCGTCCCCAATGCCCGTACCTGGCCATGTACGGTGTAAACGCTTAACGGGCGTTGATTGGCGTTCGAGGGGTGGCCACTGCGGATCAACAGGCGCCCGGCGAGCAGTTGCACGCGGCGCTGGCGGCTGTCGAACAGCACGGTGATTTCGGTACTTGCGTCGAGGGTCAATTGGCTGCCGTCTTCCAGCTCGATGTGTTGTGGGGCGCTGGCACCATTGCGGTAGGTCAGTTCCGGGCCCGGCTGCCAGACGTTGCGATAGGCCAGTTGCCCGGCGCAGCCGAACAGGCCGAGCACCGCCAGTGCCTTGAGCGCTTGCCGGCGACTGCGGCCCTGGCTGCCCCGGGAAAGGCTCTGGTAGCCGGCATGTGGCTCCAGCCCGGCCATGCGTCGACGCAGGGCCTCGATGTGCAGCCAGGCACGTTCGTTGTCCGGATGGGCGGCGCGCCACTGCTCAAGCGCCCGCTGCTGCTCGGGGCTGAGTGCGCCTTCCATGGTTTCGGTGAGCCACTGTGCGGCTTCGCGAGTAGTACGCGGGTTAAAGGGGGAGGGGGTCATGGCAGGTCAGCAAAAAAGCAATGCTGGTTGGCCCGCACCAGGTACAGCTTTACCGAGCGGCTGCTGACCTGCAGGCGTTCGGCGATTTCGGCGATCTTCAGGCCCTGCAGGTGCGACAGTAAGAAGGCTTCGCGGACCTTGGCCGGCAGGGCGTCGAGCATGCGATCGAGCAGGGTCAGAGCTTCAAGTGCCAGCACGCGGACTTCGGGTGACGGTTCAACTGCTTCAGGCAGGCTGGCCAGTGTTTCCAGGTACGCCTGCTCGACCAGGCGGCGGCGATAGACATTGGCCATCAGTCGCCGCGCCACGGTCGAGAGAAACGAGCGGGGTTCGCGGATCCTGAACAGGTCTTTGGAGCCGAGGATGCTCAGGAAGGTATCGTGGGCAATGTCGGCGGCATGTTCCGGGCAGCCGATACGATTGCGTAGCCATCGGTGCAGCCAATTGTGATGGTCGTTGTACAGGGTGCTCAGGCACGTATTCAGTCCAGGTGTAGCGGGGCGGGTGTCCATCGGGTGCGTGGCCGGCGTAAAGCGGAACGGACGCCCATTATAGCGAGAATGATTATCAATTGATAATTATTGTTATTGAGAAATGCTGGTCACCGGCTGGCCGTGAGCGGATTTGCCGGGCGGCCCAGCTGCCGCAGTGCCTGCTTGCACGCTTTCGTCGCAGACTACCTGGCTGATGGCTCTGGACAGTGAGCCTTTGAAGATCGGAGTGAGCTCGTTGTCGGCCTCGGCGTCCTGAAGGTCCTCCAGCGAAGCTCCCGAGCCCATGAAGCGTACTGTGCGTGCGCTGCAATCGAACTGGCGGGCACTGTAGCTGGTCCCGCTGATGCCGACACGCTGGGTGATTACAGTGCGCTGGGAAGGATCACCCGACACGCTCACGATCGAGTAGCGGGCGTCTTGATCGAAGGAGGTTTGCAGCACTGTAGCGCTGACGAGGGAACAGCAAAGTGCCAGGCAACAGCCAGAGATGAGTTTGATCAGCACGGGTACTTCCTTGCATTGGCGCTGTGATTTTGCAGGAGGTGCCAAGCGATAATGAATCGTATTAACGATGTGGCACGTTGCTAGCTTAGTGGGCAAGCTATTCCTAGACAACGGCCCACCCCCCATTGTTCATGAAATTTCCGACAATCGGGGTGGATTATTCATGCATGTTTTGACGGCCTGGTGACAATCGACGAAAAGCTGATAAATTTCAGCCGGTTGAAACAGTGGCCGGGTTTAGGGTCGCAAAAAGGAAACCACCATGATTTCACCAGAACGTCAGGCCATCGCCCTGCAGCGCTATGCCGAGGCTAATCCGCAGATGCGCGAAGAGATCGCCGGGCTCAGCGAGCACGAGCAGGCTCAGCAGGTCCTCTGGGCCTTCGAGGATGCCGCGCAGGAGCAGGGGGTCGAACCCTGGGAGCTGACCTTGCAACTGATTGCCGAGTCCGACGAGGAGCTTGCGGCCCTGCGCCTTGAGGTGCATCGCGAGGTTGCCGAGGCGCTGGGGATGGCGTGGGAAGAGTATTGCGAGTTCAACGAAATCGAACAGGATTCGTAACGCTGCAACTCGGATTTGTAGTGTTTTGACAAGATTTTATGCAGCCCAGGGTCTGGATCATCATGGCTTCAGCTGTGGCGTCCAGGCCAGGGGCTGCGTGTGTTGAGCGGCCTTGGGCAAGGTTTTTGCCGGGGTCTTTGAATTAAATGGACCGGCGTACTTTCTCGTCGTCCTGAACGGGGTGACTTCTGGTCTTTGAGCCACTAGAATGCTTGCCCTTGATTCTGGAGTCGGGTATCGCCGGCTAACGTCTGTGCAACGAGGAATATCCATGCAAGTTTCTGTTGAAAATACTTCTGCTCTCGAGCGCCGCATGACCATCGCCGTTCCGGCCGAGCGCGTCGAGACCGAAGTCAACAAGCGTCTGCAACAGACTGCCCGTCGCGCCAAGGTCCCAGGCTTCCGTCCTGGCAAAGTGCCGATGAGCGTGATCCGTCAGCGCTACGAAGACGCCGCCCGTCAGGAAGCCTTCGGCGACCTGGTCCAGGCTTCCTTCTACGAAGCTGTGGTCGAGCAGAAGCTGAACCCGGCTGGCGCCCCTGCCGTCGAGCCAAAATCGTTCGAAAAGGGCAAAGATCTCGAATACGTCGCCATTTTCGAAGTATTCCCTGAGTTCACCGTTGCCGGTTTCGGCTCGATCGCCGTCGAGCGCCTGAGCGCCGAAGTGGCTGACGCCGACCTGGACAACATGCTCGAAGTGCTGCGCAAGCAAAACGTGCGTTTCGAAGCCGCTGACCGCGCTGCCCAGAACGAAGACCAGCTGAACATCGATTTCGTCGGCAAGGTCGACGGTGAAGTGTTCGCTGGCGGTTCGGCCAAGGGCACCCAGCTGGTACTGGGTTCCGGCCGCATGATCCCGGGCTTCGAAGAAGGCCTGGTCGGCGCCAAGGCCGGTGAAGAGCGCGTTCTGAACCTGACCTTCCCCGAGGACTATCAGAACCTGGACCTGGCTGGCAAAGCCGCCGAGTTCACCGTTACCGTCAACAGCGTTGCCGAGCCAAAGCTGCCTGAGCTGACCGAAGAGTTCTTCGCCCAGTTCGGTATCAAGGAAGCAACCCTGGAAGGTTTCCGCACCGAAGTTCGCAAGAACATGGAGCGTGAACTGCGTCAGGCGATCAAGACCAAGGTCAAGAACCAGGTAATGGACGGCCTGCTGGCTGCCAACCCGATCGAAGTCCCGAAAGCCCTGCTGGAAAACGAAGTGAACCGCCTGCGCGTTCAAGCCGTTCAGCAGTTCGGTGGCAACATCAAGCCTGAGCAACTGCCGGCCGAGCTGTTCGAAGAGCAAGCCAAGCGCCGCGTCGTGCTGGGCCTGATCGTCGCCGAAGTGGTCAAGCAGAACGAACTGAAGCCGGACGAAGACCGCGTTCGCGAAATGATCCAGGAAATGGCTTCGGCTTACCAGGAGCCTGAGCAGGTCGTCGCTTGGTACTACAAGAACGACCAGCAACTGAACGAAGTCCGTTCGGTTGTGCTGGAAGAACAAGTTGTGGATACTGTTCTGCAGAAAGCGACTGTGACCGACAAATCGGTCTCGTACGAAGAAGCCGTAAAACCAGCCCAGGCACCTGCCGCCGCTGAGTAATACGCCAGCTTCGTAGGAAAACACCACAAGCCAGCCTTCGAGCTGGCTTGTGCGTATTCAAGACATGACTATTTGGGAGTGAGTGCAGGACATGTCCCGCAATTCTTATTATCAGCAGAGCTCTGACATCCAGGCCGCAGGCGGCCTGGTCCCGATGGTTATCGAGCAATCCGCTCGTGGCGAACGCGCCTATGACATCTACTCGCGCCTTCTGAAGGAGCGGGTGATCTTCCTGGTCGGCCCGGTAGAGGACTACATGGCCAACCTGGTAGCGGCGCAGATGCTGTTCCTTGAAGCGGAAAACCCGGACAAGGATATCCATCTCTACATCAACTCGCCGGGCGGTTCGGTGACTGCCGGCATGTCGATCTACGACACCATGCAGTTCATCAAGCCGGACGTCTCGACCATCTGCATCGGCCAGGCCTGCAGCATGGGCGCCTTCCTGCTGGCCGCAGGTGCCAAGGGCAAGCGTCACTGCCTGCCGAACTCGCGGGTGATGATTCACCAGCCACTGGGCGGTTTCCAGGGCCAGGCCACGGATATCGAGATCCACGCCAAGGAAATCCTCTCCATCAAGTCGCGTCTGAACGAGCTGCTGGCCTACCACACAGGTCAGGACCTGGAGACCATCAAGCGCGATACTGAGCGCGACAATTTCATGAGCGCCGAGCGCGCAGCCGAATACGGCCTGATCGACTCGGTCTACGACAAGCGGCAACTGGCCTCCTGAATCCGGGTGCCAGAGCAGGCGGGCGCGCATTGCGCCTACCTGCGGACTTGAAAAAGCCCGCAATTGCCTTCATCTTGTGTTGCAAGCCTACCGGATTGGATCGATCGAATGACTGACACCCGTAACGGCGAGGACAACGGCAAATTGCTCTATTGCTCCTTCTGCGGCAAAAGCCAGCACGAAGTGCGCAAGTTGATTGCCGGCCCCTCGGTATTTATCTGCGACGAGTGCGTCGACCTGTGCAACGACATCATCCGTGAGGAGGTGCAGGAAGCCCAGGCCGAGAGCAGCGCGCATAAACTGCCTTCGCCGAAAGAAATCAGCACCATCCTGGACCAGTACGTCATTGGTCAGGAGCGTGCGAAAAAGGTACTGGCGGTAGCGGTGTACAACCACTACAAGCGCCTGAATCAACGCGACAAGAAGAACGACGACGTCGAGCTCGGCAAGAGTAACATCCTGCTGATCGGTCCGACGGGCTCGGGTAAGACCCTGCTCGCCGAAACCCTCGCGCGTCTGTTGAATGTACCGTTCACCATCGCCGATGCCACCACCCTGACCGAAGCCGGTTACGTGGGAGAGGACGTCGAGAACATCATTCAAAAACTGCTGCAGAAGTGCGACTACGACGTGGAAAAGGCCCAGATGGGCATTGTCTACATCGACGAAATCGACAAGATCTCGCGCAAGTCGGACAACCCGTCCATCACCCGCGACGTTTCGGGCGAGGGCGTGCAGCAGGCGCTGCTCAAGCTGATCGAAGGCACGGTCGCTTCGGTACCGCCGCAAGGTGGCCGCAAGCACCCGCAGCAGGAATTCCTGCAGGTCGATACGCGTAACATCCTGTTTATCTGTGGCGGTGCGTTCTCGGGCCTCGAAAAGGTCATCCAGGCGCGTTCCACCCGCGGCGGCATCGGCTTTGGTGCCGAAGTACGCAGCAAGCAGGAAGGCAAGAAGGTTGGCGAGTCGCTGCGTGAAGTCGAGCCTGACGATCTGGTCAAGTTCGGTCTGATCCCGGAGTTCGTCGGTCGTCTGCCGGTTCTGGCGACCCTCGACGAGCTCGACGAAGCTGCCTTGATGCAGATTCTGACCGAGCCGAAGAACGCCCTGACCAAGCAGTATGCCAAGCTGTTCGAAATGGAAGGCGTGGACCTGGAGTTCCGCAGTGATGCGCTCAAATCCGTGGCCCGCAAGGCCCTGGAGCGCAAGACCGGGGCCCGTGGCCTGCGTTCGATCCTCGAAGGCATCCTGCTCGACACCATGTACGAGATTCCTTCGCAGAAGGATGTCAGCAAGGTGGTGATCGACGAGAGCGTCATCGATGGCTCTTCGCAGCCGCTGTTGATCTACGAGAACAGCGAGCCGCAAGCCAAGGCTGCACCCGACGTCTGAGTCGCCACGCGGCTCGATTCAAGCAAGGGGCCTTCGGGCCCCTTTGCTTTTCCTGTCGCAGAGCTTGTTTTTTTGCGGGCCTGCCCCCACATTAACTCCACGCTCAAAATCCATCGGTTTCCGGCCATAAGGCCGCTGTAGAGGCGAAATCATGAAGACCACCCTCGACTTGCCTCTCTTGCCATTGCGCGATGTCGTCGTCTATCCGCACATGGTCATCCCACTGTTCGTGGGGCGCGAGAAGTCCATCGAGGCCCTTGAGGCCGCGATGACGGGCGAGAAGCAGATTCTCCTGCTGGCCCAGAAGAACCCCGCTGACGACGATCCAGGCGAAGACGCCCTGTACCGCGTCGGTACCATTGCCACCGTCCTGCAACTGCTGAAACTGCCCGATGGCACCGTCAAGGTGCTGGTCGAAGGCGAACAGCGCGGTGCGGTCGAGCGTTTCAACGAAGTCGACGGCCACATTCGTGCCGAAGTTTCGCTGATCGACGAATCCCAGGCTGCCGAGCGCGAGTCTGAAGTCTTCGTCCGCAGCTTGCTGTCACAATTTGAACAATATGTTCAGCTGGGCAAGAAAGTCCCGGCTGAAGTCCTGTCGTCGCTCAACAGCATCGATGAGCCCGGGCGCCTGGTCGACACCATGGCAGCGCACATGGCGCTGAAGATCGAGCAGAAGCAGGAAATCCTCGAGATCCTCGACCTGTCGGCTCGTGTCGAACACGTGCTGGCGCTGCTGGATGCCGAAATCGACCTGCTGCAGGTCGAGAAGCGTATCCGTGGCCGGGTCAAGAAACAGATGGAGCGCAGCCAGCGCGAGTACTACCTGAATGAGCAGATGAAGGCCATTCAGAAAGAGCTCGGCGACAGCGAAGAAGGTCACAACGAAGTCGAGGAGCTGAAAAAGCGTCTCGACGCTGCCGGCCTGCCGAAGGACGCCTACGCCAAGGCCCAGGCCGAGCTGAACAAGCTCAAGCAGATGTCGCCGATGTCGGCCGAAGCCACTGTGGTGCGCTCGTACCTCGACTGGCTGGTGCAGGTGCCGTGGAAGGCGCAGAGCAAGGTGCGTCTGGACCTGGCCAAGGCCGAGGAAATTCTCGACGCCGACCATTACGGCCTGGAGGAGGTCAAGGAGCGCATCCTTGAGTACCTCGCAGTGCAAAAACGGGTGAAAAAGATCCGTGGTCCGGTACTGTGCCTGGTCGGGCCGCCTGGCGTGGGTAAAACCTCGCTGGCCGAGTCGATCGCCAGTGCCACCAACCGCAAGTTCGTACGCATGGCCCTCGGTGGCGTGCGCGACGAGGCCGAGATTCGCGGTCACCGCCGTACCTATATCGGTTCGATGCCCGGTCGTCTGATTCAGAAAATGACCAAGGTTGGCGTACGCAACCCGCTGTTCCTGCTCGACGAAATCGACAAGATGGGCAGCGACATGCGCGGCGATCCGGCCTCGGCGTTGCTGGAAGTGCTCGACCCCGAGCAGAACCACAACTTCAACGATCACTACCTGGAGGTCGACTACGACCTCTCGGACGTGATGTTCCTCTGCACCTCGAACTCGATGAACATCCCGCCAGCCTTGCTGGACCGGATGGAAGTCATCCGCCTGCCGGGTTACACCGAGGACGAGAAGATCAACATCGCGGTCAAGTACCTGTCGCCCAAGCAGATCAAGGCCAACGGCCTGAAAAAGGGCGAGCTGGAGATCGACGTCTCGGCGATCCGCGACATCATCCGCTACTACACCCGCGAAGCCGGCGTGCGGGGCCTGGAGCGCCAGATCGCGAAAATCTGCCGCAAGGTGGTCAAGGAGCACGCCGGCCTCAAGCAGGTGGCGGTGAAGGTTACTGGCGAGCAGCTCGAGCACTACCTGGGCGTGCGCAAGTACCGCTACGGCCTGGCCGAGCAGCAGGATCAGGTTGGCCAGGTCACCGGCCTTGCCTGGACCCAGGTGGGCGGCGAACTGCTGACCATCGAAGCCGCAGTGATTCCGGGCAAGGGTCAGCTGATCAAGACCGGCTCGCTCGGTGATGTCATGGTCGAGTCCATCACTGCCGCGCAAACCGTGGTGCGCAGCCGCGCCCGCAGCCTGGGGATTCCTGCCGACTTCCACGAGAAGCGCGATACCCACATCCACATGCCCGAAGGCGCCACGCCCAAGGATGGTCCAAGTGCCGGTATCGGCATGTGCACCGCCCTGGTTTCGGCCCTGACCCAGATCCCAGTGCGTGCCGATGTGGCCATGACCGGCGAGATCACCTTGCGTGGTCAGGTGCTGGCAATCGGTGGTTTGAAGGAAAAACTGCTGGCCGCTCACCGGGGTGGAATCAAGACGGTGATCATTCCGGAAGAGAATGTGCGTGATCTGAAGGAAATTCCTGAGAATATTAAGCAGGATCTGCAGATTAAACCGGTCAAATGGATTGACGAAGTCCTCCAAATTGCGCTGCAATACGCCCCGGAGCCCTTGCCCGATGTGGCTCCGGAGATTGTCGCCAAGGATGAAAAGCGCGACAGCGATTCCAAGGAAAGAATCAGCACACATTAGTACGTATTTGGCTGGGGGGCTTTCTTGACAGTATTTTCAGGCCCTTGTTATAAAGCGGCACTTAAGTGTCAACAGGCCACCCAGCGCTCGTTTAGCTTTTCATTACATACTTAGAAACAAACTCAATAGAGATATAAGGGGACTTAGAGTGAACAAGTCGGAACTGATTGACGCTATCGCCGCATCTGCTGATATTTCGAAAGCTGCCGCTGGCAAAGCGCTGGACGCAGTAATCGAATCCGTCACCGGCGCCCTGAAGGCAGGTGATTCCGTGGTACTGGTAGGTTTCGGTACCTTCTCGGTCACCGACCGTCCAGCTCGCACCGGCCGCAACCCGCAAACCGGCAAGACTCTGGAAATCCCTGCCGCCAAGAAGCCTGGCTTCAAGGCTGGCAAGGCTCTGAAAGAAGCCGTCAACTAAGTCGCTTCCTTCAGGCTCACGCCTAACCGAGCCGGGCTCACGCCTGGTCCGGCTGCCGAGCGCCGGGAGGCCTGATACCAGGTTCCCGGCGCTCGGCCAGTTACGAGAAGGCGCATCCTCGGATGCGCCTTTCTTCTATCAGGACTCTACCCACGCTCCACGGTTGGTTCATTCAGTACAACCGTTTCTGGGGGACGCATGCTGCAGAATATCAGGGACAATTCACAAGGTTGGATTGCCAAGACCATCATCGGTGTCATCGTAGCCTTGATGGCACTGACCGGCTTCGATGCCATCTTCCAGGCCACCACCCACAGCCAGGACGCTGCCAAGGTCAATGGCGACAAGATCAGCCAGAACGAGCTGAGCCAGGCCGTCGACATGCAACGTCGACAGCTGATGCAACAGCTGGGCAAGGATTTCGATCCGGCCATGCTCAACGAGCAAATGCTGCGTGAAGCCGCGCTCAAGGGCTTGATCGATCGCAAGTTGCTGCTTCAAGGCGCCGAAGACGCCAAGTTCGCTTTCTCCGAAGCTGCCCTCGACCAACTGATCCTGCAAACCCCTGAGTTCCAGGTGGACGGCAAGTTCAGCCCCGAGCGCTTCGATCAGGTCATTCGCCAGATGGGCTACGGCCGTCTGCAGTTCCGCGAAATGCTGGCTCAGGAAATGCTCATCGGCCAACTGCGCACCGGCCTTGCCGGCAGCGGTTTTGTTACCGACGACCAGGTCGACGCTTTCGCCCGTCTGGAAAAACAGACCCGTGATTTCGCTTCGCTGACCTTCAAGGCCGACCCGGCCGCGGTCAAGGTTACCGACGAGCAGATCAAGGCGCACTACGACGAACACGCCAAGGAGTTCATGAGCCCCGACCAGGTCGTCATCGACTACATCGAGCTGAAGAAATCCGCGTTCTTCGACCAGGTTGAAGTCAACCAGGACGAGCTCAAGGCGCTGTACGAGAAAGAAATCGCCAACCTGGCCGAGCAGCGGCATGCCGCGCACATTCTTGTTGAAATCAATGACAAGGTGAACGAGGGGCAGGCCAAGGCCAAGATCGAAGAAATCCAGGCGCGCCTGGCCAAGGGCGAAGACTTTGCCACTCTGGCCAAGGAGTTCTCCCAGGACCCGGGCTCGGCCAGCAATGGCGGTGATCTCGGTTATGCCGGCCAGGGCGTTTATGATCCGGCCTTCGAAGACGCACTGTATGCGCTGAACAAGGACCAGGTCTCGGGCCCGGTGCGTACCGAATACGGTTTCCACCTGATCAAGCTACTCGATGTGCAGGCGCCTGAAGTGCCAAGCTTCGACAGCCTGAAAGACAAGCTGACCCGTGAGCTGAAAACCCAGCAGGTCGAACAGCGCTTTGTCGAAGTGACCAAGCAGCTGGAAGACTCGGCCTTCGAAGCCTCCGACCTGGCCCAGCCGGCGCAGGAACTGGGCCTGAAGGTGCATACCTCGCCAGCGTTCGGTCGTGAAGGCGGTGAAGGCATCACTGCCAACCGCGCGGTGATCCAGGCGGCATTCAGCACTGAAGTGCTGGAAGAAGGCTCCAACAGCACGGCGATCGAGCTGGATCCGGAAACCATCGTGGTGCTGCGCGTCAAGGAACACCGCAAGCCTGAGCAACTGGGCCTTGAAGTGGTCTCCGAGAGCATCCGCAAGCACCTGGCCAAAGAGCAGGCGACTGCTGCCCTGAAGACCAAGGCCGATGCCCTGATCGCCGGTCTGCGCGATGGCAAGATTGCCTTGGCGGCCAGCCAGGACGGTCAGGCCTGGAAGGTTCAGGAGGCGGTATCGCGTAGCCAGGACGGTATCGACCCGGTCGAGCTGCAGGCACTGTTCCGTATGAGCAAGCCTGAAGCCAAGGACAAGCCGGTGTACGCCAGCGTCACCCTTAACGATGGTAGCCTGGTGGTACTGCGTCTGAACGGCGTCAACGAAGGCACAGCGGCCACTGAAGAAGAGAAAGCGAGCTACCGCCGCTTCCTCGCTTCGCGCGCCGGCCAGCAGGACTTCGCGGCATACCGCAAGCAGCTGGAAGCCAAAGCGGATATCACTCGCTACTGAGTGCTGGATGCTTGAAACAGAAAAGGCCGCTTATGCGGCCTTTTCTGTTTTCATCGCGGGGCAAGTCGGGTCGCCGCACCGCCGCTCCCGCCGGTTTGTAGGAGCGGGCTTGCCCCGCGAAGAGGCTACTGAACGGCAGCTGGCACCAGAAACGCCGCCTCCAGCAACTGCCGGGTATACGCATGCTGCGGGTCGGCAAAGATGTCCGCCGCCACCCCTTGCTCCACCACCTGGCCTTGCTTGACCACCATCAACTGGTGGCTGAGCGCCTTGACCACCGCCAGGTCGTGGCTGATGAACAGGTAGGTGAGGTTGTACTTGCTCTGCAATGAGCGCAACAGCTCGACCACCTGGCGCTGCACGGTGCGGTCCAGGGCCGAGGTCGGCTCATCGAGCAGGATAAGTGCCGGTTTGAGCACCAGTGCCCGGGCAATGGCGATGCGCTGGCGTTGGCCGCCAGAGAACTCGTGCGGGTAACGGTGCCGCGCCTGCGGATCAAGGCCGACCTCTTGCAGGGCGGCAATGATTGCCTGCTCCTGCTCGGCGGCGCTGCCCATGCGGTGGATGCGCAGGCCTTCACCGACGATGTCGCTGACGCACATGCGCGGGCTGAGGCTGCCGAACGGGTCCTGGAAAACCACCTGCATCTGCCGGCGCAGCGGGCGTACCTGCTGCTGGGTCAGGTGCTCAAGGCTCGTGCCCTGAAAGCGGATGCTGCCCTGGCTGCCCAGCAGGCGCAGGATCGCCAGCCCCAGGGTCGACTTGCCCGAACCGCTTTCGCCGACAATGCCCAGGGTCTGGCCCTGGGGCAGGTCGAAGTTGATGCCGTCCACCGCCTTGACGTAATCGACGGTGCGTCGCAACAGACCCTTCTTGATCGGGAACCACACGCGCAGGTTCTCGACCTGCAGCATCGGCGCGCCGGGCGGGTTGCCGGCCGGGCCGCCGCTGGGCTCGGCACCGAGGAGCATCTGCGTGTAGGGATGCTTGGGGTGGCGGAACAGTGCATCGCAGTCGGCTTGCTCGACGATCTGGCCCTTTTGCATCACGCAGACCCGGTGGGCAATGCGCTTGACCAGGTTGAGGTCGTGGCTGATCAGCAGCAGCGCCATGCCCAGGCGTGCCTGCAGGGACTTGAGCAACTCGAGGATCTTCAACTGCACGGTGACGTCCAGCGCCGTGGTCGGTTCGTCGGCGATCAGCAGGTCAGGCTCGTTGGCCAGGGCCATGGCAATCATCACACGCTGCCTCTGGCCGCCTGAGAGCTCGTGTGGCAGCGCTTTGAGGCGTTTGTGCGGCTCGGGTATGCCGACCATCGCCAACAGCTCCAGGGTGCGCTCGGTGGCCGCCTTGCCGCGCAGGCCCTTGTGCAGCAGGAGGATCTCGTTGATCTGCTTTTCGATGTTGTGCAGCGGGTTGAGCGAGGTCATCGGCTCCTGGAAAATCATCGCCACGCGGTTGCCGCGTATGCGCCGCATCTTTTTCTCGTCGAGGGTCAGCAGGTCTTGCCCTTCGAACAGGATGCTGCCGCTCGGGTGGCGGGCCAGCGGGTAGGGCAGCAGGCGCAGGATCGAGTGCGCCGTCACCGACTTGCCCGAACCGCTTTCACCGACCAGGGCCAGGGTTTCGCCGCGGCGGATGTCGAAGCTGACACCTTCGACCACCCGCTGGGATTGATCGCCGGTGACGAACTCGACGGCCAGGTCACGGACTTCGATCAAGGTTTGCTTGCTCATCTCATTTCCTCGGGTCGAAGGCATCGCGGGCGGACTCGCCGATGAACACCAGCAGGCTGAGCATCAAGGCCAGCACCGCGAAGGCGCTCATGCCCAGCCAGGGCGCTTGCAGATTGGACTTGCCCTGGGCCACCAGTTCGCCCAGCGACGGCGCGCCGGGCGGCAGGCCGAAGCCGAGGAAGTCCAGGGCGGTCAGGGTGCCGATGGCGCCGGTGAGAATGAACGGCATGAAGGTCATGGTCGAAATCATCGCGTTGGGCAGGATATGCCGGTACATGATCGCGCCGTTCTGCATGCCCAGCGCCCGTGCCGCGCGCACGTACTCAAGGTTGCGCCCGCGCAGGAACTCGGCGCGCACCACATCCACCAGGCTCATCCACGAGAACAGCAGCATGATCCCCAGCAGCCACCAGAAATTCGGTTGCACGAAGCTTGCGAGGATGATCAGCAGGTACAGCACCGGCAGCCCCGACCAGATTTCCAGGAAGCGTTGCCCGACCAGGTCCACCCAGCCGCCGTAAAAACCCTGCAGGGCACCGGCGATCACGCCGATGATCGAGCTGAGGATGGTCAGGGTCAGGGCAAACAACACCGAGATACGGAAACCATAGATGACCCGCGCCAGCACGTCGCGGCCCTGGTCGTCGGTGCCCAGCCAGTTCTGCGCCGACGGCGGGGCGGGGGCCGGGACCTTGAGGTCGTAGTTGATGCTCTGGTAGCTGAACGGGATCGGCGCCCACAGCACGAAGCTGTCCTTGGCGGCGAGCAGTTCGCGGATGTACGGGCTCTTGTAGTTGGCTTCCAGCGGGAACTCGCCGCCGAAGGTGGTTTCCGGGTAGCGCTTGAGCGCCGGGAAATACCATTGGCCGTCGTAGCGCACGGCCAGTGGCTTGTCATTGGCGATCAGCTCGGCGCCCAGGCTCAGGCCGAACAGGATCAGGAACAGCCACAGCGACCACCAGCCGCGGCGGTTGGCCTTGAAGCGCTCGAAGCGCCGGCGATTCAGAGGTGACAGGTTCATCTCAGTGCTCCCGGCTGTCGAAGTCGATACGTGGGTCGACCAGGGTGTAGGTCAGGTCGCCAATCAGCTTCACCACTAGCCCGAGCAGGGTGAAGATGAACAGGGTGCCGAAGACCACCGGGTAGTCGCGGTTGATCGCCGCCTCGAAACTCATCAGGCCCAGGCCATCGAGGGAGAAGATCACCTCGATCAGCAGGGAGCCGGTGAAGAAGATACCGATGAACGCCGACGGGAAACCGGCGATCACCAGCAGCATGGCGTTGCGAAACACATGGCCGTAGAGCACGCGGTTAGGGCTCAGGCCCTTGGCCTTGGCGGTGACCACGTACTGCTTGTTGATCTCGTCGAGGAAGCTGTTCTTGGTCAGCAGGGTCATGGTCGCGAAGTTGCCGATCACCAGGGCGGTGACCGGCAGCACCAGGTGCCAGAAGTAATCGAGCAGCTTGCCGGCGGTGCTCAGCTCGTCGAAATTGTTCGAAGTCAGGCCGCGCAGCGGGAACCAGTCCAGGTAGCTGCCGCCAGCAAACAGCACGATCAGCAAGATGGCGAACAGGAACGCCGGAATGGCGTAGCCGATGATGATCGCCGAGCTGGTCCAGACGTCGAAGTGGCTGCCGTGGCGGGTGGCCTTGGCGATGCCCAGGGGGATCGACACCAGGTACATGATCAGCGTGCTCCACAGCCCCAGGGAGATCGACACCGGCATCTTCTCGACGATCAGGTCGATGACCTTGGCATCACGGAAGAAGCTGTCGCCAAAATCCAGGTGGGCGTAGTTCTTGATCATGATCCATAAGCGTTCCGGCGCCGATTTGTCGAAGCCGTACATCTGCTCGATTTCCTTGATCAGGGCAGGGTCCAGGCCCTGGGCGCCGCGGTAGTTGGAGCCGGCCACCGAGACTTCGGCACCCCCTCCGGCAATCCGGCTGGTGGCGCCCTCGAAGCCTTCAAGCTTGGCGATCATCTGCTCGACCGGGCCGCCTGGGGCGGCCTGGATGATGATGAAGTTGATGATCAGGATGCCCAGCAGGGTCGGGATGATCAGCAGCAAACGGCGAAAGATATAGGCCAGCATGCTATTTCGCCCCTTCGGCCGCTTGCGCCTCGGGCGCCGGGTTCAGCGGTACCACCGGCTCGACATCCGGCTTGATCCACCAGGTGTTGATGCCGATGTCGTATTTGGGCGACACCTTGGGGTGGCCGATGTGGTTCCAGTAGGCCACGCGCCAGGTCTTGATGTGCCAGTTGGGGATCACGTAGAAGCCCCATTGCAGCACCCGGTCGAGGGCGCGCGAATGCTCGATCAGGCTTTGCCGCGAGTCGGCATTGATCAACTGCTCGACCAGGGTGTCGATGGCCGGGTCTTTAAGGCCGATGAAGTTGCGGCTGCCGGGGTTGTCGGCA
Source organism: Pseudomonas sp. TE4620 (assembly GCF_056279045.1). Classification (NCBI taxonomy): domain Bacteria; kingdom Pseudomonadati; phylum Pseudomonadota; class Gammaproteobacteria; order Pseudomonadales; family Pseudomonadaceae; genus Pseudomonas; species Pseudomonas sp. TE4620. Next base: position 1,212,601 of record NZ_JBWBQO010000001.1, read on the forward strand.
GCAGCACTCTGCCAGAACTCGCGTTGCTCGTTGCCCGGCGAGTTGGACTGCGGGTAGCCGCCGACGATCATGTCGAAGTCCCGCGAGCGCAGGCGGTTGATGTACTGCGAAACATCGACCCGGCGAATCACCAGGTCGATGCCCAGGTCGGCGAGGTTGCGCTTGAACGGCAGCAGGATGCGTTCGAACTCGGTCTGGGCCAGGAGAAACTCGATCGACACTGGCTTGCCCTGAGCGTCGACCATCTTGTCGTCGACGATGCGCCAGCCGGCGTCCTGCAGCAGCTTGTAGGCTTTGCGCTGCTGTTCGCGGATCATGCCGCTGCCATCGGTGACCGGGTTGGCGAAGGGCTGGGTGAACACCTGGTCGGGGATCTTGCCGCGCAGCGGTTCGAGAATTTTCAGTTCGGCGGCGTCGGGCAGGCCGGTGGCGGCCATGTCGGAGTTCTCGAAGTAGCTGCGGGTGCGGGTGTAGGCGCCGTTGAACAGCTGCTTGTTGGTCCATTCGAAGTCCAGCAGCAGGCTCAGCGCTTCACGTACCCGCACATCCTGGAACAGCGGGCGGCGGATGTTGTAGACGAAGCCCTGCATGCCGGTCGGGTTACCGTTGGGCAGCTCTTCGAGGATCAGGCGTTTCTGCCGTACGGCTGGCACGTCGTAGGCGGTGGCCCAGCTCTTGGCGGCGGTTTCCAGGCGGTAGTCGAACTGGCCGGCCTTGAGCGCTTCGAGGGTGACGGCGCTGTCGCGGTAATAGTCGGTGGTCATCTCGTCGAAGTTGTAAAAGCCGCGATTGACCGCCAGGTCCTTGCCCCAGTAGTCCTTGACCCGCTCGTAGCGAATCGAACGCCCCGGCTTGACCTCGGCGACCTTGTACGGGCCGCTGCCCAGGGGAACTTCGAGGTTGCCCTTGGTGAACTCACGGTTTTCCCAGAAGTGCTTGGGCAACACCGGCAACTGGCCGAGGATCAGCGGCAGCTCGCGGTTGTTGCTGTGCTTGAACTTGAACAATACCCGCTGCGGATCTTCGGCGATCACTTCGGCGACGTCGGCGTAGTAACCGCGGTACAGCGGTGCGCCGTGCTTGATCAGGGTGTTGAAGGTGAACACCACGTCTTCAGCCTGCATCGGCTGGCCGTCATGAAAACGTGCTTCGGGGCGCAGGTAGAAGCGTACCCAGCTGTTGTCCGGAGCTTTCTCGATCTTGCCGGCGACCAGGCCGTACTCGGTGAAGGGCTCATCCAGGCTTTGGGTCATCAGAGTGTCGTAGATCAGGCCGATGTCGTCGGCGGAAACACCCTTGTTGATGAACGGGTTGAGGCTGTCGAAGCCGCCGAAGCCGGCCTGGCGGAAGGTGCCGCCCTTGGGCGCGTCGGGGTTGACGTAGTCGAAGTGCTTGAAGCCTGCCGGGTATTTCGGCGCTTCATCGTAAAGGGTCAGGGCGTGTTGCGGTGCAGCCAGTGCCTGGCCACCGAGGCAGGCCAGCAGCAGTGCGCAGGCCTTCAGGCGCAGGCGGGACATTGGCATCATTGGGCTTTCTCCGAAGGCTTGATCCACCAGCTGTTGAGCCCCAGGGTATAGGGCGGCGTGGCCACAAAGGCAAAGCGATTGCGGTAGGCCAGGCGGTGGTTGTCGAGATACCAGTTGGGAATCATGTAGTACTGCCACAGCAGCACCCGGTCCAGGGCGCGGGCGGCGGCCACTTGGTCTTCACGGCTCTGGGCGGCCAGCAGGGTGTCGAGCAGGTGATCGACCACCGGGTCTTTCACGCCAGCATAGTTCTTGCTGCCCTTGGTCGAGGCCTGGCTTGAGTGAAAGTACAGCCATTGTTCAAGGCCCGGGCTCAGGGTCTGGTTCAGGGTCATCAGAATCATGTCGAAGTCGAACTGGTCCAGGCGTTGTTTGTACTGGGCCCGGTCTACCGTGCGCAAGCGTGCTTCGATGCCAATGCTGGCGAGATTTTCGACATAAGGTTGCAGGATCCGTTCAAGGTTCGGATTGACCAGCAACAGTTCCAGCTTCAAGGGTTGCCCGGCGCTGTTGAGCAGGCGTTGGCCATTGAGCTTCCAGCCGGCCTGGCCAAGCAGCTCGAGGGCCTGGCGCAAGGTCTGGCGGTTGATCCCTCGGCCGTCGGTGTGGCTCACCGAATAGGGCTCGGTGAACAGCGCCGCCGGCAGTTGTTTGCGGTAGGGCGCCAGCAGCAGCCATTCCTTGCCCACCGGCAGGCCGCTGGCGGCGAATTCGCTGTTGGGGTAGTAACTGGTGGCGCGCTGGTAGGCGCTGCTGAACAGGGCGCGGTTGGTCCACTCGAAGTCGAGCATCAGCCCCAGTGCCTGGCGAACCCGCGCATCGCTGAAGGTCGCCCGGCGACTGTTCATGAACAGGCCCTGGGTCTGGGTCGGGATCTTGTGCGGGATCTGTGCCTTGATCACATCGCCGCGGCGCACCGCCGGGAAGTTGTAGCCGTTGGCCCAGTTCTTCGCCTGGTGCTCGATGTAGATGTCGAACTCACCGGCCTTGAAGGCTTCGAAGGCCACTGCGCTGTCGCGATAGAACTCGTACTCGACGCGGTCGACGTTGTACTTGCCGCGGTTCACCGCCAGGTCCTTGCCCCAGTAGTTCTTCACCCGCTCGAACACCAGGCGTCGCCCAGGCTGCACCTGGGTGATGCGGTAGGGGCCACTGCCCAAAGGCGGCTCGAAGGTGGTGGCCTTGAAGTCGCGGCCTTTCCAGTAGTGTGCCGGCAGCACCGGCATCTCGCCCAGGCGCAGGATCAGCAGCGGGTTGCCGGCGCGCTTGAAGACAAAGCGGATGCGTCGCGGGTTGAGGATATCGACGCGTTTGACTTCCTGCAGGTTGGTCCGGTAGATCGGATGGCCTTCCTTGAGCAGGGTGCGATAGGAGAACGCCACGTCGCTGGCGGTAATCGGCTTGCCATCGTGAAAGCGCGCTTCGGGGCGCAGGTTGAACACCACCCAGCTGCGGTCTTCGCTGTACTCGACCGAGCCTGCGATCAGGCCATAGCTTGAAGTGGGCTCATCACCGGAGGGGTCGTACTGGCCGGTGCCGACCATCAGGGTTTCGTTCAGCTCGCTCACCCCGTACTGCAAGAAGTTCGGCGTGGTGACCGGGCTTGAGCCCTTGAAGGTGTAGGGGTTGAGGGTGTCGAAGGTGCCAAATGCCATGGCGCGCAAGGTGCCGCCCTTGGGCGCTTGCGGATTGACCCAGTCGAAGTGGGTGAATTTGGCTGGATACTTGAGCGTGCCGAACTGGGCGTAACCGTGGCTTTCGCTGATTGTTGCGCCCGCGGGAAAGCTCAAGGCCAGGCTGAGTGACAGCAACAGGAGGGGACGTATCAAGTCGAGATCCGATCCAGGCGGCTTGGGCTTTATTCCAGCTACAGTAACAGCTTGTATCGACTGGAAAAAGAGTGCCGCGTGGGGCGGGGCAGGTGGCTCCGGTCAGTGACCGGAGCACGGACCTCAATGGTTCAGGTAGACGGTCAGGGTCTGGCCTGGCTTGAGGGCGTGGCCGCTGCGTGGGTTCCAGCGCTTGAGGTGCTGCATCTCGACGTTGAAGCGCTTGGCCACCAGGTACAGCGAGTCGCCTTTGCGCACCTTGTACTGGGTGGATTTCTTCTGGTTCTTGGCGCCAACCGGCTGGGCGTTCTGCATCACCAAGGTCTGGCCGGCCTTGAGGTTCTTGCCGGAAAGCTTGTTCCAGCGCTGCAAGTCCTTGACGCTGACCTTGTTGGCCTTGGCAATGCTGGCCAGGTTGTCGCCACGCTTGACCCGGTAACGGCTGTTACGGGTTGTGGTGGTGCGCGGCGCGGCTTCGGCCATGGCAGCTTCGAACACGGCCTTTTTCGGCTGCAGGGTCAGCAGTTCTTCAGGCTTCATGTTCGACAGCGAAGCGGTCAGCAGTTGCGCCTTGGCGGTCGGCACCAGCAGTTGCTGCGGGCCGTCGACGGTCATGCGCTTCTTGAAGGCCGGGTTGAGCTGGAACAGTTCGTCTTCGTCGATCTCGGCCAGGGCTGCGACCCGTGACAGGTCGAGGCGGTCCTTGATCGCCACGGCTTCGAAGTAGGGCTCGTTGGCAATCGGGTTGAGGTTGACGCCATAGGCTTGCGGCGTCATCACCACCTGCGACAGGGCCAGCAGCTTGGGCACGTAGTCGCGGGTTTCCTGCGGCAGCGGCAGGTTCCAGTAGTCGGTTGGCAGGCCGAGCTTCTCGTTGCGCTCGATGGCGCGGCTGACCGTGCCTTCGCCGGCGTTGTAGGCGGCCAGGGCCAGCAGCCAGTCGCCGTTGAACATGTCGTGCAGGCGGGTCAGGTAGTCCAGCGCGGCGTTGGTCGAGGCGGTGATATCGCGACGGCCATCGTAGAAGCGGGTCTGGCGCAGGTTGAAGTAGCGCCCGGTGGACGGGATGAACTGCCACAGCCCCACCGCATGGGCCCGGGAGTAGGCCATGGGGTTGTAGGCGCTCTCGATCGCCGGCAGCAGCGCCAGCTCCAGCGGCATGTTGCGCTCTTCGAGGCGTTCGACGATGTAGTGGATGTACAGGCTGCCACGGTCGCCGGCGGTTTCGAGGAACGAAGGATTACTGGCGAACCACAGGCGTTGCTGTTCGATGCGCGGGTTGACCGCAACTCCGTCCTGCAGCACGAAGCCCTGGCGCATGCGCTCCCAGACGTCCTGGGGGGCCTGCTCGACGACCGGCTTGACCGGTACGATCAACGGCTTCTGCTTGGCCCGGGCCTGGTAGTTGTGCGCGCGAACGCTGTCGGATTCGTCGACTTGACGGGTGCTCTGGCAGCCCACGAGGGTGGCGGCCAGGGCCAGCGCACTGGCTTGGGCCAGGCGCGTCAGGGCGACGGAATTGAAGGTTCTGCGGCTAGTGGACGACATTGGCTGGGACGAAGTTCCGGGCAAAAATGTCGGGGGATTCTAGAAAGCGGCCCCCCAACGGTCAACCTTTCAGAACTTTCCGTCACCAGCAGCGGCTGTTTAGAACGTATCTTTCCAAGCACGCAACCCAGCAAAAACAGCACTTGGCGTAGGGTTTAAGTGGTCAATCCGTTCGTCTAGTTTTTCTTTAACGGATGTTTCGGTGGTCCGCAGAAAGGGGTTGGTGAGCTTTTCCAGGGCCAGGGTTGATGGCAACGTGATGCGATCTTGTGCCCTAAGCTGGGTAACGTCGGCGAAGCGTTGGGCAATGTGCGGGTTTTCAGGCTCCACCGCCTGGGCGAAGCGCAGGTTGCTCAGGGTGTATTCGTGGGTGCAATACACCAGGGTGGCGGCGGGCAGCGCGGCCAGGCGCTGCAGGGAGTGGTGCATCTGCTCCGGCGTGCCCTCGAACAGGCGCCCGCAACCGGCGGCGAACAGGGTGTCGCCGCAGAACAGCACCGGGGTGGTTGTTTGCGGGCAATAATAGGCAATGTGTCCCAGGGTGTGTCCAGGCACCGCGATAACCTGGAAATCCAGGCCCAGAACGCGCACGCTGGCGTTGTCCTCCAGGGCCTGGTCACGGCCAGGGATGCGCTCGTGGGCCGGGCCGTAGACGGTCGCGCCGGTGTGGGACTTGAGCTGCTCGACGCCACCGACATGATCGTGGTGGTGATGGGTAATGAGGATGTCGCTCAGTTGCCAGCCGGGATGGCGCTCAAGCCAGGCCAGAACCGGCGCGGCATCGCCTGGATCGACCACCGCGCAACGCTGGTTGGCAGCATCTTGCAACAACCAGATGTAGTTATCGTTGAAAGCGGGCAGGGCATCGATCTGTATCATGGTGCGATTCGCCAAACGGTGGACATGGGTGCATCTTAGTAGCTATGCGCGCTGTCGAGAACCTTCAAGGGAGACTGCAATGACCGATCAAGCCTTCGCCCAGGCCGATCCGCAGTGGCTGGAGCTGATCAGCCTGGCCCGCGACTGGTTCGCCGGCCCGTTGGGGCAAATGATGCTCAAAGAAGAGCAACGCCTGCTCGAAGAGGAACTGGGGCGTTACTTCGGCGGTTACCTGGTGCATTACGGCCCCTGCGCCGAAGCACCGCCCAAGGCCCCGCAGGTGCAGCGTAACGTGCGCCTCGGCGCGCCGCTGCCCGGGGTCGAGATCGTCTGTGAAGAACAGGCCTGGCCACTGAGCGAACATGCCGCCGACGTCGTGGTGCTGCAACATGGCCTGGACTTCAGCCTGTCGCCCCATGGCCTGCTGCGCGAGGCCGCCAGCAGTGTGCGCCCGGGTGGTCATTTGCTGATCGTCGGCATCAACCCCTGGAGCAGTTGGGGCGTACGCCGGGTGTTCGCCCATGATGCCTTGCGCAAGGCGCGCTGCATTTCCCCGTCGCGGGTTGGCGACTGGCTCAACCTGCTGGGTTTCGCGCTGGAGAAACGCCGCTTCGGGTGCTATCGTCCGCCGCTCGCATCCCCCGCCTGGCAACAGCGCCTGGCCGGCTGGGAGCGGATCGCCGGTGGCTGGCAGAGTGCCGGTGGCGGTGTCTACCTGCTGGTGGCGCGCAAGATGGTGGTCGGCCTGCGGCCCCTGCGCCTGGAGCGCCGCGAGCCGATGGGCAAACTGCTGCCGCTGCCGATGGCCAAGGTCAACCGGCGCCATTCCGAACCCTGAGTTCCGGGCCCCCTGGGCGCGGGGCCAAATCATTGATGAAAAAGGCTGTAAATGAGCGATAGCGTCGAAATCTTCACCGATGGTGCCTGCAAGGGCAACCCCGGCCCGGGCGGCTGGGGTGTGCTGATGGTGTGCAAGGGCGTCGAAAAGGAGCTGTGGGGCGGCGAACGCGAGACCACCAACAACCGTATGGAACTGATGGCGGCGATCAAGGGCCTGGAAGCGCTCAAGCGCGAGTGCGAAGTGCTGCTGGTCACCGACTCCCAGTACGTGATGAAAGGCATCACCGAGTGGATGGTCAACTGGAAAAAACGCGGCTGGAAAACCGCCGCCAAAGAACCGGTAAAGAACGCCGACCTCTGGCAGTTGCTCGATGAACAGGTGGGCCGGCACAAAGTGACCTGGAAATGGGTCCGCGGGCATATTGGCCATCATGGCAACGAGCGTGCCGATCAACTGGCTAACCGCGGTGTTGACGAGGTCCGTGGTCTGCGTTGACTACACCGGCCGCCACTCGCCCTTGAGCTGAGGTAGAATGGCCGGCTTTTCACCAGACTGTACGCGGCAGGAGACCATCGGCGTGGAGATTCAGAACAACAGGTCGGTCGTCCTCGACACCGAAACCACCGGTATGCCGGTGACTGACGGCCACCGGGTCATCGAGATCGGTTGTGTCGAGCTGATGGGCCGGCGCCTGACCGGGCGCCATTTCCACGTCTACCTGCAGCCGGACCGCGAAAGTGACGAGGGCGCCATTGGCGTCCACGGCATCACCGACTCCTTCCTGCTCGACAAGCCGCGCTTTGCTGAAGTCGCCGATGAATTCTTCGAGTTCATTCAGGGCGCCCAGCTGATCATCCACAACGCGGCGTTCGACGTTGGCTTCATCAACAACGAATTCGCCTTGCTCGGCCAGCACGATCGCGCCGACATCTCCCAGCACTGCACCATTCTCGACACCCTGATGATGGCCCGCTCGCGTCATCCGGGGCAGCGCAACAGCCTCGATGCGTTGTGCAAACGCTATGGTGTCGACAACTCCGGCCGTGAGCTGCACGGCGCACTGCTCGACTCCGAGCTGCTGGCCGACGTCTACCTGAGCATGACCGGTGGCCAGACCAGCCTGTCGCTGGCCGGCCACGGTGCCGATGGCGAAGAGGAGGGCGACGACAACCGCGGCAGCGAAATTCGCCGCCTGCCTGCCAGTCGCCAGCCGGGGCGGATCATTCGCGCCAGCGAGCAGGAGCTCGAGCTGCACATGGCGCGTCTGGAAGCCATCGCCAAGTCCGCCGGTGGCCCGGCGCTGTGGCAGCAGTTGTCCGAAGCAAACTGAGGCAATTTGCCGCGCAGGGGCGCTGGCGACCTTCTACCCTGAGGTGACAGAGCTGTCACCCGGAGGAAGCGCCCGCCCATGTACAAGGACCTCAAGTTCCCCGTCCTCATCGTGCATCGCGACATCAAGGCCGATACGGTCGCTGGCGAGCGTGTTCGCGCAATTGCCCAGGAGCTGGCCCAGGACGGCTTCACCATCCTGCCGGCCGTCGATTACGCCGAAGGCCGCCTGGTCGCCGCCACCCATCACGGCCTGGCGTGCATGCTGATTGCTGCCGAAGGCGCTGGGGAAAACACTCACCTTTTACAGAACATGGTCGAACTGATTCGCCTGGCCCGGGTGCGTGCACCGCACCTGCCGATCTTCGCCCTGGGCGAGCAGGTGACCCTGGAGAATGCCCCTGCCGATGTCATGAGCGAGCTGAACCAGCTGCGCGGCATTCTCTACCTGTTCGAAGACACCGTGCCGTTTCTCGCCCGCCAGGTGGCGCGGGCCGCGCACAGTTATCTGGATGGCTTGCTGCCGCCCTTTTTCAAGGCGCTGGTACAGCACACCGCGCAATCGAACTACTCATGGCACACCCCCGGCCATGGCGGTGGCGTGGCCTATCGCAAAAGCCCGGTCGGCCAGGCCTTTCACCAGTTCTTCGGCGAGAACACCCTGCGTTCGGACCTGTCGGTGTCGGTCCCTGAGCTGGGCTCGCTGCTCGATCACACCGGGCCGCTGGCGGCCGCCGAGGCGCGGGCGGCAAAGAATTTCGGTGCCGACCATACCTTTTTTGTGATCAATGGCACTTCCACCGCCAACAAGATTGTCTGGCACTCGATGGTCGGTCGAGATGACCTGGTGCTGGTCGACCGCAACTGCCACAAGTCGGTGGTCCACGCGATCATCATGACCGGGGCCATCCCTTTGTACCTGTGCCCGGAGCGCAACGAGCTGGGGATCATCGGGCCAATCCCGCTGAGCGAATTCAGCCAGGCCTCGATTGCCGCCAAGATCAGCGCCAACCCCCTGGCCCGTGGCCTTCCGCCCAGGGTCAAGCTGGCGGTGGTGACCAACTCCACCTATGACGGCTTGTGCTACAACGCCGAGCTGATCAAGCAGGAACTGGGCAACAGTGTCGAGGTGTTGCATTTTGATGAGGCCTGGTATGCCTACGCGGCGTTTCACGAGTTCTTCCGCGGGCGTTACGCCATGGGCACTTCGCGCAGTGCCGACAGCCCGCTGGTGTTCAGCACTCACTCGACCCACAAGCTGCTGGCTGCCTTCAGCCAGGCGTCGATGATCCATGTGCAGGACGGAGGCGCCCGCCAGCTGGACCGCGACCGCTTCAACGAAGCCTTCATGATGCATATTTCCACCTCGCCGCAGTACAGCATCCTCGCCTCGCTGGATGTCTCTTCGGCGATGATGGAAGGCCCGGCCGGGCGCTCCTTGCTGCAGGAAATGTTCGATGAGGCGCTGAGCTTTCGCCGGGCCATGGCCAACCTGCGTGAGCACATGGCCGCTGATGACTGGTGGTTCAGCATCTGGCAGCCGCCGCTGGCGGACGGTGCACGGCGGCTCGCCACCGAAGACTGGCTGTTGCAGCCCCAGGCCGACTGGCACGGTTTCGCTGATGTCAGTGACGATTACGTGCTGCTCGACCCGATCAAGGTCACCCTGGTGATGCCCGGGCTCAGTGCCGGCGGCGCCTTGAGCGAGCATGGCATCCCGGCCGCGGTGGTCAGCAAGTTTCTCTGGGAGCGCGGCTTGGTGGTGGAAAAGACCGGGCTCTACACCTTCCTGGTGTTGTTCTCGATGGGCATCACCAAGGGCAAATGGAGCACGCTGCTGACCGAGTTGCTTGAGTTCAAGCGCAACTACGATGCCAACACCCGCCTGCTCGAATGCCTGCCCTGCGTCGCCCAGCTCGATCCAGTGCGTTACCAGGGCCTGGGCTTGCGCGACCTGTGTGACCAGTTGCACGCTTGCTACCGCAGCAATGCCACGGCCAAGCAACTCAAGCGCCTGTTCACGCGTTTGCCGGAAGTGGTGATGAAACCTGCCGATGCCTATGACCGGATGGTGCGCGGGGAGGTCGAGGCGGTGCCGATCGAGCAGTTGCTCGGGCGCATCGCTGCGGTGATGCTGGTGCCCTATCCGCCGGGCATTGCGTTGATCATGCCGGGGGAGCGCTTTACCGAGGCGACCCGTTCGATCATCGACTACCTGGCCTTTGCTGCTGCCTTCGACAGCGGCTTTCCCGGTTTTGTCGCCGATGTCCATGGGTTGCAGCATGAAACCACAGCGCAGGGACGGGTCTATACCGTCGATTGCATCAAGGCCTGAGCGGGCTCAAGGAATGCGGATGATTTCCACGCCACTCTGGACCAGCTCAAAACGGTCTTCACCCAGGTGGTTGACCCGGTCACCGATTGCCAGCTTGTAGGTGGTAATGGGCAGGGATGCGGCGCTTCCGTCGGCCTGCAGGGTGGCTTCCTGGAACTCATGAACGGGATAGATGCGGCCCTCGGCGTCCCGTGCATGAAACTGTCCGACCAGTACTGCTGTCATTTACCGTACAACCTCTGAAGAAATAAGTATCTGTCAGGCATAGACCACTGTTTTGCCTGGTAAGTTTTGCCTGTATGGAAAAAAACTTCAGGGCCGTGCCGGATCATCTATACCTACAACTCCCTTTGTTCATCACATCAGGAATTTGCCATGAGCCAGGTGTATTCAGTCGCCGTCGTCGTCGGCAGCTTGCGCAAGGAATCCCTCAACCGCAAAGTCGCCCGCGCGCTGGCCGAGCTTGCGCCATCCAGCCTCAAGCTGCACATCGTCGAAATTGGCGAGCTGGCCTTGTACAACGAGGATATCGACGTCAATCCGCCGCAGGCCTACAAAACGTTTCGCGAGCAGATTCGCGGCAGTGATGCGCTGCTGTTTGTCACCCCCGAGTACAACCGCTCGGTGCCGGGAGTGTTGAAAAATGCCATCGATGTGGGCTCGCGGCCCTATGGCCAGAGCGCCTGGAGTGGCAAGCCCGGGGCGGTGATCAGTGTGTCGCCGGGGGCGGTGGGCGGCTTTGGTGCCAACCATCACCTGCGCCAGTCGCTGGTGTTCCTTGATGTGCCGTGCATGCAGCAGCCTGAAGCGTACATCGGTGGGGCGGGAACGCTGTTTGACGACAACGGCAAGCTGTCGGAGAAGACCCGGCCGTTCCTGCAGACCTTTATCGACAAGTTCGCCGTGTGGGTCGCGCGCCACCAGAACTGAGGCATTGCACCGGCCACCTTACTCAAGGCTGGCCGGTGCAAAGGCAGGTTCAACGTTGCTGTTGCCCTGCCAGGTTGGTCAGCGCCTCGATCAGGTTGCTTTCGTTGCGCTTGAACTGTTGCTCCAGCGCGGTGATGCGTGCGGCAATCTGGTCGGGGTTGTCATCCGGATAGAGGTCGTACAGCTCCAGTACCTCGGCCTCGTAGGCAGACTTGAGCGCCATGAAACGATCGGCGTGGCTCTCGCGCAGGTAATCCACCCAGAAGTCCCGCCCCCTGGCGAAGTCGAGGAAGGCCTGGCCGCCTTCGCCCTGGCGTACCTGGTTCAACGCAGCATCCAGTTCCCCGGGGCGAATGTTGGCGGCCGTTCGGTACAACATGTTGCTCGGCGGCACCGGCAGGTCCAGCTCACGGGCCCATTGCAGGCGATAGGCCAGGCGCACTTCGGATTCGTCGCGGCTACCGGCCTGTTCGCGGGCGGCATTGTCCAGAGCCTCCAGCCGGTACAGACGGCGAGTGAGGGCGTACAGGGAACTGCCCCGCTGTTCGGCGGCAACGCCCTGCAGCGATTGACGAATGAACACCTGAATTTCCATCTGGTTGAACGCCAGGCGTATGCCATCGGGGCAAGTGTCGCGCTGCCTGATCTGCTGCAAGGGTTCGGCACCCATGCCGTTGAGGACCAGGCGCAGCTCTGTGTCATTGGCGGCTACCTCGAGCACGCCCCAAACCCGTTCGGTAAGGCCATTGCGGCTACCAGCATCGCGATAGTCGGCGCTGTGCTGCAGATGGCTGATGACCCCCAGCAGGTCGCTGGCGTCTGCGCCGTCTTCGATCTGTTGCCAGATACCTCTGCGTATCGCACTGCGGTCCTCGGCACCGCTTAGCCAGACATCCGCACCGGATTCGGCTTCTTCAGGGGAAGAGGGGGAAGGCTCGCTTGAATAGTGTGGTTCACGCTCCAGGGCACGGATATCGGGCGGCAAGTCCATATAGAAGTCGTAGGCGCGATTGAAACCTTCGGACAAGTGCGCGCGACGCATGCTCTCGTGGCTCAGCGGGTTGCCGGTCAGGGAAATTTCAGTGTGATGTTCTTCAGTGCGTGGGTTCGCGAGAATTCGCTCGGGCAGTTCGCGCAACTGGTTGCCAACCAGCGACAGGCGTTGCATCGGACCGGGCAGCAGCGTCTCCAGCCATTGCGGCCAGGTTTGCAGGCCGACATTGTTGAGGCTCAACTGCTCGATGTTGCGCAATGCAGAGGCATCGGTAATCTCGCCGATAACATTTGCGTCAAGTTGCAGTTGAGTCAGCCCTGGCATGAGTTGCAGCGTTGCCAGCGCCGACTGATCGATGTTCAAGCCCAGGTCGATCAGGCTCAGGTGTTCCAGCATCCGCAATTGCGGCACCGCCGCATTCAAGCTGCCCAGCGGGGTGTCATGCCCTTCGATGTGCAAACTGTCCAGGTAAGGAAAGTCACTGAGAAACTGGTGCAATTCACTGGCATGGGTCCCCACGCGCAGAAGCTGCAGCCTGCGCAGGCGATGATAGAAAAACGCCGGCAATCGCCTGGGGAAGTCGTTCAAGGCAATTGCCTCGACGCGCAAGGCGCCAACGTGGCCATGTGTTGGTTCGTGGCTCCACAAGTCGTGCACCAGGCGGCCCAGGCGGCGCCTGGAGGCAATCTGTTCATCGCGTAGCGGTGCGCCTGAGTGGGACGCTTCGGCCCACTGCACAAAGGCTTCATCCAGCTCCGCACGTTCCTGGGTCATGACATCCAGGATGGCGCGAAGATTCTCTGCAATGGTCAGTTCAAAGCTGAAGCGTCTGCCTTCACCTTCACTCAGACGCATGCGGATCAGGGTGTCCCGCGAAAGCTCGTTGTTCAGTAACGAAACCCGGGTGTGATGCCCGCTACCGATGGGGTTTTCCAGCACGGCGGCGGGTACCGTGGTGATCTGGTTGTCGGCCAGGGAGACTTCGGCAATTGCATTCAGGTTGGCGCTGTCGAGCCACTGTGGCCAGCTGCGAAGGCTGGTGCGGTTCAGCCCCAGGTACTGCAGGTTCAAGCCGCTGAGGTCGATGTTGCCGAGTATGTTGAGGGTGTTGCCGCTCAGGTCCAGGCGTTGAAGCTGGCTGAAACCCCGGTAGAGGTTGATTTCGGCCTGGCCGATGTACAACCGGGTATCGATCAGGCTCAGTTCGCGCAGTTGCGGGTAATGTTCCAGCACCGTCTGGCCGATGAAGGGATAGCTGGGTTGGCCAAAGCTCTGGCCGAAAAGCACTGACTTTACCTGGGGGAGGTGTTGGAAGAAGCGGCCCAGTATGTTGCGCTCGTTGTCCAGGTCGATCAGCGGATTGCCCGGCGCAACGTCAGGGTTCACGTTCCACAGTTGCAGCTCCTGCACGCGCTGCTGGATGAAATCGGGCAATTGCGCAGGGAAGTCGATCAGGTAAACGTCTGCGAGTTGCAACGCGGTGGTGGCTTGACTCAGTTCGGGCAGGTTGTTGGCGCGCCAGTGACGCCACAACGCCTCGGCGATGCGTGTGCGGCTGTTCATGCGCGCAGCGCTCAAGGGCGGCATTGAACTGGCGGCATCGGTCCAGTTGGAAAGGTGATCGCGCAGGCTCTGTTGCTCTGCAAGTAACTGATCCAGGCGCTGGTCGATGTCCGCACGGCTCCACTGCGCGTCGTAGAACATCTGCAGGATCTGCTCGGGAAAGGCGTGCTCGAATTCAAGCAGACGGATCTTGTCCAGCAGCGTCTCTTCAAGGATGAAGCCCGCCAGCCTGCCGCGTCCGCTCAACGGGAAACCAAGCCTGCCATCGGCCAGGCGCATCGGGGAGCGGGCGCCGGGCTTGAGCGCTTGCATCTTCAGCACGGCTCTCAAGCTGTGCCGGGCCAGTAGCGGTTGCGACTGTACGGCCTGTTTGAGCGCTGCGTGCTGGCTGACGTCGGCAAAGCCCAGGGCACTGCGTTGGGCGTCCGGCAGCGCGTGCAGGACTGTGGCATAAAGGTTGTCACGGCCATGCAATTGGCGTCCGTCGGCCTCGTAGGTGCGGTAGGTGGTGCCATCGCTGACCAGGATCTTGCGAATGGGCGCTTCGCTGCTGCCGATGCTGTCGAGTAGCGCCCCCTGGGTTGAACCCTCGCGGACCTCCAGGCGTACGTCGGTGGACCAGCCGTATAGAGTGCCCAGGGTATGCAGCGCCAGCCGCTCGCTGTCGGAACTGCTGCCAGCGTCCAGATACAGCCCTTCATACGCACGATTCAGACGCAGCTTATGCTGGTAGGCACGGGCTTCTTCGCCAATTCGTACAGGAATGCGCGCATTGACACGCAATTGTTCAAGTTCTGCCGGGCTGGCGTGGCGCAGCAGTTCCTCGACCACCACCGTGGGCAGGCCGCTGAAGGATTGCTGGACCTGCAGCACCGGGCCAGCGTCGGTTTTTTGCAGTGCCTGGTAGCGTTCATTGAACAGTCGGGTTTTGTGGGTTTTTGCCTGGGTCGCCAGTTGTTGCTGTAACTGGCGTTTCGCTGTGGTGAAGTTGGGCTCGCCTGAACCCAGCGGGTGTTGCAGCAGTCCTTCGAGCTCTGCCTTGGTCATTTGCCGCATCAGTGCATCGAGAACGTCATCACCACCGAGCCGCACCTGCAGGGGGCGGGGCAGCGCATTGCCACTTTGGCTGTGGTACTGCGCAAGCACCTTACCCTGCTCATCGAGCACGGTCAGCGCTTGGCCGTTCGGCCAGCCGTGCGCCTCGGCCAGTAGTTGCAGTTGCAGGGCCGGTTCGGCGTGCGGATCTCCTGCCTCCAGTAGCTGGGTGAAGCGGTCAAGCTCATGTTCCAGACGGAAGCGGTGTAGCGTGTCGCTGAACAGGGCGGGTGGGTGCAGGCCTTCGCTCAATGCGTGACGCAGTTGTGCCTGATGGGTTTCGCTGACGCGCATGATGGTGCTGGCGACTTCATCGGAGAACTCGGCGCCGGCATGTCCGAGCCGTCGAAACAGGCGGATGCCTTCCCACTCAAGCGGCTGGTCGGTAACCTGCAGCCAGGCGCCTGCCTGGTTATGGCGCAAAGGCGGCTCGTAGGCGCCCATGCGCCACGGATGTTCCAGCCGGTAGGGCGCGCTGGCAGCGGGCGGCTTGACCGCGTAGGTGCGGCCTTCGAGCACCAGCCATTGTCGGCCCTGGTAGTCGTAGAGCCCGGAGGCATTGGGTTGCAACTCGGCGGGTAGCCTGACGTCTTGGGCGAATGGCTGCAGGTCGGGTTTCCACAGGCGCGTGCTGCCATCGGCCAGTTGCACGCTCTGCATCTGCCTGACCAGCTCAGGGGCTGGTACCGCAGCGCCGCCCCCTGCCGCCGAGAGGCCTCCCAGGGCGGCGATCATCGCCAGGTTTTCGACCACATCCATCAGGTAGCCCCAGGCTTGCTGGCTCTCGCCCCTGGCCAGGCTCTCGATGCCTTCATAGACTTCGTTGCACAGTTGTACGGCGGTGACGGCCAGCATCACCTCGCCGAGCACCGGCACCACGAACGCGGCGATATTGAGCACGTTGAGCGTAGTCTGGACAAAGTACAGCAGCTTGTCTTGCAGCGACTTGTGGTCCTCGGCGGCCGTGGGCACGCCGTGAAACAGGGCATCGTCCTTGAGCTGGGTGATTTTTTGCTGGTACAGCGCGTTGAGCAGGTTGCCGAAAAAGGTACCTTCGCGCAGGTGCAGGCTGGCGTTGCGGTCGAGTTTTTCTTCGTAGTAGCCCGCGGCACTGTTCCAGACCTTGGGATAGAAAGCCTGGTGCAGGCGAGCAAACAACCGCGCGCGCTGGCGTGCAGGTACAAATCGGGCAAAGAGCTGCTGGTAGTCCGGCTTCAGAAAGCTGTCACGCAGGGACGCGAAAAAGTGCGCAAGCGAGGGGTACTCCCTGAGCGGGTCGTAGGGGTCATCGGGAATGTAGACCACGACCTTTTCGCTGTGCTGGCTGGCACTGCGGTCTATTTACCGAAGACAACGATGGCGCTGAGTTCGACATCCCAGAGTTTGAGAAAGTTACGGGTTATCGTTATCCCGTCCAGGGTTGCCGGTTTGTTTCGAGCGATATCCAGCAATACGCCATGCATCTGCGGGCTGATGGTTTTTTTCAACCGCGCAATGTGCGTATGCAGGAGGAACGTCGATTGCTCGAGCTGTTTGAAGTCGGCGCGCACGTTGGCGCTGGCGGCGTCGGCAGCATCACCAGCAGCGGACTCCGGGTTGAGTACGCGGTGTATCAACTGTTGGTAGGTACCGCCCAGGTCAAGTTCGCGGCACAGGGCAGCAAACTGCTCGGGAACGATTTTCAGCGGCGACTCGTCGGGGTAGCGCCCGGGCCGGTTGAGTGCCGGGTCGGAGTAGTAGATGCGCGAGGCGATCGATGTCCGCCCGCGATCGTCAGTCATGGCGCCCGGCGCGGCTTCCCAGGCTTCGAAGTTCTGCAGGGCACAGGCCAGCAGCGACTGGGTGGCAGCTTTGATCGCGGCACCAGCCTTGACCGCTGGATCCTGCGACAACGTCAGGAAAGAGCCGTCGCTGACCACGCGCCGGGCATGGAACAGATAACTGTTGTGCACATCGACATCCAGGCCGAATCGCTCCTGCAGCTTGGCTTTCAACAAGGGTTCGGCATAGGACTCGATGGCCGGAAGTGCGGCAAGTATCTCGTGGACCCGCTGCTCGTGGCGGCGATGGCGGATATACACCCTTTGCAGCTGTTCCAGTGTCTGCGCATCGGTATGCCGTGCATCAGCCAGCCAGGGCAATGTCTGCACGTCGACCTTGCGTAGCGCAGCATGAGTGGCGGCAGGGGCGCTGATCAGCCACGCGGGTAGCTTGCTTGAGATGGGTGTGAAATCGGTTGGTCGGGTAGGGGAGCTGAGGTCAACAGACATGAATTAAAACCTTCTTCCTTGAGGTGTAGGCACTGAGCGTACGGTGGAAAGCTCAAGGGAAAAAGTTTGAATGTTGGTTGGGAAAGTCGGTGAAAAGATCGTGAATTTGCGGCAATAACGACTATATCTAACACCTTTTGTCACTTGCCCGGGGCGGCATGAGCAAACAGGCAGGTCAAGTTGGGTAACTTGTCCTGCCTGTTTAGATTGCTGGGTCAATCAGCTGTGCAACGTGCTTACACGGCCTGCGGCATTTCCCCACGAGCCAGGCGCTTGTTGATATCAGCGATCACCTCTGGCAGTTCGTTGATGGTGTCGATCAGGTAGTGCGGGCGCGAGCCTGCGAACAACGCATGAATGCGCTTGCGCTCGCTATCGAGGGTGTCCGAGGCCAGGGCGCGGTAGCCTTCGTAGGTCAGTCCCAGGGCGTTGCCCGAGCACACCAGCGCTACCGTCCACATGCCGGCGCGCCGGCCTTCGAGGATGCCTGGCACGGTGTCGTCGACCTTGACGCAGGCAGCGACATCATCGATGCCCAGGGCAATCACGTTGGCCAGGGCCTGGGCCGGCCAGGGGCGGCCGTTCGGGGTTTCGTCGGTGGCCACCACGTGATCGGCGACGTAGCCGTTCTGCGCGGCCAGTGCCACCACCTTGTCCATCACCACTTTCGGATAGCCCGAGCACGAGCCGATCTTCAGACCGTCTTGGCGCAGCTCGGTGAGGGTGTCTAGGGCGCCGGGGATCAGCGCCGAGTGCACGGCGATCTTCTCGATCTGCAGTGGCATGAAGCGCTCATAGATGGCAGTGACGTCCGCGTCGGTCGGCGTGCGGCCGAACACCTTGCGGTAGCGCTCGGCGATCAGCGGCTGGTCACACAGGGTGCGGATATGGTCCCACTTGCCCATGCCCATCGGCCCGCGGGCTTCCTCGATAGACACTTCGACGTCGAACTCGGCGAACGCCTCGACAAAGATCTGGGTTGGGGCAAAGGAGCCAAAATCGACCACGGTGCCGGCCCAGTCGAGGATCGCGGCTTGCAGTTGCGTCGGGGTGTTGTAGTTCATGTTCAGGGTTCCTTGAGCGGGTGGTTGCGCTGATCGGGTAAAAAGGCTTCGGGGTATCAGATGTCCAGCACTTCCATTTCCCGCAGCACCTGAGCCACGGCATCGACCGCGGCCTGCATGCCGTCCGGGCCGACGCAGCCGATGCAGCCGACGCGGAAGGTTTCGACCTGGGTCAACTTGCCCGGGTAGAGGATGAAACCCTTGGCCTTGACCCGCTCGTAGAAGTCCTTGAACTGGTAGCGCGGATCGTTCGGGGCATGGAAGGTGACGATGATCGGCGCCTGAATCTCGGCGGGCAGGAAGCTGCGCAAGCCAATGGCGGCCATGCCGTCGAGCAGGGTCTTGCAGTTGCTGGCATAGCGCTGGTGGCGGGCCGGCAGGCCGCCTTGTTCGTTGTACTGCAGCAAGGCCTCGTGCAGCGCCGCCACCACATGAGTTGGTGGGGTGAAGCGCCACTGGCCGGTCTTGGCCATGTAGGCGTGCTGGTCATGCAGGTCCATGGCCAGCGACGGCGAGTTGCCTTCGGCGGCGGCCAGCGACTGTTTGTTGGCAAAGACGAAGCCCATGCCAGGCACGCCTTCCAGGCATTTACCGGAGGCGGCGATGAGGGCATCGAATGGCACCTGGCGGGCATCGATCGGCAAGGCGCCGAACGAGCTCATGGCATCGATGATCAGGCGTTTGCCGTGGCCGGCGATAACCGCGGCAATCTCTGCCAGCGGGTTGAGAATACCGGTGCTGGTTTCGCAGTGAATCAGTGCCACGTGGGTAATGCTGCTGTCGGCGCTCAGCAGACGGTCGACGTCAGCGGCAGTGGTCGGCTGGTCTTCGGCGGTTTCGAAGGTGCTGCAGGCGCGACCCAGCACCTTGCAGATCTTTGCCAGGCGCTGGCCGTAGGCGCCGTTGATCAGTACCAGGACCTTGCCGTCGCGGGGCACCAGGGTGCCGATGGCCGCTTCCACGGCAAAGGTGCCGCTGCCTTGCAGGGGCACGCAATGGTGGCTGTCGGCACCGTTGACGATGGCCAGCAGTTGCTCGCAGAGGCTGGCGGTGAGCTGGTTGAAGTCGCGGTCCCATGAACCCCAGTCGACCATCATCGCTTGGCGGGTACGGGCCGAGGTGGTCAGGGGGCCAGGGGTCAGCAGGATAGGGGCGTTACTCATTCCGGTAGTCCTCGCAAGCGGTGGGCTGAATCTACGGGGCCTACGTTGCAATTCCGTGCCTTATCAATCAAATTGTTTGTTGTTATGCCAGTCATAAGTCAGGCCGATAGATATGAACCTGTTCCAGCTCCGCGCCTTCGATGCCGTGGCCCGTGAGGGCAGTTTTACCCGCGCCGCCGCCCGCCTGTTCATCAGCCAGCCGGCGGTGACCGGGCATGTCAAGGCGCTTGAGGAGCACTACCAGATCACCTTGCTGCGCCGCACGGCGCGACGTGTCGAGCTGACCGAGGAGGGCATTCGCCTGGCGGCGATCACCCGCGCGATGTTTGGCCTTGCCGAAGAAGCCCAGGCGATGCTCGAGGCCAACCGCCAGTTGCTCACCGGGCGCCTGGAAGTGGCCGCCGACGGCCCGCACCGGGTCATGCCGATGCTTGCGCAGCTGCGCGCGCGGTATCCGGGGATCACTGTCAACCTGCGTCTGGGCAACGCCCAGGAAACCCTGGCGGCGCTGCTCAGCGAGCATGCCGATGTCGCGGTGATGACCGAGGTCGAGTCGCGCAAGGGCCTGCACCTGCAAAGCCTGGGCGATTCACGGATCTGCGCCTTGCTGCCGGCCGGGCATGCCTGGGCGGCCAGCGCCGAGGAATTGCCCCTTGGCGAGCTGGACCGGCAGATCATGGTACTGCGCGAACCCAGTTCGATTACCCGCCGCACCTTCGATCAGGCCTGCCGCGATGCCCAGGTGCAGCCGCGCGTGCTGCTGGAGCTCGACAGCCGCGAGGCGGTGACTGAAGCGGTAGCGGCCGAGCTGGGCATCGGTATCGTTTCGTCGCTGGAGATCAGCCATGACCCGCGGGTGGTGGCGCGGCCCATCGGCGCAGCGGGGCTGATCAACCAGCACATGATCGGCTGCCTGGAGCGACGCCGCGAACTGCGCCTGATCCAGGCGTTTCTCAGCCTGGCGGCAGCGGTATGAGGCGGGGCTGGTTTTTTCCCGGCGGGCCCCTAAGATGGCGGGCAAACACTACAGGCAAGGCGAACGACTGCTGATGGCGGAGAAAGACACCATCTCCATGCAACTGGTGCGCGAGGCGCTGCTGCAAAGCTGCGCCCCCGGCGCCGCGAGCCAGGCCCTGCTCAGTCGTGTGGGGATCGACCCCGAACAGTTGCAGCAGGCCGATGCGCGGGTGCCCGCCGGGGCCTACGCGCAGCTCTGGCGGCTGCTGGCTCGTCGTTGCCACGATGAGTTCTTCTGCATGGACCCGCGTGGCCTGCGCACGGGCAGCCTGGCCTTTGTGTGCCGCTCGTCCATGGCCCAGCCCACGTTGGGCGCCGGGCTTGAAAGCGCCCTGGCGTTTCTCGGGCTGATGCTCGAGCACCTGCAGCCGGCGCTGGTGCGCCAGCAAAGCCTGGCGGAGATCGTCATCGGCGAGCCCCGGGATGAGCCGCGCCGGGCCTTCACCTACTTCACCTTCTGGATGATTGTGCATGGCGTCGCCTGCTGGCTGGCCGGGCGGCGCATCCCGATCCTGGCCATTGAGCTGCGTTGTGCCGAGCCGCCGTTTTGCGACGATTACCGGGTGATGTTCTCGGAGAACCTGCAGTTTGACCGGCCACGCACGCGGATGATCTTTGCCGCCGATTGCCTGGACCTGCCGCTCAAGCGCACGCCGGAAGAGCTGCAGCGCTTTCTGGCCGAGGCGCCGGCCAATATTCTGGTCAAGTACCGCGACCCGGCGAGCCTGGCGCGGCGGATCAAGGAATCGCTGCGCCAGCTTCCCGCCGGTGATTGGCCGGAAACCGAGGCCCAGGCCCAGCAACTGTGCATATCGGCCTCGACCCTGCGTCGACGCCTGGCCGAGGAGGGCGCCACCTACCAGGGCCTCAAGGACAGTGTACGCAAGGAGCTGGCAATCGCCTGGCTGGCCCAGGAACAGATAAGCTTCGCCGAAATCGCCGAGCGCCTGGGGTTTGCTGACAGCAGCTCGTTCTACAAGGCCTTTCGCAAGTGGTATGGCTGCAATCCGGGCCACTATCGGGCATTGATCGGCCAGGGTGAAACGCCTCTCGCTGCCAGTGATGGTTAAGCGTTTCTAGGCTGGAGGATTGCCATTCCCCCAGGACCTTGAACGTGCCTAACCCTGCCGCCCGATCCCCAGCCACACCGGCTGCGATCACCCAGCCCGGGGTGACCGATGAATTCATCGGTCATATCCTGCCTGACTGGCTTAGAACCGCCTCCGTCGAGCAGATCAATGATTTGCGCGATGATTTCGCAAGGCTTCGGCACAGCCAGCAAGCCGTCCACGCAACCCTCGATGAACTCCAGGCGATTGATGCTTTCGCCCAGCCGTTGCTGGCAGACGCACTGCACGACAAGCTCAACTACCAGGGCAATCTCGATAGCGACCAGTGGCGTGAAGTACTGCGCGACTTCAAGCCTAGCCAGGGTATCGGGCTGCCTAGTGATGATACGATTCTGCTCACCCAGCCCTTGATGCAACGCCTGCTGCAAGGTTTTGGCGCTCGCCAGACAGCCGCCAGCAGCTACTATGTCGGGACAGCGATCGTCACTGCAGGCGAACTCGAGACAGTTTTGCTCGATGCGCCCGAAAAAGTGGCCAGCGTCTGCCGTGAGCTGGATGTGGGCAGGCGTTTCCAGCAGCATCTGGAGGATGTCTTCGCGCCGGCTGAGCAGGACCTGGCCGAGGAAAAGCGCCTGGCCCTGCAAGTGGCTGCGCGCCTCGCTCATTTGCGCGGGCAGATCGATGCGCTGGCCTACCAGATGCTCGAGCAAGTCGTCTCGGGCGCATCCCAGGTCAGCCATGGCGGGTTGGAAGTACGTATTTATCAACTGAGTGCGCTGAACTGCCAGGTCAGCGGTGCGGTGGTTTTCGAAGTGCGCGGCGACCCGCCGCAAGGGGCGCTGCGCTGGACCGAGGCCAGCCTGATTCGCGGGTTGTTGGTGTATTTTCCGACCGACCGGCAGCAGCCTTTGCGCAGTTACCGCTCCTGGTTTGCCTTCAACGTGGCACTGGCTGAGTCGCTCAAGGGGTCCGAGTCGTATCGCGCCTACTTCAGTGCGCTGATCGGTTTGCAGCAACGTGCCGGTTTTGCCCTGTTGCTGGCAACCAGACTCACCGACTCAAGCGTTGACCTGGACCTGGCGGGCACGCTCCTGCGTGGTGATCTGTTCACCGGTCTCTGTCAATTGCAGCTGGCACGGATCAAGGCCGATGCCCGGGTACTGGCGGTGCCGACCGCCGATGTCGACAGTGCGGCGACCCGAGCGTGGCGTTCTGATCTGGCTGCGGCCGGTTGGACGGCACTCAACCTGGTCGGCCTGTTCGTTCCCGCTGTGGGTGGGTTGTTGCTCGGGCATCTTGCACTGCAGACCTTGAGCGAGGTGTTCGAAGGGGCCGAAGACTGGCTGCGCGGGCATCGCGGCGAAGCACTCGAGCATCTGCTCGGTGTTGCCCAGACTGTGGCGGTGACGGTAGCGCTGGGGGCGGGTATCCATAGTGTCGGCAGAGCGTTCAAGCGCAGCGATTTTGTCCAGTCACTGTTACCGGTCACCCTCGAAAGCAATCAGCCGCGCTTATGGCGCCGGGATCTGCGCCCTTACCAGCTGGGGCGCATTCCCGCCGGCTCGCGCTTGACCGATAGCGGCCTGCACCTGGCCGACGGGCGCAGTTACCTGCCGCTACGCGGCGAAGTTTACGAAGTCCGTCGGGTACCGCAGCAAGGTCCGTGGCGCCTGGTTCATCAGCAACGTGCCGGCGCGTACGGGCCGGTCGTCGAGTTCAACGGCGAACGCGCCTGGCGCTTGCGTGATGAGTGGCCGCTGGCCTGGCAGGGCCAGTCGCATCTGCTCGAACGCCTGTGGCCCGCTGCCGGGCTGATGAGCGTGAGCGAGGTGAGTGCGCTGTTGCAGGTGGCGGCTATCGATGAAGATGAACTGCGCGGGTTACTGGTGGAAAACCGCCGGATGCCGATAGGCCTGCGAGACACCCTTGAGCGCTTCGCCCAGAACCAGCACGGTGTGTCGCTTTCTACACGGTACTTGCCTGACGACCCGCTGCTGGCAACGCTCCAGCGGGACTTCCCCACCTTACCCGACGCCTATGGCCTGGCCTTGCTTGCACAGGCCAGCGATGAAGCGCGCGCACTGCTGGCAGCCCAGGCGCGCGTACCCCTTGAGCTGGCGGAACAGGCGCGGATGCTGGCTCGGGTGGCACAACTGACTCGCGCCCGTGAAGGTCTATACCTTGGCTACGGCGGTTCGCTGGACAGCGCTCACCTGGTGTTCTATGCACTCCGGCGTTTGCCGGGGTGGCCGCAAGAGGTGAACCTGGCGTTGCATGACCGCTTTCCCTACAGCCGTTTGCTCGACCGGCTGAAGCCCGAAGACAGCCCTGGGCTGCACAGGGTCATCGTCCGCCAGCAAGGCGTTTACCAGCTCTACGGCGATCAGCCAGATGGCGCTGAGGACGTCGAGCTGAGCGGGGGATTGCTACAGGTGATTGCCGCTTCGTTGAATGATGCCCAGCGTGAAGGCCTGGGATGGCAGGGGCTGCATGCGCTTGGGCAAATGCGCGCGGACCTGATTGCCCAGCTGCCGGTCGCTACCAGCG
Organism: Pseudomonas sp. TE4620; assembly: GCF_056279045.1. Classification (NCBI taxonomy): domain Bacteria; kingdom Pseudomonadati; phylum Pseudomonadota; class Gammaproteobacteria; order Pseudomonadales; family Pseudomonadaceae; genus Pseudomonas; species Pseudomonas sp. TE4620. The sequence continues at coordinate 1,236,601 of NZ_JBWBQO010000001.1, forward strand.
AACTGGAAGGGGTTCTGGGCCTGGCGCCGGTCCGGCGCTGGTTCAACCCGGGACATCGCCTGGCAGATGGCCGCGTAGGGTATCTGCTGAGTGGCCGAGGGGCTGCTCAGGCGGTGGCGCAAAGCATCAGCAACCGCTTGTGTGCCTTGTTTCCCGGCCTTGATGCCGAGCAGCGCGAAACCTTTATCGCCCGTCTGCGCGAAAGTGGCTCTTCAGTGCTGCTGGCGTTGCAGCGGCTCGAGCAGGAGTATCAGTTGCTCGATCAGACGCTGAGCACCTGGGAGGCCGCAGCACCTGCGCAAGCAAGTGTTAGCGCTACGGTGCTGTTGTCGCCACGCAATCGCGTGGCCGAAGCGCTGCGCCACTGCTGGCGTCGTCAAAGCGAGCCGATCATTGACGCGAACGGGATTCTCCAGGGTTATCGCCTGAGCATTGTTGGCCGGCATATCCCGACCTTTCCCAATCTGCCGGGCGAGATCAGCTTTGCTCATGTGGTCGATGTGGTCATGGTCGGCATGCGTATGCGCAGGCTGCCGGCGTCGTTTTTTCGGGCGTTTTCGAACACTCGCTGGCTGAACCTGAGCAACAACTTTTTTGACCAGTTGCCGTCCGGTCTTGAGCACATGTCGGCGTTGCGCACCCTCAGGCTGGAACATAACCACATCGCCCTGCAGGCCATGGATGTCGATGCACTGGCCCGGTTGAACCAACTGCGCATGCTGGTGCTGGACAACAACCCGCTGCGGCGCAACCTCAACCTGCGGCCCTTGCACCGTTTGCGCGAACTGAGCTTGCGCAACACCGGCATGCAAGCCTTGCCGCGCGGGTTGCTCAGCCGACCGTTCCTGGAGCAGGCCGACTTGCGCAACAATCTGATCGCCACCTTGCCCGAGCGCTTTTTCCATACCCCTGGGGTGATCCGTGACGCCATCTACTTGCAGGGCAACCCCTTGGCGCAGGCGACCTGGCAACGCCTGGCCGAGCTCGATGGCATGCAACTGCCAGAAGAGGATGAGCACGAGCTGCCGGTCGATGCTCGTGCGCTTTGGCTGGCCACCCTGGATGAGCGGGTGTACGAAGTGCGTGCGGGGCAATGGGATGATCTCGCACGGTCAGAGGACAGCGCAGGTTTTCTGCGTCTGCTCGGCGAGCTGACCAGCACTGCGGACTACCGGATGAACCGCGAGGACCTGAGCTGGCGGGTCTGGGCTCTTGTCGAAGAGGCGGTAGACAGCCAGACGCTGCGTTCGACCCTGTTCAAGCTGGCCTCAGCACCGAGGACCTGCGTCGACAGCGTTTCGGATTGCTTCAGTAACCTCGAAGTGGGTTACTTCTTGTGGCAAGCCGAGCAGCAGCCTGGCTCGGAAAACCAGGCCAGCCGCTTGCTTGGGGTGGCCAGGCGCTTGTTTCGCCTTGAGCGTGTCGAGCAGGTTGCCCGGGAGGATATCCATGCGCGTCAGGCCAGCGGCCTGGGCGTCGACGAGGTGGAGGTCAGCCTGGCCTATCGGGTTGGTCTGGCCGAGACCCTGGACCTGCCCGGCCAGCCACGTTACATGCAGTTTGGCGGGGTGGCGGGGGTAACCTCGCGTCAGCTCGACGACGCGGCCAGGACAGTACGCACAGCTGAAGCCGGAGATGAACTGCTGGACTTCATCGCTTCCCGGGATTTCTGGGTCAATTACCTGCGTGACACTTATCCGCAATCGTTCGCGGAGGTTGAAGAGCCCTTCGTCGATCGGCTGCAGGAACTGACCGACATGGCAGGAGGCGACGAGGCTGCAGTGGATGTGCTGGCGGTCGAGCGTGCCGAGAAGGTAGGGGCGTTGATTGTGGCGCTGACCAAGCCTTTGCTTGTCACAAAAGCCGAGGGTCAGTAGTAGCGTCAGGGCCAGCGGCCAAACCAGTCATCCACTTTGACAGCTTTGGCCATTGTCCCGCGCCAGCTCTGGCGCGACTATCTTCAGACCAATCGTTTTATTCCAACAATAACAAACGAGGAGTCTGGCGATGCGTGATTACCGCGCCGCGGCGCAAGGGTTCGACTACCTGCACACCGCTGCGGCTGCCCTGCAAGGCAACCTTGAGGCACTCAATGCCTGCGTCGAGTGCTGCGACCGGCATGTCGGCGGCAATCGTATTGCCCTGAACTGGGAAGGCCGCGACGGCAGCAGCGCGCGCTACAGCTTCGAGCAACTGCAACAGTCTGCCGCGCGCCTGGCCAATGTGCTCAGGGCCCAGGGTGTGGGCGTCGGCGACCGGGTTGCCGGGTTGATGCCGCGTACGGCCGAGCTGCTGATCACGGTACTGGCCACCTGGCGCCTGGGGGCGGTGTATCAGCCGCTGTTTACCGCATTCGGGCCCAAGGCCATCGAGCACCGGCTGGAGCAGTCCGCAGCCAAGGTAGTCGTCACTGAACCGCATAATCGCAGCAAGCTCGACGACGTGCATGGCTGCCCGACGGTCATCTGCGTGGGTGCTGCGCCAGGCTCCGGCGATATCGACTTTCACAGCGCACTGGCGCTGGCCAGTGATCACTGCGAACCGGTGCTGCTGGGGGCCGAGGCACCGTTCCTGCTGATGTTCACCTCCGGCACCACCGGCCCGGCCAAGCCGCTGGAAGTGCCGCTACGGGCCATCGTCGCCTTCCAGGGCTACATGCGCGATGCCATCGACCTGCGCCCTGAAGACAGCTTCTGGAACCTCGCCGATCCGGGCTGGGCCTACGGGCTTTATTACGCCGTGACCGGTCCGCTTGCCCTGGGCCATGCCACCACGTTTTTCGATGGGCCGTTCAGCGTCGAGAGCACCTGCCGGGTCATCAACAAGTACGCCATCAGCAACCTGGCCGGCTCGCCGACGGCCTACCGCCTGCTGATCGCCGCTGGTAGCGAGTTCAGCGCGCCGATCAAGGGCCGCCTGCGGGTGCTCAGCAGCGCCGGCGAGCCGCTTAACCCGCAGGTGATCCGCTGGTTTGCCGATGAGCTGGGCGTGACCATTCACGACCACTACGGGCAGACCGAACTGGGCATGGTCCTGTGCAACCACCACGGCCTGCAGCACCCGGTGCACCTGGGCTCTGCCGGCTTCGCCGTCCCCGGTCACCGCATCGTCGTGCTCAATGAACAACACAACGAACTGCCTGCCGGGCAGCCGGGCATTCTCGCTGTCGACCGCGAGCAGTCGCCGCTGTGCTGGTTTGCCGGCTACCAGGGTTTGCCGACCAAGGCGTTCGTCGGCAAGTACTACTTGAGCGGCGACACAGTCGAGCTCAACGACGACGGCAGCATCAGCTTTGTCGGCCGCAGCGATGACGTGATCACCACCTCCGGCTACCGGGTCGGCCCGTTCGATGTCGAGAGCGCGCTGATCGAACACCCGGCGGTGATCGAAGCCGCGGTGGTGGGCAAACCGGACCCGGAGCGGACCGAGCTGATCAAGGCATTCGTGGTGCTGGCCAAAGGCCAAGAGCCGAGCGAAGCACTGGCCGAGGCCCTCAAGCAGCACGTGCGTCAGCGCCTGTATGCCCACGCCTACCCACGGGAAATCGAATTTGTCAGCGAGCTGCCCAAGACGCCGAGCGGCAAGCTGCAACGTTTCATCCTGCGCAACCAGGAAATAGCCAAACAACAGGCCGCGCTGGCGTCGACCGCCAGCGCCTGAGGAACCAACATCATGCAGATTGCCAATAACAACTTCATCGTCAGCGGCGCCGCTTCCGGGCTGGGCGCTGCCACCGCGCAGATGCTCATCGAGGCCGGTGCCCAGGTCATGCTGGTCGACCTCAATGCCGAAGCGGTCGCCGCCAAAGCCCGCGAGCTGGGCGCCAGGGCGCACTTCGCGGTGGCCGACATCAGCCAGGAAGCCGCCGCCCAGGCTGCGATCGATGCGGCGGTTGCCGCCTTCGGCAAAATCCACGGGCTGATCAACTGCGCCGGTATCGTCGGCGCCGAGAAGGTCCTGGGCAAGAACGGCCCGCATGGCCTGGAAAGCTTCAGCCGGGTGATCAACGTCAACCTGATCGGCAGCTTCAACCTGCTGCGCCTGGCCGCTGCGGCCATGGCCGAAGGCGAGGCGGGCGCTGACGGTGAACGCGGGGTGATCATCAACACCGCCTCGATTGCCGCCTATGACGGCCAGATCGGCCAGGCCGCCTATGCCGCCTCCAAGGGCGCGATTGCCAGCCTGACCTTGCCGGCGGCCCGTGAGCTGGCGCGCTTCGGCATCCGCGTGATGACCATCGCCCCGGGCATTTTCGAAACCCCGATGATGGCCGGCATGACCCAGGAAGTGCGCGACTCGCTGGCCGCCGGCGTGCCGTTCCCGCCACGCCTGGGGCGCCCGCAGGAGTACGCCGCGCTGGCCCGCCACATCATTGAAAACAGCATGCTCAACGGTGAGGTGATCCGTCTCGACGGCGCCTTGCGCATGGCCGCCAAGTAATTTCAGGAGCACTCAAACATGACCCTCGCCAATGATCCGATCGTAATCGTCAGCGCCGTGCGCACGCCCATGGGCGGCCTGCAGGGCGAGCTGAAAAGCCTTACCGCACCGCAACTGGGCGCTGCCGCCATTCGCGCCGCCGTCGAGCGCGCAGGTGTTGCCCCCGACAGCGTCGAACAAGTGCTGTTCGGCTGCGTGCTGCCGGCAGGCCTGGGCCAGGCCCCGGCGCGCCAGGCGGCGTTGGGCGCCGGCCTGAACAAGGGCACCACCTGCACCACCCTCAACAAGATGTGCGGCTCGGGCATGCAGGCGGCAATCATGGCCCACGACCTGCTGCTGGCCGGCAGTGCCGAGGTGGTGGTGGCCGGCGGCATGGAGAGCATGTCCAACGCCCCTTACCTGCTGGACAAAGCCCGCAGCGGTTATCGCATGGGCCATGGCAAGATCATCGACCACATGTTCTTCGACGGTCTGGAAGACGCCTACGACAAGGGCCGGCTGATGGGCACCTTTGCCGAGGACTGCGCCGAAAGCAATGGCTTTACCCGCCAGCAGCAGGACGATTTCGCCATCGCCTCGCTGACCCGTGCCCAGCAAGCGATCAAGGACGGCAGCTTCGCCAGCGAGATCGTCCCGGTCGAAGTCACCGAGGGCAAGACTCAGCGCCTGATCAGCGACGACGAGCAGCCGCCCAAGGCCCGTCTGGACAAGATCCCGCAGCTCAAGCCGGCCTTTCGCGAAGGTGGCACGGTGACCGCGGCCAACTCAAGCTCCATCTCCGATGGCGCGGCGGCGCTGGTGCTGATGCGCCGCTCCCAGGCCGAGAAGCAAGGCTTGAAACCGCTGGCGGTGATCCATGGCCACGCGGCGTTCGCCGACACCCCGGCGCTGTTCCCCAGCGCCCCGATCGGCGCCATCGACAAGCTGATCAAACGCACCGGCTGGAACCTGGCAGAGGTCGATCTGTTCGAAATCAACGAAGCCTTTGCCGTGGTCACCCTGGCGGCGATGAAGCACCTGGACCTGCCCCACGACAAGGTCAACGTGCATGGCGGCGCCTGCGCCCTGGGCCACCCGATCGGCGCTTCCGGCGCGCGCATCCTGGTTACCTTGCTCGCAGCCCTGCGTCAGAAAGGCCTGCATCGCGGCATTGCCGCCATCTGCATTGGCGGCGGTGAAGCCACGGCCATGGCCGTCGAGTGTCTGTACTGAGGTGCACCATGCTAATCAATGACGAACAACAGCAAATCAGCGACGCCGTGCGTCAGTTCGCCCAGGAGCGCCTGCGCCCGTTTGCCGAGCAGTGGGACCGCGAGCACCGCTTCCCCAAAGAAGCCATCCAGGAGATGGCCGAACTGGGCCTGTTCGGCATGCTGGTGCCGGAGCAGTGGGGCGGTAGTGATACCGGCTATGTCGCCTACGCCATGGCCCTGGAAGAAATCGCCGCGGGCGACGGCGCCTGCTCGACGATCATGAGTGTGCACAACTCGGTGGGTTGCGTGCCGATTCTCAAGTTCGGCAGCGAGCAGCAGAAGCAGCAGTTCCTCACCCCGCTGGCCAGCGGCGCGATGCTCGGCGCCTTCGCCCTGACCGAGCCGCAAGCCGGCTCCGATGCCAGCAGCCTGAAGACCCGCGCCCGCCGAGATGGCGATCACTACGTGCTCAACGGCTGCAAGCAGTTCATCACCTCCGGGCAGAACGCCGGGGTGGTGATAGTGTTTGCGGTAACCGACCCCGGGGCCGGCAAGCGCGGCATCAGTGCCTTCATCGTGCCCACCGACTCGCCGGGTTACCAGGTGGCACGGGTCGAGGACAAACTCGGCCAGCACGCCTCCGACACCTGCCAGATCGTCTTTGAAAATCTGCGCGTGCCGGTGGCCAACCGCCTCGGCGAGGAGGGCGAAGGCTACAAGATCGCCCTGGCCAACCTTGAAGGCGGGCGTATCGGCATTGCCTCGCAGTCGGTGGGCATGGCCCGCGCCGCCTTCGAGGTAGCACGTGACTATGCGCGCGAGCGCGAAAGCTTCGGCAAGCCATTGATCGAACACCAGGCCGTGGCTTTTCGCCTGGCCGACATGGCCACCCGCGTTGCCGTGGCCCGGCAGATGGTGCTGCATGCCGCGGCGCTGCGCGATGCCGGGCGTCCGGCGCTGGTCGAAGCGTCGATGGCCAAGCTTTTCGCCTCGGAAATGGCCGAAAAGGTCTGTTCGGATGCCTTGCAGACCCTTGGCGGTTATGGCTATCTGAGCGACTTTCCGCTGGAGCGCATCTACCGCGATGTGCGGGTCTGCCAGATCTACGAAGGCACCAGCGATATTCAGCGCATGGTCATTGCGCGCAATCTTTGAAGGGAGCAGCTTGCATGTCATTTGAAACCATTCTGTTGGACATCCACGGCAAGGTCGGCCTGATCACCCTCAACCGACCGCAGGCGCTCAATGCCCTGAACGCGCAGATCGTCGGCGAAATCAACCAGGCCCTGGACCAGCTCGAAGCCGACCCGAACATCGGTTGCGTGGTGCTGACAGGCTCCGCCAAGGCCTTCGCCGCTGGCGCCGACATCAAGGAAATGGCCGACCTGCGCTACCCGCAGATCTACGTCGATGACCTGTTCAGCGACGCAGACCGCATTGCCAACCGGCGCAAGCCGATCATTGCCGCGGTGTCGGGTTTTGCCCTGGGCGGCGGCTGCGAGCTGGCGATGATGTGCGACTTCATCCTCGCCGCCGACAACGCCAAGTTCGGCCAGCCGGAAATCAATCTCGGTGTGCTGCCGGGCATGGGCGGTACCCAGCGCCTGACCCGCGCCGTGGGCAAGGCCAAGGCCATGGAACTGTGCCTGAGTGGGCGTCTGATGGGCGCCGAGGAAGCCGAGCGTGCCGGACTGGTGGCGCGTGTGGTGCCGCAAGCCGAGCTGCTGGAAGAAGCGCTGAAGGTGGCGGCGACCATCGCCAGCAAGTCGATCCCGATGACTATGATGGTCAAGGAAAGCGTTAACCGCGCGTTCGAGGTCAACCTGGCCGAGGGCGTGCGCTTCGAGCGCCGGGTATTCCATGCAGCCTTCGCCACCGAAGACCAGAAGGAAGGCATGGCGGCGTTCATCGCCAAGCGTGAGGCGCAGTTCAAGGATCGCTGAGATTGATCGGGCGCTGTTGCCAGCGCCCGTTTTTTACTGCATCACTCCTTGAAGAACCATTGCCGGGCCGCCGCCAGGCTTATCGGCCCGCGGTGCACCAGCTTGTTGCTTTCGACGAACTGCCCGCGGTCATAGCGCTGACTGGCAAGCTTCAGGTGTGCGGCCTTGAAGTCGTCGATTGCGGTGTTTTCGGCCGCGTAGTGAAAGTGCGCATACCACAAGGGTTTGTTGGCGTGCAGCACCACGTATTCATCCAGGTAATCCTGAGCCCAGTCCCGGGTGCTGGCCAGCGGCTTGCGCCTGACCAGGCGCTTGAGTTTCACCTGGCCCTTGCCCAGCAGGTACTCCAGTTCGCGCATGCTCGGCGCTTGCGCCAGGGCCGCCTCTGTCCTCAGTTGCGCGCCGGTCTGCAACAGTTCATTGGCGACGTCATCCAGCAACTTGATCTGCAAGGCAGCATCGGTGTTGTCGGCGGCCTGATCGGTCTGGTTGCTTTGGGTCAGGGCGCGTTCGATGGCTTGACGCTGAGCGAGCAGTGACCGTTGTCGGCGTTCGGCGATCTCCTCAATCTCGACCGGCAGGTAGGTGCTTTTACCCTGGCGCTTGAGGCGCTGGATGTCTTGCCTGGCGAGTGCCGCAAGGCGCATGCCTTCCCTCAGCAAAGCGCTCAGCTCGGCGTCTGCGACCTGTGGCAGTAGCGCTTGTTCGACAGCCAAGGGCTCCCAGCTACCTGTCTGCGGGTCTTCTCGGTAGGACGCGCGGACGCTGTCATCCTGCGGGTTGTGAATGTCGACGATACCTTCACTGTTGCGCCGCTGTTGCCCCAGCAGCACGCCTTCATCGCGGGTTTCGATCAGCCCCGGCACTTGCCGGTGCAATTGACGCAGGCTGCTGCGCTCAAGCAGTGGCTGCGGGTATTCGGCAAGGTCGGCGCGGGTTTCCTTGAGCATCAGTGCCATGTCGGTTTCGAGCCTGGACACCAGGCTATTGGCGGCTTGCTGCCCGGGCAGCAAACTCTTCAGGTTACCCAGCTGGCGCAGCGCGGTATCGAAGTGGCGCTGGATGTTGTCCAGCACCCGGGCATGAACTTCTATCTCCTCGCGGCTCAGTGCCAGCAAGTTCATGCGTTGCAGCATGCCCTGCTCGATATTGCGCCAACTGTGCTCGAGCCAGTAATCGCTTTCGCTGGAGTCTTCGTCTGTCTCCACCAGCCGCAAGCGATTACTCAGCACTTCGCTGCGCAGGGTGTACCAATACAGCCGCGATGCGGGGCGGATGGCTGGTTCGTCGAGGCTCAGTTCCATCACCTGGATTGTGGGTTGGCGAATGCTGGACAGCTTGTGCAGATGCTCGCGGGTGGCGGTAAGGGTTTGGTGATGGTCGATCAACTTGCCGATCAAGGGATCAACCTGGTCGAGCAGGCTGGTTTGCAATGAATGTTCGTGCGTACCTGCATCAGGCAAGGCGCCTTCGGCGTCTTTCACCGTCTGGACAAAGTGCTGGCGCAACGGTTTGTACAGTTTGCCCAGGGTCGCAATCACGGACAGTTCGCAACGCGCCCGTTCAAACAGGGCTTTTGCCCGCAGGGTTTTGTATTGATTGAGCGGGCGCTTTTCATTGCGCTCGTGCAGTGTCCGCAGGTGTTGTTCAAAGTCCTGTGACAGCGCTTCCATCTTGTCCAGGTAGCCTTGCAGGATGCGCGGGTCAGTGTCGTCGCTGATCTGCCGGGCAAAATTGTGCAGCCGCTGTTGGCTGGCCAGGGCGGCGCTTTGCTGGGTGCGTAATGTCTCATCCAGGTTGTCGATCGACTGCTGCAGGTCGGCAGACGTGAGGCGATTGCGCAGCGGCTGGCCACCGCGCAGGCGCAAACGCAGATCCAGCGTCCAGCGCCGGGCTTCGTCTCTTCTCAGCCATGGTCCGCTAACGATGCGAGGCTGCTTGACGCCGGCATCGTATTGCACGGGGTAGGCGTGAGTACCCTGGGCGAAGTACAGTTGCTCGTTGTGCAGGTAAAGGCCCTGCAGTGCGCCGTTGGCAATGGGGCTACCGAGCATGGAGGGTGCCAGCGGGCTGGCCAGGCGCTCAAGCTGGAGTTTTTGTTGCGTCGTCAGCTGGTGGTCGGGACGTGCCCAACTGAAGTTCAGTTCGGCCTGTGGCGCCGGCAGTACCTGGGTGCTGGGAACTCTGACCGGCTTTGGCCCATCGCCAGGGTGCGCCGGCGTCTCGGGTTTGATGCCCAGGCGGCGGGTGGCGTGCACGAAAAGGACCATGGCGATGTTGACCAGCAAGTCGGCGAACGCTTGGCGATGCTTGCCGGGGCTGGCCTTTTCATCGCTCTCGAGCAGGCGCTTGGCACTGTCGATGACCTGGATCATCCAGGCAACCTTGGCGACGCCACCCTCGAACAAGGGCAGTAAGGTGTTGAACATCAACCATCCCAGTTGCTTCCAGGCGTCCCAGCGCGACTGTGCGCTGCTGGTCGAGTGGCGCCTGGCCCGTTCGACCAGCTCCCGGGCGCTGGCCTGGTAGATCAGCTGGTGTACTGTGCCTTTGGCCAGGGCCATATCCAGACGGGCAGGTGCCGGTGTCTGCAGCCGTTCGAACTCGGCGCCGGGAACAAAGCGGTGGATATGCGGTTCACGCAGGCCGCCATTGGCATAGATCGGGCGCGTATGTTCGGGCAGGCGCTCGAGCAGGTCATCCTGCAATGGGCCGCTGCTGGCGAAGGCATCGAACAGAGCAATCCGGTCGTGAAACTCCAGCAACGGTTCGCTATGCAATGGGCGATAAAGCACGCAGGGGCCCTGCCTGACGTCACTCGTTTCGATCAGCCAGGCATTGAGCAATGTATCGCCCGTAGCACCGGTTGAGCGCAACAGGGCCATGGGGCGCAGCACCCAAATGCCCGGCTCTGCCAGGCCAAACAGCGCATCCACCGCCTGGCACGCGGCCAGGCTCAGACGCTTGTCACGCAGATGCAGCTCCAGCGCCAGCAGCGGTAGCTGGGTTTTTAGCTGTGTGCAGAACAGCGTTCGCCTGGTTTGAAACTGCGCAGGTTCATCCAGAAGCTGCTGTTGCAAGGTCTGCGGATACATCGCACCCATATCCAGTTCACGTACCAGGGATCGAACATAGTGCTCGTTCATCCACTCCGGCAGTTGGGCACCGTTGACCAGGTGCACGCGCACGGTGCCTGCTGCCAACACGCCGAGGTTGTCGATGGCCAGCTGTGCAAGGGAAAAGCTGACGACCTTGATGGCGCCATCGGTGATCAGGCTGCCCTGCCCGGGGATGGCGCTGGCGATGACCTGGCGATTGCTGATCAACACGTCCTCGGCGTTAAAGCCTGCGCCGGGGTGATCCTGCGCGATCCTCGCGTCCAGGACCTTGCAGGCGAATGCTTCGGCGGTATCGATATCATCGCGCCAGGTTTTGCCGCCAGCAGTTTTGTGTGATTGGGCCTGATCGATCAACAAGGTGCTGTAGCGAATGGCCAGTTCACTGTCGAGCAGCCAGGTCGGCAGCACAAGCGCGATCTTGTTCTGGCGTTCCAGTTCCTCGGCCGTACACAGGTCCAGCATCGAGGTGGAGCGATCAAGGGTGGCATTGAGTGCTTGCGCTTGCTCATGGGTTCTTGAAGCCAGGGCGATGATTTCGATCAAGCGCAATTGTTGCTTGAGAAATCCGCCTGCCTGAACTTCGAACGCCGAGGTGCTTGTCGGGGTGAATTGCGTGGGTGGCGCTGCGCTAAGCAACGATCGTGGCCAGCTTCTGGCGAGCATGTCGAGCAAGCCCTGGGGGGACTCGAAGGGCGCCAGCGCACCTACCAGGGTAAACAGGACCGTCACTTGAGGCTTTGGTGGGTCGGGGAAATCCTCGATCAGTAAAGCGCTGGACAGGTCGGCATCAATGACCTGGGCCGAGGTCAGGTCGACTGTCAGTTGCTGGACGCTGTAGCCCTGCAGGTTGGCGTAGCTGCTGCGTTGTTGCGCAGTTGGAAACGCGGTAACGACCCCGGCGCTCGCCGCTTGGTCGGCGCTCAGCGTGCCGGCGCTCAGGGCTATCTCGATAGCGTCTTTCATCAGCCTTTGCAGGTAGCCGGCATACCAGCCCTAGGGTGTTTCACCGCGCTCGTCACTCTGGCTCCAGAACTCGACCAGCGCCTGCAGGAAGGCTTCAAGGATCAACGGGCCACACTCGTTGATCAGCAGCTCTAGGGCGTGCAGGTCGACATCGAGCAGTGCGTCGTGGCCTTGTTGAGGATACCGGCTCAGACAATCTTCGTTGCTGTCCAGGTTCAAGGTACTGCCCAGGCAATAGCGCTCGATCAGCACTTGCGGCAACTGGCGGATATGCACCTGCGCGCCGTGCTGGCTGATCAGATAAAGCGTCAGCGGGTTGTGCTGCAGTGACAGCCCCCGCTGGTCCCAATGCTCAAGCAGAAGCTGCCCGGCCACTTCGAGCAGGGCGGGGCGCTTGACGAAACGCTTGGCTACCGCGCAGCTCAAGGTGGCCTGTTCGGCGATGGACTGATGGGGGGACGAGGCGGTCATCTGGCGAGGCTTCCAAAAAAAGGGAGGCTCCATATGACCTGCGCACACGCATGAGCAGGCGGTATTCGGGTAGCACCCAGGCGTTACTACCAATTGACGAGACGGTACCTGCCAAGGGCCGATTCGCGCCTGCCGTGCGCCTGCTTACCATCGAGCCAGCTGCCTGTCATGCCGACAGGCCCGCACCGCACATGAGGTCCCGATGATCTACGCAGCCCCTGGCACCGCTGATGCCCTGATCAGCTTCAAGGCCGTTTACGGTAACTACATCGGCGGCGAATTCGTCGCGCCGCTGACCGGCCAGTACTTCAACAACGGTTCGCCGGTCAATGGCCAGACGATTGCAGAGTTCCCGCGCTCGGGCGCGGCCGACATCGACCTGGCGCTGGACGCCGCCCATGGCGCCGCCGCTGCCTGGGGCCGCACCTCGGTGCAGGAACGTTCGCGCATCCTGTTGAAAATCGCCGATCGCATCGAGCAGCACCTCGAAGTGCTGGCCCTGAGTGAAACCTGGGACAACGGCAAGGCCATCCGCGAAACCCTGAATGCCGACGTGCCACTGGCCGCCGACCACTTCCGTTACTTCGCCGGCTGCATCCGCGCCCAGGAAGGCAGTGCCGCCGAGATCAACGAGCACACCGCGGCCTACCATTTTCATGAGCCGCTCGGGGTCGTCGGGCAGATCATTCCATGGAACTTCCCGCTGCTGATGGCCGCCTGGAAACTCGCCCCGGCCCTGGCCGCCGGCAACTGCGTGGTGCTCAAGCCGGCCGAGCAGACGCCGCTGTCGATTACCGTGTTCGCCGAACTGGTCGGTGACCTGCTGCCGGCAGGCGTGCTCAACATCGTTCATGGCTTGGGCCGCGAAGCCGGTGAAGCCCTGGCCACCAGCAAGCGTATCGCCAAGATTGCTTTCACCGGCTCCACCCCGGTCGGTTCGCACATCATGAAATGCGCCGCCGAGAACATCATTCCGTCGACCGTCGAGCTGGGCGGCAAGTCGCCGAACATCTTCTTCGAAGACATCATGCAGGCCGAGCCGGCCTTCATCGAGAAAGCCGCCGAAGGCCTGGTGCTGGCGTTTTTCAACCAGGGCGAAGTGTGCACCTGCCCATCGCGGGCGTTGATCCAGGAGTCGATCTACGAGCCGTTCATGGCCCAGGTCCTGAAAAAGATCAGCCAGATCAAGCGCGGCAACCCGCTGGACACCGAGACCATGGTCGGCGCCCAGGCATCCGAGCAGCAATACGACAAGATTCTCTCCTACCTGCAGATCGCCCGCGAAGAGGGCGCCCAGGTGCTGACCGGCGGTGACTGTGAGCGCCTGGGTGGCGACCTTGCCAGCGGCTATTACATCCAGCCGACCTTGCTTAAAGGCCACAACCAGATGCGCGTGTTCCAGGAAGAAATCTTCGGCCCGGTGGTCGGCGTGACCACCTTCAAGGACGAAGCCGAGGCACTGGCAATTGCCAACGACACCGAGTTCGGCCTGGGCGCCGGGGTCTGGACCCGCGACATCAACCGCGCCTACCGCATGGGCCGGGGCATCAAGGCCGGGCGCGTGTGGACCAACTGCTACCACCTGTACCCGGCCCACGCCGCGTTCGGTGGCTACAAGAAATCCGGGGTCGGCCGCGAGACCCACAAGATGATGCTCGACCATTACCAGCAGACCAAAAACCTGCTGGTCAGTTACGACGTCAACCCGCTGGGGTTCTTCTGAGGGCCCGGATAGGCTGAAAGAAACGCTTCCAAAGTAGCATTCGACCCGCACCGGCAACGGTGTATTAATAGGTGCACCGCAATCCTGTGGTGCCAGAAGAGGATGGACCTATGTGGAAAAAGCCTGCGTTCACTGATCTGCGTATCGGTTTTGAAGTGACCATGTACTTCGCCAATCGCTGATCCCTCTTGCGCCGGTCGCTGCTTGCAGCGGTCGGCGCTCCTGTTTCTGCCCGCCGATGGTCTGATTGCAATCGATGCGGGATGCTTTAGGCTGGCGCTATTACAACAAGAACAGAGGCGTCCCATGAGCCCGAAGCTGAGCCAGTTGCGCAAGTTCGTCTCCCCGGAAATCATCTTCGGCGCCGGTTGCCGGCATCATGTCGCCAACTACGCCAAGACCTTCGGCGCGCGCAAGGTCCTGCTGGTCAGTGACCCCGGCGTGATCGCCGCCGGCTGGGTCGGCGATATCGAAGCCAGCCTGCAGGGCCTGGGCATCGATTACTGCCTGTACACCGAGGTATCCCCCAACCCGCGGGTTGAAGAGGTAATGGCCGGCGCCGAGCGCTACCGCAGCGAACAGTGCGACGTGATCGTCGCCGTCGGTGGCGGCAGCCCGATGGATTGCGCCAAGGGCATCGGCATCGTGGTTGCCCATGGCCGGCACATTCTCGAGTTCGAAGGGGTCGACACCATTCGCGTGCCAAGCCCGCCGCTGATCCTGATCCCGACCACCGCCGGTACCTCCGCCGACGTTTCCCAGTTCGTGATCATCTCCAACCAGCAGGAACGCATGAAGTTTTCCATCGTCAGCAAAGCGGTGGTGCCGGATGTGTCGTTGATCGATCCTGAGACCACCCTGAGCATGGACCCGTTCCTCTCCGCCTGTACCGGCATCGATGCCCTGGTGCATGCCATCGAGGCGTTCGTCTCGACCGGTCACGGGCCGCTGACCGACCCCCATGCGCTGGAGGCCATGCGCCTGATCGACGGCAACCTGGTACAGATGATCGCCAACCCCGACGACATCGCCCTGCGCGAGAAGATCATGCTCGGCAGCATGCAGGCGGGGCTGGCGTTCTCTAACGCGATTCTCGGTGCCGTGCATGCCATGTCCCACAGCCTGGGCGGCTTTCTCGACTTGCCCCATGGGCTGTGCAATGCGGTGCTGGTCGAGCATGTGGTGGCGTTCAACTACAGCGCCGCGCCAGAGCGGTTCAAGGTGATTGCGCAAACCCTGGGCATCGATTGCCGGGGCCTGAGCCACAAGCAGATCAGCCAGCGTCTGGTCGAGCACCTGATCGCCCTCAAGCGCGCCGTGGGCTTTCATGAAACTCTCGGCCTGCATGGCGTTGGCCTCAGTGATATTCCATTCCTGTCCCAGCACGCCATGGATGACCCGTGCATCCTCACCAACCCGCGCAGCTCCAGCCAGCGCGACGTCGAGGTGGTGTATGGCGAGGCCCTTTGAACCGGCGGGCGATGCCCTGGCCGGTTTGCTGGGGCTGAGCAACCACACCGTACGCAAGAGTCATTACCCGGAACTGGCGGTGCGCCTGGAAGAGCTGGAAGCCGAGCGCAATCGCTACAAGTGGCTGTTCGAGCACGCCGTGCACGGTATCTTCCAGGCCAGCCTCGAAGATGGCATGCGCGCCGCCAACCCGGCGCTGGCGCGCATGCTCGGGTATGTCGACGCCCAGGCCCTGGTGCTGTCGCGCAACGACCTGGCCAGCCATCTGTTCGCCGGCGGCCAGGATGAACTGCTGGCCATCGCCCAGGTACTGCAGCGCGAGCAGGCGCTGATCGGCTACGAGACCCAGCTACGCCGGCGAGATGGCAGCCATATCGACGTGCTGATGAACCTGCTGCTGCGGCCCGACGAAGAGGGCGTGGTCGAAGGCTTTGTCGCCGACATCACCGAACGCAAGCAGGCCCAGGCGCGCCTGCAGCAACTTAACGACCAGCTCGAGCAGCGGGTCGCCGAGCGCACCAATGAGCTGATCGAAGCGCGCGACGCCGCTCAGGCGGCCAATCGCAGCAAGGACAAGTACCTGGCGGCGGCCAGCCACGACCTACTGCAACCGCTCAATGCCGCCCGGCTGCTGATCTCGACCTTGCGCGAGCGATCGCTAGCGAAGAGTGAACAGCAACTGGTCGAGCGTGCCCACCAGGCCCTTGAAGGCGCGGAGGACCTGCTCACCGACCTGCTGGATATCTCGCGGCTGGACCAGGCGGCGATCAAGCCCGACCTCGAGCTGTACCGCCTGGATGAAGTGCTGGCGCCGCTGGCCTCGGAGTTCCAGCCCGTGGCCGAAGCCGCCGGGCTCAGCCTGCGCCTGCGCAGCGCGCGCCTGGCGGTACGCACCGACCTGCGCCTGCTCACACGGATCCTGCGCAACTTCCTCAGCAATGCCTGCCGCTACACCGAGCACGGAAGCATTCTGCTCGGCGCGCGGCGCCGGGGCGAGTACCTGCGTCTGGAAGTCTGGGACAGCGGCCGTGGCATTGCCGCCGATCGATTGCAGTCGATCTTTCTTGAATTCAACCAGCTGGATGTTGGCCGCGCCGCTGATCGCAAAGGCGTCGGGCTGGGGCTGGCGATTGTCGAGCGGATCGCGCGCATTCTTGATTACCCGGTGCAGGTCCGCTCATGGCCGGGACGCGGCTCGGTGTTCAGCATCGATGTGCCATTGTCGAGTGAGCAGCCCAGTGAGTTGCCGCCATCGACGCTGGTGCTGCCCAGTGTTGGCGACCCATTGCCAGGGCGCCGGCTTTTGGTTCTGGACAATGAACTGAGCATCCAGCAAAGCATGGCCGCGCTGCTGCAGCAATGGGGCTGCGAGGTGCTTACCGCCAGCGACTATGCCAGCGCCCTGGTGGTGCTCGACGGCCGGGCGCCGGAGCTGATCCTGGCAGATTTCCATCTGGACCACGGCGTAACCGGTTGCGAGGTGGTGCGCGATTTGCGTCGCCATTTCGCCTGCAGCATCTTTGCCGTGATGATCACCGCTGACCGCAGCGACCAGAGCCGCCGGGCCATGCAGCGCCTGGGCGCACCCTTGCTGAACAAGCCGGTGAAGCCTGGCAAGTTGCGCGCGGTGTTGAGCCAGTTGCTCGGTTGAGGGGATCTTTGTTACAAGGTTTTTGTCGGAGAATGACCGTTTGTCCCCGGGAAAGCGCCTGCGCCGCGGTTTTTTTGTTATAAACCAGCGCCGGGGGAGGGCCTGCAGGGCCTTTTCGGTCATTTGCACCGTCATTTCTGTTGCCCAGTGTGAATCTCGGCCTTAGACTGCCGCCCCCTGTAAATTGAGTGCCGGATGGTGCTTGAAGAATTCCGCTGCTGGCGAGCTGTTCGCCAGGAGCACCCGATTCGCCTTAATGCACGTATTTTTTATAGAGAAATCAATGACAAAGGAAAAGTTGCTGGCCATGCCGGCCGATGACTACATGAACGCTGAGCAACTGGCTTTCTTCACCTCGCTGCTGCAGCAGATGAAGGTCGAAATCCATGAGCGCATCGAGCAAAGCCGTGTAACCATCGAAAGCCTGGACACGCCTGCCGATCCTGCCGATGCCGCCTCGGTCGAAGAAGAGCGCCATTGGTTGGTCAATACCATCGACCGTGACCAGCGCCTGCTGCCGCAGCTGGAAATGGCCCTGGGCCGCATTGCTGACGAGAGCTTCGGCTGGTGCGACGACAGCGGTGAGCCGATCGGCCTCAAGCGCCTGCTGATCAGCCCGACCACCAAGTACTGCATCGAAGCTCAAGAGCGTCACGAGCAGATCGACAAGCACCAGCGCCAGGCCTGACCCGCGCAGGTGTCACCGCAAACCCCCGCAGAGCGATCTTCGGGGGTTTTGCTTTTCTTGCCCTGTATCAAGGGCACCGGTCTTACACCCAAGGAAGCATGGCTAATGGCCTAATAGTGGCGTTTAATGGCCGCACAACAAGACGTGCTGCGATGGAGCCAAAACATGATGCGAGAAGGATCTCTGCCTGGCGCCGTGGTTGAAGGGCAAGCTGCGCCGTTCGCCGTTGCGCCGTGGTCAGATACGGTTTTGCAAAGCCTGGTGCTGGCAGGGTTGCTGGCAGCTATGGCGTTTGCCGGGCTTTCGTTCTATATCGGCCTGCCGCTGGCCTTGCTGGCGCTGTGGCTACCGCGCTTGCGCAAGGCGACGATTGTCGTGCAGCAAACCCGCGAGCCGCTGGCCGAGCTGACCCGCGACCTGGCCCGAACCACCAGCGACAATGCACTGTCGGCGGCCGGAGTGGCGTTCTCGGTGCAACAGTTGGCCGGCAAGCTGCAATCGCAACTGGATGCCGCTGCGCAGATTGTCAGCAGCGCCGAAGTGATGATCGGCACCGAGAAGGCCACCTCGCAGTTGAGCCAACAGGCCCTGGTCGCTGCCCGCAGTGCTCACGAAAGCAGCGCCGCCGGGCGCACGGTGCTGGCCGAGTCGATCCAGCGCATGCATCACCTGAGCGAGCGGGCTACCGCCAGCCGTGAACTGATCGAGGCGCTGCACCAGCGCAGCGAGGACATTGCCCGGGTTACCCTGGTCATCCAGACCATCGCCAGCCAGACCAATCTGCTGGCCCTCAACGCTGCCATCGAAGCCGCCCGGGCGGGTGACCATGGGCGTGGCTTTGCCGTGGTCGCCGACGAGGTCCGCGGCCTGGCCGGGCGCACCGCCAGCGCTACCGAAGAGGTCGGGCAGATGGTCGCCGATATCCAGCAGCGTACGGCGCAGGTGGTCGAGCAGATTCGCGAACTGTCCGATGACCTGCACAGCGGGGTCGACCAGGTCGAACACACCGGCGAGCAACTGGACAGCATTGCCGGGCTGGCTGCCGGGGTCGAGCAGCAGATCGGCGAGATCGCCGAGGGCACCGAGACCAACCGCCTGCAACTGGACAGCCTGTTCGAGGCCGTGGAGCGCATGCGCAGCGACCTGCAGGTCAGCGACCAGCAAACCCAGCGCCTGGCCCAGGCTGCAGTGCAACTGGAAGGGCAGGCTGAAAGCATCAGCGAGCGTCTTGCCGAAGTGGGCCTGGATGACTATCACCAGCGTGTTTACGACCTCGCCCGTCAAGGCGCGCAGCGAATTGGCGAACAGTTTGAGAACGATATTGCCCAAGGGCGCATCAGTCTCGAGGACTTGTTCGACCGCCACTACCAGCAAATCCCCGGCACGTCGCCGGCCCGTTTTCGCACCCGCTTTGATCACTATACCGACCAGGTCCTGCCGGCAATCCAGGAGCCGTTGCTCAAGCTGCATGAGGGCCTGGTGTTTGCTATCGCCTGTACCCAGCAGGGCTATGTGCCCACCCACAACACTGCCTTCAATCAGCCGTTGACCGGCGACCCGGCCCTGGATACCGCGCACAATCGCAGCAAGCGCAAGTTCGACGACCGTA
Organism: Pseudomonas sp. TE4620; assembly: GCF_056279045.1. NCBI lineage: Bacteria > Pseudomonadati > Pseudomonadota > Gammaproteobacteria > Pseudomonadales > Pseudomonadaceae > Pseudomonas > Pseudomonas sp. TE4620. The sequence goes on from NZ_JBWBQO010000001.1 coordinate 1,255,871, forward strand.
CCGGCATTCGCTGCGGCAGCCATCAACAGCCGGTGTTGTTGCAAACCTATACCCGCGATACCGGTGAACTGATGCACGACCTGTCGGTACCGATCCTGGTGCAGGGCAGGCATTGGGGAGGCTTGCGTCTGGGCTACCGGCCGCAGCAGGGTTGAGCGGTTTTGTTACCTGCAATGTAAAACAGCTATGCCGGGGATAGCTTTTTCCCTGAGCGCCCAGGTCTTATCATACGCATATCGTTAGGTTGCTAATAAATTCCGGAGGGAATGATGAATAGCCAAGTCGATGTTGCAGTGATGATTGGCAGCGGCGTACCTGCGTCGCTACAGGCGCTGGGCAAGCGCGTGTGCTGGGTGGTGCTGGTCAACGGTGAACGACGAGGCACGGCTTTCGCCAGCCGCAATGAAGCCCAGGAATGCCAGGCGGCCTGGCTGCAGCAGTTGCACGGGGATGACCGGCCCGCCGTTGCGCGTCAGGCCGGTTGAGCCAGGCGCCGGTCAGTTTTCCAGGTGACGGGCCAGGGCACAGGCTTCGGTATGCTCGCGGCGAAAGCCCCTGACGCGTCCGGTGGCCTGTTCGGTGATGTGAAAGAAGCCGATGCCGGCCGGTACTACCACGAAGCGCGGGGTGCTGTTGTGTGAGTGAACAGCATATTCTCTGTAGGAAACGCCTTTAGGCTCTCGACGGAATTCGGTGTTTTCGTGCATATTCGCTTCCCTGTGTTCTGTGGATGATTTCCAGGAGCCCGTCCTGCTAAAGGGCTTGCTCTCATCTATCGCACTTTTGTTGCGGTAGTGCTGTCAGAAAAAGCGTCTCCGTTTAAGGAAATCTGCTGAAAATCTGCAAACTGACTAAAGCTTGCAGTAATGGGTAAACATTCCTGCGGGTTGCTTTGCCAGTCTGCACAGACTTTTCATGCACAAATCCACTAGTCTTTCAGACTTCGAATTGAAGTACCGTTGCCTTGCGGCTGCCTCACAGCCTGCGGGGGGAGCGGCGTGTAATCGGTTTTTGAGGAATTCTTCTTTGGCAGTCAGCAATCTTGATACACATGCCCTGTTCGTTTTGGGCGACCTCAGGGCGAAACTGGTCAAACAGTTTCAATCGCGTTTTGTTTACGTCACCGAACAAAACGCGGAAGGTCTGTACATGGCCGAGATCGATACTGAAACCGCATTGGTGGTGGATGACAAGCAGCGTCTGGAGCTCAAGGTTGGCGATCATTTTCGCGCCGCAGTGTTGCCCAGCCGCGAAGGTGGCAAGCTGGAAATCCGTTTTCGCGAAATCAAACTGACGGTGTATGGCCTGGGTGACTATGCCTTTGTCTCGGTGCCTGAAGGCGAAGGTATTGTCTTCAAGGAAGGCCAGGGCGTGGTGTTGGTATTCGCCGCCCACGAGCAGTTGCAGGAAGGCTTGAGCAAGACCCTCAAGGCCGTGACCCGCAAGGTTGCCAAATGGCAGAAGGGTGAGCTGACCACTTTCAAGGCCAGCGAGTGAGCGCATCCGCCGAGCGCACCAGCCGCGCCGACTTTCATGCCCGGCACCAGGCCCAGGCCCGTGCCCTGGCCGAACAGTGGCTGTCGCAGCGCCCGCAGTTGCAAGGCGCCTGGTTTGCCTGGGTCGCCACTCAGCTCTACCAGTTGAGCCCGCCCGAGTACGCCGCCATGGTCCGCCGCGAGCTGCAGCAGCTCAGCGGCTGAGTTCAGTTGCCGCGGTCGCGGCCACTGCTGACTTCTTCAGGTACATCATGCCCGGCCATGCGCTTGCGAAACAATGCAGCGCGCGCCAGCAGCAGGGTGGTGACCGGCACGGTGATCGACAGCAGGACCGGAATCAGCCAGGCATGCAGCACCGGTGACTCCTTGAGCATCGAGAAGTACAGGATCGAGGCCAGGGCCACGCACCAGGCGCCCAGGGTCGAGGCCAGTGCTGGTGGGTGCATGCGCTGGAAGAAGTCCTTCAGGCGAATCAGGCCGACCGCACCGCTCAGGGCGAACAGGCTGCTGAGTAGCAGTAACACGGCCACCAGCACCTCGACCCACAACGGCAGTTCATTGGCATTGATCATTCGATCACCTCGCCACGCAGAAGGAATTTGGCCAGGGCGAAGGAGCCGACAAAGCCGAACAGCGCGATCAGCAGTGCCCCTTCGAAATAGGTGTCGCTGGCGTAGCGGATACCCAGCACCAGCATCATCAGCATGGCCAGGATATACAGGTAGTCCAGTGCCAGGACCCGGTCCTGCGCCGAAGGGCCGCGAAACAGCCGCCACAGGGTAAGGGCCATGGCCAGGGCGAAGATGAACAGGCTGGCGAGAATGGCATTGGCAAGCAGGCCAGTCATTCGAAGATCTCCATCAGCGGGCGTTCATAGGTGTGCTTGAAGTGCTCGATGAACTGCGCCTCGTCATCCAGATCGAACACATGCAGCAAAAGCACGCTGCGATCCAGTGCCAGCTCCGACCAGATGGTCCCTGGGACCACCGTGGTGATCATCGACAAAGCGGCCAGGCCGTGGGCGTCACGCAGTTCCAGGGGAATGTGCACGAAGCGCGAGCGCGGCGGACGGCGCTTGGCCGACCACACGCCGCGGGCGACCTGCAGGTTGGACACCAGCACATCGACGCCGACCCGCAGGATCAGGCGCACGATGGTGCCCGGGCGGCGAATGCGTACCTGCAGCGGGCGCAGCGGCGCCATCAGTAGCGGCGCAACAACGCCGAGCAGGGCGCCCAGCAGCAGGTTGCCCGGGCTTACCGAGAGGTTCAGCAGCAGCCACAGCAGGCACAGCGACAGCGACAGCAGCGGGGCAGGGAACAGGCGCTTCATGGCTGCACCTCGGTGCTGGCGGCCAGGCTGGTCGGCCCCGGAATCGGTCGGGTGCCGAGCACGGCGCTGACGTATTGCTCGGGGTCCTGCAGGCTGGCGGCGGTGTCCTGGGTGTAGCGCAGCAGCGGCTCGGCGCGCAGGCTGAGCAGCACGCACAAGCCCAGCAGCACCACGATGGGGATGCACTCAAAGCGGCGCAGCAGCGGCGAAGGGCGCTCCTGCGGGGTCCAGAAACGCTGGATGCCAACGCGGGTCATAGCGATCAGCGAAGCCATGCCGGAGAGCACCAGCAACGCCACCAACATCCAGCCGGCGACACTCAACGGCTGCTCCGGCGCCACACCCAGCCCTTGCGGGTTGAACAGTGCGCTGATCAGGCTGAGCTTGCCGATAAAGCCCGACAGCGGCGGCATGCCGATGATCAGCAGGGCGCAGGCGATAAAGCTCAAGCCGAGGAAGGCCATGGTCCAGGGGATCACCTGGCCGATCACCGCTTTCTGTTCGTCATCGAGGTTGATGCCTTTGGGTGGGTGCAGCGACTCGACGGGCGAGGGCAGGCCGTCGCCTTCATCATCCAGGGGAATCTCGTTGGCCGAGCGCGAGCGCTCGATCAGCTCAGCCAGCAAAAACAGCGCGCACAGCGCCAGGGTCGAGCTGACCAGGTAGAACAGCGCGGCGGCGGTCAGGGTTGCCTGGCCGAAGCCGATGGCCGCCAGCAAGGTGCCGGCCGAGACCAGGATGCTCAGGCTGGCCATGCGCTCCAGGCGCTGCGCGGCCAGTATCGATACCGCCGCGCAGCCCAGGGTGGCGAGGCCGCCGTAGATCAGCCAGTCGCCACCAAAGAACGCCGAAGCACCGGCCTGTCCGGAAAACAGCAAGGTCCACAGGCGCAGTACGGTATAGAAGCCGACCTTGGTCATGATCGCGAACAGCGCGGCCACCGGTGCGCTGGCCGACGAATATGCCGGCACCAGCCAGAAGTTCAGTGGCCAGATCCCGGCCTTGGCCAGGAACGCCGTGGCCAGAATCGCCGCGCCGGCGTGTAGCAGGCCGCGATCGGCCTCTGGTACCAGCGGGATTTTCAGGGCCAGGTCGGCCATGTTCAGGGTGCCGGTGACGCCGTAGAGCATCGCCGCACCAATCAAAAACAGTGACGAGGCCAGCAGGTTGATGGCGATGTAGTGTAGGCCGGCCTTGACCCGCGCGCGCCCCGAACCATGCAGCATCAGGCCGTAGGAGGCTGCCAGCAACACTTCAAAGAACACGAACAGGTTGAACAGGTCGGCGGTCAGGAAGGCGCCATACAGGCCCATCAGCTGGATCTGGAACAGCGCGTGGAAGCTGGCGCCGGCGCGGTCCCAGCGGGCCATGGCGAACACCAGGGCGCTGACCCCGACGATGCCGGTGAGTACCAGCATCAGGGCCGATAGACGGTCGACCACCAGCACGATGCCGAACGGCGCCGGCCAGTTGCCGGGCAAGTAGACGCCAATCGAGCTGGCCTGGCCCTGACCCTGCACCCATAGCAACAGGGTGATGGCGATACCCAGGCCGAGCAGGCTGGAGATCAGGTTGATGCGCGCCTTGAGCGGCCGGCGTTTTTCCCCGAGCAGCAGCATCAGCGCTGCGGTCAGCAACGGCAGCAGGATGGGCGCGACGATCAGTTGGGTCATCGCACTCATTCGTTAGGCTCCCGGCCATCGACATGGTCGGTCCCGGTCAGGCCGCGCGAAGCCAGCAGCACCACCAGGAACAGTGCGGTCATGGCGAAGCTGATGACGATCGCGGTGAGCACCAGGGCCTGGGGCAGCGGGTCGGTGTAGTTGAGCAGATCCTGGGGCACGCCGTCCTTGATGATCGGCTCCTTGCCGATGAACAGGCTGCCCATGCTGAAGATGAACAGGTTGACCCCGTACGACAGCAGGCACAGGCCCATGACCACCTGGAAGGTCCGTGGCCGCAGGATCAGCCAGACCCCGGAGGCGGCGAGCACGCCAATGGCGATTGCAATGACTTCTTCCATCAGGCGGCTCCTGCTTGAGTGGGTTTCTGTTGGCTGCCCGGGCGATGACCACGCACCGACTGGTGAGCCAGCGCGGTGAGGATCAGCAGGGTCGAACCGACCACCACGGTGAACACGCCGATATCGAAGAACAGCGCACTGGCCAGGTGGGTGTCACCCAGCAATGGCAAATGCAGGTGCGCGGTGTGGGTGGTCAGGAACGGGTAGCCGAGCAGCATCGCGCCAACCCCGGTGAGGGTCGCGCAGAGCAGCCCGGTGCCCATCCAGCGCAGCGGTCGCAGGCTCATCTGCGCCTCGACCCACTGGGTGCCGGCCACCATGTACTGGAGGATGAACGCCACCGACATTACCAGGCCGGCGACGAAACCGCCGCCTGGCTGGTTGTGGCCGCGCATGAACAGGTACATCGACACCACCAGGGCGATCGGCAGCAGCAGGCGCACCAGCGCCGCCGGCACCATCATGAAACCCAGCGCGGTGTCGGCCGCGTGGCGCGGGTTGACCAGGTCGGTGACCACGTCCGGGGCCAGCAGGCGCTGCTGCGCCGGCAACTGCATGCTCTCCTTGGGCGGGCGGAAGCGTCGCAGCAGGGCGAACACCGCCAGGGCCACGGCCACCAGCACGGTGATCTCGCCGAGGGTATCGAAGCCGCGGAAGTCCACCAGCATAACGTTGACCACGTTGCTGCCGCCACCTTCGGGCAAGGCCCGGCTCAGGTAGAACGAGGAGATGTCGTTGGGGGTCGGGCGGGTCAGCATGGCATAGGACAGCAGCGCCATGCCGCCACCGACGCCGACCGCCAGCAGCAGGTCGCGCAGGCGGCGCAGGCGTGCGCGCTCCTGGGTACCCGGCAGCGGCGAGACGCCTTCTATCCGCCGTGGCAGCCAGCGCAGGCCGAGCAGGATCAGCACCGTGGTGACCACCTCGACCACCAGTTGGGTCAGGGCCAGGTCCGGGGCCGAGAACCAGACAAAGGTAATGCAGGTCATCAGGCCGCAGACACTGACCATGGTCAGCGCCGCCAGCCGGTGGTACTTGGCCTGCCAGGCAGCGCCCAGGGCGCAGGCAATGGCGATCAGCCAGAGCATGACGAACACACCCGAGCCCGGGATCTTCGGCCGGTCACCCCAGCTCAGGCCGCTGTGCAGCATCGGCAGCAGGCCGGCCAGCAGGGCGATCAGCACCAGCATGAACAGCTGCTTTTGCAGGCGCCGGGTGGTGAACACCCGTTCGAAACGCCGGGCGGTGCGCATGATCAGCACCTGGCCATGTTCGAACAGGCGCTTGCCGTTGAAGCGCTCGATCAGCGGCGGCGACGGGAAACGCCCGAGCTTGAGCTGGTTGCGCAGCAGCAGGTAAAGGATGATGCCGCCGCTCATGGCGATCAGGCTCATGATCAGCGGCGCGTTCCAGCCGTGCCAGATCGCCAGGCTGTACTCGGGCAGGGTGCCGCCCACCACCGGCAAAGCGGCAGCGGCCAGCAGCGGGCCGACCGATTGCGCCGGGAAGATGCCGACCACCAGGCAGGTCATCACCAGCAATTCGACCGGCGCGCGCATCCAGCGCGGCGGCTCGTGGGGCGTGTGCGGCAGGTCGGTGGCCGGCGGGCCGAAGAACACGTCGACGGTAAAGCGCAAGGCATAGGCAACGCTGAAGGTACCGGCGAGGGTGGCGATGACCGGCAAGGCCGCTTCGACCCAGGCGGTGGAGCTGATGAATACGGTTTCGGCGAAGAACATCTCTTTGGACAGGAAGCCGTTCATCAACGGCACCCCGGCCATCGCGGCGCTGGCGACCATGGCCAGGGTCGCGGTGAACGGAATGAGCCGGAACAGACCGCTGAGGCGGCGGATGTCGCGGGTGCCGCTTTCGTGGTCGATGATCCCTGCGGCCATGAACAGCGAGGCCTTGAAGGTGGCATGGTTGAGGATGTGAAACACCGCGGCGACCGCTGCCAGCGGGCTGTTCAGGCCCAGCAGCAGGGTGATCAGGCCCAGGTGGCTGATGGTCGAATAGGCCAGCAGGCCCTTGAGGTCGTTCTGGAACATCGCCGCAAAGGCGCCGAGCACCAGGGTGGCGGCGCCGGCGCCGCTGACGATCCAGAACCATTCCTCGGTGCCGGAGAGCGCCGGCCACAGCCGCGCCAGCAGGAATACCCCGGCCTTGACCATGGTCGCCGAGTGCAGGTAGGCCGAGACCGGGGTGGGCGCCGCCATGGCATGGGGCAGCCAGAAGTGGAAGGGGAATTGCGCGCTTTTGCTCAACGCGCCGAGCAGGATCAGGGGTAACAGGACGGGATACAGGGCATGGTTGCGAATCTGCTCACCGGCAGCGAGGACCTTGTCCAGGTCGTAGCTGCCGACCACATGGCCGAGCAGCAGTACCCCCGCCAGCAGGCATAGGCCACCCGCGCCGGTGACCATCAGGGCCATGTAGGCACCGCGGCGGGCGTCGGCGCGATGGTGCCAGTAGCCGATCAACAGGAACGAGAACAGGCTGGTCAGTTCCCAGAAGAATACAATCTGGATCAGGTTGCCGGAAATCACCAGGCCGAGCATGGCACCCATGAACGCCAGGAAAAAGGCAAAGAAGCGCGGTACTGGGTCTTGCGGCGACATGTAGTAGCGCGCGTACAGCGACACCAGGGTACCGATGCCCAGCACCAGCAAGGAGAACAGCCAGGCGAAGCCGTCCATGCGCAGGACCAGGTTCAGGCCCAGGCTCGGCAGCCACAGGAATTCTTCACGGATCACGCCGCCATGGGCGATCTGCGGGTACATCAAAGCGACCTGGACAGTGCCCACCAGGGCGACCAGTCCGGCCAGCAGCGATTCGCTGTTACGTGCGTTGTGCGGCAAGACAGCCGCCAGGCAGCTGCCGACGAACGGCAGAAGCAGTAGCACTATCAAGGACATAGATTTCTAATCTGCAGGAGTTTGTAAGGGATCATACGTGGCGACTGGTCGATCACCAACCCGCAAGCTGTCGCAGAATCCTACAAGAGCGCTGTATCAATCCTTTTTTTTATAACAGTTTTTTTCAAAGGATAGCCTGCATTTGTCGATCACAGACCCGGTTCGCGTTCTTCGGCGTGGGCCTCGAGAGTCGTCTGCTCTTGGTTACGGCGGCGAAACTTCAGCTCGCTGACCACCACGGCGACGACGATCAGCAAACCCCCAAGCAGGGCCACGCCTGGCAGGCGCTCGCCGGCAATGCGCCCGACGATGCCGGCCCACACCGGTTCACCGGCATAAATCAGCGTGGCACGGGTTGGCGAGACCGATTTCTGTGCCCAGTTCATCGCCACCTGGATCACCGCGCTCATCGCCCCCAGGCCCACGGCGCTGAGCAGCAACAGCCAGGAGAAGTCCGGCAGGCGCTCCTGGGTCGGTACCACCATCATGAACGACAGCGCCGAGGCGGTGGCCAGTTGCACGACGGTTACCCGGCGAACATCCACCTGGCCGGCGTAGCGGCTGATCAGGATGATTTCTGCGGCAATGGCTACGGCGCTGACCAGGGTGGCGATTTCCCCCGGACTGAACTGCAGCGAACCACCACCGGGGCCTGCCAGCAGCATCAGGCCGGCAAACGCCAGGCCAATCCCCAGGCTTGGCATCAGGCCCGGGCGGCGGCCCAGCACCAGCCATTGCAGCAAGGGCACGAAGGGTACGTACAGGGCGGTGATGAATGCCGACTGGCTGCTGCTGATGGTTTGCAGGCCAACGGTCTGCAGGCCGTAGCCAAGCATGATCGATACACCGATCAACACCCCGGCCTTGAGTTCGGTAGCGGTCAGGCCCGGCAGCGAGCGGGCCGTCACCAGGCCGACGAACAAGGCCGCGGCGGCAAAGCGCAAACCGACGAAGAACATCGGCCCGCTGACCGTCATCACGTTATGCACCAGCAAAAAGGTGCCGCCCCAGAGCATAGTGATAAACACCAGCACCAGTTCGGCCTTGCTCAGCCGGAAGGAAACGGAAGGGCGTTCAGCGGAGTTCGTTGGGGTCATGGCCTTGCACACGGAAGAGGGTCGACGCACAATTGCGGCGAAAGTGGGCAGTATACTGCGCAACCCCTATTGATGAGCAATATAGTGCACAAAGATTCCCCTCAACGCGCCTCGGTGCTTCAGCATGTCAGCCAGAACATTCGTCGCCTGCGCCATGCTGCCCAATTGAGCCAGAGTGCCCTGGCGCAAAAGTCCGGGGTCAGCCGGCGCATGCTGGTGGCCATCGAGGCCGGCGAAAAGAATGTCAGTCTGACTACTCTCGATCTGATCGCCGAAGCCCTGCAAGTTGCCTTCAGTGACTTGATCAAGGCGCCGGATAACCGCGACCCGAGCCGCATCAACGAACTGGCCTGGGCCGGTGTGCATCCCGGCAGCAAGGCCGTGCTGCTGGCAAGCTCCGCCGCCACCCGGGAGGTCGAACTCTGGGAGTGGCGCCTGGAACCCGGTGAGGTCTACCCCTGCGAGCCCGATGCCGATGGCTGGAGCGAGCAGTTGTTTGTGTTCGAAGGCTGCCTGACCCTGGAGGTCGAAGGGCAGCAACAGCGGCTCAATGCTGGCGAGTTCTTCACCTTTGCCAGCAATCGCCGCTATGCCTATCGCAATGACGGCGAGGTGGCGACCCGCTTCGTGCGCAATGTGGTGATCTGAGCCCGCGGCGGGTCACGGCACTCAGCGCTTGGTGTCGGTCAGGTAGTGCTCGGTGGAAATCACCTGGGCGTAGGCGAAGGCCAGCGATGCCATAAAGGCTGCATGCACCTGCGCCGCCGGCACGGTGATACCGTTGAACTCCAGGGCGCGGGTCGCGCAGGCATCGTGAACCACGGTGACGCCATAGCCGTAATCGGCCGCCGCGCGGCAGACGGCATCGATGCACATGTGGCTCATGCTGCCGATCACCGTGAGTTCGCTGACGTTCTGCTCGTCCAGCAACTGCTTGAGCCCGGTACCCAGGAACGAATTGACCTTGTGCTTGAGCAGCACCGGCTCGCCTGCGCGGCTGGCGGCCTTGGGGTGAATCTGCGCACCTTGCGAGCCCGGGGTGAAGAACGGCGCGTCTTCGGACTCGAACTCGTGGCGTACATGCACCACCAGGTCGCCGCGGGCGCGGGCGGCCTCAAGGATGCTGGCGGCGTTGTCGGCTGCCGCATCGGCACCATCCAGGGTCCATTTGCCGCCGGGGAAGTAATCGTTCTGGATATCGATGACGATCAGTGCCTGCTTGCTCATGTCAAAAGCCTCGTGTTGGGGAGTGGTTGTGGCGTGGTGATAGTTATAGGCTTGGACGATGCGCTTGCGGATTGGCGCGAACGACAAATTGGCGGGAAAAACTGACAATGGCAGCGGCGCAGGACACTCTGGAAATTGGCGTGCTGGTTTATCCCGGCGCGCAACTGGCCGCCGTGCATGGCCTGACCGATCTGTTTGCCGTGGCCAACCGCCTGCGCCTGGAGTTGGGGGCGCTGGAGCGGCCTGCACTGCGCGTCAGCCATTGGAGCGAGGGGCCTGATCAGCAACTGCAGGTAACCTTCGACACGCACCCAGGCAGCCTGCACCCGCTGCGGGCCATGATCATCCCGCCGAGCCTGACCCAGGCGCCCTCGCCCGAACTGCTCGATCGCTACTGTGCCAGCCTGCGTCAATGGCATGCGGACGGCGCGTTGCTGGTGTCGGTTTGCGTCGGGGTGTTCTTCATCGCCGCCAGCGGCCTGCTTGACGGGCGCCCGGCGACCACCCACTGGAATTTCGCGCAATCACTGGCCGAGCGCTTTGCGCAGGTGCAGGTCGAAGCCAACCTGCCGCTGCTCGATGACGGCGACATCATCACCTCGGCCGGGTTGATGGCCTGGACCGATCTGGGCCTGAAACTGGTCGAGCGTTTCCTGGGCGAAACCCTGGCGGCGGAGACTGCGCGGTTCCTGGCGGTCGAACGGGTCAGCGGCGGGCAGCACCCCGGCAGCGTCTTCAGCCCTCGGCTGGACCACGGCGATGAGGCGGTGCTCAAGGTCCAGCACTGGTTGCAGGGCAGTGGCGCGCGTGAGGTGTCGCTGGCGGCCATGGCCGCGTGTGCCGGCCTTGAGCAGCGCACTTTCCTGCGCCGGTTTCGCAGCGCCACGGGCCTTAAACCCACCGAGTACTGCCAGCAGGTCAGGGTCGGGCGGGCTTGCCGCATGCTTGAGTTCACCAACCGCTCAATCGACCAGATCGCCTGGGGTGTCGGCTATCAGGACCCGGGCGCGTTTCGCAAAGTGTTCTTCAAGGTCACCGGCCTTGCCCCCAGCGACTACCGGCGCCGACTCACCGCTGTGGTGGCTTGATCCTACTTTGGTACAGGCCGGGCTGCGCACCTGGCGTTTTGTTGCCTATTATCCGTTGCAAACAAGACGGAGAACGCCATGAGCGCCCCTGAACACCCCAACAACCCTGCGGCTGATGTGCTGATCATTGGCGGTGGCTTGAGCGCAGCGCTGCTCGCGGCGCAGTTGCTGCGCCAAGCTGGCCAGCGCCGTGTACTGGTCGTCGAGCCACGCGATGAACTGGGGCGCGGCGAAGCCTACAGCGCCACGCACCTGGGGCACACCCTCAACGGCAATGCCGCGCGCATGAGTGTCGACCCGGACAACGCCGATGACCTGAGCCAGTGGCTGGGCCAGCACATTGCTGCCGGAGGCTGGCCAGAGTCGGCCGCGCAAGGGGTACCGGTGACAGAGCTGTTTGCGCCTCGCGGGCTGTTTGGCGTGTATGTCCGTCAGCGCCTGGCCGAGGCGCAGGCGGTGGGTGCGCAGCAGGGCTCGTGGCTTGAGCATGTTCAGGCCGAGGCGCTGGACCTGGCGGTGGATGAACTGGGGCTCAGCGTAAGCCTGGCCGACGGTCGGACCTTGCGCGCCAGCCGGGCCGTCCTGGCCACCGGCATGTTTGCCGCCGCGCGTACTCCCCAACGCGGCGACAATGCTTTCAACAGCGCCTGTGTGGACCCCTGGGATATCCAGGCCATGCGGTCGATCAACCCGGACGGCCGGGTGGTCATTATCGGTTCCGGGTTGACCATGGTCGACGCCGTGGTGTCGCTGCAGGCAGCCGGCCATCGCGGCCCGATCGAGGTGTTTTCGCGCCACGGCCTGCTACCTCATGTACGTCGTCAACCGCCGGCATGGGAAGATTTTCTCGCTGCGGACCTGTCACTGCGCAGTCCATTGCAACTGCTGCGGGCCTTGCGCAATCAGTGCCGCCTGGCCCAGCAGCAGGGCATCGACTGGCAGGCGCCCCTGGACACCGTGCGCGTGCATATCGGCAGGCTCTGGAGCCAGGCCAGCGAGCGTCACAAGCGCCAGTTCGTGCGCCATGTGCGGCCCTGGTGGGAGAGCCATCATCATCGATCGCCACCGCCGGGAGCGGCATTGCTGGCGCAGTTGATCGAAGCAGGGCGATTGCGGATTCATGCGGCGTCGTTGCAAGGGGTCGAAACCGGCGCCGACCGCCTGCCGGTGGTCAAGCTGCGCTTTCGCGGGCAAACGCAGGTCGAGCGGATCAGCGCCGACGCCCTGATCAATTCCACCGGTATTGAGTACGACTGGCGCCGGGTGGCCCGGCCCTTGCCGCAGAATTTGCTGCAACGCCGGCTGATCCAGCCGGGGCCGCTGGCCCTGGGCATCGCCGCAAACGCCCAGGGCGCGGTGCAGGATGGCGAGGGCCGCTACAGTTCGCAGCTGTTTGCCATGGGCCCGCCGCTGCGCGGGTTGTGGTGGGAGAGCACATCGGTGACCGACGTGGCCTTGCAGGCCAAGGCGCTGGCGCAGCTTCTGGCCGGCACGGGCCGTTAGTCGTCGTGTTCGGCGCCAGGCTCCAGCAGTTGCGGCCCGGGGCCCTGTTCGCCGAGCTGGTCGTCACAGTTGCGCAGCGGGCAGCTTTGCAGCGACATGCAGCCGCAGCCGATGCAGCCGTCGAGCTGGTCGCGCAGCACCATCAGCTTGTCGATGCGCCGGGTCAGGTCCTGGCGCCATTGCTCCGATAGCCGTTGCCAGTCCTTCACGCTCGGTGCACGGCCCACCGGCAGCGTTTGCAACGCGGCATGAATGGAGGCCAAGGGAATACCCAGGCGTTGCGCCATCTTGATCACCGCCACCCGACGCAGGGTTTCGCGCGGGTAGCGGCGCTGGTTGCCGGCGCTGCGGGTGCTGTAGATCAGGCCTTTGCTTTCGTAGAAATGCAGGGCGGTCACGGCCACGCCGCTGCGCGCCGACAGTTGGCCGACGCTGAGGGCGCTCTGGGCGGTATCGGGCATGACAGGATTTCTCTTGACCTCTAGTTAACTCGAGGTTTTACCCTGCCTGCCATCGCACCGCAAGTGCAAAGGCAGAGGGAGTAGCTTCATGCTGGTTTCAGACAACAGCCTGTGTTTTACCCAGATGATCGAGTTCGAGGTGGCGCCGGATCGTCAACACGCGCTGGCCCAGGCGCTGGTGCTGCGCAGCGAGTACCTTGCCGTGCAGCACAACGGCCTGGTCGCTGCCAGTATCCAGGCCAGCGATGATGGCAGCCGGGTATTGCAATACCTGCAGTGGCGGTCGCGTACTGCCTGGGAGGCTGCTGTCAGCAGTTTCGAGCAGGAGCCGTTCCTGCAACTGATTCGCCAGCACCAGGCCAGAAGCGTGAACTTCAATGCCTTCCAGACCCTCAGCAGCCTGGCGCGTACAGCCGAGCACGGGCTGCACTGCCAACTGCCTATGGACTCAGGAGTACCAGGGTGAATGATGCGGGTAGCGGTCAAGTCGCGCGCCAATGACCATTTCGCTGATCCAGGCACTGAGAATAGAGCTGTAGGCCTTCTGGCTGCGGTCGCTGGACAGCGCGTGGTCGGCGCCGTCGACGATCCGGTGGGTCAGCGAATGGGCACTGACGAAGGCTGAGCGGTAACTCATCAAGGTGCTGTGTGGCACGAAGTCGTCCTGTTCCGACTCCACCAGCAGCACATCGCCGGCAAACTCGGCGCAGGCGCCCAGTGCACGGTTGTCTGCCGGCGCGAGCGGGCGCTGACGGTAGTCGCTCAGACGCTGGCGGTCGAGGGCTTGTTTGGGCAGCTTCCATTCCTCATCCCAGTACAGCGCCGGCACCCGTAATGCCAGCCATTTGACCGGGCGCAAGGCTGTAAGCAAGGTCGCCAGGTAGCCGCCGTAGCTGCTGCCGATCAGGGCGATGGCGCTGCTGTCGACTGCCGGATGACTGACCAGCCGATCGTAGGCGCCAACCAGGTCAGCGAGGTTCTGCTCGCGGGTAACGCTCAGGCGCTGGCTTTCGGTCTTCTCGTGGCCACGCAGGTCGAAGGTCATGCACACGCAGCCAAGGCCGGTGATCTGCTTGGCCCTGGCCAGGTCGCGTTGCTGGCTGCCACCCCAGCCGTGCACAAAGAGGATGGCGGGCACCTTGGCACTGGGGCTGACGATGGTTCCGGCGATGCTCTCGCCATCGACCGGAATCTCGATCGCTTCGCTATGGATGGTCATAGTCGCGGATCCGTGCGTATTTGCAGACTCGTCCGAGTTCACTGTCGTCCCCCTGATAGAAAATCGTCGCATCGGCGGGCAGCTCAGGCGCGTCGAAGGCTTCATGGGTGGAGGCGCGCACGCGCATCAGCGCCGGGTCAGCGGCAAACGCCTGCAGCGCCAGTACCTCGGCACTGCTGGCACCACCGATGCGCCAGGATTGTTCGAGCACGCCGCTGCGCAGCTTGCCCTGGCTGTTAAGGCCGCGTGCCACGTCATAGTTGCGCCGTGAGGCAATAAACCCAGGGAAGCTCTGCAGCGCGGCCTGTTCGTAGGTCCTGGCCTGGGTAATGGCCAGGCGCAGGTGATCTTCCAGTTGCAGTTGCAGCAGGTCGTCGTAGTCACCGCGCACCAGCACCAGGTCCGACCCGCCGTAGATCTCCTCGCCCTGATGGTCGCGGGTCAACTGTTGGGTGCCGTAGTAGCTGCAGAGGATGCCGGCGACCAGGGCCTGGCCGACGCTGAAGGTCTGCACCTGGCTGAGGTTCTCCTCCAGGGTCAGGCCCCAGAGGGCTATTTCCTGTTCATCCATGGCGCCCAGTGCCTGTTCCAGGCCTTTCATGTTGTCGATCACGGATTGCCCGCGGCCTGCGGTGGCGCGTACCGGCTTGAGGCGCAGGGGCCCCTCGCGCAACAGCAATTGTGCGGCGCGCAGGGCATCGTCGAGGCTAAAGACGCTGTAGCCACGAAGCAGCGCATCCTGGGCCAGCCGGGCGAAATCATTGCTCCAGCCCAGCGGAAAACGCGCATCGGCCGCAATCGGGTGGGAAATCGCCTTGGTGGCCATAAACGGTTGGCTGACCAGGCCGCCAAACAGATCGGTCGGTGCGCCAATGCCCATTGCCCGATAGCGTTCGGCACCGATCAGGGTTTCAGTGGGCAGGTAGTAGAAGTTCTGTTTTGCCGTCGGCGGCTGGGCAGGGCTGACCACCTCGGTGTGGAACAACTGCGCGAGCCGTTCGGCGAGCTTGAGGTGCACACTGTGTTCGTGTTCGGGTGTACTTTGACGGGTATCCAGCAGCACCACGCCTTGCTTGCGGTCTGTCGATCGGAGCATGGGCAGATCCTCCCTTGCCGGGCTGTACTGAATGTGAAGTCCATGAGTGGCAGAAGTTCAGGGTGAGTGACTGAAGGATGGTTTTTTAGGTTATATAAATATGAAAATTGATAATTTATAGTTCTATTGGTGGCTGGTGCACTATGGCGTTGCACTTTCCCTACACGGATTTAGGCAACGTCTGCTTTGCATGGCGACGACAACCAGAGAGCCTGCTGTCATGAACGATCTTCCGCTGTATTTCGACTACGCCGCCACGACACCGGTCGACGAGCGAGTCATCCAGGCCATGGTCAGCTGTCTGGGCGCCTCGGGCAATTTTGGCAATCCGGCCTCCAGCTCCCATTACTACGGGCAGAACGCGCGCACGGCCGTGGAGAATGCCCGTGCCCAGGTTGCCGGGCTGGTGGGGGCGCAGGCCGGGCAGATCGTCTGGACCTCGGGGGCGACCGAATCGAACAACCTGGCGCTCAAGGGCCTCGCCCAGGGGCGCCAGGGTGGTCACATCATTACCAGCCAGATCGAACACAAGGCGGTGCTCGATACCGTTCGCCAGCTTGAGCAAAACGGATTCGAGCTGACCTTGCTCGCGCCCGACGCCCAGGGCCTGATCACAACCGAAGCGCTTCGCGCAGCCCTGCGCGAAGATACCTTCCTGGTTTCACTGATGCTGGTGAATAACGAGCTGGGGACCGTCAACGATATCCCGGCGCTGGCCGAGGTTGTACGCCAGCATGGCGCCTTGCTGCATGTGGACGCGGCGCAAGGGGCGGGCAAGCTGTCGATCGACCTGGCCCGCTGGCCGGTCGACTTGATGTCCTTTTCCGCGCACAAGGTCTATGGGCCCAAAGGTATTGGCGCCTTGTATGTAGGAGAGCGCGCCAGGCCCTTGCTGCAAGCGCAGATCCACGGCGGCGGGCACGAAGGCGGGCTGCGCTCCGGGACGCTGGCAACGCACCAGATCGTCGGCATGGGCGAGGCGTTTGCCGTGGCCCAGGCGCTGCTTGACGACGAAACCCGGCGCATCGCTCATCTGCAGCAGCGCTTGCTCGATCAGTTGCTGAGCGTGCCCGGGGTGAAGCTCAACGGCAGTGCCGGGCAACGCGTCGCGCATACCCTGAGTCTTACCTTCGGCGGTGACGTTCCCGATTTTTCGACGTTGGCCCAGACCTTGGCATTTTCTTCGACCTCAGCCTGCAATTCGGCGAGCAATGCAGCGTCCCACGTGCTTCTTGCGCTGGGGCTCGAACCGCAGGCCGCGCGCCAGACCCTTCGCCTGAGCCTGGGCCGCTACACCCGGGCAGAAGACATCGACCAGGCAATCCGCGCGATAAAGGCCTCGTTACAATCACAACCCTTCTGGGCGGTTGCCCAGGGCTGAAGCCTGTTCCATTATCAGCGCCTATAACAATGGATGCCGTGGTAGCAGGAGTCAGCATGAACACTCAGTCTTCAACGCAGGAAGCGGTGAATACGCGCCTGGAACGTATTCGTGAAGTGATGCAGCGCGAAGGCGTCGATGCCCTGTTGGTGCCTTCGGCCGACCCGCACCTTTCCGAATACCTGCCCGGTTATTGGCAGGCCAGGCAATGGTTGTCCGGGTTCCATGGCTCGGTCGGCACCTTGATCGTCAGCGCCGACTTCGCCGGCCTGTGGGCGGACAGCCGCTATTGGGAACAGGCAGAAAAGGAACTGGCGGGCACTACCATCGAACTGGTGAAGTTGCTGCCAGGCAAGCCCGGTCCGCTGGACTGGCTGGCCGAGCAGGCCCCTGAAGGCGGCGTGGTTGCGGTCGACGGCGCGGTCATGGCCCTGGCATCTGCACGCCAGCTGGGCGAGCGGCTCAAGGCGCGCAACGTGCGTTTGTTAAGTGATAGGGATCTGCTCGGGCAAATCTGGGCTGACCGCCCGGCGCTGCCGGAAAACCCGGTGTACCAGCACCTGCCGCCCGAAGCCACGGTCAGTCGTGCCGAAAAACTGGCCAACCTGCGTCAGGCCATGGGCGAGCGTGGCGCCGACTGGCACTTCATCGCCACTCTGGACGACATCGCCTGGCTGTTCAACCTGCGCGGCAGTGACGTTTCCTACAATCCGGTGTTCGTCTCCTTTGCCCTGATCAGCCAAGGTCAGGCCACCCTGTTCGTCGCCCTGAACAAGGTCGACGAACATTTGCGTCATGTGCTGGAAGTCGACGGCATCAGTTTGCGCGACTATGCCGAGGTTGCCTCGGCACTGGCCGCGATTCCCGCTGGCGCCAGCCTGCTGATCGACCCGGCGCGAGTTACCAGTGGCCTGTTGGCCAATGCCGCCAATGGCGTTCGCCTGGTAGAAGGGTTGAACCCGACCACGCTGGCCAAGTCGCAGAAAAGCGCAGCCGACCTTGCACATATCCGCAAGGCCATGGAGCAAGATGGCGCGGCGCTGTGCGAATTCTTCGCCTGGTTCGAGGCGGCCCAGGGGCGCGGCGAGCCGATCACCGAGCTAAGCGTGGATGAACAGCTCAGTGCTTCGCGTGCACGTCGCCCGGGGTTCGTCTCGCTGAGCTTCTCGACCATCGCCGCCTTCAATGCCAATGGCGCCATGCCGCATTACCGGGCAACCGACGAATCCCACGCGCGCATTGAAGGCGATGGTCTGTTGCTGATCGATTCCGGCGGACAGTACCTGGGCGGGACTACCGACATCACCCGGATGGTGCCGATAGGCAACCCCTCTGTTGAACAAAAACAGGACTGCACCCGGGTACTCAAAGGTGTCATTGCATTGTCCCGCGCGCGTTTCCCTCGCGGCATCCTGTCGCCACTGCTCGATGCCATAGCCCGTGCGCCCATCTGGGCGGAGCAGGTCGACTACGGTCATGGCACAGGGCATGGTGTCGGCTACTTCATGAATGTGCATGAAGGGCCGCAGGTGATTGCCTATCAGGCCGCCGCCGCGCCACAGACCGCCATGCAGGCGGGAATGATCACCTCGATCGAGCCCGGTACCTATCGTCCCGGCGAGTGGGGCGTGCGTATCGAGAACCTGGTGTTCAACCGTGAGGCGGGCAAAAGCGCGTTTGGCGACTTTCTCGAGTTTGAAACCCTGACGCTGTGTCCGATCGATACCCGCTGCCTGCTGACGGAGCGATTGAGTAGTGAGGAGCGTGACTGGCTCAATGGCTATCACGCAGAGGTACGCAAGCGCCTTTCGCCATTGTTGGAGGGGCCTGCGTTGCGTTGGTTGCAGGTTCGTACGGAATCGATCTGATATCTAGACGGCAGTGACAGCAAGGGCGGCCTGTGGGCTGCCCTTGTTTTTTGATCAGCTTACTTGCAGATGACGATCATGCTGCGGCTGGTGTAGCCAGCAGGGTTGAGGCCAAAAGGATAGTCACCGGGCTCGGCATCGCCGTCACCTGAACGGGCAATGACTTTATAGCCTTTGCTGCCGCAGGAGGCTTCGGCCTTGGCGTAGCATTTGTCCCAAGATGAAGACAGGCCAGAGCAGTTGATGTGCAGGCCTTTCTTGCCTCGTTTGACTTCGGTGCTCGCCGTCGCCGCACACCCCGCGATGGCCAAAATGGCTAGGATGAGCAAAATTCGTTTCATTCCTGTCCTTAATGCGTACCGGGTCTACCGCCCGTGTCTAATTTCCCGTGCTTCGTCCCTGATGCCTCTTCGCGTCCCTGTCTTGTCAATTAGATATCTTTAAGGTTGACGTTATATGACAGCTTAAAGATGGTGGAAGTCCGGCACAATGACCAGCGTCTATTTAAATGCAAATATTTCTCAAATCAGTCAGCGGCAACCAGCGCCGGGCGTTCCTTGCGCAGTGACAGGGTGGCGCCAACTGAGGCGGTAATGATTGCGGCAATAGCCAGCCATTGCGCTACGGTCAGCACTTCGCCCAGGAACAGCAAGCCTGATAGTGCGCCGAACGCGGGTTCGATACTCATCAAGGTGCCGAAGGTCCGGGCGGGCATGCGTGTCAGGGCGACCATTTCCAGGCTGTAGGGCAGGGCCGTGGAGAGTATCGCAACGCCCAGGGCGATAGGCAGCAGTGATGGGGTGAGCAGCGCGCTACCGGCATGGGCTATGCCGATGGGGGCGACGAACAGCGCGGCAATCATCACGCCCAGGGCGGCGGTCTGGATGCCGTTCTCGGCACCGGCCTTTTGCCCATATAGAATGTACAGCGCCCAGCACACGCCGGCGCCCAGTGCGTAGCCTGCGCCAACCAGGTCGATGCCGGCGCTGGTCTGGCCGATCGGAATCAACAGCAGCAAACCAATTACCGCCAGGCCGATCCAGAGAAAATCCACGACCCGTCGCGACGCGTACAGGGCGACGGCTAGCGGGCCGGTAAACTCCAAGGCGACGGCAATGCCCAGTGGCACGGTGCGCAGCGACATATAGAAGAGGAAATTCATCCCGCCCAGGGCCATACCGTAGATGATCACGGTGCGCAGGGTGCTGGCACTGAGCCTGGCGCGCCAGGGGCGCAGCAGCAACAACATGATGATGCTGGCAAAGATCAGGCGCAGGGTGGTGGTGCCTTGTGCGCCCACTACCGGGAACATGCTCTTGGCCAGCGAGGCCCCGGACTGGATCGAGGCCATGGCGATCAGCAGCAAGCCAATAGGGAAGAGAGTGGCGGCCAGGCTGCGGGGTTGGCTATTCATTGCGGGAGGGCATTCCTTATATAGGTACTAGCGCGGGCAGACTATGATGCGCAAAGGCCCAATAATGAGCAATATACTGCTCATTATTCTTTTGTTCGGGGTTTTCTGAATTAACCCTTGACGTCCGATTTAATCTCTCTATAATTCGCCCCACTTCCGGCGCAGTCGGAACTGAAAACTCCTTGAGTTTCAAAGAGTTAGCGGTTCCAGGGTCATCCGGAGGGGCTTCGATCGAAAGATTGGCAGCGGTGAAAAAGGCAGTTGACAGCGGTTTGAAACGCTGTAGAATTCGCCTCCCGCTACGAGAGATTGCAGCGAGTCAAGTGTTTGAAGCGAAACGAAAAACTTCAAAATAAACGCTTGACAGGCTCTGAGGAAAGCGTAGAATGCGCGCCTCGGTTGAGACGAAAAGCTCTTAACCAACCGCTCTTTAACAACTGAATCAAGCAATTCGTGTGGGTGCTTGTGAGCTCAGACTGATAGTCAAAAAGATTATCAGCATCACAAGTGGCTACACGAAAATCGAAAGATTTGAAAGTAAGTCATTTGAGATTGCTGAGCCAAGTTTAGGGTTTTCTCAAAACCCAAGCAGTATTGAACTGAAGAGTTTGATCATGGCTCAGATTGAACGCTGGCGGCAGGCCTAACACATGCAAGTCGAGCGGATGAGAAGAGCTTGCTCTTCGATTCAGCGGCGGACGGGTGAGTAATACCTAGGAATCTGCCTGGTAGTGGGGGACAACGTTTCGAAAGGAACGCTAATACCGCATACGTCCTACGGGAGAAAGCAGGGGACCTTCGGGCCTTGCGCTATCAGATGAGCCTAGGTCGGATTAGCTAGTTGGTGAGGTAATGGCTCACCAAGGCGACGATCCGTAACTGGTCTGAGAGGATGATCAGTCACACTGGAACTGAGACACGGTCCAGACTCCTACGGGAGGCAGCAGTGGGGAATATTGGACAATGGGCGAAAGCCTGATCCAGCCATGCCGCGTGTGTGAAGAAGGTCTTCGGATTGTAAAGCACTTTAAGTTGGGAGGAAGGGTACTTACCTAATACGTGA
Source organism: Pseudomonas sp. TE4620 (assembly GCF_056279045.1). NCBI lineage: Bacteria > Pseudomonadati > Pseudomonadota > Gammaproteobacteria > Pseudomonadales > Pseudomonadaceae > Pseudomonas > Pseudomonas sp. TE4620. The sequence continues at coordinate 1,277,054 of NZ_JBWBQO010000001.1, forward strand.
GTATTTTGACGTTACCGACAGAATAAGCACCGGCTAACTCTGTGCCAGCAGCCGCGGTAATACAGAGGGTGCAAGCGTTAATCGGAATTACTGGGCGTAAAGCGCGCGTAGGTGGTTTGTTAAGTTGGATGTGAAATCCCCGGGCTCAACCTGGGAACTGCATCCAAAACTGGCAAGCTAGAGTAGGGCAGAGGGTGGTGGAATTTCCTGTGTAGCGGTGAAATGCGTAGATATAGGAAGGAACACCAGTGGCGAGAGGCGACCACCTGGGCTCATACTGACACTGAGGTGCGAAAGCGTGGGGAGCAAACAGGATTAGATACCCTGGTAGTCCACGCCGTAAACGATGTCAACTAGCCGTTGGAATCCTTGAGATTTTAGTGGCGCAGCTAACGCATTAAGTTGACCGCCTGGGGAGTACGGCCGCAAGGTTAAAACTCAAATGAATTGACGGGGGCCCGCACAAGCGGTGGAGCATGTGGTTTAATTCGAAGCAACGCGAAGAACCTTACCAGGCCTTGACATGCAGAGAACTTTCCAGAGATGGATTGGTGCCTTCGGGAACTCTGACACAGGTGCTGCATGGCTGTCGTCAGCTCGTGTCGTGAGATGTTGGGTTAAGTCCCGTAACGAGCGCAACCCTTGTCCTTAGTTACCAGCACGTTATGGTGGGCACTCTAAGGAGACTGCCGGTGACAAACCGGAGGAAGGTGGGGATGACGTCAAGTCATCATGGCCCTTACGGCCTGGGCTACACACGTGCTACAATGGTCGGTACAGAGGGTTGCCAAGCCGCGAGGTGGAGCTAATCTCACAAAACCGATCGTAGTCCGGATCGCAGTCTGCAACTCGACTGCGTGAAGTCGGAATCGCTAGTAATCGCGAATCAGAATGTCGCGGTGAATACGTTCCCGGGCCTTGTACACACCGCCCGTCACACCATGGGAGTGGGTTGCACCAGAAGTAGCTAGTCTAACCTTCGGGAGGACGGTTACCACGGTGTGATTCATGACTGGGGTGAAGTCGTAACAAGGTAGCCGTAGGGGAACCTGCGGCTGGATCACCTCCTTAATCGACAGACATCAGCTGTCTTATGAGCTCCCACACGAATTGCTTGATTCATTGAAGAAGACGATATCGGTAACAGCTCTTAACTGGGTCTGTAGCTCAGTTGGTTAGAGCGCACCCCTGATAAGGGTGAGGTCGGCAGTTCGAATCTGCCCAGACCCACCAGTTTCTTGTTGGGGCCATAGCTCAGCTGGGAGAGCGCCTGCCTTGCACGCAGGAGGTCAGCGGTTCGATCCCGCTTGGCTCCACCACCTTACGTCAAAGCTTAGAAATGAATATTCGTATCGAATATTGATTTCTGAACTTTTTCAGAATCGTTCTTTAAAAATTTGGGTATGTGATAGAAAGATAGACTGGACAGCACTTTCACTGGTGTGTGTTCAGGCTAAGGTAAAATTTGTGAGTAATTACAAGTTTTCGGCGAATGTTGTCTTCACAGTATAACCAGATTGCTTGGGGTTATATGGTCAAGTGAAGAAGCGCATACGGTGGATGCCTTGGCAGTCAGAGGCGATGAAAGACGTGGTAGCCTGCGATAAGCTTCGGGGAGTCGGCAAACAGACTTTGATCCGGAGATCTCTGAATGGGGGAACCCACTCAGCATAAGCTGAGTATCTTGTACTGAATACATAGGTGCAAGAGGCGAACCAGGGGAACTGAAACATCTAAGTACCCTGAGGAAAAGAAATCAACCGAGATTCCCTTAGTAGTGGCGAGCGAACGGGGACTAGCCCTTAAGTGGCTTTGAGATTAGCGGAACGCTCTGGAAAGTGCGGCCATAGTGGGTGATAGCCCTGTACGCGAAAATCTCTTAGTCATGAAATCGAGTAGGACGGAGCACGAGAAACTTTGTCTGAATATGGGGGGACCATCCTCCAAGGCTAAATACTACTGACTGACCGATAGTGAACCAGTACCGTGAGGGAAAGGCGAAAAGAACCCCGGAGAGGGGAGTGAAATAGATCCTGAAACCGTATGCGTACAAGCAGTGGGAGCCTACTTGTTAGGTGACTGCGTACCTTTTGTATAATGGGTCAGCGACTTATATTCAGTGGCGAGCTTAACCGAATAGGGGAGGCGTAGCGAAAGCGAGTCTTAATAGGGCGTTTAGTCGCTGGGTATAGACCCGAAACCGGGCGATCTATCCATGGGCAGGTTGAAGGTTAGGTAACACTGACTGGAGGACCGAACCGACTACCGTTGAAAAGTTAGCGGATGACCTGTGGATCGGAGTGAAAGGCTAATCAAGCTCGGAGATAGCTGGTTCTCCTCGAAAGCTATTTAGGTAGCGCCTCATGTATCACTGTAGGGGGTAGAGCACTGTTTCGGCTAGGGGGTCATCCCGACTTACCAAACCGATGCAAACTCCGAATACCTACAAGTGCCGAGCATGGGAGACACACGGCGGGTGCTAACGTCCGTCGTGAAAAGGGAAACAACCCAGACCGTCAGCTAAGGTCCCAAAGTTATGGTTAAGTGGGAAACGATGTGGGAAGGCTTAGACAGCTAGGAGGTTGGCTTAGAAGCAGCCACCCTTTAAAGAAAGCGTAATAGCTCACTAGTCGAGTCGGCCTGCGCGGAAGATGTAACGGGGCTCAAACCATACACCGAAGCTACGGGTATCACTTAGGTGATGCGGTAGAGGAGCGTTCTGTAAGCCTGTGAAGGTGAGTTGAGAAGCTTGCTGGAGGTATCAGAAGTGCGAATGCTGACATGAGTAACGACAATGGGAGTGAAAAACTCCCACGCCGAAAGACCAAGGTTTCCTGCGCAACGTTAATCGACGCAGGGTTAGTCGGTCCCTAAGGCGAGGCTGAAAAGCGTAGTCGATGGAAAACAGGTTAATATTCCTGTACTTCTGGTTATTGCGATGGAGGGACGGAGAAGGCTAGGCCAGCTTGGCGTTGGTTGTCCAAGTTTAAGGTGGTAGGCTGAGATCTTAGGTAAATCCGGGATCTTAAGGCCGAGAGCTGATGACGAGTTGCCATTAGGCGACGAAGTGGTTGATGCCATGCTTCCAAGAAAAGCTTCTAAGCTTCAGATAACCAGGAACCGTACCCCAAACCGACACAGGTGGTTGGGTAGAGAATACCAAGGCGCTTGAGAGAACTCGGGTGAAGGAACTAGGCAAAATGGCACCGTAACTTCGGGAGAAGGTGCGCCGGTGAGGGTGAAGGACTTGCTCCGTAAGCCCATGCCGGTCGAAGATACCAGGCCGCTGCGACTGTTTATTAAAAACACAGCACTCTGCAAACACGAAAGTGGACGTATAGGGTGTGACGCCTGCCCGGTGCCGGAAGGTTAATTGATGGGGTTAGCTAACGCGAAGCTCTTGATCGAAGCCCCGGTAAACGGCGGCCGTAACTATAACGGTCCTAAGGTAGCGAAATTCCTTGTCGGGTAAGTTCCGACCTGCACGAATGGCGTAACGATGGCGGCGCTGTCTCCACCCGAGACTCAGTGAAATTGAAATCGCTGTGAAGATGCAGTGTATCCGCGGCTAGACGGAAAGACCCCGTGAACCTTTACTATAGCTTTGCACTGGACTTTGAATTTGCTTGTGTAGGATAGGTGGGAGGCTTTGAAGCGTGGACGCCAGTTCGCGTGGAGCCATCCTTGAAATACCACCCTGGCAACTTTGAGGTTCTAACTCAGGTCCGTTATCCGGATCGAGGACAGTGTATGGTGGGTAGTTTGACTGGGGCGGTCTCCTCCTAAAGAGTAACGGAGGAGTACGAAGGTGCGCTCAGACCGGTCGGAAATCGGTCGTAGAGTATAAAGGCAAAAGCGCGCTTGACTGCGAGACAGACACGTCGAGCAGGTACGAAAGTAGGTCTTAGTGATCCGGTGGTTCTGTATGGAAGGGCCATCGCTCAACGGATAAAAGGTACTCCGGGGATAACAGGCTGATACCGCCCAAGAGTTCATATCGACGGCGGTGTTTGGCACCTCGATGTCGGCTCATCACATCCTGGGGCTGAAGCCGGTCCCAAGGGTATGGCTGTTCGCCATTTAAAGTGGTACGCGAGCTGGGTTTAGAACGTCGTGAGACAGTTCGGTCCCTATCTGCCGTGGACGTTTGAGATTTGAGAGGGGCTGCTCCTAGTACGAGAGGACCGGAGTGGACGAACCTCTGGTGTTCCGGTTGTCACGCCAGTGGCATTGCCGGGTAGCTATGTTCGGAAGAGATAACCGCTGAAAGCATCTAAGCGGGAAACTTGCCTCAAGATGAGATCTCACTGGAGCCTTGAGCTCCCTGAAGGGCCGTCGAAGACTACGACGTTGATAGGTTGGGTGTGTAAGCGCTGTGAGGCGTTGAGCTAACCAATACTAATTGCCCGTGAGGCTTGACCATATAACACCCAAGCAATTTGCGTCGAAGACCAGATTGCGGTGTTGTGAAGACTGCACAGCCGAAGATTTGTAACTCACAAACATCACATACCCGATTCGCTGGAGTGTCTGAACAAGACCTTCTGGCAACAGAATTTCTTGACGACCATAGAGCATTGGAACCACCTGATCCCATCCCGAACTCAGCAGTGAAACGATGCATCGCCGATGGTAGTGTGGGGTTTCCCCATGTGAGAGTAGGTCATCGTCAAGATTAAATTCCGAAACCCCTATCTGCATATGCAGGTAGGGGTTTTGTCTTTTCAGCGCCCAGCTGGATAAAATGCCAGCCAAAAAAAACCACCCCGCAGGGTGGTTTGTTCGCTTCCTTCGCCGACTCAGTCGCCGTAGTACTCGCAACCACTGGTGCAGGTCTCGTGAATGCGTACCTTGGACAGCTCTGGCAGCAGTGGCTTGACCTGGTCCCAGATCCACTTGGCGATCACTTCGCTGGTCGGATTCTCCAGGCCAGGAATGTCGTTCAGGTAGTTATGGTCCAGTTGTTCGTACAGCGGCTTGAAGATCGCCTTGATCTCGGAGAAGTCGCGGATCCAGCCGGTATGTGGATCGAGCGGGCCGGTCAGGTGCAGGGCAACCTTGAACGAATGGCCATGCAGGCGACCGCACTTGTGCCCTTCAGGCACGTGGGGCAGGCGGTGGGCCGATTCGAACGTAAACTCTTTGAAAATTTCCACGATATCTTGACTCTGTAAACCAATGCTGGCTGCCAGTTTACCAGCATGGTCACTTCAGTGGTTGCAGATGCGTGTGCAGCTTGCCGGTTTCTATCAGTTCGAGCAGCTCGTCGCCCAGGCGCTGGCTTTCAGCCATTGCCTTGTGCCAATAACGCTGACGGCTGCCCGCATCGCCCATGAAGCGCTTGAAATCGCTACGATCCGGCAGCTTGCCGTAGGGCAGGCTGGCCAGGTACTGCGGCGAAGGCGCAAGCAGCAGCACATTGCGCAAGCGCTGGGTATCCCCACGGCGCCACGGCAGGGCCTTGTCGAACCAGCCGGGGATGACCTTGTCGGTGAAGTGCGGATAGAGCACCAGGTCATCGCCGGCAAAAGGCAGGTCAAGGTGATAGTCCAGCAAGCCACCATCTCGATAGGTCCCCTGACCGACACCCGGAATATCGCGTACGCCTTGCATGACCATCGGGATCGACCCCGAGGCCAGCAGGCCATGGCGCAAATTGGCAACATCCAGTGGCAGGCAGCGCGAGGGGAAGTCCGTCAGTGGCTGCAATGGCGGAGCGCTGCGGGCGTCGTGCAAGATGATTCGCTCGAAGTGCCGCGACAGGCGTGCACGGCCAATCAGGTTGTCAGCGATGACCGATGACAGGCCCATGCCCAGGCGCCCGCGGTGATCGTCAGCAAGCAGGCCATGGCTTTTGACCACCATGATGTTCAGGCGGTAGCCCGGGCTTGCGAGTATCTGTGCGTCGCGGTTTTCGAGCAGTTCATCGAGCATGCGCTCGCAGCTGCGGCTGACTTCGGCCTGGGTCACGCCCTTGGCAAAGTCCTGTTCGGTGTACAGCTGGCCCAGGCGCTGCAGGGCCTGGGCGGGGTTGGGCAAGCAGGCGCTGGCAAAGCGCCAGGAGCCGATGGATGCGCCGATCAACGCCCGCTCACGAGGTGCGCTGGGCAACCAATGGCCGAACAACGCCAGGTCCAGGCCTTGTATGCCGAGGGCCTTGGGCCCCCCAGCTGCACCCGGCAGCACACCCACATCGGCAGCCTGTAATCCACGCTCGCGGATGCGCTGCAAGGCGCGATTGCCGGCCTTGAGCGTCAGCGCCGGGTACTTGATATGGATTGCACTCATACGGGCCTCGCTGTCTTGAGCCGGTAATTATAAAGAACAGCGCTCCGGAAGTGGGGCAGGGCTGCGCTATCATGTCGCCAGTTGTTTTCAGCTTCAATTAAGTTCGGTTGGGTACTCTAGGCCCCGTAGAAACATTTTTGATCTCAACGGAGAGACACCATGAAAACTTTGACTGCCCTGTTCGCCACTGCTGCCCTTGCCCTGAGCGCCAACGTTGCAATGGCTAAAGATGTACAGCCTGACGAGGTCGTAAAACTGGTCAACGCCAAGACCATCAAGTCTCTGGACGAACTCAAGGCCGCCGCAGTAGCCAAGCACCCAGGCGCAACCGTCACCGATTCCGAGCTGGAAGACGAGTACGGCCGCTACATCTACAAGGTCGAACTGCGTGACGCTCAGAATGTCGAGTGGGATGTCGACATGGATGCCAAGACCGGTGAAATCCTCAAGGATGCCCGGGATAACTAATGACCGTTCGATCGCGAACAGCACAGACACTTCTCATCGCGCTGTTGGCCCTCTGCTCGCTGGCTTCGGCCCGCGACCTCGATCAGGATGAAGCCCTGCAATTGCGTCAGCAGGGCGTGATCCTGCCGCTTGAGCAACTGCTGCAGTCCGCCCTGGGGCGTTACCCCGGGGCGAAACTGCTGGAAGCGGAGCTGGAAGAGAAACACGACAGGTATGAGTACGAGGTCGAATTGCTGACCCCTGAAGGCGTGGTACGCGAGATCAAGCTCGACGCTACCAATGGAGCGCTGCTCAAAGACGAGGAAGATGACTGATGCGCCTGTTACTGGTCGAGGACAACGTGCCGCTGGCGGATGAACTGACCCAGAGCCTGCAACGCCAGGGCTATGCGCTCGACTGGCTGGCCGACGGCAGGGATGCGGTCTACCAGGGCAGCAGCGAACCCTATGACCTGATTATTCTCGACCTCGGCTTGCCTGGCTTGCCGGGGCTTGAGGTGCTGGCCCAGTGGCGGGCATCGGGGCTGGTGACACCGGTGCTGATCCTCACCGCGCGCGGCTCGTGGGCCGAGCGTATCGAGGGGCTCAAGGCCGGTGCCGATGATTACCTGAGCAAGCCGTTTCATCCAGAAGAGCTGCAGCTGCGCATCCAGTCGCTGCTACGCCGTGCCCGCGGCCTGGCCAACCAGCCGACCCTTGAAGCCGCCGGCCTGCAGCTGGACGAAGGCCGCCAGTGCGTCACCCGCGCCGGCGTCGACATCCAGCTCACCGCTGCCGAGTTTCGCCTGTTGCGCTACTTCATGTTGCACCCGCAACAGATCCTGTCGAAAAGCCACCTCGCCGAACACCTCTACGACGGTGAGACCGAGCGCGATTCCAACGTTCTCGAAGTGCACGTCAATCACCTGCGCCGCAAGCTCGGCCGTAGCGTGATCGAAACCCGCCGTGGCCAGGGTTATCGCTATGCCGGGAGCTGCGAGTGAAGTCGATTCAGGCACGCCTGAGCCTTGGCCTGATTGCGGTATTGGTGCTGGTCGGGCTGGCCTTGGCGCAGATCAGCCTGTGGCTGTTCGAGGCTGGCCTGCAGCGCTACCTGGAGACCGGTCTGCGCAAGGAGAGCGAAAACCTGCTGGTGGCCCTGGTACGCGGCCAGACCGGCCTTGAACTGGATGAGCGGCGAATTTCCTCGGCCTATAAGCGGCCGTTTTCCGGCTATTACTTTCGCATCGATTTTGACGGCGGCAACTGGCGCTCGCGTTCGTTGTGGGACATGGACATGCCGGCGCCGCAATCCCCGGGGCTGCACGCCGGCCTGGAGCTGGGGCCGGAAGGCCAGCAACTGCTGGTGCTGCGGGCCGATTACCGGCGCCTGGGCCAGGCGATTTCCATCAGCGTGGCCCAGGACTATACCCCGGTGCGCGATGGCTTCAGGCGCATGCAGCAGATCGGCCTGGGGCTGGGTCTGGTCGCACTGTTGTTGATCCTGGTACTGCAACGCATCACCGTGACCCGCTCGCTGCGGCCGCTGGAGCGCGCCCGCGAACAGATCGCCCAACTGCAGCAAGGCCAGCGTTCGCAGCTCGATACCCAGGTGCCTACCGAGCTTGAGCCCCTGGTCGCACAGATCAACCACTTGCTGGCCCACACCGAAGACAGCCTGCGTCGTTCACGCAATGCCCTGGGCAACCTCGGGCATGCGCTGAAGACGCCGTTGGCGGTGCTGCTTAGCCTGGCCTCCAGCGAACGCCTCAAAGACTTGCCGCAAGTCCGTGCCCAGTTGCGCGACCAGCTCGAGCAGATCCAGCAGCGCCTGAGCCGTGAGCTCAATCGCGCGCGGCTGGCTGGCGATGCGTTGCCGGGCGCGCAGTTTGATTGCGATGCCGAGCTGCCCGGGCTGCTGTCGACCCTGGGCATGATCCATGGCGAAGGCCTGGAGTTGAGCAAGCAGGTGCCGCCCGGTTTGCTCCTGCCCTGGGACCGCGAAGACCTGCTCGAACTGCTGGGTAACCTGCTGGACAATGCCTGCAAATGGGCCGACAGCGAGGTGCAGTTGAGCATCGAAGAACAGCCGCAACGCTATTGCCTGTGGATCGATGATGACGGCCCCGGCATTCCGCAGGCGGCTCGTGAACAAGTGCTTGAGCGCGGTACCCGGCTTGACGAGCAGGTCGATGGCCACGGCCTGGGCCTGGGCATCGTGCGCGATATCGTCGAAGCCTGGGGCGGGCAGATGCGTCTGCTTGAGAGTCCGCTGGGTGGCTTGCGGGTCAGCATCGAGCTGCCGCGCAGGGTCAGATAGCATCGCGGGGCAAGTCGGATCGCGATGAGGCCCGCAAATTCTAACCGCGCCGCGGTTGCCCATACGCCTGACTAATCCGGTCAATCACCATCGCCAGCGCCACAATCGCCAACCCGGCCTCCACCCCTTTGCCGACATTGAGCGTCTGAATTCCTGCCAGCACATCCTCGCCCAAGCCGCGCGCGCCAATCATCGAGGCGACCACCACCATCGACAGCGCCATCATCACCGACTGGTTGAGCCCGGCCATGATGCTCGGCAGCGCCAGCGGCAGTTGCACCCGCTGCAGCCGCTGCCAGCGACTGGCGCCCAGGCCGTGGGCCGCCTGGGTCAGGCTCGGGTCGATCTGGCTCAGGCCCAGTTCGGTCAGGCGGATCAACGGCGGCAGGGCGTAGATCAAGGTGGCGAAGATCGCCGGTACCTTGCCCAGGCCGAACAGCATCAGCACCGGGATCAGGTAGACGAAGCTGGGCAGCGTTTGCATGACATCGAGCACCGGCATCAGCAGCTTGCGCGCCAACGGTCGGCTGGCCAGGAGGATGCCGAGCGGGACGCCGATCAATACGCACAGGCCGGTGCTCACCAGCACCAGTGCGCAGGTCTGCAGGAGCTTGTCCCACAGGCCGACCACGCCGATCAGAAACAACAGGCCGCTGAGCACCAGGGCGCGGGTGATGCTGCGGCTGGCGTGCCAGGTCATCAGCGCGACAATCACCAGCAACAGCCACCAGGGCGCCAGGCGCAGCAGGTTCTCGAGGCCAACCAGCACCTGCAGCAAGCCATCGGAAACGTTGCGCAGCTGGTCGCCGTAAGCCAGCACCAACCAATCGACAAAACGGTTAACGGCATCGGCAAAGGAGTAGTGCAGCGCTTCGGGAAAACCTCCACTCACAGGCTGGCCTCGACCTTGCGCGCCACTTCGACGGGTAGCCAGGCTTTCCAGATACCAGGGTAATCGCGCATGAACCTGAGCGCGGCATCCTTGGGTGACTCGCGCTTTTCGCTCATCTGCGCCAGGGTCTTGTTCAGGGTATCGATGGGCAGGTCGACCTTGGCGAAGAACTCGACCAGTTCGGGATAGTCCTTTTTGAATGGCGCCGAAACACCAATCGACAATTTCGCCGGCAGTGAGCGCGTGCCTTGTGGGTTGGGGTTGCTGGCATCGGTCAGGGTCTTCCAGGCCTGGGCATCGAAAGCGGGTTCTTCCAGGCGCACCAGTTCGTAGCGGCCCATCAGCGGGGTAGGGCTCCAGTAGTAGAACAACACAGGCTTGCCGCGGCGGATCGCCGAGGTGATTTCAGCATCGAGCGCCGCGCCCGAGCCACTGCGAAAGTTCACGTAGTCCTGGTCCAGCCCGTAGGCCTTGAGCTTCTGGCTGTTGACGGTCTCGGAGGTCCAGCCGCTGGGGCTGTTGAGGAAGCGGCCCTTGTCGGGGGACTCAGGGTCCTTGAACACGGCCTTGTACTGTTTGAGGTCGGCCACCGAGCGCAGCTTTGGCGCCAGATCCTTGATCACGTAGGCCGGCACATACCAGCCCTCATCGGCGTTCTTCACCGTATCGCCGATGCTGAACACCTGGCCGGCCTGCTCGGCCTTGATCCAGGCCGGGCTGCGGCCGGCCCATTCCTCACCGATGACCTGGATGTCGTTGCGCGCCAGCGCCACTTCCATGCTCACGGTGCTGCCGGGCAGGATATCGGTGGGGTAGCCGTAGCCTTTTTCGACAATCAGCCGCAGGATTTCGGTGGTGAGGCTGCCGCTTTCCCAGGTGATGTCGCCAAAGCGAATGGGCGTGGATTTATCGGCGGCGTCGCTTGAGGTGACCAGGCCCAGCGCCAGGAAGGCGCTGGCCAGCAAGGTGGTGATCGGCTTCATTGTGCCTCGCTCGCAGGGTAGGGAGTCCGGCAAGTGTAGTAGACCGATCGCGGGGCAAGCCCGCTCCTACAGATGAATAGGAGCAGGCTTGCCCCGTGAAGTTTTCACACCCGGAACTGATCCATCAGCCCCTGCTGCTGGTTGGCCAGGCTGTTGAGCGACTGGCTGACCCGCGCCGATTCGTTGGCCTGTTCCGACAGCGATTCGGTGACATCACGAATGGTCGCCACGTTGCTGTTGATTTCTTCGGCCACCGCGCTCTGTTCTTCGGCGGCGCTGGCGATCTGCAGGTTCATGTCGCTGATCACCGTGACCGCATTGCCGATCTGCTGCAGGGCGGTGACTGCCTGGCCGACCTGTTCGACGCTGCCCTGGGCCTGGCGATGGCTGCTGTCCATGGCGCCGACCACGTCGCGGGTACCGGCTTGCAGCTGTTCGATGACCTGGCGGGTTTCTTCTACCGACTCCTGGGTCCGGCGCGCCAGGTTGCGCACCTCGTCGGCAACCACGGCAAAACCACGGCCGGCTTCACCGGCACGCGCGGCCTCGATGGCGGCGTTGAGGGCCAGCAGGTTGGTCTGCTCGGCAATCGAGCGGATTACTTCCAGCACCGAACCGATCTTCTCGCTGTTCTCGGCCAGGCCCTCGACCTGGCTCATGGCGGTGCTCATGTCGGCAGCCAGGGTGTCGATGCTGCTGGTGGTACGGTCGATCACCGCCAGGCCCTGGCGGGTCGCCTGGTCGGCGTCGCGGGCGGCCTGGGCGGCTTGCGCAGCGCTGCGGGCGACGTCCTGGGCGGTGGCGCTCATCTCATGGGAAGCGGTGGCCACCTGGTCGACCTGGCGATACTGCTGCTCCATGCCGGCGCTGGTCTGGGTGGCGATGGCCGAAGACTGGTCGGCGGTATCGCGGGCGGCCTGGACCGAGCGCTTGACCTCGGCAATGGTCGGTTGCAGCTTGTCGAGAAAACGGTTGAACCAGCCGGCCAGTTCGCCCAGTTCGTCGCGCTTGTCGTAGGTCAGGCGCCGGGTCAGGTCGCCTTCGCCGCTGGCGATGTCCTTGAGCATCGCCGCCACGCCAAGGATCGGCCGGGTCACGGTGCGCGCCATCAACCAGATCAGCAACAAGCCGACGATGGCCGCCAGCAGGCCCAGGCCCAATTCCATCAGGGTGCCGCTGGTGTTGCGCTGGTCGAGCTCTTGCTTGAGGGCTTCGGCCGGGCCGGTCAGGGCGCTTTCCGGCACGTCGAGCAGCACGCCCCAGGGCTTGCCGCCAGGTATTGGCGCAAACGAGGCCAGCACTTTCAGGCGCTGATTGTGGTGGATGCTGTGCAGCGGCGTGCTGTCGCCGAGCAGGCGGATCAGTTCGGCGCCTTTTTCGCTATCGACCTGGTCAAAGCGCTGGGCCAGCTTGCTGGCGTCCGGGCTGTAGCCGGCCAGCAGGCCCACGGGGCTGAGGATGCCGACCTGGGTCTGGCCCTGGTAGAGGTTGCGGCTGGCCTGTTGGCTCATGGCCTGCAGGCTGTTGAGATTGATGTCGATGGACAGGGTGGCGATGACTTTGTCGGCCGCCTTCAGCGGGAACACGATGCTGGTCATCAGCACCTGCTGGCCGTTGATCTCATAGAAGTAGGGCTCGATCACACAGACCTTGCCGGTGGTGCGCGGGCATACCGACCAGGTGTTGGCCGGCTCGCCGCTGGGGCCGATGCTGGTGTCATTCATGTCGCGTTCGGGCAGCGCCATCGAGGTCAGCTGGCCCGGGGTCGGTTGCGACCAGTACAGGGCGAAGCGGCCTTTCTCGTTGCTGCCCAGGTCTTTCTGGTCGACGAACAACGCGTCCTTGTTGTCCAGCGCGTTGGGCTCGAACACCAGCGACAGGCCGAGCAGCTCGGGGTTGGCCTGCAGGGCCGCGCGCACCTGGCGGGTCATGTCTTCGCGCAGGTCGAAGGCATCGAGGAAGCGTTTTTCGGCCTGCTCGCGCAAAAACAGCACCTGGCGCGAGAAGCCGGCGCCGTACTGGTAGGCGTCCATGAACTGGCGACGGATGTTCAGTGCCTGGACTTCACCCTGGGATTCAATGCGCCCCTGGGCCGCTTCGGTGAGCATCTGCATGCTGCTGGCCTTGACCAGTTGCGTGCTGTGCTCCATGCGATACAGCGAGAGTCCCACCAGCAGGGTGACGATGCCGGCCAGGCACAGGCCGGCCAGCAGGGTGATCTTCCACTGAATGGAAAGTTGTCTGAACGACATGGCGAAGTCCTTTGATCCTGAAAGATTGAGGCTGCCGACTATGTCGGCCGCGATGCCGTTTTCTTTATTCAAACGTTCAATTGAAATGCGTCGTTTTCGTCTATTCAAGCGACACGTTGTCGCAGGTCGCCAAGGCCTTTTTTTGACAAGTGCGGGGGGCTGCTTCAAAGTGTGCGCCCTCCCATAAAAATACCTGTCGTTCGGCCACTGCTCGCGGGCAGTCTGTCGCCGGATCGGTCGCTTTTTGTCTGGTTTCTAGAGGTTACAGAATGAATGCAGTAATTGCCGCGGTCGGCATCATGCTGATATTGAGCCTGTCCCGTGTGCATGTGGTGATTGCCCTGATCATCGGCGCCCTGGCCGGTGGCCTGGTGGGTGGTCTGGGCATCGAAGGCACGCTCAAGGCGTTCAATGGCGGGCTGGGTGGCGGTGCTACGGTGGCGTTGTCGTACGCCTTGCTCGGCGCCTTCGCCGTGGCCATCGCCAAGTCGGGCATGGCCCACGCCCTGGCCGACCGCGCCCTGGCCATGGTCGATCGCCAAGGCCATGGCGAAGGCGGCAAGGTCAAGTGGTTACTGATCGGCCTGCTGCTGGTGGTGGCGATTTCCTCGCAGAACATCCTGCCCATCCACATTGCCTTCATTCCGTTGCTGGTGCCGCCCCTGCTGTACGTGCTGACCAAGCTGCAGATCGACCGGCGCCTGGTGGCCTGTGTGATGACCTTCGGCCTGATCACCCCGTACATGTTCCTGCCAGTGGGTTTCGGCAATATCTTTCTCAATGAAATCCTTCTGGCCAACGTCAGCCGCAGCGGTGTGGATGTCAGCGGCGTCAACGTTACCCATGCCATGGCCATCCCGGCTGCGGGCATGCTCTTCGGCTTGCTGGTGGCGGTGTTCATCAGCTACCGCAAAAAGCGTGTGTACAACCTGGAGAAAATCGAACAGGTCGAGCAGGTGGCAGTCAGCTACAACCCGCTGACCCTGCTGGTAGCGGGCGTTGCCATTGCGGCGGCGTTCATCATCCAGCTGTGGCTGGACTCGATGATTATCGGTGCCATGGCCGGCTTTCTGATCTTCTCGGTGTCGGGCATCGTGCGCTGGAAAGACACCGACGACCTGTTTACCGAAGGCATGAAGATGATGGCCATGATCGGCTTCATCATGATCGCCGCTTCGGGCTTTGCCGAGGTGATGAAGGCCACCGGTGAGGTCAAGACCCTGGTCGAGACCTCGGCGTCCTGGATCAACCACAGCAAGGGCGTCGGCGCACTGCTGATGCTGCTGGTGGGCCTGCTGGTGACCATGGGCATCGGCTCGTCGTTCTCCACCGTGCCGATCCTGGCAGCGATCTTCGTGCCGCTGTGCGTACAGCTGGGCTTTGATCCTGTGGCCACGGTGTGCATCGTCGGTACCGCCGGTGCCCTGGGCGATGCCGGATCACCTGCCTCGGACTCGACCCTGGGGCCGACCTCGGGGCTGAACGTCGACGGCCAGCATCATCATATCTGGGACACTGTGGTACCGACTTTCATCCACTACAACCTGCCGTTGCTGGCGTTCGGTTGGCTGGCGGCGATGATGCTCTAGGGCAGGGCGAGGGCTGAGCGCAAGGCTCAGCCTTTGGCGGGCGGCGGCGAGATGCGGTTGAGCACCATGTTGCCGTTCTTGTTCTGGGTCAGGTACACCGGCAGCACCTTGGGCAGGGTGCTGACCAGGCGCTTGATCTCGCTGGTGTTGTAGATGCCGCTGATGCGGATGCTGCCGGTACCGGTATCGGCCAGCAGCAGCGGTTTTTCCAGGTAGCGGTTGATCATCGGCAGGGCCTGGGCCAGGCTCTGGTTGTCGAGGATCAGCTTGCCCGTACGCCAGGCCAGGCTGTTGTCCTGGTTGGCGGTCTGGTCCAGACGTGGCTCATAGTCGCCGGCCTTGTAGCTGGCCTGCATGCCCGGGCCAAGACGATAGCTGCTGTCGCTGGCGTTGCCGTCACTGCTGACCAGCACCGAGCCTTCGACCAGGGTGACTTTGACCTGGTCATCGTACTTCCACACGTTGAACTGGGTGCCGGTGACCCGCGTCCAGCCATTGGCCGCGTGCACCACGAACGGGTGCTGGCTGTCGTGACGGACCTTGAAGAACGCCTCGCCCCTGACCAGGGTTACCCGGCGCTCATCCTTGTAGTTGGTGAAGCGCAGTTCGGTATTGAGGTTGAGTTCGACTTCACTGCCATCACTGAGCACTACGCGATTGACCCGCTCGCCGGTCTCCAGGGACTGGTATCTATTGGGCAGCCAGCCTTGTTCCCAACCGATCCAGGCGCCGGCTGGCAGGGCGACCAGGGCGATGGCTGCGGCGCTGGCCAACCGTTGCCATTGGCTGCGCTGCGGTCGAGGCAGCGCTACGACGTTGTCCGGGAAACTGCGTGGCAAGTGATCGGCGGTTTGCCAGATCTCGACCATCGCCTGATATTCCTGCAGGTGCAGCGGGTGGGCTTTCAGCCATTGCTCGAACGCGCGTCGCTCGGCGGCGGTACAGTCTTCAGCTTGCAGGCGCAGGCACCACTGTGCGGCGGCATCGGTGATGGCATCGTGTTCGGCGTCGCTGAGACTGGTGTGGTTCATTGAAACTCCCGGTTTTGTCCATTCTACCTTGCAGGGTAGGCGGGCGAGAACCGAGATAATGGCGAATGACTATCAGTTGTAAGATTTTTTACCGTCAAAACCCCGTAAAACCGCGGATCTGACAATGATTACCTACAAAATCACAGACGAAAGGTAGGCCTGCGCCACTGAGCAGCGGCGCAGGTTGTTTTCAGAACTGCGCGGCATCCAGCTCGAACAATGGAGCACTGCCGGCGCGAATGCTCGCGTGCAGCGACAGGGTGCGTGGCAGCAGGCGTTCGAAAAAGAACCCGGCGCTGGCCAACTTGGCACCGTAGAAGGCAGGGTCCTGAACCAGCGCATCGCGGGCGACCGCAGCCATGCGTGACCACATGTAGGCGTAGGCAACGTAGCCGAACAGCTGCAGGTACTCCACAGAGGCCGCGCCGATGGCATTCGGGTCGTGGCGCGCTTGCTCGCACAGCCACTGGCTGATGTTTTCAAGCCGGGCCAGGGCCTCGAGCAATGGTTGACGAAACGGCGGTTCGCTTTCGCTGAACTGGCGAATCTGCGCGGCAAAGGCCGCCAGCGCCTGGCCGCCATCGGCCACCACCTTGCGCCCGAGCAGGTCCAGGGCCTGGATACCGTTGGTGCCTTCGTAGATCTGCGCGATGCGCACATCCCGCACCAGTTGCTCCTGGCCCCATTCGCGAATGTAGCCGTGGCCGCCGAACACCTGCTGGCCGAGCACGCAGCTTTCCAGGCCGTTGTCGGTGAAAAAGGCCTTGGCCACCGGCGTCAGCAAGGCCACCTGGCGTTGCGCCGCGTTGCGTTCATCGGCGTCTTCGGCGTACTTGGCGATATCCAGTTGCTGGCCGACATAGGTGGCGAAGGCGCGCCCGCCTTCGGTGAGGGCGCGCATGGTCAGCAACATGCGCCGCACATCCGGGTGGACGATGATCGGGTCGGCAATCTGCTGCTTGTTCTGGGCGCCGCTGGCCGCGCGGCTTTGCAGGCGCTCACGGGCGTAGCGGGCGGCATTCTGGTACGAGGCCTCGGCGCAGCCAATGCCCTGGATGCCAATCGACAGGCGCTCGTAATTCATCATCGTGAACATCGCCGCCAGGCCGCGATTGGGTTCACCGATCAGGTAGCCGCTGGCGCCGTCGAAGTTCATCACGCAGGTGGCCGAGGCCTTGATGCCCATTTTGTGCTCGAGCGAACCGCAGCTCACCGCGTTGCTGGCGCCCAGGCTGCCGTCGGCATTGACCAGGCGCTTGGGCACCAGGAACAGCGAGATGCCCTTGGGCCCGGCCGGCGCATTCGGCAGCTTGGCCAGCACCAGGTGGATGATGTTCTCGGTCAGGTCCTGGTCGCCGCCGGTGATGAAAATTTTGGTGCCGCTGACCTTGTAGCTGCCATCGGCCTGGGGCTCGGCCTTGCTGCGAATGATCCCCAGGTCAGTGCCGGCATGGGGTTCGGTCAGGCACATGGTGCCGGCCCATTGGCCGCTGTACAGCGCCGGCAGGTAACTGGCCTTGAGTGCTTCGCTGGCGTGGGCGTCGATCGCCAGGCAGCAGCCGGCGCTCAGGGCCGAGTACAGGCTGAAGCTGCAGTTGGCGGCATAGAGCATTTCTTCGAACTGCACCGCGAGCATCTTCGGCATGCCCAGGCCGCCAAACTCAGGATTACCGGCCAGGCCCACCCAGCCACCGTCGCGGTAGGTTTGCCAGGCCTGGCGAAAGCCGTCCGGGGTGCGCACGCCACCGGCCTCGAAGGCCACGCCCTGTTCATCGCCGCTGCGGTTGAGCGGGGCAATCAGCTGGCTGGTGATTTTTGCCGCCTCTTCGAGGATGGCATCGGCGGTGTCGGCATCGACCCGCTCGGCCAGGGTCGGCAGGCGCGCCCACAGCGCCGGGCCATGGAACACTTCATGAAGGACAAAGCGCATGTCGCGCAGGGGAGCATTGAATTCAGGCATGGCAGTTCTCGCTGTCAAAGGGGGTCAGAGCGCCTTGGCCCAGTCGCGCAACAGGTACTTCTGGATCTTGCCGGTGGAGGTCTTCGGCAACTCGCTGAATACCACGGTCTTCGGTAGCTTGAAGCCGGCCAGGTGCTCGCGGCAAAAGGCGATGATCTCGGCTTCGCGGGTGGCCTCGCAGCCGGCCTTGAGGGTGATGTAGGCGCAAGGGGTTTCACCCCACTTTTCATCCGGGCGGGCGACCACGGCGGCTTCGAGGACTGCCGGGTGTTTGTACAGGGTGTCTTCGACTTCAATGGTAGAGATGTTCTCGCCACCGGAAATGATGATGTCCTTGAGCCGGTCCTTGATCTCGACGTAACCGTCGGCATGCCAAACGGCCAGGTCGCCGGTGTGGAACCAGCCGCCTCGGAAGGCCTCGCTGGTGGCTTCGGGGTTTTTCAGGTAGCCCTTCATTACCGTGTTGCCGCGCATGAAGATCTCGCCCAGGGTGTTGCCGTCGCGTTGCACCGGCTCCAGGGTTTGCGGGTCGGCGACCATCAGGCCTTCGAGGGTCGGGTAACGCACGCCCTGGCGCGATTTGATCCGCGCCCGTTCAGCCAGCGGTTGCTCATCCCACTCGGCGTGCCAGGCGCAGACGGTCACCGGGCCATAGACTTCGGTCAGGCCATAGACGTGGGTGACCTTGATGCCCATTTCTTCCACCGCACCAATGACCTTGGCCGGTGGCGCCGCACCGGCAACCATGGCATTGACCGGGTGATCGATCGCTGCCTTGGCCGACTCGGGCATGTTGATCAGCGCATTGAGCACGATCGGCGCGCCGCACAGGTGGCTGACCTGGTGCTCGCGGATCAGGGTAAGAATCTTCTGCGGGTCGACCCGGCGCAGGAACACATGAGTGCCGGCCAGGGCGGTGACGGTCCAGGGGTAGCACCAGCCGTTGCAGTGGAACATCGGCAACGTCCACAGGTACACCGGATGGTTGCCCATGGCCCAGGTCATCTGGTTGCCCAGGGCATTGAGGTAGGCGCCGCGGTGGTGGTAGACCACGCCCTTGGGATTGCCGGTGGTACCGGAGGTGTAGTTCAGCGAGATCGCCTGCCATTCGTCCTCGGGCCAGTGCCAGGCGAACTCGGGGTCGCCTTCAGCCAGAAACGCCTCGTAGTCGAGGTCGCTGACCGCCTGGCCTTCGCCGTATTCCGGGTCATCGACATCGATCACCAGCGGCGGGTATTTCATCAGCGCCAGGGCCGCTTCGATGACCTTGTGAAATTCGCGGTCAGTGATCAGCACCTTGGCTTCGCCGTGCTCGAGCATGAAGGCAATCGCTTCGGCATCCAGGCGCACGTTGAGGGCGTTGAGCACGGCGCCGATCATCGGCACGCCAAAGTGCGCTTCAAGCATGGCCGGAATGTTCGGCAGCATCACCGCCACCGTATCGCCCTGGCCGATACCGCGCCCGGCCAGGGCGCTGGCCAGGCGGCGCGAACGTTCATAGGTCTGTTGCCAGTTACGGCGGATCGCGCCATGAATCACTGCCGGGTACTGGCCATAGACGGCGGCGGTACGCTCGATGAAACTCAAGGGGCTCAAGGCAACATGATTGACAGGGGCGGGCGCCAGGCCCTGGGAGAAAATCGACATGAGGTCGTCCTGTGCAGGAGGCAGCCGCCCATTGGCGAACTGAAACCCCCGATGGCTGATTGTTAGCTCTGTTCAGGTGTCGTGAAGGGCAGGCCCTTCCGCTGTCGCAAGTTTTACGCGAATGGCTATGGTAACTGGAAGATAGACTATAGCAATATGGTATAAATACTATAAAAGCCCAGAGGCACCGTTTTTGGATACTTCGTTTTCCCTGCTGCTGGCCAAGGACCCGCAACCGAGCCTGTTGCTGGATGCCGAGGCTCGTCTGCTGACCAGCAATCCAGCCTTGCAGGCCTTGATGGGCCCCGAGCGTGACGTCGAGCGCTGGCTACCGAGCAACTACCGGGCCCTGGTACGCGCTTGCCTGGAGCAGGGGCGGGCGATCAGCGAGGTCGAGGCGCAGGTGGCCGGGCAGATTCTGCTCTGGACCTTCATCCCCGATGACGCCGGCCAGCAAGTGCTGGCGCGTTGCCGCGACGCCACCCCGGAGCGCCAGGGCGAGCGCGACGCCAGCCAGGCCCGGCGCCTGTACCGGTTGATCACCGAGAACACCACCGACCTGATTTCCCGGCACACGCCCGATGGCCGCTTTATCGATGCTTCGCCTGCCGCCTTGCGCCTGCTCGGTTACTGGCCAGAGGAGCTGCGCGGGGTGCCGGTGCAGTCGCTGTTTCACCCGCAGGATCGCCGGCAAGCGCTGTTGCAGGCGTCCCAGGCGCTGGAGCAGGACGGCTACCAGACCATGACCTGGCGGGTGCGCCACCGTGATGGCCGTTACCTTTGGTTCGAGATCGCCAGCCGCGCCATCCGCGAAACCTACACTGGCGCGGTGGTGGAAATTGTCAGCGTCTCGCGCGACATCAGCGTGCGCATCGAGGCCCAGGAAAACCGCCGGCGCCTGGCCGAGGTGGTCGAAGCCAACACTGACCTGGTGCTGTTCAGCGACCGCGACGGCCGCCTCAGCTACCTCAACCGTTCGGCGCGCCGGGCCCTGGGGCTGCAGGAGGTCGAGCCGCTGCCCGGCTTGCAGGCCTTGCTCGACCCAGCGCTGCAGCAACGCCTGCACAGCGAAGGCTGGCAGCGCGCCGAGCAGCAGGGCGTGTGGCAGGCCGAGGCGCGGCTGGTGCCGCATCAGGGCGGCGCGGCGTTCCCGGTATCGCTGGTGCTGCTGGCCCATCGCGCTGCCGGTGGCGAGCGCTACTACTCGCTGGTGGCCCGCGACATGACCGAGCGGGAACTGCGCGAAAACCAGCAGCGCCGCCATCAGGACGAACTGGCCCACAGCGCCCGGTTGATCACCCTCGGTGAACTGGCCTCGGGGATCGCCCATGAAATCAACCAGCCGCTGGCGGCGGTGGTCAATTACGCCAGCGCCAGCCTGCGCTACCTGCAAGCTGTTGAGCGCGACCCGCAGGCGGCGCAACGGGTCGCCCAGGGCTTGCAGCGCATCAACGAACAGGCGACCCATGCCGCCGAGGTGATCAAGCGCTTGCGCGCCTTCCTGCGCAAGGAACCGCGGCGCTTGCAGGCCCTGGCGATTGCCGATGTCGTGGCCGAAGCGGTGCGCCTGTGCGACTGGGAAGCCAGCCGCGACCAGGTGAGCATCGAGCAGCGCGTGGTCGCCGGGCTGCCCGCGGTGTACGCCGACCGGGTGCTGCTCGAACAGGTACTGCTCAACCTGTTGCGCAACGCCATCGATGCCAATCGCGAACAGCACAACGGCCGGGCCTCGGGTATCCTGCTCAGCGCCAAGCTTGAGGCCGGTTGGCTGGCGATCCGCGTCAGCGACCAGGGCCCGGGGGTGGCGGCCGAGCGCCTGGACGGTATCTTCACGCCGTTCAACACCAGCAAGGCGGACGGCCTGGGGCTGGGCTTGAGCATGAGCCGCAGTATCATCGAAGGTTTTGGTGGCACCTTGCAGGCCCAGCCTGGTGAGGCGGGCGGATTGATCTTGTGCTGCCGGCTGGCGCCGGTGGCCAACAGTGGGGAGTGATATGCAGGAACCGCGGGTGTATGTGGTCGACGATGACCAGGGCATGCTCGATTCGACCCTGTGGTTGCTCGAGTCGGTGGGCTTGCAGGCGCTGCCGTTCACCAGTGGCCAGGCCTTTCTTGACGCTTGCGACAGCCATCGGCCGGCGTGCGTGCTGCTGGATGTGCGCATGCCGGGCATGGGCGGTTTGAGCGTGCAGGAAGCGCTGCGCGCCCGCGGCATCGATTTGCCGGTAATCTTCGTCAGCGGCCATGCCGATGTGCCGATCGTGGTGCGCGCCTTCAAGGCCGGGGCCTGCGATTTCATCGAGAAACCCTACAACGACCAGCTACTGCTCGACAGCGTTCAGGCCGCCCTTGGCCAGGCGCGTCATGCCGGGCCGCTGGAAGCGGTGCAGGCGCGCATCGACAGCCTCACGCCCCGTGAGCGCGATGTGTTCCTGCCGTTGGTGCGGGGTTTTACCAATCGGGAAATTGCCGAGCAGTTGCAGGTCAGCGTGAAGACCGTCGACCTCTATCGCTCGCGGGTCATGAAGCGCATGCAGGCCGAGCATTTGCCGGCGCTGGTGGGCATGGCGATTGCCTGTGGGCTGGTGCAGCCGTTGAGTTTGCGTTGAGTTCATCGCAGGTCCTGCCTGCTCTTACAGGAGCGAGCAGGACCTGCGATGCGTTTATGGCCTGCGCCCCAGCAGCAAACCGACCACCAGGCCAAAGCCTGCCGAAATCGCTACCGTCTGCCACGGATGGCCGCCGATGTAGTCCTGGGTGGCCTCGACCACCGGCTGCGCCTTGCTGCGCACGCCAGTGACCGCGTCGCGGGCCTGTTTCAGTTTCAGTCCGACCTGGGCGCGCAGGGTTTCGGCTTCTTCGCCAACCAGCGCGGCGCTTTCGCTGAGCAGTTTTTCCGACTCCTCGATCAACGCCTGCAGCTCACTGAACGCCTGGTCCTTGATTTGCTCGGCATCGCTTTGCACGGTGGTTTTCCTGGCCATGGGTGCTTCCTCGTCAGTTGATGGGCATTGAACAGTGGATGCCGGCGGGCGCTGAAAGTTGCAGCGGTTTGCCGGGCATCGGCGGCTACAGTGTAAGATAGCGCCTATTTTCTAGCGGCAGGACACCCCTCATGAGTTTCAATCTGGCCAACAAGAGCTTCGCCGAACGGGCGCAGATCGAGGACGAGAAAGCACGCCTGTTCGAGCTCTGGCAGACCAACCTGGGCAAGGCCAAGGCCGATGCGGCGCGAATCATCGCCGAAAAGCCGCGGCGCAAGGGCAAGTGGGCCGAATGGGTGCGGGCAGAGCTGGACGGCATGTCGCCGCCCGAGTACGCCAACATGGTCCGCAGTGAAGTCAACAAGCTGATGGCCGCGGCCAAGTAAGCCCCCGGGCCCATCACGCCATCACCAGGTGGCGTTGGCTGGCTGTGGCAGGTTGAGCCGGCCGCTGTCACTGAAGCGCCGGGTCCCGAAGGCGCCACCGGCCAGTTTGCCGCGCACCGTGTACGGCAGGCCATCGAGGCTGCGCACCTGGCTCAGGCCCACGGCCTGGCGCAGCACCGAGAACGCGGTGATGCTCACCGGCACTACCAGTACCTGCTCGCTGAAACGCCCGATGCTGCCACTGCGATCGCTGACACCGGCCGCCAGCGGCTGGCCATTGACCTCAAGGTTGAGGGCGATGCCGTTGTAGTCGATTGCGGTTTCGTTGGGGTTCTGCACACGGATCTTCACCGCCATGCGCAGTTCCAGGTCCTGGCCGGGCAGGGGCTCGATGCCGATCACGCTGATGTTCACCGGGTCGCGGGGCTGCAACAGGGCGCAGGCGTTCAGGGTGAAGGTCAGCATTAAAGCTATACACAGGCGCAAGGTATGGCTCATTCGGGCAGTCCTTGAGGTGAACAGTTCGAGCCCATCATAGACAGGCTTTGGCCGGTCAGGGCACTCGCTGCTGATCAGGCGCGGTGAAAGTCCACCCTAGCAATAAAGCGATCGTCTTCGCGCCAGGTGCTCAGGCGCCAGCCGCAATAGGCGCAAAGGCGTTGCACAATATCCAGGCCATAGCCGAAACCCGACAACGCAGTGTGTTCGTCACCCAGGCCGTTGACCAACTGCAGGTGACTGGCCTCGGCTTCGATGTACAGGTAGCGCGCGCCATGCTGCAGGGCATTGCCAATCAGGTTGTTGACCAGCACTTGCAAGACACTGGGGGGCGCTTCGATGCACAGGCGCGGGTCGACGTGCATGACGACGGCTTGGTGCTTGCTGGCGATCAACCCGGCGTGTTTGTGCTCGCACGCTTCCAGCAACGCTCGCAAGGCCACGGCCTGCGCTGGCATGCGTTCATCTTCGCGGCCCAGATAGAGGAACAGCTGCACCATGGTTTCCATCTCGCCGCTGGCCTGCTCAAGGCGGGCCAGGTTGCGCGCGCGTTTTTCTTCGCTGCAGCCGGTCAGGCGCAAGACCGCCAGGCTGTTGCGCATCACTGCCAGTGGCGTGCGCAGTTCGTGACTGGTGTGGCGGGTAAAGGCGCGTTCACGCTCAAGCGCACAGTGCAGGCGTTCAACCAACTGCGACAGCGCGCGGCTGAGGGTGCCGACTTCATCGTGGCGTTCATGTCCGGGCAGTTGAGTGTCCGGCTGCCAACCCCGACTTACGGCATCGGCCAATTGCGTGACCGGTGCGGCGAGGTGGCGGGCACCGATGACCGCCAACAGCGCGCCGGCAATGATCACCAGCCCAGCCACTCCCCAAAGGATACTGAACAACAGGTTGGCATGTCGATCCAGGGAGCTGAGCTGCGACTCGTCCAGTTCGATGTAGAGGTTCTGTCCGGCCGTTGGCAGGTAGATGACCTGTACGTGGGTACGTTCATCGTCCAGTTCATGGCGCCCCAACGGCAGTTCGCGATAGGCATCCGGCAGGCTTTTGTCGTTGCCCCAGTAACTGTGCAGGTAGCTGGTGGCGGGCAACTGGGCTTGGTCCGGGGCGCTTGCATGGTTTTGCTGAAAGCGCGCCACCTCACGATCCAGGTAACTGTTGACGATATGGTCTTCTGTGACTGTGATCGAAGTCCAGACCAGCAGGCTGTAAAGCACGGCGACGATCACCGTAAAGGGCAGCAGGGTATAGAGCGCGCGGGCGAAGAACGATCTAGTCGGGAATAGCAAGGCGATAACCTTTTCCGTGAACGGTTTTGACCAGCTCACGCTCGAATGGCCGGTCCAGGGCCTGGCGCAGGCGATAGATATGGCTGCGTAGCGGGTCACTCTCGGGCAACTCGTCAGGCCACAGGGCATTTTCCAGTTTCTTGCGACTGACGGCGTCAGGCGCTGCTTCGGCCAGCAGTGAAAGCAGGCGGATCGGCACTTCCTGTAGCTCGATGGCGATACCTTGGCGGTAAACCATCTGACGCTTGAGGTCGATCAGCAGCTCGCCGCACTGTAGCTGTTCGGCGTGGGAAGGCAGTTTGCCGCGACGCAGCAGCGCATGCAGGCGGCACACCAGCTCCTGGGGCTCGAACGGCTTGATCAGGTAGTCATCGGCGCCGGCCTCATAGCCGTCGAGCTTGTCGGCCAGGGCATCGCGTGCAGTAAGAAACAGGATTGGCGTCTGGTCCTGGCGCTTGCGCAATGCCTTGCAGGCGCGCAGACCATCGAGCCCGGGCATGGTCACGTCCATGACGATGGCGTCATAGCGCTGCTGCAGGGTGCGCTCCAGGCAGGTTTGGCCATTGAAGGCAAAATCGATGTCAAAGCCGACTTCGCTCAGGTAGTCGGCCAACGAACCGGCCAGGGTGCGGTCGTCTTCGACCAGAAGTATCTCAATCATTGTCCGGTTTCCGTGTTGACCGTCCATTGCGCCCCAATTGCCTTGATGCCGGCTTCGGCACAAAGGCTGTCGAAGTCCTGGCCCAGGGCATTCTGCCCCGGCGCCCCGGCTATGCCAACTGCGCCGATCACCTGGTTATCGAGCAACACTGGCACGCCGCCACTCAAGGTGGTCAGACCGATGGCGTGGAAGGCCAGGCTCAGGCTCTGTTCGTGGTCGTTGGCGTTAGCGATGGTGGACGTTGACGCTCGCCGCGAGGCGGCGGTGCGCGCCTTGCGTTCGCTGGTCTGACGGGAGTGGGCAAAGGCGTCGTCGGACACCAGCAACACCAGCGGCTGGGCCTGGCGGTCGACCACGCTGACAGCCACGGCAAAGCCTTGATGAGCACAGGCTTGCCGGGCGCTGATAGCCAGATTCAGGGCGTCCTCGAAACCCAGGGTCGCTGGCGTGTGGCTCATTGGGCGGGCCTGGCAGGCGCTGATCAACGAAAACATGCCAAGGCACAGGACAGTGCTGGATCGCTTCATCGCATTCTCCTCTGAAAGCGGAGCACGCAACCTAGCGAAGCGGGCGTGACACAGATGTGATCTGCGGTGACATGGAGTTCACCTTCGCCTCCCTAGCATGGCGGCCATGAACACTTGCATTCGCTACCAATCAGCCTTGCTTCGCAGCCTGACTCGCTACTTGGGCGTCGGCACTGTAGCGACCCTGGCTCACCAACTGCTGTTCCTCCTCGGCCTGAGCCTTGATCAGCCTTGGTGGGGCAGTGTCTGCGGCGCTTGCCTGGGCGCGTTGTTGAGTTTTTGGCTCAACCGCCGGTACTGCTTTACCCATCGCGACGGTAAAGCCCTGCAACCGCTGCGCTTTGTCTGCGTTGCCTTGCTGCACAACGGCCTCAATGCCCTGGCGATGTGGCTGATGCTCGATTGCCTAGCAACCCACCCACTGCTTGCCCAGGCGCTGACCACGGCCAGTCTGGCCGTACTTGGGTTTTTCATTCACCGTCATTGGACTTACCACCATGCTGACCTTGCCCCAGCCACCTTTGGGCGTTGAACCGCACCTGAGCATCATTGTTCCCTGTTATCAGGAAGAACAGGTTTTGCAGGCTTTTCATCAACGCATTGACGTTCTGATCAAGCGCCTGCCGGTGTCTTGCGAATTGCTGTACATCAACGATGGCAGCAGTGACGGCTCCCTCGTACTGTTGCGTACGTTTGAGCAACAGCCTGGTGTGCGCTGTCTGCACCTGAGCCGCAACTTCGGCAAGGAGGCCGCCTTGCGCGCGGGCCTCGACCATGCCCGCGGCCAGGCTGTGGTGTTCATCGACGCCGACCTGCAGGATCCGCCGGAGCTGATCGCGCTGATGGTCGAGCACTGGCTGCAGGGTTATGACGTAGTCAACATGCAGCGTTCGCGGCGTGACGGTGATTCGTGGGTGAAGAAGTTCACGGCGGGGATGTATTACCGGATCATGCGCCATCTGGTCGGGCGCGGCCAGCTACCGGCTGAAGTCAGCGATTTTCGTCTGATCGGCCCGGCGCCACTGGCCGCCTTGCGGGCGATGAACGAGCGTGTAGGGCTGTTCAAGGGCCTGGTCGGCTGGGTCGGATTTCGTACCATCGAACTGCCGTATGAGCGTGTGGCCCGAGCCGCCGGCACTAGCAAGTGGGACTATCCTGCGTTGTTGAACCTGGCGCTCGAAGGGGCGTTGGCGTTTTCGCGCAAGCCGCTGCGCTGGTACAGCGTCGCCAGCCTGGTGATTTTGCTGGTGTGCCTGGGCTGGATGCTGGCTGCACTGATCGCTGGCAGTTTCTCCCCGGTGCATCTGCTATTGGGGGTGGGCGGCTTTCTCTGTCTTGGTGTGGCCATGGTGGGCGAGTACCTCGGTGCGACCTTGTTCGAGGTCAAGCGGCGTCCGCACTACCTGCTGCAGGGCGATACTCAGGCAACGGCAAAACCGCCGGTGTCACGTCCCTTCGAGCACCGGAGGCAGGCATGAACGGGTCGCTGCGGGTCTCGGTACTGTGGACGGTGCTGGGCTTGATTCTCTCGTTGCGCCTGGCCGGTCTGGGCGTGTATCCATTGATGGATACGTCCGAAGCACGTTATGGCGAGATGGCGCGCAAGATGCTTGAGCTCAATGACTGGATCACGCCGATGTTCGACTACGGCGTACCCTTCTGGGGCAAGCCGCCGCTGTCGTTCTGGACCCAGGCATTGAGCATGCACTGGCTGGGCATCAATGAGTTTGCCTTGCGTTTGCCGGCCTGGTTGATGCACCTGGTCAGTTGCCTGCTGATCATCCATCTGGGCCGTCGCGAGCGCAGCCTGGCGGTGGGGCTGCTGGCGGCGATCATCTATTCCAGTTGTACCCTCGGGCTGATTGTCAGTGGCGTGGTGCTGACCGATCCAGCGTTGAGCCTGGGGCTGCTGTTGGCGTATCTGGGGTTCTGGTACGGCATCGTTCATGCCGAGCGTAGTGCCGCACGACTTGGCTTTATCGGGCTGGGGTTAGGCTTACTGGCCAAGGGGCCGCTGGTGCTGGTGCTATTCGCTTTGCCGGCGCTGGCCTGGGTCGCCTACCAGCAGCAGTGGCGGCAACTGTGGCGACTGCCGTGGTTCAGCGGTTTGCTGTTGATGTCGCTCGTGGCCATACCCTGGTATGTCCTGGCGGAGCTGAAAAGCCCGGGCTTTCTCGATTATTTTCTGCTGGGGGAGCACTGGAAGCGCTACGTCATCAGCGAGTGGAGCGGTGACCTGTACGGTAATGCCCACGCCAAACCGATGGGAACCATCTGGTTGTATCTGCTGGGTGCCTTGTTTCCCTGGAGCCTGCTGTTACCGCTGCTGTTTTGGCGGCGCAGCGCGGGCGAGGGCAGGGCGTTGCCAGGATTTCTGTGGTGTTGGGCATTGGCTACGCCTGTGTTTTTCAGCCTGGCCGGCAACATTCTCTGGACCTATGTATTACCAGCCCTGCCGGCCTGGGCCTTGCTGCTGGCTGAGGGCCTGACTCGCTGGCGCTTGTCGCGCCGAGCATTCGTCGGCGGCTTTGCCTTGATTTTGCCGGTGCTTGCCCTGCTGCTGCTGCTTGAGGGCAGCCTGGAACAGCGTCCACAGAACCAGCGTGATCTGGTGCTGACCTGGCAGCGTGCAAATGTCGGCCAGCCGGGCCCGCTGTTCTACCTGGGGCGCCGCTCGTATTCAGCTGAGTTCTATAGCGCCGGCAAGGCCCGCCGGATCGATGCGCTGGGCCAACTGCCGACCGGCAGGGTGTTTTACCTGGCCCGACGCTTGCGCGATCTGGATTCAGCGCTGCCCGCTGCGCTGGACTGCACCGAACTGGCCCAGGCCAACGCCAGCCTGCTGCTGCGCTGCCAACCTTTGCCTGAGTCGCTTTCATTCCTCGCTACCGGAAATCCCCATTCATGAGCCGTTTCACCGCTGTATTAGCATTTCACTGGCTGACATTTCGACGTTACCCATTGATCTGGGTGGCGAGCCTGATCGCTTTGGTCATGACGGTACTGGCGTTGTTCGAAGCTGATGACGCCCTGGGCCAGTTGTGGCAAGAACGTATTACCCCGGTTCAGGTTCGCCAGCGCAGTATCTGGCTGCCGGATTATCGGTTTGCCCAGCGGTTGCAGTTGCCCGGTATCGAAGCCAATGCCTCGGATATCGTCTACGTCGCTGAGCGGCGCAGCTATTTCGTAGTGGTCAACAGCCCGGCGCAACTCTACGAGTACACCGAGGACTTCGCGCTCAAAGCGCGCCATGAACTGCACGAGTTTGAAGATCCAGAGGCGCTGGCCTATGACGGCAAGGGGCATCTGTTGATCGGTGAAGAGCGGCGCCAGAGCGTAGTGACGGTCCCGATCGCGCAGTTGGACAGGCCGATTGTGCGCAGTGAACTGGCCACCCTGAGTATTGCCGATCGGGCCGACAACAACCGTGGCCTGGAAGGCATGGCGTTCGACCCGAGCAGCCAGGTGCTGTTCGCTTCACGCGAGCAACGCCCGGTGCGTCTGTTCGAGGTGGCTGGCGTGGTGCAGCCGGAAGCTTCAGTCAGCTACCAGGCTGCGGTTTCGGCGCTTGGCGTGCAGCGCCTGCGCATGGACGATATATCGGCCATGCACTATGACCTGCACACTCGGCACCTGCTGGTGCTCAGTGATCAATCGCGCTTGCTGGCTGAAGTCGATAGCGGCTATGCGCCGATAAGCTTCATGGACCTGGAAGGTGGCTTCAATGGCCTCGACCATAGTGTGCCGCAAGCCGAAGGGGTGACACTGGGGCCGCAGCGGCAGTTGCTGATCGTCAGCGAGCCGAATCTGCTCTATCGCTATCAGTTGGCGGACTAGCCAGGTGGAGCGGAGTTTGACGTTGAAAGTCCAGCAGGTTTTGAAAGATACTGTTTCTCATTAACGTCCGATAATTCCTCTTACTGGCACTCACATTTTCCATGTTGACGTCTCCCGTGTCCGGGCTGCTTGCAAGCTTCCAGGAACATTACGATGACCTGCTGCAGTTCCTGACCCGGCGCATGAGCGACCGCCAGCGGGCCGCCGACGTCGCCCAGGAAACCTACCTGAAACTGGTGAAGATCGAGCAGCAGGACCTGCCGGTGCTGCATGCACGCAGCTTCATCTTTCGCGTGGCCGGCAACCTGGCCATCGATACCTTGCGCCGCGAACAACGCATGAGCAGTAGCCTCGACGACAGCGAAGCGGCGCGTCAGGTGCCATGCCCGGCGCCGGCACCGGAAGCTGCGTTGCTCGCCAGTGAGCGCCTGGAGCTGCTCGATGAAGCCTTGCTGCAACTGTCGGCCAACGCCCGTCAGGCCTTGCTGCTCAACCGCGTCGAAGGCCTGACCCAGGCGCAGATTGCACAACGGCTGGGCGTTTCCGAGAGCATGGTGGCAAAATACATCGGCCAGGCCCTGCGCCATTGTCGCGACTGGCTCAAACACAACCATGACTGACGCCTACGCCATGCCTGCGCCGCAACCGATCAGCGATTTGTCCGATGATGCCCTCGACTGGCAGGTGCTGCTGCATTCGGGCAACGCCAGCGCCGCTGACCGCCAACGCTACCAGCGCTGGTGTGCGCTGAGCCCGGCGCATGCCGAGGCTGCGGGTGAAGCCGAGGCACTGTGGGCAGACCTGGGGCAGACCCGGGCGGCGGCAGAAGTAGCCGCGCCGGCGCCACGTTGGCGGCGCTGGGGCTCGGCCGTGGCCGCCTCGCTGGTGTTGGCGCTGGTCGGCTATGGCGGTGTGCAGCAGGCGCCGGCCCTGCTTGCCGACTACCACACCGGGGTGGGCCAGCAGCAGCGCATCACCCTTGCCGATGGCTCGCAGGTCACCCTCAACAGTGGCAGTGCGCTGTCGGTGGAATTCAGCAGTGGTGAGCGCCGCGTGCTGCTCAAGGCCGGCGAGGCCTTGTTCGAGCCTGCTGCCGACCCGCGGCCGTTCGTGGTCGATGCCGGCGCCGAGCCGGTGCAGGGCAGCGCTGCGGTGTTCAGTGTGCGCCGTGATGGCGTGCGCAATCGCGTGGTGGTAGCCCAGGGCCAGGCGCAGGTAGGCGGGCAGGTGCTGGAAACCTCACCCGACGCCCGCGCGCAAACCGCCTGGCAGCGCGGCAAGCTGATCTTCAACGGCAAGCCGCTGCGCGAAGTGCTGGCCGAACTTGAGCGTTATCAGCACGGGCGCATCGTGCTGTCGGATCAGCAACTGGCGGCGCTGCAGGTCAGCGGGGTGTTTGACCTGAACGACCCTGAAGGCTTGTTGCGCACCCTTGAACAGCGCTATGCGCTGAAGGTTACCTACTTGCCGTGGCTGGCTGTGGTGTACTGACCCGCAGTACTGAAAAAATATTTTCGAATTCCCACTGCAAGTTCTTCTTCGCCCAATCGTCGTAGTGAGACTGATCAGCAATCCATTCTCATTTACAACCATTTGCCTGGAAGAAAACAGTGAAGGGTCCGCTCAAGCCAATCGCCCGTTCCACCGGTTATTTCAAACACGTCCTGCTGGCCTCGACCGCCGTCGCCGCGTTGCTCGGCACCCTGCAGGTGCACGCCGCCGACCCGGTAAAAGCCGCCAGCACCCAGCAGGAGCGTGAAGTATCCCTGGACTTGCCTGCGCAGAACCTCGACCAGGCACTGACCGCCTTCGCCGACCAGGCCGGCCTGCACCTGTTGTTCACCAGCCAGGATGTGGCGGGCCGGCAAAGCCCGGCGCTCCAGGGCCGTTACAGCATTGCCCAGGCCTTGCAGAGCCTGCTGGCCGGCAGCGGCATGAGCTGGCAGTTCAGCGCGCAGAATACGGTGATCCTGCGCAAGAGCGCGGCGGCGCAAAGCGTCAGCCTCAAGCCCATCGAAGTCAGCGTCGCCTCGCGTACCAGCACTTCGATCAGCGAAATCCCCGGTACTGTCTGGGTGGTCGACCAGCAGCAACTGCGTGAGCAGATCGACAGCGGCGTCAGCCTCAAGGAAGCTATCGGCAAGCTGGTCCCGGGTCTGGACCTGGCGCCGGAAGGGCGTACCAACTACGGGCAGAACATGCGCGGGCGCAATGTCCTGGTGATGATCGACGGCGTCAGCCAGAACAGCTCGCGGGGTTTGTCGCGCCAGTTTGACAGCATCTCGCCGTTCAACGTCGAGCGCGTCGAAGTGCTCTCCGGGGCCAGTGCCATCTACGGCGGCGGCGCCACCGGCGGCATCATCAATATCGTCACCAAGAAGGGCGAAGCAGGCCCGGCGCGCTTTGAAACCCAGCTGGGTGCCAGCAGCGGCTTCAACAACAGCGACGACCTGTCGACCCGCATCGCCCAGTCGATCAGCGGCGGCAACGAGCGCATCAATGCGCGCCTGGGTGTGTCTGCCGAGCAGAACGAAGCCTTCTACGACGGCGCCGGCGAGCAGATCTTCATCGACAACACCCAGACCGACCTGCAGTACAACCGCACCATCGACGTGCTTGGCAGCCTGGGCCTGAAGTTCAACGACGAGCAGAGCCTCGACCTGCTGGCCCAGTACTACGACTCGGGCAACCACGGCAGCACCGGTATCTACTTTCCCAACCTGAACTACAACGGCCCGTCGGATCTGGAAGACGCCGAACTGCGCGGCGGCTACTCCACCGATCTTGCGCCGCGCACCAAGCGCCTGCTGCTCAACGCCAACTACCACCACAGCGATGTGCTCGGCCAGGACTTCTACCTGCAGGCCTCGTACCGCAAGGAAGACGACAACTTCTACCCGTTCCCGTACTACAACACCGGCAAACCGGCGGGCTCCAAAGGCGTGTACTTTGCCGCCTCGCAGCAGAACTTCGAAGTCAGCAGCCTCAAGGCGCTGTTCGCCAAGCAGTGGGACAGCCTCAAGCTGACCTACGGTGTGGACCTGGACCGCGAGCGTTTCAACGCCGACCAGACCACCTTCAATGCCCTGACGTCGTCCGAAAGCGGTGGCCTGGATCTGGATGAAGCCAGCAAGGCAGCACGCTACCCCAGCTACCGGGTCGACGGCATCTCGGCCTACGCCCAGCTGGACTGGAAGGCCACCGATAACCTGACCTTTTCCGGTGGCGCCCGGCGCCAGCAGATGGACGTCGATGTCGGCGACTTCAAGAACGTGCCCGGCGGCAACAACGACTACCAGGTCAACCTGTTCAACTTCGGCGCCATCTACGACTTCAAGAACGGTCACCAGGTCTGGAGCAACTACGGCGAAGGCTTCGACCTGCCGGACCCGGCCAAGTACTACGGCAAGCCGGGCCTGAGCGTCGAGGACAACCCGCTGGCCGGGATCAAGAGCCGTCAGGTGGAGCTGGGCTGGCGCTACGCCGACCTCGACTGGGACGCCCAGGCCGCGGTGTACTACATCTGGTCGGACAAGATCATCACCACCGACATGGCCACTTTGACCATCAATGTCGAAGAGCAGAAAAGCCGCGATTTCGGTTTTGAAGGCGCGTTGACCCGTCACTTCGAAAGCGGCTGGGAAGCCGGTAGCACTCTGCACCTGGTGCGCTCGCAAGAGCAAGACAAGGACGGCGAATGGATCAAGCGCGATGCCCGCTATGCGTCGCTGTCCAAGTCCACCGCTTTCGTCGGCTGGAAGGGCGATGGCCGCAGCGCCCGTTTGCAGGCCAACCACGCCTTCACCCTCAAGGACGATGCCGATCACACGATCAGCGGCTACACCACCTTCGACCTGCTGGGTAGCCAGGACACCGGTTTCGGCACCTTCAGCGCTGGTATCCAGAACCTGCTCGACAAGCAGTACAGCACCGTCTGGGGCCAGCGCGCGACGCTGTTCTACTCGCCGACCTATGGCCCGGCCTATCTCTATGACTACCAGGGCCGTGGCCGCACCTACACCCTGACCTGGTCGCTGGCCTACTGAGTCAGGCGAAGGCGGCCAGCAGGTCGGCTGCGAAGGCCTGCTCGGCATCACTGGCCACCTGGGCGCGGTGGCGCACCAGCACGAACGGCACGGCAAAATCCAGCGCCGGGTCCAGAGCCTGCAACAGGCCGCGCGCGACCCAGGGCTCGGCGTAGTGGCAGGGCAGATAACCGATGTGTCGGCCGGAGAGGATGAAGGCCAGCGCGCCTTCGACCTGCTCGGAACGGGCCGCGCCGCTGGTGCCGTCAAAGGGTTCCTGGCGGCTCTGGAAGCGGTAGGGGTGTTCGACCTGGTCGGCCTGTTGCAAGGCCGCCAGGCTGACCTCGGTTTGCCCGGCCAGCGGATGATGGCTGGCGCAGTACAGGCGCTGGTTTTCTTCGAACAACGGCGTGTAATCGAACGCTGCCTGCTTGCCGGAAAAATAGCCGATGGCCAGGTCCAGACGCTGCTGCAACAGCTGGCGCTCAAGGTCGGCTGGCATGGCGCTGACCAACTCCAGGCGCACCGCCTCGTCACGCTGGCGAAAACGCTCGATGGCCCGCGCCAGGCGCAAAGTCACGGTACTTTCCTGGGCTTCGGAAATACCGATGCGTACCTCGCCGAGCAAGCGCCCGGCGACGCCGTTGGCCTGGTGCCGAAACGCCTCGATCTGCACCAGCAGTTCGCGGGTGGCCTTGAGCAGCACTTCACCCTTTGCGGTCAGGCCAAAGCCGCCCTTGCCGCGGCGGCACAGGCGATAGCCCAGGCGGGTTTCCAGGCGCGCCATCTGCTGGCTGATGCTCGGCTGGCTCAAACCCAGCACGCCCTGGGCGGCGCTGAAGCCGCCGGCCTCGACTACAGTGACGAACAGCCGCAGCAGGTGCAGGTCGAGGTCGTGCAGTTGTCCCAGCATCAAACATTGCTCCTGATGAATGTCAGGTTAACTGACTTGCCATTTTAGTAATGTAACCCGGCAGGCATGCTGGCGGCATCCACTGACAAAGGTGCCCGACATGCGTACATCCCTGTGGTTGTTGTCCCTGGCCCTGGCCTTGCCGGTGCAGGCCGAGGAAAAAGTCCTCAACCTGTACAGTTGGGCCGACTACGTCGCGCCCGAGACCTTGCAGCGCTTCGAGCAAGAAACCGGCTACAAGGTGCGCTACGACACCTTCGACACCACCGAAGTGCTGGAAACCAAGTTGCTCACCGGTGGCAGTGGCTATGACGTGGTGGTGCCGTCCGCCAGCCTGTTGGCCCGCGCCCTGACCGCAGGTGCCTTGCAGCCGCTGCACGCCCAGGCCATGCCCGGCTACGCCAACCTCGATCCGGACCTGCTGGCCAAGCTGGCCGAGGTCGACCCTGGCAACCAGTACGCCGTGCCCTACACCTGGGGCACCCTCGGCCTGGGCATGAACCTTGAGGCGGTGCGCCAACGCCTGGGTGATGTGCCGCTGGACAGCCTCGACCTGTTGTTCAAGCCCGAGTACGCCAGCAAGCTCAAGGATTGCGGAATTGCCATGTCCGACTCGCCCCAGGAGGTGATCGGCGTCGCCCTGCATTACCTTGGCAAGGATCCCTACAGCCGTGACAAGGACGACCTGGCGGCCGCCCAGGCGCTACTCAAGCAGCTTCAGCCGTCGATCAGCTACGTCGCCAACGGCCGGCAGATCAACGACCTGGCCAACGGCAGTGTGTGCCTGGCGCTGACCTACAACGGTGATGCAGCCATGGCCGCCGACCAGGCGCACAAGGCCGGCAAGCCGTACCAGGTGATCTACCGCATCCCCCGCGAAGGCACGCTGATCTGGCAGGACAACCTGGTCATGCCCAAGGACGCGCCGCACCCAGAAGCGGCCCGCGCCTTCATCGCCTTCATGTTGCGCCCGGACTCGGTGGCGCCACTGACCAACACGCTGTTCTTCGCCAATGCCAACCAGGCTGCCACGCCTCTGGTGGATGAAGCGGTGCGCGGCGACCCGGACATCTACCCCTCGGCCGAAATACGCGCGCGGCTGTTTGCCGACCGCAGCATGAGCCTCGCCGACATGCGCCAGCGCACCCGCCTGTGGACCACCTTCCGTAGCCGCCAATAACAACAAACCAGGAGCCCGACCATGGACCTCGCCCCCGACAACGACCAGGCCATTACCCGCGACAGCCTCTACGGCACCATCGCCGAAAACACCTTTGCCGGTATCACCAGCTTCTCGCGCCGGCGCTACAGCCGCGATTTGCGCGGCGTCGATGTGGTGGTCAGCGGCGTGCCGTTCGACACCGCCACCAGTAACCGCCCGGGTGCGCGCTTCGGCCCGCGGGCGATTCGTGCCGCCTCGGTGCAGCAGGCCTGGGCCCGGCACTGGCCGTGGGAGTTCGACCCCTTCGAGCACCTGGCGGTAATCGACTACGGCGACTGCAACTTCGACTACGGCAGCCCGCACACCGTGCCCGAGAGCATCCAGGCCCATGCCGAGCAGATTCTCGAAGCCGGCTGCGCCATGCTCACCCTGGGCGGCGACCACTTCATCAGCTACCCGCTGCTCAAGGCCCATGCACGCAAACACGGTCCGCTGGCGCTGATTCATTTTGATGCTCACAGCGACACCTGGCCGGACGAGGAGGGCCAGCGTGTCGATCACGGCACCATGTTCTGGCACGCGGCCCGCGAAGGCCTGGTAGACCCGGCGCGCTCGGTGCAGATCGGCCTGCGCACCACCAATGACGATACCCAGGGCTTTGCCGTGCTCGATGCCCGCCAGGTGCATCAACGTGGTACCCAGGCAATCATCGAAGCGATTCGCCAGCGGGTTGGCGAGCAACCGGTGTACCTGACTTTCGACATCGACTGCCTGGACCCGGCCTACGCGCCCGGCACCGGCACCCCGGTGTGTGGCGGCCTGACCACGGTGCAGGCGCTGGAAATCCTCGGTGGGTTGCGCGGCATCAACCTGGTGGGCATGGACCTGGTGGAAGTCGCGCCGGCCTATGACCATGCCGATATCACCGCCCTGGCCGGGGCCACCCTGGCCATGGAAATGCTTTGCCTGTACGCCGCGAAGCATAAGGTCGATGGCTGATCCGGTAACAAAATGAATCACCTGCGGGGCAAATCGAGGTTTCCCGGCGAACCTGTCGCGCCTTAGGCTATCCAACGCTTGGGCGCGCTGGTTTTCGGCGCCGTGTGTTGCCGGAGGTGAATACCGTGAACCGATCACTGACGGGCCTGGCCATGGCCCTGCTCCTGAGCTCGCCGCTGCAGGCGGCGCCTGTTGCCGCGCCGTTGCAGCTGGCGGCCAGCAACAATAACCCCTACAACAGCCCGATCATGCGCGCCAACCCCAACAGCCGCCAGGGCAGCGTGCCGGCCACGCCGCCGGTGCGCGGCCCGTCGACCCAGCCCAACCCGCGCCCGCCGACCCTCGAGAACCGTGGTATCGGCAATGGCGAAAACATCCGCCGCGAACAGACCACCCCGCGCCTGGAACCCAGCCGGCCGCCGCGCGCGCCCGCACCCTGAATAACAGGCCCTCCCTGGAAGGAATCGCTGATGTCCCCACGCACCTGGCTACCCACCCTGATGACCGCGGCGCTGCTGCCGCTGCTGGCCCATGCCGCGCCCGAGCGCGACTTCAAGAGCGAGGAGGGCAGCGTCAAGGTCAGCACCCTCGCCGAAGGCCTGCGCAATCCCTGGGCCCTGGCGTTCTTGCCAGACGGCCAGGGCATCCTGGTGACCGAGCGCGCCGGCAACCTGCGCATTGTCAGCCCCGAAGGCAAGGTCGGGCCGCCGCTGGGCGGCGTCCCCGAAGTCTGGGCCAAGGGCCAGGGCGGTTTACTCGACGTGGTGTTGTCACCGACCTTCAAGCAGGACCGGATGGTCTACCTGTCGTATGCCGAAGGTGGTGGGGAGGGCGGCACGGCCGGTACCGCGGTGGGCCGCGGGCGCTTGTCGGCCGACAGCGCCAAGCTTGAAGACTTCAATGTGATCTTCCGCCAGCAGCCCAAGCTCTCCAGCGGCAACCATTTTGGCTCGCGCCTGGTGTTCGACCGCGACGGCTACCTGTTCATCGCCCTGGGCGAGAACAACCAGCGCCCGACCGCCCAGGACCTCGACAAGCTGCAGGGCAAGGTGGTGCGCATCCTCCCGGATGGCACGGTGCCCAAGGACAACCCGTTCGTCGGCCAGGCCAACGTGCGCCCGGAAATCTGGTCGTTTGGCCACCGCAACCAACAGGGCGCGGCGCTCAACCCCTGGACCGGCGAGTTGTGGACCAACGAGCATGGGCCCCGTGGTGGCGATGAGATCAATATCCCCAAACCCGGCAAGAACTATGGGTGGCCGATCGCTACCCACGGCATCAACTATTCGCTGATGCCGATCCCGGAGGCCAAGGGCGAGCACGTCGAGGGCATGCTCGACCCGCACCATGTCTGGGAGAAGTCCCCGGCCATCAGCGGCATGGCGTTCTACGACAACCCGCGCTTCAAACCCTGGGATCACAGCCTGTTCATCGGCGCCCTGGCGGCGCAGGAACTGATTCGCCTGGAGCTCAAGGGCGACAAGGTGGTGCATGAAGAGCGCCTGCTCGGCGAGCTCAAGGCGCGGATTCGCGACGTGCGGGTAGGGCCGGACGGGTATCTGTACCTGCTTACCGATGAGACGGATGGGGCGCTGCTCAAAGTCGGGCTGGATCTGTAGAGACCTTGTGGGAGCGGGCCTGCCCGCGATCGAGCGCGCAGCGGTGGTATCTCAGACAACATCCGATGTGCTGACTGTACTGGCCTCATCGCGGGGCAAGCCCGCTCCTACCAATGGTGGTAGCACTTGCCCCGCGATGCCCCCCGCCGCAGAATGCCCCCTTTTGCGACGGACGCCGCGCATGTCCTGCTTCACCGAACAGTCCCCGCTGACCCGCTACCAGCAGGCCATTGCCAGCCAGGGGTTTGTCAGCGATCCGGCCCAGTTGCAGGCCGCCACCGCCCTGCAAACCTGCTTCGAGGCCCTGCAACGCGGCAAAACCCCGCAGGGCGTGTACCTCTGGGGGCCGGTTGGGCGCGGCAAGACCTGGCTCATGGACCAGTTCCACGCCTGCCTGCAGGTTCCGGCCCGGCGCCAGCATTTTCATCACTTCATGCGCTGGGTGCATCAGCGCCTGTTCCAGCTCAATGGCACCGCCGAGCCCTTGCAGGCCCTGGCCTTGTCCCTGGCCGAAGAAATCCGCGTGCTGTGCTTTGACGAGTTGTTCGTCAACGACATCGGCGATGCGATCATTCTCGGCGGGTTGTTCCAGGTGCTGTTCGAGGCCGGGGTGG
Organism: Pseudomonas sp. TE4620; assembly: GCF_056279045.1. Taxonomy (NCBI): domain Bacteria; kingdom Pseudomonadati; phylum Pseudomonadota; class Gammaproteobacteria; order Pseudomonadales; family Pseudomonadaceae; genus Pseudomonas; species Pseudomonas sp. TE4620. Next base: position 1,315,976 of record NZ_JBWBQO010000001.1, read on the forward strand.
TGATCGTGGCCACCTCCAACCAGCCGCCCGGGCAGCTCTACAGCGACGGTTTCAACCGCGAGCGCTTCCTGCCGGCGATTGCCGCCATCGAGCAGCATATGCAGGTGGTGGCAGTGGCGGGTGAGCAAGACCATCGCCTGCATCCGGGCGCGCGGATACAGCGTTACTGGATTACCGAGAAAGGCCAGCCCGCAGCCCTGGCGCAGGTCTTCGAGCAACTGCGCGGTGAGCAAGCGGCGACTGAACAACCCTTGCTGATCGGCTCACGCCAGCTCAGCGTGGTGCAACGCTGTGAGACGGTGCTCTGGTGCCGCTACGCCGACCTGTGTGAGCAACCCTTCGCCGCCATGGACTTCATGGCCCTGTGCGACTGCTTCCAGGCCATCCTGCTCGGCGAGGTGCCGGCGCTCGGCGCCCGCCAGCGCCCGGCGAAGATCGCCCGCGGCACCGAGGACGGCGCCCGGCGGGTGGTCGCCGGCGACCGCGAGCTGCCGCAACTGTCGGTGCATGACGACAGCGTGCGGCGCTTCATCGCCCTGGTCGATGAATGCTACGACCGGCGGATCGCCCTGTACCTGGAAGCCGAGGTCGCCCTGGAAGCGCTCTACACTGAAGGGTATCTGGAGTTCCCGTTCCGGCGTACGCTCAGCCGCTTGCGGGAGATGCAACTGCAACGCTTCTGCTGAGGAATCGATCATGGCCGAGCCTCTTTCGCACCACCTGCTGACCATGGCCTACCAGAACGGCTGGGCCAACCACCGGGTGTACAAGGCCTGCAGGCAACTGAGCCAGGATGAGTTCGTCGCCCCGCGGGCGAGCTTTTTCCCGTCGATCAAGGCGACCCTCAACCACATCCTCACCGTTGACTGGTTCTACCTGCAGGCCCTTGAGTGTGAGCAGCGCGGCGAAGCGCCAGACCCGGACAGCGAGCGTTTTTTCCAGCCCGAGGAGCCTTTTGCCACCTGCCTGGAACTGCACGCCGAACAGTTGCAGGCCGATCACCGCCTGATCGCTTACTGCAGCCAGTTACGTGACGACCAGTTGCAGCGCTATGTGAACATCGTGCGCCCCGACTGGGTGCAGCGCGAACAACGCCTGCGCCTGCTCTCGCACCTGTTCGAGCACCAGATCCACCACCGTGGCCAGGTGCACGCGATGCTCAGCGACACCGCGGTGCGCCCACCGCAACTGGATGAATTCTTTTGTGAGGATGAAGCGCACCTGCGCGCCCAGGACTTTGCCGAACTGGGCTGGACCGAGGCGCAGATCTGGGGGCGCTAGTGCTGCATCCAGCCCAGCGTCAGCAGCGCCAGCACCAGGTAACGCCCGGCTTTGGCGAGGGTGACCAGCACTAAAAAGCGCCAGAACGGCTCGCGCATGATCCCGGCAATCAGCGTCAGCGGGTCGCCGATCACCGGCATCCAGCTCAGCAGCAGCGACCACTGGCCATAGCGCTGGTAGCGTTGCTGGGCCTTTGCCAGTTGCTCGGGCTTGAACGGGAACCAGCGCTTGTCGCGCAGGTTCTCGATGCCGCGGCCCAGCAGCCAGTTGACGATCGAACCGAGCACGTTGCCGGCGGTGGCGATCAGCAACAGGCTGACCAGCGCCTCAGGTTCGCGCAGCAGCAGGCCGACCAGCACCGCTTCCGATTGCAGCGGCAGCAAGGTGGCTGCGCCGAAGGCGCTGAGAAACAGCGCCCAATAGCTGAGCATCAAGGCCTGATCAGTAGTTGGCGACCACTTCGTCCTTGCCCTCAAGGGTCAGGCCGATGACCTGGTAGGCGTCCTTGTGGTCGCCCATTTCCATGCCCGGCGAGCCCATGGGCATGCCCGGTACGGCCAGGCCCTTGAGGTCGGGACGCTTGCTCAGCAGCTTGATCTGCTCGGCCGGCACATGGCCTTCGACGAACTTGCCGTCGATCACCCCGGTATGGCACGAGGCCAGGCGCGGCTCGACGCCGAGGCGCTGCTTGAGCGCGCTCATGTTCGGCTCGACATGGTCGTTGACCCTGTAGCCGTTGTCGTGCAGGTGCTTGATCCAGTCCTTGCAGCAGCCGCAGTTGGGGTCACGGTAGACATCGATGGTCGGCCCGGCCTGGGCCAGGGTGCTCAGGGCCAGCAGGCCGAAGGCGACGATTTTCTTGCTCAGCATGTACTTCTCCACTTCTAGAAACGCAGGCGAACTCCGGCGACCAGGCGGGTCTGGCCGATATCGCCGTGCTCATCACGGATTTGCTCGGCGTTGTTGCCGTAGGCCCGGTTGACGCTGATGCCCAGGTACGGGGCAACGCCACGGGTGATTTCGTAGCGCAGGCGCAGGCCAATCTCGCTGTCGGCAAGGCCACTGCCCTGGTCCCGGGTGGCGTCGTTGCGGCCATAGAAATTGGCCTCCAGCGACGGTTCGAGGATCCAGCGATTGCTCAGCAGGATAGCGTAACTGCTCTCCAGGCGCAGCGCGGTTTGCTGACGTTCGCCGGCATACAGGGTGGCTTGCAGCTCCAGCCCGTACAGCGGCGTGCCCTGGATGCCGAAGGCGGCCCAGGTCTGGCCAGTGGCCGGCTTGAAGTCCTGGCGCAGGCCACCGACCAGCTCCCACCAGGGGCTGATGGCATGGCCCCAGAGCGCCTGCAGTTCGGCCTTGTGGGTCACGCCCTGTTCGCGTTCGCGTTCGCCTTCGCTGCGCAGCCACAGGCGGTCGACATCGCCGCCGATCCAGGCATTGGCGTCCCACTTCAGGGCGCTGCTGTTGTCGAAGTTCTGGTACTCCAGCTGCTCGACGATCACCGCCCAGTTCATCTGCCGGTCATGGACCTGATGACCGGGCAGCGGCGGGAAGGCCGCCTGGCGCTCGGCGTCGGTGATCGGACGCAGTGGCGTGCGTGGAGTGCCCGGCGCCATGCTGTGGTTCATGCCTTGATGGTTCATGGCACCGTGGCCCATGGCGGCGTGATCCATCGCCTCGGCACGGGTCTCTTCACTGGCCAGCAGGGCGAGCAGGGCGAAGCCACCGAACAGCGGCCGAAAAATGGGCTTATTCATCGACGCGTACCTCGCGGAACATGCCCATCTCCATGTGGTAGAGCAGGTGGCAATGATAGGCCCAGCGGCCCAGGGCGTCGGCGCTGACCCGGTAGCTACGGCGGCTGCCCGGCGGGATGTCGAGGGTGTGCTTACGCACCTGGAAGCGCCCGTGTTCGTCTTCCAGGTCACTCCACAGGCCATGCAGGTGGATCGGGTGGGCCATCATCGTGTCGTTGACCAGGGTGATGCGCAGGCGCTCGCCGTAGGTCAGGCGCAGCGGCTCGGCGTCGGAGAACTTGATGCCGTTGAACGACCAGGCGAAGCGCTCCATGTGTCCGGTCAGGTGCAGTTCGATTTCCCGTGACGGTTCGCGGCCATCGGGGTCGGCGAAGGTGCTTTTCAGATCGGCGTAGGTCAGCACCCGGCGGCCGTTGTTGCGCAGGCCAATCCCTGGGTCGGCGAGGTTGGGCCTGGGGTTCATGGTCTGCATGTCCACCAGCGGGTTGCCGCTTTCGCTGGCTGGGTGTTGCTGCATGCCGGTCATTTTCGAATGGTCCATGCCGGCCATCTGGCTGTGGTCCATGGCGCCCATCCCGGCCATGGCGCCGTGGCCCATGTCGGCCATGGTCAGGATGGGGCGTGGGTCCGGCTCTGGCACCTCGGCGCTCAGCCCGTTGCTGCGCGCCAGGGTACCGCGGGCGTAGCCGCTGCGGTCCATGCTCTGCGCGTACAGGGTATAGGCGGGCAGGTCGCCGACCCGCACCAGCACGTCATAGGTTTCGGCCACGGCGATGCGCAGTTCATCGACCTCGACCGGCTCTACCGGCTGGCCATCGGCGGCGATCACCGTCAGCTTAAGGCCCGGAATGCGAAAGTCGAAATAGCTCATTGCCGAGCCGTTGATCAGGCGCAGGCGCACAGTGTCGCCGGGCTGGAACAGGCAGGTGAAGTTGCCATCCGGCGGCTGGCCGTTGAGCAGGTAGGTGTAGGTAGCGGCGCTGATGTCGGCAAGGTCGGTGGGGCTCATGCGCATGGCCGCCCAGGCCTTGCGCTCGGCGACGGTTTGCTGCCAGCCATCTCTGGCGACATCGTCGATGAAGTCGCCAACGGTGCGCTTGTGGTAGTTGAAGGCATCGGACTGCTTTTTCAGGGTCGCCATCAGCGCCTCGGGGGCCTGGTCGCTCCAGTCGCTGAGCAGCAGCACGTAGTCGCGCTGGTAGCGATGGGCTTCGGGCTGCCTGGGTTCGATGACGATCGCGCCGTAGACCCCGGCCTGTTCCTGCAGGCCGCAATGGCTGTGATACCAGTAGGTGCCGCTCTGCTCCAGAGTGAAGCGGTAAAGGTACTCGCCACCGGGCTCGATGCCGGCAAAGCTCAAGCCCGGCACACCATCCATGTTGGCCGGGAGGATGATCCCGTGCCAGTGCAGCGAGGTCGACTCGTTCAGGCGGTTGCGCACCCGCAGGGTCACGCTGTCGCCCTCCCGCCAGCGCAGGGTCGGGCCGGGCAGGCTGTTGTTGATGGTCAGCGCCGTACGCGGGCGGCCGGTAACGTTGACCGGGGTCTGGCCGATGAACAGCTCGAAGTGCTCGCCGCTCAACTCGTTGGCAAACACGCCGGGCGCGGCAAACGCCGGCAGGCGCCAGAGGCCGAGGCCGGCCAGGGCGCTGCCGGCGGCGAAGCCCTTGACGAAGGTGCGGCGGGTCGGGTGTCGAAGCATGGCTGCCATTCCAGGGGCGGGGATGGCACGACCTTAGCCAGTGCTGACTGTCAGCAAACTGAGCAGCGCATTACAGATTTGTCAGCTGGCCAGGCAGGTACGCGTTCACTTGTGGCCGCAGGTCGGTATACTCCGCGCCGCACGGAGCCCACCACTATGAAGGATCAGCGATTCATGCAGGCAATCAAGGCCTATTTCAAACGCCACGGCCACGACCCGTTCAAGCTCGGCCAGGGGCGTATCAGCGGCTACCTCTCGGCCGCCCTGGGGCTGCTCAGCCTGCTGGCGGTGTTGTGCTTCCTGTTTCCGCAGTGGCTGACCTTTGCCGAGTTTCGCAAGGTCTACAGCGTGCACTTTGCCCGTACCGCGCTGCTGATCGGATTGATCCTGGCCTTCGCCCTGGGCACCCTGAACATTCTCCTCAACAAGCGCAAGCGCCTGGGCTTTACCGGCATCAGTGCGGCAGGCCTGGCGATGTTTCTCGGCGGCACCAACATCCAGACCGAAACCATCGGCCAGACCCCATACTCGCTGGGCCTGGACTGGTTTGTGCTCGCTCTGCTGGTATCGGCGGTGATCTTCATCCCGCTGGAAAAACTCTACGCCAAGGACCCGCAGCAAAACATCCTGCGCCCGCACTGGCGCACCGACCTCAGCTACTTCTTCGTCAGCCATATGCTGGTGCAGTTCATCCTCATCTTTGTCACCGCCTCGTCCAGCTGGCTGGCCGGCTGGGTGCTGTCCGATACCTTGCAGGCCAAGGTGCAAAGCCTGCCGATCGTGGTGCAGTTCTTGCTCGCGGTGTTCGTCGCCGACCTCGGCCAGTACTGGCTGCACCGCTTGTATCACGTGGTGCCGTGGATGTGGCGCTTTCATGCCGTGCATCATTCGAGCACGCACATGGACTGGCTGGCCGGTTCGCGCATTCATTTCTGCGAGATCCTTCTGACCCGCACCGGGGTGTTGGCGCCGCTGATCCTGCTGGGCTTTTCGCCCCAGGCGATGAACGCTTACGTGATCCTGGTCGGTGTGCAGGCGGTGCTGGCCCATGCCAACGTGCGTATCGACGGCGGCTGGCTCAACTACCTGCTGGTGCTGCCGCGCTATCACCACTGGCACCACGCCCGGCACAAGGATTACATCTACAAGAACTACGCGATCCATACGCCGCTGGTGGACATGCTGTTCGGCACCTTCAAGCTGCCGCCCAAGGAATGGCCGGCGCGATACGGCGTGTTCGGCAAGGACCTGCCTGAAGGTATCGTGCGCCAGCACCTGTACCCGCTGCGCAAGGCCGAACCCAAGGCACCGGTACCGCCACCGGCTGCCTGAAGCGGCTTTGTGCCCGGCCCCTGACTGCGTTAGCCTTGAGGGGTCAACGCCATTGGGGGCAAGGAGTATCCATGGACAAGGTTATCGTGATCACCGGCGCCAGCCGCGGCATTGGCGCTGCCACCGCACGCCTGGCCGCGCGCGCCGGTTACCGTATCTGCATCAATTACCTGCGTGACGACGAAGCCGCCCAGCGGGTGCTGGCCGAGGTGCGTGAACTGGGTGCCGAGGCCATTGCGGTGAAGGCCGACGTCAGTGTCGAGGACGAGATCGTCCAGCTGTTCCAGCGCGTCGATGCCGAGCTGGGCCCGGTCACTGCATTGGTCAACAACGCTGGCACCATCGGCCATCAGAGCCGGGTCGAAGAAGTGTCGGAGTTTCGCCTGCTCAAGCTGATGAAGACCAACGTGGTCGGGCCGATGCTGTGCGCCAAGCACGCGCTGCAGCGTATGTCGACCCGCCATGGCGGGCAGGGCGGCAGCATCGTCAACGTCTCGTCGGTGGCCGCGCGCCTGGGCTCGCCTAACGAATACGTCGACTATGCCGCCTCCAAGGGCGCGCTGGATACCTTCACCGTCGGCCTGGCCAAGGAAGTGGCCGGCGAAGGGGTACGGGTCAATGCCGTGCGCCCGGGTTACATCTTTACCGACTTCCACGCCCTCAGCGGCGACCCGCAGCGGGTCAGCAAGCTTGCGCCGGGCATCCCCATGGGCCGCGGCGGGCAGGCCGAGGAAGTCGCCGAGGCGATCCTCTGGCTGCTGTCAGACCAGGCCTCGTATTCCACCGGCAGCTTTCTGGACCTGGGCGGCGGGCGCTGATCAGCCGATCATTTCCTCGATACGCTGGGCCAGGGTGTCGAGGCTGAACGGCTTGGTCAGCACCCGGGTAGTGGGCTCGAACACGCCGCTGCCGAGCACCGCCTGCTCGGCGTAGCCGGTGATGAACAACACTTTTAATCCGGGCCGCAATTGGCGGGCGGCGGCCACCAGTTGCTGGCCGTTCATGCCGCCGGGCATGCCGACATCGCTGATCAACAAGTCGACGCCGGCGCCATTTTGCAATGCCGCCAGGGCGCTGTGGCCGTCGGCGAATTCTATCCTGGCGCAACCCAGTTCCTCGAGCACTTCGCCGACCAGCATGCGAATGGTTGCTTCGTCATCGACCAGCATCACCGTCATGTCGCGCAGTTCACGTTGAGGGCGGGCCGTTGGTTTCACTTCGCTAAGCGGCAGGCTGGCGCTGTCCAGGCGCGGCAGGTACAGGTGCACGCTGGTGCCCTGGCCAGGTTCCGAATACACCCGCACTTGGCCACCGGACTGACGGACGAAACCATAAACCATCGACAGCCCCAGACCCGTGCCGTGACCCACCGGCTTGGTGGTGAAGAACGGGTCGAAGGCGCGCGCCAGTACCTGGGGCGGCATGCCGCTGCCGTTATCGCTGACGCTTAAGGCCAGGTAGTCACCGGGCTTGAGGTCCAGGTGCGCGGCGACTTGCTCATCGGCTGGCAGATGACGGGTTTCGATGCTGATCCTGCCCCCGCCCGGCATGGCGTCGCGGGCGTTGATGCACAGGTTGAGCAGGGCGTTTTCCAGTTGCGAGGCGTCGATGTTGGCTCGGCAGGATGCGCTGCTGGTAAACACCTCGATGTCGATGTGCGGGCCGACGCTGCGGCGGATCAGCTCAAGCATGCCGCCGACCAGGCGATTGACGTCGATGGTGCGCGGTTCCAGGGTCTGGCGCCGGGAAAAGGCCAGCAGCCGGTGAACCAGGGATGCGGCGCGGTTGCACACATCCTGAGCGGTGCGCAGGTAGGGGGCGATCTGTTCATGGCGCCCGCGCCCGAGCAGGTTGCGCGACAGTTCGAGCGAGCCGCTGATGCCGGTCAGCAGGTTGTTGAAGTCATGGGCGATGCCGCCGGTGAGCTGGCCGACCGCTTCCATTTTCTGCGCCTGGCGCAGGGCTTCTTCAGTCTTGCGCAGGCGTTTTTGCTCGCCGATCCGCTCGCTGATGTCGTAGGCGAACAGGTAAGCGCCGATCAGTTGCCCGTTGCTGTCATGCAGCGGGCTGAACCGCAGTTCGTAGTGGCGATGCTGCTCGCCCTCGCCAAACTCGGCAACCTCGACGAATGCCTCACCCTTGAGTGCCCGATTCCATAGTTGCAGGCCCTGGGCGCAGTCTTCGGCACGGCTGGCCATGAGCGTCGGCAGGCTGTCGCCGACGCTGGGTACTTGCTCGAAAATTCGCTGGAATTCGTCACGCGCGGCGCGGTTGATAGCCAGCCAGCGCATGTCCAGATCGACCACCTGGATTTGCGCCAGGGTCGCCTCGACCACATCGGTGAGAATCTTGCGCTCTGCCAGCGCCTGGGCCACCCGCTGTTCAAGCTCCTGGTTGAGGCGCTTGAGCCCGGATTCGGCACGTTTGCGCGCGGTGACATCCTGGAACAGTACGGCGACCTGCTTGCGGCTGGCCGGCTCCAGGCGAAAGGCGCAGATGTCCAGGTGGCGGCCGGTGGCCACCAGCTCCTGCTCGAAGCGGATCGGATTGCCGCTGTGCAGCACCGGTCCATAGCGGGCAATCCATCCATCGGCCTCATCGGGCACCATCTCTCGCAGCTTCTGCCCGACCACATTGTCGATACCGGCATGCTTGGCGTAGGCAGCGTTGGCTTCGACATGAACGTAGTCGCTGAGCGGGCCGTGGGGGCCGTCGAAGAATTCGATGATGCAAAAGCCTTCGTCCATGGCCTCGAACAGAAAGCGATAACGCTGCTGGGTATCGGCCAGGGCCTGCTGGTCAGGTGCAGGCCGGGCGCGGCTGCGCTCGGCGAGCTGGGCTGTGAGCAGATTGTTCTGCTGCTGCAACTGCTCAAGTTGCTGGCGCAGGGACTGCAGTTCGCTCGACGGCATGCGCGTGTTCCGGCCTGGGGATAGTGGCAAATGTAGCGTCCCGCGCAGCACTCAACAACTGCGCGGCCCCAGGTCAAGCGCTTCAGTGGCCGTGATAGCGCGCGCTGGCCCATTCCCACCAGAGGGCGTTGAGTTCGCAGTAGGGGGCAATGCGCCCGGTGGTTTCGGCGTACAGGTCGTCGCGGTCGAGTTTCGCCGGGATGAAGCCCAGGCTGCGCAGGTCGCGGTCGATCAGCGCCGCGCTGCTGGCCAGGGCCTTGATCGGCTGGCGCGGGTAGGGGCGCGGGTCTTCACCGTAATACACCTTGGCCGGGCCGAAAGGTACGCCCTCCAGGCGAGTATGGCCGAGGTTGTTCAAAAAGCCTTCGGCAATGCTGCCGTCGGCGAAGATCACCTTGTAGGCCGCGCCGGGTACACCGCCGAGCTTGCCGTCGTCCAGGCTCAGCTCCAGCCAGTTGCTGGTGGCTGCCGGGTTGATTTGCTCGCGGCTGAGTTTGCCGCCATCACTGGCCGCTGGATGGGTACTGAACGTTCCGTGCTCGCGCAGGTTATCGACACGCCGCGACTGCGGTTTACTGGTTTGTGCCGGCACGCGAGCACTGCTGCCCGAGGCTTGCGCCGAGCTGTTGCGCTGCACGGCAAGCCAGGGCATCAGGCGCTCGTCGATGCGTTCGATCAGGTCGTCAAGGTGTTCACCAGCCTGTTCCAGGTCGCTCAGCACCAGGGCCTGGCGCTGCGCGTCGAGGGCCAGGAAGGTCGCACTGGCGCTGACTGCAGCGATGATTTGCGCAAGCTCGCTGCGAAGCAGCTCGGCGTCCAGGCTTTCTTCGAGCAGGGCATCCGGGCTGGTCTTCAGTTTGCAGTTGAGCAGTACGTGGCGCAGCAGGTCATAAAGCTGCTCGGCATGCTTTTGCGGGTCGCGATTGACCAGGCGCAATACCCGTTTGAGCCCGTGGCCAGGGCCTGGGACCCAGCCGAGCAGGGCCAGGGCGAGGTCGAAGAAGGCCTCGTCTTCCTCCTGCTGGTCGGCCGCCAGGTTCAGGGCCAGGATCGCTTCGACGGTGTCGTAGGCACTCAGGGCCTGGGCCAGGTGCGGGATGCTGTCGGCATCGATGGCGTCGGACAAGGTGACGCCGGCGGCCTTGATGTCGTAGGCGAAGTCTTCGTCGCTGTCGTCTTCGTCGTCTTCGTCGTCTTCGTCGATCAGCTCTTCTTCGTCCTCCTCCTGTTCGTCTTCAGCGTCGCCCAGGCACTCCCAGCGGATGCCCTGGTAGGCGGGCAGGCTGCGCGCGTGCGCGAGCAGCTCATGGGGGAAGATCACGTGAAGCAGTTCGCGGGTATCGATGCCGTAGAGCAGGGCCACTGCCGCGGCCTCGAATGACCAGTAGCCGACGTAACCGCTGATATCGTCGCCATGGGTGTCGTACCAGCTGGCGTGCTCAAAGTGCTCGTACCACTGCTCGCAGTAGCCCTGCAGGCGGCTGGCCGCTTGCTCGGGGCTGGTGGCATAGATGGTTTGCACCAACGGCGTGGCGTAGTCCTGGTACCACGCATCGACGTCGTAGCGGTCGGGCAGGACCCGGCTCAGCAGGTCTTCATAGAGGGTGTCTTCTTCGGCATAGCCGCCGTTGTCCATCAGCGTGACGAAGCGTTCGAGCAGGTCCTGGCGACCGAGCAGAATGCACAGGCTGATGACCTGCATGCATTCGTGGTGTTCTTCACTATCGCCCAGATTCAGCGGAGCGACGTTGGCTTGCTCGGTGTACACGGCCATCTTGCGTTGCAGTTGCTCGTACTCGGCGACCAGCGCTTCGAGCAAGGCGGGCAGGGCGTCGATGTCAACGCCGGCGGTATAGCTGATCAGCAGTTTGTCCAGCGCCAGGCCCTTGAGGCTCTTGCCGCTGAACACTGCCTCTTGCTCGTCGGAGTCGGCTTGCAGGCGATTGTCGCGCAGGAATGCACGGCTCTCTTCGTCGTGTTCGAGGAAGCGCTCGTAACGCTGCGGCGTAAGAAAGTGCTGTCGCTTGTGCATGCCATCCATCCCTGGGAAATTCGAGCGCGCAGGGTGCCGCAAGCGCGCTCGAAGTACAACCGCCGATCAGAACGAGCGGACGATCTTGCCCAGGGTTTCCATGGCCTTTTCCGACTGCTCGGTCCAGGGGCTGCCGTAGTTGAGGCGGATGCAGTTGCGAAAGCGCCGGGTCGGCGAAAAGATCGGCCCGGGGGCGATGCTGATGCCTTGCGCCAACGCCATCTGGAACAGCTTGAGCGAGTCCATCTGTTCAGGCAGCTCCAGCCACAGGAAGTAGCCACCGGCCGGATGGCTGACCCGGGTTTGCGCCGGAAAATACCGGGCAATGGCCGCGAGCATCGCCGCCTGTTGCTCTTCCAGGGCATAGCGCAGCCTGCGCAGGTGCCGGTCGTAGCCGCCGTGCTGCAGGTAGTCGGCAATCGCCGCCTGGGCCGGCATCGAGGCGCACAGCGAGGTCATCAGTTTCAGCCGTTCGATCTTCTGCGCGTAACGCCCGGCCGCCACCCAGCCGATGCGGTAGCCGGGGGCCAGGCTCTTGGCGAACGAGCCGCAGTGCATCACCAGGCCGTCGGTGTCGAAGGCCTTGGCCGGTTTCGGCGCTTGCTGGGCGTAATACAGCTCGGCATAGACGTCGTCCTCGATCAGCGGCACTTGATGTTCGCGCAAGAGCTCCACAAGCTGCTGCTTCTTCTCTTCCGGCATGCTCGCGCCCACCGGGTTCTGGAAGTTGGTCATGCACCACACGGCCTTGACCGGGTGCTTGGCCAGGGTTTGCGCCAGCACCCCGAGGTCGATGCCTTCGCGCGGGTGCACGGGGATTTCCACCGCCTTGAGCTTGAGCCGCTCGAGGATCTGCAGGCAGGCATAGAACGCCGGCGCCTCGATGGCCACCAGGTCGCCGGGCTCGGTCACCGCCTGCAGGCACAGGTTCAGGGCCTCCAGCGCGCCGTTGGTGATCAGCAGCTCCTCCATGGGCAGCATCAGGCCGCCGACCATGTAGCGCAGGGCAATTTGCCGGCGTAGCTGCGGGTTGCCCGGCGACAGGTCGGTGACCACCATGCGCGGGTCCATCTCGCGGCTGGCGCTGGCCATGGAGCGGGCCAGGCGCGGCAGCGGGAACAGATGAGGGCTGGGAAAAGCCGAGCCGAAGGCCACGGTTTGCGGGTCCTTGATCGAGTCGAGGATCGAGAACACCAGCTCGCTGACATCCACCTCGGTGGACTCGCTGGCTTGCTCGATGATCTGCGGCTCGCTGAACTGGCGCGGCGCGTGGGCGTTGACGAAGTACCCCGAGCGCGGCCGGGCGCGGATCAGCCCGCGGCGCTCCAGCAGGTAGTAGGCCTGGAATACCGTGGACGGGCTGACGCCGTGGGTCTGGCTGGCATAACGCACCGACGGCACGCGCTGGCCGGGGCCGAGGACCCCGGAGCGGATCAGTTCGGCAATGTCGTCGGCGAATTTCTCGTAGCGTTTCATCATGGCTCGAAAGGTTTCGGATGCTCGGGCAGTGTATGGGATCAGCGGTTCAAAGGCGCAACAAAACGGCTGTGGGCGACGCTGCGCACACCGGGTTCGTCCGTATCGATCAGTTCGAAGCTGATGTCCTGGGAGCTGCTTTGCGGGCGATCGGCCAACATCGCCACCGACACCGGCAAGTCGCTCATTTCCCCGGCCGCCAGGCTGAATTCGGTCCTGCCGTGCAGTTCGAAGCCTTCGGCATCGAGCAGGCGCAGGCGGTAGTGCTGGGATTGCTGGGTCTTGTTGATGACCTTGAGGGTGTAGATGTTCTCGATCTGCCCGGCGTTGTTCTCACGGAACAGGCCACGGTCCTTGATCACGTCCATCGACACCATCGGCCGCTGCTGCAGGGCGATCACCAGGGCGCCGATCATCACCACCAGGGCGGTGACGTAGCCGAGCAGGCGCGGACGCAGCCAGTTGGTAGTGCCGCCTTGCAGGGTGTGTTCGGACTTGTAGCCGACCAGGCCGCGGGCGTAGCCCATTTTGTCCATGATCGAGTCACAGGCGTCGATACAGGCGGCGCAGCCGATGCACTCCATCTGCAGGCCGTCGCGGATGTCGATGCCGGTCGGGCACACCTGCACGCACATATGGCAGTCGATGCAGTCGCCCAGGCCCTTGGCCTTGTGGTCGACTTCCTTCTTGCGCGGGCCGCGGGATTCACCACGGGCCGGGTCGTAGGCGACGGTCAGGGTGTCCTTGTCGAACATCACGCTCTGGAACCGGGCGTACGGGCACATGTGCATGCACACCGCTTCACGCAGCCAGCCGGCGTTGATGTAGGTGGCGCCGGTGAAGAACAGAATCCAGAACAGACTGACACCGCCCAGTTGCAGGGTGAACAGTTCTTCGGCCAGCGGCCGGATCGGCGTGAAGTAGCCGACGAAGGTCAGCCCGGTCAGCAGGCTGATGGCCAGCCACAGGGTGTGCTTGGCCGAACGCCGGGCCAGTTTGTTCAGGCTCCAGGGCGCGGCATCGAGCTTGATGCGCTGGTTGCGCTCACCTTCGGTGACCTTTTCGCACCACATGAAGATCCAGGTCCAGGAACTTTGCGGGCAGGTGTAACCGCACCAGACCCGGCCGGCGAGCACGGTGATGGCAAACAGGCCGAAGGCGCAGATGATCAACAACGCCGAGAGCAGGATGAAGTCCTGCGGCCAGAAGGTGGCGCCGAAGATATGGAACTTGCTGTCGGCCAGGTCCCAAAGCACGGCCTGGCGACCGCCCCAGTTCAGCCAGACGGTGCCAAAGAACAGCAAAAACAGAAAACCCGCGCCAGCCAGGCGCAGGTTACGAAACAAGCCGGTGAAACTACGGGTGTGGATCTGTCGGTCACTGCTGGCAGGCTTCTTCTTGAAGGTGGAAGGCTCAGCAATTTCAACGATCTGGACGGGGATTCTATCGCTCATGGTTCGTCGCTCATCAGGCCTCGATCAGGCCAGAGCACTATGGCGCCCCATCTGTTTGCATAACAGTCTCAGGTATCTGGATAAAAACCGTATCAGATTTCCCTTGGAAACTCCGCAGGCCTCAGATTATCGAGCCTTGCTCGGTCTCCTTGAGGTGCCTGCGACCATCCACCGCACCCGCTACAGTGAGGGCATCGGCTTCCTGTTCGGTGATTGGCACGCGCTTGCCTTCGAGCTCGGCAACCGACATGCGCAAGGCCTCGTCGGTGACGATTCGCACCTGCGTGGCCTCGCCCTGGATGTGCATGTCATCGCTGATCAGGGTGCAGCGCTGGTTAGTGGTGTCGATTTCAATAGGCATGGCTTTGTCCTCTTTACTCGGGTCCTATATTTGGGACCGCACGGGGGCAGGGGATGCTGGCAGCAACCGATCAGCGGTCGGCGGCGCACTTGCCGCCAGTGGCGTTGTCCATCGATTAATCCCTACTGCATGGACACAGCCCATGGACGCCTGGTGGCATCAAGTCTGGATCACCCTGGTGGCGGAATTTGCCGACATCACCGATGCCAAGCAGCTTACCCAGGTGACCGTGCGCTTGGTCATGGCGGCGCTGCTGGGCGCCATTCTCGGTTTTGAGCGCGAACTCAAGGGCAAGGCCGCCGGGGTGCGCACCCATATGCTGGTGGCCCTCGGCGCGGCGCTGTTCGTGCTGGTGCCGCGCATGGCCGGGGCCGACGATGCAGCGCTGAGCCGGGTGGTGCAGGGCATCGTCGCCGGTATCGGCTTTTTGGGTGCTGGCACCATTCTCAAGGGCCACGACCAGGATGCCGGGCACGTCAAGGGCCTGACCACGGCTGCGGGCTTGTGGATGACCGCGGCGATCGGTGTGGCGGCGGGCATGGGCCGGGAGGCCACGGCGGTGGTCAGCACGGTGCTGGCGTTGCTGGTATTGGGGGTGATGCCGCTGGTGGTCAATCGCTTCGAGAAGGACGACGAGGACGAAGCCGAGGAGGGCAGGAAGCACTGAGGGGAGCCTAGGCTCCCCTCAAAGATTGTTGCGTGCTCTTTTTTTGTTATTGGAGGGCGGCCTGTTGTTGTTTTTGGCGACCGTTGCCTCTGTATCTTTGGCGATCCCCATCCGGGATCAAGAGCAAACGTATTTTTTTGAGCGCTGATCTACCTTCATCATTGCTGATCCAACCGTGACCTGCGCTACCTTGGGGTAGTTTTATTGTTCTGTGTCCGGTTGCGGGGCAAGCCCCTGGAAAGCACATCCTCTCCAAAAAAATCTGTTAGCTGCGCCTCTGTCGTGTTGTTCTTGTTATGTCAGAGTCGTTTCGTCTTATTTTTATTGGGTGTGTCGCACTTTTTATTGTTCTTGTACCTGAGATATAGCAGGTGCCGTGCCAACTTTTTAAAACCCAATAAAATCAATGGCTTGAAGATTTTGCGGAAAAATCTCCTCGGGAAATTCTGTCGATTTGTTTCCGTGTTACCCGGAATTTCCCTGAAAAGTGCGGGGGCGGTAACACCCGCACGCAGATCAGCCTGTTACCGCTTGTGATTACTGTGCCTGACGGGCGCGAGCCACCCGCGAGCCGCTGGCGCGGCCCAGCACTTCACTGATACGCAAGCCCGCGGCAATCAAGCGCTGCAGGTCGATACCGGTGTCGATACCGAGGCCCTGGAGCATGTACAGCACGTCTTCGCTGGCAACGTTACCGCTGGCGCCCTTGGCATAGGGACAGCCGCCGAGGCCCGCAACAGAGCTGTCGAACACACTGATGCCTTCAAGCAGGCTGGCATAGACGTTGGCCAGGGCCTGGCCGTAGGTGTCATGAAAGTGTCCGGCCAGCTGGGCGCGTGGCACCTGGGCGCCGACCACTTCGAACAGGCGCCGGGTTGCCCCGGGGGTGCCGGTGCCGATGGTGTCGCCCAGCGACACTTCATAGCAGCCCATGTCGAACAGCTCGCGGGCCACCGGGGCCACCTGCTCGGCGCTGACCTTGCCTTCATAGGGGCAACCCAGCACGCACGAGACATAACCGCGCACCCGCACCCCGTGCTGACGCGCCGCTTCGATGATCGGCACGAAGCGCTGCAGGCTGTCGCTGATCGAGCAGTTGATGTTGCGCTGGGAGAACGCCTCGGAGGCGGCGGCAAAGACGGCCACTTCCTTGACCCCGGCCGCCAGGGCATCTTCGAAACCGCGCAGGTTCGGCGCCAGCGCGGCGTAGGTCACCCCGTTGCGCTGCTGGATATTGGCAAACACCTCGGCGGAGCCGGCCATCTGTGGTACCCACTTGGGGGAAACGAAGCTGCCCACTTCTATATAAGAAAGGCCTGCCGCACTCAGGTCATCGACCAGGCGAACCTTGTCGGCCACGCTGATGGGCTGGGCTTCGTTTTGCAGGCCGTCGCGCGGGCCGACTTCGACCAGGCGGACTTTTTCAGGCAATGACATGGGCAGGATTCCTCAGGGCTCAATGGCTGTTTTTCTGGTTGTTCAAGGTCGCGGCCAGGGCTTGCTCGCAGCGCTCTTCGGCAGTGTCCAGCTCCAGTTGCATCTGCTGGATGTCGAGCAGTTGCTGTTCAAGCTGGGCGCGGCGTTCGGCGATCTTCGCCAGCATGCTGTGCAATTGCTTGAGGTTGCCGCTGGACGGGTCATACAGCTCGATCAGTTCACGGCACTCGGCCAGGGAAAAACCAATGCGCTTGCCGCGCAGGATCAGCTTCAGGCTGACCTTGTCGCGAGCCGAATAGACCCGCTCCAGGCCGCGACGCTCCGGGCTGAGCAGGCCCTGTTCTTCATAGAAGCGAATGGCCCGGGTGGTGATGTCCAGCTCGCGGGACAGGTCGGAGATGCTGTAGGTCTGGCTGCTCATTGCTTGGCTCGGGAAAAGGGCATGGAGCTAAGCTAATTGCAGGTTGACGTATACGTCAAGCAAGGATTGGTGGGGCCTGCCCCGCGATAGCTCCCTACACCTCAGCCATGGCCGCCCGCTCATCCTGCGCCACCACACCCTGACACAGCTCGATGATCTGTTCGCGCATCCAGCGGTTGGCCGGGTCCTGGTCGGTGCTTTCGTGCCAGTACAGGTGGGTTTCCAGCGGCGGCACGTCCACCGGCAGGCTGACATGGTTGAGCTGGTGGCGGCGGGCGAAGCGCTCCGGCACGGTCATGACCATGTCGGTCTGCTGCAGTACTTGCGAGGCCATCAGGTAATGCTGGGAGCGCAGGGCGATCTTGCGCTGCACGCCCATCTTGCCCAGGGCCAGGTCGACATAGCCCAGGCCGTTGCGGCGGCTGGAGATATGGATGTGGGTCATGCCCAGGTAGTCGTCGAGGCTGAGCTTGTCCTTGAACAGCGGGTGGCCCTGGCGCATGGCGCACACATAGCGGTCTTGCATCAGCTTGACGTGGCGCACTTGCGGGTCGGTGTTGAGCGGCGCATCGACGGCAAAGTCCAGGCGCCCGGCGGCCAGTTCCTTGGTGGTTTCCCGGCGCTTGCACAAGAAGCTTTCGATCACCACCGCCGGCGCCAGGCGTCGCAGGCGCTGGAACAGCAGCGGCAGGATCACCGCCTCGGTGAGGTCGGTCATGCTGATACGAAAGGTCTTGCTGGCCTGCAGCGGGTTGAAGATGCGGCTCTCTTGCACCGACACGCGCAGCAGCGACAGGGCATTGCGCACCGGGCCGATGATGTTCTGCGCCATAGGCGTGGGCACCATGCCCTGGGCGGTGCGCACGAACAGCGGGTCGTTGAAGGTTTCGCGCAGGCGCGCCAGGGCGTTGGACACTGCCGGCTGGGTAATGCCGACGATCTGCCCGGCCCGGGTCAGGTTGGCTTCGGTGTAGATGGCATCGAAGACGATGAACAGATTCAGGTCGACCTTGCTCAGGTTCATGGGCGCTGCTCTTGTTGGTGTTATCCGTGGATCATATATCGGTTATGAATGTTTATACACGCCGAGAATAGACTAGGTGGATTTTACCGGCTGATCTAGGATCGATAACAGATCCCTTTTCCACTGAAGGTACTGCCCATGGATTTCGCCTACTCACCCAAGGTCCAGGCGCTGCGTGAACGTGTCACGGCGTTCATGGATGCCTATGTCTATCCCGCCGAAGCGGTGTTCGAGCGCCAGGTTGCCGAAGGCGATCGCTGGCAGCCGACCGCGATCATGGAAGAGCTCAAGGCCAAGGCCAAGGCCGAGGGTTTGTGGAACCTGTTTTTGCCGGAGTCGGAGCTGGGCGCGGGCCTGACCAACCTCGAATATGCCCCCCTGGCCGAGATCATGGGCCGCTCGTTGCTCGGCCCCGAGCCGTTCAACTGCTCGGCGCCGGACACCGGCAACATGGAAGTGCTGGTGCGTTATGCCAACGAAGAGCAGAAGCGCCAGTGGCTCGAACCGTTGCTGCGCGGTGACATCCGCTCGGCATTCGCCATGACCGAGCCGGACGTGGCCTCGTCCGACGCCACCAACATGGCCGCCCGCGCCGTGCGTGACGGTGACGAGTGGGTGATCAACGGCCGCAAGTGGTGGACCTCTGGCGCCTGCGACCCGCGCTGCAAGATCATGATCTTCATGGGCCTGAGCAACCCGCAAGGCCCGCGGCACCAGCAGCACTCGATGATCCTCGTGCCTACCGATACCCCCGGGGTAAAGATCGTCCGGCCGCTGCCGGTGTTCGGCTACGACGACGCGCCCCATGGCCACGCCGAAGTGCTGTTCGAGAACGTGCGCGTGCCTTACGAGAACGTGCTGCTCGGCGAGGGCCGCGGTTTCGAGATCGCCCAGGGGCGCCTGGGCCCGGGGCGCATCCACCACTGCATGCGTTCGATCGGCATGGCCGAGCGGGCCCTTGAGCTGATGTGCAAGCGCTCGGTGGAACGTACCGCCTTCGGCCGGCCTCTGGCGCGCCTGGGGGGCAACGTCGACAAGATTGCCGATTCGCGGATGGAAATCGACATGGCCCGGCTGCTGACCCTCAAGGCTGCCTACATGATGGACACCGTCGGTAACAAGGTCGCCCGCAGCGAAATCGCCCAGATCAAGGTGGTGGCGCCGAACGTGGCGCTGAAGGTTATCGACCGGGCGATCCAGATCCACGGCGGCGCCGGTGTCTCGGGCGACTTCCCGCTGGCCTACATGTACGCCATGCAGCGCACCCTGCGCCTGGCCGACGGCCCGGACGAAGTGCACCGTGCGGCGATCGGCAAGTACGAGATCGGCAAGTACGTGCCCAAGGAAATGCTCCGTAGCAGTCATTGATGCTTGCCGTGCAAGTCCGCCTCCTTGTCGGCGGCGGGCTTGCCCTGTGCACGGGTCGAGAACAGCGAAACCAGCACGCCACCGCTGAGCAGGGCAATGGTCACCGCCAGTGACAGCATCGGCGGCACGGCGCCAATCAGGCCGTGGTAGAAGATCTTGCCGCCAATGAACACCAGCACCAGCGCCAGCGCGTACTTGAGGTAGATGAAGCGGTGCATCAGCGCCGCCAGGGCAAAGTACAGCGCCCTTAACCCGAGAATCGCGAAGATGTTCGAGGTGTAGACAATGAACGGGTCCTGGGTGATGGCAAAGATCGCCGGCACGCTGTCGACGGCGAACACCAGGTCGGCCAGCTCGATCAGCACCAGGGCCAGGAACAACGGCGTGGCATAGCGCAGTGCCTTGCTCTGCCCGGGCGGGGTGATGTGCACGAAAAAGCGCGGGCCGTGGATCTCGTCGGTTACCCGCATATGACGCCGGACGAACTTCAGCACCGGGTTGTTGGCCAGGTCCGGGTGGGAATCTTCGCTGGAGAACAGCATCTTTACCCCGGTGAACAGCAGGAAGGCGCCGAACACGTAGAGGATCCACTCGAACTCCTGCACCAGCGCACTGCCCAGGCCGATCATGATCGCCCGCAGCACCACCACGCCGAGAATCCCCCAGAACAGCACCCGGTGCTGATAGCGGCGAGGGATGGCGAAGAAGCTGAAGATCATCGCCATGACGAACACGTTGTCCATCGACAACGACTGCTCGATGAGAAAGCCGGTGTAGAACTCCAGGGCCTTCTGCGCGCCCAGCTCGAACCACACCCACACGCCGAACAGCACCCCGACGCTGAAATAGCCGCCATACAGCAGCAGGCTCTCGCGCATTTCGATTTCGTGCAGCTTGCGGTGCAGCACGCCCAGGTCCAGTACCAGCAGGGTCAGGACGATGCCGAGAAAGGCCAGCCAGAACCACAGGCTGGTGCCAAGGAAGTCGTTGTCGAGAAATACCTGTAGAGCTGCCATGAGCCCCTCCTTAATGTCGACGTTGCTGAGCAACAGTGACTCCGACATGGCGGCTTGGCAGCCGTCAGAGGGGCCCGGCGTCACTAGGGACAAGCCTAGACCCGGAGAACCAGGGCGCCCAATCGAGGCTGTAACAATTGATTGCCCCGCCTGGCAGGCAGTGGCTCAGTAGACCCACACCTCGACCCGCCGATTGCGGATCCGCCCTTGTTCTGCGGTGTTCGCCGCCACTGGCAGTTCGTCACCCAGGCCGATTATTTCGCGCAACTCGACACCACTACGAGCCAGTTCCCGGCGCACTGCCATGGCCCGCAGCCGCGAGAGCAGGGCGGCGCGCTGCGGGTCATCCTTGGCATCACCAAAGCCCACCAGCACCACCCTGTTACTCAGCTTGTGCTGCGCCTGCAGGTACTGGACTACCCGCTGCACATCGCGCAGGGCCTTGTTGTCGAGGCTGGCGTTACCCTCTTGGAAGCGGAAGTTGACCGACAGGCGCCGGGCATCATTGGCAAGGCCCAGGTAGCGGCGCGGCATGTCGGTACGGGGCTGAACCTTGATGCTCTGCACCTGCTGGCCGACGAAGCCGCTGCCGGTGACGATGGCCTGGCCCTGGGGGCTTTGGGCGAACTCGACCAAGGCGCGGGCCAGGGGGTTGGCCTGGCCGGGGGGCAAGTAAAAGAACAACCGGCGCGACAGCGGATAGTCTTCGCTGGCCACCAGCGCCGCTGTCGGCAACATGGCCCGGGACTCACCGTCGGCAATCGCCACGACCTTGGCGCCGTGCACCGTGGCCAGGCTGCTGAAGCCGATGGCCTGGCGATCACCGAGCACCTGGCTGGCCAGTTGCTCCGCCGATTCGAAACGTTTGGTGTGGTCGGCCAGGGCTTGCCGTGCCGGGTCGAGGACCAGCGCTTTGAAGGTCTCGAAGGTGCCGGAGCGGTCATCGCGGGCGTACAGGTTGATCGGGCCGCTGCCGATGCCCAGTTGCTCCCAGCGGTCGATCTGCCCGCAGAAGATCTGCGCCAGCTGGGTGGTGGTCAATTGCGGCAGCGGGTTGTCGGGGTGGACGATCACCGCGACGCCGTCCAGGGCAATGATCTGCTCGGCGGCGGCACTATTAAGGTCGCCCAGCGCTTGCAGCTCGTTCAGTTCGGCTGGCTTGATCGGACGTGAGGAAGCCGCCAGCTCCGCTTGGCCGGATTTGAGTGCAGTGAAGCCAGTACTGGAGCCGTGGGCGGCGATGTCGATGCGCAAGGCCTGGCCGTTGCTGTCCAGGGCACGGACCTGAAGCTCGTTGGCGGCGTCGCTGCTGACGATGCTGATGGCGCTGGCGCCTTGCTGCGCGAGCAAACCTGAGACCAGCGCCGGTGCCAGCGCGGCGCCGATGGTGTTGGAACCCTGAATACGCAATTGCGCCTGCGGGTCAGCGGCGCCAATCAGCGGGAGCAGGCAAAGCACAAGCAGGGAGAGGTGTCGCAACATGCCGTCTGGCACTCATGGGCAAAGGGTGTGCCGGGAGATTAAGACAGCCATGTGACCGGGGGATGACAGGCTGTGGTAGGAGCGGGCTTGCCCCGCGATAGCATGCTGCCTGCCAGATCGCATCGCGGGGCAAGCCCGCTCCTACAAAGCCTGTGGGAGCGTTTATCAGTTCAATTCAAGCCAGATCGGCGCATGGTCCGAAGGCTTTTCCATGCCGCGCAAGTCATAGTCGACGCCGGCGTCCTTGATCCGCGGCAGCAGCGCCTGGGAAGCCATGATCAGGTCGATGCGCAGGCCGCGTTTGGGCTCGTCTTCAAAGCCGCGGCTGCGGTAGTCGAACCAGCTGAAACGGTCGGCGACTTCCGGGTGCAGGTGGCGGAAGCTGTCGACCAGGCCCCAGTTTTTCAGGCGCGCCATCCACTCGCGCTCTTCCGGCAGGAAGCTGCATTTGCCGGTCTTCAGCCAGCGCTTGGCGTTGTCGGCGCCGATGCCGATGTCGCAGTCTTCTGGCGAAATGTTTACATCACCCATTACCAGCAACGGCTGGTCGTTCTGGAACTGGGTTTCCAGCAGTGCCTGCAGATCGCTGTAGAAACGCTGCTTGGCCGGGAACTTGGTCGGGTGGTCGCGGCTTTCGCCCTGGGGGAAGTAGCCGTTCATGATGGTGATCGGCGTGCCATCGGTATCGGCGAAGGTGCCCCAGATGAAGCGCCGTTGGGCGTCTTCTTCATCGCTGCTGAAGCCCTTGTGCAGGCTCAGTGGCGCCTTGCGCGAGAGCAGGGCGACGCCGTAGTGGCCCTTCTGGCCATGAAAATGCACGTGATAACCCAGGGCCTGGACGTCGGCGAGCGGGAACTGCTCGTCGCTGACTTTGGTTTCCTGCAGGCCGATGACGTCGGGCTGGTGCTTTTCGATCAACGCCGCCAACTGGTGGGGCCGGGCGCGCAGGCCATTGATGTTGAACGAGACGATCTTCATGGGCAGCACAATCCTGGTAAAACCCAGGATGCTAGCCGACATCGGCGGCGCCGGCCAGCGTGGCGAGCCACTCGATAGGTTGCTAACCTGTGCCACGAGGTGAACGTTGGCACCGCGAACACCTCAAAGGCAATGAATGCCCATTTCCGGAGGTTTGCCAGCATGCCCGAATCGACTGCCGCACCGGCTGAAGTCCGTCTGCTCGATGGCGGCTACAGCCGCGAGGCGCGCTCCCTGCTGTACCACGCCTATCGCCACGAACCGACCTTTGCCTTTTTGTTCGAGGCCCGGCGCCCGGGGTTCGACCAGCGCATTCGCGCCACGGTGCGTGAGCTGGTCAACCAGCATTTTCTCCAGGACCTGCCCGCCATCGGCCTGCTGGTCGAAGACCGGCTGGTCGGCATCGCCCTGATCGCCCCGCCGCAGCGACGCCTGGGCATCACCGAAAGCTGGGCCTGGCGCATGCGCATGGTGCTCAGCACCGGCTTTCGCTGCACCCGCCGCTATTTGGACTACCAGGCCGCACTGATGGCCTGTCTGCCCAGTGATGCGGTGCATGTGTTGCCACTGTTGGGGATCCATCCGCAGTTTCAGGGCAAGCACTACGGCGAACAATTGTTACAGGCTGTGCACGATTGGTGTGCCGTGGATGAGCATTCCGAGGGGGTGGTGCTGGACACCGGCAACGAGCACTACCTGGCGTTCTATCATCGACAGGGCTATCAGGAAATTGGCGAGATCGCTGTAGGACCGGTCCACGAACACGTGTTCTTTCACCCCAATCCGCAGTCGTCGCAACAGGCTTCGGCCTGAATTGCGTAACGGCGAGGAAAACCTCGGGCTCCATGCTGCCGCCAAGCTCTGGTAGCATCCGCGCCTATGACGTATTCAGGACGATTCACCTGCGGTTTGATTCTATGGGTTGCCAGCATCGGCGCGTATGCGCAAAGCGAGCTGGTGGTCCGGGTAAAACCTGCCAATAACGAACTCAAGGCCAATGTCGAAGGCTATATCGGCAGCCTTGGTAAACGCGATGAAGAGGCGCTGCTGCGCTTCAGCCGCGGCGCAGTCGAGCAGGCGCGTAAGGCCTCCCAGGCCCTGGGCTATTACCAGGCGCAGATCGATAGCGAGGTCTAAGCCAGCGGCCAAGGCCGACAAGGGCCCGCAACTGGTATTGAGCATCGATCCCGGCGAGCCGGTGCACTTGCGTGATGTGACCATCCGTATCGACGGCCCGGCCAGCGAGCTCAAAGCCTTTCGCATTCCCGACAGCAAGGCGCTGCGCTCAGGCGCGGTGCTCAACCATGGCCATTACGAAGACGCCAAGCGCCTGATTCAGAACCAGGCCTCGCGCTATGGCTTTTTCAGCGGCCATTTCGTTCGCCAGCGCCTGGCGGTCGATCCCCAGGCGGGTGTCGCCGACATCGAGCTGATCTACGCCAGCGGCCCGCGCTACCGCCTGGGCAAGGTCAGCTTCGCCGGCGATACACCGCTCGATGAAGACCTGCTGCAACGCATGGTGCCGTTCAAGGCCGACACCCCCTACGATTCCGAGCTGATCGCCGAGCTCAACAACGCCCTGCAATCGAGCGGCTACTTCGAAGGCGTACGGGTCGATGCCGCGCCCACTGCCGCGGTCGAGCAGAGCATCCCGGTGGCTGTCCAACTCGACACCCGCAAGCCACGGACCATGGGCCTGGGCCTGGGTTTTTCGACCGACGTCGGGCCGCGCGGCAAGGCCAACTGGACCCGCCACTGGGTCAACCCGCAAGGCCATAGTTATGGCTGGGAGACCGAGCTGTCGGCGCCGCGGCAGAACGTCGGCCTGTGGTACGACATTCCGCTCGACCCGCCGCTGACCGACAAACTGCGTTTTGCCGGCGGCTACCAGAATGAAGAAATCGCCGGCACCGACACCGTGAGCAAGCTGCTCACGGTCGGCCCGGAATGGCACAGCAAACTGCCCAGCGGCTGGCAGCGGGTCATTTCGCTCAAGTACCAGCGCGAAGAGTACAAACTCGGTGACGACTCGGGCCTGAGCAACCTGCTGATGCCCGGCATCAGCTATTCCTACCTGCGCAGTGACAACCGTATCGACCCGCATAACGGGTACCGCTTGCAGTTCGATGTACAGGCAGCCAAGGAGGGGCTGGTGTCCGACACCAACCTGCTGCACGCCAATGTGTTGCTCAAGGGCCTGACCACCCTCGGCCAGAACCATCGCTTCCTCGGCCGTGTGCAGTTCGGCGGTAGCGCCACCAACAGCTACAAGAATTCCGTTCCGCCGTCGCTGCGCTTCTTCGCAGGTGGTGACCAGAGCGTGCGGGGCTACGATTATCAGACCCTGTCGCCAAAGAACTCCGATGGCGATCGCATCGGCGGCCGTTACCTGGTGGCCGCCAGCGCCGAGTACCAGTATTCGGTTGCCGAGAAATGGCGGGTGGCGACCTTCGTCGACCAGGGCAACTCATTCAACAATCTGGAGCTTCCCAGCCTCAAGACCGGTGTCGGTATCGGTGTGCGCTGGGTGTCTCCGGTCGGGCCGCTGCGTCTGGATCTGGCCCGCGCGCTGGACGACGACGGCGGTTTGCGTTTGCACTTCTCCATGGGGCCGGAACTGTGAGTCGGGTTATCAAATTCATCGTTCTTGGCCTGCTGGCCTTGCTGCTGTTGCTGGTGCTGGGTGTCGGCCTGGTGCTCGGTACTCAGGCCGGCAGCCGCTGGGCACTGGGGCTGGTGCCGGGGCTGCAACTGGATAACTTTCAGGGCCGCCTGGCCGGGCAGTGGCAGGCCGAGCGCTTGCTGTGGGAACAAGGCGGCGATCGCGTCGAGCTGGTCGCGCCGGCATTGGCCTGGTCGCCGGCCTGCCTGCTGCGTATGACCCTGTGCATCGAGCAGCTGCAAGCCGATCAGGTCAACCTGGCCTTCGCCCCTGGCGAGCCGAAGCCCGACAGCGGGCCGTTGCAACTGCCGCAACTCAAGCTGCCGCTGGCCATTGAGCTTGGCAGTGTGCGCATAGGCCAGCTACGCCTGGATGGCAACGAACAGCTCAGCCAGTTGCAACTGGCCGCGCACTGGACCACCGGCGGGCTGCAGATCGACAGCCTGCAACTGCAACGCGATGATCTCAAGCTGAACCTGCAGGGCCTGCTCAAGCCCGAAGCCGATTGGCCGCTGCAGGCCCAGGGGCAGCTGCAGTTGCCCAGTGTCGACGGGCAACCCTGGCAACTGGCGTTGCAGGTCGACGGCGACCTGCAGAAAACCCTCAAGCTCACGGCTGACAGCAGCGGTTATCTGCAAGCGCGCCTGAGCGGCGAGCTGCAGGCACTGGCGCAGAATCTGCCAGCGCAACTGCAGATCAGCAGCGAGGCGTTCAAACCTTCGGCCGCGCTGCCCGACACCTTGCAACTGAACCAGTTGCAACTGAGCGCCAAGGGCAACCTGCAAAACGGCTATCAACTGCTCGGTTCAGCCAGCCTGCCTGCCGAACAGGGCCCGGTGGCGCTCAAGCTGCAAGGCCGGGTTGATGCCAAGGGTGCAGAAGTCAGCGCCCTGGACCTCAGTGCCAGCGCCGAGCAGGCGCTCAAGCTCAAGGCCAAGGCCGACTGGCAGCAAGGCCTGAGCGCAGACGCCAGCATCGACTGGCTGGATTTTCCCTGGCTGCGCCTGTATCCAATGGACCCGGCACCGGAAGTTTCCCTGCGCCGCTTCACCGGCCAGGTGCAATACCGCGATGGCAACTACCAGGGCGAATTCAACGGCGATCTGGACGGCCCGGCAGGCGCCTTCAGCCTCAGCAGTCCGTTCAAAGGTGACCTCAAGCAAGTCAGCCTGCCACAACTTCAATTGACGGCGGGCCAAGGCAAGGCTGCCGGCAGTGTCGGCGTGCAGTTTGCCGATGGCGTGGCCTGGGATGCCGCGCTGCAGCTGTCGGCGCTGAACCCGGCGTACTGGCTGGCCGAGTTGCCCGGCACCCTGGCTGGCCCCTTGCGCAGCAAGGGCGAGATGAAAAACGGCGAGTTGCGTCTGGATGCCGAGCTTGACCTCAAGGGTCGACTGCGTGGCCAGCCCGCTGTGTTCAAAGCGCTGGCGCAAGGGGCAGGGCAGCAATGGACCCTGGGCACCCTGGACATCCGCCTGGGCGACAACCACATCAATGGCAGCGGCAGCCTGCAACAGCGTCTGGCCGGTCAGATCGATATCAACCTGCCACGCCTGGGCCAGCTCTGGCCACAGCTGCAAGGCCAGGTCAAGGGCCGCCTGGAGGTTGCCGGTACCTTGCAGGCCCCCCAAGGCAGCTTCGTTCTGCAGGGCCAGCAACTGGCCCAGGCTGACAATCGCGTGCAGCGCCTGAGCCTGGATGCACGCCTGGACAACGCCCAACGTGCACTCATCGACCTTGAGGCCGGCAGTATTCGCCTGGGCGATACCAGCCTGGGGATGCTCACGGCCAAGGGCAGCGGTGATGTTCGTCAACAAAAGTTGCAACTGGCCCTGGACGGGCCGCAGCTCAAGCTTGACCTGGGCCTGGATGGGCAACTGGACAAGGGCAACTGGCGCGGGCGCCTGGCAAGCGGCGAAATCCAGGCCGGTGGCCAGGACTGGCGCCTGCAGGCTCCGGCAAAACTGCAGCGCCTGGCCAGCGGCCAGGTGGAGTTCGGCGCCCATTGCTGGCGTTCCGGCCAGGCCAGCCTGTGCGGCGAAGACCAGCGCCTGGCGCCCGAGCCTCGCCTGCGCTATCACCTCAAGCAGTTCCCGCTGCAGAGCCTGGCGCAGTGGCTGCCCAAGGATTTTGCCTGGCAGGGCCTGCTCAATGCCGACATCAACCTCGATGTGCCGGCTAGCGGGCCCAAGGGCACCATCCTCATCGATGCCAGCGGCGGCACCTTGCGCGTGCGTGAAAAGGACCAATGGCTGGACTTCCCCTACCAGACCCTGCGCCTGCAAAGCACCCTGGGCCCGAGGCGCATCGATACCCGCCTGGACTTTCACGGTGACAAGCTCGGCGAGCTGGCGGTCAATACCCGGCTTGACCCGTTGGCAAAGAACAAACCGTTGAGCGGTGACTTCCGCCTCAGCGGCCTGGACCTGGCCATCGGCCGTCCGTTTGCGCCGATGGTCGAGCGTTTGAATGGCCAGCTCAATGGCAGCGGGCGCCTGTCTGGCACTTTGCTGGCGCCTCAGGTCAATGGCAGCCTGAACCTTGTACATGGCGAAATCAGCGGTGCCGAGCTGCCGATCAGCCTTCAGGACCTGCAACTGCAAGCGTTGATCGCCGGCGAACAGGTCCAGCTCAACGGCAGCTGGAAAAGCGGCGAAAGCGGCCAGGGCAGCCTGAACGGGCAGATCGGCTGGGGCCAGGCCCTGGCTGTAAACCTGGCGCTGCAGGGCCAGCGCCTGCCGGTCAACGTCGAACCCTATGCGGCCCTCGAAGTGGCCCCGGACCTGAAAATCAGCCTGATTGACGACAAGCTTGCGGTGACTGGCAAGGTGCTGGTGCCCAAGGGCAAGATCACTGTGCGTGAACTGCCGCCGTCGACGGTCAAGGTCTCCGATGACACGGTGATCCTCGGTCACCAGACCGAGGAGGGCAAAGCGCCGATGGCCATGGCCATGGATATCGACGTGCAGGTGGGCCAGGACAAGCTCTCGTTCAGCGGCTTTGGCCTTACCGCCAACCTGCTCGGGCACGTGCATATCGGCGACAACCTCGATACTCGCGGCGAACTGAGCCTGGCCGATGGTCGCTACCGTGCCTATGGCCAGCGCCTGACCATCCGCCGTGCGCGCTTGCTGTTTGCCGGCCCTATCGATCAGCCGTACCTGGACATCGAGGCAATTCGCAAGACCGATGACGTGATTGCCGGCATCCGCTTGAGCGGCAGCGCCGAGCAGCCCACCACCCAGGTGTTCTCGGAGCCGGCCATGAGCCAGGAGCAGGCCTTGTCCTACCTGGTGCTCGGCCGGCCGCTGGGCACCACTGGCGAAGATAACAACATGCTCGCCGAAGCGGCGCTCGGCCTGGGCCTGGCGGGCAGTGCCGGGATCACCGGCAGCCTGGCCTCGAGCCTGGGCATCGATGACTTCCAGCTCGACACCCAGGGCAGCGGCAACAACACGGCGGTGGTCGCCAGCGGTAACCTGACCGAGCGCTTGAGCCTGCGTTACGGGGTGGGTGTGTTCGAGCCGGCCAACACCATCGCCTTGCGCTACAAGCTCAGCAAGAAGGTTTACCTGGAGGCGGCCAGTGGCCTGGCCAGTTCCCTGGATATCTTTTACAAACGTGATTTCTAGAGGTGCCAATGATCAGCGCACGGTCGCCGCTGCGATGAACTCGTTGCTGTCGATCGTGGGTTGGGCCGGCGTGGACACCCGCTGCGGAGTGATCAGGCTGGTGTACTCCTCGAACAGCCGGTTCAACGCTTCCGGTGGCTCACAGGCCTGGAACTGCATGCGGATCTGTACTTCATCGGGGTCGCGTGCGGCATCGCCGTTGCGTTTGCCCTGGCTGCCGACCGTCACATAGAAGCGTTCGCGCTGCAGGTTTTCACTGGCATCGGTGGTCTCGGTGTTTTGAATCCGTACCGACAGGTCGACCTGCATGCGCTCCAGTGCCAGCCCGCGCGGCGACACCAGCGCGATCAGCGGGATCTGCATGGTGTGCTGGTCATCCATTGCCACTTCGACCATCTTGGCTTTCATCGGCGCGCCAAGCGTCTCGGCGTCGTAGTCGAAAAACTGGTCGAACAGCTTGATGTACTGCTGGGCAATCAGGTGGTTGGTGGCCGCAGCGGCTTCCTGCAGGCCGCGGGTAATATCACAGAGGTCGCTGGCGGTAATGGGGGCGTTCACTGCCGAGGTTTGGTCCAATCGTTCCCACTCCTTGTGCTCGTCAGCAGGCCTCTCGAGCATGAGAGGCCTGGGTTTTTATTTATGCTGCACGATCAGATGGCTGTTTCTTTGCGGCTTTCCTGTTCGTCAGGCATCGGCAGTGCCGAAACCGGCATCGCATCGAGGTTTTGCGCGGTGGCATCGGCCATGACCACAGGCTTGGTCGCCGCGTCGGTGAGAAAGTCGATGACCCGCATCAGCGCCTCGGGTGGGTCCTGGCGGCGTACCTTGGTGTTGAAGGCGTAACGTGCACGGGTATCGGTTTTGCGAGTTTGAGTGGATTTGTGGCTGACCTGGCCTTTGACATTGAGCCTGAATTTGCCCCAGCCCAGCGACGCGCCGAAACTTGCCTCTTTGCCGCTCTCTTCGGTGCTTTCGGCTTGCTGGCTGATGGTCAGTTCGAATTCGATGTTGCCTTCTTCGATGACGATGTTGGGGTGAGTGACCGCTGCCAGCAGCGGGATCTGCATCTTCTTCGAGACAGTTCCCTTGTACACCCCTTGTTCATCGGTGATGGTTTCGTCGTAGTCGAATTGAATGGCGACGGCTTTGCCATTCTGGATGCACACGCCCATAAGAAAGTCGGCGTACGACTTGCTTGCCGAAATCTGTGCCTGGATCATCGCCTGCAGAGGTCCCGAGATCATCCGGTCCAGTGGCAAGGCGTTCATTACCGAGCCGATCAGGCCATTGTCGATTGTTGCCATCAGAGATTTCCTTGTCTTGATTGCACATCATTGTGCGGGGTTGCCTTGAATGCCGGAGTTATCGGCTCAAGTCGATGACGCTTAGCGCGGGCAGGGTTCCTGGCGACGGATATTGCCGATCTGGCGCAGGCTCAAGCCGTACTTGTTGGCGAGCATGCTGCGTGACAGACCGTCGGCGCTTTCCTGCTGGATTTGCTGGTTGCGCAGCTGGCGCAGAAAATGGTCAACCTTGGGGATCTCCAGGGCCATGCCGGCGAAGCGCTTGATCAGCGCATCCAGCGCCGGCGCCGGGAGAATTTCCGCCAGTGCGGTGCGTTCGCGGTGCTTGGGAATGTACTTGGGGCGCCCGCCAAAGGCGCAGGTCAGGTTGTAGGCATTCTCGATGCCCAGGCATTCGATCAGCATCTGCAGCGAGTGGGGCAGTTGTTCGATATCGATACGGTTCAGGTCGCTCAGTTCCATGGTGACTTCCTTGTAGGCGATAGTTCGGCACCTTGATGATCCGTGCCAGGCAGCTAGGGCCATTGCAGGCAGCGTCAATGCGACAAATCGCATCTGTCTGTCGTGGCTTGAGCTGGATTCTCGGCTACTGGACGGAAGGCGGGCTAGGCAGCAAGTGGGGCGGCAAGGGAGGGCTTTATGTACGCTTTCTGTAGGACGAACCATGCCGATGGGTGGGAAATGAATTGCGACGTAAGCGCAACGCCTTGATTACCGGGTGCCATGGCGATGGTGACCTTCCTAGGTTGAGCCACCCATGCTTACTCGCAAGGGCGTGCCAGCAACAGGCTGACCTGGCCCAGGTAGGGGGTTGGATGGCTGACGCCCTGTTCGGGGAAACTGCGCCAGTCGACCCACACGCACAGGGCGGTCAACGCCTGCGTGCCAGCCTTGCCGATGACCCTGGGGTGAAAGTCGCGGCGATAGCGCACCTGCGTCTGCTTCAACGGTCGTGCCTGATCGGCGCTGGCCAGGGTGCTGGCTACCAGTGCCGGAATTTGTGCCTGGGGCACATTGAAATGCTCGGTGTGCGGGTTGCTGTGCAGATGCCCGGCCTGTCGGCTGCGTTGCCAGAGTTGTTGCCACTGGCTACTGCCGGCGCTGTGCGCCAATTGTGCAGCCAGTTCGAGCAGCAAAGCCTGAGGTTGGGATTCGGTGGGCAGGGCATGGGCATTTAGGGGGCCGAGCAGCGCCAGGCTGAGCAGCAGGGTTCGCATCGACATGGTGATCCTTGCGTTGGTCTGGGCAGTCGTCCGGGAAGCCATGTTGGCAATGCTGCGGGGCGGGCAGAAGCGGGAAATAGTCCGCTGCCTGCGGGTGACGTTGTATCATGCGCTCGGCCCGCTTCGGGGCTTTTCGCCGATGTCGCAAGGAACTACCCATGACTCAAGGTCAACGCCTGAAATACTCCATTCTGATCTCCCTGCTGGTGCTGGGGATCATGCTCGGACTGTCCTACCTGCAAAAGCAGGGCACCATCAGCGAGCAAGTGTTCCAGTACATCGCCATTGCCGTGGCGGTGGTTGTGGTGGTGGTCAACGGCATCATGCGCCGTAAGGTCAAGCCCTGAGGCGGTAAGCGCGGCCGGCTGCGCGCCGGCCGGTCGCTCAACGGCAGGTGGCTTGCTCCAGTACCGCGCGGGCCTGGGGGTTGAGGCTGTAGCACTTGTCGTTGCCCAGGCTGATCACGCCTTCGGCGCACAAACGCTTGAGCACTTCGCGAACGCTGAGGAACGACAGCGGAATATCCAGCTGTTCGAGCTGGCTGTGGACCCCGCGCACGCCGATACTGCGGCCATCGCGATCGGCCATGTGCAGGGCATCGATGACCTTCAGGCGGATCAGGCTGGTACGCAGGCCAAAGGCCTTGAGCAGCTCGCGGATGTGTTCATTGCCAGGGCGCTCGTGCTCGCCGGCTTCGGTTCTTGCAGTCACCGGTTGGCTCTTTGTGCGTCCAGGGCCAGCGGTTAGCGCTGGCTGTGGCTGGTTGTACATGTGAATGCTCCATTTCTTGGCCTGTCCAGGTAAGCAAAAGTGTTTGCCTACACCTATAAGACGAATGAGCGCGGCAAAACTGCAGTACCTGATGAAAAAAATCTTCAGCCTCACCCTCTAAAGACGTATTGAGCGGCGCAAACCGGTAAATTTATTTGGCGTATTTCGTTCAGTCAGGACGACCTTTCCCCTGATTGAGCTGGAGTGCGCGTGATCAAGCCCTTTCCCTTAGCGACCCTTTGTATGGCCGGGCTGCTTGCCGGCCTGAGCCTGTCCGTCCAGGCGCGCGTGGCGCCGGGTGATGCCAGCGCTGAAATCCGCCGCAGCAGTTACGGCGTGCCGCACATCCTGGCCAGGGACGAGCAGGGCTTGGGGTACGGTATCGGCTATGCCTATGCACAAGACAACCTGTGCCTGCTGGCTAACGAGGTGGTCACCGTCAATGGCGAGCGTTCGCGTTACTTCGGGCCAGAACAGCGCACCTTCGAGCAGCGCGAAAACCTGCCCAGCGACCTGTTTTTCAATTGGCTGAATACGCCAACGGCGGTGTTCGGCTTCTGGCAGGCACAACCGCCGGCCATGCGTGCACGGCTCGAAGGCTATGCCAAGGGCTACAACCGCGCGCTGGCCGAGTTCAAGGCCCAGGGGCAGGGCGTGCAGTGCCTGCAGGCCGAATGGCTACGGCCGATCACCACCCTCGACCTGGTCAAGCTGACTCGCCGCTTGCTGGTCGAAGGCGGTGTCGGCCAGTTCGCCGAAGCACTGGCCGGGGCCACACCGCCGAATGTCGTCGCCCAGTTGCGCCCCGACCTGCGCATCGCCCAGTTGCGCCAGGAGCAGTTTGCTGTCGAGCGCGGCAGCAATGCCGTGGCCATCGGTGCCGAGCGCTCGTTCAACGGTCGCGGCATGCTCCTGGCCAACCCGCACTTTCCCTGGGCCGGCGGCATGCGCTTTTATCAGATGCAGCTGACCCTGCCGGGCAAACTGGATGCCATGGGCGCGGCCCTGCCGGGCTTGCCGCTGATCAACATCGGCTTCAACCAGCACCTGGCCTGGACCCACACGGTCGACACCTCCAAGCACTTCACCCTGTACCGGCTGGAGCTCGACCCCAAGGACCCGACCCGCTACCTGCTCGACGGCAAGTCGCAGGCCTTGACCCAGCAGCGCCTGAACGTGACGGTCAAGGGCGCGGACGGCCAGCTCAAGCCGCTGACCCGTGAGGTCTACAGCTCGGTATTCGGCCCGATCGTGCAATGGCCGGGGCGCCTGGACTGGAACAAGCAGTACGCCTTCAGCCTGCGTGATGCCAACCTCGAAAACACCCGGGTGCTGGCGCAGTGGGATGCGATGAACCGCGCCGACAGCCTGAAAAGCCTGCAAGCTTCGGTGCAGCGCCTGCAGGGCATTCCCTGGGTCAATACCCTGGCGGTGGACGCCAAGGGTCAGGCGCTGTACTTGAATCAGTCGGTGGTGCCGTACGTCGATGCCGCCTTGCTGGCCAGCTGCAGCGACCCGGCCGCCGGGCAGGAGATGATCGTGCTCGACGGTTCGCGCAGTGCCTGCAACTGGAAGGTCGACCCGCGGGCCGCCCAGGCAGGCATCTTCCCCGCGCAACTGCTACCGAGCCTGAGCCGCAAGGACTTCGTCCAGCATTCCAACGACTCGGCCTGGATGGTCAACCCGGCCACACCGTTGCAGGGCTATTCGCCGCTGGTCAGCCGCGAAGACCAACCCTTGGGCCCGCGCAGCCGCTTTGCCCTGCAGCGCCTGGCGAGCCTGAGCGAGAAGGGCAAGATCAGCCCGGCGGACCTGCAGCAGATGGTCATGGACAACCAGGTGTATGTCGCCGAGCTGGTCATGCCCGACCTGCTCAACTGGTGCGCCGCGCAAGCGGCAGATGCCAAGCTCGGCGCGCTGTGTACCAGCCTCAAGGCCTGGGACCTGCGCGCCAACCTCGACAGTGGCCTTGGCCTGGTGCATTTCCAGAACATCTTGCAGGCTTTGCAGGGGCGCAAGGACATCTGGCGTGTTGGTTTCGACGCCGCCGATCCGCAACACACGCCGCGCGGGCTGGCCGTTGATCGCGCCGAGGTGGCCAGCGCCTTGCGTGAGGCAGCCCTGGCTTCAGTTGCGCAGGTAAGCAAGGCCGGTTTCGCCGAGGACGCGCGCTGGGGGCAGATCCAGCAGGCTGCCGACGGCACACCGATCCACGGTGGGCCGGCAAGCCTTGGCGTGTACAACGCAATCCAGAGCGTACCGGTCGCCGCCGACAAGCGCCTGGTAGTCAGCGGTACCAGCTACCTGCAGCTGGTGACCTTCGATGACCAGGGCCCGCATGCGCTGGGGATGCTGGCGTTCTCCGAGTCCAGCGAAGCGGGTTCGGCCCATGCCAGCGACCAGACCCGCGCGTTCTCGGCCAAGCAGTGGCAGGTGATTCCGTTCACCGAGGCGCAGATCAAGGCCGATCCGCAGTACCGCTTGCAAGTGATTCGCGAGGTTGAAAGCGCGACGGTGGCCACGTCCGCGCCTTGATTCAGTCAACCAGATCCCTGAGCAGCAAACCGAAGGCCAGGTCTACCTGCTCGGGGATCGGTAAATACACTGTGTGTCCATCCCCCGGTGCTACCTCGATTTCGTCACCCTGGCGATTGCGCAACTGATGCAAGTCGAAGTGGTAGTTGCCCTTGGGTGTCATCAGTTCCAGGTGATCACCCACAGCAAAACGGTTCTTCACCCGCACTTCAGCCAGGCCATTGACCCGCTCGCCGCTCAGTTCGCCGACAAACTGCTGGCGTTCGGACACCGAGTTGCCGCGCTGGTAGTTCTGATATTCGTCATGCACGTGCCGGCGCAGGAAACCTTCGGTATAGCCGCGCTGGGCCAGTGACTCGAGGTTGAGCATCAGGTTGCGATCGAACTCACGCCCGGCTGCCGCGTCATCGATGGCCTGGCGATACACCTGGGCAGTGCGCGCGCAGTAGAAGTGCGACTTGGTCCGGCCCTCGATCTTCAGCGAATGCACGCCCATGCGCGTCAGCCGCTCGACATGTTGCACCGCGCGCAGGTCCTTGGCGTTCATGATGTAGGTGCCGTGCTCGTCTTCGAACGCCGGCATGTCTTCGCCCGGGCGGTTGCTTTCCTGCAGCACGAACACCTGCTCGGTCGGCGCGCCGAGGCCCAGGGTCGGCTGCACTTCGCGAACGATTTCACCGGTGACATTCTCGCTGGCCGCGGTGGTTGTGTATTGCCAGCGGCAGGCGTTGGTGCAACTGCCCTGGTTGGCATCGCGGCGGTTCAGATAACCCGACAGCAGGCAGCGACCGGAGTAGGCCATGCACAGCGCGCCGTGGACGAACACTTCCAGTTCCATCTGCGGCACCTGCTGGCGAATCTCCTCGATCTCTTCCAGCGACAGCTCGCGCGACAGGATTACCCGGGTCAGACCCTGGCTGCGCCAGAACTCGACGCTGGCCCAGTTCACCGTGTTGGCCTGCACCGAGAGGTGAATCGGCATCTGCGGGAAGTGCTGGCGCACCAGCATGATCAGCCCCGGGTCGGACATGATCAGTGCATCCGGGGCCATTTCGATCACTGGCGCCAGGTCCTTGAGGAAGGTCTTGAGCTTGGCGTTGTGCGGGGCAATGTTGACCACCACGTAGAAGCGCTTGCCCTGGGACTGGGCTTCCTTGATGCCCAAGGCAAGGTTGGCGTGGTCGAATTCGTTGTTGCGCACACGCAGGCTGTAGCGCGGCTGCCCGGCATACACGGCATCGGCGCCGTAGGCGAAGGCATAGCGCATGTTCTTCAGTGAGCCGGCGGGGGCGAGCAGTTCGGGTTTGGCGAGAAGGGTCATGATCGGGTCGCGGCAAAAGGCGCGGATGCTACGCCGGCTGCAGCTAGTGTTTATTGATCTGCATCAACGGCACTTTTGGCAATGCCCGGCGCACTAATGAATAGAACGCACAAGGAGCGCACATGAACGAAACCGTCATGCAACATAAGGCGTTACTGGCACTGCTGGTGCTGGTGACCATCGCTTTCATCTGGATTCTCCTGCCGTTCTATGGCGCGGTGTTCTGGGCGGTGATCCTCGGTATCGTCTTCGCCCCGCTGCAACGCCGCCTGCTAGCGCGCCTGGGCTGGCGGCGCAACCTGGCGGCCGGGCTGACCCTGTTCATCTGCCTGGTGATTGCAATTTTACCGGTGATCATCATCAGTACCCTGCTGGTGCAGGAGGGCGCGGCGCTGTACAAGAACATCGAAAGCGGCGAGCTGGACCTGGCCGGCTACATCGAGCGCTTCAAGAACATCCTCCCGGCCTTTGTGCAGAACTTCCTCGAGCGCATGGGCATGGGCGACCTGGCCGGCCTGCGCGATAAAATCACCAAGGGCGCCATGCAAGGCAGCCAGTTCTTCGCCACCCAGGCTTTCAGCTTCGGCCAGGGGACTTTCGATTTTCTGGTGAGCTTCGGCATCATGCTTTACCTGCTGTATTTCTTCCTGCGTGACGGCGCCGAGCTGGTGCGCAAGATCCGCACCGCGGTGCCGCTGGCCGAACAGCAAAAGCGCCGTCTGCAACTGAAGTTCAACCGTGTGGTACGCGCCACGGTCAAGGGCAACCTGCTGGTAGCGGTGACCCAGGGCGCCCTGGGCGGGATCATCTTCTGGATTCTCGACATCCCCAGCGCCTTGGTCTGGGGCGTGCTGATGGCTTTTCTGTCACTGTTGCCGGCAGTGGGTGCAGGGATCGTCTGGGCGCCGGTGGCGGTGTACTTCGTCGCCACCGGCGCCTTCTGGCAAGGCGCGGTGCTGGCCGCCTTCGGCGTGTTCGTCATCGGCCTGGTGGACAACGTGCTGCGCCCGATCCTGGTGGGCAAGGACACCAAGATGCCCGATTACCTGATCCTGGTCTCGACGCTTGGTGGCCTGGCGGTATTCGGCCTCAACGGTTTTGTCATCGGCCCGCTGATCGCCGCGCTGTTCATGTCCAGCTGGGCGATCTTCGTCTCGACCAAACCGCAGGTGCAACTGCCCAGTTAACGGAAGCTGTAGGACACCCCGGTATAGACCCCGAAGCCTTCGCCCGGTGTCGAGCGGGCAATGTCGGTACCGTTGTCGTTGTAGCCGGGGGTGACGGTGGCGGCATAGCGTTTGTTGGTCAGGTTGCGCAGGTCGAGCCAGGCTTGCCAGTCCTGTTTCGGCGAGTTGTAGCCCAGGGTGGCGCCGAGAATGGCATAGGCATCGGTCGGGTAGCTGTTGGCGTAGTCGACCTGGACCTTGGAGGCCATCTGCGTGTTGATCCCTGCAAACAGGCCGCTGGGCAGGTTGAAGCGCAGTTCGGCCTGGTAGTAGTGCATGGGGATGCCCGGCAGGCGGTTGTCGCCGAAGCTGTCGTCGTCGCGGTAGTGGAAGTCGCTGAAGGTGTAGGCCTGGCGCAGGCTCAGCTTGCCGACCCCGGCGCGCTGCCACAGCAGGCTGTCAAGGCCGGCCTCGATGCCCTGGTGCACGGTCGGGCTGGCGTTGAACTCCTTGGCGGGCTGGCCTGGCACGATCTCCACCGCCAGCAGCTCATGGCGTACGTCCGAGTAATACCAGGCCAGGTCCCAGCGGCCGATGGCCGACTCGCCGCGGGCACCCAGTTCCAGGGTAGTGGCGGTCTGGTTGTGCATTTCAATCGGTTGCGTGTTGCTGGTCGAGCTCCAGATCAGCGACCACGGGTGCGGCGGCTCCACCGAACGGCTGAGGTTGCCATAGACCTGCAACTGCGGGCTGATGT
This sequence comes from Pseudomonas sp. TE4620, assembly GCF_056279045.1. Taxonomy (NCBI): domain Bacteria; kingdom Pseudomonadati; phylum Pseudomonadota; class Gammaproteobacteria; order Pseudomonadales; family Pseudomonadaceae; genus Pseudomonas; species Pseudomonas sp. TE4620. Next base: position 1,354,047 of record NZ_JBWBQO010000001.1, read on the forward strand.
CGTAGCGCAGGCCCAGGCGCGGGGCGTAGTCCCAGTCGCTCTGGCTGACCTTGCCGCCATTGTCGGGGTAGGTCACCGCGCTCTCGCGGCGGGTGTAGATCGCCGCCAGGCCACTGGTCAGCCACAGGTCGGGGATCAGTTCCAGTTCGTTGCCGACATGCAGGACAGTGTCCGAGCCCTGGTAGGTGAAGTCCCGGGTTTTCGCCCCGAATACGCCATTGACCCGCGAGTATTGCGAAGCGCCGCTGTTGGGCAAGTGCTTGGTGGTGCGCCAGCCGACGGTGGTTTTACTTTCGTGGCCGAACAGCGTGTGGCGGCGCTGATAATTCAGGGTGCCGCTGACGTCGGTGTAGGCGACCTTCAGGCGCATCGGACCTTCGCGCAGGTCCATCGGATAATCGTGATAGACCAGGCCTGCTTCGAGCTGCGAATCGTCATCGAGATAGAAGGTGGTCTTGTTGCCCAGCCAGGTGCTGCCCGGCTGCGGACGGCTGTCGTCGCGGCTCAGGTAGGCCGGGTTGGCCCCGCGCGGATCATGCTTGATCTGCTCCTGGGTCAAGCGCCCGGCCAGGTCATTCTCGGTCTCTCGATAACGCAGGTAGAAGCGGGTCTCCAGGTTCGGATTGAAGCGGTAGCCGACATTGGCGGCGATGCCCTTGCTGCTGCCGCTGCTGTGCCGCTGGTAGCCGTCGTATTCCGAGTCGGTCAGCGCCACGTAGTAGTCCAGGTCGCCCAGGACCTGGCCGGAGCTGATCTGGCGTTTGGCATAGCCGCGACTGCCGAGCTCGTAGCGCAGTTGCAGCGGTGCGGCGTCGCGGCCGGTGTGGGTGATGTAGTCGATAGCGCCGCCCAGCGCCAACGCGCCGCGGTCGAAGCCGTTGGCACCGCGCAGCACTTCGGCGCGGCTCAGCCACAGTGGTTCGAACAGTTCATAGGGCGTGCCACCCGGGCCGGTCAGCGGCAGGCCGTCGAACATCGTGTACACACCCGAGCCGTGAGCGCCGGGGGCGCGGTTGATACCCGAACCCCGGATCGACAGCTTGATGCCGTCGTTGCCAGCCGACTGGGCGAACACCCCGGGCTGGTAGGCGAGCACATCCTGGTTGCTGGCGACCCGGCCTTGCTCCACCCGTTGCATGTCGATCAGGTTGCTGGCGCCAGGCACCTGCTGCAGGCGTTCGCGAGCATCTTGCAACTCGCTCTGCTCCTGTTCCTGGATCAGCACCTGGCCGAGTTCGATGCTATCGCTGGCCTGCACCGACGCGGCACAGGAGATCAGCAAGGCGAGGGAGGAGCGGGGTAGGGTGGGGTGCATCGATGGGGTTCCAGGACTGAGAGCGGGTATCTGACGTCGCAACTATCAGACGAAGCACAGTCACCGATAGGCAGTCGCATCATCGCGGGGCAGCCCATCCAGTGGGAGCGGCGGTGCGGCGACCCGACTTGCCCCGCGATGAGGGTTTCGGCCTGAAAACAAAACACCCCGCCGAAGCGGGGTGTTTATCAGTGCCTGATCGATCAACCGATCAGTTGCAGGCCTGCATGCTGGACCATGTCCAGCAACGGCTGCGGGTACACGCCCAGGACGAAGGCGAGGATGGCGATGGCCAGCAGCATCACGCCGCCGGTGCGCTGTTCCCAGTTCAGCGGGGCGTCGTGACGACGCAGGTTTGGCTCGATCAGGTACAGGGTGACCATCACGCGCAGGTAGTAGAACACGCCGATGGCACTACCGATCACCAGGGCACCGACCAGCCACCACAGCTGCGACTCGACGCCGGTAGCGATGATGTAGAACTTGCCGATGAAGCCTGCGGTCAGCGGGATACCGGCCAGCGACAGCATCATCACGGTCAGCACCGCGGTCAGGTACGGACGGCGCCAGAACAGGCCGCGGTACTCGTACAGGGCGTCGGCGTCACGACCGTTGTATGGCGAGGACATCAGGGTGATGACGCCGAAGGCACCGAGGCTGGTGATCACGTAGGTGACCAGGTACACGCCGATGGCTTCGACCGCCAGGCCCTTGCTCGCCACCAGGGCGATCAGCAGGTAACCGAAGTGGGCGATCGAGGAGTAGCCGAGCAGGCGCTTGAGGTTGCTCTGGGTCAGCGCCAGCAGGTTACCGATCAGGATCGAGGCCACGGCGATCACCGACAGCACGGTGGTCAATACGCCGCTGCTGGCCGCAGGGGAGATCATGAACAGGCGTACGACGACGGCGAACACCGCGACCTTGCTGGCGGTGGCCAGGAAGGCGGCGACCGGTGCCGGAGCACCTTCGTAGACGTCCGGGGTCCACAGGTGGAACGGCACCAGCGACAGTTTGAACGCCAGGCCGACCAGCATCATGCCCAGGCCCAGCTGGGCGATCATGCTTGGCATGCTGGTGGCCGCCAGGGCCTTGCCAATGCCGTCGAAGCTCAGGCTGCCAGCGTCGGCATACAACAGCGCCATGCCGAACAGCAAGAAGGCGGAACCAGCAGCCGAGAGCACCATGTACTTGATGCCGGCTTCCAGCGAACGCTTGTTGAAGAAGGCATAGGCGACCAGGCCATAGACCGGTACCGAGAGCAGCTCAAGGCCGATGAACAGGCCAGCCAGGTGCTGCGCGCTGACCAGTACCAGACCGCCCAGGGCGGACATCAGGATCAGCAGGTACAGCTCTTCGCGGTTGCCCGGGTAGCCTTTGCCGCCATCACCCAGGTAGGCGTGGGCGAGGGTGACGCAAGCCAGGGTGGCAACCAGGATCAGCGCCATGTACAGGCAGGCGAAGTTGTCGATGGTCAGCAGCGGGGTGACTGCCAGGGGCGCAACCTTCAGCGCCGGGATGATCGACAGCAGGGCCAGGTTCAGGCCCACGGTCGACAGCAGGAAGGTTTGCGAGTGGTTGCGCCGCCAGGCGATCGCCAGCATCACCACGACCGTGGTGATGGTGGTGATCAGCAGCGGCGCAAGCGCGATAAAGTGTTGAATCGTCAGGTCCATAGCGCTCTTACCGGGCCGAAGCGAGTTGAGTGAAAGCGGAACCCAGCCACTGCTGTACACCACTCATGGTGGCGGCAGAAGTGTCCAGGAACGGCTGTGGGTAGACGCCCAGCAGGATCAGCAGGCCAGCCAGGCCCAGCACCATGATCAGTTCGCGGGTGTCCATGCCAGCCAGGACTTCATCGGATTTGGCCGGGCCGAAGTAGGCGCGGTGAATCATGATCAGCGAGTACACCGAACCGAACACCAGGCCGGAAGTAGCGATCACGGTGACCCACGGCGAAGCGACGAAGCTGCCGATCAGGATCAGGAATTCGCCAACGAAGTTACCGGTGCCTGGCAGGCCCAGGGAGGCGGCGGCGAAGAACAGGCTGATGGCCGGCAGGTAGGCGATGCGGTGCCACAGGCCGCCCATCTGACGCATGTCACGGGTATGCAGGCGCTCGTACAGCTGGCCGCTGAGAATAAACAGTGCCGCTGCCGACAGGCCGTGAGCCAGCATCTGGATCACCGCGCCTTGCAGGGCCTGCTGGCTGCCGGAGTAGATCCCGATCAGCACGAAGCCCATGTGCGAAACGCTGGAGAAGGCGATCAGACGCTTGATGTCGGTCTGGGCGAAGGCCAGGAAAGCACCGTAGAAAATCCCGATCAGACCCAGGGTCATGGCAATCGGCGCAAACTCGGCCGAAGCGTTCGGGAACAGCGGCAGGGCGAAACGCAGCAGGCCGTAGGCCGCAGTCTTCAGCAAGATACCGGCGAGGTCGACGGAACCTGCGGTCGGTGCCTGGGCGTGAGCGTCAGGCAGCCAGGAGTGGAACGGCACAACCGGCAGCTTGACCGCGAAGGCGATGAAGAAGCCGAGCATCAGCAGGTACTCGGTGCCCGCCGGCAGGTCGGCCTTGAGCAACTGGGTGTAGTCGAAGGTGATCACACCGGTGTTGCTGTAGTTGACCAGTACCAGACCAAGGATCGCCACCAGCATGATCAGGCCGCTGGCCTGGGTGAAGATGAAGAACTTGGTGGCGGCGTAGATCCGGGTCTTCTTGCCATCCGAGGAGCTGTGACCCCAGAGCGCGATGAGGAAATACATCGGCACCAGCATCATTTCCCAGAAGAAGAAGAACAGGAACAGGTCCAGGGCCAGGAACACACCGACCACGCCGCCCAGGATCCACATCAGGTTGAGGTGGAAGAAGCCGACGTGGCGAGTGATCTCTTTCCACGAGCACAGTACCGAGAGCACACCGAGCAGGCCGGTGAGCAGGATCATCAGCAGCGACAGGCCATCGAGGGCCAGGTGCAGGCTGATGCCGAAGCGTTCGATCCACAGCACTTTGAATTCGAACGCCCACTCGGGCGCGGCGCCCGGTGCAGGGGCCAGGGTGTAGTCCCCGTTGGCCCACAGCCAGAGGCCGATACCAAGCAGCAGGGACATGGTCAGCAGCGCAATCCAGCGCGGCAGGGTGGCGCCGAAGCGCTCACCCAGCCAGCACAGCAGGCCGCCGATGAAGGGGATCAGGATCAGCCAAGGCAAAATCATGACGGGCTCAATTCCTTTCGCAAAGTCGCAAGGTTCATATCAGACCGCAGCCATAACAACGGCACCGAGCACAAGCACGGCACCTACGGCGATCGAAGCGGTGTACCAGCGCAGCTGACCGGTTTCGGTTTTGCTCATGGCGGCATGACCGCCCTTCGCCATACGCGGAATCAGGCCAATGCTGCGGTCAACCGGATCCTTGCGCAGGATGTGGCTGATCAGCAGGTAAGGTTTGACGAACAGCTTGTCGTAGATCCAGTCGAAGCCCCAGGCGGCGAACCACCAGGCCGACAGCACGCGACCGATGCCGCTGTTGGCAATCGCGGTAACCAGGCGACGCTTGCCCAGGAACAGCATCGCCGCCAGCAGGATACCGGCGATGGCGATGGCGCCCGAGGCGATTTCCAGGCTGTGCTTGGCTTCGCCGCCGGCATGGCCGACGCTCTGCGGCAGCACGCCCGCCAACGGTGGATGAATCCAGGCACCGACGAAGGTCGACAGCACGATCAGCACGCCCAGCGGCAGCCAGTGGGAAATCCCGTGGCCGGCGTGAGCTTCGGTCTTGGCTTCGCCGTGGAAGGCGATGAAGATCAGGCGGAAGGTGTACAGCGAGGTCATGAAGGCACCGACCAGGCCGGCGTACAGCAGACCGTTGTTGCCGCTGGCGAAGGCTTCCCAGAGGATCTCGTCTTTCGAGTAGAAGCCGGCGGTCAGCAGCGGCAGGGCAGCCAGGGCGGCACCACCGACGATGAAGCTGGCGTAGGCCAGTGGCAGTTTCTTCCACAGGCCGCCCATCTTGAAGATGTTCTGCTCGTGGTGGCAGGCAACGATCACCGCACCGGAAGCAAGGAACAGCAGGGCCTTGAAGAAGGCGTGGGTCATCAGGTGGAAGATCGCGCCTTCCCAGGCACCAACGCCCAGGGCCAGGAACATGTAGCCGATCTGGCTCATGGTCGAGTAGGCGAGGATGCGCTTGATGTCGGTCTGCACCAGGGCGGCAAAGCCGGCCAGCACCAGGGTCACGCCGCCGACCACACCGACCAGGTGCAGCACGTCAGGGGCCAGGGCGAACAGGCCGTGGGTACGGGCAATCAGGTAAACGCCCGCGGTCACCATGGTTGCCGCGTGGATCAGTGCCGAAACCGGGGTAGGGCCGGCCATCGCGTCGGCAAGCCAGGTCTGCAGCGGCAGCTGGGCCGATTTACCGACCGCGCCACCGAGCAGCATCAGGGTTGCCAGGACCATCCAGAAATCACCCGCCTGGAATTTCTGCGGGGCCAGCACCAGCAGTTCCTGAACGTTCAGGGTGCCCAGTTGCTGGAACAGGATGAACAGGCCGATGGCCATGAACACGTCGCCGATTCGGGTGACGATGAACGCTTTGAGTGCGGCGTTACCGTTGTTGCGGTTGCTGTAGTAGAAACCGATCAACAGGTACGAACACAGGCCCACGCCTTCCCAACCGAAGTAGATGAACAGCAGGTTGTCGCCCAGGATCAGGAACAGCATGCTGGCAATGAACAGGTTGGTGTAGGCGAAGAAGCGCGAGTAACCGGCTTCACCGCGCATGTACCAGGAGGCGAACAGGTGGATCAGGAAGCCGACGCCGACCACCACGCCAAGCATGGTCACCGACAGGCCGTCCAGGTACAGGGTGAAGTTCGGCGCAAAGCCGTCCACCGACATCCACTGCCACAGCAGCTGGCTGTACGCGCCGCCTGCAGGCGGGGCGACATTGAACTGCCAGATCACGTAGGCGGCGACGATGGCCGAGAGGCCCACCGAACCGACGCCAACCAGCGCCGACAGGTTCTCGGACCAGCGGCCGCGCGAGAACGACAGCAGCAGGAAGCCGATCAGGGGGAATACGAACGTCAGAAAGAGAAGGTTCATCCGCGCATCTCACTGGCAGCATCGATATCGAGAGTGTGGAAGCGGCGATACAGCTGCAACAGGATCGCCAGGCCGATACTGGCCTCGGCCGCTGCCAGGCTGATCACCAGGATGAACATGATCTGTCCATCCGGTTGCGCCCAGCGGCTGCCGGCGACGATGAAAGCCAGTGCCGAGGCGTTCATCATGATTTCCAGGCTCATCAACACGAAAAGAATATTGCGGCGCACCATCAGCCCGACAAGGCCGAGGCAGAACAGGATGCCGGCGACGGCCAGGCCATGTTCGAGAGGAATTGCTGGCATGTGATTACTCCTTCGCCTCGTTGCGGCCGAGGTGGAAAGCCGTCACCGCTGCGGCGAGCAGCAGCATCGAGGCCAGTTCCACCACCAGCAGGTAAGGGCCGAACAGGCTGATGCCGACGGCCTTGGCGTCAACCGTGGTGTGGCCGATGCCGGCGCCGCTTTCGCTGGCGAACAGCACGTACAGCAGTTCGACCAGCAGCAGTGCGCCAAGCACCACCGGGCCGAGCCAGATGCCCGGCTTGAGCCAGCCGCGTTCCTGGGCGACCGAAGCCGGCCCGAGGTTGAGCATCATCACCACGAAGACGAACAGCACCATGATGGCGCCAGCGTAGGCGATCACTTCCAGGACACCGGCGAACGGAGCGCCGAGGGCGAAGAAGGTCATCGCCACGGAGATCAGCGAAATGATCAGGTAGAGCAGGGCGTGCACGGGGTTGGTGTTGGTGATCACCCGAAGGGTGGACACCACAGCGACACCGGATGCGAAATAGAAAGCGAATTCCATCTTTCTTCCTTAAGGGAGCAAGCTCTTCACGTTGATCGGCTCGGCTTCGTTCTGCGCGGCGCCTTTCGGCTTGCCGGCAACAGCCATACCTGCAACACGGTAGAAGTTGTAGTCAGGGTTCTTGCCGGGGCCGGAGATCAGCAGATCTTCTTTCTCGTACACCAGGTCCTGACGTTTGAACTCGGCCATCTCGAAATCCGGGGTGAGCTGGATCGCGGTGGTCGGGCAGGCTTCCTCGCAGAGGCCGCAGAAAATGCAACGGGAGAAGTTGATGCGGAAGAACTCCGGGTACCAACGACCGTCTTCTGTTTCAGCTTTCTGCAGCGAGATGCAACCGACCGGGCAAGCCACGGCACACAGGTTGCACGCTACACAGCGCTCTTCGCCATCCGGGTCGCGGGTCAGGACGATGCGGCCACGGTAGCGTGGCGGCAGGTAGACCGGCTCTTCGGGGTACTGCAGGGTGTCACGTTTGCGAAAACCGTGAGAGAACACCATCACCAGGCTGCGCAGCTGGGTGCCAGTGCCCTTAACGATGTCGCCAATATATTTGAACATGGGTCAAATCCTCACTGGGCCGCAACAGCTGGCGTGTTGAGCAACACGAGCGCAGCGGTCACCAGCAAATTGATCAGGGTCAGCGGCAGGCAGAACTTCCAGCTGAAGTCCATCACCTGGTCATAGCGCGGGCGCGGAATAGAGGCGCGCAGCAGGATGAACAGCATGATGAAGAACGCGGTCTTCAGGGCGAACCAGACGAACGACAGTTGCGGCAGGATGCCGAACGGGCCGTGCCAGCCACCGAAGAACAGGGTTACCAGCAGCGCCGAGATCAGGATGATGCCGATGTACTCACCGACGAAGAACATGCCCCATTTCATGCCGGCATATTCAATGTGGTAACCGTCGGCCAGTTCCTGTTCCGCTTCCGGCTGGTCGAACGGGTGACGGTGAGTCACGGCGACGCCAGCGATGAAGAAGGTGCAGAAGCCGAAGAACTGCGGAATGATGAACCACAGGTTCTGGGCCTGGTAGTCAACGATATCGCGCATGTTGAACGAGCCGACCTGGGCAACGATGCCCATCAGCGCCAGGCCCATGAACACTTCGTACGACACGGTCTGGGCCGAGGCCCGCAGGCTGCCAAGCAGGGCGTACTTGTTGTTCGACGACCAGCCGGCGAACAGTACCGCGTATACCGAAAGGCCGGCCATGGCGAAGAAGAACAGCAGGCCGATGTTCAGGTCCGCAACACCCCAGGTCGGGGTGATCGGGATGATCGCGAAGGCGATCAGCAAGGCGCTCATGGCCACCACCGGCGCCAGGGTGAAGATCACCTTGTCGACGAAGGGCGGGTTCCAGTCTTCCTTGAAGAACATCTTGAGCATGTCGGCAGCGATCTGGAACATGCCGAACGGGCCGACGCGGTTCGGACCGTAGCGGTCCTGCCACCAGCCCAGCAGGCGCCGCTCGACGAAGCTGAGCAGCGCACCGCAGACCACCACGGCCAGCAAGACCACGATGGCCTTGATGACGGTGATGATCACATCGATCACTTCAGGGGTGAACCAGGTCATTGTGCTGCCTCCTGCAGGCCTTCGACGGATGCACCGAAGATGGCTGGCGGAATGCCGGCCAGGCCTTTCGGCAGGGCAACCAGGCCTGCGCCCAGTTCTTCATTGATGCGCAGCGGCAGACGCAGGGTAACGCCGGCGACGTTGAGGCTGAGCAGGGCGCCGTCGTTGACACCCAGGCGGTCGGCTTCGGACTTGGCCAGGGCCACGTAGGCTTCTGGGATGCGCTCTTGCACCGGGGCTGCGCGCGAGGAGTTCTCTTCGCTGCCGAACAGGTGGTAGAACGGCACCGCTTGCCAGGTGCCACGGGCCGGAGCGAAAGCTGCCGGAACGCTGGCGAACCAGTTGAGCTTGTCGCCCTGGGTTTCGATCAGGCGGGTGCCCGGGTCGCCTGCGCGCAGGTGACCACCGACCTCGTCCTGAAACTTGTTCCAGGCTTGCGGCGAGTTCCAGCCCGGCGACCAGGCGAACGGCACTTGCGAGCGCGGTTCGGCCGAACCCGAGTAACCTTCCATGGAGAAGGCGAACGCGGTGTCCTTGTCTTGCGGGGTACGCGGCTCGTGCACGCTGATGTTGGCGCGCATGGCGGTACGGCCGGAGTAGCGCAGCGGCTCACGCGCAAGCTTCATGCCCTTGATGCGGAACGACGCGGACGGTGCGGCGTTGACGATGCCGGACAGTTGCGGCGCGACCGCGGCGCAGGCGCTGGTGACGTGGTCCAGCTGGGTCCAGTCGACCGGCTTGTTGAGCAGGGTGGCACGCAGGGCGTGCATCCAGCGCCAGCCTTCGTGAACCAGGATGCTGCTGTCCAGGTAGGTTGGGTCGAACACCTGGAAGAAGCGCTGGGCGCGGCCTTCCAGGCTGACCAGGGTGCCGTCGCCTTCGGCGAAGGTCGCCGCCGGCAGCACCAGGTGGGCGCGGTCGGTGGTGGCGGTCTTCTGGTGATCGGCAACGATGACCACCTTGGCGGCGGCCAGGGCAGCGTCGACCTTGGCCGCGGCAACGCGGCTGTACAGGTCGTTTTCGAGCACGACAATGGCGTCGGCCTTGCCTTCGATCACCGCATTCAGCGCGGCATCGATCGACTCGCCACCGAGCATGGCCAGGCCGAGGCTGTTGGCCTCGGGCACCACCAGGCTCAGCGAACCGTTCTTCTCGCGCAGCTTCAGGGCCTTGGCGATGTTGGCCGCGGCTTCGATCAGGGCGTTGGAGGCCAGCGAGGTACCGGCAACCACCAGCGGACGGTTGGCGGCCACCAGGGCGTCGGCGATGCGCTTGGCCAGGGCCAGGGCTTCGGCGTCCAGGCCGTCAACGGCTGGCGCGCTCGGGTCGATGGCGTGAGCCACGGCGAAACCGATGCGGGCGAGGTCGTCCGGCGCGGCGTGTACGCACTCTTCGGCGACGTCATCGAGCTTGGTTTCGGCCAGGCTTGCGATAAACAGCGGGTACATGGCGTGCTGGCCGATGTTCTTCACCGCGGCATCGAGCCACGGCTGAACGCGCATGGCATCGGCCATGGCTTCGGCCTTGCCCTTGACCGACTGGCGCAGGGCCAGGGCCACGCGGGCAGCGGTCTGGGTCAGGTCTTCGCCGAGGACGAACACCGCGTCATGGTCTTCCATGTCGCGCAGGGTCGGCACTGGCAGCGGGCTGTCGTTGAGCACTTGCAGGGCCAGGCGTACGCGGGCCAGCTCAGCGGCTTCCATACCCGAGTAGAAGTGCTCGGCGCCGACCAGCTCACGCAGGCCGTAGTTGCTTTCAAGGCTGGCACGCGGCGAACCGATACCGACGATATTGCGCCCGCGCAGCATGTCCGCGGCCTTGTCCAGAGCGGCATCCAGGCTCAGCTTGGTGCCGTCGGCCAGCAGTGGCTGACGTGGACGGTCTTCACGGTTGACGTAGCCATAGCCGAAACGGCCACGGTCGCAGAGGAAGTACTGGTTGACCGAACCGTTGAAGCGGTTTTCGATCCGGCGCAGTTCGCCGTAGCGCTCACCCGGGCTGATGTTGCAACCGCTGGAGCAGCCATGGCAGATGCTCGGGGCGAACTGCATGTCCCATTTGCGGTTGTAGCGCTCGGAGTGGGTCTTGTCGGTGAACACACCGGTCGGGCAGACCTCGGTGAGGTTGCCGGAGAACTCGCTCTCGAGGGTGCCATCTTCAACGCGACCGAAGTAGACGTTGTCGTGGGCACCGAATACGCCCAGGTCGGTACCGCCGGCGTAGTCCTTGTAGTAACGCACGCAACGGTAGCAGGCGATGCAGCGGTTCATCTCGTGGGCGATGAACGGGCCGAGCTCCTGGTTCTGGTGGGTACGCTTGGTGAAACGGTAGCGGCGCTCGTTGTGGCCGGTCATTACCGTCATGTCTTGCAGGTGGCAGTGACCGCCTTCCTCACAGACCGGGCAGTCGTGCGGGTGGTTGGTCATCAGCCATTCGACGACGCTGGCACGGAATACCTTGGCTTCTTCGTCTTCGATGGAAATCCAGCTGCCATCGGTGGCAGGGGTCATGCAGGACATGACGATGCGACCACGGGTGTCGTTCTCGTCGGTGTACTGCTTGACCGCGCACTGGCGGCAGGCACCGACGCTACCGAGCGCCGGGTGCCAGCAGAAATAGGGGATGTCGAGGCCGAGCGACAGACACGCCTGTAACAGGTTGTCTGCGCCGTTGACTTCGAGCTCTTTGCCGTCTACGTGGATAGTGGCCATGGTTCAAAGTTCTTCGTTGGCCCGCGTCTGCGGGCGTGGCTAATGGAAATCTGTGTGCCTGCAGCCCGCGACAGGTGTCCCCGGGCGAGCTGGGCAGGCAGCGGGCGGCACGGACCGCCCGCGTTGTTATTCGTTATGCGCCGACGACGATCGGCTTCGCCAGGTCCGGGCGCAGGCCGGCAGCGGCAGCAGCCGGTGCCTGGGCGGCAATGCCAGCCTCGAACTCAGGGCGGAAGTACTTGATCGCGCTACCCAGCGGCTCAACGGCGCCCGGTGCGTGGGCACAGAAGGTCTTGCCTGGGCCGAGGAAACCGACCAGACCCAGCAGGGTCTCGATGTCGCCCTGCTGGCCCTGGCCTTTCTCGAGGGCGCGCAGGAGCTTGACGCTCCATGGCAGGCCGTCGCGGCACGGGGTGCAGAAGCCACAGGATTCACGGGCGAAGAACTCTTCCATGTTGCGCAGCAGCGAGACCATGTTGACGCTGTCGTCCACGGCCATGGCCAGGCCGGTACCCATGCGGGTGCCGACCTTGGCGATGCCACCGGCGTACATTTGCGCGTCCAGGTGCTCGGGCAGCAGGAAACCGGTACCGGCGCCGCCTGGCTGCCAGCACTTGAGCTTGAAGCCATCGCGCATGCCGCCGGCGTAGTCTTCGAACAGCTCGCGGGCCGGGACGCCGAACGGCAGCTCCCACAGGCCCGGGTTCTTGACCTTGCCGGAGAAGCCCATCAGCTTGGTGCCGTGGTCTTCGCTGCCTTCGCGGGCCAGCGACTTGTACCAGTCGATGCCGTTGCCGACGATGGCCGGCACGTTGCACAGGGTCTCGACGTTGTTCACGCAGGTCGGCTTGCCCCACACGCCAACGGCGGCAGGGAAGGGCGGCTTGGAGCGCGGGTTGGCGCGGCGGCCTTCGAGGGAGTTGATCAGAGCGGTTTCTTCACCGCAGATGTAGCGCCCGGCACCGGTGTGGACGAACAGCTCGAAGTCGAAGCCGCTGCCGAGGATGTTCTTGCCCAACAGGCCGGCAGCCTTGGCTTCCTCGACCGCACGGGTGAGGTTGCGCGCTGCGGTGGTGTATTCGCCACGCAGGAAGATGTAGCCGCGGTAGGCCTTCAGCGCGCGGGCGCTGATCAGCATGCCTTCGATCAGCAGATGGGGCTGTTGCTCCATCAGCATGCGGTCTTTCCAGGTGTTTGGCTCCATTTCGTCCGCGTTGCACAGCAGGTAGCGGATGTTCATGGATTCGTCTTTGGGCATCAGGCCCCATTTGACGCCGGTGGGGAAGCCCGCACCGCCACGGCCCTTGAGGCCGGAATCTTTTACGGTCTGGACGATATCGTCCTGGGACATTTGCGCCAGGGCCTTGCGGGCGGCGGCGTAGCCGTCCTTGGCCTGGTACTCGTCGAGCCACAGCGGCTCGCCGTCGTCACGCAGGCGCCAGGTCAGCGGATGGGTTTCAGCCGAACGCGCAATGCGGTTGGCCGGGCCGAAGGAAGTGATGGTCATACGTAACCCTCCAGCAGTTTGGAGACGCCAGCAGGCTGCACGTCGCCAAAGGTGTCGTCGTCGATCATCAGCGCCGGGGCCTTGTCGCAGTTACCCAGGCAGCATACCGGCAGCAGGGTGAAGCGCCCGTCTGCGGTGGTCTGGCCGAGGCCAATGCCCAGCTCGCTCTGGATCTGGCTGACCACCGACTCGTGACCGCCGATGTAGCAGACCATGCTGTCGCAGACGCGGATGATGTGCCGGCCAACCGGTTGACGGAAGATCTGGCTATAGAAAGTGGCCACGCCTTCGACGTCGCTGGCAGGAATGCCGAGCACTTCGCCGATGGCGTAGATGGCGCCGTCCGGCACCCAGCCGCGTTCCTTCTGGACGATCTTCAGGGCTTCGATGGACGCCGCGCGCGGGTCCTCGTAGTGATGCATCTCGTGCTCGATGGCCGAGCGCTCGGTTTCGCTCAGGGCGAAACGGTCGGTTTGGATAAGCGTGCTGTTCATGCTTAGCGGTCCACGTCAGCCATAACGAAGTCGATACTGCCCAGGTACGCAATGAGGTCCGCGACCATGCTGCCGCGGATCACCGAAGGGATCTGCTGCAGGTGCGGGTAGCTCGGGGTACGGATCCGGGTGCGGTAGCTCATGGTGCCGCCGTCGCTCGTCAGGTAGTAACTGTTGATGCCCTTGGTCGCCTCGATCATCTGGAAGGACTCGTTGGCCGGCATCACCGGGCCCCACGAAACCTGCAGGAAGTGAGTGATCAGGGTTTCGATGTGCTGCAGGGTGCGCTCTTTCGGCGGCGGCGTGGTCAGCGGGTGATCCGCCTTGTACGGGCCTTCCGGCATGTTGCGCAGGCACTGGTCGATGATGCGGATACTCTGGCGCATCTCCTCGACACGGACCATGCAGCGATCGTAGGCATCGCCGTTGTGGGCCAGCGGCACTTCGAACTCGAAGTTCTCGTAGCCGGAGTAAGGGCGGGCCTTGCGCAGGTCGAAGTCAAGACCGGTGGAACGCAGGCCGGCACCGGTGACGCCCCATTCCAGGGCCTCTTTGGTGTTGTACTGGGCAACGCCGATGGTCCGGCCCTTGAGGATGCTGTTCTGCAGGGCGGCCTTGGTGTATTCGTCGAGGCGCTTGGGCAGCCAGTCGACGAAGTCTTTCACCAGTTTTTCCCAGCCGCGCGGCAGGTCGTGGGCAACGCCGCCGATGCGGTACCAGGCCGGGTGCAGACGGAAGCCGGTGATGGCTTCGATCACGGTGTAGGCGCGCTGACGGTCGGTGAAGGTGAAGAACACCGGGGTCATGGCGCCGACGTCCTGGATGTAGGTACCCAGGAACAGCAGGTGGCTGGTGATGCGGAAGAACTCGGCGAGCATGATGCGGATCACGTCGACCTTCTGCGGCACCTGGATACCGGCCAGCTTCTCTACCGCCAGCACGTACGGCAGGTTGTTCATCACCCCGCCGAGGTAGTCGATACGGTCGGTGTAGGGGATGAAGCTGTGCCAGGACTGGCGCTCGGCCATCTTCTCGGCACCACGGTGGTGGTAGCCGATGTCCGGGACGCAGTCGACGATCTCTTCGCCGTCCAGCTGCAGGACGATACGGAAGGCACCGTGGGCCGAAGGGTGGTTCGGGCCGAGGTTGAGGAACATGTAATCCTCGTTGGCGCCGGAACGCTTCATGCCCCAGGCCTCAGGGTTGAAGCGCGCGGCTTCTTCCTCAAGCTGCTGCTTGGCCAGGGTCAGGCTGTACGGATCGAACTCGGTGGCGCGCGCAGGGTAGTCCTTGCGTAGCGGGTGACCTTCCCAGGTCGGCGGCATCATGATCCGGGTCAGGTGCGGGTGGCCGGCAAAGTCGATGCCGAACATGTCCCAGACTTCACGCTCGTACCAGTTGGCGTTGGGCCAGATACCGGTGACGGTGGGCAGGTTGAGGTCGCCTTCGCTCAAGGCCACCTTGATCATCACGTCGCTGTTCCGCTCCACCGACAGCAGGTGGTAGAACACACTGAAGTCGGCGCCCGGCAGGCCGCGGCGCTGGGTGCGCAGGCGCTCGTCGACGCCGTGCAGGTCGTAGAGCATGCTGTACGGCTTGGCGACGTGGCGCAGGAAACTCAGCACGCCCTTGAGTTTTTCGCGGGTAACCCAAAGCACCGGCATGCCGGTGCGGGTTTCCTGGGCGACGAACGCTTCGGGGCCGAATTTGTTGTTCAGTTCGACGACCACATCCTGGTCGTCAGCCTTGTAAGGCGGGATATAAATAGCGGTGTCCGCTGTCATGGTCTCGGTCGCTTTCGGTCAACGTAGAGAATGAAGCCAGGCTGCCTGTCGCGCATGCGCAGGCAACAGGTCGCTGGATCAGACTTCGTCGGGGCTGCGCAGGTTGGTGACCTGGATGCGCTGTTCACGGCGTTGCTCTTTCTGCGACGGCATCTCGGCACGGTAAATGCCTTGATCACCGACAACCCAGGAAAGAGGACGACGCTCCTGGCCAATCGACTCCTGCAACAGCATCAGGCCTTGCAGGAAGGCTTCAGGGCGAGGCGGGCAGCCAGGCACGTAGACATCCACGGGGAGGAACTTGTCGACCCCCTGAACGACCGAGTAAATGTCGTACATGCCACCGGAGTTGGCGCACGAACCCATGGAGATGACCCACTTGGGTTCGAGCATCTGCTCGTACAGGCGCTGAATGATCGGCGCCATCTTTATGAAGCAGGTGCCGGCGATGACCATGAAGTCGGCCTGACGCGGCGATGCCCGGATGACTTCGGCGCCGAAGCGGGCGATGTCGTGGGGTGCCGTGAAGGCCGTGGTCATTTCCACGTAGCAGCAGGAGAGGCCGAAGTTGTACGGCCACAGGGAGTTCTTACGCCCCCAGTTGACCGCGCCACTGAGCACATCTTCAAGTTTGCCCATGAAGATGTTCTTGTGGACCTGGTCCTCTAGCAGCGAATCGGAGACGGTTTCCCGCTCTCCGATTGGATATTGCTCGTTGGGAGCATCCGGGTCGATTCTGGTGAGATTGTATTGCATTGCCAAAGCCTCATTGTTTCAGCTTCGCTTGCCGCTTGCGACGACCTTCGGGAGCCCAATCAAGTGCCCCGACGCGCCATAGGTAGACAAGACCTGCCAACAGAATTGCTATGAAAACGAGTGCTTCGACGAATCCGGTCCAGCCGCTTTCGCGGACGGACACAGACCATGCAAAGAGAAAGAGGGCTTCGATATCGAAGATCACGAACAGCATCGCGACCAGATAGAATTTGGCTGACAGGCGCAAGCGGGCGCCGCCAGTGGGCAGCATGCCGGACTCGAAGGGTTCGTTCTTGCTGCGGCCCCAGGCCTTGCTGCCGAGCAGGGCGGACAGACCGAGCATGAAGGCACACAGGCCTACGACACCCAAAAGGAAAATGGCAAAGCCCCAGTTGTGGGCGATGAGTCCTGTCGAATCGGGCATGCTGAAAATCCTTATACAGAGACCAGTCTCTGCGGCTTGAAAAGAAGTAGAGCAGTGACGATATGTCGCAGCGGAATCTATCGCGCTGATTTTATGGGTAAACCCGGTGCAAGTAAAATTTCTGCAGCAAATTTATTCGTAAGATTAAGAACAAAAATCTTTCGTAACAGGCTGCAGGCCACGCAGGCCGGGCATTGCCCCGGGTTCTGTTAATTATGTTTCTTGTAAAACGTAATGAACCAGCAACTTCGTAATGATAATTAATATCATTTGAAGCGGTGCGATTAGTCCTACTGTTCGAGTCAACTACAAAGTTGTGCAACATGGTCGTCACCCGCAAGTTTCCACACCCTGTGTTTTAACCTGTTTTTTCTTGCCCCGCCGCGCTCTGGATCAAGGCTTTTGCCGGTTGCCTGGTGTAGGCCGAGGCGGCAATCGCCCATTGCCCCAGCCAGTAGGCAATGATGATCAGGTACTGGGCGGCGCCGAACGGGCTGACGAAGCGGTCGATGCCGATCAGGCTGTCGGAAAACACGAAAGACACCGCGCCCAGCGCTGCCAGGCCGCCACAGGCCAGGGCGCGCCAGAGCATGGCGCTGATGGCCAGGGCGTACACGGTGACCGGTATCAGCAGTTCACCCAGGCCGGAGCTGATCAGCAGCCCCAGCAGTAACGCGCCGACAATCGCCGAACCGAGCAGGGCCGCGGGCGCCAGCTGGCGGTTCTCACCCAGGTAGCCGCGCAGGTAGGCCAGGTGCGCGCAGAGAAAGGCCGCCAGGCCAAACACGAACAGGTCGCCCGGTACGGCCAGGAGGATGTCGCCGAGCAAGGAAAAGCCCAGGCCAATGATGATCCAGCGCCGGTAGGGGGTTGGCTCTGCGGTGCTAAGCCAGTAGATCAGCGCCAGCACCGGGATCGGCTTGACCGCCAGCCCCAGCAGTGCATTGGCGCTGGCCAGTGCATATATATAGAAGGCTGCGCCCAGCAGGGCCAGGCAGAGCAGGGTGACAGGGCGGGACATGGCCGATCCTTGGTGTTGTTGTGCACCTAGCATAGCCTGTAGGAGCGGGCTTGACCCGCGATAGCGGTCAATCAGCAACATCGCTATCGCGGGGCAAGCCCGCTCCCACAAAAAACAAAACCCGGGGCCCCATCACAGGCCCCGGGTCTTGCGTGTTACCCGAATGTCAGCAACCGATCAGCGATCAGTGGAACTGCTCTTCTTCAGTCGAACCGGTCAGTGCGGTTACCGAAGACTTGCCACCCTGGATCACGGTGGTCATGTCGTCGAAGTAGCCGGTGCCGACTTCCTGCTGGTGGGCGACGAAGGTGTAGCCTTTCGAGGCGTCAGCGAATTCCTGCTCTTGCAGCTTGACGTAGGCGGTCATGTCGTTGCGGGCGTAGTCGTGCGCCAGGTTGAACATGCCGTGCCACATGTTGTGGATACCGGCCAGGGTGATGAACTGGTGCTTGTAGCCCATGGCCGACAGTTCGCGCTGGAACTTGGCGATGGTGGCGTCGTCCAGGTTCTTCTTCCAGTTGAAGGAAGGCGAGCAGTTGTACGACAGGATCTGGTCCGGGTATTCCTTCTTGATCGCTTCGGCGAAGCGGCGGGCTTCGTCCAGGTCCGGCTTGGCGGTTTCACACCAGATCAGGTCGGCGTATGGCGCGTAGGCCAGGCCGCGGGCGATGGCTTGGTCGAGGCCGGCACGAACCTTGTAGAAGCCTTCCTGGGTACGCTCGCCAACCACGAACGGCTGGTCGTACGGGTCGCAGTCGCTGGTCAAGAGGTCAGCGGCGTTGGCGTCGGTACGGGCCAGGATGATGGTCGGTACGCCGGCAACGTCGGCCGCCAGACGGGCAGCGCTCAGCTTCTGTACGGCTTCCTGGGTAGGAACCAGTACCTTGCCGCCCATGTGGCCGCATTTTTTCACCGAGGCCAGCTGGTCTTCGAAGTGCACGCCGGCGGCGCCTGCTTCGATCATGTTCTTCATCAGCTCGTAGGCGTTCAGTACGCCACCGAAACCGGCTTCGGCGTCAGCCACGATCGGCGCGAAGTAGTCGATGTAGCCTTCGTCGCCCGGGTTCTTGCCGGCTTTCCACTGGATCTGGTCAGCGCGACGGAACGAGTTGTTGATGCGCTTGACCACGGTTGGCACCGAGTCCACCGGGTACAGCGACTGGTCCGGGTACATGGATTCGGCCGAGTTGTTGTCGGCAGCCACTTGCCAGCCGGACAGGTAGATGGCCTGGATACCGGCTTTGACCTGTTGTACAGCCTGGCCGCCGGTCAGGGCGCCCATGCAGTTGACGAAATCTTTTTCTGGACGGAAGGACGGGTGTGCGCCCTGGGTGACCAGCTTCCACAGCTTCTCGGCACCCAGACGGGCCAGGGTGTGCTCAGGCTGGATCGAGCCACGCAGACGAACGACATCAGCGGCGGTGTAGGTACGGGTCACGCCTTTCCAGCGCGGGTTCTCGGCCCAGTCTTTTTCGAGGGCTGCAATTTGCTGTTCGCGTGTCAGTGCCATGGAAATAAACCTCGTCGCATCGGTCTTGGGTAAAAATTCTCGCTCTCTACTGCGCAGATCAGAAGCCTGGCAAAGGTCAGTATGGGCGAAATATGCGACGATCGAACGATGGGGCTCGAAGGGGGAAGTGAGCAGGTGGGCGAGGTTTTCGCTGCAGGGTGGCTCGTGGTTGCCGAACTGCAGTGAACAGTGCTGCCGGGTACCTTTTGATGCGCTTCCGTCCCTCGGGACAACTTCGTTCCAGTCGCAATCTCGTCAAACTGCCTTGTGGGCGGTACAGACACGAGTCGGCTCAGGTGGGTAGGTTAGAGCGCGGCTCGAAAGCCCTTGCCAGGGCCTCTGATTAGCGGGAGCGGGGCCATCATGCCTCGGCGGTTCGGGGTCGTCAAATGTTTTGTAGTGGTTTTTTATCACCACTACATCTTTCGTCTAATGCGACTCCTCAGTCAGTTTCGAGGCCTTTGGTCGAGGCCTTGATTTGTCTGGGTTCAGTCCAAAGCGTCGACTTTTACCCGCAATGTCATGTTTTCACCGCGCTGGGTGCTGTAACTGAGCGTTGAAGCACTGCGTTCGGACTGACTCTGCTGGTTGACCCCGGCCAAGGTGATCCACTCACCGAGCTTGCCGCTGACTTTTGTGTCGGTACTTTGCACCTTCACTACATCAGGACGTTCCTGGCTCATCCGGTCATTGTTGGTACTGATGTTCAGGTGCACGGTGTCGCCAGTAACGCTGGCGGTGACGTAGAAGCCCTGGGTGACGTTGCGGTATTCGGTGTCGCTCTGCACCCGGCCGTAGCCATCGGTACTGGTGCTGGTGATCGGGATGCTCTGGCCGACCTGGATCAGCGCCGGGCTGCCTTCGCTGGCTTGCACCTGTTGCAGGCCGCCTTCGCGGTTGGCGGTGCCGTAGCGGATGACCCGGGCATTGCCGCGGTTGTCCTGGAAGTTGCTGTCGTTGTTGTCGACGCTGATCAGAAGCCTGCGCGGCGCGGTGTCCAGTTGCTGCAGCAGGGTGCGCAGGTCGTCGATGCGTTCGGGTTCGGCGTTGACGATCAGTTTGTTTTCAAAGGCGCTGACGCTGCCGTCCTTGCCGATGAAGGCTTGCGCGGTGGGGAGGATTTCAGCGCTGGTGCGGTGACTCAGCGGCAGGACTTCGGTGGCGGCCAGCGCACTCAGGCTGAACGACAGAAGCAGGGAGGCGAGAAGGGGGCGTAGCGGCATGTCCATGATCTCCGCGGGTGGAACGGACATGATGGCAAATTTGTAGGGGTTTTGCCGCCCTCATCGCGGGTCAAGCCCGCTCCCACTGTGGGAGCGGGCTTGACCCGCGATGCTTTTAGGCCAGCTCGCGCGACTCGCGCACCATGTCCACGTGCGGAATGCCCGCCTCGAGGAACTCTTCGCTGACCACCTTGAAGCCAAGGCGCTCGTAGAACGGCGTGGCATGCACCTGGGCGCTGAGCATCTGCTGTTTGAGGTCGCGGTTCTGTGCTTCGACGATGACCGCCTGCATCAGCGCGTCACCGACCTTCAGCCCGCGCCAGTCCTTGAGCACCGAAACCCGGCCGATCTGGCCGTCAGGCAGCAGGCGCGCGGTGCCGATGGCGTAGTCACCTTCCATGGCGAGGAAATGCACGGCGGTGTTGTCGTCGGCATCCCACTCCAGCTCCGGCGGCACGTTCTGTTCGGCGATGAACACGGCTTCACGAATACGGCGGATGTCAGCGTTGTCTTTTTGCCAGTCGGCGAGACGGACGCGAATCTTATTCATTGGCGAACCCCAGGCTTCCTTGTTTGACCAGTTCGCAGATCAAGGTAATGCCTTGATCGTTTTCAAGCCACTGTTCAAGGTTTTCAATGTGCAACGCGTCGGCGGCGCAGATCAGCTTCAGCAGCTCGCGCAGCTCGCCCGGCAGCAGGCGGCTCTGGCCGCTGGCGAACAGCAGCAGGTTGTCATCGACTTCCGACCAGGCCAGGCGCGCGCTCGGGTTACGGATCAGGATCGCGCCTTCGGCCAGGCTCTCGATCAGGTCGGCTTCGTCCAGCGGCTCGCCGCTGACCAGCTCCGGATAACGCGGCTCGGTCATGAACTGGCCGAACCAGGTCAGCAGCAGGCGCTCGTCGCCCATGTGTTCGGTGAGCAGCTTCTTCAGGCGGTCGAGGGCATCGTGCTGGATCTGGTGCGGGTCGCTGACCGGCTCGGCATCGGCGTCGGTGTAGCGCTCTTCGTCAGGCAGGAACTGGCTGAGGAAGTCGGTGAAGTGGGTCAGCACTTCAGCGGCGCCCGGGGCGCGGAAGCCTACCGAGTAAGTCAGGCAGTCATCTTCGGCAATGCCGTAGTGGGCCAGGCGCGGCGGCAGGTAGAGCATGTCGCCGGGCTCCAGGGACCACTCCTCGCTCTGCTCGAATTCAGCCAGGATGCGCAGGTCGGCGTGCTCCAGCAGCGGGCTGTCGCTGTCGCACATCTGGCCGATCTTCCAGTTGCGCTTGCCCTGGCCTTGCAGCAGGAACACGTCGTAGTTGTCGAAGTGCGGGCCGACGCTGCCGCCGGGCGCGGCGTAGCTGATCATCACATCGTCGATGCGCCAGCTTGGCAGGAAGCGAAAGTGCTCGAGCAGCTCGCCGACTTCCGGCACGAACTGATCGACCGCTTGCACCAGCAGGGTCCAGTCGCGCTCGGGCAGGGTGCTGAAGGCGTCTTCTTCGAACGGGCCGCGGCGCAGCTCCCAAGGGCGCTCGCCATGTTCGATGACCAGGCGCGATTCGACTTCTTCTTCCAGGGCCAGGCCGGCCAGTTCGTCGGCATCGATCGGGCTTTCGAAGTCCGGGAAGGCCTGGCGCACCAGCAGGGGTTTCTTCTGCCAGTAGTCGCGCATGAATTCGCGGGCAGTGAGGCCGCCCAGAAGCTGCAGAGGAGTATCAGGATTCATGTGTAACCTATTGAAAAAAAGTAATTTTCTTTCGGTAATAAAAACGCCCGGCTGAGCCGGGCGTTTACGCGCAGGGCGCAGATCAGACGCGTTTGGCTTGAGCCGCGGCATTACCGATGTAGGAGGCTGGCGTCAGCTTCTTCAGCTCGCTGCGAGCCTCTGCAGGCATGTCCAGGCCATCGATGAAGGTCAGCAGCACTTCGGGGCTGATGCCTTTGCCACGGGTCAGCTCCTTGAGCTTCTCGTAGGGGTTCTCGATGTTGTAGCGGCGCATGACGGTCTGGATCGGCTCGGCGAGCACTTCCCAGCAGGCGTCGAGGTCTTCGGCGATACGCGCTTGGTTGATTTCCAGCTTGCTGATGCCTTTGAGGCTGGCCTCGTAGGCGATCACGCTGTGGGCGAAACCGACGCCCAGGTTGCGCAGCACGGTGGAGTCGGTCAGGTCACGCTGCCAGCGCGACACCGGCAGCTTGCTGGCCAGGTGCTGGAACAGGGCGTTGGCGATACCCAGGTTGCCTTCGGAGTTCTCGAAGTCGATCGGGTTGACCTTGTGCGGCATGGTCGAGGAGCCGATTTCGCCAGCGATGGTGCGCTGCTTGAAGTAGCCCAGGGAGATGTAGCCCCAGACGTCGCGGTCGAAGTCGATCAGGATGGTGTTGAAGCGGGCGATCGCGTCGAACAGCTCGGCGATGTAGTCGTGCGGCTCGATCTGCGTGGTGTAGGGGTTGAACACCAGGCCCAGCTCGTCTTCGATGAAAGCGCGGGCGTTGGCTTCCCAGTCGATTTGCGGGTAGGCCGACAGGTGGGCGTTGTAGTTGCCCACGGCGCCGTTGATTTTTCCCAGCAGCGGCACGGCGGCAACCTGAGCGATCTGGCGCTCCAGACGGTAGACGACGTTGGCCAGCTCTTTACCCAGGGTGGTCGGCGAAGCCGGTTGGCCGTGGGTGCGCGACAGCATCGGCACGTCGGCGAAGCGGTGGGCCAGCTCGCGGATGGCCTGGGCGATCTGGCGCATCAGCGGCAGCAGCACGCTGTCGCGGCCTTCGCGCAGCATCAGGGCGTGGGACAGGTTGTTGATGTCCTCGCTGGTGCAGGCGAAGTGGATGAATTCACTGACCTTGGCCAGCTCCGGCAGCTTGGCAGCCTGCTCCTTGAGCAGGTACTCGATGGCCTTGACGTCGTGGTTGGTGGTGCGCTCGATCTCTTTGACGCGCTCGGCGTGCTCGAGGGCGAACTCATCGGCCAGGCCGTTGAGCAGGGCGTTGGCTTCGGCGGAAAAAGCCGGAACCTCGGCGATTTGCGGGTGGGCGGCCAGGCGCTGGAGCCAGCGAACCTCGACCAGGGCGCGGAAACGGATCAGGCCGTATTCGCTGAAAATAGGGCGCAGGGCCTGGGTTTTGCCGGCGTAGCGGCCGTCAACAGGGGAAACCGCAGTGAGCGAGGAAAGCTGCATGGGGTGTTCTCGGACAGTCAGGCTTTGAAAAGGGCGCATATCATACATGAAAAACGCGCCCGGGTCGGGTGGCTGACAAATGGTCTGCCGGTAATTCTTTGGCTTTTTCGCGGGTCAAGCCCGCTCCCACAGCAACCTTCGTTCAACTGTGGGAGCGGGCTTGACCCGCGATGGCTTTATCAGCCACGCAACATCGGATACAGCTCTTTGAGCAGTTTGCGCCGGCTGATCACCAGCTGCCAGCGATGCCCGCCGAGCTGCCGCCACAGGCGCGCGGCGCGGATGCCGGCAAGCAGCAGGGCGCGAATCTTCGAGGCGTTGCTGGGCTGCTGCAGGTGGCGCATGTCGCCGTGCACCTGGATGCGCTGGCGCAGGGTGCTCAGGGTGTCCTGGTACAGGGCGCCGCTGGAAGCGATGACATTTTCATGCACCAGGCCGAAATGCTCGGCCTGGGACTGGATTTGCGGCAGGCGGTTGCCAATCACGTCAAGCATGTCGCCGCGCTTGGCCAGCTGGCGCTCAAGGCCCAGCATCGACAGGGCATAGCGCAGCGGCTCGCGCTGCAGGCTGCCGGGGTCGCGCTCCAGGGCGCTGGCCAGAGCGCGGTAGCCGTCGCGCAGGTTCAGGTCGTCACCGCCGAATACCTCCAGGGTGTCCTTGGGGTCGCGTACCAGCAGGCTGCCGAGCATGCAGCCAAGGTTGGCCTCGCTGGCCTGGCCGGTGCGGGCGATACGGTCGACCAGCACCGCAGCCTGGAACACGCCGCCCAGGGCGATCAACTGCTCTTGCATGGCATTCATGCGCGCGCGCTCCACGGCTCGGCGGTTTCGATCACGCCGCCGCCGAGGCAGATTTCGCCGTCATAGAACACCACCGACTGGCCTGGGGTCACGGCCCGCTGCGGCTCGTCGAACACCGCGCGGTAGCCGCCCGGGGTTTGCTCCAGGGTGCAGTGCTGGTCGCTCTGGCGGTAGCGCACCTTGGCGGTCAGGCGCCGTGGGCTGGAAAGGTCAATCGGGTTGACCCAGAAAATTTCTGAAGCGAGCAGGGCGCGGGAGAACAGCCATGGGTGTTCGTTGCCCTGGCCGACCACCAGCACGTTGCGGGTCAGGTCTTTTTCCAGTACGTACCACGGCTCGTCGCCGGCGTCTTTCAGGCCGCCGATGCCCAGGCCCTGGCGCTGGCCAATGGTGTGGTACATCAGGCCATGGTGACGACCGATGACTTCGCCGTCGGTGGTCTGGATCTCGCCCGGCTGCGCGGGCAGGTACTGCTTGAGGAAGTCGCTGAAGCGCCGCTCACCAATAAAGCAGATGCCGGTGGAGTCTTTCTTCTTGGCAGTGGCCAGGCCGTGTTTCTCGGCGATGGCACGCACTTCGGGTTTTTCCAGCTCGCCGACCGGGAACAGCGTGCGGGCGATTTCCTTGCCGCCGACGGCGTGCAGGAAGTAGCTCTGGTCCTTGTTCGGGTCCAGGCCCTTGAGCAGTTCGGTACGGCCATCGGTGTCGCGGCGGCGCACGTAGTGACCGGTGGCGATCAGGTCGGCACCGAGCATCAGCGCGTAGTCGAGGAAGGCCTTGAACTTGATTTCGCGGTTGCAGAGGATGTCCGGGTTTGGCGTGCGTCCGGCCTTGTATTCGGCCAGGAAGTGCTCGAAGACGTTATCCCAGTATTCGGCGGCGAAGTTGGCGGTATGCAGCTTGATGCCGATGCGGTCGCACACGGCCTGGGCATCGGCCAGGTCTTCGCGGGCGGTGCAGTATTCGGTGCCGTCGTCCTCTTCCCAGTTCTTCATGAACAGGCCTTCCACCTGGTAGCCCTGCTCCATCAGCAGGAGGGCGGAGACGGAAGAGTCCACGCCGCCGGACATGCCGACGATAACGCGTGTCTTTTCGGGTTCGTAAAGTGCTGGACTGGTCATAGGTACCGGCTGTGTATCTGGAAAAAGACAACGATTCTATCAGGCTGCGGCCTTCAAGGCATCGTTGCTGTCAGTCGCGAATCAACGCCAGGCTGTGCAGCGGGCCGGCCAGGTAATCGTCGATGCAACGGGGCACCAGTTCGCTGCGCCAGCGCTCGGGGTCGGCCAGCAGCTCCTCGCGGCTCAGCCACACGGCGCGCACGATGTCGCTGTCCAGGGCCAGCTCGGGGTGGTGCTTGAGCGCCCGGGCGGCGAAGCAGATGCGCTGATAGGTCACGCCGTTGCTGGGGGCGGTGTACAGGTAGATGCCGACCACGCCGGTCAGCTCGACCTCCCACGCGGTTTCTTCGAGGGTTTCGCGGCGGGCGGCGTCGAGCAGGCTCTCGTTGGCCTCCAGGTGGCCGGCGGGTTGGTTGAAGACGTGCTTGCCGGCCTTGAATTCCTCGACCATGAGGAAGCGGCCCTGGTCTTCGATAATGGTGGCGACGGTGATGTGGGGGCGCACGGTCGATTCTCTCCCTAAGTTGGAAGTTTCAAGCTGCAAGCTACAAGTAAAAGCCGAGTGCGCAAGGCTCTTTCTTGTAGCTTGTAGCTTGATACTTAAAGCTAAAAAACCCCGGTGCGTGGCCGGGGTTTTTTCATTCCTTCAAGCTTACAGTGCGGCAATCGCGCTGTTGAAGGTCTGGCTCGGGCGCATCACCTTGCTGGTCAGCTCGGCATCCGGGTAGTAGTAACCACCGATGTCAGCCGGCTTGCCCTGAACGGCGTTGAGCTCGGCGACGATGGTCGCTTCGTTCTCGGCCAGGGCTTTTGCCAGTGGGGCGAAGCGCGCTTGCAGGGCGGCGTCGTCGCTCTGGGCGGCCAGGGCCTGGGCCCAGTACAGGGTCAGGTAGAAGTGGCTGCCGCGGTTGTCGATACCACCAACCTTGCGCGCCGGGGACTTGTTGGTGTCCAGGAACTGGCCGGTGGCCTGGTCCAGGGTCGCCGCCAGTACCTTGGCTTTCGGGTTGGCGTAGGCGTTGCCCAGGTGCTCCAGGGAGGCGGCCAGGGCCAGGAACTCACCCAGCGAATCCCAGCGCAGGAAGTTTTCTTCAACCAGTTGCTGTACGTGCTTGGGAGCCGAACCGCCGGCGCCGGTTTCGAACAGGCCGCCGTTGTTCATCAGCGGTACGATCGACAGCATCTTGGCGCTGGTGCCCAGCTCCATGATCGGGAACAGGTCGGTCAGGTAGTCGCGCAGCACGTTGCCGGTGACCGAGATAGTGTCCTGGCCAGCACGGATGCGCTGCAGGGAAACCTTCATGGCCTCGACAGGCGACAGGACGCGGATGTCCAGGCCAGCGGTGTCGTGGTCTTTCAGGTACTGCTGGACCTTCTCGATCAGCACGCCGTCGTGGGCACGCTGCGGGTCGAGCCAGAACAGCGCCGGGGTATTGCTGGCGCGGGCACGGTTGACGGCCAGTTTGACCCAGTCCTGGATCGGTGCGTCTTTGGTCTGGCACATGCGGAAGATGTCGCCGGCTTCGACGTCCTGGGACAGCAGCAGGTTGCCCTTGCCGTCAACCACGCGGATCACGCCGTCGGCCTTGGCCTGGAAGGTCTTGTCGTGGGAGCCGTACTCTTCGGCTTTCTGCGCCATCAGGCCAACGTTCGGCACGCTGCCCATGGTGGTCGGATCGAATGCGCCGTGTTGCTTGCAGTCTTCGATAACGGCCTGGTAGATGGTGGCGTAGCAACGGTCCGGAATCACCGCCTTGGTGTCTTGCAGCTGGCCTTCGGTGTTCCACATCTTGCCCGAGTCACGGATCATCGCCGGCATCGAGGCGTCGACGATAACGTCGCTCGGCACGTGCAGGTTGGTGATGCCCTTGTCGGAGTTGACCATGGCCAGGGCCGGGCGAACGTCGTAGACGGCTTTGACGTCAGCTTCGATCTGCGCCTGCTGCTCGGCTGGCAGGGCCTTGATACGGGCGTACAGGTCGCCGATACCGTTGTTCAGGTTGAAGCCGATCTGCGCCAGTACGTCGGCGTGCTTGTTCAGCGCGTCCTGGTAGTACTCGGCAACGATCTGGCCGAACATGATCGGGTCGGAGACCTTCATCATGGTCGCTTTCAAGTGGACCGACAGCAGGACGCCCTTGGCTTTGGCGTCGTCGATCTCGGCGGCGATGAATTTACGCAGCGCCTTGGTGCTCATGACCGCGCAGTCGACGATTTCGCCGGCCTTGACCGCGGTTTTTTCTTTCAGAACGGTGGTGTTGCCATTCTTGTCCAGCAGTTCGATGCGCAGGCTGTCATCGGCTTCGATCAGCGCGGCTTTCTCGCTGCCGTAGAAGTCGCCCTGGCTCATGTGCGCCACGTGGGACTTGGAGTCGGCTGCCCAGGCGCCCATCTTGTGTGGGTGCTTGCGTGCGTAGTTCTTGACCGACAGCGGTGCGCGGCGGTCGGAGTTGCCTTCACGCAGGACCGGGTTGACGGCACTGCCTTTGATGCGGTCGTAGCGAGCCTTGGCTTCTTTCTCGGCATCGCTGGCGGCGGCTTCAGGGTAATCAGGAATGTTGAAGCCCTTGGCTTGCAGTTCCTTGATCGCGGCCTTCAGTTGCGGAACCGAGGCGCTGATGTTCGGCAGCTTGATGATGTTGGCTTCTGGCGTGGTTGCCAGTTGGCCCAGTTCTGCCAGGTGGTCGGCCACTTGCTTGTCGGCGCCGAGCTGTTCAGGGAAGGCAGAAAGGATGCGGCCGGCCAGAGAGATGTCCCGGGTTTCTACGGCGATGTCGGCGGAAGCGGTGAAGGCTTCGATGACGGGGAGCAGTGAATAGGTGGCGAGGGCGGGGGCTTCGTCGGTGAAGGTGTAGATGATCTTGGATCGGGTGGGCATATTCGGGTTAACTCTCTGTTTTGCTGAGCGTGCGCAGAATCTCGAGGTGCGCAGGGTAGGCGCTTCGCTCAGACACATCCATGAGCAGAAGGTCGAAGATTCTGGGCGGTGATGGTGGATTGCATCAGTCGAGTGTCAAACGGCTGAACTGCGGTAACAGCCCAGTCTTGTCGGGGCCGCGGGTCTCGTTTCAGACGGTTCGCCCCCAGTGACCCTTTGGTCACCGGGCGAGTATACCAAAGCCTTGGTCGTATTGATCAAGATCAACCCGTCGCAGGGGCTTTTTTAGACCAAAGATGTAGGCGTTGCTGCCCCATCGCAGGGCATTTGCGCACGAGGTTCCCGTTGCCGTTCAACTGGGGTACGCTCAGGGGATCCAGATGACGAACCACACCAAAAAAAACGGAGTGCAGCATGGGATACCAGAAAATCAAGGTTCCGGCAGTCGGCGACAAAATCACCGTCAATGCGGACCATTCTCTCAATGTTCCTGATAATCCGATCATCCCGTTCATCGAAGGCGACGGCATTGGCGTAGATGTAAGCCCCGTCATGATCAAAGTGGTTGATGCTGCTGTAGAGAAAGCCTATGGGGGCAAGCGCAAGATTTCCTGGATGGAAGTCTACGCCGGTGAAAAAGCCACCCAGGTATACGACCAGGACACCTGGCTGCCCCAGGAAACCCTCGATGCGGTCAAGGACTACGTCGTCTCCATCAAGGGCCCGCTGACCACCCCGGTCGGTGGCGGTATCCGCTCCCTCAACGTGGCCCTGCGCCAGCAACTGGACCTGTATGTCTGCCTGCGCCCGGTGGTTTGGTTCCAGGGCGTGCCCAGCCCGGTGAAAAAGCCGGGCGACGTCGACATGGTGATCTTTCGCGAAAACTCCGAAGACATCTATGCCGGTATCGAATGGAAGGCCGGTTCGCCCGAGGCGACCAAGGTCATCAAGTTCCTCAAAGAAGAAATGGGCGTCACCAAGATCCGTTTCGACCAGGATTGCGGCATCGGCATCAAGCCGGTCTCTAAAGAAGGCACCCAGCGCCTGGTGCGCAAGGCCCTGCAATACGTGGTGGACAACGACCGCAAGTCGCTGACCATTGTGCACAAGGGCAACATCATGAAGTTCACTGAAGGTGCCTTCAAGGACTGGGGCTACGAAGTGGCCAAGAACGAATTCGGCGCCGAGCTGCTCGATGGCGGCCCGTGGATGAAGTTCAAAAACCCGAAAACCGGCCGTGAAGTCATCGTCAAGGACGCCATCGCCGACGCCATGCTCCAGCAGATCCTGCTGCGCCCGGCCGAATACGACGTGATCGCCACCCTCAACCTCAACGGTGACTACCTGTCCGACGCCCTGGCGGCGGAAGTCGGCGGCATCGGTATCGCTCCGGGCGCCAACCTGTCCGACACTGTGGCAATGTTCGAGGCTACCCACGGCACTGCGCCGAAATACGCCGGCAAGGACCAGGTCAACCCTGGTTCGGTGATTCTCTCGGCCGAGATGATGCTGCGCCACCTGGGCTGGACCGAGGCGGCCGACCTGATCATCAAGGGTACCAACGGCGCCATCGCCGCCAAGACCGTGACCTATGACTTCGAGCGCCTGATGGACGGCGCAACCCTGGTCAGCAGCTCCGGTTTCGGCGATGCCTTGATCAAGCACATGTAAGCGGCACAAGAAAACCGGCCAGTCCTTGCGGGCTGGCCGGTTTTCTTTTGTCTGATCGCCGGCTCAGGCTTCAGTCGTTTGCGGGCTGGGGGTGGGGGAGGCAGTGGTTGGTGCGGTCGCACTCTCGATTTTGACCGCATGCAAGCCTTTGGGGCCCTGGGTGATCTCGAAGCTGACGGATTGTCCGGCTTTCAGGGTTTTATAACCTTCCATCTGGATAGCCGAGTAGTGTGCAAACAGATCCTCTGTTTTCCCGTCTTCATTGATGAAGCCATAGCCCTTGGCGTTGTTGAACCACTTGACTTTACCGCTTGCCATCCTCATATCCCTCTGCAAAGGACTCCATCACTGGAGTATCATCCACTCCATCCGCATATGAACCTGCGAAAATTCTGGTTGACTGCGCGGATCTTTATCGACCACGGTGGGTTCTTATTGGTTGTAACACCGTTTTGCCGATAGTCAAGGTGAGGTGACGGCTGTCCCGCGTCGCCTGTGCGGTCAACCCATAAACCAACCTGTCGAAATGATGAAATTCTTTCCATGCATGCACATAGCCAGATTCGACTAACATTCAATCAGGATCGCCCGCAATCGCATGAGGACGATGGTTCTGGCCTGGCGGTACAGGAGGCCAAACCGGCCCTGCAGGCGCCACCCATGTACAAGGTGGTTTTGTTTAACGATGACTACACACCGATGGATTTCGTCGTCGAAGTGCTCGAGGTGTTTTTTAACCTGAATCGCGAGCTGGCGACCAAGGTCATGCTGGCCGTCCACACAGAAGGACGGGCAGTGTGCGGATTGTTTACCCGTGACATCGCCGAGACCAAGGCCATGCAGGTCAACCAATACGCAAGGGAAAGCCAGCATCCGCTACTCTGTGAAATCGAGAAGGACGGTTAATCGCCGGCCACTTGGGTATGAGGTGAAGCTATGTTAAACCGCGAGCTCGAAGTCACCCTCAATCTGGCCTTCAAGGAGGCACGCTCGAAACGTCATGAGTTCATGACCGTCGAGCACCTGCTGCTGGCACTATTGGATAATGAGGCCGCCGCGACCGTTCTGCGCGCCTGCGGCGCAAACCTCGACAAACTCAAACACGACCTGCAGGAGTTCATCGACTCCACCACGCCGTTGATCCCCGTGCACGACGAGGACCGCGAGACCCAGCCAACCCTGGGCTTCCAGCGTGTATTGCAGCGCGCAGTCTTCCATGTCCAGAGCTCGGGCAAGCGTGAAGTCACCGGTGCCAACGTGCTGGTGGCAATTTTCAGCGAACAGGAAAGCCAGGCCGTGTTCCTGCTTAAACAGCAGAGCGTGGCCCGTATCGACGTGGTCAACTACATCGCCCACGGCATCTCCAAGGTGCCGGGCCATGGTGAACACTCCGAGGGCGAACAGGAAATGCAGGACGAGGACGGCGGCGAAACTTCATCGTCGGGCAATCCCCTGGATGCCTATGCCAGCAACCTCAACGAACAGGCTCGCCAAGGGCGCATCGACCCGCTGGTCGGCCGTGAGCTCGAAGTCGAGCGCGTCGCGCAGATCCTCGCCCGTCGGCGCAAGAACAACCCGCTGCTGGTTGGCGAGGCCGGTGTCGGTAAAACCGCCATCGCCGAAGGCCTGGCCAAGCGCATCGTCGACGGCCAGGTGCCGGACCTGCTGGCACAAAGCGTGGTCTACTCGCTGGACCTGGGCGCGTTGCTGGCCGGGACCAAGTATCGTGGCGACTTCGAGAAGCGCTTCAAGGCGCTGCTCAATGAGCTGCGCAAACGCCCGCAGGCGATCCTGTTCATCGACGAGATCCACACCATCATCGGTGCCGGTGCGGCCTCCGGTGGGGTAATGGACGCCTCCAACCTGCTCAAGCCGCTGCTGTCTTCGGGTGATATCCGTTGCATCGGCTCGACCACCTTCCAGGAATTTCGCGGCATCTTCGAAAAAGACCGGGCCCTGGCGCGGCGCTTCCAGAAGGTTGATGTGAGCGAGCCATCGGTGGAAGACACCGTGGGCATCCTGCGTGGGCTCAAGGGGCGGTTCGAGAGCCACCACAACATCGAGTACAGCGATGAGGCCCTGCGCGCCGCTGCCGAGCTTGCAGCGCGCTACATCAACGACCGGCACATGCCCGACAAGGCCATCGATGTGATCGACGAGGCTGGCGCCTACCAGCGCCTGCAGCCGGTGGAGATGCGCGTCAAGCGTATCGACGTGCCGCAAGTCGAAGACATCGTCGCCAAGATTGCGCGGATTCCGCCAAAGCACGTCACCAGTTCCGACAAGGAGCTGCTGCGTAACCTGGAGCGCGACCTCAAGCTGACCGTGTTTGGCCAGGATGCGGCGATCGATTCGCTGGCCACCGCCATCAAGCTGTCACGCGCCGGTCTCAAGGCGCCAGACAAGCCGGTCGGTTCGTTCCTGTTTGCCGGCCCTACCGGTGTCGGTAAAACCGAAGCGGCGCGCCAGTTGGCCAAGGCCCTGGGTGTCGAGCTGGTACGCTTTGACATGTCTGAGTACATGGAGCGTCATACCGTCTCGCGTCTGATCGGTGCGCCTCCGGGCTACGTCGGTTTCGACCAGGGCGGGCTGCTCACCGAAGCCATCACCAAGCAGCCGCACTGCGTGCTGCTGCTCGATGAGATCGAGAAGGCCCACCCGGAAGTCTTCAACCTGCTGCTGCAGGTGATGGACCACGGTACCCTGACCGACAATAACGGGCGCAAGGCGGACTTCCGTAACGTCATCGTCATCATGACCACCAACGCCGGTGCTGAAACCGCTGCGCGAGCTTCGATCGGCTTCACTCATCAAGATCACTCATCCGACGCCATGGAAGTGATCAAGAAGAGCTTCACGCCGGAGTTCCGCAACCGCCTGGACACCATCATCCAGTTTGGCCGCCTCAGCCATGAGACGATCAAGAGCGTGGTGGACAAGTTCCTCATCGAGCTGCAGGCGCAACTGGAAGACAAGCGCGTGTTGCTCGAGGTGAGCGACGCGGCGCGCGGCTGGCTGGCGGCCGGTGGCTACGATGCGCAGATGGGCGCGCGGCCAATGGCGCGGCTGATCCAGGACAAGATCAAACGGCCGCTGGCCGAAGAGATCCTGTTTGGCGAACTGGCCGAGCATGGCGGTGTGGTGCACATCGACATCCGCGATGGCGAACTGGTGTTCGACTTCGAGACCACGGCTGAGATGGCGTAGCGGCCGATTGCGGGGCAAGTCGGGTCGCCGCACCGCCGCTCCCACATGTAGGGGCGGCGGTGCGGCGACCCGACTTGACCCGCGATGCTTTTCAAAGGCCAACAAAAACGCCCGGCATTTAGCCGGGCGTTTTTGTTGGTGTCGCTTAGCGGGCGCGGTAGGTGATGCGCCCCTTGCTCAGGTCGTAAGGCGTCAGTTCGACGCGGACCTTGTCACCGGTCAGAATACGAATGTAGTTCTTGCGCATCTTTCCGGAGATGTGCGCGGTAACGACGTGCCCATTTTCCAACTCCACACGGAACATGGTGTTGGGCAGGGTGTCGACGACAGTGCCTTCCATTTCGAAGCTGTCTTCTTTCGACATGCAGTAAAGCCCTCGGTGTCCAGTTAATGGCCCGGTGCACAGCTGCGCCAGGCAAAAAAAGTGGCGTGCATTGTGCCCGAAAAATGGCCTTCAAGCCAATGATTTCAGTTCAACGTCACCCAACGTTGATTGATCAGCAGCTCGATGGGGCGGTACTGGGTCTTGTAGTTCATCTTTTTGCAGTTCTTGATCCAGTAACCGAGGTAGACCGCGTCCAGGCCCAGGCGCAGGGCTTCGGTGATCTGCCAGAGGATGGCAAAGCGCCCCAGGCTGCGCCGCTCTTCGTCCGGCTCGTAGAAGGTGTACACCGCCGACAGGCCGTTGGGCAGCAGGTCGGTGACCGCCACGGCCAGCAGGCGGCCGTCCAGGCGAAACTCGTAAAAGCGTGAAAACGGCAGATCGCGGACCAGGAAGGTGGAAAACTGGTCGCGGCTTGGCGGGTACATGTCGCCATCGGCGTGGCGCTGCTCGATGTAGCGCCGGTACAGCTCGAAGTATTCCTCCTTGAACGCCGGACGGGCGGGCGTCACGGTGATGTCGGCGTTGCGCTTGAGGATGCGTTTTTGCTGGCGGTTGGGCAAAAAGCGCGCAGCCGGGATCCGCGCCGGCACGCAGGCGTTGCAGTTCTGGCAGTGCGGGCGATACAGGTGGTCGCCGCTGCGCCGGAAGCCCATTTCCGACAGGTCTGCGTAGACGTTGACATCCATCGGCTGGCTCGGGTCGAGGAACAGCGTGGTGGCTTGCTCGTCTGGCAGGTAGCTGCAGGAATGGGGTTGAGTGGCATAAAACTTCAACCGCGCCAGCTCTGTCATGATCAACCCCTCGGGAGGTGCTTTTGTTTTAAGTGTAAGCCAGCTGGAAAAACTCGCCTAGCAAACCCAGCTGGCGCTGTTGGGCTGGTCGAGATAGCGCTGCAGGTAGTCGGCAAACGTGGCCCGGGCGATGGCGCGGGCGCCGAGGCTGTGCAGGTGGTCGGTAGGCATCTGACAGTCAATCAGGACGAATCCTGCCTGTTGCAGGTGCTCGACCAGCGCCACGAAGCCGACTTTGGAGGCGTTGTCGGCGCGGCTGAACATCGATTCGCCGAAAAACAGCCGGCCCATGGCCAGGCCGTACAGGCCGCCCACCAGCTCGCCATCGCGGCGCACCTCGACCGAATGGGCAAAGCCCTGCCGGTGCAACTGCAGGTAGGCCGCCTGCATGCTGTCGGTGATCCAGGTGCCGTCGGCGTAGGCGCGCGGTGCGGCGCAGGCGTCGATTACCGCGGCAAAGTCCTGGTCGAAGCTGACCTGGTAGTGGCCCTGGCGGATGAACTTGCGCAGCGAGCGCGACACGTGCAATTCGTCGGGGAACAGCACGGTACGCGGGTCGGGCGACCACCAGAGGATCGGCTGGCCGTCCTGGTACCAGGGGAAGCAACCATGGCGATAGGCCTGCACCAGGCGCTCGGCGCTGAGGTCGCCGCCGGCGGCGAGCAGGCCGTTAGGGTCGCGCAGGGCTTTGTCCAGCGGCGGGAAGGTCAGGGTGTCGCGGCTCAGCCAGGTCAGCATCGTGGTCCAATGATGGAGGAGGGGAGGGCGCCCAGCATGGCCTGAAAAAGCCTCCCGGGACAAGCCTGCTCCTGCAGCGGTGATGCCGTCTGGCAACTTGCTTGGACGTTTGTTGTCACACTTGCACAAAAACACCGCATAAGCCTTTGTCACAAAAGAAAATGCGTGCTCAAATTGCTGTATAGGAAATTGGCCCCCGTTTACGCGTGTTCTGGCGTGCCGCCATGGCGGTAGGCGGGCAGTAATGTTAAAAGTAGTGGTTTGTTGACTGTTCTGTTGGGTCAATCACTGTTGGACGCGCAATGAGCGCAGGAATAGACGCGTTTTGAAGAAATCCACCGCAACACCCAGTCCCTTGCCCGTGCCGCTCTGGCGCCAGCAGCTGCACTATCGGCTCAAGGAAGGTGCGCTGATCGCCGTGGGCGCGCTGTGCCTGTACCTGTGGATGGCCTTGCTGACCTACGACCAGGCCGACCCGGGCTTCAGCCACACCAGCAACGTCGAGCAGGTGCAGAACGCCGCCGGCCGTGCCGGTGCCTACTTCGCCGACATCCTGTTCATGGTCCTGGGCTATTTCGCCTACATCTTCCCCTTGCTGCTGGCGATCAAGACCTGGCAGATCTTCCGCGAACGCCACCAGCCATGGCAGTGGAGCGGCTGGCTGTTCTCCTGGCGCCTGATCGGCCTGGTGTTCCTGGTGCTTTCGGGTGCGGCGCTGGCGCATATCCATTTCCATTCCGCCGCCAGCCTGCCGGCATCGGCCGGTGGCGCGCTGGGCGAAAGCCTTGGCGACCTGGCCAAGAACGCCCTGAACGTGCAGGGCAGCACGCTGATGTTCATCGCCTTGTTCCTGTTCGGCCTGACCGTGTTCACCGACCTGTCGTGGTTCAAGGTCATGGACATCACCGGCAAGATCACCCTCGACCTGTTCGAGCTGTTCCAGGGCGCCGCCAACCGCTGGTGGGAGGCGCGCAACGAGCGCAAGCGCCTGGTGGCGCAGCTGCGTGAGGTCGACGACCAGGTTCATGATGTGGTCGCCCCGGTAGCCCCTGACCGCCGCGAGCAGGCCAAGGCCAAGGAGCGCATCATCGAGCGCGACCAGGCCCTGAGCAAGCATGTTGCCGAGCGCGTGCAGCAACCGGCGCCGGTGATCATGCCGGCCCCGGCCAAGGCGCCGGAGCCGAGCAAGCGTGTGCAGAAAGAAAAGCAGGCGCCGCTGTTCGTCGACAGCGCCATCGAAGGCACCTTGCCGCCGATCTCGATCCTCGATCCTGCCGAGAAGAAGCAGGTCAACTACTCGCCAGAGTCCCTGGCCGGGGTTGGCCACCTGCTGGAAATCAAGCTCAAGGAATTCGGCGTCGAAGTCTCGGTAGACTCGATCCACCCAGGCCCGGTGATTACCCGGTACGAAATCCAGCCGGCCGCTGGCGTCAAGGTCAGCCGCATCGCCAACCTGGCCAAGGACCTGGCCCGTTCCCTGGCCGTGACCAGTGTGCGCGTGGTTGAAGTGATCCCTGGCAAGACCACCGTCGGTATCGAGATTCCCAACGAAGACCGGCAGATCGTACGCTTCTCCGAAGTGCTGTCGTCGCCGCAATACGACGAAGCCAAGTCGCCGGTGACCATGGCCCTGGGCCACGACATCGGCGGCAAGCCGGTGATCACCGACCTTGCGAAGATGCCGCACCTGCTGGTGGCCGGTACCACCGGTTCCGGTAAGTCGGTGGG
Source organism: Pseudomonas sp. TE4620 (assembly GCF_056279045.1). Taxonomy (NCBI): domain Bacteria; kingdom Pseudomonadati; phylum Pseudomonadota; class Gammaproteobacteria; order Pseudomonadales; family Pseudomonadaceae; genus Pseudomonas; species Pseudomonas sp. TE4620. The sequence goes on from NZ_JBWBQO010000001.1 coordinate 1,390,766, forward strand.
CGTCAACGCCATGATCCTGTCGATCCTGTTCAAGTCGGGCCCGGAAGACGCCAAACTGATCATGATCGACCCGAAAATGCTCGAGCTGTCGATCTACGAAGGCATTCCGCACCTGCTCTGCCCGGTGGTCACCGACATGAAGGACGCCGCCAACGCCCTGCGCTGGAGCGTCGCCGAGATGGAACGGCGCTACAAGCTGATGGCGGCCATGGGCGTGCGTAACCTGGCCGGCTTCAACCGCAAGGTCAAGGATGCCGAAGAGGCCGGCGAGCCGATCTACGACCCGATGTTCAAGCGCGAAAGCATGGACGACGTGCCGCCGCTGCTGAAAACCCTGCCGACCATCGTTGTAGTGGTCGACGAGTTTGCCGACATGATGATGATCGTCGGCAAGAAGGTTGAAGAGCTGATCGCGCGTATCGCCCAGAAGGCCCGTGCCGCCGGTATCCACCTGATTCTCGCCACCCAGCGGCCATCGGTGGACGTGATTACCGGCCTGATCAAGGCCAACATCCCGACGCGGATGGCCTTCCAGGTATCGAGCAAGATCGACTCGCGGACCATCATCGACCAGGGCGGCGCCGAGCAGTTGCTGGGCCACGGTGACATGCTCTACATGCCGCCGGGCACCAGCCTGCCGATTCGTGTGCATGGCGCCTTCGTCTCCGATGACGAGGTGCATCGCGTGGTCGAGGCCTGGAAGCTGCGAGGCGCCCCGGACTACAACGACGACATCCTCAGCGGCGTCGAAGAGGCCGGCAGCGGCTTCGACGGCGGCAGTGGCGGTGGTGACGGCGACGATGCCGAAACCGACGCGCTGTACGATGAAGCCGTGCAGTTCGTGCTGGAAAGCCGCCGGGCCTCCATCTCCGCCGTACAGCGCAAGCTGAAGATCGGCTACAACCGCGCCGCGCGGATGATCGAGGCGATGGAGATGGCCGGTGTGGTCACCGCCATGAACACCAACGGTTCGCGCGAAGTGATTGCCCCCGGGCCGTCCCGCGACTGATGATCCAACCTGCTGGCGGCCAGTGACGGCCGTCGGCCCCTTCATACTGCAACGAGGATTTCCATGCGCCTGATTCGCATGCTGTTGGTTTCCGCTATGGCCCTGTCCAGCGCTTCGGCAATTGCCGCCGAGGCCGATGCGGCGCGCCTGACCCAGTTGCTGGACAAGTCCAAAACCATTAGCGCCAATTTCTCCCAGCTGACCCTCGATGGCACCGGCACCCAGTTGCAGGAAACCACCGGGCAGATGGCCGTGCAGCGCCCGGGCCTGTTCTACTGGCACACCGACGCGCCACAGGAGCAGGTGGTAGTCTCGGACGGCAAGAACGTCACATTGTGGGACCCTGACCTGGAACAGGCTACCATCAAGAAACTTGACCAGCGTTTGACCGAAACCCCGGCACTGCTGCTGTCCGGTGACGTCTCGAAGATCAGTCAGAGCTTCGACATCACCTCCAAGGAGCAGGGCGAGGTCATGGATTTCGTACTCAAGCCGAAAACCAAGGACACCCTGTTCGACTCGCTGCGCCTGTCGTTCCGTCGTGGCCTGGTCAATGACATGCAACTGATCGACAGCGTCGGCCAGCGCACCAACATCCTGTTCACCGGGGTGAAGGCCAACGAGCAGATCCCGGCCAGCAAGTTCAAGTTCGACGTGCCCAAGGGCGCTGATGTGATCAAAGAGTAAGAGGTCAAGCCGCCGTTCATGGACCTGTTTCGTAGCGACCCCGTAGCCCAGCCCCTGGCCGCGCGCCTGCGCCCGGCCAACCTGGACGAGTACGTTGGCCAGGAGCACCTGCTGGCCCGCGGCAAGCCGCTGCGCGAGGCACTGGAAGCGGGCGCGCTGCACTCGATGATCTTCTGGGGCCCGCCCGGGGTCGGCAAGACCACCCTGGCGCGGCTGCTGGCGCAGTTCTGCGACGCCCACTTCGAGACCGTTTCGGCGGTGTTGGCCGGGGTCAAGGAAATCCGCCACGCGGTGGACATCGCCAAGCAGCAGGCGGGGCAGTACGGGCGCCGGACGATTCTGTTCGTCGATGAAGTACACCGCTTCAACAAGTCCCAGCAAGATGCCTTTCTGCCCTATGTGGAAGACGGCACGCTGATCTTCATCGGCGCCACCACCGAGAACCCCTCGTTCGAGCTCAACAACGCGCTGCTGTCGCGGGCGCGGGTGTATGTGCTCAAAAGCCTCGATGAAGCGGCGCTGCGCAAGTTGGTCAACCGCGCCCTGACTGAAGAGCGCGGCCTGGGCAAGCGCCAGTTGCGGGTCGGCGACGAAGCCTTCCAGATGCTCATGGCCGCCGCCGATGGCGATGGCCGGCGCATGCTCAACTTTCTTGAAAACGCCTCGGACCTGGCCGAAGACGGCGGCGAAATCGGCGTCGAGCTGCTGCAGAGCCTGCTCGGCGACAGCCGCCGGCGTTTCGACAAGGGCGGCGAAGCCTTCTATGACCAGATCTCGGCGCTGCACAAATCAGTGCGCGGCTCCAACCCCGACGGCGCCCTGTACTGGTTCGCGCGCATGCTCGATGGCGGCTGCGACCCGCTGTACATCGCCCGCCGCGTGGTGCGCATGGCCAGCGAAGACATCGGCAACGCCGACCCCCGCGCCCTGAGCCTGTGCCTGGCGGCCTGGGACGTGCAGGAGCGCCTGGGCAGCCCCGAAGGCGAGCTGGCGGTGGCCCAAGCCATTACCTACCTTGCCTGCGCACCGAAGAGCAACGCGGTGTACATGGGCTTCAAGACCGCCCTGCGCGAAGCCGGCGAGCACGGCTCGCTGGAAGTGCCGCTGCACCTGCGCAACGCGCCCACAAAACTGATGAAGCAACTGGGCTATGGCGATGAATACCGCTACGCCCACGACGAGCCGGATGCCTACGCTGCCGGTGAGGACTACTTCCCCGACAACCTCGCGCCGCGCCACTATTACCAACCGGTGCCGCGCGGCCTGGAACTGAAGATCGGCGAGAAGCTCAGGCACCTGGCCGAACTCGACCGCAACAGCCCGCGGCAGCGGAGAAAACCATGATTGCGCTGATCGCCGCGGTCAGCGCCGGCGGCATCGCCGGTACCTTGCTGCGCTTTGCCACGGCCAATTGGGTCAACGCGCACTGGCCACGCCACTTCTATCTCGGTACGCTGGCGGTCAATCTGCTCGGCTGCCTGCTGATCGGCTTGCTCTACGGGCTGTTTTTGCATCGCCCGCTGGTGCCGGTCGAGCTGCGCGCGGGCCTGATCGTCGGCTTTCTCGGCGGTCTGACAACCTTTTCATCCTTTTCACTGGACACCGTGCGCCTGCTCGAAAGCGGGCAGGCGCCGCTGGCCTTCGGGTATGCCGGAGCCAGCGTATTGGGCGGGCTGCTCGCTACCTGGGCCGGCCTGTCTTTGACCAAATTCTGAACCAACGAGAGAACGATATGCTCGATTCCAAACTGTTACGCGGCCAACTTCAGGAAGTGGCGGACCGCCTGGCCTCCCGTGGCTTCAGCCTGGATGTCGCGCGCATCGAGGCCCTGGAAGAACGCCGCAAGGTGGTGCAGACCCGTACCGAACAACTGCAAGCCGAGCGTAACGCCCGTTCCAAATCCATCGGCCAGGCCAAGGCCAAGGGCGAAGACATCGCCCCGCTGATGGCGGACGTCGAGCGCATGGCGGGTGAACTTGCCAGCGGCAAGGTCGAGCTGGACGGCATCCAGGCCGAACTGGATGGCATCCTGCTGGGTATTCCCAACCTGCCGGATGACAGCGTGCCGGTCGGCGCCGATGAAGACCACAACGTCGAAGTGCGTCGTTGGGGCACCCCGCGCGCCTTCGACTTCGAGATCAAGGACCACGTGGCGCTCGGCGAGCTGACCGGCGGCCTGGACTTCGAAACCGCGGCCAAGCTGTCGGGCGCCCGTTTTGCCCTGCTGCGCGGCCCGATCGCGCGCCTGCACCGCGCCCTGGCGCAGTTCATGATCAACCTGCACACCAGCGAGCACGGCTACGAAGAAGCCTACACTCCGTACCTGGTCCAGGCTCCGGCACTGCAAGGCACCGGCCAGTTGCCCAAGTTCGAGGAAGACCTGTTCAAGATCAGCCGTGATGGCGAAGCCGACTTCTACCTGATCCCGACTGCCGAGGTGTCGCTGACCAACATCGTGGCCGGCGAGATCCTCGACGCCAAGCAACTGCCGATCAAGTTCGTCGCCCATACCCCGTGCTTCCGTAGCGAAGCCGGTGCTTCGGGCCGCGACACCCGCGGCATGATCCGCCAGCACCAGTTCGACAAGGTCGAAATGGTACAGATCGTCGAGCCGGGCAAATCCATGGAAGCCCTCGAAGGCCTGACCGCCAACGCCGAACGCGTCCTGCAGGCCCTGGAGCTGCCATACCGGGTACTGGCGCTGTGCACTGGCGACATGGGCTTCAGCGCGGTGAAAACCTACGACCTGGAAGTCTGGGTGCCAAGCCAGGACAAGTACCGCGAAATCTCCTCGTGCTCCAACTGTGGCGATTTCCAGGCCCGGCGCATGCAGGCGCGCTGGCGCAACCCGGAAACCGGCAAGCCGGAACTGGTGCACACCCTCAACGGTTCGGGCCTGGCAGTTGGCCGGACCCTGGTGGCGGTGCTCGAGAACTACCAGCAGGCCGACGGTTCGATCCGCGTGCCAGAAGTGCTCAAGCCGTACATGGGTGGCCTGGAGGTCATCGGTTAAATGGAATTCCTGCCGCTGTTCCACAAACTGCGCGGCAGCCGTGTGCTGATCGTCGGCGCAGGCGAGATTGCCCTGCGCAAATCGCGTCTGCTGGCCGACGCCGGGGCTGTGCTGCGGGTCGTGGCGCCCGAGATCGAAGCGCAACTGGCCGAGCTTGCCCGGCACAGCGGTGGTGAAATCCTCAGCCGTGGTTACCAGCCTGGCGACCTCGACGGTTGCCAGCTGATCATTGCCGCCACCGACGACCAGGCGCTCAACGCCCAGGTCTCGGCCGATGCCCAGCAGCGCTGCGTACCGGTCAACGTGGTCGATGCACCGGCGCTGTGTTCGGTGATCTTCCCGGCTATTGTCGACCGTTCGCCATTGGTAGTGGCGGTGTCCAGCGGCGGCGATGCGCCGGTGCTGGCGCGGCTGATCCGGGCCAAGCTGGAAACCTGGATTCCCGCCGCCTATGGCGAGCTGGCCGGCCTTGGCGCGCGCTTTCGGCACAAGGTCAAGGCGCTGTACCCGGACGTCAATCAGCGTCGCGGTTTCTGGGAAGATGTCTTCCAGGGCCCGATCGCCGAGCGGCAACTGGCCGGGCAGGGCGCTGAAGCCGAGCGCCTGCTGCAAGCCAAGATCGACGGTGCCACTTACCAGGCGCCGGGCGAGGTGTACCTGGTCGGCGCTGGCCCCGGTGACCCGGACCTGCTGACCTTCCGCGCCTTGCGCCTGATGCAGCAAGCCGACGTGGTGCTCTACGATCGCCTGGTCGCCCCGGCGATCATCGAGCTGTGCCGCCGTGATGCCGAGCGTATCTACGTCGGCAAGCGCCGCGCCGACCACGCCGTGCCGCAAGCGCAGATCAACCAGCAACTGGTCGACCTGGCGCGTCAGGGCAAGCGGGTGCTGCGTCTGAAGGGCGGCGATCCGTTCATCTTCGGCCGTGGCGGCGAAGAGATCGAGGAGCTGGCGGCCCAGGGTATTCCGTTCCAGGTGGTGCCGGGGATTACCGCGGCCAGCGGTTGCTCGGCCTATGCCGGCATCCCGCTGACCCACCGCGACTATGCCCAGTCGGTGCGTTTCGTCACCGGTCACCTCAAGGACGGTACCAGCGACCTGCCCTGGCACGACCTGGTGGCACCGGCGCAGACCCTGGTGTTCTACATGGGCCTGGTGGGCCTGCCGACCATCTGTGCCGAGCTGATTCGTCACGGGCGGGCGGCGGATACTCCGGCGGCCCTGGTGCAGCAGGGCACCACGCCGAACCAGCGGGTGTTCACCGGCACCCTGGCCGACTTGCCCAAGCTTGTGGCCGAGCATGAAGTGCATGCACCGACCCTGGTGATCGTCGGCGAAGTCGTACAGCTGCGCGAGAAACTGGCCTGGTTCGAAGGCGCCCAGCCTTGAAATCATCGCGGGTCAAGCCCGCTCCCACAAAACCTGTGGGAGCGGGCTTGACCCGCGATGAATCCACCCCTATTCCCCAGCCTTGCGCCAAATCCCTCGCCCCACCAGCCGCTCCCGGTCATGCCCCAGCTCAAAATCCTGCAACGGCCCCTTGGGCACAATCCCGTTCGGATTGATGGTCTTGTGGCTCATGTAGTAATGCTTCTGGATATGCTCGAAATTCACCGTCTCGGCGATCCCCGGCCACTGGTACAGCTCTCGTAGCCAGTTCGACAGGTTCGGGTAATCGGCAATGCGCCGCAGGTTGCACTTGAAGTGTCCGTGGTACACCGCGTCAAAGCGGATCAGCGTGGTGAACAGCCGCCAGTCGGCCTCGGTCAGGTATTCCCCGGCCAGATAGCGCTGGGTGCCCAGCAACCGCTCCAGATGATCCAGCTCGGCAAACACCTCGTCAAAGGCCTGCTCGTAGGCCGCCTGCGACGTGGCAAAGCCCGCCCGGTACACGCCGTTGTTGACCGCTGGGTAGATCCGTTCGTTGAGTGCGTCGATCTGCTCGCGCAAGGGTTCGGGATACAGGTCCAGGCGATTGCCGGTCAGTTCGTCGAAGGCCGAGTTGAAGATGCGAATGATCTCTGCCGATTCGTTGTTGACGATGCGCTGCTCGTGTTTGTCCCACAGCACCGGCACCGTGACCCGGCCGCTGTAATGAGGGTCGTCGCGGGTGTAGCGCTGGTGCAGGAAGTCCAGGTGCTCAAGCTTGTCACCGGTCGAGCCCTTGTTCTGGTCGAAGGTCCAGCCATGCTCGGCCATCAGCCAACTGACCACCGACACATCGATCAGGCTCTCAAGGCCCTTGAGCTTGCGAAAGATCAGGGTGCGGTGGGCCCAGGGGCAAGCCAGCGACACGTACAGGTGATAACGGCCGGCTTCGGCGCCGGGCAGGGCGTTGCGCCGCTGCGCGCTTTCGCGCTGGAAGGCGCCGTCTTTGCTGCTTTCATACCACTGGTCGTGCCAGCGTCCGTCGATCAACAGGCCCATGCTGAGCTCCTTGGCGATTCGTTCTGATATAGAACCCAGTGTACGGAGCTGGGTTCGAACGAATAGCGCAAAGTCCGGGCCTGTTTGATCGGCTCAGTCGATCAGTTGCGCTGATCCCAATAGCGTTGGGCCTGGGCGAAGGCTTCCTCGCGGCTCTGACCCAGGCCGCGCAAGGCCAGGGCCATGGTCGCCACCACGGCCAGTTCGCCGTAGCTGTTCTGCTCATCACCGCGCCACACGGCCAGCAACTGCTCGGGCTCCAGGCTCGCCGGTTTGACATGACGCTGGGCGGCCAGGGCCGGCCATTCTTCATCCCAGTCGATGCCATTGGCGGTGCCATACAGGTGGCTGCTGGTGTCCGGGTTGATCTCGATCTCACCGCCATCGCCCTTGACCACGATTGCCGTATCGCCGAGCAGGCGGCTGGCTTCGCGGTGAACCGCCTGGTAGCCGGGGTGGAAGATGCTCTGCAGGCCGCAGCGGGCGTTCAACGGGTTGAGCACCCGGGCCAGGGAGTGAATCGGCGAACGCAGGCCCAGGGTGTTGCGCAGGTCGATCATCCGTTGCAGGCGCGGGGCCCAGTCTTGCAGCGGGATGAACGCCAGCATGTGGCTTTCCAGCGCTTCAGACACTGCATTCCAGTCCCGGCACAGCGGAATCTGCAGCAGCGCCAGCACTTGCTCGGTGTACAGCCGCCCGGCGGTGTGCGCGCCGCCGCCGTGCAGGAGGATGCGCACGCCATTGGCCGCCAGGCACTTGGCAGCCAGCAGGTACCAGGGCAGGTGGCGTTTTTTGCCGGCGTAACTTGGCCAGTCGAGATCAACCTCAATCGGCGGTGCCTGCAAACGCTGGCGCAGGGCCTCGGTGAAGCCGGCCAGTTCCTCAGGGCTTTCTTCCTTGTGGCGCAGCAGCATCAGGAAGGCGCCGAGCTGGGTTTCCTCGACCTTGCCATCGAGCAGCATGCCCATGGCTTCGCGGGCTTCCTCGCGGCTCAGGCCACGGGCGCCGCGCTTGCCCTTGCCAAGAATGCGCACGAACTGGGCAAACGGGTGCTCGGCCGGGGTTTCGGTAGTCAACGGGCTGTGTTCGGTCATATGCAATTGGTCGGCTTCGGCAGGCCCGCAAGTTTCGCGGCGAGTTTGGCGGGGGTGCCCTTGAACAGGCGGTTCAGGTGCAGGCTGTTGCCTTTGTCCGCGCCCAGCTTGAGCGCGGTGTACTTGATCAGCGGGCGGGTGGCCGGCGACAGCTCGAACTCCCGGTAGAAGTCGCGCAACAGGTTCAGCACCTCCCAGTGTTCGGCGGTCAGCTCAAGCTCTTCATGGGCGGCGAGGGCGCTGGCGACCTCTTCGGACCAATCACCCAGCTCGAGCAGGTAGCCGTCTTTATCCAGGGCGATGCTGCGCTCGCCGACAGTCAGGGTACTCATAGCCAGCTGTTGACCTTGTCATAGTGCAGCGACAGCTCGACGAAGGCCGGGTAGTCGATGGCCTTGGCCAGCTCGCTGACGGCGATGGCACGGGCTTGCAGGTCTTCGTCCAGGGCGAACAGGCGCCCGTCCAGCTGGCTCGCCTGCAGGCTGCGCAGCGGCGCGCTGCCGGGTTGCAGGGCATACACCGCATCACCGCACAGCAACAGGCCGTCGGCGCTGCCGAGCAGGCGCAGGCAGCTGCTCAGGCGGTTATCGCCAAATGGCGAGTGGGAAATCACGTGCAAGGTGCTCATCAGAGGGTCACCACCTGGTCGAAACGGTCGATCAACGCCGCAAGCGCGGCGTCATCCAGCACCTGCACTGGCAGGCTCAGGGCATCGGCAGCAAGGCCGCGCTCTTGCAGGCAGCTAGCGGCGGCAAACAGTTCCTCGACGCCAAACATCGGCAGGGCCTGCAGGTTGGCCGCCAGGTTCTTCTGCTGCAGCTGGGCCGGTTGCTGGCCGGGGGCGAGCTGGAACACGCCATCATCGAGAAACAGCATGCCCAGCGGCAAATCGAAGGCACCGCCGGCCAGGGCGATATCCAGCGCCTCGCGGGCGGACGGCCCGGCCCAGGGTGCCTGACGGCTGATAATCAGCAAGGACTTGGCCATTTCAATCGCCTCCAAAGCACATCAGCCGATCGGCGCCTTGCGCCGCTTCATGCAACTGGCCCAGCCCCGACAACTCCCACGGCGCCGGCAGGTTGACCGCCGGGCGCTGGTAGCGCTGGGCTTCCTCGGCGTTGAGCACGCCACGGCGCAGGGCGGCGGCGATACACACCACGGCATCGAGCTGCTGCGCGCTGACGAACGCGCGCCATTCGGCGGCAAGGTCCAGTTCATCCTGGGGCGCAACGACATTACCCGAGGCGCTGTGCACACCGTCCTGATAGAAAAACAGCCGGACAATCTCATGCCCGCCGGCAACCGCCGCCTGGGCAAAACGCAGGGCGCGGCGCGAGGAGGGCGCATGGGCCGGAGAAAAAACCGCAATGGCGAACTTCATGGAAGGCTCTTTCAGCAAATCTGCGGGAATGATAAAGCAAAAAGCCCGCTCCTGTTGGAGCGGGCTTGACCCGCGATGGGGGCAACCTCAACTTCAGGCCTTGTCTTTATGCTCCGGCAAGAACCAGTTCAGCACCAGGGCGCAAATCCCCCCGGTGGCCACCCCCGACTCCAGCACATTACGCAGCGCCGACGGCATGTGCGCGAGGAACTCCGGCACCTGCGCCACGCCCAGGCCCAGCGCCAGCGACACGGCAATGATCAGCAACGCGCGACGATCCAGGCTGATGCTGGCAAGGATATTGATCCCCGAAGCCGCCACCGCGCCGAACATCACCATCGCCGCCCCCCCGAGCACCGGCTCCGGCACCGCCTGGATCACCCCGGCCACGCTCGGGAACAGGCCAAGAATCACCAGCATCGCCGCAATCCACACACCAATATGACGGCTGGCAATGCCGGTCAGCTGAATCACGCCATTATTCTGGGCAAAGATCGAGCTCGGGAAAGTATTGAACACCCCGGCCAGCAGCGAGTTGGCGCCGTTGACCAGCACGCCGCCCTTGATCCGCTGCATCCACAGCGGGCCTTCCACTGGCTGGCGCGAAACTTTGCTGGTTGCGGTCACATCACCAATGGCTTCCAGCGAAGTAACCAGGTAAATCACCAGCATCGGAATAAACAGCGCCCAGGAGAAGCCCAGGCCGAAATGCAGGGGTACCGGCACCTGGAACAGCGCCGCTTCGTGCATGCCGGTGAAATTCAGGCGGCCCAGGTAGCCGGCCAGGGCATAGCCCACGGCCAGGGCGATAACGATGGCGCAGCTGCGCATCCACACCACCGGAATACGGTTGAGAATGACGATGATCGCCAGCACCACACCCGACAGCAGCAGGTTCTCGCCATTGGCAAAGGTACCGTTGCTCATCGCCGCAAAGCCGCCACCCATGCTGATCAGGCCGACCTTGATCAGGGTCAGGCCGATCATCAGCACGACGATCCCGGTCACCAGCGGGGTGATCAGGCGTTTGACGAACGGCAGAATGCGCGAAATGCCCATCTCCACGAACGAACCGGCGATCACCACACCAAAAATCGCTGCCATCACGCCTTCGACCGGCGTGCCTTGCTTGACCATCAACGCGCCACCGGCGATCAACGGCCCGACAAAGTTGAAACTGGTGCCCTGCACAATCAACAGCCCGGCGCCAAACGGCCCGAAGCGGCGGCACTGCACGAAGGTAGCGATCCCCGAGATCACCAGCGACATCGACACAATCAGGTTGGTATCACGGGCCGAAACCCCCAGCGCCTGGCAGATCAGCAGGCCAGGGGTGACGATCGGCACAATGATCGCCAGCAGGTGCTGCAACGCCGCCAGCATCGCAATCAGCGGCCGCGGCCGGTCTTCAAGGCCGAGGACCAGTTCATTGGCCTGCGCGGGTGCGCCGGGTCCTTGCTCGATTGAACTCATGGGAGTGCTGCCCCGGAAGAAAAAAGGAGCGCATTCTACGGGGCCGCACTCGTTTACGGTAGTGCGGGAGCTGGCTTTGCCAGCGATGCAAGGCAAAGCCTTGGCAAACCCCGGCCACAAAAAAGCCCGCCGAAGCGGGCTTTCTCTTAAAACATCACACCAACAACCAATCAGTCATCGCGACCCATCAGGCCGAACAGCTGCAGCAGGCTGACGAACAGGTTGTAGATCGATACATACAGGCTGATGGTCGCCATGATGTAGTTACGCTCGCCACCGTGGATGATCGCGCTGGTCTGGAACAGGATGCATACCGACGAGAACAGCACGAAACCGGCGCTGATCGCCAATTGCAGGCCGCTGATCTGGAAGAAGAAGCTGGCAACCACGGCGCCCAGCAGGACGAAGAAGCCTGCAGTGATGAAACCGCTGAGGAAGCTCATGTCCTTGCGGGAGATCAGCACATAGGCCGACAGACCACCGAACACCAGTGCGGTCATGGCAAATGCCGAGCTGACCACCTCGGCGCCACCGGCCATACCCAGGTAACGGTTGAGGATAGGGCCGAGCAAAAAGCCCATGAAACCGGTGAGGGCGAAGGTAGACACCAGGCCCCAGACCGAATCACGCAGCTTGTTGGTGAGGAAGAACAGGCCATAGAAGCCGATCAGCACCACGAAAATGTTCGGGTAGCCGACGCGCATCTGCTGCGCCACATAGGCCATGACGCCACTGAAGGCGAGGGTGATAGCCAGCAACCCGTATGTGTTACGCAGGACGCGGCTGACCTCCTGCTGCTCGACCTGCTGGCCGTGATTGACGGCGTAATCCTGTTCGCGCATGGCGACACTCCTGTGGGTTTGAAACGTTCAGATGCAAAGATCATAACAGAGCCGCGCAAAGCAGCCACATAGAGAGTTTGACAGCTTGTTTCATTTCGGTATTATGGCGCCCGCAATACGAGGAAGCGTGGCCGAGTGGTTTAAGGCAACGGTCTTGAAAACCGTCGATGGGCAACTATCCTAGAGTTCGAATCTCTACGCTTCCGCCATATCCAAAGCCCTGATTATTCAGGGCTTTTTGCGTTTCTGGAGGGCGGAAAATCGGGCCTTGGGAACACGCTTGGGAACAACTTAAGACGATAAGTTTTTGGACGCGTCCTAAAACTATTGCTATTTGGTCGGCTTGGCGACCGCTCCGACCCGCCGGTAAACACGCTCAGTAATGTCCCCCTTGGTATGGCCAAGCAACAGGCTTGCGTCCTCGATGTCTTTGATTTCGGATGCGGCTTTAGGGCGGATGTCTCTGAACTGGAATTGGCTGATGCGCCCGGCCAGCAAGGTGTCACCCGCTTCCTCGGCGGCCTTAACTGCTTTCACTCTCGCGTCGTCCCACCTGTGCCTCAGCATTGCGGCGGTCACCCGTTTGCCTGTGTCGGTCAGGATCAAATAAGGCGAGCTGTGCCGCTCATTCTGAGCCAGGATGCTGCTGATCAGGGCCCCTAAACCTGTTTCCACTCCGTCAATCTCAAGCAGAATCCTCAGTTTTTTGTGTGTCTTCTGCTGCTTGACGCCCAGGGCAACGCCCTCGATATCATCCCTCCTCATCACCAGCACGTCCGCAGGACGCTGGCCTGTCAAATACGCCAGATCCATGGCGACCTTCATCTCGCCCACAGCCTTCTCGTAGACCGCGTTCCAGATTGCATCATTCGCGTAGAAGTCTCGCGGGGCCTCTTTATTCTTGCGCACACCCTGGCAGGGATTCTCCCGAGTTGTGAGCCCCCATTCCCTCGCCAGGTTAAACACGTGCGACAAGGTGGCCAGCTCGCGGTTGGCTCGAACTTTGGCGGTCCTGGCATCGCGGTATTGAGCAACGAGGGCGGGGGTGATCGCATCGATCGGCGCATCATCGAAGAAGGGGCGAAGCTGTCGCAGTTCGGCCAGATTGTCCTTTTGAGTTCTCTCAGCCTTCTTCGGGATAACGTCCCGCTCATACCGGTCGAAGATGGCCTTCATGATGCGTAGGTCGTGAGGCTTGTCCTTTGATTCCAGCTCCGCCCATTTCAGGCGGGCGAGATTGATATCACTGCCTAGCGTGATTTCTTTGCCCGATTTGTCCAGGTAGTAGTAGCTGACCCAGACCTTGCCGCTTTTGCGCTTGCGAGTGCGTTGGTACATATGCGGTGGAAGGTGACGGTTCTCTGTCTTGCGCGGGCGCATATCACCTCACTTTCGAAATATCAGGCGTCCATGCCGGTGCTGGCAGAGGCGGGGGCGTTAAGGGCACTACTTGAAGGGGCATGCCCAGTTTCATTCGGGCGTACTGCCGGCCAACCAGTGGTCGACCGCCGCGGCTTTCGACGAAGTGCCATTGGTGCTCTTCAAGCCAGCGGCGCTGGTAGCCCCTGGCCTTGTAGCCGGTCAGCTCGGCCAGTTCTTTCTCCGAGAGAATTTCGGTTTCCATGGGATAGGCTCCACGCCGCGCATGGCGGCAGAGGTGGGAAGGGTTAGGTTCGGTGCTTGATGATCAGATCGCCGGCCTTCGTCAGCGCGTGGCCAGCTGCAGCAGCGGACACTTCGCCGCCGGTGGGCCTGTCCGAGCGCCTGCCGATGGCGGCCGAGGGCATCGCGCAGATTGTCGCCGCCGGCGGTCAGTCGGGCATTGCCCGGGAAGAGCTGAATCAGTTTGCTGAAGACGCGGTGAAAATGGGCGTCGCGTTCGACCAGACGGCCGAACAGTCGGGCAGCATGATGGCCAAGTGGCGAACGGCCTTCAAAATGAATCAGGCCGAGGTGGTCACCCTGGCCGACCAGATTAACTACCTGGGCAACACCGGCGCGGCCAGCACGGGGCAAATCTCGGCGATCCTGACGGCCATTGGTCCGCTGGGTGAGGTGGCCGGGGTCAGCGCTGCGCAGTTGGCGGCGATGGGCTCGACCCTGGCCGGTGTGGGTATCGCCCAGGACGTGGCCGCCACCGGCATCAAGAACTTCATGCTAACGCTCACTGCAGGCACTGCCGCGACTAAATCGCAGGCCCAGGCCTACAAGTCGTTGCGCCTAGATGCGAAGGAAATCTCCAAGGGCATGCAGACCGACAGCGAGGGCACGATTAACCGCGTGCTGCAGACGCTGGCCAAGGTCGAGAAAAGCAAGCAAGCGGCCGTGCTTACCAACCTGTTCGGCAAGGAATCGGTAGGGGCCATTGCGCCGCTGCTGACCAGCTTGAACACGCTGCAGAAGAACTTTAAGTCTGTCGGCGACGAAAGCGAATACGCCGGATCGATGCAGGCGGAATACACGGCTCGCGCGGCGACCACGCAAAACGCCATGCAGCTCCTGCAGAACCGGGTTACCCGGTTGGGCATCACGGTTGGCAGTGTGCTGCTGCCGCCGTTTAACGAGTTCATGGCCACCGTGGGGCCGATCATTGGCAAGGTGACCGAGCTTGCCGCTGCCAACCCGTGGTTGATCAAGGGCATTATCGGCGCGGCTGGTCGATGGCCTGATCGGCATCGACCGCGACATGCTGATCAGCGAAATCGAATACAGCCTGGACGAGAACGGCACGGTAGCCAACATCACCGTAGGCCCGCCGGATGCGTTCGACCCCGAACCGAAAGACCCGCACAAAGCCCGCAAGTTGAAGAAGGGCGGCAAGGCGGACAACTTCGAATACCTGATCCCCGCTGACTGGAAGCCTGGCACATGAGTGGATTTAAAAACTTCCTGGCCCGGGGCGTGCTGTCGCTGGTAAACGCCGGCAGCAAGATGCAGGGCCTGCAAATGCGGCTGACTGCTGATGAAGTGAAAGACGGCATGGAGCACTTCGAATCCTACGGTCTGACTTCAAATCCTCAACCCGGCGCGGAGGCCCTGGCGGCCTTTCTGAACGGCGACCGCTCGCATGGGGTAGTGATTTGTGTGTCCGACCGGCGCTTTCGCCTGCAGGGGCTCAAAAGCGGCGAGGTGGCGTTGTACACCGACGAAGGCGACTACCTGCACTTCAAGCGTGACCGCGTGATCGAGGTCAGCACGCTGACCCTCAAGGTCAAGGCGGAAACGGCGGTTGAGTTCGACACGCCGGTCATTCGCACCACGGGACGCATCGAATCGGCCGGCGACCAGATCGCAGCCGGCGTGAGTACCTCCCTGCACGTTCACGAAGGCTCGGACAAAAAGCCGGTACCGGAGGGCTGATATGGCATTGCTCAATGACGACGCGTGCGAACGCGCCTGGCGCCGGGCGGCGGTGATCAGCCTTTTGACCTGGCGCCGCGCCGAGGCTGACGACCGCTTGGACGACAGCGAGCGGTATGGCTGGTGGGGCGACAGCTTCCCCACCCTGGCCAATGACCGCATTGGGTCGCGCCTGTGGCAACTGCGCCGGCGCACGCTGACCGCCGACACCGAGCGCGACGCGGTGGCCTTCGCCCGGGAGGCGCTGGCCTGGATGCTGGAGGACGGGCGGGTGACCAGCGTTAGCGTAACGACCGTGCGCGGGGTGGACCGGCTGAACATGTTGGTGGTGCTGTCGATGAAGGACGGCACCGCCATAGACCTGAAACTCGACAATCTCTGGCAGGTGATCAATGCCGTTTGAAACCCCGACGTTACCCGGGCTGATCGCTCGGGCGCAGGCCGACTTGGCGGGCTCCAGCGCGCTGCTACGGTCTGACGCGGAGGTGCTGGCCAGGGTGCTGGGCGGCGCCTCCTTTGCCCGTTATGGGCATCAAGAGTACATCGCCGCGCAGATCCTGCCCGACACGGCCGATGAAGACACACTGCGCCGCATGGCTCGCGCGCGGCTTAAGCGTGACCGCCTGGCGGCAGTAGCGGCCAGCGGTACCGCGACCTTTACCGGGGCCGTCTCGGCGCTGCTCGATGCCGGCACCCTGCTGCAGCGTGATGACGGGGCACGCTTTCGGGTGGTGGCCACGGTCAAGCTGAGCGCCGCCAAGGGCGTGGCCAAGCTGGAAGCCCTGGAAGCCGGCCTGCTGGGCAACACCCCGGCCGGTACCACGCTGCGGCTTATCAGCCCGGTGCTCGGGCTCAATGAGGTTTTTACCGTTGAGGAACCCGGCCTGCAGGGCGGTACCGAACAGGAGAGTATCGAGACGCTGCGCGGCCGGGTGATCCGCTCTTATCAGGTGATCCCGCACGGCGGCAGCAAGGACGATTACGTCACCTGGGCGCTTGAGGTGGCCGGGGTGACGCGGGCCTGGGTGGTGCGCCGCTGGATGGGCCCCGGCACGGTGGGGGTGTTCTTTGTGCGTGACGGCGATATCGACATCATCCCCAACGCCGAGGCCTGCGCGAAGGTGGCGGCCTACATCGAGAAAGAACGGCCGGTAACGGCTGAGGTGTACGTGCTGCCGCCGGCAGAAAAGCCGGTGCAGTACCAGCTCAAGGTTACCCCCGACAGCAGCGCGGTGCGGCGGGCGGTCGAGGCGGCGTTGATCGATCTGCACAACCGCGAGTCGGAGTTGGGCGCCGAGCTGCTGGCCACGCATATCAGCGAGGCAATCAGCGGCGCCGCCGGCGAGCGGGACCACACCCTGACCGCGCCGGTGGGCAACGTATCGGCCGCCGCCCATGAGCTGCTGACCTATGGGGGTGTGCTGTGGCTGTAAGGACGGCAGAGGACTACCACGGGCAATTGCGCGCGCTACTGCCCCCGGGCCCGGCCTGGGACCGTGAGCTTAACCCGCAGGTTGACGCGTTGTTGGCTGCCGCCGCCCAGGAGCTGGCCCGCGAGGATTTGCGGGTGGCGGACCTGCTGACCGAGAGCGAGCCGGACACCGTGCGCGAGCTGGTACCGGACTGGGAACGGGTCATGAAACTGCCTGACCCGTGCCTGGGCGAGTCGCCGACCTTCGATGACCGGCAACTGGCAGTGCGTCGCCGGCTGGTCGAGGTCGGCGGGCAGACGCCGGCGTACTTTGTCGAGCTGGCTTTCAGCCTGGGTTACACGCAAGCCCGGGTGGTCGAGCACCGCGCGCCACGCTTTGGCCGGTCACGCTTTGGCGCCGCGCACTTCGGGACGTGGACCGCCCAGTTTATGTGGACCCTAGAAACCGGGCCGCGCCTGCGCCTCGGGCGCCGCTTTGGCGCTAGCTACTGGGGGCAACGCTTCGGGATGAACCCAAGCGGCGCCCTGGAATGTGTGATCAGGCGTTCGGCGCCGGCGCACACCCTCGAATTCATTCAATACGGATAAACCCTGATGGACTACCCCAAGAGTACGCCCGGCGTTGGCCTGGTGGACGGCAAGTTTGTGGACGAAAACCCAACCCTCGGCCAGATCGGTTCGCTGATCCCGGCGCATTGGGGCAACGCTGTCACGGAAGAGATCCTGAACGTGATCCTCTCGGCCGGCATGACGCCGACCGAAGGCGACTTGAGCCAGCTGCTCAAGGCGATTCAGACCATCACCGCGACCGATGCCAAGCGTTCGGTACGCTGCGCGACCACGGGGCCTATCGCCCTGAGCGGCCTGCAGAACATTGATGGCGTGAGCGTGCTGGCCGGGGACCGGGTGTTGGTGAAGAACCAAGCCAACGCGGCACAGAACTGGATCTACACCGCCGCTGCCGGGGCCTGGGTGCGGGCTCAGGACGCCAACGAAAGCGTTGAATGTATCCCGGGCCACCTGGTGCCTGTGCAGAGCGGCACGGCCAACGGCGGCACTACCTGGCAGCTGACCAACCTGGTGCCGCCGACGCTGGGCAGCACCCCGCTGAACTTCGCCCCGGCCTTGGGGCGTACTGGAGTGGCTGCAGGTGAGTACACCAAGGTCAAGGTAGCCGCTGACGGCCGCGTACTGAGTGCATCGAACCCGGACACGCTCGCCGGCATGGGCATTACCGATGCGTTGAAAATTGGCCAAGTGGGCTTGGACGCCACGAAAGCGCCGGCACTGCCTGACTTCAAGGCAATTGTGCCGGGTGGCTTCTACCAGGCAAACGGTGCGGGGACGTCGGCGCCGACGCCCAACGCTCCGGCTGGAACGGGCTCGGTGCTGCTGGGGGTTATTGCCAGCACGCCGCGTGCCGACATGACGAACTTTATCGTTTTTGAATACGGGCACCGGGTCTGGTTTGGCGAGTTCGCCAAGCCCCCGGGAGGCCCCGAGTCAATGAAGTGGTCGCGGGCACTGACTATCGCTGACCTGGAGGCAATCAATACCGCGCTGGCCAGCAAGGCACCGCTCGACAGCCCGAGCTTTACCGGCGCACCGAAAGTGCCGACCGCTGCAGCGGCGGCGAATGACACCCAGATTGCGAACACCGCCTGGGTTAAAAGCGTGATCAATGGCGTGATCGGCGCCGCCCCTGGTGCGCTCGACACGCTGGTCGAGCTGGCAAACGCACTGGGCAACGACCCAAACTTTGCCACGACGATGACCAACGCGCTGGCAAGTAAGCAGCCGATGGATAACACCCTGTCGGCTCTGGCAGCGCTGAGCACTGCAGCAAATCAGATCATTTTCAGCACCGGCGTTGATCAGTTCGCTATGGCGCCGCTGTCGGCACTGATGCGCGGGCTTCTCGGCGCCGCTGATAGTGCAACAGCGCGGGGCACCCTGGGCGCTGCAGCGGCGTCGCACACCCATGCCATGGCGGACATCTCAGGCCTGGCTGCAGCACTCACGGCAGCCAGTGGCATGAATCAGGGGCCGGTCGATCAAGACCCCAACCTGGCCGTGAATCAGGTGATTCTGACCAATCACGCCAACACGCCGGATGACAAGCACTACTGGCATATCACTACGACGTTTTACGGGTACCTGGCCCCGGGAGCGAACCGCTCTCAGTTGGCCATCCAGTACGACCAGGGTAATGCCGTCTATGCCCGTAGCTGCTACGGGGAGCAGTGGAATACCTGGACGCGGCTCGACAACAACACGCCACCTGGCACCATTGTTTATTTCGCCTCGAACACTCCGCCGCCCGGCTATCTCAAGGCGAACGGTGCGGTGATCAGTCGAACCACCTATGCGGCGTTGTTCGCGGCAATCAGGGTGTTTGGCGGTGCCGGCGATGGCCACAGCACCTTCAACGTACCGGACCTACGCGGGGAGTTTATCCGCGGCTTCGACGATGGGCGTGGTGTTGACCCGGGGCGCCTAATTGCCTCAATTCAAGCCAGCCAGAACGCGAATCACGTGCACGGCGGTACGGTTTCCGCTGCCGGTGGGCATGCCCACTCTGTGAGCGGAACCGCCACCGCCGTCGCAAACGCCGCTGACCTGGTAGGGGTGGGGGGCTTCGGTAGCATCGCCCCGGGAGAAACCGCTGCATCGCTGGCGGGCAACACCGCCGGGGTTACTGCATGGAGGAATTTCACTTCTTCTGGTGGTAACCACGCGCACCCCGTGGTTGGCACTGCGGCTGCTGTGGGTGACCACGTTCACGGCGTAACGATTCACGCAGATGGCGGCAACGAAGCGCGCCCGCGCAACATCGCGCTGCTTGCCTGTATCAAATACTGAAGAGGCCTCTAATGGACGCTCCAATCATTTACAACGCACACCCTGAAACCCTGCAGTACATCGGCCAGGGTTTCGCAGACCCGGACCCGCTCGACGCCGAGCACTGGTTGATTCCGGCGTATGCCTACCTTGATATGCCGCCTGGGTCCGTGCCCGGCCATGCCGTGGTTCGTGATCTGGCCCGCAACGTCTGGGCCCTGGTTGAGGACAACCGGGGCACCGTTTACGAGGTGGCTACCGGCAATGCAACGGAGCACAGCGCCCTTGGCGAGCTGCCTCCCGAACTGACCCGCCAGGAATACCCAGGCGAATTCTATTACTGGGACGGCGACGCCTGGGTACTGGATACCGTGGCGCAGAACGAGAGTATCCGCGCCGAAGGGCTGGCCTTGCGCGAAGAGAAGTTGGCTTATGCCTCGAAGCGCATCGCGCCCCTGCAGGATGCGGTAGACCTCGGCGAGGCCTCAGCGCATGAGCAGGAAGCGCTGCTGGCCTGGAAGCGCTATCGCATCGCCCTGAATCGCCTGGACCAGCAGCCCGATTACCCCTTGTCAATCGACTGGCCGCCAAGCCCCGACGATGCTACCGCGCCGCCGCCACAAGAGACGGAACACACCCAATAGAGCCCCGCATCGTCGGGGCTTTTTCTTTTCTGTAGTACGAGGTTTGAAAGTCATGCCAATCACAATGCAGCAACTTCTGCAGATCCTCCCGAACGCCCGCCCAGTCGCGGGCATTTTTTTGCCTGCACTGAACCGGGCCATGGCGCGCTACAAGATTGACAGCCCGGTGCGCGTGGCGGCTTTCCTGGCTCAGGTCGGCCATGAGTCGGGCCAGCTGCGCAACCTGGTGGAGAGCCTGAACTACAGCGCCGAGGCGCTGGTGCGTATCTGGCCCAGCCGGTTCACCGCGGAGTCGGCAGCCGCCTGCGCGCGGCAGCCGGAGAAGATCGCCAACATCGTGTACAGCGGGCGCATGGGCAACTCTCGCCCGGGGGACGGCTGGCGGTACCGTGGACGCGGCCTGATCCAGCTCACCGGTCGGGGGAACTATGCCGCCGCCGGCGCCGGCCTAGCCCTGCCACTGGAAGAACAGCCCGAATTGCTCGAGCAGCCGGAGCACGCCGCCCTGTCCGCCGCCTGGTGGTGGTCGACCCACAGCCTCAACGAGCTGGCCGACGCCGGCCGCTTCCGGGACATCGGCAGCGTGATCAACACCGGCAAGCCTGGCCGGGTACCGCACGGCGCCGCTGAGCGAAAGGCCCTGTATGACCGCGCGCTGAAGGTGCTGGCGTGATCACCTGGCGCACAGCGGCATCGCTGGCGCTGGTGCTCTGGGCGTTCTGGGGCACCTACGAACACGGCCGCTCGACCATGGATGCCGAATGGCAGGCCCGCTGGGCCGTCCGCGATGCAGGTGATCAGCAGGCCTGGGCGCAGGAAGAGGCCAGGGCCCGCAGTGAAGAGCAACGCCGCGCAGCGGCACAGGAAGAGGCGAGAGCAAATGCCCGAGAACAAGAACACACTGCAGCTGCTGGCGCTGATGGTGCCGATGCTGCTGGCAAGCGCCTGCACGACGATGCAGCCCGATATGCCGCCGCCGCGGGTAAGCGCACCGCAGATTCCACCGCTGCCGCCCGAAGCCAGGCAGCCACCCGCGCCGCCATGGTGCTCTCCGACCTGCTCGCACGGGCTGATGCCCGAGCGGGAGAGCTGGCGAAAGCGTATGACAGATCGAGAATAGCTGGGCTCGCGTGCGAGGCGTCCTATACTGCGCTGATCAAACAGGCGGAGCGGTAGCGTGAAGAAGACCTTGGCGGGAGTTGTTGAGGCTGGCGAGCCGCTGATTCAGCAGGCCATCGATGCACAGCGGCGCTACCAAGCTGCCCTAGACGCCGGTGAGTCAGCGGCAGAAATCGAACGCCTGAGGCTGAAGTCCGAGTCGCTGTACCAAACTGTTACTGAGTACCAGTTGCGGTCGCTTGGCGGGCCTGCACGCTCGTTGCATTAGGTCAGTGTTCGCCAGCTATTAAATGCGTCGGCTTTTATTTCAACCAAAACTTTGCGAGAGCGCTCAGGGGCGATGGATAAGCAGTTCTAAATATTATTAGGAGGCAACTAGTTGCGGAGGGAGAAGTTTCTGAGTGCGGGGTAAAGCGCCCGCGACCGACTTACAGGATAGTGACGACGGTAATAGAGCGCTTTTACACCTGGTTGCTCTCTCACCTATATCAAGGCGGAGAAACGGTAATCACCGTGGAACCGGAAAATGCACCCGGTAGGACGGTCCCGCGGGTAACCAGAGTCGAGGTGATGTTCAGTGGACTGGCCAGTCCACCGTCCACTGGGATATTGATACCTTCCGTCGCATCCTTGCCGTTTACCGTGATTTTCGAATACAGGCTGTTGTCGCTTCTAAGTTGTACGCCGAAACTGTTTGTTCTGGATGCCGAGACTGTAACGCTGGCCGGACCTAGACACTTTAAGGAGAGTTGAGTCGAGGCCTTTACACCGTCCAGGGCATTGTCAGGCAGATTTTTATGGTTGATCGTGGGGTTGCCCTTGATCTCGCACTTCAGCGGCGGCGTAGCAACACGGGTGCATGGACCGAAAAGACCTTTGTCCCCTCCAGCGCCGTTCCCGACTTTCGAGTAGGTAAAAGTGACGCAGAGTTCATTGCCAGCGTTTTGATATGGAACTAAAATCGAAGAACTCAGTGGTATCCAGAATGCTTGACCCAGGCCAAGTAAATCTAAGTACAGAAGGTACAAAGACGCGCTGCCACCAGTTTTAACTGGCAGCTCCCAAGTCCTATAGTACCACCCTACTGGGTCATAGATTCCAGGGCGTTTGTTTACGGCAATCGAAACTCTACAGATCGTTTCACCCGGCGCGTACTGCATGCAAGGGTTAGTCTCTCCATAATCCTGGGACCAGGATTGCACTGTAAAGGAATAACGCACTCCACCCGGCTCGTATTGAGTTTCAGTAGTATTAATGACAATAGCAGCTTGTGCTTGCATCGGAGCACCGCATAGCAGCAGAAATGACAGGGCGCTGAGGAGCGCAGTTGCGTAAGATATTTTCAAGGTAATTACTCGTAACTCAAGGCAAAAGTCAGGGACCCTGTAAAGTCGCCTAACCCAAGGGTTCGATTGGCCAGCACCTCGGGATCACCTTGAAGGTAAGCCTTGAAGCTGACTACGTTGTCGCCGCTGGATAGTTCTCCCATGCGGTGGGTTTTGTTCAAAGGCATGGACGTGCCACTGGTGGTCTCAAGCCCCACCATCAGGCCGTGGACAGTGGCGCTCTCGAGCATGAGTAGCCCAGGGGGTTCGGTGCTTTCGTTGCCATTTGCGCTGAGGGTGATGCTGACCATGCGCTTGCCTACGTCCAGGTCGCAGTTTGTTAGGCGCAGGTCGATGGGGTACCCCAATGTTCTGCCGTTGAGATAGAGGTCCTTGTTGACCACGGACTTGAAGTTCAGTTTGAACAGTTCGTCTTCCGCTACAAGTACACAAGGTTCATTTACCAGGGTGCCGGAGAAGTACAGATTGTCTTCTGCCTGCGCCGTAGGCAACCAAAGGCTGGCGGCAAACCAGGCGCTCAGGGTCATAGCCCACTTGCCCATAAATCCTCCTAATAGAGCTCGGCCATCAATAGCGCCGAAGCGGTGAAGCCGATACTGGGCAACGCCGCGCCGGTAAGTTTGACCGGTACAGCTTCCAGCAGAGGTGGTTTCGATGCGTAAATATCGATTTCCCGCGGTTGGTTGGGAATCAGTGCGGTACCATTCAGTAACACCCTGATACCTAGGTTGTTCACCGAGGTTTTGAGCGCGGTAGGATCGAAGTGGACGGCGTCATCCGCATGGAGAGTCAAGCGCATGTGCCAGGTGATACCGGCACCGGCCGCCCCCGGGCACTCGATTTGATAAGGAATCACCTGGCGATAGCGTTCGCCATCGATGCGATTGACCGCGATATTGCGCTCGAAGCGCACGTCGATACGCCCGCCCTTATCGCTGACGGTGCACGCGGGTGGTGCCTGCAGGTTGCCGGTAAATTTCATGTTTTCCGCGCGAACGCACTGCAGGGGCATAGTCACGACTGTCATGATGAGAAAAAAAAACCGTAGGATATTCATCGATAATCCACCACTAGGGTTGCACCAGCATTAAAGCTGCCGGCTTGGACCACACTGTTTCCTCGCTTAACTAGGACGGCTTGTAGCTTCGGTTTTTTGCGGGAGTCGAATTCAGCCCAAGTATTAAGTGCAAGCGGCGCACCATCTTTTTTTAGCGCAATGCCGAGATTGTCATAGCCCCGTACCACCAGCAGCGCGGGATCGAAAGCAGGGTCACCGCGTACCTGCATGCGCAGCTCATTGGTCGCCGAGCGGCTGCAGTCGAGATCGTAATTCAGGCTAATGGTCTTGTATTTGCCATCGATGCCTGCGGTCTGCACATCGCCAAAGGGGCCAGTGATGGGCTTGTCTCTATTGATCACGCAAGGAATCGCTGCATATACGAAACCTTCGATCGTCACCACCTGCTGCTCGTCAGCGTGCGTTGTGAATGCACAACCGAGCAAGATGGCCAGCAGTGTGGATCGTACGATAGTCATTGAAGGTGCCTCAGTCATACGCCAGGCTCACATTCAGGCTGGCGCGGAAGTCGCCTGGGCTTAAGGGAGCCGCTGTACGCTCAGGGCGGATGTAATAGGTCAGCTGGTTATCGCCTGGCGAGACGAACCAGGCCGGGGCGGTTCGGCCCAGGCGCACGTCGCGGCCCTGGATATCCAACAGGCGCAATCCGAAACCCTCGGCCCCGACCACTTTGATGAGTTCGGGGCTGTCGACATCGGCCACGGCGTTAAACGTAAGCGCTAGGACCGGCTCGATGGCACTCCAGACAAGGGTTCCATGCTGATTATCCCGCCTACCGCCGTCACTGCGCACACAGCCCTGCAGCTTGAGGTGCAGGGCCACAGGAGTACCTTGGTCGCCCACGCGCAACAGTCTGGCGGTGCTCAGGTCGCCCAGCGACAGGGTCTGATAGGTGGAGCGCGGGTCCAAATAGCAGGCGCTTTCAAGCAAAGTCCCGGTCACTTGAACCTCGGCCGTTTGCGCAAGGGTGCCAGCGGCGTGAGACATGGTTGAAACACTTGCGCTGTAGAGCAAGGCTGCTAGGCAGCTACGGGTTCCAGGCATCATGGTGTGCACTCACTTGATACAACAGGGCTCGGGAGTCAGTGTTTATTGTCAACGGGACTGGCAGTACAGGTGCTAGCCGAACAGCTGAACTGCAATTGCGGGCGACCGCCGTAGTCATTGACGTATGTCAGTACCGGTTTTTCGCCCAGCGCCTTGCTGCTCAAACCCAGGTCCTGCTGGGCTTTGGGGGCGATCATTAAGGGTTTGAAACCGGTTACAGTGTCGCTCTTGGGGGCGCGCGTCGCGTCAATGACAGTGATGTAATAGGGTGTCGGATTACTGAGCAGATAGCGGTCGTTCTGGCGGGTCAAGGTGAGTTTTTCCTGCCAGGGTGCTTCATTCATCCCGCGCTTTGGAGCAATTGCCGCCGGCCGATAGAACAGTTTGACCCGCGTCTGCAGGGCAATTTGCAAGGTGTTAGGTTTATCGCTGCGTGGCGGAATTTCGCGCAGGTTGAAATAGAACAGCGATTCGCGATCCTGGGGGAGCTGGCTCAGTTCAGGTAGGCCTTGAATCTTCACCTGACTGTTGGCATCTGCTTCCAGACGCTGGATCGGCGGTACTACTACCAGCGGACTGGTGATTTTCTCGGCTTGTTCGTTCTCGATCCAGGCTTGGGCTAGGTAAGGCAATTGGCCGTTCTGATTACTGATGCTGAGGCTGACAGATTTTTCGCTGCCGGTAAAAATCACCCGGGTGCGGTCCAGTGAAACGGCAGCCAGGCTGGTTTGTGCGGTACACGCACCGATTAAGGCGAGCAGGGGCAGGGTGTTACGCATGGAGCTGAAATTCATAAAGGTACCTGTTGAAAAGATTAAGCGGCGGAGCTATCCGCTTCGCTGACGGGCTGACAAAGCAGCTCCAGTTGTCGCTCAAGCGATGTAACTCGGTCGGGCAGGGTGATCTGGCAACGCGCGGCGCCGTCCCAATGCACCGACATGGTTTCGCCCGGCTTCATGCCGCTCAGGTAAGTCGATCCTTCTTCGCCGACAATGCCGGTTTCTTGGCCGCGACTGTTCTTTGCGGTCGCCCCAAAGGGCGGGGCGCTGCTATTGGTCATGCGAATGATGACCATGGCCTTGTGGCCGGCGATCACATCGAAGCGGCGGTAGCCAATCGCGCCCTCTGTCAACGTGGCCTGGATAATTGACCGAGTAGCTTCGACATCGTCGGCCAGGTCGTCTAGGGCGATGTTGGCCTGGTTGCGGTAATAACTGTTGACGTCTGTAAGCACCGCCTTGCCGAAGCGGTTGGTGCGGCTAACCCCGCCGTTACCGCGCACCGGGACGCCTGCCACCCCCTGGGTGTCAACTAGCAGCCGGGTGCCACCTAGCACACTGCTACGGTGCAGTGCCGCACCCTGGCCGGTCAGCGTGGCGCCGCCTTGCAGGGATAGGCCGGCCGAGGTGTACTCACCGGCTTGGTAGCTGGCACTTGCCACTACCTGGGCTTGGTCACCATCATGAGACAGGTAGCCACTGGCGGTTGCTCCGCTTGAGGCCTTGCCGGTGCTGAGCATGTAACGGCTACGCTCATCGAGACTGTCGTAGTAACTTAGGCTGTGGGCGCTTTCTCCGCGATTGACCGATGAGCTGTAACTGAATGAACCGGTGCTGTCCCAGGGAATACTGACCGACAGGTAGGCGCCGTCATCGGAGATTCCGTTTGACTTGTTCTGGTACGCGGTCAGCGACAGGCTAAGGTTCTTCAAGCCCCCCACATCGAAATAGCGCGACAGTGACAGGCTGTAACGATCGCTCGCCTGGCTGTTCCAGTAGGTCTGGTGGTTGTAGTTGAGGTACACGCCGAGCGAGTAGTCGCGGAACTGCTTGCTTAACGTTGTGGTGTAAAGCTCCTTGCTCTGGTTCAGCGGCTGGCCGCCCCGGCGAGTTTCGATGAATTCGTTCATGCTCATGTAGTTCTCCTCGGAGAACCGGTAACCGGCGAATGTGACCTGGCTGTCGTACTCGTCAAAGCGCTTGGAATAGCTGGCACGGTAGGACTTGCCGCTGAGCGTATTGTGCTCCGGCAGCGTCGCCCGCGACTGGGTGATATCGAATGACAGCGCACCGAAGGCCATCAGGTCGCGGCCCACGCCCACGGCCAGTGAGCTATAGTCCTTGGCGCCGAGGCCGCCACCATACAGCGACCAGCCATTGCTCACGCCCCAGGAAAACTCCCCGGTGGCGAAGGCCGGGCCATCAATATTATGCTCCCAGTCGGAGGGTTTGCCGGCTGCTAGCTTGTAGCGCACTGTGCCCGGACGGGTGAGGTAGGGGATGCTGGCAGTGTCCACCTGGAACTCCTGGACGCTACCGTCTTGTTCTTCGACGCGCACATCAAGCTGGCCAGAAACCGCATCGTTGAGATCCTGTATTCGAAAAGCACCCGGTGGAACCTGGGTGTCGTAGAGCACTCGGCCTTGCTGGCGAATTACCACGCGTGCGTTGGTGCGCGCTACGCCGCTGACTTCGGGGGCGTAGCCCCTGAGGTTGGGGGGCAGCATATTATCGTCGCTGCTCAGGTTGCCGCCGGTGTAGCGGAAACTGCCGAACATGCTCGAGTCCAGGTAGTCTTCGCCAAGAATCAGGCTCGAGCGCAGTGACGGCACGGCACGCAGCGCATAAAAGCGGCTCCAGGAAAATTGCTCTTGAGATGGCTGGCCAGTACTGCGTTGCATCTGGCTTTGCCAGTCACCACGCAAACGCCAGGCGCCTAAGTTGACGCCGGCGGTACCGTTGCCACTGAGGCTGTCGCTTCGACCTTTTCCGCTCTTTCGATCAGTGGTCTGGGCGTTGAAATTGTAATCGAGCAGCACTCCGGAAATCCCTTCGTCCCAGCGCGAGGGTGGATCCCAATTAGCCGCCGTGTATTCCAACTGATCCTGGGGAATGCTCAGGTACAACCCCGAAGTGCCCAGGTCGCCGCGTGCTTGCATGCCTGGAACACTACTGAGATCAAGGCAGGCGCCGTCGTGCCACCAGGTCAAGGTTTTGACAACCTGCTCCTTTAAACCCAATTCGCTGACCAGCGCCGGCGAAAGACAGGCAACACTGCTCTTCGGATCGTCTTGGGCAGGAAAATATGCAATGGGGAACTCGCTCAACGTATCGCGGTTCACTTGTACCAGCAGGGTATATTGACCAGGCATGATGAAGTTGGCCGAGGCAAACACCCCTAGATCAAGATTCTGACGATCCTTGACGTCGAGTACATCGGTGTTGAATTGGAATTCTTCGGCCGCATTTGCCCACGCCGCCACAAAGTACATTGCAGTGGCAGCTAGTACCTTACGATGATCCACGTGACTAAATCCTTGAGCGCTACTGCACAATAAGTATTGGCATTTCAGAAGTGCTGAATACTCAGCTTGATCGTGGCGTGATAATCGCCTGGTTCTAGAGCATGTCCGCTACCGACGAGATTCATCGAGTAATTAAGCATCAGCGTGTCCGTAGACGTTGTGCTGTGCTCGAGTAACATTCCAGGTGAAATCAACTTCCCTTGTTGATCTTTTATCTGTAATGCAATGCCTCGGGCAGCGCCCTGAACTCTGAAGTGTTTTCCTTCGCGTTCGCTTTCAAATGTCAGTCGGAAGCGTTGTGAGGGATCGCCATCGGCGCTTGAATTCGAAGAAATGCAATCGCTGATGTAAATGTTCAAGGTTTGTTGATTAGAGGCAGCGCCACGCACCAGTCCATTCAGTGCAGTCGGTTTAAAAGCGATGGCCTGATTGGCATTGCCCACACGGATGCTGCATGCGCTGTCGACAATGCTTCCTAGCAGTTGTACTCGCCCCTTGAGCGCATCTCCAGGCAATGGCTCAGCGGCACGAGCGGGATCACCAAGCCTGAACAGCGCCAGCGGTATTAGTAGCACGGCGGTTGAGCGAATCATGTAAACCTCCGCAAGCACCCAGGAGCACACACTGGCTGTGTGCTCCTGGTCACCTCAATGACGACGCGTGTTACTGATAGTCGAGGGTGAAGTTGGCGAAGGTTTCATAGGTGCCGGGAACGATAGCTGCCGGTACTGCTGCGCCACCACCTGCTGGAGTCTCCATGTCTCCCTGCAGATAAGCGTTGAACTGTAGGAAGGTGTTGCCATCGGACAGCGGCTGTGCAGGCGAATCGGTACCGAGCTTGATCAGCGTGCCAGTATGGTCGGCAATCGCAAGGCTTGCGCCTCGGGCGGAGCCGCGGATGGCCAATAGGTCAGCGTTGCCTGCTGGCGAACCGGTGAACTTGGCGGTGGCGGATTTCAGAGTGCCAAGCTCACAGCCGATCAAGTCGATTTTAAATGGAGTCAGATGGGATTTACCGCCGTTCTTCAGGGCAACGTTGGAGATCTGGTCCATCTCGACTGTCTGATAGGCCGACTTTTGAGAAATAGAGCAAGGCGCATCGATAATCGAACCTTCGAAGGTGATTCTTCCGTGACCTTTATCGGCTGCGAAACTTGCTGCAGAGGTTACAGCAAGGGTAGCGGCAATGATTGCGCCAGCCAACGAACTAACTTTCATCTGATACTCCTAGTATTGATATTTAAGCCCTTGAAGGGGACTCGATGGAACACTCTTTCTGCTCGGGTATCTGTGTACCGTTGAGCTGGAGCAAGTCTAGGAGTGGAGAGGGAAGAAGTGAGTAGGACGTTGCTGATGCCGGCCTAGGAAATTTCCTACAGGTCAGTTAAGTGCCGGTCAGTGCATTGCGTTTGGCGAACTCAGCGAGGTCAACCAGTGACGCGGCACCCAGTTTTTGCAATAGACGGGTTTTGTAGGTGCTCACAGTTTTATTACTGAGAAATAGCATGTCGCCAATCTGTTTGTTGGAGTAGCCTTGGGCCAGATATTGCAAAACCGTCACTTCCCGATCGGTCAATGATCGAATCAGCTCAAGCTCTGATAGCTGCTCCGCAGTATTTACACTGTCAAACGTCAGCGTGGGGAAGAAACTATAGCCAGCATCCACTGCCTTGATTGCGGTAATCAGGCTGCCAAGGTCTTCTTCTTTGTTGACGAAACCACGAGCTCCTAGCTGGATGCAGCGTCGGCACACCGAATCGGCAGGTTGCGAGGTCAGAATGAGAATCTCGCTACGCACTTTCAGAGCTTTAATCCGGGAAATAACGGTAAAACCGTCAAGCTTGGGGATGCCGATATCGAGAATGACCACTTGTGGGGTGAGATCGCGTACCAGCTGAACCGCATCGACGCCATTGTCTGCTTCACCTACCACGCGCATGCCGTGCTTTTCCAGTAGGACCCGGACGGCGAGTCGAATGACCGGATGATCGTCAACTATCAGAACGCTATGCATAGTGTGAATTTACCTTGAGAACGCACTTGTTATGGAGCGGTACAGCCTAGTCAGCAGAAGGTTAACACCATTAGCGGTGCAGGACAGTGCTGTACTTGCTGTCAGCTCAGCTTCGGAAATTTCCTAGAGAGTAGAGGAAATCTCCCATAGAGATGGAGGATTTGCGCCTTGCACAATGTGTCTCCTTCAATTGCGTGCGTGTAAACCTTCGATGCAAGACATGACTGTTCTGGTGCTGGAGGATGACCCCTTCCAGCGTCTGGTCACTGTGACTGCGCTAGAAAAAGTGCTGCCGGGACCTATTCTACAAGCGGCAGACGGCCTTGAGGCGGTTGCTGTGCTGTCCGCCTGCGAGGCTGTGGACATTGCCCTCTGTGACCTGAAAATGGCCGGCATGGATGGCTTGGCGTTTCTTCGGCATGCCAGTAGCAGCGGCAAAATCGGCGCTGTGGTGCTTTGCAGCGAGCTGGACCCGGTTTTGCGTCAGGCCACGGTGGCGATGATCCAGTGCCTGGGCCTGAACTTTTTGGGCGATATGGGCAAGCCGTTCAGACTGGAGGGGTTCAGACAGGTAGTCAAACGTTACCGGGAACACTGCAGTGCCGTCCCCAGGGTGTTGTCGCCTGCCGAGCTACCGACCCTCAGCGAGGTGCAGCAGGGCTTGGACAATGGTGAGTTCGAGGCCTTTTACCAACCCAAGGTCACCCTGAAGGAACAGTTACTGGCCGGCGCCGAAGTGCTTGCGCGATGGGCCCACCCCCAATGGGGTGTGCTGTCCCCCGCGCATTTTTTACCGGTGATGGAAGAGCACAACCTAGTCAACCGACTGTTCTGGCAGATGTTCGAGCAGGGCCTGGCCCTGCAGCAAAAGCTAGCTGCACAGGGGCAAATAATCAACTTGGCGTTCAACCTGCATCCGGCACAGCTGGCCTGCGCCGCGCTGACCGAGCGCATCACGATGCTGATCAAACGATCGCATGTGTCGGCGGCAAGCGTGATGTTCGAAATTACCGAGTCTGGGCTTATCAGTGCACCGGCAAGCAGCCTTGAGAATCTGGTGCGGTTGCGTATGCTCGGCTGCGGCTTGGCGATGGATGATTTTGGCGCCGGCTATTCTTCTCTGGATCGACTCAGTGAGCTGCCATTCAGCCAGATCAAGCTTGATCGTGCGTTTGTGCGCAAGATGCAAAGTCAGCCCAAAAGCGCTGCGATCATCAGTTGTTCTGTGACGCTAGCCCAGGCGTTAGGCATTTCGTTGGTTATCGAAGGAGTAGAGACTATTGAGCAACAGGAGCGCCTGATTGAATTAGGCGGCACCCTTGCCCAGGGCTTTCTGTTTGCCCGGCCGATGCCGGAAAGTCATTTTATCGACCTCTGCAAGCAGCGCAATTTGCTAAGCGGCGTCTGAAGAACGGGCGGCGGTAAACACTTTCAACTACTATTGCGCCACTCTTGGCGGCAATCATCAAGCTCTTTCGGTTGTTTACTTCACATGCGTCTACGTTTCTTATGGTTGTCCATCTGTCTGCTGCTGAACAGCGCGCCGCTGGTGTCTGCTGCCGGACCTCTGGCTTCTCAGGTGCTGTCCAGCCAGTTGCGGGTCGATCATCACGATATGATGATTTCGACCGAAGACTGGAGCTGGCTGCGGCACAAGGCTGAACTCAAGGTCGGTGTGTCGGCAACCGAATCTGCGCCGTTCTCGATCAATGCCGAAGACAACTTGTACGAGGGTATCAGCGCCGATGTAACCGCCATGGTCGCGCAGCTATTGGGCTTGCAGGTGAAGATCGTGGCTTTTGCCAATGAGAAGGATGCAATTCAGGCATTACAGGCCGGTAGTGTCGATGTGATTAGTATTCACGGCAGTTTGAGGCCGCGTAAGGATCTGCTGTTCAGTGCGCCCTACGCCCAGGACCGATTGGCCTTGTTTAAGCGCAATGTCGAACCTAGGCATTCGCCAATTGACCTAGCCGGCTTGCGCGTGGCTATTAGTGAAGAACACAGCCGCGAGTTGATACAGCGTTTTCCCCGGGCCGACTTTCGAGTCTACGCAGACCATGACAAAGCAGTTGCTGCTGCTGCTTTTGGTCAAGCCGATGTCTATCTGGATGATCTGTACAGTGCCTATTACCTTCTCAATCGCGCGTTTTATGGTTATTTGCATTTTGAGCGCTTCACCGACTTGGACGTCGGCGGTTACACATATGCCTTGCAGTTGGACAACACACGTCTGCAGCGGTTAATCAACGTCGCCATCAAGGCCATTGGTGAAGATCAGCTGCGCAATACGGCCAAGCGCTGGATCGGCAACGGCTTCATCCCCAGCGAAGCCCCCCTCGCACTGACTACAGAGCAATCACGCTGGATACAGCGTCACCCTGTAGTAAGACTGGTAATCAATGATGACTTGGCCCCGGGTGCCTATTTCGATTCCAGCGGGGTATTTTCCGGCGGGGTCGCCGACATACTCGAAGTCATCACCCTGAGTACAGGCCTACACTTTCAGGTGATTTCACGCAGTGGAGGCTTCCCGCAGATTATCGAGGCGTTGCACAAGGGGGAGGCCGATCTTGCCCTTATGACTGCAAGCCCCGAGCGTGAAGAGACCCTGCGCTTTTCCAGGCCGTTTCTTGCTAGTCCATTTGTGCTGCTCAGCACTGTTGACGAGCAAGGCAAACTAGGGAACCTGGTGGACAAACGG
Organism: Pseudomonas sp. TE4620; assembly: GCF_056279045.1. Lineage (NCBI taxonomy): Bacteria > Pseudomonadati > Pseudomonadota > Gammaproteobacteria > Pseudomonadales > Pseudomonadaceae > Pseudomonas > Pseudomonas sp. TE4620. Next base: position 1,423,581 of record NZ_JBWBQO010000001.1, read on the forward strand.
GTGGCGATACCGACAGGGCACGTGGCTATACAGCAGTTGCGAAAGCGTTACCCTGAAGCGGTAGTGGTCGAGGCAGGCGGCTCACTCGACACGATGAATTGGCTTTATGAAGGCAAGGCGGATGCCGCCGTAGTGGCGATGCCTGCGGCGCGCTATTACATTGAGCGGTTGTTTCGCGACAAGCTGGCCATCAACCTGGTACTCGATCTTGGCCCGGCGACAGTTAATTTTGCAATGCGCCGCAGTGATTTTGAGCTGCAATCTATCATTGACCAAGTCTTTCAGAGCGTGGCTCCTGATGAGATTAATGCTATAGCCAACCGCTGGCGCTCGCCACCGGGCATGAGTGGTCAGACCTGGGTGGATTACGAGCGGCGGATTACCGAGATAGTTGTAGGTGCTTCGCTATTGCTGTTGTTATCACTGGTCTGGGTGTTTTACCTACTTCGTCAGATCAGGGCTCGGCTCAAGGCCGAGCGAATGCTCAACGATCAACTACAGTTTGTTGAAACGCTGACAGATTGCATGCCACCACCGCTGTACGTGCGTGATCTCAAGGGGCGCATGCTCTCGTGTAATCGCAGTTACCTGAAAAGTGTCGGCTTAAGGGCTGAGCAGGTATTAAACAAAACGGTGCGCCAGCTACCCAAGGAAAACTTCGAGAGTCTCCCTGACTTTCATCGCAACTACGTTAAGGCGATGCGCGACGGTCAAACTATCGAGTCGGTACATGCCATTCAGCTCCAGGGCAGGGAGACGTGGATCAACCACTGGGTGCAACCGTTTCAGGACTCCAAAGGTGAGATAAAGGGGGTTATATGTGGCTGGCTGGACATCACCGAGCACCGTCAGTTGGTGGAGCAATTGCGAGAAGCGAAGGCTCACGCGGATGACGCCAGCCGCGCCAAGACCAGCTTTCTGGCGACCATGAGCCACGAAATTCGCACGCCGATGAACGCCGTAATCGGCATCCTTGAACTGGCGCTTAAGCGCGCTGAAACCCAGCCGATCGACCGCGCCAGCATTGAAATCGCCCATACTTCGGCAAAAAGCTTGCTGGAGTTGATCGGCGATATTCTCGACATTGCACGCATCGAATCCGGACGACTTAGTCTGTCGCCCAAGCGTGCCAACTTGCGCGAATTGATCGAGTCGGTGGCCAGGGTGTTCGAGGGACTGGCCAGGCAAAAGCGCCTGCCACTAATCCTCGACATCGATTCGAGCATTAACTGTGATGTGCTGGTCGATGCCCTGCGCTTCAAGCAAATTCTCTCCAACTTGATCAGCAATGCCATCAAGTTCACTGAAGAAGGCTCGATTAAGATTAGTATTTCCGGGTTTTTGGTCGATGCTAGCCTGCTCAACGTTCACCTCAGCGTGGAAGACACCGGCGTTGGCATAAGCCCTAATGACCAGCAGCGCTTGTTCAGACCTTTCGTCCAGGCGCAGCGCAATGTGCAACAGACCGAAGGTACGGGCCTGGGCCTAGTGATCTGTCGTTCGCTATGCGAAATGATGGGGGGCAGGGTGGAGCTGGCTAGCACCCTGGGGCGTGGTACCCGGGTTGATGTCGAAATGCGCCTGCAGGTCCTAGAACGCATTGCCGTGAGCCCGGTGCCTGCGCTGATTCAGATAAGGCACAGGCAGCGCTTGCAAGTGCTGGTAGTGGATGATCACCGGATCAATCGCCAGGTACTACACGAGCAACTGAATTATCTCGGCCACGACGCCACCGAGGCGGAAAATGGCCAGGAGGCCTACAAGCGCTGGAGCGAACAGCCATTCGATATCATTATCACCGACTGCCACATGCCGATCATGAATGGTGCTGACTTCACCCGTGAAATTCGCAAGGCGGAACAGGAGCAAGGACTTGAGTCAACGGTGATTATTGGCCTCACAGCAGATGCACAGCCGGAAGAAATTGAGCAGTGCATCCAAGCGGGTATGAATGATTGTCTGATCAAGCCAATCGCTCTCGACGAGCTGGATGCGAGATTGTTGGCGTTGCACCAGGATCGGGAAATAGAGAGCGCGTGTCCTTCGCCAGCACTGCCATTGATGGCTCCAGAATCGCTGCGACTGGTCGATCTGGCCCCTCTGGAGCTGCTCATCGATAATGACAGGGTAAAGTTTCGCGAAATACTCAAGGAGTTGATCAAGAACAATCGTAGAGATAGTCAGTCGCTGAGAGCCCTGTTCCATAACGGTGAGACGGATAAGTTAGGGGCGCTGGCTCACAGAATTAAAGGAGCTGCCCGCGTGGTGAAGGGAGAGCAGTTGGTAGAGTCCTGCAGGCGCATGGAGGCTGCATGCGCTGACCCAGAAGCATCGTCTGAGCAGCTCGATCAGGCCGTTAATGAGGTGGAAGTCGCCATAATTGAATTGGAGCGGGCTCTTGCAGCTTTTTTACCGGACAATTGTCACTAGGATTTCCCGTCATAGCGCCTGAGGGAATAGATTCCCAATACGTCTGGAATGGTGTTGCGTTAATGTCCGTTTAACGCATTGAATTTTCGGGGTTTTTCAAATTTTCATAGAAAGATTTGATGGCAAAAACGGATTCGAAATCCGTCCCCATGCCTCAGTTACAACATCGGTGGAGGCTATTTAATCCTTTACTGCCATGACTAAATGACTGGAGCGGGAGAGCTTGAAGAAGACCCTGGCGGGAGTTATTGAGGCCGGTGAGCCACTGATTCGGTGTGCCATCGATGCCCAGCGGCGCTACTACGCAGCCCAGGACGCCGGTCAGCGGGAAAAGGACGTCGAACGCCTGCGCCTGGAGGCAGAATCGCTGTATCAGGCTGTCACCGAGTACCAACTGCGATCACTTGGCGGGCCTGCACGCTCATTGCATTGAGTTCGCTTCACTTCCGGCCGCCTGGCGCTGGCGGCATACAGCCGTAGGTGGTTGGGAAACCAACGATCTGCCGGTTCTTCAGCTGGGTGTTTTCCACGATGGCGTCAGAATGCTCCCAGGTCATGTGCTCGATCCTGGCATTCAGCTTGGTGATCTCGGCTGCCTGGACCGGGTGAATCGCCACCAGCTTCTCGATGTTCTCCCGGGCCCGGTCGAGTTCGTGTCGCGGTTAGTCGCATTCGGCTTCGACCAGGCGAGCATGCTGGCGCAACATTTGAACATGCGTGGGCATGCCCAGCGCGAAGCTGTCGTCTTCGATGATCGCGGTGCGGCCTACCAATACTGTTTGTATATACAGAAATCGCGGTGGGGTAATTCTGGCCAGCTCAGGGTGACGAGCTGCAGGTGAGAGGGGATTGCGTTCGGTCGGCAGGACGCCGGAGGAGAGGCGAAAATCAGTTCCAAAACTGATGACGCATACCGTGGTAGAATGCGGCCTGTAGCCGGGGCGGTAAGGCGAAAGTTTTGGAACTGAAATCCGGGGCAAAGGTGCAGCGGGCTTGAGTCTTCGTATCGGTCTTGAAAACCGTCGATGGGCAACTATCCTAGAGTTCGAATCTCTACGCTTCCGCCATCTTCAAAGCCCTGATTATTCAGGGCTTTTTGCGTTTTCGGGGGTCGAAAAATAGGGCCTTGGGAACACGCTTGGGTATATGGCTTCCAATTCGTTTTGGAATCACTTCCAAAACTTTCGCTATTTTGAAGGCTTGGCGATGGCCCCAACTCGTCGATAGACGCGCTCTGTAATGTCGCCTTTGGTGTGCCGCAACAACAGGCTGGCGTCCTCAATATCCTTGATCTCCGATGGCGTGAGTGCATCGATTGGTGCGCTATCAAAGACAGGTCGAAGCTGGCGAAGCTCGGAGAGGTTGTCCTTCTGCGTACGCAATCCTTTCTTCGGGATGATGTCCCGCCCATACCTATCGAAGTTCGCCTTCATCAGGCGCAAGTCCTGTGGTTTTTCCTTTGCCTCTAGCTCGGCCCACTTCACTCTGAGCTTATTGGGGCTTGGCAGGATGCCCGATGGAAGATTGTTCAGTCGCTGATGATCCCTAAGCGAAGTCAGGTGGCGGTAAAGGCCCCACCAAAACGGTGAGGCCTGTTCAGGATGTTAACGGGCGTTCGGATACCAGTCGGTTTTACCCGGGTGAATCTCGCCTGGGCGATATCCATAACGGGCCTTCAACACAGGTTTGAGCTCTGTGTACAGATTGCTCAGTGTGTCTTGGATCATGGAGACGTACAGCTCGAATGACGGGTGCATGCGCCAGTACCCTCCAAATATCGCATTGGAGAGAGAACGATCAAACCATCCGCGCAGTACCATCAGGGCACCCTGGATCTGTGCTTCCAGGTCTTCGTTGGAGAGAGCTTGACCGCTCCCCTCAGATTTCATCTTCTCGCGTTGCATGAATGTGCCGGGGGAGTACGCCAAGGCCTCAGTTGCTTCAGTGAAGTGCTCATGTATTTTCTGGTGAGCCTCGCGATCCTCTTTGAGGTCAGCTGCAAAGTTGAAGTCGCAGAGGGTGCATTTGCTTACGCCATGGGGGTCAGGTGAGATGTGTACGTGAAGCATGATCCATTGCTCATACCGGCGATTCGCTTCGTGGTAATTCCTGACGCCCAGTACCTGGACTGCCGCAATGTCCTGTCGTTGGCCAAGCTTTAGCGCGGGGTGTGCTTTTTTGAGTTCTTTGGCGAGTCGTTTAACTTGCTTGATGTGGCTATAGGTCACTTGCATTTTTTCAGCTCTAGGAAGGGCTGGCCTGGCGTCCACTACGAGGCAACCTGATAAATGCCAGGTCGGGTATTTCTGCTGTCACGATAGTGCTGGAGCTTCGCTTGTGTGGACTGCCGGCACCTACCGAGCACCGTCGGGCGGAGACTAGCATTCTTACTTTGGGCGGGCAATCGCGTAAGTTCGCATCTGCCTTCCTGACATCCCAATTGGACCTGGATTGAGTGTATTAGCGCTACTTAGAGGAACCAGGATATTCAGCAAATTACCCGTTCGGATACTTGGGAGATATCCCTCTGATGCTTATTGGGTATCCCTTGGATCGTCCGTAGAAATTACTTGCTAACTGCCTCATGATAGCCCTTTGCGATCATTCGGTTTGCAATGCTACTATCCAGTAGTATCGATTGATCTAGCTGGTTTTTTATACAGTTATATTTGGTTGATAAAAATATCGCTATTACTGTGATTATGTACAGTACTTGAGCCTGGCTAAGTTGAGGACAATTTCTCAGTCGGGCTTGTCGGAAACGTGGATCATCCCGCTGATGAGTGCACTCGGTGTAAAGCTCGCACTGCCTCTGAAGTCGGTCGTGGAATGTTTATGGATAAATTGTCAGAGAAGTTGCCGTTTGACGCTTCGAAGCTTTTCGAAGCTCTCACGTATCAGTTGGTGGTCGCGCTTGAGTACTGCCATAAGCTGGAGAAGGGAAAGCGTCTATGGGTCGAGGTGTACGGCGATGTGACCCTGGAGGACGTGGCTCAGGTGGAGGTCAAGCTATATGCCGATACCTTGAGAGATGGCCACCAGAACATCTGGAATACCTTGCACAACTGGTTGAACAGCGCATTTGACCATCAGGCTTACGAGAGCCTGATACTCGTGACGAACCAGGAGTATTCGCCCAAGTCGACCCTGACCAATTGGAACAGTGCCACTGCAGCCGAAAAGCTCGCGTTACTCAGCGCGATCCACGACGGCGCCGAGCAACGCTTTGCCGGCTCCAAGGCGACGGAGCCATCGGAGCCCCTCCAATTGCAACGATCGGTCATGGATCTGGCAATCCGGGACGATCTGCTGGAGGTGCTGGAGCGGGCGGTATTCATCACCGGTTCACCGTCGCTCAACGAGCGGCTCCACGCCTATCAGGTGGATAAGCTCAGGGTCATACGGGAGTCGAAGCTGCAAACTTTCATGGATGACATCCTGGGCTTCATTGGCAGCACGCGATACATCAACACGGGGTGGGAGATCACCTGTGAGGAGTTCACCGCCAAGTTCGTTGATCTCACTAAGCGCTACATGAAGCATTCGAGCATCTTCCCTGAGGTCGATACCGATGCGCTGAAGCAGAAGATTGATCTTGATGAGATCGCTGACCGGCCTTTTGTCCAGAAGATTCGAGAGATCGGTGGTGACGCCCGGGTGAAGCAGGCCGCGCTGCAATTGCTGATCGCAGGTGAGGTCATTGATGAGCTGTACAGTGACAATCTGGCCTCCGAATTCGACGTCAAACGCTACCAGAAAAACCACCTTGACCGTCACCAGGATGGACGTCTTAGCGCGATGATTGACTGTCTGGATGAGGCGTGTCCCATCCAGCTGCAGCGCCATTCACTTAAATTCTTCTACAAACAGCACGCCGAAACCGTGGTGCAGTTGAATACCTTCGAAGATACGACGGCGGATTTTCGAAACGGCATCTACCACATGCTGGCTGATGTGAAGACCGATGACGAGGAGAAGGCGTTTTACTGGAGACTCTGGCCGTGAGCATGAACGCCGCCGACCACATCTATACCCTGCGCCGGACACCCTTTGCGCTCGCGCCCGTAATCCACTCGTTTTACGACCACTGGGATCCGACAGAGAAGGACATCCTTCTCAGCTACCTGGTGCTGCCTCTGGTTACTTACAAGCCGATGCACAGGTTCTTGCACTATGCCGGCAAGACCAGCTCTCTGCGCACGCTGATGCAGGACCCGAAGCGCGTACTTGGCCTGGAGGCCAGGATCGAGGAATTTAAGCCGATTACCAATGCCTCCCTACTGATCCTCACCTCCGAGAAAAGCGTCCAGATCAACGACGACATGTCGGTTGCGCCTCACGGCAATATCAGGGAAGAAAATGCGGATGCCCAGCTCATCAAGTACGCGCGAAAGCTTGCCGTTGTATTAACCGGTGAAAACGTCGTTTCTGTTTACAGGTCGTTGGGACTCAAATCGCTATGAATTGCTACGTTAGGTATATCGGCGTCGTTGACAAGGACGACCAGTTGCATGCTGTGGAGCTTACCCAAGGTCTGAACATCATCACCGGCAAGTCATCGACAGGTAAGAGTGCTGTCCTGGAGATCTTCGATTATTGCCTGGGCAGCAGCGAAGACACTATTCCGGATGGCAAGCTGACCGACCGCGGCAAGACATTTTTCACGGTTTTGCAATTCCCCACACTGACCTTGGTAACAGGGCGTGCGGCTGCTTCCAAACGGTGCTTCTTGCGCGAGGTCACAGGGCCAGAGGCGGATAACGTCCTGGAGCTCATGGGCCATGTCGAATATTTCTTCGACGATCGGCACTACATCCACAAAGACCAGTTCTTAAAGAGTCTGGGCAAGTTCTTCGGCGTCACGCTGGAGAACATCGACACAGACCCGATGTACAAGGAGATCACCGGAGCCAAGGGCGCCACGCCGTCCGTACGCAGCTTCCCGTCCTTCATGCTGCAGCATCAGAACCTAGTCGCGAACAAGCATGCGATTTTCTACCGTTTCGACGAAAAGGTTAAACGAGACCAGGCGATCGACCACTTCAAGATCCTCATGGGGATCGTGGAGGAAGCGTACTTCGATGTGCGCAAAGACCTGACCGACGCGTCCTACGAGCTTCGGCGTGTGGAACTGAAAATACCGAAAGACGACAAGGCGCGAGAAGAGGTCATCGCCAAGTTCAACAGGCTGCTGGAACAGTATCAGGCCCTGGCAGGAAAACCCCTGTTCGACATGACGGCAGATGAGATCTTCATCAAGCCCAAGGAGGCGCTCAGGCGAATGCTCACTACCCCGGTTTCCGTAGATGGCCTGGCCGACGACTACGAGAAAACCTTCAACTCCTTGCGTGACCAGAAAGCCAAACTTGTTGCCGAGCTACGTTCAGCCATTGGCCGGCTGAACCTGCTGGATCGATCTGTCGAGCAGGCGAAGGGGATCGGTACCTCGTACGCTTCACTGACTGTTCCCCGCTCCACGAACCTTGAACACACTTTCTGCCCTGTCTGCGAGTCGCACTCCGACATTCCCGAAGATCAGGCGAACAAGCTCACGCAGGCGATCGAGTGGCTCAACACCGAGCTCAAGCTTTCCTCCTACGCCCGAGAGAGCCTGGGGCAAGAAAGCCGTGATCTGAGGAAAGAGATCAAGGACATTCGGCTGAAGCTAAAGGACGTCCAAGCCACCCTAAAACCTTTCGAGGAGTATGAGAAGCGGATCGTCGAGGCAAGCTCGCTCGAAGATGCGCCGAAAAAGGCCAAGCTGCTGCTTGAAATCGCGATCGATAAATTCATTGAGAATCCGCCATCCGACCTCAAGAAAATGAAGGAATACTGGGAGGAGCAGGTCAAAAAGTACCAGGCGCTCGTGGATGAGTATGACGTTGAGATCGAGATGGATCGCCTGGCTCGGGACATCAACAAAAAAATGAAGGAGATTGGCCAGCGGTTCCATTTCGAAGAGACCTACAAGAAGGGATCTCTACGCTTCGATGTGAACACGTTCGACCTGTGGCACGAGAAAGAGGCGCACAAGAAAGTCTTCCTGCGCTCGATGGGCAGTGGTGCCAACTGGGTGTACTCTCACCTCACCTTGTTCATGGCGCTGCATTACCAGTTCGCTGCCCGGGCTGATAAATGCGCAATCCCACCTATCCTCTTCCTGGATCAACCTACCCAGGTGTACTTCCCGTCCAAGGATGAGGGGGAAGAGTTCGAGGCCGAGAATTTGCGCGCCGAGGACACCCGGGGTGTTGAGCTGCATGATGACATCGATGCTGTGTCGAACATGTTCACGCAGTTGGCGAAATTTTGCGATGACACGGCGCGTGAGACGGGCGTGATGCCACAGATCATCGTCTGCGATCACGCCGATGGACTCGAACTGGGCCTCGATTACAACTTCAAGGATTTCGTACGGGCCAAATGGCGCAACCGTGGGTTCATTGCGGACTGATTTGTCAGCTCAAGGCAAAGCGGTGGCCGGCAGAGATTACCGCTCGCACTACCTGCGCGCCGTTTGGGTGCTGAATGCGCTTGAAATCCAAACTGCGGTACTGACTTGCTCGCAGATTTCCAAGGCTTGTGAACTGCTGCGCATGTCGTTGCATAGCCTTGGAAATGCGTTAGAAGCTCAGCACTTTTTGATGTTTAGTGCTGATGGCGTTCGACTGGGCCCCGCATTGATGCGATTGTCTATCCTTCTGGCAATGGCTGAGAAATGCAATTTCCCGCTCATCTTCTTCGATGACGTCGTCAATGCGATCAACACCGAACATCATCGACCTGTCCTTCATCGCTAGAAGGGGATGATTCGCCTCGTACCACCAGCCCGGACTCGTTAGGATGGGCTGAATTTGTATTTTTGCCAGGCGATTATTGAATGTTCCAGGACTTAAAAGACAGTGCCCCGCACAGCAGCATGCTAAGCAAACTCCAGCCTGTAACCTCGGCGTTGCTTGCACACCTGAACGAATGCTATCCGTCTCTTCCCGAGGATTACAGCGCCTTCCTGAAGGAATTCGGAAGCGGAGCAGTAGGTGCGGATCAGCCGCTGTTCATTCTGTATGACGGTCTGCTAGCGCCGAATGAAATTTACGATGCTGACAGTGCCACCGCGCTGGAGGGAATTCTGTTGTTCGGTGATGACATGCAGGGCTACTGCGCAGGCTTCGATACCGACAACGCCTGGCAGGTAGTTGAGATTGATCCGCTCGATGGGCAGGCTCATGTAGTTGCCGCCAGTTTTCAGGAGTACCTGCGCGATCTGTTGAATTAGCGGCGAGGCTCTATTCCCTCCGTAGTTACCGCAGTTGTATTCAAGCGCTCGCGTTTGCGAGAAGCCGACAGCGAACTGTAGTGGAGGGCGAAGCCTTTTGCTCGATCGCAGAGCACCAAGCGTTGTGCCAGGGGGCGTGTCGACTCATCCGCGCGTGCATCCACTCAGATATCAGCGTTGGTTGCATGCACTGCTTGAGCTTTCACCCCAAATAACCGTTCAGCTATCCGCCGACCTCGCTCCAGCCCCTCCGCCGTCAACCAGATAGATTTACTCTTGTTTATCGGATCATTAATGAAGCCCTGCTCATGCAGTCGATTCATGATCTCGAAATCGAACCCTTTCCAGGCATTGCCATCGTCGGAACTAAAGGCTACCAACAGGGCAAGCACGGCATCTTCAATCAGTTTGTCGTCGTATTCCATGATCGTTGCTCCGCTCGTATTTGAGTGTCGCGCATGAAATCCAGTAGCAATTGGCAGCCCTGCGCGGCGGTACGCAGAGCCAATAACAATATACCATCAGAATCTCCGCCGTTTCTGCCACCAGCCTCAATCACCAGCAGATGCCCGAAGCCGATAGCGAACAAAGCGCACGCCATCCAAACAAACTTCCCCATCCGGCTGAAACCCTAACCGAAGCATCCCCTTGACCCGCGTTCTGCTAGGCGCAAGCAAAACGGTAACCGATTCCAGCCCAATCTCCTCAAAGGCTCGCCGAAGGATTTCAGCAAAAATCGCTCTGCCATGGCCCCAGTAATCTGGATGTAAAACCAGCGCCAGGTCCGCATCACCCTCGGTTAACTGCAGACCACCCCAGCCGGCAAACTTCTGATTCACCAAGAAAGCCCACGGGCCATAGCCATTGAGCAGCCACTGCGACTCTTTCTCGGCGACCCACGCTGCGCATTTGGCTTCGTCAAAGTCGGGGCGGCCCAATGGCATGTGGCGCAAGACCCGCGAGTTGTTGTTGAGCTCGATGATGTCGGCGCTGCTGATTTCACAGAGTCGCTTGAATTGTAGGTCCATGCTTTGCCTTTTCCGCAATGTTTGATGCGCGGGTTTGCACTCGCGCAGGCCAACCAATCTAGCCGGCTGGCTTGAAACCAGCAGCCCCTTTCGCAAGCTCAACCGCAGCAGTAATCGCTGCTCGCGCTTGCGGGCTGTTCTTCCAGCAGGTCGAGCCCAGTGCCGCCGAGGCCTGAGCCAGTATGTCACTGACATCCGCATTGCCCAGTTCTGCCAGCGATTCAATCCCCATCTGTTCGAGCCGGGTAATGACAGTTGGGCCGACGCCCTTGAGGGCGAGCAATGCAGCGCGTTCGTTCGGTAAGAAGGGCATTTGCGAAATCCTTTTCTGGGTAGTCTGGGGTATGTTCAGGTATAGAAACACCGCAACTTGGCTTGAGTCGATGCACAGACCTGTGCCCGAAACTTCGCATCGTCCGAATTCCAGCACAACGCGTAGCCATAACAATTGGGCACGTGGTTGGCAATTTCATACGCCCGCCATTGTGTCATTGCCCGGCCATCCAGTGTCTCTGGCGTGTACTCAAGTAACCAGGCAACAGCATTGATGAACTGCCCATGGGAAAACACTGCAATGTCCTGGGCAGGATGCGCGGCAAGTTGTTCCAGAAATGCCTGCGCCCGAGCTACGAAGTCCAAAAACGACTCTGCTCCGGCACCATCCCTGAATGCCGGGTCTGATCTGGCCCAGTACGCTTCAACCCAGTTGCGACGTTGGGCCACTGTCGTGTCGGCACAGCGCGCAGGTTCTAGGTAGGTGAACTCTTGCACAGCCCAGGTTTCGAACGGCACGGCAGGGAAGGCGGTGGCCGTCGCCCTGGCGGTTGCCTGGGCTCGAAAGAATGGCGAGGCAACAATTAATTGCGGCGCCTGGGTGAACGAATGGGTCACCCGCTGCGCTTGTTCGATTCCCTTTTGAGTAAGGGCAATGCTCGCATGATCGCGACTGGCTTGGCCTGCGTTGGCAGCGCTTTCGCCGTGGCGAATCAGCTTGATGTGCTTCATTGACGACCTGTCTTTTCAACGTGAGTGTTGATTGTCCTGTTGCGCAGCATAACGGCAATCTGGTTTAAGATGGTGCATCATGGCTGACTGCCATGCAGCCATAAAACAAGGAGGTTTGACATGACCAACCCAAGCAAAAAGCCTTTCATCCTGGCCGGCGCGCCACTGATTGCCATGGGCTCGGGCTTCATTGCCGTGGGGTTATCCGGGCAACCTGCATTTGCTTACACCGGTCTGGGCTTGTTAATACCCGGCATCGTACTGGTTGCGATCGAATTCTATTCGAGACGTCGACGGGCTTGAGTGTGCCGCGACAGCATTCGAAGATAAGGATATCCGTGCAAAACCCACAACCGACCGACCCCGCTGAACGCCCTGCAGCAAACCCGCCCGATACATTGATGAACTGGTCGATCAAGGCGCGCCTGATTGCGCCCAGGGACCTGCGCAATGGCATCCTGGCGATGACCATCGCGGTGCTCGGGGTGGCCGGTATGCTCGGTTGGCTGGGGGCCGACAAGTGGGTCTACGGGCTATGCGCGGTGATGTACGTCCTGGTGCTGCTGTTATTAACGGTCAGAACCCACCTTTCATACCAGCTCACCCGCGACGGCATAACCATCAGCAAGTACGTGCGCTCCGATCGCGCCGCCAGGATCACCATCGTCGTGGTTGTGGTAATCGAGGCGCTGCTGATGCTCTGGCTGGCCGTGGCGACCGGCACCTGGTGGTTGTTGCTGACGCCGCTGTTTATCGCTTATATCCTGTTCACTCGCGAGATGGTGCCGCCTTCGCCCGAAGCCTGTGCGAAACATGAACATGGCCCCGGGTGGGAGCAATATCGCTACCTGACCATCGACCGCAAGCGCCGGATCCTGGTCCCGCATATCAGTAACCTGTCCATCGGCTTCGAACTGCGCCTGCCCGACATAGCGATGTTCGAACAGTGCCTGGCGCTGTTGCGTGAGCTGTTACCTGCCGAGGTTGAGTATCTGGAGCGGGATTGGGAGTTTGCGTGATCTGCAGCGGGGCGGTTCAAACAGCCGCTCAAATGAACCCCTCAAAAAAACAATCCCCGAATACCGGGGATTATTTTTACGTGGCGCTAAGCAACTTATTGCTTCCCCGTTCCCTCCGGCAACGCATAAGCAATGATGTAGTCGCCCACATCCGGCGAATGGCTCATGCCGCCCGCCGAGATCACCACATATTGCCGGCCGGTGGCCGGCGACTGGTAGATCAACGGCGCCGCTACAGCCCCGACCGGCAGGCGGGCTTTCCACACTTCTTTACCGGTGGCCGAGTCGAGCGCGCGCAGGTAGTAATCCTGGGTGCCGGCAAAGAACACCAGGCCGGACGCCGTTGAGGTCGGGCCGCCAAGGGTCGGCATGCCCAGCGGGATCGGCAGGTGGGTTTTGATTCCCAGTGGTCCGGTGTCCTGGACAGTGCCCAGCGGCACTTGCCAGACCAGTTTCTGGGTATTCAGGTCGATGGCGCTCATGCTGCCAAACGGCGGGCTGTTGCACGGTACGCCCAGGGGGGATTGCAGAATATCGATTTTCACCCCGCCATAGATGCCGGCAACTTGCGGGCGAATGGTGCCCATGAAGCCAGGCACTTCATCGGTCGAGACTTTGAACTTCTTGGTGTTTTCCTTGGTGACCAGGGCCATGCGCAGTGGCACGCGCATGTCGTTGACGAACATCATGCCGGTGTTTTCGTCGATGGAAATACCACCCCAGTTCATGCCGCCCAACAGGCCCGGCCATTCGATGTAGGGTTTTTCGGTTGGCGGGGTAAAGGGGCCGACGTAGACGGAGTCCTTGAACATGATGCGGCAGTACAGCTGGTCGAAGGTGCTCACGCCCCACATGGACTTTTCAGTCAGTGGCTCTGCACCAATCACCGGCATGCCCACCGAGTGCGGTTGGGTGGGCGCCAGGTGTTCGCCTTCTGCAGCCGGTGCAGTCGGCACCGGGCGCTCCTGCACTTCGGTAACCGGCTGGCCGGTGCGGCGGTCCAGTACGAAGATGTTGCCGGTTTTACTGGTCTGGATCAGCACCGGGGTTTTTTCGCCCTGGGCATTCTTGATGTCGTACAGCACCGGCTGCGATGGCAGGTCATAGTCCCACACGTCGTGGTGAACGGTCTGGTAAACCCATTTCGCTTTGCCGGTCGAGGCATCGACGGCAACCACGGCCGAGCCATACTTTTCCTTGGCCTGGTTGCGGTCGCCACCCCAATAGTCGGGCGGGCCGTTGCCGGTTGGCAGGTAGACCAGGTTCAGGTCCTTGTCGAAAGTCGGGACGGTCCAGACGTTGGGGGTTTCCAGCGTGAAGGCGTGATCGGCGGCGGTGGTATCCGCATCCTCAGGCGCGCCGATATCCCAGGCCCACACCAGCGCACCGGTGAGTACGTCAAAGGCCCGCACCGCGCCGGAAGGTTCTTTGCCGACGATGTCGCGGACCCAGCCACCGACCACAGTGAGGTGGCCCATGACCACCGGCAGGGAGGTCGGGTGATAGCGCTTGCTGTTCTCGGTCGGGCCCATGCCTTTTTTCAGGTCGACGAAGCCGTTGTCGCCAAAGTTCGGGCACAGGCTGCCGGTGTGCGCATCGAGGGCAAACAAGCGCGCATCGACAGACGACACCAGAATGCGCTGACGGCATTGTTGCTGATCGTTGTAGGAGGCTTTGACCTCAGTGCTCAGGCTGTCGTCCTTGTCGATGTCGTAATAGCCCACGCCGCGGCAGGTGACGTGCTCTGCACTGCTGGCGTGCGGGTCGAATTTCCAGATCGGCTTGCCGCTGTCGCCGTCGAGGGCGGTGATCAGGTTTTCCGGGGTGCACGAATACAGCACGTTGCCGATCTGCAGCGGGGTGTTTTCGTCGACACCGGCGCCATTGCCGGTGGTCCTGCGGCCGGTGCGGTAGATCCACGCCACTTGCAGGTCCTTGACGTTGTCTGCGGTGATCTGGCTGAACGGCGCAAAGCGCGTGCCGGATGCACTGCGGCCAAAGAACTCCCAGTTTTCGGGTGCGGAGGCGGGCGCTTTGGGCGCGGGCGCACCGTTGCTAGCGACCGGGTTGGAGATCGCGCCGTGCGGATAGAACGCAGCAACGAAGGTTGCGATCAGCGCCGCAAACACGACAAAACCGCTGCCGTTGGCCAGGCGCCTAGTGTTCGCAGAGGTACCTGGGAACGCAGCACCGACCCACAGGCTCAGGGTCAGGATAATCGCCGGAACCACCAGGCGCGGCAGCAGTTGCCAGTAACTAAACTGGCCCACTTCGTAAAATGCCCAGGCACAGGTTGCAAGGGCGATAACCACGGAAAGGGTAATGCCACTGCGTTTGCGCCAGAAAAACAGTGCCGCCAGCAGTAAGTAGGCAAGGCCGGCGATCAAGTAATAAGTTGATCCTCCCAGTATCACCAGTTTGAGGCCGCCATATAGCAACGCCAGCGATATCACTAGAACCAGCAGGGAAAACAGCACGCTCGCGGTCGTGGCAAACTTCCGGGTTTGCGTTCGAGGGGCATCCGTCATTGTTTATACGTTCCGTTAGTCATAGGCATTGCACGCACGCAGTGCGCAAGGCTCAGGGGGAATTAAGTTGGCAGCATCAACGCCTGATAGGCAGCGCTGGTCAGCTGGGAAGCGGGGCAGGGGCTTGGCCTGGAAACTGATTTCAGTTTAGGCCGAGGGTGTTTGCGGATAAACGCCCGGGGCTGAGAAGCTTTATTGGTGAAACAGTAACAATGGCGTTTGCCGCACAAGCAATAAGCGCTAATGGCGGTTATCATCCGCGCCCGCAGGTGTACTGCGGATGTCTTGGTCAAGGAGCAGGCTTGTAATGAGTCGAAGTGCGGCAGGGAAGCTGATTATGGGTGCGGGTATCGGGTTGTGTGCACTGCTCGCTGTGGCCTTGTTCAAGGAGCCCAGGGTGGTGCTGGCACAGTTGCAGTTCCAGGGCGGTGCCCATCCTCGCGGTGACGCCGGGCAAGTGCACGAGGTTTACCGCCAGGCCGTCGAGCAGCTGTTGGCCACCCAGCACATCGATACGCAACGGCTGCAGATCGAGCTCGATCCCCAGCACAGTGACACCCTTGTGCTGCGCGGCCCTGAGCCTGCCCTGAGCGCCGCGCAACGCCAGGCCCTGGCCGGCCAGCTCGATACCATCCTGCAGGCGCGCAAGGCGGTGATCTCCAGCGTGCAATTGCAGCTGGACTACAGTCAGGCCAAGCGCCTGAATGCAGCGGGGAGGGAAATCGGCCCGGCGCCTGCCAACGTCGTCGCGATGGGGCGTAAGGTCATACCGCTGTGGTTCGACTTGCCCTACGAAACGAGCCTCGATACCCGCATCAGCGACAGCGAGCGGCGCCATGCCTTTGCCGGTAGCCGCACGGTCAAGGCCGAGGTGAGCTGCCAGCTCGACAGTTTCGTGCAGAGCGCCTTGCCGTTCGTCATTACCGGCTTCAAGGCCGATAGCGCGCAACTGGAAGGCGGCATGGACATTCTCACCCACGACAAGATGACCCTGCGCGTGCCTGCCAGCCTGTACTTTGACGACCGTGACTTGCGCGAGCGCCTCGAGGCGGGAGGGCTGAAGGTCAGCATGGGAAGCCAGATGTCCTACGGCAAGTTTCGCTCGACCTGGCTGACCATTGAGTTCGGATCACTCGGCGAGCATCCCTACCAGCCCTTTGATATGGCCGACGCCGGGCGCCAGGGCCTGCGCGAGATGTGTGGCGACTACGCGTATCAGGCCGGGCGGCCGTTTTCGTTCTACTACGGGGTAGGGCTGGACCGACTGCAAAAGGTCAGTTTTGCACCGCAGGTCGATGCTCGATGATCTAACCTCCTGTATCACGCAGAGCCACAAATGAATGGCGCACGGGAGCAATCGTATGGGCAGTGGATCACAGGCCACCGAGCAAAAATTTCCGTTTCCCAAAGAAGTCGTGCTCGAAGCGCTAGGCGAAGTCCTGCCGAATCTGGGGCTGCAAGCCACGCACGTCGACATGTTCATCGGCAGAATCGATGTGTCGGCGGGCATGTCGGCGTTTTCCTGGGGCGAACGGGTGACCATCGTAGTTGATGATCTGGAGCCGGGCGTTTGCGTTGTAAGAATCGAGTCGTCCTTGAAGGTCGGGGCGAACCTTCCTGGCAATCATCGGCACCATAAAAATTTCTCCAGGATCATTTATGCGCTGAGTGATTACCTTCAGCTCGGGGAGAAAGGAGAGAGAAAATCGAACCGGGCAGTTCTGGATCAACAACTAAGTCGTCGCAGCGAAGCTGCGTCCAGGGTGACGTCGATAGTGTGGGTGTGCCTGATAGCGGGAGTGGTTTCATTTTTCTGGTTTAGTTGAGTGCACTGAGTAAACCAGACTGCCGTGATAGAATTCGCCGCGCTTTACCCACCGTGTCATTGAAAGGACTCAGCAACGCCATGTACTTCCCGATTGAATTCTACAACGCCCTCACTTCGCAGTTCTGGACGCCGCTGCTCGCCGCTGTGCTCACCTGGATTCTGCTCTGGTTTCGTAGCCAGTCCTACGACGGCACCGGCGCCTGGACCCTGGGCTTGATCGTGGTGCTGTGCGCGGTGGCGTTCTTTCCCAATGGCTACCACGCGCTGTTCAACACCGGCCCGACCTTCTACAGCCATGACCGTATTTATGCGCCTGACTACTCGGCAAAGTTCAGCGCCGATGTGCTGCTGACCCTCGCCGGTATGTTGGTGGGCATGCTTGCGCGCAAAATCGTTATCAGCCTGCGCTAATCGCGAAACTTCACCACCTGGTTGCACTTGGGGCACTCGATCAGCTTCTGGGTGAAGACCTCGTGGGGCAGGAAGCCGCGGTGCATTAACAGCCCTTCACCCGGCTTGTACAGGTGGTGCATGGAGGTGTTGCATTCCGGGCAGCGCACGAACAGCGCGGTGAAGAAGAACAGGCAGAGGCTGACGATGGCAAACACTGCGTAGGTCTCGAAGTATCGCGTCGCATCACGGTCGAACAGCACCCAGATCATGTAGAGGCCGCCGGTCCAGATGCTGAGGTTGAGCTCCACCTGCATGGCGATGGCGAGAAAACGGTTCTTGAGGGGTTTCACCAGGATCATCCATTGATCGTTCAAAGGCGGGGCCGCGCGCGGGGATGCGCGGGCAGTACGGCGGCCATTGTACTTCGCCAGCAGCGAAAACGCCTGCTCCCGAGCGTAGCGCTCGGGAGCAGGGCGGCGTGCCTGGGGCTCAGCGGGTACCGAGCTTGCGCAGGTTGCCGGGGGTGAACTCGTCGGCGGCAAAGTTGCTGGCGTTGAGCTTGGCCGGCTTTTGCTCGTCGAGCAGGCGATCGACCAGGTAGGAGCCGGCGATCAGGTCGTGATAGATCCCCAGGCGCGCGTGGAAGCGCTGGATCTCATAGGCATACACCGAGGTCTGCATGTTGGTGCGCCACAGCTGGCCACGGGCGTCGAAGTTGTCGGCCAGGGTAGCCGCCCAGCTGTCTTCATCGATGTAGATCAGGCGCTTGGCATAGATGTGCCGGGCGGATGGCTTGAGGGTTGCCTGCAGCACCCACACCCGGTGTTTTTCATAGCGCATCAGCTCCGGGTTGATATGGCCGCTGGTGGAGAGGATCTGCGCGGTGTTCACCTCGGGGCTGTCGATCTTGTAGTTGTTGTAGGGGATGTAGATTTCTTTCTTGCCGACGATGCTCCAGTCGTAGCGGTCGGTGGCGCCGTTGAACAGGCGGTCTTCATCGTAGACGCGAAAGCCGCCGGCACCGGTGGGCGAATCGTAGCCCACGGTCGGCGCCCGGCGTACCCGGCGCTGGCCCGGGGTGTACTGCCAGGCCTGGCGTGGCTGGGCGGCGGCGTTGATGAATTCGTGGCCGACGATGATCTCGCCTTTCTTGCGCACCGGCTCAAGGGTGGTGAGCAAAAAGTCGGTGAACACGCCGTTGACGCTTTGCGCGCTCTGCTTGGGGTCGGACCACAGCGAGTAGATCTTGTAGTTGACCTTCTCCAGGGCCTTGTTGTTGTCGGCATACACCACCACCTGCTGGTAGTTGGCCTCTTCGGTGACCGCCCGTGCCTGCATGTTGTGGTTGAGGATCAGCTCGTTGCCGTTCTTCGGGATCGGGAACGGCGAGGCGCCGAAGGCATTGAGGGCATCGTTGCCGTCGGCGCTGAGGGTGGCGTTCAGTGCGTTGCGCTTGAGCGCATCTTCGCTGGCCTGGTCGACCCTGAAGTCCCGATGGCTGGGGTAGACCGGGATCTTGAACGAGTTGGGGTAGCGCTTGAACAGCGCCTTCTGGCCGTCGGTGAGGTTGGCGGCGTATTGCTCGACGTTCTGCGCGGTGATGGTGAACAGCGGTTTTTCGTCGGCGTATGGGTCGGGGTAGGGCGTGCCTGGGCCGGCGAATTTCAGATGCGGCGGCAGCCCGCGCCATTTGCCGGTCCAGGCCGGAATACTGCCATCGGCGTTGCCGGCGCGCTCGGCGCCGACCGGGGTCAGGTCCTGGCCCAGGCGCGCGGCATCGTTATTGCTGACATTGGCGTGGGCCAGGCTTGCGCCGAGCAGGGCGGCCGCCAGGGTGGTGCGCAACCAGGGATGCGTGAGAGTAGACATGCGGTGCTCCTCCATCAGGGGCTTCAGAAGCGGTACTTGAAGTTGAGGGCGACGTTGTCGCGGTCGGCCAGGGGCGAGTTGTTGGCGTTACCCAGGTAGGCGTTGTAGAGCGCTTCGACGGTGAAGTTGCCGAGGTAGCGCCAGGTGGTGCCGATGCTTGCGCGCTCATCGCCTTGTCCGGCATTGATCGAGCCGGTCAGGGCGCTGTCGTGCTGGGCGGCGCTGCTGTAGGTGACCGGTACCGACATGTCCCAGCCGCTGAACACGTCGTTGTAGTCGAAGGTCGCCTGCACCGTGTAGCCCCAGGCGTCGCGGTCCAGCACCAGGCTGTCGGTGCCCGGCAGGGTCAGGCCGGGGGCCAGGGTCAGCGGGGTCGAGGCGTCGTTGTCGAGCACGGTGTTGTAGACCAGCTCGCCGACCAGGGTGGTGTTGTCGGCAAAGGCGGTCGGGCCGACCACGTGGATCATCGACACCTGGGCCTGCAGGGTCTGCGCCCGCACCGGGCTTGAGAAACCGTTGTCGACCATCACCGGCGCGCCGTCGCGGTAGCTGACCTCACCGGCGATGCTGGTGTCGCCGAGCACGGTGCCGAAGCTTGCGCCGTACTGGTCGATGTTGTCGAAGTAGCGCACGCGGTAGTGGCCCAGGTCGGTCTGGAAGTCCAGCGACGGGTTCTTGTCGTGGTAGCGCGAGTAGTAGAGGCCGAACTCGGTGTTGTTCAGCGACTCGGCGGTGTAGCGCAGGGCCACGCCGTACTGGCCGCTGTCACTGGGCTCGTCGTCCTTGAGGCGGGTAACGAAGCCTGAGGCGTCGCTGAAACCGCCGCGGTCGATCAGGTCGGTGCTGGAAAAATAGCTGCCGACCCCGAACAGGTCGGTCTTCTCCCACTTGTACTGGTAGTAGGCCTGCAGCTCCAGGGCCTCGGTCAGGCTGAACTGGCCGAACACCTGGCCCACCGGCAGCAGCACTTCCTTGACCTCGACCCCGGGGGTGGTGGCCTTGGTCGCATCGACCGGGCTCTGGGCCGCAGAGATGCCCGGGTAGAACAGGCTTTCACCCCAGCTCACCACCTGATCGCCGACCCGCAGGTTGAGGTTGTGGCCGCTAACGTCCCAGCTGCCGTAGGCATAGGCGTCGAGCAGGCGCAGGTCGTCGCGGTGCTGGTCGATGGTGTCCTGGGAGAAGCGGTCGGCGCGCCGGCAGTTGCCGCTGGCCAGGCAGTTGGAGGCACCGCTGCTGTTGTCATTGCCCTGGTCGTAGACGTTGTCGTAGAAGCCGGCAGCGCGCACGAACAGGCCGTAGTTGTCCTGCCATTTGAGGTTGGCCTCGGTGAGAAAGCCAACGCGGTTGTTGATCAGGCTGCCGCGGTCGAAGGCGTTGTCGCCATCGTTGCCGTCGGCGTTGGCCACCAGCTTGTGGTCGCGGCCCTCGGTACGCCAGGCCAGGCTGTAGGTGAGGGTGGTGTCCCAGTCGATGCTCAGGTCATCGTTGGCCTGAAAGGTCAGGGCGCTGGCCGGGGTGCCCAGGCCGCCGGCCAGCATCAGCATCCCCAGGCGCACGCAGGTATTGAGTGAAGGTGGGGCGATTGTTGTTTTTATCATGTCGTCCTCATGCCGCGGTCAGACCTGCCCGACCGCTGTATTCAAGGTGGGAGGTGAAGCTGGAGGCGACTATGGAATCCCCTTGGCGGCGCAACATCGTCCAAGCGGACTAAGCGATGCCGCCACGTGCGCCGGACGCTGGCGCTAGTCCCATCGGACGATGTTGGCCCGTGCCGGGCATCGAACAATCAATGACCAATGCCCCCGGCCGACCGCCGGCGCGGCCTGTTGTCCATTGCCCTTTACAAGGTGAGCACATGAACGAAGCCGGGATCGACTGGGACCACTGTTGCGACGTGCTGGTGATCGGTTCGGGGGCCGGCGGCATGACCGCCGCCCTGCGCGCCCATGACCTGGGGCTCAAGGCCCTGGTGATCGAAAAAAGTAGCGAATACGGCGGTACCTCGGCGGTGTCCGGCGGTGGTGTGTGGATCCCCAACAACCCGCGCATCAGGGCCCTGGGCGGGCACGACTCGGCCGAGGAAGCTATCGCTTACCTCGAGGCCGTCACCCAGGGCGAGATCGACGACGGGCGCATCGAAACCTACGTCGAGCAGGGCCGGCGCATGCTCGAATACCTCGAACAACACTCGCGGGTGCGCTTCGAGGCGCAGCCGCACTATGCCGACTACTACCCCGAAGTACCGGGCGGCAAGCCTGGCTACCGCTCCATGGACCCCTTGCCGTTCGACGCGGCGCAACTGGGCGACGAGTTCCTGAAGATGCGCGCGCCGTCACCGGGCACGCTGATGATGGGGCGCATGGCCATGACCATGAAAGAAGCCCAGGTGCTGCTGTGTCGCGGCAAGGGCTGGCTGCGCCTGACCTTGCGGGTGATGTGGCGCTACTGGCGCGACCGCACGGGCCGCAAGCTGTCGAAACGTGATCGCTTCCTGACCCTGGGCAACGCCCTGGTCGGCGCCTTGCGCTGCTCGTTGCTCGACCGTGAGGTGCCGCTGTGGCTCGACTGCGCGCTGGAGCAACTGCTGATCGTCGACGGGCGCATCGGCGGCGCCCAGGTGCGCCGTGACGGCAAGCTGCTGCGGATCAAGGCGCGTCACGGGGTGGTCATCGCCGCCGGCGGCTTCGAGCGTAACCAGGCGATGCGCGACCAGTATCACCCGCAGCCCTCGCAAGCGCGCTGGAGCGCAACGCCGCCGCACAACACCGGCGACGGCATTCGCGCCGGCCAGGCCGTCGGCGCGCGCACCGCGCTGATGGAACACAGCTGGTGGGCGCCGACCACCCATGTGCAGGGCGAAGAGAAGCAGCGCGCGCTGTTTGTCGAACGCACCTTGCCCGGCTGCGTGCTGGTCAATGCCGCGGGCCAGCGCTTCGTCAACGAAGCGGCGCCGTACACCGACATCGTCTACGCCATGTATGCCAACAACCGCGAAGGCGCCAGCAGCGTGCCGTGCTGGATGGTCTTCGACGCCAGCTTCCGGCGTAAATACCCCTGTGGCGCGCTGTTGCCGGGCTATGCCCAGCGCGACTGGCAGTTACCCCGGCACCTGCGCGACTACTTCCACAAGGCCAACAGTCTTGAAGCCCTGGCGACCAGCATCGGGGTCGATGCCGCAGGGCTGGCGCGTACCGTGCAACGCTTCAATGCCATGGCCAGCCTGGGTCGCGACGAGGATTTTGCCAAGGGCGAGTCGTTGTTCGACCGCTATTACGGCGACCCCGGTGTGCAGCCCAACCTGTGCCTGGCGCCGTTGCTGCAGGCACCGTTCTATGCGGTGCGGGTCGATGCCGGCGATATCGGCACCAAGGGCGGCTTGCTCACCGATGTGCATGCGCGGGTGCTGCACGAGGACGGCCAGCCGATCCTCGGCCTGTATGCCATTGGCAACAGCGCCGCATCGATGATGGGCCGTACCTATCCGGGGGCGGGGTCGACCCTCGGCCCGGCCATGACCTTCGGCTACCTGGCCGCCAACCATATCGGCGCGTTAGCCAGTAATCACCAGGCCCAGGCGGCGCTGGTTTCTTGAGGATGCACCCCATGAGTACACAACACAGGCAGGTTGCCGTGGTCACCGGCGCCAGCCGCGGTGTCGGCCAGGGTATCGCCCTGGCCCTCGGCGCGGCCGGCATGACCGTTTACGTTACCGGCCGGGCCCGCGGGCAGGGCGGTTCACATTTGTACGGGCATGCCCTGGACGGCGACCTGCAGGCCACCGCCGAGGCCATCAGCGCGGTGGGCGGGCAAGGTATCGCGGTGACCTGCGATCACGCCGACGATGCCCAGGTGCAGGCGCTGTTCGCCCGGGTGGAGCGCGAATGCGGGCACCTGGATCTGCTGGTCAACAACGCGGCGTTCATCCATGACCAGTTGATCGAGCCGGGGCCGTTCTGGAGCAAACCGCTGGCGCTGGCGGGCATCCTCGACGTCGGCCTGCGTTCAGCCTATGTCGCCAGCTACCATGGCGCGCCGCTGTTGCTGCGCAGTCGCCAGGGGCTGGTGTGTTTCACCTCATCGTTTGGCGCTGGCTGCTACATGCATGGGCCGGCTTATGGCGCGCAGAAGGCCGGCTGCGACAAGCTGGCCGCCGACATGGCCATCGATTTCGAAGGCCAGGGCGTCGCCGCCGTGTCGCTATGGTTAGGCCCGCAACTGACCGAGCGCACGCGGATTGCCGGCGAGCAGCATGGCGAGCAGTACAAGGCGTTTCTTGCCGATGCCGAGACCCCGCAGTTCAATGGGCGGGTGATTCATGCGCTGCTCAATGACCCGCAGTTGATGCGCTATTCCGGGCAAACCCTGATCACTGCCGAGATAGCCGCTGGGTATGGCATCAGCGAAGCGGGCGGGCGCCAGCCGCCTTCCCATCGCGGCTTGCTCGGCGACCCGCGCCAGCAACATCCGGCGCGGGTGATCTGAGCGGCGGATTACAACCCCTTCGGGCTCAATCGCCGGCCTTGCCGGCGATGGGCTGCACAGCAGCCCTCACACCCAGCCGCGCAATACCTGCTTGGCCACCTTGCCCGTGGCATTGAGCGGCAAGGCCTCGACCACTTGCACCCGCCGCGGCACTTTGTAGTTGGCCATCTGCTCGCGGCACCAGGTATTGAACTGCGCTACGTCAATCACCTGTCCAGGCACCGCCAGCAAGAAGGCCATGGCCACTTCCCCCAGGCGTTCATCGGCAATCCCAATCACGGCGGCCTGGGCCACCCCGGGGTACTGCAGCAAGGTCTGTTCGATCTCCGCCGGGTAAACGTTGAAGCCACCGGTGATGAACATGTCCTTGAGCCGGTCGGTGATGCGCAGGTAACCCTGTTCATCCAGCACGCCAATGTCGCCGGTGTGCAGCCAGCCGTCGGCATCCACCGCTTCGAGGCTTGCCTGCGGGTCGTTGAGGTAGCCGTGCATCAGGTTGTAGCCGCGGATCAACACCTCGCCAGGCACGTTGGCCGGCACCCTGGCGCCGCTGCTGTTGACGCAGCGGATCTGAACCCCTGGCATGGCCCGGCCGCTGGTGCTGGCGACCCGCTCGGCGCTGTCGCCGGGGCGGCAGATGCTGGCAAAGCCGCAGGCTTCGGTCAGGCCGTAGGCGGTGACGATGGTGGCAAAGCCCAGCTCCTCGCGCATGCGCCCGATCATCTCCACCGGGATCGCGGCGGCGCCAGTGACGGCGACGCGCAAGGAGCTCAGGTCGTAGTTCTGGCGTTGCGGGTGGGCCAGCAGCGACTGATACAGGGTCGGCGGCCCGGGCAGGATGTTGATGCGCTGGCGCTGCACGCAGTCGAGCAGCGCCTGCACCTCGAACACCTGCTGCGGGATGATGGTACAGCCGCGCATCAGCGCTGCCAGCCAGCCGGCCTTGTAGCCAAAGGAATGGAAGAACGGGTTGACGATCAGGTAGCGATCGCCCCGGCGCAGGCCGACGATCTCGCTCCAGTCGCGCACCACCTGCAGATTCTGGCCGTGGGCGGTCATCACGCCCTTGGGCTTGCCGGAGGTGCCGGAGGTAAACAACAGGTCGGACAGGGTCTGCGGCCCGACCTGCTGCTCACGGGCCTGCAACAGCGCCTGCGGCACTTGCTCGGCGAGGGCCATGAACGCCTCCCAGGCCAGGCCGCCGTGGCGCGGCTCTGCCGGGCGCAGGCTGATCACCTGGCGCAGGGCCGGCAGGGTTTGGTCGGCGAGCATGGCCGGGTAGTCGTTATCCAGAAAGCGGCTGATGCAAAACAGCACGCAGGTGCCGCTCTCGCGCAGGATGTGCCCGGCCTCGCTGCCTTTCATCCGTGTGTTCAACGGCACCAGGGTGGCGCCGATGCTCTGCAGGGCGCCGGCGGCAACGATCCATTCCCACAGGTTGGGCGCCCACACTGCCACCCGGTCGGCCACTTGCACGTCCAGGGCGAGCAGGGCGCGGGCGGCCTGCTGGCGCAGCTGCTCGAGCTGGCGGTAGCTGATGCGCTGCCCGCCGTCTTCGATGGCCGGGCTGTCGCCGTAGTCCCGGGCGGCGCGGGCGAACAGTTGGGCGATGGTCTGAGCGTTTTCGACAGGCAGCATGATGCCTCCTCAGGCTGAGGATGAATGAGCAGGGAAAGCGCCGGGCAGGCTGCCCGGCACCGCGGGTCAGGCGCTAGGCGGGGCGAAGCGGCGGCCAGCGGAGAAACCGCCGTCCACGGCAATCATCTGGCCGCTGACGAACGACGCTTCGTCAGAGGCAAGAAACAGCGCGACGTTGGCCACTTCGTCCGGCTGCCCGGAACGGTTGAGCATGTGCTGCGAAGCGAAGAAGGCGTGGAATGCCTGCTGTTCGCGGACCATGCTGGTCATTGGCGTTTCGATCAGGCCCGGGCACAGGCCGTTGACGCGGATGTTGGCGTAGCCATAGTCGATGGCCATCGAGCGGGTCAGCTGGTTGATGCCGCCCTTGGAGACGTTATAGGCAACGTTGCCGTCGCAGCCCTGCAGGCCGAAGATCGAACCGATGTTGATGATCGAGCCGCTGCGCTGGGCCTCCATCTGCGCCAGCACGTGCTTGCTGGTGAGCATGCTGCCGGTGAGGTTGATGTCCAGCACCCGCTGCCAGTTGGCGGTGCTGGTCTGGGTCACGCTGCCCTGGTCGGCGACGCCGGCGGCATTGACCAGCACATCGATACGCCCGAAGCGGCTGATGACTTCGCTCATCACCTGCTGCACGCGGGTTTCATCGCGCACATCCAGGCTCATGAACAGGCCGGGGAAGTCCGCCGGCGCCTCGCCAATGTCCAGGCCGACGACCTCGGCGCCTTCGGCAATGAAGCGGCGCACGCACGCCAGGCCGATACCCGATGCGCCGCCGGTAACCACGGCGACCTTGTTGTGCAAACGAGCCATAACTGAACCTCTGTCTTATTGTTGTGGGGCTGCTGGCGCCGAGTCTAACCGCAGTCGGGGCCGCAGTGATCGTCCGATGAGACTAGCGGGCACCGGCCCTCAGCCGGGGAAGCGCAAGCGCACCCGCGCGCCCAGTGGCCGGCTCTGGCAGGCCAGGGTCCAGCCTTCCTCCAGCTCGCGGGCGCTGAGCACATCGTTGCGCGAAAGATGCATTTCACCCTCGAGCACCGTACACATGCAGGCCCCGCAAAAGCCTTCTTCGCACGAAGACGGCACGTCCAGGCCCGCCGCCCGGCAGCTTTGCAACAGGGTATCGCCGGGCTGGCAACGGATTTCGTGTTGCTCGCCGTCGAGCTCGACCAGCAACAGCTCACAGGCCGAGTCGCTGCTGACGGCGCGGGCAACGGCCTCTTGCGCGGCGAGTTGATCCGGGTCGGGCGGCGAGACGAAGCGCTCGACATGGATGCACGCGGCAGCTTCGCCCAGGGCCAGCAGGCTGCGCTCGACGGTGTCCATGAACGGCCCCGGGCCACAGATGAAGTAGTCGCCGCCGCGCATTTCGCCGACCAGTTGCTGGACCTGGGCGTCGCGCAAAAAGCCCTGCAGTGAATCGAGCAGGTGGATCACCTGCAGGCGCTGCGGGTGCTCCTGGCTCAGCTGGCGCAGTTCGTCGCGAAAGATCACCGAGGCTTCGTCGCGGTTGGCATACACCAGCCTGATGGATCGAGCGCCGCTGTGCAGCACCGACTTGAGGATCGAGATCACCGGGGTGATGCCCGAGCCACCGGCAAACAGCACCAGTGGCCGTGAAGGATCAGTGGCCAGGCGTTCATCCAGGCAGAAGTGCCCGGCCGGTGGCAGCACTTCGAGCCAGTCGCCGACCTGCACCTGCTGGTTCATCCAGTTCGATACCCGCCCGTCGGCAACCCGCTTGATGGTCACCTTGGGCCGGGCATCGCACAGCGGCGAGCTGGCCATGGAGTAGCAGCGGGTCAGCAGTTTGCCGGCACAGGGCACGCGAAAGCTCAGGAACTGCCCCGGCTTGTAGCGAAAGCGCTCGCGCAGCTGCGCCGGCACCTCCAGGACCAGCGAGCGCGCATCGGCGGTTTCGTCGATCACCGCGCAAACCTGCAGCCGATAGCTGCTGCTGGCCGACACCAGCGAGTCCTGCCCAAGCGCTTGCATGCCCATGTTCATCTTCGCCTCAAATGCCGCTGATCAATTGCGCGTTGTCCACCCGCAGTTCGGCGCCGTTGACGAAGTTCGATTCGTCGCTGGCCAGAAACAGCACCACGTTGGCGATATCGCGCGGCGCGCACATGCGGTTCATCGGGTCCTGGTCGAGCAGCGCCTGGTCGATCGGCTGGCCACCGGCCAGGGCCTGGGTCATCGGCGTGTTGACGCCGTCCGGGTGCACGCTGTTGCAGCGGATGCGATACCCCTGCTGCTTGCAGTGCAGGGCGATGGAGCGGGTCATCGCCGCTACCGCGCCCTTGGAGGCCGAATAGGCGCAGAACATCGGCATGGCGCCCAGGGCGGCCACCGAGGACATGTTGACGATCGAGCCGCCGCCACTGTCCTTCATGGCTTCAATGGCATATTTGCAGCCGAGAAAGTAACCGTCGCCGTTGATCTTCTGCACCTTCTGCCAGGTTTCCAGCGAGGTGTCCTCGATGGTGCCGGCCACCAGGATGGCGGCGTTGTTGACCAGCACATCGAGGCGCCCGAAGTGCTCCAGGGTGGTCTTGACCACCTGCTGCCAGTCGCTTTCGCTGGCGATGTCGTGGCGGATGAACAGCGCCTTGCTGCCAATCTGCGCGGCAACTTCGCGACCGGCCTGTTCATTGAGGTCGGTAAGCACCACCCGGGCGCCCTGGCTGGCCAGCAGCAGGGCGTCCTCGCGGCCGATACCGCTGGCGGCGCCGGTGACGATGCAGACTTTGCCTTCTACACGTTGCATGGTTGTTCTCCTGATGGTGCGGGGTTGCGGGCGGCGTGCGCGACGATATGCGCTGCGGCGCGCCGCCCGGAGTAAATGCAGTCGGCCAGGGACAGGCCGGAGACATACAGGTTGGAGGCCAGGCCCACGGCATTACGCCCGGCGCTGTACAGCCCGGCGATCGGCGCGCCGTGCCGGTCGAGCACCGCGCCGCTGCGCTCGTCGACGCGCAGGCCGCCCAGGGTCAGGGCCGGGCAGGGGAACAGGCGGCTGTCATAGGACAGGTCGAGGGCATACCAGGGGCCGCTGTCCAGCGGGCAGAGCATCGCCGCCGACTTGCCCAGCGGGTCGGCGATGTCGCCTCGGGCCGCGCTGCTGTACTGCGCCACGCTCTGGCGCAGGTTGCCGGCGGGCAAGGCGCAGCGTTCGGCCAGCTGTTCCAGGCTGTTGCCGCGTTTGGCGTTGAACAGCAGGTTGAGCAGCACCGGCAAACGCTGGAAGTTCCACACCTTGCCCGGGCCGACCTGCTTGAGCGCCTGGCGCACCAGGGCGCGGTTGAGAATCAGGATGGCCTTGCCGCGCTGTTCTTCAACCATGGCGTGGCCGAGGGTGGCGCCGTACACCTCTTCATTGCAGTAGCGCAGGCCCAGTCCGTTGACGATCATGCCGCGGGCCCAGGCCAGCGGCGGGTTGATAAAGCGCCAGGCGCTGATCTTGTCCATCCGCGCCAGGCTGGCGCCTGCGCTCTGGCCCAGGAGCAAGCCGCTGCCATCGCAGGCGCTGCTACCCAGCGGCAGGCCGGCCAGGTACTGCGGCGCGTGCCGGGCCACCAGCTCGCGGTTGAAAATAAAACCGCCACAGCTGAGCAGCAGGCCTTTTTCGGCGCGAATCAGGGTGCGCACGGCATGGCGCTGCTCGATCTGTCGCAGGCGCTTGCGCAGCACCTCGGCCAGCGCCGGGGCGTACATCTGCAGGACGCTGACCCAGCGCGCGAGGCGTGCATGGCGGCGGGCGGCGCGGCTATCGGCAGGCAGTTGCCAGGCCACCACACCGAGCACCCGGTCGTGGTTGTCGACCACCAGCTGGCGCACTTCACACTGGCCGCGCAGGCGCACGCCGAGCTTCAGGGCGCTGGCGCGCAGCGGCGCAAACAGGCTGGCACCGGACATGCCCGGGCCTTTGGCGCGGTGCCCGCGAGGGGCGGGTGTGGCTTGCGCGGCGTAGGCTGGCACCGCTTCGTTGCCCGAGTAGTAGAGGTAGTAACGGTCGCTGGGGTAGGAGGTTTTCTGTGGCGGCACGCTGGCTTCGAAGGCCACGCCGTGGCGCTCCAGCCAGGCCAGTTGCTCGACACTGCGCTCGCAGAAGTCGCGCAGGGTGTCGGCCGATACCGCCTCGCCGACTTCCTGGCGCAAATAGTTGAACATCGCCTCGCTGTTGTCCGGGTAGCCGGCGCGCTGCTGGTAGGGCGTGCCGCCACCGGCATAGACCACGCCACCGCTGAGCGCCGTGGCGCCGCCACCGGCGAAGCGGTCCAGGGCCAGCACACTGAGCCCGCTGCTGGCGGCCTCGATGGCGGCGCAGACCCCGGCGCCGCCAAAGCCGACCACCAGCAGCTCGGCCGCGGCGTGCCAGTGCAGCTCTCCCGCATGCTCCACCCGCAGCGGCGCCAATGCGCTCAGGCTGTTCATGGCCCGGCCTCAGCCCGCTGCCGCGATCATGCGCGCAGGCGCTGCGGTGGTGGTGTAGCTGCCGTCCAGGTACACCAGCGGGGTGATGCTGGCGCTGGTGCGGATGCGCAGGATGCGGCCAATGAAAATGGTGTGGGTGCCATAGGTCATGCGCCCGTCCTGGCGGCAAAGAATCGATGACTGTGCGTCGGCCAGAAACGGAATGCCTTCTTCGCTGGTCTGCCAGTCTCCGCGCTCGAAGCGTGCCTCGCCCTTGATCGCGCCGCTGCACAGGTGCGCCAGGTCTTGTTGCTCGACGCCGAGGATGTTCACGCAGAAGTCGGCGCCGTCCGCCAGGGCGGCATGCGGTGAGGCGCTGGTGTTGACGCAGATCAGCAGCGACGGCGGCTCGGTGCTCAGCGAGTCGACCGCAGTGGCGGCCATGGCGAAGCGCTGGGTGCCGTTGCTGGTACTGATGATGGTCACGGACTTGGCCAGGCGGCGCATGGCCTGGAGCATGTCGGCTTTGAGAGTGTTGTTGTTCATCGCACGGCCTCTGGTTGGCTTGGAGTGCGATGAATTCTTGCAATCGGTGCAAGGCCCAACATCGTCCGAGGGGACTAGTCGAGCCACGCCGTCGCGGCATGGTCCGTTTGAGGGATGTTGGCCGTCGGGCGCCTTGCTTGAATGCCGGGGCAGAGGCCGGTTGCGCCTCTGCTGCACGCGCGCCCCGGCGGACGGGGTGATCAGAGGAGAACAACAACATGCTCAATCACGA
Source organism: Pseudomonas sp. TE4620 (assembly GCF_056279045.1). Lineage (NCBI taxonomy): Bacteria > Pseudomonadati > Pseudomonadota > Gammaproteobacteria > Pseudomonadales > Pseudomonadaceae > Pseudomonas > Pseudomonas sp. TE4620. Next base: position 1,454,277 of record NZ_JBWBQO010000001.1, read on the forward strand.
CCTGATACGCCAGCGTCTGGCCCAGCGCGCCCGCGAGCTGGTGCCGATCCTGCGTGAACGTGCCGCCCATGCCGCGCAACGTGGCCAGCTACCGGAAGAAACCCTGCGCGATTTCCACGACGCCGGGTTTTTCCGCATCCTTCAGCCGGCGCGCTGGCAAGGCTACGAGCTGCAGCCGCGGGACTTTTTCGAGGTGCAGATGACCCTCGCCGAAGGCTGCATGTCCTCGGCCTGGGTGCTGGGGGTGGTGGCCATCCACAACTGGCAACTGGCGCTGTTCGACGACCGCGCCGCCGAGGATGTCTGGGGCGAGGATTCCAGCGTGCTGATTTCGTCGTCCTATATGCCGGTGGGCAAGGTCGAGCGGGTCGAGGGCGGCTTCAAGCTCAGCGGCCGCTGGGGCTTTTCGTCGGGCAGCAAGCATTGCCAGTGGGCCTTCCTTGGCGCCCTGGTGCCGCCGCAAGAGGCGGGCGGGGCGCCGGACTACCGGACCTTCCTGGTGCCGCGCAGCGACTACCAGATCATCGACAACTGGAATGTCATGGGCCTGGAGGCGACCGGCTCCCACGACATCCAGGTGAGCGATGCCTTCGTCCCGGAGTACCGCACCCACCGCGCTGCTGACGGTTTCATGCAGTACAGCCCGGGCAACGCGGTCAACAGTGCGCCGTTGTTCCGCCTGCCGTTCGGGCAGATCTTCGTGCGCGCGGTGTCGTCGTCGGCCATTGGCGCCCTGCAGGGCGCGATCGATTTGTTCGTCGAGCACAACCGCAGCCGGGTCGGGGTCAATGACGGGCGCAAGATGCTCCAGGACCCGGCGGCGCAAACCGCCCTGGCCAATGCCATGGTCTGCGTCGACGAGTGCCGCACGGTGCTGCTGCGCAACTTCGATTTCATGCTCAAGGCCGCCGAGGCCGGCGACGCCCTGGCCATGCAGACGCGGGTGAAGATGCGCTACGACTCGGCGCTGGTCGCCGACAAGTGCGCCAAGGCGGTGGCCGAGCTGATGTTCAACAGCGGCGCCTCGACGATCTTTCGCAGCCACGCCATCAACCGCGCCTTTCGCGACATTCATACCGGCCGCGCCCACGTTGCCAACAACCCGGCCAAGTACGCCTGGAACCTGGGCGGCGTGAGCATGGGCCAGGACAGCAGCGACTTCTTCCTCTGAAGCGCCAGATCACAGAAACCGGCTAGTCCGTTTGCGGGATTCGAGCGGCGCGGCGATCCCCGAGCATGGTGGCAAGGCGCGGGTCCCTGGCGCCGACCGAGCCGTTAACAAGAACAAGGATCAAGCATGAAATTCTCATTGATTTACGAAGCACAGACGGTGGACTCCAGCCGCGAAGGCGACCGCAAGATCTTCGATGACACCGTCGAGCAGGCAGTACTGGCCGACCAGCTCGGTTTCGACACCTTCTGGTGCGTGGAACACACCGCCCTGAGCAACTACTCGCACATGTCGGCGCCAGAAACCATGCTCGCCTTTGTCGCCGGCAAGACCGAGCGCATCGGCATCGGCCATGGCGTGGTGTGCCTGCCGCCGGCGATGAACCACCCGGTCAAGGTCGCCGAGCGCATCGCTACCCTCGACCTGCTGTCCAAGGGCCGGGTGCATTTCGGCGTGGGCAAGGGCGGTACCCAGCAGGAGGCCGGTACCTTCGGCTACGACCTGGCGACCCTGCAGCCGCAGATCGATGAAGCCATGTACCTGATCCCGAAAATCTTCGTCCAGGACGAGATCGAGCACCATGGCGACTTCGTGCAGATCCCCAAGCGGCCGATCCACCCCAAGCCGTACCAGGACCCGCACCCGCCGATGTACCTGGCCTGCACCAACACCGAATCGCTGAAGAACGCCGGCGGGCGTGGCATGGGCGCGCTGGTGCTGGGTTTCGGCGGCCCGGAGGAAATCGCCAAGAAGGTCGAGGTGTACCACCAGGCCTGGGACAACCGTGACGCCAAGCAGCAGGTCGGCTTTCGCCCCAACCGCCACATCGCCGCGCTGTGCCCGGCCATCGTCCTCGACGACAACGAACTGGCGCGGCGCATCGGCATCCGTGGCCAGCGCTACTTCATGGAGTCGCTGGGCTACTGGTACGGCGGCGGCGAGCGGCCAGACCCGCAAAAGTGGAAAGACGACACCTACGTCGACGGCAACGGCCAGGCAGTGATCAAGTCGCGCTTTGCCTCCGAGGAAGTCAGCGTCGACTTCTCCGACCCGACCATGGCGATGATGAACCCCAACCATGCCTACGGCACGGTCGAGGACTGCATCGGTTACGTGCAACGCCTGATTGATGCCGGCGCCGACGAGATCCTGTTCATCTGCCAGATGGGCACGGTGCCGCAATGGGCGCAGCTGGAGACCCTGCGCAACATCGGCGAGAAGGTGATTCCGCATTTTCGCAAGCAGTGAGGTGAAAGCATCGCGGGTCAAGCCTGCTCCCACAGACCCGCGAAATTCACCCGATAGCGCTAGTCCCAACAGACGATGCCCGGCCTTGTGCAGCGGGCTTGAATAGCGCTCAACACGTCGATCAACGCGAGGACAACAAGCATGGATATCCGCGGCCTGGGTTACGTCACCCTGCTGTCCACCGACCTGGCGCAATGGCGTCATTACGCAACCCAGGTGCTGGGCATGATGGTGGCCAGTGAGGGCGCTGACAGCGCCCGGCTGTACCTGAAAATGGACGATCGCCCATACCGCCTCCTGGTGCTGCACAGCGATCAGGACAGCTTTGGCGCCTGTGGCTGGGAGCTGGCCGGCGAGGCCGCCTTCGAGCAGGCAATCGCCGAGCTGCAGCAGGCCGATATCGCCGTCGAGCGCGGCAATGCCGCCCAGGCCGAGCTGCGCAAGGTCCAGGCCGTGGCGCAGTTCTGCGACCCGGACGGCAACCGCCACGAACTGTTCTGGGGCCCGCGCCAGGATTTCGCCCGCTTTGTCTCGCCGGTGGCAGTCAAGGGCTTTGTCACCCATGAGCTGGGCATGGGCCACGTGGTGCTGCCGGCGCCAACCTTTGAGCGCTGCCGCGATTTTTATCAGCGGGTCATGGGCTTTGGCCTTTCGGACCTGATGAAAGTGCGCTTCACCCCTGACCCGGCCGAGGCGGAAAAACGCATTCATTTTTTGCACTGCAACAATGGCCGTCACCACTCCCTGGCGATCTTCGAATGCCCGGTGCCCCATGGCTGTGTGCACATGATGGTCGAGGTCGACGGCCTCGACGAGGTCGGCCGCGCCCTGGACCGCATGCACGCCCACGGCGTCAAGCTCTCGGCCACCCTTGGCCAGCACACCAACGACCAGATGGTCTCGTTCTACATGAAAACCCCTTCAGGCTTTGACCTGGAGTACGGCTGTGACGGCCTGGTGGTCGACTGGAATCAGCACACCCCCTTCGAAAGCACGGTGGTCAGCCACTGGGGCCACGACTTCAGTGTCGGCCGCCCATGAGGACAACGATGATGGACAAACAAATGACCACGGCGCAGATGGTCGGCCAGCTGCGCGACGGCATGACCCTCGGCATCGGTGGCTGGGGCCCGCGGCGCAAGCCTATGGCGCTGATCCGCGAGATCCTGCGTTCCGACCTCAAGGACCTGACCGTGGTCGCCTACGGCGGTGCCGATGTCGGCATGCTTTGCGCCGCGGGCAAGGTGAAGAAGCTGGTATTCGCCTTCGTCTCGCTGGATTTCATTCCGCTCGAGCCGTACTTTCGCAAGGCCCGCCAGGACGCCGCCATCGAGGTCATGGAGATCGACGAAGGCATGCTCCTGCTTGGCCTGCGCGCGGCGGCCATGGGCGTGCCGTTCATTCCCACGGCGGTCGGCCTGGGCACCGATGTGCTGCGCCACAACCCGCAAATCAAACTGGTGGCCTCGCCCTATGCCGACGGCAAGGACTGGGTGGCGATGCCGGCGCTTGACCTCGACGCGGCGCTGATCCACGTCGACCGTGCCGATGCCCGCGGGGTCTGCCAGATCAGCGGCCCCGACCACTACATGGACGACCTGTTCGTGCGCGCCGCCCGCCACAGCTACGTGACCTGCGATCAGCTGGTCGACAGCGACTACTTCCACAGTGCGCCGGAGCGCGCGCACCAGGTGTTCTGGGAGCGCAACCTGACCACCGCCGTGGCCCATGTGCCGGGCGGTGCGCACCCCTCGTCATGCGCGCCGCTGTACGGTTTCGATGTGCCGCATTTCAAGGCCTACACCGCCTCGGCCCAGGCCGAGGAGGGCTGGCAGGCCTATGTCGAGCAATTTGTCGCCTGCTCCCACGAGCAGTACCTGGAACAGGTCGGTGGCCTGGGCGCCATCCGCCAGCTTCCCCTGCCGGTTTTCTAAGCGAGTTTTCTATGACCACGCCAGCTACGACGTACAGCCTCGCCGAACTGATGATCTGCGCCGCCTCCGAGGCCTGGCGCGACGACGGTGAAGTCCTGGCCACCGGCATCGGGGTGATCCCGCGCCTGGCCGCCTCCCTGAGCATGCTGACCAGCAACCCGCAGTTGCTGATGACCGATTCCGAAGCCTACATGGTCGCGGAACCTGTGCCTCTCGGCGCACGCAACGGCTATCAACCCAAGCGCGACAGCTGGATGGGTTTTGCACGGATTTTCGACAACGTCTGGGGCGGCAAGCGCCATGCCCTGGTCGGCCCGATCCAGATCGACCGCTTCGGCCAGGCCAACCTCTCGTGCATCGGCGACTACGCCCGGCCCAAGGCGCAGATGCTCGGGGTACGCGGCCTGCCGGGCAACTCGATCAGCCATGCCAACTCGTTCTTCGTGCCCAGCCACAATCGCCGGGTGTTCGTCGACGGCGAGGTCGATATGGTCTCCTCGATCGGCTACAACCCGGCGCGCCTGGCCCGAGGCTGGGCGCTGGATGAGGTGGATATCCGTCTGATCGTCACTGACCTGTGCGTCCTCGATCTCCACGGCCCGCAGCACCAGGTACGGATCCGCTCGCTGCACCCGGGGGTGAGTGTCGATGAGGTGCAGGACAACACCGGCTTCGCCTTGCAGGTGGACGCCGATTGCCCGGTTACTGCCGCGCCCAGCGAGGCGCAGTTGCAGCTGATCAGGCGCCTCGACCCGCACAACCTGCGGGCCAGCCAGTTGAAAGACAACCCCGCCGGCCAGCGCAACCTGCGTTGAGCCAGGCCCGGGCAGTACGCCTTGCCGGAGTAGCAATCGATGAGCGAACAGAACAATAACAACCAGGCCGAGGTGGTGCTGTACGAGGTCCGTGGCGCGGTGGCCATGGTCACCATGAACCGCCCGCAGTACCACAATGCGCAGAACTCGCGCATGACCTACGCGCTGGACGCGGCGTTTCGCCGGGCCTGCGCCGACGACGCGGTCAAGGTCATCGTGCTGTGCGGGGCCGGCCGGCATTTTTCCGCCGGTCACGACATCGGCACCCCGGAGCGCGACGTCAACCAGAGCTTCGAGCGCGTCAGCCTGTGGTACGACCACGTCGACAAACCGGGCGGCGAGTTTCTCTATGCCCGCGAGCAAGAGGTGTACCTGGGCATGTGCCGGCGCTGGCGCGAGATGCCCAAGCCGACCATCGCCATGGTCCAGGGCGCGTGCATTGCCGGCGGCCTGATGCTGGCCTGGGTCTGTGACCTGATCGTCGCCAGCGAGGATGCCTACTTCACTGATCCGGTGGTGCGCATGGGCATCCCCGGGGTCGAATACTTTGCCCACGTGCATGAGCTCAACCCGCGGATCGCCAAGGAATTCCTGTTCATGGGCACGCCGATGCCGGCGCCGCGGGCCTACCAGATGGGCATGGTCAACCGCGTGGTGGCGCGCGAGGCCCTGGAGCCGGAAACCCTGGCCATCGCCGAGCGCATCGCGCAAATGCCGCGCCTGGGCCTGCAGCTGAGCAAGCAGGCGGTGAACAACGCCGAGGATTTGATGGGCAAGCGCGCGACCATGGACATGGTCTTCGGCCTGCATCACTTCGCTCACGCCCACAACGAGCTGGTGTCCGGCGACCGCCTGGGCGGTTATGACGCCCGCGCCATGGCCAGTGCCCAGCGCAAGCCGGAGGGGGTGTAAGCATGACGGTCTGCTTGCAAACGCCGCTCACCGAACTGTTGGGCTGTCGCTACCCGATCATCCAGACCGCCATGGGCTGGGTCGCCGAACCGCGCCTGGTGGCGGCCACCGGTAACGCCGGCGGCTTCGGTTTTCTTGCCGGCGCGACCATCGAGCCGGCACGCATGGAAGCGGCGATCGTCGAGACCCGGCGCCTTAGCGACCAGCCGTTCGGGGTCAATTTTCACATGTACCAGGCCAATGCCGCCGACATCGTCGAGCTGGTGCTTCGGCACAAGGTCAAGGCGGTCAGCTACAGCCGTTCGCCGGGCAAGCAGATGATCGCCCGGCTGAAAGATGCCGGCGTGGTCTGCATCCCCACCGTTGGCGCCCTCAAGCATGCGCAAAAGGCGGTGGAAATGGGCGCCGACGCGGTGACCATCCAGGGCGGCGAGGGCGGCGGCCATACCGGCGCGGTGCCGACTTCGCTGCTGCTCGGCCAGGTGGTCGAGGCGCTCAAGGTGCCGGTGGTCGCCGCTGGCGGCTTCAAGGACGGTCAGGGCCTGGTCGCCGCCCTGGCCTATGGCGCCGCCGGCATTGCCATGGGCACACGCTTTTTGATGAGCGCCGAAAGCCCGGTGCCGAGTGCGACCCTGGCCCGCTACCTGGCAGTCAACGACCCGGCGGCAGTGATCGTCAGCCGCGCCATCGACGGCATGCCGCAACGGATGATCCGCAACGAACTGCTCGATGCGCTGGAAGCCAGCGGCGGCCTCAAGCGCTGGTTACTGGCGCTCAAAAGTGGCCTGGCCTACCGCCGCCATAGCGGCACCAGCCTGGCGCAGTTGCTCGCCAGCGCGCTGAAGATGCGCGGCAGCGGCGAGCTGAGCGCGGCGCAGGCACTGATGGCCGCCAACGCGCCGATGGTGATCCAGAAGGCCATGGTCGACGGCCTGCCGGCCGAGGGCGTACTGCCGGCCGGGCAAGTGGCAGCGAACATTCACAGCCTGCCCAGCTGCGCCGAACTGATCGCGCAGATCGTCGGTGACGCGCAAGCGCGCCTGGGCGAACTGAGCCGCCGTATTTCATGAAGGGGAAGGGCATGAGCACATTTAGCGTCAGTATCGACAACGGCATTGCCGAGCTGGTCTTCGACCGGCCACCGGTAAATGCTTTCGACTGTCGGGGCTGGGCGGCAATCGCCAGCGCCATTGAAGCGCTGGGCAGCGATGCGCAGGTGCGGGTGATCGTCATCCGCGCCGAAGGCCGTGGTTTTTGCGCCGGGGTCGATATCAAGGAACTGGCCGCCGACGGCAACCTGATCGTCGCGGTCAACAAGGGCAACTACGACAGCTTCAAGGCCATCCACCGCAACCCGAAACCGGTGATCGTCGCCGTGCACGGCTTTGTCCTTGGTGGCGGCATCGGTATCTGCGGCGCCGCCGACATCGTTGTCGCCGCCGACTGCGCACGCTTTGGCGTGCCCGAGGTGGACCGTGGCGCCATGGGTGGCGGTGCCCACCTGCAGCGCCTGTTCCCGGTGCAGAAGGTCCGTCACATGTACTTCACCGGCGAGATGATCGACGCCGCCGAAGCCTACCGCCTGGGCGCCGTCGAGCGGGTGGTCAAGCGTGAGGCGTTGCGCGACACCGCGCTACAGATCGCCCGCAGCATTGCCGCCAAGAGCCCGGCGATGATCGCCCTGGCCAAGGAGGCGCTTAACGGCATCGAGGACGGCAATCTCGAAGACAAATACCGCTGGGAGCAGGGCTTCACCCTCGAAGCCTACCGCACCCAGGATTCCCAGGAAGCGCGTGACTCGTTCGTCGAGAAACGCGATGCCCACTTCAACGGCTGAAGGTACTGCGATGGACCTGACTTACACACCGGCGCAACAGGCCTTGCGTGCCGAGGCCCGGGCCTGGCTCGCGGCCAACGTACCGGCGCAAGCGTTGCAATCGTTCGACACCGAGCTCGGTTTTGCCCAGCACCGGGCCTGGGAGGCCCGCCTCAATGAAGGCCGCTGGGGCATGGTCACCTGGCCGACCGAACTCGGCGGGCGCGGTTGCGACCTGATCGAATGGCTGATTTTCGAAGAAGAGTACTACCGCGCCGGGGCGCCGGCACGGGTCAACCAGAACGGCATCTTTCTGCTCGGCCCGACCCTGATGGAATACGGCAGCGAAGCGCAGAAAGCGCGCTTTCTGCCGCGCATGGCCACCGGCCAGGACATCTGGGCCCAGGGCTGGTCGGAGCCGGGCGCAGGTTCCGACATGGCGGCGATCCGCTCCCGCGCCGAGCGGGTTGGCGACCACTATGTGATCAACGGCCAGAAAACCTGGTCGACCCGCGCGGTCTGGGCCGACTGGCTGTTCGGCATCTTTCGTACCGACCCCGAATCCCAGCGCCACCACGGCCTGACCTTCATCCTGTTGCCGCTCGACAGCCCCGGCATCAGCGTGCGGCCGATTGCGCAGCTCAATGGCTTGCCGGGCTTTGCCGAGATCTTCTTCGACGACGTCAAGGTGCCGGTAGAGAACGCCCTGGGCGGCGAGGGCATGGGCTGGCACGTGGCGATGTCCACCGCAGGTTTCGAGCGCGGATTGATGCTGCGCTCGCCGGCGCGCTTCCAGGAAACCGCCCGGCGCCTGGTGCAGTTGTACCTGGACAACCGTGAAGCTGCCGACCGCGACCCGGCGATTGCCGAGGCGGTGATGCGCGCCTGGCTGGACGCCGAGGCCTACACCCTGGCGACCTACATGAGCGCCTCGAAACTGGGCAAGGGCGGCAAGATCGGCCCGGAATCCTCGACCAACAAGATCTTCTGGTCGGAGCTCGACCAGCGCATGCACGAAACCGCCCTGAGCATCCTTGGCCTGCGCGCCGAACTGCTGCCCGAGGCACCAGCCGCCGGCGATGTCGGCCAGTGGCTGGATGGCTTCCTGTTTGCCCAGGCCGGGCCGATCTATGCCGGCACCAACGAGATCCAGCGCAACATCATCGCCGAGCGCATGCTCGGCATGCCCCGCGCCTGAGGAGCAGACCATGGACTTTAGTTTCAGCAGCGATCAATTGCTGTTCCAGGACAACGTGCGCAGTTTTTTGCTCAACGAAGTGCCCCCGGAACGCCTGCGTGAACTGTGCCAAAGCGACAGCGGGCGCTGTGATGCGCTGTGGGGGCAACTGGTAGACCTGGGCCTGAGCGCCATCACCGTGCCGCAAACCTGCGGTGGCATGGGCATGAACGCGCTGGATTTCATCCTCCTGGCCCAGGAGTGCGGTTACGCCGGGCTGCCCGAACCGCTGGTCGAGACCATGCTGGTGGGCGTGCCGCTGCTCGCGGGTGTCGACGCGCCGCGCCGCCAGCATTGGCTGGCGCAGGTTGCCGAGGGCCAGGCGCGCCTGGCGGTGGCCGAGCCGGGCAACCCGCTGGTCAGCGATGCGCATGTGGCCGGGCTGCTGTTGCTGGCCCATGGCGACGAGGTGCATGCCGTGGAGCGCAGCGCAGTCAGCCTGACCCGCAATGTGTCGGTCGACCCCAGCCGCCAGTTGTTCCAGGTGCAGTGGACGCCGAGTGCGTCTACTTGTGTTGCCAGCGCTGAGCAAGGGCGGCAGCTGTGGGCTGATGCCTTCAACCGCGGCGCCCTGGGCAATGCTGCGCAACTGCTGGGGCTGGCCAAGCGCATGGTGGATCTGGCGGTGGACTACAGCTTCGAGCGCAAGCAGTTCGGCAAGCCGGTGGGCTCGTTCCAGGCGGTCAAGCACCTGATGGCCAACGTCGCGGTGCACATCGAATTCGCCAAGGGCCCGCTGTACCGCGCCGCCCATGCCGTCGCCCACAACCTGCCGGGCCAGGCCGTGCAAGTGTCGCACGCCAAGCTTGCCTGCGCCGAAGCAGCGGCGCTGGCGGCGAAGAACGCCATTCAGGTGCATGGCGCCATGGGTTACACCTGGGAGGTCGACCTGCAGCTGTTCATGAAGCGTGCCTGGGCCCTGGACAAATGCTGGGGCGACCGCGGCCTGCACAAGGCGCGGGTGCGTACCGCGCTGTTCGAAAGCGGCCTGGCGATTGGCGCCGGCAGCACCTTCTGATCCTGTTTCCTGTTGAGGTAGAGCATGCCTGAAGCCTATATCGTCGACGCCCTGCGCACCCCCACCGGGCGGCGCAAGGGCGGCCTGAGCCAGATCCACGCCGCCGACCTGGGCGCCCATGTGCTGCGCGCGCTGGTCGAGCGCAACGGCATTCCCGAAGACGACTACGACGACGTGATCTTCGGCTGCGTCGACACCATCGGCCCGCTGGCCGGCGACATCGCCCGTACCAGCTGGCTGGCGGCGGGCCTTTCGCAAGTGGTGCCCGGCACCACCATCGACCGCCAGTGCGGCTCGTCCCAGCAGGCCGTGCACTTTGCCGCGCAGGCGGTGATGAGCGGCACCCAGGACGTGGTGATCGCCGGTGGCGTGCAAACCATGACCCAGATCCCGATTTCCTCGGCCATGACCGCCGCCGAACCCCTGGGCTTTAGCGACCCGTTCAGCGGCTCGACAGGCTGGGTGCGGCGTTACGGCGCGCAGCCACCGACCCAGTTTCGCGCGGCGCAGATGATTGCCGAACACTGGCGGCTGAGCCGCGCCGAGCTGGAAGCCTATGCGCTGGAGTCCCATCGGCGGGCCCTGCATGCCATCGAACAGGGGTACTTCGAGCGCGAGATCGTGCCGCTGGCAGGGGTCGAGCACGACGAAACCCCGCGCCACACCAGCCTGGCGAAAATGGCCGAGCTGGAATACCTGTTTGGCTGCGAGCGGGTCACGGCGGCGGTGTCGAGCCAGACCTGCGACGCCGCCAGTGCGCTGTTGATCGTCTCGGAGGCGGCCTTGAAGCGCTACGGCCTGACGCCGCGGGCGCGCATCCATCACCTCAGCGTGCGCGGCGACGACCCGGTATGGATGCTCACCGCACCGATCCCGGCCACTGCCCATGCGCTCAAGCGTGCCGGCATGACCCTGGCTGACATCGACCGGGTGGAAATCAACGAAGCCTTTGCTTCGGTGGCCATGGCCTGGCTCAAGGAGACCGGCTACCCCCATGCGCAGACCAACGTCAACGGCGGCGCCATTGCCCTTGGCCACCCGCTGGGCGCCACCGGCACGCGGCTGATGTGCAGCCTGCTCCATGAGCTGGAGCGCAGTGGCGGGCGCTATGGCCTGCAGACCATGTGCGAAGGCGGCGGCCAGGCCAACGTGACCATTATCGAGCGCCTTTAGGCGCCAGCAACCACACAGGGGAGAGCGACAATGCACAGCTGCGAGAACCGCGTAGTGATCATCACCGGCGCCGGCGGCGGGCTCGGCCGCGCCTATGCCCAGGCTTTTGCCAGCGAAGGCGCGAAAGTGCTGGTCAACGACATCAACCGCGATGCGGCCCAGGCCGTGGTCGAACAGATCCAGGCGGCAGGCGGCGTGGCCGTGGCCAACAGCGACGACATCACCCGCTATGACGACGCCGGGCTGATCGTGCGCCAGGCCATCGAGACTTTTGGCGGCCTGGATGTGCTGGTCAACAACGCCGGCATCTGCCGCGACCGCATGTTCGCCAGCCTCACCGAGGCCGACTGGGATGCGGTGATGGCCGTGCACCTCAAGGGCCACTTCTGCCTGGCCAGCCATGCCGTGCGCTATTGGCGCGAGCAGGCCAAGGGCGGCGCCAGGCTCACTGCGCGGATCATCAACACCAGCTCCGGCGCCGGTTTGCAGGGCTCGATTGGCCAGGCCAACTATGCCGCGGCCAAGGGCGGGATCGCCTCGCTGACCCTGGTGCAGGCGGCGGAGCTTGGGCGCTACGGCATTACCGCCAACGCCCTGGCCCCGGCGGCGCGTACCGGCATGACCGAAGCGGTGTTTGCCGAGGTGATGAAGCGCCCGGAGCAGGGCTTTGACTACTTTGCTCCGGAGAACGTCGCGCCGCTGGTGGTGTGGTTGGGGTCGGTGGCGTCCCAGGCGGTGACCGGGCAGATGTTCGAAGTCGAGGGTGGCAAGCTGTCGATTGCCGATGGCTGGCGGCGCGGGCCCCAGGTGGACAACCAGGGCCGCTGGGCGCTGGCTGAGGTGGGTGCGGCGGTGCAGCAACTGCTGGCCGAGGCGCTGCCGGCGCAGAAAGTCTATGGCAGTTGATTGAGGTTGTGCGCCGCTTAGGCGGGCCGCGCCATCCGTGAGGGTGGCGCGGCTTTTTTGCGTTACCCGTCTTGAAGGCACTGCCAATCCTGTGGGAGCGGCGGTACGGCGACCCGACTTGACCCGCGATCGGCCGCACCCCAGGCGCATCGGCCATCCGGACTAGGCGAGGCAAACGATTCTGCCGCCCGCGCATCTGGCCACACTCGCCGGTACTTCCGCCAGACGAGTAAAAGGCGCCGCGATGGAATTTGCATTCAGCGACGAGCAGGAAATGATCCGTACTTCGGCCGAGGGCTTTCTCGCCGATGTCTCCCATTGCGCCGCCGTGCGCGCAGCCATGGTCAGCGACAAAGGCTATGACCCGGCACTCTGGCAGCGCCTGTGCACCGAGATGTACTGGCCGGCGATCCACATCCCCGAAGCCTACGGCGGCCTGGGCCTGGGCTTTGTCGAGCTGAACATCCTGCTCGAACAGATGGGCCGGCGGCTGTTCTGTTCGCCGTTTTTCGCCACCGCCTGCCTGGCCACACCCGCTTTGCTGCTGGCCGGCAACCAGGCGCAGAAAAGCACCTGGCTTGCGCCTATCGCCGAGGGCCGTCTTACCGCCACCCTGGCCTTCACCCGCGGCAGCGGCTGGGCCGCGGAGGATATCCAGGCCAGCGCCAGCGCCGAAGGCCAGGGTTTTGTCGTCGATGGCCTGTTCGGCCAGGTGATCGATGGCGACAGCGCCGGGCTGTTGATCGTCGCCGCGCGCACGCCCGGCAGCAGCGGTGAATCTGGCATCAGCCTGTTCGCCGTCGAGGCCGACCGTGACGGTATCGAGCGCCAGTGGCTGCCGACCATGGACCAGACCCGACGCTTGGCGCGTCTTGAGTTCAACCGCGTGTACCTGGGCCCCGAGGCGCTGCTGGGCGAGGTCGGCAACGCCTGGCCGACCTTGCACAAGGTGCTGCAACTGGCCTGCATCGGGCTTGCCGCCGAGCAGGTCGGCGGCGCCCAGCAGGTGCTCGACCTGAGCGTTGCCTACATGCAGGAGCGCCAGCAGTTCGGCCGCCCGATCGCCAGCTTCCAGGCGCTAAAGCACCGCGCCGCCGACATGATGCTGCAGGTCGAATGCGCGCGCTCGGCCAGTTACTACGCCGCCTGTGTCGCCCAGGAAGTGCTCGACCCCGACGGCGACCCGCAGGTGGCCGCCGAGCTGCCGCTGGCCGCCGCCCTGGCCAAGGCGCAGTGCTCGCACAGCTATTTTCACTGTGCGGCGGAGTCGATCCAGCTGCATGGCGGCGTCGGCTTTACCTGGGAATACGACCCGCACCTGTATTTCAAGCGTGCCCGCGCCAGCGAGAGCTACCTCGGCGCGCCGGCCTGGCATCTGCAGCAGATCGCCACGCTGATCATCGGAGAGCAACCATGAAGCTCAGTTTCAGTGAACAGGACGAGCAGTTTCGCCAGGAGGTCGCCGGCTGGCTGGCCGCCAACCTCTGCGGCGAGTTCGAGCCCCTGCGTTTTCGCGGCGGCCCGGGTGATGAGCACATGTTCCCGCAGCAGCGCAAAGCCTGGGAGCGCAAGCTGGCCGAGGGCCGCTGGACTTGCGTCGGCTGGGCGCCGGAGCATGGTGGCCGGGGCCTGTCGATCAGCCAGCAGGTGATCTTCCACGAAGAATACGCCCGTGCTGGCGGCCCCGGGCGCATGGGCCATATCGGCGAAGGCCTGGCCGGGCCGACCATCGCCGCCTTCGGCAACGACGAGCAAAAGCGCCGCCTGCTGCCCGGTATCGTCAGCGGCACGCAGTTCTGGTGCCAGGGCTACTCGGAACCGGGCGCAGGCTCTGACCTTGCCAACGTCAAGACCCGCGCCAGCCTTGAGGGCGGCAGCTGGGTGATCAACGGCCAGAAGGTCTGGACTTCGCTGGCCCATGAGTCGGACTGGTGCTTTGTGATCGCCCGTACCGAGCCTGGCAGCGTCGGCCATCGCGGCCTGTCGTTCCTGCTGGTGCCGATGGCCCAGGCCGGCATCAGCGTGCGGCCGATCGAGCAGATGACCGGCACTTCGGAATTCAACGAAGTGTTCTTCGACAACGCCCGCACCGACGCCGCCAACCTCATCGGGTCGCCTGGCGACGGCTGGAAGATCGCCATGGCCTTGCTCGGTTTTGAGCGCGGGGTTTCGACCCTCGGCCAGCAGATGCAGTTTGCCAACGAACTGAACGAGATCATCGCCATCGCCAAGGCCAACGGCGCAGCCCGCGACCCGCTGCTGCGCCAGCGCCTGGCCGAAGCCTGGTGCGGCTTGCGGATCATGCGCTTCAACTCGCTGCGCATGCTCTCCGGCGCCCAGGACGGCGCGCTGCGCAAGGAGGCGACCATCTACAAGCTGTTCTGGTCCAGCTGGCACGCCAACCTCGGCAAGCTGGCCATGGACGTGCTCGGCCCCGACGCCGAACTGCTCGAGGCCGCGCCCTATCAGCTGACCCGACTGCAATCGCTGTACCTGTTCAGCCGCGCCGACACCCTGTACGGCGGCAGCAACGAGATCCAGCGCAACATCATCGCCGAGCGCGCCCTGGGCATGCCCAAAGAACCGCGCCTGCGTCCCTGACCCAAGGAGTTAGTCGATGTCCACCCCCAACTATGTAGCGGGCCATGGCCTGTTGCGCGGCAAGTCCGTGCTGATCACTGCGGCGGCAGGTTCCGGGATCGGTTTTTCCGCCGCCTTGCGCGCCGCCGAAGAGGGCTGCCGGGCCCTGATGATCAGTGATATCCACCAAGGCCGGCTGTTTGAAGCCGTGGCAAAGATTCGCGAGGCCACCGGGCTTGCCGAGGTCTTCGGCGTGCTCTGCAACGTCACCGACGAAGCCCAGGTGCAGCACCTGGTGAGCTGCGCCGAGCGCGACCTGCACGGCGTCGACGTGCTGATCAACAACGCCGGCCTCGGTGGCTCGCGGGCGCTGGTGGAAATGCCCGACGAAGAATGGCAGCGGGTCCTCGACGTTACCCTCACCGGCACCATGCGTATGACTCGTGCCATGCTGCCGAAGATGATGGCCCGGCGCGCCGGGGTGATCGTCAACAACGCCTCGGTGCTTGGCTGGCGGGCCCAGAAGGAGCAGTCGCACTACGCCGCAGCCAAGGCCGGGGTCATGGCCCTGACCCGTTGTGCGGCGGTCGAGGCGGCCAGTCACGGCATCCGCATCAATGCGGTCAGCCCGAGCATTGCCCTGCATGATTTTCTCGCCCGCTCGGCGCCCCAGGCAGTGCTCGAGCAACTGGCGGCCAACGAAGCCTTCGGCCGCGCCGCCGAAGTCTGGGAGGTGGCCAACGTGATGATGTTCCTGGCCAGCGACTACAGCTCGTACATGACCGGCGAAGTGCTGTCGGTTTCCAGCCAGAGGGCCTGAGCATGACGCGCCTATTCGACACCCCGCACGCGCTGCAAGACGCCGTCGGTGAAGTCCTGGGGGTCAGCGACTGGCTGCTCATCGACCAGGCGCGCATCGACCTGTTCGCCGAGGCCAGTGGCGATCACCAGTGGATTCATGTCGACCCGCAACGCGCCGCCAGCGGCCCGTTTGGGGCCTGCATCGCCCACGGTTACCTGAGCCTGGCGCTGGTCAACCTGTTCCTGCCGCAGATCGTCGAGGTGCGCGGCATCGCCATGGGCGTCAACTACGGCTGCGAGCGCGTGCGGTTTCCCAGCGTGGTGCCGGTGGGTTCGCGGGTGCGCGGCCACGCCCAGCTGATCAGCGCCGAGCAGGTCAAAGGCGGTGTGCAGGCGCTGATCCGCGTCAGCGTCGAGATCGAGGGCCAGCAGCGCCCGGGTTGTGTGGTCGACACCATCAGCCGTTATTACCCCGCCTGAGTCCAGGCATCGGAGCATGTGAACATGAATGAAGCCGTTATTGTTTCAACCGCGCGCACGCCGATCGGCAAGGCTTTTCGCGGTGCCTTCAACGACACCGAAGCGCCGGCCCTCGGCGGCCATGTGGTGCGCGAGGCCGTGCGGCGCGCGGGGATCGAGGCCGGGCAGGTCGACGATGTGATCATCGGCGCCGCCGCCCAGCAGGGCACCCAGGCCTACAACCTCGGGCGCTTGTGTGCGATTGCCGGCGGCCTGCCGCCGTCGGTAGCCGGGATGGCCGTGGAGCGCCAATGCGCCTCGGGCCTGATGAGCATTGCCCTGGCGGCCAAGGGCATTATCTGCAACGAAATCGACATCGCCGTCGCCGGCGGCCTGGAGTCGATCTCGCTGGTGCAGAACAAGCACAAGAACCTCTACCGCAACCAGTCCGGCGCCGTGCTTGAGCGCGACCCGCAGGCCTATATCCCGATGATCGAAACCGGCGAGATCGTCGCCCAGCGCTATGGCGTGACGCGCCACGAGCAGGATGCCTATGCCCTGCAAAGCCAGTTGCGCACTGCCCAGGCGCAAGCCGCGGGCCTGTTCGACCTGGAGCTGGCGCCGCTGAGCACGCGCAAGGCGATCATCGACAAGGCCAGCGGCGAGACCCGTTACGAGACCGTGACCCTGCTGCACGACGAATGCAATCGCGCCGACACCAGCCTGGCCAGCCTCGCTGCACTGGAGCCGGTGTGGCAGGGCGGGCAGTGGACCGAGGCCGGACGTTTCATCACCGCCGGTAACGCCTCGCAGCTGTCTGACGGCGCTTCGGCCTCGGTATTGATGAGCGCCAAGCTCGCCGAGCAGCGCGGCCTGGCGCCGCTGGGCATCTATCGCGGCCTGGCAGTGGCCGGTTGCAATGCCGACGAGATGGGCATCGGCCCGGTCTACGCGATTGCCAAACTGCTCAAGCGCCACGGCCTGAAAGTCGAGGACATCGGCCTGTGGGAACTCAACGAAGCCTTCGCCAGCCAGGTCCTGTACTGCCGCGATACCTTAGGCATCGACAACCAGCGCCTGAACGTCAATGGCGGGGCGATTGCCATCGGTCACCCGTTCGGCATGTCGGGGGCGCGCATGGTTGGCCACGCCTTGATCGAGGGCAAGCGCCGCGGCGTACGTTACGTGGTGGTGAGCATGTGTATTGGCGGCGGCATGGGGGCCGCGGCATTGTTCGAGGTGGCCTAAGCATGAACCTACCGACTGCGCAGGAAGTCCAGGGCCTGATGGCCCGTTACATCGAGCGGGTCGATGCCGGGGATATCGACGCCATCGTGCAGCTGTACGCCGATGACGCCACGGTCGAAGACCCGTTCGGCCAGCCGCCGATCCACGGCCGCGAGCAGATTGCCGCGTTCTATCGTCAGGGTCTGGGCGCGGGCGGGGTCCGCGCCTACCTGACCGGGCCGGTGCGGGCCAGCCACAATGGCTGCGGGGCGATGCCGTTTCGTGTCGAGATGGTCTGGAATGGTCAGCCCTGTGCGCTGGATGTCATCGATGTGATGCGCTTTGATGAGCACGGCCGGATCCAGACCATGCAAGCCTACTGGAGCGAGGTCAACCTCAGCGTGCGCGAGCCGCAATAGCGCGCAAGCAAGGCTCACACCCGCCAGGGTGTGGCCTTGCGCAGGGGGAGCGCTTACGGCGATTTTGCCGCGTCGAGGAACGCCGGGCGCTCGCCACCGCCATGCACGGCAATGTCGGCGCCACTGACATAACGGGCCAGCGATGAGGCCAGGTACAGGCAACTGTCGCCAATGTCTTCGGGGCTGGCCAGGCGTTGCAGGGGGATGGTCGCGGCCACCTCGGCCAGGTCGCTTTCATCGCCATAGTGCAGGGCCGCCTGCTCGGTGAGGATCAGCCCGGCGGTGACAGCGTTGACCCGCACCTTGGGTGCCCACTCCACCGCCAGCGAGCGGCTCAGGTTGAGCAAGCCGGCCTTGGCCGCGCCGTAGGCGGCGGTGCCGGGGGAAGGGCGGGTGGCGCTGACGCTGCAGATGTTGATGATGCTGCCGCCCTCGGCCTGGGCCTGCATGATGCGGTTGGCCAGCTGGCTGAGGTTCAGCGGCGCCAGCAGGTTGAGGCGGATGATCGATTCGCTGAAGCGCGGCGAAGCGCTGGCGGCTTCGGCATAGGGCGCGCCGCCGGCGTTGTTGACCAGTACATCGAGGCGCCCGAAGCGCTCGACTATAGCCGTCATCATCTGCTGGGCCTGCTCGATGTCACGCACATCGCAGGCCAGGAACAGCGCCTCGCGCCCGCCGCTGGCCGGCAGTGTCGCAGGCGCCTGGCGCCCGCAGATCACCACCTCGGCGCCGCACTCAAGAAAGCGCCGGCTGATGCCGCGGCCCACACCCTTGCCACCACCGGTCACCAGTACCACCTTGCCGCGAAAATCCATAGGGTCGTGCATGCCTGCCTCGTGTTCGCCACTGTAATGAGCTCGATGCTAGGCAGCGCACGGGCAGGGGCCAACGTCCGAAGGGACTAGTAGTCCTGACGGACGATGTTGGCGCCCTGGCCGCTCTGAATAATCCCGGTACAACAACAAGCCGGGAGGACACCTCATGGGCGCATCCGCGCAAGGGCACGTGGTAACGCTGGCCGATGGTCTGCAGCTGCATTACCAGGACGTTGGCACGGGCGAGGCGGTGGTGTTCATCCACGGCAGCGGCCCGGGTGCCAGCGGGCACAGCAACTTCAAACAGAACTACCCGGCATTCGCCGCGGCCGGCTACCGGGTGATCGTCCCCGACCTGCCCGGCTACGGCGCTTCGAGCAAGCCGCAAACGGTCTACAGCCTGGACTTTTTCGTCAGCGCCCTCAGCGGCCTGCTCGATGCCCTGGATATCCAGCGCTGCGTGCTGGTCGGCAATTCCCTGGGTGGCGCCATTGCCATCAAGCTGGCGCTGGACCAGCCTGGGCGGGTCAGCCGCCTGGTGCTGATGGCCCCCGGTGGGCTGATGGACAAGGAGCAGTACTACCTGCAAATGGAAGGCATCCAGAAGATGGGCGCGGCCTTTGCCAACGGCGAGCTCAACGATGCCGCCGGCATGCGCCGCCTGCTCAGCCTGCAGTTGTTCGACCCGGCGCTGATCAGCGATGAAACCGTGGCCGAGCGCGTGGCGGTGGTGGGCCAGCAACCGGCCTGCGTGCTGACCAGCATGCAGGTGCCGAACCTGACCTCACGCTTGCCTGAACTGCAATGCCCGATTCTTGGTTTTTGGGGTATCAACGACAAGTTCTGCCCGGCCTCCGGCGCGCAGACCCTGCTTGCAGCCTGCAGGCGGATCCGCTTTGTGCTGCTCAGCGAATGCGGACACTGGGTGATGGTAGAGCACCGCGAGCTGTTCAACCGTGAATGCCTGGCGTTCCTTGGGGAGGCACGGGCATGAGCGAGCAATTGCGTCGCCAGTATGGCGAAGAGCTGTACCAGGCCCTGTGCAGCGCCAGCACCCTGGCCCCCTTGAGCGAGCGCTGGGAGACCATCAGCATCGAGGATGCCTACCATATCTCGCTCTACAGCATCGAGCGGCGGGTGGCGGCGGGTGACCGCATCGTCGGCAAGAAGATCGGCGTCACCTCGGCGGCGGTGCAGCGCATGCTTAATGTGCACCAGCCGGATTTCGGTTTTATCACCGAGCAGATGGCCTTTGCCGATGGCGCGCAGATTTCCCTCGGCGCCAACCGCCTGATCCAGCCGCGCGCCGAAGGCGAGATCGCCTTCAAGCTCAAGCATGACCTGGTCGGTCCCGGCGTCACCGAGGCCGATGTGCTGGCCGCCACCGAGTACGTGATGCCGTGTTTCGAGATTGTCGATTCGCGCATCCAGGACTGGCGCATCCGCATCCAGGACACCGTCGCCGACAACGCCTCCTGCGGGGTGTTCGTGCTCGGCGACAGCCAGGTCGATCCGCGCCGGCTCGACCTGCCGAACCTGCGCATGCAGGTGTTCAAGAACGGCGAGCTGATCAGCCAAGGCCTCGGCTCGGCGGTGCAAGGCAACCCGCTGACCGCGGTGGCCTGGCTGGCCAACACCCTGGGCGCCTTCGGCATCCCGTTCAAGGCCGGGGAAATCATTCTTTCCGGCTCGCTGGTGCCGCTGGAGCCTGCACGGGCCGGCGACCAGTTTGCCCTGACCATCGACGGCCTGGGCAGCGCCCGGGTGTCGTTCTGTGCGTGACGTGCGAGGTTCAAGCGAATGAGCAAAAAACTGAAAGCGGCGATTATCGGGCCGGGCAACATCGGCACCGACTTGCTGATGAAAATGTGCCGCTCCGAGTGGATCGAGCCGGTGTGGATGGTCGGCGTCGACCCGCAGTCCGAAGGCCTCAAGCGCGCTCGCGAGCTGGGGGTGAAGACCACCGCCGAAGGCCTGGACGGATTATTGGCGCATGTGCTCGACGACGATATCCGCATCGCCTTCGATGCCACCTCGGCCTATGTGCATGCGCATAACAGCCGCAAGCTCAACGAGTTGGGGGTGATCATGGTCGACCTCACGCCGGCGGCCATCGGCCCGTTCTGCGTGCCGCCGGTCAACCTCAAGCAGCACGCGGCGAGCCTGGCGATGAACGTCAACATGGTCACCTGCGGCGGCCAGGCGACCATCCCCATGGTCGCGGCGGTGTCGCGCATCCAGTCGGTGGCCTATGGCGAGATCGTCGCCACGGTGTCGTCCGGCTCGGTGGGCCCGGGTACCCGGCAGAACATCGACGAATTCACCCGCACCACTGCCGGTGCCGTCGAGCAGATCGGCGGTGCCCGGCGCGGCAAGGCGATCATCGTCATCAACCCTGCCGAACCGCCGCTGATGATGCGCGACACCATCCACTGCCTGACCGACGAAGAGCCCGACCGCGAGGCCATTCGCGCCTCGGTGTTGAGCATGGTCAAGGAGGTGCAGCGCTACGTGCCCGGCTACACCCTGATCAACGGGCCGATTTTCGATGGCCGCAAGGTGTCGATCTTCATCGAGGTCGAAGGCCTCGGCGACTTCCTGCCCAAGTCTGCCGGCAACCTCGACATCATGACCGCTGCCGGTTTGCGCACCGCCGAGATGTTTGCCGAAGAAGCCCACAAGGGCACCCTGCAACTGCCCGTCCGTTGAGTGGAGAACTGCCATGAATCTGCAAGGTAAAAGCGTCCGTCTGCACGACATGAGCCTGCGCGACGGGATGCACGCCAAGCGTCACCAGATCAGCCTGGAACAGATGATCGCGGTGGCCAGCGGCCTGGATGGCGCCGGCGTGCCGCTGATTGAAATCACCCATGGCGATGGCCTGGGTGGCGCGTCGCTGAACTACGGCTTTGCCGCCCACAGCGATGAGGAATACTTCGCCGCGGTAATTCCCACCCTCAAGCAGGCCAAGGTATCGGCCTTGCTGCTGCCGGGGATCGGCACCCTCGAACACCTGAAAATGGCCCATGAGCATGGCGTCTCGACCATCCGCGTGGCGACCCACTGCACCGAGGCGGACGTCTCCGGCCAGCACATCGGTATGGCGGCGAAGATGGGCCTGGATACCGTCGGTTTTCTGATGATGGCGCACAGGGTCAGCGCGCAAAAGCTGCTGGAACAGGCGCGGCTGATGGAAAGCTACGGCGCCAACTGCATCTACTGCACCGATTCGGCGGGCTACATGCTGCCGACTGAAGTCAGCGAGAAGATTGGCGTATTGCGGGCAGGTTTAAGCGCCAGCACCGAAGTCGGTTTTCATGGCCATCACAACCTGGGCATGGCGATTGCCAACTCGCTGGCGGCCATCGAGGCTGGCGCCGTGCGCATCGATGGCTCGGTGGCCGGGTTGGGGGCGGGGGCGGGCAACACGCCGCTGGAAGTGTTCGTCGCCGTGCTGGAGCGCATGGGCGTGAACAGTGGTGTTGACCTGTACCGGATCATGGACGTCGCCGAGGACCTGGTGGTGCCGATGATGGACCAACCGATCCGCCTCGACCGCGATGCCCTGACCCTGGGCTATGCCGGGGTGTACAGCTCGTTCCTGCTGTTTGCCAAGCGTGCCGAGCTCAAGTACGGCATTGCTGCCCGCGACCTGCTGGTGGAGCTGGGCCGGCGCGGCACGGTGGGCGGTCAGGAAGACATGATCGAAGACCTGGCCCTGACAATGTCGCGGGCGCGAGGGGTGATGCCGACCTGAGGTGCGCGCTGGCTTCATCGCGGGGCCCGCACAATTCTGTGGGAGCGGGCTTGACCCGCGATCGAGCGCGCAGCGGTCGTAATTCAGATAACGCCTTGTTGCGCAGGCTGCACCGGCCTCATCGCGGGTCAAGCCCGCTCCCACAGGCTCCCATGGCCATGAACAACGCGGCAATGGCCCGGGCCTCATGCAACTCGCCACTGGCCACCCGTGCCGGGATCTGCGCCAGCGGCACCTTGATGCATTCCAGCGGCTCCGGCTCGTCACCTTGCAGAGCACAGGGGCTCAGGTCCTGGGCCAGCACCACCCGATAGCGATGACACAAATGCCCGGGCGCCAAGGTCAGTTCGCCCAGCTCGGTCAGCCGCGCCGCCCTCAGGCCGACTTCTTCGCACAGCTCACGCTGGGCCGCCTGCAGGTAGCTTTCATGCGCCTCGGCACCGCCCTTGGGCAGGCCGAGGATGGTGCCCTCTACGCCCACTGCGTACTCGCGCACCAGCAGCACGTGCTCGGGGTCGGGCATTGCCACCAGCATCACCGAGCGGTAGCCGGTGCCGCGCAAGCGTTCGTAGATGCGCCGCTGGCCGTTGCTGAACTGCAGGTGCAGGGCTTCGATCTGGAAATGACTGCTTTGGGCCAGCAGTTCGGTCTTGAGGATGGTCGGACAGTTGCGCATGTGCAGGCCCCTGGCGGCGGGTGGATACCTGCACTGTGCGCTGTGCCCGGCAACCCGCCATCGTCCAAGCGGACGAGGGCGGGTGCTTCAGCCGAGGGTCGCCACGCTGCGCAAGATCAAGCGCACGAGCATGGTCTGGCGGGTCACGCCGGTCTTGGAAAAGGTCGAACGCAGGTGCGCCCGCGAAGTGTTGCGGCTGATGCCCAGTTCCTCCGAGGCTTCGTCCAGGGTCAGGCCGTTGGCCAGCAGCATCGCCAACTGGGTTTCGGCCGGGGTGAAATCG
Source organism: Pseudomonas sp. TE4620 (assembly GCF_056279045.1). Taxonomy (NCBI): domain Bacteria; kingdom Pseudomonadati; phylum Pseudomonadota; class Gammaproteobacteria; order Pseudomonadales; family Pseudomonadaceae; genus Pseudomonas; species Pseudomonas sp. TE4620. Next base: position 1,477,524 of record NZ_JBWBQO010000001.1, read on the forward strand.
AACAGCGCCCGGACGATCTCCTGCGGCGCCGAGGATTGCTGCTCGGGGTCGCTGATGAAGATCACCACGGTCGGGCATTGCTTGCCTTCGCTCCAGGTCGACAGCGGCACCGAGCGCACGATGATGCCAAGGTCGGCGCGCCCGGACGGGCGTTGTACGCGCATGGCCTCGACCACCGAGGGGTTGCTGCTTTTTTGCGACAGCAGTGATTGCTTGACCAGCCGGCGGAACTCCTGGGTGTCGCGTGCGGTGCCGACCTGCAAGCCGTCGTTGACCAGCTTGATGCCGTCCTTTTCCTGGATCAGCCGCTCGGCAACCTGGTTGGTCTGCAGCACCTTGCCGGTTTCGTCGAGGATGATGGTGCCCACCGCCATCTGGTCGACGGCGCCGGCGTAGAGGTTGCGTTCGGTCTCGATGCGGTTGAGCTGCATGTGCAGTTTGATCGAGCGCTCCAGGTGCGGGATGAAGCGCGCCAGCAGGGTTTTTTCCTGGTCGCCGAAGGCCTGCTCATCGCGCCCGCGGCTGATGCGGATACGGCACTGGGCGCCGTCGCCGGTATTGATGTCGGCCCCGAGTATATGGAACACGTCCACGGGTTCAAGGAAGTTCTTGTAGAACTCCGATTGCAACAGCTCGTCGTTGGAGACGTAGCTGGCGAGGGTCACCACTTCGCGGTTGGGCAGGTCGACGAACGGGTCGAGGGCGAAGAAGTGCTTGTTGTACGAGGCGGTGGTTTCGCTCGAACTGCCGGTGGTGTTGACCATCAGGCCGTCAACGTGGGCGCTGGGCGGGCGTAGAATGAAGGTGACGTATTTGCTCTGTAGCTGCAGGTTGAGCTGGTTGAGGAAGGTGACCCAGGGAATGTTCTCCATCGGCCCTTGATAGAGGTGACCGAGCAAGTCGCTGAATGACTCGAGGGTGAGGCACGGCTGCATAGGGAACTACCATTTTTTATTATTAGCGTTGGCGATGGCAGAGAATAGTCGGCGTTAACGCGTGCACGCAACGCTCCGTACACGCATCCGGACAGGCGTAGCGCACGCCTGTCCAAAGCGCTCGGCAAGGCTCAGGCGCGCTCGCCGTCAAGCACCACGAAACGCTTGCTGTCGGCGGTTTCGGCAGGCAGCAGGTCGACGTCGGTATAGAACTGCTCATACCAGCGCCGCAGCTGGTACACCGGGCCGTCGCCGTCGCACAGCAGCGGATTGTCGACCCGGGTCTTGCTGTGCCAGATCGCCACGTCTTCGTAGAAAGCCGCCTGGGCCTGCTGCACGTAGGCCTTGGCCATGGCCTGGTTCTGCTCCTCGCTCAGGCCGGGGATCTTTTTCACCAGCACGCCGTAGCGCAGGGTGAAGCTGTTGAGGTCGATCGGCACATGGCAGTTGAGCAGGATCGAATGGATCGGCTGGCCGTTCATTGCCCCGGTCATTTCGGTGATCTGGTAGGCCGGGCCGAAGTAGGTGGCCACCGTGCTCAGCTCGCTGTCGCCAGACAGCCGCTCGCTGCGCGCACGCATGATCTGGGTGGCCAGGTGGCCTGCGAAGACGTTGCTGAACTCGGCCACCGGCGCGCCGTGCACGGTGCCGAAGTGGGCCATGTCGGCGACGTTGTCGATCAGCTCGCGGCAGTTGGTGTCGATCTGCAGTTCGGCCACTTCCCAGGCGGCCCACTGGTCACTGAAGCAGGCGTCGATGCGCGGGATCGCCTGCTCGGCAATCGGCGGGTTGCCTTGCGGGTCGTTCCAGACGAACAGCAGCTGGTTTTCTTCCATGATCGGCCAGCGCTTGACCTTGGCCCGCGGTGGAATGCGCCTGGCGTAGGGAATGTCGTCGCACACGCCATCGGCGCCCCAGCGCCAGCTGTGGAACGGGCAGCGGATCGAGTTACCTTCGATGCAGCCGGTGCTCAGGTCGGCGCCCATGTGCGGGCAAAAGCCGTCGAGAATGTTCAGCTGGCCGTCTTCACCCTGGAACGCCACCAGGCGGGTGCCAAACACGTCCAGGCGGTGGGCCTTGCCGTCGCGGTAGTGCGCGGCCAGGCCCAGGCAGTGCCAACCACGGGCGTAACGGTCTTCCAGCAGCTTGGCTTCAATGCGGTGCAGGGTGCTCATCTTATTGTTCTCCGGGGTATCACGGGGTGTGCTGTGCGAGTGATTCTGCCGCCCCTGTACCAGCAGGCATCGTCTGAACGGACGATGGCCGGCCGTGGGCTGACGGCTCTACTGGCGCAATCAAGCCAGCAGCAGGAGAACGCAATGAGCAACGAGCAGGGGCGGGTGGCGGTGATTACCGGCGCCGCCAGCGGGATCGGCCGGGGCCTGGCCGAGCATGCGGCAGGGCTGGGCATGCAGCTGGTACTGGCCGATGTCGATGGCCCGGGTTTGCAGGCGCTGAGCGCGCAACTGCAAGGCCAGGGCGTGCAGGCCATTGCCCAGCTGACCGACGTCAGCGATGTGGCCCAGGTCGAGCGCCTGCGTGATGTCGCCCTGGCGCATTTTCAGCGGGTCGACCTGCTGTTCAACAATGCCGGGGTGATGCAGACCGGCTACAGCTGGCAGATCAGCCACGAGCAGTGGCAGCGCATGCTCGCCATCAACCTGCAAGGGGTGATCAATGGCATCCGCAGCTTTGTGCCGCTGATGCTCGAGCAGGGCCACCCGGCCCAGGTGATCAACACCGCGTCGCTCGCCGGCTTGCTCAGCAGTCCGTTGATGGCGCCCTACAACGTCACCAAGCAGGCGGTGGTGGCGTTATCCGAAACCCTCAAATACGAGCTGGACATGCTCGGCGCGCAGGTCTCGGTGGCGGTGCTCTGCCCGGGGCCGGTGGCCAGTGACATCATGGCCTCCAACCAGGCCCGCGAGCAGGCCGACGCCACTTTCAGCGCCGTGCTCGACGAGCACATTCGCCAGGGCATGACGCCCCGCGAGCTGGCCGCCCAGGTATTCGCCGCGCTGGCCGAGCGGCGCTTCTGGATCTTCCCGCACAAAGACTTCAAGCCCGCCCTGGAGCTGCGCTTGCGCAGCATCCTTGAAGAAACCAACCCGCAGTTCCAGATGATCGCCGAAGGAGACGCCCATGCCGCTCGATAAACAGATCGCCGCCGTGCTCGAACAGTTCAGCGTCCAGGGGGAGCCCGACTACCACCGGCTCGATGCCGTGCAGTATCGGCAATATGCCGACCACCTGTTGCCGCCGATCCCTGGCGCGCAGATGGCCGAAGTGCGTGAGCTGCGCGTGGCGGGCGCCGCTGGCGAGCTGGATGCCCGCCTGTACCGGCCGCTGGCGCAAGACAACCTGGCGCTGCTGGTGTTCTTCCACGGCGGCGGCTTTGTCATCGGCACCCTCGATACCCATGACCATCTGTGCCGGGCACTGGCCAGCGCCACTGGCGCGGTGGTGGTGTCGGTGGCCTACCGGCTGGCACCGGAGGCGCGCTTTCCGGCGGCGCCGCTCGATTGCTATGCCGCCACCTGCTGGCTGGTCGAACATGCCGCCAGCCTGGGCGTCGACGGCAGCCGCCTGGCCGTGGCCGGCGACAGCGCCGGGGCCAACCTGGCGATCGCCGTCAGCCGCTTGGCCGCAGAGCGCCAGGGCCCGCAGATTCGCTACCAGTGCCTGTTCTACCCGGTCACCGATGGCCGCTGCGACACCCCGTCGTACCAGGTGTATGGCGAAGGGTATCTGTTGTCGCGGGCGATGATGGCCTGGTTCTGGCGCAGCTACCTGCAACAGCCCGAGCAGGTCGAGGAGCCACTGGCCTCGCCGCTGCTCGCCGAGTCACTGGAGGGTTTACCCGCCACCACCCTGATCACCGCCGAGTACGACCCATTGCGCGACGAAGGCGAAGCCTTTGCCCAACGTTTGCAACAAGCAGGTGTGGCCACCCGCCTGGAGCGTTGCCAGGGCATGGTGCATGGCTTTATCAGCATGAGCGCGTTTGTCGAGGGCGCTGCCTTGGCCCTGGCCGGGGCCGCGGCCGACCTGCGCCGGGCGCTGGGCTGAATGGCGGCGGCCTAGTCCGTTTGGACGAAGCAGGTTGTCGCAGCAGTTTCTAGTCTTGAGCGCACAACGTCTTTTCCTCACCTGTGGTGGAATGGCCATGAAAACAACAAGAACAATTTGCCTTGCCTTGACCGTCTGCGCCTTTGGCGCTGTCTACAGCGCCTTGCTGACCCGCCCGCTGCCGGCGCCGGTGACCATGGCCTATTACTGCCAGCCCAGCTTCCAGCCGTGTTACATCCCGGTGCCGAGCGTCGCCAGGCTGATGCCTTAGGCCTTGTTGCCCAGGGCCAGCAGCGCCCGCTCGCGGCTCAGTGGCTGGAGGACCCCGGGCGAGCCGCTGATGTGCACGTACAGGTAGTGCTGGCCTTGGTCATCGCGCAGTATCCGGTGCACCTGGGTCGTCTCCGGGTGATACTGGCGCTGGGTGCGGTCGAGCAGCACTTCGTGGTGGTCGATGTGCAGGCGGCGCAGCGCCGCTTCGAATTCGCTGTCGACGGCCTCGCGCAGCTTGCGCATGCGGCGTATCGACAGATAGCCAAGGCCGAAGGTCAGCGCAAAGAAGAACAGCGCCTGTAACAGTGATTTGTAGTGCTCCATCCTGGATTTGATTAGCCCTTGATTCTTGTAGTGGACGGCGCTTGTTTGAGGTCTGAGCGCCGCCTGTGGGCGTTAAAGGCTCATGTCGAAGGCATGGATTCGGTAGGGCAGCTCCATGTCCGGGTATCGCCGTCTTTCTCACCCAGTGCCAAGATTTCCAGGCAGCCCGGGTAAGCTGGTTGCTTATCGGCAGGCCCTTCAATGTAGGTGATGGCCTTGGGTGGGTTTTGCAGTTGCTGCTGGCATTGCTGGACCTCGCTGGCAAATCTTTCAAGGGCAGCGGAAGGGGGCTGAGTCGTGATCATGCCTGCTACGGTTTGCCAGTATTCCGAGGCTGCGTAGCCGCTTGCTCGGCAGTGAGAAAGCGGAGAAACAATTGAACCAACTCCGTCGCCTTCGACTTTAAGTGCTTGCATCTTCTGGTGTTGCGCAGGCAGGGCAGGGCCAACCGGAAGCGCTTCCATGGCCTTGATCTCAGCGACATAAGCCTGAACTTTGGTCAGGTAAGCGGCGGCGCTTTCGCGCTGCTGGTTGTACTGGCTTATTTCGTTGGCGTTGGTGCCGGTGACCTTATACTCAGGTTCGTTGTTGCAGCCCGCCAGGAGAGCAGAGGCGCCAAGGGTGATGATTGCGGTGCGTGTGGTGAACTTCATGTTCTTCAGTTATCTCGCTTCAGGGTCGTTTGCTTGACCTGACAGTGGAGCACAATGGCTATCCCTGCCAGTGTTTGTCGCACAGTACTCGCGTTTGACGTCGAATACTGTTGCCTCAGTCCAGGTCCTGCGCCGAATGCCGCTCGGGCACCTGGCTGGCTTCATCGCCCCAGGTGCGGTTGACCCGCAAGCCGCGGACGACCGCCGGGCGCTCGGCAATGGCTTGCGCCCAGCGTTGCACGTGGGTGTAGTCCTGCACGCTGAGGAACTCGCCCGCCGAATACAGCCTGCCCAGCGCCAGTTGGCCGTACCAGGACCAGACGGCGATATCGGCGATGGTGTAGCTGTCGCCGGCCAGGTATTGGCTTTGCGCCAGGCGCTGGTCGAGCACATCCAGTTGGCGCTTGGTTTCCATGCTGAAGCGGTTGATCGGGTATTCGAATTTTTCTGGCGCGTAGGCATAGAAGTGGCCGAAGCCGCCGCCCAGGTAGGGCGCTGCGCCCATCTGCCAGAACAGCCAGTTGAGGGTTTCGGTTCGACCCGCTGGGTCGCGGGGCAGGAACTCGGCGAATTTTTCTGCAAGGTAGAGCAGGATCGAACCCGACTCGAACACCCGCACCGGCGGTTGCACGCTGCGGTCGAGCAGGGCGGGGATCTTCGAGTTGGGGTTGATCTCGACGAAGCCGCTGGAGAACTGCTCGCCTTCGCTGATGCGAATCAGCCAGGCGTCGTACTCGGCGCCGGCATGCCCGAGGGCCAGCAGCTCTTCGAGGAGGATGGTGACCTTGACGCCATTGGGCGTGGCCAGGGAGTACAGTTGCAGCGGCTGCTTGCCCAGCGGCAGGGCCTTGTCGTGGGTCGGGCCGGCCACCGGGCGGTTGATGTTGGCGAACTCGCCGCCCGACGGCGCGTCGTGCTGCCAGACCCGAGGCGGGACGTAGGGTGCCTTGCTCATGCGATGAACCTCCTGGTGTGCTCGAGGGGCTCATGTTCGGGCCTGGCGCGCGCTCTTGTCAAACCGCGCGGCCACTGCTGCCCGGGCGCAAAAGCCAGCGTTCTAGAAGCTGTACTCAAGCACGCTGGCGATCGAGGTTTGTACCCGCCGCTCGACAATCGGGCTGTCGCTCACATGCCCGGAGAGGTTCTGTACATCCAGCAGGGTATGCAGGCGGGTGTTGTCGCTCAGCGGCAGGCTCCAGGTCAGGTTGACGCCCTGGCTGACCAGGCCGCCGTGGGTCTTGTGCGCGGCAAAGCGGCTGTTGGCCGCTTGTTGCGCGCTGACGCCATACCAGGTACGGACGTAGTCGGCGTCACCAAACAGCGCATTGACGTTGCCGCTCAGGCTGCCGAAATCGCCTTCGTACAAGGTGGTGCCGACGCTCAGTTCGAGGGTCTGGTAGGCGGAGCCGGTGTCTTTGTTGCTGTCTTTTTTCAGCGCATGCTCGAACGTTGCACCGAAGGTGACCGGCCCCCAGGTGTAGGAACCTTCCATGCCCAGCAGCGCGCGGGATTTGATCGAACCCATGCCACGCAGGCGGTCGGAACCGCGGTAGCCTTTCTTGCGGTCCTTGCGCTCGGCGCTGGTGCCGATGTAGGTGCTGAAACTGGCGTCGTCCCAATCGTGTTTCCAGCCCAGGCCTTTGTCCCGCAGGAACAAACCATAAGGGCTTTCGATCTCGAAGCCGAGCACCGGTGCCGTAGAGCGCTCACTGCTGCCACTGTAGCGGGGGGCATTGGCGGCGCCGCCTTGCAAGGTGAACTGCCACTCTTGCGCCAATAAGTTCGCTGAGGCGCTCACCAGGCAGAGACCAGTCAACGCAGTGTAGATCCTTGTCGTCTTCATGGGGGTTACAGTGTTCCCGTAAATTTAAGTCTGATCAGGGTACGGGGCTTTGTTGTTAGTATCCGTGAGCAGGATGTAAAACTCTGTTAGTGGCATATTTATTCAATGGCTTTGCAGTTTTTGTAGAACATCCGGCGAAGCCCGAAGAGCAACTTGGAGAACAGCAGTACCCAACGGCTCAATAGCCGATGACAGGCAATAACGTTTGCCCTGGCTGTTACGGGTTTCATCAAAATTAAATAGCGGCTAGATATGCTTATTGGCGCCGCAGGGGACAAATACCGCTATTAACCCGAGGGTGTGCGAATAAAGGAGAAATGCCCGCGCGGCGAAGAGCGCTTAAACTGTCTGATCATTATTTGCCTCTGCCAGTTGCTGTTGTGCCGCCGCCCGGTCTTGCGCAGTCACGTAAGTGAGTTTTGCCAGGCGCGGGGCCAGCCAGTTGTTCAGGTCGTCCATATAGCTGAACACCACCGGTACGAAGACCAGGCTGAGCAAGGTTGAAGTCACCAGCCCGCCGATCACGGCAATTGCCATGGGCGCGCGAAAACCTGCATCGGCGCCGCTGCTGAGGACTGCCGGGAGCATACCGGCGACCATGGCAAGGGTGGTCATGACAATTGGCCTGGCGCGTTCGGCGCCCGACTGCATCAGTGCCAGGTGCCGAGGCATGCCGGCGCGGCGCTTTTCGATGATGAACTCGACCAGCAGAATCGAATTCTTGGTGACGATGCCCATCAGCATCAGCAAACCGATAACCACCGGCAGGTCGATGGCGGCGCCATACAACAGCAGGCCGCCGATGGCCCCGCCGACCGCCAGGGGCAGCGAGACGAGGATGGTCAGCGGCTGCAGGAAGTCACGAAACAGCAGGACCAGTACGGCAAACACCATGAGGATGCCGAAGGTCATGGCCGTGGCGAACTTCTCGAACATTTCATTCATGTACTCGGCGTCGCCATACTCCACCTCGCGCACGCCAAGGGGCAGGTGCTGCAAGGCGGGGGTGGCCTGGATCACTTCCAGCGCCGAGCCGAGGCTTATGCCGGCGAGGTCGGCGTCCACCGAGATGCGCCGCAGCCGGTCGAAGCGTTCGATCCTTGTCGGGCCACTGCCGTAGTCGATGTCGGCGACACTGTGCAGCGCCAGCGTGCCGCCGTTGTCGCTGGCCACCCGCAGGTTGCGCAGGGTGTCGAGGTCGCCTTGCTGTCCCTCGGCCAGTTGCACGCGAATCGGTACTTGCCGGTCGTGGAAGTTGAAGCGCGCTGAATTGGCATTGATATCGCCCAAAGTGGCAATTCGCGCCACGCTGCCGATGGCCTGGGCTCTGACGCCAGAGCGGGCGGCCTCATCCAGGCGCGGGCGGATCAACAGCTCCGGACGCGGCAAGGGTTCGTTGACCTGGACATTGGCCAGCCCCTTGATCATGCGCATATCGCTTTGCAGCGCGTAAGCGGCCTGGGACAGTTGCCGGGCGTCGGCACCGACGAGAATCACCGAGATGTCTCGCGCCGCGCTGTCGCTGCGAAAGGCAAAGCGCACATCGGCGAACTCACCGAGGACCGGTCGTAGTGCGTGCTCGAATACCTTCTGACTCATCTCGCGTTGCTCGGGTGGCACCAGGCGCACCAGCAACTGGCCGCTGGCGACATCGGTGGCGCCGGAGGCATCTTCGCCGCCGGCGGTGCTGAAGACGAACATCACCTGCGGCTGCTGGCGCAGTTTCGCGGCCATCTGTTGCAGGGTCCGGTCGGTCTGCGCCAGGGGCGTGCCGGGTGGCAGGGAGACATCGATGCGGCTCAGGCTGGTATCGCTGACCGGCATGAAGCCCGAAGGCAGCAGCGGTACCAGGGCAAAGGAAGCCAGCAGGAAAACCGCCGCGATCACCAGGCTTTTGCGCCGATGCGCCAGTGCCCACTCAAGCAGGCGCAGATAGCGCGCGAGCAAGCCAGAGGGCGCTTGCGTTGCCTGCAACTGATGCTCAGTCGATTTGGGCTTGAGTAAGTAGGCGGCCATCAGCGGCGTCAGCAGCCGTGCCACCAGCAGTGAGCTCAACACCGCTGCCGACACGGTGATGCCAAAGGGGGTGAAATACTGGCCGACAAAGCCGCCGATAAAGCTCACCGGCAGGAACACCGCAACGATGGTCGCGGTAATTGCCACCACGGCGAAGCCGATAGCATCTGAGGCGTCAATGGCGGCCTGGTAGGGGCGCTTGCCCTGGTCCAGGTGCCGCTCGATGTTCTCGATTTCGACAATCGCATCGTCGACCAGGATGCCGATAACCAGGGTCAGGGCCAGCAAGGTGATGCTGTTGAGGCTATAGCCGAACCAGGCCATGGCGGCGAAAGTCGGCAGGATCGACAAGGGCAGGGCGATGGCCGCCACCAGGGTCGCACGCCAGTTGCGCAGGAACAGCAGTACCACCAGCACCGTCAGCAGCGCGCCTTCGATCAGGGTCATGATCGCGGCGTTGTAGCTGGCCAGCGTGTAGTCGACCATCGAGGCGACCTGCTGGACTTCGATGTCCGGGTGATGTTGCTGCAGGCGCTGGAGCGCAGCCTCAACCCCTGCGGCCACCCGGGTATCGCTGGAGCCCTTGGCACGAAACACGGCAAAACCGACCACCTGCTCGCCATTCAGGCGCGCCAGCGAGCGCATTTCACCGGCGCCATCGACCACGCTTGCCAGCTCGTTCAACCGCGCCCAGCGTCCGTCCGGCAGGGCGATTGGCGTGTCGCCCAGGGCTTGCACGGTCAGGGCGCTGCCCAGTGTGCGTATGGATTGCTCGCTGTCGGCGAGAATCGCCCGCCCGCCGGGCACGTTGCTGTTGCTGTGCAGCAGCTGGGTGTTGACCTGGTCGGCCGAGATACCCAGCGCCTCAAGGCGCTCGGGCTTGAGTTCGACCTTGACCTCACGCTCCAGGCCGCCCAGGCGCTGCACTTTTTGCACCCCGGGCACGCCAAGCAGTTCCCGGCCGAGTACATCATCGACAAACCAGGACAGGTCCACGGCATTGCGCGCACTGGATTTGACGGCGTAGTTGAGGATCGCCCCGCCCTCGACATCAATGCGCGTGACCAGCGGCTCTTCGATAGTCTGCGGCAAGTCCGCGCGAATTTGCCCGATGGCATCGCGGATGTCGTTGGCGGCGCGGTCGGGGTCGACACCGAGCTGGAACTCCACGGTGGTGACCGAGATGGCATCGGCGATCGTCGAGGTAATGTGACGGATACCGGCCAGGCCGGACACCGCGCGCTCGACCCGCTGGGTGACCGCATGTTCGAGTTCGCTCGGCGCGGCACCGACCTGGACCACGGCGACGGTGATCACCGGAAAGTCGACCCGTGGGTTGGCGTTGATCGGCAGGTCGGCAAAGGAGATCCAGCCGGCCACGGCCAGCACCAGGAACAATACCAGGGTCGGGATGGGCCGCCGAATGGCCCAGGACGACACCGCCAGGTTCATTGCTCCAGCTCCTGTGCCAGGCTGACCACGTCGCCGTTGCGCACGAAGGCCGAGGCGCTTGCCACCACCCGCTCACCGGCGCCAAGGCCGCTGCTGACCTGCACCCGCAGGCTGTTGCGCTGGCCAAGGACCACGCTACGCACGCTCGCCTGGCCGTGGGCATCAAGGACCATGACGGTGGCGCCGCCATCCTCGGCAAAGGTCACCGCCCGTAGCGGAATGACCACCGCCGCGGCGGTAGTGCCGGTTTCGATCCTGCTACTGGCGAAACTGCCAGCGCGCGCATCGGCCGTTGCCGCGAGGCTGATGCGCACGCGCCCCAGGCGGGTGCCGGCATCCACCTTGGGCGCCAGCAAACGCACCGTGCCGGCTACGCTCTGGTCCATGCCCGCGACCTGCACCTGGACCGCAGTACCGACCCGAATTGCTTGCAACGCACTTTGCGCCAGTTCGCCATCGAGCTCGAGTTGGCCGTCACGGATCAGTTTGAACAGCGGCTCGCTACCGGCCATGGCGCCCAGCCGGGCGTGACGTTCGGAGATGATGCCGTTGACCGGGGCGAGGATGATGGCCTTGTCGCGGCGAGTGCGGGCGTCAGTCAGTTGGGCGATGGCCTGTTGGTGCTCGGCCCGGGCGGCAGCTAACGCGGCGGCGCTGGCGTGGGCCTGGGCGCGCTGTTGGTCGAGTTGCTGGGCGCTGACCGCACCGATACTGCCCAGCTCATTGATTCGCGCAAGGCTGGCCTGTGCCTCGATGTCGAGCGCTTGCTGCTGCTTGATCAGGGCTGCGTTGCGATTGAGGGTGGCCTCGGCCTGGCGTACCTGGGCGTCGAGGGTGTCGGCTTCCAGTTGCGCCAACAGTTGCCCGGCCACCACCGTGTCACCTTCCTCGACCAATACCCTGGCGATGCGCGTGTCTTGCAGTGCGGTCCCGATGGACACCTCGTCGCGGGCTACCAGGCTACCGGTGACAAGGAGGGTCTGGCTCACAGTGCCGGGTTCGGCCAGCACGCTGCTGACCTTGAGCAGGGGCACGGGCGCAGGGGTGATGTCCGCTTGTTCGCTGGCAGGCATCACCAGCACCCAGCCTGCCACCAGCAGTAACAGCAGGCCGGTGATCCACAGACGGGGTTTGTCTCGCAGCACAGATACCATCGCGATCAATCTCGAGTAGGCACAGCAAAGGGGAGGCACAGCGAGCGCAACAGGCTGATATCGGGCGGCCTATGGCTGAATCTGCAGGAACCTGCGGATGATCTTGCGCAGCACCGGTTTATGGGCTTTGGCCTTGAAGCCGGGCTCGAGCACGACGCGGCCGATGCCGCCTTCGGTCAGGGCGATCAGCCAGGTCGCGGCCATCGAGGTATCCAGCGTCGGGTCGATCTGCCCGGCTTCGATGCCACGCTGGAGCAAGGCCTGCAGATCGGCCTTGACCTTGGCGTCATTGACCGCAAGCAGGGCACCGACTTCAGGGTTGCGCAAGGCTTCAGCGGCGACTTCGAGGCTGATTCGGGCGTAGCTGGGGTCGCTGCACAACTCCATCATGGCGATGGCGATGTTCTCGATTGCAGCGAGGCTGTCCTTGGCCTTGGCGTAGTGGGCGATCAGCTCGGCCATGCCATGCTGGTCGTCCTGGGCAATGGCCTCGATGATCGCGTTCTTGCTGGGGAAGTAGTGGAACAGGTTGCCCGGGCTCATGCCCGCAGCGGCGCAGATTTGCGCGGTCGAGGTGGAGTGAAAGCCATTGCGCGCGAAGCATTCGATAGCCGCATCGAGGATCTGCTTGCGTTTGGCGGCGACTTTGTCCGGGTCTACGGTTCTCATGTCTGGCTCATTAATAGACTGACTGATCGATCTATTATTGGCCTGCCGCTGCACGCCGTCAAGCGAGCAGGGCGACTGGCGGGATTACTGCCGGGTGTCGGGCATGTTCTTGCTGATGCAATGTATGCCGCCGCCGCCCGCAGCAATCGGGTCGATGTTGACCTGCTCGATGGTCCGCCCCGGGTACAACTTGGCCAGCAACTGCTTGCAGTACTGGTCAGCTTTCGGGTCGCCAAACTGCGGGGCAATCACCGCGCCATTGATCGGCAGGTAGTTGATGTAGCCGGCGGCAAACTCCGGGTTGTCGCGGGTAAAGCGGTTGCTGCGCAATTTGCCCGGTGGCGGCAGCAGGTGCACGGTCAAGCGGCGGCCGTCGGCGTCGGTGGCCTGCTTGAGGATTTCCAGGTGCTTGCGGGTGACCCGGTAATCGTAGGAGTCCGGGTCGTTGTCGAGGTTGGCGATCACCACCCCCGGCTCGACGAAGCGCGCGTAGAAGTCAACGTGGGCATCGGTGATGTCCTGGCCCTTGATGCCCGGCAGCCAGATGATCTTGCGCAGGCCAAGGTTGGCTTTAAGCTCGGCCTCGACATCGCTGCGGCTCCAGTCGGGGTTGCGGTTGGCATTGACCCAGCAGCTTTCGGTGATGATCGCCGTGCCGTGGCCGTCCACTTCGATGCCGCCGCCTTCGCCAGTCAGCTCGCTTTGCAGGTAGGGCACGTTCAGGGTTTCGCTCAGCGTTGCCGCCACGCGGCTGTCGTTGCGGTGGCGTTGCTTGTTGCCCCAGCCGTTGAAGTTGAAGTCCATCAGCGCGCTGTTGCCGTCGTCGTCGATGACGAAGCAGCCGCCGTAATCGCGGATCCAGATGTCGTCCAGCGCCATGGGCAGGAACTCGATGTTGTCGCTGCCACATTGCTCGCGTGCATCGGCCAGGTCTTCGGGGCGGCAGAGTACGCTGACCGGCTGGTAGCGGGCGATGGTCCGGGCCAGTTGTGCGATGCAGCTGTTGACCGCGTCCGCCTGGTCTTCCCAGACATTTTCGGCGGCGGCAAACGCCAGGAAGATCCGCCGCTGGGCCTGGTCTTCTTCGGGCATGAACCAGCGCTGGTCAGCGGCCATGGCCAGGCGCAACGGGCCCAGGCCCAGGCCGGCAATGCCGGCGGCGACTGACAGATGCTTGAGAAAGGTACGACGGGGTGTCATCGGTGTGGCTCTCGTAGTGACGGCTCAATGGGCCGAGGAAGTCTTGAGGGTGGTCCAGGTACGCATGCGCGCGCGCATGTCTTTCTGGGTAATGTCCTTGCCCGGGATCAGCCGCGCGTAGGTTTCGTCGCTGACGTAAATGTCCGGGTTGTCACGCATCTGCGGCTCGACCAGCGGCCGTGCCTTGGCGCTGGAGGTGGGGTAGCCGGTGAACGAACTGATGGCGGCCATCTGCTGCGGCTGCATGACGAAGTTGATAAAAGCGTAGGCGTATTCCGGGTGGGCGGCATCGGCGGGAATGGCCATGCTGTCCATCCAGATGGTCGTGCCTTCCACCGGGATGTGGTAGCGGAACTCGACCTTTTTACCGGCGGCATCGGCGGTGCGCTGGGCCTGGATCATGTCGCCGCTGTAACCGAGGGAAATGCAGGTGTCACCATTGACCAGCTGGGTCACCGGCTGCGACTGGAACTTGCGGATGTACGGCTTGATCGCCCCGAGCATCTGCCGGGCGGCGAGCAAATCATCGGCCTTGCCGCTGCGTGGGTCCTTGCCCAGGTAGTGCAGCACCACCGCCAGCACTTCGTCGGGCGAGTCGATCATCGAGATGCCGCAGTCGGCCAGCAGCGCGGCGTTTTCTGGCTTGAACAGCAGGTCGAGGCTGTTGACCGGGGCATTGGCGATGCGCTGCTCGATGGCCGCGCGGTTGTAGGTCAGGCCAATGCTGCCCCAGGTGTAGGGCACGGTACTCTCGCGCGAGTTGGGGTAGCGCTGGTGCAGGCGCTGCAGGCCGGGCTCGATGTCTGCCAGGTGTTCGAGTTTGGCCGGGTCGAGCTTTTGCAGGGCGCCGGCGCGGGCCAGGCGTTCGGCCACGGTGTCGCCGGGGAAAATCAGGTCGTAGCCGCTGTTGCCCGAGAGCAGCTTGGCCTCCAGGGTTTCGCTGCTGTCCATGACGTCATAAATGACCTTGATGCCGGTCTGGGCGGTGAAATCCTTGAGGGTGTCTTCGGCAAAGTAATCGGCCCAGTTGTACAGGCGCAGCACTTTGTCTTCGGCGTTGGCCAGGCTGCAGCCCAGGGCCAGGGAAAGGGCGATCAGGGTTTTCAGGCTGTTCATGCGCCATGCCTCCAGGTGCTGTGTGGGTGACGGCCGTCCAGGCTCAACAGGGTGGCGTACATTTCCGGGCGGCGGTCGCGGTAGATGCCCCAGGTCAGGCGCTCTTCGCGCATGTGCGCCAGGTCCAGCTCGGCCAGCAGCATGCAAGGGCTGTCGCGATCGGCTTCGGCCAGCAGGCGGCCCTTGTGGTCGGTGATGAACGACGATCCATAAAAACGCATGTGCAGCTCGGCATCGCTGCGCGCCACTTCAACGCCGGTGCGGTTGGCGGTGATCACCGGGAGGATGTTGGCGGCGGAGTGGCCGCGCTGGGTCAGTTGCCAATGGTCGCGCGAATCCAGCGCCGCAGCGCCGGGCTCGGAGCCGATGGCGGTGGGAAACAAGAGGATTTCTGCACCTTGCAAGGCCAGGCAGCGGGCGGTCTCGGGGAACCACTGGTCCCAGCAGATGCCCACGCCCAGGCGCCCGACGGCGGTGTCCCAGACCTTGAAACCGGTATCGCCGGGGCTGAAGTATTCCTTCTCCTGGTAGCCGATGGCGTTGGGGATGTGGGTCTTGCGGTAGACGCCGAGCAAGCGCCCGTCGGCATCGGCGACGGTCAGCGAATTGAAGTAGGCATTGCCGGCCTGCTCGAACCAGCTCAGCGGCAATACCACGTTCAGTTCCGCCGCCAGGGCGGCAAAGCGCTGCAACAGCGGGCTGTTTTCATAGGGTTGCGCCAGGGCCAGGTGCTCGTGGCATTGCTCGATGCAGAAGTAGGGCGTAGCGAACAGCTCGGGCAGCAGGATCAGCCTGGCCCCGGCCGCCGCCGCCTCGCGCACCAGCCGCTCGGCGTTATCGAGGTTGTCTTCAAGGTTCCAGCTGCAGGCCAACTGCAGGCTGGCGACGCTCAGCGCGCTCATGGCTTGGCTCCTTTCAGGGGCCAGGCCGGTTGCTGTTGGGTGATGCAATGCACGCCGCCACCGCCATGGGCCAGCTGGTTGATTTGCACCGGTACCACGCTGCGGCCGGGGAAGGCCTGCTGCAGGGTGGCGGCGGCCTGCTGGTCGGCGTCGATACCGTAGGCGGGCATGATCACCGCGTCGTTGCACAGGTAGAAGTTGGTGTAGGAGGCGCAGAACACTTCGGCATCGGTGTCGACCGCAGCGGAGGCTTCGTACAGGTCGATCAGCTCGAAACTGCGGCCACGGGCGTCGGTCGCCAGTTCCAGGGCGCGGCGGTTCTCCTTCGCCACCTGGGCGTAGACCGAGGTTTGATCTTCGGTGGCATCGACCAGCAGCACGCCCGGCCGGGCGAACGCGCAGACGCCGTCGACGTGGCCATCGGTCATGTCGCCAGTGACGTAGTCCGGGTCGCCCGGCAGCCAGATGACCTTGTTCACCCCCAGCAGGCGGACGAAGATTTCTTCCATGTCCTGCTTGCCCAGGCCCGGGTTGCGGTTGGGGTTGAGCAGGACCGATTCGGTGGTGATCAGCGTGCCGTCGCCATCGACATGAATCGCGCCGCCTTCGTTGGCCAGAAAACTGCCGAAGCATGGCAGGCCCAGGCCATTGAGCACGCGCCGGGCCAGGCCTTCATCGAGGCCGTGGGCCGACTTGCCGCCCCAGGCGTTGAAGCGCCAGCTGACCCCGGCCAGGCCTTGCTGCGGGTGGCAGATGAAGCTTGGGCCGGAGTCGCGGCACCAGCTGTCGTTGACGGCGATTTCGATCAGCTCGATGTTGGCCCCGCACAACGCGCGGGCCTGGCTGACGGCGCTGGGGTCGACGACCATTTTCACCGGCTCGAAGCGGGCGATGGCGTTGGCGACCCGGGCGAAATCCACCTGCACAGCCGCCAGGGTGACGCCCCAGGTCGACTCCCACAGGGCCTGGTTGTGCGGCCAGACCATCCAGGTGGCAGCGTGGCGAGCCCATTCGGCGGGCATGAACCAGCCGTTGTTGTTGGCGCTGTCATTGTGCATTGCAATACCCTTCAGTTAAGTAATTGTTTTCAGCAAGGTTGCCGGGGTGTCCATGCTATAACTGGGGTCTGCACCTGAACAAACGATGGATTTTGCCGATATATGATTAGCTGGGCTTATCAATCATGCTGAAACACTGGCCACCTCTGAACACGCTGCGCGGTTTTGAAGCGGCGGCGCGCCTGGGCAGTTTTCACAAGGCTGCCGAAGAGCTGCACCTGACCCAATCGGCGATCAGCCAGCAGATCCGCAGCCTGGAAAACTACCTGGAGCAACCGCTGTTCTTTCGCGAAGGGCGCAGCGTGTCGCTTACCGATGCCGGCCACGACCTGCTCAGCACCACCCAGGTGATGCTGCAGCAACTGACCGTTGGCATCCGTCGCCTGGAGCAGTACCGCAAGCCCAACCAACTGGTGGTCAACACCACGCCGGCATTCGCCCGGCACTGGCTGGTGCCGCACCTGGGCGACTTTCATCGGCTGCACCCGGAGGTGGACCTGTGGCTGTTCACCAGCGATGAAATCCCCGACATGACCACCCAGACCATCGACATTGCCGTGCGTGACGACATCAGCGCCCAGGCCGATTGCAGCTTTCGCGTGCTGCTTCAGGATCGGCTGTACCCGGCCTGTCACCCGCGCCTGCTGGAGCTCGACGTGGCGCGGCGGACCACCCTGCATGGCGAGCGGGAAATGGACTGGAGCTACTGGCACACCCAGGGTGGCGAGGCTGTGGGGCAGAAGCTGCAGGGCCTGAATTTTTCCGACCCCGGGCAGTTGCTTGACGCTGCCAGCCAGGGCTTGGGCATTGCCCTGGTGAGTGGCTTGCTGGCCGGGCAGGCGCGTGCGCAAGGCGACCTGGTGGCGCTGACCGAGCAGACCGTGCGCGGGCCCAAGTGGGCGTGGCTGGTGCACCGTAACAGTGAAGGGGAGGCCTTGACTGTGAGCTTTTGCCAGTGGCTTGAGCAGTGCCTGGCAGAGGGTTCAGGGCTTAATGGTGACCCAGCGCCAGCGCGCTGATGATGCAGACCGAGCCGTCGCTGGCCGGCGTACTGTCACTGTAATCAACCTGGTTGTAGACGCCGCCGTGGAAGTTGAAGGTGCGGCTGTTCCAGCTGGCATCCATCTGCAATGGTCCGCTGCTGGCGGTGCTGCCCTGGCAGGTGGCAGCGAGGGTCACCACGCCCTTGGCGGTGACATCGAGAATGATCTCGAACGCGGTGCCCAGCGGCACATTGGCCAGCAGGGTGACGCTGGCCGGGGCGCTCTGGTTGTAGCTTCGGCGAAAGCCGTAAGTGAGCTTGCCCTTGTTCCAGAACACCTTGACCACCGGGCTGTCGTCGTCTTTGACGTGCAGTTGCGAGATCACCACCTTCTGCGCCGCGTTGACCTTGCTCAGGGTCATGCTCTGGTGGTTGTGGTGTTTGCTGGCGCTGGCGAGCGACCAGTAGGTCAGTTCTTTCCATTCGCAGCGGGTGCGGTGGGTGCTTTTGCTCGACGCGCCTTTGGTTGGGGCGGTGAAGCGGACCGAGCCGTCGTCGAGCCTGGCGATGATTTTCGGCAACTGCGCCAGGGCCTGGGCGCCGGTCAGCTCCAGGGCGGTGGGGTCGCTGGTGGACTTGGGCTCGGGGGTGGTGATTGTTAGGCGGTCGATGTTTACGCTCATGGGTTTCTCCTTCGGTTTTCGGTGTGGGCCCTCTCTGAGATGGATGTGGGCTTGAGCTAATAATTAGCTGCAAGCTAAAATTTCGTCAATAGCTAAACTGCGCTCGGCTTCGAGCCCTATCGCGGATCAAGTCGAGACCCGCGATGAGGCCGGCGCAGTCTAGAGAAACCAGCGATACTCCCGCGCACTTACTTCATGCATGAACGCCAGGTGGTCCTGCCTCTTGTTCTCGCAATAGACCATGACGAACTCACTGCCCAACCGCTCATTGACCACCGGGTGATGACGCATGGCCGCCACCGCCGCGAGCATGTCCTTGGGAAAGTCGATGCCGCTGCTGCGGTCTTCGTTGAGCGGCGCAATCGGCTCTTTGCCGACCTCCAAACCGTGTTCCATGCCACTTAAAATCGCTGCCAGCACCAGGTATGGGTTGGCGTCGGCGCCGGCCAGACGGTGTTCGATGCGCAGGTTGCGTGGGTCCGATTCGGGGATGCGGATGCACGCGTCGCGGTCTTCAAAGCCCCAGCTGGCGCGGCTCGCGGCGTTGACCATGGCGCCGTAGCGGCGCATCGCGTTGTGGTTGGCGGCAAAGATCGGCATGCACTGCGGCAGCAGTTCCAGGCAGCCTGCCACGGCATGGCGCAGCGGGCGCTGGTTGTCGGCAGCCAGCAGGTTGTTGCCCTGCTGGTCGTAAAGGCTGACATGCACGTGCATGCCGCTGCCCGGCGCGTCGAGGTAGGGCTTGCTCATGAAGCTGGCGCGCATGCCGTGCTTGAGCGCCACGCCACGGGTGCTGCGGGCGAACAGGGCGGCCCAGTCGGCGGCGCGCAGGCCGTCGTCGCAGTGGCCGAAGTTGATCTCGAACTGCCCAGGGCCCAGTTCTGCGGTAATGACGTTGGCGTCCACGCCTTGCTCGTTGGCGGCCTCGACCATGTCCCGCAGCACGTCGGAATAGCGCGACAGGCGCTCGATGTGCATGTTCGGCTGGTCATCGGCATCGCCGCTGAACGGGTCGCGGGGGAACTGCGGCAGGCCGTCTTTGAGCGCGCGGTCGAACAGATAGAACTCAAGCTCAAAGGCCACCACCGGGCGAATGCCGCGCCGTTCGAGGCGTTGCAGCACCCGCGCCAGCACTTCTCGGGGCTCGAACTCAATGGGCGCGGCGGTGCCGTCAGAGCTGATCAGCATCTGCCCCAGCGGCTGGTTCTCCCAGCGCACCGGCTTGAGGGTGCCGGGGATCAGCCGCCGTGGCGCGTCCGGGTCGCCGTCGTTGAAGCAGTAGTCGCCGATCGGGTGCAGGCCGCCCTGAACACCCAGCAGCACGCAGTTCTGCGGCAGTTTCAGGGCGCTGCCGGCGGCGACTTTTTCGAGCATGTCGATCGGGTAGCGCTTGCCATAAAAGTGCCCGGGGATGTCCAGGCTGATCAGGTCGACATAACGCACCTGAGGATGCTCGGCGCGAAATGCGCGTACTTCACTAAGCAGATCAGGGCAGTCTTTTATTGTTGTCATCACGTGCGATCCTGCGCTTGGTTTCAACGGAATACCCAGAGCACCCGGGTACTGTGTTCGGTCAGGTTGGCGTAGCGGAACTGGCTGTGCGCCGGCAGCTGGAAGCTGTCGTTGGCCTGCAGGGTGACCGGCTCTGGGGCGTCATCGAGCCAGAGGCTCAACTCGCCTTCGAGGACAAACCCGCCTTGCTCGGAGCTGTCGTCCAGGTGCCCGTCACCGCTGCTGGCGCCGGGCGCCAGGTGGCTTTCGAGCATCGAGAAACCGCCGTTGAGCTTGGGCGAGACCAGCACGTCGGTGACCCCGGCGGCGTAATACAGGGTGCGCCGTTCGCCGGGGCGGGTGACCCAGTCGACTTGCCGCGGCTTGCTCAGGTTGTAGAAGTAGGTGGTCGGCACGCACAGGGTTTCGCTGATGGCGGTGAGGTCGGCCACGGTCGGGCGCGACAGGCCGCGCTCGACCTGGGACAGAAAGCCCACCGAGCGGTCGATGCGTTCGGCCAGCTCGCCGAGGGTCAGGTTGCGGTGCTTGCGCAGGTCGCGAATAAGGATCGCCAGGCTTTCGATTTCTTCCTGCATGTCCATAAAGGGGCTCTCTCAAATAGTGTCGCGCAGGCGGTACCAGGCTTTGCCGGCAGCTTCCAGCGGCGCGGCGAGCAGGTCGCCACCGGGGAAACGGCCGTTGTCGATGGCCTGGTACAACGCCAGCAAATCGTGGTTGCCAAGGATCGCATCACTCACCGCGCGGGCGCCGGCCAGGGTTGGTAGTACGCCATGGCCGGAGAAGCCCTGCAGCCAGTAGCGCTGGCCCTGACGGCCGATGTCCGGGGTGCGGCGCAGGCTGCAATCGATATGCCCGCCCCAGGCGTAGTCGATCGCCACGCCCTGTAGCTGCGGGAAGGCCCGTTCCAGCACCGGGCGGGTGGCGGCGGCAACGTCCTTGGGAATGCCGCCCATGTAGGTGCAACCGCCGCCGAACAGCAGGCGCTGGTCCGGGGTCAGGCGGAAGTAGTCGGGGACAAACTGGTTGTCGATCACGCAGCTGTTGCGCGGCAGCAGCGAACGGGCCAGGGCCGGGTCCAGGGGCGCGGTGGCCACCTGATAGGAGCCCACCGGCAGCAGGCGCTGCGACAGTGGTCGGTCAAGCTGGTCGATGTAGGCGTTGCAGGCCAGCACCAGCACGTCGCTGCGGATTTCGCCTTTTTCAGTGCGGGCGAGAAAGCCTGCCGGGGTATCGCGGTAGCTGAGCACCCGGCTTTGCTCGAAGATCCGCCCGCCGGCCGCTTCGATGGCGCTGGCCAGGCCCTGGGCCAGTTTCAGCGGGTTGAGGTGGGCGCCTTCGGCATCGTATAGCGCGGCCTGGTAGCGCGGGCTGCCGATCCATTCGGGCAATTCGTCGCGCTCGATCACCCGCAACTGGTCATAGCCCCATTTAGTTTCGGCTTCGTGCCTGGCCTCGTGGAGCATGGCCACCCGTCGCGGTAGCACCGCCGCCCACAGGCTGCCACGCTGGTAATCGACGGTAAAACCGTGGCGCTCGGGCAATTCACGCAGCTCGCTGGCGGCCCAGCGCATGCTGTCCCACAGGCGCCGTGCGCGTTCCTGGCCAAGGGCCTTTTCCAGCGGCGGCATGTCGCACGACCACCCCAGCAACGCCTGCCCGCCGTTGCGCCCGGACGCCGCCCAGGCCACCCGGCTGGCTTCCACCAGGGTCACCCGCTTGCCGGCGAGCGCCAGGCGCAGGGCGGTGTGCAGGCCGCTGAAGCCGGCGCCAATGATCAGCACCTCGGTGTCCAGGCGTTCCTGCAGGGTAGGGCGCAGAGGGATGGCGGCGGGGTAGGTCTGGGCGTAATAGCTGGCGACATGCTGGGCAGATTGCTTGAACACGACGGACCTCATGAATTTTTATTGGTATTTTTTCATGAAAAACTACCAGATAAATTTCACGAGGCCAAGCGAGGCTCAGCGTTCAATGGCGCGCAGGCTCTAGACCGCAGGTTTGTGATGGTGCCGGTGGCTTGCGATCTCGTCAGCCAGGCGCGGGCTGTAGCTGCGCGTGGGGATACCGGTGAGGCGTTCGAACATCAGCGCGAACTTGACGTCCAGCGCCCGCTTGCCGGTCATATAGGCATTCAGGGTGGTGACGCTGACGCCCATCTCGGCGGCCATGCGCCGCTGCGACACCCGCTCTGCCTGGGGTTGCCCGGCTTTGAGTGCAGCAAATGCCCTGCGCATTGCCAGCAGCTCTTCTTCTTCCCACACCCACAGATTACCGCTCATGATTCGATCTCAGTCACACGGATTCGGTCGAGCAATCCGTTGCTGGAATCGCTACATCCTACTGCTGTTGTCTAATGTCCATTAACCGACCAGGGCGGTCGGTTGTTTTGCCATCATACTCTTCGCGCGTTCCAAACTAGTAGCACCCGGCCATGAATGTGCAGTTTTTCCAGCGCCGCGCCTTCGATCAATACCGGCGGGTACAGCGGATTGTCGGCAATCATCCGCAAGGCGCCATCGGTCAGGCGTTGCAGGCGTTTGACGAACAAGTCGCCGTCGAGGCTGAACACGTAGATGGCATCGCTGCGCACCTCGTGAATGCCACGGTCGACCAGCAGCGGGTCGCCGTCGTTGAAGGTGCCGGCCATGCTGTCGCCATCGCCGCTGATGATTGCCAGGTTGTGCGCGGCAGAAAAACTGATGCCCTGGCCACGCAGCCAGTCCAGGTGCACGGTCAGGTCGCGGATTACTTCGACATGGGCCGGTGGCGTGTTGCCGTTGCCCATCGAACCGCGGATGTCGAAGTGGGCGATGCTGACGAACTCGCCGCTGGCCGGTACATCAGCCTCGCCCTGTAGCACATCCATCCAGCCGGCAGGCAGGCGCTCGGCCTGCTCGATGCGCCGGGCCACTTCATCGCCGAGGTTTTTTTCTGTGCGCAGCGACAGGATCTGGCTCAGGTGCGCCGGGCTCATGCCCCAGCGCTCGGCACAGCTGGCCTTGCGTTGGGTGCCGAGCAACTGCAGCAGGTTGTGCTTGCGAATCGCGTAGATATCCATGGGGTGCAGAATGCCACTATTTAGCTCGATGCTAAAGAGGGGCCCGGCGTTACTCACGCGATAATTGCACCCGCACTACGCTTGCCGGTGCGCTCAGCAGGCGCTGGCGCAGCAGGTCGTAGGCCCAGTTGTAGGCCATGGTGTAGGGCAGCATGAAGGCGAAGAAACCGATCTCCAGCAAGAACGCCTGCACCAGCGACACGTCGAGCATCAGCGCTGCGATCGGCACGCCGATCAGCACAAAGCCAGTTTCAAAGCCGCCGGCGTGCAGGGCACGGACCTTGACCGTACGCGCGACCCGGCTGACCGGCCAGAGGCGGTCGAACGCCGCGTTGTAGAGCATGTTCCAGATCATCGCCACGGTCGACAGCATCACCGCCAGCGCGCCCCATTTCCAGCATCGAGCGGTTCAGCAGCCAGGCGCCGATCGGTGCGCAGATCAGCACGGCGATCAGTTCGAAGCCGACGGCGTGGACGATGCGTTCAGCAAAGGATTTCTGGGAGGCTTGCAGTTTCATGACGTCACCTGAAGGTGTGTTTCGGTGAGGCAATTTTCATCGGTTTTTTGCTTATTTGAAAAATAGATTCCATCGTAAAAAGCGATGGAATGATTGGGTTGCCTGGCTCAAGTATCGATATCAGTGCGGTTGATATCAGATTTAAGTTTTGACGGATTGCTCGATATCAAGCGCCGGAGGAGCATGCACACACCATCCATCACCCAAGAATAACGAACCATGACCCTCTCTACTGTGGCAGCACTGCAACTGGGTTCGCACCCCGACGGCAAACAACCAACCCTGGAGGCGATTCTTGCCTACGAGGCTGAAATAAAGGCCGCTGGCGCCCAGCTGGTGGTCATGCCCGAAGCCCTGTTGGGCGGCTATCCGAAAGGCGAAATCTTCGGCACCTACATGGGCTATCGCCTGCCGGAAGGCCGCGAGGCCTTTGAGCGCTATTTTGCCAATGCCATCGATGTGCCGGGCGCCGAAACCGCCGAACTCGCAGCCCTGGCGCAACGTACCGGCGCGCACCTGGTGGTCGGTGTCATCGAGCGCAGTGGCAGCTCGTTGTTCTGTTCGGCGCTGTTCTTCTCGCCGGAGCAGGGCCTGGTGGCCAACCACCGCAAGCTCATGCCGACCGGCAGCGAACGGCTGATCTGGGGCCAGGGCGACGGCTCGACCCTGCCGGTGATCGATACCCCGGTGGGCAAGATCGGCGCGGCAATCTGCTGGGAAAACCACATGCCGCTGCTGCGCACGGCGATGTACGCCAAAGGCATCGAGGTGTGGTGCGCGCCGACGGTGGACGAGCGCGACAACTGGCAAATCTCCATGCGCCATATCGCCCACGAAGGGCGCTGTTTTCTGGTCAGCGCCTGCCAGTACCAGCCGTCGCCACGCGACCTGGGTACCAGCCTGCCGCACTGGGATGACGACCGACCGCTGATGCAGGGCAACAGCGTGATCATCGGCCCCATGGGCGAGGTGATTGCCGGGCCATTGAAGCACGGCCCCGGTTTGCTCGTGGCGCAGATCGATTCGGCCGAGCTGGTCAAAGCGCGGTATGACTTTGATGTGGTCGGCCACTATTCGCGCCCGGATGTCTTCACCTTGCTGGTTGATGAACGGGCGAAAAGCTCGGTGAAGTTCCAGCAATAACCCGAAGTGGGCAGGGCGCGCGTGCGCCGGTTGCCCTGATGTTGCTGCACACCTGGCTTCGTCCTGAGGCCAGGTGCCTGTCGATTCCGACACGCTCTGCGGTTGATCGTTGCTTTGAAGTTTCTGCGCTTTGCGTTGCCCTGCACCAATAAGAAAAATACTAGAGGCTTGTCAGAAATGAATACTGGTTCGCACCTGCTGTACCGCAAGATCGCCTGGAAGATATTGCCGCTGCTGTTTGTCAGCTACATCGTTTCTTACCTGGACCGGGTCAATATCGGTTTCGCCGCGTTGCGCATGCAGCAGGACCTGAACTTCAGCGATGCGGTCTACGGGCTCGGCGCCGGGGTGTTTTTCCTCGGTTATGTGCTGTTTGAAGTGCCCAGCAACCTGCTGCTGACCCGCATCGGTGCGCGCAAGACCATCATGCGCATCATGATTTCCTGGGGGCTGGTGTCGTCTTGCATGATGTTTGTGCAGACGCCTTTGCAGTTCTACCT
Source organism: Pseudomonas sp. TE4620 (assembly GCF_056279045.1). Taxonomy (NCBI): domain Bacteria; kingdom Pseudomonadati; phylum Pseudomonadota; class Gammaproteobacteria; order Pseudomonadales; family Pseudomonadaceae; genus Pseudomonas; species Pseudomonas sp. TE4620. The sequence continues at coordinate 1,502,581 of NZ_JBWBQO010000001.1, forward strand.
GGCGCGGTTTTTCCTCGGGGTGTTCGAAGCCGGGTTCTTCCCGGGCATCATCCTTTACCTGACCTACTGGTTTCCGGTGCGCATGCGCGGCAGCGTGATCGCCGTGTTCATGTCGGCCATTGCCATCGCCGGCATTCTCGGCGGGCCGCTGTCAGGCTGGATCATTCGCGCCATGGAAGGCGTGCATGATTTGCACGGCTGGCAGTGGATGTTCCTGCTCGAAGGGGCGCCGGCGGTCATCCTCGGTATTCTGGCCGGCTTCCTGCTGATCGACCGGCCCGAGCAGGCAACATGGCTGAGCCGCGAAGAGCGCCAGCGCATCGCCGCAGAGGTTGGCACGCCCACCGGCAGCACAAGCCACGCACTCGGTGCGGTGGTGCGCGACCCGCGCATCTATGCCCTGGCGCTGGTGTATTTCTCGGTAATGGCCGGGCTCTACATTCTCGGGTTCTGGCTGCCGGGGATGATCAAAAGCTACGGCGTCGACGACCCTTTCCATATTGGCCTGCTGACGGCGGTGCCCTACATCGCCAGCGCCGTGGGCATGATCGTCATCGGCAGGCATTCCGATGCCGTCGGCGAGCGCCGCTGGCACCTGGCAAGCTGCATGCTGGTGGCCGCCTGCGCGTTGATCGCCTGCACCCTGGTGCCGGGCAACCTGGTGCTGGGCCTGGTGACCCTGAGCGTGGCGGCGGTCGGGCTGTATGCCTCGATGCCGTTGTTCTGGACCATCCCCACCCGTTACCTGGGCAGTGAATCGGCTGCCGGCGGCATTGCCCTGATCAACTCCCTGGCGCTGTTTGGCGGCTTCACCAGCCCAACGGTGCTGGGGCTGGTCAAGGCCAGCACCGGCAGCCTGGATATCGGCCTGTACCTGTTCGCCGGCTTGCTGGTGGTCGGCGCTGGCGCGCTGATCCTGGCGCTGCCGGCCCGGCTTATCAAAGAGAGCCCAACGCTGGCGGTGCAGGGTGAAGTCTGCGAATCACTGTGAACCCGACGCAAGCCACCAACAGGTCAAGGTAATGAAGACAAAAGTGCAATCGGATGAAGCTGTCGCGGTACGCAAAATCGGCGTGATCGGCGGCTTGGGGGCGCTGGCCGGGGCAGACCTGTTCTACAAGCTGACCCGCTCGCGCCAGGTGCTGGCCGAGCAGTTCAACTGCCACCTGCTGCTGGAGCAGCAGGCTTTCAGCGATGCCGCGTTGCCCCTTTACGCCGGGGCCAGCATCGCCTCGCGCAAGTTCTATGTCTATGAACTGTGCAAGGCGTTCGAGGCCCGCGGTATCGAGACGGTGATGCTGCCGTGCTTCGCCAGCCATACCTTCCTGGGCGAGATCCAGGAGCAACTGAGCCTGCGCATCCTCGACATGATGGCGGCGCTCAAGCAGCACATTGCCGGCCGGTATGCGCCGGGGACGGTGCTCGGCGTGCTGGCCTCGGATGTGGTTCGCGGGTCCGGGCTGTTCGAGCGCTACCTGGGCGGCGACTATCGCCTCAGCTACCCGTCGGCGGTCGAGCAGGCAGCCTTGATGGCGGCGGTGTACGGCGAGGCTGGCATCAAGCACGGCGGGCTCGACGGCGCGCCGTTCGAGGCCGTACAGCGCCTGGCTGGCGCGCTGCAGGCGCAGGGTGCGGCCGTCATCGTACCGGGCATGACCGAACTGGCCCTGGTCTGCGCGGCCTTGCAGCGTAGCGGCATTGCCATGCTCGACAGCAATGCGATCTATGCCGACTTCGCCGCCAGTGAGCACTACCGGCGCGCCGAGACGCCGTTCAAGCTCGGCGTCGTCGGCGGCGTGGGGCCGGCGGCAACGGTGGACTTCATGGATAAGGTCGTGGCCAACACGCCTGCCGGCAAGGATCAGGACCACATCAAAATGGTGGTCGAGCACAACCCGCAGATTCCCGACCGCACCGCGAACCTGCTCAGGGCTGAAACCGATCCGACCATTGCCCTCTACGCCACCTGCCAGCGCCTGGCGGACGCCGGTGCCGATGCCATCGCCATCCCGTGCAACACCGCTCATGCGTTCGTAGCGCGTATCCAGCCGCACCTTGAGGTGCCGATCGTCAACATGCTCGACGAGACCATCGCCTGCATCGTCGAGCAGCATGGATCGAGCACGCCAGTGGGCTTGCTGGCCACCTCGGGCACGTTGCAAAGCGCTGTCTATCATGAGGCCGCGCGGGCGGCCGGGCTGCAGTTGCTCACCCCGGGGCACGAGTACCAGGCGCTGGTGATGGAGGCGATTTACGGGGCGCGCGGGATCAAGGCCGGGTTTACCGAGGGCATCTGCAAGGAGCAGTTGCTGGTGGTCGCCGAGCACCTGTGCGAGCTGGGTGCCGGGGTGTTGATTCTGGGCTGCACCGAGCTGCCCTTGGTGCTCAGCCCGGTGCCGGCCTTGGCCCTGGGTCGGCACCGGGTGGCGGTGGTTGACCCGACCACCGTGCTGGCCCGCGCGTGCGTGCAACTGGCGCTCGATGCCCGGCCTCAGGACAGGCAGAAGGTGTTGTCCACCAGTTGAATGATCAGCGACTTGACCGTTTGCAGCGTGCTGTCGTGCTTGCTGCCCACCCGCGTGCCGATTTCCAGGTCGTAGGAGGGCAGCGGCACCGGGCAGGGAAAGGTCTGCAGGGTGCTGACCCGTTCCATGGCCCGGGCGGCGTGGGTGGGCACCGTGGTGATCAGCTTCGAGCCCACCAGCAGAAACGGCACTGCGGCAAAGTGCGAGGTCGAGGCGCGGATGCTGCGCTTGTAGCCGGCCGCATTCAGCCCCTCGTCGACGATGCCGACGAAACCGCCCGACGACACCAGCAGGTGCGGTCGCTGGGCGTAGTCCTCGGCGCTGCTGGGGATGCTGTTGTCAGCGTCGGCGATGCACAGGTAGTTGCCGCGGCCCAGGCGGTGGCGGGCAATCAGCGGCGACGACAGCCCGCCGGCAGACACGGCGATATCGATCTGATGATGCATGAGCATGTCCTGCACCAGGCCGCTGTGGGTCTGGCGGAACAGAATGCGCAGGCCGTGCAGTTGTTCATCGATCAGCGCCACCAGGCTTTGCCCCAGGGCGATTTCGCTGTCGTCGGAGAGGCCGATGGTGATGGTCCGGCCCTTGATGTCTTTGCCGGCGACCGACAACGCAAAGGCTTGCCGGCAGCGATTAAGGGCCTCGCCAATCAGCGGCGCCAGCTCGTTGGCGCGCAGGGTCGGGCGCAGGCCACGGCCGGTGCGTTCGAACAACGGGTCGGCGTAAATTTCCCGCAGCCGCGCAAGGGCCGCACTGACCGCAGGCTGGGTCACCCCCAGGCGCAGCGCAGCGCGGCTGGCACCGCCTTCTTCGATCAGGGCGACAAACACTCGCAGTAAGTTCAAGTCGACAGAGTCGATATCAATGCTATGCATATCAGATATCTTGATAGTTGATTGATTTATAGTATAGGCGTACGCACAATCCGCGGACAAATACTTCATCAGCGTATTTGCAGTGGCTGATGAGTTGGGCAGTCGAGTTTGGGAGCGTATGAAAGGTTCAGCAGTAGTTAAGGGGTTGTTGTGTGTATTACTTGCACCGTGGTTAGTGGCCAGTGCGTCTTTTACGGTAAGTGCTGCAGACCTTGTCGCGGCACCGGGCGTCGCCGCCGAATCGTGGATGTTGATGGACTATGAAAGTGGCGAAGTTCTGGCCCAGGGCAATGCCGATGCGCGCATCGACCCTGCCAGCCTGGTGAAGATCATGAGCAGTTATGTGATCGGCGAGGCTCTGCAGTCCGGCGCACTCAGCGCCAGTGACCGGGTGACCATCGAGCACGATGCCTGGGCCGCAGGCAATCCGCACTTGCAGGGTTCTTCGTTGATGTTTCTCAAGCCCGGCGACCGGGTCTCGGTACAAGACCTCAATGCCGGGGTTGTGGTGCAGTCTGGCAATGACGCCTGCATTGCCCTGGCCACTTACATTGCCGGCAGCGAAAACGCCTTTATCGACCTGATGAATGAACAGGCCGGCAAACTTGGCCTGACCAATACCCAGTTCAAGACCGTCCATGGCCTGGCCGCCGAAGGGCAATACAGCAGTGCCCGCGACATGGCGATACTCAGCCGTGCGCTGATTGCCGAGTTGCCGGCGGAGTACGCCTTGTACAAACAAAAGGCCTTCGCCTTCAACAACGTTCAGCAATACAACCGCAACCGCCTGTTGTGGAGTACCAGCCTGGATGTCGACGGTTTAAAGACCGGCAACTCCAGCGCAGGCGGCTACAGCCTGGTCACCTCGGCGCAACGTGACGGGCGCCGGCTGATTGCCGTGGTGATGGGCGCCAAGTCCGATCGGCTGCGCTTTCAGGAGTCGGAAAAACTGCTCAAGTGGGGCTTTCGCGCATTCGAGACGGTGACGCCGATCCAGGCCGACGAAGTGTTCATGAGCAAGCGGGTGTGGTTTGGCCAGACCCGCAACGTCAAGCTCAATGCCGGCGCGCAAGCGACCATCAGCGTGCCCTACGGGCACTCGGCCGAGGTGCAGGCCAGCGCCATCGTCGACACCGCCGAACTTCACGCGCCGTTGCAGGCGGGCCAGGTGGTAGGCGTGGTCAACTTCCAGGTGGGCTCAAAACACGTCGCCAGCAAGCCGCTGGTGGTGATGGAAAGCGTGGAAGAGGGCGGCTGGTTCAGCCGGGCCTGGGACTACCTGTTGCTCAAGGTGTACCAATGGCTGGGCGTGTGCCTGTTGTGCGCGGGCTAGTTGCGATCCTGTAGACGAGAAGAGGGGCCTATGAACCGTTATCTGCGCTGCTTCCTGCCCGTGCTGTTGGTATTGACGGCGACAGGCTGCAGCAACCCTGCAAGCACCAGCGAACGCTCGCTGTTCGTCTCGGCGGCCGAGGCCGATGCCAACAACCAGCGCGCCCTGCAAGCGCTGTCGGATGAGCCCGATGTGGCCGGCGGCCTGGTGGTGTACTTCGACACCGACAGCTCCGCGATCGAGCCGCCTTATCAGGCCAGGCTTGCCTATGTGGCCAACTACCTGGTGAGCCATCCCGAGGCCGAAGTCTTTGTCGAGGGTCATACCGATGACATCGGCTCGCCCGAGCAGAACTTCGTCCTGGCCCAGGCGCGTGCCGCGATGATTGCCTATTACCTGGTCAAGTACGGCGCCTTGTACGAGCAGGTGAATGTTCACGCCTATGGCGAGCATTCACCGGTGCGCGAGGGCAGTGGCAAGGACGACTTGAAGCTCAACCGCCGGGGCGTGGTGGAGTGGGTCAGCCATGGCCACAGCCTGGGCTATGAGTTTGAGCAACAGTGAGCAGGGCTTGAGTTCAAAGCGCCTTCTTGTTTCTCACGCTCCAGGCCTCAAGGAAACCGTCGGTTGGAAAAACGACGGGGTGTTTATCCATCCTGACCTTCACCGGGACATCCTTGGCGAAGGCGTTGTAGATATAGTGCTGCGCGGCATCGGAGACCGGCAGGAAGATCGACACCTTGGTGCCTGGTTTTTCCTCGCGGCACTCATGCAGCACCTTGATCGGCTGATCGTTGACTTCAATAAAGCCCTCATTGGTCTGCAGCTTCCCGCAGTCGACAAACTGCGTGAAGATCATTTTTGCGCCCTGTTCCGTGGCATTGATGACAGCGTTGTAAACGACAACGCCGTCCTTGAAACCCTCCGAGTTGCTCAACGCAATCGCACTGTACGGCGCGTCCTTGCTGAACTCGTTGAACAAGGCGTAGCGGTACTTATCGGTGCCGATGGTTTTCGCCAGCTTGCGGCCTTCATCGGTTTGCATGTCAATGACGAAGTGCCCAGCGACAGCCTGGGAGGAAACCGCCGCCAGCAGCAGAATGCCAGGCAGGCAGAGGATTTTTTTTGCGCGTGAGATCATGGAGCAGTTCCTTGCTTCGACTGACAGCCATGATATCAAATTGACGCCATTGCCTTAAGGCTGGGTTTGACTGTCGGCTTTAATCACCGACGTGTCTGCGCGGAACTCCGCTGCAAAACGGGGCCGCTGCTCTTAATTCATTTAATAATGCTTCTCAGTTAATGTAGTATTCGCCGCTCTCCGGCGGGGCCGGTTCACCGAAATAGGGCTGAGCATGTCACGCATTGGCACCTCTGATTTGCTAACCAACTTCCATGAGCACTACGCAGAACTGTTGGCGTTCCTGGCTCGGCGGTTGGGTAACGTTGAGCAAGCTGCCGATGTGGCTCAGGATACCTATCTGCGTTTGGTTAACCTGCCGGCGGGCGAACCGATACAGGAGCCTCGCGCGTTTCTGTTCCGCATAGCTGGCAACCTGGCCATTGATCGTATGCGTCGGGAGGGGCGACTCAATGCTTTGCATGCCGATGAATCACAGGCCCTGGAGGTATGCGATCCACGCCCTTCACCAGAGACTGCTCTGATCACAGATGAGGCTTTGGCACAGCTCGATATCGCCATGGACAAGTTGCCAACCAACGCAAGGTTGGCGCTGCTGCTCAACCGTCTCGAGGGGCTGACACATGCGCAGATCGCCACAAGACTCGGCGTTTCCGAAAGCACCGTGGGGAAGTACATTGTTCAAGCTGTACGTCATTGTCGCGACTCGCTGAGCCGGACGCAGTGGAGATGAACCGCATGCCTTATACGAACGTGCCCCCCCAGACTCGGACGCCTCTTCACACTTCCAAGCTTGAAGAACCCATGACCGACAGTGTCGATCCTTCCGATCTGGAAGACCAGGCCATCGAGATGCTGGTGCATCTGCACTCAGGTCGGGCTACTACAGCCGATCACCTGGCCTATGACAACTGGTGCCAGCGCTCTGCGTTCCATGCTCACGCCGCAAGCAGGGCCGAGGCATTGTGGGGCGCGTTCCCCCTCACACAAAAAGCCCGACAATTCGTTGCTCCGCCCCCCGAGAAGCGTCGTAAACCTGTACGCGCCTTATGGGCAGCCGGCATGGCTGCTTGTGTTGCAATAGTGGTGTTCAGTGCAGCGCTGCAACGCCCCTGGTCAGCGCTCTATGCCGATCATGTGACAGACCCTGGCGAGCGACGGGAATTGCGCCTTGAAGACGGCAGTCGGCTGTGGATGAATGGTGACACCGTGCTGTCGGTGAATTACAGCCATAACCAACGTGGCATCACGCTGTATCAAGGGGAAGCACTCTTCGAAGTTGCCAAGGATTCATCACGGCCTTTCATCGTTCACGCCGCTCAAGGTGATGTGCAGGCAATCGGCACACGTTTCGATGTGGATCAGCGCGGCGACAAGGTCACCGTCCAGGTGAGCGAAGGGATAGTCCAGCTCAGTTCGGGCGGGGAGACCCTGCGTCTGCCCGCAGGGCAATCCACGGCCTATCGCCAGGGTCTGGCGCCGCAGATGGCGGTGAAAGTCGATGTGCAGGATGTCGCCACCTGGCAGCGAGGCAAATTGATTTTCAATGCGCGGCCGCTGGGTGAGGTGCTCGCCGAACTCGACCGGTACATCCCAGGCGTCCTCTACCTGACGGATGAAACGCTGGCGGCACGGCGTATCAGCGGCACATTCGAAGTGGATGATCCACACGCTGCGCTTAATGCGCTTGAGCAGACGCAGCCACTTCGCATCACTCGGTTGCCGTTACTCACGCTGGTGCGGCCCAAGCGCTGATACAGGGCCAGCATCCCTTCCCGGAGAGCACCTTGCAAAAAAATGAAAATTCTTTGGCAAGGTTCTCCACGTCGTTTCGTCGTAGATACGAAGCGCGAATCATTCACATTAAAGTCGCGCAGCCAACTCTAGGGAAAGGTTGCTTTCATGTTTCATGTCTCCTTACGTACCCGTGCGCATTCGTTGCGCCAGGCAATGGCACTGGCTGCCTTGCTCGGACTGCTGGCACCGGTCGATGTTCATGCCAGGGGCTCCGAAGCCTTCGCTGTCACTCAGCTCTTCAATATCGCTGCCCAGCCACTGGACAGCGCACTAACCCGATTCGCCGATCAAGCCGGCCTGCGCATCATTTTCAATTCCGACGAGGTAAGTGGAATGAACAGCGCTGGGTTGAGCGGGCCCTACAAGGTCAATGAGGCGCTCGATCATCTGCTCAGCGGCAGTGGTTTCGGTTATGAGTTCGTCAATGACAAGACGCTGACCTTGCGCAAGCTATCAACTGATTCGACAGTGCTGGAGCTGGGCGCTACCGATGTGAATGCACTCAGGCTGGCTTCGACAACTGAGGGGACCGGCGCCTACACCACTGGCCTTACCAACACGGCGACAAGGTTGGGGCTTTCGCCGCGTGAAACGCCTCAGTCCATCAGTGTGGTCACTCGGCAACAGATGGATGACCAGAACATGCAGTCGTTGGAAGACGTTGCAAGGGCAGCGACAGGCATCAGCACGGTTAAAGGGTTCGGCACAGAGCGTCCGCTTTACTACTCGCGAGGGTTCCAGGTCGACGACTTGCAGTTCGATGGCCTGCCGAGCAGCGTCACGGAAAGTTTCTCGATGGACGTCATGTCAGTGAACAACATGGCCATGTATGACCGGGTGGAAATTGTCCGAGGTGCGACAGGCCTGATGCAAGGGGCAGGTAACCCGTCTGCGGCGATAAATATGGTGCGCAAGCGACCGACGCGTGAATACCAACTCAAGGCGGAGCTCGGTGCTGGCTCGTGGGACAACTACCGCACGCAACTCGATGTTGGCGGCCCCCTGAACGCAGAGGGCACCCTGCGTGGCCGTACGGTCCTGATGTACAACAGTCGAAATAGCTACCAGGACTACGCTGACAAGGACAATCAGCTGTTCTACGCCATTGGCGAAGCCGACTTGAGTGACTCGACCACGATCGCGGTGGGGGCATCTTTCCAGCAGGACAATAACGGCGGCTACGACTGGGGTGGTTTGCCCACCCACCTGGATGGCAGTTCTTACAACTTCTCGCGTTCGAAGTCGTTCGCCGGTAAGTGGGCCCACCTGGACAAGATCAACCGCAACGTTTTTGCCGATATCAAGCACAGCTTCAATGAGGACTGGAACCTCACCGTCGCCACCAATCTGATCTGGTCCAATGCAGATTTTCTCGCTCAGGTTGGGTATCACAGCAAAGACTCCGATTCGACGATGCAGTACTGGCCGAACAGCGCCCGTTACGATGACGAACAGATCAATCTCGACGCGGCGCTTAACGGCGCATTCACCCTGCTGGGGGGCAAGCATGAGGTGGTGATAGGGACCAACATGAGGCGCGACAGGTTGCAGTACGTGACAGGCTCATCAAGCGTGAACCCTATCGTCGACATTCTGGACTTTGACACCTCGCAGTTCCCTGAACCGCACATAGTCGGCAGCCTGACGCCCAGCCGACATGTGCGTAAGGACAAGGGCATATATGCCGCCACCCGCCTCAATCCGCTCGATGATCTGCACGTCATTCTCGGCAGCCGTTTGAGCTGGGTCGATTACGACACCCAAGGCCCATGGGAGACGGACCGCTTCAAGGAAAATCGCAAGGTCATCCCTTACGGCGGCATCGTCTACGACGTCAATGACAACACCTCGGTGTACGCCAGCTATACCGAGATCTATAAGATGCAGGGCAACTACAGCGTCGACAACACATTGCTGGAACCGACGACGGGCAGTAACTACGAAGTCGGCGTGAAAAACGAGCTGTTCGATGGCAGGTTGAATACCGCCCTGGCGCTCTTCCAGGTGGATCAGTCAGGCCTTGCGCAGGTCGTTCCCGATGCTGGACGTGTCTGCGGGCCAACGCGTGATTCGCGGTGCTACACCGAGGGTGCGAAAGTGCGAAACCGCGGGTTCGAGGCAGAGGTTTCAGGCGAGTTGATGCCCGGCTGGAATGCCTTGATGGGCTACACCTACAGTCATCCAAAATACGTCGCTGGTACCAAAAAGGGTGACGCCTATGGCACAGAAAATTCGCCACAGCGACTGTTCAAGGCCGCCACCACCTATCAGCTGCCGGGAAAGTTGGATCAATGGCGAGTGGGGACCAGCGTGTACCATCAGAGCAAGCTGTACCTGAACGAGATTTCGCAGAGTGCCTACAACCTTGTCGACCTGAACGCTAACTTGCGAATCGACCAGAACCTGAGCGTTCAGTTGAACCTCAACAATGTTTTCGACGAGAAGTACTACACCGCGATTTTTAGTCAAGACACCGGAAACTATTACGGCGAACCCCGCAACTTTGCCATCACCCTACGCTACGAGAACTAATTGCGAGCCGGACGTTTCAGAGGGCTTTGTGTGTATCACATCGGCTGCCACTTCAACGGCCTGGTCTTGCGATGAAGGCCGCCTTGCCGCCCACGATCGTGAGCACCGGTCAATAAACCGATTTTCAAGCGGCTGTAGCAGCCGCTTGGAAGAACATCACGCTCAGTCGCAACGGATCGTTGTGCTTCGTCAGGGGCGGCTTTTGGCCGTTAGCTGTCAGTGGTGAAGGGCAGCTAAGGGTCGAATCGCGACGGTCATACCTCGACCGTCGCTGGACGCTGTCAGACCTCCGTCTGTTCTGCCATCTCCAATGCGTCATCGACTTCAATGCCCAGGTATCGCACGGTGCTTTCAAGCTTTGTATGGCCGAGCAGGAGCTGAACTGCTCTCAGGTTCTTTGTCCTGCGATAGATCAGCGATGCCTTCGTACGTCTCATCGTGTGGGTGCCGTACATAGCTGGATCTAGCCCAATAGACTTTATCCACACTTTGACGATTCGGGCGTACTGCCGGGTGGAGAGATGCACTGATGCGTGTAACCGGCTTGGAAAAAGACAATCCTCGCTGTGGAGCTGGGCTTGATGTATCCAGGCCTCTAGGGCCAGCCGCGTTTGCTCTGTAATTTCAAACTGCACGGGTCGTTGGGTTTTCTGCTGCATCACTATTGCTCGCGATGACACGTGCTCCCCATGAGCAACGTCGCGTACGAGAAGCTTGGTCAGATCGCAGGCTCGTAGCTTGCTGTCGATGGCCAGATCGAAGAGGGCTAAATCACGAGTTTTCTCCGCGATTTGGAGCCTTACCCGAATGGCCCAGATATCTTTCAGTCGGAGCGGAGCTTTCTGCCCGACCAATTTTCCTTTATTCCAAGGCTGATGGCTGCTGGTCGTAATGGCGTTCATGGCTTGTCCTCCTTGTGAGGGAGGACAAGGATGGTCATCCCGACCCAGAGGCGCTAACCGACCCTTGGCAGGCATAGCCTCTTCGGTAGCGCCTGATCCATATGGACGCTCCTGAGTTCCACCATGGGCCTCGGCCGTTGGAGGCTGAATTCAAGCTGGCTCCTCGCTAAGCCCCACCGTTTAGTCCTAAGGCAAGTCAAGGATCACCAAGACTTTCCTGACTGTTCATAGTCGTAGTGTTAATATGCTATGACGTGAGTCATATTATTGATAAATGGGTTCCAGGGAGCAGGTTTACCTTGCCCAAAATTTGGATGATTGCAATCGAAAATGACAGATTACCAGCCGATTGACATCGCACCTTGGTTACGCAAACACGCTTCGAGGCTGCAAAGCCCTTTTGAACAGCTATTTGTTTGCAACGTGCTGGCCCATGTTCCCGGCATCAATCTAGATTCGGTGGACACGCAGTATTGTTTCACCGATACGGAAGGCGGTACCCGCTACTGTGATTTCGTTATTCAGGAAGGTGAAACGCTACGCATAGCCATTGAAATCGATGGCTATGACAAGACCGGTCGCGGGGCCGGCATGTCACATGCGGAGTTTGTCGATTGGCAACGACGCCATGCCAGCCTGGTGGCACAAGGTTGGGATGTAATTCGCTTTGCGAACTATGACGTAAAGCATTCGGCTAAACGCTGCATTGAGCACATCTCGCTGCTTTTACGAAGCGAGCGTAGCAAAAATAGCTATATGGAATCCCTCATCGTCAGGGAGCACGCGCTGCGCGCTCAACTGGAACAACAAACGGGCGCGGCCAACGTGGCCCAGAATGAGTTGAAGAAGGTGCAGGGGCTGGTAGCGGCAGCCACAACAACTCAAGGACTGTCTGGATCAGAACACAAGCGGTTGTTCCAATTAGAGCAGGCGCAACTGGAAGTTGCGAACCTCAAGAGAGAGACCAAACTAGTGAAAACGACCATTTGGGCATTTGTGGTGCTGATCATGGCCATGATGTATTTCATGTTCCACCGAATGAACGAGCCAGCGGGGTACTCACGCGTCAACGATGTACCTTCAGCGTCAATAGAATCATTACCCATCACGTTAGCAACCATATCTACACCATCCGGCGAAAGTTTGTCGGGACAGTCCTGCAAAGATCCCCTTAACTGGTCAGGTGCAGTGCATCAGGAAGGTCAAGTTAAGGCATTTGCAGGGAAGGTGGTTGAGGTTGTGTCCCGCGGGAACACGACCGGAAAGCCAACCTTCATTAATTTGGGCGAAGCATTTCCCTCCAAACGACGATTGACCGTCATCATATGGGGGGAAGATGCCGAAAAATTCCGGGAAAGCCTAAAACATGGTCTTCAAGGCCGTACAATTTGCGTGCAGGGAAAGGTCGGGCAAAAAGATGGAGTGGCACAGATTATTTTGAAGGATCGTGCTCAGCTTAGTTATCCAGCGAATAAAGGGAATGCGGAGAACTCGGGCGCATATGAGGATGATGGTGAATCAGACCCAGACTATGATCTTTGACGCATACCGCTAACCTCTGTGAGGGGCTGCTTTGGGTCGATAGCTGCCGGTCGCGAATGACCGCTTTCGAGCCGAAGCGGCCCTTCGTCCTGAGTTGATTTGACATTCCCTCAGTATTCACAAGGAGCGTAATGTTGATCGGGATACGGTAGCCGGCCATTTATAAACCTTACAAATTCAAGGAGCGTCTCTAGCGCAAGGTGTAGTTCTTCGGTAGTACCGATAGTCTTTGCCTTGAAAGCGTGTATCGCATTTCTGCGTTGTTGAACCATCCGAATCCATGGCTCCCAATCTTCTTCCGGCGACCAGATCTTTTTCTTAAAAAATTGAATTAGCGGCTCCAGCGTTACGCCGTCTGGATCTTCGATAGCTCCATTTTTCTTTTTTATAGCATAAGCATCCGACAGGTAATCCTTGTAGTACACAGACAAAAGTAGCTTCATCTGACCTTCGACTAACGCACCTAGGTTGACCCAGGCAAGAATGAGCTGGCCGTTGCTCAAGCTGCCGCACCATTCTGACAACTCCTCTGCGAGCGAACTCTGCCATTCGAGCATTGATTTATTCAGCAGTTCTGCTGCCTCGATTGGGGCCCAACCGTGAGCCTCCTTCCAAAACCTCATCATGTTTTGAATTAGGTGAGTGGTGCGTTTTACCGTCTCGGTAAGGGGCAGCTGCATTTTCTCTCCATCTCGAAGGGCGGACGACTGGATGATCTTAAATCAGAATAAATGAGCTATGGCCAGCTTTGGCATCGTGGACAACAGGTCTTGGCGGAATTCTGTCTGTCGCCACCGTCATTTTTGGGTTGAAAGCAGCCATTGGTGGAAGGCAGCTAACGACCCAAAGCGGCCACTCACCCAAGCATGGCACCAATAGCTGATCAAATTTCTGCTGCCCTTGTCGTACCCTGGTGGAATGCCATCTGCCAATCGTCTCCCAGCCGACGCCAGATGGAGCTTCTCAAAGAATCACGGGTGCCGTTCGGGCTATCGACCGTGCACCGATAGGTGGCCACCACCTTTTCGGAGAGGATACGAATCTGAAAATCGGTGATCTGACGCTGGACAAAATCCTGCAGCAGCAATGCGTCGATGGTTTGTGACCGGTTCCAGGCGATACCCTCCGCGCCAAACTCGACGAAGTCCTGAGCCAGCAGGCGGGTCAGCATGTCGCGATCAAGGCGAGTCTTGCGTTCAAGCAGGCTCGCCTCCAGTGCGTGAATAACAGGCTCCAGGCATGCCTTCGAAATTTTCATGTAATTGACCTCCGTCTGCGATTCACCATGCCTGCGCGCCACAGCGTGGCGGTAGCGACAGCCTGACTTCGACCGTCGCTATACATAGCCAAACCCCGCAGCGGACCAAGTCAATGGAGCGCATCATCTGGTATCGGTTAGAATCCGCAGCTTATTTCAACAATGCTTGCTACACATAAGGAAGTTCCATGACAAGGATGGCTGCTGTTTTCACTTTACTGAGTTGCATGGCGTCGGCCTCGGCATTGGCGGCGTCTGATTGTCCGTTTCCGCAGGGAATGCAGGCATCCATCGGTGCGTCGAAGGAAGTCATTGCGGCCCGGCAAGCGGGCGTCGCCAAGGATGATCTGCTCACGAGGATTTCTCCCGCGGCCGACGGGCAGATGTCCAAGATGCTAAAGAGTATCGTCGACGAGGTTTACGATTATCCGGCACTGCTGCCCGAGGTGTATGCCGCCTTCCGGTTCGAGCACTGCTTTGTTTCGCAGCAGCACGCTGAACAAGTGGCGGCCATGAAGTTTGCCGATGCCTATCCGCTGCTGAAGAAATGCGAACAGATCGACCCGCAAGGGGCTCGACCGCCTTGTGCAATGCGGGTAGTGCATACGTTGACCGGCATTCCCGAGTAATACCACTGATATCTCTGCCAAAGGAGTCACTCCATGTCAAAGCTATATCCCAGTATTGATCCTGAGGGGCTGGTCGAGTACTCGGTGGTCTACACCGACCGTTCGCTCAACCACATGTCGCAGTCATTTCAAGACGTGATGAACAACATCTCCACGACCCTTAAGCAGGTCTACAACGCCCAGGCTGTTGCGGTGGTCCCGGGCAGCGGCACGTTCGGCATGGAAGCGGTTGCGCGACAGTTTGCCAGCGCCCAGCAATGCCTGGTGATACGCAACGGCTGGTTCAGTTTTCGCTGGAGCCAGATCCTTGAGATGGGCAACATCCCGGCGGCCACCACGGTGCTCAAAGCCCGGCCGCTCGACGCGGGTCGCCAGGCGGCCTACGCGCCACCCCCTCTGGACGAAGTGCTGGCAGCCATTGCGACGCACAAGCCACAGGTTGTCTTCGCCCCTCACGTTGAAACCTCGTCAGGGATTATCCTGCCCGATGACTACCTGCGGGCCGTTGGTGATGCCGTGCATGCGGTGGGTGGCCTGTTCGTGCTGGACTGCATCGCCTCAGGCACGATTTGGGTGGATATGCACAAATGCGCAGTCGACCTGCTGATCAGCGCACCGCAAAAAGGCTGGAGCGCTTCCCCTTGCTGCGCCCTGGTGATGTTCAGCGCTTTGGCCCTCGAGCGCATCGAGCAGACGCAAAGCAGCAGCTTTGCCTGCGACCTGAAAAAGTGGCTGCAGATCATGCAGGCTTACGAGCAGGGCGGACATGCCTACCATGCGACCATGCCCAGTGATTCCCTTGCGCGATTCAACGAGGTGATGAAAGAGATGCAAGCCTACGGGTTCGACAAGCTGCGCGGCGAGCAACAGGCTCTGGGCGATCGGGTGCGCGCAATGTTGACCGGCAAAGGCATCAAAAGCGTGGCCGCCGCCGGCTTTCAGGCCCCTGGCGTGGTGGTGAGCTACACCGATGATGGCGATATCAAGAACGGCAAGAAATTTGCCGTCCAGGGCCTGCAGATCGCCGCCGGCGTGCCGCTGCAATGCGACGAGCCGGCCGACTTCCAGACCTTCCGCATCGGCCTGTTCGGGCTCGAAAAGCTGCACAATATCGAGCGCACGGTCAACACCCTCGAGCAGGCGCTGGACGAGGTGATGGTGAACTAAGCCCGCTCACCCAGCCACCAGCACCCCGAGCGCTCAAACCTGCGCCAGCGCCTGGGCCAGGTCAGCGCGCAGGTCGTCGACATCCTCGACCCCCACCGACAAGCGCACCAGGGCATCACCGATGCCCAGTTGCGCGCGGTTCTCTGCCGGAATGCTGGCGTGGGTCATGATCGCCGGGTGTTCGATCAGGCTTTCGACCCCGCCCAGGCTCTCGGCCAGGGCGAAGATCTGCACCGCTTCAAGAAAGCGCTTGGCGCCGGCCAGGTCGCTGTTCAGGTCAAGGGAGATCATCCCGCCAAAGCCACGCATCTGCTGGCGCGCCAGCGCGTGCTGCGGGTGCGAGGCCAGGCCCGGGTAGTAGACCCGCGCCACCTGCGGCTGACGCTCCAGCCATTGCGCAAGCTCCAGGGCATTGCTGCAGTGGCGCTCCATGCGCAGCGCCAGGGTCTTCACCCCGCGCAGGGTGAGGAAGGCGTCGAACGGCCCGGCAATGGCGCCCACCGAGTTCTGCAAAAAGCCCAGGCGCTCGGCCAGCTGCGGGTTGTTGCCGACCACGGCGATGCCGCCGATCACGTCGGAGTGGCCGTTGAGGTACTTGGTGGTCGAGTGCAGGACGATATCGAAGCCCAGCTCCAGCGGGCGCTGCACCCACGGGCTGGCGAAGGTGTTGTCGGCCACGCAGATGATGCCGCGCTGACGGCAGATGCGCGCGACCGCGGCAAGGTCGGTCAGGCGCAGCAAGGGGTTGCTCGGGGTCTCGACCCAGACCATGCGCGTGTCGGCCTCAAGCGCCGCTTCGAATGCCGAAAGGTCGGCCAGGTCGACGAAGCTGAAGCGGTGCCCGGCGCTGCGCCGGCGCACCCGTTCGAACAGGCGGAAGGTACCGCCGTACAGGTCATTGCCCGAGACCACGTGGGCGCCGGCATCGAGCAGCTCGAGCACGTTGGCGATCGCCGCCAGCCCGGAGGCGAAGGCGAACGCCTGGGTGCCGCCCTCAAGGTCGGCCACGCAGCGTTCCAGCGCCCAGCGCGTGGGGTTGTGCGAGCGGCCGTAGTCCAGGCCCTTGTGCACCCCGGGGCTTTGCTGCAAGTAGGTGGAGTTGGCGTAGATCGGCGGCATCAATGCCCCGGTGGACGGGTCTGGGGCCTGCCCGGCATGGATCACGCGGGTGGCGAAGGCGCGTGGCGCGCCGCTTTCATCGTGCTGGCTCATGGTAAGGACCTGCGTAGGTGATTGAGCAAATCGACACGGGTAATCACGCCGTAAAAGCCGGCAGCGTCTTCAATGATCGCCACCAGCCCACGGTCGAGCTCGGCCTGCAGCTGCGCCAGGCTGGCGCTGGGGGCCAGGGTTTCCAGCTTGAGCTTGGCGGTCATCGCGCTGGCCACGCTCAAGTGAAAGTGCGAAGCGTCCTGGTGCACGCCGAGCAGGATGTCGGACTCATCGATCACCCCGACCAGCTTCTGGCCGTTGACCAGCACCGGCAGTTGCGAGACATCGGCCAGGCGCATGCGCTGGAAGGCGGTGAGCAGGGTGTCGTCGGGGCCGACGCTGATCACCCGGCCATCCTCGAAACGCCGCGCGATCAGGTCGCGCAAGTCGCCATAGTGCTTGCGCGCCAGCAGGCCCTGGTCGGTCATCCACTGGTCGTTGTAGACCTTGGACAGGTAGCGGGTGCCGGTGTCGCAAACAAAACTGACCACCCGCTTCGGTTCGGTTTGCTCGCGGCAGTAGCGCAGCGCCGCCGCCAGCAAGGTGCCGGTCGACGAGCCGCCGAGAATGCCTTCGGCGCGCAGCAGTTGGCGGGCGTGATCGAAGCTTTCTTCATCGCTGATGGAGTAGGCCTGGCGCACGCTGGAAAGGTCGGCAATCGACGGGATGAAGTCCTCGCCGATGCCCTCGACCGCCCAGGAGCCGGGAGTGCCGAGGGTGGCGCTGCGGCTGTATTCAGCGACCACCGAACCGACCGGGTCGGCCAGTATCATCGCCAGGCTCGGCTGCAGGCGGCGAAAGAAGCGGGTCAGCCCGGTCAGGGTGCCGGCCGAGCCAACACCGACGACGATGGCATCGACATCATGCTGGGTTTGCGCCCAGATCTCCGGCGCGGTGCTGCACTCATGGGCCAGCGGGTTGGCCGGGTTGTTGAACTGGTCGGCGAAGAACGCATCGGGAATTTCCTGCGCCAGCCGCGCGGCGACATCCTGGTAATAGTCGGGATGGCCCTTGCCGACGTCGGAGCGGGTGATGTGCACCTCGGCGCCCATGGCCTTGAGGTGCAGGACCTTCTCGGTAGACATCTTGTCGGGCACCACCAACACCACCCGGTAGCCCTTGGCGCGGCCGACCAGGGCCAGGCCCAGGCCAGTATTGCCGGCGGTGGCTTCGACGATGGTGCCGCCGGGGCGCAGGCGGCCATCGCGCTCGGCGGCGTCGATCATCGCCAGGCCGATGCGGTCTTTGATCGAGCCGCCGGGGTTCTGTGATTCGAGCTTGAGAAACAGCGTGCACAGGCCGGTATCGAAGCGGCTGACACGCACCAGCGGCGTATTGCCGATCAGTTCGAGCACGGCCGGGCGGGAGTCGTTCGCCATGGGGTCACCTCGCAGCGCAGGTAAAGCCTCGCATGGAACATAGGCCCGGATGGCAACCGCCGCAACCGTGTGCAGCCAGCCGGTACATCAGCCGGTGCCCGGATGGCGAGCGCTTAGCGCTCGATCGCGGGTCTAGCCCGCTCCCACAGGCTCAAAGCAGGCTTGGCAGCACTTCTTGGTGGCAAGTGGTCTGCTTGGCAAGCAGAAACTGGATGGTTTAACCAAGCCATTGTCGCGCTATAAATCGCTGCAGTTTCTACCGTCACTAAGGATTGACCATGACCGCAGCACATCCCGTTGTATCGATTCGCCCCGTCACGCAACACGACTTCAAGCAATGGTGCGCGCACTGGGCCCAGTATCAGGCGTTCTACAAGGTCGACATCGGCATGCCGACCACCCAGACCACCTGGGCGCGCTTCTTCGACAGCCGCGAACCCGTGCATTGCGCGGTGGCCGCTGACGGCGAACAGGTCCACGGCTTCGTCCATTTCGTCTTCCACCGCTCGACCTGGGGCCGTAACGACTTCTGCTACCTCGAAGACCTGTACGTCTGCCCCGGCGTGCGCGGCCAGCTGCTCGGCAAGCAGCTGATCGAGTACGTGCAAGGGCAAGCTCGGGAGCACCACTGCGACCGGCTGTACTGGCACACCCAGGAGTCCAATCACACCGCCCAACGGCTCTATGACTGGATTGCCGAAAAGCCTGGGGTTATCGAGTACCGAATGGCGTTGTAAGCACCTCGATTTCAGAAGCTGTACTTGGTAGAGAGCATCACATTACGCGGTTCACCGTAGTAGCCGCTGAAGAAGGTGGTGTCCAGGGCGCTGATGTACTTCTTGTCGAACAGGTTGTTGACGTTGAGGGTGGCGGCTAGCTGATCGGTCAGTTGGTAGCGGGCCATCAGGTTGATCACGGTGAACTGCTGTTGCCTGGCCTTGACCGTGCCCATCGCGGTGCTCGGGGTCACGGTGATGTGAGTGCCACTCTGCCAGTTGGCGCCGCCACCGACGGTCAGGCGGTTGAAGTCGCCGGGCAGGCGGTAGGTGCTCCACAGTTTGAGCATGTTGGCCGGCGCTTCGCTATTGATGCGCTGGTCGTCGGCGTCTTCGGTGAGGCTGTGGTTGTAGCTGGCGGCGAGGTTCCAGTCCGGTAGCAGCTCGCCGTTGGCTTCGATCTCGAAGCCGCGGGTGGTGGCGCCGCTGACGGCCTTGTAGGCCGCCGAGGTGGTGCCGGGGATGACCTGGCCCGGGTCGATCACCGCCAGGTTGTCCTGCTTGATTTCATACGCCGCGATGCTGGTGTTCAGGCGACCCCCAAAGAACTCGCTCTTCAGGCCGATTTCATAGTTGTCGCCTTCGCGCGGCTCGAGGGTCGCCCCGCTGGCGTCGCGCACGCTTTGTGGCTTGTAGATGCTGGTGTAGCTGGCATACACCGAGTGAGTGTCGTTGAGGTCGTAGACCACACCGGCGTAGGGCGTGACCACGCCGCTCTCGCGGTACTGGGTGTTGCGGTTGCTGTTGGGGGTCAGCACGTATTCCATGTCGTAGTTGTACTTGTAGTCGCTGGCGCGGGCGCCAAGGATGATCGACAGCGCGTCGGTCGGGCGCAGGCGCGTGGCGATGTAGGTGCCGTTCTGGTAGATGCTGGTGTCGCCGTCATACAGCTTGCCGTTGCTGGTGTTCGGTTGTTTGGTGTAGTTGTCCCAGTCGTAGAAATTGACCGAGGTGCCTTCGATGGCGGTGCCGCGCAGGGGCGAGTGGCGGTTTTCGTAGCGGGAGAAGTTGTAGCCGACGATCAGCTCATGCTGGCGGCCGAACAACTGGAAAGGCCCCTGGGCCTGAACATCGACGCCGGTTTGCTTCTGCCAGGTACTGCCGGCGCCACCGTACAGGCGCACCCCGGCGCCGGTGTTGATGTCGGGGAAGCCCCAACTGGCGGTGGCCAGCTTGTAGTCATCGCGGTTGATGTACATCTGGTTGACGGCCACCTTCAGGCTCCAGTCGTAACCCAGCTTGTGTTCGAGGCTGGCGAAGGTGTTGAGGACATCCTGGGGGTTGCTGCTCCAGCGCGCGGCGCTGTTGGTCGAGCGCGAAAAATCGGTTTGCTGGCCGTTGCTGTAGAACAGCGGGAAGGCCACCGAGGACGAACCTTGCGGGTTGTTCTTCTGGTAGTCGGCGCCGACCGTGAACAGGGTGCTGTCGCTCAGGTCCGCTTCAAGGATGCCGTAGAAAATCTGCTTTTCCTGGGAGTAGTGGTCGACGTAGCTGTTGTTCTGCTGATAGGCCGCGACCATGCGCCCGCGCAGGTTGCCGGTCGGGGTCAGCGGGCCGGACAGGTCGAGCTCGGTGCGGTACTTGTCCCACGAGCCCAGGCCTGCCGTGAAGTGGCCCTTGAAGTCGGCGGTGGGGCGCTTGCGCACCATGTTGATGGTCGCCGATGGGTCGCCGGCACCGGTCATCAGGCCGGTGGCGCCACGCAGCACTTCGACGCGGTCGTAGATCGCCATGTCGGCAAGGCTTTGCGCCGAGACCTGGCTGACAATGTCGAGTGTGGTGGGAATGCCGTCGAACTGGTAATTGTCGACGCTGTAGCCACGGGCGTAGATGTTGAAGCGTTCGCTGCCCAGGCTCTGCACCGACAGGCCTGGGGTTTGCTTGAGCACCTCGGTAAGATCGTTGAGGCCCTGATCGTCCATGCGCTGACGGGTGACCACGCTGATCGACTGCGGTGTTTCGCGCAGTGACAGCGGCAGTTTGGTGGCGGTACTGGTGATGCCGGTGGTGTACGAGCCGCTGCCTTCAGTGGTGGCGCCCAGGCCGGCGGCGTTGATGCTGGTGGCGCCGAGTTCCACGGCGGCGCTGTTGTCAGCCTTGGCCAGCACGTAGCGCTTGTCGCCGGCCTGCACCACGCGCAAGCCACTGCCTTGCAGCAGCCTGGCAAAGCCCTGGTCCAGTTCAAAATCGCCCTGCAAACCCGGCGATGACAGCCCGGCCGTGTCTTCGGAACTGAAGGTAATCATCACACCGTTGGCTGCGGCGAACTGGCTCAGCGCCAGCGACAGGCTGCCGGCGGGGATGTCGTAGGCCTGCGCTTTGGCCCAGGCCGGCGTCAGCGCCAGCAGCGAGCCGGACAAGCCCAGGGCAAGCGCCGCGCGGTGGATGCTGCGGCCGAGAAAAGACGGTTGGAAGGACATGCAAAGGTTCCTGTTCGGGTTGGCAGGGGCTGCGTCTGATGCGCACGTGCAGGAAGAGCCGAAACAGGAATGAAAATCTGTTACCCAAACGTTGAAAATATTTTTCACCCTCAGGCCGTGCGGCTTTCCACCCGCACCCAGTAGCGCGTTACCCGGCGCAGTTGCACTGGCAGGGAGGCCTCAAGGTTGGCCAGCACCGCCTCGCTGTCATCCAGCAAAAAGGTGCCGGAAAGGCGCAAATCGGCCACATCGGCGGCGCAGCCCAGGTAGCCATGGCGATAGCGCGAGAGCTCGGCGAGCAGGTCCTGCAGTCGCCAGTCGATCGCTACCAGCAGGCCGCGGGTCCAGGCCGAGGCCTGTGCCGGCGCGCGCTGCACGGGGCCAACACGGTCGGCGGCGAAGCTCAATGTGTGCCCGGCATCAACGCGCACGGCTTGCGCGGTTGCCAGGCGCGGACGCACCTCGACGGCGTGCGCCTCGACGCTCACCCGGGTGACGCCATCACCTTGGCGCACGGTAAAGCGCGTGCCCAGGGCGAGGATGAGGCCTTGGTCACTCTGCACGCTCAGGGGGCGGGCGTCCTTGGCGGTTTCGACGAGGATTTCGCCCTGGCGCAGGATGATCAACCGTTGCTGCTGATCGAAGCGCACATCGACCCGGGTATCGGTGTCGAGCACCAGCCGGCTGCCATCGGCGAGGCTCAGGCTACGCCGTTGCCCCACCCGCGTGGCGTAGTCCGCGCGCCAGGGCGAAGCCTGGTAACCCTGCCAGCCGAGCACACCGGCACCGAGCAACAGGGCGAAGGTTTTCAGCGTCGCCCGTCGCCCTTGGCGGGCCCGTTCGAGGGTGCTGGAGGCGAGGGCGCTCGGCGCCTGGGTCAGGCGTTGCTGCAGCTGTTCGATACGCTTCCAGGCCGCGGCGTGTTGCGGGTCGGCGGCCAGCCAGGCCTGCCATTGGCTGCGGGTCGCTTCGCTGACGGTGCTCTCGTGCAGGCGCACATACCAGTCCACCGCCTGGGCAAGAATGCGCTTCATGCCTCATCCAGCAGCAGGCAGTGCATCAGCGCACTGGCCAGATGTTTGCGCACCGTCGTCACCGAGACCCCGAGCCGTTCGGCGGTTTTCTCGTAGGTGAGCCCGTCCAGTTGCACGGCAAGGAAGATCTGCCGGGTGCGCGCACCGAGCCCGTCGAGCATGCGGTCGATGGCCATCAGGCTGTCGAAGATCAACGCCCGCGCCTCGGCCGATGGCGCGTGCACCTCGGGGCGCAGCGCCAGGGCTTCAAGGTAGGCTTGTTCGAGGCTGCGGCGCCGGTAGAGGTCAATCACCAGGCCACGGGCAATGGTCGCCAGGTAGCGCCGAGGCTCGAGCAAGGTGCCGGATGTGCGCGCCAGCAGGACGCGCACGAAGGTGTCCTGGGCCAGGTCCGCCGCATCGGCCGAGTTGTTCAGACGCTTGCGCAACCAGCCACGCAGCCAGCCGTTGTAATCCTGGTAAAGCGTCTGCAGGTGCTCATGGCGCTCTGTATCACAGCCTGGTGTGGACATCCCGCTCTCTCAACGACAACCAATGCGAATAGGAATTTGTCGCGATTGTAAGAGAGACAGCGGCCGCAGGGAAGCGCCGCGGTTTTCAGCGGCCTGCCGGTTGGTACTGTTGCAACCACTGCGGGTAAGTGATGCAGCTGATGTGTTCGGTCCGATAGTCCTGCAGGAACGGGTTGTATTTGTTCTCTTCGGTGTGGTGATGGCGAAAGCCACATTTCGATTGGGCAGCAAACGACTGGCTGTTGTTGGCAAAGTAGCCGCACCACAACGCCTTGAGCTTGAGGGTTTCGAAGCCGTGGCGCATCACTTCGCGCACCGCCTCCGGAACCAGGCCCTGGCCCCAGTACGGCACCCCGATCCAGTAGGCGATTTCGCCTTCCTGTTCACTGATGTCGAAGTTGCTGTTGGCGCCGATGAGAATGCCGACGCAACCCACCGCCCGCTGGTTGTCCTTGAGTTGCAGCGCATACACCTCGGGGTGATTGAACACGCTGCGAATGATCTCGGCGCTGTGCTCGACACTGGTGTGCGGGGGCCAGCCGGCGATGGGGCCGACGCGCTCGTCGCTGGCGTATTCGTACAAGTCGGCGGCATCGTCGGCGTGCCAGGGGCGCAGCAGCAGCCGTGGTGTTTCCAGTCTCATGTGCTGTTCTCGGGTTGGCTTGATTCAGGTGAGACACGGTAGTGGCAAGCGGCTGATCGGCAAACAGCAGTACCTTGGCATTTTCGGTACTTTTCGCAATTAACAGGTTTGGTGATGATAGGCTCAGCTGTCTTGAATGGGGTCGCCTTGAACGCTATGCAGCACATTCCCAAACTTTATGCGCCTGACGACTTGCTCCGCCTGGGTGACACCACGTTGGCCGAAGGGGTAGGGGTACCGCTTGCTTTCGGGCATGCCTACATGGTGCTGCTGGTGTGCCTGTCGGGACGTGCCTGCTTCACTCTCAACTTCAAGGAGCATGCAGTTCGCCGTGGCGATGTGCTGGTGCTGGCCGAGGATACTATTGCCTTGCTCACGTGTCGTTCACGCGGCTTCAAGGTGTTTTACTGCCTGATGCCCAAAGCCTTTGCGTCGGAAGTTGCCTACCCGTTGCCCAACCCCTTGTTCGTGTTTCTGCATGACCATCCCCACTGCATACCGGCCAGGGCAGAGCGGCCGCTGCTGGACGGCTGGCTGATGCACATGCGCGATATTGCCCGCAGCTGTCCCGGCTACCGGCACATCATGCTGCGCAACCAGCTGCAGACCTTCTTTTTGAAGATTGCCGAACAACTGCCCAGCCTGGAAAAAGGCCGCAGGGAATTCAACCGCAAGGAGATGCTCAGTTGGCGCTTCTGGGAACTGATCGGCAAAAACTGCCTGCGCCACCGTGACGTGAAGTTCTATGCCGACGCGCTCAGCATCACGCCGTTCTACCTGTCACAACTCACCAGGGCGTTTTTCAACGACAGCCCCAAAGGCCTGATCGACCGGCAAGTGACCCTGGAGATCAAGGCGCTGCTTTCATACAGCGACCTTGCGATCGGGCAGATCGCAGACAAGCTCAACTTTGCTGACGCGTCCTACCTGTGCCGCTACTTCAAGCGCCAAACCGGAGTGTCGCTGACGGGCTATCGAAGGCATGAGCAGCAAAAGGGTGGCGAGGGTTGTGGGAGCGACGGTGCGACGCCTCGACTTCACTGAATTGCGACCGCTGAGCGCTCGATCGCCGGCAAGTCCGGCTCCCACCGGTCCGGTGTACGCAGGTCCACTGTGGATGCCGGCCTGCAACCTACAACGACACCAACACATCACACTGCGATTCATTCAGCACATGCTTGGTAACGCTGCCGATCAACAGCTCTTCCAGCGCGCTGTCGCCCTGCTTGCCGATGACGATCAGATCGCAGTCCAGCTCCTGCTCTTTCTCGACAATCCGCCAGGCCGGGTCGCCGTGCACCACGACTTGCCGGGCATCGCCGACCCCTGCAGTTTCGCTCAAGGCCGCCAGTTGCTCCACGGCATCTTTCTTGATGACGTTGCGGTAGTGGGTGAGGGTGTCCTGGTCGATGTGGGCAAAGCGCATGCTGCCTTCAAAGGGCGCTTCGTACACATGCAACAGAATGATCTCGGCCTGCGGTGCCAGCTTTTTCGCAAGTTCGATGGCGCGCAGCGACGAGGGTGAAAAATCCACCGGCACCAGCACGCTGCGGTAAGCGTCGCGCGGCGCCTGCTTGACCACCAGCATCGGGCAGAGCATGCGGTTGAGCATGCGCTGCACGGTCGAGCCGAGCAGGCGCCGGGCCAGGCTCTGGCCCTTGGCCCCACACACGAGCAAGTTGCTGCGTTTGTCCTGCACCACCCGGGTAATTTCAGTCACCACCGAGCCGGGCGCCACCTGCACGCCCGCGCTGATCTCATAGCGCTCGAACAGCATCGTGGCCAGGGCGTGAACATTTTCGCCGGCGGTTTCCAGTACCCGGTTCAGTAAATCTTCATCGGGCACCAGCACTTGCTTCAAACGCTCGTAGGGGGCAGGGTTGGCCACATACAGCAGGTCCAGCGCCGCAGGCTGCGCCTTGCACAGCAGTGCAGCGCGCTCTGCCGCGTTGCGGGCGGAAGAAGACAGGTCGGTGGCGACCAGAACGTGGTTCAGCGGGCTCATGGGGGGCTCCTTATGCAATGCCGCGCACAGGGATCGATGGCCGAGGCCGGTGTCGATCCATTCCTTGCTTGCAGCCATCGTCTCGCGAACCAGGCTCGGCGGCTTGATTTGGGTCAAAGGAGTAGGGAAGGCAACGCTATAGCTCGGGATAAGCGGGCCGCATCGGCGGCCCAGAACAAGCGCAGGCGATCACTCCACCGTCGCTTGCCCTGCTTGCAGCGAACGGCGTAACAACGCAGCGGTTGCCGAACGCGCTTCGACCTCATCCAGCAATGAGTCGACCAGCGCAATGCTCATCTCCAGCGACTGCTCGGTGGCCCAAAGCAATCCGCGCACCTCGGCATCGACCCGTTCACAGGCGTGGGCGTTGGTCTGGTAGGCGCTTTTGAGCAGGGTGGAGGTGTGGATCAGCGCGTCTTCGGACGAGACGCCGGCACGCACAGCGAACAGCGGATCGTGGCTGCCATTGCAGGAGCCGAAGGTGGTGTTGGTTTGGGGGCTGAGGGGTGGATCGGGGACGGGTTTGGTCATGGTGGTGCTCCTTCGTAGAAAGGATCCGCCACCGCCTGCCGCCAAGCAGGGAAGGGTGACGGACTACGCAAGGTTGGCGGACCGGTACGAAGGAACCCGGCACTTCCGAAGAAGTCCATGCGCAGCCCGCCATAAAGCATCATCGCGGGCATAAAAAAAGCGCCTGCGAGGGTGATTGTGGGGCGCTTTGCGCCTTCGTTCCGGACCGCCAAGCCCGAGTCGCTGAATTTGCAGCGACTGGGGGAGGGTAACGGGGTTGGGGTGGGGATTCAAGCTGGGATTCTGAATGAGTGCATTTGGCCCTTTACAATTTCTACAGTTCGCCACCGGCCGCTTTTGGGGCGTTAGCGACTACGTGGTCCTTGCCCGCTCCCTGTTGACAGCTGCAAAAGACTGGGCTAATTACAAAGCAGAATTTAACAACCCAAGCGACAAAGGAAGTCGACAATGAGTATCAAACCTGGCCCTAAAAGAAAAAACGAAGATGGCACTCCGGACAAAAGGCAGAGAGTCACGCCTGAGAAGCAAAAGGATCATCCAGGCCTGAAACCCCATAAGCATAAAAAGGGGGAGTAGGATCCAAAAGCAGCTCTCGAGAGCTGCTTTTTACATGTATACGAATAGGTCTGTTCGTCACCACAACGATGATCAATCGCGCAGGGTAGTGAACGAAAGAGAGATGTCATAAGGGCTGCGTTTTATTCAAATGCTCCGGTGCAAAGCGAGCAAAGGTCATCGTTGTAGTGATGTAGGGGCGGCCCACTGGATTGCCCCGGTTTTCCTAGAGAGCGTAGCCGTCCTAATTCAAGGATCACAACCAACAGCTGCTTCTGGCCGATTACATCCATTTTGAAGCTCTTTGGCCACTCAAACCGAAAAGGGGGGCAGAGTCAGCCCCCTGCCGTCTACCTTGATTCCTACCCAACAGCCACTAGCCTTCACACACCTTCGCATCAACCCAGGCAATCCCCCATGAACAAGCCAGCCAACACCCTGATGCTGCGCTTTAATCCAGCATCTGCCTCATTGCGCGATGGCCTTTCAGTTGCCCTGCAGATCGGCAACACGCTGTGGCTGGCCAACGACGAAACCACCAGCCTCGAACGCCTGACCATCCAGCCCGCAGTACCCGGTGGGGCGGTGACGTGCGATGAGCACCACTCCTTCCCGCTGATGAAGTATCTGCGCCTGCCCATACCCGATGCAGATGCCGAGATCGATATCGAGGGCCTGGCCTATGCCGCTGACGCGGGTTATCTCTGGGTCGTCGGCTCCCATAGCCTCAAGCGCAAGAAGGCGGACGCCGACAAATCTGCGCAGAAGAACATCAAGCGCCTGTCGACGGTAGAGGCGGATGGCAATCGCTTTCTGTTGGCGCGCCTCCCGGTGGTGCAGCAGAACGACAGTTATGTGCTTGCCGACAAGCTGGATGGCGATGGACGTACGGCGGCGCAGTTGCATGGCAATGCGCTCGGCAACGACCTCACGGCGGAAATTGCCAGGGACGATCAGCTACGCGACTTTTTGCGCATCCCGGGCAAAGACAACGGTTTCGATATCGAGGGCTTGGCCGTCATCGGCTCGCGCCTGCTGTTGGGGCTGCGGGGGCCGGTGCTGCGCGGCTGGAGCGTGCTGCTGGAGATCGAGCCTGAAGCCGATGGCGACTCCACCGACACCCTGGTGCTGAAGAAGATCGGCCCGGACGGGCGCCGCTATCGCAAGCACTTCTTCGCGCTCAACGGCCTGGGGGTGCGCGACCTGTGCAGCAGCGGCGACGAGCTGCTGATTCTGGCAGGGCCGTCCATGGACCTGGATGGCCCGGTCACGGTGTTCCGTTGGCTCGGCGGCTTTGCGGCCGATGAAGAGCAGGTGGTGTTTGCCGATCAATTGCAGAGGGTGCTGGAGGTACCGTTCGGCAACGGCGACGATCATGCAGAGGGTATGTGTTTGTTCCAGTCGGCTGAGAAGCAGAGCGAGCTTTTGCTGATCGTCTACGACGCCGCAGCGCAGCGTCGTAAACACGGTGACCGCAGTGTGGAAGGCGACCTGTTTACCCTAAGTTAACGGCGGCTGCGCGGCATTGCGATCGCTTTTTTCGCTACACTATGGCTACCGCCATCGAAAAAACCGATACCCCAATGCGCTACTCCCCAGAAGCCCTGCAAGCCTTCGTCGAAGCCGCCGCCCTCGGCTCGTTCTCCGCCGCCGCGCGCAAGCTGCGCAAAAGCCAGTCCACCGTCAGCGCCGCCATCGCCAACCTCGAAGCCGACCTGGGCGTTACCCTGTTCGACCGCCAGGCCCGGCAACCGCTGCTCACCGAAGCCGGGCGCAAGGTGCTCGGCCATGTGCAGGAGATCCTCGCCGCCAGCGAGCGCCTCGACCAGTTGAGCATTCGCCTGGCGGACAAGGTCGAGCCGCGGCTGACAATCGTGTTTTCCGACATGCATCAGCTCAACCCGGACAACCGGGTGATGCAGCTGTTCGAGCAGCGCTATCAGGACATCGAGCTGGAATGCATGATCGCCGAGGCGGGCGACGTGCTGAACCTGCTGCAGAGTGGCCGCGCACATCTGGGCATGCTCGCGGCGCAACCCGGCTACCCGGCGGATGTGGCCGCGACGCGGCTGGCGGCGCAGGCGCAGATGGGCATTTTCGTCGCCAGCAGCCACCCCTTGGCGCAGCTTGCGCAGCCGACCCAGGCGCACCTGGCCGGGCATCGGCAGTTGTATTTGAATACCTACACCGACAGTGTCAACAAACCCCAGGGGCGGGTGTGGTCGGCGCCGGATTATCTGATGCTGCTGGAGATGACCGAGGAGGGCTTTGGCTGGGCCGAGTTGCCCCACGGCCTGGTCCGTCAGTACGGCCATGGCCAGCTCACCGAGCTCAAGCTGCGTGGCTGGCCGCGGCCGATTGCAGTGGATGTGGCCTGGTCGAAGCTGACCCCGCCGGGGCCGGCGGGGTTGTGGTTGCTCGATCGTCTGTTGGAAAGCAGCTAAGCACTGCAAAGTCAGTCTTTGAAAAAAAGTTTGCGCGCCAGTAGCGGGCTGATGCGATCACGGTAGATGGCGGTTACCGGCATTCCTCGGCTTGCCTGAACCTTTTGCCCACTCAAACCCATGAAGCGCTGCTCGGGCTTTTTGAGGTGAGCGGCCTGGTAGTTGGACTCGGCGCTGCTGGCAGAGCTGTAGTGGAAGTGCGCATAGGCCAGGGGTTTGCCTCGGCGATCCTGTACCGAGAACTCCTGAAGAAAGTCCGTGCCCTTGCCGCCCGATACATCGGTGCGCTCACCCAGGCGGGTGATGACAATCTCGTTTTGCTCCTGCAGAAAGTCTATCCCGGTGGCAGTAGGGGGTAAGGGTTTCAGGCGTTCGATACGCAGGCGTCGCCCCGCACGCTGCAAGCGTCCAGCACTTGAGCGCAGCTGGCTGATGGTTTGCAAGGTGCTTTGATCAGGTGAGTTGGCAATCTGCTTTTCCAGGGCGGTGGCGCAGACTCGTCGGGCTTGGGCTTTGCTTTCCAGCTGTTCTTCGACTTCTATCGGCAGCCCGCGAAAGTGCTCGCCTGCCGCGATCTCGTGCGCTTCCTGCGCGAGCAGCAGGCGGGCTTGGCGTAACTGGGTATGCAGTCGTTTAAGCGCCGCATTGGAAACCGGCGCGCCGCCGCGCAGGTGCAAACGCGGGTCGAGTTGCCAAGTGCCTGCGCTGCCACGGGCGATGTGTGGGCCAGGTGCAGAGGTGTGTGGATCAATGATTCTCCAGGCCTCATCCGCGCCTTGTTCGATGCGAAACCACCCTTGGGGCAGGCGCACGCAGCGTTGCCCCTGATGAATGAACAAGCCTTGTTCATTTTGATCGCTCAACGCGCCATCCAGAGGGTCGATCGGTGCAATGGCCAGAGCACGCAACCGTTCGAGGTTTTGCCGGGAAAGGGCAGGGGAACTCCATCCGCTGAAATCCAGCAAGGTGGCGGTGGGTTGTTGGGGCAAGTTCAGGAGCGAGCGGCGTTTGCGGATGGCATTGCCCAGTTCTCTTGCCGGCTGGGCTTGCCTGGAACCAACCTTGCCTGTGCGCACGCTCTCATGAATGAGCATAAGCGATAGCTGTATCAGCACTTGCACCAGTGCGCTCTTTTGCGCTTGGGAGTCTTGGTTCTGCGCCGCTGTATGCAGTGCATAGACACTGGCATAGAACTGGGCAATCCAGGCGATATCAGCGAGCGGTCCCTCAAGCATAGGCAGCAATACCGACAGCAGCATACCGAGGGTCTGTTCTGCACTTAACCACTGCTGCTCGGCATTGGAGGTTGTGGCCTGGCGGGCCTGTTCGATGAGCGACCGCGCGTTGGCCTGGTAGACAAGACCCAGTGCATGGCTGGTGATGGGGGCCTGGGCCAACAGGATCGACTCATGCCTCAAGCCAAGCTCGCCGCCAAGGTAGTTGCTGTCCAGCGCAGGGCTCCAGTTGTCACCCCGGCGCAGCGCGGTACGGACCTGCCCTTCGGGCAGGGCGCCGAGCACAGCATCGTGCAATGGCCCAGGTTGTTTCAGGCGCGATAGCAACGCCGCGCGCGAACTGAACTCCATCAGTTGCGGGGTGCATTGGGGGGCGTACAACACCAATAGGCTGGGTGCCGAGCCTGCCGGTTTAATAATGAACAGACCTTGCGCTGGCACGGCCGGGCTTGCGTTGTGGCTCAATTGCAAGGCCAGGTGAGCGAACTGGATGCTGTCGCTGAGCGGGTCGTTGCCTGGGGCGAAGGCGGCGTGCACGCAGCGACGTGCAGGTTCGCTGAGTGCGCCTTTGCCTTCTGGCCTGGGAGTGATCAGCAGAATCGGCAGCAGGATGCGCAAGCGTTCAACAAACAGTGCTTGTTGCAGGGCAGCCTGCGGCGCGTCGTCCAGCAATGTGCGCTGCAGCAGTGCCGGGTAGGTCTCGCCCACATCAACACGGCTGATCAACTGGCGAAAGTAGGCAGTGGTTGCCCAGGTCGGCAACGCTTTACCCGAGTGCAGGCTGATCTGCGAGCGCTCCAGCGGCAGCGCTTGGGTGTTAAGGGCCGCTACCTCAATCAGCGAGCGCGGCGTTTGCGGATGAGAAGAGCTGCCCGGCGTCAGGTGCAAAGGGTCAAAGAACGGTGGCGTATAGTCGATGACCTGCACGATGAAATCAGCTGCGGGCGGTAGTCCCTGCCCTGGGTGGTCGCGCTTCATCTGCGCATCGAGTACTTTCGCGGTGTAACGCTCCAGGCTGGGCAGGGCGATGGCCTGGCTTGACTGCTCAAGCGCTGCCAGCGCGGCGAGTTGCCGGGCGATCAGTTGCCGGTCGGCAGTACTGGCCTGGTGCATCCAGGCCGGCAGTGGATCGCTCGAATGAGCCGAGGCCGATAGTGACGGTGGACGAAGCCGGCAGAACAGTTCGTTGAGGTTGATCAGCTGGTCGACGTGCTGAGCCAGTGCGGTCGAGGTTTTGAAGTCGCCAGGCACAATGGTCGATAACCCCTGCAGTTGTTGCTCCAGCAACCCCGTGACGAACGCCTCGAAAACATTCTGCTCAGGACGAAATCCCGGGCTGGGACCGCTGAGTTGATCGCTCAAATGAGCTTCAAGCGCATCGGCACTGGGATAAACAACTAGCCCGCTGTTGAGGGTATACAGCATCGCGTTGGCTGAGCGGTCGGTGTGCCTGATGGCGATGCCTTGCTGCGCACCGTCGCTCAGACTTGGCTTGAAGAACACAATGCTGGCCGGCAGTTGCAGCCATTGCGGTTGGCCGTCAGGCAGTTTGCTTGCCTCTGCCTGCATGTCGCCCGCCACAAACAGTGAAGTTCGCTGCAGCAAGTTCAGTGCGTGCTCATCCTGAGCGTTCCAGAAGTCGAGCAGTTGTGACTCAAAGATCCTTGGCAATCGCGGGCCACCGATATCAAGGATTTCGCTGAGGTCCGCTTGGCTGATCAAGGTCGCCCCCGACTCTGTGCCATTGGAGATTTGAGTCACCACGCTATCCACTGGAAGCTCAATAGCCATATTGAGCAGGTAGCGCTGGATTATCAGATCCGCAAGCGGGGTAGAACGCCCGCAGGGCTGTGCGAGATAGAACGGCGCCGGGTCCACCGCTGTCCTCGTGGCGTCGGGGATGAGTGCGTGGACCAGGCTGTTGGCAACGTCCGACAGTGTCGGACGCTGTTGTAGCCGTTGGCTGATGTGCAGCAGGTCCCAGCTTGCGGGGGGGCTTGTAGACGTTGTCGGGGGAGGCGCTGATTGGCTCATGGTGAAACTCCTCGCTCTGGAGTTTCGCAGCCTAATCAGGGGTAGGAGCAGGGCTGGGGTAACTATCTATCGCGCTCAGCTTTTCGCACCCGCCTGTTCCAGCAGCGCCTGCATCTCTTTGTAACCCCGCTGCCGCGCATGGTGCAGCGGCGTCACCCCCTTGCCATCAGCCAGGTTGACATCCGCCCCGGCCTTGATCAGTTCACGCACGATCTCGACATGCCGCTGGCCGCCGTCGCCGAGGATGATGGCTTCGAGCAGGGCGGTCCAGTGCAGTTTGTTGACCTGGTCAACCGCGACACCTGCGGCAATCAGCAGGCGTACTGTTTCGACGTGGCCGCGTTCGGCTGCCGGTATCAGCGCGGTGCCGCCGTAGCGGTTGGTGCTTTTCAGGTCGGCGCCGTGGGCCAGGGTCAGTTTGAGAATGTCGTTGTGGCCACGGGCGCCGGCGTACAGGTAGGGGCTGTCTTCGATCGAGTCCTTGGCGTTGACGTCGGCGCCGGCGTCGATCAGCACCTTGGCGGCGTCGATCTGGTTGTTGTGGGTGGCCAGCAGCAGCGGCGTGCGGCCCATTTTGTCGCGGGCTTCCAGCACAGCGCCCTGGTCGAGCAGGCTGCGTACCTGGGCGGCCTGGCCGTTTTCGGCGGCGCTGCGCAGTTGGTTTTCGAGGGTGCCGCCGTCGGCACTGGCAGTCAGCGATGTGAGCATGGCGAACACCATTGCAAGGTGGGTGGACAGGCGCTCAAGGAGCATGGCAGTACCTCCTGGTGGGCGATTGCTCGCGGGGTCGAGCCATGTTAAAAGTCGGGCTCCTTATTTAGAAGTTAAATAAAAGCATGTCTGTCAGTGAAAAATCGAATAGGCCGCTGTTTGATCTTGACCTGTTGCGCGCGGTGGTGATGGTCAGCGACTGCGGCAGCTTCACCACGGCGGCGGCGCGCCTGCATTCAACCCAGTCGACGGTCAGCCAGAAAGTCAGGCGGCTGGAGGAGATGGTCGGGCACAAGCTGCTCGAGCGCGGCAACCGCGACGTGCTGGCCACCGACGCCGGGCAGACGCTGCTCGGTTACGCCCGGCAGATGCTTGCCTACAACGACGAGATGCTTGAGGCGATGTCGGGCGCCACGGTGGCGGTGACCGTGCGCCTGGGCGTGCCGGAAGACTTTGCCGCCGGGCGCACCACCCATCTGCTCTCGACCTTCAACCGCAAACATCCGCAGGTCAAGCTGGAGGTCACCAGCGGCCTGTGCCGCGACCTTAGCGCCAGCTACGACAACGGCGAGCTCGACCTGATTTTGCTCAAGCAGCGGCGCAACAGCCGTGAGGCGGTGGCCTGCTGGCCCGAGAAGCTGCAATGGATCGACAGCGCCAAGAACCCGGCCTTCGACCAGGACCCGGTGCCGCTGGTGACCTTTCCGCCGCGCGGCCTGTACCGCGACGACATGATCGGCGCCATCGAGCGCATGGGCCGCCGTTGGCGCATCAGTTTCACCAGCTCCAGCCTCAGCGGCCTGCAGGCGGCGGTGGCCAACGGCATGGGCATCAGCCTGCTGCCGCTGCGGGCGGTTACCGCCGAGCATTTAAAGCTGACTTCGGAACACGGCTTGCCGTCGATCGATGCCATGGAAGTGGCGATCATTCATCGGCCAACCGCCGATGCCATGGTCAAGGAACTGGCTGCGGAACTGGCGCGCACCCTGGCCAGCGAGTAGGGCGGTTTCGCCAGGCTCACAGCGTATCGGCAGGCTGCGCGGCAGGGCGGTACAGCTGGACGCGGTTGCGGCCCTGGCGCTTGGCCGCGTACAGGGCGTTGTCGGCCATCGACAGCAGGCGCGACAGGTCGTGCTCGCCCGGGCGGCTGGCGCCGACGATGCCGATGCTGACGCTGAGCAGCCCAGGCTCAAGCAGCGGCAATTCATAAAAGCTGCTGCAGATGCGCCGGGCCACGCGCAGCGCCGAGTGCTCGTCGGTGTTGGCCAGCAGGCAGGCGAACTCTTCGCCGCCGATACGGGCGAAGACATCTTCCTCGCGCACGCTCAGGCGGGTCACCTGGCTGAAGGCGATCAACGCCTGGTCGCCGGTCTGGTGGCCGTAGACATCATTGAGGCGCTTGAAATGATCGAGGTCGCACAGCAGCAGGCTCACCGGCTCGCCACGCCGGGCGCAGTCGGCCAGCAGTTCGGCACCGTGCGACATGAAGGCGCGGCGGTTGCCGATGTCGGTCAGCGGGTCGGTGTAGGCGGCGGCCTTGAACTTGAGCTCGGTGCGTTCGCGAACCATGGCCAGGGTCACGTAGGCGATGCCGATGGCGTAGAGCATCGACTCGAACAGCATGAACGAGAAAAACCCGGTGCCGTGGCCGTCGCTGGCGATCGCCTGTTCCAGCGATACGCCATGGTCGGCGAAGCTGCGCACGCAGTAGAAGCCGCTGTGGCCCAGCAGCAGGAGCAGGGTTGGCAGGTAGGCGACTTCCAGGCGCTTGCGGTCGCGCCACAGCTCAAGCACCGACAGGCAGCCGTAGCAGGCAGTGAGCATGGAATACACCGTCACGCGCAGGCCCAGGTCATCGGTAAAGCCTGGCGTCAGCGACCAGGTAAACCAGAACAGGGCGCCAGCGAAAATCCCCGGCAGGTGCGCCGGGCGTCCGCTGAACGCGCGCATGCTGGCCCAGTTCAACGCGGCGCTGAGCAGCAGCACCATGTTGCCCAGCACCAGGGCGATAAAGTCCGGGGCGTTACCGCGCAGGCTGATCAACGCCGTGCCGCCAGCGGCGAGCAACAGCATGCTGCCCAAATAGCCCAGGGTTCGCTCGCGCACGCCGCGGCTCCAGGCGTGCAGGGTCAGCAAGCCCATCAGGGCAAAGATGAAAATGGCCACCAGCAACAGGGTCGGGATGCTCAGCAGCAAGGGTATCGCTCTCCGCTCATGGCCGTGTGGCCAACCGGCCAGCGCCGGTTTTCAGCGGCATGCTAGCCGAGCCGGTGTTGCATTGTCAGCATCCGGCTGCCTTGAACTGCGGCTTGGGCTATGCTGATGGCCGATCTGCAGCCCATTCGGAATCTTCGCTCCATGATGCTGACCCAGCAATTTCCCGATATTTCCCTGGCCGACACCCTGTTCGTCTTCGCCCTCGAGGCGGAGGCCGGCGAGCTGTTTACCGAGATGAACACGCTGTTCACCGGCATCGGCAAGGTCAACGCCGCCATTGCCCTGACCAAGGCCATCCAGCAACGCAAGCCCAAACTGATCGTCAACCTCGGTTCGGCCGGCAGCGCCGGCCATGGCAAGGGCGCGCTGGTGTGCTGCACGGGCTTCGTGCAGCGCGACATGGACGTCACGCCGCTGGGTTTTGCCCGCTACGAGACGCCGCTCTCCGACATCCCGGTGCTGCTTGAGCATGGCCAGCGCGTTGCGGGCTTGCCGCTGGGCATTTGCGGCAGCGGTGACAGCTTCGAAATCAGTCACGGCGCTGCCCCGTACGACATCGTCGACATGGAGGCCTACGTGCTGGCGCTGATCGCCCGCAACGAAGACATTCCCTTCCTGTGCCTTAAGTACATTTCCGATGACGCGGGCAGCGACGCCGCAGACGACTGGTCGGTGCAAGTGCACTTGGCCGCCGAAGCCTTCAAGCGGGTGCTGCTCAGCCCCCAGGGTTGAGCCTGTGGTGGCGGCCTGAAACCGGCCAAGATGCGCGGGTGCGCCACATTGTTGCGCCTGCGCGTCGCGGCGATTGTGGCGCCTGCCTGCGTGCGGTATGAGTAGCCGACTCCCGCCGCCCAAGAGCGGGAGATCACAAGGAACGCCCCGAATGCCTCAGCTCAAGAACGCGATCTCTCTGGCCTTGCTGTTGCTGGCCACCCCTCTGGTTCACGCGCAAGCCACCACCCCCGAAACCACCGTACGCTCCAACCTGCTGGTCGATGCAGTGGCCTGGCGGCAGACCGCGGCCGAGTTCCGCGCCCTGTACTACCAGGGTTTCAACGTCGCCAAGGCGCGCCTGGACCAGGCCCTGGCCCAGCAGAAGCCGGGCGACAAGAAGCCTGCGATCATCAGCGATATCGACGACACCATCCTCAGCAGCAACACCTACTGGGGCTTTCTGATCGGCCAGGACAAGGAGTTCTTCGATGACGCGGTGTGGGACCGCTGGGTCGCCGCCAATGGCCCGACCCTGACCCCGGGGGCGCTGGAGTTTCTTGAGTATGCCAAGTCGCGCGGCGTGGAGATCTTCTACGTCTCCAGCCGCGACCAGGGCGACAAGACCTACGAGTACGCGCTCAACAACCTGCGCGCGCTCAAGGTGCCGTATGCCGACGAAGCCCACGTGACCATCCTGCGTGAAAGCTCGAACAAGGAGCCGGCCCAGCACAAGATCGCCGAGCAGTACAACGTGCTGCTGATGCTCGGTGACAACCTCAACGACTTCGAGCGCAGCTTCTACGTCGACAAGGTCGAGCAGCGTGCGCAATTGGTGGACGCCAGCCGCAGCAAGTTTGGCGGCCAGTACATCATCTTCCCCAACCCCACTGACGGCCATTGGCTCAAGGCAATTTTCGGCGAGTCGGAACCGGCCGACACCCCGGCCAACCGCGCCAAATTCCGCGAGGCGGCAGAGCAGGGCGCGTGGAAGCCGGCCAGCTGATTGCCCCGGCCCTGAAACAAAAAATCCCGCAGGCCGTGAGGCCTGCGGGATTTTCAATGCAAGCGTGAAACTTAGCGCTGCGGGTTGAGCACCAGGTTCATGTGACGGTTTACATCCTTGTACAGCAGGTAGCGGAACGGGCCCGGGCCGCCGGAGTAGCAAGCCTGCGGGCAGAAAGCGCGCAGCCACATGAAGTCACCGGCCTCGACCTCGACCCAGTCCTGGTTCAGGCGGTAAACGGCCTTGCCTTCGAGCACGTACAGGCCGTGCTCCATGACGTGGGTCTCGGCGAACGGAATCACGCCGCCTGGCTGGAAGGTGACGATGTTGACGTGCATGTCGTGACGCATGTCGGCCATGTCGACGAAGCGGGTGGTGACCCAGGCGCCGTCGGTACCCGGCATCGGGATCGGCTCGATGTCTTTTTCGTTGGTGACGAACGCTTCCGGCAGGGCCAGGCCTTCAACCACCTGGTAGTGCTTGCGGATCCAGTGGAAGGTGACGTTCTTGCCACTGTTGTTGCGCAGGCTCCACTCGGCGGCCGGTGGAATGAAGGCGTAGCCGCCTTCCTTGAGGGTGTACGGCTTGCCTTGCAGGGTGATGTCGATTTCGCCTTCGACCACGAACAATACCGCTTCGGCGTTCTTGTCCAGCTCAGGACGCTCGCTGCCGCCTTCTGGCGCCACTTCGACGATGTACTGCGAGAAGGTCTCGGAGAAGCCGGTCAGCGGGCGGGCGATGACCCACATGCGCATCTTGTCCCAGAACGGCAGGTGGCTGGTGACGATGTCACGCATCACGCCTTTGGGGATGACCGCGTAGGCCTCGGTGAACATGGCACGGTCGGTCAGCAGTTCGGTCTGCGCCGGATGGCCGCCGTGGGGAGCGTAGTAATTGGACTTCGACATGGAACACCTTCTGTCGTTGTTGTTCTGGGGTTTTGTGTTGCATCGCCCGTGGGCGATTGTCTTTCTCTGCGGCGCAAGCCGGCAGAAACCTGTTTGTTAGCGGGCGCGGACCTCGAACTGCAGGGCCGGCGCTGCCGGCACCAACTGGCCGCGGCGCACCAGGCGGCGCTCGGTCGGTACGGCGGCAACCGCAGCGGCGCCGTTGTCAGCCTTGAGCACGATAAAGGTCGCTTCATTGCCGACCTTCAGACCGTAGTTGCTTTTGCCCAGCACTGCCGCACCGGCCGTGGTGGCCATGGCCAGTGCCACATTCAAATCTTCATCACTGTAGAAGCCCGAGCGGTAGCCGATCAGCATGGCGCGCTGGAGCATGTCGGCGTTGCCGTAGGGCCACCAGGCATCGCGGATATTGTCGTTGCCGGCGAACACGTTCACCCCGGCGGCGCGCAGGCGCAAGATCGGCGGGAAACCATGATCGCCCGGGGCGTTGGTCATGATCGCTACCCCGGCCTCGGCGAGGGTGGTGGCGGTACGCGCCACGACGTCGTCGTCGACCTGGCCCAGGGCATAGGCATGGCTGACCGCGACGCGGCCATTGAGGCCGGCGGCGCGGGTGCGGGCGGCGATCCGTTGCAGTTGTTCGATGCCTTGCAGGCCGGGCTCGTGCAGGTGGATGTCGATCTTCACCGCATGGCGCTCGGCAATGCCGAAGACCACATCGAGCTGACCGTCGGCGTCGCCGTCGAGGGTGGTCGGGTCGATGCCGCCGATCACCTCGGCGCCTTCACGAATTGCCGCTTCCAGCACCTGCGCAGTGCCAGGGCAGGACATCACCCCGGCTTGCGGGAAGGCCACCAGCTCGATATCGACGATGCCGCGCCATTTCTCCCGCGCCTCCAGCACCGCCTGCAGGTTGCGCAGGCCGGTGGTGGCATCGACGTCGACATGGCTGCGCATGGCCACGGTACCGAACGCTACTGCCTGGCGGATCAGCGCCTCGGCACGTTCGAGCATCGGTGGGGCAGCGGCCAGTTCGCGTTTTTCGATGGCCAGGCGTTCACGCAGGCTGCCCACCGCTTGATGCGGGTGCCAGCGATCGCCGACAAAACTCTTGTCCAGGTGAATGTGGCCGTCGATCAGGCCGGGCAGCACCAGGTGGCCGGCCAGGTCGACGACCTCGGCACCTGCGCTGGGCGCACGTTCGCTGCCCAGGCTGACAATGCGCCCGTCGGCAACCGCAAGGTTGAGCGGGCTGCCATCGGCAGCAACAGCGTTGACGAATACTCGATCGATCATTTTCCAGCCCTTTGCCTGCTACTGATTCACACCCTATAGAAAGACCGCACCTATCCACAAATTAAATATTGGAATCGGTTGCAGTGGCTTTCTGAATGCGAATCCCGGGCCTGAGGCGGGCTCAGCCCAGCAGGTGCTTGAGCGGGTGATAGTCGGCCTTGAGCGTTTGCGTGGCTTTGAGAATCGCCTCTTCGATGCCGCGCAGGTGGGTGCACACCAGCTCGATGGCGGCGGCTTGGTCACCGGCTTCGATAAAGCCCAGCAGGCGCAGGTGCTCGTTGCCGCGACAGGCTTCGTGGCGCTCGTCATCCAGGGTCGAGGCGTACAGCGAGCCGCGCTCGATCAGCTTGCGGAACCAGTCGAGCAATACCGGGTTGTCGAGCACCTCGGCCAGGCGCAGGTGGAATTCGCCCAGCAGGTGGACGTAGCGGCCATGGTCGCCGGCGTCGGCGGCGGCTTCTTCGGCGGCCACATGCTGGTGCAGCGGGGCGAGGATGGCGGGATCGGCGCGGCGGCACAGCTCGGTGACGATGCCGATTTCGATCAGCCGGCGGGTTTCGAACACCGAGCGGATGTCATCGTCGCTGGGCAGCGAGACCCAGGCGCCCTTGTTCAGCTCGGTGGACACCAGGCCGTCGGCTTCCAGTTGCTTGAGGGCGGCGCGCACCGAGGTGCGGCTGACCTTGAACAGCTCGGCCAACGACGACTCGCCCAGCTTCATGCCGGGGCGCAGGGTGCGTTTTCTGATGGCCTCGTGAACCCCTTGGTAGACGCGCTCTACCGTCGATGCGGGGTGTTTTTCCGTCATTACCAGCTCCGATATGCCTTGACCTTATAAGCATGCCGTAAATGAGGGCTGCTGTGCACCACTGATGACCCGCGACAGTTCCTGAATACACAAGTGTGTACTTTAGTAGCAAATTTATGGATACAAAAACTAGCCGTAGCGTTACTGGTTTTCTCACCGTAACGCTGTAGGCGATTGACCACTTGATCAGGTTTATTCGCTTTTCAAGTGTTCAGGTGAAAAATTAATTCTATAAAAATCAATAGCTTAAATGTGTTTATAGGATGCACGTTCAACCACTTCGCCACCCATCTGGCACACATATTGTTCGTCGAAAATCGTTAGACAAATATTGTATGCAATTTTTGTATGCATCGGCGCAGGGCAGCGCCAACACTGCGGTCCCACTCTTCAAATCCAACAATAATTCGCTGCAACGCCCTGACTCAGGGGCTGCAGAAGGAGCCCGGGGAACATGCAACTGGATACTTCCAACCCGCTGCAAACCGCCTACCTGCCGCCGCAGGCCGCGCCGCTCGAGCCGGGGGCGCTGAGCCCCAGGCTGCACAATGCCGACCTCGCGCCAACCAAGGCCGAAGGCCGGCGCTGGGGCGGCTACAGCATCTTTGCCTTGTGGACCAACGATGTGCACAACATCGCCAACTATTCCTTCGCCATGGGCCTGTTTGCCCTCGGGTTGTCCGGCTGGCAGATGCTCGCGGCGCTGAGCATCGGCGCCGTGCTGGTGTACTTCTTCATGAACCTTTCTGGCTACATGGGGCAGAAAACCGGGGTGCCGTTCCCGGTGATCAGCCGCATGAGTTTCGGCATTTATGGCGCGCAGTTGCCGGCGATCATCCGCGCGGTGATCGCCATCGCCTGGTTCGGCATCCAGACCTACCTGGCCTCGGTGGTGCTGCGGGTGCTGCTGGTGGCGGTGTCGCCGGACCTCGCACGCTTCGATCAGGACGCGATCCTCGGCCTGTCGAGCCTTGGCTGGGCGAGTTTTATCGCCATCTGGCTAGTGCAACTGGTGATCCTCACCTTCGGCATGGAGATGGTGCGCAAGTACGAATCCTTCGCCGGGCCGGTGATTCTTTCCACCGTGCTGATCCTGGCGGTTTGGATGTACCTGCGGGTCGATGGCAACCTGGCCTGGTCGGTCGGCGAGCCGCTGACCGGCTGGACGATGTGGACCCAGGTGTTTGCCGGTGGCGCGTTGTGGCTGGCGATTTACGGCACGCTGATCCTCAACTTTTGCGACTTCGCCCGTTCCGCGCCGTGCCGCAAGACCATTCGCGTCGGCAACTTCTGGGGCCTGCCGGTGAACATACTGGTGTTCGCGGTGATCAGCTTTGTGCTGGCCGGGGCGCAGTTCAGCATCGATGGCCGGGTGATTGACAGCCCGACCCAGATCGTCGCGGCGATCCCCGACAAGGTATTCCTGGTGCTCGGTTGCCTGGCGTTCCTGATCGTCACCGTGGCGGTGAACATCATGGCCAACTTCGTCGCCCCGGCCTTCGTGCTCTCGAGCCTGGCGCCAAGCCGCCTGAACTTTCGCCGCGCAGGCTTGATCAGCGCCACCCTGGCGGTGCTGATCCTGCCCTGGAACCTCTACAACAGCCCACTGGTGATCGTCTACTTCCTTTCCGGCCTGGGCGCGCTGCTGGGGCCGCTGTACGGGATCATCATGGTCGACTACTGGCTGATCCGCAAAGCCCAGGTGCACGTGCCCGACCTCTACAGCGAAGCGGCCAGCGGCACCTATCACTACACCCGCGGGGTCAACTACAAGGCAGTTGCCGCCCTGGTGCCCTCGGCCATTGCCGCCGTGGTGCTGTCGCTGGTACCGGCCTTCAGCGCCCTGACGCCGTTCTCCTGGTTCTTCGGCGCCGCCATTGCCGGCGGCGTGTACTACCTGATCTCTGATCGCAACAAACATTACGTGGACTGTTCCGGCGAGCACTTTGCCGTCGACAGCGCCCAGCACTGAGTTCTGCACAAGGAATACCGCAATGAGAATTCTGGTCGTAAACGTCAACACCACGCAGTCGATCACCGACGCCATCGCCCGCCAGGCGCGTAGCGTGGCCTCGCCGGGCACCGAGATCGTCGGCCTGACCCCGCGCTTTGGCGCCGAATCGGTGGAGGGTAATTTTGAAAGTTACCTGGCGGCGGTGGCCGTGATGGAGCGGGTGCTCAGCTACGACCAGCCGTTCGATGCGGTGATCCAGGCCGGTTACGGCGAACATGGCCGCGAAGGCCTGCAGGAGCTGCTCAATGTACCGGTGGTGGACATCACCGAGGCGGCGGCCAGCGTGGCGATGCTGCTCGGCCATCGCTATTCGGTGGTCACCACCCTGGACCGCACCGTGCCGCTGATCGAAGACCGCCTGAAGCTGGCCGGGCTGGACAGCCGCTGCGCCTCGGTGCGCGCCAGTGGCCTGGCGGTGCTGGAGCTTGAAGAAGATCCGCAGCGGGCCATCGAGTCGGTGGTGCGCGAAGCCGAGGAGGCGGTTAATGTCGACAAGGCCGAGGTGATTTGCCTGGGTTGTGGCGGCATGGTCGGGCTGGAGGAGCGGATCCAGGCGCGTACCGGGGTGCCGGTGGTCGATGGGGTGACGGCGGCGGTGGCGCTGGCGGAGTCGCTGGTGCGCCTGAAGCTGAGTACCTCGAAGGTGCGCACCTACGCCAAGCCGCGGCAGAAGCAGATTCTGGGCTGGCCTCGGGCGATGTTGGAGTGAATGGCCTGGTCCACTTATGAAAAAGGCCCGCATTGTGCGGGCCTTTCTTACTCAGCGGTGTTTGTGCTTACGCTTGTGCTTGTGTTTATGCCCGCTGGAATCGTGACGGTTATCGTCGGCGATGTTGTTGCCCAGGGCGCCGCCGGCCGCGCCACCGAGGCCGGCACCGATGGTCGAGCCGGTGCGCCCGCCCACCTGGTTGCCGATCACCGAGCCACCAGCCGAACCCAGGCCGCCGCCGATCGCAGCTTCGGTGCGGTTGCCCTTGCGTGCGCCGACCGCGCTACCGGCGGCGCCACCGACGCCGGCGCCAATGGCTGCGCCGGTGCTGCCGCCGATCTGCTGGCCGACCACGTTACCCAACGCCCCGCCCAGGCCACCACCAATGGCGGCGGTGCCGTCGCCGGCAGCCATGGCGCCCTGGGAGAGCAGGATACCCAGCGTCAATGCAGGTAATGAGATACGCATGTTGTTAGCCTCAGGAAATACGGGGGTTATGGGAACAGCAGGCAGCTCAGTCGTCATCATCGTCGTCACGGTCGCGACGCCGGTCATGGTCGTAGTTGCGGTAGCGGTCGTCATCGCGGTAGCGCTTGTAGTTGCGATGGTCGTGATCGTCGCGGTCGTCCCAGTCGCGGGAGTAGCGATGGTCACGGTCGCCACGGCGGTAATCGTCGCGGTCGTAATCGTGGTAATAGCAGCCGGAGGCGGCCAGTACGCTGGTGATCACGGCGATTTGCGTCAGCTGTTTCAGCACTGAGGGTCCTTGATCCGCAGGGCGGTAGGGAAGGTACAAACTCAGACTGTGTTTTCGGGATTTTGTTTCCCCATGAGCGTTGTAATTTGCCGCAACAAAAAAGGCCCACCGAGGTGGGCCAAACGTTCTGAAGGGAGGAATTGGAGGATAAATCCGCGGCGGTTAAGCCGTCGTTAAGGCGGGGCCGGGTCTATAATTTTTTCGCGTTGCCCGTCTTGCCCTCTATATCCGTGCTGATGC
This sequence comes from Pseudomonas sp. TE4620, assembly GCF_056279045.1. Taxonomy (NCBI): domain Bacteria; kingdom Pseudomonadati; phylum Pseudomonadota; class Gammaproteobacteria; order Pseudomonadales; family Pseudomonadaceae; genus Pseudomonas; species Pseudomonas sp. TE4620. The sequence goes on from NZ_JBWBQO010000001.1 coordinate 1,546,442, forward strand.
AGCCCACTGATCAGATCCAATCGCACGATTCTCCCGCGCCGGCCTCCCAATAACACGCCTCTGGCTTCTGGAGGCGCGATCAGGAGGACTTCATGAACAAGCACAGCGACAGCGGCGCAAATTCGTCTGAACACGCCAGCAAAGCGGATGACTTGGGCTTCGACCCGGACTCGCCGGACCTCGATGATCCGCAGGTCGACCCAACCGGGCCGGCCAAGGCGCCTAACCAGCCCCGACCCGACCAGGCCGCCCGGGACAACGACTACAGCCCGGACTTCAAGTCCAGGCCCGAAGACAAACCGCGCAAGGACGCCGACATTGATACCGATGGTGGATAGCAACCGCGCAGTTGACAGGCGCGCGCATCTGCGCCAAGTTGGCCGCCTTCAAGCCTGACCTCGGTCGGGCTTTTGTTTTTTCTGGCAGGGATGTCGATCGTGAAGTTTCTCAAGAAAGCCGTGTGGTTTGTCCTGTGTGTTACCTCCGGGATTGTCATGGGTACCGGGCTGTTCCAGTTCGTCGGGCCTGGCGGCAATACCGACCTGGGCGCGATGCTGGTGATGATCGCGTTCTTCATGGGCTATTTTTTGCGCCCGCAACGCCCGCGGCAAGTGGTGCGCTGAGCCATGGACTGGAAAGCCCTGGAGAACAGCCTGGTCGAGTCGGCCCGGGCCACCCTGGAGGCGCTGCTCGCTGAAGGTGTCGGGCCGCTGTATGGCGCCGCCTTCCATGCCAGCTACCGCGAAGAGGAGCGGGTCATCGACCTGCCGTCGTTTGCCGCCAACAGCCTGGCGGCGCTGGAGGAGGATCATCCGCGGCGCAAGCAGGAGGGCTTCTGGGGCGTGCAGTGGAACCCGGCGGACTGGCGCTGGGACTGGATGCTGGACGATTACGCCAACCCCACCCTGAGTGCCCTCGAAGCGCCGATGCAAGCCTACGCCAATCGCGCCGGGCCGGATGCCTGGACGGCGGCCGAGCAGCGGTTCGTGCAGACCGTAGCGCGCGCTGCCAAGGCGCTCAACCGCATTTACGCTAAAGACCCACGGTTGGCCAAGGACTTCATCGTGTTCTTCCATGATGAATGCGGCGGGCCGCAGCTTGCGGCCAAAAGCCTGACGCCGCGCCAGTTTCTGCTGCACTTCCCCGAGCAGGACGCCACTGGCCAGGAGCGTCGCCGGGTAGCCGCGCTGGCAGAGCAAGAGCAGGTGAGTTATTACCTGCGCTGCCTTGTCCGTCCTATGCCGATTGACGCTGAAGAGGCCTGCCGCTGGCTGATTGCCCGGGGTGCCAGTGCCACGGCGGCGCTGGTGCAGATGCTGCACAAGGGCCCGGAGCGCTGGCGGGCGGCGATGCTCCTGGGGCTTGCCGGGGTCGCCGACCCGGCGGCAATCGCGGCGCTGCGCTTGCAAGTGGTCAACGGCACAGAGCCGAGCACGCGCAGGTGGAGCGCCAACGCGCTGGGTTACCTGGGTGATTTCGACTGGTTGCTGGCGCAGGCTGATGACGCAGCGCTGGCGAGCTTGGCGGTGGCGGGTTGCTGCGCCAATCTTCGGGCCTTTCGGGATCAGGGCGCGCAGGCGCCGGTACTTGACTACCGGCCGCTGGAAACCCTGCTGCAGCGTTACCCGCAGTGCGCAGCGGACGCCGAGGAGGTGATCAAGCCGGGCTCCAGCTACTGCACCATCAGCAGCAGCGATATCGACGAAGCGCTGCGCGGCCTGGGGGGCGAGCATGTCGCCATTCGTCGCCATGCCGCCTGTGTGCTCGACAACCGTCGACTGGGCAAGCGCAAGCTGAAAGCGGCCCTGATCGCGCTGCAGGAATGCCTCACTGATGCTGACCCGAAGGTGGCCTACCTGGCTGGCTTGACCTTGGAGTCGCTGCAACGCTGAGACGGGCAACCTGCCTCTGTCTTGGCAGCCACTGGTCCAGCGGACACAGCTCCACTGTGAGCTGGCTTGCCGGCGATGAGGCCGGTGCAGTCAGCACATCAGCTAGCGCCTGGATTGCGACCGCTTCGCGCTCGATCGCGGGGCAAGGCCCGCTCCTACAGGTCCGGTGCATGCAGATCTATTGTGGGAGCAACTGTCTTGATCAGGCTGTTAGCACATCACCTGGCGCCTGCTCGCCTGGCGCCGCAAACACCCAACCATACAAAGGACAGCAACCAGACGTAATACCCATAGGTGTACCCGGTAACGGTGAACCGACCGTCCTCGTCATACAGGCTCACCCGCTGCCACTGCAGCGACAACCCGGCCAGCAAGGCCAGCAGGGCATAGATCAACCGGCGCCTGTCGCTACGGGTGCGGTAGGCCGCGAGGAACAAGGGGTTCGCCAGCCAGGCGAAGTAGCCGAACAGCATCGCCGGCAAGCCCAGGATGCAAGCAATGAAGCCGGAATTGATGGTGTGGCTGTACTCCTCGCGCAGCCAGTTGTGCTCCTCGCTGTGCACCGCCGGGAGCACCAGGCTCAGCAGGTACAGAGCAAGAGCCAGGTGACGCCATTGCAGCCGGGGCAGGCGCCATTTGTTCATCGCGGCAACTCGATGCGCGCCACCAGGCCACCGCCCTGGCGGTTGCTCAGGAGCAGTTCGCCGCCTTGTTCACGCACTGCCGAGCGCGCCGACGACAGCCCCAGGCCAACCCCACCGGTATCACGGTTGCGCGAGGACTCCAGGCGAAAGAACGGCATGAACACCTGTTCCAGCGAGGCCTCGGCAATGCCCGGGCCGCGGTCGCGGATTTCGATGATGATGGCCTGGGCGCCGCGGCTCAACTGCACTTCGGGCTCGCGGGCGTACTTCAGGGCATTTTCCACCAGGTTGGTCACGGCGCGCTTCAAACCCAGCGGCCGGCCATGGAACACCAGGTTGGCCGGGCCTTCGAAAGCGATGTCGATCTGCTGGTCGCGGTAGTCGTCGATCAGGGTTTGCAGCAGTTCGGCCAGGTCGAACGGGGTGGTTTCTTCCAGCCGGGTTTCGTCGCGGAAAAACCCCAGCGCGGCATTGATCATGCTTTGCATCTCATCAACGTCACGGAACAGCTTGCGCTGTTGCTCGGGGTCGTCGATGAACTCGCCGCGCAGGCGCATGCGCGTCAAGGGCGCGCGCAAGTCGTGGGAGATGGCGGCGAGCATCTGCGTACGCTCGGCGACGAAGTGCTGGATCTGCGCCTGCATGGTGTTGAAGGCGGTGATCGCCTGGCGCCACTCGTGCGGGCCTTCGAGGCGGATGGGCGGTGCGCGAAAATCACTGCCAAAGCGCCGCGCCGCCCGGGCGAAGCGCTGCAGCGGGCCGGCCAGCTGGCGGGTGCCGACCCAGGCCACCAGCAGCGCGGCAACCAGGGCCAGCACGCCGATGATGGTAAAGCGCATGGCCGAGCTCAGGCCCCAGCTGCGATATGGCGGGGTGAAGGCCAGCCAGCTGCCGTCGCTGATCTGCATGACCAGTTTGTAATGGGCGTCGGCGCTGTCCGCCGGCCAGTCGCTGGGCTGGAATCCCTCAAGCTGGCGTGGGCTGTCGGCCAGCAGGCGCTGCAGCGGCGGGGTTTCTTCGAGGGTAATCCGCGCGCCCGGCCCGGGCAGTTGCAGGTCGGCGCGCTGGCGGCTCCACTGCACCTCGAGCAGCGGGTTGCTGGCGGCCTTGGCCAGGGTCGCGCGCAGTTCCGGTGGCGCCGCTTCGAGGGTGCGGGTGGTGACGGCGATCTGTTCCAGCAGGCCGGTCTGGGTCAACGGCGGGCGTGCCCAGACCCCGGCCATTTGCACGAACAGCACATTGAGCGCCACCGAGGTCAGCATCGCCGCGATGATGGTCAGGGCGATGCGCCGGCTGATGCTGTCGCGGCGCAGGTCGAGGCGGATCACGAGCGGCTGACCTTGGCGCTGAACAGGTAACCGCCATTGCGCACGGTGCGGATCAGCTCCGGGCGCTTGCTGTCGGGCTCGATCTTGCGCCGCAGGCGGCTGACCTGCACGTCGATGCTGCGGTCGAACGCCTCGTGCCCCTGGCCGCGGGCGAGGTCGATCAGTTGCTCGCGGGTGAGGATGCGCTGCGGGTGTTCGAGGAATACCAGCAACAGGTCGAACTCTCCGGCCGACAGCGGCACCATCACCCCGTCGGGGGTGCGCAGTTCACGGCGGGTGACGTCCAGCTGCCAGTGGTCGAAATGAATCAGCGGGCGGCTTTCCTCGGTTGTCGGGCGCAGTTGCTCACCGGCCCGGCGCTGCACCGCGCGCAGGCGGGCGAGCAGTTCGCGGGCGTCGAAGGGCTTGCCCAGGTAGTCGTCGGCGCCCAGCTCCAGGCCGACGATGCGGTCACTGAGCTCGTCCATGGCGGTCAGCATGATGATCGGGATGCCGGTGTTGGCCCGCAGTTTCTGGCACAGGCTCAGGCCGCCTTCGCCGGGCAGCATCAGGTCGAGGATGATGATGTCCGGGCGCTGCTGCTCGATCGCCGCCCACATGGCCTCGCCGTTGCCGGCCAGGTCGACGTCATAGCCGTGGCGGACAAAGAACTTCTTCAGCAGGGCACAAATTTCCAGGTCGTCATCGACGATCAGCAGTCTGCTCACGTTGTGGTCCACGGGCCGTGAAAAGTGCGTATCTAAAACCATTCTGCGCTGCCGGTCATTTATTTCAATCTCGTAACATTCCTGCAAGGCCGACACAAAGCGGACATCAGCCAGCAAAAGCCCTGGGGCAGGCTGTGGCCAGTTCACTCAAGAGAGTTTTCCATGCCGGCCACCCACCCGACCCAAGACTTTGACAGCAACCAGTCGCTGACCCTCGACCTGCGCACCCAGGAGCTCTGGCGCAACGCGCTGCTCAGCTACCAGGACTCGCGCCTGGGTTTGTCCAGCGACGGCAGGCACATGCTCCTCAGCCATTACTTCGAGCGCTACAGCCCGACCAGCAACCAGTGGATGGAGTACAGCTACAAGATCCCCGTGGGCGAACTGGTGCACTGGATCATGAGCCACGGCGAGCTGCACGTGGACCGCTCGACCAGCACGCCGCGCCCGGCCAATGACGGCTTCGGAGTCTGAGCATGCGCAAGCAATTGATCGTACCGCTGTTGAGCGCCTCGCTGCTGCTGGCCGGTTGCAGCCAGAACAAGGTCAGCCCCAAGGAGTACTCGGGCTTTTTGCGCAACTACGACCAGCTGAGCGAACACAAGACCGCTTCCGGCGACGCCGTGCTGCGCTGGGTCAGCCCCAAGCTGCGCATGGAGCGCTACAGCCAGGTGTACATTGCCCCGAGCCAGTTCTACCCGATGCCCAAGACCAGCCCGCAGATCCCGGCGAGCACCCTGCAGGCGGTAACCCGTTACTACGATGCGGCGCTCAAGCGCGAACTGGGCAAGGTCCTCAACCTGGTCGAGCAGCCCGGCCCGCACACCTTGATCGTGCGCCCGGCGATCACCTCGGTGGGCGCCCATACCCAGGCGCTGCATTTTTATGAATACCTGCCGGTGACCCTGGTGGCCGCCGGAGTCAGCAGCGCCGTCGGTATTCGCGATCTGGACAGCGTGATCGCCACCGAAGCAGCGTTCCTCGACGGCGGCAGCCGCGCGGTGGTTGCCGAGGTGGTGCGCAAGGGCACCGGCCTGCCGCTGGAGAACGACGATCAGGTGATGACCGCCGACAACCTCAAGGTGGTCCTTGATGGCTGGGCGCGGGACTGGCGCCAGGCCGCCGAAACCCTCCAGGCGCAGAAGCGCGGCGCCGTCACAGGGCAAACAGCCAAGGCACCATGATCACGCTGACCACCATCACCAGCAGGGTGAACGGCACCCCGACCTTGACGAAATCGCTGAAGCGATACTGGCCGGGGCCGAGCACCAGGGTGTTGACCGGCGACGATACCGGGGTCATGAACGCCGCCGAGGCGGCCAGGGCGACGATCATCGCAAAGGGGTAGGGCGAGGCGCCCAGTTGCTCGGCGGTGGTCACCGCCACCGGCGCCATCAGCACCGCGGTGGCGGTGTTGGAGATGAACAGGCCGATGATCGCGGTGATGGCGAACAGGCTGGCGAGGATCACATAGGGCCCGGCGCTGCCGAGCATCTGCACCAGGCCGTGCACGGCCAGGGCGATGCCGCCGGTTTTCTGCAGGGCCAGGGCGAACGGCAGCATGCCGACGATCAGCACCAGGCTCTGCCAGTGGATGGCGCGGTAGGCGCTGTTCATGTCGATGCAACGCCCGGCGCCCATCAGCAGGCAGCCGATCAGCGCGGCAATCACGTTGGGCACCACGCCGCTGACCATCAGCCCGACCATCACCGCCAGGCTGATCAGCGCATAGGGCGCGCGGTTGCCGGCCGGGGCGACGTTGTCGATTTCCGCTGGCAGGCTCAGTACCAGGAAGTCCCGCGGCTGGGTCTGCAACTGGCGAATGGCTTTCCAGGTGCCGATCATCAGCAGGGTATCGCCGAGCTTGAGTTTTTCTTCCACCAGTTGATCTTCGATGGCGTTCTGGTCGCGGCGCAGGCCGACCACGTTGAGGCCCCAGCGGCTGCGGAAGGTCAGCTCCAGCAGGCTCTTGCCGATCAATTGCGAGCCCGGCGGCACCGCCACTTCGGCCATGCCCACTTCCTGGGACTGGTCGATGAAGTAGGCGGCCTTGAAGTGCAGCGGTTCCAGCTGCATGCTCTGGCACAGGCTGCGCAGGTCGTCCTTGGGCGCGAACAGGTCGAGCAGCAACACGTCGCCTTCGTGCACCGTGGTGCTCGAATCGGGGCTGAGCACGCGGGTGGTGAACTTGTGCTGGCGCTCGATGCCGACCACGCTGGCGCCGTGTTCGGTGCGCAGTTTCAGTTCGCTCAGGCTGTGGCCGATCAAGGGCGAACCGGGGCGCACGCGCAGGCGCCGTTCGCGGCCGGCGAGCTTGTAGTCGATGATCAGGTCGAGCAGGGTGCGGCGGGTTTGCGCGCTGCCGTCCTTGCGCACTTCGCCGCCCAGCCAGTGGCGGGTCAGGAGCATGTAGCCAACCCCCAGCAACAGCACCACCAGGCCGAACGGGGTAAAGCTGAAGAAGCTGAAACCGCTTTCGCCATGGCGCACCAGTTCACTGTGCACCACCACGTTGGGCGGGGTTGCCACCAGGCTGAGCATGCCGCTGATCAAGCCGGCGAAGGCCAGCGGCATCATCAGCCGGCTGGGTGAGACCTGCATGCGCGCGGCAATGCTCAACACCACCGGAATGAAGATCGCCACCACCCCGGTGGAGCTCATCACCGAGCCCAGGCCGGCGACGCAGACCATCAGCAAGACAATCAGCCGCGCTTCGCTGTTGCCGGCGCGGTCGGCCATCCACTCGCCGATGCGGTAGGCGATGCCGGTACGCACCAGGCCTTCGCCGATCACGAACAGGGCGGCGATCAGCACCACGTTGGGGTCGCTGAAACCGGCCAGGGCTTCCTGCACGCTGATGATGCCCAGCAGCGGCAGGGCGACGATCACCAGCAGGGCGACCACGTCCATGCGTGGCCGGTTGGCGATGAACAGGGCCACGGCGCTGAACAGCAGGCCGAGTACCCAGAGCAGATCGTGGTTCATGCAGTCATCCTGATACCTGAAGGCTGCAAGTCTGGCAGAAAATCAGCGCCAGTTCGTTGATGTGCTGCAGCGTGCGGGGCATTGCCGCGGATCGGTGGTAGAGTGGCCGCCGATTTTTGCTCATTCAAGGAAGAACGTTTTGGACCACAACACCAGCAACTGGAAGGGCACCGCCGTGGCCCTCGGTTTCATTGGCTGCATCACGCTGATCGGCTACATCATCAACTACACCTCGACGATCAATGTCTTTCTGATCTGGGATTTCAAGGCCTACTCCTACATCGCCATTTGCTTCAGCCTGGTGGCCCTGGCGTTGCTGGGTACGTTTTTGCTCAATCACCACAACATCGACACCAACGTCTTCGGCGGCCTGCTGGTGTAGGCGATAGCGGGTATCTCGCAGATGATCTTCGGCGTCGAGCCCTCGGTGATCATGTGCCTGGCCGGGCTGTACGTGGCGGGGGTGATAGGGCTGATGAACGGCATGGCCAACAAGCGTGAAGTCGAAGAAGACGAGGACGCCGACGAGGCTTTGTAAGTTAGCCGGTGCCTGCCTGCTGGCGCAGCACCCTGAGGTCGCGGCTGTCGATCACATAGCTGCGCGCCAGCCAGTCGCCGGGCCGCTGGCAATGGCGCGACTCGGCGCACAGCCAGATGACGATCAGGCCAAAGGCGGCCTCGAGCGGCCGGGTGATGCCGCGCACCAGCGCCTGCAACAGGTTCGGCGGCTGGCCGGCGCGGTTGATCACCATCAGCCCCAGCAGCAGCTTGCCCGGGGTTCGCCCGCGCATCAGGTATTCAAATACCGGGAAGTACAGCAGCTGCATCAGCAGCATGCCGTCTTCGCCACGGCCATAGCCGAGCACGGCCAGCACAAACCAGGCGCCGAGGGCGAACAGGGTATCGAGCAGCCAGGCGCCGATGCGGCGGATGATCAGGGTGGTGCGGGAGACGTGCATGGTGATTGCGCTGATCCTTGCGAGGTAGGGCGATGGTCGCATTCCTGGCGCTTTAACGCACGGCCTGGATTGGCAGCAACCCCCTGATGCGCTCGCAATTCTTGCACCAATGGATTAACACTTATAGCCAAGGAGTATTTGCTTATTGTCGCCGGTGCTTTAACCATGTGGATTGGATCCACAGCAGGGATGCGACTCAATGGCCAGGCATATTGTCATTGTGGGTGGCGGCGTCGGCGGTACGATGCTGGCCAATCAACTGGTAAGCAAGCTCTACCCGGAAGTGCTCAGCGAGCAGGTGCGCGTGACCCTGCTGTCCAATTCCGCTCATCACTACTACAAGCCCGCGTTCATGTACGTGGCCTTCAACCAGTTCTTCGAAAACGAGCTCAAGCGCCCGCAGCGCTCGTTGCTGCGCCCGGAAATCGACTTCCAGGTGCAGGAAGTCACCCACTTCGATTTCGCCGGGCAAACCCTGCATACCCGCTCAGGCAAGCGCTACGGCTATGACTTTCTGGTGATCGCCACCGGCTGCGTGCCCGCCCCGGAGCGTATCGAGGGCCTGCAGGAGGCCGGTGACCACTTCTACCAGTACGAGCCGGCGCGGCAACTGGCGCGGCGCCTGGCGAGCATCGAGAAGGGGCGGATTTTCATCACCGTGTCGTTTCCGCAAACCCCCAACGTGCCGCACCAATGCGGCATCGCTCCGGTGGAAACCACCCTGATGCTCGACGACTACCTGCGCCAGCGCGGGGTGCGCGACAAGGTCGAGATCATCTACACCTACCCGAGCACCGCGCAGCTGCTGCGCAATTGCCTGTTCTTGCAGCGGCCCACCGGCGAGATCCTGCCGGGCATTTTCGAGCAGAAGAACATCCGCTTCCAGCGCGGCTTCACCCTCAGCAAGGTCGACCCCGAACAGCGCATTGCCTACTCCGAAGAGGGCGACGCGCAGGCGTTCGACATTCTCATGGCCACGCCGCCAATCCGCGCGGTGGATGCCGTGTTGCACAGCGGCGCCTCGCGCGCGCCGAACAACGAAGGCTGGCTGCCGACCAACCACGAAACCCTGCAGGTCTATGGCCTGGACGGCGTGTATGTGATCGGCGACAGCGTCGACCTGCCGATCAGCAAGGCTGGCGGCGCCTGCCATAACCAGGCACCGATAATCGCCAACAACATCGCCGGCGAAATCCGCCTGGGCAGCACCTGCGCGGTGTACGACGGCAAGGTCCAGGCTGCGGCGCAGATGGGCCTGGGGATGGGCATGCCGCTGTGCTACGACTACCTTCACGACGTGCTGCCGACGCCGCCGACCAAGCTTGGCAGCCTGCTGCGCAATGGATTCAACCGCGGCCTGTACTGGGCCGTGGCCCGTGGAATGCTTTGACCCGACAACGGGAGGAGCCGAGTGTCATGGATGCTATCGATTCACCCGCCGTAGTGAGCGCCAACCCGGGCCTGGACGCCCTGCTGCGCAAACTCCAGCCGCTGCTCGACAGTGGCCGCCTGGACAACGTCGTCGACCTGCTGTCACTGAGCGCCGACCTTGTCGACCTGCTCGATGCGGCCATGGTCGAGAAACTCTCGGGGCTGTTCGAGGAGGCCACGGCCCTGAGCTGGAACCTGGGCAATGCCTTGCGCATGGCCTCGGCGCAAACCCGCAACCAACCCACCCCCAGCCTGTATGGCCTGCTGTTGCTGCTACGAGACCCGCACACCCGTCGAGGGCTTGCCCTGGTACTCAGAGTATTGAATGTCATTGGACGACAGGATTGATCGCACGGAGCTAGAGGACCACCGTCATGCTCGAACCGCGTAAACGCACCACCGCACCCGGCGCCAACAGCGCCTGGGACCCCAAAAGCTACCTGCAGTTTGCCCGCCTGCGCGAACGCCCGGTGCTGGAATTGCTCGACCACCTGCACCTGGACTCACCCGAATGCATCTATGACCTGGGCTGCGGCACCGGCATCGCCACGCGCCTGCTCGCCGAGCGCTGGCCACGGGCCGAGCTGTTCGGCGTCGACAGTTCGGTCGAGATGCTCCAGGAGGCCCTGGCACTGCCGATCAGCGTCAACTGGCTGCATGTCGATGTCAGCCAGTGGCAGGCGCAAAAACCGGCCAACCTGCTGTTCGCTGCCGCCGTGCTGCACTTTATCGAAGACCACGAAAGCCTGTTGCCGCGCTTGCTCGGGCAGTTGCAGGCGGGCGGCTGCCTGGCTGCGCACATGCCCAACTGGCGCGATGCGCCCTGGTACCAGTTGATGCTGCGCGCCCTCAGCGAGCCCGGGCCCAGTGGCCGGCCGTTAGGGACCCTGGAACTGCGCAAGTTCATGGCCGCGCGCAATGTGCTGACGCTGGACAGTTACTATCGCTTGCTGGCGCCGCTGACCCGCGAGCTGGACATCTGGGAGACCGAGCACCTGCAGGTGGTCGAGGGCAATTCGCCGATCTTCGACTGGGTCAAGGTTTCGGCCCTGCGCCCGGTGCTCACTGCCCTGGACGAGGTCGAACGCCAGGCCTTTCTCGACAAGTACCTGAAGCTGTTGCACGCGCACTACCCGCAGGAGGACGACGGCCGCACGCTGTTCCCGTTCAAGCGCACCTTTATTGTCGCCACCCTGTGAATTTGCCCGGCATCAGCGCCGGGCGATGTCGTAGGGCAGCAGCACCACGTCCAGGGTCACGTCCACCGGCAGCGAGACGATAAAGGCCGCCGGGCAGACCAGGGTTGGCCAGCAGTACTGCAGGTAGGTCGGGGCGAACAGCATCGCCACATTCGAGCGGCTGCCCATGAAGGCGCCATCGGAGGGGCGCTCAGAGTAGTAGCCCGAGCCCCGGCCCATGATCGAGCCGCAGGCAGAGAGGGCGAGGGTGCTGCTGAGCAGCAGGCAGGCGAGGGTTCTGATGGTGCGCTTCCTTGGCAGATGAAACCGCGGCTTTATGCACGCGGGTTGTCTCTTTGACGCCCGGGCAATGCTACAGTCACGTCTTTTTTCTGACGAGGATGAGTCATGCGGGTAGTAATGGCGATGGTCGCTGCAGCGTTGTTGGCCGGGTGTGCGTCTTCGGCCATGGAGGCGGCGCGCGGCCAGGCGCCGACCAAGGCCTTCACCTCGACCAAGGCGGCGGATGTGGTTGCCCAGTGCATCCAGTTCGGCTGGCAGGACGAGGACGTCTTCGGGGTCGATGCCAGCGGCTACCTCGAGCCTGGCAAGCAAGGCGGCTTCACCGTCTACACCCGTGAGGCGGAGTCCTTTGCCGACATCAAGGCCCAGGGCGCCAGCACTGCGGTCAGTTACTACGCCAAGCACAACGACAACGTCGCCCTGCGGCGCATGGCGGCCCTGGCCACCTGCCTGTAAATCTGCCTAGCGCGGCATGTACCTGAGCTGCCAGCGCCGCGGGATCTTCAGCGAGATCACGCCCAGCGCGGCGGCCAGCAGGGCGCTGAACAGCAGTGCGGCCAGATCGAAGGCCTGCTCCAGCAGCACCCCGAGCACGGCGCCGACGAACATCCCGGTCCACGGAATCAACTGCACCCGCCAGCCTTGCCGGCGCTCGCCCAGCAGCGCCCGGCCCAGGCCCCGGCCAAAGCGCGACAGCGCGCCGGTGACATAGGTGAGGCCGATCGGCAGGCCGTTCACCTCTTCAACCACGGCGTTGATCATGCCCATGGCGGTGACGGCCGAGACCAGTGCCGGCAGTTGCAGGGTGCTGGGCAATAGTGCCGCCAACCCCAGCAGCGCGGCGATGATCAGCAGCAGCGGGCACGGGCGGCGGCCGCTCAGGCGCGCGATCACCACGCCCAGGGCATTGCCGACGACAAAGGCCAGCAGCACCGCGCCAATGCGCAGGATCGGCGCCAGCTCACCTGCACCCAGCGATACCGCCAGGCGCGTGGTGTTGCCGCTCATGAACGAGACGAAATCGCCGGTGGCCATGAAGCCGATGGCGTCGGTCATGCCGGCCAGCACCGACAGCGCGGCGACAAAATACAAGCCAACCCTGCCGCGCAGGCGCGCGACCCGGGCAGAAGTGGAGGTGGAACCTGGCAGCATCCTTGGCGCTCCCGATAAGCGATGAGTGGGCTTAGGGTTTTTCTGTCAGCCGTGCTTCGAGCCCGGCGATATGCGCCTGCAGGCGCTCGTGCTCGCAGCGCTCGGCGCTGATGTCCTCGAACACGCTGATCAGGTGCTCCGGCGCACCGTCCCGGCGGCGCTGCAGCGAGGTGCGCGCGCGCACCCAGAGGTACTCGCCGTTCTTGCGGCGCACGCGTTTTTCCACCTCGTAGCGCTCGCTCTGGCCCGCGAGCATGGCCTGCAGCAACTGCAGGTTGGCGGCCAGGTCATCGGGGTGGGTGATCTGCTGGAAGGTCATGCCGTAAAGTTCTTCGGCACGGTAGCCAAGCAGCTCGCAGAGGCTGTTGTTGACCCGCTGCCAGCTGCCGTCGGGGTCGATGTAGGCGAGGGCGCCCCAGGCCAGTTCGAAGATCGCCCGGAAGCGCTCTTCACTGTTGCGCAGTTCTTCTTCGGCGACCTTGCGCTCGGTGTTGTCCATGCTGATGCCGACCATCTTCACCGAACGCCCGGCACTGTCGCGCAGCACCGTGGCCCGGGAAGCAATCCAGCGCACCTCGCCGTCGGGGCGGGTGATGCGAAAATCGCATTCGCAGCCACTGCCGTCGGCCACCGCCTGGGCGTACATGGCCTGCATGTGCTCGACGTCTTCGGCCGGCAGGTGGGCCCAGAAGTCTTCGTTGCGATGCACCGGCCAGCCATAGACCTGCTCGACGTTGGGCGAGTAGGTGACTTCGTCGCTGATCAGGTTCCATTCCCAGGTGACGATGCGCGCACCTTCCTGGGCCAGCTTCATGCGCGTTTCGCTTTCCATGATCTGGGCGGTGTAGCGCCGGCGCAGGTCGGTCATCGGCAGCTCGACCACTTGCGGCTGCTGGATGTTCTGCAGGGCTTCTTCGCCGTAGCGCAGCCAGATCCAGTTGACCTTGAGAAAATCGGCCAGCTTGCGCAGGTTGTCGTAGTCGATTTCGCCGCCACGGGTCCATTTGTGTACCGCCGTGCGCGAGATCCCCAGGGCCGTGCCGACGGCTTGCAATGTCAGCTTGTGATGCTCGAGCAGTTCCTTGAGGCGAAAGGCGAAACTGTTTTCCATCATCGGCAGGGTGTCCTGATCGGGGGCCAAGAGCCTGCCAGTATACCTGTGGGGCAGCTTCAAGCTTCAAGCTTCGAGCTGCAAGAGGCGCCTGAGCGTACCTGTCTTGCAGCTTGAGGCTTGAAGCTTGGAGCTTGATGCCTACAGATCCAACACCAAGCGTGCCGAGCGGGCCCGCGAGACACAGAGCATCATGCTCTGCTGCGCGGCCTTTTCGTCATCGCTCAGGTATTGGTCAAAGTGCTCGGCCTCGCCTTCAAGGATCGCTGTCTCGCAGGTGCCGCACACGCCTTCGCGGCACAGGCATTCGACCTTGGCGGCCTTGGACTTCTCGATGGCCTGGAGGATGGTCATGCCTTCCTCGACCTGCAGCTCGGTGCCGGAACGGGCCAGCACCACGGTGAAGGCGGCGCCGGTCACCGGGGCGGCGGCGAACTGCTCCCAGTGCACGCGCTGCTCGCCGATGCCGGCCTTGGCGGCGGTGGCGATCACCGCATCGATCAGCGGCTTGGGCCCGCACACATACAGGTGGGCATCGTCAGCCAGGCCCGCGCACAGCGCGGCGAGGTCGAGCTTGCGCTCGAGGCTGTCGATGTAGAAACGGGTGTTGCCGGCATGCGGACCGCTTTCCAGTTGCTGCTGGAAGGCACCGTGCTCCGGGGCGCGGAAGGCGTAGTGCAGCTCGTAATCAGTGGCGCCACCTTCCAGCTCGTGCAACTGGGCCAGGAACGGCGTGATGCCGATGCCGCCGGCAATCAGCACATGGCGCCCGGCGCTGGGGTCGAGGGCGAACAGGTTGTTCGGCGAGGAGATGGTCAGGCGGCTGCCAACCTGCACCTGCTGGTGCATGAACGCCGAACCGCCCTTGGACTGCTCTTCAAGGCGCACGCCGATCTGGTAGCTGCGGGTGTCGCGCGGATCGCTCATCAGCGAATAGGCGTTGCTGAACTGGCTGCCATCGGCGCCCTGCATCTGCACGATGACATGGCTGCCGCCGGTGAAGGCGGGCATCGGCGCGCCGTCTTCGCGGGCCAGGGTGAAGCGCTTGATCAGCGGCGTTGCCTGTTCGACTTCGGTTACCTGCACGCTGAACATTTCATACTTGTTGGCCATGTTTCACCTCGACTGCAACAGCACGCGGCAGGCCCTGCCGCGTGTCGGAACCTGTGCTCAGACCGCCAGGCACAGGTATTTGATTTCCAGATAATCCTCGATGCCGTACTTGGAGCCTTCACGGCCCAGGCCCGATTGCTTGATGCCACCGAACGGCGCGACCTCGTTGGAGATCAGCCCGGTGTTGACCCCGACCATGCCGTACTCCAGCTGCTCGGCGACCTTGAACACCCGGGCGATATCGCGGCTGTAGAAGTAGGCGGCGAGGCCGTACTGGGTGGCGTTGGCCAGGGCAATGACCTGCTCGTCGCTGCTAAAGCGCACCAGCGCCGCCACCGGGCCGAAGATTTCTTCTTCGAGCAGCTCCATGCCCGGGCCAATGTTGGCCAGCACGGTGGGTTCGAAGAAGTTGCCGCCCAGGGCATGGGCCTTGCCGCCTAGCACCAGCTCGGCGCCTTTGCCGAGCGCGTCGTCGATCAGGCTGCGGACCTTGGCCACCGCCTTGTCGCTGATCAGCGGGCCGATCTGGCTGCCGACGGCGCTGCCATGGCCGACTTCCAGGGCGCGTACGCGTTCGACGAAGCGCTGGGCAAACTGCTCATACACGCTGTCGTGCACGTAGAAGCGGTTGACGCACACGCAGGTCTGCCCGGCGTTGCGGTACTTGGCGACGATGGCGCCTTCGACCGCCGCGTCGATGTCGGCATCGGCGAAGACAATGAACGGCGCGTTGCCGCCCAGTTCCAGGCTGACTTTCTTGATGGTCTCGGCGCACTGGCCCATCAGCAGGCGGCCGATTGGCGTCGAGCCGGTGAAGCTCAGCTTGCGCACGCTCGGGTGGCCGGTGAACTGCGCGCCAATCGCCGGGGCATCGCCGGTGACCACGCTGAATACCCCGGCCGGTACCCCGGCGCGCTCGGCAAGCTCGGCCAGGGCCAGGGCGCAGAACGGTGTTTCGTTGGCCGGCTTGACCACCATGGTGCAGCCAGCGGCCAGGGCCGGGGCGACCTTGCGGGTGATCATCGCCGCCGGGAAGTTCCACGGGGTGATGGCGGTGCACACGCCGATGCCTTGCTTGATCACCAGCAGGCGTTTGTCGTTGGCGGGGCTGGGGATCACGTCGCCATAGACGCGCTTGCCTTCTTCGGCGAACCATTCGACGAAGGAGGCGGCGTAGCGGATTTCACCCAGGGCTTCGTGCAGTGGCTTGCCCTGTTCGAAGGTCATCAGCCGGGCGAGGTCCTGTTCGTGCTCGAGCAGCAGCTCGAACCAGCGGCGCAGCACCTGGGCGCGTTCCTTGGCGGTGCGCCCGCGCCAGTCGGCCAGGGCCGCTTCGGCGGCTTCGATGGCGCGCAGCGCTTCGTTGCCGGCCATCAGCGGCACGCTGCCGAGCAGCTCGCCGGTGGCCGGGTCGGTTACTGGCAGGCTGCGCCGGTCATCGGCGTCGCACCAGCGCCCGGCAATGTAGGCCTGCTGGCGGAACAGCTTGTTGTCATTGAGTTTCACGCAAGGCACTCCGAAGCGCGCCGCAGGCGGTCAGGCCTGCGGCGGGCGGTATCAGTCGTTGAGGTGGGCGACGGCGATCAGGTTGTGGAAGTGAGCAATGCCGTGCTCGCTCATGCCGCTGCGCTCGCGGTCGGCCATGATCCGGCCCTGGCCACGGTAGCCGCGCGACTTGAGGCCTTTCTGCACGCTCTCGACCAGGCGCAGGTCTTCGGGGCGGAACACTTCGCGGTACCAGTCGATGAGCTTTTGCTGCTCTTCGCTGATGTCCTTGTTGAGGAAATAGATGTCGTAGTGCTGCAGGGTGGTTTCGGCATCGACCGGGAACTCGTAGATCACGGTCATGAAGTTGGCTCCTGGCGGCACGTTGAACATGGTGCACGGCCAGGCCCAGAAACCTGCGAAGGAGGGGTCCTTGACGCTTTCGTCGAACTTGAACGACTGCTCCGAAGGTTTCGCCAGGCCGTACTGCAGGGTCCAGTTGCCATGCATGCTGTGGCTGTACTGGCCGACGTCGACCGAGTCGGAGAAGCCCGGGTGGGCCGGGGCGCAGTGGTAGCACTCGAGGTAGTTGTCGACGATCGACTTCCAGTTGGCCGGGGTGTCGCTGACAAAGCGCGCGGCCAGGTGCAGGTCGTCGATCACGCCGCAGGCTTCACGCATGCGCGCTTGCAGGCCGGGCAACTGGTCTTCGACCGAACCCGCTTGCATGTCCATGTTGATGAAGATGAAGCCTGCGTATTCTTCGACGCGCAATTGCACCAGGGTCGAGTTTTCTTTGTCGAAGTTGACCACGTTGTCGCAGTTGCGGGCGTGGGCCAGGTCGCCGTCGAGCTTGAAGGTCCAGGCGTGGTACGGGCAGGTGATGACGTTCTTGGCCTTGCCGCTGCCGCTGAGCAACTGGTGGCCACGGTGCGGGCAGACGTTGTAGAAGGCGCGCAGGATGCTGTCGCGACCGCGCACGACGATGATGCTTTCGCCGATCACTTCACGGGTGATGTAGGCGTTGTTCTCGGCCACTTCACTGCGGTGGCCGACGCAGATCCAGCTGCGGGCGAAGATGTTTTCTTTCTCGTGCTCGAACACCGCGGCCTGGGTGTAGAAGCTCGCTGGGATGGTGAACGCCTCTTCGGCGTTGGCGCAGAAATCGGCGGGCAGGCGTTTGAAGTCATTCATGATCGGGGTCTCACAAGCACGGTTTTTAGTTATTGGTTAACGCGTATCTATCAGTTAACAAATCAGGCAAAAAAATTTACTGCTGTTGTAGGAGCGGGCTTGCCCCGCGATCTGGCCTGTACGAGGCTCAGATCGCTATCGCGGGGCAAGCCCGCTCCCACAGGTGTGTGATCAGTGCACTGCGGCGGCGCTGCGCGGGGCTTTTTGCGCCGGTTCTTCACCGGCCATGCGCGCCGCTTCTTCCTCGATGCGGTAGGCCGGGACCTGGCCGTAGTCTTCGATCATCCATTTGAAGAAGCCGTAGATCTTCACCAGCAGGATCACCATGAACGGGATGGCGGTGAGCACCACGGCGGTCTTCATGGTCGACAACGAGGCCTTGGCGAACAGCATGGCCAGCGGCACCAGGGTCAGCACCACGCACCAGAACAGGCGGTGGGTCGGCGTCGGGTCGTCGCCTTCGCGCAGGTTGCGGGTGCTGGTGGCGGCCACGGCATAGGCGGCGGCGTCCATATGCGAGGCGCAGAAGATCGCCATGATGAACAGGTACACGCCCAGGAACACCTGGCCCCACGGCAAGGCCAGCAGCAGATGGGTCACCGCCGATTCGCCGCCTTGTTCGCTGAGCATCTTCGGCACGTCGACGGCGCCGGTGATGAACTGGTGCATGCTGTAGCTTTCCAGCGCACCGAAGAAGAACCAGCAACCGAAGCTGCCACCGAGC
This sequence comes from Pseudomonas sp. TE4620, assembly GCF_056279045.1. Classification (NCBI taxonomy): domain Bacteria; kingdom Pseudomonadati; phylum Pseudomonadota; class Gammaproteobacteria; order Pseudomonadales; family Pseudomonadaceae; genus Pseudomonas; species Pseudomonas sp. TE4620. The sequence continues at coordinate 1,564,648 of NZ_JBWBQO010000001.1, forward strand.
AGCAGGGCCATGACCACTTCCTTGATTTGCCGGCCGCGCGATACGCGGGTCACGAACATGGCCACGCCTGGCGCGTAGGACACCCACCAGAGCCAGTAGAACACCGTCCAGTTGCGGGTAAAGGCACCATCGCCGGCCGGGTCGGTGAACAGGCTCATGTGCACGTAGTTCTGGATCATCAGGCCAATCGAGTTGGCGGTGTTGTTGATGGTGAACTGGGTCGGGCCGACCAGCAGCACCACTAGGGCAAACACCAGGGCGCCGATACAGACCATCTTGCTCAGGCGCTGCAGGCCGCCATCGATACCGATGTAGGAGCTGAGCGAGAACATCACCGCCACCGCACCGATCACCAGCAGTTGCACGGTGAAGGTGTCCGGGGTGCCGGCCAGGTCATGCAGGCCGCGTGTCAGGGTCGAGGCGGTGAGCGCCAGCGACACGGTCAGTGCGCCCATCATGGTCAGCAAAAAGATCAGGTCGACGCTGCGCCCGACCGGGCCGGTGGCCTTGAAGCCGGTCACCGCTTCAACGATCGAGGCCAGGTTCAGGCCGCTCTTCTTGCGTACATGAAAGTGATAGGCCATGGCCAGCGAGGCCAGGGCATAGATCGACCAGGCGCTGACGCCCCAGTGGAAGAACGAGTAGCTGATGCTGTACTCGAGCGCCTTGGGGGTAGCGGCGGCGATGTTCAGGCCCGGGGTCTGGTAGTAGTAGGCCCATTCCATCACGCCCCAGTACAGGGTCGAGGAACCCATGCCGGCGCAGATGAACATGAACACCCAGGTGGCGGTGGCGTACTCGGGTTTGCCACTGCCCAGGCGGATGTTGCCGTACTTGCTGAAGGCCAGGTACAGCACCGCCAGCGAGCTGCCGAGCACCAGCACCTGGACACTGGTGCCGAAGGTCCGGGTCGACAGTTCGAACAACTGGTTGGCCGCGTGCTCGGCTTCGCCCGGGAAGGCTGCAAGGCCGATGACAGTGAGCAGCACGGCAATCAAACTCACGGTAATCAGGAACACATCTATCTTTTTATTTTTGTGCGACATCATCGTCTCCTGGACGTTGGCGTTCTTAGCTATACCCGGCAGGCAATCCGGGGGTGTTGCGGCAGCACTCCCTGCTTCTATGTTAACTAATGGTTAACGTGAATCTTTTGGTTAACAGATTCTGCAGATAATCCGCTTCACCCGCAAGAGCCAAGGGGCCGTTTTGTCAGATAATTCTGACAATCGGCCCCTGGTCCTCAACCTTCGATCAGCGCGCTGATGGCTTCGCCGACTTGCTGGGTCGACTTCTGCCCGCCCATGTCGCGGGTGGTGTCGCCGGCGGCAATGACCTGCTCGATGGCCTTGAGGATGTCGTCGTGGGCGGCGCGGTAGCGCGGGTCGGCGCCGTCGTTGCCAAGGAACTCGAGCATCAGCGCGCCCGACCAGATCATCGCGATCGGGTTGGCGATGTTCTTGCCGTAGATGTCCGGGGCCGAACCGTGCACCGGCTCGAACAGCGACGGGAATTTGCGCTCGGGGTTGAGGTTGGCCGATGGCGCGATGCCGATGGTGCCGGCGCAGGCCGGGCCGAGGTCGGAGAGGATGTCGCCGAACAGGTTCGAGGCCACCACCACGTCGAAGCGATCCGGCTGCAGCACGAAGCGGGCGCAGAGGATATCAATGTGCTGCTTGTCCCAGGTGATGTCCGGATAATTGGCAGCCATGGCTGCGGTGCGCTCGTCCCAGTAGGGCATGCTCACGGCCATGCCGTTGGACTTGGTCGCCGAGGTCACGTGCTTGCGCTCGCGGGTTTGTGCCACCTCGAAGGCGTACTTGAGGATACGGTCGACACCACGGCGGGTGAACACCGACTCCTGCAGCACGAACTCGTTGTCAGTGCCTTCGAACATGCGCCCGCCCAGGGACGAGTATTCGCCTTCGGTGTTCTCGCGGATCACCACGAAATCGATATCGCCCGGCTCACGGCCAGCCAGCGGGCAGGGCACGCCAGGGAACAGGCGCACCGGGCGGATGTTCACGTACTGGTCGAAGTCGCGGCGAAACTTCAGCAGCGAGCCCCACAGCGAGATGTGGTCCGGGACTTTGTCGGGCCAGCCCACTGCACCGAAATACAGGGCGTCGAAATCCTTGAGCTGCTCGAACCAGTCGTCCGGCATCATCTTGCCGTGGGCCAGGTAGTAGTCGCAGCTGGCCCATTCGAAGAACTCGAAGCTGATGTCCAGGCCATGCTTGCGCGCGGCGGCTTCGACCACGCGGATGCCTTCGGGGAGGACTTCGTTGCCGATGCCGTCACCGGGAATTGCGGCGATTCTGAAAGTCTTGCTCATGAGGGGCGCACTCGTTGTCTAGGGAACAGGTGCGGCTCATGCTATAAGGGCAGGATTCAGAGATAATCTCGTGATTCATGGATTCTTAGTGCACGTATCGTGAATAATCTTCCCAGCCTCGACGACCTCAATATCTTCCTTCAGGTGGCCAAGCGCGCCAGCTTCGCGGCGGTGGCCGAAGAGCTCGGCATGTCGGCCGCGTTCATCAGCAAGCGCATCCGCGTGCTTGAGCAAACCCTTGAAGTGCGCCTGCTGCACCGCACCACCCGGCGGGTGACAGTGAGCGAGGAGGGCGAGCGGGTGTACCAGTGGGCGCAGCAGATTTTCGATGCGGTGCAGCGCATGGGCGACGACATCAGCGCCCAGCACCGCGAGCCGGTGGGCCAGCTGCGGATTGCCAGCAGCCTGGGCCTGGGCCGGCGTTTCGTCGCCCCGGCGCTGTCGGAGCTGGCCGAGCGCTACCCACGCCTGGATGTACGCCTGGACGTGCATGACCGCCTGGTGGACCTGATCGAAGAGGGCGTCGACCTGGACATCCGCGTCGGCAATGCCATCGCCCCCAACCTGATTGCCAAGCCGCTGGCCCGGAACCGCCGGGTGCTGTGTGCCTCGCCGGCCTACCTGGCCCGGCGCGGCACGCCTGGGGTGCTGGCCGAGCTGGCCAGCCATGATTGCCTGGTGATCAAGGAGCGCGACCACCCGTTTGGTGTCTGGCAGCTGCAAGGGCCCAATGGCGAGGAGAGCGTGCGGGTGACCGGCAGCCTGTCAAGCAACCACGGCGAAGTGGCGCACCAGTGGTGCCTGGATGGCCGCGGGATTTTGCTGCGCTCGTGGTGGGATGTGCACGACAGCCTGGCCGACGGGCGCCTGGTGCAGGTGCTGGCGGAGTATCACCAGCCGGCGGACATCTGGGCGGTGTACACCTCGCCCTTGGCCAGCTCGGCCAAGGTGCGGGTGGCGGTGGAGTTTTTCCGCCAGTACTTTGCCGAGCGTTATAGCTTGCCGGATTAGCGGTGCAAGCCCGCTCCCACAGCCTGTGTAGGAGCGGGCTTGCCCCGCGATGGCCTCACCTCAGAACGTGTAATCCAGCGTCGCAAAATACGACCGCGGCTGCCCCATCAACCACTGCTCGCCGCTATGCGCGGTGGCCGCATAACGCCGGTCCAGCAGGTTATTCAACTGCAAGCCCAGGCGCACATCCGGCAGCACCTGCCAGCCCAGGTTGGCATCGACCACGGTAAAGCCCGGCACGCTCTGGGAGTTGGCGGTGTTGGCATAGCGCTCATCGACATAACGCAGGCCCAGGCCGGCATCGACGTCGTCGCCAAAGCCCTTGCTGACCCACAGGTTGGCGGTGCGCCGTGGCACGTTGCTTGGGCGGTTGCCGGCGCGGGAAACGCTCTGGCCGTTCACTACCTGGTCGAAGTCGTCGTATTTGGCGCGTACCACCGAGGCGTTGGCCGAAACATGCCACTGGTTGGCCAGGGCCAGTTCCAGGGTCGCTTCCAGGCCATCGGAGGTCTGCTGGCCGGCCTGTTCTTTCTGGTGGGTGTCGGGGTTGTCGACCAGCAGCTTCTTCTTGACGATGTGATAGGCCGCCAGGGTCCACTCGCCTCGGCCATCCCAGAACAGCTGCTTGAGGCCGAACTCGGTCTGCTTGGCTTCGGTCAGGTCGAACTGCTGCTGGGTCGGGCTCAGGGTCACCAGGTCGCTGACGCCATCCTCGCTGGTGGAGTACTGGCCGTACAGGCTCAGTTGCTCATTCACCGCGAACACCAGGCCGGCGCGCCAGTTACCGCCATTGAGGCTGCGGTCGCTGCGGGTGTCGTTGACCAGGTTGTTGCGGTCGATGTGGTTCTGGTCGCGACGAATGCCGGTGACCAGCGACCAGCGCTCCGACAACTGGGTGCGGTTCTCGGCGAACAGGGCGAAGGTGCGGGTGGTGCTGTCGGTTTGCGCGCGGGTCGGGCTGGCGCTGTGGAAGTAGCCCGGCGCCGGCTGCCACGGGTCGATGAAATCGCCGCCGATGTCGTTGTACGGCGAGTTGCTGTCGATGCCGAAACGAATGCGGTTGTACTCGGCGCCGACCACGGTCTTGCTGGCCAGGCCAAACAGCGAGTGGTCGAAGGTGAAGCTCTGGCGATCGCCGAGCTGTTCCTGGTCGTGCTTGATCTCCAGGTAGCTGCCACGCTCAAGCTGGCCAACGCCGCTGTTCCAGCTGTAGTCCTCGGCGTTGCGCCAGTGCCGGCGGCTTTTGAGGTAGTAGAGCTGGTTGCTGGCGCTGATCGAGTCGCTGATGCTCCAGTCGGTGTTAAAGCGCGTCCACTCGTCGTGGTAGTGCTGGGCCGAATCCTTGAGGTTGTAGTTCTTCTTGCTCAGGCTGTCGCGGTAGTGGCCGTCGATCAGCGGCGTGCCGAAGTAGTTCATCGGTTCGGCGTCGCCGCGCTCGTGGGCCAGGGTGAAGCTCAGGTCGTCGCTGGCATCGAAGCGCAGGGCGGCGCTCATGGCCAGGTTCTTCGAGTCGCCACGGTCGATCCAGCCGTTGCTTTGCTGGCGGTTGAGGGTCACCCGGTAGCTCAGCCGCTCGCTCAGCGAACCGCCGCTGTCCAGGCCCAGTTGCTGGCGGTCGTAAGAGCCGTAGCCCAGGCGCAGGTGGTTGCGGATCTCGCCGGCAAAGGGTTTTTTCGGGATCACGTTGATCACCGCACCCGTGGCGCCTTCGCCGTACAGCACCGAGGCCGGGCCGCGGATCACGTCGATGCGCTCGATCATCCACGGGTCGACCGGAAAGCTCTGGGTGCCGGCGCCGGTGTACATCCGCGCGCCGTCGAACAGGGTCATCACCGAACCGTGGCCACTGAAGCCACGGGCCGACAGCGCCGTGTTGCCGTTGCCCGGGGTGGCCACCGAGGTGATGCCCGGCGAGCGGGTCACGGCATCCTGCACGGTGAGGTTGTTGCGTCCGTCGATGGCTTCGCTGCCCAGGCTGCTGGTGCTGGCCGGGGTGTCCATGGCGCTGAGGTTCAGGCGCGAGCCGGCGGGCAGCGGGGTAGCCAGGCTGACGGATTCGTTGTCGCTGCTGCTGGTGATGGCCGTCGAGGGCAGGGCCAGCGCAGAGGGGCTGGGGTCATCGGCGAAAGCTGGCGCAGAGAAGGCCAGGCAGGGGGCCAGGGCATTGGCCGCCAGGGTGTGAAGCTTGGAAGTACGGGACATGTCGTTCCACAGTCAACAGGAAGAATGAATCCCGGAGGGAACAACGCATGGAGGCATGGCGCACGCGCAGGCGGACGCCAACCGGCCTGCGCCCGCCCACCGCGGGGTTGCCAAACAGAAGCTTCAGGCCGGTCTCCGGGCTTGCGAGGGTCATGAAGGCCTTCACCTTCCCATGCCAAGGCACAGTGGTGTTTCGAAGGCTTCGCTCGCTTACCGTTGCGGGGGCAGCGCCGGACTAGTCATTTACATGACGCACCGGCTTCCCGTTTCACCCTGCGCACGGCGGCGCAGGACACCTGAAACTGGCGCGCATCTGAACACCGAAAACCTTTGCAGTCAACGGCTTGGGCAAATGAGCAGATCAGTTCGCCAGCGCATCGCCACTATCGATTCAACGCCCGCGCTTGCGCGACACCACCGCCTCGATGTTCTTGCGCCCGATCAGCATTGGCTGCTTCGGCTCCTCAAGCCACTTGTACATCACCAGGCTGTCCACCAGCCCCAGGCGCGCATGCCGGTAGGCGTTGGGCAAGCGCCCGACGATGGCAAAGCCGAGCTTCTGCCACAAGGCCACCGCCACCTCGTTGCTGGACACCACCGAGTTGAACTGCATGGCCAGGAAACCCAGTTGCCGCGCCAGGCGCTGCGAGTGTTCGCACATCAAGCGCGCCACGCCGCGGCCACGGGCGGCGTCGCAGACCATGTAGCCGCAATTGCTGACATGGTTGCCGGGGCCGGCGGCATTGGCCTTGAGAAAGTAGGAACCGAGCAGCACGCCATCTTCTTCGGCCACCAGGGTCTGCAACGGTGCGTCGAGCCACAGCTGGCGGGCTTGCTCCTGGCTCATGGCCGGGTCGAATGCGTAGGTTTCGCGGGCGCTGACAATGGCCTGGAAGGTCGGCCAGAAGAGCTCGAAGTCAGCGGCGGTCATGGGGCGGATGTGGATCATGGGGTGTCCTGGAAACGGTTCGCCCGCTAGCTTATGCGAAAACGCCAGGAAGTGGGTGAGGCGCGGCGCAGGCCGCGCACTCAGGGTCGGCCTTACTGCCCGGCCTTGCCCACGGCATCCAGTGCCCGCGCCGAGTACACCAGCGCCGCCCCGGCGTTCATGGCCACGGCCACGCCCAGGGCTTCGGCGATTTCCTCGCGGCTCGCGCCGTGCTTGACCGCCTGGGCCGAATGCACGGCGATGCAGCCGTCGCAGCGGGTGGTGACCGCCACGGCCAGCGAGATCAGCTCGCGGGTCTTGGCATCCAGGTGGTTGGTCTTGGCCCCGGCGCCGCTGGCGGTCATGTAGCCGTTGACCGTGTCGGGAGAGAGTTGCTTGAGATCGCCGATGCCGGCCATCAACTGCTTACGGTAGGCATCCCAGTCCATCATGCTCATTGTCTTCACCTTGGTGTGGTTGGCAACTAGAACAGTGAAGCTAGTTTTTTTGCCGGCGGGGCGCCGTTGGTCGATGGTCGGGAAAAGGCAGGACTTTGGGAGGGGGGCATCGCGGGGCAAGCCCGCTCCTACAAGGAGCTGGCTTGCCAGCGACAGCGGTCTGAATCAGATGTAGATGAACACCAGCACCAACGCCGCCACCACTGCCCATTTTTCCAGGTAGTAGCGGGTGCGGTTGCGTTTTTTCAGGGCCTTGCCGCGTTCGCGGATCTTGTAGATGCGGGTGAACAGGCGGTTGATGCCGCCGGTTTTGTCGCCGGCATCGTTCGGCGCCGCCGCGGCTGCCATCACGTTCTTGCTGAACCAGCGGTTGAACGCCGTGGCCCAGCGGTACTTGAGCGGGCGCTCGACGTCGCAGAAGAGGATGATGCGGTTGTGCTCGGTCTGGTTCGAGGCGTAGTGGATGTAGGTCTCGTCGAAAATCACCCCTTCACCATCGCGCCAGGCGTAGTTCTGGCCATCGACACAGATGTAGCAGCCGTCGTCATTGGGCGTATCCAGGCCCAGGTGATAGCGGTACGAGCCGGCATAGGGGTCGCGGTGGCGCACCAGCTTGGAGCCCGGCGGCAGGGTGGCGAACATCGCCGCCTTGACCGTGCCGATGCCCTGCAGCAACTCGGTGGTGCGCGGGCACAGCTTCATTGCCGAAGGGTGGCTCTCGCCGTACCACTTCAGGTAGAAGCGCTTCCAGCCGCTCTTGAAGAACGAGTTGAAGCCGACGTCGTCATAGTTCTGCGAACTCTTGATTTCGCCGACGTGCAGCAGTTGCTGGGCTTCGGCGCGAATTTCTTGCCAGTTGTCCTGCAACGGCTTGAGCTCGGGGAACGACTCGACCGGCAGGTACGGTTTGGCCGGCAGCTTGGAGAACAGGTACAGAAAGACGTTGACCGGGGCCAGGAAGCTTGAGTGATCACCCAGCTGGCGGGTGATCTTGTGCCTGACTTTGCCTCTGAAATGAACGTAGGCAATCGAGAAAACAAACAGTAAAACGAAGAAGATTTTCATGGGCGGATACTTGTCGATGTGGCGATGCGCCATGGCATAAGCCGGCCAGCATAAACAATCGTGATCACGGTTTGTAGTAATTGTTACCGGTTATGTGTCCGACCATAGTGCTAGGCGCAAGTGTTTGCGTGAACGATTCAGCGGGTGGCTAACGCAGATAAGTTCGTGAGAATTCCAGTCCTCGCCGCCATGGCGTAACTGGCGGTAGAGTCTCAACAGTCCCAAAACGCACAGGATGACGAGGCATGGACCCAGGCAATGGCGATACCGGTGAGCCGTTCAAGCGGCTGTTTTTTGCCCTCGATTGCGCACCGCAACAGCGCCGGGCGATTGCCCGCTGGCGCAGCGAGCTGGAACTGAAAAGCGCACGACCGGTGCCGTCGGCGAACTTTCACCTGACGTTGATGTTCGTCGGTGCGGCGGGCACTGCGCAGTTACCGGCGATTCTGGCCGGCGCAGCGGGCGTGAAGGTGGCGGGCGAACCCCTGACAGTGGTGCTCGACCGTTTGCAGGTGTGGCGCCCGGCCAAGGCGCTGGTGCTGGTGCCCAGCCAGACGCCGGCGGCGTTGCGCCAGCTGGCGTATGCCCTGCAGCAGGCGATGCTGGCGCTGGGTTTTACCGAGGACCCACGGGACTACCGCCCGCACCTGACACTGGCCCGCGACTACCGTGGCAGTGAGCCCGAAGCGCTGGTGCCGGCAGAATTTATCCTGCGCGCGCGGCACTTCAGCTTGTTCGAATCGCGCAAGGGGCAGTACTGGCCGCTGGCGCAGTGGCCGTTGTAGCGCTGTTGCCTGATTGATGCCCGCTCCCACAGAGATTACCTCAAACCTGTAGGAGCGGGCTTGACCCGCGATAGGGCCAGCACTGACAACCTAGAACTGCGGCGTGTACTTCACGCTGAAGGTGAAGTTGCGCGGGTCGCCGAAGTTGTTGTTGCCGTTGAGCTGGTTGTAGGCAGCGATGTAGTAGTGCTTGTCGAACAGGTTGTTGGCGTTCAGCGCCAGGCCCACTTCCGGCGTCAGCTGGTACGCCAGACGCGCGTTCCACACAGCGTAGCCGGGCACGTCGTAGGTGTGCTCGTAGCCCAGGGTATGGGTTTGCGCGGTAAAGCCCAGACCGGCGCTGGCCTTGCTCCAGTCACCCGGCAGCTGGTAGTTACCCCACATGCGCAACATGTGCTTGGGCGTCCAGGTGCTGAACACCTTGCCCTTGTTGTCCGGGTCGTCGAGGTAGGTGGTGGTGTTGTAGGTGTAGCCGGCAAACAGCTGCAGGCCGCTGAGCACTTCGCCGCTGACTTCGGCTTCGATACCCTGGCTGCGCACCTTGCCGGCGGCGGTGGAGCAGTACCAGTCATCGCAGGCAAAGCCTGAGGCAACGTCGGTGATCGCGCGGTTTTCCTGGTCGTAGCGGAACACCGCCAGCGAGGTGTTGACGCGGCCATCGAGCAGTTCGCCCTTGATGCCCATTTCATAGTTGCTGCCAATGATCGGCTTGAGCGCCGCGCCGCCGACTGCACGTTCGGTCTGCGGCACGAAGACGTCGGTGTAGCTGGCATACAGCGACCATTCGCGGCTCAGGTCGTAGATGATGCCGGCGTACGGGGTAACCTCGCCGCTTTCGGTCATGGTGCTGGTCGGGTTGACAGAGACGACACCGGTGCCGCCAAAGTAGTCGCTCGAATCATAGCGGTAGTCGAACCAGCTGACCCGCGAACCGAGTACCAGGGTCAACGGCTCTGCCAGCTTGACCCGCCAGGCGCCATACAGGCCTTTCTGGCGAATGTCGTAGGCGCCGGTCAGGCCCCGCCCGGTGCGTTGTGCCAGCAGGCTTTCGGTGCTGATTTCCGGGCGATGATGGTCGATACCGAAGATGCTGTCGCTGGTGGGATTGAAGGCGCGGGCAAAGCGGTCATCGGTGGTCAGTTTCGAGTAGTTGCCGCCCAGGGTCAGTTCCTGCTCGAAGTTGAAGGCGTCGAACTTGCCCACCAGGTTCATGTCGACACCGACCTTGGTGGAGTCGAAATCGGTGATCCAGTCGGCATAGGTGAGGCCGCTGCCGTCAAGGTTGATGCCGTCGCCGGTGCTTTGTACCCGCTGGTGGGTCGACTTGTTGGTCTCGCTCATGCGAATGGCGCCAACGTGGAATTTCCAGTCGTCGTTGAAGCGGTGCTCGAGGTCGGCGTACAGGGTGGTGACGTCGATCTCCAGGTGGTTCCAGCGCGAGCCGGTGAAGGTCGAGCGCGATACATCCAGACCGCTGCCATCGACATAGCGCGGCAGGCCGCGCAGCATCGGCCGCGACTCGGCATTGGACTGGCTGATCGCCAGGCCCAGGGTGGTGGCCTCGTTCAGGTCAAAGTCCAGCGCGCCGTACAGCGAGTGGGTCTTGCTCCATTCGTAGTCGACGAACGAATCGCTCTGGTCCTCGTCGGCAACGAAGCGCCCGCGCACGGTGCCGGCATCGTTCAACGGGCCGCCGGCGTCCAGTTGCAGGCCGTAGTGGTCCCAGCTGCCGGCCTTGCCGGTGACGGTCACGGTGGGCGCAGCCTGGCCGCGCTTGCGCACCAGGTTGACGGCGCCGCCCGGGCTGCCGGTGCCTTGCAGCAGGCCGGAGGAGCCGCGCAGCACTTCCATGCGGTCGAAGAAGATCAGGTCCTGGGTCGCCCAGTTGCCCAGCGAATAGTTGTTGCGCGGGATCGCCACGCCGTCGTATTGCCAGTCGTCGATCTGAAAACCGCGCGAGGTAATGATCAGGCCCGGGCCCACGCCTTGCAGGCCGACCAGGCCGGTGGTCTGGTTGACCGCGTCCTTGAGGTCGACGATGTTCTGGTCGTCCATCTGCTGGCGGGTCATGACCGTGACCGACTGCGGAATTTCCCGCAGGGTATGGCTGCCCTTGCCAATGGTCGTGGCCCGCGCCGCATAGGAGCCGGTGCCCTCGGTGGTGGCTGGGTCCAGACCGCTGCCGATACCGTTGATATTGGTCGCACCCAGCTCCAGGGCGTTGCCGGCGTCGATGCTCGGCAGCACGCTGAAGTTGCCCTGTTCGGTGACCAGCAACTGCAGGCCGCTGCCGGCCAGGGCCTTTTGCATGGCCTGCACGGCGCTCATCCGGCCGACGATCGCCGGTGCCTGCTTGCCTTGTACCAGCGCCGGGTCCAGGGACACGATGCGCCCGCTCTGGCTGGCGATGGCATTGACGGTGCTGGCCAGGGCGGCGGCGGGCAGGTTGAAGCTCAGGGCCTGTTCCTGGGCCTGGGCGGCGCTGGCCAGCGTGGCCAGGGCCACGGCGACAGGAAGGGCGTGGGACCAAGGGTTGAGCACGGAATTCTCCTGATTATGTTGGCGTGTCAGGAGATAGGTGCAATGAGAAATGAAAACCGGACACAAATACGAGTGATTTGCATAAATTATTTTTGCGCCGGGGTTTTCGCCCCGATCAACGTCAGCCACGGGCTGTAGTGATCGACCGTGAGCGGCAGGGTTTCAGCCAGTGCGGCGAAGGCCCGTTGCGGTTCGTCCAGCGGGAATACCCCTTGCACGCGCAGCCCGCGCACCTCGGGTTCGACCCGGACAAAGCCGCGGTAGTAGGGGCGCAGCGCCTCGACCACCGACTCGAGGGAGTCATCCAGCACGTTCAGGCGCCCACTGAGCCAGTCGGCGCGTTGGCGCTCGCCGTTGCCCAGGGCTTCGATGCGTTCGCCACCGAGCAGCGCGGCCTGGCCTTCCTGCACGTCCAGCTCGCTGCCGTTGAACAGCCGCGCGCGCACTGAGTGCTCAAGCACCACCAGGCGCGTGGCCTGGGCTTGCTGGCTGACCAGAAAGCGCGTGCCCAGCGCGCGCATTTCGCCCTGAGCGCTGCGCACCCGTAACGGCCGTAGCGGGTCGGCGGCGACCTGGATGATCAGCTCGCCACGGCGCAATATCACCAAGCGCTGCTGGCCATCGAACTGCAAGTCGACGGCGCTGCCGGCATTCAGGCTCAGGCGGCTGCCATCGGCCAGGGTAAAGTCGCGGCGCTCGCCCTTGGCGGTGCGCAAATCGGCCAGCAGCTCCTGGCCGACCTCACTGCGCGCGCCCAGCCACAGGCCGCCGCCGAGCACACCGATACCGACGAAGGCACGCAGCAGCTCGCGCCGCGAGCCGTTGGTTTGCAGCAGCAATTGGCGCGCCTCACCGGCCTGGCCCGGGGCGCGGCGTTCGAAGTTGCGCACGGTCTGGCAGGCGCCACCCAGACGTTCCTGCAAGCGCGCCCAGGCCTGGGCGTGGGCCGGGTCGCTGCCCAGCCACTGGCTGAACTCACTGTGCACCTGGGCGTCGGTGTTGCCCGAACTCAGGCGCACCATCCAGTCGATAGCGGCTTCGGCGCTGGGCTCGAGGCGGCGCTGGCTCATGGCGCCAGCTCGCTGAGGTAGCACTGGCTCAGGGCCTGCTTCATGTAGCGGCTGACCGTGCGCTCGGAGATGTCGAGCTTGCGCGCGATATCGACGTAGCTCATGCCGTCGAGCTGGCTGTAGAGGAAGGTGGCCTTGACGATCATCGGCAGGCCGTCGAGCACCTGGTCGATGCTCACCAGCGCCTCGATCAGCAGCAGTTGCTCTTCGGGGGAGGGCGCCAGGGGCTCGGGCAGCGCCGACAAGCGTTCCAGGTAGGCCAGCTCCAGCTGGCGCCGACGATGGCGGTCGAAGATCAGCCGGCGGGCGATGGTCGACAGGTAGGCGCGCGGCTGCTGGATGCTGGCCGGGTCGACCTGGGCGGCGAGCATCTGGCAGAAGGTCTCGGCGGCGGTGTCTTCGGCGTCGGCGCGGTTGCGCAGGCGCTTATGAATATGCTGCAGGAGCCACCGGTGATGGTCGCTGAAAAAGAAGCCCAGCTTGCGGGTGGAAGAGGTTGGCACCGGTTGGCGTTCCCGAAGGTGTGAGTGTGAATCGTTCTCAATCTTACCTGTGCGGAGAGGCAAGGTGCAATCACCCGCGTCCGGCCCGCTTTACAATTTACCTACAGATTGTTCCTGGCCGCAGTAATAGGGTGGCGGCCAGACAAAAACCAAGAGAAATGCGCATGGACCTGTCGATCGCAGGCCAGCAGTTCAGCCTGCTGGAAAACTTCAAGGACGATACCCGGCTGCGCGCCAGCTTCAACGCCTTGACCCACCAGACCTTCGAATTTGATTTCGAACAGTGGTACCAGGACGGCTATTGGGGCGAAGGCTACCAGCCGTGGGCGTTGGCCCATGACGGGCGCATCGTGGCCAACATCTCGGTCAACCTGATGCATTTTGATGTGCTCGGCGAACCCAGGCGTGGCATCCAGTTGGGCACGGTGATGGTCGCATCGGAGTATCGCGGCCAGGGCCTGAGCCGCGTGTTGCTGGAGCGGGTGCTGGACAGATGGCAGGGCCAGTGCGAACTGGTCTACCTGTTTGCCAACGACACGGTGCTGGATTACTACCCGAAATTCGGTTTTGCGCGGGTGCTCGAACATGAATACAGCGCGGCGCTAACCCCAGCGTACAGGCCTTGCAGCTTCCACCGGGTCGACATGGACGACCTGCTCGAGCGCCAGCGCTTCATCAGCGCGGTTGACAGTGCCGTGCCCGTTGCACGCCTGGCGATGCGCAGCAACCCTGACCAGACGATGTTCTATTGCACGTCGTTTTTCAAAGACTGCGTTCACTACTCGCCAGCGCTGCAGGCCTATGTGGTGATGGAAATCGTCGACGGGGTGATGACGCTCTATGAGGTGTTCGCAAGGCGTGCGCTCGACCTGCAGGCACTGATTGCAGAACTGAGCACACCCCAGACCACCCGGGTGGTGCTGGGGTTTGCGCCGCTGGATAGCAGCGGCTTCGAGGCGCAGCCGCTGGTGTCGGATGACAGCCTGTTCGTGCTCGGCCAGGCCGGTCAATTCATCGAAGACGCCCGGCTGATGTTCCCGTTGCTGTCACACGCCTGAGCCGTTCAGGCCACAACCGGAATCAGCGGATCGGCCGCCGCCAGAGCAACCGCCCGATCGGCCGCCGGCGGGTAGATCCACACCGAGTTGATCTGCTGCTTGAGGGCTTTGGCTTCGTCCTTGATCAGCTTCACCTCACGCTCCCAGCCCTCGGTGTACACCGCGCCCCAGGCCCCCAGGTCCAGGCAGGTGACGTACTTGGGCTGGCGGTATGGCGTCGGCTCGACGCCAAGCAGGTCGGCGGCGACGTTGTTGCCCGAGTGGCGGCCCAGGGCGATGGCGTGCTGGCAGGTCATCAAGGCGTGGTTGCCCAGGTCATCGGTGGCGGCGTAGGCGACGTCACCGGTGGCGAATACATGCTCTTGGCCAATGACCTTGAGGTTGTCATCGACATGCAGGCGGCCATGGCCATCGCGTTGCCCCGGGACTTGTGCGGTGAGGGCGCTGGCGCGCACGCCGACGGTCCAGACCACGGTGGCGGCCTCGATGCGCTGGCCGTCGGCGAGGGTCACGCCGTCGGCATCGACGCCAGCCACCGAGGCATTCAGGCGCCACTCCACCCCCAGCGCCGTGCAGGCTTCGATGATCGCCGGGCTGATGCCTTCGCCCAGGGCGGCGCCGATCTTGTTGCCGCGATCGACGATGATCACCTGCACCTGGGCATCTTCGCCGAGCACCGCACGCAGGCGGGCGGGCATTTCGGTGGCGGTCTCGATGCCGGTGAAGCCGCCGCCGGCCACTACCACGGTATTGCGCGCCTTTGATGCAGGCCGCAGGGCCAGGGCTTCGATGTGCTGCTCCAGGCGGCTGGCCGATTCGATCTGGTCGACGTCGAAGGCGTACTGCTCAAGCCCGGCCAGCGCTGGGCGGACCACACCGCTGCCGCTGGCCATGACCAGCCGATCGTAGCCCAGCACCTGCGGACGGCCCTGACCGTCGCGGTAGCCGACGCGCTTTTCGGCCACATCGATCTGGTCCACCGCGCCCTGGATGAAGTTCACCCCCACCGCGGCAAACAGCTCGGCCAGCGGCGCTTTCAACTGCTGCACAGCGGTTTCGTAGAAGCGCGGGCGGATGCGCAGTTCGGCTTGCGGTGCGAGCACGCTGACAGTGACATCGTTGCGCCCGTGCTGGTCCAGCAGGCGGCTGGCGCTGAGGGCGCTCCACATACCGCCGAAGCCGGCGCCGATGATCAGGATGTGCTGTTTCATGTTCTGCTCCGAGAAAAAAGGGCTGTTGTTTGCCGGACGCAGGGTGTTGTTGCCCGCACCGGATAACTACGACTGTATTGGTCGTAGTTAAATGGTGCAAGCATTTTCTTAATGCCTATGCGTTAAGCCTTGGATTTGCTGGTGGTCAGGATGAACTGCTAGTATTGGCGACAAATCAAGTCGGAGATGGTCATGTCCCTGTATAGCGCCGGCGTCGAGTACGGCTTGCACTGCCTGCTGTTTCTGGTCGACGACCTGGGCGAAAGCCGGGAAGCCAGTGTGCGTGACCTGGCCGAGTTGCAGGGGGTGCCCCATGAATACCTGGCCAAGGTCTTTACCAAGCTGGCGAAGGCCAGGCTGGTGGTGGCCACCGAGGGTGTGCGGGGTGGTTTCCGGCTGGCCCGGCCGGCGGATGAAATCACCGTGCTGGATATCGTCACGGCCATCGACGGGCACAAGGCGATCTTCGATTGCCGCGACGTGCGTGACCGCTGCACGCTGTTCGACGGCGCGCCGCCGGCCTGGGCCATCGATGGCACCTGCGCCATTCACGCGGTGATGCTCACCGCACAAAAACGCATGGAAGAAGCCCTGGCCCAGCAGACTATCCTCGACCTGTCGCGGCGCCTGGGGCGCAAGGCACCGGCGGAGTTTTCCACCCAGGTGGTGAAGTGGATCAACGAGCGCCGCGACAGCAAGTAAGGCACTTCAGGCGGGTTCGGCGACCTCGGCGAACAATCTGCGGCCGTGCTCGAACATGCGCTGCAGGTGGGCGCCGGGGTCGGCGCTTTCCGATTCCAGCAGCAGGGTCGAGCTCACCACGCGGGCGCCGCAATAATCGAAGATGCCGTGGTCGATCTGGGTCTTCATCGCCTGCCCGTAGCCATGCTTGCTGAAGGTTGCCGCATCGGCGCCGCCAACGCCCACCAGGTGCACGTTCAAGCGGCCCAGCATTTTTACCATCGGCGCTTCGGTGCTGAAGTCGAACGCCCAGCCATTGCTGAATACCCGGTCGATCCAGCCTTTGAGCAGCGCCGGCATCGACCACCAATACACCGGAAACACCAGCACCAGCGCATCGCTGCGGTCGATGCGCGCCTGCTCGGCCAGCACATCGGCGCCAGGTGCTGCGGTGCGGTGATGAACCGCGTGGTCGGCGGCGGCGAACACCGGGTTGAAACCTTCGGCGAACAGGTCGGCGAGCTCGGCGCTATGGCCGTTTTGTGCCAGGCCTTCGACCACCTTGGCGGCCAGGCTGTGGGTGAGTGACTGCGGGTCATGATGAGCGACAACAACAAGCGCGTGCATGGCAAGGGCTCCTGCGGATTGCGGGGAAAGGATAAGGCTTGTAAACTGAGCACAAGTTACCTTTGGTAAGTTACTTTTGGTAGGTAAGCATGTCAAGCGATCCGCAACCTCGTCGGCGTCTGTCGCGCGAAGACCGTCAGCAACAACTGCTTGAGGTGGCCTGGCGCCTGGTCCGCGAAGAGGGTACCGAGGCGCTGACCCTGGGCCGACTGGCGGAATTGGCCGGGGTTACAAAGCCGGTGGTGTATGACCATTTTGGTACCCGCTCAGGCTTGCTGGCGGCGTTGTACCAGTGTTACGACGAGCGCCAGACTGCGGTGATGGACGCCGCCTTGGCCGCCTGCGAGCCGACGCTTGAGAGCAGCGCTGCAGTGCTTGCCAATTGCTACGTCGACTGCGTGTTGACCCAGGGCCGGGAGATACCCGGAGTGATTGCTGCGCTGGCCAGCTCGCCAGAGCTTGAACAGATCAAGCGCGAGTACGAGGCAGTGTTCATGGAAAAATGCCGGGCGCTGCTGGCGCCGTTCAGTGCCAGCGGCGCGATTGCCGTGGCCGGATTGCGGGCGATGATCGGCGCGGCGGAGGCGTTGTCTCATTCTGCGGCGAACGGTGAGATTACGGCGGAGCAGGCGCAGCAGGAGTTGTTCGAGACCATCAAGGCTATGGTTGTGCGCAGTTAAAATACATCGCGGGGCAAGCCCGCTCCCACAGGCTGCTCACCCCCCTGTAGGAGCGGGCTTGACCCGCGATAGGGCCTTATTAAGCGGACGAGAAATATGGACATTCAAGAAATCAAACAACGCCTGGCCAAACCCGCCATGCGCTTTTTCGCCGGCGGCTTTCGCCCGACCAACAGCGATGAAGAAAGCTGGCTCGGCCGGGTGTTCCTCTACGGCCCAGACGAAGGCGTACCGACCAACGCCGCTGGCGAGCCCCTGTTGCCCGTGGCCCAGTTCCACCTGCCGAGCCTGCCGTTCAGCAGCCCGCTGCTCAAGGACATCCGCGTTCTCACCCTGTTCGTCGGTTACCCGTTCCCTGATGAATTCGAGCCCATGGGCAACAACTGGCTGATCCGCGAATACCGCGCCGACGACGAGCTGGTGCGCAAGGACCTGCCGGTCGCCAACTCCTTTCTCAAGGCCTTCCCGCTGCGCGCTGAAAAACTCGCCGAGGACTATCCGCTGTGGGACGGCGGCGGTGTGCCGGATGAATTGGTCACCGAGATCGTCAAGCTCGAACAGGCAGGGGACATCGAGTGCTACTACGAGGTCATCACCCACGCCTACGAGCACAAGATTGGCGGCTATCCGTCGTTCTGTCAGTCGGGCGTGGACCCGGGCGACGGCTTTGAGTTCGTCTTCCAGGTCTCATCCGATGCCAAGATCAACCTCAACGTGATCGACAGCGGCAGCCTGATGTTCTTCAAGCACCGCGACAGCGGCGAGTGGACGATCTACTACGACTTCTATTGAGCTAGTGCGACTCGCCGTTGCGCGGCTTGTAGAACAGAAACTCGCTGGTCTCGGCTGTTCGGGCAAAGGTCTTCGACCAGTCGGGGCGCACATGGCGGTCGTGAAAGTACAGGGCGCCACCGGTGCGATCCGGCAGTTGTTTGTTAAGCGCCTTGCGCGCTATTTCCTTGGCCAGGGTGTAGCGCACCTCTTCCTGAACAGCGTCCGAGCGGCCATCGCACCACCAGGAGAACTGGCAGGCGCCGGTCTCCGAGCCCTGCTTGACCACGCCGCAGACCGAATCGGGAAAGCCCGCGTGGCCAACCCGGTTCATCACCACATTGGCCACCGCCTCCATGTCGGCTGATTCGCCGCCCTTGGACTCCCAGTAGATGCTGCGCGCCAGGCAGGTGATGGCATCATCCAGCGCGGCTGCACCAGCCGGGTCGACGGCCTGGACTTCGGTCTTGGTGATGGCTTGGGATTTGGGCGCGGGTGGGGCATCGGGGTTGCTGGCAGCTTTTTGCTCCAGCACCTGGGCTTTTTCTTCGGCCACCTGGGCCTTGGAGTCGGCCGCCAATGTCAGGGCGCTGGAAAACGTCAGTACCAGGCAAGTTGCAATTGTTAGCAGGCGCATGCTCGAACCTTTGATTGGCCTGGGAGTGGAACTTCCCGTTACAGGATCGACCGCAAGGAACTCAAAACATTCCCGCTGTCAGACGACGGGCAACTTCGGGCATCATCTACGCAGTCCGTTCAAGGGAGATTTCCATGCGCGTCACTTCACCTGTTGCACCGCTGGCGTTGTTGTCGCTGGGCCTGGCGTTTAGCGTGACCGCCCAGGCCAGCGACGAGTCGCAGCTGATCGAGTCGATCAACGCCTACCGCAGCCAGGCCCAGCGTTGCGCAGGCCAGGGGTCGATGGAGCTGCCGCCGCTGGCCAGCGACCCGCGCCTGATGCTGCCGGCCAACAGCATGGGCGACCTGCGCGAGGCTTTGGTGCAAAACAGCTACCCGATGGTCAACGTCCAGGCCATCAGCCTGTCCGGGCCGCGCGATGCGCAGGCGGCGATGCAGGCGGTGCGCGAAAGCTTCTGCCAGGTGGTACTCGACCCGCAGTTCGTTGATGTCGGCGTCAGCCGCGAGGGCCGCGACTGGCGCATCGTGCTGGCGCGGCCGCTGCTGGCCGGGCGCCTGGGCGACTGGCAGGCCGAAGGGCAGAAGGTCCTGGAGATGATCAACACAGCGCGTAGCCAGGCCCGCCAGTGCGGCGGCCAAGCGTTCAATGCGACCACGGCGCTGGCCTGGAACACTACCCTGGCCGGCGCCGCCGAAAGCCACACGCGGGCCATGGCCAACAACAACTTCTTCGATCACAAGGACCGCGACGGTCGCACTCCGGGGGATCGCGCCGAGCTTGCCGGGTATGCCGGCCAGCAGGTCGGCGAGAACATCGCCGCCGGCCAGGACACCCCGCGCAAGGTGGTCGATGGCTGGCTGGCCAGCCCCGGCCACTGCGCCAACCTGATGAACCCGCAGTTCAGCGAGCTGGGCGCAGCTTACGCGGTCGACCCCAAAAGCGACGCCGGGATCTACTGGACAGCGATGTTCGGCGCGCCGTAAACCGCCCTAGTGCTCAAGCCCGGCGCGTTTGAGCAATTGCTTGCAGCGTTCGGACAGGTGCACCACGCGCAGGTGCTTGCCGTTGTTGCTATAGCGCTCGCGCAGGGTCTTGAGCGCGGCGATCGCCGAGTAGTCGACAACGTTCAGGTGACGGCAGTCGAGGGTCACCTGGGCCGGGTCATTGGCCGGGTCGAACTGGTTGAGGAACGGCGTGGTCGAGGCGAAGAACAGGGTGCCGTGGACCTTGTACAGCTTGCTGCCGTCGCTTTCGCCGTGGCTGTCGGCATACAGCTCACGGGCCTGTTGCCAGGCAAAATTGAGCGCGGCGATGACGATGCCGCACAGCACCGCAGTGGCAAGGTCGGTAAACACCGTGACCAGGGTCACGGCGATGATCGCCAGCACATCGTTGACCGGCACCTTGTGCAGCACCCGCAACGACGCCCACGAGAAGGTCTGCTGGGCCACCACGAACATCACCCCGACCAGCGCTGCCAGCGGAATGCGCTCGATCAGCGGAGACAGGAACAGCACGAACATCAGGATCATCACCCCGGCAACCACTCCCGACAGCCGCCCTCGGCCGCCGGAGCTCAGGTTGATGGCGGTCTGGCCGATCATCGCGCAACCGCCCATGCCGCCGAACAGCCCGCTGGTCATGTTGGCCACGCCCAGGGCTACGCATTCGCGGTCGGGGTGGCCGCGGGTCTCGGTGATTTCATCGGTGAGGTTCAGGGTCAGCAGGGTTTCCAGCAGGCCGACCAGGGCCATGAGCAGTGCGTAGGGGGCGATGACCTGCAGGGTTTCGAGGTTCCACGGCACCTGCGGCCAGCTCCAGGCCGGCAGGCCGCCGGCGATGTGGGCAAGATCGCCGAGGGTGCGGGTCGGCAGGTCGAGCAGGTAGACGCCGGCACCGACGCCGAGAATGGCGATCAACGCCGGCGGCACGCTGCGGGTCAGGCGCGGCAACAGGTAGACAATCGCCATGGTCAGGGCCACTAGCCCCAGCATCAGGTACAGCGGTGCACCGCTGAGCCAGGCGCCATCGGCCTTGAAGTGCTCAAGCTGGGCCAGGGCAATGATGATCGCCAGGCCGTTGACGAAGCCGAGCATCACCGAATACGGCACCATGCGCACCAGTTTGCCCAGGCGCAGCAGGCCGAAGGCGATCATGATCAGCCCGCCGAGCAGCACCGTCGCCAGCAGGTACTGCACGCCGTGGGTGACCACCAGGGCGACGATGACCACGGCCATGGACCCGGCCGCGCCGGAAATCATCCCCGGGCGCCCGCCGAGCAGGGCGGTCAGGGTGCAGATGATGAAGGCGCCATACAGGCCCATCAACGGGTTGAGGTGCGCCACCAGGGCGAAGGCGATGCACTCGGGCACCAGGGCGAAGGCTGTGGTGAGTCCTGCCAGGACATCGGCGCGTAGCGGGGTTGTTCTCATGACTTACCTGAAGAGCGGCCCGGCAGCGGGGTGCTGCCGGGGCAAAAAGCGCAGGATGCTACGTAATTTGCCGATCGCAAGCCAGCGCCCTGGCGAGGAATCCCGCCGTGTGGCTGTCCTTGCACGCCGCCACCTGCGCTGGCGGCCCGCTGACCACCACCTTGCCGCCGGCGCTACCGGCCCCGGGGCCGATATCGATCACCCAGTCGCTCTGGGCCACCACGCGCATGTCGTGCTCGACCACGATCACCGTGTGCCCGGCCTCGACCAGGCGCTGCAGTTGCACCAGCAAACGGTCGATGTCCTGCGGGTGCAGGCCGGTGGTGGGTTCGTCCAGCACGTAGAGGGTGGCGCCGCGGGCCAGGCGTTGCAGCTCGGTGGCTAGCTTGATGCGCTGGGCTTCGCCGCCCGACAGCTCGGTGGCCGGCTGGCCCAGGCGCAAATAACCCAGGCCGATGTCCTGCAGCACCCGCAGGGCGCGGCTGATCGCTGGCTGTTCGGCAAAGCGCTGGCTGGCCTGGTCGACGGTCAGTTGCAGTACCTGGGCGATGTTCAAGTCTTGCCAGGTGATGGCCAGGGTCTGGGGGTTGTAGCGGTCGCCATGGCAGGTCGGGCAGGGCGCATAGACACTGGGCATGAACAATAGCTCGACGCTGACAAAGCCTTCGCCTTCGTAGGTCTCGCAGCGGCCCTTGGCGACGTTGAACGAGAACTGCCCGGCATCGAAACCTTGGGCTTGTGCATCGGGCGTTGCCGCAAACAGCTTGCGCACGTGATCGAACAGGCCGGTGTAGGTCGCCAGGTTCGAGCGCGGCGTGCGGCCGATGGGCTTCTGGTCCACCGGCACCAGGCGGCGGATATGCTCAAGGCCGGCGCTGATCCAGCCGTCGCTGGTTTGTTCGGGTTGGTCTTCCAGGCTCTGTTCTGCGACATCCTCCTGACTGCGGGCCTGGCCCAGGTGCTCGCCGAGCAGGTCGAGCAGCGCCTGGCTGACCAGGCTCGATTTGCCCGAGCCGGAAATCCCGGTGACCGCGCTGAAGCAGCCGAGCGGGAAGGCCACCGCCAGTTGCTCGAGGTTGTTGCGGGTGACGCCTTCAAGTTGCAGCCATGCCTGGGGCGTGCGCGGCGGGCGAACCTGGGGGGGATTTTCGTTGAACAGGTAAGTGCGGGTGCGCGAGGCCTCGACCTTGGCCAGGCCTGCCGGCGGGCCGCTGTACAGCACCTGGCCGCCGTGCTCGCCGGCGTCCGGGCCGACGTCCACCAGCCAGTCGGCGCGGCGCATGGTGTCCAGGTCATGCTCGACCACATACACCGAGTTGCCCGCCTGCTTGAGCCGCTGCAAGGCCGTGAACAGCGCTTCGCTATCAGCCGGATGCAGCCCGGCCGAGGGCTCGTCGAGCACGTAGATCACCCCGAACAGCTGCGAGTTGAGCTGGGTGGCCAGGCGCAGGCGTTGCAGCTCGCCCGACGACAAGGTCGGTGTGCTGCGTTCCAGGTCCAGGTAACCCAGGCCCAGGTCGATCAGGGTGCTGATGCGCTCCAGCAACTCGGCGGCGATGCGCTGCGCAGCCAGGCGTTTTTCCACCGACAGGTTGGGCGTGTGGCGCACATCCGCACCGCCTTCATGGGGGTTGTCGCCGCGGGCGGCGCGTTGCTCGCGGGCCTGTCGGGTTTGCGCGTGGCTGAGCACAGCGCCGGCTTCTTCAGGCTGCTTGAGGTAATCGGTATTGGCGACGGTCTTGAGCAGTTCGGCCAGGTCAAGCAGTGGCAGGCGCGACAGCTCAGTAATGTCCTTGCCGGCAAAGGTCACCGTCAGCGCCTCGGCTTTCAGACGCTTGCCGGCGCAGGCCGGGCAGGGGCTGGCGCGCATGAAGGCGGACACGCGCTTGCGCATCAGCGCACTTTGCGAATGGGTGAAGGTGTGCAGCACGTAGCGCCGCGCACCGCTGAAGGTGCCCTGGTAGCTGGGTTCGAGTTTGCGCTTGAGCGCCTGGCGGGTTTGCGCCGGGGTCAGGCCGGCGTACACCGGCACCGTCGGGGTTTCTTCGGTGAAGAGAATCCAGTCGCGCTGCGCCTGGGGCAGGTCGCGCCAGGGGATGTCGACGTCATAGCCGAGGGTCACGAGGATATCGCGCAGGTTCTGCCCCTGCCAGGCCATGGGCCAGGACGCCACCGCCCGTTCGCGGATGGTCAACGACGGGTCGGGCACCATCGACGCCTCGCTGACATCGAACACCCGGCCCAGGCCATGGCATTCGGCGCAGGCGCCTTGCGGGGTATTGGCCGAGAAGTCTTCGGCGAACAGCATCGGCTGCTCGGCCGGGTAGCTGCCGGCGCGCGAGTAGAGCATGCGGATCAGGCTCGACAGGGTGGTGACGCTGCCGACCGACGAGCGCGCGCTGGGCGTGCCGCGTTGCTGCTGCAGGGCCACCGCCGGCGGCAGGCCTTCGATGGAATCCACTGCCGGCACCCCGACCTGATCGATCAAGCGCCGCGCATAGGGCGCCACCGATTCGTAATAGCGACGCTGGGCTTCGGCATACAAGGTGGAGAACGCCAGCGACGACTTGCCCGAGCCCGACACCCCGGTGAACACCACCAGCGCATCGCGGGGAATGTCGACGTCGACATTCTTCAGGTTGTGCTCACGGGCGCCGCGCACCCGCACACAACCGGCGGGGTTGGCACTGACTACTGGTTTTGCACACATGACGATATTCTTCCCTGCTGAGCGATCCGCGTAAGTGGCAGACCGCCGAGCATGGCGCCAGTGCCGTCGATTTTCAAACAAATGAGGGGCCGCTTCGCGCTCCATCGCCGGCAAGGCCGGCTGCCACAATAGTCCTGTGTGCACCAGACCTGTGGGAACTGGCCTAGCAGCCCCGTTACTCAGCCCATCGCCGCCAGCATCAGCTCCAGGTTCTGCACCGCCGCCCCCGACGCACCTTTGCCGAGGTTGTCGAACACCGCCGTCAGCAATACCTGGCCGTGCTCTTCATTGGCAAACACCGCCAAGTGCAGGTCGTTGCTGTCGTTGACTGCTTGCGGGTCCAGTTGTACTGCCGAGGCGCCCGACTGCAGCGGCGCCACTTGCACGTAACGGGCGCCGTGATAATGCTCGGCCAGGCACGCCTGCAACCGCGCGGCGCTCACGCCCGCCGGCAGCAACCGGGTCTGCAGGGCGATGGTCAGGACGATGCCCTGGCGGTAGCTGCCATAGCTGGGCACAAACACCGGCCGCTGCGACAAACCGGCATGCTGCTGGATCTCCGGCACATGCTTGTGGTCCAGGTGCAGGCCATACACCAGCACGCCCTGGGCTGTGTGTGCATCGGGCCCTTCATGACGTTCGACCGCCGCCCGGCCGCCACCGGAATAGCCCGATACCGCGTTCACCGTCAGCGGATAGTCCGCTGGCACCAGGCCTGCGCCAATCAATGGCCGCAACAAGGCAATGGCGCCGGTCGGGTAGCAGCCTGGGTTGCTGACCCGCTTGGCCTGGGCAATGCGCTCGGCCTGCTCTTCATCCAGCTCCGGCAAGCCATACACCCAACCCGGGGTGGTGCGGTGCGCGGAGCTGGCGTCGATCACCCGCACCTGCGGGTTGACGATGGCCGCCACCGCTTCACGGGCGGCGTCGTCGGGCAGGCACAGGATCGCCACGTCGGCGCTGTTGATGGCTTCGGCGCGCAGGTGCAGGTTCTTGCGCTCGCCCGCCGGCAGGGTCAGCAGGCGCAGGTCGTTGCGAGCGTTGAGGCGGGCGTGGATCTGCAGGCCGGTGGTGCCTTGGTCGCCGTCGATAAAAACCAGGGGCTGGTGCATGGGGGCTCTCGTACATAGGTGACAAATGTGCAGCCATCTTCACCTGCGGCTGGACGAAAGAAAATTTGAATATCATGATGCTCAACTTCATTTTTTCTGAACGATAAGCCCATGCGCGAGATCAGCCTCGACCGGCTGCGTACCCTGGTGGTGATCGCCGACCTCGGCTCCTTTGCCCTGGCGGCGCGGGCGCTCAACCTGGCGCCGCCGACAGTCAGCCTGCACGTTGCCGACCTTGAGGCGCGCATTGGTGCGCCGCTGCTGTCGCGCAAGCGCGGGCAGATCCGCCCCACGGCCATCGGTGAAACCCTGCTAGAACGCGCCCGGCGCCTGCTGGCCGATGCCGAACAGGCGCTCGATGATGTGCAGCGCCAGGTCCAGGGCCTGGCCGGGCGGGTGCGCCTGGGCGCTTCCACCGGTGCCATCGCCCATTTGCTGCCGCAGGCGCTGGATATCCTCGGCGTGCAGCACCCTGGCATTGATGTGCAGGTGCAGGTGCTGACCTCCAGCGAGTCGCTGGCGCGCCTGCACGACGGCAGCCTCGACATCGGCCTGGTGGCGCTGCCGCAAGCAGCGATCAAGGGCCTGCAGATTCGCCCGTGGCGGCGCGATCCGATCATGGCGTTCATTCCCGCCAGCTGGTCACCGCCGGCGCGGATCAGCCCAGCGTGGCTGGCCAGCCGGGCGCTGATTCTCAACGACAGCAGCACCCAGCTGTCGCGGGTGACCAGCGAATGGTTTGCCAGCGCCGGCCTGCAGCCGCCAGCGCGAATCCAGCTCAACTACAACGACGCGGTAAAAAGCCTGGTGGCGGCGGGCTATGGCGCGACCTTGCTGCCCCATGAATCGGCAGCGCCGGAGCATGACCCGCGGATCTGCATGCGCCCGTTGCGCCCGGGCCTGTGGCGGCACCTGGGCATCGCCTGCCGCCAGGGCGAGGTGGAGCAGGGCACCGCCTTGGTGCTGCAGGTGCTGATGAGCCAGGCGGTGAAAAACTAGACCAGCCGCAGCCCGCGCCCGCCCTCCAGCCACGGCCCTTGACCCAGGCGCTCGAGGGCCAGGGCCCGGGCTTTGCGGCTGAGCTGGTCGAGGTGGCGGTCGCGCTGTTTCTCGGCATCGACCATCGCCCGCTTGCCGTGTTGCTTGAGCAGGTAGCTGTGGATCTGCTGCACCTCCAGGGTGCGGTAGATCGGTGCTACGTCGAGCACCGCCGCCATGCCGGCGCTGGGCTCGGTGTGGGTGTTCATCAACACCTGTGGGCCGCGCGCGCCGGTGACCTGAAAGCCCAGGGCCTCGAACACCGGCACCTTGCTGGCGACGCAGCCGAGCTCGGCCTGCGGGTAGCGCGCGGTCATCTGTGCCAGCATGGCCCGGGCAATCCCCTGGCGGCGGTGGCTGGCGTGTACGGCCAGGTAGGCCACAGAACAGGCCTGCGGGTCATCCTTGAGCGGCAGGTACAGCAAAAAGCCCACCATCTGCTCCGGGTCGTCGAGGTCCAGGGCCACGATCAGTTCGACCGGGATGCCGCGCGAGCCGTCCATTGCCTGCAGGTACAGGTGCACTTCGAAGCCGATGCCGTACTGGTACAGGCTGTACAGCGGGTTGCTCGGCGCCAGGGCGACGCTGCTGATGTCGGTCAGGTAGTCGACCACCATCTGCAGGATCTGGCTTTTGATCGGCTCGGCGGGCGGCGCGACGAAGTGGTGGAGGGCGGGCATCGGCAGGGGTGACTCCAGGCAAAAACGGCAATGGCGCGATTCTACCGCGCCGGCCTGCCATCCGTCCCTTTGCCGCGCAGATGATCTGAACTTCAGTTGCGGCGCACCGCTCCCTTGCATAGAGGGCACTTCTCGCCCGACTGCCGAAGGCTGCCGCCATGACCGTGATGACCGCCGCACCCGTGCTTGACCCGCATGTCATCGATAGCCGAGCAGGCCATGCAGCGCGTTATCACGCTCTGTTGCAGGGCGAGCTGAGCGACAGCGCCGCCTGGCTCGGCGAGCAATTGCAACAGGCTGAGGCCTTGCCTGATGAACTGCCGGCCAACCCCGTCGAACTCGGCCAATGGACCGCCGAGCGCGCTGCTGCCGTGGCCGGGCAATACGCCCAGTACCTGGCCGAGCGCAAAGCCGGCGCTGCCCGGCGTTACTTCAGCAACCGCGCCCATGCGCTGTATTTTCTCCAGCACGTCGTCCCGACCAAGGCGGTGGATGGTGCCTGGCTGTTCGGCATGCTCAGGCACTGGGCCGACCCGCGCTACCACGGGCTGATCCGCATCTACCTGGAAGAGCTCGGTGATGGCGACCCGGCCTGCAACCATGTGCTGATCTACCGGCGCCTGCTCAGCGAACTGGGCTGCCATGAGCAGCTGCCGCTGGGCGACGACCGCTACCTGCAAGGTGCGCTGCAACTGGCGCTGGGCTTCAACACCGAGGCGTTCCTGCCCGAAGTGATCGGCTACAACCTGGGCTATGAGCAACTGCCCCTGCATTTGCTGATCAGCGCTTACGAGCTGGACGAACTGGGCATCGACCCGCAGTACTTTCGCCTGCACGTGACCATCGACAACGCCAGCAGCGGCCACGCCTGCAAGGCGGTGCAGGCACTGATGCAACTGTGGCCGGCGCAGGGTGCCAGCGAGTTCTATCGGCGGGTGGCGCGAGGCTATCGGCTCAACGACCTGGGCCCGGGCTCAGCGACGATCATTGCCGAGTTTGACCTCGAAGCCGAGCTGCTGGTCGCCTTCGAGCGCAAGCGCAGTTTTGGCCAGCACATGCATTCCGATTACTGCCGTATCGAAGGACGCACGGTCAACCAGTGGCTGGCCGAGCCCGGCAGCATTGCGGGGTTTCTCGCCGCCCTGCAGGAGAAGGGCTGGATCAAACGCGGCCAGGACCCGGCCGACAGCCGTTTCTGGCAACTGATCGACGGCCCGGCAGCAGCGATGTTCGGCGTCTTCAGCCCCTATGAAAAGCAGCTGCTGCATGACTGGATCGCGCTCAGCTGGCAGCCGCGCCGCCCTCGTCACGGGCCGGCCAAGGCCGAGGTGTCGATGCACGACGAGGCGCTGGTGAGCGCGCTTGAGCGCGAGCTCCATGACCTGCCGCCGCAGGCGCGGATCGCCTACCTGATCAGCGAAATGGCCGGGGCTCGTCACGCCTTGCCCCAGGGCCTGGCGGCGACGCGCAAATACGCGCAGATGACTGGGCTCAATCAGTAACGGAGGCTGACCATGCAATTGACCGAGGCGCAACGCCAGGCCGATCAGGCCTTGCTGCAACTGGGGCGGCGGCTGTTGGCCGATGGCTATCGCTTTACCAGCGTCACGCCCTTGACCCAGTGGCGCAATAACCAGCGTGAGGGTGCAGAACAGTCTCATACCCTGCGCGATATTTTCGGCTGGAACCGGCCCTTTGCGCCCGCGCTGCTGTCAGCGGACGAGCTGGCGCAGCTGCAACGGGCGCAGATCCTCGACGAGCATGAACAGCTGCTGCGCAGCCGGGTACGCTGGTCGAGCCTGCATGATTTGCTCTTCGTTCATTCCGGTTTTCCCACCGACAGCACGGACGCGGTGTTTTTCGGCCCGGACAGCTATCGCTTTGCCCAGTTGATCGAAGCCCACCTGCAGCAGAGTTTCGCCAGCATCAACCACGCCGTGGATATCGGTTGCGGTGCCGGGGTCGGCGCGGTGCTGATCGCCCGTGCCCGCCGGCATGCGCAGGTCAGAGCCGTGGACATCAACCCGCAGGCCCTGCGCCTGACCGCTATCAACGTCGCCCTGGCGGAGCTGGCCAACGTCTCGGTCGAGCACAGCGATGTGCTCCAGGGCATCAGCGGCAGCTTCGACCTGATTGTCGCCAACCCGCCGTACATGCTCGACGCCAGTGAGCGCGCCTACCGGCATGGTGGCGGCGCCCTGGGCGCCGGGCTGTCGCTGCGGATCGTTGAACAAGCCCTGCCACGCCTGGCGCCGGGCGGCACCTTGCTGCTGTACACCGGGGTGGCCATGGTTGATGGTCGCGACCCGTTCCTGACAGCCTTGCAAGCGCCTTTGGCGTCCGCCGACTGGGCCTGGCACTACCATGAACTGGACCCCGACGTGTTCGGCGAACAACTGCTCGAGCCCGGTTACCAGCAGGTCGAACGCATCGGCGCTGTGGCCTTGAGCGTCACCCGCCGATGAACAGCCCCTGCGGCTTTGGCATCGAGGAAGAATACCTGCTGGTCGAGCTGGCCAGCGGGCGCATGCTCGCCGCGCCGTCGGCGGCGCAGATCGACCTGTGCCGCCAGGTGCTTGGCGCACACTTTGCCCAGGAGATGTTCAAGGGCCAGATCGAGGTGGCATCGCCAGTGTTCAGCAGCCTGGCCCAGGCCCGGGAGTTTCTCGCCGGCAGTCGCATGCAACTGGCACAGGTACTGGCCGAGGAAGGCATCGGCCTGTTGAGCGCCGGCAGTCATCCCCTGGGCGGCTGGCGCAAGCAGCAGCCTGCTGACGACGAACACTTTCGCCAGTTGTTCGCCGACTACCAGCAGGTGGCCCGGCGCAGCCTGTTGTGCGGCCTGCATGTGCACGTCGGGGTGCCGCCCGGGCACGACCGCATCCAGCTGATCAACCAGTTGCTACCCTGGTTGCCGCTGCTGTTGCTGCTCA
This sequence comes from Pseudomonas sp. TE4620, assembly GCF_056279045.1. NCBI lineage: Bacteria > Pseudomonadati > Pseudomonadota > Gammaproteobacteria > Pseudomonadales > Pseudomonadaceae > Pseudomonas > Pseudomonas sp. TE4620. The sequence goes on from NZ_JBWBQO010000001.1 coordinate 1,594,119, forward strand.
GTACTTCATCGCCGTTCTGGGAAGGCCAGGTGACCGGCTACATGAGCTATCGCCAGGTAGCCTGCGGGGAATGGCCGCACATGGGCCTGCCGGAACGCTTGAGCGACTGGCAGGGATACCAGCGCTACCTGGCCTTGTTGCGACGCACCGGTTCGTTGCGCGAGGGTGATGACGGCTGGTGGGCGATCCGCCCGTCGCGGCGCTTTCCGACGGTGGAGCTGCGCATCGCTGATGCGTGCCCGAACCTTGAAGATGCGCTGTGCATAGCCGGGTTGTTTCGCTGCATGGTCGAGCATTATCTGGCGCAACCACGTACCACCGTGCACCTGAGCCGCGAGGCCCACTGGCTTGCCCGGGAGAACTACTGGCGGGCCATGCGCCATGGCCGCCATGGGCAGTTCATTTGCCTGGAGGATGAAGGGCAGGGTAGCGCCGGGCAGTGGCTGGCGCGGGCGCAAGCGGTGTTTGCCGATGCGCTGCAGGGGGTTGACGGTGATCGCAGCTTTGCCCGGGCGCAGGTGATTGTTGCTCAGGGGAGCAGTGCCGACCGGCAATTGGCGATGGCGCAGCAGGGGATGTTGGCGGTGGTGCAGGGGTTGTTGCAAGAGGTCAAATCGTGTTGACGCCATCGCGGGTCAAGTCGAGGCGTCGCGACAGATGCCTACTTTGTTTTCTCTCGCTGGCGCAGCGTCGTCACCGTCTCGCCACCCACACCCCAGTTGTCGGTGTTCACTTCTTCGATCACGACGAAGGTCGACGACGGTGGCTTGTTCAGCACCCGCTCGAGCATCGCGGTGGTCTGTTCGATCAACTGCTGCTTCTGTTCGCGGGTGACGCTTTCGTCGGTCACGCGAATATGGACATACGGCATGTTCTTTCCCTCTGTGTGTTTACCAGGTTCCCGTCGCCGAACCACCGTCGACGGCCATCACCGTACCGGTGACAAATGTCGAGTCCGTCAGGTATAGCACCGCATCGACCACATCCTTGGGCGAACCGACCTGCCCGGTGGGGGCGAGGGCCTTGAGGGCTTCGCGGGTCTGCGGGTCATCGCCATGCAGCGGGGTATCGATGATCCCCGGGGCCACGGCGTTGACCTGCACCTGTGACGGCGCCAGCTCCAGGGCCAGGGCGCGGACTGCCTGGTTGATGCCGCCCTTGATCAGCACCGGCAGCAGCGCCGGCACCTTGATGTTCGGTTGCAGGGCAATCGAGGCGCTGATGTTGATGATATGCCCGGCGCCGTTGCCGGCCATGTGCCGGGCCGCTGCCTGGGCCGGGTAAAAGAAGCCCTTGAGGTTGGTGTCGACGATGGCTTCGACCTCGGCCTGGGTGTAGTCGCTGACCGGCTTGGCGATGAAGATCCCGGCGTTGTTGACCAGAATATCGACCTTGCCGAACGCGTCGATGGCCTGCTCGAACAGTGTGCGCGCCGTGTGCGGCAGGGCGATATCGCCCTCGACCAGCAGCAGCCTGGCCGGGTTGCCGAGCTTGGTGGCGGCCTCCTGCAGGCGGGCGAGGGTGCGGGCATTGGCGACGACATTGTCGCCGCGCTCAAGGTAAGCCTTGGCGATGGCAAAACCCAGGCCGCTCGAGGCGCCGGTTACGATGACAGTCTTGGCGGTGTGCATGGTCGGTCTCCAGTGGGCCCGGCGGGGTCGCCGGGTAGGTGAGGCAGACTTTAATTTGCAAGCGACTATTGAAAAATGCTGCGCATGGAATTTGAATTGATACTTTGTGTAATCAATTGAGCCGCCATGACCCGCCATTTCGATGACCTTCAACTGGGCAGTATCGAGCTATTTTGCCTGGCTGCCGAAACCAGCAGTTTCACCGGCGCGGCGACCCTGGCCGGGGTCACGCCGGCAGCGGTCAGCCGTTCGGTGGCGCGCCTGGAAGAGCGCCTGGGGGTGCGCCTGTTCGTGCGCACCACCCGGCAGATGCGCCTGACTGAAGGCGGGCGCAATTACCATGAGCAATGCCGTCAGGCCCTGAGCCAGCTGATGGATGCCGAACGTGCGCTTAGCGGCGGCCAGGCCGTGCCGTCGGGGCTGCTGCGCATCAGCGTACCGACACCCTATGCGCACTATCGTTTGCTACCAAGACTGGCCAGGTTTCGCCAGCTGTATCCGCAGGTGCAGATCGACCTTCACGTCAGCAATCGCAACATCGACTTTGCCGACGAAGGCTACGACCTGGCCATTCGTGGCCGCGAGCCTGCCGATTCGCGGCTGATCGCCCGGCGTCTGGAAGACGCCGAGCTGGTGGTCGTGGCAACGCCTGAGTATCTGCGTGCAGCGGGCACACCGCAGACGCCGCACGAGCTGGCCACTCACGAGTGCATTCAGTTCGAACTGCCCAGCAGCGGGCGCAAGGTGCCCTGGTCGTTCATGCTTGAGGGCAAGCGCGTGGAGCTGGAGGTGACTGGCAGCATCACCTGCCTGGAAGACTTCCTGGCCACCGCCACACTGGTCAAAAGCGGTGCGGGGCTGATGCAGGCGTATCGCTTTACCGTGCAGCAGGAACTCGACAGAGGCCAGTTGCAAGAAGTGCTGGCGCCCTATGGCGGCACCTCACGGCCGTTCATTTTGCTCTACCCCCACGCCCGGCATGTGCCGCTGCGGGTGCGGGCCTTTATTGATTTCCTGATTCAGGATGCAGCTGGCTGAAACGCTAGCCCTTGGCTTTTTTCAGGCTTTTCATCCGCTGCTTGGCGCGCTGCACGGCAGCCATTTTTTCCGGGCGTTTCATGCGCTTCCATTTGCGGATGTCGTCCTTGCTGCGGCCGCAGCTCAGGCACAGGTCGCCGCTCAACTGGCACACGGCGATGCAGGGGTTTTCGATGTCCTTGGCCATGTGTCAGCCGCGCTGTTCGATGTCGAACTGCACGTGAGGTGCGAGCGGATGCAATTCGACGTCGGCTTCTTGCAAAGCCAAGGCCGTCAGCTCGATCATCCGCTCACCTTGTCCGCTGGCCAGGGCGTGTTCCTTGGCAGCCCGGGTTTCGAAAACCCAGATCACCTGCAAACTGGAAGGGAAGCGTGTGTAATCGACCAGGTGGGTGAGCCAGGCAAAACCGACGATTTCGGCCTTGGCGGTCTCGCAGGCTTCGGTCAGGGTGGCGACCAGACGGCGGTCAAGCTGCGCCTGTTCGCGTTTGCTCAGTGGCATGGCGGTAAGGGTCTTTGCGGGAGGAGAGGCGATCATACGCTATCTGAGCGCGCCACCCGGAACTGGGCGCAGCGGTGCCGGGTCTTGCGCCAATCCTGTGGGAGCGGGCTTGCCCCGCGATCGAGCGCGAAGCGGACGTGGTTCAGGCACGCTCCTACACCGGTGGCTGCGGGGCTTACTGAACGTTGTGCAGCTTGACCACATCACCCGAGACACGGGTGGTGTAGCCGGTCAGTACCCAGGCCCAGAACCAGTTTTCCTGGACCTGGGTGTTGATCATCGCGTCGCCGCCCTTGGCCTTGATCGCGGCATTCTGGGCGCGCACGAAGCGGCTGTTCTGACGCACTGGAATGACGCCCAGTACCAGCAGACCGGTGGCGCTGGCTTCGCTGTGGCCGATCACGGTGTACTGGTCGGCGTTGTAGTGCTGGGTTTTCATCGGGGTGCCGGTGCAACCTGCCAGGGCCAGGACGAACAGGCCGCAGGCGACAACTTTGCTCAGGTTTTTCACTGCATAACTCCATGACAATTGGCCCGGGATCCATCTCTCGAGCGGCGCATACTTTACCGGATCAGCCAGGATCACGCTCGTCTGCTGGCGCACGGCCTACCGCTACCCGGCGTAAAATACTGGGTTGCGACCCTCCCGCGGAGCAGCAGCCATGAAAATCGTCGTGATCGGTGGTACCGGCCTGATCGGCACCCAGTTGTGCAACAACCTGCGCGCCAACGGCCACAAGGTGCTCGCCGCCTCGCCCAAGACTGGCGTCGATACCCTCACCGGCGAAGGCCTGGAGCAAGCGCTGCAGGGCACCGATGTAGTGGTCGATGTGGCCAACTCGCCGTCCTTTGACGACGCTGCCGTGCTGGCGTTTTTCCAGAGCTCCGGGCGCAACCTGCTGGCCGCCGAGCAAAAGGCCGAGGTCCGGCACCACATCGCCCTCTCGGTGGTGGGCACCGAGCGCATGCAGGACAGTGGCTACTTTCGCGCCAAGCTGGCCCAGGAAGAGCTGATCAAGGCCTCAGGCAGGCCCTATACCATCCTGCGCGCTACGCAATTTTTCGAGTTCATGGGCGCCATCGCTTATTCCGGTGCCGACGGCAACCGCGTGCGCCTGACCAACGCCGCGTTGCAGCCGGTGGCCTCATCCGACGTGGCCCTGGCCCTGGCCAACCTTGCCGAGCAGGCGCCGGCCAACCGCACTCTCGAAATCGCCGGCCCTGATCGCCTGCCGCTGGCTGATTTCGTGCGCAGCTACCTGCAGCACAATCAAGATGCCCGCGAGGTGATAGCCGACCCCGAGGCCACCTATTTCGGGGCGCCGATCGACGACCGCTCACTGACCCCGGATGAAGGTGCGATCCTTGGCTTGCTGCACTTTCAGACCTGGTTGAAAACCACCGCCGTGCAACGCTGAGCCGTTGCACAGGGACCTGACTTCTTTACCTGCGCCACACCGGCCACAGGTCGCTGCCCAGCGCCCAATGCCCTTGCCCGGGCAGCAGGGGCACACCACCGACCCAGCGCTCGGGGGCCTGCTGCTCAAGCCAGTTGGCCTGGCCCGCCAGCACCTGCTCGCCCAGCGGGGTGAGGCTCAGGGGCCGGCGCGGCCAGTCCAGCTCGGCCTGCGCTTCGATGAGCAGCGGCGTCGGCGAATCGATCAGCGGGCGCAGCAGGGCATGGAACATCATGTCGCCCAGGTAAGGCAGTGGCTCGCGCTTGCCCATCAGTTCGGCAAACACCCGGCCGAACGGCACCTCGCCGAACTCGTTGATGATCTGCAGCGCCAGGCGTTCGCTCAGCGACAGGCCGTCGTCCACGCCCGGCAGCTCCTGCAACTGGCGTAGCAGCGCTGGGGCGAGCAAGGGCAGGGCCAGGTCCTGGCGATGGGCCAACTGCGCCCAGGCCAGTGGCGAGGGGGCGCAATACGCCGCCCAGGCCTCGCGCGCCAGTTGCAGCATGGGCCCATCCACTGCCCGGCGCTGCGGCCACAACCAGGCCAATACGTCCGGGGCCAACTGGCCGATGCCGATAAAGCGCTCGACCCCGGGCATTCTGTCAATCTCGATCAGCTTCAGGCGCTGCGGCGGCTTGGCCAAGCCGGCCAGCACGCGGATCAAAAACAGCTGGTCATAGGCATCCGCCTCGCACCAGAGCACCGCGCTGGGGCAGCCGTCGAGGCGGGCCAGGTCGGCGTATTCGGTGTCCATCTTGCGCTGTACTTCGGCGAGCTCCAGGCCATAGGCCTGGCTGATGTAGTCGCTGCGCAGGGCGCGGTAAGGCGCTGTCGGCACGTCACGCACCGGGCCCATCACCAGCGGGTCGCTGAGCATCTGAAAGGCGCCGGTAAAGCCGGCCAGGCGCAGGCTGTGGCTGATGTCGTTGCCGCAGCGCCAATGCTGGGTGGCGGCTTCGTCATCGGCAATAAATTGCGGGTGGCGGGCGGCAAAGTCGATAGCGTCGATATGCGCCTTGAGCTTGGGCCAGCTGGCAAAGCCCAGATCGCGGGCAATCAGCCACTGGGCATCGGCCAGGCGCGGTGAGGCAGGGCCGAGTAGCGCCAGTTGCTCGGGCGCGGTACCGCTGCGCAGGCGCTGCAGCAGCTCCTTGGCGCGCTTGCGTTGTTGTTCAAGATTGATGCGCCCGTCATGGGACGGCGACGACAGTCGAGCAGGCATACGAACTCCTTGTGCGAGCCTTGTCCGCTGTCAGGCCGGGAGTCGTAGACAAAAATGTGGGGTGTACAGCCTGGGCGCAGCCCTTTCCGCGGACGGGTGGCGTGGTTGACGCCGGCTGCGACTATAGGCCCGGCGCCCGGCAAAAGGCAATCGTCAGCTCCAGGCGCGCGGCCAGCACTCCTGCAGCAGGTCGCTGAACACCTTCAGGCGCGGCGAGTGCTGGCGCGACGGCGGGTAGACCAATGCCAGTTCACGCCAGCGCCCGGAAAACGGCTCCAGCACCGGTACCAGACGCCCGTCGGCCAGGGCCTGGCGGGCGACGAAATCCATCACCTGGACAATGCCGAAACCCTGCAGCGCGGCATCGATCAGCGGGTCGCCGACATCGAACAGCAGCTGCCCGCTGACCTGCACGTCGACCCGCTTGCCGTCCCGGACGAACTGCCAGTCGACGCGGCGCCCGAGGTAGGGGTTATGCACCACCAGGCAGTTGTGCCGGGCCAGGTCTTCGAGGGTCTGCGGCATGCCGTGGCGGGCCAGGTAGGCGGGGGAGGCGACGGTCACCCAGTGCATCGGCGCCAGCGGCCGGGCCACCAGGCGCACATCGCTGAGCGGGCCGATGCGCACCGCGGCGTCGAAGCCTTCTTCGGCGAGGTCGACCAGGCGATCGGTCATGGTCGCATCCACCACCAGCTGGGGATGGCGTTGGGTCAGTTCGCCCAGCAGCGGCAGGATGACGATCCGGCCAAAGGCCGAGGGCAGGCTCAGGCGCAGGGTGCCGCTGGGTTCGCAGCGGCGGTCGAGCAGCAGTTGCTCGGCTTCCTCGAAGCCGGCCAGCAAGGGGGCGCAACGCTCGCGCAGTAGCAGGCCGTCGGCGCTCAGGCTGACGCTGCGGGTGTTGCGGTGCAGCAGCTTGACCCCCAGTTGCTCTTCCAGACGGCGGATTGCCCGCGACAAGCCTGACTGGGTCAAGCCGGTGCTGGCGGCTGCGGCGGTAAAACTGCGCAGCTCGGCGACCTTGAGCAGCAGGGCAACGGTGTTCAGATCCATGATTAAAGTCATTACTGAAAGAACTGGCAGCGTATTTATCATGCCTGGCGCATGAAAGACACTGGCGCCTTCTTGCCAAGGATGCCCCGCATGTCGACTCCCACCCCGCGCCACCCTGCATTGATGCTGCTGTTGCTGGCGTGCGCCCAACTGATCATTGCCCTGGACTACACCATTGTTTTCGTCGCCTTGCCGACCATTGGCGAGCACCTGGCCATCGGCCCGCGCCAGTTGCAATGGATCATCAGCGCCTTCGGCGTGGCCTTTGGCGGCTGCCTGCTGCTTGGCGGACGCGCCGCCGACCTGCTCGGCCGCAGGCGCCTGTATCGGCTTGGCCAGGGCTTGTTCGCCATCGCCTCGCTGGCCGGCGGTCTGACCCATCAGGCCGAGATCCTGGTGCTGGCGCGGGCGCTGCAGGGGTTGGCGGGTGCCTTGCTGTTCCCCGCGACCCTGGCGCTGATCAACAGCCAGTACGCCGAAGGTGCGCCGCGCACTCGCGCCCTGGCGATCTGGAGCGCCGCTTCGGCCGCGGGCCTGGCCCTCGGCGCCTTGCTCGGCGGCATCCTCACCCAGTGGTTGGGCTGGCAGGCGGTATTTCTGGTCAATGTGCCGCTGGCGGGGGCTTGCGCCTGGGCCGCCGGCTACTGGATTCCGATCGACCCGCCACGGGCCCAGGGGCGCTCGTTTGATCTGGCCGGTGCCCTGACCATCACCCTCGGCGGCAGCCTGCTGGTGCTGGCGCTGATCGAAGGGCCGAGCTGGGGCTGGCAACGGCCGCTGTTCTGGACCGTGCTGGCGGCCGCACTCATCTGCCTGGCGGTGTTTGTGGTGATCGAAACCCGCAGCCGCGACCCGTTGATGCCGCTGCGCCTGCTGCGCACCCCGGGCCTTCGCGCGGCCATGGGCCTGACCGCAGTGTTCATGGCCAGCTTCAGCGTGCAGTACTACTTCCTGGCCTTGTACTTCCAGCAGGTCTACGGCTACAGCGTGCTTGCCAGCGGCCTGGCGTTTTTGCCGGCGACCCTGGTGTGCACCCTGGGCATCGGCATTGCCGAACGGGCGCTGGCCCGCCTGGGTTTGCGCAGCACCTTGATTATCGGCTTGCTGGCCGGCGGCCTGGGTATCCTCTGGCTCGGCTGGATGTTGCCCGGGGATGGCGCTTTTGCCCGCCTGCTGGCGCCGATTGCCTTGCTCAGCATCGGCCAGGGCATGACCTGGACGGCCATGTGGGTGTGCGCCGGGCAGGGGGTTGCGGCGGCCGAGCAGGGCGTGGCGTCAGGGATGGCGTCTACCGTCCAGCAGATTGGCGGGGCGTTGGGCCTGGCGCTGCTGGTGGGGTTGGCCAACCAGGGGCTCGACGGCTTGAGCGGCGCAGCCTGGCAGCAAGGTTACGCGCTGGGCTTGCAGCGTGCAGTACTGGTCAGCGGCGGGATCGCGCTATTGGGTGTGCTGATCGCCCTGGCGTTGCCTGGCAAGGTTCGCAGCACTTCAACAGAGGCTCAAGGCTGTTAGCCGGCTTTGACACACGGCACACTGGCGTCCCGACCCTGACTCACGGAACGAGCCGATGCCCCTGCACATTCGCCCCGCCACGCCCGCCGACGCCAGCGCCATCAGCGCAGTGATCATCCAGTCCTTGCAGCAGACCAACGCCGCCGATTATTCGGCGGCGCTGATCGCCCAGGTCGAGCAGAGCTTTACTGCAGAGCGAATACTGGCCTTGCTTGAGCAGCGCCAGGTGCTGGTGGCGCTGCTCGACCAGCAGTTGGTTGCCACTGCCAGCTTGCAAGGCAATGTGCTGCGCAGCGTGTTTGTGGCGCCAGGGGTGCAGGGCACCGGCGTGGGTCGCGTGCTGATGCAGGCGCTTGAAAACCTGGCCCGGCAAGCGGGGCAGATGGTGCTGCGGGTGCCGTCATCAATCACTGCAGAGGGGTTTTATGCCCGGCTCGGCTACGCCAAGGTCCGCGAGGTGATGGAGGGGGAGGAGCGGATCATCGTCATGGAGCGCGCTGTGCCGCGTTGAGCACGGGGTTGTCGTCGAATATAATTTGACATATTTGATTTGTGATCACATATTCGTATCACAAGAACGACAACACAGGCTTTTTCCATGACCGACCGTCCCGTCCTGTTGCCGGCCCTGCGCCAGGTGTCCCGCGATACCCTGCAAGACCAGGTCTACCGGCAGATCCGCGAAGCGCTGATGAGCGGGCGTTTTCAGCCCGGGCAGAAGCTGACCATCCGTGGCCTGGCCGAAGCGCTGGGTTCCAGCCCCATGCCGGTGCGTGAAGCACTGCAGCGCCTGAGCGCCGAAAATGCCTTTGAAGTCACTGAAACCTCGCGCCTGCGGGTACGGGTGATGACCACTGAACGCCTGCGCGAAATCCGCGATGCGCGGGTGGCCCTCGAAGGCTTGCTGGCCGAGAAGGCCGTGGCCCATCTGGGCGATGCCGACCTGGCTGAAATCACCGAGCTCTGCGTGCAGATGCAGGCCGCCGCCGACAAGGTCGACGTGCCGGCTTACCTGTGGGGCAACTTTGCCTTTCACCGGCGCATTTATGCCGTGGCCCAGGCTGAACTGACCGTCGCTGCGGTGGAGAACTTCTGGCTGCACATGGGCCCGTGCTTTGCCCTGGTCGCCCCGGACAAAGCCCACCTGCAGCGCTCGATGCAAGCCCACGACCGCATCGTCGCCGCCCTGGCCGACCGCGATGCGGCGGCGGCGCGGGCGGCGGTGACCGACGACATCATGCAGGCCGCCGACTCCCTGGCGCGCCTGCTGGTCAACAACGACCGCGCGCGGTCTGTTTCTGGAGTGAAAAAAGCATGAGCGTTCTCAAGCGTCTGACGCCGTATCCGGGCCTGCGGGTGTTGATTTCCGGCGGCGCCGCCGGTATCGGTGAAGTGCTGGCGGCGGCCTATATCGAAGCCGGGGCCCGGGTGCATGTCTGTGATGTCAGCGAGTCAGCCCTGGCGGCGTTTCGCGACCGCTACCCAGGCAGCGTCGCCACCCGCGCCGACGTCGGCGATGCGGCGCAGATAGAGGCGCTGTTCAAGGTTCAGCGCGAGCAGTTCGGCGGCCTCGATGTGCTGGTCAACAACGCCGGCATCGCCGGGCCTACCGCCGGTATCGACGCCATCAGCGACGACGACTGGCAGCGCACCATCGACATCAACCTGACCGCGCAATACCGCTTCGCCCACCACGCGGTGCCGCTGCTCAAGGACTCGCCCAACGCCCACCTGCTGCACATCGCCTCGGTGGCCGGGCGCCTCGGTTACGCCTGGCGCACGCCGTACGCGGCGACCAAATGGGCCATCGTCGGCCTGATGAAATCCCTGGCTTCGGAGCTTGGCGACAGCGATATCCGCGTCAATGCCTTGCTGCCCGGCATCGTCGAAGGGCCGCGCATGGACGGGGTGATTCGCGCCCGTGCCGCGCAAGTGGGGGTATCCGAGGCGCTGATGCGCGAGGAGTACCTGAAGAAGATTTCCCTCAAGCGCATGGTCACTGCCGAAGACGTCGCCGCCACCGCCTTGTTCCTCTGCTCGCCAGCTGCCCGCAACATCACCGGGCAAGCCATCAGCGTCGATGGCAACGTCGAATACCTCTGAGCTGTACCTGCGCTTTTACCGCACTGCTTTCTCGCCAAGAATAAAAACGGAGAACACGCATGTCCAAGAAACGCCCGGTCATCATCACCTGCGCCGTCACCGGTGCCATCCATACGCCGTCGATGTCGCCGCACCTGCCGATCACCCCGCAACAAATCGCCGACGCCGCCATCGGTGCCGCCGAGGCGGGTGCTTCAATCATTCACCTGCACGCCCGTGATCCGTTCGACGGCAAGCCCAGCCAGGACGTCGAACTGTTTCGCCAGTTCCTGCCGCAGATCAAGGCGCAGAGCGATGTGGTGATCAACATCACCACCGGCGGCGCGCCGACCATGGGCGTTGAAGAGCGCCTGCAGCCGGTGGCCCAGCTCAAGCCGGAGCTGGCCTCGCTGAACATGGGCTCGATGAATTTCGGCCTGTACGAAATGCTCGAGCGCTTCACCGAGTTCAAGCACGACTGGGAGCGGCCGTACCTGGAAGAGAGCGACGACCGCATCTTTCGCAACACCTTCCGCGACATCACCTACATCCTCAACGCTTGCGCCGAGAACCGCACGCGCTTCGAAATCGAGTGCTACGACATCGGTCACCTGTACACCGCCGCGCATTTCCTCCAGCGCGGGCTGCTCAAGGCGCCGTTGTTCATCCAGTCGGTGTTCGGCCTGCGCGGCGGCATCGGTGGCCACCCCGAAGACCTGGCGCACATGCGCCGCACCGCCGACCGCCTGTTTGGCGACAACTATGAGTGGTCGATCCTCGGCGCCGGGCGCAACCAGATCCCCCTGGGCACCATGGGCCTGGCCATGGGCAGCAACGTGCGCGTGGGCCTTGAGGACTCGCTGTGGGACGGCCCGGGCAAACTGGCGGCGTCCAATGCCGAGCAGGTCAAGCGCATCCGCACGGTGATCGAAGCCCTCGGCGGGCGTGTCGCCAGCCCCGACGAGGCGCGGGAAATGCTCAGCCTCAAAGGCCGCTACGCAGTCGATTTCTAGCTTGCCTGCATGCCCCGGCCGAGCCTGGCCGGGGATGTTCCCATCGCTGTCGTCACACTAGAGATTCGTGCCATGACAATTACAAGATCGCCCGAAGAACTGACTGTGCCCCGTGATCCTGCAACCCTCAACCGGTTGCTGTTCGTCAAACTCATGCCGTTGCTGATCGCCGCCTATGTGCTGAGCTTTCTCGACCGCACCAACATCGCCCTGGCCAAGCATCAACTGGATGTTGACTTGGGCATTTCCGCGGCCGCCTACGGATTGGGCGCCGGGTTGTTTTTCCTTACCTATGCGCTGTCGGAAGTGCCCAGCAACCTGATCATGCACAGGGTCGGCGCACGCTTCTGGATTGCCCGGATCATGGTGACCTGGGGCCTGATTTCCGCCGCCATGGCCTTCGTCCAGGGCGAGACTTCGTTCTACGTGCTGCGCCTGTTGCTGGGCATCGCCGAGGCCGGCTTGTTCCCCGGGGTGATGCTCTACCTGACCTACTGGTTCGGCCGCGAACAGCGCGCCCGCGCTACCGGCTACTTCCTGCTCGGGGTGTGTTTTGCCAACATCATCGGTGGGCCGTTGGGCGCGGCGTTGATGCAGATGGACGGCCTGATGGGCTGGCATGGCTGGCAGTGGATGTTCATGCTCGAAGGCTTGCCGGCGGTGTTCTTCGCCTACGTGGTGTGGAAGAAGCTGCCCGACCGGCCGAGCAAGGCGCCGTGGCTGAGTAGCGCTGAAGCCGAGCAGATCGAACGCCAACTGGCCAGCGAGGCCGAGGAGGGCGCCGGCCACAGCGGGCACTCGCTCAAGCAGTGCCTGACGCCGCAGATCCTGTTGGCGATCTTTGTCTATTTCTGCCACCAGATCACCATCTACACGGTGATCTTTTTCCTGCCGGGGATTATCGGCAAGTACGGCGACCTGAGCGTGCTGCAGATCGGCTTTCTCACCTCGTTGCCGTGGCTGGCGGCAGCGGCCGGGGCGATCGTCCTGCCGCGGTTTGCCAGCACGGCGCAGCGGGCGCGACGGATCCTGGTCAGCGGTTTGCTGACCATGGCCCTGGGCCTGGCCATCGCCTCCCAGGCGGGGCCGGTACTCAGCCTCTTGGGCTTTTGCCTGTCGGCGCTGATGTTCTTTGTGGTCCAGTCGATCATCTTCCTGTATCCGGCCTCGCGCCTCAAAGGTGCGGCGCTGGCGGGCGGCCTGGGCTTCGTCAACTCCTGCGGCTTGCTTGGCGGCTTCTTCGGGCCGTCGCTGATGGGCATGATCGAGCAAAGCACCGGCAATGCCGTGAACGGTTTGAAGTTCATCGCTGTAGTGCTGGTGGTGGCGGCCTTGGCGGCGCTGCGCTTGCGCCAGGGGCATGAGCGTAACCGCGCGAAGGGGGGAGCGCTCAACGACGCGCAGCGCCAATCTGCCTGAGGTTTTCACCGATACATTTGTGGGCGCTGGCTTGCCAGCGATGAGGCCAATGCAGTCAGCACATGAAGTGTTGACTGGATTACGACCGCTGCGCGCTCGATCGCGGGCAAGACCCGCTCCCACAGGATGGGCGCAGTACCTGTAGGAGCGGCGGTGCGGCGACCCGACTTGACCCGCGATGAGGCCATCCCAGACAACACAGCGCTTGACAGCCCACCCCCATCTCGTTTCCAATCCGCCCCCTCAGATCCACCACCCCTCATTATTTAGGTGAAGCCAGTGCCCCACGCCAACCAACACGCCTGATGCCGACGACGGACGTTTAAGCCTGTTGGTGCCTGCCTGCGCACGCACTTTCACCTGCCCGCTGTCGTCGGTTTTCGCCCTTTTGGAGAAGACCCATGACACTCGATATCCGCGAGCTCGCGCAGCTCGACCTGTTCAAGTACCCGCGCACCCCACACCTGCAAAGTTCTCGCCTGCAATCGGGCGATAGCGACCATGACCAACTGCCTTACAGCGAACTGAAGGGCCAGTACCTGGTGGTCGAGGAAAAGCTCGACGGCGCCAATGCCGCGATCAGTTTTTCTGCCGCCGGCGAGCTGTTGCTGCAGTCCCGTGGCCATTACCTGGCCGGCGGTAGCCGCGAGCGCCAGTTCAACCAGTTCAAGCAATGGGCGGCCTGCCATGAACACTGGCTGCTCGAGCACCTGGAAGACCGCTACGTGCTGTTCGGCGAGGTGATGAGCAAGCGCCACAGCGTGTTCTACGACCAGCTCCCGCACCTGTTCTTCGAGTTCGATATCTGGGACCGCGAGACGCAGGTGTTCCTCTCCACCGCACGGCGCCAGCAGTTGCTTGCAGGCGGCCCGGTGTTGTCGGTACCGGTGCTGTTCGAAGGCATCGCGCCGCCTCGGCTGAAGGACCTGCTCGCCCTGGTCGGCCATTCCCAGGCCAAGTCGCAACGCTGGAAAGACGCGTTTGCCGAGGTCATCGCCCGTCAACAACTGGACTTTGCCAAGGCCTGGAACCAGGGCGACCGCTCTGACCTGATGGAGGGCCTGTACCTGAAAATCGAAACCGCCGAGCACACCACCGGGCGGATCAAATGGGTGCGCCACGACTTTGTCCAGGCCATCCTCGAAGCCGATGAGCACCACCTGCGCCAGCCCTACATCCCCAACCTGCTGGCCGCCGGTGTCGACCTGTATGCGCCCGAGCCCCAGGTCACCTGGGCCAGCCTGCAGGCCGCCGAACAAGGAGTTGAATGATATGGACATGAACACATTGCGAGCGCTGATGCCCGGCCCCGGTCGCGCGGTCGACTACCCGGCACTGCTCGAGGCGATCCCGTCTCTGCGCGCCTTGGCGGCAACCCCGCAAGACCCGGTCTACCACCAGGAAGGCGACGTCTGGACCCACACCATGATGGTGGTCGATGCCTTGCTCGCCGACCTTGCCTACCAGCGCGCCACGCCAGAGCAGCAGTTCGTGCTGTTTTACGCTGCAGTGCTGCACGACATCGCCAAGCCGTCGTGCACGGTGATCGATGAAGTCACCGGCAAGATCGGCCAGCCTGGGCATTCGCGCCGCGGCGCGGTAGATGCGCGCATCCTGTTGTGGCAGGTCGGGGCGCCGTTTGAGCTGCGCGAAAGCATCTGCCGGATCATCAGCGTGCACCAGTTGCCGTTCTTTGCCCTGGCCGGGGACAAGAGCGGGCGTTCGGCCGAGCAGATCCTTCATCGCCTGTCGTGGGAGTTGCCGGTGTGGATGCTCTGCGCCGTGGCCAGCGCCGATATGCAGGGCCGCGGCTTTGCCGGCAAGCAGGGGCTGCTCGATGACATCGAAGTATTTCGCCTGCTGGCCGAAGACGAAGGCTGCCTGGATCGACCCAAGGCCTTTGCCGACGATTACACCCGGCGCTGCTACTTTCGCGGTGCCTCGGTGCTGCCGCAGTACAGCCTGTACCGCGAGGTGCAGGGCTCGCAGGTGATCATGCTGGCGGGACTGCCGGCCAGCGGCAAGGACACCTGGGTCAACCAGCACGCAGCGGATCTGGCCGTGGTGTCGTTCGACGATGCCCGCCAGGAGCTGGGCCTGAGCCATGGTGACAAAGGCCCGGTGGCGCAGTTCGCGATCGACAAGGCCAAGACCTTGCTACGGCGCCGTGAGCCCTTCGTGTGGAACAGCACGCACTTGTCGCAACAGATGCGCAAGAAGACCCTCGACCTGCTCTACAGCTATGACGCCGACGTGCGCCTGGTGTACCTGGAGCAGAGCGAGCGCGAGCTGATGCGCCGCAACGCCCGTCGCGACACCACGCTGCGCAACAAGGACATCGAGCGCATGTACTTTCGCTGGGAAGTGCCGACGCCGGTGGAAGCGGATCGGCTTGAATATCAGGTGTGAATCAGCGGGTATTAATGCCACTGTTGACGGGCTTTGTGCGCTTGACCAACGGCGCTAAGATCGATGTCGATGTAAGGCCATGCAGGGAACAGCACGATCATGATGAACCTGATGCACTGGAAGCTGCTGGTCGCCGTGGCCGATGCCGGCAATGTCTCGCGCGCTGCCGAGGCCTTCGGCATCACCCAGTCTGGCGCCAGCCAGGCGATCAGCCAGATGGAGGCGGCGCTGGGGGTAAAGGTGTTCGTGCGCGAGCGCACGCACACTTGCGTGACGGCGCTGGGCGAGCAGGTGCTGGTGCGTGCCCGGCGCATGGTCGCCGAGCTGGAGTCGATCCAGCACCTGGTCGACGCCAGCCGCGGTTGCCACCTTGGGCGTGTGCGTCTGGCGACCTTCCCGTCGTTGTTCGCCTCGCTGTTGCCACCGCTGTTGCAGGCTTTCAAGCGCCTGCACCCGGGTATCGAGGTGATCTGCCTGGAGGGCACCGACGAGGAGGTCGAAAGCTGGCTGGCTTCGGGGGCTACCGACCTGGGCGTGGTGATGAACCCGCTGCCGAGCCGAGATCCGGTGATGCTTGGGCGTGACCGCTGGGTGGCGGCAATACCGCTCGATCACCCCTTGGCCAGGCGCGGTAGCCTGAGCCCGGTGGAGTTGGCAGAGCTGGTCGATGAGCCGTTCATTGTCGCCACTGGTGGTTGTCATGTGCATGGCCAGAGCCTGGTGCAACAGGCAGGGCTGCACCTGAGCAACGTGCGCCTGACGGTGCGCGACTGGCGCACCGCGTTTGCCTTGGTAGGCGAGGGCATGGGCGTGTCGATCGTGCCGGCCTCAACGTTGCCAAAGGACCCGCGTGCGATGCGCGTGTATGACCTGCATCCGCCGATCTACCGGCGTTTCGGCTTGGTCAGTGCGTCGGCAAACCCGCCGTCGCCTGCGGCCCAGGCGCTGCTCAAGCATGTGCACAAGGCTATGGGCGAAGTTGGGCTTGATGTAGCGGACCACACCGCCTGACATAAGCGCAGCTAATGATCAGGTGGTGAAATTCTAAGTTTACCTGGCGCTGGCGTTTGTTGATCCTGCGCCTCTTGATCCTGTCAGGAGACGCCCGATGAAACTCTATTTCGCCCCCAATGCCTGCTCGCTGGCGCCGCATATCATCCTGCGCGAACTGGGCCTGCCATTCGAGCTGGTACGGGTCAATAACCAGAGCAAACGCTGCGCCGATGGCCGTGATTTTCGCAGCATCAACCCCAAGGGTTACGTGGCCGCGCTGCTGCTTGACAATGGTGAGGTACTGACCGAAGGGCCGGCCATTCTCCAGTACCTGGCCGACCTCAGGCCCGAGGCCGGATTGGCGCCGGCCAACGGCAGCTGGGAGCGCTCGCGGCTGCAGGAGCTGCTCAATTTCATCAGCGCCGAAATCCATGCCGGCAGCGCACCGCTGTTCAATGCCGAGCTGCCGGAGGCGGCTAGGGTGATCTTTGGCGACAAGCTGTTCAAGCGCCTGGGTTATTTGAACGAACTGCTCGGTAGCAATGACTACCTGCAGGGAGCTTTCAGCATCGCCGATGCCTACCTGTTCACTGTGCTGGGCTGGTTGCCGGTGTTTGCCATCGATATAGCGCAATGGCCAGCGCTGGCGGGTTATGTCGAGCGTGTAGCGGCCAGGCCGGCGGTGCAGGCCGCCGTCCACGCAGAGCACGCCAGCGCACCGGTCTGACCCTTCAAGGCATGCCGCTAATCCGCTTCAGGTACTGGACTCTGGCTTGCGTCTGCTTCAACAGGCAATGGGTATGGATGGTGGCGTAGCCGCTGCCGCCAACCGACTCATACGTCTCCAGTTCACAGCTGGCATCACGAAAGGCAATCCAGGTGCGCTGGGCTTTTTTCAGCGCCACGTCCTGGGTCGGGCGCCCGGGTGACGCGCCCTCGTCCTTGAAGCGTGTAACCAGCTCCTGGTAGAGCTGATTCAATTGCCGATCGGATTTTTTCAGCGAGCGCTGCATGCATTCGAGCATCTGCACTTCGGTGTTGGCGCCGGGGCACAGGCTGCTTGCCTGGGCCGGGGTAGCCAACACCATCAGCACGCTGAAACCGGCATAAATCAAGCGATACATGGGGGCGTCCTTGCGTTGAAGTTATTTCAGTCTATTGGTGTTGCGGCCAGGTATCGCCAATCACCAGCCAGCAGGCCTTGGACTGTACATGCACATGTTTTTGCCGGGCAGGCTCGAACGGCGTATCCAGGGTGCCCAGCGCAACGCTGATCCAGTCCGGATACTCGCCACTGGCATTGGCCCAGAACAGGCTCGCGCCGCAGCCTGAACAAAAGCTGCGGCTGACCGTGGGTGATGACTTGAACACCTGCAACATGCCCTGCGGATCGTTGCAGCTCAGGGCCGCAGCCGGCACGCTGGCGTACGTGGCGAAGGCTGCGCCATGGGCTTTGCGGCACTGGCTGCAGTGGCAGTGGCTGACGGCTTTTAGCGGGGTGTTGATGCGGTAGCTGACGGCGCCGCACAGGCAGCTGCCGTGAAAATCGCTGGTTGTCGGCGCAGATTTGTCGTTGTTCATCCCTGGAGCCCGGTAGAATTTCGCCCGCGATCATAAACCAAGGACAGGAACACCACGATGCGTGAACGTAAATCAGCCCGGCTGTTAGTCATCAGCCCCTCCCGCAGCGTGTTGCTGTTTCGCTTCGTCCATCGCAACGGCGCGCTGGCCGGTGACGATTACTGGGCAACGCCCGGAGGCGGTGTGGAGGAGGGCGAAAACTTCGAACAGGCCGCCATTCGCGAGCTGCGCGAAGAAACCGGCATCGAGGTCGACGCCGTGGGCGCGCACTTGAGCGAGCGGCGCTTTACCATGCAGCTACCCAGCGGCGAGTGGGTCACGTCGGTCGAGCAGTACTACCTGATCCAGGCGCAAAACCAGCAGCTGTGCCGCCAGGGCTGGACGGCTTCGGAGGTCGAGGTAATGGCCGATCATCGCTGGTGGTCGGCCGAGGAACTGCGGCAAACCACCGACATAGTGTGGCCCGAGCGGCTGATTGAAACCCTTGAGTCGGCCGGGGTGTTCAGCGCCGCGCCAGCGCATGGCTGACGCATTGCTCGTAGTAGGTCTGCTGGATGGCTGCGGGCTTGAGGCGTGACTGGCTGTTGTAGGTCTGTTCGGTGATGCCCATGGCGGTCATGCGCATCCACGGCTTGTTGAACTTACGCACCTGCAGGCGCTTGCGCGCGGCGTACAGGGTCACTCCGGACAGCTTCGACTGCTGCGCGCCGGCGGCAATCTGCGAACCCCAACTGCACATGTAGCGGTCATTGTTGCCCAGGGCCTTGGCTTGGGCACCGAGCGGGAGGGCGAGCAGAAAAAACGCTGCCAGGGTTAATCCATAAGCCCGCATAGCACCTACCTAACTTGCTGAAAAGAAAGCGAGTTTGCCAACGAAGCGGCTAGCAGGGGGCCAGCAATTTGCCTTATTTGCGCCTGAATTTCACAGCAGTTGCGCTTGTGGCTGACGGCCCAGCAGCAGGCTTTCTGCAGCAACGACGAAGGTGCTGCCCAGCAGCCAGAAGGCATCGTGAACCTGGCTCATGAGGTAGCAGGCGCCCTGGCTGTCGACAAACAGCGCGCCATGGCCGTGGTGGACATCGCCGATGCACACCAGGGTGGTGTTGAGCTTGTGTTGCATCCTCACGATGACTTTGTCGTCGTGCAGGGCGGGCTTGGCCCTGAACTCGATGTCGCCGGCAGCGCATTCTTCACCGGCGCCGCAGTGGCCGACGCACAGGCCGTTGAGGCTCAGCAGCAGCGTGGCCGCCGGATGGTTGGTCGGCACACTGGCCGGTAGCGGGTTGTTGGCCGGCCATCCGGCGGCAATGAACAGTGGGCGTAGGGTGTCAGGTAGGTCGATTGGCATGTCTGCTCTCTGGTCGAATCCGTGCGAGGGGCCAGATTAACACGCCAGTCATCATTGCCCCCTGCGCAGCGCTGGCAACATCAGGCTTGACCTCTACTTAAGTCGAGGTTTGATACTCGCCGCTCCCATCATTCGGAGCAGCACCATGACCGCAGCTTTCCACCTGTCCAACCCCGAAGGCCTCTATGATCCCAGCGCCAATGCCTACTCCCATGTGGCTGAAGTCGCCGCCAATGCCCGGCTGCTGTACATCGCCGGGCAGGGTGGTGAAGACCTTGAAGGCCGCTTGTCGAGTGACTTTGCCGAGCAGGCACGCCAGGCCCTGGGCAATCTGCAGATCGCCCTGGCATCCAGAGGCGCAAGCCTGGCCGATGTGTTCAAGCTGACCCTGCTGATCGTCGACCACGACGAGGCCAGGCTGCGTATCTGGGGTAGCGAGGCCAAGCGGGCCTGGGGCAGCAACATGACCCCGACCTGCACGCTGACCCCGGTGCCGCGCCTGGCGCTCGACGGCATGTTGATCGAAATCGACGCGGTCGCCGCGCTAGCTGCCGGGTGACATGTTTTAGCGATGGCATTGGCCCCGGCTTTTGTAAACAATAGCGCCCGCAAAACGCGCTGTTCGTTCACTTATCGAGATACCAATGCCGTCGATTCTTCCGCTGTATGAGGTCCAGCCATGAGCGACCTCACTGTCGAGCTCCTGCAAACCGGCCCCGAGCAGATCGAGCTGATCCGCAACCTCTACCAGTTTTACGCCTACGAGTCGTCGGACTGGGAACAGGAAGACGTCGAGGTCGATGGCCGCTTCTATGTGCATGACGAGCACCTGCAACGCTACTGGCAAGAGCCGCAGTGGAGCGCCAACCTGATCCTGGTCGACGGCTACATCGCCGGCTTCCTGCTGATCGAACGCAGCGAGCTGCCGGACCTCGACGCCCTGGAACTGGCCGACCTGTTCATCCTCAAGCGCTACCGGCGCAAGGGCATCGCCAGCGCCCTGGCCAGCCAGGTGCTGGCGAGCGGGCAGAACCAGTGGCTGGTGCGTTACTACGACCAGGACGAAACCGCCCATGCCTTCTGGCGCGCGGTGCTCGACAAGTTGCCGCGGCCGGTACGCTCGATCGAACTGGACGACGAGCCGGAGCTGGTGAACTTCCTCGTGACCCGGGCCTTGCACTGACAGCCAGGTCGCAAGGTGCCAACCCTCAGCACTCAGGGTCGGTCAGCGACAGCCAGTCAGGCCGTCTTCCAGCCTTGACCTGTGAAGCAATCGAAGCGGTGAAACTGTCCTCGTTCTTGTACTTCTGCTGCAGACAGCGCAACGCCCGGTACGCCGCGCTGTGTGAGTCAAAGCGGGTCCAGCCGCTGTCGTGGTAAATCCATACCGGTTTGGCGGCATTGTGCAGTCGATGGCCATTGCCGTCGGCTGCAGCAATGGGCGTGGATATCTTCAGGCTCAGGTCGACGGGGTACAAGGGGGTGCCGTCCAGTCCGAGGACATTGAGCGTGCTATCCAGGGGTGCCTGGGTTTCGAAATAGGCTTTGCGTCTTTTTTGGCACAACGTTGAGGTGACGCCGCGCGCTCGTTTTCTATAGGTGTCGATCTGAGCCAGGGTAGCGAATTTTTTACCCAGGTAGAGGTAGCCGGATGCCGGTACACGACAATCGACAATCTCCATTTCCGGGTAAAGGGACTGTTGCGTCTTTGAGTCGTAGATGTTGAAACCCGTGGGAAATGCCAAAGGGTTGGCCGCCGATTCGGCTTCTTTTTTCCAGGTTGTGAAGTAGCGGTGGATGACCGAGTGGCTCAGACCATAAAACAACGAGGCTGACTGCATGCTGGGGAACAGCCGGTTGCACACTTTGTAGTAATGCTGCAGGGTGCGGCCCCTGAGCAGGAAGGGATCGATTTCCGGGTAAGTGGGCGCACCGCTGGCATCGGGCACGTTCAGCCCATGAGGGAAAACCCCGGCCTTGATGTAACGATTGATCTGGCTGGTGAACGCAAAGTAAGTGATGTTCTCACTGTGGCTGGATTGTCCGAAAGCGCTCATGCGGTTTTCGTAAAGAATGCCGTTCAGCAGAACAGGCTTGGACACCAGGTCGATCAGAAACTCGGCGTTTTTGAGGCGAGCAACGTCCAGCAGTCCCTGTTGGCTTTCCTGGAATAGTTTGTTCCCGGAGGCGTCCAGCAGGTTGTAGCCTTGATAAAAAAGGTTGCTCGATACCATTCTTCGAAACAGGGCGGCCAGGTTGGATTCGGTACCGACGCTTTCCTTTGCGGCAGCCTCGCTGATGGTGTGATAAGCATTGCCTCTCACCCAATAGCGGGGGTAGGCGTAACGGGTGTTCCAGGCTTTCTTGTAGCCCTCCATGCGGTTGGCCTGAGTCTGCTCCTGGATAAGCGCCCGGCTGTTTTCCATATACACCGGCCGGTCTTCGTCCAGATAGTTGAAACCTTCCGGAAAAAAGCCTTGCTTGGCCCAGTTGTGATACCAGGCTTTGAATGTGTTGTAGTCCGTGCAATACCCGGATTCGATATCGACTTCCAGGGCGTTGGCGATTTCCAGTGGGCTATGGGCCTGGAAGGCCACTTTGATCCCCGCGTACTTTTTGCCGTTGAACAGCACCGGTTGCCTGGCCTTTTCCCGCAGAAGCTCCAGTACATGCTCGGGCATCTGCAGGCCACTGACCCCTTCGCCTCCGTCGGTCAAGTTGGTCAGGCAACCGCTATTGTTCGAACTGCGCCCCCAATGTGCGATCAGCTTGATTTCAAGGTCATTGGCGTACTCGCTTGAGTGACAGGGAATGATCTGGATGAGTACCTTATCCCTGCCGACCTTGTTGATGGTGTGGATCTTGCGCATGTTTTTGGACGGTGCGTATTTGGCCGTCGTCGCCGCTTCATAGTAGTGAAAGGCGTAGCGTCGCTTGATGCCTTTACCCACATAAAACGGTTGCGGGGCATTGTGCTCGGTATCGAGCTTGTCCGTGCGCCTGAGGATGTAGACATAGGCGCTGTTTGCATCATCCAGCAGTAATGATGGGAACTTGACTGCGTCCTGGTAGGTGAAGGCCGCAAGCTCACCGATAAGCGGGATGTTGAAGGTTCCTTGTGTCGCTTGAGCCAGGCTTTTGCTGGTGACTGCCGAGCGTTGCGGCAAATTTGCCTGGGTGGCATTACTCATGGGGTTCAAGGTCCTTGCTTGCGGGGTGTACGGCGGATGCAGTGCGCGCTGAGCGGCAAGCTTGCCGGGTTGTCCGGGTAACAGCAAGTTGCCCACCAGGGCTGAAGCTCACACCGACCGTTGTTGCCAGCGCCTGTCCAGGCTTGCCAGCGGATTGCCGAGCCGTTGCGGGGTCTCGCCGGTCAACTGGCACAGCAGCTCGATCAGTGTTTCACCGTCGAGTACGCCTTGCTCGCGCAGCCGTTCAGCGAGCACCCGCAGCACCGGCCAGTAAGCGCGTAGCAGGCTGTGACAGCGACCCAGGGCCATGGGCCCGGCCTGCGCAACCTGGCGCGCCGGCAGCAGGGCGATCAGTTCATGGGCCCGGCGCAGGTCGCCGGCGCCACTGGTGGTGAGAAAGCGATCATCGGCGCTGTGACGGTAGATTGCCTCGGCCACGGGGCCGGCGAAGCAGTTGAGCAGGTCGCGTTCGATCAGCTCGATCATCGATGGCAGGTGTTCGGCGATGCCTGGCGGCTCGAAGGCGGGCAGGGGCACCAGGTAGTCCGCCTCGACCAGGCCCTTGACCGCCTGCAGGTTGCCGCGCAAATCCACCATCGGCCCGATCAGCGCTTCTGCCCGGGTGCGCACGGTTACCCGCCTGATCGCCAGGCCGTTCCACCAGAAGGCCAGGGCATGGCCGGCTTCGTGGTAGGCGGTGCGACGCGGACGGCTGTTCATGGTCATGACCTCAGGTGAGGCGGCTATCGCTACGATCTGCTCCTTCCCTGGGGTTGGTATAAGAGATTATGGCTATCGGCGGGCAATACTGCGTCTATTTGCTGACTGCCGGGGCCGGGACTAGCCTTGATGATGCGCTGGCGGGTGCCGGCCGGACCTGATGTGGAGATAACTAAAACGCTGGATACAAAGGTAGCTCACCCATGTCTACTGAATCGAAATGCCCGTTCAGTCATGCCGCTGGCGGTGGTACGACGAACCGCGACTGGTGGCCGAACCAACTGAACCTGAAGATCCTCCACCAGCACTCGCCGCAGTCCGATCCCCAAGGCGATGGCTTCAACTATGCCGAGGCCTTCAAGAGCCTGGACTTTCAAGCCCTGAAACAAGACCTGCATGCTTTGATGACCGATTCCCAGGACTGGTGGCCAGCGGATTTCGGTCATTACGGGCCGCTGTTCATCCGCATGGCCTGGCACAGCGCCGGCACCTACCGCACTGGTGATGGCCGTGGCGGCGCAGGCTCCGGACAACAACGCTTCGCGCCGCTCAACAGCTGGCCTGACAACGTCAGCCTGGACAAGGCCCGGCGCCTGCTGTGGCCGATCAAGCAGAAGTATGGCCGGAGCATCTCCTGGGCCGACCTGATCGTGCTCACCGGCAACGTTGCCCTGGAATCCATGGGCTTCAAGACTTTTGGTTTTTCTGGCGGCCGCGCGGATGTCTGGGAGCCGGATGAAGACGTCTACTGGGGCTCGGAAAACAAGTGGCTGGGTGGCGATACCCGCTACGGCAAGGGCCCGCAGCCGATGCAGGAGCCTGGTGAGGGTACCCTGGTGGCCGAGCCCGAGCAGCACGGCAACGAAGAAAGCCGCACCGACCAGGGCCGCAACCTGGAAAACCCCCTGGCCGCGGTGCAAATGGGCCTGATCTACGTCAACCCGGAAGGCCCGGAAGGCAACCCCGACCCGGTCGCCGCCGCCAAGGACATCCGCGAAACCTTCGCACGCATGGCCATGAACGATGAAGAAACCGTGGCCCTGATCGCCGGCGGCCATGCCTTCGGTAAAACCCACGGCGCCGGCCCTGCCGATAACGTCGGCCCGGAACCGGAAGCCGCCGGTCTTGAAGAACAGGGCCTGGGCTGGCGCAACAGCTTTGGCACGGGCAAAGGCGCCGACACCATCACCAGCGGCCTGGAAGTGACCTGGACCACCACGCCAACGCGCTGGAGCAACAACTACCTGGAAAACCTCTTCGGCTTCGACTGGGAACTGACCAAGAGCCCGGCCGGGGCCAACCAGTGGACGCCAAAAAACGGCGCTGGTGCGGGGATCATCCCCGATGCCCACGACCCGAACAAACGGCGCAACCCGACCATGCTCACCACCGACCTGTCGCTGCGCTTCGACCCGATCTACGAGCCGATCTCGCGGCGCTTTCTGGCCAATCCCGAGCAATTGAGCGATGCCTTTGCCCGTGCCTGGTACAAGCTGATCCACCGCGACATGGGCCCGCTGTCGCGTTACCTGGGCCCGGAACTGCCCAGCGAAGAGCTGCTCTGGCAAGACCCGATCCCGGCGCTCGACCATGCCCTGGTCGATGACAGCGACGTGACCGCACTGAAGGCCAGGCTGTTGGCTTCGGGGCTGTCGGTGGCCGAACGGGTGTCCACGGCCTGGGCGGCGGCCTCGACCTTCCGCGGCTCCGACAAGCGCGGCGGGGCCAATGGCGGGCGCCTGCGCCTGGCGCCGCAGAAGTTCTGGCAGGCCAACCAGCCTGAGCAGCTGGCCAAGGTGCTGAGCGTGCTGGAAGGCATCCAGAACGACTTCAACAGTGCCCAGGCCGGTGGCAAGAAAATCTCCCTGGCCGACCTGATCGTGCTGGCGGGCAGCGCCGCGGTCGAGCAGGCGGCCAAAAACGCCGGGGTCGATATCCGCGTGGCGTTTGCCCCGGGGCGCATGGATGCCTCGCAGGAGCAGACCGACGTCGAGTCGTTCGGTTTTCTTGAGCCCAATGCCGATGGTTTTCGCAACTACCTGAAGAACAGCTACCGGGTGCCGGCCGAGGCCTTGCTGATCGACAAAGCGCAACTGCTGACCTTGAGCGCGCCGGAAATGACCGTGCTGGTGGGCGGCCTGCGGGTGCTGGGGGCCAATGCCGGGCAAAGCAAGCACGGCGTCTTCACTCAGCAGCCGGGTACACTGAGCAACGACTTTTTCGTCAACCTGCTGGACATGGGCGTGGAGTGGAAGCCGGTGTCGGCGGCCAACGAAACGTTCGAAGGGCGTGACCGCAAGACCGGCGCGGTGAAATGGACCGGCACCCGGGTCGACCTGGTGTTTGGTTCCAACTCGCAACTGCGGGCGCTGGCGGAGTTCTATGCCAGTCGCGACGCCAAGGAGCAATTCATCAAGGACTTCGTCGCGGCCTGGACGAAAGTGATGAACCTGGACCGGTTCGATCTCAAGTAAGCCTCATCGCGGGTCAGTTCCGCTCCCACAGGGAGCGGAACTGACCCGCGATCGAGCGCGCAGCGGTGGTAATGCAGGCACCAAAGAGCCAATCAGCGCTGCGCCAGCCAGTAGTCATGCAGCGCCCGCGCCGCCGGGGCAATCGCCACCACCCGCTGACGATGCAAGGCAACGTCCAGGTTCGCCGGCAGCTCGAATTCATCCTGCTCGGCCCAGCCGGTAATCACCTGCAAGGCCTGCATTTGCGCTTCAGGCAGCACCCGCCAGTTGGCAATGGCGATACCGCGCAAATAACCAAAGCACCATTCCTCCGCCAATGGCAACGGCTGGCCCTGGTGTTCGGTCTGCTCAAGGCGCGGGGCAAATGCCTGCGGCGCTTCAACCAGTTGGGTGGCCAGGCTGTTCAGGTGACGGGCACACAGCTCGACGAAGCGCTGGCAGTCAGCAGCGTTTTGCCATTCCGGCATCTGCCCGCCCCAGATCGCCGGGAACCACTCGCTGATGTCCACCTGCACCGGGCTCGACACCAGCGCAGTGAAGTAGCCGTCGAGCTCCGAGGCGTTGAGCACCGAGTGGTCATCGCCGTACTGCTGCAAAGTGGCGTCGAGGAACGCGAAGTCGGCGGCAGCCAGTGGCAGGTCGTGCATGGGGATCTCCTTGGCCGCTCAGGCGCGGGCAAAAGGCGGGGAGGATGAGGCTTTGTGCAGTGTAAATCCAGCCCCGTTGCTTCAAGTTGGGCCTCACCCCATGGGCGTCAGCTGCTGCAACTGCTCGGCGCTGGGAAAACCGAGGGTGCGAAAGCGTGGCGGGTAGAGCTCGCCGTCTTTGCTCAGCAGCCCGCCCAGCAGTGTTTCAACCTCGTGCCAGGCCACCACCTGGGTCTGGGCCGAGCCGTCTGCCTGGGGCTGGACCAGGATCACCCGGTCGGTTTGCGGCAACGAGGTGAATACGCCCTCGGTCCAGGCCGCGATCGAAAAGCTGCTATTGCCGTTTTCGGCGTCGCTGTAAAGCCTGTGGGTGGCGACGAAGATGTCCTCGGGATGGGCTTCGTGGATCTTGTCGAGAAACTCTTTTTGCGTGCTATAGATGCCGTGGCGCAGCAGCCGCTGCAGGTCGCCCAGGCGCGCTTGCAGGTGCGCGTCCTGCACCTGGAAGGGCACGATGCGGCGGTCGTGATAGGTATAGATCTGGCTCGACTGCGCGCGCCCGTGCTCCAGCGCGTGGAAGCTCAGCTCGACCATCTGCCGCAGATTGTCGGCGTCCTTGTCGCCGGTGACCATCAGCACATCGCGGCTGGGCATCATGAACACCGGCTGGCCCTTGAGCGCCAAGCGCTGCAGCACGTCGGGCAGCAGCACGCGGCTGGTGTCATAGCCGTCCTTCCAGGCGCCCTGGTACAAACCGGGGAGGATCGCCTCGAAGGCATCGGGGCTGGCGTCGCGCAGGTTGTCCAGGGCAATCGCCAGCGCCTGCTCCAGGCTGATGCCCCAGTCCTGTGGCGGGCCGGCGGTCTGGGTCGAGGTGGTGTCGGGGTAGTCGATGGCCAGCAAGGTCACGCAGTCTTCGCAGAACGGCTGCCAGGCCATGGGGCAGGGCGAGTCCCAGCCGTGATTACGGACCTGATGCAGGCGGATCTCTTCGAGCATGGCCAGGTTGCGGATCACCGGCCGCAACAGCGGCCTAACCTGCTCCAGGGGCTGCACCGCGCTGCTGTTGCGGCTGTCGATCAGGCCGCGCAGGTAGCTGTCGAGCACCTGGGCTTTACGCGCCTTGTCGGCGTTCAGGTAGTCGCGGTAGGCGTTGTGCAGGTTGAAGTAGCTGCTACCGCCGTAGCGCAGGCGAAAGTCGTCGGCCTGATAGTCCAGTGGCTCGGCATAACCGCCGGCGCGCGCGGCCTTGATGAAGGTACGGGCAAAGCCTTCCTCGGTAGGCGTGCGCTTGAACAGCGTGTCGAAAAGTGCCCTGAACATGTGCGAAATCCTCCGTGAACGCGAAGTGCGCATGATGCTCGTGGTGGTGGGAGGGGTAAAGCTGAATACCTGCGCCTCGCCCAGGCCTGGCGGCCGATTTTGCACCTTCGCACGCGGCTGAATGCACCGCTGCCCGCTGGCTCCCCGTTCCGCTGTGGGCAATTTTGGTGCTAAATAGGCCGCTCAGGTAATTCGTCCAGACCCTGCAGCGTCATGCCGTGCAATGAGAACAACTATGCGAACCCATCTTCAAAGCCGTGAAATCCCCGTGCTCCAGACCCCGTGTGGTGCAAGCCTTAACCCAGTCAGCCATCAACCCTCGGCGGTAGCAGCATGATCGAAGTCACAGAGGTTTCCATTGCCCAGCTGCGCGCTGCGCTCGAGTCCGGCCAGACCACCGCGGTGGAGCTGGTCAAGGCCTACCTGGCGCGCATCGACGCCTACGATGGCGCGGACACTGCCACCAAGCTCAATGCTGTAGTGGTGCGCAACCCCGAAGCGCTGAACGAAGCGCAGGCTTCTGACGAACGCCGCGCCCAGGGCCAGACCCTCGGCCCGCTCGACGGCATCCCGTATACCGCCAAGGACAGCTACCTGGTCAAGGGCCTGACCGCCGCCTCCGGCAGCCCGGCCTTCGCTGACCTTGTGGCCTATCGCGACGCCTTCACCATCGAGCGCCTGCGCGCTGCCGGCGCCATCTGCCTGGGCAAGACCAACATGCCGCCGATGGCCAACGGCGGCATGCAGCGCGGCGTTTATGGCCGCGCCGAAAGCCCGTACAACGCCGACTACCTGACCGCACCGTTTGCCTCCGGCTCGTCCAACGGCGCCGGTACTGCCACGGCGGCCAGCTTCGCCGCCTTCGGCCTGGCCGAAGAAACCTGGTCCAGTGGTCGCGGCCCGGCCTCGAACAACGGCCTGTGCGCCTACACGCCCTCGCGTGGGGTGATCTCGGTGCGTGGCAACTGGCCGCTGACGCCGACCATGGACGTGGTGGTGCCCTTTGCCCGGACCATGGCCGACCTGCTCGAAGTGCTCGACATCGTCGTCGCCCAAGACGCGGACAAACGCGGCGATCTGTGGCGCCTGCAGCCCTGGGTGCCAATCCCCAGCGTCGATTCGGTGCGCCCGGCCTCCTACCACGAGCTTGCAGCCGATGCCGCAACGCTCAAGGGCAAGCGTTTCGGCGTGCCGCGCATGTACATCAATGCCGACCCTGAAGCCGGCACCAGCGAAGCCCCGGGCATCGGTGGCCCGACCGGCCAGCGGATCAACACCCGGCCATCGGTGATCGCCCTCTGGGAGCAGGCGCGCAAGGCCCTGGAAGCGGCCGGTGGCGAAGTCATCGAAGTCGATTTCCCCCTGGTATCCAACTGCGAAGGCGATCGCCCGGGTGCGCCGACCGTGTTCAATCGCGGCCTGGTGTCCAAGGAGTTCCTTCACCACGAACTGTGGGACCTGACCGCCTGGGCCTTCGATGATTTCCTCCAGGCCAACGGCGACCCCAAGCTCAACCGCCTGGTCGATGTCGACGGGCCGAAGATTTTCCCGCATGATCCGGGTACGCTGCCCAACCGCGAAGGCGACCTGGCCGCGGGCATGGACGAATACGTGCGCATGGCCGAGCGCGGCATCACCCCGTGGGACCAGATCAGCACTGTGCCGGACGGCCTGCGCGGCCTGGAACAGACCCGGCGCATAGACCTCGAAGACTGGATGGATGCGCTCAAGCTCGACGTGGTGATCTTCCCGACCGTCGCTGACGTCGGCCCGGCCAATGCCGATGTCGACCCGGCATCGGCCGACATTGCCTGGAGCAACGGCGTGTGGGTGGCCAACGGCAACCTGGCGATCCGTCACCTGGGCGTGCCGACGGTGACCGTGCCGATGGGCGTGATGGCCGATATCGGCATGCCGGTGGGCTTGACCTTTGCCGGTCGCGCCTACGACGATTCGTCATTGCTGCGCCTGGCGGCTGCCTTCGAGTCGACCGGCTCCAGGCGCCTGGTGCCACCGCGCACGCCAGCGCTGGCCGGCGGCAAGTAAGCAGAAGGGGCGGGTAACCGCCCTTTTTTATTCCCCAGACACGAGATACCCATGGCTAACCAAGACATCAGCTTCATCCCCGACCCGGACGCCGAGTCGATCTCTTCCGACGTCGCCGGTTTCGGCGGCATCCTGGTTTCGACCCAGATCCCCACGCGTGCCGACGGCAGCCTGGAACTGGGCGACATCACCGCCCAGAGCGAATGTACCCTGCAAGCGCTGAAAGTCGCTCTGGAGCGTGCTGGCAGCTCCATGGACCGGGTGTTGCACCTGACCATCTACCTCACCGACATGGCCGAGCGGGCGGCGTTCAACGAGGTCTACCAGCGCTTCTTCGCCAAGCCCTGGCCGGTGCGCGCTGCAGTGGGCGTGGCGTCGCTGGCGGTGGAAGGCATGCGTGTGGAAGTGACTGCGATGGCGGCCAAGGCCTGAGTTGTTGCGGTGGCTGGGCTGGCCTCATCGCAACGCCGAACCTGTGGGAGCGGCGGTGCGACGCCTCGACTTGACCCGCGCTCGGGCGCACCACCGGGCAGGCTACGGGTGCCGTTCAGGCGTTTCGCCGCTACAATGCGCGCCTCGACCGTGACAGCCTGACTAAAAAAACATGTCCCTGCCCAAGCATCACCTGGAATTGCTCAGCCCCGCCCGCGATGTCGCCATCGCCCGCGAGGCCATTCTGCATGGCGCCGACGCTGTGTACCTCGGCGGCCCGAGCTTCGGTGCGCGCCACAATGCCTGCAACGAAGTCAGCGATATCGCCCAGTTGGTGGAGTTCGCCCATCGCTACCACGCGCGGGTGTTCACCACCATCAACACCATCCTCCACGACAACGAACTGGAGCCGGCGCGCAAGCTGATCCACGAACTGTACGATGCCGGCGTCGACGCGCTGATCGTCCAGGACCTGGGGGTGATGGAGCTGGACATCCCGCCGATCGAGCTGCACGCCAGTACCCAGACCGACATCCGCACCCTGGCCCGGGCCAAGTTCCTCGACCAGGCCGGTTTCTCCCAGTTGGTGCTGGCCCGCGAGCTGAACCTGCAGGAAATCCGCGCCATCGCCGACGAGACCGACGCGGCGATCGAGTTCTTCATCCACGGTGCGCTGTGCGTGGCCTTCTCCGGCCAGTGCAACATCTCCCACGCCCAGACCGGGCGCAGCGCCAACCGTGGCGACTGCTCCCAGGCCTGCCGCCTGCCGTACACCCTCAAGGACGAAAAGGGCGGGGTGATCGCCTACGAGAAGCACCTGCTGTCGATGAAGGACAACAACCAGAGCGCCAACATCCGCGCCCTGGTCGAGGCCGGCGTGCGCTCGTTCAAGATCGAAGGGCGCTACAAGGACATGGGCTATGTGAAGAACATCACCGCCTACTACCGCCAGCGCCTGGACGCCGTGCTCGAAGACCGCCCGGACCTGGCCCGCGCCTCCAGCGGCCGTACCGCGCACTTCTTCCTGCCCGACCCGGACAAAACCTTCCACCGCGGCAGCACCGACTACTTCGTCAGCGAGCGCAAGATCGACATCGGCGCCTTCGACTCGCCGACCTTCACCGGCCTGCCGGTGGGTGTGGTCGAGAAAGTCGGCAAGCGCGACCTGCAGGTGGTCACCCACGAGCCGCTGTCCAACGGCGACGGCCTCAACGTGCTGGTCAAGCGCGAAGTGGTGGGCTTTCGCGCCAACATCGCCGAGCCGAAAGGCGAGTTCGATGAAGACGGCGAAAAACGCTACCGCTACCGCGTCGAGCCCAACGAGATGCCCAAGGGCATGCACCAGCTGCGGCCCAACCACCCGCTGAGCCGCAACCTCGACCACAACTGGCAGCAGGCATTGCAAAAGACCTCGGCCGAGCGCCGTATCGGCCTGGCCTGGGTGGCCAAGCTTGACGAACAGCGCCTGGCCCTGACCGCCACCAGCGAGGAGGGCATCAGTGCCAGCGTCGCCCTGGACGGCCCGTTCGGCCTGGCCAACAAGCCGGAGCAGGCGCTGGAGCAACTGCGCGACCTGCTCGGCCAGCTGGGCACCACCGAGTACCACGCCACCGACGTTCAGCTCGATGCGCCGCAGGCGTACTTTATCCCCAACTCGCAGCTCAAGGCCCTGCGCCGCGAGGTCATCGAAGCGCTGACCGCCGCGCGCATCCAGGCCCACCCGCGCGGTGGCCGCAAGGCCGAGACCAACCCGCCGCCGGTGTACCCGGAGTCGCACCTGTCGTTTTTGGCCAACGTCTACAACCAGAAGGCCCGCGACTTCTATCACCGTCACGGGGTCAAGCTGATCGACGCCGCCTACGAGGCCCACGAAGAGGCGGGCGAAGTGCCGGTGATGATCACCAAGCACTGCCTGCGTTTCTCCTTCAACCTGTGCCCCAAGCAGGCCAAGGGCGTGACCGGCGTGCGCACCAAGGTGGCGCCGATGCAGCTGATTCACGGCGATGAAGTACTGACCCTGAAGTTCGACTGCAAGCCGTGCGAGATGCACGTCATCGGCAAGATGAAAGGCCACATCCTTGGCCTGCCGCAACCGGGCAGCGTGCAGCAGGTGGTCGGGCATATCAGCCCTGAAGACCTGCTCAAGACCATCCCGCGCGCGCCGCATTGAGTGAAACACCGCGGCCAGCACCTTCAGGGTGCTGGCCGCAATGGACTCTGGCCCCAGCTGTGCGGGGCCGACAGCCAGGAAGGTAACGTGAACCTACAACTGCAAATCCAGCATATTTTCAGCGGCCTGGCCTTTGCCCGGCCGCTTTTCTATAACTACCCGCAAGGCCTGCGCTTCGAGCTGGCCGAAGGCGGCAGCGACATCGAACGCTTCCTGCTGGCAGTCAGCAAGGCCACCGCGGTGTGCCGCGACCTGTTTGCCGGTGAGCAAGCGATGGTGGTGTGCCTGCGCGTGCACTCCAACGGTAACGGTTTTGCCCACCGCGACGTGTTGCGCGACTTGCGTGCCGCCGGTATTCGCGTCCCCGCCCGGCGCTCACTGTGGAGCCAGCGGCTGGACCCGGACGACTGGTTCGAAGAGCACCAGCCCGAGTACTGGCTGCACCTCGCCTTTGAGGCGCCACTGTCGTTGCTGCAACCGGTGCTCTGGTGCGCATTGGCTGATAATCCGGGGACCATACGCCCGAGCCCTTGCTGCGGTGTCTACTTGTTCAACCTCAACCAGCGGTTGATGGCCTTGCCCTATGACGATCGGGGTATGGATGTGGTGGGCCCCAACCACGACGTGCTCGCGCTGTTGTACCGCCAGCACCAGCCGTGGCTGCTGGACTACGACCGCGAGCGCATGGACGCAAGCTTCGCCACCGTCCTGCATTGACTCACTGCAGCGACTCGATTTTCCAGCGCCAGCTGCCCAGCGGGTTGTCCTCGCGGGTGCGGACGAACACGCCGTAGTCGACCAGGTAGCTGTAGCCTTCGCGCCAACGGTTGCCGCGCGGGCTCTGCCAGGTGCAGGTCAACGGCTTGGCGCTGCCTTGCAGGGCCGGGTGCAGGGCGCTGGCCGCTTGCGCCTTGCCGACCTGGCAATGGGTGGTGCGGGTAATGCTCGCAGTTTGCCCGGCGTGGCTGCTGGTGTAGCTCAGCTGCGCATGGGCGGGCAGGGTTTGCCAGTCGCCGCTGAATGACAGCGCGGTCAAGCTGTCGCTGGCGTCCTGCTCCTGCCCGGTCATGATGTCGATGCCGCGTGCGGCCAGATCGAACAGGCCGCGAAAGCTCAGTTGCAGCTGCTGCGCTATCGTCGGGTCCACAGCCTGTAGCAACACTTGGCCGGAGCGGCTGTCGGTGCTGAGGAATACCTGGCGCGGCCTGTTGACGGCATTGTCGCCGTCGTTGAGGTTGGCGTCGTAGCGATAATCCAGCCGGTGCAGGCTCAGGCGTGGTGTCGGCAGGTCGAGGGCGGCGATGGCGGCAAGCACTTCAGGCCTGGCCCTGGGCGGCAAAAACGGCGGCGGCAACGGTGTACGGGCTTTGAGCGGGGCAAGCTTGGCAAGCTCGGCCGGCGCTTGGCAGGCGGCGTCGAACAACTGCTGATAGTACAAAGGGGCCTGCCGGTAGAACGCGCTGAAGGGCTGCCACTGAAGCCTGGTGCGGTCTACGCGATTGTCGTTGTCGAGGAACACCTGGCTTTGCCGGCTGATGAGTTGGCGCTGGCAATAGAACGCCAGGCGCTCGCGGCTGTGCGGGGCCATCACCGCGTGGCCGTATTGCATCGGATAGCGGTGGCGCTGGATGCCGGTCCAGGCGTAGGTAATGTCGCCCTCATGCTGCAGGCTGTTACGGTCGATCAGCAGCCAGTCCTGATCCTCGTCCAGGTTCAGCACGCGCCAGTCGGGGGCCGGACTCTGGTACTCGGGCAACTGACCGGCACCTGGCGGATCGGCTTGAAAGTGGCTGCAAGCGGCCAGGGTGAGCACAGCCAGGCTCGCAGCAAGCGGCTTGAGGGCAAAACGGGCGAGGGCATCCATGCGCATAGGCTCTTGGGGCAAAGCGCGCAGTGTAGCGAATGCCTGCGCCAAGCTGTATGCCTGGCGCTAGCCCCGGGTACGCCAGATCTGCGGCCAATGGGCAGTATCGACGCTGTCGCACCAGCTCATGCGGCTGAATGCCTTGAGCTGCATCACCGCGCCGTCATAGCGCCAGGTTGCATTGGCGCCGCAGTAGCGCCCGCCCGGCTGCAACTGGTTGAGCTCGCCGCGGGCCGGGTCGAACTTGAAAAAGCCATACATCTCGCCGCCCAGCACATCATGCCTGGGGACCTCGATGTGCAGCGAGGTGGGTTGATAGGGCGCGCTGCGCAAGGCGCGGTAATAGCTGTACATGCAGCCCTGGCTCCCACAGCCGTAGCGCAGGCCTACCAGCACATGGGTCGCGTCCAGCGGCGAGACCTCGGCTTCGGCTTGCCAGTTGTCGTACTCGGGTTCGCTCCATTCATGGCGGGTGATGGCAATGACGGCGTCGGCGATGGCCTTCTGCTCGGCATCGCTCACCCCTGGCGCCGGAGTGAAGGGGGCGAGGGTGGGCGTCGGCGGTGCTGGCGGCAGCTGGCTGTCGGGGCGTGTGCCGGGGTTTACAAAGGCGCTGGGGTGATCGATGCGTCCTTGCACCGAGTCGATGAACAGCAAGGAGGCACTCAGGCCCTGCAGCGATACCGGGTGCTGGCCGTTGCTGGTGTCCAGGGTCAGGGTCTGGCCGTTGCGCAGTTGGCGCAACAAGCGCAACGCGACGTCACCTTTGGCGTGATAACGCATCTGCCCCTGCGAGCCTGGCCGAAACCCCGCTGGCAGCGGGCCGCCGTCGAGCAGCAGCCGGGCGCCGAGCTCGACTCCGGCGTCGCTGAACAGGGTCAGGGTGGTAGTCCCCTGGGCCCCGGCTTCGCGCACCAGCTCAAGGCCCACGCCTTGATCGACGCTGCTCGACACCGCGGTACAGCGCAGGGTGTTGTCGCAGCCCACGACCCATTGCTTGAACTGCTTGAGCACCGGCTCCGGTTCCGGCGCGGCCAGGGCCAGGGCCGGCAGGAGCATCAAGCACAGCCAGTTCCATCTTGGGTCAACCATGGTGTTTCAATCCTGCAGGGTAAGCGAACGTCCGTCCTGGCCGGGCATCATCGCAGAAGCCGGGCCAACTTCAAGCCGTTGCCGATCAGAACTCCAAGGCTGCTGTGCTATCCAACGGGTATGACACGGGAGGTAACTGCAATGACCAGCAACGAGCGCGAGGCGCCCGCCAACGAGACGGACAAGCCTGCTGAAGATGAAGACCTTGCCAACCGGCCGATCACTCCGGCCAATCACCGTACTCAGGCTGAGGCCGCTGAAGAACTTAGCCGCAAGATTGCCGAGATTGAACGCAAGGTCGCTGATGGCAATTAACTATCATCTCTATATATAGAACGAAGGGCCATGACGGCCCTTCGCTTACTTCCAACTCATCTATCCGCTGAGTTTACTTGCACAGGGTGTAACTGCCCTGGTGCGCACCGCCTCTGTACAAGTCAAAGCGGTAGCCGGCACCCGCGCCGAAGTTATAAGAGCCACCGGTCAGTGTCCAGGAGCCGGCGCTGACGGAAAACCCGCCGCTTACCTGGTCCACTTCCTGATCGTCGAGCACCCGCAGGGCAGAGGGTTGCGCGCTGGTCATGTCGATGTTTTGTGCATGGGTCATGTTATCTATACCTCGTTTGCTACAGTGGGTTCGTCCTAGGTTGATCCCCCCAGGAGAGGGCCTGGGCGCAAGGTGTTGCACTATAAAAGTGTGAGATCGATCACAGTTCCAATAACAGTGGCAGGCTGTTTCGATCCCCGGCCAAGTTAGTAATGCCAGCGCTTTAAGTGCAATAGTACAAGTGTGCTAGTGCCTGTCGATTAACTCGCCGTTATGCTGCAACAGGCTCAGGCGATCAGTCTGTTCATGTTATTAACGTTATCCGCCGGGTCATGGATTGGCATGTTATTCAGGAGCGAAGCCGTGCACGCACGGCGTGACAAGGAGTTGGGCAGCGTACTGCTGGTGTCGCCCGTGCCCCTGCGCTGGGCGGCGCTGGCTGCGCTGCTGTTCAGCCTGGTGTTGATCGTGTTCCTGACCTGCGCCACCTACACCCGCCGCGCCACCGTGAGCGGCGTACTGGTGCCCGAGGGCGGGCTGATCAAGGTGTTTGCGCCACAGGCAGGGGTGGTGCAAGGCCTGGCTGCGGTCGAAGGTCAGAGCGTTGAGGCCGGGTCGACACTGATGGCCCTGGGCAGTGACCTGTATGCCGAGGCCGGTGGCGCGCACGTGGCTATCAGCCGCTTGATCAAGCGACGTAACGACAGCCTTACTGAGGAGATTGCCAGCACCCGTGCGCTGCACCTGAAGGAGCTTGAGGGCAAGCGCCGGCGCCTGGCGGTGCTGGAAAGCGAGCAGCAGAAAATCCTCACGCAGATGGACATCAGCCGCCAGCGCCTGGGGTTGGCCCAAGGCATTGCCGCGCGTTATGCCGACCTGCAGCGCCAGGACTACGTGTCGCGCGACCAGTTGCAGGAAAAGCAGGACGCCGTGCTCGAAGTGCGCCTGCGCAGCGAAGAACTGAGCCGTTCGTTGCTGTCGCTGCGCAACGATATCGCCACCTTGCGCGCCGAGCTTGCCGAGTTGCCGTTCAACCAGGGCAAGCAACTGGCCGAGCTTGAGCGGCGCTTGTCGCAAAGCCAGGGCAACCTGCTGGAAAGCGAAGTCAAACGCCAGGTGGTGATTACCGCCCCGGCCAGTGGCGAGGTGACGGCGGTGGGCGTGGTCAACGGCACCCGCGCCGACAGTAACCGGCCGCTGTTGAACATCGTGCCCAGCGATGCCCAGCTGTACGCCGAACTCTATGTGCCCAGCCGTTCGGCCGGTTTTGTGCGCAGCGGCGATGCCGTGCTGTTGCGCTACCAGGCTTATCCCTACCAGCACTTCGGCCTGGCACGCGGCACGGTAGCGTCGGTGTCGCGCAGCGCGCTGCCAGCCGACGAAATCATGAGCGTGGGCGGCGTCTCCGAGCAGCAGCGCGAGCAAGGCCCGATGTATCGGGTCAGGGTCACCCTTGAACAACAAGCCATGCGCGGACGCGGGCTGAACGAGCGCTTGCGTTCGGGCATGCAACTGGACGCCGACATCCTGCAGGAGAACATGCCCCTCTACGAGTGGCTGCTCGAACCCCTGCGCGGCATAGGGAAACGCCTTTGAACATTCGCCAACCGCTGGCTTTCGGCATTGGCCGCAAGTTGCCCATGGTGCTCCAGGCCGAAGCCGCCGAGTGCGGCCAGGCCTGCCTGGCGATGATCGCCGGCTTTCACGGCCAGCGTCACGACCTGTTCTCGCTGCGCCAGAAGCTGTCGCCGTCGATGAAGGGCGCGACCCTCAAGCAACTGATGGCCATGGCCAGCCAGTTGGGCCTGGCCAGCCGGCCATTGCGCCTGGAACTGCAAGCACTCGGGCAACTGCGCTTGCCCTGTGTGCTGCACTGGAATTTCAACCATTTCGTGGTGCTCAAGGAGGTCGGGCCGCGCGGGGTGACCCTGCACGATCCGGGGCGCGGGGTGTGCAAGCTGTCGTTCGAAGAAGTCTCGGCAGCCTTCACCGGCGTGGCCCTGGAGCTGTGGCCACAGAGCGATTTCCAGCAGGGCGCGGCCAATCCGCCGCTGCGCCTGCGCCAGTTGCTGGGCCGGGTACAGGGCTTTGGCGGGGTGCTCAGCCATGTGCTGTTGCTGGCGGCGGCGCTGGAGCTGTGCATGGTGCTCAGCCCGTTTTTTTTGCAAACGGTGATCGACAAGGTGCTGGTCAGCGCCGATCTCGACCTGCTGGCGGTGCTGGCCATCGGTTTCGGTCTGCTGCTGGTGATGCAGCAAACCCTGGCGCTGGGGCGCTCCTGGGCGTTGATGTACCTGGGCACCCTGCTCAGCGCGCAATGGCAGATTAACGTCTTCAGCCATCTTGTGCGTTTGCCGGTGGCGTTTTTCGAGCGCCGCCACCTGGGCGATATCGTCTCGCGTTTTGGCTCGTTGAAGTCGATCCAGCACACCCTGACCACCTCGTTTGTCGAAGCCTTGCTCGATGGCCTGATGACCCTGGTAACCCTGGGCCTGATGTTCGCTTACAGCCCGCCGCTGGCACTGATCGCGCTGCTGGCCATGGTCATCTATGCCCTGGCCCGCTGGGCCTGGTTCGGCCCGCTGCGCCGCGCCAGCGAAGAGGAGCTGGTGCATGCCGCCCGCCAGCAGAGTTACTTTCTGGAAAGCGTGCGCGGGGTGCGCACCATCAAGTTGTTCGGCCATCAGGAGCAACGCGCCAGCGCCTGGGGCAGCCTGCTGGTCGAAGAAATCAACGCCGGCTTGCGTCCGCAAAAGCTCGCGCTGGCTTACCGCGCTTTCAATGGCCTGCTGTTCGGTCTGGTGACCGTGCTGGTGATCTGGCTCGGTGCCAGGCTGGTGCTCGATGGCCAGTTCAGCGCCGGCATGCTGATTGCCTTCAACGCCTACAAGGAGCAGTTCAACAGTCGCGTAGCCGGGCTGATCGACAAGCTGGTCGATGTGCTGATGCTGCGCCTGCATGGCGAGCGCCTGGCCGATATCCTGCTGCAGGTGCCCGAACCCAGAGCGCCTGAGAAACCTGACGACAACGACGCCGTCGACAGCGTGCCGAGCCTGGAAGTGCGCCAGCTCAAGTTTCGCTATTGCGAGCACGAGCCCTATGTGCTCGATGAAGTGTCGGTGCGCATCGAAGCCGGCGATTCGCTGGCGATCGTCGGCCCCTCGGGAGGCGGCAAGAGCACCTTGCTCAATGTCATGCTCGGCATTCTCAGCCCCAGCAGCGGCAGCGTGTTCCTCGACGGTGTGGCCATCGACAGCCATAACCTGGAGCGGTTGCGGCGGATCAGCGCCACGGTGCTTCAGGATGATGTGCTGTTCGCCGGCTCGATTGCCGACAACATCAGTTTTTTCAGCGCCGAGGCCAACCCGCGCTGGGTCGAGCAGTGCGCGCGCATGGCGGCGGTGCATGACGACATCGCGCAAATGCCCATGGCCTACAACACCCTGGTGGGCGACATGGGCACGGTGCTGTCGGGTGGGCAGAAGCAACGCATCCTGCTGGCCCGGGCGCTGTACCGGCGGCCCAAGCTGCTGTTTCTCGACGAAGCCACCAGCCACCTCGACATCGACCGCGAGGCGGCGGTCAACCAGGCGCTGCAGGCGCTGAACATCACCCGCATCATTGTTGCCCATCGCCCCGATACCATTCGCTCGGCGCGCCGGGTGCTGGCGCTGGACAACGGCCGGGTGGTGTATGACGGGCCGCTGATCGAGGCCGATGAGCAAGCGCCAGCCGAGCCAGATGAACGTGCCTGTGGTACGGCGTCTTCGTCATGAACCGTCACCTGACCAGGCTGTGTCTGGCTGCCTTGCTGCTGGCCTGGACGGTGCTACCGGGCATGGCCGCCGAAGCCCTCGATGCCTGCCCAGGCAGGTTAAGCCCTGCACAGCCACTGGTGTTGTCCAGTGCCGTGGCCATCGCCCTGTGCGCCGATCCGCAAGTGCGCGAAGCCTGGCTGTCACAACTGAGCAGCCAGGCCAGCCTGGATGCCGAGTACTCGGCCTACTGGCCGACTGTGCAAGCCCAGGCCAGCAGCGGGCGGGCGAGCCGCAAGACGCGCTTTGACAACTTTCCCGAGGCTGACTCGACCCTCAACACCCGCACCAACAGCTATGGCCTGAACCTCAACTGGGTGCTCTATGATTTTGGCCTGCGCGCGGCGAAAGTCGAGGGCGCCCGCCAGCTGTTGAACGCGGCCAGCAGCAGTCGGGTGGAGAAAATCCAGGCCACGGTGCTCGCCACCAGCAAGGCCTTCTACCAGGTCCAGGCCAACGCCGCCTTGCTCGCGGCCAAGCGCAGCGCCGAGTCCCTGGCGGCCAGCAGCCTCAAGGCGGCCACCGCCAAGTACCAGGCCGGGGCCGGCGAGCAGAGCGACCGTCTGCAGGCCCAGACGACTCACGACCAGGCGCAGCTTGAACGGGTGCTGGCTGAAGGTGACTACGCGACGGCCCAGGGCGCCCTGGCCAGTGCACTCGGGCTGTCACCCTCGGCGCCGCTGACACTCACCGCCTTGAACGAGCCGGCGGGGCAGGAGGATGAGTTCATGGCCAGTGTCGATGCCTTGATGGAGCAAGCCCGGGCCCGGCACCCGGCCATCGAAAAGGCCCGCGCCGATTGGTTCGCCACCCGCGCCAGGGCGGATGAAGCGCGTGCCGAGGGGCGGCCCAAGGTGTCGCTGTTCAGCAGCTACCAGCAAGAAGACACGCCGATCGACCAGGTGTCGACACGCCAGCAGATCGAGACCTGGAGCGTGGGCGTGCAGATTACCGTGCCGATCTTCGACGGCTTCCTCAGCCGTCGGCGTGCCCGCGCCGCCGATTATGAAGCCGGCGCCCGCGAGCAGGCCCTGGAGCAGGCCGAACGCAGCGTGGCCCTCAACGTCTGGAAAAGCCGCCAGGCCCTGGATGCGCGCACCCGCGCCCTGGCCATCAGCCGCAGCTTCGTCGCCAGCGCCGGGCAATCCCATCAAGTGGCATTGGGGCGCTACAAGGCTGGGGTGGGCAGCATCATCGAACTGCTCAGGGCGCAGAACGAGCTGGCGCTTGCCGAGCAGCGGCGCGTGGAATCGCTGGTCAACTGGTACACCGCCAGGTTGCAACTGGCGGCGGACCTGGGGCAGTTGAATGGTGCGTTGTGAGTGTGTTCGCGGTCTTTCTGACTAGACTCTACCTGCCATTCACCAACCGTGGAGAACCAGGATGAGCCCTAAAAATACCATCTGCCTCTGGTACGACGGCACCGCGCTGGAGGCTGCGACCTTTTATGCCAAGACCTTCCCCGACAGCAAGGTCGGTGCCGTGCACCGGGCGCCGGGCGACTTTCCCTCGGGTAAAGAGGGCGATGTGCTGACCGTCGAGTTTACCGTGCTGGGCATCCCCTGCGTGGGGCTTAACGGCGGGCCGATGTTCACCCACAGCGAGGCGTTTTCGTTTCAGGTGGCGACCGAGGATCAGGCCGAAACCGATCGCCTGTGGGACGCCATTGTCGGCAATGGCGGCCAGGAAAGCGCCTGTGGCTGGTGCAAGGACAAGTGGGGGCTGTCGTGGCAGATTTCGCCGCGGGTGCTGGTCGAGGCAATTACCAGCACTGACCGTGCCGCCGCCAAGCGCGCCTTCGATGCGATGATGGGCATGCGCAAGATTGATATCGCGGCGATTGCGGCGGCGGTCAGGGGTTGAATTGCCGGAGCTGGCTTGCCAGCTCCCGCACAGATCCTGTTGCAGCAACAGCGTTGCCCTCAGAACCCCAGGGTCGCTGACACCAGGTAGGTGCGCGGGGTCGACAACGTCAGCCCGGCCTCGCTGTCATCCGAGGCGCCCGCCGAAGCCCAGTAGTGCTCATCCAGCACATTCTCGACACTGGCGCGCAGGGTGATGGCCTTGTCATCGACCTTGAAGGCATAGCGCGCCCCCAGGTCGTAACGCTCCCAGCCGTCGATCTGCTTGCTGTTGGCCTGGTCCAGGTACTGCGAGCTTGAGTGGATGCCCCGGGCCGTCAGGGTCAGGCCGGCGAGGGCAGGCACGTCATACTCGGCGCTCAGGCTGAGGTTGTACTCCGGCGTTGCCGGGGCGCGGTTACCGTCGAAGCTGGCGCCGACGGTGTCGGTCAGTTCGCTGTCGATGTACATCACCCCGCCGAGCAGGCGAAAGCCCTTGAGCGGCTCGCCGAACACATTGAGTTCAATGCCCTTGTTCTCACGCTTGCCATTGGGTCCGAACACCCGGGTAGTGGCGTTGGTCTCGTAGGCCGGCTGCTTGATGCGAAAGGCGCTGGCGGTCAGGGCGAAGTTGCCCAGGTCGTACTTGGCGCCGACTTCTACCTGGCGGCTAATGAACGGCGCGAAGATCTGGTCTTCGTTGATCGAGGTCGACGGGGCGATCTTGCCCTGGCTCAGGCCTTCCATGTAGTTGGCATACAGCGACAGCTGGTCGCTGAGCTTGAACAGGATGCCGCCCGAGGGCGAGAGCTTCTCTTCGTCGTAGGCGGTGTCGCCCTTGATGCCATCGCTCCAGTCATCGACCTGGACCCGCTGCCAGCGCGCACCCAGGGTCAGCAACAGGCGCTGGTCAAAAAAGCCCAGGGTGTCGGACAACGCCACGCCGCTGAAGCGGTTCTCGGTGTAGACCTTGGGGTCCGAGCGCAGCCGGGTGCCGGGCGTCGGGGTCGGGCGCGGGTTGTAGAGGTTGCTGGGGGCGGCGGCATAGCGCCCGCCGCCGTTCTCGAAGTCCATGTAGAAGTAGTTGGCCGCCAGGTTGAACTCGTGGCTCACCGGGCCGGTTGCGAACCAGCTGCGCAGGCCGGCGGTGGCGGTGCGCACGTTCTCGTCGCGGGTGAAGTCGCGCGGCTGGACGCTGAAGTCGCCGGCATCGTTGGACACCGGTACGTTGTGGCGGAGGAAGTCGTGGTTGCTCTTGCGCGCGCCGACGGCGCCGTAGGCCATCAGCGAGTCATTGAGGTCGAACTCGGCGTTGACTGTGCCGAAGGTGTCGTTGGTGCGCGCCTTGCTCCAGGCCTGGGCGTAGTTGCGGCGCACGTCGCCGGCGTCCGGCACCTTGGCGTTGGCGCCAACGATGACTCGCTCCTGGGGCGCATCGGTGTTGCGCTCGGTATGGCCGACATCGCTCGACAGGCGCAGGCGCTCGCCGCGAAAGTCCAGGCCGAGCACGGCCATTTCGCGGTCGACGCTCTGCTGGTCCCATTCGGTGTCGCCGGCTTGCTTGACGCCATTCAAGCGCAGGCCGAACTTGCCGTCCTCGCCAAAGCGCCGGCCGATGTCGACCGCACCGCCCACCTGGCTGTCGGACGCGTAGTTGCCGGTGAACTCGGTGATCGGCGTGTCGCTGGCGCGCTTGGGCACCACGTTGATGCCACCGCCGACGCTGCCGCGCGGCGAGATGCCGTTGATCAGCTGGCTGGGGCCCTTGATGATGTCGACGCGGTCGGCCATTTCCATGTCGATGGAGTAAGTCGGCAGGATGCCGTACAGGCCGTTGTAGGCAACATCGCTATTGAACAGGCTGAAGCCGCGAATGGTGAATTGCTCGAAGCGCCCGCCGGCGGGGTTGGTGGCGCGCACCGACGGGTCGCTGGCGATCAGGTCGCCAAGGGTGCGCGCCTGCTGGCCCTTGATCGCCTCGCTGGTATAGGTGGTCATGCTGAACGGCGTTTCCATGAAGTCCCGCGAGCCCAGCAGGCCTTGCGAGCCCCGGCGCGCAACCTGGCCGCCAGCATAGCGCTGGCCATCATCGTCGCCGCCGCTGTGGGCGCCGAGGATGCTGGTCGGGGCGATCTCCACGGCGTCGCCGCTTTGCGGTGTAGGCACCAGGGTGTAGGCGCCCGCTGTCACCGGCTGCAGTTGCAGGCCCGAGCCCTGCAGCAGCCGGGCAAAGCCTTCATCGACGCTGAAGCTGCCGCTCAAGCCGGCGCTGCGCCGGCCATTGACCAGGCCCGGGTCGACCGACAGGCTGACCCCGGCCTGGGCGGCAAAGCGGGTCAGCGCCGTGCCCAGTTCGCCAGCCGGTACCTGGTAGCTGCGGCTGGCTCCGTCGGCCAGCGCCGCTGGCGGCGCCAACGACGCCAGGCCCAGCACCAGGCACAGGGTAGGGGACGAAAACGAAGACGCCAGGCGCGTTCGGTGGCGTGTCAGTACGGGCATTGTTGCGCTCTCTTTTCGATTCACATGCCC
This sequence comes from Pseudomonas sp. TE4620, assembly GCF_056279045.1. Lineage (NCBI taxonomy): Bacteria > Pseudomonadati > Pseudomonadota > Gammaproteobacteria > Pseudomonadales > Pseudomonadaceae > Pseudomonas > Pseudomonas sp. TE4620. Next base: position 1,638,067 of record NZ_JBWBQO010000001.1, read on the forward strand.
TTGATGACAAGCGAGCGAACAAAAGGGGACAGCGGTATGCGCAAATAATGCCACGCCTGGCCACGGCAGGCCTGCTCGCGCTTCAGGCCGGTGCGTACGGGGCGTAGTCCAGGTAGCCCTTGGCGCCGCCGCCGTAGTAGGTGTCGCGGTCCGGGGTGGTCAACGGCCAGCCGTTTTTCAGCCGGGCGACCAGATCGGGGTTGGCGATGAACGGCTGGCCAAAACCTGCCAGGTCGATCAGACCGGCGTCAACCAGGTCCTGGGCACGCTCCAGGGTCATGTCGCCGGCCAGGATCAACGCGGTCTGGCGCAGTTGCGCCTTGCAGTCGGCCAGCAGCGCGCGCAGGGCCTGTTCCTGGGCCACGGCGCCTGCGCTGGCGAGGAAGAAGTGGGTCTGGTCCATCACATGCACATAGGCGATACCGCGCGCGCCCATGCCGGCGCAGAGGGCCGAGTAGGTCTCGTCGATTTGCGCGTAGATCGGCATGTCGAACAGCTGGCCGTAAGGCGAGATACGGATGCCGACCTTGTCGGCGCCGATGCGGTTGACCACAGCATCGACCACTTCAAAGACAAAGCGCAGGCGGTTCTCCAGGGTGTCGGCGGCGTAACGGTCGCTGCGGTCGTTGACCAGCGGGTTGAGGAACTGCTCGATCAGGTAGCCGTTGGCGCCGTGGATTTCGACGCCGTCAAAGCCTGCGGCAATGGCGTTGGCCGCGGCCTGGGCGAAGTCTTCGACGACCCGGCCGACTTCTTCGGTGTTCAGCGGGCGCGGCGTCGAGGTCGGGACAAAACCCGGCTCGCCGCTGTCGGTGTAGCCGAAGGCAATCGCGCCCTGGGCGACCTTGCCGGTGGCGCTGACCGGGGCCAGGCCATCGCGCTGGATCGAGGTGTGCGAGACCCGGCCAACATGCCACAGCTGGGCGAAGATCTTGCCGCCGACGCTGTGCACCGAGTCGGTCACCAGCTTCCAGCCGTGGATCTGCTGCTCGCTGAAAATGCCCGGATTGAACAGGTAGCCCTGGCCTTCGCGGGAGATCGGCGTGCCTTCGGAAACGATCAGGCCGGCGGTGCCGCGCTGGGTGTAATGCAGGGCGATCTGTTCGGTGGCGATGTCTTGCGGGGCGCGTGAACGGGTCATCGGCGCCATGACGAAACGGTTGCTCAGCTGCAGTGGGCCGAGGTCATAAGGGGCAAACAGGTCTTTCATGCGTGGGGCCTCTGGGTGGAATGGCGCCATGCTAGGGGCTTGCGAAAACAGCCACAATCAAGGCCAAAGGCAAAACACTATTGCTGTAACAGCAATATGAGCACCTATACTGGACGGATTTCCCGTTCAGGAGCCGCCCATGCACCTCAAGGCCCACCGCTTCTTCGCCATGGTCGCGGTGACCGGTAGTTTCTCTGCCACCGCCCGGCATTTTCAGGTGCCGGCCTCGTCGGTGTCGCGTTTTATCGCCGCGCTGGAGCGCGAGGTCGGGCAGCAGTTGCTGTACCGCAACACCCGCGCGGTGAAGCTGACCGAAGCCGGTGAGCGCTATTACCTGCAGATTCGCGAAGTGCTGGAGCTGCTGGATGCTGCCGACGAGTCGATCAGCGGCAAGCCCGGCGACATTCGCGGCCTGGTGCGGATCAACGCGCCGGTGGCTTTTGCCCATCTGCATCTCGTGCGCCTGCTCAATGGCTTGCATGAGCAATACCCGGAACTGACCGTGGAGCTGACCGCCACCGATGCCTACATCGACCCGGTGCAGGAGGGCGCCGACATCACCTTTCGCGTCGGCCATCTGCAGGATTCGGGGCTGATCGGCCGGCAGATCTGCACCCAGCGTTATGTCCTGTGTGCCAGCCCCAGCTACCTTGAAAAACATGGCCAGCCGGGCTGCGCGCAGGACCTGCGCCAGCATAGCTGCCTGGTCTACAAAGGCACCGGCGGTGCGCAGCGCTGGTACTTGCGCCGACCGGGCAGCGACAGCGTCGAGGTGGTCGAGGTGCACGGGCCGCTGCGCAGCAACAATGCCCAGGTGCTGGTGGAAGCGGCCCTGGCCGGGCGCGGCATCGTGTTTTTTCCGACCTGGCTGTTCAGCAAACACAGCTTTACCAGCAAGGCCCTGGTGCAACTGCTGCCCGACTGGCAAGGCGCCGTGGAGGCGACGCCGAGCCAGATCCACTTGTTGTCAGCGCAAAACCGCCTGCGCTCGCAGAAGGTGCGGCGGGTGTGGGACTACTTTCTCGACGCCATCGGCACGCCGCCGTACTGGGACGACCTCGGCGCCTGAGTCAGCCCTTGGCACGCCAGGTCACCGGCCAGTACTCCTCGTTGATGCTGTCGCAGCGCCACATGGTCCGCCGGTCCTTGAGCTGCATGGCCGCACCGTCGTATTGCCAGGTCGAGCTATCACCGCAGTCCTTGCCCATCTCGCGGAAAATCTTCAACTGGCCGCTGACCGGGTTGAAGTTGATCTGCCCATACAGGTCAGGGGAGAAGTGAGCCTCGGGCGCCGCCTTGAGTTCCAGCGGTGTCGCCTGGTACGGCGCCGTGCGCGAGACACGATAGAGGCTGTGGTTGCAGCCGTCCTCGGCGCAGCCGTAACGCAGGCGCACCAGGGCGTGGGCCGGGTCCAGGGGGTAGACCTCGGCCTGGGCCTGCCAGTTCTGATGGGGCGCGGCGCTCAGTTCGTCCTTGGTCAGGGCAATCAGGTAGTCGCCGATGGCCTGTTGCTCGGCGTCGCTCAAGGCCGGGGCCAGGGTAAAGCGCGGCAGTTTGGGAATCGCCGGGGCCGGCGGCACGCGGCTGTCCGCCTGGTAGCCCGGGCGCACGAAGGCGCTGGGGTGGCCGATGCGCCCTTGCACCGAGTCCATCAGCAACAGGGCGGCGCTCAAGCCCTGCAGCGATACCCGGCGCTCGCCAAAGTTGCTGTTGGAGCTCAGGGTGTCGCTGTTGCGCAGCTCGCGCAGTTTTTCGACGGCGGCGTCGCCCTCAAGGTAGTAGTACTCACGGTCGCTCGAGCCGTACTGCCAGGGCTCGGTGGGGCGGCCGTCGAGGTGAAACTCATAGCGCAGGCCGACGTCGTCGTAGCCGATCACACTGACCCGGGTGCTGCCTTTGGCGCCGGCTTCGCGAGCGATGTACAGGCCCATCCCGGGGTTGTCGGTGCTGCCCGACACCGCCGTGCAGCGACGGGTGTTGTCGCAGGCCAGCCGCCAGTCCTGGAATACCCGGGTCAGTGGCACCGGCTCCGGGGTGGCGGCCTGGGTCAGGGCGGGTAACAGGCCAAGGGCCAGCCAGGTCCATCTTGCTGAAAACATCGTGGTCGATCCTGCGGTGTCGATGAAGGGCGGCATGATCGCATCTTGGTGGTAGTCTGGCAGCTGTTCAGGATCAATCAGCCAAGGAAGCCTTGTGATCGCCGTCCGCCCCGTTTTACCCCATGAATGGCCCACTTACCGCGATCTGCGCCTGCAGGCATTGCAGGATTCGCCAGATGCCTTTGGCAGCACCTTCGCCGCCGAGTCGCAACGCAGCGATGAAAACTGGGCCACGCGGATAGCGGCGGCCCATGCCAGCGGCAACGACCGGGCGTTTTTCGCCGTTAACGGCGACGCCCTGTGCGGGATGGTCTGGTGCAAATTGTCCGCGGCCGAGCCGGGTGTGGCCGATATCTACCAGATGTGGGTCGACCCGGCCGCGCGTGGCCTGGGCGCCGGCAGTGCCTTGCTCAAGGCCGCACTGGACTGGGCTGCCAGCGTTGCCGTGCGCCGGGTGGGCCTGGGCGTGACCCTCGCCGACAGCCCGGCGATGCGCTTGTACCAGGCCCATGGCTTTCAGCCGGTCGGCGCCCCGCAGCCATTGCGCGAAGGGTCCAGCCTGATGTCGCAGGGGATGCAGCGACAGCTGGCCGTCTAGTCCTCGAAGCGCCCCGACGGGTCGCGATCTTTTTCGTAGTGGTGGCTGAGCGGGAAGGGTGGCAGCCAGGATTCGCGGCGGGTGGTCCAGCTTTCGTAGGTGGGCGTGAACAGGTTGGGGGCATCCAGCGCGCCGAGGTTGATCTCGACTTCATCGCCTGAGCGGGCGAACACCGACGAGCCGCAACGTGGGCAAAAATAGCGCCCGGCGTAGTCACGGGTTTCGCCTTCGATGCTGACTGCCTCTGCGGGGAAAATCGCCGAAGCGTGAAACAGCGCGCCGTGGTGCTTGCGACAGTCCAGGCAGTGACACAGGCCGACCCGGTAGGGGCGTCCCGAGGCTGCAAAACGCACGTTGGCGCACAGGCAACCGCCGGTGAGTGGGTCCATGGTGGGGCTCCTCATGTGTGTTAGCGGCCCTCGCGGGCTAGGGTTCGCAGATTTTGTACAACCCGAGACTTATGATCATTAACACGAACCCAATAAAGATCAGCCTGCCGGAAACAAGCACGCGACGCTTGAGCTGCCAGGGAAAGTTTTGCACTTGCGCTGCATCGAGCTGGCCTCGGCGAATATGTTTGTGGGGGGAGGCCAGCAAGCCACTTATCATTCCGACCAGTACCCAACGTGACAACAGGCTTGAAGTCCCCCAAACGCGAATCTGCTGCTCAAGCCAAGTGCTGCTTTGCAGCGCTGAAAGCGATCTTTCGAAATCTCGGCCATTTGCGATGCACGCATTCATCACGATCCCAGTCATCATGATGATCCATGGGCCTAGGATCAGTACCATCTGTACTTCCAGGGGCCAGGAACGAGGGTCAATAATCATGGGCCTGTCCAGTTGTAAAATAGTTCTCCAGCAAGATCGCCCGATGTGTTGCCAATCATGCTTCCCACATAAGTGCCCATGCCTACCAGGACTATGCCGCAAACGGCGCCGCCGTGCGGTCCGATGCCTACGCACACCGAAGCGGCGGCCCGGCCGCCTGCGTATGCTCCAGCCAGCCCGCCTCCAAGCCCGCCAGTGAAGCTGCCGGTCTCGGTAAAGCGGATTTTCCTGCATTCTTCTGTCGCTCCAGCGCGACATGCTGCCTGCACGTTTAACCAGGATGCCGTTCCACCCAGCCCGACTCCGACATAACCACCATATTTGAGATACTTCGCCGTCTTTGCCACCTGTTCCAGATGCGTAGCATAGCCAGGAATCTGTCCAGCTCCACCGGCGCGGCTCCAGTGGTGCACCAGGCTTCGGGTCGAAATTCCCAGGCTCTTGCGCAAGCGCTCGTGGTCTCCAAGATTGAGTTGCTTGTTGAGAAAAATGCTCTTCAACTGCGCATCAAGCTGCTGGAAGAGCGCGCGTCGGGCGTTGAAGAATGCCGGGCTGTTGAACCTGCCACTGCGACTGAATTCGCGCTGGTGCAACTGTTCGATACTGCGCAGTGTACCGTCGACCTGTCTTAACCCCTTCTCCAGCATATCTTTGCCGATGCCCATCGACAGACTTGCTGTGCCCAGCATGCCGGCGATTTCGGGCAGGTTGCGCATCATGAAGTCTGCTTCCTGGGAAGTGAGCGTTGCCAGGCTTTCGCGTACCTGAGTTGCTGAATTCATCAGTTGGGCTTCTTCGCGAGTACAGGCATTGTCGATGCTCGGGTCGCCAATGACGAAGATCTCACCTGCCTTGAAGCCGCTGGCAAAGGTCGGGTTGAGCCGCTGTAGCCGGGCGATCAATTGCGGTCCATGTGCCGTAGTCAGCGAAGCCACTATCTGACCGCCAGTCATGCTGCGCGGCACGATGTAGAAGCCGGGCTGCAGCAATTCTGAGGAAGACATTATCGAGTGAGCTGGGGAAGGTGTTGAGGGTGGCATCCTTGTCATGCGCAGGTTCCTTGGGCAATGAAGGCCGGAACCTAGCACCGCCGCTCGCGATCTAGCGCACCGCTGGACGGAATCGGAAAGATCCTACAGTGACAGCGGATTCGGATTGGCGGGCGTACGATGAGACCGGTACAGCCAGCACTTCAGGTGCTGGCCGAATTACGACCGCTTCGCGCTCGATCGCGGGTCAAGCCCGCTCCCACAGGATTGGTGCGAGCCCGCACCTGCAGCATCAGTAACCGGTCATCTCCAGATAGCCCTTGCCGCTCATGCTGCCATTAAAGCGCACCGGCCCTTCCCAGTACGGAAAGCGCGTCGACATCCACGCTTTGGGCTCCAGTGCATCGACCTGGACATCCACCCCGTGCGCCGGCACCTGCACACGCCAGCGGGTTGGCAGCTTGTGGCCGTTGTTCTGCTTGCTCCAGGCCAGTTCCTGCAGCTGGATCTGCGCACCCTGCAGAGCCTGGGCGTTGCCTTCGGCGCTGATCCAGGTGCCTGCGCGGTAGGGCGTGCCCTGGGCTTCGCGCACGCGAAACAGCATCAGTTTGGCGCCGCTGTCCAGGTGCAGGGAGAACCAGTCCCAGCCCGATTGCCCGGCCGCCAGGGGTTGGCTGCTCCATTCGCGGTCGAGCCAGGCGTTGCCGGTCACCGCCACGCGCTGGCCGTTGCGTTCGACCTCGCCGCTGACCTGGTAGAACGGCTGGCTGTAGTAGTACGAGGCCTGGCCCTTGCCGGATTTTTCGCTGTAGCCTCGAGCGCCGTGCAGCACCAGCGGGCCGTTGCTGACCAGCTTGAGGGTGTAGCTGAAACCCTTGCCATTGGCGCTCATTCGCAGGCGCCCGATGTCGTTGCTGCCTTGTAGCGACCAATCGTTGATCCAGGCGTGAAACGGCTGGGTGGTAACACCCGCCTGGCCGATGCCGCCGCGCGCCAGGGTTTCGGCGTATTGATGGCCGCCGGGGCCGGTGAGCGCGGCGTGGCCCATCCACAGGTTGGGGCTGTTCCAGTCGGTGGTTTCGGTGCCTGGGCGCAGGGCCGAGCGGAACAGCGTCCACTGCGCGCCCCAGTCGCGGCCCTGAGCGTCCTTGAGGTTGGCGGTGACGTACCACCATTCGATGCGAAAGCCTGTGTGCGACCCGTGGTCGAGGGGGAACAGCAGCGGATGATCGCGGGTTACCGGGGTGAAGGCCGCAGCGTCCTGGCCCAACCCGGCAAAGCCTTTGGCAGCAGGCGTGGGTTGGTCGCAGCCGCCCAGCAGCAACAGGCCGATCATCAGGCAAAGGTCAGGTTTCATCGGCAAACTGCCTCAACAGTTCGCTGGGTTGGCTCCGCGCCAGTTGCCACAAGGGCCAGGCGCTGGCCAGCAGGCTGGTCAACAGGCCCAGCAGCGCCAGCTGTAGCAGTTGCGCGGCAAACACATGCAGCGGCAGGCGCCAGCCGAAAGCCTGAACATTCACCACCGCCACCAGGCACCAGGCCAGCAACAGCCCGAGAGGGATCGCCAGCAGCACCGTCAGGCTGCTCAGCATCAGGGTTTGCCCCAGCGACAACCCTACCAGCTGCGTGCGCCGCACACCCAGGGCCCACAGCGGCGCCAACTGGCCCAGGCGGCTCTGGCTCAAGGTCAGCAAGCTGATGAACAGGGCGATGCCCGCCACCCCCAGGGTCAGGCTATTGAGGGCGGTGGTGGCGGCGAAAGTACGGCTGAAGATTTCAGTCGACCAGCGTTTCAAGCTGGCTTGCTCGACCACGCGGCTGTCGTCCAGGGCGAAGCGTTGTTGCAATTCGTCTTTGAACGTGGCGATGCGCTCGGGCGCAAGATTGAGGCTGATGGTGCTCAGCGTCGCCTGCGGCAGGTGCCCACGCAGCCAGTCGGCATTGACCAGCAGGTGGCCCTTGGGGTTGCCATAGTCGGCATAGATGCCCACCACAGCCATGGCTTGATTGGCTAATTGCAGGTTGTCGCCCAGCTGCACGCCCAGGCGCCGGGCCAGTTGCTCGCTGAGCATCAGCGCATTGCCGCTGGCCAGTTGCGCCCAGGCTTGCGGGCTTTGCTCCAGCAATGGCCAGCGCGCGGGGTAGGCGGGGTGATCGATGATGCCCTGGAGCTGCACCGGCCACTGCTGCACGCGTATTTCGGCACGCCAACTGGGCAGCAACGTGGTGATTGCCGGTTGCTCGGCGAGCCAGTCAGTGAGTTGCAGGGCCTGAGTCGTGTCCTGCGGTGTGAGGTACAAGTCGGCAGAGAGGCGCTGGTCGAGCCAGCCGCTGAAGGTCTTGCGAAAGCCCTCGGTCATGCTGCCGACGCCGACGCTGGCGGCCAATGCCAGCAGCAGCGCCATCAGCGCCAGGCTCAGTGCCGGAAGCTGCTGACGGCTGTCGGCGACAAACCACTCGGCCAGCGCCCCGCGACACCCGCGTGCCAGCCAGGCCAGCGCGCCGTCGAGCAGGGCGGGCAGCAACAAGGCCGCCGCCAGCAACAGCGCTGCCAGCAGGATCAAGGCACTGGCCAAGCTGTTGCCCCATTGCCAGCAAGCGAGCGCGACCACCAGCAACAGCCCGGCGACCGCTGCCTGACGGCGCAGCCACGGCCCCTGGGCCATGCGCCAGGCCTGCGGCTGGGCCAGGGCCAGCAGCGGCAAACGGGCGGCGCGCAACACGCTGCCGGCTCCGGCGAGCAAGGCACCGAGCACGCTCACGGCGATGCCCGCCAGCCACCACCCGGCTGGCAGGCTCAGTTGCCCGGCCACCTGGGCGCCGTACAGGCCGCGCAAACTGGCGGCGATATCGGGCAGCAACAGCGCGGCCAGCCCATAGCCGCTGGCGGCCCCGGCCAGGCCGCCGAGTACGGCGAAAACTCCCAGTTCCAGGCTCAGGCCGAGCAACAGGGTGTTGAGGCTGATGCCACAGGCACGCAGGTTGCGAATCAGCCCGCGGCGCTGCTCCAGGGCCAGGCCGATGGCGGCGTGGGCGATGAACAGGCCGACGACGAACGCCAGCAGGCCCAGCGCCGTGAGGTTGAGGTGAAAGCTGTCGGTCAGGCGCTGCAGGTCGCCGTCGTCGCTGGGCGCTTGCAGGGTCAGGCGCGCGGCGATGTCTGCGGGCAAGGGCCTGGCGTTATCATTCAAAAGCAGTCGCGACAGCTGCCCGGGGGCTTGCAGCAAGGTTTGCGCATGGCCGATATCCACCACGATCACCCCTGGTGCCAGCTGCGGCTGCACAACAAACGGCGGCAGTACCTGGCCGTCGCTGGTGGTTGCTTGCCCGCTGGCATTCAGAGGCAGTTGCCGCAGGGTATCGGGGCCGATCCAGGCTTGCCCGGGCTCGCCAATGAATGCCTGCACATCGAAGCCTTGCAACGGCGTGCCGGCGACGGTCATTGCCGTTGGCAGGCTCAGCGGCTCGATACCGATCAGCCGTACCGTCAGCGCTTGTTCCCCGGCAAAGCGCAAGCGACCTTCGAGCAGCGGCGACACCTGCCAGCCGAGCCTGCGCAGTTGCAGGTACAGTGCTTGCTCGAAACGCTCACCGTTGCCAGCTATCAACTGCGCCTGGGTGGGCCCGGTCAGCACTGCGCTGGCGCGGGCGTAGTCGGCCCGCGCCTGGCTGTTGAGCGCCTGCACCCCGGTCCATAGCGCAGTGGCCAGCCACAAACCGGTAAAGATGCTGAAGAACTGCAATCGATGGCGCCGCCAGTGGCTCAGCAGCGCCTGCAGGGCAATCAGCAGCGGGCCCATCAGTGCGCCTCGACCTGCACACGCCCGGCGTGCAGCACGCAGCGCTGCTCAAGGCGCGCTGCCAGGCGCGGGCTGTGGGTCACCATCAGCAGGCTGCTGGCAGCTTCGGCGACCAGTTGCAGCATCAACGCCAGCACTTCATCACTGCTGCGCTCGTCGAGGCTGCCGGTGGGTTCATCAGCCAGCACCAGCGCCGGGCGAGCGGCCAGCGCCCGACCGATGGCGACCCGCTGCTGCTGGCCGCCGGAGAGTTGCTCGGGGTAGCGCTGCAACAGGCTGGCCAGACCCAGGCGGGCAGCCAGGTAGTCCAGCCATTGGCGGTCAAACCGCGCCGCCAGCCTGGCCTGAAAGGCAAGATTGGCCGCCACATCGAGGCTGCTGATCAGGTTGTATTGCTGGAACACCAGGCCGATGCCTTGCCGACGCCAGCGCGCCAGGGCTGATTCCGAACGGGCGTCCAGCGCCTGGCCATCGATCAGGATGCGCCCACTATCGGCGCGATCGAGACCGGCGACCAGGTGCAGCAAGGTGCTTTTGCCGCTGCCGGACTCACCCATCAATGCCAGGCTGCTGCCCTGGCCCAGGCGCAAGTCGACGCCCTGCAATACCGGCAGCAGGCCTTGGGCAGTGCTGAACGACTTGTGCAACTGTTCGATGACCAGCATGGGGCGGGTTCTATCCTCAGCTGTTTTTAGCGCTCGCCAAAAAATACGCCACCAGTGCATTGGCATGGCCATGGCCCAAGCCATGCTCGGCCTTGAGCCAGCTGACGATCTCCATGTGCTTCTTGCCGCTGACCGTGCCGATCAGCTCCAGCCAGTGGTTGACGGGCTGGCCGTAAGTCTTCTCGATGGAGGGGAAGTACGACGCTGGCCCTTTTACTTTTGTCTCTTCGCTCATGGTATGTGGTTCCTGATTAGGTGGGTGGGATGCGCTTCAATTTTTAGGCTCGGCTATCAACAACAATGATTGCGGCAGCGGGCTTTGTGGATGCTGCGGCTCCTGCACGGCGACCAGCTTGAAACCCGCCATGTCCAGTGCAGTGAACCAGCTGGACAAAGTGCGCAGGTACCAGGGCATGGGCTGCCACTGGCCGGCAAAGCTGGCAAAGGTTTCTTGCCGCCAACCGTCCTGATAGTTGCCGGCCGCGGCCGCCCACGGGTGCAGGGTCTGGATCACCAGGGCGCCGCCAGCGGCGAGCAGGGCGTTCATGGCGCCGAGCAGGGGGATGATGTCCTGGTGCAACAGGGCGAAGTTGGCGCAGACCAGCGAGTAGTCGCGGCCGATATCAACCTGTGCGTCTGCCAGCGCTTCATAGCTGGCCAGATACACCTGGGCCGTCCCCGCTGCCCGCGCCGCCTCGACCAGGGTCGGATCGCCGTCCACCCCTACCGCGTCGATGCCGCGCTTGGCCAGTGCGCGCAACAGCCAGCCTTCGCCACAGCCCAGGTCGAGCACGCGTTCGGGCTGGCGGCCGAGCACCGCCAGCAGAATCGCCTGGTCGGTGACTTGCTGGCGGCTTTCGATGGCGCCGCTGCGAACGGCTTCAATCCACGCTTGGGCGTTGTCTTGCCAGCTTTGCAACAGCTCGTTTTCGGGGGCAGGCATTGCGCTCTCCATTCAACATTACCAGCGCTGGCAAGGCCAGCATGCACAGCTGCAGTCTAGGCAAATGAGCCGGTGCGCACCTCCCCGTCAAGCACATAACGGGTAATCAGCACTCCACCTGGCGTGCTGCTCGAATCGGCCAAAGTAAAGGACGCTGCTTGCGCCTGGTCATCGAACAGGCGCTTGCCACGGCCGAGGATGATCGGGTGAATCAACAGCCGCAGTTCATCCACCAGGCCCGCCGTCAGCAATTGACGCACCAGCTCGCCGCTGCCCTGGGTCAACAAGGTGGCGCCGTCCTGCTGTTTGAGGGTACGAATAGCCCCGGCTAGCTCACCCACCAGGGCATGGCTGTTGTGCCAGTCGAGGGTCTCGGGGTGGTGGGTGGCGACATGCTTGGGCACACGGTTGAACAGGTCGGCGATGAACTGATCCGCAGAGTCGGTCTGGTGCGGCCAATAGCCGGCAAAAATGTCGTAGGTGCGCCGCCCCAACAGCAGTTCGAACGGCTGCGAGAACAGCGTCTGCATGGCCTCGCCGAAGGCCTGGTCGGCAAACGGCACGACCCAGCCGCCGTAGCCAAAACCGCCGCTGGTGTCTTCTTGCGGCCCGCCCGGGGCCTGGATTACGCCGTCGAGGCTGGTGAAGGCGGCAACGATGAGTTTGCGCATGAGTGGCTCCTGATGGGGCTGCAGGCGGAACTGCCTGACACTAGTCGAACCGGCGCCGGCGAAATCGACAGCGCTTCGATCATCTGTGTACTATCGCCCCCAGGCTAATGCTGCCCGCCGCTCGCGCCCACACGGCCTCGGCTTCAGGAGAAAAACGATGATTTCAACCGAGCAAGCCAAGCAGACGGCAATCCGCTTCGACAAGCCCATTCCCATCCTGCGCAGCTTTGACGAAGCCAAGGCCCGCGAGTTCTACCTGGATTTCCTCGGTTTCAGCGTTGAGTTCGAGCACCGTTTCGGAGCTGACCTGCCGCTGTACCTGGGCATCAGCCGTGACGGCCTGCAACTGCACCTGTCCGAACATCATGGCGATGCCAGCCCGGGGGCGACGATCTTCGTGCCCACGCACAACATCGAGCAACTGCGCGACGAACTGCAGGCCAAGCGTTATGGCTATGGACGCCCGGATATCGTCGAGCAGGGCTGGGGTAAAGTGCTGGAAGTCTACGACCCGTTTGGCAACCGGATACGCTTCTGCCAGAGCTGATAGAACGGCATTGAGCCGCGATCAACTGCGGATAAAGGCCAGCAGGTCGGCATTGATGATGTCGGCATGGGTGGTAGGCATGCCGTGAGGGAACCCCTTGTAGGTTTTCAGCGTGCCGTTGCCGAGCAGTTTCGCCGACAGCGGCCCGGAGTTGTCGTAGGGCACGATCTGGTCATCATCGCCGTGCATCACCAGCACCGGTACCGTGACCTTCTTCAGGTCCTCGGTGAAATCGGTCTGCGAGAAGGCGACGATACCGTCGTAGTGGGCCTTGGCGCTGCCCATCATGCCCTGGCGCCACCAGTTGAGGATCACCCCTTGCGACGGCTTAGCGCCCGGACGGTTGTAGCCGTAAAACGGCCCGGAAGGGATGTCGTGGTAGAACTGGGCGCGGTTGGCCGCCAGTTGCGCCTGCAGGTCGTCGAATACTGATTTTGGCAGGCCGCCGGGGTTGCTGGCGGTCTGTACCATCAGCGGCGGAACCGCGGCGAGAAGGGCGGCCTTGGCCACCCGCTCCTGGCCATGGCGGGCGATGTAATGGATGACTTCGCCACCGCCGGTCGAATGCCCGACATGCACGGCCTTTTGAACACCCAGGTGCTTGACCAGCGCCGCCACGTCATCGGCGTAATGGTCCATGTCGTGGCCATCCCAGACCTGGCTGGAGCGCCCATGGCCACGGCGGTCGTGGGCGACGACCCGATAACCCTGGGCCAGAAAGAACAACATCTGCGTATCCCAGTCGTCGCTGCAGAGCGGCCAGCCGTGGTGAAAGAAAATCACCTCGGCGTCACGCGGGCCCCAGTCTTTGTAGAAGATCTCAACGCCATCGTTAGTGGTCACGAATGCCATGTTCGCTGCTCCTCTGAGGTGTGGGCGAACCATGAGCATAGGAGATCAGGCTGGAACGTGATTGAAGCCTTCGACAAACGCCGCAATTTGCCGGCTACCGCACAAATGCACCACCGGTACCTGCGGCCCGATGGCTTCACGTACCCTTTCAATCCCCGGGCGATAACCGCGATCGAAGGTCCAGACGAATTTCAGGAAGGTCAGAAACGCCCGGTCCAGCTTTTCGCTGCAGCCGTCGGCGAGGTCAGGGCGCGGGCGGTTCAGCACGCTGCGCTTGATCACCCGCATCAAGCAGGTCAGGCGCGGCGTATCCAGCCAGATCACCAGGTCAGCCTGCGGCAGGCGCAGGTCGAAGGTGCGCCGCGCATAGTTGCCTTCACACACCCAGGCGTCCTGCGACACTGCCTCGCGCACGCGCGAGCGGAACTGCTCGGCATCCGGCTCGACCCAGCCGGGCTCCCAGAACAACCTGTCCAGGTGTACCACCGCCAGGCCCAGTTGCTTGCCCAGGGCGCGGGCGAGGGTGGACTTGCCGCTGCCGGCGTTGCCCAGAATTACGATCCGTTGCATGAGGGACTGCCTTGTCGGAAAAAAAGCCGGCGATTGTGCAGGTTTTGTCGGGGCAGTGAAAGTGTATCGGTAGGGATTTTGCAGCTATCCGGGCACTCACTAGCCGGGCGCAGAGGGAATCAGATCGTCTTCAATCCACTGGGCAAGCCGGTGCCGGTTGATAGCGCGCGCCATGTGCGCCAGATAGGCCAACTCTGCAGTGCCGAGGGTCAATCCGTGGGACAGGAGTAGCGCCAGACCCTCAAGCGCATCGTGCTCTTGCTCCATGCAAATGACCGTTTGCCGGGCCGGGGTGAGGCCGTTGTTGGCGACCGATGAAAGGCTTGCACCACACTCGATCAAGCGCTTGGCGCGGTCCGCCCGACCGAACTTGAGCAGCGTCGAGAGTACGGTGAAGCCATCGTCGCTCGCTGCATCGACACTGTTGTTGCTGCTGTACCAGGCCAGCACCCATTCGAACACAGGGTCATCATTGTCCAATGACACCCGGTGCAGCAGGTTATTGCCGCCAAGGCTGTTTTTTTGTAGAAAATCAACGCCATTGGCCGCAAGAAATTCCAGCGCCTGAATGTTTTCAGCCACATAGAACAGAACAGGAGTGCCGTTATAGGATTCGCGGTTCTTGATCGGTGCAAGCAGGCGCTGCATTGCCCTGTTGTCGCCATTGGCCAAGGCGTCAGCGGCTTCAAACAAATCGATTATCAACGCTTCATTAGTCATCGCGGGCTCTGGGTCGAAAAATTGCGGACAAGACCGGCCCCTGGCGATTGCCCTGGTGTGCAGAACACCCGCTGGCGCTGGCCTGATCATGCACTTTGCATGATGGGCATGTTCGCAACGTGCTGCAACCTATTGAATTTATAGCCATTGCCCTTTCAACCGGTTTGGCACAGGGCGTGCACCCGTTGTAGTGAACATTCGATGTTCCTCACGGGAGCTCTACAACAATGATTACAACATCAGAAACCCACTCCACCTCCATCGTCGAAGCGCAAAGCCGCTCCGGCGTGTCATGGGCGGCTATATTTGCCGGCGCGGCGGGCGCCGCGGCGTTGTCGTTGATACTGGTTTTGCTCGGTATCGGGCTGGGCTTCTCGGCAGTTTCGCCGTGGGTTGGCGACGGCATGAGCGCCAAGGGCCTGGGTATCTCGACGATTGTCTGGCTGGCGCTGACGCAGATTATCGCCTCCGGCCTGGGGGGTTACCTGGCGGGCCGTCTGCGGGTCAAATGGGCGAGCGTGCATGGCGATGAGGTGTACTTTCGCGATACCGCCCACGGCTTTCTGGCCTGGGCCGTTGCCACGCTGGTCACGGCAACGCTGGTGGTCGGTTCGGTCAGCAGTATCGTCGCTGGCGGCGTGCAGGCGGGGGCTCAGGTCGCCGCCGGTGCTGCAGGTGGCGTTACTGCGGCAGCGACGGCTGCCAGCGGTTCCCAGGGTAGCGACCCCTATGGTTATTTCGTCGATACCCTGTTCCGTGGCGATGGCACGGTGACGGTCAACGAAGATGCTGCACAAGTAGCGGTGACCCGGATCATGGCGCGCGCGTTGAGCAACGGCGGGCAACTGAGCGGCGAAGACCGCCAGTACCTGGCGCAACTGGTCAGTCAGCGCACCAACCTTGCGCCGGCCCAGGCCGAGCAGCGTGTCGACCAGGTCTTCGCCCAGGCGCGCCAGGCAGTGGACGACGCCAAAAAGGCTGCCCGTGAAGCGGCTGATGCCGCCAGCAAGGCGGCTGCGCTGTCGGCATTGTGGATGTTCATTGCCTTGCTGTGCGGGGCGTTCTTCGCCAGCCTCGCCGCCACTTACGGCGGCCGTCGTCGCGATGCCGTGGTGCTGGTCGATGACTACGTCAGTGCCCAAGTCCGTTGAACCGAGGAGAACTACCATGCGTTCACTACTGTTGTTCATGCTGGGTGTACCGATTCCGGTGATCATCCTGATCGCCCTGTTCATGCATTGATTGCCTGGCGAAGTCGGCGGCCTTGCCGCCGACTCGTGCCATCCCTCAAAAAAACTGCACTCACCCCTCAGTTTTTTGAATTACCACTCGCCAGCCCAACCCCGGCAAAATCCCCGCCCACGCAACACCCAAAAATTCCATCTCCACGGACGGAGCCCATTGGTATTGCCCCCTCGCAATACTCAGCCCAGTCAATTTGGCCGGGCTTTTTTTACTGCCCAGGTGCCCGATCTACCCATGTCTCTGCGCGCTCTGAACAACGGGTTCAACCGGCTGCTGCCGGCCCCTCTGAACATCCCCCCAAAAGAATGGCTACGCGCAGGCGTTGGCGCACTGCTCGGCCTGTTTCTCGCAGGCCTGGCCTGCAGCCTGGCCTTTGGCCCGACAGTGGCGCTGCACCTGCTCGGGCCGCTGGCGGCCTCGGCGGTGCTACTGTTTGCCGTGCACTCCGGGGCGCTGGCGCAGCCCTGGCCGTTTATTGGCAGCTATGCCAGCGCCACCGCGGTGGGCCTGGTGCTGCATCACTGCTTTGGTTCGGCCCTGTGGGTCGCGGCGTTGGCCCTGGGCGTGGCGATTTTGCTCATGTGCCTGCTGCGCTGCCTGCACCCGCCGGGTGGCGGCGTGGCGGTGAGCGTGGTGCTGGCCGACTCGTCGCTGGCGGCGATGGGCGACCAGGTGTTCGAACCGATCATGCTCAATGCCCTGGTGCTGGTGGCCGTGGCGGTGATCTACAACCGCCTGACCGGCGTGCGCTACCCGAAGACCGCCGCGGCGCGCAAAGACCTGCACCACACCGCCGACGTGCTGCCGGGTGAACGGGTCGGCGTCAGTGGTGAAGACCTCGACCAGGCGCTGGAGGAGCTCGGCGAGTTCGTCGACGTCACCCGTGACGAGCTCGAACGCATCATCATGGCCACCGAGCAACACGCGCTCAAACGCAGCCTGGGCGGCATTACCGCCGCCTCGGTGATGTCCCGGGACGTGCAACTGGCGACCCCGCAAACCACCTTGCAACAGGCCTGGCAGTTGCTGTCGAGCCACCATCTGCACACCTTGCCGGTACTCGATGACGCCCGGCGCCTGGTGGGGATAGTCAGCCTCACCGACCTGATCGGCCCGGCCATGGCCCAGGGGCGGTGCAGCTGGCGCGCATTGCTCGGGCGCCGGCCCAAGGTGCTGCTGGAGCAGATCATGAGCCGGCCGGTGATTACCGTGCGCAGCGACGAGCCGGCGGTGGCGCTGATTCCGTTGCTCAGCGAGCAGGGGCTGCATTGCTTGCCGGTAATGGACGGCGAAGCGCTGGTGGGGGTGATTACCCAGACCGATCTGATTGCCGGGCTCAAGCGGCAGTTGTTGAGTGAGGTGGCGGCCTCAGATCACCGGATCCCAGCGCTGTGACCAGTCGCTCTCACCGGCGACCACTTCGCGCAGTACCCTGAACGCCTGTTGCAGCGCCTCGCTGTCGCGCTCGCGGGCATACACCAGGTAGGTGGGGTAGGTGAACTCGGGCGCTTGCGGCACGCGTTCGAATACGCCGCTGTCCAGGTAGGCCTGCACCACGCGGGTACGGAAGTAGCCGCTGCCGCCGTGTTCAAGGATGTACTGCAGCGCCAGCGGCCCGAGGTTGAAGCTCAGCGCCGGGCGCGCGCATTCGGGCAGGGCGGCGTCGTGACGGCGGCGAAAGGCCTGGCCCCAGTCGATGTACACGTAGGGCTCGGGTTTGTCCTTGCGGCGGATGCGGATGAGCTTTTCTTCCATCAGTTGCTCCACCTGCAGGCCGGGGCCGTAGGTGGGCTGGTAGACCAGCACGGCATCGAGCACGCCCATTTCCACCTTGTGCAGCAACGACTCGCCATCGCTGACTTCGCTGCGAATGGCGTGGCCGGGCATTTCCCGGTGCAGGGCGCTGACCCAGCCAAGCACCATGGGGTTGCCGAGGCTGACTTCGCCGCCGATGTGCAGCACCTGGTGGCAGCCTTCGGGCAACGGCAGGTCGCGGCGCGCGGCCTCCCAGGTTTGCACCAGCTGGTTGGCATACACCACGAAGGCCTCGCCGTCGGCAGTGAGGCTGGCGCCGCTGCGACTGCGAATGAACAGCTGGCAGGCGAGTTGCTGTTCGAGCTTTTGTACCCGGGCGGTGATGGCCGTCTGGGTGACGTGCAGGCGCTCGGCGGCGGACACCAGGCTGCCGGTGCGGACGATTTCCAGAAAGGTGCGGGCGAGCTCGATATCCATGGGGCAGCCTGGTGTTTGCGGTGGCCTATTCTAGTGGCTTTGCACGGGTTTGGGGCGTGGCTGCACAGCCGCCAGAGAAATCAGTCGTACAGCACCGGCTGGCGATCCCGGTGCACATCGTTCAAGGCACTGATGCGCTTGTCCCGCGCCTCGCTCAGGTCGAGGCGGGCATGGATGATTTGCGTGCCGGCCGGCGCTTCATGCAGCGGCCCGGCCAGCGGGTAGCCGTTGGCATCGACAATCACCGAGCCACCGACCCAGTCCACTTCGCGCTCATGGCCGTTGCGGTCACAGGCGGCGATGTACAAGCGGTTGACCGAAGCATTGGCCTGCACCCGTACCACTTCCGCGGGCCGCTCGCCGAGCGGTCGCGGGCCGTCCGGCCAGTTCACCGGCGCGCACAGCAGTTCGGCCCCGGCCAGCGCCGGCAAGCGCACCCACTCGGGAAATTCCAGGTCGTAGCAGATCATCACCGCAATGCGTCCGAAGCGCGTATCGATCACCGGCGGCGGTTGCCCACCGGCGCTGAAGATGCGCTTTTCGTCGTTCCACAAATGCGCCTTGCGGTACACCGCGCGCACGCCGTCGGCATCGACCAGGGCGGCGCTGTTGTACAACTCGTCGCGCTCGGTGCGCTCGCAAAAGCCGCCGACGATGACGATGTCCAGCTCCGCCGCCAGCGCTGCCCACTGGCGCAGGGTTTCGCCGTTGGGGGTTTCGGCCAGGCTCAGGGCTTCGTTGCGGTCGGCGAACACATAGCCGCTTTGCACCAGCTCCGGTAGCACCACCACCTGGGCGCCTTGTCCGGCGGCGCTGCGGACAGCCTGTAGGGCGCGCTCGCGGTTGTATTTAAGTTCGCCGACCTGCGGCGCCAGTTGGCAGCAGGCGACCTGGATCAGGGT
The DNA here is from genome assembly GCF_056279045.1 of Pseudomonas sp. TE4620. Classification (NCBI taxonomy): domain Bacteria; kingdom Pseudomonadati; phylum Pseudomonadota; class Gammaproteobacteria; order Pseudomonadales; family Pseudomonadaceae; genus Pseudomonas; species Pseudomonas sp. TE4620. The sequence continues at coordinate 1,656,938 of NZ_JBWBQO010000001.1, forward strand.
TGGACTCATGCGAGGGTTTCCTCAAGCTGGCGCTCGCTGGCCGCTGCCAGGCGTTGTTCGCCAGGCAGGTCGAGCGAGCGGCAGAGCAGGGCGTAGAGACTGCCGGTGACCAGCAGACCAATGACAAAAGCAATGTCGGCACCACCCAGCGCGGCGGCTGCGGGGCCGGTGTAAAAGCTCAAGGCCATGAACGGCACCATCGCCAGCAAACCCAGGCCGTAGGCGATCAGCCCGGGCTTGCCCCAGGCACCGTAGATGCCGTCGGGGTTGAAGATTTCGCTGATCACGTAGTGGCCCTTGCGCACGCAGTAGAAGTCCACCAGGTTGACCGCGGTCCACGGCACCAGGAAGTACAGCATCAGCAGCACGAAGGTGTTGAAGCTGCCCAGGTAGCTCTCGGGGATGGCCAGGGCGACGATAAAGACGATGGTGGCAATCACGCTGATGCCGGCCACGCGGATCTTCAGCGACGGCGTGACCTGCTTGAAGCAGTCGATGGCGCTGATGCTGGTGAGCATGGCGCCGTAGCAGTTGACCGCCATGATGCCCACCAGCGCCGGTACCGAGATCAGCACAGTGAAGGTGCCCAGGCCCGGCAGGAACTGGTTGCCCACTTCGCGCACACTGGCGATGGCGTCAGGCGCTGGCAAGGCCGAGGCGAGAAAGGCGCCCAGGGACATCAGCCACAGGGCCGAGCCGGCCGCGCCCAGGTAGGTCCAGAACACCACTTTCGCCGTCGGCGTGTCGTGGGGCAGGTAGCGCGAGTAGTCGGAGACGTACACCGAATAGCTGATCTGGTAACCGGCGGCCGCCGACAGTTGCACCAGGAATGCGCCCCACGAGAACTGCGGATCCTGCAGGGCGGCGTCGGCCTGCAGGGTCAGCAGGGCGCTGACGGTGAGCACGCCGAACACCAGGATCATCACGTAGGTCAGCCAGCGCTGCACCGTGTGTAGCAAGTCGTGGCCGACCACCGCCAGCAGCACGGCGATGACGATCAGGCCCAGGTACCAGGGCGTGCGTTGGCCGGGCAGCACGGTGTTGATCGCATCGGTGGCGAGGATCACGTTGAAGACGTTGAAACCGATGTAGACGAAGACCACAGCGGCAAACGGCACGATGGCGCCCTTGAGGCCGAATTGGGCGCGCGACTGGATCATCTGCGGCAAGCCCATACGTGGGCCCTGGTTGGCGTGAAAGGCCATGAAGAAGGTGCCAAAGCACACCCCGAGCACGATCGCCAGGATCGAGTACAGCGCCCCCAGGCCCAGGGCCGGGCCGGTGAAACCGGTGACCATGGTGGTGAGCACGAAGTTGCCGGTGAACCAGAACGGCGCCTGGTGCCAGACCTTGCCGTGGCGCTCGCTGCGCGGCACATAGCCGATTGAGCGAACCTCGATGCGCGGGCGTGCAGCCCCCGCCTTGTTGGCGTTGTCCACGGCAGAACCTCGTGTTGTTTTTATGGGGTAACTGGCCGATGGTCCGACAGACGGTGGGTGAGGGGAATCGTTGGTATCAAAAAATTACTTCATGGAATTCAGAAGTAATGGGCTGCGGTGCAGCCCATCGCGGGCAGTGTCAGTAGCGAATCATCACCGACTTCAGCTCGGTGTAATCCTCGATAAACGCCCCGCCAAATTCACGGCCTATGCCTGAAGCCTTTACCCCGCCAAACGGCACGGCCGGGTCGAGCAGGGTATGCATGTTCACCCACACCGTACCGGCCTGCACCTGCGGCACCAGGCGCAAGGCCTTGCTCAGGTCGTTGGTCCACAGGCTGGCACTGAGGCCATAGGGGCTGGCGTTCATCAGCGCGATCAGTTGCTCTTCATCGTCATACGGCAAGAAGGTCGCCACCGGCCCGAAGGTTTCCTCGTTGAGCAGGCTGTCGTCCACCGAATTGGCCAGGATCACCGTCGGCTCGACGTAGCAGCCCGGGCCTTCGAGCAAACGCCCGCCATGGATGATCTGGCTGCCTTCGCTGCGCGCCTTGGCAAACAGTGCGCCGAGCCTGGCCTGGTGCTGCTTGTTGCAGACCGGGCCGAATTCGCTGCTTTCATCCAGCGGTGAGCCGATCTTCAGCTGGGCCAGGCGCTCGCTCAAGGCCCCGGTCACCGCCTCGATCTGCGAGCGATGCAGATAAAAGCGCTCGGCTGCCGCGCAGATCTGCCCGGCGTGCAAAAAGCCCGCTTCGATGATGCCGTCCACCGCCGTGTGCACTGGTACGTCGCGCAGGAATCCGGCCGCATTCTTGCCGCCCAGCTCCAGGGTGGCGCGGGTCAGGTTGGCGGCCATGGCGCTCTGGCCGACGGCCAGGCCAGTGGGCACGGAGCCGGTGAACGAGACCTTGTCGGTGCCCGGGTGCTCGATCAGCGCCTTGCCGGCCAGGCCGGCGCCGGTCACCACGTTCAGTGCGCCTGCGGGCAGGCCGGCGTCGATGGCAAGTTCGGCAATGCGCAGGATGGTCAGCGGGGTGAATTCGCTGGGCTTGATGATGATGCTGCAACCGGTCACCAGTGCCGAACCGAGCTTCCACAAGGCGATCATGGTCGAGAAATTCCACGGCACGATGCCCACCACCACGCCGACTGGCTCGCGCAGGGTAAAGGCGGTGTAGCGCTCGCCGTTGAACGAGGGCAGCGACGGGGTGAGGGTCTGGCCGCTGAGCTTGGTCGCCCAGCCGGCGTAGTAGCGCAAGAAATGCGCGGCCTGATCGACCTCGAAATTGCGCGAAAGGGTGATCAGCTTGCCCGACTGGCAGGTCTCCAGCTGCGCCAGTTCTTCGCGGTGTTGCTCGATCAGGTCGGCAAGCTTGAGCAGCACGCTGGCACGCACGGCGGGGGCGGTTTGTGACCATTGCGCAAAGCCACGGCGCGAGGAGGCGACGGCATCGTCGATGGTCTGCGCGGTGGCTTCGGCCACGCGGCTGATGACCTGGTCACTGGCCGGGTCGATCACCTCCAGGTAGCGGGCATCGGCCTGTGGCTGCTGGCGACCGTCGATAAAGCTGCTGTGCTCGCGTTGCAAAAAAACGCGCACCTGGGGCAAAAGGCTGATGTTGCTCATGGGACGAACCTCAAGGGAAAGCAAAGCCCCGACCCTAGCGCAGCGCCCCGGCAGTGGCTTGACTGAGCCTGCCGCCGGCCATGCACCGGCCTGCCAGGCGCTTTGTAATCTGCAAGGTTTGGCCTTAGGCTGCGGCATCCGCCTGTGCAGGAGCGCCCCTTGAACCCGATTTTCGCCTCCCTGAGCATCGCCCACCTGCGCGCGTTGCAGAGCATGCTGCAGCTGAAGAACCTCAGCCATGCCGCCGAGCGCCTGGGCAGCAGCCAGTCGGTGCTCAGCCGCCAGCTGGCACATATGCGCGAAGCCTTTGACGACCCGCTGCTGGTGCGCCAGGGCCGCGGCTATGTCTTGAGTGAACGCGGCGAAAGCCTGCTGCTGCCGCTGGGCCAGGTGCTGGCCGAGCTCGAGGCCTTGCGCCAACCGCAGGCCTTCGAGCCCAAGCGCTGCGAGCGGCGCTTTTGCCTGGCGGCCTCGGACTACATCGCCGAACACATGCTGCCGCTGTTGGTCAGCACCCTGGAGCGCGAAGCGCCGGGGGTGTCGATCGAGTACCGCACCTGGCAGCCGGGGCAGTATGAACTGCTCGCCAGCGGCGAAGTCGACCTGGCTACCACGCTGTTCGACGATGCTCCGACCAACCTGCACGGGCGCATGCTCGGTGAAGACCGCGCGGTGTGCCTGATGCATCGCGAGCACCCGTTGGCGGCAAAAACCGAACTGAGCCAGGACGATTACCGCGCCTGGAACCATGTGCGCATTTCCGGCGGTGGCGACAAGGACAGCTTTATCGACCGCCACCTGCGTGAGCAGGGCCTGAGCCGGCGCATCAGCCTGCAGGTGCCGTTCTACTCGGCGGCGGTGCAGGTGGTCGGCAGCAGCCAGGCGCTGGTCACCGTGCCCGAGCACATTGCCCGCCAGCTCAGCCGCCTGCATCCACTGACCTGGCGGCCGTTGGCGTTTGTCGAGCACAGCCAACGCTACTGGGTGGTCTGGCACCAGCGCCTGCACGGCTCGGCCGAGCACCGCTGGTTGCGCAACCTGGTGTTCGAGCAGTGGCAGCAGTCGCAGTTCGGCGTGCACGGCGGCCATGCGCATTCGCCATAGCAGCTATGCGCCGGGCGGCGTTTTTTGGCGGTCAGCCAGGGCCTAGACTCAGGCCCACTTACCGCCAATAACAGGAGCCGCTGCATGAGCCCGGAAGAATTTCGCAAACATGGCCACCAACTGATCGACCTGATCGCCGACTACCGCCAGGGTGTCGGCGAACTGCCGGTGATGGCCCAGGTCGAGCCCGGTTACCTCAAGGCGGCCTTGCCCGGCTCGGCACCGGTTCAGGGCGAGCCGTTCGAGAACATTCTCAAGGACGTAGACCAGTTGCTGATGCCCGGCCTGTCGCACTGGCAGCACCAGGACTTTTTCGGCTACTTCCCCTCCAACGGCACCTTGTCGTCGGTGCTTGGCGATTTTCTCAGCACCGGCCTTGGCGTGCTCGGCCTGTCGTGGCAATCGAGCCCGGCCCTGAGCGAGCTGGAAGAAACCACCGTGGACTGGCTGCGGCAGATGGTCGGTTTGTCGGCGCAGTGGAGCGGGGTGATCCAGGACACCGCGTCCACCAGCACCCTGGTCGCCTTGATCAGCGCCCGCGAGCGCAGCAGCGACTACGCCCTGGCCAAGGGCGGCCTGCAGGGGCAGGGCAAGCCGCTGATGATCTACACCAGCGCCCAGGCCCACAGCTCGGTAGACAAGGCCGCGCTGCTGGCAGGCTTTGGCAAGGACAACATCCGCTACATCGATACCGACGACGACTTCGCCATGCGCCCGCAAGCGCTGGCCGCAGCCATCGAACAGGACCTGGCCGACGGCCTGCAACCCTGCGCGGTGGTGGCTACCACCGGCACCACGGCAACCACCGCCCTCGACCCGCTGCAACCGATCGGCCAGATCGCCCGCGAACATGGCTTGTGGCTGCACGTGGACTCGGCCATGGCGGGTTCGGCGATGATCCTGCCGGAATGCCGCTGGATGTGGGACGGCATCGAGCAGGCCGACTCGATAGTGGTCAATGCGCACAAATGGCTCGGTGTGGCTTTCGATTGCTCGCTGTACTTCGTGCGTGATCCGCAGCACCTGATCCGGGTCATGAGCACCAACCCCAGCTACCTGCAGTCGGCGGTCGACAGCAAGGTCAAGAACCTGCGCGACTGGGGTATCCCGCTGGGGCGGCGGTTCCGTGCCCTGAAGCTGTGGTTCATGCTGCGCAGCGAGGGCATCGAGAACCTGCAACAGCGCTTGCGCCGCGACCTGGACAACGCCCAGTGGCTGGCCGAGCAGGTGCGCGGGGCCGAGGGCTGGGAGTTGCTGGCGCCGGTACAGCTGCAGACCTTGTGCATTCGCCATCGAGGTGAGGGCCTGCAGGGTGAGGCGCTGGATGCACATACCCGGCGCTGGGCGGATCAGCTCAATGCCTCGGGGGTAGCCTACGTCACTCCGGCGACCTTGCATGGCCGCTGGATGGTGCGGGTGTCGGTGGGGGCGTTGCCGACCGAGCGTGAGCATGTGGCTGAGCTTTGGCGCAATTTGCAGAACGTCGTGGCGGGGTGAATTTATCGCGGGGCAAGCCCGCTCCCACAGAATTGATGGTGTTCGCTGTGGGAGCGGGCTTGACCCGCGATGCTTTTAACATCCTATGAAAAGTACAATCTTGCCTATGGAAGTTGCATTTTCCCCCTGAGCCAAGCCTCCCATACTGGCCCCTGCATCCGCCGCCACCTGCCACTTCGCAGGCCCTGGCGGACATCCAATAATAAGCAGGGCCCCTCATGAAAAAGCCAAACCCGCTGCTCGAAGACCTTCGTTCGATTTTGCCTGCCATCGCCGCCAACGCCGCCCGTGCCGAGCAGGACCGCAAAGTCCCGGCCGAAAACATCGCCCTGCTGAAAAGCATCGGCCTGCACCGTGCCTTTTTGCCCAAGCCCTACGGCGGCCTGGAAATCTCCCTGCCGCAATTTGCCGACTGCATCGCCTTGCTTGCCGGCGCTTGCGCCAGCACCGCCTGGGCCATGAGCCTGCTGTGCACCCACAGCCATCAGTTGGCGATGTTCCCGGCCAAGCTGCAGGAGGAGATCTGGGGCGACAACCCCGACGCCACCGCCAGCAGCAGTATCGCCCCGTTCGGCAAGGTCGAGGAGGTCGAGGGCGGCTTGCTGTTCAGCGGCGAGATGGGCTGGAGCAGCGGCAGCGACCATGCCGAGTGGGCGATTGTCGGCTGCCGTCGGGCCAATGCCGAAGGCACCCAGGACTACTGCTTTGCCGTGCTGCCGCGCAGCGACTACGAGATTCGCGACGACTGGTTCGCCGCCGGCATGAGGGGTAGCGGCACCAAGACCCTGGTGATCGACAAGGTGTTCGTCCCCGAGCACCGCATCCAGAAAGCCAAGGACATGATGGAAGGCAAGTCGGCAGGCTTTGGCCTGTATCCGGACAGCAAGGTGTTCTACTCGCCGTACCGGCCATATTTCGCCAGCGGCTTCTCGACCGTCAGCCTCGGTATTGCCGAGCGCATGCTCGAAGCCTTCCGCGAAAAGACCAAGAACCGTGTGCGTGCCTATACCGGGGTCAATGTCGGCGCCGCCACACCCGCGCTGATGCGCCTGGCCGAGTCCACCCATCAGGTTGCCGCCGCTCGCGCATTTCTGGAAAAAACCTGGCAGGAACACGCCGAGCACAGCGAACGTCACCAGTACCCGACGCGCGAGACCCTGGCGTTCTGGCGCACCAACCAGGGCTACGCGGTGAAAATGTGCATCCAGGCGGTCGATCGTCTATTCGAAGCCGCTGGCGGCACTGCCTGGTTCGACAGCAACGAAATGCAGCGGCTGTGGCGCGATGCGCACATGACCGGCGCCCATGCCTACACCGACTACGACGTTTGCGCGCAGATTCTCGGCCGCGAGCTGATGGGCCTGGAACCTGATCCAAGCATGGTCTGATAGGCCTCGCCAATAACAACAATGACGGCTGCCGCGCACGGCAGCCGGGGAGTCTTGCATGTCTACCGCAACCGCATCGGCCTTCGACAGCCGCGCCTTTCGCCGTGCCCTGGGCAACTTCGCCACCGGCGTCACCGTGGTCACCGCCGCCGATCCCCAGGGCAACCTGGTCGGCGTCACTGCCAACAGCTTCAACTCGGTATCCCTCGACCCGCCGCTGATTCTCTGGAGCCTGGACAAACGCTCGAGCAGCCTGGCGGTGTTCGAGGCGGCCAGCCATTTTGCCGTGAACATCCTCGCCGCCGACCAGATCGACCTGTCCAACAACTTCGCCAAGCCCAAGGATGACCGTTTTGCCGGTATCAGCTACCAGGCAGGCGAGGGTGGGGCGCCGATCCTCGCCGATTGTTCGGCGTGCTTTCAGTGCGAAACCCAGCAGCTACTCGACGGTGGCGATCACTGGATCATGCTCGGCAAGGTGGTGGACTTCGATGACTGCGGCCGCTCGCCGTTGCTGTATCACCAGGGCGCCTATTCCATGGTGCTGCCACACACGCGCATGACCCGCCGCGAAGAAGGTCAGCCGCCGAACAGCCACTTCCAGGGGCGCCTGAGCCATAACCTGTACTACTTGATGACCCAGGCCCTGCGCGCCTACCAGGGCAGCTATCAGCCACGGCAATTGTCCAGCGGCCTGCGAACCAGCGAGGCACGGATGCTTATGGTGCTGGAGAACGACGCCGGGCTGAACCTTGCCGACCTGCAGCGCGAAGTGGCGATGCCGGCGCGGGAAATCGACGAGGCAGTGGCCAACCTCAAGCGCAAGGGCCTGGTGTGCGACAGCGAAGCGGCCGGGCATGTGCGCCTGACCATTGCCGGTATCGACCAGACCGAAGGCCTGTGGAGCATCGCCCGCGAGCAGCAGGACAAGGTGTTCGGGCAATTCAGCGAAGAGCAGATCGCGTTCTTCAAGACCGTGTTGCAGGCGGTGATTCGTAGCTGTTGAGGGGTGATCGCGGGGCAAGCCCGCTCCTACAGGGGCTTGCGCTGTGCTGCTTTTATCTTTCTTCTTAAATTGTTATGTTATTACATAATTTTAAGGAGCCCTCATGAACTACCCCGTAGGAAGGTTATCCCTCGGCCTGTCCGCCTCGCTGCTCGCTTTGCCAGCTGCCGCTGCCGATACCGTGTTGCTTGATGCCCTCAACGTCAATGAACGCCACTATGAAGAAAGTGCGAGCGGCCCGGTGCAGGGCTATCGTGCAACTCGTTCGGGCACCGCGACCAAGACCGACACTGACATCCGCGACACCCCGCAAAGTATCGCCGTGGTGCCCAGCCAGGTGCTCGAGGACCTCAACAGCACGCGCATCGACCGCGCCCTGGATTTTGCCGGCGGGGTCAGCCGGCAGAACAACTTCGGCGGCCTGACCTTCCTCAACTACAGCGTGCGTGGCTTCACCACCGGCGAGCTGTACAAGAACGGCTTTGCCGTCAACCGCGGCAGCTACAGCGCCCCCGACACCTCCAACATCGAGCGCATCGAAGTGCTCAAGGGCCCGGCCGCCAGTCTGTACGGGCGCGGCGATCCCGGCGGGTTGGTAAACATCGTCACCAAGCGTCCGCAAGCCGAAGCCTTCACTCGGTTCAAGGCCAGCGCCGGCAGTTGGGACCGTTACCGCAGCAGCCTGGACGTCAACACGCCGCTCAGCGAAGACGGCCGGGTGTTGTCGCGGGTCAATATGGCGGTGGAGGACAACGGCAGCTTTCGCGATTACGTTGGCAGTGAGCGGCGAATCGTCAGCCCGTCGCTGAGCTGGCAGTTGAGCCCCGAGACCCTGCTGTCGATCGACACCGAGTTCTCGCGTACCGAGTCGGTGTTCGACCGCGGCATCCCGGCGGTCAACAACGAACTGGGCTCGGTCAGCCGTTCGACCTTTCTCGGCGAGCCCAACGACGGGCGCATCCGCAATGACAACCAGACCCTCGACCTGACCCTGGAGCACCACCTCAACGACAGTTGGAAGCTGCGCCTGGCCAACCACTACACCCAGGGCCGGCTCAAGGGCAACAGCTCGGAACCGTCGCGAGTGGTCGGCACCAGCATCAGCCGCTTCTACCGCGAGCGCGATTTCGAGTGGAACGACAACATCACCCAGGCCGAACTGCACGGCCAGTTCCAGTTCGCCGGCTGGGAGCACCAGAGCCTGCTGGGCCTTGAGTACGAGAACTACCGCAACAGCCAGAAGTACCCGCAAAGCGCCACTTCGCTCGGCTATGGCCTGGACATCTACAACCCGGTGTATGGCCAGGCGAAACCGGCGCTGATCAACCCTAATGATTTTTTCGAGCGCACCGAGAGCTACGCGCTCAACCTGCAGGACCAGATCGCCTTTACCGAGCGCTTGCGCGCTCTGGTGGGCGTACGCCTGGAGCATATCGAACAAACCGCGCAGAACCGCTCCACGCGCGTCAGCAACACTCAGGAAAAGGACGTCGCCACCCCGCGGGTGGGACTGCTGTACCAGCTCACACCTGAAGTCGGGGTATTCGCCAATGCCTCGACCTCGTTCAAGCCCAACAGTATCGGCACCCAGGGCCAGATCTACAAACCGGAAAAGGGCCTGGGCTATGAAACCGGGCTCAAGCTGGACCTGTTCGACAGCCGCCTGGGGGCGACTGTCGCGCTGTTCCAGATCGACAAGGAAAACGTCATCACCACCGATGCCTTCGGCGACAGCATCGCCGCCGGCAAGGCGCGCAGCCAGGGGCTCGACCTGCAGTTCAGCGGTCAGTTGAGCGAAGCGCTGCGGGTGATCGGCGCCTATGCCTATATCGATGCCGAAGTGACCAAGGGCGATGCCGCCTTGCCCAAGGGCAGCGACTTGCTGGGCATCCCGCAACATAGCGGTAGCCTGATGGCGGTGTATGAGTTTCAGAGCGGACCATTGCTTGGCTCGGACATTGGCGCTGCAGCCAACTACGTCGGCGAGCGTTCCGGCCAGGCCGGCAGCAGCTTTCGTTTACCCAGCTACAGCACGGTCGACCTGCTGGCCCATTACAAAATCAGCGAACAGGCCACGGTGGGCCTGAACCTGAACAACCTGTTCGATCGCAAGTACTACGAGCGCGGCTACAACGCGGCGTGGAACATGCCGGGGGAGCCGCGCAATTTGATGGTCAGCCTGAGCCTGGCGCTGTAACGCCTGCGATCAGATGCCAACCGGCGTGCACAGCTCCACCAGGGTGCCATCGGGGCAGCGTACATACGACAGGGTTTGCCCCCAGGGCTTGGCTTCGGGGGCCTTCAGCGCCACCGCGCCCGCCGCCACGGCGCGGGCATGGGCGCTGGCAACGTCGTCGGTAACCAGGGCAATCTCCATACCCAATGGCTTTGTCGATTCGCTGGCCGCCAGCACGCCGCCGGCAAAGTGACTATTGCCCAGGGCCAATGACGCAAAGGCGAGGGTGGTGGCGCCGGTGTCCAGTTCGCCATAGTCGCCGGACTCATGGAGAACGCGCCGGCTCAAGCCGAAGGCCTGCTCGAAGAAAGCCAGCGAGGCGGCGACATCGGGGACGTAGACGATGGTGTATCCGAGTTTCATCAATGCATTCTTGATTGAGGAGGGTGTGGGCGGTTTATACAGCACTTGCCCAGGCCTTGGGTACGCCGCTAAGGTTGCGGCTGCAAAGGAGCGCCAAGATGACCGACCCGATCGAACTCAACCGTCGCAACTGGGATGAGCGTGCGCCGCTGCATGCCGCCTCCGGCGACTACGAAGTGGAAACATTCGTCGCCGACCCCGCGCACCTGTCCGAAGTGGTGCGTTTCGACCTGCCGCGCCTGGGCGATATTCGCGGCCAGCGCGCGGTGCACCTGCAATGCCATATCGGTACCGACACCTTGTCGTTGTCGCGCTTGGGCGCCGAGGTCAGCGGGCTGGACTTTTCTGCACAGTCCTTGGCCCAGGCGCGGGCCCTGGCGCAGCGTTGTGCAGCGCGGATCGACTATGTCGAGGCGGATGTCTATGCCGCCGACCAGGTGCTGCCAGCCGCGGCCTTCGACCTGGTATACACCGGTATCGGCGCGTTGATCTGGCTGCCGAGCATCGAGCGCTGGGCGCGTACCGTGGCGGCTTTGCTCAAGCCTGGTGGCCGACTGTTTCTGCGCGAGGGTCATCCGATGCTGCTGGCGGTGAACGAGGACCATCAGGACAAGCTGGTCATCGAGTACCCGTACTTCGAGCGCGAGGCGCCGACGGTGTGGGACAGTGGCGAGACCTATGTCGAGACCGACGGGGTGCTGGAGCAGACGGTAACCCACGAATGGAACCATGGCCTGGGCGAGATCATCAGCGCCTTGCTCAAGCATGGGCTGCAGATTACCGCACTGGAAGAACATGACAGCATTCCCTGGGAGGCGCTGCCAGGGCAGATGAGCAAGGACGAAGGCGGCGAGTGGTCGCTGGACAAGGATCGCTGGCGCTTGCCGTTGAGTTATACCTTGCAGGCGGTCAAGCAGGGGTAGGGGTGTTGACCGTGAGGGCCTCTTCGCTGGCAAGGCCAGCAATCTCACTGCGCTTTTGCCTTCGGCTTGCGCGTTCGCTTGCCTGCCGCAGCGCTGCTCTTGCGCTTTTTCTTCCACGGCGTGCCACCGCGCCCGGCCGGGGTCGCCGGGCCGCTGATGGTCAGGCGCAGGCCGGCACAACGCTCCACCTGCTTGCTCATCCATGCCGATTGCTTGGCGACGAACTCTTCAAGGCTCATTTCGCCGCTTTGCACCATGTCCAGCGCCTGCTCCCAGATCGCCGTGGTGCCTGGGTCGGCAATTGCCCGCGGCACCGCATCGATCAGGCTGAAGGCTGCCGGGGTAGCGCTCAGGGCCTTGCCGTTCTTGACCAGGTAACCGCGATCGAGCAGGCCCTGGATGATTCCGGCACGGGTGGCCTCGGTGCCGATGCCGGTGGTGTCCTTGAGCTTTTGCTTGAGGCGCGGGTCGTCCACCAGCTTGGCGACGTTCTTCATGGCCTTGATCAGGTCGCCCTCGGTGAACGGCTTGGGCGGCTGGGTCCAGAGGTCCTTGAGGGTGACCGCGGCCACCGTGCAGTCCTGGCCTTCGCGCAGTAGCGGCAGTACCTGGGCCACCGGCGCCTCACGGCCTTTGGCCGGGGTCAGGGCCTCGGGCAGGGCGCGGCGCCAGCCCGGCTCGACAATCTGCTTGCCCACCGCGCGCAACGCCTGGCCTGCGCAATCGAACTCGGCCTGGGTACGGTCGTATTCGTGGTTGGGCAAAAACTGCGCCAGGTAGCGGGCGCGGATCAGGGTATAGACCGCCTTGTGTTTGCCCGGCAGGCGCGACGGGTCGCTGGCGGCGGCGGTGGGGATGATGCCGTGGTGGGCACTGACCGTGGCATCGTTCCAGGCCCGTGAACGGCGCTGGGCCTGCAGGTGCGGCTGCAGCGGCGCAAGGCTCGCGTCGGCGCGCTGCAAGGCGGCGAGAATGGCCGGCGCCTCGCTGTGCTGGCTTAACGGCAGGTAGCCGCAGTCGCTGCGCGGGTAGGTGATCAGCTTGTGGGTCTCGTACAGGGCCTGGGCGATGTCGAGGGTTTCCTGGGCGCCGAGGCCGAACTTCTTCGAGCACAGCTCCTGCAAGGTACCCAGGTCGAAGGGCAGCGGTGCTGCTTCGCGCACGCGCTCGGTGGCCACTTTGACCACCCGCGCACTGCTGGCCGCGCCGATGGCGGCGGCGGCCTGCCGGGCCAGGGCCTGGTTCAGGCAGCGGCCCTGGTCGTCACAGGCATCTTCGGCGGCGCGCCACTGCGCGGCGAATTGCTCGCCGGCGCTTTGCAGCTGCACGTCGATGGCCCAGTAGGCCACCGGCACGAAGTCAGCGATGCTGCGGTCGCGGTCGACCACCAGGCGCAAGGTCGGCGTTTGAACCCGACCCACAGGCAGTACGCCCTGATAGCCGGACTGGCGACCGAGCAGGGTGAACAGCCGGCTCATGTTCATGCCGATCAGCCAGTCGGCCCGCGAGCGGCCCAGGGCCGAATGGTAGAGGCTGAAGGTTTCGCTACCGGGCTTGAGTGCCGCCAGGGCCTTGCGGATGGAGGCGTCGTCCAGTGCCGACAGCCACAGGCGGTTGATCGGCCCGCGGTAGCGGCAATGCTCGACCAGCTCGCGGGCGATCATCTCGCCTTCGCGGTCGGCGTCGGTGGCGATCACCAGCTCGCGGGCCTCGCCAAGCAGGCGCTTGACCGCCTTGAACTGGCTGGCGGTCTTGGGCTTGACCAGCATCTTCCACTTTTCGGGCACGATCGGCAGGTCGGCCAGCACCCAGCGCTTGTAACGCGCGTCGTAGCTGTCGGGTGGAGCGGTCTCGAGCAAGTGGCCGATGCACCAGGTGACGGTAACCTCGGTGCCGACCCAGCAGCCGTCGCCACGGCGGTTGGCGCCGAGAACCTTGGCGATGTCTTTGGCCTGGGAAGGCTTTTCGCAGAGAAACAGGCGCATGCCGTTCGATCTATGGTGGGTGAAGGCCATAGGATGCGCAGGATTGAGGGGCGTGGCAAGTTTTATCTGTATGGATATACAGCTTGATGTTGCCGGTGCTGACGAAGAATCCCCCGCGCTTTTGGCCAGCTTGCCATCGATGTTGCCATGGACGGGCCAATTGCCCCTGTGGCAGCGTTTGGGTTTGCCCACGGGTGTGTCAACGGACGATGTCGCCAGGGTTACCTGCCACCTGCACAAGGATGTATAGCCATGCCTGTTTTCGATTACCGCCACCTCGACAGCGCCGCTTCCAAAGCCCTCTACAGCGACGCCATGGCGCTGACTCTGTATGCCTACCACGGCATCGACAACGGCTTTGCCGTTGGCTACCAGCAGCACGGTTTTGGCCTCGGTTTACCGGCCACCTTGATCAAGGCCCTGATCGGCGGCACCGACAGCCAGGGCGCGATCCCTGGCATCCCCTGGAACCCCGACGCCGAAGCCCAGGCCCTCGCCGCGGTAAAAGCGGCAGGCTGGACGCCGATCAGCGCCAGCCAGCTGGGTTACCAGGGCACTACGGATTTTCGTGGCACCTTCCATGGTGAAACCCGCGGCTACACCAGTGCCCAGGTCGAGATACTTGGCAAGTACGACGCCGCCGGCCAGTTAAGCGGCCTGGGCATCGCCTTTCGCGGCACCAGCGGGCCGCGGGAAAACCTGATTGGCGACACCATCAGCGATGCCATCCACGACCTGATGGCGGCCTTCGGCCCGGCTGACTTTGCCAAGAACTACGCCGCCAATGCCTTCGGCCGGCTGTTCGATGATGTCGCCCGGTTCGCCCAGGCCAACGGCCTGAGCGGCAGCGACATCACCGTCAGTGGCCACAGCCTCGGTGGCCTTGGTGTCAACAGCCTGGCCGAGCTTAGCAACGACACCTGGGGCGGCTTCTATCAGGACGCCCGCTACGTTGCCTTTGCCTCACCCACCCAGGCCAGCGACAGCAGCAAGGTGCTGAACATCGGCTACGAGAACGACCCGGTGTTCCGCGCGCTCAATGGCTCGAAAGCCGACTGGGCAACCTTCGGTGTGCATGATGCGGCCAAGCCTTCGAGCACCGACAACATCGTCAACTTCAACGACCACTATGCCTCCGATGCCTGGAACCTGCTGCCGTACTCGATCGGCAACATCGCCACCTGGCTCTCGCACTTGCCGAGCGCCTACGGCGACGGCCTGGGGCGGGTGCTGGACTCGGCATTCTATGAATGGACGGCCAAGGACTCGACCATTGTCGTCAGCAACCTGTCCGACGTTCGCCGTGGCTCGACCTGGGTCGAGGACCTGAACCGCAACGCCGAAGCGCACAAGGGCAGCACCTTTATCATCGGCTCCGACGCCGGCGACCTGATTCATGGCGGGCGCGGCAATGATTACCTGGAAGGGCGCGCCGGCAACGACACTTTCCGTGACGATGGCGGCTACAACCTGATCGACGGCGGCGCCGGCCACGACACCTTGAAGCTCGGCCAGGCGCTGGACAAATTTGATGTCGCCCGTGATGGCAACGGCACCCTGTACCTGCGTGACAGCAGCGGCGGCATCAGCCTGGTCAAGCAGGTCGAAACCCTGGTCAGCAAGGAATCGAGCCTGCTGTTCTTCAGCAAGCAAGTCAGCCACCAGATCGACCCGGCGGGGCTGCTGAGCAGCGGCAAGGTTCACGCCTACGCCGCCAGCCAGAACGGTACGCCAGGCAATGACAGCCTCAAGGCGGGCGCGCAAGGCCAATGGCTGTTTGGCCTGGACGGCAACGACCATCTGCAAGGTGGCCGTGGCAACGACGTGTTGGTCGGTGGCGCCGGCAACGACGTGCTGGTATCGGGCGGTGGCAGCGACACCTTCCTGTTCAGCGGCCACTTCGGCCAGGATCAGGTACAGGGCTTCGACGCCGATGACCGACTGGTATTCATCGGCGTCGAGGGTGGCACGGCGCAACCGGACATTCGCCAGCACCTGAGCCAGGTGGGCAGTGATGCGGTGCTGAGCTTCGGTAGCGATAGCGTGACCCTGGTCGGGGTGTCGGCAGATAGCCTGAGTGCGGCGCAGGTGGTGATCGCTTGAGTCACCGCTGCGCCCGCTAGCCTCAAGCGATCCTGCGCAGTCAGGCCGCGCTGATGTGGTCGGACAGCATCAGCCGCGGCTGGCCTCCAGCGCCTGGCTCAGGTCGGCAATGATGTCATCGCTGTGTTCGATGCCGATCGACAGGCGCACCATGTCCCGCGGCACGCCGGCGCGTTCGAGTTCTTCATCGTTGAGCTGGCGATGGGTGGTGGAGGCCGGGTGGCAGGCCAGGGATTTGGCATCGCCGATATTGACCAGGCGCACCACCAGCTGCAGCGCATCGATAAAGCGCGCACCGGCCTCCTGGCCGCCCTTGATCCCGAACGACAGGATCGAAGCCGGCTTGCCTTCGGTGTAGCGCCGGGCCAGTTCGTGCTCGGGGTGATCGGGCAGACCGGCGTACTTCACCCAGGCGACCTGCTCATGGCCTTGCAGATAGTGGGCGACCTTGAGCGCGTTCTCGGTGTGCCGCTCCATGCGCAGGGCCAGGGTTTCCAGGCCTTGCAGAATGAGGAAAGCGTTGAATGGCGACAGCGCCGCGCCGGTGTTGCGCAGCGGCACCACCCGGCAGCGGCCGATAAAGGCCGCAGGGCCAAAGGCTTCGGTGTAGGTCACGCCGTGGTAGGACGGGTCGGGGGTGTTGAGCAGGGCGAAGCGCTCTTTGTTGTCGGCCCAGGGGAACTTGCCCGAGTCGATGACGATGCCACCGATGCTGGTGCCGTGGCCGCCGATGTACTTGGTCAGCGAGTGGACGACGATATCGGCGCCGTGCTCGAACGGCCGGCAGAGGATCGGCGTGGCCACGGTGTTGTCGACGATCAGCGGTACGCCATGGCGGTGGGCGGCATCGGCCAGGGCCTGGAGGTCGACGATATTGCCGGCCGGGTTGCCGATCGACTCGCAGAACACTGCCTTGGTGCGGCTGTCGATCAGCGCTTCGAGGGCGGCGATGTCGTCGTGGGCGGCAAAACGGGTCTGGATGCCGAAGCGCGGCAGGGTATGGGCCAGCAGGTTGTAGGTGCCGCCGTAGAGCTTGGCCACCGAGACGATGTTGTCACCGGCTTCGGCCACGGTCTGGATCGCGTAGGTGATCGCGGCCATGCCCGAGGCCACGGCCAGCGCACCGACGCCGCCTTCCAGCGCCGCCATGCGCTGTTCAAGCACGTCGTTGGTGGGGTTCATGATCCGGCTATAGATGTTGCCGGCGACTTTCAGGTCAAACAGGTCGGCACCGTGCTGGGTGTCGTCGAAGGCAAAAGAGGTGGTCTGGTAGATCGGTACCGCGACGGCCTTGGTGCTCGGGTCGGGGCTGAAGCCCGCGTGGATGGCCAGGGTTTCCAGCTTCATGCAATCGTTCCTTGAAAGTCGGGGGAAGGGGGCTAGAGCATGGAGCGGCCAGGGAGCGACGGTCAAGGCCTGCAGGCGCGGGCTTGCTACGCAATTTCGAGCTGCCTAGCCTGCCTTGCGCAAGGTCAGGTTGATCCGCCGGCTGCCCAGCACAGGGTGACTGCCCGGTTTGAGCGGCAGCACGCCATGAAAGCGCAGGCGGTCTGCGCCGCCCCAGACCATCACATCGCCATGGCGCAGGCCGATGCGCTGCGTGGCTTCGCTGCGGCTGTGGCCGCCGAACTGGAACACCGCCGGCAAACCCAGCGACACCGAAACAATCGGCTGGCTGTAATCGCGCTCATCGCGGTCCTGGTGCAGGCTCAGGCGGTTGCCCGGCTGGTAGCAGTTGACCAGGCAGGCATCGGGCTGAAAATTGGCAAAGCCTGCGGCTGCAGCGGCCAGCGCTGCCAGCTCGCTCAACGCCGCTGGCAGCGCTGGCCAGGGCTGCTGGCTGAGTGGGTCGACCGGGCTGTAGCGATAACCGCGGCGATCACTGACCCAGCCCAGCGCCCCGCAGTTGGTCAAACCTACCGCCATGTTCAGGCCACCGGGGGTGACCATGTGCCGAAACGGCGCGCAGGCGATGACCTTGCGCAACTCAGGCAGCAGCGCCTCGACCCAGGCCAGGGCAAAGCCGGGCAACACCACGGCCTGCTTGCCGATCCATTGCGGCTCGGCGGGGCTGGCGGGGTTGAACAGGTCCAGTTCGGTTTGCATCATAAGCAGCAATCTGGGCAGCGGATGGTGTGTAGAGCCTGTATAGTAACGCGCTTTGGCGCCTGTGCTGTCACCCTGTTACTTGCGCGCAAAGCCCGCACTGCAGGGCGCCCGAAGCCCCTCGAAGAAAAAAATAAAACTTTTTGAATTCAAGGGGTTGCCAGAGCAGGGGAATGAGTACATAATTGCGTCCATCGAAAACGAGGCACGAAAAAAGCCTAGCGTTTTCAAGGAGATAGCAGTTTTAGCAAGTTGTTTCCTTAAAGAGTTGTACATGTTTGAGATCGCAGTTTCAGGGTCTCGGGCATTTGAGGCCGAGTAGCAAAGTGGTTATGCTCCGGATTGCAAATCCGTCTACGCCGGTTCGATTCCGACCTCGGCCTCCATTATTGAAAGCCCCGCAGATTAACGTCTGCGGGGTTTTTCTTTGTGGGTCGGAAAGTGCGTCAGTCCCAAAACAAATAGACAGCGGTCCCAAAACTTCCTTACTTGGAGGGCTTTGCGATGGCGCCAACGCGACGGTAAACGCGCTCTGTGATCCCCTCTTTCGAGTGCCCGAGTAGTACGCTCGCATCGCTCAGATCGTTGATCTCAGATGCCGCCTTCGGTCGGATGTCCCTGAACTGGAACTGGGAAATTCGATTGGCAAGGTCAGGCTTCTTCCCCAGCTCTGCTTTCACCCGAGCAGCCTCGCGCGCATCCGCCCACCGGTTGCGCAGCATTGGCCAGCTCATCCGCTTGCCGTGCTCGTTCACGATGAAGAACGGGGACAAGTGTTCGCTGGTGCGCCGCATGATGCGCTCGAGCAGTAGCCCAAGGCTGTTCTTCAGCTCATCCGCTTCCAGGACGATCCTCAATCGCTTGCCGGTCTTGCCTTGGGAGACCAGCAGGTAGATCCCTTCCATGTCGTCCTTCCTCATGGACAGCACGTCTGACGGCCGCTGGCCGGTTAGGTAGGCCAGATCCATCGCATCCCTCAGCTCCTCGGGAGCCTCTGCATACACCGCCTGCCAAACAGTTTCGTTGGCGTAGAAGTCGCGCGGCTTTTCCTTGTTCTTTCTCACGCCCAAGCAGGGGTTGTCCCGGGTTGTGAGGCCCCACTCCCTTGCTGTATTGAAAACATGTGAGAGCAGGGCGATCTCTCTGTTCGCACGGGTCTTGGCTGACCGCGAGTCGCGATACTTGGCAATCATCGCCGGCGTGATTGCATCGATGGGCGCCGAATCAAAGACTTCACGCAACTGCTTGAGCTCGTAGATGTTGTCCTTTTGCGTCCGCTGCGCCTTGCCCGGGATGATCTTCAGCAGGTACTCATCGAAAATACCCTTCATCGTGGTCAGCTCTTTGGGTACAGACTTAGCCTCAAGCTCCGCCCATTTCAGCTTGGCCTTTACGAGATCGGCTCCAAGGAATATGTCCTTGCCAGACTTGTCGCGGTAGTACAGTGCTTCCCACACCTTGCCGTTTGCTCTCGTTCTTTTACGGCGATACATTCCAGGTGGTAAGTCGCGGTTTTCGGTCTTCCTTGGTCGCATTTCACTTCACTCGGGAAAAATCTGGTGTCCAAGCCGGCGATACAGGCGGCGCCGAAGTCGGCACCACCTCTACAACGTTTCCGGCCAATTTGATGCGTGCGTACTGACGGCCCACCAAGGGGCGACCTCCGCGGCTCTCGACATAGTGCCAGCCGCGCTCGTTAAGCCAGCGGCGCTGGTAGCCCCTGGCCTTGTAGCCGGTCAACTCGGCCAGTTCTTTCTCCGAGAGAATTTCGGTTTCCATGGGATAGGCTCCACGCCGCGCATGGCGGCAGAGGTGGGGAGGGGTTAGGTTCGGTGCTTGATGATCAGCTCGCCGGCCTTCGTCAGCGCGTGGCCAACTTCAGCGGCGCTGCCGCGGCTATCAAGAATTGCGTGTTCTAATTTCGAATTGGTTCAAAGAACCGGAATAGCGATGTAGCCGTTCGTCCCCCCGTATGCCTTACTTAATGGTCAACAAAGGGGAACGAGATGCGCACCAGAGGTAAGGCCTATTGGGAATGGGCAGACCCAACGCTTCACTGCCGAACTCATGAAGAGGAGCTCAGTGGTGGGGCAACTATCGATGTTCAGGTCAGGCTGTCCCGGGCAGGCGTTACCCAGTTGTTCATAGGGGTGTATTCAGCATCTGGGATGGCGCTCCATGAAGAGGGCATCGACTGCCGCTCTAATGAATCAATGACTCGCGCCCTAGCCTGGAGTGTGGGCAAGGCTCGGCACATCGCCGAGGAGGGTGTTGCTCAGTCGCCGATGCGTGCTCGGAAGGCCTGACTCAATGCGCGGAGTACAAATGTACTCCTTGGTTATTCACACTGAGCGGCGAGCATGTTCAGGCGCTGGAAGCAGGTGCGCGTCGGCACTGGCCGAACGGTCACTTCGACCTCTACGCTTCCTGAACTCATAGGCCATGCTGCGCAGATTGGCTAGACCTTCACGCAGATCATCTCTTGCTGCATCAACCGCATGTTTTAACTCGCCGTCGCCGTCATCACCGCCTTCCGACTCCAGCATCTGGGCAAGGCTGTAGGCCTTATAGTCGGCCAGAACCTGGTCGGCAGCGTCAGCAAGAAAGCCCGCATGCTCAATAGCGTAATCTCTCGCATCTCTCTCCGGCTCGCCCTGGTGCTGGGCGGCTGGCGCATCAAGCAGGTCCTGCCAGAACTCAGCATGAGGCGACGGATAGGGATGGGCTTGGTACTGCAGCAGCTTCACCAGGCGCTCAACTTCATCACGCGGCACGCTGACCATCTGTTCGGTGTTGCTGGATCGGTTTTCTGTGGGCATGGGGATACCTCATGGGCAGCTATAGTTAAGGATTCATGGGGAGGTAATGGCTATGGCTACTTTCGTTATCACTGCAAGACGCCCCGAACATGGACCGCTGATGGAGCTTCAGGGACAAGAAACGCATGGTTACGTGGCCGACACTTTGCCCGGAGTATCTGCAGAGCTTCAGGTCTTTGCCGTACCTCAAGTACTGGAGATGATCGAGGGCGGAGATACCTTTTTGTTGGCGTTTGGCCCGTTCGATTCGAGGGTCATTGGCGGCCGGATCATTCCGGATGGCAAAGGGTCACTTACAGAAGAGCCGGATGAGCAAGGTAGGCGTATTGCTGACCTCGATACGTTCTGAGGGTAGGAAGGCGATCATGCGGCTTTCAGCAGGGCCTCGATGACACGCTGTCCTGCCAGCGGCGGTACGGCATTGCCGGCCATGTGCATGGTCAGCCGGTGGTTTTCCGGGCGCAGGGTGTCAGCAGGGAACGACATCGCGGCCAGGGCCTCTTTGGCGCTGAGCATCCGCATCCGGTCGCCATCGACCAGGGCCCAGCGGTCCAGAGTGGTGATGGTGCCGATTGGGCGGTTGATGTCGCGGCCGGTGGTGCCTGAACCTTTACCGTAGTAGGGCATGATGAACCGTTCACCGAAGCGTTCGCGACCGTTGCGCACCCGGTCGAGCGTGGCCTGGGCTCGGCCCGGCTTCTCAATTGACGACCATCGCCCGCCATCGAAGTCGAGAAAGCTCGCTGCCGGCACATGTCGTTCCTGTGGCAACTGAAGCATCAGCGGTGCCTTGCTGCGCGTCAGCACCATGAACAGGCGCACCCGGTGCTGCGGCACGCCGAGGTCGGCGCAGTCCACGATGTGTGGCGCGGCCTGGTAGCCCAGCGCCTGTACCGCTGCAAGCCAGGCCGGATAGAGCACCCAGTCGGTGAACTCTGGTACGTTCTCGATCACTGCGGCCGGCGGCCGGTGAACCTCAAGCGCCGACACCGGCGCCCAGGCCGTCGAGCGCGAGGCGTCGTGCTCAGGGTTGCCCGACTTCTTGCCCCGGGCCTTTGCGTGGCCTTGGCAGCAAGGGGAGGCGAGCAGGATGTCGTGAGAGGGCACCTGCTCCCAGCGCGCTTGGTGCAGGTCTTGGCAGACGTGCTGGGTGTCGGGGTGGTTGGCGCTGTGCCATTCAACGGCTACCGGCCAGTGGTTTGCCGCCCAGAGAACCTGGACGCCTGCGGCGCGCGCGCCGGTGCTCCATCCGCCGAGGCCGGCGAACAGGTCGATTGCTGTGGGCATGGGGGCTCCTGGAAGTATGTTAGGGTTGTGCAACCTCTAGAAGAGCAGGCATTAAATGAATACAGATCACGATATTGCAAAATACTATTCTGGTTTTATTCGCTCTATCAGCTTTGATAACTGCAGCAAATACCTTTGGGGTGAAGGTACAGCTTTTTTTGTTCGCTATAAGGAGGCAACGTACCTCATTACTGCCGCTCATAATGTTAAGAAAGATGGCGAGAATCTATTGAGTGACCTTTTTATTGCTCTCGAAGGAAAAGTAGGGCCGGTTCCTTTTGATGTTTGCATGTTCACAAAATTTGATGATGAGTGTGAGGATTCCGGTGACTTTCTTTTCTGTCGAGTTGATGATGATAAAGCTAGGTCGGTTGGTGTGACCGGGTTGCGAGAGCGGGCAATCAACATCGTCAGTGAAGATGAAGTTGAAATTGCTGAAGGTGCAGTGCTACGATTGGTTGGTTATCCGACTCAAGGCAATAGGTACGACTGGGATAAGAAAATTGTCCATAATCATATGCTGATCAAAGATGGTGTCAACTCATCATCTTTGCTGGGGAAAAACTTTGGTAAGCTCAATGGCACTCCTTCAGAGAGTGATTTGAGTGGGATAAGTGGTGCGCCGATTTTCGGGATGATTAATGGCGACCAGACGTGGGTGGGCGTGGCGATACGAGCAAGCCAAAAGTCTGGAACTGTGCATTACATAAAGTCACATTTGATAGTGCGCGCTTTAGTGTTTTGGCATGAAGGTTTCAGTAACACTAGGTTTAAGCTCTGACTGCAGCCAGGTTGTCTTGGAGGTCTTCCTGACCTCAGCCAGCGCTACGTCGGCGGTCATGTCGAGAACTGCGAATGTGCTCATGGGGCTCTCCGTATCAGGCCGCGCCGATTTGTAGAGCCTCCTGGCCACCAGTGGCCAGCCCCGGATTGAGCTCCACACGTTGACCGGCTAGCAGCCCGGCAATTTGGGCATCCAGATCGAGTTCGACCTCGCGGGTTTTTCTGGCCTTGCTAATCTCTCTTCCCGACAGGTACTGCTCGATCAGGGCTTTGTCTTTCTCTTCGACCGCCACCAGTTCGCGGCCATTCGAGTGCTGGCCGATGGCGAGATCCTCTTCACCCCGGGGCACCAGTTCGTGAATTTTGTTGTGCACTGCCGACACCCAAGCCAGCGCAAAATGATCTCCAGCAGTTTCAGGTGAATAGGAACTGCGTTGCTTGCCAGCTCGCACTTGCGACACATACTCACGCCGGGCCTGGGTTAGTTTGGTCAGCAGTGCTTCGTAGGCATACATAGCGATCTGCGGGGCTGGGCTCACTCCAACGAACAATTCGCGGTCCATGACGCGGCTTGTCGATTTGCACCAACTACGCCTGGAGAACGACCGAACTCCGAATGCCTCTCCAACGATTGAGCCCAGATGCTGGTCCCAAGTTGGCCTGCGCTTGGCCCTGGCCTTCTCCGACTCGACTTCGCCCACATCGCTCAGGTGCACGTCCATTTCGGTCAGGCGGTACTCGCGCATCAGCGCCTGCGCCTGACGCATGGCCGTGGCTGCCTCGTTCTCGTTCGAACTTTTCGAAAGGGCAAGGCAGCGTTTGATCTTGCGGATGACCCCTTCGAGTTTGCTTTCGTCGTGCTGTTGCTCGGTCATTTTGTGGTCCTTGCGTGCAGGCGCCGCCCTCGCCGGGGTGGCAAAATTTAGATGGTTGAGGTATGTAGTTGGGGGTGGGTGGCCATTTGCCGCCCTGGCTTGATCGCGCAGGAGATCCTATGGCTAAGAAAGGTGATGAAGTCCAAGCAACAACAGGGCTGACTTGTGGTTTAGTAATGCCGATTTCAACTATTGATGGTTGTACTGCGGAACATTGGGTAGAGGTTAAGAATATAATTTGTGATGCTGTAGCAAGTATTGAGGATGTTGTTTTTTTACCGCGCTTGGTAAGCGAGCAAGACGATGTTGGCGTTATACAGAAGCGCATTGTTCAGAATATATATTCGTCAGATATAGTTGTCTGTGATGTGAGCTGCAAAAACGCAAACGTAATGTTTGAGCTCGGCATGAGGTTGGCATTTGATAAGCCAACTATTCTGATCAAGGATGACAAAACTGACTTCTCATTTGATACTGGGGTTATTGAACATCTGGTATATCCGCGAGATCTCCGTTTTTCTCGAATTGTGTCATTTAAGAAGTCTTTGGCGGATAAGGTCTTGGCAACTTATCTTGCATCCAAAAATGACCCGGCGCACTCAACTTTCCTGAAAAATTTTGGTAGCTTTAAAGTAGCGTCAGTTGATCAGACAGTAGGGACTCCTGATCAAGTTATGCTTGATATGATGCAGGATTTGTCGAGAGAGATTACGAGGATTGGCCGAAGAATAAGTTCAGATAGTTATGTGCCTGCATCGGTGGCTCACGATCGAGCTGCTGGCGAATTTGTGTCTGAAATGATTTCCGTAATTAACGGGTACAAGGAGGCAAATCCTGGTGCTACATTTGACACCTGCATAAATAACGAGAATTTCTATAACTATATTTTTGATAACTCTACCGTTCCCGTGAGGTATGCAACCTCTGCGCAGTTTAAAAAGGCTGTAGATGGATTTTGTAAGGCTAACTTCCACCTATTCCAAAGTTGATCAAGTAACATCTTCTTTGAGAAAATCTGGACTAAGCATAGCGCTGGGTTTTGCATCGCAGTGCCGTCAACGTCGTCGCCCGGGTAGCGCTTCAGCTCCGCCACTGCTACTACCACGCAAGCCTCTGGGCGGGAGGTTGATCCATTGCTGGCGCCGAACATGCTGGACGCGGTTCATGAGCTTCAAGGTCTGTCGCTCCAGCGCGGAAAGTCGATTCCGTTTTCCTCGGCCAGGCGCAAAAGGTAGTGATTGCTGATGCCGAGTTTCTTGGCGACGAAGTTCCGGCTCAGGCCAATGCCGCTGTTTGTTCTGATCAGCTCGACCAGCTTGGCTTTCTCTTCGACCTTTGCCTGGCGGGCAACTTCGCGGCGCTGGCGCTCTTTGTCGCAGCTCTGGAAGAAGATCCCGGCCTCCTTGGCCAGACGGTGCAGCTCCATGCGACTCATGTCGAGGGAGCGATAGGCTTCGTCGAGGGTCAGGGTCTTCGCCGCCTCCCGAGCGCGCTCTACCAGTTGGCGCTTCTGCGTGGCAGCATCCCGGGCGGTTGAGTCGCCTTCGGCGTTATGGCTGCCGTGGTGTGGACGGCGAGGGCGGTATTCGAAGGCGGGCAGTTCGATTGGCTGCCTGCCACCCGCAAAGAACTGGTCAATGCTGGCGCTGAGCTGATCCAGCACCTGCTGGCGCTCATTGGGGATAGGGCCGCCGATCATTGCCGCCCAACCAGCTTGCGCGTTGCAGCTGCCTCCAGAGCCTGAGCGAAGTTCACTGCTGCCCGGTAGCTGAAGCAGAAACCCTTGGTCTTGCCGGTGGCCAGCTCCACGATGTGGTAGGCCTTGGCCTTTGTGACGACCTGGTAGCGGATGCTCTGCACCGGAGCCGGGCGCCCGATCTTTGCGAAGAACTCAGCAGTGGAGAGGGTGGTGCGGGCGCGCAGGTCGGCAAGGCCGCTTACACGCTCTTGCATGGCGGATTGCATGGTGTCTTCCTCTGTTGGGATCAAGCGTGCAGGTCGAAGGATTCGGCCTTGCGGATGATTCGAACTTGGGCAATGCGGCGCTCTGGCACGCGGCGGTCGCGGCGCATCGGGTCGGTGTCGCCGATGACTGCATGCATGGCCATCAAACCGGCCAGTAGGATGCACATCGGGCTGATGATCTGGCGCTTCATTGCCTCGGCGACTAGGGCGGTGCGCCTTTGAACGCCGAGCTTGAACATGGCCGCGCTCAACCGTTTCACAACGGTGCCAGGGGCTATGTCGACTAAGCGGGCAATCTCTTTTGCGGTCATGCCTTGGGCCACGGCCAGCAGGCATTCCAATTCACGCGGAGCCAGGCCGCGCCCAAGGAAGCCCTTCCATGAGCCGCTGGTGATCGTTTCCATGATGAGTTACCTGGGCAACGTGTCGGCCGCCGCCCATGAGCTGCTGACCTATGGGGGTGTGCTGTGGCTGTAAGGACGGCAGAGGACTACCACGGGCAATTGCGCGCGCTACTGCCCCCGGGCCCGGCCTGGGACCGTGAGCTTAACCCGCAGGTTGACGCGTTGTTGGCTGCCGCCGCCCAGGAGCTGGCCCGCGAGGATTTGCGGGTGGCGGACCTGCTGACCGAGAGCGAGCCGGACACCGTGCGCGAGCTGGTACCGGACTGGGAACGGGTCATGAAACTGCCCGACCCGTGCCTGGGCGAGTCGCCGACCTTCGATGACCGGCAACTGGCGGTGCGTCGCCGGCTGGTCGAGGTCGGCGGGCAGACGCCGGCGTACTTTGTCGAGCTGGCTTTCAGCCTGGGTTACACGCAGGCCCGGGTGGTCGAGCACCGCGCGCCACGCTTTGGCCGGTCACGCTTTGGCGCCGCGCACTTCGGGACGTGGACCGCCCAGTTTATGTGGACCCTAGAAACCGGGCCGCGCCTGCGCCTTGGGCGCCGCTTTGGCGCGAGCTACTGGGGGCAACGCTTCGGGACGAACCCAAGCGGTGCCCTGGAATGTGTGATCAGGCGTTCGGCGCCGGCGCACACCCTCGAATTCATTCAATACGGATAAACCCTGATGGACTACCCCAAGAGTACGCCCGGCGTTGGCCTGGTGGACGGCAAGTTTGTGGACGAAAACCCAACCCTCGGCCAGATCGGTTCGCTGATCCCGGCGCATTGGGGCAACGCTGTCACGGAAGAGATCCTGAACGTGATCCTCTCGGCCGGCATGACGCCGACCGAAGGCGACTTGAGCCAGCTGCTTAAGGCGATTCAGACCATCACCGCGACCGATGCCAAACGTTCGGTGCGCTGCGCGACCACGGGGCCTATCGCCCTGAGCGGCCTGCAGAACATTGACGGCGTGAGCGTGCTGGCCGGCGACCGGGTGTTGGTGAAGAACCAAGCCAACGCCGCACAGAACTGGATCTACACTGCCGCTGCCGGGGCCTGGGTGCGGGCTCAGGACGCCAACGAAAGCGTTGAATGTATCCCGGGCCACCTGGTGCCTGTGCAGAGCGGCACGGCCAACGGCGGTACTACCTGGCAGCTGACCAACCTGGTGCCGCCGACGTTGGGCAGCACCCCGCTGAACTTCGCCCCGGCCTTGGGGCGTACTGGCGTGGCTGCAGGTGAGTACACCAAGGTCAAGGTAGCTACTGACGGCCGCGTAGTGAGCGCTTCGAGCCCGGACACGCTCGCCGGCATGGGCATTACCGATGCCTTGAAAATTGGCCAAGTGGGCTTGGATGCAACGAAAGCACCGGCACTGGCTGACTTCAAGGCAATTGTGCCGGGTGGTTTCTACCAGGCAAACGGTGCGGCGACGTCGGCGCCGACGCCCAACGCTCCGGCTGGAACGGGCTCGGTGCTGCTGGGGGTTATTGCCAGCACGCCGCGTGCCGACATGACGAACTTCATTGTTTTTGAATACGGGCACCGGGTCTGGTTTGGCGAGTTCGCCAAGCCCCCGGGAGGCCCCGAGTCAATGAAGTGGTCGCGGGCACTGACTATCGCTGACCTGGAGGCGATCAATGCCGTGCTGGCCAGCAAGGCACCGATCGACAGCCCGAGCTTTACCGGCGCACCGAAAGTGCCGACCGCTGCAGCAGCGGCGAATGACACCCAGATTGCGAACACCGCCTGGGTTAAGAGCGTGATCAATAGCGTGATCGGCGCCGCCCCTGGCGCACTCGACACGCTGGTCGAGTTGGCAAATGCACTGGGCAACGACCCAAACTTTGCCACGACAATGACCAATGCGCTGGCAAGTAAGCAGCCGATGGATAACACCCTGTCGGCTCTGGCAGCGCTGAGCACAGCAGCAAATCAGATCATTTTCAGCACCGGGGTCGATCAGTTCGCTATGGCGCCGCTGTCGGCACTGATGCGCGGGCTTCTCGGCGCCGCTAATACCGCAACCGCGCGGGACACCCTGGGCGCTGCAGCGGCGTCGCACAACCATGCCATGGCGGACATCGCAGGCCTGGCTGCAGCACTCACGGCAGCCAGTGGCATGAATCAGGGGCCGGTCGATCAAGACCCCAACCTGGCTGTGAATCAAGTCATTTTGACCAATCACGCCAACACGCCGGATGACAAGCACTACTGGCATATCACTACGACGTTTTACGGGTACCTGGCCCCGGGAGCGAACCGCTCTCAATTGGCCATCCAGTACGACCAGGGTAATGCCGTCTATGCCCGTAGCTGCTACGGGGAGCAGTGGAATACCTGGACGCGGCTCGACAACAACACGCCACCTGGCACCATTGTTTATTTCGCCTCGAACACTCCGCCGCCCGGCTATCTCAAGGCGAACGGTGCGGTGATCAGTCGAACCACCTATGCGGCGTTGTTCGCGGCAATCAGGGTGTTTGGCGGTGCCGGCGATGGTCACAGCACCTTCAACGTACCGGACCTACGCGGAGAGTTTATCCGCGGCTTCGACGATGGGCGTGGTGTTGACCCGGGGCGCCTAATTGCCTCAATTCAAACCAGCCAGAACGCAAGCCACGTACACGGCGGTACGGTTTCCGCTGCCGGTGGGCATGGCCACTCTGTAAGCGGTACCGCCACGGCCGGTCCAAACGCCGCTGATCGAGTGGGGGTGGGCGGCTTCGGCAGCATCGCCCCGGGAGAAACCGCTGCATCGCTGGCGGGCAACACCTCTGGGGTTAGTGCATGGAGAAACTTTACTTCTTCTGGTGGTAATCACGCGCACCCCGTGGTTGGCACTGCGGCTGCTGTTGAAGACCACGTTCACGGCGTAACGATTCATGCAGATGGCGGCAGCGAAGCGCGTCCGCGCAACATCGCACTGCTTGCCTGTATCAAATACTGAAGAGGCCTCTAATGGACGCTCCAATCATTTACAACGCACACCCTGAAACCCTGCAGTACATCGGTCAGGGTGTGGCAGATCCGGACCCGCTCGATGCCGAGCACTGGTTGATTCCGGCGTATGCCTACCTCGATACGCCGCCCGAGTCCGTGCCCGGCCATGCCGTGGTTCGTGATCTGGCCCGAAGCGTCTGGGCCCTGGTTGAGGACAACCGGGGCACCGTCTACGAGGTGGCCACCGGCAATGCCAAGGAGCACAGCGCCCTTGGCGAGCTGCCTCCCGAACTGACCCGCCAGGAATACCCAGGCGAATTCTATTACTGGGACGGCGCCGCCTGGGTACTGGATACCGTGGCGCAGAACGAGAGTATCCGCACCAAGGGGTTGGCCTTGCGCGACGAGAAGTTGGCCTATGCCTCGACTCGCATTGCGCCCCTGCAGGATGCGGTAGACCTCGGCGAGGCATCAGCGCATGAGCAGGAAGCGCTGCTGGCCTGGAGGCGCTACCGCATCGCCCTGAATCGCCTGGACCAGCAGCCCGATTACCCCTTGTCAATCGACTGGCCGCCAAGCCCCGAGGATGCTACCGCGCCGCCGCCACAAGAGGCGGAACACGCCCAATAAGCCCCGCACTGTCGGGGCTTTTTCTTATCTGGAGTAAATGTATGCGAACTTCCCAACGAGGCCTCAACCTCATCAAATCCTTCGAGGGGCTGCGTCTGCAGTCCTACCAGGACGCCGTTGGCGTGTGGACGATCGGCTATGGCACCACGCGCGGCATCAAACCTGGAATGTCGATCACCAAGGACCAGGCCGAGCGGATGCTGGCCAATGATGTGCCGCGTTTCGAAGTGGAAGTTGAGCGCCTGGTGAAGGTGCCGCTAACCACCAACCAGCATGATGCCTTGATCAGCTTTACCTACAACCTGGGCTCGGCCAATCTTGAGTCGTCGACGCTGTTGCGTCTGCTGAACAGTGGAGACTATGCAGGCGCTGCTGAGCAGTTCCCGCGTTGGAACAAAGCCGGTGGCAAGGTTCTGGCTGGCCTTGTTCGCCGGCGTGAGGCTGAGCGGAAGCTCTTTCTGGAGGCGGCATGATCAGTGCGCGCACGATTGGTGCCGCGGTTTCGCTGGCGCTGGTTGTCTGGGCGCTCTGGGGAGCTTACGAGCACGGGCGTTCGACCATGGATGCGGAATGGCAGGCTAAGAGCGAGAAGCAGGCCAATGAATTCCAGGCTGAACGAGAGGCCGCTGCTGTGGCGGTGATCAACTGGCAGGACGCAGAGCAGTCCCTGCGCCGCACCCTTGAAGATCGGCTACAGGCCAACGATAAAACCCACCATCAGGAGCTAACCAATGCTCAAGCAACCCAGGCTCGCCTACGCGATCGCCTCGCTACTTCTGATCTCCGGCTGTCAGTCTTACTCGCCGCCCCAGCCCAGGGTAGTGGTTGTGGGATGTCAGCCACCACCGCCGCCGGCGGCTTGGTTCATGGAGCCAAGAGAGGAGAACTTGACGCAGCGGCTGCTCAACGAATTGTCGCCATCACCGATGCCGGTGACCAAGGATTGATTGCCCTGCGAGCGTGCCAGGCCTACGCACGAGGCATCGGGAAGTAAGCAGTAAAGAGACTGCTTTCGACCCAAAGCGGGCTTTCGCGAAGGGCAGCAATCGGCCAATAGCTGCCACAGATCAAAGGCTGAACCAGGCAGATTAGCGTCCCTCTAGACACCTGCCTATTCGATTCAAATAGACCAAGTCGTCAAATAGTTGCTCACCAATGCAGAAGGCATCGGCGTGCCGTTCTTCAAGCACAAAACCGCATTTTTCTAACACACGACATGACCCGATATTTCCATCGGTAACGACGCCCTTGAGTGCATCCAAACAAAGAACATCTCGGGCATAGCTGATCACTGCTTGTAGAGATTCAGAACCATACCCTTTGCCTTGAAATTGCGGGAGCAACATATAGCCGACTTCAGCTGTCGAGCCGGTCGGCTCTGCCAGCTTCAGACCTGTCACACCGATAGCTTCTTGGATATGTGGATCGAACATGACGAGGCATAGCCAGTGCGTTGAGCCGGGCAACCACAGGGGCAGCCTTGACTCGAACCTTTCGCGGACTTCGGATTGTGTTTGCGTATCGCAGACGTATCGGGTGACACGCTGATCGCCGTGCAGCGCGAGGAACAGCGGCCAGTCATCTTCGATTATCTGCCTCATGTTTAAACGCTCACTGTGTAGCTCCACCGCGCCAATCTCCCTATCTAGTCGGCCCAAGAGGTAATCAATCAGTTTTTCGCCTGTTGATGATCGCTTTCTGCATGCCTTGAATGACAGCTATGGGTCGAAAGCTGCCATTCGCGACAGACCGCTTTCGACCCAAAGCTGCCGGTGGCGAAAGGAAGCAATCGGCCAAAAGCGGACTGCCTACCCTATTAATAAATCCGTCCCCTTTCGGTCTTTACCACTCCTTACCTGCTCGCCCCCATCTCACTCATGGTTATATGGGGGTTATTATTATTTACTAAGACTATCTAGTTGGATTTTTAGTCGCTCAAGCTCCTCTCGTAATTCTAGGTTTTCTTTTTCTAGCATCTTTGTCCGAATAGCTTTTTTATTTGCGTTGCCGGGAATTGATAGCAGCGTTTCAAGCTCATCCTTGTAGGGCATTATTGGCTGGTAAAGCTGGTGGTATGCTCTGCCAACTGCGCCCCTGTAAAGCTGTAATTCTGGACTATTGTCCCCTACTAGTAGAGTATGTCGGGTGGCGATTCCAGGGTATGGATCAATGAATACAATTTTGCTGATTCCAAGTTGGTATGCTTTCTTGGAGCAGAGTTCGCATGGGCTGGCTGTAGTAAATAGTATCCCGTTCCTAAGCTTAATTCCGCCATGCTTTGAAATCTGAAGGAATGCATTCTCTTCCGCGTGTAGTGAGCGTGTGTGAACTTGGTTTTTTTCACCGTCTATTTCATTTTGCATGTCTTTAAAGCAAAAAGATAAATTGCGACCTTCCAATAAGGGTGATTTTCTTAGCTTGTCAAATTTCCCATGTAGAACATCCCTAAATTTACTATCATTTCTTTCATATTCGCTGTATGCATGAGTGTCCTGGCCAAGTAGTAAGTCTTCGGCATTTCTGAGAAGGCATGGTACTTGCCCTTGTGGCGTGTTGTTCCATCCAACTGACTTGACGGAGAATTCCTCGTCAGTTACAGCTGCCCCCACCTGTCTTGATATGCAGCCAGAACTTTGCTTCACCGTGTAAGCAATTTGCATGCAGCTTTCTAAAGAGGTTGGCATCACCAAGCCTGGGTGCTGTATTAAAGAAATATACCAGGCAAGCTGGCATTTCAGTTCAACGTTATTAAACTGTTCTTTTCTAGGGTTGTGTATGTGAATGTCGGATATTTCTATGCACTTTTGTATGTTTTGCGAGATAAATTTGCTATACCCGGCAAGTTTGCTTGGGTACTCTTTTTCATCAAGCTCTTTTATCTGGGATTCAGAAAATTTGTGCGTGCTGCGGAGGTGGGCTAGTCTATTTTCATTTTCTGTGTTTATTGATACTAGATAAAAACCAGCGTAACGCTCTTTAAAAAATATTGCTTCGTATGGGTTTCTGATGGCGTCAACCACAATGAAGCAGGACTCATTGTTTTTTCGGGCTACATGGTGTGCGGATTTTATTATTTTGTTTATAGTTCTTGGGAAATGAAAGACTTTTGAATCGTCAAATTTAGAGCTGTTTACCTGCCCTGATGCTCGAATATTGTCCCCTGCACTCTGGTATATTTTTGTGTATGCATCTATCGAGATGTTTTTTAGGGATTCTCGTATTTTGTTTGAGAAGTCTGGTAATCTTTTGAAGTAAAAATCGAAAGCAAATTCTTGCTTGGCTTCTATTTCGTCAAGTGTGTTTTCAGGGCTCCTAAGATACTCAGATATTTCAATATGAAGATCGTCGTATTCTTCTTTTATTTCTCTCATGGTTTCGGAGATTGTATTTATATCTCTAGACATTACGTCAGAAATAAAGCGGCAAAATTCTGAAAAATTTAGTGCGAGAATGTATCTGGTTATGACCGTTCTAACTTGAAGACACTTAAATGGCTGCCATCGGTGCTCAATAAATTTTTTGATTATTCGATGTTTTCTGAGCTCATTATTTGTGATTCCGGAATAGGCATTCTCTGGGAGCTCAATGGAGGCACTACAAAGAATTTCTGCTGATGTAGAGCAGCCTGAACCAGTTCTTCCCGTCAAACCAATTACAACAAATCTTTTATTCTCTTTGTAAACGCTTCCAATAGCTCTGGATGACGGGTTTCCTGAAAGTTCTGACATATGGCTCTCCATGCATGGATTTTTGTGAGGGGGCTATCAGCTGTTGTCTAGGTTGGTTGTGAGTCCGTAAGATAGGTTGAGCGTAGCGATACCTATCAATAATGGCTATCTGAAATTATCACTGCTGCGCTCACCAGCTGCGTCATCGACCTCCTCTCCATTCGCCCAATCCTTGGACCGAAAAGGGGACACATTTGTTATAGAGCAGGCAGTCTGCTCCTGGCCGTTAGCTGCCCATCCTGAAAGGCAGCTATGGGTTGTGGATTCAACCGGTCATGACTGACCGCTTTTGGCCGAAAGCAGACATTGGTGATCGTCACTGGTCTTGCCGCCCCACAGCAAGGCCTGAATCGCTATTGGCCTATACTGCTTGATCAAATTACTGGAGCGGCGAGCGTGAAGAAGACCCTGACGGGAGTTATCGAGGCCGGCGAGCCCCTGATTCAGCAGGCCATCGATGCGCAGCGGCGATACCACGCAGCCCAGGACTCAGGTCGGCCTGCCCAGGAGGTAGAGCGCTTGCGCTTGGAGGCCGAGTCGCTTTATCAGGCCGTCACCGAGTACCAACTGCGATCACTTAGCGGGCCCGCACGCTCACTGCAATGAGCTCGCTTCACCTCCGGCCGTCTGGCGCCGACGGCATGCCGCCGTAGGTGGAAGGGAAGCCGCCGATCTGCCGATTCTTCAGCTCTGTGTTTTCCACGAGGGCGTCAGAAAGCTCCCAGGTCATGCGCTCGATTCTGGCATTGAGCTTGGCGATCTCGGCGGCCTGGGTCTGATGGATAGCCATCAGCTTCTCGATGTTCTCCCGGGCCCGGTCGAGCTCGTGCCGCAACTGCTCGCACTCGGCTTCGACCAGGCGCGCATGCTGGCGCAACATTTGAACAGGCGTGGGCATGCCCAGCGCGAAGCTGTCGTCTTCAATGATCACGGTGCGGCGCATTAATACTGTTTGGATATACAGTTATCGAGGCAGGGTAGTTCTGACTAGATTTGGGGGACGAGCTGCAGGTGGGAGAGGGGGATGTGTTCGGTCGGCAGAACGCCGGAGGATGGGTGAAAATCAGTTCCAAAACTCAAGCGGGACACCCTTGTAGAATGCGGCTTCCAGGGGTGTTGAAACTCGGAAGTTCTGGAACTGAAAAGCGGCTGAAAGCCGCAGCGGGCGGGTATCTTGCTATCGGATTGCAAATCCGTCTACGCCGGTTCGATTCCGACCTCGGCCTCCATTATTGAAAGCCCCGCAGATTAACGTCTGCGGGGTTTTTCTTTGCGCCAGAAAAGGAGTCAGGATGAGAGGTCTAGAGAAATTCGTATCGCTTCAATTCTTGCTTACAGTGGCTTTCATCGCGCTGGGTGGCTACCTACATGGCGCCGGCAAGGTCGGGTTTTGGGGCATGTTCACAATCATGATGTTGCCGAACATCGCTTTTGCTGTGCACCGGCGTGTCCAGCGCCGCAAGAGCGCTTGACGGCCCCGGCCTCTGCCAGGAGTGTCATGGCACAAGCGAGCCGATAATGCCGTCTCGCTCCAGCTCTTCTAAAGAGCAATGCAGTGGCTTACGGTGCGTGCCCGAATTTACCCCGCAGTTCATCCTCGATCTTCTGGCAGGCAGCGCTGATTATGCTGCGCCCATTGGCAGGCCCCGTGTAGGACGCTTCGCGTTCGCGGCAGAGGTCAATTGCAGCTTGCGCTTCGGACTGTTCCTTGCTTTCAGGTGAGCTTGCGACAAATGCGCCGAACCCAAGCAAAACAATGCCAAGAACAACAACCGTAATGCCTGTCTTGGCAAAGACGCCTATGGTTTTCTTGCTCAGGTCGGCATGGCAATGCCTGCAGCGTCGCGCTTGCGCCTTGATGGTTTCAGCGCAGAAGGGGCATTGTTTTTCGGATGGCTGCAATCTTGATCTCCTTATCAGGGCGGCCATCCTACCCCCAGGCAGCCCCTGAATCAAAGCGCCGCATAGACCAGCGATGACAGCCGGCTAGGGCGCGGATCGATCATCGTATGACTGCCCGAGGTGGTGGTGACAAAACCAAAGCTCACTTGCCGTTCGGGATCGGCGAAACTTATCGGGCCGCCAAGCCCGATATGGCCAAAAGTCTGCGGGCCCATGGCGTGGGAGGCCGTCGGGTCGCGTTGCTGCTCAAGCATGCAGCCCAGTCCGTAACGCATTGGCCGCATCCAGACCCGATCCATGCCATGACTGTGTTCTCGCCTGAACTCATTGAGCAGTTCGCGCCCGATGAAGTTGCCTGCCAATAGTGCGCTGTAGAAACCGGCCAGGCCGTGCGCGGTGCCATGCCCGCACACACCCGGTTGCCGATAGGCCCACCAGCGCGGGTCGCTGGTGCGTTTAGGCACCATGCCGGGGTTGGTGAAGGCGAAGGTCGCGATGTGCGTTGGCTGGTTTTTCAGCACGGCGCGCAAGCCTTGCGAGTAAGGGTCACCGACCCGCCCCCTGGCGCTGTCGAAACGGGCGATACGGTGAAAGTGTTTTTCGTCGACGCCAAGGTGAACGTCCAGGCCATGGGGCTGCAGAATCTCTGCGTGGATAAAGTCGCAGGGGTCTCGTCCGTCCACCCGCCGAATCAACTCGCCGAGAATCCAGCCAAAGGTGGTGGTGCCGTAGCCCAGGTCGGTTCCCGCTTCCCACCAAAGCGGCTCGGCGGCCAGAACCCGGACCATATGCTCCCAGTCATACATCATGGCGTTATGGTCGGGGGCGCGTAGCGCCGGCAGGCCTGCGGTGTGGCTCATCACTTGGCGCAATGTGACCTTTGCCTTGCCATTCTGGGCGAACTCAGGCCAGTAACGGGCAACCGGCGCATCGAGCTCCAGCTTGCCCTGTTCAACCAGCATCAGTACCGCCACCGCGACATAGGGTTTCACCACGCAGAAGGTGTTGGCCAGCGTGTCGCGGGTCCAGGGCCTGGTGCCTTCCTGGTCCGCCACGCCGGCCCACAGGTCGACAACCATCTCTCCGTCAATCTGCACGCAGAGCCCGGCCCCGCGCTCCTGCGGATCATCAAACATGTCCTCGAAGGCCTGCCTGACCGCGTCGAACTGACTCGCACATATCCCTTGCGCTTTCATATTTCACACTCCTTGTAGCTGAACACCATTACCGAGGGCCAAAACATTGATGGCGCAGCGTCGGCCGCCGCCATCAACCCCGCGAGCGAGTTTGAGCGTGGTTCATGGAAAAACGGTTGGCTCGTTTGTAAGTGCCGAAGTCATTGAAGCGCACACCCGCCTCGGCCATGACTTTATGCGCATACGGTGCGGTCATCTGGCGAAGATAAAATGGGTCTCTTACCACGAAATGGTGAATGCTGTGGGTGCTGCCGAAGTTGAAGCAGAACAACTGAAACGGCCACAGCCACCACGGGTTCATTACCTGGGTTTGTTGCAGCGCATTGCGCGGAGCGACATCGCCATAATAGTGCATGTTTGAACTTATAAAGAACAGGCAAAACTGCCGTATCAGGTTCGGCGCGATAAGGATAACCACGACGCTATTAACGACATCCATCAGTGCCAGGGTTGCCGCAGAGCGGTGAACTTCGGCGCCGATGATTGACCCCAGCCACCCATACAGGTGATAGCCGAGAAATACGTACCAGCAGCCCCAGTACAAAAGCCCGAACGGTGTATTGAGGCGAATAATTTTGCCTAACAACCTTACCTTTTGGCGCCATCCCGGCGCGAAGATCGCATTTAAAAATCCAAATATAAATCCATCCATCAGTTTCAACAGCCGCAATACGCCCCACGGGTTGCCACTGGTGGTGATCCATGCTTCGACATCCGAATCCGTGCCGGACTCCTTGTGATGATGAAAATGCAGGCTGCGCCTTAGCCACGGGCTGGGCATTCCTGGCCGGGCCAGCCAGCACATGAACATCATGGCGTTATGGGCCAGCGGCTGCTTTCTGAAATAAAGGCGATGAATCAGATCATGTTCAATTTCGTGTATGAACGACGTCAACAGCGCGTTGATTAAAATACACGTCCATGCCGGGATAAAACCCTTCAGGTAGAGCCCGCCGGTAACCACCATTCCCACCAGGGAAAATACCATGACACTCGCGCCCAAGGCACTTTGATACTGCAAGATCGGATAACGCTTGCGCAGGTAATTACCATGCTCGGTAATGCGCCGGGTTACATTTTCAATTTTTTCCTGGTCGGTAATTGACTGGTCAGTTTCGACGGTGTTTTCCAAGGCATTCATCCCTGTGTCCTCTGTTTACGTCGGGGAATTGCGTGTGCACGGTAAAACAGGCGCATTCGCACTCGCCGCGTGAATGGACGCGGCTCATTCAAGAACTGCGAAATCGACGGTGTGGCAAAAACTTGTTAGGATCATTTCAAGCTTCAAAATGATAAGGTAAGTTTAAGTCTTTGCAACTGTGTATTTTGGGTGGGCTAAGTGTGACAGGCGTTTGTGTAAGGATTTGATGATTTAGTTACAGTTTGTATAAGTTTTGAGTACGGCGTACAGCTAATGCCAAGGAGGCACCATGAGATTGCACCGCATCAAATATCTCCGGCTCTCTCTACAAGACGCCGAGGGCCGCGTAGAGAAAAGAACCAGCCATGATGTATTTGACGCCGTGTTTTGCGATGAACCTACGGACAATGCCGCCAATCGTGCAGGCCTTGAAAAGCTGTTTCGCTACATACAGGGCGGGGATACTGTGGTAGTGGACAGCATGGCATCGCTCAGCTCCAGTACCGAGCAGCTGTGCACGCTGATTCGACAGTTGGTTGAAAAGCAGGTAACGCTGGAGTTTTTGAACGAAAGCCTGGTGTTCCGGCATGACGATCTGGAGGTTGTACGGCCTATTATTTCGGTAATGGAGGCACTTGCAGAGTTTGAACGCGTTGTGGCCAGGGAAAAACAGGCAGCCGGTATTGCCGCTGCCAAAAATCGTGGATCTTACAGTGGGCGCAAGAAGAAACTGTCTGACAATCAGGTTGTAAGTTTAATTGACCGCGCCGGTGCAGGAGAAAGTAAATCCAAATTGGCGCGTGATTTTGATATCAGCCGTCAGACACTTTATCGGTACTTGAAATCGACCTAGTGACTGTCCAGCGCAAGGCGGCCTGCGCTGGCGTGCAGCGTTGTTCGCCGCTATATCTGCCGCAGCCAGTGCTCGACATCCACCTTGTCGATCTGCTCGGGCTGCAAGAACCGCTCGGCATACTGGCGATAGACCCCGCTGCTGAGGAACAGCCGCAACAGGTCGCCATCGATGTGCTTGTCGCGGGCCATGAACACCAGGATCTTCACCGACTCGGAGAGGGTCTTGGGCGTCTTGTACGGCCGGTCTGCGGCGGTGAGCGCTTCGAAGATGTCGGCGATCGCCATCACCCGCTCGGCAATGCCCAACTGATCTTTGCCCAGCCGACGCGGATAACCACTGCCGTCCATTTTCTCGTGGTGGTTGCCGGCGATGACCGGCACGCGCTTGAGGTGGCGCGGGAACGGCAGGGCGTTGAGCATGACGATGGTCTGCACGATGTGCTCGTTGATCTTGAAGCGCTCTTCGTCGTTCAGCGTGCCACGCCGGATCGACAGGTTGTACAACTCGCCCAGGTTGCTGGCGTTGGCCGGCAGGCGCATGTCGAAGCCCCAATGGTTGCGCGGGTCGTCCTTGAGCACCGGCGGCTTGCGCGCGCCCCAGGGCACCCGGTGCTCGGGACGGTCGGCCAGTAGCGGCTCGTCCGCCGGCAGTTGCGCCGGCGGCACATCCTTGAAGCGTTCATCTTCCTCGCGGGAAATGCCCAGGCGGTTGTCGAAATGCCGCCACCAGCGGCGCTGGCCAATTTGCTGCAGTCGCTCGATGTCGGCTTCTTCCATGAACTCGCCACCGGCATTGGCCCTGGCGACGAAGGCGAAGTCTTCCTGTAATTGCGCCTGGCAGTGCGCCAGGGTTGCTTGCAGCCGCTGCTGCGGCTCGCCGTTGGCCAGCCCTTGCCAGTAGGCAAGCTCGGCATCGCGCCAGAGCACCTCGAAGCGCATGCGTACCTCGTGGATTCGGTTGTACAGGGCCTCCAGCTTGGTCGCCTTGTCGACCACATGCTCGGGGCTGGTGATCTTGCCGCAATCGTGAAGCCAGGCGGCGACGCGAAACTCATAGCGCTCGGCCTCGGTCATGCTGAACTCGGCGTAGGGGCCGCTGTCAGCCAGCGCAACCTGGTCGAGCAGCATTTGCGCCAGTTGCGGTACCCGTTCGCAATGGCCGCCGGTGTAAGGACTCTTGGCGTCGATGGCATCGGCCAGCAGCTTGATCATGGCATCCAGCAACTGTTGCTGGGCCTCGACCAACTGGCGGGTTTCGATGGCCACGGCGGCCGCGCCGGACAATTCCTCGACAAAACGCCGGAACGGTTGGCCGACCTCATCGCCCGCCGGCTCATCTTGCAGTTGCAACAGCAAAATGCCGAGCAGCGCCTGGCTGCGGTCCCGGAGCACCACCGCATGGCTGCGTCGGCCCAGCTTCAGGGCGCGTGTCACAGTGCTTGGCAGATCCTCATGCTGGTTTTCGTCGACCGCAAGTTGCGCAGGGTAACCGCTGCCTCGGCAAGCGGCAGCCAGGCGCAGCAGGCCACGCTCGGCGTCGAACAGGTACACCGCGCCAGCGCTTGCCCTGGCGGCGTCCACCAGATGGCTGAGGACGCCGTCGAGCATGCGCTCCAGCTGGGTTTCGCGGCTGAGGGTGAGGGTGATGGCCTGGAAGTTGAGGATGGTTGCGGACATCTGGCTCAGCACCTGACTCAATTCCCGCACCTCGGACACCCGCGATTGCACCCCCACCTCGCGGCTGAAATCAAAACCGGCCAGGCCCCGTACTTGCTCGGCCAGCAGCCGCAGCGAGTGGCCAATGCGCTGGCCAAGCACGCCCCCCAGGAACAGCAGCACGACCATCAGCACCGCCGTCCACAGCACCTGTTCCCAGAGCACCTTGCTCGCGTCGGCAAGCAGTTCGTTGCCAGGTACCGCGATCAGCACCTGCAGGTCTTGCCCGGCCAGGGTCGTCAGCGGTATGCGCATGCCGTACCAGGTCTTGCCTTGTACCTGGAACGGTTGCGGCGCAGGGCCCAGGCTCGGGCTGGCATAAAGGTGCTCGAGGCTGGGCACCCCCAGCTCGGCTACGTGTGACAGGCGCACCGCGTCACCTTCTTGCACAATCACCCGCTGCAGGTCCGGGTACGCCACCACGTTGCCCTGCTGGTCGATAACCACCGTCTCGGTGCCGGCGGTCATGCGCAGGTCGCGGCTCTCGCTGGCCAGGTCATCGACCGAGACATCCATGCCGATCACTGCGGCGCCATCGACGCTGCGCTGGGCCAGGGTGATGCCGACCTCGCGGGTGGTGAAGAACACGTAGGGGCGGGTCAGCACGGTGCTGGATTGCCTAAAGGCCTCGACGAACCAGGGGCGCGGGCGGGGGTCGTAGTGATAGTCCGGCTGGGCTTGTGTTTGCAGCAGGGTCAGTTGCCGGTCGTAGAAGCGCCATTCGCCTTGCAGCGCGCCGTCGTCGCCCTTGCTGATGCTCTGCACCAGGAAGCGGCTGCCGGCCGGTGCGCCGAAGTGCTGCATGAGCTGCGGGTCGCGTAGCCGGCGAACGAGGAGAAATTCGCCGCTGGAATAGCCGATGTAGGCGGCGCTGAGCATTTTGTTGGCGTTCAGGCTCTCGATCAGTTGCGGGACCTGCTCCAGGCGCTCGGCCAGAGTGCCTGCGCCAGGGTTGAACGCCAGCAGCCGGATGCTGCTTTGCGCCGGATCGAGCAGGCGCCGCGCCCGTTCGTCGATGGTCTTGCCAAGCTGCAGGGCGGAATCGCCTGCGGCTGCCACCAGCGCCTTCTGGATTGCCCGATTACCCTGCCAGGCGAGCCCTGTGCCCAGCAGCAGCAGGCCCAGCATGATGGCCAGCGCCACCATCCATTGCAGGGAGAAGCTGTGCCTCTGTTCATTCATGGCGGGTGACCTTGCGCTCTTGGCACTTAACGACGGGTAGTCAGGAACTCGAAGCTCAATCGCGAAAAGCTTAGCTGCTAATCCGCACAGGCTGGGATCGGCGCCTGACAATCCCCGTCAGCGGCCTGTTAGCTTACTTATAGAACAGGTCGACGATCACAGAGGCTTCGAACACCCCGGGTTTAGCAGGCTCGCGCCAGATCAGGTCTGCTTTGAAGTCATTTTTGCTCAGCTCACGACCGGTCAGGTCTGCCAATTTGAACCAGGTGTCGAACG
Organism: Pseudomonas sp. TE4620; assembly: GCF_056279045.1. Lineage (NCBI taxonomy): Bacteria > Pseudomonadati > Pseudomonadota > Gammaproteobacteria > Pseudomonadales > Pseudomonadaceae > Pseudomonas > Pseudomonas sp. TE4620. The sequence continues at coordinate 1,698,401 of NZ_JBWBQO010000001.1, forward strand.
GGATTTTCTCGTTGTTATCAACGCGAGCGAGGGAGATACCTACGGAGCTGTTGCTCGCCGGCACCAACAGATTGTTGATGACGGACCCTCCGCCTGGAGTGGAAGCGAATCGGGCGTTTACTGTGTAGGGTGTGTCGCAGGCGCGTGATAGTCCCAGGCTGAAGTTAGCGCTACTAGCGACGTTTCCGACAGTTGCGGTGCCAGAGAGCGCTCTGCGGAAATTGACGGTGCTTGGCGTTATTGTCAGCTCCGGTGAGCAGGGAATAAAGCGAATGTTGTTGATGCCGGTGACGACATAATTGAGGTTGCTGTTGGGTTTGATGTTTTGGCCGCCGGTGCCATCCAGTTGAAACACTCTATAGTCCGGCCGTGAACCCGCTTGCCCGGAAGAGGGGGTGGCGCCGTATTTTTCAATAAAAATGCTGAAGGTAAGGGTGAACTTGGCATTGTCCCATCCTGTGCAATTGACCCAATTGCAGCCCGTATGAGAAGAGAAGCCTGTGCTGACCTTTCCGCTGCTTGAGGTTATGGCAGTTTTATTGTATCTGATGCCGGCCCGTATACCGTCGCCGATACTGACGCTGGCGGGATTCATATGAAAGTAGATAGTCTCTGCACCGTAATTGTAGTCATCTGCACATTTAACGTTTATTGAGTATAACGACGATTCCCAAATTATCGTGCCGTCCGGAGCGTCTGCGGGAACAGCCAGTGCAGTGCCCAGCGACTCGCTGATGACAGCAGAGTGTGTACCCTCTTCTACACAGGTGAGGGCAAAACTGGTAGCCGGGCTGGCGGATGCGGCCAGCAGCATTATCAAAGCAAACGTTTTCAAGGGCATCATTTTGAGGGTTCGCAAGTAACTGAAGGACGTACTCATTGGATGTTTGCCTCATGCACGTGGCGCAGCCCAATATCATTGATTTCAGTGAAAATTATTTTTGCATCGGCAGGGATGGCGGCGACAGTGCTGCGCAGGAGATGTGTTTCGCCTGGCTTTAATAAGGTGTATTCGTCGAGCGCGGTGCTGCGGTCGCTGCTTTCTATCCGCAAATCCACCAGCGACAGGTGAAAGGCGCAGGTGTTGGTGACTTCGATAGAGTCAACATTCTTTACTTTCCAGCTCAATCCGGCGATACATGAGGAGGATGTGCCTTGCAACCCTGGCGGTCGAAAAAACAGCTTCAACTGTTGGCGGACTGCCATTTGAACGCTGTTTTGCCTGTCGGGCTTAAGGGGGATTTCCATGACGTTTAGCCAGAACAGTGATTCTCTATCTTCCGGTAAGCCTTCGCCCCTGTAGAGTATTCGCAGTACGTCTACTTGCTGCGGATTCAGTTTAATTAGAGGCTGGGCCAAGGCAAAGGGGACATCGCTGCTGTTTTCTTCGGATGAACTGACCCAGGCTTGAAGTGCGACGGTTTGCGACGATACGTTAGTGACGCGGAGGGTGGCTTCGCGGTGTTGGCCTGTATAAATAAGTCGTGTGCCATCGATTTTTATCATGGCCTCAGCGCTGCTACCGACGGCGAGCCACAGCAGGATGACGTTAATGAAAGATAAGGGTGTCGAGGAAGTGAAGGCCATTATTGATCTGGCCTCTCGATGAACGCCCAATGGTAATTGGGGTTTTCGGACTTTAGTGTGGTGAGGTATTGAGCAACTAGCGAGTAGTCGCTAGTTGCAGGTTGCGAAGTAAGCGCGCACCCAGAAAGAACGGATATAATACTTGCAAAGCAGGCGGCACCTAACTTATAATTGCTTGCTTGCTTGCTTGCTTGCTTGCTTGCTTGCTTGCTTGCTTGCTTGCTTGCTTGCTTGCTTGCTTGCTTGCTTGCTTGCTTGCTTGCTTGCTTGCTTGCTTGCTTGCTTGCTTGCTTGCTTGCTTGCTTGCTTGCTTGCTTGCTTGCTTGCTTGCTTGCTTGCTTGCTTGCTTGCTTGCTTGCTTGCTTGCTTGCTTGCTTGCTTGCTTGCTTGCTTGCTTGCTTGCTTGCTTGCTTGCTTGCTTGCTTGCTTGCTTGCTTGCTTGCTTGCTTGCTTGCTTGCTTGCTTGGCGTTAATTCCGAATTATGTAAGTTCATTGCTAATTCGTACTGACCAGAATGGAAAGTTCAAATTACCTACGCCACCTGCGAATCGAAATCAGACGATTCTCATTTTGGCCCTATTGGCCAGCGCCATCAGCATTCGCATAAACTACGGGGTCTTTCTTGTCTGCCGGAACCTCTGATGAATCAGCGACGCCTACGCACAGCGCCCCCTAGCAAAGCGGCCAATGAGCCGAGAACCAAGCCGGCCGAGGTACGTCTGGAGGAATTGATGGCGGCGGCGCAACGTTTGTTTCTGGCCAAAGGCGTGGAAGCTACGACCATCAGTGACATCGTCGAGCAGGCACAGGTGGCCAAGGGCACCTTCTATCATTATTTCCCATCCAAGCAGGACATGCTGGTAGCCCTCGGCGAGCGTTACACCCAGGCCTTTCTCGAGCAACTCGAACAGGCGGTGGAGCAGTGCGCCGCTGATGACTGGACCGGCCGCCTGCGCGCCTGGGTGCATGCCAATATCGCCACTTACTTGAAAACCTTCGCGGTGCACGACATCGTCTACACCAACCATCACCACCATGACCGCAGCAACAAGGCCAGGAACGACATTCTCGACCAGTTGCAGGGCATTCTCGAAGGCGGGCGCGCCGCCGGTGCCTGGGCCTTGCCGCAGCCGCGCATCAGCGCCTTGATGATCTACGCCGCGGTGCATGGGGTCAGCGACGACGCCATCGTCGAGCGTCTCGACGACTGCACGGCGTTCGCCAAATCGGTTGCCGATGCCTGCCTGGCCATGCTCGGCGCTGCCGGCAACGCCTAACCCTGTGCTCTCTCGTTGGTCGCCGACGCGCTGGGCACCGGCAATTGCCGCCGCAGCAACACGGCGCATCCCAGGCTGCACAGCCCGGCAGCCAGCATTGCCAGATTGAAGCCTGCGGCCATCGCCGTGGCGTAGGCCTGGGCGAACAACGGCGTGGCGCTGCTCAATGGGTGCTCGGCAACCGCTTGTTGCGCCAGGGCCGCCGCATCGTCGACGCCTGCAACCGTCAGCAAACGCGTCAGTTCGGCACTGGCGCGCAAGCTCATCAGGCTGCCAAGCAGGGCGATGCCCAGGCTCATGCCCGTCTGGCGCAGGGCGTTCATGGTTGCCGAAGCAATACCGGCGCGGCTGGCGGGAACCGCGTTCATCACTACCAGGCCGGTGGCGGGTACGGCCAGGCCCATGCCCAGGCCGAGGGTCACAAAGCACAGTAACAATGGCCAATAGGGCGTGTTGGCGCTGAGTAGCGCCATGGCGGTCATCGCCATGCCGATCAGCCTGTAACCCCAGGCCAGCAAGTGTTCCAGGGCGAAATGACGTTGCAACCGACCGAACATCAACGATAACGCACCGCTGGCGATGAACGTCGGCATCATCCGCAAACCGCTTTCGGTGGCGCTCAGGGCTTGCGCCTGTTGCAGGAACAGTGAGAAGAAAAACAGGCTGCTGTAGCTGGAAAAGCCCAGCACCCATGACGCCAGGTTGCTGACGGCAAAGCGTCGGTCACGAAACAGGTCCAGGGGAACCAACGGCCTCGCTACGCGCTTTTCCACGGCGATCAAGGCCAGCAGCGCGATCAGCGCCAGGCCTATGGCAATGCTCGGTGCCGGTGCGGCAAAACCCGATTCGCCGGCGCGGATCAGGCCGTAGCTCAACGCGCCCAGGCAGCACACGCTGAGCAACTGGCCCCAGGGGTCGAGTGCGGCCTGTTGCGGGTGGGCTCGCTCGCTGATGCCCCAGGCGCCGAGTAACAGGGCCAGGCCGCCCAGCGGCAGGTTGATCAGGAAGATGCTTTGCCAGCCGAAGTGCTGCAGCAGTACACCGCCAAGCAAAGGGCCGAGCACCAGGGCCAGGGCACTGAAGGCCGACCAGCCACCGATGGCGTGGGCGCGGGCCCTGGGCTCGGGGAAGGCATGGGTGATCAGCGGCATGGCTCCGGGAATCAGCAAGGCGCCAGCGATACCTTGGACTGCCCGCCCGAACAGCAACATCGGCAGCGCCTCGGCCAGGGCACACAGCGCGGAGCCTGCAGTAAACAGTGCAACACCTGTCAGCCAGGCGCGTTTGTGGCCGAAACGGTCTGCCACTGGGCCTGCCGACAGCATGAACGCAGAGAGCGCGACGGCGTAGATGCTGACCACCCATTGCAAGCCGCCAAGATCAGTGGCCAGGGCGTTTTGCAGCGAGGGCAGGGCGAGGTTGACGATGCTGATGTCCAGCGAGGCGAGAAAAGTGCCCAGGTAAGCGGCGGCGAGCACGGCGGGGCGCTTGTAGCGATGCATGCTTGAGGTCTCCAGAGCCGTCGGAAAATAAACGGGGAAAGCAGACCATAATTAATCGACTGACCGTCGGTCAATGGGCTGTTGGAAATATTCCGCCAGCGTAGAGGCGCTAGCCAGGCGTAACGCGAGTGTCGTTTTCTCCCTGGGACAACAGTGAGAACCGCGTAAGCGTGCCCAGGCTCGGCACGTATGATGAAAAATTTTCTTGTCAATAATGCTGTATGGATATACAGTATTTTCACGCAGCCGAAGGTGCCCCGGGTGGGGCGAATCACGGCCGATGCGTATTCATTTTCCATGTCAGCTAACAAGGAATGTCAGATGACAATTATCTACACCGCTGCAAATTCTCTTCCTTTTGCCGCGTTGCCCACCACCAACGGTGTGGTCCAGTATTTTCGCGCCAGCATGACCAACCCTGCCGATGCCACTTATGCCCCTGACGGGCTGGCGGCAGCACCGATCTACGGCCTGGGCGGGCACCTGTTGCAGGGTGACGAGATCGTTGCTGGCGGCAACGTCACGCTGGTTTCGCACATTGGTCCTTTGCTCAACGGCGGCGCGTTGTGCTGGGTATTGCTCAGCTGTGACGGCGGCGCGCAACAGGTCGCCAACGCAACCCGTAGCCATCACGCGGTAACCCTGGGGCAGATCTCCATCGCTTCGGGGGCTGCGCCGGGTGATGTTAAATATTCTGCGGCTAATGCCGTTCCTGCCGGTTGGCTCAAGGCCGATGGCGCAGCGGTATCGCGTTGCACCTATGCGGCGCTCTTTGCCGCAATCGGCACGACTTACGGCGAAGGCGACGGTACCTCTACCTTCACGCTGCCCGACTTGCGTGGCGAGTTCATCCGTGGCTTTGACGGCGGCAGAGGGGTGGACGCCGATCGCGTGTTCGGCTCGCGCCAGAAGGGCACCCTGCAGACCTACGACACCACCGAGTACAACAAGGCCAATGGCGTCTGGAGTGCCTGCACCTCACTGAAAACCGGTGCGGCTTCGCAAGTGGCAATGGGTGTCGACCCCTACGAGGTCAACGACTACGCAACCGTCACCATCGGCGGCGCCGATGCGGTCAACAACTTCCCGTTGCCTGGGGTGGGGCTGGACCGAGGCTATTCGGGTGTGACGCGCCCACGCAACATCGCAATGCTCGCACTTATCAAATACTGAATAGATTGCTCGGGTTGAGGCCTTGGCGCTGTTTCACGACGACGTAAAGGTACGCACAAATGTTTGCAGCTCAACCCGCTAGCGCATATTTCCATGGAGAAACATCATGAAGGGAAGTTTTACTCGTTTTGCACTGTTGTTCGGCCTTGCCACAGGCTCTGTTGGCGCGGCACACGCGGATAGCTCGCCTGCTGGCCTCTGGCGAGTGTCGACGTTCACCAGTCCAGGTGGGGCTGCTGCGACGGTCCAGACGGTCTGTCTCAAATCTGATCACACCTGGTACTCCACCAGTCAGCCGAACTGGAATGGCGGCTGGTTCCAGAATGAAAAACAGGTGCGCTGGTACGGCGGTATTCCGATCTCTCACATTGGCAATGTCGCGAGCATGGCAATGGGTAACCTGGACAGTGCTACCACCATGACGGGCAACTACGCCGAATGGACAGCGCCGGGTACCGCCCCTTTTACGTTCGACAGGCATTTCACATATTCGATGGTTTTTCTGCAAGCGGACTGTCCGCCAGCGAAGCAATAATCACCAGCTATTGACCCTATGGCAGTGGCCCAGCCCGAGGAATGGCGGGGCCCAACTGTAGGCGTCGCGTATGCCATTTTGACGACAAACGGTATTACGAAGCATTCTCAAGCCTACTGTTCTCCTGTAATCTCGCCGCCGCTCAGGTGGCGACCCGGTCGCACACCTGTTTACAGTGCACTTGGGGGCGGGGATGGAGACGAACAAAGGGATGGCGGCGATTGTGGAATGGCGAGCCCGCTTCCTGGGGGAAGGCAGGTTGCAGGAAGCTGAATACGACCGGGCGTTGATGGCCGCGCAACAGCTCGAACAGTCCGGCCGGGTCAGCCCGGGGGAGTGGGTGGCGATGGTGCGCCAGGCCAACGCGGCATTGCTGGGCCCACGCTGAGCAGCGCAAACATCAGGCAGGAGGCCCCATGGACACAATGCAGGATACGCCGCTGATTCGCCCGGCTACGTTTGAAGATGTGTGCACAATGCTCGCGTTCGATGCCTACGCCAGCAGCCACCCTGAGCGTCAGTGCTTCCTTGAAGAGTCCGTCGGCAAGCAGCAGTGTTGGGTGGCGTTGCGCGCGGGCGCGGTGATCGGCTACGTCGTACTTACCTATCACTTCTTCGACCACGGCTTTGTCAGCCTGGTGGTCGTGGCGCCAGGTCATCAACGCCAGGGTGTCGCCTCCCGACTCCTGGCCGCCGCCGAAGCCGCCTGTACTACGGCAAAGCTGTTTGTCTCGACCAATCAATCCAACCTGGCTTCGCGCCGGCTCATTCTCAAGGCCGGCTTCGTGCCCAGCGGTGTCATCGAGAACCTCGACGAGCACGATCCGGAACTGGTGTATTTCAAGCGCATTCGCGCTTGAATTGCGGTCAGGGAACTCGCGCTCGCCTGATCGGTCTGAGCTGACTTTCAAGGCGCTCTTTTATGGACAACAGTGCAGCACGCAGCGTGCTTGACGCACTCCCCACCCTTATCCTCGGGCTCGCCCTGGTGCTGGTCGGCTGGCTGGTGTTTCGCGTCGTTGTAGTCGAGCTCGCCGATACCCTCAACGACGATTCCAGTGCCTATACCAGCGACCTTCAGGAGTGCTCGTCAGAGCCGCTGCAGATCCTCTTTGGTCAGGAAGTGGGCAAGGAGGTACTGCTGGTCGCCAAGGTGCTTTCGGGGGTGAGTTCGGTGCGCGTGTTGTCGACGCCTGGGCGCGACCTGAGCTACGTTCCCGACCGCCTGAACCTTGAGGTCAACGAGCAGCAGCGGATCTACGGGGCATTCTGCGGCTAGTGCCGCAGTGCCGGGTCACCACGGTCATGCAAGCGGCCGATTTCCTCGAATGTTCATTCGCTTTTTTGCACAGCGGCGCTAGGTGCGCGGGCCTGGGTGGTCTATGTTAAACGGCAAGCATTAACAGTCGGTCTGGAGGTGGTTTATCACTGGGGTGGGAGTTTCATGGAGCAGGGACCTGTATGCACCCATCCGATGACCTGAACGGGCAAGAAGCCGCCGAGTCGTTCTCGCCACGTGAAGGGCGTTCAGCGCCGCTGTTCCGTTTGATCCTGAGCTTCATGCTGGTGGTCGTGCTGCTGTTCGTCGCCATCGAGGGCTGGCGGATCTGGCGCGACTACCGGCACGCTTTCGCCAGCGCCCATGATTCGGTCACCAACCTTGCCAGCGCCACCGCCCAGCATGCCGAAGACGCGATCCGCCAGGTCGATGTGGTTACCGCGATGCTCGGTGAGCGGCTTGAAGGTGACGGTTTTACCCGAATGAACATCCCGCGGCTGCACCGGCTGCTCAAGCAGCAAGCCTTGTTGATGCCACAGTTGCACGGGTTGTTCGTGTATGGCGCGGACGGGCGCTGGATCGTCACCGACAAGAGCGATACACCGACCAATGCCAATAACGCCGATCGCGATTATTTCGACTATCACCGCACCCATACCGACCGCGGCGTCTACATCGGCGCGGTGGTCAAAAGCCGCTCGACCGGTGATCTGATCATTCCTATTTCCAGACGCCTGAACAACCCCGACGGCTCGTTCTTCGGCGTGCTGCTGGGGACTGTCAGGGTTGATTACTTCGTCGAGTTCTATGGCGCGTTCAAGATCGATGACCGTGGCGCCTTGGTACTGGCCAAGCGCGACGGCACCATCCTGGTTCGCCGGCCGTTTGTCGAGCGGGTAATCGGCGGCAGCCTGGCCGATAGCGAGATCTTCCAGGACTACCTGCCGCAGGCCCCCGAAGGCGTCGTCGAAACCACGGCCGTAGTCGATGGCACTCAACGCCTATATGCCTACAAGGCCCTGGACGCCTACCCGCTGGTGGTGGAGGCCGGGCTGTCGAGGGCATCGATCATTGACCCTTGGCGAGAGGACCTGATCAAGACCGCCGTCGTGCTGCTGTTGCTGCTGGTTGGGTTGGGCGGCTTTGGCGCGTTGGTGCTGCGCCAATTGCGCGAGCGCATGGTGATGGAGGCCGCGCTGCGCCGTGCGCATCAAACAGTCCGCGACCTGGCCTTGAGCGACAGCCTCACGGGGCTGGGTAATCGACGCCGCCTTGATACGGCCCTGGCAGAAGAAATTCGCCGCGCCAAGCGCCAACGCTACCCGTTGGCGTTGGTAATGATGGACCTGGATTACTTCAAGCGCTTCAACGACAACTATGGCCATCCTGCTGGTGACGATTGCCTGCGTGCGGTGGGCGCGGCAATACAAAGCAGCCTCAAGCGACCGGGTGATCTGGCCGTGCGCTACGGCGGCGAGGAGTTCACCCTGCTGCTGCCCAACACCGATGCTGCCGGGGCCAGCAGGATTGTCGAAGACATTCTCGAGGCCATCCGCTCGCTGGCGATCGAGCATGTGCAAAGCCCGGCGGGGCGGGTCACGGCAAGTGCCGGGATTGCCCTGGGTTACCCGGTCAAGGAACCGGTAGCTGCCGACACCCTGATGGGCGCCGCCGACTCGGCGCTATACCAGGCCAAGGATAAAGGCCGCAATGGCTGGTGCCTGATCGATGGTTTGAGTGAGCGGCCAGCACCGTTAGCCCACGACTGATCACTGCAGCCTGGTGACTAACCCACCAACATAAACCTCACGCCGCCTGCTTGGCCATGTCCTTGCGGTATTGGGCTTTCATCATTTCCATCTGCTCGCCCATGGCCTCAAGCACGTCCTTGCCAAGCAGCTTCTTGGCTTGCGGGAACATCTCGGTTTCTTCTTCCTCGATGTGGTGCTCGAGCAACTCTTTGAGCACTTTCACCCGCCCGGAAAACTCGGGTGTACCCGGGTCGGTGACTTTCAGGTCGGGCAGCACCAACGAGTCGACGGTGCGGTGTTCTTCCTTGGCCTCGTGGTACATGATCACCTGTTCCTTGGCCCCGGCTTTCTTGTAGGCAGGGTAGAGGATCTCCTCTTCAAGCCGGGTATGCACGGCTACTTCCATCTCCAGTTTGGCCAGCAGTTCCGAACGTTTTTTAATCCCGCGCTCGGTGGACTCGCTCAGTTGCGTTAAAAGGGCCTTGACGGTCTTGTGGTCAGCTTTAAGCAGGTCGATGGCATTCATGGTGGATCCTCGGCAAAGCGGATGGTTGAAAAGGGGCCTTGCGTTAGTAGTGACTCGGCCCGGCGCCAGGGATTCAACCGGATTGCCCAACTGCTCATTAACCGCGGTTTCGCCAACGGGTATGATGCTCGGCTTATCTCAACCACGGACTGATTATGGACGACCCTTTCTTGCCACAGCGCTTTTTTGCCGGGGCGGCGATTGTTGTCGCGCTAATTGGCGGCGCTATTTTCGTGTTCTTGCTGGCCAACCCCGGCGGCCAGTTCCCCGGCCTTAGTAGTGCGCTGGCAGTGTTTACCCTGGGCGTCACCAACGGCCTGTGCCTGGCGCTGGTCGGCACTTACTGGTATCTCGCCGGCAAGCCTGCAGGGGCCGGTACGCTGTTGATTTTGCAGGCGGTAGGGCTGCTTGCGTTTGGCGCCTGGTATGTCTCGCTGACGTGAAGCTTGCGCCGGATGCTTTATAGCCACTGGCGCTATTGCACCCTGTTTAACAGCCAATTGAGTTCTTCTGTTTCATACTTTTTTTATATATCTTTCGTGTGCTGCCGACTCACCAAGGAAAATAATAATGAGGTACAGAGGCGCGCACTACTGGGCTTGGGCAGACTGCCAACTGCACAGCCAGGAGCATGAAGAATCGCTGGAGTCCGGAATTACCCTTGATGTCAAGGCGCGGCTTTCGCGCAGTGGTTGTACGCAGTTGTTTCTCGGGGTTTATACCAGTGCCGGCTTACCGGTCGTCGAGGAGTATCACGACCGTCTCGATGAAGTTACGCTGACCCGGGCCATGGTCTGGGGGGTAAAACGCTGTCGGGCGATTGCCGCCGAAGTCATCGAGCTTCACGAACTGCCTTCCATGAATGCTTACGCCGGGTTGCGATCGATCAACTCGGCGCCCTGATTGCGCACATTGCCGACCGCCGCGCTGACCGGGTACCACTCGAACCGCGCCGCCGGCTCGCCCAGGTTCAAGGCCATCTGCTCGGCGTGCTCGCCTGCGGTGGCCGGGTCCAGCCATTGCCGGGCGACAGCCGGCGCCAGCACGATCGGCCGGCGGTCATGCACGTCGAGCAGGCCACCTTCACTGTCTGCGGTGAGGATCACGAACCCCGCATGCTCGCCACTGAACTGGCCGATGGCCGCGCACAGGGCAGGGCGGCCATCGCTGCGGCGAATCAAGTAAGGCTGTTTTTTCGCTGCGCCTTGGTCAACCCATTCGAACCAGTTGTCGATCGGCACGATGGCCCGGTGTGGCCAGATGGCGCGAAAGAATGCGCCGTGGGCGACTTTCTCCACGCGCGCATTGATCGGCGCTGCGCGGTCCCTGGCCCAGTGCGGGCGCCAGCCCCAGGGCAACAAGTCGGCCTGGAGGGTACCGGCCTGCAGGTGCAACAGCGCCACGCGGGTGCTCGGCGCCACATTGTAGTGACCCAGTGCCTGATCGCCGACGTTGTTGACCAGGGCGCCTGGCATGCTCAGGGCGTCGACGAAGTCGTGAATGCCACGGTATTGAGAAAGCCTGCCGCACATGGCGCGTTGCTCCGTGAGGGGCCTATCGCTGGAGGATAGACGCAATCGCCGGGCACGCTTGCGGCGCCGACGCTCAGCTCAACCACCAGGCCGCCAGCGACAGCAGCAGGGCCAGCAAGGTGCCCAGCCAGGCGCTGGCCTCAAATTTCGAACGTTGCACGCTGGCGCGCACCTCGCGCAGGTACTGCGCCTTGGTAGGGGCCCGTTCGCGGTAGCGCAGGTTCTCGGCCAGGTCATGCAGCCGGGCCTCGATGACCGAGCCGACCACGAAGAATGTTGCGCCATAGCTGGCGATGACTATCAGCAGGTACTTCACTGTCGCTCCTTGGCAATACGCTTCCCTTTTCAGCACGGGTTGTCAGCACGGGCTGATATTGACGCCGTGGCGAGCTCGGCTTATACAGGCGCCCCCACGTTCCCGATGCTACAGGACCCCGAGATGAACGACGACGATCTGGACATTCACGAGCCCGAACATGATCACCTGCTTGACCATGAGTTTGCCGAGGACGAGTACGAGCCGCAGGACGAGGTCAATCCGCTGTTCGATCCGCAGGATGACGATGACGAGGATGCCCGCGATTGTGCAGGCGATGACGAAGGATTCTGGGACGAGGGCGTCGACACCCTTGACGACCTCTAGGCACCAGCGCAGCCGCCGGCACCTGGAAGCAGGGCGTGTTTAGCGGCCGTCCAGCGAGAAGCGTCCGGCGCCGGTGACCGAGAGCAACAGCAAGCCACCGACAATGCTCATGTTCTTGAAGAACTGCACGGTGTTGGCTGCTTTGGCCGGCTCGACCATGGTCCAGAACGGATGGCCGATCAGTGCCGTGCCGATCACGAACAGGGCAAACAGGAACGCCAGCGGGCGGGTGTAGAAACCGAGGATGAGGATGATGGCGACGAAGAACTCCATGATCACCGCCACCGCGGCTGCCACTGTAGGCGCTGGCGCGCCGAGCGATGCCAGGTAGCCGACCGTGCCCTCGAAGCCGGTGAGCTTGCTCCAGCCGGACATGACGAAGAGGATCATCAGCAGAATCCGCGCCAGCAGGATGATAACGTCGCGCTGGTTGTCGAAGAGGGTGTAGCGCATGGCGGCCTTCCTTTGTTGTTGGGCAATTTTACCTTAGCAGTTGCCGGAAGGTTTTGCGGCCCGGCTTGCACAAAAAAGGCATAAGGGCAGCCCTGGGTAAATCTCAGGCAGCAAAAAGGCGCCCTAAGGCGCCTTTTCAGAAGATGGTGCGAGTGGCGGGACTCGAACCCGCAAGGCTCACGCCGGCAGATTTTAAGTCTGCTGTGTATACCAATTCCACCACACTCGCACTGGCTCGAGGGAAATGCATTTGATCCCTCAATCAAGCGAGCTTTATAACCCATCGTTATATTCGAGTCAACCGCGTGCAAGGCTCTGGACGGCGCCCCAGGCTAACTCCAGAGCATGCTCAGCAGCACCAGGGCGAGTAGCCCGAGATAGACCTGCGCATGCTTGCGATCATCGATTCTGCCGATCCAGCGCGCCGCCAGCCGGGTGCCGAGCCAGGCGCCGAAGGCCAGCAGGGCAAACGCCGACAGATCGACATAACCGACAAACCGCGCTCCGAAATCGCTACTGGCGGTGATCAGGTAGGTCGCCGTCGCCGCCAGCGCTACCGGCAAGGTCAGCGGGCTGGCCATGGCGGTGGCCTGGGTCATGCCCAGCCCGCGGCGGCGCAGCAACGGCACGCTCATGACGCTGCCGCCCCACCCCCAGCACGCTGGCAATGCCGCCGATCAGCACACCGCAAGTGGCGGTTCTCACGGGCCCGAGCGGGCGCGCTGAAGCCTGGCCGTGGACAAAGCCCTCGCGCAGCAGGCAGTCGAGCAGGGTAAATGCCAGGTAGAGGATGAACGCCCAGCGCAGCCATTCACTGGCCAGGGCGCCCACCAGGGCGGCGCCGAACACCGCGCCGAGGGCGATGTACGCTGCCAATGGCCACAGGAATTCACGGTTGAGGTTGCCAGCACGCCAATGCTTGAGGGTGGCCAGTGCGGCGCTGACAATCATCACGCAGGTGGAGGTAGCCACGGCAATCTGCATGGCCGAGCCGGTGGTGGCCGGGTTCATGCGCAGCAGGTGATACAACAGCGGCACGACGACGAAGCCGCCGCCAAAGCCGAACAGCACCGTGGTGATGCCGCTCAGGCAACCGAACAGGGCCAGGAGTACAAGAAGCATGGAAGGTCGTCCTTTTGCGGGTCAGGAGCGACAGGTTAACCAGCAGTGATTTGGCCGGCTTGAGCAAAGCGGTCAATAATGATCGCCAATCGGCCACGGACTTGCCCCATGTACAATGTCTCGATCAATCTGCTCGATGCTACGCCCCGCGCCGTGGTTGCCATTGGCACTGATTATCCCGACGGCTTCCTGCTGGCGCGCCATCGCCATCGTCGCGCGCAACTGCTCTATGGTGCCACCGGAGTGATGCAGGTGCGCACGCCGGCCGGCGACTGGGTCGTGCCGCCGCAACGGGCGGTGTGGATTGCCCCGGGGGTGGAGCATGAGGTGCTGATGCTCGGCGTCAGTACCCGCAGCCTGTACATCGAAGCCGATGCGCTGATGTTGACGGGCGAGTGCCAGGTGCTGGAGGTTTCAGCGCTGATGCGCCAGTTGTTGCTGGCGGCGGTGGAGATGGACCTGGAGTACGACCAGCAGGGCAGGGACGGGGCGCTGGTCAACCTGCTGCTGCATGAGCTGAGGGCCGCGGCCAGCTTGCCGTTCCACATACCGCTGCCGCGTGACCCGGCGCTGCTCATGCGTTGCCAGGCTTTTTTGCGCACGCCTGATGTGCACCAGTCACCCGCGCATTGGGCGGGTGAACTGCATGTCAGCCTGCGCACTTTCGGGCGCTGGTTTCGCGCCGAAACCGGGATGAGCTTCAGCCAGTGGCGCCAGCGTGCCTGTGTGCTGCTGGCCCTGGCGCGGCTGGCCCAGGGCGAAGCGATCACGCGAATTGCCCTGGACCTTGGCTACGACAGCCCGGCGGCGTTTTCCAGCATGTTCCGCCGCACCCTCGGGCAGACGCCGCGCAGCCTGCGCGATCAGTAGTGGATGCTATCGGCGACGCCGCGCAAGTCATCCACCGAAGTCTTCAGGCCGGCAATCCTGCCCAGCACTTCAACGGCATCGGCCTGGTGGACGGAGTGCTGCAGGTACAACACATGCCCGCGCAGGTCGCGTGAGACCCGCTCAAGATCGGCGGCGGTCGCTTGCAAATCGTCGTGTATGGCTTTCATTCGTAAGTCTGCGGCCACGCGTCGTTCCCTCGAGGTAGGTGGCAGGTCTTAAGTGCGGGGCGACTATAGAGCAATTGACTCCTTGCTGTCATTGCGCCACTGTGGGTTTCATGTTGGATCCAATAGAGGCAAGGGAACGTGGCCAAGCACGCCGCAGCTGAAACCGTCACCGGCAAACCGCGCGTCAAATGGTACTGGCGCGTGCTGTTCGCCAAGGTCTGGCTGGCTGCCGCGTTTTTGTTCCTGAGCCTGCTGGGGGCGGGGGTATTGCTGCTGATGACCAGCGCCGACAGCAGCCTTGATGCCAGCCAGCGCTGGCTGGCGCTGACTGCCGGTATCGGTGTACTGGCGACCTGTACCTACCTGGGCCAGCTGGCGTTGCCGCGTCGGCGGTTGGCAGTGGCGCAAGATTCCGACTAAGTTTTAGACCAGCGCAGGGAATCGCTTGCAGCGTATGCTGTCATATCCAGACAAGCCATTTACGGCTTCGTGGGGCAGCCATGGTCTCATCCGACTCCGATCTTCATGTGATGCACGCCAGTCGCTTCGAGCAACTGGTGCAAACCGTGGTTGACTACGCCATCTACATGCTCGACCTCGAAGGCCATGTGGTGTCCTGGAACGCAGGCGCCCAGCGGATCAAGGGCTACCGCGCCGAAGAAGTCATCGGCAAGCATTTCTCGATGTTCTTCACCCCCGAAGATTGTGCCGATGGCAAGCCGGCCCGACTGCTTGAACGGGCTTTGAGCACCGGTGGCGCCCAGGATGAAGGCTGGCGCCAGCGCAAGGATGGCACGCTGTTCTGGGCGCTGGTGGCGCTGGATGTGATCAAGTCGCCGGACGGCGAGGTGGTCGGGCTGGCGAAGATCACCCGCGACATCACCGACCGCCGTGACGCGGCGCTGCAACTCGATGAGGTCCGAGCCCAGCTGTTCCAGTCGCAAAAGCTCGAAGCCCTCGGCCAGCTGACCGGGGGCATGGCCCACGACTTCAACAACCTTTTGACCATCATCATCGGCTCGGCGCGACTGGCCCTCAACAGCCGCGACCCGCAGCGCACCCGGCGCTTGCTCGAACACATCCTTGACGCTGGCGAGCGTGGCAGCCAGATGACCCAGCAGCTGCTCAGTTTCGCCCGCCACAAGGCGCTGAAGTTCGGCCGCATCAAGGTACCGGATCTGGTCGAGTCGACACGCCTGCTGCTTGGCCAGACCTTGCCTGTCTCGGTGGAGTTGCAGGTGCTGCTGGCCGACGAACTGTGGGATGTCGAAGTCGACGCCGGGCAGTTGCAGATGGTCTTGCTCAACCTGATCTTCAATGCCCGCGATGCCATCGACGGCGAGGGGACGATCACCATGCAGGCGCGCAACTGCGAGCTGCAGGGGCGTCCCGACGGCTTGCTCGGGCGCTTTGTCTGCATCAGTGTCAGCGACACCGGGCGGGGTATCGACAGCAAGATACTGCCGCGCATCTTCGAGCCTTTTTTCACCACCAAGAGTTTTGGCAAGGGCACCGGCCTGGGCCTGAGCCAGGTCTATGGTTTTGCCAAGCAGAGCAACGGCACGGTCAGCGTCAGCAGTGAAGCGGGCAAGGGCACCTGCATGAGTGTCTACCTGCCGGTCTACACCGCCAACCCCGGCCCTGAACGCGGAGGTGCATAGCATCGTGGAACAACTCAAACGCCTGGCCACCGGTATTCCCGGTCTCGACGAACTGCTCAAGGGTGGGCTGGTGGTCGGTGCTTCCTACATCGTCCAGGGCCGGCCTGGCTCGGGCAAGACCATCCTCGCCAACCAGCTGGCCTTCAATCACGTCAGCCAGGGTGGGCGCGTGCTGGTGGCGACGCTACTGAGCGAATCCCACGAGCGTTTGTTCCAGTACCTGTCGACCTTGAGCTTTTTCGACCCCGGCAAAATCGGCGCGCAGCTGCAGTTCGTCAGCGCCTTCGACACCCTCGAGCAAGAGGGCCTGGATGAAGTGGTAAAACTGCTGCGCGGCGAGATCAGCCGCCACCAGGCCAGCCTGCTGATCGTCGACGGCCTGCTCAATGCCCGATCGCGCGCGGAAACGCCGCTGGACACCAAGAAATTCATCGCCGAGCTGCATGGTCATGCCGCCTTCGCCGGTTGCACCGTGCTGTTCTTGACCAGCTCGCGGCTGGAGGACGGCAGCCCCGAACACACCATGGTCGACGGCGTCATCGAGCTGGGTGACGAGCTGCTGGGCAGCCGCTCGGTGCGCCGGATCCAGCTGCGCAAGACCCGCGGCAGTGGTGCATTGTCGGGTATTCACGAATGCGAAATCACCGAACACGGCCTGCAGGTTTACCCGCGCCTGGAATCACTGTACAGCCACCCCAGCGGGCACGGCATGGGCGAACTGATGCGCATTCCCAGCGGCGTGCCGGTGTTCGACCGCCTGCTCGGCGGCGGCCTGCCGGCCGCCTCGGTGACCCTGGTGATGGGCCCCTCGGGCATCGGCAAGACTTCACTGGGCGTGAGCTTTCTCGGTGCGGCAACAGCGGCAGAACCCGGCCTGCATTTCGGCTTTTATGAAACCCCGCAGCGCCTGCGTCTCAAGGCTGGCGCCCTGGGCTACGACTTCGCCGCCATGGAGCGCGCCGGGGCCTTGCACATTGCCTGGCAACCGACCACCGAAGGCGTGCTCGATGATGTCGGCATGCGTTTGTTGCGCCTGGTCGAGCAGCACAGCATCAAACGCGTGCTGATCGACAGCCTCGGCGCGTTCACCCGCCTGGC
This sequence comes from Pseudomonas sp. TE4620, assembly GCF_056279045.1. Classification (NCBI taxonomy): domain Bacteria; kingdom Pseudomonadati; phylum Pseudomonadota; class Gammaproteobacteria; order Pseudomonadales; family Pseudomonadaceae; genus Pseudomonas; species Pseudomonas sp. TE4620. Next base: position 1,715,599 of record NZ_JBWBQO010000001.1, read on the forward strand.
CAGCAACCCGACGCGCCTGAATGAATTCTTCCGCGCCCTGACCGGCGAGCTGCGGGCCCGTGACGTCAGCGTCCTGGCCACTTGGGAGATGCGCGATATCTTCGGCTCGGAAATCAACGCGCCGGCACCGGACCTTTCGAGCATTGTCGACAACCTGCTGTTGATGCGCTTTGTCGAGATGGACTCGGAGCTCAAGCGCTTGCTGTCGATCCTCAAGGTGCGCGACAGCTATTACGACCCGGCCCTGCTGGAGCTGATCATCAGCGACCATGGCATCGACCTGCAAAAAGCCTTTACCCAGGCCACGGGGGTGATGTCCGGCACGCCTTCGCAGGTGCCTGGATCATGAGGCCGGGGGTGGCAACGGCATGAGCACCATTCTGGTCGTCGACGACGAGTACCTGATCGCCAATATCCTCGGCTGGGCCCTGGAAGACGAAGGTTTCGACGTGGAGCTGGCCGGCAATGGGCAGAAGGCCCTGGACGTATTGAAAGGCAAGCGGGTGGAGTTGGTGATCACCGATTACATGATGCCGGTGATGGATGGCGAGGCGTTGGCCGTCAGTATTCGTGCAGAGCCACTCTTGCAAGGCTTGCCGATCATACTGATGAGCGGGGCGCAGGCTCACAAGGGGCGGGACAATCCCGGGCTGTTCGCCGCCGTGTTCGACAAACCCTTCGACATCGAGCAACTGATTGCCAAAGTGAAGGAACTGGTCGATACGCCCGAGGCGCCTTGAGGCCTGTGACTGCAACCGGGCGGGTTGCCAGTGTCAGGATCAAGCGCATCCGTGCGGCTTGAGTCGGTTGGGGGCTGCTTAGTGCTCGTCGCCTCCTTTTTCCGGTGCCGGGCTACCGGCCTGAATGCGTTTGAAAATCTCTTCGCGGTGCACCTGAACATCTTTCGGTGCATCGATGCCGATCCTCACTTGCATCCCTTTGACGCCCAGAATGGTGACTTTGATGTCATCGTTGATGACGATGCTTTCGCCAACCTTGCGGGTGAGTATCAGCATGTATATCTCCTTGGTAACGTAAGTTGCCTTGCGGGCGCGGCCCGCAGAAGCCGGGATCACACAGGGGTGCATCCCTCTTTCCCTTCATTAAAGACGCTTTCGGCGGATATTAATTCCCCCGAACACAGATTCTGTAGTGAGTCTTTAGTCGCAGGTGCCGATTGGCTGGATGAGCACTCCGAAGCAGCGAGTGCTGCCCGTACCCGCAAGCATAGGGGGGTTGAAGGAATATGGGAAATTTCTCTGCATGATACCCAAGGTGGGTTTCGCTGAATGGCTTTTCAAGGGGCCGCCAGGTTTTGCAGAAACAGCGCCAGGGCCACTTCCTCGGCCTCCAGCCCCTTGCGCGTGCGCGCCCGTGGCAGCTTGGCCAGCTCGCCGAGGGTGAAATGCTCGAACAGCGCCGGGTGGATGTAGCAGCGCCGGCACACCGCCGGGGTGTTGCCCAGGCGGCTGGCGACCTGCCTGACGGTCTCGACGATCTGACGTTTGGCCTCCTGCTCCGGTTGCCATTCAAGCTGGCGCAACAGGCTCAGGGCCAGGGCGCTGCCGGCCCAGGTGCGGTAATCCTTGGCGGTGAAGTCGCTGCCGGTCAGCTCCTGCAGGTAGGCGTTGACGTCGGCTGAACCGACGCTGTGGCGCTGGCCCTGGTCATCCTGGTACTGGAACAGGTCCTGGCCGGGCAGGTCCATGCAGCGTTTGATCAGGTTGGCCAGGCGCCGGTTCTTCACCGTCACCTGATGCTCGATACCGCTCTTGCCGCGAAACTGAAAGCGGATGGCGCTGCCGTCGACCTTGACGTGACGGGTGCGCAGGGTGGTCAGCCCGTAAGACTTGTTGTCGCGGGCGTACTGGCGGTTGCCGATGCGGATCAAGGTGCTGTCGAGCAGGCTCACCACCAGGGCCATGACCTTTTGCCGATCAAGCCCCGGCCGCGCCAGGTGGCTGTCCAGTTGCCGGCGCAGCTTGGGCAGCAGGCTGGCAAAGTCCAGCATGCGCGCGTACTTGTGGCTGTCGCGGTAACTGCGCCAGTCGGCATGGTAGCGGTACTGCTTGCGCCCGCGGGCATCACGGCCGGTAGCCTGCAGGTGGCCTTGCGGGTCGGCGCAGATCCACACATCGGTGTAGGCCGGGGGGATCACCAGGGCCTTGATCCGCTCAAGGGTGGCCGGATCTTTGACCCGCCCGCCTTGCCCATCGAAGTAGGCGAACTTGCCGCGCAGGCTTTTGCGCCGCAGGCCTGGCTGGCTGTCATCGACATAATGCAAGGCGGCGGGCAGGGCGGTGTCGGGCATGGCGCAGGTCCGGTTGCGGGGTTTGTACTATGGACCGCAAGCTCAACCCAACAGTGCCACCGACTTTATCTGTGCCCACAGCGACTGGCCGGCGTGCAGCTGCAGCTGGTCGGCGGAGTAGCGGGTGATGCGCGCCAGCAAGGTGGTGCCGGCGGCGTCCAGGCTGACCAGCACGTGGGCACTGTTGTCGGCCGGGCGATGGCCGCTGACGGTCACCGGCAGGCGATTGAGGATGCTCGATTGCTGGTCGGCGCCAAGGCTCAGGCTGACGTCCCGCGCCTGCACCTTCAAGCGCAGCGGCATGCCCACGGCCAGCGGTTCGTGGGCCACGCGCAATTGCAGGTGGCTGTGCGGCAGTTGCAGGCTGAGCAACTGATAGTCGCTGCTGTAGGCGCTGACCTGGCCTTCGATGATCACCCCGGCGTCGTCGCCCTGGGCCAGCGGCAGGTCGAGGCGCGCGAGGGTGGCGGCAATCGGCCCGCTGGCCTGGACCTTGCCCTGCTCAAGCAGCACCAGGTGATCGGCCAGCCGTGCCACTTCATCCTGGGCGTGGCTGACGTAGACCAGCGGAATCTCCAGCTCGCTGTGCAGGCGCTCGAGGTAGGGCAGGATCTCGCGCTTGCGCGGGCCGTCGAGGGCTGCCAGCGGCTCGTCCATCAACAGCAGTTGCGGGCTGCTCAGCAGCGCCCGGGCAATGCCCACGCGCTGGGCTTCGCCGCCGGACAGGGTGGCTGGCTTGCGCTGTAGCAGGTGCTCGATGCCGAGCAGTTCGCAGGCCTGCTCGAGGCTGACCTTGCGCTGCTGGGTGGGGATGCGCTTGTAGCCGAAGGTCAGGTTGGCGCGCACCGACAGGTGCGCGAACAGGCTGGCCTCCTGGAATACGTAGCCGATCGGGCGCTGGTGCGGGGCAATGAAATGCTCGCGGCGCGAGTCCTGCCAGATCTCGCCATTGACCTCGATGTAGGCTTCGGGGGCCCGTTCCAGCCCGGCCAGGCAGCGCAGGCAGGTGGTCTTGCCGGAGCCTGAATGGCCGAACAGCGCACTGATGCCGCGCCCGGGCAGTTGCAGGTCGACATCCAGGCTGAAGTCGGCGCGGTCCAGTTTCAATCGGGCGTGAATCATCGCCGCCATGCTCAGCTCCAGGCCGATTTGCCCCGGCGGCTGGAGTACAGCGCCAGCAGCACGAGGAAAGAGAATACCAGCATGGCCCCGGCCAGCCAGTGGGCCTGCAGGTACTCCATGGCTTCGACGTGGTCGAAGATCTGCACCGAGACCACCCGGGTCTTGTCGGGAATATTGCCGCCGATCATCAGCACCACGCCGAACTCACCGACGGTATGGGCAAAGCCGAGGATGCTGGCAGTGATAAAGCCTGGCCGGGCCAGGGGCAATACCACATGGACGAAGGTGTCCCAGGGGCTGGCACGCAGGGTCGCGGCCACTTCCAGCGGGCGTTCACCGATGGCGCTGAAGGCGTTTTGCAGCGGCTGTACGACGAAGGGCATCGAATACACCACCGAACCGATCACCAGGCCGCTGAAGCTGAACACCACGGTGCCCAGCCCCAGCGCCTGGGTGGTCTGGCCGATCCAGCCGTTGGGCCCCAAAGCCAGCAACAGGTAAAAGCCGATCACCGTCGGTGGCAGCACCAGCGGCAGGGCCACCACCGCGCCCACCGGCCCGCGCAGCCATGAGCGCGTGCGCGCCAGCCACCAGGCGATGGGGGTACCAATCAGCAACAGAATCAGCGTGGTCAGGCTGGCCAGTTTGAAGGTCAGCCAGATGGCGCCGAGGTCGCTGGCATCCAGTGGCATCAGATTTCGTAACCGTAGGATTTGATCACGGCTGCGGCTTTCGGGCCCTTGAGGTATTCAACCAGGGCTTTGGCCGCGGCGTTGTCCTTGCCTTTGTTGAGAATCACCGCGTCCTGCTTGATCGGCTCGTGCAGGTTGGACGGCACGATCCAGGCCGAGCCGCTGCTGACCTTGCCGTCCTTGTAGATCTGCGACAGGGCGACAAAGCCCAGTTCGGCATTGCCGGTGGAGACGAACTGGTACGCCTGGGTAATGTTCTGGCCTTCGACGATCTTGCCCTTGGTGGCCTCGGTCAGCTGCAGCTTGCTCAGTACCTGGGTAGCGGCCAGGCCGTAGGGCGCAGCTTTCGGGTTGGCAATCGACAGGTGCTTGAACTCATTCTTTTTCAGCACATCACCCTTGGCATCGACATAGCCTTCCTTGGCCGACCACAGTGCCAGGGTGCCAATGGCGTAGGTGAAGCGTGAGCCCTTGACGGTGTCGCCTTCGTTCTCGAGCTTTTCCGGGGTGCTGTCGTCGGCGGCAAGGAACACTTCGAACGGTGCGCCGTTCTTGATCTGCGCGTAGAACTGGCCGGTGGCGCCGTAGGCGGCCACCAGCTTGTGGCCGGTGTCCTTCTCGAAATCCTTGGCAATCGCCTGGATCGGCGCGGTGAAGTTGGCGGCGACGGCTACCTGTACCTCATCGGCCCAGGCGCTGTTGAAGGTCATGAAGGTGGCCAGGGCGGCCAGGGCAAAACGAGGTGCGCACTTACTCATGAAAAACAGCTCCACAGGCTGAGGGGGTAGTCGTTATATAGGTGAATATATAGCGAATGCCCGACCAACGGGAAGTACTGCTTCAGCGTTTGAGCTGGGCGAGGGCGTTTTGTGCCAGTGTGCGGGTCAGTTCACCGGCCGCCAGGGCCTGGCCCAGACGCAGCGCCTGGCCTGCCCAGAGGTTGCTGAAATCGCTGTTGCCCTTTGGCTCGCTGATGGCCCGCAGCGGCATCAGCGCACCGCCGGCCAGGGGAAAGCGCGGTGCCAGCTCGCTCATCGGCCCCAGCTCGCGCATGATGCGCGTGTTGATACCACGCGCCGGGCGCCCGGTGAACAGGTTGGTCAGCGCCGTGTCGCTTTCCTTGGCGCTGTGCAGCGCCTGGCGATGAGCCGCCGAGACCTTGGCCTCGGGGCAGAACAGGTAAGCGGTGCCCAGTTGCACCGCCGAAGCGCCCAGCGCCAGGGCGGCGACGATGCCGCGGTGGTCGCCAATGCCGCCCGCGGCAATCACCGGCACCTTCACAGCATCGACAATCTGCGGCACCAGCGCCAGGGTGCCGACCTGGGTAGTGAGGTTGCTGCTGAGGAACATCCCGCGGTGGCCGCCGGCTTCATAGCCCATGGCGATGATTGCGTCGCAGCCGTGATCTTCCAGCCACAGCGCTTCATCCACGGTGGTGGCGCTGGACAGCACCTTGGCGCCCGTGGCCTTGACCCGCTTGAGCAGGCTGGCTTCGGGCAGGCCGAAGTGGAAGCTCACCACGGCCGGCTTGTAGTGCTCGACCAGCTGGCAGCTGGCGTCGTCGAAGGGCGCGCGGTTGGACACCGGTGTGGGCGCATCGAAGTCGGCGCCCAGCTCCAGGTAATACGGCTTGAGCGCCTGCTTCCAGGCCGCATCGCGCTCAGGGTCCGGCTGCGGCGGCTGGTGGCAGAAGAAGTTGAGGTTGAGCGGGCCGTTGCTGGCCTCGTTGAAGGCCTGCAACTCGGCGCGGATCTGATCCAGGCTCAAGGTGGCACACGGCAGCGAACCCAGGCCGCCGGCGTTGCTTACGGCAATGGCCATGGCTGAACCGGTGGAGCCGGCCATTGGCGCCTGAAGGATCGGCAGCTCGATGCCGAGCAGATCGAGGAGACGGGTGTCCGGCCATTGGCGCATGCCTGGGGTTCCTTGTGCTGAGGAGGGTGTTACAGCGCTTTGCTCACCTTGATATCAGTGATTTTCTTGGCGTCTTCGCCGTGCAATTGTTGCAGCGCTGCCTGCACGTGCTCAGGCGCATCGCTGATCATCTGGGCGAAGTCGAATCGTTGCTCGCCATCGATCTTGTACTTGATCACGAACTTGGTGGTCTGGCTCATGGGCTTATCTCAGCTTCGACGACGAACGGCGAATGAACTTGATGGTATGGGTGAAGGTTGGCTTGGTCACTGCCGACAGGGCGCGCGGGCCGACGGTGTCGATGGTGATGTTCCAGAAACCGGTGCTGGGCACGGTGATCTTCGCCGGGAAGTCGACAAAGGCGCCGCCGTGGTAGGTGTGACGGCCGCCGTTCTTGAAGCTGCGGAAGTTGGCATCGTTCATCAGGCGGATATTGCAGCGCTGGGAGCAATGAATGACCACGATGTCATCCTCGTTGAGGTGCTCGCGCTGGTGTACGAATTTCATGTTGCACTCCGCATTGGATCTGTCAGCAAATCAAAACGATACCATGATGTCGGTTACACTGTCGGCCTTCGTGCCAGGCCCAGGATAAAACTGCCAATCAAGGGAGCAAAATGGTCTGCGCGCGGTCTTATTCTTTTTCCGTGGTGGAGGTGTGCTTGATGAAGTGGGTCGTAGCAGCGTTGGCAGTAACGCTGGGTGGCTGTGTGAGTGTGTCGGAGCTGGAGCACAGCCCGGAAACCCTCAATGTGATTTCTGGCAAAAAACCCCAGGAATACGCGGACTGCGTGCAGCAGCAATTGACCGAGTCGCGCGGACAACTGACCGTGGAAGAACGCCACGACGGTCTGCGCCTGGTGGTGCCGCAAAAGGTCGGCGGCGGCCCGGCGGCGCTGGTGGATATCGACAAGCGCGGTAGCGGTAGCAGCATCAAGCTGTATGAGCGCCTGAACAACTTCCCGCTGCGCCTGGGTGATGTGAAGACGGCAGCGACGCGCTGCATCTCGGGCTAAATCCTTTTTCGGCTAATCGATTCAGCTGGCATCTAGCCATCTTTCTGCGTTGTAGCTTGCGGCGTATAGGCCTACTATTCATAGGCTTATACTTATTAAGCCTAAGCTTATAACAAGAAAATGGAGTCCGTGATGATCCCACTGGATCGCATCCTGATCAGCAGCCTGCTGCTGTTTTCATTGCCTGCCGCACATGCCGTCGATGGCCAGAAAATCTTCACCCAGGGTGGCCAGAACCCGGCCGCCATGGCCTGCCTGGGTTGCCATGGCGCCGACGCCAAGGGCATTGCGCCTGCCGGCTTTCCGCGCCTGGCCGGCCTGCCTGCGGCGTACCTGAGCAAGCAACTGCACGACTTTCAGAACGGCAGCCGCAAGCACCCGATCATGGAGCCGCTGGCCAAGGCCCTCAGCGCCGAGGAAATCCAGGCGGTGACCACGACCCTGGCGACCATGCCCAGCGAGCCTGCCAGCGATATCCACCGCCAGCAGATGGCTGCCGACCCGGTGCAGAAGCTGGCGCTGTACGGCGACTGGAACCGCAAGATCCCCGGCTGTGTGCAGTGCCACGGCCCGGGCGGCGCCGGTGTTGGTGAGCATTTTCCGCCACTGGCCCATCAACCGGCCACCTATCTGGTTGCCCAGCTCAACGCCTGGCGCGACGGCAGCCGCAGCAACGACCCCAATCAGTTGATGGTCGGTGTGGCCAAGGCGATGACCGATGACGAAATAAAGGCCGTGGCCAACTACTTCGCCAACCCTGTCAGCCCGGAGGTCAAGCCATGAAGCCGATGATTCTCGCTGCCCTGACCCTGGCCTTTGGCAGTGTCCATGCTGCGCCGATTGCCATGGAAGACCAGTCGCAACTCAAGACCCCGCCAGCTGCCGCGCCTGGCTTTACCCCGCCGGCAGAAAGCGAGCTGCCCGACAACGCCTACGGCAAGATGGTCCGCGATGGCTACGCCTTGTTTGTCGACACACGCCGGCTCATGCCTGACAACGTTGGCAACGGCCTTAACTGCAGCAACTGTCACCTCGACCAGGGCCGCCTGGGCAACTCGGCGCCGCTGTGGGGCGCGTATCCCATGTACCCGGCCTATCGCAAGAAAAACGACAAGGTCAACACCTTCGCCGAGCGCATCCAGGGCTGCTTTCAGTTCAGCATGAACGGCAAGCCGCCAGCGGCCGACAGCCCGCAGATGACAGCCTTGTCGGTCTATGCCTACTGGCTGGCGAGCAAGGCGCCGATTGGCGTCGAGAGTGCTGGCCGCGGCTACCCGGAGGTGGCGCAATCGGCGCAAGGTTACGACTTCAAACGCGGTGAGCAGGTGTACCAGGCCCAGTGCTCCATTTGCCACGGCGCCAATGGCGAAGGGCAGAAGGTAGCCGGCAACTACGTGATGCCGCCATTGTGGGGCAAGGACTCCTACAACTGGGGCGCCGGCATGCACCGGATCAATACCGCCGCCTCCTTCATCAAGCACAATATGCCCTTGGGCAAGCCCGGCAGCCTGAGCGACCAGCAGGCCTGGGACGTGGCCGCTTACATCAACCGCCACGAACGGCCGCAGGACCCGCGCCTGGTCGACGGCTCGATCGAGAAGACCCGGCTGAAGTTCCACGCCAATGACGGCGTCAACCTCTATGGCCAGAAGGTCGACGGGGTGCTGGTCGGGCAGGGCATGTAGGCATCGGCTGTTTAACTGCCGGTGGTCAGCTACCGGCGCATTATTTATGCTCCCGGGGAACTATCCCCCCCGGGATTTCATCTATGATGGCATCGGCCAGCGTGGTGGGGCATTGTAAGGTGACCGCTGCCTGATTAGACTGCGCCGAATTTCGTACGCAAAGCCCTTGTTAAGGACGTATATGATCAAGAAATGCTTGTTCCCGGCAGCCGGTTACGGCACTCGCTTCCTGCCCGCTACCAAAGCCATGCCCAAGGAAATGCTGCCGGTGGTGAACAAGCCACTGATCCAGTACGGCGTTGAAGAAGCGCTGGAAGCTGGATTGAACGAAATTGCCATCGTCACCGGTCGTGGCAAGCGCGCCCTGGAAGACCACTTCGACATCAGCTATGAGCTGGAAAACCAGATCAAGGGCACCGACAAGGAAAAATACCTGGTCGGCATCCGTCGTCTGCTCGACGAGTGTTCGTTCTCGTACACCCGTCAGACCGAAATGAAAGGCCTGGGCCACGCGATCCTCACCGGCCGCCCGCTGATCGGCGACGAGCCGTTCGCCGTGGTACTGGCGGACGACCTGTGCGTCAACCTCGAAGGCGACAGCGTGCTCAAGCAGATGGTCAAGCTGTACAAACAGTACCGCTGCACCATCGTTGCCATCATGGAAGTCGACCCGCAGGAAACCAGCAAATACGGTGTGATCGCCGGCGACCTGATCGGTGACGACCTGTACCGCGTGCGCAACATGGTCGAGAAGCCAAAGCCTGAAGATGCTCCGTCGAACCTGGCGATCATCGGCCGCTACATCATGACCCCGGACATCTTCAAACTGATCGAAGAAACCGAGCCGGGCAAAGGCGGTGAAATCCAGATCACCGACGCCCTGATGAAGCAGGCCCAAGATGGCTGCGTTATTGCCTACAAGTTCAAGGGCAAGCGTTTCGACTGCGGTGGTGCCGAAGGCTACATCGAAGCGACCAACTTCTGCTTCGAGAACTTCTACAAAACCGGCAAAGCGTACTGAGCCTGGTAGCTAGCGGTTTGATAAAGCCACCTTCGGGTGGCTTTTTCTTGTAGCTTGTAGCTTGAGACTTGCAGCTTGAGAGCATCGAGATGACCTACGATTTTGATCTGTTCGTGATTGGTGCCGGGTCTGGCGGTGTGCGCGCTGCGCGCTTTGCCGCAGGCTTCGGTGCAAAAGTGGCGGTTGCCGAAAGCCGCTACCTGGGTGGTACCTGCGTCAACGTTGGCTGCGTGCCGAAAAAGCTGCTGGTCTACGGCGCGCATTTTGCCGATGACTTCGAGCAGGCCGCAGGCTTTGGCTGGTCGCTGGAAGATGCCCAGTTCGACTGGGGCCAGTTGATCGCCAACAAGAACCGCGAAATCGAGCGGCTCAACGGTATCTACCGCAACCTGCTGGTCAACAGCGGCGTGACCTTGCTGGAAGGCCACGCCAAACTGACGGGTGCCCATGAGGTGGAAGTCGATGGCCAGCGCTACAGCGCCGAGCACATCCTCATTGCCACCGGCGGCTGGCCGCAGATCCCGGATATTCCGGGCAAGGAGCTGGCGATCAGCTCCAACGAGGCGTTCTACCTCAAAGACCTGCCCAAGCGCGTGCTGGTGGTTGGCGGCGGTTACATCGCCGTGGAATTTGCCGGAATCTTCCAGGGCCTGGGGGCAAAAACCTCGCTGCTGTACCGCGGCGACCTGTTCCTGCGCGGCTTTGATGGCAGTGTGCGCGAGCACCTCAAGGAGGAGCTGGAAAAACGCGGCATGGACCTGCAGTTCAACAGCGATATCCAGCGTATCGAGCGCCAGGACGACGGCAGCCTCAAGGCTACCCTCAAGGATGGTCGCGAACTGGTGGCCGACTGCGTATTCTATGCCACTGGCCGGCGACCGATGCTCGACAACCTGGGCCTGGAAAACACCGGCGTCGAACTCGACCCGCGTGGTTTTATCCGCGTCGACGACCTGTACCAGACCACCGCGCCGTCGATCCTGGCGATTGGCGATGTGATCGGCCGTGTGCAACTGACCCCGGTGGCCCTGGCCGAAGGCATGGCTGTGGCCCGGCGCCTGTTCAAGCCCGAGCAGTACCGCCCGGTGGATTACCAGAACATCCCTACCGCCGTGTTCAGCCAGCCACCGATTGGTACCGTTGGCTTGACCGAAGAACAGGCGCTGGAGCAGGGCCACAAGGTGCAGATCTTCGAAAGCCGCTTCCGGCCGATGAAGCTGACCCTCACCGAGGTGCAGGAAAAGACCCTGATGAAGCTGGTGGTCGATGCCGACACCGACCGCGTGCTGGGTTGCCATATGGTCGGCCCGGACGCCGGCGAAATCATCCAGGGCCTGGGCATTGCCCTCAAGGCCGGGGCGACCAAGCAGCAGTTCGACGAGACCATTGGCGTGCATCCTACGGCGGCGGAAGAGTTCGTCACCTTGCGTACGCCATCGCGTTAAACGGCGTACTCCAATCGCGGGGCAAGCCCGCTCCTACTGGCCGGTAGGAGCGGGCTTGCCCCGCGATAGCTTCAAACCCTCTATTAATAGCCCCGCCTTATAGCCAAAACCAATCAACAACATGAGCTTTGCCAATGAGCATTAATCCAATGCATTGGCTACGATTCTCCCATCAGTTTTTTCAACCCCCTGAAGGAGCGTCACTCATGCCTATCATCAACAGCCAGGTTAAACCGTTCAAAGCTACCGCTTACCACCAGGGCAAGTTTGTCGAAGTCTCGGATGCCGATCTGAAAGGCAAATGGTCGGTGGTGTTCTTCTACCCGGCCGACTTCACCTTCGTCTGCCCGACCGAGCTGGGCGACCTGGCCGACAACTACGCGCAGTTCAAAGACCTGGGCGTGGAAATCTACGGCGTGTCCACCGATACCCACTTCACCCACAAAGCCTGGCACGACACTTCGGACACCATCGGCAAGATCCAGTACCCGCTGATCGGTGACCCGACCCACGTCATCTCGCGCAACTTCGACGTGCTGATCGAAGAAGCCGGCATCGCTGACCGTGGCACCTTCGTGATCAACCCAGAAGGCCAGATCAAGATCGTCGAACTCAACGACGGTGGTGTCGGCCGTGACGCCAGCGAGCTGCTGCGCAAGGTCAAGGCTGCCCAGTACGTTGCCGCCCACCCAGGCGAAGTCTGCCCGGCCAAGTGGAAAGAAGGCCAAGCGACCCTGGCGCCATCGCTGGACCTGGTCGGCAAGATCTAAGACCGTGAGCCAGCCGAGGGCGGTGGTCTACCGCACCTGACGTTGTCACCGCCCCGCAAAACGCCCGGGCGCTTTCGCCCGGGCGTTGTTATTTCTACCGTTTGAAAAAGGAATCGCCCGTATGTTGGACGCCACGCTTAAAACTCAGTTGAAAGCCTACCTGGAACGGGTCACTCAGCCGATCGAGATCGTTGCTTCCCTCGATGACGGCGCGAAGTCCCGCGAATTGCGCGACCTGCTGGTGGAAATCGCCGGCCTGTCGAACCTGATTGCCCTGCGTGAAGATGGCAGCGACGCCCGTCGCCCGTCGTTCTCGCTCAATCGCCCTGGCGCTGACATCAGCCTGCGCTTTGCCGGCATCCCCATGGGCCACGAGTTCACCTCGCTGGTGCTCGCCCTGCTGCAGGTCGGCGGTCATCCGTCCAAGGCCAGCCTGGAGGTGATCGAGCAGATCAGCGCGCTCAAGGGTGAGTTCAACTTTGAAACCTACTTCTCGCTGTCGTGCCAGAACTGCCCGGATGTGGTCCAGGCGCTGAACCTGATGGCGGTGCTCAACCCCAATATTCGCCACGTCGCCATCGACGGTGCGCTGTTCCAGGCCGAAGTCGAGCGCCGCAAGGTCATGGCCGTGCCCAGCGTCTACCTCAACGGCGAAGTGTTCGGCCAGGGCCGCATGGGCCTGGAAGAAATCCTCGCCAAGCTCGACACCAGCGCCGGCGAGCGTCAGGCCGAGAAGATCAACGCCAAGGATGCCTTTGACGTGCTGGTGGTCGGTGGCGGCCCGGCGGGCGCCGCAGCGGCGATCTATGCCGCCCGTAAAGGTATCCGCACCGGCGTTGCCGCCGAGCGTTTCGGCGGCCAGGTACTCGACACCATGGCCATCGAGAACTTCATCTCGGTGCAGGAAACCGAAGGGCCGAAGCTGGCCATGGCCCTGGAAGAACACGTCAAGCAGTACGACGTCGATATCATCAACCTGCAGCGCGGTGAAGCCTTGATTCCGGCCACCGACGGCGGCCTGCACGAAGTGCGCCTGGCCAGTGGTGCCTCGCTCAAGGCCAAGACTGTGATCCTCGCCACCGGTGCACGCTGGCGCGAAATGAACGTACCCGGCGAGCAGCAATACCGCAGCCGCGGCGTTGCCTACTGCCCGCACTGCGATGGCCCGCTGTTCAAGGGCAAGCGCGTGGCGGTGATCGGTGGCGGCAACTCGGGTGTGGAAGCGGCTATCGACTTGGCCGGTATCGTCGCCCAGGTGACCCTGATCGAGTTCGACAGCCAGTTGCGTGCCGACGCCGTGCTGCAGCGCAAGCTGCACAGCTTGCCGAACGTCAAGGTGATCACCAGTGCGCTGACCACCGAGGTGCTCGGTGATGGCGAGAAGGTCAACGGCCTGCGCTACAAGGACCGCAACAGCGATGAGCTGCATGACCTGGCGCTGGAAGGGATCTTCGTGCAGATCGGCCTGCTGCCCAACACCGACTGGCTCAAAGGCACGGTCGAGCTGACCCCGCGCGGCGAGATCATCGTCGATGCCCGCGGCCAGACCAACCTGCCGGGCGTGTTCGCCGCCGGTGACGTGACCACCGTGCCATACAAGCAGATCGTGATTGCCGTGGGCGAGGGCGCCAAGGCTTCGTTGGCGGCCTTTGATCACCTGATTCGCACCTCGGCGCCAGCCTGACCGGCTTTATCGCGGGGCAAGCCCGCTCCTACAGACCAGGTAGGAGCGGGCTTGCCCCGCGATGGTTTCAATGCGCCAGCCCGGTGTCGGGAACACCGGCCATTCCAGCGGCGCTTTGACAAGAGTCTGCAAGCTACCGGCTATCACCCGGCATCGGTGTGCGGGCGCCGATGGCCGAGCCAGAGCGCTCGTGGTCCAGTGTCTATAGTGAAGTAGTGTGTTTCAGCGAGAGCCATTGCCATGCAACTGATCAGTCGCGAGCCCTGGTGGCGCAATCCGCCCAAGCCTGGTCAGCGAGAGCAGGATCTGGAATGGGGGTATCTGGAGATCTACAAGGATGGCCGCGCCGTGTTCGTCGAGCAGCGACCTACCGACCAGGAACTGGCCGAGCGCAAAAGCTGCCGCAACTTTCCCGAGGCTGAGGAGTAAGCTATAGGGTATGCCGTAATACAAATCTACCTGGGGCGGGAGCATGCATTGAAGGCCTGCTGGATTGCCCCTGTCGAGGTCAGCGACCCTGAGCGGTATCAGCAGTACATCCAGCGGGCACTGGCGGCCCTTGCAGCCTTCCCCGCTATGCCGAGATCGTCATCACCGGGGGCTAAAGCGATCAAGTCGGCGCAGCGGGCTTGAGGCAGGCTGGACAGTCAGCCCAAGGAGATGACCATGATCCGCCTGACCCTGTCCGAAGCCCATTCGCTGGCCTTTTCGATCCTTTTGCACAACGGCTTTGACGCCGACCATGCCCGGGCGGTGAGCGATACCATCGTCGCCGGCGAGCGCGATGGTTGCGCCTCCCATGGCCTGTACCGGGTGCTGGGCTGCGTCGGCTCGCTCAAGGCCGGCAAGGTGGTTGCCGATGCCCGCCCCGAAGTCATCGACCAGGCGCCGTCGATCGTGCGCGTGGATGCTGGCGGCGGGTTCTCTCAGCTGGCATTCCAGGCCGGCTTGCCGTTGTTGCAAGCCAAGGCCCAACGCAACGGCATCGCCGCCCTGGCGATCAACCGCTGTGTGCACTTTTCGGCCTTGTGGGTCGAGATCGAGCAGTTGGCCGAGGCCGGCCTGGTGGCCCTGGCATTCACCCCCAGCCATGCCTGGGTGGCGCCTGCCGGTGGCCATCGGCCGGTGTTCGGCACCAACCCCATCGCCTTCGGCTGGCCGAGGGCGGGCACGCATCCGTATGTCTTTGACTTCGCTACCAGCGCCATCGCCCGTGGCGACATCGAGCTGCATCGGCGTGCCGGCAAGGCGATTCCCGAAGGCTGGGGCGTGGATGAGCACGGCCAGCCCAGCACCGACCCCAACGTGGTGCTGGACCGTGGCGCCATGCTCACCTTCGGCGGGCACAAGGGCTCGGCGCTGGCGGCGATGGTCGAACTGATCGCCGGGCCGTTGATCGGCGACCTGACCAGTGCCGAATCACTGGCCCATGCCGACGGCAGCAAATCCTCGCCTTATCATGGTGAGTTGCTGATTGCCCTGGACCCGCGCAGGTTTTTGGGTGACGCCGCCGATCAACACCTGGCCCGGGCCGAGGTGGTATTCGAGAGCATCGAGGGGCAGGGCGCGCGGCTGCCGTCTGCGCGCCGCTATACAGCACGGGCGCGCAGCCTGGTGGAAGGGGTGGAAATCCCGCAGGCCCTGTACAACGATCTCAGGGCGCTGCTGGCCTGAAACCCACCCTTACAGGGCGGTGCGGCTGCTCTGGCCGTCGACCAGGCGCGCGATGCCCAGCGGGTTGGCGTTCTGCAACGCTGGCGGTAGCAGCGCATCCGGGCAGTTCTGGTAGCACACCGGGCGCAGGAAGCGCTCGATGGCCAGGCTGCCCACCGACGTCCCGCGGGCATCGGAGGTGGCCGGGTAGGGGCCGCCGTGCACCATTGCATCACAGACTTCGACGCCGGTCGGGTAGCCGTTGAACAGTACCCGGCCGACCTTCTGCTCCAGCAGCGGTAGCAGTTCAGCGTGGCTTTGCAGATCTTCAGCTTCGGCGATCAGGGTAGCGGTGAGTTGACCGTGCAGGCCGTGCAATGCTTGCTGCAACTGCGTGCTGTCGGCCACCTCGACCAGCACCGTGGCCGGCCCGAACACCTCTTCCTGCAACAGCGCATCGCCTTCGAGCAACAGGCTGACATCGGCCTTGAACAGCTGCGCCTGCGCCTGCTTGCCCTGTTGCGGCTGCCCGGCCAGGTGGCTGATGCCAGGGTGAGCGAGCAGCGCCTCGACGCCCTTGGTGTAACTGGCGAGGGTGCCGGCGTTGAGCATGGTCTGTGCCGGTTGCGCGGCCAGTTGCGCGGCCAGTTGTTCGGTAAATGCACTGAATGCCGGCGAGCGCAGGCCGATCACCAGCCCCGGGTTGGTACAGAACTGCCCGCAGCCGAGCACCACCGAGGCCGCTAGTTCGCGGGCGATCTGCTCGCTGCGCAGGTTCAGGGCCTGGGGCAGTACCAGCACCGGGTTGATGCTGCTCATTTCGGCGAACACCGGGATCGGTTGTGCCCGTGCCGCCGCCATGTCGCACAGCGCACGGCCGCCCTTGAGTGAGCCGGTAAAACCCACCGCCTGGATCGCCGGATGCTTGACCAGCGCTTCGCCGACGCCGGCGCCGTAGATCATGTTGAACACGCCCTTGGGCATGCCGGTCTGTTCGGCCGCGTGGATGATCGCATCGGCCACCCGCTCAGCGGTGGCCATGTGGCCGCTGTGGGCCTTGAATACCACCGGGCAGCCGGCGGCCAGGGCCGCGGCGGTGTCGCCGCCGGCGGTGGAGAAAGCCAGGGGGAAGTTGCTGGCGCCAAACACCGCGACCGGGCCGACGCCCAGGCGGTACTGGCGCAGGTCGGCGCGGGGCAGCGGTTGGCGATCGGGCTGGGCGCGGTCGATGCGTGCGCCGAGAAAGTCACCGCGGCGCAGCACCTGGGCGAACAGGCGCATCTGCCCGCAAGTGCGCCCGCGCTCGCCGAGGATCCGCGCGGCGGGCAACGCCGTTTCGCCGGTCACCAGGGTGATGAAATCATCCCCCAGGGCCTCCAGTTGCGCGGCAATGGCCTCAAGAAACTGCGCCCGTCGCTCCGGAGACAAACTGCGAAACACCGGGTAGGCCTCGGCCGCCGCCTGGACAGCGGCATGCACTTCTGCGCCGGTGGCCTGGTGGAACCGATAGGGCAGGGCCTCGCCGCTGGTTGCGTCATGGCTCTGCAGGGTGAGGCTGCCAGCGGCGCTGCGCGCGCCGCCAATGTAGTTGTGGCCGATGATATCCGCCATGGATTACTCCTGAAAAAAAAGGTGGGGTCAGGCCAGCGAACTGCCCGGGCGAACCGGCGCCGCTTGCCCGGCGGCGATGCGCGCGGCCGCTTCGGCGTCTACCTGGTGCAGCGACTTGCCGCGGGTCTCGCGGGTCAGGCCAACAGCGACAATCGAGATCAGCGCAGCGCCAACCAGGTACCAGGCAATCGGCGTCGAGCTGTGGAACTCATTGAGCAAACTGATGGCGATCAGCGGCGCCAGGGATCCGGCGAAAATCGGCGCCACCTGGTAGCACAGCGACAGCGCGGTGTAGCGCACATGGGTGGGGAACAGCTCGGCCATCAGCGCCGAGTAGGGCGCGTAGGTCATCGACTCGATGGCCAGGCCCAGGGTGATCGCGGCCATGATCAGCCAGTTGTTGCCGGTGTCCATCAGCGGGAAGCCGATGAAGCCCCAGAAGGCGGTGAGCACCGCGCCGGTCAGGTACACCGGCTTGCGCCCGACCAGATCGGACAGGTAGCCCATCAGCGGGATCATGAAAAAATGCAGCAGGTGCGCGCCGAACATCAGCAAGAGGATCTGCGAGGTGTCCTTGTGCACTACAAGCTTGAGGTAGGTGATCGAGAAGGTCACCACGGTGTAATAGAGGATGTTCTCGGCAAAGCGGGCGCCGATGCCTACCAGCACCGCGCGCCAGTGATGGCGCAACACCTCGACCACGCCCAGTTGCTGCTCGGCTTTCTGCGCCTGGCGCGCCTGGGCCTCTTTGAAGATTGGTGCGTCGTCGACGCTGGTGCGGATCCAGTAACCGATCAGCACCACCACCGCCGAGAACCAGAACGCCACGCGCCAGCCCCAGGCCAGGAACTGTTCTTCCGAGAGGTTGCTCGACAACAGCAGCAAGGCCACCGTCGCCACCAGATTACCGGCCGGCACCCCGGCTTGCGGCCAACTGGCCCAGAAGCCGCGACGGTTGTCCGGGCAGTGCTCGGACACCAGTAAAATCGCGCCACCCCATTCGCCGCCGAAGGCAAAACCCTGGATCAGCCGCAGCAGCACCAGCAACACCGGCGCGGCATAACCGATAGTGTCGAAGCCCGGCAGGCAACCCATCAGGAAGGTGGTGATGCCGACCACCACCAGGCTCAGTTGCAGCAAGCGCTTGCGGCCGAATTTGTCACCGTAGTGACCGAATACCAAACCGCCCAGGGGGCGGGCGAGAAAGCCTACGGCATAGAGGGCGAAGGCGGCGATGATGCCGTCGACGGGGCTGTCGGTCTGGCGGAAGAACAACTGGCCGAAGACCAGTGCCGAGGCGGTGCCGTAAAGGAAGAATTCATACCATTCGGCGACGGTGCCGGCCATGGCCGCGGCGACGACCCGTTTCAAGCCCGAAGGGCTGGTTGCGCTGGAGGGGTGACTGGACATGCTGGCGTTTCCTGTATGGGCGCAAAACAGGCAGGCCGGTCTCCATGATGGAGCCGGCCCGGCAATCACTCAGAGGCCGACGTCCGGCAGTTGCGGACGGTTGGCCAGGGCCTTGGCCATGATCTGCTCGACGTAAAGCCGATCGCTTTCCGGCAGGGCCAGGCGCGGCGGACGGGTCAGGGCGCTGCCGCGACCGGCGATGGCTTCGCACAGCTTGATGCACTGCACAAGGTCGGCGCGGGCATCCAGGTGCAGGATCGGCATCAGCCATTCGTAGATCGGCATGGCCTCGGCGAAGCGCCCGGCCTTGGCCAGGCGGAAGATCGTCTCGCCCTCTTTGGGGAACACGTTGGACATGCCCGAGACCCAGCCCTGGGCGCCGACCGCGATGCTTTCCAGGACCACGTCGTCGAGGCCGGCGAACAGCACGAAGCGGTCGCCCACTTCATTGCGCACGTCGATGAAGCGGCGGGTGTCGCCGGAGGAGTCCTTGAAGCACACCACGTTGTCGCAGTCGGCCAGGGAAATCAGGATGTCCGGGGTGACGTCGTTTTTGTAGATCGGCGGGTTGTTGTAGACCATCAGCGGCACGTCGGTGTGCTTGGCCACGTAACGGTAGTGCTCGGCGGTCTCGAACGGCTTGGAGCCATAGACCAGCGCCGGCATCAGCATCACCCCGTCGACGCCGACCTGGCGCACCGCATTGGCCACCTTGGCGGCCTGCACGCTGGTGAACTCGGCCACGCCGCAGATCACTGGAACCCGGCCGCGCGAGGCATCGACGGCGACTTCGGTGACGGCGATTTTCTCCTCGGCGCTCAGCGAGGTGTTCTCGCCCACCGAGCCACACACCACCAGGCCCGAGACGCCGTCGCGGATCACGTTGGAAATCACCTCGTGGGTCTTTTCCAGGTTGATCGAGAAGTCATCGTTGAATTGAGTGGTGACCGCAGGGAAGACGCCGCTCCAGTTTACGTACTTGCTCATGGTGTTCTCCGGTTGTTTATTGTATTTCGTATACGATATTTTAAGTGTTTGAAGTGGACCAGTGTTTTTTCACTTCGTTTACCGATCGGTTTTCAAGGGTGTTTGCAAATCAACGGCTTAGCGTTCAGGCGCCGGGCCAGGTGTCCGACAACCGGTAGCCTTGTGGCCAGGGGTCGCTGGGGTCGAGCAGCAATTGATGGGTGCCGGTGATCCAGGCGCGGCCGGAAATGCACGGGTAGATGGCCGGGCGGCCGGCGATTTCGGTCAGTGATTCGATGCGGCAGTCGAAGCGCGAGCCGATGATCGAGCGGCCAATGAACCGCTCGCCGACTTTCATCAGGCCTTTGGCCTGCAGTACCGCCATGCGCGCTGAACAGCCGGTGCCGCAGGGCGAGCGATCGATCTTGCCGGGGCGGATCACCACCGCGTTGGCGCCGCTGGCAACGCCGTCCTCATACTCGATGGGCGCGGCGATCTGGCAGAAGGAAATGTGCGCCCAGTCCGGATTCAGCGGGTGGCTGAAACCCAGTTGCTGGTTGGCGGCCTGGGTGATCTTCAGGCCGACCTCGACGATATCTTTGGCTTCGTCCGGGCGGATGGCAAAGCCCAGTTGCCGGGCATCGGCAATCACGAAGCTGTCGCCGCCGTAGGCCGTGTCGACCTGCAGCGAGCCCAGGCCTTCGACCTCGATCCAGGCGTCGAGGCGGTCGGCAAAGGACGGCACGTTCTTCACTTCCACCCGTTCGACCTTGCCGTCCCGGCATTGGGCGACCGCTTCGATCAGGCCGCCCGGGGCTTCGAGCACCAGGTGCGTCTCGGGCTCGGTCATCGGCAGGATGCCGCTGTCGAGCAGCACGGTCGACACGCACAGCGAGTTGGAGCCGGACATCGGCGGAGTGTCGGCCGGCTCCATGATGATCCAGGCCATTTGCGCCCGCGGGTCCTTGGGCGGCACCAGCAGGTTGACGTGGCGGAACACGCCGCCGCGTGGCTCGTTGAGGACGAAGTTGCGCAGGGTCTGGTCGCGGGCGATCCAGCGCGACTGCTCCCAGACCGTGGCGCCGGGGGGCGGGGCGACGCCGCCGACGATGACGTCGCCGACTTCACCTTCGGCGTGGCAGTTGACGATGTGGATGATTTTCGATGAGCGCATTCGCAGGACTCCTTGTGTTGTTAGGGAGGGCCTCATCGCGGGGCAAGCCCGCTCCCACAGGGATAGTGGTGTGGGAGCGGGCTTGACCCGCGATGCTTCTATTTCACTGACTTCAAGAACGCCGCCGTCTCCGGCTGTAACGGATTGCCGATCACCTGGTCGGGCGAGCCGATCTCGTGCACCAGACCGTTACGGAAGAACGCCACGCGGTCCGACACATCGCGGGCAAAACGGATCTCATGGGTCACCAGCACCATGGTCATGCCGTCCTCGGCGAGCATGCGCATGGTGTCGAGCACCTCGCCGACCAGTTGCGGGTCGAGTGCCGAGGTGGCCTCGTCGAACAGCATGTAGTCCGGCGACATCGCCAGCGCCCGGGCAATCGCCATGCGTTGCTGCTGGCCGCCCGAGAGCTTGCCGGGGAAGGTCTTGAGCTTGTCGCCCAGGCCGACGTGGGTCAGCTGCTTGACGGCCAGCGCCTCGGCGTCGTGCTTGTCTTTGCCGAGCACTTTGCGCGGCGCGAGCATGACGTTTTCCAGCACGGTCAGGTGCGGGAAGGCGTTCCACTGCTGGAAGACGATGCCGATCTTCTGGCGCAGGCGGTTGAGGTCGGTGGCGCGGTGGTGAACCTCGACGCCGTCGACGCGGATGTTGCCTTTCTGGATCGGCTCCAGGCCGTTGATGCACATCAGCAAGGTCGACTTGCCCGAGCCCGAGCCGCCGATGATCGATACCACTTCGCCCTTGTTCACGGTCAGGCTTACGCCCTTGACCACTTCCAGGTCGCCGAAGGATTTGTGTACGTTCTCGATCTCAATCATTTTCCTGCCACCTTCTTTCCAGACGGGCGCCCAGGCGGGCAACCACCAGGCTCATGACGTAGTAGATGAGGCCTGCGATGCACAGCACCAGCAGGGGTTCCTGAATCCGCGTAACGATGGTTTGCGAAGCGCGCAGCAATTCGACGATGCCGATCCACATCACCAGCGCCGTGTCTTTCATCACCCCCAGGACCAGGTTCAGCCAGCCGGGAAACGCCACCCGGGTGGCCATTGGCAAGACGATCCAGCGCAGGTCCTGCAGGTAGCTCATGCCCAGTGAGCGGCTGGCCCGACGCACGCTCAGCGACACCGCCAGCACGCCGCCGCGGACGATCTCGGTGAAGTACGCGGCGGTGTAGACGCCGAGCACGATGCAGCCGACGCTGAAGGCGCTGATGTCGAGGCCGACGATGCTCTTGAACGAGTTGAACAGCACGAACTGGATCAGCAGCGGCACGCTGCGAAACACATCCAGCACCCACGCCAGTGGCAGGCTCAGCCGTGGCCACAGGGCCCGGGCCAGGCCGAACAGCAAGCCGGCAAAGGTCCCCAGCAAAATCGCCCAGAAGGTCAGCTGCAAGGTGATGCGCGCCCCGTCGAGCAGGAACACAAAGTCGTTCCAGGTAAAACCGGTGGAAAACATGCCGAGCTCCTCAGTAACGGAACAGCCGCCAGGCCATCAGCCGGGCCAGCGCGACGATCGCCTTGGCAATCAGGTAGTACAGCGCCGCCGCCAGGGCGAAGTATTCGAAGGTGCGGAAGGTCTTTACGTTGTAGTCCTGGGTCACGCCGGTGAGGTCGTTGTTCAGGCCGACGATCACCCCCAGCGAGGTCATCAGCACCGCCCAGACCATCTGGTTGGTCAGCGGGTAGAACACCACCCGCAGCAGCTGCGGGATGACGATCATCCGGTAGGTCTGGAAAGCGCTCATGCCCAGCGAACGCGCCGCACGCACTTGCGTAGTCGGCACGGCCTTGAGGCCGCCGCGAAAGTTCTCCGCCAGGTACCCCGCGTTGTTGAAGGTGATGCCCGCCAGCAGGGCGATCCACGAGCTGACGTGCAGGCCCAGCGAGCCGAGGCCGAAGTACAGGATGTAGATCTGGAACAGCGACGGCGTGTTGCGCGCAATTGACACCCAGCCGTTGGCAAAACCGCGCAGCAGCGGTTGCTTGCCTTCGCGCATGACGGTCAGGGCCAGGGCGATCAGCACCCCGAAGATCATCGACAGGGCGGCGGTCTCGAAGGTCACCCAGGCGCCGGCGAGCATGTCGGGCAGCGCGCGCAACGCCGAGCGCCACTGGAAGGTGTAGTCAAAGTCAAACATGCGCGCGGCCCTCCTGGCTCTGGGCCGCTTGCAGCCAGGCCGGCAAGCGACCGCTGGCCTGGCCGCTGCAGGCCGACGCGACGCACTCGGCGAGGCTGGCGAAATGCACCGGGCGGCCGGCCAGGCCCGGCCCGTAGTGGGCATATTTGCCCGAGTTGGTCATCAGCGTACGCGCCGTTGGCGGGATCACCGGCTCACCCAGCATGCACCAGCAGGTGTCGGTCACCAGGGTCACGCCGAAGCGCTCAAGCTCGGCGATGTACCCGGCGGCGCGGGCCTGTTCGAGCACTGTGCGACCGCAGGTGATGGCCACGACCACCTCCGGGTGTTTGTGCCGGCCCTGGCACAGCTGCGCAAGCGCGGCGAACTCGCTGAAGGAAAAATGCGGGTTGCCCAGCGACACCACATCCACCTGCGGCTCGCGGGCACTGTTGAGCGCGTGCCAGCTGTGCAGCAGGTCCGCCAGTTGGATGCGCTCGGTGGGCAGGTTGGCGCCCGGTTCGAGGACCTGCGCCGGCTCCAGCGCTTCGGGGGTGACCCCGGCGATATGAAACAGCGGCGCCGCCGAGGTAGTGGCAAAGGCGGCGCCGAACGCCTTGAGGTCGTCCAGGCTCGGCTGCGCCTGTTCCAGCCCGTAAATCAGCGGAATTCGCGAGCCGGCCAGGGCGCCGATATGGTAGCCGAGCAGCGGGTAGAAGCTGTCGTCCAGTGCCGCCAGCGCCGGCACCTGCACCAACAACTGCGCCTTGCGCTGGCTGTCCAGGTGACAGCCGATGCGCGGCGCGCGGCCGGTCAGGGCGATGCAGATATCCAGGTAGTCGGGGTACTTGAGGGTGCGCGCGCCGAGCACGCTGTTGGCGTAGACCACGGCGTTGGATTCGGCCCAGACGATCTGTTCGCCCTGGCTCGGCGCGCTGTCGAGCAGGTACGGCGCGCAGGTGAAGCTCATCTGCGCACCCATGGCCATGTAAGCATCGCCCAGGGCGCTGGCCGGCTCGCCCAGCGCCGGGTCGATGCCAAGCTCGCGCCAGCGGCGCTGATCGACCGAGATGGCATTGAGGGTGGTCGGCACCCGCACCTTTGCGCCCCAGCGCACCAGCTGTTCGGCAAAGCCAAGGCTGGCGGGGCCGGTGTAGATGCAGCCGTCGATGTGCGCCTGGGTGACGTCCAGCAACTGCTCGGCGCCTTGCAGCTCGGCCATGCGCAAAACGATCTGCATGGCCATTTGCGCCGCCTTGCCGTGCGTGCCGTCGAGCAGCGCCTGGTCCTCGGCTTGCAGCTTCAGGCGGGTGCTGAAAGACTCGGCGCTGTGGTCATACGGCGCGGCTTGCCAGTGATCGGCCGGGGCCTGGGCATACAGGCTCAGGCAATCGCCTTCGACCCTTGCCCAGCCTGCACCGGGCAAACTGGCGAAGGCCTGCTTGCCGATGCACAGCACCGGCAGGGAGCGCTGGAACAGGGTTTGCGCGACCAGCACGCCGAGGGTCAGGATCTCGTCGGCCTCGGCCAGCACCAGTGCCGCCGGTGCGTGGCCGTTGCTGATCAGCTCCATCATCACGCTGCTGCCGGTGCACGAGCCGCGCCCGCTGGGGATCGCCAGCACACGCCCGGCGATGCACTGGCCACTCAGTGGATGATGACGGTCGATGACTTCGCCGCTGGCGGCGTCGACCCCGCCCCAGAAGCTCAGCCCGGTATCGGCGAACAGCAAGGGGCCCTGGGCCGCGCCCGCGACCAGGCTGCGCCCGGCCTGGGGGATCGGTGTGCTGGTCATGCTGCCCACCTCAGTAGTAGACCTGTGGCACGGTCAGGTCGGTCGGGGCGATTTCGGTGCCGACCCACTTGGTGAACAGCTCCTTGTAGCGCCCGGTGCGCACCTGCTGGTTGACGAACAGGTCGAGGTAGCGCAGCAGGCCATACTCGTTGCGCTTGGCGCCCAGCGACACGTAATCGATCACGTAAGGGGCATTGCCGGCGACCTTGAGGTTCTTGTACTTACCGGACTTGAGGGTGGCGGCGGCGACGGTGTTGGTGACCACGGTGGCGTCGATGTGTCCCTGGGCGACCGCCAGCAGGGTGTCGTTCTGCGACTGGTAGGCACGGAAGGTGCCGCTGCCCCAGCTCTTCACGTCTTTTTCCAGGGCAATGGCTTCATAGGTGCCGCTGGTGTTGCCCAGCGCCTTGCCCTTGAGGTCGTCGAAGCTGTTGATGCCGGTGTTGTCGCGGGTCAGCACGACCATCTGGAAGGCGAAGTAGGGCACGGTCAGGCCGACGGTCTTGGCCCGTTCGAGGGTGTCGGAGGTGGACGCGACGATCACGTCGGCACGGCCCGAAACCAGCGCCGGAATGCGGTCGGGAAAGGGCGTTTCGACCACTTCCGGCTCAACCCCGAGCACCTTGGCCAGGTCGCTGCAGTAGTCGACGTCGAAGCCGGCGGGCTTGTTGGCCTCATCGCGAAAACCCATCGGTGGGAAGTCCAGGGTCACGGCGCAGCGCAGCTTGCCGGAGCCGATGATGTCATCGAGCTTGTCAGCCTGGGCGTTGGCGATAAAGGTGGTACTGAGAACAGCGCTGAGGGCTACGGCAAATGTGCGGTTTTTCATAGAGGCCTCGGGTTGGGAGCGTGCTGTTAAATATCGTATTGGTAATTTCGTATACGATATTTTCTAGTGCAATGGCCGTGCCTGTTTTGTCGCCGATGTAGGAATAATCTTTCGGCCCGTGGGCTAGGGCGCTCGAAGCAAACAAGGGCAGTTGGGGTGCTGCAGCAGGGGAGCGGGGCAGGTGTTACATATCGGAGCACTGCCTGTGCGCAGCGCCCGATAAAGGAACACTTAGCGCTGGCTGTCGCGGTACTGGCTCGGTGAAAGCCCGGTGAGGGCGCGAAACTGTCGGCTGAAGGCGCTGTGATCGGTGTAACCGCAGCGCAGGGCGATCTCGGTGATCGGCAGGTCGAGCTCCTGCAGCAGGCGCGAGGCTTCTTCTAGGCGCGCCTTGTGAATCATCTGTCGCGGCGTGAGCTGGAAGATGCGCTTGCAGTGGCGCTCCAGCTGCGCCACCGACAGCCCGGCGATGGCGGTCAGCTCTGCAAGGCTGATGGGGCGGGTGAAGTGGGCGCGGATATGTGCATCGACGGCAGCGAGCTTGTGGAACGCCGGGTGGTTGGACTGGGGCAGTTGCAGGTCGCGGGAAATGCCGGCGAGGCCGACGATAGTGCCCTCGGCGTCCTTGAGTGGCCGTTTGTGGGTCAGGCACCAGATCGGCTGGTTGCCGAAGTAAAGGTGCAGCTCAAGCTGGTCGGCCAGTTCCCGGCCACTGCTGAGCACGCGGCGGTCCTGCTCGGTGTAGAGCGGGCCGAAGCGGGCGGGGAATACATGCTCGGCGGTAAGCCCGAGCAAGTCTTCGCGGTGCTTGCGCCCGCAGCGCCGGGCCAGGGTCTGGTTGACGAAGGCGTAGCGCGCCTCGCAATCCTTGATGAAGAACACCACGTCGTTGAGGGTGTCGAGCAGCGGCGCAATCGGCTGCAGGCTGCTGAGCAGGGTCGGCAGGTCGCAGGGCGCGAAGTGGTTGAGCGTGGCGTGCATGGCGCTGACGTTCCGGGGGCGACCGTCGGGATCATAGAGCGCCCCCGGTGTTTACCTCAAGTGTCGCTCTCAAGGTGCAGCAGGGTGTCGATGCGCGCCGGGCTGAATGGCGGGCGCGGCGCCGAGGGCTGCCAGCCGAACAGGTGGGCGGTGGCCGCACCGCACACCCGGCCCTGGCAGGCGCCCATGCCGCAACGGCTGGCCAGCTTGGCCTGGCGCCAGTCGCTGTGCCCGGCGAGGGCGGCATAGGGCACGTCTTCGCAGCGGCACACCAGGGTGTCGGCGGTTGCCAGCGACTTCAGTGCGGGGTCGAGGGCGAAGGCCGTGTTCAATGCGCGGGCAAAGGCGTGCCAGCGCGCCCGGCGGCGCCACAGCCGCTGCGCCGCCTGGCGATTGCCGGTGGCGCTAAGACCGGCAATAGCGCCTTCAACCAGAGCGCGCTCGCTGCCACCGAAACCTGTGCATTCGCCTGCCGCGTAAACGCCGGGTTGTGAAGTCGCCTGCCAGGCATCGACGGCAAGCGCCTGTTGCTCCACGGCGCAGCCCAAGGCCTGGCCCAACTGGATGTTGGGGATCAGGCCGAAGCCGCAAGCCAGCCGATCGCAGGCAATTTCAACCATCTGGCCGTGCTGCTGCAGGCGCACGCCTTCGAGCCGGTCGGTGCCCAGCGCGGCCAGCACATGGCTGGCGCTGCGGTACTGGCGGTCGAACAGGCTAAACGATTGCAGCAGCTTGTGCGGCCAGCGCGGCAACTGTGCGGCAAAGCCGCTGACGGCCGCAAGCGAGGCCTGCTCGGCGATGCGCAGTACCCGCGCGCCATTGGCCTTGGCGGTGGCGGCGCTGGCCAGCAGCAAGGGGCCGCTGCCGGCGATGACGATACGCTCGTCGCGTACCGGCATCCCGCCCTTGATCAGCGCCTGCAAGCCACCGGCACCGGTCACCCCAGGCAGCGTCCAGCCAGGGAAGGGCAGCAGCAGTTCACGGGCGCCGGTACAGAGGACCAGGCGCTCGTAGTGGATTTGCCAGCCGCGCTCGGCGTTCTCCACCAGCAGGCTGCTGGGGCCGGCGGTGGCGATCACCCGCGTGCCGCTGTGCCAGTGCACATTGGCACAGGCCAGCACCTGCTCGCGCAGCCGGCGCGCCTGCTTGGGCAGCTTGGCCTGTGGCCCGTCGCGCCAGATCTGCCCGCCCGGCAGCGGGTTGTCGTCGAGCAGCACGATGCGCGCGGCCCGCGGCGCGGCGGCCAGGGCCGCAGCCAGCCCGGCGGGGCCGGCGCCAATGATCAGCAAGTTGGTGTGTTCGTTCATGCGCGGGTCTCCACCTGCATGCCGTCACGGCACAGGGTCTGGCAGGCCAGGCGCCGGCGACCGTCGATCGTCACCCGGCACTCCTGGCAAACGCCCATGCCGCACAGCGGGGCGCGGCGCTGGCCGCTGACCGAAGTGCGCGAGCAGCCATCGCCGCCCAGGGCCAGAGCAGCAGCGACGCTGGTGCCGTCGGCCACGCGTAGCGGGCGGCCATCGAGGGTCAGGTCAGGCATGGGCGAGGGCTCCAAGAAAGCGATCTGGCAGGTAAGGGCTGGCCGCCAGCGGCGGCGTTTGGTCAAACAGCTGCGCGCTCAAGAGGTCGGCGGTCGCCGGCGCCGTGGTCACGCCCAGCCCTTCATGACCGACCGCCAGCCACAGGCCATCCTGCTGCGGATGGCGGCCCACCAGCGGCAGGCCGTCGGGGCTGGCGGCGCGAAAGCCGGTCCAGGCGCGGATGCCGTTCAGATTTGCCAGGTCCGGCATGTACTCGGTTGCGCGCTTGAGCATGCGCGCCAGCATCCAGCCTTCCACGGCCGGGTCAGTGGTGCCGAACTGGCGCGAGGCGCCGATGAACAGCTGGCCGGTGGGCCGTGGCTGGATATTGCAGGCAGTCGACGGCCCGCTGGCGTTGTGGGCGCTGGTCACGTAGCCCAGCTCCACCAGGGTATGGGTGACGGTGCCGGGGTAGCGATCGGTGATCAGCAGGTGGCCTTTCTTCGGCTCGATCGGCAGCTCCGGGCACAGCTGCGTGGCCTGGATGCCGTTAGCCAACACCACGGCCTCGGCGCTCAGCCACTGGCCGCTGTCGAGGCGCACACGGTTGCCCTCTACTGCGCTGACCCGCGCCCGACGCTGTTCGATCCCTGCTGTTTGCAGCATCCAGCCGGCAGTGGCCGGGGCATAGAGAATGCCGTCGCCGTTGATCAGCAGACCGCCTTCGAGCCCCTCGCGCAGCGCCGGTTCGCGCTGGCGCAGGGCGTGCCCGGCGACCAATTCGCAGGCCACCCCCTGTGCTTGCAGGAGGTTGAATTTGTGTTCGGCCACGGCCATTTCTTCGGTGTTGGTCGCCAGCCACAGGGTGCCGTTGCTGCGATAGGCGCAGGTCTCGGGGAGTTGCGGGGCCAGTTCGCGCCAGCGTTGTAGCGAATACTGGCTGAGCGCAAGCTCTGCGGGATTGTCGTCGAGCACCAGCAAATGGCCCATGCCGGCGGCCGTGGCGCCGTGCAGCCCGGCATCGAGTACCAGTACTTGCAGCCCGCGCGCGGCCAGCGCCTGCGCGCAGGCGGCGCCGATGATTCCGGCGCCGATGACGATGACATCGGCCACGGCACCACGGCTCACGGGCGAATGCCCCAGGCGAACGGGTCGTCCTCCTCGATGATCAGCGTGGCTTCGGCGCTAATGTGCGCGCGGCCGCGAATGGTCGGGATGATGCGTTGGCCGTCGGCCTCGAACGAGCCCTCGAAGGTGCTGCCGATCACGCTGGCCTGGCGCCAGGTCTGCCCGGGTTGCAGTTTGCCGTCGGCAGCCAGGCAGGCGAGCTTGGCGCTGGTGCCGGTGCCGCAGGGCGAGCGGTCGTAGGCTTTGCCGGGGCACAGCACGAAGTTGCGGCTGTCGGCGTCGGGGTCGTCGGCGAACAGCTCGATATGGTCAATCAGGCCGCCGTCTTCACCGCGAATGCCTTGCTCTTCCAGGGCCTGTTGCACGGCGTAGGTATAGGCCGTCAGCGCCTCGATGTTGTCACCGGCGACCTCCAGGCCGTGGTCGGCGATCAAAAAGAACCAGTTGCCGCCCCAGGCCACATCGCCCACTACCTTGCCGATGCCGGGCACCTCCAGCGCCAGGTCCTTGCGGTAGCGGTAGGCCGGCACGTTGCGCACGCTGACCGAGCGGTCCTCGTGCAGGGTCGCCTGCACGGTGCCGACCGGGGTTTCGATGCGGTGCACGCCCGGGCCGATCCTGCCCAGGTGCGCCAGCGACACCACCAGACCGATGGTGCCGTGGCCGCACATGCCCAGGTAACCGGTGTTGTTGAAGAAGATCACCCCGGCGCAGGCGCTGGGGTCCACCGGCTCGCACAGCAGCGCGCCGACCAGCACATCGCTGCCGCGCGGCTCCAGCATGCAGGCAGTGCGCCATTGATCGTGTGCCTCGGCAAGGCGTTGGCGGCGCTGGGCCATGCTGGCGTTGCCAAGGTCGGGGAAGCCGTCGATGACCAGGCGGGTCGGTTCGCCGCCGGTGTGGGAATCGATCACGGTAATGCGTTTCATGGAGGCCGCGTCCGTTCAGGGAAGTGAAGGACAGAGTGGCGTGTCATGCGGCGCGCAGGCTTGATGCCTTTATGTCGTGCCGATGACGAAATCGGCACAGTGGCGCAACCTACAGGTTTCTGTCACTTGCTCGGCGGCAGGTGCTCGAACAGGGTCTTGCAGACGCCGGCGATGTGTTCGTCGAGCAGCCTCACTGCCAGCTCGACATCCTTGGCCCGGCAGGCGTCGAGGATGTCGCGGTGTTCGTGGTCGGCGCGCTCCTTGCCTGCCGAGAGGCTCATCTGCATGCGCAGGTAGCGCTCCAGCTTGTCGTTCACCGAGCGGATCATGTTGACCAGGAACGGCCGCTGCGCCGGTTCATACAGGCAGGCGTGCAGTTCCCAGTTGAGTTCGGCCCAGCGGCCGACGTCGTTCTCGCCGACGAACTCCTGGCAGATGCGCTCGGCGCGGGCGAAGGTTTCCTCGGTCATGTTCGGGATGGCCAGGCGCAGGGCCTTGTCTTCGAGCAGCATGCGCACTTCGAACATCTGCGCCAGCTCTGGTTCGGACATGCGCGTAACCATCGCCCCGCGATTGCGCTGGAACATCACCAGGCCTTCGGCTTCCAGGCGCTTGAGCGCTTCACGCACCGGAATCTTGCTGACGTTGAACTGGCGGGCGATATCGTCCTGGCGGATTGGTTCGTCTTCGGCGAAGTGCCCGGCAATGATCGCATCGCGCAGGTGGCGGGTGATGATTTCCGAAGTCGAGGGCGTGTTGCCCAGGTCCGGGGCGTTGAGGCGGGGTACGGTCACGGTGGCGTCGTCCGAAGTTATTTATGGATATGGTATACGAAACTCGCCATGCATGGCGCCAGACCTGCCCGCTGGCATGCTCAGCGGCCTATGCGGGGTTCTTTGAGGGCAATGGGCGCGGCGATGTCGCGCAGGTTGCTGCTGTCGTTGTGTTTCAAGCGCAGGTAATCCAGCGCGACCTTGGCGGCGATGAGGCCAGCCCCCCAGGTTGGGTGGAGGCTGGCCCGACCAGGTATCAGCGCTTACTTGCGCGCTTCAAGGATCAAATTGAACGGCGTCTCGGTCGCCCGGCGAAAGTGCTTGAACCCGGCTTCCTCGAACACCGCGCGCAGCCGCGCCTCGCCCGCCTGGGCGCCGAGCCCCAGGCCAACTTCCTGCGACAACGAGTTCGGCGTGCAGATAAAGGTCGAAGCGGCATAGAACAAGCGCCCGACGGGGGTGCTGTTTTCATCCAGGGTGTCGTTGGCATAGGGCTCGACCAGCAGCACCGTGCCATCGGCTTTGAGCGACTCATAGGCATGCCGGGCGGCGCCGACCGGGTCGCCCATGTCGTGCAGGCAGTCGAAATAGCAGATCAGGTCGTAATCGGTGCCGGGGAAGTTCTTGGCGCTGGCCTGGACGAACTGCGTGCGCTCGGCCACACCGCCTTCGGCGGCACGTTGGCTGGCGATAGCGATCGACGGGCCGTGGTAGTCAAAGCCGCTGAAGCGCGAGGCCGGGAAGGCCTGGGCCATGATCACCGTCGAGGCGCCGTGACCGCAGCCGATATCGGCGACCTTGGCCCCGGCCTGCAGCTTGTCGACCACCCCGCTCAGGCTCGGCAGCCATTCGGCCACCAGGTGGGCGCGGTAGCCGGGGCGGAAGAAACGTTCGGTGCCGCTGAACATGCACGGATGGTGATCACCCCAGGCCAGGGCGCCATCGCCGCGCATGGCGGCGACCAGTTTGTCCTTGTCGTGGAACAGCGCGGCGATCACCGAGGCGCCGCCGGCGACATACACCGGCGAGTCTTCGATGGCCAGGGCCATGGCCTGTTCTTCGGGCAGGCGAAAGCGTCCGTCGCTGTGCTCCATATAGCCGGACGCGGCCTGGGCGCTCAGCCATTCGCGCAGCAGGCGGGGATTGCAGCCGGTCTTGTCGGCCAGTTGTTCGGGGGAGATGAATTGGCTGTCGGCCATGGCCCGGTACAAACCGAGTTCATCGCCGAGGATCAGGTTGGCAAGCATGGCCGCGGCACCCATGTCGGTGACCAGCTTGCCCATGAAGTCATTGAGTCTGGCTTCGTCCATTGCGTGTTCTCCTGCAAGAAGTCCAACGTCAACGGGGCTGCCGGCGGGCCGGCAACCTCGGGCCAATGTGTTGCGGGGGCAACCTTTAAGTCTAGTTCGCTTCGAAGAACGCCAGCAGTTGGGCGCTGAACGCTTCGTCCGCCTCTTCCATGACAAAGTGCCCACAGTCGGCGATGACGCTGCCGCGCAGGTTGTCGGCATGGGCCTGCAGGGTCTGCAACGGCACCTCGCCGGTAGCATGCTCGGCGCCGATGGCCAGCACTGGCATGCCCAGGCGTTTGCCGGCGCGCTGGCGGTTCTGGGCGATGGTCTGGCTGATCGAACGGTAGTAGGCCAGGCCGCCGCTCAAGCCGCCGGGCTTGCTGTAGGCCCTGATGTAAGTGTCGACGGCCACGCGGTCGACATGGTGCGCCCAACGCTCGTACATAAAGGTCAGGTAGCGGTCCTCGCGGCCGGTGATCAGGGCTTCGGGCAGATCCTGCAACTGGTTGAAGAGAAAGTGCCAGATAAAGATGTTCTGCTCGGCGCTGACAAAGATCGGCGGCGCTTCGGCCAGGCCCGGGATCACCGCTTCGCTGAGCACCAGCTGGCTGACCGCCTCGGGGTAATCGCTGGCCAGCGCGTAGCCGACCCACATGCCCACATCATGCCCGGCCAGGCGGTAGCGCTGATGGCCGAGCTGGCCCATGGCGCGGTGCAGCAGGGCGGCGATGGTGCCGGTGTCATGGCCTTCGCTGGCCGGGTCGGACAGCCCGGTGCCCGGCAGGTCGACGGCAATCGCCTGGTAACCCTGGCGAGCCAAGGCGCGCATGACATGCCGCCAGGCGTACCAGGTCTGCGGCCAGCCGGGGATCAGCAGCACCGGCTGGCCGCTGCCCAGTTGCACGCAATGCAGGCGGCGGCCGGGTTCGAGGATCAGGTAGCGGTGTTCAAAGTCGGCTTCGGGGGTGATGGACATCGGTTGCACTCCAGGTGAAAGAGGGGGATTCAAGCCAGGCCCAGCAGGGTCCGGATCTGTTGCGGGTCGACCGGCGCGCCGGCGAAGTCGTCGAAGGTGCGAGTGGTGACCTGGATGATGTGCTCACGGATGAACGCCGCGCCTTCGCGGGCGCCGTCTTCCTGGTCCTTGAGGCAGCATTCCCATTCCAGGGTGGCCCAGCCGGGGAAGTCGTATTGCGCAAGCTTGGAGAAGATCGCCTTGAAATCGACCTGGCCGTCGCCCAGGGATCGGAAGCGCCCGGCGCGCTCGGTCCAGTCGCAGTAACCGCCGTAGATGCCCTGGCGACCGGTTGGGTTGAACTCGGCATCCTTGACGTGAAACATGCGGATGCGCGTGTGGTAAATGTCCAGGTAGTCGAGGTAGTTCAGTTGCTGCAGGACGAAGTGGCTGGGGTCGAACAGCAGGTTGCAGCGCGGGTGGTTATCCACCAGGTCGAGGAAGCGCTCGAAGCTGCTGCCGTCGTGCAGGTCTTCGCTGGGGTGAATCTCATAGCAGAGGTTGATGCCGTGGTCTTCGCAGGCATCGAGGATGGGCCGCCAGCGCCGCGCCAGCTCTTCGAAAGCCGCCTCGATCAGGCCCGCCGGGCGCTGCGGAAACGGGAACAGGTAAGGCCAGGCCAGCGAGCCTGAGAAAGTCCCCATGTCGGTCAGGCCCAGGCGTTGCGAGGCCTTGATTGCCAGCTGCAGTTGTTCCAGCGCCCATGCTGTGCGTGCCTGGGGTTTGCCGTGCAGCTGCGGTGGGGCGAAGTTGTCGCACAGGGCGTCGTAGGCCGGGTGAACCGCTACCAACTGGCCGAGCAGATGGGTGCTCAGCTCGCTGACCTCAAGGCCGTGTTCGGCAAGCATGCCGCGCAGCTCATCACAATAAGTCTGGCTTTGTGCGGCCAGTTCCAGGTCGAACAGGCGCCGGTCCCAGGCCGGCACCTGCAAGGCCTTGAAACCATGGCCGGCAGCCCAGCGGGCGATCTCGGGCAGGCTGTTGAAAGGGGCTTGTTCGGCACTGAACTGGGCCAGGTGCAGGCTAGGACCTTTGAGGGTACGCATGATGACTTCCTATTGTTTGTCGATCGACAAACAATAGGGCGACAACGCGCTTGCGTCAACTGTCTTGCAGGGTAGAATCCGCCCCATCTGATTTGATGGACACACAACCCATGGCCGGACGTCCCCGGGAATTCGATCGCGACCAGGCCCTGCACAAGGCCCTGGCGACCTTCTGGCAATACGGTTACGAAGGCACGTCAATGGCCTTGCTGGTCAGTGCCCTGGGCATTGCCTCGGCACGCATCTACGCCGCCTTCGGCAGCAAGGAGCAGCTGTTTCGCGAGGTGGTGGCGCTGTACCTGGCCGAGCAGGGCGGCTTTGCCGAGCGGGTCATCAACCGTGAGCTGGCGGTGGGCCAGGCCGTGGAGCAGATCCTCCTCGAGGCCATTGCCACCTACACCGCAGCGGACGGCCCGCGCGGTTGCCTGGCGGTGTCATCGACCGCCAGCGGCGGCCCGGATATCAGCGGCGTACTGGACTGGATGAGCGAGCTGCGCCGCCAGCGTACCCAGTCGATCATCGACCTGCTGCAGCAGGCCCATGGCCGTGGCGAGCTCAAGGCCGAGGCCGACCCGCAGGCGCTGGGCGACCTGTTTGCCACCTTGCTGCACGGTATTGCCATCCAGGCCCGCGACGGCATTGCCACGGCGCGCCTGCAGGCGATGATCAAACCGGCGTTGTGCGCTTTGCACGCCGCCCTGGCCTGATCAGCGCGCCTGGCCCGAGGCCCGCTCGCGCAGGGCCTTGCTGACCTTTGCCTGGATCTCGTAGGCCGGCGCTTCGACGGCGTCGAAGTCGCGCGAGTAGCGCCGGGCGAATGCTTCCACGCCCCATTGCTGGTATTGCTGCACGTGGTGCAGTTCGTGGGCCCAGAGGGCGACGTTGTTTTCGGCGTCGGCCTGGTTGCGAAAAACGATGATGTCGATCAGGGTCACGGCGTTGACGTCGGGGTTCTGCAGCAGGGCGTTGGCGCTGTCCAGGGCTTGTTGGTCGCCGACCTTGTAGCGCGCCGCGTCGAGCACCTGGAAGTCATAATAGGATTCGAGCTGGGCGCGGATGTGCAGGGGGATCGGCAGCAGTGTGCCGGCCGCAGCGGTGTTGCGCGCCTGCTGCAAGGCCAGGGCCAGGGAGCTGCTGGCCACCCGGCCGAGGTCGTCGAGCACGGTGCCGGCCTGGCCGGGGTCGATGGGCGAACAGATGCAACTGCCCAGGCAGATTTCGTACTGTCCGGCCGGGCAGGCGGCGAGGGCGGTGAGCGGGGCGCTCAGGGCAAGGCTCAGCAGCAACGACTCAAGGCGCTTCATGCAGGGCCCCGGCAATGAAATCGCGGGAGGCCTTGAGCACCTCTTCCTGAATCGGCTCGCTGGCGAGCATGCGCGCAAGCACCAGCGCGCCCACGCACTGGCTGATCAGCGCCCAGGCCAGGGCCGGGTCTTCGAGGGTTTGCGCCCATGCTTGCTGGAGCTGGCACAGCCAGTGTTCGGCTTCCGCGCGCACCGGCTGCTCGGCGCGGGCGATTTCCGCGCCCAGGGTCGGGATCGCGCAGCCGCCTTCGACATTGTGCAGGTGGGCCATGCTCAGGTACTGCTCCAGGCAGCGCTCGAGCCGCGCGCGGTTCATCGCCTGCTGGGCGATGGGGCTGTGCGACAGCTCGCGGCGCACCACCTCGGTGAACAGCTCGTCCTTGGACGGGAAGTGGTTGTAGAAGGCGCCGCCGGTCAGGCCGATGGCCTTCATCAGCCCGGCCACGCCAGTGGCTGCAAAGCCGCCGCGCTTGGCCAGGGCGCCGCTGCTTTGCAGCAGTTTCTGCCGGGTTTGTTCTTTGTGAGTGGTGGAATAGCGCACGCCGGTAGGCTCCACAGGGCTGGCTTGACGAAGCCTGAATCATAGCATAGCGTTCGTTTACTAAATGATCGTTTACCAATGGAGGCGAGACATGACCCAAGGCAAGAAGGTGGTACTGGTGGTAGGGGCCGGTGATGCAACCGGCGGCGCGATTGCCCGGCGTTTTGCCCGCGAGGGTTATGTCGCCTGCGTGACCCGGCGCAGCGCCGACAAGCTGCAGCCGCTGGTGGACGAGATCCGCGCCGCCGGTGGCGAGGCCTACGGTTTTGCCTCGGATGCGCGCAAGGAAGAGGAGGTGGCGGCGCTGGTCGAAGAGATCGAAAGCAGCGTCGGTCCGATCGAAGCCTTTGTCTTCAACATCGGCGCCAACGTGCCCTGCAGCATTCTCGAAGAGACCGCGCGCAAGTACTTCAAGATCTGGGAAATGGCCTGTTTCGCAGGCTTTCTCAGCGGCCAGGCGGTGGCGCGGCGCATGGTGACCCGCGAGCGTGGGACTATCCTGTTTACCGGTGCCACTGCAGGCTTGCGCGGCGCAGCCGGATTTGCCGCGTTCGCCGGCGCCAAGCACGGCATTCGCGCCCTGGCCCAGAGCATGGCCCGCGAACTTGGGCCGCGCAATATTCATGTCGCCCATGTGGTGGTGGACGGTGCCATCGATACCGCGTTCATCCGCGACAGCTTCCCCGAGCGCTATGCGCTCAAGGACCAGGACGGCATTCTCGACCCGCAACATATCGCCGACAGCTACTGGTTTCTGCACAGCCAGCCGCGCGACGCCTGGACCTTCGAGCTTGACCTGCGGCCGTGGATGGAGTGCTGGTAAGCCTTTGACAACAGCCTGCGCAACAACAAAAAAGGACCTGCTGCAGATGAGCAAAACCGTAGAATTCTTCTTTGACCTGGGCAGCCCGGCCAGCTACCTGGCCTGGACCCAGTTGCCGAAACTCTGCGCCGAGCACGATGCGCAACTGGTGTACCGGCCGATGTTGCTGGGCGGGGTATTCCAGGCCACCGGCAACGCCTCGCCGGCGATGGTGCCGGCCAAGGCCCGGCATGTGTTCGTTGATTTTCAGCGCTACGCCAAACGCTACGGCGTGACCCTGGCCTTGCCGCCGGGCTTCCCGATCAACACCCTGGGCCTGATGCGCGGCACGGTGGCCGTGCAGCGCTACCAGCCAGAGCGTTTCGAGGCCTACCTGAACGCGATGTTCACGGCCCTGTGGGTGCGCCAGCGCAATCTTGCCGACCCGCAGGTGCTGGCGGCAGTGCTGCAGGAGGCCGGTTTCGACCCCGAGCAATACCAGGCCTGGAGCGCCGAGCCCGAGGTCAAGGCCGCACTCAAGGACGCTACCGAAGAAGCGGTGCGCCGTGGCGTGTTCGGTGCGCCAAGCTGCTTTGTCGGCGAGCAGATGTTCTTCGGCCAGGACCGCCTGGAGTTCGTCGTCGAAGCGCTGGCCGAGCAGGACAGTCAAGTGTAGCGGCATTATTTTAACTAACTGTATGGTCGAGGCGGATCAGGACTCCGTTAGTGTCAGGGCAGCCCAATAAAAATACTGGATGCCTGCCATGCTCGGCTCACTGGACCTGATCACTGCCTTCGTGCTGTTCGCCTTTGTCTCCTCGATCACCCCGGGGCCCAACAACACCATGTTGCTGGCCTCCGGGGTGAACTTCGGCGTGCGCCGTTCGATTCCTCACGCGCTGGGCATCAGTGTCGGCTTCATGGTCATGGTATTGGCGGTGGGTTTTGGCCTGGGCGAGGTGTTCAAAGCCTACCCGCCGATCTATACCGTGCTGCGCTACGTGGGCGCCGCCTACCTGTTGTACCTGGCCTACAAGATTGCCACCTCCGGGCCGCTGTCGGTCAGCGACTCGTCGAGCCGCAAGCCCCTGGGCTTCTGGGGCGCGGCAGCCTTTCAGTGGGTCAACCCGAAAGCCTGGGTGATGGCCGTGGGCGCGATCACCAC
Organism: Pseudomonas sp. TE4620; assembly: GCF_056279045.1. Taxonomy (NCBI): domain Bacteria; kingdom Pseudomonadati; phylum Pseudomonadota; class Gammaproteobacteria; order Pseudomonadales; family Pseudomonadaceae; genus Pseudomonas; species Pseudomonas sp. TE4620. Next base: position 1,753,318 of record NZ_JBWBQO010000001.1, read on the forward strand.
CTACACCCCGGCCCAGGGCTACGTCACCAACGTCATCGTCATTGCCGCGGTGTTCGCCCTGGTCAACCTGCCCAGTGTCTGCGTCTGGGTGATGTTCGGCAGCGCCTTGCGCACGGTGTTGCAGAACCCGCGCTGGCTGATGCTGTTCAATCTGCTGATGGCGGCGCTGCTGGTGATATCCCTGTACCCCCTGCTGTTTGTAGAATCGGGTTTTTCCTGACGTGAGTGCGCTGGCACATGCAGTTGATTCCCTGGTCCCATGACACAAGTGCTGGCTTCACCCTGCGCGGCTGGCGCTCCCCAGCCAGTGGCAAGCCGCTGCTGCATTTCTTGCACGGCAACGGCTTTTGCTGCCTGGCCTACCAGCCGTTGCTGGCGCGCCTGGCCGAGCAGTTCGACCTGTGGCTGTGCGATGTCCAGGGCCATGGCGACAGCGACCATGGCGGCCCGTTCGCCGGCTGGAACCGCACTGCCGAGCTTGCCATCGAAGCCTTCGAGGCCGGCCGTGGCGAGTACGGCGATGTACCACGCTTTGCCGTCGGCCACAGTTTTGGCGGGGTGCTCACCGGCCTGATGCTGGCGCAACAGCCGCAGCTGTTCCAGCGTGCGGTGCTGCTTGACCCGGTGCTGTTCACCCGGGCGATGATGGGCATCATGGGCGCGGCGGCGCTGGTCGGCCTGCACCGTCGCCATGCTCTGGCGCGCAAGGCTGCCACCCGTCGCAGCCACTGGCCTGACCGCACGGCGGCGCGGGCATCGCTGGAAGGGCGGGGGATCTTCAAGGGCTGGAGCGAGCCGGCGTTGCAGTCCTATATCGAACACGCCATTGGCGATTGCGGCGAAGGCGTGGTGCTCAAGTGCCGCCCTAGCCGTGAAGTGGAAATCTTCAGCTCCTTCCCCCGGCGCATGTGGGCGTCGCTGGCCCAGGTGAGCACCCCGAGCCTGGTGCTGTATGGCCAAACCACCTATCCCTTCGTGCCGCAGTCGGTGCAGCGCTGGGCCCTGGGCAATCCTCAGGTCAGCGCCAGCCAGGTGGCGGGTGGGCACTGTTTCATGCAGGAAGATCCGGCGGCGTGCAGCGAGCGGGTCGCGGCGTTTTTGCTGGAACAGTAATCAAGCCGCAGGTTCAGGCGATATCACTGGCCTCGAACTCCGCCGCCAGAAAGTCCAGCAGGCTGCGCACCGACGGCAGCAAGCCGCGCCGCGAGGCGAACACCGCGTGCACCACGCCGCACTCCGGTGCCCAGTTCGGCGTGGCTTGCAGCAGGCGGCCGGCGTCGAGTTCTTCGCGGATCACCACCAGCGGCAAGTGCACCACGCCGACACCCGCCACCGCCGCCTGGCGCAGTACCACCAGGTCGTCGGTGACCAGCCGCGGGCTGTGTCGCAGGCTGGCGCGGACGCCGTCGGGACCGAGCAGGTGCCAGTGGTAATCGCGTTGCGGGTAGCCCCAGTGCAGGCTCGGCAGGGCGCTCAGGTCGGCGGGCACCGGGCGCGGGGGCAGGCGTTCGAGCAAGGCGGGCGCCGCCACCAGGTACTGGGTGCTGCGCGCCAGTACCTTCATCACCAGGTCGCTGCTTTCCAAAGGCGGTACGCGCACGCGCAAGGCAATGTCGATGCCTTCCTGGATCAGGTCGACCTGGCGATTGGTGCTTTCGATATGCAACTGCACCAGCGGGCACTGGACCATGAAGCGGGTGAGCATGGCCCCCACCCAGAAATCCAGCAACGCCGTCGGGCAACTCAGGCGCACGATGCCCTGGGGCTCGGCGCGGTTGCGCTCGATCAGCTCGGCGGCGCCTTCGGCCTCCACCAGCATGGCCACACAGTGGCGGTAGTAAGCCTGGCCGATTTCAGTCACCGAAAAATGCCGGGTCGAACGCTGGATCAGGCGCACCCCCAGGCGTTCTTCCAGCCCGGCAATACGCCGGCTGAGCTTGGACTTGGGCATGTCCAGGGCGCGGCCGGCCGGGGCAAAGCCGCCGTGATCGACAACCTGGGCAAAGTAATAAAGGTCGTTGAGGTCTTCCACCAGTGTTCTCCATATGGAACGCTGAAGGCAGTTTAACCGATCTACCGCCGATGTCGTTGCGCTCGTATGGTTATAGCCATGCACGAGAGGAGGCATCTGATGAAAAAGATCCAAGGCGTCTACAGCAGCCCGAACCCCCACTGGGTAGGTGATGGCTTCCCGGTCCGTAGCCTGTTTACCTACGACAACCTGGCCCAGCACATCAGCCCGTTCCTGCTGCTGGACTATGCCGGCCCCCACGACTTCACCCCGACCACGGCGCGTCGCGGCGTCGGCCAGCATCCCCATCGCGGTTTCGAAACCGTGACCATCGTCTACCAGGGCGAACTGGAGCACCGCGACTCCACTGGCGCCGGCGGCCTGATCGGCCCGGGCGATGTGCAGTGGATGACCGCCGCCGGCGGCATTCTCCATGAAGAGTTCCACTCGCCGGCGTTCGCTGCCAAGGGCGGCACCCTGGAAATGGTCCAGCTGTGGGTCAACCTGCCAGCCAGGGACAAATCGGCGCCGGCCGGTTACCAGACCCTGCTCAGCAGCGACATCCCGCTGGTGCCACTGGGCAACGGCGCCGGCACCTTGCGAGTGATTGCCGGTGCGTTTCGCGGCCACCAGGGCCCGGCGCAGACTTTCTCGGCCATGGATGTCTGGGACCTGCAGCTCAAGGCCGGCGCGCCCGTGCGCTTGCCCAGTGCCGCCGGGCGCAGCACCGCGCTGGTGGTGTTGCGCGGCCAGTTGCTGGTCAACGGCGAGCGCCAGGTTGGCGCCGCGCAACTGGTGCTGTTTGACCGCGCCAGTGACGAGCTGCTGCTTGAAGCGCAAAGCGATGTGTCGGTGTTGCTGCTCAGTGGCGAGCCGCTGGATGAGCCGATCGTTGGCTACGGCCCGTTCGTGATGAACAGCGATGCCGAAATCGCCGAGGCCTTTGACGATTTTCGCGCCGGGCGCTTCGGCCAGATGAGCGGGCAGGCCGGTCCGCGCCACCACAACTAGTCTCATAACCCCTGAAGGAGAATACGCCATGAGTACCTTTGCCAACGTTGCCAACTTCAACGGCCAGGTGCCGCGCATAGACCCTGAAAATGTCGCGATGCTGCTGATCGACCACCAGAGCGGCCTGTTCCAGACGGTCAAGGACATGCCCATGACCGAGCTGCGGGCCAACGCCATCACCCTGGCCAAGATTGCCAGCCTGGCGAAGATCCCGGTGATCACTACCGCTTCGGTGCCACAAGGCCCCAATGGCCCGCTGATTCCGGAAATTCACCAAGCCGCGCCGCATGCCCGCTATATCGCCCGTAAAGGTGAAATCAACGCCTGGGACAATCCCGAGTTCGTCGAGGCAGTCAAGGCTACCGGCAAGCAGCAACTGATCATCGCCGGCACCATCACCAGTGTGTGCATGGCCTTCCCGAGCATCAGCGCAGTTGCTGCAGGCTACCAGGTGTTTGCCGTGATCGACGCCAGCGGTACCTACTCGAAGATGGCTGAGGAAATCACCTTGGCGCGGGTAATGCAGGCCGGTGTGGTGCCGATGGACACCGCTGCGGTGTGCTCGGAGGTCCAGCGCAGCTGGAACCGCGAAGACGCCCAGCAATGGGCCGAGGCCTACAGCTCGGTGTTCCCGCATTACCAGCTGCTGATTGAAAGCTACCTCAAGGCGCAACAGGTAGCCCGCGACAACGAACTGCTCGATTCGCAACGCTGATCCCTCATGTCCGGTGCCTGGCACCGGCGTCTCAACGCAAGGAGTAAGACCATGACCAAGCCCTACGTCCGCCTGGACAAGAACAACGCTGCCGTCCTGCTGGTCGACCACCAGACCGGCCTGCTGTCGCTGGTGCGAGACATCGACCCGGACCGTTTCAAGAACAACGTGCTGGCCGTCGGCGACCTGGCCAAGTATTTCAAGCTGCCGACCATCCTCACCACCAGCTTCGAAACCGGTCCCAACGGCCCGCTGGTGCCCGAGCTCAAGGCGCAGTTCCCCGAGGCGCCGTACATTGCCCGTCCGGGGCAGATCAACGCCTGGGACAACGAAGACTTCGTCAAGGCGGTCAAGGCCACCGGCAAGAAGCAGCTGATCATTGCCGGTGTGGTGACCGAGGTGTGCGTGGCTTTCCCGGCGCTGTCGGCCCTGGAAGAAGGTTTTGAGGTGTTTGTGGTCACCGATGCCTCCGGTACCTTCAACGAACTGACCCGCGACTCGGCCTGGAACCGCATGTCGCAAGCCGGCGCCCAGCTGATGACCTGGTTCGGCCTGGCCTGCGAGCTGCACCGCGACTGGCGCAACGATATCGAAGGCCTGGGCACCTTGTTCGCCAACCACATCCCCGACTACCGCAACCTGATGACCAGCTACAACACCCTCACCAACGGCAAGTAACGCCGTTCAATGATCGACGGCCGGGCGCTGGCGTGGCCCGGCCGACGTCGTCTGACAGTCGTCGAAATCCCTGGCGTCGTTGCCGTTGCCCAGGTGATGATCGGCGCATGAATTCTACTTCCAGCCTGGCAGGCCATCGCCGCAGCATTCGGCCCGCCAGCGCCATCAGTTTCTGGCTGGCTTACCAGCCACCCTTGCACTGGCCGTCGCTGCTGGGGTTTCTTGCTGCGCGGGCGATTAGCGGGGTAGAGACGGTCGTAGCGGGAGTCTATACCCGCAGTTTTGATCTCGCTCGTGGCCAGGGCATCGTCCAGGTCGCGAAGGCGCGTGGGCACCGGCTGAAAGTCACTGTGATCGCTAGCTCTGCCGGTGCGTTGCCGGGGTTGCTGGCCAGGGTCCGGCGAGTATTCGACCTGGATGCCGAGCCGCTGAAGATCGAAGCACTGCTGCGCCGCGACCCGTTGATGGCGCAATTGATCGAACTGCGCCCGGGCCTGCGCGTGCCTCGGGGCTGGGATGGGTTCGAGCAGGCCATGCGTACAGTGCTGGGCCAGCAGATCAGCGTCGCCGGGGCGATTACCCTGGCCGGGCGCCTGGTGGCGGGGTACGGCGAGCCGCTGGCCGCGCAGCTTCAGTGTGTACCCGGCCTGACCCACGTGTTCCCCCGCGCAGAGGCTGTTGCTGACGTCGACCTCAGTGGCCTGGGCATGCCGCGCTCGCGGGCCGCGACACTCTCGACCCTGGCCCGGGCGCTGCTGCTAGACCCGCAACTGCTGCGCCCTGAGCGCGACCTGGAGGCCTGGGTCCAGCGCCTGTGCCGGCTGCGCGGCATCGGCCCGTGGAGCGCCCACTACCTGGCCTTGCGCCAGATGGGCGCGGCCGATGCCTTGCCGCTGGGCGACGTGGCACTGGTCAAGGCCCTGCGCCTGCTCGAAGGCCCCGAGGCGCAACTGGCCCAGCGCGCACCGGCCTGGAGCCCGTGGCGCGCCTATGCCGCCCAGCACCTGTGGGCGTCGTTGAGCTGACTCAGCTGGACTGGCGCCAGGTCACATCGGTAATGCCGTAGCGTTCGGCCAGTGGCTTGCTGACTTTTTTGACTTTTTCGCGACCGTACCGGCCTATGCGACCGATACCGGCGTCGCAACTTGCCCAGTGCCAGGCTTCAGCGTTGTCCATCGTCTCGGCGCGGATGATGAAGGACTTGTGATCGCCGTGAAGCTGGTAGTCGATGACGAACAGTTTTGCGTTGTTCATGGGTCTGGAATGATCCTTACAGAGCAGTGACCAAGAAAATCCCTTCAATGCCTCTAGTGAGTGCTGCGCCGGTAGAAAAATTCCATCGGATTTCAGCCTGTCAGTGAGCGCCGCTGATGGTCAGGTGCCGGGCATCCTTTTCGAACACCACCTGCTCCAGGCGATGGGCGATGCCGCAGGCCAGCGAATCGTAGGCGGGGATGACCTTTTCTTCGGTCGACAGGCAATGGAAGATGTCCAGTTTGCGCTCGGCCTGGGCAGTCTCCAGCTCGAAAATGCGCACGTAGCGCTCCAGGTCGTTGTTCAGGCTCGACAGGTATTCGCGCAGGCGCGAATGGTCCACCGCGCTCTGGCTGAAGTGCCAGGTCATGGGGTGGATGAGAAAACGCGAATGCGGCGCGGCGACACGCTCGCCAGCGGCCAGGTACATGATGATGCCCATCGATTCGATGTTGCCGGCGTTGACTGCGCACAACGGCACCGGCAAGGACTTGAGAAAGCTGTACAGCGAGAAACCGAAGTTGGTGCTGCCACCGGTGGTCGACAAAAACAGCAGCAAGGAGGTGGCGCCATCGTCGACGGCCTGCAGGCAGCGGTCGCGAAAACGCTCGGTGGTGTCCTGATCGATCTGGCAATGAAAGTGGATCACCTGTTGGCTCATGGCAGTGCCTCGGGACCGACGCACGTGGCGTGCGCCGGCCTTTCGTCCTTTAGCTACGGCCGCCACCACTTGGTTTGCGGGTCTGGTCTTTGCCCATGTCGGGCTTGCGGCTCTGGTCACTTGGCTTTTGATTGCCACCGGAAGCCTGGCCACCCTTTTTCCCGGCTTCAGACGCTTTTTGCCGGTCGTTCGCGAAATTCCCGGGATTCGAAGTGTCTTTGCTAGCCATGATTCTCTTCCTCTTGTGAATGTTCGCAAGGCGTTTGCCTTACACAGGTTGGGAGGCGGTCGGCGCAGGCAAAGTTTGAAATATTTCGCCGCTGCGGGACGAACGGTCCGGGGCCGCCGTTCATCCCCGATAGCCGCGAATGCTTTGAACTTGGCGAGCCACGGGTGGCTCTTCCGAAAGACCATTGCTGCCCTGCATGGGGGAACGGCGCGGCATCAGCAATTTCAATTGGCATCGAGGGCCGACGCAGTACTAACTGAATAGTCGGGCCCTCCGACACGAGGATTGCAGCATGTCACTGATTGGAGTTTCCACGCTTGAGTTGTGCCATATGATTGAACAGGCATTGCTGCCTGAACACAGTGTGGTGTCGTGCACCGATGGCGAGCACCTGACCATCCAGCTGGGGCAGGGCGATAGCCTGGGCGACTGCCTGACCGTCACCGGCATCAAGGTGCATAGCCTGACCACCTGCCACGAACTTGCCGCGCTGGTGGCCCAGGTGCGCGAAGAGCAGCGCCTGGGGCGTAGCCAGATTCCGTTCAAGCCCCAGGCGCTTGCCTGAACCACGCCGACTGCGTCCAGTCAGCCGAGGCTGGCCGGGCGCAGGTATTCGGGGCTGAGGACGTTGAACCAGAACAGGATCATCGATACCAGGATGGTCACCAGCACCAGCAGCCCCACCGCCCAGACACTGGTCGAGTACAGCAGGCCGTCTTCCTTGCGCAGGCGCAGGAAGGTCGGCAGGCCAACGTACAGCAGGAACGTCGCATAGGCCGACGCCGCACCCAGCACGATCAACGCCAGCCAGCGCCCGGGGTAGAGCCCGGCGACACCGGCGACAAAGTACGGCGTGGCGGTGTAGGCGGCAAAACCGATGCACTGGTTGAGGCTGGGGCGGGCATCGAAGGTGCGCGACATCCAGCGAATGAACCCGCCCATGATCATCACCCCGACCACGCAGGCGGCATACAACAGCACCCCAAGCTCGGCGGCGCTGGCCACACTCAGGCGCACCCGCTCGGTGCCGGCCAGGCTCCAGCCAATACTGGTGGTACCAATGAACAGGCACAGGGCGGGAATCAGCGCCATCAGCAGCAGGTGCGGCAGGTAATGGCGCGGGTGCAGTTCTTCTTCCTGGCGGGTTTCCATCCAGGCGTCATCGGGGTGGGTGAAGAGTTGAACCAGATGGGTACTCATGGTGACCTCCGGTAAGCAGGGTGGGAAACACTTCTCCCTGTTCTATGGAGGTCTGGCCGGCGTCGGGGTTTCATTTATTTGAACCACCCAGCCCAAGGCCCGGTGTATACACCGCTGTTGTGGGAGCCGGGTTACTGCAGCTCCAGCTGCAACTGCAAGCCGCCGTCATCACAGCGCCGGTGATACTGGACGATCCCGCGATAAGTGCGACCCTCCCAGACAAACGCCACGCTGTGTGAACGCTCAAGCTTGGCCGGTACCGGCGCGCGTACCTGCAGGCGCAGGCCCGGCAGGCCATTGATGTTCAATGGCGCCAGTTGCACTTCACATTCGGCGCTGTGGGCCACCGGGCCGAACAGCGTGTCCTGGACAAAGTCGATCTGCAGGCTGGTCGGGCTGGCCGGGCTGACCTTTCTCATTCCAGGGCCCTCCTTCAGTTCTTGCGGTGCGCGTTTTGCAGTTGCTTGGCCATTTGCAGGTGATGCTTGAGGGTCGGCAACGTAGTCTTGGCAAAGGTGCGCAGGTCGTCCGGGGCGGAGGTCGACCGGCTCTCTTCGTCGAACAGGCGCACCGCCTGTTCATGGGCGTCGACCTGATGGGTGGCATAGGCCGCATCGAACGACGCGCCGTCCTGCACCTGCAGCATCATCTTGCGCGCCTTGCTGGTCAGGGCAGCGTCGTCCGGGACGCTGAAGCCATGTTGTCTGGCCAGCTCAAGCAGGTGCTGATTGGCTTTAGTGTGATCCTTGATCATCTGCTGGGCAAACGCCTTTACCTCGGGCGAGCGGGTTTTTTCCAGGGCCAGCTGGCTGGTCTGAATTTCCGCCATGCCGGCACTGATGGCTTCGTCGACAAAGGCATTGTTGCTGGCGGCCTGGGCGCCGATGCTGAGCAGGGCGCAAAGCCCCAGGGCGAGGCGGGTGGGGCGCAGGAACGGGCTCATGAGCGGTATCTCCGTGGGTGTGAACAAACGGACGGCTGTTAGTTTTACGAAAGGCTGCCGGCGCCAGAGTTCAGCTTCAATGCTGTGCAGTAGCGGATCTGCGCAGTTGCAGCAAACCTTCACCGACCGGCACAGTCAGACTGACAAAGGGCCCTTCAAATACCCCTGGGAGAACGTCATGGCCAGAGCTATCTGGAAAGGTGCCATCAGCTTCGGCCTGGTGCATATCCCGGTGTCGTTGAGTACCGCGATCAGCAGCGACCGGGTCGATTTCGACTGGCTCGATGAGCGCAGCATGGAACCGGTGGGCTACAAGCGGGTGAACAAAGTCACCGGCAAGGAGATCGCCCGCGAGCACATCGTCAAGGGCGTGCAATACCAGAAAGGCCAGTACGTGGTGATCAGCGAGGAGGAGATCCGCAAGGCCCGCCCCGAGGCGACCCAGACCATCGATATCTTCTCGTTTGTCGACAGCGACGAAATCCCCCTGCAGCAGTTCGACACCCCGTATTACCTGAGCCCCGACCGGCGTGGTGGCAAGGTTTATGCCTTGCTGCGCGAAACCTTGCAGAGCACCGGCAAGGTGGCCCTGGCCAAGGTGGTGCTGCACACCCAGCAGCACCTGGCGCTGCTGCGCCCGCTGCAAGACGCCATGGTCATGATCACCCTGCGCTGGCCCGAGGAAGTGCGCGGCCTCGACAGCCTGGAACTGGACGCCAGCGTGCGCGACTCGAGCATCGACAAGCGTGAGCTGCAAATGGCCAGGCGCCTGGTCGAGGACATGAGCGGGCACTGGACGCCGGAGGAATACCGCAACGACTTCAAGGACACCATCATGAGCCTGGTCGAAGAGAAGGCCAGCCAGGGCAAGATCGCCACGGTCGAGCCGCTGGAAGGCGAAGGCGAGCAGAAAAGCGCCGATATCATCGACCTTACCGAGCTGCTCAAACGCAGCCTGGGCGGGCGCAAACCGGCGGCGAAGAAAGCCGCGCCAGCGGCGAAAAAGCCTGCCGGCAGCAAGCCGCGCAAGAAGGCCTGATCAGCCGGCCACGGTGGTTTCATGCAGATGGCGCCAGCGCAGGGCGCCATCGTGGCGCTCGAACACTGCGGTCGAGCGGCGCACCGAGCGATTGCCGGCGTCATCGACCTGCCATTCGCGATAACTGACCACGCAAAGGCTTGGCCCTTCGCCAATCACTTGCAGCTCATCGATGCTGATTTGCAGCCCGGCGCGCTGGCCGTGGGCGTGGGCGAACAGTTGCTGCAAGCCCTGATAATCGACGATTTGGCCGGGCAGGTTGATCATCGAGAACTGCGCGCTGAAGCGCGCCATCAATGCGTCCAGCTCTGTGGCGTGGGCTGCGCCGGACAGCCATTGTTCGATGGCTACGTGGGCGTCGAGAACTTCCTTGAAAGCGGGATGGGTCATGGGCACATCTCAAGTAGTAGTGGTAGTAAGCCCCAGGCCGCGAGCCCCGGGCAGTTTCAGCACCAGCGGTAGCGGAATCAGGGTCAGCAGCGCGGCGAGGATGAAGGTGTGCCGGAACGCCTGGTCACCGGGCAGCAACCGGTTAAGCACGGCGCCGAGCACGGCGACGCCGAGGCAGAAGCTCAGCTGGCGGTTGAGGTTCCACAAGGCGCTGGCCTGGCCCATTTGCGCCGGCGCGATGGCCAGGAACGCCAGGCTTTGCGCGCTGCTGCTGCACAGGCTGCTGCCCATGCCGAGCAGGGCGAAGATCAGCGCCAGCCAGGCCTGGTGCCCGGCAACCGAGGGCAGGGCCAGCCACAGCAGGGCGGCGCACTGGATCAGCATCCCGGCAATCAGCAGGCGCTTGGGGCCGCTCAGGTTGAAGCGCCAGCGCACCCAGGCGATCGCCGCCAGGGCGCCCGCTGACCAGGGCAGCATCAGGGCGCCGGTGGCCGTGGCGCTGAGCCCAAGGCGCTGCTGCAGGTACAGGGCGGCCACCAGGTTGGCGCCGATGAACACGCCTGGCACGCACAGGTAGATAAGCATCGCCGTGCGCAGCAGCGGTTGGCCGAGCAGGCGCAAATCCAGCATTGGCTGCGGCGCAGGCAACAGCGGGTTTGCCGGCAGCCAGGCCAGCACCAGGGCAAGGGTGATCAGGCTCAGCGGCAGCATGGCGAAGAAGATCCAGCGCCACGAGCCCTGATCGACTACCACCCCGCCTAGTGCCGGCGACAACGCCGGGACCAGCAAGGCGACCATCATCACCAGTGAGGTCAGGTGGTGGCGCTGCTCGGGCGCATACAGGCGATAAGCCATGGCCTGGCCCACCGGAATCAGCAGGCCGCCACCCAGGCCTTGCAGCAGGCGCCAGACCAGCAGGCTGTCGATCGAACCGGCGCTGCCTGCCAGCGCCGAGCCCAGGCCGAACAGCGCCAGCGACAGCATTAGCGTTTGCCGTTCACCCAGCCGCGTGGCCAGCCAGGTGCCCAGCGGGATCACCAGGGTCAGGCCGAGCATGTACAGGTTGCTGCTCCAGCTCAGTTGCGCCACCGAGGCGTGCAGTTCCTGGCCCAGGGCGGGATAAGCGGCGTTGAGGGCAAACATGTTGAGCAGGTCGAGGGTGAAACCCAGCAGATAGACCAGGGTGACTTTCGCACGATAGGGCATGAGTGCTTCGAAGGGCTGGAGAAAGGCGCAGTCTAGTGGCTTGTTGGCGCTTGAATAAGGTGCGTAAACCCGGCAGATTGGTCGAATTATTTTGACAATGGCGAACCCACACGCATGGTCAGCCTCGACCGTTTCGAACTGTTTTGCGCCGTGGTGCAGGCAGGCTCCTTCACCGGCGCCGCCGAGCGCTTGCAGCAAACCCGCGCTGCGGTCAGCTTCAGCATCAAGCAACTGGAAGCTGAATTGGGCGTCACCCTGCTGACCCGCACCACCCGGCGCATCGCCCTGACCGATGCCGGCGAGCGCTTTTACCAGCGTTGCCTGCTGTTGGTCGAAGATGCCCGCATCGCCATCGACGAAGCGCGCGCCGAGCACGCCAGCTTGCAGGGCAGCCTGCGGATTACCACCACGGTCGAGTACGGGCTGAAGGTGCTCGCCCCGGCACTGCAAGCGTTCTGCCGTTTGCACCCGCAGCTGAGCGTGCGTCTGGAAACCCACACCGCTCAGGTCGACCTGGTGCGCGAGCGCTTCGATGTCGCCATCCGCCTGGGCCAGGCACACGACTCCGATTACCGTGGCGTATGCCTGGCGAGCTACCAGGTGCGCCTGGTGCTGGCGCCCGGCCTGCTGGCTGCCCACGGCGAGCAGTTGATCAACTCACCCGCGCGCCTGGCTCAGCTGCCGCAACTGGTGCACAGCCGTTTCGAGCAGAACAACCGCTGGGCGCTGGTCGACAGCAAGGCGCGCAGTTCGGAGTATGTCCCTCAGGGCACGCCATTGCTGATCGCCGACAACGCCTCGATCCTGCGTGCCTTTGCCGTGCAGGGCGCAGGCGTGGCGCTGCTGCCGGACTGGCTGGTGGCCGATGAGCTGGCCAGCGGGCAGTTGCTCGATGGGCTGCCCGGCTATGGTTTTGCGCCGCAAAGCGTGTATGCCCTGTATCCGTCCAGCCGCCACGTACCGCGCAAGGTCCGCGCCTGGATCGACTTCATCAAGGCTCACCTTGCCCAAGCGCGCCACATCGAGGCGGTTCTCACGCCACCGGCTTGAGGTGCAGGCTTGCCTAGAGGGGATGGGTCCACTTTTCGAGCGCCAACGCGTCGGCGATTTTCGTGGCGTATTCAGTGGCGTCGATGTTTTCTTCGTTGCACAACACCGCAACGGTGGTCTGCGCATCCGGAAAGTACATGAACTGCGTCGCATAGCCGGCCCAGCCGCCGGAGTGTTCAAGCAGGCGCGTGCCTTTGTACAGGCGCGGCGACAAACCCATGGCGTAGTCCTCATGGTGCCTTGCCACCCGCGGGCCACTTCTGGACATCACCGCCAGCAGGTCGGGGCCGCCCACTTTGCCGCTGTGCAGATTGGCTCCCCATTTCATCAGGTCGCGTACGCTGGAATGCACCTGGCCGTCGCCGGTCACCTCCCACGGGCTCTCATACCGTTTGACCGGGCCCCACAGCGCACGCGTATAACCCCGCACTACAGCGAAATCAAGCGGGTACTGGTCGACAATCCGGGTATGGGTCATCTGCAACGGTGTGAAGATCGCCTGCTGGGAAAAGCGCCGGATGCTCTTGCCGCTGACGCGCTCGACCACCAGCGAGAGCATGAAGTACCCGCTGTTGCTGTAGGAAAACTCTGTGCCGGGGGCAAACTCCGCCTGTTTCTGTGCTGCCAGCAAGGCGAGTGCCTGGGCCTGGGTCAGGGGCTGGGTATCGGCGATGCCTTGAGCCTGGGCGGCATCCTCGTAGCTGGGCAGGCCACCGCTGTGATGCAGCAGGTGGCGCAAGGTCACCGGATCGGCGTAACTGCCCAGCTCAGGTACGTAGCGGCGGATAGAGTCATCCAGCGACAACTTGCCTTCGCGGGCCAGCAAGTGAATGGCGAAGGCGGTGAATTGTTTGGAAACCGAGGCAAGGTTGAACACCGAGTCGGCAGTCAAAGGGCTGCGCTGCTCGATGTCGGCATAGCCGGTAGCGCCTTCGAGCACAAAGGCCTGCTGTTTTTCCACACTGAAGACACAGCCGGGGCCAGCCTGTGCGGTGAGGCGCTTGAAAATCTGCTTCATGTCATTCTTGACCTGGGCAGGTGTGGTCTGCAGTACCTCGCTGAAGTACTCGGCGGCCGGGGTACTCAGATACTGCCAACTGACATCCATGGTGTTTCTCCCTCGTGGTTGATCAAGCAGGCCTGATCATAAGAACCGCGCTGATGATTAACTTGAGGGCATTTGTGAAAAAGTGCGGCGGACGGTTAACAGGTTTCTCTGTTCAGGCCAGGCCGTTCAGGTTGTTGAGAAAATCCCCGAAGCCGCCGCGCACCCGGCAGTCCTTGCGGCTGCTGGTCGACACGCTGTTGCGCGCGGTCCAGACGATATGTGCGCCGCTTTGCTGCAGGTCGTTGACCAGTTGCACATCCTCGTGCAGCGGCAATGGCTGGAACCCCCCGACCTTTTCGTAGGCGCGGGCGCAGATGCCGAGGTTGGCGCCGTGTATGTGCCGGTGGCCTTCGCAGGCCTGGTAATGGGCCAGGTAGCGTTCGCGCAGCGCCGCATCCTGGTGGGCCTGCCAGGTTTCAACATGCACCGTGCCGCACACCGCATCGGCAGCAAAGGCCAGCTGGCATAACAGCCAGTCAGCCGGTACGCAGCTGTCGGCATCGGTGAAGGCCAGCCAGCGCGCGCCACGCTCGAGCATCAACGCCGCACCGGCGCGGCGCGCCTGGCCGACATTGCGCGCCTGGACCTTGAGCAGCTCCACGCCATGGGCGCGGGCGACGGCCTCGCTGGCATCGCTGCAAGCGTCCAGTACCACCACTGTCTGTACCTCTTCGCCCCGCGCCGTTAGCGTCCGGGCGGCACGGCCAAGGGCGCGCAGGCAGCGGCCGAGCAGTTGTTCTTCGTTATGCACGGGGACAATCACGGCAATCATAGGCAGGGCTCGTCAAGGTCGATGGCATAAGGCTGGACGCACCAGTATTCAAGAACAAAGTCAGCCTCTTCGTGGCGCAGGCTGCGGTACAACGGCAAGCGCTCCGCCAGCAGTTCATGGACCTGGTGGCCGGTTTGCGGGCAGCCGTCGATCGGGTGCAACCAGTGGCACAGCAGCAGGGCGCCGTCAGAGGTCAGGCTGGCCGTGGCGCGCTCCAGTACTTCCAGCCACTGGCCGGGGTCCAGGTAGTAGCCGATCTCGCTGAGCACGATCAGCTCGAACTCGCCGGCCGGCCAGTCGCCAGGCAGGCAGCCTTGCATGACCTCGGCGTTGGGCCATGGCCGCAGGCGTTCAGCGGCCAGTTGCACGGCGGTGGCGTTGAGGTCCTGGCACAAAAGGCTTTCGCAGCGCTCGGCGAGGGCGGCGCTGAGTTCGCCATTGGCGCAGGCCGGCTCGAATACGCGGCCGTAGTACTGGCGCGGCAGGCTGGCCAGCAGCAGCTCGCGCTTGCGTTTTTCGTACCAGCGGGTGCGAAACGCCCAGGGGTCGTCGCTGTGCGCGAACAGGTGCTCGAAGTAGCTGGCCGAGACGCTCATGTGAACACCAGTTCGAAGGGTTGCTGCAGGCGGGCCAGGGCCTCGCGGTCAAGCACCGGCGGGGTCTGCTCGTCGGCCTGCAACTGGCTGGTATGGGCGGCGATGGCCTGTTGCTTGAGGGCCAGCACCGCGCGGTCGAGAAACAGCTTGTGGGCGCGCTGCCAGGGCAGCCGCGGGTCGCTGGGGCGGGCCCAGTGCCAGGCCCAGATCGGCACTTCGATCAAGCGCGCACCGACAGTGTCGCAGGCGCGGGCGCAAGCGCGGCCTACTGCTTCATGGTCGCAGTGGCCGTCCAGGCGCCAGGTGGTCAGCACCCGGTCGCTGGCGCGCAGTAGCTGCACCAGGCGTTCGGCCAGCCAGCGTTCATGGTTGGCCACGGCGCTGTCGGCCAGGCCCAGGCGCAGCCAGCTCAGGCGGCTCAGGTCCAGCCCGAGGCGGCGCAGGGCATCGGCGCTTTCCCGTGGGCGCTGCTGGCGCAGGCGTTCGCTGGTCCAGTGGCGCGAATCGGGGTGGCTGGCCTCACCGTCGCTGACCGAGACCAGCAGCAACTCGTGTTCACGGCCGCGCATGCCAGCCAGCACGCCGCCGCAGCCGAGCACTTCGTCGTCCGGGTGCGGGGCGACCACCACCAGGCGCCTGCCAACAGGCACCAACTGGTCATGGGTAATTGCCGGCACCGACTGCAGGATCGCCGACGCTTGCCAGTGCGCCAGCGGTGTGCCCGGCGCCTGGATCGGGTTTTGCGGTGGTTGCAGGGTCATAGCCGCCAGCCTCCCTCTGGGGTTGCACGCACTTGCCGGCCCAGCTCGGCCAGGTCGCGCTCGGCATGGCTCTGGCGCAGGAACACCGGCAGGTCGGCGCTGAGCCGGGCAAACTGGCTGTCGCGACAGAACGGCGTCGCCCCCAGGGCCCGGCCGACGTGATCGAGCACACACAGCGCGGCGTTTTCGACCTGCGCGCGCAGGCGCCGGACGCTCAGCTCGGCATCGCTGCCAGGGTGGCCGTCGATCCACGCCGCGGCTTCGTGCAAGGCCGCCCGGGCACCGGCAAGCGCAGCGTCGACTGCACCCAGATGCGCCTGGGCGTGGGCGTCTTCATGGCTGCGGCAGTGTTCGAGCAAAAACTCGCCCAGGGTTTGCGCCGCGCCGTACCAGCAGGCAGCGATGCCAGCGCCACCGTGCCAGAAGCCCGGTCGCGACAGGTACTGGCCGCTGCTGCCGACCAGGTGCGCCGGGCAGTCGTTGAACTCGACATCGACGCTGGCGGTAATGGCCATGCCGACCGCCTGCCAGCCGTCATTGAAGATGCGCAGCGCCGGTTGGTTCAAGGCCACCGCCACCAGTTGCGGACGGTCTTGTTCGTCCCAGGCGGTGAGCAGCGCCCGGTCGATCTGCAGGGCGCCGGAGCACCAGGCCTTGCGGCCTTGCAGGTGCACGTCGTTGCCGGTGCGACGGACGATACGCACCCGCGCATTGGCCGGCTCGGCTGCCCATACCCCCCAACTGCCCGCCGGGTCCAGATGGCTGGCGGCGCACTCATGGATGATCGCCAGGGCGTCGGTGTGGCCCTCGAACAGCTTGGCCAGGGCCAGATCAGCCCCGGCGACCTCGGCCAGTACCTGCCAACGCTGCAGGGTGCGGCCATGGCCGGGCAGCGGCAGTTGGTCGAGACCGGTCTCCCGGCATTGTTCCAGGCAGCGTTGCAACTGGCGGTCGAGGGTCAGCGCCTGCGGGCGACGGGCGAAGGTCTGTAACAGCTCCAGGTGGTTCATGGCTCAACCCCCATGCGCCGGCGCAGTTCCTTGCTGATCGACTGGCGTACCTGGCCATACCCGGCCCAAGGGTCATCGCCTGCGGCCAGGCGTTCGCCGAGGTTGAGCAGGTTCCACTGGTTCGCGCCTTTAAGCTCGGTCAGCTCTTCACGGCGAATCGGCACCGACACCGGCAGCCCTTCGCGGGCGCGGATCGAATAGGCACAAACCGTGGTCGCGCCTTTACCGTTGCGCAGGTAGTCGATGAAGATCCGCCCGACCCGGTTCTTCGGCCCGGACACCGCCGACAGGCGCTCGGGGAACAGCCCGGCCAGGTGCTGGACCATAGCGTGGCTGAAGCCTTTGACCTCGTCCCAGCCGGCGCGCCGGGTCAGCGGCACGACAATGTGCATGCCCTTGCCGCCGCTGGTCTTGAGGAATGACTGCAGGCCCAGTTCGTCGAGCAGCGCCAGGGTCAGCTGGGTGGCTTCGAGCATGGCCTTCCACGGCAGCGCCGGGTCGGGGTCGAGGTCGAGGATCAGGCGGTCGGGCCTGTCGAAATCCTTGGCGGTGGCGTTCCAGGTGTGCAGCTCGAGGGTGTTCATCTGCACCGCGCCGAGCAGGGTCCGGGCCTGGTCGATGATCATCAGCGCCTGGCCGGCTTCGGCCTTGGCGTGGCTCTCAAGGCCCGGGATGTTCAATTGCGCGGCGTTCTTCTGGAAGAACAGCTCGCCGGCCAGGCCATCGGGTGCGCGCACCAGCGCCACCGGGCGGCGCTTGAGGTGCGGCAGGATCCACTCGGCGACCTGGGCGTAGTACTCGGCGACCTGGCGCTTGCTGATGCCGGTGCTGGCGTCGATGACGCGGTCGGGGTGGGTCAGGTGCAGGTTGGACGTTTTGCTTGCCGGGGTTTTCACGGGTTGCTCCAGGCCAATGGCCTTGGCTGGTTTGTCGTCGCGCAGGCCATGAAACACCGAATGGCGGACCACGCCGTCGCGGGTCATCTGCGCATAGGCGACCTCGGCCAGCAGCCTTGGCTTGAGCCAGTGCACCCCCCTGGCCTCGGCGCCGCTGGGCGGCTTGGCAAACTGCGGCCTGGCCACTTCGAGGGGTTTGAGGCGCTGGTGAATATGGGCCAGGGTCGCGCTGTTGAACCCGGTGCCGACCTTGCCGGCATAGCGCAGCTCGCCGTTGTCATCATGCAGGGCCAGCAACAGCGCGCCGAAGGCCTCGCGCGAGCCCTTGGGCTCGGTAAAGCCGACGATGACGAACTCCTGGCGCTGCTTGCACTTGAGCTTGATCCAGTCGCTGCTGCGCCGGTTCAGGTAGCTGCTGCCCAGGCGTTTGCCGATCAGGCCTTCCATCTGCATTTTGCAGGCGCTGTCGAGCAGCGATTCGACGCTCTGGTCAAAGTCGGCGGAAAAGCGCAGGCGCTTTTCATCGGCCTTTTCCAGCACCTTTGCCAACGCCGCACGCCGTTGCTCCAGCGGGCACTGGCGCAGGTCCATGCCGTTGAGGTAGGGCACATCGAACAGGTAATAGAGGATCTGCTCGTCGCGTTGCTGGTCGAAGGCATTCTGCAGGGCCTGGAAATCCGCGACGCCGTGCTCATTGGCCACCACCATCTCGCCATCGAGCCAGGCCGAGTGCAGGCCGAGCCTGGCCAGGGCCTTGGCTTGCCGGGGCAGCCTGTCGGTCCAGTCATGGCCGTTGCGGGTGAACAGGCGCACCTCGTCACCTTCGATGCGGGCGAGGATGCGGTAGCCGTCGAACTTGACTTCGTAGCGCCAGTCGCCTTCGGGCGGCGTCTCTACCAGGGTGGCCAGTTGCGGCTTGAGCGAGGCGGGCAGGGCAGCTTTTTTCGCGCCGCCGAGTTCGCTGTTGCCGTCTGCCTTGGGTGTGCGCGTGGGCAGCGTGCGTTCGCTGACCACGCTGTCCGGCTCGGCTTCGAGAATGTCGTAGTCGGCCTGCGGGCGCGCCTGGGCATCGTCGGACTTGATCAGCAGCCACTGCTCCTTCTTGCCGGCCAGGTGAGTGCGAAACAGGTTCCAGATGCCCGAGAGTTTCTCGCCCTGCAGGCGAAAGCGCAGCTTGCCCTTGGCATAGGCCTTGTGTGGATCTTCTTCGGGAATCCATACCCCACGGTCCCAGACGATCACATCACCGGCACCGTAATGGCCTTCGGGGATGGTGCCTTCGAAACTGGCGTAGTCCAGCGGGTGGTCTTCGACGTGCACGGCCAGGCGCCGGACCTTGGGGTCCAGCGACGGGCCCTTGGGGATGGCCCAGCTTTTCAGGGTGCCGTCCAGCTCCAGGCGAAAGTCATAGTGCAGGTGGCTGGCGTCGTGTTTCTGGATGCAGTACTGCAGGGCGTGGGCGGTTTTTTTGCCGCTGCGCTGATGGCCTGCGGGCTCCGGGGTAGCGTCGAAATTGCGCTTGCGCGCGTACTCCTGCAACGGCTTGGCCATGGCGGTGTCCTGCGGCTTTTGGGCGGGTCCTAAGCATTGGGATAGGGCGGCAGGGGTGGGAGTTCAATCGGCTTTTGTTCGAGGTGGGGCCGCTGCGCACCCCATCGCCGGCAAGGCCGGCTGCCACAGGGTGCCAGCGGTCGGTGTATCAGCCTTGTTTCTTGATGATTGCCTCACTGATGCTCGCCGGCGCCTCGGCGTACTTGGTGAACTCCATGGTGTAGCTGGCGCGGCCCTGGGTCATCGAGCGCATCTGTGTGGAGTAGCCGAACATCTCGCCCAGCGGCACTTCCGCGCGCACTACCTTGCCCGCCGGGGTCTCGCCGCCTTCCTGGATCATCCCGCGGCGCCGGCTGAGGTCGCCCATGATGTCGCCCTGGTATTCTTCGGGGGTCACCACTTCGACTTTCATCACCGGTTCCAGCAGCACCGCGCCGCCTTTTTGCGCCAGTTGCTTGGTGGCCATGGAGGCGGCGACCTTGAAGGCCATCTCATTGGAGTCGACGTCGTGGTACGAGCCGTCGAACACCGTAGCCTTGAGGCCGATCAGCGGATAACCGGCGAGCACGCCGTTTTGCATTTGTTCTTCGATACCTTTCTGGATCGCCGGGATGTATTCACGCGGCACCACGCCGCCGACCACTTCGTTGACGAACTCCAGGCCCTCCTTGCCTTCATCGCCCGGGGCGAAGCGGATCCAGCAGTGGCCGTACTGGCCGCGACCGCCGGACTGGCGAACGAACTTGCCTTCGATCTCGCAGGTGTTGCGGATCTTCTCGCGGTAGGCCACCTGCGGCTTGCCGATATTGGCCTCGACGCCGAACTCGCGGCGCATGCGGTCGACGATGATGTCCAGGTGCAACTCGCCCATGCCGGAGATGATCGTCTGCGCCGTCTCTTCGTCGGTGCGCACGCGAAACGACGGGTCTTCCTGGGCCAGCTTGCTCAGGGCGATGCCCATTTTCTCCTGGTCGGCCTTGGTTTTCGGCTCGACCGCCACCGAGATCACCGGGTCGGGGAAGTCCATGCGCTCGAGGATGATCGGCTGGTTGATGTCACAGAGGGTGTCGCCGGTGGTGACGTCCTTCATGCCGATCAGCGCGGCGATGTCGCCGGCGCACACGTCCTTGATCTCGGCGCGCTGGTTGGCGTGCATCTGCACCATGCGCCCGATCCGCTCCTTCTTGCCCTTGACCGAATTGAGCACGGCATTGCCGGAGCTGAGCACGCCGGAGTAGACCCGGGCGAAGGTCAGGGTGCCGACGAAGGGGTCGGTGGCGATCTTGAACGCCAGCGCCGAGAACGGTTCGTTGTCGTCGGCATGGCGTTCCAGGTGCTTGTCTTCGTGGTCCGGGTCGGTGCCGTTGATCGCCGGGATTTCCGAGGGCGCCGGCAGGTAGTCGATGACCGCGTCGAGCATCAGCGGCACGCCCTTGTTCTTGAACGACGAGCCGCAGATCGCCGGGACGATCTGGTTGGCCAGGGTGCGCTGGCGCAGGCCGGCCTTGATCTGCTCGTTGCTCAGCTCCTGGCCGTTGAGGTACAGCTCCATGAACTCGTCGTTGGCCTCGGCGGCGGCCTCGACCATGTGCGCGCGCCATTCGTTGGCAAGCGCGAGCATGTCGGCGGGAATCTCTTCTTCGCGGTAGCTGGTGCCCTGGTCGTCGTCGTTCCAGTAGATGGCCTTCATCTTCACCAGGTCGATCTGCCCGGCGAAATGTTCCTCGGCGCCGATCGACAGCTGGATCGGCACCGGGTGGTGGCCCAGGCGCTGGTCGATCTGCTTGACCACGCGCAGAAAGTCCGCGCCCTGGCGGTCCATCTTGTTGACGTAGGCCAGGCGCGGCACATGGTACTTGTTGGCCTGGCGCCAGACTGTTTCCGATTGCGGCTCGACACCGTCGGCGCCGCTGAACACCACCACCGCGCCGTCGAGCACGCGCAGCGAGCGCTCGACCTCGATGGTGAAATCGACGTGGCCGGGGGTGTCGATGATGTTGAAGCGGTACTTGTCGGGGAACTGCTTGGTCGAGCCCTGCCAGAACGCCGTGGTCGCCGCCGAAGTGATGGTGATGCCGCGCTCTTGCTCCTGGGCCATCCAGTCCATGGTTGCGGCGCCGTCGTGCACCTCGCCCATCTTGTGGTTGACCCCGGTGTAGAACAGGATGCGTTCGGTGGTGGTGGTCTTGCCGGCGTCAACATGGGCGACGATGCCGATGTTGCGGTACAGCTCGATAGGGGTGGTGCGCGCCATGAGGGGTCACCTGTGTGTGATGCACAAGAAGAGGGTATTCCCAAGGTAGCAGAAGTGCAGCGCCTTGCACGGCGGGCCATGGCTGAAGCAGGTTCATCCATGGGCTGAGCAGGCATCGGTTGTAAAGCGCCCGGGGCTGTCGCTTAATCGCTGTATTCGCCTCATGGAGCTGCCCGATGCCGCTGGAAAAATCCGTTACTGCCTGGTGCCAAAGTCATCCGTTGATCGCAGGTCTTGTGGCGCTGCGCCCGACCTGCTGGTTCAACCCGGCCCTGGCGCCGAGCGCCGAAGCTCTCGCTGACGTGGCGCTGACCGCTGCGGATATCCGTGAGGCCAGCGCGCGGCTCGAACGCTTTGCCCCGTTCATCGCCTCGGCGTTCCCCGAAACCTCGGCCAGCGCCGGCATCATCGAATCGCCGTTGATGGCGCTGCACGCGTTGCAGGCGGTGCTGTGCGCCGAGCAGCAACTGCCAGTGAACGGCGCGCTGTGGCTCAAGGCCGACAACCTGCTGCCGATTTCCGGTTCGATCAAGGCCCGTGGCGGCATCTATGAAGTGCTCAAGCATGCCGAAGACCTGGCCCTCAAAGGCGGCCTGCTGCAACCGGGCGACAGCTACGCCAGGCTCGACAGCGATGCCGCCCGGGCGTTCTTCGGCCAGTACAGCGTGGCGGTCGGCTCCACCGGCAACCTGGGCTTGTCGATCGGCATCATCAGCGCGCGCCTGGGTTTCAAGGCCACCGTGCATATGTCTGCCGATGCCCGCCAGTGGAAAAAGGAGCGCCTGCGCGCCTGCGGCGTCGAGGTGCGCGAGTACAGCGCCGATTACAGCGTGGCGGTGGAGCAGGGCCGTAAGGAGGCCGAGGGCGATGCGCACTGTCACTTTGTCGATGATGAAAATTCGCTGAACCTGTTCCTCGGTTACGCCGTGGCCGCCGAGCGCCTGCAGCGCCAGTTGGCGGAACAGGGCATCGTGGTGGATGCCGAGCACCCGCTGTTCGTCTACCTGCCTTGCGGCGTCGGCGGGGGGCCTGGTGGCGTGGCCTTCGGCCTCAAGCAGATCTTTGGCGACGCGGTGCATTGCCTGTTCGCCGAGCCGACCCACTCGCCGTGCATGTTCCTAGGCGTGTACACCGGCCTGCACGACGCGGTGTCGGTGTACGACTTCGGCATCGACAACCAGACCGCCGCCGACGGCCTGGCGGTGGGCCGGCCCTCGGGTTTTGTCGGCCGTTCGTTGCAGCGCCTGGTCGATGGCTACTACACCGTCAGCGACGCCACCCTGTACCGCCAGCTGGCGCAGATGCAGGCGTGTGAGGGCATCGAACTCGAGCCGTCGGCGCTGGCCGGGCTCGCGGGCATGTGCACTGTGCTGCAGGAGCAGCAGGGCTACCGTCAGCGCCTGGGCTTGAGTGAGGCGCGCATGGCCCGCGCCACCCACCTGGTGTGGGGCACCGGCGGCAGCATGGTGCCGCGCGAGGAGATGGACCGCTACCTGGCCAGGGGCCGCGCAGAACTGGCCGGTAACTGAGCATGCTCAACCTGCCCGATCGCCTTGGCAGCCGCAAGAGCTGCGCCCAGTTCGCCAACCTGCACACCTTTGTCGCGGTTGCCCGGCACCTGAGCTTCAGTCAGGCCGCGCAAGAGCTGTGCCTGACTGCCAGCGCCGTCAGCCATCGCATCGCCCGCCTGGAGCAAGCCCTGGCGTTGCGCCTGTTCGAACGCCTGACCCGGCGCATTCGCCTGACCGCTGAAGGCGAGCGCCTCTATCAAGTGCTGCAAGGCTTGGAAGCGCAACTGCAAGAAGCCCTGCAACCGTCGACTGAAGAAGTCAGCGGTGCCTTGAGCCTGTATGTACGGCCGTCGCTGGCCCAGCACTGGCTGGTGCCGCGCCTGGCGGATTTCCAGCAGCGCTATCGGCAGGTCAGCCTGGACATCCGCACCGGCAACGAGCCGGTGGATTTTCGCACCCGCCCGGTGGACCTGGCCTTGTTGTATGGCCATGGCGAGTTTCCCGGGCTGGCCAGCCAGTTGTTGATGGATGAGCACGTCGCCCCGGTGTGCAGCCCGCAGTATGCCGAGCGCCACGGCCTGATCGACCACCCCGGGCGCCTGGCCCAGTGCACCTTGCTGCACGATGCCCTGGCCTGGGAACATGCCGCCTTCGACGCCGAGTGGCAACGCTGGGCCGGCGAGCAGGGCGTACAGCAGCACCTGCCCGCCCGCCACCTGACCTTCGACCGCTCCGACCTGTGCAGCGCCGCCGCCAGCCACCATGCCGGCGTGGCCATCGGTCGCCAGCGCCTGGTGCAACCCTTGCTCGACCAGGGCGCGTTGATCCTGCCCCTGGGGGGCTTCTGCCAGACGGCGGGGCAGGGTTATTACCTGGTGCATCCGCCGCGGGAGAGGTTACCGCTGCGTTTGCGGGTGATGATTGAGTGGTTGCGCGAGTGCGCGCTCAATTGACTTCGATCCAGCGCCCCTCCTGGCGATCCGACTGCACACACGCCTCGATAAATGCCATGCCGCGCAGGCCGTCTTCAGCGGTCGGGCACAGGCGTGCCAAGGGCGCCGGGGCGCGCTGTTCGCGGCGGGCCCTGATCAGTTCGGCGGCGTCGCTGTAGATGTTGGCGAAGGCTTCGAGCAGGCCTTCGGGCTGGCCGGCCTTGATTCGCGTGGCTTGTCTGGCGGCATCGCTGAGCCAGCTTTCACCCCGGCGCAGCACCTGGTGCGGCTGGTCCTGGTGGCGCAGTTCGAGGCGCTCGGGTTGTTCCTGGTGCCAGTACAGCGAGCCGCTTGAGCCAAAGATCCGGATCTGCAAGCCATGGCGCTGGCCGGCAGCGACGAAGCTTGCCCATAGCAGGCCTCGGCCGCCGCCGCTCAGGCGCAGTTTGACGTGGGCGTTGTCGTCCGAGGCGCGGCCCGGCACCAGGGTGCTGAGCTCGGCCGAGACCTGGCTGACCTCCTGGCCTGTTACAAAGCGCAGCAGTTGGTGGGCATGCACGCCGACATCGGCCAGTACCGACGAAGCGCCGGCCTGGCTGGGGTCGGTGCGCCAGGCCAGGGCCTTGACCCCTTGCTGCTCCAGCGGGTGGGTGCCGAAGGCGCTGGCGTGCTCGACCTGCACCAGGCGCACCTCGCCGATCGCACCCTGGGCGATCAGTTCGCGGGCTTCGCGAATCAACGGGTAGCCGCTGTAGTTGTGGGTCAGCAGGTGCAGGGCCGGGCCTTGGCGAACCTGATCGAGCAGGGCATTGGCCTGGGCAAGGTTCGCCGCCAGCGGCTTGTCGCAGATGACATCGATACCGTGCTTGAGAAACGCAAGGCTGGCCGGTACGTGCACGGCATTGGGCGCCATGATCGCCACCACCTGGATGCCGTCTGCGCGGGCGGCTTCGGCCCTGGCCATGGCTTCAAAATCGGCATAGGCGCGCTCTGGCGCCACGCCATAGGCCTGGGCTGCGGCCAGGTTGCGCTCGGGGTCGCGGGCGAAGACCCCGGCGACCAGCTGGTAATGGCCGTCCAGGGACGCCGCGTAACGGTGAGTCGAACCGATCGACGACTCCAGGCCGCCGCCGACAAAGCCCAGGCGCAGTCGTTGTTGTGGGTTGGCCATGGTTTTCATTGGGCGCCTCCGTTGGCGTGCTTGAGTTCGCGGGCAAAATGTTCGATCGCCAGCACGTAGCCGTGGGTGCCGAAGCCGGCCAGTACCGCCTTGGCCACCAGCGACACATAGGAGTGGTGGCGGAAGGCTTCGCGGCGGTGGACGTTGGAGATGTGCACCTCGATCACCGGTACCTCGGCGGCAATCAAAGCGTCGTGAATTGCCACCGAGGTGTGGGTCCAGGCGCCGGGGTTGATGACGACTCCGGCGACCCGGCCACGGGCCTGGTGAATCCAGTCGATTAGTTGGCCTTCGTGGTTGGTCTGCTGGAACTCAAGCTTCAGCTCCAGGCGCCGGGCGGCCTGCTGGCAGAGGTTTTCGACATCGGCCAGGGTTTCGCGGCCGTAGACTTCGGGTTGGCGCAGGCCGAGCATGTTCAGGTTGGGGCCGTTGAGCACGAGCAGGGTATTCATGGCTGGTTTCCAGTCAGGGCGTTGGCGCGCAGGGCGTCGTAGGTGGGTTTGTCCAGGCTTACCGCGTCGGCTTTGCCGACGCTGGTCGATGGGCGTGCGGTAGGTTTCCGGGGCGCTCCAGGCGGCGATGGCCGACAGCGCGGTGACCAGGCAGGTGATGGCGCCGATCAGCAGCGGCACGTTGTCGGAGCCCGGCGGCGCCACGGCGGTGAACAGCGCCGGCAGCAGGGCGGTGATCATGTAGCCGATGTTCTGCGCCACGGCCATGGCCGAGACCCGGTAATGGGTCTGGAACTGCTCGGGGAAGAAGCTTGGGAAGATGGCGTTGTAGCCCTGGTAGATCATCCCCCACATCAGCAGCGAGGCGGCAAACGCCAGCGGCAGGTTGTGCAGGCTGATGGCATAGAGGTAAAGGAACGACATCAACCCGCAGCCGATGGCGCTGCCGATGATCAGCGGGCGGCGGCCGATGCGGTCGGAGAGGTTGCCGACAAAGGGGATCACCAGCACTGCGACGATGTTGCCGACCACCGGGATCCACAGGTACACGCTCTTGTCAAAACCCACGCCGTAGGCCGGCTGTACCGCATAGGCGGCGCCGAACACGGTGGTCACCACCGGGATCACGTTCATCAGCGACACCCCGAGTACTACCAGCATGCCGCGCCAGCTGTGCTTGAAGGCTTCACCGATGGGCGAGCGCTGGCGCACCACCTTGGCGACTTTCTGGGTGAACGCCGCCGGCTCCTCGACCTCGCGGCGGATGATGAATGCTGCCAGCAGCACGGCGGCACTGAGCAGGAAGGGGATGCGCCAGCCCCAGCTGTTGAAGGCCTCTTCGGGCATGAAATAGGCCAGCGGCAGGAAGATTGCCGCCGCCAGCACCTGGCCGGCCTGCACGCCCTGCAGGGTGAAGCTTGCGTAAAAGCCACGACGCCCGGGCGGCGCATGTTCGAGGATCATCGAGCTGGCACCGGCGATTTCCCCGGCCACGGCAAAGCCCTGGACCAGGCGTAGCACCACCAATAGCACTGGCGCCCAGTAGCCGATCTGGTTGTAGGTCGGCAGCAGGCCGACGGCGAAGGTGGCCAGGCCCATCAACAGCATGCACAGCAGCAACACATGCTTGCGCCCGCGGGTATCGCCCCAGTGGCCGAGCACGAAGGCGCCGACCGGGCGCGCCAGGTAGCCGACGCCGTAGGTGGCCAGGGAGGCGACGATGGCCAGTTTCGGGTCGCTGGAAGGGAAGAAGATCTGCGGGAAAATCAGCGCCGCAGCCTGGGCATAAATGAAGAAGTCGTAGTACTCGAGCGCCGAGCCGACCCAGCCGCTGGCCGTGGCTTTCTTGGTTTGCCGGGCTGCATGCAGCCCTTGGGGATGGTTGGCCATCTGTCTGTCTCCGTTTGTTGTTGTTATGGAGCGGTAGGACTGGATAAAAGGCTTCAGAGGCTGTCGGTGTCGACGATCTGCCCGCTGCGCGCGGCGCTGCTGATGGCTTCGACGATCTGCAGGTTGCGCAGGCCGTCGCGCACGCTCACCAGCGGCGCTTGTTCGCCACGCACCACCTGGCAGAAGTGCGCCAGCTGGCGGGCCAGCGGGTCGGCGC
Organism: Pseudomonas sp. TE4620; assembly: GCF_056279045.1. NCBI lineage: Bacteria > Pseudomonadati > Pseudomonadota > Gammaproteobacteria > Pseudomonadales > Pseudomonadaceae > Pseudomonas > Pseudomonas sp. TE4620. The sequence continues at coordinate 1,780,334 of NZ_JBWBQO010000001.1, forward strand.
TTTGCAGCGGCGCCACGGCGGTGCTGAAGGGTTTCCACCATGAGCGCTCGGCAGATTGCTCGTAGTACTTCAGACGCATGGTCGGGATCGACAGCGTGCCCTGGGTGCCGCAGATCACGTAGCAGTCTTCGTCGGCGTAGCTGGGGTAATCGGGGTTCTCCCGCGCGGTCTGCTCCCAGCTGCGGGCGCAGGCGGCGGTGTCGCAGAGCATGAAGGTGCCGAGGGCGCCGTTGGCAAAGCGCAGGCTGATGGCGACGCTGTCTTCCACGGCAAAGCCACGGGTGGCGCTGGAAGCCTGGGCCTGCACGGCGACGATCTCGCCGCACAGCGAACGCAGGTTGCCGATCTCGTGGATCATGTTGATTAGCACCGGCCCGCCGCCGAGCTGCCGGCGCCAGGGCGCGGCGTCGAAATAGTCGTCGGGCTTGTAGAACAGCGCGCTGCCCATCACCGCCACCAGGTTGCCGAGCAAGCCTTCGGCGATTACCTCGCGGGCCTTGGCGAGGATCGCGCTGTGGGCACGGTGATGGCCGACCAGCAACCGCGCACCGCTTTGCTCGGCGACCGCCAGCAGGCGCTTGCCTTCCTCCAGGGTGTGGGCCACGGGTTTTTCGATCAGCGCGGCAACGCCGTGGTCGACGCAGGCCAGGGCGCCTTCGACATGCAGGTGATTGGGCGTAGCGAGGATCACCCCGTCCGGGCGCTGCTCGGCAAACAGTTGCTCAAGTGAAGGGTAGAGGGCAACGCCGTGGCTGGCTGCCAGCTCGGCGGCGGCCGGGGCCGGGTCGATCAGGGCGGCCAGTTCGCACTCGGCGCTGGCCTGGATCAGTTCGATATGCCTGCGGCCAATCAGGCCGGCACCGGCAACGGCAATGCGAAGTTTGTTCATGGCGCTCTCGTTATTGTTATGCGGACCGCGGCAGCGGTTTTGTGAGAGGCTAATAAAAAACTCCCAGGAGATAATCGGGCCAGATGAAGAATCAGAATGCGCTATTAGCGAATAATGAACCGCTGCTGCGCGACCTGCAGTTGTTCTGCGAAGTGGCGCGCCGCTCAAGCTTCATCGCCGCCGCCACCGAGATCGGCCTGTCGCCGGCGCATGTCAGCAAGCGCATTGCCACCCTCGAGACCTTGCTGGGGGTCAAGCTGTTCAACCGCACCACGCGGCGGGTGAATATCACCAGCGACGGCGAGGCGGCGTTCATCTGGGCGCAGAAGATTCTCGAGAACGTCGAGTCGATGCTTGAGTCGTTGTCCGCTGCCCACAGCGAGCCGCGCGGCACCCTGCGTATCAGCACCAGCCTGCGCCTGGGCCGCGAGCACATCGCGCCGATCTTGTCGCTGTTGCGCAAGCGTCACCCGACCCTGGATATCTGGCTGGAACTGCTCGACCGCCGGGTCGACCTGATTGGCGAGAACTTCGATATCGACATCCGCGTCGGCGAGGTGCAGGAAAAACACCTGATCGCTCACCGCATTGCCGAGAACAAGCGGGTACTGGCGGCATCGCCGGATTACCTGGCGCGGCGCGGCCCGGTGCGGGTACCGGCGGAACTGGCCCAGCACGATTGCCTGCTGTTTCGCAGCCGCGACGACCGCTTTGGCGTGTGGCGACTGGTCGGCCCGGGCGGGCCGGAAACGGTCAAGGTCACCGGTCCCATGGCCGCCAACCACAGCGATATCGTCCGCCAATGGGCGATGGACGGGCACGGCATCATCATGGCTTCGTACTGGGACGTGGCCGCCAGCTTGCAGGAGGGGTCGCTGGTCAGGGTGTTGCCGGCATATCACCAGCCGGCGGATGTCTGGGCGGTGACGGCGGCGCGTTCGGGTAGCTCGGCGAAGGTCCGCAGTTGCGTGGCGTTCTTGCGTGAGCAACTGGCGCAGGGGCCGTTTGCGCTGGCGGTGGGTGGCTGAGGGGCATCGCGGGCAGGCCGTCGCCGCATCGCCGATCCCACAGGTGCTGTACAGGCCTGGAAGTGTGGTAGTAACTGTCTTAAGAAGCTTGCAAGTATTGGGGCAGCCAGGCTGTGTTTGAGCTGATCCATTTGATGATGAGACGCTGCCGGCGCCTTCCGCCCTTACGGCGGGTCACTTTTGCTTGGCGGCAAAAGTAACCAAAAACGCCCTGTCCCTTCATCGGCCCTGCGCTGCGCTCCGGGTTCCCTCCTTCCACCCTTGCTCCCGTGGGGGCGCGCCGAAGGGCCGTCCCTGGCCCTACGGCGCTCGCCGGCCATCCATGGCCGTCGCCCCACTACGCAAGGGTTCCACTCGGCCTTCTGCAAGGGACGATAGGTGGCGTCTGCAATTACGTACATCTAGAAGCAAAGGTGAGGTGTGAGCAGCATCGCCAATGGATCAGCTCGCGCCTCTAAAAGCCTACGCTACCTGTGGGAGTCGGCCTTGCCGGTGATGGGCTGCACAAGCAGCCCCAAGCACTCAATCGCCGGCTTGCACCTGCAGCATCCACTGCCCGTCGATTTCACGCACCAGGCCGCTGGCCAGGAACAACGGCAGCAGGCGCTTGTGCAGCTGCGGTTCAACAAAACCTTTCACTGCGCTCAGGTCCAGCGCACCCAGCGCCGGCAGGTCGGCCTTGGTGTACGAAAGCCAGGCCTTCTTCAGTGCATTGAGCACATCGCTGCCCGCGGTGTTGGCAAAGCGCCGGTTGAGCGTCTGGCCGTCGAGCACGAAGGTGTGCTGGTACTCGTAGCCCGTTTCGTCACCGCCGCTGGTGCGGCAGCGGATACAGGTGCAAGGCCCGTCGCCGAAGGCTTTTTGCAGGTAGTTGTTGAAATCCACCACGGGCTTGAGCCCCAGGCGCTTGTCGACCTCGAACATGTCCGAGGTCAGGTTCTGTTCAGCACTCAATGTCATTCCTCTGACAGGTTTTACCGGGGGGCACAATACCAGCCGGGGCGGGCCGAGGGTACCTTCGTGCGTCGCCTCGTCGATAGGCGCGGGCTTTTTCCGGGCCGCTCCATTACCCTATGCGCCCGTGAGCGTCAGCAGACGCCGATAGAATTGTCGTTGGAGTTCGACCATGTACAACTACACAGCCACCGTAACCGTCAGCGACGACCTGCATGCAGACGTTGAAGCGGTGGAAAACGTTGCAATTCGGGTGGGTCTTGAAGCCGTTACCGAGACGCTGAAGAAGGTCCACTTTGTCGGTGCCCTGGCCGCTCCGGACAAGGCGACGCACATCTGCGTGACCCTCGATAACGGCCTGAGCTACTACGGCCCGATCGTTAACGGCCATGCCGAGCTGGAAGGCGGCTGGATCGCCTTTGAATGCGACATGCTTACTCCGCAAGAACTGGGCCTGTAATCCGTTGGGCTACAGCACGCCAGCCCAGAACAACCCGGCCAGGTACAAGGCCACGCCAAACACCCCATGGGCCAGCAGGCTGCGTGCCCGCGCCACATTCGGCTTGGGGGTTTTCGAGGCAAAGACACCGGCGCCCATGCCGGGCTGCATGATCAGGTAGGGCGCCGCCACGGTCGCCAGGCCAAGCACAAATGCTGGCATAAACCGTGGCTGTTGCGCCCACTCCAGCCCGCAAAGGGCGAGCAGCAAAGCGGCGAACATCACCCCTATTAGGTAATGCGCACTCCAGCCGATCAGCCGTTCGTTGGCCAGCGCAGGCGCCTTGGCGATGCTCTGATGGGCGAACTGCCCGCGCGGCATATGGCCAATCCAGCGGCCGACCAAGCCCCAGTTCGGCCCGGCCATGCCCAGCACGCGCAGCTGGAACAGCGACCAGAGATCGGCAATGGCGGTGGCCGTTACGCCAATCAGTATCGCAAGGGTCAATCCTTCAAGCATGGCGTACTCCTTTTAATAACATTCAATAGATTGATTGAATGATTGGCCAATGCTACCTTGCTGTCAATGACTGATATGAAAACCCAGCAACACCAGCAGATTGCCGAGCTGGCGCGGACCCTTGGCCACGCCCACCGCCTGAATCTGCTCGAACAGATGGCGGGCGGTGAGCTGGCCGTCGAGCAACTGGCCCAGCAGTGCCAGCTGTCGGTGGCCAACGCCTCCCAGCACCTGCAGCACTTGCGCCGCGCCGGCTTCGTGCAGACCCGCCGTGATGGCAAGCGCGTGCTCTACCGGCTCAGCGCCGGGCCGATCACCGAGGTGCTGGCGGCGCTCGGGCAATTGGCCGCGTTCAACCGTGCGGCGATCCGCGAGCTGATGAGCGATAGCCTGAGTGCGCCTGAACAGCTGGAAGGGATCAGCAGGGAAGAGCTGCTTGAGCGTTTGCAGGCGCACAGCGTGACCCTGCTCGATGTGCGCCCGGCCGAGGAATTTGCCCAAGGGCACTTGCCGGGGGCGATCAATATTCCATTCAGCGAATTGCAGCAGCGCCTGGGAGAACTGCCGGCCAGCCAGGAAGTGGTCGCCTATTGCCGTGGGCCCTGGTGCGTGTTTTCCCGCGATGCGGTGACGGCCCTGAAAGCCGGGGGCTTCAAGGCGCGTCATTACCTTGCGGGCGTTGAGCAGTGGCCCGGGCCGCTGCAGGGTTAAGCCAGCTCGCCAAGGCAGCGTTCGAGGATATCAAGGCCTTCTTCCAGCACCTCAGGCTCGATGGTCAGCGGTGCCAGCAAGCGGATGATGTGCCGCGCCTTGCCGCTGGGCATCAGCAGCAGGCCGGCGCTCCTGGCAGATGCCAGCAGGTGTGCCAGCTGCGCCGTGGCCGGACTGCCATTGGCGTTGACCAGCTCGATGCCACGCATGGCGCCGGTGCCGGTCAGGCGGCCCAGGTAAGGTGAAAGTTTGTTGGCCTGCCAGCGTTTGAAGCGCCTGAGCAGCGCCGCTTCCTGCTGCTCGCCCCAGGTTGCCAGGTTGGCATCGTTCATTTCATCCAGGGTGGCCAGCGCGGCGGCGCAGGCTATTGGGTTGCCGGAGTAGGTACCGCCCAGGCCGCCTTTGGGCAGGTTGTCGACCAGCGCCTTGCGCCCGACCACCGCGCCCAGCGGCATGCCGCCGGCAATACTCTTGGCCAGCAACAGCAGGTCCGGCTCGATGCCCAGGCGCGGGAAGGCGAAGCGCTGGCCGGTGCGGCCAAAACCCGACTGGATTTCATCGATGATGAGCAGGATCCCGTGCTGGTCGCAGAAGCTGCGCAAGGCCTGGGCGAACGCAGGTTCCATAGCCAGGAAGCCGGCCTCGCCCTGCACCGGTTCAAAGATGAAGGCGGCCACGTCATTGACGTCGATCTCGACGCTGAACAGGCGCTGCATGGCCTCGAGCGCCTGCTCGGTGCTCACCCCGGTGTCCTGGCTGGGGAAGGGCAGGTGATACACCGGCCCCGGCAGCACGCCGACGCGCTGCTTGTAGGGGGCGACCTTGCCGTTGAGGTTGAGGGTCGCCAGGGTGCGGCCATGAAAGCCGCCGTCAAAGGCGATGATCGCAGTCTTGCCGGTGGCACCGCGAGCGATCTTCAGGGCGTTTTCTGCAGCTTCCGCACCGCTGTTGGTGAGCATGCCACTGAGCGGGTAAGACACTGGCACGAACTGCGCCAGCCGGTGCATCAGCTCGATGTAGGGCTCATGCCCGGCGGCGTTGAAGGCGTAGTGGGTCAGGCGCGTGGCCTGCGTCTGGATGGCGGCAACAATTCGCGGGTGGCAGTGGCCCAGGTTCAACACGCCAATACCGCCAACAAAATCAATATAACGTTTGCCGTCGGTGTCCCAGACTTCCGCGTTTTTACCGTGTGACAGAGTAATAGGGTGAACTACGGAAATAGACTGGCTGATAGTTTCGTGACTCATTTGCCCGCGGCCTCGCTGCAGTTTCTTATTATCTAAGCGAGCCGCGGTTATTCAGTGCAAACGAAATAAAGGATTGCAATCATTCCTTCAATTCCGGAACTTGCCCGCCACTGCCCACGCGCTCAACGATCCACTCGACAAAGGCGCGGACCTTGGGCACCTCGGCGGCATGCTCGGCGTGGGCGATAAAATGCGAGCCCTCGCTGGTTTTCGGGTGGTTCCAGGGGATCGCCAATTTGCCTTCGGCCAGCTCCTCGGCCACCAGATAACGCGGGACAAGGGCGATGCCGCAGCCGGCCTGGGCGGCGCGGATGCACATGTAGAAGGTGTCGAAGCGTGGGCCGTGGTAGCTGTTCTGGCTGTGCAGGCCCTGGCCGAGAAACCACTCATGCCAGGCCTCGGGCCGCGAGGTGCACTGCAGCAGGCGGTGTTCGGTGAGTGATTCGGCACTGTCGAAGTGCTGCCGGACCAGCAGGTCCGGGGCGCACACCGGCACCACCTGCTCCTTGAACAGCTCGATGCAGGTTGCCCCGGGCCAGGTGCCCTGGCCGAAAAAGAAGGCGATGTCGGCCTTGGCCTGAACCAGGTCGAAGGGCTCCAGTTCGTTGCGGATGTCCAGGTGAATACGCGGATGGCGCTCGCCGAAGCCCTTGAGATTAGGCACCAGCCAACGCTCGCCGAAGGTCGGCTGGGTGGCGATGCGCAGCACTTCGGTCTCGCCGCCATAACTGAGGATGTAGCGGCTGGACATGTCCAGTTGCACCAGGATCTTGTTCACCTCGGCCAGGTACAGGGCGCCGGCCGGGGTCAGGTGCAGGCGCCGGCGGATGCGCTGGAACAGCGGGTGCGAGAGCATCTCTTCAAGCTGCGCGACCTGCTTGCTCACCGCGCTCTGGGTCAGGTGCAGCTCTTGGGCTGCACGGGTAAAACTCAGGTGCCGGGCGGCGGCTTCGAAGCACTGCAGGGCGGTGGTGGAGGGCATCAGGCGTTTGGACATGGGCGGGTTCAACCTGGCGAAAAAGAGATGAGGTCATTCCGTTACGGAATCATGTGCTTCTAAAAGGTCGTTTGTGAGCAGCGGCCCTATAGATTAATACTGACCTGCATCAACGATTTCAACCCGTATCCGCTGTAGGAGAATAATAAGATGGTTGCTGAACTACTTACCCGTTTGGGCGTGCCTGAAAGTTTATATAACGGCGGCACTCATGCTGTTTTTACGCCCATCGACGGCAGCCAGATCGCAGCGCTTACCCTGGAAGACAAAGCGGCGGTAACCCGTCGTATCGACGCCGCCCATGGGGCCTTCTTGCGCTGGCGTGATGTGCCGGCGCCACGGCGTGGCGAACTGGTGCGGCTGTTCGGCGAAGTGCTGCGTGAGCACAAGGCTGCACTCGGCGAGCTGGTGTCGATCGAAGCCGGCAAGATCACCCAGGAAGGCCTGGGCGAAGTGCAGGAAATGATCGACATCTGCGACTTCGCCGTCGGCCTGTCGCGTCAGCTCTACGGCCTGACCATCGCCTCCGAGCGTCCGGGCCACCATATGCGTGAAACCTGGCACCCGTTGGGCGTGGTTGGAGTGATCAGCGCCTTCAACTTCCCCGTCGCGGTCTGGGCCTGGAACACCACCCTGGCATTGGTGTGCGGCAACGCCGTGGTCTGGAAGCCGTCGGAGAAAACCCCGCTGACCGCGCTGGCCTGCCAGGCGCTGTTCGAAAAAGCCCTGAAAGCCTTTGGTGATGCGCCAGAAGGCCTGAGCCAGTTGATCATCGGTGATCGTGAGGCCGGCGAAGCGCTGGTCGACGATCCGCGCGTGCCGCTGGTCAGCGCCACCGGCAGCACCCGCATGGGCCGTGAAGTCGGCCCGCGGGTGGCTGCACGTTTCGGCCGCAGCATCCTCGAACTGGGTGGCAACAACGCGATGATTCTTGCACCGAGTGCCGACCTGGATCTGGCCGTGCGCGGCATCCTCTTCAGCGCCGTCGGTACTGCTGGCCAGCGCTGCACCACCTTGCGCCGGCTGATCGTCCATCGCTCGATCAAGGACGAAGTGGTTGCTCGGGTCAAAGCCGCCTACGCCAAGGTTCGTATCGGCGACCCGCGTAAAGACAACCTGGTCGGTCCGCTGATCGACAAGCAGTCCTTCAGCGCCATGCACAATGCCCTGACCCAGGCCCGCGATGAAGGCGGCCAGGTATTCGGTGGCGAGCGGCAGCTGCAGGAGCAGTACCCGAATGCCTACTACGTGGCCCCGGCGATCGTCGAGATGCCTGGCCAGAGCGCCGTGGTTCGTCATGAAACCTTTGCACCGATCCTCTACGTGCTGGCCTACGACGAGTTCGAAGAAGCCCTGCGCCTGAACAACGAAGTGCCGCAAGGCTTGTCGTCGTGCATCTTCACCACCGACCTGCGCGAAGCCGAGCGCTTCCAGAGCGCCGCGGGCAGTGACTGCGGGATTGCCAACGTCAACATCGGCACCAGCGGTGCGGAGATTGGCGGCGCCTTTGGCGGTGAGAAGGAAACCGGCGGTGGCCGTGAGTCGGGCTCGGATTCGTGGAAGGCCTACATGCGCCGGCAGACCAATACCGTGAACTATTCCCGCGAGCTGCCGTTGGCGCAGGGGATTGTCTTCGACTGACCCGCGATAAGTACACCACCGTACAAGAACAAGCAGTAGAGGGTTACCCATGGCATCGCTACAACAAAAGAAACAGCGTTCGCTGCAACACGGTCTGACCTCGCGCCAGGTGTCGATGATCTCCATTGCCGGGATCATCGGCGCCGGGCTGTTCATTGGCTCGTCAACGGCCATCGCCACCGCCGGGCCGGCCATTCTGATTTCCTACACCATGACCGGCCTGCTGGTGCTATTGGTGATGCGCATGCTCGGGGAGATGGCCATCGCCAACCCCAACAGCGGCTCGTTCTCCACCTACGCCAGCCAGGCCATCGGGCCCTGGGCCGGGTTTACCATCGGCTGGCTGTACTGGTGGTTCTGGGTGCTGATCATTCCGGTCGAGGCGATTGCCGGTGCCGATATCCTGCATGCCTACTTCCCCGGCGTGCCGTCGTGGCTGTTCGCCTTTCTGATCATGATCGTGCTGTCGGGCACCAACCTGATCAGCGTGAAGAACTTCGGCGAGTTCGAGTACTGGTTCGCGCTGATCAAGGTCATTGCCATTCTTGCCTTTATTGGCGTCTGCACCCTGGCGGTGTTCGGCTTCTGGCCACTGGCCGAAGTCTCCGGCGTGCAGCAACTGTGGGCCACTGGCGGCTTCATGCCCAACGGCTTTGGCGCGGTGCTCGGCGGTGTGCTGGTGACCATTTTCTCGTTCTTCGGCGCCGAGATCGTCACCATCGCCGCCGACGAAACGTCCAACCCCAAGGACAAGATCCGCAGGGCCACCAACCTGGTGGTGTACCGCATCGCGATCTTCTACATCGTCTCGATCTTCTTCATCGTTTCGCTGGTAGCCTGGAACGACCCGGGCCTCAAGGCCGTTGGCTCGTTCCAGCGCGTGCTGGAAGTGCTCAACGTGCCGGGCGCCAAGCTGATGGTCGACCTGGTGGTGCTGGTGGCGGTGACCAGTTGCATGAACTCGGGGCTTTATACCGCCTCGCGCATGCTCTACTCGCTGGGCTCGCGGGGCGAGGCGCTGAAGATGACCAAGCGTATCTCCGGCAACGGCGTGCCGACCGTGGCGGTGATTCTCTCGACCTTCGCAGGCTTTGCCGGTTGCCTGGTCAACTACGTGTTCCCCGGCAAGGTCTTCGGCTTTTTGCTCTCGACCACCGGCGCCATCGCCTTGCTGGTGTACCTGGTGATTGCTGTGTCGCAGCTGCGTATGCGCGCCATCACCGATCGCCAGGGCACGGAGCTTGCGTTCAAGATGTGGCTGTTCCCGTGGCTGACCTGGCTGGTCATCGGCCTGATTACCCTGGTGCTCGGCTACATGCTGATCAGCCCGGCCTACCGCTATGAAACCCTGATGACCGCGGGGGTGACCCTGGCCATCCTGCTGATCTCGCTGACCCGCCGTAAAACACCGGCCAGCGAGGCGGCCGGCAGCCCGGCGGTATCGGCCAAAGGCCTCTAGCGCGGCGCTTGGCACGGCAAAAGCCCATGACCGGTTCATGGGCTTTTTCGTTGTCCGGCGTTACTATCGGCGTTGCTTTCCCTTTAAAAAACAGACAATCAGGAAGCCTATGAGTACCCAAGCCTTATCCCTGCAGGAACTGGCCGCCCCCGAAGGCGTCTGCTACGGCTGTGGCTGTTCCCACCCCAGCGGCCTGCACCTGAAAAGCCACTGGGACGCCGACGGTATCCACCTGCTGTGCCGCCACTCGCCCGACAGCACCTTCCTCGGCTGGCCGGGGCTGGTCTATGGCGGTTTGCTGGCGATGCTGGTCGACTGCCATTCGAACTGGACCGCCATGGCCTACCACTACCGCGCCGAAGGCCGCGAGCCGGGCAGCCTGCCGCGTATCGACTGCGTCACCGGCCAACTCAACCTGACCTACCTGAAACCCACGCCGATGGGCGTCGAGCTGCTGCTCAAGGCCCGGGTCGAGGGTGAAGTGGGGCGTAAGAGCCGGGTGATCTGCGAAGTCTGGGCCGACGACGTGCTGACCGTCAGCGCTGACTCGGTGTTCGTCCGGGTCGACACCGAAAAGCTCAAGCACAAGGCCCACGGCACCGCTTAAAACGGCACGGCAATGGTCAACTGGCTGTAGACGTTGGTGCCATTGCCGCCAACCTGGTTGCCGCCGTCATCGCTGCTCTTGCGCGGCTGGTACAGGCCCAGCAGCGGGCTGATGATCAGGTGCTCGCTGACCGCCCATTCGGCGTACAGGTCCAGCTCGCGGCCGTCGAGGTTCAGCGTGCCGCGCTCGTGCAGGGTCTTGTAGTTGAACAGCAGCACGCCCAGGGTCAGGGCCTCGACCGGGGTGGCCTTGAGGCCGACAAAGTGCACGTCGTTGTTGCTGTTGAACGGGCCTGAATAGTTGCCCGTGACCTCGCCCTGGAACCAGGTGCCGTAGCCGCGGTTCATGCCGTTGAACATCGAGTCCCAGCCTTCGGAATAGCGGCTGTAGCGGTAGGTCAGGTCCGGGCGCCAGGGCACCTCGGCAAAGGTGTAGCCGGCTTCGGCGTACCAGGCTTTCTCCGGCCCTGCGTGCTTGTTTTGCCAGGCATATTCGAAGGCGAAATGCGCGTTCTCGACCCCAGCATCACCGGCGCCGCGCAGGCTGTAGATGTCCATGCCTTCACGTTGTTTCTGGAACTCGCTGGCATAGCGATCATCGACATTCAGGCCGCGAATGTAAGTCAGATCCAGGGTGCCGGGGGCAGTGCTGTAGGCCAGGGTGCCGGCGGCCAGTTCGCTGTTGGCCTGGGCGCGGTTGTCCGACTTCATCCACAACAGGCTGCCATGCAGGCCATCCTTGGCGCCCAGGCGCAGTACTGCGGTCTTGTCGAAAGCATGGCGGGCGGCCAGATAATAGGCGCCGCCGCGATTGAGCTCGCCGTCGGCCGGGCCCTTGCCGAAGTTCAGGCCGTCGTCGTTGATGATGAAGCCATCGCCGAGGGTGATGACCTGGCGACCGAACGACAGGTCCAGGCCATCCTCGCCCAGTGCCGGGATCAGTTTGCCCGAGCGCCAGCCGGCGAAGGCTTCGTCGAATTTAGTCGTGCGTTCGCTGCCATCGCTGATGCCGGCAGCATCGCCGTCGCCCCAGGTCGCCGAGCTGACCAGGTTGGCGGTGCCATAAACCGTGCCCAGTTCGCCCAGGCGCTGGTCGGCGCTCAAGCCATATTTGATAAAGCCTTCGCGCCAGGTCGAGCCGCCTGGGGTGTCGTCGTAATTCTTGCGGCTGTTGAACAGGCCGTACACGGCGAGGAAGTTGGCGTTCAGGTGGGTGTCGTCATCGGCATACAGCTCAAGTGCCTGAACCGGGGGCAGGGCCAGCAGCAGGCTGAGGCTGGTGCCCTTGAGCAAATGGGGGAGGCGGGTGGTCATGGCGCAGGTTCCCTAAAGGAGGCGTTGGTGGCCGCCATTTAGGGTTCGAAGGCCCCGGCAGGTCTTTGCTTTGCCTGCCAGGGCGGTTGATCCTGCTCGCCAGCAGGTTTAGCGCAGGGTAGCGGCCATCTTCGCGAACACGTCGAGCACGGCGCTGGCCAGGTCCTTGCTGCGTTGGCCGTTCCAGCCGGTTTCGGCGTTGGGCGCGTCGTCGTGGTCTTTGAACGGCATCTCAAGGGTCAGCGACAGGCAGTCATGGGCCTGGCCGACGCTGTTGCAGGCCAGGGTCATATTGGCCTGGCCAGGGGCGGAGCGCGGGTAGCCATGGACCTGCTGGAAGTCCACGGTGCGCTTGCACAGGCTGTCGCGGAAGGTGGTTTCCAGGGCAGCGATACGCGCGTTGTAGCCGGGGTTGCCTTCGCAGCCGGCGGTGAACACGTGGGGGATTTCTTCGTCGCCGTGCACGTCGAGGAACAGGTCGACGCCGTGCAGCTTCATCTGCTGCTGGGCGAAGAATACCTCCGGGCTCTTGTCGATGCTCGCATCCTGCCAGGCGCGGTTCAGGTCCTGGCCCTTGGCGTTGGTGCGCAGGTGGCCGTGGATGGCGCCGTCGGGGTTCATGTTCGCGATCAGGTACAGGTCGGCTTCCTGCAGCAAGGCCTGGATCGTCGGGTCATTGTCTTGCAAGCGGTCGATCACCCCTTCCATGAACCACTCGGCCATGTGCTCACCCGGGTGCTGCTGGGCGATGATCCACAGTTTGCGCTTGGTTGCGGCGCCGTCGCCGGCGCGCAGCAACTGGATGTCACGGCCTTCGACGCTGCGGCCGGTGGCCAGCAGTTCAACGCCAGGCAGGCTGGTGGCGCGTTCAATCAACTGATTGTGGCGCGCGCGCGGGTAGGGCTCGAAATAGGCAAACCAGGCCTGGGGCTGTTCGGCCTTGAGGCTGAATTCGAGGGCCTTGCCGTCGAAAGTGGTGGGCACCCGGAACCACTGTTGCTGGTCGTAGGAGGCCACGGCCTGGTAACCGCTCCAGGCCTCGTGGTAGGACGAGGCACCGGCGTTTTCCAGGACAAAACCATGGGTCTGGCCCGGGGTCAGCCCCGCAGCCTTGAAGTGGAACCACTGGAAGTGCTCGCTGCGGGTGTCGGGGCGGATCTCCAGGCGCACCCGTGCAGGGTCACTGGCATCCTTGACGAGGATGTTGCCGGAATCGAAATCGCAGTCGATGTGCAGGGGGGACAGCGTCACGGTCATCACCAGGCTCCATGTAGAGTTGTTGTGGCAACTACTCTACACGCCTGGCTCAGGACCAGAAACCGATCGCTGCCAATGCCGCCAGGCCCAGGCCGATGGCCACCGAGCAACCGCCCAGCGACAGTGCGGCGCGTGGTTGCCGGTACCAGCCGTCCTCGCCCAGTTGGCGCGCCGGAGCCAGCAGCGAGCGCCAGCGCAGCTCGGTGGCGTGGAACGCCTCGCGGTGTGCCGGGGCGCTGTCTAGCCAGCGGCGAAAATCGATGCGTTCGCTGGCCGTCACGTCCGGGCTTTGCAGGCGTACGTACCACTGGCCGGCGATGCTCGCCAGGGCGTCGCGCTCTTCGCGGGCAATCTGCAGCGCCTGGTTCATGTGGCGCTCGACAGTGATGGCCGGCAGGTCGAGGCGCTCGGCAATGCTGGCGAACGACAGTTGATCGAGGCGGCTGAGGAGGAATACCTGTTGAACGCGGCGCGGCAGCTTTTTCAGGCGCTGCAGCAGGGCATCGTCCGCCAGATGGTGGGAAAGGGGATTGTGTTCAAGGGGCAGCAACAGACGGGTCATGTACAAGCTCCTTGCTGGTCGGTGGAGTGGGGGCGTCTTCCTTGACGCTGCAACAGCTTATTCGTAACGAGATTGATTCTCAAGTGCTAATTCCGCAAAGCGCTGTTACAACCATTCACTGTGCGACATTCATTTGCTATCATCGCGGCCATTCAAGCAACACCCATCTTCATTAGCCTGAAGACCAAAAAAAAGACCCGGCAAAAAGCCGGGTCAAAAACCGTGATTAGCCTGATGAGGAGATAATCTGAGAGTCCGACCTAAGGGCTTTCAGTTTATCCAACCAGTCTCGCGACCAGTTGTGAGCAATAATAATCGTTATCATTTGCAAGTCAAATGAATTTTCTGTCATTGCGTAAAAACTTTTACGCAGTGCGCTCCCTCCTGACCGGCGGACACCAGCACCCGCCTTCGGTCGACTCCCACGTAACGTTCTGCAACAGGCTCAGGAATGCTCCTGATTGGCTGCCGTGCGCTCGAGCATGGCCCTGGCCATGTTGATCATGTGCATCGACGCCAGCGCCAGGTCGCGCGGTACGCCTTGCATGCCGTCAGCCGATTCGTAGGCGGTGGCGGCAGCGCAGCGCAATATATTGCTGGCCTGGGCGGTGGCCTGGGCGCTGCTGAGGCCCTCACGGGCGACCAGCAGCGGCTCGTCGGGGCCAAAGGTCACCGGTGCCGGGTTGAGGTAGTAATCCAGCGCGCGCCGGGCGGCATCACTGTTACTTAATGCTTCGGAATCAAGGCTGAGGTCCGTTTCAGGGGATATCGGTTTCATGCGTCTGCCTGCTGTTTGGATAAGCGATGAAAGGTGTTGGCAGATATTAATACGCTCTGTAGTTATGACTATTGTTTAAATACTACAATATGTGTATTGAGCGCCAGAAGGCAGTCCGTATCGTGCCAGCGATGGATAAATGGACTGACCTGGTTAAAGCCAGGATGCGTGAACTGAAAGTCACGCAGGAAAATCTCGCCGAACGCATCGGAGTCACCCAGGGCGCCGTGGGCCACTGGCTGCGCGAGGAGCGCGAGCCGAAACTGCGGGTGCTCAACCAGATTCTGGTGGAAGTGGGGCTGCCGCCGCTGCAGATGGTTTTCCCCAATCAGGTGTCGGAAAGCAACGGTTCCTACACGGTATCGGGCAACCCGACTACTGTGGCTGGCGCCGATGGCCTACAGCACGAACTGTATTTTCGCTACCCGATTCTGGCCTGGGGCAATCTTGACCCGGTTGAGGTGGCCGATGACACGCCGTTGCAGTCAACCGACTATAAAGCGCAGGGGCGGGCGTTCTGGCTCAGGGTCGAAGGCGACGCAATGACCGCGCCGTTGGGCTTGAGCGTGCCGGAGGGCATGCTGATCCTGGTCGATACCGGGCTTGCGGCCGAACCCGGCAAACTGGTGATCGCGCGTTCGCCAGGCAGCACGGCAACGAGTTTTCGCCAGTTGAGCGAGGAGGGCGGCCAGCGCTACTTGCGCCCGCTCAACCCGACCTATCCCAAGGCCTTGTGCAGCGAGCAGTGTGAGTTGCTGGGGGTGGTGGTGCAGGCATTGGTCAAGTTTTGAGCTGAATCTCATCGCGGGGCAGGCGACCCGACTTGCCCCGCGATGAGGCCCTCAAGCCTCGTCCAGCTCCACCAGCACAGCCCCTTCACTGACCATCTCGCCTTCCTGGCAGAACAGCGCCTTGACCGTCCCGGCATGGGGCGCGCGGATGCTGTGTTCCATCTTCATGGCTTCCAGCACCACCAGCTGCGTGCCAGCTTCCACCGCCTGGCCAACCTCCACCAGCACCCGTACGATGCTGCCGTTCATTGGCGCGCCAAGGCCGCCCTGATGGCTGTGGCTGGCATCGGCCTCGGCAATCGGGTCGTAGCGGTTGACGCTGTGCAGCTCGCCGTCCCATTGCAGGTACAGGGTCTGGCCACGGCGGATTGCCAGGTGCCGGCGGCGCAGGCCGTCTTCGTCGATCAGTAGCTGCTCGCCGTCCAGGGTCAGCTTCGATGCATCCGCCTGAGTCAGGTTGATGACCCGAGCTTCACCGTTGCAGGTCAGGTGCAGGCTGACCTGCGCCGGCACGCCGGCACGAAAGCCGTTGTTGGCGGCCCACGGCGAGTGACGGTCATCGTCACGCGGTCGCAGCGGCTGACTCTGGATAAAGGCCTCGGCCGCCGCCTGCCAGAACGCCGCCGGCAAGGCTTGCGGTGCCGGTAGCAATTGTTCCTGATAACGCGGGATGAAACCGGTATCCAGCTCGGCCTCGGCAAATGCCGGGTGGGCGAGGATGCGCCGCAGAAAGGCGATATTGGTTTTCAGCCCGCCGATGGCAAACTCGTCGAGCATCGCCAGCAAGCGCAAGCGCGCCTGCTCGCGGGTTTCGCCCCAGGCGATCAGTTTGCCGAGCATCGGGTCATAGAACGGCGAGACGTCGTCGCCTTCGCTGACGCCGCTGTCCACCCGTCGGCCTTCGCCCGGCGCCGACTCGCGGTACAGCGCCAGGTGGCCGGTGGCCGGGAGAAAGTCATTGGCCGGGTCTTCGGCATACAGGCGCACTTCGATGGCATGGCCGTTGAGCGGCACCTGCGCCTGGGTGATTGGCAATGGCTCGCCACAGGCGACGCGGATCTGCCAGGCGACCAGGTCCAGGCCGGTGATCGCTTCGGTGACCGGGTGCTCGACCTGCAGGCGGGTGTTCATCTCCATGAAGAAGAACTCGCCGCGGGCATCGAGCAGAAACTCCACGGTACCGGCACCGACATAGCCGATGGCCTGGGCCGCCTTGACCGCCGCTTCGCCCATGGCCTGGCGCTGGGCGCTGCTCAGGCCCGGGGCAGGGGCTTCTTCGACGACCTTCTGGTGCCGGCGCTGGATCGAGCAGTCGCGCTCGTTGAGGTACAGGCAGTTGCCGTGCTGGTCGGCGAACACCTGGATCTCTACGTGGCGCGGCTTGAGCACGTATTTTTCCACCAGCATGCGCGCATCGCCGAACGACGACTGCGCTTCACGCTGGGCCGAGGCCAGGGCTTCGCCGAGCTGGCTTTCGTGCTCGACCACCTTCATGCCTTTGCCGCCGCCGCCAGCGGTAGCCTTGAGCAGCACCGGGTAGCCGATCTTTTCGGCGGCGGCGCGGAAGGTTTCCAGGTCCTGGGCTTCGCCGTGATAACCCGGCACCAGCGGCACGCCGGCCTGTTCCATCAGGGCCTTGGCCGCCGACTTGCTGCCCATGGCATCGATGGCGCTGGCCGGTGGGCCGAGGAAAATCAGCCCGGCCTGCTCGATGGCACGGGCAAAGCCTGCGTTCTCGGACAAAAAGCCGTAGCCGGGGTGGATCGCCTGGGCGCCGCTGGCTTTGGCCGCGGCCAGCAGCTTGTCGATGTCCAGGTAGCTGTCAGCGGCCTTGGCGCCGCCGAGGTCGACGCGAATGTCAGCTTCGCGGCTGTGCCGCGCTTCACGGTCGATGGCGCTGTGCACGGCCACAGTGGTCAGGCCCAGGGCCTTGGCGGTGCGCATCACCCGGCAGGCGATCTCGCCGCGGTTGGCGACCAGCAGGGTGGTCAACGGGGTGCGGCTCATGGGCGCGGCTCCTTGTGCGACGGTTGGCCCTGCCAGGCCGGGCTGCGTTTTTCCAGGAAGGCGCGCAGGCCTTCCTGGCCTTCAGGGCTGACGCGAATGCGGGCGATGGCGTTTTCGCAGTAGCGGCGGATGGCCGGGGTCAGCTCGCCGGGGCCGACTTCACGCAGCAGCTCCTTGCTGGCACGCATGGCCTGCGGGCTGTTGAGCAGCAGGTTGTCGATCCAGTTGTCGACCTGCTGTTCCAGCTCGGCGGCCGGGTAGGCTTCGGCCAGCAGGCCCAGCTCACGGGCGCGCTCACCGCTGAAGCGTTCGGCGGTGAGGGCGTAGCGGCGTGCGGCGCGCTCGCCCATGGCCTGGACCACGAACGGGCTGATCACCGCTGGCGCCAAGCCGATGCGCACTTCCGACAGGCACAACTGCGCGTCACTGGCGCCAATGGCCATGTCGCAGCAGCTGATCAGGCCCAGGGCGCCACCAAAGGCTGCGCCTTGCACCACCGCCAGGGTCGGCACCTTGAGCCGCGCCAGGTTGTACATCAGCTCGGCCAGCTCGCGGGCGTCGTCAAGGTTGGTGTTGTAGTCCAGTTGCGCCGACTGCTGCATCCAGGCCAGGTCGGCACCGGCGCTGAAGTGCCGGCCACGGCCGCGCAGCAGCACGAAACGCAGGCTGCTGTCGGCGCCGATATGGTCAATGGCGATGATCAGCTCGCGGATCATCTGCGCGTTGAAGGCGTTGTTCTTGTCTTCCCGGCTCAGCCACAGGGTGGCGAAACCACGGGGGTCCTTGATCAGTTCAAGGGTAGTGAAGTCGCTCATGGTCACATCCGGAAAATGCCGAAACGGCTCTGTTCGATCGGTGCGTTGAGGGCCGCGGACAACGCCAGGCCAAGGATCTCGCGGGTTTGCGCCGGGTCGATGACGCCGTCGTCCCAGAGCCGGGCGCTGGAGTAGTAAGGGTGGCCCTGGTGCTCGTACTGGTCGAGGATCGGCTGCTTCAGACGCGCTTCGTCTTCGGCGCTGAAGGCCTGGCCGCTGCGCTCGCTCTGCTCGCGCTTGACCTGGGCGAGCACGCCGGCGGCCTGTTCGGCGCCCATCACGCCGATCCGTGCGTTTGGCCACATCCACAAGAAGCGCGGGTCGTAGGCGCGGCCGCACATGCCGTAGTTGCCGGCGCCAAAGCTGCCGCCGATGATCACGGTGAACTTCGGCACCTGGGCGCAGGCCACCGCGGTGACCAGCTTGGCGCCATGCTTGGCGATGCCACCGGCCTCGTACTTCTGGCCGACCATGAAGCCGGTAATGTTCTGCAAGAACAGCAGCGGGATGCCGCGCTGGCAGGCCAGCTCGATGAAGTGCGCGCCTTTTTGCGCAGCTTCTGCGAAGAGGATGCCGTTGTTGGCCAGGATCGCTACCGGATACCCGTGCAGGTGGGCAAAGCCGCACACCAGAGTGGTGCCGAACAACGCCTTGAACTCATCGAATACCGAGCCGTCGACCAGCCGCGCAATTACCTCGCGCACATCGAACGGCTGCTTGGCATCGGCCGGCACCACGCCGTACAGCTCTTCACTGCTGTACAGCGGCGCCACCGGCGCGCGCTGCTGCAACTCGCCGAGCTTGTGCCAGTTGAGGTTGGCCACGCAGCGCCGGGCGATGGCCAGGGCGTGCTCGTCGTTGTCGGCATAGTGGTCGGCGACGCCGCTGGTTTTGCAGTGTACGTCGGCGCCGCCGAGGTCTTCGGCGCTGACCACTTCGCCGGTGGCAGCCTTGACCAGCGGGGGGCCGGCAAGAAAGATCGTCGCCTGCTGGCGGACCATGATCGCTTCGTCGGCCATGGCCGGCACATAGGCCCCGCCGGCGGTGCACGAGCCCATGACCACGGCGATCTGGGGAATGCCGAGGGCGCTCATGTTGGCCTGGTTGAAGAAGATCCGCCCGAAGTGCTCGCGGTCGGGGAACACTTCATCCTGGCGCGGCAGGTTGGCGCCACCGGAGTCCACCAGGTACAGGCACGGCAGGCGGTTCTGCAGGGCGATGGCCTGGGCGCGCAGGTGTTTTTTCACCGTTAGCGGGTAGTAGGAGCCGCCTTTGACCGTGGCGTCGTTGGCGACGATCATGCATTCGACGCCTTCGACCCGGCCAATGCCGGCGATCACGCCTGCGGCCGGGACGTCTTCGCCGTACACCTCATGGGCGGCCAGCTGGCCGATTTCAAGGAACGGCGAACCTGCGTCGAGCAGGCGGTCGATACGTTCGCGTGGCAGCAGTTTGCCCCGCGAGGTGTGTCGCTCCTGGGCCTTGGGCCCACCGCCTTGGTGCACCTGGGCGATCAGGCTGCGCAAGGCGTCGACCTGGTTCGCCATGGCGGCGTAGCTCTGCGCGAACTCTGCTGACTTCGGATTGATGTGAGACTTGATGATCATTGTGGTTCCTCACGCAGAATCAAGCGACAAGCTTCAAGCTGCAAGACTGATCTGTGTTATGGCGGCAGTCGCGAGCCGTCAGCACTGCGCGGGCTGCATCGACTTGCCGCTTGTAGCTTGCTGCTAAGCGCTTCAGCGCGTCTCTTGGAAGAGTTCGCGGCCGATCAGCATCCGGCGGATCTCACTGGTGCCGGCGCCGATCTCGTAGAGCTTGGCATCGCGCAGCAGGCGGCCGGCCGGGAATTCGTTGATGTAGCCGTTGCCTCCCAGAATCTGGATCGCCTCAAGGGCCATCTGGGTGGCGCGCTCGGCGGTGTAGAGGATGACCCCGGCGGCGTCCTTGCGCGTGGTTTCGGCGCGGTCGCAGGCCTGGGCCACGGCGTACAGGTAGGCGCGGCTGGCGTTGAGCTGGGTGTACATGTCGGCGATTTTGCCCTGGATCAGCTGGAACTCGCCGATGCTCTGGCCGAACTGCTTGCGGTCGTGGATGTAGGGCACCACCAGGTCCATGCAGGCCTGCATGATCCCGGTCGGGCCGCCGGAGAGCACCACACGCTCGTAGTCCAGGCCGCTCATCAGTACTTTGACGCCGCCGTTGAGCACGCCGAGGATGTTCTCTTTGGGTACTTCGACGTTGTCGAAGAACAGCTCGCAGGTGTTCGAGCCGCGCATGCCCAGCTTGTCGAACTTGTTGCTGCGGCTGAAGCCTTTCCAGTCGCGTTCGACAATAAAGGCGGTGATGCCGTGGGCGCCTTTGTCGAGGTCGGTCTTGGCGTAGATCACGTAGGTGTTGGCGTCCGGGCCGTTGGTGATCCAGGTCTTGCTGCCGTTGAGGACGAAGTGGTCGCCGCGCTGTTCGGCGCGCAGTTTCATCGATACCACGTCGGAACCGGCATTCGGCTCGCTCATGGCCAGGGCGCCGATGTGCTCGCCACTGATCAGCTTGGGCAGGTACTTGGCTTTCTGCTCGGCGTTGCCGTTGCGGTTGATCTGGTTGACGCAGAGGTTGGAATGGGCGCCGTAGGAGAGGGCGACCGAGGCCGAGCCGCGGCTGATTTCTTCCATGGCCACCACGTGGGCCAGGTAGCCCAGGCCGGCGCCGCCGTATTCTTCACTGACGGTGATGCCCAGCAGGCCCATGTCACCGAACTTGCGCCACATGTCGGCGGGGAACAGGTTGTCCTGGTCGATCTGCGCGGCGCGCGGCGCCAGCTCTGCGGCGACGAAGGACTGCACCTGGTCGCGAAGCATGTCGATGGTTTCGCCCAGGGCGAAGTTCAGGGTCGGATAACGCATGCGGGCACCTATTGTTGATTGTTCTTGGATTAAGGGTGCTTGTGCTGGCCTCATCGCAGGTTATGCCCGCTCCTACAGTTCTTGGTGGGAGCGGGCTTGCCCCGCGATAGCCTCACAACACAAACCCTGTTTGTCAGTAACCTTTACGTTAACGTAAACCTGCCATCGTTAGCTGTCAATCTCGCCATGACCTTTACGTTAACGTAAATATGCGCCAGAGTAAGTCGCGCTTGAATCAGCTCCCAGAACAACCACAAAAAGGGACCGCCATGAATCAACCGAGCTATACCCAGGGCCGTCAGGACAAGCCGTTGCTGGCCATGACCATCGGCCAGGCATTCGACCAGACGGTCGCCCGCTTTGCCCAGCGCGAGGCGCTGGTGGTGCGACATCAGCAGCAGCGCTACACCTGGCAGACGCTGGCCGCCAGCGTCGACCTGCATGCCCGCGCGCTGATGGCGCTGGGGCTGAAAACCGGCGATCGCTTAGGCATCTGGGCGCCCAATTGCGCGCAGTGGTGCATTGCCCAGTTCGCCAGCGCCAAGATCGGCGTGATCCTGGTCAACATCAACCCGGCGTATCGCACCAGCGAGCTTGAATACGTGCTCAAGCAGTCGGGCTGCCAGTGGCTGATCAGCGCCGGTGCCTTCAAGACTTGCGATTACCACGCCATGCTTGGCGAGCTGCTGCCCAACCTCGCCCAGCAAGCGCCAGGGCAGCTACGCAGCGAACGCCTGCCGGAGCTGCGCGGGTTGATCAGCCTTGATGCCCAGCCGCCAGCAGGCTTTCTGCCCTGGGAGCGCCTGGCCTGGCTGGCCAGCGAAACCGACCCGGCCGACTTCCAGGCCCGTCAGCACAGCCTGCAGTTCGACCAACCAGTGAACATCCAGTACACCTCCGGCACCACCGGCTTCCCCAAGGGCGCGACCCTCAGCCACTACAACATCCTCAACAACGGCTACATGGTCGGCGAGAGCCTGGGCCTGAGCGAGCACGACCGCATGGTGATCCCGGTGCCGCTGTACCACTGCTTCGGCATGGTCATGGGCAACCTCGGCTGTGTCACCCATGGCAGCACCATGATCTACCCCAACGACGCCTTCGATCCGCTGCTGACGTTGAACTGCGTCATCGAGGAGAGGGCCACCGCCCTGTATGGCGTGCCGACCATGTTCATCGCCATGCTCGATCACCCGCAGCGTAGCGAGATGGACCTGTCGACCCTGCGCACCGGGATCATGGCCGGCGCCACCTGCCCGATCGAGGTGATGCGCCGGGTGATCGGCGAGATGCACATGAGCGAGGTGCAGATCGCCTACGGCATGACCGAAACCAGCCCGGTGTCGTTGCAGACCGGCGCCGATGACGACCTTGAACTTCGCGTGACCACGGTAGGGCGGACCCAGCCGCAGCTGGAAAGCAAGATCATCGATGAGCAGGGCTGCATTGTGCCGCGCGGGCAGATCGGCGAGCTGTGCACCCGCGGTTACAGCGTGATGCTCGGTTACTGGGGCAACCCGGCGGCCTCCAGCGAAGCCATCGATCCGGCCGGCTGGATGCACACCGGCGACCTCGCGAGCATGAACGAGGCCGGCTATGTGTGCATCGCCGGGCGCAACAAGGACATGATCATTCGCGGCGG
This sequence comes from Pseudomonas sp. TE4620, assembly GCF_056279045.1. Lineage (NCBI taxonomy): Bacteria > Pseudomonadati > Pseudomonadota > Gammaproteobacteria > Pseudomonadales > Pseudomonadaceae > Pseudomonas > Pseudomonas sp. TE4620. The sequence goes on from NZ_JBWBQO010000001.1 coordinate 1,802,893, forward strand.
TGAGAACATCTATCCGCGCGAGCTGGAAGAGTTCTTCTTTACCCACCCGGCGGTGGCGGATGTGCAGGTGATCGGCATACCCGATGAGCGTTATGGCGAAGAGATCGTCGCCTGGATCAAGTTTCACCCCGGCCACAGCGCCAGCGAGATCGAACTGCAACAGTGGTGCAAGAGCCGCATTGCCCACTTCAAGGCCCCGCGCTACTTCCGCTTTGTCGATGAGTTTCCGATGACGGTGACCGGCAAGGTGCAGAAGTTCAGGATGCGCGAGATCAGCATTGAAGAGCTGATCAAACGCTGATTTTTCGCGGGGCAAGCCCGCTCCTAGATATTGTAGGAGCGAGCTTGCCCCGCGATGTCTACGCTTTCACCGGCGGCTCTTTACTCGGCGGGTCGCCCACGGTGGGCGGCACCGTCGGTTGCACCGGCACCTCATCAGGGTCCTGCTCTGGCACCGGCGGTGGCAGTGTCGGGTCGTCGATATTCGGATCGGGCGTTTCAGCCGGGATGGGAATGTTCATGGCCTGACCTCGCAACGGGGTTGTGGATGGCATGCTCAGGGTTTCGACCCCGGGCCCGGCCAATCGCTCATTTTTTTTGAACCCCGGGCCGCGCCCCCGCTCTGAACCTTTACCGCCACTTCATAACGGAGCAACGTTCGATGACCCGCGATGAGCCCTTCGAAACCGACCGTATGACTGCGGCTAGCGACCACCCGGACCAGGCCCTGAGCCTGTCCCAGGCCTTGCTCGAACCACGGATCGTGATCGAGAACACCGTGCCGGTGCTTGATGGCGGGCTGTTTGCGGTCAAGGCGGTGGTCGCTGAGCCGGTGCAGGTCAGCAGCAAGGTTTACGCCGATGGCCATGACGCCCTGGCGGTGATGCTCAACTGGCGCCAGGCCCACAGCCGGCGCTGGCACTGCGTGCCGATGCAGTTTGCCGGCAATGACCTGTGGCAGGCCGAGTTCACTGTCAGCGAGCAGGGCCGCCACTTGTTCAGCATCGAGGCCTGGATTGACCCGTTCGCCACCTATTGCCACGACCTGGAGAAGAAATTCAACGCAGGCGTCGCGGTGCCCCTGGAGCTGCAGGAAGGGCTGCTGCAGATCGAGCACAATATCGGTCGCAGCAACGGCCCCCTGCGTGACCAGCTGCAGGCCCTGTACCAGCACCTGCCCGGTTTGCCCGTCGATGAGCAGGTGGCCTTGCTGCTGCACCCGGACACCGCCGTTCTGATGGCCGAGGCCGAGCACCGTACCTACCTCAGCCGCAGCCCTGAATACCCGCTGGATGTCGAACGCATCCAGGCCCGGTTCGCCAGTTGGTACGAGCTGTTTCCGCGCTCGGTCACCGACGACCCCGAGCGGCACGGTACCTTCAATGACGTGCACCAACGCTTGCCGATGATCCGCGACATGGGTTTTGACGTGCTGTACTTCCCGCCCATCCACCCGATCGGTGTGCGCCACCGCAAGGGCCGCAACAATGCCTTGCAGGCCGAGCCCGGTGACCCCGGCAGCCCTTATGCGATTGGCGGCGCCGAAGGCGGGCACGAGGCGATTCACCCGCAACTGGGCAGCCGCGAGGATTTTCGCCGGCTGGTGGCCGCCGCCGCCGAGCACGGCCTGGAAATCGCCCTGGATTTTGCCATCCAGTGTTCCCAGGACCACCCCTGGCTCAAGGAGCACCCGGGCTGGTTCTCCTGGCGCCCGGACGGCAGCATCCGCTATGCCGAGAACCCACCGAAAAAGTACCAGGACATCGTCAACGTCGACTTCTATGCCGCCGATTCGGTACCGGCCCTGTGGCTGGCACTGCGCGATGTGGTGGTGGGCTGGGTCAAGGAGGGGGTCAAGACCTTTCGCGTCGACAACCCGCACACCAAGCCCTTGCCGTTCTGGCATTGGCTGATCGCCAATGTGCGCAGCCAGTACCCGGACGTTATTTTCCTCGCCGAGGCCTTCACCAAGCCTGCGATGATGGCGCGCCTGGGCAAGGTCGGTTACTCCCAGAGCTACAGCTACTTCACCTGGCGCAACACCAAGGCCGAGCTGCAAAGCTACTTCGAGGAGCTCAACCAGCCGCCGTGGTGCTACTGCTACCGGCCGAACTTCTTCGTCAATACCCCGGACATCAACCCGTACTTTCTGCATGAATCGGGGCGCGCCGGCTTCCTTATTCGCGCCGCGCTGGCGGCCATGGGCTCGGGCCTGTGGGGCATGTACTCAGGGTTCGAGCTGTGCGAGGCGACGCCGGTGCCAGGCAAGGAGGAATACCTGGATTCGGAGAAGTACCAGATCCGCCCGCGCGACTTCAGCCAGCCAGGCAATATAATCGCCGAAATCGCCCAGCTCAACCGTATCCGCCGGCAGAATCCGGCCTTGCACACCCACCTGGGCGTGGCTTTCTATAACGCCTGGAACGACAACATCCTGTACTTCGGCAAACGCACTGCCGAGCGCGACAACTTCATCCTCATCGCCGTCAGCCTCGACCCGCACAACGCCCAGGAGGCGCACTTCGAACTGCCGTTGTGGGAGCTGGGCCTGGACGACCATGCCGACACCTTCGGCGAAGACCTGATGAGCGGCCATCGCTGGACCTGGCATGGCAAGACCCAATGGATGCGCATCGAGCCCTGGCACCTGCCGTTCGCTGTCTGGCGTATCGAAAAAGCCCACTAGAAAGGAGTCGAGCATGGCCAAGCGCGCCCGCCCAGCCGCCTTTATCGATGATCCGTTGTGGTACAAGGACGCGATCATCTACCAGGTACACGTCAAATCCTTCTTTGATTCCAACAACGACGGCATCGGTGACTTCCCCGGCCTGATCGCCAAGCTCGACTACATCGCCGAGCTTGGGGTCAACACCCTGTGGCTGCTGCCGTTCTACCCTTCGCCACGGCGCGATGATGGCTACGACATCGCCGAGTACAAGGCAGTGCACCCCGACTACGGCACCCTGGCTGACGTAAAACGCTTCATTGCCGAGGCCCACAAGCGCGGCCTGCGGGTGATCACTGAACTTGTCATCAACCACACCTCCGACCAGCATCCGTGGTTCCAGAAAGCCCGGCGCGCCAAGCCGGGGAGCAAGGCCCGGGACTTTTACGTGTGGTCCGACAGCGACCAGAAGTACGACGGCACGCGGATCATCTTCCTCGACACCGAGAAATCCAACTGGACCTGGGACCCGGTGGCCGGCCAATACTTCTGGCACCGCTTCTACTCGCACCAGCCGGACCTCAATTTCGACAACCCGCAGGTGCTCAAGGCGGTGCTCGGGGTCATGCGCTACTGGCTCGACCTGGGCGTCGACGGCCTGCGCCTGGACGCCATCCCTTACCTGATCGAGCGCGACGGCACCAACAACGAGAACCTGCCCGAAACCCACCAGGTGCTGAAAAAGATCCGCGCCGAGATCGATGCCAACTACCCCGACCGCATGCTCCTGGCCGAGGCCAACCAGTGGCCGGAAGACACCCAGTTGTACTTTGGCGAAGGGCAGGGCGATGAATGCCACATGGCTTTTCACTTCCCGCTGATGCCGCGCATGTACATGGCCGTGGCCCAGGAAGACCGCTTTCCGATCACCGACATCCTGCGTCAGACCCCGGAGATCCCGGCCAACTGCCAATGGGCGATCTTCTTGCGCAACCACGATGAGCTGACCCTGGAGATGGTCACCGACCGCGAGCGCGACTACTTGTGGAACTACTACGCCGAGGATCGCCGGGCGCGGATCAACCTCGGCATTCGCCGGCGCCTGGCGCCGCTGCTGCAGCGCGACCGGCGCCGGGTCGAGCTTTTGTGCAGCCTGCTGCTGTCGATGCCCGGCACGCCGACCCTGTACTACGGCGACGAAATCGGCATGGGCGACAACATCTACCTGGGCGACCGCGATGGCGTGCGCACGCCGATGCAGTGGTCGATCGACCGCAACGGCGGGTTCTCGCGCGCCGACCCGGCGCGCCTGGTGCTGCCGCCGATCATGGACCCGCTGTACGGTTTCCAGTCGGTCAACGTCGAGGCCCAGGCCCACGACCCGCATTCGCTATTGAACTGGAACCGCCGCCTGCTGGCGGTGCGCAAGCAGCAAAAAGCCTTCGGCCGCGGCGCACTGAAGATGCTCACGCCGAGCAACCGGCGGATTCTCGCCTACATCCGCGAGTACACCGGCAGCGACGGCAAGACCGAGATCATCCTCTGCGTGGCCAACGTCTCGCGCGCCGCACAGGCGGCTGAGCTTGAGCTGCAGCAGTACGCCGACAAGGTGCCGGTGGAGATGCTCGGCGGCAGTGCCTTCCCGCCGATCGGCCAGTTGCCGTTTCTGCTGACCTTGCCGCCTTACGGCTTTTACTGGTTCCTGCTCGCTGACAAGGACCAGATGCCCAGCTGGCACATGGAGCCGGCCCAGAGCCTGCCGGAGTTCACCACACTGGTGCTGAAAAAGCGCATGGAAGAGCTGCTTGAAGCGCCGTCGCGGGCCACTTTGCAAGACAGCATCCTGCCCCAGTACCTGCCCAAGCGCCGCTGGTTTGCCGGCAAGGAAAGCCGCATCGAACAGGTGCAGATCGCCTACGGCGTGCGTTTTGGCGACACCACCAGCCCGGTGCTGCTCAGCGAGATCGACGTGCAGGGCGGCGGCCAGAGCAGCCGCTATCAACTGCCGTTCGGCCTGATCGGCGAAGAAAACATCAACAGCCCGGCGCCGCAGCAACTGGCCCTGGCGCGGGTGCGCCGCGGCCGCCAGGTGGGGCTGATCACCGATGGCTTCGTGCTTGAGAGCTTCGTGCGCGCGGTATTGGCCGGCTGCAAGGACGGCTTGCGCTTGCCGTGCAGCGAGGGCGAGCTGCGTTTTACCGCCACAGAACAACTGGCGGCATTGAACCTGGGCGACGACGCGCAAGTGCGCTACCTGAGCGCCGAGCAGTCCAACAGTTCGGTGGTGGTCGGTGGCAGCCTGGTGCTCAAGCTGATCCGCCGGGTCAACCCCGGGGTGCACCCCGAGCTGGAGATGAGCGCCTACCTGACGGCCGCAGGCTTTGCCAATATCTCGCCGCTGCTGGCCTGGGTCAGCCGCGTCGACGCTAAGGCGCAACCGCACCTGCTGATGATCGCCCAGGGCTACCTGAGCAATCAGGGCGACGCCTGGGACTGGACCCAGAACAACCTCGAACGGGCCATCCGCGACGAGATGGAGCCATCGAGCAACGATCAGGACGTGCACACCGATGCCCTGCAGGACCTTGCCGATTTTGCCGCCTTGCTCGGCCAGCGCCTGGGCGAGATGCACCTGCTGCTGGCGGCGCCCAGCGCCGATCCGGCGTTCCAGCCGCGGGCCAGCAGCAGCCGCGACAGCCAGGCCTGGAACAAGCACATCAGCGCCCAGCTGAGCCGCGCCCTGGACCTGCTGCAAGCACATCGCGCCAGCCTCGACAGCGCCAGCCAGGCCCTGGTCGACGACCTGCAACAGCAACGCAAGAGCCTGCTCAAGCACATAGCCGAACTGAGCAAACAGGCGGTCGGCGGGCTGTTGATGCGTGTACATGGCGACTTGCACCTGGGCCAGGTGCTGGTGGTGCAGGGCGATGCCTACCTGATCGATTTCGAAGGCGAACCGGCGCGACCGCTGGATGAGCGGCGGGCCAGGCACAGCCCGTACAAGGATGTCAGCGGCGTGCTGCGTTCATTCGACTATGCTGCAGCGATGGTGCTGCGCAGTGCTTCTGCTGTCGACCTTTGCGAGGCTGCCCGTCAGGCGCGTCAGCGCGTCGCCCGCCGTTACCTGCACCAGGCCCGGCATGCTTTTGTCGAGGCCTATGGGCTGGCCACCGCGGCCATGCCCCATGCCTGGCAGCAGGCTGACGGCGAGCAGGCGGCGCTGGCGTTGTTCAGCCTCGAGAAAGTCGCCTACGAAATCCTCTACGAAGCCGAGAACCGTCCGCATTGGCTGGCCGTGCCTTTGCATGGCCTGCATGGTCTGATCAGTACCTGGGGAGAGCAGTAAATGACGCAACGCAAGCGCGAGGAAGGAGGACTGGGGCAGCGCGATATCGATGCCCTGGTAAGAGCCGAACATACCGACCCGTTCGCGGTGCTCGGTCCGCACCCGGATGGTGCCGGTGGCCAGTTTGTCCGCGCCTACCTGCCCAACGCTCTGAACGTACGAGTGCTGGCCCGTGACGACAGTCGCGTGCTGGCAGAGCTGGAGCAGGGCCCGGTACCGGGGTTGTTCATCACTCATCTGCGCGAATCGCAGCCGTACCTGTTGCAGATCAACTGGGCCGGCGGCGAGCAGATCACCGAAGACCCCTACAGCTTCGGGCCGTTGCTCGGCGACATGGACCTGTACCTGTTTGCCGAGGGCAATCACCGTGATCTTGCGGCGGCGATGGGCGCGCAACCGCTGAATGTCGAAGGTGTCGATGGCGTGCGCTTTTCGGTGTGGGCACCGAACGCCCGGCGGGTCTCGGTGGTTGGTGATTTCAACAATTGGGACGGCCGCCGTCACCCCATGCGCCTGCGCCATCCGTCCGGGGTCTGGGAACTGTTTGTGCCGCGCCTGCGGGCCGGCGAAGCGTACAAATACGAAGTGCTCGGGCGCGACGGCATCCTGCCGCTCAAGGCCGACCCGCTGGCCCGCGCCACCGAGTTGCCGCCGAGCACCGCCTCAAGGGTCGCCGGCCCCCTGGCCCATGACTGGCAAGACCAGGACTGGATGCAGCAGCGCGGTGAACGCCAGGCCAGCAGCGCGCCGCTGTCGATCTACGAATTGCACGCCGGCTCCTGGCAATGTGAGCTGGACGACAATGGCGAAGTGGCGCGCTTTTACAACTGGCGCGAGCTGGCCGAGCGCCTGGTGCCCTATATCCAGCAGCTGGGCTTTACCCATATCGAGCTGATGCCGATCATGGAGCATCCGTTTGGCGGCTCCTGGGGTTACCAGCCACTGTCGATGTTCGCGCCGACCGCGCGCTACGGCAGTGCCGAAGACTTTGCCGCCTTCATCGACGCCTGCCACCAGGCGCAGATCGGCGTGATCCTCGACTGGGTGCCGGCGCATTTCCCCACCGACACCCACGGCCTGGCGCGCTTCGACGGCACCGCGCTGTACGAGTACGACAACCCGCTGGAGGGCTTCCACCAGGACTGGGACACGCTGATCTACAACCTTGGGCGCACCGAAGTGCACGGCTTCATGCTGGCCTCGGCGCTGCACTGGCTCAAGCATTTTCATATCGACGGCCTGCGCGTCGATGCCGTGGCCTCGATGCTCTACCGCGACTACTCGCGCAAGGCCGGCGAGTGGGTGCCGAATCGCCATGGCGGGCGCGAGAACCTCGAAGCCATCGACTTTTTGCGTCACCTCAACGACGTGGTGGCCCTGGAGGCCCCCGGCGCCCTGGTGATTGCCGAGGAGTCCACGGCCTGGCCAGGCGTCAGCCAGCCAACCCAGCAGGGCGGTTTGGGCTTTGCCTACAAGTGGAACATGGGCTGGATGCACGACACCCTGCACTACATCCAGAACGACCCGATCCACCGCACCTATCACCACAACGAAATGAGCTTCGGCCTGATCTACGCCTATTCCGAACATTTCATCCTGCCGATCTCCCATGACGAGGTGGTGCACGGCAAGCACTCTCTGATCGACAAGATGCCTGGCGATCGCTGGCAGAAGTTCGCCAACCTGCGCGCCTACCTGACCTTCATGTGGACCCATCCGGGCAAAAAACTGTTGTTCATGGGCTGTGAGTTCGGCCAGTGGCGCGAGTGGAACCACGACAGCGAACTGGACTGGTACCTGCTCAAGTACCCCGAGCATCTGGGTGTGCAACGGCTGGTCAGCGACCTCAACCGTTTGTACCGCGACGAGCGTGCGCTGCACGAACAGGACTGCGTGCCGCAAGGCTTTCAATGGTTGATCGGCGATGACGCGCACAACAGTGTGTATGCCTGGCTGCGCTGGAGCGTGAACGGCGAGCCGTTGCTGGTGGTGGCCAACTTCACCCCGGTGCCGCGCGAGGGCTATCGCATCGGCGTGCCGTTTGGCGAGCGCTGGGCCGAGGTGTTCAACAGCGACGCCGAGGGCTATGCCGGCTCCAACTACGGCAACCTTGGCGAGGTGGCCAGTCAGGCCCAGCCCAGCCATGGCCAGCCGCTGTCGTTGCGGCTCAACCTGCCGCCGCTGGGGGTGTTGATCCTGCGGCCGCAGTGATGGCCAGCGCTCGCATCACCAGCGCACCCTGACACCGAGGTTGCCGATCAGGCCGTTGAGGTCATTGTCATCGACATCGCTGCTGTAGTCGGCGCTGACAAACAGCGCCACTTTCGGCGTGACCCGCGCCACCAGGCCCAAGCCCAGTTCGACGGTGGCGGAGTTGCGCCCGCTGCTGATCTTGTCGACCTTGTCCAGGCTCACGGTGTCGGCATTGGAGAAGTCGTACCAGACGTTGGTGCGCACGAACGGCTCGATCGGCATGCCGCGCACGTTGTAGCGCGCCGACAATTTGGCACCGACCCGGCCGGTCCAGTTGGGCTGCTGGTCAAAGGCTTGCTGGGTGTCGGTCTGGGTCTGGCTGCCAGGAAAGTACTGCTGGTTGATCAACTGTGCTTGCGGTTCCAGGGTCCAGTTGTTGCCCAGGCTGATCGGGTAGCCGCCCTCGACCGAGAGGGTCAGGGCGTGGCCGTTGCCATCCAGGCGCTGGCCGCTCTCGCTGCGGCCATTGATATCAAAGCGCGTGCCCATGGCCACCGCATCCAGGTGCCAGCCCTGGTCGTGGGTCATGCTCCAGTACACACCCAGGCTTTGCCCGTCGAGGTTGAGCACGCTCTCTTTGTTGCCGACCTGGGGTTTGCGCAGGCCGTCGAAACCGCTTTGCAGGTTGCTGTGGCCGACAAAGAAACCGGCGCGGTGAGTATTGCCGCCGCCGGTTTCACGAACGAACAGATCAGGGCTGATTTGCAGGCTCTGGTTCGGCGTGGCGAGGTTGTCGGCCTCTGGGCTTGAGGTGCGCACCGCAGTCGGGAAAAACTGCGCCCACTGGCTGGCGATGCTGTCGTTCGGTGCTGGCGCATGGCGTTCGGCCAGGCGTTCGGAAAACGCACCGAGGGTGCTCAGGCCCAGGCCGCTGGCGCTGACCGGGTTGAGCGAAAGTGCAGGTTGGGCCTGTACCAGGTTGTTGAACGGGTCGTTATCCTCCAGGCCCAATGCATGGGTTTCCAACGGGGTTGCCAGTAGCAGCGACGTGGAAACCGCATAGAAAACATACTCAAAGCCCGCAGGATTCGGAGTTTTTTTCATGGCGGTTCTCCTCTGTTTTTATAAGCCAGGGTTCTGGCCTGATGTCACGGGCTGTAAAGCAAAACCAGAGGGCGACCCAAACCAGCAAACCGGTCCCTTTCGCGCGCTGAAAGGCGCGCGCTAGAGGCTCGGAATGGAATCTGCAGTTGCTGCATTACTTGTAGCTAAGGAGAGGACGGGGCGGGCGTCAAGAAAGCGTGAAATAACCGTTGTCAAGCTATTGGTAGTGGCAATTAGCTGAAATTAAACAAAAATTTACATCCTATAGCCGCAACCGCTCTTTCCAGCGGTGCGGCTATGCCGAATGATTGCTAAAGCTGCACTTCCACGGCCAATGGCAGGTGATCGGAGAGGTGGCTCCAGGGCTTGTTGCCGAGAATTTGCGGGGCATGGCTGTGGGCGTTGCGCAGGTAGATGCGGTCCAGGCGCAGCAGCGGCAAGCGCGCCGGATAGGTGCGGGCAAGCAGGCCGTGATGACGCTCGAAGGCTTCGTGCAGGTCGCGGTGCAGGTTGAGGGTGCGGTTGCCGCGCAGTTTCCAGTCGTTGAAGTCGCCGGCGATGATCACCGGGGCATCGCCAGGCAGCGAGTCGAGCAGCTTGCGCAGCAGTTGCAACTGCTGTTGCCGGTGGCTTTCGAGCAGTGACAGGTGCACGCAAATGGCATGCACCTCGCGCTGCCCGGGCACATCCAGCACGCAGTGCAGCAGGCCGCGGCGCTCGGGGCCGGTGATCGAGACATCCAGGTTGCGGTGTTCGATGATCGGGTACTTGGACAACAGCGCGTTGCCGTGATGGCCGTCCGGGTACACGGCATTGCGCCCGTAGGCGAAATCGCTCCACATGCTGTCGGCGAGAAACTCGTACTGCGAGGTTTGCGGCCAGCCGGCGTAACGGGCGGCATGGCGGTCGTGGGAGCCGAGCACCTCCTGGAGAAAGACGATATCAGCGCGGGTGCTGCGCACCGCTTCACGCAGTTCGGGGAGGATGAAGCGCCGGTTGAAGGCGGTAAAGCCCTTGTGGGTATTGACGGTCAGCACCCGCAGGCGCTTGACCGCGGCCGCCTGGTTTTCAGACATCATCGTCACGGAACAGCTCCAGCAACAGCAACGAGCGGCCACTGACCTGGAACTCGCTGCCAAAGTCATGATGCTCGCCTTTGCGCAGTTGCGGCCGGTCGGTGTCGATCAGGCAGTTCCAGTATTCGCCTTCCGGCACCTCGGGCAAGGTAAAGGCCACGGTATCGTGGTGGGCGTTGACGATCAGCAGCAAGGTGGCATCGGCGCCGGGGCGCAGAATACCGCTGACCTGGGCGCGGCCATCCATCAGCATGCCCAGGCAGCGCCCGTGGGCGTCCTGCCATTGCTCGACGCTCATCTCGCTGGCGTCCGGCGCCAGCCAGGTGACGTCCTTGACCCCGATCGCCTCATTGTAGTCACCGACCAGAAAACGCGAACGGCGCAGCACCGGGTAGGCCAGGCGCAGCTTGGTCAGGCGCTTGACGAACTTGAGCAACGCCGCACCATCCTCGTCCAGCTCCCAGTTGATCCAGCCGATCTCGCTGTCCTGGCAGTAGGCATTGTTGTTGCCGTGCTGGGTGCGGCTGAACTCGTCGCCGGCGACGATCATCGGCGTACCCTGGGCCAGCAGCAGGGTGGCGAAGAAATTGCGCATCTGGCGCAGGCGCAGGGCCTTGATCTCGGGGTCGTCGGTGGGGCCTTCGACGCCGTGGTTCCATGACAGGTTGTTGTTGCTGCCGTCCTGGTTGCCTTCGTCGTTGTCCTCGTTGTGCTTGTCGTTGTACGACACCAGGTCGCGCAGGGTGAAGCCGTCATGGGCGGTGATGAAGTTGACCGAGGCGTAGGGCCTGCGCCCGCGGCGGTTGAACAGCTCGCCGGAGGCGGTCATGCGCGCGGCGAAGTCGGCCAGCTGGCCTTCGTCGCCTTTCCAGAAAGCCCGCACGGTATCGCGAAAACGGTCGTTCCATTCTGCCCAGCCGGGGGCGAAATTGCCCACCTGGTAGCCGCCGGGGCCGCAGTCCCAGGGCTCGGCAATCAGCTTGACCTGGCTGAGCAGCGGGTCCTGGCGGCAGGCAACGAGAAAGCTGTGACGCTCGTCGAAGCCCTCGTGGTAGCGGCCGAGAATGGTCGCCAGGTCGAAGCGAAAACCGTCGACGTGCATCTCGCCGGCCCAGTAGCGCAACGAGTCGGTGACCAGTTGCAAGACGCAGGGGTGGCTCAGGTCGAGGGTGTTGCCGGTGCCCGAGTCGTTGATATAGAAGCGTTTGTCATCGGGCATCAGCCGGTAGTAGGAGGAATTGTCGATGCCGCGCATCGACAGGGTCGGGCCCAGCTCGTTGCCTTCGGCGGTGTGGTTGTAGACCACGTCGAGAATCACCTCCAGACCGGCGTCATGCAGGTGCGCGACCATCTCCTTGAACTCGGCGATCTTGCCGTTGGCCAGGTAGCGCGGGTGCGGGGCAAAAAAGGCGATGCTGTTGTAGCCCCAATAGTTGTTCAGGCCCTTTTGCAGCAGATGCTGGTCGTTGACGAAGGCATGGATCGGCAGCAACTCGATCGAGCTCACCCCAAGCTGCTTGATATGCCCCAGCAGTTCGTCGCACATCAGCCCGGCAAAGGTGCCGCGATTGGCCTCTGGCACCGCCGGGTGGCGCATGCTGATACCGCGCACGTGGGCCTCATAGAGGATGGTGCGCTCCCAGGGAATGCCCACGCGCTGGTCGCGGCTCCAGGTGTAGGCCGGGTCGATGACCTTGCACTTGGGCACGAACGGCGCACTGTCGCGCTCATCAAAGCTAAGGTCGCCGTCGGGGTGGCCGATGGTGTAGCCGAACAGCGCCTCGGACCATTTCAGGCTGCCGACCAGTTGCTTAGCGTAGGGGTCGATCAGCAGTTTGTTGGGGTTGAAACGGTGGCCGTTTTCCGGGTCGTACGGGCCGTGTACGCGGTAGCCGTAGATCTGCCCGGGATGGGCATCGGGCAGGTAGCCGTGGAAGATCTCGTCGGTGTACTCCGGCAGCTCGATGCGTTCGAGCTCGACCTCGCCGCTGGCATCAAACAGGCACAGTTCAACCTTGGTGGCGTTGGCCGAGAACAGGGCAAAATTGACCCCCAGCCCATCCCAGCTGGCGCCCAGCGGGAAGGGCAGGCCCTCGCGGATGCGCGAGGGTTCGAGGTGAACTTCGGCGGTAGGCTTTGGCTTGCTCATGGAAATCCTTGATCAGACCGGGGGTTGGCACAGGGGTTATCGCGGGGCAAGTCGAGGCGTCGCACCGCCGCTCCCACAGGCTGTGCAGGAGCGGCGGTGCGACGCCTCGACTTGCCCGGCGATCAGGTTCATGCAGTCGGTGGCTTTTTGCTTGCCCTGGGCTTTTTCGGCGCTGGCGCAGTACTTGCCGGCTTGGCCTTGGCGTTACTGGCCGGCGGCGCCTTGGCCGGTTTGCGCGGCGTTACCTTGGGCGCCAGCGCTTCGGCCTCGGCAAGCTTGCGCGCCATCGCCCAGTGCCGCTCTTCCTGGCCTTCGGGCTTACCTTCCGACTCCCAGATCTGATAGGCGAATTCACGGATACGTTTTTCTTCGACACTCATCTCTACGCTCCTGAGGACTTAACGATGTTCAACGAACAGATTGACCGGAAACTCCTTGAGTGCAGTGCTCAGCCACAGCTCCTTTGAGGCTGTGACTGCGCCTGTGGCAAAAAGTCCCGAGCAATTGCCAGGCGACAAGGCAAACGGCAAAACCAGCCGGGTATCGTCCCAGTTCTGTGCCGGGATCAGCGGTAGCGGTGATTGGCCAAGCAAGCTGCAGGCCAGGCGCGGCACCACCACCACGGCGCGCTGTTCGGCGCTCACCCGGGCAAACGCCAGGACCCGCCCGGCGTGTCTGCCGCGCACTTCGATCGGCAGGTACTGACCGCGCAGGAACAGCTGCGGGGACTGCTGGCGCCACTCCAGCACCTGGTTGATCAACGCCTGTTTGACCCGGCCGCTGCGCCAGTCCTGGAGCAACTGCGCCGTTGTGGTGCCATCCGCCAGGGCCTGGCGCCGACCGGCAAAGTCCACCGCGCGGCGGTTGTCCGGGTCGACCAGGCTGAAGTCCCAGAACTCGTTGCCCTGGTACAGATCGGGCACCCCGGGCACGGTCATGCGCAGCAGGCACTGCACCAGGCTGTTGAGGGCGCCCGGGCAGGCGATGGCCTGCGCCGCCTCGGCCAGGGAATGACGCAACTGCTGGCTGGCGCGCTCCAGCAGCAGGGTGTCGATGAAATCCAGGCAGGCCTGTTCATAGGCCTCGTTCGGGGCGCTCCAGCTGCTGCGCAACTTGGCTTCACGCAGGGCTTTGCGCTGCCATTGGCGCAGGCGCTCGGCATAGGCCTCAAGCGCCAACGGATTGTTCTCATCAAGGTCCAGTGGCCAGCTGCCGAGCAGGGTCTGGTACAGCAGCAGCTCATCGCCTGCACCTGGCGCTTCGCCGTCGGCCAGGGTGCTGCGCAAGGGGCTGGCCAGCTCGCGCCAGTGTTCGACCCGGCTGGCAAACCAGCTGCTGCGTTCGCTGAGCACTGCCAGGCGCGCACGGCTGTCTTCGCCGCGCTTGTGGTCGTGGGTGGCGGTGGCCAGCAGGTTGTCCGGGAACTGCTCAAGGCGCGTGAGGCAATGTTGGTGAAAGTCCTCGACCGGGGCGCTGAAACGTTCGGCATCAAAACCTACGTCGTTACGCGACAGCAACAGTGCCGAGCGGTAGAAGGCCGTGTCTTCCACGGCCTTGGCGGCGGTGGGCGAGGTCAGTTGCTGAAAGCGCACGCAGGCGTGGCGCAGGTGCTTGCGCGGCCGGCCCGGCGGCAAGCGCCGCCAGGGCTCGCCGCCGAGCCAGCGCTGCAGGTAGTCGAGCACCGGCCAGTCAGCCTCGCTCAGGCACTGGCGGGCACCGCGCATGGCTTGCTGGAAGTACGCTTCATCTTCTACCGGGCGCCCGCAGGCATTGATGTAGGTGCGGTACACCGGGTAGTGCTCGATCAGCGCCTGCAACGCCCGGCGAATGGCGCCCAAGGTCAGGTCGCGGCTCATCAGGTCGTCGCGGGCCACTTGCAACAGCGCCTGGGCCACCGACTCGAAATCGCCGGCCAGGCTGCCATTGAGGATTTGCTGGCGGGCCAGGCGCACTTCCTCGCTGAAGTCCGGGCGTTCGCTTAGCACGCTCCATAGCGCCGCCAACTCTGCTTCGCCGTCTGGATCATGCTGCAGCAGCGAGACCTGGTTCATGAACTCGTAGCCGGTGCTGCCGTCGACCTGCCAGTCGCGGTGCAGCTGCTCGTCGGCGCCGAGGATCTTCTCGACATAGATCGGAAAGTGCTCCAGCGCTGCCTCCAGTGGGCGCTGGGCCAAGAGCCCGTCGACCCGCCGGCGCAGCTTGCGGCAGTAGCCGCGCGGATCGGCCAGGCCGTCGATGTGGTCGATGCGCAGGCCGTCGACCAGGCCGCGGCCGATCAGCTCGAAGACCTTGCTGTGGGTGGCCTCGAACACCGCCGCGCGTTCGACCCGCAAGCCGCCCAGCTCGTTGACGTCGAAAAAGCGCCGCCAGTTGATATCGTCGCCAGCAGTGCGCCAGCTGGCCAGGCGGTAGGACTGACGTTCGAGCAGCGCGTGCAGGCGCTTGAAACCTTCGGGGCTGCGGCTGTCGAAGGCGCCGAGCACATCGTCCAGGGGCTGTTGGCGGGCCAGCGCCGCCAGTTCGGCCAGCAGCGGCCTGGCCTGCGCCGGCGCATCGTCAGCGCTGCGCAAGGCATTGAAGCGGCTGGCCAGTGTCTGCAGGGCTGCGCCACCTTCGGCGAGCACCAGGCCATAGTCGGCCGGGCAGATCGGAAAGCGGTGCTCGTGGTGCTGGATATGCAACTGGCCGGTTGCAGCGTCGAAGCGCAGCGGGATGTCGCCGCCTTGCAGCATCGCGCCGTAGTCACCGGCCAGAAACGGCAGCAGCAACTGACCTTCAAGCAGCGGGTCGGGCGAGTGCCACTGGATGTCGAAGAACTCGGCATAGCGGCTGCGCCGGCCCCAGGCCAGCAGGTCCTGCCACCAGGGGTTGTCGCTGCCGACCGCCATATGGTTGGAGACCATGTCGAGGATCAGGCCCATACCGTGCAGGCGCAGCGCTGCCACCAGGCGCTCTAGCGCAGCTTCGCCGCCCAGATGCGGGCTGACCTGCCCGGGGTCGACCACATCGTAGCCATGGCGCGAGCCGGGGCGCGCGCGCAGCAGCGGCGAGGCGTACAGGTGGCTGATGCCTAAGCGGGCGAAGTAGGGCACCAGCGCCGCCGCCTGGTCGAGGCCGAAGTCGGCATGAAACTGCAGGCGCAGGGTCGCGGTCAGGGCTTTCATCGGTCACGCTCCCAGGCTTGTTCGCGGGCCTGCGCCAGCAGCTCCAGGCGCCGCGCCGCATCCGCGTCGTCAAGCAGCGCGCTGGCCGCCAGGGCAAAGCGCCGGCGCCAGTTGGGGTGGCTGTCGATGGTGCCGGGCAGGTTGGGTTGCTCATCGACACCCAGCAGATCTTCCAGCGGTACCAGCACCAGCGGCGCGCGGGTATGGCCAAGGTAGCGGATGCTGGCATCGATCAGCGCGTCGCTCTCGGCCAGGGCCTGGCCGTAGTTCTGTTCAAGAGTGCGCCGCAGGCCCTGGCGCTCGTGTTGGCGGCTGTCGCGCCAGTGCCGCTCGGTGATGCCGTCGATCAGGCTCAGGCGCTGGTTCCAGTCGATATCACGGGCCTGCAGCCAGCCGGCCAGCGGCGGCAGGTCATGGGTGCTGGTGGTGGCCAAGGCGTTGTCGGGCCAGTCGAGGATGGGCTTGAAATGGCCGGGCGGGTCTTGCTCGAACAGCAGTACGCGCATGCCGAGGATGGCCCGCGCGGCGAGCTTTTCGCGCAGCCCCTCGGGCACGGTGCCGAGGTCTTCACCCAGCACGATGGCCTGGTGGCGCACTGACTCAAGGCTGAGCAGGCGCAGCAGATCATCGAGCGGGTAGTGCAGGTAGGCTCCTTCGGCCGGGGTGGCACCCTGGGGGATCAGCCACAGCCGTTGCAAACCCATGACATGGTCGATGCGCAGGCCCCCGGCATGGGCAAAGTTGGCCCGCAGCATCTCGATGAACGCCCGGTAGCCGTTGCGTCGCAGGCCTTCGGGCGAGAAGGCGCAGATGCCCCAGTTCTGCCCGGCGCGGTTGAGAATATCCGGCGGCGCGCCGACATTGAGGCCGGCCAGCAGCTCGTCCTGGCGGCTCCAGGCCTGGCTGCCGGCGCCGTCGGCACCCACCGCCAGGTCGGCGATCAGGCCGATGCCCATGCCATGGCTGCGCGCCGCATCCTGGGTACGTTGCAGGCTGCGTTCGATCAACCACTGACAGAAGGCGTGAAACGCCACCTCCTCGCTGTGCTGGCGGGCGAAGGCACTCACCTCGGGGCTGTGCGGGTCGTGCCAGGCAGCGGGCCAGTCGCGCCAGTCCTGGCCGATGTCGCGCTTGAGCGCGTGCTCCAGCAGTACCTCGAAGCGGCAGTGGCGTTCCAGGGCGGGGCCGGCGTGCTGGCGATAGCTGTCGAAGTCGGCGAACAACGGGTGCTCGGTGGCGATAAAGTCGCGGTACAGCGCACGCAGCAAACGCTGGCGAAACGATGCGGCCTGCGGCCAGTCGATCAGCGGCAGTTGTTCAAGCTGCTCCAGCGGCCCGTGCAACTGGCAGGCTTCAATGGCCATGCGCACCGCACGGTCCCCGAGCAGCGCCGCCGGGCTTGCATACAGGCTGTTGAGAAACAGCCGGCTGGAGGGCGAGTACGGGCTGTAGCGCTGGCTGTCGCTGGCGAACATGGCGTGCAGCGGGCTGATCGCCAGGGCATCGGCGCCGCGTTCGGCGGCGCTGCGCACCAGCGCCTCGAGGGCCAGGCAATCACCATAGCCGCCATCGTCGGGGCGACGCAGGCTGTACAGTTGGGCGCTCAGTCCCCAGCTGCGAGGCGTCGGCGTGCCCAGCGCATCGGCGATGCTGTAGCAGCGGGTTGGCGCCACGGCCAGGGTGAACTGTTGCTGGTCGATCTGCACCTGGTGATAGCCGATCGGCAAGCCGGCGGGGAGCCTGGCCTGATCATCCAGTTGCAACGGTTGTTCGCTGCCATCTTCAAGCAGCACCTGGCAGTCCATCGCTGGCGGAAAATAGCCGGACAGCTGCAATGGGAGGCCGTGGTCAACCGTCAACAGCGGCGGCAGGTGGCGGGCATCGTGGGCGCGCAGCAGCGCCTGGATACTGGCTTCGATCGCCTCAACGCTGTCGACCGGGTGGCCTAGGCCGGCCAGCACCCGCTGCAGCGCCGGGTCACTGACCCGCTGGGCGCGGCCGTTGGCGTCGATCCAGTCCACCGCCAGGCCCGCCAGTTCGGCCAGTTGCTGCAAGCGTGGGTCAGTCATGGGCAGGCTCCGCTGGGGTGGTCGGCAGCAGGCTGACCAGGGTGGTGTAGGGCGGCAATTGCGTGTTGCCGATGCAGCTTTCGCTACAGCTGAACAGGCGTGCAGCGTTGGCCGGCAGGTCGGCCACTTGCGCGGTAGGGCCAAGGTTGAGGTCAATACGCAGCTCGCCGCCGCGTTCGAGCTGCCAGCGCACCGTCAAGGCCTGCGGCCCCAGCACCCGGGCGCCGAGGGCATGGATGCCGGGCAGGTTGGGGACGATGTGGCGGGCGCGCAGGGCCAGTAATTGCCGGTACAACTGCAACCATGGCTGTTGGCTTGAGTGTGTTGGCCGCGGCCGCGAAGCGTCGAAGGTATCGAGGGCATTGGGGTCGGGAATCCGCGAGCGGGTGACGGCATCGGCGAAGTCGGCAAAACCGGCAAACTCGGCGCGCCGGCCTTCGCGTACGGCATCGGCCAGTTCATCGTGGTGATCGGTGAAAAACACAAAAGGTTGCTCGCAGCCCCATTCATCACCCATGAACAGCAGCGGGATCATCGGCGCCAGCAGCAACAGGGTGGTGGCCGCGCGCAAGGCCTGGGGCGGGCACAGTTGGTTAAGGCGCTCGCCGAACGCGCGGTTGCCGATCTGGTCGTGGTTCTGCAGGAACAGCACGAAGGCCGTGGGGGGCAAATGCCCGCTGGGCTCGCCGCGGGGACGGCCGTTGCGGTCGGGCTGGCCCTGGAAGACGAAGCCCTGGCTCAGGCAGCGCGCGAGTTTTTCGATGGTCGACTCGCTGTAGTCGGCGTAGTACGCCTCCTGCTCGCCGGTGAGCAGCACGTGCAGGGCGTTGTGACCGTCGTCGTTCCACTGCGCATCGAAGCCCTGTTCAAGCAGGTGCGCCTGGTTGTGTTCGTTCTCAAGGGTCAGCCATACCTGACGCCCCGGGGTGATCTCGCTGCGCACCCGGCGCGCCAGTTCGGCAAGAAAATCCGGGTCGTCGATGGCGTGCACGGCGTCCAGGCGCAGACCGTCGACGCGGTACTCCTGCAGCCACATCAGGGCGTTCTCGATAAAAAAGTCGCGCACCTGGCGGCGGCGAAAATCAATCGCCGCGCCCCACGGGGTCTGGCGATCCTGGCGAAAAAAGCCACTGGCGTACTGGCCGAGGTAATTGCCGTCCGGGCCGAAGTGGTTGTAGACCACATCCATCAGCACCATCAGGCCATGGCCGTGGGCCTGGTCGATCAGTTCGCGCAGTTGCTCGGGGCTGCCATAGCTGTGCTGTGGAGCGAACGGCAGGACGCCGTCGTAGCCCCAGTTACGCTCGCCGGGGAATTGCCCGAGCGGCATCAGCTCGATGGCGGTAATGCCCAGCTCGGCCAGGGCCGGCAAGCGCTCGATCATCCCGGCATAGCCGCCGCACAGGCCGACATGCAGCTCGTAGATGACCGCCTCAGGCCAGGGGCGCCCGCGCCAGTCG
The DNA here is from genome assembly GCF_056279045.1 of Pseudomonas sp. TE4620. Classification (NCBI taxonomy): domain Bacteria; kingdom Pseudomonadati; phylum Pseudomonadota; class Gammaproteobacteria; order Pseudomonadales; family Pseudomonadaceae; genus Pseudomonas; species Pseudomonas sp. TE4620. The sequence goes on from NZ_JBWBQO010000001.1 coordinate 1,822,119, forward strand.
GGGTACTGCCAGCGGTAGGCTGCGGGGTTCAGCAACTGGCTGGGGCCGTGCACGCCGTCGGGTTGGTAGCGCGACGCCGGGTCGGCCACCGTGAGCGTGGCGTCGATCCGGTAGCGGTAGCGGTCACCGGCCTTGCACGGCAGCTGGCCGACGAACCAACCGTCGGCCTGGGCCTGCAAGGGCTGGCGCGCACCGGCGTCGAATTCAACCTCCACCTGCTGTGCGTCCGGTGCCCACAGGGCAAACCGGGCGCTGTTGCTGTCCAGCATCACGGCCCCGTGGGTCGCGTGTTCCTGTGACCTCAAGGGCATACCTGCCATCTCCGCTTCAGCGTGGGGTTGCTCGGGCGTTTTCGACCAGCTCCTGATAAAGACGGGCATAAGGCTCGACGGCCTGGCACCAGTTGAACGGTTGGGTCATCGCCAGGCAGCGCATGGCATTGAGCAGGTTCTTCTTGCTGTACACGTAGAACGCCCGGCCCAGTGCTTCGCGGTAGCTGTCGACGGTCGATTCATCGAACAGAAAACCGGTGACGCCATTCTCGATGGTGTCGGCCAGGCCCCCGGTGTTGCGCGCCACCGGCAGCGAGCCAAAGCGCTGGGCGTACATCTGGCTCAGGCCGCAGGGCTCGTAGCGCGACGGCATGAGCAGGAAGTCGCTGCCGGCGAACATGCGCCGGGCATCGGTTTCGTTGAAGCCGATGCGCACGCCGATCTGCCCGGGATGGCGCAGGGCAAGTTCGCGCATGGCCTGTTCTTCTTCCGGTTCGCCACGGCCGATGATCGCGATCTGGCCGCCCTGGCGGACGATGTATTCGGCCACCCCCAGGGTCAGGTCCAGGCCTTTCTGGTAGACCAGGCGCGAAACCACTGCGAACAGTGGCCCGTTCGAAGGTTGCAGGCCGAACAGCTCACGCACCTGGCGGCTGTTGGCGGCCTTGCCGTGCCAGTCGTTGAGGCTGAAGGGGTGATCCAGGTGCGGGTCGCTGGCCGAGTCCCAGCTCTCGTCGATGCCGTTGGGAATACCGCTGAGCAGGCCTTGCTGGGCCTTGCTGGCGAGAAAGCCATCCAGCCCGCAACCGAACGAGGGCGTAGTGATTTCCCGGGCATAGGTGGCGCTGACCGTGGTGATGTGGCTGGAGTAGGCAAGGCCGGCCTTGAGGAACGACAGCTTGCCGTAAAACTCCATGCCTTCCTGTTGCAGGGCGTGGTCGGGGATCGCCAGTTCCGGGCAGCAGGCGCGGCTGACCACGCCCTGGTAGGCCAGGTTGTGGATGGTGAACAGGGTCGGCGTCTGCAGGCCGCGCCAGTGCATGTAGGCCGGGGCCAGGCCGGCCGGCCAGTCGTGGGCATGGACCAGGTCGGGCTTCCAGTGGACCATGCCTTCACCGGCGGCGATTTCTGCCGCGGCCAGGCCCAGGCGGGCAAAGCGGATGTGATTGTCGGGCCAGTCGCGACCGTTGTTGGCGCCGTAGGGCGTGCCCTCGCGCTGGTACAGCTCGGGACAGATCAACACATAGATGACCAGGCCATCGGCCAGGTCCATGCGCCCGATCTTGCAGGGCGGCAAGGCCGCGTGGCCGCCCAGCTCGCCGACCAGGTGGATCGGGTTGTCGCTTTCCAGCACCTGCGGGTAACCGGGGATCAGCACCCGCACATCGTGCAGGTGACGCATGGCCCGTGGCAGCGCCGCCGAGACATCGCCCAAGCCGCCGGTCTTGACCAGGTCGGCGATTTCCGAGGTGACGAACAACACTTTGCGTTTATGTGAAGAATGTCTGGGGTCAGCACCCAGTGCCTTGGCTGTCGGCGTGAAATCCGCTGCAAGCGGTTCACGCGAATCCGGGGTGAATTGCTCTACATGAGGTTCGACAGCGGCACTGATCATACTTCTCTCCGTCCCTATGTTGTGCGGGCGTGGGCGCCCGTTGTTGTTTGTCTACCGATACTGTTCTCTGTGAGTGGTATTGCCTTGCCTTCCATGCCCCGCAGCCAAGCGCACAAGCGCTACGCAAGCCGGCGTCCTGCCGACGGCGTGGTGACGATATGGGGTGGGTGGGCCGCGTCCGTTGAAGCGGAATCGTTGGCCTACTTAGTTCCTGACCTACCGCGATTGCAGAAGTTTCGACTATTTTCAGTCGAGTTTTCCGGGCGATGTCTGGCCGAATACCGAGTGTAGGAGAGAATTCGTGAAGAATGTGACCCGCTGGTCACTTTTGCTCGCAGGAACCTGCAGCAGCGCGACTGCAGGTTGTGGCACAACGTTTCAGACGGCTTAGGCGGGAGAAATGCCGTCAAGCAGGGCAGAAAACATCAGGTGCACAACCCGCCGCGGGGACGCTCAGCTGAGCGCTGGCAACTGGCCGTCCTGGGCTTGCTGCAGAAGCAGACTGAGTTGGGCGACCTGTTGTTGCAACTGCTCGCGCTCTTCTTTAAGGCGACGCAGCTCGTCGCGGTGTACCGTCACGTAGAGGGTCTGGGCAGGCATTTTTGGCAGAAGGGTTCCCATTGCACACCTCGCATAGGGTGGTTCGTTTTTCTAACAGCGTAGCTGCTGGATCGGCGGCGATTCTGAATTCTTTTGCAGGCCTTGGGAACTTTTTTGTTTCTGGCTGTCTTGCCGTTCGTCGCTGAACCAAGCGCGCCAGGGCTGGACTAACCTTGAAGGCCTGAAGCGCTATTTTTCATTCCAGGGGAGCATCGCACATGCAATTGGGAATCGTGGGGCTGGGCCGCATGGGCAGCAATATTGCACGGCGCTTGATGCGTGGCGGGCACCGCATGGTGGTGCATGACCGCGATCGTCAGGCAGTGGAAACCCTGGTCAAGGAAGGCGCCAACGGCGCCCATGACCTTGGCGCGCTGGTAGGCAAACTGGAGAAACCCCGGGCGGTGTGGGTGATGCTGCCGGCCGGTGAGCCGACCGAGCAGACCATCGCCCAGCTTGCTGACCTGCTGGACGCCGACGACGTGATCATCGACGGCGGCAATACCTTCTACAAGGACGACATGCGCCGCGCCGCCGAGCTGGGCAAGCGCAACTTGCACTATATCGATGTCGGCACCTCGGGCGGCGTCTGGGGCCTGGAGCGCGGCTACTGCATGATGATCGGCGGCGAGCAGGCGGTGGTCGACCGCCTCGACCCGCTGTTCGCCACCCTCGCCCCCGGCGTTGGCGAGATCCCCCGCACCCGTGGCCGCCAGGGCCCGGCCGGGCGTGCCGAGCAGGGTTATATTCATGCCGGGCCCGCAGGTGCCGGGCACTACGTGAAGATGATCCACAACGGCATCGAATACGGCCTGATGCAGGCCTATGCCGAAGGGTTCGACCTGCTCAAGAGCAAGGGCAGCGATGCCGTGCCGGCCGAGCAGCGCTTTGACCTGAACCTGGCGGAAATCGCCGAAGTGTGGCGCCGTGGCAGTGTGGTCACCTCCTGGCTGCTGGACCTTACCGCCGACGCCCTGGTGGCAGACCCGCAACTGGGCGGCTACAGCGGCTCGGTGGCCGACAGCGGCGAAGGGCGCTGGACCATCGATGCGGCGGTGGAGCAGGCGGTGCCGGTGCCGGTGCTGTCCAGTGCGCTGTTCGCCCGCTTCCGTTCGCGCCAGCAGCAGGGCACCTACGCCGACCGCATGCTGTCGGCCATGCGTTTTGGCTTTGGTGGCCACGTCGAGAAGAAAGCCGAATGAGCAAAACACAGATCGAAGCGGCACCGCCTTGCAACCTGTTCCTGTTTGGTGCCAACGGCGACCTGGTCAAGCGCCTGTTGATGCCGGCCTTGTATAACTTGAGCCGTGATGGCCTGCTCGACAAGGGCTTGCGCATCGTTGGCGTCGACCACAACGCCGCCACCGACAACGAATTCGCCGCGCGCCTGCAAGCCTTCATGCGCGAACGCGACAGGGCCAGCGAAGGCGCCAGCAAGTGCCTGGATGACAAACTCTGGGCGCGCCTGGCCAAACGCATCGGCTACCTCACCGGCGATTTTCTCGACGAGGCCACCTACCAGGCCATCGCCGAACGCATCCGCAGCAACCCCAGCGCCAACGCGGTGTTCTACCTGGCCACCTCACCGCGCTTTTTCAGCGAAGTGGTGCAGCGCCTGGGCGCCGCTGGCCTGCTCGACGAAAGCGCCGGCTTTCGCCGGGTGGTGGTGGAAAAACCCTTCGGCTCGGACCTGGCCAGCGCCGAAGCGCTCAATGCCTGCCTGCTCAAGGTCATGAGCGAAAAGCAGATCTACCGCATCGACCATTACCTGGGCAAAGAGACGGTGCAGAACATCCTCGTCAGCCGTTTTTCCAACGGCCTGTTCGAAGCGTTCTGGAACAACCACTACATCGATCACGTGCAGATCACCGCTGCCGAAACCGTCGGCGTCGAAAGCCGCGGCGCCTTCTACGACAGTACCGGCGCCTTGCGCGACATGGTCCCCAACCACCTGTTCCAGTTGCTGGCGATGGTCGCCATGGAGCCGCCGGCGGCCTTTGGCGCCGATGCGGTGCGTAGCGAGAAGGCCAAGGTCATCGGCGCGATCCGGCCCTGGTCGAAGAACATGGCCCTGAAAAACTCGGTACGCGGCCAGTACAGCGCTGGCAAACAAGGGCGCAAGAAGGTCCCCGGTTACCGCGAAGAACCTCGGGTCGCGCCCGACAGCAACACCGAAACCTTCGTCGCCCTCAAGGTAATGATCGACAATTGGCGCTGGGTCGGCGTGCCGTTCTACCTGCGTACCGGTAAGCGCATGAGCGTGCGCGACACCGAGATTGCCATCTGCTTCAAGCCAGCGCCCTATGCCCAGTTTCGCGATACCGAAGTCGAGCGGCTCAAGCCCAACTATCTGAAGATCCAGATCCAGCCCAACGAAGGCATGTGGTTCGACCTGCAAGCCAAGCGCCCGGGCCCGGCCCTGGCCATGGAGAACGTCGAGCTGGGTTTTGCCTACAAGGACTTCTTCAAGATGCAGCCGTCCACCGGCTACGAGACGCTGATCTACGACTGCCTGACCGGCGACCAGACCTTGTTCCAGCGCGCCGACAACATCGAGAACGGCTGGCGCGCGGTGCAGCCGTTCCTCGATGCCTGGCAGGAGGGAGGCGAGGTGCAGCTCTATGCCGCCGGTGACAACGGCCCGACTGCAGCGGACGAACTGCTGACCCGCGATCGGCGGGTCTGGCACCCGATTGGTTGAGGGTTCACGCACAAGGGGGATGAATGCCGGGTTTGATCGAAGACTACGCCCTGCTGGGTAACTGTCGCAGCGCCGCGCTGGTAGGCCGCGACGGCTCCCTGGACTGGCTGTGCCTGCCCAGGTTCGACTCCCCGGCGGTGTTTGCCGCCTTGCTCGGCAATGAAGAAAACGGCCGCTGGCGCCTGGCGCCGAGCGAGCCTTTGGTGCAGGTCAGCCGTGAATACCTGGACGGCACCCTGATCCTGCACACCACCTTCACCACCGCCAGCGGCCGTGCGCGCCTGATCGACTGCATGCCCCTGGCTGAACACAACAGCGTGCTGCGCATTGTCGAGGGCCTGGAAGGCGAAGTGCCGTTCGAGATGGACCTGGTGATGCGCTTTGACTATGGCAACAGTGTGCCTTGGGTCGAAAAGGCCGAGCCGCTGGTGCTCTCGGCGGTGGTTGGCCCCGACCGGCTGATACTGCGCAGCGGCGCCGCCACCCAGGCCCTGGATCACCACACCGGCAGCCGCTTTACCGTCAAGGCCGGCCAGCGCCTGGCCTTCAGCCTGAGCCACCAGGCGTCACACCTGCCATTGCCTGCAGCGTTCGATGCCGAGCAAGCTTTGCAACGGACCCGGGAGCAGTGGCAGCAGTTTTCGGCGCGCTGCCCGGACGTCGGCCCCTGGACGGCGCTGGTCAAGCGCTCACTGCTTACCCTCAAGGCCATGACCTACGCGCCCACCGGCGGCATTGTCGCGGCGGTGACCACCTCGTTGCCCGAGCGCCTGGGCGGTGAGCGCAACTGGGACTACCGCTATTGCTGGCTGCGTGATGCGACCATGACCTTGCTGGCGTTCATGAACCTTGGTTACTTCGAAGAGGCCCAGGCCTGGCGCGAATGGCTGCTGCGCTCGGTGGCCGGCAACCCCGAGCAGATGCAGATCATGTACGGCCTGGCCGGCGAGCGGCGGCTGGCGGAGTATGAAGTGCCGTGGCTGGCCGGTTATGAAGGTGCACAACCGGTGCGTATCGGTAATGCCGCAGCGTTGCAGCACCAACTGGATATTTATGGCGAGGTCGCCGATGCCATGAGCCAGGCAATTCGTGGTGGCCTGCCGCGCCACCCGCGCAGCGCGGCGATTGCCCGGTTGATCATGCCGTACCTGGAAAAAACCTGGCAGCAGCCGGACGAGGGCATCTGGGAGGTGCGTGGCGGGCAGCAGCACTTCACCCATTCCAAAGTCATGGCCTGGGTGGCCTTCGACCGCGCTGCCGGCTTGAGCGATACCACCGAAGAAGGTCAGGCGCGCGCCGGGCATTACCGTCAGGTGGCGGCCAGGATTCACCGGCAGGTGTGTGAACAGGGCTTCGATGGGCAGCTGGGCTGTTTCGTCCAGGCTTATGGTTCGACCGAAATGGATGCCAGCCTGCTGCAGATTGCCCTGACCGGCTTCCTGCCGGCGGATGATCCGCGCTTTCTCGCCACCCTTGCGCGCATCGAGCAGCGTCTGCTACGCAATGGCCTGTTGCTGCGCTATGACAGCGACAGCGGTTGCGATGGGCTGACGCCGGGTGAGGGGACCTTCCTGGTCTGTTCGTTCTGGCTGGCGGATGTCTATGTGCTGCTGGGGCGGGAGGAGGAGGCCAGGACCTTGTTCGAACGTCTTGCGGCCCTGTGCAACGACGTCGGCCTGCTGGCCGAGCAGTACGACCCGCTGGGCCGGCGCATGCTCGGCAATTTCCCCCAGGCTTTCAGCCATATCGGCATCATCAACACCGCGCTGAACCTGCACCGCGCCCAGTGCCCGGTGCGCGACCGGGCGCAATGTGGTTAAAGGCATCGCGGGTCAAGTCGGGTCGCCGCACCGCCGCTCCCACAGGTAGCGTAGGCCTTTAGAGGCGCGAGCTGATCCATTGGCGATGCTGCTCACACTTCACCTTTGCGCCTTGTCGGCGAATGGACCGGCGATGCACGAGAAGCGAAAGCAAAAAAGCGCTCTGCTTCTAGATGTACGTAATTGCAGACGCCACCGATCGTCCCTTGCAGAAGGCCGAGTGGAACCCTTGCGTAGTGGGGCGACGGCCATGGATGGCCGGCGAGCGCCGCAGGGCCAGGGACGGCCCTTCGGCGCGCCCCCACGGGAGCAAGGGTGGAAGGAGGGAACCCGGAGCGCAGCGCAGGGCCGATGAAGGGACAGGGCGTTTTTGGTTACTTTTGCCGCCAAGCAAAAGTGACCCGCCGTAAGGGCGGAAGGCGCCGGCAGCGCCTCATCATCAAATGGATCAGCTCAAACACAGCCTGGCTGCCCCAATACTTGCAAGCTGCTTAAGACAGTTGCTCCCACAGGCCCGTGCAGTCAGCGTTACAACCAGTAGGTCACCGCCCACCACCCCAGCCCACCCATGACCACGGTATAGGGCAGCGCCATCCACACCATGCGCCCATACGACAGGCGAATCAGCGGCGCAATCGCCGAGGTCAGCAGGAACAGGAATGCCGCCTGGCCGTTGGGCGTGGCTACGCTCGGCAGGTTGGTGCCGGTGTTGATCGCCACCGCCAGGGTCTCGAAGTGCTCGCGGCTCATGCCGCCGTTGACAAACGCCTGCTTGACCTCGGTGATATAGATAGTGGCGACGAACACGTTGTCGCTGATCGCCGACAACAGGCCGTTGGCGATAAACAGCATGCCCGGCTGCTGATCGGCCGGCAGCGCCAGTACCCACTGGATCAGCGGGGTAAACAGCTGCTGCTGGTGGATCACCGCGACCACGGCAAAGAACACCACCAACAATGAGGTGAACGGCATGGCGTCCTGGAACGCACGGCCCAGGCGGTGCTCGTCGGTGATGCCGGTAAAGGCGGTAATCAGCACGATCACCAGCAGGCCGATCAGGCCGACTTCGGCCACATGCAGGCCCAGGCCGATGATCAGGATCAGCGCTGCCAGGCCTTGCACCACCAGTGCGGCACGTTGCTGGGTGGTGCGCTGGGCGTCGTCTTCGGCGGCATAGGAGGCGGCCAGCACCTGGCGCACGTTGTCCGGCAGCAGGGTGCCGTAGCCGAACCAGCGCAGTTTCTCCAGCAGCACGCAGGTGACCAGCCCGGCGGCCAGTACTGGCAGCGACACCGGCGCCACCTTGAGGAAGAACTCGGCAAAGTGCCAGCCCATTTCGTGGCCGATCAGCAGGTTCTGCGGCTCGCCGACCAGGGTGCACACGCCGCCCAGGGCGGTACCCACGGCGCCGTGCATCAGCAGGCTGCGCAAGAATGCGCGAAATTGCTGCAGGTCTTCGCGGTGCAGGTGGGCGACGTGCTGGTCGCTGTCCAGGTCCGAGTCTTCCCGTGGGTTGGCGCCGGAAGCGACGCGGTGATACACCGAGTAAAAGCCGACCGCCGCGCTGATGATCACCGCCGTCACCGTCAGCGCATCGAGAAACGCCGAAAGAAAGGCCGAGAGAAAACAGAAAAGCAAGGCCAGCAGGGCCTTGGAGCGCACGCCGAGAAGAATCCGCGAAAACACGAACAGCAGCAGGTCCTTCATGAAGTAGATACCGGCGACCATGAACATCAGCAGCAGGATCACCGGAAAGTTGTGCTGCAGCTCTTCATACAGCGCTTGCGGCGTGGTCATGCCCAGCAGCAGGGCCTCGACCATCAGCAGGCCGCCGGGCATCAGCGGGTAGCACTTGAGCGCCATGCCGAGGGTGAAGATGAACTCGATCACCAGCACCCAGCCGGCCACCACCGGGCCGAGGGTGAACAGCAGCAGGGGATTGAGCAGCAGGAACAGGCACAAGGTAGCCTTGTACCAGCGCGGCGACTGGCCAAGAAAATTGTGGGCCAGGGCGCCGGCCAGGGAGCGGGACATGAAAATGTATCCTTATGATTCAACAGCTGGGCAAAGTGCCGCATGTGTGAACGGAGATCAAGGTAAAAGTCCCGGTTTTGGCACAAGCGCGGCCTTGGCGCCGACGGGCACCTTGTTATAGTCCTGCGATCAACCTCGCCGTCTTCAAGGAGAGCACCGTGACTGACTACCAAGCGTTCAAGGTCGAACTGAACAACCGCATCGCCCACGTGCAGATCAACCGCCCGGAAAAGTACAACGCCATGAACGCGGCGTTCTGGAGCGAAATCGTCGAGATCTTCCGCTGGATCGATGAAACCGACGAAGTGCGCGCGGTGGTCATCAGCGGTGCCGGCAAGCATTTTTCTTCCGGCATCGACCTGATGCTGCTGGCCTCGGTGGCCAACGAACTGGGCAAGGACGTCGGCCGCAACGCGCGCCTGCTGCGCCGCACCATCCTGCGCATGCAGGCCTCGTTCAATGCCGTGGACAACTGCCGCAAGCCGGTGCTGGCGGCAATCCAGGGTTACTGCATCGGCGGCGCCATCGACCTGGTCTCGGCCTGCGACATGCGTTACTGCAGCAGCGACGCGCAGTTCTCGATCAAGGAAGTCGACATGGGCATGGCCGCCGATGTCGGCACCCTGCAGCGTCTGCCACGGATCATCGGCGACGGCATCATGCGCGAACTGGCCTACACCGGGCGCAATGTCGCCGCCGACGAAGCCCAGCGCATCGGCCTGGTCAACCGTGTGTTTGACAGCCATGAGGCACTGCTTGACGGAGTCTTTGCCATTGCCGCCGAAATTGCGGGAAAATCTCCCATTGCCGTGGCCGGCACCAAGCACATGATCAGCTACATGCGCGATCACCGCATCGACGATGGCCTGGAGTACATCGCCACCTGGAACGCCGCCATGCTGCAATCCACCGATCTGCGGGTGGCGGTTGCCGCCCACATGAGCAAACAGAAACCCGAGTTCGCCGACTGACCCCCGGCGGCGAACCCCGCAAGGAACCGGCACATGTCAGCGCGTTGGACCACCGCAGTACTGGACACAAACCTCACCGGCGGCTGGGCGGTCGCCCGCAGCAGTGAGGGTTTTCTGGTCGATGACAACGGCGCGCTGTTCCCGCGCGACTGGCTCAAGCGCCAGGAGCTGGACGTGCTTTGCGAGCACGGCATCGGCCATTTCGATGGCCAGCCGGTGTTCCTTCTGGAGTTGCGCAGCCCCCAGGCGGTAGCCGGCTGCAGCTGGCGCGGCTTGCGTCAGTTCATGCTCGAAGGCGACTTCGAGACCTACAAGATTCTTGGCTATGCCGCGCAGATCGGCACCTGGGCCCGCGAGCACCGCTTCTGTGGCAGTTGCGGCCAGGCCATGGAGCAAATCCACTGGGAGCGGGCGATGTACTGCGCGCCGTGTGATTTACGCAGCTACCCGCGCATCTCGCCGAGCATGATCGTGCTGATCAGCCGTGGCGACGAAATCCTCCTGGCCCGTTCACCGCGCTTTGTCAGCGGCGTGTACAGCACCCTGGCAGGCTTCGCCGAGCCTGGCGAATCGGCCGAAGACTGCCTGGTGCGCGAAGTGCGCGAAGAGGTCGCGATCGAGGTGCAGAACATCCAGTACGTCGGCAGCCAGTGCTGGCCGTTCCCCCATTCGATGATGCTCGGTTTTCATGCCGAGTACGCCGGCGGCGAGATCGTCATGCAGCCGGACGAGATCGAGGACGCCCAGTGGTTTCGCGTCGATGCGCTACCGCCGTTGCCGGCGGGGCGTTCGATTGCGCGCTATCTGATCGACCTGTACGTGGCCCGCCGCCTAGGCCTGGCCGAACCAGTGCTGCCACGCTAGGCGCACGGTCAGCGCCAGCACCACGGTGATGAACACCGGGCGGATGAACTTGCTGCCGCCGCTGATGGCGGTGCGCGCGCCGAAGAACGCGCCGACCATCAGCGCCGAGCCCATCGACAGGCCCACCAGCCAGTCGACCTGGCCGGAGAAGATGAACACCGACAGCGCTGCGGCGTTACTGACGAAGTTCATGCTGCGCGCCACGCCGCTGGCTTTGACCAGGTCGATGGGATAGAGCAGCAGCGTGCTGACGGTCCAGAACGCGCCGGTGCCTGGGCCGGCCACGCCGTCGTAGAAGCCCAGGGTGAAGCCTTGGGGGATCTGCCACTTCTTTTTCACCGGCGCATCGGCATCCAGCGGCGCCTTGGGCGTGCCGCCGAACAGCAGGTAGACGCCACAGAGAAAGACGATCACCGGCAGCATCTTGTTCAGCCATTCGGCCGGCAGGTAGTGGGCCACCACCGCACCGATCAGGGCACCGATAAAAGTACCGACCAGGGCATGACGCCACTGCGCCGGGTGGAACAGCTTGCGCCGGTAGTAGGTGAAGCCGGCGGTGGCCGAGCCGAAGGTCGAGCTGAGCTTGTTGGTGCCCAGCACCAGGTGCGGTGGCATGCCGGCGGTGAGCAGCGCCGGGGTGGTGAGCAGGCCGCCACCGCCGGCAATGGCATCGATGAAACCGGCAACGAAAGCGACGGCGGCAAGAATCGCCAGGGTGGTGGGGTCTACGCTGAGTTCGAAAGGCATGGCGTGGGCTTAATCGACTGGGCGCAGAAGGGCTGCGCCGAAGGGTCGATATGGTAATGGAGATCGGGACTGTCTGTCAGGGCCTCATCGCGGGGCTAGCCCGCTCCTACTGTAGGGGCGGGCCTGCCCCGCGATGCTTTCATCAGGACAAAAAGCCACCGTCGACATTCAACGCCACGCCAGTGGTGTAGCTCGATGCGTCGCTGGCCAGGTACAGCACCGCCCCGGCCATCTCTTTCGGGTCGGCCACGCGCTTGAGCGGGATCTGCTGCAGCGCGGTGTTGAGGATCGCATCGTTCTTGACCAGCGCCGAGGCGAATTTGGTATCGGTCAGGCCTGGCAGCAGGGCGTTGCAGCGGATACCGAACGGCGCGCATTCCTTGGCGAAGACCTTGGTCATGTTGATCACCGCCGCCTTGGTCACCGAGTAGATGCCCTGGAAGATCCCCGGCGACACGCCGTTGATCGAGGCAACGTTGATGATGCTGCCGCCACCGTTGTCGCGCATCAGCTTGCCGGCTTCCACCGACATGAAGAAGTAACCGCGGATGTTGACGTCGACGGTCTTCTGGAAGGCGCCAAGGTCAGTGTCCAGCACGTTGCAGAACTGCGGGTTGGTGGCGGCGTTGTTGACCAGGATGTCCAGGCGCCCGAACTGTTCGCGAATGCCGGCGAAGACCTGGCTGATCTGCTCCATCTCGCCGATGTGGCAGGCAACCGCGGTGGCCTTGCCACCGGCGGCGATGATCGCTTCGGCAACCTGCTGGCAACCCTCGAGCTTGCGGCTCGAGACGATCACATGGGCGCCTTGCTGGGCCAGCAGGTGGGCGATGGCTTCGCCGATGCCGCGGCTGGCGCCGGAGACGAAGGCGACTTTGCCGTCGAGGTCGAACAGGTGGGTCTTGGACATGGTCTTTTCCTTGTTGGAGTCGTCAGAGTGGGGACTTGCCGATGACCTGCAGGCTCATGTGCTCCAGCAGCGTGTTCATGTGGATGAACTGGGCGAAGCGCTTGTCCTGGGTCTGGCCGTGGAAGAACCGGTAGTAGATCTGCTGGACGATGCCGGCCAGGCGGAACAGGCCGTAGGTGTAGTAGAAGTCGTAGTTGTCGATTTTGATCCCGGCACGTTCGCCGTAGTAATCGACAAACTGCTGGCGGGTGAGCATGCCCGGGGCGTTGCTTGGCTGGCGGCGCATCAGTTGCACCGGCGCCGGGTCGTCGGCTTGAATCCAGTAGGCCAGGGTGTTGCCCAGATCCATCAGCGGATCGCCAATGGTGGTCATTTCCCAGTCGAGCACGCCGATGATGCGCATGGGGTTGTCGGCATCGAGGATGACGTTGTCGAAGCGGTAGTCGTTGTGCACGATGGCAGGCTTGGGGTGATCGGCCGGCATTTTCTCGCGCAGCCAGGCGATGACCTTTTCCCAGCGTGGCGCATCGGCGGTCAGGGCTTTTTCGTAGCGGCTGGCCCAGCCCTCGATCTGGCGTTGCACGTAGCCTTCGGGCTTGCCCAGGTCGCCCAGGCCGCAGGCGTTGTAGTCGACCTGGTGCAGCTCGACCATCCGCTCGATGAAGCTCTTGCACAGGGCCTCGGTGCGTTGGGCATCCAGGCCCAGCTCCGGCGGCAGGTCCGAGCGCAAGATGATGCCCTTGACCCGGTCCATGACATAGAACTCGCCACCGATCAGCGACTCGTCGGTGCAATGCACGTAGGCCTTGGGGCAGTAGGGGAAGCCGCTGTTGAGCTGGTTGAGGATGCGGAACTCGCGGCCCATGTCATGGGCGGATTTGGCCTTGTGACCAAACGGCGGGCGACGCAACACAAACTCGCGCCCGGGGTATTGCACCAGGTAGGTCAGGTTCGAGGCACCACCGGGGAACTGGCTGATGGTCGGCGCACCGGTCAGGCCCTGGATATGCGCTTTCAGATAAGGGTCGATCACTGCGGCATCAAGTTCTTCGCCGGGTCGGACCTGGGTGGACTGGTCGGTGAGCGTCATGCGTTTCCCTTATGTTCAAAGCCAGAGATTATTGGCCAATCTAATTCCTGCCGCGCACGCTCACAAGCACACCCGGGCGTTATAGGTGAGCGTGTTGCAGCACAATCAGCAGGTTTGATCGGCTGAGCATATATAACTACACCCCGCTCCCTGCGTGCCTTTGATTGACTGCTGCCTTCCGCCATCCATGAGGCAGCGACAATGACCACCGACACCCTGACGCCTTTCAAGAGCCATGAGCGCTATTTCAACCAGCAGATCCCCACCTGGCTGAGCCATGCCAGCACCCATGCCATCAAAGAGCTGCATCAACGTCAACTGCCTTGCGCGCAGAGTGCCGCAGATACCGACGCGCAACTGCGCCAGGCATTGAGCGACAGCCTGAGGCGTACCCAGGCCTCCAGCGCTGCGGCCGCCCGGGTTTTGAGGCAAATCAAGGGAATCAGCGAGTTTGCCGAGCCGCTGCTACGCGCTGAAATAAACAAGCGCTTGGCGCTGGATATCAGCGTAACGGCCAATGAGCTGGTGCACATGCGCGATGATGCTTCGTTGCGCGAAGATCGCCTGGCCTCGGTGTTGATATCACGCCAGCCGTTATTGCAGGCGGCCTTGCAGAATTTTACTGCAAGCGACGCAGAGATCTTTCGCACCGATACCTACAGTGCGGTGACGGCGGTCGGTGCCTTGCAACCTTTCCCCTCGACAGTGGACCCTGAGCGGCGCGCCCATCAATCCATCCGTTACGCCAGCAAGCTGCCCATCAGCCCCCAGCAGTTTGCAAAGCTGTGCCGGGAGCTGGATATCGGCCAACAGTACCAGGACCATCTCAAGTCGATTCTAGATGCCGCCCACAGTCGCGACGCCGTGCGCCGCACGCTGGTAGCAGCGGCCAGGGACCGCTGCGAAAGCAACGTGCACGCGGCGCGTATCGCCGGCCACATCAGCGAGCCGGCTTACCACATGCTCAAGCAGATGCTCAGGCAGTCGGCAAGCGCCCCGGCGACACAGACCTTGAGGGTCGACAAGGTGTATGAGAGTGGCAACAGCGCGTTCGACGGCTCGCGTTGCTACCTGCTCAACCTCTTCGGTAGCACCCTGGGCGGCGGTTTTCTATTGCTTGGCCCCGATCCTGCCGGCCAGGCGCTGCCGGTGCCGGTCGTGGTGATAATGCCGGGCGATGCCAAGCCTGTGCAGGAATACGACTCCTACGCTGATTTTTACCGCAGCCTCAAGGCGCGCCTGCAAGACCCGCAGTTCCAGGGCTTTTTCAGTCGCTTCGTCGGGCGCCGCGGGCAATCCACCGTATTCGCTCAATTGAAGCAAAGCGACAACTGGCACGCGCACCCACCCAGGCTTCAGGAAATACGCGGCGAGTGCTTCGACTACCTGCACAGCGCGATGTTGGCCAGGGCCTGGGACGACGCCAGGACCCTGGCGGTGCCGACCGCTGACGTCGATCGCGACGCCTGGTTGCAGGAGCTGAACCATTACCTGGGCCTGGGCTTTAGTATGCTCAACGTAGCCGCGTTCTTCGTGCCGGGCCTGGGCGAGGTGATGATGGTGGCCCTCGGTGCGCAGCTGCTGGGCGACCTGTTCAACGGCCTGCAAGCCTGGGAGGCCAATGACCAGCAGCAGGCTATCAGCTACTTGCAGTCCTTCGGTATCAACCTGGCTATCACTGCCGGACTGGGTGTGGCTGCGGGAGCCGCGGGCGCAGCGTTGAGCCAGCCGCTGGCGATCGATGCGCTGGAAGTGGTCGAGCTACCAGGGGGTGAGGTCCGCCTGTGGCGACCGGATCTTGCCCCTTACCAGCAAAGCACAGCACTGCTGGAGGGCCACTTTGCCGATGCGCAAGGCATTTACCGGGTCGCAGGCAAACGCTACATCCGCATCGAGGGCAAGCCATTGGAAATCACCCAGGATTCGCACCTGGGCAAATGGCGTGTCGAGCACCCCGACGACCCTCAGGCTTACCGGCCTGTACTTGAGCATAACGGTGAGGGTGCCTGGCATCATGCGCTGGAGCGCGTCGACAGTTGGCCACGCCCGACCCTGGTGCGCAGGCTCGGGCACGCCTTCGAAGGTTGGGCAGACGCGGCGCTTGAGCGCATGGCCGACATCAGCGGCGTCAGCGATGCTGAGCTGCGTGCGGTCTACAGTGACGACCAACCCGCCCCGGCAGCCTTGCTCGACGTCAGGCGGCGGTTTGAAATCGATCGCCTGATCGCGGCACAGATCGACAATGTCAGGACCGGGCAGGGGTTGCAATCAGGCTTCAACTACCCGGTATCGCTGCTGCCGGAGTTACCGCGCTGGCCGCAAGGCAAAGCCGTCGAGCTGTATGACAGTGCCGAACTGTGGGGGCAACCGATGGTGTATGGTCGTGCGCAGCCTGAGGTGGCCGCCATCAAGCTCTCGCGCAGTGACCTGGCCGCAGGACGCCTGATTCGCAGGGTGGTAGAGGGTTTGAGCGTGGCCGAACGCAGCCGCTGGTTTGGTAATGACCACTTGGCCCGCGACCTTGAAGCCGAGATCGGCCAGCAACTGGCTGAGCAGATGCAGGCATCAAGGTCACGGATTTTCGACAGCCTGTACCTGAATGTGAGTGAACCGCTCGACCCCCTGCAAACGGCGTTGCAGCGGGATTTCCAGGGGCTGTCGCGGCCGCTCGCCGAAGCCTTGGTCAAGGCGGCCAGCGAAGTTGAGCGCAGCCGCTGGCAGGCTTCCGGGCGGGTGCCGCTGACGCTTGCCAAACGGGCCCGCGAGGCGTCGCGCCAGGTACGCCTGTCACGCGCTTGCGAAGGCCTCGAAATCAGCTACCTGGCCAATGACGACAACTACCGGCTGGCCCTGCATTTGTTGCCGGAATTGTCCGGCTGGAGCGACTCGGTTCATTTGAGCGTGCGCCGCGACAGTGTGTCCGGCACTGAGCTCGACAGCATTGGCAGCGCGGGCGCGACGTCGCGAAAAACCCTGGTTAAAAGTGCCCAGGGCTGGCGCGCTTTCGACGAAAATGACGCCGAGTTGAGCGGGCTTGAGACAGCGGATCACGGCTTCTTCACCAGCCTGCTGCAGGCTTTGCCCGATAGCGAGCGCGTGGCGCTTGGCTTGAACATCGGTGACAGCACCGCACTGCGCCGCGCCCTGCTGGTGCAGGCGGCGCGTCAGCCTGCCAAGGCGCGGCTGGCGTTGGGCATGGCGGTGGAGCAGGGGCGTTTCAGGCCGCCCCTGCCGGTCGGGGCCGGGCGCCGTGGCTATCCCTTGGGTGGTACGATCGGGCGCTTGTTGCCGCGCACGTATGAGCAGCGTCTGCGCAGCCTGTTTCCCGACAAGACCGATGAACAGTTGCGCGATATTGTCCGTAATGCGGTTTTGCAGGGTGAAAACCTGGAAAATTTAGTCGGCGATCTGGAGCAGGAGCTGGAAGCCGAACGCCAAGGCCTGTCGTCGTGGGTGGAACAGGGGGCTACAAACACGGCCCGCGAAAGGCGCCGGCAATTGGCGATGCAGTTGCTGGATGTCTGGCAACTGCGCAGCAGGGCGCCACTTGAGGTCAGCGAGTATCAAGTGGATGGGGCGCCCGGCTACGTACTGACACTCAACTCCCCCAGGGTTGATGCGCTGCCGCCTCTTACGAGCGCCGTCGGCCAGATTCTCGAACTCGAGTTGAGCAGCATGACGGCCATCAGTGAGTTGCCGGCAGAGTTCTTGAGCGCCTACCCCAATCTGCGTCGCTTGAGCGTACGTCACACGCCGATCACGCAAATCCCGCAGAACATTGGCCAACTGAGTGAGTTGCGGGTGCTGGATCTCACCTATAGCCGAACAGGGTTGGCCCACCTGGCGCGCTTGGGCGGGCTTCGGCGTTTGTGGTCGCTGGATCTTCGGGGCGTGTCGCCCTCGCCGGTCACTGTCACGGCCGAGCAACTGGCGCCCTTGCGGCAGCTGTCCGGCTTGCGCTTCTTGTCACTGATGGAGAACGAAGCCAGCTTCGGCCCAGGCGCGTTTGCCGAATTGGCCGGGATGCCGAACCTGCGCCGGCTGTACCTGACGCGCAACAACATTACCCTGAGCGAAGCCGATGTCAGTGAGCTGGCGGGCATAACCAACTTGCGTGAGTTGTCCATGGGCCATAACCCGCTGGTGCTTACTCCGGACATTCGCCAGATGCCGCGGCTGCGCCTCTTGGCGTTGCCGGACGCGCACATCACTGGCTGGCCGCTGGGGCTTGAGACCACCGCGAACTTTGACGTTCGCCTCGAAGGCAATGCCATTATCGAAGTGCCTGCTGGCGCCGGACGAATGCCGCGGCTGTTGTTTGGCTACGAGGGCATGAGCGAGGCGCTGACTACCCGCTTGATTCGTGAGCGCATGGCGGTTCAGGCCGAGCCCGGGGCGGACGTGCGTATCGAGGAGGTGCTGGATGACGGAGGGGACACCGACCTGAGCGCCTATCAGCAACTGACGCAAGAGCAGGAGCACACCGCGCTGGAGCTGTTTCGCCTGCCTGAGTCACGCTCGTTCAGGCGTTTACTGGCCCGGTTGCTGACCAACGGACAAGTAACCGAGCCTCAGGCTGTGCAACTGATCGAGGCGGCTGCAGCGGACCCTGAACAACTGGGCAGGCAACTGTTCGCCCAGGCAGTTGACGCCGATACCTGCGAGGACCGCGATATCGTGGTATTCAGTGACCTGCAGGGGCTGCGAGAGGCCGATCAGGCACTCGGTCAGGGTGGCCAGGCAAGTCGACAGTTGCTGGCCCTGGGCATCAGCCGCTGGCGCCTGCAACGCCTGCGCACCTATGTGGCGGAGCAGATCCGCGGCTGGCAGGCCGATCCGCAGTTCGTGCACTTCATCGATGCGATCGAAGTGGAACTGTATTACCGGATTCATCTGGCTGAACGCCTGGGCTTGCGTCATCAACCGACAGAAATGATCCATGGCCATACGGTGTTCTGGGTCACCAGCGATATGCTGGCTGAGGCTGCGCGTATAATCCGCCAGGATCAGGCGGCTCTGCTGCCTGAATGGATGACCCAGGAAATCTATTGGCAAGATTACCTCAAGCGCAGGTATCGCGCGCGCTACGAGGCGCTACAGGCTCAACTGGCCGGCATCTTCGATCCTGCGACCGGTTTCATGGAAGACTTGCAACGGCTACGAGGAACGCAAGCAGACCTGACGACGCCGCTTCCTGTGGTAGCGGGGGAGACGGCTGAACAGCTGGCCTCGGCATTTGCGCTGGCACCAAGCGAGCTGGCGCAGCTAGCGTACGATGAAGCCACATGGATTCAGGCCTACAGGAAACTGCAGGATGCCCGGGAAGTGAGGGAAAACGAGCTTCCAGGGGTGCTGACAAAAGAAGAAATTGGACGTGATGCTGGTTGAGCCAGCAAAAAAAACCGAAGCCCAGGCTTCGGTTTTTTTTTCGCTGCCAGCCGATCAGGCCGGGAACAGCTCGCTCAGTTTCATCGACAGCATCATGTCGCCTTCAACGCGCAGCTTGCCGCCCATGAAGGCCTGCATGCCGTCGGTTTCGCCGCTGACGATACCCTTGAGGGTGTCGCTGTCCAGCACCAGGGTGCAGTTGGCGTCGGCGTTTTCGCCTTCCTGGATTTCGCAGGTGCCATCCTTGACGATGAGGGCGTAGTGCTTGTCTTCGTCAGTGATGTTGAAACCGAATACCAGGTCCAGGCCAGCGGCGGCGGCTGGGTTGAACTTGGCTTTCATCGCTTCGACGGCTTTTGCTACATCGCTCATGGTGTGTTCCTTATTAAGTGATTTGCGTGACGGGTGAGGTCACAACGAGCCGGGGTTCATCGGTAGGTGATGAGCTCCGGCGCCTTCAACAGCTGCACATGGGCCTGACTGTTGAAGGAAGCCAGGGCCACCTCGCGGCCGCGAAACTTCAGTTGGCTGAGCGAGGTGTTGATGATCTGCCAGTTCAGCTCGAAAGCCTGGCCGGCAGTGATACGGGTTACCAGGTGGAGCAGGGCGGCAATGGTGCCGCCCGAGGTGAAAATGGCAATGTTGTCGCCGTTGCCGGCCTGTTGCAGCACCCGCTGCAGGCCGCCATCGACCCGCTGGACAAAGCCCTGCCAGCTCTCGGCGCCTTCGCAGGCATGTTCGCCGCCGTGCCAGCGCTGCACCAGCAAGGCGAACAGGCGCTGGAACTCGCTGCGGTTCTGGGTGCCGTTGCGTAGCACGTGCAAGGCTTCCGGCTCGTCCGGCAACAGGCCGGGCAGCAGGCCGCGGATCACGCCGTCGGCATCGAATTCGTTGAAGGCGTTGTCGGTTTCCAGCGTGGGCACTTCGCAACCGGCGTTGTGCATCACTGCCAAGGCCAGTCGCGCGGTGTCCTGCTGGCGGCGCAGGTCGCCGGCCAGGCAGCGGTCCAGGCGCAAGCCCAGTTGCGCCAGGTGCTCGCCCAAGGCCTCGCTCTGGCGCATGCCCACGGGCGAGAGGACGTCGTAGTCGTCTGCACCAAATGAAGCCTGGCCATGTCGAATCAGGTAGATACTGCCCACGTCGTCCGCCTGCGCTAAGGATGAGCCGAGGTTAGGTTGCCGCTGTCAGGCTGTCAACGAAAAAACATACAAGCGTTTGAAAAGAGCGTTTGAACTGCATTGCCGAAGATTTCCTGCGCTGGCAGGGGCAGGGCGGCCTCGGTATGCTTGACTATCGGTTCGCGCCGCACGGGCGCAGGCATGTTAAGGAGTTACTGTGGAGTTTCTTGCAGAGTACGCAAGCTTTCTCGCCAAGACCGCGACCCTGGTGATCGCGATTCTGATTGTCCTCTCGGCAATTGCCGGTCTGCGCGGCAAGGGCCGGCGCAAGGGCGGCGGCCAGTTGCAGGTCAATAAGCTCAATGAGTTCTATAAAGACTTGCGCGAGCGCCTGGAAAGCAGCTTGCTGGACAAGGCCCAGTTAAAAGCCTTGCGCAAGCAGCAGGCCAAGGCCGAAAAACAACTGAAGAAAAAGCCCGAAGAAAAAAGCCGGGTGTTCGTCCTCGACTTCGACGGCGACATCAAGGCCTCGGCCACCGAGAGCCTGCGCCATGAAATCAGCGCGGTGCTGAGCCTGGCCACGGCCCAGGACGAGGTGGTGCTGCGCCTTGAAAGCGGCGGTGGGATGGTCCATAGCTATGGCCTGGCGGCCTCGCAACTGGCGCGTATTCGCCAGGCTGGCGTGCCATTGACCGTGTGCATCGACAAGGTCGCCGCCAGCGGTGGCTACATGATGGCCTGCATCGGCGACAAGATCGTCAGCGCACCCTTTGCCATCCTTGGTTCGATCGGCGTGGTGGCGCAGTTGCCCAACGTCAACCGCCTGCTGAAAAAACACGACGTCGACTTCGAAGTGTTCACCGCCGGTGAATACAAACGCACCGTGACCGTGTTCGGCGAGAATACCGAAAAAGGCCGGGAGAAGTTCCAGGAAGACCTGGACATCACCCACCAGTTGTTCAAGGACTTCGTCTCGCGCTACCGCCCGCAGTTGCACATCGATGATGTTGCCACCGGTGAGGTCTGGCTCGGCGTTGCCGCGCTGAACAAGCAACTGGTCGACCAGTTGATGACCAGCGACGAGTACCTGAGCCAGCGCGCCCGCGAGGCCAACCTGTATCATCTGCACTTTGCCGAGCGCAAAAGCCTGCAGGAACGTGTGGGCCTGGCAGCCAGCGGTTCGCTCGAACACCTGGCGGTCAAGCTCTGGAGCCGTCTCAGTGGCCGGCTGTGGTAACCGGCTAGCCCTGCAACGCCCAAGCATTAATTAGCACCCTGGCGGTGCTTGCGGCAGGTCTCCTAGGCATTCAAGCCAACAGGAGACTTGCCATGACCACCCCCTCTTCACTATCCGTTCCCGGCCTGCATGGCCCGTTCATTTCGCAACGCCTGCCGGCCTGGCTTCGCCATGCCCGGCCCGAAGACTTCGAGCGCATGGGCGCGCAGTTGGTTGCGCTCGCCGCTGAGCCTGGCCGATGGACGCCTGGGCTACCCGCTCAGTGGCCGTGGGGCGGTGGGCAGTCGATTCGACAACAGCTTGCTGAGCCAGGTCCGCAGCCTGTATCCGATTCTGGAGCCGCAAGAGGCGCAGCGTTTGCTTCAGGAACTGGGCGCGACCGAGGTTGAGCAGGCCCAGGCGCTGGAACAGCGTCGGCAAGAGTACCGGCAGTTGAGTGAAACGTTGAAGCAATGGGCCGGCCAGGAGCAGGATTTAGGGTTTGGTGCGATGGTAGCCCCGGCAAACTCGCCGGCGCTGATTCGGGTAGTTGAACGAATCAAAAAGGCCTGGCGCCGGGAAACTGCCCGTATCCACGCCGGTGACGGACGCTTTATCGGCTACCGTCTGGACTTGAGCAACTGGCGTCTGGGCGCGCTGCCGCCGTTGACCGCAGATTTCAGTCACATTGGCGACCTGGTTCTCTCGGCAATGGGCTTGCGATCAGTGCCGGCAAGCTTTCTGCAGGTTTTCAGCAGGCTGCGCTGGCTCGACCTCAACGGCAACCGCCTGACCGGGCTTGACGAGGCAATCGGCGAGCTGCAGGGCCTGACCCGGCTACAAGTACGCCATAACAACCTGGAGATGACCGAGGCGACCCAGGCGGTGCTGGGGCGGCTCACGCAATTGAAACTGCTGTATCTGGATGACAATCCGCTGGGCCAGCCACCTGCAGTCGCAGCAATGTCGCAGTTGCTCAACCTGTCTTTGCGAAGCACCCAGATCAGCACCTGGCCTGACGGGGTGTTCGAGCTTGAGCGGCTGGTAGTGCTGGATTTGCGCCTCAACCGGATTCGCCATATACCCGAGGCGGTACTGCAGACCACGCCGCAGGTTGTGAGGGTCAATGGCATCACCAGCCTGCATGGCAATCTCCTGGATCAATTCAGCCTTGAGCGGCTCGAAACTTACCACCAGCGCACTGGCGTGCATTTCCAGGTAGTGCAGAACCTGCGCGGGCCGCACCTTATAACACCTGAATCGCCTGTAGCGCTCTGGTTGACCGGCGTCGACGCGGTCAGAGCGGAGCAAATCAAAAGCGATTGGGCCGTTCTGGCTGACATGGCGGGAAGTGGCGAGTTTTTCCGTCTGCTCAACGATTTACCCGGCACCGCCGATTTTCGCCTCGATTACACCGGGTTGCGCGAGCGTGTACTGAACGTGCTCGCTGCTGCCAAAAGCGATACAGAAGTCCGCGCTTCGTTGTTCGAATTTGCCAATGGCTTGGATACCTGCGGCGACGGCGTCATTCTGGTGTTCAGCCAGTTTGAGGTGCTGGTGCTGGTGCAACAAGCGAAGCAAGCCGGGACAGTGGTCGGCGCCGAATACGCGCTGGTCAACCTGGCTCGTGGCACAAGCCGTCTGGATGCGGTGGAGCGGATTGCCTTGCGTGATATTACTGCGCGACGGGCGGCAGGGGTGCCTGTTGACGATGTGGAAGTGCGTTTGGCCTATCGCATTGGTCTGGCCGAACGCCTGGACCTGCCGGGGCAGCCGCAAAGCATGCTGTTCGGGCGCATAGCCAATGTGACCCAGGCGCAGCTTGAGGCCGCTGAAAACGAGGTGCTTGCGGGGGAAACGCCAGAGCTCCTGAAGGCTGAGCTCTCGAGTCGGGACTTCTGGATCGAGTTTCTCAAAAATAATTACAAGTCTCGATTCGAAGAGGCCAACAAACCGATTTCTGCCCTGCAGAATCAGTTGGACCTCGACGCAGACACGATTACGTCCCAGGAATATAAGGAAAGAAGCGATGCCAACCTTGAAAAGGCAAAGGAGGTTGAGCGCGAACTGATCGAGACACTGACCGCGGATATCTGGAACAGCGTGCCGGACCAGGTTACCCATCTATGAACCACTTGGCTCCCATGCCTGGCCGGGTTCGGGAGCCGCTCTCTTACACATGCCATTACACAAGCACCGGCGTGACAGGTGCCGGTTGCGTAACACTTTGCCCTGGTGCGACTCCAGTCTCGATACATGGAATTTTTCCAAGAGTCTGCAGGAGTACGCCGCTTGAACAGTTTTTGCTCGCCATCGGCCCAAGCCGCATGTCAGCTACCGGTAGGGGCGTCCCAGCGACGTGGCCCGTTGCGTGCTGGGGAGCGTGTCCAGCTCAGTGATGAACGTGGCCATCTGAATGTCATCTGCCTGGCGCCGGGCGGGCATTTTCACACCCACAAAGGCTATCTTGCCCATGACCACATCATTGGCCGCCCGGACGGCTCGCGGGTAACTGGCAGTCAAGGCCGGCAGTACCTTGTCTTCAGGCCGCTGCTGAGCAATTTTATCCAGTCCATGCCGCGAGGTGCAGCAGTGGTCTATCCCAAGGATGCCGGCCAGATCGTGACCATGGCCGACATCTTTCCCGGGGCGCGGGTGGTCGAGGCTGGCGTTGGCTCCGGGGCACTGTCCATTGCGTTGTTGCGTGCTGTAGGTGACCACGGTTACCTGCACTCGATCGAACGCCGCGAGGAATTCGCCGATATCGCTCGTGGCAACGTCCAGAGCCTGTTCGGGCAGGCGCATCCGGCCTGGCGGGTAACGTTGGGAGATTTGCAGGAGCAGGTACTCAAGCACGAAGCTCCGGGTAGCATCGACCGTGTGGTGCTCGACATGCTGGCGCCGTGGGAATGCCTGGAGGCAATCGCCGAGGTGCTCGTCCCGGGCGGCGTCTGGATTAGTTATGTTGCCACCGTCACCCAGCTGTCACGTACGGCGCAGGCGATTTGCGCCGATAGGCGCTTCACCGAGCCACAGGCCTGGGAATCGATGGTTCGTGGCTGGCACCTTGAGGGGTTGGCGGTGCGTCCTGAACACCGCATGGTCGCGCACACCGGCTTCTTGCTGCTGACCCGGCGCTTTGCCGACGGGGCAGGGCCATTGGTGTCGGTGGGGCAGAAGAAAGCTTTTGCCGATGAAGACCTTCAAGCCTGGAACGCCATCGAGACGACCAGGCGCCCCACCTCAGGCCGCAAGCTGCGCCGGGCTGCGAGGGCTGCGGCAGAGGGTACGGGGTTAATGCAGGATGAGCAACGATCTGGAGATTGATCGCCGGGCGACTCGGGTCGCCCGGCAATGCATTCAGCGACGACGGAACAGCGGTTGCGGTTCGTCAGTGGCGGCCTGGTAGGTCACCGAGAAGTCCTGCAGGCTCTTCAGCGCTTCGACCGGGTCCTTGTCGGCACGCAGGGCAAAAGCATCGAAGCCGCAACGCTTCATGTAGAACAACTGGTCGCGCAGCACGTCGCCAATGGCGCGCAGCTCGCCGGTGAACTTGTAGCGGTCACGCAGCAGGCGCGCGTTGGAGTAGTTGCGCCCGTCGGTGAAGGCCGGGAAGTTCAGGGCAATGACCTGGAACTGGTTGGCCACTTCGCCGATTTCTTCGGCTTCTTCGTCGGCGTCCAGCCAGACGCCCAGGCCGCCGTCGCGGGCCTTGAGCATATGGCCGTGTTCACGCCACAGCTGCAGCGGCACGATGTAGTCGTCGCAGTTGGTCACTTCGTCGATGTTGAAATCCTTGGGCAGCAGGTGCCAGGTTTCGTCGACGATCTGGTTGTTCTTAATGATTCGCTGCATAGACGCGTTCCTTGAATGGGTCGATGCCAATACGTTGGTAGGTGTCGATGAAGCGCTCGTCTTCGGTGCGTTTTTCAACGTAGACGTCGATCAGCTTCTCGATCACATCCGGCATGTCGTCCTGGGCAAAGGAAGGGCCGAGGATCTTGCCCAGGCTGGCGTCGCGGCTGGCGCTGCCCCCCAGGGAGACCTGGTAGAACTCTTCGCCTTTCTTGTCCACCCCGAGGATGCCGATATGGCCGACGTGGTGGTGACCACAGGCGTTCATGCAGCCGGAGATGTTCAGGTCCAGTTCGCCGATGTCGAACAGGTAGTCGAGGTCGTCGAAACGACGCTGGATGGACTCGGCGATCGGGATCGACTTGGCGTTGGCCAGCGAGCAGAAGTCACCGCCCGGGCAGCAGATGATGTCGGTCAGCAGGCCGATGTTCGGCGTGGCCAAGCCGTTCTCGCGCAGCTCCAGCCACAGGGCATGCAACTGGCTCTGCTCGACGTCGGCAAGAATGATGTTCTGCTCGTGGGAGGTGCGCAGCTGGCCGAAGCTGTAGCGCTCGGCCAGGTCGGCCACGCTATCCAGTTGCTTGTCGGTGAGGTCGCCGGGGGCGACGCCGGTAGGCTTGAGCGACAGGGTCACGGCGACGTAGCCAGGGCGCTTGTGCGCCAGCACGTTGCGCGCGCGCCAGCGGGCAAAGCCTGGGTGCTGCTGTTCGAGCTCGCTGAAGTCGAGGTTGTCCAGCGCCTTGTAGTCCGGGTCGACAAAGTGCTTGGCCACGCGGTGCACTTCGGCCTCGGTCAGGGTGGTGCTGCCGCCGCGCAGGTGGGCCATTTCGGCCTCGACCTTTTCGGCGAACACTTCAGGGGTGAGCGCCTTGACCAGGATCTTGATCCGCGCCTTGTACTTGTTGTCGCGACGGCCGTAGCGGTTGTACACCCGCAGGATCGCGTCCAGGTAACTGAGCAGGTCCTGCCAGGGCAGGAACTCGTTGATGAAGGCGCCGACCACCGGGGTACGGCCCAGGCCGCCACCGACCAGTACGCGAAAGCCCAGCTCGCCGGCTGCGTTGTACACAGGCTCCAGGCCGATATCGTGCACTTCGATGGCCGCGCGGTCGCTGCTCGAGCCGTTGATGGCGATCTTGAACTTGCGCGGCAGGTAGGCGAATTCTGGGTGGAAGGTGGTCCACTGGCGGACGATCTCGCACCAGGGGCGCGGGTCGATCACTTCATCGGCAGCGACACCGGCGAACTGGTCGGTGGTGACGTTGCGCAGGCAGTTGCCGCTGGTCTGGATCGCGTGCATCTGCACGGTGGCAAGCTCGGCCAGAATCTCGGGGATGTCTTCCAGGGCTGGCCAGTTGTACTGCACGTTCTGCCGGGTGCTGATGTGGGCGTAGCCCTTGTCGTAGTCGCGCGCGATCTTCGCCAGCATCCGTGTCTGGCGCGAGGTCAGCTGGCCATAAGGCACGGCGACCCGCAACATCGGGGCAAAACGTTGGATATAGAGGCCATTTTGCAGGCGCAGGGGGCGGAACTCTTCTTCGCTCAGTTCACCGGCCAGGTAGCGGCTGGTCTGATCCCGGAACTGCTTGACGCGGTCCTCGATGATCCGCTGATCGTACTCGTCGTATACGTACATAGGGGTCCTGTTCTCAAGCTGCTTGCAGCTAATCGCGCGCACGGCCGCGCACTCCGGTGCGGAGCCGAGGAAAGATAGCAGTTTGCGTTTATGCGCAAAAGTGAAGTTTTTGCATATGAAAAGAACCATTTGGACTAAGTGAGACTGACTGGCATTTGTCCAATGTGCCACTACGGGCGGTTATAATTGCCGGTTTGAATAGCGGGAGCGTCAACGCATGCTCAAGGCCTTGTGCCAAAGCCTTTGCCTGAGCCTGCCACTGGTGGCCGGTGCGCAGGCGGCTTCAGTGGTGTTTCTCAATCCGGGCTATTCCAACGAGACTTTCTGGGTCAGTTATTCGCGTTTCATGCAGGCTGCCGCCGACGATCTGGGCCTGCAGTTGCGTATCCAGTACAGCGAGCGCCGGCCGGAGCTGGCGCTGACCCAGGCCCGTGAAGTGCTCGAAGGCCGTCAGCGCCCCGATTACCTGGTGCTGGTGAACGAGCAGTACATTGCTCCGGAGATCATCCGCCTGTCCCGCGACAGCGGGGTAAAGCTGTTCCTGGTCAATAACGGCCTGACACCGAATCAGGTCGAGCTGATTGCCAGCCACCCGGACAAATACCCGCCCTTGCTCGCCACCCTGGTGGGCAATGACGAGCAGGCCGGCTACCAGATGCTCAAAACCCTGATTGCCCTGCGTGCCCGCCCGGGGGTGACCCGGCCGTTGGAGCTGCTGGCGTTTTCCGGGCTCAAGACCACCCCGGCCTCGCAGTTGCGCGAGCAGGGCATGCGCCGCGCCCTGGCCGAGCACCCCGAGGTGCGCCTGCGCCAGGTGGTGTATGGCGGCTGGGGCCGCGAGCGTGCCTACGAACAGGCCCGCCAGCTGTTACAGCGCTACCCGAAGGTCGAGCTGGTGTGGTCGGCCAACGACGAAATGGCCTTTGGCGCCATGCAGGCGCTGGAGGAAGCTGGGCGCGTGCCGGGCAAGGATGTGCTGCTGAGCGCCGTCAACAGCTCGCCGGCGGCGTTGCAGGCGCGCATCGACGGGCGCCTGAGCGTGCTCATGGGCGGACACTTTTCCCTCGGCGGCTGGGCCATGGTGTTACTGCACGATGATGCGCTGAAACTGCCAATCGACCGAGATGGCCGGCGCGATTACCAGGTGCCGGTGCTGCAGATGATCGACCCGCAACGGGCCCGGCGCTGGCTGAACCTGCAGGATCAAGCCGACTACGGCCTGGATTTCAACCGTTTCAGCGCTCAGGGCCATGCGCCGGATTACCGCTACCCGTTTCTCAACGCCCCGGTCGAATATTGAAATACCCCTGCTTGAGCAATGGCCATTGCTGAACTTAACTGCTACGGGTGACATGCATTCCCATAAACACTACAAGAGGCGATGCAATGGGAAATTCGACCAAAGCGGGTAAGCCTGACAGCAGTGTCGATGCCTGGGCGATACTCTGTCTGATCATCCTCGTGGTAGTGACCGCCGTGTACTGGGTCAGCCACCAGTGACATCACCCGATGGGTAACAGTGAACCGCCCGCAGAATGGACATCTGCGGGCGGACTGCTTTTCAGCGGGCGGTCAGGTGCATGGCCAGTTGCACCAGCCCGATCAATACCAGAATGAACAGCAAGGTGAACACGGTGCCCAGCGCGATGAAGTGGCTGGCCTTGCCGTGGTTGAAGTCGCGGGCGCGGTTCTTGCCGCTTTGCACCCCGAAGGCCGCTGCCAGGATGCTTTGCAGCATCTGCCAGAAGGTCGGGGGTTTGCCTTGGGCGGGTTCGTCCATGAGGGGCTCCTGGTTAAAAGGCATCCCCTCTCAGTGTAGACGGAAGCTGCAAGCTATGAGCCTCAAGCTACAAGAGGCTGATGCGCCTTCTTGCAGCTTGCAGCTTGTAGCTTGAAGCTTGCAGCTTCAGTTGTCATAACCAAGGTTAGGCGCCAGCCAGCGCTCGCTCACGCTCAGCTTCTGGCCTTTGCGCGCGGTGTAGCTCTGCACCTGGTCCTTGTCGACCTTGCCGACGGCAAAGTACTGCGCCTGCGGGTGGGCGAAATACCAGCCGCTGACCGCCGCCGCCGGGAACATGGCGAAGTGCTCGGTGAGGAACACGCCGCTGGGCCCGGTTTCGCCGATGGCGGTGCCGTCGAGCAGGCGGAACAGGGTTTCCTTCTCGGTGTGGTCCGGGCAGGCCGGGTAGCCCGGGGCAGGGCGGATACCCGAGTACTGCTCCTTGATCAGCGCCTCGTTGTCCAGGTGCTCGTCCTTGGCGTAACCCCAGTAGTCCTTGCGCACCTGTTCGTGCAGCCACTCGGCGCAGGCCTCGGCCAGGCGGTCGGCGAGGGCCTTGACCATGATCGAGTTGTAGTCGTCGCCCTTGTCCTGGTACGCCTTGGCCACTTCCTCGGCGCCGATGCCGGCGGTGGTGATGAAACCGCCGACGTAATCGGTGATGCCGGTGTCTTTAGGTGCGACGAAGTCGGCCAGGGAGAAGTTCGGCTTGTTGTCCGGCTTGATGGTCTGCTGGCGCAGGTGGTGCAGCTGCGCCAGTGGCTGACCATCGGCGCCATAGACTTCGATGTCGTCATGGTTGACCTGGTTGGCCGGCCAGAAACCGAACACCGCGCGGGCGCTGATCAGCTTTTCGTCGATCAGCTTGGCGAGCATTTCCTGGGCATCCTTGAACAGCGCGGTCGCGGCTTCGCCGACCACTTCGTCAGTGAGGATGCGCGGGTACTTGCCGGCCAGGTCCCAGGAGATGAAGAACGGCGTCCAGTCGATGTACTCGGCCAGTACCTTGAGGTCGATGTTCTCCAGTACCTTGACGCCGGTGAAGCTCGGCACCACCGGCTGGTAACCGGCCCAGTCATACTTGGGCTTGGCGGCGATCGACTGCTCGTAGCTCAGGCGCTCGGTGCGGGCGCTGCGGTTGGCGGTGCGCTCGCGCACCTCGATGTAGTCCAGGCGGGTCTTCTCGACGAAGCCTGGCTTGAGTTCCTTGGACAGCAACTGGGTGGCGACACCCACCGCGCGTGAGGCGTCGGTGACGTAGATCACCGCGTCGTTGCTGTACTTGGGCTCGATCTTCACCGCCGTGTGGGCCTTCGAGGTGGTGGCGCCGCCGATCATCAGCGGCAGGTGGAAGTCCTGGCGCTGCATTTCGCGGGCAACATGGACCATCTCGTCCAGCGACGGGGTGATCAAGCCGGACAGGCCGATGATGTCGCATTTTTGCTCGCGGGCGGTCTGCAGGATCTTCTCGGCCGGGACCATGACGCCGAGGTCGACGATGTCATAGCCGTTGCAACCGAGCACCACGCCGACGATGTTCTTGCCGATGTCGTGCACGTCGCCCTTGACCGTGGCCATGAGGATCTTGCCCTTGGCTTCGGGCTTGTCGCCTTTTTCCAGTTCAATGAAGGGAATCAGGTGCGCTACCGCCTGCTTCATTACCCGCGCCGACTTGACCACCTGGGGCAGGAACATCTTGCCGGCGCCGAACAGGTCGCCGACCACGTTCATGCCGCTCATCAGCGGGCCTTCGATCACCTCGATCGGGCGCGCGCATTGCTGGCGGCACTCTTCGGTGTCTTCCACGATAAAGGCGGTGATGCCCTTGACCAGCGCATGTTCCAGGCGCTTGCCAACCGGCAGCGAGCGCCATTCCTCGTTCTCGACTTCCTTGACCGCGCCACCGCCCTTGTAGTCGTCGGCGATCGCCAGCAGGGCGTCGGTGCCTTCCGGGGTGCGGTTGAGCACCACGTCCTCGACCCGCTCGCGCAGCGCCGGCGGGATCTCGTCGTAGATCTCCAGCTGGCCGGCGTTGACGATACCCATGGTCAGGCCGTTCTGGATCGCGTGGTAGAGGAACACCGAGTGGATCGCCTCGCGCACCGGGTTGTTGCCACGGAACGAGAACGACACGTTGGAAACACCGCCCGAGCTCAGGGCGTAGGGCAGGTGGTCGCGGATATAGGCGCAGGCTTCGATGAAGTCGACGGCGTAGTTGTTGTGCTCCTCGATGCCGGTGGCAACGGCGAAGATGTTCGGGTCGAAGATGATGTCTTCGGCCGGAAAGCCCACTTCGTTGACCAGGATGTCGTAGCTGCGCTGGCAGATCTCGCGCTTGCGCGCGGCGGTGTCGGCCTGGCCGACCTCGTCGAAGGCCATCACCACCACGGCGGCGCCGTAGCGCTTGCACAGCTTGGCGTGATGCTTGAAGGCCTCGACGCCTTCCTTCATCGAGATCGAGTTGACGATGCCCTTGCCCTGGATGCACTTGAGGCCGGCTTCGATCACTTCCCACTTGGAGGAGTCGATCATGATCGGTACGCGGGAGATGTCCGGTTCACCGGCGATCAGGTTGAGGAACTTGACCATGGCCGCCTGGGAATCGAGCATCCCTTCGTCCATGTTGATGTCGATCACCTGGGCGCCGGCCTCGACCTGCTGCAGGGCGACTTCCAGCGCTTCGGTGTAGTTCTCTTCGCGGATCAAGCGGGCGAACTTGGCGGAACCGGTGATGTTGGTGCGCTCACCGACGTTGACGAACAACGAGTTGCGGTCGATGGTGAACGGCTCAAGGCCCGACAGCCGGCAGGCTTTGGGGATGTCGGGAATGGCCCGTGGCGGGTACTTGGCGACCGCCTCGGCAATCGCCTGGATATGCCCCGGGGTGGTACCGCAGCAGCCGCCGATGATGTTCAAGAAGCCGCTGGCGGCGAACTCTTCGACCACCACGGCCATTTCGGCCGGGGTTTCGTCGTACTCACCGAAGGCGTTCGGCAGGCCGGCGTTGGGGTGCGCCGAGACATGGGTGCCGGCTTTGCTCGACAGCTCTTCGAGGT
The DNA here is from genome assembly GCF_056279045.1 of Pseudomonas sp. TE4620. NCBI lineage: Bacteria > Pseudomonadati > Pseudomonadota > Gammaproteobacteria > Pseudomonadales > Pseudomonadaceae > Pseudomonas > Pseudomonas sp. TE4620. Next base: position 1,853,792 of record NZ_JBWBQO010000001.1, read on the forward strand.
AGGGGCGCAGGTCCTTGGCACCGAGGGCGCAGTTCAGGCCCACCGAGATCGGGTTGGCATGGCGCACCGAGTTCCAGAACGCTTCGGTGGTCTGCCCCGACAGGGTGCGGCCGGAAGCATCGGTGATGGTCCCGGAGATCATGATCGGCAATTGGACGCGGTCTTCCTCGAACACCTGCTGCACGGCGAAGATCGCCGCCTTGGCGTTGAGGGTGTCGAAGATGGTCTCGATCAGGATCAGGTCGGCGCCGCCAGCGATCAGGCCGCGGGTCGCCTCAAGGTAGTTTTCTACCAGCAGGTCGAAGGTGACGTTGCGATAGCCCGGGTCGTTGACGTCGGGGGAAATCGAGCAGGTGCGGCTGGTGGGGCCGAGCACGCCGGCAACGAAGCGCGGTTTGTCCGGGGTTTCGAGGGTCTTGGCATCGGCGACCTGACGGGCGATGCGTGCGCCTTCGAGGTTAAGCTCATAGGCCAGCGACTCCATGCCGTAGTCGGCCTGGGAAATCTGCGTGGCGTTGAAGGTGTTGGTTTCGAGAATGTCGGCGCCGGCGTCCAGGTAGGCCTTCTCGATGGCGGCGATGACGTCGGGGCGCGACAGCAGCAACAGGTCGTTGTTGCCTTTGACATCGCTTGGCCAATCGGCGAAGCGCGTGCCACGATAGTCGTGTTCCTCGAGGCGGTAGCTTTGGATCATAGTACCCATGCCGCCATCGAGAATCAGGATGCGCTCTTTGAGTGCTTGCTGAAGTGCTTGGAAACGAGCGCTGCGGTCAGACATAGGACTACCTGGTCGGGCAAAAACAAAAGTTGCGGAATAATAACAAAGCTGCGCGGTTTTTAGACGTGTTGAAGATTTACATGAATTTCATTCATGTTGGCACGCCGCCAGCACCGGTAGAATCGTGAAGCTATCAATACCCAGGACATTCGGCACATGGTGCATCGCTTTCTTGCCGGCGCTTTCGCTCTGTTCATCAGCGGCGTGGCGTTGGGGCAAGCCCCTCAATCAAGCTCGGCTATTTCGTATACCCGGGACATCCAACCGATCTTCACCGAGAAATGCGTGGCCTGCCACGCCTGCAACGACGCGGCCTGCCAGCTCAACCTGGGCAGTGCCGAGGGCGCCTCGCGCGGTGCCTCCAAGGTGCCGGTGTACCAGGGCGAGCGCAGCAAGGCGGTCGCGCCGACGCGCTTGTTCTACGATGCCACCAGCACCGAAGGCTGGCAGCGCAAGGGCTTTTACTCGGTGCTCGACAACCAGGGCAGCCAGGCCGCGCTGATGGCGCGCATGCTCGAGCTTGGGCACAAGACCCCGCTGACGCCCAACGCCAAGTTGCCCGAGGAGATTGTCCTGGGCCTGAACCGCAACAACATGTGCCCATTGCCCGGGGAGTTCGACGCCTATGCCGGCGCGCACCCGAAAGAGGGCATGCCGCTGGCAGTTAACGGCCTCACCGATGCCCAGTACCAGACCCTGCAGCGCTGGCTGGCGGCCGGTGCGCCGGTGGAGCACGAGCCGATCCAGCCGAGCGCCAGGGAGGCCGCGCAAATTGCCGACTGGGAAGCGTTGCTCAACCGCCCCGGTTCGACCGAAGCGCTGGTCGGGCGCTGGCTGTACGAGCACCTGTTCCTTGCCCACATCCACTTTGTTGGCGGCGAGCAGGGGCATTTCTTCCAGTGGGTACGTTCGCGCACCCCAAGCGGCCAGCCGATCGACCTGATCGCCACGCGCCGGCCCAACGACCCGCCGGGCACCGACTTCTATTACCGGCTGATGCCGGTGCAGGGCGTGATCGTGCATAAAACCCACATCACCTACCCGATGGGCCCGCAGAAGCTCAAGCGCGTCAAGCAGCTGTTCTACAGCGGCGACTGGCACGCCAATGCGCTGCCTGGCTACGGCCCGCGTCATCGCGCCAACCCGTTCGAGACCTTCGAAGCGATCCCGGCGGTGGCCCGTTACCAGTTCATGCTGGATAACGCCGAATACTTCGTGCGCACCTTCATCCGCGGCCCGGTGTGCCGAGGCCAGATTGCCACCGACGTGATCCGCGATAATTTCTGGACGCTGTTCCAGGAGCCGGCCCACGACCGTTACCTGACCGATGCCGAGTACCGCGGCCAGGCCACGCCGCTGCTGGCGATGCCCGGGCAGATCGACGACGTCGGCAGCATCCTGACCCTCTGGCATGCCTACCGCGACAAGCGCAACGAGTACGAAAAGCTGCGCCGCGAGGCCTATGCCGAAGTGCCGCCGCCGAGCTGGTCGACCCTCTGGGCCGGCAACGACAACGCGCTGCTGACCATCTTCCGTCACTTTGACAGCGCCTCGGTGAGCAAGGGCCTGATCGGTGACGTGCCAAAAACCATCTGGCTGTTCGATTACCCGCTGTTCGAACGCACCTACTACCAGCTGGCGGTCAACTTCGATGTCTATGGCAACGTCTCGCACCAGGCGCAGACGCGGCTGTACTTCGACCTGATCCGCAATGGCGCTGAGGTCAACTTCCTGCGCCTGATGCCGGCCGATGCCCGTGGCGCGATCCTCAGCGACTGGTACCAGAACGGCGGCAAGGTGAAGATGTGGATGGACTATGAGGACATCGACACCGACACCCCGAGCGCACTGAAACTCGACAAGCGCGACCCCAAGCGTGACTTCGGTCTCAAGCTGATCCAGCGCACCGGCAGCCTCAACGCCGCGCCCGACCCGATCAACCGCTGCCAGGGCGCCTATTGCTCGCGGCCGCAAATGAGCGAGGAGTTCCGTGATGTCGAGCAGTCGCTGAGCCGCCTGGTCTCGCGCCCGGCGGCGGGCCTTAAGGTGATCAATCAGTTGCCTGAAGCGACCATGCTGCGCATCGAAGGGCAGGGCGGCCAGCGCCAGGTCTACAGCCTGTTGCGCAACCGCGCGCACAGCAACGTCGCCTTCATGCTCGGCGAGGCCTACCGCTACCAGCCGGGCCTGGACACCCTGACCCTGGTGCCGGGCGTGCTCAGCAGCTACCCCAACTTCATGTTCAACGTTCCGGCCAGCGATGTGCCGGAGTTCGTCGAAGACCTGGAAGCGGCTCGCGACGACACCGCCAGGTTCGAGCGCATCGTCATGCGCTGGGGTGTGCGCCGCAGCCATCCGCAGTTCTGGCAGTACTTCCACGACCTCGACAGCTACATCAAGGAGACCGACGCGGTGGAGTCGGGGGTGCTCGACATGAACCGCTACGAGAACCTGTAAGCATGACCGCCGGGAAGGTCGCCTGACCTTTCCCGGCAACCTGTGGTCCGAGCTCTCATGCGGCCCCGGTTCCGGCCGGGGCTTGAGTGGGACTTGAGACGCAGGTAACCGGATGCTGTATTCGCTTCAGGCTTTAAGGGCACTTGCCGCCTGGGTGGTGGTTTGCCATCACTTCATGCAGATTTTCTTCGACTTCCATGCCAGTGGCCCGATTGGACAGTTCTTGACTGACCGCGGCGCCGTGGGCGTGGATGTGTTCTTCGTCATCAGCGGTCTGGTGATCTACCTCTCGACCCGCGACAAGGCCATGCCGGCCCGGCGCTTTCTGCTCAACCGGGCGCTGCGCATCGTGCCGGCCTACTGGTTCTACACCGCACTGATGGCCTTGCTGCTGGTCGCCGCCAGCCAGTGGATGCCGCACCAGGCCATCGACCTTGAGCATTTTCTCTTGTCGTTGCTGTTCATTCCGGCCGAGAACCCCGGCGGTTACGGCCAGTACCCGACCCTCAATGTCGGCTGGACCCTGAACTACGAGATGTTCTTCTACCTGCTGTTCTCGCTGGTGTTCGTGGTCCGCCAGCAACACCGGCTATTGCTGGTGGCGTTAGCATTGCTGCTGGTCAGCGAGGTGCTGACCCGCGCCGGGCTGCTCAATCACTTCTACCGTAACAATATCGTCTATGAATTTTTGCTCGGTATCGGCATCGGCGTGCTCTACCGGCGCGGCTGGATCGCCCAGGGCCTGTGGCTGCCGCTGGCGATCCTGGCGGCGGCGGGGCTGGCGATCTATCACCTGGATGCCTCGATGCGCTTGCTGCACTGGGGCGTGCCGAGCGCGTTGATTGTTTTCGCCTGCATTGCCCTGGAGCCGTACTTCAAGGGCAACCGCCTGCTCAAGGCGCTGGGCGATTGCTCGTACTCGGTGTACCTGATCCACGTGCTGGTGCTGTATGCCGGCTGGTTTGCAAGCGAGCGCCTGAACCTCAGCCCGTATGCGGTATTTGCCCTGTGCGTACCGTTGATCGCCGGGCTGTCGTGGGCCAGTTACCTGCTGCTGGAAAAGCGTTTGTACCGGCGCATGAGCGCCTGGTTCGAGGCCCGGCGCGGCACGCCAGTGGCGGTAACCCTTTCCTGACAGAATTACTAGGACTTTGTTCGGCGGCCAGGTTGGCGTAAACTGCCGGCAAGTCTGTGAGGAACTTCCATGAGCGCCATAACTATTACCGACGCCGCGCATGATTACCTGGCCGATCTGCTGGAAAAGCAGAACACCCCGGGTATTGGCATTCGCATTTTCATTACCCAACCGGGCACCACCTACGCTGAAACCTGCATTGCCTACTGCAAGCCGGGCGAGGAGAAGCCGGAAGACGAGGCGGTAGGTCTGAAGACCTTCACTGCCTACCTTGACGCGGTCAGCATTCCGTTTCTTGAGGATGCCGTGGTCGACTACGCTACCGACCGCATGGGCGGCCAGCTGACCATCAAGGCGCCGAACGCCAAGGTGCCGATGGTCAACGAAGACAGCCCGGTCAACGAGCGCATCAACTACTACCTGCAGACCGAGATCAACCCGGGGCTGGCCAGCCACGGCGGCCAGGTCAGCCTGATCGAAGTGGTCGAGGACGGCATCGCCGTGCTGCAGTTCGGTGGTGGTTGCCAGGGCTGCGGCCAGGCCGACGTGACCTTGAAGGAAGGCATCGAGCGGACCTTGCTCGAGCGCATTCCCGAGCTCAAGGGTGTGCGTGATGTGACTGACCACAGTCAGAAAGAAAACGCTTACTACTAAAGTCTGATCACGGGTCAAGCACGCTTCTTGTGGGAGCGGGCTTGACCCGCGATGGTTTTCAAGCCTCAAAAGTCATAACTGACACTCGCATAGTAAAACGCTCCCTGCGCCCCCTCCGGCGAGGTAATCGAATACTTCGGCACCCCATACAACTGCGGCCCATCAAGCTTGTCCGGATGGCTGTCGAACAGGTTGATCGCGCCCACCGATAATTTCAGCCCCTGGTCGAAGCTGTAGCTCAGGTCCAGGTCGGTGATCCACTGCGCGCTGAAGGTCTGGTCCAGGTCCGGGTTGCTGCTGTTCAGGCTCTGCCACTCGCCATAGCGGCGCTGGGTCAGGGTCACGCCCCAGTTCTCGTACAGCCAGTTGGCGCTCAAGGTCAGTTTGTCTTCCGGCGTGCCGTGTTCGATCAGGCCTTGGGTGGCGCGGCCGACGATCTGCTCGCCGCTGATGCCGCCGACATCGCGCAGCTCGGTGATCCGCGTGCGGGTCTTGGCAAAGCCTGCGTTGAGGTTGAGCCGGCCAAACTGCTGCAAGTCCCACTGGTACTGCCCGGCCAGCTCGACGCCGTCGGTGCGGGTGTCGGCGATGTTGGTGTAGAACGCCGCGCTCTGGATGTTGGCGTAGGGCGTGCCGGCAAAGATCGGCCCGACCACGTTGCCCGGCAGCTGGTCGGAGAGGGTGATGCGGTTGTCGATATCGATGCGGTAAGCGTCGAGGGTCACTGAGGCATTGCTCAGTGGCCGCCAGACCAGCCCCAGCGACAGGTTGGTGGACTCTTCCGGCTTCAACGCCCGGCCACCCAGCAAGGCCGCTTCCGGGCTGTCGGCGCGCAGGGTGCGCTGCTGCACCTCGACCCAGTTGCCGCTGCCCGAAGGCTGCTCGACTACCTGCACACTGAACGACGAAAGGCCGCTCTGCACCAGCGACGGCGCGCGGTAGCCGGAGCTGATGCTGCCGCGCGCGGCAATCTGCGGGGTGAAGTCGTAGCGCAGCGACAGCTTGCCGTTGGTGGTGTCGCCAAAGTCCGAATAGTGCTCGGAACGCACCGCCACCCCGGCCTGGAACTTGTCGGTGATCTGCCCTTCAACATCGACATAGGCACCGAGCACCTTGCGCTCAAGCGAGGCGGCATCGACCTGGGTGATGCCAGCGTAGTAACCGGGAATGCGCCGGCCAGTGAGCGGGTCGAGGGTGTTGAACAGCGGCCCGTTCTGCCAGCCGGCCGCTTCGCCGGCACTCAGGCTGTAGTGCTCCTTGCGCCAGGCCAGGCCCGCCGACAGGGTCAGCGGCCTGGCCAGCAGGTCGGTGGGGAAGTCGCGGACCCAGTCCAGGGTCAGGTTGGTCTGCTCGTTCTCGCGCTCGCCGGTGTAGATTTTATCCGGGCTGGCGTTGCCCCAGCTGGGGTTGATGGCATTGCGGTCGGTGGATTTGAGCGTGTCGTTGCCGTAGTTGGCGGCCAGGTCGAACTTGCCCAGGTGTTCGTCTTCGTAACGCAGGCCACCCGTTACGGCGTAGTCTTCGAGGTTGTAGCGGGTGATCGGCAGGCGCCCGTCCGGATAGCGCTGCAGGGCCACGCTGGCGTAGTTGTTGCGCAGGGTGGTCGGCGGGTCGAAGAAGCCTTCGGCGTCGGTGTTCTTGTGCGCGTAGGTGGCAAAGCCGTAGGCGCTCAGGCCGTCGCCGATGCCCAGCTCGCTGTTGGCCACCAGGTTGTACTGGTCCGAGACATTGCCCGAGCCCCAGTTCCAGGTGCGGTAGCGGTTGTTCTGTTCGCGCTCGCTGTTGATGTTGGTCGAGCCTGGGTAAAAGATCCGGTTGTCCGGGCGGGTGTCGCTGGCCGGGTCCTGGCTGCCGGCATCGAAACTCAGGTTGAGAAAGCCATCGTTGGGCAGCGCCAGGCCTTTCCAGCCGCTGAGCTTGCGCTGCAGGCCGTCGCCCTTGGCGTAGCCGCCGAAGCGATTGCCGAGGTTGCCACCGGCGTCGTTCTCTTTGAGCACGATGTTGATCACCCCGGCGATGGCATCCGAGCCGTACTGGGCGGCGGCGCCGTCACGCAGGATCTCCACCCGTGAGATGGCGCTCAACGGGATCAGGCTCAAGTCCACCGCCGCCGCGCCGCGGCCGTTGGCCAGGCCCTGGCGGGTGACGTTGGCGCTGCTGTGGCGGCGCTTGCCGTTGACCAGCACCAAGACCTGGTCGGAGGCCAGGCCGCGCAACGAGGCGCCCTGGGCGATGGAGCCGGCAAAGGCGCCTTGCGGCGACTGCGGGAAGCTGAACGAAGGCGACAGCGCGGTGAGCGCCCCGGACAAATCCTGGGCGCCGGTTTCCTGCAACTGCTCGGCGCTGAGCACATCCACCGGGGCGGCGCTCTGCAGGGCGGTGACATCACTGCGGCGGGTGCCGACCACCACCACGGTGTCGAGCTTGCTGTCGCTGGCGCCCGGCGCCTGGGCGTAAACGCCGGGCGCGCCGAAGCCGCCGATGACCAGCGCGATGGCGCCAGCCAAGGAGGTAGGTCGGAACATGGGAACAGACTCCTGTAAGGCAGAAAGGATGCAGCGATCAGAACCGGCTGGTGACACTCAGGCCCACGGTGCGCGGGTCGCCATAGGTGATCACGTACTGGCCGGCGGTGCCGTTGGGGCGGCCGTGAACCTGGTAGCGGCGGTCGGTGAGGTTATTGACGAAACCGGTGACGCTGAGCTTTTCATCCGGGCTGAACCAGGTCAGGCGGCTGTTGGCCAGGGTGTAGTGCGCCTGGTTGAGCGGCTGGTCGGCGCTGCTCTGGCGGTCGGCCAGAAAGTACTCGCGGTCACGGAAGCTGACATCGGCACCGGCCACCAGCTTGCCGCCGACTTCCAGCAGGATGGTGTAGTCGCCGCCCAGCGACACCACGTAACGCGGCGAGCGCACGAAGCTGTTGCCGCTGTAGTCGGCGGTCACCGCGCCGGTGGTGGGGTTGGTGTTCTTGAAGTCGGTGTACTCGGTGTCGAGGAACGACAGCGCCGCGCGCAGGTGCAGGTAGTCGGTCGGCTGGCCTTCGAGCTCAAGCTCGGCGCCCTTGACCTTGCCCTTGGCGCCGTTGGTCAGCGCGGTGGTGAGGATGCCGTTGTTGACCGTCAGCAGGTTGACCTGGATGTCCTGGTAGTCGTAGTAGAACAGGTTGGCGTTGACTGTCAGGCGGTGGTCGAGCCATTCAGACTTCAGGCCCAGCTCGTAGGCGTCCAGCTCTTCCGGATCGACCGTGGTCAACTGCGCAAGGCTGGTGGATAGACCGGTGTTGAAACCGCCGGAACGAAAACCATGGGCATAACGGAAGAACACCCGCAGGTTGTCGTTGATGCGGTACTCGGGGGTCAGGTCGTAAGTCCAGGCGTCCCAGCGCTTGGCCTCTTCCTGAGAGCCGTTGCTGCCGCTGGCGGTCAGCGGGATCAGCGGGCCGTTGGCAGTGGCGCGGGTCAATTGCACCAGGTCAAGGTCGATGTCCTTTTTCTCGGTGGTCCAGCGCAGGCCACCGGTAACGGTCAGGTTGTCGCTCAGGTCGTAGGCGAGGTTGCCGAACAGCGCGTAGCTGTCGGTTTTGTGGGTGTAGCTCAGGTCACGAAAATCCACCGTGCCGCCGGTCTGGTTGGAACCGGTGCCGTTGGGCGTAGGCCCCGGGGTGACGGTGCGCAAGGCGCTGCTGTCGAGGGTTTCGTGGAAGTAGTGGGCGCCGAGCATCCAGCGCAGGGTTTCCTGTTGCGGCGAGGCCAGGCGAAATTCCTGGGAGTACTGGTCGTAACGGTTGTCGCTGTCGGCGGCGCCGTTGACTTCATAGGGGGTGTAGTCGGCGTCGCTGAGTTGCTGGTTGCGGATGTAGTCGTAGGCGGTGATCGAGGTCAGCTTGTAGTCGCCGATGTCCCAGTTCAGGGTCAGCGAGGTGCCGTTGTGGTCGAGCTTGGCATCTTCATCGACGTTCAGCTCGATGCGCCGGCCTTCCGGGCGCTGGTAGCCGACGTTGTAGTAGCGCCCCAGCGTCAGCGAACCGCTGCTGCCATCGCCCTTGAACTGGCGGCCGTGGACCTTCCACAGCGCTTGAAGGTCAGGGTTGAGCCTGGCCAGGAACTGCACACGCACGGCCTTCTTGTTGACGTCGCCGTAGGTCTGGTCGTTGCTCAGGTTGTGGGTGAAGCCATCGCGCTCTTCGGAGTACAGCGACACCCTTGCTGCCAGGCGCTCATCGACCAGGGCGCCGCCGATAGCGCCACTGAGGATTCGCTCGTTCTTGCTGCCAAAGCCGAGGGTGCCGAAGCCGTCGGTGTCGAAGCCCGGCTTCTTGGAGATGATGTTCACCGCGCCTGCGGTGGTGTTCTTGCCATACAGGGTGCCTTGCGGGCCGCGCAGGATCTCGATGCGCTCAAGGTCGAACAACGGGCCGCCGCCGGCCACCGGGGCATTGAGGTAGACGTCGTCGGCGTAGATACCCACCGGGTAGACGGTGGCGGCGCCGGTGTCGCCGGTGCCCAGGCCGCGAATGTACCAGCGCGGGCGACCATCGCCGTCGGGGTTCTTCGCCGAGGCGTTGGGGATGAAGGTGGTGATATCGCCCATGGCGCGCACGCCGTCGGCGGTGATGCTGCTGCCTTGCACTGCGGTGACCGCCACCGGCACTTCCTGCAGGGTTTCTTCGCGGTGCTGGGCGGTGACCGTAACGGTTTTCAGCGCCGGTGTAGTGCTGGTGTTGTCTTCGGCCCTGAGCAGCTCCGACTGGCTGGCCAGCAGGATGCTCAGGCCGATGCCTTTGGCGATTGGGTTAAGTGTGTGCATGCTGCTGGTCTCCCCGAATGTGCAGTTGAAGGGGATAGAGCAGGGTTTGTGCCATGTTTGTATCTTGTTGTATTTAAAGGATTTTATTGAGTTTTTTAGCGGTGGCTGCTAGTTATTCAGCAGGGGGGTGTGGAATGCCTGTTGCTGGGGCAGCAATCGCGGGGCAAGTCGGGGCGCCGCACCTCCGCTCCTACAGGGTGTGCGGCGGTGCGGCGACCCGACTTGCCCCGCGATCAGGTAGCCACCCGCGAAGTAGAGCCGATCACCGCCTCCAGCACACTGAAATCAATCCACTCACGCACATCGAAACGCCGCGGTATAAAGTCCCAGCGATGGAGAAAATCGGTGAAGTCCTGCAACGCCTCGATCGAGCGGCCATCGAGGGTGGTGCGCAAGCGCCGGTGGGCGTCCTCGCCATAGGCCGCTGCCACCCAGTACTCGCTGGTGTTCAGCTCGCGGGCAAGATAGCGCCGGGTTTCATCGGCATTGGCCCAGGCCCACTGCTCGGTCCGCAGCAGCACATCAACGATGCGCTTGCAGGCACCGAAGTGCTGCTCCAGCAGGTTGATGTCCACGGTCAGGGTCCGCGGCGTGCCGTTGTTGGCGCGAATCAGCGGATCAGGGTGGGAGCCGGTGTCGATCACTACCCGCAGGCCGAATTCGTGGGCCAGTTGCAGGGCCGTGGCGCCCTTTAAAAAGATCGCGTCGATATCGCCGCGCAGCAGGCCGATCAGCTCGTTGTTGCGGCGGCTGACGCGGTTGACGCCGAGGGTCACCGCCGCGCCATGCACATGGGTGACCTGTTCATCGCTGTGGGTGCCGCCGTAGGGGTAGTCGACCAGCTCGACATCGGCGACGTTCAGGCCTTCGAGCTTCAGCGCGTTCTCCAGCCCGCGCAGGGCCTGGGCGCGGGTGAAGTCGATCTGCACGTTGGCCCATTTCGGCAGGCCGAAGCGGCGGTTCTTGAGGTCGCGCACGGTGCGTACGCCGCTGTCTTCGGTGGTCAGGATCAACTGCACTTCATCGGCCCAGCTCAGGCCCAGCACGCGGGTCTGCACGCCGCTGGCGTAGGCCCAGATCGCCGGGATGTTGCCGCCGTGGCGCACCGAGTTGCGCAGGTGATGGTCGTAATGGGCTTCGCGCACTTCGCGCTCGCTCGATTCGCGCAGCGACTGGATCGAGGTGCCCAGCGGCTGGAAGGCTTCGGCCAGGCGCCCGCTTTGCACGGCGATGCCAAGGCCGGTGGGCACCGGGCTGTGGGTGTACCAGAGGGTATCGAGGGGTGTGCTCATTGTCGGTTCTAGTCCTTGTCAGGTGGCCGGTTAGCCGGCCAGTGCGGTATGCAGCCCGTCCATGGGGCGGCGGTCGATCCATTGGCGTACATCGAACGCCGTGCGGATAAAGCGCCAGCGCCGCAGGAAGGTCACGAAGTCCTGCAGTGCGGCGATGGCCTGTTCGTCGAGGGCGGTGCGCAAGCGCAGGTGCGCGTCTTCGCCGTAGGCGCGGCTGACCCAGTACTCGCTGCTGTTGGTTTCCAGCGCCAGGTAGCGGCGGGTCTGCTCTGGGTGCTGATGGGCCCAGGCTTCGGCGCGCAGGACGCTGTCGAGCACTTGGGTGGCCACCGGCAGGTGCTGGTCGAGCAGCGCCTGGTCGACCGTCAGGGTGCGCGGCGTGCCGTTGTTGCTGCGCATCAGCGGATCGGGGTGGGCGCCGATGTCCAGTAATGTGCGCAGACCGAAATCATGGGCCTGCTGCACGGCGCTGGCGCCCTTGAGAAAGATCGCATCGACTTCACCGCGCAGCAGGCCGATCAGCTCCAGGTTGCGCGCCTCGTCACTGCTGGCCACGCTGCTGCCGGCAACAACGCGCAGCGGGCTGTCACTGAAACCGCTGTCGTAGCGGTAGTTGACCAGCTGCAAGTCGCCGACCTGCAAGCCCTCGAGTTTCAGCGCGTTCTCCAGCCCGCGCAGGGCCTGGGCGCGGGTGAAGTCGATTTGCGCGCGGGCGCGGTCGGGCAGGCCGAAGCGCTTGCCGGCCAGTTGCCTGATGCTGTGAATGGCGCTGTCGGCGCGGGTCAGGATCAACTGCGCCTCATCGGCCCAGGACAGCCCGATCAGGCGCGTCTCGCGGCCCTGGGCGCGGGCCCAGATTGCTGGAATGCTGCCGCCATGACGCACTGAATGGCGCAGGCTGTGATCGAAGTGCGACTCGCGCACCGCAGCATCGTCGGCCTCGCGAATCGACAGCACCTGGGTGCCAAGCGTGTGCAGGCTGTCCTGCAGCCAGCCTTGCTGAACGGCAATGCCCAGGCCCGTGGGCACCGGGCAGCGGGTGTACCAGAGGGTATCGAGGGGTGTGCTCATATCGGGCTCCGGTCAGGCGCTGGCGGTCAGCGGCAGGCTGGCCAGCGGCGCCTGGCGCACCAGCGGCAGCACCTCCTGGCCGATGCGCAAGGCTTCTTCCAGGTGCGGGTTGCCGGCCAGGATGAAGGTCGAGAAACCGGCGTCGCGGTATTCGGCCAGGCGTTCGGCGATGTTCTCGTGGCTGCCCACCAGGCCCACGGTCGGACCAGGCTTGGCCTTGGCAAAACCGGCCCAGAGGTTGGCGCCGATGATCAGGTCGTCGAAGCGCTGGATGTTCTGGTGATAGGCGGTTTGCCGCGCGCCACCCACCGAGTCGCTGGCGCTGGTGAAGGCCGTGGAGACGGCGCTGGGCTTGCCTTCGAGCTTGTCGAACTGGCGGCGCAGGTCGCGCCAGGCGGCGTCTTCGGTTTCACGCGCGAACAGGTCGACGCGCAGGCCGAAGCGCACCGTGCGCCCTTGCTTGTCGGCAAGCTCGCGTACCCGCTCGATGTGCGGCTTGAGCTGCTCAACCGGCTCGGCCCAGTTCAGGTACACGTCGGCGTGGCGGGCGGCGACTTCCAGCGCCGGCTCGGAGAAGCCGGAGAAGTACACCCCCGGCTTGCGTTCGTTACCCAGGTGCGGCGGCAGTGCGCCGTTTTCCAGGCGGTAGATGTCGCCGTCGTAAGAGAAGCGCTCGTTGCTCCACAAACCCTGGATGATGTCGAGGAACTCGCCGGTACGCTTGTAGCGCTGGTCGTGGTCGAGAAAGTCGCCCTGGGCGCGCTGGCTGGCCGGGTTGCCGCCGGTGATGATGTTCCAGTCCAGGCGCCCGTGGCTCAGGTGCTGGAGGATTGCCGCCTGCTGCGCGGCGTAGGCGGGCAGGGTCCAGGTGGCCTGGAAAGCGATCAGAAAGCGCAGGCGGCGGGTTTCCCGGGCCAGGGCCGCGGCGGCGATCCACGGCTCGGGGCCGGTGGGCAGCAGCGCGCCTTCAAAGCCTGCAAGTTCTGCGGCCTTGGCCACCTGGGCGATGTAGTCGATGTAGGTGAAACCATCGGCGCTGCCGTCCTGCAACAGGCCGGGAGCGATATGCCCGGGGCTGCGGCTGAAACTGCCGCGGTTGTGCTTGTCGGTGCTCAGTTGCGGGCCGTCGGTGCCCAGGGGCAGACGCCAGAAGAATTCGGTGCTCATGGCTGTTCCTCGATGAAGGTAGAGACAGCGGTGCAACGCCCATGCCACGCCGCGCGGGCCCGTAATCATTGGGGGTTGGCGGCAGGGGTGTTGCCAGGGCAGCAACCGGTCAGCAGTGGCTGCGGCGGTTGCAGCACAAAGCATCGCGGGTCAAGCATTGACCTTGTGGGAGCGGCGGTGCGGCGCTCCGACTTGACCCGCGAAAGGCCTCAACCAACCTGTAACTCGGCACCGTGCTTATAGCGCCGATACAACGCCGCATAATCGCCACCCTTGGCCAGCAACTGCTGATGCGGCCCTTGCTCGACCAGCTTGCCCTCGCGAATCAGCACGATGCGGTCGGCATCGCGAATGGTCGCCAGGCGGTGGGCGATGATGATCGCCGTGCGCCCCTCGCACAGGCGCCGAAGCGCCCGCTGGATGCGCCGCTCGGTGTGCACATCGACCGCCGAGGTGGCCTCGTCGAGCACCAGCACCGCCGGGTCCGCCAGGTAGGCGCGCACCAGGCACACCAGCTGGCGCTGGCCCTGGCTGAGGTGGCTGCCCAGCGGCCCGACCTGGGTGTCATAGCGATGCGCCAGGCGCTCCAGCACCTCGTCGGCGCCCAGCTCGCGCACCGCGTCAATCAGCGTGTCGTCATCGGCATGCGGCGCGGCCAGGCGCAGGTTGTCGAGGATGCTACCGTTGAACAGCACGTTGTCCTGCAGTACCACGCCAACGTGGCGGCGCAACTGTTGCTGGCTGAGCTGGCGAATATCGACGCCATCGAGGGTCACCGCGCCGTGATCAACTTCGTAGAAGCGTGTGAGCAACTGCACCAGGGTGCTCTTGCCATGCCCGGACGGGCCGACAATCGCCAGCACTTCACCGGCATTGATGCGCAGGTCGAGGCCGTTGATCACCGGCCGGGTGGGTTGCGGCAAATAGGCAAAGCGCACCTGCTGAAAATGCACCTCGCCGCGTGCCGCGGGCAAGTCCACCGGGGCAACCGGGTCGACAATCTGCGGCGCGGTGTCGAGCAACAGGAAGATCCGCTGAGCCGAGGCGGAACCGGTGGCATAGCGTTCGAACAGGTCGGTCAGTTCTTGCAATGGCCCAAGGAACAGCATCACGTAGAACAGGCTTTCGCCGACCTGGCCGACCGTGACCGTGCCCTTGGCCAGGCTGTAGCCGCCGACCAGCACCAGCACCGCCATGCCGGCGGCGCTGAGCAGCGCGGTAAAGGGCGCGAACCAGCCCGAGCGCAGGCTGCCGATGATCAGCGCTTCGTTGAAGTCGTGCAGCAGTTGTGTGTAACGCTTAAGGTTCGGCGCCTGCTGGCCGGTCTGCTGTAGCAGGCGCACGCCGCTGACGCTCTCGACCAGGTGCGCGGTGAAGCGGCTGCGCTGTTCGGCGACCTTGGCCCAGTTGCGCTGGGCGATGCGCTTGAACGCCCAGGTCGCCGCCAGCAGCAGCGGCACGCTGCCGATCAGGCTGAAGAAGAACAGCGGCTCGATCAGCCACAGCATCACCGCCGCCAGGCTGCAGCGCAGCAGGGCGCCGAGCAGTTCCGGCGGGCCCTGGATCAGCAGCGGCTCCAGGGCATCGACATCGCGGTCGGCGCGGGAAATGATACGCCCGGCGCGGGTGCGGTCGAAGTAACCGACGCTCAAGGCCTGGACGTGGGCAAACACCCGCACCCGCAATTGGTTGAGCACCTGGATCGCCGCGCTGCCGGCGATATACTGCGATACCCCGGCCAGCACAAAGCGCCCCAGCCAACTGGCCGCCAGGCCCAGCCCCAGCCACATCACCAGCGGTTGCTCGAGCAGCCAGCGATTGCCGTCGTGGATCAGACCGCGGTCGAGCAGTTCACGAACGAACCAGGGTCGCAGGAACACGGTAAACACCAGCAGCAGCTCCAGGCCGATGACCCAGGCGATCTGTTTGCGCACAGGCCGCAACAACGGCAGCAGGCGCTGGAACATGCTGCGATCGAGGGCTTTTTTTGCCAGCAGCTCTTCGATCTCGATATCGCTCAGGGCGTTGCCCGGCAGTGGCTTAGCCATGGTCGATCCCCAGCAGGTCACGGTAAGTCGGGTTGCGCTGCAGCAGTTGCGCGTGGGTGCCGCTGTCGGCGATGGCGCCGTGGTCGAGCAGCAGCACGCGGTCGGCGCGTTGCACGGTGGAAACTTTGCTGGCGATCAGCAGCAGGGTGGTGGCGCTTGCCTGCTGGCGCAGGTTGTCCAGCACCCGGCCTTCGCTCAGCGCATCCAGGGCGCTGGTGGCATCGTCCAGGCAGAGAATGGCCGGCGCCGCGAGCAAGGCCCGGGCCAGGCACAAGCGCTGGCGCTGGCCGCCGGAGAGGGTCACGCCGCGATCGCCGAGCGGGCTGTCGAGGCCTGCGGGCAGGCGTTCGAGGATATCGTCGGCGGCGGCCTGGTGCAGGGCCTGGAGCAGTTGCGGGTCGCTGGCGTCGGGCGCACTCAGGCGCAGGTTGGCGGCCAGGCTGTCGGCAAACAGAAAACTCTCCTGAGGCAGCACATGCACGCGTCGGCGCAGGTCGCTCAGCTCCAGGTCGCGAATGTCCTGCCAACCGGACTGCGCGTTGCCGAGCAGCACACGGCCCTGGGCAACATCGCTCAGGCGTGGCAACAGGCTGGCCAGCAGGCTTTTGCCGGTGCCGGTGGCGCCAACCAGGGCGACGGTTTCACCGGGGGCCAGCTCGAACGAGCAGTGACGCAGGATCGCCTGGCCACCGCCAGGGGCGGCGACACTGACGTCTTCAAGCCTCAGCCCCAGCGGCCCCTCGGGCAGGCGCTGACTGCCGCCGACAATCGCCGCCGGCGCATCCAGCAACTGCCAGATCCGCCCGGCCGAGGCGCGGGCGTCGGCGAAGGTCTGCATCACCCGGCCGATGCCTTCGATGCGAAACACCAGGGTGGTGGCGATCAGCAGCGACGTGACCAGTTCGCCAATGCCGATCCGGCCGGCGGCGACCAATTGCGCGCCCACCACCAGTATCCACACATGCCCCAGCGCCACCACCGCTTGCGGCAGTGGAATCCGCGAACTGGCGTAGGCCAGGGCCTGGCGTGCCAGGCTGCTGAACTGCAGGACCTGACGCTCGAAGCCGTCGATGCGCTGGGCTTGCAGGCCGAACGACTTGATCACCCGTACCGCGCCAATGCCTTCAGCGAGGTCCTGGTTGACCCGGTCGTAGGCGGCGCCGACCGCGCGGTCGAGGCTGACCAGGCGCTCGGTCTGCACTACGAATATCCACACGCCGATCACCGTCAGCAGCAGCGGCCCGAACGCCAGCCACGGGTGGTACCAGGCCAGCAGGCCGACGGTGGCGAGTATCACCAGTGGCGTTTCGACCAGCTGGCGCCAGAAGCTCACCAGTGCATCGCGGACCTTGTCGGCATCGCGGGTGGTGCGGGTGACCATCTCGCCCATGCCGTGCTGCCAGTGATAACCCAGATGCAGGCGCAGCACCTGCTCCAGCAGGCGCTCGCGCAGGCGCGTGAGCAGCGCCTGGCCAAGGATCAGCGAGCCGATGGCGGCGGCGTACTGCAGCAGCGCGCGGCCCAGGGCCACGCCGAGGATCAGCCAGAACCAGCCCCAGGCGCGCTGACCGTCGAGGTTGCCATCGGCCAGGCGCTGCACCGCCGTGCCGGCGCTGACCTCGTTGAGGGCGTGGCCGATCAGCCATTGCTGCCAGACCAGGCCAAGGTTGATGGAAACGAACAGCCCGGCGACCAGGGCGAAACGCCAGGGCATTTCACCGTAGATCGCCAGGCTGCGCAGCAGCGGGTGTCGAGGGCTCATGAAGGACTCGCGGCAGGAGGAAAGTGTGTGCTCAGCGGTTGGCGCCGGCCTTTTGCTTGGCATTGAGGATGGCGGTGTATTCGCCGGGGTCGATGCCGTTGAGGTAGTAGTTGCCGACGTGGTGCAGGCGCCAGCGGATCGGGTCGTGGGTGGTGTGCACCCGGGCGTTGCGCCAGAAACGGTCGAGGTTCCACTTGCTCAAGGATGAGCTGGCGCCGAGCAGCGAGAAGATGTCGCTGGAGATCTTCAGCGCAGCGCCATCGGAATGGGCGCGGGCGCTGGCCACCGAAAGGATCAGCTCGTCTTGCAGGGCCTTGTTGTCCGGGTCCTGCTCGTGGGCGTCGAAGGTTCGCGCGGCGTCGCGCAGCAGTGATTCGGCGGCGCGCAGGGCCACCGCGTACTCGCCGATCTGGCGAATGATGTGCGGCTCGTCGCTGGCCCGTTCCACCTCGCTCTCGACCCACGGCCGGGCGTGCTGGTTGAGGTAGTCGATGCCGGCCTGCAGGGCGCCGGCGGCGATACCGGTGTCGATGGCGGCGTGAAGGATCTGCGGGAAGGTCAGGCCGGTGCGCTTCATCGGGCCCTGGCGGCGCAGCACGTAGCGCTCGTCCAGCTCGATGTTGTCGAAGATTACCGTGCCGCTGACCGAGTTGTTCTGGCCGAAGGCGTCCCAGTCATCGACCAGGGTCAGGCCGGGCGTGTCGCGCTGCAGCAGCACGCCGGCGCCGCCGTCATCGCTGGCGGCGGTCAGCGAGATCCACTCGGCCAGGTAGGCGCCGGTGGAGTAGAACTTGCTGCCGTTGAGGATCAGCTTGCCATCGGCGCGGCGCTCGACCCGGGTCTTGAGGGCGAACTTGTTCTTGCCGCCGACCTCGGCCAGGGCATTGCCCAGGCGCTTGCCGGCCAGTACATCGGCGATCAGCCGGTCGCGCACGGCATCCGGGTAGCCGCTGAGCACGCCGCGCAGCATCACGTTGTGAATCTGCAGCAACTGGCCGACGCCGCCGTCGGCGCGGGAGATGATCCGCACGGTCTCGACGATGGTCTCGACCGACGCGCCCAGGCCGCCGAGCGCTGTCGGTACGCCGATGGCGGTGATGCCACTGTCGGACAGCAACTGCGCCTGGCGCCGGGGCAGTTCGCGGTTGAGCAACGGGTCGGCGGCGAGGGCGGCGATTTGCTCGGCAATTTCATGGGCCGCGGCGATGGCCTGGGCGGGGCTGTGCAGGCGATGGGGCAGGGTACTCACGATAGGGCTTCCTTGAATGAACAGGTACCCAGGGCCTTGAGCAGGTTCTGTGCCAGTGGCGGCAAAGCCCCGTGGGGCAGGGCTTGCGGCGTTTTTGCCGGTGCCGGGTGTTGCTGGGGCAGCAGTAAGCCGGTGATTGTTGCTCTGGCAGCAGCAGGCTTGCGGCCCGACTGCTGGCAGATCAGCAGTCGGGCCTTGCGGCAAGGGGCAAAGCCCAATGAAATCAGGGCTTTGCCGAGTTGGCACGGGCGCTGCAATAGCTCAGGCACAGGCCACCTGGCCGATTCGATCCGCTTGATGGAGCATGCCCATGACAATCGCCGCCACCTTGCCACTGCCCAGCGCAACCACGCTTGAGCAACTCTGGTTCACCCGCTGCCCGGTGCCGACCGCTTCCGGCATCGCCTACACCCTGGGCTGGCTCACGGAAGAATTCGCCGCCGACGGCCTGCCGGTAGAAACCCTGCAGGAAGTCCGGCAACTGGGTCATCACCACTACGATCACCAACTGCCCGGGCTGTTTCGCGAGGGCGGTAACGTGCCGGCGTTGGCCGCCCGCGCCGCCGGTGCACCGAGCCGGCTGATCGGCCTGACCTGGATCGAGGAATGGCAGACCATCCTGGTGCGCCCGGATTCGGGCATTCGCAGCGCCGCCGACCTCAAGGGCAAGCGCCTGGCGCTACCGGCCTGGGGCGCCAACCGCCCCGGCAGCATCGCCCGGGCCATGAGCCTGCACGGCTACAAGGGCGCGCTGAGCCTGGCCGGGCTGAGCTTCGATGATGTCCAGCTGGTGGAGGTGGCGCTGCAGTCCCAGGACGATGCACCGACCCCGCAGCAGGGCCTGCAACGCCTGTGGTCGGGCCTGGATTACCTGGTGCGCGGCGAGGTCGATGCGGTCTACGTCAAGGGCGCTGCCGCCGCCGATGCCGCCCGGCGCCTGGGCCTGGTGGTGGGCATTGACCTGGACCAGATCACAGACCCACGCTATCGCATCAACAACGGCACGCCACGGCCGATCACCGTGCACCAGAGCCTGCTCGACGATCACTTCGAGCTGGTGGTGCGCTTTCTTGCCCAGACCCTGCGCGCCGCCGACTGGGCCCGCGACAACCGCGACGGCCTGCTGCGCATCCTCCAGGACGAAACCCGCGCCGGTGCCGAAGGCGTCGATCAAGCCTACCGCGGCGACTTTCATACCACCCTGGCCCCGGACCTTTCGGCCGAACGCCTGGCGTACCTCGACATCCAGAAAACCTTCCTCAACCTGCACGGCTTTCTCGAAGCCGATTTTGCCCTGGCCGACTGGGTCGACCCGCGTCCACTGCAAGCCGCCCAGCAACTGCTGGCTGAACGCCGCGCCCGCGCTTAAAGGAGCATTGCCATGACCGTACTGACCACCGAGCACCTGATCGACGCCGAGCTGCAAACCTTCATCGAGCAGGTGCTCGACGAGGCCGGGCAGGCCTTCACCGTGTTCCGCGAAACCAACACCATCACCGCCAACGGCACCGTCGGCTTTATCGAACGGGTACCGGGGCGCGAGCTGCTGGTGTCGGTCAACTACCCGGGGCCGTGGGAGTACCGCAAACCGCTGCAGGCCACGGTCAGCGACCTGGCCGGCAACCTGGTGCATGGCCAGGGCAAGGGTGGCCTGGGCCGTTACGCCAAACTGTTCCGCGAGCAGGCGCAGATCACCACGGTGTCGCATGTGCACTCGCCGTACCTCGGCGCCTGGGCCCAGACCCAGCGCACCTTGCCGTTCAACTACGTGCCGGTGCAGCGCTTCCAGCTGGCCCGCGAGCTGCCGACCTACATCGACCGGCGCCAGGACGAGGTCGATTTCATCCTCGAACGCCTGGCCGAGAACCCCTTCACCCCGGCCATCCTTGAAGCCAACGGTGGCGCCACGGTGTGGGGCCAGCAGGGCCTGCGCGCCACTGCCGAGTTCATCGTGCTGCTGGAGGAGGGCGCGCAACTGCAACTGCTGGCCGAAGCCATCGGCGGCTCGCGGCCCTTCGGCCCGGGCGTGCTCACCCAGCAATGGAAGATGAGCAGGCTGATCGACAAGGCCAGCGAGCTGGGCCTGATTCCCGCCACCGACCGCATTCGCGCCTGAGGAAAGACCATGGCAGTGAAAATTCTCTGGTACCTGACCAGCCCCGATGGCCCCTATCCGTGGGAAGCCCAGGGGCGCTGGAAAACCGATTTCGCCCACCTCAAGCAACTGGCGGTGGCCAGCGATCGCCTGGGTTACTACGGCTCGCTGCTGGGTTCAAGCCCCAACGAAAGCCTGGCAGTGGCCGCCGCGCTGATCGACGCCACCGAGCGCCTGCGTTTTCTGGTGGCCCAGCATCCGGGCGAGCTGTCGCCGGCGGTGCTGGCCAAGTGGGCGCTGACTTTTGACGAGTTCTCCAACGGCCGCCTGTTGTTCAACGTGGTCAACGGCAGCGACGCCGGCCTGGCCACTCTCGGCGTGCATTACCCGCACGACGAGCGCTACCAGTTCAGCCTGGAATACTGGCGCGCGTTCCAGAGTATTTATGCCGGCGAAACCGCAGGCTTTGACGGTCAGTACGTCAAGCTGGCGCCGCGCCCGGCTGCGGCGGCACGTCACCCGCTGGGCGGCTGGCACCCGCCAAAACGCGCCAGCGTGCCGCTGTGGGGCGCCGGCACCTCGGGCCCGGGCGTGGCTCATTCGGTGCAACTGCTGGACGTTTACTTGAGTTTTGCCGACACCCCGCCAAAGCTTGGCGACAAGTTCCGCCGGGTAGCGGCAGAGGCGGCGAAGATCGGCCGCGAACTGACCTTTGGCACGCGCCTGCAGATCATCGTGCGCGAAACCGAGGAAGAGGCCTGGGCCCACGCCGAAAAACTGCTGCAGCAGACTTCGCTGGCCACCGCCCGCGCCGCCATCGAACGCCAGTTGCCGCCCGGGCAGAGCCTGGAGACCTTCAGCAGTGACAACCCGCAGATCCAGCGCAATGTGCAGAGCATTCGCGACGGCCGCCTGCCCACCGCGCGGGAGCTTGAGATCTATCCCAACGTCTGGACCGGCCCGAGCCTGTTCGGTTTCAACATTCTCGGCCCAGCGGCCGGTACCTACCTGGTCGGCAGCGCCGAGCAGGTGGCCGAACGGATTCGCGAGTACGAGGCCCAGGGCACCTCGGCGTTCATCCTCTCGGGCTTCCCGCTGATTGATGAAGCCCACCGGGTCGCCGACCTGCTGTTCCCCTTGCTCGACCTGGACCACGGTTTCGACATTGCGCACCTGAGTGCGCGCACGGTTGCCGAACCGGCTTAAGGAGTTGCCCATGCCAAACGAATTTTCCCGCCGGGTGTTTCTCGGCAACAGCCTGGCCGTCGGTGGCGGCCTGTTGCTCGGCTCCAGTTTGCTCACAGGTTGCGGCGCCGGCGAGCCGGCGGTGGTCGGCGCCATCAGCCGGCCCACCCAGCCGGTGCGTGGCGGGCGCTTGCGGGTTGGCATCATCGACGGCGACCAGGCCGGCAATCTTGATGCCCACAAGCCGTCTGGCGGCGGGATCATTCGCGGCTGGGCGTTGTACAGCAAGTTCTGGGAGTGGAACGACGACGTCAGCACGCGCCTGGGCCTGGCCGAGTTCGCCGAGCCCAACGCCGATGCCAGCGCCTGGACCATCCGCATCAAGCCGGGCCTGGAGTTCCACCATGGCAAGAGCATCACTGCCGACGACATGCTGTTTTCGATCCTGCGCCTGACCGACCCGAAACTGGCCTCGCCGTTTGCCGGGCTGGTCGGTGCCATCGACCGCCAGGCCTTGCGCAAGCTCGATGAGCGTACCATCGAGATCCGCTTCAAGCAGGGCCGCAGCTTCTTCCCGCTGGACGAAACCCTGATTGCCTTCGGCGCGATTGTGCCGACCGATTACGATCCGCTAAGCAACCCGGTGGGGGCGGGGCCGTACCGGCTGAAAAGCTTCGTGCCAGGCCAGCGCGCGCTGTTCACCCGCTTCGAGAATTACTACAAACCCAACCAGCCCTACGCTGACGAGCTGGAGATCATCGAATTCAAGGACCAGGTGTCGCGGGTCGCCGCCCTGCGCGCCGGGCAGATCGACGTCGCCAGCGGTGTGCAGGCCGAGCACAGCGCCCTGATCAAGGCCGACCCACGCTTGCAACTGGTGGTCTCGCCAACCACCTCGTTCAGCGGCTTCAACCTCAACACCGCCAAGGCGCCGTTCCAGGACGAGCGGGTGCGTCAGGCCTTTCGCCTGCTGGCCGATCGGCAAGAGCTGATCGGCCGTGGCCTGAATGGTTTCGGGCGCATCGCCAACGACCTGTATTCGCCGCAAGACCCGACCTACAACCACGCTATCGCCCAGCGCGGCTACGACCTCGACCAGGCCCGCTCGCTGCTGCGCCAGGCCGGTGCCACCGACCTGCGCGTCGAGCTGACCACCACCGCCAACGAAGTCAACGCCGCGCTGGTGTTCGCTCAACAGGCGAAGAAGGCCGGGGTCCAGGTCAAGGTCACACCCGTGGACAGCTCGGTGTTCAACGGCCCGCAGAAAGAGCAGTGGCTGATGTCGCCAGGCTCCACGCCTGCCCGTGGCTTCCTGGCCACCGGCCTGCACAACGACGCGCCGCTGGCGATCTACAACCGCAGCAATTTTCGCGATGAGCGTTTCTCCGAGCTGTTCACCCAGGCCCTTGGCCAGCCCGACCTTGAGCGGCGCAAGCAACTGGTGCACGAGGCCCAGAGCATCCAGCACCAGCGCGGCGGCTTGCTGATCTGGGGCTTTACCGACGTGCTCGATGCCGCCTCCAGCAAGGTCGGCGGCTTGCACGGCGAACAGACCACCTTCGCCTCCTGGCGCTTTGACAGCCTGTGGTTGAACCATGCCTGAACCGTGCGCACGAACTTCCCGACTGCCTGCCTGGCTGCCCTGGTTCATCGGCCGCCTGGGCTACGGCCTGCTTACCGCCTGGGTTATCAGCCTGGTGGTGTTCATCGCCACCCAGGCATTGCCGTCGGACCCGGCGCGGGTCATCCTCGGCCCCGAGGCGCCGCTGCAAAGCGTGCTGACCCTGCGCGAGCAACTGGGCCTGAACCGGCCGATCCTGGTGCAGTATTGCAGCTGGCTTGGCCAGGTGCTGCGCGGTGACCTGGGCATCTCGCTGGACTCCAGCCAGCCGGTGGCCTCGATCATTTTCAGCCGCTTCGGCAATACCCTGGCGCTGCTGGCCGGCGTGCTGGTACTGGTGGTGCCGCTGGCCTTGGGCATCGGCGTCAGCCTGGCTTTGCGCCGCGACAGCCGCCTGGACCGTTTTGGCCTGTCGGCGCTGATCTTCCTTAAAGCCACGCCTGGGTTCTTGCTGGCCATCGGCCTGGTGCTGCTGTTCTCCATGCCCCAGGTCAACCTGCTGCCGGCGGTGTCGATCCTTGATCCGGACAAGGCCCTGTGGCAGCAGCTTGAGTACCTGCTGCTGCCGATCTTCGCGTTGAGCCTGTCGTCGCTGCCGTACCTGGCGCGCATGGTCCGCGCCTCGATGATCGAAGCGCTGGAGTCGGACTACGTCAGCGCGGCGCGCCTGCGCGGCATCGCCGAATGGCGCATCGTCTGGCACCACACCTTGCCCAATGCCCTGGTGCCGGCGATCCAGGGCGTGGCCCTGACTCTGCGCACCTTGATCGGCGGCGCCTTGCTTGCCGAGGTGATCTTCAGCTACCCGGGCATCGGCACCCAGCTCAACAGCGCGATCCAGATGCGCGACCTGCCGCTGGTGCAGGGCGTGGTGCTGGTGATCACCCTCGGGGTGGTGCTGATCAACCTGGTGGCCGACCTGCTCACCGTGCTGCTGACCCCAAAACTGCGCACCGCCCGCCGTGCCACCCTGATCCAGCGCAACCGCCGTGGTATCCAGAGTTGGTGGCGGCGCCCGGCAGCCAAAGCCCCTTGAGAGGAATCGCCCATGTTCAATTCACGCTGGTGGCGTGAGCCGCAGATTCGCCGCGGCGCCCTGGTGACCCTGGCCATTGTCCTCCTGGCGCTGTTCGGGCCGTGTCTGGCGCCCCATGCGCCCACCGACATGGTCGGCGGGGTGTACGGCACGCCGGCAACGGATGCGCCGCTGGGCCATGATTTTCTTGGCCATGACGTGCTGTCGCGGTTGCTCAATGGCGGCCTGTCGATTTTGTGGATGTCGCTGGCGGCAGCGGCGATTGCTTTGGTCGTCGGCACCGTACTGGGTCTGCTGGCCGGTCTGTCGCGCCAGCGCCTGGACCAGGCGATCACCTGGCTTGCGGATGTCTGGCTGGCGTTCCCCGACCTGATCCTGGTGCTGTTGATCGTCTCGATGCTCGGCCGCGCGCCGTGGCTGATCGTGCTTACCGTGGCCATTGCCTTTACCCCCGGGGTGATCCGCCTGGCCCGGGGTAGCGCGGTAGCGGTGGCCAGCCAGGAGTTCGTCGAGGCGGCGCAGATGATGGGCTTTTCGCGCACGCGCATCCTTGTGCGCGAGATCCTGCCCAACGTGCTCACACCGTTGCTGGTGCACTTTGGCAACATGCTCACCTGGGGCATCGGCATGCTCTCGGGCCTCAGTTACCTGGGGTACGGCGTGGCGCCGCCGGCTGCCGACTGGGGCCTGATGATCAATGAAAACCAGGCTGGCCTGCTGGTTCAGCCTTGGGCGGTATTGGCCCCGGCGCTGCTGATCGGGGTGTTCGCCTACGGCACCAACATCTTCGCCGAAGGCATTGCCCGGCACAGCGCGGGAGAGCGCCGATGAATTCCTATGCGCCATCGTGGGTCAAGCCCGCTCCCACAGGCTTGACCCGCGAAAAGCCGGCCCTGCGGGTGCAAAACCTGCGGGTTGAACTCAACACAAGCGCCGACATCATCGACCACATCAACTTCAGCCTGGCCCCCGGTGAAATCCTCGGCCTGGTCGGTGAGTCCGGCTCGGGCAAGACCACCCTGGCCACCGCCTTGCTGGCCCACGCCCGGCGCGGTGCACGGATTGCCACCGGGGAGATCGCGGTCGCCGACGTCAGCCTCCTTGAGCTGCGCGGCGAAGCCCTGCGCCAGGCCCGAGGCGGGCTGATCGGCTACGTTGCCCAGGACCCGGCGCAAGCCCTCAACCCGGCGCTGCGCATCGGCCGCTTGTTGCTGGAAACCCTGCACGCCCACGAACCGCAATTGGCAAAGGAGGCGCAGCAACAGCGCCTGCAGCAGACCCTGATAGACGTCGGCCTGCCGGGCGACGCCGAGTTCCTGCGGCGCTTCCCTCATCAGTTGTCTGGCGGCCAGCAACAGCGGGTGATGCTCGCCCTGGCCTTCGTGTTGCGTCCACGGCTGATCGTCCTCGACGAGCCGACCACGGCGCTGGACGTCAGCACTCAGGCGCACATCCTGCAAACCCTGCGCCGGCTGTGCAAGGAGCAGGGCGTGGCGGCGGTGTACGTGTCCCACGACCTGGCGGTGATCAAGGACCTGGTCGACCGGGTGATGGTCATGTACGCCGGGCGCATCGTCGAAGTCGCCAGCCGCGAACGGCTGTTCGCCCGCCCCAGCCACCCTTACACCCTGGGCTTGCTGGCGGCGATTCCAGACGTTGCCCGCCAGCACCCGCTGCAAGCAATTCCCGGCCATGCCCCGGCGCCGGGCCAGCGTGCCCATGGCTGCGCGTTTGCGCCGCGCTGCCCACGGCGAACGGCTGCCTGTGAACAGGCCGAGCCGGGCTTGCAAACCCTCGAGGCGCAGCAACAGGTCGCTTGCCTGCATCCGCAGCTTGAGGCACCAGCACCGATCGCGGCGCTGCAGGTTCGGGCGATTCGCGCCGATCAGGCACCGCTGCTGGCGATCAGCAATCTGAACCTCAGCTACGACCGCCAGGTGCTGTTCGACCTGGCCCTCGACGTGCAGGCAGGCGAATGCCTGGCGGTGGTCGGCGAGTCTGGCTCGGGCAAGACCAGCCTGGCCCGCACCCTGGCAGGCCTTGGCGACAACGCCAGCGGTGAGCTGCGTTTCGACGGCCAGCCGTTGAGCCTGCTGGCCCGGCAGCGGCCCAGCGCCAGCCGACATCGGATCCAGTATGTTTTTCAGAACCCGTACCGCGCCCTGAACCCCCGGCAGACCGTGGCCCAGTGCCTGCAGGCGCCGCTGGAGCACTTCTTCAAACTCAAGGGCCAGGCCTGCCGGGCGCGTATCGAGGCGGCGCTGCAGCGGGTGGCCTTACCCGCCTCGGTGGCTGACAAGTACCCCCATCACCTCTCCGGTGGCGAGCGCCAGCGGGTGGCGATTGCCCGCGCGCTAGTGTGCGAACCCAGCGTGCTGATCTGCGATGAAGTGACCTCGGCGCTGGACGTTTCGGTGCAGGCGGCGATCCTGGCGTTGCTCAAGCAACTGCAAGGCGAAGGCATGACCCTGGTGTTCGTCACCCACGACCTGGGGGTGGTGCGGGCGATTGCCGATCGGGTGGTGGTGATCCAGCAGGGGCGCATCGTTGAGCAGGGCCCGGTGGATCAGGTGCTGGACAGGCCGGCAGACCGCTACACCCAGAGCCTGCTGGCCCATACGCCACGCCTGGCGGCGGTCTAGCGGCTGCGCCAGGGCGCGCCGTGGGCAAAGCGCGCCTCGATCCACTGCTTGAAGGCGAGGGTCGCGGCGCTGTTGTAGCGGGCGCCGGGGCGCACCAGGTAAATGCCGGCGTCGGCATCCAGCTGCCAGTCGGGCAGCACCCGCAGCAGGCGGCCGCTGTCGAGGTCGTGCTGCATCAGCCAGTCGCCGCCGGCAAGGATGCCAACCCCGGCCCGGGCGGCGGTCAGCAGCGCTTCGTTGTCGTTGCTGACCAGCGAGCCGCGCACTTTAACCGTGTGTTGCTGGCCCAGACCGGCCAGGCGCCACTCCGGGTACGAACGCAGGCCGGTAAAACCCAGGCAGTTATGCCCGGCGAGGTCGGCCGGGGTTTGCGGCTGGCCGTGCTGTTGCAGGTAGGCTGGCGCTGCGCAGAGGATACGCCGGTGCTCACAGAGCTTGCGCGCCACCAGGCGGCTGTCGGCCAGCTCGCCAATGCGGATCGCCGCATCGAAGCCTTCGGCGACGATATCGACAAAACGTTCGGCGTATTCGGTCTCAAGCTGCACCTGGGGAAACGCCAGGGCAAACTCGGCAAGCATCGGGCTCAGCCACAGCCGGCCCATGGACGAGGGCAGGGCGATGCGCAGGCGCCCGCGCACCTGGGTCGCACCTTCGGCGGCTTCGCGCTCGGCCTCGCTGATCAGGCTGGCGGCCTGGCGCAGGCGCTCGACCAGGCGTGCGCCTTCGTCGGTGAAGCGCAACTGGCGGGTGGTGCGCTCGACCAGGCGAATGCCTAAGCGCTGTTCCAGGGCCCCGAGGCGCTTGGACAGCACCGACGGGTGGCGCTGCAGCGTGCGCCCGGCAGCGGCAAACGAGCCGTGCTCGAACAGCGTCAGGAGGGTGGCAAGCTCATCGGCCTGGCGACTGTCGAACGGGTCCATCGCGGTTACCTCGGTAGGTCAGGGCGTGAGGATGATTGCGCCCTGTGAGCGTCCTTGTTGCAGGTCGTCATGGGCCAGTGCGGCGTCGGCCAGGGCATAACGCTGCCAGATCTGCGCGCGAATGATACCTGCCGCCAGCGCTGCCAGCACCTCCCCGGCGCGCTGCTGGTACTCGCCAGCGCTTGCCGTGTGCGCCGCCAGCGAGGGCCGGGTGATGAACAACGAGCCCTTGGCGTTGAGGGTGCTCAGCTCGATGGCTGGCGGCGCTCCCGAGGCCATGCCGCAGGACACCAGCAAGCCGCGCGGGCGCAGGCTGTCCAGTGAGGCCTCGAACGACAGCCGGCCAATCGGGTCGTAGACCACGTCGAGTTTGCGCCCTTGAGTGATATCCAGCACCTGCGCAGCGAGGGTCGCGGCGTCGAACACCAGCACCTGATCACAGCCGGCGGCACGGGCGCGGGCGACACTTTCCGGCTTGGAGACCACGCCAATCACAAATGCGCCCAGGTGCTTGGCCCAAGGCACCAGCAACTGCCCCAGGGCCCCGGCGGCGCCGTAGATCATCAGCCGCGTGCCGGGCCCGACCGGGTACGTGCTGTGAAGGAGGTAATGGGCGGTGATGCCCTTGAACAGCACGGCGGCGGCCTGTTCCAGGCCAAGATCATCGGGCAGTTTCACCAGCCGCTCGGCGGGGTACAGTCGGGCGCTGGCATAGGCGCCCAGGGGGCCGGTGGCGTAGCCGACGCGCTCGCCGACAGCCAAGCCGCTGACGCCGGCGCCGATTGCCGCTACCGTTCCGGCGCCCTCAAGGCCCAGCCCGCAGGGCAGGGCGATGGGCACATCGCCCTTGCGCTGGCTGACGTCCAGCGGGTTGACGCCGATCGCCGCCTGTTCAAGCCAGACCTCGCCGGGGCCGGGGGCTTGCGCGCTGGTTTGTTCGAGGTGCAGAACACTTGGTGCGCCCGTCTGCTGGAGGCGGATGTGCATGACCATGGTTGAGAGTCCTGAGACACAGTTAAGGTGCGTTCAAGGGTATTTTTTCAACCAGGGTCCAGCAATCGGCTTGCATGCAGTTGATTGCTGCAGCCAGTGCACGAGTCTGAGTGTTTGAACCTGCTTATGCCAGCAAAGGCCGTAATACGCCCGCTACGATGGTGTCGTTGAGGTACTCGACGATGCCGTGGCGGTTATCGCTGCCGTTGCTGGCGTTGCTGTGGTTTTGCACCGCAGGTGCTCCACTGAAGCGCGCGGCGGGAATTTCGTAGAGCGCCACCACATCGCGTTTGTCACGAATGTCGACCCAGCTGGGTACGCCATCCGGGGCCTTGCGCGGCGAACCGTTGGAGGGCAGCCGGCTCAGGATGGCTTCAATGCCCAGGGGCGAGCCGAGGGTCACCAGGCCCTTGATGTTGCTGCGTGCAGGCCGGTTCATCAGCAGGTTATAGGCAATGATGGTGCCCAGAGAGTGAGCTACCACGATGCACGGATCGTTTTCTGGAAGCTGGGCATCGACCAATTTGTTGACCGCGTCACGGATGGTTTTTTCGGTCAGGTAGTACCACACATCGCGGGTGAACAGCTCGACCGAAGTCGCGCCGACACCGGGCAACTGGTCGAGCAGGCGCAGGGCCGCCAGCACGCCGCGCCAGTTCTGAACACCTTTCTCAAGCATCTCGCCATTGGCCTCGGCGTTGATCTGTTCCTTGCTGATACCTTGCTGCTTGGCGATGTCGTAAATGACCTGGCGCATGAACTCTTCTTCCTCGCCACCCGGGGCCGCGGCGTCGGCGCCTTTGTCGGTGAGTACCTGAAAGTCTTTCTGCGCTCTGCGGTAGGTTTCGTCGAACAACAGATCACCGTAGTAAGGGAAGGCCACATCGACCACGCCAGGGTAGGGCGAACCGATGCCTTCAAAACCCTTGATCAAGGCATTGGTCCAGGTGTTTTGCAGGGTGAGCGGGTTTTTACCTTGTTGCGACCGGCCATGGATGAACACGACTTTCATGACAACTCTCCTTGTAGAAAAGCTTCGATAAGCGGTTGGGTATCGCGGCGGCGAAAGGTCGACCATTCAGTATTGAGCCGGTATTTACCGGCTTCGAGGATTGCAGGGTGGAGCTTCTGGTTCTTGCCATGGGCTGCCAGCACTGTCCAGCCCAGGCTCATCATCGGGCAGAACGGTGCGATCAGCGGCCGTGCCTTGCGCTTGCCGGGTGCCTGGGCGCCGGCGAGCAAAGCCACATCGAACGGCACGGGCAAAGGCGGTTGGGACGATGCCTGGTAGTCAAGGAAGTAGCTCAGCACCGAACGCACGCCTTGGTCGTCAGCGGCCAGCAGATAGGCGTAGGCGGCGTAGATGCCCAAGGTCGGGTCCAGGCGCTTTTCCTGGCGCAGGACATCGGCGAAGCTCGATGCCTGGGTCGCGGCCAGGGTGCGCAGTTTGGCGCTGCTGGCGAAGGCTGCGGCAAGTGCTTGCAAGTGGTGCAGGTGCAGGCGCCTGCTCGGAGTTTGCGCAAAGGTCTGGGCCAGGGTCCTACCCATCTCGAACGAAACCGACTGCACCAGGCCTTCGTCTACGTGGACTGTGCCTATGTAGCCGGGCATGACCGGTAAGACGATCAGGGTGTCGTCGCTGAACGTGACGATGACTGACTGCGCCTGAGCAGACGGCGCCAGGCTGATGATGCTCTGCTGGTCATCGGTTTGCACATCGGGCGCCGCTTGGCCGGGGGCCACCAGGACGCTGATGGCCTGGCTACCGATGATGCGCAATCCGCTTTCGGCCGGGCTCTGGGGGAGTGCTGTGTAGCGCCGCAGGTTGCGCCGGTAGGCTTCGTCGAGGCCGGCTTGTTCAAGCAATGTGGTGCTGATGTACGCCTCGGGTTCCTTGAGAAAGCTGCTGGCCACCTGTTGTATCGCCTGGTTTCGGCTGGTGACCCTGAGGTTTGCTGGAAACAGCTCGGGAAGCGGCAGGATCTGGATTTGCTCAAAGTAGGGTGCTCCGGCTTCAGCGGGCAGGCCGTAGTCCAGCGGCCCGGGGCCAGGCAGCGGGGGAGGGCTGGCAAAGACTAGCGGCGGGCTGGCATAGCCGAGGAACAGCGGTTGGCGCGCCTGGACAATGATGTCCGGCGTTTGCTCGAAGCGCGGTGTTTGCTGCTGGGCGCGGGTCGGCACCTGGTTGTACAGGTAGTCTTCCAGAAGCCAGGTGGGAATGATCGGCACGCTGGAGCCCGGCCAGGTCTCGCAAATTTCTGTCGGAGGGCTTTGCAGCGCTTCGAGCAGGACCTTGGTAAAGAATCCTTCGCCTTTGTACTCCTTGGCGGTTTGTGACGGTTCGGTGGCGTAGAAGATATCGACCTTGCCGGGCTTGATGCCGACCACCGCACCGCGTTTCACCGCGGGCCTGCCACTGACCTGGCCCAGTGAGCCAAAGGGGTCGACCGCATTGCGACAGGCGTCGGAGATGATCACGACATGGGGTACGCCAATATGGCGGGCGTTGAGCGCCGTTGCAGCAATGTTGATGGCTTCGTCGGGGTAGTCCTTGACGTTCGACAGCAAGACTTGTTCATCGGCGCCGTTCTTGACAATGCCGTGCCCGGAGAAATACAGGATCAGCAGGTCGAGCCCGCCGACCGCGAGCAAGTCGCGGGCGGCGGTCTGGATCGCCTTGGCTTCGACCACCTGGTCATTCTGATCGGTCAGTACGCTGATGCTCGGGCTGATGCCGAACTGCTGTTGCTCCTCCAGCCAGCGGGCAAATTGCAGTGCCCCGCTGGCCGCGCCTTTCAACGAATCCAGAATGCCAGTGTGATCCACCCCGACGGCAATCAAACCAACGTTTCGGCTCATGGTCCGGCCCTCGGTCCGCTAGAGGCGTAGTGCTATCAGTATGGGGCGGTTTTTGCGCTTATCCAGTGCTGTGCCGCTGCCGGGCGACGAGGTACCAGCAGGATTGCATCTGGTTCTACGAGCGCACCAAGTCGCACCGCAAGCGGCTGCGTCAGGAGTAGCCGCTGTTGTAGGCATGGTCTGATGCCCGGGTTTAAACGCGCGGCAAGCACACAGCGCTAAACCGGTGCATGCCGGCTGTTTAAACAACCCCCTCCAGCGCGCCATCTTGGCCCGCTATGTGCTTTGCCTCAGCTATCGATTACTGATCGATTGGTCAAACCTGCAAGTCGCTGGATTCGCTTGAGCGCGTAGGTTGTTTCTTGCAAATGCGTCTGTCGCCGAGTTGGTGCAGCGTTTACTGGAACCTGAGGCATGTCGCTCCCCGCAACCCCCGACCTGGACACCGCAGATGCCGGCTGGCGCGCCGAGCTGCGGCTGCGTTTCGTTCGGGGCGAGAGCAAGACCTGTATTGGTGCGCGGCGCCATTTCGGTCCTCTTTTGGTGCAGCGGCCGTTCTATCCCGAAGGCGCACCGTGCCACGTCTACGTGCTGCACCCGCCGGGTGGCGTGGTCGGCGGCGACAAACTGCTGCTCGATGTGCACCTGGAACCCGGCAGCCATGCGCTGCTGACCATGCCCGGAGCGACCAAGTTCTACCGCAGCGGCGGCCCGACCTCGATCCTCCAGCAGCATTTTTACCTGGACGAAAACAGCACGCTCGAATGGCTGCCCCAGGGCAACATCTGTTTTGCCGGCGCCCGCGTGCGCCTGGAAAACCGCTTTACCCTGGCGCCTGGCGCGCGCCTGCTGGCCTGGGAAACCCTGTGCCTGGGCCGCCCGGTGATGGCCGAGACCTTCAGTCACGGCGCCGTCGACAGTCGCCTGCACATCGAGCTGGCCGACGACCCGGGCCTGCACGAGCGTCTGCGCATCGACGGCGGGCAGCTCGACAAAGTCGCCGGCTTGCCGCTGCAAGCAACCTTTTGCGCCTATCCGGCCAGCAGCGAACTGCTTGAACAGAGCCGCGCCTTGCTTGAAGACCTGGGCGCTCCGGCCGGCGCGACCCTGCTTGGCCAGTTGCTGGTGGTACGCCTGCTCGATCACGACAACCAACGCCTGCAACTTACCCTGCAGCGGCTCTGGCACGCCTTGCGACCCGTCGTGGTCGGCCTGGCGCCATGCCCGCCGCGTATCTGGGCCACCTGAGAGAACGCCATGGAGCTGACCCCGCGAGAGAAAGACAAACTGCTGCTGTTCACCGCTGCACTGCTGGCCGAACGGCGCCTGGCCCGTGGCCTGCAGCTCAACTACCCGGAGGCGGTGGCCTTGATCAGCGCCACGGTGATGGAAGGCGCCCGCGACGGGCGCACCGTTGCCGAGCTGATGAACCTCGGCCGCGAGGTGCTGCGCCGTGACCAGGTGATGGCCGGGGTCAGCGAGATGATCGCCGATGTGCAGGTGGAAGCGACCTTTCCCGACGGCACCAAGCTGGTCACCGTCCATGACCCGATTGTCTAGGAGCACAGGATGATTCCCGGAGAAATACAGGTTGCCGACGGCGACATCGAACTCAACGCCGGCCTTGAGGTGATCAGCGTCACCGTCGCCAACCACGGCGACCGGCCGGTGCAGGTCGGCTCGCACTATCACTTTTTCGAGGTCAACAACGCCCTGGTGTTCGAGCGCGAGCCGACCCGAGGTTACCGCCTGGACATCGCCGCTGGCACCGCCGTGCGTTTCGAACCGGGCCAGGCGCGGACCGTCCCGCTGGTGCCGTACCGCGGCAAGCGCGAGGTCTACGGCTTTCAGGGCAAGGTCATGGGCAAGCTGGAGAATCAGGCATGAGCCGCATATCGCGCAGGGCCTATGCCGACATGTTCGGCCCGACAGTGGGCGATCGCGTACGCCTGGCCGACACCGAGCTGTGGGTCGAGGTCGAGAAGGACTTCACGATCTATGGCGAGGAGGTCAAGTTCGGCGGCGGCAAGGTCATCCGCGACGGCATGGGCCAGGGCCAGATGCTTGCCGCGCAGGCGCTGGACCTGGTGCTGACCAACGCGCTGATCATCGACCACTGGGGCATCGTCAAGGCCGACATCGGCATCAAGGACGGGCGCATCGTCGGTGTCGGCAAGGCTGGCAACCCCGATGTGCAACCGGGAGTGACCTTGCCAGTCGGGCCGGGCACCGAAGTGATCGCCGCCGAAGGCAAGATCGTCACCGCTGGCGGCATCGACTCGCACATCCACTTCATCTGCCCGCAGCAGGTCGAAGAGGCGCTGACCTCGGGCATTACCACCTTCATTGGCGGCGGCACCGGGCCTGCCACCGGCACCAATGCCACCACCTGCACCTCCGGGCCCTGGTACCTGGCGCGCATGCTCCAGGCCGCCGACCAATTGCCGATCAATATCGGCCTGCTGGGCAAAGGCAACGCCTCGCGGCCCGAAGCCTTGCGCGAGCAGATCGAAGCCGGCGCCGTGGGCCTCAAGCTGCACGAAGACTGGGGTTCGACCCCGGCAGCCATCGACTGCTGCCTGGGCGTGGCGCAAGAGCACGACGTGCAGGTGGCGATCCATACCGACACCCTCAACGAGTCGGGCTGTATCGAGGACACTCTGGCGGCGATTGGCGATCGCACCATCCATACCTTCCACACCGAAGGCGCCGGCGGTGGCCATGCGCCGGACATCATCCGCGCGGCGGCCTTTGCCAATGTGCTGCCGTCCTCGACCAACCCGACCTTGCCCTACACCCAGAACACCGTCGACGAGCACCTGGACATGCTCATGGTCTGCCATCACCTGGACCCGAGTATTGCCGAGGACGTGGCGTTTGCCGAGTCGCGTATCCGCCGCGAGACGATTGCCGCCGAAGACATCCTCCATGACCTGGGCGCGTTCTCGATGACTTCGTCCGACTCCCAGGCCATGGGCCGGGTCGGCGAAGTGGTGCTGCGCACCTGGCAGGTGGCGCACCAGATGAAACTACGCCGTGGCCCCTTGGCGCCGGATACCGCGCGCAGCGACAACTTCCGGGTCAAGCGCTACATCGCCAAGTACACCATCAACCCGGCGCTGACCCATGGCATCGCCCACGAAGTGGGCTCGGTGGAGGCCGGCAAACTCGCCGACCTGGTGCTCTGGGCGCCGGCGTTCTTCGGCGTCAAGCCTGCGCTGGTGATCAAGGGCGGGATGATCGCCATGGCGCCGATGGGCGATATCAACGGCTCGATCCCGACCCCGCAACCGGTGCACTACCGGCCGATGTTCGGCGCCCTCGGTGCCGCGCGCCACGCCACGCGCATGACCTTCCTGTCGCAGGCGGCGATCGCGCGTGGCGTGCACCGGCAACTGGGGCTGCAGAGCCTGATCGGCGAGGCCCGGGGCTGTCGCACAGTGCGCAAGGGCGACATGGTCCATAACGGCCTGTTGCCGATGATCGAGGTCGACTCGCAAACCTACGAGGTGCGCGCCGACGGTGAACTGCTGGTGTGCGAACCGGCCACGGTGTTGCCGATGGCCCAGCGTTATTTTCTGTTTTAAGGAGCGAAGATGATCCTGTTGACCCGTCGCCTGAGCGACGCCGCCACGGTAAGCGGCACCGTCACCCTCACTGTCGATACGCGGATCAAGAGCCGCGTGCGCGTCACCCTCGACGATGGCCGCGAGGCCGGCCTGATGCTCGAACGCGGGCAGTTGCTGCGCGGTGGCGAGCTGCTTGGCGAAGCGCAGGGCGGCGAGGTGATTCGCGTGCTGGCGGCGGCCGAGCAGGTGTCCAGCGTGCGCTGCGCCGATCCACTGTTGCTGACCCGCGCCGCCTATCACCTGGGCAACCGCCATGTGCCGCTGCAGATCGAGGCCGGCCTGCTGCGCTATCAGCACGACCATGTGCTGGATGAAATGGTCCGTGGCCTGGGCCTTGACGTAACGGTCGAGCAAGCACCGTTCGAGCCTGAAGCCGGGGCCTACCAGAGTGCCCCGCACAGCCATGCCCACAGTAACCACCTGTTCGTTCGCGTCGCTCACCACTGATTGTCGATAAGGAGATTGTCCCATGAAAAAACTCGTCACCCTCGCGTTGCTGCTGGTTGCGCTTCCGGCCTTTGCCCACCCCGGCCATGATGCCAATCCGCTGCAGGATGGTTTGCTGCACCCGCTGACCGGCCTCGATCACTTGCTCATGCTGCTTGGCACCGGGGTGCTCGCGGCGCTGACCGGGCGTACCCTGGCGCTGCCGTTGCTGACCCTCGGGGCGATGTTCGGCGGGGCGCTGATGGGCCATGTGTTCGGCGGTGTGATCGGCATGGAGCAGATGATCATCGGCTCGCTGCTGGTGGCCGCTGCCGCGCTGCTGCTGCCCAGCCGCCAGGTGCTGCTGGCCCTGGCCATGCCGCTGTTTGCCCTGTTCCACGGCTGGGCCCACGGCGTTGAAGCCAGCCCGGGTGCGTTCTGGGTGTTCAGCGCAGGTTTCGTCACGGTCAGTGGCCTGTTGCTGCTGGCAGGCTTTGCCGGGGGTTGCCTGCTGCGTCGGCACACCGGCCTGCAGAAAGTCTTCGGTGGCGGCTTGCTGGCCGGTGCCGCGCTGGTGCTGGCCGGCTGATGAGCAGCAACCTGAAGCTGCTGCGCCTGTTGCAGCTGGCAAGCCCCAGCCTGCCGGTAGGCGGCTTTACCTACTCGCAAGGCCTGGAGTGGGCGGTGGAGGCCGGCTGGGTGCAGGGCGCCGATGGTTTTCGCGCCTGGCAACGCCAGCAGATCGAGGACACCCTGTGCCACCTCGACTGGCCGCTGCTGGCGCGCTTGTACCAGGCTTGCCTGGCGGATGACGCCGAAGCCTTCGCGCGCTGGAGCCGGTTTTTGCTGGCCAACCGCGAAACCGCCGAACTGCGCCTGGAAGAACGCCAGCGCGGCATGGCCCTGACCCGTTTGCTCGACGGCTGGCAACTGGGCCAGGCACCCCAATGGCGCAGTTCGCTTGAGCTCAGCCAACTCGGCGGCATGGCCTGGCTGGGCGTGCACTGGGATATCCCCTTGGCTGACCTGGCCCTTGCGCACGGCTATGCCTGGCTCGAAGGCGCGGTGATGGCCGGGGTCAAGCTGGTGCCGTTCGGCCAGCAAGCAGCGCAGACCCTGTTGCGTGACCTGAGCGAAACCTTGCCCGCTGTGCTGGTAACTGCTCTGGCCCTGGACGATGACCAGCTTGGCGGCGGCCTGCCGCTGCTGGCGATTGCCTCGGCGCGCCACGAAACCCAATACACCCGATTGTTCCGCTCCTGAGGAAAGCCCCATGCAAAGTTATCAGCAACCCCTGCGCGTTGGTGTCGGCGGCCCGGTCGGCTCCGGCAAGACCGCGCTGCTTGAAGCGCTGTGCAAGGCCATGCGCGACCACTATGAAATCGCCGTGGTAACCAACGACATCTACACCAAGGAAGACCAGCGCATCCTCACCGAGGCCGGCGCCCTGGCCCCCGAGCGCATCGTCGGAGTGGAAACCGGCGGCTGCCCGCACACCGCGATCCGCGAAGATGCCTCGATGAACCTGGCGGCGGTGGAAGAGCTGGCGCGCAAATTCGGCAACCTCGAAGTGATCTTCGTCGAGAGCGGCGGCGACAACCTCAGCGCCACCTTCAGCCCGGAGCTGGCCGACCTCACTGTGTACGTGATCGATGTTGCCGAAGGCGAGAAGATCCCGCGCAAGGGCGGGCCGGGGATCACCAAGTCGGATTTCCTGGTGATCAACAAGATCGACCTGGCGCCTTATGTCGGCGCTTCGCTGGAGGTGATGGAAAAGGACACCTGGCGTATGCGTCCGGAAAGACCCTGGGCCTTCACTAACCTCAAGACCGGGCAGGGGTTGCAGCGGGTGATTGATTTCATTGTCGAGCGGGGGATGTTGAAAGTGTCGGTGTAGCCAAAAGCATCGCGGGGCCGCGCAATCCTGTGGGAGCGGCGGTGCGACGCCTCGACTTGCCCCGCGATCAATCTATCTGCGCCCCACAAAAGGCAACAACATCCCGACCTTGCGCTGATACTGCCGATACTGCTCGCCAAACAACTGCACCAGGTCCTTCTCCTCCAGCAGCGTGCCCATCAGGATGTACAAGGTACTCACCCCGGCAAACAGCAAGTGGCCAACCGTCATCTGCGGCGTCGCCCAGAAGCTCATGACAAAGCCCAGGTACAACGGGTGGCGCACCAGCCGGTACAGCCAGGGGGTCTTGAAGGCGCTGGCTTCGCCGGGGTGTGGGCGAAAGGCGTCGAACGCCTGCTTGAGGCCGAACAGTTCGAAGTGGCTGAGCAGGAAGGTGGCCAGCACCAGGATGATCCAGCCCAGCCAGTAGAGCGCCTCGATCAGCCCGCGGGCCGGTTGCGCCTGGACATCCCACAGGGTCAGGGGAATCGGCTGCCAGAGCACGAACAGCAGGCTCAGCGCCAGGCTGCTGAACAGCACATAGGTGGCCCGCTCGATGGGCGCCGGTACCCATTGCAGCCAGAACTGCTTGAAGCCCTTGCGCGCCATGCCGCTGTGCTGCAGGGCGAACAGGCTGATCAGCAGCACATTGATCGGCACCGCGAAGTACCAGGCGGTCGGCGGGCCGGAGTTGATGTCCTTGGGAACTTCCGGGGGGCCAATAAAGCCCACGAAGTACGCCAGCACCAGCATGGAGAACAGGTAACAGACCAGGCTATAGAGCAAGCCGAGGCATTTGCGCAGCAGGGGGATCTCGTCCATGAGGGGCTCCTTTGAGTCAGCACCTGAACGTCCTGCTCAGGTGGGGTGCAACGGCTGAACCCTTAACCCTAGACCAGTACAACGGCTGCCAGACCCGGTGGGGCAATCAGCCGCAGCTCAACTTTACCCGGCGAGCCTGCTAGAGTCGCGCCCCTTAACCAATCAATCCGGTGCAGGAGGCAGCTTTGATGATGTGCAGTCAGTGCGGTAACGACCACGGCGATGAACTGGGGGAACTTGCGTTTCGGCGCCCGGATGCGCTGTTCGCGCTAGCCGCCGAGGAACGCCAGAGCAAGGTCAGGGAAAGCAACGACTGGTGCGTGATCGCCGGCGAGCGGTTTTTTTTGCGGGCACTGTTGCCGCTGGCCGTGGCGCAAATCAACGATAGTTACTGCATCGGTATCTGGGTCGAACTGCAGCCGGCGGATTTCGAGCGCGTCTGTGAGCTCTGGCGCGATGAGCACCAGGCCGCCGAGCCGCCTTTTGCCGTGCGCCTGGCCAACAGTATTCCGACCCTGGCAGAAACCCTGGGGCTTGAAGGCCGGTTGCAGTTGAGCGGCCCGACCTCGCGCCCCAGCGTGACCCTGGCCGCCAGCAGCCACCCATTGGCGGTGGAGCAGGCCAAGGGCATTTCCCTGCACCGCGCCCACGAGTACAGCCAGGTGTTTGCCTGACAGGCTCAGGCCTTGAGCGTGGCCATGTCGATGACGAAGCGGTACTTCACATCGCCGGCGATCATGCGGCTGAAGGCTTCGTTGATGTTACCGATATCGAGCATCTCGATGTCGCAACTGATGCCGTGCTCGGCGCAGAACTCCAGCACTTCCTGGGTTTCGGCGATGCCGCCGATCAGCGAGCCGGCCAGCACCCGGCGCTTCATTACCAGGTTGGCGGCGTGCAGCGCCGGGTCGACCGGCTCGATCAGGCCGACGAGAATGTGTACGCCGTCGAACTTCAAGGTCTGCAGGTAGGGGTTGAGGTCGTGCTGGACCGGAATGGTGTCGAGAAGAAAATCGAAACGCTCGGCCGCGGCGCGCATCTGCGCCTCATCGGTGGACACGATCACGTGGTCAGCCCCCTGGCGCCGGGCTTCTTCGGCCTTGGCCGGCGAGCGGGTGAAGAGGGTGACTTCGGCGCCCATGGCCTTGGCGAATTTGATGCCCATATGGCCCAGGCCGCCCATGCCGAGAATGCCCACGCGGTCACCGGGCTTGACCCCGTAATGCTTGAGCGGTGAGTAGGTGGTGATGCCGGCGCAGAGGATCGGCGCCGCGCTGGGCAAGTCCAGGCCTTGTGGAATGCGCACGACAAAGTGCTCGCTGACCACGATGCTGCTGGAGTAACCGCCCATGGTGTTGCTGCCGTCGACCCGGTCGGGGGTGGCGTAGGTCATGGTCGGGCCTTGCAGGCAGTATTGCTCCAGGTCCGCCTGGCAGGCTTCGCAGTGGCGGCAGGAGTCGACCATGCAGCCCACGCCCACCAGGTCACCGACCTGATAGCGGCTGACCTTGGCGCCGACGGCGGTGACCTTGCCGACGATCTCGTGGCCGGGCATCAGCGGATACACGGCGATGCCCCACTCGTTGCGGGCCTGGTGGATGTCGGAGTGGCACACGCCACAGTAGAGGATCTCGATCGCCACATCGTCGGCGCGCGGGCTGCGGCGCTGGAAGGTCATGGGCGCCAGGGGCGCGGTGGCGGACTGGGCGGCGTAACCGATGGCTGTGTACATAGGGCCTCAATAAACGGTGATCGGTGAAGGCTGCGCATTCTGCGCATCCAGCGTCGGCTCGCCTATCGTCATTCCTCCGCCAGTCATGCCTAAAACTCCGTACTTGGTCGCCGGACTCTGGCGCCTGGCCGCGAAGCTGCGATGATGTCAGTGTCCAATCCTCCGTGCGGTTTTTCATGCAGCTCACTCGCCACTCCGATGCCAACGCCACCCTCTGTACCCTGATCCGCTCCCTGGCGCTGCGCCCGGGTTTTGTCGACACGCCACTTGCCCAGGTGCAGGTGCTGTCGGCCAGTCACTACGTGGCCAGCAGCCCGCAGATTTACGAACCGAGCCTGATGATCCTCGCCCAGGGCAGCAAGCTGGCGCGCCTTGGGCCGCGTACCCTGGAATACGGCGCCGGGCATTACCTGGTGCAGGCGCTGTCGGTGCCGTTCATGTGTGAGACCTTTGCCACCGAGCAGGAGCCGCTGCTGGGGGTGTCGGTGGCCATCGACCGCGGCGTGCTCGGGGAGCTGGTGCAGAGCATGGGCCTGGCGCCAGACCGGGCGATCACGGCGCAAACCCCGGAGTCGATGACCTCGGCGGCGCTGGATGAGGCCATGCGCGACAGCGTCGAGCGTTTGCTGCGCTGCCTGCTCGACCCGCTGGACTGCCAGGTAATGGGCCAGGCGCGGGTGCGGGAGGTGCTGTATGTGGCCTTGCGCGGGCCGCAGGCCGGGGTGTTGCGGGCACTGGTCGAGCAGCAGGGCCACTTTGCCCGCATCGCGGCGGCGCTCAGCTACTTGCGCGAGCACTATGCCGAACCGCTGAGCGTCGAAGCGCTGGCGGCGTGCGCGAACATGAGCGCCTCGACCTTTCACGAGCACTTCAAGCGCAGCACCTTGCTGTCGCCGATGCAGTACCTCAAGCGCCTGCGCTTGCTCAAGGCCCAGCAGATGCTGATCGGTGAGGGCATGGGCGTGGCCCAGGCGGCTCACCGGGTGGGCTACCAGAGCACCTCGCAGTTCAGCCGCGAGTACAAGCGCCATTTCCAGCGCAGCCCGGGGGAAGAACAGCCGTATCTGTGACCCGGCCTGGCTCTCGTCTGCTTACACATTGTGGTTTAAGGTGGGCACCTGCCTCTCATGACAGGGATCGATCATGAAACACCCGCTTTTGCAGCCCCTCGTTGTCGCGCTGTTGCTGGGCGCTGCCGTGCAAGCCCCGGCGGCGTTGCCCAGCGCGCCGTCGTATATCGACGATAGCCTGTATTCCCCGGCTGCCAAGCAGCGCATCCTGCCAGCGATGTTCGCCCAGACCCTGGCCAGCACCCGTTACCTGGCCAGGCCGGACAACCCGCTGATCACCCAGGCCGAGGCGAGCGAATTTCGCCAGACCAGCAACTACGACGAAACCCGTGCCTACATGACCCGCCTGGCCGCCGCCTCCGGGGGCAGCATCGTGCTCAACGACCTGCCGGAGAAAAGCGCCGAAGGCCACCCGATGTTGATGGCCATCGCTTCCCTTGAGGTCGACAAGTCGCCGGCCGGGCTCAACGAGTCGGGCAAGCCGACGATTTTCGTCGAAGCCCAGATTCACCCCGGCGAAGCCAATGGCAAGGACGCGATGTTCATGCTCCTGCGCGACATGACCACTGGCGACAAACCGCTGGCTGCGTTACTGGAGAAGGTCAACATCCTTTTCATTCCCACCGTCAATGTCGACGGCGACCTGCGCCGCAGCGCCTACGGGCGCATCAACCAGAACGGCCCGGATGAAACCGGCTGGCGGGTCAACGGCCTGAACTACAACCTCAACCGCGATTTCACCAAGCTCGACAGCGCCGAGATCCGCAACGTCGCCTGGGTGTTCAACACCTACCAGCTGAGCTTTTTTGCCGACACCCATTCCACCGACGGCGCCATGTACCCCTACGACAGCTCCTATTGCCACAATGGCAACGGCTGGTCGCCGGCCAGCAGCGCCTGGATCGACAAGGTCATGCGCGCACCGGTGTACCAGGCGCTGGAGGCCGACGGCCATGTGGTGCATGAATGCATCAGCCTCAACAGCAACCAGGACCCGACCCAGGGTTACTACCCGTACCGCACCGACTACGCGCGCTTTTCCAACCAGTACGGCGACATCCGCAACGTGCCGTCGATCCTCATCGAGCAGCACGCCTTGCACCCGTATCAAACCCAGGTGCTGGGCAACTACGTGATGCTCAAGAGCATGTTCCAGGTGATTGGCGATCAGGCCACGTCGCTTGGCGAAGCCATCCGCCAGGACCGCGAACGCCTCGAAGCCCAGGAGCAGGTGACCCTCACCTGGAAACCGGGCAAGGCCCAGAGCACCGCCTTTACTGTCGGTGACTACCGCTATGAGCAGTCGCCGATCACCGGTGCCAGGACCCTCGTCTGGAGCAACACGCCGAAGAAGCTCAGCGTGCCGGTGACGGGCAACACCGAGCCCGACCTGGTGGTCAAACGGCCTAAACAGTATGTGGTGCCGGGCCAGTGGCGCGAGGTGATTGCCCGGCTCAAGGCCCATGGCATCCACATGACCACCCTCGACAAGCCGACGCCGATTGCCGTCACCCTGTATCGCATGGACCAGGTAAAAGTGGCGGGGGGCTTCGAGCCCGATCGCACCCAGGTCAACCAGATCCCGGGCTACGAAGGGCGCTTGCTGGTCAGTGGCGTGGCCAAGCCGCTGGAGCGCTTGCAGACCTTCCCGGCCGGCTCGGTGGTGATCGATACCGACCAGCCGCTGGGCGTGCTGGCGGTCAATTTGCTGTACCCCGAAAGCCCCGACTCGTTCTGGGCCTGGGGCTTTTTCAATGCGACCCTGGTGGCGGCGGAAGAACCGGAGGAATACGTGATGGAGCCGATGGCGCGCAAGATGCTCGCCGAAAGCCCCGAGCTCAAGGCCGAGTTCGACAGCAAGCTCAAGGGTGACAAGGCCTTCGCCGCCAGCCCCAGCGCACGCTTGCACTGGTTCTACCAGCGTACGCCGTTCTATGACGTCAATGCCTTTGTCTATCCGGTGGGGGCGGTGTACTGAACCGGTATCGATCGGTCTGAAAACGGTATTGGTCATACGCAAAAACCGTGATCTATAAAGGCTTTGGTCTTCCCGCCCGAGCCTTTATGCATGAACACCCGCCGTCGTTCACTGATTGCCGCCAGCATGGCCCACGCCGTGCACGACGGCCTCACCGATGTCATCTACGTCTTGCTGCCGCTGTGGCAGGCGCAGTTTGCCCTGAGCTTCGCCCAGGTCGGCCTGCTGCGTGGCGCCTACGCCGGGATGATGGCTGGCCTGCAATTGCTGGCCAGCCGCGCGGCAAAACGCTGGGGCCGTGAGCGTCTGCTGGTCGGCGGCACCGCCCTGGCCGGGCTGGCCTACCTGGTGGCTGGCCAGGCCGGGGGCCTGGGTATGCTGCTGTTCGCCTTGTTGCTGGGCGGCCTCGGTGCCAGTACCCAGCACCCGCTGGCATCGTCGTTGGTCAGCGATAGTCATGAGGCCGGCGGCGAGGTCAAGGAGGCGCTGGCGCACTACAACTTTGCCGGTGATATCGGCAAGATGCTGGTGCCCGCCGGAGTCGGCCTGTTGCTGGTGGTGACCAGCTGGCAAACCAGCGTCACCGTGCTGGGCATCCTTGGCCTTGCGGCCGCTGTGCTGCTCTGGTG
This sequence comes from Pseudomonas sp. TE4620, assembly GCF_056279045.1. Lineage (NCBI taxonomy): Bacteria > Pseudomonadati > Pseudomonadota > Gammaproteobacteria > Pseudomonadales > Pseudomonadaceae > Pseudomonas > Pseudomonas sp. TE4620. Next base: position 1,897,745 of record NZ_JBWBQO010000001.1, read on the forward strand.
GCTGATCGCGCCGCAGCCGTCGGCGGCGCCGAGTGTGCGCAAAGCAGTGATTGCTGTTGGCGGCGACTCCGGCAGCGGCCTGGCCGCCTTGCTGCTCACCGGCACCCTCGACAGTGCGGTACGCATGGGCTTTCTCACCTTTCTGCCGTTTCTGCTGCAAGCCAAGGGCGCAGGCTCCGCCGGTATCGGCCTGGCGCTGATGCTGCTGTTCGTCGGCGGCGCCTTCGGCAAGCTGCTGTGCGGCTACCTGGGCGCACGTATCGGCATGATGAAAACCGTGTGGTGCACCGAGTCGCTCACTGCGCTGCTGATCGTGTCGATGCTGTACCTGCCGCTGACGCCGATGCTGGTGCTGTTGCCGCTGTTGGGCCTGGTGCTCAATGGCACCTCGTCGGTGCTCTACGGCGTGGTGCCGGAGCTGGCGGGGGCGGGCAGGCGCGACCAGGCCTTTGCCCTGTTCTACACCGGCACCATCGGCGGCGGCGCCCTGGCACCGGTGGTGTTTGGCGCTGTTGGCGATAGCGCCGGCATCACCACGGCGGTGATCAGCCTGGCGGCACTCCTGCTGCTGACCCTGCCGCTGTCCTGGTGGGTGGAGCGGCAACTGCATTGCGGCTTGCCTGGCAAATTTGGATCTAACTATAATGAATGAGATTCATTACCAGATAACTTTGCCCAGGCCGCCTCCATGTCCAGCGCTGACCCTTCGCTGCAACTCGCTGTTCACACGCTGTATGAGGCGCATCACCCGTGGCTGTGCGGCTGGCTGCGCAAGCGCCTGGGCTGCCGCGAGCATGCCGCGGACCTCGCCCAGGACACCTTCATCCGCGTCATGACCCAGCGCAAGGCCCCGGAACTGCGTGAGCCACGGGCCTACCTGAGCACCGTCGCGCGCAGCCTGATGATCGACCTGTTCCGCCGCCGCGCACTGGAGCAGGCCTACCTCGAAACCCTCGCCGCACGCCCGGAGCTGCTCGACATCTCGCCGGAAACCCGCGCCCTGGTGATCGAGACGCTGATGGAAATCGACGCCATGCTTGACGGTCTGGGGCGCAAGACCCGCGAGATCTTTCTCATGGCCCAGCTCGACGGCCTGAGCTACGTGGAAATCGCCCGGCGCCAGAACCTCGCGGTCAACACGGTGAAGAAACACGCCGTGCGCGCCCTGACCCATTGCCTGCTGCTGGCCGAGGACTGAGCGGTGAGCGCCCAGCGCCTGGATCGCGCCACCCTCGAAGCGGCCGCCCACTGGTTCGTCGAACTGCGCTGCGAAGCGCCAGACCCGGCTACCCGCCTTGCCCACCAACAGTGGCTGGCCGGTGATCCGCGCCACCGCCAGGCCTGGGAGCGCTTGCAGCGGGTACAAGGCACCTTTGCTCAGGTCAGTGCTGGCGTTGCCCGGCCGCTGCTGGCCAGCGCCCAGGCCAAGCGCCGCGAAGTGCTCAAGGTGCTGTCGCTGCTGCTGGCCGCGGGCGGGGCAGGGACCCTGGCCTGGCAGACCACGCCGTTGCCGGCCTTGATCGCCGACCAGCGCACCGGCACCGGCGAGCGGCGCAGCATAGGCCTGCAGGATGGCAGCCAGTTGCACCTGAACACCGCTACCGCGGTGGATATTCACTACAGCGGGCAGCTGCGCGAACTGCGCCTGCTCAGCGGCGAGATCCTCATCGAAACGGCAAAAGATGCCCTGGCCCGGCCCTTCATCGTGCATACCGGCGAAGGCAGCATTCGCGCGCTGGGCACGCGTTTTATCGTACGCCGCGACGCCGGGCGCACCCGGGTGAGCGTGCAGGAGCATGCCGTGCAAGTGCGTTGCAGCGCTGATCTGCTCACCCCCGTGCGGGTCGAGGCCGGCCAGCAACTGAGCTTTGAGCGCGCCAGCATCAGCCCGTTGCAGCCCGCCAACCCCGAGGCCGACGCCTGGCTGCGCGACCTGCTGGTGGTGCACGACTGGCGCCTGGACGACTTTATCAACGAATTGCAGCGCTACCGCCCCGGGCACCTGGGGTGCCACCCGGCGGTGGCCGGCCTGAGAATTTCCGGGGCCTTCCAGTTGGCCAACAGCGACCCTATTCTCGCCAACCTGAGCAGCACCTTGCCGGTGCGTATTCGCCAGTTCAGCCGCTACTGGGTCAGGGTCGAAGCGGCCTGAAACGCAGCAGAAAATTATTTTCACAAGGGGGGTGTTGATTCAGATTCTCATTCGACTTGTAGGTAGAGGCGCCTCAGACGCCACCACCACTGCCAACGGGCGAAAGGAAACTGCATGTCCCTTTGTAATCCACACTCCACGCGCAACCTGCGCACACTCACCCCTTTGCGCCGTGCCATTCAGGCCGCGCTGTTCGGCTCGGCCCTGGCAGGCGCCGGCGCCAGCCTGATGGCCGCTGCGCCGGCCTGGGCCGAGACCCGCGTCGAAAGCCAGTTCGACATTCCCGCCGGCTCCCTGGAGTCGGCGCTGACCCGCTTTGCCGCCAGCGCCGGGGTCACCGTGTCGTTCCAGCCGGCCGATACCCGTGGCCTGCAATCGCCAGGCTTGCATGGCCGCTACAGCGTCGAGGCCGGCTTGCGCCAGCTGCTGGCCGGCAGCAACCTGCAACTGCTGCGCCAGGACAGCGGTAGCTACTCGCTGCTGCCAGGGGCGGGCGATGACGCCAGCGTGCAGCTAGACGCCACCGCCATCAACGGCAAGGCGGTCGAGTCGGCCTACGGGCCGGTCGATGGTTATGTCGCCACCCGCAGCGCCACCGGCACCAAGACCGACACGCCGATCCTGGAAATCCCCCAGGCGGTCAACGTGGTCACCGCCGCCCAGGTCGAAACCCAGGGCGCGCGCAATCTCACCCAGGCCCTGCGCTACACCCCGGGCCTGAGCGTCAACGGCTTTACCGACCGCAACAACATTGCCGACGAGATCACCAGCCGCGGCTTCGCCCCGACCCCGCTGTACCTGGACGGTGCCTACCTGCCGTACGCCGGAAGCCTGGGCGGTGCGCCGCAGATCGACCCCTACACCCTCGAACGCATCGAAGTGCTCAAGGGCCCGTCGTCGGTGCTGTATGGCCAGAACCAGCCGGGCGGTATCGTCAACATGGTCTCCAAACGCCCGACCCGCGAACAGCGCAACCAGGTCAAGTTCGGCCTGGGCAGCTACAGCCGGGTCAATGGCGCGATTGATCTGAGCGGCCCGATGGATGAAGCCGGGACCCTCAGCTACCGCCTGGTGGGCGTGGCGAAAAAGGGCAACGACCAGCTCGACCACACCAACAGCCAGCGCATGCTGCTGGCGCCGAGCCTGACCTGGGCGCCTAACGAAGACACCGCGCTGACCCTGTATGCCCAGCTGCAGCGCGATGACGGCCTGGCCGATTACCAGGCCTTGCCGAAAATCGGCTCGCTCGACCGCGGCCCCGATGGCCAGCGCATCGACCGCGATGCGTTTCTCGGCGACTCCCATTACAACGACTACCGGCGCGACCAGTTTGTGCTCGGCTACGACTTCAGCCATGCCTTCAGCGACGACTTGAAGTACCGCCAGACCGCGCGCTACATCGACATCCGCGACCGCTACAAGGGTTTCTACCTGCGCGGCTTCGTCAGCGATGCCGACACCGGCGTGCTCGACCAGACCCACGCCACCCGCACCAAGCTCGACTGGCGCCAGCACAACACCGCCTACACCATCGATAACAACCTGGAGTACAAGTTCGCCACCGGCCGCCTGCAGCACACCACCCTGGTGGGCCTCGACTACCGCCGCTTCAACCGCAAGTACACCGGCTACAATGCCTATGGCGTGGCCCCGGTCGATCTGTACAACCCGAGCAACTACCCCACCGACGACGTGGTGCCGCAGCTGACCACCCAATGGGACAACACCATCGGCCAGACCGGCCTGTATGTGCAGGACCAGATCAGGCTCGACCAGTGGATCATCACCGTCGGCGGGCGCCAGGACTGGGCCAAGGTCGAAAACAAGGACCTGCTGGCGCGGACCATCACCGAGCAGAACGACCAGAAGTTCACCGGCCGGGTAGGGCTGACCTACGTCACCGAGTTCGGCCTGGCGCCTTACATCAGCTACTCGCAGTCGTTCCTGCCGACCATCGGCACCAGCGCCCCGCAGCGCGGCGCCAAGGCCTTTGAGCCGACCGAAGGCGAGCAGTATGAAATCGGCGTCAAGTACCAGCCGCTGGACAAGACCCTGATCACCACCTCGCTGTTCGAGCTGACCCAGAAGAACGTCAAGACCGGCGACAAGCTCTACCCTGAGTACGAAAGCCAGGACGGCGAAGTGCGCTCGCGCGGTGTCGAGCTCGAGCTCAAGACCCGCCTCGACAACCTCGACGTGCTGGCGGCGGCCACCTACATCGACTCGTTCTACACCAAGAGCAACTATGGCGATAAGGGCAACCGTTCCGAGGCGCAAGCGCCGGTGTCGGCTACCCTGTGGGCCGACTACCACTTCACCCAGGCTGCGCTCAACGGCCTGACCGTCGGTGCCGGCGCGCGCTACACCGGGCGCAAGCCGGGGGATTCGGCCAACGCCTTCGACGTGCCGGCGTTCGTCGTTTACGACACCACTATCCGCTACGACCTGGGCAAACTCGACCCAAGCCTGCGCGGGCTGCAGACCAGCCTGAACGTGCAGAACCTGTTTGACCGCGAGTATGTCTCGGACTGCAACTATTCCTTTGGCTGCTACTACGGGCAGGAGCGGGTGGCGTCGCTTGAAATGACTTACGACTGGTGATATGAGCCGGCCTCACTGGCGATGGGCCGCATAGCGGCCCTGGGCTGGACGCTCTTGCACCCCTGTGTCACTGTCGGCGCCACCGTTCGGCAGCAAACAGGGTTGGCCAATGCTCAGCAGTACCCAGTTCAAGGCGTTCAATCGTTGTGTCCTGCAACTGGCGAGCTTGGCCCGCGAGGGTGGCGGCTCGCATTTCATCGCCGAGGGCCTGCAGGCGTTTCGCGCAATAGTGCCGTTTGCCTCGGCCTGGTGGGGCGAGATGTCTGGGGCTGGCGCAACCGCTGCGCCGCAAAGCTGGATGCACGGGCGCATCGACCTGCCGCCGGCCTTTGCCCGCGAATGGAGCGAGGTTGCCGGCATCGACTGTTTCGCCCACACCACCCTAGCGCGGCCAGGGCAGGTGGTGCGCGACAGCGAGTTCACCGACCCCAACGAGGCGGTCAATGTCTTCGCCCGCCGCTACGACCTCTATCACCTGATGTGCATTACCTTCGAGCTGCCGCAAAGCGGCCTGAACTTCTACGTCTGCCTGTACCGCGGCGAGCACGACGCTGCCTTTTGCGAAAGCGAAGACGGCTTGTTCGCCGCCTTCTGCGAGCAGCTGCTGCAACTGTGGCGCTTCCAGGTGCAGGACATGATCCGTCTCGATACCGGCAACGCGGCTGCCGATTTCGCCATTGCCCGTCTCGATGGCAGCTTGCTGTATGTGGGCGCGCGGGTGTGCGCGGCAATCGAGCAGGCGCTGCCGGGCTGGAGCGGCTCGTTGCTGCCGCCCCAGGTGTGCGCGCAACTGGCCAGGGCGCCGTGCGTGATGCGCCTCGGGCGCAGCAGCCTGACCCTCAGCGCCAATGGCGAGCATGTGATTGTGTCGCTGGAAGCACCCGCGCCAGGGGTGCTGCTGGCGCCCCGCGAGCGCACCGCAGCCATGCTGTTTGCCGCCGGGCACTCCTACAAGGAAATCGCCCGGATGCTGTCCTTGAGTCCGGCGACGGTGCGCACCTACCTGCGCAATTGCTACGTGCAACTGGGGGTCAAGAGCAAGGTGGAGCTGGGTGCGGCGTTGCGCCTGTCGATGCCGGTGGCGGAAAAAACCGCCTGACCCTCCTCATTTGCAGAGGTCCATTGCCGCGCTGCGCGCTATAGGGTGTCACCAGCCCTATAACAACAAGAGAGCGCTGCAATGCAACGATTGATCCCCACGCTGTTGGCCACTGCCCTGGCCTGTGCTTCGCTGCCGGCCCTGGCCGCCGCCGACCTGGTGCTGTTCAACGGCAAGGTCTACACCGGCGAACCCGGCCAGGGCCTGATGCAGGCGGTTGCGGTCAAGGATGGCAAGGTCCTGCAAGTGGGTAGCGATGCGCAGATCCAGGCCCTGGCCGACGCCCATACGCAACGCATCGACCTGGCCGGCAAGGTGCTGATGCCCGGCATGATCGACAGCCACAGCCACCCGGTGGTGGCGGCCTACGACAGCCTCGGCGCCAACCTGCAGGATGAGGTCAAGCCGCTGCCCGCGCTTGAGCAGTGGATCCTTGCCGAGGTCGAACAAGGCCGTGGCAAGGCTGGCGATGTGATCAGTGTCGCCGGGGCGAGTTCGGCCTACTGGGACAACAGTCGCGAACTTGGCCAGTTGTTCAACCAGGGCCGCTGGGCCACTCAGCCGCTGGTGCTTAGTGGCATCGACGGCCATACCGGTTGGGCCAACCAGGCCATGCTCAAGCGTATGCAGATCGACGCGGCGTGGGTCAAAAGCCTGTCCGAGCAAGACCGCAGTTATGTCGGCCACGAGGCCGACTTCAGCCCCAACGGCTACTTCGCCGAAGCGCGCTGGGACCAGGTCCGCAGCCAGATCCCCGCAGCCAGCCAGGAAGTGATGCTCAAGGCCGCACGCGAGGCGGTCAGGGTCAACAACCAGTATGGCGTCACCGCCTGGATGGATGCCGCAGCCAATGCCGGCAGCGGCGATTCGCTGTTCGATTTCAAGGCTACGGCGCAAACCGTTGGCGTGCTGCCGCTGTACCGGGCGCTGGCCGAGCGCGGTGAGCTCAATGCCCATGTCGCGGCGCTGATGATCACCAACCCCAAGAGCCGGCCGGCCGACCTTGAGGTGCTGGCCCAGGTCGTGAAGCAGTTCGAGGGGGTGCCCAACCTGAGTTTCCCGGGCATCAAGGTGTTTGTCGATGGCGTGCTCGAATATCCGGGGCAGTCGGCGGCGGTCATCACCCCGTACAGCAACAGCCACAAGAACGGCCAGTTGTTGATCGAGCCGCAGCATTTCGGCGAGCTGGTGGCCGCGGCCGAGCAGCGCGACTGGATTGTGCACATGCATGCGGTCGGTGACCGGGCGGTGCGCGAATCGCTCAATGGCGTGGCCTATGCACGCACGCTGCAAGGCAAGCCGCTGGCGCACAGCATCAGCCATCTGCAGATGGTCGACCCCAAGGACTTTGCGCGCTTCAAGCAACTGGGGGTGATCGCCTCCATGCAGATGCTCTGGGCGACCGCTGAAAACTACACCGTCGAGCTGGTCAAACCCTACGTCAGTGCCCAGGGCTACGCCTATCAATACCCGGCGCACTCGTTGCAACAGGCCGGTGCGCTGATCGCCGGCGCCAGCGACTGGCCGGTGTCCAGCCCCAACCCGTGGAATGCCATTGCCCAGGCCATGACCCGCAAGGGCCCGCTGGGTGTGCTCAATGCCAAGGAACGTGTCGACCGCCAGGTCATGTTCCAGGCCTACACCCTCAACGCCGCCAAGGCCCTGCGCCTGGAACGGCAGATCGGCTCGCTAGCGCCCGGCAAGCAGGCCGACCTGATCGTGCTCGATCGCGATGTGTTCAAGGTCAGCGCCCAGGAGCTGTTCGACACCAGGGTGCTCAAGACCTACTTCGCCGGCAAGCAGGTGTACGCCAGCGAGTCCTGACAGCGCCGTTACCCGCACACGCATAACAACAAGGGTCTGGTATGAACACACGCTTGCTCATTGCTTTCGCCTGCCTGGCGCCGCTGACGGCCCAGGCATTGACACTCAACGATTCCTTCAGCCTCGACATGAGCCTGGCCGCGACCAGCGACTACCGCTCCCGGGGCATCTCGCAAAGCCTCGGCGACCCGGCGCTGCAGGCCGGCGCCACGCTGATGCACAGCAGCGGCCTGTACCTGGGCGCCTGGACTTCGACGGTGGATTACGGCTTCGACTACAAGACCCGCCAGGAAATCGAGTACTACGCCGGCTGGTACTGGCAGGCCAGCGATGCCATCAGCCTGGATATTGGCTACCTCAAATACAGCTACCCCAAGGAAGGCCAGTTCAACATGAGCGAGGTCTACGCCATCCTTGACCTCTATGGGCTCAAGCTGGGCGCCTATTACTCAAGCGATGCGCCCAACGCCTTTGGCAAGGACCAGGACACCCTGTACAGCTATGTTGCCTACAGCTTCGCCTTGCCGGCCGAGGTCGGCCTGGAACTGCGGGCAGGGCGCAACGATGTCAAGGACCCGGCGTTCTGGTCGGCCAGTGGCGATGACCGCAATGCGTACTATGAGTGGGAGGCAAAGCTGAGTCGCGAGTTTGTCGGCGTGACCTGGGGCTTGAGTTACATCGACACCGACCTGTCCAAAAGCGAGTGCAGCAATTGGTATGGCTATGACGACCTGTGCTCGGCGACTGTGGTGGTAAGTGCCAGCAAGGCGTTCTGAGCCGGCATCAATCCAATGCTGAAGGCAGCGCCGAACCTGTGGGAGCGGGCTTGCCCCGCGATCGAGTGCGCAGCGCTGGTAATTTTCTGGCTGCACAAAGCCCATCGCTGGCAAGATGGGCGCAGTCCGGTAGAACGAGCGTTGTATGCCCCACGCCAACGATCACACGCCATGGCAGGTTTTCCTGATCTTCCTGCGCCTGGGCCTGACGTCGTTCGGTGGCCCCGTCGCCCACCTTGGCTTTTTTCGCCAGGAGTTCGTCAGCCGCCGGCGCTGGCTGAGCGAGCGCAGCTATGCCGACCTGGTGACGCTTTGCCAGTTTCTGCCGGGCCCTGCCAGCAGCCAGGTCGGCATCGCCCTGGGCCTGTCGCGCGCAGGTTACGCCGGGGCGCTGGCGGCCTGGCTGGGATTCACCCTGCCTTCGGCGCTGGCCCTGACCCTGCTGGCCCTGGGGCTGGGCGGTTATGCCGAGGCGGTGCCGGCCGGCACCCTCCATGGCCTTAAGGTGGTGGCGGTTGCGGTTGTCGCCCAGGCGGTGTGGGGCATGGCCCGCACGTTGTGCCCGGATGCGCCGCGGATTGTGCTGATGCTGGCGTCTGCCGGCCTGGTGCTGTTGCTGCCCGGTGCCGGGGCGCAGGTGGCGGTGATGGTTGCAGCGGCTGGCGCGGGGTTGATGCTGCTGAAACCGGGCGACAGCGTTGTCCACGAGCCTTTGCCGATCGGGGTCAGCCAGCGCGCTGGCGGCTGGTGGTGGCTGCTGTTCTTCGCCCTGTTGCTCGGTTTGCCGCTGCTGGCCGGGCTCTGGCCCGATCCGACCTTGAGCATGATTGATGCCTTCTACCGCACCGGCGCGCTGGTGTTCGGTGGCGGACACGTGATGCTGCCACTGCTGCAGGCTGAAGTGGTGCCCACCGGCTGGGTCGGCAACGAGACGTTTGTGGCAGGTTACGGCGCTGCCCAGGCTGTGCCCGGCCCCTTGTTCACCTTTGCCGCCTTTCTTGGCGCCTCGATGCACGGGCCGCAGTCCGGCTGGCTGGGGGCGGTGCTGTGCCTGCTGGCGATCTTCGCCCCGGCGTTCTTGCTGGTGTTCGCGGCGTTGCCGTTCTGGGAGCGCATGCGCCGCAACCCGCGCCTGCAGGCGGCGATGCTGGGCGTCAATGCGGCGGTGGTGGGGCTGTTGCTGGCGGCGTTGTATCAGCCGCTGTGGACCAGCGCCATTGGCCAGCCGCTGGATGTTGTCCTGGTGTTGCTGGCGCTGGTCGCACTGATGGCCTTCAAGCTGCCGCCCTGGCTGGTGGTGATCGCCTGTGGCCTGGGCGGGCAGTGCTTGAGCCTGCTCAGATAAAAATCGTGCCGCGCAGGTACAGCGCCGCCTGGCCGCTGATGATCACCCGGCCGTTGTCGAGCACTTGGCAATGCAACTGGCCTTTGCGCAGGCCGCCTTGCTCGGCGCTGAGGCTGTGCTTGCCCAGGCGCGCGGCCCAGTAGGGCGCCAGCGAGGTATGGGCAGAGCCGGTGACCGGGTCTTCATTGACGCCTACCCGCGGGCCGAACCAGCGCGAGACGAAGTCAACCTCGCGGCCCGGGGCGGTGACGGCGATGCCGCGCACGTCAAAGGCGGCCAGGGCGGCGAAGTCGGGGGCAAGCGCTGCGACCAGCGCCGGGTCGTCGACCACCACCAGGTAGTCATCGGTGCGGTACAGCGCCTCGATCCGCTCAAGCCCCAACGCCTGCAACAAGCCCTCGGGCACGGCCAGCGCCTGTGGCTGGCGGGCCGGGAAGTCCATGGCCAGGCGAGCGCCGTCACGCCGAACGCGCAACTCGCCGCTGCGGGTGGCAAAGCGCAGGGTGTCGCGTTGTTCGCCCAATTGCTCGAACAGCACCCAGGCCGCCGCCAGGGTGGCGTGGCCGCACAGGTCGACTTCTACCGTCGGGGTAAACCAGCGCAGCTCGAACAGCTCGCCATTGGCGACCACGAACGCGGTTTCCGAGAGGTTGTTTTCGGCAGCAATCTGCTGCAGCGTCGCGTCTGCCAGCCAGGCTTCAAGCGGGCACACCGCTGCCGGATTGCCGCCAAACGCCGTGGCTGAGAACGCGTCTACCTGGAATATTTCAACTTGCATGGGTCATTGCTGTCCGTTGTCTGTTGCCCGGAGCTGCTCCAGGTAGTTGTAGATGGTGTAGCGGGTCACGCCGAGCGATGCCGCGGCCTTTTCGATGCCGCCCTTGACCAGAAACAGGCCGCGTTCCTGCATCAGCCGCACCGCTTCGCGCTTTTGCGCCGTCTTCATGCCGAGCACACCGCCGGGGCAGGCGTCGTGAATGATCTCGGCCATCAGCTGTTGCAGGTCCCTGGTCTCGTCCGCCACCGGCGCGGCCGCACTGGCCAGGCCCAGCAGCCCGCCGAGCAACTGGTGCGCAGCTTCGACGGCGCTCAGATCGGCATTCACGCACAGGCTGGCAAACGGCTGCCCGCTGCTGTCGCGATAGACCACGGTAGCGCTGCGCAAGGTGCGGCCGTCGGGGGCGAGGGTGGCGTAGTTGTCGACCACGATCGGCTCGCAGCTGCTGCGATCGTCCATGGCCCGGCGCACCGCGGCAAAGCCCAGATCATGACGCGGGCTGCCGAGCAGCGAATCACCGACCCGGCGCCCGGTGACATGGCCGTTGGCGATGGCGAGGATCGAGCGCTCAGGGTTAAGCAGGTCGTGCAGGACAACCTCGGTATGGTTACCGACGACCTGGCTGAGCATTTTCAGGGTGCTGTGCAGTACGCCGAGGATAAGTTGCTGTTCGTGGTTCTTTGCTGGGCAAACCTTCATCGCAGCCTTCGTGGGCGTTGGACGGTGAAGGTAGGCTATCAACGTAAATTTTAAATATCAACACTGTGTTGAATTTGCTGTTTGTAGTCGCAGCAACCGCTCGACCTGCGCCAGCTCCCAGGTGCTGAGCAAGCTCACCGGATCTGTGCCCCATTGCCAGCTGTCCAGCGTGCCTACACGGCCATCGCTGCTGCGGCAGGCGAGGCAATGGTGCAAGTGGCTGCCGTCGAAATCCAGGTGCAGGCGCCAGCCATCGATGTCGATCTCAACCCCGACACGGCGCAACGGGCGAAGGCCGAGGGCGGCGTCACGCAGTTGCTGGCAAATTTCGCGGGCACTCAGGGCTGGCATCTGTTTCATTCTCAAAAGCGGGGGGCTGAGCTTAAAGCCTGCCGGCGCCAGTGTCAGCCGTTGCCCGGGCTTGATCTGCGCGAGCCAAGTGCGTAGCGTCCGCGCCCTGGTCCTTTGAGAAATTGCTATGACCCTGATGGAACGACTCTTCACCTGCGCGTTGGGATTGAGCGCAATCGCCCCGGCCGTGGCCGCCGACAGCCTGGCCATTGAACACTGGACCCAGCCCAGTGGCGCGCGGGTCTACCTGTTGGCGCAAAGCCAGGCCAGCGACCTGCAGATCCAGGTCGACTTCGATGCCGGCAGCCGCCGCGACCCACAGGACCAACCGGGCCTGGCGGTGCTTGGCGCGGTCCTCGCGGTGGAAGGTGTGCACGCCCAGGGCGACGCCCCGGAACTGAGCGGCAACGCGCTGCGCATGGACTGGATGCGCCTGGACAGCCAACTCAATACCCAGGTCGATGCCGACCGTTTCAGCTACATCCTGACCATTACCGATAACAACCCCCAGCGCCAGGCCGAGGCCAGCGCCTTGCTCGGCCGGCAGATTGCCGAGCCGGCCTTTGCCGGCAGTATCTGGTTTCGCGCCAAGCCCTATTACATTCGCCAGGTCAACGGTGAAACCACCAAGCGTTTTCCCGGGGTAGGGCATCGCTTTGCCCAGGCGCTGTACGGCGACCACCCTTATGCCCGCGAGCTGACCCGCCCGGGGCTGCAGCGCAACAAGCAGATCGACCTGTACGAATACGCGCTGCCGTTCGGCTATGCCCTGACCCCGGCCATGCTCGAACGTACCCGCATGGAAGATCTGCGCAGCCATTACACGGCAATGATGCTGCCGTGCCGGGCCACGGTCAGCCTGGTCGGCAAGCTTGACCGGGCCCAGGCCGATGCCGTGGCCAGCGCGGTACTGGGGCGCTTGCCGAGCGGTCAGTGCACGGCATTGCCGGCGCTGCCCAAGGTGCAGGCCCTGAGCCGGGCCAGCCACCAGCAGATCGAGCCACAGCAAGGCACGATCTGGATACAGATCGGCCAGCCGGCGGTGCCGCGTAGCGACCCGGACTTTTTCCCGTTGCTGCTGGGCAGCGACATTCTCGGTGGCGAGCACTGGCCGACGCGGCTCAATCGGGCCATCGGCCAGGCGCTTGGCGGTGATGTCAGTTGGCAGTCGGCCAGCTATTTCGCCATAGGCCAGCAAGCCGGGGCGTTTGTGATCTCTGTGGAAGTGAGCGCCGGGTACCAGCAGCAGGCCGAGCAAGCGGTTCATCAAGCGTTGGCACGCTTTGTCAGCGAAGGCCCGAGACCGGAGGAGCTGGACGAGGCCAAGGCGCGTTTGCTTGCCCATTTTGACGGTACCAGCCGCCAGCGCCTGCTTGAGCACGTGGCGCAGGTCGCCTTGAACCAGCTGCCGGACGACACCCTGGTGACCTGGCGCGAGCAGCTTGAGGCGGTGACGCCTGCGCACGTAAAAGCGGCATTCCAGCGCGTCGTACAGCCGGGTAAACAGGCGACGGTGGTGGCGGGGCAGGACTACTGAGTTTACCTCGCGATCAGCCGCGCAAAAAATCCGGGGTATTGAAATTGCTCAGGCGCGGGTCTCCCTCGGCGCACTCCAGCGCCCGCAGCGGATGCTGGCGCAAGGTTCGCTGCACCCCCCGGTCGCCGGCGTCCCAGGCGTGCTGCAAGTCGCTGCGCAAGGCGCAGGGGATCAGGCTGAACATCGGCTGCCAGTAACCACCCTGGCGAATCATCGCCGGTTGCTGCTGGTCATTGGCCAGGTTCATCAGCTCAAGGATCAGTGCCTGGTCAATCAGTGGCGCATCGCAGGCCAGCACCAGTATCCAGTCGTGGCGCGCCACTGCAAGCCCGGCCAGTACTCCGGCCAGCGGCCCGGGGAAGTCCGCCTCGGCGTCGCCGACCAGTTGATCGGCATAGGCCCGGTAGCGGTCCTGGTTGCGGTTGCAGGAGATGATCAGGTCGTCGGTCAGCGGCCGCACCACGGCGTGGATGTGGGCGATCAGCGGCTGGCCCTGCCAGTCGAGCAGGCCTTTGTCCTGGCCGCCCATGCGCTGGCCACGGCCACCGGCAAGAATGAGGATGGAGCAGGGAGGCGGGGCGGCGGGCATGGTCAGGGTTCCTGGCAGTATCAGCCGCTCACCTTCCCATGCACGCCGCGGTCTGTCCAGATCAGCTGTCGCTGGCTTCTGGCGCAGGGGCTTGAGCCTTGGCCCGGCGTTTGCCGGTCAGGCGCATCACAACAACAAAGAACACCGGCACGAACACCACCGCCAGGGTGGCGCTGAGCATGCCGCCGATCACCCCGGTACCGATCGCCTGCTGGCTGGCGGAGCTTGCGCCGCTGGCAATTGCCAGGGGCACCACGCCGAGGATGAATGCCAGCGAGGTCATGACGATCGGCCGCAGGCGCAGGCGCGCCGCCTGCACGGTGGCATCGACCAGGTCGTGGCCTTCATCGACCAGGCTCTTGGCGAACTCGATGATGAGGATGGCGTTCTTCGCCGACAGGCCGATCAGGGTGATTAGGCCGACCTTGAAGAACACATCGTTGGGCATGCCGCGCAGGCTCACCGCAATCACCGCGCCGAGCACCCCCAGCGGTACCACCAGCAGCACCGAGGTCGGGATCGACCAGCTCTCGTACAAGGCCGCCAGGCACAGGAACACCACCAGCAGCGACAAGGCCATGAGGATCGGCGCCTGGGAGCCGGACAAGCGCTCCTGCAGCGACAGCCCGGTCCATTCCAGGCCCATGCCCAAGGGCAGTTGGTCGACCAGGCGCTGGATCTCGTTCATCGCCTCGCCGGAGCTATAGCCCGGTGCCGGCTCGCCCGACACGGCAATCGCCGGGTAGCCGTTGTAGCGGGTCAGCTGCACGGGGCCGGTGATCCACTTGGCCTGGACGAACGCCGACAGGGGCACCATCTTGCCGCTGCTGTTGCGCACGTGAATTTTCAGCAGGTCATCGACCTGGCTGCGCTGGTCGCCTTCGGCCTGCACCACCACGCGCTGCATGCGCCCCTGGTTGGGGAAGTCGTTGACGTAGTTGGAACCCACCGCAGTGTTGAGCACGTTGCCGATATCGGCAAACGATACGCCCAGGGCGTTGGCCTGCTTGCGGTCGACTTCCAGCTGCACCTGCGGGCTTTCGGCCAGGGCGCTTTCGCGCACGTTGACCAGCACCGGGCTCTTCTCGGCGGCGGCGAGCAACTGGTCACGCGCCGCCATCAGCCCGGCATGGCCGAGGCCACCGCGGTCCTGCAGGCGGAACTCGAAACCGCTGGAAGTGCCCAGGCCGTCCACCGGCGGTGGCAGCACCGAATAGGCGATGGCGTCCTTGAGCTGGCTGAAGGCGGCGTTGGCGCGGTCGGCGATCGATTGCGCGCTGTCGTCGCTGCCGCGTTCGGACCAGTCCTTGAGGGTGGTGAATGCCAGCGCCGCGTTCTGGCCGTTGCCAGAGAAGCTGAAACCGAGAATCAGCGTGCTGTTGCCCACGCCAGGTTCGGTGGCGTTGTGCGCCTCGATTTGCGCCGCCACCTGTTCGGTGCGGGCGCGGCTGGCCCCCGGCGGCAGCTGGATGTCGGTGATGGTGTAGCCCTGGTCTTCGGTGGGCAGGAACGAGGAGGGCAACTGGCTGAAGCCGTACACCAGCCCGGCCACCAGCACCGCGTAGAATAGCAGGTAGCGACCGCTGCGCTTGAGGGCCTGGATCACCCAGCGCTGGTAGCCGTTGGTCATGCTCTCGAAGCGGCGGTTGAACCAGCCGAAGAAGCCGGTTTTTTCGTGGTGCGAACCCTTGGCAATCGGCTTGAGCAAGGTCGCGCACAGGGCCGGGGTCAGGCTCAGGGCGAGGAACGCCGAGAACAGGATCGACACTGCCATCGACACCGAGAACTGCTGATAGATGACCCCCACTGAGCCTGCCTTTCATGAAGGCCATCGGCAGGAATACCGCCACCAGTACCAGGGTGATGCCGACGATGGCGCCGCTGATCTGGCTCATGGCCTTTTTGGTCGCCTCGCGCGGCGCCAGGCCTTCCTCGCTCATGATCCGCTCGACGTTCTCGACCACGACGATGGCGTCGTCCACCAGGATACCGATGGCCAAAACCATGCCGAACAGGGTCAGGACGTTGACCGAGAAGCCCAGCGACAGCATCACCGCAAAGGTGCCCATCAACGCCACCGGCACCACCAGGGTCGGGATCAGCGTGTAGCGGATGTTCTGCAGGAACAGGAACATCACCGCGAACACCAGGGCCATGGCTTCGAGCAGGGTGGTGATCACCTGCTGGATCGAGACCTTGACGAACGGCGAGGTGTCGTAGGGGATGTCGAACTTGGCCCCCGGCGGCAGGTAGCGCGATAGCTCGCTGAGCTTGGCTTGCACCAGGGTCGCGGTTTCCATGGCGTTGGCGCCGGGCGACAGCTGCACGCTGAAGGCACTGGTCGGCTTGCCGTTGAGGCGGGTGCCGTACTGGTACTCCTGGCTGCCGATCTCGACCCGGGCGACATCGCCAATGGTCACGGTCGAGCCATCGGGGTTGGCGCGCAGGACGATGTCCTGGAACTCCTGGACCGTGCTGAGCTGGCCCTTGATCACCACGTTGGCGGTGATTTCCTGGGTGCCGGTGCCCGGCAGGTCGCCGATGCTGCCCGGCGCCACCTGGGCGTTTTGCGCGGCAATGGCCTCGTTGACGTCATCGGGGGTGAGGTTGAAGCCGATCAGCCTGGCCGGGTCGATCCAGATGCGCATGGCCCGCTCCGAACCATACAGCTGGGCCTTGCCGACACCCTTGAGGCGGCGGATCTCGTTCATCACGTTGCGGGCGAGAAAATCGCTCAGGGTGACTTCGTCAAGGCTGCCGTCCATGGCCGTGAGGGTCACCATCAGCAGGAAGCCGGTGGAGACTTTCTCGACTTGCAGGCCTTGCTGGGTGACCGGGCGCGGCAGGCGCGACTCGACCACTTTCAGGCGGTTCTGCACATCGACCTGGGCCAGGTCCGGGTTGGTGCCCGGTTCGAAGGTGGCGGTGATGGTGGCGCTGCCCAGGCTGCTTTGCGAGCTGAAATAGAGCAGGTTGTCGGCACCGTTGAGCTCTTCCTCGATCAGGCTGACCACGCTGTCGTCGATGGTCTGCGCCGAGGCACCCGGGTACACGGCGTAGATTTCCACCTGCGGCGGCGCCACGTCGGGGTACTGGGCCACCGGCAATTGCGGGATGGCCAGGGCGCCGGCAAGCAGGATGAACAAGGCGACCACCCAGGCGAACACCGGGCGGTCAATGAAAAACTGCGGCATGAATCAGGCCCTCACTGGCCGTTGGACTGAACGATGGGGAGGGCGTCCTTGCCCGCGTTGTCGACCTCTACCTGGTCGCCGGGGCTGATGTGCTGCAGGCCTTCGACCACCACCCGGTCACCGGGGGCCAGGCCTTCGCTGACAATCCAGCGGTCGTTCTGCACACTGCCCAGCACCACCGGGCGTTCGCTGACGCGCTGTTCGCCATCGACCAGCATGACCTTCGGCTTGCCGGCGCTGTCGCGCAGGATGGCCCGCTGCGGCACGCTGATGCCTTGCTGCTTGACCGCCTGCTCCAGGCGCACGCGGATGAAGCTGCCCGGCAGCAGGTCGAGGTCGGGGTTGGGGAACTCGCTGCGCAGGGTGATCTGGCCGGTGCTCGGGTCGACGCTGATGTCCGAGAACAGCAGTTTGCCCGGCAGCGGGTAGGGCGTGCCGTCGTCCTGGATCAGCGTCGCGCTGGCCTGGTCCTGGCCCACCTGCTGCAGTTCGCCGGCACGCAGGGCGCGGCGCAGGGCATTGAGTTCGCGGGTCGACTGGGTGACGTCGGCATGGATCGGGTCGAGCTGCTGGATGGTCGCCAGCGGTGTGGTTTCGTTCTGCCCGACCAATGCCCCTTCGGTCACCAGGGCGCGGCCGATGCGTCCGGAAATCGGCGCGGTGACGGTGGCGTAACCGAGGTTGAGCCTGGCTCGCTCAAGCGCCGCCTTGGCCGCGGCGACGTCGGCATCGGCCTGCAGGAAGGCGGCGCGGGCATCGTCGTGCTGCTGGCGGCTGATGGCATTGATGGCGATCAGTTCGCGGTAACGCTGATCCTGCAGGCGCGCCTGGTAGCGCGTGGCCTCGGCGCGGGCCAGGGCGGCGCGGGCACTGTCGAAGTCGGCCTGGAACGGCGCCGGGTCGATGCGAAACAGCACATCGCCCTGTTTGACGTCGCTGCCTTCGCGGTACACGCGCTTGAGCACCACGCCGGCCACCCGCGCGCGCACTTCGGCAGTGCGCGGGGCGAGGATGCGGCCATTGAGCTCGGTGGTGATCGCCAGCGGCTGCACCTGCACGGTCTCGACCCGCACTGCGCTGGGCGGGGCCTTTTCTTCGGCAGGCGATTTGTCGTCGCAGGCGCTCAGGGCGAAAGTGATCAACAACAGCGGCGCCAGGGCGCGCAGACGGGCGGGACTTGAACTGGACATGCGGATCTTCCGAAAATGACCCGGCAATGCTAAGGCAGGCGACCGACGGGCAACAGTTAAGCTGTGTAGGCCATGTGTAAAAAAGTGTGAAGCTTTATCCTGCGAGCGCGTGAGCTCTTATATCCTGCCTGACTTTCCCAGCCTGTCAAACTGCCCATGCCCAATATTCTCCTGGTCGAAGACGACTGCGCCCTGTCCGAACTGATCGCCAGCTACCTGCAGCGCAACGACTTCAGCGTCAGCGTGATTGCTCGTGGCGATCACGTGCTGGCCGAGGCGCGGCGCAACAAACCGGACCTGGTGATCCTCGACCTGATGCTGCCGGGCCTCGACGGCCTGCAGGTGTGCCGGCTGTTGCGCGCCGAGTCCCAGGCCCTGCCGATCCTCATGCTGACCGCCCGCGACGATAGCCACGACCAGGTGCTGGGCCTGGAAATGGGCGCCGACGACTACGTGACCAAACCGTGCGAACCACGGGTGCTGCTGGCGCGGATACGCACCTTGCTGCGCCGCAGCAGCATCAACGAGCCACGCCTTGAGAGCGACCTGATCGTGGTCGGCGGCCTGCGCATCGATCTGGCCGAGCGCAATGTGTTCTGGCGCGAGCAGCCGGTGGAGCTGTCCAGCGGCGAATTCAATCTGCTGGTGGTGCTGGCGCGCAATGCCGGCGTGGTGCTCAGCCGCGACCGCATCCTCCAGCAACTGCGCGGCATCGAGTTCAACGGCACCGACCGCTCGGTGGACGTGGCGATTTCCAAGCTGCGGCGCAAGTTCGACGACAGCGCAGGCGAGGCGCGCAAGATCAAGACCGTGTGGGGCAAGGGGTATCTGTTCAGCCGGGTCGAGTGGGAGTTCTAGCGGCTCATGCTGAAAATCCTCATCCGCCTGTACCTGATCACCATCGTCGCCTATGCCGGGGCGATCTTTTTGATTCCCGATGCCATCGTCGGCGCCTTTCACCAGCGTTTCATTGCCTACAACCTTGACCAGGCCCGTGGCGTGCAACGCTTGATCGTCAAGCAGTTCGAGCAGGTGCCGAGCACTGAATGGCCGGCCAAGGCCAAGGAACTGGCGGCGGATTTCGCCCCGCTGGAAATCCAACTGCGCCGCCAGGACCAGATTGGCCTCAGCTATGCGGAGCGCGACCGCCTCAAGGCCGGCCTGAACGTGGTGCGCCTGGGCGACTGGGGCTACTACGAGACCGCCCTGGCACCACTGGACGACACCTGGCTGGTGGAACTGAGCAATCCGCCCGACCCCCTGGACATCAGCCTGCTGTCCTGGGTGGTGACCGTGCTGATCGGCGCCGCGCTGCTCGGCTGCCTGCTGTTCTGGGTCTGGCCGCACTGGCGCGACCTTGAACGGCTCAAGGAAACCGCCCGGCGCCTGGGCCAGGGCGAGCTGTCGCAGCGCACGCATATTCCGCCGCGCTCGAACATCGGCGAACTGGCCCAGGTGTTCGACACCATGGCCCAGGACGTCGAACGCCTGCTGACCCAGCAGCGCGAACTGCTCAATGCCGTGTCCCATGAGCTGCGCACGCCGCTGACACGCCTGGATTTTGGCCTGGTGCTGCTGTTTGACGAAGTCCCGCCCAACTGCCGCAAGCGCCTGCTGGAACTGGTCGGGCATGTGCGCGAGCTGGATGAACTGGTGCTCGAGCTGTTGTCCTACAGCCGTCTGCAGAACGCCGACCAGGCCCGCGAGCGGGTCGAGGTGTCGCTGCTGGAGCTGGTCGACAGCATCCTCGGCAGCTTTGCCGAAGAGCTCGATGGCCGTGGCATCGAATGGCAGGTGCGCGCCGACGACAACCTGCCGCGCTTCATCCTCGACCCACGGCTGACCGCCCGTGCCTTGCAGAACCTGGTACGCAACGCCATGCGCTACTGCGACGGGCAGATCCTCCTGCGCCTGAGCCTCGACCCCCAGGGCCATTGCCTGCTGACCGTGGAGGACAACGGCATCGGCATCCCCCACGACCAGCGCGAGCTGATCTTCCAGCCGTTCTACCGCCTGGACCGCAGCCGCGACCGTACCACCGGCGGCTTCGGCCTGGGCCTGGCGATCAGCCGCCGGGCCATCGAAGGCCAGGGCGGCACCCTGACGGTCGGGCAGTCGGCGCTGGGCGGTGCGCAGTTCAAGATCAGGCTGCCGCGCGGCTAGCGGCGCGGGCGCAAGTCGCGCCAGTGCTGCTCGACGTAGTCCAGGCACAGCGCTTTGCGCTGCGGGCCGAACACCGCCTGCCAGCCGGGCGGGCAGGCCAGGTAGGCCGGCCACAGGCTGTGCTGGTGCAAGTGATTGCGCAGCACCTGGAATTGCCCTTGCGGGTTGTCGAATGGGCTGCTCATGGGTTCACCTCCTGGGCACGGCGGGCGCTTTCGCTGGCCTGCAGGGCCCTGGCCAGCAGCGGTGCGATCTGCGCCACGGCGTCGGCACGCAGCATGTTTTCGTGCATGCAGGCAATATCGTGGACCTGCAACCGGCCATCGACGTGGGTGCGCCAGTGCTCGGGGTCTTGCCACAGGGCGTCACGCAGCCCTTCGGTAGCGCGCAGGAACAACACCTCGCCGGCAAACACCTGCGGTTTGAAACGCTCCATCAACGGCACGGTCTGGCGCACTTCATCGCAGAAGGCCTGGACGATCGCGCCTTCCAGGTTGAGCACTTCGGCCAGGTAACGGCGCTGCTCGGCGATCGGTTGCAAGGGCTGGCTGAAGTCTGCCGGGCTGTTGGTCAGGGTGCCGATCAGCAGGGCCAGCAGTTGTTGGTCGCTCAGTTGCGGGACCTGGCTGTGAGGTTGCAGCGGGTAGCCGTCGAGCAGCGCCAGCAGTGCCACTGACTCGCCCTCGCGCTGCAGCAAGGTCGCCACGGCGTGGGCGACATGGCAGCCGAATGACCAGCCGAGCAAATGGTACGGGCCAACCGGCTGGACCTTGCGGATCTGCGCCAGGTAGTCGCTGGCGCAGGCTTCGACGCTCTGCGGGCGTAGCCCCGGGTTGCGCAGGCCGCGAGCCTGCAGGGCATACAGCGGGCGGTCGGGCAGGTAACCACTGAGCGCCGCGTAAGGCCAGCCCAGGCCGCCGCCCGGCGGCAGGCAGAACAGCGGCGCCTGGCTGCCCTCGCTGCGCAGTTCCAGCAGCACCGTGAACGGGTCGCCAGGACGGACCAGGTCCGCGCTGCGCTGGAGCTGCTCGGCAAACTGGTGCAGCACCGGGCGGGTGAACAGATCGGTGGGCATCACTTCTATGCCCAGTTGCTGGCGCAAGCGTGCGGCGACTTGCACTGCCAGGATCGAATGGCCGCCCAGTTCGAAGAAGTGGCTGTTGCGGTCGATACCCTGGCGCTGCAGCAGTTCACTCCAGATCTGCACCAAGGCCTGTTCGAGCGGGCCTTGCGCAGGCTCGGCGGGGCGTTGTGCCTGCAGGTGCTGCGCCGGCACCGGCAGCGCCCGGCGGTCGAGCTTGCCATTGGCGGTGCACGGCAGTTGCGCCAGCACCACAAATACCTTGGGCACCATGTACTCGGGCAGGCGCTCGCCCAGGTAATAGCCAAGCTGGCCCAGGTCCAGCGCCTGTTCACCGGCCAGCACCAGGTAGGCCACCAGTTGTTGCTGGCCGGGGCAGTCTTCGCGCACCTGCACCGTACAGCGGGCAATCTGCGGATGGCTGGCCAGCAGGTGCTCGATCTCGCCGAGCTCGATGCGCAGGCCGCGCAGCTTGACCTGCTGATCAACCCGCCCGAGGTATTCAAGCTGGCCGTCGGCGCGCCACAGTGCCAGGTCGCCGGTACGGTACAGGCGGCTGCCGGGCGGCCCGAACGGGTTGGCGACAAAGCGCTCGGCGGTCAGCCCCGGGCGGCGGTGATAACCCCGGGCCAGGCCGATGCCGCCCAGGTACAGCTCACCAGGGCTGCCGATTGCCTGCTGGTGCAGGCTGCTGTCGAGTACATAGGCCTGCAGGTTGGCGATCGGTTGGCCGATCGGCACGCTGTGGCTACCATCGTCGCGACAAGTCCAGTGACTGACATCGATGGCCGCTTCGGTGGGGCCATAGAGGTTGTGCAGGGCGGTATTGGGTAGCGCCTGCAGCACCTGGTGCTGCAGCTCGGCGGGCAGCGCTTCGCCGCTGCAGATGATGTGCCGCAGGCTTTGGCCCTGGCCGGGTTGGAGCTCGGGCACAAACACCTGCAGCATCGACGGCACGAAGTGCAGGGTGGTGACCTGGTAGCGCTGGATCAGCGCCAGCAACTGTTGCGGGTCGCGGTGGGCCCCGGGCTCGGCGATAGCCAGGCGGGCACCGCTCATCAACGGCCAGAAGAACTCCCAGACCGACACGTCAAAGCCACAAGGGGTCTTCTGCAGCACAGTGTCGGCGCTCGTCAACGGGTAGGCCGCCTGCATCCACATCAACCGGTTGTACAAGGCCTCATGGCTGTTGCCGGCACCCTTGGGCTGGCCGGTGGAGCCGGAGGTGTAGATCAGGTAGGCGAGGTTGCTGCCTTGCACGTGGCTGAGGGGGGTATCGTCGTTGCCGTGCTCATCGTCCAGCAGGTCATCGAGCATCAGTTCAGGGGCAAGATTGGCGCCAAGGCCGCTGTACGCCTGCGCTGTCAGCAACAACTGGACTGCGCTGTCCTCGATCATGAAGCGCAGTCGCTCGCGCGGCAGCTCCAGGTCCAGCGGCACATAAGCGGCGCCGGCCTTGAGGATGGCCAGCAGGCCGATCACCAGTTCCAGCGAGCGCGGCATGGCGATGGCGACCAGGCTGTCGGCGCCGATGGCGTGCTGTTGCAGACGATTGGCCAGGCGATTGGCCTGCTGGTTCAGGCGCCCGTAGCTGAGCTGCTGGTTGGCGAACAGCAGCGCGCAGGCATCGGGTGTGCGCCGGGCCTGCTGCTCGATCAGTTGGCTGACCGGCTGCCACGGCGAGTAGTCCACCGCGGTGCGGTTCCAGGCGTGCAACTGCTGGTGCTGTTCGTCGCTCAGCAGTTCGATGCGGGCAACCATCTGTTGGGGCTGTTCGATCAGCGCGTCGAACACCTTGAGCAGGCGCTGCTGGTGTTCGGCCAGTGCCTGGGCGCTGTAAAGCCCGGGGTTGGCGTCGAAATCGAACTGCAGGTCCTGGCCCAGGCCGCGCTCATAGAAGAAGATGCCCAAATCGTCGGTGGTGCCGTTGGACAGGTTGCGTGCGCGGGTAGGGTGGCCGTCGAAGGCAATGGCGTAGTCGAAGGGCTCGATATTGACCAGGGTGGTGAACAGCTGCTGATGAGCCCCGTGCAGGCCCAGGTCGTTGCGCAGGTGCTCGTAGCGGTATGACTGGTGGCGCAGCAACTGGCGCATTTGCCGCGATACCTCCTGGACCAGCTCGGCCAGGCTCATGTCCGGGCGCATGCTCAGGCGCATCGGCATGGCGTTGGCGACCATGCCCGGCACCTGGCGCATGCGTGCGTTGCGCCGGGCGCTGAGCGGCACACCGATGACCATGTCCTGGTTGCCGGTGGCCCGATAGAGGTAGGCGGCGGTGGCGGCGGTGAGGATCTGCGGCAAGGTGCTGCCCAGTTCGCTGGCGCGCTGGCGCAGGGCGTCGACCCTGGCCGCGGGCAGGTGGGCGGTGCGGCGCAGCAGGCCGTCGTGGTTGAGGGTGCGCTGGCGCGCCAGGCTCATCGGCGCCGGCAGGTCGGCGAAGCGCTGCATCCAGTACTCGCGGTCACGCTGAAAGCGCTCCGACTGGCGATACTCGCTGTCTTGTTCGGCCAGTTCGCTGATCGGCAGCAAGGCGCTGGCGGCGGACACCGGCTGGCCTTCGCCGAGGGCCTGGTAGGTGTCGGCCAGGCGCCGCACCAGCAACCCGGCGCCAAAGCCGTCGAGGATGATGTGGTGCGGGCGCTGGTACCAGACAAAATGCGCCGGGCCCAGCTTGAGCAGCGCCGACATCCACAGCGGGTCGCAGCCCAGGTCGACGCGGCGCTGGATGTCGTCATGCATCCAGGCATCGGCACTGGCCCGTGGATCATCCGCCGTGCTGAAGTCGAGAAACGGCAGTTCCCCCCTGAATCGCGGGGCCAGCAGTTGCCGCGGGCCTTCGGCGCTGTCAACGAAGTTCAGCCGCACCGCTTCGGCCTCATCAGCCACTCGGCGCAGGGCGGTCATGAAGCGCTCGACGTCCACCGCGCCAAATATGTCGACGGACTCCGCCAGGTTCATGTTGGTCTGGGGTGGGGCAAGCTGGGCGTTGAACCACATGCACAGTTGGCCTGCGGTCAAGGGGTGGCCGGTTTCGCTGGTGATGTTCGAATCCATTCGAGTGTTCCTCTGTCCGGGTTTGCGCGAAATTGCAGCGTAGAGCGGCGCAAATGATCTGCAAGTGCACGCGGACGGGGGCTTTGAGAGGCAGCGCAAGGGGGCTTGGCGATGACCGGCAGAGCACTACTACAGCCGCTGTGACGGCACGATTGCGGCCTTTACCGGCAGGATGGTCGCGGTTGGCCGCAGGCTTGCACTCGCTGCCAGGCGGCTCGGCAGGGGTGGCGGGAGCATCTCGGCGAAGGCGCGGCGCCATTGGCGGCCGCCGCGAAGGGCTGAAGGCTTACAACCCGAGAGGCTCGCGCCACAGCACGTAGCGGTCCTTGCCACTGCGCTTGGCCTCGTACAACGCCTGGTCGGCCTTGACCAGGGCGTTGCTCAGGGTGTCTTCGGCGAGGATTTGCGCCAGGCCGATACTGATGGTCACCGGATGCTCGGCGACTTCGTCACGGACCCGCCGACACAGGGCGTCGATGCGCCGTTCGGCGTCGGCCTGGTTGAGCCCCCAGACGTAGATCACGAACTCTTCACCGCCCAGCCGTGCGTACTCGAATTCGCTCATCGAGGCCTTGATGCTGGCGGCGATGCGCTTGAGCACCACGTCGCCGATGTCGTGGCCGAACTGGTCGTTGACCTTCTTGAAGTTGTCGATGTCGATCATCGCCAGGTAGCGCGTGGCGGCCGCGTCCTGCTGCAGGTGTTTTTCGGCTTTGGCCATGAACGAACGGCGGTTGGGGATCTCGGTCAGGGCATCGACGTAGGCTTGCTCGAGCAGCAGCTTGGCCATGTAGAAGTTGTACAGCTTGGCCCGGCGCATCTTCAGGTAGCTGTACAGGGTCAGGCCGTTGAGAAACACCGCATAGCAGACGAACATGCTGCCGCGTAGCTCTAACAGGTGCATGTCCGGGACCTGGAACGGGTTGAGGTTGATCCAGGTCACCAGCATTGTCGCCAGGAACGACCAGCGCCGCACCGGCAGCACCGACACGCTGTACAGCACACTCGAGGCGCCGAGGACCATCCAGGCCGGGCGCAGCGCTTGCGGCAGGCCGTCGATCACCAGGCGCACCGCCAGGGTGATCACGGCGATGAACACCAGGTTGAGCACATCGAAATGCGCCGCCTTGCGGACGAAGCCGAGGATGATGGTGAGCATGCCCATCACCGCAATGAACAGCGCCGACAGCCAGGTCAGGCCCTGATTGCCCTGGTAGCTGACGATCAGGTCGAACAGAATCCAGATCCCCAGGCTCAGCACGAACACCAGCAAGCTGAACGACTTCAGGCTTTCGAAGTCGTGCTGGCGGAATTCTTCGCGCAGTTGCGGCGGTGCGACGTTCCTGCGCACTTGCTGTTCGATGGTCTTGTACATGGCAGCCCTGAATGCTCGAAGAAGACGGTTTCAGTGCCCGGCCAAGGGCAGTACCCCCTGGGTCCAGGGCCGGTAGCGCAACGAGAACACTGCCCGCGGATGACAGTCGCTGCGCAGCTGCGGTGGCGCTGCCACGGCAGTGAAGGGCTGGCCGGCGGCGCTGGTCTGGCGAAAGGCTTCGTTGACGATGCCGATGCTGCAGGGCAGGGCATCCTCGTAGTTGTGGCGCACCAGCGGCGCCAGGCGCCCGGTGCCGGCGCCGTCCTGCCACCAGACCTGCAGCTTGAGGCTGGCCAGCTGCTCGAGCCAGCGAGCATTGACTTGCGGGCTCAGGCGCGCGGCGCTGAAAGCGCTGATGTGCAGCGGCGCATCCAGGCGGCGATTGAAGGCCTGTAGCTGGGTGTACAGCGCCTGGCGGCGGTCGGCACTGTGAAAGTGCAGGTCGTCCAGCTCCATCGGCAGGTACCAGCCGGCCACCGGCAACTGCCAGTCCTGGCGGATCTTGCGCTGCTGGGCCAGGGAATTGCCCAGTTGCGCGCGCCAATAGGCGGCCAGGCCGGCGCCATCGAGTTCGTCGATGCGCTGGTAATAGGCGGCGTCCATGTACAGCCCCAGCACCAGCTGCAGACCTTGTTCGTGGGCCAGGCGCAGGCTGTTGGCCAGCCAGCCCCGGGCACCGCCGAAGTCGCTGTCGCCATAGGCGCTCCACTGCACGATCAGGGTTTTGCCGCCCTGGGCCGCAGTGGCTTGCCACAGCGCGCGCCACTGCGCCTCGCTCAACTGCGCGTCGCGGTTCAGCGGTTGGTAGAACAGGCGCTCGTCGGCAGTTGCCTGCAGGCTCAGGACGAACAGCATCACAGCGATCAAGCGGCGCATCAAAAGGTCAACTCCGCACCCAGCAACACGCCGTTGGCGTGTTCATAAAGATTGCCGCCCAGCGACTGCTGGTATTCGGCGCGTACTTTCAGCGAACCGCGATAGGCGTTGTAGCGGTCGTCGTCGAACCACCATTGCCAGCGCAGGCCCAGGCCGGTGCGCAGGTCCTGGCGCCAGTCGTTGCTCGGGTCCTGGCTTGAGAACTCGAGAAAACCATACGGCATCAGGGTTTGTGGCGAGGCACTGGGCAGCTTCCAGGTGTGCCCGCGCTGGTAGCGCGACAGCCATTGATGGTCGCCGGCGCGGGTCCACCAGGCGGCATCGAGGTAGAGGAAGCGCTCGTCCCACTCGTCCTCGTCGACCCGCCAGTCGTTGCGCCATTTGCCCTGGTCGAGGTACGAGGCGGTGGCGCGCAGCAGCAGGTCGTTGCTCGACTCGGCATGGCCGCGCAGGTCGCCATAGTTGTCGCCGACCTTGCTCGGGCTGAGCAACTGGCCAAGGCTCAGGCCGCCGTAACGGGCATCGTCGATCTGGCGCTGGTGGTACAGCTCGGTGTACAGGTTCAGGTTGCTGGTGCCCAACGGCTTGTAGCGCAGGCCGACGCCGGTGCCCATGCTCTGCGCATAGTCGTTGCGCCCGCTGCCGCCGAACAGCACCCGGCCGTAGACCGAGAAGGTGCTGCCGTTGCGGCTCGGCTCTTCACCGAGGGCGTGGTCCCACATCGCCAGTTGCACGTTTTGCGAAGTGGCGCGGCGGTCCTGGCGGTCATCGCGAAAGTTGTCGTTGGTCGAGACGCCGGCCGGCGACCAGGTGCTGGCCAGGGTGAAGCTGTCGCGCCGCGACAGCGCCTCGTGGGCGCGGCGCTGACGGTACTTGCGGGCGTCCAGGCTGCCGAACTGGTCGTCGCCATCGACCAGGTCGTGTTCGACGTCCAGCACCCGGCGCAGCTCTTTACGGGCCGCCGCGCTGTTCTCGACTTCGTCGTAGCGCCAGGCCAGGGTTTCGCCGATCCGGTAATCCTCGGGGAAGGCCTGAGCGGCGCGCTCAAGGTAGGGGGTCGAGCGGGCGCGGGTTACTTGTTGTTCCGAGCCCGCCAGGCGCATGCCGTAGTCGGCGCTGTAGCGCGGCTGCTCTGGCGCCAGGCGCACGGCCTCGGCAAGCCAGGCGGTGCTCTGCGCCAGGTCGCCATTCTGCGCGGCGGTCACCGCAGCGCCATAGTAATGGTCGGGGCGCGGTTGCTGCGCGAGGGCCTGGCGCTGGTAGTCCATGGCGTCGTGGACCTGGTAGTCGCGCTGGGCGATGGCCGCGCCCAGCGCCCAGTCATCGGCCGTTACCGGCGTTGCCTGTTTCCAATAGGTGTATGCCAGGTGAGGATTGTCGGCGTTCAGCGCACTGCGCGCGGCGGTAAGCCGGGCGTTGGCGGTCCACTCGCTGTCGGCCAGGGCTTTCCACAGCGGTTGCGCGGCGTAGGAATCGCCGGCGGCTTCCAGGGCGTAGGCCAGCGGCAGGCGGCTGCCGGTATCGCCCAGGTCTGCGGCGGCCTGGTAATAGACCACCGCTTCGCCAGGGCGCTCGGGCATGGCGCAGCGGCCCAGGGCACGCAACTGGCCGACTTCGCTGGGTGTGGCGGGGATCGCCTGGCGGACCGTGTCGCACTGCCCGCGCTCGGCCAGGCGGGCGAGCAGCAGGGCGCGGTTGGCGGCATCGACCCGCGGGATCAAGCCGGCCATTCGCCGGCTGTCGAGCGGCGCATCGTCGGCACTGTAAAGCCCGGCCAGGCGCTGCAGCAAGGGTTGTGGCAAGCGGCCCTGGCGGCGGTCGTAGGCCTGTTCGAGCAGTTGGCGCACATGCTCCTTGCGGCCCTCCTTGAGCTGCAGGAAGCTCGCTTGTTCGAGGGCCTGCAGGTCGCCGCTCTGGCGGTACAGGCGCTCCCACATCTGTGCGGAACGCGCCTCGCCACCCGGGCCCTGCAGGCGCTGGTTGAGTACCAGCCAGGCTTTGGGGTTGTCATCGGCGCGGCAGCCTTTGAGCTGCTCGCGGGCGGCCTGCGGATCGTGGCGCGACAGCCATTCGGTGGTTTCCAGGCATGGCCGGTTCAGCTCGTTGCTGAGCCGCCGTACCAGCGCGGCATCATCGCCCTGGCGCGCCAGTTCCCACAGCTGCCGGCGATTGGCCGGGTCGTGCAGGTCTTGCTCGGGCAGCGACTGCAGCCAGCGCTGGGCCAGCTCGGTGTGGCCCATGGCAATTGCCCGGTTGGCCATGGCCAGGCGGGTCTGGCGGGCGATCTCGGGGGTGGGCGCCTGCTTGAGCAGTTGTTGCAGTGGCGCCTCGTCCAGGCGCTGCACGTAGGCGTTGGCCAGGCGCTGCCAGTCTTGCGCCGGCAGCTCGCCGCGCTCGGCCAGCGGCGCCAGGGCGGCGATGGTCTGGCTCCAGTTGCGCAGTTGCTCGGCCCAGTTGGCCCGGGCCAGGCGCAGGATGTTGTCGTCGCCATGGGCCGGCAGGTGGTTGAGCCACTCCAGGGCCTTGGCCGCGCCACCGAACTTGGCCAGGCTCAGGCTGTAGGCCTGCCACAGGCGGATACGCTGGTTGAGGCTGCTGGTGGCGATCCAGCCCTCGACCCGGCTTGCGGCGGGTGGGTCCTGCTCGATCCAGGTCAGGCGCAGCTCCAGCAGGGCGTCGCTGCTGCTGGCGGCTTCGGCCAGTTGCTCGGCTTCGCGGTAGCGGCGCTGATGGGCCAGGGCCTGGATCAGCAAGGCGCGGGCTTCGCTGTTGTTGGGTACCCGCTCGAGCAGGTGGCGGGTCAGGCGTTCGACTTCTTTCCAGTTGTCGGCCTTGGCCTCGCGGTAGCTGCGTTCAAGGAAGGGGTAGCTGCGAAAGCGTTCGAAGTCGCTAAGCGGCGCGGCCAGGCCGTGCACGGTGTAGAACGACAACAACAAACTGGCCAGCGTCAGCGGCGGGCGCACACTCATGCCACCTCCCGGGTCAGGTCATAAGCGGCTTGCTGTTCTTCGAGCTGCTCGGCGAGGGCGTCTTGCAGTACCGCTTCGCTGATGATGCCGCGGGCAATCAGGTGCTCGCCCAGGGACATGTGCTCCGGGTTGAAATCGATCAAGGCCTGGTTGAACAACGTGGGGGGGACCATGCCGCGCACCTGCAACAGGGTGCCGAGCATGATTTGGTGGTGACTGACCCGCTCAAGCAACGCGGCATCGTCCTGATGCTTTTCGAGAACCGCGAGCATGTGCCGGGTCTCCTCCTTCTGCCAGGGGCTGGGGTAGTGGTAACGCAGGCCGAGGGTGACCCGGCCCTGGGGCGCCAGGCGATATTGCACCGGGCGCTTGAGTTGACGGCTGATGACCCCGAGGGACACCTGGCTGACCGGGCCTTCGCTGGCCAGGATCAATGTATCGCCGTCTTGCGCTACCGGCAGCACCCCGTAGTGCACTGCCAGGCGGCGGGGCAGCAGGGTAATCAATTTGCGCTCAAGTTTGAATGGATTTAATGGCGCCCAGGGTAAATCCAGTTGTTCGGCCAGGGTTTGCACCAGTTGCTCGCTGGTCAACAGCCCGCGCAGCAGCAGTTCGCGGCCCAGGCGCCGGCGCACGGGACTGGTGATCAGCACTTGCAATTGCGCCTCGCTGATCAGCCCCTTGGCCACCAGGCGCTGACCCAGAGGCGTGCGTGCCGGCGCGCCGAGGGCCGGGAACTCGTGGGTGGTCTTGTCCCAGGCCACACGGCGCGAGTCGCCCATTTCCATGACCTGGCGCAGCGCCCGCAGGTTGGCGAAGAAGTTGACGAAGTTGCTCCACATCATCCGCGGCGCCGACAGCAGCCCCTCGAAGATGCCGTAGTAACGGGTGACGAAAAAGCCACGCTGGAACAGGCGGTTGATCAACAACAGGCCGTTGAGCCAGAGCAGGGTCATCAGCAGCGGGCTGTCGCTGAGAATTGACTGGAAGCGCCAGGCGTTGGGCGCCAGCATCGTCACCAGCCACATGGCGATCAGCACCAGGAACAGCAGGTTGACCAGAAAGCTCAGCAGGTAGGCGAACAAGCCGCGGCGGTCGCGCCAGAGAAAATAGTTGAGCGCGCCGGTGCGGCTCCAGCCCAGGTTGCTGGTGCCCTGGAAGACAATGCCGACAATCCACCGCGACTTTTGCCGGATCGCATGCTGCCAGTCGCGCGGGAAGTGCTCGCGCACGCAGATGACCTGGGCGAACTCTCGGCTCATGCCCCAGCGCCAGTCGCGCTTGAGGGCCAGTTGCGGATCTCTCATCGAGTAGCGGGCGAAGATACACTTCATGCCCTTTTGCTTGAGGCGAAAACCGATGTCGTAGTCTTCGGTCAGGCTCTGCACGTCGAAGGCAATGCCGTCGCCGTCTTCGAGCAGGGCGCTGATCGCCTTGCGGCTGAAGCAGGTGCCGACCCCGGCGCTGGGCACCTGGCCGGTCAACGCTTCGCGCACGATCACGTCCTTGCCGTGGTTTTCGGCGAACTCGTCGACGTAGTGCCCGGCAGTAAAACCGCGCCACTCGGGGGCGAAGGGGTAGACCGGGATCTGGATCATGTCCTTGTTCGGCAGCAGGTAGTTGTACAGCCGCAGCTCCATGGGCGAGATCACGTCTTCGGCGTCGTGCAGGATGAAGCCGGCGAACTCGATGCGCGCGTCCTGCTCAAAACGCAGGATCGCATCGATGATGTTGTTCAGGCAGTCGGCCTTGCTGGTCGGCCCGGGCCGCGCGCACACCACCTTGTGCACGTTGGGGTAGTGCAGGCACACGGCGTCGACGTCGGCCTGGGTCTGCGGGTCGTTGGGGTAGGTGCCGACGAAGATCTGGTAGTTTTCGTAGTCGATGGTCGAGGCCGCCAGGCGCGCCATCTCGCCGACCACACCGACCTCGTTCCAGGCCGGGACCATGATTGCCAGGGGTTTTTCCGGCACTTCGAAAAGGCGTTTTTCGTCGGCCTTCTCGTACTTGTCGTAGATGCGAAAGCGGCGAATCAGCTTGCGGCCCCAATAGACGATGTCGATGAACAGGTCATCCAGGCCGAGCAGGAACATCAAACTGGCAAGGACGATGGCCAGCAGCTTGAGGCCGAACAATACATAGGTGAAGAAATCGACCCAGGCCAGGCTCATGCCTCGTCTCGCTCAGCGGCGTTTTCCTCGAGCCAGCGGCTCAGGCGTTCGGCGATGCGTTCGCTGGCATGGCCGTCGCCGTAAGGGCTGAACACCCGGCTCATGCGTTGGTAGGCCTCGCTGTCATCGAGCAGGCGGCTGGCTTCCTTGACAATGCGTTCGGTCTGGGTGCCCACCAGCATCACCGTGCCGCCTTCGAGCACTGACGGCCGCTCGGTGACCTTGCGCAGCACCAGCAGGGGCTTGCCGAGTGCCGGCGCTTCTTCCTGGACGCCGCCCGAATCGGTGAGGATCAGGTAGGCACGGTCCATCAGCCAGACGAAATGCTGATAGTCCTGGGGCGCCACCAGGAGGATGTTCGGCTGATGCGAGAGCAGCGCGTACACGGCTTTTTGCACCTGCGGGTTGAGGTGCACCGGGTAGACGAACTGCACGTGCGGGTAACGCAAGGCAAGTTCGGCCAGGGCCAGGCAGATGCGTTCGAAACCCTGGCCGAAGTTTTCCCGGCGATGGCCGGTAATCAGTACCAGGCGCTGGTCGTCGCGCAGTTGCGCCAGCGGCGACTCGGGCGCAGGTTTCCACTGGCTCTTGTTCAGGTGCTCGCGCATCCACAGCAGCGCGTCAATCACGGTGTTGCCGGTGACTTCGATGTGCTCGAGCACCACGCCTTCGCGCAGCAGGTTGTCGCGGGCCTTGGTGGTGGGCGGGAAATGCAGGTCGGCGATCACCCCGGTCAGGCGCCGGTTGGCTTCCTCGGGCCACGGCGCCTTGAGGTTGCCGGTGCGCAGCCCTGCCTCGACGTGGCCGATGGGGATCTGCCGGTTGAACGCCGCCAGCGCGGCGATGAAACTGGTGGTGGTGTCGCCGTGCACCAGGACGATGTCGGGCTGGATGCGTGCGTAGGTGTCGTCGAGCTGTTTGAGCAATTGCTGGGACAGGCCGTTGAGGGTCTGGTTCTGGGTCATCACCTTGAGGTCTTCATCGACGCTCAGGCCAAAATCGTGCAGCACTTGCTGGAGCATTTCCCGGTGCTGGCCGGTGGAGCAGATGTTCAGCTCGATATCCGGCCACTGGCGCAACACCTGGGCCAGCGGGGCCATTTTGATCGCTTCCGGGCGTGTGCCAAACACCATCATGACTGTGTACGCCATTATCCCGCTCCTCGTCCGTCCTTTTCTGAGAAGTTGTACGTTCTGCCGCTCTTGTAAGGTTTAGATACAAGCAGTAGAAGGCGGGGTTGTCCAATGGGCGGGTCAGCGATTGCTCAAGGCCCCAGGGAGAGTGCCAGCCAGTCGAGAAACGCCCGCAGCGCAGGTTCGCGCTCGCGCCCCGGCAACCACACGGCGCTGTACTGCGCGGCCGGCAAGCGCACCTCAGGGTGCCACGGCTGCAGCACACCCTGGCGCACACTGTCGGCCACCAGCACGTTGCTGGCCAGCACCAGCCCATAGCCGGCAGCGGCCGCCTGCAGGGCATGGTGCTCATCGTCATAGTGATGAAAACGCGCCCGTTGCAGCCAGTCTTCACACCCGGCCAGGGCGCACCAGCGGGCCCAGTCGATGACCACGCCACTGACCGAAGCCCACGGCACTTCAAGCATCGACAGCGGCAGATTGGCAGGCGGCGGCTGCCAACCGGGCGGGGTGTATACCGCGAAATGCTCGGCCAGCAATGGCAACCGCTGCAACGCCGGATCAGGATTGAATTCGGCACGCAAGGCCAGGTCGAAACGGTGCTCGCGCTGCAGGTCGACCACCTCGTTGCCGGTCAGCACCCGCACCTGGATGTCGGCATGGCGGCGATGGAAATCGCCCAGCCGCGGGATCAGCCATGCACTGGCGAAGGCCGCGGTGGTGGTCAGGGTCAGTTGCTGGCGATCACAGGGCGGTTGCAGGTCGTCAAGACTTTGCTGCAGGTTGGCCAGGCCCTGGTGCACCTGCAGGTACAGGCGCTCGCCGGCGTCGCTGAGCCTGACACCCTGGCGGCTGCGCTCGAACAGCAGCAGGCCCAGCTGCGATTCCAGGCGTTTGATCTGGTGCGAAACCGCCGCAGGCGTGACTGCCAGTTCGTCGCTGGCAGCCTTGAAGCCGCCCAGGCGGGCCGCCGATTCGAAGGTGCGCAGGGCAGTCAGGGGCAGTTTGCCGAACACGGTGCTCAAGCCAATTGAGGGAGGCTCAATTTAGCTCAATTGAAGCATCGCCTCAACGCCGCTAGGGTGGGGCTTCATTGACGTTCAGGGAGGCAGATATGCAAGGCAAGTCGCGCAAGGTCGTCCAGGCCATTCTCTACGAAACCATCGCCGTGCTGTGCGTGGCGCCGGCGCTGTCCTGGGCCTTCGATGCCGGCATGGCCCACTCCACGGTGCTGTCGCTGATTCTGTCGGCGGTGGCCCTGGCCTGGAACATGTTCTACAACTGGGCGTTCGAGCATTGGGAAGCCCGCCAGGCCCAGCGCCAGCGCACCCTGTGGCGGCGGTTTCTCCACGCCCTGGGCTTTGAAGGCGGGCTGGTGCTGATCCTCTTGCCGGTGGTCGCCGGCTGGCTGCAGATCAGCCTGTGGCAGGCGCTGCTGACCAACCTTGCGCTGTTCGCATTCTTCTTTGTCTATGCCTTCGTGTTCCAGTGGGCCTTCGACCGGGTGTTCGATGTGCCCGATTCTGCCCGCGAGCCTGCTTGACTTTGCCTGGGCGGCTGCGCTAGTTTCGCTGGCATGAACACATTCCTGCAGTCGCCTCAGCGCAGCATTATTACCGCCATTATCGTTTTGGCGGGCTAGCTGGCACTTGCACCGAACCCGCCCTGGAGGCGGGTTCTTTCTCTCTCTCCTGGGCACTTTAAAAAAACCAGGAGTCACCGATGACCAGCCTTGCCGTTAGCCCCCGCACACCTGCCGCGCCGCTGAACCTGCTGTCTGACTACGTGCGGCGCATTCTTGCGGCGCCGGTGTACGACCTGGCGATCGAAACGCCCCTGCAAGCGGCGCCGGCGCTGTCGCGCAGCCTTGGCAACCAGGTGTTGCTCAAGCGCGAAGACCTGCAGCCGACCTTTTCCTTCAAGATCCGCGGCGCCTACACCCGTCTCAGCCGCCTGAGCCCGGCCCAGCGCCAGCGCGGGGTGATCACCGCGTCCGCCGGCAACCACGCCCAGGGCGTGGCCTTGGCCGCCCGCGAACTGGGCATGCGCGCCACTATCGTGATGCCGACCACCACCCCGGAGCTCAAGGTCGAAGGCGTGCGTTCGCGCGGCGGCCAGGTGGTGCTGCACGGCGAAAGCTTCCCCCACGCCCTGGCCCATGCACTGAAACTGGCTGACAGCGAAGGCGCGACCTTCGTGCCGCCGTTCGACGACCCCGACGTGATCGCCGGTCAAGGCACGGTGGCCATGGAGATCCTCCGTCAGCAACCCGGCGCGCTGGATGCGATCTTCGTTCCGGTCGGTGGCGGCGGCCTGATCGCCGGCATCGCCGCCTACGTCAAGTACCTGCGCCCCGAGGTCAAGGTGATCGGCGTCGAGCCGCAGGACTCGAACTGCCTGCAAGCGGCCATGGCCGCCGGCGAGCGGGTGGTGCTGGCCCAGGTCGGCAGCTTTGCCGAAGGCGTGGCGGTGGCGCAGATCGGCGCCCATTGCTTCGAGTTGTGCCGCCACTATGTCGATGAGGTCATCACCGTCAGCAGCGACGAGCTGTGCGCGGCGATCAAGGACATCTACGACGACACCCGCTCGATCACCGAACCTTCCGGCGCCCTGGCTGTGGCCGGGATCAAGAAGTACGTGGCCCGCGAAGGCGCCCAGGGTCAGACCCTGGTGGCGATCGACTCCGGTGCCAACGTCAATTTCGACCGCCTGCGCCATGTTGCCGAGCGCGCCGAACTGGGCGAGCAGCGCGAAGCGATCATCGCCGTGACCATCCCCGAGCAGCCGGGCAGTTTCCGCGCCTTTTGCCAGGCCCTGGGCAAGCGCCAGATCACCGAGTTCAACTACCGCTACTACCCCGGCAAGGAGGCGCGACTGTTCGTTGGCGTGCAGACCCATCCGCAGACCGACCCGCGCGACCAGTTGCTGGCCAGCCTGCGCGATCAGGGTTACAGCGTGCTCGACCTGACCGACAACGAACTGGCCAAGGCCCACGTGCGCCACACCGTGGGCGGGCATGCCGGGCCTGGGGCGGACGAGCGCGTGCTGCGCTTTGAATTCCCCGAGCGTCCGGGGGCCTTGCTGGGCTTTCTCGAGCGCCTGGGCAAGCGCTGGAACATCAGCCTGTTCCACTACCGCAACCACGGCGCCGCCGAAGCGCGGGTGTTTGCCGCCCTGGAAGTGCCGCAGGACGAACAGGCCGGCCTGCCCGCAGCGCTGGACGCCATGGGCTACCGCTACTGGGACGAAAGCGACAACCCGGCCTACCGGCTGTTCCTCGGCTGACTCAGATCAACACGGGGCAGGGCAGACAGGCGGATCCTCATGGCAAAGGAACATTGCATGAGGATTTCGCCATGAGCAGCACGTTTTTCATCCCCGCCGTCAACATCATGGGCATCGATTGCCTCGAAGAGGCGATGGCTGCCATTGCCGGATACGGCCTGCGCAAGGCCCTGATCGTCACCGACGCGGGCCTGGCCAAGGCCGGGATCGCCGAGCGCATTGCCGAAATGCTGGCGATGCGCGACATCGACTCGGCGATCTTCGATGGCGCCAAGCCCAACCCGAGCATTGCCAACGTCGAGCAGGGCCTGGCGCTGTTGCAGCGCGAGCGTTGCGACTGCGTGATTTCCCTGGGCGGCGGTTCGCCCCATGACTGCGCCAAGGGCATTGCCCTGTGCGCCACCAACGGCGGGCATATCCGTGATTACGAAGGGGTGGACCAGTCGGCCAAGCCGCAACTGCCGCTGATTGCCATCAACACCACCGCCGGCACCGCCAGTGAGATGACCCGCTTCTGCATCATCACCGACGAAGCGCGCCACGTGAAAATGGCCATTGTCGACCGCAACGTCACGCCGCTGCTGTCGGTCAACGACCCGGCGCTGATGGTCGGCATGCCCAAGGGCTTGACCGCGGCCACCGGCATGGATGCCCTGACCCACGCCATCGAGGCCTACGTTTCCACTGCCGCCACGCCGATCACCGACGCCTGCGCGATCAAGGCCATCGAGCTGATCAGCGACAACCTGCGCCAGGCCGTGGCCGACGGCAGCGACCTCAAGGCCCGGGAAAACATGGCCTACGCCCAGTTCCTCGCCGGCATGGCGTTCAACAACGCCTCGCTGGGTTACGTGCATGCCATGGCCCACCAGCTCGGCGGTTTTTATGACTTGCCCCATGGCGTGTGCAACGCGGTGCTGCTGCCCCATGTGCAGCGCTTCAACGCCAGCGTCAGCGCCGCGCGCCTGCGCGATGTGGCCAAGGCCATGGGCGTGGATGTCAGCGCCATGAGTGCCGAGCAGGGCAGCGATGCCGCCCTGGCGGCGATCGAGCAGCTGTCGCGGGCCATTGATATTGCGCCGGGGCTGGCGGTGCTGGGGGCCAAGGAGGCCGATATTCCGACCCTGGCGGCCAATGCCCTGAAGGATGCCTGCGGTCTGACCAACCCGCGGGTGGCCAGTCAGACGGAGATCGAGGCGATCTTTAAAGCAGCCTTTTAACAGCCTCGCGGGGCAAGCCCGCTCCTACAGTGCAGGAGCGGGCTTGCCCCGCGATGAGGCCCTCAAACCACCAACGACAGCAGCATGATAAAGATGATGCCGACCACCGAGAGGATGGTCTCCATCATGCTCCAGGTCTTGAAGGTCTCGGCCACGGTCATGTTGAAGTACTGTTTCACCAGCCAGAAGCCGGCATCGTTGACGTGCGACAAAATCAACGAGCCGGCGCCGGTCGCCAGTACCAGCAGTTCACGGTTGACCCCCGGCATCATGCCGATCACTGGCGCAACGATGCCCGCGCCGGTAATGGTCGCCACCGTCGCGGAACCGGTGGCGATACGAATCACCGCCGCCACCAGCCAGGCCAGCATGATCGGCGAAATCTGTGCCTGCACGGCCATCTGCCCGATCACATTACCCACCCCGGTATCGACCAGCATCTGCTTGAAGCCACCGCCGGCACCGACGATCAGGATGATCGCCGCCGTCGGCGCCAGGCTCTGGTCAAGCAGCTTCATGATCTGCTGGCGGGAGAACCCGCGCGCCGCGCCAAAGGTGTAGAACGCCAGCAGCAAGGCGGCAAGCAGGGCGCTGATCGGGTGGCCGATCAGGTCCATCCATTGGCGCACGATGTGCTCGGCCGGTAGCACCACGTCGGCGAAGGTTTTCAGCAGCATCAGGAACACCGGCAGCAGCACGGTGATCAGGGTGATGCTGAAGCTGGGCAGGTTCTGCTGGTCGGACTCGCGGGCGATCTGCTCCATCAGCTCCTTGTTGGGGTTGCCCGGGATGTATTTGGAGATGAAGTTGCCGTACAGGGGACCGGCAATGATCGCCGTGGGCAGGGCGACGATCAGCCCGTAGAAAATGGTTTTGCCGATGTCGGCATTGAAGATGCCGATCGCCAGCAGCGGCCCCGGGTGCGGCGGCACCAGGCCGTGGACCACCGACAAGCCGGCCAGCAGCGGAATGCCGATCTTGATCAACGACACCCCGGAGCGCCGGGCGACGATGAACACCAGCGGGATCAACAGCACGAAGCCGATCTCGAAGAACAGCGGAATGCCCACCAGGAAAGCGGCGAACATCATCGCCCAGTGCACCTTCTGTTTACCGAAGGCGCGGATCAGTGTCTGGGCGATCTGGTCGGCGCCGCCGGAGTCGGCCATCAGCTTGCCGAGCATGGTGCCCAGGGCCAGGACGATGCCGACAAAACCCAGCACGCCACCGAAGCCGTCCTGGAATGATTTCATCACCTTGGCCACCGGCATCCCCGAGGTCAGGCCGAGAAAACCGGCCGCCAGGGTCAGGGCGACAAAAGGGTGGACCTTGAAGTGGGTGATCAGCAGCACCAGGCCGATGATGGTGACCACCGCATCGAGCAGCAGGTAGGTATCAGTTGCCAAACCAAACATGGTTCAGTGCCTCGTATTGTCATTGTTGTGGGCGGAACTATTACAGCGTTTACGGGTCGAGACAGCGCTATCTTGGGTGAGCCGAAAAAACAGCCAGGGTCAGGCCGTTCGCGCCAGCAGCGGTTCACCGCAGGGCTTTAGCCACTGGTCTACCTCGATGGCCAGCTTGTCCACCGCCAGGGTGGCGTCCAGCGCCAGGGTCAGCGGCTCGCTGTTGGGCCGTTCGAGGGCGGCGAACTGGCTGTCGATCAGGCTGGCGGGCATGAAGTGGCCGGGGCGGGCGAGCACGCGGCGGCTGGCTTCAGCGGGGGTGAGATCGAGAAACACGAAGCCCAGGTCCGGCACGGCATGGCGCAGGGCATCGCGGTAGCGCTTCTTCAGCGCCGAGCAGGTGAGGATCGGACGCTCGCCAGCCTTCAGGCACGCTTGCAGTTCCTCGCCCAGGCGAATCAACCAACCGGCACGGTCGTCGTCGTCCAGGGGGATGCCGGCACTCATTTTCTGGATATTGGCAGCGGGGTGGAAGTCGTCGCCTTCGATCAGGCGACCGCCGCTCAGGCCTGCAATGGCGGCACCGACGTAGCTCTTGCCACAGCCAGCGACGCCCATGACCACAATCGCGGAGAGGGGTGGGTTCATCGGTACCTCCTGCAGGGCAAGATAGCGCTATCTTGAAGCGAGACGGCTAACGTCTCGGGCGCTTCCCACCCAGATGTTATTGATTTTGTAAAAGCAGTCTGGATGCTCATTCCTGGCCTCATGCAGTTTTGCATTGCCTGTGGTCTGAGACAGCGCTACCTTAGTGCCCGTTCCCCATTCTTTGCAAGTCGAAAATAAAACCCCTCATGACCCGCATTGGCTCTCGTACTACCGGTCGTCCCACCCTGGCGGAAGTTGCCAGGCTTTCCGGGGTTTCCCCGATCACCGCTTCGCGGGCACTGCGCGGGGTCAGCACGGTTGCCCCTGAGCTCGTGGAAAAGGTCCAGGTCGCCGCC
The DNA here is from genome assembly GCF_056279045.1 of Pseudomonas sp. TE4620. NCBI lineage: Bacteria > Pseudomonadati > Pseudomonadota > Gammaproteobacteria > Pseudomonadales > Pseudomonadaceae > Pseudomonas > Pseudomonas sp. TE4620. The sequence goes on from NZ_JBWBQO010000001.1 coordinate 1,937,617, forward strand.
GCCAGCCTCGGCTATGTGGCCAACCCGGCTGCGCGGGCACTGGCCTCCAAGCAGAGCCAGTCGATCGTGGTGTTGATCCCGTCGCTGTCCAACCACCTGTTCATCGACACCCTCGAAGCCATTCACGAGGTCATGCGTCCCCGTGGCCTTGAAGTGCTGATCGGCAACTATCACTACGATATCGCCGAAGAAGAAAACCTGATCCGCAACTACCTGGCTTATCAGCCGCGCGGCATCCTGCTCACCGGTTTTGACCGCAGCGACGCCGCCAAGCAGATGCTCGCCGCCAGCGGCGTGCCGTGCGTACACATGATGGAGCTGGGCGGCGAAGGCCAGGCCATGTCGGTAGGGTTTTCCCAACAGGAAGCGGGAAGGGCGGCGGCGCGCCATCTGCTCGAGCGCGGTTGCAAGCGCCCGGGCTTTATTGCCGCGCAACTTGACCCACGGGTGATGCAGCGCGCCGAAGGCTTTCGCCTGGCCCTGGCCGAAGCCGGCCTGGATGCCCACGGCCGAGAGCTGCTGGCACCACAACCTTCATCGATCGGCCTGGGCGGCGAGCTGTTTGCCCAGCTGCTGCAGCGCCATGCCGATGTCGATGGCATTTTCTTCTGTAACGACGACCTGGCCCAGGGGGCGATTCTTGAAGCCTTGCGCCAGGGCATCAAGGTGCCGCAGCAGGTGGCCATGGTCGGTTTCAACGACCTGCCGGCTTCGGCGCACATGGTTCCGCGCCTGACCTCGATCCGCACCCCGCGCGCGGCCATTGGCCGTTGCGCCGCGCAGGCGCTGTTGGGCCTGCTTGATGGCAAGCGCAGTCAGTTGCAGTGCCAGGATCTGGGCTTCGAACTGATGGTTCGCGAAAGCAGCTGAAACCGCCAGTCGGCGGGCGCTGCAAGGTGATGTCATCGCCATCTAGTGCTTGCACGGTGCCAATCGCCATCTATGCTCAGCAAATCCCGAGCATGGAGTGTTACAAAATGTTTGATTTGCATCGTAAGTCCGATCTGGCTGAAATCGAGCGTTGCACCCAGGCCCTGGGCCAGATGACTGCCAAGTTGGCGGCGGTCAGCCGCTCGATGGCGATGATCGAGTTCAGCCCCGACGGGATCATCCTCGACGCCAACGAAAACTTCTGCAAGACCATGGGCTACGGCGTCGAAGAGATCCGTGGCAAGCATCACCGCCTGTTCTGCGACGAAGCCTTCGGCAAAAGCGAGGAATACCGCCAGCTGTGGCGTGACCTGAACCGTGGCGAGCCGCGCAGCGGCACCTTCGCCCGGATCGACAAGCGCGGCCGCGAAGTCTGGCTCGAAGCCAGCTACATGCCGGTGCTTGGCGCCCAGCAGCAGGTCACCAGCGTCATCAAGGTCGCTTCCGATATCACTCAGCGGGTGCAGCACGAGCACGAGACCGAGAGCCTGATCAACGCCATCAGCCGCTCGATGGCAATGATCGAGTTCACCCCGGATGGCAAGGTCATCGACGCCAACCAGAACTTCCTCAATACCATGCACTACCGCCTCGACGAGGTGGTGGGCAAGCACCACAGCCTGTTCTGCCACAAAAGCGAAAGCGAGTCGGCGGCCTACAAAGCCTTCTGGGCCTCGCTCAACCGTGGCGAGTACCATTCCCACCGATTCGAGCGGGTCAACAAGCTCGGGCAGATGGTTTACCTCGAAGCCTCCTACAACCCGATCTTCGACACCCGCGGGCGCCTGTACAAGGTGGTCAAGTTCGCCAGCGACATCACCCGCCAGGTCAGCACCCAGCAGACCGCCGCCGAGTCGGCCCATGCCACTTCGGTGCAGAACGACGCCTGCGCGCGCAAAGGCTCGCAGGTGGTGCAGCAAACCGTGCAGGTGATCGAGGAAATCTCCCAGGACCTCAACGCCGCCGCGCGCAGTATCGATGCCGTGAGCAAACAGTCGGAACTGATCGGGCAGATCGTCCAGACCATCCGCAGCATCGCCGACCAGACCAACCTGCTGGCCCTCAACGCGGCCATTGAAGCGGCGCGCGCTGGCGAGCACGGACGCGGTTTTGCGGTGGTCGCCGATGAGGTGCGTAACCTGGCGGCGCGCACCAGCAAGGCGACCCTGGAGATCGTCGAAGTGGTGCGCCAGAACCACGACCTGTCGTTGACTGCCGTGGCCAGCATGCAGTCGAGCCTGAGCCGCACGGGCCTTGGCGTGGAGCTGGCCAACGAAGCCGGTGAGGTGATTCTGGAAATTCAGCAGGGCTCGCAGCATGTGGTCGATGCGATCAGCCAGATCAACTCGACCTTGCAGTTGCACTGACGCGCTGATTGAGCTCGGTCTCGAGGGTCTGCAGGCTCAGTTCCAGGGCCCTGGCCAGGGCCTGCAGGTGCTCGATACCGGCGTCGCCGACACAGGCTTGCTCAAGCGCTTCGCAGCGCTGCACCACGCCCCGCGCCTTGAGCATCTTGGCGCCGCCCTTGATCCGGTGAGCCAGGCTGCGCAAGGCATCGCGGGTGGGCGTCGGGCCGAGGGCGCGCAGGGCCTTGAGGTCGTCGCCGTTGCTCTGGGCCAGTTCCCGTAGCAGGCGTTCGACCAGTTGCGGGTCGCCCAGGGTCAGGTACCTGAGGTTGTCGACCTCGAAGCCGCTGGCATGTGCTTCAAGGTTATCGCTTGCCACTACCGGCGCAGCCGGGCTGTCGATGCCGGTCAGGTGACGGCGCAGTTCATTGAGACCGATCGGCTTGAACAGGCAATCGTTCATGCCGCTGGCCAGGCAACGCTCGCGCTCTTCGGCCTGGGCGTTGGCGGTCAGGCCGAGGATCAGGCAGGGCTGGCGTTGCTGTTGCTGCTCCTCATTGCGCAGACGCCGTGCCAGTTGATGGCCGTCCATGCCGGGCATATGGCAATCAGTGATGACTACCTCGAACTGCCCCTGCAGCCACAACCCCAGCGCCGCCTGGCCATCGCCGGCCTGGCTGACCTGATGGCCGAGCACGCTCAACTGGCGCTCAAGCAGCATCAGGTTGGCCGGGTAGTCGTCCACCACCAGGATGTTCAAGGCCTGCGTGGCTGGCGCTTGCTCGATCGGCGCCACCGGGGCGTGCACCACCGTCGCCAGCGCCAGTTGCAATTCGATATCGACGCGGGTGCCGCGGCCCGGGCTGCTGCTCAGGCTCAGGCGGCCGCCCATCAGCTCGCACAGGGTGCGGCTGATCACCAGGCCCAGGCCGGTGCCCTGGCGCGCGGGTTGCTCGCCCACCTGGGCGAAGTTGTGGAACAAGTGCGCCTGGTCTGCAGCGCTGATGCCGATGCCGCTGTCTTGCACGCTCAGCAGCACCCGACGCAGTTGCCCGGGTTGCGCCGGGCCGTAGCGCAGGGTGACTTGCACCTGGCCCTGCTCGGTGAACTTCAGGGCATTGCCCAGCAGGTTCGACAGCACTTGCTTGAGCCGCAGCGGGTCGACCATGAGGCCTTCGTCGAGGGTCTGCAGGTCGGTGACCAAGGCCAGGCCCTTGAGCCGCGCATTGCCCTCGAACACGCGCACGGTGGCGGCGACCAGGGCAGTCAGGTCGGTCGCTTCGGCGTTCAGTTGCATGTGCCCGGACTCGATGCGGGCGATGTCGAGAATGTCGCCGATCAGCGCCAGCAGGCCGTTGGCCGAGTCGAAGGCGACCTGCAGCGACGCACGGTCGGCGCGGCCCTGTTCGGCGTCCTTGACCGCAAGCTCGAGCAGGCCGATCACCGCGTTCATCGGCGTGCGGATTTCATGGCTCATGGTCGCCAGAAAGGTGCTTTTGGCGCGGCTGGCATCGTCGGCCTGGTCCTTGGCCAGGCGCAGCTCTTCGAGCAGGCGTTTGCTGAAGCCCAGCTCATGCTGCAATGCCTGCTGGGCTTCGCTGCGCTGGCGGATAAGGCTGCGCAGGTAGCGGTTCCAGAACACCACGCAGGCGATCAGCAGGCTGGCGACGATGAGGATCTGTACGATCAGCGAGCGGTAGTTGTACCAGGGGCTGTCGCTGATCAAGGCGTTGGTGCGCCAGCGGTTGGTCAGCTTCGCCAGTTCGTCGGGCGGGATGCTGAGCAGGGCTTTGTCGATGATGGCGTGGAGTTCGGTGGCCGGCAAAGCCGTGGCAAACGAGGAGGTAATCGGTTGATCGCCGTACAGTGAGGCGATGCGCAGGCGATCCTTGAACAGCCGGCTGATGAAGTAGGCGGCGTTGATACGCGAGCTCAGCACCAGATCGACGCGCTTTTGCGCCAGCGCCTCCATCAATGCGAGCGGGTTATCGACCTCGATCAGCGTCAGCGACGGGTAGCGTTCCCGTAGTTGGGGCTTCAAGGGTGAATCGCGGATCACCGCCAGGCGTTTACCCTGCAACTGCTCCGGCGTTTGCCCGTCGTCGCTGTCAACCCGGCTGACCAGCACCCAGGGATCGACCAGGTAGGGCCGGGTGAAGTTGACCTGCCTGGCGCGGTCGGGGCTATAGACCAGGGTCCCGGCCAGGTCGGCTTTGCCCTGTTGCAACAACGTGATCGCGGCGGCGCCGGCATCGGCTTCGACGAACTCGAATTTCAGCCCCGTGCGCAGGCTGATCTGCTCCAGCACATCGGCGGTAATGCCACGGACCTGCTGCTGGTCATCGTAGAAGTTCAAGGGTGCAAAGTACTTGTTGACCAGCACTCGCACAATCGGGTGCTGTGCGATCCAGCGGCGCTCCTCGGCGGTCAATACCAGCACATCGCGATCCAGCAGCATGCTGGTACTGCCGCTGCTCCAGCGGCGCAGGATGTTCAGCCGCTCGGTTTCGCTGGTGACCGCCAGTGACTGGTTGAGCAAGCGCAGCAATCGGTCGTTGCCACGAGCCAGGGCGAAGGGGAAGGTTTCGCGCTCGTGCCTGACGAAGTGCGAGATCTGCACACTTTCCTGAAAGCTCTTGCCGATCAGGTAGTCACTGCTGATGGCATCGCCAACAAAGGCGTCGGCCTGTCACAGCGACACTGCCGACAAGCCGGCCATGGTCGAGGAGTACAGCTGCAGGTGGGCTTTGGGAAACAGGTGCTGGACTTCTTCATCCGGCAGGTAGTGATCGACCATGGCCAGGCGCAGCCCGTCCAGCTCGTCATCGACGGCGCGGGTTTTGCCCTGGGGCGTGACGATCACCGGCAGGTCGTCGGCATAGGGTTGGCTGAGCACCAGTTGCGCATCGGCGGCTTCAAAGCCATTGGAACTGCCGAGCAGGTCGATGGCCCCGGTGTGCAGGGCAGTGATTGCCTGTTGACGGCTGTTGTAGCGGCGAACCTCTACCCGGATGCCCAGCAGCTCGCTGATCAGCCCGGCGTAGTCGGCGGTCAGGCCTTCGTATTCGTTCTGGCTGACGTTGATATCAAAAGGCGGGTAGTCCGGGCGCGAGGTTCCCAGGCGCAGCACGGCTTTTTCCTTCAGCCAGCGCCGGTCATCTGCTGACAGGGCCACGCCTTCGCCGCCGACCACCGAACGCGCCAGTAATGTACGTGGCTCGCCGGGCTCATCGGCCAGGCTGCTGTCGAGCAGCAACAGCGGCAGGCAGCCCAGCACCAGGGCCAGCAGAGCAGGGCGGATGTTCATGATGGGCTCAGATCACCTGGTTACGAGTGGCCAGAGCCATTAACTCGACGAAAGATCCTACCTTGAGTTTCTCCATGATCCGGCTTTTGTAGGTGCTGATGGTCTTCGGACTCAGCAGCATGCGTTTGCCGATGTCGTTATTCGACAGCCCGGCCGCAAGCATGCGCAACACTTCCATCTCGCGGTGCGACAGGCTGCCCAGACGATCTTTTTCGCTACCCAGCGGGCCGCGGTTGGCCGACATGTCCGGGAAGGTCGAGTAACCCTTGATCATGGCTTTCAAAGCGAAGATCAGTGCCTCCAGGTCCTCGTCTTTGTGGACGAAGGCGGAGCTGCCTGCATCCAGGCAGCGCCGGGCGAACAAGGCGGCCGGCTGACCGGTGAGGACCATGATTTTCGGGGTTTTTTCCAGCAGGTGCAGGCGCTTGATCACGCTCAGGCCATCGAGCCCGGGCAGGCCGATATCGAGGATTACCACGTCCGGGCGCAGCTCGCGGGCCATTTGCACGGCGGCCACGCCGTCACCGGTTTCACCGACTATTTCGTAGCGGTCACGCTCGAGCAGCATACGCACCGCAAGACGAATCGTGGGGTGATCATCGACGATGAGTACCGTAGGCATTGGCGCAACTCCTTGACGAAGAGGGTAGGCCGTTTCCTGAATCATTCAGGAAGACGAATCGGGCCGGAGCCGGCGAGTCGCCAACGATACGTCGAATCAGGTTGCAAGAGTATGGGAAGTATAGAGGCGTTGAAAATTGTGGTAGGAATTGTCGAAAATTCCTACGCACTTGAGTTGTGGCTTGTCGGGGTGAATGACTCGGCCTGAGACCTGCGAGGCCAGCTTCCACCCCCCACTCACTCCATCAGAACGACGTGGTAAACGAGGCGAAGTACGCCCGGCCCGCTTCGTTATAGGTCAGTGCCCCGGCTTCATCGGAGTTGCCCTCGCGGTATAGGCGCTTGTCGAACAGGTTGTTGACGCCCACGCGCATGCTCAGGTTCTTGGTGAACTCGTAACCGCTGCTGATGCCGACAATGCCGTAGGGGTCGACGTCCTTCTGCACCTTCTTGTCCAGGGTTTCATTGGCCCGGGCGTTGTAGGTTGGCGCTTCCTGCTTGCCGTAGTAGGTGCCGTTGAGCTGGAACGACAGCTTGTCGGTGACATTCCAGTCCAGGGTCGAGTTGACCGTGTACTCGGGGATGATGCTCAGCGGCTCGCCGGTTTTCTTATCCTTGGACTCGATCATGTAGGTGAAGTTGGTGTTCCAGTCCAGCGCCGGAGTCAGCTCGACGAACAGGTTGCCCTCAACCCCTTGCACCACGGCCTTGCCGGTGTTTTCCCAGCGCAGGATGCGCCGGCCGTTGGGCAGGCGGAACAAGGTCTGGTTGCCGGCTTCGATCTTGTTCTTGTAGTCGTTACGGAAGTAGGTGGCGCTGGTGCGCCAGGTGCCTTTGTCGTAGGCCAGGCCCAGTTCCTTGTTGACGCTGGTTTCCGGGTCGAGGTTGGCGTTGCCCAGCAGGTAGCAGCCGCCGTTGTTGACTTCACCGGAGTTGCAGCCCGTACCGCGGCTGTACAGCAGGTAGTTGGGGTTGGCCTGGTACAGGTTGGGGGTCTTGTAGGCGCGGGCGATGCCGCCCTTGATGCTCAGGGCCTCGGTGATCTGGTGCGAGGCGTTCAGGCTCGGGCTCCAGTTGTCGCCGTAGTCTTCGTGGTGGTCCAGGCGCAGGCCGGGGGTGACGATGGTGTTTTCACCGACTTCGATGTTGTCCTCGGCGTACAGGGCAAAGCTGCGCGCGGTGGATTTGGTCTGGGTGCGGTCAAAGCCCGGCAGCTCGGCACCCGGGTCATAGCTTTGCGGGCGCAGCGAACCCGGGTCGTTGAGCGACTCGTAGAGGTACTCGCCGCCCAGGGTCAGCACCTGCTCCAGGCCCATGCTCAGCGGCAGGTTGACCTCGCCGGTGGCGCGGGTGTTGCGCAGGCGCGACTCGAAGCGCCCGGCACCGCCCGATGGCGCGCCTTCGCCCCAGCCGGCCAGGCCTTCGTTGAGACGCTCGTTGCGGGTCAGGTCGTAGGACAGCGAGGCGGTCGAGGTGCCCCAGTCGTAGTCGCCACGGTGGGTCAGGGCAAAGCTTGAGCGCTGCATGACGTTGGTTTCCTTGCCCACCTGGCTCTCGACGAACTCGCCGCCGGCGTTGAGCATGGTGTCGCCGGCAAAGATGTTGCCCTGGCGGCTGTAGCTGGACTCCAGGTCGACGGTGTTGGCCGGGTCGATCTTCCAGCTCAGCAGGCCGTTGATGTCCTTGTTGCGCACACCTTCGCGGCCGGCCATCAGCGATTCTTCATAGGCCTGGTGCGCCGAGTTGATCTTCATGTCGTCGGCGTCGGTCTTGTTCAGGTTGCCGTAAACGCGAAAGATCAGGCTGTCGGTGAGCGGCCCGCTGAGGCTGAAGTTGACCCGCTTGCCGGTGCCTTCGGAGTCGTCCTCGGGGAGCATGGTGTAGAGGGTCATCGAGCCGCGCAGGTCCTGGGTCGGGCGCTTGGTGATGATGTTGACCACACCACCCATGGCACCCGAGCCGTAGCGTGCGGCGGCCGGGCCGCGGAGGATCTCGATGCGTTCGACTTCTTCGGCCGGCACCCAGTTGGTTTCGCCGCGGGTGTCGCGGTCGCCGCTCCAGCCGTAGCGCACGGCGTTGCGCGAGGTCGACGGCTTGCCATCGATGAGGATCAGGGTGTTTTCCGGGCCCATGCCGCGCAGGTCGATCTGGCGGTTGTTGCCACGCGCGCCGCTGCTGCTGTTGCCGGTGAGGTTGACCCCCGGTTCGCGGCGGATGATGTCGGAAAGATCGTTGACCGGCGGACGCTTCTTGATGTCTTCAGCGGTGATGATCGACACGCCTGGCGCTTGCTTGAGCTCCTCTTCGGCGGTGCCCAGCACCCGGGTGTTCTCCAGCTCGATCGCCTGCCGGCTGCCGTCCACTGGCAGGTCGGTGGGCTGCACCTGGACTTCATCCGGTTGCAGCTCCAGGGGCGCTGCGGCCAGTGCCGTGGAACCCAGGGTGGCCAGCAAGGCAATGCTCAAGCGGCTGAGGTTGAAGCGCGACACCATGTCAGATCTCTCCTGAAACAAAGGGTGAACGGCCTGGACGGAAGGGCCGGGCCGTTCGGGAAGTCAAGAATGATAAGAATTACCATTCGCGTGTAAACCCTTAAGGAGAAAAATAAAATATTAACGAAGCAGGGCGGTAAAACCCTGCTACGGCGATTCCGACAGATTAATGGCAAAAGGCCTTTAGAACTGTAGGGATGCTGCCAGGCTTGAGGTGCGGCCGGGTGCTGGCATCATGCTTTGCGACATGGGGTCGAGGTAGTACTGGTCGGTAAAGTTGTAAACATTGAAACTGACCTTGAGTTCATCGCTGACCTGGTAGTCGGCGAAAAAATCATAGATGCGCGCTTCCAGGTAGTGCTGCTGCGGTGTGGTGGTGCCTACGTGCCAGCTTTTGTCCAGCACGTACATCGGCCCGCTGGTGTAGCGCATGCGTATGCCACTGGCCAGTTTCTGCTCGAAGGCCTTGGCCCCCAGCACCAGGTTGACGCTGTAGCGCGGCGGGTTCTGGGTGTTGGTGTAGGAACCCTGGAAACCGCCGGTGGTGCAGTCCGGCGTTTCGCTCTTGCCGCCGTCGCGCAGGGCCTGGGCAAAGGCGCGGTCGCAGGTTTCGGCCTTGATGTTGTAGACGTACGAGGCGTCGGCGAACCACCAGGCGCTGTCGTAGTGGCTTTGCAGCTCGATGCCCTGGGTGGTGAAGCTGTCGACGTTGCGGATCTTCAGCTCGCCGTTGAAGCCGGGGCGGCCCTTGGGGTTGTAGCGGTAGTTGCGGGTGACCATGTCATCGATGGTGTTGTGAAAGTAGGCCAGCTTGAACCCGGCCTGGTCGTTGTCCAGCAGCAGGTTGCTGCCCTTGAACGATGCGCCGACCTCGAAGGTTTTCATCCGTTCCGGGCGCAAGTCGTAGTTCGGTTCTGCCGACCAGCTGCCCAGGGTGGTCTCGAACAGCGACGGCATGCGCATGCCCTGGTTGTACAGGGCATACGCCATGACATTGGGGGTAAAGGCATAGCTGACGCTGTAGGCCGGGGCGAAGCCGTGGCCAGACAGTTCGGCATTGTCGGCGAAGCCGGCAAATTCGGCGTTCCACCACGGCTCGTCGGGGCCGGCCCCGGCCGGCGCGGCATACAGCGCCTGGCGGTTGCGGTCATAGATGCGGTAACCGCTGTAGCGCCCGCCAGCGGTGAACGTCAGCTGCGGGACCGGTTTGTATTCCAGGGCGGTGCTGAGGCTGTATTCGTGGCGATAGCCATTGCGTTCGATGCGGTTGTTTTCCAGGTCGTCCTGCCACGGCTTGCGGCTAGGGTCGATGCTTTCGTACTGGTACGAGGCGCCATAGGTCAGGGCGTAGTCGCCGCTGCCGGTCAGCAGGCGGCTGGTGTTGCTGATGTCAGTGCCGACCTTGAGGTTGCTCAGGTCGGACTTGAGCGATTGGCGGTAGTGCTCGCTTTGCTCGTCCTGATAGCCCTGGCCGCGTTGCGGCGCTGTAAAGCCGACGTTGTTGTACATGATGCTGCGCCCGAAGGTTGCCCAGGCATGACCGTTGAGGTCGATGTAGCGGGCCAGGCTGTCGTCCTCGGGGCGCCATTTGAACTCGCTGGTGAGGGTGTGCAGCTTCATGTTGCCGGGCTTGAACTGGATCATCTGGTTGGCGCCGCTGTAGTCGTAGACCGGGTCGAGGGTCTCGCGCACAAAGCAGCCGGTGCTGTCCCACATATTGTCGCCGTCCGGCACCGGGGCCGCGATGGCCGAGCATTGCTGGTAATACTCGGGGGCGGCGCTCATCCAGAAGGCTTCGTCGTAGCGGTCGATGTCTTTTTTGAAGTCGCCCAGTGGCTGGGTCATCGACGGGCCTGAGCGGCCAATCTGCGAGGGCATGATTTCGCCAAAGCTCGAATCCATGTAGCGGTAGCCCAGGCCCAGCTCCAGGCCGTTGTCGCGGTACAGGGTGCCCTTGAGCATGAAGGATTTGTTGTGGGTGCTGGAGTTGAGCACCTCTTCGCCGGGCCAGTAGTTGCGTGCCACGGTGTTGGCATCGACCAGGGCGCCGCCACTGATTACCGAGGTGTCGTAGCGCGAATAACCGTGCTTGCCGGCAAAGTAGTTGTTGTTACGTCGCTCGGCGTAGGCGGCGACCACATCGAAGGCTTCGTCCTTGTGGGCGAAGGCCAGGCTGCGCGACCAGTCGTGCGCGTGCAGCAGGTCATTGCGCTCGGTGCGTGGGCGCACCCGATAGTCGCTGGGGACGTCGGCGCTGCTGTTGTCCGCCAGCGAGCCGCGCAGGCGCCAGCCGGTGGTCTCGCCGGGTTTGAGGATGTCATCGACGGTCAGTGTCTGCATCTCGACCGAGCCGCCGATGGCGCCGGAAGCACCGGCGTCCAGGCTCGGGCCCTTGTTGACGGTGACGCTGCTGATCAGGTCCGGGTCGATGTAGGCGCGCTGTGCAGTGCCGGCGTAGCCGCGGTAAACATCCAGCGACTGCTGGCTGCCATCGACCTTGACCGGCACCCGGCCCTGGCCCTGGATGCCGCGGATGTTGACTTCGATACCGCCGCCGTTGCGCCCGTCGGAGGTCTGCACGCCAGCGATGCCGGCGAGCAGGTCGGCATTGGAGCGACCGCGAAAACGCTCCAGTTGCTCCAGATTGCGGGTTTCCACCGAGCGTGGCACGCCGTAGTCCTTGAGCCCGTCGTCCTCGGCCTGGCCCTTGACCCGGGTGGCGCCGAGCTCCAGGGCATCACTGGCGTGCGCGGCCTTTTCGATCAGCACCCGGCCGTCGTCACTGAAGTAGGCGCTCAGGCCGCTACCGGCCAGCAGTTTGCTCAAGGCCTGGGCCGGCGCGTAATGGCCCTGCAGGCCCAGCGACGGCTTGCCGGCGGTCAGGCGCGCATCCACCGACAGCAGCAGGCCGGCACTGGCGGCGAACTGGGTCAGGGCCTGGTCGAGGGTGCCAGCGGGAATCTGGTACAAGCGTTGTTCCTGGCGGGCAGCTTCGGCCTGGGCGGGCATGGCCAGGCTGCAGCAGGCGCTGCCGAGCAGGCCGGCGAGCAATCCGCTGCGGATTGCCAAGCTCAGGGGGGACGGGCAGGGGGGCGGCAGGTTCGGCATCCCGAAGACTCCTTTGAGAATGCGTATTGGTTAGCTTTGATGACTAACCCGAACGAGCGGCGCAAACCGACAACGGCTTGCGCAGTTATTTTTGCGAAAGTGCAAGCACGGGCGGTCAACGCGCGGTAACGGTCACCCAGTAGCGGCTCAGGTAGTGCACGCGGATCGGCAGGCTGTCTTGCAGGGCGGTGAGGGTGCGCTCGCTGTCGGCGAGGGCAAATACGCCGGTGATTGGCAGTTCGGCGATGGCCGGCTCGCAGCGGATGACCCCGCGCCGATGGCGGCCCAGTTCCTCGAGAAAACGCCCCAGCGGCAGGCGCTCGGCAATCAGCCGGCCGTGCTCCCAGGCAATGCTGTTGCTGTCGGCCGGATGCTGTGGTCCGCAGCCCTGGCGGTTGAACCACAGGCCGTGGCCGGCCGTGAGCAACTGCTCGGTGCCCGCTCCGGGTCGAATCATCAAGGCGCCTTCGAACAGCTCGACGCGGCTGCCACCCCGCAGCTCGCGCACGGCAAAGCGGGTACCGAGGGCCTGTACTTCACCGGCCAGGGTCTGGACCTTGAGCGGCCTTGGGTCTTTGCCGCTGGTCAGCAGCAGCTCGCCTTCGAGCAGGTGGATGCGCCGCTCTTGTGCGCTGAACTGGATGTTGACGCTGCTGCGGCTGTTGAGCAGCAGCTGGCTGCCATCGGCCAGTTGCAGGCGGCGCACTTCGCCGGGGGCGCTGCGCTGGTCGGCCATCGCCTCGCGCCACGGCAGATGGCGCTGCCCCAGGTAAGCGCTGCCGCCCAGCAGTAGCACGACGCACAGTTGGCGCAGCAGCGAACGCCGGCTCTGGCGCTCTTCGAGCACGCTGCGGGCAGTTTGCGCAGGCACGGCGGCGAGGGTCTGCTGCAGGGTTTGCAGGCGTTGCCAGGCGCGCCGGTGCTCGGCATCGGCCGCTTGCCAATCGGCAAACGCCAGGCGTTGCCCGGCATCCAGCGGGCCGTCCCAGTGCAGCATCAGCCAGTGGCTGGCCTGCTCGACAATCGCCGCGTCGATCGGTGCATCGTTTACCGCGCTCATTCGCTGTAGAGCACCTGGTAGCAGGCCTGGATGGCGCGGATCATGTACTTTTGCACCGAGCTTACGGTGACCCCCAGGCGCTCGGCGATCTCGGCATAGCCCAGGCCTTCGAAGCGCGACAGCAAAAAGGCGCTGCGCACCTTGGCCGGCATGCTGTCGAGCATCTGGTCGATCTGTTGCAGGGTCTGCAGGATCATCGCGCGGGTCTCCAGCGACGGCGTTTGCGGTTCGTCCAGGTGGGCGATGCTGGCCAGGTACGCCTGCTCGATGCGTTGCCGGCGCCACTGGTCGATGACCAGGTTGCGCGCCAGTTGCACCAGGTAGCTGCGGCCCTCGTCGTGGCCGGGCAAACGGCCGCTCACCAGCAGGCGCAGGAAGGTGTCGTGGGCGATGTCGGCAGCACGCTCACGGTCGCCCAGGCGCTTGCGCAGCCAGGCCTGCAGCCAGCCGTGGTGATCGCGATAGAGGCCATGGAGCTGTTGCTGGGGAGCGGGGGAGGTAGGGGACACCCGGAGATCCTGAAACATGAAAGATGCAGTTGCGAATTGTTCGCATTATAAGGGCAAAAAAAGAACCGTGACCAGCCTGTCGGCGAGTCACGGTCAAGGGGGGGAGAATCAGATTGCCGGCGATGGGGCGCGAAGCGGCCCCGAATTAATTACTGCTGCAACACCGTCGCCTGGTTACCCGCACCAAACTGCTGGATGGTCGCGGCCATGTTTGCGCCGCTCTGGTCGACCATCGCCTGGTTGGCCGAGCCGCCCTGGGTCACGTAGGCGACGTTGACGCCGTCGGTCTGCTTGATGTTGGCCTGGTTGTTGTCGCCGTACAGCTGCCAGGTGTAGCTCTGGTTGCCGCTGCCCGATTGCTCGACCTTGACGCTGTTGCCGGCGCCGCTGCTGACGCCGGTGGCGTAGTTGGCGGTGCCGCGCTGGTCGGCGATCAGCAGGTTGTCGCTGCCGTTCTGTTCAAAATACAGCTCGTTGTTGTTGTCGACCTGGGCAAGTTCGGCGCTGTTGCCGCTGCCGTTCTGGTTCAGGCGGGCGAGCTGGGTGCTGCCGTCCTGGGTGAAGTTGGCACTGTTGCCGCTGCCGTTCTGGTTGACCTCGGCGCGCTGGGCGCTGCCGAACTGGCCGCCGGACTTGTCGCCCTTCCAGTTGCTGGCGAGGATCTTGTTGCCGGTGCCGGTGGAGCTCACCGTGAGCACGTGGTTGTCGCCATTCTGGTAGGTGTAGTGGACGTTGCCCTGGCCGTTCTGGAACACCGTGGTGGTCGACTGCTGCGATCCGAACTGGTCGGCATAGCTGGCGTTGAGGCTGCCGGCCTGGGTGATGCTGGCCACGTTGCCCTCGCCGAAGCTCTGGTCGAGCACGCTTTCGTTGGTTTGCCCGTACTGGGTCACCGTGGCCTGGCTGCCCAGTTGGGTGTCTTGCCAGACTTCGCTGGAGTTGGCGCTGCCGGTCTGGCTGATGGTGACGCTGCCATCCTGGCCTTCGCGCTGATCGCCATAGGCCCAGTTGTCATCGCCGGCCTGGTAGATGCCGATCTGGCCATTGTTGTAGTTCAGGTGCTCGGCGGCGCTGTAGTTGCCGCTACCGGCCTGGATGCTCAGGGCGTTGTTGCCGCCGCCTCCGTACTGCTGCTCGACAAAGGCGCGGTTGTTATCGCCGAATTGCAAGGTGGTGCCCTGGCTGCCGGCCTGGGTGTCCTGGTAGATGAACGAGAAGTTGCCGGTGCCTTGCTGGGTCTGCTGGGCGCTGTTCTCGACCCCCAGCGACTGGCTGGCGTGGGTGTTGTTCAGGGCCCCGGCGTTTTGCTGGTTGATCTGGCTGCCGAACTCGTACAACTGCTCGGCGTAGCCGGCGTTGTAGTCGCCGGCGCCGCTTTGCTGGATCTGGCTGTTGCCGCCGTCCTGCTTGGCGGCGTGGTTGTTGCCCAGGCCCAGCTGGTTCTGGGTGGTGGTACTGAGCGGCGCGGCGGTCTGCTTGACCTCGGCGATGTTCTCGGTGCCGAACTGGCTCTGGGTCGACTGGCTGTCGTCAGCCATGGCCTGGCCGGCAAGGGCCAGGACAATGGCGGCGCTTAAAGGAGCGAGCTTGAACATGGTGGTGCCTCCAGGTTTAACGGTATTGGTTGACCTGCACGCGCTGACCGTTGCCGGCCTGGATCACCGAGCTGGAAAGCCCGCTGCCGGCCTGCTCGATGCTGGCGCTGTTGCTGTTGCCGTATTGCTCGATCTGCGCGCGGTTGTTGCTGCCGCTCTGGCTGATCGAGGCGCTGTTGCCGTAGCCCTGCTGGCTGATCGAGGCCATCAGGTCGTTGCCTTGTTGCAGGATGTACGCCTCCTGCGCGCCACCTTGCTGGACGATGCGCCCGAGCAGCGCCTGGCCGTCCTGGCCAATCGCTGCGCGGTTGCTCTGGCCGTTCTGCTCGACCAGCGCCTGCTGGCCGCTTGAAGGCGCCAGTGGCTGCATCGACAGCTCGCCCAGGTCGCTGCCCATGGCCAGGTCAGCGTTGTCCATCAGGTCGTCGGCCAGGGCGCCCTGAGCGCTCAGGCTCAGGCACAGCAGCAAGGTGGTCAGGCGCGCCATGGTCGTTCTCCTGTGGTTACTGCACGGTGACCGGCACAGTGCGCACGGTGCCCAGGCTGGTGGTGACGGTTGCCGTCGGTGCCGGTGTGCTCGGCGCGACGCTGTTGGTGACGCTCAGCCGCCAGCGTCCGGTCAGCGGTACCGGGGTGGTGCCCAGGCTGACCAGGCCGGTCGGGGTGCTGACCTGCACGGTGACGGCGTTGAGCAGGATCGCCGAGGTGGTGCCGGAGATGTCCCAGGTAAAGCGACCGCCAGCCCGCGCCGTGACCGTTGCGGCGGTGACGGTGAAGTTCTCTGCCGGTGGCCGTGGCGACACCTGCACCGTGACCGTGGCCGGTGCCGACAGGGCACCTGCGCTGTCGCGGGCGATGTAGGTGAAGGTGGTGCTGAACGCGGCCAGGATCACTGCCGGCGGGGTGTAGGTGACCTGGTTGCCGTCGGTGCTGACCGTGCCGCGGCCCAGCGCCGGCTGGGTAACGCTGGCGACCGTCAGCGGTACGTTGCCATCCGGATCGCTGTCGTTGCCCAGCACGTTGATCGGCAAGGCCACGCCGAGGGTGCTGGCGGTGTCGTTGACAGCCAGCGGCGGCTGGTTGGCGGCGACGTTGACGGTGACGTTGGTAACGGCCGATTTCAGCCCTTTGCTGTCCTGGGCACGGTAAGTGAAGGTGGCCACCAGCGGCGCATTGACCACTGCCGGTGGGGTGTAGGTGACGGCCGTGGTGCCGTTGAGCACCACCGTGCCCTGGCCGGTGGCCGGCTGGGTGAGGTCGCTGATGCTCAGCGGCACGTTTTCGTCAGGGTCGCTGTCGTTGGGCAGCAAGTTCAGGCTCAGCGGCACGCCAACGCGGGTGCTGCCGACGTCGGCCTGGGCCACTGGCGGCTGGTTGGCGGCGTCGACCGGGGCATTGCCGATTACCACCACCGGCTCGCTGTCGCTGCCGCCGGCGGCGGATTTCACCGTCACGATCGCAGGCGGCTGGCTCAGCTCGTTGACCGTCAGGGTCTGCAGGGTGCCGGACTTCGACAACCGCCCGTAACCCTGGGCGACCAGGTCGGGCACCTGCACTTCATCACTGGAGCTGGCCTCGATGCGCAGGCGCTTGTTGGCCCAGTCATAGCGGGCGGTGGTGACCTTGACTACGTCGCTGAGCTTGCTCGACAGCGCGGTGGGGCGGGTGGCGCCGGTCGGGTCGCTGGCGGTGACGACGATGACTGGCGGCGGTGCGGCGCTGCTCAGGTGCTGGGCGAAGAACAGGCCATTGTTGTCGGCCAGCAGGTTGAACTGGCAGGGCGAGGGCGGGGTGCCCGGCACCAGCGCAAGGGTCTCGCGCATGCACAGCGTGGCGTTGTTCGGCGCCTTGGCGAACACCTCGACGCGGGTGCCGTCCGAGGTGCGCCGGTAGCTGGCCCGCTGCAGTTCGGCAGGGGTTTGCTTGCGTGGGTCGAGGACCTTGCCGGAGACCGTGAACAGGTTGGTCTGGATGGTCCCGGCCGGGCCCTGGATGCGCACGAAGTTGGTGTTGTTGGGGCTGCCGGTGACCGCTTCGGTGATGTTCGGGTCGCCGACGTAGGTTTCGCTGGCGCCGGTGTCCGGATTGATCTCGGTGTAGGGGCCGCCGACGCCGCGCAGGAACGGCCCGATCGCGCCGTTGAGCACGCCGCTGAAGTTGCCCGGGGCGCCGATGCCGATGTCGCGGGTAATGTTGATGGCGCGGCGCCCGGCGGTGGTGACGTTGACCGTCTCGACCCCGTACGGGTGGGTGATCACGTAAGTGCCGGTGCGCGGCACCGAGGCGCGGATACGGATACGGGCGAAGCTTTGCTGGTCGCCGTCCACCGGGTTTTCGGCGGCAAACGCCGCCTCGATACCGGCGACATAGACTTCCAGCTCGTAACCGCTGTTGCCCACTTCAGGGATTTCGGTCTCGGCCAGAAACCAGAACATCTCCGGCGGCCAGTTGTCGGGGAACACCAGCGGCAGGGCGTCGTCGTACACCCCGGGCTCCGGCAGCAAGGTACACATGTAGGCCGGCGGCACCGAAACCGCTACCCGCGAGCTTGCCGCCCGCGACTGGCACAGCTCCAGCGACAGGTTGCCGTGGTCCTGGTACCACATCGGGTAACGCCCGGTGGCCAGGGTGTAGGGGCCGGGATCGACCGCCTTGAGGCCGGCCCAGGCAGTGCCGGCCAGCGAGAGGGAAAGCCCGGCTGCGCAGAGCGCCAGGCGTGGCCAGTTGTTCATGCTGCCTCCTGCTACGGGACGTGGCGTAAGAGTGTTCATGGCACGAGCACCACTTCTTCGCTGTCGCTACCGCCGTTGGTGCTGGTCACCGTGACCTTGGCGGGCGGAATCGGCGACAGGCCGGTGGTGAGGGTCTTGACCGCGCCATTGCCGCTCAGGGTGCCGATCGTGGCGCCGTTGCCGGTGCGGGCGCTGAGCACTGGCGGGCTGGTTTCGTCGCTGGTGCTGGCAACCAGGGTCAGTTGCCCGGAGGCCAGGCTGTACTCGGCGCGCTCGATCACCACCAGGTCGGTCAGCGCCAGGGTCAGGGTGGTCGGGGTACTGGTGGGGATCGCCAGGCTGTTGTCGGCGGTCACCTGCAGGTTCAGCGGCAGCGACGGGTTGAGCACCGACTGGGCGTACCAGGCACCGGTGGTGTTGGCCTCGCTGAGGTTGAGGTTGGGGGTCTGGCTGACCAGGGTGGCGGTCGCCGGTGGCGGCGGGGCTTGTACGAACAGGTCCTGCTGGGCACGCAGGTCGCCGTTCTCGCTGTGCCGCGAATAGGTGCTGCGCTGGGCGATCACCGGGGTCGGGCGGGCGACGGTGGAGAGCTTGCCCGAGACCGAGAACAGTTCGGTACGCAAATCCAGGCCGTTGGGGCCCTCGATGCGCACGAAGTTGGTGTTGAACGGGCTGCCGGTCACCGCTTCCTGCAGGTTCGGGTCGCCGATGAAGCGTTCGCTGGCGCCAGTGGCCGGGTTGGTTTCGCTGTAGGGGCCACCGGCACCGCGCAGGAACGGGCCGACATCGCCCTTGAGCGCGCCGCTGTAGGTTTTCGGCGCGCCGATGCCGATGTCGCGGGTCATGTTGATTGCCCGCCGCCCGGCCGCCGGTACATCGAACACTTCGACGCCGTAGGGGTGGGTGACGATGTAGGTGCCTGGCGTGGGCACGTCGACGCGGATACGCACCCGGGCAAAGCTGACCTGATCACCGTCGACCACGTCTTCGGCAGCGAAGGCGGCCTCGATGGCGGTGCCGTAGGTCAGGTCGATGCCGCTGGCGGCGTCGGTGATGGCGGCATCGGCGGTGAACCAGAAGGTTTCGTCGGGGTAGTTGCTCGGGAAGCTGATCGGCCGGGTGTCGTCGAACACCCCGGGGGCGGGGTTGAGCACGCACATGTACGACGGCGCCCCGGGTGCGCCGGGCACCCGCGAACTGACCGCCTTGGACAGGCACAGATCGAGCACCCGGCCATGGGTGTCCTGGTACCAGGCAGCAAAGCCGCCGGTAGCGGGCAGGTAAGGGCCGGGGTCTACTTCGAACAGGGCGGCCTGGGCCGGTGCCTGGATAATGCTCGCCAGGATCAGCAGAGCCAGTGGGTGGGGCGTTGGACGGTGCATGAGTCTTCCCTCTTGCAATCGGGCCCATGGACTTGGGTCGTCTGCACAGGCATCGGCAACATCCGTACCAATTTATTCTCAAGACCCTGCAGGCCTTGCTGCACAAGGCCTGGCGTGCGGTTACAGGGTGTCGGCAGAGCCACTCGACTCGGGGCGCTGGCCCCAGGGTTGGGGGCAAGTGGGGCAAGCGGGCGGGGGAATTGCGCGGGCTGGGCTATAACCTAAGGAGCGTTCATTCGGGAGTCAGTGATGAGCAGCCAGCCACGCCTCGATTCGTCGTCCCTGCAGCTCGCAAGCCCGGCCCCGGCCGCCGCGCGCAAGCCGTTCAACCTGCTGCGCTGGTACGCCTTCGTCAGCCTGGCGATCATCCTTTCAGTGGCCGTGGGCCTGGGCTTGATCTCCAGCCGCTTCGTGATCAACGAAAGCGTCGAGCGCGACGCCTTGCTCACCGCCCAGTTCATCCAGGCCATCGCCCTGGCCGAAGTGCGCCACGTGTCGATCCCCAACGTGCGGACCATGGGCGAGTTGCTCGACCCGCGCCTGGACCAGGCCTTCCCGGATGTCGACCCCGAGGTCCGGCGCAGCGCCCGGGGCGAGTTCCTCGACCATATCGCCCACCTGCCCGACGTGTTGCTGGCCAATATCTACGCCCCGGACCGCATGGTCATCTGGTCGAGCAACCCGGCGCTGGTGGGCAAGATGATCGACGCCGATGACGACCTTGACCATGCCTTCGACCAGAAGATGCGCGTCTCGGCCAGCTACCACGACGTCGACCAGGCGCGCAGCGAGCAGAAGTTCATTACCCCGCCCGAGCAGTTGTTCATCGAGAACTACATCCCGCTGTTCGATGCCGAGGGCGGCAACGTCACCGCCATGGTCGAGATCTACAAGGAGCCCCGCGACCTGATTTTGCGTATCGAACGCGGCCTGTTGCTGATCTGGCTGGCCACGGCGATCGGCGCCGGGCTTGTGTACATCGGTCTGTACGGCATCATGCGCCGCGCCGCCCGGCAGTTGGCGGTGCAGCAAAAACGCCTGATCAACAACGAAACCTATGTGGCCCTGGGCGAGATGTCGTCGGCGGTAGCCCACAGCCTGCGCAACCCCCTGGCGAGCATTCGCTCCAGCGCCGAACTGGCCCAGGAGATCGAAGAGGGGCCGGCGCAGAAGAACATCGGCGACATCATCAGCCAGGTCGACCGCATGTCCCACTGGGTGCGCGAGCTGTTGCAGTCGCTGCGGCCCTTGAACGATACCCCGGAGCCGGTAGACCTGCTGCGGGTGCTGCAGGACAGCCTGCAAGGCTTTGCCCCGCAACTGCTGCGCCAGGGCGTGCGCCTGCAGATGGGCGAATTGCCCCAGGCCCTGGTGTTGTGCCAGCCGGTACTGCTCGGGCAGATCTTCAACAGCCTGATCGCCAACGCCCTGGAGGCCATGCCCGAAGGCGGTGAACTGCGTGTCGAGCGGCGCCGGCACACGCGCCAGGGCCTGACCCTGCAGTTGTGCGACAGCGGCAAGGGCATGACCGAGGAGCAGCAACGCATGGCCTTCAAGCCGTTCTTCAGCACCAAGCAAGGCGGACTGGGGGTTGGCCTGGTGCTGGTGCGGCGGATCATGGAGCGCTTTGGCGGAACGGTGAAGCTCAGTAGCGAGGAGGGGCAGGGTACGTGTGTGTTGCTGACGTTCAGGGCGGTGGGGAAGTAACGGATAAAGCACTTTAATAAATACTAATAACTATATGAATTTAAACACATTACTGTTTTTTAGCTCCCGCAGGGTAAAGACCCAGAACTGGGGGTGGTTTTCCAACATCACTCTTCGTAAATAATATTAGGTAGTAGGCATAACCTATTGATAATTAACGAATACACATCCTGATACAGATATGGCCAGGTAATTGCAAAACGACATTACCAGTCCCTGAATCTGGGTGAAGATGATGAAAACCCCAACCCCCACCCCTCTTGTCCTGAGCATCGCCCTGGCCATTGCCTTAATGGCTGATGCCAACGCCAGCCGCCTGGATGATGTCGAGCCGCCAGAGCCTGGCGACCCCTCGGCCTTTAGCGATCCACCCGCCGACAGCGCCGCAGCGTTGAACAACCTGCTGTCGCTGCCCGAGGCCAACCTCGGCGCCTTCGACCTGCCCGAGGGCGAGGGCGACCGCACCACCCCGCGCCAGGAGAACGAGCGCCCGCCAGCGCTGCAAACCAGCTTCAACTACCCCACCAATGGCGCCCCCAGCCCGATGTTCGGCGCCCAGCCGTTCAGCCAGCAACTGCTGCTGTTCGAAGAATTCGGCCCGACCCGCCTCGACCCGACCACCCCCGCCGGGCTGCTGGTGTTCCCGGCGCCCAGCACCGGCCCGGCGCCGCAGCAAGACCCGCTCAACGTCGCGCGCAGTGCGCCGTCCGGGCCGTTGCTCGATGCCTTTCTCAAGCAGCCGGGCCTGACCCCGTTCCCCGGCCAGTTTGCCAACGTTGTCGACCGCAACCCCTGGCAGCAGCAGATCGAGCTGTTCCTCAACCGCCACATCGGCTCTGCCGCCGAAGGCCGGCCACCAGGAAAGGGCTGGTCGCACCAGCGCTGGAACGAGTTCTACCCCCAGGCCGCCTACAAAACCGCGCAAGCCGGGGCGCGGATCAACAGCGGCCTGCGTGACGCCATGCAGATGCACCACTACAGCGTCGGCGAGTTCGGCCCCGGCGGCCTTTACTACAACACCGCCGGCCAGGCCAACACCCTGGGCACCACCAAGGGCGTCGATACCCGCTTCCACCCCAACATGCCGCTGCAGGATCACAAGTCGCTATGGACCTTCGACGGCACCTTGCCGGCCAAGCTGTTGATGGTGCGATACGGCCAGCCGCTGCTGATGCGCCATTACAACGCCTTGCCGATCGACCCCGCCGCCAACCACGGCTTTGGCCTGCACACCATCAGCACCCATGAACACAACGGCCACGCCCCGGCCGAAAGCGACGGCTACGCCAACGCGTTCTTCTTCCCGGGCCAGTACTACGACTACCGCTGGCCGATCCAGCTGGCCGGCTACGACAGCATCAACACCCGCGCCGAAGACCCGCGCGCGGCGTTCCCCTGCACCCCGGGCGAAACCCTGTGGGTCAACGACGCCAACCCGGGGCTGAAAACCTGCGAGAACGGCAGTATCCGCATTCGCGGCGACTGGCGCGAAACCATGAGCACCCACTGGTTTCATGACCACATGCTCGATTTCACCGCGCAGAACGTCTACAAGGGCAACGCTGCGATGATGAACTACTA
This sequence comes from Pseudomonas sp. TE4620, assembly GCF_056279045.1. NCBI lineage: Bacteria > Pseudomonadati > Pseudomonadota > Gammaproteobacteria > Pseudomonadales > Pseudomonadaceae > Pseudomonas > Pseudomonas sp. TE4620. Next base: position 1,959,987 of record NZ_JBWBQO010000001.1, read on the forward strand.
CAGTGCCCTGGACCGCGGCAACGAGGCCTTCGACGATGGCGTCAATCTGCGCCTGCCCAGCGGCTCGGCGCTGTCATGGGGCAATCGCGACTATGACCTCAACCTGCTGATCGCCGACAAGGCCTGGGGCCAGAACGGCCAGCTGTGGTTCAACCCGTTCAACACCGACGGCTTTCTCGGCGACCAGATCCTGGTCAACTGGCAATACAAGCCATACCTCGACGTGCGCGCCCGCAGCTACCGCCTGCGCATCCTCAACGGTTCGGTGTCGCGCTACCTGAAACTGGCGCTGGTGCGTGAAATCAAGGGCAGCGGCGGCGAGTTCGCCGGGCCCAAGGGTTCGGGGCTTTCTTATGCGCGGGTGCCATTCCACATGATCGCCAACGACGGCAACATCATGGAACACGCGGTGCCGTTCGACGGCAGCATGGACCTGGACGCCAACGGCGACAAACAGGACCACAACGCCATCCTGCCGACCCAGGGCATCGCCGAGCGCTTCGACATTGTCGTCAACTTCGCCAAGAACGGGATCAAGCCCGGCGACAAGCTGTTCTTGCTCAACCTCCAGGCCCACGACACCGGCAAGGGCCCCAAAGAGGCCATCGCCCTGGCCGACGTGCTGTCGGAGAAGTACCAGGCGGTGATCAAGCAGACCAGCAAGGGCCCGCAATGGGATAAAGGCGACCCCACCGTCAACAAGATCCTGCAGTTCAACGTCAAGCCCTACAGCGGCCAGGACCTGGCCATGGACCCGGCCGCCTACGAGCCGGCCAAACCCGGCAAGGCCGAGGGCAAGGTGATGATCCCGCTCAAGTTGCACCGCGACAACCCGGCAGACATCGCCCGCCTGGCCCAGGCCCGCCATCGCACCTTCATCTTCGGCCGCTCCGATGGCACCGACCAGGCGCCGTGGACGGTCAAGACCGACGGCGGCTTTGGCTATCACATGGACCCGCGCCGGCTCAACGCCGCGCCTCAGCTGGCCACTGGCCCCACCGACGCCGGCGCCAGCGGCTTCGGCACCCTGGAAATCTGGAAGATCCAGAACGGTGGCAACGGCTGGAGCCACCCGGTGCACGTGCACTTCGAGGAGGGCATCATCCTCAGCCGCGGCGGCAAGGCGCCGCCGGAATGGGAAAAGTGGGCGCGCAAGGACGTCTACCGGATCGGCAGCGAAGCCGACGGCCTGGACAACGTCGAGGTGGCGATCAACTTTCGCGAATTCGCCGGCACCTACATGGAGCACTGCCACAACACCCAGCACGAGGACAACTCGATGCTGCTGCGCTGGGACATCGAGCACCCCGGCCAGTTGCAGTTGATGCCCACGCCCTTGCCTAGCTGGGACGGGGTCAAGTACGTCAACTCGGCGGCGCTGCCGACCTGGCGCAACGGCGATGGCAAGGGCCCGCAGGTCAAGGTCGGCAAGTAGCCGGGGGAGGTTGCCATGGGCGTTATCGCACGTTGCCTGTTGCTCTGCTGGCTGTGCAGCAGCCTGCCGGGGCTGGCCGAGGAGGCCACGCCCTGGGGGGCGCAGTACTTCCCCAATACCGAGCTGATCGACCACAACGGTGAGCACCTGCGCTTTTTCGACGACCTGATCAAGGACAAGGTGGTGGTGATCAACTTCATCTTCACCGGTTGTGGCGATTCCTGCCCGCTGGAGACCGCGCGCCTGCGCCAGGTCCAGCAACTGCTGGGCGAGCGGGTCGGGCGCGAGGTGTTCTTCTACTCGATCAGCATCGACCCGCTCAGCGATACCCCCGAGGTGCTCAAGGCCTATGCGGCAAAGTTCAAGGTGGCGCCCGGCTGGCGCTTTCTAACCGGCGACAAAGGCCAGATCGATGCCTTGCGCCGCAGCCTGGGCCTGTTTATCGAAGGCGTCGACAACGGCCGCAGTCGCGACCACAACCTCAGCCTGATCGTCGGCAACCAGGCCACCGGGCGCTGGATGAAGGCCTCACCCTTCGAAAACCCGTGGATTCTCGCCGACCAACTGGCCAACAGCCTGCAGAACTGGAAGCAACCCAGTAGCGAGCAGAGCTACGCCGATGCCCCGCAGATTCGCCCGCCGAGCAGCGGCGAAGAGCTGTTTCGCACCCGTTGCGCCGCTTGTCACAGCCTCGGCCCGGAAGATGGCCAGGCTACCGGCCTGCGCGCGGTCGGCCCGGACTTGCTCGGCGTTACCCGGCGCCGCGAGCAGCGCTGGCTGAGCCGCTGGATCCGCGAGCCGGATCGCATGCTCGCCGAGCAAGACCCGCAGGTCATGGCGCTGTACCGGCAATACAACGGCGTGGCCATGCCCAACCTGCGCCTGAACGAGGCCGATGCCCAGGCCTTGCTGGCGTTTCTCGAGCAGGAGGCCGAACGCCAACAGCCATAAAGGCAAAATACTATCACTGGCGCCGTGGCCATTAGTTTTGATGTGCCACGCCTGTGTGCACGCTGGGCTATAAGTTCTAAGAAAAGAAGCATCCACGGCAGGACCAGACCCGATGCAGATGCTCAACGGAAAACTGGCCGATGAGGGCCTCGACAGCCAGGCAGCCGACCGACCCTTGCGCCAGTTCAACCTGTTGCGCTGGTTCTCGTTGGTCAGCCTGTTGATCATCGCTTCGGTGGCGGGCGGGCTGGGCTATGTCTCGACCCGCTTCGTGGTCACCGACAGCGTCGAGCGCGATGCCATGCTCACCGCCCAGTTCATCCAGGCCATGGCCCAGGCCGAAGTGCGCCATTCGCGCATTCCGCCGGGCACCACCATGGGCGAGCTGCTCGACCCGCGCCTGGACCAGCACCACCCGGGGGTCAGCCCGACCCTGGCCGAGTCCACCCGGGTGGAGTTTCTCGACCATGTCGAACACCTGCCCGACACCTTGCTGGCCAACGTCTATGCCCTGGACCGGACCATCGTCTGGTCGACCAACCCGCAGCTGATCGGGGAGAGAATCGTCGGTGACGACGACCTGGATGAATCGTTCGCCTCGAAAGTGCCGGTCTCGGCCAGCTACCACAAGGCCAATGAAGACCGCGATGAACAAAAGTTCCAGCGCGCGCCGCAGTACCTGTTCATCGAGAACTACATCCCGATGTTCGACAGCGACGGGCAAAAGGTGCTGTCGATGGTCGAGGTGTACAAGGAACCCCAGGACCTGGTGCGGCGCATCCAGCGCGGCTACGTGCTGATCTGGGCCTCGACCCTGGTCGGCGGGGCGCTGATCTACTTCGGCCTGTTCTGGATCGTGCGCCGCGCCGCGAGCATGCTGCAGACCCAGCAAACCCAGCTGGTGGCCAGCGAAACCTTCGTCGCCCTTGGCGAAATGTCCTCGGCGGTGGCCCACAGCCTGCGCAACCCGCTGGCCAATATCCGCTCCAGCGCCGAACTTGCCCAGGACATCGCCAGTGCCCCGGCGCAGAAGAACATTGGCGACATCATCAGCCAGGTCGACCGCATGTCGCGCTGGGTGCGCGACTTGCTGGTGTCGCTGCGCCCGGTCAACGACGATGCCGAAGCGGTCGAGCTGGTGGCAGCGATCGACGACACCCGCCATGCCTTTGCCCAGCAACTGGAGCGGCATAAGGTCCAGGTGCAGATCGACACGCCCGAGGCGGCCTGGGTGATCAGCCAGCCGGTGCTGCTGACGCAGATTCTCAACAGCCTGTTCGCCAATGCCCTCGAAGCCATGCCCACGGGCGGGCGCCTGAGCGTGGTGGTGCAGGCGCTGGAAGACGGCAAACAGCTGCAACTGACCTTGAGCGACACCGGCAAGGGCATGACCCAGCAGCAGGAGCGGATGGTCTTCAAGCCGTTTTTTACGACCAAACAGGGCGGCCTCGGGGTCGGCCTGGTACTGGTCAAGCGGATCATGGAACGTTTTGGTGGCTCGGTGAGCCTGGCCAGCCGCGAAGAGGAAGGAACCCGCGTGTGCCTGATCTTCAATATTGCAGCGGGAGGGGACCATGGAGCAGAGCATCCTGGTGGTTGAGGACGATCAAATCCTCGCCGAGAACATCCAGACCTACCTTGAGCGCAAAGGCTTCGAGGTCACGGTTTGCCACAGCGCCGAAGAGGCCCTGGAGCAGCTGCCACGCTGCCAGCCCGATGCGGTGCTGACCGACAACTCGCTGCCGGGCATGAACGGCCACGAGCTGCTCAAGGCCCTGGCCCAGCGCGCGCCGGAGCTCAAGGTGATCATGATGACCGGCTACGGCAACGTCGAAGACGCCGTGCTGGCGATGAAGGAGGGCGCCTTCCACTACCTGACCAAACCGGTGGTGCTGGCCGAGCTCAAACTGATGCTGGAGAAGGCCCTGGCTACCGAGCGCATGGAGCGCACCCTGTCGTTCTACCAGGAACGCGAGGCGCAAAAATCAGGTGGCCAGGCGCTGATAGGCGAATCACCAGCCATGCTCGGCCTCAAGCACACCATCCGCCAGCTGCTCGATGCCGAGCAGCGCATGGCCAGCGGCGACCTGCCGCCGGTGCTGGTAGAAGGCGAGACCGGTACCGGCAAGGAGCTGGTAGCCCGCGCCCTGCATTTTGACGGAGTGCGCAGCAAGGGGCCGTTTATCGAGTTCAACTGCGCATCGATCCCGGCCAACCTGCTGGAGGCTGAACTGTTCGGCCATGAGAAGGGCGCGTTTACCGATGCCAAGGATCGCCGGGTGGGCCTGGTCGAGGCGGCCGACGGCGGCACCTTGTTCCTCGACGAGATTGGCGAAATGGACCTGCTGCTGCAGGCCAAGCTGCTCAAGCTACTGGAAGACCGCACCATTCGCCGGATTGGCGCGGTGAAAGAGCGCAAGGTCGACTTGCGCATTATCAGCGCCACCAACTGCAACCTGGAGCAGATGGTCCAGCAGGGCAAGTTTCGCCGTGACCTGTTCTTCCGCCTGCGTATTATCTCGATCAAGGTGCCCAGGCTGTATGCCCGGGGTGAAGACATCCTGCTGCTGGCCCGGCATTTTCTTGCCCTGCACGGCAAACGCTATGGCAAGCCCAACCTGCGCTTTTGCGACGAGGCCGAGGAGTTGATGCTCAACTACAGCTGGCCGGGCAACGTGCGCGAGTTGCGCAACATGCTTGAACAGACGGTGTTGCTGGCGCCCCAGGAGCTGATCGCCCCGCACCAGCTCAACGTGTGCATGAGCCTGGTCGACGAGCCGCTGGAAATGCCGGCGCCTGCCGTGCATGAAGCGTTCGGCAATGCTGAGGCCATGGCCTCGGCGAGCTTGCCGGAAGTGGAGCGCGACATGGTGCGCAAGATGCTCGACCGCACCGACTGGAACGTCACCAAATCGGCGCGGCTGCTGGGCCTGAGCCGGGACATGTTGCGCTACCGGATCGAAAAGCTCGGCCTGACCCGGCCGGACAAGCGCCAGTGGTAGGCGTACATAATGCCAAACCTGTGGGAGCGGGCTGGACCCGCGATCGAGCGCGCAGCGGTCGTAATCAGATCCACATTGGAGGTCAGCCCTAGGCTTTGTACGAAAAGTGCCTGCGCGACGATCATGCTGCGTTGAAAACAGGCTCGGAATGCTCATTTACAACTCGTAAAGTCGTGCGCGACCCCGGCCGTTCCTCGCCTGTTTTCGCCTTGCCTGATCGCCGCTCGGCGACTTCTCGTACAAACCCTAGTAGCTACCGGCACTGCCCCCGGCGTCGCCGCCATTCTCCGAGCCGCTGCCGTCTTTCTTCGGCTCGCGCCGGCTGCCATCGGTCTCGCTACCACCTTGGCGCCCGGCGTCATTGCCCTGGGTGCGCGGGTCGGTGCCGCTGGGCAGTGGGGTGTCGGTGGGGTTGGTGCCGGTGTTGATGCCCGGCAACGGCGTGGTCGGGGTGGTGTCCGGGTTGGGGTTGGTCGGGCCGGTGCCGGCGGCAACCGCCTGGGTGCCGAGCAATGCGGCAAACAATAAGGCAGCGAGGGCGCTACGGGTCATGGTCAAACTCCTTTTCAGGGCAGGTGCCAGAGGTTAGGCCCAGCCGCGAAGGGAAGGTGCGACGCACGCGACCAACGGCGCTACTCGCGCCCGCGCATGAAAAAACCTGCCACGTACTTACGGAAGGTATCCAGGCTCTTGAAGTCGGCATAGCGCTTGAAGGCCTCGCCCTCTGGCTCCGGCCCCAGTGGCTGCTCGGTCAGCGACACCGACAGCACCCGGTCCTGGTCGGAGCTGAGCACCAGCGCGTCCATGCCCTGGCCACCGAGCACCGGCCGGCGCATGATCACCTTGACGCCCTTGCTGGCCATCCAGTCGATCAGCGAGATGAGCATTTTCAGCGGCTCGCGCTCTTCATCGCGGTACACCGCAAACAGCTGCCCGCGCGACAGCACCGGCACGCTGGCGACGTGGATCAGCTCATAGAAATGACTGCCGGCACTGGCCGGCGAGTAGATCGCCAGGGCCAGCAACGGCCCCGGAGTCTTGCTGCCACCCCAGAGCAGGTGATGGCCCTGGAAGTCGAAGCCGTCCTCGCTGCGCTCGTTGAACACCTTGCGCGCCTTGATCTGGCTGACGCAGTCGAGCAGCAAGCCATGCCGGCGATGGGTGCCAAAGGCCGTGGACTCGCGCAAGCGCGCCTTGAGCATCATCATGTGCTTCATGTCCAGGCGGGTTTCCAGGTAGTTGCTGGCCGGCACCCGTTCGATCAGCGGATAACGGCTGGCCACCCCGCGCAACTCGGCAAACTGCCCGGTGAGGTCTTTTTTCAGGTGAGTGGCGTAGACGTTCAGGCCACTGGCCTCGATCAGGGTCAGCAGCAACGACAGCAACCGGTGCTGTTCGCGTTTGTCGCCAGTACCCGCGGATTCGCTGCTGGCTTCACTGGCGCGCTTGAAATCGCCAATCAGCCGCAGCGGCGCATCGGGCGCCAGCCACGCGGCCGGTGGTGCATCAGTGTCGCTGTCGCGGCTGGCGCTTTCACGCTCGTCCTTGATGAACGCACAGTCTGGCGCGTGCTCGGCGGTGCCCGGGTTGTTCTTGAGGAACAGGGTGCCGGTGTTGCCGTTGAGGTTGACGTTGAGCACCGGCATCGCCTTGGGCTGGCAATCACAGGCCAGCCAATGGCCGGCAGCGCGCACCTTGATCAGCAACTGGTTGGCCTGCAGCAGGCGCGGGCCTTCGAGGTTGCCCTGGACAAACCTACGCAACAGCTCGTCTTCAGCAGGGGTGAGGGTGCGCACCAGCGCGGCGTTTTTTTCGATGATTCGCATGGACAATCCTGGCCTGCCTTCCTGTGCCTGCCACCTTAATGCAAAGCCCGGCTGGCGAACATGCCCGCCAGCCGAACCTGGCCCTACTGGCCGCCAAACAGCTTGGCGGCGCGCTCGCGGATCTCTTCCACGCTCAGGTCTTCCTTGTGGGTGGAGACGAACCAGAGGTTGCCGAACGGGTCTTTCAGGGTGCCGCTACGGTCGCCGTAGAACTGGTCTTTGACCTCGGTAACCTGGCTGGCACCGGCGGCGAGGGCCTGGGCATAGGTGGCATCGGCGTCCTCGACATACAGGTGCAGGCCAACGGCCGTGCCATTGAGCGACTGGCTGCTGACCAGCCCGCCAGACTGATCGCACGGGTCGGCAAGCATCAGCGAGGAATCGCCGATTTTCAGCTCGGCATGGCCGACGCGCCCGTCGGGGCCGTCGAGGCGGAACATCTCGAGCGCGCCGAAGGCCTTCTTGTAGAACTCGATGGCCTTGGCGGCATCCTTGATGCCCAGGTAGGGGGTAATGCTGTGCTGTCCTTCGGGGATTGGTTTGACTGCCATTTTATTGATCCTCCTTTAAGGCGCCGCAGGGTGAATGGCGCGAAACTGTATATTTATACAGTTTCGGCGATTGGGCAAATCAAAAGTCGCGGCTCTGGACGAGCGGCAGTCAGAAAATGTAATCGGTGGTCAGGAAGCTCGACTCGCGGTTACGGATGATGTCGCTGATCAACTGCTTGTTGCTGTCCTGGAACTTGGTCGCCACCAGCGTACGGATCGAGAACACCCGCAGGGCGTCGTGAACCGAGAGGGTGCCCTCGGCCGAGTTCTTGCGCCCGTTGAACGGATAGGTGTCGGGGCCGCGCTGGCACTGGGCGTTGAGGTTGATGCGCCCGACCTGGTTGGCGAAGGTATCGACCAGCCTGCCGACCTCGGCCGAATGAGTGCCAAAGATGCTCAGTTGCTGGCCGAAATCGGAATCGAGCACGTAGTCGATCACCGTCTGCAGGTCGCGATAAGGCACCACCGGCACCACCGGGCCGAATTGCTCCTCCTGGTACACGCGCATCTGCGCATTCACCGGGTATAGCAGGGCGGGGTAGAAGAACGAGCCACGGCTGGCGCCACCGCCTTCGTTGATGACCCTGGCGCCTTTGTCGATGGCATCGGCCACCAGGCCATTGAGGTAATCGATCTTGCCGGCCTCGGGCAGCGGCGTCAGGGCCACGCCCGGCTCCCAGGGCATGCCTGGCTTGAGCGCGGCCAGCTTGCGCTGGAATTTATCGAGGAATTGATCGACCACGTCTTCATGGACGAAGAGGATCTTCAGCGCCGTGCAGCGCTGGCCGTTGAACGACAGCGCGCCGGTGACCGCCTCGTTCACCGCGTTGTCCAGGTCAACCTCGGGCAGCACGATGCCCGGGTTCTTGGCATCCAGGCCCAGGGCTGCGCGCAGGCGATGCGGGCGCGGGTGGAGTTTTTTCAGGTCGCTGGCGGCCTTGTTGGTGCCGATGAAGGCGAACACGTCGATCTTGCCGCTGGCCATCAGCGCGCTGACGGTCTCGCGGCCACGGCCGTAGATAACGTTGATGACCCCGGCCGGGAAACTGTCGCGGAAGGCCTCAAGCAGCGGACGGATCAACAGCACGCCGAACTTGGCCGGCTTGAACACCACGGTGTTGCCCATGATCAGCGCCGGGATCAGGGTGGTGAAGGTCTCGTTCAGCGGGTAGTTGTAGGGGCCCATGCACAAGGCCACGCCCAGCGGCGCGCGGCGGATCTGGCCGAGGGTGTCCTGCTCCAGCTCGAAGCGGCTGGAGCGGCGGTCCAGCTCTTTGAGGGCGCCGATGGTGTCGACGATGTAGTCGCAGGTGCGGTCGAACTCTTTTTCCGAGTCCTTGAGGTTCTTGCCGATTTCCCACATCAGCAGCTTGACCACCGCCGCGCGCTGTTCGCGCATCTTGGCCAGGAAGGTTTCGACATGCTGGATACGCTCGGCCACGCGCATGTTGGGCCAGGCGCCGCGGCCCTTGTCGTAGGCCTGCACGGCGGCGTCCAGGGCGGTGAGGGCGGTGTCGGCGTCCAGCAGTGGCGTGTTGCCGAGGATCACCTGGCGTTCTTCATTGCCCTCCTTGAGCCACACCGGGCTGCGCACCGTGGCCAGCGGCCCGTCCCATTGCTGCAACTGGCCGTTGACCAGGTACTCGCGTTGCACCAGCGGCTCACCCAGGCGGTACGCCTCAGGGATCTCGTTGGCGGTGGGAAACAGCGAATCGAGCAGACGGTCCATGGGCGCAGCACCTCTTTTTCTGTAATGGGTGAAACGTTTCAGTTTGAGCATAACGCCAGCGCGCTAAAAAAAGCCAGCCTGGCTAAACAATGCGCCGCCGGCGCCGATAAAGCAGTAATGCGATGCGAATTACGGACCTATGAGCACAAGAATCCTCGCCCTTGATGACAATCCGGTCCTGTCGAAGAACCTGCGCACCACCCTCAATCGCCTGCTGCCCGTAGGTTTTGCCCTGATCGGCATCGGCCTGTCGGTGGTGCTCGGGCGCCTGGACGTGCAGCGCCAGGAAGCCGAGGTGATCGCCAATGCCAGCGCGCGCCTGTCGGGCGTGCGCGCCAGCATCGAGGCGCAGTTGCGCTCGGCGTTCGGCGAGACCGAGGGCATTGCCCAACTGCTGAGTGCCGATGGCGAAATCAGCCCCGAGCATTTTCACGACATGGCCCGCCAGGCCATCGCCTCGGTGCCGCACATCCGCCATGTTTCCCTGGCGCCCAACGATGTGATCGCCGATGTCTACCCGCTCAATGGCAATCAGGGCGTGCTGGGCATGGACTACCGCCGGCTGCCCGACCAGTACCCGCTGCTGCAGCGTGCCCGCGACAACTACAGCCCGGTGCTGGCCGGCCCCGTGCAGTTGCTGCAGGGCGGGCGCGGGCTGATCTACCGGCGCCCGGTGTTCCTCAAGGGCCACAAGGGCGTCAACCTGTACTGGGGCAATGTCTCGATTGTTGCCGATATCGACCGCTTGCTCAGCACCGCCGGGCTCGATCTGGACCCGGGCTTCGAGCTGGCCCTGCGCGGCGCCGACGGCCAGGGCCCGGCGGGCGCGGTGATCTGGGGCGACCCGCAGTTGTTCGAACAGCACCCGGTGACGGTCAATGTCGATGTGCCCGGCGGGCTCTGGCAACTGGCGGCCAGCCCCCTGGGCGGCTGGCCGTCGATGAGCCTGTTCGCCTCGCCGCTGTTTTTGTTTGCCCTGACCTGCACCGGGCTGTTCAGCGTGTTTGTCGCCCAGCTCAACCGCAGCAATCACCTGATCAACCTGCGCAACCTGGAACTCAAGCAGTCCCAGGCGCAACTGGAGCGCCTGGCGCATTTCGATGCCATTACCGGGCTGCCCAACCGCCTGCGCTTTCAGCAGCAGTTGCTCGAAGCCATCAGCCAGGGCCAGCGCCTGGCCGTGCTGGTGCTCGACATCGACGGCTTCAAGCAGATCAACGACAGCCTCGGCCACGCCATGGGCGACCTGTTGCTGCAGCAGGCCACGGCGCGCTTCATGCAGATCATCGAGCCTGAGGATTGCCTGTGCCGCCTGGGTGGCGACGAATTTGCCTTTGTTCTCAAAGGGCCGGATGACCGTTGCATCGAGCGTATCCAGGCCCTGCTGCAAACCCTGCAATTGCCGTTTGACCTCAAGGGCAACGCCGCGCTGGTGACCGGCAGCATCGGCCTGGCCTGGTGCCCGGAACACGGGCAGAGCGCCGACCGCCTGCTGCGCCACGCCGACACCGCGATGTACGCGGCCAAGGAGAGCGGGCGCAATGCCTACCGCCTGTACCAGCCGGAAATGACCCAGCGCCTGCAGCAGCGCCTGGACCTGGAGCACAACCTGCGCCGGGCGCTCAAGCACAATGAATTCGAGCTCTGGTACCAGCCCAAGATCGACCTGTTCAGCGGCCGCGTCGAAGGCGCCGAGGCGCTGCTGCGCTGGCGTGACCCCGAGCACGGGCTGGTGTCGCCGGCGCAGTTCATCCCGCTGGCCGAGCGCACCGGGCTGATCATCCCCCTGGGCGAGAAAGTGCTGGATCTTGCCTGCGCGCAGATCGCCGCCTGGCGCGCCGCCGACTGCCTGCCGGGGCCGGTGGCAATCAACGTCGCGGCCCTGCAGATCGAGCGCAGCGACTATGTCGCCAGCCTCAGGCGCAGCCTCAAACGCTATGACCTGGCGCCGACCCTGCTGGAAGTCGAGATCACCGAAAGCCTGCTGATGGAAAGCCAGCAGCACGCCTGCGCAGTCCTGGCGCAGTTGCAGGAACTGGGCGTGACCACCGCCGTGGACGACTTCGGCACCGGATATTCGTCGCTGGCGTACTTGAAGATGCTGCCGATCGACCACCTGAAGATCGACCGCGCCTTTATCAAGGACCTGCCCGAAGACGACGACGGCGCCGCCATTACCCGGGCGATCATCGACCTGGGCCACGCCCTGGGCTTCAAGATCACCGCCGAAGGCATCGAAACCGCCGAGCAGTACGCGTTTTTGCGCAATGCCGGGTGTGATCAGGGCCAGGGCTTCTGGATGGGCCGGCCGATGCCGGTGGCCGAGTTTGATAGCTGGTTGGAATCAAAAAAGGTGGATCTCAGCATTTTGGTTCGATGAGTTCAAAGGAATTGAATATCGGGTGACATGCGGTAGCAATTCACTCGCCTTTTTCTATACTCGATCTACATGTAGCCTGGGCGGAGTAGAAGAAATGCGAAACGACAGAGCACCGGCCATAGATCCGTATGATGCGATTCAGTTATTGAGTGACCAAACCTTATATCTGAATGCTATGAATTCTATGCGTAGATATAGCGATTCGAAAGGAAGGCTTGCTGAGGATGACGTCGAGAGTCTTCGGCTCGAAGCTGAGTCACAATTTGCTAGGCTGCAACTTTTTTATTTAGAAAAATTAGGCAGATAGGCTTCAACTCTCACTCTCACTGGTTTCGGAGTGTCTGCTCTCTGTGAATCGGCTGAAATCTTTGCTGTTGGAAATAAGAAAAATTCACAGTTCTACTTGAAAATTCCTTCCTCACGACATTTTAAGCTAGTTGAAATGGTTCTTAGGAATTATCCTACGCTTTCTGTCACCTTCATTCTCTTGCTTGCTCTGTATATTCAAACTAGGCTCGCTCGGTCACTGAAAACTTGGTGATCGGGTTTGGCGACCCGGAATCTATATGCAGATATGCCCCTGAATGAAGGGCGGGCGTTTTAGTGTCCGTTTGTCCTTTATGGTGGCTGTATGCGGGAGGGCTTATGCCCTGCCGGGGTTTCCTGCGTTGATCCGGTTCGCCAACCCGCGTACAGCTGCCACCTTATCTCGTTTGGCGACGAGTGCGTGGTAGCTCCAGTCAACTCAACCAGGAGCCTATCGATGAAAAAACCAGTACCTGATCCGCCATCACTTCATCTTGTCGAGACCTTAGAGACTAGTGTCAAAAGTTGTCCGGATCATCCACCACTTTTCAATGTGCGAGCCGGGATCTGTGCAGAAGATGCTCTAGTGCATGCAGTCCTATACCTGAAATGTGCGAGCGCAACGATTTCGCAGGTCGTTAAGCATACAGATAATGAAGGACGTGCTTTTGTATGGTCTTCGCAACACTCTGTTGAAATGGCCAGCGCTCTGATGGACGCATTGCTAGATGGAGTCGAAGCTCGACAGCTAAAGGTCTGAGCAATGGCTGAAAGCGAGAATGTCTTGGATCCTGCTCTATAAGGATGAAAGACACTCGCTTTCAGTGACTGGACGTCTCACCGGGGGGTACAAACCAATCAGCGCAAAATCTATTCGCTGACCGTTTACGCTCAAATATTTTAAGAGGGGGCCAGCACAGTTCGTCCCCCGGTAAGCACCCCATACCCAACCCTAGGCACCCCCCCCAACCTTAACTCCACCAACGCCTTCAACGACTCCCCACTGCCCAAATAAGCATCCCCAAAATCATGCCCCCCCAACGCACTCGGGTGCGCCACCACCTCCAGCAACCCATCCGCCGGCGCCAACCCCGCGCGTAAATCCGCCGGCGTACATACATAATCCGCCGTCGCCCCCGCCAACTGCTTCAAGCGCCGATTAAGCAACGTTTTGAACACCCGCTTCAGCGGCCCGATGTTGTGCCCGAGGTTGCGCGCCAGCCGCACCGCAACGCCTTCACGTGCCGCAAAGCGGGCGACAATCACGCCGATCGGCCAGATGTTGTGCACGTGCTGGTGCGAGTCCAGGTGGCTGGGCATCAGGCCCTGGTTCAGGCAGTGTTGCCACTGCGCCTGCAGTTCCTGCTCGACTGCCTCGCGCTCGGCGCGGCTCAGGCGCAGGGTGCGTTGTTTCAGGCGCAGGTCGAATTCGCCGTTGGGCGCGCAGAAGCGTGGCTGCTGGCGAATGGCTTGGCTCAGCGGCCGGCCGTAGGTGAGGTTGAAGTGCAGGCCGATACGCCCGCGCAAGGCCGGCAGTTGCGCCAGGCTGCAGGCGGCGCTGAAGGCCGGCATATTGGCCATGGCCGTGGCCGAGCTGATCAGTCCGGCCTGGAAGGCATGCAGGATGACCGCGTTGGTGTGGGCGCTGAGGCCGAAGTCGTCAGCGTTGACTATGACCTGTGAGGGCATCCGGGTTCTCCTGTGGCGAGTCGGGCTCGGCGGCTGTGGCCGAGGTTTTTTGGCGCAGGCGTTGCAACTGTGGCTTGAAGCGTTGCCACAGGCGCAAGGCCAGGCCCAGGGCCAGGCCGCTGGGGCGCCAGCTGTAGAAGCTTTGGCGCTGGTGTTCAACGGCGCCGCTCATGCGTTCGTGCAGTTGGTGGCTGGAGTTGTGCAGGCTCACCCGCGAGGCGTCGACCCACTCCCAGCCGTCGTCCAGGCCCCAGTGAATCCATTCTTCGAGCAGCACCCGGCCGCTGCCAAGCTCGGCATAGGCGGGCACGAAGGCCAGGTTGTAGTCGTACACCCGGCCGCGCTCGAACACCCCCAGGCGGTAGCTGATGCAGCGGCCATCGAGCTCCAGCAGTACCATGCGCACCAGGCCCTGGGCCGCCAGGGCGGTGAAAGCCTGGTACATCCATTGGCGGCGCAGGCGGCCAGAGAAGATGCCGACCTCGTCGTCGCCTTTCCAGCTGAGCTCTTCGACGGCGCTGATGGCATCGAGCAGTGGCGTGATGGTGTTTGCATTCGGGGTAACCCTGCGTACCTGGGCGCCGCAGGCGGCAATGCGCTTACGCGCGCGGCGCAGTTTGTAGCGCGGGTCGCCGCTGATTTCCTGACGGTCTTCGGGCACGATGCGGTGCACCGGCACCCGGCAGTTCAGGCGCTGCTCATGGGTAGAGCTGCGCCTTGCCCAGCGGCTGAGCAGGCTGTGGGTTGCCGCGTCGTCGGGCACTTCGTCCAGTTGCAGCAGGGCATGGGGCAGTTGCTTGCGGATCGCCCGTAACACCTGCGCGGCCGCTTTGGCCGGCAGGTCGCAGAGCAGGGCGATGCGGTCGCTGAGCGGGTAGCCCAGGTGGCGCACCACCTGCGCGGTCAATGGGCCGAAGCGCTCAGTGCCGCGCACCAGCGGCAGGCACAGGCACAACCGGCCCTGGTCGCGGCCCACCAGCACCTGCAGTTGTTGCCCGGCCGTCAGTGCCGCTTCGGCCGCCAGCAGCCAGCCCAGGTGGTTGAACGGCGTGCTGTCGGCCAGTTGCTGGCGCAGTTGTTCGTAGTCGGCGGCGGGGAAGTCCGCCGCCGCCAGCGACGGGTACCACTGCAGTTCAAGGCTCATGGGTTCAGGTCACCGTGGCCGGGGCGGGGCTGGCTTCAGGTTTGCGCAGGGGCTCCAGGCGCGATTCGCTGTAGCGGGTTTCGCGGTAGAACTTCCAGCGGCCGAACAGGCAGTACACATTCATCACCCGTCCTTGTTCCTTATAGCCCATGCGCAGGTGCAGCTTGAGCGCCGGGATGTTGTGGCTTTCACACACGTCCACCACGGTGTCGCAGCCCTGGGCGGCCATGGCCTTCCACAGCTCCAGCTGCAGGTCGACCGAAAGCTCGGTGCCCCAGTACTTGCGCGCCAGCTCGCCGCCAAATTCAAAGAACTGCCCGGGCTCGACCGGGAACCAGCAGCCGTAGAAGTGGCGGTCGTGGTAGTGGCGCAGGCTGCCCCAGATGAATGCCACCACGTCACCCGCGTCATCGAGGAACATCAGCCCGGTGTGGCCCTCGGCGGCCAGCTCGCGCATGGTCTCGATGCGGTCGCCAAAGTGTTTGGCGAAAGCCCGCACGTTGTGCACGGTGATCGGCTCGACCCGCAGCGGTGGGTAGGGTTTGAGTTTGTGCGGCGGCACGGGGCTGACCAGGTCGCGCTCCATCCACAGCAGCTCCCAATGGTAGAACAGGTAGCGCTTGACCCCAGCGTTGATGGTATTACGCAGTCCTTTGCGCTGGATGCGATCCTGGATCTTGCTCAAAGCACTCATGGTGCCTCCTGTTTCTGGCAGGTGAGGTGCGCGCTCATGACGCGCTCCAGGTCAGGGCGAACAAGGTTTGCCCTGGCAATTGAAAATGGATACGGCCTTGCTCGCAGACAAACTGCGCGCGGCGTGTGCTGTAGTCGGGGCCGAAAAAGCTCAGGGCGCCTGCAGCGCAGCGTTGTTCGGTGGCCAGGGTCACCTGTTGCAGGCGCTCGCCCTTGTTCACCCCCAACAGGCTGCGCTGCTTGCCACGGGCCATGGCCAGGGCGTCGACTTCGAAGGCGTCGTTGTCCAGAGCCAGCACCTGGTCGAGCCAGTGCTGCTGGATGAACTGCTGGGCCAGGCCCACGGGCTTGAGTTCAAAACGGTTTTCGCCCAGCACCCGGACCATGCCCTTGGGCCATTCGGGCTCGTCGGCGACGTGGAACCAGTTGAGCATGTCGAGCAGGCCGTCCTGGGAGGCGTTGATCACCACCGAGGCCCACCACAGGGCGGTGAAGTGGGTTTCCTGGTCGTAGGGGCTCAGGCTCGAGCCGCTGGAGAGGTTGGTCTGGTCCAGCAGCAGCGCCTTGTTCGGCCGCCCCTGGGCATCGAGGCCGACCAGCCTGGCGGCCTGGCGCACCGAGTCGCGGTAGCTGCGGGTGGCCAGCAGGTCGCGGACCATCCATTCGTGCCAGGCCAGGGCGTCGATCTGCGCACCGTGCTCCTTGAGCAGGCGCTGTGCCCAGTCAAGGCCGATGCGCTTTTCGCTGTCGCTGTGCAGCGGGCCGTTGACCAGTCGCGAGCTTGCCGGCATGGCGATGCGCACCCCGGCTTCGCGGGCGCCGGGGCTGCGTTGTACGCGCTCGGCCATGGCCTGGAAGTAGCGGCTGAAGGTGGGGTAGTCGCTGTAGTTGAGGTTCGGTTCGTCGGCGAAGGCCAGGTAGTGCAGGCTGTTGCCGCCCAGCGTGCGGGTGGTGTTCAGCCAGTCGTCGAGGCCGTCGTTGCGGATGCGGTCGGCGGCCAGTACCGATTCGCGGCCGGTGCCGGCCAGCAGGGTGATGTCCTGTTTGATGTTGTAGCGTTGCTGATAAAAGCTGCGAAAGGCCGTTTCATAGCCGGGCTTGCGTGCCAGCAGGTCGGCGAAGCTGTAGTAGCCGGCTGCTTGCGGTTGCAGGGCATCGAGCACGGCGTAGCTCGATGGCGGCGGCAGTACATAGGGCAGGTTGACGCCCAGGTCCGGGGTGCGGCCCAGTACGGTGTGGCCAAGGCTGAGCGCGACCTTGCCGTCGCTGTTGTGTAGCGGGCGTAGTTGCCCGGGCTGCTGGGCGAACAGGTTGGCGCTGCCGTCGAGCCAGAACGCCACCTTGCCACGGCCTTGCAGTTGCAGGCGGAAGGTTTGCTCTTTACTCGACTGCGGCAGCGCCAGGCGATCGAACTGCCAATAGGCGGGGTAGGGCTTGAGCGCCAGGCTCAGTTGCTGGTTGTCGCCCAGGCGCTGCACCTGCAGGCTGCGTACGCCGCCATGATATTTGCCGGCCAGGGTGGCTTTCTCGCCCGCGGGCACTTTGAAGTACAGCTCGACATTGGGCCCGACTTCGGCGCTGAAGTGCACCTTGGCCGGGGCGAACAGCGCCCGGGTGCTGTCGGCATGCTCGATGCGGTAACGGCGAAAGCTGTAGCCGGGGATTTCCACCTGGTAGTCGCTGGCGCTCGCCGCCAGCGGCCATTGCACCCGGCCTCGGCTTTCATTGGCCTCGATCGCACGCTCGGCCTGCAAGTGGCCCTGGCCGTCGAGCAAAAAGATGCGCTCGGGGTTGGCCTCGGCCTGCCAGGCCGGTTGCCAGCTGACCGTGACGGTGTCGGCCTTGCTCGCTTGCAGGTACAGGCTGCCATCGCGCAAGTCGCCCCATTGCAGGGGCGCAGCCTGTAGCGTGGCGCTCACCAGCACGCCGCTCACCACCAGGGCCAGGGCTTTCATGCCGGCCGCCGTTGCAGCATCTGCCGAAGCGGCGCGAGGTCGCTGGGCAGTACCAGCAGGGTTTGCCAGAACGGCACGCCGCTGAGTTTGCAGTACAACAGCAGCATCGCCAGGGTCACCGCCAGGTAAGCGATGGATGAGGCCGCCGCAGCGCCGACGATGCCATAGGTGGGGATCAACAGCACGTTGAGCAGCAGGTTCAGCGCTGCGCCCAGGCCCATCATCAGCGATACCGTGCCGGGGCGGTTCTTGCCTAGCAGGTCGAGGCGCAGGATGCTCGCATAGCACAGGCCGAACAGCCCCGGCAGCAAGGCCAGCAGCGCCGGATAGGCCGGCTGGTATTCGGCGCCGAACAGGGTGACGATCAGCCACTCGCCAATCAGCGCCATGCTCAGGCAGGCGCCGAGCATCACCGTGGCGGTCAGGCGCAGGGCCAGCGGGGTGAGCTTGTCCATGCCGGCGTCCTGCTGCAGCAGGCGTTTCATCAGCGGTGTGGTCACCGCCTCAGGGACGATCAGCAGCAGTTCGGCGGCGGCGCTGGCCATGGCGTAATGGCCTAGCGCGGCGCTGCCGAGCATGGCGCTGATGAACAGGTAGTCGGAGCGCAGAATCACCTGCTGGAACAATAAGTCCGGGTGGCTCTTGGCGCTATAGGAGAGCAGCTCGCGCTGGCCGCTGCGGTCCCAGCACAGGCGGATCGAGTGCTGCCGGCCGAGCCAGTACAAACCGAGCATGACCACCAGGCTCAGGCCCAGCAGCCAGCTGATCAGCGCCGCTTCCAGGGCCGCGTGCTGCCACATCCAGAACAGGCCGACAAACAGCAGCAGCGGCACCAGCGACTCGGTCAGGCGCAGGGCGTTGAAGGCGCCGACGCCGCCGGTGGCGTTGTGCAGGGTCAGCAGGCCGCTTTTAAGCACCGTCAGCGGCACCGCCAGCAGCAACAGCCAGGCCAGCAGGCCCAGCTGGGTGGTCACTTCCAGTTCTGTGCCGAACTCCCGGGCCAGGGCCACGCAGACCAGGGTCAGGGCGCCGGCCACCAGGCAGCCGTAGATCAGCACCTGGCTGAGCAGCAGGCCCATGCTGCGCTGCTTGGCCGCCTGGTAACCGACGGCGGTGTTGAGCCCGCCGCTGGTGGCGGCGCTGATCAGGTCGGGCAGGGTGCTGAGCAGGGCGAACAGGCCGCGCTCGCTGGGGCCAAGAATGCGCGCCAGCAACACGTTGCGCATCAGCCGCAGGGCGATCATCGCCAGGCGCGTGCCCATGCTCAGCAGCAGGTGGCGCACGTAGTGGCTGCGGCTCATGGGCGGCCTCCGCGGCTGATGCGCCAGGCCAACAGCGAAGGGCGGCTGGCGCTGCGCTGGCTGACACTGATACGCGGCAGGGCCAAGGGGTCGTCATGGCCCTGGCAGATCCCGGCGCGGGTGCTCAGGGCAAAGGGGTAGCGGTGCGCGGCCAGGCGCTCGCGCACCCGCGCGTCGTGGTCGCCGTTGGGGTAGCAGTACACCGGCAGCGGCTGTTTGCAGCCCTGTTGCAGGGCGTAGTGGCTGCGGCTCAGTTCTTCTTCCAGGCGCTGGTCGTCCAGGCCCGGCAGCAGCGCGTGGCTGGCGCCGTGGGGGCCGAAGCTGATCAGCCCGGAGTTTTCCAGGTGGCGTACCTGGTTCCAGTCCAGGGCCTGGGGCAGGGATTCAGCCGGGCAGGCGTCGGTGAGGTGATGCAGGGCCATCGGGCTGAGGCTTTTCAGGCTTTGCAGGTATTTGCCCAGGGCCTGGCTGCGCGCGTGTGGGCGCTCGTTCATGAAGTAGGCCGCCGGCAGCGGCCGGCCGATCTTGCGCAGTTGCTCGATCAGCGCCCGGCGGGAGATTTCGCCGTGGGTGCCCCACAGGGTTTCGCCGAGGCTTTCCCACCAGAAGCGCTGGCGGCTGCCGATGTAGTCGGTGGACAAAAAGATGCTCGCCGGCACCTGGTATTGCTGCAGCAGCGGGAAGGCATTGAGGGCGTTGTCGCGCCAGCCGTCGTCGAAGGTCAGGGCCACTTTCGGCCGGTTGCCGGTGCGCGGGTGTTCGTGGGCCTTGAGCAGGTCCATCAGGTGTACGCAGTCAAAGTGGCGTTGCAGCCAGCGCAGCAGGCGTTCGAAGGCCTGGGGGCCGACGCACAGTTCATTGCGGTGCGGCAGGGCGGCACTGTCGTCGTCGGCCAGCACCCGGTGCAGCATGAGGATCACCCCGGCGCCGCGCAACTGGCTGCGGCCCTTGGGGGAGTTGAGGTACAGCCAACCGCTGGCACGCTTGATACTGGTTTTTATCGGCATGTCAGGTGCTCATCGAGTCTGGTCGGGGTTCCATTGGTTGTAGCTGTGCCCGCGTAAAAACTGCCACAGGCCGACGCTCATGCCGGCCAGGGTCACCAGCACGAAGGCCGCCAGGCGAAACGGTTTGGGCAGGCGCTGGCGCACGTCCAGCAGGCCGGCGATGGCGATGGCATAGCCGAGCAGTTGCGCGGCCAGGGTCAGTTGGTAAAAGCCGTGGCCGTCGAGCAACCACAGGTTGGCCAGCAGCAGGGGCAACAGCAGCACCGGCGCCAGGCGGCGGATCAGTTTGTGGCTGATCAGGGCAATGGCGTACAGGCCGTGGCGCAGCGGGTTGAGCAGTTCGCGGCGAGCGGCCAGGCTGATCAGGCCGCCGACGGTGACGCGCTGGCGGCGGCTGAACTGGCGGTCGGCCTCGTCCACGCCCTGGTCGAGCACCTGGGCTTCGTCAACGTAGACCACCCGTTTGCCGGCCACCGGTGCGCAGGTGTTGATGTAGAAGTCGTCGTTGACCCGCGCCGGAATCGGCTGGTACAGCTCGCGGCGCAGTGCCTGCAGGGCGCCATCGGCCGACACCGTGCAGCCGGTGCGGCTCTCCACCCGGCGCAGCCAGGCTTCGTAGTGGCGGTACAGGCTTTCGCCCAGGCTCAGGCCCTTGCCGGCCTCGGGGATGATCATCTTGCCCACCGTGCCGCCCACTTCAGGGTCGGCAAAGGGTGCCAGCAAGGCGCCGAGGGTGCCGTCAATCCAGTGCACATCGGCGTCGGTGAACACCACGATGTCGCCCGTACACTGGGTGACGGCGACGTTGAGCACGCTGTTCTTGCCCATGCGCGGCAGGTCGAGGACCTGGATGCGCGGGTCGTCAAAGCTGCGCGCCAGGGCCACGGTGCTATCCGTGGAGCCATCGCTGGCGACGACGATCTGCAGGCTCTGGGCCTGGTAATCCTGGGCCAGCAGGTTGCGCAGCTTGTTGTCGATATTGCGTTCTTCGTTGTGCGCGGCCACCACCACGCTGACCCGCTGCGGCGCCAGCGGCGCGGGGCGGTGACGGGGGAACAGCGGCCCCACCAGGGTCAGCAGCAGCGGGTAGCCCAGCCAGGCATAAAACGGTAGCAACAGGCACAACCAAAAGATGAACTCAGCCACGGGCGGGCCTCCTTGCGTTCCAGTTGAACAGGCTGAGCACGAAGGCCGCGCCGGCCAGGTGCAGGCGAATCCAGTGCAGGCCCCAAAGCTGCAGGGCGAACAACAGGTCGCGGTGTTTCAGGCTCTGGCGCAGGCTCAGGGCCAGCGCGGGCAAGCTGGTGACCAGCAGCAACAACAGCGCCAGGTGCGGGTAACCGTCGAGCAGCGCTGACAAAGCCATGAAGTCGAGCAGCCAGGCGCCCAGCGACAGCAGCGGAAAGCGCAGCAGGCGCAGGCTCGGGCCGTTGCTGCGCAGCAGTTGCAGGTTGCTGCCCTGACGCCACAGCTCCTTGCCCAGCCACTCGCGCCAGCTGCCCTCAAAACCCCAGTGCAGCACCACCGGCTCGCGCAGGGCCAAAAGCCGCGCGCCGGCCTTGTTCAGGTGCCAGGTAAAGTCCTTGTCTTCGCCGGTGCGCAGGGTTTCGTTGAAGCCGCCCACCTGATCGAACCAGTGGCGTTGCATCAGCAGGTTGGGGGTCGGCAGCCACTGCATCGGGTGCAGTGCCGGCAAGCCTGCACGCAGGGTCCGGCGTTGCCAGGCGCGGGCGAACCAGGGCGCCTGGCGCGGGGTGTCGCAGTCCAGGGCGAAGACGTCGCCACGGCCTTCGCCATGCAGCTTGAGCAGTAGGCTCAGCCAGTGCTCGGGCACTTCGATGTCGGCGTCGAGAAACGCCAGCCACTCACCGCTGCTGGCCTGTACGCCACGGTTGCGCAAGGCGCCGATGGTCAGCCCGGGCAGGCTCAGCACCTGGGCGCCGAGGCTGCGGGCGATCTGCGGGCCGTCGTCGCTGGAGCCGTTGTCGACCACCACCAGCTCGCAGTCAAGGCCGGCATCGGCGGCGGCGTTCAACGCCGACTGCAGGGTCCGGGCGATGTGCCGGGCTTCGTTGAACATCGGCACCACGACACTGACCTTCATGCCTTCACCTGCGCCGGTTGCGCCTGTTCGGCCTTGAGCCGCAGCACGCTGGACAGCGCCAGCATGATCCACAGGTACTTGTGGTTGGGCGCGCTGAGGAACATCAGGAACAGGCTGATGGCGAGCATGCTCATGCACAGGTGGGTGAGCAGGTCGGCCTGGCCCTGCTCACCCTGGCGCAGCCACAGGCGCCGGGCGTACCAGACGTTGTACAGGGCCAGCAAGACCATGCTGACAAAGAGGATGCCGGCCGGTATGCCGACCTCGCTGAAGATCTCCAGGTAGGTGTTGTGCGCGCGGCGGTACAGGTCGCCGACCTTGCGGTTGGCCGAAAACGCCTTGGCGTAGCCGGTGGTGGCGTAGTGCAGGGGGAAGGTGCCGGGGCCGGTGCCGAGCACCGGGTGTTCGCGGATCATCTTGCTGCCGACCACGATGTACGACGAGCGCCGGCCCAGGGAATCGTCCTGGAAGGCATTGACCCCGGACTTGAGCAGCGCCAGCGACTGGATGCGCGCAACGTAGCTGGCCGGCATCAGCGCCACCATGGTCGGCAGCAGAATGGCCAGGCCAAGCATGGCAAAGCCCAGGTGCCGCGGGCGCAGGTGGGCGACCTGGGTGCGGTAGTGCACCAGCACGATGCCCAGGCTGATCAACAGCACCACCAGGCCCGAGCGCGAGTTGGTCTTGGTCATGCCCGCCAGCAGCAGGATGCAGCAGGCGATCCAGAACAGTTTGTGCAGCCGCCGCGGGCTGTTGAACACCAGCCACAAGGCCATGGGCACGGCGATGGCGATGAGCATGGCGAACACGTTGGGGTCTTCCAGCAGGCCGGCGGCGCGGCCCTCGTCCTGGTACTTGGCCGAGGCCATGGCCATGATGCAGGTCAGGCTGACGCTGAGGGTCACCAGCCGGTACATCATCGGCAGGTCGAGGTCGCGGCCAACCAGCAGGGTGATGCCGAACAACAGCAGGCCCACGGCCAGCTCGCGAAAGTGCCCCAGGGACATCTCGCTGCTGTCGCTGGCCCAGAAACTCAGCAGGTACAGCGCCATAAACCCCAGCAGCAGCCGCCACATGCTGCTGCGCAGACGCTCGGCGGGCAGTTGCTTGACCGCCAGTTGCAGCACCAGCACCAGGGCCAGGGCCGCGCCGATCATTTTCGAGGCGGTCAGCTCGCTGTCCTTGAACAGGCCTTCCAGCGGCACCAGGGTGATAATTGCCAGCAGTCCCCAGGCCGGGCGTTTGTACAGCGCCAGCAGGCCGGCCAGGCCGATTACCGCGCCGGGGGCGAGAAACGGGTAGGGGCTGGCCAGCAATGCCACGCAGGCGATGGCCAGCAGGCCGATCAGGGACAGGGGAATGATCATGCGCAGGTCTCCGTGGCCGCGCCCAGGTAAACCCGGGCCCAGCGTTGCGCCAGCGTCGGCAGGTGATAACGTTCGCGTTGGGTGCGCCGCGCCTGGGCGATCAGCTCGCCGGCCTGGGCCGGGTCGAGCATCAGCGCCTCAAGCTGGGCGGCCAGCTCTTGCACCGCCAGGGGCCGGGCCAGCAGGCCGCTGCGCCCGTGCTCGATCACATCGGGGATACCGCCGACCGCAAAGGCCACCACCGGCACGCCATCCTGCATGGCTTCGAGCAGGATCATCGGCGTGCCTTCGGTGCGCGAGCTGATCACCAGGGCATCCAGGCGCCCCATCCACTGGCGCATGTCGGCTTGAAAGCCGGGCAGGCGGATGCGCTGGGTCAGGCCGGCGGCGTCGATGCGCGCTTGCAGCGCCTCTTGCTCCGGGCCGTCGCCGAGCATCACTGCGTCGAGTTGCGGGTGACGCTGGCACAGCGGGATCAGCGTATCGAGAAACAGGTCCGGGCCTTTCTCGCAGCTCAAGCGGCCAACATAGCCGGCCAGCCAGCGGCCAGCGCCAGGGTGGCGTGCGGGCAGGGCGTCGGCCTCGGGCAAGCCGTTGGGGATCACCTGCAGCTTGTGCTCGGCGATCCCGGCCTGGCGATGGATGCGCTTGATGCTCTCGGCCACGCAGACCACCCGCTCGATGGTGGCGGTGCGGCACAGCTGCAGGCTGATCCAGGTGTACAGGCGCTGCTTGCGGCTGCTGGGGGTAAAGCCGTGCTGGGTGGCGACCATCGGCAGGCGCCACAACTGCGCGCCCAGCCAGCCGAACAGCAGGCCCTTGAAGTTGTGGCTGTTGATCAGCGGCTGCTGGTCGTGGCGCCGACGCAGTTCAGCCAGCAGCTCGCCGACCCCGTCGCAGGTCTGGCAGGCCACGCCGGCGGCGCGAAAACGCGCCACCAGTTGCTCCGGGGCCCCGAGAAACAGCACCTGGTGCTGCCCCGGGGTGGCCTGGCAGTGGTCCAGCAGCATCCGCTCGGCGCCGTAGAAGCCGCCACTGCTGAGCAGGTGCAGGATCGGGCGCTGTGGACTCAGGGCTGCGTTCAATTGCGCACCCAGTGCACCAGCCGCGGCAGCGACCAGCCCTTGTAAGGGTTGGGGGTTTCCGGGGTCTGGTCGTTGATCACCAGCAGTACCGGCAGGTCCAGTTGATGGCTGATTTGCGCCGGGTGCTTGAAGCGCCGGTCAAAGAACTCTTTGACGTACACCAGGGCAATCGCCAGCAGCAGGCCGGTGAGCATGCCGAACGGCACGATCAGCAGCGGCTTGGGAAACGCCGGCTCCGCAGGCTCGTACGGGGCGCTGAGGATGCGCGCGTTGGACAGGCCGTTGAGCAGGTCGGCGCCGCGCGATTCTTCGTAGCGCTGGGTGTAGGTGAAGTAGGCCTTGTGCAGGGCGTCGATCTCGGTGTCGAGCTGGCGCGCCTTGCTCTGGGTTTCTTGCAACTGGTGCACGCGGCCTTTGAAGTCGGCGATGCGCGCGGTCTTCTGGGCGATCACGTCCTGGACCACGGCCAGGTCTTTCTCGCGCTCCTTGATGCGGTTGGCGACGATCTTCAAGAACTGCTGGCGGGTCTTGGCGATCTGTTCGCGTTGCAACAGCATTTGCTCGCTGCCGGGCTGGAACACCGCCAGGTCGCTGACGTAGGTCAGCACCAGGGTGGTCAGCTGTTCACCGAGCTGTTTGATTTCGCGGTCTTCAAAGGCCACGTTGTCGACCGTGGTGGTGAAGGTGTAGGGGAAGGCGAAATCGCGCATGTTGGCGTTGCTGGCCGCGGCCAGGCTGGTTTTCAGGTAGTCCAGCCACTGCTGGCTTTGCAGCAGGCGGTCGCGGTACTGGTTCAGCGCCTGTTCTTCGGTGTTGATGGCGTTGAGGCGGAAGGTGATCTCTTCTTTGGGGTCCGAGGAGCCGATGCTTTCGAGCATGCCCAGACGCTTGCCTTCGAGGTCATCCATGCGCACCTGGTACTGCAGTTTCTTCTGCTCGTAGAACTGCTCGGGCAGCTCGTTGGACTGCAGGTTCTGGCGGTTGCGCAGGTAGTTGTCGAGCAGGCGGCTGACGAACAGCGTGCCCAGTTTCGGGTCGGGAAAGCTATACGTCACCGAGACCACGTTGGAGCCGGGCAGGGTTTCGACCTTGAGGTCCTTGATGGCGTCGTCGGTGAGGGTGTCGAGCTGGGTGTCGCGCACCGGGTCGACCTCGAGGCCGAACAGCGAGCGCACCGGGTTGACCACGTACTCGCGCAACGGGTTGATGATGCCGCTGCGGATCGGCCCGAACACCACCCGCTGCATGAAGCTGGGCGGGATCTCGTACTTGCCCTCGGCGCGCAGCTGGCTGATGGTTTCGCGGATCAGGGTCGGCGAACGCAGGATATTGCTCTCGGTCTCCATGTCGGCCAGCGACGGCGGGATGAACTTGTCGGTCTCCTGGGCGAGGGTGGTGTTGGTGTCGCTCTGGGACAGTTTTTTCGACTGCACGATCACTTCGGCGGTAATGTCGAAGCTCTGCTTGAGCACCAGCGGCAACAGCAAGGCGATCACTGCGAAGACCAGGAACACCCGTTTGACCAACTGGCGGTTGGCAAAGAAGATCCTGAAGAATTCATGCAGGTAGTTTTCTTTTGTATTCATGCTCGGATACCCGCCTGGAATTAGTTGTTGTCGCTGTCTTTGTTGTCAACGCGATAACCGAAGCTGAAGCCGACCCCCTGGAACAGCACCACGTCAGCCAGTTGCCGGGCCAGGTCGCCGGCGCTGGCGAGCTTGGTCTTGGGCACGTAGAGCATGTCGTCCGGCTGCAGGTAGGCGACTTGCGCGGCGCTGGCATCCAGGGCCTTGTCGACGTTGTAGGGCACGGCCTGCACCTGGTTGCCGTTGCGGCGCATGATCACCACCGAGTCGAGCCGCGCCTTGACGTTCGGGCCACGGGCCAGGGTCAGGGCTTCAAGCACCGACACCGGGCGGCGGATCGGGTAGGCGCCGGGCTGGCCGACTTCACCCAGTACGTAGATCTCGTTGACGGCGGTGGACTTGAGCATCACGTCCACGGTCATGCGCCCCGGCAGGTCGGCGTAGCGCTTGTTCAGGTAGGTCTGCAGCTGGGTGACGGTCATGCCCTGCAGCGGCACCGAACCGATTTCCGGGAAGCTCGCCTGGCCGTCGCTGCCGACGGTGATCTCGCGGCTCATGCCGGTGGCCGGGTGGTTGAGCGCGCTCTTGAGGTTCTGCTCGTTGGTCAGCGGGCTGATCACCTGCACGGTGACGTTGTCGCGCCCGGGCTGGAACAGACGCTTGTTGCGGTAGGCCTGCTGGATGGTGCGCCGGGCTTGGTCCGGGGTTTGCCCGGCAACGTTGACCGAGGTGTTGGCCCGCGGCAGTTCGATGGTGCCGTCGGGCAGCACCAGCTGGTTGCCGTTGAGCGAGCTGGCTGCCGGGAAGGCCAGGCCGACGGTGTCGCCGGACTGGATACGGTACGACGCCGAGCCGCTGGTGCTGATGTGGAAGATCACATCGAGCACGTCCTGCGGGCGCAGCACCTGTTCGCTGCGCGGCAGTTCGGCGTCCTGGGCGTTGGCGGCATTGGCGGTCATGATCTGTACCGGCATCTGCCGGGTGTCCTGATTGGCGCAGCCGGCCAGGGTCAGCAGGCACAGCGCGAACGTCGTGTATTTCATGTGAGGCTCCTGGTCTGCTGGCCTAAAGGTTGTTGTACAGCCACTTGGGCATGTAGTACTTGCGCCGGTTGAAGACGCTGCCGATCAGCCTGGCGCCGGCCTGGGTCAGGCGCTGGGCGGCGGCCTGGGCCACTTCCCAGCGGGTTTCCTCGGCGCACACGACGAGAATCACGCCATCGACCAGGGTGCCGATGATCAGGCTGTCGGCGCTGGCGTACACCGCCTCGCCGTCGATCACCACGAAGCGGTAGTGCTCGCCCATGTGCTTGAGCAGCACCCGCAGCAGGTCGGGGTTCAGGCGCTCCTTGCCGCGCTTGTGGGTGCCGGCCGGCAGCACGTCGAACGGCTGGTCGGACAGGCGCACGATGCAGTCCTGCATCAACGGCGGGGTGTCCTGGTCGAACATCAGGTCGTTGAAGCCGCGCAGCTTGTGCAGGCTCAACTGCTGGCTGAGGTTGTTGCCGCTGGGGCTGCTGTCGACCAGCAAGACCGGGCCGCCGCTCATCAACGCCAACTGGCTGGCAAAGGCCAGGGCGCTGGTACTGGTGCCGCTGCCGGTGTTGGCAGCGGTCAGCAGCAGGATGCGCTGGTCTTCATCGAGCACCGTGGAGGTCAGGTTGGTTTCGCTCGGGGTGGCGATCGTCAGACTTCTTGAAGTAGAACCGTCCATTCAACTTGCTCCGTGGCCGCTGAAGACTTTGAAGGGAGTCTTGAAGAGGATCTTCAGATCCAGCATCAAGCTCTGTTCGTTGATGTAGCTCAGGTCCAGTTCGACTCGCTGGTCGAAGTCTATGTCGCTGCGTCCGGAGATCTGCCACAAGCCGGTCATGCCGGGGTAGATGCTCAGGCGGGCGAGGTGGTTGTCTTTGTAGCGATAGGCGTTGAACGAGGTGGGGCGCGGGCCGACCAGGCGCATGTCACCGAGCACCACGTTGAACAGGTTGGGCAACTCGTCCAGGCTGCTGCGCCGCAGCCACTGGCCGATCGGGGTGACGCGCGGGTCTTTGTCGATCTTGAAATCGATGGCATCGGCGCCGTGCTTGTTGAGGTGGCGCACCGAGTCCTTCAAGGCCTCGGCGTTGGCGACCATGGTGCGGAACTTGTACATGCCGAAGGCGCGGCCGCGATAGCCGGTGCGCTTTTGCACGAAGAACACCGGGCCGGGGCTGCTGAACTTGACCAGCACGGCCAGGCCCAGCAGCAGTGGCGAAATGAACGCCAGAATGCACAAGGCACCAAAGCAGGCGACCACCCGGTTGGTGCGCGACAGGGTCCAGGGGCGCCCGCCGGCACGGCCGGTCAGCCAGCCACGGCCTTGCATGTGAATCGCCGCGTCGATGCGCTGGCGGTGCGCGGGGTCCATGCGCTTGTCTTGATACAGTGCCTGCAGTTGCGCACTTTTAGGTTGTCCTGTCATACCGTTCTCCGTTGCTGCGCGGGCAAGTGCCCGTTGACCCGCACCGCGTCCCGGTCAAGTTGCGGGTAGTACTGATGAAACCAGGCAATAAAACGCCCGAGCCCTTCATCCAGCGAAACCTGGGGGGTGAAGCCGGTGACCTGTTCCAGGGCGCTGGCATCGGCACAGGTGGCCAGCACATCACCCGGTTGCAAGGGCAGCAGCTCGATGCTGGCGCTGCGTTGCAAGTGTTTTTCCAGCAAGGCCACGTAGTCGGTGAGTTCCACCGGGCGCTGGCCGCCGATGTTGAACAGGCGCCACGGCGCGTGGCTGCTGGCCGGGTCCGGATGCTCGCGGTCCCAGGCCGGGTTGGCGGTTGGCGCCATCGGGATCAGGCGTACCAGGCTTTCGACGATGTCATCGATGTAGGTGAAGTCGCGCTGGTGCTGGCCGTAGTTGAACAGCTGGATCGGCCGGCCTTCGGCAATCGCCCGGGCGAACTGGATCGGCGACATGTCCGGGCGGCCCCAGGGGCCGTACACGGTAAAAAAGCGCAGGCCGCTGGTGGGGATGCCGAACAGGTGGCTGTAGCTGTGGGCCATGGCCTCGTTGGCTTTTTTGGTCGCCGCGTACAGCGACAGCGGGTGGTCGACGGCATCCTCGACGCGGTACGGGGTGTGCTGGTTGGCGCCGTACACCGAGCTCGACGAGGCATACAGCAGGTGCTGCACCGGATGGCGGCGGCAGCCTTCGAGAATGTTCAGAAAGCCGCTGAGGTTGCTGTCGATGTAGGCCCGCGGGTTTTCCAGCGAGTAGCGCACCCCGGCTTGCGCGGCCAGGTGAATCACTACCTCGGGTTGCTCGCTGGCAAACAGCTCGGCCATGCCGGCGGCATCGTTGAGGTCGAGGCGGTAGAGGGTAAAGGCTCTGGCCTCAGCTTCGACCCAGCGCACCCGCGCATGCTTGAGCGCCGGGTCGTAGTAGTCGTTGAAGTTGTCCAGGCCGATCACCTGGTGGCCGTCGCGCAACAGCCGCAGGCTGCAATGGGCACCAATGAAACCGGCGGCGCCGGTGACCAGGATCTTCATGGCGCCGGTACCTCCGGCTGCACCTGGCGCAGGCCGATGCCACTGTAGCTCAGGCCGAAAGTGGCGACCTGCTCGGGGTTGTACAGGTTGCGCCCGTCAATGATCAGGCGGCTGCGCAGCTTCTTGGCCAGCAGGGCGAAGTCGACCACGCGAAAGTTTTTCCACTCGGTGCAGATCACCAGGGCGTCGGCGTCTTCCAGGGTGTCGTCGCGGGTGGCGCACAGCTGCAGGTCTTTGCGGTAGCCGTAGAGGCGCCGGCATTCGGACATCGCCTCAGGGTCAAAGGCGCACACGGTAGCGCCTTCGGCCCACAGCGCTTCCATCAGGTAGCGGCTCGGTGCTTCGCGCATGTCGTCGGTGTTGGGCTTGAAGGCCAGGCCCCAGACCGCAATCGACTTGCCGGCCAGGCTGCCGGGGAAGCGCTGCTTGAGCTTGGCGAAGAGGATCTGACGCTGGCTGTCGTTGACTTCGCTGACGCTTTGCAGCAGGCGCAGCGGCATGCCGCTGCGTTCGGCGGTGTGCAGCAGGGCGCGCAGGTCCTTGGGGAAGCACGAGCCGCCAAAGCCGCAGCCGGGGTAGATGAAGTGGTAGCCGATGCGCGGGTCGGAGCCGATGCCCTTGCGCACCGCTTCGATGTCGGCGCCCAGGTGCTCGGTGAGGTTGGCCAGCTCGTTCATGAAACTGATGCGCGTGGCGAGCATGGCGTTGGCCGCGTACTTGGTCAGCTCGGCGCTGCGGTTGTCCATGAACATGAGCTTTTCATGGTTGCGGCAGAAGGGCGCGTAGAGCTCGGCGAGCTGGTCGTGGGCCTGGTCATCGGCGGTGCCGACGATGATCCGGTCCGGGCGCATGCAGTCGGCCAGGGCGCTGCCTTCTTTAAGGAACTCGGGGTTGGACACCACCCGCACCTTGAGCGCGCCCTTGCCCAGGCGCTGCAGTTCTTCGCCGGCCAGGGCGGCGACCTTGTCGGCGGTGCCGACCGGGACGGTGGACTTGATGATCAGGGTGCGATCGGCTTCCATCAGCCCGGCGATCTGCCGGGTCACCCCCAGGACATGGGAGAGGTCGGCCGAGCCGTCTTCATCCGGCGGCGTACCGACGGCGATAAAGATCAGCTCGGCGTGACTGACCGCATCACTGGCCTGGGTGCTGAACAGCAGGCGGCCTTCCTTGATGTTTTCTTCGAGCATGGCCGAAAGCCCCGGCTCGCTGATCGGCGGTACGCCCTGACGCAGTTGACTGATCTTGTGCGCATCGACATCGACGCACAAAACCCGGTGTCCTACGTCTGCGAGGGCCGCAGCTTGCACAAGACCGACATAGCCGGTGCCAAATACGCTCACGTCCATGTCGGCGTGCCTCGTATGGAGTAATGAGGATGAAACAGTGGTGTGATTTCGGTATAGCCCACCCGTGGGAAGTCGTGTCAATCAAATGGCATGTTTCGTCGGATTTACACTCGCTGTGATTTGGGCTTTTTGCTATCAAGCCGTTCTAAATCCGGGGGTTAGCATTGGTGAGCACTGGCCAATTGCCGCATCGCAAAACGATGAACGGTCGAAGCCCGCGATAAACAAGGCGTTTATGGATGTGGATGTTTCACGAATGCAACGCTTTCGCGTTTTTGAACTGTCAGAATTGGCGCCGCCAAGTTAGGTCAAAAAACTGACGTTGTTCCGGTTTGCGCTTTGGGTGGCGACTGCTAACGTGTCAATGTCCGGGTGCTTGCAAGGTCAAAATTGGGCGAGGGGAAGATGTTCAAATACGTCAAGGAACTGCTGCTGGCGCTGTACCTGCTGAGCAATTACCCCTATTACCTGGAGCGCTTGCAGGCCATCGGCCTGAGCCCGGCGTTGCTGTTGTACCTCGGCGTCCTGGTGCTGCTGGTGCTGGCCTTGCTGCTGTGCGCCAACATCCGCCAGGCCTGGCTGCGCTGGGGCTTTGCCCTGGTGTTCAGCGCCAGCGCGGTGTTCTTCGATGCCTACACGCGTATTACCGCCGACTATCTGACCTACAGCGGCTTTATCTCGATGGTGTATTCCGGTGGTTTTATCGGCGAGGCCATCGAGCAGTACCACAGCGTGATCCTCCGGGTACTGGGCAGTTCGCTGCTGTTGCTGCTGGGCCTGGGGCTCAAGCCACGCCACCCTGTGCCCGGGCCCAGGGCGCTGCCGTGGGCGGCGCCGCTGCTGGGCATTGCCTTGCTCACGGCGATTCTGTTCGTGCGCGCCGGCGAAGGCGCGCGCGGCCTGCCGATCATGTACACGCCGCTGGCCTATGCCAACCTGATGCTCTACGAGTCGCTGCACGACAGCGTCGGCCCCCGTGAGCCGGTGACCCTGGCACGCAGCGGCCCGGCCCTGGCCCGCGACATCGTGCTGATCATCGACGAAAGCGTCTCGGGCAATTACCTGGACCTGAACACCGCCCATGGCGTACGCAGCCAGCTCAACCAGGCCCGGCCCGGGGTGAGCATTTTCAATTATGGCTACGCCGCCTCGATCGCCAACTGCAGCTCCGACACCAACGTCACCCTGCGTTATGGCGGCACCCGCGACGACTACCTGCGTATCAACTCGACCCTGCCGTCGATCTGGCAGTACGCCAAGGCTGCCGGCCTGGGCACCGTGTACATCGACGCCCAGCGCACCGGCGGCAACCTGCAGAACCTGATGAACGCGGCGGAAAAACGCGACATCGACCAGTTCATCCAGTTCGACAGCACCCCGGTGCGTGACCGCGACATGGCCGCTGTGGCCAAGCTCACCGAGCTGCTGGCCGACGGCAAGGCGCAACTGATCGTGATCAACAAGGTCGGCGTGCATTTCCCGGTGCACGACAAATACCCCGACGACTTCATGGCCTACCGCCCGGCCTTGCCGCGCGGGCAGTACACCGACATCACCGACACCGGCCGGCGCGACGGATTCAATGGCCAGCCCGAAGACTGGGTGCTGTACCGCAATTCGTACATGAACAGCCTGCTGTGGAACGTCGGCGAGTTCTTCAACCGCCTGTTCGCCAAGGCCGACCTCAGCCAGGCGGTGCTCATCTACACCTCCGACCACGGCCAGGACCTGCACGAGCGCGGCAACCCGGGGCTCAACACCCACTGCGACAGCAACCCGGTGGAAGAGGAGGGCCTGGTGCCGCTGGTGGTGATCCAGGGCCAGGGCCTGCAAACCCTCGACTGGCAGGCGCAACTGGCAACCAACAAGGACCGTTCCAGTCACTACAACATCTTTCCCACCTTGCTGCAGCTGCTCGGCTACGACCCGGCCGGCATCGCCGCGGTGTACGGGCGCTCGCTGGTAGTGCCGAGCGACGACCCGTTCAGCTTCAATACCCGCTTCAATGCGCGGCTGGGGGCCAAGCCGGTGTTCAAGCATATTGACCTGAGCGAAGTGGTGACCCCGGGGGCGGCCTTGCCGAATGCGCAGATGCCGGTGGGCCAGGCTGATTGAGCGGGTGAAGGCACTATTTATCTAGCACCGCCGTCAACGGCGGTGCTGCTCTCCTGACAGCCCCCCACTGTCAGGAACTTTTCCAATGACACCTGCAAAGCCAAACCCTGCGTTGATTTTCCACCGCACCTTGATCGGCGCGGCGATTCCTGCCTGGGTCAGCCATCTGGCGGCCAAGGACTTTCAAACCCTGCTGCAGAGCCAGCAACTGCCGTCGGCGATAGAGCCGCAGCTACAGGCTGCGCTCAAGGCTTCGAGGGCTGCACGCCAGGCGCTGGCAGTTCAGCTTGCCGCGCTCAAGGGCATCAGCCAGTTCTGTGCACCACTGTTGGCCCGTTCATTACGTGAGGCCCATGGGGTGGAAGTGGATGTGCTCAAGGCGCAACTGCACCAGGTCGGTTTTGAAACCCTTGGCGGGCGTACCTTGCCCAAGGGCGCGACCCACAGCAGCAGCCTGCTTGAGGCGGCGCTGCAGAATTTCAGCGCCAACGAAGACCTGGGCCCTTTCAGCTACCTGGCTGACGCGCAAGGTCAAACCGTGAGCCTGAGCTGTGAGCGTTTCGTCGCCCTGTGCCGCGAACTCGACCTGGGTCGGCAGTATCAGCAGCACCTGGCCGAGGTGCTGCAGGACCCCGTCAGGGCCGCCAGCATGACGGCAGCGACCCGGGCCGAGTTCGTCGCGCAAGTGCAGCGGGCGCGAAGCTACGGTGAAATCACCGACGCAGTACAGGCCGCGTTATTGCTGCTGGCCAATGGCGCTGCGCCCCGGCTCGATGGCAAAGCCGTGGTCTGTCGGCAGATCAGCGTGCTGGGCAGCGTGCTGGACGGAGCGCTGTTGATCGGCCCGGATCCGGCGGCGAGCAATGTCACTGAACGCTGTGTGGCCTGGATCGCCGGCGCGCCGCTGTACCCGATCAAGGAGTATTCCTCGACCAGCGCCTTTGCCCACGACCTGGCTACCAGCCTGCAAGCTGACGATTACCGCCAGGCAATACTCAAATGTGTGCCCCAGGCCGAGCGCCCGGCATTTGTGCGCGCCTTGAATCAGGCGCTGTACGTCGAACGCTTTGAGGGCGAGGAAAAGATCCGCCAACCGATCCGCAATCCGCGCCTGCAGGTCGAGGAACATGCGCTCGACGGCGAGCTGTGGAGCCGCTTGCAGCGCCTGCAGGTGCGCAGGCTCAAGGCCAATGCCCGGGTACTGGCGGTGCCGACCGCCGATGAAGACCGCGCCGCGCGCCTGGCGCGTTTGCAGCATTGGCTGGATATCGGCCTGAATGTGCTCAACGCTGCGGCGTTTTTAGTCCCGGCGCTCAATCCGCTGATGCTGGCGGTGACCGGCGCGCAACTGATGGCCAACGTGTTCCATGGCGTCGAGGCCTGGGAAGCCGGGGAAACCGCCGAAGCCCTGGCGCAGGTCGAGTCGCTGGTGGTCAACCTGGGTTTGATCGCAGGGCTGGGGGTAGCCGGCAGCGCCGCCGAACCGTCGCTGTTTGTTGATGGTCTGGAGCGTGTCGAATTGGCCAATGGCCAAGTGCGCTTGTGGAAGCCCGACCTGAGCGGTTATGCAAGCCCGGTGCAACTACCCGAGGGCCTGGCGCCCAATGCCCTGGGGCAGTACGCACTGAACGATCAGTTGTACATCCGCCTGGATGGCAAGCTGTACAAGCAACGCTATGATGCCGGTCTTCAACAATGGCGAATCAGGCACCCGGACAACAACGACGCCTTCGAGCCGCCGCTCAAACACTACGGTAACGGCGCCTGGCAGTTCCAGGGTGAACAGCCGCTGCATTGGGAGCGTGGCCAGTTGCTGCGGCGCATCGGCGTTCTGGCCAAGGGCCTGGACGATGCCAGCCTGGCACAGGCTGCCGACATCAGCGGGGTCGACGACGACGTGCTGCGCCACATGCATGTCGAGCAGGGGCCGCTTGCACCGCTGCTGGCCGATACCTTGCAGCGCCTGCAACTGGACCGGCGCATTACCCGGATGGTCGCCGATATCCGCAGTGGTGCGGCGCTGGAGGCGGGCATGACCTATCCGCTGGCGTTGCTGGTCGAGTTGCCCAAATGGCCGGCCAACCGGGTACTGCAGGTGTTCAGGGGGCCGGAGCTGTGGGGTGAATCGCAGACCTATGGCCTGGAGCGCTGGCCCCAGGGTCACGCCTTCAAGGTGCTGGCCGCCGATGTGCGCAGCGGCAAGCTCGCCCAGGTGCTGTTGCAGGCCTTGAGTGAGGCGCAACGCAGCGAGCTGCTGGGTGAGCATTTGCCCGAGCAGGCACGCTTGCCGGCCTTGCGCGAGCAATTGGCCGATCTGGCAGAGCGCAAGCGCAGCGCGGTGTTCGACAGTCTGTACGCCAGTATCGAA
Source organism: Pseudomonas sp. TE4620 (assembly GCF_056279045.1). Taxonomy (NCBI): domain Bacteria; kingdom Pseudomonadati; phylum Pseudomonadota; class Gammaproteobacteria; order Pseudomonadales; family Pseudomonadaceae; genus Pseudomonas; species Pseudomonas sp. TE4620. The sequence continues at coordinate 1,995,457 of NZ_JBWBQO010000001.1, forward strand.
AGCGCCCCCGGCCTGGGCGCCAAGACCTTGCAGCGTGACTTCGCCTCGCTGCCTGATTCGCTTGCCGAGGAAATTGTGCGGCACGCCACTGCCCAGGAGCGTGGGCAACTGATTGGCGAGCAAGCGCGCGTACCTGGACGCTTGGCCGAAGAAGCCCGGGCCTATCAGCGCCAGTTGCGCCTCAATCGTGCCCTTGAAGGGTTGGTGTTCCCTGCACGAATGGCCCTGGACAGCGAGCGCCTGGCACTGCAATTGCTCGCCGATTTGCCCGGCTGGAACAGTGGTATTCGCCTTGAGCTACACCAGCAGACGCTGGCCAGCGCGGTGCTGGCCAGCGTCGGTGACACCGAGGCAGAGCTGCGCTCGATACTCAAGTACGAGGGTGGCTATCGCGTTTTCGATGCCCGCGGTAATGAACTGGGGCTGAGCGATGACTTTTTTGCTGCGCTGTTACGCGCACTGCCCGACACCCTGCGCCAGTCACTTGGGGTAGAGATCTACGAGCCCGCGCAACTGCGCCAGCGTCTGACCCAGCAAGCCCTGGGCAATCGCGCCCGCTGTTCGACCCTGATCGGCCAGCAACCCTCGCGGCCCTGGTTGCAATCGCCGTTGCGCCTGGCCGACGGGCGCCGTGGCTACCCGCTGGGCGGCGCGGTGGGGACCTTGCGTTCCAGCGAATATCGCCGTTTGAGTGCCTTGTACCCCGAGTTGCGTGCCAATGAAATTTCCGAGATCAAGAACCAGCTGAGACTCGCCAATGAAGACCTTGGTGTTGCGATCCAGGGCCTGGAAGATGAGTATCGCCAGCTCGGGCAGACCCTCGACAACTGGGTGGCGCAGCGACCCAGCGCTGGCGAGCGGGTGGACCGGGAAATGCTTCGTGACCGGCTAAAAGCCGCCTGGCGCCGTGTGGGTGGCGATCATAAACATGAACTGGACCTGTCCTCCTGGAGGCCTGGCGGATTGCCAGCGATCAATGTGCGCTTTCGCCATGTCACCCGCTTGTTCCTGCATCGGATGGAACTGAGCGCAGTGCCGGAGCAATTCCTTTCGTCGTTTACCGAACTCAGGGAACTGAACCTGGACCACAACCGCCTGACCGAGATACCCGCTGCGCTTGGCACCCGGACCAAGCTGCGGTTGCTCAGCCTCGAGGGCAACCAGATCGCGGTCAATGCGCGCATGTTCGACCCGCTGCAAAGCTTGCGGGCCTTGCGTGGGCTGGGCCTCACCGGTAACCAGATGGCCACGCTGCCGGTTGAAGCGATCAATGCCCTGGGCAAGCTCGATAGCCTGACCACGCTGGGCTTTCGGGCCAATGGCGCGACCCTCGATGCCGAGCAGTTGCAAGCCCTGGCGGCAATCCCGTTGCAGGAGCTGGACCTTGCCCGCAATAACATCCAGTTGGACGAAGACGGGGCCGCAGCCTTTGCCGGCCTTGTGCGGTTGCGCAAGCTCAACCTGGCCGACAACCCCCTGGGCCGGGCGCCGCAGCTGGCCGGCCTGCGGATGCTTGAGCACCTGAGCCTGCGTGGCTGCCAACTCGAAGACTGGCCTGAAGGATTGCTGGAGCTGATGCAGCCGCCAGAGCATCAGCTGCGCACGGTGGACCTGAGCAGCAACGAGCTGAGCGAGCTTCCCGACCTTGCGGCCACGGCCTTTGGCGGTGCGTTGCGTGCCGACGGCCAGCGCAGCCGCTGGCTGCTGCTCAACCAGAACCCGCTCAGCGAGGCCGCTGCCACCCACTTGCGCGGCCTGGGGATGCCGTTCAGTCGCCGTGCCAGCGGCCTGGCCGCCGGCTGGTTACGTGAGGCGAGCGCCGAACAGCAGCAACTGTGGGACACCTTGTTCCCCGATGAAGACACCCATCGCCCGCTGTTGCTGGTGCTCGACCGGGCGCTGGAGTCCAGCGAGGCCCGGTTCGATTTCAACAACATGTCCGCCAGGGTCTGGGAGCTGCTGCGCGCCGCACAAGGTTGCGACCAGCTGTTCAGTGATTTGCAGGCGGTTGCCGACGCTTACCCACCAACCTGTGGCGACGCCGGGGCCGACGGCTTCAGTGCCCTGGAAGTCGAGTTTCTCGCCTATCGCCAAAGCCAGGAGGCGCTTGACCCGCTGCAGCGCACGGCGGCAGTGGTCGGCTTGTACAAACAGCTCTATCGCCGCGAGCTGGTCAACTCCCTGGCCCAGCGTATCGGCCTTGCCCGCGATCTGCGCCGCGATGCCATGCGTGCCGGCAGCCGCCCGTTGCCGGCCTTCGACCCGCTGGATAACCTTACCGACCAGGACCTGGAGCATGAGTCCGACCCGGTGGAAATTCGCCTGAAGTTGCGTCAGGAACTGGCCACCCGGCTCGACTTCCCCGAGCCGTCCAGCGGCATGCTCTATGCGCACAGGGCCGGTGTTGACGCGCGTGTGGTCAAGAGTGTCGAGCGCGAAGTCCAGCGCCTGAGCAGCCAGGTGGAGGCCAGGCAGCAATGGATGGTGCTGCAACATGGCTGGAAGCGCTCCTTGCGCAAACTGCACGGGCAGCGCTTTGCGACCTTCGAACAGCAATGGCGCGATGCCGCCGACTACCTGTTGAGCTGCCTGTACGACTGGCACGAGTTCGACGGGCCGCTGGCGCCCGAGGTGCGCAGAGCGGTGCAGCAGATCCTGCCCGATGCACCCGTGGACGGGCAGGGGCACCTGCAGCGTCTGGCACTGTCGGAAGGGCGCTACTTCACCGCTGAGCAGCAGTTGAAAGAAGTCAGCACTGCGGCCGAGCACGGCCTCATCCTCGAACTGACCCGCAGCAGCGAAAGCTAAGCGGCCTGAACGGCCTTGCCTTGCGTCGCTGCACTAACGGCGCAAGGCAAGCGCACTGGCGTCCTGGGCATGCAACACGCGAAAGCCTTCGGCTTCTTCCACCAGCCAGTCATGCACCGCCCGCGCCCCCGGATGCGCCAGGCCACCGGGCGGGTATAGCAACACATAACGCTTGTGGTTGGCGATCGGCAGGCCGAACGGCACGATCAGCGCGCCGCGTTCCAGCTCGTCATTGAGCAGGGTTCGCCGGGCAATGGCCACGCCGATGCCGGCAATCGCCGCCTCGATGGTCAGGTGGTTGCGGTTGAAGGTGTGCCCACGGCGCACGTCCAGGCCACTGGCGCCAATGCCCTCGAGGTAGAACTCCCATTCGGCGTATTCCGAACTGCCGCGCCAGGCGGTGATGTCGTGCAGCAGCGGGTAATGCGCCAGGTCTGCCGGGCCATGCAGCGGCGGGCGGCCGCGCAGCAGGGAAGGGGCGCAGACCGGGAAGATCTGTTCGTCGAGCAGCGGTGTGGAATGCATGCCCGGGTAGCTGCCGTCGTTGAGGTCGATGGCCAGGTCGAAGTCGCCTTCGTGCAAGGCCTGGCTGCTGTCTTCGGCCACCAGGCGCAGCTGGATGTCCGGGTAGCGTTGCTGCAGGCGCGGCAGGCGCGGGGTCAGCCACTTGGCCAGAAACGACGGGATCGAGCGCAGGCGCAGGGTGCCGCGGATTTCGCCAGCGTCCAGGCGGCGCAACTCGGCATCGATGCTGCCATAGGCTTCGCCGACGGTCTGCGCCAGGCGCTGGCCTTCGGCGGTCAGCTCGACGCCGCGGGCGCGGCGCAGGAACAGGCGAAAGCCCAGGCGCTCTTCCAGTTGGCGGATCTGCTGGCTGACTGCGCCGGGGGTGATGTGCAGTTCTTCGGCGCAGCGGGTGAACGACAGGTGCCGCGCCGCACAGGCAAACACATGCAGCCAGACGTACATCTGGCCATTCATTTGTCGCTTCATCGTTTAGCTCTGCTAAAGGCTTGCTTAGAAAGTTTCGTTGGTCAACACGCAAGTGACCGGGCAGTATCGCGCAACTTCGCGACACCCATCAATTTTTTAACAGTGCCGTTGCGTGACATGGATTGTTGCCTCGGTCAGGCATTAGCATGGCTATCAGTGTTTTCGACCTTTTCAAGATTGGCATCGGCCCCTCCAGCTCCCACACCGTAGGCCCCATGCGTGCGGCGGCAACCTTTGCCCAGACCCTGCGTGAGCAAGGCCTGCTGGAGCAGGTCAGCCGGGTCGAAGTGCGCCTGTACGGCTCGTTGTCGGCCACCGGCGTCGGCCACGCCACCGACCGCGCCTGCCTGCTCGGGCTGATGGGCGAATGGCCGGACCAGATCGACCCGCAAAGCATCGAGCCGCTGATCGCGCAACTGCAGCAAAGCCAGGTACTGATGCTCGACGGCACGCAGGCGATTGCATTCGACTGCGCCAGCGACTTGCTGCTGCTCGATGAAAGCCTGCCGTATCACCCCAACGCCATGACCCTGGAAGCCAGCAGCGCATCGGGCTCGTTGCTGCAGCAAACCTACTATTCGGTCGGTGGCGGTTTTATCGTCGAGGCCGCGCAAGTGGGCACGGCCGGCAACAGCGCCGAGCAGGTGCAACTGCCCTATGACTTCGACAGCGCCGCCCAGCTGCTGGCGCTGTGCAAGCAGCACAAGCTGCGGGTCAGCCAGGTGATGATGGCCAACGAGCTGGCCTGGCGCGAGGAAGCCCAGGTGCGCAGCGGCCTGCTGAAACTCTGGGCGGCGATGCGCGAGTGCGTCGACAACGGCCTGCGCAACGAGGGCATCTTGCCGGGCGGGCTCAAGGTCAAGCGCCGCGCCGCCAAGCTGCACCGCAGCCTGCAGGAGCTGGGCAAGCCCAACGTCATCGGCTCGACCCTGAGCGCCATGGAGTGGGTCAACCTGTTCGCCCTGGCGGTCAACGAAGAAAACGCCGCCGGCGGGCGCATGGTCACCGCACCGACAAATGGCGCCGCCGGCATCATCCCGGCGGTGCTGCACTACTACATGAAATTCAACCCCGAGGCCTGCGACAACGACGTCGTCGACTTCCTCCTCAGCGCCGCTGCGGTGGGCATCCTGTGCAAAAAGAACGCCTCGATCTCCGGCGCCGAAGTCGGCTGCCAGGGCGAGGTCGGTTCGGCCTGCGCCATGGCCGCGGCCGGCCTTGCCGACGTGCTGGGGGCAACGCCCATGCAAGTGGAAAACGCCGCCGAAATCGCCCTTGAGCACAACCTGGGGCTGACCTGCGACCCGGTCGGCGGCCTGGTCCAGGTGCCGTGCATCGAGCGCAACGCGATTGCTGCAGTCAAGGCCATCAACGCCGTGCAGATGGCCTTGCGTGGCGATGGCGAGCACTTCATCTCCCTCGACCGGGTGATCCGCACCATGCGCGACACCGGCGCCGACATGCATGCCAACTACAAGGAGACGTCACGCGGCGGCCTGGCGGTCGCCTTCGTCGAGTGTTGATCCCATCGCGGGTCAAGCCCGCTCCTACATGTGGGAGCGGGCTTGACCCGCGATAGCTGCACCCCTGTTCCAAAGTTATTCATACGCAACAAAAACAACTACAAGGCAATATCGATGACTGATGTAAATAGCACCACGAGCGTTCGTGTGGATTCGGCCGCGCCTGCGCAAAGCCGTGCCTGGAGCCGTCACGACACCACCTGGGTCCTGGGCCTGTACGGCACCGCCATCGGCGCCGGTACCCTGTTCTTGCCGATCAACGCCGGGGTAGGGGGCTTCTGGCCGCTGCTGGTACTGGCGGTACTGGCCTTCCCGATGACCTTCTACGCCCACCGCGGCCTGACCCGCTTCGTGCTTTCCGGCAAGCGCGGCGCCAGCGAAGACATCACCGAAGTGGTCGAAGAGCACTTCGGCGTCGGCGCCGGCAAGCTCATCACCTTGCTGTACTTCTTTGCCATCTTCCCGATCCTGCTGGTGTACAGCGTCGCCCTGACCAACACCCTGGGCAATTTCATGGAGCACCAGCTGCACATGACCCCGCCGCCGCGGGCGCTGCTGGCCTTGCTGCTGATTTGCGGGCTGATGATCGTGGTGCGCAGCGGCCAGGGCATTATCGTCAAGGTCATGAGCCTGCTGGTCTACCCGTTCGTGGCCGCGCTGTTGCTGCTGGCGGTGAGCCTGATCCCCAACTGGAACGGCGCCTTCTTCGCCCAGGCCAGCGAGGGCATGCCCCTGGAGCTGTTCTTCAAGACCCTGTGGCTGGCCATCCCGGTAATGGTGTTCTCGTTCAACCACTCGCCGATCATCTCCGCCTTTGCCGTTGACCAGAAGCACCGCTACGGCGAGCAGGCCGACGCCAGGAGCGGCAAGATCCTCGCCAGCGCCCATGTGATGATGGTGCTGACGGTGATGTTCTTCTGCTTCAGTTGCGTGCTGGCCCTGAGCCCGGCGGACCTGGCCGCTGCCAAACAGCAGAACATCTCGATCCTGTCGTACCTGGCCAACCACTTCCAGACCCCGGTGATCGCCTTTGTCGCGCCGCTGATCGCCTTGGTGGCAATCACCAAGTCGTTCCTCGGCCACTACATCGGTGCCAGCGAAGGCTTCCAGGGCATGATCGTGAAAAGCCTGCGCAGCCGCGGCAAACAGGTCTCAAGCAAGCGCCTGGAACAGATGACTGCGCTGTTCATGGTCATCACCTGCTGGGCCGTGGCGACCCTCAACCCGAGCATCCTCGGCATGATCGAGAACCTCGGCGGGCCGATCATCGCCTGCCTGCTGTTCCTGATGCCGATGTACGCCATCCACAAGGTGCCGGCGCTGCGCAAATACTCGGGCAAGGCCTCGAACGTGTTTGTGGTGCTGATTGGCCTGATTACCCTGTCGGCGATTCTGTTTTCGTTTTTTGCCTAGATCCGAGCTGTACCAGGGAAGGGCTGGTGCGGGCCGTTGCCGAGAAAGCCTGCGTGGTGTTCCAGGGGCTGGACGGTAATGGCCAGCTGGCCCAAGGGGATCGGATCAAACACCTGTTGCAACTGTTCATAGGGCAGGATGGTTCCTGCGGCTGTCCGGCAGGTGGACCAGAAGCCCACTGTGCCGACAAGCAGCCGCAACTGCTGGAGCCCAGCTTCTCTGACCGCTTGCGTCTGGCTTTCATTGATCCTCATGGCTGCTTCCTGGGTAAAATTCCAGGCATCGGTACGTTGATCCAGGCGCCGGTCAAGCAACGACAGATAGTCCAGGCGAGGGATCCTCAACTCGTTGGCATCTGCATTGATGTATGACGTATTGAGCGCGAAGTAACGCAGGGTGGCTTGGGCCCGGTAGTGGGTTGTAGAGATCAGCACAGCGCCGATTGGCTCGCGTTCATACTCGCTGTTGTCTTCGTCAAGCAAAACCCTCTGAATCGACTGGAATGAGTAGCTCAACGGATAGTTGGCGCCATGAGGGTAAGACACGAGCGATTCGGTCGGCAGCATCAGCAACGGCAACTCCTGTTGATCGGCCTGTTGTTGCGCTTGGTGGCAATCATGATCAAGCAGATAGAGGTGCTCCCAGTCCTGGGCACTGCAGTTGTCCCCTTCAACGCATGCGCCTGTCCGGGCATTCCACACCCAAACGTCATCGAGCAGCGGGCGCTCGCAGAATGAACAGAAGTTGCCGAAAGCGCTCAACAACAGTCGTGCTGCGGGAGCCTGGCGTAGCCGATTCGGCAGCAATGGGCGTACTAAGGGTCTCATGGCGCCTCACTCAGCAGGGGAGCTGGCTGATGTTGGTGCTGGGGTAATACAACTTGCTGGCGGAGTCATTGACGAAAGCTTTTGCATAGTGGGTGCCGTGCGAGTTGTCGAACGCCTGCATGACCGTCAGCCAGACTGAATAGAATCCGGAACTTGCTGCGCGTCGCAGAGTGATCGGCCACAGCCAGTTGTGTTTGGGGTCGGGGTCGACGCGGCTGAGCAATCGGCACTCCTCCAAGGCATCGAACCAGGCCCTGGTGCGATTCATCAGCCGTCGATCGAAGACGCTGGAAGAGTCGGCATTCAAGCCCAGCAAGTCGATCATCTCTGTCGCCCGGCCGTTGGCGTCACTGACAACCACGGCAACCTCCACGTCGCCGAAGGGGCCGCCGCCGATACTGGCATCGAGGTTGGCCAGGACCTTGTGCTGTATCACGTCATAAGCAGTGAGCCTGATTCCCGCACTGACCGATTCTGCTGCATTCAACACAGTCCATGTCTGCACTTTAGGGTCCAGGTACTGCAGTTGGTTGGGCAATGCCTGCCAGCAGCCAGCGTTCAGGTCCGGCCAGATGTAGTGTTGCTGACGGATACTGTTATGCAATTGTTGTTCGGTCGGGGAAAAAGCCTGTGCCCAGCTTGTTGCGGTTTTTCGATCCGGGTCATCTGCTTTGCACGTGTTGCATGGGCTGCAGGCCAGAAGGAAATTCTTCCACTCCACGGCGTAGTAAGGGAAATGGCTCTTGGGTAGGGCGTGTTCGACTTCGATCAGGCCAGGCAAGGCAGTACCGCAATAAGAGCAGAAGGCGCCCAGTTCGTCAGTCAGAGGCAATGCAGCCGTTTTGTAGATTTTACTGATCCGTTGCATCAGCCCACTTGCCAGCACGGTTTGCTCGGCAGGCGTAATGCGCCGGATACGCAGGCCTGTAACGTGGTCCAACAGTACTTGCAAGGCCAGAGTCAGGGGTATCTGGTAGGTTGGCGTCGCAGACGTGACACCGGCGATTTTCTGAAAAAGGGCCGCCACGGTGCCGCCTAGCAAGAGCTTCTGCGGCGGCGAGTATTTCGCATGGCGTGGCTGCTTGGTGACCGGACGCATGACTCAGCCCTCATGGGCAACGGTGACACCCAATCAGTGTAGCGCTACTTGAGCAACACCCGGCGCTTGGTCAGTTCGCCGTCCTCGCCACTGGGCCAATGCAGTTCCACCAGCACTTCAGTCTGCTGGCCGTCCAGCGACGGGCGCACGCTGAGCATGGCGAAGTTCTTCGAACCGGCCATGGCGTACCAGCGCTCGCAGACCATGTTGGCAATGCCCGGCATCTCGCCGCCGCCGCTGATGGCCAGCTTGAGCATGCCTGGCGCTGGTACGCGCGAGATGGCACTGGAGGTGACCTGGAACACCTTGGCCGCCGGGTATTGCTTGTGCAACAGGCGAAACACCGCCGCGCAGTGCACGTCGCCGCTGAGAAACACCACCGGCCTGGCACTCTTGCCCAACGCCGCGTAGACCTGATCGAGCAGCACCTTGCGTTCGGCCTGGTTGCTCTTGTGGTCCCACTCATCCATGCAGTCATCCTTCAGCGAGCCGAAATCGGCGCCGTTGGTGACCACGTTCTTCCAGTGCATGACCGGCACCGGCGAGACGATGAACACCGCCTTGGCGTTCTGCACCACGGCACTGTTCAACCAGTCCTTGAAGCGCTTCATCTGTGCGCTGCCAAGAATCTTGTGCGGGTCCTTGGCCTCGACATCGTGGTGGCCGCGCATGTCCAGCACGTAAAAGGCCGAGCCGCCTTGCTCGAAGGCGTAGTCCCAATGGCAGTCGTCGGGCTTGTCGAGGTTGATCGAGGTAACCGGGTTGTGGCTGTGCTCATACTCGTAGTAGGCACGGCAGGCGGCACGCCACATCAGGTCGACGAGCATTTGATTGGTGGCGCCGTTGCTTGAGCTTTCGAACAACAGCGAGATACGCTTTTGCCGCTCCTTGTTGGTCAGCGAGCCCCAGCCGTCCATGATTTCGTGATCGTCCCAGATCATGTACTGGGGGAACTGCTCGTACACCTCGCGCAGGGTCGGGATGTTCCAGTACACCCGGTAGTACCAGCGGTAGATGTTCAGCAGGTACTTCTCGATGCCGGCCTTGTCGTAGCTGCTGCCTCGCTTGAACTGGGCCAGCAGCGCCTGCTTGTTGTCCTTGAGCCATTCCCAGATATCCAGGAAGCCGTTTTTCTTGTTGGTGTCGACATACATCTGGTCACCACCGCCGATGACGAATTGCGCGCGCTGGTCGACCAGTTGCTGGTGCAGCAGCGGCCAGGCGCCGGCACTGCCGTCGGCGCTGATCGGGTCGTGGCAGCTGTAGAAGCCGAAGGTCAGGGTCTGCGGGTTGGCCGCCGGGGTAATCAGGCTTTTCGGGCTGTCGCCACCGATTTCGGTACGCCGGCGAATGATGTCGCGGTCGCTGATGTTGCTGATCAGGGCGTAGTAGTAGGTACTTTGCGCCTTCAGGCCAGTCACCGCAAAGACACCGGTGAGGTCGCTGTCGAAGCTGAAGGTTTGCGCCTGGGTGAACACCGGCTTGATCTTGTACTTTTTCAGGAAATCGGCCACCGGCAGCTCATCGAGTCGCTGCAGGTCGCCGCTCAGCGGCGCAGTAGTGACCACCAGCACCCACTCGCCGGGCAGGTACACGCGAAACCACAGGCGCACGCTGGTGGGGGTGATCGCGCCGATGATCGCGGTGCTGGCGAGCTTGGCGTACTTGCTTTCGTTGGAGGTGGGGTCCAGGAGCTGGGACATGGTCGATTTCCCTATCAGTTCGCACGCCGAAAAGCCCTGCAGCGCACGCCGGGATCAACGCAGTGAACCCGGTGCGCTCCAGTGTCAGTAGCTAGCGCGACTCGCTCTTGAGCTTGGCGAAGCTTTTGCGCAGGTCACTGGCCCAACCGTCCAGCACCGGCTTGACGTTCTCCAGGGCCAGCTTGGAGGTGTCGTTTTCCAGGGCCTCGCCGGTGCCTTTGCGCACCACCTGGGCAATCACCTTGTTATTGCCGCCGTCGAGGAAGGCCGCCTCGGTGGCGATGTCGACTTCCTGGTCGCGGCCGCCGGCGGCGGTATTGACCGCAGCGGCCACCAGGGCGATGGGGATCACTTCGTAGGGTTTCAGGCCTTCGGTCTTGGTCGATACCGCGGTGATCGCCGGGCGCACCACCAGCACGCCGGGGCCCGGGCCCTGGGCCAAGGGCAATTCGGCGCCCAGTTCACGCTTGAGCGCGGTGTTGTAGTACTGGGTGATCTGGCTGAGGATTTGCGGCGAAATCGCCGCGGTAGGCTGGGGCTTGGGGTAGAACTGGCTGGGCTCGATAAACACCTGGGTAAAGCGCGCGGCCTTCACTTGTGGGTCGATCCAGCGCATCACCGGCTTGCCGGAGCTGCTTTCGGCGGGCTTGAGGCGGCTATAGTCCTTGAGAAACCCGGAGTACTGGCTGGGGTCGACCTGGCTGCTGGAGCAACCGGCAAGGACGATAAGGGCAGAGCAGAGCAGGGTGGAGCGCAAGGTGGGTTTCATCGACGTTCGTATCCTTGGCAATGACCGCACGGGACGGGGAATTGATCGCCTGAACAACGCTAGCAGCTCTTGGCCTGGCCGCCAGTTCATTGACCCCGGTCAAGCGCACCCGGGCCTGTCGGGCGCAGGGTGGACAATCACTACCGCCCCGTCGAGGACACCGCCATGGCCAAGATGAAAGCTGCGATTTTCGTTGAAAAGAACCGCATCGTGCTGGACGAAAAGCCGATCCCCGAAGTGGGCCCGCTGGATGCGCTGATCCGCATCACCACCACAACCTTGTGCGGCACCGACGTGCACATCCTGCGCGGTGAGTACCCGGTGGCCAAGGGCTTGACCATCGGCCACGAGCCGGTGGGGGTGATCGAAAAGCTCGGCTCCCAGGTGCAGGGTTTTGTCGAAGGCCAGCGGGTGATCGCCGGCGCCATCACCCCAAGCGGCCATAGCTTTGCCTGCCTGTGCGGCTGCGGCGCCCAGGACGGCCCGGATACCCGCCACGGCTTTCGTGCGGCGGGCGGCTGGAAATTCGGCAACAGCATCGACGGCAGCCAGGCCGAGTACCTGCTGGTGCCCGATGCCACCGCCAACCTCTGCGCCATTCCCGATCACCTGAGCGACGAGCAGGTGCTGATGTGCCCGGACATCATGTCTACCGGGTTTTCTGGCGCCGAGCGTGGCGAGGTGCAGATAGGCGACACGGTCGTGGTCTTTGCCCTCGGCCCGATTGGCCTGTGTGCCGTCGCCGGCGCGCGGCTCAAGGGCGCGACCACGATCATTGGCGTCGATACCGTCGCGGCGCGGATTGCAGTGGCGCACAAGCTCGGTGCAACCCATGTAGTGGATTTCAACCAGGGCGATGTGGTCCAGCAGATCATGCAGCTCACCGATGGCCGTGGGGTTGACGTCGCCATCGAGGCGCTGGGCACGCAATCGACCTTCGAATCAGCGTTGCGGGTGCTGCGCCCCGGCGGCACCTTGTCGAGCCTGGGCGTGTACTCAAGCGACTTGCGCTTGCCGCTGGACGCCTTTGCCGCAGGGCTTGGCGACTACCGCATCGTCAGCACCCTGTGCCCCGGCGGCAAGGAGCGCATGCGCCGGCTGATGGAAGTGGTAGGCAGCGGCCAGGTGGACCTCAAGCCGTTGGTGACCCATCACTTCAAGCTCGATGACATTGAGGCGGCGTATGAGTTGTTTGCCCATCAGCGGGATGGGGTGATGAAGGTGGCGATTACCCCTTGAGTGTGTCGAGCGCAAAGCGCTCGCAATGATTTTGACTATGCAATACTGGTCAATCCTTACCCACCCCTGGACCCCGCAATGGACCTGCCCCGCCGCTTGCGCAGCAAACAGCTGAAACTCCACGCCCCGGAACTGACCTTCGCTGCGCAACTGCAGGCGGTGCTCAACGCCAACTACGACTTTCACCGTGAGTTTCTGCCCTGGGCCCGTGACGACTGGACCCTGGAGCAGGCGCGTCAAAGCCTGCTCCAGGCCCGGCAGAACTGGGCGGCGCCCCAGGGTGAAAAACGCTACTACCTGTTCCTCGCCAGTGGTGAGCTGATCGGTTGCCTCGGTGTGCGCCCGGATGCCCAGGGCAAGGTCGGCCTGGGTTACTGGATCGCCGAGGCCCATGCCCGGCAGGGCTTGATGACCGAGGCGCTGGAAACCCTGCTACCACTGCTCGAAGGCTCGCTGTTGTGGCTGACCACGTCGCCGGCCAATGTTGCGTGCCAGCGCCTGGTGGAGGGATTGGGGTTCAAGCGGGTGGCGTCGGCGGCTGGGGCGAATGCGCGGTTGCGCTATGAGTTGAGGCGTTGATTCAAACTCGGTGCTCAATCGCGGGTCAAGTCGGGTCGCCGCACCGCCGCTCCCACAGGATCGATGGTGCCTCTGTGGGAGCGGCGGTGCGACGCCTCGACTTGACCCGCGATGAGGCCGCCAGCGTCAATCCTTGACCAACGCCCGCAACGCCGCCTTCGCCTCCGGCGTTTGCAACCGTTCGATAAACAGCAAGCCTTCACGTTGAACCGTCGCTTCCAATTCCTGGCGATGGGCATCCTTGAGCAGGCGCTTGCTGATGCGCAGCGCATCCTGGGGCAGGGCCTGTAGCCGTGCCGCCAGCTTGCGCGCCGCCGCCAGGCACTGTTCGCCATCTTCATGCAGCTCATTGGCCAGGCCCCATTCGACGGCCTGTTCGCCTGTGAGCAGTTCATTGCACAGCAACAAGCGCGCGGCCCGGGCATGACCGAGCAGGCGTGGCAATAGCAGGCTGGAGCCAAACTCCGGGCACACCCCCAGCGGCACGAACGGCATGCGCAGTTTAGTGCACCGGCTGACCAGTATCTGGTCGCAGTGCAGCAGCAAGGTGGCGCCGATGCCGATGGCGGCGCCGGCAACCGCTGCGATCAGCGGCTTGTCCAGCGCCAGCACTACGCGCATCAGGCGAAACACCGGGCTGTCCATGTCGCCGGGCGGGTTGTCGAGGAAGTCCTTGAGGTCGTTGCCGGCGCTGAAGCACTGCGCGCCGCCGGTCAGGAGGATGACCTCGACCTGGGCGTCCTCCTGGGCCGCCAGCAATAGCTCGCCCAGCTGGCTGTACATGGCGTTGTTCAGCGCATTGAGCTTGTCCGGGCGGTTGAAGGTCAGGGTCAGCAGGCCCTGGTGCAGTTCGCGGGTGATCAGTTCGTTCATGGCGTGCCTGTGTTGTTGTAGGTATCAGAACGTCGGCGGGGTGATCACCCAGATCACCACCGCATCCACTTCGCCGGGGTTGCCGTAACGGTGCGGCTCCTGGCTGGAAAAACTGAAGCTGTCGCCTTCGCCGAGCTGAAAATAGCGCTCGCCAACCCACAGCTCGAAACTGCCGGACAGCAGGTAGCCGGCTTCTTCGCCGTCATGGCTGTAGCTTTGCTGGCTGTAGGTGCCCGGCGGGAAGCGCGAGTGGAGGATTTCCAGCTGGCGGTTGGGTTGCGGGGTCAGCAACTGGTCGACGATGCCGTCTTCGTAGTGCACGCTCAGGCGGCTGTGCTTGCGCACCACGTAGCCGTTGTCTTCCGGGGCAGTACTGGCTTCGCTGGCGAAAAACCACTGGATGGTCACGCCCAGGCTGCGGGCGATGTTGAACAGCGCCGGGATCGACGGGTAGGAGAGGTTGCGCTCCAGCTGGCTGATGTAGCCGGCGGTCAGCTCGCTCTGCTCGGCAAGCTCGGCCAGGGTCATGCCGCGGCGCTTGCGCAGGCCGCGGATGCGTGTGCCGAGAAAATGCGCGGTGCTGGTGCCTTCCTGGCTGGCGGCGGGCGGCGTCTTGCTGCTGTTGCTCATGGCGTGCTCCGAACCGCACTGTCAAAGCCCCGGAGTATAAACAGGCTTACAGGCTCCAGGCGACCTTCAAACCGTCGTAGACGGCTTCTTCCACCGTGCGCGGGGCCAGGCAGTCGCCGATGCGTTTTACCTCGACCAGGCCGTGCAGTTCAGCGGCCAGGGTATCGACCGGCTGATGGCCCTGGCACAGCACCAGGGTGTCGATGTCTTCGAAGATCATCGGCTCGCCGCTGGCGGTGTGTTGCAGGTACACGGTGGTGTCGTCGCAGCCGTACAGGCGCGCATAGGGGGTGATCGGGATACCCAGCTTGTGCAGTTCGCCGGCCATCTGGTCGCGCACGTACAGCGGCAGGCTTTCGCCGCAGTGGGTGCCATTGACCGCCAGTTGCACCTGGTGGCCTTCACGCACCAGGCGCTCGGCGATGCCCGGGCCGATCCAGTCGCAGCGCCAGTCGACCACCAGCACCGAGCGCCCGGGCCGGGCCTCGCCACGCAGGACCTGCCAGGCATCGAGCACCTGCAGTTCGCCACCGCGCTCGAAGGCCGGCCAGTAGGGTTCGGCGCCGGTGGCGACGATCACCAGGTCTGGCTGTTCGCGCTCGACCAGGGCGCGATCCACCCGGGTATTACGCACCACCTTGACCCCGGCCAACTGCATCTCCCGTTGCAGGTTGGTGCTGGCGCCGCCGAATTCGGCCCGGCGCGGCAGCAATTGCGCGAGCAGCACCTGGCCGCCCAGCTGTGTGCTGGCTTCGTACAAAGTCACGTCGTGGCCGCGCGCTGCCGCCACTGCCGCCGCCTTCATGCCGGCCGGGCCGCCACCGGCGATCATGATGCGCTTGCGCACAACTGCCGGCTGCAGGCTGCCGAACTGCTGCTCACGCCCGGTTTCCGGATGCTGGATGCACGAGATCGGCAGGCCCTTGTGAAAGTGGCCGATGCAGGCCTGGTTGCAGGCGATGCAGGCGCGTACATCTTCAACGCGCTCAGTGCGGGTCTTGTTGGGCATTTGCGGGTCGCAGATCAGCGCGCGGGTCATGCCGCAGACATCGGCCTGGCCACGGGCGAGGATCAGTTCGGCTTCCTGGGGCTGGTTGATGCGCCCGGTGACGAACAGCGGAATGCTCAGTTGCGCCTTGAAGGTCCCGGCCTCGCGCGCCAGGTACGCCGCCTCGATAGCCATGGGCGGGACGATGTGCACGGCGCCGCCGAGCGAGGCCGAGGTGCCGGCGACGATATGCACGTAGTCCAGCTCTGCTTGAAGCAGCTTCACCGCCGCCAGCGACTCATCCTCGGTCAGGCCCTCGGCGTCGCGCTCATCGGCGCTGATGCGCAGGCCGATGATGAAGTCGTCTGCCGTCGCCGCCCGCACTGCGGCGATTACTTCACGGACAAAGCGCAGGCGTTGCTGCAGCTCACCGTTGTAGCCATCGCTGCGGCGGTTGACCCGTGGGTTGATGAACTGCGCCGGCAGGTAGCCGTGGCTGGCCACCACCTCGACGCCATCGATGCCGGCCTGGTGCAGGCGCCGGGCCGCAGCGGCATAGCCGGCAACGATCTCGTCGATCATGGCCTGGTCCAGCGCCCGTGGCATCACCCGAAAACGCTCGTTGGGCACCGCCGAGGCCGAGTAGGCCACGGCCAGCAAGCCGTCGCTGGACTCCATGATTTCCCGCCCGGGGTGGAAGATCTGCGACAGCACCACGGTGCCGTGGGCATGGCAGGTCTCGGCCAGTTGGCGGTAGCCGTCGATGCAGGCATCGTCGGTGGCCATCAACACGTGCGAGGTGTAGCGCGCACTGTCGTGCACCCCGGCCACCTGCAGCACGATCAGGCCGACGCCGCCGGCGGCACGGGCCTGGTGGTAGGCAATCAGGCGCTCGTTGACCAGGTTGTCGGTGGGCATCGAGGTGTCGTGGCCGCTGGACATGATGCGGTTCTTCAGGCGTTTGCCACGGATGTGCAGCGGTTCGAACAGGTGCGCGAAGGTCGACATGCGGGTCAGGCTCCAGCGGGGTGTTGTTATTATTTTTCTATAGAAGTGTACCGCCAGTAAAAAATCAACTTGTTTTTTTACTGGCCTTTGACTAGTTTGCAAATCACCCCGGGTCCTGGGGCACACCTCACAACAACAAGAAAACGGGCCACGCATCACGTGGTACCGGCAAGAGGAAGCATTGATGAAATCGAACCTGCTCAAGCTCTCTCCCTGGTTGCTTGCCCTTGCGGTCGGCGGCGTCCAGGCAGCACCGGACATGGTCGTGGTCGCCTATGGCGGCGCCGGCCAGAAAGCCCAGGATGCGGCGATCTTCAAGCCTTTCAGTGCCCAGGACGGCAGCACGTTGATCCAGAGTGAATACAACGGCGAAATGGCCCGGATCAAGGTCATGGTCGATACCGGCAACGTCGATTGGGACCTGGTGCAGATCGAAGGCCCGGACCTGATGCGCGGCTGCGACGAGGGCATGTACGAGCGCCTCGACTGGACCCAGCTCGGGCGTGCTGAACAGCTGATACCCGACGCCGCCCAGGAGTGCGGCTCGGCGGTGCTGGTGTGGAGCGTGGCGATTGCCTACGACCGCAACAAGCTGGCCCAGGCGCCGGCCTCGTGGGCGGATTTCTGGGACGTCAAGAAAATCCCCGGCAAGCGCGGCCTGCGCAAGCGTGCGGTGTACAACCTGGAGTTCGCGCTGATGGCCGACGGGGTCAAGGTCGAGGACGTCTACAAGGTCCTGGCCACCCCCGAGGGTGTCGACCGCGCCTTCAACAAGCTCAGCGAGCTCAAGCCCTATATCCAGTGGTGGGAAGCCGGCGCGCAACCGGCGCAGTGGCTGAGCGCCGGCGACGTGGTCATGACCTCGACCTACAGCGGTCGGGTCGCCGTCGCCGCCCAGGAGGGCAGCCCGCTGGCCCTGGTGTGGCCGGGCAGCCTGTACGGCATGGACTACTGGGCGATCATCAAGGGCTCCAGGCATGTCGACCAGGCTAAGCGCCTGATCGCCTTCGCCAACCAGCCCGACACCCAGGTGCGCTACGTCAAGCAAATCCCCTACGGGCCGACCAACACCCAGGCTGCCGCCGAGCTTGATCCGAAGCTGGCGAGCTGGGTGCCGACGTCCAGGCAGAACCTTGAGGGCGCACTGTCGATGAACGTCGAGTTCTGGGTCGATCACGGCGATGAGCTGGAAGAGCGCTTCAACGCCTGGGCCAGTCGCTAACCCCTGTGGCTGGACATCGTACGGTGTCCAGCCCTATTGTCTGGCCAGTTTTTCGCCTGAGGACAACAATAATGACCGAGACTGAAATCCGCCTGCGCCAGGAACTGGCCGCCTGCTATCGATTGATCGCGCACTTTCGCATGACCGATCTGATCTTCACTCATATCTCGGTGCGCATTCCCGGCCCCGAGCATCATTTTCTGATCAACCCCTATGGTTTGATGTTCGATGAAATCAGCGCCTCTAACCTGGTCAAGATCGACCTGGCGGGCAGGGCGGTGGAGGCTTCGCCGTACCCGGTGAACCCGGCCGGTTTTGTCATTCACAGTGCCATCCACGGTGCCCGCGAAGACGCCCAGTGCGTGCTGCACACGCACACCAAGGCCGGCTGCGCGCTGGCGGCGCTCAAGTGCGGGTTGCTGGCGGTCAACCAGATTTCCATGGAATTCCACGGCAAGGTCGCCTACCACGACTACGAAGGCATCGCCCTGGACATGGCCGAACAAGCGCGCCTGGTCGATGACCTGGGTGACAAGGCGGTGCTGATTTTGCGCAACCATGGCTTGCTCAGTGTCGGGCGCAGTGTCAGCGAGGCGTTCCTGCGCATGTACTACCTGGAAAAAGCCTGCGAGATCCAGCTCACGGCGATGGCGGCCGGCGAGCTGGTGCTGCCATCGGAAGAAGTCTGTGCCCACACCGAACGCCAGTTCAACGAACCGGCGCGGCCGCTGAAGGAAGGTGAGCTGAGCGATCCGGACGGCATGCAACTGGCCTGGTCGGCGTTGCTGCGTCTGCTCGATCGGGTGGCGCCGGGCTATCGCGACTGATCAGCAGTTGTTGTACAGTCGTTCAATACGCAATCCTGTGGGAGCGGGCCTTGCCCCGCGATCTGCTGCGAAGCAGCAGTAAAACCTGTCGACACGGTGCAAGCAGACACACCGCATTGGCCGCTTTTACGACCGCTTCGCGCTCGATCGCGGGGCAAGGCCCGCTCCCACCGGGTTCCTGCAACTCACTCTGTTCGAGAAACCCTATGTCTCAGGAAGCCCGTTACAGCCGTATGGTCCCGGAGTTGCGCAAGGCCAACCTGGTCGAAGCGACCCTGGTGTGCCTGAAACGCCACGGCTTCCAGGGCGCCTCGATCCGCAAGATCTCCGCCGAGGCCGGCGTCTCGGTGGGGTTGATCAGCCATCACTATTCGGGCAAGGACGAACTGGTCGCCGAGGCCTACATGGCGGTCACCGGCCGGGTCATGGGGCTGATCCGCGAAGCCATGGCCCAGGCCGCGCCCAATGCCCGCGAACGGCTGTCGGCGTTCTTTCGCGCCTCGTTCTGCGCCGAATTGCTCGACCCGCAACTGCTCGATGCCTGGCTGGCGTTCTGGGGCGCGGTGAAAACCGCCGAGGCGATCAACCAGGTGCACGATCATTCCTACGGCGAGTACCGCAACGAACTGGGCCGGCTGCTGGCGGACCTGGCCACAGAGGAGGGCTGGCAGGCATTCAACGCCGACCTTGCGGCCATCAGCCTGAGTGCCTTGCTTGACGGCCTGTGGCTGGAGTCGGGGCTCAACCCCGGGACCTTCACCCCCGAGCAGGGCGTGCAGATCTGCGAGGCCTGGGTCGATGGTTTGCAAGCCGGTGGGCGCCGGCGCTTCACCCTGATCGAGGGCTGTTGATCGGTCGTTCAGTAATGGGTACGCTGCTGTCGTGAGTCATACAACAATTTTTATAAGAGACAACACGCAATGACGCCTCGGGTACTGGTCGTCGATGACGATCCGCTGATTCGCGACTTGCTGCACGCCTACCTGTCCCAGGAAGGCTACGACGTGCACTGCGCCGCCACGGCGGAGCAGGCCGAGCATTTTCTTGGCGAGCAGGCCGTCGACCTGGTCATGCTCGACATCCGTCTGCCGGGCAAGGATGGCCTGACCCTGACCCGCGAACTGCGGGTGCGCTCGGAAGTCGGCATCATCCTCATCACTGGCCGCAACGATGACATCGACCGCATCGTTGGCCTGGAATGCGGCGCCGACGACTACGTGATCAAACCGCTGAACCCGCGCGAGCTGGTGTCGCGGGCCAAGAACCTGGTGCGCCGGGTGCGCCATGCCCAGGCCGGCAAGCCGCCCAGTGGCGCCAATCATCCGCTCAAGCAGTTTGCCGACTGGGCCCTGGACACCGACCGCCGGCGCCTGATCGACCCCCAGGGCGGCGAAACCCTGCTGACCCATGGCGAGTTCCAGCTGCTCAGCGTGTTCCTGCGCAACAGCGGCCATACCCTCAGCCGCGACCAGTTGATGGACCAGATCCGCAACCGCGAATGGGTGCCCAACGACCGCTCCATCGATGTGCTGGTCGGCCGCTTGCGACGCAAGTTGCACGATGACCCGGCCGAACCGCAGTTGATCATCACCATTCACGGCGCCGGTTACCTGTTTACCGCCAGCGTGGCGGCCTGAGCGCATGTGGCGGTGGTTATGGCTGGCCCTGCTGGTGCTCGGCGCCCAGGCCCAGGGCGCCGAGCGCATCCGCTATTGCGACTACCCGGTGTACCCGCCGGTCTCCTGGAGTGACGGCAAGCAGGTGCGCGGCCTGGCGCCGACCGTGGTACGCCAGTTGTTCGCGCGCCTGGGCTATGAGGTGGAGATCGTCGTGCTCGGCAACTGGAAGCGCTGCCTGCTCGATGCCGCCGAAGGCCGGGTCGACGTGGTGTTGGCCTACAACAGCGACCAGCGCGACCAGGGCATGCGTTTTTCCACGGTGCCAGTGCTGCGCGAAGAGGTGGCGGTGTTTTTCAACCGCCAGCGGCCGGTGAAATTCGAGCGCCTTGAAGACCTTGCCAGCTACCGCGGCGGGCTGTTGTTCGGCGAAAGCTACGGCCCTGACTTCGACCGCTTCGTCGCCCGCCACCAGAACATCGAGTGGGTCTCCGACAGCCAGCAGAATTTCGGCAAGCTGATTCGCGGGCGCATCGATTTCGTCATCCAGGAGCGGCGCACCGGCCAATTGTTTGTCGAACACCTGCCTGGCGCCCAGGACATCCAGGCCTTGCCCACCGCGCTGAGCGTCGACTACCTGCGGGTGGCGGTGTCGCGTCATTCACCCTTGAGCCAGCACATGGCGCAAATCGACGAGCAGTTGCAGCGCATGACCGACAACGGTGAGATCCAGCGCTGGCTGGAACAAAGCGAAGTCACCTACCGCGACATGGTCAACCTGCCGGCGGACGCCCGTTGATGCGCCTGCAACCCGGTGGCCTGCTGCGGCGCCTGCTGCTGTTCATCCTGTTGTTCAGCCTGTGCTTTACCGTGCTGGCCAGCACCGTGCAGTTGTATTTCGAGTACCGCCGCGAGATGCGCGACATCGATTCGCGCATGGCGCTGATTCGTGCCGGCTACCTGGCAAGCCTTGAGCGCAGCCTCTGGGACCTCAACCAGGAGCAACTGAACGTGCAATTGCGCGGCCTGGTGGACTTCTCCGATGTGGCGCGGGTGCGCCTGAGCAGCGCCGATTTCGACTTGCTGCAGGGCGAGGCCGCGCCGCAAGGGCCGCTGCGCATCGAGCGTTTCGCCCTCGACTACCAGCCGCCGTCAGGGCCGCCACGCCATTTGGGCGAGCTGGAAGTCAGCATCGACCTGGGCGCGGTGCACCGACGCCTGTTCGCCACCGGGCTGGCCAGCCTGTTGTGGATGAGCGTGTTCCTCTGCGGCCTGGCCGTGGCCCTGTCGGGGTTGTTCTACCGCCTGGTCACCCGCCACCTGCAGGTGATGGCCGAGTTTGCCCGCCGTATAGGCGCCGGCGATTTGCAGGAGCCGCTGCGCCTGGACAAGCGCCGCTCCAGCCGCGAAGACGAAATCGATACCGTGGCCCACGCCCTGGACGACATGCGGCGCAATATTCTCAGCGATATCGATCGCCGTGAAATCGACCGCCTGGCCCTGCAGGACAAACGCGACGAACTGCAGAAGATGGTCGAGCGCCGCACCGCCAGCCTGATGCATGCCAAGGAGGAGGCCGAGGCGGCGAACCTGGCCAAGTCGCGCTTCCTGGCAACCATGAGCCATGAACTGCGCACCCCGCTCAACGGCATCCTCGGCATGGCCGAACTGCTGCGCGAAGCGGACCTCGACGCCCGTGACCGCAAGCGCCTGGATGCCCTGTACAAAGCCGGCGAAGGTTTGCTGACCATCCTTAACGAAGTGCTGTATTTCGCCCGCCTGGAAGAGGGCGAAAGCCACCCGGAGCCGGTGGACTTCTCCCTGCGCCAATTATGCGACGAGGTCATGACCCTGCTCGAGCCGCGAGCGCTGAACAACGATACGGTGCTGCGCTGTCGCATCGATAGCCAGTTGGCGCCTCGCCAGCACGGCGCCGAGCAGTTTTTGCGTCAGGTGCTTAGCAACTTGCTGGCCAACGCCATCAAGTTCACCGAGGCCGGCGAGGTGAGTGTCGATGTCCAGGTGCTGGACCAGGCGCAAGGCCGCCAACAGTTGCGGGTCAGCGTGCGCGACAACGGCATCGGCATCGCTGCGCCGGTGCAGGGGCGGATTTTCGATCGCTTCGTCCAGGCCAGCGACGCCGTGGCCCGGCGTTACGGCGGCACCGGCCTGGGCCTGGCGATCTGCAAGCACCTGGTCGAGCTGCTCGGTGGGCGCATCGGTCTTGAAAGCGTTGAGGGCCAGGGCAGTTGTTTCTGGTTCGAGCTGCAGCTGCAAGCGGCGGCCGCCGAGGCCCCGGCGCTGCTGCCGGCGGCAGCGGTGCAGGCCCTGGATATTCTTGTGGTCGAAGACGTCGAGCTCAACCGCGAGGTGGTGCGCGGCCTGCTGCAGCGTGACGGCCACCGCCTGTGGATGGCCGAAGACGGTGAACAGGCGCTGGAGCTCTGCGCCCAGCGGCGCTTCGAGCTGATCCTGCTCGATGTGCACCTGCCGGGTATCAGTGGCGTCGAGCTGTGCCGGCAGATCCGCCGCATTCCCGGGCCGAACCGCGCTTGCCGGATCCTGGCGCTGACCGCCAGCGTGCAACCGGCGCTGGTGCGCGGATTTCTTGCGGCGGGCATGCAGGGCATCCTCGCCAAGCCGCTGAAGCTCGACAGCCTGCGCCAGGCGCTGGCGCAACAGGGGGTGGTGGTCGAGGCGGCGACGGCCGGGCAGGGCATGGACTGGGCGCTGCTCGACACCCATCGCAGCCTGCTCGGCGAACAGAAAGTCCAGGGTTTGCTGACGGTGCTGCGCGATGCCCTCGAACAGCACCAAGGCGCGCTGGCCGAGGCGCTCAAGGCCGGTGACTGTACCGAGGTCGCACACCTGGCCCATCGCCTCGCCGGCAGCAGCGACTCTCTGGGTTTTAGCGGCCTGGCGACGGTACTGCGCGGGCTCGAGGCAGCAGCGCTGGGTAAGCACCAGGCGGCCCTGAATGCATTGCAAGCACCCCTGACCGAGCAGTTGCGCCTGGCCGCACAGACCCTCAAACAGTTGATCCAGAGCTGACGTACAAAAACCTTACGACTTTTTACATCTTCGATCTTCAGGTACAACGCCAGCTTACATCGCTTTCCAATAATCGACGGCAACCGCTGCACGCGGTCTTCGAAGCTTATTGGAGATAATAATAATGAACTGCCGTAAAGCTCAGCCGTCCTCGCACCATCGCCTGTCCCTCTCGCGCTTCAACCACTGTTGAGGTGCCGACATGACTGACTCTACTGACCGTAAAGGCATCCACCTGACCCGTGCGCTGAAAAGCCGGCACATCTTCATGCTGTCGCTGGGCGGGGTGATCGGTACCGGGCTGTTCATGGGCTCGGGGGTGACCATCAACCAGGGCGGGCCCATGGGCGCGATCCTCGCCTACCTGGTGGCCGGTTTTCTGATGTACCTGGTGATGGTCTGCCTGGGCGAGCTGTCGGTGCAGATGCCGGTGTCCGGCTCGTTCCAGACCCACGCGACCAAATTCATCGGCCCGGCCACCGGCTTCATGATCGGCTGGGTGTACTGGATGAGCTGGGCCACCACCGTCGGCCTTGAGTTCACCGCCGCCGGCATGCTGATGGTGCGCTGGTTCCCCGAGGTGCCGATCTGGTACTGGTCGGCGCTGTTCGTGGTGGTGCTGTTTGGCCTCAATGCCCTGGCCACCCGCGCCTTTGGCGAAGCCGAGTACTGGTTCTCGGGGATCAAGGTGGCGGCGATCCTCGGGTTTATCATCGTCGGCGTGCTGGTGATCTTCGGCGCGATCCCGCTGACCAGCGGCGAGCCGGCGCCGATGATGAACAACCTGATCGGCGACTCGATGTTCCCCAACGGCCTGTCGGCGGTGTTCGCGGTGATGATGACCGTGGTCTATGCCTTCCAGGGCTGCGAGATCATGGGCGTGGCCGCCGGTGAAACCGACCAGCCGGAAAAGAGCATCCCGCGGGCGGTGCGCAACGTGGTGTTCCGCGTACTGATCTTCTACGTGCTGGCCATCGTTGTGCTTTCGGCCATCGTGCCGTGGCAGCAGGCCGGGCTGATGGAGAGCCCGTTCGTGCAGGTGTTCGACATGGTCGGCATCCCTTACGCCGCCGACCTGATGAACTTCGTCATCCTTACCGCGATCCTGTCGGTGGGCAACTCCGGCCTGTATGCCTCGACGCGCATCCTCTGGGCCATGTCCAAGACCGGCATGGCGCCCAAGAGCCTGTCGCCCTTGAGCAAGCGCGGCGTGCCGCTGCGGGCCCTGAGCATCACCCTGTGCTTTGCCCTGGTGTCGCTGATGACCAGCTTCGTTGCCGCCGACACCTTGTTCATGGTGCTGATGGCGGTGAGCGGCATGTCCGGCACCGTGACCTGGATCGTCATTGCCCTGGCCCAGTACAAATTCCGCCGTGCGTACCTGCGCGATGGCGGCAAGCTGGCCGACCTCAAGTACCGCGCGCCGCTGTTCCCGCTGGTGCCGCTGCTGTGCATCACCCTGTGCAGTTCGCTGTTCGTGTTCCTGGCCCTGGACGAAACCCAGCGGCCGTCGCTGTACTGGGGTTTTGGTTTCATCGCCGTGTGTTACGCGGCGTACTTCATCATCCACCGCAAGCGCCAGGCGGTGTTGGCGCCGTCGGTGTAAACCCATCGCGGGGCAAGCCGCTCCTACCTGTAAATGTAGGAGCGGGCTTGCCCCGCGATAGGTTGTACAAAGTTGTAACAGGCGCGGCCATTACTTCTTCATGTAAATATTTAAATCTTTTAAAAACAAAAAGATAGCTCTGTTACTTCACCTGTTACAGCAAGTAGTGCAACCGATTGTCTCCTTGTTGAACACTCGTTTAGTATGGCCTCACGTCATACCTCTAACGCCAACCACAATAATTCGAGGCCACCCATGACCCCTCCTGCGTCGCTGCTCAGCCAGGTCGAAGCCGGCATTGCCTGGATCACCCTCAACCGCCCCGACCAGCGCAACGCGCTGGACATCCCCAGCCTGAAAAACCTGCATGCCTTGCTCGACGCCCATAACGCCGACCCGGCCGTGCGTGTGGTGGTGCTGACCGGCACTGGCCGCAGCTTCTGCGCCGGCGCAGACCTTGCCGAATGGGCCGAGGCCGAAGCCCGCGGCGCGCTGGAAAGCTACGGCTGGACCGAAACTGCCCATGCCTTGATGCAGCGCCTGCACAGCCTCGACAAGCCCACCATCGCCGCCATCAACGGCACCGCCGTCGGCGCCGGCATGGACCTGACCCTGTGCTGCGACCTGCGCGTAGCAGCAGCCTCGGCGCGGTTCAAGGCTGGCTACACCAGCATGGCCTACAGCCCGGATGCCGGCGCCAGCTGGCACCTGCCACGGCTGATCGGCAGCGAACAGGCCAAGCGCCTGCTGTTTCTCGATGAGCTGTGGGGCGCCGAGCGGGCCCTGGCGGCCGGGCTGGTCGGCGAGGTGTGCGCCGATGAGCAATTGCTGGCGGTGACCGCAGAACTTGCCGGGCGCCTGGCCAAGGGCCCGACCTTCGCCTTCGCCCAGACCAAGCAGCTGATCCGCGACGGCGCCCAGCGCACCCTGGGCGAGCAGCTACAGGCTGAGCTTGCCGCCGGGCTGCTGTGCGGGCGCAGCGCAGACGGCGCCGAAGCGTTGCGCGCCGCCGTCGAGAAGCGCACTGCTAATTTCGTTGGCAAATAAACACTTACAAGCACTTCTTCAGGATCGACTCATGAATTTCCAACTGACCCAAGAACAACAAATGTTGGTGGAAGCGGTACGCAGTTTTGTCGCCAAGGAGTTATTGCCCCATGAAGAGGCGGTCGACCGCGCCGACGAGGTGTCGCCGGAGCTCGCCGCGCAGATTCGTGGCAAGGCCATCGCCGCTGGCTTCTATGCCTTCAACATGCCTGAGGAAGTCGGCGGTGGCGGTCTCGATTACCTGTCCCAGGCGCTGATCGAGCGCGAGCTGTCGAAGGTGTCGTGGGCCCTGCATGTGTTTGTCGCGCGGCCGTCGAAGATCCTCATGGCCTGCAAGGACGAACAGATCAACGACTACCTGCTGCCGTGCATCCAGGGCGAGAAGACCGACTGCTTTGCCCTCACCGAGCCTGGCGCCGGCTCCGATGCCAACGCGATCAAGACCCGCGCTGTGCGCGAGGGCGACAACTTTGTGCTCAACGGCAGCAAGCACTTTATCAGCCATGCCGGGCATGCCGATTTCGCCATTGTCTTCGCCGTCACCGACACCTACCAGCACAACGGCAAGACGCGCAACGCGGTGACCGCCTTTCTGGTCGACCGCGGCACCCCGGGCATGACCATCCGCCGCGGCCCCAAGTGCGTGAGCAACCGCGGCTATCACACCTTCGAGCTGTTCTTCGATGACTGCAAGGTGCCGGCCAGCAAGGTGCTGGGTGAGGTCGGCAAGGGCTGGGAAGTGGCCAACGCCTGGCTAACCGCCGGGCGGGTGATGGTCGCCGCCAACTGTGTTGGCCAGGCCCAGCGCGCCCTGGATGTGTCGCTGCAATGGGCGGCCGACCGCAAGCAGTTCGGCCAGCCGATCGGCACCTACCAGGGCATTTCGTTCAAGCTCGCCGACATGGCCACGCAAATCCGCGCCGCTGAGCTATTGACCCTGCACACTGCCTGGAAGATGGACCAGGGCACGATGACCGACGGCGAGGCGGGCATGGCCAAGCTGTTTGCCAGTGAAGTGCTCGGCAAGGTCGCCGATGAGGCGGTGCAGATCTATGGCGGCATGGGCCTGATGGACGAAGGGCCGGTCGAGCGGATCTGGCGCAATGCGCGCATCGAGCGGGTCTGGGAGGGCACCTCGGAGATCCAGCGGCACATCATTTCCCGTGAACTGCTGCGCCCGCTGCTGCGCTGACCAGGAGCCTGCTCATGTTACGAGACAACCTCAAACGCCTGCTCGCTCCGCGCCACCTGGCCTTCGTCGGCGGGCGCAGCATGGCCCGGGCCTTCAAGCGCTGCGCCGAAGGCGGCTACCCAGGGCAGATGTGGCTGGTCAACCCGCAGCACGACAGCCTCGATGGCGTGCCGTGCGTGCGCAGCGTCGCCGAGTTGCCCTGTGCGCCGGATGCGGTGTTCATCGCCACCAACCGCGAACTGACCCTGACCTGCGTGGCCGAGCTGGCCGCCAAGGGCGCCGGCGGGGCGATTTGCTACGCCTCGGGCTTTGCCGAAACCGGCGCCGAAGGCCTGGCCCTGCAACAGCAACTGCTCAAGGCCGCCGGCGACATGGCGCTGCTGGGCCCCAACTGCTATGGCCTGCTCGACTACCTGCACAGCTCGGCGCTGTGGCCGGTGGCCCATGGCGGCAAGGCGGTGGAGAAGGGCGTGGCGGTGCTGACCCAGAGCGGCAACTTTGCCTACAACCTGTCGATGAGCGACCGCTCGCTGCCGGTGGCCTACATGGCCTCGGTGGGCAACCAGGCGCAGATCGGTATCGCCGAACTGATGGACGCGCTGCTCGATGAGCCGCGGGTGACCGCCATCGGCCTGCACCTGGAAGGCCTGAAGAACGTGCCGGGCTTTGCCCGCGCCGCGCACAAGGCGCTGGAAAAGGGCATCCCGATCATCGCCCTGAAAACCGGGGTGTCGCAGATCGGCGCGCAACTGGCGCTGAGCCACACCAGCTCGCTGTCCGGCTCCGATGCCTTGTACGACAGCCTGTTCGAGCGCCTCGGGGTGATCCGCGTCAGCGGCCCGGTGAGCTTTGTCGAAACCCTCAAGGCCGCCGCCTGCGGCCAGCTGCCCAAGGGCGGCAGGCTGATTGCCCTGGCCTGCTCCGGTGGCGACGCCGGGCTGATCGCCGACTATGCCGAGCGCAACGCGCTGAGCCTGCCGAAGCTGGATGACGGCCAGGTCGGCGAGCTGACCCAGGTGTTGCCAAGCTATGCCAACCTGGTCAACCCGCTGGACTTCACCACGGCGATCTGGGGCGACGCCTGCGCGCTTGAGCGCATGCTCGACAGCGCCCTGCGCACCGAGGCCGATGCCGCCATGCTGGTGCTCGACTACCCGGCCGAGTTCACCGGCGAGCGCAAGGAGTGCGACCTGCTGCTGGAGCTGTACTGCGCGGCGCTCAAACGCCACGGCAAGAGCGGTTTTGTCACCTCGGCCTTGCCCGAGCTGCTGCCGGCCGTTGCCCGCGAGCGCCTGCATGGCCACGGCATTGCCGCGCTGCAGGGCGTCGAGGATGGCCTGGCGGCCTGGGGGCGGATTGCCGCGTACCAGGCCAGGCGTCAGGCGCTGCTTGATCTGGGCGAGTCGGCATTGGCGCCGTTGTGCCCGCAGGCACTGCATGGCGAGGGCGAGCTGCTCACCGAGTGGCAGTCCAAGCAAGCCTTGCAGGCGTTCGGCCTGGCGGTGCCCAAGGGCGTGTTGAGCAGCCCTGAGCAAGCCCTCAAGGATGCTGAAACGGTTGGCTATCCTTTGGTGCTCAAAGCGGTCAGCGCGCAACTGCCGCACAAGACCGAAGCCGGCGCCGTCGCCCTCAACCTGCGTGACCCCCAGGCCCTGGGCGCGGCCCTGGAACAGATGCGTACGCGGATCGCGGCCTATGCACCGGGTGTAGTGTTCGACCAGGTGCTGCTCGAACCCATGGCCAGCGCGCCGCTGGCCGAGCTGATCGTCGGCATCAAGCGCGAGAACGACTTCGGCCTGGCGCTGGTGATAGGCGCGGGCGGCATCCTCGTCGAGTTGCTCAAGGACAGCACCAGCCTGCTGCTGCCGACCACCGACGGCGCCATCCGCAGGGCCGTGCTCGGCCTGCGCAGCGCCGCCTTGCTCCAGGGCTTTCGTGGCCGTGAAGCGGCGGACCTCGAGGCGCTGGTGGCGGCGATTCGTGCGGTGGCCGACTACGCCTGCGAAAACGCTGCGCAATTGCTCGAACTGGATGTCAACCCATTAATGGTCGGTGCCCAGGGCACCACCGCGGTCGATGCGTTGATTCGCCTCGGCCAGGTGTAAGGAGATGAACATGCACAACAGCCCATTGACCGGTGGCCAGGCCCTGGTGCGCCTGTTGGCCAACTACGGCGTCGATACCGTGTTCGGCATTCCCGGGGTACACACCCTGGAGCTCTACCGCGGCCTGCCCGGTAGCGGTATCCGCCACGTGCTGACCCGCCATGAGCAGGGCGCGGGTTTCATGGCTGACGGTTATGCGCGAGTCAGCGGCAAGCCGGGGGTGTGTTTCGTCATCACCGGGCCCCGGGGTTACCAACGCCGCCACCGCCATCGGCCAGGCCTACGCCGATTCGATTCCGATGCTGGTGATTTCCAGCGTCAACCATACCGCGAGCCTCGGCAAAGGCTGGGGCTGCCTGCACGAAACCCAGGACCAGCGCGCCATGACCGCGCCGATCACAGCGTTTTCTGCGGTGGCCCTGAGCGCCGAGGACCTGCCCGAGCTGATCGCCCGTGCTTACGCGGTGTTCGACAGCGAACGCCCACGCCCGGTGCATATTTCGGTGCCGCTGGATGTGCTGGCCGCACCGGTCGCCCGCGACTGGAGCAATGAAGTGGTGCGCCGCCCGGGCCGGGGCGTGCCGGCCAGCAGCGTGCTGGATCAGGCCGCAGGCAAATTGGCCGGCGCCAAACGGCCGATGATCATCGCCGGTGGCGGTGCCCTGGCCGCGGCCCAGGAGCTGCAACAACTGAGCACCCGCCTGGCCGCGCCGCTGTTCACCAGCGTTGCCGGCAAAGGCCTGCTGCCACCCGATGCGCCGCTCAATGCCGGCTCAGCGTTGTGCGTGGAGCCAGGCTGGCAACTGATCGCCGAGGCCGATGTGATCCTTGCGGTCGGCACCGAAATGGCCGACACCGACTTCTGGCGTGAACGGTTGCAACTCAATGGTGAGTTGCTGCGGGTGGATATCGATCCGCGCAAGTTCAACGACTTCTACCCCTGTGCGGTGGCCTTGCAGGGCGATGCCCGGCAGACCGTCGCGGCGTTGCTCGAACGTTTGCCGCCAGCACCGCGCGATGCCGCTGCCGCCAGTGCTGCGGTCGCCAGCCTGCGCCAGGCGGTCAAGGCCAGCCATGGCCCGCTGCAGGCAATCCACCAGGCAATCCTGGACCGGGTTGGCGCAGCGCTTCCGGCCAACGCCTTTATCAGCACCGACATGACCCAGCTGGCCTACACCGGCAACTATGTCTATGCCAGCCGCGCGCCCCGTAGCTGGCTGCACCCCACCGGCTACGGCACCCTCGGTTACGGCTTGCCTGCCGGTATCGGCGCCATGTTCGCCACGGATGACCGCCCGGGCCTGGTGCTGGTCGGTGATGGCGGGTTCCTCTACACCGCCCAGGAACTGGCCACTGCGGTCGAAGAACTGGAGCGCCCGCTGGTGGTCCTGCTGTGGAACAACGATGCCCTGGGGCAGATTCGCGACGACATGCTCGGCCTGGATATCGAGCCGATCGGCGTGCTGCCGCGCAACCCGGACTTCATCGGCCTGGCCCGGGCCTTTGGCTGCAACGTGGCGCAGCCACACAGCCTGGATGACCTGCAACGGGAACTGCGCAGCGGCTTTGCCCGCAATGGCGTGACCCTGATCGAGCTCAAGCACGCCTGCGCGCGCTGAGCCTACACCGTATTTTTGGGAGACTGCCATGCGTTTTTCCGCTCTGACCCAACGTATCGCCGGTGACGGCGCCGCTGCCTGGGAGATTCACTACCGCGCCCTTGAGCTGCTGGAAAAAGGCCAGGACGTGTTGCTGCTGTCGGTCGGCGACCCGGATTTCGACACCCCGGCGCCGATCGTTGAGGCCGCCATCGACAGCCTGCGCAGCGGCCACACCCATTACTCCGATGTGCGCGGCAAACTGGCCCTGCGCCAGGCCATTGCCCGCCGCCATCAGCAACGCAGCGGCCAGCCGACCGGCGCCGATCAGGTAACCGTGCTGGCCGGCGCTCAATGCGCGCTGTTCTGCGTGGCCCAGTGCCTGCTCAACCCCGGTGATGAGGTGATTGTCGCCGAGCCGATGTATGTCACCTACGAAGCGGTGTTCGGCGCCTGTGGCGCGACGGTGATCCCGGTGCCGGTGCGCCCGGAGAACGGTTTTCGGGTCCAGGCTGAAGATGTCGCCGCGCGCATCACCCCCAAGACCCGCGCCCTGGCTCTCAACAGCCCGCACAACCCCTCCGGCGCCAGCCTGCCGCGCAGCACCTGGGAGGCGCTGGCCGAATTGTGCATTGCCCATGACCTGTGGCTGATTTCCGATGAGGTCTACAGCGAGCTGCTGTACGACGGCGAGCACATCAGCCCCGGCAGCCTGCCGGGCATGGCCGAGCGCACCGCAACCTTGAACAGCTTGTCCAAGTCCCATGCCATGACCGGCTGGCGGGTGGGCTGGGTGGTCGGCTCGCAGGCTTTGGCCACGCACCTGGAAAACCTCGCACTGTGCATGCTCTACGGCTCGCCGGACTTCATCCAGGACGCCGCCGTGGTGGCCCTGGAGCAACAACTGCCGGAGCTTGCGGCCATGCGCGAAGCCTACCGCCAGCGCCGTGACCTGGTCTGCGAGTGCCTGGCCGATTGCCCGGGCTTGCGTGCGCTCAAGCCCGATGGCGGCATGTTCGTGATGGTCGATATCCGCGAAACCGGCCTTAGCGCCCAGGCGTTCTCCTATCGCCTGCTCGATCACCATGGCGTCTCGGTACTTGCCGGCGAAGCCTTCGGCCCCAGCGCCGCCGGGCATATCCGCCTGGGCCTGGTGCTCGGCGCCGAACCGCTGCGCGAGGCTTGCCAGCGTATTGCCCGCTGCGCCGCCGAACTGATGGAGGGCAAGGCTCATGGCTGACTATTCGCGGCTGTTTATCGATGGCAGCTGGCAACTGCCGTCGGGGCAGGGCCTGGCCGAGGTGATCAACCCGGCCACCGAAGCCGTGGCCGGCAGGGTGCCGCTGGGCGACGAGCACGACGTCAACCGCGCGGTGGCAGCTGCGCGCCATGCCTTTGGCAGTTGGTCGCAAACCCCGTCCAGCGTGCGCGCAGGTTTCATCCGCGCCCTGGCCGAGCAGCTCAAGGCCCGCGCCGATGAGATGGCCGCCGTGATCACCAGCGAGCTGGGCATGCCGGTGCAATGGTGCCGGGCGGTGCAGGTCGACGGGCCGATTGTCGGCCTTGAGCAGTACATCGAACTGGCCGGGCTGATGGATGAGGTGCGCGAGGTCGGCAACTCGCTGGTGGTGCGCGAGGCCGTCGGTGTGTGCGCCTTCATCAACCCCTGGAACTACCCGCTGCACCAGTTCATCGGCAAGCTCGCCCCGGCCCTGGCCGCCGGTTGCACGGTGGTGCTCAAGCCGAGCCAGGAAACCCCGCTGCATGCCTTTTTGCTGGCCGAGATGATCGATGCCATCGGCTTGCCGGCCGGGGTCTTCAACCTGGTCAGCGGCCCCGGCGCCAAGGTCGGCGAGGCGCTGGCCCGCCACCCGCAAGTCGACATGGTGTCGTTCACCGGCTCTACCGGCGCCGGTGTGCGCGTGGCCCAGGCGGCGGCGCCGTCGGTCAAGCGCGTGTGCCTGGAACTGGGCGGCAAGTCGCCGTTGTTGATCACCGCCGACGCCGACCTGGAAGCCGCGGTGCGCTATGGCGTGCAGGACGTAATGATCAATTCCGGGCAGACCTGCACGGCACTGACGCGCATGCTGTTGCCGGCCAGCCGTTATGAAGAGGCCCTGGCAATCGCCGTGGATGAAACCCGCAGCCTGGTCATGGGCGACCCGCAAGACCCCGGCAGCTTCCTCGGCCCGATGTGTTCGGCAGCGCAGCGGCGCACCGTGCTGGACTACATCCGCATCGGCCAGGAGGAGGGCGCACGGCTGTTGTGTGGCGGCGACACGGCGCCAGGTTTCGAGCGTGGCTTCTACGTGGCGCCAACGCTGTTCGCTGACGTCGACAACCGCATGCGTATCGCCCAGGAAGAGATCTTCGGCCCGGTGCTGTGCCTGATCCCCTATGCCGATGAGGCGCAAGCGCTGGCCATCGCCAATGACTCGCCCTTTGGTTTGTCCAGCGCAGTGTGGGCGGCCGACCGCGAGCGGGCCCTGCAACTGGGCCGGCAACTGCGCGCCGGGCAGTGCTTCATCAATGGTGCGGCGTTCAACTACCAGGCGCCGTTCGGCGGCTACAAGACCTCGGGCAATGGCCGCGAATGGGGCGAGGAGGGCCTGGCCGAGTTCGTCGAGACCAAGGCCATTCAGCTCTGAAGTGTCGGGCAGGCTCAGGCCTGCCCGATGTTGTCCTGCGGCTTGTCGAAGGCGACGAACAACTGGTCGGCGGTGATGGCCCCCAGGTCCAGACGCATGTTGGCTTCGAGCATGGCGAACAGGCGGGTGAACACCTCGAACACTTTGCAATGATCTTCCATGCCGGAAAACGGGTTGTCGATTTTCTCGGCGATCAGCGAGCTCTCCTGCACCGCGTCATAGACCTCGCGCAGGGTGATCTCGCTGGCCGGGCGGGCCAGGGTCAGGCCGCCATGGGCGCCACGCCAGGACTTGAGGATATTGGCCTTGACCATCAGCGAGACCAGGCTGCGCACCCGCGTGGGGTGGGTCTTGACCCACTTGGCGATGGTCTCGGTGCGCAGCTTTTGCGGCGCATTGGCGGCCACGAACGAGAGGATGTACGAGGCGGTGATCAGGCGGGTCGACTGGCTCATCTGGCGAAGTCCCTTGTTTGTGGGAGCGGGCTTGCCCCGCGAATCGATGTGACTGAAAAAAACCTATCGCGGGGCAAGCCCGCTCCTACAGAGGAAGGGGATTGGCAGCGACGTGTTTTTGAGTTTAATGTATTTGTCACGATGACAATTACAAATATTTGCATCGATGCGTGCGAGGTTGGCTGAATCCTTTTCTCTGCAGTTCTACAGGGGCAATGCCATGAGCGATAACAACAACAAGATTACTCAAGCGATGCACGACAGCGGCCTGCCGCGTCGGGATTTTCTCAAGTACAGCGCCGCTGCGGCGGCCGTGGCCGGGGCGTTTTCCCTGGGTTTGCCGCTGCACGGCCGGGCCGAGGAGGCCACCCCGAAAGCCGGTGGCGTACTGCGCATGGGCCTGGCCGGTGGCAGCACCACCGACTCCCGCGACCCGGGCTCATGGAGCGACACCTTCACCTTTGTCGGTTTCTCTGCGGTCTACAACACCTTGAGCGAAATCAGCGTCGACGGCACAGCGATTCCCGAGCTTGCCGAGCGCTGGGAGTCCAGCCCCGACGCGCGTGTCTGGACCTTCACCCTGCGCCAGGGCGTGACCTTCCATAACGGCAAGACCCTCGATGCCGGCGACGTGGTCGCCTCGATCCAGCACCACCTGGGCGACAAGTCCACCTCGGCGGCCAAGACCGTGCTCGGCGATGTCGCCAAGGTCAGCGCCCAGGGCACCGACACCGTGGTGTTCGAGCTGCACTCGGGCAATGCCGACTTCGCCTACGTGGTGGCCGACTATCATCTGGTGATCATGCCGGCCAAGGACGGCGCCGCCGACTGGCAGGCCGGGGTCGGCACCGGTGGCTATCGCCTCAAGGGCTTCGAGCCCGGCGTACGCATGGACCTTGAACGCAGCCCGGATTACTGGAAAGCCGGCCGCGCGCATTTCGCCAGCGCCGAACTGCTGGCCATCGCCGATGGCGCGGCGCGGGTCAACGCCCTGGTCACAGGGCAAGTCGATGTGATCAACAAGGTCGACCTGAAGACCGTCGCTCTGCTCAAGCGTAATCCCAACCTGGTCATCGAAGAGACCAAGGGCGCCCAGCACTACACCTTCCCGATGCTCACCGACAGCCAGCAGTTCCAGGACAACAACATCCGCCTGGCGCTCAAGCATGCGATCAACCGTGAAACCCTGCTGGCCTCGGTGCTCTACGGCTACGGCCAGATCGGCAACGATCACCCGATCCAGCCCGGCAGCCGCTTCATCAATAGCGCCCTGGAGCAGCGCGGCTATGACCCGGACAAGGCGCGGTTCTATCTGCGCCAGGCCGGGGTCGATTCGCTCAAGGTGCGCCTGCAGGCCTCCGACGCCGCCTACACCGGCGCGGTCGACGCCTCGGTGCTGTTCAAGGAACAGGCGCGCCAGGCTGGCATCGACATCGACGTGGTGCGCGAACCTGCCGACGGCTTTTTCTCCAATGTGTGGATGAAGCAGCCGTTCACCACCTCGTTCTGGTACAGCAGCCTGACCGCCGACCGCATGTTCAGCATCGGCTACGCCAAGGGCGCGGCCTGGAACGAGACGCACTGGGACAACGCCCGCTTCAACCAGTTGCTCAACGCCGCCCGCGGCGAGATGAACGCGCCGCTGCGCCAGGAGATGTACAACGAAATGCAGGCCCTGTGCCGCGACGAGGGCGGGGCGATCGTGCCGCTGTTCGCAAACTCCGTGGCCGCGCGCTCCAAACGGGTGGCCCACGGTGGGCTGACCGCGCCTTACGGCGAGCTCGACGGCCTGCGGCTGATCGAGCGTTGGTGGCAGGCGTAAGCCCGACACGTTGCTTGCACCTTCTTTCGTTGAGCCTGTTCGAGGAGCTGTACGGTGAATAGTCTTTGCAAACTGCTGCTCCAGCGCCTGGCCCTGGGCCTGCTGGCGCTGTTGGCGGTGTCGGTGATCATCTTCCTGGCCGTTGGCATGCTCCCGGGCGACGTCGCCCAGGCCATGCTCGGCCAGGCGGCAACCCCCGAGACCGTCGCCGCCTTTCGCGCCCAACTGGGCCTGGACCTGCCGCCGCTGACCCGCTTCGGCCACTGGGCCTGGCAACTGCTGCACGGTGACCTTGGCCTGTCGCTGGCCAACCAGCGGCCGATTGCCGAGCTGATCGGCACGCGCCTGGGCAACACCTTTACCCTGGCCTTGCTGGCGGCGCTGGTGTCGGTGCCGGTGGCTTTGCTGCTGGGCATGCTCGCGGCGCTGTACCGCAACAGCTGGTTCGACCGGCTGCTCAACACCAGCGCCCTGAGTGCGGTGTCGTTCCCGGAGTTTTTCGTCGCCTACATCCTGATCCTGGTGTTCGCGGTCAAGCTCAACTGGTTGCCGAGCATCTCCAACCTGGCCCCGGGTGCGTCCTTCGCCGAGGTGCTGGAGCGGTCGCTGCTGCCGGTGCTGACCCTGAGCCTGGTGGTGATCGCACAGATGATGCGCATGACCCGCGCGGCCTTGATCAACCTGCTGGCCAGCCCGTATATCGAGATGGCCCGGCTCAAGGGCATCAGCCAGGCGCGGATCATCTTCCACCACGCCTTGCCCAATGCCCTGGCACCGATCATCAACGTGGTGGCGCTGAACCTGGCCTACCTGGTGGTTGGCGTGGTGGTGGTCGAGGTGGTGTTCGTCTACCCGGGGCTCGGCCAGTTGCTGGTCGATTCGGTGTCCAAGCGCGACATCCCGGTGGTGCAGGCGTGCAGCCTGATCTTCGCCGCCACCTACATTCTGCTCAATACCACGGCCGACGTGCTGTCGATTGCCAGCAACCCACGCCTGATGCATCCGAAGGGGTAAGCCATGAGCCTGATCAAAGCGTTGTTGCGGGCGCCGTTGAGCGCCCAGTTCGGCCTGTTGGTGATTGTTGCCTACATTCTGGTGGCGTTGTTCGCGCCGGTGCTGGCGCCGTTTGGCGAGACCGAAGTGGTTGGCGAGGGCTTCGCACCCTGGGGCGGGCAGTTCCTGCTGGGCACCGATAACCTTGGCCGCGACATGTTCAGCCGCCTGGTGTATGGCGCGCGCAACACCCTGGGGATCGCCTTCCTGACCACCTTGCTGGCCTTTGCCGTCGGCGGTTTCTGCGGCCTGGTGGCGGCGATCAGGGGCGGCTGGATCGACCAGGGCCTGTCGCGCCTGGTGGATATCCTCATGGCCATCCCGCAGCTGATCTTCGCCTTGCTGATCCTCAGCGTGGTTGGCACCAATGCCACCTCGCTGGTGCTGGTGATCGCGTTGCTCGATGCTACCCGGGTGTTTCGCCTGTCGCGGGCGGTGGCGATGACCGTGGTGGTCCAGGACTTCGTCGAGGCCGCCCGGCTTCGTGGCGAGGGGCTGTGGTGGCTGGTCAGCCGCGAGGTGCTGCCCAATGCCGCTGCGCCGCTGATTGCCGAGTTCGGCCTGCGCTTTTGCTTTGTGTTTTTGTTCATCAGTGCGCTGTCGTTCCTGGGCCTGGGCATCCAGCCGCCAACCGCCGACTGGGGCAGCATGGTCCGCGACAACGCCGTGCTGATTACTTTCGGCGATATCAGCCCGTTGCTGCCGGCCCTGGCGGTGGCGCTGATCACCGTCAGCGTCAACTTTGTCGTGGACTGGGTGCTGCATCAATCCAGTGGCCTGAAGGAGTGCTGAGCATGAGCGTACATTCAACTGACAAGCCGCTGCTGGACATCCGCGACCTGCGCATCGAAGGCCATTACCAGGACACCTGGCACCCACTGATCAAGGGCATCGACCTAAGCCTGCAACGCGGCGAAGTACTGGGTCTGATTGGTGAATCGGGGGCGGGCAAGTCGACCCTGGGGCTGGCCGCCATGGGCTATGTGCGCGACGGTTGCCGCATCACCGGTGGCTCGGTGCGCTTCGACGGCCGGGAGCTGGTCGGCGCCAAGCCCGAAGCCCTGCGCAAGTTGCGCGGCCTGCGTATCGCCTATGTTGCGCAAAGCGCGGCGGCCTCGTTCAACCCG
Source organism: Pseudomonas sp. TE4620 (assembly GCF_056279045.1). Classification (NCBI taxonomy): domain Bacteria; kingdom Pseudomonadati; phylum Pseudomonadota; class Gammaproteobacteria; order Pseudomonadales; family Pseudomonadaceae; genus Pseudomonas; species Pseudomonas sp. TE4620. The sequence goes on from NZ_JBWBQO010000001.1 coordinate 2,033,278, forward strand.
GCACACCGGCTGATCGACCAGCATGTCGAGACCGCGGTGAAGAACGGCGGTATCGACCGTGCCAAGGCGCAAGCCGAAGCGGTCGAGCTGTACCGCGTGCTGCGCCTGCCCAACCCCGAACAGATCGGCCAGCGTTACCCCCACCAGGTCTCCGGCGGCCAGTTACAACGGGTCATGACCGCCATGGCCATGGCCTGCCACCCGGACTTGATCATCTTCGACGAACCAACCACGGCGCTGGACGTCACCACCCAGATCGAAGTGCTGGCGGCGATTCGCGAGGCGCTGAAAACCTACGACAGCGCCGCCCTGTACATCAGCCACGACCTGGCGGTGGTGGCGCAGATGGCCGACCGCATCATGGTCCTGCGCCACGGCAAGCTGGTGGAAGAGGCCGACACCCGGACCATGCTCGACACCCCTCAGCAGGATTACACCAAGTCGCTGTGGGCGGTACGCAGCTTTCGTACCGAACCCAAGCCGTACCCGGCGCAGGCGACGCCGCTGCTGGAGGTGCGCAAGGCCAGTGCCAGTTATGGCCACCAGCCGGTGCTGCATGAGGTCTCGCTCACGCTCCATCGCGGCCAGACCCTGGCGGTGATCGGTGAGTCGGGCAGCGGCAAGAGCTCAACCGCGCGGCTGATCACCGGCCTGTTGCCGTCGACTTCAGGCCAGGTGTTGTATGACGGTGAAGCGCTGCCGGCCGATTATCGCCAGCGCAGCAAAGAGCAACTGCGCCGGGTGCAGATGATCTACCAGATCCCCGACACCGCCCTCAACCCGCGCCAGCGCATCGTCGACATCATCGGCCGGCCGCTGAGCTTCTACCTCGGCCTCAAAGGCCAGGCCCTGCGCCAGCGGGTCGCCGAACTGCTGGAGATGATCGAGCTCGACCCGGCGCGCTACATGGACCGCCAGCCCCGCGAGCTGTCCGGCGGGCAGAAGCAGCGCATCTGCATCGCTCGGGCGCTGGCGGCCGAGCCGCAGCTGATCATCTGCGACGAAGTTACCTCGGCCCTCGATCAACTGGTGGCCGAAGGCGTTCTGAAGCTGCTCACCCGCATCCAGCAGCAACTGGGCGTGGCTTATCTGTTCATCACCCACGACGTCGCCACCGTGCGCGCCATCGCCGACGAGGTGCTGGTGATGCAGCGCGGGCAGGTGGTCGATCACGGCAGCCGCGAGGCGATCTTTACCCCACCGCACCGCGACTACACCGGCTTGTTGTTCTCCAGCGAGCCGGAAATGGACCCGGACTGGCTCGACCGCCTGCTGGCCAAGCGGGCGCTGATTTCCCCTGTGCAAACCGTTTAAGGACCCCTCATGAATGTACTGATCGTTCACGCTCACCCCGAGCCGCAATCCTTCACTGCCGCCCTGCGCGACCAGGCCGTTGCAACCTTCACCGCCCAGGGTCACCAGGTGCAGGTCAGCGACCTGTATGCGATGAACTGGAACCCGGTGGCCAGCGCCGCTGACTTCGTCAGCCGCGAGAACCCCGATTACCTGGTGTATGCCCTGGAGCAGCGCCTGGGAGTCAAAAGTCAGTCGATTGCCGCCGACATCCAGCAGGAGCTCGACAAGCTGCTGTGGGCGGACCTTGTGGTGCTGAACTTCCCGATCTTCTGGTTCTCGGCACCGGCCATGCTCAAGGGCTGGATCGACCGCGTGCTGGTGTCCGGGGTGTGCTACGGCGGCAAGCGCTTTTATGACCAGGGCGGGCTGGCGGGCAAGAAGGCGCTGGTCACCGTGACCCTCGGCGGGCGCGAGCACATGTTCGGCGAAGGGGCGATTCACGGGCCGCTGGAGGACATGCTGCGACCGATCCTGCGCGGCACCCTGGCCTACGTCGGCTTCGAGGTGCTGGAGCCGTTCGTGGCCTGGCACGTGCCGTATATCAGCGACGAGGCGCGCAAGGACTTTTTGCGCAGCTATCAGCAGCGCCTGGAGCATCTGTCCGATGACCAGCCGCTGGTGTTTCCGCGCCTGGCGCAGTTTGATGAGGCGTTGTATCCGCGGGCTTGACCCGCGATAAAAACGACACCTACCCATTCGGGGTATGGTCGCCATCACCGGCTCCCGCGATAGTAACTCCGTCGGCTCACACCGAGCAGATCTGGTGACACGACGGAGTGGCTATGCGAAAGACACTGAAGGTGATTTCCAGTCTGTTGCTCGCGCCCCTGGCAGCGGCGGCCCTTGCCGCCGACGACGGGGCGGGCAACACACTCAGGCTGTACAACTGGACGGACTACATCGGCGAAACGACCCTCGCCGACTTTGAACAAGCCACCGGCATCAAGGTCATCTACGACACCTTCGACGGCTACGAAACGGTGCAGACCAAACTGCTGACCGGGCGCTCGGGCTACGACCTGGTGGTGCTCAACGCCTCCCTGGTGCCGCCGCTGATCAAGGCCCGGGTATTCCAGCCGCTGGACAAAAAGCAGCTGCCCAGCTGGAACAACCTCGACCCGCAGGTGCTCAGCACCCTGCAAGGCTACGACCCGGGCCTTGCGTATTCGGCGCCCTACACCTGGGGCAGCTCGGGGGTGACCTACAGCGTCGACAAGATCAAGGCACGCATGCCCGATGCGCCCATCGGCTCGCTGGCCATGCTGTTCGACCCGAAGATCGTCTCGCGCTTCGCCGACTGCGGCGTGACCTTGATGGATGCACCCAGCGAAGTCATCCCGCTGGCCCTCAAGTACCTGGGGCGCGACCCCAACAGCGCCAGCGCCGATGACCTCAAGGCGGCCCAGCAGTTGCTGCTCGGCGTGCGGCCGTTCATCAACAAATTCGACTCGGTCAACTACCTGACCAGCCTGCCCAACGGTGATACCTGCCTGGCATTGACCTGGTCCGGCGACTACGCCACCGCCCAGGCGCGGGCCGAGGAGGCGAAGAACAACATCAAGCTGTCGTTCTTCATCCCGGAGGAAGGCTCGCTGATCTGGTTCGACAACCTTTACCTGCCCAGCGACGCGCCGCACCCGGCCAACGCCCACCGTTTCATCGAATTCCTCCTGCAGCCGCAGAACATCGCCAAGGTCAGCAACTACATCCACTACGCCAACAGCAACGCCGCTGCCACGCCCTTGGTGCAGGCCGAGATTCGCGACGACCCGGCGATCTACCCGGACGCCGCCACCCGCCAGCGCCTGTTCGCGCAGAAAACCCAGAGCGGCAAGGACATGCGCGCCATCACCCGGGTCTGGAGCACGGTCAAGACCGGTAGCTGACATTTCAATTTCCCTTCGCCAAGGACACTGCCATGGCCACGCCAAACCAAGCCTTGCCAACAAATGCTGCCAACGATGCCCTGGTGGCCGCCGACAAAGCCCACTACATGCACGGATACCACGTGTTCGACGAGCATGCCGAGCAAGGCGCGCTGAACATCGTCGAAGGCGAGGGCGCCTATATCTACGACACCGAGGGCAACCGCTTTCTCGACGCTGTCGGCGGCATGTGGTGCACCAACATCGGCCTGGGCCGCGAAGAGATGGCCCTGGCCATCGCCGACCAGGTGCGTCAGCTGGCCTATTCCAACCCGTTTTCGGACATGGCCAACAACGTCGCCATCGAACTCTGCGCCAAGCTCGCCAGCCTGGCCCCGGGCGATCTCGATCACGTGTTCCTCACCACTGGCGGCTCGACCGCGGTCGATACTGCCTACCGGCTGATCCAGTACTACCAGAACTGCCGTGGCAAGCCGGATAAAAAGCACGTGATCGCCCGCTACAACGCCTACCACGGCTCGACCTGCCTGACCATGTCGATCGGCAACAAGGCCGCCGACCGCGTGCCCGAGTTCGACTATGCCAACGAGCTGATCCACCACGTCTCCAACCCCAACCCCTACCGGGCGCCGGATGACATGGACGAAGCAGAGTTTCTCGACTTTCTGGTGGCCGAGTTCGAAGACAAGATCCTCTCGCTCGGCGCCGACAACGTCGCGGCGTTCTTTGCCGAGCCGATCATGGGCTCGGGCGGGGTGATCATCCCGCCCAAGGACTACTTCCTGCGCATGTGGCAGGTGTGCCAGACCTACGACATCCTCTTCGTGGCCGACGAGGTGGTGACCTCATTTGGCCGCCTGGGCAAATTCTTCGCCAGCGAGGCGCTGTTCGGCGTGCAGCCGGACATCATCACCACCGCCAAGGGCCTGACTTCGGCGTACCTGCCGCTGGGCGCGTGCATCTTCTCGGCGCGCATCTGGAAGGTCATTGCCGAGCCGGGCAAGGGCCGCTGCTTCACCCATGGCTTTACCTACAGCGGCCATCCGGTGTGCTGCACGGCGGCGCTGAAGAACATCGAAATCATCGAGCGTGAGCAGCTTCTGGCCCATGTCGATGAGGTGGGTGGTTATCTGGAACAGCGCCTGCAGAGCCTGGCCGGGCTGCCGCTGGTCGGCGAGGTGCGCTGCATGAAGCTGATGGCCTGCGTCGAGTTCGTCGCCGACAAGCGCAGCAAGGCGCTGTTTGCCGATGAAGTGAACATCGGCGAGCGCATCCACCGCCGGGCCCAGGCCAAAGGCTTGCTGGTGCGGCCGATCATGCACCTGAACGTGATGTCGCCGCCGCTGATCATCACCCGCGCGCAGGTCGACGAAATCGTCGAAACCCTGCGCCAGTGCATCATCGAAACCGCTGAAGAACTGCGCCGCGAAGGGTTGTACGCGGGTGCATGACAAGCGCTTGCGGGAGCCGACCTTGCCGGCGATGGGCTGCATCGCAGCCCCCCGGCGGGTTAGACTGCCGGGCATGACCCGAGCCACTGCCGACACCCCGATCTGCCTGTCGTTCTCAGCCCTGCAGCAATGGCATGCGGCGCTGCAGCATGCCATTGCCCGCAGCGGCGAGGCCGACGCCCTGGCAAGCCTCGCCGCCGCCCTGAGCCAACTGGTGGCGGTCGAGTCGATGATGATCAGCCTCGAGCGCCAGGGCCAGCCACCGCAACTGTTGTACCAGCAGGGCATTCCCGAGCGTCACCGCGACGCCATCCTCAACCGTTACTTTACCGCCGGCTACCTGCTCGACCCGTTCTGCCTGGCGGTAGAAAAAGGCCTGGCCCAGGGTTTTTACCACCTGCAGGACATCGCCCCGGACCACTTCTTCGACAGCGACTACTACAAGACCTACTACCTGGGCACCGGCTGCAGCGAAGACAGCTACTACATCGTCGACATCGACCCGCACAGCAAAATATCCCTGAGCCTGTTCCAGGGCTGTGGCGGCAGCAGCCTGAGCGTCGAGCAACTGCACGTGTTGCAGGCGGTCGAGCCGATGGTCCGCGAACTGATCCGCCGCTTTGCCCAGCATGGCCTTGAGCCCGGCAGTGAAGCGGCCAGCCAGGGCAGCGTCCAGGCCGCCTTCGACAGCTTCGGCTGCAACAAACTGACCGAGCGCGAACGGCAGGTGGCGCAGATGATCCTGCGCGGCCACTCGGTGAAGTCCACCGCCGGCGAAATGGGCATTTCGCCAGAAACCGTGCGCATGCACCGCAAGAACCTCTACCTGAAGCTTGAGATCAACTCCCAGTCCGAACTGTTTGCTCGTTTTATCGACTGGCTGCGCCTAGGCTGAGGCTGTCTCACGCCGCGGCCCTGATCGCCAAAACATTGCACAAGCGCTGTTCCAGCACATGCTCGGTGGTGCTGCCGGTCAGGCGTTCGAGCAGTTTGCGCGGGTGGTTGCCCATCACCAGCACGTCGGCGCGGCTGTGGGCGATGAACTCGGCGATGCTGCGGGTGATCGGCGCCGACAAAAAGTGCTGGCGCTCAACCGGTACGCCATGGCGCGCGGCCATTTGCTCGAAAGCCTTGTGGATCGACTTGCGCACGTCACTGCCAAAGCCCGGCATGGTCACGGTGCCAGCGCCGAAGTCGGCCATGTGGGTGTGGGCGCTGTCGCATACGTGCAACAGGTGCAGCTCGGCGTTGCACTGGCGGGCCAGGTCGGCGGCGGCGTTGATCACGCTTTCGTTAAGATCGTCGTGGGGGTGTTCGGGGTGGGTCGGGTCGACCGCGGCAATCACGATGCGCGGCAGCGGGCAGTGCACCTCGCTGACCAGGTGCACCGGGCACGGGCATTCGCGCAGCAGTTGCCAGTCCAGCGGCGCGACCACCAGGCGCTTGAGCAGCGGCTCGTGCTGTACGTCCTTGATCAGCAGGTCGGGGGTGATTTCGGCCACTTGCGCCAGGGCCGCTTGCAGCACGTCGCGGGCGAGAATCACCTCGGTACTGACGCGAATACCGTTTTCGTGCAGCAAGGTCGCTTCATCGGCCAGCCACTGGCGGTTGTTCTGCATCAGCGTATCGAGGCGGTGTTCGTCACCGCTCATGAGCCCGAGGGTATCGATTTCGTCGACAAAGGCGCAGATATGCAAGGTGGCGCCGGTGGCGAGGGCCAGGGCAGCGGCGCGCTCCAGCGCCGGGGTGTGGCGCAGGTCGGAACCTACCATCAGGAACAGGCGTTGGTACTGGCTCATGGGGTACCTCCGGTAGCGTTGTGTTGCCAGCCCCCCGGTGCTTGAAGTCTAGTCCATCGCAGCGGGGCGCCCGCAGGCTCCGGGGCGGGCTATCTGACAAGCGGTCCGCGCTGGTCTAGGCTGCGCTACAGGACCGGGCGGGCGAGGGTGAGGGCATGAGCAATGCGGTACTCAAGGCGTGGCTGCTGATTGGCGGGTTGCTGCTGGGCGCCCTGACCTGGGCCCAGGAGCCAGGCGCAGTGTCGGCCAGCGCCGAGCCGGTGGAGCTGAAGGTGTTCAACCGCAGCATCATGCTGTTTCGCGCGACGGTGCTGGGCGAAACCCCGCAGTTGCGGGTCAAGCGCGCCCGCACGGTGATCGGCGAAACCCTGGACGACAGCCCCGACCCGCAGGTCAGCCTCGACCCGGTGCAGTCCAGCTACCTGGTGCTGCTGGGCGACAAACGTGCGTTCATTGTCTCCAGCCGCGACATTGACCCGCTGAGCCAGGGCACGGTGCGCGAGGCCGCCGAGCAGGCCGCGGCCAACCTGCGCCAGGCCGTGGGCGAGCAGCGCGAGGCGCGTAACCTGCAACGGCTGGCACGCGCGGGGCTGGCAGCAGCGCTGGCCACCGCGCTGTACCTGGCGCTGTTGTGGGCTATCGCGTTTACCAGAGGCAAGCTGCAAGCGCGCCTGCCGCGGCTGATGCGCCGTCACGCGCGGACCCTGAGCGTGGGGCAGACGCCGGTGATCGAGGCGAATTTCTTCTACACCTTGATACGCCGGGTGCTGGAGAGCGTGCGCTGGTTGCTGATCGCCTTGCTCAGTTATGAATGGCTGGGTTTTGTCCTGTCGCGCTTTCCCTATACCCGGCCATGGGGCGAGCGCCTCAATGAATACTTGCTGGAGCTGCTGCGCTACCTGCTCGAAGGCATGATCAGCGCGGTGCCGGGGCTGGTGGTGGCCCTGGCGATTTTTTTCATTGCCCGTGGCGCGGTCGCTTTCAGCCGCCGCTTGCTGCGCCGCCTGGCGGTGCCGGGTACCCTGAGCTGGCTCAACCAGGAAACCCTGGCCCCGACCACGCGCCTGACTGCCCTGGCGATCTGGTTGTTCGCCCTGGCCATGGCCTACCCATACCTGCCTGGTGCGGGTACCGACGCGTTCAAGGGCTTGTCGGTATTGATCGGCCTGATGATTTCCCTGGGCGCCACCAGCGTCGTCGGCCAGGCCGCTGCCGGGCTGATCCTGACCTACACGCGCACTTTGCGTCCTGGCGAATTCGTGCGCATCGGTGAGTACGAGGGCACGGTCACCGAGCTTGGCATGTTCACCACCCGCATCCGCACTGGCCTGGGTGAAGTGCTGACGCTGCCCAATTCGTTGATCACTGCCAGCGTGACCAAGAACTACTCGCGGATCGTCGAGGGCGAGGGCTATGTGGTCGACACCACCGTGACCATTGGCTACGACACGCCCTGGCGACAAGTCGAGGCGATGCTGCTGGAGGCGGCGCGGCGTACCAATGGCATCCTCGAGCAACCGTTGCCGCAGGTGTTCCAGACCGCCCTGTCGGACTTCTATCCCGAGTACCGCCTGGTGGCCCAGGCCATTCCCAGCCAGCCCCGGCCGCGGGCGGTGCTGCTCAGCGAACTGCACGGGCATATCCAGGACGTGTTCAACGAGTACGGCGTGCAGATCATGTCGCCGCATTACCTGGGCGACCCGCAACAGCCCAAGTCGGTGCCCCCGGCGCAGTGGTACAGCGCCCCGGCGCAGCCGCCCGGGGCGCCCTGAACTCAGGGCTCTTCGGCCGGGCTGTCGGCGGCCAGCGGCTGCGCCACCCAGCTCATGAACAGCTCGTAACCCACGGCCAGCACCACCGGGCCGATGAACAGGCCGATGATGCCGTTGGTCAACATGCCGCCGAGCGCGCCGATCAGCACTACCGGCATCGGCACGGCAACCCCGCGGCCCAGCAGCAGCGGCTTGAGGACGTTGTCGCACAGCCCGGCGAGCAGGGTCCAGATGGCGAAGATCACCGTGCTGGCACTGACTCCGTCATGGGCAAACACATAGATCACCACCGGCAAGGTCACCAGCAGCACCGGCAGCTGGGTGATGCCCAGCAGCAACACCAGTAGCGCCAGCACCCCGGCCGCGGGCACGCCCATGACCACCAGGCCGATGCCCACCAGCAGCATCTGCACGAAGGCGATGCCAACCACGCCCTGGGCCACGGCGCGAATGGTCGCGGTGCACAGCGCGGCCAGTTGCTCGCCGCGCTGTGGCCCGGAAATGCGCATGGCAATGGCCTCGGCGGTGCGCTGACCATTGTCGCCCTTGGCCATGATCACCCCGGCGACCACCAGGGCAACCACGAACACCAGGATGCCCGAGCCGATCCCGGCCAGTTGCGTCAGCAAGGTCTTGCTCACGCCCTTGAGGTGCGGGGCCACCTGCGACAACGCCCAGCTCAGGTCGCTGCTGGCATGGGCCCAGATACCGTACAGCGGTGCGCCGATCAGCGGCCAGTCACGCACGTTGTCCGGCGGCGGCGGGATTTCGATGCGCTGGTCCTCAAAGCCGTGGATGCCTTGCTGCACGGTGTCGGCCACCGAGGTGCCGAGCAGGCTCAACGGCCCGATCAGGCAGGCCAGGCCGATAATCACCAGCACCCCCGCGGCCCAGCCAGGGCGGCCACCCAGCCAGCTGCCCAGGCGCTGGTTGAGCGGGTAGAGGGTGATCGCCAGGATCACCGCCCAGAGCATCAGGCTCAAAAACGGCCGGAAGATCTCGAAGCAGAACATCACCAGCACCGCGATCAGGCCAGCGCGGATCAGCACATCCAGCAGTTCGCGGGCGGTGCCCAGGTGCAGGGGGCGGTTGTTGGCCATCGGCGTCTCCTTGGGCGGGCAATCGGCGCTTTAGCGCAGCGCTGGGCAGCGACTGGCGCCGCCGCTGGCCGCCTGGCTGACCAGTTCGGTGAAGCGCTTGAGGTTCTGCTGGTGGGCCAGCACCAGCGCGTCGATGCTGGCCCCGGCCGGGGTCTGGATCACGCTGCGACAGTTGAGCGCCGCGCCGCCGTTGGCGGCCCGCAGACGCCAGCGGGCATCGAACAGGGCGTACTGCCCAGGCACCGAGTCAAAGCGTTGGACTTCCACGCGCAGGCCCAGGCGTGGCTGGGCGCTGCTGCTGGCGAACTGGTTGACCAGGGCGTTGCGCAGTTCGTCGGCGAGGCTTGCGCCCCACCATTCGGTCTCAAGGATCGCCAGGCTGCTGTTGCCCTGACGAATCACCACCTGCGGGCGATCGACCTGCGGCGGCACGCTGACCTGTTCCAGTAGCACATCGGCACTGCTGGCCGCGGCCGGCTGTTGCGGGATCAGCGTGTGGTAGTGGATCGGGTCGCTGCGGCAAGCGGCCAGCAGCAAGGCCAGGCTCAACACGGCAATCTTGAAGGCATGCGCCATGGGTGTGCTCCTGCGGTCAGTTGCGCGACGAAGGTTTCAAAGCGTCAGCGGGTGCGTCCTTGGGCCGGCCACGCAACAGCGACTCGGGGTTGCGCCCCAGGTAGTCGGCCAGCTCCCGGAGCGAGCGCGACATGCGCCCCAGCTCGTCGAGGGTCTGGGTCAGTTGCTCGCGTTGCGGCGAATCCTCGGCCAGGGTCGAGTTGGCCGACTGCAGGGTCTTGCTGACCTCCTGCAAGGTGCCCTGGACGCCCGGCAAGGTACGGCTGTTGAACTGCTGCAGGCCCTTGCGCAGTTCCACCAGGTTGGCGTCGAGGTTGTTGGCGATGCGCTCGATCGGCAGGCGGTTGAGCTTCTCGACTATGGCCTGGAACTGCTCCTGCAGTTGCTCCAGGCTACCCGGTACGGTGGGGATGGTAATCGGCCGGGCGCTCGGGTCGAACACCACTTTCGGCGCCTTGGGGTCGAAATCCAGGGCGATGTACAACTGCCCGGTGAGCAGGTTGCCGCTGCGCGCCTGGGCACGCAGGCCGTTGTCGACGAAGGTGCCGAGCAACTGCGCGGCGGCTTTTTCGTCGTCGGGGTCGTGGTTCAGCGCCTTGAGCAGCTTGGTGTGGGCGCGGCCCAGGCGCTGCGGGTAGATGACGATGCCGACATTGACCGGGAAGGTACGCTTGTCGACGTCGAAATCGAGGTTGACCGACACCACCGAGCCGATCTCGACGCCGAGGAACTCCACCGGCGCTCCGACCTTGAGGCCGCGCAGCGCCTGGTCGAAACGCAGGCTCAGGTACTGCGCCTTGCCATGCGGCGGCGACAGGGCCCGGGCGCGGTCGTCGAACAGTTCGAACTGGCGGTCTTCGGCGGCCACCTGGTCATCGGGGCTGTAGTCGGGGGCGCGAAAGGCAATGCCGCCGACAATCACCGACGACAGCGATTCGGTACGAAAGGCAAAGCCGTTGGCGCCGACCTCGACATCGACGCCGCTGGCGTTCCAGAACCGCGTGTTGTCGGTGACGAAGGCATCGTTGGGCGAGTTGATGAACACCTCGATACTCACCCCTTTGCCGTTCTCGTCGAGGTTATAGGCGACCACCTGGCCGACCGGGATCTTGCGGTAGTAGACCGGCGAACCGACCCCCAGCGAGCCGAGGTCGCTGGCGTGCAGGAAGAAGCGCTTGCCGGGCTCGCCGTAGGTGATCGGCGGCGGCGATTCGAGGCCGACGAAGGCTTTGGCGCGGGTGTGAGATTCGCCGGAATCGGCGCCGATGAAGTCGCCGGACAGCAGGGTGTCGATGCCCGACACGCCGCCGGCGCCGATGCGCGCGCGCACTACCCAGAACTTGGAGTCCTCGCGGGTAAAATTGTCGGCCTGCTTGACCAGCTTGACCGTGGCGGTGACGCTCTTCTGGTCCTTGCTCAACTCCACTGCGGTGACCTGGCCGATCACCACGTTGCGATACTTGACCGCGGTCTTGTTGGCCTCCAGGCCCTGGCCGGTCTTGAAGGTGATCTCGATGGTCGGGCCTTGCTGCATGACGTTATGGACCACCAGCGACAAGCCCACCAGCACCGCCACCAGCGGCACGATCCACACCAGCGAGATGCTGAAGCGCCGGGTCTTGACCCCGGGCTGGCCGGGTTGGGGGCTGTCTTGGCGGGTATCAGTCATCGGCCTGCTCCTTGTCGTGCTGCCAGATCAGTCTAGGGTCGAAGCTCATTGCCGCAAGCATGGTCAGCACCACCACCATGCCGAAGAACAGAATGCCCGGGCGCGGTTCGATATCGCCCAGGGCCTGAAACTTGACCAGCGCCGCCACCAGGGCGACCACCAGCACATCGAGCATCGACCAGTAGCCGATCAGCTCGACGAAGCGGTACAGGCGCGCCCGTTGCGTCTGCGCCCAGGTGCTGCGGCGCTGCACGGTGATCAGCAGCAGGGCCAGGGCAACGAACTTGGTCGCCGGCACGGCGATGCTGGCGATGAAGATGATCAGGGCGATGTCCCAGGCGCCATGCTCCCAGAACTCCATGACGCCGCTCATGATGGTGCTGTCGGCGCCGCTGCCGAACAGCGTGGTGTTCATCACCGGCAGCAGGTTGGCGGGGATATAGAGCACCAGCGAGGCGACCAGGTAGGCCCAGGTGCGGGTCAGCGAATCGGGCTTGTGCGCATGCAGCGGCGCGCCGCAGCGTTCGCATTCGTGCGGCTGATGAGTGTTGTCGCAGGCCATGCCGCAGGCATGGCAGAGCACCAGGTTGAGCTCGGCGGCGCGCGGTGGGCGGCTCATGGCAGCAGGTCCCAGAGCTCGCGGATATCGCGCCCGGCGATGCGCAGAATCAACAGGCTCAGGGCCGCCAGTGCCAGCAGGCCGATGCCCGGCAGCACATCGAGCATGCCGGCCAGCTTGAACACCGCGACCATGGCGCCGAGCAGGCAGACTTCGAGCATGCTCCACGGGCGCAGGGTTTCCAGCCAGCGCATGCACAGGCTGAAGCCCGGGGCGCGGCCGCCGGCCAGGGCAAAACCGAGCACCCAGATCAACAGCAGCAACTGGAACACCGGGGCGATGATGATCGAAATCGCCGCCACCAGGGCGATAAAGGTGATCGGCCCATTGGCCAGGGCCCGCACCGAGTCCCACAGGGTGGCGCTGTTGTGCAGGCCTTTGAGGCTGATGCTCATGATCGGGTAGAAATTGGCGAACACCCAGAGGATCAACGCGGTGACGCTCAGGGCCAGGCGTTGCTGCACGCTCAGGCCGTTATAGCGCTGCAGCACCGCGCCACAGCACTGACACAGGGCCTTCTGATGTTTGCCGAGGCTGACTTTCTGGTACACGCAGTCGCAATGTTCGCAGATGATCAACTGATGGGTATCCAGCATGGCGCGCGCTCTGGCTGCGGGCGGGGACTAGCTCAATATAGTCGGCGCTGGCGCGGGGCTTCGGATTTTTTACCCACTGCGGGAGTTGGCTGCACCGGCCTCATCGCGGGTCAAGCCCGCTCCTACACACCGGACCTGTGGGAGCGGCGGTGCGGCGACCCGACTTGACCCGCGATGAGGCAGCGGCTACCAACCCGGCACCCCGCGCATGTCCGGCAGTTTGTGGGCGATGCCCTTGTGGCAATCGATACAGGTCGCCTGCCCGCTGGCCAGCGAGGTCGAGTGCATGGCTGCGGCGCGTTTGCTCTGGCGGGTGAAATCCATGAACTCGAAGTTGTGGCAGTTACGACATTCGCGCGAATCGTTGGCCTTGAGCCGCGCCCATTCGTGCTCGGCCAGTTCACGGCGGTGCGCGAGGAATTTGTCGCGGGTGTCGATGGTGCCGAAAATCTTGCCCCAGACTTCCTTGGACGCCTGCATCTTGCGCGCGATCTTGTGTGTCCATTCGTGCGGTACATGGCAATCCGGGCAACTGGCGCGTACCCCGGAGCGGTTGCTGTAGTGAATGGTCTCCTTGAGTTCGACAAAGACGTTGTCGCGCATCTCATGGCAGGAGGTGCAGAACTTCTCGGTGTTGGTCACCTCCAGGGCGGTGTTGAAGCCGCCCCAGAAGATGATCCCGGCGACGAACCCGCCGAGGGTCAGAAAGCCCAGGCTGTAGTAGACACTGGGCCGCCAGAGAATGCCCCAGTATTGCTTGAGTAGCCCGAACAGTGCTCGCATGGCGCCTCCTCAGGGTTTTTGCGCGGCGTTGGCGTCGTCTTGCAGCAGCTTGTCGATGGTTTCGAAGCTGTTGCCCACCAGTGGCTGCACCTCTTTTTGCGGCACATGACACTGGGTGCAGAAGTAGCGCCGTGGCGATACCGCCGCCAACGCCTGGCCATCGCGGTCCATGTAGTGGGTGATGCTGATCATGGTCGCCTGGCTGCGCGCACTGTTGGCGCGGCTGTGGCAGGACAGGCACTTGTTGCCGTTGAGGTCGACCTGATAGCCGCGAATCGTGTGGGGGATGGTCGGCGGCTGGTCGGGGTAATTGCGTTCGCGCTTGAGGTCCTTGTTCTCGTCGTTGGCCAGCGGCGGCGCCGGCAAACTCTGGCTCAGCGTGCCGCCCGGGCGCCGGCCATCGGGGCCGGGGGCATCGAGGGGGTAGTCGACTTCGGCGGCGACCACCAGGCCGATGACCGCGAACAGCAGCAAAGGCAGGCTGCGAATGGGCATGACGGTTCTCCTCAGGCCGCGCTGATCAGCTCGATGCGTATGGCGCATTTCTTGTAATCGGTTTGCTTGGAGATCGGGTCGGTGGCGTCCAGGGTGACTTTGTTGATCAGCTTGTTGGCATCGAAAAACGGCACGAACACCAGGCCGCGCGGTGGCTTGTTGCGCCCGCGGGTTTCGATGCGCGCGCGAATCTCGCCGCGCCGGCTGATCAGTTTCACTTCGCTGCCGCGCCGTGCATTCAGGGCCTTGGCATCGTCAGGGTGCATGTACACCAGGGCATCGGGCACTGCTTTGTACAACTCTTCAACGCGCTGGGTCATGCTCCCGGTGTGCCAATGCTCCAGCACCCGGCCGGTACTCAGCCAGAACGGGTAGTCGGCATCCGGTGCTTCGGCCGGCGGCTCGTAGGGCAGGGCGAAGATGATCGCCTTCTTGTCCGGGTAACCGTAAAACTGCACTTCACTGCCTTTCTCCACGTACGGGTCGAGGCCTTCGCGGTAGCGCCAGCGGGTTTCCTGGCCGTCGACCACCGGCCAGCGCAGGCCGCGCTCGCTGTGGTAGCGATCAAATGCGGCCAGGTCGTGACCATGGCCCCGGCCGAACTGTGCGTACTCTTCGAACAAGCCCTTTTGCGGGTAGAAGCCAAAGGCCTTGGCTTCATCGTTGTGGTAGCCGGCTTGCAGCTGCTCGACCGGGAACTGGTCGACCTGACCATTTTTGTACAGCACTTCGAACAGGGTCTTGCCTTTGTACTCGGGGGCCTTGGCCAGCAACTCGGCAGGCCAGACCTCGTCGGTGGTGAAGCGCTTGGAAAACTCCATCAGTTGCCACAGGTCTGAACGTGCTTCGCCCGGGGCGGTCACCAACTGATGCCAGAACTGGGTGCGGCGCTCGGCGTTGCCATAGGCGCCTTCCTTTTCTACCCACATGGCGCTGGGCAGGATCAGGTCGGCAGCCTGGGCCGACACCGTGGGGTAAACGTCCGAGACAATCACGAAATTGTCCGGCTTGCGCCAGCCCGGCAGCACTTCCTGCATGATATTGGGCCCGGCGTGCATGTTATTGCTGGCCTGGGTCCAGTAGACGTTGAGCACCCCGTCCTTGAGCATGCGGCTCTGTTGCACGGCATGAAAGCCGACTTTCTCCTGGATAGTGCCGGCGGGCAGCTTCCAGATTTTTTCGGCGCTGGCGCGGTGCTTGGGGTTGGTCACCACCAGGTCGGCCGGCAAGCGGTGCGAGAAGGTCCCGACTTCGCGGGCGGTGCCACAGGCCGAGGGCTGGCCGGTGAGCGAGAAGGGGCTGTTGCCCGGCTCGCTGATCTTGCCGGTGAGCAGGTGGATGTTGTAGATCAGGTTGTTGGCCCACACCCCGCGGGTATGCTGGTTGAAGCCCATGGTCCAGAACGACACCACCTTGCGCTTGGGGTCGGCATACAGCTCGGCCAGCGCCTTGAGGCGCTCTTGCGGCACGCCCGATTCGGTGGCTGCGCGCTCAAGGGTGTAGGGCCGCACAAAGGCGGCGAACTGCTCGAAATCGATGTCGCTCCAGGTGTTGGCCTTGTCGGCGTTCCTGGCCTTGGCTTCGCGTGGATCGTCGGCGCGCAGGCCGTAGCCGATGTCATCGGCGCCGAGGGCGAAGCGTGTGTGCTTGCTGATGAAGTCCTTGTTCACCGCGCCGCTTTCGATGATGTGGTTGGCGATGTAGTTGAGGATCAGCAGGTCGGTTTGCGGCTTGAACACCATGGGAATGTCGGCCAGGTCGAAGCTGCGGTGTTCGAAGGTCGACAGCACCGCAACCTTGACCTGCGGCTGGCTCAGGCGCCGGTCGGTGACCCGGCTCCAGAGGATCGGGTGCATTTCGGCCATGTTCGAGCCCCACAGCACAAAGGCATCGGTGGCCTCGATGTCGTCGTAGCAGCCCATGGGTTCATCCATGCCGAAGGTGCGCATGAAGCCCATCACCGCCGAAGCCATGCAGTGGCGGGCGTTGGGGTCGATGTTGTTGCTGCGAAAGCCGGCCTTCATCAGTTTGTTGGCGGCGTAGCCTTCCCACACCGTCCATTGCCCGGAGCCAAACATGCCGATCGATTCCGGGCCTTTGTTGTGCAGCGCTTGCTTGTACTTTTCGGCCATGATGTCGAAGGCTTTTTCCCAGCTGATCGGCTGGAATTCGCCCTGCTTGTGGTACTGGCCGTTGCGCATGCGCAGCAGCGGTTGGGTCAGGCGGTCATTGCCGTACATGATTTTCGACAGAAAATAGCCTTTGACGCAGTTCAGGCCGCGATTGACCTCGGCTTTGACGTCGCCGTGGGTGGCCACCACGCGGTTGTCGCGCGTCGCCACCATGACGCTGCAACCGGTGCCGCAAAAGCGGCAGGGCACCTTGTTCCAGTTCAGGGTCACCAGGTCGGCTTCGGTCACCAGGTTGCTGGCGCTGGTGAAGATCGGCAGGCCCGCCGCGGCGGCGGCAATGGCGGCGGCCTGGGCCTTGGCAAATTCACGGCGGGTCATGCTCATGGTGAGTCTCCTTCTGGGGCGAGGAGTTCGTGGTAAATCAGCGCGGCATTGAGCACCCCGGGCAGGTTGTTGATCTGCTCGATGCGCTGCAGGATCTGCTGTTCATGGTGGGCTTCGAGCACCACCACCAGCTTGCCGGCGGGGCTGTGCTGATGCAGTTCGAGGTTGTCGAGCAGCAGCAGGTTGGCCTTCACCGCCTCGAACAGTTCGGGGCGGGCATGTACCACCAGGCTGGCAATGTGCAGAACGTCGTCCATGGGCGGGCTCCGGCAGTCTCGGCTAGCCGTTGGGAGGGCCGGGTGGGCCATACAGCAACTGGAAAAACCAGACGAGAAAACCGTAGCCGCCAACGATGGCGACCGACATCAAGGGGAACAGGCAGACGATCAGAAACAGGAACAGCAGCGTTTCTTTTCTGCGGGCGATTTTCTGTTCTTCAGCCAATGACATGGAGCGGCCTCCTGTCGAGCGTGAACTGAGCCTAGATCAGCGTGCTCTGCCCACGTCGGCTGGCGCGACCAACGGTCAACACGGCCTTGAAAACACTACAGGTGAACTACACTGCTGGCACGGACCCCCTGGCTGCGGTGGAAAGCGAACATGCTTGATTACTTCGCGTTGGGTATTTTGATTTTTGTCGGCCTGGTGCTGTTCTACGGGATCATCGTCCTGCACGACATTCCCTATGAAATCGCCGTACACCGCAACCACCCGCACCAGGATGCGATCCACGCCACCGGCTGGGTCAGCTTGTTCACCCTGCATGCGCTGTGGCCGTTCCTGTGGATCTGGGCAATGCTCTACCGCGAAGATCGCGGTTGGGGCTTTCGCGATGGCAAGTCGCCGCAAAACCACGTGGTGCGCCTTGAACAACAGGTCGCCGAGTTGCAGCAACGCATCGCCCGCCTCGAAGGCGTAGCGCCCGCCGAGCCTGCGCCCGGCCACGACGATGGCAACGGAGGGCACTGAGCATGGACTTGCTGCTGATCCTCACTTACGCGGCCATTTGCGTGGCGATCTTCAAGCTGTTTCGCATCCCCCTGAACAAGTGGACAGTGCCCACGGCGGTGCTGGGGGGGATCGTGATGATCGGCGCGCTGATCTTCACCATGAACTACAACCACCCGTATTCGGAAGTGGCGCGTTCCTACTTCGTCTCGGTGCCGGTGATCCCGGCGGTTACCGGCCAGGTGATCGAGGTGCCGGTCAAAGGCAACCAGCCGCTGGAGAAGGGCGATGTGTTGTTTCGTATCGATCCGGCGCCGTTCGAGTACCGGGTGCGCTCGCTCAAGGCGCAGATCGTTGCGGCGCGGGGCGATCTGTACCGCATCAACGAACTGATCAAGCGCAACTTCGGTACCCGCCGCGAGCAGGAAGCGGCCATCGCCCAGGTCGATGACCTGCAGGCGCAACTGGACAACGCCCAGTTCGAACTCGATAGCACCGTGGTGCGGGCGCCGAGCAAGGGTTACGTCACCCATGTGTCGCTGCGCACCGGGATGCGCGCGAGTGCCTTGCCGCTGCGCCCATCGATGGTGTTCATTCCCCAGGAAGGCCAGTACTTTGCTGCCTGGATGCGCCAGAACAGCCTGCTGCGCCTGGTGCCCGGGGATGAGGCGGAAGTGGCCTTCGACGGCATTCCGGGCAAGGTCTTTCATGGCAAGGTCAAGAACGTCATCGCGGTGATCGCCGAGGGCCAGGTGCAGCCGTCCGGCACCCTGATCGGCTACACCGGTTCACCGCCACCCGGGCGGGTGCCGGTCATCATTGAAATCGACGACCCGGCGTACGCCCAGTACAGCGCGCAGATGCCCGGCGGTGCCTATGGCCAGGCGGCGCTGTACAGCAAGCACTTTCCGCACATCGCCACCATGCGCAAGATCCTCCTGCGCATGGCGGCGTGGATGAACTACATCTTCCCGTTCCACTAGTGGAGTACAAATGTACTCCGCGCCGGGTTCACGCCTGCGGCCGGGTCGGCAGATACGGCAGCAGGCGCTCGGTTTCCTTTCTGACCACCGCGTAGCACTCGCAACTCAACTGCTCCAGGCGCGCCCGATCAAGGACCTTGATATGCCCGCGGCTGTACTCGATCACGCCCAGGCGCTGCAGCTTGCCGGCGGCATCGGTGACGCCTTCGCGGCGCACCCCGAGCATGTTGGCGATCAGCTCCTGGGTCATGGTCAGCTGGTTGCCTTTGAGCCGATCCAGCGACAACAGCAGCCAGCGGCACAGTTGCTGGTCAATCGAGTGATGACGATTGCACACCGCGGTCTGCGCCATCTGCGTGATCAGCGCCTGGGTGTAGCGCAGCATCAGCACCAGCAGCTCGCCGTGGCGGTTGAATTCGTCTTTCAGGCGCTGGCCGGGCAGGCGGTAGGCGTGGCCGGCGCTCTGCACGATGGCGCGGCTCGGGGTGCTTTCGCCGCCCATGAATACGGCAACGCCGATCAGGCCTTCGTTACCGACCACGGAGATCTCCGCCGAGGCGCCGTTTTCCATCACGTACAGCAGCGAGACGATGGCGTTGGTCGGGAAGTAGACGTGACGCAAGGCATCGCCAGACTCATAAAGCACCTTGCCCAGCGGCAGGGCGATCAGTTCCAGGTGCACCAGCAGGCGCTCCAGCGCGGTTGTCGGCAGGGCCGCCAGCAGGTGATTGTCCTGTGGCCTGACCTGTGGCTTGGGTGATGCGGGCATACGGAGCCACCGATGGCAGACGAGAGCTGTCTGGCCTCAGGGTACTCCTATCCGCGCAGGCTAGGGGAGGCTGGCAGTGGCCGGCAGGCAATGCGCGCTGATCTGGTGGGTTTGACCGTCATCCACGAGCCTGACCACGCCGTCGGCCAGGGGCTGGCCATCCAGGCTCAGGCTCAACGCGCCCGCGCCCGCATGGCGCACCTCGATGCGGTAGCGGCTGGCGCCATAGCGATAGTGCAGCACGTAGCCCGGCCATTCGGCCGGCAGCAGCGGTTGCAGGCTCAAGGTCTCGCCGCTGCGCTGCAAGCCCAGCAGTGACTCGACGATCAGCCGGTACATCCAGCCGGCGGCGCCGGTGTACCAGCTCCAGCCGCCGCGCCCGGCATGGGGCGGCGCGCCATAGACATCGGCGGCCATCACGTACGGCTCGACCTTGTAGGTGTCGATACGCTCGGCGCTGCCCTGGCGCAACGGGTTGATCAGGCGCAGCAGTTCCCAGGCCCTGGCGCCGTCGCCCAGGCGGGCAAAGGCCATGCTCGCCCAGACGGCGGCATGGCTGTACTGGCCGCCGTTCTCACGCACGCCGGGCACGTAGCCCTTGATGTAGCCAGGGTCCAGGCTGCCCTGGTCAAAGGGTGGATCAAGCAGCTTGACGATACCGATGTCGCGGCGCACCAGGTAACGGTCCAGCGCCTCCATGGCCAGGCGGCCCCGTTCAGGGGCGGCGGCGCCCGAGAGCACTGCCCAGCTCTGGGCGATGGAGTCGATGCGGCATTCTTCATTGCTCGCCGAACCCAGCACCTGGCCGTCATCGAAATAGGCGCGGCGGTACCAACCGCCGTCCCAGCCATGGGCTTGGAGATTGCCACGCAGGGTGGCGGCGCGCCTGTTGCAGTCCTCGGCGAACGGGCCGTCACCCTGGCGCTGGGCGGTGCGGGCGAACTGCTGCAGCACCTCGACGCCGAAAAAGCCCAGCCACACACTTTCGCCCAGGCCCTGTTCGCCGACGCGGTTCATGCCGTCGTTCCAGTCGCCGCTGCCCATCAGCGGCAGGCCATGCACGCCGCACTGCAGGCCGTGTTGCAGCGCCCGCTGGCAATGCTGGTAGAGGTTCTCGGTGAGTGCCGAACGGTTCGGCAGGTCGTAGTAGGACTCCTCGCCAGGGTTCAGCGCGCGGCCTTCGATATAGCCGACCTGTTCATCGAGCACGCCGAGGTCGCCGGTCACCTGCACATAGCGGCTGGTGGCCAGGGGCAGCCAGAGCATGTCGTCGGCGCAACGGGTGCGCACGCCGCGCTGCAGCGGCGGGTGCCACCAATGCTGGACGTCGCCTTCGCGGTACTGATGGCTGGCACACAGCAGCAGGTGCTGGCGCGCCGCGGCCGGGTCAGCGTGGATCATCGCCATGCTGTCCTGCAACTGGTCGCGGAATCCGAAGGCGCCACCGGACTGGTAAAAACCACTGCGCGCCCAGAAGCGGCAGGCAATCACCTGGTACATCAACCAGCCATTGACCAGTACATTCAGGGCCGGCTCCGGGGTTTCGATGCGGATGGCGCCGAGGACTTCGCGCCAGTGCGCGCGCACCCGTTCCAGTTCGATCGCTGCCGCGCGCAGCCCACGGTACTGCTGCACCCGGCGGGTGGCGGCGGTGGCGTCGTGCTCGGCGCCGAGGCGGAACACCACTTCCTGGCTTTCACCGTCGGCCAGTTCCAGCGCCACCTGCAGCGCTGCGCAAGGGTCCAGGCCACCGCCGCTGCGCCCGGAAAGCCGCGCCCGGCCCATGGCTGCCGGCGCGCCAAGATTGCCGTTGCGGCCAATGAACTCCAGGCGGTCGCAACTGAGGCTGCGGTCGGCCAGGTCGCTGTCGAGGAACGCCACCCGCGCGGAAAACTCGATGGAGTAGGCATTGCGCGCAAACAGCGCGCCACTGAACGGGTCGGCCTCACTGACCACGTGCATGGCCGTCTTGCTGCGCAGGTCGCCCAGCACCCATTCCACATAGCTGGTTACCGACAACCGGCGCGGCCGGCCCGAGGTGTTGCGCAGCTTCAGGCGCGAGAACTTCACCGGCGCATCGAGGGCGACGAATACCCACAGCTCGCTGTGCAGGCCGTCCTCGTCATGCTCGAAGACGCTGTAGCCAAAGCCGTGGCGGGTGCGGTAGCTGCCCTGGCCAGGGCACGGCTGCGGGGTTGGCGACCAGTAGCGGCCGCTGTCTTCGTCGCGCAGGTACAGGGCCTCGCCGCTGGGGTCGCTGACCGGGTCGTTGTGCCAGGGCGTCAGGCGAAACTCATGGGCATTGTCGCCAAAGGTGTAGGCGCCACCGCTTTCGCTGATCACCGAGCCGAACTGCGGGTTGGCCAGCACGTTGACCCAGGGCGCCGGCGTCGGCTGCCCCGGGCGGTGATTGATGATGTACTCGCTGCCATCGGCGCTGAAACCGCCGTAGGGGTTTTCCATCAGCAGCCCTGGCTGCACGCTAGGCCCCGGCCGTACCGGCGCCTGCACCAGGCTGCCGGGGTTGGCTTCGAAGCGCGCCAAGGCGTGCTCGCTGCGCCGTTGCTGTACCTGTTCGGCGAGGCTGCCACGGCTGTCGCTGAGCACCAGGCGGGCGACGCTGAGCATCAGCGTGCGGTCTTCGCTGGACAACTGCTGGGCCGGGCGCACGAAGATCCCGCCCGGGCGGTCGAGCAGCGCCGCTTCGCTGCCCGAGGTCACCAGGCCCATGATCAGCTCCTGCAGTTGCTGGCGGTAGCCGGCCTGGTCTTCGTTCCAGATCACCAGGTCCAGGCTCAGGCCTTTCTGCCGCCAGTAGGCATGGGCTTGGACCATCTGGCGCACCAGTTCGATGTTGGCCGGGTCGCTGATTTGCACCTGCACGATCGGCAGGTCGCCGGAAATCGCCTGGCCCCAGAGCCCGGACTGGTTACGCCGATTGCTTGTCAGCACTGCGCTTTCGCTGCGCAGCGACGGGTTGGCATAGATCACCGAGGCGGCCATCTGCTCGAACAGCCGCGCATCGGCCAGGGACGCGTTGAGCTGGCGCAGCAGCACCTGGCTGTGGGTCCAGGCCAGGTCAAAGACCCGGTCTGCCAGGTGCCGGTCGCGGTACTTGTGGATCTGCTGCAGACAGCTTTCGCGGCTTGGGGCGATGCCGGTGACCAGGTCGATGGTCGCACTCTGCCCGGGATCAAGGCTGATCAGGCAGCGAATGGCGACGATCGGATCGAGCACCGCCCCGGCGCTGTCGGACAACCGCTCAACCTCAGGCAGCAACGCCGCCGGGGCCTTGAGCGTGCGGCCACGGCCGATGAAGCGGGCACGGTCGGTTTCGTACGAGAGCGCTTCGATGTCCACACCATGGGCGGCCAGCAGGTGGCACAGCCATGGCACCGGTTCTTGCTGCGAACGTGGCCGGCGGCTACAGACAATGGCCTGCAGCGGGCGCAGCAGCTCGGTCTGCACGAACAGCTTGCTGAACGCCGGGTGCAGGGCATCGCTGATCGCCGGGGCCAGCACCACCTCGGCGTAGCTGGTCAGCTCCAGTTGGCGGCGCTGGCGGCCATGGTTGGTCAGGTGCAGGCGGCGCAGTTCGACATCGTCCTCGGGCGAGACGATGATTTCAGTGTGGCAATCGATGTCGCGTTCGCGCAGGCGAAATTCGGCCCGCGCGTCACTGAAGATCGCCTCCTGGCTTTGTGGCCGGTACAGGGTCGGCTGGTGCGCCGTGGACCAGAACGCACCGCTGGCAACATCGCGCAGGTAGCAGAAGATGCCCAGGCTATCGCTGGCGATATCCTCGTGCCAGCGGGTCACGGCCAGGTCGTTGCAACGGCTGTAACCGGCGCCGGCGTTGTTGACCATCACGTGGTAACGGCCGTTGGACAGCAGTTGCACGGCCGGGCAGCGCCGGTTGGGCTCGGTGAACACCCGCAACTGTTGCTCGCCTGCGCTGGCGTCTTCGCTGACCGGGGCCTGGGCGGCGTGCAGGTAGGCGGCGGCAGTCTTCGGCACGCGCTCCTGCAGCAGCAGAGCGCTGGCCTGGAACTGCGGGTCGGACTCGAAACGCCGCTGCATCGGGCGATCGAGCAGCAATGAGGTCAGGGCAAGCAGGCTCATGCCCTGGTGGTGGGCCATGAACGACTTGATCACCACCGCCTCCTGCCCGGGCGGCAGCCGTGCTTCGCTGTAGTCCACCGCCTCATAAAGCCCGAAGCGCCCGGCAACCCCCTGTGCGGCCAGGCGCTGGAGGTTGGCGCAGGCCGCCGCGGGCGCCACCAGCAGCGCCAGGGCACTGGCATAGGGCGCTACCACCCGGTCTTCGCCCAAGCCGCGCTTCAGACCCAGGCCGGGCACGCCGAAGGCCCGGTACTGGTAGTTGAAGTGGGTATCGAGGCTGTTGTAGGCCGACTCCGACACCCCCCAGGGGATGCCCAGCTGGTTGCCGTAGGCGATCTGCCGGTTGACCGCCGCGCGGCAGGACTGCTCCAGCAGCGTGCCCGGGTAGGAGGGCATCACCAGCATCGGCATCAGGTACTCGAACATCGACCCCGACCACGACAACAATACCGGCTCACCGGCATTGCTGGTGAGCAGGCGGCCAAGGGCGAACCAGCTGTCCTGAGGCACCTGGCCCTGGGCAATGACGACGAAGTTGGTCAGGCGCATTTCCGAGGCCAGCAGGTCGTAGAAGGCGCTGTCCAGGCGTTGTTCGTCGACGTTGTAGCCGATCACGAAAAGGTCGCGCTGCAGATCGTAGAGAAAGCGGAAATCCATGTTGGCCAGGGCGCCAGCCTGTTCGGCCAGGTGCGCGGCGCTGGCGATACGCTCGCGAGCGAGGTTGCGCACGGCATTAACCCGCGCGCGCTCGGCTGCCGGCCAGCGCTGGGCGTCGAGCTGCGCCAGTTGCCGCCAGCTTAGCGGTAGCTGCGCTGCCGGGTCGTCGCCAGCAGGCAGCTCGAAGGCGCGCAATTCATCGAGCAGGTCCTGGCAGTGCTCCTGCAGCGCAGCGCGCCAGAAGGCGCAATCGCCGCTGGGCTCGGCTGGCGACAGCGGGCAGTCGAGCAGCTGTTGCAGCAGCGCCGGCAGTTGCTGCGGTGCTTGGTTGATCTCGAGCTCGGCGCGCAGCACCTGCCATTGCTCATCGGCAATGCCCGCTGCCTTGTAGGCTTGCAGCAGCACATCGAGGCTGTCCAACAGCCCCTGGCGCAGGCGCCCATCGAGCAGCGGCGCATCGCCCAGGGCCAGCAAGCCGGGGCGCAAGGTCAGCAGCAGGCCGGCGAGGTTGCCGCTGTCCACCGTCGATACATACAGGGGGTGCAGCGCCAAGCCGCTGCGGGTGTCGTACCAGTTGTAAAAGTGCTGCTGGTGACGCTCCAGGCTGTGCATGCTCTGTAGCATCGCTGCCAGGCGCTGCAGCAGGCGCGCGCTGCCCAGGTAGCCGAAGTCATGGGCGGCCAGGTGGGCAAGCAGGGCCATGCCCATGTTGGTCGGCGAGGTGCGGTGGGCGACGTTGGCGTAAGGCGCTTGCTGGATGTTGTCCGGTGGCAGCCAGCGATCTTCGGCATTGACGTACTGGTTGAAAAAAGCCCAGTTACGCCGGGCCAGCAAGCGCAGAAACTGCACGCCCTGGAGCGAGATGGCCTGGCTGGCGCCGCTGTCGGCGCGGCTGACCCACCAGGCCAGGGCCGGGCCAGCCAGCCACAGCAGCAAAAACGGTGCGGCGAGGGCGAGCAGGCCCGGCGTTGGCGCCAGCACGGCGATCAGCGCCAGGGCCAGTACCGGCGCGACCCACAGGGTGCGATACAGCCCCGCCAGGCTGTTGACGCTGGTGCGCTCGACCTCCCGCGACGGGCTCCATTGCAACAAGCGCCGTTTGCTCACCAGCATGCGCCACAGCGTGCGGGCAATCGCATCCAGGCTGTAATGGGCCTCGAACGGCAACCAGGCCAGGTTGAAAGTGGCGCGTATGCCGTGCTGCGCGGCGCCGTGCAGCACCGCCAGCAGGTGCTCGGCCAGCGGCACGTCGGTGGTTTTGCCCAGCAGCGCGAGCAAGCTGTCCAGCAGCGGCTGAGTCAGCAGCAGGGCGACCACGGCCAGGGTCCACAGCCCCGGTTGCGGGGCAATCAACCAGGCGCACAGCAGCACACCGAGGAACGCCGCCGGCTCCAGGCTGCGGCGCAGGTTGTCGAACAGCTTCCAGCGCGCCAGGGCGCTGAGGTGGTTGCTTTGCAAGCCGCTACAGCACGGCGCCCAGGGCAGCAGCCACGGCAGCAGTTGCCAGTCGCCGCGAATCCAGCGGTGCCGGCGCTTGACGTCGGCGCTGTAGCGGGCCGGGTATTCCTCGAACAGTTGCACGTCGCTGAGCAGCCCGGAATGGGCGTAACAGCCTTCGATCAGGTCATGGCTGAGGATGCGGTTCTCGGCAAAGCGGCCGTCCAGTGCCTGTTCGAAGGCATCGACCGCGTAAATGCCTTTGCCGATGAACGAGCCATGCAGGAACAGGTCCTGATACACATCGGACACCGCGCGGGTGTACGGGTCGACCCCGGCATCGCTGCCGAACAGCCGCGCATAGCGCGAACGGGCGGCGCTGGGCAGGCTGATGCCGACCCGCGGTTGCAATATGGCGTAGCCGCGATGGATCCGCCCGTGGGCGTCGAAGTGCGGCTGATTGAGCGGGTGCTGCATGGCGCCGATGAACTGGCGAGCAGCATCGCGGGGCAACTGAGTGTCGGTGTCCAGGGTGATGACATAGCGCACTCCTGGCAACGCCGCGATATCGCCGACGATCAGCGCAAAGCGCTCAACGCCGTGCCCGCGCAGCAGCGCATTGAGCTCGGCCAGCTTGCCGCGCTTGCGCTCGTAACCCATCCAGGCGCGTTCGGCGGGGTTCCAGCGCCGCGGCCGGTGCAACAGCAAAAACCGCTCGCCAAGCAACGCCGGGTACTTGCGGTTCAAGGCGCTGATGCGCTCGCTGGCCTCGGTCAGCAGGCCGGCGTCCTGCTCCTGCACCTCGACCGGGCTATCCATGAAGTCGGTGAGCAGGGCGAAGTACAGCTGCTCGTCGCGGTTGGCGAGAAAACGCACCTCAAGCCCTTCGACCAGTTCCTCGACATCGGCACTGCTGGCCATCAGCGTCGGCACCACCACCAGGGTGCGGGCCTCGGCCGGCAGCCCTTCGCGGTAGTCCAGGCGCGGCAGCTGGCACGGCGCAACAGTGAGGGTCACCAGCCAGTTGATCAGGCCGATGGCCAGGCGGCTGGTCATCAGCAGCAGCGCCACGGCCAGCAGTGCCAGGCCCCAACCGGGCCAACCGGCCCGATGGCCGTCGAGCAGAAAGGGCCAGGCAAAGCCCAGCGACAGCAGCGCTACCGGGGTTAAAAAAAACGCCAGCGGCGCGCGGTGCAACAGCCGCTGCCAGCGTTGGGCCAGCGGCACACCGGCGCCCAGGTGGCGCTCCAGTTGCTCAAGGCCCGGGCCGATCAGGTAGAAGCCGACATGCCCGGCGACATCCGCTGCCGGCGGCGGTTGGCCGCGCTGCTGGGCGAGCGCGATGGCCTGTTGCGCGACCTGTTCCTCGCTGTGCCGGCAATGCCGCGCCAGGCGCTCGATGACGTGGCGGTAGTGATCGCGGCTGGCGAAGTCCATGTGCGCGTAGGCGCCTGCGGGGTCGTTGCGCAGCTGGCGCTCGACGTGGCTCAGGCGCTCGACGAAGGCCCGCCAGTCGCTGGTCGAGAGCAACCGCAGGCTGGCAATGCTGTTGCTGATCGACACCTGGTCGGCGGCCTGTTGCTGGGCATCCAGGTGCACCAGGCGCTCGATGGTCAGGCCGGATTCGGCCAGCAGTTGCTCGATCCAGGTCAACGGCTGGATCAGGGTTGCGCTCTGGCCCTGCAGCCTGCGGGTAAGTTCGGCAACGAAGGCGGCGGTCATCGGCGGTTCGGAGCGGGCCATGTCGGCCACCACCAGCACCACGCTTTTGGCGTCGCGCTCGGCGGTTTCGCTGAGACGGTCGGCCCAGTCATTGGCCAGGTTGCGGTCAGCCCAGCTGGCCATGACCCGCGCAGCGATGCGCCGCAGGTTCTCGATCAGGGCCAGGCGCAGCATGATCGGAATCGCCCACAACTCGCCCAGGGTCAGCGCGGTGACGCTCTGGTAGGCCTCGACGAAGCGGCTCAGGCTTTCGTCGTCGACCCGCCCATCACCGTGGCTGATGGTTTCCAGGGCGATGTCGTAGACCCTCGGCAAGCCGGTCGACGGGCCGTTGCCCAGGCGCGGCAACTGGCGGCTGTAGCCTTTGGGCAAGTGGGTCTTGGCCAGGCGGATATGGGCTTCGACCAGGTAGTAGTTGTCCAGTAGCCATTCGGCGGCGGGGGTCACTCGCCGGCTGCTGGGCTGGGCGTCGATGAAGCGTGCGCAACTGCTGGCCAGGACCCGTTCATTGTCGGCCAGGCGTGCTAAAAGGCCATCGGCACGGGGCGTCGGGTCCAGCCGGTGCTGGCGGGCGAGCAGGGTGCCATGGCTGGCCATTTGTTCGGCGCTCAGCAGCTCCGCGCGCAGCAGCGCCTCGTAGCCGAAAGTACGCGGTGCGGATCGCCATGAAAGGCGCTTAAGCAGCATCAGGGCACGGGGCCAGGGCTTGTCCATGATGTCCTTGTATGGGCTGAGGCTGACAGCTGCAGTGTGCCGCGGTGGCGGTGGCGGGTCTGTACGCTAGCGAACAGAGCGCTTGGTCCATTGCGCTTAGGCTGAGGTGTACAACTCGGTCACCGGCTCCTGGGGCTTGCAGGCCGGGGTGCGTAGCGAAGGGACGAAAATCTCGTTGATCAAATGCTGACGGTGGCGGTCTGAGGCTTTGAGGGCTGCGCTGCAGCCCATCGCTGGCAAGCCAGAGGAAGAGCCCCTTGAAGATCGCCACCTTCAACATCAACGGCATTCGCGCGCGGCTGCCCAACCTGCTCGACTGGCTGCAGCGCGAACAGCCCGATGTGGTCTGCCTGCAGGAACTCAAGGCCGCCGATGCTGCGTTTCCGGCCGCCGATTTCGAGGCCCTTGGCTATGGCTCGCTGCACCACGGCCAGGCCTCGTGGAATGGCGTGGCGATTCTTGCCCGCGAGGCCCAGCCGCTGGAGATCCGCCGCGGCCTGCCGGGCCTTGAGGACGACAGCCAGAGCCGCTACCTGGAGGCCGCCGTACAGGGCATTCATATCGCCTGCCTGTACCTGCCCAACGGCAACCCGCAACCGGGGCCGAAGTTCGCCTACAAGCTGGCCTGGTTCGAGCGGCTGATCGACCATGCCAAGACCCTGGTCGGCAACGATCACCCGGTGTTGCTGGCCGGCGACTTCAATGTCGTGCCCACCGATTTCGACATCTACAACACCCGCTCCTGGCTCAAGGACGCCTTGCTCCAGCCCGAGAGCCGCGACTGCTACCAGCGCCTGCTGGCCCAGGGCTGGACCGATGCCATCCGCCACCTGTACCCGGATGAGCGGGTCTACACCTTCTGGGACTACTTTCGCCAGCACTGGCAGAAAAACGCCGGCCTGCGTATCGATCACCTGCTGCTCAACCCGGCCCTGGCCACGCAGCTGAAAAACGCCGGGGTCGATGCCTGGGTGCGCAACGAAGCGCACGCCAGCGATCATGCGCCGGTGTGGATCGAGCTCAAGGCCCCGGCGTGAGCCTGCGTACAACGGCCCTCGGGATTGAGTGCAGCTAGCGACTACATATGCAGTTACGAATACTGCGGTGCAAAGCGCTCTCGCGCACTAAGCTTTTAGCCCTTGAGTGCAGGCTTTATCAGGAGGTGTGCCATGCCCACCCGTCGCCACTTTCTTGCCGCCAGTGCCACCCTGGCCGCCGGGCTGGCCCTCACTGGCTTGCCCTTGGCCCAGGCCAGCAGCGCAATGCTCACCCGCAAGATCCCGTCCACGGGTGAGGCGCTGCCAGTGATCGGTGCCGGTACGTCTGGCAGTTTCGAGGTCGAGGCGGGTTCGCCTGATTACCAGCAGCTCAAGCAAGTGCTCAAGGTGTTTTTCAATGGTGGCGGCCGGGTTATCGACACCTCGCCCAACTACGGCGGCGCCGACGCCATCCTTGGCCAGCTGCTGGAGGAGGGCGGCTGGTGGGACAAAACCTTTATCGCCACCAAGATCGCCGCCGACAGCCGCGCCGACGCCGAATCGCAGTGGGCCGGGACCCTGCAAAAGCTGCGCACCGACAAGGTCGACCTGCTGCAAATTCACAACCTGCGCGACTGGCAACGCCAGTTGCCCTATGCCCGCGAGCTCAAAGCCCAGGGCCTGACCCGCTATGTCGGCGTGACTCACTACATTGACAGTGGCCTGGAAGCGCTTGAGCAAATTCTGCGCAGTGAAGCCCTGGACTTCATCCAGATCCACTACTCGGTCAATTCGCCCAAGGCTGCGCGCACCGTGCTGCCCCTGGCCCAGGACAAAGGCGTGGCGGTGTTGATCAACCGCGCCTTCGACGATGGCCGGCTGTTTGCCAAGGTCAAGGGCCAGGCGCTGCCCGGCTGGGCGACCGAGGCGGGGATCGGTAGCTGGGCGCAGTTGCTTCTCAAGTTCGCCATCAGCCACCCGGCGGTGACCACGGTGATCCCGGCCACCAGCCGCCCGGACCGCCAGCTTGACCAGCTCAAGGCCGGTAGCGGGCCACTGCTCACCAGCGCGCAGCAACAAGACCTGATCAAGCAGTTCGCCTGAAGCCATGAAACGCTTGGGCACCCGCGTGTTCAACGTCAGGCCTGGCGAGGCACCGGCGGTGGTTGCCGGTTTGGCGCTGTTCTTTTTGCTGTTCGCCGGTTACTTCATGCTGCGCCCGGTGCGCGAAACCATGGGCGTGGCCGGTGGCGTGGACAACCTGCAGTGGCTGTTCACCGGGACCTTTGTCGTCACCCTGATCGCCTTGCCGCTGTTCGGCTGGCTGGCCTCGAAAGTACAGCGCCGGCGCATCCTGCCCTGGACCTACGCGTTCAAGGCCAGCAACCTGTTGCTGTTTGCGGCCTTGTTCGCCGTGCAACCCGATAACCTCTGGGGCGCGCGGGCGTTCTATATCTGGTTGTCGATGTTCAACCTGTTGACCATCTCCCTGGCCTGGAGCGTGCTCGCCGACCTGTTCTCCAGCGAGCAGGCCAAACGCCTGTTCGGCCTGCTGGCGGCGGGGGCGAGCGGCGGTGGCTTGCTCGGGCCATTGCTTGGGACGTTGCTGGTGGGCCTGATCGGTCATGCTGGGCTGGTGCTGCTGGCCACGGTGTGCCTGTTCGCCAGTGTGGTGGCGGCCATGTACCTGCAGCACTGGCGCGACCTGTACCCGCTGCCGGCGCAAACCGAGCATCCGCGTTCACAGGCGTTGGGCGGCAACCCCTTTGCCGGTGCCAGCGAGGTGTTGCGTTCGCCCTACCTGCTGGGTATAGCGCTGTTCGTGGTGCTGCTGGCCAGCGTCAGCACCTTCTTGTATTTCGAGCAGGCGCGGCTGGTGGCCGCGCACTTCACCAGCCGTACCGAACAGACCCAGGTGTTCGGCCTGATCGACAGCGCCGTGCAGGCCCTGGCGATCCTCACCCAGCTGTTTGTCACCGGGCATGTCGCCCGCAAGCTCGGGGTCGGGGTGTTGCTGGTGGCGGTGCCGCTGGTGATGGTGCTGGGGTTCATCTGGCTGGCCCTGGCGCCGCTGTTTGCCGTGTTCGTGCTGGTCATGGTGGTGCGCCGGGTGGGCGAGTACGCGCTGGTGCGGCCGGGACGCGAAATGCTCTACACCGTGGTTGAGCCCGGGCACAAGTACAAGGCCAAGAACTTTACCGACACCGTGGTTTATCGCGGTGCCGATGCCGTGAGTGGCTGGCTCAAGCGCGGCCTGGATGTGATGGGCGATCATCCGCAGCTGGCGATGCTCATCGGCGCGGGGATTGCCCTGGGCTGGGCAGGCAGCGGCTGGTGGCTGGGGCGTCAGCAGCGCCGGCGCGAGGATCAGCCGGGCCATGTTTAACTGCTGCGCACCCCGCGCAACTGCGCGGCAAGCTCGGCATTGATCGCCACCAGCTTGGCAATGTTCTGCCGGGCCTTGAGCAGTTCGCTGTTGAGGTACTCGGCTTCGTTGGTCATCAGGACCACCTGATGCTTCCACATTTCCACCAGGGTCGGTGAATCCGGTGCGGCGAAGTCTTCTTCGTAGTCGGTCATCATGGTTACTCGTTGTTGCTGTATGCATATACAGTAATCCATGTTTACAACCTTTTTCCAGTCCAGCCGACAAACTGCAGGTGCCTGTGGCATTGTTCGCTAACCTTTTTCCGACCGGGACGGACATGAGCGAGCAGCGTGGCGCCCAGCGGCACATCAGCCTGGACCTGCTCAAGTGGCTGGCGATCATCAGCATGATCGCCGATCACCTGCGTTTTATCTGGCCGGCCGAGCATTGGCTGTTTGTCGTCGGCCGCCTGGCGTTCCCCTGGTTTTGCCTGGCGATTGCCGCCAACGTGGCCCGCGCCCCACCCGGGCAGGCCTTTACCGCGGGCACGGCGCGCTACCTGCAAGGGCTGGTGATTTTTGCCGTGCTGTCGCAGTGGCCGTATCGCTGGCTCAACGGCCCGTCGCCGACGCTCAACATCATGCCGACCCTGGCGCTGGGCCTGTTGATTGCCTGGGGCCTGCACCATCACCGTCGGCGCAGCAGTGTGTGGGTTGCCCTGGCAATAGCTGTGGTGGCGACGCTGGCAGCCGACGGGTTGATGTACGGGCTGGCCGGGGTGCTGCTGCCGGCGGCATTCCTGCTGGCCCTGCGCCTGGGCCCGCTGGCCTGGCTGCTACCTGCGGGCCTGGCGGTGGCGGCCAACCTGAGCAACCTCTGGCTGCGCGCCCATCCGCTGCAGGCCATTTCAGTCATGGCCCTGGGCGCCGCATTGCTGTCGGCCCCGCTCGGCCTCGGGCTGTTGCGCCTGCAGCTGCAACGTCAGGTATGGCGCGTCGGGCGCTGGGGCTACTGGTTCTATCCGCTGCATCTGTTGCTGATCAAACTCATTACCATCATTGACTATACTTGAGCTTCAGGTACTGGCTCACCGGTCGAAGTCGCGCGGACCCAGGTGTATCGATCAGTGAGGGCTTGATTCGGGCCCCAGGTGTCGCAGCATGATGGAAGTTCACTGGGGCTACTTGCTGTTGGCGGCGATGCTGATCGCCTCGGTCGGGGTACTGGCCTGGGGCGCGGCGTTGGCCCGGCGCCGACGGCGCGAAGAGCGCATCGCCCGCGAGCACGAGCGCGACAATCAGCGCTAAGGGTGCCAGCAGCGCAGGTCAGATGGACAACCGTGATGAACCCGCACCTCAGTGAGATCGACCCGCAAACCATGCTCGGCAATCGCCGGCTGTTGTATTTCGAGGATGACGGCGCGACCCCCAACAGCCGCTTGCCGGTGCTGCTCTATCATCTTCGGCTCGCGCCGCAGAGCGATGCCGCGGCGGGCTTCGAAGCCTTGTTCCGCGCCCATCAATGGCCACCCTTGTGGCGTGCGGGCATCTTTGCCTACCAGCATTATCACTCCAACGCCCACGAAGCCCTGGGCGTTGCCTGCGGGCACGCCCAGGTGATGCTCGGCGGTGCGCAGGGCCAGCTCCTGGGGCTCAAGCGCGGCGATGTGCTGGTGCTGCCGGCCGGTACCGGGCACTGCTGCATCGACAGCAGCGAGGACTTTCTGGTGGTCGGCGCTTACCCGCTGGGCCAGCAGGGCTACGATATCCAGCGCCCCAGCGCCAAGACCCATGAGGCGTGCCAGGCGCGCATCGCCCAGGTGCCGTTACCTTGCCAGGACCCGGTGATCGGCGCCGGCGGCTGGCTGGCGTCGGCCTGGCATGTGCTTGCTGATCCGGCGTAGCGGCCCTGTAGGTGATGATGTTTTGCGCGATAAATCCGTGGCAGCCGTGGCTACGGCTGCTGGCGGATTTAAAACGCTAGTCGCGTTGCAGCCAGGCGATATCCTGCGCCTGGTAACGGTGCGCACGGAAGATCGCATTGTTTTCACCCGGCAGGTAAGCCTGTGAGGCGGCGTCCGGGTAGGCGGCAAAGTGCGGGTTGATGTATTCCCAGACCACCTCGCCGGCGCGGGTGACCTCGAACAGGCGGCCGAAGTTGGCCTCGGTGATCAGCGTGTTGCCGTTGTGCAAACGCTGGGCGCCGCCCATGAACGGGGTGAAGAAGGCGTAGCCTGGGGTATCGGCATATTGCCATTCGATGCGCTGGCGCACGGGGTCGATCTCGATCACCCGCGAATGCGGCATCGACACCTGCGGGCGCGAGATGCCGTTGTCGAACACCAGGATACGGCCGTCCGCCAGCTCGCTGGGGCAATGCTGCTGCGCCACCAGGTCATGGCCCAGGCGCCAGAGTACGCGGTCGCTGGCTTTGTCGACGGCGATTACCGAGGATACGCTGCGCAGGCTGAGGATGACCTTGCCGTCGCGCCCCGGCGTCACGCTGTTGGTCATCGGCCAGTGATAGCGCTCGAAACAGGCGTGCAGCGGGTAGTCTTCCGGGGCCAGGTGTTCCCAGCTGCGCCATTGCCAGAGCAGGTTGCCGGCGCGATCGACTTCCTTGACCACATCACCGTAGATCACCCCGCCAGGCGCTTCGCTGCCGGGGATACCGCCTTGCACGCGGCGGGCGATGTCCAGCGGCAACGGCTCGGCGGTGGTGTACAGCAGGTTGCCGTTGGCCAGCCACTGGGCGTCGTGATGATGGCCGAGGTCGGTGTGCTGCCAGAGCACTTCGCCCTCGGGCGTTACCTCGCTGAAGGCGCCGCCGTGCCACACCGACCAGCCGGGGAACAGCTCGGGCGAATCCGGGTGATTGCCGTTGTAGCCAAGGTTGCCGTTGGCGAGGATCACCGCGTCGCGCCCGGGGCGCTGGGGCAGTTGCCAGCGGTGCACTTCTTCGCCGTGCAGGTCGATCAAAAACACCTTGCCGCCGGCGGTTTGCGGGGCAAACAGGGTGTAGCCGCCGGCCGAACGTTCGGTGTCGACGGCCAGCAGGCCGGTGGCCTGGCGGCGCAAGGTGGTGCTATCGAGGGTGGGCATCACATTTCTCCAGATGAACGCCGCCCTGCCGGCGTTTGCGGCATAGCGACAAGGGCAGGGGGGTTAGGGCAGCAGGGGGTTGTAGCGGTCGTCGAAGGCCTCGGCGACCTTGATCGGCCGCGGAACCAACCGTGCCTGGGCAAAGCTGTCGGCCAGGCGTTGCTGCAGGCCGATGACCCGGGCGTCCAGGGCCACGTACTGCAAGTGCTGCTGGGCAAGCATGTCGCGCACCAGCCCCAGGGGCAGGCGGGTAACCCTGGCCAATTGTTGCGCCCAGGCTTCGGGGTTGGCCGTGGCCCAGGCCTGGGCGCGGGCCAGGCGCTGGACGAAATCACCCAGCGCCTCGGCTTTGTGCGGATCGTCGAGGGCGGCGAGGCTTGCCACGGTAAAGTTCAGCCCGGTTTCCGGCCACTGGCTGCCGTCCAGCAGTTTTTGCGCACCGCGCGCGGTGGCCTGGCCGACAAAGGGGTACCACACCGCCCAGGCATCGAGCTTGCCGCTGGCAAAGGCGTTCTGCGCATCCACCGGGCTTGCATAGACCACGTTGACGTCACTGAGCTGCAGCCCGGCGCGGGCGAGGGTGGCCAGCAGCAGGTAGTGGCCGCTGCTGCCTTTGGCCACGGCGATGCGCTTGCCCTTGAGGTCGGCCGCCTGGCGAATCGGCGAGTCCGCCTGCACCAGCAGCGCGTTGTTGTTCTGTGCACCTTCGGCCGCGGCGACCACGCGCACCGCAAAGCCGCCGGCCTGGGCAAACACCGGTGGCGCGTTACCGACTACACCCACGTCGATGGCAGCGGCATTGAGCGCTTCCATCAGCGCGGTGCCGGCGCCGAACGGGTGCCAGTCGAGGCGGTAGGCAAGCCCCTGGTCTTGGCCGGCGGCCACCAGCAGCGCCTGGGTCAGGCCGCTCTGGTCGCCGACTTCAAGTTCCGGCGCGGGCGCGGCCCAAACCTGCAAGGTGGCCAGCAGGCTGGTCAGCAACCCAAGGTGCTTGGCAGTGAAGGACTTTCTCGGCATCGTCTGGGCTCTCGAATCACGTGTGCCTTGAGTATGTCGACGCAACCTGCCAGCCACCATGCCAAACACCCCACCTTTTCTGCCATGCACAGCGCCCGGACGGTGCTGGTACTGGCATTTCCCGGCGCGCTGCTGCTCAACGCCGCTGGGCCCCTTGAAGTATTTGCCGCGGCGTCGCGGGTGCTCGGCGGCGAACTGGCCGATAACCCGCCTTACCGGGTGATACTGGCGTCGGCCCAGGGCGGCGAGATCGAGACGATCTCCGGGATTGGCGTGATGACCCGTTCGTTGGCCGAGGTCGACAGCACGCTTGCAATCGACACCCTGATCGTCATCGGTGGGCCGGGGGTTGCCGAGCTTGAGCGTGACCAGCAGGCAATCGCCTGGCTGCAACGCCGGGCGCCGACGGCGCGGCGCCTGTGTTCGATCGGCACCGGCGCCTTCGCCCTGGCCGCCGCCGGGCTGCTGGACGGACGCCGGGTGGTCACCCACTGGCAGTTTGCCCAGGCTCTGCAACACAGCTACCCGGCGCTGCGCGTGGAACACCAGGCGTTGTACCTGCATGATGAGCGCTTATGGACCTGCGGCGGCGCCGCGGCCGGCATCGACCTGGGCCTGGCCCTGCTCGAACAGGACCTGGGTGCCCAGGCGGCATTGGCCCTGGCGCGTTACTTCACAGTGTTTTTGCAACGCTCGGCCGAGCAGGCCCAGCTCAGCGCGCCGCTCAAGGCGCAGAGCCAAGCCCTGCACCGCGACCGCGACCAGCGCCTGGTGCGCCTGCATGCCTGGATCGCGGCAAACCTCAATGGCGACCTGCGGGTTGAACGCCTGGCCGAAAAACTCGGCATGAGCCCCCGGCACTTTGCCCGCGCCTATGCCGCGGCTACGGGCGGCACCCCGGCGCAAACCGTCGAAACCCTGAGGCTTGAAGCTGCCTGCCGCTTGCTCGAAACCAGCCAGGAACCGATCAAGCGCATCGCCGAAACCACCGGCTTCGGTAACGAAGAACGCATGCGCCGCAGTTTTCAGCGGCAACTGGGCACCAGCCCGCTGGGCTACCGTTCGCAGTCAAGGCTGCAGCTTGCGCGCTAGCAGGTTTCATCGCCGGCAAGCCGGTTCCCACAGGTGGCGTAGGCCTTGAGAGGCGTGAGCGGATCCATTGGCGACGCTGCTCACACCTCACCTTTACGCTTTTGTGGCGGGCTACGAGTGGTGGTGAATGGATCGGCGATGCACGAAAAGCGAAAGCAAAGAAGCGCTTTGCTTCTAGATGTACGTAATCGCAGGCGCCACCGATCGTCCCTTGCAGAAGGCCGAGTGGAACCCTTGCGTAGTGGGGCGACGGCCATGGATGGCCGGCGAGCGCCGCAGGGCCAGGGACGGCCCTTCGGCGCGCCCCCACGGGAGCAAGGGTGGAAGGAGGGAACCCGGAGCGCAGCGCAGGGCCGATGAAGGGACAGGGCGTTTTTGGTTACTTTTGCCGCCAAGCAAAAGTGACCCGCCGTAAGGGCGGAAGGCGCCGGCAGCGCCTCATCATCAAATGGATCAACTCAAACACAGCCTGGCCGCCCCAACACTTGTAAGCCTTCCAAGGCAGTTGCTCCCACAATGTTCAGCTTGCCGGCGCGGCCGGCTTGGCCAGTTCGATACCCGCCGCGCCCAGGCGCTTGAGGATCTCGAACAGCAGGTCGCTCTTGGTGGTACCGACAATCCGCGGGCTGCTGACGTAACCGGTCACGGTCAGGGTGATGCCGTCGGCCGTGAGCTTGCTGAAGCGCACGAACGGCGCCGGTTTGTCGAGGATGGTTTCGTGCTCGCAGTAGGTATCGTAAAGCAAGGTCTGCACCTGCTCGGGGTCGATATCCAGCGGGAACACCAGCTCCAGGCTCGCCACGCCCTGGGCGCTGCCACCGAGGGTGACGTTGCGCAGGTTCTGCGAGATCAATTGCGAGTTGGGCACGATGACGATCGAGCGGTCGCTGAGCTGGATTTCGGTGGCGCGCACATTGATGCGGCGGATATCACCCTCGACCCCGCTGATGCTGATCAGGTCGCCGACCTTGACCGGGCGCTCGGTGAGCAGGATCAGCCCGGAGACGAAGTTCTTGACGATTTCCTGCAGGCCGAAGCCGATACCCACCGACAGCGCACTGACGATCCAGGCCAGGTTGGTCCACTTCACCCCTAGCGACGACAGGGTCAGGAGGATCACCAGGGCATAGCCGATGTTGGCGAACAGGGTGCTGAGCGAGGCGCACATGCCCGGGTCCATGTCGGTCTTGGGCAGGAACTCGTTGTCCAGCCAGCGGCGCAGCGTGCGGATCAGGTAGATGCCCAGCACCAGGGCCAGCACGGCATTGAACAGGTGCCCGGGGATGATGTTGAACTGGCGCAAGCCGGCGCCGCCCAGGAACGCGACGATGTTGCTGATCAACTGCCCCAGGGTGGTGCCGATGCCGCCAACGAACAGGGTGATTACCGCCAGCAGCAACAGCGCGGCACGGCCGAAGCCGGAGACCAGGGTCTCGATCTGGTCCAGGCGCCGGTCGCCGATGCCCAGCAGTTCCTTGAGCGCCTTGCCGCTGGCCTGACGCGGTGAGAAGACATATTCGCAGCCGTCCTTGAACACCTGGATGAGCACATAGAAGCCGGCCAGCAGGATGAACACCCAGACCACCTCGTAGGTCACAAAGCGCGCCAGCGACACGTAGCCGGTCAGCAGGGCAATCACCGAGATGACCATGGCCATGCTGGCGATGCTGTAGATCAGCCCGGCCATGGTCGAGGCGGCTTCCGGAGCATCGCCGGCGGCGGCCATGACCCGGCGCGCGCGGCTGGTGCGCACCAACAGGGCGATGATCAGGGCGCTGATCACCAGCGCGGCGATTCCCCGCCCGGCGATCACCAGCTGGCTGCTCATGCCGGCGGCGTTGGAGATCTGCACCAGGGCCACCAATACCAGCAAGGTACTGGCCAGCCAGCGGGCGAAGGGCTGCAAGGCCAGCGCCACCGGGTCGGCGATGTCCGGCAGCCGCCAGGACGGATGCGAGGTCGACAGCAGTGCGCGGCTCAAGCCGGTGATCAGCACGCAGGTATAGGCAAGCTTTTCGAACTCTTCAGAAAACGTCGCCAGCATCGACGGCAACGGCAGGTGGTGGGTGCAGGCGTAAAACAGCAGCTCCAGGGCTACCCCGGTGGCCAGCAGGGTGGCCATTACCGAGGCCAGAGCCAGCGAGCTGCGGCGCAGGCGGCCTTCAGGCACGCGGTTCATGCATAACCAGGCCAGCCAGCGCTCCAGCAGCCGGCGGCCGAGGGTCCAGGCCAGTATGGCAAGCAGCACCAACAGCAGGGTGGCGAAGCGCTGGCCGGGCTGCCAGACCGCGTTGGCGGTATCGTTGACCTCGTCGAAGAACGCCTGCAAGCGCTGGCGGTCGTCTGCCGAAGGGGTGAGCACCGGCGACCAGAATGCCGGGTTGAGCAAGCTGTGGGTGCTCAGGGTCAGCTCGCTTTCGAGCATGGTGCGGCGAATGGCGGAAATCTGCGTCAGCAGGTTGCTGGCGTTTTCCTTGAGCGCGGCCAGGGCTTTGAGGGTGGTGTCGAGGCGGTTTTTTTGCTCGGTAAGCGCCGTGCGTTGCGCGGCGATGTCCGAGGTGCCGGGCACCAGGGCTTCGACCGGCGCCGGGCCGAGCACTTCCAGTTGCGCGCGCAACTGCGCCTGTTCGGGCAACAGCGCCGCGCTCAGCCGGTCGATATCGACGATCAGCGCCTGCAAGCGGTCTTGCGGGCCTTCGAGCTGGTTGTAGTTGTTGGCCTGGGAAATCTGCTGCTTGAGGCTGTCCAGGCGCAGTTGCAGGGCTTGCAGGTCTTGCTGGGTGACCTTGACCACAGGCGCGGCAGCACTGGCGGGTGCTGGCGCAGGGGGTTGTGCGGCCTGCCCGGGAGGGCTGGACAGCAGCAGGGTGAGGGCAATGAAGCCGATGATCTGCAAAGCACTGCGCATGGTTATGCCCGGTTCGGTTATTGATCTCCCAGCTTATGAGGGTAGGACATCGGCGGGCATTTGCCCGGCTGCGCTTGTGCGTTGTGTAGTGAACCGCGAGGCAAAGCCCGCGCCTACCGGGCGGTGGGAGCGGGCTTGCGCTGCGGCTTAAGCGAACATCTGCTTGACGTTGTTCATGGCACCATCGGCAAAGCCCTGGAGGAACGCCTGGAACGCCGGCAGGTCTTGCGCGCCGCCGGTCTGCGGCTCGCCAATGATGGTCCAGGTGGCCAGTGACTGATTGGCGCCCTGGGCCTTGACCTCCATGCGCGCCCAGAGGTTGCCGATGTTCAGCGAGGTGTAGATCAACGACCAGGTCATGACCATCTGCTGGTCATCATGGCTATTGAGTTGCTCCATCACCACGTTGCCATCCTTGAACAGCTTCTTGCGCACCGAGCGCACGCCGCTGCCGGTCATTTCAATGTGCGACAGCGCCGGGATAAACACCGGAAAACCGGCGAAGTTGCCGACGATGTTCCACACGCTGCGGGCGTCGGCATTGACGGCCACCGTGGCAACCACGGGCTCGCCAACAGGGTTTTTGATCAGGGTATCGGGTTCCAGATGTGACATGTCGAGCTCCTTTGACGGGTTAGATGAAGTCGATTTCTTTGAGGAATTCACAACCCCGGCGCAGCAGGGTCGGGCTTTTGGCGGGGTACTCCTCGCCCATGTTGTCGATGCCGTGGCGGGCATTGCCGTGCTCGATCATCGAGATGTCGCCGATGTCTTCCTCAAAACCGTTGAGGTAGAAACCGACTACACCGAACAGGGCGTTGTCGCTGCCGATGGTCGACAGCCGCTGCTGCCAGCGGCTGACCGGGACCAGCTGGAAGTCGTGGCCCATGTGGCGGAACGCCTCGACGTAGTTGTCCCAGCTCAGCGGCGTCGGGTTGTGCAGGTTGAACACCGCGCGGTTGATGGTGTGGCGGCTGGCATGAAAACCGATGAAGCGCGCGAGGAAATCCACCGGCATCAGGTCGAAGTTCAGCGACAGTTGCGGCACTTCCTTCAGTTGCAGCGAGCCCTTGAGCATCAGCATCAGGCGGTTCTGGTGCGGTTGGCAGACGCCGGTGCGGGTATTGAAGGCAATGTTCCCGGGGCGATAGATATTGACTCGCACGCCACGCTCGCAGGCGTTCCAGAGAATCCGCTCGCCGACCCACTTGGACAGGTTGTAGCCATTGCGGATGTAGATCGGCGGCGTCGCCGCGGGCGGGGTTTCCAGCACCCGGCCCTGGGCATCGATGCTGCTGGAGGCCGACAGGGTGGAGATGAAGTTGAAGATCTTCTTGCTGCGCCCCTCGCACAGTTTCAGGCATTCAAGCAGCGGCGCCACGTTGTCCTTGATCAGCGACTCGTAGTCGAGCACGTGGTTGACGTTGGCCGCGTTGTAGATCAGCGCGCCGTAGTCGCGGTCCAGGTGTTCGTACTCTTCGGCGCTCAGGCCCAGCAGCGGCTGGCTGATGTCGGCGGCCAGCACCCGCACACGGCTCATGTCCAGGTGTTCGAGGCGGTTGTCGACCAGGGCCTGGGCAAAACGCTGCTGCGCCGATTGCCCGGGGGATGCGCGAACCAGGCAGGCGACTTCGCTGGAGCCCAGTTCGAGCAGTGCCTCGACCAGGTGCACACCAAGAAAGCCATTGGCGCCGGTGACGATGACCTTGTGCACGTCACCCTGGCGGCTGAGCGGCAGCACCTCAAGGTCGACACTGAGGTTGGCGTCGGCCAGGGCCCGGGCGCTGACCACGGCATCGGCGGTGTCGTCCTGCTCGAGCAGGCGCGCCAGGTTGGTCAGGGTTGGCTGCTCGATGAAGCGGTTGATCGACACGCCCTTGGCGAAGGTCTCGCGAATGTCCATGAGCATGCGCGAGAGCAGGATCGAATGGCCGCCGAGGTTGAAGAAGCTCTCGTCCAGGCCGATGTCGTCGGCGTCGATTTCCAGCAGCTTGGCCCAAATCGCCAGCAGGCTTTGCGTGGCCGCGCTCAGCGGCTGGGCGCGCACCTGGCGCTGACGGCTGTCGTCGGGCATCAGGCGCAGGGCCTTGCGATCGATCTTGCCGTTGGTGGTCGCGGGCAGGGTCTCGAGCAGGCGCCAGCGGGCAGGGCGCATGTAGTCCGGCAGGTGCTGCTGGGCATGGGCCTTCAAGGCTTCGGTGGCGCTGTGCGCATCACCGTTGCGCGGTTCGGCGAAGAACGCCAGGATGCGCCGCTGCTCATCGATCACCACGGCCTGCTGGCCGAACAGGTTGCTGCTGCGCAGCACGTGCTCGATCTCTTCGGGCTCGACCCGAAAGCCGCGGATCTTCACCTGATTGTCCAGGCGGCCGATAATTTCCACGCCGGCGCGGCCCCAGCGCGCCAGGTCGCCGGTGCGGTACAGGCGCTCGCCGTGCAGGCCGCCGCTGCCGTTCAGGTAGCGCTCGGCGCTGGCGGCGGGGTTGTGCAGGTAGCCGGCACCGACGCCGGGCCCGGCGATGTAGATCTCGCCGCTCTGGCCTTCGGACACCGGCAGGCCTTGTTCGTCGAGCAGGTACAGGCGGGTATTGGCGATCGGCAGGCCGAGCAGGCGGTTCGAGTCGCCGGCGCGCATCACCCGGCTGGTGGCCAGCACCGTGGTTTCGGTGGGGCCGTAGATGTTGTGCAGGTGGCAGTGCTCGGCCAGGGCGTCGATCACGTGCGGCTCGCACACATCGCCGCCGGTGATCAGGTGGGTCATGCCGCGCAGGCTGTGCAGCGGCAGGATGCTCAGCAGCGCCGGTGGCAAGAAGGCATGGCTGACTTCGGCCTGGACCACCAGTTGCGCCAGGGCCAGCGGGTCGCGGCGCTGGTCCTCGTTGGGCACCACCAGGCAACCGCCTTCGAGCAGGGTCGGGAAGATGTCCAGCAGCGAAGCATCGAAGTTGATGGTCGAGAACTGCAAGGCGCGGGTCTTGGGCCCGACCTCGACATGCTCGGCGTACCAGGCACAGAAGTGGCTGAGGTTGGCAACGGTCAACTGCACGCCTTTCGGCGTTCCGGTGGTGCCCGAGGTGTAGATCGCCACGCACGGCCGCGCACCTTCCCAGGTGCCGCGCAGCAGCGACTGATGCTGGGCCAGGGCAATGCCCTGGTGGCCATCGGCGCCTTGGTGCACGGCGCTCAGGTGGCTGACATCCAGGCCGATGCAACCGGCGGGGATGGCCAGGTTATCGTCGTGGATGACGATCCGCGCCCGGGCATGTTCGACGATCAGCGCCCGGCGTTCGGCGGGGTGGCTGGGGTCCAGCGGCAGGTACAGGGCACCGCAGCCAAGCACGGCGAGGATCGAGGCGTAGAGGGCCACGCCCTTGCCCAGGGCGATGGCCACCACCGGCTGCTGCCGGTCTTCACCCAGCAGCGGCACCAGGCGCTCCTGGATCGCCACGCTCAGGGCATGCAGCTCGCCATAGCTGACGCTGCGGCCTTCGACCAGCAAGGCCGGGGCGTCATGGTGCTGGCGCAGGCTGGCGGCCAGGCGCTGGATGAACGGCACGCTGGCCGCCTCGCTAATGGCCGGTGCTGCCGTGCGGTTGCAACGGTGGGCGAAGGCCAGGGTGTCGAGCACGCCCAGCCCGGCGCTGGGCACCTGGCCCAGGGCCTGGAAGCGGTACTGGCTGAAGTAGTCGTCATGGCGCGAGTAGCCGCTGACATGCGCCGCTGCCGCCTCGACCAGTTCCTGCACGGCCCTGTTCACCAGGTCGGCGCCGTTGCCCGAGGCCTCTGCAGGTACATCCTGGCGTTCCAGGCATTGCCAGGGCTGGCTGCCCTGGCGGCCCAGCAGGTGCAGTTGCAGGTCTTGCAGCGGGTCGCTGAGGTCGCTGCCGCTGACCTGCAACGAGACTTGCCAGGTGTTGCCCGTTTCCGGCCACGGCGCCAGGGTCGCGTCGTCGATGACCAGGTCCGAGGCGTGGAGTTGCCAGTGATCGTAACTGGCCGGCGTGTCGAGCAAATGGGCACCATGGCCCATTCGCCGCAACTCGTCCGCCAGGCAGGCCAGCCCGCGGCTGCTCCCGCACAGCAGAATTTCAAGACGTCTCATCGGCATTGATTCCTTTGATGTCAGATCAGGTAGGCGGCCAGGGAAGACTGCACGGCCGGATCTTCGAGCATTGCGCTGGCGCGGAAAAACCGCATGATGTTGCCCACCAGGGGATGCCCCGGGGTGATCGGGAAGTCCATGGCTTCAACTTCCAGGCGCAGCGCTGCCTTGACCTGCTCACTGGTGTCCAGGTGGGCAATCAGCGCCAGGTCGAAGGCTTTCTGGATGTCGTTGGTCAGGTAGTGGCTGAGGAACACCGGCATGATCGAAGCGAGGATCTGCCGGTCTTCAGCCGGCGCCGCACTCCAGTAAATGCGCGTCAGCCGCGCCCAGAAGCTCGAATGCCGGCCTTCGTCGGCCAGGTGGTCAGCCATCAGGCCCTTGACCGATTCCTTGACCGTGTCGTCGCGGGCGAAGGCGGCGACATCATTGGTCAGGGTGTTCTCGGCAACCGCCACGCAAATCAGCTCGACCGCCGCTTTCAGGTGTTCGGGGGCCATCTCCATGGCTTTGGGGATCGAGCGGCTGAGCTCGATTTCCCGCGGCAGGGCGATGGGCTCGATACCGGTCAGCTCGATGGTCTGCTGCAGGTAGTCCATGGCCACCAGGGCGTGGTAGTCCTCATCCACCACCACGGTCATGGCGTCGTAGCGGCAGGCAAACGGAAAGCGGATCGCAAAGCTGTCCTTGGCAATGCTGCGTGCGGTTTTGTCGACAATCTCGGTTTCGAAGATCACCACGTCATTAATGAACTTGTAGAGACTTTGCACCAGGGCAAAGTCTGTCAAGTGCGGGCACTGTTCCATAAAGACGGCGCTGGTCACCAGGGGTTGACGGCTGGTCGGGTAAATCAACTTGCCGTCATCTTCCACAGTGCGCCGCGGACGCGTGCGAATGGTCGCTCGCCGCTCCCAGGAGTCGGCGAAAGACTGATACTCATGTGCGTTCATTTAACCTTGCCCACCGTTCAATAGTAATGAACTTCAAATAACAGGCAGCCCTGCTCCGAATGAAACGGACCATGTTCCGTGTGCGCCGCGCGAAAGAAGTAACTGCCTTGCCCGTAGGTCTTTTGTGCACGCCCCGGCGCGGCCTGTTCGGTTTGATCACCTTCGATCAAATACACTTCTTCGTGGTAATC
Organism: Pseudomonas sp. TE4620; assembly: GCF_056279045.1. Taxonomy (NCBI): domain Bacteria; kingdom Pseudomonadati; phylum Pseudomonadota; class Gammaproteobacteria; order Pseudomonadales; family Pseudomonadaceae; genus Pseudomonas; species Pseudomonas sp. TE4620. The sequence goes on from NZ_JBWBQO010000001.1 coordinate 2,077,954, forward strand.
ATGGGTATAGATTTCACGCGTGCCGCCGCCGGGGTTAAAGCGCACCAGGCGTGTGCGGATACCGGTACGGGTGTTGGCATCGAGGGTGTCCTTGAACACCGTGAGGGTGATGCCGCGCTCGCTGCTGACCGCTTGCCAGGTGGCCTGGTCGTGCTCGATGACTTCGAACTTCATGCGACACACTCGGCGATCTGCACGGCCATTTCGGCGCGCAGTTCGTCCCACAGCACGCGGCGGCTTTCGACTGCGGCAATGGCGGCGGCGTAGACTTCCTGCTGGCGCTGCGGGTCGCCCTGGACCAGGCGATCGAGCAGTTTTTCGGCGGCCGGGCCATGGTCGTCGGAGTCGACGTCGATATGGCGCTGCAGGTAGTAGCGGAAGGTCGGGGCCTGGTCGGTACCAATGTCCCAGTCATCGAGAATGGTCTGGAACATCCGTGGGATCACGCTTTCACGCCCGTGCAGAAAGGCTGCGGCAACTTCATGAGGCTTGGCGTTGATGGCGGTGTCGAGGGTGTTGCTGACAAACCGCACCGCTGCCGGCGAGGCATGGCAGTGCTGCAGGGCTTCGTCAAGCTCGACGCCGCCGCGCAGCAGACGGACAAAATGCTCGATACGGTCGGTGCTCGCGCCAATCTCGCGCATGGCGTGCAGGTACAGTTCGAAGTGGCTGTAGTGGCCGCCTTGCAGGTTCTGGTCGGACTCTTCACCGAGGACGATTTCGTTGATCAGGTGGGCGGCGGCGGGGTCCAGCGGTGGTAGCCACGGCAGGCGGGTGCAGGTCAGTTCCTGCTGCAGGCGCTTGGTCAGCGACATGAAGTCCCAGACCGCAAAAACATGGGTCTCCATGAACGTGCGCAATACCTGCAAAGAACCGATTTCAGCGAAGATCGGGTGGTTGCCAAGTTCGGTTTTGTTGTGTTCAAGAACGGCTTTTTGATTGTGCATGTTTTCCTCGGTTATCAGGTTTTTTGTCGGGATATAAAACAGCGTTATCGTTTTTAGGGCAGCCGCACAGGTGGCCAGAAACTGGCCCGTTGGCGCGTTTGCGTCATGCAGTGGCCGGAACCGTTATGGCGCCAGGCAACGGAAAGCTAAGACATAAGAAGTTACAAATCAAGACTTCGCAAACATAAAATTTAGGGGTGGATTAATAACTTGCAGGCACGCGAAAAAGGCAACTTCATTACTGAAGTTGCCAAGCGGCAAGAGGCTGTTAATAGCGTTTTTTATCGCTATTTAATTAGATTTAGCGCATGCCATACCACTGAACTCCCTGTTCGCTAATACCGTTATAACTATTAATTACATGTAAACTTCAGGCCGCCCGCTGGGTGCGCAGCACCAGCGCTGCTACTGCGCAGCCAATCAGGGCCAGACAGGCGACATAAAACGCATCGCTGTAGGCCATCAGGTACGCCTCGCGGCGTATGGTTGCAGCCAGACCCTCCAGTATCTGCTGCTGTTGCGGCAGCCAGGTGTGCACCGCCTGGTTGAGGCGCTCCTGCAAACCTGGCGAAAACACCGTGACATGTTCGTGAATACGCTCGCTGTGGTAGCGCTCACGGGTGGCAACGATTTGCGTCAGCCCGGCGGTACCGATGGCGCCACCGAGGTTGCGCAGCATGGAAAACACCGCCGATGCCGAGCCCGCTTCGCGCTTGTCCAGGCCCGCCACCGCCAGCACCGACAGCGCCACCATGATGAACGGCTGGCCGATGCCGCGAACCACGGTGGAGGGGATGATGACGTTGTCGGCGCTGTCGACGTTGAGGCTGGCGCCCAGCCAGCAGCCTAGGGCCATGATCAGAAAGCCGCTGGCAACCATGAACTTGGCGCTGGTCCAGGCCATCAACCGCGGCATCAGCGGCGCCAGCAGCAATTGCACCAGGCCATAGGCGATCAGGCTGACGCCGACATCGCGGGCGCTGAAACCCTGCAACTGCGAGAGGTAGTTGGGCACCAGGAACACCAGGCCGAAGGTGGCGCCGCCAAAGATGAACATGGCGACGCTGGCCACGCCAAAGTTGTAGCGCCCGAGCAGGCGCAGGTTGATGAAGGCGCGGCTGCCGTACAGCTGGGTGACCACAAACACCACCAGGGCGATGCCGGCGGCCACCGACATGCCGAGGATGTAGCCCGAGCCGAACCAGTCCAGGCGCCCACCTTCCTCGAGCACGATCTGCAGGCCGCCCAGGCCCACGACCATGGCGAAGATCCCCAGCCAGTCGCCGCGGCGCAGTAACTCAAGCTTCATCGGCTTGGCCTCGATCGACCAGGCGATGGCAATCAATAGCGCCACCCCGGGGAACAGCTGCAGGTAGAAAATCCAGCGCCAGGAATAGGCATCGGTCAACCAGCCGCCAATCGACGGCCCCGCGGCCTGGGCGACACTGTTGGCGAGGCTGAACAGGGCCATGCCCATGGCCATCTTGCTGGCCGGCAGTTCGGTGATGATCAGCTGGAACGACAGCGGGATCAGCACCGCGCCGGCGGCGCCCTGGATCACCCGGATGATGATCATCGCCTCAAGGTTGGGTGCCCAGGAGCAGGCGATCGAGGCCAGCAGGAAGATGAACGAGCCGGTCCACATCACCCGGCGCATGGAGAACACTTCGACCAGCCAGGCCGTGAGCGGAATCATGACGATCTCCGCCACCAGGTAGGCGGTGGAGATCCACGAGCCTTCCTCGAAACTGGCGCCCAGCGAACCGCGGATTTCCGGCAGCGCAGCGCTGGTGACGTGGACGTTCATGCCGGCCATGAAACAGCCGAACAAGCCGCCGATCACCGCCACCCAGGCCCGCAACGAGACCGGCTGTTCACTGCTCATCGGCAGGCTCCCCACGGGTGTCGACGGTGGTTACCACCGACATTCCCGGCAGCACCTGCACGCCGTCCTCGGCCGGGTCGAGCAGGATGCGCACGGGAAAGCGCTGGACGATCTTGGTGAAGTTGCCGGTGGCGTTGTCCGAGGGCAGCAGGGCGAAGACATTGCCCGAAGCCGGCGAGAAGCTGGCCACCCGGCCACGCAGGTGCTGGCTGGAAAAACTGTCGATGCTGATTTCCACCGGCTGCCCCGGGCGCATGTGGGCCAGCTGGGTTTCCTTGTAGTTGGCAACCACGTAGGTCTGGTGCAGCGGCACCACCGCCAGCAGCGGCTGGCCGGGCACCACGTATTGCCCGGCGCGCACCCGGCGCTGGCCGACCACGCCGTCGATGGGCGCGCGGATCACTGTGTCCTGGCTGTCCTGGTCGGCCAGGGCGTGGCGGGCCTTGGCGCTGGCCAGGGCTGCCGAACGTTGTTTGATCTGCGCCTCGGCCAGCAGCGCCTGGGCCTTGGCCATTGCCAGTTGCGACTGCTGCTCGCGCTGGCGGGCCTGGGCGCTCTGCAAGGCGGCGCGGGCCTGGATGGCATTGGCGTTGGCCGATTCCAGGCGCTGCACGGTGGCGGCGTTGTCGCGCACCAGGCCCTGGTAGCGCTGCATGTCCAGTTCGCTGCGGCGCCGCTCGGCCTCGGCGCTGTGCACGGCCGATTCGGCCTGGAGGATGGCTTGCTGCTGCTGGTTGATGCGCTCCACTGCCACCTGCTGGCTGGCCTGGGCGGCGGTCAGCGCAGCCTGGGCCTCGGCCACCCCGGCTTCGGCCTGGTCGCGGCGGGCCTGATAGTCGCGGTTTTGCAGGCGTACCAGCACGTCGCCAGCTTTTACCGCCTGGTCGTCATCGACTTCAACCTGGGCGACATAGCCGGCCACGCGCGGGCTCAAGGCCACCCAGTCGGCGCGCACGTAGGCGTCATCGGTGGTCTCCAGAAAGCGCCCGGTGCTAAACCAGTAGCCGCCGAACACCAGCACCGCCACCACGCTCAGGCCGCCTGTGGCGTACAGCGCCAGGCGCCGCCGGGTGAGGGTGGGCAAAGGGGCTTTGCGCTGCTGCTGATCGGCAGCCAGCGGTGGTTTTTCAACGGCAATATTCATGGTTGGATTCCAGTGTCGGTAGGTGCGCTCTGCACCAGGGTCGCGGCCGCGGCCGGTGGCGTTTGCCAGCTGCCGCCCAGGGCCCGGAACAGATTGATTTGTGCCCGCGCCAGGCGTCCCTGGGCCTCGACGTGGCGAGCGCGGACGCTGATCAGGTCGCGCTCGCTGTCGAGCACCTCGAGGGCATCGACGGTGCCGGCGCGGTAGTTGTCCTGGGCCAGGGCAAAGCCGCGCTGGCTGTGCGCCAGGGCCGCATCCAGGGCTTGCGCCCGCTGGCGTTCGCCGTCGTAGCCGGCCAGGGCCTGGCGCACATCCTTGAGCGCGCCCAGGGCCACGCCGCGGTAGTGGGCGATCTGCGCTTGCTGCAGGGCCCGGGCCTTGCTGACCCGGGCGCGGTTGGCCTTGATGTTGGGGAACTCCCAGCTGATCAGCGGGCCGACGGCGAACATCACCGCCTGGCTGTCACCGAGGTTGGACAGGTGATGGTCCGAGGACGTCAAAGAGGCGCCGAAGCTGACCTTCGGGTACAGGTCGGCCTTGACGATGTCGACTTCAAGGTCGGCGGCGCGCAGGTCGCGCTCGGCCTTGCGCACATCCGGGCGGCGGGCCAGCAGTTGCCAGCCATCGCCGCCAGGCAACGCTGCTTTCAGGGTCGGGATGCTTCGGCAGCTGGCGGCACCGGCGCTGATTGCCGCAGGCGGCTGGCCACTGAGCACGCTGAGTTCGAACAGCGCCATTTGCCGCCGCGCTTCCAGCATCGGCAGTTGCGCGCGGACCTGCTCGCGCAGCCCGCGCAGGCGCACCGCATCGAGTTCGGTGGCGATCCCGGCCTGGCGCTGGCGGTCACTGAGCTGCACGCTGCGCTCCAGGGTCTGCAGGGATTGTTCGGTTTCCTGCAGGCGCGCGCCGTAAACGCACTGGTCGATGTAAGCGCGGCTGGTCTGGGTCACCACCTGCAAACGCACCAGCTCCATGGCCTCGCGGGAGGCGTCGGCCTGGGCCCGGGCGCGCTCGATGGCAGCCCGCACCTGGCCCCAGACATCGACCTGATAGGCCAGCTCGATGCCCGGGTTGAATTCCCATTGCGACGGCGCATGGCTGTCGGTGGCCTGGGCCAGGGTCTGGTCGTCGGCACTTTTGCCGTAGCTGGCACCGAACTCGACGCTGGTCGAGGGCCAGCGTCTGGCGTCGTACTCGCCGATACCGGCGAGCATGGCCTGCACGTTGGCCTCGGCCTGGGCCAGGTCCTGGTTATGCGCCAGGGCTTGCTGGACCCAGGTGTTGAGCTGCGGGTCCTGGTACAGCTCCCACCAGCGCTCGGGCAAGGCCTGCTGGCTGACGCCGGCGGGCAGGCTGGCCAGTGGATCGGCTTGCAGTGCCAATGGCGCCGGGGTCGTTACGGATTGGCTGGTGCAAGCGCAGAGCACAGTCAGGAGGCTGGTGGCGGCGAGAAGCCGGGCGGGGAACGGCGGGGATCGAAGTGCACGCATCACGAAAGTCACATCTAGGGTCGTGATGCCAGATTAACGAGGGGAGGGCAGCGCTTCTGCCGCGAGCGGGACAACCATGGCCGTGACCGGGACAACCTGGCCCGGCAGCGAGGAGGGCGTGGCCGCCATCCTCGCTGCGGGTCTCAGTGGCTGCGCGTGGCGCTGCCTTCCAGGGCGCTGACCTGCCAGTCGCGTGGGGTGTAGCCGAGGATGCGCTTGAACATCGCGGCAAAGGCGCTGGCACTCTGGTAGCCGTGTTCGAGCGCCACGTGCAGGATCGGCATGCCACCGGCCAGGCGCTGCTGGCTGAGAATCATGCGCGTGCGGGTGCGCCATTCACCGTAGGACATCCCCACCTCGCGCTGGAACAATCGCGCCACGGTGCGCGCACTCATGTTCAACTGCGCGCCGCATTGCTCCAGGGTGAGGTCTTGCGCAGGGTCTTCGAGAAAGCGCTCGCACCAGGCCCGCAGGCGTGGATGCTGCGGCACCGGCACATGCGCCTCGATGCGTTCAGCCGCCTCCAGCTCGCGGTGAATCAGCGCGCGCACATGCTCGCCCAACGACTCGTCGCGCTGCTCCTGCATGCGTGATGAGGCCAGGATCAGCTCGCGCAGCAGCCCCGAGACCACGATCACCTGACAGCGGTCGACGTGGGCGCTGAGCAACAAGGTGCGCATGCTCACTTCGCCGCTCATGCGCACCTCGTGGCTGACCCCTGCCGGCACCCAGAGGGCGTGCCCGCAGGGGATCACCCAGTTGCCTTCGTCGCTGCACACGCGCATGACCCCGCTGGTGGCGTAGATCAACTGGTCCTCGGCATGGCAGTGGCTGCCCACGACCTCGCCATGTTCATAGTCCATCGCTAATGGTTCCATGCCTTTCTCCTCAGGCAGAAACGCTGGCGGCGTGCAGGGGTTTGAGCAAGCCCTGGCGGGTGGCACGCGACACGGCACCGACCACGGCCTTGAGCGATGCCTGGAGGATGCTGTTGTCTTTGCCGACGCCGAACAGCAGCTGGCTGTTGACGCGGATTTCGACATAGGCGATGGCTTCGGCCTGGGCACCGTCACGAATGGCGTGCTCGTGATAGTCGGCGATATCGAAGTTCAGGCCCTGCTGGGCGAAGGCATTGACCAGCGCCGCCAACGGCCCGTTGCCTTCGCCGCTGAGCGCCAGGCGCGCGCCGGCGATGTCCAACTGGGCATCGAGGTAGGTGCAGCTGTCTTCGCTGGCAAGCCGAGGTTGCTGCAGGGTGTAGGGCTTGCCTTGCTCAAGGTAGTTGTCGGTGAAGCACGACAGGATCATGTCGCTGCTGATCTCCTGGCCGGCCTCGTCGGCCACTTGTTGCACCAGGCCACTGAACTCCATCTGCAGGCGCCGCGGCAAGACGATGCCGTGTTGCTCGAGCAGGTAGGCGACGCCGCCTTTGCCGGACTGGCTGTTGACCCGGATCACTGCCTCGTAGCTGCGGCCCATGTCGGCCGGATCGATCGGCAGGTAAGGGATCTGCCAGTAGCCCTCGGGGTTGTTGCGCCGGTGGGCGAAGCCTTTCTTGATGGCGTCCTGGTGCGAGCCGGAAAACGCCGTGAACACCAGTTCGCCGGCATAGGGGTGGCGCGGGTGGGTCGGCAACTGGTTGCAGAACTCGACTTCGCGCTGCACGTGGATGATGTCCGAGAAGTCCAGCTGCGGGCTGATACCGCTGGTGTAGAGGTTCATTGCCAGGGTCAGGATGTCGACGTTGCCGGTGCGCTCACCGTTGCCGAACAAGGTGCCCTCGACCCGCTCGGCGCCCGCCAGGCAGGCCTGCTCGGCGGTCGACACGCCGGTACCGCGATCATTGTGCGGGTGCACGCTGATGACCACGCTGTCGCGGCAGCTCAAGTGGCGGCAGAACCACTCGATCTGGTCGGCGAAGACGTTGGCGGTCGAGACCTCGACGGTGGTCGGCAGGTTGAGGATCATCTTGTTGCTTGGCGAGGGCTGGAACACCTCGGTCACCGCCTCGCAGATCTCCAGGGCGAAATCCAGCTCGGTAAAGCAGAAGGTCTCGGGCGAGTACTGGTAGGTCCACTGGGTGTGCGGGTTGGCCTGCATGTGGGCCTTGATCTCGCGGGTGGCCTGGGTGGCGATCTCGATGCAGCCGGCGCGGTCGACCCCGAACACCACCTCGCGAAACACCGGTGCGGTGGCGTTGTAGACGTGGACAATCGCCCGGGGCACGCCCTTGAGGGCTTCGAAGGTGCGCTCGATCAGGTGGCTGCGGGCCTGGGTCATCACCTGGATGGTAACGTCGTCAGGAATCGCGCCGCTCTCGACCAGCTCGCGCACGTAATCGAAGTCGGTTTGCGACGCCGCCGGGAAACCCACCTCGATCTGCTTGAAGCCGACCTTGACCAGCAGGTCGAAGAAGCGCCGCTTGCGCTCGGCGTTCATCGGTTCGATCAGCGCCTGGTTACCGTCGCGCATGTCCACACTGCACCAGGTCGGGGCGACCTGCTGGACCCGGTTCGGCCACTGGCGGTCCGGCAGGTCGACGGTGGTGAAGTGACGGTACTTGGTAGAAGGATCCTTCAACATCATGGCGGCGTTCTCCTGTGCCTACGGTTTTGCGCAGCGCCGGTTGCCCGCAAGCAACCGATGCCAATCGCAGATGGGATCCAATTCTAGCGCTGTTACATCTAGAAATAATTGCTAATTTTGCCAGTGACGGGTGAAGAAGCCTTTGCTGATCGCCTGAAAGTTGCAGTTATTGGTGATTTATTGCGCTGAAGGATTTTTATGAGCATATCCTCACCATTTGAGCGCCTGCCTGCGACGCTCAGCCGCAAATTGCACCTGGCCTCAGCCGGCACCTAGTGGCGGGTTTCGACTGATCTATAAAAATTGCTAACAAGTCATTGCAGTCCAGCCCTGTTTATCAGCGACTTTCAATCAAACATCATGCTGACACCCCACACAGAGGTGCTCAGCATGACCCTTGACCTGCAGTTCGATCACCTGGCCTTCACCACCGCCGCCGACGGCGAGCTTAAGGCTGTGCTGCAAACCCTGCTGGGCGTCGAGCCCGGGCCGAGGCCGGCGTTTCCATTTCCCGGGCAATGGCTGTACCAGGGCGACCAGGCCCTGGTGCACCTGATCCAGGGGCCGCACACCGAGCTCAGCCATCTGGCCCTGCGTACCCGGCAGCCGGCGTCGGCAGTGCTCGAACGCGTCCGCGCCAGTGGCCTGGCCTACCAGGTCGCGCTGGTACCGGAGCAACGCATCTGCCAACTGTTTGTCAGCCTGCCCGGCGGCCTGGTCCTGGAACTGGACTGCCCGCTCGATCGCGACGACCTCGGCATTACCCACGACTACCAGCAGTGCGACCACGCACCTGTCTGACTTCAGGAGAGCCACACGCATGTCTACTTCAGCTTCGTTGTTCACACCCTTTGAACTGGGCCCACTGCAGTTGCCCAACCGTATCGTCATGGCGCCGATGACCCGCTCGCGCAGCAGCCAGCCCGGTGATGTGCCCAACGCCATGATGGCGGCCTATTACGCCCAGCGCGCCAGTGCCGGCCTGATCATCAGTGAAGCCACGCAGATCAGCCCGCAGGGCAAGGGTTACAGCTTTACCCCCGGCATCTACAGTGCCGGGCAAGTAGCCGGCTGGCGTCAGGTGACCGACGCCGTGCATGGCCAAGGCGGGCGGATTTTCCTGCAGCTGTGGCATGTCGGGCGCATGTCCCATGCGAGCTTCCATGCCGATGGCCAGCCGGTTGCGCCGTCAGCGCTGCGTGCCGATGCCCAGGTGTGGGTGGTGGGCGATGATGGCGTCGGGCGCATGGTCGAGGTCAGCGCGCCACGGGCCCTGAGCCAGGCAGACATTCAAGCGGTGATCGAGGATTATCGGCTTGCCGCCCGGCATGCCCGCGAGGCGGGTTTTGATGGCGTCGAGATTCACGCGGGCAACGGTTACCTGATCGACCAGTTCTTGCGCACCACCTCCAACCTGCGCAATGACGCCTACGGCGGCAGCCGCGAAAACCGTATCCGCTTTCTGCTGGAAGTGGCCGCGGCGGTGGCCGACGAAATCGGTGCGCAGCGCACCGGTGTGCGCCTGGCGCCCTACATCACCGCCCGCGGCATGGACTGCACGGACGTCATCCCGACCATCCTCCAGGCCGCCAAGGCCCTGGGCGCCCAAGGCATTGCCTACCTGCACCTGGCCGAAGCCGACTGGGACGATGCCCCGCAGATCCCCGAGCCGTTCCGCCATGAGCTGCGCCAGGTGTTTGCCGGCGCCATCATCGTTGCCGGGCGCTACGACGAGGATCGTGCGCAGGCCTTGCTCGAGGCCGGGCTGGTCGACCTGATTGCCTTCGGCCGGCCCTTTGTCGCCAACCCGGACTTGCCGGCGCGGCTGGCAAACGGCTGGCCGATGGCGCAGTTCGATGGCAGCCGCTTGTTTGGCGGAGATGAGCTGGGCTACAGCGACTATCCAGCCTTTATGACAGGCAAGTGAAGTGGCTGGGTTCCTGGGCTGCAAGCATCAGCTCCAGCGGTACCGGGACTACCCCGTCAAGGCCGGCGGGGGCCTGCAAGCCCACCACCAGCAGCGCCGGGCGCTCGCTCGGTTCGCTCGTGCCGGCGGCCACGGCGTTGATCATTCTGGCGTGGTTGGCTGCAATTTCAGTGAGGGTAGACACGTGACTTCTCCGGTGACCGAGCAAGGCGATTGCTGGCGTCCATAAGCGTTGGGGGGCTGGCCGTCGCGTCAGTATTACGTCACTGCCCGACGGTGATTGCCAGCCTCTGCAATCCGCAGGCCAAGCCTTGTCAAAAAATGGACAGGCCTGGCCGGTTTGCGATGGACGGAGTCACCTCGGGCTGTGCTAGGGCTCCTGACCCTGGCGCAAGCGCGTGCTGATCAGCGCCGCCAGCACCAGCAGCGCGGCGATCAGCCACAGGCCGTTGCGGGTATTGCCGGTGGTCTGTTCGATCAGGCCCATCACCGATGGCCCGACAAAACCGCCGAGCAACCCGCAGGTGGTGACGAAGGCCAGGCCCGCCGCCAGGGCATTGCCGCTGAGGCGGCTGGAGGGGAAGACGAAGATGATCGACTGCACCACGAACAGCATCAGCGCGGTCAGCGAGAAACCGATCAGGCCGATGAACGAGTTCGACAACGACGCCAGCAGCAAGCCGGCGGCCATGGTCAGCAAACCGAAGAACAGCAGGGTGCGGCAGCGCCCCGGCGAAGTGGCCAGGCGCGGCAGGGTGGCGGCGCCGATGGCGGCGGCAATCCACGGCACCGAGGTCAGCAGGCCGATCTGCAACGGGGTCAGGGCGGCGTAGGTGCCAATGATGCCCGGCAGGAAGAAGATCACTGTATAGATGGTGATCTGGTGCACGAAGTACACCGCGATCGCCAGCCAGATCTGTTTGTCGGCGAACATCTGGCTGAGCCGGCTCTGTTGCGGCGCCGAGGCTTTTTCGGCGTTCAGGCGCTGCTCGATGTCGCGGGCATCGGCCGCCGACAGCCAGGGCGCGGAGGCCGGGCCGTCCGGCAGTTTCTTCCACACCACATAGGCCAGAGCTACCGCCGGCAGGCCTTCGATGACGAACAGCCACTGCCAGCCGTGCCAGCCCAGCAGGCCATCGAGTTCGAGCAAGGCGCCGCCCAGCGGACCGCTGAGAATATTCGCCAGGCACACCCCGAGCAGAAAATAGCCGGTAGCCCGCGCCCGTTGCTCGCGGTCGAACCAGTAGGTCAGGTAGAGCATCACCCCGGGGAACAACCCGGCCTCGGCCACGCCCAGCAGCAGGCGCATGATGTAGAACGAGGTTTCGCCCTGGACGAAGGCCATGCCCGCCGACAGCAGGCCCCAGGTGATCATGATGCGGGTGATCCAGAAACGCGCGCCGACCCGGTGCATGATCAGGTTGCTCGGCACTTCGGCCAGCGCGTAGGTCAGGAAGAACAGCCCGGCACCCAGGCCATAGGCTGCGGCCGAAAGGCCCAGGTCGATGCCCATGCTGGCCTTGGCCAGGGCAATGTTGGTGCGGTCCAGAAAACTCATCACATAGACCACGATCAGCAGCGGCATCAGCTTGCGCAGCAGCAGACGGTTCAGGCGCTGGTCGTCGGCGACGGCAGGCGCGGCGGCCGCTGTCGCGTTAGTGAGGATTGTCATTGTTTTTTCCCCGTTCAAATGTGCGTACTGCGCGCCGCACGTGTTGCGGCGCGCAGGCTCAGGTCAGTCAGTCACGGTTGATGTCCAGCCACACGGCGCCATCGGGATACTGGTAGCGCTCCAGGGTTTGCGCGTGCATTTCGATGCTGTAGCCAGGGCGTTGCGGCGGCATGTAGCGACCGCGGCGGATCACCACCGGGTCGATGAAGTGTTCGTGCAGGTGGTCGACGTACTCCAGCACGCGGTTGTGCAACGAGGCCGAGACGGCGATGTAGTCGAACAGGGCGATGTTCTGCACATATTCGCACAGGCCGACGCCGCCGCCATGGGGGCACACCGGCACATCGTACTTGGCCGCCATCAGCAGCACGATCAGCACCTCGTTGAGGCCACCCAGGCGTGCGGCATCGAGCTGGCAGAAATCCAGCGCGCCGGCCTGGAACATCTGCTTGAACATCACCCGGTTATGGCAGTGTTCGCCGGTGGCGACGCCGATCGGCGCAATGCGCTGGCGGATTGCGGCGTGGCCGAGAATATCGTCGGGGCTGGTTGGCTCTTCGATCCACAGCGGCTCGAAAACTGCCAGGCGGCGCATGTTGGCCACCGACTCATCGACACTCCAGACCTGGTTGGCGTCCATCATCAGCGTGCGCTCCCAGCCCATTTCGTCGCGCAGGATGCTGGCGCGGCGCATGTCGTCTTCAAGGTTGGCGCCGATTTTCTGCTTGATGTGGGTCCAGCCGTCAGCGATAGCCTCGCGGGTCAGCTGGCGCATTTTCTCTTCGCTGTAGCCGAGCCAGCCGGGCGCGGTGGTGTAGCCGGGGTAGCCTTCGCGCAGCATCTGCGCCTCGCGCTCGGCCTTGCCTGGCACCTGACGGCGCAGCAGGGCGATGGCTTCTTCGGGGGTGAGCACGTCGGTGACGTAGCTGAAGTCCAGGCAGCCCACCAGCTGTTCGGGGCTCATGTCGGCGAGCAGTTTCCACACCGGCTTGCCTTCGTGCTTGGCCCACAGGTCCCAGACCGCATTGACGATGGCGGCGGTGGCCAGGTGGATCACGCCTTTTTCCGGGCCGAGCCAGCGCAGCTGGCTGTCGCCTGCGGTAAAGCGGTGCCAGAAGCCGCCCATGTCGGCGGTGATGTCTTCAAGGGTCAGGCCGACAATCAGCGGCGCCAGCGATTGCACGGCGGCGGCGCAGATCTCGTTGCCGCGCCCGATAGTGAAGGTCAGGCCGTGGCCTTCGAGGCTGTCGGCATCGGTGTGCAGCACGACATAGGAAGCCGAATAGTCCGGGGCGCTGTTCATCGCGTCGGAGCCGTCCAGCGACAGCGAAGTAGGAAAGCGGATGTCGCGAACACTCAAGTGGGTAATGCGTATGCTCATGGCGGGCTCTTGTTCTGGGGTGGCACAGGGAGGCCTGACTGTAGGTTGTCGAGCGATACAGGCATAATCGCCAATTCCTAAGTATGGATACCGGATTTGATATGCCTCCTAAACCCGACGTCGCGCTACCGGCCCCTGCCAGCCTGGGGGCGCTGAAGATCTCCAGCCGGCAGATCACCTTGCTCAACGCCCTGGGCGAGTTCGGCAATTTGCGCCGCGCCGCGGCGGCGATGCACACCACGCAACCTGCGGCCAGCCTGTTGCTGCAGCAACTGGAAGAGCGCCTCGGCGTGCGCCTGTTCGAGCGTTTGCCCCGGGGCATGCAGCCGACCCTGTATGGCGAGGTGATGATCCGCTACGCCCAGGGCGCCCTGCACGAATTCGAGCACGCCCAGGCGCAGATCGCTGAACTGGCCCGCGGCGCCTCCGGCCTGGTGCGGGTCGGTAGTGTCATGGGTCCGGTGCCGGGGCTGCTGACCCAGGCGGTGCTGGCCTACAAGCGCGAGCACCCCAAGGTGCGTATTTCGCTGGAGGTCGGTACCAGCGACACCTTGCTGCCGTCGCTGCTGCGCGGCGATTTCGACCTGGTGGTCGGGCGCCTGCCGGATCAGAGCGACAGTCACGGGCTGAACATCGAACTGTTCGACAGCGACGAGCAGATGCGCGTGGTCGCCCGTGCCGGGCATCCGCTGGCCAGCGCCGCACGCCTTGCGCTGGCCGACCTGGCCGAGCTGACCTGGATCCTCCACCCGATCGGCAGCCCCATGCGCCGGCGGGTCGAGAACGCTCTGCAGGCAGCCGGCATGGTGCAGTCGCTGGACATCGTCGAGACCGCCTCGATCCTCGCCACCACGGCGATGCTTGAGGCCTCGGACATGATTGCAGTGGTGCCCAACGACGTCGCCGAGCATTATGCCCGTTACGCCATGGTTGCCATTCTGCCGGTGGAACTGCCGATCTCGATGGTCAACCTGGGGCTGCTGACCTTGCGTTCGCGGCCGCGCTCGGTGGCCCTGGAAACCCTGTTGCACTACCTGCGGGCGCAGTAGCCCCGCGTATTCATCGGCAAGAGGCAGTTCGTTGATGGCTTCAGACATTACCCACGCCAGTTTCTGCAACTGGATCCGCTTCAAGCACCTGGTGCTGATCGACACCCTGGCGCGCACGCGCAACATGCACGCCACCGCCACGCGCATGAACCTCAGCCAGCCGGCCTTGAGCAAGATGCTGCGCGACCTTGAAGAGCAGTTCGGCTTTGCCCTGTTCGAGCGCCTGCCGCGCAGCATGCCGCCCACCGAACTCGGTGAGTACGTGGTGCGTTATGCGCAAGGGGCGCTGGCCGAGTCGCAGCAGTTCGTCGACCAGGTCAACCGCCTGCGCAAGGGCGGCCATGGCTTTATTCGCGTTGGCGGGATTTTTGCCGCAACGCCCCTGGTGCTGCCCCAGGCGATTGCCGCGATCAAGGCGCGCAGCCCGCTGCTGTCGATCGAAGTGGTCGAGCAATCCAGCGACCATCTGCTGGCCATGCTTGAGCAGAACAAGCTCGACCTGATGATCGGCCGCTTCACCGAGGAGCGCTTCAGCCAGCTGTTCGACTTCCAGGCCCTGGAGCCAGAGCCCTTCAGCCTGGTGGTCAACAAGGATCACCCGCTCAACCAGCCGGGCAGTGCCTCGCTGCAGGCACTGAGCGACTGGCCGTGGGTGCTGTACCCGGTCGGCACACCGCTGCGCGAGCGCCTGGAGCAGGCCTTCAGGGCGGTCGGCATCGCCACCCCGGCAGACAGTGTCGATACCATCTCGATGCCGATGTTCCTGCATTTGCTCGAGTCCGGGCCGATGATCGCCATGTTGCCGCGCTCGATGGTCGCTGCGCAGTTGAGCAGCGGCCAGTTCTGCGAGCTGCAGTCGCCGTTGCAACTGGCGCCGCTGGAGTACGGGGTGATCACCCGCAAGGACGAACCCTTGAGCGCCTCGGCGCAGGCGTTTGTCGAGCTGTTGCTGGAGTTCGCCCGCCAGCGACGGGCAGAGCAGGGCAGTGCTGGCGATTGATAAAAGCGGCTGACTGACAGCTTGCGATAACCCTGGGTTATCGCTTGATCGGATCATCTCATTGGGAATGTTGCGCCCGGCTCCTTAGAGTTATCGCAGATTCGCCCGGCACAGCACGGGCGGCGCCATAACAAGAAGCCGGCCGCATCCGCCCTGAGAGGTCCCATGCAACTGATTGCCAGCACCCGCAGCGGCGACCCTGCCGTTATCCGCTTGAACCCCCTGGACAATGTACTGATTGCCCGCCAGGCCCTGGTTGAAGGCCAGCACCTGGACGCCGAAGCCATCACCGTGCGCCAGGCGGTCCCGTCCGGGCATAAAGTCGCCACCGAGCGCGTGGAGCAAGGCCAGCCGCTGCGCCGCTACGGGCAGATCATCGGTTTTGCCTCGCAAGTGATCGAGGCCGGCGAGCATGTGCACGTGCACAACGTCGAGATGGGCGATTTTGCCCGCGACTATGCCTTCGGCGTCGATGCCAGGCCAACGCCTGCCAGCGAGGCGCAGTTCCAGGGCATCGTGCGTGCCGACGGTCGGGTCGCGACCCGCAACTACATTGGCATTCTGACTTCGGTGAACTGCTCGGCCACCGTCGCCCGCGCCGTGGCCGACCACTTTCGCCGCGACATCCACCCCGAGGCGCTGGCCGCCTACCCGAACATCGACGGCGTGGTCGCTTTGACCCACGGCGCCGGTTGCGCGGTAGACCCCAGCGGCGAAGCCCTGGGCCTGCTGCGCCGGACCCTGGGCGGCTACGCTATCCACCCCAACTTTGCCGCCGTGCTGATCATCGGCCTGGGCTGCGAGACCAACCAGATCGAAAGCCTGCTGCAAACCCAGCAGCTGCAAACCGGTGATCAGCTGCGCGCCTTTACCATCCAGGGCATTGGCGGTACCTCGAAGACCATCGCTGCCGGCATCGCGCAGGTCAAGGCGCTGCTGGCCGAGGCCAACCGGGTCAAGCGTGAGCCGGTCAGCGCCCGCCATCTGGTAGTCGGCCTGCAATGCGGCGGCTCCGACGGCTACTCGGGGATCACCGCCAACCCGGCCCTGGGCAATGCCGTTGACCGTCTGGTGGCAGCTGGCGGCACCGCAATCCTCTCGGAAACCCCGGAGATCTACGGCGCCGAGCACTTGCTCACGCGCCGCGCGGTCAGCCGTGAAGTGGGTGAGAAACTCATCGCCCGCATCCATTGGTGGGAAGACTACTGCCAGCGCATGAACGCCGCGCTGAACAATAACCCCTCGGCCGGCAACAAGGCCGGCGGCCTGACCACCATCCTGGAGAAATCCCTCGGTGCAGTGGCCAAGGCCGGCTCCAGCAACCTGGTGGACGTCTACCAGTACGCCGAAGCGGTGCGCGCCAAAGGCCTGGTGTTCATGGACACCCCGGGCTACGACCCGGTTTCGGCCACCGGCCAGGTCGCCGGCGGCGCCAACCTGATTGCCTTTACCACCGGCCGCGGTTCGGCCTACGGCTGCGCGCCGGCGCCGTCGATCAAGCTGGCCACCAACAACCGGGTGTTCGAGCACCAGCTTGAAGACATGGATGTGAACTGCGGCGGCATCGCCGACGGCAGCACCAGCATCGAAGAACGCGGCGCCTACATCTTCGAGCAGATGCTGCGCATCGCCTCCGGTGAGCGCAGCAAGAGTGAACAGCACGGCTACGGGCAGAACGAATTCGTGCCCTGGCAGATCGGTGCCGTGACCTGATTGACAGCCCTGCAACCTTCTTGACGAGGCGACATGCACATGAGCTTTAGCGGATACAACTTCATTGGCGGCCAGCGCAGTGCCCTGGGCGACACCTTGGTCTACAGCGTCGATGCCCACACCGGCGAGCGCCTGCCGGGCGCCTTTCACCAGGCCAGCCTGGACGAAGTCGACAATGCCGTGGATGCGGCCAGCGCCGCGTTCCCGGCCTATCGCAAACTCTCGGCCGAGCGCCGGGCGCAGTTTCTCGAGGCCATCGCCGACGAGCTCGACGGCCTGGGCGAGGACTTTATCGCCGTGACCTGCCAGGAAACCGCGCTGCCCAGTGCGCGCATTGTCGGTGAGCGCGCACGTACCAGCGGCCAGATGCGCCTGTTTGCCCAGGTGCTGCGCCGGGGCGATTTTTATGGCGCGCGCATCGACCGCGCCTTGCCAGCGCGCACGCCATTGCCGCGCCCGGACCTGCGCCAGTACCGTATTGGTGTCGGCCCGGTGGCGGTGTTCGGTGCCAGCAACTTCCCCCTGGCGTTCTCCACCGCCGGCGGTGATACCGCCGCCGCCCTGGCTGCCGGTTGCCCGGTGGTGTTCAAGGCCCACAGCGGCCACATGGCCACGGCCGAGCGGGTTGCCGAGGCGCTGCTGCGCGCTGCCGAGCGCACGGGCATGCCGGCGGGTGTGTTCAACATGATCTTTGGTGGCGGTGTCGGCGAGGCGCTGGTCAAGCACCCGGGCATCCAGGCCGTGGGCTTTACCGGCTCGCTCAAGGGCGGCCGCGCCCTGTGCGACATGGCCGCCGCGCGGGCGAAGCCGATCCCGGTATTCGCCGAGATGTCGAGCATCAACCCGGTGCTGGTTTTGCCCCAGGCCCTGGCCAGTCGCAGTGCGCAGCTGGCCAAGGACATGAGCGCCTCGGTGGTGCAGGGTTGTGGCCAGTTCTGCACCAACCCGGGCCTGGTGCTGGGCATCCGCTCGCCGGCCTTCAGTGCCTTTATCGAGCAGCTGCGCGGCCATATGGCCGAACAGGCGCCGCAGACCATGCTCAATGCCGGCACCCTGGCAAGCTACGGCAAGGGTATCCAGGCGCTGCTGGCCCACCCGGGGGTAGAAAAACTCAGCGGCCTGGCGCAATCCGGCAAGCAGGCGCAGCCGCAGCTGTTCAAGGCCGATGTCAGCCTGCTGCTGGAGCAGGACGAGCTGTTGCAGGAAGAAGTCTTCGGCCCGTGCACGGTGGTGGTCGAGGTCAATGATCAGGCCCAGCTGTTGCGCGCGGTCAACGCCCTGCATGGCCAGCTGACCGCCACCTTGCTGGCCGACAGCGACGACCTGGCCGCCTTTGGCCAACTGTTCGAGGTGCTCGAAGTCAAGGTCGGGCGGGTGCTGCTCAATGGCTACCCGACCGGCGTCGAGGTCTGCGATGCGATGGTCCATGGCGGCCCGTACCCAGCGACCTCCGATGCCCGCGGCACCTCGGTCGGCACCCTGGCGATCGATCGCTTTCTGCGCCCGGTGTGCTACCAGAACGTGCCCGATGCCTTGCTCCCCGAAGCGCTGCGCGATGCCAACCCGCTGGGTATCCAGCGCCTGGTCGATGGCAAGCCGAGCAACGCGGCCCTGAACTGATCACGGAGCAACAGCGATGAGCGACGCCCGCCGCGTTGATGTGCAAAGCCTCACAGCCTTCGTCGAGCAATTGTTTGAAGCCGCCGGTGCCGATGCCGAAGTCGCCCGGGTGGTCACCCGGGTACTGCTTGAAGGCGAACTGCTGGGCCATCGCACCCATGGCCTGAACCTGGTCAGCCGCTATATTGGCGGCATCCAGGCAGGGCAGGTCAAGGCCCGGGCAGGGCTGCTCGAACAGCTTGCGCACAGCGGTATTTCCAGCCTGTTCGACGGTCATTATCTGCTCGGCCCGTACTGCGTCAGCCGCGCCCTCGACTGCGCGGCCCAGGGCGCAACGGCACAAGGCATTGGCATTGCCGTGGTGCGCCGGGCGGCGCACATCGGTTGCCTGGCGGCCTACCTGCAGCCGTTCACCGAGCGTGGCCTGGTGGCCATGCTGTATTCCAGCGACCCGTCGGTGGCGCTGGTTTGCGCCCACGGCGGTATTGAACCTGTGTACACGCCCAACCCGATTGCCGCCGGCATTCCGACCCGTGGCGAGCCGATCCTGCTCGATGTGAGCATGTCGACCGTGACCCTCGGCCTGGTCGGCCAGTGCCGCGACAGCGGGCAGCGACTGCCGCACCCGGTGTTGCTGGGCAACGACGGGCGTCTGAGCGACAACCCGGAAGATTTTTTCACTACCCCCAGCGGCAGCATCCTGCCCTTGGGCGGCCAGGCTTTCGGCCACAAGGGCTTTGCCCTGGCGCTGCTGGTCGAGGCACTGACCTCGGGGCTGGCGGGCTATGGGCGCAAGGACGCGCCGGATCAGTGGGGCGCCTCGGCAACCGCCGTGGTGATCGATCCGCGCTTTTTTGGCGGGCTTGACGCCTTCACCGCTGAAACCTCGTTTCTCGGCCAGCTGCTGCTCGCCAGCCGCCCGCTCGACCCCGAGCGGCCGGTGCGCCTGCCTGGGCAAGCGGGCTTGAAACGGCGCAAGCAGGCCTTGAGCGAAGGCTTGAGCCTGTCGCCACAGCTGATCGATAACCTCAACCAGCTCGCCGGGCAACTGCAGTGCCCGACACTTTCGCATTAACCGACAACAAGAGCGCTGACATGACAGAGCACGTGAACACCCAAACACCGCTACACCTGAGCAAAGACGCTGCGCTATTCAACACCGGTACCTGGATCGGCCGCGTCTGGCTGGCGCAGCAGGGCCCGGCCGTGGTGCTGGTCAAAGCCGGCGCCGTGCACGATATCAGCGCCCATGTGGCGACCGTCTCGGCCTTGCTCGAAGTAGCTGAGCCGGTGGCCTACCTACGGTCGCTGCCGTTGGGCGAGGCGCTGATCGAGTTGCCGGCGCTGCTGGCCAACAGCGACCCGAATCATCGCGATCCGGCCTTGCCCTGGCTGCTGGCGCCGATCGACCTGCAGGCGGTCAAGGCCGCCGGCGTGACCTTCGCCGCCAGCCTGCTGGAGCGGGTGGTCGAGGAGCAGGCCAAGGGCGACCCGGCCAAGGCCGACGCGATCAGGGCGACGCTAGCCAGCCGCATCGGCGCCGATCTGTCGCAGATCGTTCCGGGCTCGGCGCAGGCTGAAGCCTTGCGCAAGGTCCTGGTAGAGCAGGGGCTGTGGTCGCAGTACCTGGAAGTGGGCATCGGCCCGGACGCCGAGGTCTTCACCAAGGCCCAGCCGTTGTCGGCGGTCGGCCATGGCGCCGATATCGGCATTCACCCGAAGTCGAGCTGGAACAACCCCGAGCCGGAAGTGGTGCTGGCGGTGTCGAGCAACGGCACGGTGCAGGGCGCCACCCTCGGCAACGACGTCAACCTGCGCGACTTCGAAGGGCGCAGCGCCTTGCTGCTGTCCAAGGCCAAGGACAACAACGCCTCGACCGCACTGGGGCCGCTGCTGCGGCTGTTCGACGAGACCTTCAGCCTTGAGGATGTGCGCAGCGCCGGAGGTCGACTTGCGGGTCGAAGGCCTGGACGGCTTTGTGCTCCAGGGCCGCAGCTCGATGCGCCAGATCAGCCGCGACCCGCTCGACCTGGTGCAGCAGACCCTGAACGAAAACCACCAGTACCCCGACGGCCTGGTGCTGTTTCTCGGCACCCTGTTCGCGCCCAAACAGGACCGCGACCAGCCGGGCAACGGCTTTACCCACAAACCCGGCGATGTGGTGACCATCAGCAACGGGCAGCTGGGCAGCCTGTGCAACCGGGTGACCACCAGCGACCTGGCGCCGCAGTGGGATTTCGGCGTGCGCGCGCTGATCGACAGCCTTGCCCGGCGCGGCCTGCTCGATGCCGCTGTGAGCGCCCGCCAGCGCTGATTGAAAGACGTTCCAGGGATGAGTGTGTGACCGCCTGAAGGATCGCCCCGGCGATAAAACCGCTGCAACAATAATAATAAAGGCCATCAGATGAACGCACTGAAGAAGTACCAACGCATCACCGTTGTCTTCCTGCTGTTGATCGGCATCGTCAACTACCTGGACCGTAGCGCGCTGTCGATCGCCAACACCTCGATCCAGAAGGACATGATGATCAGCCCGTCGCAGATGGGCATCCTGCTCTCGGCGTTTTCCATCGCCTATGCCTTCGCCCAGTTGCCCATGGGCCTGATCATCGACCGCCTGGGCAGCAAGATCGCCCTTGGCGCCTCGTTGCTGGCCTGGTCGGTGGCGCAATCGGCGTTCGGCATGGTCAACAGTTTTGCCGGCTTCATGGGCTTGCGCGTGCTGCTGGGGATTGGCGAGGCGCCGATGTTCCCCTCGGCAGCCAAGGCGCTGTCGGAGTGGTTCGATGCCAACGAGCGCGGCACGCCTACCGGCATCGTCTGGTCCTCGACCTGCCTGGGCCCGTGCCTGGCGCCGCCGTTGCTGACGCTGTTCATGGTCAACTTCGGCTGGCGCGGAATGTTCATCATCACCGGCGTGCTTGGCATCGTCCTGGCCCTGTGCTGGCTGAGCTTCTTCAAGAGCAAGGCGCAGTACCTGGCCGAACTAGCCGCGCAAGGCAAGCCGTTGCCAGGTGAGTACCAGGCGCCACAGGCAACGGCAGAGCCCAAGGCTTCGTACTTTGCCGGCTGGCTCGACCTGTTCAGGCACCGCAGTACCTGGGGCGCGATCCTCGGTTTCATGGGGGTGATCTACATGCTCTGGCTGCACCTGACCTGGCTGCCCGGTTATTTTGAGCGCGAGCATGGCCTGAACCTGTACAAAACCGCCTGGGTGGTGTCGCTGGCCTATGGTTTCGGCGCTGTCGGCACCATCGTCGCCGGGCGCTTCTGCGACCTGCTGGTGCGCCGCGGCCTGAGCATCCTGGCCAGTCGCAAGTTCAGCGTGATCACCGGCCTGGTGCTGGCCGCGCTGTTCACCTTGCCGCTGTCGTATGTCAGCGGCTTGACCGCGTGCATCGTCCTGCTGTGCCTGGCACTGTTCAGCATCAACATGGCCAGTGCCACGGCCTGGATGATCGTCAACACCATCGTCGACAGCCGCCGGGTGGCCTCGTTCGGCTCGATCCAGAACTTTGGCGGCTACATCGCAGGCTCCGTCGCGCCGATTGTCACCGGCTTCAGCATCCAGTACTCGGGCTCGTTCAACACCGCGTTCATGATCAGTGCGATCGTCGCGCTGTGTTCGGCGCTGGCGTATTTCCTGTTGCTCAAGGCGCCGATTGGCAACGCACAAGCCGCGCCTGAGCGGGTGGTGGGCGTGACGCAATAAGGGGCAGGGTGCAGGGGGCGATGATTGATCACGCCGCCCTGCGACTGTTACTGCACCGGGTTGATGAACGGCCCACCGGTGACCTGGACGAACAGCTTGCGAAACTCTTCGTTCTCAGGGGTAAGGATCAGTGCCTGACGCAGGAACTCCACGCCCTCGCGGGCATTGTCCAGCTGGCAATTGAGGGCGAAGGCCAGGTACAGGTTCTGGGCGTTGAAGAAATCGTACGACAGCGCGACCTTCACCAGGTGCAGCGCACCGTTCAGGTCCTGGGCCTGAAAGCGTGCGTTGAACTCCTGGTTGAACTGACTGGCGTCGCTGGCGCTCAAGGCCGACAGCCCGGGTTGCTTGCGCAACACCACGGTGTGGCCATTGCCGACTTTCGAATCGGTCTCTTCGATGGTTTCGATCAGCCAGTGCCCCAGGCCTACCGAGTTGATCATGTTGATCGCCCGCAGCATGCTCTGTAGCGAGAACACATGGTAGTGCCCGCGCCAGTTGTATTCAGGCATCACGCTCATGTCGACGCGTTTTTCGAACGCATCGATCATCGACTCCAGGGTGGTCAGGGCGCGTACCCGGTCATTGGGGTCGGCGTTTCTTTTCGGGAAGATGCAAAAGAACACGCCATCGTCCTTGATCACCCGCGCGGCCTCGACATAGGCGGCAAACAGGTTGGGCACGTGTTCGATGACGTGCGAGCTGATCAGGTAGTCGAAGGTTTGATCGGCGAACGGTATGTCGGTGAAATCGCCCAGGGCGTCGATCCGGGCAGGCGGGACCTGGTAGTTGGCCTGTTCGTTCTTGTAGAGGTTGAAGTCTTGCAAGTCCAGCGGGTACAGAAACGACTCACCGTCACAGGGGCCCAGATTGAGGCAGTCTGGCAAGTAAAAAGCGTTATGGCTGGCAGCGCCAATCTCCAGACCGGCACCCTGGCAATACTTGTTGGCCAACGCCATACCCATCTCGTTCATATCGAATCCTGTCTGCCCCTGAAAATAGATGTCAGGCCGAGTATACGGCCTGACACAGTGGTTATCGGCAGGGGCGGCAGATTGTTGAGGGCGCCAGGGATTAAAGAAACTTGATCGGGTAATTGACGATCAAGCGGTTCTCATCGATGTCGTAGTTGCTGAAGTCCCGGCGCAGGGTCGAATTGCGCCAGCGCAGCGACAGGTCCTTGAGCGGGCCGCTCTGGAACACGTAGCCCAGCTCCGTCTCGCGGCCCCATTCCTTGCCGTTGCTGGTGGCGCTGGTGTGCACATGATCACCCGACAGGTAGCGGTTCATCAGGGTCAGGCCCGGCACGCCGAGGGCAACGAAGTCATAGTCGTGGCGCAACTGCCAGGAGCGCTCGCGGGCATTGTCGTAGCTTGAGTTGTAGGTGTCGTTGGCCAGCGGGTAGCCGGCGGTGCCGTTGACCCGCATCCAGCCGGTCTCGCCATACACCCGCTGCAGGCCGAGGGAGAAGGTGTGTGCGCCGGTTTTCGCAGACAGCATCAGCGTTGCGGTTTTGTTGTCCAGCTGGCCTGCCTTGGCCGCGCCGTCTTCATCGCCCAGAAACAGGCCAAGGTTGGCGCCCAGCTTCCAGCTACCCACAGCCTGGCTATGAATCAGGTTCAAGTACTGCTGCTGGTAGATGTCCTCGAGCTGGGCATACCACAGGCCCACCTGGGTTGCCTTGTCGTTGAACAGGTACTCGCCGCCGGCAAAGTTGAAACGGTCCGAGGTGGCGTCGGGCCGGCCGGTCATGAACATGCGCTCCATGCTGGCGTCGTTGCGCGGGCTGTTGCCGCGAAACTGGCCGGTATAAAGGGTCAGGTTGTCGATTTCCCGTGAAGTCAGCTGGGCGCCGCGAAAGGTCTGTGGCAGCGAGCGGCCATCGTCCGAGCGCAAGATCGGCAACAGCGAAACCCATTCACCGACTTTCAGTTCCGTCTTCGAATAGCGGGCCTTGAGCGCAACCCCCAGGCGGCCAAAGTCGTCGGCCGGGCGGCCGTCATCGTGCACTGGCAGCAGTTGCGTACCGGCCGTGCCGCGACCGCCATCGAGCTTGACCGAGTACAGCCCCAGCAGGTCGACGCCAAAGCCTAGCGTACCCTGGGTGAAGCCCGAACGCAGGTCGAAGATGAAGCTTTGCGTCCATTCCTCGGCCTTGCCCTGGGGGTAGGCCGGGTTTACGAAGTTGCGGTTGTGGTAGAAGTTTCGCAGGTTCAGCGACGCCGTGGTGTCGTCGACCAGGCCGGCTGCCGAGGCGCCAAGCGAGGCTGTCGAGCAGATCAACAGTGACGCAAGGTTTGCGGTTTTGGTGCGTGCAAGGATCTTCATTATTGTTATTTCCTTTCTAGTGAGCGCAGCAAGCCCTCGCAGCGCAAAGGCCGCGAAAAATGGCGGTTACAGGAGGAGTGGGGGTCAGGCGCCGATGAGGGCAACCAGTGCGGGCACGGTGAGCACGGCGGTGTAGTAGCCCATGAACTGCACGCCGATGTTGAAGCCCAGAAAGCGCGAGAGAAATCCGCCCAGCAGGCCAATGGTGACGATCACCAGCAAACCGAGCAGGCCGCCTTCCCAGATGCCGATCACCAGGATCAGGCCGACAAAGGTCGCGATCACCGCCTCATGGCTGATTTTGCGCGACACGTAGGAGGCTGCCCGGTGCGCGTAGTTCATGGTGAAGGGGTAGGCGATCAGGATGGCGACGATCACCGCCAGCATGCCGTAGCCGAGAAACTCCCAGGTGCTGAGCAGCGAGTGCAGGTTGTTGACCTGGCCGCTGGCGGCATCGACGCTAAAGCGCGGTGGTGCATTGAACAGCGGCGCAGCCGGGCCGGCGGCGACCGGGCTCAGCGGCAGGCCGAAAGCGATCAGCGGAATCAGCGCTTCGGCGATGTAGGTGGACTCGGTGACGCCGTTGCGCGCAGTGATCACTGTGGTCAGGCGATGGTAGACGTGCTTGACCCGCGAACCGACCGCCTCGCCGAGAATCACGGTCATGGCCACCGGGCTGAACACGAAGGTGGCGCTGGAGACCACCGCAGTAACGGCCGTCCACAGGCTTTGCTTGCTGTCGAGCACGCGCAGTGGGTTGGGAAAGAAACCGCCCCAGCTTTTTACGTCAGGCGACAACGAGAAGGTGCGCGGCTGCTGGCGACGCATGCTGGCGCGCTCGGCCGGCGCCAGCAGAGAGAACAGCGCGGCGATCAACGGGCCGATGGCAATGCCGAGGAAGTAGCTGACGCTGAGCTTGACCCCATGCTGCGCGGTCAGGGTCTGCAGGCCGATAATCACCATGACGAACGGGATCAGGGTCAACACCGCTGCCAGGCGGCCTTTGGAGAACCAGGCGATGGCCACCGCCGCCAACAGGAATACCCACGGCGCGGCATGCTTGATCATGTCGCCGAACGGCGCCAGCATTACCGCGAACAACACCGCCATGGGCACGGCGATCAGGGTGGCAATCACCGCGCCGGAAATCATCTTGCGCAGGGCAATGTGCGGAACCCCGAGGTTGCGCAAAAAGTTCGCTTCGCGCATCAACGGCGTGGCCATGGTGTCGCCCGGGATGCCGAGCAAGGCGGTCGGCACCGCATGGGTCATGTGCTTGGCCACGGCGCCGGCCAGAAAGAAGGTCAGCACGCCGGGGGCGGGTACACCCAGCAGTACCACCAACAGCGTCAGCGGCGCGAGGGTGGTGGTTTCATCGCTGCCGGAGATCAGGCCGATACCGGCAAAGATCACCGCGCCAAGAACCCCCATGCCCAGGGCGATCAGAAACTGATCCATCAACAGGGCAATCATGAGCGGCCTCCGGCGGCGCTGGCTGCGCGGACCACCACGGCAGGTGTCACGTCAGGGTTGTCCGGGGGTGAGCGCAGGCCTTTTTCGTAGTCGGCGAACAGGTCATACAGATCCATCTCGCGCAGTTCGGCAATCGTAGCCGCAGGCAGGTCGCTCAAACTGCCGAGAGGGCCGAATTCGTTTTGCAGCTCGACAAGGATTTTCGCCCGCCATGCCGGGTCTGCCAGGTGCTCGACAACGTTGCGCTTGGGCTTGAACAGCGCTGCGCTGATGGCGCCGCCGGCCAGGCAGCCGACAATACCGACCAGCATGGCGTAGGCGCGGGCCATTTGCAGCGACTCCACCCAGCCGCTCAGCAGGTGCTGGGCGGTGAAAAACGCGCCGAGGCTGACGCTGGCGCCAATGGCGATGGAACAGATCAGGTGACGACCGTCGACGGTGTCGCCCCAGACTTCGAACAGTTCGGCTTTCATCGGGATTCTCCCACTGCCCTTGCGGGCTTTTATTGTTATGAAGGTGAAGAGATAACGCTTATTGCATTGCACACAGGCGGCGTTGGGCGAGCAGGGCACGGGCGACCCTGGAGCCGGTCGGCCTGCCGAGTTCGGCACTGATGAACTCACCGGCATCGATCAGGGCGCCAAGATCGACGCCATGGTTCACGCCCAGGCCGTCGAGCAGGTACACCAGCTCTTCGCTGGCGACATTGCCAGTGGCGCCGGGCGAATACGGGCAGCCACCCAGGCCTGCGACCGAACTGTCGAACACCCGTACATCGGCTTCCAGCGCCGCATGGATATTGGCGATGGCCATACCGTAAGTATCGTGGAAATGCCCGGCCAGCGCGCTGACCGGCACCACCTGGCGACAGGCCGCGAGCAGCGCCCGGGTCGCCGCCGGCGTACCGGTGCCGAGGGTGTCGCCAAGGCTGATTTCATAGCAGCCCATGCCAAACAATGCAGCGCTGACCGCAGCCACGGCTTCAGGCTTTACTGCACCGGTGAACGGGCAACCCATGACGCACGACACGTAGCCGCGCACACGGATGCCGGCGTCACGGGCGCGGACCATGACCTGCTGGTACTGGCGCAGGCTTTGTTCGATCGAGCAGTTGAGGTTTTTTTGCGAGAATGCCTCGGAGGCGGCGGCGAACACCGCGACCTCCTGGCAACCCGCGGCGATTGCCGCCTGCAGCCCTTTGAGGTTGGGCACAAGCGCCGTCCAGGTTACCCCCGGGCGCACAGGCAACGCCTTGAACACCTCATCGGACCCGGCCATCTGCGGCACCCAGCGCGGCGAGACAAACGCCCCGGCTTCCAGGGTTTGCAACCCGGCGTCGGCCAGGCGCTGGAGCAATTGCACGCGAATCTGCGGCGACAGCGTCAGCTTTTCATTTTGCAGGCCATCCCTGGCGCCGACTTCGACCAGCCGTACCGCGTCCATTACTGCGCCCGCTTGTGCTTGAGCAGTTCTGCCGCCTTGTCGGCGCGCACATCGCGGGCCTCGACCATCTGCTTGACCAGCCAGTTGAGCTCATCGCCGCGGGCCCCGGCCGCCAGGGCAATGTTGCGTGCGTGCAAGGCCATGTGCCCGCGCTGAATGCCTTCGGTCGACAGTGCCCGCAGCGCCCCGAGGTTTTGCGCCAGGCCCACGGCGACGGCGATTTCGGCCAGTTCCTGGGCAGTTTTCACCCCGAGGATGCGCAGCGACAGTTGCGCCAGCGGGTGGGTCTTGGTGGCGCCGCCGACCAGGCCGACCGGCATCGGCATCTCCAGAGTACCGACCAGATGGCCCTGGCGGTCCTTTTCCCAGGTGGTCAGCGAGCCGTAGTGGCCGTTGCGGCAGGCATAGGCATGGGCGCCGGCTTCCACTGCGCGCCAGTCGTTGCCGGTGGCGACGATCAACGGGTCGATGCCGTTCATGATGCCCTTGTTGTGGGTGGCGGCCCGGTAGGGATCGACCACGGCAAAATTGTAGGCATCGAGGATGCCCTCGATGACCTCTTCACCGCTGTAGGCGCCCGTGCCCAGGTGCTCGGGAGCGATGCGCAACTGGGCCCTGGCCAGGCGCAGGTCGGCGAGGTTGGAAAGGATGCGCAGGCGCACCTTGCCGCCGGTGATTTCCTCCAGCAGCGGCGCCACCGCCTCGGCCATGGTGTTGACGGTGTTGGCGCCCATGGCGTCGCGCACGTCGACGATCAGGTGCACGACCAGCATCGGCCCGCGCGGGCTCTGGGCGAAGGTGTGTACTTCGATGTCGCGGCAGCCACCACCGAGGCTGTTGAGCAACTGGTCCTTGCGGTTGGCCAGCTCGATA
Source organism: Pseudomonas sp. TE4620 (assembly GCF_056279045.1). Lineage (NCBI taxonomy): Bacteria > Pseudomonadati > Pseudomonadota > Gammaproteobacteria > Pseudomonadales > Pseudomonadaceae > Pseudomonas > Pseudomonas sp. TE4620. Next base: position 2,106,197 of record NZ_JBWBQO010000001.1, read on the forward strand.
ATCTCGTCTTTGCGGCGCATCAGGCTCAGGCGGGCATTGTAGGGGTCGTCGATCTCGACGATCTGCACCTGGGCACGCATCAGTGGCAGCGAACTGGAGGTCTGGAAGCCACCGGCCTCGCGGGCCAGCTTGGCCATGAACGAGGCGGCGGCGACCACCGAAGGCTCTTCGACCACCAGCGGCACGATGACGTCGCGGCCGTTGATCTGGAAGTTGCTGGCCACGGCGTAGGGCAATTCGAAGGTGCCGAGGACGTTCTCGATCATGCCGTCGGCGATTTCCAGCGCCAGGGCGCCGGCGTCGCGAAGCAGGGCGAGGTCCTGCTCGGGCAGTTCGAGCACTGCTTGCAAGTGGCTCAAGCGTTCGGCAGGCGACATGGCGCGGAACATGGGCAGGCGGGAGTCGATGCTCATGGGGAGGGCTCTCTTGCAGTTATTGTTGTGAGATGGCGCCACCCTAGTCCGAACTGTTGTGCTAAAGAAGGTACAGTTTGGACAGACAGTACCCAAGCTGTACCCTCGGTGGATAAAAGGCATTCAGGACACCTGACGATGGCGCGGCTGACACTCGCAGAACAACTGGCGGCATCCCTGGCCGGGCAGATCGGCAATGGCACCTACCGGGTTGGCGAACGCTTGCCGTCGCTGCGCGAGTGCATGCGCCTGTTCGGCCATTCGAAAAACACGGTGATCAACGCCTATGAAGCGCTGGCTGCCCAGGGGCTGGTCGAGGCTCGCCACGGGCAGGGCTTTTTCGTCAAGCAAGGCGCACCCAACGGCCACGAAGCCGAAGAACCGATGCCCTACGAGCGGGCGATGGACACCATCTGGCTGATGCGCCAGCAGTTCGTCCGCGAGCCCGGCCACTCACCGCTGGGCGAGGGCTTCCCGCCGGTCGAGTGGCTGATGGACATGCGCCTGGACAAGTTCACCCGGCAGATCATGCGCACCGGGGTGACCACGCTGTTCCGCTATGGCAACCGCCTGGGCAACGCCAGCCTGCGCCAGCACCTGGTGCAGAAGCTCGCCAGTTATGCAATCAGCGCCAGCCCCCGGCAAATCGTCACCACCCATGGCGCCAACCATGCTCTGGACCTGATCATCCGCCGCTTCGTCGCCCCGGGCGACAGCGTGCTGGTCGAAGACCCGGGCTATTACCCGCTATTCGGCAAGCTGCAACTGCAAGGTGCGCGGATGCTCGCGGTGCCGCGTTTAGCGGATGGCCCGGACATCGAGGTGCTGGAGCAGCACCTGCGCGAGCACAGGCCCAAGCTGTTTTTCATTCAGTCGGTGGGCCACAACCCGACCGGCTCGGACATTTCCCCAAGCAAGGCCCATCGGTTGGTGCAACTGGCCGCAGAACATCAGTTCATCCTGGTGGACGACGACGCCCTGGCCGATTTCAAACCGGCCTCGGCGATCAAGGTCTCGGCGCTCGACCAGTTGCAGCGCTCGCTGTACGTCGGCAGTTTCTCCAAGTCGGTGTCGGCGGCGCTGCGGGTCGGCTTCATTGCCGGCAGCAAGGAGGTCATCGACGAGCTGGGTGACCTGAAGATGCTCCTGCACACCAGCAGCTCGGAGCTGTGCGAGCGCACCGTTGACGTGATCCTCACCGAAGGGCATTTTCTGCGCCACCTGATCCGCCTGCAGGAGCGCCTGAAAGCCGCCACCACGGCGGGCCTGCAGATGCTCGACGAGATCGGTGCCGAGGTGTTCGTGCGGCCAGAGCAGAGCCTGTACCTGTGGGCGCGGTTTCCTGGGGTCGAGGATGCCAAAGAGCTGACCCGCCAGCTATTGCCCAAGGGCTTCATGATTGCCCCCGGGCATATCTTTTCGCCCGAGCAGGCCCGGGTGAATCCGTGGACGCGGTTAAACGTGGCGTATTTGAATGATGCGCTGCTCAAGGCGATGGTGAGGGACTGAATGAGCGAAGACTACGCAGTATGGGATATCGATCAGATTCTTGAGGCTTACAGCCATGAGCCTGAACTCAGGGCGGGTGTCGAAGCCGGCCTGACAGCGTTGCTGGTTTTTCTCGAAAAGCATCAGCTTCTGACCTGTCGGGTAACCGATGCGCAAGGCAAGCTGTTCAAACGCGCGCTCATGGCCAGCGAGATAAGCGGGGAGGGCAAGCTGCTTACCCATGGCCGCAACAATCCGGTGCAGCGCTGGCTGGGCTCCAAAGGCGGGCAAAAGAATCCGCCGGAGATGAAACTGCTGGAAAAAGCCCTGGCCACGATTCGTAAAGCGCAGTGAAGGGGGGTGGAACCTGGTTTCACCTGCCAGCGCTTAGCGGGCAAACAACAGCTCGGCGAAGCGGTCGGCCATGGTCGGCTTGGACTGGGCAGGCCAGATGGCACTGAGCTCGAAGTGCGGCAAGTCGGCGCCATCGCGGATCTCGCTGTACTTCATGCCTTCGAATTGCAGGGCCTGCACCGTTGCCGGCAACAGCGAAACCCCCCGGCCGGCGGCAACGTAGGCGACGACCGTCAGGGTGCGGTTGGCCTCCTGGATAATCTCGATCGGGTGCCCGAGGCGGCGAAACGTGCCGACAATGGCATTGCGAATCAACGGCAACTGCTGTTCGGGAAACCATACCAGCCCGGTGGCGGCCAGTTGCTCCATGCCCACCTTGCCGTCTTCGCCCAGCGCGTAGCCACTGGGTAGCACGGCAATCAGCGGGTCCTGGCTGATGAGCTTCTCGCGCATGTTGCCCTGGATCGACACCGGCGTGTGCAGCAGGCCGATATCGATTTCGCCCCGTTGCAGGGCCAGGCCCTGCTCGGCGTTGCTCATCTCGCGCAGCACCACTTCTACACCCGGGTAGTTTGCCTGCATGCGGTCCAGTGCCCGGGGCAGGGCGCCGAACAATGCCGTGGAGACGAAGCCGATGATCAGCCGGCCGGCCCGCTTGGCGCCGATGGCGCGGGCACGCTGGGTGGCGGCGTCAATCCTGGCCAGGCTGACGCGGATGTCATCGATGATCGCGGTAGCCGCAGGGGTCAGCACGGCGCCGCGCCGCGAGCGCTCGAACAGCTTGACCCCCAGCTCGTTTTCCATCCGCACCAGGGCCTGGCTCAACGCCGGCTGGGCAATCCCCAGGTGTTCTGCGGCGCGGGTGATGCTGCCGGTGTCGGCGATTGCCAGGAAGTAACGCAGGTGACGGTTTTCCATAAGCCCACGGTATGAATATTGATCGTTGACATAATAGATATCAATCCAAGATTTTCATAGGATGGCACCAAGGATCGGATCCAATAAAGCCTTGCAGACCGGCAGGCAATAACAAGGAAGCGCAATGACCCAGGATGGCGAAAGGACGATCAGGCAGGCACACACCGCCGTAGGGTTTGCCGATCGTTGGGGCGCACAAGGCGCAGCGGTGATCAGCGCGATAGACAGCCACGCTCACGTTTTCGTCCAGGGCTTGCGCCTGGCTCCGGAGCGGCGACACACGCCGGACTACAACGCCTGCGTGGATGATTACGCCCGCCACCTGGCAGCCAACCGGATTTCCCATGGCGTGCTGGTACAGCCGAGTTTTCTTGGCACCGACAATACCTTTCTGCTGGCGGCGCTCGAACGCTATCCGTCGCGCTTTCGTGGCGTGGTGGTGGTCGCGCCGGATATCGACGAGCCACAGTTGCAAGCGCTGGCGCTGCAGGGTGTGGTCGGCGTCCGGCTGAACCTGATCGGTGTCCCCCTGCCGGCGCTGCGCAGCCTGCTGTGGCAAGGTTTTCTGGCACGCATCAAGGCCCTGGACTGGCACGTCGAGGTGCAGTGCCAGGCCCAGGACCTGCCGGGCCTGCTCAGCGTACTGCTGGCCAGCGGCTGCAAGGTAGTGGTCGACCACTTTGGCCGCCCGGACCCACGCCAGGCCGAGGCCGACCCGGGCTTTGAGTATTTGCTGCGCCAGGGCGACAGCGCCCGGCTGTGGGTCAAGTTGTCCGCTGCCTATCGCTGTGCACAGCCGGCTGCCGACCCCGGCGGCCGGGCCTTTGGGCAACGGGCCACGCGGCTTTTGATGCAGGCCTTTACCAGTGAGCGGCTGCTCTGGGGCAGTGACTGGCCTCATACCCAGCACCGCCAATGGGTCGATTACGCCGCGGCGAAGTCGGCGCTGGCCGACTGGGTACCTGACCCGCTCGAGCGCCACGACGTGGTGTGCCAAACCCCGAAGAAACTGTTCAAGTTCAATCCATAAGGAGTTTCCATGAGCCTTTCAAGCTTGCAGCGCAGAGCCGCTTTTCGTCGCCAGGTCGAAGCCCGCCAGGGGCTGCTGGTCGCCGGTGTATTCAATGCCCTGAGCGCACGGATCGCTGCCGATATCGGTTTTCAGGCCTTGTACCTGAGCGGCGCAGGGGTGACCAACATGGCGCTCGGCCTGCCGGACCTTGGTTTCGTCGGGCTGGACGAGATGGCTGCCCATGCCGCCCGGGTTCGCGATACCACCGACTTGCCGCTGATCGTCGATGCCGACACCGGCTTCGGCAATGCCCTGAACGTGCGCCACTCGGTACGGGTGCTGGAGCGCAGCGGGGCAGATGCCATCCAGTTCGAGGACCAGGTGCTGCCGAAGAAGTGCGGGCATTTCAATGGCAAGGAAGTGATCAGTTGCGCCGAGATGGTCGGCAAGCTCAAGGCGGCGGTCGATGCCCGCCAGGACCCGAACCTGCTGATCATCGCCCGCACCGATGCCTGCGCGGTAGAAGGCATGGAAGCGGCCATCGAGCGCGCCCATCGTTATGTGCAGGCGGGTGCCGATATCCTGTTCATCGAGGCCACCGAAAGCCTCGAGGACATCAGGCGCCTGCCGGCGCTGTTCAGCACGCCGAACCTGATCAACATCGTCATCGGTGGCAAGACCCCGACCTTGAGCCGCGATGAGCTGGCAGCGCTCGGCTACGGCATCGTGCTCTACGCCAATGCCGGCCTGCAGAGCGCCTCACTGGGCATGCAACGCGCCTTGGCTACGCTGCTGCGCGACGGCCGCCTGGACGAAGATCCGTCGCTGGTGGTGCCGTTCGCCGAGCGCCAGCGCCTGGTGAACAAGACGATGTTTGATCAACTTGAGCGTCACTACGCCGCGCCTGACAGGTAATTGAACTGCGGCGCCTGCCGCGTATCAACGTCCTTGCGTGCATCTGAATAACAACGTGTGAAACACCGAGACCCTGAAGTTTCGGTGGCGGTTTCCTTCGTCTGAAAACTGACTCAATACAATATTTAATAATCTGAGGTCGGAAGTGGTTATGGATAACCTGATTACGAAAGTTTCAGCAAGTAACACCTGTAACGTGAGCACTAGTGCACGTCGAACGCAGTTGGCGTCGCCGCCCATGCGTGTATTCAGCCACCAGCGCCTCGGGCAGATCCCGCAACTGGTCAGGCATGCGCCCCACCTGATGGAGTCCATCAGCCTGGTGGCACGTGTACTGCCGTTCAAAGTCAACGATTACGTGGTCAACAAACTGATCGACTGGACGGATGTGCCAAACGATCCGATCTTTCGCCTGACCTTTCCCCAGGCGCAAATGCTTGACGCCGAAGACCTCGAACAACTGGCGTATTGCGTACGCAACGAGGTCGGTGAACAGCAACTTAACGCGCTCATCCAGCGCGTGCGCGACGGCATGAACCCGCACCCGGCGCACCAGCAGTTGAACGCGCCTTCCCTGGATGGGCAACTGCTGCAAGGGGTGCAGCACAAGTACGCGCAAACGGTGCTGTTCTTTCCCAGCCACGGTCAGACCTGTCACAGTTACTGCACTTTCTGTTTTCGCTGGCCGCAGTTCATTGGCGACAAGTCGCTGAAGTTTGCTTCAAACGATGGCGAACAGTTGCACCGCTACCTGGCGCGCCACCCTGAGGTGACCGACGTGCTGTTCACCGGCGGCGACCCCATGGTGATGACGGCCGCGCACCTGACGCGCTACCTGGAACCGTTTCTGCAACCGGCGCTGAGCCATGTCACCACCATCAGGATCGGCACCAAGGCACTGAGCTACTGGCCGTACCGTTTCGTCAGCGACACCGATACGCCGCAGCTGATGGCGCTGTTGCGCCGCCTGGTGGACAGCGGCAAGAACGTCGCGCTCATGGCCCATTTGAACCATTGGCGGGAACTGACCACGCCAGTCGCCGAGGAAGCAGTGTCTGCCTTGCAGCAACTGGGCATCGTGATCCGTGCCCAGGGGCCGGTACTCAGGCACATCAACGACAGTGCCAGCACCTGGAAACGCAACTGGGAGCAGCAAGTGCGCCTGGGCATCGTGCCCTACTATATGTTCGTGGAGCGCGATACCGGCCCGCAGGACTACTTCCAGGTGCCCCTGGCGCGGGCCCTGTCGATTTACAACGAGGCCATCGAATCCGTCTCGGGCCTGGCGAAAACCGCGCGGGGCCCCTCGATGAGCGCCGGGCCGGGCAAGGTCGAGGTCAGCGGAACCCTCGACCTGCAAGGGCAACGCTATTTCCTGCTGAAGTTCATTCAGGCGCGCGATACCCGCTGGCTGGGCAAGCCGTTCCTGGCCAGGTACAGCGAGACCGCCTGCTGGCTCGATCAACTGCAACCGCCGCAGGGGCAGTCGGAGTTTTTCTTCGAGGCCCAATACCGCCGGTTCGTCGAGCAAGGAGCACAACAAGCTACGCAAGCGCTCGTACGGGGTGAGGCATGAAGGCGCTGGCCTGCGAAATGGCCATCATCGGCGCCGGCTACTGTGGCTTGAGTGCGGCAATCGAGCTGGCTGGCCGGGGTTTTGGCGTACGCGTCTTCGAACGCGGCGAATGGGCGGGCAATGCCAGCGCCTTCAATTTCGGCTCGGTGGCGGCCATGCCCCCGGCCTTGCCCAATCGCGACGCGCAAGGCTCCCAAGGCGCCGATGCGCAGCAGCGCCTGCGCGCGGTGCTGGAGCCGATCAGCGAACTCAAGCGCCAGATCGACACCTTCGAATACGACTGCCAGTGGCGTCAGCCCGGGCACATTACCCTGGCAATGGATGATGATGCGGCGCGCACGCTCAAGCAGCGTCATGCCGAGGCGAGCACGCTGTTTGGCGGCGGTGTGCATTGGCTGGACGCCCGTCAGGTCAGTGCACAAACCGCTGCGCAAGGGGTGGTGGCGGGGCTGCTCAATGAGCACTTTGCCTTGATTGATCCCGCCGGGCTGCTGCTTGCCATGCGCAATCACGCCCAGGCCCTTGGCGTGCGCATCGACTACTCAAGCCCGGTGCTTGCGCTCGATCCGCAGGCAGACTCGGTCAACCTGCAGTTGCCTGCGGCGCGGGTCAACGCGGCGCGGGTACTGATCGCCAGCGAGGAAGCCTGGGGCCTCTGCACAGAGGCTGCGTTGCAACCGCTGACGATGTTCCAGACCCACCTGTGCGAAAGCCAGGTGCTCGGAGCGCGGGATTTGCAGCTGATATCCCGGCGTGCCCGCGTCTATGGCACCGCCACCGCCGACAAGGATTACTTTCGCGTGCACCACGGCCGCTTGTTGTTCGGCAGTCGCCTGGGCCTGGTACCGCTGGATGCCAGCCCCCAGGCCGTGGTCGCCGCCTTGCAGGCGCGGCTGGCGGGCTATTTCCCGTCACTGGCGGCAATCCCGGTGGCCAGGGTGTGGTCGGGCAGCCTCGGCTTTACCGACAACGGCCTGCCGCGCCTGGGGGCCAGCGGCCCGGTGGCCTGGGGCGGTGGGTACTGCGGCAGTGGCATTGCCACGGCCGTGCAGTGCGGGCGGCAGTTGGCAAGGATGGCGACCGAGGCCGGTGTCACCACGGGCTCGCAACCGATGCAATCACACCAGCGCTGAGCCCGCCCGGGCGCGCTGCGGTTTCCTGAAGCATGCAGGGAGTGTGTTATCCATGAATACCTATGAAATCCCGTCGGTAGGCGCCAAGGGCGTGTCGCGTCACGGCGAGCGCTTCGACGTCATCGGCCTGGGCATCGGCCCGGCCAACCTGAGCCTGGCGGCGTTGCTGGAGCCTTGTAAAGGCTTCAAGAGCATGTTCTTCGAGCGCCGTGCCGACTTTCGCTGGCACGAGGGCATGATGCATGTGAACTCTTCGCTGACCACCAGCTTTCTCAAGGACCTGGTAACCCCGGCTGATCCTTGCAGCCCGTATTCGTTCATCGCGTTCCTGAAGAAGACCGAGCGGTTCTACTCGTTCCTTAACGCGCGCTTTCCCACGGTGCGCCGCAAGGAGTTCGAGCAGTACATGGTCTGGGTCTGCCGGTCGCTGCACAACCTGACGTTCGACAGTGAGGTGCTGCGGGTGTCCAGGGATGGTAACGAGTGGGTGATCAACCACGCCAAGGGCACGGCGAGGACCGCCAACCTGGTGGTCGGTGCCGGCCAGCGGCCGTTCATTCCCAAGTGTGCACAAGCCTGCCTGGGGCCGGCGGTGATGCATTCCTCACAGTTCGTGGTCAATACCCCGCAGGTCAGCGGCAAGCGCGTGGTGGTCATCGGTGGCGGCCAGAGCGGGGCGGAACTGATGCAGATGATGCTCAACCTGCCAGAAGCGAGCGCACCGGCGTCGCTGGTGTGGATCAGCCGGCGCAGCAACTTTTTGCCGATGGACGACTCGCCCTTTGTCAACGAGTGGTTTGTCCCCGGCTACAGCGATCACTTTTTCGGCTTGCCCGCCGAGCAACGGCAAGGCGCACTCGCCCAGCAGCACATGGCCAGTGACGGGGTGGTCCAGGCCTTGCTCGAAAGCATCTACCGGCGCCTTTACGAGGTGACCTACATCGAGGGGCGCAATCAATTCTGCCGGCTGCTGCCCGGGTCCACCCTGGAGTCGCTGCGCACGGTCGACGACGGGCTGGCGCTGCGTATCGGCAATGCCACCGGCACGCGCAACCTGGGTGCCGACCTGGTGCTGCTGGCGACCGGTTCCGAGTTTCAGATGCCGGCAGCGCTGCAGCCGCTGCGTTTCGAGATGGCAACGAAAAATGGCCTGCCCGAGCTCAGCGCAGACTATTCGGTGAAATGGTCGCGGGCCGACCACCCACGGCTGTTCTTCCAGAACGCCGCGCGTCACCTGCGCGGCATCGCCGACCCGAACCTGAGCCTGGCCGCCTGGCGCAGCGCCAAGATCGCCAATGCCTTGCTCGGCAAGCCGCACTACGACGTCGGCACGCCGCCGGGGCTGGTCGAGTGGGGCGCAGAAGCGGCGCCGCCGACGTTCCTGATGCAAGACCAACAACTGACTGAATGAAGGACCACATCATGTCTGAAGCACCTTACATCCTCTACCTCGACACCCGTGCCCTGGCCGGCGAAAGGATCGCCGAAATCGCCGCGGGCCATGCGCTTGGCTTCAAAGTGCTGGTTGCCACGCCCACGCCAGAGGTGTTCAAGTCCATGGGTTGCGCAGGGCTGATCGCCACTCGCCTGGGCGACTATGACGCCGCTCAGGAGGCGATTCTTGGCTACCTCGACGAGCAGCGCATCACGCTCTCAGGCATCGTTGCCTGGAAGGACCTGGAGGTCGAACTGGCCAGCCGCCTGAGCCAGCGCCTGGGCCTGGTGGGGAGCTCGGCCGAGGCCGCTGCCAATGTGCGTGACAAGGCGCGCACGCGCCGCTGCCTGGACGCGGTGGCCAACGCCAACCCCCTTTACGCCGTGGTCAGCGACGAACAGGCGTTCCTTGACGGCCTGCAAAGCGTCGGCCTGCCAGCCTTGCTCAAGCCTGCCGGCAACTCGGGCAGCCGCGGCATCTTTGTGCTCGACCAAGGCTGCGATGCGCTGCAGGTGTACCGCGCCTTCCGTGCCTACAACACTGCGGACAAAGGCGAGATGTACGCGCTGTATGGCGAGCATGCGCTGCTTGAGGAACAACTGGTCGGCAGCGAGCACTCGGTGTCGGGGCTGGTCGCCGACGGCCGGGTGGTGATCAACGCAATCATCGACAAGACATTCGACCGCTCGATCCCGATCCAGTACGAAAACACCACACCTTCGCAGCTCGACGGCGCGCTGCAGGAACGTATCTGCGCCATGGTTCGCGCGGCGGTCGCGGCCACCGGCATTGACTGGTGCGGCTTTCATGTCGACCTGATGGTCACCGCCCAAGGGCCGAAGATCCTCGAGATCGGCGGGCGCCTGGGCGGCGAGTTCATCAACTCGCACCTGCTGCCCAACAGCCTGCTGGGCTACTCCCCGTATCAGGCCGTGCTGCAACTGGCGTGCGGGGTGATCCCGGACGGCTGCGTGGATCGCATCGCCAGCGCCGCTACCCGCGCCGGGCAACGGGTGATCATGCCGCCGCGCACCGGCCAGGTGACCCGGGTCGAAGGCTACGAACGCCTGTGGAAACGCAGCGAGATGCGCTTTCTTCAGGTGGTGGCCGGCGAGGGCGCGCAAATGGCCTTGCCCGCCGAGCGCTTCAAGGCCTACGAAATTGCCTATCTGATTGCCCAGTGCGCCTTGGAGGACGATATCCACGCGGTGCTCGGGCAGTTGGCCAGCGAAGTCAAGGTGGACATTGCTCAGCAACGGGAGGCGTCACATGTCTGAGGTCACGGCAAAACAATACCTGCTGGTACCGGCGATGCCGGCGCCGAACGGCCGGCTGCACCTTGGCCACATCGCCGGCCCGTACCTGAACCTGGACATATTGGCGCGCCACCTGCGCCGCGAAGGCCACCGGGCCAGCATCGTCTGCGCCAGCGACCCCTTCGACTCCTACATTCCGCTGCGCGCCCAGCAGGCGGACGTCGATCCCGCGTCGCTGGCCCAGGAAAGCTGCGCAGGGATCATCAACGACCTGGCCTACATGAACATCCAGGTCGACCTGTTCGTCGATCCGCTCGACCCCGAGCACCGCGAGCAATACCTGGCCGCGCATGTCGACCTGGTCGATCGCTTGAGCGCCCAGGGCCAGGTGAGCTGCGTCGAAGAACAAATGCCGTGGTCCACCGCCAGGCAGACGTTTGTCAGTGGCAGCTTTCTGACCGGGCACTGCCCGCAGTGCGATCAGGCCATTTCCGGGTTCTTCTGTGAAGACTGCGGCGCACATTTCGAGCCGGACCAGGTGCGCGCGCCACGTGCACGCTGGGGCGAAGAGGTGCCCGCGCGGGCACTGGACAACCTGTTCTTCCAGATCCGCGAGCCGCAGGCGCTGCTCGCGCAGTTGCAGGCCACACAGACCCCAGACCCATTCATCGACATCGCCCGGCGCCATCTAAGCCGGCTGCCAGCCCGGGTGCGGGTCACCAACCATGCCGGATGGGGCTTGCCCTATCAGCTGGACGGCCAGGCGCGGACGCTGTTTGGCCATGGCCTGCTGTTTGGCGCGGTGCGTTTTGTCGGCGACTGCTTTGCCCGGGCGACGGGCCTGGCGCAAAACCCGTTCGATCGCGACTCGCCGGTCATCACGGTCAATGGTTTTGGCATCGACAACAGTGTTTCGCACCTGGTCAGCATCCAGGCGATGGCCATGGCTGACGGCCTTTCCAAGCCGTTCGAGCACTTTCTCATCAACCACTTCTACACGCTGGAGGGGCGCAAGTTTTCCACCAGCCTCGGCTGGGCGGTGTGGGTCGAGGACATGGCCCGCGAAGGGCGGGTACCTTGCGATGCCCTAAGGTACTTCCTGGCTAGCACCAGCCCGATTCACCAGCGCACGGATTTCACCCGGCAAGACTTCGAGCAGTTCCTCAATGGCCGCTACGCGGGCCTGATCGAGCAGGTGAACACGGCACTCGGCGGTGCCGCCAAGGCTGCGGCGGTCGATGCGCCGGTGATGGCTGCATTCGATGCAGCCTACGCCGAGCAGGCCCAGGCCCTGACTTTCGCCAGCTTCGATCCGCAGGCGGTGAGCCGCAGCATCGCCGGCTGGGAGGCGCTGTTCGCCAGCCTGGCTGACGACAACAGTCGGTACTGGTGGCTCAAGGGCCTGGCGGTGCTGGCCTGTCCGTTGCTGCCGACGCTGGCGCAGTCGATCTGGCACAGGCTAGGGCAGCCGGGTGAGGTCAGCGTGCAGGCGTTCAAGCAGCAACGCCGCGCTGCAACCCGAGCCGTCGCCAACGGCCAACTGGAGGCCAGCTCATGAAACCTGCCCTTGAAGGATTGCTCATCGTCGACCTGACCCGGGTACTGGCGGGCCCGTTCTGTACCATGCTGCTGGCCGACCATGGGGCGCGGGTCATCAAGGTCGAGCAGCCGGGCAAGGGCGACGACGCCCGCGCCTATGGCCCGTGGTTTGGCAATAAGTCTGCCTATTTCTCGTCGCTCAATCGCGGCAAGCAAAGCATCGCCCTGGACCTGAAGAAGGCCGAAGACCGGCAGATCTTCGAAGACCTGCTGGAGCACGCCGATGTGCTGACCGAGAACTTTCGCCCAGGCACCATGGAAAAGCTCGGTTATGGCTGGGATACCCTGCATGCGCGCTACCCGCGGCTGATCTACGGCGCCGCCTCGGGGTTCGGGCACACCGGTTCGTCATCCCAGCGGCGCGCCTACGACATGATCGTCCAGGGCATGGGCGGGATCATGAGCGTCACCGGTGAACCAGGACGCACCCCGGTGCGCGTCGGGGTGTCGATCGGCGATATCAGCGCTGGCCTGTTTCTTACCTGCGGGCTGCTGATGGCCTTGCTCAAGCGCCAGCACAGCGGGCATGGCGCGAAGGTCGATATCGCCATGTTCGATTGCCAGCTGGCCCTGATGGAATACTTCATCGGGCGCTATTTCGCCACTGGCGAGGTGACCGGGCCGGTGGGCAGCTACCGGCCGGCGATCGCCCCACCGTTTGGCGTGTACCAGGCGCTCGATGGCGGGCTGATCATCGCGGCCGGCAACGACAAGCTGTTTGCCGTGCTGTGCGAGGCCATTGAGCGCCCGGACATGCTGCTCGATCCGCGCTTCTCGAGCGCCGAAGCACGCAAGGACAACGAGGCACTGCTGGCACAGACGCTCAATGCCGCCCTGGCGGCAAAACCGGTCAGCGCCTGGACCGAGCACTTCGCTGCGGCCGGGCTGCCCGCCGGGCCGATCAACCGCGTCGACCAGGCCGTCGCCCATCCGCAGGTGGCCGAGCGCAACATGCTCATCGACATCGACGACCCGCAAGTGGGGCGCTACCGCCTGGTGGGTTCGCCGATCAAGATTTCTGACGCGCCTGACCCACGCAAGCGTCGCGCCGCACCGGCACTGGACCAGGATCGCGAGGCGATCCTCAAGCAACTGTCACGCTCCATTCGGGAGGTAAAAGCATGAATAGCACTGCCAATCCCAAGGTCAAGCCACTGCCCGCCGAGTCGCATGTACCGGGCGTGGTGCTGCGCCAGGCGGACTTCGCCGGCCTGGGCGCAGGGGTCACGCCGTTCAGGGGCGGGCTGTTTACCGTGGCGCCCCAGTGCACCTCGCGCCCGGACAAGCACGCAGTACGCGAATGCTGGATGATCGCCAACGGCGGCGGGGTGCTGGAATACCAGGGCAGCACGCTGCGGGTCGAGCAGGGCGATGTGCTGCTGTTCGAGCCGCATCACCAGCACCAGATTCACAATGATGGTGTGCAACCGCTGGTCATCAGCACCGTTTGGTGGAATGTCCATGCAGGCTGACCTGGTGGTGGTCGGCGCCGGCATTGTCGGCGCGACCCTGGTGGCCCGGGTACGCCAGTGCTTGCCCGGTTTGTCACTGATGCTGGTCGATGACGGCCAGCGCGCCAGTGCCTCGGCGCTGTCGGCGGGCCTGGTGACGCCGTTTTGCGGCGCGGGCAGCCGGCGCCGGCGCTCGGAGCTGGCCTTCGACCATTACCAGGCACTGAGCCAGCGCTGGCCGGGGGTCGCCAAGGTTGCGTTCAGCTTTGTCGCCAGCGAGGGGCAAAGGCCGCTGTTGTTCGACGCCAAGCCACTCGAAGGCCGCCTGGCAGCGCTCATGCACCAGTACCGCGGCGCCTCGGCCAAGCCGGCCTTGTTCCAGGCCGGGCATGCCTTTGTCATCGATGTTCCGGGCTTGGTGAGCGCTTACCTGGCACCTGGCGAGGGTCGCCTGACCCGGCTTGCCGCCCGGGTTGAGCGCCTGGACGGCGATGGCCGTGCCTGGTGCCTGCAGACCAGCGCCGGCGCGGTGACGGCGCGGCGCGTGATCTTCGCCAGCGGTGCCCGCAGCAACGCGTTGCTGGGGGCAATCCCGGGCAGCCTGATCAAGAAGATCGTGGCGTTCGACCTGCACGCTGCACAGCTACCGGACCCAACGCAAGGGGTCATCTACATGCCAGCGCGCAAGGCCTTTGTGATGCCCAACCAGCGCCGCGATGGCTGGCTGTTAAGCATCACCTCTGCCGACTGGCGCGCTGTCGCTGACGGTCGCGTCGACGCCTTGCCCGACGAAGCGCGTGAAGCGCAGAGCATTCTCCAACAAGAGCTGCCCGGCCTGCCCATCCGTTCGCTGCGCGCGCGCGCGGCATTTGACAGCTACTGCGCCGATGGCGAACCCAGGGTCGTGTGCCTGCCCGGGGGGCCTGGCGCCTGTGCGTTGGTCGGTGCTTCCGGCTCGGGGGTGCGTTTTGCCCCGGCGCTGGCAAACGAAGCGCTGGTGGCGGTCGGGCTGCTGGCCAATGCCAGCGCCCCGGGCTTTATCAATCATTGCAAGGAAACCTGAGCATCATGCATGCAGCAACAGCACTGGCGGCCATTGCGCCGTCATTCATATTGATCCTGATCGGTGTCGTGCTCAGGCGTGGTGAGTGGCTGGACAGCGGCTTCTGGAAGGGCGCCGAGAAGCTCACCCACTGGCTGTTCTTTCCGGCGTACCTGGTGCATACCATCGCCACCGCCGGCGCCATGGGCAGCACGGCCAAATCGACGGTGCTGATCCTCGGTGCGGTCACCCTGGTGATTACCTTGGGCGTACTGCTGGGCTGTCGCTACCTGCGCGTGGTGCATGCAACCTTCACCTCGATCATGCAGGGCTCGGTGCGCTTCAACAGTTTCATCTTCCTGTCGGTGGCCTCGCAGTTGCTCACGCCCGAGGACTACGGCGTTGCAGCGGTGGTGGTTGCCTACATGGTGGCGATTTCCAATACCGTGGTATTGCTGGCGTTCGGCAGCAGGGACGGCTCGGTGTGGGGGATTGTCCTGAAGGTTTGCCTCAACCCGCTGATCCTCGCCAGTGGCGCGGGGCTTGCCCTCAACCTGAGCGGCGTGCTGCTGCCGCAAGCGCTTGCCCAGCCGCTGAGCGCACTGGGTGCACCGGCCTTGCCGTTGAGCCTGATCTGCGTCGGGGCGGCCTTGCAGATACCCAGCGGCGAGTTTGCCCGCTTGTGCAAGACCGGCTTGCTCACTGCCAGCATCCGCCTGGGGCTGTTCCCGCTGCTGGCCTATGCGCTGATCAGCGCCTGGCCCGTGCCGCCCTTGGTCGCCACGCTGGTGCTGCTGTACTCGGTGGCGCCCTGTGCGAGCAATTCATATGTGCTGGCAACCCAGTATGGTGGCGATCATCGGCTGATGGCGTTCGTCGTGGCGGTGTCCACGGTGCTGTCGTTCGTGCCAATGTTCCTGCTGGCCGGCTCGCTATCAGTGATGTCCGTACCCTGATCGGTGTGCCCGGTGGCCTCAACGATTGTCGAGGGCGCCACCGGGCAGTGGCCGAGGAACGCACGCAAGCCTTGCTGGTATTGCTCAGGCGGCATCAGCTCGCTGTCTTTGACAATCACCAAGGACTGGCCCTGGCTCACCATCGGCGCGCTGGCCACGAGGTAGCAGTAAGGCGTTTCCAGCACCTGCGCGATCTGCTCCCAGGCCAGGCTGCTGGTGCCGGCACCGGCTTTGTCGAGGCTAAAGCCCTGCTCGTCGAAGCGCAGGCAATAGGTGCTTTCAAGCGATTTCAGTGGCGCCCGCAAGCGGGCTTCGATCAGCCGCTGATTGAGCCCGCGCAACGGTGCCCGGGGCTTGGCGTGGTTGGCGGCGATGCGTGCTTGCAGGTGCTTGATCCAGCGCCCGGAAAAACGCCACCAGAGCGGGATGAACAGCAGCACGAACAGCCCCAGGGTGATGACCTTTTGCGGGGTGAAGCGTCGTTCGGGGAAATAGATCGCCAGCAGGCCGCCGACCAGGCACAGGGTGAACATCAGCGGGCCGACCAGGCGGCTTTGCCAACGGGCAAAGGTGGCCATGGCCCGCGCTTGCTGCTGATCCTGCTTGAGCAATTCCTGCTCGAGCCGTTCGGCCATCCAGGTGTGAAGATGGGCGGGGGTGATGCTGAAGTGCAGTTCCATGGCGGCGTTGATCCGAGGTCCGTGTTCGGTGAGGGCGGCAGTCTACCGGCTTTTGCAGCCTGACGGCCCCGTTTCAGGCGGGGAACTGCTCGATATGGCGCTCTACCCACGCGTACAGGCACTCATCGAGGTGCGCGCGCTGCTCACTGAAGCGCTGCTGGCAGGTGTTGAACAGCGCATCCTGGTTGACCCGAACGGCAAGCTCTGCGGCGCTTTCGCCCCCGGCATGGGCTGCCCGCAGTTGTTGCTGGCGTTGCTCGGCCTGGTCCAGGGTATCGGCCAGCGCATCCCGCTGCAGGTGCCGAAGCTGGGCGATGGCCTGCGGCAAATGAAAGTGCAGGGCACAGTCAAAGCCTTCCCAGTCCTCGAAGGCCAGCCATTCGTGCAACACCATGAAGCAGCGGGTAGCCGGGGGCAGTTGCTCCAGCCGCGCGAAGTCCAGCCAGTACTGGCGCGGCAGTTGCTCGGCGGTTTCCAGCGCCTGGGCTATCAGGTCCAGGGCGCGGCCCTTGTCCTGGTGATGCTGGCGCAAGATGCGCTCGGTAAGGCTGTAGCGCATGTGCTCGATGGCGCTCAAGGCGCGGCTCAGGTCATAGCCTGCGCCATGCAGGTGCGCCCGGGCCTGATCGGCGGGCAGCCCGGACCTGTCCACCAGCACCTGCAGCAGCTCGGCCTTGTAGCACTCGGCGGCCTGCTGCGGGTCGCCTGCGCAGCGCTCCAGCAAGGCCAGGGCATGGCGCAGGCCGATGGGGATGGCGCTGCGCAGTTGCTGCAGGGCCTGGGTGTCGGTCGGGTCCATTGACTGGCTACCTCGGGGAGTTGTCTATGTTTGGCGAACCTGTCACGGCACCTGCAAGCTCGGCAGCGCGGCCCGACCCTGCGCCGAGAGCAGCGGCTGCAGTTGTTGCCAGGTGAAGCTCAGGTCGACATCACAGCCATCGCCGCTGGGCTGGTTGGCCAGGCGCAGGCCCTGGGTGTCGAAACTCAGGTCGTAGCTGCTGTAGCTGGCGACATCCGGGCAGTCGCTGTCTGCGCTGGCCTGGGTCTGCAACCAGCTGGCGAATTTTTTCGGCAGTTCGACATGCCCGGTGTAGGGGCTGTCCCACGCAAAGCGCGTACCGATCCAGGTCCAGGGGTCGACGCTTTCGCCGGTTTGCAGGTTCCAGCTGTGCAGGCCCCAACTGATGCCGCCGCGACCATAGCCTGCGCTCCAGCGGTAGAACCTGACGGTGATCCACTGTGATGACCAGTAGGTGGGCTCGACACTGATCTCGCTGGTTGCGGCGGAGCCGTTGCGGCCGAGGAATTCGCGGCGTTCGCTGAAGAAGGTGTTCTGGCCCTCGGGGCTTGCGGCCAGGCGGGCCAGGTGTTGATTGATTTTATGGATGGCCGGGCTGTCGCCGTTGAGCTTAAAGGTGACCTGGGCGCCTTGGGTGCGTACTTGATAGGCATGCTCGCCGAAGGTCTTTTTCTCGACCTTGACCGGCAGCGGGGCTGCCTCCATCGGCTGGTTGAAGGCGTCGCCACCACAGCCTTCGGCGCTGGTGCGTGTCAGCGCCAGAGGTAGCGGCGTGGCGCCCGGGGCCTTGCGCCAGGTTCCGCTCAGGTGATCGCCCTGGGGTGCGTCCAGGTGCCAGAAACCCGTATTGCCGTGTTCGGCCCAGGGTTCACCGGGGTTTTCCTGGGCTAGCGGGATCGGCGTGAGAAAGCGCTGGTAGTAGTAGCTACCGTTGCGCTCGGGGGCGGCATTGAAACAGGCGGTGATTGGCGCTTTGCCCAGAGTGCCTTGCCAGACGCCGGCAAGGTCGCTGGATGCGGCACTGGCGTAGCCACACGCACCAGCGAGAGTCAGCAGGGCCAGGGGCTTGAGCATGAGGATCGGACTTCCGGTTGTCTGACGGGCAGGCATGATAGCCAATGATTGGCTCCTGGGGTATTGAGCCAATAGCTGCCCTTGCTCCACTCGCCCCTGATCCCGCCGTCTAGCGGGGGCTAAAGACCCGGTTCACGCCCCCACCATCAAGCACGGCGTCAATCAGCGCCCGCGCCGTCTCGATGTGCTGGCCGGCGCCGTACACCAGGGAGTGGTCGTTGAGCGTCAGGTGGTCGAGCGCGTCGCTGACCGTGGCCTCGGCGCATTCCAGCAACTGGCAGGCATGCAGCAGCGCTTCTTCGGCGGGATAGCGCAACGGCGGCGGAAGTATGATTCAGAACGGTCTTACAGAAAACACCTACAGCGTCGCGATTTGTCGCTGTTTACTGTGGGAGCAAGCCCAATGATCGGCAGAAACCAGTAGAGTGCGCATCACTCCCTCAATTGTTGCTTGAAGCATGAACCGTCCGCTGTTTGTTTCCCTCGATGGGCCCAAGGGCACCGGCAAGACCACGCTCCTGGAGGCCGTGACCAAAGCCTTGCGCGCCGACAAGCACAAGGTGATCCGCCTGTGCGAGAAAAAAAGCGATCCCTTTCGCGGTGCAACCATGGCCCTGGTCAACCAGCTGGTGCGCAATCCCTGCCGGGATCTGGAACTGGCCGTGTGCAAGCGTCTGGCCGATAGCCGCACCTGGATATCCGCGCATGTGCTGAGCAAACAGCCCGCCGACAGCATCATCCTCATCGATCGCTGGTACCCGTCCGATGCGGCGTTTCGCCGTTTGGTGCCGTTTGCCGAGATTCTGCAGTTGAACCTGGAGCGCAACGTACGGGTGCCGGACCTGCATGTCGGGGTGGTCACCGACCCTGAAGTGTCGTGGGCGAGGGCCGCGGCACGCAACCGCGGGCTGAACAGCACGGTGATGCACAGGCTCGAAGAGCACGTGGCGAGTACCCAGGCGTTCGAGCAGGCGGTTGCCGATAACGGCTGGGTGCTGTGCCGCAATGAAGGCACGATCGAGGAAGCCACCCGCCAGGTGGTTTCGTCGATCTATGCAGTCCTGCACTAGCAACGGCTACTGTTACTCGGCCAGCTATTCCTCGGCCAGCGCCAGCCCCTGGTCCTCACCCAGAAAGCCGCCACTCTGGTGCTGCCACAGCCGTGCATAGGTGCCGTTGCGCCCGAGCAGTTCGGCGTGGGTGCCTTGCTCGATGATGCGCCCCTCGTCCATGACGATCAGCCGGTCCATCGCCGCGATGGTCGAGAGCCGGTGGGCGATGGCGATGACGGTCTTGCCTTGCATCATTTCGCCGAGGCTTTCCTGGATCGCCACTTCAACTTCCGAGTCCAGCGCGCTGGTGGCCTCGTCGAGCAGCAGGATCGGCGCGTTCTTGAGCATCACCCGGGCGATGGCAATGCGTTGGCGCTGGCCGCCCGAGAGCTTGATACCGCGCTCGCCGACCAGGGTGTCGTAGCCGCTATGGCCCTGCTTGTCGCTCAGCTGGCTGATAAAGCCATCGGCCTGGGCGTGGTAGGCCGCCGCGCGGATTTGCGCATCAGTGGCATCCGGGCGGCCATAGGCGATGTTGTCGCGGATGGAGCGGTGCAGCAGGGAAGTATCCTGGGTGACCATGCCGATGGCGCTGCGCAGGCTGTCCTGGGTGACCTCGGATATGTTCTGGCCGTCGATGCGGATCACCCCCTTGTCGACGTCGTAGAAGCGCAACAGCAGGTTGATCAGCGTCGACTTGCCGGCGCCGGAGCGGCCCACCAGGCCGACCTTTTCGCCGGCGCGGATGTTCAGGTTGAGGCCATCGAGCACCTGGCGCTCGCCGTTGTAGTTGAAACTGACGTTGTCAAAGCTCACCGCGCCGCCGCGGGTCTGCAGCACGCCGGCGTTCGGCGCATCCTGCACCTTGGGGCCGCGGGTGAGGGTGGCCATGCCGTCCTGCACGGTGCCGATGTTCTCGAACAGCGCGGTCATTTGCCACATGATCCAGTGCGACATGCCATTGATGCGCAGGGCCATGGCGGTAATCGCCGCCACCGCGCCGGTGCCGACGTCACCCTGGTGCCACAACCACAGGGCGTAGCCGCCGGCGCCGATGATCAAGGCCACCACCAGCGCCTGGTTGACGATTTCGAACTGGCTGACCAGGCGCATCTGGCGAAAGCCGGTCTGCTTGAAATCTTCCATCGCCGCGCGGGCGAAGTGCGCTTCACGCTTGGAGTGGGAAAACAGCTTGACCGTGGTGATGTTGGTGTAAGCGTCGGAGATACGCCCGGTCATCGAAGAGCGGGCATGGGCCTGCTCCTGCCCGACCTTGCCCAGGCGCGGCACGAAGTACAGCATGGCCAGGCCGAACAACGCCACCCAGGCAATAAAAGGCAGCATCAGCTTGAGGGCGAAGCCACCGGCCAGGGCGATGATGGCGATGAAGTACACGCCGATGCCGGGGATGATCTCGATCAGGGTGAACAGCACTTCGCGCACGGCGAGGGCAGTCTGCATCACCTTGGTGGTCACCCGCCCGGAGAACTCATCGGAAAAGAACGACAGGCTCTGGCGCAACATCAGCCGGTGGAAGTCCCAGCGCAGGCGCAGCGGCAGGTTGATCGCCAGTACCTGGTGCTGGACCATGGTGCGCAGCGCCACCAGGCCGATGCTGGTCAACAGCACGATACCGATGCCCCACAGCACCCGCCGTTCCTCGCCGTCGGTAGCGCCACCGGCCTGCCAGGTCGAGAGCAGGTCGACCACCTGGCCGAGAAAGGCGAACAACCAGGCTTCGTAGATCGACACACTGGCACTGAGCAGCGCGAGCGCAAGCACATAGCCGCGCGCACCACGGGTGCAGGCCCACAGAAAGCGCAACAGGCCTACCGGTGGCGGTGGTACTTCGTCGGGCGGGAAGGGGTCGAGGCGGCGTTCAAAGATCTGCAGCATGGTGGCTTCCGAAAACGTGTAGCCCTGTAGTCTAGCCGGACGATGACGTCAGTGGGCATCGACCTATCCTGTGCCGATGCCTCCCCACCCCCAGGAGTACCACTGATGGCCCTTACTTTGGACGACCTTGTCGAGATCGAGCACATCAAGCAGCTCAAGTACCGTTACTTTCTTGCGGTTGATTGCCATGACTGGACGGCACTGGAGGCCTGCCTTGCCGAAGACCTGACCACCGCCCTGGACGGCGGCAAATACAGCTTCGACATCCGGGCAGCCTTTATTGAAGGGCTCAAGGCGATACTCGACCGGCCGACGTTCCTGTGCAAACACCACGGGCACCATCCGCAGATCGAAATGCTCTCGGCCGACACCGCGCGTGGCAGCTGGTACCTGGAAGATCACGCCATCGACCTTGAGGGCGACTGGATGCTGCACGGCACGGCGCTGTACCAGGATGACTACGTCAAACGTGACGGGCGCTGGTTGATCGTTGCCACAGGCTACCAGCGCCTGTTTGAAACCGTGACCTCACCGATACCTGCACAGTTCAAGGTCACGGCCAACCTGTTTGACCGGCCCTAGAGGCGATATTGACTGGTGGGCAGCACGTCGATCTTGTCGAAATCGATAAAGCGCGCGCAGCTGTCCATCATGATTGCCAGGTTGCGCTGGAACTTTGCCTCGTCGCCGACCGCGTCAAAGAACGCGTGAGGGTCGGTCATCGCCGCCGGCGGGAAGCACTCTTCGACGATGGCGTCGATCGGCGGGGCGCCGTGGGTCAGCACCTGCACCACCAGGTTCTGCACGTACTGAAAGTTGTCCTGGGTGTCGATGGCCACTGCCGTGTGGTGGTTGCGCCAGATGTCCAGCCAGGCCTGCGGGGTCAGGCGAGGAGGGCGGGTCAGCAGGGCGATTTGCGCAAAACCGTAGGTTCGCTCGCCCGGCGCGCAAGCAAAGCGTGTGTTGCCGATGGCTTCCGACTCACACACCAGATAGGCCGCCATACGCGCGGTTGCGGCCATGATCAGCCGGTCGAACGGCTGCCTGGCACTGGCGTTGGCGCTGTCCAGCCACAGCGACAGGCAGGCGTGCGGCAGCGGCCGGTTGTTCTCCTGGCGCAGGCCTGCCGCAGCGTCGACGTCGCTGTCGGCCAGGTTGAGTTGCAGCCTTTGCGCGCCCTGCGCCTGCAGTTGCGCGGCCAGTTCGCAGCGCAGTTGCCGGGCAAAGGTTTCGCGCGGGGTCTGGGTGTCACGCCAGAGCAGGTAGATGACTTTTTCCATGGCGATCAAGGTCCTTCGCAGTTGGTCAATGAGCGGGCGGGGTATCGACCCAAAGCCATGCTGGGGGCAACGCGAAACCACGGAATCCTCCGAACAGACTAGCGCTGGCCCCTGTTCAAACGCTTTGCCACAGCTAGTCCCAACGGACGATCAGCACCCGCCTGCGGCTCGATAGACTCAAGCCACACCCACTTGTGAGGTCAGCCGAATGAGCCTGGAACACCGCATTGCCCGCCTGGAGGCGCTTGACGCCATTCGCCAGCTCAAGCACCGCTATTTCAACGCCTGCGACCTCAAGCAGGTGGAGGTCATCCGCGACTGCTTTGCCGAAGGCGAGATCCTCATCGACTACGGCCCGGTGGGGACGTTTCGCGATCGCGACAGTTTCGTCGCGCTCTATCAGCAACTGGCATGCAACGCGCGGGTGATCGACCTGCATCACGGCGCCAACCCGGAAATACACCTGACCGGTGACGACCAGGCCCAGGGCCGCTGGGCCCTGTACTACTTCAACCTGGATGGCGAGAGCGGCGCCACGCGGCAACTGGGTGGCATTTACCAGGATCGTTACCGGCGCATCGACGGGCAGTGGAAGTTGATCGAGACCTGCTTCAGCGCTCATTCGCGGGTGGAGGGCTAGTCAAGGGCCTGGAGGCGCGAATGCGGTATTTGCTTTAAATGTAAAGTATTCGCATTTATACTGCGCGGCCACGCCTCCCTTGGCATTCCCTTCGCGCAGGTCATCGTGCAGGTCGAGCCCAGCAAACCCACACTCCTGGCAACCTTGGTCCGTCATTATGACGAGCTGGTGGACCATGTGCGCCGACGTTTTGGCGAGCGGGTGTTCGCCCGTGAAGTGGTCCATGACCTGTGCCTGCAGTTGCTGGAAAAGGACGAAAAACAGGACGTGCGCACGCCAGTGGCGTTGTTGCGCAAGATCGCCCACGACATTGCGGTTAGCCGCTACCGTAGCGAGCGCCGTCGCCAGGGCTGGATAATCGGCGTTGATGCCTTGCCTGAGGTCGCCAGTGGCGCCCCAAGCCAGGAGCGCCATCTTGACGCTGAACGCACCCTGGCGCTGCTGACCGATGCGATTGCCAACTTGCCGGCGCGCTGCCAGGCGGTGTTCGTCATGCACAAGCTGCACGAACTGCCGCAAGCGCAAGTGGCCGAACGCCTGGGCATCTCGCTCAAGACCGTAGAAAAACACCTGCGCCTGGGCATGAGTGCGTGCCGCAAACACCTGGCCACGGAGCTGCTGCCATGAGCCGCAAGCCCCAGGACTACCGCGAAGAAGACGAAGCCCTGGCGCGCTTTCGCGAGGAGCTCAAGCAGCGATTCCCGCTGCCGGCGTCTACACCCGCCAAGCGCAAGCGCACCACCGGCAAAACCCTGGGGCTGGTTGGGCTGGCCCTGGCGGCGGGCGCGCTGTGGCTGGACCCTGCGTATCAGACTCAACATATCGCCAGCCAGGTCGGCCAGCGCCAGGCCCTGCAACTGGCCGACGGCAGCCAGGTGCTGCTCGACAGCGACAGCGCGCTGACCATCAGCTGGCACCTGCGCAGCCGCCAGGTCGAGCTGCAACGGGGGCAGGCGCTGTTCCAGGTGTCGCCGAGGGTCTACCGGCCGTTTCTGGTCGATGCCGGCGGGGCAGGGGTGCGGGTGGTCGGCACCCGCTTCAACGTCAACCGCAACGGGCAAGACGTGCAGGTGACCGTGGCCGAAGGCAAGGTCGCGGTGCGCGGGCGTGCCACCGAGGCGGTGACGTTGCTCGAACCTGGCCAGCAACTGCGCGTGCGCGATGGCGTCGCCGTCCCGGTAGCCCGGGTCAGCGCCGATGATGTCACGGCCTGGAAAGACAACCGCCTGGTGTTCGCAAGCACGCCGTTGGCTGAGGTCATCGCCACGCTGCAGCGCTATCACCGCCAGCCGATCAGGCTGATCGACCCGGGCATGGCCCGCTTGCCGGTATCCGGGGTGTTCGACAGCGAGCATGTCGAGCGTCTGCTGGCGCTGTTGCCGGCGATCCTGCCGGTCAGCGTTGCAACCGCAGCCGATGGCGCGGTGCTGATCAACTCCCGCGACACGAAAAAATAATCTGCGCCAGAGGTAGGGTTGCGCGGCGGTGCTGACGGCTATCTCTCTGCAACCTTACTTTGTGGAGCCTAAAAACGTGAGTCAGCCCTTCCTGCGTGCGCCTGTGCGCCTGTCTTTGCTGGCCAGCGGCCTGCTGCTGAGCCAGTGGTCGCTGGCGCAATCGGCACCGGTCGATTTCGATGTGCCCGCCAGCTCGCTGGAAACATCCCTGAACGCCGTTGCCCGCCAATCCTCGGCGCAGATCCTCTTTGCCAGCGACATCACTGCCGGCAAGAGTGCACCTGCGCTGCGCGGGCGCTACACCTTGCAGCAAGCGCTGCAGCGGCTGCTGGGCAAGAGCGGGCTGACCGCCCAGGAGCGTGACGAACATACCTACCTGGTGCTGCCGGCCGCTACTTCGGCTGTTAAAGAAGCGGCCGCCAGCGATTCGGCTGCAGTGGAACTGGCCAGCCTGGAGATCAGCTCGTCGCGCCTGAACAGCGACCTGGTGCCGCAAGCCCGGCAGGTCAATGTCATCGAGCGCGAGCAACTGCAGCAGTTGCGCCAGGGCTCTGATGGCCTGGCCACCCTACTGGCGAAAAGCATCCCCGGCATGGCGGACTCCAGCCGCACCATCACCGACTACGGGCAGACGCTGCGTGGCCGGACAATGCTGGTGCTGGTCGACGGCGTACCGCTGAACACCAACCGCGATTCCTCACGCAACCTGGCCAACATCGACCCGGCGCTGATCGAGCGCATCGAAGTGATTCGTGGCAGCAGCGCCATTTATGGCGCGGGGGCAACCGGCGGGATCATCTCCATCACCACCCGCCCGGCCGGTGGCGAGCCGCGTGCGCAAACCACCCTCAGCGCTGTATCGCCACTGAGCCAACTGGACAGCGACGGCCTCGGCGGGCAGTTGCAGCATCACTTGTCGGGCGCCCAGGGCCAGGTCGATTACGCCCTGGATTTTGGCGCCCGGCACATTGGCGCCTCCTATGACGCCAAAGGCCACCGTATAGCGCCCGAGCCGAGCCAGGGCGACCTGTTTGACTCCAACACCTACAACATCGGCGGCAAGCTGGGCTTGCGCATCGACGATGTGCAGCGCATCCAGCTGTCGGCCAGCCACTACAACGCCGAGCAGAACTCCGACTACACCTCCGACCCTTCGGTTGCCCGCCTGCCGCCTGGCTCGGTAGCGGCCCGGCCGCTGTCGGGGCTGTCGCTGGATGAGCAGAACCAGATCAAGAACACCTTGCTCAACCTTGAATATGCGCACACCGACATCCTCGGCGGCACGCTCAATGCGCAGCTTTACTACCGCGACTACTTCACCCGCTTCACGCCGTTTGATGCGCGGGCGGTGGGCAAGGTCGGTTTGCAGGTACGCGCCACCAGCAACAACGGCGAGCAGCAACCGCGGACACTGCAGTGGAACCCCGCCATCTACCTGAAGAACGACATCGAAAGCACCCCGGTTACCGTGGTCCAGGAGTGAAACAATGAACGCTGGGTTGATTAAACACGTTGCACTGTCAGCATTGTTGCTTGCCTGCGCGGCGCAGGCGAATGCCGCGCCGCTGACCATTGAGTTGCCAGCCGAAACAGTCAAGCTGCGCCCGTCGCAGGCGCCCGGCTACAGCCTGGCGCAGCAGAAGTGCGGGATTTGTCATTCGGCCGACTACATCGAGTACCAGCCGCCGGGTTTCGACCGGGCGCACTGGACAGCGTTGGTCCGCAAGATGAAAGACAGCTACGGCGCGCCAGTGTCGGACACCGATGTGGAGGTGATCGGCGAGTACCTGGCGGGGGCTTATTCAGGTGCGCCGGCAACGGCTATGCAACCGCAGACCAGCGTCTTGCCGGCAACCGACAAGCCGGTCAACGACGTGCAGGTGCTGCTGGACCAGAATGCATGCCTGGCGTGCCATGCCATTGACCACAAAGTGGTCGGCCCGGCCTATCGGGACGTTGCCAAGCGCTATAAAAATGATGGCCAGGCGGTCGCGAAACTCATCGAGCATATCAGCCAGGGCGGCAGTGGCCGCTGGGGGGAAGTACCGATGCCGGCATTTGCGGGGTTGAGTTCGCAGGCGCTTGAGCAGTTGGCCGAGTTTGTTTTGCGCCAGTGAGGTGGTGTGGCTTTAGCTGGCCTCTAAATTGCCGCCGGAAGCCGCCCGATTGGCCTCAATCTCGTCCAGAAGCTCGGCGTTGTCTTCTGCCCACTCATAGAGCGCCATCAGCGGCTCGACAAATCTGTGCCCCACCTCGGTCAGTGAATACTCGACCATGGGCGGCACCACCTGGTGCACCTTGCGCGCGAGCAAACCATCACTCTCCAGCTCGCGCAGGGTCTGGGTAAGCATCTTCTTTGAAATTCCCGGCATCGTGCGCTGGAGCTGGCCTGTGCGCATCGAGCCGAAACTCAGCACATAAATCACCATGGACGACCATTTCGGCGCCAAAAGCGCGTGAATTCGGCGAGGCGGGCATTGCTCACAGACCACCATGGGATTACCGGGATCGCGAACAGTGGGTGTGGTGATGGTTACCATTGGGTGCCTACGTTTCAAAAAAGTGCCTAATCGACAGATGATACCTAAAGGCTCAAGCTAACCCTAATCCCTGGATTACCCACTGTAAACAACCTCTCAGGAGATCAGAATGAACAGCCAGTACACGATGCGAGCCATGGTGCTAGACGACTACGCTAACGGAGCATTGCTGGAGAAAACCGTACAACGCCCGTCGCCACGGGCGGGCGAAGTCCTCGTGCGCATTGCAGCCAGCGGCGTTAACCCCATCGACAACATGATTCGTCTGGGGCTTGCCCCCTACGCCATGCCGGAGTTGCCCGCGATTCTCGGTACCGACCTTGCAGGCGTCGTGGTTGAAACCGGGCCTGAGGTGACGGCCTTCAACGTCGGCGATGAGGTTTACGGACTCACCGGAGGCGTTCGCGGCCTGCAGGGCTCGCTGGCCGAGTATGCTGCGGTCGACGCTGCGCTGCTGGCATTGAAACCGAAGAACCTGAGTATGCGCGAAGCCGCGGCACTTCCGCTGGTATTTTTGACCGCCTGGGAAGGCATGGTCGATCGCGCTGCTGTCCAGCCCGGCCAGCGTGTGCTGGTGCAAGGCGGCGCTGGCGGAGTCGGCCATGTAGCAATCCAGATTGCCGCCGCACACGGCGCTGAGGTGTACGCGACAGCGTCCGCCGGCAAGCAAGCAATCGTCGCATCCTTTGGCGCTACGCCTATTGATTACAACGCCAAAACTGTCGAGCAATACGTTGCGGATTTCACTGAAGGCAAAGGCTTCGACATCGTTTACGACACCGTGGGCGGACAGAGCCTGGACGACTCCCTGGTTGCGGCCAAAGCCTATGGCCATGTCGCCAGTTGTTTTGCTTTCGCCTCCCATAACCTGGCCCCTGGCTCCCTGCGTTGCGTGACGCTGTCAGGCATATTCGTGCTTTTGCCAATGCTCAGCGGGGAAGGGCGCGCGCACCATGGGCAAATCCTGCGGCATGCGACGCGGCTCGCGGAAGAGGGCAAGCTCAAACCGCTGATGGACCCTCACCGTTTTGGCCTGGCCCAAGCCCAAGATGCACTGGTTTTGCAGGGTTCGGGCAAGGCTGTGGGCAAGGTTGTGATCGATATCGAGTAACGTCCTGATGCACCGGGGCGCTCCCGCTGCAAGCAACAACCAGCCATGGAAGGGGCACGTTCTGACCGACGGCAATTGGCCAAACCGATGGTTGTGGCCAGCCCGCTCAGAAGGACGCGGATCAAGGCTTGGTGTGGGGGCGCAGTAATACGTAAAGTGCGATGGGGGCGCCCACCAGGCCGATCACGGCGTTGAGGTGCAACACGTGCCGGCTCCATGGCAGATGCGTCACAAGATCGGCCGCCAACCCTAGCGAGGCGCCCAAGAGCACTGCCGCTGGCATTAACAGCCGGTGATCTGCACTCGGTATGATCCCTCGGGCGACTTGCGCGGCGACCAAGCCAAGAAAAGCCACCGGTCCGCAGTAAGCGGTGACCAGCCCGCAGAGCCATGCAGCGATAAACAGGGCGATCCTGCGAATGCGCTTTACCGGCATACCCATCGACGCCGCATAACGGTCCCCGAGAAGCAGCGCGTTAAGCGGTTTAAACAGCATCCACAGGGCGGCTAAGCCGAGAAGAACCCCGGGTATCAGTAAACGCAGCTGCGCGGCAGTGGCTCCGGCAAAACTTGCGTCATCCCAGGCCTTGAACGCCCGCGCCTGGTTCTCGTCGACAAAGTGCAACAATACACTGATCAAGCCCACAGCCATGTAACCTACCATCAGCCCGCTGATGAGCAGTGTGATGGTGTTGACCCGCCCGGAAATAAACGCCAACAGGCTTAACAGCAAGGTCGATCCTGCGACGGAGGCAAGTGCCAGCCCGACGTCGCCGGCCAAGCCGAGCTTACTTAACAAAGTGTGACCTGCCACACCGGAAAGTGTCACCAAGACAGCGGCGCCCAACCGCGCACTGTGGACGATGCCGAGGACATAAGGGTCTGCCAGAGGGTTGCGAAACAGCGTCTGCAGCAACAATCCAGCCGCCCCCAGAGCTGCTCCGCTGACCAGCGCATTCAAAGCCCGAGGTAGACGAAACTCAAAGAGAATGTTGTGCCAGACACTCTCAATCGGCCCGCCTGCCAGCGCCCCCAGAATCGCTGTGACCGGGATCTCAACGGCCCCGATGGTCAGTTCCGCAATCAGCAAAGTCAGGGTCAGGACTGCCAGCAAAAAGTAGCGGCACCAAGCGGGCAGGCAAGTAAAAGAGGGGTAGGGCTTAAGGTTCGTGGTCATGGCAACTTGCGAATAAATACGTTGGTGGGCAGGGGTGAGGTTGACAGTTGCGGGTGCAGTATCTGAATCAGTTCGGCCAGTAACAGGTGCGGCCGTGTCATGCTCTGATCCTGATAGGGCGATGCCCAGGCACCTGTGTAGCCTTGGTCAAAGGCATACACCCGGCCCTCGCGTGCTGCGCGAAACCAAGCGCTTTGCGGGCTGGTTGCGAGCATTTGCTGCAGCGAGGCATACCCGGGCTTGGCACCTAGCCAGAAGGGGGCGGCGGCGCCTTTCTCGTAGATGTGTTCGAAGCTCACCTGGACCAGGCTTCCATGCTCCCGAGACTGATCAAGGACAAAGTGTCCACCCGCATCGGCAATCAACCGCGCCCGCTGATTAAGCCCACCAAAGACCTCGAAACTGCTACGGCCAGAAGGAAAGCCCACCATGACCAGAGGACGCAGCTGAACATCCTTGGTCAATGCCGCCCGGTTCAGATAGTCGCGTTCAATCGAAGCGAACTGGCGATTGGCTTTAGCTTCGTGGTTCACCAATAAGGCCAGGAACTTCAACCATTCAGCACGGCCAAGAGGATGGCTTTCAAGATGATCGGCCTGAGGCAGAGCCTTCACGCCCACGAGCTGCAACTGCGGATGAATGTTGTATTGCGGGTAGGCGGAGAAGAAGCTCAGATAGACATCTGGTTGAGCCGCCATGATCGGTTCAATATTAGAGTGTGCATTGCCCCACAGCTCCTGGATGTGGCCACTTGCAATCCGTTTACGTACTGATTCCACGGTGGGCGCGCGGATGTTCTCGATACCCACCAGTCGGTCAACGATACCTAGCTCATCCGCCGCTCCCAGCATTGCCGAGTTACCGGTTGCCAGTCGCTGGATGGGGACCTGAACCACCAATGTTGAAGGCGAATGCGCAGGTGTCGGCGTACCACACTGGACTAAAAGAATTTCCAGGGGCTCGCCGGCATTGACGCTGGAGTGAAATCGCAAACGTTTGAAGTTCAGCCCGTACTCTACGGACAACTGATCTGACCAGTTAAAGCGTACGCGCTCCGGAAAGTAGTCGACGCTGGCATGGTAGTCAGCAACACACGCCTGCTGTTGGTTATGTTCGAGTTGCAGGCCGACGTTATGCGCAGGCTGCACACGAGCCAGCGAAGCCTGGCGGCCATCGCATCCTGGAACAAAGATCAACAGCGCAAGCCCGGCGCATAAACGCCGGCTCATGCCAATACCTCCAGCGCCCGAACAAGTTGCTCTAGGCTGCTGAACTGCTGAGTGAGCTCACCGTCATGCAGTCGAAAATTCTTGGGCTCTGCGCTGATGTGCAGGGCGGCGCCCTCAGTCTCCTGATAGCCGATCCTCTGCAAGGCGCGTTGCGTCCATACCCGTGTGATACCAGAGGCATGCAAGCGCACGGGACGCCCCGGCCCGGTCGCAAGGTCCCATTCGCCGCGCTCCAGGTCAAAGTGCAAACCACTGCTGGAGAAGGTTTGAGCAAGCCGGCCATCAAGCACCAGATCCTCTGGGGCACCACAATGCAACTGCTGCGACGGGTCGATCAGCCACAGTAGATCGGCGCAGCGCAGGGCAAGCTCAAGGTCATGGCACGACAATAAAATGGCCAGATCCCGCTCCCGGGCCAGTTGTTGCAGCAGCCTCAGGGTTTCAATGCGCCGAGGCAGATCCAGGAAAGCGGTGATCTCATCGAGGATAAGTACCTTGGGCTGTTGCGCCAAGGCGCGCGCCAACAGTACCTTCTGCCGCTCGCCGTCAGACATGTTTGCTACCGCTTTGGCTGCCAGCCCCGCAGCGCCTGCGTGCTCGAGCGCCTGCGCGACGATGTGCCGATCGTGTTCGTTGAGTCTTCCAGCCCAGCCGACATGGGGGTAACGTCCGAGCGCGGCCAGTTCAAAGCCGTTAAGCACCCCCGGGTCAACCCGATCGGTCAGCACCACGGCCATGCGCCGTGCGCGCTCTGCCGGGGTGAGGGAATAAAGCAACTGGCCATCCAGTTCGATGCGCCCTGAAACAGCCCGCTGCATGGCGCTCAATGTGCGGATCAGGGTTGACTTGCCAGCGCCATTTGCGCCCAGCAGACATACCAGGCGCCCTTTGGGTAAATGCAGGTCCAGAGGGCCGAGCAGGGCTTTTCGGCGGTAGCCGACTTCCAGTGCGTAGCTGCGCAGCATGGCTAAAGCACCGCGCCAAGGGTAACCGTTGCAGTACGCGGCGCCCCCGGATACATCGGCACGAAACTGCCGCCCGAATCGTAGTAACGCTTGTCAAACAGGTTCTGCACATTCAACTGTATGCGGTAACGCATTGCCTGAGACCATCGGCACCAACGTCGCCGGGGCATATCGTCGGAACCTGATCGGTCTTGATGCTTGCAGGTTCTGTATAAATAATTATTATATCATTGTATATAATATATTTAGATGTATCATGTGGGCGAGATTACAGTCATAGAAGGACTGGCGATGGATGTTCAGCAGTTACGCGGCAACGCCGAAGCAGCAGCTCAGTTGCTTAAAACCCTGGGAAATCCAGAGCGACTGCTGTTGCTATGCCAGTTGTCTGAAGGTGAGCGCAGTGTAAGTGAGCTGGAGTCTCTGCTTGGCATTCAGCAGCCCACCTTGTCTCAGCAATTAGGGGTTTTGAGGCGCGAAGATCTGGTGGCGACAAGGCGTGAAGGTAAGCAGATTTTCTATCGCATCGATAGTCCAGCTGCCCTGGCGGTGATTAAAACCTTGTATCAATGGTTCTGTGCGAAGGAGCCGAAATGACTATCGACTGGGTCAATTTCACACCTTGGTCGGCCTTGCTCGGCGGTGCGTTGATCGGGCTTGCCGTGAGCCTGTTTGCACTTGTGAATGGCCGTATTGCCGGTATTAGCGGGCTGCTGGGCAGTTTGCTGCAAAAGAAGGGCGAGGGCAGAGGCGAGAAAGCACTGTTTCTCCTGGGGGTGTTGGTCGCCCCCCTAGTGTGGTGGTTATTTGCGGGTCGGCCGGTCGTACAGTTTCAGACAGACTGGGTAGGGTTGCTTGTGGCCGGTCTGCTGGTTGGCCTGGGAACACGTTACGCGGCAGGTTGCACCAGTGGGCATGGTGTCTGTGGACTTGCGCGACTGTCGCCTCGTTCAATTGTCGCAACACTGTGCTTTATGTGCGCGGGATTTGCAGTTGTATTCGTTAGCCGTCACCTAGCAGGAGTATGAATATGCGATGGGCAATGGCTTTGATCTGCGGTGTGGTGTTTGGCCTTGGCTTGCTGTTGGCGGGCATGGTTAATCCAGCCAAGGTACTCGGCTTTCTGGATCTGGCTGGAAGCTGGGATCCATCGCTTGGGTTGGTAATGGTGAGTGCTATCGGGGTGGCACTTTTGCCCATGCAGTGGAGCAGCAAACAAACACGCTCGATGCTTGGTTTGCCGATGCAAATGCCTCGGATGCGGGCACTAGATCGGCGGTTGGTGGTGGGCAGCCTGGTATTTGGTGTCGGTTGGGGTATTGCCGGTATCTGCCCGGGGCCTGCACTCGCCCTGGTGTTAAGTGGCCACTGGCAAATACTAGTATTCGTACTTGCAATGTTGGTGGGAATGGCGCTCTTCAGCCTGCTGGAAAGCTGGCGTGCTCGTTAAAGATCCACGAGTGCCATCGTGTCTCAGCCTTGAGAGAAGGGGGCGGATCCTTTACTGGAGCAGCAATCCAGCCCACATTGAAGTAATGATCGCCAACTGACCGACTATGACATAAGCGGCAAATTTTGCGCCCCCGCTGATCCAGGCTAGAACACATTTGGTAAGTGTATTGCTGCTCATTGCGGTCAGCGCGGGCACCGCAATGTCGGCCATTGATAGTTGCCCGGACTTTACTACCGACGCGATAGATGCTGCCGTTGCGTGAGCATCAGCCAGGCCGCTAAATGCCGACGCAATCAGTACACCATTGTGTCCAAAGGCATGCAGCAGTGCCGAGGACAGCAACGTGATGCCCGTTACGGCCACAGTCACAATGAGGGCGACCTTGAGATTGAAAGCACTGTCGCCGACTTGGGTTGCGGCGTGCACAAGCGCAGGGTTCCATGGGGCGAGGAGCAGCGAACCATATGCCACTGTTGTGAACGCAGCCAGCAAAATAGAAGCCCATAATTCCCCCAAAAAAGCCGGATCGACTGTACCCAGCACCAGACCCAACATCGCGATAGTTGCTAGGTTAGAGAATATCGCTGCGGCGCTGAACGCTTTGACAGACGACTGTTCGCTCCGGGCCAGATGTCCCATCAGAGCGATGGTCGCCGAGCCTGAAGCAAACCCTGATGCGATGGCACTGAGGGTATAGCCATATCGCTTGCCCACCACACGTAAGGCAATATGACCCAATGCCCCAGCCCCCATCAGCAGTACGGTCAGGGTACAGATTGTGCGGGGATTGATAGCACCAAAGGGGCCGACGAAACGATCGGGTGCCAAAGGTAGAATGACCAACACGGCAATCAGCAGTACCAACCCATCGCGGACTTCGCTTTCAGTCAATTGATTGCGGACAAAACGATGCAGTTCTTGCCTGAATGCGAGGACAACCGTAAGCACGACCCCGACGGCGACAGCCAGTTCGGGCTGGTCATAACTCAGGGCGCCGAGTAGCAAGACGAAAAGCAGAGCAATTTCACTGGTGATGCCTGGATCCTTGCCAGAGTGTTTCCAGTAGGCGACTGCAACGATGATTGCCAGGGCAATACTCATGATGGCGACCAACATCGCACCCGCGACGGCCATGCATACGTAACCCAGTACAGACGTGATGGCAAAGGTTCTAAGTCCGGCAAATGCGCGATGTTCCCCGGTACCTTTTTTGCGTTCACGCTCCAGGCCTACGAGCATACCTATACCCAAGGCAGCAGCGAGATGTGTAATGTCCAGGGTTTCAAGCATGAGAGCCGCATCGATGTGCGGGAGAGGGTAGGTGTCGGGACTGCTCGGGATGAGCTGAAACCCATCCCGACTTAGTGAGTTGCCGCTGGGCCTCTACCGTAGCCATGTTCTAAAGCCTTTAAGTCAGACAAATTCAAAATTTCCACTGTACGTCCGCTGAACTGAACTATTTCCAGCTGGCGCAGGTGCGCTATGGATCTACAGATGGTTTCAAGTCTCAGTCCCAAGTAGGACGCAATGTCATCTCTCGACATGCGTAAAACAAAGCTATGGGCGGAAAATCCGCGTTCTAGGTATCGTTTGGACAAGCCTAGTAGAAAGCTGGCCATTCGTTCTTCTGCGGTGAGGTTGCACATCATTAAAAGCCGCTTATGCTCTCGAACAATTTCACTGCTGAGCAACCTATTGAGGCTTTGTTGTAAGAACGGGAACTCATGGGCTAACGACTCCAGGCGTTGATAAGGAATAAGGCAAACTTCACTGTCCTCAAGAGCAAACGCACTGCATACATGCCGGTTGGTGCTGATCGCATCGC
Organism: Pseudomonas sp. TE4620; assembly: GCF_056279045.1. Lineage (NCBI taxonomy): Bacteria > Pseudomonadati > Pseudomonadota > Gammaproteobacteria > Pseudomonadales > Pseudomonadaceae > Pseudomonas > Pseudomonas sp. TE4620. Next base: position 2,140,923 of record NZ_JBWBQO010000001.1, read on the forward strand.
ACCCCATTGTGTCTCCTGACATCCAGAAGTTGGTTACCAGCCCTTGTCCTTCCGCATTTGCAAAGCAGGTCTTAAAACTCCCAAAGCGTACTGCGTAGAGGAATTCCAACGGGTCGTTGGCGTGATACAAGCCGTAACCTTTCTTAATCCGTATGCGCTGCCTGATCAGCTCACTGAAACGGTCGTTTCCGTGTTTGCACATGCCAGTTGGAAGGCACAACGAACCGACCTTGCAATCCACGCAAGCCGCCCTATATGGGTTTACATTGATCGGTGATATCACCCCTATGGGATTACGTTCCTCTAGGTCAGTGGCAACGTTCAGGAGGCTATGCATTTCTCACCTCCGATACCGGGGTAGCAGATCCTGATGGGGCAATAGGGTCATGCAGGTCGCGATTTATGAACTTTCCAGGTACTAGAGGATAGCTAGCAATCATCGCCAGGGAGTGTGGGGCGTTCAATCGAGTATTAAGTCGATCAACGAAGGCTGTCGCTTCGTCAATACTGCGAAAACTCACCATCCATATGTCCAGGTGAACCCACCAACGGTTTTGACGCGGATTATTTTCAATGTAGACGTTCATTGATGCTACTCCGTAATCGATGCAGTGGAATGCAAAGGACGCCGGTTTTGTGAGTGCTTACTAGGTACGCTGAATACCAACAAACCCTGATGGTAATTGAGAGTGAAATGGTCAAGATCCATTGAGGGCGGAATGGTTCGTGAAGAACTAAAACATCCACACTCAGATGAGATAGCTGTCGTCGAGGCGTCGGCAGCATCCGGCATCACCCAACCGCTTAAGGTGAATTGCTGCGTTGTAATCCCTATCTGCAAGCTGTCGATACCTACAGACTGCAAGTCCGCGGTGACGATGAACTGATCCCCGATGTTCCTGGCGAACAGGACAGGTTGGTAGGGCAATCCCACTTCGCGGCGCAACATGAGTTCCAGGTCTGGGGCGCGGTAGCTCCGCTTACCGTCGACGAGACCAAGTAAGCGTTTTCTAGTCTGGTTAAGCATTGAACCTGGGACTATTCGCGGTAGGATCGACAGTAGGAGTAATTTGAGCATTTGGCGCGCTCCACATTCAATCGAATCAGGAACGGCGTCCATGCCATCAGGTATTCAAGCTGCTGACAGCAGATGGAATCAGGGCGTAATGGCCACCTTCATGACACCGTCTCGTTGATGCCCAAATAACTCGTAGGCGGCTTCAATATCGTCCAGCTTGAACCGGTGCGTCACGAGTGGCGCCAGATCGATGCGCCCGCTGGCTATGATTTCCATCAAGCGTCGCATGCGCTCTTTACCGCCTGGACACAGTGTGGTCACGATGTTGTAGTCGCCTAGGCCAGCAGCAAAGGCATCAAGTGGAATGCGCAAGTCCGAAGAGTATACGCCAAGGCTGGATAAGGTGCCTCCAGGACGTAGCACCCGCAGCGCTGATTCAAATGTCGATTGGGTTCCAAGTGCTTCAATCGCAACATCGACCCCACGGCCTATGGTAATCGCCATGATTTGCTCGACGACGTTGCCTTGTGTGAAGTCGATTACGTGAGTAGCACCTAGCTGACGGGCAACGGCCATACGCGCATTTACGGTGTCGACACCGATGATCGTGCCGGCACCTTTCAAGCGGGCACCGGCCACCGCGCAAAGACCAATGGGCCCTAGGGCAAATACGGCGACCGTATCACCGATTTTTACATCACCCCGTTCTGCACCGGAGAACCCGGTAGACATGATGTCTGGGCACATCAAAACTTGCTCGTCACTAAGGTTATCGGGAATCAGTGAAAGGTTGGCCATGGCGTCAGGCACCCGAACATACTCGGCCTGGCAGCCATCAATCGTGTTGCCGAGCTTCCAACCACCAATAGCTTTGAATCCATGAAGGGTGCCCGGCCCATCCTGGGATGAGCATCCACACAGGCACGCATTACTGTGGCCGCTCGGGGTTATTGCGCCAGCAATGACCCGCTGTCCTTCGCTAAAGCCTTGAACCTGGGCGCCGAGTTTTTCAATGATACCAACGGGTTCATGACCTATGGTCAACCCTTTGGCGACAGGGTATTCACCTCGGAGGATGTGGATGTCGGTTCCGCAGATCGTCGTGGTTGTGAGCCGAACCAACGCATCGGCAGGGCCAATGTTCGGTATTGGCTTTTCGTCCAGTTCTATCCGATTTTTCTCCACAAAAATTGCAGCTTTCATGGTAGCCATGGCAGCGGGTTCCTCTTTGGGATCGTGGCATTCACCTTTGCTTAGCGTGCGCTGAAAATCGTCGAATCAATTGACCGGGATCAAGGAATCAAATCCATTTTTTGTAGTTAGGTTGCCGTGCGTCGGACTGCGCCTATGGTCGTGTGCTACAGCCAATCTCCGTGTCCTTTTGAGGTGGTGTGCATCCGATTTTGATGCAAGTCAAACACACAGCCTTGGACGGATGCAGGATGGTGCGTACCTACTCATCCCTTAGTGCGAGGTGTGTCATGTCCGACTATCAACGCTTGTTGTTCATCGCCCCCCCTTTGATGCAGCGCACTGACGCCTTTGACCGTGCTGCCGCTTTGGCAAAAGCCAAAGGCATTGCATTGCATATAGTGGCTTTCGATTACCTTGAGGGGCTTGCCACCGCAGGGCTGGTCAATGAACAGGCACTGGCAGTGATGCGCCAGGCCTATGTCGAAAAGCACCGCCAGTGGCTTGAAACCCAAGCCGTACCCCTGCGTAGGAACGGGCTTACAGTCACCACAGAGGTTGTCTGGGTGAACGATGTCTTGGATGAAATCCTGACCCATCTGAGGGAGCAGCCGTTTGCAATGGTGGTCAAGGACATAGAGCATGAGTCGCGCCTGATGCGGGCGATGTTCACTACACTTGATATCCGGCTGTTACGGGAGTGCTCGGTGCCGCTGCATTTTGTCGACAAGGCCAGCCATGCTATGCCTCGTAAAGTTCTCGCTGCCGTTGACCTATCGCGTCCCGAGGATCAGTACCAAGGATTCAATGACCGCATCATCACTGAGGCGTTGAAATTGGCCATGCAATGTAAGGCGCAGGTGGAGATCTTGTATGCCTATGATCTGACCTCTATGCAAACGGATGCGGAGAACCTTGGGCGTAAATCATTTTTGTTTGGCTCAAATGTTGCCGAAAGTCTGCATGAAGCCCAAAGCGACGCCTTTCGCGAGCTGGCTGAGCGCAACGGTATTGATCCGGAGAGTTGCCATATGATCATGGGCGACCCAGCAAAAGTCTTGAGCATCTTCTGCGAAGCCCAAGGTACCGATATCGTAGTGATGGGGCGGGTGCACCACCGTGGTTTGGCCAAGTACATCGGCAGCACGGTTGAAAGGGTACTTTACAAAATGCCTAGCAGTGTCCTGGTCATCACCCCGGAAACTCCAGTGGTCTGACAAAGAACCTGCCTCAGCGCGGTTTCGGAGCTCGGATAATACCGCGCAGAGGTAAATGATCATCCATGTAGGTCGAGCTCATGGATGATTTCAGTTACATCTCCAGCCAGGTAGCGTGAGGAAAAACCGAGTGTTTTCGCAAGTCGATGCATCCCGTAGTTGTTTGAGAGATCACGTGAAATCATGCGCTCATAGCCATTGCTGCGTGCGGCGCTGATCAGGTGATTCATTAACAGTCTACCCAAGCCTTTGCGCTGCCATTGCTCGCTCACGGCAACCGCACACTCGCAGTTCTTGCTGTCGGGGACTGCCGCATAGCGGCTTTCGCCGATTTCACGCAGTTGGCCACCGTCATACATCAACGCGACGTAAGCCATGCGGTGGTGGTAGTCCACATCCATCAACCGTTCGAAAAACGATGATGCCTCCCCGCTAAACCCTGCTAGGAAGCGAAAGCGTCTCAACTCGTAAGACACATGCCCTACAAACTCATGATCCCTCTCACGGTCGGGCTCACGCAGTGGTCGAATCAGTACAGGAGTACCGTCGTTCAACGACTCTATCCAGTGCTCCCTAGACAGATCGCCAAAATCGATATCGTTATTCATCGCGCTCTCCGAGCTTACAGTCATCAAAGGGAGCTTGCCGATTACTGTTGTACTGCTCACCAGCATCCTCGTTCTGACTTGCATCAAGTTCGTTGCGTGTCGCAGCCTTTCTGATCTGAATCAAGTCTGAAGCGGGGTCAAGGCACAGAATTTAGTGCCTGAGCTTCAATTCCCGGTAGGCGATGACATGATTGGAGGTTTGCGATGAGTCAGTACCAACAATTGTTGCTGCTTGCCCTGGATGCCGATTTGACCTCGCCAGCGGCACAACGCGCCAAGGCTTTGGCTAAAACGACGGTGGCAGGGTTGCATGTCTTGGGTTTATTTGAACCTCATGGGCTTAGCAACTGGCGAGAAGAAGTAGAGGTTGAACAGCAAATCGCCGAGCAGTTCTCACAATATCGTGATCGATTGACGGAAACGGTTGGGGCAATACATATAGACGATGCGTGCGCTACCAGCCAGGCAGCATTGACCGACGATCCCGTCAAGGACGTGGTTGACTGCATTCACACGCTTCGTCCCGACATGGTCATCAAGGACATTGATGAGGTTTCAGCGCTCAAGCGGGTGTTTGGGGTCTCTTTCGATAGCGAGCTGATGCGCGCCAGCCCGGTACCTGTACATTTTGTCCAGCATGGCAATGTGCCTCTTCCCAACGTAATCCTTGCAGCCGTCGATACGGCCAATTCGGAGCAAGGAAACGACTTCAATCACAAAATAATCCGCGCAGCCACGGCCATGGCGCTGCAATGCAATGCTCAGTTGCACCTGCTTTCTGCCTATGACATTTCACCAATCTTTGTTGCCGATTCGAATGCGGCTTTGGACTGGGTTGAGGAGCTAATTGCTGTATTACGCGAACCTTATGATGAACTGGCCGACTTCTACGGCGTTGCTACTGAATGTCGACATTTTGTCCAAGGGCCGCCAGTGAACGCTATCAGCGATCTGGTGCGCGATTTGGCTGTTGATGTTGTGGTTATGGGGATAGTGCAACCTAAAGGCTTGGGCAAACTGCTCGGTGATACGACAGACCGGATAGTGAACTCGGCACATTGCAGCGTACTGGCTGTTAATTCCGGCAACTAGAGCCCTCCGGCCAGCTTTCGAGGTCAGAATCATGCAGCTCACATTTCTTGGTGCGACGGGTACGGTTACCGGAAGCAAGTATCTACTCCAGCACAACTCGACGCAGGTGCTTGTCGATTGTGGACTGTTCCAAGGATACAAGCAGTTGCGCTTACGCAACTGGCAATCTTTACCTATACCAGTGGATGAAATCGATGCGGTAGTCCTTACCCATGCGCACCTCGATCACAGCGGTTACCTTCCAGTTCTGGTTCGGAATGGGTTTCGTGGGCCGATTTATGCGACTGCGGCCACTTGTGAGCTGGTGAGGATCCTGTTGCTCGACAGTGGTCGCCTACAGGAAGAGGAAGCCGACTATGCAAACCGACGTGGCTACTCCAAACACCACCCCGCTCAGGCGCTGTACACGGAAGAGGAGGCGAAGCGAGCACTTGCACATCTCCGCCCGCTGGAACTACATCACTCGGTTGAAATCGTCGACGGTCTGCAGGTCTATCTTCGTTCTGCAGGTCATATTTTAGGTGCCGCGACTGTCGAAATAAATGCAGGAGGCCAAACCATAGTGTTTTCTGGTGACCTAGGGCGCCCCAACGACCCTATCATGCGAACCCCGGAGCTGATCGAGAACGCAGACATTCTTTTGGTCGAATCTACGTATGGTGACCGACAGCACCCGAAGGAGGCTCCAGAGACGTATCTCGCCAATGTCATTAATCAAACACTGCTAAGGCACGGCATCACCCTGGTTCCGTCATTTGCCGTTGGGCGTGCGCAATTATTGATGTACTACCTGTATGCGCTCAAAAGAGAGCACCGAATCCCAGACATTCCGGTTTACCTCAATAGTCCAATGGCATCAGATACCACCGCGCTGTATCAGCGCTTTCACCAAGAGCATCGCCTATCTGCCGAGGAGTGCGCAGCGATGTGCCGTAGCACCCATATCATTCGTACAGTCGACGAATCAAAACACCTTGACCAGCTTCGCGACCCTGCGGTGATCATCGCAGCCAGTGGCATGGCAACCGGGGGCAGGGTACTGCATCACCTGAAGGCGCTGGCTCCCAACCCCCGCAATACGTTGTTGTTTTCTGGGTTTCAGGCCGGTGGTACTCGCGGAGCGGACATCATTGCTGGAGTTAGGACAATCCGTATGCACGGTGAGGATGTCCCGATACGCGCTCAGGTTTCTGCCATGGAGAGTCTGTCGGCGCATGCCGATGCTGATGAAATCATGCAGTGGTTGCGGGGCTTCAAGAGGCCCCCTCGGCATACCTTTGTGGTGCATGGTGAACCCCATGCAGCTGATACGCTGCGGCGCCGAATCAGCCTTGAGCTTGGTTGGTCGGTGTCAGTGCCAGAGCACCTTGAAACCGTAGAGCTTTAGTTGCCCAGCACCGTATAGCCTACTTTGGCACGGACTAATGTGAGGGTATTGACCATGAACGCAACCAGTAAAGAGAAGCTTAAAGCCTGGTTGAAAAGGCCACGAGCTAGCTTCGGCATAATTGCTGGAGTGGTGAGCTTCGTAGTGTTGGTATCTATTGCAGGCTGGTTCGATGGTGCTGTTGAGTTGCTTACGGCCAAGCCCTGGATCTTACTGGGCTTTGTTGCGATCAGTCTGTGCGTTGGGGTCATTGTGCAACATCGTTACACCCTGTTTGTTGGTAAAGCTATTTTCAATCCTGGCTCAACAGGGTGGCGGCATAAGGTTGATCGTATCTCGACCTACGCTAAGGAATCGAACTTGGTTTTGTGTTTTCTGATAACCATAGGGGTGGGGTATCCCACAACGTTGTACTACGCGGCTCGATCAATTCGTACCATCGTTGCTGCCTGTGAAACGAACCTCAACGATCAGCTTGCGTTCCCGGGGGAGGATGGGAGGTCGGTATCTATTTCTTCGCCCATCTGCTTGTGTTTGTCTGAGGTGTTTCTGGACAGAAATGGTGTATTGCGGCTCGCCCTGTTCAACACTTCAGTCTTTGAAGTAAGTGATTTCCAAGGCATTACTGAGGAGGACGAGCAGCAATGTCTGAACCGTGTGATTTCTGGTGAGCAGTCTGCAGCTTCGCAGCGCTCATCAAGTCAATGAAAGGCGATGGATAACCTGGCAGGCATCGCTGGGATCACGCGCAGTCGAAAAGCCGAAGTCACGAGCTAGATCATGCATCGCCGTATTGGCCGCCGAGTCGATTGAGTACATCTCTTTGTACCCATTCGCCCGAGCCTTATCGATCAGGTGGCTAAGTAACAGCGCTCCTAGGCCGCGATGCTTCCATTGATCATCAACGGTAACCGCACACTCACATTCATCTGGCTGGGCGCCTGCTGCATAACGACTGATACCGACCTCTAGGAGTTCACCTTTGACGTGTGCCAAAGCCACATATGCCATTTTCTCCCGCTGATCGACGGTCATCAACTGATCAAGCATGGCTTCTCCTGGCTCTTTGATTTGGCACAAAAAGCGAAAGTGTCGCGACTCTGGTGAAAGACGCATGATGAAGGCCCTTTCTCGCTCGCGATCCTCTGCACGCAGAGGTCTGATGAGGACGTGCCCACCATCCTTTAGCGGCTCGATCCAGTGTTCGCCTTTTTCAGGAGGAAAGGCGGGAGTAGATGGTGTTTGCGCGTTAGATTGAACAGGTGCCATGGGATTTACTCCGAAGGGATGGAGAGGTTCGTAAATCACCATTCTTATCTACACCTGTCGGGGCGCCCCCGTTTGATGTATGTCAAACATGAGTCTTCCCAACCAATTTACGGATGGCTACTTTCAAGGCTTTGTCCGAAGCGAGCCCAGCCACTGGGCCCACCGAAGGGAGACTGATTGCGAAACCGAGAGTATTATTTGAAGGGTAGGTCTAACGTTGCACGCATACCTCCTTGACTACGATTTTCTAGCGTTATCTGCCCTCCCATACGATCTGCAATTGTTTTCACGATAGCGAGCCCCAGTCCTGCTCCCTGGTCATTACCTCGACTATAGAAACGTTCAAGGAGCCGGCCATACTCGGACTCATCGATACCCGGGCCGTCGTCTTCGACAGACAGTTCGTAGTGGTCGCCTTTTCTTCCAAGACGCACCGTGATCAGGCCGTGTGCCGGAGAAAAATTTGCCGCATTGGTTACCAGATTGTTTAACGCAATATTGATGGCAGTCGGATCAACTCTGACGTTGTAGGTGTCGTCGCTGACATCGAATACCAGTTCAAGTCCCTGGCTCAGCAGCCAAGGCGTCAATTGAACCAGGCTTTCGCGGACGGTGGCTGCAAGATCAATGGTTGATGGCGTAGTGGATACTGATTGCGGCTCGATGCGAGCCATCGTCAGCAACTGGTTGACCAATCGACTGGTACGATCCACACCCGCAATCAAATGCTCTAGTGACTCGCGCCGACTTTCTTCACTCTGTGTTTCCAACAAGTTCTGGGCATGTACCTTTAGCACTGCCAGGGGGGTGCGCATTTCATGCGCAGCGTCGGCAATGAAACGTCGCTCACGCCCAAGCACTTCCTGAATTTGCGCCAGCATACGGTTGAGCGCTGCCTGCATTGGCTCCAGCTCACTCGGAAGGGGGGTCAATTGAAGTGGCTCCAGTGACCCGCTGTGTCTAGCACGAAGGGTAGAAGCCATATTCGCGAGCGGCCTGAGACCCCATCCAATGGCAAGCCAAACCATTGCCGCAAGAATCAAGCTGCCCAAAACGTTGGGCCACAAAGTGTGGCGCACAATACGCTCAACGAGGTCAGCTCGCACATCATCGCGCTCGCCCACCCAAATCCGCATACCGTTGCGTTTGTCTTCCAACATGAAAGCGCGCCAATTCCGATTGTTCAGATCCACGACATCGCTGAAACCGGGCTTGCCAGGCAGGGTGTGAAAAGAGGGGGCGCTCGCCGTATGCACAAGGAGCTCACCTTGGCTGTTCCAGACTTGGAACGCGATTTTGCTTTCATAAGGATGTCCGTCGACTCTGGGTACGGCTTCGCCTAATGCTGTATTGAAGGCCTGATAGAGCTCGGCGTACTCCTTTCTCTGTAGCGGCATGCGCATGACACCCTGTAGAAGCCGTGCGTTTTGTGCGAGCTGAGCGTCGTAGACTTCCGTGATTTCGTGATTACTGTCGTGAAAATTAAGCGCACTGATCACCGCAAACCCCAAGAGCATCAAGCCGATTATCAGGGTGAGTGTGCGACGTCGGATTGACGTCATCGACGCTCCTCCACCAGATATCCCACGCCGCGAACTGTGCGAATCAGATCAGTCGAGAACTTCTTGCGCAGGTGATGGATGTGTACTTCCAGCGTGTTGCTTTCGGCTTCTTCGTTCCAGCCGTACAACAATTGCATCAGTTGATCTCGGGTCATCACGCGACCAGGGGGTGACAGCAATTCATGCAGCAACTGATATTCCTTGGGTGTCAGGGCTACAGGCAGGCCCTGGTAGCTGACTTGCTGAGTGCCAGGGTTCAGACAGATGCCCGCATGCTCGATCAACATCTGTGCTCGCCCGGCACTGCGGCGTAACAAAGCACGTAAACGGGCCTTCAGTTCGGCCAGGTCGAACGGTTTGATCAAATAGTCATCGGCGCCTGCGTCCAGCCCTGCGATACGGTCTTCTGTTGCATCACGGGCCGTGAGGATCAGCACCGGCAGGTTGGAACCGCTATCGCGCAGACGCCTGAGTACTTCTAGTCCGTCCATACGTGGCAAACCAAGGTCAAGCACTGCCAAGTCGAAGGTCTCACTGAGCATGGCGTGCAGAGCACTACTCCCGTCCTTGAGCCAATCGACAGTGTAACCTTCACGCCCTAGCGCTTGATGAATACCCTCGCCCAGGGCGACATCATCTTCGATCAGTAATAAACGCACGCAAACTCCAGTCAGTCGAGTTTCTTGTTAACGTCTTCCAGTAGCGCGGCGATTTCTTTGCGCCGTCCAACGTCAGCACTTTCCCGGCCCTGTCGCGGAGGCGCTTGTAGTGCCTTTTGCAGGGCAACCTTGGCTTCAGCGTAGCGCTTCTGGCGGTAGAGGTGATCGCCCCAGAAATATAGGCTATCGATGCCGGCAGGATTGAGTTGCAACGCTTTCTGAAGCAGTTGCTCTGCCTTGTCAGCATCACCGAAACCGATCGGCCAGCCGGGTACTCTGTCGTAGAGTGCAGCAAGGCTGGTATAGGCCGAGCCTTGCAAGGCATCGGCGTCTAGAGTTAGGGCTTTTTCCAGATCGGCCTTGGCATCTTTGACCTTACCTAGGGCGCCCAGCCCGCCTTGAGCACCCGCCCAACTGCTGGTAACGATTCCTGACCAGATCCACGCTTCGGCTAACACTGGGCGATCTCGCGTGAACGACGATGTTTGTGCCGCCAATTGCGCGAACGCCGCTACGCGCTGTTGCTCTGGCAGTTCATATTGTATGTGCGCCCAGCTTTGCTGAATGTCATTAAGGCGTTGCTGATCCGAGTTGTCGAGCGCCCAGACGCCTTGGCTCAACATGCCGAGCAGCAGGCAGGCAACGGTCTTTTTCATGGTTTGAGGTGCTCATTTTCGTGGGTGTGACTAAGACGCCGGATCAGCGGCAATTGCTTGCGCAGGCCACGATCCACCAAGTTGGGCAACAGGCTGTTCAACCGCACAAAAAATCGCTCCGGCCACCCCAGATAGAGATCGCGACGGTCACCAGCAATGGCGTGGATCACCGCCGCTGCCACCGCCTGTGGATCATCGACGCTTGCCTTGAGTGCATCGTTGAGCGCTTGGGCGGCAGAGCTGTTCATCGAGGTACGGGTGGCGCGTGGTGCGACATAGAGGACGCCGACCCGGGTGTCGGCAAGCTCCCGGCGCAGGGCTTCGGAAAAGCCGCGAAGTGCAAACTTGCTGGCACAGTAACTGGCATATCCAGGGTAGCCAATCGAGCCATAGGTTGAACCGACGTTGACCACCATGGCGCTGTCGGCCTGCTTGAGCAACGGTAGAAGCAGTTTGGTCAGGCAAATTGGGGCGCTGACGTTCACGCTCAACATCGCGTTGATTTCATTGTCATCCAGCTGTTCGAGCATGGCGAAGTGGTTGACGCCGGCAGCATTGATCAACAAGTTGATGCCATCAATGGCTTCGGCGGCGGCCAGTACTTTGCGACGATCATTGAGGAGCGTGAGGTCGGCGGCTACCCAGAACAAGTTTTGCGGATAGCGCTCAAGCAACGGCATCAGGGATTCCTGATGTCGAGCTACCGCCAGCACCTGGGCGCCGGCGGCGCACAGAGCCCTGGCAATTTCCTGGCCGATCCCACCGCTGGCGCCAGTCAAAACCACCCGGGCATCATGCAGCTGCATGATGAACCTCCGCAGCCCGGGGCAAGCCACGAAACATATCGATGTACAGCCGATACACCACTTTTGACGCATGGATGATAGCCGCCTGGTCTGCGGGGTCTTCCAGCCTGTTCATCAGGCGGCGGTAGGTCTGCATATGCTCGATATCCAGTGAACCGTGGGAACTGAGATAGCTGAAGGCGCTTTCTGGAAGACCCAGATGCTCGCGGATGCTGCCCGCTGCATGGGTGGCCAGGGCAATGCTTGTGCCTTCCAGCACATTGACCATGCCGAACAGGCCTACCGGGTTGCCTCGAGCAATCAAGTCGTAAAGAAAGCTGATCATCAGTTCAATCGGCATTGAGGGTTGGCTGTCACGCACGGCGTCACGGTCACCGCCGCAGGCGGCTATATCGTTAAGCACCCACTGTTCATGGCCGTATTCTTCTTCGATGTACTCGCATACCGCTTTGCGTAGCCATTCGAGGTGGCTTGGCAGTCGCGCGCCGCAGGCCATCATCAGTGGCACCGTGTGGCGGACGTGGTAGTAGGCTTGCGCAAGAAATTCCCGATAACTCTCAAGGCTGACCTTACCTTCAAGTGCGTCGAGGATTATCGGCAGGTTGAACAGTTCGTGGCGCTCTTGATGTGTAGCTTCTTGAAGCGTGTCGAAAAAACTCATGATGCAGACTCCTCAGATACGGCAGATTCGGTAAGTTGCGCGTGAAACGTCTCGACAATTGCGTCGCGGCGCGGGCGGCCATTGGCAGTCAGCAGGCCGTTGGCAGCCGTGAAGGGATAGGGCAGGCGCGTCCAGCTATGAACTTGGGCGTAGTCGGGCAATGCGTCGTTAGCTTCCGCTACAGCCCCAGCAAGTTCTGCATCAGTACAATCGGTACGATGGGGCCACAACAGAGCGTGATTGCGTGGAAGCGATTCCCCGTACACAAAAGCTTGGGCAATGTGGCGGCGTTGGGTGAGTTCGGCCTCTACCCATTCCGGGTTGACGTTGCGTCCGAAACTGGTGACAAATTGATGCTTCTTGCGACCTTTGAGGTAAAGGAAGCCTTCCGGATCTAGCTCTCCGAGGTCGCCGCTGGGCCACCAATCCTCGGCGTAAGGTGCATCGCCCAGATAGCCGAGCAGTGCCGAGCCCTTGATCAGTACTTCACCATCTTCTGCCAGCTTCACCTGGATGTGAGGCAAGGGTCTACCAACGCTTCCCAGGCGCTGTGCACCGGGACGATTGAGGCACACCACAGAGGCGCACTCAGATAATCCGTAACCTTCGTAAACCGGCAGACCGACGCGCTCAGCTCGGAGCAACAAGTCCTCAGAGACGCGCGCTCCTCCTACAGCAGCAAATCGCAATTTCTGTGGGTCGAAGGCTTTCTGCTCAGTGGCGCTGACCAACATCTGCAGCAACTGCGGCACCAAAATCAGACTCTCGGGTGCGCGCTTGGTAAGGCGCTCGAGTAGCCGGGGTAAGTTGACGCCGCTGGCGCCTTGAATGCCCAAGGCTTTTTGACTCGGTAAGCTCAAGGTTGCGCCAGCGTACAGTGCGGCGTAGCAACCGAGGTTTTCCAGCAGGATTGCTAGTGGCAACAATGCCAAGTGATGCTGCGGGTCAGCAGGTTTACTGGCTTGATCCAGCTCTCTTGCTACTTGTAGTAGGTTTTCCGCGCTCAGGCACACGCCTTTAGGGGTACCGGTGGTACCGGAGGTGAAGGTCAGTTTGGCCGTGCCTGGGGGCATCCGGTTCGGGCCGGCGAATGTACGGCGCCAGAACTCGCCGCTTTTTTCATAGCCCAAGGCAAGCAATTCAGCATCCAGCTCCGGTTCCGAAATCACCCTTGCCGCCTGACTTTGCTCCAGGCAATGGGCGCGCTGTGTTGGGCTAAAGAAGGGCGGCAAGGTTACGCAAGTCAAGCCCTCGAACAGCGCGGCAAGATCCCAGAGTATTGCTTCAACGCCGTTATCCAGTGCCAAGGCTATAACCTGAACGTGGTTGTCGCGTAGGCGTTGCTGGCGGTACGACACTTCGGCGTAAAGAGTGGCGTAATCGAGTCTCACCCGATCATCCCAAAGTGCAATCGCGTGTGGGTTGCACTCCATATGGCTATGCAGGGTCTTCTGGAAACGTTGTAACTCAAGCGACATGGCTAGTGCCCTCAATGGATGACGGCAGACCCAGCCGAGTGAACAGACCACTGTTGCGCAAATGGATGAATCCCGCGCGAATGTTACCGACGTGTACCCAGGGTTTGCTCTCGTAATAGCTGCCCCAACTGTAGCGATCGTCACCCAGTCGGGCCGGGTCGGCTGCGCACAACGTCACCGGTTTCAGACCGAGGCGATGGAAGCTATTGACCAAGCCGATGTTGCCGGTAAATGCCACCCATTCCAGGCCGCCCATGGCCAGTAACCAGGTGATGGCGATGATGCTCAGTCGCGCACTGCCGGTATCGCAGGCAGCCAGGTTGCCGACCTCGACAATGCTGGCCCGACCCACCGGGTATCCGGCAGCAGCACTGATCAGCGGATCGATGGGCTCGTCTAGATAACGTTCCAGGAACAGTGGTTCGTCATGTGCAAGGCGCACCCCGGCGACCGCACATAACTCGCCATAGGCTTTGCTCATGCCAAACAGCTGTGGCATGAAATGACGGATGTCGGCGCCGTGAGCCTTGCGAAAGCGTTGCTGAATAAACGCTTCGAATGCGGGTCGCAGGCTGTCGCCTGGCATGGCACCGGTCAATGTCAGCTGCGGCGTCTCGGCTTGGCCGAAGCGCAGGGGCAGGGGAGTGTTCCAGTCGAAATGGGGCATTGGCAGATCGCCTCCCTGTATAGGTTGGAGAGGAGTATCCAAGGTATTTCTTAACGAAGTCTGAAGGTGAGGCTCACTGATGCTTCGGTGGTTGTCCGCGTAAGGAATTCCTTCGGAACCTATTCAGAGAGACTGCGGCGATTGAATGCCGCAGTCACGGGTGTCTGAGAAGCTCCGGATGCCCGCGACTAACGATGGAAGATAATGAAACGTGTACGGCATAGCTGAGTGATGGCATTTAGCCGCTCTGCGAGATAAGCTCAAGTTTTTCAGGCATCAAGGAAGACTATGAACAGGCTCATCGCTGTCGTTGGAATGTGCTTTGTGCTCAGTGCTTGCGCGACATCCCATTACACCGCTGGCCGAGATTTTCCTTCGGCAAGTGTGGGTAACATCACCAAAGGAAAGACTACGACGACTGAGCTGAAAGCACTTTTCGGTGAGCCTTACACGAAGAGTGCTGTAAGCGAGACCGATGAGAAGTGGATTTACATGTACACGTCTGGCTCTGCGCATGCTCAGAGCTATGTGGTGACGATGAAGGTCACCACCACCGGTACGCAGAAGACTCTGGATGTCCTCATCCGCGATGATGTGGTCATCAATTACACCTTCAGTGAAGGCCCTGCACCTGGTAGCAGCACAGCCACCTACTGATGAGGGAGAGTTCCTGATTGGACAGAACGTATGCCTATGTTGATGAGTCGGGTAACTCTGATCTAGACACATCCAAGGCGGGAAGCTCTGGCTTCTTCGTGGTGTGCTCCATCCTTGTGTCTGAGAAAGACCTACAAGCGGCTTATCAGGGTGCAGAAGATCTTCGCCGGCAGCACTTCCAAACGGGTGAAATCAAATCAAGTAAGGTGCGGGCGAAAGACACTGATAGACGTGTTCGTATCCTGGCCGACCTCGTGGAGCTTCCGATCAAGCTTTATTTCGTGGTCGTGGACAAGGAACGCATCTACAAAGACGGAGGACTGCAGTTCAAGACCTCGTTCGTAAAGCACATAAATGGATTGCTGTATGGCCGACTCTTCAGGAATTGCCGCAACCTGCAGCTCCTACAGACATCCACTGCTACGCCGAAGGCGGCTTAGTCGCGACCGGGGAGCATGCGCACGACGGTGTTGTCGCGGCTGATGAAGTGGTGGAACAGGGCGGCAGCGGCGTGCAGGCCGATCAACCAGTAGCCGACGACGCCGGCCAGTTCGTGCCATTCCTTGATCTCGCCGGCCAGCGGCGGGTTCTTGCCGATCAGTGCGGGCAGTTCCAGGCCAAAAAACGGAATCGGCTTGTCGGCCGCGCTGAGCACCAACCAACCGGCCAGCGGCGCACCGATCATCAGGGCGTAGAGCGCCAGGTGCATGAGCTTGCCGAGGGCTTGCTGCAAGCCTTGTGGTGCCGGTTTGATTTTTGGCGTCGGGGCGATCAGGCGGGCGAACAGGCGCAGCCAGACCAGCGCGAAAACCCCGAGCCCGAGCATGAAGTGCCATTGTTTGACCAGCTCGCGGGTGTCGCTGCCCTTGGGAAAGTTGCCCTTGAGTTCGATACAGGCATACAGGCCGGCAATCATCACTAGCATCAGCCAGTGCAGGGCGATGCTGAGGTTGCCATAGCGGGATTCGGTATTTTTCCAGGCCATCGCGGTTTCCTTGTTAGCGCTGAGTCCGCCAGGGGGGCGGGGAAGGGCTGGATAGTGAGCGGGCCAGCTTAAGCCAGCCTTAATTGTTTAGGACTGAGATAAATACTAAGGGAAGTCTGAGATAAATCCGGGATAAGCCGGTAGACGATGGGTAAAGGTGGGATAGAGACTGCAATAACGTTGCAAGTGGTGCAAGGGTTGGGGCATCACTGCCCCTGGCCCTATTCTTCGAGATGGTTGTGAAAAAGGTCGCCCTGATCGCGAGCGATGACTGCGAGCCTCATTCGCTTAATCACCTTGTAAACGAACGCCAAGGAGATGCCGTGCTTCATGGCGATCTCGCGCTGGTTCCGTCCTTTCCATTCGTCGAAAATCTGCTGATGCAGCTTCGACGCCTGCAGGTGGATTCCCTTGGGGATATAGAGTTGCTGACCGCCCCAGACGGATGCCATCTGCATCGCCACTTCAATGCCGTGGGCCTCAGCCTGTTCGTCACTGATCTGTAGCGTTTCTTTTGCTGACTGGGCCACGTGATCCGCTAAGGCCTGGAGCAAGTCGCCAGCAGTGCTGCTGATCTCCTTCATACAACCTCCTTTGGCGTCATGCGGCTCTGCCACTGTTTCAAGTGTTCGATCACCTGGCTGGCCTGTGCAGTGCTCAACCATTGCAAGGCAGCGACACCGGTTTGGCCCTGGACAAATTTGGCCAGGGCCTCTTCTGATGGATTGCGCACCGCACCTGTGTCATGCAGAGCGAGCCACAGTGAGCGGATTTTCTTCGACTGAAGATCATCTGCCTTTGGCCGCATACCTGCCTTGTTTGGACGTACCTTGAATCCTTTCTGTTTAAGTACGTCCAAAACCTTCATCAGCTTTGGAACACTCAACTCAGCGGTCGAAGTAGCCCCGTCCAATTCCCGGATGCCCGCGAGCATCAGCCGATAGGTGTCATCTTCCATCTGCAATTCACGCCGTGCGACATGGATCAGTTTGATCAGGCTCTTCCTTTTGTCATTCGTCATACTGATACTCCCAACTCAGCAATACGGCGCTCGCCTTCCTCTTTACTCAGGATGCCAAGCATCACGTCGCTGTTGATTCGTCCGATCTGCTCCTGGTGCAGCTGCTGCGCGGTCATCCTTGTGCGTGGTTTACTGGTGCGCGGGGGCTGCACTTTGGCAACCTGCTTAGGGTCACTGGCGATGCTGTACACCACAGCCCTCAGATAGTGATGGTTCTCCAGCGGCAGCGTGAGCCGTTCCCGCTGGGCCAACATCTGATCGATACCTGCGGCCCAGACGACAGCGGTCGCCGGTTTGCTATCAGTGGTGCGAGCGTCGCGTGTCACGCTGCCGGATTCCACCAATTGCACCAGGTCCTCAACCAACTTGATCGCCCGAGAAGTCCGCAAACCACGCTTGGCCGGGCTGAACAATCGCAGGTAAGCCAGCACTGCCCGCCCCAATCGTGGTTCCATCCCCGCGAATTGGGCAGCCAAGCGCTTGCCCTCATCGTCAAGGAACCCGGCCTCTAGCGGAAACTGCTCGCCGCAGCATGGGCATTGGATACGCATGGCCTAGGCTCCGGCAGTCAGACGAGCAAGCGGTTTATGGCTCACAGCCTGGTGCAACTGAGCCGACTTGCCCGCCTCATATCCGGCATCAATAGCACCTTCATCACGCACCTTGAGCTTGCGGCGCTTCATTTCGAACGTGCCCAGGTCTGGATGGTGCTTAGCCATATAAGCTTCAATGGCCTCGGCGATGTTGTCTTCAACTCCGGCAAAGGCCGCGACCTTGTCATACACCGCGTCGATCCAAGCATTGGCGAAGTGATCACCCCGGGCGACCTTGGTCGAGCGCTTGCAACGAGTTTGCGTTGACAGGTAATCGCGTCGTGCTTTCTGCAGCTGGCGCCCCAGTACCTGGTACGCGTAACCAGCCAGCTCTGGGGCTGGGCCACAGCCAACCATGATGAAGTACGCCCCCTGCCAGCGTTGGGAAATGATCAGGCGTGTACCAAGCGCCTCACCACAAACGCCAACCAGACGCACTCGCCAAGCAGGTGGCTTACCTTCTGAGCCTGCTGGGAAGGCGGACTCCGAAGCCATGCTGGCCATGACATCACCCATCTCCAGGCTGTACAGGTCCATCAGCTTGCGTGCCTGGCGCAATGCAATTTCGGCTTCGTTGGGGTTACTGGTCTTGGACTTGGCCATCTCCAGGCACTTTTTGATCTTGTCGAGAATGCGGTTGTCGTCCATGTCATACCCCCGCCAGAGTCAAATTGATCGGCAGGTACTGGTCGGTGGTGCCCTGGCGTTTGTAGACCCGGATGTACACGGCGGTACCGTTCACCTGGATAGAGTCTTTCAGCGCTTGCATGGCTGTCTTCCAATCCGGGTCATCGATCTCAACACGCAGCAGACTCAGTACGTCTTTAACCATGAGTTGGCCTTGGCGATTCGCCCTGAATGCACGGTCGACCAATACCCGCAGGTGATTGTTGGCACCCTCTGACCAGGCGTTGATGCACTGGTTGATCAACTCCCGGGCAGCAAGGATCTCTTCGGTGAAGACGATGCGGTCGGCATAGGCTCGCTCGATCTTGTACTGGCCGTCATAGGTGGTGATCGAGACATTACCCTTCTGGCCGCCGAGGGTGACGCCGTATCGCTCCGAAGATACGGCGATCAGATCCGCGATATCGGCCAATGCCGTTTTCTTGAAGCTGGCCAGCGCGATGCTGAGTTGCTCGGCCGCAACCCCAAGATCACGAGCAACACCGTCGCGCAACTTGTCGTGGTCGCGTACCTGGTGTTCCGGCACCAGGTGCCCTGCACCGTTCATGACGAAACCGGGCGGGATCATGACAGCCTGGAATTGTTGTGCATCAGCCATGAGTTGGTTCCTCAACGGGAGAGAAGGTCTTGCAGCCGCAACGCGGGCACACTTTGTCCCTACGCCAGGACTCTTTCGGGTGGGGTCGCGACAGGAGTTGCTTCATCGCACCGATCCAGCGGCACCGACGACATTTGAGGTTTTGGCTGTCAGTCATGGCCGGACTCCTTTCCATGAGCCTTTCCCCACCTGATAGACGTAGATATAGGTAAACCAGCAGAGCGCGATCATTGTTCCTGCTCCTTCACCAAGCTGAGCCAGACCACATCCACGCCTCGGATCGTCACAGTGTTCCGCGTGCAACGTCCAACCGTGGCGTAGCGCACTCCACGCAATTCATGCCCGAAACGTCGCGACATCAGATCCACGCTCAACGGGCTGATGAAGATCTTGTTGTCAGCAAACTCCAGACGAAGAACTTCTATGCCGCTCTCACGCATATCGCGGGTCAGATCATTGAAGGCCGACAACTTGACCGGGAATTCCTCGGCCAAGATGCTCAGCGAAACATGCCCCTCTGGGCGAATGACATTGAAGGCCGGCATGTCACACCCCCTTCACAACGTCGGCGTTGATCACCGGTACGCCCAACTGGGCAGCCAGGTTCATTGCAGCAGTCATAAGGTTGCCGATAGCCAGCGGGTACAGCAGCGAGATCTGTTGATCTCGACCGCCGCTACGGGACGGTTGGGAAAGCCGAGCAGCAATCGCTTGGATGCCTGAGTCGTCAATCACCTCAGCCAGCGGCTTACCGGCCCGCTCAAAGCGGAACTTCAAGAACTCTGCGAGACGACTGCCCTCAACTGGTGAAAGGGTTACTCGCTCGCAGCGCTGGACGACTTCCCGCACATCCGCGTTGCGCTCGCTGAGTTTCACACCCAGCTCCGGCTGGCCGATCATGATAATGCTGACCAGCTTGGTGAAGCCGACTTCCAGTTCAAGAATGCGCTTGAGGTGCTTGAGGGTGGGAATCGGCAGGCTATGCGCCTCCTCGATCACCAGACAGTGGCGATAACCTGCTGCGTGAGATTCTTTGAGTGCACGGTGCAACTGGGCAAAGCGTGCCTCAGGGCTGCTCTTGGCTTTCTCCAAAGGCGCCACTGCCGCCATCATCGACTCAGCAATGTGGGTGCTCTTCAGCGATTTGCCCTTGGTGTCGTTGTCCTCTGAGGCCAGAACATAGGGTTCGATGATGATCACCGGGTCATTGTTCTCAGCAATCCGATTGACCAGGTCACGGCGCAGTGTGCTTTTGCCTGCCCCTGATTCGCCCTCGATAGCCAGGAACCCCCCGTGACGTGCTGTCTGATACATCACCTCGCGGACATAGCGGATATCCGGGCTAACCCACATGTCCTGCGCGCTTTGTAGTTCATCAAACGGATCGCGGAACAGACTGAATGCCTTACGAGTAGTTGGCAGCAGGGTTTGCTTTGGCAGTAACATAGTTTCGTCCTCCCCGGACGGCTCTTGCGAAAGGGCCGGATCTGCCGTGTTGGCGCACGGCAGGTCCACTTCATCAAAGGCGTTGGCGATATCGGCATCGTTGGCACCGACATCGACCAGGAATACGCTGATCCGTGCTTGCAGCTCAGCCTTGTCCAGGCTGCGTGGCCACTGTCCGTGGTTCAGCAACTGAGCCACCGTTGCTGAACTCAGCTTCAGCGACTCGGCCAGGGCCGCTTGGCGCTGCCCAACGTCTTGCAGTACTTGCTTTAACTTCAACATCACTCACCTCCAGCCGCTGCCCGTACCAGGCTCAACGGTGTGCGCATGACCTCCATAGGTCGCTTGAGCTCGGCCTCGATAGCGTCGAGCTGTTCTTGAGGTACTCCCTGTGGGTACCGCTGCTGTAGCCAGCTGAAGGTGTCAGCCGACCAGAGATTGGCCAGTCGAGGCCGCAGCACTTTGGCGGCTTCGACGTGAGTCAGAGGTGCCAGCTCAACCGTGGGTGCCCCGACATTCAAGTCGGTGCCCCGGCGTGGCAGGTAGGCCGGGAGCACGGTGTCGGTCACGTGTTTGTGCGGGTCAATGCGACCACCGAACGGCACAGCCTTGGCCTTGCGGGCAGCCTCGGCATCTGCCTCGTTGGTGGTACCTGTGGCCAGCTGCTCCAGGAGCTTGCGTGATAGCTGCGCCGGGGTTTCGGCGTGACTCTTGTATTGCTCGCCGATGGTGGCTGAGGTCTCGGCAAAGCCGAACTGATCGATACCGATCTTGTCGATGACGTGATAGTGCTCCCGCCCGTCGTCGCCGATCAGTACGGCAATCGCCGTGTCCTGATCACGCCAGCAGTTTCGGGTGATCAGCAGCTTTTCACCGACCATCACACCAGGTACCGAGCCGACATCGAACTGCGCGCCACGGAACGACACCCGCAACAAGGTGCTGACCTTGCGATGTTCCGGCGTGCTGACGGCCAGGTCGCGACAAACCTCGACGCTGGGAGCCAGACGTAGCTGTTCAGCAGTGATCATCTGCCAGACGCCAAAGCGGGTGCGGCGTGTCCGCGTGTGGATTGAAGTGGCGTTGTAGTAGCGCATCCACTTACCGGCCCAATCGTTGATCTGCTCCAAGCTTTCGGCAGCCTGAAACTTCAAAGCGCTTTCGAATTCACGCTCAACAATGTTGTGTGCCTGCTCGACCTGACCCTTGGCGCGGGCATTGCCGACCTGGTTGATGATCAACTCGATGCTCATCGCCCGGCACAGGTTGCGAAAGATCCCACTGGTCATGGCCGCGCCGGGGTCGGTCATCAGCATCCATGGCACACCGTGAAACGGGTCCGCGTCATGGCGTTTCTGCATGGCGTTGATCAGCACCGAACAGAGGTTCTCGGCAGACTCGGCTCCCAGCACATACTCCAGGTACAACGTGCCGCTGGTATGGTCGGTAACGACGTAGCGCCACAGCCGTTGACGTTCAATCTTCTTCAGGTTGCCTGGCTTGCCGTCGTAGAACTCTGCCTTGTTCATCGCCTGTGCGCCGTCATCGGCCAGGTAGAACTGGGTGGAGATCGACGCATCGACCTGCCAGACATGGTTCGGGTGCTTGCTGGCCAGCGATACTGCAGGCGCGTCTTGCAGCAACTGCTCTGGATGGAGCTTGTAAGCCCGCAGAGCACGGGCAATAGCACCGCTGGTCAATGGGCGGAACACGCCGGTCGCCTCATCGACTCGACCGGCCAGGACCATGTTGTTGCTGCGCAAGCGCTCGACGGCCCGTTCGATAGTCGAGAGCTGCTTGTTATTGGCCCGGATTGACTCCAACAACACCGCCGAGATCAGCCGCGCTTCATCCAGGGGCAACGCACTGTTGCCCGCATCACTGCGGCGCTTGCGTGGTTTGCTCACAGTGACCTCCTTGAGTTTGCGTTGCAGGGTTTGTACGGACACGCCCAGTTCCACCGCACCTGCCTGGTACACGGCAGTGCGCTGACCGTGCGGAGCATCAGCTGCCCGCTGGGCGATCTGGACCAGAAGTTGTGTTTGGATGGGCGTCATGGTTTAAGCCTGCTCTAGCCAGGCTGGATTGCCGTCCAGCTCTACAGGCAGATGAAATTCGCTGCGGACTTCGGCCAAGACAGTTTCGAGTTGGCGAATCAGCGCCGCTTTGAACAGGCGTTGATCTTCACCGCCGGAAATGGAGTGTTCCGCGAGCTTGGTGAAGCCTTCGCGTAGCGCGCCCAAGATGGTGGCTTCAGCCTCATAGGCCACAGCGGCAACCTCCTGACGCAGCTCGCTGACAACTTCACTGGCAGGCAAGGACTGAATGCGCTTGCGGGTTTTCTCCAGCTCTTGTTTGGTCTTATCCAGCTCAGTGGTTTTCTTTGCCATGACCTCCGACTGGGCTTCATAGTCAGCGTTGGTTTCGTCGAGGCGCTGGGTCAGCTGCTCCTTTTCCTTGGCGTGTCTGGCGATGATTTCTTCAGCCAACTCGACGAAGGCGTCCTTGTCGCCGGTCTTGGCAACTTCGATCAGAGCCGACTTCTGGTCCTCGGGCAGACGGCGGTACTGGCGCATTTCGCGATAGCCAATACCCATACGAGACATGGACTCTAGAGCCTCTTCTCCGAGGGACCGCAGGTTACGAATGTCCTCGTCGATTTGCTCGACGGAACGACCAATAAGGCTGCAGAACTCCTGCCAAGTGCCAGACATAAAGTCGTGACCGTCACGGATTTTTTGCCCCTTGAGTGCCCGGTACAGCTTGTGTTCTTTGACATGGGCCAGTTTAGAAGTCGTGACGGTCACGGAAAATTTGGCGAAAGCATCGGCCATTTGCGCCTGGCCTAGCATTTGGTTGACCAGGTCACGATCTTCGCTGTGCGCAGCGATCATGGATGCCATGGCGTTCTGGTTTGCAGTCAGCATTTCCCCATCCAGTACCGGCAGCCCAATCGCTTCTCGTACTGCAGCTTTAGTACGTGCCATATCTATCCCCTTAGTTGATCGAGCCAGCAGCAATGCGCTGATTGATTTCCTGCATCCGGCCCTGCAACCGGGCCATGTGTTCGGCATGGGCCTGAGCGATCTGCAGGACCCCGACCGAGTGAGCAAAGCGCCCGTTATCCAGCTTCACCGCCAGACCTTCTTCGATCAGGGTCTGCATGGCACGGGTAATATTGCTCGGGCTGTCCCCGGTCAATTGGGCCAGTTCGGTGTTGCTCAACCCCGTCACGGTGTGGCCTTTGAGCGCCTTGAACACACGCAACACACGTGCAGCGGCAGAGACGGTGCGGCTCATTGCTGCCCCTCCAGTTCGAGTTGTGGTTGTTGGCTCTGGGCGACGTTGCCCTGGTGCCAGGCCAACCCCTCCATTGCTGCCTGGATAGCGGCCAAGGTCTCGTCGGCCTCGCTGTTCTTGGCGTAGAACGCCAGTAACTTTCCTGCGGCAGTGTTCAGTAGCTCTTGTAGCGCGTGCATGTCCTGCGCTGGGCAGTGACGCCCGGTCGGCATATCAATGGTCAGCCGTCCCGCGCTTGCCGCGATCCAGCGGGTGACGTAGTCACAGCGGCAAGCTTGCTCATAGGGACGGATCAGATTGGCGGGCATGCGGCCACTTTGTAGCCACTTGTAAAGCGCCCAGTGATCAGCCAGCCCCATCTCATCAGCAATACGCTCAACGCCCTTGCTGTGGTTCTCCCGTGCATAGTCCTTGCACAGCTCTAGTGCATGACGTAGCGAGGTCGGGCGCAGCCCTTTCCAACGACGACGACTCATTGGAAGACCTCCTGCGGAAGTGTTTCCAAACAAATTGCGGTTTTGCACATGGGCAAAAGGATTACTGCCGGTGCAAACTTTTGCTGTAAATTGACAACCGGAGTCATAGCAATGACCACGCAGGATTTTGGTGAACTGGCTGGCCGCATTGAGGGCATTGCCCGCAGCGTGATGATTTTGGCCGGGACACTTCAGCGCCAGGGGATGCTGGATGAGCAGAAGCTGCAAGCAGGTCTGCGGATTCATGCTGAGGGGCTTCAGCCAACAGTGTCGAATCACACAACAGTGGTTCGCACTCTGAATGAGTTGGCAGATCTGTTGTTGACGGACTACCAGCAACTGAATGCTCGCGAACGTAGCGAGTCCCAATGACTGCAGTGGTTAAGCTCAAAGCAAACGGGGTGTCATTGTTTGGCATGTCCGACCTCACGCTGCCAATGCTGCTGTGGCTTTAAGGCCCAGCTTTACGGCGATGTCGTGAGCTTTGCCGTAGTGGGCTTTGGCTTGGCCATTGAGAACGCGGTACACCTCGTTGCGGGTGTAGCCGTTTTCGGTAGCCCAGTCGGTAATGGTTTTGCCTGCCCGGCGAAAGTTTTCTTTCACCTGGTCGGCGGTTAGGGCTTTGGCATGGGTGGCCATGGTGGTGGCTCCTGTGATGCAAAGATAATGTGTGTTTGTATGAATGATTATGAGAACTTAAGTTCTCTTTTGCAAGGGGTTAAAGTGACCTTTTCTTCTCTTTCTGCTGAGCGGATGAAGGAAGAGCGCATCCGCTTAGGCCTCAAGCAGGCATCGGCAGCTGAGTTATGTGGAGTCTCGCGGGAAATTTGGGGGCGCTATGAGCGAGGTGCTGCAGTCCCTGGAGGAGAAGTTTTATTCTCTTTTGCCAAGGCAGGTGCTGATATCCAGTTCGTACTCACGGGAACGCATTCCGTAGGCACTGGGTTGCAGACATCGAGTTCAGTACAAATTGATGTGAAGCGCCTGGAACGGATCGCAGAGATGCTTGAGGCTGCTGCAAAGCAGGCAGGTAAACGCTGGCCTGTGCAAAAGCTCACCGCTGTTGCAGCTGAGGTTTACAACGTGCTGAGTACAGACCAGGTGCTGGATGAGCCCCAGGTAGAGCGAGTGCTGAAGTTGGTAGTAAATCGCTGAAGTAGCAAAGGAGCATTATGCGAAGCGATGAAGATCTGATGGCGAAGCTATCAGCGCGGCTCACCGAGGAGATCGGCAATCTCCCCAATGACGGGAAGGATCATGAGCTGATCATCAAGATCAAAGGTGACCACGGGAATATCAACCTTGGTACTCAAACCTTTGAGATCCAGTCAGGAAAACAGCCACCACCACCTGGTAGCGACCGCGAAAGAGAGTGTCCGCAGTGTGGCAAGCCTGCTTGGCGTTACACCCAGCTGTGCATGCATTGCGACTATGATCTGCATCGGCACGATCAAATTGAGGCAGCAGAACGGGCGGAACGACGCAAGGAAGCAAACGGGCTCCGAATGTTGAAGGCGTTTGGCGTGTGCGTGGCTATTGCCGTGGGGAGTTTCTTTCTTAGGGGGTATCTGCCGGGAGCACTGCAGGACTGGGCAATCGCCGTAACGGTCGTCTCCGGATTTCTGGCCTTCGTTATCCTTCAAGCAGAGCGATAACCGACTATTTCATATTTTGAAGGGATGCAAACGTGATGCAGAAGAAAAGTAAATCCTGGAAGGACTTGAACACTGGCGAACGTAAAGCTGTACTTGTGGGGTGGGCAGCGATCTTAGCGATTGGCGCTTACTTCTTGTGGCCTTCAAATCCAACTGAAACGGTGCAAGAGGCACCACAGCACAAGATTGCTGTAGTGACAGCGCCTACAATCACCTATGCGAAGGCATCCCCTGAGGCGCTAGTAAGCGCCAATCAATACTTTGCTGACATAGAGAAAGCAATGAGTCTTGGTGTCGAGATTCTTAAGTCCCAAAACGTGACGTCAGTGGGTGAACATAGCCGCCGGTTTTCCGCATTGGCGGATCAAGGAAAAGAACTCTTCGGCGCTACAATTGCCGACCCTTTGGGATACTGCGGCATGGCGGGGAATTTTGCCCGTACCTGGTGGCAGGCTCAAGTCGGTGCTGCAATGAAGGGTGGTGTTGAAGCTACCCCAGGTGAGATCCAAAGTGATTTCAACCTGTATCAGTCAAAGCGCAAGGATTGCTTAA
Source organism: Pseudomonas sp. TE4620 (assembly GCF_056279045.1). Taxonomy (NCBI): domain Bacteria; kingdom Pseudomonadati; phylum Pseudomonadota; class Gammaproteobacteria; order Pseudomonadales; family Pseudomonadaceae; genus Pseudomonas; species Pseudomonas sp. TE4620. Next base: position 2,167,164 of record NZ_JBWBQO010000001.1, read on the forward strand.
GTACCATTACCGAAGGTTTCGAGACCAACGGCTGACGCTATCTCTTTAAACCCGATTAAAAGCGCCTCCCTCACACACCGCCGATCATGGCGGTGTGTGCATTCTGGCGCCTGAATTTACCCTCGGGCGCCTTATCAGGAGGCGTCCCATGCGACCCGAAAAGCAATCCCCTCGCGGCATCCGCAACTACAACCCCGGCAATATCCGTCACGCCAAAGGTGTGCGCTGGCAAGGCCAGGCTGCACTCCAGGGTGACAGCGCGTTCGTCCAGTTCGGTAGCCCACGCTGGGGCATCCGTGCGATCGCTCGGGTCCTGATCACGTACCAGGACAAACGCCGCGCCGCCGATGGCAGCCGCATCGACAGCGTGCGGGAGATCATCGAGCGTTGGGCACCGGCCTCTGAAAACAACACCGATGCATACGCGATGGCCGTCGCTCGTGCCCTGGGCGTAGCGCCGGACGACGAGCGCCTGGACGTTTATGACTTCAACACTATGCGCGCTCTGGTGCTGGCCATCATTCGCCATGAAAACGGTCCAGGCCCGTTGCCAGGTGGACTCTGGTACGGCGAAGCGATCATCGCCGATGGCCTGCAGTTGGCCGGGATCGAGCGCGGTGCCACCCATGGCCGAGGCGCCGGGGTGCCTGCATGAAGCCGATCTGCGATTGGCGCTGTTGCTACAAGCTCTACAGCGTCCAGATTAGCGTGTTGATCGCGCTGTTCGGCTTCGCGCAACTTGAGCTGCTGCCGATGTGGCAGGCGGAGCTTTCACCCAGGGCGTATGCCGTACTCAACAGTGCCCTAGGTTTTCTCTTGTTCATTGCGCGCCTGATCAAACAAGGCCCAGACCAGGACATCGAATCATGAGGCTGTTGGCATCTGCTTTGGTCTCCTGTCTGGCCAGGCTCTGGACCTGGTCATCACCCAACATTGCCGCAGGCACGTGGTTGACCTGCGCCACCCGGATGCCGTCAAGCCGCAAGAATTCTGGTGTTGCAGCAGCCAAACGGCGTGCGCGTAAGACCCGTAACCGCAGGAGGCACCACCATGGCCGTGCTTAGTCCTATGTCCCTGCGCAGCGGGTTGGCTTGGGCTATGGCCGCTTGCGTGATAAGCGCAGCGGCTGCTGGCTCGATTGGCTATGGCCTGGGGTTCCGCCACGCCCAGGCCCTAGGCGACACCGCGCTGGGAGATCTGAAAACCAAGAACGCAGAGCAATTCGCAGCCAATGCAAAGCAGAGCCAGGAGCAGCTATTGGCACAGGTCATCCGTGCCAATGCTTCCGATGCCTTGCTGATTCAACTCCAGGCGCAACATCAAACCGAGCTGCAGCAGCTGCAGGAGCGCATCCCCCATGTCACCACCCAATACCGTGCTGCACCTGGTGCAGCGACTCAGCCCATTCCTCGTTGCGTGTTCACTGCTGGCTGGCTGCGCGACTACAACGCCGCCCTCGGTGTGCCAGCCGCAACCCAAGGCACCACTGCCAGCCACGCTCAAACAACGCCCAGCGCCGCCCCCGGCACTGACGCCGAACTACTGGAAAGCGGTGTCACTCCCGCCGACATCCTGGCCCACGCCCAGGACTATGGGGTGTGGGCCCGCAACAACCTGGCCCAACTCAATGCCTTGCTCGATCTACAAGAAAAGGACTGACAGCGTATGGATGTAGCGGATCTGGCCAATGACAACGACTTCACCGAAGCCGCGTTGCTGGCTCACAAAAGTGGCCTGCAGCGACGCTCGGGCCCCTCGGCCTATCGGTGTGAAGAATGCGGCGATGCGATACCTGAAGATCGCCGCCAGGCAGAGCCTGGTACCGAGCACTGCTTTGACTGCAAGACCACCCTGGAGCACCTGGCCAAACGAGGGTTGCGATGAACCTGAACGAACTGAACTTCGGTTTCCAAACCGTGCAGTGGCTGATCCTCACGGTGATTGGCGTGTACACCTGGTTGACCAAGCGCCAGGCTGCCAGTGCCCAGGAACTGTTGGAACTGCGCACCCGCATCGTCGCCCTGGAGGAGCGCGTGCGCCACCTGCCGGACCACGCCGCCATCGCCGAATTGCTGGGTGACATGAAGGCGGTACGGGCCGAGCTGGCTGGAATGCAGGCCATCTCCCGTGCGGTGGACCGGATCAATGACTACTTGCTGCGAGAAAAGACATGAGCCAATACGCTGAATTCCTGCGCCAGGACATGCGCCTGGTGATCCTGCGCCTGTTGGTAGAAATGCCTGCCTATCGGGCCAATAGCTCCGTGCTCAACGCCGCCCTGGACAACTTCGGCCACAGTGTCAGCCGTGACCAGGTCAAGACCGAACTGCAGTGGCTGTCTGAACAGGGCGCGGTGTCGCTAGACGATATCGGCCCGGTGATGGTGGCCAGTCTCACCGAGCGTGGCCAGGACATCGCTGCAGGCCGTGCCCGCGTGCCCGGCATCAAGCGTCCGGGGGCCTGACCATGGCAGGCAAATCCTCCATCAGCCGCTTGCCGCCCATGGTCAAGGCGTATATCCAGAAGCTCTTGCGCGAAGACCGCATGACCCTGGATGACATGCTCGATGACATTCGCGGGCGATTCCCCAACGAGAAGGCCCCCAGCCGCAGTGCCTTGGGGCGCTTCAAGCAGGGCTTTGACCAACTGACCGAGAAAGCCCGGCAGCACCGCGAACAGGCTGAGGCCTTTGTCGGTGCTTTCGGTGAGGATGCCAGTGACAAGACCGGCGTCTTGCTGGTCGAAGCGATCTCAACCCTGACCTATCAGGCGGCCTTAGGTGCGCATGAGAACGACGAGGTGACCATCAAGGAGGTGGCCACCTTGGCCCGTGCGGCGAAGGCCACCATGGAGGCTCGCACCCTCAGTGTCAAAGAGCGCCAGGCCATTGCCAAAGCTGCCCGCGAGCAGTTGCTGGCTGAGCAAGCCGCCGAGCTAGAGAAGTCGGTGCAGACCGGTGGAATGAACGAAGACCAGGCGTTGTTCTGGCGTGAGAAGTTCCTGGGGGTCAAATGAGCGCTTCAGCGGTCAAGCCCTCATCGAGCACCCTGCGTGTCGTCGAATGGGACGAGTTGCCGGACAGCGTTCGGCAGATCCCCGAGGGCTACAACCCGATTGCCGAAGGCATCCTCATGGCGCACCAAGTTGACTGGTTGCGCATTCAGGCACAGATCAAACTCTGCGAGAAAGGTCGCCGTACCGGCATCACCTTTGCCGAGGCGCTGGATTCGGTGATCACCGCCGCGTCACGCAAGAGTGCCGGTGGCATGGACATATTCTATGTCGGTGACACCAAGGAAAAAGGCCTGGAATTCATTGGCTACTGCGCCAAGTTCAGTCGGGTGATCGCCGAGGCTCAAGCCTCCGGTGTCAGTCAGATCGAAGAGTTCCTGTTCGAAGACCAGGACGAGTCGGGCAACACCCGGCAGATCAACGCTTACCGCATCCGCTACGCCTCGGGCTTCAAGATCGTTGCTTTGTCGAGCAACCCAGCCAACCTGCGTGGCCTGCAGGGCAAGGTGATCATCGACGAAGCAGCCTTTCACCGTGACGTGTCGGCGGTGCTCGATGCGGCAACCGCCTTGCTGATCTGGGGCGGTCGCATCGTCATCATCAGTACCCACAACGGCAAGAGCAACGCCTTCAACCAGATGGTCAACGACATCCGTGACCAGCGCTATGGCGATGCCGCCCAGGTCTATCGGGCAACCTTTGACGATGCCGTGGCCAACGGCCTGTTCGAACGCGTTTGCTTCATGAAGGGCGAGCCCGCCACGCCGGAAGGCAAGGAAGCCTGGTACAAGAAGATCCGCAACGCCTACGGCCCGCGTAAGGCCCAGATGCGTGAAGAGCTCGACGCCGTGCCCCGCGATGGCAATGGCGTTTGCATTCCGGGTGTGTGGATTGAGGATGCCATGCGTCCAGGTCGGCCTGTGCTACGCCTGGCGCTGCCGGACGACTTTACCCAGCAACCGGTCTACCGGCGCGATGCCTACGTTGAAGAGTGGATTGAGCGCAACCTAGCGCCCGTCGTGGCGCAGCTCAATCCCGACCTGCGCCACTTCCTGGGCATGGACTACGCCCGTCACCGCGACTTCTCCATCGCCTGCCCGATGTCAGTTGACCAGGCCCGTCACCGTGATGTCCCGTTTGTGGTTGAGATGCACCGTGTGCCTGCACGTCAGCAAAAGCTGGTGCTGTTCTACACCTTGCGTGGGTTGCCGCGCTTCATCGGTGCCGCCCTGGACGCCTCGGGCAACGGCGAGACGCTGGCTGAAGAAACCGCCGATGAGTTCGGTCACAACCGCATCCAGCAGGTGAAGCTCAGCCGTGCTTGGTACGGCGCCTGGATGCCCAAGTTCGTCGGACTGTTTGAAGACAGCACCATCACCATCCCCCAGGACGACAACCTGCAGCAGGATGTGCGCGGTATCGAACTGGTGGACGGCATTCCGATGATCGTAAAAGCCCGCACCCAAGACCTCAAAGACCCGGACCTCTACCGCCATGGCGACTTTGCCGGTGCCGGGGTACTCGCTCATTTCGCCACGCTGGAGGTTGCCTCCGGTCCAGTCTCTGCCAAATCACGCCGCCCCCGAGCGGCTTCTCGCATCACTCAGGGGTACGCATGAGCACCAAAGGACTGTGGGTCAGCCCCACTGAATTCGTTCGATTCGCCGAGCCCCGGCGCGACAAGGGACTCACCGACCATATCGCCACCCGTGGGCGTAGCTTCGATGCCCAGGCTCTGGGCATGTACCTACCGAACCCGGACCCGATCCTCAAAGCCCAGGGCAAGGACATCAAGGTCTATCGTGATCTGCGCAGCTCAGCCCTGGTCGGCGGTAACATCCGCCGCCGCAAGTCTGCTGTGCTGGCCCTGGAGCGCGACTTGAAGCGCGCTTCAGCACCGGTACGGGTCGAGCGCTTCATTCGTGATTGGTTGGCCGACCTCGACCTCGACCGCATCATCCGCGAGCTGCTCAATGCACCGCTGTTCGGTTACCAACCGGTTGAGCTGATGTGGAAGCCTTTGGGGCTGAGCTTGGTACCAGAGGATCTACTCGGTAAACCTGCCGAATGGTTTCTTTATGACCAGGACAACGTGTTGCGCTTCCGTGCCCGTGACGCAGGCATTGCCGGTGAGCAATGCGACCCACAGCGCTTTGTCGTCGCCCGGCAAGATTCCTCCTACGACAACCCCTATGGTTTCGCCGACCTGTCCATGTGTTTCTGGCCGGTGATGTTCATGAAGGGAGGGTTGAAGTTCTGGGTTCAGTTCACCGAGAAGTACGGTAGCCCTTGGGTAATCGGTAAGCATCCACGCGGTGCCAGCGACGCCGAGACCAACTTGCTGCTCGACAGCCTTGAGGCCATGGTCCAGGACGCAGTGGCGGCGATTCCGGATGACTCCAGCATCGAAATCAAGGAAGCCGCGGGCAAGAGCTCCAGCGCCGAGGTCTATCGCGAACTGCTGACCTACTGCCGTAGCGAGATCAACGTTGCCATGCTCGGCCAGAACCAGACCACAGAGGCCAACGCCAACCGTGCCAGTGCAACGGCGGGCCTGGAGGTGACTGAAGATATCCGTGATGGTGACGCAGGCATTGTTGCCGCGACCCTGAACGCGGCCATTCGCCTGGTCGTCGATCTCAACTTCGGTGAGCAGGTCACCGCCCCGGTGTACGAGCTGTGGGAACAGGAAGAAATCGACAAGGTGCTGGCTGAGCGCGACCGGGGTTTGACCGAAGCCGGTGTGCGGTTCACGCCTCAATACTGGAAGCGGACCTACAACTTGCAGGACGGAGACATTATCGAAGGTCCAGTCGCCCAGGGGCCGGAGTTTGCCGAAGCCACAGTGCGCCCGATTCTCGACCAGGTCGCGTTGGACCAGGCTATCGATAGCCTCACCGGGGAGCAGCTCCAGGAACAAGCGATGGAAGCTTTGCATCCCATCATCGAAGCCCTGCAGCAGGGGCGCGATGAAGTCGAAGTGCTGGGACTTCTGGCCGAGACCAGCCCTGACCTGGATGCCGTAGCGCTGCAGGCGTTGTTGGCCCGGTTGATGTTTGTTGCCGATGTCTGGGGACGCTTGAACGCCGTCGCGGATCAGGAGAGCTGAGATGGCAACCAAGGCAAAAATCCCAAGCCCAGCCGATCTCAAGGCCATCTTCGGCCTTGAACCTGCGAAAGCCATCGACTACCTCAAGGGCAAAGGCTACGCGGTCACCTGGGACTGGCAGGAGATGCTTGACCAGACTCACGATCAGGCCTTCACCGTGGCTAAGGCGATGCGCCTCGATCTGCTCTCGGATATCCGTGAAGCCCTGGAAACCGCGCTGCAGAAAGGCCAAACCCTCAAGCAGTTCACCGAGGCGCTGCAGCCTACTCTTGAGACTCAGGGTTGGTGGGGCAAGCAGGTGATCGTCGATAGCCAGGGTGTCGGCGAGCTGGTCCAGTTGGGCAGTCCGCGTCGTCTGCAGACGATCTACCAGACCAACCTGCAGAGTGCGTACATGGCCGGACGCAAGGCCAGCATGGAGGAAACCTCAGACACTCACCCGTATTGGATGTACGTGGCCATCCTGGATGGCAAGACCAGACCAAGTCATCGCGCCCTGCACGGTAAGGTGTTTCGCCATGATGACCCGATATGGTCTTCGATCTTCCCACCGAACGGCTTCAACTGCCGATGCCGCGTGGTGGCATTGACTGAGGCCGCTGTTAAGCGCCGTGGTCTGACGGTCATCTCCAGCCAGGGACTCAGCTTCAATGACACGGTCGAGATCGGTACCAACAAACGCACGGGCGAAATCAGAATCGCTGGTGTGACCGGACTACGACTCACCGACCAGGGCGGCAAACCCATCACGTTCCGCACTGACCCCGGTTTCAACCATGCTCCAGGTACTGGGCTTGCCGAAGCCCTCCAACGCAAGCAGGCCGCTGCTGGCCTAAACGAGGTTTAACATGATCACCGTCGAACTCGATCACTCCCGGCTGCAGGAGACCTTACGCAAGGTTGAGTGGGCCGTGGGTGATCTGGCCCCCTTGATGAAAGGCATCGCCGCCGAGATGGCCAGCGTGACCGAAGAGAACCTGGAGGAAGAAGGACGGCCAGACTGGGAGTCATTGTCCAGCGTCACCACCGAACGCCGGGAGCAATCCGGCACTTGGCCGGGGCAAATGCTCCAGGTCAGTGCTGCAGGTCTGGCAGCCTCGATCACCACCCAGGCCACTGACAGCTCAGCGCTGGTCGGCAGTAACAAGCCCTATGCCGCGATGATGCACTTCGGTGGGAAGAAGGCCGACTTCCCGCACCTGTGGGGTGACATCCCAGGACGTCCATATCTGCCCATGGACGTTGAGGGCAAGCTGCAGCCTGAAGCAGAGGACGCGATCCTGGATCTGGCACTGCAACACCTGTCGAAGGCGGCTCGCCTGTAACGTCCGCTGACGCGCTCCTGCAGCCAACGGCAGTGGTTCATCGAATGTTGTCAGTGACCACTGCCATAAAGCTTTATAAAACCCTCCTGTCCGACTTCCCACGGACATCGCCAACGTCATTGGCAAGACCGCAGTAACTTTCCTGGGCATTCACTCTTTAAACCCGATTAAAAGTCCTGGGCCGAACATTCGCCCAGGCTGTGCGCATCAACTCCATTACCTGCGCACAGACCATGAAACCACTTCACATATTCAGGCCAGGCAAACACACCGCCATGAGCGGTGATAGTTTCAACTTCAGCGAGAGCGACATTGCCGCGACCGTGTTGGCCTATGACCCAGCTGTGCACGAAGCGCCGTTGGTGCTCGGCCATCCGAAGCACGATGCACCCGCAGCTGGCTGGGTCAAATCGCTCTCGGCATCGGCGGCAGGACTGATCGCTGAGCCCCAGCAGATTGACCCGGCCTTCGCCGATCTGATCGCCAAAGGCGCCTACAAGAAGATATCCGCATCGTTCTACCACCCCGACGCAGCCAACAACCCTGTACCGGGCGTGTACTACCTGCGTCATGTCGGTTTCCTGGGGGCGCAACCACCCGCTGTAAAAGGCTTGCGCCCCATCGAACTGGCTGATGACGAGGAAGGTGTCATTTCCTTCGGCGACTTTGGGCATGAGACCACTGCCAGCCTATGGCGTCGATTGCGCGAGTGGTTGATCGGGGATCGCGGCCAGGAAGTTGCCGACCAGGTCATTCCGACCTGGGCAATTGACACCATCTCCGATGCAGCACGCGGCGGTGACAAATCACTCCCGGCCTTCAGTGACCCCACCCAACCCAAACCACCCATCATCGAGGACACGCCCGTGACCGAAAAAGAAAAAGCCGATCTGTTGGCGGACAACGCCCGCCTGCAGCGTGAGGTTCAGCAGCACAAGGAAGAGAAACGCCAGAAAGCACAAGCCGCTATCCATAGCAGCAACGTCGCGTTCGCCGAAGGCCTGGTCGCAGCCGGTCGTTTGCTGCCCAAGCACAGTGCTGCCCTGATCGCTGTCCTGGACTTCGCCGAGGGCACCGAAAAGCCGCTGGAGTTCGGCGAAGGCGATGACCGTCAACCGGTTGCCAACGGCCTGAAGGCCATCTTCAACGACCTGCCCAAGCAGATCAGTTTTGCCGAGCAGGCCAGCAAAGACCGCAAGACCAACGGTGCACGTACTGGCGCTGAGCTGGAGTTCGCCGAGGTAGAAACCGATCCGGGTCGTCTCGATCTGCACGTCCGTGCTTCGCAACTGGCCGCCGACAAAAACATTCCCTACGAGTCGGCTGTACGCCAACTCATCAATCAGTAAGGAGCCGTCATGGCTGACCGTTTGAAAATTCTGCGGGTCGTTGACCCGGTACTGACGAGCCTGGCGCGGGGTTACCGCAATGCCCAGTTCATCGGTGAAGCCCTGTTCCCCGTGGCCGAAATGGACAAGGAAGCAGGCACCATTCCGCTGTTCGGCAAGGACGCGTTCGAGGTCTATGACACCGAACGGGCAATCCGTGCGCAGTCGAACGTGATGAACCCGGACGACCTGGATGGTCTCGATGTGGTCTTGCGTGAACACGACTTGGCCTACCCGGTGGACTACCGCGAGCAGAACGAGTCGATGTTCGATGCCGAGTCACGCGCCTCTCGCCGCGTGGTTGGCGCGATCGATCTGCGTCGCGAAGTCAGCTGCGCCAAGTTGGCGCAGAACCCCAACACCTACCTGGCAGGCGCCAAACTCACGTTGTCGGGTTCCAGCCAATGGAGCAATGGCGGTGGCGATCCGATTGCGGTGGTCGAGCAAGCAAAGGAGGTGGTGCGCAGCCGGATCGGTGTTCGTCCCAACACCATGACCATGGGGGCATCCGTTTACCTGTCACTGAAGTTTCACCCGAAGCTGCAGGCAGCCCTGGGCAGTGACGAACGCAAGATGATTACCCTGGAACACCTCAAGGCGATTTTCGGTATCCCGAACATTCATATCGGCGAAGCAATTGCAGGCAGCCACAACACCTCCGACATCTGGTCCGACAACATGACGTTGGCCTACGTGGCCAAGCCTGCAGGTGGTGAAAAATCCGACTACGAAGAGCCGAGCTTCGGTTACACCCTGCGTCGCAAGGGTATGCCGGAGATCGATACCTACGACGGCGCTGGCGGCAAGGTGCGCTATGTCCGTAACACCGACATCTATAAGCCTGTCGTGGTGGGGGCCGATGCGGGCTACCTCATCTCCGACATCAACGGTTGAGGCGCCAGATGACTTCCAAAAACGCTCCCAAGGACAAGGCCGTAGCTAACACGCCTGGTGAACCGAGCCCGCAGGACGAAGCCCTTGCAACTGCGTCGTCAAGCGAGCCCGTGGCACCCGCTGCAGCACCTGCTCCGAGCGATACGCCGAACCCAGAGCCAGAGCCAGAGCTGGGCAGCTACACGGTAACCGGGCGCTCTGACGTTCTCCACAACGGCGAGCTGTATCGCGAAGGCGATTACATCTACCTGAGCGATACGGACGCCAAGCCACTGCTCAAGCGCGGCCATGTACTGGCCGAAGGACGGTAACCTGTGAAAACTCAACAACCCGTATTGACCACCTCGGTGGTCGCCCTGGTCGACCTCCCGCGCTACCACTTTGCCGGTTTTGACGGGGGGCTGTGCGCCGCAGGCGCCAAGTCACTCGGCCCAGTTGCGGCGGATACCGAGGCTGACAATGTGGCCCCGGTCAATGTGCTGGGCATCTGCCTGGTGACTGCAGGCGGTGCTTTTGCTGCCGGTGACCAGGTGGAGTCGGACGCAAGTGGGCGTGCCATCAAGCTCACTACCGGAGCAGCGAACGGCATTGCCATGGACGTGGCCACCGCGTCCGGCGATGTGGTTCGCATCGTTCGCGGCATCTGAGGTAGACCATGCGCTACTGCACTCGCGCCGACATTGGCAAGGCGATCCCCGAGCTGACGCTGATCCAGCTCTCCAATGACGATCCGGCTGCTCTGCAGCCGGTTGATGCAGTGATCGAGGACGGTGTACGCCAGGCAGAGGAGCTGATTGATGGCTACTTGCGCGGTCGGTACAACCTGCCGCTCGATCCGGTTCCAACAGTGTTACGTGATGCAGCGGTGTACCTCACCCGGCACTGGTTGTATCAACGTCGCCCGGAAAGCCCTGTGCCCGATGCGGTCAAGGACAGCCGCCGCGACACCGTCAAGCTGCTGGAGAGCATCCGCGATGGCATGGTCACCTTGGGCATGCCCAGCGGCCAGGCTACGCCGGAACCGGGTGAAATTCGCGTTCGCTCTCGCCGTCAGCAGTTCGATGACCGTCGTTGGGAGGGCTACTGATGGTCAGTAACAAGACCCAGACCGAGCAGCTGATGGATGCCATGTTGGTGCGGCTCAAGGAAGACTTCGGCAAGGAACTGATGGTCGAGCTGTTTCCGGAGAGCCCTCAGGGGTACCGGCTGAACCATCCCCGTGGCGCGGTGTTGCTGGCCTACGGCAGGTCGAACTTCGGTCACTCGGAAGCGACCGATGCGGTGTTTCAGGAACGCAACCTGGTGATCCGGCTGACCCTGGTTTTCCGCCAGCTCCATGGCAAGGACGGGGTGATCAGCTACCTCGACCGTTTACGCGGTTGCCTCGCGGGCTGGTTTCCTCCGCATTGCGACAAAGCCTGCTGGCCTGTTGCCGAGCATTTTATCGGGCATATGAATGGGGTTTGGCAGTACGCCCAGGACTTCAGTATCCGTGCTACCCAGATTCAGGTTGTGCTGCCAGGCAATGAGCCAGGACTTACCCGCGCCACCTTCGAACATGAGGGCTTTCCATGAAACTCACTCGCTACCGCTACACCGGCCCGCAAAGCGCTGCCTCATTGCGTGTAGGGGCCAAACAGGAGCTGCTCGATGTGCAGCTCCTGCCAGGGCAACCCGTCAATCTGCCTGCTGATCACGAGTACACCCAGGTCTTGCTGGAGCTCAAGCACCTTGTGCTTGACCCGGTAGAGGCCGACACCGCCAAGCCTAATGCGATTGCACCAGGTGCGGACAAGAAAGGAGCCAAAGCCAATGGCAGCTAACTACTTACACGGCATCGAAACCCTGGAGATCGAGCGCGGCCCCCGTGCAATCCGCGTCGTCAAGTCAGCGGTGATTGCCTTGATTGGCACCGCACCCACCGGCCCAGTGAAAACCCTGACCCTGTCGTTGAATGACATTGACGGCGCCCAGTTCGGCACGCACTTGCCTGGTTTCAGCATTCCTGAGGCTCTGGACGGCATCTATGACTTCGGTGCTGGGACTGTGCTGGTCTACAACGTGCTCGATCCTGACGTACATAAAAGCAGCCTGGTGGGTCAGCCTGGAGGCTTCTCTGACAACGACCTGCTTCGGCTTGATCATGGGGCGCTGCAAGCGCTGGCCGTGAAGTCTGAAGATGGCACCGCCACCTACAGCCTCGGCACTGATTACAGCGTCGATATGCTCTCGGGCCGGGTTCAACGCATCAGCACCGGCAGCATTCCGATCAATGGCCAGGTCAAGGTTGACTACACTTACGCTGACCCGAGCAAGGTGACTCCGGCTGATATTATCGGCGCCGTCTCGCTGGCCGGTCAGCGCAGCGGTTTGCTGGCCTTTCAGGACAGCTACACCCAGTTCGGGTTCTTCCCGAAGATCTTCATCGCGCCCGGCTTCAGCACTCTCAATGCAGTCAGCGTCGAGCTGATCGCGTCGGCGATCAAAATGGGCGGTGTTGCCTACATCGACGCGCCAATTGGCACTACGGTCCAGCAGGTGATCGCCGGTCGTGGCCCATCTGGCACTATCAACTTCAACACCAGCAGCGACCGGGTCCGCCTGTGCTACCCCCATGTGAAGGTGTATGACAAGGCCAGTGGAGGCGACCGCCTTCAGCCACTATCCATTCGCGCCGCAGGGTTGCGTGCGAAGGTTGATAACGACAATGGCTACTGGTGGAGCAGCTCCAACAAAGAGCTCCTGGGCGTGATCGGTTTGGAACGTCCGTTGACCGCTCGCATCGACGATGCCAGCAGCGAAGTCAATCTCCTCAACGAAAACGGCATCACCACCGTGTTCAATTCGTTCGGCACCGGCCTGCGGCTGTGGGGTAACCGCACGGCGGCCTGGCCAACAGTGACGCACATGCGCAACTTCGAGAACGTGCGACGCACCAAGGACATCATCGACGAATCCATCCGCTATAGCTCGCTGCAGTTCGTTGACATGCCGATCACCGACGCATTGATCGACAGCATTGTTGAGAGCGTCAACATGTTCATGCGCAAGCTGATTGGTGACCAGGCCTTGATCGGGGGTGAGTGCTGGTATGACCCAGCTCGCAACCCGAAGACTGAGATCGAGCTGGGACACCTGCTGTTCAACTACAAATTGACGGTGCCGCTGCCATTCGAACGCGGCACCTTTGAAACCGAAATCACCGGGGAATACCTGGTCAATCTGGGGGCCGCGTAAATGGCAGGCTTTAGCGCACACCGTATAACCAACGCGGCGGTCTACCTGGACGGCAACAGCTTCTTCGGACGTTGCGAAGAAATTGACCTGGGCACGGTCAAGACCGTCATGAGCGACTTCCAGGGCCTGGGTATGGTTGGCTTGATTGAACTGCCGGATGGCATCGACAAGCTGGAAGGCAAGATCGTCTGGAACAGCCTGTACTACGACGCGGCCAAGCGCCTGGCCACGCCCTTCAAGACCGTACAGCTGCAGTGCCGCTCCAACGTCCAGGTCTTCAACAGCGGTGGTCTGGTTGATGAATTCCCCTTGGTCACGATGATGACCATCATGTTCAAGGAGTACCAACTGGGGAGCTACAAGCCACGCGACCCGAGCAAGTTTGAATCACCGTTCTCGGCCACCTATGTGCGGCAGATCCTCAACGGTAACGAGGTGGTGCTGCTGGACTACCTGGCCAACATCTTCAAGGTAGGTGGTGAGGACCAGTTGGCCAAGTATCGGAAGAATATCGGGCAGGCCTAAAGGCCAGGCCAGTTTGACGAAGCGGTCTTGATACCTAGCTCGACCGCTTTTTCAAGAAAGCCACTGGCTAACTCCTTCAGCTTTCCAGTGGCACCTTCTTTCGTAGCGCTGATCATCTGCTCACCAATGGATGGTCCTTTCTGCTCAAGCACGTTCGGCATCGAATTAAGCAGGCTCAGTGCCTGTGCAGTAAGGACACAGTTGGAGACCGTTGCTGGTGGTCCGTAAATCTGCCCATGGTGTAGATACCCATGCCGCCCTAGCCATTGAATAGTGGCTATCAGGAAATCCTCATCTTCGAGTCGTAGCAACGGCTCACCATCGAACGACTCATCCTTCAGTGTCATCTCGTTGATAAAGTACTCTTGCTGTAGATCAAAAGGCTGAGGGAACTCTTCATACAGCAACGCAAATATTGCGCCTGTGAGTATGTTGAAACGCTCAATGTTTGGGGCTGTCATTAGCCGGTCCTTTAACGGTGAGTGTCCGCCAATCCTGTCTTTAATCCTGATTAAAAGCCAGTGCCAGGCTCCGGTGCGATGCTCAAGCCTCTCTTTGAGCAACTGATCAGAACGATCAACCTGGAGCATCAGATGGCCGACAAACTCAGCATCCCCCTTAAGTTCCCTTTCACCAGCGCTGCTGGCACCTACATTGCCTCGCTGCAGATCAAGCGCCTCAAGCGCAAAGACCTGTCTGCTGCACATGACTATTCCCCCAGGAACGAAGGTGCTCAGGAAGACTTCCTGTTCGCGAAGATGACCGGTTTAACCGTCGAAGACCTGGGCGATCTCGATATCGCGGACTCGAAGATCGTGACGGAGGTGTTTCGGGAAATGGCTGGCGGCGGAGACATCGCTGCAGTCTTGGGACGAAGCACTGGTCCTGGTGCTGAGGCTGCAGCCCTCGGAGATCCGCAAGCTGTCGATGGTTGAGTACTGGCGTTGGTGCGAAGTCTGCGAGCGTGAGATCAATCGCCGCGTTGAGGCTGCCGAGAAACTAAACCGGCAATAACCGCGACCAGACCTGCTACCAGTCCGCCCAGTAAAGCGCCACCTGCCGCAATGGGGGTGGCCGCCAGGGCCAGCACTGGCAACCCCAAACAGAACATCAGCACCGCTGCCCACAACGGAAGGCTCGCCAAGCACAACCACGCGAGCCAAACCACACCGACGCTAATGGCAAGTGCATAGAGGGTTTTGGCGGTGAGCAGAGCGACTTTTTCAAACATTCTTGCAGCGTAGCAAAATATGGCCAATGAAGTCCTGGTTGGATTGAAGATCGGCGCCGCCGTATCGGGCAGCCTACATGCCGCGTTTGGTTCGGCGAAATCCACCGTACAACAACTCGGCCGGGCTACGGATGGTCTGACGGCCAAGCAGAAGCTGATCGGTAGCGAGCTGTCGACAGCATTAGCCCGTGGTGGCAGTGGCCTTGAGCGTATGCGTCGGCAGTACGACCAGGTCGGACGCTCCATCGACCAACTCAAGCTCAAGCAAGAGCGACTCAACACCAGCATTGCGCGTGGCGAAACGCTGAAGAGCGCCCGTGCCGATCTACGTGGTCAAGCCATGGAGACCGTTGGCACAGCAGCAGTCCTCGGTGCTCCAATTGTGCAGTCGATGCGTACTGCAATCGACTTCAAGGACCAGACCAACGACATTGCTATCACCGGTGGATTTGATGCGGCAGAAGAACAGCGCCTAAGTGAGGTCATGCGTGGAGCAGCGTTGAAGTGGAATCAGACCCAAACCGAAGTTGCGAACGGTACTGCAGTGCTGATCGCGGGTGGTATCTCCAGCGCAAAAGAACTGCAAGCATATGCACCACAAATGGCGAAATTTGCGACAGCTACACGAGCCAGCATGGATGATCTTGGTTCCGTTGCCATCGCACTAAATGACAACCTGGGCATCAGTGCCGCAGGATTTGATCGCTCCATGAACATGCTCGCGTCTGCTGGTAAGCAAGGCCAGTTCGAGCTGGCGGATATGGCGAAATGGTTACCGCAGATAACTCCTCAGTTTGCTGCGCTGGGCATAACTGGAGAGCGCGCTGTTGCTGAGATTGGGGCTTCCCTGCAAATCGCCCGACGTGGTGCCGGTAGCAATGATGAGGCCGCCAACAACTTCAAGAACTTCCTCTCGAAACTAACTGCCAAGGACACCCTCAAGTCATTTGAAGGGGCAGGCATAGATCTTCAAGATGCAATGACGAACCTTATTGGCAAAGGGCTCACTCCGGTCCAGGCGATGCTTGAAGTCATCACTCAGTATGTCGGAAGTAAGGGGCCAAAAGCTGCCGGCGAGTTTCAGAAAGCTATGGCTATTAAGGATGACGCCGAACGAGAGACTGCCCTGAAGCGGTTGAACGAAGCCTATAAATTGGGTGAGCTCTTTGCTGACATGCAGGTGCTTTCATTTGTTCGGCCTGCAATGGCTAATCGAAAGGACTTGGCAGCGATTCAACAAACCAGTATTGATGACGCCGACAAGGGAATTGGTGATGCCGACTGGAAAAAACGAATGGAAAGCCCCAAAGAGCAGCTGAAACAACTCGGGGTGAATCTATCTGATATCGGTATTTCTGTTGGTAGTGCACTGATTCCCGCGTTGGTCGACGTCACCAAAGCGTTGGTGCCGGTAATGCAATCTTTCTCAACCTGGGCCAGCGAAAATCCCGCCATCATCAAAGGTGTTGTTGGTCTGGTGGCAGGCCTCCTGGCTGGTAAGTTGGCATTCATTGGTCTGGCCTACGGCGCCAATCTGCTGATGTCGCCCTTTGTGGCAATGACCACCACGGTGACAGGCCTGTCTGCCAAATGGACTTTAATGCGAGCCATGTGGCAGATGGGGAAGTTCGCGCCCCTGGTTACGGGGCTAACTCGCATCGGCTCGGGGCTTGGAACGGTACTGCGATTCAGCGGCCTGTTCCTGCGCGGTATGGCTATGGCCTTCGGCGCCCCCCTAATGATGGCGGCTCGTGGCGTCCTGATGCTCGGCAAGGTACTCGGTGGGACTTTGCTGTTTGGCCTGAAGCTGGCGGGCCAGGCCGTGCTCTGGCTTGGCCGTGCCTTGCTGATGAACCCCATTGGTCTATTGGTCACCGGCATCGCGCTCAGCGCTTACCTGATCTACCGCTACTGGGAGCCCATCAAGGGCTTCTTCGGCGGCTTATGGGCTGAAATCAAAACAGGCTTCAGTGGTGGCCTGACTGGCATCCTAGGCTTACTCGCTAACTTCTCGCCTCTGGGACTGTTCTACCGTGCCTTCAGCGGTGTCATGAGTTACTTCGGAATCGAGTTGCCCGCGAAGTTCAGCGAGTTCGGCGGCATGATCATCAGTGGCTTGGTCAACGGAATCGGCAATGCACTTACTGCTGCCAAAGAGTCGATAGTTGGCGTTGGTACATCGATCAAAAGTTGGTTCGCGGAGACCCTTGGCATTCAGTCGCCCAGCCGAGTCTTTATCGGCTACGGGGCGAACATCAGTGAAGGGGCTGCGATTGGCATCACAGCTCAGTCTGACCAGGTCCGCCAAGCTGCCTTGGGAATGGCAGGCGCCACGGCGGTAGAGCTTGCCGCCCCCAAATTCCTCTCACCTACGATGCCTGAAATCTCCCCGTCGCTCAGCAGCTTGATGGCACCGCGAGCATCGTTTACTGCGGTCCCAGAACAGCCACAGCCGAAGCTGCTAAAGCCTATGGCTGCACTAAAACATAAGGCAGTTCCTGACAGGCCTGACTCAGCGCAGGGACCACAACGCCTACCACCAAGCCCTGAAGCGGTATCAGTGGCCAGTCGTATGGGAGCTCCTGGAATCGGACAACCTGCCGCAGCCGGGGAGCTGGTGGTTCATTACTCGCCGAAGATCGAACTGCCTGCAGGCGCTCAACCCAAACAGTTCGAACAGGTACTTAAAGGTAGCTACGACGAGTTTGTGCGCTTCATGGAACGTTTCCAACACGATAAGCGGCGTCGCAGTTATGGTCCTGACACTGGAGGGAGACCCTGATGTTTGCACTACTAGGCGACATCGAGTTCACCGTTGCAGGCGGTATCTCTGGTATGGAACAACGCGGCACCGCGGACTGGGCCGAACATGCTCGGATCAAGGGTAAGCCGTTGCTCGAGTGGATCGGTGAAGGACTCGACGAGATTAACCTGAGCATTGAGTTGCACCCGAAGCTGGGTGATCCGGAAAAGCGTTGGCAAGCGCTGCGCGAGGCCAAGAGCAAGCACGAGCCGCTGGCCCTGGTCCTAGGCAGCGGTGACTACCTCGGCCCGCATGTCATTGCGGATCTCAGCCTGCAGCGTCGACGCCTATCGGCCACTGGCCAACTGACATCCGCCACCGTGCAACTGAGCCTGAGGGAGTACACAGGCGCGTTCACCCGTAAGGTGATAGCCAAGCCTGGACTGATCAATCCGGCGCTCAGCGGTACCCCAGCGGCAGCAGCTGGGACACCCGGCTTGTTTTCCAAGTTCATGCCTTCGCCCAGCACCACGCAGTTGGTTGTTGGTCATGCCAAAACAGCGGCCAACGTGCTGCAGGCTGGCAAGAATCTCTACGACCAGGTCAAGAACGGCAATGCTTCGATGATTCTCGGCCAGGTACCGCAACTATTGGGTGTGACAGGGCGCGCCATTGAGCCGCTACAGGGCCTGACTGAAGCGGCAGGCCTGCTCCAGGACGGGGCTGATTTGGCGAAGCTGGGTGAGGACGTGCTGGGCAGTGTTACCGGCGCACGTTCCAGTCTCGACCCTGTTGACCTGAGCAACATCGTTGAACGCTTTGCTGCCTCTCGGGAGTCCTTGGACCAGGCGTTGAATACCATGGACGCTGCCAGGCCCCGTTTGGCTGGGCTCACCGCACAAGTGCTGACTCGGAGGGCCTGATGTTCATTCCCCATACCACAACCGAGGGTGAGCGCTGGGACCAGTTGGCCTGGCGTTATTACGGTGATGCCCACCGGTACCAACCCATCGTCCAGGCCAATCCCCATGTACCGCTGACCAGCGCCTTGCCAGCTGGCCTGACGCTGGCCATCCCCATGCTCGAAACCGTACTCGCTACCGAGGATCTGCCCCCATGGATGCGCTAACCCCACAGCAGGTGCCCGAAGCCCGTTTTGTCTTGAGCTATCAGCACCGGAACATCACTCATGACATCAGCCAGCACCTGCTGTCGTTAACTTACTCAGACTTCCTCACCGGTCAGGCGGACAGCCTTGACGTCGAGCTGGAGGACACCGAAGGCAAGTGGATCGATACCTGGTATCCCGGACATGGCGACCTGTTGACCCTGTCAATGGGATGGCAAGGACAGCCGCTGCGTACCCTCGGTAGTTTCGAGATAGATGAGGTGGAACTGAACGCTCCCCCTTCGACCGTGAACATCCGCGCCCTGGGCGCAGGTATCCAGTCGGCCTTGCGCACCACTGAGCATCGCGCTTATGAGAACACCACCTTGAACGCGGTGGCCAAACAGATCGCTGCACGCCAAGGCCTGGAACTAGTCGGTCGAATCGAGCCGATCAAGCTTGACCGTCTCACACAGCAGGACTCTGATTTGACCTTTCTGCGCAACCTGGCTGGCGAGTACGACTATGCATTCAAGGTCACGGGCAAGCGTATGGTGTTCCATGCCATCAGCGACCTGGCTAAGGGCAGACCGGTAGCCAGCCTGGTGTTGAAGGACCTGGCTAGCGTGCGGGTCCGTGACCAGATCACCGTTGTGCCAAAGAAAGTTGCGGTCAAACACAAGGATCCGGTGAAGAAAAAGCTGATCTCGTATGACATCGTCAACGGCGAAACCGTGGCAGTTCCAAGCAGTTCCAGCAAGGCCACCACCAGTGCGGATACCAAGAAGCAACGCAAGCGCGCCGCTTCGGAAGAGGTGGCTAAGGCACGTGCCAAGGCCGATTTGGCCAAGGCCAACCGGGAGCGCACAACGGGTGGCTGGACCGCACTGGGGCGGCCCGAGCTGGTGAGTGGCAATGTCATCACTTTAGTAGCTGCTGGAAAGCTGGGCGGTGATTACCTGATCACCGCCGCGCACCACCGTGTGACCCGCAGCGGCGGTTACACCGTGGACCAGGAGGCCTGTCGCGTGGCTGCGGCCTCGATCTCGATGAGCCAGCAGAACGTCCAGCCTGATTTGGCGTTGTCCAGCTATGGTCCCCAGCATGAGGTCGTGGCCTGATGGGCGTCGAATTGGAGTATGGCGAGGTCAGTGCCGTGGACTATCTGACGTGCCGCATTCGTGTTCGCCTGGATGATCGCGATGGTGTCGAGAGCTTCTGGCTCAACGTGCCACAACGTAACGCCCAGGGCACGAAGCGACGACCGTTGATGCCTGAGATCGGCGAACAGGTTGCGGTGCTACTTGATGAGGATGGCGTGGGTGGTGTGTACCTGGGCGGGATCTACTCGACCGCTGAGCCGCCGCCTGTGGTTGATGAGGATACCGACTATGTGCGGTACAGCGACGGGACGGTCGTCAGTTACGACCGAGCGGCGGGGGTGATGATGTTGGATAGCGTAGGGACGTTGCTTGTTAAGTGTGTCCGAAACATTACGATCCAGTCGGGGGAGCCTGTTGTGGTGAAAGCCCCATCGGCGAATTTGGTGATCCCGCAGGTGACGTTGGACGGTAATCTCCAGGTGAATGGGAATGTCAACGCGACCGGAACAATCATGGATGCTGGTGGAAACTCGAATCACCACACCCATTAAAAAAGGCCCTTACGGGCCAATGGTTACGGGTTTTTAGGTGGCGGTGCCACCGGTTTTGGCTGAGTCTGCGCGGTAGCGGATGGTTGGTACCCATCTTTAAACTGTTGTTTGCTGGTCGGTTGATACCCGTTGTTCACGAGCTCACCGCTTTTCTTGTCACTTGTGGACATGTCAATCGCTCTCTTGGGTTCTGTGTTAGGGATTCTTGGGTGGTGGTGCAGGGGCCCGCTCACTGGTAGGACTCGGCGAGTACCCGCCTTTCGCGGGGCTAGAATCACTTTTGCTGGGTTGGTAGCCAAATTTTTCGGATGAGTCACTTCGTTTGTTCGACATTCTCACACTCCTCGGGATGCTCTACATGAAACAATTCGAGCGTAGCAATTTCTTTGCCTAGGATGATGATGCCAGCGGTATTGACTCTAGCCCTCTCGAACCCACCGGCATCATTGAGAACCCAAGACTCTTGGAGATAAATCTGCTCGGGCTCAGGGTTGTTGGATGCAAAGGACTCCGGGCCGTAGTAGCCCCCAATGCGGCGACCGTCGTTCAGTGTAGCCACTACCCAGTAACAGAGGCGTTGCTCAAAGACAAAATCCCAGGGCTTGCCAGTCGGATGCACTACCGAACGTTGTAGAAGTCGGGTTTTTCTAAGCCACAGGAAGCCCCACGCCCATCCGATAGGCGCAAGCAGCAACACCACAACATAGAAAAGTACATACCAAACAGGATGGCTAGCTCTCAGCTCAAGCTGCTCCACGGCGTAAATAGGACCGATCAACAGCGCATAGTTGATTGAGCTGTAGGCTACCGCATCGACCAATTGCTGGGATGTGTCTCTGACTTGAGTAGGCTGGAGCAATGCGTAGGTCTTCAGGCTGATGAAGCCTGGAACTACAAAGGCGATGAATAAAACGAGCTTGTCTACTTCCCATATGTCCATGCCTGCTCCTAATCCGGGTTCGCGCTGATGTTGCCTGTCTTTAAACCAGATTAAAAGCTAACCCATCGTGGCTTTCCCATGATGGGCGCATGACTACGCCTACTCCCTACACCAGCATCACCGCCGCCCACTGGCAGCCCGCCCTCGGTACACCCGGCGAGGTGGTCGAGGGTTTGCGCGACATAGACCAGTCCATCCGCATCATTCTGGCCACCCCAAAAGGCAGCGATGCGCACCGCCCTGAATTCGGCAGTGACCTGCACCTCTATATCGACTGGCCGCATGACCGCGTCACCCCGTACCTGGTCCGCGAAACGGTTGAGGCTATTCGTCGTTGGGAGACCCGCGTGTCGGTGGTCCAGGTCCAGGTGCAGACCGATGCAGCGCATCTCACCCTGACAGTGCTGTGGCGCGTGACTGATGGCGTTGAGCAGATGACCGAGGTGCCGTATGCGCGAACTGCCTAAGCCGGAATTCGTGAGGATCGATCCAGCCGCCACCGAGGCAGACCTGATCGCTCGATATGAGCTCAAGTCCGGTAAAACCTTGTATCCCGCGCAAATCGAACGTCTATTCATCGACCAGGTTGCCTACGCCACATCTCGCCTGCAGATGGCTATTCAGAACGCAGGCGAGCAGCTGTTGGTACGCTTTTCCAACGGTCCCATCCTCGACTACCTGGGCGAGCTGGTCGCGACCCCTCGACTTTTGGCCCAGCCTGCTCGTTGCATGCTGCGCTTCAGCATGCCTACGACGCTGTCTCAACCACTGGTGATCCCCGCAGGCACTCGCGTCAGCACCCAAGACGGCAAGTTGAGCTTCGCTACCAATCAGGACGCAGAGATCACTCCAGGACAACTCCAGGTCAGTGTTGTGGCGACCTGCCTGACTGCTGGAGTTCAGGGCAACGGATGGGCGATTGGGCAAATCAATGTCATCAGCAACAGTCCCTTGGCCGGGTTGGTCGCAAGCAACACTTCCGTGACTGCAGACGGCGTGGAAGACGAGGACGACGAGCGCTATAGAGAACGGATCATCCTGGCGCCTGAGGCCTTCAGCAATGCAGGAAGCCGTGGCGCCTATCGCTATCATGCTCTAGCAGTTCATCAATCGATTATTGACGTCGCCGTGCATGGGCCTGATGAAGGTCAGCTGGATGGCCATGTCGCAGTGTTTCCCCTCACAAGCAACGGCTTACCCTCCAACGATCTGTTGGCACAGATAAAGGGGCGTCTTAGCGGAGAGAAGGTTCGACCGCTGTGCGACACGGTCCATGCCCTGATGCCAACAGAGGTCACTTATGCCATCAAGGCCCGGCTCACGTTTTACGCCACCGCCGAACGGACAGAGTCCATGGCCGCTGCAAAAGTTGCGGCGGAAACCTTCGCGGCTGAAAAGCGGGCGAAGCTTGGCCTTGACCTGGTCCGGGAGCAACTGACAGCGGCTCTGCAGGTGGATGGCGTGTATCGCGCAGACCTTGAACTCCCCAGCGTCTTGCGCGAGTTGCAAGGGAATGAGTGGGCCAACTGCACTTCGATTCAGCTAATTGATGCAGGGGTGGCCTTTGGCTAAGCACCAGTTACCTCCTGCGCTAGCGGGTGACGAGCGCTTCGCGCAGTTGTGCGAGCTGCTTGATGACAGCATGAGTGGCCTCGATCTCAACGCGATGCTTGTGTACCTGGTTGACCTGGTTAAGCCAAATTTGCTGCCTGTGCTGGCCGACCAATTCTCGATGCTTGATGAAGCCGCTTGGCTGCTCGCCGAGTCATCAGACGCCCGACGCAATTTGATCAAGAACGCCGCAGAGCTGCACCGTTTTAAAGGAACGCCCTGGGCAATCCGCGAGGTCATTCGGCTGCTCGGCTTCGGCGAAATCACGCTGCAGGAAGGCTTGAGCAACCAGGTGCATGACGGGACGATTCGCCGGGACGGAACGCATGTCCATGGTAACCCTGCCTCTTGGCCTCTTTACCGGGTGTACCTCGAACGCTCGATTACCAATGACCAGGCCGCCTTGCTGCGCCGGTTACTTTTATCCGTCGCTCCGGCTCGCTGCCGTCTTGTTTCACTGGATTACCAATCAGTGGCCATACGGCATAACGGCTTTGCTCGACGTGACGGCACCTACAACCATGGGAGCAGCTAATACATGGCCGACCTACCAGAAGTCGCCGAGTGGACACCCGGCATCTATCAATTTGAAACCTCTGACCCAGTGCTTGGTGGGCCTGAAGGTGTCGATAACCTACCAAGTAAGCAACTGGCCAATCGCACCGCGTGGCTTAAACAACGCACTTCCTTTCTGGAAACTGGAGCCACGGTTGCAGGCAAAGCGGCAGTGCTCGCCAACTTGCGGTCGATTTCCATCACCGGCGACGGAAGCTGGTCGGTCTCGTTCAATGGAGGGGCCAATGTCACGGCAGCCCTCACTCTGGCCAACAGCGGCGTTGTAGCAGGCACGTATGGGAAAGTTTCGGTCAACGCAAAAGGTCTAGTGACTGTGGGCTCTGCGTTAGTCGCATCCGATATTCCAAGTCTGGACTGGACGAAGATTACGACTGGCAAGCCGACGACGTTGAGCGGGTACGGAATAGCAGATGCACAACCCTTGGACTCTGACCTTACCGCTCTGGCCGCGCTGACAACGCAAGGCTTCTATGTCAATACAGGTGTGGGTGCCGTGGCGGCGAGAGCTATAGCTGTCACCGGTCCTGGCTTGAGCTTGAGCAATGGCAACGGTGTTGCCGGAAACCCTACGCTTGTTAACACTGGGGTGACATCGGTAGCGGGTACCGCCAATCAGGTAGTGGTCTCCAGCTCTAACGGCGCGGTCACGTTCTCGCTGCCTCAATCAATCCACAACTTGGCAGTACCGTCATTCGGGCAGGTGTCGCTTGGCGCTGACCCTGTCAGCGCGCTTCAGGCTGCCACCAAGCAATACGTGGACAATCTGATTAGCGGCCTAAACGTCAAAGAGTCCGTTCTGGTTGCAACTACCGCGAACATTGCCTTGTCGGGCACGCAAACCATCGACGGTGTTGCCGTGGCCGCCGGAAATCGTGTGCTGGTAAAAAACCAGGCCACGGCGAGCCAGAACGGTCTTTATGCCGTAGCCGCAGGCGCCTGGACTCGGACCGTTGATGCCGATATCTGGAACGAGCTGGTGTCGGCCTTTGTATTCGTCGAGCGAGGCACGCAAAACGCGGATACCGGTTGGGTCTGTACCGCCGATACGGGCGGAACACTGGGCAGCACTGCAATTGTCGTTTCGCAGTTCGCAGGGGCAGGTACGGTCACAGCGGGATTGGGAATCACTGTCACCGGGAATCAGGTTTCGCTAAGTCCAAGTGGAGTTGGGGCGGGGACCTACACAAAGTTTACCGTTGACCAGTTCGGGCGTGTGGTCGCGGCCACAGCGATGGTCGCTTCAGATGTGCCCAATCTGGACTGGTCCAAGATCACCAGCGGCAAGCCAACTACATTAAGCGGTTACGGAATTGCCCTGCCAACCCAGGCACAAGCCGAGGCGGGAGCCGATAACACCTTGCCGATGACCCCGTTACGGGTTGTTCAAGCCATCGCGACACGCGTTGTACAGGCCACCTACGCCGTTGCAGGGATCGCCTCATTTGCCAATGCCAGTGAACTGATCAACACGAACTCCGAGACCAAGACGCTGAACCCTGCGGTCGTGAAATATGGTTTTGCGGTTCTAAGGGCGCCCAACGGATACATTGCGTTTCCCCATTGGCTTGGTGGTTTCATTGTTCAGTGGGGCACTGTCACGATCCCCGCCGAGCCGACGGTCATCTCGTTCCCACTGACATACCCAAACAGTGAGTTTGCGACTATGGCAACAGCAAGCAACACCTCACTTGGCCTAGATGGGGTTGAAATCAGTAGCTCTGAACAGGCCTTTTTCCGGGCAACGATTGTTTCTGCCAATGGCACTGCTATCCAAGTCGCCGGTACTTTTAAGTTTATCTCGTGTGGATGGTAGGGGGATTCGATGAGTTACTACATAACGACACATTCGAATGGTGATGTTGCAACACGTCACGTTGAGGGCGTGGGACAGCTGCCAGAGCAAGCGATTGCCATCAGTCAGGCTGAATGGATGCGTCTGACACAGGAGAGCGACGGCATTTGGGCGTTAGTGGATGGGGTCCTAGTAAAGCGACCGCGTCCTGTTAAAGCAGGCGCAGTCGAGGCCCTGATCGCGAAGACGCGTTATGAACGCGAAACGGCGGGCATCCAGGTTCAAAGTTTGTTCATCGACACCAGCCGCGATAGCCAGGCTCTCGTGGCGGGGGCTGCCGTCCAGGCAATGCTGGAGCCGAACTGCAAAATCGGTTGGAAAACGGTGGATCGCTTCGTTGATCTAAGTGCGTCACAGCTCATCGAGCTTGCAACGGCGGTACGGGCCCACGTCCAGGCATGCTTTGACCGAGAGGCTATCCTCTTAGCCGCCTACAAAGAGGGGACCTTCGTCGCTAGCATGTTGGATGAAGGATGGCCTGCCTAGTCGAAGGCTGATGCCCCTATACCGCAGACACAAGCTTCGGACTATGGGCGCAGAATTGATATTCTGTTGCAGTATGCGCAAAAGATTCAGCGCCCATTTATCTCGCATCTGACCGTGATTTTTTCGCGCGCGGCATCACTTAATTGTTGATGCTGTGCGCGAAAAACGTGCGTTTCCACAGAACGCTTACGCACGACATCGATGTTGTCGTCGAGGGTCGTCAGAGCACTGTTCACATTTCCTACCACACTGCTTGCTCCTCGATCACCAACCCATTTGGCTAGCTCTTCGACGGCGGCGCGCAACGCATCCTGGTTATGGCTAAGGCGCTCACCTTCCGAACTCCAGCATTAGGGACGATGCCCAGAATGCTCGTGATGGGCTTTTAGCTTTTATCCGAGAGACACCTGGGAAGGAATCATTCCTAGCATTGCAGGAAATCGCACAGGCCCACCCTGCGGAGCGATTACGTCCCTGGAGCGCATTCTACGCTCAGCAAAAAGCTACAGCCGACTCGCAGACGCCGCCATGGGAACCATCGAAGGTCGTCGATTTTCATGAGTCGCTGGAAAGCACTCCATCCACCCACCGTGACCTCTGGAATCTGGCGATCGATCGACTTCTGGACTTAAAGCATGATCTTGAAGATAGCGATTCGAGCTACGCAGAAATTTTGATCCAGACCAATCAGGAGACTTCCATTCGGAAGTTCATCGGTAAGTGGTTGAGGGATAATGCTGCGGGACGCTACGTCGTGCCGCAGGAAGAGCAGCTCGCCGATGACAAAAGGCCTGATTATCGATTCCAAAACAGTCAGTACTACGCGCCCGTGCCTGTCGAACTTAAGCTTTCACAGAACTGGAGCGGCCCCGGGCATTTCGAACGACTCGAGAACCAACTCTGCGGGGATTACCTCCGCGATATTAGCTCAAGCTGCGGCATCTTCTTGCTGGTAAACTGTGGAGGTCAGGCCACGTGGGAGACGCCCACCCAAGGCCGGGTCGGGTTTAATGATCTAGTAATCGCATTGCAAGAACACTGGTTGGCCATAGCTTCAAGGTTTCCTAACGTTGAAGACATCAAGGTCATCGGCATAGACCTCACCAAGCGAGGAGGAGCTGCCGCGATCAAAGCCATCGAAGCCAATCAGGCGGAGGCTAGTCAGATTGATGGTGAATGAGAACATGCAGGGCTGACCTACTTGAAAAAGTGTGTCAAAGGCGGCGGAGTTTAGGGGGGCAGCTATGCAGCCGCCGATTCAAGAGCGATTGCTGCGCCCCAGTAGCTGGCCCCCCATTCCTTCGGGATGCAAGGCGATTGGTGGAGTAATCGGCTCGGAATAATCTGGAGGCAAACGGAGCACGCAGGCCTAGGGGGCGAGACGCGAGTATGGAAGTCCATCTGGCCGGGACGTCGCCTTGGCGAGCGGCTCGGTTTACGACAGACGCCCCCAAGAATCAAGACTTCCGCTTCGAGCCAAGCAGGCCGGAAGCGACGCTGATCCTTTTCCAGAACGTACCGACAATGGTTGCACAGCACTTCCGAATGGAGTTTCTCAATTGCCTCATCTTCATCAAGTGTCGACCCACACTGAGGCTATCCAGTTTATGAGGAAACCATCGTTTTGAACCAAAAAAATAGAGGTAAAGCGAATGCTGAATGCGTTGAAGAAAAAAGTCGCAGGACGGCTGTGATTTCGCGAACAGGACTCCCTAAAATAGCTGGAAGTCCCATGCGGTTCTCGAGTCAGCGCGTGCTGATATCTTTCAGGTAGCGGCCGAGGTCTTGGAAAGCTGACGCGTGTAAAATCTCGGCGACTTTGGCTGACCTTCTCTCTGCCTTCGGTAGGAAAACCGCACATTGATCAGTGTATGGACGTGGCAGATCCTTCCAGTAGTAGGTTGCCTTGAAGCTCTGCATGGCTCTGTGAAAGCCCATTTGATGCGTGTGATAAGACGACATCACGAAGATTTCGAAATCTTGAGTGAGGCTCTCCAAAGCCACCTGATTGATGCCGTGAACTCGGTATCTACCACTTAGAGGTACCTCGATGTTGAGGCGTTTCGCGATGTACTTAGATGCAGCAAAATGATGGGAGCCACCGCTATTCATCAAGAAAACTCGCCCATCCCACGACCAGGTCTGAAAAAAGTCATGATCCACACGGCTTATAATTCGGATTTCATCCCAAGCCAAGTTCTCGGCTAGTTTCTCTGGGGTGATTTCATCAATCATCTCTTTCGAGTTCTTCTCCACCATCGCATCCATGCTTTTGAACAAGTGGAGCTCTGACTTGGAAGCCGAAAAGCCATCTACGTCCTGAATGTCGCATTCCCATCTCTCCACCTCTCGAGTCGTGCCGAGGTTGAGTAAGTCTTCACGACGTACCGACACGCCACCATAGTTTCGATTGGCGCCTGGGCAGTGCCCAAATCCGTTGAGGCTACCTTTGCATGGGCGGTTACGTTCATAAGAAAGGTTGCCGAACTCATGCCACTTCACGACCTCATCGCTGGAAATACCTTTGTCGTATTCAACCAATGGCTTGTTGAGGCCCGGTTCCTTGGCAATCAGTTTTACTAAGGAGGAGGGGTGTCCAAATTCTTCTTTGATCGCGCCTACAACGAATTGAGCTGCCGCTTTGAGCATATGGTTTTTCCTTTGTGGTGGGGCTCCTTTACTAGAATGCATTTACTGGCGGAGCAATGCGACTCAACTCGGTGCCGGAAACGACTTTAGCCCTACAGATCGAATTGTTGGAACGCTTCATGTTGCCTCGCCGCGTTGGGTGTGAATGACAAGTTGACAACTCAGAGGGTCATAGCTCGATGGTCAGATTGAATCGCCTGTGGTGGGAGCACCTAGCTCCCAAGTCGATGCATCGTCGATTAAGAGAAGTGGAGCAGCAGTTGTCGCGCAGGTGCGAGACCGATTATGGGCGGCACTGGTTGAGCGTCGCCCGAAAGCCTGGGCAAGCAATAAGGCTTCTTCCCGGCCGCAGTCGTCTCAAGTTCGCACGGCCAGGCAGGAAGATTGAAGCATTCACTTCGCAGGTACCTATGATCACCTCCAACGCAGCGCTGAGGTCGTTGCAGGAGAATTGGCCTCAGAAAACGGTTGGCCAAATCCTTGACTGGCAGCATCAGCATGAGCAAGGCAACTAAACGCCGTACCGCTTGTTACCACCGGACGTGATGCAATAGCGCCCGCCTCTTGGGCCTATACAAACTCGGCCGGAAGAGCAGGGACACGATGAACCATATTCTGGCGATGTGCTACGCGCTGGTTGCGGAGCGGGGCGATCTCGTTTCGGCTGCGAGGTGGCGAAGCAATTCGATCCGCTGCAGAGATTCTTGTAGGAAATCCAACGCTGGGGCTGGCCGTCGAGGCTGATGCGAGCCCATGCCTCCTTCTGCTCATAGACCCGCACCTTTTCGCCACGCTTGAGGCTGGAAATTACCTTCCCACCTGGCTGAGCTCGCAGGTTCAGCTTGTCCGCGTTGACGAAGTGTTCTAGTGCAGAATCTTGTGTTGGCCGGGGCGCTGGTGAAGAGACCGTTGCCAAGGTGTTCACCGGCGCCTGGCTGACGGCAGGCTCAGTTGTAGGCGGATCCTTCTTGCCAATCGCCCAGAGCACGACGAATAGAACCAGCAGCGGCAGAAGCCAAGACTGACCTTTCTTGCGCATATCCTTTGCACCCTCGAAGTTAGAACTGTCCTTCAAGCAATACCTGGCTGTCTTTTCAGCTTAGTCGAGTGGCATTGCCTGAGCGGAAGAGTTTGCTGGGGCAGCTCAGATATCCACCGAACTCGAGGATAGGCGTATGGGAGAGCAAGCGGAGCGCGCAGGCGTGACGGATGGACGCCCGAAGGGCCGAGCCATCGGCGCACGACGGTGGCTCGGTTTACGACATCCTGACCTGAAGCTAAAAACTTCGCCTCATCGAGTCGGGACGGCTCGCTACGGCTTCACGCTTGCCGCTACTAGCTCAGCGATCCCGTTGCGCACTGCATCTATATTGTCGTCCATTGTGGCCAGCGCCCCGTTGACGTTGCCAACAACTGAGGTTGCCCCACGATCACCTACCCATTTCGCTAGCTCTTCTACCGCAGCTCTTAGGGCGTCCTGGTTGTGACTGAGGCGTTCAAGCACTTCTGCGGCAATTCGAAGCTCTTTCATCGTATGATCTTGAAAAGTGTGGGTGAGATCAGGCCACGGTAGCTCAAAACTGCACAGTGTATGTAAATCAGCCAGTTCGCCGAAGCTGTGACTCAGCCCACTGATTGATACGGTCACGCTGTGAGTTGCTCATTTTGTCGGTGGCAGAGGTGAGCAGTTGAAGGATGTAGCATCGATCCTGGTCTTCCGGAAACCAGTCGGACAACTCGACATTGCAGTGCTTCGACTGGCCGAACGCCCAGGCGAGAACCATATCTGCAGCGGCACGAAAATGATCAGCTATGTAGATCTCGTGATCTATCGTCCAGCCGCGTCGACTAAGCTCGTGGATAGCGTCCAAGATGCCAAGCTCACCAAAATAGACTGAGGTGTCGGGGTAATGGGTTCCCGCGAGTGAAACCTTGACCTGGCCAGCTTCCCTATCCCAGTAGGAAAGATGATGCCAGCCGCCTGTAGTCGTCTCTGGCCATGGAAAATTGATGGCTGCTTTCCCCGTGATGTAGTGCTCACGAGACACTCGGCACAGGTCAACATCGAAGCGGGGCATGCTCAACCTCTCTAAGTGCTTTAGCAATTTTGCGCGAAGTGATTAAGGCCTCTTTTGTGGGTATCCCAACCGCGCCCTGATCGCACCTCGGCGCGAAGCCAGTCTAAGACCCTGACGAGATGCCTTTCCACTGACCGAGGCTTCAGTTGTTGAGCGACGATGATTGAGACGAAGGAATACATTTGTACTCCTTCGATTTGACCGCCGTAAACGTTAGCCTCTATCCCGTGTCCCCAATCGCTTCACGGACAGTGCCCGCTCTTGATCATGAGAGTGATAGTAAGTGTTCTGAGTCGTAGCCAAGTTCGAGTGGCGCAGGTCGTACTGGAGATCCTTGGCACTTCTGAACGGCGCGTCGAACGTGGCCGAGGTATGGCGAAGCCAGTGAGACGATGCCACCCGCAGGCTATCCATTTCGTAGGGCTCGCGCCCTTCATCGCGCATGCGTACCAGCGCGTTGTCGAACACGGCTTGGAGGAGGGCGCGTACTTGCCGGTCAGAGAGACCTGCGCGGCCGCTTAGCGTTTTCAGAAGCGGCGACTTCTCCTGGTAACTCGGCAATGGGCCCAGCCCAATGAATGTGCGATAGCGCTTTAGGTACTTCTCCACGTACTCATCACGTACTGCAATCTTGCCGGACTTGTTTCCTTTACCCACCACATGGAACCACCAATTTCCATCGGCATCCAAACGAAAATCACCCATGGTGGGCTGCCAATTGGAACGCCCAACTATGTCCGATATACGTAGATACATGCTGAACATCGTGAGGAGAATGAACAAGGTGCGTTCATGTTTTTTAGGCTCAGCTTCAGCCATTGTTTCCGCTGTATCAATCACGTAATCCCATTGTAAGGGTGTTAGCGCGCGGGAAGAGTTCGACTCCTGCTGGGATGAACTGTACTGTCCTTTTTTTGTGACCTTACGAAAGGGATTGGAACTGGCGAGTTCTTCTTCGACCAAATATTCGTAAAAGCCATTAGCGACCTTGAACACATTACTCATGCTGCCTTTGGATGAATGATAGTCCGCAGACCGAAACTCATCAACATCCTCAGTCAGCGCTTTATTTTGTTTAGGCGCGCGATGAGTAAAAGGTTTCCATTTTGGATTATGACCAACTTCCGAGTACAAAGCCAAAGCATCATCTTGTTTGGTAACAAAACGATTGCGGACAACGGAGCCAACCCAACTGGCTGGCGGGTTTTTGCAAAACTCCAGAAAAGCTTCCGCATCCAGCCTTTTCAGTTCAGTGACGGGCTTCTCACGGATGATCAGCGACCACAGCAGCAGGCGTTCGACGTGCCCACGATAAGTGCTATAGGTAAGCGCGTTGTCCGCGTAACACCGCAGATAGCCACGCACGGCCATGAAGCCCGGGATGGCTTTCAGCTCTGCGGCAAAGCTCTCCAGGTACTGGTCGGCGCTCGCGATGGATGGCCGGCCCAGAGTGAAATCTTGATCCACAAAGTCACCGTGAGATTCAAAGATTGGCTGGGGAGTGCAGGGCATCTAACTTACCGAGAAAAGGTGGCCTTACTTAGCGATTGAGAACTTCCTAGTCTGGCTGTTTTAGGAAGTTTTCGCTTTCCTATACAACCTACTCTCAATCGCCGGGCCTAGTTAATGGGAGTCTGCGGATGATATCCACAAGTTAGGCCGGTCGCAACCACAAACATGCCATGCCCATTCATCCGCTAAATGCCAGTCAGGACTTGACATATTGGCCTGGGCGCAGTAAGCGCTATTAATCCTTGCGCTTCAAAATAATTGTGCTGCAGCACTGTTGTTAACATATAGCATATATTGCTTTTTCCACTCCAAGGTTCAGCTTCCGCCCAACGAATACGGGGCTGCTGATTACACGAATCAATAATTGAAATTGATTTTCGAACGTACGGCTCGATCAATATTGACTAAGTATTGACAGTCGTAGCCCCAAAGCGGCGGCCTGAGGAAAGTGTCCACGTTAATTTAATTTTAGCCGCTTTCGGAAAGTGTCTGCATTAAGTGCAAAACATCCCGAGGCCAGGAAAAATGGGATTCTAGCTTCATGAACTCTCAACTGGGCCTTCGGAAAGTGTCCGCATTATTGTCAGATCCACTCAAAAAGAGCTCCATGGCTCAGCTGAGCGCTAGGTGCACCTAGAACACCGAAACGGAGGGTTTCGCAGGCCAGCATGGCTGCAGGCCCTGGCGCTCCTGGCTTCGAGGTCATAAAGCAACGCTGAGTTCACTTTGGCGTAGGTATCTTTCCAAGGCTAAAAATCTCGGAAAGTGTCCACATTATGCGATTCGGCTCGCGACTCGGAAAGTGTCCGTATTTTGTGCAGATGTCACTGGAAGCCCCGAATTACAAGGATTGTAGCAATTCAGACGCCAGTGCTGCAGTGGTCACGAGTGTCCAGATAGCGGAGGAATTAGGTAGAACGGTTCAAATCATCGTATCAGCGTGCGACCCAGTAAAATCAGTGGGTTACGGAAATCGTATGATTGCAAAAGTGTCCGCATTTCGTCGGAATGGAGGCGCATTTGAGCAATGCCGAGTCGCTGGAAGCCACGTGAGTAGAGGGCTCAAAGGGTTGATGGGGTAAAAGTGTCCGCAATTCGCGACGGTGACAAGAGGGGAATGCAAAGCCCGGCAGTGATGCCGGGCTTTCTTTCATAATACTCGATTTAACATAATATACATTATGCGTAGTCATCTATAGCAGCCCACGGGCAGTGCCAGGACAGATTTCAAGCCTGGCACCACCCGTTTTCAGCCTTACACCGTTACTTGCCGTGCAACGCTTCACTCACCGTATTCACAAACAACGCCTGCTCGTCATACAGCGAACTGGGTGTCTCTGCGTTCTGCCATGTCGACCATTGCACCATCACCAGTTTCTCCGCCGGGTTGATTGCAATGGTCTGGCCGTAAATCCCAAGCGCCCAGAACGTTTGTTCGCTGGTGGCGGTTTTCTTGGGTTCGGCATTGGCATCAGGCGCCGGCGCCGAGTACCACCATTGATAGCCGTACTGTCCGTTCGGTGCCGATGGCGTGACCGAGCCTTTGGCGGTGGTCCAGTGTGTCGAGCGTGCAATCCAGTCATCCGGCAGAATCTTCTCGCCCGATGGTAACTGACCGCCGCTGAGCACAAACTGGCCAAAGCGGCCCCAGTCACGCAGTGCTGCGTTGAAGCCGTGGCCGCCCATGTCGACTTTGTCTTTGACCAAGGCATGCCAGACGCCATCCTGCTGCATGCCGTAACGGCTCCAGATGCGACTTTCGAGGTAGTTGGCCAGGGTCATGCCGGTGGCGTTTTCCAGCACGCGGCCCACCAGCCAGGCGCCGCCGGTATTGTAGGACCAGACTTCGCCCGGATTGACCCCGGGTTTGCGTTTCACCGATTTGACCAGGTTGAACACGCAGTCGTATGGCGCAGGCTTGGCTTCGCACTGGGTCATGTGGGAGAAATCGGAGTTCGCTGACGCGTAGTTTTCATCCCAGACCACGCCCGAGGTGTGCTGCAACAACTGGTGCAAGGTTACCTCTTGCCAGGCCGTGCCTTTGAGTTCCGGGATGTACCGGGTGATCTTGTCGTCCACCGAGTTGATCTTGCCTTCTTTTATCGCCACGCCCACCAGCACGCTGACCACCGATTTGGCCACTGAGCGCGAGGTCCACAGGGTGTTTTCGCTGTTGCCCTTGCCGTAGTACTCGTAGGCAATCTTGCCGTCCTTGAGGATCAACAGGCCGGTGACGCTCTGGTTGGCGATGTAGTTATCGATGCTGAAGTGCTTGCCGTTCATTGCATAGTCAATGGCTGGCAATGGGCTGCTGGCCTGCATTAATGGCGATGGTTTGACGCCCTGGGTGCTGAATACATCGCCTTCGTACAGGCGGTAGGTATTACGAAAACCCACTACCCGTGTGGCCTGGTCCCAGGTCAGCATGTTGTGCGGGTCGGGCAGCGTTTTATCAAAGGGTTGCGGGCAAACGCTGAGCCCTGGAACGCCACAGTGTGCGCCTTGGTCGCTAGCCAGGCTGATACCGCTATGGGTCAAGCCCAGTGCGGCAATGCTCAATGCCAACAGCGAAAAAACCTGGGTGGATTGTTTTTTTATTGTTCTGCGTAACATCGGTACTTCCTCGACATCCAGTGAAATTGCGTCAGTCGATTTCGAGCTTATCAACTTGCCGGGGCGGGAAAAGAACAATAAAGTCCGGGTCGATATTACAAAAACTAACAACAGTGAACGCCATGCCCAGCGACCGTCTGCCTCCGCTCAATGCCATTCGTGCCTTCGAGGCGGCTGCGCGCCTGGGCAGTTACGTGGCCGCTTCGCGGGCGCTGCACGTGACCCAGCCGGCCATTGGCCGCCACGTGAAAAACCTTGAGGACTGGCTGGGCGTGCAACTGCTCGAGCGTACGCCCCGCGGCGTTACTCTGACCGCGGCCGGGCTTGAGTTTCACCGGGCCGCGACCCAGGCCCTGAAGATTCTGGCCGATGCCGGCTCGCGGGTTGCAAGTCGCCAGCAGGAGCGCTGGCTGCGCATTCTGTGCGTGCCGGCGTTCGCTTCGCGTTGGTTGACGCCGCATGTCGATGCAGTGCGCAGCCTGCGCCCGGGCCTGAAGCTGGCCATTGAACCCAATGCCTCGTTCACGTCAGTGGATGCCCGTCAGGCTGACCTGGGTATCGGTTTTGGCCTGCCGGGCGAGCATTCAGGGGTGTTTCTGAGGATGATCAAACCGCCGGTTTTCCCGGTCTGTTCGCCGACGTACATGGCAAAATTGCCGAATAAAGCCCTACAGGTGCAGGACTTGCCGAACTGCGAGCTGATTCACGTCGACGACGGCACCTGGTGGAACAGCTGGTTTGCGGCGCAACAGTTACCGCTCAAGGTCAGGTCGAATACCTCGCACATGAGCAACGACATTGCCTTGAACCTGGCCCGGCGTGGGCACGGGATTGCCCTGGCCACCGAAGTGCTGGTCAAACATGAACTGGCAGACGGCTCGCTGGTGCGTTGTACCGACGCGCAAATTGCACTTGAAAGTTATCAAGTGCTGACACCGCAACAGCCGTTGTCGGAAGATGCCGCATGGTTTATCGAGTGGTTGAGCCAGGCGTTGCGCGAGGAGTTTCCCCACGCGGCCATTGAACAAAGGTGAACCTGGAAGTACGCTACTGCCCTGCTCTTTTTTATAGCCTTAAAATATAACTCAACTAAATAACTATTTAGTTGAGTTATATATTCACGCCTCAGGCAAACAGCTTGAGTACGTCTTCCTGCCACTCATGCCCCTGCAGCGACCAGCCCTTCCCCACAGACGGCGGAAAGCCGGAATGGCAGTAACCCTGCTTGCCGGTAAAATCAAACACGGCATGGGGATACTCATTGATCAGCAGCACCGCCTTGCTGTGGTCCATGGACCAGCCGATCTTCACTGTCGAGGGCTTCTCCCGGTCGGAGATATCCTCGACGTTATAGATATGCAGCGCATCCTGGATCGGGTTGTCACTGGCACTGCTGTCCAGGGCGTAGAAATAGGCGGTATTTTCATCGTCCTCGAAGACCACGACAAAAGGCCCCTCCTGCGCCGGTGCCTCGATGACGGTGGCGTGTCCTACGTTCAGCTGTTGCTCTGCTGCGAGATAAATGGGCATGCGGATATCCTTGTCACAACGATAGATAAAAAATTATATCAATATGCCATTAGCCCATTTGTGCTAATCGACCCCCCTCCTCCCTGGCGCTATATTCCCCGGCAACCCCCAGTGTTCCCCAACGCCGCGCCTATGCGGCGTGCGGGATCGTTGTGCCGGTAAAACAGAACAACACCAAGGAAGATGCACCATGAAATCAGCATTCAGCAAGATCACCCTGCTCAGCGCCCTGCTGGTCGCCGTCGCCGGTTGCCAGACCATGAAACCCAACGAAGACCGTCTCAAGTCCACCGCGCAAACCACCATCGGCGAGCCGGTGACGAAGATTTCCAACGTGCGCAGCGACCACAGCTCCACTTACTACATCGCCAGCACCGCATCGGGTGACTACAACTGCGAGCTGCCAAGCGGCGTGATGATCGGGATCGCCTCGATGGGCATGGGCATGGGCGCGCAATGCTACAACAAGAACAGTGGCCGCCCGCAAAATCCGCTGCAACGCTACTGATTCCAGGCTAAACCGCCGCTGCCGAGGCCTCGCGCAACGCCCTCAAGGTAGCGCGCAGCTCGGCCGGGCGCACCGGTTTGGACAGGATCGCGATCTGGCGGTCGTGCAGGGCCGCCTGGATCTTCTCCACTTCGTGGCCGGTAAGAATCAGCGCCGGCACCGCCCTGCCCCGTTGCGCCCGTAGCTCATCGATGCACTCGATGCCGGTGGCGTGGTTGCCCAGGTCATAGTCGGCGACGATGATGTCGCAGTCGCTGGCCAGGTCCTTGCCGCTCAGTTCGGCCTGGACGTCACAGCCCCAGCGCTCGAGCAAGGCCTTGGTGGCCAGCAGCACGTTGCGATCATCCTCCACCAAGCAGACTTTCAAACCGGTCAGCAGGCCGACCTGGCTCGGGTCTTCACGGTAGGCCTGGCGCTTGGGCGCGGAAATTTCGCGCAAACCTTCAAGGCTGACGGCCGTGCCATGGCCCACTCGCGAACGTATCGTCACCTGCATGCCCATCATCTGCCCCAGGCGCCGGACAATCGACAGGCCCAGGCCCACGCCCTCGATGTCCTTGTCGCGCAACTGGCGCACGCGGTAGAACTCTTCGAAAACCTTCGGCAGTTCCTGCGCCTCGATGCCGCTGCCCTGGTCATAAATGACAATGGCCAGGCCCTCGCCACGCTTGCGCACGCCGATCAGCACCGGGCGCTGCGGCGCGTACTTGAAGCAGTTGGACAGCACGTTCTGGACCATGGTCGCCAGCAGCGCCGGGTCAATCTGCACCCAGTGCGCGCAGGCCCGCAAGCGCAGCTCAACGCCTGCCCAGCGCGCCGCCTCGGCGTTCTGACGCAGCAGGTCGTGGAGGAACTCGCCCAGTTGCACAGGCTGCAGGCGCGGCTGCAGGCGGCCGTTGTCGAGGGTGTAGAGGTCGAGGATCGAGCGAAACAGCTGCGAGACGTTGAGCAACGAGCGGTCGATGTTGTCGACCAGCCGGCGTTCTTCATCGCCCAGGCGCGCCTCGCGCAGGCAGGCAGTGAACAGGCCGATGGAATGAATGGGCTGGCGCAGGTCGTGGCTGGCCTGGGCCAGAAAGCGCGATTTTTCCAGGTTGGCGGCGGTGGCCTCCTCCGAAGCCTTGCGCGTACGTTCAAGCAACAGGTGCGCGTACATGGGGATGACCGTGCTGGTGATCATCAGCATCAGCACCATGAACGGTTGCGCCTGCCAGTACGGCGTCAGGCGGTAGACGCACAGCAGCGCCAGCAACGCCAGGGCGGTGGCGATCGCCAGGTAGCGCGAGCCGAAGCGCATGCCATTGCCCAGGTTGACCCAGACCATCACCGCGTACAGCGGCAACGCCGCCTCGCCGCCCACCACCAGGCCGAAACAGGTACCGGTGTAGTCCTGGACCATGCTGAAAATGCGCCGCGCCGGGTACACCCCCGGCCAGCGCACGATAACCTGGCGTATAACCACCGACAGCAGCAGGAACAGGATGATGTAGATCACGATCGGCCGGTAGGTTTCAAAATGCTGCCCGGGCAGAAAGCCCAGCACGCTGATATAAACCACGGCAATACAGGCGACAATGATGCGCAGGTTAGCCTGGTCGAGCTCGGAGTTTTTCTCGAACTTCATCGGAACATCCTTGTGCGACAGTCGTCATATCCAGCATGAACACCGGGCGGTGCCCGTACCCGGTGGTAAAGTAGCACGTCCGAAAGGAACGCCAGGCCCAGGGAGGCACTCACCATGGCATGCCGGATCATCATAGCCGACGACCATCCGCTGTTTCGCGAAGCGATGCTGCGTACGGTCCAGCGCCTGCTGCCCGATGCCCGGAGCGAAGAGGCCGGTGATTTCGACACGGTGCTCAAGCTGGTCGCCAACGGTCCGGAACCGGACACCCTGATCCTCGACCTGCGCTTCCCGGGGCTGACCTGCATCAGCCAGCTGGTCGAGCTGCGTCAGCAATTACGGCGCACCACCTTGATCGTGGTATCGATGGTCGATGACGAGGAACTGATCGGCGAGGTCATGGCCGCCGGCATTGACGGCTTCATCGGCAAGAACATCGCCCCGGACGAGATCGGCCAGGCGATCCTGGCCATCCGTGAAGGTGAAGTGCTGGTGCGTTTTGCCCCCTCCGGGCTCCTGCCGCTGGACAGCAGCGCCGTCGCCACAACCCTGACCGCACGCCAGCAAGAGGTGTTGCGCCTGATCGCCCAGGGCAAGACCAACAAGGAAATCGCCCGCGCGCTGGACATCTCGCCGTTTACCGTGCGCATTCATGTGTCGTCGTTGCTGCGCACCCTCAATGTGCCGTCGCGGGCGGCGGCAGCGGTGAAGTATTCCGGGGTTGCCTGAGGCCCGCGGCTCCCCCGACCAAGTGATCTTGAATTGCCACTTCGCTCTGCTAGCGTTAGCAGCGCAGCCCCCCGGCTGCACGCTGCACAAGGACGATAGACCCTCTGCCAACAATGATTGGAGGCAACAATGAGCGCAGTCACCAGTTCGACCAACTTCGGTCACGGCTACCCTACCCCCGGTCCGCAGACACCCAACGCCCAGAAGGTGCTGGACCACGTGTTCTTTCTCTCCGAATCGGCCTGGAAGCAGGTCCGCGAAGAAGAACAGTTCGATTTCATCATCATCGGCACCGGCTTCTGTTCCCTGGCCTTCGCCGAACGCATCCTCGAAAGCCAGCCCAAGGCGCGGATCCTGATGGTCGAGCGCGGGCCGTTCTTCCTCCCCGAGCACTTCCAGAACCTGCCGATCCCTTATCAGAAAACCCTCGGCGGCTTCTCCGAAACCTTCCCCTGGACCCTCTCGGCGCGTACCGCCAGCCAGCCACCGGGCAACATCGGCTGGCAGCACGGCATGGTGCCGTTCTTCGGTGGCCGAAGCATCATGTGGAGCGCCTGGTGCCCTCGGCCGACCAAGGAGGAAATGGCCTACTGGCCCGAGCAGACCATCGCCGCCGCCGAGGCCCGCTTCGAGTCGGCCGAAAAGCTGCTCAACGTCATCCCGGCCGACAAGATCGACACCCAGCTCGACCCGCAGGTGCGCGCCCATGTCACCGAGCAACGCCCGGTCTACGGCACCCTGCAGCTTGAGCTGCAAAACATGCTCGAGCACAACATCGGCAAGATCGACTCGGCCACCCGCTGGTTGTCGGCGCCCCTGGCCGCCGCGGCCGATCGCGCCGGTGGCGTGGACTTTGCCAAGTTCTCGACCCCGGCGGCAATCATGGAGCTGGCCGGCAAACAGGCCGACCGCGCCGCTGCCGGTACTGGCAGCCCGCTGCGGATCATCACCGAGTGCATCGTCGAGCGCATCCACCAGCAGGATGGCGCGGCCACGGCGCTACAAACCTCGCGCGGGGTGATCAACATCGGCAACGCCAAGCTGATCCTGGCCATGGGCACCCTGCCGCCGGCGACCTTGCTGATGAACTCGTTCCCGCAAATCAAACGTGCCGGCGATCGCTTCACCGCCCACTTCATCACCTCGGTGGTGGCGCGGGTGCCGCGCAAGGACTACCCGTTCGCCGACAAACTGGCCGAGCTTGAGCTCGCGGCCATTTACCTGGCCGGCAAGAACAAGCAAAGCGGCATGCAGTACCACGTGCAGTTGTCGGTGCTGTCAGACCGCAAACCTGCAAAGAACGCGCAGAAAGCCGCGCGTTATATGCCGGACGTGGTCGCCACGGCGTCGATGGCGCAACTGGAATCGTCGAAGGACCATCTGGTGTTCGTTTGCGCCGTGCTTGGCGAGATCGACTTCCGAAACCCCGACAACCACTTCCACCTCAACGACCAGGCCGACCCGACCACCAACGTCAACCTGCAGGTGCTGGCCAGCAAAACCGACCAGCAAACCTGGGACACCATGGACGAAGGCACTTTCCAGATGATGGAGCGGGTGTTCGCCCCCGAAGGCAAGGTCGAGTACTGGCACGGCGACCCGAACCTGGGCCACTGGACTGGCGAACGGCCGAGCATTCCTGAACGGCGGGTGGCCGGGCTGGTGCACGAGGGCTCGACCCTGTGGATCGGCGACAAGGACGAAGGCGTGGTTGGCCTGGACTACCGTCCCCATGGCGTGGAGAACGTCTACGTCACCGGCGGTGCGCTGTGGCCGGCCAGTGGTTCGTGGAACCCGACCATGACCATGGTTGCCCTGGCCCAGGATCTTGCCGACCAGCAACTGGACAGCGTCAACACCCCCACCCCGCCCACCTCGGACCTCACTGAAGTCTGACAGGTAGCAGCGGGCTTGCCCCGCGATGAGGCCGGTCAAGCCCATCGCGGCGCAAGTCGAATGCCCACTTGCTTTACTCAGACGCCACAATGGCTCTGGCGAATCAGCTTCTTGTTGATCTTGCCGACGCTGGTCTTGGGAATTTCGCTGACAAAGCGCACCAGGCGCGGAATCGCCCATTTGTTCAGGCGCCCGCTGTCGACAAATGGCTGCAGGTGCCGGGCCAGCGCCGGCTGATCCAGCTCGACGCCGGCAACGCAGACCACCAGGGCCAGCGGCTGCTCGCCCCACTGCGCATCCGCCACCCCCACCACCGCCACCGAATCGACCCCGCTGTGCTGGCTGATCAGGCTTTCCAGCTCCACCGAGCTGATCCACTCGCCGCCGGTCTTGATCACGTCCTTGATCCGGTCGCGAATCTGCACCGCGCCGCGTTCATCGATGCAGGCCATGTCGCCGGTGTGCAGCCAGCCGCCGGCCCACAGTGCGGCGCCCTGCTCCGGTTCCTTGAGGTAACCCTGGGTCAGCCATGGCGCGCGCACGACGATTTCACCGAGGCTTGCGCCGTCGTGGGCCACGTCTTTGCCCTGTTCGTCGACGATGCGCAGGTCCACCAGCGGGATCGGCACCCCGGCGTTGATCCGCAACGGCAGTTGCGCCTGCATCGGCAACGCCAGGTCAGCGGCGCCAAGGCTGGTCACGCACAGCAGCGGGCAGGTCTCGGACATGCCATAGCCGCAGTGCACGCGAATGCCCCTGGCGCTGGCCCGCGCGGCCAGGCCCTGGGTTAGCGCGCTGCCGCCGAGCAGCATCTTCCAGCCGCTAAAGTCGGTGCGCTGGCCTTCGTCGCAATCGAGCATCATCTGCAACAGGGTCGGCACGCAGTGCGAGAAGCTCACCTGCTCTTCGCGCATCAGCCGCACCAGCTGGTTGGGCTCGTAGCGGCCGGGGTACACCTGCTTGATGCCCAGGGCCGTGGCCACGTAGGGCACGCCCCAGGCATGCACATGGAACATCGGCGTGATCGGCATGTACACATCGCCCGAGCGCAACAGCGGCTCACCGCCGCAGGCGGCGAAGGTGCCGAGTTCGTTGAGGGTGTGCAGCACCAGTTGCCGATGGCTGAAGTACACGCCCTTGGGGTTGCCGGTGGTGCCGGTGGTGTAGAACAGCGTGGCCACCGAGTTCTCGTCGAAATCGGCAAAGTCGAAGTGGCTGTCGGCACCGGCCAGCAGCGCTTCGTACTCGCCCAGCAGCGGCAGTTCCGTGTGCACTTCAGCGCCGTCACTCAGGCGCAGGTAACCCTTGACCGTCGGTAATTGCTCGCGCAACTGGGTCATCAGCGGCATGAAGTCGTCATGCACCAGCACCAGGTGATCCTCGGCGTGGTTCATGGTGTAGCGCACCTGCTCGGGCGACAGCCGTACGTTGACGGTGTGCAGCACGGCGCCGAGCATCGGCACGGCAAAAAAGCACTCCAGCGCGCGGTGGCTGTCCCAGTCGAGCAAGGCCACGGTGTCGCCAGGCTTGACCCCGGCAGCGCTCAGCACATTGGCCAGGCGCTGGATGCGTTCAAGCAAGGTGCTGTAGCTGTAGCGCAGCTTGTCGGCGTAGACGATCTCCTGGCCGGGCTGGTAGCGCACGCCCGACAACAGCAGGCGCTTGATCAGCAACGGGTAGCTGTAGGCGCCGGGCGCAGGTTCGATGATGCGGGTGCGGGTCATGGGCGTGTCCTTCACAGTTGCTCGGCCTGGAGCAGGAACAGGCTGTGGCTGCCGGCCTTGACACTGGCGCTGAGCGAATCGATGCGCGGCAGCAGGCGGGCGAAATAGAAGCGTGCGGTGCCCAGTTTGCTCTGGTAGAAGGCGCCGTGGTGCTGCATAGCGACATCGGCCATGCGCGTCCACAAATAGGCATACAGGGTGTAGCCGAACACCTGCAGGTACTCCACCGCCGCCGCGCCGATCTCCTCAGGGTTGCCCTGGGCGCGGTCGAGCACCCAGGCGGTGAGGTCGTCGAGATTGGCCAGCGCCAGCAACAGCGGGGTCTTGAACTCGGCGCGTGAGGCCGCCAGGGTCTGGGCGTAGGCCTTGATCTCCTGCGCAAGCGCCGCGTAGCTGCGGCCACCGTCGGCGACCAGCTTGCGCCCGAGCAGGTCCAGGGCCTGGATGCCGTTGGTGCCTTCGTAGATCTGGGTGATGCGGCAATCGCGAATCAGCTGTTCCTGGCCCCATTCGCGAATATAACCATGGCCGCCGAACACCTGCTGGCCGTGCACGGTGGTTTCCAGGCCCATGTCGGTCAAGAACGCCTTGGCCACCGGCGTCAGCAGCGCTACCCGCGCTTGCGCCTGGCTGCGCTCATCGGCATTTTCGCTGTACTTGGCCAGGTCCAGTTGCAGCGCCACATAGGTGGAGAACGCCCGCCCGCCTTCGTTCAACGCCTTCATGGTCAACAGCATGCGCCGCACATCGGCGTGCTCGATAATCGGGTCGGCCGCCTGCTGCGCGTTTACCGGGCCAGTGGCAGCGCGGCTTTGCAAGCGTTCGCGGGCGTAGGCCACGGCGTTCTGGTACGAGCGCTCGCCCAGGGCCAGGCCCTGGATACCGACGCCCAGGCGCTCGTAGTTCATCATGGTGAACATGGCATTCAGGCCCTTGTTGGCCTCGCCCACCAGGTAGCCGACGGCGCCGTCGAAGTTCATCACGCAGGTGGCCGAGGCCTTGATGCCCATCTTGTGTTCGATCGAGCCGCAGCTCACCGCGTTGGCCTCGCCCAGTGCGCCGTCCTCCTCCACCAGCAGCTTGGGCACCAGGAACAGCGAGATGCCCTTGGCGCCAGCCGGTGCGTCCGGCAGTTTGGCCA
Organism: Pseudomonas sp. TE4620; assembly: GCF_056279045.1. Lineage (NCBI taxonomy): Bacteria > Pseudomonadati > Pseudomonadota > Gammaproteobacteria > Pseudomonadales > Pseudomonadaceae > Pseudomonas > Pseudomonas sp. TE4620. The sequence goes on from NZ_JBWBQO010000001.1 coordinate 2,210,859, forward strand.
GCACTAGGTGAATGATGTTCTCGGTCAGGTCCTGTTCGCCGCCGGTGATGAAGATCTTCGTGCCCGTGACTCGGTAGCTGCCATCAGCCCGGGGTTCGGCTCGGGTACGGATCAGGCCCAGGTCGGTGCCGGCATGGGGTTCGGTCAGGCACATCGACCCCGACCAGCGCCCTTCGTACATGGGCGGCAGGTAGCGCGCCTTGAGCGCCTCGCTGGCGTGGTTGAGCAGCGACAGGCAGGCGCCGGCGGTCAGCATCGGGTACAGGGCGAACGACAGGTTGGCGGCGTTGAGCATCTCCTCGACCTGGGCGGCAATCACCTTGGGCATGCCCATGCCGCCATATTCACAAGCCCCGGCAACGCCGACCCAGCCGTCGTCGGCATAGTTGCGATAAGCCTGGGCAAAACCATCCGGGGTGCTCACCCGGCCCTCATGCCACTGGCAACCCTGCTCGTCGCCACTGCGGTTGAGCGGTGCCACCTGCCGGGCGATGAGCTTGCCGGCCTGCTCGAGGATGGCCCGCGCGGTGTCGGCATCGACCTGCTCGGCCAGGGCCGGAATGCGCGCCCACTGGCCAGGAATGTCGAACACTTCGTTGAACAGAAAATCCATGTCACGCAACGGCGGTAGGTAATCAGACATGCGATGAACACTCGGCTTTTTGGCTGTTAAGGTTCAGCCCCTCGACACTGCCGGGGCTGGGTGAAGGCGCCCGCGCCTGGCTGGCGGGCAAGAGGAAGTGCGACAGCGCCGGGATCAGCACCAGCGCGCCGAGCATGTTCCAGAGGAACATGAAGGTCAGCAGGATGCCCATGTCGGCCTGGAACTTGATCGGCGACCAGGCCCAGCCAACCACGCCGGCGGCCAGGGTGATGCCGACCAGGCCGACCACCCGCCCGGTAAAGGCCACGGCGTTCTTGTAGGATTGCGCCAGCGACAGGCCCTGGCGCTGGTAATGCAGCTGCACGCTGAGCAGGTACAGCGCGTAATCGACGCCAATGCCCACGCCCAGGGCGATTACCGGCAAGGTGGCGACCTTGACGCCGATGCCCATCATCACCATCAGCGCCTCGCAGAGTATCGAGGTGAGCATCAGCGGCAGTACCGCCACCAGGGTTGCGCGCCAGCTGCGAAAGGTGATCAGGCAGAACAGCGTCACCGCCAGGTACACCAGCAACAGCATGCTGCGGTTGGCCTCGCGCACCACGATGTTGGTCGCCGCCTCGATCCCGGCGCTGCCGGCCGCCAGCAGGAACTGGCGGTCCTCGCTGCTGTTGGCCTGGGCAAAGCGCTCGGCAATCGCCACCACCTGGTCGAGGGTGTCGGCCTTGTGGTCCTTGAGGTAGGCGATCACCGGCATCAGCGAGCAGTCGTTGTTGAACAGCTCCGGGGCGTTCACCGAGGCTTGCTGGGCGGCGTAGTTGAGCACGTCCTGGTTGCGCTGGATGCTGCTCAGCTTGGGGTTGCCCTCGTAGGTGCCGGCGGTTATCTGGCGCACCGCGTTGGTCAGCGACAAGGTGGTCTGCACCTGCGGGTTCTGTTGCAGCGCCCAGGCCAGGCGGTCGGCGAGCACCAGGGTCTGGTAGCGCAGGCAGCCTTCCGGGGCGGTCTTGATCATTACCGCAAAGGTGTCGCTGGACAGCGCGTAATGGCCGGTGATGTAGGCGTTGTCGCGGTTGTAGCGCGAGTCGGCGTGCAGCTCCGGGGCGCCGCTGTCGAGGTCGCCGATTTTCAGTTGCAGGCTCAGCCAGAAACCGCCGGCACCGAGCAAGGCGGCCACCAGCACGGCGCCGGTTGCCCACTTGCGTTCGGTGAAGCGATCGAGCAGGTCCCAGAGTTTGCCAAAGCCGCGATGCTCGGCGGCGCGCAGGTCGATACGCAAGGCCCGTTCAGCGGCCTTGCGCCCGACGCCGACATACGACAATGCCACCGGCATCAGCAGCAGCGAGGTGAAGATCAGCACCGCCACGCCAATGCTGGCGGTAATCGCCAGGTCCTTGATTACCGGGATGTCGATCAGCATCAGTACGGCAAAGCCCACCGCATCGGCCAGCAAGGCGGTGACCCCGGCGACGAACAAACGCCTGAAGGTGTAGCGCGCAGCGATCTGGCGGTGGGTGCCGCGGCCGATGTCCTGCATGATGCCGTTCATCTTCTGCGCCGCATGGGACACGCCGATGGCGAAGATCAAAAAAGGCACCAGGATCGAATACGGATCGATGGCATACCCCAGCCAGGCGACGATCCCCAGTTGCCAGACCACCGCCGTCAACGAGCACAGCACCACCAGCAAGGTGCTGCGCACGCAGCGGGTATAGAGGTAGATGATCAGCAGCGTGGTCAGCACTGCCAGGGCGAAGAACAGCATCACCTGCAGCAGCCCGTCGATCAGGTCGCCCATCAGCTTGGCAAAGCCGATCACATGCAGTTTGTAGACGCCGCCCGCTTCGTAGTGCGCGCGCAATTGCTCGAGCTTGACGGAGAACCCGTGGTAGTCGATGCCGGCACCGGTCGCCGAGGCCTGGTCGAGCAGCGGCACAATAAGCATGCTCGATGTAAAGTCACGGGCCACCAGGCTGCCGACGATGTTGGCCCGCTCGATGTTCTGCCGCAGTTGCTGGATATCGGCGGCCGAGCCCTGGTAGGCATCGGGCATCACCGGGCCGCCCTGGAAGCCCTCTTCGGTGACTTCGGTCCAGCGCACCGCCGGGCTCCACAGCGACTTCATCCAGGCGCGGTCGACACCTTGGCTCAGGAACAGCTCGTCGTTGATCTGGCGCAGGGTCTGCAGGTAGGCCGGGTCGAAGATATCGCCACGGGTGTTCTCTACCACCACCCGCAGGGAATTGCCCAGGCCGCGCAGCGCCTGGCGGTTGTCCAGGTAGTTGCGGATGTAGGGATGACTCTGCGGGATCATCTTCTCGAAGCTGGGCCGCAGCTCCAGGCGGGTCATGGCCATGCTGCCGAGCACCAGGGTAACCAGCAGCATGCACAGCATGAACGCCAGCCGGTGGTTGAACACCAGGCGTTCGAGGCGATTGCCGGAGCGTGCATCGAAGTCGCCGAGGTTGCGGATCACCGGCAAGGTGTCTTGTTGGATGTCGGCCATCAGGGTTTTCTCTTGTTATGGCTGCTGCGGTTGGTCGGGGGCCAGGGTGCGGATGCCGCGCTCACCGACCAGCACCAGCGCGGCGCCGCTATCAAAGGCTGCGCCGCTGACCGGCGCGCGCTGGGTTTGCGCCAGCGGGCTGAAGCTTGCGCCGTCATCGTTACTGACCAGCAGGTCGCCGGCCTGGCTGGCCAGCCAGAACCGCCCGCGGGCGTCGAGGCTGGCGGCGGTGATGCTGGTGTTCAGGTCGGTCTTGATCACTTGCCAGCCGGCACCGCCATCGGTGCTGCGCAGTACGTGGCCGCGCAACCCGTAGGCCAGCAGCGCCCCAGGCTTGCCAATGACGCCGAAATAACTGCCGGCATAGGGGGTGCTCAGGCGCTCGAAATGGTCGCCCGCAGCGCTCAGCTTGAGCAGCAGGCCCTGCTCGCCGCTGATGTACAGCGCGCCGTCGACGCTGGCCAGGCCGGTCAGGTGCAAGCCTTGCGGGTTGTCGCTGCGTTCCAGCCACGGCGTCCAGTGCTGGCCGCCGTCAACGGTGTGCAGCAGCAGGTTGAATACGCCCACCGCAAAGCCGTGCAGCGGGTCGCTGAACCAGACGTCGAGCAACGGCTTGTCGGCGCCCTCCGCGACCAGGCGCTCACCCTCGCCCACCCAGCGTGCCCATTGATCGCCGCCCGCTTGCGCCCGTGCCTGGTAATAAGCCAGCACCTGCTCGCCGAGCACCCGCCCGTCCAGCTGTTTTTCCCAGCGCTGGCCGCCATCGCGGCTGTGCAATATCACCCCGTCGTTGCCCACCGCCCAGCCCAGCTGCGCGGTGGCGAAGCTCACCGCATTGAGGTCGGCGCTGACCGGCACCTGCGCCTGTTGCCAGTGACTGCCCTGGTCATCCGAGTAGAGGATGTGCCCCCGTGGCCCCACCGCCACCAGGCGCGTGCCGGCGACGCTGACATCGCGCAAGGCGCTGGTGGCGGCCAGGGCGCTGGGCTGCGCCGGCAGGTCGAGCACGTCGACGTAAGGCTCGGCCCGGGCCGCGCCCTGCAGCGCGGCCCAGGCCAGCAGCATCACGCTGCAGCGTTTAAAAAAAGCCATCCCTGATCCTCCTCGGTGCGTGCTCGACAGGCTCAGCGAATGCCGGCCCCGGCCAGGGACTCGGGCGACCACTGGGTGCGCGACAGCGGCTCGATGTAGCGAATGCCGCCGTAGGCCCCGACCACACCATTGAGGTTGTAGGTGCCGCCGATCAGGTCGTAGATCATGAACGGCGTGGCATCCGGGGTCTGTTTGTCGTAGCTCTGGCTGAGGAAGGCGAAGCTGCCGCGGTACAGCTGGCCACGGGCGTCATACTGGTCTGAGGCCAGGGCGATCCAGCTGTCCTCGTCGAGGTAGAAGCGGCGCTTGTGGTAGATGTGCCGGGCGCCGTCCTTGAGCTTGCCTTCGACCACCCAGACCCGGTGCTTTTCCCAGCGCACGAATTGCGGCGCGAGGTGGTTGGCGGTGGTCAGTTGCTTGACGTCGGTGTTGTAGGTCAACCGGTAGGTGTTGTACGGCACGTACATCTCCTGCTTGCCGACCAGGGTCCAGTCGTAGCGGTCGAGGGCGCCGTTGAAGACGAACACGTCATCGTAGGTGCCCGAACCCGAGGTGCCCGGGTTGGGCGTGTCGTAGGCCAGGTTCGGCGCCAGCTTGACCCGGCGCTGGCCCGGCAGGTACTGCCAGGCGCTGCGTGGTTGCACCAGCGGGTTGGCGGCATCGCGCAGCATCATCGCTTCACCGGCGCGGCGGGCCGGCGCGGTGTAGGTGAGTTTCATCTGGTAGTAGGTGTCCTTGGCGCCGATCGGCTTGCTCATGTCCTCGTAGATCGGGTAGCTGATGTTGGCCTGGCCGGTGGTGCTCAGGGTGGCGTTGCCGGCGGCATCGACATTCCACGAGTCGTACTTGGCGGTCATGCTCACGCCCTGGTAGCGCAACAGGAAGTTCCACATGGCCTCGGCACCGCTCTGCGGAATCGGGAAGGGAATGCCCGGCAGCACATTGTCGACCGCGCTACCGCCCTCCTGGCTGCGCGCACCTACGGCGTTCTTCAGGGTGTTGTCGAGCACCGGTTGCGGCAGCGCCACGGTGCGATGAGTGGGATAGACATCGACGCGAAAACTGGGGAAGCGCTTGAGCAGTTCCTGGGTGGTGGCGGTCAGTTGAGCCTTGTACTGTTCGGCATTTTTGCCATCGATGACCAGCAGCGGTTGCTCGGCGGCGAACGGGTCCGGGCGCATGCTCGCACCGCTCTGGTATGCCGCTGGCGGGGTCAGCAGGCCGCCCTGGTAGGCGGGAATCGAGCCGTCGGCGTTGGCGGCCTTCTCTGCGCCTATCGGCGTCAGGCTGGTGCCCAGGCGCGCGGCCTGGTCGTTGGAGACGGCGGCATGGGCCGGGTTCAGGGCAGCCAGCGACAGGCACGTGGCCAACAGGGTGTGCACGTAGTTCATGTTGTTGTTTTCCTGTGTGACTCAGAAGGTGGTTTTCAGGGTCAGGTACAGCGCGCCACGGTCCTCGGTGGTGGCGGCACCGCCAGAGAACGCGGCGTAACCGCCGCCGTAGCAGGTGTAGTCCTGCTCGCCGTCCAGGGCGTTGGGGGTGCTGCCGTCGGTCTGGCCGTTGTTGCAGGACTGGGTCTTGCCGAAGCCATCGACGTACTTGAGGTCGACGAAGTACTGGTTGTAGATCGCCGCGCTCAGGCCCACGGCGTAGTTGCCGGTGTTCTCGGCGCCGCCGCCCTGCACCGGCGAAACGCCGTCCAGGCCGACGTTGATCGACAGCGGCATGCTCAGGTCCATGCCCGGCAACACCTGGTACCAGGTCGGGGTGAAGTTGACCGCGATGCCCCAGTTATCGCGGGTCGGCTGGTCGATGCCGCGGTAGCTGCTTTTACCCTTGTACAAGGCCGCGTTGTGGTTATCGAGCTTGAGCAGGTTGCTGTAGAACAGCTCGCCGAGCAGGGTCGCCGAGTCGAACAGCGGCGTATCGGCAATGGTCATCAGGCCGTTGAGGGTCCAGTGCAGGGTGTCGCCGGTGGCGCTCATGCTGTCGCCGTCGGACGGCGCTTCATAGACCACGCCACTGCTGGGCAAACGCGCCGGCAGCAGGCCGAAGCCGCCACCCAGGCCGGCCTGGCCCGGCGCACTGAGGATCGCCGGAATGCTCGCCAGGGGCATGTTGTGGCGGATGTTCAGGTCGCTGCCGACGCTGATACCGCCGACATCCTTGGACAGGCTCAGGCCGTAGATGTCGATGTTGTCGGCGTAGGCGAACTGGTAGGTGGCGCTTTGCAGCGAGTTGTAGAGGTTGCCGACCGCGCCCTGGGCACTGCCCGGCGGGCTGCCGAACGGGCCGTTGGCGACGGTCAGGCCGCGGGCGTCGAGCCAGGCCTGGGGCAGGATCTCCGAAGTCTTGCGGTAATACACGCCCAGGGTGCCGCCCAGCCATTCGGGCGACCACTTGGCCATCACCCCCCAGTCGCCGCGTTTGTCCGGGGTCAGGTCGTGGCCGCGGCGGATGTTGGTCAGCGCACCGCGCACCGGGATCAGCCCGGGCGTGCCGGTGTGGCCGAGCAGAAAGCTCTGTGCGCCCTCGCCCACCAGGTCCGAACCGCCGTAGTAGGTGCCGGCTTCCGGCAGCCGCGCGGCGTCCCAGTCGAGGAAGTACTGCGCGCCGATGGTCAGCTCGGGGTTGACCAGCAACGCCGCCGACAGCTGGTTGCGCGGCACGAACAGCTCCTTGGCTTCGGTGCCGGGTGAGGCGGCCAGCTTGGCCAGGTCCAGGCCAGACTGGCCGTAGCTCAGCGAATGCACCGGGTTGAGCAGGGTTTCGCCCCAGAACAGGTTGTGCTGGCCGAGCTTGGCGCTGATCTGCGAGGAGTCGCCCACTTCGCGACGCATGAACACGAAGGCATCCAGTACCTCACCGGACGGGCCGCTGTAGTAGCGCTGGGCATAGTTGCTCAGGTGCGGGCTGCCCAGCGGCACGCCGGTGCCGGGCAAGCCGTTGAGGCTGGGGTTGATGCCCGACTGGCCGCCGTTGCCGTTGACGAACGGGTTGGCGTTGGAGCCGGTGTTGTCGTAGGCCTTGTCGTACCAGCTGGCGGCGCTGACGCGAAAGCCCATGTTGCCCTGGTAGATCACGTCCAGCTCGCTGAGCAGGTCGATACGGTTGGTGACCGTGGTCCCGGCCTTGCGGAAGTTGTAGTCGCCGTCGTTGTTGTTGGGGGTTGCCAGCAGGCGCTTGTCAGCGCTTTCGGTGCGTACGCCGTAGTTGTACTTGACCGTGTTATCCAGGCGCACGGCCCAGTCTTCACTGCCGGTATCGAGCTCGAACGCCTGGGCGCCAGGCAGCGCCAGCAAGCCGATGGCGCAGGCGAGCAGGCAGCGCTGTGGCTTCACAGCACGGTGAATGCGAGGGTTGGACATCGCGATGGCTCCACTTATTGTTATTGTTGTTATCGCCGCCCGTCGAATGCGGGCGTGGTTCAAGCGTCCGTGCGTTACTGCAGGTCCAGGGCCTGGACCAGTTGTTCGGCCCGTGGCCAGGGGCCAAAGCCTGCGGCCGGGTTGAGGTGGCCGACAGCGCCCAGTTCCAGCAACTGGCTGCCCCAGTTGCGGGCCATGGCCCTGACCGCGTCGAGACTGGCTAGGTGGTCGTCGCTGCTGGCGGCGACGATGCTCGGGAACGGCAACGGCGTCATCGGCAGCGGGCTCCAGCCATTGGCGCGCAGGGTTTGCGGGCTTGGGTAGTGCGCCGGCCAACTGGCCGCAAGGTCCGGTGGCGCCGCCAGCAGCGCGCCCTTGATCGGCCGCTGGTAACGCGCCGCCCAGTGGGCAACCATCAGCACCCCGGCGCTGTGCGCCACCAGCAACACCTCGCCTTCAATCTGTTCAAGCGCACACTGGATGGCGTCGACCCGGGCGTTGCAGTCCAGTCCATCGACCTGCAGCGGCGCCAGCGTATGGACCTTGGCCAGGCGTTCGGCCAGCCGGGTCTGCCAATGCTCGGGCACATGCTCGCGCAGGCCGGGGACGATCAGGACAGTAGCGGTGGTATGCAGTTTTTCCACGTCGGCACCTAGGCTCAGGACAGTCCGCTCGCAGGTGATCCCGAGCGCTTGCACAGCCACAGTAATCAGCCCTCCCCGCTGGCGCTTTACATTGCGCGTCAGCGACTTTTCATTTGATGACAGGGTTTGTGGCGTATGTCCGAGTGGCCCGGGGGTGCGGGTCATCGGGCTTTTTTCAGCCGCCGAAAACGGCTTCTCATTTGGCGACACCCACGCTATAACGAATCACCCGCCATAGAAGCGGGGCGCCTGATGAATGCGTGGAAAACAATAAAATGACCGCCCTCGTACGTGCTGCAAGCCTGACCAACTACCTTGAGGTGTCCCGGCACCTGGGGCTCAACCCGCATGCCCTGCTGGCTCAGGTCGGCCTCAGCGCCAGCCTGCTCGACGACCCCAACCAGCGTATCGCGGTGTCCAGCGTGGTGACCCTGCTGGAGGAGTCGGCTCGGGTCAGTGGCTGCGAAACCTTCGGCCTGCGCATGGCCGAGCTGCGCCAGTTGTCGGATTTTGGCGAGATCAGCCTGCTGCTCAGCCACCAGCGCACCCTGCGCGACGCCCTGCAGGTGATCGTCCAGTACCGGCATTTGCTCAACGACGCCCTGGCCATTCATATCGAAGAAGCCGGCAAGACCGTGATCATTCGGGAAGAAGTGGTCACCGACCAGCCCCAGCGCGGGCGCCAGGCCACAGAGCTGGCGATTGGCGTGATGTTGCGCCTGTGCGCGGCCCTGCTTGGCGCCCACTGGCACCCGATCAGCGCCAACTTCACCCATGCGGCGCCGGCGGACCTGGCCATTCACCGGCGGATTTTTGGCTGCAAGCTGGTGTTTGGCAGCGAGTTCAACGGTATCGTCTGCCCGGCCGCCGACCTCGACACCGCCAACCCGCTGGCCAACCAGGCCATGGCGCGCCTGGCGCAGCGTTACCTGGACACCCTGCAGGCCAGTGGCAAGCTGTCGCTGGAACTGGAAATGCGCAAGACCATCTACCTGCTATTGCCCATGGGCCGGGCGACCATCGAGCAGGTGGCGCAAACCCAGGGCATGAACGTGCGCACCTTGCAACGGCGCCTGGAGGAATGCGGGGTGACCTTCAGCGATTTGATCAACGGCGTGCGCCGCGACCTGGTGATCCGCTACCTGGAAAACCCCAGCTATACAATGGGGCGCATCGCCGACATGCTCGGTTACTCAATGCCCAGCTCCTTTACCCGCTGGTTCATCGCCCAGTTCGGCATGCCGCCGGCCAGTTGGCGGGCGCAGCATGAGTGCCGGCAAGACTAGCCGGCGCTGTCAAACACGAGTGCTGCGCGCTTGGGTTCGGTGCATGCCAGTCCACTACTGGGGCAACCGTCTACAACCCCCAGTGCATCAATGCCAATACCAGCAGCACCAGGAACACCGTCTCCCCGACCATCAACGCAATCGGCTTGAAGCCCACCGCGGCCAGCTCTTTTAACTGAGTCTTCATGCCCAGGGCGCTGATCGCCACCACCAGGCACCAGCGCGACAGGTCGTTGACCCCGCCCTGCACCGCCGCCGACACCCAGCCGGTGCTGTTGATGCACGCCAGCAGGACAAAACCCACCGCAAACCACGGCAGTAACGGTGGCCGCTGCCCACCGGCATCACCGCCGGCGCGGCGGGTGATCATCGCCGCGCAGACAATCACCGGCAGCAACATGGCCACGCGCATCAGCTTGACCACGGTGGCAATGTCGCCGGTCTCGGTGGACATGCTGTACCCCGCGCCCACCACCTGCGCCACATCATGAATGGTCGCGCCGAGAAACACCCCGGCCTGTTGCGGCGACAGCTGCAGCCAGCTGGCAATCATCGGATAGAGGATCATCGCCAGGGTCGACAACGCCGACACGCCAATCACGGTAAACAGGGTGGCGCGCTCTTTTTGCGGGTGATGGGGCAAGGCCGCGGCCAGGGCCAGCGCCGCCGAGGCCCCGCAAATCGCCGTGGCACCACCGGTGAGCATGCCGAACAAGCGCTGAAAACCCAGGGCCCGTGCCGCCACCACCGAGACCAGGATGGTCACCACCACCAAAATCACCACCAGCGCTACCGGCTTCCAGCCAAGGCTGGCGATCTGGCCCAGGGTAATGCGCATGCCCAGCAGCGCCACACCCAGGCGCAATACCGTGCGTGCGGTGAATTCGATCCCGGCTTTGCAACGGCCATCGCTGGCCAGAAAGTTCAGCGCCATGCCCAGCAACAAGGCAAACAACATCACCGGGGCATCGTAATGCTCACTGAGAAAACTCGCCGCCGCCGCGGCAATCAGGCTGACGATAAAGCCCGGCGCCAGTTCCCGGGCGCGGTGGTTGGCGGCGGCAATTGCGACCACGCTCATTGGCCCGCCTCCTTGCTCGCCAGCACGATGAACAGCCGCCCATCCCGTTGCTCGACCGGGTAGCTGGCAACCTTGAGCTGCGTCGAGTTGAGCAGATAACCGCTGGCCAGATCAAAGCGCAGGCCGTGGGCGCAGCACTGGATCACCCGTCCGTCCAGGCGCCCGCCGCACAGCGAGGCGCCCTGGTGCGGGCAACTGTCGTCGATGGCGTAGAAGCTGTCGGCAACGTTGAACAGCGCCACGCTCCTGTCCGCCCATTCCAGCAACACCCGCCCGCCACGGGGCGGGACTTTGTCGGCCGGTACCGGATACACCCCGCTCATGCCGCCACCTCGTGTTCCAGGGCTTGGGCCATGGCCTGCAGCAACACCTCGACCGGCTGTGCCCCCGAGACCCGCAGACGCTGGTTGAAGCGAAAGCACGGCACGCCGTCGGCAGCCTGGTCGTTGGCGCCGATGAACGGGCTGGCATCGCCGCGCAGGCAATCGGCAAACCGCCCAGGCTCCAGGCCACAGGCGCTGGCGATATGCATCAAGGTCACCGGGTCACCCAAATCCTTGCCCTGCTGGAAGTAGCCGGCAAACAGCCTGGCCAGCAGCGCTTCGGCCTGCTGAGTCGAACCCAGCGCCACCGCGCGCTGCAGCAGGCGATGGGCGTCGGCGGTGTTGGGCATGCGGCTGATGCGGCTGAAATCGATCTCCACCCCTGCGGCCTTGGCGGCGCTGCGCACCTGCGCCTGGCGCAGGCGTACCGCCTCATCGCTGCCCAGGCGCTTGCGGTAAAAGGCCTCGAACGGCTGGCCGGTCCTGGCCATCTGCGGCAGTAATTGCACGCCGCGCAAGAGCAGCTTGACCTCGACCTCGGGCCGCTCGCGGCGCAGTTGTTCCAGCGCCCGCTGCAGATGCGCCTGGCCAATCAGGCACCAGGGGCAGATAAAGTCGAAGAACACTTCGATCGACAAAACGTGCTTCACGGATTCAACTCCAGGCGGGCCATGTCACGGTGGTAATGACGCTTGGCAATAAAGAACACCGCCGCCGCCGCGATGCTGATCAGCGGCACCAGCTGGAAGGCGGCCTGCAGGCCGATCAGGTCGGAGACGCGGCCGGTAATCAACGGCCCGGTCGCAAGCCCGAGCAGGTTGTTGGCCAGGGTCAGGGTGGCAAACGCGGTGCCGTGCACCGAGTAATGGGTCAGGTTGGCGACCATGGCGCTGGATGGGCCGTTGGTGCCGGCGGCAACCATCATCCCCAGGCAGATCAGCACCAGTTGCGCGGTGCCCGAGGGCAGCGCGAAGGCCAGCGACAGCAACAGGCAACTGCCCAGGCAATAACCGATGGCCAGGCTGATCTTGCGGTCCGGGCGCTGCCGGCCGAGGCGATCGCAAAGCATGGCGCAGAGGATCATGCCGATGCCGCTGCACAGCACGATGATGGCCGCGACCACGCCGGCCTGGTCGGTGCCCATGGCGTAGTAGCGGTTCAGATAGCTGGGCATCCAGACAATCACCGTGCCGCCGACGAACAGCTGCAGGCCACTGCCCACGTAAGCGGCGATCACCGAGCGGCTGCCGTACAAGGTGTGCAGTGGCCGGGCGATCTTGCAGGCGGCGGCATTGACCCGCTGCGGAGCGATCTTCGCCTCCTTGACGATCAGCGGGTACAGCAACGCCAGCAACAGGCCGAACAGGGCCATCGCGGCGAACGCCCAGCGCCAGCCAAAGTGCTGGGCCATCAAGCCGCCCAGGGCCATGCCCAGCACCGAGCCGAACATGCCGCCGGCCATGAAGGCCCCGGCCAGGGTCGCGCGCATGTCACGGGGGAACACCGCGACCACCACGGCAATGCCAACGCTGCCATAGGCGGCCTCGCCGACACCGACCAGAAAACGCGCGGCAAACATCTGCGGGTAGTTGTCGGCCAGGGCGCAGCCGAGGGTGGCCAGGCTCCAGAGTACGGCCATCAGCACCAGGCTGCGGATGCGCCCGAAGCGGTCGGCCAACAGTGACAAGGGGAAGGTCAGCAGCCCGACCATCAGCGCGACAATGCCGCTGAGCAGGCCCAGCTGGCTGTCGCTCAGGGCCCATTCGGCCTTGAGCAACGGGAAGACTGCGTTGAGTACCTGCCGCGACATGTAGTCGGAAATCAGCAGGCCAAAGGTCAGGGCAAAGACAATCCAGGCATATCGCCGGGAAATGCCTCGTGAAGTGTCGGCGCCATCGTCTGTGGCGCTGGCGAGATAGGCGGCCATGCTGCCTCCTTGGGGTTGTCTGGCATGAGACTTACTTATTGTTTTTATTGAAAAGCTGAAAAGCCCGACGGTCAGCGCTGTGGATCGCCGGCCCGGCACGTAACCACGTGCCGGGCCAGGCCAATCAGGCGCGCTGCGGCACACCCTTCTGGCCCGGCTGGCGGTTAGGCGCCATGCCGTTGGCCTTGAGGGTCTGCTCGATGCTGCTGTACTGCTCACCGATGCGGTAGATGGCCCGCGCTTCCTTGCCGTTGGCGATCTCACGGCCCAGTTCATGGGCCACGCGTACGGTCTGCTGGATTTGCTGCACCGAACCGAAGCGCTTGCCGTGCTGGTCGATGATGGTGTCTTCGTTGCCGCAACGCGGGTGCAGCCCCATGGCCAGGGCCATGGTGTTGAACGGCAGCACGTTTTTCAGCAGCGATTCGGCAGTCAGCGTGCAGCCATTGGGCGCACGGTGAATGAAGTTGAAGAAGTTGAACGGGTTGGGGCCGTCGAAGCCGCCACCAATGCCGATCCAGGTCAGGTTCAGCGGGCCCATGTAGTCGCCCTTGCGCACGATGCGTTCGAGGGTTTCCAGGGCGTGCATGCCGGTCAACTGGAAGTGCGGCTGGATGTTGCTGGCCTGCAGGCGGCGCAGGTGTTCGCGCACCCAGGCCGGGCCGGCCGGCACGGTCATTTCGCTGTAAGCGGCGTGGATCGCCGGATGGGCCAGGGAGGTGCCCTCCAGGTACTCCGGGTACAGCAGCTCCATGATGTTCATCTGCGTGGTGTTGATCGCCACGGTGACCTGGTCGGGCTTGGGCGTAAGCTCGGCGAGCATGTGCCGGGTGTCATCGGACAACCACTTGGCCGCCTCGCCGTCGCTTTCCGGGGCGAACGAGATCGAGCCACCGACCTGGATGATCATCTCCGGCACCGCTTCGCGCACGCCGGCAATCAGTTCGTTGAACTTCGACAGGCGCTTGGAGCCCTTGCCGTCCAGCTCGCGCACGTGCAGGTGCAGCACCGTGGCGCCGGCTTCATAGCAGTCGACTGCCTTTTGCACCTGCTCGTCCATGGTCAGCGGGATGTCTTCGGGAAAGTCCTCGGGCATCCACTCCGGGCCATAGGGGGCCACGGTGATCACCACCTTTTCCATGTTTTCCGGGTGCAACGAATCGTCGAAGAATTGCATGCTGTAGTCCTCGGTCTTGTTATTGTCCTGGGGTGTTGCTGGCCTTCAGAAGGTGCGCTCGCCCTTGATGCCGGCGCGCTCCATCTTGCGGTGGCACGCTGGGTAGTCCATCACCGCGTAATGCTGGGTGCTGCGGTTGTCCCAGATCGCCACGCTGTTGGGTTTCCAGCGCCAGCGCACCTGGTACTCGGGCAGGTAGGCCTGGCTGATCAGGTAGCGCAGCAGGTCACTGGCACCGGGGTTGGCGTCCTGGCCGAAACGCACTCGCTGCGGGGTGTGGTAGTTGCTGAAGTGGGTGGTGAAGGCATTGACGAACAGCACCGGCTCGCCGGTGTCCGGGTGGGTGCGCACCACCGGGTGCTCGGCGTCGGGGAACTGCGCCTTGAGCGCCAGGCGTTTTTCCAGCGCCATCGCCGCGCCAAAACTGGCTTCGATGCTGTGCCGGGCGCGCAGGCCCTCGATCCGCGCCTTCACGTCATCCGGCAGGTTCTGGTAGGCCAGCGCCATGTTCGCCCACATGGTGTCGCCGCCCACCGGCGGGCACTCCACACAGCGCAGCACGCAACCCATGGGCGGCGCCTCGCGCCAGGTGGCGTCGGTGTGCCAGGCGTTCTCGTAGCGATCGGCCGGCTGGTCCGGGCGCTTGTAGATCTGCACCAGGCCCGGGTGCTCGGGGTCGCTGCCGGCCACCGGGTGGTCTTCCAGCTCGCCGAAGCGCTGGGCAAAGGCCACATGCTCGGCGCGGCTGAAGGTCTGATCGCGCAAGAACAGCACCCGGTGCTTGAGCAACTGCGCACGCAGCTGCTCGAACAGGTCGTCGTCATCAATTGCATCTGCCAGATTGACCCCGGTGATTTCGGCACCGATGGCGCAGGTCAGTTGTTCGATGTGCATGCTGTTGCCCTCTTCAGATGACGAAGATTGACGAGCCGGTGGTTTTGCGCGCTTCCAGGTCACGGTGGGCCTGAACCGCATCCTGCAAGGCGTAGTGCTGGTTGATCTCGATCTTGATCCGCCCGCTGCTGACATGCTCGAACAGCTCGCCGGCCAGGTCCGCCTTCTCCGCCGGGTCGGCGATGTAGTCGGCCAGGGCCGGGCGGGTCAGGTGCAGCGAGCCCTTGATCGCCAGGATCTGCGGGTCGAACGGCGGGATAGTGCCCGAGGCGGTGCCGACGCAGACCATCAGCCCGCGGCGCTTGAGCGAATCGAGCGAGGCCATGAAGGTGCTCTTGCCGACGCTGTCGAACACCACGTTGACGCCAACCCCGTCAGTCAGCTCGCGCACGCGCTTGGCGACGTCTTCATGGCTGTAGTTGATGGTGTGGCTGCAGCCATGGGCGCGGGCCACTTCGGCTTTGGCGTCGGTGGACACCGTGCCGATCACCGTCAGCCCGAGCAGGCGCGCCCACTGCGAGACAATCAGGCCGACACCGCCGGCGGCGGCGTGCAGCAGCACGCTGTCACCCGGCTTGAAGTCATACAGGCGGCGCATCAGGTAGGCCGAGGTCAGGCCGCGCATGGTCATTGCTGCGGCGGTTTCGAAGGCGATGGTTTCCGGTAGCTTGATCAAGGCTGCCGCCGGAATCAGCCGCTCGGTGCAATAGGCGCCCAGGGTGTTGAGAAAACCGGTGTAGGTCACCCGGTCGCCCACCGCCACCTGGGTCACGCCCTCGCCCACCGCCTGCACCACCCCCGAGGCCTCGACGCCCATGCCGCTTGGCAGCGGGATCGGGTAGGTGCCGTTGCGAAAGTAGGTGTCGGCGTAGTTCAGCCCCACCGCCACCTGGCGCAGGCGAACCTGGCCCGGGCCCGGCTCGCCGACCTCGGCGTCCTCGTAGCGCAGGACCTCGGGGCCACCGGTTTCATAGAAGCGTACGACTTTGGCCATGCATGTCACTCCAGTCATCCTGACGCCGTGCGTCAATTCTTGTTGACTGGACTCTATGCCCTACGCCAGGCAGGTGCTTCGCATCGGACGACAAGCTGTTTTCATTTGATGACAAGCGCCCTGGGCTGGCCGCCTGGCGGGCTTTCTCGTAGCATGTCCAGGCCCTTCCTAGTGTCTGCGAGAGCTCGATGAAGTCCCCCGCCGGTTTGCTGTTTGCAGGTATCGACCTCGATCGCGACAGCGCCACCCCGCTTTATCGCCAGCTGTACCTGCAGATCCGCAAGCAGATCCTCACCGGCCGTCTGCAAGGGGGCATTCGCCTACCGTCGACGCGCACCTTGAGCCAGGAATTGCAGGTTTCGCGCATCACCCTGCTCAATGCCTTCGACCAGCTGATTGCCGAGGGTTTCCTGGTCTCGCGCACCGGCGCTGGCACCTATGTCGGTGATGAGTGGCAGCGCAGTACCGATGCCGAGCCGTCAGCACCTGCGCCGCCCAAACTGTCGGACCTGACCCAGACGATGCTGTCGCTGCGCAGCGATCATTTTCGCGGGGTGTCCTACGCCCATTGCGGCGATCAGGCGCCGATCTCGTTCCTGCCCAGCCATGGCGCTTTCGAGGCCTTTCCCCAGGCATTGTGGAAACGCCTGCTCAACCGCCACGGCCACAAGCCGAGCAAGGCCCTGCTCGGTTATGGCGAGTTGCAAGGCCTGCAGACGCTGCGCCAGGCCATTGCCGAGTACGTCTTCGACGCCCGCGGTATCGATTGTAACGCCGGGCAGGTGGTGATCGTCTCCGGCGCCCAGCAGGCCTTCAACCTGCTGGCGATGCTGCTGCTCAACCCCGACGAGCCACTGTGGATGGAAGACCCGGGGCATATCGCCGCGCGCATCGCCTTTCAGGCCCACGGCTGCCGGGTGGTGCCGGTGCGCGTCGATGACCAGGGTATCGACGTGCAACAGGGTATTCGTGATTGCCCCGAAGCGCGCCTGGCCTTCACCACCCCGTCGCGCCAGCACCCGCTGGGCATGACCCTCAGCCACAACCGGCGCCTGGCGCTGATTGCCTGGGCGGCTGCCAGCGGCAGCTGGATCATTGAAGACGATTGCGACAGCGAGCTGCGCTACGCCGGTCGGCAGTTGCCGGCGCTGTATGCCATGGACCAGAGCGAACGGGTGATCTATGTCGGCACCTTCAGCAAGGTGCTGTTCCCCTCCTTGCGCCTGGGCTATGTGATTCTGCCCCAGGCCCTGGTCGAGCCGTTCTGCACCTTGCGCGCAGTGCTCGACCGCAGCCCGCCGACCCTGCTGCAGGCGGTGACCGCCGATTTCATGAGCGAAGGCCACTTCATTGGCCATATCCGCCGCATGCGGGCGCTGTACCAGGCCCGCCAGCAGTGCCTGCTCGAGGTGCTGCAGCGGCGCCTGGGCGGTTTTTTCCAGGTGGCCCCGGTCGAGGCCGGCATGCACCTGATCGCCTGGCTTGCGCCGCAGCTCGATGACCAGGCCCTGGCCCGGCAACTGGCCGAGCATGGCGTGCACACCTACGCCCTGAGCGACTACTGCCTGAACCGCTACTTGCCGCCGGCACTGTTGCTCGGCTTTGCCGGCACGCCACAGGACCAGGCCGAGGCCAAGGTCGAGGCGCTGGTCCAGGCGCTGCGGGCGATTGGCCACCGGGTCTGAAAGTGGCCTTATCAAATGATCCGTAATGGATCTATCGAGTGTTCCTTGCCGGCGCGATAAAGACGGCGCCGGTAGAACCGGTGCCCGCACCAGGAACGACTCGAATGAACACACTACAAGAACGCTTCGCTACGTTACTGAACCACAATGCGCAAGGTGCCCAGGCGCCGCTGCTGACCCGCGAGCTGGCCAGCCGCCTGCTTGAGCGCCTCGACCAGGCGCGGCTGTTTGCCCACGCCTATCCGCTGCTGACCAACCTCACCCACGGCCGCGTCACGCCGTTTGACCTGCTCGACTTCGCCTATCGCCATGAACTGGCCGGGCTGAGCCTGCACATGCTCGATGGCGAGCACAACAGCCTGTCGCAGATGAACGCCGGGCAGTTGTGTGCCTTCGCCGAAAAAGCCCGCGCATTGCAACTGGACGTGCACCTGGAAATCAGCAGCACGCGCAAGGCCGACGTCGATGCGGTGGTGGCCGTGGCCAAGGTCATCGGCAGCCGCAATATTCGCGTGTACTCGCGTTATGAAGGCCTGCTCTCGCAGGTCATGGACCAGATCGGTGGCGACCTGCTGTACCTGGCCCGGCTGGCCGATGCCCACGACCTGCATTTTGATTTCGAGCAGCATGAAGAGCTCAAGAGCGACGAGATCGCCCAGTTGCTGCGCCAGGTCAATCATCCGCGGCTCAATGCCCTGTTCGATTTCGGCAACATGATCAATGCCTGCGAGCAACCGCTGCAGGCCCTGCACAACCTCGCCCCGCATATCCGCCAGAGCCACCTCAAGGGCGTGCGGGTGGTGGCCGAAGACCAGGGTTTTGGCCACTGCGGGGTACTGCAGGGCAGCGCCGAGGACGAGCTGCCCGGCGCGCGCATGCTGTTCGAGCTGCTGATGCTCGGTGAACAGCAGCCGCAAGTGATCGCCTTCATCCTCGAACAGGAAAACCACTACCTCGCCCCGGCCTTCCGCCAGCGCAACGAGCCGGCCGACCCGTTCATTGCCTACCGGGAAATGAGCGACACGCCGCTGCCCGCCGGCCTGACCCTCGAGCAGATGCTGGCCGGCGAACAGCGCTGGGCCAACAACCAGGTCAGCTACGTGAAAACCTTGCTGGCCGAGTTGCGCACCCTCGCCGAGTTGACCCTGGCCAGCCCTGCCAGCCTTTGAGCCCCTACCCCACTACGCCTGGAGAATAACAATGACTGCGCAAAACAAGGCCAAATGGTTCAAGTTCCTGATACTGATCCTCGGTGGCGGCACCGTCTACAAACTGGCCAACCTCAAGGATGCGTTCTACGTACCCATGCAGGAGTTCATGGGCCTCTCGCACACCCAGATCGGCTTGCTGCTCAGCGCCAACGCCATCATCGCCACTGGCCTGTTCGTGGTCGGCGGCATGCTCGCTGACCGTTTTGATACCCGCAAGCTGATCCCCCTGGGCCTGATCGGTACCGGCGCCCTGGGCCTGTACCTGGCCACCTTCCCGCCGTTCAGCAGCCTGATGCTGGTGTTCTGCCTGCTGGCGGTGTGCGCCGACTGCATCTACTGGCCGGCGCTGCTCAAGGCCATTCGCGGCCTGGGCAACGATCAGGAGCAAGGGCGCATGTTTGGCCTGCTCGAAGGCGGCCGCGGGGTGGTCGACACCCTGGTGGCGTTTAGTGCGCTGGGCGTGTTCGTTGCCCTGGGCAGCGGCGAACATGGTCTGAAAGCGGCGATCCTGTTCTACGCGCTGATCGACATCGCCGCCGGGGTGCTGACCTGGTTCTTGCTCAAAGGCAATCAGGCCCAGGCCCAGACCAGCGCCAAGAACCCGCTGGCCAACCTTATGGAGGCAATCAAGGTGCCGGCGATCTGGCTGGTCAGCTTCAACGTGTTCATGGTCTACATCGTCTACTGCGGCCTGACCTACTTCATCCCCTACCTGAAGGAAGTCTACGGCCTGCCGGTGGCACTGGTCGGCGCCTACGGCATCATCAACCAGTACATGCTGAAGATCCTTGGCGGGCCGGCCGGTGGGTTTATCGCCGACAAGCACTTCAAGAGCCCCAGCCGCTACCTGAAGTGGGCGTTCCTGGCGCTGCTGCCGATGATGGCGATCATCCTTCTGGTGCCCAAGAGCCCGGGCTTCATCTATGCCGGCATGGCCGCGACGCTGTCGTTCGCCTTCATCGTGTTTTCCATGCGCGGGGTGTTCTGGGCGCCGATGGGTGAAGTCGGGATCGCCCCGCACATCACCGGTTCCGCCTTCGGCATCGGCTGCCTGATCGGCTATGCGCCGGGGATGTTCGCCTACGTCGGCTACGGCGCGCTCCTTGACCACTTCCCCGGCCAGCAAGGCTACAACTATGTGTTCGTCGCCATGATGCTGCTGGCGCTGATCGGCTTTGCCATCGCCAGCCGCCTGCAGCGCCTGGTGCGCAAGGCGGCGCCGCTGGCCGCAGCGGCCACCGCCTAGGCCCCGGGCTACATCTCGACCTGGGTGCCCAGCTCGATCACCCGGTTCAGCGGCAGGTTGAAGTACTTGAGGTTGCTGTTGGCGTTCTTCAGCAGGAACGCGAACAGCGCCTCGCGCCAGCGCGCCATGCCGATGCGCCTGGTCGGGATTACCGTCTCGCGGCTGAGGAAGTAGGTGGTCACCATCGGGCTGAAGTCCAGGTCCTTGAGGTGACACAACTGCAACGCCGCCGGTACGTCGGGTTCTTCGATAAAACCGAAGTTGAGGTTGACCCGATAGAAGCCCTCGCCAAAGGCCTGTACTTCAAAACGCTGGGCCACCGGCACCCGCGGCCGGTCCTGGGACACCACGGTGAGCAGCACCACCCGCTCGTGCAACACCTGGTTGTGCAGCAGATTATGCAGCAGCGCGTGGGGCACGGCGTCGGCGCGGGCGGTGAGGAACACCGCAGTGCCCTGCACCCGGTGCGGCGGTTGCGCAGCCAGGCTGCTGATGAACAGCGGCAGCGGCAAGGCCGATTCGTCGAGGCGCTCGACGATGATCTTGCGTCCGCGTTTCCAGGTGGTCATCAGAATGAACAAGGCGATACCGGCGATTACCGGGAAGGCGCCGCCCTGGAAGATCTTCGGCGCGTTGGCGGCGAAGTACAGGCTGTCGACCAGCAAAAAGCCCAACAGCAACGGCAGCGCCAGCCAGCGCGGAGCCTTCCACAACAGCAGTACCACCGCCGAAGACAGCAAGGTGGTGATCAGCATGGTGCCAGTGACCGCCACGCCATAGGCTGCCGCCAGGGCGCCGGACGACTCGAAGCCGATCACCAGCAGCACCACGCCGACCATCAGCGCCCAGTTCACCGTGCCGATGTAGATCTGCCCCTGCTCCTGGCTTGAGGTGTGCTGGATGAACATGCGCGGCACGTAGCCCAGCTGAATCGCCTGGCGCGTCAGCGAGAAGGCGCCGGAAATCACCGCCTGGGAGGCAATGATGGTCGCCAGGGTGGCCAGGGCGATCATCGGCAGCAGCGCCCAGTCCGGGGCCAGCAGGTAGAACGGGTTGCGGACCGCCTCGGGGTTGCCGAGGATCAGCGCGCCCTGACCGAAATAGTTGAGTACCAGCCCCGGCAGCACCAGCAGGATCCAGGCGCGGGCAATCGGCTTGCGGCCGAAATGGCCCATGTCGGCATACAGCGCCTCGGCGCCGGTCAGGGCCAGCACCACCGCGCCAAGAATCGCCACGCCCATGCCCGGGTGGACGATAAAGAAGTTCACCGCCCAGGCCGGGTTCATCGCTAGCAGCACTTCCGGGCGCTGGACGATGCCATAGATGCCCAGCGCGCCAAGCACGCTGAACCACAGCACCATGACCGGGCCGAAAATGATCCCGATGCGTGCGGTGCCATGCTTTTGGATCAGAAACAGCGCCACCAGCACCACCACCGCCAAGGGCACGACCCAATGGTCGATGCCGTCAAAGGCCAGTTGCAGCCCCTCCACCGCCGACAGCACGGAAATCGCCGGAGTGATCATGCTGTCGCCGTAAAACAAGGCCGCGCCAAACAGCCCGAGCAGCACCAGCACCCGGCTCAAGCGCGGGTACGGCGCCGCCGCCCGCCGCGCCAGGGCGGTCAGGGCCATGATCCCGCCTTCGCCCTGGTTATCGGCGCGCAGCACGAACAGCACGTACTTGATGGTCACCACCCAGATCAGCGACCAGAACACCAGCGAGAGGATGCCGAGCACACCGTCATGGTTGGCCTGCACGCCGTAATGACCGGCGAAGACCTCCTTCAAGGTGTACAGCGGGCTGGTGCCGATATCGCCATAGACCACGCCGGCGGCGGCGATCAACAGGCTCAGTGACGAAGTTTTTACGGGGGAATGGGCGCTTGCGGAAGTTGCGACTTGGCTCACGGTCAGACGTCTCGAAGAAATGCGCCGGCAGTATGGCTTTGTGCTTGACGCACCTTCGTAAAAAGTCCGTAAAATTTTCTTACACTTGTACGGGCCTCATCGCGGGTCAAGCCCGCTCCTACAGGTCTGCATCAATCCTGTGGGAGCGGCGGTGCGACGACTCGACTTGACCCGCGATCGATCTACCGCCCGAGCACAGCGCTCAAATCCAACCCATGCTCGCCCAGCGGCGGGCACCAATAGTAGCCTCCAGTCAGCGGCCGGCTGAAGCGGTACAGGGCATCGACCACGCCATCTTCCAGGCCGCTCATGCGCCGCAGCTGCACTTCGAACGCATCAAACGAGTGACCGAAAGCCAGGAACGCCAGGCCGGCACCACGCTCATCCGCCCAGGGCATCGAGCGGCGGACGATAAAGGCTTCAGGGGCGAAGCTTTCCTGGGCGGTGCGCTTGACGTGGGCCGACTGCGGCGCGGCGTCAAGCTCTTCGTTGTCGGCCTTGCGCCGGCCGATAATGTCGTCCTGCTCGGCTTGCGGCAAAGCTTTGAAACAATTGAGGTCATGGCGCCACAGCTGGAACGCGGCAAAGCTCGAACCGTTCAAGCCTGGTACCTCGCTGGCAAGGATCGCCGCTTCGACGGCGGCGTCTTCCACCGGGTTCTCGGTGCCGTCTTCATAGCCGGTCAGGTCGTGGCCGCTCTTGTGGCGGAAGGCATCGGTGGCCTCGAACCGTTTCAAGGCCGGGGCCAGCAGTTGCTCGAGCGCCTGGCTGTGCAGCCACAGCTCGCCACGGTCTTCACCGCGCAGCCACAGCCACAGGTCGTGCTGGGTGCAGGGGTTGTCGACTGCCGCGGTCAGCTGCGGAAACCCGCGCAGGCCGTCGATGCTGCCACCCAGGGCCTGCACCAGCGGCGCGCCGAAACCGGCCACCACACGGCTGCCATCAACCTGCTGCAGCAGCCCATCGAGCACGCCCGGCAATGCTGCGGGCGAGTGCAAGGTGAAGAACAGGTGGCGGGCCTGGGCGGGAACGGGGGCGGCGAGAATGCCTGGCTGAAACTGCATCGGGTATCGGGTCCTGGGGCAAAAGCGCCGATGCTACTGTCTGCCGGACATAAACCGCAAGATCTGTAATGGATATCGAAATCCTTGCCTACACTGGCGGACACCGCCTTCTTGTGAGTCCGCGCCATGACTGCATCGCCCTTGCTCAGTGCCTTCCTGCCCATCGCCCTGGGTTTCATCATGCTCGGCCTGGGGCTGACCCTGACCCTGGCCGATTTTGCCCGGGTGGTGAAGTTCCCCCGGCCGGTGCTGATCGGCCTGGCCTGCCAGATCCTGCTGCTGCCGTTCATTTGCTTTCTGATCGCCAAGGGCTTTGGCCTGGCCCCTGCTTTGGCGGTAGGCCTGATGCTGCTGGCCGCATCCCCTGGCGGCACTACCGCCAACCTGTTCAGCCACCTGGCCCACGGTGACGTAGCCTTGAACGTGACCCTGACGGCGGTCAACTCGCTGATTGCGATCCTGACCATGCCGCTGTTGGTCAACCTGTCGCTGGCCTACTTCATGGCCGCCGACCAGGCCATCCCGCTGCAGTTTGCCAAGGTGCTGCAGGTGTTTGCCATTGTCCTGGTGCCGGTGGCCATCGGCATGCTGATCCGCCGCCTGGCGCCGGGCTTTGCCATGCGCATGGAGCGGCCGATGAAGATCATCGCCGCGCTGTTTCTGGTATTCACGATTGTCCTGGCAATGGTCAAGGACTGGCAGACCGTCGTCGACTATGCCCCGGTGGTAGGCGGCGCGGCGCTGCTGTTCAACCTGCTGAGCCTGGGCGTCGGCTACTGGCTGCCACGGCTGCTGAAAATCCCCAAGCGCCAGGCGATTGCCATCGGCATGGAGATCGGCATCCACAACGGCACCCTGGCCATTGCCCTGGCGCTGAGCCCGACCCTGCTGAACAACTCGACCATGGCCATACCGGCGGCAATCTACAGCTTGATCATGTTCTTTACGGCGGCAGGCTTTGGCTGGTGGGTGAGCCGTGGACATGACCCCGACCCGGTTGCAGCCGCGGTGCGCGATGAACTGCAATCCCGATGACCGCAGGCCCACACGAGTGTCCGTCATGAGCGAATTCATCTACTGCCATCCCGACCACAACCGCGCAGCCGATTACCGCCACTTGCGCGTCTTGCCCAGCACCGGCGCCCTCGGTGCCGACGTCGAGGGACTCGACTTGAACCGCCTGGAGGACGCAGGCTGGGTCGAACTGCGCCAGGCGCTGCTGGCGCACAAGGTGCTGTTCATTCGCGAGCAGAACCTGCGCCTTGCCGACCTTGAACGGGTCACCCGACAGTTCGGCGAATTCGGCCGCGAGCCCTACGTGACCACCATGGTTGACCATCCGCACGTGGTGCACGTGGTCAAGGAGGCCGACGAGAAGGCGCCCTTCGTGTTCGGTGGCGCCTGGCACAGCGACTGGACCTTCCAGCAGCGCCCGCCGGCCTACACCCTGCTCTACGGCCACGACATCCCGCCTTACGGTGGCGATACCTGCTACGCCAACCTGGCACTGGCCTATCAATGGCTGTCAGCGGGCATGCAGGCGCTGCTGGACACTCTCGATGCACTGCACAGCCCCGAGCGGGCCTACGGGGTCGGCGCCAACCACAACGCCCTGCTGGAAAACATGGCCATCCACTATGGCAGCGACACCTCGCAGGACATGCGCAGCCACCCGCTGGTGACCCGTCATCCGCAAACCGGCGAGAAGGTGCTGTTCATCAACCCTGCCTACACCGTTGGCATCCAGGGTTTGCGCAGCGAAGAAGCCAGGCCGCTGCTCGACTACCTGTTCAACCTGGCCAGCGCACCCGCTTTTACCTGCCGCATGCGCTGGCGTCAGGGAACCCTGGCGATCTGGGACAACCGCAGCACCTGGCACCTGCCGATCGCTGACTACCATGGCATGCGCCGCGAGATGTTCCGGACCACGGTTGCCGGTGATGTGCCCAGGCGCTGAGAATCCGCACGGGTTAGCGTTTCAGCACCTTCAGGCCCCGTGGTGGCGCGCCGTAGGTGCGGCGAAACAGGCGGCTGAAATGGGCCTGGTCGTAGAAGCCCAGGTCCAGGGCAATTTCACTCAAGGGCTGCCCGGCCAGCACCCGCGGCAAGGCCCGCTCCAGACGCAGGTGGGTCAACCATTGCTGGGGCGGCAAGCCGCAGTGATTGCGAAAGCGGCGCAATAGCTGCCACGGGCTCAAATCAACGAATGCAGCCATTTCTTCCAGGCTCGGCGGCTGATCCAGGCGCGACTCCAGCCATTCACGCAACTGCCGCCAACGCTGTGGATCAAAACCGTTGCTGTGCTCGTTCACTTTGAGGGTGGAACCCAGCCCGAGCAGCAGCGCCAGGGTTTCCCACAGGTGACTTGCAAACGCCAGCGGGTCGTGCTGCTGGTGCAAACCATTAAGCAGCTGCTGCAACTGCGGGTGGCGCAGTTGCAAGGCATTGAGGTTGGGCAGGCCCTGGCGGCCGTCGCTCAGGTCACGGCTGACCTCGGCCAGCCAGCCAGGATCAAGGGTCAGGATACGGATGCCGTAGCCCTGGTCATCGGCACTGGCGCCGTCGTGCACGTGCTCCGGGGCCATCAGCAGGATGTCCCCGGCCCCGGCCAGCTGGCGCGTGCCGCCGGCGGCGTAACGCTGCTGGCCGGTGACGATCAGGCCGATGTGGTACTCCAGGTGAAAATGCCGGGGAAAGGCAAATTGCTGGTAACGGGCATCGATCAGGCGTACGCCTGGATGCCCGGGAGCCTGATGGACGACGCTATCCAACTAGCAGGCCGCGCGCCATTGGCGGATCTGGTCGAGGGTTGCGGTGACGCCGCCACACACGATCACCAGCACCTTCTGGTGCTGCTTGAGCTCGGCCGTGGGCGCGTACGCCAGGGCCAGGGCTGCACCGCAGGCGGGCTCGACCAGGATGCGCTGGTCGAGCAGGAACTGCTCGCAGGCCTCCAGCGCCGCCTGGTCACTGACCACATGGCTGACCACCGGCCGCTCCTGGCTCCACTCGAAGGCGCGCTGGCACACTTGCTTGGCCGCCAGCGAAGTGGCCACGGTGTTGACCCCGTCCAGCGCCACCAGCTGCTTTTGCGCCATGGCCGCGGCCAGCGATGCGGCGCCGCTGGTTTCTACGGCAAACACCGGCACCTGGCCCCAGCCGTTGCGCGCCAGGCCTTCACAGACCCCCGACAACAAACCACCGCCGCCGACCGCGACCACTACCGCATCGGGCTTGAAGCGGGTAGCGGCGACCTCGTCGATCATGCTCGCGTGGCCTTGCCACAGCAGCGGGTCGTCGAAGGGGTGGATATAGGCGTCATCCTCGCCCATCAGCGACAGCGCCAGGGCATTGGCCTCGTGCCAGGCCTTGCCATGCACGATCACCTCGGCCTGTTCCTGGCGAATCAGCTGCTTGGCCCGCTCGGTGGTGGTCTCCGGCACCACCACGGTCACCGCCAGGCCGAGAATGCGCCCGGCCACGGCCACGGCGATGCCGGCATTACCGCCCGAGGACGACACGAAGCGGCGCTTGCCCTGCTGGGCATAGGCTTCACAGGCAGCGCCGATGCCGCGCAGCTTGAACGAGCCGGAGGGCTGCAGCGCGTCGAGCTTCAGCCAGACCTCCAGGCCACTGGCCAGGCTCAACGGACGCGAGGCGATCAACGGGGTTTCGATGTGCAGGCTCATACGCTTCTCCATGTACAGAACACTACTACCTTACGCATGCGGCACCGGACAATCTTGTATGAAATTGCGCGCCTGCGGGTCAACCCCGGCGCCGCGCGCGCAATTGCTGCTTGATCTTGTGCATGGGCGGTGCATACAGGAACCCGAACGAGACATTGTTATCCCGCCCCTTCAGCGCATGGTGGAGAAGGTGCGCACGGTACAAGCGCTTGAGGTAACGGTTGCGCGGCCGTGGCGCAAACGGCCAGTGGCGGTGGACGATGCCGTCATGGACGATCACGTAGATCACCCCGAACGCCGCCACGCCCGCCCCCACCCACTGCAACGGCGCATGCCCGGCGCGGCCGATGGCCACCAGGGCCAAGGCGATCAGGGCCAGGGCCAGCAGATAGACGTCGTTGGTTTCCAGCGCCCCCAGGTGCGGCTCATGGTGCGAGCGATGCAGGAACCAGCCCCAGCCGTGCATGATGTAGCGATGCGCCAGGTAGCCGATGCCCTCCATGGCCGTCAGGGTGCAGAGAAATACAGCGAGGTTGAGGATCATGCGTCGAGCTTCGCGTGGCTGGGCAGAAACGCCGCAAAGCCTACCACCTGGACCCTATTCGCGCACCGTCACCGTCGCCGTGGTACCGGCCCGCAGGTCGGCTTTGCCGGCAAAGCCTGGGTCGATGTCGATGCGCACCGGCACCCGCTGGGCCAGCTTCACCCAAGTGTAGCTGGGGTTGATGTTGGCCAGCAGGCGGTTGCCAGGGGCGTTTTCGCGGTCGGTGATGGCGTAGGCGATGCTCTGCACCGTGCCCTGGAAGCGTTCGCCGCTCATCAGGGCGATGTCGACCTTGCTGCCCGGGTGGATGCGCGGCAGCTTGGTTTCCTCGAAATAGCCGCTGATATGGAACGAGCCGCTGTCGACCAGCGCCAGTAAAGGTCCGCCGGCCGTGGCGTAGTCGCCCTGGCGGGTCAGCAGGTTGGTCACATAACCGCTGACCGGGGCAACAATCTGTGTGCGTTGCAGGTCAAGCTCGGCCTGGGTCAAGGCGGCAGTGGCCAGTTGCACGTTGGCGGTGGCCAGGCTCAGGTTGGCCTGGCCGCGCATCAGTTCGGCCTGGGCCACGGCCACGTCGGTGCTGGATTTCTCCCATTCTTCACCGGAGATGGCAAAGCCTTGCTTGAGGGTGCGGCGCCGTTGTTCTTCGCTCTGGCGCTGCTTGAGCAAGGCCTGGCTTGAGATGATCGCCGCCTGGGCCAGGCCTTCGCTGGCCCGCGCCACTTCGATGGCGCGGCGCGCATGTTCGACCGCCAGGGCATAGCGCTCGGGGTCGATTTGCAGCAGCAACTGGCCTTGGTCGACGTGCTGGTTATCCGCCACCTTGAGGCTGATGATACGCCCGGCGACATCCGCCGACAGCGTCACCACGTCGGCGCGCACCCGCGCATCGCGGGTCCAGGGCGCGCGGGTGTAATGCTCCCAGGCAAACCAGCCGAGCAGCAGCGCCAGTACCACCACAACCAGGGTCGAAACCTGGGCCACAAGTTTGTTCAAGGTTCAGCTCCCCATGTACAGGATGATCAAGGCGCACAGGCAAGCGTACAGCGCGCCTTCAAACAATGCCGGATGCCAGACCCGCTGCATCACCCCAAGCTTTTGCAGCAGCCAGAGCACGGCGATCAACAGCGGTATGGCCAGCAGCAGGGCCTGGGCGATCGGCGGCAGGTAGACACCGCCAATCTCGAAATCAATGGGCAAGGGCCGGGGCTCCTTCGGCAGCGGGTTCAAGGTAGGGGCTGTAGTGACGCAAAAAGCCTGCGATCACCAGCAACGCCACACGAATGCGAAACAACGAGCGCAACTGCTCGGCCGGCGCCTGCAGTTGTTCGCCGTGCAGATTGTCCAGGTGCTCGCCCAACGCCTGCAGGGTCTGCAGCAAGTCTGGCAGCACCAGCGCGGTGCGCCCGGCGATATAGCGGCCGGTGTTGCGCAATACCTGCTCAAGCTGCGCGCGCAGGGCCTCGGGCAGCAACGGGTTGGCCCTGCCCTGCTCCTGCAACTGGCGCAAGGCCACGCCCAGGGCCATGCATGCCAGGTTGACCTCGAACAGCCCCCGCGAGCGCTCATCACGGGTCGCTGGCAGCAGGCCGATAATCAGGGTCAGGCGGTCGAGCATGCGGCTCTCAAAAGCGAACTGGCGCGCGTCCGAGGCCGGGCCCTTGAGCAAGGCATACACCTGTTCGCGGGTTTCACGAAACAGCCGTTCGATGCGCAATTGCGGGTTGAACGGGAAAATCCACGCATACACCATCAGCGACAACGCCGCGCCACACACGTAGGCACCGGCGAATTCGAACCATTGCATCGCCGTGTTCTGCCAGGCGCCGATGTTCTGCGGGCCGAACAGCAAGAAGCTCGACAAGCCCAGGCCCATGCCGATGCCGGCGGTCATCGGCCCCGACAGCCCCACCGCCACTACATAGAGCAAGGGCAACAGCAGCAGCGCGAGCATTTCGAAATCGACCACCTGCGGGATCAGCCAGAACTGGTACAGCGCCGACACCAGCAGCGCCAGGCCCAGGCCGCGGGCGTAGTTCTGCGCCGCCATCAGCGGGCGCGGAAAGGTCGCCATCAACGAGCAGAGGATGCCCACCAGAATCATCCCGGCGCGGGCGCCGTCCCAGGCGGTTTCGATCCAGATCAGCCCGGCCGCGACCAGGGCAATAAAGGCGCGGCTGGCGTTCATCGCCGCCAGGCGCCAGTCCAGGTGCAAGGGATTGCTGCGGCCCTGGCGGTACAGGCAATCGCCGGCACGGCCTTCCTGGATGGCATCGCTGAGTTCGAGCATTTCGCCGAGCTGTTCGAGCAGGCGCGCCTGCTCCCAGCGCAAGGCCCAGGCCAATGAGCGAAGCGGCGTTGGCAGGTCGTTTTGCAGCTGCTCGGCCTGTAGCGCGGCCTGGTCGAAACGCCGCTGCAAGGCGCTGAAATGCTCGCGTGCCTCGGCTGGCAAGGCCCGGCCCTGCTGCGCCAGTTGGTCGAGAAAGGCCAGCTCGTCGGCCAGCAAGCGGCTGATGAACTCCGGATAACT
Organism: Pseudomonas sp. TE4620; assembly: GCF_056279045.1. Taxonomy (NCBI): domain Bacteria; kingdom Pseudomonadati; phylum Pseudomonadota; class Gammaproteobacteria; order Pseudomonadales; family Pseudomonadaceae; genus Pseudomonas; species Pseudomonas sp. TE4620. The sequence continues at coordinate 2,240,634 of NZ_JBWBQO010000001.1, forward strand.
GCCCTGCCAGCGCTCGGCGATCATCAGCTTCTGGTTACGCAGCACCGCCAGCCGCGAGCTGAGCAGCACCAACTGGTTGCCGAGCAGTTGCACCAGGCCGTTGGCCCCGCGCAAATGCGGGGCGTCGAAATACAGGTGGCGGCGCAGGCCTTCCAGGGCGCTGATCTCGCCAAGGATCTGCATCTGCCGCTTGCTGAACTCGGCCGCGCTCTCTTCACCGCGAATCGCCGCCGCAGCGTGGCTGGCCATCAGCTTAATGAGGTTGTCGACCTTGGCAAAATAGCCCGTGGCCACTGTCTGCGGCCGTGCACTGAGCAGGCTCACCGCACACACGCAGGCCACCGCCAGCAGGGTTTCGGTGACCCGGGTAATGGCCAGCATCAGGGTGTTGTCCTGCTCGGGGATCGCCAGCATCGCCACCACCACGGCGGTAAAGCCGCTGAGCACGAAGGCATGCGAGCTGGTGTAGCGCAGCAAGGTGCCGCCGGCGGTACACAGGGCCAGCCACAGGGCCAGGGTGATAATGAACGGCAATGGCGCCTGCGCGAATACCGCCATGATCAACACCGCCACCGCCGCGCCGAGGGTGGTGCCGAGCACCTGGGCGAAGCTGCGTTGCAGGGTCATGCCGCCCAGCGGCTGGCTGACGATGAACACCGCCATCACCGACCACTTCGGTTGGTCGAGGTCGAAGATGAACGCCAGGTACAGGGTCAACAGGCAGGCAACGATGGTCCGCAAGGCGAAGCGCAGGGTGTCCGCACCGGGATGCAGCACCAGCCGCCAGTAATTGATCAAAGGTTGCACACAGGTCTCTCGAAAGTCCTTTCAGGGAACAGTAGCTTTTGAAGCGCACCTGGGAAAGACAACACGATGACCCACAGCGTTGCATATCTGCAACGATCCGCTGCCAATGCAACAATTGTCATGTTTTTACCCTTGACCCTGCGCTGCCCGAGGGTTAGTTTCTCGCCCGCATTTTTGCATGCCTACACAGGAGTCCTGCATTGGACAGTAGCCCTAGTCGATTGCGACAGGTCCACACGGCGCGCTAGTTCAGCAGGTTCCCCCTGTCACTGGCACGCCGAACATGGCGGTCAGTGGCGATTCGCATCCCTTGTGGATGACAAATCCTCATTCTCCTTCCCGCACACCTTGCACCTTCACCGGTGTTGAAGGCCCGTGGCCCTGCGCATTCTCTTTGTTCACGTACATCGCCCACTGGCGATGACAACGCGGCGTATTGCCGTGGATTCGAGGTTTGCTATGGATTGGAAAGTATTTCTGCTGCGCGTCACCGTCGCGCTGGTACTCGGGGCGCTGATTGGCGCCGAACGTCAACTGCGTCAGCGCCTGACCGGCCTGCGCACCAATGCCCTGGTCAGCACCGGCGCCTGCCTGTTCGTGCTGATGACCCAGGCAGTGCCGGGCATGGCCGCCACCGACGCTTCACGGGTTGCCGCCTATGTGGTCTCGGGCATCGGCTTTCTGGGCGGTGGTGTGATCATGCGCGACGGCCTCAACGTACGCGGGCTGAACACCGCTGCGACGCTCTGGTGCACCGCCGCCATTGGCGTGCTGTGCAGCCTGGGGCTGTTGCTGGAGGCGGCGCTGGGCAGCTGCGTGGTGCTCTGCGCCAATATCCTGCTGCGCGACATCGCCCAGCGTCTGAATCATCAGGACGTGCTGCCGGCCAACGAGGCCGAGCAGCGCTTCGAGGTGCGCATCACCTGCCGCGCCGAAGATGAAATCCAGGTGCGCAGCCTGATGCTGCACAGCTTCGGCAACGGCGGCCTGCGCCTGCAGTCGCTGCACAGTGAAGACCTGGCCAACCCGGCCAAGCTGGAAGTACGCGCCGAGCTGATGGGCAGCCCCGATGCGCCCACCCAGCTGGAACGCCTGGTCAGCCGGGTGAGCCTGGAGAAAGGCGTCAGCTCGGTGCGCTGGCAAGTGCACGAGCTGAGCGCCGATTAGCGGCGTTCGTCCGACAGCGGGGTCGGCTGGTCGGGTTCGGGCAGGCGATCCTCCAGGGGCTGGTCGTCGGGCACCCGCTCGACGTCCTCCGGCTGGTCGCGCCGCTGCGGGTCAGAGACATTCGGGTCGCTGAGCGGATCGTGCTCGCGTTGCGGGTTGTTCAGCGGATCTTTCCACAGGGGTTCATCGTCGGGACGTGGCTGGCTCATGGCAGTTACCTCGCAAGAGCGGCGCAAGAAATGCGCGCCGTACAGGTTCGAGGCTGTGCGCGGGTCCACAGTGCCACCCAGGCGATCAACGGCAGGCCCGGGTAAATATGCTCAATGGCCAGCAAAATCCGCTGCAGCACCGGGCCGTCCTGGGGGTATCGTGTAGCAAAATAATCAGCCAGAGGTGCACTGTGGCGTCCTATACCTTGCGTCAACTGAAGTATTTCGTCACCACCGTTGAATGCGGCAGCGTCGCCGAGGCGTCGCGCAAGCTGTACATCGCCCAGCCGTCGATTTCCACGGCGGTCAAGGGCCTGGAAGACAGCTTCGGCGTGCAGCTGTTCATCCGCCATCACGCCCAGGGCGTGTCGCTGACCCCGGGTGGCGCACGCTTCTACCGCAAGGCCCAGGAACTGCTGCGTATGGCCCGCGAGTTCGAGCAGAACGCCCTGGCCGACAACGACGTGGTCTGTGGCCAGATCGACATCGGCTGCTTCGAGACCGTCGCCCCGCTCTACCTGCCGCGCTTGATCGCAGGCTTTCGCCAGCGTTTTCCGGGGGTGGAGATCCGCCTGCAGGACGGCGAGCAGCAGGAATTGGTGCAAGGCCTGACCGGCGGGCGCTTCGACCTGGCGATCTTCTACGAACATGACCTGGACAGCACCATTGAAACCGAAGCCCTGACCGCGCCCCAGCGCCCCTATGCGCTAGTGCCGGCGGGCCATCGCTTTGCCGGGCAGAAGCAGGTCTCGATCAGGGACCTGGCGCTGGAGCCGATGATCCTCCTCGACGTGCAGCCCAGCCGCACTTACTTCGTGAGTATTTTCGAAGAACTGCAGCTGAGCCCGAACATCGTCTTCAGCTCGCCGTCGATCGAGATGGTCCGCGGCATGGTCGGCCAGGGCTTTGGCTTTGCCCTGCTGGTGACCAAGCCCCATGGCCACAGCACCTATGATGGACAGGAAGTGGTCTGTGTGGAGATTGCCGAAGATGTCACAGGCTCCGCGCTGGTGGCCGGCTGGCTCAAGCGTGCGCAGCTGACCAAGCCTGCGCAGTTGTTTGTCGATTACTGCAAGGAGCAGTTTGCTGCCTGGCTGGCCTAACGGTTCAACAGCATCGCGGGGCAAGTCGGGTCGCCGCACCGCCGCTCCCACAGATTGGACTGCCCCTGTGGGGCTTGACCCGCGATGAATTCAGCGCGCCGCCCAGGCGTTGAAGCGCTGCTCCAGCTCCTCGCCATGGTCCACCCAGAACCCGGCATCCACCGCCCGCGCCCCGGCCAGGTTGGCCTCGGCGGTCGGCAACTGTTGCTGGACATTAGCCGGCAGCAGCTTCAGCGCCTCGCGGTGCACCGGCCCGTAGGGAATCTCCTCGGAAAACACCTTTTGGGTTTGTGGCTGGCTGGCAAAGGCAATGAAGTCCTCGGCCAGGGCCTTGTTCGGCGTGCCCTTGACCACCGCCCAGTATTCCGGGTCGTACAGGCTTTGCGGCCAGACGATACTGAGCTTCATGCCCTCTTTCTGCGCCGAGGCGATCCGGCCGTTGTAGGCCGCGCTCATGACCACGTCACCGGCAATCAGCCACTGCGCCGGTTGCGCGCCGGCTTCCCACCACTGGATATTGCCCTTGATCTGGTCCAGTTTGGCAAAGGCGCGGCTCACCCCTTGCGGCGTACCGAGCACTTCATACAGCTGCTCGGGCTTGACCCCGTCGGCGAGCAAGGCGATCTCCAGGGTGTACTTGGCACCCTTGCGCAAGCCGCGCTTGCCGGGGAAGTCGGCAATGTTCCAGAAGTCGGCCCAGGAACTCGGCGCCTTGGCCAGCTTGCCGTTGTCGTAGGCCATGACCATCGACCAGACGTAGGTGGCCACCCCGCATTCGCTCAGGGTGCCCGGGACGAACTGCGCCGGGTCGCCGAAGCGCGCCGGATCGAGACGCTCGAACAGGCCTTCGTCACAGCCGCGCAACAGCTCCGGGCTCTCGACCTCGACCACGTCCCAGCTGGTATGGCCGACATCGACCATGGCCTTGATTTTCGACAGCTCACCGTTGTACTCGCCGGCAACCACGCGTCCTGCGCCGCTGGCGTTGAAAGGTTGGAAGTAGGCCTTGTCCTGGGCCTGCTTGGTGGCGCCGCCAAAGGAGATGACGGTGAGGTTCTGCGGCGCAGCCGACACCGCGCTGCACAGCACAACCAGGGCAAAGGGAACACAGCAACGCAAGGATCTGGACATGAAGCGGTTCCTCTAATAGGCCGGCACGCCCGCGCGCGCCGGCCACTTTTGGGTTTACAGGCGACCGAATTCGCGGGCGGTACGGTCTACAGCGGTACGGGTCTTGTCGACCAGTTCATCGATGTCGGCGTGGCTGGCCACCAGGGCCGGGGCCATGATCATCCGGCCCAGGGTCGAGCGAATGATCAGGCCCTCTTCAAAGCCGAGGGTGCGGCAACGCCAGGCCATGTCGTTTTCGTTGGCAAAGCGCTTGCGGCTGGCCTTGTCTTCGGCGAACTGCAAGGCCGCAACCAGGCCTGCGCCCTGCACCTCGCCAATCAGCGGGTGGTTGCCGAACACTTCGCGCAGGCAACGCTGCAGGTAGGGGCCGGTCTCGTGCTTGACGCGGCTGACGATGCCTTCGTCGCGCAGCGCCTTGAGGTTGGCAATTGCTACCGCTGCCGCCACCGGGTGACCGGAATAGGTCAGGCCGTGGGCGAATACCCCGCCCTGCTCCACCAGCACCTCGGCCATGCGCTTGGACAGAATCAGGCCGCCCATGGGGATGTAGCCGCTGGTCAGGCCCTTGGCGATCGACAGGGTGTCGGGCTCGAAACCAAAATGCTGGTGGGCGAACCACTCGCCGGTGCGGCCAAAGCCGCCGATGACTTCATCGGCGCACAGCAGCACGTCGTACTGCCGGCAGATGCGCTGGATTTCTGGCCAGTAGCTTTCTGGCGGGAAGATCATGCCGCCGGCGCCCTGGAAGGGTTCGGCAACAAACGCGGCGACGTTGTCGGCGCCAAGTTCGAGGATCTTCTCTTCCAGTTGGCGCGCCGCGCGCAGGCCGAATTCGGCCGGGGTCAGGTCGCCCTCGTGGGCAAACCAGTACGGCTCGTCAATGTGCGCAACATCGGGGATCACCCCGCCCATGTCGTGCATGAACTTCATCCCGCCCAGCGCCGTGGCGCCCAGGGTCGAGCCGTGGTAGCCGTTCCAGCGGCCGATCATGATCTTCTTCTGCGCCTTGCCGAGGATCTGCCAGTAGCGGCGCACGGTACGGATCAGCACCTCGTTGGCTTCAGAGCCGGAGTTGGTGTAGATCGCGTGGCTGTAGTGCGCCGGCAGCAGGCTGAACAGCAGCTCCGAGAGCTCGACCACCGCCGGGTGGGTGGTGTGGAAGAACATGTTGTAGTACGGCAGTTGCTCCAGCTGCTGGCTGGCGGCTGCGGCCAGGTCCTTGCGGCCATAGCCGAGGTTGGTGCACCACAGCCCCGACATGCCGTCCAGGTAGCGCTTGCCATCGTTGTCCCACAATGCCAGGCCTTCGCCACGGACGATCACCCGCGGGCCTTCGGCGTTCAGCGCCTTCTGGTCGAGAAAGGCATGAATGTGGTGCGCGGCATCCGCTGCCTGGTAATCGCCGGTGCTACGGGCAGGTTTGACGTGAGCGGTCATTGCGAATCTCCTTGCGGGTCTTTATCGGTTTGAGTGCCCAGCACGCTTGCCAGCGGCTCGGGCTTGAACAGTGGCTTGCCCATCACGCCCTTGATCCACAGCACGGCGATGATCGAGACGATCAGCAGCACCAGGCCTGCGTAGGCAAAAATCGAAAAGGTCATGTCCGGGCTGGGCGAGACGTTCCAGATCGCAAACAGCATGCCGGCGATGCCAAACAGCTGCGGCAGCGGGTAGAACGGCGTGCGGAACGGCCGCGCCACCTGCGGGTAGCGCCGGCGCAGGGCAATGACGTTGACGTGGGTGATGATGTAGGCCAGCAGCCAGGCCAGGGCGGCCGACAACAGCAGCTGATTGATGGCATCGGCATGGTCGTGCATCAGCAGCAATGGCAGGCCGGTGACCGCGGCAATGAACAGCACCGCCACCCAGGGCGCGCCGGTGCGCTTGCCCTGGCGCTTGAACACGCCGAAGGCCTGGCCGTTGCGGGCCATGCCATAAAGCATGCGCGGGATCGCCGCCAGCGAACTGTTGAGGGTGCTGCAGGTGGCGGTGATCGCGGCGGTAACCAAAAACACTTTGCCGGCCTCCCCGAACACCGTGGTGGCGAACAGGTAATGCGGCAGGCCGTTGCTGGCCAGCTCCGCCTGCGGCACGGTGAGCAAGGCGCCCAGGCCGTACAGGCAGATGATCACGAAGATGATGGTCAGGCCGAGCATCATCGAGCCCGGGATGTTGCGCTCCGGGCGGCGGGTTTCTTCTACCAGCGGGCAGACGAACTCGGCGCCGACAAAGCCCCACACCGCCATCGCGGTCAGGGCGATCACCCCCAGGCCCAACGGGTTCCAGTGGGCGCTGTCGAACAGCGCCGGGTTGGGCGCGACGATGTCGCTGTTCATCGCGCTCAGGCCCATCACCAGCAGCACCACGGTCATCACCATCGCCAGCACGGTTTGCAGGCGGGCGAAGATGTCGATGTTGAACAGGTTGAGCACAGTGAACAGCGCCAGTACACCCAGGGCCACGGTAAGCGGTGGCATCGAGTGTGGGTAGACCTTGTCGATGATGAACTCCATCAGCAACAGCTCGGCCGACAGCGCGAACATCGCCACCACGATATAGCCGGAAAAGGTCGCGAGGATCGCCGGGAACTGGCCGATGGCGACTTCGGTGTAGCTGCTCAGGCTGCCGGCGCGGGGGATCATCAGCGCCAGTTCCGAGAACGAACAGGCGTAACTCAGGGCCAGCAGGTAAGCCAGACCCAGCGGCACGATAAAGCCCAGGCCGGCGATGCCGACGCCTTGCAGCATCAGCACCATGACGCCCTGGGACACCACCAGGCCGATGGCCACCGCCAGCAGCGCGGTAAGGCCGAGTTTCTTGCGACTTGCAGGCGGCGCCAGGGCGCCGGTTTGCACGCTTGCATTGCTGTTCATCGGGTGCTCCGAATTGTTGTTATTAGGTGTTGCCTGTGCTGGCCTCATCGCGGGTCAAGCCCGCTCCCACAGGCCATCAGCCGCGTAGCTGAATCCAGGTCGTTTTCAACTGCGTGTACTTATCGAACGAATGCAACGACAGGTCGCGGCCAAAGCCCGACTGCTTGCCGCCGCCAAAGGGCACGCAGACGTCCAGGGCATCGACGGTATTGACCGACACCGTGCCGGCATTCAGCCGCCGTGCGACGCGGTGGGCGCGGTTGAGGTCGTCGGTCCACAGCGACGCCGCCAGGCCATAGATGTGATCGTTGGCCATGGCCACCGCCTGGTCTTCGTCATCGAACACGCTGACCGCCAGCACCGGGCCGAACACTTCTTCGCGGGCCAGGGTCATGTCGGCGGTGACGCCGGTAAAAATCGTCGGCTCGATGAAGTTGCTCGAACCGTCGAAACTCAGCTGTCGACCACCACACACCAGTTGCGCGCCTTCAGCCTGGGCCTGCTCGATGTAGTGCATGATCCGCTGCGCCTGGCGGCTGTCGACAATGGCCCCGGCGCGGCTTGCCGGGTTCAGCGGGTTGCCCGGCAGCCACTGGCGCGCCTTGACGATCAGCCGCTCGATGAACGCGTCGGCGATCGAACGTTGCAGCAGCAGGCGCGAGTTGGCCGAGCAGACTTCGCCCTGGTTGAAGAAGATGCCGAACGCGGCTTTCTCGGCCGCCAGGTCCAGGTCCTGGCAATCGGCGAACACCAGGTTCGGGCTCTTGCCGCCGCATTCCAGCCACACCTGCTTGAGGTTCGACTGCGCGGCGTATTGCATGAAGTACTTGCCGACTTCGGTGGAGCCGGTAAACACCAGGGCATCGACGTCCATGTGCAGGCCCAGGGCGCGACCGGCCTCCTCGCCCAGCCCCGGCACCACGTTGAGCACGCCCTTGGGCAGGCCCGCTTCAATCGCAAGCTCTGCCAGGCGCAGCGCCGAGAACGGCGACTGCTCGGCGGGCTTGAGCACCACGCTGTTACCGGCGGCCAACGCCGGGGCGAGTTTCCAGGCGGCCATGTCCAGCGGGAAATTCCACGGCACCACCGCCCCGATCACCCCCAGCGGCACGCGGGTGATGGTCGCCAGGGCATTGCTGGCGGTCGGCGCCACCTGGTCATAGAGCTTGTCGAGGCTTTCGCCGTACCAGGCGAACACATGCGCCGCGCCGGGCACGTCGATGTTCCAGGCATCCATCACCGGCTTGCCCATGCTCAGCGAGTCGAGCAAGGCCAGTTCGGCGCGGTGCTCGAGCATCAACTGCGCCAGGCGCAATAGCACGGCCTTGCGCTCGCCGGGCGCCATCTTTGCCCAGGGGCCTTGTTCGAAGGCCTGGCGGGCGCTGCGCACCGCCAGGTCAACCTCGGCCTGGCCGCAAGCGGCGACCTTGGCCAGCAATGTGCCGGTGGCCGGGTTGATCACCTCGAATCGCGCCCCACTTGCGGCCTGACAGGCCCCGCCTTGAATAAATGCGCTGTCGATCAGGCGCTGCTGTTGCGCCAGGCTGGTCCACTGGTTGAAATCGTTCACTGCAGACTCCTTGTTGTTATCCGTTGTTGGAGAGGTATTCGGCCAGGCGATCCATCAGGCGGTCACAGGCCGCCATCTGCTCGACGCTGACAAATTCATCCGGCTTGTGACCCTGCTCCATGCTGCCCGGCCCGCACACCACCGCCGGGATTCCAGCCTCATCGAACAGGCCGCCTTCAGTGCCAAAGGCCACGGTGCTGAAGGCATCGCTGCCGCACAGTTGCGCCACCAGTTGCGCTGCGGCGCTTTGCGGTGCGGTGGCCAGGCCCGGGTAGGCCGAGATCGCTTCGAAGCGGATCGCCGTGTCAGCCTTGACCGCCTGCATGGCCGGCAGCAGGGTGTGCTGCGCGTAGGTGTGCAGCTCGTCCACCACCGCCTGCGGTTCGAACGCCGGCAAGGCACGCACCTCAAAGTCGAAGCGGCAATCGGCCGGGACGATGTTCAGCGCCGTACCGCCCTGGATCAGCCCGACCTGCACGGTGGAAAACGCCGGGTCAAAGCGTTGATCGTGATGCTGCGGCGCGGCCAGGCGCTGGCCGATCTCGCCCAGGCGAGCGATCAGCCGCGCCGCCTGCTCGATGGCGTTGACGCCATACGGCGCATAGGCCGAATGGCACGGCGCGCCGTGTACATGGCAACGCATGGCCAGCTTGCCCTTGTGGCCAAGCACCGGTTTGAGCTCGGTCGGCTCGCCAATCAGGCACAAGGCCGGTTGCGCGATGCGCTGGGGCAGCACCTCGAGCAGGCTGCGTACGCCCAGGCAGCCGACCTCCTCGTCATACGAGAACGCCAGGTGCACCGGCCGGCGCAGCGGGCTTTTAAGAAACACCGGCACCGCCGCCAGTACCGAAGCCAGGTAGCCTTTCATGTCGGCGGCGCCGCGGCCGTACAGCTTGCCGTCGCGCTCGGTGAGGCTGAACGGCTCGACTGTCCACGCCTGGCCGTCCACCGGCACCACATCGGTATGGCCCGACAGCACCACACCGCCCGCCACTGCCGGGCCAATGCTGGCCAGCAGGTTGGCCTTGGTCCGCTGCGTGTTGTAGATCAGCTCGCAGCTCACACCCAGGCCGTGCAGGTAGTCGCGGACGAACTCGATCAAGGCCAGGTTCGAATCGCGGCTGACCGTGGCAAAGCCGATCAGCCTGGCCAACAATGCACGGCTGCGCAGCTCACTCATCGCCCGGCACTCCGTAGCTTGGCGCCAGGGTCGGGTTGAGGGCGCGGGTCAGGTAGTCCTGCAACTGCGGCTCATAGGCGTTCCAGAGCTTGCCCAATTCGCCGATGGGGTTGTCCTCAGCCCAGTCGACGCGCAGGTCAACGATCGGCCAGACCAGCTCGCCGACCACCGACAGCGCCGCCGAATGCACCGCCCCGGCTTCGCCGCCGGCGTCCTGGCCGGCCTGCAGAGCGGTCAGCAAACGCACGGCCAGGCAGCCTTCGCTGCGCTCGAAGGCCTCAACCATGCGCTCGATCACCGCGCTGTTGGCCAGCAGGTTGCCGGCGGCCACGCATTGTTCGCCGGCCACGGCATGGTTAATGCCCAGCGCATGATTGCCGCTGAACACCGCGGTGCGGCCCTGGGCATCGACCACTGCCACCTGGCGGTACTGGCTGTAGCCGTTGCGGGTCAAGGCGCGGTCCAGGGCCTGGTGCGGCGCCAGGCCTTCGTCCAGGCCATCGAGGATCTGCGGGCCGAGGGCCGGCAAGGTGATGTTCTGGCTCGACACCGCACCGACGCCTGTGCGCAGCCACGGGCAGCGAGCACCGACGGCGATGCTTGAAGAGCTGATGGCAATGCCCAGCTGGCCGGTTTCGGCGCAGCGGCCAACGATGGAGAAGGTCATGGCACGCTCCTTATTCGGGGATGACCGCGATCACGTCGATTTCCATCAGCCACTGCGGCTGGCCGAGGGCGCTGACCACCAGGCCGGTGGAGATCGGGAACACGCCCTTGAGCCATTTACCGACTTCCTGGTACACCGGCTCGCGGTAGCGCGGGTCGATCAGGTAGGTGGTGGTCTTGACGATATGGCTGAGGTCGCTGCCGGCCTCCTCCAGCAGTTGCTTGACGTTGCGCATGGCCTGCTCGGCTTGCGCCCGCGGGTCACCCAGGCCGACCAGCTGGCCATTGAAGTCGGTACCCACCTGGCCGCGCACATACACGGTGTTGCCGGCACGCACGGCCTGGCACAGGTCGTTGTCCAGGGTCTGGTTGGGGTAGGTGTCTTTGGTGTTGAACATGCGAATACGGGTATGAGTAGGCATCAACGGGCTCCCATGAGGCTGGCTGGTTGGCTGGACGCTTGCTGTTCGGCCTGGCGCTGCGAAGCGTCGCGGTAATTGAGGTAGGTGCGCTGTTTGGCGATGTGATCGGCGATGTGCTTGGCGTCGTGCCACACCCCCCAGATAAACGCCGAGCCGCGCCGCGACAGCCAAGGCAGGCCGACGAAGTACACCCCTGGCTCGCTGGACACGCCGCGCTGGTGCCGGGGCTTGCCGTTGTCCTTGAAGGCGTCGACCTGCAGCCAGCTGTAGTCCACCGAATAACCGGTGGCCCAGATGATGGTGCCGACCCCGGCCTTGGCCAGGTCGAGTTCCAGCAACGGTTGGGTCAGGCATTGCGGATCAGGGAGAATTTCCCGCGCTTGGGGCTCTTGCGGCAGGTCCAGGCCATTGCGGGCAATGTAGGCGTCGGCGGCATCGAGCAGCGCCAGGTAGTTCTCGTCGCCGCGGGCGATGTTTTCGGCCAGGTTGGCTTCAAAGCTGACCACGCCGTTGTCGAAACCCTTGGTCAGGCCGACCAGGGTCATGCCTTGTTGGGCCAGGCGGCGAAAATCCACGGTGTGGCCGCCGCGGGCACCGCTGACGGCGATAGTCACGTGCTCCTTGCCCGGCTGCATGGTCTCGGCATCCCACTCGCCGAGCACCCCCAGCCACCAGCAGAAGTCACGGTTGCGGTAGGCCCGCGGCGGCCGGTCGTGGGCGCCGACCGAGAGGTACACCTGCTTGCCGGCACGCTGCAGTTCATCGGCGATCTGCACCCCCGATGAGCCGGCGCCAACCACCAGCACCGCGCCTTCAGGCAACTGCTGCGGGTTGCGGTAGGCGGCCGAGTGCATCTGCAATACGTTCGACTGCTTCGGCGCAATCGGCGGGATCACCGGGCGCTGGAACGGGCCGGTGGCAACTACCACCTGCTGGGCCTCGATCACGCCATCGCTGGTGTGCACGGTGAACCCCGGACGATCGCTGTTGCGCAGCACCTGGGTAACTTCGACGCCAGTGCGGATCGGTGCGTTGAATTTGCGCGCGTAGGCTTCGAAGTAATCGGCCACCTGGTCTTTACCAGCGAAGGCGTCCGGGTCGAGGCCGTCGAACTCCAGGCCCGGGAAGCGGTCGTGCCAGGCCGGCCCATTGGCCACCAGCGAATCCCAGCGACCGGTGCGCCAGGCTTCGGCGATACGGTTGCGCTCCAGCACCAGGTGCGGCACGCCCAGGCGGCTCAGGTGTTCACTCATGGCCACGCCGGCTTGCCCGGCGCCCACTACGAGCGTATCGATCTTGGTTTTATTGGTTGTCATGTCTGCGCCCTACTGAGTTGTCCCACGCGGGTGGCCGTGGGAGGGTGTAGGTCGCATTCTGGGAGAGCGCGAAGAAAGGCGAAATTATGATTTTTGTGGTTGTTGGAGAGTAAAAAACTAAGGGCTGCGTTGCAGCCCTTCGCCGGCAAGGCCGGTTCCCACAGGAACCAGCTAGCTAGGTTCTGTACGAACAGAGATGTCGCAAACACCGCATGGAACAAGCCAGCGAGACCATAGCGACGTAGTGCTTCGGCGTCGTAGCCCTTGTCGGCAAGCAACCATTTACAGCGCTTACGCGGGCGGCCACGTTGGTTCGATGGAATGCTGACCTCGTCCAATAGGGAAACCGTTGATACACCGTTGACCAAGGGCCAAAGCGCTCCGGCATATCTCGCCACGCAGCACCTGAGCAGAGCACCCAGAGCACGCCATCGAGCATCAGGCGGTCGCTCAGGCGGGGCCGTCCCCGGCCATGGGTTTCGGTGAAGAGATCAGCAACCACGGTCCAAGCCTCATCCGAGAGTTCGTAACGCTTTGCCATCACAGAATTTCTTTCCGTAGATGGCTGGAAACTCTACAAAGTTTCAGCCTACGAGGGACGCCGATTGGGTTTCTCGGGATTTCGTACAGAGCCTAATGATGGGCGTTTTGACTTCAACTTGTGCCCGATGGCATGCCTGCAAAACAACTAAAAACGGTTTTTAAAAAAAACACACACGCAAGAAAACGTTATAAAAAACTAGTAGTTTTATCAGTAGCGCCACCCCCGAAAAAGCTTAATTATTTCTACGCCCAAGGAAGAAAAACTTGAGCAAGAGACGTCCCGTCCAAAGGAGCACACCATGGCCAAGTCATTTATTGCCCGCTTATACGGCAAGGTTGATAGCAACCACCATAGCCGCATCCCCGTTACACTTTCAAAGTTTGTACGAGAGGTGGATTTTTACAACAACGTGAAATACAAGGTGGTCAATGATGACTGGCTAAATCTAAACTATCGGGACACCACCCCTGTCGAACTTAGATTTGAACATCAATACACTAACAACAAGTACAGAATCATCATTGACTCAGGTGCCTTCGAAGGCTACACAATGGGCGTGGGTGAAAGCGGCCCCACTCTAGACATGGTCGGGGCCTGGAACAAAGTTTCATCCACTGACCCAACCACATTCTTTGAGATATCATACGATGGAAATATCGTAACCGGCGATCAACTCCCGGATACCGCTGGCTCCATTAAAATCCTGAACAACAACCGGAATGCATTGAAGTGGCGGCGACGCCCAGATGAAAATCCGAATGACTTTGAATATCCTAACTTCAATTATCAAATCGTGGATGGGGGTGACAATAACTTAGTACTTGAATTCTACCTTGAAATAACCAAGCGATTCGGCTAGGCACTGTACGAAAAGTAATGTCGTAGACATCGCTGCCAGCAGGCCAATGTGACCATCGCCGCATAGCTTTTCGCGAGCTTGCAGTAGCGTGTCGCCAGGCGGCGATGTTCCTTCAACCAGCCGAACAGCCGTTCGGTAAACTGGGTTTCGGATCGCTGGCTTGTCCGCCAGAAAGGATGAAGTGCAGTGGTACACCTCGAGCGTCGCAGACCATGTGAATTTTCGTTGTCAGCCCACCCCGGCTTCTCCCGAGTGCGTGGTCCGCTGGTTCTTCCGCTCCCCTTTTTGGCCTGCTCCAGATGAGGCCCGGGTCGCTTTGACTGCCGTCGAGTCAATGCACCAGGTGTCCAGATTGATCAGGCCTTGAGCGTTGAGTTTGACGTGCAGGCGCTTGAGCATCTTGTTGAAGGTGCCCTGGGTACGCCAGTCTCGAAAGCGGTGATAAACCGAGGACCAGGGGCCGAATCGCTCAGGCATGTCTCGCCATGCTGCGCCGGAGCAAAGTACCCACAACACACCATTGAGCATCAAGCGATCATTAGCTCTTGGGCGCCCAGTGCGCCGATGTGCAGTAAAAAGATCAGCGACTATTTCCCAATCAGCATCGGAAAGTTCGTATCGCTTGGGCATGGCAGAATCCTTCGCCTAAAAGGCGAGAACTCTACGGAAAATCAGGCCCCCAGAGGCCTCTACGACATTTCAAAGGTTTTCATACAGAGCCTAGTAAAGGCGCGCTTTGACCAGCGGCCTGATCAGATAATTGAGCACTGTGCGCTTGCCGCTGAGGATATCCACCTCGGCAACCATGCCGGGGATGATCGGCAGCACCTCATCGCCCTTCTTCAGCTGGCTGCCGTCGGTTTTGATCAGCACCTGGTAGTACGACTCTTTGCCGCGCGGGGTGTCTTCCTCGATGGTGTCGGCGCTGATCTGCTCCAGGGTGCCCTTGAGGTCGCCATAGATGGAGAAGTCGTAGGCGGTGATCTTGACCTTGGCCGGCATGCCCGGCACCAGGAAGGCCACGTCCCGCGGCTTGATTCGCGCCTCGACCAGCAGGCGCTCTTCTACCGGGATCACCTCCATGATCGCCTCGCCCGGCTGGATCACCCCGCCGCGGGTGTTGATCAGCACGGTGTTGACCCGCCCGCGCACCGGCGACAGGATCTCGGTGCGGCGCAACTGGTCCTGGCGTTGCTGGATGATCGGCTCCAGGGCGCTGAGGTCGGCCTTGCGCTGCGAGCGCTCGGTGTAGGCGTCCTGGAAGTAGGTGTTCTTCAGCTCGGTGAGCTTGCCGTTGAGGGTGGCGATGTCCTGGCTGAGTTTCAATGCCTCCATCTGGCTGACCGCGCGCTTGGCCACCAGCGGGCGCACCAGGTCGAGCTGGCTCTGGGCCAGGCGGATCTGCGCCTGGATCGAGCGGGTGTTTTCCAGCAACTTGCCGCGCCGCGACTTGAACAGCTCGCGCTCGGAGCGCGCCAACGGGCTGTCGGGGTCGACCCCGGGGCCGAACTCGATGCGTTCCTTGCCCAGCACCTCGGCATCCAGACGGGCGATCGCCGCGCGCAGGCCGTCGGCCTGGTTGGTCGACTCCTGGACGTTGGTCAGAAAGCGCGTTTCATCCAGGCGCACCAGCGGCTGGCCAACCTCCACCAGGTCGCCCTCCTTGACCAGCAGGCGGTCGAGGATGCCGCCTTCCAGGCTCTGGATCTTCTGGATGCGGCTGTACGGCACCACCCGACCATCGCCACGGGTGACCTCGTCGAGCTCGGCCCAGGCCGCCCAGGCGATAGCGATGAGGATGCAGGCCAGCAACAGCCACAACAGCGGCCGGTACACCGGGTGGGTCACCGCCAGCAGCGGGTCGGCCAGCTCGCGGCGCAGTTTCGCCGCCTTGCGCTCAGAGTCCATGTGCACCTCCTGCGGCCTGTGGGGCCTGTACCTGACTGCCCTGCACCACCTGGTCCAGCGGCCCATCCATGATCACCCGGCCCTGGCGCAGCACCACCGCACGCTCGACCAGGGCAAGCATGCTTTTTTTGTGCGTGGTGATGATCAGGGTGCGTTTGCCCAGCCATTGCTGCAGGTAGTCGATCACCTGTTTTTCGCTGCTCTGGTCGAAGGCTGCGGTGGGTTCGTCGAGCAGCAGTATTGGCGGGTCCTGCAGCAGTACCCGGGCCAGGCCCACGGCCTGGCGCTGGCCGCCAGACAAACTGGCGTTGCCCTGCAGCGGCATGTCCAGGCCCAGCGAATGGCTGCGCACGAAAGCGCCGAGGCCGACGCCGTCGAGGGTTTCCAGCAATTCGTCATCGCTCAGGGCGGCGCTTTCGAGGTTGAGGTTGTCGCGCAGGCTGCCCTGGAACAACGCCACCTCCTGGGGCAGGTAGCCAATACCGCGCTGGCGGTCGGCCGGGTCGATCTGGCTGAGGGCGACGTCATCGAGCAGCAGGCGCCCGGCCTGGGCATCGAGCAAGCCGCTGAGCAGGCGCAGCAGGGTCGACTTGCCGGCGCCGTTGCCGCCCAGCAGCGCTACCCGCTCGCCGGCCTGGATGGTCAGTGCCTGAATGTCCACCACCGGTGGGCTGTCACCGTGGCTCAGGCGCACGCCTTCAAGGCGAAAGTGCCCGTGCAGGTGCGGCTTGTGCACGAAGCGCTTGCCCTGGGGCCGCTCCTGCTCGGCGGCCATCAACTGGTCGAGGCCTTCCATGGCCACCTTGGTGTGCTGCCAGCGCCCGAGAATGCCAGCCGCCTGGGACAGCGGCGCGATGGCTCGCGAGGCGAGGATCGAACAGGCCACCAGGGCACCGACGGTCATCGCCCCTTCGCTGATGCGGTAGACACCGAACACCACCACGCCGACATAGCACAATTGCTGGACGATGCTCGAGGCGTAGCTCAGGCTCGAGGCCAGGGCGTGGGTTTTCATTGCCGTGCTTGAAAGCTCGCCGGTCAGGGTTTCCCACTGCTGCAGGCAACGGCCTTCGGCGCGGGTGGCCTTGACCGTTTCCAGGTGCTCGAAGGCTTCCAGCAGCACGCCGTTTTTCATCGCCCCTTCGCGCAGGTTCTGCCGCGACAGATTACCCAGCAGGCGCTGGGTCAGCAGCCCCGGCAGTACCATCAGCACACAGGCGACGATCGGAACCCAGACCACCTGGCCGCCGATCAGGGCAATGATCAACAAAAAGATCAGCACGAACGGCAAGTCGCTGATCAGCGCGGCGCTGGATGAGGTAAAGAACTCGCGCACCGACTCGAACTCGCGCACCTGGGTGCTGAAGGCGCCCATGGACGCAGGCTTGGCGGCGATCCGCGTGCTCAGCACCCGCGAGAACAACAGGCTGGAGAGCTGCAGGTCGAGGCGCTTGCCCAGCACGTTGAGCAAATGCCC
Source organism: Pseudomonas sp. TE4620 (assembly GCF_056279045.1). NCBI lineage: Bacteria > Pseudomonadati > Pseudomonadota > Gammaproteobacteria > Pseudomonadales > Pseudomonadaceae > Pseudomonas > Pseudomonas sp. TE4620. The sequence goes on from NZ_JBWBQO010000001.1 coordinate 2,257,866, forward strand.
GCGCATGATCCGCAGCACGCCGTCGAGGACAATCGCCAGGGCCACGCCGCTGGCCAGAATCCACAGGGTGTCGAAGGCGGCGTTGGGCACCACGCGGTCATATACCTGCATGGCGAACAGCGCCGAGGCAATCGCCAGGACGTTGGCCACCAGGGCGGCGGCGGCCACTTCGGCGTAAGAACGCCAGAGCTTTTTCAGCGGGCCGAAAAACCAGTGCTCGGGCACCGCCCTGGCGTAATCCCCTACCCGCTCGTCGGCGCGAAACCGGCACTTGGCGAACACCGCCGTGCCGCTGTACAGCGCCGCCAGTTCAGCCAGGGGCAAACGCTCGCCGCCGCCATCGCTCTGCGGTACCAGCACCTGAGCGTGCTCAGCGTCGAGCTTGACCAGCACCAGGCTGCGCCCGTCGTTAAGCAGCAACAGCGCGGGCAGCAGGTAGTTGTCCATCTGCGCCAGCGGCAGTTGGTCGACCCGCGCGGTGATATCGGCGCGGCGCAAAGCCCGGGCGACCATGCGCAGCGGCAGGCGGCCGTGCTCCAACGGCAAGCCGTCGACCAGCTCGGCATCGCCCAGCGGCCGCCCCAATTGCCGGCACAGCAACAGCAAGCCCTCGCGCAGCGGATCGTTGAGAGGGTCGTGGTTGAGCACCACGACGTTGTCGGCAATCCTGTTGTCAGCTTCCATTCAAGCGATTCTCCACCAGTGGGCCCAACAAGCCGACCTGTGCGGCCGCCCGGTACTCGATGCGTTTGCGTTCGATGTGCAGGTTGATCAGTTGCCGCTCGGCCTCGAAGCGTTCACGCTGGACGTTGAGCAGGTCGATCACATCGCGCCGGCCCACCTCGAACTGCTCGCGGTACAGCTCGCTGACCTGCGCCGACTCGGTGACCTGCTGCTGCAGCGACTTCTCCCGCCAACCCAGGGTTTCGCTGTTGTCGAACAAGGTCTGCAATTGGCGGCGGATGTCGCGCTGCATGGCATCGGCGGTAAAGCGCGCCGACTCCAGGCGTTGCTGCGCGGCGGTCGGGCGGCGGAAGTTGGACAGGCCCTGGAAGGTGTCCATGCGCAAGCGCAGGGCCACCACCGAGTCGCTTTCCGGATGCCCGCCGACTTCCCGGCGCAAGGCTGTGGCTTCGATATTCAGTTGCGGCAGCAACGACGCCTTGGCTTCGCGAACCTGGGCTTCAGCAACGTTGGCGTCTTCCAGCGCCTTGCGTTGCAAGGGCGCGTCGTGGATCACCCGGGTCAGGTCGCTTGAGGCCAGGTAGCGCTTGAGCGACAGCGGCTCGGGGTCGCTGAGGGCATCGGGTTCCTGGCCAACCAGCAGGGCGTACTGGTTGCGGGCATCCTGCAGGTTGCCCTTCTCCAGCGCCAGTTGCTCCTGGGCCCGTGCCAGTTCAAGGTTGGCGCGGTCCAGCTCGCTGCGGTCGGCATAGCCGTCGCCGCCACGGTCTTCGGTCATCTGGCGGATGCCACCGAGGCGCTGCAGGTGCTCGCGCACCGCCTCGACCCGGCGCTCGGCCGCCAGTACATCCAGGTAGGTCTCGACGATATCCAGCGCGGCATCGTCGCGGGCCACCAGTAACGCCTGCGACAGTTTGCGCTGGGTGGCGCTGGCGCTGTCGACCTTGCTGTTGACCCGGCCCCAGTCATAGAGCATCTGCGAGGCGGTCAGGTCGTAGACCACATCGCCAAAATCGAACTCCTGCGGCCCGCCAGACACCGACACCGACGGGTAGTAGCCGCCTTTGGCAATCTCCACTTCTGTTCCGGCGCGATCGGCTTCGGCCATCGCCGAGCGCACCTCAGGGTGAATCGCCAGCCCTGCCCGGACCGCCTGGTCCAGTGGCATGGCTGGCGCAACCATCGGCAGGCCCAGCGCCAGCAGCCACAGAGCCACTTGCGCTTGCCGCCGTCCCTTGCGCGCGTACTGCATGCGCGCTGCCATCACACGACAACCTGAACCGTATTGTCCTCGACCAGCAAGATGTTGGCGCCAAAGGTGTAGACGTCGTAGTTGACGCCGTTGATCGCCTGGCTGGTCCCGGTGTTCACCGCCCCGACCACGTTCAGGGTGTCGTTGCTTTCACCGGTGATCTGCAGGGTGTTGTTGGCATCGGTAATGGCGTTGACCTCCGCTGCGGTCAGGGTCAGCACGCTGCCCGAATCGCCCTTGCCCAGGTCGATACGCTCGATATTGCTCAGCGTGCCGACCCCCACCGAGTTGTAGTCCAGGTCGATGCCGTTGGCGAACAACAGGGTATCGAAGCCCGCCCCGCCGTCGATGCTGACAAAGTTGGTGGCGGTGATCTGGATGGTGTCGTTGCCGTCACCCGCCACCACATGATCGCCGGTGCCGACGTTGAAGATCAGGTCGCTGCCGGCCCCGCCATTGATATGCTCGGAGCTGCCGTTGGCCCCCGCCATCACGTCGTCGCCGGCGGTGCCGTTGACGTCGATCTGGCCAATGTTCAGCGACAGGCCGTTGGGCACCAGGGTGATGCCATAGGCGGCGCTGTCGTTGCCCTGACCATCGGTTGAGACAACGTTGAAGGAGATCTGCGAGCCAAGGTTGAGGATGTCGGTAATGTTCAGCCCCAACTGGGTGAGGACGCTCGGGCTCAGCAGATTCAGAGCAAAGTGCCCAGTGCCATCGGCGTTGATTGGCAGCAGTTCGACGTTCAGCACCGGGGTGATGACGCGAATCACCAGGCTGGAACCGGCCTCGGTGGTACCGCTGAAGCCAAACCTGGGGTTCAGCGGGTTGAGGCTGACATCAACCCCGAAGCCGCCGATGGTCACCGGCTGCTCGATGCTGGCGCCAATGCCGATGCTGGCGACGTTGCTCGGGTTGCCGGCCGGGTCGCGGCCGACCACCGAGACCTGGGCACTAAGCAGTTGGTCCCAGCTGAAGTCGATGTCAAGGTCAGTGAGCAGGTTCAGCGACGCCAGCCCGCTGTTGTCGGCGGTTACCGTTACCGTGGCGACTACCCCGCCGACGGTCAGGTTGACGGTCAGCTCAGTGCCAGGTTCGGCAGAGATGGTCAGCAGGTTGCCGACCAGCGACAGCACCGGGGTGGCCGGCGGCACGGTGTCGATGGTGAACGGTGCCGGCGTCGAGGCGGCGCCGCCGTTGATGTCGGCCGTGACGGTCGAGGCGCCCTGCGGGAACGGCCCCTGCCCGCCTGGCGGGGTCAGGGTCAGGGTCACGCTGCCAGCGCTGATATCACCGGCCGTCAGGGTATGGCTGACCTCGGCTTCATAGCCGTTCTGGCCGGCGAACTTGACGGTGACCACCTGGCCGGCCTGCATGGTCGGCCGCACGCTCACGTTGACCTGGATGCCATCGCTGATTTCGGCGGCGTTGATCCAGGTATCGGCGGCTTCCGGCACGCTGATGGTTGGCGGCGCCAGATCCGGGGCAATGACGCTGCCCGGGCCGCTGACGTTGCCGGCCGCATCCACCGCCACCGCCGACAGCAGCTCGCCGGTAATCAGTGGTGGTGCGAACGGCAGGCTGAAGTTGCCGCTGCCATCGACGTTGACCGTGATCGGGTTGGCGCTGTCGCCGTTGACCACGATGCGCACCTGGCTGTTGGCCTCGGCGGTACCGGTGAGCAACGCGCCGTCGGCACTGATGCTCAGCACCGGCGCGCCCGGTGCCACGCTGTCGACCGTAGTGGTTGCCGGCCCGCTGTCATTGCCGGCGGCGTCCTCTGCCACGGCATTGACCACGGTGCCGTTGGCCAGCGGGCTGGCTGGAGTGAAGCTCCAGTTGCCGCTGCCATCGGCGGTGGTCTCACCAATCGGGTTGCCGCCGCCATTGGTAAGGATGACCTTGGCGCCGATTTCGGCAGTACCGCTGATGACCGCGCCGTTGCTCGGGTTGATCACCGGTGCGGCAGGCGCCACGGAATCCACTGTGGTGCTGGCCGGGCCGCTGTTGTTGCCGGCGGCGTCCTGGGCCACGGCATTGACCACCGTGCCGTTGGCAAGTGGCGCGCCGGGGGTGAAGCTCCAGTTGCCGCTGCCATCAGCAGTGGTTTGACCGATCGGGTTGCCGCTGCCGTCAGTAAGGATGACCTTGGCACCGATCTCGGCGGTACCGCTGATGATCGCGCCACTGCTCGGGTTGATCACCGGTGCGCCAGGCGCCACCGCGTCAATGGTAGTGCTGACCGGCCCGCTGCTGTTGCCAGCGGCATCCTGGGCCAGCGCATTGATCACGGTGCCGTTGGCAAGTGGCACGCCTGGGGTGAAGCTCCAGTTGCCGCTGCCATCAGCAGTGGTTTGACCGATCGGGTTACCGCTGCCGTCGGTGAGAATGACCTTGGCGCCGGCTTCGGCGGTACCGACAATGATCGCGCCGTTGCTCGGCTCGATTACCGGTGCGGCCGGCGCCACGGCGTCAACCGTGGTACTGACCGGGCCGCTATTGTTGCCGGCAGCATCCTGGGCCACGGCATTGATCAGCGTGCCATTGGCCAATGGCGAGCCCGGAACAAAGCTCCAGTTGCCGCTGCCATCAGCGGTGGTTTGACCAATCGGATTGCCGCTGCCATCGGTAAGAATGACCTTGGCGCCGATTTCCGCGGTGCCGGTGATCACCGCACCATTGCTCGGGTTGATCACCGGCGCGGCAGGCGCCACGGCATCCACCGTGGTGCTGGCCGGGCCGCTGCCGTTGCCGGCAGCGTCCTGGGCCACGGCATTGACCACGGTGCCATTGGGCAACGGGCTGGCCGGGGTGAAGCTCCAGTTACCACTGCCATCGGCAGTGGTTTGACCAATCGGGCTGCCGCTGCCGTCGGTAAGGATGACCTTGGCACCCGCTTCGGCGGTGCCGCTGATCGCTGTACCATTGCTCGGATTGACCACCGGCGCGCCGGGCGCCACGGCATCAACCACCGTACTGGCCGGGCCGCTGTTGTTGCCGGCGGCGTCCTGGGCGACGGCGTTGACCACCGTGCCATTGGCCAACGGCGGCAGTGGTGTGTAGCTCCAGTTGCCGCTGCCATCGGCGCTGGTCTGACCGATCGGGTTGCCGCTGCCATCGGTGAGGATCACCGTGGCATTGGCTTCGGCAGTACCGACAACAACTGCCCCGTTGCTGGCATTGATCACCGGTGTTGCCGGTGCCACGGCATCCACCGTGGTGCTGGCCGGGCCGCTGCTGTTGCCTGCGGCGTCCTCGGCCACGGCGTTGACCACGGTGCCATCGGGCAGCGGCGTGCCTGGCACGAAGCTCCAGTTACCGCTGCCATCGGCGGTGGTTTCACCAATCGGGTTGCCACTGCCATCGGTCAGAACGACCTTGGCGCCGATTTCGGCGCTGCCGCTGATGACCACGCCGTTACTGACGTTGACCACCGGCACCGCAGGCGCCACGGCATCCACCGTGGTACTGCCCGGGCCACTGCTGTTGCCGGCAGCATCCTGGGCCACGGCATTGACCACAGTGCCATTGGGCAGCGGGCTGGCCGGGGTGAAGCTCCAGCTACCACTGCCATCGGCTGTAACCTGGCCAATCGGGTTGCCGCCGCCGTCAGTAAGGATGACCGTGGCACCCGCCTCGGCGGTTCCGCTGATGACTGCACCATTGCTCGGGTTGACGACCGGTGCGCCGGGGGCCACGGCGTCGACCGTGGTGCTGCCTTGCAGACTGGTGTTGCCGGCAGCGTCCTGGGCTACGGCATTGACCACCGTGCCGTTGGCAAGTGGCGAGCCCGGGGTGTAGCTCCAGTTGCCGCTGCCATCGGCCGTCACCTGGCCAATCGGGTTGCCGCTGCCGTCGGTGAGGATAACCTTGGCACCGGCTTCAGCAGTGCCGACGATGACCGCGCCGTTACTCGGGTCGATCACCGGCGCAGCCGGGGCCACCGCGTCAATGGTAGTGCTGACCGGGCTGCTGGTGTTGCCGGCCGCGTCCTGGGCCACGGCATTGATTACCGTGCCATTGGGCAAGGGGCTGCCTGGGGTGAACGTCCAGTTGCCGCTGCCGTCGGCCGTTACCTGGCCAATCGGATTGCCGCTGCCATCGGTAAGGATGACCTTGGCGCCAATTTCGGCGGTACCGCTGATGACCGCGCCATTGCTCGGGTTGATCACCGGCGCGGCAGGCGCCACGGCATCCACCGTGGTGCTGCCCGGGCCACTGCTGTTGCCGGCAGCATCCTGGGCCACGGCGTTGATCACCGTGCCGTTGGGCAACGGGCTGGCCGGGGTGAAGCTCCAGTTGCCACTGCCATCGGCGCTGGTCTGGCCAATCGGGTTGCCGCCGCCATCGGTGAGCAGGATGGTCGCGCCGGCTTCGGCAGTACCGCTGATCTCGGCGCCGTTGCTCGGCTCGACCAGCGGCGCCGCGGGCGCAACGCCATCAATCGTGGCAACCGCCGCCGCACTGTCGACCCCGCTGGGGTTGCGCGCCACGACATTGATCACGGTGCCGTCCGGCAGCGGCACACCGGGGGTGAAGCTCCAGTTGCCGCTGCCGTCGGCCGTCACCTGGCCGATCGGGTTGCCGTTGCCGTCGGTGATGATGAGGGTGTTGCCGGCATCGGCGCTGCCGCTGATGACCGAACCGTTGCTGGGGTCGATCTGCGGGATCGACGGCAACGAGGTATCTACGATAGTGCTAGCGGGCGCGCCGGTGTTGCCGGCCGCGTCGGTGGCGGTGACATTGACCACGGTGCCGTTGGGCAGTTGCGCACCGGGGGTGAACGTCCAGTTGCCGCTGCCATCGGCGGTGGTCTGGCCGATCGGGTTGCCGCTGCCGTCGGTCAGGGTAACGGTGCTGTTGGCCTCGGCGGTGCCGTTGAGGGTATTACCGTTGCTTGGGTTGACCGCCGGCGCTGGCGGCGGCACGGCATCCACCGTGGTGGTGCCCGGGCCGCTGGTATTGCCGGCCGGGTCCTGGGCAACGGCATTGATCACCACGCCGTTGACCAATGGCGCAGCAGGCGTGAACGTCCAGTTGCCGCTGCCGTCGGCGGTGGTCTGGCCGATCGGATTGCCACCACCATCGGTGATGATGATCCTGGCCCCCGCTTCGGCAGTGCCGCTGATGGTGCTGCCATTGCTCGGATTGATGACCGGTGCGTCCGGGGCAACGCTGTCCACGGTGGTGGCGGCCTGCAGGCCCGTGTTGCCAGTCGGATCGGTGGCGGTGGCAATCACCACGGTACCGTTGGCCAGCGGGCTGCCCGGGGTGAAGCTCCAGTTGCCGCTGCCATCGGCGGTCACCTGGCCAATCGGGTTGCCGCTGCCATCCTTGAGGACAACCGTGGCACCGGCTTCGGCGGTGCCGCTGATGGTGGCGCCATTGCTCGGGTTGATGACCGGGGCCGCAGGCGCCGAGCTGTCGACGGTGACGCTGGCCGGTGCGCTGAGGTTGCCGGCAGCATCCTGGGCGACAACGTTGACCACGGTGCCATCGGCCAGCGCCGAACCCGGGGTGTAGGTCCAGTTGCCGCTGCCGTCGGCAAAGACTTCGGCGATCGGGTTGCCGCTGCCGTCGGTGAGAATGACTTTGCTGTTGGCTTCGGCGGTGCCGCTCAGGCTGTTGCCGTTGCTCAGGTTGACCGTCGGGGCCGGCGGCGCGACGGCATCCACTACGGCAGAAGCCGGTGCGCCGGTGTTACCGGCCGGGTCGGTGGCCACCGCATTGACCACGGTGCCGTTGGGCAGCGGGCTGCCCGGGGTAAAGCTCCAGTTGCCGCTGCCGTCGGCGGTCACCTGGCCAATCGGGTTGCCGCTGCCATCGGTCAGGGTGACGGTGGCGCCGGCTTCGGCGGTACCACTGATGACGCTGCCATTGCTCGGGTTGAGTAGCGGCGCGCCCGGAGCGACGCTGTCTACCGTGGTCGCCGCTGGAGCACCGGTGTTGCCGGTCGGGTCGGTGGCCGTGGCCACCACTACCGTACCGTTGGGCAACGGGCTGCCCGGGGTGAAGCTCCAGTTGCCGCTGCCGTCGGCCGTGACCTGGCCGATCGGGTTGCCGCTGCCATCCTTGAGCAGCACCGTGGCGCCGGCTTCGGCGGTGCCGCTGATGACGCTACCATTGCTCGGGTTGAGTACCGGCGCCGCAGGTGCCGAGCTGTCGACGCTTACGCTCGCCGGCGGGCTACTGTTACCTGCCGCGTCCTGGGCGAGCACATTGATTACCGTGCCATCGGCGATTGGCGTGCCCGGGGTGTAACTCCAGTTACCGCTGCCATCGGCGGTCACCTCGGCAATCGGGTTGCCGTTGCCATCGCTGATGATCACCTTGCTGTTGGCTTCGGCGGTGCCACTGAGGCTGCTGCCATTGCTCGGATTGATGGTCGGCGCCAGTGGCGCGACTGCATCGACAGTGACGCTGGCCGGGCCGCTGCTGTTGCCGGCGGCGTCCTGGGCCACGGCATTGATCACGCTGCCATCGGGCAACGCGGCGCCCGGAGTAAAGCTCCAGTTGCCGCTGCCGTCAGCAGTGGTTTCACCAATGGGGTTACCACTGCCGTCGCTGAGAATGACCTTGGCACCGGCTTCGGCAGTACCGCTGATGACCGCGCCATTGCTCGGATTGACCTGCGGTGCGGCCGGTGCCTGGGCATCGACGACAGTACCGCCGGGGGCGCTGGTGTTGCCGCTGGCGTCGGTGGCGGTGACGTTGACCACGGTGCCGTCGGGTAACGGGCTACCCGGGGTGAAACTCCAGTTGCCGCTGCCATCGGCGCTGGTTTGACCAATCGGGTTACCACTGCCGTCGGTCAGGATGACGGTCGAACCGGGTTCGGCAGTACCGCTGATGACACCGCCATTGCTCGGGTTGACCACTGGCGCCGCGGGCGCTACAGCGTCGACGCTGACCGTTGCCGGCACGCTGGTGTTGCCCGCCGCATCCTGGCTGACCACACTGACCACGGTGCCATCGGCAATTGGCGTGCTGGGGGTGTAGCTCCAGTTGCCACTGCCATCGGCGCTGGTCTGGCCGATGGGATTGCCGTTACCGTCGCGGATGATCACCGTGCTGCCTGGCTCGGAGCTGCCGCTAAGCTCGCTGCCATTGCTCGGGTTGACCGTCGGTGCGCCAGGCGCTACGCCATCGACGGTGACGCTGGCCGGGCCACTGATGTTGCCGGCGGCATCCTGGGCCACGGCATTGACCACGGTGCCATCGGGCAACGGCGTGGCCGGGGTAAAACTCCAGTTGCCGTTGGCATCGGCAGTGGCCTGGCCGATCGGGTTGCCGCTGCCGTCGGTCAGGGTGATGGTCGCCCCGGCTTCGGCGCTACCGCTGATCTCGCTACCGTTGCTCGGGTTGATCTGCGGCGCAGCCGGCGCCACGCCGTCGACGGTGATCGACGCCGGCGGGCTGCTGTGGCCGCTGGCATCCTGGGCCACCACAGTGACCACGGTGCCATCGGCCAGCGCCGTGCCTGGCGTAAAGCTCCAGTTGCCATTGCCGTCGGCGACCGTCTGGCCGATCGGGTTGCCATTACCGTCGGTGATCACCAGGGTTACGCCGGGCTCGGCAGTACCCGACAGCTCGCTGCCATTGCTGGCATTGACCTGGGGTGCATCCGGGTAATCGGGGGCCTGGACGTTGACGCCCGGGCTGCTGTTGCCGGCAGGGTCAGTGACCACCACGGTGACGGTCTGGCCATCGGTCAGCGGTGGATCAAGCGGCACCTGGAAGCTGCCATCGCTGCCGATCACCGCCGTGACATCCGGCTGGCCATCGCCATTGGTGTCGACACCAACGCTGGCACCGGGCTCGCCATTGCCGCTGACGCTGCTGCCGTCGGGCGCCACTTCGACATCCGTGGGCGCCGCCGGGGCGGTGGTGTCCGGTGCGCTGGCCTGGGCTGGCGGGCTGCTGTTGCCGGCCGGGTCGGTGATCACCACGGTCACCGTCTGGCCATTGCTCAGCGGTGGGTTAAGCGGCACCTGGAAGCTGCCGTCAGGGCCGATGATCACCGTGATGTCGGGATGGCCGTCGCCATCGGTGTCGATGCCCGCCGTGGCTCCCGGCTCACCCTTGCCACTGACCAGGGTACCATCGGGGGAGACTTGCAGATCGCTTGCCGGCGCCGGTGGGATGGTGTCCGGTGCGGTGATCTGGGTCGGCGGGCTGCTGTTGCCGGACGGGTCGGTGACCACCACGGTCACCGTTTCACCGTTGGTCAGTGGCGGGTTCAACGGTACCTGGAAGCTGCCATCGGCGCCGACCACCACGGTTGCATCAGGCTTGCCGTCGCCGTTAGTGTCGATGCCGACGGTAGCGCCCGGCTCGGCCTTGCCGCTCACCGAACTGCCGTCGGTGGCCACCTGCAACCCCGTCGCTGCACCCGGCGCGGTGGTATCCACCGGTGGGGTTTCACTGCCGCCGCCACCACCGCCGCCGCCACCGCCACTGTTCGACACCGCAACGCCCGCACCAATCACCGCCGCGCCCGCCAGCAGCATCCCCCCTACCCCCAGGCCGCCTGCGGTCGCACCGGCACCGGCGCCCCCGGCAGCGGTCAGCGAGTCAAAGCCTGCAGCGCTTTCCTGGGCGACATAGGTAGCCGCCAGGATGCCCTCTGCGGCAACCGGCGGCAGGCTAACCGCCACCAGCTTGCCTTCATGGACCAGGAACAGCTCACTGGGTGGCTGGCCTTCGGCATAGAAATTGGCAATACGGACGCTCTCGCCGTTCTTGAGCTGCACCACCAGGTCGGCATCGCTTTTCGAATAGCTGGCAACCGCCTCGGGATCGATGTCGAGGGCGATTTCGCTGCTTTCGGTAAGTTTCAGGATGCCGTTGGTAGGGATTTCAGTGAAAGCGGCGGACGAGACATTTTGATTGAGGGGGGAAACCTGCGCCTGGATCGACATGCTAGACAGTCCTTTTGCCCATAGATGACCGAAGGGGTCACACTGCTGCCTGAAGAAATAGCAGTTCTGGGAAAAAAAACGATTCTGGCTTTAGGCTTAATACCTAAGCGCACTTAAACGTTTTTGGCGTTAGTCCAAAAGGCTTGCAGCGCCCTTGCAGTTGCGAAAAAAACGGCGATTGACGACACTGCAAAGCCACCTTCAATAGCCTTCGCCATGTCAGTTACCCTGCGCCTTGCCCGCGTCGAAGACGCGCAACTGCTACCCGCCGTCGAACGTTCTGCCGCCCGGGTTTTTGCCGATCAGCCAGGTCTTGAGTGGATTGCCACGGGGCCGGTGATGAGCAGCGACGAGCACCGCCAGTTCATCGACCAGGGCCATGAGTGGGTGCTGGCCGACGCCGACGACGTGCCGCAGGGGTTCCTCTGCGCGCAACCCGCAGGCCGCGACCTGTTCATTCATGAACTCTCGGTTGCGCAATCTGCGCAAGGTCAGGGCCATGGCCGCCGGTTGATCGGCGCCGCCGCTGACTGGGCCCGCGAACACGGCTTCGAAGCCCTGAGCCTGACCACCTTTGCCTGCGTTCCCTGGAACGCGCCCTTCTATGCCCGCCTGGGCTTCGAGACACTCGCTGAACAGCAACTGAGCCAGGCTTTGCGCCAACAGTTGAACCGCGAACAACTGCAGGGACTGATCGGCCGCTGCGCCATGCGCATGAAACTTCAGCCGTTGTCCTGAGGCTGTTCGCGGGCACGCTCGGCCTGGCGCAACTGTGCTTCCTGCTTGCCGATCAGCTGCAGCTGGCGGCGCAATTCCGACACCCGTTCGGCCAGGCTCAAGGCCAGGTCCTGGTTCTGCTTCTCCAGCTCATCGCGTGAACCGCTGAGCTGCGCAAGCTTGACCTCCAGGCCGTGAATTTTCGCCTGCTGGCGATCGCCCTGGGTCTTGAGGCCGCGCTGGGCTTCCTTGAGGGTGCGAACCTGCACCAGCAGGCCTTCGTTGTCGCGGTTAAGGCGGGTCAGTTCGTCTTGCTTGACGATCAGGCTCTGCTGCAACTGGCGCACTTCCACCTGCAGCAACTGTACCTGCGCCTCGTGCCGGCGTTGATCCTGGTCGCGCTGTTCGCGGCTGGCGTTGCGGTAATGCTCAAGGGCATCGCGGGCGTGCTGGTGCTTGTCTTCCAGCGAGCGGACCTGCTCGTCCTTGTCGGCCAGGCGCAGGTTCAGTTCGCCCACCGCCTGGTTGAGGGTGGCGTTGCGGGTCTGCTCGCTTTGCAAGCTGGTGCGGGCGGTGGCCAGGGCCTCTGACTCGCTGGCCAGCGCCGCCGCCTGGATTTCATATTGCTGTTGCAAGGCGGCCTGCGCCTGCTGGCTGATCTGCACCTGCGCCAGCAGGGTCTGGCGCTCTTGTTCAAAGGCACTACGGGCAAGGTCGATACGCGCCTCAGCCTCCTCCTGCAGCTGCGCGGCCAGTTGCTCGACCACTGCCGCCAGCGCATCGCTGAGGTTTGCCGTGCTGGCGGGTGCCGCCGGTTGCAGGCTTTCCAGCTCTTTGAGGTAACGATGAATGGTGGTTTTCGAGCCGGTATTCCCCAGCTCGATACGTACGGCATCGATACTCGGATGCTCGCCCCGGGCCAGCAGCGCCTGCCGCGCCTTGTGCACTAACGCCTTGTTGATACCGCCACGGGCCATGTCAGCTCCTACTATTTCGTACTGTGATACGTACCATGTATTTACATACTATCCTATTGATCTTCCTCACGCTCAATCAATCAAGTGCTGAGATAAAATAATCACGGCTTATCGCATGTGAGGCGCTAGAATGGCAGGTAAATGTGCCCAGAGCGGTACGCCTGGCGGGAACGAGGCAATGAACACGATCGAGCGCTACCTGCAGGCCGCAGTGCGCGATAACACCCGGCGCAGTTACCAGGCTGCGGTCGAGCACTTCGAAGTGAGCTGGGGAGGCTTTCTGCCGGCCACCGCCGACAGCATCGCCCGCTACCTGGCCGAGCATGCGCACAGCCACTCGATCAGCACCCTCAAGCAGCGCCTGGCAGCGCTAGGGCAATGGCATGTCAGCCAGGGCTTTCCCGACCCGACCAAGGCACCGATGGTGCGCCAGTTGCTCAAGGGCATCCGCACCCTGCACCCGGCCGAACCAAAACAGGCGGCACCGCTGTTGATCCAGCACCTGCAAACTGCCGTTGGCGTACTTGAGCAAGAAGCCGCTCAGGCCCGCGCCGGGCACGATTTGCCGGCACTGTTGCGCGCCAGCCGCGACAAGGCCTTGCTGTTGATCGGGTTCTGGCGCGGATTTCGCGGCGATGAACTGGCGCGCCTGCAGGTCGAGCATATCCAGGCCCAGGCGGGTATCGGCCTGTCGATCTACCTGCCGCGCAGCAAGGGCGACCGCCAGGCGCTGGGCGTGCGCCATCGGGCGCCGGCACTCAAAGTGTTGTGCCCGGTCCAGGCTTACCTGCAATGGCTTGAAGTGGCAGGCATTGCCCGCGGCCCGGTGTTTCGCAAACTCGACCGCTGGGGCAACCTCGGCGAACAGCCGCTCAACAGCAACAGCCTGATCGGCTTGTTGCGGCGCATCCTCGAACGCGCAGGCGTACCGGCAGCGTTATATACCGGGCACTCGCTGCGCCGCGGCTTTGCCACCTGGGCCACCAGCAATGGCTGGGAGCTCAAGGCGTTGATGAGCCATGTCGGCTGGAAAGACGCCAAGTCGGCGCTGCGCTATATCGATGCGTCGGTGTCGTTTGGCGAGCTGGCGCTGCTCGACGGCAGCGCCCCGGGGCAATTGACGGATCAGTCCTGAAGCGGGCGCTGCATCTTGACGATCTCGATCACCACGCGGCTGTTGCCGCGACTGAAGGTGCCGTTGCCGATCGGCACAAAGCCGTTGGCTTGATAAAAGCCCTGAGCGTTGCGCGTGGCTTCCAGGTAAACGCTGCTGGCCTTCGTCGCGCGGATGCGCTCGATCGCCAGGTTCAGCAGCCGCCCACCGATGCCCTGCCCGGCACCCGCACCGCAGACAAACAGCTTGCTGAGTTCAAAGCCGTCGATCTCGACGAAGCCGAGAATGCTCCCGGCTTGCGCGACCCACAGGTTGCCCTGCTCGATGGCCGGCAGATAAGTCGCCGGTGAGCGGCCATCGAGCCACATGTGAATCTGCTCGACGCTGTAATGCTCGCCACACTGAGACTCGACCGAGTCCTTGTGCACGTTGAAAATGGCCTGCGCATCGGCGGCCCTGGCCTGGCGAAGTACAATCGCGCTCATCTACCCGCTCCCTGCTTTTATGTGGACTGCCTGGCGTATCAGTTACGCGTCTTGCACAGTGTGCCAGGCTTGAGGTGGGCAACGAAGTTGCACGGGCGATGGCGAGCATCCAGTTGCTCGGCGAGGATACCTTCCCAGGCAGTGCGGCAGGCGCCGGTAGAGCCCGGCAGGCAGCAAACCAGGGTGCCATTGGCAAGGCCGGCCAGGGCACGGGTCTGCACGGTGGAAGTGCCGATATCGAGGATCGACAAGGCGCGGAACAACTCGCCAAAGCCATCGATGTGCTTGTCGAACAGGCAGGCCACCGCTTCGGGGGTGCTGTCGCGCCCGGTAAAGCCGGTGCCGCCGGTGATCAGCACCACCTGCACGTCGTCCTCGGCAATCCAGCCGGCGACCTGGGCGCGAATCTTGTACAGGTCATCCTTGAGCAGCACCCGCTCGACCAGGCGGTGGCCCATCTCCACCGCGCGGCTGGCCAGCAGCTCGCCGGAGGTGTCGGTGTCGAAGCTGCGGGTGTCGCTGACAGTCAGCACGGCGATGTTCAGCGGCACGAACACCGCGTCCAGTTTGATACTCATGCACAGCCCCTTGGCAGCAGTCAGGAAGTTGCGGCCAACGCTAGAGGCAAACACCATTAGCGTCCAATCGATAGATCCGACCGGCTTATCGAGGTGGTCTATCGTCTATTGATCAAGCGCCTCTATCAGCCGGTCACTAATGCCCATTGGACGGCCCGGGGGCATTGCTTTACCGTTTTGCCACCCGCCCTACTGACTTGCCAGGCTGCGCCATGGATATCAAACAACTGAAGTTTCTGCTCGCCCTGGACCAGACCCGCCACTTCGGCCAGGCCGCCGCGCTGTGCCATATCACCCAGCCGACCCTGTCGATGCGCCTGCGTAACCTTGAGGACGAACTGAACCTGGTGCTGGTAACCCGTGGCCAGCGTTTCGAAGGCTTTACCGAGGCCGGCGAGCGCATCCTGGCCTGGGCTCGCACCCTGCTGGCCGCCTATGACGGCCTGCAGGCTGAAGCCGCCAGTTGCCGCGGGCAGATCGTCGGCAGCCTGCGCCTGGGCATGGTGCCGCTGTCGAGCTTCAACCCCATGCAGTTTCTCCAGCCCCTGGCCCAGCGCTATCCGGAGCTGCAGTTCCAGCTGTCGTCCTTGAGCTCCGAACAGATCACCGATGGCCTGAGCCGTAACCAGCTGGACCTGGGTATCTGCTACCTGGACCAGATCAACAGCGCCTATTTCGAAGTGATCGAACTGGGCACCACGCGCATGGGCCTGCTGTATGACGTGCGCCATTTTCAGTTCGAGCAGGCTGATCTGCCCTGGGAAGCGGTCAGCGCCGTGCCGCTGGGGCTGTTGAGCAAGGGCATGCACTATCGCCAGTCGGTCGATCTGAGCTTTCGCAGCCGCGGCCTGCAGCCCCATGCGGTGCTCGAAAGCGACTCCAGCTACCAGTTGATCCAGGCCGTTTGCGCCGGGATGTGTTGCGCGATCATGCCGCTCGATTACGGCCTCGAAGGCCTCAGCGAGCACCTGCGTATCGTGCCGATCAGTGCTGCCAGCGTGCATGCACCGATCGGCTTGCTGCTGCGGCGTACCGAGCCGCGTTCGGCCATCGCCGAGAAGTGTTTTGCCGAAGTTCGATCACTGCTCGACAGTGAATTGAAACCGGCATGAGCACTAGCCCGGGGTGCGCTCGGCCAGGTCTTCGAGCAGCTCGGCCGACGGCACGAAGAACAGGCCGCCGGTGACCGCGTTGCTGAAGTCCAGCAAGCGGTCGTAATTGCCTGCCGGGCGACCGACGAACATGTTCTCGAGCATCTGCTCGATCGGCGCCGGCGAGCGCGCATAACCAATGAAGTAAGTGCCGAACTCACCGGCGCCGGGGCGGCCGAACGGCATGTTGTCGCGCAGGATCTTCAGCTCTTCGCCGTTCGCGTCGGTGATGGTGGTCAGTGCGCTGTGGGAGTTGCTGGGTTTGGCTTCGTCACCCAGCTCGATGTCCGACAGCTTGGTGCGGCCGATCACCCGCTCCTGCGCCTCGACCGGCAGCGCGTTCCAGGCGCTCATGTTGTGCAGGTACTTTTGCACCAGCACGTAGCTGCCGCCGCTGAAGCCCGGGTCTTCGTCGCCGACCAGGGTGAATTTGGGCACCTGGCGGCCGACCGGGTTCTCGGTACCATCGACGAAGCCGATGATGCTGCGCATGTCGAAGTACCGAAAACCCTGCACTTCGTCCACCACCTTGACTGCATCGCCCAGGGCCGTGATCAGTTGGGTGGCCAGTTCGAAGCACAGGTCCATCTGCTCGGCGCGGATGTGCAAGAGGATATCGCCGGGGGTTGCCGGCGCGCGGCGCCCTTCGACGCCAAACTCGCGGAACGGGTGCAAGGCCTGTGGCCGTGGCCCGCCGAACAGCTGATCCCAGGCATTGGAGGCAAAGCCGCAGACGCACGACAGGTTGCCGGCCGGCACGCGCTTGCCGACCGAGCGGGTCAGGCCGGCGATATCGGCGCACCACTCACGCACGGTTTGCAGTGCCTCACTGCCTGGGGCCAGGGTGGCGACCATGAAAATCGCGCTGCTGGTGATCGGACTGCCCACCGCCTGGGGTTCGGGAATATCGTTGTTCATGGCTGCCTGCACACGGGTCAAAGCCTGCAGCCTAGCAGATCGGCAGCGGCTATGGCGTGACCTGGTAACCCTTGTTCTGCAGGCAACTGGTATAGGCCGAAGCGCTGGTCGCCTCATTGCTGCGTCGGTCCTGCCGACGCTCCTGGCGCTGGCGGGCACCACCGACAACCGCGCCGGCAGCGGCGGTTTCACCGGCACGGTTCTGCCGGTATTGCTGTTTGACGTCATCATCGACACGGTCGTAGACCTCATCATGCTGGCGTCCCCGTACCTCGGCGCCCGCGGCGCCGGCGGCCGCACCCACGGCAGCTCCGCGCACCCGCCCACCGACATGGGCATCGCTGCTGGCGGAACTCGCGGCGACGTTATGGCAATCGTTGATATCGACCTGCACCTGCTGGGCGCTCTGGCCCTTGAGCGGCACCACGGTTTCGGCCCAGCCCTGCGCACATACAGTCGATAACGCCAAGCACAGGCCAATGGAGGACAACCTGTTCATGATGGACTCCGGGATCGGACAGTAGCAACAGTGTAGCTGGCCAGTAGACGCTGGCTTGCCAGCGATGAGGCCAGCACATCAGGTCACACCGGTTCCTCGACCTTGAGTACCTCGCCGCGCTCTTCCAGCAGTTGCACGAAGGTCCTCAAGCTGCGCGATACCGTGCCGCGCCGCCACACCAGCCAGGTGCGCAGGTAGCGAAAGCGCTGGGACAGCGGCCAGAAACTGACCGTGCTGCAGCCGGGCATGCTTTCGAGCATGCTGCGCGGCATCAGCGCCAGGCCGGCGCCGGCGCTGACGCAGGCAAGCATGCCGTGGTACGACTCCATCTCAATGATCTTGCCCGGCACCGCCTGGTCCTGGGCAAACCAGTTCTCGAAGTGATGACGGTATGAGCAGTTGGCGCGAAAGGCGTAGATGGTCATGCCGTTGACCTCGCCAGCGCGGGTGATCGGCGTGTGGTTGAGCGGTGCGATCAGCACCATCTCTTCGACGAACACCGGCACCCCCTCGAGCGCCGGGTGCAACACCGGGCCGTCGACGAAGGCGGCGCTCAGGCGCCCGGCCAGCACGCCGTCGATCATCGCCCCGGACGGCCCGGTGGTGAGGTCCAGTTCGACCTTGGCATAGGCCTGGTTGTAAGCCGCCAGCAGCGTCGGAATGCGCACCGCGGCGGTGCTTTCCAGCGAGCCGAGGGCGAAGGCGCCTTGCGGCTCGTCACCCGCCACGGTCAGCCGCGCCTCGGCCACCAGGTCGAGAATACGCCGGGCATAGTCGAGAAAGTTCCAGCCCGCCGGCGACAGGCGCAAACGGCTTTTTTCGCGGATGAACAGCTCGGCACCCAGCTCCTGCTCCAGCTGCTTGATCCGCGTGGTCAGGTTCGACGGCACCCGATGGATGTGCTGGGCCGCGGCACTGATGCTGCCCTGCTCGGCCACCGCCTTGAACATCTCCAGTTGCACCAGATCCATAGTCATTCTCTATGCGTGAATGTTTTGCTCAGTATTATTCAGTTTAAGGCAAAGACACAACGCAGTAGTCTGAAACCGTTCCCCTCCCCTCAGGACCGCCGTGATGACCGCGATCAACTTCCACACCCACGCCTTGTCGATCAACCCCGCCAATGGCGAGCAGATCGGCCACTATGCCTACGAAAGCGACGCTGTCCTCGATGCTGCCCTGAGCCGCGCCGCCCAGGGCTATGCTGCCTGGCGCCGCACGCCGGTAGCGGAACGCACCGCATTGCTGCTGGCCCTGGCCGGCGCCCTGCGCAACAACGCCGAGGCCATGGCGCGGATGATCACCGACGAAATGGGCAAGCCGGTGGCCCAGGCCAGGGGTGAAATCGAGAAATGCGCGCAGCTCTGCGAATGGTACGCGGCCAACGGCCCGGCCATGCTCGAGGCTGAAGCGGCCCCGGTGCCCGTCGGCAAGGCGCGCATCGAATACCGTCCACTCGGCCCGCTGCTGGCAGTGATGCCGTGGAACTTCCCGATCTGGCAGGTGCTGCGCGGCGCGGTGCCGGCGTTGCTGGCCGGCAATACCTATGTACTCAAGCACGCGCCGAACGTGATGGGCAGCGCCTACCTGCTGCTCGAAGCGTTCCAGCGCGCAGGTTTCCCCGAGGGCGTGTTCGAGGTGATCAACGTCACCCCAGAGGGCGTGTCCAAGGCCATCGCCGACCCGCGCATTGCCGCCGTGACCCTGACTGGCAGCGTACGCGCCGGTACCGCCATCGGCGCCCAGGCCGGCGCCGCGCTGAAAAAGTGCGTGCTGGAGCTGGGCGGCTCGGACCCGTTCATTGTCCTCAACGATGCCGACCTTGATGAAGCGGTCAAAGCCGCCGTCATCGGCCGTTACCAGAACACCGGCCAGGTCTGCGCCGCAGCCAAGCGCCTGATCGTCGAGCAAGGCGTGGTCGAGGCCTTCACCCGCAAATTCGTCGAGGCCACCCAGGCGCTGGTCATGGGCGATCCGCATGCCAGCGAGACCTACATCGGCCCGATGGCCCGCTTCGACCTGCGCGATGAGCTCGACCAGCAAGTCCAGGCAACCCTGGCCGAGGGCGCGACCCTGCTGCTTGGCGGTGGCAAGGTGCAAGGCAACGGCAACTACTACCAGCCCACCGTGCTGGCCGACGTCACCGACCAGATGACTTCGTTCAAGCAGGAGTTGTTCGGCCCGGTGGCCTCGATCATCACCGCCCGCGATGCCCGCCATGCCCTGCAACTGGCCAACGACAGCGAATTCGGCCTGGCCTCGACTATCTACACTGCCAATGCTGCGTTGGCCGAGCAACTGGCCGATGAGCTGGACACCGGCGGCGTGTTCATCAACGGCTACTGCGCCAGCGACCCGCGGGTGACCTTCGGCGGCGTGAAGAAGAGCGGCTTTGGCCGTGAGTTGTCGCACTTCGGCGTACGCGAGTTCTGCAATGCGCAGACTGTGTGGGTGGACCGCAACTGACAGCCGCCACGGCTAAAGGCCCATCGCCAGGCGTAACTGCCTGGCCAGCGCAACGGCTTGTTCGCGGCTGGTGACATTGGTAAAGCCGATCAACAACCCGCGCCGTTGCCCGGGTTGTCGGTACCAGCCTGAAAGCGGCTCGATCGCCAGGCCAAGCACCCGCGCGCGGCGGGCAATCGCACAATCGTCGAAGCCGCCGCGCACATCTGCCACCAGGTGCATGCCGCCTGCCTGATTGTCCAGTTGCAGATACTCACCGAGTTCGGCCTGCAAGGCCTCGACCAGTTGCTGGCGCCGCTGGGCATAGAGGCTGCGCATCTTGCGCAAGTGCCGGGCAAAATGGCCTTCTTCGATAAATGCGCTCACCGTCGCTTGCAACAACTGCGGGCAGTGGTTGTGCATATCCCGGGCCACGCTGGCGAAGCGCTCTACCTGGGCCTGAGGAACCACCAGATAGGCCAGGCGTATGCCCGGCGCCAGTACTTTGCTGAAGGTCGCGCAGTACAGCACCCGCCCCTCGCTGTCGAGGCTCTTGAGTGCCGGCACCGGCCGGCCGCGGTAACGGTACTCGCTGTCGTAGTCGTCCTCGATGATCCAGCTGCCCTGGCTACTGGCCCAGTCCAGCAGGCGCTGGCGCCGCGGCAGCGACAGCGTGACGCCAAGAGGGCTCTGGTGATGGGGCGTGACCAGGGCAAAGCGCGCATCAGCAGCCCGAGCGATAGCGGCGTCGACATCAAGGCCGTCGCCATCCACCGGCACCGGCACCAACTGCACCCGGGCGTGCTCAAGAAAACGCCTGGCCTGGAAGTAACCCGGGTCTTCGAACCAGCAGCGGTCACCGTCCTCCAGCAGGCTGGAGCAGATCAGGTCGAGACAGGCACGGTAGCCTGCGCAGATGAAAACCTGTTGCGCAGTACAGCTGATGCCCCGCGACACCGCCAGGTAACCCGCCAATGCATGGCGCAGGGCAAGCTGCCCTTGAGGGTCCGGGTACGCCAGGCCCTCCACCCCGCTTTGGCGCAAGGTACGCCCCACCAGGCGCGTCCACAGCTTGCGCGGAAAGGCGTCCAGCGCCGGCAAGCCGATCTGCAAGGGCATTGGCAAATACGTTTGCGGCTCCGGGGCCAGCGCTGGCCCCGGCACATCGACATCTACTGCCCTGGTACTGAGCGACGGGGCGACCACCGTGCCTGCCGGGCCCCTGGATTGCACATAGCCTTCACCGCCGAGCATCTGGTAAGCCGCCTCGACCGTGCCGCGCGCCAGGTTGAGTTCCGCCGCCAGGGCCCGCACCGAAGGCAGGCGCTCACCCGGCTGCAAGCGCCCGGTACTGATGGCGTCGCGAAAACGCAAGTAGATCTGTCGATAGAGGGGCGTCATCGTCGGTGGGCTGGAGGCTGGCATGTCCTAGTCATTTGTGCATTTTTTGGACCTATAAGGTAGTCCGTTGCCGCCGTAAAGTAACGGCTCAAATTGATCTGGGAGAAACCCGTGGGCGAACAGGCAACCATCCGCTACCTGCAAGAAGGCACCGAGCAACGCGACGCCTTCGAGCTAATGCGCGAACTTCGGCCGCACCTGGTGGATGCCGACGCGTTCGCGCAGCAAGTCAGGCGCCAGGCGCTGCAGGGCTACCGCTTGCTCGGGGCTTTCTACGGCAAGCAACTGCTGGGGCTGGCAGGGGTAAGGAGCAGCGAAAACCTGCTCTATGGACGCTTTACCTACGTCGACGACCTGGTGGTGTCCCCGGCCATGCGCGGCCTGCGGGTCGGCGCCGCATTGCTCGATGCCGCACGCGCCGATGGCCTGCGCAACGGCCATGCCTACCTGGTGCTCGATACCGGGCTGCATATGCCATTGGCCCAGCGCTTCTATTACCGCGAAGGACTTTTGGCCAAAGGCATGCATTTTGTTCAGGCACTGCCCGCCGCCGAGGCACAGCGCCATGGATAACCTGCTCCTGGTCAATGCCAGCATGCGCGGCAGCGCCTCGATCGGCTTGCGCCTGGCCGACGAAATGGTCGCTTGCATCCGCCACCAGTACCCACACCTCAAGGTGACCCTGCGGGACCTGGCGGCCACGCCACTGGCGCCGTTGAGTGCCGGCTACGCGACAGCGCTGACCGGCTTTGTACCGCCGCACGACCCGGTATTTGCAAGCTCCGAGGCACTGATCAGCGAGCTCGAAGGCTGTGACCTGCTGCTGATTGCCACGCCCATGCACAACTTCACCGTGCCGGCAGCGCTCAAGCTCTGGATCGACCATGTGCTGCGCATCCACCGCACCTTCATTGCCGGCCCTGAAGGCAAGGTCGGCCTGCTCAAAGACCGGCCGGTGTACCTGATCGTCAGTTCAGGCGGCTACCACCGCGGGGCACGGGCCCGCCAGCCGGACTTTCTCAGCGCTTACCTGCGCCACGTGCTCGGCACGTTGGGCCTGCAGAATGTGCACTTCGTCTACCTCGAAGGCATGGCCGTCAGTGATCAGGCGCGGCTTGCCAGCGTCACTCAAGCCAGGCTCGAACTCGCCCGGCAGCGCTGGTTTGGCGAATTGACCCTGGCCGACTGAGTGCGACAGTACGCCCCGCTCACAAGGTGCGGCGTTACTTCATCTTCGCTTCGATTTCCTTGTCGACCTCTTCGCGAATCTGATCGATGCTGAAACTCGCCGGGCGCTGGCTGGGCGGGTACTCGACGAAGGTCTTGAGGAATGCCGCAGCCTTGCGCGTGCCCTGGAACACCAGGTAGTCGTTCTTGGTCAGCCAGTCGTAATACTGGTCAGAGACCACGTCGGCGCGCTCATAGGGGTCCATGCGCAGGTTGAACAGCTTCGGCACCCGCAGGCAGGTGAAGGGCTCGCTCCACACCGTCAGCCCGCCCGGGGCGCGCTGCTCGCAAAACACCAGCTTCCAGTCGCCGAAGCGCATCGACACCAGTTCACCGTCGTCGTTGAAGTAGTAGAACTCGTCGCGCGCGCTTTTCGCCGCCTTGCCGGTCAGGTAGTCGAGCTGGTTGAAGCCATCCAGGTGCACCTTGAAGTTCTTGCCACCGACATCGGCGCCCTTGAGCAGGCGGTCCTTGATACCGCTGTCGCCGGCTGCCGCGAGCAAGGTCGGGAACCAGTCCAGGCCCGAGAACATCTGCCGCGAGACCTTGCCGGCCTCGACCTTGCCCGGCCAGCGGATCATCGCCGGCACCCGGTAGGCGCCTTCCCAGTTGGAGTTTTTCTCGTTACGGAACGGCGTGGTCGCCGCATCCGGCCAGGACCACTGGTTGGGGCCGTTGTCGGTGGTGTAGATGACGATGGTGTTATCGGTGATCTTCAGGTCATCCAGCGATTTGAGCAGCTTGCCGACATCGCCGTCGTGCTCGAGCATGCCGTCTGCGTAGTCATTGCCGGGCATGCCGCTCTGGCCCTTCATGGCGTCACGCACGTGGGTGAAGGCGTGCATGCGGGTGGTGTTCATCCAGACGAAAAATGGCTTGTCGGCCTTGGCCTGTTTCTCGATGAAGCTGATGGCCGCCTGGGTGGTTTCATCGTCGATGGTTTCCATACGCTTGCTGGTCAGCGCCCCAGTGTCCTCGATCTTGCCGTCGGCGCTGGCCTTGATCACCCCGCGAGGCGAAGCAGCCTTGAGGAACTCCTGGTCATCCTTGGGCCAGTACGGGCGCTCGGGCTCTTCTTCGGCGTTGAGATGATAAAGGTTGCCGAAGAACTCGTCGAAACCGTGGTTGGTCGGCAGGTATTCGTCGCGGTCGCCCAGGTGGTTCTTGCCGAACTGGCCGGTGGCGTAGCCCTGGGCCTTGAGCGCCTGAGCTATGGTTACATCGCGGGCCTGCAGGCCCACCGCCACCCCCGGCATGCCGACTTTGGACAAACCGGTGCGCAGCGGCGACTGGCCGGTAATGAATGATGAGCGGCCGGCGGTGCAGCTGTTTTCGGCATAGTAGTCGGTGAAGATCATGCCCTCCTTGGCGATGCGGTCGATGTTCGGCGTCTCATAGCCGACCACACCCATGGCGTAGGCGCTGATGTTGGTCTGGCCGATATCGTCGCCGAAGATTACCAGGATGTTCGGTTTGTCTGCGGCAGCGGCAGCCGCCGCGCCGAAGGTCGCCGACGCGGCAAGCGCCAGCGTCGATAGCCACTTGTTGTTGCGCTTCATAAGGCCTTGCTCCGTCTCACGTTACCGGCGTTTGCCACGCCACGTGCACGAGATGCCGACTGCCTTGCTGGAACCCGGTGCGCCTCTGGTACGGGTGTGCAATGTGATCGATCGATCAACTCGGTCCGGCGCTGCGTCCAAGCCCTGCGGGCGCGCCATGAACGGGCTGCAGAGAGTCTAGTAATGCGTTGCATTTCGCGAGGTGCAGTTCGTCGCCTGGCAAGTTCCCCTACAGCTTGGGCGGCGCTTCTGTTAAAACGCGTCTTTGTATTCAGACGAACGATTTACCATGGCCTTTTTCTCGCTCAAACACCCTCGCCGCTGGCTCTACGGGCTGGCCCTGACCAGCGTAGTGGTCGGCCTGCCGGTGGGTTGCGCGGTGCTCGAGCACAAGGAGCGCGAGTTGCTGTTTCGCATCGAGCCGGGCAATGCCAGCTGGTACCGGGGCATGCCCGCAGGCGTCCAGGAGCTTGAGTTACGGCCCGAGACCTTCAAGGCCGGGCAGAACATCCACGCCTGGTGGTGGCCAGCAAAAAGGCCGGATGCACCGGCCATCCTCTACCTGCACGGGGTGCGCTGGAACCTCACCGGCCAGCTGTTTCGCATCCAGCAACTGCATAACCTTGGCTATTCGGTGCTGGCGATCGACTACCGCGGTTTTGGCCAGAGCCGTGGCGGCCTGCCCTCCGAGGCGAGCGTCTACGAGGACGCGCAGGTGGCCTGGGAACGCTTGCAGGCGTTGCAGCCCGACCCGCGCAAACGGCTGATCTACGGGCACTCGCTGGGCGGTGCGGTGGCGGTCGAGCTGGCCGCGCAGTTGGGCCAGCAAGCGCACAAGGACCAGCGTCCGGTGCCGGCGCGCGGCTTGATCATCGAATCGACCTTCACCTCCCTGGGCGATGCCGCCACGGCAGTGGCCAAGACCTCGCTGCCAGTGCGCTGGCTGCTGTCGCAGAAGTTCGATTCAATCGACAAGATTGCCGCCATCGGCATGCCGCTGCTGGTGGTTCACGGCCTGGACGACCGATTTGTGCCGCCGCGTTTCAGCGAGCAACTGTTCGCTGCGGCGCAGCCGCCGAAAAACCTGCTGCTGGTGCCGGGGGCTACCCATAACAACAGCATGAGCCTGGCGGGGCAGCGTTACCGGCAGGCGATCGAGGCGCTTTGAGGTGGACCTGTAGCGGCCTCATCGCGGGTCAAGCCCGCTCCCACAGTGGACCTGTGTACTCCGAACCTGTGGGGGCCTTGCCAGCGCTCAACATCTGATGTGCTGACTGCACCGGCCTCATCGCGGGTCAAGCCCGCTCCCACAGTGGGCCTGTTTACACCGAACCGGTGGGAGCTGGCCTTGCCTGCGATCGAGCGCGCAGCGGTCGTAATCCAGGCGCCGCCTGCTGCATTGACTTCACCGGCCTCATCGCCAGCACTGGTGATTATTGCCCGGCGCCGAACTGCTCTTGCAGCAAGATCGCCCGCGCCAGCTCTTCGTCGCTGGCTTTGAGGTCGGGGTTCTGCGCGCGGATGCTCTGCAGCATCGACTCCAGGTACACGCCGCGGATCGCACCGTCACTGGCAATGAACGACGAGGCGTCGTCACGGGCGGGGATGATGCGTTTGTCGTCCTTGAAGGTCGAGTACAGCGAAGCGGATACCCCGGCCGAGGTGGCAACATCACCGGCGTCGACTTTGGCCAGGGCCGAGCCGAAGGGCAGACAGAGCACAAGCGAGGAAACGAGCAGTAAACGGCGCATGGTGATGCCTCCGGATAAAGAGTACCTACATCAACTAGGATTGCCGTAAGTACCTTGAGTTCCCCGGCCTATTGCACCGGCAGGAAGTTCATCAGCAGCAGGCTTTGCGCGTAGTTAAGGCCAATACGCCGATAGCGCTCGTCGAGCATCTGCGCCAGCAGGTCCAGGCGCGCGACGATCTTGCCGAATTCCACGGCAAAGCTCAGGTTGCTGCCCTCCTCCGATATTTCATTGGAAAACAGCAGCAGCACGCCATTGGCGTCCTGGCGCTGGCTGAGCAGCCAGGTGGCCTTTTCGATGTTGCGCGCGGCATTGCTGACGAACTGCGGGTCGATGGTGTCGGTCATGAAAAATTCGGTGCGCCCGCCATGGGCGGTGACCAGCATGCTGCCAATGGCATAGATGAAGGCGCCGACCCGATCGCCGCGAAACTCCGGGCTAAGCGCATAGCTGAGCGCAGCCAGGTCGCGGCGCTCGCCCAGTTGCGCCAACGGCTGGCGTTGCTCGATGGCCTGGCGGATCTGCCGCTCGGCGGTGCTGGCATCGACATAGCCGGACTGGCGCCACTGGTTGGGGTTGCGCTGGTACAGCTTGTTCATCAGCAGGTAAAGGCTGCGCAGGTTGTCGCGCATCGACAGCGTGGCCATGCGGTCGACGCTGGTCTGCAACAGCTCTTGAGGGCGGCCTTGGCTGAACTGGCTGACGATGTCGCGGCCTTGTTGCTGGCTGCAGGCGCTGAGGCTGGCAAGCAAGGCGCCCGCCATCACCGGCAGGCGCAGGTGTCGCAGGAAAACGAGAAACGGATCAACCATCGGCACCGGTCGGTAATCAGCGGCGACGCTGGGAGTCAGCGTCGCCTGGCCATGAATAGAGCCGACAAATCGGAAAAAGTGCGATGGTGGGCGCGATTGCCTCAGCGACTCGAGTACAGCGTCAGAGGTGCGCTGATGGAATCAGGTTGTCGGCGCTGGCTTTCTCGAGCTTGATGGCGATGAATTTCGAGGTCGGTGTGAAGGTGCGCTCACCGTAGCTTTCCAGCGGCACCAGCGGGTTGGTCTCCGGGTAGTAGGCCGCGGCCTGGCCTGGCGGAATGTCGTAGGCGACCAGGGTAAAGCCACTGACCCGTCGCTCGCGGCCGTCTTCCCACAGCGAGACCATATCGACCTTGTCGTTGGGCTTGAAGCCCAGGCGGCGGATGTCCTGCTCGTTGGCGAAGACCACCTCACGCAGGCCGAATACGCCGCGGTAGCGATCGTCGAGGCCGTACAGGGTGGTGTTGTACTGGTCGTGGGAGCGCAGGGTCTGCAGGATCAGGTCCGGGGTGTCGCCACGGGCCAGAACTTCTTCGTTGACCAGCTGCGCCGGCAGCACGCTGGCAGTGAACTGCGCCTTGCCGCTTTCGGTGTGCCAATCGCGCTGCGCCGCGGTGTTGCCCAGGTGGAAGCCACCTGGGTGCTGCAGGCGCGCATTGAAGTCCTCGAAACCCGGGATAACGTCGGCAATCAGGTCGCGAATGCGGCTGTAGTCGGCAACCGTCCACTGCCAGTCGATCGGCCGGTCACCGAGGGTGGCCTTGGCGATGCCGGCGACGATCGCAGGCTCCGAGCGCAGCAGCGGCGAGCAGGGTTTGAGCTGGCCGTGGGAGATATGCACCATGCTGAAGGTGTCTTCGACGGTGATGCCTTGCGGCCCTTCGGCCTGCAGGTCGATTTCGGTACGGCCCAGGCACGGCAGGATCAGGGCGTCACGGCCGGTGACCAGGTGCGAGCGGTTGAGCTTGGTGGCGATGTGCGCGGTCAGCGCGCAGTTGCGCAAGGCGTCGTGGGTGCGCGGGGTATCGGGGGTGGCCTGGGCGAAGTTGCCGCCCAGGGCGATGAACACCTTGGCGCGCTGCTCTTCCATGGCCTGGATCGCCAGCACCGCGTTGTGCCCGTGCAGGCGCGGGGCCTTGAAGGCGAAGCGCGCTTCCAGGGCATCGAGCAGGCGCGCCGGTGGCTGCTCGTCGATGCCCATGGTGCGGTCGCCTTGCACGTTACTGTGGCCGCGTACCGGCGACAGCCCGGCGCCCGGCTTGCCGACGTTGCCGCGCAGCAGCTGCAGGTTGATGATTTCCTGCACGGTCGGCACTGAGTGACGGTGCTGGGTCACGCCCATGGCCCAGCACATGATCACCCGCTCGGCGCGCCGGTACATGCGGGCAGCCAGCTCAAGCTCGGCCAGGCTCAGGCCCGACTGCTCGACAATATCTGCCCAACGGGTGGCATCGACTTCGGCCAGGTAAGCGTCGAGCCCCGAGGTGTGCTCGGCGATAAAGACGTGGTCGAACACTGCCGGCTCGCCCTTGGCCTGGGCCTCGCGTTCCCATTGCAGCAAAAACTTGGCAATGCCGCGCATCACCGCCATGTCGCCGCCCAGGGCCGGACGAAAGTACGCGGTGTTGGTCGGCTCGGAGCCGTTGCTGAGCATCTCGAACGGGTGCTGCGGATGCTGGAAACGCTCCAGGCCACGCTCCTTGAGCGGGTTCAGGCAGATCACCTGAGCCCCGCGCTTGACTGCCTCGCGCAGCGGTTCGAGCATGCGCGGGTGGTTGGTGCCGGGGTTCTGGCCGATAACGAAGATTGCGTCGGCGTGCTCCAGGTCGTCGAACACCACCGTGCCCTTGCCGACCCCGAGGGTTTCCGACATGCCGACACCGCTGGCCTCATGGCACATGTTCGAGCAATCAGGGAAGTTGTTGGTGCCGTAGGCGCGCACGAACAGCTGGTAAAGGAACGCCGCCTCGTTGCTGGCCCGGCCGGAGGTGTAGAACTCGGCCTGGTCAGGAGATTCGAGGCTGTTGAGGTGCTGGGCGATCAGCGCAAAGGCGTCCTCCCAGCTGGTTTCGACGTAGTGGTCGGTGGCGGCGTCATAGCGCATCGGATGGGTCAGGCGGCCCTGATATTCAAGCCAGTAGTCGCTCTGGCGGGCCAGCTCGGTGACGCTGTAGCGGGCGAAGAAATCCGCATCGACCAGGCGCCCGGTGGACTCCCAGTTGACCGCCTTGGCGCCGTTCTCGCAGAACTTGACCATGCCGCTTTCCGGCGACTCGCCCCAGGCGCAACCGGGACAGTCGAAACCGCCGCTCTGGTTGGTCTTGAGCATAACGCGCAGGTTCTTGAAGGCGTTTTCACTGCCCAGCCAGCTCTTGGTCACGCTTTTCAGCGCGCCCCAACCGGCGGCGGGGGCGTCATAGTTTTTTATATGTTCATCTTGGCTCATCGCGGCTTCCTCGCTTGGCTCGCAGGGCATCTTTAACGTTTCACCGATTAACAACTTGTTATTGACAGGTTGATTAATGGCGAACTTCGTTTTCTACCCTTTCAGGCTATTGAGCGTGGACTCAGGCGTCTAATCAAAACAAATGACGAACCGATCAAGACCCTCTATCACGACGCTGAAACCCTCGTAATACGGGGGCTGCAAGCTACCGATAGATGAGCCTTATCAGTTGGTCATTAATAGTGATTTGACCGACATGGACGATTTAAATAGCCTCGACCATCATCAAAGAACTAGTGCGCAAACGCATCCCAGACGCGCGATAAGAGGCCCTGTCCTGCATGAGTGCAAACGGCAAACAACTGGTCGACGGCTACAATCGTAAAATCGATTACCTGCGCATGTCGGTCACCGATCGCTGCGACTTTCGCTGCGTCTATTGCATGGCCGAAGACATGCAGTTCCTGCCGCGCCAGCGCATCCTCACCCTCGAGGAGCTGTACCAGCTGGCCGAGCGTTTCGTCGCCATGGGCACCCGCAAGATCCGCCTGACCGGTGGCGAGCCGCTGGTGCACGCTGGCATCGTCGAGCTGTGCGCACGCATCGCCGCCCTGCCCGGCCTGCGCGAACTGTGCATGACCAGCAACGGCTCGCAACTCACCCGCCTGGCCCAGCCGCTGTTCGATGCCGGCCTTTCGCGCCTGAACATCAGCCTCGACAGCCTCGATGCCGAGCGTTTCAAGGCTTTGACCCGCACCGGCGATCTGGCCCAGGTGGTTGCCGGCATCGACGCCGCCCATGCCGCCGGCTTTCGCCGCACCAAGCTCAACTGCGTGGTGCTCAAGGGCCGCAACGATGATGAAGTGGTCGATCTGGTGCGCTTTGCCATCGATCGCCAGCTGGATATTTCCTTTATTGAAGAAATGCCCCTGGGGGTGATCAGCGAGCACCAGCGCAGCGAGTCCTATTGTTCAAGTGACGAAGTGCGCGCGCGTATCGCCGAGCACTTCAGCCTGATCGAGTCGGCCGAATCAACCCAGGGCCCCTCGCGTTACTGGCGTCTGGCTGAGGCGCCGGATATCCGCATCGGCTTCATCTCGCCGCACAGCCACAACTTTTGCGCCAGCTGCAACCGCGTGCGGCTGACCGTCGAAGGCCGTCTGCTGCTGTGCCTGGGCAATGAGCACGCCGCCGACCTCAAGCAGGTGCTGCGTGCCCACCCGGGTGACAGCGAACGCCTGGACAAGGCCATCCGCCAGGCCATGACCCTCAAACCCTACAGCCATACTTTCGATATCAATGGCGAGGTGCAGATTTTGCGTTTCATGAACATGACGGGGGGCTAGCGGCGATGACGCCGGCCCGTCAGCCGGCGGGCAACGCCCGGGCGCGGCACCACAGGCGGGCGATGTCGCCAGCGCGGGCCTGGAGCAAGGCTGGCGCATTGGCACAGGCCGCCTCGAGGGTCATCGGCCCGCTGGTCAGGGCAAACGCGGCGTCGATGCCATGGGCATACAGCTGTTGGTAACCCTCGCCCAAGGTGCCAGCAATCACCACCACCGGCACCCCATGGCGCTGTGCTACCCGGGCCACGCCGAACGGCGTCTTGCCGCGCAGGGTCTGCGCATCAAAACGGCCCTCGCCGGTAATCACCAGGTCTGCCCCCTGCACCGCCGCTTCAAGCCCGGCAAGCTCGGCCACCACTTCGATCCCCGGGCGAAAGGCCGCCTGCATGAAGGCCTTGGCGGCAAAGCCCATGCCGCCAGCGGCGCCGCTGCCAGGGAAGTCACGCACATCAGTGCCCAGCAGTTGCCCGCAGTGGTCGGCAAAGTGTCCCAAGGCCTGGTCCAGGGCCCGGACCTGCTCGGGGCTTGCGCCCTTTTGCGGGCCAAAGATCGCTGAAGCGCCATTGCTGCCGCACAGCGGGTTGTCGACATCCGCGGCAACTTCCAGCTGCACCTCGCGCAAACGCCGGTCCAACGCGCTGGCATCGATGCGGGCAAGCTGGGCCAGGGCCAGGCCGCCTTCAGCGAGCGGCTGATTGTCGGCGTCGAACAATTGCAGGCCCAGCGCCCGCAACATGCCGCTGCCGGCATCATTGGTGGCACTGCCGCCGATGGCCAGGATAATCCGCCGGGCGCCGGCATCCAGCGCCGCAGCAATCAGTTGGCCGGTGCCAAAGGTGCTGCTGCGACAGGCATCGCGCTGCGCCAGGGTGAGCAGTTGCAGGCCACTGGCGGTGGCCATTTCGATGATCGCCGTGTGGCTGTCGGCCAGCCAGCCCCAACCGGCGTCGACCGGCTCACCCAGCGGTCCGCGCACGCGCAGGCTGCGCAGCTCGCCGGCACAGGCAGCGACGATGGCCGCCATGGTACCTTCGCCGCCGTCGGCCATCGGGCACTTGACCCGTTGCGCCTGCGGCAACACCAGGGCAATACCGGCAGCAATGGCGTCGGCGACGCCTTCGGCGCTGAGGCTGTCCTTGAACGAGTCGGGGGCGATGACGATTTTCATGGGGATTCTCCTGATCCAGATGCCTGCATGCTGACAGTTGGGCTGCAAGAGTGCGTCGGTCGGATGCACAAAAACCGCCCGCGCTTGTTTGGCACTTGGCCAAAACTGCCTCAGTTGCCGGCTGGCAGCAACTGCAAGCCCAGGTACAGGCTGAGCATCCCTTCCAGGCGCAACGGGTCGACTTCGCTCAGTTCGGCGATGCGCTCCAGACGATAGCGCAGGCTGTTGCGGTGAATGCCCAGGGCATCGGCGCAGGCCTGGCTCTGGCCATCGTGGGCACACCAGGCGCGCAGGGTCGCCAGCAGCTGGCCGCTGTTGTCCTTGGCACGAATGCGCTGCAGCGGTTCGAGCAGCTCGTCGAGGGCGTCATCATTGCGATGGCGCCACAGCATCGCTGGCAGGCGGTAGCGGCTCAAGGTCAGCAGGCGCTCGGCCGGCAGCACTTCGCGGCCATAGGCCAGCAAGTCGCGCACCCGCCGATAACCCCCGCGCAGTTGCTCCAGGCTTTGCGCCGGCGAACCTGCGGCCAGGCGCTGCACCTGCCAGCCATGGCGTTGCAAACGCTCCAGCAGTTTCGGTTCATCCAGCACCACGGTGGCGGGCCGGCACCAGAGCAGCGACTGGCGCGCGGGGCTTACGCACCAGCTGTCCGGGTAGCGGCTCATCAACCAGCTGGCCAACGCCTCGGCCGCAGGCCCGGCGTCCAGCTCAAACAGGCAGGGAATGCGCGGCAGTTGCGGCTTGAGGCCCAGCTGGCGAGCCTCATCGACCAGCCGCGGCGAATCGCCAGAGCCGCCCAGCAGCAATGCCAGCAGGTCGTCGCAGCGCTGGCGCCGCCACTGCTGCTCGACCTGCAGGTGACGCTGGGCCAAAAGCATTTCGGCGGTCATCCGTACCAGCTCGCCATAGGTGCGCAACTGCTGCGGATCACCGGTCAGGCCCAGCACACCGATCAAGCGCCCGTCGAGCAGCAGCGGCAGGTTGACCCCGGGCTGCACACCCTTGAGGCACTTGGCCGCTTCGACGTCGAGCTCGACGATTCGACCGTTGGCCAGCACCAGCTGCGCACCTTCGTGACGGGTGTTGATGCGCTCGGGCTCGCCACTGCCGAGGATCAGGCCCTGGCTGTCCATGACGTTGACGTTGCACGGCAGAATCGCCATCGCCCGCTCGACGATGTCTTGCGCCAGGTCATGGTCCAGTTCGAACATGGGAGGATCCTTGTTGTCGCAATGATTGGTCCGGGGCACAGCAGGCCGCACGAATTGCTGTGCAAAAGCACAAAGACAGCCACGGTCCGCTCACCGAGACTCGTCGCAGCAGCCGCCTCGATGCAGGCTGCGGCGATAAACATAACAACAGAGAGAGAATCATGTCATACAGCCCTGCCCCTGACCAAGGCCAAGACGTCACCCGCAATGCGCTGTATCGGCGCATCACCTTGCGGCTGATTCCGTTCATCTTCATCTGCTACCTGTTCAACTACCTGGACCGGGTCAACGTCGGCTTTGCCAAGTTGCAGATGCTCGATGCGCTCAAGTTCAGCGAAACCATCTACGGCCTGGGTGCCGGGATTTTCTTCATCGGCTATGTGCTGTGCGGGCTGCCCAGCAACCTGGCGCTCAACCGCTTCGGCCCGCGACGCTGGATCGCGCTGATGATGATCGCCTGGGGCACGCTGTCGACCTGCCTGCTGTTCGTCACCACGCCCATGGAGTTCTACGTCCTGCGCCTGTTCACCGGCGCCGCCGAAGCGGGCTTCTTCCCCGGCATCGTGCTGTACCTTTCGCGCTGGTTCCCGGCCACCCGTCGCGGGCGGATCATGGCCCTGTTCATGTCGGCGATCCCGGTGTCGGGCTTGCTCGGCGGGCCGTTCTCGGGCTGGATTCTCAATCATTTCGCCGCCGGCCAGCATGGCCTGGCCGGCTGGCAGTGGATGTTCCTGATCCAGGGCCTGCCGACCGTGCTGCTGGGCTTTCTGGCGATCTTCCTGCTCAGTGATGGTTACGCCAAGGCCAAATGGCTAAGCCCGGACGAACGCCAGATCATCGAAACCGACCTCAAGGCCGATGCCGCCAGCAAGCCGGTGACCAGCAGCGACAGCCTGCTGTCGGTGTTTGCCAACCCGCTGATCTGGACCTTCGGTTTCGTCTACTTCTGCATCCAGAGCGGGGTCTATGCGATCAACTTCTGGCTGCCGTCGATCATCAAGAACCTGGGTTTCAGCGACGCCCTGCTGATCGGTTGGCTGAGCGCCATCCCCTACCTGCTGGCCGGGG
Organism: Pseudomonas sp. TE4620; assembly: GCF_056279045.1. Lineage (NCBI taxonomy): Bacteria > Pseudomonadati > Pseudomonadota > Gammaproteobacteria > Pseudomonadales > Pseudomonadaceae > Pseudomonas > Pseudomonas sp. TE4620. The sequence continues at coordinate 2,291,596 of NZ_JBWBQO010000001.1, forward strand.
TGTTCATGCTGCTGGTCGGGCGCTCGGCAGACCTGCGCAACGAGCGCCGCTGGCATCTGGTGGTGCCGATGCTGATGGGTGCCCTGGGCCTGCTGATCGCGGTGAACTTCGGCCACAGCCCGGTGATTGCGATTATCGGTTTGAGCATTGCCACCATGGGCGCCCTCACCGGCCTGCCGATGTTCTGGCCGATGCCCACCGCACTGCTCAGCGCCGGTACCGCAGTGGCGGGCCTGGCGATCATCAACTCGGTCGGGCAGATGGCCGGCTTTCTCAGCCCCTACCTGGTCGGTTTCATCAAGGACCAGACCGGCTCGACCGATGCCGCGCTGTATTCGCTGGCGGGCTTGATTGTGTTTGGTAGTTTGGTGGCGCTGCGGGTTTCGCGGGTGCGGGCTGCCGGGGCGGCGGCTGAACCGGCGAACTGAGGCAAGCCCGCTCCTACATAATGTAGGAGCGGGCGTGCCCCGCGATGCTTTAAATCAGAGGTGGAACTGTGTAAAACAGATCGAATTCCAATCGCCAAAGGCCTTTCGATCATGATTTACCGTCCACTGGGCCAAAGCGGCCTGCAGGTGTCGGCACTGACCCTGGGCAGCATGATGTTCGGCGAGCCGACCAGCACCGAAGACTCGCTGCGCATCATCGCCAAGGCCTGGGACCAGGGCATCAATTTCATCGACACCGCCGACGTCTACAACGCCGGGCGCAGCGAGGAAATCGTCGGCGAGGCCATTGCCCGCCACCGCCACGACTGGATCCTCGCCTCCAAGGTCGGCTTCGGCCCTGCCGAGGGCCTGCCCAACCGTAGCGGCTTAAGCCGCAAGCACATCTTCAATGCCATCGAAGCCAGCCTGACCCGCCTGGGCACCGATTACCTGGACATCTACTACCTGCACCGCGAAGACCACAACACCCCGCTTGAGGTCACCGTCAGCGCCATCGGCGACCTGCTGCGCCAGGGCAAAATTCGCCACTGGGGTGTGTCCAACTTCCGCGGCTGGCGCATCGCCGAGCTGTGCAACCTGGCCGAGCGCCTGGGCGTGCCCAAGCCGGTGGCCAGCCAGCCGCTGTACAACATCGTCAACCGCCAGGCCGAACCCGAGCAGTTCAGCGCCGCCGCCCATCACGGCCTGGGCATCGTGCCCTACAGCCCGCTGGCGCGCGGCGTGCTCAGCGGCAAGTACGCGCCCAATGCCAGCCCCGATGCCAACAGCCGCGCCGGACGCCAGGACAAGCGCATCCTGGAAACCGAATGGCGCCCAGAATCGCTGCAGATCGCCCAGCAGATCCACGCCTACCTGCAGCCCAGGGGCATCGGCATGGTCGAGTTCGCCATCGCCTGGGTGCTCAACAACCGCGCGGTCAGCTCGGCGATCGTCGGCCCGCGCACCGAAGCCCAGTGGGACACCTACAGCGGCGCGCTGGCGGTGCAGATCAGCGCTGAAGACGAAGCCTTCATCGATTCACTGGTAACCCCGGGCCACGCCTCGACTCACGGCTACAACGACAGCGCGCACTACGTCAGCGGTCGCGCGGCGCGCTGAGTTCGGCGCCGAGCAGGTGGCTGATGGCGGCCTTGAGCTTCATCGGCCGCACCGGCTTGTGCATCAACGTATGGCCGCGCTCGCGCACCTGTTGTTTTAGCTCGTTGCTGTAGTTGGCGGTGATCATCAAGGCCGCCAGCGGTACAGGCCGCTGGGCATTGATCGCCGCCACCGCATCGACGCCGTTGCGGCCGTTGTCCAGGTGGTAATCGGCGATCAGCAGGTCGGCTTCGGCGCTGTTGCAGGCCACCTGGCGCGCCAGGTCCTGCTCACTCAAGGCCGTCACCACCTCGCAGCCCCACTGCTCGAGCAAGGTGCGCATGCCGGCGCAGATCGCCGCGTCGTTATCCAGCACCCAGATACGCGCGCCTTCCAGGCGTTCGCGCAGCGGCTCGCTGAGGTCGGGTTCGGCCAGCCGCCTGGGTGCCTGGAGGCTGCAGGGTACTTCGACGGTAAACACCGAGCCCTTGCCCGGCACTGAACGCAATTGCAGGCGGTGGCCGAGAATCCCGGCGATCTTGTCGACGATGGCCAAGCCCAGGCCCAGGCCGCGGTCCTGGTCCGGGCGCTGCGCATCACCACGACGAAACTCCTCAAACACCTCTTCGCGGCGCTCTTGGGCAATGCCGATGCCGGTGTCCCAGACCTCGATCGACAACGCCTTGGCGCGCCGCCGGCAGCCGAGCAGCACGCGGCCGCGCGGGGTGTAGCGGATGGCATTGCTGAGCAGGTTGCGCAGTATCCGCGCCAGCAACTGGATATCGCTGTGCACGCTCAGCCCACAGGGCACATAGGCCATGCGCAGGCCCGCGCTGGCGGCGGCATGAGCAAATTCGGCGGCGAGGTTGTCGAGCAGGTCGCTGACGGCGAAGCTGGCAAGGTCGGCCTTGATCACCCCGGCGTCGAGCTTGGAGATATCCACCAGGGTGCCGAGCAGGTTCTCGACGTCATCCAGCGAGTTGCTGACATTGCGCACCAGCGCAGGGTTAGCGCTGCTCTGTTCGAGCAAGGCACTGGTGAACAGCCGCGCCGCGTTCAAGGGTTGCAGCAAGTCATGGCTGACGGCGGCGAGGAACTTGGTCTTCGACAGGTTGGCCTGCTCGGCTTGCTGCTTGGCCTTGCTCAGTTCGGCGGTGCGTTCGCGTACCCGCACTTCGAGGTTCTGATAGGCCTGGTGCAGGGCCTCGGCACTGCGCCGGCGTTCGGTGATGTCGCGAATCAGCACGAAAATCCCAACCACCTCGCCACTGGCCAGGCGGTTGGGCACGTAGGAGCGCAGCATGTAGCGTTCCTGGCCGTTGACGTGGGTCTCGGCGCATTCGAACGTCACGCTCTCGCCGGCCAGCGCCCGCTCGATGTAACCCTCCAGGCGCTGGTAGTGCCCGGGGCTGTGCACCTCGCGCAGGTTCTGCCCGAGCATCACCCCCGGCGGCCAGCAGTACCACTGCTCGTAGACCTTGTTGGTGAACTCGTAGACCAGCTCGGCATTGAGGTAGGCAATCAGCGCCGGCACATGGTCGGTGATCAGCCGAATCCAGCGCTCGCTTTCGCTCAGGGCTTGCGCGTGCTGGTAGCGTTCGGTGATGTCAGTGAAAGTGTTGACGAAACCGCCGGTGGGCAACGGATGGGTACGGATTTCCAGCATGCGTCCGTCGAACAGGCGCTGTTCCAGTTCATGCACACAGCGGCCATTGCCGTCGCGGCTGGCCGGGGTCAGCAAGGCCAGTTCGCTGTCGGCGATCACTTCGGTAAAGGATCGGTGGGCGGCGATCGGCGCCAGGCCGCTGAGTTCGAGAAAACGCCGGTTCCACAGTTCCAGCACGCCGTCGGCATTGACCATGGCCACGCCCTGGGACAGGTTGTCGACCGCCCGTTGCAGCAAGTAGGACTTTTGCGCCACCGCCTGCTCGCGGCGCCGGGTTTCGCTGTGCTTGACCTCGGTGATGTCGGTGAACAGCATCACCCGCCCGCCGTCCTGGGTTGGCCGCTCGCTGACCTGCAGCCAGCGCCCGTTGTGCAGACGGTACAGCAGGTGTTCGTCGCTGACACCGCGCAGTTCTTCGCGCAACAGGCCGCTGCTGTGCATCAGGCGCTTGACCTCGGCCAGGCGCATGCCGCTGATGATGCGCAAGCGGCTGCCGGCCCAGAAGGCTTTGAAACGGCTGTTGAAGAGGACGATGCGCAAGTCCGGGTCGAACAGCACAAAGGCGTCGGAGATGCTTTCGATGGCATCGACCAGGTGCTGGTGGGCGGTTTCCGCGCGCAGCCGGGCCTCGCTGAGCAGGTGGTTGCTGGCCTTGAGCTCGACCAGGGTCTGGTTCAGGGCATCGGTGCGCTCGCGTACCTGTTCGGCCAGCACCACCGAATGCTGGAACGCCGCATAGGAATCGTCCGGGCGCGCCGCCCCCGACTCCAGGCGCTCGATCAGCGCGGCGTTGATGCGCAGCAGCTTGTGGTTGGCCCGTTGCAGCTCGGCCAGGCGCGGGTCACTGTTCACACTGGCCTCGGGGCCGGCCGATGGCAACGCCGGTGAAGGTCTGGTTGATGTGCATGCCATTGAACTGTTCCCCGTAGGAGTTGAAACCCAGCACCCGCTGTCTGCGCAGAAAACGGCCGACCTCGGCCAGGCTGTCGCTGCCTTCGAGCTCCAGGCGGCGCAGGAAGCAATCGCAACCGATGGTCAGCAGCAAGGGCCCGAGGCGTTGTTGCAGGCCGCTAAACAGGTGCTGCAGATTCGGCAACAGCGGCCCCGGACGCATGGCGGTGAGGACGATGCCGTTCTCCACCGCGCAGTAGAAACTCAGGCTCAGGTCCTCGTGCACCTGCTGGATGGCGCGCACGTAATAACGCTCGTTGATGCGCACCGCCAGCGGGTGGGCGGCGAAGGTGCGGTGATTGATCTGGCTGACCGGCACGCCGATCAACTGCGCGTATTCAAGCGCTGCCGGTTCGGCGTTGAGCTCGTAGACCCGGCGCAACTGGCGATCGGCGCGGGTGATTACCAGTTTTTCACTGCGCGGCTCGATGTGATGGGTGGTGAACACCTCGAACTCAAGCCCGGTGTTGACCAGCAGCACCACCGCAGCGCCACTGCGAAAGGCGCCGTCGAAGTACACATGGGTGTGGTGCAGATGATTGTCGTCACCGGCCGAGCCACCGAAATGCGGGATATCGCCCAACGCCGCACTGAGTGCCGCCAGCACGGTTTCTTCACGGCTGGACAGGCCGTCGAGCAGGGTCAGGGCAAAGCTGTGGCCCTTGATCGGCGCCAGGGTATTGCTACGACACTCGCCCACCAGGCGCTCGACCGTGGCCTGGGCCTGGATCAGGCTGAACGCCGGCATGGCGTCGATCAGTTCGGCGGCGATGGAAAACTGCCGGTGATCAAAACCCAGGGCGGTGATGCAGCCACGGCCGTAACCGTCGGGGGTAAGTTCGCCGGCACTGGTGCAACCGGCCAGGCGAATGCCGCCGAAGCTCTGTTGCAGGGCCTGGGCCAGGGCCGGCAGGTCGTACTCGGCGGAGCAGAAGAACAACACGAAACCCAGGTGCGGGTGCAGCAGCTGGCTGGCCAGTTCCTGGGCGGCAAGCTCAGCGGCGCTGGCCCGCGACACGGCACTGATCACGCCCTCGGCCGGGAACTGCTGCATGGGTGCCTCCTGGGTGGGCATTGATCGATGCAGGCAGTTTAGGCAGGCGCGGTAGCGCGCCGAATGCTACTTGGGTACTGGGTATGGGTGGCATTGGTTGTAGAGCGGGTAGCCTCATCGCGGGGCGAGCCCGCTCCTACCGGTCAATGCGTTTACCAGGTCAGTACCGCGCCCACGGCGAAGGTATCGGTGTCTTCATTCTGCGCATCGCCTTCATGGCCGTCGATCTCGAACTGGTTGTACTCGGCGACCAGCTTGAGGTTGTCGTTGATGTCATGAAACAGCGCTATGCCACGGGTTTCATAGTCGGCGCCGGTGTTCACCGCGCCATTGCCGTCATCCCTGGTCTTGCCATACGACAGCGCCAGACGGTTCTTGCCGAGCTTGTACGAGCCCTGAAGCAGATAACCCTTGCTGTCGACCTCACGCAAGGTCGCCTCGCCGGCGTTGTTGGTGAAGAACGGGTTGATGCCCTTGGCGGTAAAACCTGAGCCGGTCAGCGACAACCCGCCGATCTTCGCCTGCACGCCATAGCCGAGGCCCTTGGAAGTCACCGAATCGACGCTGCTGTCGGTGTTGTCCGAGGTCTGGTAGGTGCCGTTGAGCCAGCTGTAGATCTGCGCGCCGCCGAGGTCGAACTGGTAGGTGATCTCGCTCTCGGTGCGCGGGTTTTCCTGGTAGGCCTTGCCCACCGCGCTGTCGTCGTTGGTGTCCACCGGGTCGAGGATCCCCACGGCAATGCGCAAGCCGTCCAACACCGGCGTGCGGTAGGTGATCTGCGAGGTCGGGAACGGGTACGGGTAGCCGCTGCCGATGTTGCCGAACGACACCCCGCCGCCATCGACCAGGCCCAAGGTGTCGCTGACCTGGCCGTAGCCGGCGAGCAACTCGTCGAGGAGGATGTTGGAGCGGGCGAACAGGCCAAAGTCCTTGCCGATCAACACCTCGCCCCATTCGGGGTTGGCCACGGTGCCGTAGAACTGGCGCACGTCGATGGCGGTGTCGGTGCCGTTGGTTTCGCTGTCGTTGATGGTCACCCAGAACGACGCCCGGCCGCCGAGCTTGAGATCATCAACCTGGCGGGTCATGTTGAAGCCCAGGTAATTGGGCAGAAAGCCCATCTTCACCCGCGACTGGCGACGGTCGTATTGCTCCCCGGCGCGGTCGACGTCGCTGTTGACGTAGAAGGCGTTGATGTAGCCGTCGGTGGAAAAGGTCGTCTGCTCCTTGTCGTAGAGCATGATCTCGGCGCCGGCCAGCGGGCTCAGGCCCAGGGCGGCAAGGCTTGTCAGCAACGGCAGGAAACGGCGATTGGCATTGTTATTGTTGTGCATGGCGCTCTCCGCAAAACGGGGGGACAGATGTCGGAGGCGATTATCGAAAGGCCCGGCAAGCGGCCATACCCTGCCTTGGCGGCGCTCCCGTGCTGCTTTGGCGCAACCGGCCCGGCTGCCCGCAGGCGGAACTAATCCCTTGCCCGTCAGTGTCACAAGGCTAAAGTGGCAAGACCCGGTGCGTTAGGCGCGCCCACCCATGCAAAAATGCAGACTGAGCCTGCAGATTTACGGATTGTATTGGGCAAATTTGCACTGATACGATCCTTCGATCCTCTAGCGCCTATCCAGACCGTGTTAAAACACGTGGAAAATCAATAACAAAGCAGGGAGAAAGCGATGACCGCGCACGCTCAAGCGCCAACCGACGTCCATGTACTGGCCGAGGTTCGCAACCATATCGGTCACTTGACCCTCAACCGCCCCACCGGCCTCAACGCCCTGACCCTGGACATGGTCCGCCGCCTGCAGCGCCAACTTGACGCCTGGGCCACGGACTCACAGGTGCATGCCGTGACCCTGCGCGGCGAAGGCCCGAAAGGTTTCTGCGCCGGCGGCGACATCCGCTCGCTGTACGACAGTTACAAGGCCGGTGACAGCCTGCACCGGGATTTTTTCGTCGAGGAGTACGCCCTCGACCTGTGCATCCACCATTACCCCAAGCCGGTGCTGGCACTGATGGACGGCTTCACCCTCGGCGGCGGCATGGGCCTGGCCCAGGGCGCCGACCTGCGGGTGGTCACCGAGCGCAGCCGCCTGGCCATGCCGGAAACCGCCATCGGTTATTTCCCGGATGTTGGCGGCAGTTATTTCCTCTCGCGCATTCCCGGCGAGCTGGGCATCTACCTGGGGGTCAGCGGCGTCCAGGTGCAGGCGGCCGATGCGCTGTACTGTGGCCTGGCCGACTGGTACCTGGACAGCAGCAAACTGGCCAGCCTCGATGAGCGCCTCGACACCCTGAGCTTTGGCGAACACCCGCTCAAGGACCTGCAAGGGGTGCTGGCCAAACTCGGCACTCAGGTGCTTGAAGACGCACCGCTGGCCAGGCTGCGCCCGGCCATCGATCACTTCTTCGCCCTGCCCGACGTTGCCAGTATCGTCGAGCAACTGCGCGCCGTGACCGTGGCCGACAGCCATGAATGGGCACTGAAAGCCGCCGATCTGCTCGACAGCCGCTCGCCGCTGGCCATGGCCGTGACCCTGGAGATGCTTCGTCGCGGCCGTCACCTGAGTCTTGAAGACTGCTTCAAGATGGAGCTGCACCTGGACCGCCAGTGGTTCGAGCATGGCGACCTGTTCGAAGGCGTACGCGCACTGATCATCGACAAGGACAAGCAGCCACGCTGGAACCCCGCCACCCTCGCCGGCCTCGACCGCCAGCGCGTGGATCAATTCTTCGAAGGCCTCTGAGGCCTGGAGTACGCAGATGCAAGACCTGGAACTGACTGAAGAACAGATCATGATCCGCGACATGGCCCGGGACTTCGCCCGTGGCGAGATCGCCCCCCATGCCCAGGCCTGGGAAAAGGCCGGCTGGATCGACGATGGCGTGGTGCAGAAGATGGGCGAGCTGGGCCTGCTGGGCATGGTCGTGCCCGAGCAATGGGGCGGCAGTTACACCGACTATGTCGCCTACGCCCTGGCGGTCGAAGAGATCGCCGCCGGCGATGGTGCCACCGGTGCGCTGATGAGCATTCACAATTCGGTGGGCTGCGGCCCGCTGCTCGCCTACGGCAGCGCCGAACAGCAACAGACCTGGCTTGAGCGCCTGGCCAGCGGCCAGGTGATCGGCTGCTTCTGCCTGACCGAGCCGCAAGCGGGCTCCGAGGCCCACAACCTGCGCACCCGCGCCGAGCTTGAGGGCGATCACTGGGTGATCAATGGCGCCAAGCAGTTCGTCAGCAATGCCCGCCGTGCAGGGCTGGCGATCGTCTTTGCGGTCACCGACCCGGAGCTGGGCAAAAAAGGTATTTCGGCGTTCCTGGTGCCCACCGACAACGAAGGCTTCGTGGTCGATCGCAGCGAGCACAAGATGGGCATCCGCGCCTCCGACACCTGCGCGGTGACCCTCAACAACTGCCGTATCCCGGCAGCCAACATGCTCGGCGAGCGCGGCAAGGGCCTGGCCATTGCCCTGTCCAACCTCGAAGGCGGGCGTATCGGCATCGCCGCCCAGGCCCTGGGCATTGCCCGCGCGGCATTCGAGGCGGCGCTGGTGTATTCGCGTGACCGTATTCAGTTCGGCAAGCCGATCAACGAGCACCAGAGCATCGCCAACCTGCTGGCCGACATGCAGGTGCAGATCAACGCCGCACGGCTGTTGATTCTCCACGCCGCACGCCTGCGCAGCGCCGGCAAGCCATGCCTGAGCGAAGCCTCACAGGCCAAGCTGTTCGCCTCGGAAATGGCCGAGCGGGTGTGCTCCAAGGCGATCCAGGTGCATGGCGGGTATGGCTATCTGGAAGATTACCCGGTCGAGCGTTACTACCGCGATGCGCGCATTACCCAGATCTACGAAGGCTCCAGCGAAATCCAGCGCATGCTGATTGCCCGGGAGTTGAAGCACTACACCTTGTAAACACGGCCTACTGTAGGAGCGGGCTTGTCCCGCGATGCGATATCACTGTTGAATCGCTATCGCGGGTCAAGCCCGCTCCTACAGTCACTCCTCGACATGCACGCTGTCGAGGTAACTGCGCACCGCCCATAAGGCTTCCTGGCTGAGGTAGTCAGCCATCTTCGGCATGTACACCCGGCCATCGCGTACCGCGCCATTGCGCACCCGCTCGACAAACCATTCATCACCGGCAGCGCCTTCGTCGAGCAAGCGCAGGTCCGGGGCGATGCCGCCGGACTTGGCTTCAAGGCCGTGGCAGGCGGCGCAGTTCTGGTTGTAGGCCGAAGCACCGATGGACACCGCCTCGTCGTGGTCCTTGCTGTTGCGGTAGGGGTTTTCTGCGCGCCACTGCTCACCGAGCTTTTCCAGGTTGCCGGTGTTGACCGCGGTCGGCGTCACGTTGCCATGGGCAAAAGCCCCGGCGCTGCTCATCAGGCTGGCGCTGACGATCAGGCTCAACCAGGCGTTTTTTGCTGTTTTCATTGTTCTGCCCTCGACTGCTGTTTGCACGCAAAAACCTCTCGGCTGAAAGGTTGTGCCGGCATCTTAGAAACGTGCTGGCGAGGCCCCCATGCTGCTTTGGTGGCCGCAGCCTCCTCCCTTGGTAGTAGCGCTTGTGGGGCAGTGCCAAATCATGCCCGGCCTGGGAAATTTTCCCGTAAAGACCGGGAGATTTTCCGTATCGATCGCGCCCTTGGCGTTCCAGGCTATGCAGGCCAAAACCTTCATTGGGAACTCCAACCATGACAATAAGATCGTTACCCGCCGCACTTTCCCCGCTGACTGCTGCCGTGCATACCGTCCTCCTGCTGGGCAGCCTGGCCCTGGCCCCGCATGCCCTGGCGAAACCTGTGAGCTGGGAAGACATCGCCGACGACCACAAGAGCACCGGCAACGTGCTGCAGTACGGCATGGGCACCAATGCCCAGCGCTGGAGCCCGCTGGCCCAGGTCAACGACCACAACGTGTTCAAGCTGACCCCGGCCTGGTCGTACTCTTTTGGTGACGAGAAGCAGCGCGGCCAGGAGTCCCAGGCCATCGTCAACGACGGCGTGATCTACGTCACCGGCTCGTACTCGCGGGTGTTTGCCCTCGATGCCAAGACCGGCAAACGCCTGTGGACCTACAACCATCGCCTGCCCGACAACATTCGCCCGTGCTGCGACGTGGTCAACCGCGGCGCCGCCATCTATGGCGACAAGATCTACTTCGGCACTCTCGACGCCCAGGTCATCGCCCTGAACAAGGACACCGGCAAGGTGGTGTGGAAGAAAAAGTTCGGCGACCACAGCGCCGGCTACACCATGACCGGCGCCCCGACCCTGATCAAGGACCAGAAGAGCGGCAAAGTGTTGCTGATTCACGGCAGCTCCGGCGATGAATTCGGCGTGGTCGGCCAGCTGTATGCCCGCGACCCGGAAACCGGCGACGAGGTGTGGATGCGGCCCTTCGTCGAGGGCCACATGGGCCGCCTGAACGGCAAGGACAGCACCCCCACCGGTGACGTCAAGGCGCCGTCCTGGCCGGATGATCCGAACACCGAGACCGGCAAGGTCGAAGCCTGGAGCCATGGCGGCGGCGCGCCGTGGCAGAGCGCAAGCTTCGATGCCGAGACCAATACCATCATCGTCGGCGCCGGCAACCCGGGGCCGTGGAACACCTGGGCGCGTACCTCCAAGGATGGCAACCCGCACGACTTCGACAGCCTCTACACCTCGGGCCAGGTCGGTGTCGACCCCTCGACCGGCGAAGTGAAGTGGTTCTACCAGCACACGCCTAACGACGCCTGGGACTTTTCCGGCAACAACGAGTTGGTGCTGTTCGACTACAAGGACAAGGACGGCAAGCAGTACAAGGCCACCGCCCATGCTGACCGTAACGGCTTCTTCTACGTGGTCGACCGCACCAACGGCAAACTCAAGAACGCCTTCCCGTTCGCCGACAACATCACCTGGGCCAGCCACATCGACCTCAAGACCGGCCGCCCGGTGGAAAACCCCGGCCAGCGTCCGGCCAAGCCCGAACCTGGGCAAACCAAGGGCAAGCCGGTAGAAGTCTCGCCACCGTTTTTGGGCGGCAAGAACTGGAACCCGATGGCCTACAGCCAGGACACCGGCCTGTTCTATGTGCCGTCGAACCAGTGGAAAGAGGAGTACTGGACCGAGGAAGTCAACTACAAGAAAGGCTCGGCCTACCTGGGCATGGGTTTCAGGATCAAGCGCATGTACGAGGACCACGTCGGTTCGCTGCGGGCCATGGACCCGACCACCGGCAAGATGGTCTGGGAGCACAAGGAGCGCCTGCCGCTGTGGGCCGGGGTGCTGGCGACCAAGGGCAACCTGGTGTTCACCGGTACCGGTGATGGCTACTTCAAGGCCTTCAACGCCAAGACCGGCGAGGAGCTGTGGAAATTCCAGACTGGCAGCGGCATCGTCTCGCCGCCGATCACTTGGGAACAGGACGGTGAGCAGTACATCGGCGTGACCGTCGGCTACGGCGGCGCGGTGCCGCTGTGGGGCGGCGACATGGCCGAGCTGACCAAGCCGGTGGCCCAGGGTGGCTCGTTCTGGGTGTTCAAGATCCCGGCCTGGGATACCAAGACGGCCCAGCGCTAAGCCCATCGCCGGCCAAGCCCGCTCCGTGTTGGAGCGGGCTTGGCCGGCGATAGCCATCTCACAGCCCAGGAGATCCCCATGAAATACCTCCCGCTCTTGCTCACCCTCGCCTGCACCGCCGCCCTCGCCGACGACGACGCGCCATTGACCATCAACGGCTGCACCATCGCCCAGGAGAGCCAGTGCCCCAACGCCAACCTGCGCAACGCCGACCTCAGCAACCAGGACCTGCGCAAAATGAACCTGGCCGGTGCCGACCTGCGCGGGGCGAATTTGCGCCACGCGCGCCTGGACCTGGCCAACCTGGAAAAAGCCCGACTGCAAGGCGCCAACCTCACCCGCGCCAGCCTGCAGCAAAGCAACCTGCGCCTGGCCGACCTGCGCGATGCCAGGCTGATTGCGGTACAGGCCTGGGGCATGTTCGCCCAGGGCGCCAACTTCGAAAATGCCGACTTGAGCGCCGCCTACCTGGAGTTCGCCCGCCTGTCCGGGGCCAAACTGCACAACAGCAAACTGCAGGCCGCCGACCTGGAAATGACCTGGTTGAGCAAGGCCGACCTCAAGGGCGCCAACCTTGCCGATGCCAATCTGCAAGAAGCCAAGTTCGGCGAAAGCAACCTGGAGCAGGCCGACCTGCGCGGCAGCCGCCAGCATTACGCCAACTTCCAGGACAGCAACATGCAAGGCTGCCAGGGCTGCCCGACCACCTGGGACTAGGCAACCACCCGCAGCAAGCCGGCCTCGATCGCCAGGCGCACCATCTGCGCCTGGGAGGCCACCTGCAATTTGCTTTTGAGCAGGGTCAGGTAGTTGCTCACAGTCTTGCTGCTGATGCACAACTGCTCGGCGATCAGCCGGGTCGGCGTGCCCTTGGCCAGCATCAGAAAGATTTCCGTTTCACGTTGGGTCAGGCCGTGAATGCCAGTATCGCCTGGCTGACAGACAAGCTCGGTGGCCAGTGCCTGTTCGATGTAGGCATGCCCGCAAAGCACCCGGCGCACCGCTTCAAGCAGCACGGCAGGCTCCGCCGCCTTGGACAGGTAACCACAGGCGCCGGCCGCCATGGCCTGGCGCACCAGGCCAAGGTCGGTGTGCTCGCTGAAAAACAGCACGCGCAGTTGCGGCAGGCGCTGGCGCAGGCGTCGGGTGGTTTCCACGCCGCTGATACCCGGCAAGTCAACGTCCATGATCACCAGCCCCGGCAACTGCTCGCCGACCTTGGCCAGCGCCTCTTCGCCACTGGCCGCCTCGATCACCGTCATGCCCTCCAGACCCTGTTGCAGCGCCGCGACCAGGCCCAGGCGCAGCATCGGGTGATCATCCACCAGCAATATCGCCATCTTCGCAGCTCCCGCAGGTTTGCCCCATGCTAGAACGCACGCCTGGGCGCCCGCCTACTACTTTGGTACTGTTTTGCTTGTCGATGGTCGCATTCCCAAAGCGTTGCACCTGGCCTGTAATGAAGGGGTGCAGCACAACCACAACAATAAGGTGCAAAGCCATGTACAAGATTCTGATCGCCGACGACCATCCGTTGTTTCGCGAGGCCATCCACAATGTCATCAGCGACGGCTTTCCCGGCAGCGAGGTGATGGAAACCGCCGACCTCGATAGCGCCCTGGCATTCACTGGCGATCATGACGACCTCGACCTGATCCTGCTCGACCTCAACATGCCCGGTATGCACGGCCTGGGCGGTTTGATCAACCTGCGCAACGAGGCGCCGACCATCCCGGTGGTGATCGTCTCGGCCGAACAGGACAAGCAAGTCGTGCTGCAGGCCATTACCTACGGCGCCGTCGGCTTTATCACCAAATCCTCGCCACGCTCGCAGATGACCGAGGCCATCGAGCAGATTCTCAACGGCAATGTCTACTTGCCGCCGGACATCATCCGCACGCAAAAGAGCAGCAGCCGGCGCAACCAGGGTGACCATCAGGGCTTTGCCCCCGAGCTGCTGCAAGCCCTGACCCGCAAGCAGTTGCTGGTGCTCGAACGCATGACCAAGGGCGAATCGAACAAGCAGATCGCCTACAACCTCGACATCGCCGAAACCACGGTCAAGGCTCACGTCTCGGCGATTTTGCGCAAGCTCAACGTGCACAACCGCGTGCAGGCGATCCTCAGTGCCGGCGACATCGACTTCACCGCTTACCTGCGGCGATAGTCACGCTCCATGACAATCATGCAAATTAGCCATTGAAACCTGGGCAAGGCCTGAAGTAAGCTCGGGCACATCAACTGGAGAGTCACATGTCGCACACCACCCTCACTCACGCTTGCAGCACTGGTCGCCTGTCGCGCCCCGTGGCCGCTGCCGAGTGCGCGACTGTCTCCCCGGCAGCGTTTTATTTTGGGTATTGGTTTAGCCACAGGCGCCGCTGATACCCTCACCGGCGCCCACTTTCAAGGGGCCGCCGAACACGAGAATACTCAACCCCCGGTCGGCCCCCCGACCGGGGGTTTTGCGTTTCAAGGCCCCGGCAATCAACGAATTACATTGAGGAACAGAACATGAACTACGCCACTTACCGTTACCAAAGCTTCAACTTCTGGCGATTTAGCCAATCCCGTTCGGGCCAGCCTGCCGCCTCCGATCGGTCACTTGTTGGTGGCACACATACACATGACGCCAATCCGGCCAACTGTCGAACACCTCGATAGGGCCGAGCGCGCGGGCCAGACCCCGCCAGCCGCCCAGGGAATTCACACCATGCAATCGTCCACCCTCGCTCTGCCACTGTCCGAACCCAGCGCTGCCAACAGCGCCGTCAGCCAACGCCTGCCGAGCCCGATGTTGCTCAAGCAGCAAATGCCGCTTTCCCCCGCCCTCGCCGCCCAGGTCGAAGCCCATCGCCAGGCCGTGCGCGCCATCCTCGATGGCCACGACCAGCGCCTGCTGCTGATCGTCGGCCCGTGCTCGCTGCACGACCCGCGCTCGGCCCGCGAATACGCCCAACGCCTGGCCCGCCTGGCCTCGGAGGTCAGCGACAAGATGCTCCTGGTGATGCGCGCCTACGTCGAAAAGCCGCGCACCACCGTCGGCTGGAAAGGCCTGGCCTACGATCCGCACCTGGATGGCAGCGACGACATGCACGGCGGCATCGCGCTGTCGCGCGGGCTGATGCTGGCCATGCTCGAATGCGGCCTGCCGGTGGCCACCGAGCTGCTGCAACCGATGGCGGCCGGCTACTTCGATGACCTGCTGAGCTGGGCGGCGATTGGCGCGCGCACCACCGAGTCGCAGATTCACCGCGAAATGGTCAGCGGCCTGGGTTTGCCGGTAGGCTTCAAGAACGGCACCGACGGCGGTGTTGGCATTGCCTGCGACGCGATCCGCAGCGCCGCCCACGGCCACCGGCACTTCGGCATGGACGTGCAAGGCTACCCGGCGATTGTCGAGACCCTGGGCAACGCCGATACCCACCTGGTGCTGCGCGGCGGCAGCAAGGGCCCGAACTACGACCGCCAGAGCATCGCCCTGGCCCGCCAGGGCCTGGCCAAAGCCGGCGTCGCGGCACGGATCATGGTCGATTGCAGCCACGCCAACAGCGCCAAGGACCCCCTGCGCCAGCCGGCGGTGTTCAACGAGGTGCTCGAGCAGCGCCTGCAGGGCGATACCTCGCTGATCGGCATGATGATCGAGGGCCACCTGTTCGACGGTTGCCAGACACTGGGCACGCAGCCGCTCAAATACGGCGTGTCGATCACCGACGGTTGCCTGGGCTGGGATTCGACCGAGCGCTTGCTGCGTGAGGCGGCTGGACGGTTGTGACGCCTTTCAAATAGAGCGGCACGGTTCTGGCTGTTTCGTACCTATGCTGGCAAGTAAAAAAGCCGCCCCTAGCGGGCGGCCTATCAAGAACACACAAGCCTTGATTCAAGTGAATCGAATGGTTCGAGTTATCAAGGACCCCCGCACAAGGAAGCTAACGATGAGTTCGAACGTTAATACAACTGGTTCAGCTCTTGAATGAACTACGTCGATTACAACGTATCCCTCTCGCACCGAACCGACGGGGTAGTACTGCATTCTGATGGTTACGGCGGCCCCCGGATGCCCCACTACCTGCGCGCCCCCGGAAAGGGTTACCTTGCACCATTGATTGCCATCGAAGTTATGCGTCCTATAGACGATTCGGTTCACGCTTCGCCCATCGGCTCGTGCTCCCGTTGCCGCCATCGCCCAGATGTAACGGCCGCCTAAACTAAGGTAGCTAGAATTGTGTCTGAAGTTCACCTCAGTAGTCACTGGACTGCCGCCATGAGGAGAAACAACCACGCTTATGCTGTAGGCATTGGCGCCCACCCATTCACGCCACTCCCCCCGCTGGTCAAGTGTTACGTCTTTCTGTATTCCTCCATGGTCAAAGTAACCGTTGCCAACCACTCGCAAGGTCGCAACTTGCCCCGGATTGCCCGTCACCAATAATTGGTTGCCCATCGTCGTTTGTGGCGGTATCTTGAGCGAGCCTTCAGCGGTAACCATCACAGCCACCGGGCTCAGCACCCGCATCTCATAAGCAATCACCGGCGCAACGATGTCCTCCACCCTTAAATGAATACTCAGGCGCGAACGGTCAGCCAGGCCTTCAAGGGCCGAGCGCATGATCGAACGTGTGATGCCCCCGCTCACTTCATCCGCAGACACCGGATGCGCCACCAGTAGCGGCAGCATCCAGCTCCCACCGCTTTTGAGCGTGCCCCGCAGGTCGACCCATACCCGTTGATCCCGGGCAATCCCCTGCCACCTGTCAATCCGCAGGGTGGCGTTGCCGGAAAAGGCTGCCAGTTCCAGCACATTGCTGTCGCGTGCCTCGAGGATCCGCGGATCGGTCAGGCTGATCTGCACCTGCAGGATCTGATACTCACGCACCGGAAACCTGATTGCCTGTGACTCTTCGGCATCCAGACGCAGCGCTACCGCCATTTCCAGAGTTATCCGGCTTTGGTGGGCAAATGCCTGCAAATCCGTCCTGTCCAGGGTAGCGCGTACCCCCCGATTGACTTCACCCGCCGACACCTGCTGCCCTTCCCCCAGACGGATAGTCTTGGGATTACCTTGTACATCGGTGCCATGGCAACGGAACCAGTAGCGCTGGCGCTCATTGATTCCGTTCCACGTCGCCACGGTTGCCAGCGCATTGCCGGGAAAACTCAGCAAATTGAGTGTATCGCCATTGGCCTCCTCGATCCGCGGCCGCGGCGGATTGCTCAACACCGGGCCGATTCCCAGGCGCAGGTAGTCCGAATAGCGCCGACGTTGGCCCAGCTCGCTGACGTGGTAGCGGATGCGTACCTCATGCCCCAGGCTGCGTACCATGTCTCGCTCATACACGGGAAAGCCGATGTCACCGATAAACTGCACATCATAAAAATCGATGATGTTCGCCCCGGCCACCGGGCTCAGCCACTCCATGGTCACCCTTTGCTCTTCCAGCATGCCGTCGTACACCGGAGCCTCGACGTTAGCCACCACAAGGCCGACCGGGTCGAGGGTATCGTTCTCCGCCTCGGGCACGTTCGGGGTGACCAGATCGGGGGCGGTTTCACCGACCCACAGTTTCAGTACTGGCGACTCCCGTGGCTCGCTGCTGCCGTAGAACACCCAGTAGGACAACTCCAGGTACCCGCCCGACAACGCGACGATATGCTCGGGCGGCACGATAAGCGCCACCTCTTTGCCCACCCCAAGTTCAGTCACATACCAATCGCGAAAATAAGAATAGGCGTGACCGTTGGCCTGCTTGCCTTGCCAGACCAGGCGTGCCTGCTGGTTGCGGTACATGCCCACCCACGGCGGAACGATCACCTCGGCACGCGACAGGGTGTCAGGGAGGTAATCCTCCTGGCTATCGTTCACCCTCGGCGGCAGCAACTCGGCCGCCTTGCCCCGCACCCCCACGGCAGTGGTTCGCGAAGCAAACTCCTGGCCTTCGCGGGTGACCTTATAGGAGACATAGGCCAGCCCTCCCGCGATCGACTCGGCGATGCTGTTGGGCACCTCGTGGACAATGGGCCGCGGAGGCGGAATGATGCCTACCGGGTACGGGAGGGATTCATGCGGCGGGATCGCCACCACCTCTTCGGTGAATCCACGAAAGATGAACACCACCTGGTCGCCGACCCGGAAGTCGGGCCGGTCGGCAATCACCGAGACCCCCACATCGGCCCCTTGCAGTTCCCCCAGGTCGAGAAAGCCTTCCTCGTCGAGCCCGGCCACCGCCGGCCGTGGCAGCAACACCAGGCTGACCTCGACAAAGGCGTAACTGGGCAACGAGGCGCCATCGGATTCGTTGCCCACCTCGTCTTCGAGCCAGTACAGCACCAGCAGGCGTTCATCATCGCCTCCGGCCTCGATGGTGGCAAAGTCGACGAACACCGGTATGGTCTTGCCCACTTCGCCTTGCTGGACAACATGGGTGACCTTGGCCCCACCCCAGCTCAAGCTGAGAACATCACCGGCCTCCATGATGCGCCAGCGGTTGACGTACACCGTGATGCCGTCCTGGGCCATTTCCCAGTCGATCAGGCCGAAGGGCACATCTGGCGACATCAGGGCGGCATTATGAGGGCTGCCGGGGATGGGATTGGGCCCGCCGGGCAAGGTGACCTTGACCTTGACCCGCAAACGCGCCGACGCGCGCTTATTGCCGCTCAGCGGCTCGACCGTGAACCATACCTCACTGACGCCTTTGGGAATGCGGGCAGCGGGAACGTACAGGGTGACTAGTTCGTTCACCTCTTCAGGCAGTACCACCACCGGAATCGGCGTGGCCGGCACCTGTTCGTCGCCAAAATGCACATGAACCTTATCGCCAGCGGCCATTTGCAGGTACGGCTCGACCAGAACCAGCAGCCCATCGGCGTGAGCTTCCAGGGCCCGCACACCAATGCCACCATCAAGGCCTGCGGGATGATCGATGAACTCTTTCCATTGCGGGATGCGCACATGGCTGGTTTCGACGCTGGTGATCTGGTTGACACGCATGAACCAGGGGCTGCCGTCGGCGGCGACGCCGCGGGTCGCATAGCGCGAGGCCAGGCCGGTGAAGTACAGGGTCTGGCTGAAGCGGGTCCAGCTACCACCCTGGGGCAGTTGAAACGTTACTGTCACTTCTTCGGCGACGCTGTCGACCACGTCGAACTGGCAATCACCGCTCAGCGCCGTCAACGGCAGGCTGACCACCTGGCCAGGGTGGCCGACAATCCGCGCACTGCCGCTGAGCTCAACCTGCACATAGGTGGCGTTGGCAAAGCCATCGGCATCGAAACACACCCGATTGGCCGACCGGCCGTTGGCCAGCGCGCCGCTCGCCGCACGGGCGCGCACACGCTGCTGATCTTGCTGCTGGGCGTACGGGAACACATCAACGAATTTCACCGGCACGTGCTGGGCTTGTGCGCCGCCGATCTGCGCGCTGACCAGCACCGTCTCGGCGTACGGATCACCCAGCCAGGCGATAAACTCGCCCTGGGCATCGAGAGTGAAGTCCAGTTGCTGGCTGTCGTTGTCGAACTGCGCCGAGCCATTGACGCTGAGACTGCCTTGCGCGCCGGGCCGGCCGGCCAGGGTCACCGCGCAGGTCTGGGTGGGCAGCGTCCAGTCCGCCGGCAAGACCGAGCTGGCCAGGCCGGCATCGGAGATGCCTATGTGCAATTGCCCCTGGCGCACGGTGTAGCTGCGCACCGGACACTCTAGCGCCGCAGCGCCACCGTAGCTGACGCTCAGGTGCAGCGACAACAGGCTGCCATCCTCCAGCGGTTCGAGAAAATCGCGCGGCAACGCCACGCTCAATTCCGCCACCTGCTCGACCGGGCTGTCCTCCCACAGCGCGAGCGTGGCGGTGGCGCTGCGCACTTCCAGCCACACCCGCTGGCCCACGGCCATAAACGGCCAGGCTCTGACGCTGACCTGGGCATCGCCTTCGAACAGGTCCAGGTCCAGCTCGTTGCCGATCGCCTCATCGATCCTCGGGTGCGCCAAGTCGTGATCATTCGGCACGCCGATTTGCACCGCCTGCCTGGGCGATTCGATCGCCGCCAGCTCGTTGCGCAGCACTTCATAATAAAACTGCACCGGGCCGTTGAAGTTCGCCGCCACCGCAGCCGCCGGCACGCTGATGGTGATGCTGCCGCTGTCACTGCCCGCACGCTCCGGGAGGGTGGGAGTGCCGGCGCCCGCCGATCCTTTCCAGTACAGGACGATGCGATCGCTTTCACGCATGCCCGGGTAGCTGATCAGCACCTGGGCGCCATGCAGACCGAGCATCGGGTCGTAACTGCCGTCCTGGGCGCCAATCAGCAGCGGCCGCTCAGGCACCGGCGCCACCGAGCGCAACGCCAGCGCCCGCGCTTGGGACTGTCGCGGCCGCCCGCCCAGCGCCGGCTCGACCACGTAGCTCATCATCACCGTGCTGCCCACCCCGGCCTGGGCGATGGCCTGGGGCACGCGAAAGCTGGGTGCGGCGCCACTGCTGTCGACAAGCTTGGCTTCGCTGTAGCTATGCTGCGGATCCTCACCTTGCCAGGTAAAGGTGACCTTGTCCCCGGCGCGCTTGCTCGGGTAGTTGATGTTCACCTGCACCCCGAACGGGTAAAAATACGGGTCGAGCTCATTGACCGGGTCGTCCAGCTCCGGCGCCGGCAGCAAGCCGGCAGCACTGATGCGCAGCTCCCGCACCGCCGATTGGCGAAAACCGACGCTGCGCGTGCTCAGCATGCGCACCTGGTAGAACACCCTGACCGAGCCCGACTCCAGCAGGTTGATGTGCGCCTTGTCGACACTGAACGCCATCTCATCGTCACCTGCCGCCTCGTTATGGGAGACTGCCCGGCTGACCTGGTACAACGTCGGCCGGCCATCACTTTGAGTCCCCTGCCATACCACGGTCACCTGGTGGCCTTGTGTGCGCCCCTGGTACTTGGGGATCATTACCGTGGCCCGGGCAACATCATAGGCCAGCACACCCTCCGGCGCCTGATGGACCCGAGGCACGTTCAGCGCCTTGGGCTGACCTACAAAACCGATGCTCAGGCGCTGCGACTGCTGCTGGCCGCCAGCATTCACCAGCGTGTAGCCCACCACCGCCAGACCACTGGCCAGGGCCCAGGCTTTGTCATTGGGAATGGTGAACGTCAGGGTCTGCGGCAAGGTCCCGCGGATGGTCTGGTCCAGCTCGGTTACGGTCGGCACGCCCGAGTCGATGTAACCGGTAAAGCGCAGCCTGACCGTGTCACCGGTAGCGAATGCCGGCGCGCTGGCCTGCACATGAATCTGCAAGTCGTCGCTGCCCAGCACCTCGAGGTTGATATAGCCCTCGTTATCGAGCCCCGTGACCGAAACGGCCGGCAACTGCGCATGACCGGTGTCGACCACCACCGATACATGCGGCGCCCAGGTCTGGCTGGTGTTGTGGACAATATCGTGCACTTCCCAGGTCACCACCAGGTTGGGGCTGTCACCGGCCTGGAGGATGACGCTGCCGGGCACAGTGAACACCACCGGCTGGTTGAGGTCTGCCTCGACCAGGGTATAACTCAGCATGACCCCGCCCCAGCTCAGGCGGATCACGTCGCCGACCGCGCGGTTCTCATAGAAGTAGACCTGCACCTGAACGCCGTTTTCCAGGTGTTCGGCGGTCACCGGGTTGACACCGACATCCGCCGCCACCAGGCCCTGGTGCCCAGGCTCGGAACCGCCCGGGCGGTCCAGCTTGACCAGGATCGCGAGATCGCGGGAAGGCCCATACTCCACATTGTTGCGGCTGAAGGCATAGCGCACTGTATGTGCACCCGGGGTAAACCGCTCGCTCGGCAGGAACAGGGTCAGCGGCCGGCCGAGGTCGTATCCCTCAAGCACCAGCGGCGCAACGACCGGCGTGCTGTCGGCATCCATGTACACCCGCAACTCATCACCGGCGACCACATCAACGAACGGCGGCACGGTCGCCAGTACGCCACGCGGATCGATGCTCAGAGTATACAGGTTGACACCCGCGTCATGGCCGCTGACCGGTGCTACCGCAGCGAACAGGGACAAGACGGGCAGTTCGCTGGTGGTGGTTGCGTCGACGGTATCGCTTTGCAATTCATTCATGGCAGACATGCCTCGGTGCAGGGGAAACGCGTTGTGGCCCCGCATGCTTACCGCCATGAATAAGGGCCGACCTGGGTAAAGTCGACCCTTATTCAATACCTCGTTATCGAGGCCAACAACTGACAAAAATACTAGGTGGCGGGTTCAAGCCCCATGAAATTTGTCCAGCTATACAGCGCGAAGTGCTCGTAATCCAGGCAGCAGCAAATTCACCGACCCTTGCTCGATGCCAACTATCAGCCACCCCGCATTTACGTTAGGCTTTACGTTTTACCCCAAGGAGCCACTCCCATGGCCAAAGCCACTGCCCGTCACATCCTGGTTGCCACCGAAGACAAGTGCAACGAACTCAAAGCCCAGATCGAAGCCGGCGCCGATTTCGCCGAAGTCGCCAAAGCCAACTCCACCTGCCCATCGAGCCGCCAGGGCGGCGACCTGGGCTCGTTCGGTCCGGGCCAGATGGTCAAGGAGTTCGACACCGTGGTGTTCAGCGCGCCGGTCAACACCGTGCAAGGCCCGGTGAAGACCCAGTTCGGTTATCACCTGCTGGAAGTGACCAGCCGTCAGGACTGATCGCTACTCTGCAAGCCGGCCTCCAGGGCCGGTTTGCTCGCGCAAGTGACCTGCTAAGCTTCAGCCACAGTCGTGGTTCAGGTGGTCAGGCGCTTGCGAATTGCTCCCTTCCCCTTCTTGTTGTTCGTCTTCGGCCTGGCCCTTGCCTGGTCATGCGCTGCCACGCCAGCGCCGGTCCACGCCCTGACGGTATACGGCGAAGCACCGCGCTATCCGTCCAGCTTCCAGCACTTGCGCTACGCCAACCCCGATGCGCCCAAAGGCGGTAGCCTGCGCCGCTCGGCCATCGAAATCGGCCAGTTCGACCACATCATTCCCTACATCGACAAGGGCATCGGCGTTGCCGAGGTCGATGGCTGGCTGTATTCGCCGCTGGCGGTGCGCTCCCAGGATGAACCCTATACGGTGTACGGGCTGGTGGCGCAAAAGCTTGAGCGTGATCCGCAGGGGCTGTGGCTGCGCTTCTATCTTGACCCGCGTGCGCGCTTTGCCGATGGCCAGCCGATCCGCGCCGAGGATGTGCGCTACACCTTCGCGCTGTTGATGCGCGCCGGCAGTCTCAAGTACCGCACCCAGTTCGCCGATGTCTCTGAGGTAAAGGTCGAGAACCCGCGGCAGATCATCTTTTACTTCAAGAACAACCAGAACCGCACCTTGCCTCTGGACCTGGCAACCCTGCCGGTGCTGCCCGAACACTGGTGGAAAGACCGCGATTTCGCCAATGGCGCAGGCTTCGAGGCGCCGCTGGGCAGCGGCCCGTACAGCGTCGGGCGGGTCGACAACGGCCGCAGCATCACCTTCGAGCGTAACAAGAGCTGGTGGGGGCGCGACCTGCCGGTCAACCGTGGCCGTTACAACTTCGACCAGGTGCGCATCGAGTACTTTGGCGACACCGAAGTGGCGCGCCAGGTGCTGCGCGGCGGCGGCTTCGACTACAACCGCGAGTTCTCTGCCACCGCCTATACCCTCGGTTACGCCAGCCCGGCGCTGGACGATGGCCGCCTGCAGCGCGCGCACCTGGCCAAGGACGCCCCGCAAACCGCCCAGGGCTTTGTCTTCAACCTGCGACGCCCGGTGTTCAAGGACCGCCGGGTGCGCCAGGCGCTGGGCCTGCTGTGGGACTTCGAGTGGAGCAACCGGCAGATGATGCGCAACCTGTACATTCGCCAGCAGAGCTTTTTCGCCAATACCGAACTGGCCGCGCGCAACCTGCCCGACGCCCAGGAGCTCAAGCTGCTGGAGCCGTTGCGTGGGCAGGTACCCGACGAGGTCTTCAGCCAGGTGTTCGAAGCGCCGCGCAGCGACGGCTCGGGGCTGATCCGCGACCAGCAGCTACAAGCCCTCGAACTGCTCGAAGCGGCAGGCTGGCAGCCGCGCGGTGATCAACTGGTCAATGCCCAGGGTGAACCGCTGAGCTTTACCTTCCTCAACGGCCAGGCCGGTTTCGAACGTCTGCTGCTGCCGTGGAAGCGCAACCTGGCGCAAATCGGCATCACCCTGGAGATCCGCCGCATCGACGCCTCGCAATACGTCAACCGGCTGATGGCCCGCGACTACGACCTGATCGTCACCGGCTACCCGGTGTCGCCGTCGCCGGGGCTTGAGCTGTACAACTATTTTGGTTCGGCGGCGGCCAGCGACCCCGGCTCGAACAACTACATGGTGCTCCAGGACCCGGCCGTGGACCGCTTGCTCGACGGCCTGGTCAAGGCCGAAACCAAGGCCGACATGCTGCGCCATGCCCATGCCCTGGACCGTGTGCTGAGCTGGAACTACTACTGGATTCCCAACTATTACCCACCCGGCTCATCTACCGTGTGGTGGAACCGCTTCGGCCTGCCCAAGGTGCAGCCGAGCAACGACGAAGGCCTGGACAGCTGGTGGCAAGTCAGCCCGACACCGCTGACCAACGCGCAGATGGCCGAGCGCCTGGGGAGCCGGCCATGATCGGCTACATTCTGCGCCGTCTGCTGCTGATCATCCCGACCTTGCTGATTATCCTGCTGGTCAATTTCGTCATCGTCCAGGCTGCCCCCGGCGGCCCGGTGGAACAAGCGGTAGCGCGCCTGCAGGGGATCGGCGGCGGTGCGCCGGGGGCCAGCAGCGAAACCCTGCACGCAAGCTCCAGGGCCAGCCGTGGCCTGGACCCCAAGCTGCTGGAAGACATCAAGCGCCAGTACGGTTTCGACAAGTCGGCGCCCGAGCGCCTGTGGCTGATGCTCAGCCAGTACGCCCGGCTGGACTTCGGCTCAAGCTTTTTTCGCGGCGCCAAGGTCACCGACCTGATCCTTGAGAAGATGCCGGTGACCCTGTCGCTGGGTTTCTGGGCCACACTGATCACCTACTTGGTGTCGATCCCGTTGGGGATCCGCAAGGCGGTGCGCCACGGCACCGCGTTCGATGCCTGGAGCAGCAGCCTGATCGTCATTGGCTACGCCCTGCCCTCGTTCCTGTTCGCCCTGCTGCTGATCGTGCTGTTTGCCGGCGGCACCTCGCTGAACTGGTCTCCGGTGCGCGGGCTGGTCTCGGAAGACTTCGACCGGCTCAGCCTGTTGGGCAAGATCGCTGATTACTTCTGGCACCTGGTGCTGCCGGTGGGCGCGCTGGTGATCGGCGGCTTTGCCACCCTGACCCTGCTGACCAAGAATGCCTTTCTCAACGAGATCACCCGCCAGTACGTGATCACCGCCCGGGCCAAGGGCCTGAGCGAGCAGCGGGTGCTGTACGGGCATGTGTTTCGCAACGCCATCCTGCTGGTGGTGGCCGGCATTCCCCAGGCGTTGATCAGCGTGTTCTTTGCCGGCTCGCTGCTGATCGAGGTGATCTTCTCCCTCGACGGCCTGGGGCGCATGAGCTACGAGGCGGCGGTGGCGCGGGATTATCCGGTGGTGTTCGGCTCGCTGTTCATCTTCACCCTGTTCGGCCTGCTGGTGCGCCTGATCGGCGACCTGTGCTACACCCTGGTCGATCCACGCATCGACTTTGCCACGAGGGCGCACTGATGTTCAGCCTGTCGCCGGTATCGCGCAGGCGCCTGCAGCGCTTTCGGCGCAATCGCCGCGGCTGGGTTTCGCTGTGGCTGTTTGCCTTGTTGCTGCTGGTGAGCCTGGGCGCGGAGCTGGTGGCCAACGACAAGCCATTGCTGTTGAGCTATCAAGACCAGCTGTATTACCCGGCATTCAAACGTTACAGCGAGCAGCAGTTTGGCGGCCAGCTGCCATTCCAGCCGGACTACCGCAGCCAGTACGTACGCCAGCTGATCGAGGGCCAGGGCGGCTGGATGCTGTTTGCACCGGTGCCGTTCAGCGCCGACACCCCGAACTACGATTTGCTGGTGCCCGCCCCCAGCCCGCCGTCGGCGGTCAACTGGCTGGGTACCGACGACCAGGCCCGTGATGTATTGGCGCGGGTGCTGTATGGCACTCGGGTGTCGATTCTGTTTGCCCTGGCGCTGACGCTGATCAGCACCCTGATCGGCATCGCCGCCGGCGCCTTGCAGGGCTACCACGGTGGTTGGGTCGACCTGATCGGCCAGCGCTTGCTGGAGGTCTGGTCGGGGCTGCCAGTGTTGTACCTGCTGATCATCCTCAGCGGCTTTGTCGAGCCGAACTTCTGGTGGTTGCTGGGGATCATGGCGCTGTTTTCCTGGCTGGCGCTGGTGGACGTGGTGCGCGCCGAGTTCCTGCGTGGACGCAACCTCGAATACGTGCTGGCCGCCCGTGCCCTGGGCCTGCCTGACCGCTGGGTGATCCTGCGGCACATTTTGCCCAACGCCATGAACGCCACCCTGACCTACCTGCCGTTTATTCTCACCGGCGCCATCACCACCCTCACCGCCCTGGATTTTCTCGGCTTCGGCATGCCCGCCGGCAGCGCTTCGCTGGGCGAGCTGGTGACCCAGGGCAAGCAGCATTTGCAGGCACCGTGGCTGGGCTTTACCGCGTTCTTTGCCCTGGCATTGATATTGTCGCTGTTGGTGTTCATTGGCGATGCCTTGCGCGAAGCCTTCGATCCACGGGCATAATCGCAGCCTTTAGCCCGGCGGAGCGGCCCATGCAGGACAGTGACAGCCTCAAGGACTACCAGCAGGTGCGCCTGCTGGCGATTCGTTCGCTGTTCGAGATCATCGAGCAGTCCAGCGAAGGCACGATCATCGTCGACCGCGATGCGCGCATTGTCTGGATGAACCAGCGCTATGCCCGGCGCTTCGGTCTTGAAGACGCCAGCAGCGCCATCGGCCAGCCGTGCGAGAGCATTATTCCCGGCAGCCTGATGCGCGAGGTGCTGAGCAATGGCCGGCCGATCCTGCTGGACATGCTCGACACCCCCAAGGAGCCGCTGGTGGTCATGCGCCTGCCGGTGCACGACGCCGCCGGCACGCTGATCGGCGCTATCGGTTTTGCCCTGTTCGACGAGCTGCGCAGCCTCTCGCCGCTGCTCAAGCGCTACGCCAGCATGCAGCAGGAACTGGCCTCGACCCGTTCGTTGCTGCGCGCCCGCCAGGCCAAGTACAGCTTCGCTCAGTTCATCGGCACCAGCGCCCCCAGCCTTGAAGTCAAGCGCCGCGCCCGGCGTGGCGCCAGCAGTGACTCACCGGTGTTGCTGCTGGGCGAAACCGGCACCGGCAAGGAGCTGCTGGCCCATGCCATTCATGCCGCCTCGCCGCGGGCGCACAAGGCGTTTGTCAGCATCAACAGCGCCGCAATCCCGGAGACGCTGCTCGAAGCCGAGTTCTTCGGCACCGCCCCGGGCGCCTTTACCGGCGCCGAGCGCAAGGGCCGCCCGGGCAAACTGCAGATTGCCGAGGGTGGCACGCTGTTTCTCGATGAAATCGGTGACATGCCCTTGCCGCTGCAAAGCAAGCTGCTGCGCGTCTTGCAAGAGAAGGAATACGAGCCGGTCGGCTCCAACCAGATGATCCACAGCGATGTGCGGATCATTGCCGCCACCTCCACCGACCTGCAGGCGGCCATGGCCCGTGGCGAGTTTCGTGCCGACCTGTACTACCGCTTGAACGTGCTGCCGATCCAGGTGCCGCCGCTGCGTGAACGCCTGGAGGATTTGCCAGCGTTGAGCGAGGCGATTCTTGAAGAGCTGGCCAGCCAGCACGAGCTGGACGATGAGGCCCAGGCGCTGCTGGCCCGGCATGCCTGGCCGGGCAATATCCGCGAGCTGCGCAATGTGCTGGAACGGGCGACCTTGCTGGCCGATCAAGCGCGCCTGGGGCTGGGCGATGTTCAGGCGGCGCTGGGCGACCTGGCGCCGCTGCCGGTTGAAGCCGCCACGTTGAGCTATAAACAGGCGTGCGCCGATTTTGAGCGGCAGTTACTCGAAAACACCCTGGCGCGCTGTGCCGGGAATGTACCGGAAGCGGCGCGGCAGCTGGGGTTGGGACGCTCGACGCTGTACAAGAAACTGGTGGCGCTGGGGATCAAGTCTCAATAAAGAGATATGTGTTTCTTTTTTGAGATTGTTATCGCGGGGCAAGCCCGCTCCCACCGGGAAGATGTCCGACGGCAGGAGCGGGCTTGCCCCGCGAACCGTTCAATCTCAATTCAGAGACTTTCATCTCAAAAAAACAAACTATATCTATATAAATCAACAGCTTAAAGAGTTGGCACGATTCCCGCTATCGCCTCCTAACCAACAAAAACAAGATGCACCCAAGGAGACACTCGATGAGTGTGATCATCGCCCTGGCAGCCCTGGCGCTGCTGATGCTGGCTGCCTACCGTGGTTATAGCGTTATCCTCTTCGCCCCCATCGCCGCCCTCGGCGCGGTGCTGTTGACCGACCCTTCGGCAGTCGCCCCGGCCTTTACCGGGGTGTTCATGGAAAAAATGGTCGGTTTTATCAAGCTGTACTTTCCGGTGTTCTTGCTCGGTGCGGTGTTCGGCAAGCTGATCGAGCTGTCGGGTTTTTCGCGCTCGATCGTCGCCGCCGCCATCCGCCTGCTTGGCACCCGCCAGGCCATGCTGGTGATCGTGCTGGTCTGCGCCCTGCTCACCTACGGCGGCGTGTCGCTGTTTGTGGTGGTGTTTGCGGTGTACCCGTTTGCCGCCGAGATGTTCCGCCAGAGCAACATCCCCAAGCGCCTGATCCCGGCAACCATTGCCCTGGGCGCGTTTTCGTTCACCATGGATGCGCTGCCCGGCACCCCGCAGATCCAGAACATCATCCCCAGTACCTTCTTCAACACCACCGCCTGGGCCGCGCCCTGGCTGGGCCTGATCGGTACGCTGTTCGTGTTCTGCACCGGCATGCTCTACCTGCAGCGCCAGCGCAACAAGGCCCAGCGCGCCGGTGAAGGCTACGGCAGCGAGCTGCGCAACGAGCCGGAAACCGCCGCCGACCTCAAGCTGCCCAACCCGCTGCTGGCACTGTCGCCACTGCTGCTGGTAGGGGTGATGAACCTGCTGTTCACCCACTGGATTCCGGCCTGGTACGGCAAGACCCACACCTTGAGCCTGGCGGGCATGAGCGCGCCGGTGCAAACCGACATCGCCAAACTCACGGCGATCTGGGCGGTGGAAGCGGCCTTGCTGCTGGGCATCCTGCTGGTGCTGGTGGCAGGCTTTGGCGCGATCAAGAGCCGCCTGGCCGAGGGCAGCAAAAGCGCGGTCAGCGGCGCCTTGCTGGCGGCGATGAACACCGCGTCCGAATATGGCTTTGGTGCGGTGATTGCCTCGCTGCCGGGCTTTCTGGTGCTGGCCGACGCGCTCAAGGCGATCCCCAATCCGCTGGTCAATGAAGCGATTACCGTGACCTTGCTGGCCGGTATCACCGGCTCCGCGTCCGGTGGTATGAGCATCGCCCTGGCAGCGATGTCCGACAGCTTCATCGCCGCCGCCAATGCGGCCAACATCCCCCTTGAAGTGCTTCACCGGGTCGCGGCCATGGCCAGCGGCGGCATGGACACCCTGCCGCACAACGGCGCGGTAATTACCCTGCTGGCGGTCACCGGCCTGACCCACCGCGAGGCCTACAAGGATATTTTCGGCATTACCCTGATCAAGACCCTGGCAGTGTTCGTGGTGATTGCTACGTTCTATGCCACCGGTATCGTCTAAGGAGCACCTCATGAGTCTCAATGGCAAGACAGCAGTCGTCACCGGCTCCACCAGCGGCATCGGCCTGGGCATTGCCCAGGTACTGGCCAAGGCCGGGGCCAATTTGATCCTCAATGGCTTTGGCGATGCCCGCGCGGCGACTGCCGAAGTCGCCCGCCACGGCACCCGGGCCGGCCATCACCCAGCCGACCTTAGCGATGTGGCGCAGATCGAAGACCTGTTCGCCTATGCGGAACGCGAGTTCGGCGGCGTCGATATCCTCGTCAACAATGCCGGCATCCAGCATGTGGCAGCGGTCGAAGACTTCCCGGTGGAACGCTGGGATTCGATCATCGCCGTCAACCTCTCGGCAGTGTTCCACGGCACCCGCCTGGTGCTGCCGGGCATGCGTGCGCGCAACTGGGGACGGATCGTCAACATCGCCTCGGTGCACGGCCAGGTCGGCTCCACCGGCAAGGCCGCTTATGTCGCCGCCAAGCACGGGGTGGTCGGCCTGACCAAGGTGGTCGGGCTGGAAACCGCCACCAGCAACATCACCTGCAACGCCATTTGCCCCGGCTGGGTACTGACGCCGCTGGTGCAGAAACAGATCGATGATCGCACCGCCAGCGGAGTCGATCCGCAGCAGGCCCAGCACGACTTGCTGGCCGAGAAGCAGCCGTCGTTGGCCTTTGTCACTCCCGAACACCTGGGTGAGCTGGTATTGTTCCTCTGTAGCGAGGCTGGCAGTCAGGTTCGTGGCGCTGCCTGGAACATCGATGGCGGCTGGCTGGCCCAATGACGGGCAGCCTTGCACCCTGGCTGCGGCATCGTGTTTTTTTATCTGCAAGGAGGCCATATGCGCCCACGCTCCCTCACCGCGTTGTTCACCCTGACCCTGGCGGCCGCTACTTCGGTACAAGCTGCCAGCCTCAAGGATGTAGCGCCCTACCCCGAGGCCGAAAAAGGCTTTAGCCGCCAGGTGATCCACCTGCCAAAACAGGCTGACGAGTCGGCCTACAAACTCGAAGTGCTGGCTGGCAAACAGCTGGAAGTCGACTGCAACCGCCAGCACCTGGGCGGCAACCTCGAAGAACAAACCCTGCAAGGCTGGGGCTACAACTACTACCGCCTGGAAAAAGTCTCGGGCCCGGCCTCGACCCTGATGGCCTGCCCGGACGGCAAGAAGAAACAGGCGTTCGTGCCGGTGGTTGGCGACGGTTTCCTGCTGCGCTACAACAGCAAGCTGCCGGTGGTGGTGTATGTGCCGGAAGGTGTTGAAGTGCGCTACCGCGTGTGGTCGGCTTCGAACAAAGTGAAAAAAGCTACAGTGGAATAAAGCGCTGCTGCTTGAATAACAGCCCTGTGGGAGCGGCGGTGCGGTGCAAACAGGTACTGTATGCCTTTCGCCGGCACCGACGCCCTGGCCACCCCCGAAGCCCTCGAGCAATTTCGCGACCGCCAAGGGCTGCGCGATCAGGCATAATGCGCGGTTTTTACCCGTTGCGAAGGTAGGTTCAGATGAAAGCACAGGCCCGGCACATTCTGGTCAAGACCGCTGAAGAGGCCGAACAGCTCAAGCAACGAATCGCCAAGGGCGAGGCGTTCGATGTGCTGGCCAAGAAGTACTCCACCTGCCCGTCCGGCAAGCGCGGTGGCGACCTGGGCGAAGTGCGCCCGGGGCAGATGGTCGGCGCCATCGACCAGGTGATTTTCAAAAAGCCACTGCGCACCGTGCACGGCCCGATCAAGAGCAAGTTCGGCTATCACCTGGTGCAGGTGTTCTACCGCGATTAAAGGCTGTCGCGACGCCGTTGCAAGCGTTGACTGCGCTGGTCTTCAAGGTCATTGCGCAGGCCGACGATCAGGTTGGAAATCGCCCGGCTGCTGGTCAGTTGCTCGGCACTGATGCCGGTCACCAGCAAGTCGACCCGCTCACAGCTGCGGTCGAACACCCGCACGGTCAGCGAGCGGTCGGCAGCCTGGGTGCATTGGCAGCGGGTGGGTAAAAAACTGCTTTCTATAATGTTGCGCAACTCCAGGGTCGAGAGCATCGGTACATCTCCTTGGCAGGTGGCGGACAGCGGTTCCGTGTTGCCCGGTCCAGCCCCAAGACTAGGCCATATTTCCCAGGCGAATCAGACCCTTTCACTATAAGCACCTGGCGCTTTTACCGACCGGCGGACGGTAGCGGCCATTCGCCACCTAGCATTTTTGTCAGTTGCCGATATTGCGGATTGCTCTATACCTGCAAAGCAAGACCCGTCCGGTACTAACAAGGTGGCTGGACAGCCAGTGGGCCAATGCCTGGAAGATATGGAGCCTGCCTGATGCGAATTTCGCTTATCGCGGTACTCAGCGCCCTACCTTTTGCTGCCCTGGCCCAGAACCTGGTGGTCGGGCCCGGCGATACCCTCGGTGTGGTCGTGCAGACACCCTTGGTCGATGACTTCCTGATGACCGGCGGCACCCTGCAATCCCTTGCCCAGGGCGATGGCCGCGATACCTTCAACATGTCACTGGGGCAGATCATCGGTGCCTTCGAAGACGGCGACATCGCATTCTTCTCTGGCGGCAGCATCGGCCGGGTCGACATGAAGCTGGACAACAACATTTTCAGCATGTCCGGCGGCACCATCGTCGGCAACCTGGTTACCGGCTTTGGCAATGACCAGATCTTCCTCAACGCCGGGTTCATCGGCGGCAACATCAGCACCAGTGGCGGCACCGATGTCTTCGTGATTACCGGCGGCACGCTGCAAGGCAACCTGCTGGCGAGCTTTGGCAATGACTCGCTCAAATGGCAAGGCGGCATCATTCGCGGCAGCGTCGACATGGGCGGTGACGATGATGTAGCCGCGCTCGAAGGCCTGGGCAGCACGCTGCTGAACATCACCGTCAACGGTGGGGCCGGCATCGACAGCCTGACCTTCAACAACAGCCAGCCGGTGGGGGGCGACCGTTATATCAATTGGGAGTCGGTCAGCCTGATCAACGCCAGCCTGTTCAAACTGGATAACACCCTGACCCTGGGCGATGCCAGTGCCGTTGCCGCGCCCACCCGCCTTGACATCGACGCCAGCAGTTCGCTGGTCTCGCGTACCGGGGTGATCAGCCCCTTCACCGCTGGCCAGCCGCTGACGGTTAACAACAGCGGGCTAATCGACCTGAGCAGCGGCGGCGATGCCCAAGGGCGGTTGACCATCAACGGCAACTACACCGGCAACGGCGGCACCCTCAAGCTCAACAGCGTACTGGCCGGCGATGGTGCGCCGTCTGATCGGCTGGTGGTCAGCAGGGGGACGATCTCCGGTAGCACCAACTTGCAAATCACCAACTTCGGCGGCGCCGGTGCGGTGACCAGCCAGAATGGCATCCAGGTAGTTGAAGCCATCAACGGAGCGACCAGCAGCAACACCGCCTTCGTCCAGACCCAGGTGTTGTCGGCCGGGGCGTTTGACTATCGCCTGTTCAAAGGCGGGGTGACTGCTGATAGCGTGAACAGCTGGTACCTGCGTTCCACCGTCGTGGTGCCCACCCCGTTGCCGGAGCCAGTTACACCTGTTGAACCCGGTACGCCGGTTGACCCCGGAACACCGGTTGATCCTGGTACGCCAGTCGATCCCGGTACACCGGTTGTGGTGATCCCGCCCCCAACCCCTGGCCCTGCTCCCGGCCAGCCTGACTTGCCGCCAGCGCCGGCGCCCGGCGTCAGTATCCCGCTGTACCGCCCGGAAGTTGCCGTCTATGCCGCCGCGCCCCGGGCTGCGGCATTGATTGCCCGCGCGGCGCTGGGCACCTTTCACCAACGTCAGGGCGACCAGAGCCTGCTGAACCAGGAGGGCGCGTTATCGGCCAGTTGGGGCCAGGCCTATGGCGACAGTTTCCATCAAAGCTGGTCAGGCACCGTCAGCCCAAGCCTGGACGGCAGCCTGTACGGCTTCAAGGTCGGCCAGGACCTGTGGGCCTGGCTCAACGATGACGGCCTGCGCCAGCATGTCGGCGTGTATGTCGGGCACAGCCGCCTGCACGGCGATGTCAAAGGCTTCGCCCTGGGCTTTGAAGACAACAAGGTCGGCGACTTGAAACTCGACAGCGACAGCGTCGGCGCCTACTGGACCCTGATCGGCGCGCAGCAATGGTATGTCGATGCCGTGGTGCAGTACTCCGACCTCGACGGCCGGGCCAAATCCGATCGCGGCGACAAGCTCGACCTCAACGGTCACGCCTGGACAGCTTCACTGGAGGCCGGTTACCCGTTCCCCCTGTCGCCACGCTGGACTATCGAGCCACAAGCGCAACTCATCGCCCAGAAAGTCTCGCTCGACAGCGCCAACGACAGCGTCGCCCACGTCAGCTTTGACGCCCAGACCGAGCTCACCGGGCGCCTGGGCGTGCGCCTGGAAGGCAACTTCAAACCCGCTGCCATGCCCTTGCAACCCTACCTGCAGGTCGATATCTGGCACGGCGATGGTGGCCGCGACACCCTGACCTTCGACGACCTCGACAAGGTCAAGACCGACTACCGATACACCTCCATGGACATCGGTACCGGCCTGGTCGCGCAGATCAACCCGAACTTTAGCGTGCATGCCGGCATCGACTACACCACCCACCTCGACGCCCAGCAACAGGAGGGGGTCGGCGCCAACCTTGGCATACGCTTGAGCTATTAAGCCCGCCGCGCTGCCAGCAAGCCGATGCCGGCGCAACCCAGTAGCGTGGCACTGACCCGGTTGAACAGCCGGCGTGGCCCAGGCTGGCTGAACCAGCGCTGCAGGTAGGCACCCAGCCAGGCGTAGATGGCGATGGCCAGCCACTCCAGCAGCAGGAACAGCCCGCCCAGCCAGGCGAACTGCTCGGCCACCGGCACCGGGCTGGCGACGCTGACAAACTGCGGCAGGAAGGCGGTGAAAATCAGGATCGCCTTCGGGTTGCCCGCCGCCACCCAGAACTCCTGGTGCGCCAGGCGCAAGGCACCGCGGCGTTGGCCGTCAGCCGCCAGCGCCTCGCCCACTGGCGCGCGCCACAGCTGCCAGGCGATGTAGAACAGGTAGGCTGCGCCCAGCACCTTGACCAGCAAAAACAGGTACTCGCTGGTGTGCAGCACGACTGCCAGGCCCATGGCCGCCAGCACGATCATCCCGGCAAAGGCCAGCAACCGGCCGATGCCTGCCACACAGGCAATGCGCAGGCCGTAACGGCTGGCGTTGTTCAGTGACAGCAGGTTGTTCGGGCCAGGGGCCATGTTCAGGGCAAAACAGGCCGGGATGAACAGCGCGAGGGTGGACAGGTCCATGGGGGCTCTCCGGTGACAGGAGCGACAAGATTCCCGCGCACACAGTTGCCGGGTCAAGGTACAGCTGAGGGAAAAAACTGTGTGCCTGGCAATGCACCCTGCCCCTTTGGCAACAAGCACTTGGCTTGAGGCTAAAGCGATTCGCTTGAACCCGCGCCACCACTGATAGCAAAACAATATCAGTACTCACCTTCGGCTTGGCTATACCTCCCTCTGGCACATGAGTGCCCGGGTGCACGGAGGCTGCACACAGGAACGCAGCGCACCGTCACCTGCCCTGTCAACGCTAGGAAAAGGACATTTCCATGGAAAGCATCGGTGTACTCGCCACCCAGACCAACTGGAACGGTGGCCAACGTCTTACCCTCAATGCCGGCGATACCGCCACCTGCACCACCCTGAGCCCGGGGCAGTTGTACGGGATCTTCATCTACAACTCGGCGCAGAACCAGACCAGCGCCACGGTCAATGTGAACTGGAGCAACAGCCAGCCGCCTTGCCCGATCACCGTGCCTGGCACCACCGCCAACGCCGGCCTTGCCTCAATAGGGTTTGTCTCGGGTACGGATACCCAGACAGTCTCGGTGTCGATTGCCCCCAACAGCGGCCTGGCCCAGGTGGATATCTGGCTCGGTAGCGTCAGCATGCCGATCAACACCGCCGGCTTGAACAACCAGGCGTTGCAGGCCAATGGCGAGCTCTACCCGTTCAGCAAGTACAGCCGCTACTACGCAGTGCCACCGTCAAAATGGATGAGCCTGACGATTGCCAGCAAGATCACTCAGTTCGTCTCCTGCCAGTTCCGCGAGGAAAAGGCCGTCGTCTACGTGATCAATGAAACCTCCAACGGCTTGTTGTCGGGCCAGATCACCTCCATCGGGCCAACCGCCAAGACCGCTGGCGTCGTGACCATCCTGCCAACCAGCTTGCAGAGCATCACCAATACCCTGCAGGGCGATGGCAGCCAATGGGTGTGGATGGATGCCGATAGTGCGCAAGACTCGCAATCGGCCAGCATCTCCTTGCAGTCCATGTAATTTCGCCTGAGCTTGCGCAAACGCCCCTCCCGGCAACGTGAGGGGCGTTTGTTTTAGCCGGTGGATTGCGGATAAGCTGCAGGCTTCGCCCCTTTGAGGCCAACGTGATGCTGCGGGCAACCGGCAAAAACCCTACCCTGTTCTGGCGTGACCCGGCCCTGCCCTTTGTCGAGAGCCGCCGCGCCTGCGACAGCCGTGCCTGCTACAAGGCGCACAGCCATCCAACGTTCTCGATTGGCGCGGTCGATCAGGGCTGCAGTGTGTTCACCGGCGCAGGCAAAGGGCAAACGCGCCTGTTGCCCGGCACCCTGGTGTTCGTCCCGGCGCACTGCGTGCATGCCTGCAACCCTGAACCCGGGCTGAGCTGGAGCTACCAGATGCTCCACCTGGACGCCGGCTGGCTGCAAGCCTTGCGCCTGGAGTCGGCCCTGGCCCCGCAGGTTCAGGCAAGGCCTGCGCAGATCACCCGCAATCCTTCTACCTATGAGCGCTTTACCCGGCTCAACGACTTGCTGTTCTCCGAGGCCTGCGCCGGTGTGAAAGAGGCCGCGCTGATCGAGTTCATCGGTGATCATGATGATCAGGCGCCAGCCACCACAGCTCAGGCGCTTGACCGCAGCCTCGAACCCTTGCTCGAGCGCCTTGCCCAGGAAGACGCCAGCAACCTGTCGCTGGGCGAACTGGCGAGCAGCGCCGGCATGGGCCGTTACCAACTGATCCGGGCGTTTCGCGCCGCCACCGGCCTCACTCCCCATGCCTGGCAGTTGAACCTGCGCATCAACCGTGCCCGCCAGTGGCTGCGCAAGGGCCAGGACATGGCCGACATTGCCTACCGCCTGGGTTTTGCCGACCAGAGCCACTTCCAGCGGGTGTTCAAGGCCCATACCGGGGTGACGCCCGGCCTGTACCGCAACTGAGCGCGCAATTTTCTTCAATACAGGCGCTGCAGCCGCTACGGACAATCAGCAACCCTCTTGCTGAAGAAGTCCGAAACCGATGGAGCAGTTTTTACTCATTGCCGCCGCGCACTTTCTTGCCTTGCTGTCACCCGGCCCGGATTTTTTCCTGGTCGCACGCACCTCCATGAGCGCCGGCTGGCTGAAGGCAACCGGCGCCTGCCTGGGCATTGCCCTGGCCAATGGCGCGTTCATCGTCGCGGCCTTTGCCGGAGTGTCGGCGCTGCGCCCGGACAGCACGCTGTTTGTCCTCATCCAGTTGGCCGGTTGCGCCTATTTGCTGTACCTGGGCGTGCTGTTCCTGCGCCATGCCGGTGCCAGCGCCCTGACTCCGGTGGGCGATGCCCCTGTACTGCTAAAGAACCCGTGGTTCCAGGGCCTGGTGATGGGCTTTGTGTCGGGGATTCTCAACCCGAAGAACGCGCTGTTCTATGTCAGCCTGGCCAGCATGGTCGCGGCCAGCCAGGCCAGTGCTGGCTGGAAATGGCTGTATGGCCTGTGGATGTTCAGCGCAGTGCTGCTGTGGGATGTGCTGGTGGCCGCGGCCATTGGCAACCTGCGGGTACGCCGGCGCTTTGCCCGGCTGCTGCCCTGGCTTGAGCGGGTGTCGGGGGTGGTGCTGATGTTGCTGGCGCTGGGGGTAATCATTCACCTGGCCTGGCGTTGAGCACGGTGAGGCTGGCGAGATCGAGCAGGCTGAACTGGCCGCTGGCCCAGCCGCCGGTGTCGATATGCCAGATATTACCCAGCACCCGCACCTCACGCTGCGGGGTGTGCCCGACCACCAGCGCCCGCAGCCCCTCAACGGGCGTCTCATCGCCAGCAGCCAGGCGCTTGCGCGACCATTGGCAAACTTCCTGGACCTCGCTCGGTGGCGTGCTCACCAGCAGCTCGCGTAATTGCGACCAGTGGCGGAACGGGCAATCGGCATGCAGCAGGGCGATCAGCCCGTCTGCGGTTTCCACCTCAAGGGCCAGCGGCAGGCGCCGAAAGCGCTCGGCAAAGCGCGCCTGTTCATCGCTGTCCAGGGCCAGGAACCAGCCGCCACCGGCGGCGCGGTACTGGCTGTAGTCGAGGGTGCCGCCATCAACGTGGGTGATCGCCAAGGCTTCATGGTTGCCCTGCACCGCGTGGAACCACGGCTTGGCCAGCCACTCCAGGGCCTGCGGGCACTCAGGGCCGCGGTCGACCAGGTCGCCAACGCTGAACAGGCGGTCTACCGTCGGATCGAAGCCAATAACTGCCAGCCGCTCCTGCAGGCGTGAAAAATGCCCATGGATATCGCCCACGGCAACGTCCCGCCCGCGCCTGTTGGCTGTAAACCGCTCGATCCTGCGCACTGCCGACTCCTCTGTTTTCAATCCGTACAGGCGTACAATGAAGCCTGTGCAGCACACTGCGCAAGGCTGCACCTGGAGGTGAATCATGCGCCCTGCCCTGACCCTGGCCACCTTGAGCCTTTTGGCCTGCAACAGCCTGGCGCAACCGGCGGCCACGCCCAACGTCGAAGTCACCTTCGACAAACCCGAACACTTTCGCGACGCCAGCCTCGACAGCAACGGCTACCCACGCGGTGCCGATGCCTATGTGATGAAGGAGCTGAGCGCCTACCTGGTCAAGCTCGGCCAGCGTTACCTGGCGCCCGGCCAGAGCCTGCGCATCGACATCCGCGATATCGACCTGGCGGGCCAGTATGAACCCTGGCGGGCCAATGCCTATTCAGTGCGGATCATGCGTGACGTCACCTGGCCCAGTATCGACCTGCACTATGCCCTGTCGCAACCCGGCCAGGTTGTCAGCCAGGCCGATGCCCATGTGAGCGACAAGTTCTACCTGCAGCGCCCGGGCCGGCGCGCCGACAGCGACCGCCTGTATGCCGAAAAGGCCATGCTCCAGGAGTGGTTTCGCAAGCAGTTCAGCGTGCAGCACCAGACTTCGGGCTTTTAGCCATCAGCTGTTATGCTGGCGGTTTTCCAGCCGTCAGAGGACGGCCCGCAAGCAAGGACGCTTATGCGCAAACACTCTCGCCCGTGGGATAGCAACGACCTGGGAGTACTGGCCCTGGCCGTCGCCGCGCTGACCGGCGCCTTATGGCTGACCCTGTCGTACTGGATAGACCAGGAACGCGGCTGGGTCCGCATGCCCCGGGGTGGTCGCACGGGCTCCGGCTACATCACCTACTACGCCGACCTGCAGCCAGAAGAATTCCACCGGGCCCTGTTGTTCAACCTGTGGTTTGCCGGCGCCTTGCTGATCGCCGGCCTGCTGCTGTGCTGGGCGGTGACAAAAATGCGCCGCTATCCGTCATACAACCGTCACACAGTTTCACGCAACACCCCTCTCAAGTAACGGAGCGGCATTAACATGGACGTGGGCAAGATTGCAGCACTGCTGGTGGTGCTGGGGCTGGCAACGCCGGCCTGGGCCGGTGAACCGATCGAGAACCCGATCGAACGCAGCACCATGGTGGTGGCAATTGGCGTCAGCGTCGTTGTGGCCAGCCCGTTTATTACCACCACCGGTGCGCCGGCGCTGTTCAAGTCGGCCAAAGATGACGCCACCGCGTTCGTCGGCTCCGACGGCGCCATACGTGGCGTCGCCTTCGAACGGGCGGTGCAGGAATACCGGGCCGGCAGCGGCCCACGGCCGATGAGCGACATGCAACTGGCCCTGGCCATCGTCACCCTCTAGCGGCGCCGAACCTGACCCTGCCCAAGCGGTCCAACCCTTAGAGCCTGTTGTTGAGCAACAGTGCCGAGGAGGATCCCCATGGTCACTCACTTCAAGACCGCCGGCCACCTGGCCTGCGGACACCACGGTAAAAACCTGGTCGCCAGCAGCGAACTCAATCGGGTCAAATGCCGTAGCTGCCGCAACACCGATGCGTTCAAGACCGCACGCAAAGACCAGCGCAATGCCGCCCGACGCGCACGCAGGGCCAGCACCCAGCACGCCGCCAGCGACTGGCGCAGTGCCTGGGTCGAGCGCCTGAGCGCCCTGCCCGGTCGCCAGCGCTTGCCCCGCGGCTTTGCCGATCAGGGTTTTGTCTGAGCGCAAGCGCTTAGCTGGCGTTGACCAGGCGCCTGAGGGCAATGGGTGCGATAAAGCGGTGAAACGGCGCGACCGGCAACATGTACAAGCGGCCGAGACGATTGTGCGTGTGCACCACGGTGGACACCACGATCTCGCGGCGCTTGTCGGCGCCCAGGGGCAGGCGCAGCAACGAGATGTAAACGTCCAGGTGCTTGTCGCGATCGACCAGC
The DNA here is from genome assembly GCF_056279045.1 of Pseudomonas sp. TE4620. Lineage (NCBI taxonomy): Bacteria > Pseudomonadati > Pseudomonadota > Gammaproteobacteria > Pseudomonadales > Pseudomonadaceae > Pseudomonas > Pseudomonas sp. TE4620. Next base: position 2,331,635 of record NZ_JBWBQO010000001.1, read on the forward strand.
AGCACTTCATCCGGGCTATTGCTGACCAGGGTGAAGATACCGATGCGCTCATCGACCCGGTAAGACCCTTCTTCGCGATCAAGGTCGATCCTCGACAAGCGCCCCAGGTCTTTCAGGCCACACAGGCGAACCAGGCGATTGCGCAGCACCATCAGGTTGTCGATCCAGCCCGGCATGCTGCTCATCAACCGCAAGAAATGGCCCAGCGCCGTGCGCTCGGCGTTTGCCACCTGCGCCCGCTGCGCATCGACGAAATCGGCGCCGGCCAGTTGCAGGTGGATGCGTGCATTACCCGGAACCGCACAGGCTTTGATGGGCTTGTTCATCGGCGTGTTTCCTTATGGGCAGGGGCGAAAGCCGAGGTCCTGGAAGAAGCGCAGCAAATAGCCATCCGGGTCCTGAATAAGGAAATTGCGCTGGCCGGCCTCACGCTCATCACTGCGGTACCAATGATCTTCCACCGCCCGCCGCAGCGGGTAACCGCCGGCCTCGAATGCGCCGGCCAGTACCGTGGCATCTTCACAGCGGATCTGCAGGTTCAGGCCTCGGCCAAAAGGCGCCTCAAGCGGGCCGACGCGCCAGGGCGATTCGCTGTGCCAGTCCTGCTCGAGCATGATCTGGCTGTTGCCCAGCGACAGGAAGGCGAACTTGTCCTCGGGGCGTTGGTACTCCAGCGCAAAGCCGCCAACCTCGCAGTAAAACCCAAGGCTGCGCTGCAGGTCGCTGACAATCAGTTCCGGCACCAGTGCGTTCATCTTGAACATCGGCATATCCATAAAGGGAAGAAAAGCTAACCACGGTGCTCGCTGCTGAGCACACGGGCATCCTGGTCGATATAAAAGCGCCAGCGGTTGCGGCATTCAACGAAGGTCACGATGGTTGCCGGTGGCTGGCTCATGGTCTCGGTGAGGGCCAGAAACGTGACCTGGTCACAGGCCGGCTGGCGGGCGATAGCGTATAGCGCCTGGCGCTGGGCGCGGCTGATGCGTTGCACGCCCTCTTCACCCCAGCGTGCGTAGGTATTGGTGTGCAATTGCGGGCTATACACCGGTAGCAACGACGCGTCGATGACCGGCGCCTGCTGCGTGCTGCAGCCGGTCATTAGTGCAAGTGCACTCCAGCTAAGATAGCGAAACACCGCTGCGCCTCCCTGGCAAAGCGCCGAGTCTACAACAGCGCTGCGGCCTACTTGTAGAAAATATCCAGGGTCGCGCCGGCATTGAACTCACCAAAAGTCGGCGTTGCGGTCATCCATTTAAGGCGTGCCAGGAAGTTATGGGTGTTGGTGGTCGAAGTGGTCTTGGGGGTGAGCAAGAACTCTTTCTTGAAAAACAACGCGCGTTGATCGTCTTCGTTGATCAGGCTGATGCCCACCGATTTGTTGTCGGTCGGGACCAGCGTGTCCTGGGCCGTGTTCAACGTCGCGGTCAACGGCTCCAGATATCCGCCCAGGCCATAGGCGGCATTGCAGGTGCGCTGTTCGGTGATGGTGAACGGCACCTCCTTGATCGTTGCTCCGACCTTGGCCCCTGAGGTACGGATCGCACCGAAATTGATGACACTCGGCTGAATGTTGATCGACGACTCGCAAGGCAGGTAGCGAAATTTGTTCAAGCCGTTGACGGTGACGTTGTAGCTCTCGCCGGGCCGCACACCGCCAACCCCGTCGAACTGGAACGCCCGGTAGTTGGCAAGTGAAGTGATCGGTCCTTCCTTGTTATCGCCTGCTGGCGACTTCTTGACGAAGAACAACGAGTAGGTCATGGCTTTGCTTTCTTTTTGCCAGCCGCACGTATCGCCTTTTGGACAGCCGGCCACAGTCCAACCGATGTCCAGCTTTCCACCGGTTAAGGATGAATACAAATAGTCTTTGCCTTGGTAAGTGACGCCGATTTCTATGTCCTTGCCAAGATCGACCCTGTTCGGGTTCATGTAAAAGTAAATATTTTCACTAGGGCTGCCCGCAAAGTCCACCCAACACTCAACCCTGATGGATTGCGTGGGTTGTCGCCAGAGAATGGTGCCGGCAGGCAACGAGTTGGGAATGGCGGTGGTATCGGTAATGGTGGTCGTATCATTGATTAGCGCCGAAGCGCTCTTCTGGCATTTCAACGCATAGCTGTCAGGAATGCTCAGAAAAAACAAAACACCAATAAAAAGTAACTGTCTGCTCAACATGGCAACGCCTTCCGGAATAATCACAACTGCAGCTCGCTGCGACGCGCATGGGCCAGCCCGGCGTCGCTGATATAGGCGTAGGCCACCTGGTCGACGGGCCGGTCGCAGTCGCTTACGGGCAATGAATAGGTCGAAAACGGCGCAATCATCAGATGATCAATGACCTTGCCGCAGGCGGCGCCTGAATGGTCAAGCAAACCGACTTCGGTCAGGGTCAGGTAATAGGGCGAATCGTTGCGCGCTTCATAGCTGCCGGCTGCGCTTGCAGACCAGCGCAGCTGCTCCACAGCCTCCTTGACCGAGCCAGGCAATCGCGGCCGGTAGAACAGCTTGAGGTTGTGCTGCAGGGCAATCGCCATGGCGTTGCTGTCGGCAGTCTTTTTCGGAATCTGCAGCACTTTCAGCATCAGCAACGACTCGCGGTCATCAGGCAGGCCTTGCCCTTGATAGAGAATGTCGGTCGATGCCTTGCTGTTGGCGGGTATCAGCAACAAGGGTTTCGACACCGCCATGGGCAACTCGCGGCTGTCCTGCTTGTCGCCCCAGCCGAGCTTGACCTGCACCAGCGCCGGCTCATTGCCCTGATTGACGATAATCAGCGGCAACTGCTTCTGCGTGCCCTCGAAAACGAACCGGGTAAAGCCGTCGAAGGTAATGTCGGCCCGTGCGCAGGCGCAGGCCAAGGCCAGGAGGAAACCAATTGAGGCGATAAACCTGCGGGGTACTGGCGAGACGCTGCGTTCGAATTTCATCCGCCGATGATGGCGTGGCCCAGGCCCGGCCTGTATCAGACGATTCTGAAAGGCTGATACTCACGGCAGAGTGGCAGCGCCCTGGCGTCGTGTCAGAAGCCCCTTGCCAATACTGCAGCCATGTCCTGCGCCTGCAGCCTCAGTACCTCGCAAAATCGCTCCACCACGGTTGAGGCCGGCCGATAATCCGGGCGTATCAACATCACCTTATACGGCACAGAAACACTCAGGCGGCGAATCGGCAGCCCACTTTGCGCCGCCTCCAGCCCACTCAACGGGTTGATGATCGCCACCCCCAGGCCTTGCCTGACCATGGCGCACACCGATGCTGCACTGGTGGTCTCGATGATCGTGCGCCGATTGACTGCAATCGCTCTGAAATGCTGGTCCAACTGCTGCCGGTAGGTATCCAGACTTGCCAGGTTGATAAAGTCCACCTCATGAAAATCGCTCAGCGCAAGTTCGGACTTCGCCAGTAACGGATGCTGGTCGGGCAATACGCAGACCATGCTGGCACTGAAAATCAACTCCCCGTAGGCACCTCGCGGAATCTGCTCGACTTCGGTCAGGCCGAGATCGTGTTGCTGGGCGACCAGCGACTCTTCCAGTAACGGCGATTCTTGCGCCGTGATGCTCACGCTGACGCCGCGGTGCTGCTGGTGGAATCGCTGGCAGGCCTTGGGCAGCAAGGTCTGGGAGAACAGCGGCAGGCAGGTGATGGCCAATCGGCCCTGTTCGAAGTTGCGTATGGCCTGAGCAAAGCGATCGATACGCTCAAGCCCGACATAGGCACGCTCGACCTCCTCTATCAGCAGCAGCGCCTGGGCCGTCGCCACCAGGCGCCCACCTTCACGCTCGAACAGGCGCAAACCGCTAAGGTGCTCCAGGCGCGCCAGTTCCCGGCTGACGGTCGGCTGCGAGGTGAACAGCAGGCGAGCCGCACCGGTAACGCTGCCCGCGTTCATGATGGCGCGAAATACTTCGATATGGCGAACGGTCAGCTTCACGACAACACTCAACGGGAGGTGATTGACATATCAGATATGAATAGCCTTGAGAAAACTAGCTATTTTTCTGGATCACCTGAATGACTCATCCTCGGGGCTTCCTTGCCTATGAGTAACGCCATCATGACCGCTCCCTTAACATTACTGGCCGACGCCGTGCGCCGCCACGGTTCGCCGCTGTGGATCTACGATGCCAACACCATCGGTGAGCGGATCGAGCAACTGCAAGGCTTCGACACGGTCCGCTACGCGCAGAAAGCCAATCCGAACCTGCATATTCTGCGCCTGATGCGCGAGCGCGGCCTGGTGCTCGACGCCGTATCGCTGGGTGAAATGGAACGGGCCTTCGCGGCGGGTGCGTCGGTGGCGGGAGATCCTGCCGGGGTGGTACTGACCTGCGACGTGCTGGATCAGCCCACCCTGGCGCGGGTCATCGAATCGAAGATTGAAGTGAATGCCGGCTCGATCGACATGCTTCGCCAGCTGGGCCAGCACTCCCCCGGGCACCGCGTGTGGATCCGGATCAACCCGGGGTTCGGCCACGGTCACAGTCGCAAGACCAACACTGGCGGTGAGCACAGCAAGCACGGCATCTGGCACGCGCAATTGCTCGAAGCGCTCGACTGCGTGAGGTCCCATGGCCTGCACCTGGTAGGCGTGCACATGCATATCGGCTCGGGCGTGGACTACCAGCATCTGCAGCGGGTTGCCCGCTCGATGGTCGATCTGGTTGGCCGGTTGGGTATGGACATCGAAGCCTTTTCGATCGGTGGAGGGCTGTCCACGCCCTACCAACGCGGCGACAAGCCGGTCGACCTTGAATGCTACGCCCGCACCTGGGCAGCGGCCCGGCTGGAGATCGAGGCAATACTCGGTCATGGGGTGCGCATGGAGATCGAGCCGGGGCGGTTTCTGGTGGCGCAAGCGGGCTGCCTGGTGACCGAAGTCCGTGCAGTGAAACAGGTGGGCCGTAATCTCTTCATCCTGGTCGATGCCGGCTTCAACGACTTGATGCGCCCGGCGCTGTACGGAGCCTATCACCGCATGACCCTGCTCGACGCCCAGGGGATGCCGGTAGATCGCCCGCTGCAGCCCAGCCTGGTGGCCGGGCCGCTGTGCGAGTCAGGTGATGTGTTTACCCAGGACGAACTGGCGCTGGCCCCTCAGCACCTGCCACAGGCTCAAGTCGGTGATCTTCTGGTGATCCACGACACAGGCGCCTACGGTGCATCCATGTCTTCGAATTACAACAGCCGCCCGTTGCTACCTGAGTTGCTGATCGAAGACGGTGCCTTGCGGATGATCAGGCGCCGACAGACCATACAGGAGCTCATGGCACTGGAAATGGAGGTGTAGGTTTCCCCTTCGCCAGCGTCCCGCCCTTTTGGAAATGACCTGTGAAGGCCGTTATGATGAGGCGCTTCGTCATGCGTAAACGCAGGGACGCGAAAATACGGATAGCACGGCTAAGCCGGGCACTTGAAGATGGGTATACGGCATGACTGACCGGGAATTACTGGAACTGGCAGCCCAGGCTGCCGGCTATGAACTCATCGAATGGACGGATGCATGGCAAGGCCATACGGGGCACCCGAGGGACGGTGAAGCGGGTTTTCTGCTGCGCGTCGACACACGGCACCTGCTGTGGAACCCGCTACTGGATGATGGCGACGCCCTGCGCCTGGCGGTGCAGCTGGGTATTCACATCGATTGCGCATTTCTCTGCGCGATGCCCAGAGACCTTTACGGAAAGAACCCGGACGACTGGACTGAAGGCTCAGATATCGACTCGGACGACGAGTGTGAGTTGATGCGCCGCGCCATTGTCCATACCGTGGCCCGTATCGGCAAACGCCAGCATCAGATCAACGGTGAGTCCGCATCCACTCATCCGCCACGTCGCCCATCGTCAGGGGTTCTGCCGTTTTAACCCAGGCCATGAAGGCCCGATCGAACTTGAATGCTGCCCCACACTGGCCAATCAGAAACCGCCGGACCTCCTGGGTATTGCGATAATTCTTGTCCAGCGGCGTGCTGCGGGTAATCGGCCCTGCGTGCCAGTCGAAGCTCATTTCCTGTTCCCTGGATGGTGTGGTTCGCCCAAAGCCTAGCACTGCCCAGGCCACAAAACACCCGCAGGGTGACCCGCACCGTTCAAGGCAGTGGATAGATCTGCTAGTACCCGCTACCTTGAGGCTTCACGCAAGGAGTTCGAACATGGCCGATAAATATGTTGGAAAGCTCATGGGTGTTGGCACGGACAACGTGCAGTACGTGATCAACATTTATCAGGACGAGACCGTTGAACGCTCATCTCACGGCATGGTTCGCCATGAGGGCCGCAAGCATTTCGAGATGCAATTCGGCGGTGAGGTGAAGAAGATTTCCGAGACGGAGTACGAGATTGTGGCCACGGGCATCAGGGTCACTGTGCGCGGTGACCAACGCTAGCCTCACCCTTTGCCTTTATTCCTGTTCCTGGCCCCGCCCTGGCGTGCTTTGAATTTCGGATTTATCCCGCCAGATCGATTCGCCCGAATCGCCTTCACCTGATACGCATCGAAGCCGATGTCTTGCCCCCTGAATGCGCGCCAGCATTGACACTGTTACGGCAGGTTGATGTTAATATTCGGCGCGGCCACGCCGCACTGCGCAACAGGAGCAGCATGCATACCTTGTAGGTATGCTGATTTTTGATAAGGACTATTTCTCATGCGTTTTCAACGTTCGGGCATCGCCGCCCTTCTCGCCACGTTAACCTGCACGGCTGTTCTGGCCGCAGATGACATTTCCGGCGTCGCCCTTGGATCCTCGTTGGCTGTCGCCAAAGAAGCCATTGCAGAGGCAAACCCAAACTTCAAGCTTTCGCCATTGATGCTGCGTGACGGCAAGGAAGCCGGCGTTACAGCAGTTACAGCAGACCGACTCAAAGGAACCGGCCTCAGCAATCCGGGGGGGCCTTCTGACGAGTTTGCAGCGCTTCAGAATGATGCTGGGAAAGTGTGGTTCATTGCGCGTGTTCAACGCTTCGAAGACGGGTCGCGCATCAAGACAGAGGCACTTAAAGCTGCCTTGACTGAAAAGTTCGGTAAACCGTCGAACATTACCCAGATGATGTCGCTCGGCCTTGTCTGGCAGTACGACCGCGACGGGAAACAGTACTTTGGCCCCAGCTCAGAGGGTCCATGCAAGGGCGTGCGCAGCGCCAACAGCAACATTCCCGGTGTGTCGTTTCCGGCGCCGCAATCGTTTAGCCCGACCTGCGGGAAAATCATCCAGGTTGGCGCTTCGGAACAACCAGACGAAATGGTGCCTCACTACACAGTGTCCATCATCGACGTCAAATCGATGTTTGACGAGCTGGCTGCGCGTGATGCTAACGCCGAAGCCGATCGAAACAAGAAACTGTCTGATGAGCAAGCGAAGAACGTAAAACCGAAAATCTGACAGGAAGGAAAAGGCCGTTGGTAAAACAACGGCCTTTGATCTTCAGGTCAAGGCTTGGCTTCATCACCACCGTGCATAACGACCTATCCTGCCTGCCAAACGCATCTGCCTAATGAGTCTTGCAATAGTAATGCAAATAGGGGTAGATCGCTTCAACGCGTTAATTCATCACACGTCTCGAAGTCAGGCCCAATTATGCCGTTAAGCTTTCATAAAATGCACGCCAATGGTGATGATTTCGTCATCGTAGACTCGCGAAATTCACTCAGTCCGGTTACCAGCAATATGGCTCGGCGAATGGGCGATCGGAACCGAGGAGTCGGTTTCAATCAACTTGCGGTGATGCTCGATTGCGATGACGCAGATGCGCGTTTGAAATTCTGGAATGCGGATGGCTCACCGCTGGACGTTTGTGGCAGCGCAACGCGCGGTGCCGCGGATATGTTGATGCGTAGCGCCCAAAAGACTTCAGTAATACTGCGAACCAAGCGTGGCTTGCTAACGTGCAAGCGAACCTCAACCGGCGGCGTTTCTGTAGACATGGGAAAGCCGCTTTTGGGCTGGTCAGATGTTCCTCTGGCTATGGAAATGGATACTTTGCTATTGCCACTGCCGGGGAGCCCAACAGCCTGTGGCATGGGAAATCCGCACTGCACCTATTTTGTCGATGATCTGACAGCCGTTGAGGTTGCGTCGATTGGGCCGACAATTGAAACCACGTCCTTGTTTGCGCTCAGGACGAACGTGCATTTCGTGCAGGTCATTGACCGAAAGCACATCCGGTTGCGAATTTGGGAACGCGGGGGTGGTATCCCGCTGGGTTCAGGCTCCTGCGCTTGTGGCGCCGCGGTGAACGGCATTCGTCGTGGTTTGTTAGACAATTGCGTTGAAGTTGAATGTGACGGTGGAGCCGTGACGGTTCAATGGGACGGCGTGGGATCAGTCTTTCTCTGCGGGCCGGTAGAGACGACTTTTTCCGGAACAATCGCGGATGCTTTGTTAAAAGCCTGATTTTCAGGCAGGCCGCTCGATTCATGCCGCGTTCTACGAGTTCGAATTTTTCACTGGCATGAGGTTATCTGCACCACCAATGACGGCCAATCCTCAAGGAATTGGGGATCGGCTACCGGCGGCCATACAACTGCTGTCACACCTATGCGACAATATGCTTAATGTCTGGCCTCAACCCCGCATTTATCGCCCAACAGCTCGGGCATAGCGTGCAGATGCTCTTATCGACGTATGCACGCTGGATAAACTCGTCCAATGACTGGCAGGCGCTGGAAAAGCTCCAGATTGGTCCGAAATTGGTCCGCAGCTGCGAAGACGTCACATAAGCTATTGATAGGTAAGCCCTTTGATCTCCACCGCTAACATCACCATGCAGTCCTGCATGGGTGTTAGCGGGTGCCAATGCGTTGATTTCATTGGGCGAAATCCCCCATCAGCACCCACCCAAGCGCACCCATTGGTATCAAAATTGGTATCAGCATCACCCCTCCTCTGGCGTTCTTGCGCAGCCCTGCAACTGCCCACGTCGGCACCCCGTCATCTGGCGCGTGGCAAGGCACCTGAACCGGCACTTCGACGCGCACGAGGCGGGCCTCCGGTTGAGCCTGCGCAACACAGCCGCCCAGAGCCAGCAAGATCAGCAGTCCGCACCTACGAATAGCGCCAGTAAATACGGGGCTGCGGTTCGGACAAGGCCATTCCCGCCCCCACAAGAAGTGTCGTAGACCAGCGGGCTATAGACCAAGCTCCTTCGTGCGAATTTGGTTGCCAGCCCGCAAGAGAAAAATAGCGGCCCTTACTATTACCACAGTGCATCTCTTATAAAAAATAGAAGCTCATAAAAAATATCGTCACCCTTAAATCTATCGAAAAACACAGGCGATTTCGCTCGCCACACTATCCCCATTAAAGCAGAAATTAAAATTTCTCCCTTTTAGCGAACAAGAAATAAATTGTAACAAAGGCCTCTTGAAACACTCTAAACACCAAGAAACCAACATTTATTGACGAAGAATGAGAAGCCTTGCCTTCTATAGCTGGATGGAAACCCAGTTCATTAAAACCCCACCCAATGGTAACGTATGCTTTCGCATTGCTCAGAACAAGAAGTAGCACGAGCAAACTTGTTGGTTGAATAAAGGATTAACGAATGACTATCGAGCGAGAGATTTTCTCGGCCCTTATCGCGCAGAACGCATTACAAGGTGAAAAGCCAAGCGTACAAAGCTACGCCCAGCTAGCCGTCACCAAGGGGTTTAGAGCGCTTTCGTCAAAGCAACAGGCAGTGGTAAGCCCCTTTCTGCAAAAAAAATGCGAGGGAACGAAAAAACCAAATGAAAAACATAACAACTGCCAAAATACTATAGGCGGTCGTGAATTGGTTACAGCCCTTGAGAGGTCAGAGCTTTATAAAGGATGGCGCTGCGGGAGCTGCCGAGGCGCATCTGAATAATAATACAGCGACCTCAAGAGAGTAGTAACCTAAAAACCTATAAGAACAACCAGGAAAACCACTATTACTCTCGCCACTCCTGAGCGATATTGCAGCAGGCCACCACAGGCCTGCTCGCAGTTCTTTTCGATAGCCCCCATCAAATCGCCGCCCACTCGTCACGCACTTGAGCGCTTCGGAAAAATTCTGTACGACGCTGCGAAATCCTTCTGCGTGTCTAATTTTTAAAGGAGAAAATAGTGCCTATATATCAAATAGCACTGCTGGTCGTTTTCGGTATTGCCACACTCTGGTGGGGTTACCGATTGGATAAGAGGAACCGTCAAAAAGAGCTGGCCGCAAAAAGACAAAGCGAAACCCGAGCTTCCTAGGGTCGCTGGCAAACTCCCTGATATACGTCTGCGCCGCCCTCAAGGCTGCTTTGTCGACGATGAGGTCTCTGCGCAAATCGAGAACAGCTTGTCCAGTTTCTCGACTGAGTTCGATGGTTCCTGTATCACCCACGCTGCCCTGCCACCTGGGGTGCAATGCCGTCGCAGGGTTAGCGCTTAGTGCAGCGTGCGTGCAGGTCCGCCAAGCGACCGCAGCTGATACTCAGTGACAGCCTGGTAGAGTGATTCGGCCTCCAGGCGCAGGCGTTCGATTTCTGCCGCTGGTTCGCCGGCGTCCTGGGCTGCTTGGTAGCGTCGCTGCGCATCGATAGCTTGCCGAATCAGCGGCTCGCCGGCCTCGATAACTCCCGTCAGGGTCTTCTTCACGCTCGCCGCTCCAGTAATTTAATCAAGCAGCATAGGCCAATAGCGATTCAGGCCTTGCTGTGGGGCGGCCAGATCAGTGACGATCACCAATGTCTGCTTCCGGCCAGAAGCGGACAGCGCTTACCTAAGCTCTGTACGAAAAGCCTTGATACTTGGTGATGCTGTGTTGAAAACAGCCTCGGAATGCTCGTTCACGACCCGTAACTGCGCTTCCTTGGCTGTTTTCGTGTTGCCTGACCAGGCCCCGGGTGAGGCTGGCCTTTACCTCGATTGAGTCAGATTATGCGGACTTCAGTGTCGTAAGCAACTTGTCGAAACGGGTCGCCAGATTCTTGGTCCGTGCCAGCTCAATCTTGCGTCCGACGAGGAAGGCGCTTTGTCGCATGTGCAGCTCTGCGATCCCTTTGAGATCCCCATCCTGCTTTTTCAATTGTTCAATTTTTCGAATGACTTCCAGGGTCCGGGCTTCCAGTTTGTCTGCCGTCTCCAGATATTGGTCAAGGTCGATGGTGCCATTGGCAAACTTGTCGTCATTCTGTTGTGACGCCTTGTTCAGTGTATTGAGTGTTCGTTCGTACTGAGCGACGAGTGTGCGTTCAGCCTGCTGGTGGAACTCGTCGAGCGAATAGGGGACGAAATAGGCATATCGGTAAGTGCAGAGGATCTTGTTGTTGAAGAACGAACGCTGCTGGCTCACGTTTGTGGCGACGGTGGCGAAAATACGCAACCCCTGACCAATCGGAATGGTGCTGGAGCCTGTATGCACCTGAACCTTGCTGATGCTGCCGAACGAGTTGACGATGCCCGAGAGCAGGTTGAAGCAGTTGGTGGCTACCAGCAGGCGAGTGTCGGTTGTCAGGTCGCCGGTCTTGTTGATCTTCTCGGCGTCAGGAGCAACGCTCGTCCCCTCGGGCACGTTGGTAATATTGCCGGTGACGGTGCCGACGACCGCGGAGGAAATCTTATCGATGATCGAGGAGAGATTGTCCAGCGACCAGCTGTCCTCCAGCTGGAAGTCAGATTGTTGGCCGGAGAGATATTCGCTGTACTTCCAGTTTCTACCGTCGTTCTGATAAAAGCTTTTTGCTTGCTGGCGCAAGGCTTGGTCAGCGTCTTTCAGTTGGCTGTCCAGGTCTCTGGATATTTCGTCAAGACGCTCTTTGTTGCGTTTCTCTTCGGCCAGCATTTTTTCCAGGCTTCTGCTTCGTCCCATTATCGTCTTCCTTGATGTGGAGTGGAAAAATGCACTGATACGCCTGCAACTACAGGCCGTGGCAGGGCACGGGGAAGACTAGCGTACACAGGAGGAATGTAAACGATTCGATATATTGATTTGGAATAATCCTAATGATGCGGGTGTCGCGACGCTGTGGGTAGTTTCGTGGCTGAATACTTAGTAGTTATAACTTTCTAGATAGGTGTTTTGTAAATTTCATTAGCGAATGAATAGGCATTGATATAGACGTCATTCAACTGCATCTATTTCGAGGGGTGTGCTCCGGCTGTTCTGGCCCTCCCTGGTCTTCGTTTCAAGACGTTTCACGCTATGGCGAAAAGCCCCCGGACTTAGGATTTGTACGAAAAGAGATGTCACAAACACCGCATGTAACAAGCCAGTCAGGCCATGGCGGCATAACTTTTCGCAAGCTTGTCGAAGCGTGTCACGATCCTGCGGTTCTCTTTCAGCCAGCCAAATATGCGCTCGATGATGTTGCGCTGCCGGTACTTGCGCCGATCAAACAGCCTGGGTACGCCAGGCGCGGGTTTGCCCCTCATTGATCGCAGCGGGATGACGAGCTGCATTCGATATTGATCGCAGTAGCGGCGTAATGCTTCGGCGTCGTAGCCCTTGGCGGCAAGCAGCCCTATACAGCGTTTACGCGGACGACCCCGTTGGCTTGAGAGATTGCTAACTTCGTCCAGAAGAGGCTGGGCGTAGCTTATGTCACTGGCTTGACCGCCAGAGAGAAGGGAGCGCAACGGTGTCCGGTTGGCGTCACAAAGCGTGTGGATTTTGGTTGTCAGGCCGCCGCGATGCGGTCTCCGCTCCTCGCCAACGGCTGCTATGGGTCGATAGCGGTCAGTCGTGACCGGCTACTTTCGACCCATTGCGACCATTCGCAAGCAGTATCCATGCTCCCGAAATTGGATTTGTTAGCTGAAAAAGACGCCGTTTCGCGCCACGCTTTGGCGTATTACTGTTAAATTGGAAAAGTACTGTATTGTGTCGCAGATGAACTATTAACAAGATTAAATAGAGTAGTAGTCGATGCTTCATTTAAGCCTCCAGGGTTGAGCCCCCCTAAAGGCTTTAGGTTCGCAGCGTTAATTAAAGGAATTCTTTCATTTCAATATCGAGAGTAGATCTTGATTTTATTTTATTAAGAAGAGAGTGAATTTTTCTAGAACTTAATACGCGAACCTCTGCTGTTTCATTAAAGGCATGATCTTCAAGAGCCCCTAAGAATAAATCTTTGACAGCGATATTTTCTGAACGTAGCCCCTTAATAATTTTAGCTGTCGGTGCGATCCATTTTCCTGTTGGTATTATTTTGTCCAATCCGTCAAAAATATATTCTTGCCTATAATTACCCAGCCCATTAGTGAACTCTGTGGTTATAGCTTCCCAAGCTGATCTGTGTAGGTTTTCATATTTATCTTCATATGCCAGAGCAAAATAAAATCGAGTGCCATTTAGCGTTCCTTCTCTCCAGCAGGTTGAGGCTAGGTCGCCGTCTGCATGTATATCGCTTGAAAGAATGAGAATTTGAGTTCCATCCTCCTCATCGAATGTCTCTGAATTCCCTTCGGCAGCCCAAAGCCCGATTTTAAAATCATAAGCAAATTGGAAGGTGCTGATGGCATTGACTTGCTCGTTTTCACTAAAAGTCAGGGCTTTCGCCTCAAGTGCAAATTTTTGAGTAATGACCGTTTCAAATAGCAACGGATTCATATCATTTAAAAATTCGAAAACCTTAGCAAAAGACGGGGCCAATCGGCTGTCAAATATTTTGTTAAGCAGAGATAGACTGGACTCATTAAATATTATGTATTCTGCAGCAAAGTACTCCAATAGTGTTTTGTGGAAGAACTTATATTCAGTGCCGTCTCGTTGCATAAGAGGGACGGCGACAAATAGATCATCTAAGAAGTTTGATGTCGAACTAGGTGTTGCCAGGCTAATCTTGGCCGCATAATTGATGAAGCTGTCAGCTTCGCTAAGGCTTTCAAATGAAGTCTTCATTTTGAGCATCATATAATGACATAGGGCTCGAAGTAGCTTTCTGAAATCCTCGAATCCAAGGCCTGATTTTTTCTCCCGGGCGTATCCGTTCTTATTGATTAAATCGTGCCCTTTGTATAGGGCGTGGTAAATTTCATCGTAGAATGTCGATATCTTATCTGCAATTGAGTTGTTTACCCCATAAGTTCTGTACAGCAATGACACTAAGAGTGGGCTCTGGATGAACTTAGATGGAATACTAGATACTTCTTGACTAAGTCTCTTTCCGATATCTAACCCCGAAATCCTGTCATATCTATTTAGCAGGGACAATGCTTGCTCTAGAGTGAAAGGTGAAAACTTTAAAGAAGTTGCATTAATCAAGTCTGGGACTATTTCTTGTGGGCGTGTCGTAATGATGATCGCATTGTCTCCGCCTTTCACTGAAATTTCGTGAAGCTGATTTGCCAGCAAATGCTGGTGAACAATTGGGATCTCGTCAAAACCGTCGAGTATTACGAAAAATTTACCTAGCTTCAAAAGCCTATAGAACAGTTTCCTGTCAAATTTTTCGTCAGGAAAATCAAGCTCAGTCACGATATTGTCCGTAATGCTTAACTTCGGATCTACTTTTCTAAGATCGAAAAGTATTGGGATTCGGTCGGACTTGAATAACAGCTTTGCGACGATAAATTTTGAAAAGGTACTCTTTCCCATTCCCGCACCATCAACGATGATAGTGGGCCTCGACGGGGAGGACACTAGTTCGTCTGCGGTAATAAAGCTATTGGCCGTTTCAAAGTGGGCGTTCCGCACCATGAAAAGAGGCTCGTATGCTTCATATATATCCAGCTTTAGCTGGGGGAACGTGATTGAAGTTATCTCCGTGACACGTTCTGAAAGCTTTACTAGGTAGCGCTCCAGTGTAAGGGAGAGCGCGTCACCATTAAGCTTTCCTTTTAAATCCTTTTCCGCAGCCCACCTTCTGACCTTCTCAACGGTCGGAGATAACGCTGCGCTTATTAGTTCCATCCCCGGCTTTGCTGCCTCACTAATAACCTTTTGATCTATTGACGACATCGCTATTTCCCTATATTTGATTGTTTAAGTTCCCTTGGGCCCCAATCGAAACTGGAGTCTGAGTTTTGTATGGTGCGCTTTTTAAGCACTTCATCAACCTAAGGATAGTCGGCGCAGTATAACAAAGCCTATGCAGCTCTCTCTTTAGTAACTCACAGGAGGTGATATGTATACTGAACTAAATATCGAGGTCATTCCATACCGTCTTTAGCCTTGCGTGCGGTTGCGGTGTGATCTGGTATAGCAGCGAGTCCAGCTGTATGGTTCAACGCTTAGAACTGGCTCCTCTAATCAACACAAAGCACCGCCACTCGCTCGGATGGATTCAAGTAGAGCCCAACCATATCGTGGACGATGAGCGACCGGCTGCTCCTGGCCGATTTATGCCTATGCCGACCGTCAGCTTAGGGTCGAAAGCGGTCTGTCGCGAATGGCAGCTCTCGACCCATTGCTGTCCGTGGCGGGTGGCAGCAATCGGCCAGGAGCAGCCGGTCGCTAGTGGACTTCTAATCAAATACTGCTGTCACCGCGCTGTCGTATGCCGCTCAGAAAGTGTCGTTCTTGGTCACCTTAGGACGATAACGCTCTACCTTGTACGGATCACATTCCACCTTCACTCTTTTAACATGATGAACTTCAATCGAGGTTGGGATGACGTCTAACGTCTCCTCGCGCAAATCCTCATCCTCACGGATATGATGAAATGTCATAGCCCAGGGGATTGGCGCCGGTGCAGTCTCAGCCTCGTCCAGCATTGGGGTTTCCTCCCGTACGCGATAGTCGGGGAACCAACCGTCACTGTCGCAATTCATCGTGCTGGCACTCAGCTTGACGCCTGCTGGTAGATCTATGCTCTTCACGCGTGACGCCTTGTGGAACAGTACGATGTTGTCTCCCTCTTCTGACTGTGTCGAATTGAAGAGGATGCCATCCAATGTCGGATCGTTTTCAGTCGCCAGGAAATCAGCCACCGCCTGAGTGGACAGGTAGTCGAACTCCTGATCATCGGGCATCACCGGCCGCGTCATCTTGCGACCTAGCGATTGCAGGAAGGACACGCGCTCCAGCCGTTTGAGCAGCGTTGGGTCGAACACGCTCCCACCGTCAGACGCATTTTCAAGTGCAGAAAGATCCAGAAGGCGTAGAGGGCGGATGATTCTGAAAGTAGCCAGCGCGACCTGGCTACCCACTGGCGGCCGAACCTCAGCGAGTGCAACATCTGGAGAGGTGGCCCCATAGAATACCGAAATACCTCGGGCATTCATTCTGCCCGCTGCCGCAGCACGTTCGGGGGGAGAGCCCAGGTGGCGATCTGGACGGCAAAGAGCCTCTTTAAGCGGCTCCTCCGACTGGAATACCCGTGCTCTGAAAAGAATCGCAATCGACTTACCGGGGCCTGCGTCCACAACCACTGACTTACCATCCAAGGTACCAAGCTGGTCTATCCTCCCGAAAACAGCTGCGAGGTGATCTGTAGCTGCCCGAGAAAAGTACCTAGCTTCAGTTTTCAGCGTTCTCTCGAAAAGCCGCCACTCATACTGCCAGGTAGCGTCGCTTGGCCATGCACGCAGTTATGGGCGACACCGACCCGATGCGCCGCGACCGCCGCGTGCCAGAGCGCCGCATTGCCCAAGTCCGAATCATCCGCAAGGCCGAATCCTTCGACCTGCACGCCTGACACCCACCCCGAGGAGTTCACCATGCACCCAGCCATGCAGCAGCGCGTGGACGGCCTGGCCGCCCTGCGCGAACGCACCATCCTGGCCACCGCTGACTTCTACGCCAAGATCGGCCTTACCGCTCCAGCAACGGAGCCGCGGTACAAGGCCGTAGCCAAGGGCAAGGCGTGGCACATCGTCGACGTGCAGACCGGCAAGACGCGCTGCTTCTGTTTCACCTACAAGGCAGCCCTGCGGTTTGTTGATGCTCTGGAGGCAGCTGCGACGCGCAAGCTGGTCGGGCGGCAATGAGTAAGCGCAAGTCGCACAACATGCATGCTCGCAAGGAGCGGACCTGCAGAGCTTTGGTCAGCGCCAACCACGCTGCTGTCGTGAACATCGACCCGAGCGGCCAGCAGGTGCTGATGAACTGGAGGAACTGCAGGCAGATCTGCGTGCGCCGGGTCGTCGACGCCGTGTGCGACATCCCCCACCGCTGGACCATCTACCTCAGTGTCATGTGCCAGAAGCCCAGCGGCGAGCAGTACTGCAAATCGGTCGAGATCGCACCGCAGGGCAACTACCTGGCTTCGCACCTGACCGATGTGATCGAAGCCACCTATACCGACCTGCGGGCCCGGGCCAATGCAAACCAATTGGTGGCGGCCGGATGGATCGCCATACCCGCAGACATCACGTTAGCCGAAGCGCAGGCCGCCAAACTCTTCGCCGCAGTCGGAGTTTGGAACCAACAGAAAGCAGCATGAAACGAGGTATGAACCGCGTCCGGAAGACCGCACAAGTAACAAAAATCCCTCCAGCGACTTGCGCGGCACTACCAAATTCACATTTACACTTTCGGTTTGATTTTCTCGATTAACGACGCTAAGTGTTCCAGCCCATCAAATGTGGAGGGTATAGATCCTTCATTGTTAACAATTCCGCTGAATATTAGCTGGTCAAACTTATTAAGAAGCTGAGGACTCTCTGCTCTAATTTCTTTTGCATAGTCAGCATAATCTTGGATAAACTGACAGAGTGCCATCCGCAAGTCTATTTGAATAAGTTGCGCCTTAACAGCACGGTAGCCGTGCAAAGCAACACGAAAAAAATATGCTAGCAGCAACTCGAAACCAACAACAGTCAAGCCTAGAGCCAAATCGACTTTAATTTCTGGCCCATTCGTAAAAACAGCATATAACTTATAGACTGGCGGCAACAACATTGCCCCGCCAACGAGAAACATCCACGCCAAACCAAACCCACTTTCAATCCGCTTCTGACGCCTTAGATTCTTAAACCCCTCGTAAAGTCCGACAAAATTAAAAGCAGTTTTATAGGTATCAAGCTTATCTTTTAGTTTGTTAACTCGCCCTTCCCGCGCCTCCAGAGCCGCCTCACTTATCTTTCGCTCATTTTCGCTTTTATCTATGAGACTTGAGAGATTTTGTAATTTTACCATTTTAGGGTGATGTATGTATTCACTCACCACTCTTACTACCATCTGAGACTCTGCATATTTTATCGTCCCGGAAACCATCGGATCGAACTCATATTCAAGAGTTGCATCTAGGAGCTTGACAAGCGAGTCAGACAGTGGCGCCGGACTCATCAACTGGTATTCAACAAGAAACCTATACCCCAGTGAAAATGTAGAATCGAGGCTAGTTAAGTTATTGGTCGCCAGCTCGTTCGCCAATCCAACAAATTTGCCACCAAGCCACTTGGAATTGAAGGAGCAAAATTTATCGAATTTATCAGGAGCACTCTGGATGGAGTGGAGCAATACACACAAAAAAACAATCATGTGGCGCTTCGCAGGATCATAGTCTTGAGGCAAATTATTAATTTGACCTCTTAGCGCTTGTTCAGCCTTTTCAAAAACCATGCGATTTTCAGAGAAAATTGAAGGGTTGTCACCACCATGCAGCTTCTGCTTATGCACACCAACGTCGATGTCCAATTCGACTCTCCCCATGCTATCCAAAACGACTTAATACCCCACACCAAACCAAATTGCCACCATGCCGCATCCGGCCACGGAGGGCGGCGCATGCATGGAGAAAGCCATGAACGACGAACAACGGATTGCTCAGCGTAAAGCCGAAGAGGCCAAGCGTCGTGAGCGCGCTGCCGAGTGCCTGAAGGACCACCAGTACACCGTCCTGGCCGACACAGATCAGTTGAAGGCCTGGCGCTGCAAAGCCCCCGGCACCACCTTTTACGCCTTCGACATCCTTATCACCCGCTTCGGCATCGCCACTGTCGGCGACATCGACGGCCTGACCTTCAGCGTCGGCCTGTCCTACGGCATCGAGTTCCTGGCCGGGAACGACATCGGATACTACATCCACTCGAAGCTTGAAGGGCACTGCCGCGAGCGCGAGTTAGATGAAGACGCTTTCCGCGCGGCGCTGGTGACTGGCGTATGCAACCAGGTCTACGAGCACATCGACGAGGACCAGTACGGCGACCTGCCCGAGTGGATGCGCAACGATGGCGGACGCCACGAGGCTGGGCGCTGGGACGAGCTTCGGAAGCTGGTCACAGAGCATCTCGCAGCCATCGATTATGGCGAGGACGGCCGCGACTTCTGGGACTCACTGAACGATCGCTTGAGCGATGCCGACGACATCAGCTACGTCGAGCAAGCCAGCATGTTCATGAGCGAGCACCACGAAGAACTTGGCCTGGGCTGCGACTACTGGGAGATCACCATCGACAAGCCGCGGGACAGCCTGATCAACCGTCTGTACCTGATCAACCACGCCGCCAAGGCGATCGTCGCCCAGCAGGCCGAAGCTAAAGCCGCCTGACCCTCCGGCGCTGCCCGCCAGCCCTTAAACGAAAACGCCGCCTGATGAGGCGGCGCTGACTGAAACGGACGTTACCAGGTCTTCGGCTCTGACTTCTTGTACGAGCCACCGGTCATGCACTTCTCAACCAGGTCTTCGCGAGCCTTATTGTCTGGGAGCGTTTTCAGGTAGTCAGGCTGACAGTGTTCGGTAGTCGGCTGGTAGGCGGCGGTGTCGACGGCGTCTTCTTTGCAGCCAGCCGAAATGGCTGCAGAGGCTGCTACGAGGGAAATAAAGAGGAGGGATTTCAGAGACATGAGCTCATTCCGTTGAAGTGGCCGGGATTTATAGCAAACCTCGGCCCGCGTCGCAAAGACCACTCAGCGCTGCCCGCCAGCGCCACAGGTCAGTTCAACTCCTCAATTACTTCCGCTCGTACTTGAACCTGCCAAACTCGATTTTGGTACCGGGCTGAGTGAGTCGGTAAATTCCATAGCCCACGGTCGCGGCCGCAGCGACAGACGCTGTGATCTTCGGGTTGGCAACAGCCACGCCAATCACGGCAGAGCCCGCTGCTGCAATTGCTTCTTTGTTCTGAATCGCCAGAGTTATCAGCGTAGCGGTACCGGCGCCTGCCGCTACAACGTCGGCGTCGATTGTTCGGCCTGACTTGTGATCTATGGTATCCGTCATCTGCTTTTCTCCTGGGCATTAGATTGCCAGCACATAAAACACTAGTCGGTGGATGCTGACTAGCGGCCCCACTCTCTTTTTTGAATAAGCCACCCCGGCGAGGGCGGCGCATGCATGGAGAAAGCCATGAGCCAGTTCTACTTGCAGGACAGCCGCAGCCATGTCGGCGACGGCATGATGTTCTGGGCGAAGGAAGGCCGCGGCTACGTGACCAACCTAGACCAGGCCGAGCTGTTCACCTTTGAGGAGGCATGCCGACACCGCGACACCGATATCCCTTGGCCGAAGGAGTACATCGATGCCAGGGCGCACTACGGCGTCGACTGCCAGCTGATGGATGACGATCGGCGCGTCGCTGGGCTCCAAGCCGGCACCAATGTCTACGTGCACGTGCCAGGCGACTGGAACGGGAACGATGTCTACTGGGTTAGCGAGCAACGCGGCAAGGTGACCGAGAACCTGCAGCAGGCTCTCAGCATGGATCTGGAAAACGCCCAGTTCACGTATGCCAATCACGCCGGTCAGGGCACGCGAGTATTCTGGCCTGCAGCCTACATCGAGGAGATCAGGCGGCGCCTGGTGCATCGCCAGAACGTCGACCACAAGCTAGCCCTGCGCGTGGCCGGCGTGAAGATGCCAAGGCCGCCCAAGATCGCCAAGCGCCGCCAGCCGATGCTCAATTGCTGCGGCTGCGGACGCTTCATCTGCTGGGATGGCAGATTTCTCAACAACTGCCAGAACTGCGGCGCGAACAACTGCCCCTGACCCTCCGGCGCTGCCCGCCAGCGCCTCAGGAGCCTTCGCTTTTCACCTGGCAAATCCCATTGGCCCGGTTTTTCCCGGTATATGAGACATCAGGCGAGCCATCAGGGTTGATCGACAGCGAGATGGTCACACCGCTGCCCTTGGCTTCGAAGTAGTTCTCGTTGAACTTCTTCAGCTTGCCTTCCTTGCCATTGATGTAGATCGGGCCACCCTTGTCGGCGTGCACCTCGATGTTTCCTGGGCATGTTGCGTTCACCAGCGGAATACCAGCCTGGGCCGCGCCCGACGCCGCCAGCAAAGCACCTATCAGTAGTCGCTTCATCTCACGCTCCTTGGTGGGTTGACCTAGAGGGAAGCAATAACCCATTTCGGCGCTGCTCGCCAGCGCCTCCCACTTCAACGAATCACGCCACCCCGGCGAGGCTGGTGGCTGCCTGGAGAACACCATGAGCACATTCGCAGTCTTCGGCATGACCGCCGACGTAGCGCTGGCCGAGACTAGGAAGACCACCAAGACGACCAGGCCGAGCGGGAAAGCTGGCTGCCCCCCCCCTGGAGCTGACACAAGCTGAGTGGAATCTGGCCGTTGAGCAGCAGGCAGCCAAGATCAAGGCCGGCGAGAAGGTAAAGCAGCTGAGCCAGATGTTTGACGCACCGCAGTACGCCCAGCAGTTTATGGAGCTTGCGAAAAAGACCGGCAAATGCCGCGACCTGCGCATCAGGGCTAAGGCTGTCCTGAAGGACGAGGAAGGCAAGCCAGTGATTAACCCGAAGACTAATGCGGCCGTGGTCGGCTGGACAGATTGGCATCATGAAATATCGAAAGTAGCCTGATGACTTGACACCTACCCTTTTGGGAGTACGGAAATCACGCCAATCAGGATGCCGCCGAGGCCCGTTACCCAGGTCAGCCAGAACGCTTTTACTTCGCGGCGGTGCTTTTGTTCCTCCCGAACGGCGGTGCGAATGGTCGTGAAGCCCTTATCAGTGAGATATCTCGGCTGTGTGGGATTCTTGTCCCATTCGACCTGTTCATACATCTGCTTATCTTCGATTGGCGGCATCGGCACCATTAGCCGGTCAGACACTTTTCGGTAGTAGTCGGTGAGTGCGAGGCGCCTCCATTCGTACAGGTCATTCGACTCATCTATGTACGATGCCATCTGTCCAGAGTCATGCGCCTCTTGGGTGTTGAGCGGTTTTCGCTTCGCCAATTCCTTTTCGTGCTTGGCTATTTCCCGCAACTCCAGCTTGTACTGAAGGTAACTGAGCATCTTCACCACTCTCTCTTTAACGTTCGGCAGACTATAGCCGCGAGGTATCCCCATGCCCACAGCAATCGACCTGTTCGCCGGCCTCGGCGGATGGAGCACCGGCGCGCGCGCCGCAGGCGTCCAGGTTCTCTGAGTAGACAACCATCAGCGGGTGATCGAAGCGCTCCTGCGAGCTGCCTAGGATTACTGGTCGATATCGAGCCGTATCGAGTAGAGGCAGTTGTTGGCGCCATCCGGAATCACCAACTCCTCGCCGACTCGATAGATTGGCCCAACCAGCTCGCCGCTCATTACGTACAGACCGTTATCGATAATTTGAAAGCGCTGCACTCCCTGGTCATTAAGCACAGTGCCGTCAGGCTGTATCGGGCCAACCGCGGATGCGACAGGCCAATGACCTGCATAGAGCGTGTACCTGTGCGTCTTGAATCCCTCAAACATCACAATTGATCCATGGCCAAAAAATCAACTGTAACTGATACGAGTAGGTTTCCCCATGACCACAGAAAACCGATCCAGCAACACCGAACAGATGGTCAGCGTGCCATGGAGCTTGGCCGTTTCATTGGCTGAGGACTGGGGTATCTCACTAACTACGGCTCGTTCAAAGATGCGCGCCCTCCTTGATCAGCCAGCCGCCCAGTACCAGGGCGAGCCGTTTGAGCGCGACCAAGGGATCCCAGGAACCTCCTCCTAGCGCCTAAACATGCTCGCCAATCAGGGTGAATAACAAAGGAGTGCACTTGTACTCCACTCAATGAATCAGGCCTTTCGAGCGCGCATCGGCGCCTGTGCCACCCCCTCCTCAGCAATGTGCCGAGCCTTACCCACACCCCAGGCTAGAGCGCGAGTCATGGATTCATTCGAGCGGCAGTCGATGCCCTCTTCATAGAGCGCCATCCCAGATGCTGAATACACCCCTATGAACAATTGGGTAACACCTGCTCGGGACAGCCTGACCTGAACATCGATAGTTGCCCCACCACTGAGCTCCTCTTCATGAGTTCGGCAGTGAAGCGTTGGGTCTGCCCATTCCCAATAGGCCTTACCTCTGGTGCGCATCTAGTTCCTCCTTGCTGACCATTAAGTAAGGCATACGGGGGGACGAACGGCTACATCGCTATTCCGGTTCTTTGAACCATTTCGAAATTACAACACGCAATTCTTAATAGCCGCGGCAGCGGCAAGGACGAAGTCATGCCTCAACAAAAGCAACAGGCCGCACCGAAGGCATGCACCTTCCAGCGCGGCACCTGGGAGTTTCGTGGTGACGGCTATCTGTGGGATGCGGATAGCGATGGCTGGGACCCCAACGAAACGGACAATCCCTGCCCATGCTGCAACACACTCGAATACCTGGAGCGTGCAAAAGAAGAGGCTGAGAGCTGTAGCGCTTGGTCGAATGGGTATTCCTCAGGCACGGGCGAAGACATCTGGCTCAATTGCTTGAGCTGGGCGGAGGCGGCAAACCCTGAAGGGCTTCCGGCGATCCTCCAGCAGATCGGCCCGGTAGAAGCCCTGGTCAGTGATCCAGGGTCGCCCGACGGCTACTTTGTCCGCACCAACAACGCTGAGGTGCGCCCATGACCCGCCTCGCCCTCTGCCTCCTGCTGCTGGACGCCGGCGCCATTGCAACCGAGTGAATCACACGTTTGAATCAGGAGTTTCTTCGCCTTTGAAACCCCAGCCCTCTTTCTTTGCTGTTTCCACCAACTCAGTAATCAACTCCATGTTGGGCAAACGTGCTTGACCGCGTGCAGCCTGAAGAGAGCCGTCCGGTCGTTTCCAAATGAATCGGTAGCCACGCTGCTGCGAGCCATCACTGTAATTGTAGTGACACCACTGGAAACAGAGAGTCCAGCCACTATCAAATTTCTTTTCTACTTTTTCGATAACCGTAACGCGTGCCTGGACGGCCATGAATCCCCCGGATAACAGTTAAGACCTTAATTGCACAATTAAGATCTTAATTGATCGAAAAGACCTGTCAAGCCGATGTGATAGGCCTCTCCTTCTGCCGGCATCAGCAGGTGCTCGACCATCAACCCTACAACTCAAGCCTGCCGGTAGGCGGGCGAGGATGAGCCATGCCTGAAATAACCTGTCACCAGGGCCACACCATGCGAGTCAGCACAGACCAGTGGGTTGAGACATTGACCCTGGATCAGATGCGCTACGCCCGCGACAAGATGGCCGAGAAGATCAAGGCGGCCGAGGCCCAGCCCGAGCGCTGCGTGTGGCGCGTGTGCCGTGGCGGTCTCGCCGAGGGTAACTACCGTGAGGAGGACTTCGAGAAGGCAGCAGACCACCTACTGCGCATCTTCAAAGGGCACTTCGCCGAAGAGGCAAAGGCTTTTGTTGATCGCCACTACGGCACCCTTCGCTTCGAGCGCGAAATCCCACACATCACAGTCGAGCTGGTCAGCCAGTTCGAATATGCCACCGAGTGGTTCCCAGCTAAGGCCTAACCCCCTCCCCACCTCTGCCGCCATGCGCGGCGTGGAGACAATCATGACCACCGAAACAGACGGTGACTTCGACAAGGTCACCGAACAGCGCATGGCCGATCTACTGGGATGCACAAAGCGAACCCTGGAGGGCCGGCGCCTGCGCGGAGTATTCCCCGAGGGCGTCTGGATGAAGCACCAGGGCCGAATCATCTATAGCAAGAAGAGGTATGACGAATGGCTGGAAAGCCAATGGATTTACCCCGAGGGGTCGAAGTCTTCCGCAACTCCCTCCGGATTCGTTTCACATGGGATGGTATCCGTCGATGCGAAACGCTCCCTTACCCCCCGACACAAAAAGGCATCAAGGCTGCATCCCAGCTTCGCGATCAGGTAGTTAGCTTTAACAAGCTTGGCCTTTTGGACCAGGACAAGTACGCCGAGCTTTTCCCGGGCTCGCAAACTGTCGCGGGTAGCAAGCCGACATTTGGTGAGTACGCCCAGCTCTGGCTCGACAGCCGGGAGATTACGCCCGGCACTTACAACAACTACAAAAGCGCGCTGAACAATTACTGGATGCTCCACTTCGCGATGGTTCGTGTGGACCTGATCACCACCACCCAGGTTCGCAAGGTGGTGAGTTCAATCACCTGGAGATCGCCGGGGGTAAAGCGCAACGCCCTGGTGAAGCTGTCAACGATTCTGCGGTCAGCGGTGATCGACGGATTGATCAGCAGAAACCCTGCAGAGGCTCTGCAACTGCCCAAGCGCACCAAGAAAGAGATTGACCCGTTCACTTTAGAGGAGGCGAACCAGATCACTACCAGGCTCTACGAGCACCCGCACTGGCCAAGCCAGATCTACGCGGCGTTCTTCGAGTTCGTGTTCTTCAGCGGCGTGCGCCTGTCGGAGGGCCTGGCGCTGCGCTGGGATGCTGTCGACTTGGAGAAGAAGGTTGCCCATGTGAAGCGCACTGTAGCGCTGGGCGAGGTAGTAGAGCGCACCAAAACCGGCAAAGATCGGTTCGTGCTACTCAACGAGAGGGCCTTGCATGCGCTCGAGTTCGCCAGGGAGTACGCCGAGCGACGCAGGAAAGGAAAGGGGCGGGTCACGGAGTCACCGTTCATTTTCCCGCCATCGAAGAACGCAGAGTACGTCCAGCAGACCTCCGATCTGCATCATCAGTGGCGGCCGGTGCTTAAAGAACTGGGGATTCGTTACCGTCCGCCATACAACTGTCGTCACACCTATGCGACAATATGCTTAATGTCTGGCCTCAACCCCGCATTTATCTCCCAACAGCTCGGCCACAGCGTGCAAATGCTGCTGTCGACGTATGCGCGTTGGATTAACTCAAGCTCCGACTGGAGCGAGCTGGAAAAGCTGCAAATTGGTATCAAATCGGTATCAGCCGCAATGCCAGCGACGTAAGCTATTGATAGGTAAGCCCTTTGATCTCCACCGCTAACATCACCATGCAGTTCGGCGCCAAGCCCTTGTTCGAGAACGTCTCGGTCAAGTTCAACAACGGCAACCGCTACGGCCTGATCGGCGCCAACGGCTGCGGCAAGTCGACCTTCATGAAAATCCTCGGCAACGATCTGGAGCCGTCCGCCGGCCAGGTCATGCTCGAGCCGAACGTGCGCCTGGGTAAATTGCGCCAGGATCAGTTCGCCTACGAAGAGTTCACCGTGATCGACACCGTGATCATGGGCCATGAAGAGCTGTGGAAGGTCAAGGCCGAGCGCGATCGCATCTATTCGCTGCCGGAAATGACCGAAGAAGACGGCATGGCCGTCGCCGAGCTGGAAACCGAGTTCGCCGAGATGGACGGCTACACCGCCGAATCCCGCGCCGGTGAGCTGCTGCTGGGCCTGGGTATCCCGCTGGAACAGCATTTCGGCCCGATGACCGAAGTCGCGCCAGGCTGGAAACTGCGTGTATTGCTGGCCCAGGCGCTGTTCTCGGACCCGGAAGTGTTGCTGCTCGACGAGCCAACCAACCACCTGGACATCAACACCATCCGCTGGCTGGAAAACATTCTCACGGCGCGTAACAGCACCATGATCATCATTTCCCACGACCGCCACTTCCTCAACAGCGTCTGCACCCACATGGCCGACCTGGACTACGGCGAACTGCGCCTGTTCCCGGGCAACTACGACGAGTACATGACCGCCGCGACCCAGTCGCGCGAGCAGCTGCTGTCGGACAACGCCAAGAAGAAGGCCCAGATCGCCGAACTGCAGACCTTCGTCAGCCGCTTCTCGGCCAACGCCTCGAAAGCCAAGCAGGCCACCTCGCGCGCCAAACAGATCGACAAGATCCAGCTGGCCGAGGTCAAGCCATCGAGCCGGGTCAGCCCGTTCATCCGCTTCGAGCAGACCAAAAAGCTGCACCGCCAGGCCGTGACCATCGAGAAGATGTCCAAGGGCTTCGACGGCAAGACCCTGTTCGAAAACTTCAGCTTCACCGTCGAAGCCGGCGAACGCGTAGCGATCATCGGCCCCAACGGTATCGGCAAGACTACCCTGCTGCGTACCCTGGTCGGTGAACTGAGCCCGGATGCCGGCGCGGTAAAGTGGACCGAAAGCGCGGAACTGGGCTACTACGCCCAGGACCACGCCCACGACTTCGAAGAGGACCTGAGCCTGTTCGACTGGATGGGCCAGTGGACTCAAGGCGAGCAGGTAATCCGTGGCACCCTGGGGCGCATGCTGTTCTCCAACGACGAGATCCTCAAGTCGGTCAAGGTGATCTCCGGTGGTGAGCAAGGCCGCATGCTGTTCGGCAAGCTGATCCTGCAAAAGCCCAACGTACTGGTGATGGACGAACCGACCAACCACCTGGACATGGAATCGATCGAGGCGCTCAACCTGGCGCTGGAGAACTACCCGGGCACGCTGATCTTCGTCAGCCACGACCGTGAGTTCGTATCGTCGCTGGCCACCCGCATCATCGAGCTGAGCCCGAGCGGTGTGGTGGACTTCAGCGGCACCTACGATGACTACCTGCGCAGCCAGGGTGTGGTGATCTGATCCAGATCTGATCGCGGGGCAAGCCCGCTCCTATAATCCTGTAGGAGCGGGCTTGCCCCGCGATGCTGGAAAATCCGTTAGCCTGCTTCCTTTTCTCTTCGCACCCGGCGATCATGGGCCCTCTCCCACCGCCCGCCAGCGAACGAGCTCATGTCCGCGCAAGCACCCGCCCCCGTCGATACCGGGTCGATCACCCGGCAAATCCTTTCGATTGTCTTTTATACCTTTATCGCCTTCCTCTGCATCGGTTTGCCGATCGCGGTGCTGCCCAGCTATGTGCATGACCAGTTAGGCTTCAGTGCGGTGATCGCCGGTATCACCATCGGCCTGCAATACCTGGCCACCCTGCTCAGCCGGCCGCTGGCCGGACGCGCGGCAGACAGCCTGGGTACCAAGCGGGCAATCATTTACGGCTTGATCGGTATTGCCGCCAGCGGTGTGCTGACCTTTGCTTCAGCGCTGACAGTCGATGTGCCGTTGCTGAGCCTGCTGGCGCTGCTGGGCGGGCGCGTGCTGCTGGGCATCGCCCAGGGTCTGATCGGCGTCGGCACCTTGAGCTGGGGCATCGGTGCGGTGGGCGCCGAGCACACCGCGCGGGTGATTTCCTGGAACGGCATTGCCTCCTACGGGGCCATCGCCATCGGTGCGCCGCTGGGCGTGGCACTGGTCGACCGAGTCAATTTCGCCACCCTGGGCCTGGCCTTGAGCGTCCTGGCAGTGCTGGCCCTGCTGGTAATCCGCAACAAACCGTCGACGCCGGTGGTACGTGGTGAGCGCCTGCCGTTCTGGGCCGCATTCGGCCGGGTTGCGCCGTGCGGGGTCAGCCTGACTCTGGCGTCGATCGGCTACGGCACCCTGACCACTTTCGTCACCCTGTTCTACCTCGAGCAGGGCTGGAGCGGCGCAGCCTGGTGCCTCAGCGCATTCGGCGTGTGTTTCATCCTCTCACGGCTATTGTTCGTCAACGCAGTCAACCGCTTTGGCGGCTACCCCGTGGCGATGGCCTGCATGGCCACTGAAGCCCTCGGCCTGATGCTGCTGTGGCTGGCACCCAGCCCGGTGCTGGCATTGATTGGCGCAGGCTTTGCCGGTTTCGGCCTGTCGCTGGTGTATCCGGCGTTGGGTGTCGAGGCGATCAAACAGGTGCCCAGTTCCAGCCGCGGTGCAGGCCTGGGCGCCTATGCGGTGTTCTTCGACCTGGCCCTGGCGATTGCCGGGCCATTGATGGGTGCGGTGGCCCTGCACCTGGGCTATGCCTGGATTTTTTGCCTGGCTGCTTTGCTTTCGCTGCTTGGCGTCGGCCTCACCCTCCTGCTGTCACGGCGCGCCGGCAACTACTGATCGGCCATGTGCAGGCCGGCCTGATGGCGGTCAGCCAGGGTGTGGTTGAAAAACCGCGCAGCCTCAGCCTGCAACGTCAGGTGAATATCCTCACGGTCGACGCCGTCCGGGTCGTTGCACAAGGCGGCCATTTTCTGGCGCTGCTCGTCGTCGCACGGCGCCATGAACACGAAGTGCCCGGCACCGGCCAACAGCTTGTAGTTGGGCGTGACCGGCAGCTTGCGCGCCAGGGCCTGGGCATTCTTGTCGATGGCCAGCAACTGGTCCTTGTCGCCGCTGTAGATCAACGCCGGGACCTTGACCTCGGCCAACGCGTGACGGCCGAACATCAGGCTCAGCGGCGCCATCAACATCAGCGCCTTGACCCGCGGATCGGGCGCGGCACGCAGGTCGGCGCGGTCGGCGATCAGCACGCCCTTGGTTTTGCAGGCATCGGCATCCAGCGGCCGCTCCTGGCAGTAGCGCTGCAAACGCTCCAGGTCCGGTTGCGCCCCAGAAAGGATCAAGGCGGTCTCACCGCCAGCCGAATAGCCGATCACGCCCACCTGCGGGCCATTGATGTACGGGGCCAGAAAGCTATCGCCGAGGCTGGCGGTGATCGCTGCGCTGATCTGCAACGGCCGCCCGTAAAGGTTGCTCAAGGTGCCCAGGCGGCTGTGGTCGCGGGCATTATCGCCCGGGTGGGTGACGGCAACGACGATAAAGCCGCGCCGCGCCAGGGCGGTGGCCAGATCGTGCAAGGCCAGCGGCGTGCCGGTATTGCCGTGGGACAGCATCAACAGCGGATAACGGCCGATAACCATCGGCGCACCTTCCCAAGCCTGGACCCGGTAGCCGTCGATGCGGCTGCTGCGCTCAACTGCACTGGAAGGATAGAACGCCAGGGCCTGCACCGGCTGCGCATCGAGCGGGTCGGCGAAACTGAGGCGATGCACGCCAACACTCCAGTGCGCAGCCGGCTCGGCCTGCACCATCAGCGGGCTGCCCAACAGGACTAACAGGAATAATGCGCCAAGACGCCGCATCGTTTTGCACCCTAAGCAACGCTATCGATCAATGCTGATAGTGCGCAGCATAGAACGGGCCAGCCCGGCGCAGATGAAACCTCAATGAAAAAACCGACTGCAGGCGCTGCCGGCAGTCGGTTTGATTACTGGCCCAGAGATCAGGCGGCGACGAACAGGTCGGTGCTGATCTGCACTTGCGCGGCGTTCAGGGCCTTGGCCCGGTGCTCATCACCATAGGCCAGGCCGTGGGCACGGACGATTTCCAGGTCGGTGATGCCGATGAAACCAAGGAACACCTTGAGGAACTCTTCATGGCCGACTGCGGTAGGCTGGCCGGCGTGCAGGCCGCCTGCGGTCGATACCAGGATCACCTTCTTGTTGCCGCACAGGCCTTCAGGGCCGGCTTCGGTGTAGCGGAAGGTCTTGCCGGCCACTGCGACGCGGTCAATCCAGGCCTTGAGCTGGGTCGGCACGGTGAAGTTGTACATCGGCGCGGCCAGTACCACGGCGTCGGCGTCGAGAAACTCCTGCAGGGTTTCGGCGCTGAGTTTGGCTTCATGCTGCTGGGCGGCGTCGCGCAGTTCTTCCGGGGTGCCGGCGGCGACCAGGGTTGCGGCCGAGAAGTGGCTGATGGCGTCGCCGGCCAGGTCACGGTAAGTCACTTGCAGCGACGGCTCGGCGGCTTTCCAGGCTTCAACCACGCTGCGGCTCAGCTGACGGGAGGCGGAATTATCGCCCAGGATGCTCGAATCGATATGCAACAGTTTCATGGGACTCTCCTGAATGAAGACCGCGAGTGGGCGATCACGATGGGGAGAATCCTACTTGGGTGGCGAATAGCTGATAAGTCAGCAAAAATGCGTTAGTTTGTCCTACTGGCAGGACAATGGTGACGCACATGCAAGACCTCAATGATCTGTTCTACTTCGCCCGGGTGGTCGAAGCTGGTGGTTTTGCCGCCGCTGGCCGTGTGCTCGGGATTCCCAAATCACGCCTGTCGCGGCGTATCGCCGAACTCGAAGAGCGCCTGGGCACACGCCTGCTGCAACGCACCACACGCCAGTTGAAGCTGACGGCCGTGGGTGAACGTTATTTGCGCCACTGCCAGGCCATGCTGCTGGAGGCGGAAATGGCCGACGAAGCGGTGGCGAGCATGACCAGCGAACCGCGCGGGCGCTTGCGGGTGTCGTGCCCGGTGGGCCTGGCCCATGAATTTTTACCGAACGTGATCAGCCGCTTCCTGCAGCAATACCCGCAGGTGCAACTGGACATGATCCTCCTCAACCGTCGCGTCGACCTGATCACCGAAGGTGTCGACGTTGCCCTGCGAGTGCGCGACCTGGGCGATGAAGACCCGGCGCTGGTCACCCGGCGCCTGCGTCAGGCGCAGATGCTGCTGGTGGCCGCCCCGCAGTTTGCCGCCGCGCAGGCGCTCGACCATCCGCAAGACCTGGCCAGCCTGCCGGTACTCGGTGCGGTGGATGCCGACCGCCTGGTGCATCTGCGCCTGCTCGATGGCCAGGGCCACAAGCACGAACTGGCCCTGGAGGCACGCCTGGCGATCGACGACTTTGTCGTGCGCAAAGCCGCCGCTGTCGCCGGCCTTGGCTTTACCACGCTGCCGATCATGCACTGCGAAGAAGAACTCGAACGTGGCGAGCTGGTGCGCCTGCTGCCAGACTGGTCGCTGCCCGGCGGTTATCTGCAGGCGGTCTACCCCCATCGGCGCGGGCTGCTGCCGGCGGTGCGGGTATGGATCGATCACCTGGTCGCGGAATTTGCCCAATGCGGGGAGCGTTATGTCTGACAGGAAAATCAGCGAAGAACAGGTCGCAGCCTTCTGCCTGAGCCTGCCGGGTGCGCGCGAAGACTACAAATGGGGCGGCATCCGGGTGTTCTCGGTGGCCGGCAACAAGATGTTTGCCGTGCTTGACCTGGGCGGCGCCGGGTTGTCGTTCAAGGTCGATAGCGAGCTGTTTCTCGGCTACGTCGACCGCCCCGGCGTGCGCCCGGCGCCTTACCTTGCGCGGGCGCACTGGGTCAGCATGGCACCGCCCTACCCCATGGGCCGCGCCGAGCTGACCGAACTGCTGCAACGCTCCCATCAACTGGTGGTCCGGCGCCTGCCCAAGCGCCTGCAGCCAGGCTTGCTTATCTGAGGATTGGCCCCAGGGCAGCGCCAAGCCAGCGGCCGCCGAGCAGCAGGTGGTCGATCCAGAACAACTGATGCACGCCGACAATGGCCCAGAAACTGAGCTGAAACGACAGTTTGCGGGTCTTGTGCCGAAAGCGTTGCTGGGCCAGCAAGGCGCCCGGCCAGCCGCCGCACAGCTCACTGGCGTGGAGGACTTTCTCTGGCGTGCGCCAGGCCTGATTGCGGGCCTGCTGCTTGTCGCGCCAATACAGCACGAAACTCACCAGGCTGGCCAACGGGTAGGCCACGGCCGGTAGCCAGGATTGCCCGCTCAAAAGCATCTGCAAAGCGCCGCCCACCGGCAGCAGGCACAAGCCGACAAAGGCCAGCAATTTGCTGCGGGGGTTTTGCAGGGCGCCGCTGGTTTGGGCTGCGCGGCGTGGCTGGCTTGGGCTGCGGCTCATCTCAACCGTGCGCCGTGGTCCAGTCGACCCAGCCGAACAGCCAGGTGCCGAGGATGATCAAACCGAACACGATACGGTACCAGGCAAAGGCCGCGTAACTGTGGTTGGCGATGAACTTGAGCAGGCCGCGTACCGCGATCATGGCGAAGATGAACGAGACCACAAAGCCGATGGCAAATACCGGGAAGTCGTCTGGCTGGAACAGATCGCGGTACTTGTAGCCCGAATACACCGCCGCACCGACCATGGTCGGCATGGCCAGGAAGAACGAGAACTCGGTGGCTGCTTTGCGCGACAGGCCGAACAGCAGGCCGCCAATGATGGTCGAGCCGGAGCGCGAAGTACCCGGGATCATCGCCAGGCACTGAGCGCAACCAATCTTCAGGGCGTCGGACCAGCGCATGTCGTCGACCTGGTCAACGCGGATCACATGCTCGCGGCGCTCGGCCCAGAGCATGATCACGCCACCAACCACCAGGGCGGCGGCCACGGTGATGGGGTTGAACAGGTACTCATGGATCAGGTCAGCAAACAGCACCCCCAGCACCACCGCCGGCATGAAGGCGATCAGCAGGTTGACCGTAAAGCGCTGGGCCTCACGCTGACGCGGCAGCCCCACCACCACCTCGAAGATCTTGCGGCGAAATTCCCAGACCACCGCCAGGATCGCGCCCAGCTGGATGATGATGTTGAAGGCCATGGCCCGCTCACCACCGAAATTGATCAGGTCGGCCACGACAATCTGGTGGCCGGTACTGGAGATCGGCAAGAACTCCGTCAAGCCTTCGACAATACCTAGAATGACAGCCTGCAGGCCGGTCCAAAGATCCATGCTTCCCCCGTGGGGCAATGCCTGTGGCATGCCCCTTTATAGTCTTTTAGTTGCCAATGGCTGTTCAGCGCCTGGCCGTTTTACAGCGACAGTTGGTCGCAAAGCCAGCAGAAAAGTTCACGCGGCCTTCAGGTTTATCCCGTCGAGGCCGAAATCCTATCAGACCTCTCGGATAAACGCTGCTGGGACGACGCAACAGACCTCAACGAATCAAGCACTTAGTCCTTGGTCGAGTAGGTGGCGGGAGGCAAAGCATGCTTGGATGTGGGCAACAATAAAAAAGAACTCGAGGTAAGCATTCCATGAAGACTCTTCGCAGTATGTCGATCAGCCGGCGTTTGTGGCTGATCCTGGTAGTGGCAGTGGTGATGCTGGTAACCCTCGGTTTGCTGATGCTGCGCCAGATTCATGGCGACCTGTACCAGGCCAAGGCGGAAAAAACCCGCCATGTGGTAGAAACCGCCGCTGGCGTGCTGGCGTATTACCAAGGGCTGGAAGCAGCCGGCACATTGAGCCGCGACGCGGCCCAGCAACAGGCCCTGAGCGCGGTGCGCGGCCTGCGTTACGATCAGAATGACTATTTCTGGATCAACGACCTGGGGCCGAAGATGATCATGCATCCGACCAACCCCAAGCTCGACGGCCAGGACCTTTCGGCAATCCGCGACCCGGACGGCTTTGCCCTGTTCAACGAAATGGCCGCCCTGGCCAAGGCCAAGGGCGCCGGCAGCATCGACTACCGCTGGCCCAAGCCCGGCGCCAGCGAGCCGGTGAAAAAGACCTCCTACGTGCAGCTGTTCAAGCCCTGGGGCTGGGTGATCGGTTCGGGCGTTTACATCGATGACATGCAGGACGAGTTTTTGCGCCAGTTGCGCGATGCCTCGATCCTCGGCCTGGGCATCGCCCTGGTCATGACCCTGCTGGTGGTGCTGATTGCCCGCAGTATCGCCCGGCCGCTGCAGGAAGCTGTCGATGCCATGGCCACCATTGCCAGTGGCGAGAGCGACCTGACCCGGCGCCTGGATACCCACGGCAACGATGAAGTCACCCAGCTGGGCATCCACTTCAACAGCTTTACCGGTAAGTTGCAGGGCGTGATCAGCCAGTTGCAGGGCGCGGTGCATGCCCTGGCGCAATCGGCCAGCGATGTGGGCAACAACGCCGGCCAGGCCCAGCAGCGCAGCGAGCAGCAATCCCAGCAAATGGAGCAGGTGGCCACGGCCATCAACGAAGTGACCTACGCCGTGCAGGATGTGGCGAAGAATGCCGAACAGGCGTCCAGCGAAATGCATGACGCCCAGTTGCGCGCCGAACAGGGGCAACACAGCATCCACGGCAGCCTGCAGCGCATCGACCAACTATCGACGACCATCGATGAAGCGGTGCAGGTGATCCGCGCCCTGGCCGGTCAGAGCACGCGCATCGGCAGCGTACTGGAAGTGATCCGCTCGATTGCCGAACAGACCAACCTGCTGGCCTTGAACGCCGCCATCGAAGCGGCGCGGGCCGGTGAACAGGGCCGCGGTTTTGCCGTGGTGGCCGACGAAGTGCGCCTGCTGGCCCAGCGCACCCAACAGTCCACCGCCGAAATCCAGAGCATGATCGAACACCTGCAAGGCCAGTCCGAGGCGGCCGTGAAAGCCATCGACGCCAGCAGCGAAGCCTCGCGCCAGACCGTCGAACAAGCCAGCGAAGCCGGAGTCAGCCTGGACGCCATCAGCCAGGCGCTGCACAACCTGACCGCGCTCAATGCCTCGATTGCCAGCGCTACCTTGCAGCAGTCCCATGTGGTCGAGGAGATCAACCGTAACGTTACCGAGACGGCCGACCTGTCGCGTCAGACGGCAACGGCCGCACAGCAGTCGAGCAGTGCCGGCGTGGCCTTGAACCGCCTGAGCGAGCAACTGGATCGAACCCTCAGTCAGTTCCGGGTCTGACGGTTGGGCCCCGGGGAGCGTACCTGCGGCTACTTCGCCAGCGCACTAGTGGCGCTTGGCGTGCCACAAGGTACAATCCCCGCCCTACCCTCGAATCCTCCAAGGAACGCCGATGTCCGGCCTCGAACTGTTCGCCGCCGTGCTCGGCGTTATCGCCGTGTGGCTCACGACCAAACAGAACCCCTGGTGCTGGCCGATCGGCCTGGTGATGGTGTTGCTGTACACCTGGGTTTTCTATGACGTGAAGCTGTATTCGGACATGCTCCTGCAACTGGTGTATGCCGTGCTGCAACTTTATGGCTGGTGGCAATGGACGCGGCCGGGCAGCACGCGCGAAGCTCGCCAGGTCAGCCTGTTGCCGGCGCATTCGGTTGCCTTTGGCCTGGGCATTGGCTTGCTCGGCAGCCTCGGCCTGGGCGCGGCCATGGCCACCTGGACAGACGCCGCCCACCCCTGGCTGGACGCCGCGCTGACCGGTTTCAGCCTGGTGGCGCAATGGTGGATGGCGCAAAAGCGCCTGCAGTGCTGGCCGCTGTGGGTGGTGCTTGATGTTATTTTCGTCGGCCTGTTCCTGTCCAAGGCCATGTACCTGACCGCCGCGCTCTATGCCCTGTTCACCTTGATCGCGGTACAGGGCTGGCGCGACTGGCGACGCGATCCGGCGTTGACCTACGCATGAAGGTAGTGGTACTCACCGGCCCTGAATCCAGCGGTAAAAGCTGGCTCAGCTCCGAAATCCAGGCGCACTTCGGTGGCGAACGGGTGGGCGAGTACGTGCGCCACTTCATTGACGAGCAGGCGCGTGACACCTGCTATGCCGACATCCCGGCCATTGCCCGCGGGCAGTTGGCCTGGGAAGACGCCGCACGTGCGCGGCAACCGGCGCTGCTGATCCTCGACACCCACCTGCTGAGCAACATGCTCTGGAGCCGCACGCTGTTCGGCGATTGCCCGGCGTGGCTGGAACAGGCGCTGCTGGCCCGTCACTACGACCTGCACTTGCTGCTCAGCCCCGAGGCCGTTGCCTGGCACGACGATGGCCAGCGTTGCCAGCCGCTGCTGGCCGAACGTATGGCGTTTTTCAATGCCACGGGCGAGTGGCTGGCGCAGCACCAGCAAGCGTTCCAGGTCGTGCAAGGCGACTGGGCGCAGCGCCGGCGCGCAGCCTTTGCCGCAGTTGCGCAGTTGCTCAAGACCTGAGCAGCTGCGCGCTGCACAGTGTCCATTCCTGAAACACTCTCACCTGCGCAAAGCCGCGAGCTAAAGCGGCCAGCCCGTGCCCGGAGAAAAGTGTTAAGCCGCTGAAACAATCCCCGGGCATGCCTGTTGCCGGGCCGTGGCGCCCGCAGTATCAGGTGCTGAACAGCGCCGGTGTCTCAGCGGCGTTACAACATTTTTTTGACCCTGGCCAAGCATAAAACCAAGCCATTGTTTTCGCTTGATAAATAAAAACCGGCACACCTTCTGCTCTCTTCTTCGCAACGCTGAACAGGGCCAGCGCACCATAAGAAGGAATTGCCATCGTGGGAAAGATTGATAAAGGCATCTACCGCCTCCTGCTGCTTGCCTGTGCAGTGAGTTCAAGCCTGAGCTTGAGCCTGCCGGCCCAGGCCGAAAACGGCATCGTCGTCATCACCCGCGATGTGCAGCCGCGCAACGCCATGCGCCCACCGCTGGCGCCCGACCCTTATCCGACCACGGTCAACACCAACCCGTCGGCGCAGATCCTCAAGCAAACCAACGAGCTGAGCGACGGCGATTTTGCCTCGATCACCAGCGGCTCGGGAATCGGCGCCATGGTCACCCAGCAGACCAATAACCTGGGCAGCAACATCAATAACCAGACGCAACTGCCGAACCTGGCCGGTGGACGTTCCGGCAACTCCGGCAACGGCATCTCCAACATGGTCAATTCCAGCGTGCAGAAAGGCCTCGCGCCCCTGCAGATCCTCACCGGAGGCAAGTGAGATGAAGCACTCGTTGCTGATTCTGGCCATGTTCTGCAGTGTACCGGCCTTCGCCCAGCCCCCCGTCGTCAATAACGCCAACATCGACAATTCCGGTGCCCAGTACCAGGGCAACCTCACGGTCAACCAGGCTGCCGGCGATCAGCAGCAACAGGCCAACGCCCGGGCCATCGCGGTGGGCCATGGCGCCAGCGCCAGCACCCAGATCCGCCAGCGCCTGCGCACAACGGTAGACCCGAGCATCGATGCCCAGTCGAACATCCAGGGCAACGCCTTCAGCCACGGCAGCGGCGCCCTGGGCGTCAACCAGAGTGCCGGGGCCAGCAACCAGCAAGCCAACGCCATGCGGATCAGCATCAGCTCCGGTCCGCAAAGTATCGACGACAGCGTCCTCATGCAACAGAACGTGGCGCTGCTCAACAACTCCGACTCAGCTGACTCCGCACCCGGCTTTCGCCAGGTCACTACCAGTGACCAGGCCTTCACCGGTAGCCGTGGGGTGATTCAGCTGAATCAGAGTGCCGGGGTGGGAAACCGAACGGCCAACACCCTGAGCATCCGGGTCGCGGACTGACCCAAACAGCTAGGAACAACACTTAACCTAAAATAAAGTACGGAGAATCACCATGAAACCTTCGATGGCACTCAAGCCTCTGGTTTTCGCAATTGCTGCGGTCATGGCTGTTGCTGTACAAGCTGGGCAGAACGAACCACGTGGCCATGGCCATAACGGTCATCACAACAATGGCCACCACACCCCTCCTCCTCCCACCAAAATCTCGATCAACGCGACCGCCAACGCGTGGGACAAGCAAAGCAGCACCAACAACCGCATCCGCAACGAAGGCACTGTGAACGAAGCCGAAATGAGCAGCTCGGCCACCGGCACCAGCGGTAACGTCGGCGTCAACGTGGCTGCCGGTGCCGGCAACCAGCAAGACAACGCCGCCGCCATCGCCAACGCCGCCACCGACAACTCGGAAATCGACAACACCTTCGTGTTCGGCAACGCAACGGCGACCGCCAAGGTCTCGCAATACAGCAACAACAACCGGGTCGACAACTACGGCAGCACCAACTCGGCGGTCATGGGCGGTTCGGGCAACAACGGCAGCGGCAACATGGGCATCAACATTGCCGGTGGCGACCTGAACCAACAGAAAAACACCATGGCAATTGCCAATACCAACGCTGCACTGGGTAACGCAACCGCCACCGCCTCTGCCGATCAAAGCGGCCCTGGCCTGACCGTCAACAACAACGCTGACCGTACCTATCGTGTCGACACCCTGACGGTGACCAAAACCGCCAGTGGCAGCGCTTCCTACGACAAGTCCATGGAAGCCAGCGGCAGCAAGAGCAACTCTTCGAGCTTCGAGCTCGCCGGCGCCAACAGCTTCAATGCCAGCGGCTCGCACAACTCCGAAGCTAGCGGTTCTAAAAACCATGAAGCCAGCGGCTCGAGCAGTGCTTCTCTGACCGCTTCGCTGGATGCATCGGTTGAAGCCAGCAGAAACTCGTCCTATGACTATGGCCGTCATCACAGCGGCAGCAGCTCGCAGTCGGCCGATGCTTCGCTGACTGCCTCGCTGGATGTTGATATCGACAAGTCGTGGAACAAAGAGTCCAGCTCTTCGTACGATAAGTCCAAGAGCTCTTCGTTCGAAAAAGCCTTCGATTCTTCGTTCGAAAAATCGGGCAGCAAATCCTCCGAGTCTGAGTACAACAAAGCGAAAAGCTACAGTGAAAGCAGCTCTTATGATTTGAGCAATACTTTCTCTTATCAAGTGCTGACTCCAACCGGCTGGGCCAACCCTGTAACCAACACTGCAACCCTGAGCGGTTCGGTGAACGGCGGCAGCGGCAACCTGGGCGTCAACGTAGCAGCCGGTGTGGGCAACCAGCAAAGCAACTCGCTGGCCATCTCCAACACCTCGATGTAAATGCTGTGATCTGGAGGCCCCCTTCGGGGGGCCTTTTTCAACACCATCAGGGGGGCGTCGGACATGCGCGTTATCGCCTTGGCATTTTTGCTCTGCCTGAGCAGCATCAGCGAAGCGGCGCAATTGCCGCTTTCGGTATTACCGGGTGGTGCGGTGGTGTTCAAGCCCATCCAGAGCGTGCGTGAACGCAAATTCGCCGACCTGGTGCAACAGAAAACCGATTTCAGCTGTGGCGCCGCGGCATTGGCGACCATCTTGCGCCAGGCCTACTGGCTGGACGTCAGCGAAGAACAGATCATCGAAGGCATGCTCGCCCACTCCGACCATGATGTGGTGCGGGTCCAGGGCTTTTCCATGCTCGACATGAAGCGCTACGTCGAAAGCCTCGGGATGCGCGCCCGCGGTTACCGGGTACAACTGGACGCCTTGCAGAGCGTGCGCATTCCGGTGGTGGTGCTGATGGACGTGCGCGGCTACAAGCACTTCGTGGTCATGCAGAAAGTCCACAACGGCTGGGTGTACATCGGCGACCCGGTGCTCGGCCATAAACGCTACAAGATCGAAGACTTCGTCAAAGGCTGGAACGGCATTCTCTTCGCCGTC
Source organism: Pseudomonas sp. TE4620 (assembly GCF_056279045.1). Taxonomy (NCBI): domain Bacteria; kingdom Pseudomonadati; phylum Pseudomonadota; class Gammaproteobacteria; order Pseudomonadales; family Pseudomonadaceae; genus Pseudomonas; species Pseudomonas sp. TE4620. The sequence goes on from NZ_JBWBQO010000001.1 coordinate 2,371,442, forward strand.
ATCGGCCGGGGCTACGACAAGGCCAACGCCTTGCTCGACCCACCACTGCCGCTCACGGCCAAGAACCGCATCAATACCTTCACCCCGGTGCAAGACGCTGAGTTGATGGATTTCGGCTTCATCCAAAGCGACTTCTTCTAATGACAAGGGAGCATGAGGCTCCGGGAGCATCCCATGAAGACTTCTATCTGGCTCGCCGTGCTTTGCCTGGCCGCCAGCCTGCCAACCCAGGCCCAGACGCTCAAGCCCATTGAACTGAAGGATCAGGAACTGGCCAACCTGCGCGGCCGCTTTGTCATGCCCGGGCGGATCATCAGCTTTGGCATTGTCATGAGCAGCACCTGGCAAAACGCCAATGGCGAAGTGATTGGCGCCAGGTCTTCGATGCAAATCCAGCAAACGACGATCAAGCCGCAGTTCTACGTGTCGATGATCGACGAAAAAGGCAGCGGCGCGGCGCGCTCGCAGAGTGTCGGCAGCGGTAGCGTCACCGGTGGCAGTGGCCTCAACAGCACCGAGGGCGTGACCCAGGTGGTGCGCGCCGCCGGCGACAACAACAGCGCCTACAACAACGTCGATATCAACGTCACCAAGGCCAACCAGGCGCCCGCAGCAGCCACGCAGCCACAGGGCGAGGCCCTGGCCGCAGGTTCCACCCTGGTCGGCGCCAACGGCGCGGGTTCGCTGAGTGTGTCCTCGACCGGCAGCGGCGTGCAATTCAACATCATCGCCAACAACAACCAGGGCAGCACCGTGCAGCGCCTGGCCCAGGGTGGGCTGATGCAGAACACCACCTTGCTCGGCGCTGGCAACAAGGTCAGCAACCTCACCTCCCTGAACGTCGTGCTGCGTGACAACGTGCCGAGCGCCGGGGCGCTGAACGGTAACCTGGACCAGCTCAAAGGCCTTCGCACTCTCGGTTTCTGATCTACGCTCTGTCTCATCACTTGTAGTCAGAAGGGACGGCTAACCCATGCACCGATCGTTAACCTTCAGAGCTATTGTCTGTTTGAGTAGCCTGACCCCGGCCACATTGCTCTACGCAGCAGCCGACCCCCAGGTCGAAGCACTAAAACAAGAACTCATGGAGTTGAAACAACGCTACGAAGCCCAGCAGAACGCGTTGATGGTCCTTGAACAGCGCGTTCGCCAGGTCGAAACAGCACCGGCAGCACCCGCGCCCAGACGCCTGACCAAATCCCCCGCCGAAACCGTCAAGGGCGGCCAGACCGTGGCCACCGGTGCGCCGGGAACCACCGGCAGCTCTTATGGGCAGTCGCTCAAAGACGACTCGGAACCGGCGCAAAGCGTTTCCAACCTGTATGACGAAGCCAGCGGCTTTTTTGGTGGCGGCAGGTTCAGCGTCGAAACCGGCCTGACCTACACCCACTACGACACCCGCGCCCTGGTCCTCAACGGTTTTCTGGCGCTGGACTCGATCTTCCTCGGCAACATCAACCTCGACCGCATCAAGGCCGACAACTGGACCCTGGACCTGACCGCCCGCTACAACCTCGATCAGCGTTGGCAGTTCGATATCAACGTCCCGGTGATCTACCGTGAATCTACCTATTCCTCCGGCGGTGCCGGCGGTGCCGGCCCGGTTACTTCCGATGCGACCGTCAGGCGCGATCCAACCATTGGCGATGTCAACGTCGGCATTGCCTACAAGTTCCTCGATGAGTCGGAAAACTGGCCCGACGCGGTCGCCACCCTGCGGGTCAAGGCCCCCACCGGCAAAGACCCCTACGGCATCAAGCTGGTCAACGACCCGACCAACGACAACCTCTCGGTGCCTGAGAGCTTGCCCACCGGCAACGGCGTCTGGGCGATTACACCGGGTATCTCGCTGGTCAAGACCTTCGACCCGGCGGTGCTGTTCGGCAGCCTGTCGTATACCTACAACATGCAGGACTCGTTCAGCGACATCAGCCCGACGATCAACACCAAGGTCGCAGGTGACGTGAAACTGGGCGACTCCTGGCAGATTGGCGCCGGTATCGCCTTTGCCCTTAACGAGAAGATGAGTATGTCGTTCTCGTTCACTGACCAGTTTGCCAGCAAGAGCAAGATCAAACCCGATGGCGGTGACTGGCAATCGGTGCCCAGCAGCGACTACAACGCGGCCAACTTCAACATCGGCATGACCCTGGCCGCCACCGACAACCTGACCATCGTCCCCAACCTGTCCATTGGCCTGACCGACGACTCGCCGGATTTCTCCTTCAGTCTGAAATTCCCTTACTACTTCTAAGGTTCACAGCCATGAAAAAGCCCGCTTCGGCGGGCTTTTTCCTGTGCATTGGCCAAGACTCAGCGAATCTGGTGCTTGTGCAGCAGCCGGTAAAAGGTCGGCCGGGAAACCCCCAGCACCTTGGCTGCGATGCTCAGGTTGTCGCTGTGGCGGTTGAGCACGTCGCACAAGGCCTGGCGCTCGGCCCGGTGCTTGTAGTCTTCAAGGGTGCCCATGCTCGGGGCGAACTCGTGCTGGCCCAGCAAGCCCAGATCCTGTGCCTCGATCTGCCGGCCTTCGGCCAGAACCAGGCCGCGGCGCACGCGGTTGGCCAGCTCACGGACGTTGCCGGGCCAGTCGTGCTTGCCCATGGCCACCAGGGCGTCTTCGCTGAAGGAGCGGGGCCGGCGGCCGGTTTCCAGGCTGTAGAAGTGCGAGAAATGACTGGCCAGCATCGACAGGTCACCATGGCGATCGCGCAGCGGCGCGGTGACCACCTGCAGGACATTCAGGCGGTAATACAGGTCTTCGCGAAAGCGCCCGCTGTCGATGGCTTTTTCCAGGTCGACGTGGGTCGCTGCCAGTACCCGCACATCGACGGCTATCGGCTGGCTGCCGCCGACCCGCTCGATGTGTTTTTCCTGCAAAAAGCGCAGCAGATTGGCCTGCAGCTCCAGCGGCAGGTCACCAATTTCATCGAGAAACAGCGTGCCACCGTGGGCGGCTTCGATACGGCCGATCTTGCGTTGATGGGCGCCGGTGAAGGCGCCTTTCTCGTGGCCGAACAACTCGGACTGGATCAGGTGCTCGGGGATGGCGCCGCAGTTGATCGGCACGAAGGGTTTGTCACGGCGCTGAGACTGGCGATGCAAGGTGCGCGCCACCAGCTCCTTGCCGGTGCCGCTCTCGCCGCGAATCAGCACCGGAGACTCGGTGGGCGCCAGCTTGCTCAGCAGCTTGCGCAGTTCGCGAATCGGCCGGCTGTCACCGAGCAGTTCGTGCTCCGGTTCATCGACATGCACATAGCCCTTGCCGCGCAGGCGCGCCATGCCGAACGCGCGGCCAAGGGTGACCTGTACCCGCGAGACATCAAAGGGCAAGGTATGAAAGTCAAAAAACCATTCGCAGACAAAATCGCCGACATTCTGCGCCCGCAGCTCCTGCGGACTGAGTACGGCGATCCATTCGGTGTTGCTGCGGCTGATCAAATCCTTGACCGCATCCGGGTGCTGCAGGTGCGAGGCCTGCAAACGCAGCAACCCGACGTCGCAGGGATGTTCCAGGGCCGAGTTCAAGGTACAGCTGTGCACATCCCAGCCCACACTGCGCAAGCCAGGCAATAGACGATGGCAGTCATCGCAAGGATCGACGATCAGCAGGCGGCGGTTGGATGCAGGCTCTAGCATGACCTATTCCTTGGCGCCAATAGTTGGAATTTTAAATAGAAACAGTGTGTTGGCAGGCCCGTTTTAACAGTAGCAACGATGCGTCAATCGCCCACTACCGTCTGTCTGCTGGAAGGGAGTATTTGTCGAGCAATTGCGGTCAAAGGCGGCGCCGCAACGAGCTGGATACCGGGTCGGTACCCCTGCGGCAACCTTGAAATTTTGCTGACGCTAGAACGCCTGGATCCTCAGTATTCAGCGTACCAGCTGGCGGCGTTCGGGCAAGCCCGGGTCGAGCTGGCCGGTGGCGGGTTGAGCGGCACTCGGGCAACTGCTGGCCGTCACGCATCGCTGGGTCGACGGGGAATAGAAGCTGCCGGCCGGGCAGCTGTAGGCAAAGCGATACCACTGCCCACTTATTAGCTGACACCTGAAATAGCTCGTGCAATCGCTGGGGTCTGGATGATAACCCGCCCCGACCGCCGCACAGTTAACCTGAACCTCTTCGTTGCTGACGCCTCCGGATGAGCTGCAGCCTGCTAACAAGGTGAATGCTGATGCGACTACCAGACGCCCCAAGGTACGACGTGAACGGTATGACATGATGCACCTCTTTGCTTGGTGGAGAATCGCTTTAATGCCCCATACCAGAGTCAGTTGGCGGGCCTTGTGTTTGTCAGAAACCAACCGCCCGCATTGGTAGTGCGGGAATTACAGCGAAACGTGTTAGCCGAGCCCACTTCATAGACGCGCTCGGCTCCGGGGCATTGACCGTTGGTAAACATGAAGAAGTAACGCCGCATCAGCGATGGGAATGGCTGCGCATAGTGAGCCAGCAGCAGCACTTCATCGGCCGCCTGCACCGGGCTTCCCCCGCGGCTCTGCATCAGCTGAAGGCCGGTAGCATAAGACGTTGAGTGCTCGTCGACGTTGAGCCAGCGTATGTTCGATACCTGTACCGAGTATTGGACACTGCGCTGGTTAGTATCGCGAACCGTGATGGTGGTTGTACCGTTGCCCATACCGGTAACCTTGCCCTGCTGACTTACGGTAGCGATCGCCGGATTGGCAACGGCATAGGTATACGGCGGTTGGCCGCCAGTGGCCTGGCGCTGCGCTGTATTGGCAGGAAAATCCCTGATCTGCTGCCAGTTTTTTGTCACGCGGATCGCCGGCCCGTCCAGCACGAGGGCCCCCGGGGCGATGCTAAGGCCCGTACGCAGGGTCAGGCGAAGCAAGGGGAAGGTAACCGCGTCGGTTTCTTGCTGCGTGCGCGCGAAGCTGACTTTGAATTCCACCCGTAGTTCGGAGTTATCCCGCAGAAGCTGCAGACGGTCGCGCGCGATCGCCCTGCTCAGGCCATTTGCGGCTTCGGCTTCATTCACCTCGGCGGCGCTGCCCAACTCGATGATATCGGCATCACCGTTAAGCTTGGTGCCATGACAACGCAGCCACACGCGTTGCCCTGCGCGGGCGAAATTCCACCGCACTATCGATACCAGGGGATTGCCGGTTACTCGATCAAGGTCCAGTGTCGTTCCAATCACATCGGCGACGGCGGGCTGCGCCAGCCCTGCCAGGGGCCGTATGCCCAGACTCAACAGCGGCGACCGCTGTGCCCCGCCGCCCACGCGCTCGACGTCATAGCGGACCTGTACCGTACGCAAGCCGGGCCCTATGTTTGCGCCCACAAGCTCAGGGGCAAGGGTAAATTCGACTTCACCGCGAGGATCTCCCCTGAGCGGTTCACTAACGGTCGATCCCGTGGCCGAGCCGGTCCAGTGCAAGATAATGTTTTCCTGCACGGTCATGTGCGGGTAACCAACCTTGATGTTTACCCCGGATAACGCTTGCAAAGGATCAAGCTGTCCCGCAGCGGCCTGAGAAACGCAGGGCAGCTGTAGTTCCAGGGTCTGGAGCCTGATCCATAACGACAGTAACTGCGAGTGCCGGGTCCGTACACCTGGCTCCACCACCCAGTATCGGAACAAGATATTTTGGCCGATGGTCGGAATAATGAATTCGACAGGCAGGTCAAAGGTCAGGTCCGTCAAGGCAGTCACCTCGATTTCCCCGAGATAGCTGCCCCCGCCACCTGTTCGAAGGCACTCCAGATAAACCTTTTGCCCAACCTGCATGCCATCGTAGATTGCCACGCGCACGGTAGCGGTTGTCAGACCGACTGGATCAAGCCTGCCCTCCTTGGCTTCGTCTACCCAAGGAGGAGGCAGCACCAGGTCTGTGCGCCCGACTTCCAGATCCAGCTGGTCAGATTCGTGCCAGTCGGTTTCAAAATCAAATACACGATACCGCACCATCAATAGGCCCTTGTTGAGCGGGGCGATATGTTCGGCCAGCACGAGGAAATCGATAGGCTCTCCCACCCTGTCGGCGTCAACGATCCGATCCTCGGTATGCAAATAGTGCTGATTGTTTTCCCGCCGCCCATCCCAGATCATTCGCACCAGCTGGTTGGCGGCCATTTGCGCATACACCGGGATTTGTACCGTCGCACGCTCAAGGGTATCGACGAGGTTGTTGCCAACGGCTTCAAGTACGACCGGCGCCGGCAAAAGTTGCTGGGTTACTACACCTTGGCGCATCCCATCCTCCCGTCATTGGCGCATAAGCGCTGTGGCTGGCCCTATTCAACGCCGCTCCTGACATGGCCGCTACTGACAAAAATGCCAGGTGCCCCGTCATCAACCGATGAGCGGTATTCAACTATTTTTAAAAGAAGTGTGACTTACCCCCCGGTCGGGTGCATCAGTACAAGTAACTCACCGCTGCGCAAACAGGCGCGCGGGTTTATTCCATGTTTGGGCCCACAGAGAGACCGAACCCATGAACGCCCCGCTGCGTATCAACGATGCCCTGCTGATTGCCGACCACGCCTTTGAACCTTTCCAGTGTGTTGCCTGGGATGTACCCAACGGTACCGGTGAGTTGAGCCTGGCAGTCATCGACCGGACCAGCACCCGAATTGGCAGCAAGCAAGTCCCTTGCAGCACCTACTCCGACCCTGCGCAACTGGCTAATTTGATTGAAGAAGTTCGCGCCGAGTTGAGCGAGAAAGGTTATGCGTTGCAGCCTTGGTCGATGCCCAAGTAATAGCGGTTAATTGCCAAAGGCGCTGTATTCGCGCACGCCTTTGGCAACTTTGCTATAACTCGCTGGACAAACTGCGACACTTGGCCGCAGTTGTTTTTATTGATACCAGGTTATCCGCCGAGCAGTGCCAGTGTCTCCAGGTGCTGGTAATCGGCATGCAGTTGTTGCGCAAGTAACTGTGCCCTTCCCAGCTTGACCGGCGAACTTTCGATATCCACCAACAGCGATTGGCAAGGCAGCGGCTGCAGCGCCTGCCAAGCCTTGAGCCGGCCATCGGTCACGATCAGGCATCGCTGCAGTTCTGCCGGATAGCGTCGTTGACGCTCCTGCAGCCAACTCCGTGCCTGCTCCAGTGCCGCCAGCAATGGCGTACCGCCCCCCGCCCCCAACGCCTCCAGCCACGGCTGCAAGCTCGCCGAGGCTTTTAGCCCGTGACGTTGCCAGCGCGGCGCATTGCCGCTGGCGGTGAGAAGGGTCAGTCGCGCGCGGTTGCGGTAGGCCTGATCGAAAAACCCCGCCAGCATGCCCTTGGCCCGGCTCAGGGCCTGGTGTCGGCGGGTCGACGCCGACGCATCGACAATCACCAGCCAAAGCTCATGGGCGCTGGCCGTGCGCTGTTGCCAGCACAGCGCGTTACGCGTGCGCGGCCGGCCCTTGAGCAAGGTGGCCGGCCAGGCCACCGCGCCAGATGCCGCCTGTTTGCTGCGCCCACGCGGGCCCGCAGTCAGTGCACCGGGTCGGGGTCTGGCATCCGCGCTGGTGTGCCGGCGGATGCTCAGGGCTTTTTTGCCCAGCTCGGTACCTCGCGCCGGGCGCCGCTCGGGGTGGCTTGTGGCGGCAGTTCGCCCCATTGACCCTGGCCTTGCTGGCCGGCCGATGGCGGCATCGCCGCACCGTTGTCTGGCGCTTGCGATTGTGGCGCCGGGGCTTCACGGCGGCGATGGCGCAAGGCGAATTCGGCCACGGCATCGATATCCTCAGCTTCGATCGCCAGCGCTCCGCGCCAGGCCGCGTGGGCCCGGGCCGCACGCAGCCAGACCAGGTCGGCACGCAGGCCATCGACGCCAGCGGCAAAGCAGCGCTCGGTAATCTGCGCCAGGGCCAGGTCGTCCAGGGCAATCTGCGCCAAGCACTCGCGAGCGCCATGGCAACGCTCGCGCAGGGCCGCCTGAGCGGGTGCCCACTGGGCACAGAACGCCTCGGGATCACTGTCGAAATCCAGGCGCCTGCGAATGATCTGGCCACGGGCTTCGGGCAACGGCTGGCCCTCGAGCAGCACATTGAGGCCGAAGCGGTCGAGCAATTGCGGGCGCAACTCGCCCTCTTCCGGGTTCATGGTGCCAATCAGCACGAAACGGGCACTGTGGCGGTGGGAAATGCCGTCGCGCTCGACCCGGTTGGTGCCACTGGCGGCGACGTCCAGCAACAGGTCGACCAGATGATCCGCCAGAAGATTGACTTCATCCACATAGAGCACGCCGCCGTCGGCCTTGGCCAGCACCCCGGGGGAAAACTGCGCCTTGCCCTGGCCCAGCGCCGCATCCAGGTCGAGGGTACCGACCAGGCGCTCTTCACTGGCACCCAGCGGCAGGGTCACGAACGGCCCTTCGCCGAGCAAATCAGCCAGGCCCCGGGCCAGGGTGCTTTTGGCCATGCCGCGCGGGCCTTCGATCAGCACGCCGCCGATCTTCGGGTCGATGGCGGTCAGGCACAGCGCCAGTTTCAGCTCATCGGCGCCGACCACGGCAGCCAGGGGAAAATGTGCAGGTTCGCTCATCTCAATTCTCTTCTTCGCCGGCCAGCAGCTGTTCTTCCAACGCTTCACGGTAGTCGCCCGGCTCCTGCCAGAGCCCGCGCTGCTGGGCTTCGAGCAGGCGCTCGGTGATGTCGCGCAAGGCCTCGGGGTTGTGCTGGCGGATAAAGTCGCGGGTCGCATCGTCGAGCACATAGGCGTCGGCCAGCGACTGGTAATGGTGGTCGTCGATCAACTGCGTGGTGGCATCGAAAGCGAACAGGTTATCGACGGTGGCAGCCAACTCGAAGGCACCTTTATAGCCGTGACGCTTGACCCCGTCGATCCACTTGGGGTTCAGCGCCCGGGCGCGGATCACCCGGTTCAGCTCTTCTTTCAGGGTGCGGATGCGCGGCCGGTCCGGCTGGCTGTGGTCGCCGTGGTAACTGGCCACACTGCTGCCGCCCAGGCTCTCCACGGCGGCGAGCATGCCGCCCTGGAACTGGTAGTAGTCATTGGAATCGAGCAGGTCGTGCTCGTGGTTGTCCTGATTTTGCACCACCGCCTGCACCTGGCTCAGGCGCCGGGCAAAATCGGCGCGCGCCGGCGTGCCGTCATCGGCGGTGCCATAGGCATAGCCACCGTGATTCAAGTAGACCTCGGCGAGGTCCTGGCGGTCATTCCACAACCGTCCGTCGATAGCATTCTGCACGCCGGCGCCATAAGCGCCCGGTTTGGCCCCGAACACCCGCCAGCCGGCCTGGCGAGCGGCCTGTTCGGCGTCCAGGCCCTGGGCCAGCAGTTCTGCGCGCTCGCTACGGACCTTGGCCGCCAGCGGATTGAGCTCATCCGGCTCATCCAGCGCCGCCACCGCTTGCACCGCCGCATCGAACAGCTTGATCAGGTTGCCAAAAGCATCGCGGAAGAACCCCGAGACGCGCAAGGTGACATCCACCCGTGGCCGGTCGAGCAGGCTCAAGGGCAGGATTTCGAAGTCGTCGACGCGCTGGCTGCCGCTGGCCCACACCGGCCGCACGCCAAGCAGGGCCATGGCCTGGGCGATATCGTCGCCGCCGGTGCGCATGGTCGCCGTGCCCCACACCGACAGGCCGAGCTGGCGCAGGTGATCGCCATGGTCTTGCAAATGGCGTTCGAGGATCAGGTTGGCCGAGGCAAAACCGATGCGCCAGGCGGTGGTGGTCGGCAGGTTGCGCACATCGACGGTATAGAAGTTGCGCCCGGTCGGCAGTACGTCCAGGCGCCCGCGGCTTGGCGCACCACTGGGGCCGGCAGGCACGAAGCGACCGTCGAGGGCAGCCAGCAAGCCGTGCATTTCTGCCGGGCCGCAGCTGTCCAGTTGCGGCGCGACCTGCTGCGCCAGCGCGTCGAGAATCGTCTGTACCTGTGCCCATTCAGGGCCGCCGACCAGCTGCACGCTGCCATCGAGGCTCTGCTCGATCAGTTGGCTGGCGTACAGCTCAAGGCGCTCGCGGGTATCGCCGGCGGTGCGCCAGGCTTCGTCCAATGTCGCCAAGAGTGCGGGCCGAGGGCCTTGCCAGGGCTGGCCGAGGTCGCAATCGAGCGGGTCGAAGCCCAGGTTCAGCGCCTTGGCCAGGGCCCGCAACAAACTGCCGTTGGCCCCGCGCCCATCACCGCGTTCCACCCGCAATAGCGCCAGCAAGGTATCGATACGCAGGCGCCCGGCCGGCGACTCGCCGAACACGTGCAGGCCATCGCGGATCTGCGACTCCTTGAGGTCGCACAGGTAGGTGTCCAGGCGTGGCAGCCAGATCGCGGCATCGTCCAGGGCGCCTTCGATCTGCAGTTCGCGATCGATATGGTTGTCGCGCACCAGCGCCAGGATGTCGCGCTGCAGCTCGCGGGCCCGGCGCGGATCGAGCAACTGCGCCTCGTAGTACTCGTCGGCGAGCAGCTCCAGGTGGCGCAACGGCCCGTAGGTTTCGGCGCGGGTCAGCGGCGGCATCAGGTGGTCGATGATCACCGCCTGGGTGCGGCGCTTGGCCTGGGCGCCCTCGCCCGGGTCGTTGACGATAAACGGATAAATGTTCGGCAGCGGCCCGAGCAAGGCGTCCGGCCAGCAGCTATCGGACAGCCCGACACCCTTGCCCGGCAGCCATTCCAGGTTGCCATGCTTGCCGACATGGATCAGCGCATCGGCGGCAAAGCCATGGCGCAGCCAGAAGTAGAACGCCAGGTAGCCATGCGGCGGCACCAGGTCCGGGTCGTGATAGACCGCGCTCTGGTCCAGCTGGTAACCCCGTGCCGGCTGGATGCCGACAAAAGTCAGGCCGTAGCGCAGGCCGGCGATCATCATCCGCCCGCTGCGCCACATCGGGTCCTGGCTCGGTTCGCCCCAGCGCTCGCGCACAGCGAGCTGATTGGCCTCGGGCAAGGTAGCAAAGGCCGCCAGGTAGTCCTCCAGGGCCATGCTCTGCATGCACGGGCGCAGGTCGAGGCTGTCCAGGTCGTTGCTGACGCCACCGAGCAAAGCCTGGATCAGCGCCGTGCCGCTGTCGGGCAAGGGCGCCAGCGGATAGCCCTGGGCCTGCAGGGTGCGCAGGATGTTCAGCGCCGCTGCCGGCGTATCGAGGCCCACGCCATTGCCGATGCGACCATCGCGGGTCGGGTAGTTGGCGAGGATCAGCGCCACGCGCTTCTGCCCGTTGGGTATCTGCGCCAGCGCACACCAGCGCCGCGCCAGCTCGGCGACAAAGTCCATGCGTTCGGGCTGGGCGCGGTAGCAGACCACATCGGACTGGCTGCGCTCGCTGCGCCAGGCCAGGTCCTTGAAGCTGACCGGGCGGGTGATGATGCGCCCGTCCAGCTCCGGCAAGGCGATGTGCATGGCCAGGTCACGGGCACCCAGGCCCTGCTCGCTGGCCTGCCAGGCCGGTTCGTTGTCCTGGGCGCAGATCGCTTGTAACACCGGGATGTCGCGGCGAAACGGGCGCAGGTGCGGCTGCTCGGGGCTGGACTGGGCAAAGCCTGTGGTGTTGATGATCAGCGCAGCGTCGACCTGGTCCAGCCAGTCTTCGACCTGCTGCAGGCAACCGGCCTCCTTGAGGCTGGCCACGGCAATCGGCAAGGGGTTGAGCCCGGCCAGTTGCAAACGCTCGCAAAAGGTGTCGATAAAGGCCGTGTTGGCCGCCTGCAGGTGCGAGCGGTAGAACAGGATCGGCACCACCGGCTGCTCGACCTGCCACTCGCCGAACCAGTCCTGCAGCGCCGCAGCGGCCTTGCGCGGGTGGTACACCGCGGTGCGCGGCAATTGCTGCGGCGCGCTCCACGGGTAGTCGCGCTGCAGGTACTGGCTGGCCAGGCAGTTGAACAGGTTCAGGGCATTGGCCTTGCCGCCCTGGCGCAAAAAGTGCCAGAGCCGTTCGGCCTGCTCGGCCGGCACCGTGCTCAGGCGGGTCAGCTCCGGGTCAGGGCGGTCGTCGCCGGGCACCAGGATCAGCTGCACGCCGCGGGCGGCCAGTTCCAGCAGTTGCTCCACGCCATAGCGCCAGTAACCGACGCCGCCGTGCAGCGACACCAGGATGACCTTGGCATGGCGCAGCACCTGGTCGACATACAGGTCGACCGAGGCATGATTCTGTACCTGCATGGGGTTGGCCAGACGCAGGCTGGGGAAATCCTCGGGCAGCTGCTGGGCGGTTTCGGCCAGCAGCGCCAGGTGCGAGTCACCGCTGCAGAGGATTACCAGCTCGGCCGGGGTCTGGCCGAGGTCGGCAATGCTGTCGTCCGGTACAAAACCACCGGGCTGGGTCCGCAGCAGGTGCATGGGTCAAGCGCCCAGGGCGGCGCGCAGGCTCGCTTGCAGCTGCGGCGCATCCAGCTCCTGGCCGATCAGCACCAGGCGCGTGGTGCGCGGCTCTTCGCTGCGCCAGGCGCGGTCGAAGTGCTTGTCGAAACGGGTGCCTACGCCCTGGATCAGCAGGCGCATCGGCTTGCCCGGGATCGCCGCAAAACCTTTGACCCGCAGGATGCCATGTTGCACCACCAGTTGGGTCAGGGCGTCGAGCAGCAGGCTTTCGTCGGCTTGCGGCAGCTCGATGGAGATCGAGTCGAAGGCGTCGTGGTCATGGTCGTCGTGATCGTCACCGTCGTGGTGCGAGTCGTGGTGGGTGCGGCGGCCATCGATGTGCGCCTCGGATTCGGCACCCAGGCCCAGCAACACTTCCAGCGGCAGGCGGCCGCTGCTGGCTTCGATCACCTTGACCGCCGGCGGCAGCTCTTCTTCGACTTCGGCGCGAACCTTGGCCAGATCGTCGGCGGCGATCAGGTCGGCCTTGTTCAGCACCACCAGGTCGGCGCTGGCCAGCTGGTCGGCGAACAGCTCGTGCAGTGGCGATTCGTGGTCAAGGTTGGGGTCGAGCTTGCGCTGCGCATCGACCTGCTCCGGGTAGGCGGCAAAGGTGCCGGCGGCAACAGCCGGGCTGTCGACCACGGTGATCACTGCATCAACGGTGCAGGCGTTACGGATTTCTGGCCACTGAAAGGCTTGTACCAGGGGCTTGGGCAGGGCCAGGCCGCTGGTTTCGATGAGGATGTGGTCGAGGTCGCCGCGACGCGCCACCAGCTCGCGCATCACCGGGAAGAACTCTTCCTGCACGGTGCAGCACAGGCAGCCGTTGGCCAGCTCATAGACGCGGCCGCTGGCCTCTTCTTCAGTGCAGCCGATGCTGCATTGCTTGAGGATTTCGCCGTCGATGCCCAGCTCGCCAAACTCGTTGACGATCACCGCGATGCGCCGCCCCTGGGCGTTGTCGAGCATGTGCCGCAGCAGCGTGGTCTTGCCCGAGCCGAGGAAGCCGGTAACGATGGTGACGGGGAGTTTGGCCAGTGTTTTCATTTCGATGCCCTTGGCAGGATGGCGGGCATGCGGGACGAGCGCCAAAGGTGTTGTGCACCTGGCCTGTTCGCCACCGGATCACCCCGCCCGGTTGAATGTCGGAAACTGTTCGAGGCAGGTCTCCTGGCTTGCATTGCACCGGCGCCGTGGCCAGTCGAACGACGCCTTCCCGCACGTGCTGCAGTGGCTGTGTCGAACCCTTCAATGCTTACAGTTGCGGGGGCAGCCGCGGCTTGAACCGCGTTCCCGTCTTAGCTTCGGCCAGCGCCGAAGAACCTCGAAGCGGCTAGGCTACGCAGTGCCCGGTGAGCGGTCAACTGCTGTCACGATTGACGCCTGCCCGCGCCCGTGATTTGCTAACGCCATTCGTTTGGGTGCCCCTTGAGGGTGAAACTGGGAAACCGGTGCGTCGTACGCTCTTTATAGGGTGTATGGCAAGTCCGGTGCTGCCCCCGCAACGGTAAGTGAGAAAAGCGTCAGAGCCACTGTGCCCGCTGTCTGGCATGGGAAGGTGACGCCTGTGGTGTGGCCTGCGGCCAACCCTCACCAGCCCGGAGACCGGCCCAACGCTTGACCGAACAAACCCGCGGTGGGCGGGCGCTGTTACAACCCCTGGGCGAACGCCGCGCAGGGGTTTGCTGCGCTTGCCTGTTGCCGACAACACCAAGAGGAAAGCGCCATGCGTACCAGTACCGCCATTAACCAAGCCGTTACCCCGTCAAGCCTCAGCCAGCGCCTGCTGGTTGCTGTCGGCGCCTCGCTGCTGGGCCTGTGCCTGGTGTACTTCGCCGGTTTCTCGCACATCGAAGCGGTGCACAACGCTGCCCACGATACCCGCCACAGCGCCGCCTTCCCTTGCCACTGAGTGCTGCCCCGATGATCAAGCGTATTGCCAGTACCGCAGGCTTTACCGGCCTGCTGGCCGCCCTGCTACTGACCCTGCTGCAAAGCTTCTGGGTCGCGCCGCTGATTCTCCAGGCGGAAACCTATGAAAGCGCCGCCCCTGCGCTCGAAGCGACCCATGAACATGCCGCCGGCACCGCCGAGCATCATCACGACAGCGAAGCCTGGTCGCCGCAAGACGGCTGGCAGCGTGTGCTGTCGACCACCGGTGGCAATCTGGTGGTGGCGGTTGGTTTCGCCCTGATCCTCGCCGCGCTCTACACCCTGCGCGCACCGAAAACCGTGATCAGCGGCGCGCTCTGGGGCCTGGGCGGCTTTGCCGTGTTCTGCCTGGCGCCGACCCTGGGCCTGCCACCGGAACTGCCGGGCACCGCAGCCGCCGACCTGGCCCAGCGCCAGGCCTGGTGGGTTGGCACCGCTGCCGCCACCGCCGTGGGCCTGGCCTTGATCGTGTTTGCCCACAACTGGCTGCTTAAGATAGTCGGCGCAGTCTTGCTGGTAGTGCCGCATGTGATTGGCGCGCCACAGCCGGAAGTGCACCAGATGCTCGCCCCAGAAGCCCTGGAAGCCGAGTTCAAGGTCGCCTCGCTGCTGACCAACGCCGCGTTCTGGCTGGCCCTGGGGCTGATCAGCGCCTGGCTGTACCGCCGTTCGAGTCAGGCCTGAGGATGCAGTTGTACCTCGGCCTGGGTTGCCGTTGCGGCTGCCCGGCCGACGCCCTGAACGAGCTGCTCACCCGCACCCTGCTCGCCCATGACCTGCCGCCCGGCGCGGTCATGGGCCTTGCCAGCATCGACCTCAAGCACGACGAACCCGGCCTGCATGAACTGGCCCGGCGCCTGGGCGTGCCGCTGCGGTTCTACAGTGCGGCGCAGCTGGCCGCTTTCGAATCACAGCTGAGCCATCGCTCTGCGGTAGCCTTCCAGCACAGCGGCTGTTATGGCGTGGCCGAGAGCGCCGCCCTGGCCCTGGCCGAGCAGCTCGGCGGCCCGGCCCGGCTGCTGGTCACTCGCACCTTGCAGGCCGACGCCAGCCTGGCATTGGCCTGCACCAGCGGTTTTCGCTGATAATCAGCCCTTTACCCGCAAGGACACCCCATGACCGTCTATTTCATCGGCGCCGGCCCCGGCGATCCGCAGCTGATCACCGTCAAGGGCCAGCGCCTGATCCAGCGCTGCCCGGTGATCATCTACGCCGGCTCCCTGGTGCCCGCCGCAGTGCTGGAAGGTCACCGCGCCGAGACCCTGATCAACAGCGCCGAACTGCACCTGGCGCAGATTATCGAAGCCATCAAGAGCGCCCACGACAATGGCCAGGACGTCGCCCGGGTGCACAGTGGCGACCCCAGCCTGTATGGCGCCATCGGCGAGCAGATCCGCTACCTGCGCGAGCTGGGCATCCCCTACGAGATCGTCCCCGGCGTCACCGCCGTGGCCGCCAGCGCCGCCCTGCTCGGCTGCGAGCTGACCCTGCCGGACATCGCCCAAAGTGTGATCCTCACCCGCTACGCCGACAAATCACCCATGCCGGCCGGCGAGCAACTGGCCGACCTGGCCCGCCACCAAACCACCCTGGCAGTGCACCTGGGGGTCAAGCACCTGGCTAAAATCGTCGAAGAGCTGCGCCCGCACTATGGCGGCGACTGCCCGATTGCCGTGGTGCACCGCGCAACCTGGCCGGACCAGGACTGGGTGCTGGGCACCCTGGAGACGATTGTCGAGCTAGCGGCAGCCAAGGATTTTCGCCGTACCGCGCTGATTCTGGTAGGCCGGGTGCTGGGCAACGACAGCTTCAGCGAGTCGGCGCTGTACCGCGCTGGCCACGCCCACCTGTTTCGGCCCTGAGCGTATACACTGACGATTCCGTTCCGCCTGCGAGGACCTGACCATGCTCGAATTGCGCCCCAACTGTGAATGCTGTGGCAGCGACCTGCCCGGAGATAGCGCGGATGCGTTGATCTGCTCGTTCGAATGCACCTTTTGCCGTGTCTGCAACGAACGTCAGCTCAAGGGCCAGTGCCCCAATTGCGGCGGTGAGCTGGTCAAACGCCCGGCACGCTCGGCGGCCAAGCTGGTCAACAACCCGGCCTCGACCCAGCGGATCGTCAAGGAACAGGGCTGCCCCAGCCACTGACACACTCACTCAGGGCTCTGGTACTGGCTCAGGTATTTGTCCAGTACCGCCTTGTCGCCGCTGCCATCCCCCGCCACCTGCCACAGGCGCCGTTCAATGCCCTGGGCCAGCAAGTGCCCCACCGCCGCCTCGATCGCCGACAGCACGCACAGCTGCGCCGGTTCGTTGGTGGTGTAGCCGACCTCGGCTTCCAGCAGTTTCTTGAATTCGATGAACTTGAACACCCCGGCGCTGCGCCCGACCGAGTAGATGGTCTTGCTGGTCATGACGTTGGCCAGCACCTGGCCGCTGCGCACGTCCACCGCCCGCAGGTTGACCGAGACCTGGTCGACCCGGTACTCGCGCGACAGGTCGATACCCAGGTAGCGCGCGCCCTCGCCGCCGCTGCGCACGTTGGTGTCGTAGGCGATGATGCCGCCTTCGAGCATCAGGTTGGCCGCCTGCAGCGGCGGCAGCTCGCCCTGGATATTCACCGGGGTGTCGGGCTTTTTCTGCGAGGCGCGAATGATCTTGCGTTCGGTCAGCAGGTTCTGCAGCCCTTCGCGCTCAAGCACCACGAACCAGCCGCTGGCCTGCAGGGCATCCATCAGCATGCTCGCCGCGCCCTGGGTGACGCTGGTGGAAAACGAGCTGGCCGGGGTCGGCTTGTATTGCCCGGTCTGGTCGCGAAAACCATACACCACCGCCATCAGCCGGCCCTTGGGCCGCGGCATGTTGAGCAGGTCGTAGTAGGTCGAGGCCCGTGGCGTCAGGGTCGGGCTTTCGCTGTCCTGTTCGGCCGGCATCGGTTCGCGCAGGCTGCAGCCTTGCAAGGCGGCCAGGATCAGCAGTGTGCTCAGAATTCGTTTCATCGCTGTTTCTCCCCGTTGTCCTGGCCCTTCAAGGGTTCAGGCCGTTGACCTGAATTTCCGAGATTTCCCCGGTTACCCGGTCGGTCACCTGAATGCTCAGGGCCCCCGAGTCGTCGATGACGTTGATGATGAAGGCGTCGGTCTGCAGGCTGCCGGTGTTGCCGTTGTTGATGTTGGTCAGCAGTTGCGAGAGCAGGCGCGACTCCAGCTGGCTGGTGAAACGCTCCAGTGCCGAGGTGCTGGCAAAGGCCGAGGTGCGGTCCTTGATGGCCGGGTCTTCGTGATCGTTCTGCGCCTGGGCGTTGTTGAGCAGCCAGGTGCCGTTCAGCGGGTTGCCGCCAAACGCCGGGTTGACCGGGGTGTAGACCAGTTCCGTGGCGCTGGCTGCACTGGCGAGGCTCGCCAGCAATACCAGCGAGGCCAGGCTGCAGGTTTTGTTGTTGTTCATAGCTCGTCCCTCTCCAGATCAGTGGTGTCCTGCAGCAGCATCTGCAGCTTGCGCTGGATGATCTGCGCCTTGACCAGGTCCGCAGCCTCGTAGGCGGCGTCCTTAAGCTCAGTGGTGTTGGGTGGCAGAAAACGCCGGTACAGCACGCGTTGCTCGTACTCGACCGTCACCAGGCTGCCCCAGCGCGGGTCGGGTCGTTCACGTACCACCAGGTTGAAATCCAGGCGACTGGTGGCACGCAGCCGCTCGGCAAAGCTGTAATAGAAGTCGTGGCCGATGTGCGAGATGGTGTTGTCGACGATAAAGCCCATCATCTCGTCCTCGGCGCCGCCCCGGGCGGTGCCGGCCAGCAGCACCAGGGCCAGGGCCAGGGCACTGAGGCGGCGGTTCATTGCCCGGCTCCCTGGGCCAGGCCCTTGCGTGCGCCGGCAGCGCTTTCGTTGAAGGCCTTTTCGGCGACGAACTGCCAGTCGCTGTAGTGCTCAAGGCCGTCGAACTCCGACCATTGCCCGGCAAAGCCGGTGCGTTTGAGCGGCAGGGCCTGGGAGCGGCTGTAGACGCCGGTGATGCGCCCGTCGATCGAGCGCAGCAGGCCCCAGTCATCGCTGGCGGTGATCGGGTCCGGGTACAGCTTGCGCAGGTGCCGCTTGGGGTTGGGGTAACGGCTATCCTCCAGCAGCTCCTCAAGGCTCTGCGGGTATTGGGCCAGGCCAGGTGAGGCGCGAAAGTAGCTGCGCAGGGCCTGGGCGTACTGGCCGCCGACCCACAGCAGTTCGCGTTCGCGCTCGCGCTGGGCGACGGTCGACCACAGCGTGCCGGTGGCCGCCAGGGCCATGCCGGTGACGGCGATCAGCAACAGCACGCCCAGGTAGGTGAAGCCTGCCTGCCCGGCATTACCACTCGGCATAAAGGCTGCCATCACGGGCCCTCCCGGTTGAACCGCTTTTGATGTCGGCAACGGCGCCGGCGACGCCTTCAGGCGGTGCCACCAGCAGCCAGCCGTCACGGCGTTCGGTGATCGGGTCCAGCGGCGCGCCGCGCAGGTAGCGCTGCTCGACCAACTGTTCCAGCGACTCGGGGTAGCGGCCGGTGTCGCCGTAGTAGTGGTCCAGCGCCTCGCGCATCACCGCCAGGCTCTGGCGCAGGGTGGCCTCGCGCGAGGTCTCGAGGCTGTTGAAGTAGCGCGGCATGGCGATGGTCATCAGCGTGGCGATGATCGCCATCACCACCAGCAATTCGATCAAGGTAAAGCCCTGGTTGCGTTTCATACTGCTCACCACTGCCCGTAGGCGATGCCGTTGAGGCCCTTGCCGCGGGCCCGGGAGTACACATCAAAAACGTCTTCACCATCACGCGGGCTCTGCGCCGGGCTGTCGTAGGCGCGCAGGCCCCACCCGCCCTGCTCGTCGTCCTTGCGCGCGGCCAGCAGCGGGTCCTGGGGAATGCGCCGCAGAAAGTAGAACTTGGCGCCCTTGGCACTGCGCACATCGCGCACGCCATCGACCAGCACCTGCAGGTTCGGCGGGTAGCCGCTGGCGTCGAGGGACTTCTCGATATAGCCGGCGTCGAAGGCGCGCTTGTAGGCGTCGATGGCATCGCGCAGTTGGTACAGCGCGGTGCGCAGTTCCTGCTCCTTGTTGCGCCGCACCAGGGTTTCGGTCAGCGGCGCGGCAATCGAGGCGAGCAACCCGAGCAGTGCCAGGGTCAGCATCACTTCGATCAGGCTGAAACCTGCCATCGGGCGTTTCATGATTTACGGCCTCACCGCGGTCGGTACCGCCGCAATGGGTTGTTCGTCGTCGACCTCGATGCTGCGGTTGAAGTTGCGGATCTGCATGCTGGTTTCGGTGCCGGTGGCAAACTCCATGTCCGACGGGCTCTGGTACGGCAGGTTGCGGATGATCCGCGGGGTGATCGACAGCACCAGCTCCGACTGGCTGTTGTCGCTGCGGTTGCTGCCGAACAGCCGGCCCAGGCCGGGAATGTCGCCAAGCCCCGGGATCTTGTTGCCGCTGCCACCCTGGTCGTTGCGCATCAACCCGGCCAGCACCTGGGTTTCGCCGTCGTGCAGGCGCAGGCTGGTCTGGGCGTTGCGGGTGTCGACCTGAACCGGGATGGTGCCCTGGCGGGTCGGCTCCAGCGGCTTGGCGTTGCTGACTTCCAGGGCCACCTTGATCGCCACCTCGTTGTTCAGGTGCACCACCGGGGTCACTTCGAGCTTGAGGCCGACGTCCAGGTAGGTGACGCTTTCGGTGATCACCGGGCCCTGGGTCGAGGGCACCGAGGTGGCGCTGATGATCGGCACCCGCTGGCCAATGTGGATGCGTGCCTGCTCTCGGTTGCTGACGCGGATCACCGGGCTTGCCAGGGTGTTGATGTCGTTGTCCTGGGCGTTGATCTTGGCTTGCGGTGCCGGGGCGATACTGATGCGCGAGGAGTTGATGCCGCGCAGTTGGTCGAGGGTGCCCACCGGGTTGCCATCGGCGTTGAGGATGCCAAAGGTGTTGGGCCACTGCAGGCCGAGTTCGAGGATCCGCGAACGGGCAACCTCCATCACTTCCACCTCCAGCACCACTTCCGGGTTGGACTGGTCCTGGGACTGCAGCAGTTTCTCGGCCATGCGCACGGCGTCGGGGGTGTCGCGCATGGTCAGGGTGTTGAGGCGCTCGTCGACGAACACGTCGCGGGTCTTGAGCATGGTCTTGACCATGTTCAGCGCGGTGTTGGCGTCGATGCTGGTCAGGTAGAAGGTGCGCATCACCAGTTCCTGGTAATCCTTGATCTTCTGCGGCGAGTCCGGGTAAATCAGCAGCGTGTTGTCGTTCACCACCTTCTGGTGCAGCTGGTTCTGTTCCAGCAGCAGGGCCACGGCGTCTTCGATGCGCACGTCACGCACGAAGATGGTCGCCTTCATGTCCGGGCGCAGGTCCTTGTCGAAGATGAAGTTCAGCCCCGCCACCTGCGACAACACCTCGAAGATGGTCTTCAGGTTGGCGTCGCGAAACTCCAGGGTCACCGGCCGTTCGAGCTTGCTGCGCAGTTGCGGGTTGGGCTGGGCGGTGCGGCTTTGCACCCGCTCGATGTCCTTGCGCAGGGCCAGGCCGCCTTCGTTCTGCGGGTCGAGCAGCAGCACTTCGCGCATGTGCCGCTCGGCGCCGAACAGGTCGCCGCTGCGCAACGCCGCCTGGCCCAGGGCAATGCGCTCGCCGAGGTTGCGCATCTGCTCGATCTGGCGCACCGCATCCAGGGCCCGGCGGTTGTTCGGCTCCAGGGTCAGCACCCGCCCGTAACCTGTGCGCGCACCGCCGAAGTCATGGCGGCTGCGGTCGCCGTCGGCCTGGGTCAGCAGCGCCTCCACCGCCTGGCGCCGGCCCTGGATCAAGGCGATGTTCAGTTCGGTGTCGCGCGGGTGTTCCTTGAGCGCGTCTTCAAGCTGGGCGATCCCGGCCTCGTACTGGCCCTCACCGATCAGGGCCTGGGCGTCCTTGCGCACACCCGAAGTGCCGCATCCGGCCAGGGCGACACACAGGGCAAGCATCAGGTACGGCGCTTTGTGGCTGAGCCTTGGCGAATTCATGGTGCGCTCCCTACAGACAAGGTCTGGGACAGGTGCAATGGCAGGTAGACCAGGCTCAGCTCCGTAGCGGAGATCTGCTCGATCCGGTAGGTGTCATCGATCACGTCGCCGCGGCGCACGACGTAGAGTTTTTCGCCGCTTTGCAGGAACACCTGCTGGTCGTCGCGATCATCCAGGCGGCCAACGAACTGGAATGGCAGTGCCGGGGCGACAGGCGCCACGGCCACCGGAGCGATGACCACCGGTTGTTCGGTGACGGTGGTGACCTGCACCGCAGGCTTCCAGCTCTTGCTCGGGAACAGGTCGCGCGGCTGCAGGGCTGCCGGCCTTGCCGCCGTCTGCGCGGTCGCCGTCAGCGGTGCAGAAGCCTTGCCGGCGACCTCAACAGCCGCCTCGGCGTCTTCAGCTACGTCGTCGAAGAAATACCCCGGCGCCCAGGCCAGCACCGCGGCGGTGCCGAGAAAAGCCAGCCAGGCCAGGCTGCTTTGAGTGTTCATCATGACCTCGACAGGTAAAGGGTCATACGGATGCGCCCGGTCAGCTCGCGGTCGCCGATCTTCTTGCGCTGCAGGTCAATGTCTTCGAGCACCAGTGCCGGCAACTGGCCGAGCAAGGCATGCACATAGCGGCGGATTTGCGGGTAGCTGCCGCGCACCGGCAGGAGGATCTGGTAACGCGCCAGCTGAGTCTTGGGATCGACCCCCAGGGCGTACTCGCCGCGGGCCAGGGTGATCTGCTCGGCCTTGGCCAGGGCGTAGATGCGGTCGATGGCCACAGTGGCCTGAGGCTGGGCCGGCAGCTGTTTGTGAAAGTCTTCCAGCTCGTGCCTGGGCACCTGCGCCAGCTTCAGCGTGCCCTGCTTGAACTGCGCGACCTGGGCCAGGGCCTGATCACGCTGCTGCTCCAGCTGTTGCAACTGCTGCCATTGGCCGAGCAAGGCAGTAACGCCATACAGCAGGGCCAGGGCCAGCAACCCGGCACCGGCCAGGCCCACTACGCCGAGCTGGCGGGCGCGTTCATGGAGGATCAGGCTAGGGATGCGCATTGCCGTTCTCCCAGGTGGCCGACAGGTTGAACTGCACCGGATGCTCGGCCTGCTTGGCGATGATTTCGTGGTTGAGCAGCGACACATCGCGCAGCTCGTCGCTGGCTTCCAGGCGCTTGTGGAAGGCCAGCATGGCCTCCAGGTCGCGGGCCTCGGCGCTGATGCGCAGTTGGCCCTTGCGCGCATCGGGGGTCAGGGTGAGCAAGGCAACGTCGTCTTGCGGCAGCCCTTCAAGCATGTTGAACAGGCGCTCCCACGGCCGTTGCAGTTGCTGCGAGACGCTGCGCATCTGTGCCAGTTTTTCGGCCTGCTCGCGGCTTTGCGCGGCATTGAGCGCTGGCTCGGCCTGGGGCCGTTTGCCCAGTTGCCGGTCGAGCTGTTCAAGTTGCTGTTCAAGCCCGGCCTGTTGTTGATCGAAGCCCTGCTGCAGCAGCGCAGTACCGAGCAGCAGGCTCAGTGCGCATGCCAGCAGCGCCCAGGCGGGCCAACCTGTGCGGGCGGGCTGCAGGTCCAGCATCAGGCGGCGCATTTCAGGCCACCGCCCGTGACATGCTGCACAGCACGTCGCGTACCGCCAGCGGCGCTGGCGCCAGCTCGCACAGTTGCACGCCCGCCAGCGCCGGTACTGGCTCAAGGCGCCCGGGCGCATGCAGGTACACCGGCAGTTGCCCCTCGCCCTGGTGCAACTCGCTGTGGCGGGCGATCAAGGCTTGCAGGGCCTGGTCACTGTCGCTGCAGCCCTGGGCACTGACGTGCTGCCAGGCGCCGTTTTGCGCCAGCAGGCAGACGCTGCGTTGCGGCTCGGCCAGGACGAAGAGAAAGTCGCCCTGCCCCAGTTGCTCGGCAAAGTGGTTGTAGGCCTCCATCAGGTAAGGCCGCGTCGAGCGCAGGCGTAGCCCGAGATTGCGGCACAGGGCCTCAAGCTGATCGAGCAAGGCCTGCGGCGTGGCGCTGGCGATGCGCGGGCAACCGCCGGCTTCGGGGGATACGACAATGCGCCAGCCTTCCAGGCTCTGCCCGTAATGCGCCTCGAAACAGGCGCGGGCGTACTGCTGCAACTCATCCGGGCGGCTGATGGCGGCGCTCCAGGGCACCAGGCAGAAGCGGCTGTACTGGGCCGAGAGCAACACCTGCAACTGCGCACCCTTGCCGGCATGTTCAACCAGCAGGTGCTGCAGCGACTCCAGGGCCACGGCCCAGGCCAGGCTGCGCTCGGCGATAAAGTCCAGGCTTGAGAGCCAGCGTTGCTGTTGACCCTGGCGTTGGCACAGGCCCACACCCTGGGCGCCGAGCACGGCGATAAAGCGATCAGGCGATAAAAGTGACACGATTGATCTCCTCCAGGGTGGTCCGGCCATCACGCACCAGCTCCAGCGCCGAGCTGCGCAGCAGGCGCAGGCCGCGTTGGCAGGCCAGGGTCTTGATTTGCGCCAGGGGCTTGCGCTCGACGATCATCTGGCGCAGGTCGTCATCCAGGTGCAGCAGCTCGGCAATCGCCGTGCGTCCGCGATAACCGCTGCCCCGGCACTGGCCGCAGCCACTGCCGTGAACAAAGCGGTAATGGCCGACCTGGCCGGGCTCCAGGCCCGAGGCGACGAGTTCTTCATGGCTGGGTTGCTGGGGGCCGGCGCAGTGCGGGCAAACCAGGCGAATCAGGCGCTGGGCCAGCACGGCGTTGAGCGCCGAGACAAAGCTGTAGGGGTCGACCTGCATCTGGCTGAAGCGGCCGATCACATCGAAGACGTTGTTGGCGTGGATGGTGGTGAACACCAGGTGCCCGGTGAGTGCCGACTGCACGGCGATTTGCGCGGTGTCCGGGTCGCGGATTTCGCCGACCATGATCTTGTCCGGGTCGTGGCGCAGGATCGAGCGCAGGCCGCGGGCGAAGGTCAGGCCTTTCTTTTCATTGACCGGGATCTGCAGCACCCCCGGTAACTGGTACTCCACCGGGTCTTCGATGGTGATGATCTTGTCTACGCCGTGGTTGATCTCGCTGATCATGGCGTAAAGGGTGGTGGTCTTGCCGCTGCCGGTGGGGCCGGTGACCAGGATCATCCCGTAGGGTTCGCTGGCCAGCCGGCGCAGGCTGCGCAAGGTCTGCTGTTCAAAGCCCAGGGCCTGCAACTGCACGCCGCTGACGCGATCGGCCAGGTCCTGTTTGTCGAGCACCCGCAGCACCGCGTCTTCGCCGAAAATGCTCGGCATGATCGAGACTCGGAAATCGATCTGCCGGGCGCTGATGCCGATCTTGAAGCGGCCGTCCTGGGGTACGCGTTTCTCGCCGATGTCAAGCTCAGCCATGACCTTGATCCGCGAGATCACCTGGTCGGCGAACTCGCTGCCACTGACCTTGCTGATGCTGTTGAGTACGCCGTCGATGCGGTACTTGATCACCAGGCCGCTGCCGGTCACGCCCAGGTGAATGTCGCTGGCGTGCATCTTCAGGGCATCGTAGAGGGTCGAGTTGACCAGCTTGACCACCCGGCTCTGGTCTTCGCTTATGCTCGCCAATGACAGGCTCTGCAGGCTGTCGAGCTCGTTGACCGTTTCGCTTTCGGTGTCCAGCGAATCGACCGCGTGGAAGCTCTCTTCGTGGCGGGCCAGAAAGCCCGTGAGCTCAGCGGCTTGCACCAGGTACAGCGGTGCGCCTTGCAGGCAGTCGTCGATCCAGGCCAGGCGGGCGTCGTCGAAGGGGTCGGCGAACACCCCGAGGGTCTGGCCGTCATGCTGGAGGAGGATGAATTCGCGTTTCAGGCACTGGGCCAGGCTGACCCGCTCGAACAGCGGCGTGGCGGCGAACAGCGCCGAGCCGTCGAGCAGCGGGTAATGCAGGGTGGCGCCCAGGCACTGGACAAACGCTGCCGGCTCAAGGCCGCTGAGCGATTGCAGGGTATCGAGCAGACGCTCGCCGCTGAGTTCGGCACTGGCCCTGGCCTGGGCCAGCAGCGCGCGGCCAAGGGGCGCCGGGGTGCTGGCTAGAACGGGAGGAACGAGCGACAACGGTTCCATGGCATGCTCTCCGACGCGGGGCGCGGAGAGCCTGGTTCAGCCCTGCTCGCGCGTTATTCCCCGGTGAGCAGCTGGTCGTCGTCGGGCCCCGGCGGCCGTGCGCCATTACGTCGGCGATCGGCCAGGACCCAGCTACCGTCGAACAACTGCAGGGGGAAACTCTCACTCCTGCTCTGGCGTCGTTCGACGAACCCTGTGTCCTTGTCGGCTGCGCGCCGGCTTTCTCGCTTGATGCCCATCAGGTCGAGGACTGCGCGGGCCAGTTCCGCCAGCGGAAAAGGCTTGAACAGGATATGGCTGACACCCAGTTGGCTGGCCCGCTCACGGACCTCGGCGGTCGGGTGGGCGGTGATCAGCACGAAATGACAGCGCGTACCTTGTTGGCGCACAGTCTCCAGAACCTGAAACCCCTCCATATCGGGCAAGCGATAATCCAGCACTACCACTTCGGGCCGGGTGCGTTCGGCAGCGCCGATGGCACTGGCTCCGTCGTGGGCAACATGGACGTCGAGGCCTTGCAGAACCAGGTAATCCTGGATATTGCCGGCAAGGGTCTGTTCGTCATCGACTACCAATACTCTGTTCACCAAGGTCCACTCCCTGAAGCATCGCTGGCCCGGTTTCCCGGCCCGGCACGAGTGCGGCCTTGTAGAGGCTTACGCATGCTTCGTGCCAGACGTGATACGGCGCAAATCAATGTGCTATGTCGTTGATTCTGTAAGCATAGACGCAAACGGGTGCTAGCCCCTTCCCCAATCCCGGGGGACAGATGGCGTTTTGCCCCTAGTGCTGCCCCCAATAGTGGGGGCGGCGCTGCGCTCAGTCGATACGCTGCAGTTGACCGCTGTCGCGCAAGCGTTGCAACAACGCCTGACGCGCCTGCGTCTGCAGTTGATCGATAAGAAGGGTTTTAGCCATTGCAAGTCCTTGCTCCCGTTGGACAGGGTCGCCCTGGCTTTGGTTCTGCCCACCCGCAAAGGTTTTCGCGTTGGCTTGATAGAACGCCGACACCTGCGCCGCGCTTGGCTCCGGCACGCGGCTGGCAGCCACGAACACCTGCTGCGCGGCCATCTCCTGACGGGTGTAAGCGGCAAAGCTCTGGGGGTCGAAACCGGCATCGGCCAGGCGCCGCTCGAACACTTCATTGCTGCCGAACGCCTGGCGCAGGTGGCCGATGCGCGCCTCGACCTCGGCATCACTGACCGCCACGCCCTGGCGCTGGGCCTCCTGCCACAGCAGCTCGCGGTCGATCAGGTCGTTCAGCGCCTGTTCGCGCAGGCGCTTGTACACGCTGGGGTTGCGGATACTGGTCAGCGCCCTGCCCTGGTCCTCAAGATACTCGGCAAAATAGCGCTCCAGGCGCATCTGGCTGATCTCCACGCCGTTGACCCGCGCCGCCGGCGGCCCGTCCGCGGCGTGCAGCGATACAGCCAACAGGCACAGCAGCAACGGCATCAGGCGGTTCATGGCGACCTCGTCTCAAGGACACTCTGGTAGGCGGCAACCGGATAGAACACCGGGCCGGGCATTTCAACGGTGACCACATGCGCACCGTTCAGGCCCTGGCGCCGGCCCGGGCCAAAGCCCAGGGCCGGGGTCAGCCCGGTGTGCACGTCGTGCAGGCCTTCCAGGGCCTGGGTGAGTTTCTCGCGGCTGGCGTCACGCCCGGCGCGCTTGAGCGCTTCTTCAAGCAATTGCATGGCGCACCAGGTACTGACCTGCAACAAGCCTTGGCGGCCATCCAGGCCCTGGCGCTGGCGCAGGGCGGTGAGCGCCTCGCGGCCCTGGGCGGTCCAGTCGCTGGGGATGAACGGATAGGCCAGGAACACCCGCCGCGACCACGCTTGTGGTACCAGCAGCAGCTCGCTGGCGACCTGGCTTGAGGCGGCGAACAGGTAAGGCGTGCGCCCGGCCTGCTGCAAGGCTTCGGTCAGGCGGCTGAAAGCCGAGGCCTTGCCGAGATAGAACACTGCCTGCCCCGTCGGCGCCTGCTGCTCGAAGGCCTCGACCTTGACCTGGCTCCAGCCGCGCGCCAGCAAGGCCTCGCGTAAACTGGCCGCCAGCGCGGCTTGGTTGGCCTCGGCATAAACGATAGTCACCTGGGCCTGCTGCAACGACAGGCTGCCCTGGGCGTAGTCGGCCAGGCTCAGCAGCTGCTCACGCAACCCGGGCAAGGGGTCGAACACCTGGCGGCTGCCGGCCAGCTGCGGGGCGGCGCCGATCAACGGCAGGCGCGCCTGCTCCAGGCGCGCGGCCAGCGTGGTATCAAGGGCCGGCGCCATCGGCGCGACCAGGGCGAATACCCGCTGCTGGTCGATCAGTTGCGCCAGCGCCTGCTCGGCACTGGCCTGGTCGGGGCCGGGGTCGAGGTTGACCAGCTGCAAGCTGCGGCCATGAATGCCGCCCTGGCGGTTGATCTGCTCGATACGGTCAGCCAACACCGCCGCCACCACCCGCGCAGGCGCGGCCAGGGCGCCCTGGGTCGGCAGCAAAGTGCCCAGGCGCAGGGTCTGTTCTTCCAGCCCCGGGTCGCGGTCATCGGCCAGGCGCTTGAGGTAGGCACTGAGGTTGCGCTGGTCGGCCATGCTCAGGACAAAGCGCGGCATCGCCGGGTCCAGAAGGTTGCCGGCCGGGTCGCGGCCCTCCTGAATGGCGCGGGCCAGGCTCGCCTCGGTGTAGACCGGATAGCGGCGGCCATTGACCTCGCGCATGCCCTGCCCGCCGGCCAGGCGCTGCCAGTTCAGCGACGGCGGACGCACTCCGCCCTCGGCCCGGCCCAG
Organism: Pseudomonas sp. TE4620; assembly: GCF_056279045.1. Lineage (NCBI taxonomy): Bacteria > Pseudomonadati > Pseudomonadota > Gammaproteobacteria > Pseudomonadales > Pseudomonadaceae > Pseudomonas > Pseudomonas sp. TE4620. The sequence continues at coordinate 2,399,525 of NZ_JBWBQO010000001.1, forward strand.
GCCATCGCTGCCGTGGCAGCTGGCACAGGGTACGACGCTGGCCGGCACCAGCATGTCGGCGGCACCAACCCGCGCCGACACCTGGGCATCGCTGCTCGACAGGCCTTCGCGGTACAGGCGCTTGCCCGCCAGCTCCTGCGGGCTGAGCTCGAGGGCGCAGGCCAGCGGGCTGACCAGCAGCACGCTCAGCAGCACGCCGATAGCCAGGCGCGCGGCCATGGCTCAGCGCCCCGCCAAGGGTTGCGACAGCAGTTGCAGACGCTGGGCGATGGCTTGCGCCGGCGCGTCCGGGCGGATCTTGCTCCAGCGCTTGTTGGCCACGTCGCCGGCAATCAACTGGGTCGAATGCTGCTCGGGGCTTGGAATCAGGTGGCCCAGGCGCGCCAAGACTAGGTCCATCTGCGCCTTGTCACCGGTGAGGAACAGCCAGTTGGCGCTGTCCACCCCCTGTTTTTCGGCAAAGGCCTTAAGCACCGCCGGGGTGTCGTTCTGCGGGTCGCTGCTCAGGGAAATGAAGGTGACCTTGCTGGCTGCGTCTTCGCCCAGGGCTTCGCGCACCTCGCGCAGCTTGCGGGTAATCAGCGGGCAGGCGTCATTGCAGTGGGTGAAGATCACATTGAGCAGCACCACGCGGTCTTTCAGGACGTCTTGGTAAAAGCGCAGGTTGCGACCATTCTGGTCCTGCAGCACGGTGTCGGTGAAGTACGTGCGGGCGTCGCGGGTCCCGCCCTCGGCCGTCGCCGGGGTGGCGTTGGGCGGTGGTGCGCCATGGCCTTCATGGGCCAGGGCCACTGCGCTGAGGATCCACAGGCACAGCGCCAGGGCCAGCCAGTCGGTGCTGCGCATGCCACGGCTGACGGCGCTCATGGTTGCACCTCCTGGGCAATGGCGGTGTGCTTGGCGTGCACCCGGCGGGCGCTGAGGCGGTCGATCTCGCTGATCAGCAGCTGTGGGTCGGTAAAGCCGTAATAGCGCGTCCAGTGGCCGCTGTGGCCGTCACCGACAAGGATCAGCGGCGGATGCTGGCCAAGGTCGGCGCTGAAGCTGCCCAGGCCCTTGAGGGTTTCGTTGATGGCATACGGGGTGCCGGTCAGCCAGCTCCAGCCCGGGCCGTTCTGGAACGCCTGGGCGTAGCCGAGCAGGCGCTTGGGATCATCGCGCTGCGGATCGACGCTGATCGACACCAGTTGCACCTCGGTGCCGACCCGGACGCCCAGCTGCTTCTGCACCTTGGCCATGATCGAGGAAACCACCGGGCACACCGTGGTGCAACTGGTGTAGATAAAGCCCATGACCACCAGGTGATCGGCCACCAGGTCCTTTTCCAGGCGCACCGGCATGCCGTTCTGGTCGAGCAACGAGACATCGGCAAAGCGCACCGAGGTCTTTTCCTGTTGGGCGGCGGGCGCGCCATGGCCGCTGTGGTCGACACCGTTGTGGGCCTGGGCGATACCGCAACTGGCGGCGAGCAGGCAGAGGCTGAACAGTCTGCAGCGATCGAGCAGTTTCATTGCACACTCCTTGGTCCGGCGTCGGATGCTTGCTGTGCGCCGGCGGGCATTACCCGCAGGCTGGTGTAGTTGTACTCGGCAAAGCGCTTGCCCAGCGACGGCGCCTGCACGTGCAGGTACCAGGCACCGGCTTCAAGTTGTTCCAGCGGCGCCTCGTAGATGCCCTCGCCCACTTCGCGGACCACGCTGGTCCGGGCTCGCGAGGTGGGCGCGAGAAAGTAGCGCAGGCTCAGGTCCTTGATTCCGGTGCGCGGCGTGCCGTTGCCCTCGCTGATGCGAAAGCGCGCGATCAGCGGCCGGCCCTGGTCGACCACCGAGGGGCCGATAAGGAACTCCACCCGTGGCGTCTGCCGGTGCGGAGCGCTGCTGGAAGCCGCCACTTCGGTACTGAAGCAGTGAATGATCTGCGGCTGGTTGAGCAAAAAGGCGACATCGAAGGTACCGGCGGCCGGCAGCTTGATGGTCGAGCTGTACACCCCCGGCGCCACCTCGCGCAGGCTGCGGTCGATGACCAGCGCGGCGCGGGCGCTGTGGCCACGGTTGGCGTAGCCGGACATCGGCGCGTTCATGCCTTCGGCGTAGAAGTAGGTGGTGTTGTCCACCGGGTTGACCACAAACACCGAGTTCTCGTCGCGGGCCACAGTCAGGCCCTGGGCCAGCGGCAGGTCACCGGCCTGGCGCGGCGCCGCGGGCCCGGCTTCGAAGCCCTGGACGATCGGCTGGCGGCCTTCGCCGAGGCTGCTGAGGTTGATCATGCTGACCTTGGGCGAGGCCAGGCCGCGGACATAGGCATAGGCCTGGGTGAAGGTCAGCTGGTAGGGTTCGGCGGCCACCGGCAGGCTGTGGATCAGCCGGTCGCTGCTGGCATCGATGACCATGGCCTGGCTTTGCAGGGTGTTGAGGACGATGCCGAAGCGCCCGTCATTGCTGAAGCGCATCGGCCCCAGGCCCTGCTTGCCTTCGATCAGGTGGCGCTGAGTGTGGCTGCGGGCATCGATGACGCTGATGCTGCCGTCGCGGCCATCGGCCACGTACACCGCCTGGGACAGCGGCGAATAAGCCACCGACAAAGGGTGCGAGCCGACCTTGAGGGTTTTCACCAGGCGCATCTCACTGGCGTCGATCACGCTCAGGGTGCCGCTGTCGCGGTTGCTGACAAAGGCGTAGCGCGAATCGCTGCTAAAGGCGATTTCGTGGTGACCGGCGCCGGTGGCGAAAAACTTCAGAGTCTTGCGGCTGGGCACGTCGATCACTGTCACCCCGCTGCTCTGGGCGTCGCGGGCATTGTTGCCGACCCACAGCAGGCGCTGGTCGGGCTGCATCGCCAGGCGCAGCGGCTGCTTGCCGGCCGGCAGGTTGGCGACGCGCTGGAAGGTCTCGGTGTCGATAAGCGCCACTTCGCCGCGCTTCGGCATCGACACGTAGACCTGCTTGTCATCCTTGCTCGCCACCCAGTCCATCGGTGTGCCCGGCAGTTCGATGCGCGCCAGGGTGCTGGTGACCCCGCCCACCGACACCGACGGATCAATCACCGTGAGGCTGGCGTCCTTGTTCAGCACCAGCAGGAAGTAGCTGTTCAAATCGAGCAAGGGCCGTGCGCCGATGCTGCTTTTGAGAAACAGCGCCACCCGTGCCTTGCAACTGGTGCTGCGGTCCTTGGCCGCTTCGCCGGTCAGCGCCGGGTCCAGCCAGGCGCCGGGGGATACCCCCGACAATGGCTGGCCGCTGTTCTGGTCGGTGATCTTGAAGCGTACATTGGCGAAGCTGCCTTCGGTCAAGGTCCCGCCGCTGCCCAGCGGCCGCGCTTCGAACTCGACGCTGACGCCGTCGCGGCTGAAGCTATGCAGGCCCTGGGGGTCACCTTCGACCTGCTCGCTGCGCGGGTCGCACCACAGGCTTTCGTAACTCACCCCCAGGCCGATCAGGGTCAGGCCCACCAGCAGGCCCAGGTACAGCGGTCGATTCTTGTTGTTCATGACCTTCCCCTCACTCACTGTGCTGGCGGCGTGGCCGGTGGTGTTTCGTTGGTCACCCGCAGGATCCCCCACAACCCGGAGGCGTTGCCGTAGGCGGCGTAGTCGCGGAACAGGTAGTCACCCGGCACCGCGTTGCTGCCGCCGGCGCTAGGCAGCATGAAACTGAAGTGCGCGGCCGGCAGCACGCTCTCCTGGGCGCCGATGTACATGGCCTGCGGGTTGTAGCCAAAGCGCACCGAACCGATACCGGGCTGGTACATCGGGTAGCCACCGGGGTCGGCCTTCTCCGGCTGGTAGGCGTGCAGCGGCCACAGGTGCCCGTCGAGCTGGTAGGTAATGCCGCGGCTGCCGCCGGTGGGCATCAGCACGTGGTTGCGCAGTGGCTGGCCAGGCTTGGCCCAGAGCACCGGGGTTTGCGGATCGCCGCCGACCAGGGCGTTGCTGTAGGCCATGTGGGCATTGGCTACATCGGCCCAGCCATTGCCATCGGCATGGCCGAACGGCGCATCCGGGGCCAGGCCGAAGCGGAACCACAACGGCTCGGTCTTGTAGTTGATGGCCATGTTCGAGTTGTCCTTCGGATCGCCTGGCACGCCGTTGCCTTCAGTGGCAATGCCCTCCACCGGCCGGCCATCGGCCCAGCGCATGTTCAGCGAGCGTTGCCAGAGGGTGGCGAAGTCGCGGTAGGCGGTTTGCCCCGGCACCTGCACGGTGGCCGAGGCGCGGCTGGCCGTGTCTTCGCTCCAGGTGGCACCCAGCGGCAGGATGCTCATGGCGCCGATCAAGCCCTTTTGCCCCTGCTTGATGACATCGGCCGGGGTGATGTTCAGGCCGCCGAACTCGATGGCGGTGGTGTTGATGTTGTCCACCGCACGGCCCATCTGCAGCACCGGCTTGCCTTCGCGCTCCAGGTGCCCGGCGTAGTACTGGTAGACCTTGCTCGGGTAGGCGCCGCTGTTGCCGGCCCGTGGCGGCACGGTCTGCACCGGGTTCTGGCCGACGTTGGCGCCGTCCGACTTGGTGATGTCGTAGGCCAGCAACTGGGCATGCAGGCCGACATGGCTGGAGGGCCGCATGAGGTTGTTGTTGAAGGCGGTGGAGCCTTCACTGCCATTGCGGTCGCGCTTGACCACGTTCTGCATCACGGCGGTACTCGGCAGGTCGGGCATGACCTGCGGCAGGCGGTTTTCCAGGGTGACCTTCAGGCACTCACCGGCAGCGGCGCGCAGCACCAGCGGCTCGATCGGCACTCCGGGCTTGAGCTTGCCGGTGCCCGGGTCGAGGTCGGCCTTGCGCACATAGAGGATTGCCGTCGGGTCGTGCAGCGGGCCGCTGTGGCCGCCGATGGTGAAGGTTTCGCCATCTTCGGGGTCGGTCACCGTCACCTGCGGGATGCTGGTGCGCCGGCTGTTGTACACCAGGGTGCCGCCGTTGGCCTTGAGCGGGCCGCCGACGTGCTGGCCGGCGCCGGCCGGGTCGGTGATGCTCACACCCAGCGAGTTGCCGAGGATATCGTTGGCCAGGGCGGCGACGACTTCATAGCTGCGCTGCACCGTTGGCCGGGTGCCGATGCCATTGGTGTTGGCGGTAAAGCGCGGGCAGATGCCGTCAAACGCCACGGTGTTGCGCGCCGCCATCGGCAACGGGTTGTTGGGCAGGGCAAACAGGTCGTTGCGGCTGTTGCTGTAGTTGCGCATAACGCCCCAGATGCCATTCCAGTAGCCTTCGTGGGCGGCGTCCAGCGAATACAGGTAGTCACCGTTGGGCGCCGACGCGCTGGAGATCATCGACACCGGTGCCATGAAGCCCAGTTGCTCGGAGATCCCGACCATCTGCGAGGCCTTCCAGCCGGAGTTCGAGCTGTTGCCGAAGCCCGAGCCGTTCTGCAGCCATTTGACGCCATGCAGGGTCACGTTGTGTTCCTCTTCATGGCCACCGGCATGCATGCGCAGGCGCACGTTGTCGCCAGAGTAGGTGCGCAGCATCGGCGTGAACGGGTCGCCCGGCTCGGCCCCGGCGGCGTTGATGTGCGGCGGGAACAAGGTGGTGCCGCCGGTTGGCCCCACGGCTGAGGTAACAGCCGCCGGCGACAGGTTCATCGCCGGGATGGCGCGGTCGGTGCGGCTCTGCATGGCATAGGCGAGATCGCCGGCCAGGCCGTCGGCCTGCATGCCGCGCTTGCCGTCGGGGGCGACCTTGTTGGGGTCGTAGACGCGCAGGGCCAGCGGCTCGTTGCGGTAGTTGACGACGAACATCCCCGGGTCATCCACCGAGATTGCCTGCGGGCAAGGCCGGCTCGGGCAGCCCGGGTTGAGCCCGCCGCGCGACTCGACCACCGATTCCAGCAGGTTCGAAGCCTTCTGCCGCACCGGCGGGTTGATCGCATAGCGGAAGCTGTCGGCGCTGGCCGGGTAAGCCTGGGCATTGGGGATGCCGTCCGGGCCGGCACCCACGTAAACGCCGGCCTCATAGGCGTGCTGGAAGTCGCTGTACTCGAGGAAAAACTCGCGGTAGCTGTCGTTGCGCCCGTCACCGTCAAGGTCGCCGGTTTTCACCACCGCCTGCCACGAGGTCGGCCCGCCGTCTTCGCGCAGGGCACTGTTGTACAGCAGCTCGCCGGTTTCGGCGTGGTACCAGGTAGAGCCGGCAGGCTCGGCCAGCACGGTGGCGTACAGGCCCAGTTGCTGGTGGGTCGATGGGCCGAGGTGGTCGTGGGTAAAGATGGTGCCCAGGCCACGGTCGACGTTATGCACGTTGACCACCGGGTCGACGAACCAGCGCTGCATGGCCGTGCGTGCGCCCAGCCAGTCGGCGCGCCCGTAGCGGCCGAAGAACGGGTGCGCCTTGGCCACCGGGCACTCGGCCGTGCCTTCGCGCGGGTCGCCGGCGCGGCACTCGTTGAACTCGCGAATCGCGTGGATACGCTCGACCACGGTGCCAGGGGAAAGGATACCGTCCTCGTAGTTCCAGCCGTTGGCCGAACCATCGGCGGCGGTCAGGTCCCATTTTGGCAGGTGGATGTGCTGGCCGATAACGTCGGTTGGCGTACGCACCTGGTAGTCGTCCATTTCATAGTACGAGGGGATCAGGTTGGTGTGCTGGTACATCACGCAGTCGAAGGTGTTCATGCGCATCACCAGCGGCTCCGGAGGGCGCTGCTTGTTGATCACCGCCCAGGCGTCTTCCCAGAGGCTGATGATCCGCGCCTGCGGAAAGTGGTAGCCGACCTTGTTGTACACCGCGTCGAACTGGATGTTGGCGCCCTTGTAGATGCGCGGGCGGTCGGCGGTGAAAGTCGAGCTGCCGGTAAAGCTCATGCCGTCCAGGCGCTCGCCGCTGTTGAACTCACCGGCGCCGGACAGTTGGGTCAGGCGCTTGGCGCGATCATCCATGCACGGCTCGTAGTACGGCGCACCGGCGGTGGGTGCGGCGCCGTTGGTGCGAAAGTTGCGCGCCACGGTCTGCTTGCCAGGCAGCACGGCATAGCTTGGGTGCTCCAGTTTGGAATGGAAGCTCATCGCCGCCTGTTCGACGTCGGTACCCTCCTCGGGCAAAAACACCGCCTTGGCCTTGGTGATGGCCTTGGTGAAGTCCAGCGCAGTGGTAGTCACCAGCGCCTCGCCGCCGGCCGACAGGCCGTCCAGGGCATGGCGTGGCAGGCCGCCGTCCCAGCCACCGACCTGGGCCGGGTCGAGGTTGGCCCACAGGGCGTTGCCGGAGTTTTTCAACTGTTGCGCCTTGGCCGGGTCGAGCATGTCCAGCGGCGGGGTTGGCGGGCGCTGGCCGACGGTGTTTTCCATGCCGCCGATCCAGAACGGGAAGCCCGGATTCTTCAGGCTGCCGTCGGCGTTGCGGTTGGCCTCGCTGCGATCGACCAGGGCCAGCGAGCCGACTGCGCGCGGCGCGGCGTCGTCATGGCCAGCGTCATCATCGCCCTCTTCTTGCTCATCGTCGTCATGGTTTGCGGCAACCAGGGTTTGCGCCAGCTTGGGAATCACCGCGACCTTGCCGGGCATCGGCGCCATGGCCTTGCCGGGCAACGGCACGATGGCCGGGATTGGCGTACCGGCGACGATCTCGCCGTCCGGCAAGGCCCGGGCGCCCGCGGCCGGCTTGCCGCTGCGCAAGGCGAACGGCACGCTGTGATAGCCGTTTTCGCTCTGCCCGGAGACTTCCAGGCGGGTGCCTTCTTCGAACACATCGTGGACCCGCCACATGCTCCACATACCCTGGGCAAAGTGCGGGTAGAAGTGGCAGTGATAGATCGCATCGCCGGCCACGCGGTTACGGTTGCCCGAGCCGCCGTTGGCGATTTCGTAGGTGTAGCCGACACCCGGGCCGATGCCCTGGGCGTCGACATAGTCGGAGTTGTCGTCATTGGGGTTGAACAGCCACTGGTGGCCGTGCAGGTGAAAGATGTGCTGCTCGTGGCCGTTGTGGGTGTTGCGGAACTTGACCATGTCACCGATGTAGCTGTGGTTGACGTTGGCCGGTTCCGCCGGGTACAGGGCCATGGTCGCCTTGACCCCGACCTGCTCGGCGCTCGGGGTCTGGCCCGGGCGGATGTTCTCCAGGCCGACGTTAGCCGGTACGTCCACCAGCATCGCCACGTCGCCGACGGTGTGCGAACTCAAGAAGAACTCTTCATAGGCGCATGACAGGCAGTCATGCATCGGCCCCACGCCCAGGCGGTTGGCCACAACCTCGGCGCCCATGCCGCCGGAGCCATAGTTGATCATGAACGAGTCGCGGGTCGGCTCCAGCACATGGCCCATTACCGGGTCTGCCCAGTAACCGGGAAAAGCCTGGGTCGAGGCGGCTTCGTCGGTGAATTGCGCGGCGAAATCACGGAACGGCTCCAGGCGGTTGGGGATCGCCGGGTTGCGTTTGCCGATGCTTTCCAGCGGGTAGGTCGAGGCCGGGAAACTGCCATCGGCGTTGGGGCCCATGACAATTGCGTCGGATTCGCTGGAAATGATCTCGTTGCCATCGGTCATGGCAATGATCGGCGAACCGGCCTTGCCTTCGCGGATCCACGGCTCCTGCTGCGGGTAGCGCGCCTGGTAGTCGACGATCGGCTGGCCGGTGGGGGTGCGGCCGCTGCTGCTCAGGCGCATCTCTTCTTCGGTCAGGGTATTACGGAAGGTGCGCCCACCTTTGGGCACCACCACCACCTGGCCGAACAGGCCATTGGCGACGTTGCCGGCACCGCCCTCGCCGCCAAAGGTCGCGCCCTGGCTGGTGGCGGCAAACGCGCCTTCACGCTCGGCGTAAAGGGTGTAGGAACGGCTGGCGCCGGGGGCGATCAGGAAGTTGCCGTTGCGCCCGGTATTGGCGGCGATGTCACCGATACTGTTGACCGCCTGCATGCCGTTGACCTGAAAACCGACATGACGGTCGCTGACCTGCTCGTCGGCGACAAAATGCTCGCCGCCCTGCTCGTTGCCCTCGCCGACTTCGTTCTCAGCGCCTTCGTTTTCCTCGCCTTCGACCTCGTTCTCTTGCTCGTGGTCGATGCCGTGCTTGTTCGGGTTGGCCTGGTAGGCCAGCAGGTTTTGCAGGTTGATGGTCAGGCAGTCGCCCGCCGCCACCCGCAGCACGATCGGCCGCGGGCGTTTGTCCGGGCGCAAGCTGACTTTGCCCGGTACCGCGGCGCCGCCAGTGGCCAGCGACACCTGGTGCTCGTCGACCACGTCGCGGCGCAGGGCGAACATCATGCCGTTGGCGTTCTGCGCACCGAGGCGGTTGAACATCAGTGGCTGATCGAGCGCCACCACATTGGCCACCAGGTTGCGCTCGCAGCGCACGGCAGCTTCGCTGAGCGGTTGCCAGGCAAGGCTGGCGGCCGCAAGCAGCAGGGAAGTCAGGACTGAGCCTTTGATTGGAGTCATCATGGCGTGCCTCGGTGGTGCAAGGGGACTCTGGAGGGGCCGGAGCAAGGCCCATGCCAAATTTTTTATTGTTGTTTTTCAGTAGCTTATAAAGCTGAATGAATCTTGATTGGGGGTGATTCCCCGGTATTCCCCACTAATCGGGGGTTGCCTCATCGCGGGGCAAGCCCGCTCCCACAGGTTTTGCGATTACAAAGGCGCATCCACCGCCAGGCCCTGCAACCGCCGGTACTGGCGCAGCACCTTGGGCACGTAGCGCTGGGTTTCGGCAAACGGCGGTACTACCCGACCGCGACGCAGCACCGCATCTGGCCCGGCGTTGTAGGCGGCCACGGCCAGGGTGATGTCGTTGTCGAACAGGGTCAGCATGCGCTTGAGGTAGCGCGCCCCGCCCTGCACGTTCGCGGCCGGGTCGAGGACATTCTTCACGCCCATTTCCTTGGCGGTGTCGGGCATCAGCTGCATCAGCCCGGCCGCGCCGCTGGTCGAGCGGGCGTTGGGGTCGTAGCGCGATTCGGCCTGGATCACTGCGTGCAGCAAGGCCGCCGGCAGGTCGTTGGCCTGCGCCGCTGCCGCCACCACTTCGGCGTAGGGCATGCCGGTGATCAGTTGCGGGCCGTTGCTGGCCAGGCTCACGGCCTCGCTGATGACCCGCTGGTAGGTTCGCCCCGGTCGGTGGACGTTGCTCAACACATAACTGCCATCGGCCTTGATCGAGATGTACACATCGGCCTGAGCCGGATTGCCTGTGGCCAGCCAGGCCAGGATTGCCGCAGTGAGCCAGCGCATCGTGCCACCCTCCCCGTTGCGTCCCCCAGAAAGTGGGGCATATGCCCCGATTGCCAGGGCGTTACCCTTCTGACGCAAGCACTGTGCCGCCTTGCCAGGCCCGTGCGGCAAAGGCCCGGCGCAGACGCGCACGGCAATTGCATAAGGCCTTGCAGCGCACCTGTGGAGGGCCTGGCTATGAACAACAACCATCGCGCGCAACGCGGCTTCACCCTGCTCGAACTGCTGGTAGTCCTGGTAGTGCTGGGCCTCTTGGCCGGCATCGTTGCCCCCAAGTACTTCAGCCAGTTGGGGCGCTCGGAGGCCAAGGTCGCCCGGGCGCAGATCGAAGGCCTGAGCAAGGCCCTGGACCTGTACCGGCTGGAAGTGGGGCATTACCCCAATTCCGAGCAAGGCCTGCAGGCACTGGTGGCGGCACCCAGCGACGAAACCCGCTGGTCGGGCCCGTACCTGCAGAAAAAGGTCCCGCAAGACCCCTGGGGGCGTAACTACATCTACCGCCAGCCCGGTGAAAACGGTGAGTACGACCTGCTGTCGATGGGCAAGGACGGCCAGCCCGGCGGCGATGGCGAAAATGCCGAGATCACCAGTTGGCAATAACCGGAGGGCTTGCGCATGCGCTATGAACTCAAGGCCCTGGGCAAGGCCGGGGTGGTCTTGCTCCAGGTCGACGCCCAGGACCCGGGCCAGGCCCGCGAACAGGTCGAGCAACAAGGCTTGCGGGTGGTCAGCGTGCGCAGTTGCCAGCGCCTGGCCGGTCTGCGCTGGCGGCGTGGCGAGGTGTTCAACCTGGTGCTGTTCAGCCAGGAGCTGACCACCCTGCTCAATGCTGGCCTGCCGCTGATCGACGCCCTCGAGAGCCTGGCCGAAAAAGAGACCGCGCCCCAGGCACGCAAGACCCTCGGCGAACTGGTGCGCCTGCTGTATGAAGGCAAGTCGTTCTCCCAGGCCCTGGCGCAGTTGCCCAGCGTGTTCCCGCCGCTGTACGTGGCACTGGTGCAATCGAGCGAAAAGACCGGCGCCCTGGGCGATGCCCTCGGCCGCTATGTTGCCTACCGCCAGCGCATGGACGAAGTGCGCCAGAAGATCATCAGCGCCTCGATCTACCCGCTGCTGCTGTTGCTGGTCGGCGGCGGCGTGGTGCTGTTTCTGCTCGGCTATGTGGTACCGCGCTTCAGCTTGGTGTTCGAAGGCCTGGGCACCGAGCTGCCGTGGATGTCGCGCTGGCTGATGCAGGCCGGGATGTTCCTGCACGCGCATCAGCTGGCCATGGCCGGCAGCTTTGGGCTACTCATGGCGCTGCTGTTCATGCTGCGTCGCGAGCCGCGGGTGCGGCGCTGGCTGAACCGCCAGCTGGAACGCCTGCCGGCCCTGCACAAACGCCTGGTGATGTATGAGCTGGCGCGGTTCTACCGCTCGCTGGGGATCCTCCTGCAGGGCGGCATCCCGATTCTCACCGCCATGGCCATGGCCCGCGGCCTGCTCGGCGCGGCCAGTGGCCTGCGGCTGGAGCAGGCCTGTGAACGGGTCAAGGAAGGCCAGTCGCTGTCGGCGGCGCTGGAGGCCGGGCACCTGGTGACGCCAGTGTCGTTGCGCCTGCTGCGCGCTGGCGAGCAGTCGGGCAACCTCGGGCAGATGATGGAGCGCAGCGCCGACTTCTACGACGAGGAGATCAGCCGGTGGATCGAGTGGTTCGTGCGCCTGTTCGAGCCGCTGCTGATGACCTTCATCGGCCTGCTGATCGGCCTGATCGTGATCCTCATGTACATGCCGATCTTCGAGCTGGCCTCGAGCATCCACTAGCGCAACGCGTGACAATCCAGGGCCCTTGCTGTATAGATTCGGCCACCAAGGGGAGCCCGGCAACGGGCTGAGAAACCGCTGGCATGTGCAGCGCGGTGACCCTTCGAACCTGATCCGGATCATGCCGGCGAAGGGATGGGTATTGTGCACCTGCCTTTTTGCCGGCCTCACTGCGGGGCCGACCATGCCAGCCATCACCGGCCCCGCTGTCGTCACGATAAAAAGGACAACAGCATGACCGCGCGCTTCACCGACAGCCTTCGCCAGCAAAGCGAGCCGAGCTGGACCCAGTGCATCGAACACCGCTTCGTCAATGAACTGCTCGACGGCAGTCTGGCCGACCCTGTGCTGGTCAACTACCTGATCCAGGATCACCGTTTCATCGATGCGTTCCTGACCCTGCTCGGCGCCGCCATCGCCAGCGCCGATACCTTCGAGGCGCGGATTCGCCTGGGGCGCTTTACCGGGGTGATCGCCGGTGAAGAGAACACCTACTTCCTGCGCGCTTTCGAAGCCCTGGGCGTCAGCGAGGCGCAGCGCCTTGAGGCACCGGACTCAGCGCCGACCGCAGGCTTCAAGGCGATCATGCGCGAAGCCGCGGCCACCCGCTCCTACGCCGCCGCCCTGGCGGTGCTCAACGTCGCCGAGGGCCTGTACCTGGACTGGGCGCTGCGGGCCAACAAGCAACTGCCGCCGCGCTTCGAGCACGCCGAGTGGATCACCCTGCACGACAACCCGGCGTTCCAGGACTTTGTCGCCTTTCTGCGCGCCGAGCTGGACCGCGTCGGGCCTGCACACGCACAGGTCAGCCGCGACTTCTTCCTGCGCAGCGTGGCGCTGGAACAGGCGTTTTTCGACGCCGCCTACGACATTGAGGGCTAAGCCATGGATATCTTCGAGCGCCTGAAACAGGCCGCCAGCGCCGACTGGCACAGCTACGTCGAGCACGACTTCGTTCGCCAGATGGGCGCCGGCACCCTGGCGCAACCGGCGTTTCGCAAGTACCTGGTGCAGGACTACCTGTTCTTGATCCAGTTCGCCCGCTCCTGGGCCCTGGCCGCCTACAAGAGCCGCACCCTCAGCGACATTCGCGCCGCCCAGGCGGGGCTGGCGGCGATTCTCGACGAAACCGAGCTGCACGTGCGCCTGTGCGAGCGTTGGGGGCTGTCGGCCGACGACCTCGCGGCGACACCGGAGCACCAGGCCACTGTCGCCTACACCCGCTTCGTGCTGGACTGCGGCGCCGCCGGCGACTTGCTGGACCTGCACGTGGCCCTGGCGCCGTGCGTGATCGGCTACGCCGAAATCGGCCGCAACCTGACCTCCGACGGCGTTCAGGCACTGGGCGATCATCCTTACCGCGAGTGGATTGGCGAATACGCAGGCGCCGGCTACCAGGGCGTGGCCACCGCTGCCCGCGCGCACCTGGATGACCTGGCCGCGCGAACCATGACCGAGCGCCGCTTCGAGGAACTGGTCAAGGTCTTCGCCCAGGCCTCGCGGCTGGAAGCCGACTTCTGGCAGATGGGGCTGGATGCGGCTGGACAGTAAGGGTTAAAGATTCCACAGGTCAGTAATCGTAGCGATCCACCGCCCGCCGCCGCTCATTGTCATCGCGCATGTCGTAGTTGGCGGTGGTCTGGATGTTGGTGTGGTGGGCCAGCTTTTGCGCGATCGACAGGTCATGCTCTTCGATCACCCGGGTGATGAACGAGCGGCGAAAATCGTGGGGCATGATCTTTACCCCGACCTGGGTGCCACGCTGGCGGGCGATGTAGTAGATCGCGTGCTTGGTGATGCGCTCGCGGGTGATGTGGCTGCCACGGCGGATACGGTTGAACAGGAACTCGTCGTCGGCCTGCCCTTCAGGCAACTGCTCGCGGCGAAACGCCAGCCAGGCGTTGAGCTTTGCAAACGCCCAGGGCGGCGCGTACTTGATCAGTTGCTTGTTACCCTTGCCCAGCACGTGCAGGCTTCGTTCGCTGAAGTCAACCTGGCTGAGGGTCAGGTTGACCGACTCGGACTTGCGCATGCCGGTGCCGTACAGCAAGGCGATCACCGCCGCATCGCGCAACCCCTGCGGGCGCGGGTCGGCAGCGCAGGCGTCCATCAGCTCGCGAATCAGGCTGCGCTTGAGGTTGCGCCCGGCCGGCAGGCGCGTGCCCTGGGTCGGCTTGACCGTGCGGATCTTGAGCAACTGCTCCTGGCTGATCAGGCTCAGGCGCCAGGCTTCGTTCATTACCCCGCGTACCGCGTTGACGTACAGCGACGAGGTGTTCGGCGCATAGCCATCGGCGCGCAAGGCCGCCACCAGGGCGGTGACATGCCCGGGCTCGAGCTGGTGCCAGGGCACCTCGGCGATGTCGCAATCCTCGAAGCCCAGGCGGTCGGCAGCATCCTGGAGGATGTACTTCATGGTCAGCTGGCTGGACGGCGCCAGGCGGGCGAGGTATTGCAGCAAGGGGTTTTGCAGTGAATCGGACAAACCGGGAATCCTGTAGAGCGCAGCTGAGGTCAGGGGCCTGCAACGGGCCAGTCTGACTCGTGACAACACCGTGGCCACTGACCTGCATCACAATCAGGTCATTGATTGGCAAGTCTTTTTAGCCACGGCAAGAATCCCGATAGTACCTCATCGTCGCCCCCGGAATCGATTGAGGGCATTTTCATGGCACCGAGTCATCCAGGTACAGCTTCACGGTTTCGCGGGTCAGCGACATGACTTCATGGGTCAAACCGTTGAAATCCGTCTCGCCATGCTCCAGGTAGCCGTCACTGCGCTTGACCACATAGGCCACGTAGCCGCGTGGGCGGCCGGTGTCGTTATCGATAATTTGCAGGCGGTCGCTGTACAGCGGCAACGGCTCGATCCGCGGCACCAGGGGCGAACGACCGATGACAATCGGCTCGGGCTGCCACTGCACCAGGCGCTCGCGGTGCCGGGCCACTTCGGTGAGCACCTGGTCGACCGGCAACTGCAGGGTTTTCGAATAGTAGGCATCGTAAAGAAACGCGGTAATGCTCAGTTTGCAGGGGATATGCGCCTTGTCCGCCAGCAGGCGCTGGATCGCCGGCTTGAGCAGTTCGGTCTGCGTGCTGCGGTCCGGGGTGGTCTTGTAGAAATGCGCGTTGACCACGTAGTTGTAGCCCTTGATTTCGGAGATGCCCTCGAAATCGACACCGCCAACCAGGCTGTAGATCATCGCATGGCCAACGGTGAAATCCTGGTCATCGTCCAGGGCGCAGGTAAACCACTCGCCGATCTGCCCGTCGCCGGTATGCCGTTCGAACAGGCTGATAATCTCTTCGTCGCTGCGAAAGCGCAGGGAGTAAGAGCCATCGTGATAGGTGAACGAGGTGAATTCCAGCGGCATCGACTCGATACCGTGGCTGCAACCGCCAAGCGCTAGCGCAGCGCCCAGGGCGCACGCGGCGAGGCGTAAAGAGGGGGCGAACAAAGGGGCGTCATCCATGAGCAAGCGAGGCGCGCAAGAATGCCCAAGGCCGCGCCCGCCAGCAAGCATTTCCGCGCCCGCAGGCGGCAACGATGGGCTACAGTTGCCGAGGAACCCCCTGCCCCGAGGCCCCATGGCTTTCCATCGACTGACCCGCACCCACCCGCGCCTGAGTTTTTCTGCCGTTGCCGGCTGCCTGGGCGGCTGGCTGATTCCCGCCGACAATCTGGTGCAGCACATCCTCACTGGCTGGAACATCGGCGTCTGGCTGTACCTGCTGCTGGTGCTGTGGCTGACCCTGCGCGCAAGCCCCGAGAAGGTACGCGAAGTGGCCTGTGTCGAAGATGAAAACGCCGGCCTGGTGCTGCTCACCGTCAGCATCGCAGCGATCGCCAGCCTTGCCGCAGTGACCCTGCAACTGGCCGCCAGCCGCGGCCTTGCCGGTGGCCCGCAACTGCTGCACTACGCCTACACCGGCTTTACCATTGCCGGCTCCTGGCTGATGATCGGCACCATCTTCAGCCTGCACTACGCCAGGCTGTTCTACACCGCCGGCAGCAAGGAGCCTTTGCTGCGCTTTGCCGATGGCGAGCTGAACCCCGACTACTGGGACTTCCACTACTTTTCGTTCACCCTCAACGTCGCCGTGCAGACCTCGGACGTGGGCGTTGCCGACCGGCAGATGCGCCGTATCGTCCTCGCCCACTCATTGGTGGGTTTCGTGTTCAACACCGCGATTCTGGGCTTTACCATCAACATCGCCGCCGGCCTGTTGAACTGACGGCACGCCTTCAAGCACCTGCATGGCGCAACGGGCGATGCGCTGGCAGGCCTGCTCCAAACGGTCGCTGTCGAGCACCAGGCCAAAACGCAGGTGGCCGGCGGCGCTGGGGCCGAAGGCGTCGCCAGCGAGCACCGACACCCCATGCTCCTCCAGCAGACGCTCGGCAAAGGCCTGGGCGCCAATGCCGGTCTCGCGGATATCGATCATCACGAACATGCCGCCATCGGGCTTGTGCACGCGGATGCCCGGGCAGCCGTCAAGGCTTGCGCAAACCCGGTCGCGCCGCTCGCGGTAGCGCTCGCGCATCTGCCGCACCTGGGGCAGGTCTTGCTCCAGGGCCACCTGGGCGGCGTCCTGGATAAAATCCGGCAGGCCGTACAGCATGCACAGCGCCAGGTTGCTCAAGTGCTCGGTCAACTGCTGCGGGCCGATCACCCAGCCGACCCGCCAGCCCGACATGGCATGGGACTTGGACAGACTATTGATGGTCGCGCTGCGTTCGGCCATGCCCGGCAGGCTGGCCGGGCTGAAATGCTCGCCCTCGTACAACAACTCGCTGTAGACCTCATCGGAAATCAGCCACAGGTCGTGGTCGATGCACAGTTGCGCCAAGCGCTGCCAGGTAGCCTTGGGCAGGCTGGCGCCAGAGGGGTTGTGCGGGCTGTTGAGCAGCAAGGCGCGGGTGCGCGGGGTAATACGCCGGGCGATGTCGTCAGGGTCGACCCTGAAGCCCTGCTCGGGGCGTACCGGCACCGGCACCAGACTTGCGGCGCAGGCACCGAACACCGCTTCGTAGGTGACATACATGGGCTCGGCGACGATCACCTCGTCGCCCGGGTCGAACAGGCACTGGGCCACGCCATACAGCGCGCATTGCGCCCCGGCCAGCACCACCACTTCCAGCGGGTCGACCGGCTGGCCGCTGTGGCGGGTGTGATGGGCGGCGATGGCGCGGCGCAGGGCCTCGCTGCCGCGCACATCGGAATAGTGGGTGTGGCCACCGCGCAGGCTGTCGATGGCGGCGTCGACTATTGGTTGCGGGGTGTCGAAGTCCGGGTCGCCAATCGACAACAGGATGATATCCCGGCCCTGGCCTTGCAGTTCGACGGCGCGGTAGTGGATGTTCCAGGCAGCAGCACCGTCACCGGCGATACGTTGGGTGAGCGCGGAATAACGCATGGACGGTCTCCTTGACTGAACCTGGACGCGCCATTGGTCTGAAACTCCCAGGCAAGCATCCCAGCCGACTGTCGGTAAAAATAGCAGAGCGGCGCCATAGCAGGCGG
Source organism: Pseudomonas sp. TE4620 (assembly GCF_056279045.1). Classification (NCBI taxonomy): domain Bacteria; kingdom Pseudomonadati; phylum Pseudomonadota; class Gammaproteobacteria; order Pseudomonadales; family Pseudomonadaceae; genus Pseudomonas; species Pseudomonas sp. TE4620. The sequence goes on from NZ_JBWBQO010000001.1 coordinate 2,417,020, forward strand.
GGAAATATTGCCAGCAAACGTTTGCCGCCAACACCAAAGTGGTCGCCGCGCCTGCCGGGGAACGTGAGCTGGGTCAAACTCTCGACAAACCGTCATCATCCTGGGCCGACACTGGCGCCATCAATGCTATGTTTAGGTTTCCCGCCGGGTCGCACCGACCCGCCCATTCTTGCGTGAGGTTCACCGTACAAGGAGGCCGGCATGAACAAGCTGACGTTCCCCAACGCCTGCCAGATGATGCGCTGGCATTTTCATCCGCTGGGCTTCGAGGCCAGCATGGACGCCCCGCGCAGCATGGTGGCGCGCCTGTTCGACCGGGCCACCGGCGAAACCCTGCTGGCGATTGCCGGCATTCCCTGCGCCACGCTGATGCACGCGGCGGACGTCGAGCGCATCATCGAAGCGGTTGAGGCCGAACTCGACGCCTTCGAACCGTCCTGCAACCTGCGTGCGGTCGGCTGATCAGCTGACAACCCGGGGCTCGCGCCCGCGCTCGATATCGGCAATGAAGCGCTCGGCCGGCTGTGGCTGGCCGAGCAGATAACCTTGCAACGAGTCACATCCCAGGCGGGTCAGGAAGCTCTGCTGGCGGTCGGTCTCGACCCCTTCGGCGACAATCCGCAAGCCCAGGGCCTGGCCCAGCGCGACGATGGCCGAAACGATGGCAGCGTCGTCGCTGTCCTGCTCCAGGTCTCGCACGAAGCCGCGGTCAATCTTCAATTCGTTGGCCGGCAGGCGCTTCAAGTACATCAGGCTCGAATAGCCGGTACCGAAGTCATCGATAGACAGGTCCACACCCATGTCCGAAAGCCGCTGCAGCACCTGCATGCTGGCGTCGGCATCGCGCATGGCGGTGGTTTCGGTGATTTCCAGGGTCAGGCTGTTGGCCGGCAACTGATGACGCGCCAGCACCCTGGCAACGCTCTCGACCAGCCCGGTGTGGCAGAACTGGATGGCCGACAGGTTAACGGCGATGCGCCAGTTGCTGTGGCCCCGGTCGATCCAGATGCGCATCTGCCGGCAGGCCTCGTCCAGCACCCATTCGCCGATGGGGATGATCAGGCCGGTTTTCTCCGCCTGGATGATAAACCGGTCAGGCAGCAGCAGGCCATGTTGCGGGTGTTCCCAGCGCAGCAAGGCCTCGGCGCCGATCGGCTGGCACTCGAGGGCGTCGAACTTGGGCTGGTAGTACAGGCGGAACTGGCCCTGCTCCAGGGCCACGCGCAAATCCTGCAGCAGTTGCAGTTGCAGGCGGGCGTTGCTGTTCATCGACACGTCGAAGAAGCTGTAGCCGTTCTTGCCGGCGCTCTTGGCGTGGTACATGGCCGCATCGGCGTTGCGCAGCAGTTCGTGCTGGTCGATGCCATTGCCCGGGTAGAGGACGATGCCGATACTCGCCGAGATCTGCAGGTTCTGTTCAGCAACGCGAAAGCTGCGCGAGATCAGGTTGACCTGCTTGGCCGCCACGCCCACGGCGTCGTCGGCTTCCTGCAGCTCGACCAGCAGCACGAACTCATCGCCGCCGATCCGCGCCAGGGTGTCCTGGCTGTGCAGGTGGCCGCGCAGGCGCAGGGCGACTTCCTTGAGCAACTGGTCGCCCATGTGGTGGCCGAAGGCATCGTTGACCGGCTTGAAGCCGTCCAGGTCGATGAACATCAGCGCAAAACAACCGCCCTGCTCGGCCACCTTGCTGATCGCCTGGTCGATACGGTCGGCCAGCAGCGTACGGTTGGGCAGGCTGGTGAGGGTGTCGTGCAGGGCCAGTTGGGTCAGTTCCTGGTTGGCCAGGGTCAGCGAGCGGGCAAGCTCGGCGGTGCGCGCTTCCAGGCGCGCATCCAGCACCGAGGTCAGCAAGGCTGCGGCCAGCACCGCCAGGGTGGTGATAAGCACCAGGTAATCCAGGCCGTTGCCGCTCAGGCCGCCGCCCAGTGCGCCGCAGTAACTGCCTTCGGGGAAGTTCGCCGCGGCCATGCCGGTGTAATGCATGCCGACGATCGCCACGCCCATGATGATCGCCGCGCCGCCACGCAAGTGGCGCACGTAAAGGGTTTGCTGGCGCAGGCGGAAGGCGATCCACAACGCCGCTGCTGAAGCGCCGACAGCGATCAGCAACGAGGCGCTGAACAGCGCGGGGTCGTAGTCGATGCCCGGGGTCATGCGCAGCGCGGCCATGCCGGTGTAGTGCATGCTGCTGATGCCGGTGCCCATGATCAACGCGCCAGCGCCCAGTTGCAGCCACGGCAAGGTCGGCTGGCTGACCAGCCACAGGGCGAAACCCGACGACAGCCCGGCGATCAGCAGCGACAGCAGGGTCAGGGTAATGTCATAACCGAGCTCGATCGGCAGATTCAGGGCGAGCATGCCGATAAAGTGCATCGACCAGATCCCGATGCCCATGGCCAGCGCCCCGCCACCGATCCACAGGTACACCGCACGGCCCTTGGCGGTGTTGATCCGCCCGGCGAGGTCGAGGGCGGTATACGAAGCAAGGATGGCCACACACAGCGAAATCAATACCAGCGACGAAGAGTAACTACCGATCAGCATGAGGCCTTCCACAACCCGTAGACCGGGCACTGGCGAGGCCCGGATAAAAGCCGATGATTGTACTCAACCTTTGGCGAAACGCACGGAGTTTTCGGTGGGTTGGAAAACCAGACCCAGCCAGTAAAAGACAGCGGATAACCTTTGGATTTCCCTCACTAACGCGGGTGACTCAAGGCCAAAGACGGTTGCGCAGCGCCCGTCTCGCCCTTAATGCTGACATTTGCTGGAAAACGCTAACTCGACCTCAGGAACCAACAGGTCAATGTGGTACCCAGACGCTCCGTCGCCAATGGCAACATGAATGCCCTCGACACCTTCATTGAGCTGAGAGTTGAGCTTATAGTCGATAAAACGAGCAATCGATTGATTCACACCGATAGCAAACTCGGTAAGTTGTAGACCTCTTTTGCCTGCGGCAACTGCCAATAAATCAGAACACTCTTCCCCCGCCACTAAAAAAGATACAATAGCATTGTCCATAACTTTCAGAATCGCACCACATTCAGCCACCGAGCGAGCAAGACCCTCGAGTTCACCCTTGAGTTCGGAGCGTAGCGCCCAGCCCTCATTCCTTATGACACTCAGCATTCCTGCCACTTGCAACTGCCCAGTAAAACTAAATGGGCAAGGCGCTTCCGCTTGCATATGAGCGTAGTGAACCTCAAAAAACTCAGCGACAGAATGAATGTAGTCCCCTTCTGCATCATCCCTTATCATGGCGTAAGGCACAGCGTCTGAATGGATCAATGCTTGCCCTGTGTTAAAGCCGCCTGAAACAACAACAACATTCGCATCGTCGATGCTTGGCCAAGAGCTTTTCTTGTTGAGCCAGCGAAGAACTGAAATCACTTCCAACGATTGCCCTGATCGCATATTCCGCATGCTGCACAGACGCCTCAAAAACATGCAACGCACAAAAAATGCACTTCCTGCCGACCCGGTGCGCGGCAATTTCAAAGGTATGCCTGGATGCCTCTTTCGAAAACGAGAGCACCAGGCTTCTTGGCGGCAACTCGGCCAGTTCCAGCAGGCTCTGTGCGGCGCCCCCTCGCCGCTGCAAAATTGATTGAAGCTCAGACGAGTCGGTAACGATGACTGCCTCGCCATTGCGAACCCAGTCAAACCCGGATAGATCAGCAGACATCTGTCACCTCCTTTGTTTCATGGTAGAGAGGCGCGCCTCTCTACCATGACTCACGGTTTAGTCTTCAACATGAGCCCAGGCAAGTGGTGCCCAGCCGAAATTGTCAGGACCCGGCACCATGCGTTTTAACGTGGACGTTGTAGCTTTCATCGCATTCTCCTTCAGTAAGTTCCGATGGCACCCCTCCAAATGAGGAGCGATCTATTCTTAGGCCTTCAATAAAGCCGATGCAATTATTTTCATCAACTTCTTTAGATTAATTTCAACTACGCCTTCCAGCAGATGTTTGCCCAGCCGTTTAACACCCAACGCCACGTGTAGCCGAACACCGAAAGAAACTTCCTTTTTTCCGATAACCACTTGCCGAAGAAAAAAACCAAGAGTACGTTTTTTGATCTCCCGATGAAAAACAGTTAAACATCACGCCACCCTTAGCCCAGGAACTACAGCGCATGCCTACAAACCGTACAATTCCGACAGAAAAACTAAAATATTCTTTAGAACTAAAAGACCTATCGGAAAAGTCATCGCCTTCTCACGCAATTCATTTGCTGCAGCAGGAAATAATTTCAGGCCTGCGCCACAAAGGATGGCCAGAGGCTCAACTTGTTACCGGGCCCAGGGTCGTGACCGCAGAGGAAAACTACGGCTTGCTGGGATACAGCCCTGACGAAATAACGCTTGGTAGTGCGCACACTCGCTGGGTAGATGAATTGACCTTGTTGCGAACTCAGACCACCAGCCAGATTCCCGCAGCGCTGCAGGCCGCAGCGAGATGCCGGGGCCCTGAAGAACTCATCATGATTGCTGCGCCCGGCATTACCTTCCGGCGCGACACGCGCGATCGCTGGCATTGCGCAGAACCCCATCAGATGGACATTTGGGTCCTCGGCGAACCTGCCCTGTCATCCCGAACCGAACTCCTGCGACTGGTCCGCGATATCCTTCACATTGCGGTGCCGGACATGGCCTGGATTTACAGCGACAGTCCGCATCACTACACCGAAGGCGGAATCGAGGTGAACCTTCTTGCAGAAGAACAGCCAGTAGAAGTGCTTGAATGCGGATGCATTGCCACATCGCTTCTTCAACGCCTGGGTATCGACCCGAATCAACATGGCGGACTGGCACTGGGCATGGGCCTGGATCGCCTGACCATGCTGCGTAAAGGGATTCCCGATATACGACTGCTCAGAGACGAGCATCCCCGCGTGCAAGCGCAGATGCACGACCTTCTTCCCTGGAGCCCCGTCTCCCGCCTGCCTTCCATCACGCGTGATATTTCCCTTGCCGTATCGCCCGGCCAAAGTGAAGAAGAGCTCACTGAAAAAATGCTGGTGGCTGCTGCGGACAGGGCAAACTGGATCGAAGAAATGCAAATAAAAGGACGCTGGGCGGCAAGCGACTTGCCAACTCAGGCAATCGATCGTCTCGGCCTGTTGCCGGGGCAAGAAAACGTATTACTCAGCGTAGTGCTACGGGACAGCTCACGATCTATCGCAACCGAAGAGGCCAATGCGCTTTACGAACGCATTCAGGCGGCGCTGCATGAAGGTACACCCGGCGGCGGATACCGGATGAACCATTGAGCGAGTTTTGTTGCGAGCCAAGCGTAATTGCAGGGCGGCTCAGGCCCCCAGCAGTATTTCAGCTGAAGCCTTCTGGCTGAGTGCTCGCGCTTTACTGCTCGGCAAACGCCGCCTGCGCCTCCCAGCCCCCACCCAGCGCCGCGATCAACTGCACGCTCGCCACCAACCGCCCCTGCAGCAGGTTGAGCACGCTGCGCTCGTTGCTCAGGGCGGTGGTCTGCACGTTGACCACGTCCAGGTAGGCGATCAGCCCGGCCTTGTACTGGTTGTTGGTCAGACGCAGGGATTCGCGGGCCGAGGCCAGGGCTTCGCTGCGCACCCGCGCTTCGTCTTCATAGACCTTGAGCTGTACCAGGTAGTTTTCCACTTCCTTGAAGCCGTCGAGCACGGTCTGCCGGTACTGGGCCACGGTCTGGTCGTAGACCGCTTCGCTGCGGTCGACTTCTGCCGCGCGCTGGCCGGCGTCGAACAGGGTCATGGCCAGTTGCGGGCCAACCGACCAGAAGCGGTTCGGCAGGCTGATCCAGTCGCTGAAGCTGCTACTGCTGTAGCCGCCGCTCATGCTCAGGGTCAGGTCCGGGAAGTAGGCGGCGCGGGCCACGCCGATGCTGGCGTTGGCCGACATCACGTTACGCTCGGCCTTGGCGATGTCCGGGCGGCGCTCCAGCAGTTGCGAAGGCAAGGCCAGCGGCACTTGCGGCAGGGCCGGGATGTCCTTGCTGTCGGCCAGGGCGAACTCGGCCGGGGCCTTGCCGAGCAGCACGGCAATGGCGTTTTCCAGCTGCGCGCGCTGCCACACCAGGTCGATCAGGTCGGCCTGGGTGCTTTTCAGCTGGGTCTGCGCCTGGGCCACGGCGTCCTTGCCCGAGACCCCGGCACGGTACTGGTTCTCGGTCATTTTCAGCGAACGCTCATAGGCCTCGACGGTGGCCTCGAGCAAGCGCTTCTGCTCGTCGATCACCCGCAGTTGCAGGTAGTTCTGCACCAGTTCCGACTGCAGGCTCAGGCGGATCGCCGCCATGTCGGCGAGGCTGGCCTCGGCGCTGGCCTGGTTGGCGGCCAGGCCGTCACGCAGTTTGCCCCACAGGTCGGCCTCCCAGCTCACCCCCAGCTGGGTGTTGTAGGTGTTGCGGATGCCGCTGCTGTTGTTGCTCAGGCTCGAACTCGAGCTGCCGGTGCCCTGGCTTGAGCGGGTTTTGCCGGCCGACAAATCGAGGCTTGGGAACAGTGCGCCGCGGGCGCTACGCACCAGGGCCTGGGCCTGGCGGTACTGGGCTTCGTACTGGGCGACGGTCTGGTTGCCGGCGTTGAGCTGCTCGACCAGGCCGTTGAGCTGGGCGTCGCCGTACAGCTCCCACCAGGCGCCGCGGGCGATGGCGTCCGAGGGGTTGGCCTGGGTCCAGCCTTCGGCGTGCTTGAAGGCCACCGGCGCCGGGGTTTCGGGCCGGTGGTAGTCCGGGCTCAGGGTACAGGCGCTGAGCATCCCCAGGCACAGGGCCGAGGCCAGCAGGCGCGAGCCGCGGGCAGCCAGCAACGGCTGCAGCGAACGGTCGGAAAGAAGCGGACGTCGGGTCATAGCGGGGTTTCCAAAGCAGCGTCGGTACGCACGCCGCGCCAGCGGTTGAAGCGATGGCGCAGGCGGTCCAGATAGAGGTAGACCACCGGGGTGGTGTAAAGCGTGAGGATCTGGCTGAAGACCAGCCCGCCGATGATGGTCAGGCCCAGCGGCTGGCGCATCTCGGCGCCTTCGGCGTGGCTGAGCAGCAGCGGCAAGGCGCCGAGGATGGCCGCCAGGGTGGTCATCAGGATCGGCCGCAGGCGCAACAGGCAGGCACGGCGGATCGACTCCTCCGGGCTCAGGTGCTCGTGGCGCTCCAGCTGCAGGGCCAGGTCGATCATCATGATCGCGTTCTTCTTCACCACGCCAATCAGCAGGAACAGGCCCAGCAGGGAGATCAGGCTGAACTCGCTGCCGACCACATACAAGGTCAGCAAGGCCCCTACCCCGGCCGATGGCAGGGTCGAGAGGATGGTCAGCGGGTGAATGTAGCTTTCGTAGAGAATGCCCAGCACCAGGTACACCGCCAGCAAGGCGCCGAGGATCATGAACGGCTGGCCCTTCTGGCTTTCGGCGAAGGCATCGCCGGTACCGCCGAGCTTGGCGATCACGTCCTCGGGCAGGCCGACCTTGGCCACTGCCCGCTCCACCGCGGCCAAAGCCTGGTCCTGGCTGTAGCCTTCGGCAATGTCGAAGTTGATGCTCTCGGAGGCAAACTGGCCTTCGTGGCTGACGCGATCATCGGCCAGGCTGTTCTGGTAATGGGCGAAGGTGGACAGCGGTACCCGCGCGCCATCGGCGGTGATCACCTGGACCTGCTCGAGGGTGCGCGGGTCCTGGGCATATTTGGGGTTGATCTCCATCACCACCTGGTACTGGTTGAGGCTGTCGTAGATGGTCGAGATCTGCCGCTGACTGTAGGCATTGTTGAGCACCGAGGTGACCATGCTCATGTCGATGCCCAGGCGCTTGGCCTGTTCGCGGTCGACCACCAGGGTGATCTGCTGGGTACCGCCGCCTTCGCGGGCGTCGATGGCGGTCAGTTCCGGCAGGCTCTTGAGCGCCGCGACCACCTTCGGGTACCACTCGCGCAGGGCCGAGAGCTCGCTGCTTTGCAGGGTGTAGAGGAACTGCGAGCTGCTCTGGTCGCGACCGCCGCCGAACTGCAAGTCCTGGTCGGCCATCAGGAACAGCCGCCCGCCGGGCACCTTGGGCATCTCTTTGCGCAGGCGCTCGATGATCTTCTGCGCCGAGACCTTGCGCTCGCTGATCGGTTTGAGGCGCACCAGTACCATGGCGTTGTTGGTGCCGCTGTTGCCACCGATGAAACCGGCAACGCTTTCCACTGCCGGGTCGGCCAGCAAGGCGCGGCGGAAGATCTCCATCTTCGGCTGCATGACCTGGAACGACAGACCGTCGTCGCCGCGGACAAAGCCCATCAGCTGGCCGGTGTCCTGCTGCGGCAAAAAGGTCTTGGGCACCACCACGTACAGGGCGATGTTGACCGCGATGGTCACCAGCAGGCTCAACAGGGTCAGGCGCCGGTGGCGCATGACCCAGTCAAGGCTGCGCCCGTAGCCGGCCATCATGCGCTGGTTGAGCTGCTCGCTCCAGCGTTGCAGGCGGGTCTGTTGCCCCTCGGCGTGGGGCTTGAGCCAACGTGCGCAGAGCATCGGCGTCAGCGTCAGCGACACCAGCAGGGAGACCAGGATCGCCACTGCCAGGGTGATCGAGAACTCGCGAAACAGCGAGCCGACGATGCCGCCCATGAACAGGATCGAGACGAACACCACCACCAGCGACAGGTTCATCGACAGCAAGGTGAAGCCCACCTCCTTGGAACCCATGTACGCCGCGCGCATCGGCGGTACGCCTTCGTCGATATGCCGGGAGATGTTCTCCAGCACCACGATGGCGTCATCCACCACCAGGCCGGTGGCAAGAATCAGCGCCATCAGCGACAGGTTGTTCAGAGAAAAGCCGCACAGGTACATGGCCGCGAAGGTGCCGACCAGCGACACCGGCACCGCCAGGGTCGGGATCAGCGAGGCGCGCAGGTTGCCGAGAAACAGGAACACCACCAGCACCACCAGCACCACGGCGATGATCAGGGTGTGCTCGGCTTCCTTGAGGGTCGCCTTGATCACCGGCGAGCGATCCATGGCCACGTCCAGCTTGACGCTGGCCGGCATCAGCGACTCCAGGGCCGGCAACTGCTCCTTGATTTTGTTCACGGTCTCGATGATGTTGGCGCCGGTCTGGCGGTTGATCACCAGCAGCACCGCGTCCTGGTCATTGAAGAAACCACTGTTGTAGCGGTTCTCCACCGCGTCGCTGACCTTGGCCACATGGCTCAGGCGCAGCACCGCGCCATCCTGGTAGCGAATCACCAGCGGCTCGTAGTCCTTGGCTTTCTCCAGCTGGTCGTTGGCCTGCACCTGCCAGTTGCGCTGGCTGTCTTCGACAAAGCCCTTGGGCCGGCGCTGGTTGGCGTTGGCGATGGTCTGGCGCACGTCGTCCAGGGACACGCCGTACTGGTTGAGCAAGTGCGGCTCGAGCTCGACCCGCACCGCCGGCAGCGAACTGCCGCCGATCTGCACTTCGCCGACCCCCGGCACCTGCGACAGGCTCTGGGACAGGATGGTCGAGGCCAGGTCGTACAACTGGCCCTTCTGCAGCACGCTTGAGGTCAGCGCCAGGACCATGATCGGCGCCTGGGACGGGTTGTATTTCTTGTAGGTGGGCATGCTGCGCATGCCGCTGGGCAGCAAGTTGCGCGAGGCATTGATCGCCGCCTGCACCTCGCGCGCGGCGGCGTCGATGTCGCGGCCCTGGTCGAAACCGAGGATCACCCGCGTCGAGCCCTGGCTCGAGCTGCTGGTAAGGGTGGTCACCCCGGAGATCGCGCCCATCGAGCGCTCCAGCGGCGTGGCCACGGTCGAGGCCATGACCTCGGGGCTGGCGCCCGGCAGGTTGGCCTGGACCACGATCACCGGGAACTCGATCTGCGGCAGCGGCGCCACCGGCAACAGGCCGAAGCTGACACCGCCAAGCAGCATGATCGCCAGGCTCAGCAGCATGGTCGCCACTGGGCGGGCGATGAACGGAGCTGAGAGGTTCATGGGCGGCTCCAGTTGCAAGCTGCAAGCTGCAAGCTGCAAGCAACTTGAGGTGACCTTCGATCCACAGATCGAACACCGGACCGCTTGCAGCTTGTAGCTTGCAGCTTGTAGCTGGCCCCGATCACACCAAGTCTCCAGTCAGGCCACGGGAGCGAAGGCGCCTCGACAACCGATCAAAGTACAAATAGATGACAGGCGTAGTGAACAGCGTCAGCACCTGGCTGACCAGCAGCCCGCCAACCATCACCAGGCCCAGGGGCTGGCGCAGCTCGGCGCCGGAGCCGCTGGCGAGCATCAGCGGGATGGCGCCGAACAGTGCCGCCAACGTGGTCATCAGGATCGGCCGGAAGCGCAGCAGCGCGGCCTGGTAGATGGCCGCTTCCGGGGCCATGCCCTGGTTGCGCTCGGCCTCCAGGGCGAAGTCGATCATCATGATCGCGTTCTTCTTGACGATACCGATGAGCAAAATGATGCCGATGATGGCGATCATGCCCAGGTCGTTACCGGAGAGGATCAACGCCAGCAAGGCGCCCACCGCCGCCGACGGCAGGGTCGAGAGGATGGTCACCGGGTGGATGTAGCTCTCGTAGAGCACGCCAAGCACGATATACATGGTCACCACCGCCGCCAGGATCAGCAGCAAGGTGCTCGACAGCGAGGCCTGGAAGGCTTCGGCCGCGCCCTGGAAGCGGGTTTGCACGCCCACCGGCATGCCGATGTCCTGCTGCACCTGCTCGATGACCTTGACCGCCTCGCCGAGGGCGACGCCGTCACCGAGGTTGAACGACATCATCACCGCCGGGAACTGGCCGATATGGGCAATCGCCAGTTGCGCCTGGCGCTGCTCGATGCGCGCCAGGCTCGACAGCCGCACCTGGCCGCCGTCGGCAGCCTTGACGTGAATCTGCTCGAGCACCTGCGGGCCGATGCTCGACGCCGCCTCGGCCTGCAGCACCACGCGGTACTGGCTGGCCTGGGTGTAGATGGTCGAGATCTGCCGCTGACCGAAGGCATCGTAGAGGGCGTTGGTGATGTCGGCGACGTTGATGCCCAGGCGGCTGGCGGCGTCGCGGTCGATCACCAGGAATACCTGCAGGCCCTTGTCCTGCAGGTCGCTGGCGACATCGGTGAGTTCCGGGCGTTGCTGCAGGGCATCGACCAGCTTGGCGCTCCACTGCGCCAGCAGCTCGGCATCCGGCGAGGACAGGCTGAACTGGTACTGAGTGCGGCTGACCCGGTCTTCGATGCTCAAATCCTGCACCGGCTGCATGAACAGGCGGATGCCGACCAGCTTGTCGACCTCCGGTTGCAGGCGGGCAATCACCTGGGCTGCGGTGAGGTCACGCTCGCCATGGGGCTTGAGGTTGATCAGCAGGCGACCACTGTTAAGCGTGGCGTTGTCGCCATCGACGCCGATGTACGACGACAGGCTCTGCACCGCCGGGTCCTTGAGGATCACCGCGCTGAGCTGCTGCTGGCGCTGGCTCATGGCGCTGAACGACACCGACTGCGGCGCCTCGGAAATACCCTGGATCACCCCGGTGTCCTGCACCGGGAAGAAGCCCTTGGGCACCACCAGGTACAGCAGCACGGTCAGGCCCAGGGTCGCCACGGCCACCAGCAGGGTCAGCGGCTGGTGGCGGAGCACCCACTGCAGGCCACGGCCGTAGTAGTCGATCATCCAGTCGATCCAGGCGCCGCTGGCACGGTAGAAACGCCCCTGCTCTTCCTCCTTCGGTTCGCGCTTGAGCAAGCGCGCGCACATCATCGGCGTCAGGGTCAGCGACACCACCAGGGAAATCAGGATCGCCACCGCCAGGGTGATGGCGAATTCGCGAAACAGCCGGCCGACCACATCGGCCATGAACAGCAGCGGGATCAGTACCGCAATCAGCGAGAAGGTCAGCGAAACCAGGGTGAAGCCGATCTGCCGCGCGCCTTTGAGCGCCGCCTGCATCGGCGTCTCGCCCTCTTCGATATGCCGCGAGATGTTCTCCAGCATGACGATGGCATCGTCGACCACAAAGCCGGTGGCGATGGTCAGGGCCATCAGGGTCAGGTTGTTGATCGAGAACCCGGCCAGGTGCATGACCGCAAAGGTGCCGATCAGCGACAGCGGCACAGCCACCGAGGGGATGATGGTGGCGCTGAAGCGGCGCAAAAAGATGAAGGTGACCATGACCACCAGGGCGATGGCGATCAGCAGCTCGTGCTGCACGTCCTTGACCGAGGCGCGGATGGTCTGGGTGCGGTCGGTGAGCACGCTGACATCCAGGCCCGCCGGCAGGTTGTCGGTGATCGACGGCAGCATCGCCTTGATCCGGTCGACCACCTCGATGACGTTGGCCCCGGGCTGGCGCTGGATGTTCAGCAGCACCGCCTGGTTCTGGTTGGCCCAGGCCGCCAGGCGCTCGTTTTCGGCGCCGTCGACGATCTCGGCGACATCCTTGAGGCGCAGCGGCGCGCCGTTGTTGTAGGCGAGAATCAGGTTGGCGTATTCCTCGGGCGAACGCAGCTGGTCGTTGGCGTCGAGCATCGACACCCGCGTCGGGCCATCGAAGTTGCCTTTGGGCTGGTTGACGTTGGAAGCGCCGATCAAGGTGCGCACGTCGGCCAGGTTGAGCCCGGCCGAGGCCAGGGCGTCGGGGTTGACCTTGATCCGCACCGCCTGGCGTTGGCCGCCGGCGATGCTGACCATGCCGACGCCGCCGATCTGGGCGATTTTTTGCGCCACGCGGGTGTCGACCAGGTCGTTGAGCTTGGGCAGCGGCATGGTTTTCGACGAAATCGCCAGGGTCAGCACCGGCGTGTCGGCCGGGTTGACCTTGTTGTACACCGGTGGCGCCGGCAGGTCGCTGGGCAGCAGGTTGCTGGCTGCGTTGATCGCCGCCTGCACCTGTTGCTCGGCAACGTCCATGTTCATGTCCAGGCTGAAGCGCAGGGTCAGCACCGAGGCGCCACCGGAGCTGGTCGAGGCCATCTGGGTCAGCCCGGGCATCTGCCCGAACTGGCGCTCAAGCGGCGCAGTGACCGCGCTGGTCATCACCTGGGGGCTGGCGCCGGGGTACAGGGTCATCACCCGGATGGTCGGGTAATCGACCTGGGGCAGCGCCGCCACCGGCAGCATCTTGTAGGCGATCAGGCCGGCCAGGACGATGGCCAGCATGCTCAGGGTGGTCGCCACCGGGCGCAGGATGAACAGCCGCGAGAGGTTCATGCGCCGGCCTTGCCCTGTGCGCTGTCAGCGGCGGAGGCTTCTTTCTTGTCCTGGCCCTGCAGGTGCTGGCCAGGGGTGACCGGCACTTCGGCGCTGTCGTTGACTACTTCGACCTCGCTGCCATCACGCAAGCGGTCGGTGCCTTCGAGCACCACCCGCTCGCCCTTGGCCAGGCCTTCGTTGACCACGGTGAGATCACCATCGCTGGCGCCCAGCGTGAGCTTGCGGATGCGTACCTTGTTGTCGCCTTCCATGACATAGACGAACGAGCCGTCGGTGCCGAACTGGATCGCCGCCGACGGCGCCATCACCACACCCTTGAGGGTATCGGCGAGCAGGCGCACGTTGACGAACTGATTGGGGAACAGCGCTTCGTCCTGGTTTTCGAAGAAGGCCTTGAACTTCAGGGTGCCGGTGGTGGTGTCGATCTGGTTGTCGAGGCTGCGCAGCACGCCGGCCGCCTGTTGCTTGCTGTCGCTGCGGTCCCAGGCCTCGACCGGCAACTGCGCGCCGCTGCGGTAGCGCGCCAGCACCGTGTTCAGCTCTGTTTCCGGCAAGGTGAAGGCCACGGTGATTGGCTGGGTCTGGGTGATGACCACCAGCGCGGTGGTGTCGTTGGCCGCCACCAGGTTGCCGACGTCCAGCTGGCGCAGGCCCAGACGGCCGCTGATCGGCGCGCGGATGCGGGTGAAGTCGAGGTTGAGCTTGGCGTCGCCTACCGCCGCCTGGTTGGTCTTGATCGTGCCCTGGTACTGGCCGACCAGTGCCTCCTGGGTATCGAGGGTCTGCTTGGCGATGCTGTCTTCGGCGAACAGGCCTTTATAACGCTGCAGGTCGATCTGGGCGTTTTTCAGTTGCGCCTGGTTCTGCGCCAGAGTGCCTTCGGCCTGTTGCAGAGCGATCTGGTAGCTGCGCGGGTCGATCTCGGCCAGCAGGTCGCCGGCCTTGACCTTCTGGCCTTCCTGGAAGTTGACCTTGACCAGTTCGCCGCCGACCCGGCTGCGCACATTCACCGTGTTGGTCGCGGTCACCGTGCCCAGGGCCTTGAGGTATACCGGGAAGTCGCCAACCGTGGCCGGCTCGACCCGTACCGGTACTGGCCCGCCGAACGCGCCAAAACCCGGCCGCCCGCCCTTGCCGCCCGGCGCGGCACCTGCCTTGTGCGCCGCCGGCGACGGCCACAGCCACCAGCACAGGCCGGCGACCAGCAGCAGGATCAGCAGGCCGACAAGCCAGCGACGGGAGGAACGGGAACGAGAAAGCATCGGTTGATCGACCATTGTGCGGGAAAGAATTCTTTTCAGGAGGCTGAACGATAAGCACTGCAGACAGATAAGCAAAGCGCCTTTACCGGCACTTTACCTTGAGCTTACGTAGCTAACGTAATGAACTATAAATAAAAACGGCCTGGACGAGGGCCAGGCCGTTACATCTCTTCGCAATTCTTCGCGGGGCAAGCCCGCTCCTACAGGGATGGTGTAGGAGCGGGCTTGCCCCGCGATCGGCTGTCACTGTTACTTCAGAACAGCCAGGGCAGCCTCATAATTCGGCTCTTCGGCGATTTCGCCAACCAGCTCGCTGTGCAGCACCTTGTCGTTCTCGTCCAGCACTACCACGGCGCGGGCAGTCAGGCCGGCCAGCGGGCCGTCGGCGATTTCAACACCGTAGTTGCCGAAGAACTCACGGCCGCGCAGCAGCGACAGGTTCTGCACGTTCTCCAGGCCTTCAGCACCGCAGAAGCGCGCTTGAGCGAACGGCAGGTCGGCGGAGATGCACAGGACGACGGTGTTGTTCAGCTCGTTGGCCTGGGCGTTGAACTTGCGAACCGAAGTGGCGCAGGTCGGGGTGTCGACGCTTGGAAAGATGTTCAGCACTTTGCGCTTGCCGGCCAGGGAAGCCAGGGTCACGTCGGCAAGGCCTGCACCAACCAGAGAAAACGCAGGTGCCTGGGCGCCGACTTTCGGCAGTTCGCCTTTGACCTGAACCGGGTTGCCTTTAAGAGTCACTTTAGCCATGAACGAAGTCCTTATGCGGGGGTGATTAAAGGACCAGAGTTAACCATGAAAGTGCCCGTCTACCTATGGGCGAATGTTAAATTGTTGAATTGCCAGACAACTTTTGTGGACAATCTTTAGTTGTCCGGGAGCCGATTGCCGGCTCCCGAATCAGGCATTTCAGCTCAGCAGCGAGTACACCAGCGCCGAGATGGCCACCAGGCCCACGGCGACGACGAAGACGTTGGACATCTGCCCGCGGTACTTGCTCATCGCCGGCACCTTGCGGATGGCGTACATCGGCATCAGGAACAGGATCGCGGCGATCACCGGGCCGCCGAGGGTCTCGATCATGCCGAGGATGCTCGGGTTGAGGGTGGCGACGATCCAGCAGATGATCAGCATGAAGGCTGCGGTCATGCGGTCCAGGGCCTTGGCGCCCGGGCGCTTGCCGGTCTTCAGCACCAGGCCTTTGAGGCCTTCGCTGGCACCGATGTAGTGGCCCAGGAACGACTTGGCGATGGCGATGAAGGCAATCAGCGGCGCGGCGAAGGCGATGGTCGGGTTGCTGAAATGGTTGGCCAGGTACGACAGGATCGACAGGTTCTGCGCCTTGGCTTCGGCCAGTTGCGCCGGGGTCAGGGTCAGTACACAACTGAACACGAAGAACATCACCATGGCCACCATCAGCAGGTGGGCGCGGCACAGGATCTGCCCGCTGCGCTCATCGGCATGCGCGCCATAACGGCGCTTCTGGTCAACGGCAAAGGCCGAGATGATCGGCGAATGGTTGAACGAGAAGACCATCACCGGAATCGCCAGCCACAGGGTATGCAGGAACGCCGAGCCCGAAGGCATTTCAGTGGCGGTGCTGAGGATACCGCCACTCCAGTGCGGAATCAGGAACACCGCGAGGAACGCCAGGGCGACGATGAACGGATAGACCAGCCAGCTCATGACCTTGACCGTGGCCTGCTCGCCGCAGCGCACGATGGCCAGCAGGCCGAGGATCAGCACGAACGACAGCAGCGCGCGCGGTGGCGGCTCGATGTGCAGCTGGTGCTCCATGAAGCTGCCGACGGTGTTGGTCAGGGCCACGCTGTAGATCAGCAGGATCGGGAAGATGGCGAAAAAGTACAGCAAGGTGATCAGGGCACCGGCACTCAGGCCGAAATGCTCTTCGACCACGTCGGTGATGTCGGCGCCGTCGCGCCCGGAGAGCACGAAGCGGGTCAGGCCGCGGTGGGCGTAGAAGGTCATCGGGAACGCCAGCAGCGCCAGGATCAGCAGCGGCCAGAAGCCGCCGAGGCCGGCGTTGATCGGCAGGAACAGGGTCCCGGCGCCGATCGCTGTGCCAAACAGGCCCAGCATCCAGGTGGTGTCCTGACGGGCCCAGCTGCCGAGGGCGGCGGGGGTCGATTCGAAGCGTTGTTCAACGCTTGGGGCCTGCTCATTCATCCGGGTGCAACTCCACTCGCAAGACTGCAACAGGGCCAGGAGTGGCTAAACAGACGCTTCGCCCCTCTTGACCATACAAAGAGGGGCGCGATTGTGCGCCGATTGGTTGCACTTGCAAAGCCCTGGCCGAGGAGTGGTTGCACCGAAGCTGCAAGCTATCAGCTTCAAGCTGCAAGAAAGGTTGTACCCACTCGCAGCTTGAAGCTGGAAGTGCCAGTTACCTTTGAACTGCAGCGAACGCCTTGGCCACCTGCTGCAGGTTGTCCGGACGCAGGCCGGCCATGCACACCCGGCCGCTGTCGATCAGGTACACACCGAACTCGTCACGCAGGCGACGCACCTGCTCGACGCTAAAGCCGGTGTAGCTGAACATGCCGCGCTGGCGCAGGAAGAACTGGAAGTCCTGGCCCGGCAGCAGCTCGGCCAGGGTATCGACCAGGGCCTGGCGCATGTCGAGGATACGCAGGCGCATCTTCTCCACTTCCGCCTCCCACTGGGCATTGAGCTCAGCATCACCGAGCACCGCGGCCACCAGCTGGGCACCAAAGCTTGGCGGGCTGGAGTAGTTGCGGCGCACGGTGGCCTTGAGCTGGCCGAGCACGCTTTGTGCAGTATCGCTGTCGTCACAGACCACCGACAGGCCGCCAACCCGCTCGCCATACAGCGAGAAGATTTTCGAGAACGAGTTGCTCACCAGGCACGGCACACCGGCGCGGGCCACTTCACGGATGGCGTAGGCGTCTGCGTCCAGGCCTTCGCCAAAGCCCTGGTAGGCGATGTCGAGGAACGGGATCAGGTTGCGCGCCTTGAGCACTTCGATCACTTGCTGCCACTGCGCCTGGCTCAGGTCGACGCCGGTGGGGTTGTGGCAGCACGGGTGGAGCAGGACGATGCTGTTGGCCGGCAGGCCGTTGAGGCTGCCAAGCATGCCGTCGAAGTCGACGCCGCGGCTGGCCGGGTCGAAGTACGGGTAGGTGTTGACCTTGAAACCTGCGCCTTCAAAGATCGCCCGGTGGTTGTCCCAGGTCGGATCACTGACCCACACCTGCGACTCGGGGAAGTAGCGCTTGAGGAAGTCGGCACCGACTTTCAGCGCGCCGGAGCCGCCGACGGTCTGTACGGTGGCCACACGACCGGCCTCGACCGCCGGGTGGCCGGCACCGAACAACAGCGCCTGGATCGCCTGGCGGTAGCTGTTCAGGCCTTCCATCGGCAGGTACATCGAGGCTTCGTGAGGCTGGGCGGCAAAGCGCTGCTCGGCTTCGCGCACCGCGGCCAGCTGTGGCACCACGCCTGCGGCATCATAATACAGGCCGATGCTCAGGTTGACCTTGGCGCCGCGCGGATCGGCCTTGAAGGTCTCCATCAGGGAGAGAATCGGATCGCCGGCATAGGCATCGACATGTTTGAACACAGCGCACAGCTCCTTGGGTCAGGACAGTTCGGACTAAAAGCTGTGTCGAGGATACCTGTACTGGCGGCCGAGGAACATTACCCTTGGTGCAACTGATTTATGCATGTATGCACGGTAATCGGCTGGCTGCCCTACCCCGCCAGGCCCTGTAGCTGCTCAAGCTCCGCCACTGTCAGGGTCACGCCCTCCTTCGCCGACTGCTCGCGCTCGCGAAAACGCCGCTCACCCGGCATGCGCTGCAGGCCCACCGCCTGCATCTGCCGCACCAGCTCGCGGCTGCGTTCAGCAAAACGGTTACCTACTGAGCGGGCCGGGTCGATGACGATGATCAACTGCCCGGTCCAGGGCGTTTTCGCGCCTGGGTGTTGCGACCAGTCGAACTCGAACGAGAAGTTGCCGCCGGTCAGCGCCGCCGCCAGCAGTTCGACCATCATCGACAGCGCCGAGCCCTTGTGCCCGCCAAACGGCAGCAGCGCGCCGCCATCGAGAATCGCCTGCGGGTCGCAGGTCGGTTCGCCTTTATTGTCTACGCCCATGCCTTCGGGCAGCCGTTCGCCCTTGCGCGCGGCGATCTGCACGTCGCCATGGGCCATGGCGCTGGTGGCCATGTCGAAGACGATCGGGTCGCTGCCGGCGCACGGCGCGGCAAAGGCAATCGGGTTGGTGCCAAACAGCGGTTGCCGGGCGCCATGGGGCACCACGCAGGTCATGCTGTTGACCACGCTCAGGGCCACCAGGCCTTCATCGGCAAAAGGTTCGACATCCGGCCAGAGGGCGGCGAAATGGTGCGAATTATGGATCGCCAGCACGGCGATGCCGGCGCTGCGGGCCTTGGCCACCAATAGCTCGCGAGCCGCGGCCAGCGCCGGCTGGGCAAAGCCGCCCTTGGCATCGACGCGCACATAACCGCTGGCGAGGTCTTCGACAGCGGGTACGGCCTGGCCATCGACCCAACCACTTTCCAGGGTCGAGACATAACCGGGAATACGGAACACACCGTGGCTGTGAGCGCCATCGCGCTGGGCGCTGGCGCAGTTGAAGGCCAGGGCCTGGGCGACCGCTGCGCTGCAACCATGGCGGACGAAAATACGCTGCAACAAGGCCTGCAGGTCGGCAAAGGCGATCTGCGCGACAGCAGTGTCGGGACGTGCGGACATCTGAAGCTCCCTTATTGGATTTGGAATGGGCGACAGCGATGGGCAATGGCCAGACTTTCCTCCAGTGACAGCAAACTGTCAAATGTTGACTTGATGACAGAAAACATTCATTTTCTGTTTCCACGTGCCACCGCCTTCGAGTATCGCCCTGTGAGCCAACCGATCAAACAGCGCCTGGAACACAGCCTGCACAACGCAGCGGCGTCGGGGCGCAAGATCGCCAGCTACATGCTCGCCCACCTCACCGACCTGCCGTTCGAAACCTCCGCAAGCCTGGCGGCGAAAATCGGCGTCAGCGAGTCGAGTGTCGGGCGCTTCTGCCGCTCGCTGGGTTACGAGCACCTCAAGGCCCTCAAACACGATCTTAAAGACGACCTCGGCGAAGGCCCGTGGCTGGTCGGTGATCGCCTGCAAGAATTTCGCCAACGCCATGGCCAGGATGCCGCCGGCCTGGCACGCAGCCTGGAGCAGGAGGTTGGCGCCCTGGTGCGGGTTTACGAATACAGCCGCACCCCGGCCTGGAATACCGTCAGCCAGCGCCTGGCGCAGCGGCGCAAGGTGTTTATCGCCGGTTTTCAGACCGAGCGCGGCATCGCCCAGTGCATGGCGCACTTGCTGCAATACCTGCGCGACGGCGTGCAGGTGGTCGATGGCAGTGCCGGGCATTTTGGCGAAGTGCTGCTCAGTGACCCGGCCGACTGCGCCCTGGTGGTGTTCGAGGCCCGCCGCTATTCCCGCCATGCCCTGAACCTGTGCCGCAAGGCGCATGCCGCGGGCATTGCCGTCACCCTGGTGACCGACACTTTTTGTGACTGGGCCGATGCCAACGCCAGTGAGGTGTTTCGCATCCCCACCGAATTCAATCTGTTCTGGGAGTCCACCGCGACGATGCTGTCGTGGGTACACCTGATGGTCAACGAGGTCTGCAAGAAGCTAGGACCGGATGTTGAAAAACGCTTGGAAGCAACTGCAGCTCTACACAACGAATTCGTTGGCTACACGTCAACGAGCAAACAATAGCAAGAGTGCAAACAACAACAGATCGAGGTGTGTCATGAAACCTGTTATCCGCTTCGCAGGGGCTTGCGCCCTGCTGCTCGCCGGCTCGACCCTGGCTCAGGCCGAAACCCTGAAGATCGCTACCGAAGGCGCTTACCCACCGTTCAACTACGTTGATTCGGATAACAAACTGCATGGCTTCGACGTCGACATCAGCCACGCCCTGTGCGAACAGATGAAGGTCGAATGCACCCTGGTGGCCCAGGACTGGGAAGGCATCATCCCGGCCCTGATGGCCAAGAAGTACGACGCCGTGGTGGCGTCGATGATCGATACCGAAGAGCGGCGCAAGAAGATCGCCTTCACCAACCACTACTACAAGACCCCGTTGTCGGTGGCCGTGGCCAAGGACAGCGACATCACCGACGCACAGACCACCTTCAAAGGCTACACGGTCGGCGCGCAATCCTCCTCGACCCAGGCCATCTACGCCGAAGACGTCTATGGCAAGGCCGGTGCCGACGTCAAACTCTACCCGACCCTTGATGAAGCCAACGCCGACCTCGCCGCCGGGCGCCTGGACGGGGTGATTGCCGACAAGTTCCCGCTGACCGAATGGCTGGGCAAGGCCGGCAAGGACTGCTGCAAGATCCTTGGCGACGTCAACGGCACCAAGGCCGACGCCTCGATTGCCGTACGCAAGGAAGATGAAGCCCTGCGCGAACGCCTGAACAAGGCCCTGGACGAAATCGTCGCCAACGGCACCTACCAGAAGATCGCCAGTCGCTACTTCGACTTCGATATCTATCGGTGACTGATCGCGGGTCCATCCCGCTCCCACAAATACCCTGTGGGAGCGGGATGGACCCGCGAAGAAGCCCTCCAAAGCACTATCACTCTTGAACCGAGAGGGTTCGCCCATGCTCGAACAACTGTCACTGCTTTCCTTCGCCAGCGGCGGCTGGGGCCAGGCTTTGCTGGCCGGCGCCCTGGTGACCATTTCCCTGGCCCTGGCCTGCCTGCCCATCGGCCTGCCGCTGGGCCTGGGAGTGGCCCTCGCCGCCCGCTCCTCCAGGCGCTTCCCGCGTGCTGCGGCGACGGTGTTCTCTACTGTGTTTCGTGGCCTGCCGGAACTGCTCACGCTGCTGATCATCTACTACGGCTGCCAGATTGCCGCGCAGAAAATCCTCCTGGCCATGGGCTATGAAGGCGAAGTGCTGATCAACACCTTCCTGGCGGCGATGATCGCCTTCAGCCTGGTGTTCGCCGCGTTCTCCAGCGAGATCTGGCTGGCTGCGTTCAAGACCGTCGCCAAGGGCCAGTACGAAGCCTCGGCGGCGCTGGGCCTGAGCAAGGCCACGACCTTTCGCAAGGTGGTCTTCCCGCAACTGGTACGCATCGCCCTGCCGGGCCTGTCGAACAACTGGTTGTCGCTGCTCAAGGACACCTCGCTGGTATCGACCATCTCCCTGGTCGACCTGATGCGCCAGACTAACCTTGCGGTCAGCGTGACCAAGGAGCCGATGTTCTTCTACGGCGTCGCCTGCCTTGGCTACCTGTTGTTCTCGGCGCTGTCGGGACGGGTGTTCAGCTTCATCGAACAGTATTTCAGCCGCCATTTGCGGGGGGCACGGACATGAGCTTCGAACAACTGCTGGCGCTGGTACTCGACCCCGACCTGCTGGAACGCTACGGCCCGCGTTTTATCGACGGCCTGCTGGTCACCGGCAAGCTGGTGGCACTGTCGTTTACCCTCGGCGCCCTGCTCGGCATGCTCCTGGCCCTGGCCCGGCTGTCGGACAAGCTGGTGCTGCAACGCCTGAGCGCCGGCTACATCTACTTCTTCCGTGGCTCGCCGCTGCTGGCCCAGCTGTTCTTGCTGTACTACGGCCTGGGGTCGCTCAAGGGCTTCTGGCAAGAGGTTGGCCTGTGGTGGTTCTTCCGCGATGCCTGGTACTGCACGGTGCTGGCCTTCACCCTCAACACCGCCGCCTACCAGGCGGAGATTTTCCGGGGCAGCCTGCTGGCAGTCGCCCCCGGCCAGTACGAAGCCGCCAAGGCCCTGAGCCTGAAGCGCTCGACCACCTTCTTCAAAGTGATCCTGCCGCAGTCGATGATCGTTGCCATCGGCCCGCTGGGCAACGAACTGATCCTGATGATCAAGGCCAGCGCGATTGCCTCGCTGGTGACCATCTACGACCTGATGGGCGTGACCAAGCTTGCGTTCTCGCGCAGCTTCGACTTCCAGATCTACCTGTGGGCTGCCGTGCTCTACCTGCTGATCGTCGAGATCGTGCGGCGCAGCCTGAAACACATCGAAGCCCGCCTGGGCCGCCACCTGCGCTGATCGCCTGTTTGTGAGGACCGCTCCAATGCATTGTCAAACCATCGTTCTGGGCGCCGGCATCGTCGGCGTGTCCACGGCCCTGCACCTGCAGGCACGCGGGCGCAAGGTGATCCTGATCGACCGTGAAGAGCCGGGCAGCGGCACCAGCCATGGCAACGCCGGGCTGATCGAGCGATCCAGCGTCATCCCCTATGCCTTCCCCCACGAGCTGTCGAGCCTGTTGCGTTACGGCCTGAACCGCCAACCCGACGTGCGCTACAGCTTCACCCACCTGCCCAGGATCGCCCCATGGCTGTTCAAGTACTGGCAGAACTCCTCGCCCGCCGGCCTTGCCGTGGCCACCCAGGCCATGCTGCCGCTGGTGCAGCGCTGTGTCGAGGAACACGACGCGCTGATCGATGCCGCAGGCCTCGGCGATCTGGTCAAGGCCAGCGGCTGGATCGAGGTGTACCGCAATGAAGAGGCCTACCGCAAAGCCGTGGCCGACGCCCATGCCCTGAAAGCCTATGGCTTGAAGTACGAAATTCTCGACCGCCAGCAACTGCACGCGCGCGAAGTGGACCTCAGCGACAAGGTGGTCGGCGGTATTCACTGGCTCGACCCCAAGACCGTCAGCAACCCCGGCGGCCTGACCCGCGGCTATGCGGCGCTGTTCGTCCAGCGTGGCGGCCAGTTCATCCACGGCGATGCCCGCACCCTGCGCCAGATCGGCAGCGACTGGCAGGTCGACAGCCGCCAGGGGCCGATCAGCGCGCCGGAAGTGGTGATCGCCCTCGGTCCGCAGTCGGCCGAGCTGTTCAAGCCGCTGGGTTATCGCATTCCGCTGGAAATCAAGCGCGGCTACCACATGCACTATCGTGCCCGTGACGGCGCCGAGCTCAAGCATTCGATCTGCGATGCCCAGGGCGGTTACGTGCTGGCGCCGATGGCCATGGGCATCCGCCTGACCACCGGCATCGAGTTCGCCGCCAGCAGCGATGCCGCCAACCAGATCCAGTTGCAGCGCTGCGAAGCGTTGGCGCGCAAGGTCTTCCCGCTGGGCGAGCGGATCGATGCCGAACCCTGGCTGGGCCGCCGCCCGTGTCTGCCGGACATGCGCCCGGTGATCGGCCCGGCCGCGCGCCACAAGGGCCTGTGGTTCAACTTCGGCCATGCCCACCACGGCCTGACCCTGGGCCCGGTGACCGGCCGCCTGCTGGCGCAAATGATCACCGGCGAAACACCCTTTACCGACCCTGCGCCGTACCGCGCGGACCGCTTCAACTGATCGCGGGAGAATAACAACATGACCGCTTCACTGAGCCTTGCTACCCCAACCCCTGCCCTTGCCGCCGACCCGCGCAAGGTCGTGGTGACCATCGAGGGCCTGAACAAGCACTACGGCGCCTTCCATGTGCTGCGCGACATCAACCTGCAGGTGCGTGAGGGCGAGCGTATCGTCTTGTGCGGCCCTTCCGGTTCGGGCAAATCGACGTTGATCCGCTGCATCAACCGCCTGGAAATCGCCGAACAGGGCAACATCCGCGTCAACGACACCGATCTTGCCCTGACCACCCGCCAGGCCGCCGAGGTGCGCAGCGAAATCGGCATGGTGTTCCAGCATTTCAACCTGTTCCCGCACATGAGCGTGCTCGACAACTGCACCCTGGCGCCGATGAGCGTGCGCGGCCTGTCGCGCAAGGAGGCCGAAGACCGCGCGCGCTTTTACCTGAACAAGGTCGGGATCGAAAGCCAGGCCGGCAAATACCCCAGCCAGTTGTCTGGCGGCCAGCAACAACGGGTGGCGATCGCCCGGGCGCTGTGCATGAAGCCGAAGATCATGCTGTTCGACGAACCGACCTCGGCGCTGGACCCGGAGATGGTCGCCGAAGTGCTGGATGTGCTGGTGAAACTGGCCGATACCGGCATGACCATGCTCTGCGTTACCCATGAAATGGGCTTCGCCCGCCAGGTGGCCGAGCGGGTGCTGTTTCTCGATGGCGGGCAGATCATTGAAGACGCAGCGCCCGAGACGTTCTTCAATAACCCGCAGAGTGCGCGGGCCAAGGGCTTTCTGGCGCAGATACTGCACTGAGGCCTTTGGGCAAGGCTTCGCCTTGCATCGCTGGCAAAGCCAGCTCCCACAGAGATCTCTGCAACACTGAGGACCTGTGGGAGCCGGCCTTGCCGGCGATGGGCTGCGTAGCAGCCCTGGTTTGCTTGCGAGAAATACTAGTTATGTTATAACGCATCACCCAATCACTCAGCGACCGCCACCTCACCCATGCCACCCGCCACCCACCGCCTGCTTTGCATCGACGCCCTGCGCGGCCTGGTCATTGTCTTCATGCTCCTTGACCATGTACGCGAAACCTTCTTTCTGCACCGCCAGGTCAGCGACCCGATGGATGTCGCCAGCACCGACCCCTGGCTGTTCCTCAGCCGTACCCTCGCCCACCTGTGCGCGCCGGTGTTTGTCCTGCTGACCGGTTTGTCGGCTTACCTGTATGGCGAAAAGCACCAGGGCAAGGCTGCGGTTTCGGCCTTCCTGTTCAAGCGTGGCCTGGTCCTGGTGCTGCTGGAGTTCACCCTGGTCAGCCTGGCCTGGACCCTGGAACTGCCGCCCAAGGTGATCTACCTGCAGGTGATCTGGGCCATTGGCTTGAGCATGATCGCCCTGGCCGGCCTGGTGTGGCTGCCGCGCCCGCTGCTGGTGGTAGTCGGCGTGCTGATCGTCGCCGGGCACAACCTGCTCGACCCGCTGCACTTCGCTGCGGGCTCGGCGCTGCATGTCCCTTGGGCGATCCTGCATGACCGTGGCTGGATCGAGGTAGCCGACAACTTGCGCCTGCGTACCTCGTACCCGTTGCTGCCATGGATCGGGGTGATTGCCCTGGGCTATGCCATGGGCCCCTGGTTTGCCCAAGGTGCGGATGCGCAGGCACGTCAGCGCAAGTTGCTGCTGACCGGCCTCGGTGCCCTCGCCGGCTTCCTGCTGCTGCGATTGCTCAACGGTTACGGCGAAGCCCGGTGGCAGGTTGGCGAAACCACGTTGCGCACGCTGATGAGCTTTTTCAACATCACCAAATACCCGCCATCGCTGCTGTTCCTGGCCCTGACCCTGGGCGTCGGCCTGTTGCTGCTGCGCAGGTTCGAGCACCTGCAAGGCAGCCACGCGATCCGGGTGCTGAGCGTATTCGGTGCCGCGCCGATGTTCTTCTACCTGCTGCACCTGTACGCACTGAAAGTGCTGTACCTGATCGGCGTCGCCTGCTTTGGCCTGAACCAGGGCAGCTACTTTGGTTTCGACGGGGTCTGGTCGGTATGGCTGACGGCGATGGTCTTGAGCGTTGTGCTCTATCCGCCGGTGCGCTGGTTCGCCGTCCTCAAGGCCCGGCGCCGCGATATCGGTTGGCTGAAGTACTTCTGAACAGGCCCGCCCCTGCAATCAGGGGCAGGCCTGGCAAGGCTTACTGCGGGTGCATTTTTGATTTGATCAGGCCGGCGATGAAGGTGAGCACCGCGCCCCCTGCACCGCCGCCGACAATACTGCTGATCAGTGCCGGCAGGTCCAGCGAACCGCCCGCTGCCACCGCCGCACCGGGTTCACCGGTAAAGGCTGCGAGTATCTGCCCGACAATCACCCCACCCACTCCACCGAAGATCGAGTTGAGTAGCGGGCCCATGCTTTGTTTACTCATACCGGCTGCGTTGCCGCCCACCACACCGGCAACAATCTGAATAATCAGACTGACAATATCCATGATCCAACCCCTTTGTAGCGTTATCAATTGACGACTCGCGTCCTGCTACTTCAGAAAGTCACGACCACGGGAACAGAGACGCCGCGCTCCGGTCAACGACGGCACACTGTTGCGGATAGGCACAGTATAGGTAGCCAGCGGCCAGTGCGCCAAAACGGCGCTCAGGGCTTGATGTTCTTCAGGCAGTTGAGCAGGCCCAGCAGCTCGTGCAGTTTGTCTTCGCCGAATTGCTCAAGGATGCGCTGGTAGTTGTGTTCCATGTCTTCGCTCATGTCGACGAAGCATTGCTGGCCCTGTTCGGTCAGGCCGACGAACACCCGGCGCTGGTCCTGGGTCGACTTCTTGCGCCGCACCAGGCCGTCACGCTCCAGGCGCGCCAGCACGCCGGTCATGCTCGGCTTGAGGATGCAGGCCTGCTCGGCCAGTTGGTGGCTTTCCAGTTCGCCTTGCTGGCGCAGGATGCGGATCACCCGCCACTGTTGTTCGGTCAGGCCATGGGCGTTGAGCGAGGGGCGGAAGAAGGCCATGGCGGCTTCGCGGGCTTGCAACAGGGTCAGGGTCAGGGACGGTCTTGGAGTGGGCATGGTTCAGGCTGGTAGTCATCGGTGACAGCCAGCTTAAGAGAAACCGCGCGATGCAGCAAAGCCGCGCAGGCGCTGGTTCGGCCATACACCGGACGCTTGTTAAATATAATGAACTGGCCGCAGCAGGCGCCTTACCGGTTATCGGGGGCTGCAGGCTGATAATTGCATCCAGGCAATCTCAAGCTTCGCCCGTGCAATCTGAAGTCGTTTGACATATTAAACGGCTCTGGCAAGCTATATGACAGGTTTCGACCGGATACAGCCCCTTGCTTGGCGTACCGGCAGTGCTCGAAACCTCAGGCAGCGCAAAGGTTCCAGCTGCGCGCCTGCACAATAATGACAGGCTGCGCCTGTCCCAAGGTGACATATGCCCAACAGCAACATTGGCAATAAGAATCAAACCCTTCGCAAACCCGTCGTGCTGATGACCATGGGCTCCCAGGAGCGCAAAGGCCACGACTATCAGGTAATGACCCACAAATACATCGTCCCGCTGGTAGAACACGCCGGCTGCGTACCTGTGCTGGTGCCGACCTGCTGCGGTACTGACGACCTCGAAGCCTACCTGGACATGGCCGACGGTGTTTACCTGACCGGCGCCGGCAGCAACATCGACCCGGCCCTGTACGGCCAGGAGAACGAAACCCCGGGCAAGGCCCAGGACCGCGACCGCGACCTGTTCGACCTGCCGCTGGTGCAACTGGCTATCGCCCGTGGCCTGCCGATCTTCGGCATCTGCCGTGGCATGCAGGAAATCAACGTGGCGCTGGGTGGTGACATCTACCAGAAGGTCTACACCGAGCCAGGCTTCAACGACCACCGGGAAAACCCGGACGATCCGGTCGATGTCCAGTACAGCGCGGTTCACAGCGTCAAACTGGAGCAAGGCAGCTGGCTGCAAAAGTTGCTGCAGAGCGATGAAATCCGCGTCAACTCGCTGCACGGCCAGGGCCTGAAAAACCTCGGCGAAGGCATCGAGCCCCTGGCCCGTGCCGAAGACGGCCTGGTCGAAGCCATCCACGCCCCGAGCCTGTCGCCGTTCCTCTTCGCGGTGCAATGGCACCCGGAATGGCAAGCGGCGAAAAACCCCGACTCGGTGAAGATGTTCCAGGCCTTCGGCGAAGCCTGCCGCAAGCAGGCTGCCAAGGGTCAGGTGGTGAAGAAGCTGGGTACGGCTGCCTGATTGTTGATTGAACTGGTTCCTTCGAGATTCGTTGGAGCCGGTTTGGTTTACTGGCGAAGCATGTTTTTCATTGCCGGCAAGGCCACGAGCAGCGCTAACAATAACCAGACAAACGATATGACTGTCGCAACGGTCATGTTGATCGACTGTTTATATACAACTACAGCCAGTACGAACTGAGTAGTCGGTAAAAGAAACTGGAATGTACTCATTGTCGTCAACGCCAAGCGTCTGGCCGAAAACGCGATCAGCAGTAACGGCACCACCGATACCAGCCCGGCAAACAGCAGGACAATCGACATCGACGTGGGCATCGTCACGGGCAACGCCATCTCCCATGAAGTAAAAAGCAGTGCTACCAGGCAAACCAGCGATAACAGCAAAGTTTCCAGTGTAGTTGCGCATAAGGCATCAATCGTCGATACCTTCTTCAAACACACATACCCGCCCCACGTAAGCGCTATCGCCAGATAGATGCCATGATTCAGCCCCTGTGCGTACACCGCCAAATAGGCCAGTGCGATGCCAATCAGAACGAAAGCGACTGTGTGCAGGCTGCTCAAACGCTCACTCAGCATCAGCACGCTGGCTGCGACCGTGATGCAAGGAGCAATCAAATACCCCAGACCAGACTCCAGGACAAAACCCTGAATAGAGGCGTAAATAAATAAGCCCCAGTTCGTCGCCAGGAGCAATGCAGCCACCCCGTGAACGACTACGCTGTTCAGCGTTAAATTCCGGTAGAGCGCACCCAGCTTACCCTGCAGCACCAGCGCCAGCATCAACACAGCCAGCGAGAGCAACACCCGGTAAGCAACGAGCACCGAGGGTGAAACCTCCCGCAGCGCCTTCCAGTACAGCGCCGAGCCCCCTAACCAAATATTGGCGCCCATCCCAGCGATGATTGCCAGCGTATTGCTCCTGCCTGTTGTTTGGTCAGGTTTGCGGGTCACGGTCTCTGAAGGCGACATGGAAGGACCAACCTGGGTCGATGGCAAGGGCTATCGATCCTAGTCGCAATTGCGACCGTCAGAGTTGAGATTACTCTGACATTGAGGAAGGATTGATCCTGTTTCTTCGGCTAAGGCAAGACCTGTAAACCGTGTCCCCGGTTTGCAATGTTTCTCACCCCTGCACTTCGACGCCAGGCCCCTGCAAACGCGGCGCCCAGTCCTCGACTTCGGCCTTTTCCAAACGTCGTGACAGGGTCCGGCGCCAGGAAGCCGCCAGCGGCAGTTCCAGGCACTGGCGAATCACCTCGAGGTCGACCTGCCTGTCGAACAGCACCGACGACAAGCGCGCTACCGACCACTGCGGATGCGGCCGTTCGATCAGCTCGATGTTCATGCCGGCAGCCAATATGCCTTCTTCCAGCACCCGGTAGTACCAGCCGGTACGGCCGCTTTGCTGGACCCGCAACGACATGTCTTTTACCCCGAAGCGGTCATTGAGTTTCCAGCACGGCATGCGCCCCTGGGAAATCTCCAGCAGCGCGCTGCCAGCGCGAAAGCGATCGCCCAGGCATACGGTCTGCTCGGTCCAGCCGCAGGTGCTTAAGTTTTCGCCGAAGGCGCCCGGAGCCTGCAGCAGCGGATGCTCGCCCAGCTCTGCAGCCCAGGCGGCATAGTGTTCGCGGGGGTAATGGTGGATGGCCTTTTCGACCCCGCCATGCACGCGCAAGTCGCCCTGCTCATCGCCAACCAGGCCCAGTTCGGTGACCGCGACCTCGCCGTCACGCGGCATCTTGGCGATGGCACTGGATGAGCCCGGACGGGTGAAAGGCACGGCGCGCCCGGTCAATACGCTTTGCAGTTGCAGTTGTTGCGCCAGCATGGGCGACTCGCTCCTGGTGAAGTTCGGCGAAGTGTAAGGGTATCACTGAGCGCCGCCCGCACCAGTGCTCAATAGCTATCTGCCAGGCATGGGCAAAAGTCCTCGAGCCTCGCTATGCTGCAAGGCATGAACGCCACCCTGCCCACCCGCACCCCCTGCCCGCCCGGCGCTTGCGACTGCGGCCGCGAGACGCTGCAGGACCCACGCATCCTGCTGCTGACGCGCCAGGAAGAAAGGCGCCTGCTCGAACGCCTGGAAAACCTGCAGAGCCTGGACGACCTGGAGCACATGCAGCGGCGCTTGTATGAGCAGCTGGGGATTCGGCTGCAGATCACCCCGAGCTTCAACGAGGTGCGGACCATGCGCGGTATCAGCATCCAGATCGAAGACCTGCCGGGCTTGTGCCGCAAGACCCGGCAGAACATTCCGGCGGCGATCAGGCGGGCGCTGGAGAAGCAGCCGGAGATTGCCTACCGGCTGCTGGATGCCCATGACTTGTTGCGCGATACCTGAAGGCTTACCAGTTGTAGGTCAGGTCGGTGGTGATGGTCCGCCCTTCGCCGTAGTAGCAGTCCACGTCACTGGTGCAGCGGCTGACGTAGGACTTGTCTTCGAGGTTCTGCAGGTTCATCTGCACCTTCACGCCCTTCAGGCGCAGCGGCGATTGCTGCAGGTCGTAGGAGAGCATGGCGTCGTACACGGTGTAGGACGGGATGCTGAAATGCCCGTCGGCAAAATCGGTGCCGTCGCTACCGCGTACATAACGCGCGCCCAGGCCCATGCCGAGGCCTGCGACCTTCGTGTCGCCGGTGAAGTGGTAATCCAGCCACAGTGCTGCGGTCATCGGCGGCGTACCGGACGGATGACGGCCTTCGCGGCCGTCGTTGTCCTTGGTGTAGACCACGTCGTTGCGCGACACCGAGGCGATCAGGCCGAGGTTGTCGCTGAGGCTGGCCTTGCCTTCGAGTTCGACACCGCGTGAACGCAGCTCGCCGACCTGGCTGTTGAAGCCGGGGTTGCCGACATCGGCGGTGAGGATGTTCTGCTGCTTGATCTCGTACACCGAGAGCTGGATGAAGCTGTCCTGGCCAGGCGGCTGGTACTTGATACCGGCCTCGACCTGCTTGCCGGTGGACGGCTCGAACGCTTTGCCGGCGTAGTCGGCGCCGGCCAGCGGCAGGAATGATTCGGAGTAGCTGAGGTAAGGCGTGACGCCATTGTCGAAGGCGTAGCCCAGGCCGGCGCGGCCGGTGAATTTCTCGTCCTTGACAGTGGTATGGGTGCCAGCGAGCGGCTCCTTGTTATCGGCCTCGGCCCAGTCATAGCGACCACCGAGGGTCAGGAACCAGTTATCCCATTTGAGCTGATCCTGCACGTACAGGCCGGTCTGGTTGATGGTGCGGTCCCATTTGAACGGCTGGCCGAAGTTCATCGGCTTGCCATACACCGGGTTGTAGAGGTCGATGATCGGTGGATTGCGGTCGTACAGGCCGAGGAATCGGGAGTTGGAGTGGTAGTAATCGACACCGATCAACAGGGTGTGGGCGAGGTCGAAGGTATTGAACTTGGCCTGGGCCATGTTATCGATGCCGAACACCTTGTTGCGCTGGGCCCAGTCGACGCCAAAGCGGGTCATGGCGCTCTGGTCGTCGGCGCCGGTGGCCGGGTTGGGCACGAAAGCGTAGCCGTGCAATGGCGCCCGAAACTTGTCATCGACGTAGGCGTAGCGGGTGTTCTGCTTGAGGGTCCAGACATCGTCCAGCTCATGGCTGACTTCGTAGCCGAAGGTGTACTGCTCGCGATCATAGGCGTTGACCCCCGGTTCACCGATGAAGCGGCTGCGCTTGATCCGCCCGTTGGCGCTGGCGAACACCGTGCCCACCGCCGGCAAGCCCTGGGCTTCGGGTACGCCGTTGTCGCGCTGGTAATGGCCGTAGACGGTCAGGCGGGTCTGCTCGTTGGGGCTCCAGGTCAGGCTCGGGGCGATCATGTAGCGCTGCTGTTCGACGTAGTCGATTTCGCCGTTCTTATCCAGGCCCATGCCGGTGACCCGGTACTGGTACTCGCCCTGGTCATCCACCGGGCCGGCGAAGTCGAAGGCGCCATAGCGGCGGTCCTGGCTACCGCCACCGATCTTGACCTCATGCAGCGGCGTCGCGGTCGGGCGCTTGGAGACCATGTTGACCAGCCCGCCTGGCTGGTTCTGGCCGTAGAGCACCGAGGCCGGGCCCTTCATCACCTCGATGCGCTCCAGCGCGTAGGGGTCGATCTGCAGGGCGCCACCGGTACTGCCACCGCCATACGGCAGGTGCAGGCCGTCCAGGTACAGCGGCGTCGGGCTGAAGCCGCGGGAGGTCGGTTCGTCGAAAATCCCCACCCGGTCGGAGAAGCCGCCACCGGTAATGCCCGGGGTGTAGCGCAGGGCCTGGGTAACGGTCTGCGAACCCAGCGCCGTGATTTCATCCTGGGTGATGACGTTGATGGTCTGCGGCACTTCCAGCACCGAGGTGTCGGTTTTGGTCGCGGTACCGGTGCGTTTGGCCACATAGCCCTGCACCGGGCCCCAGGCGTCTTCGCTGGCGTTGGAGACGATCTGGGTCAGGCCCAGCTCCAGCGCCCCGCTGTGCTCGGCCGGCACCAGGCTCCAGGTGCCGCCGGCGGTGATACTGAGGGTGAGGCCGCTGCCATTGAGGGCCTGGCTGGCCGCTTGCTCGGGCGTGAACTGGCCGCTGACCGCCGCCGAGCGCTTGCCTTGCAGCAGCGCCGGCTTGACCGACAGCACCCGCCCAGACTGACGGGCGATGCGGCTCAGGGCTTCGCCCAGGTCGCCGGCCGGGATATCGAAGCGCTGGCTGGCGCTGACGCTGCTGTCGGTTTGCGCCACGGCGTACAACGGCGCGCCGCTGCCCAGGGCGATGGCAAGGGCCAGCAGGCTGGGACGGATCATGGAGTCGGGGCATGGAGGTGTTGGCTCGTTCAAAGTTGTTGTCGATAACGAGGACACGCCACGCAACAAACCCCCTCAAGGGAATCGCAATTATTTTTATTTAGATCACATCGATGCGGGTCAACCAGCCGCCAAAGCTGTCGACCCGGATCGGCAAGGTCTCGGCCAGGGAGCGCAAGGTGCGTTCGCTGTCATCCAGCGGAAAGCTGCCATAGACCCGCACCTGCGCGGCCTGCGGGCTGATGCGCAGCAGCCCGGCGCGGTACGGGCGCAAGGCTTCGATCAGCTCGCCCAGGGGTTCGTCGCGCACATCCACGCGGCCCTCGGTCCAGCTCGCCCGGGTACGCAGCGACGCGGCCAGCGGCTGGCTGGCGTGGCCATCAAAACGAAAGGCCTGGCCCTCCTCCACACGCAAGGCGGGCGCACTGCCGCTTCTGAGCAGCACGCTGTGCTGCTGCACCGAGACCAGGCTCTGCTGTTGTTCCTGGCGCACGCTGAAGCGCGTGCCCAGGGCCTGCACCTGGCCTTCGCGGGTGGCGACGACAAAGGGCCGGCCCGGCTCTGCAGCAACCTCGGCTTGCAGCTCGCCGTCGCGCAGCAGAACCAGCCGCTGCCCGGCGCTGAAGCGCACATCCACCGCGCTGCGCGCATTCAGGCGCAGCCGCGAACCATCGGCCAGGGTGAAGGTGCGCCGCTCGCCGGTGCCGGTGCGCAGGTCGGCGAGCAGGTCGCCCAGTGGCGTCATGCGATTGCCGAGCGCGCCGGCGCCCAAACCCAGCAACAGCATCGCCAGGCCGCCGCCCAGGGCCTTGCGCCGCGACGGCGACGGCAAGGCGCGCAGGCTGCGGCTGGCCATGGCCAACTGGCCGGGGCTACGCTGCTCGGCCTGCTGCAGGTCGGCCAGGGGTTCGTCGAGCAAGGCGTTGACCCGCTGCCAGGCGGCCTGATGGCCGGGCGATTGCTTGAGCCAGGTGTTGAAGGCCAGCAGCAACGGGCTGCCGGCCGGGGCATTCTCCAGCTTGAGCAGCCAGTCCACCGCTTCGTGGGTAGCGCGGTCCAGTGGTGTGCTGCTCATTCTGGCCTGGCGCTCAGGCAATGCAGGAAGGCCCGGCGCAGGTCACGCTCGACCGTCGCCAGCGACACCCCCAGGTGCTCGGCGATGGCCGGCTGGCTCAGGCCTTCGAGACGATGCAGGATGAACCCATAGCGCACCCGCGTCGGCAGGCCGTCAAGCAGGCGATCGATTTCAGCCAGGGCTTCACGCACCAGCAGCACGTCTTCAGCCGAAGGCATGCACTGCTCGGGCAGGCTCGCCAGCTCGTCGAGGTAGGCCTGCTCCAGCGCCCGGCGGCGGAACAGATTGCTCAGCAGGCGGCGGGCGACAGTGGCGAGAAACGCCCGCGGCTGGTCAAGGGCGGGCAAGGCGCTGCTGGTCATGGCCCGCACAAAGGTGTCCTGGGCCAGGTCCGCGGCATCGTCCGGGCAGTTCAGCCGCCGGTACAGCCAGGCACGCAGCCAGCGGTGATGGTCACTGTAGAGGTGGGCGACGATAGCCTTGGAGTCGACAGAGCTCGGCACGAGGGTGATCACACATTAATGGTAATTACTCTCATTATCATGATGCTGGAGTGATTGCACAATCCCCTTTCGCGGGGCAAGCGGACTTGCCCCGCGCGGCGGGCTCAGCGCAAACGCGCCCTGATCCGGTGGCAAACATCCAGCACCTGCTCCACCTCACCCTCGCCCAGGTCGATCTTGCAGGCCATGTTGCTGAACACCTGCGCCGCCTCGGCCTTGAGCTCACGGCCCTTGTCGGTCAGCAACAGGTTGCGCCGGCGACGGTCGTTGGGGTCGAGGTACACGGTGATGAAGCCGTTGTCGGCCAGGCGTTTGACGATCGGCGTCAGGGTGCCAAGGTCGAACAGGGTCAGCTCGCTCAGGGCGCTGATCGAGACATCGTCCTGGCCCCACAGGCCGGCCATCACCAGCAGTTGCGGGTAGGTTACGCCGCGCTTTTTCAGCGGCTCGGCGTAGTCGCGAACCATGGCGTTGGCCGTCGAGTACAGCGAGAAGCACAGCATCCGGTCGAAGTCGAAGGTCGGGTCAAGCATAGGCACCTCCGCGCACACGGCTCAGTTCATGCACGGCATTGACCAGCGTGGCCACCGCCTCGGGCGAGGTCGCCGGGGAAATCCCGTGGCCCAGGTTGAACACATGGCCAAAGCCCGCAGCGGGCGGCCCGAAGGCCTGCAGGGTACGCTGCACTTCATGGCGGATACAGGCCTCATCACCCAGCAACACGCTGGGGTCGAGGTTGCCCTGCAGGGCAACACTGTTACCCACCAGTTGCCGGGCCATGCCTAGGTCGCAGGTCCAGTCCAGGCTCAGGGCATCGGCGCCGCTGTCGGCCATCTCCGCCAGCCACGGGCTGCCGCCCTTGGTATAGATGATCGACGGTACGCGCTGGCCGTGGTGGGTCTTGTGCAGGCGCGCCAGCACCTCGCGCATGTAGAACAGCGAAAACCGCTGGTAGGCGCCGTCGGCCAGCACCCCGCCCCAGGTGTCGAAGATCATCAGCGCCTGGGCACCGGATTCGATCTGCGCATTGAGGCTGGCCGCCACCGCCTGGCTGGTGACCTGGAGAATGCGCTGGAGCAGCTCCGGGCGGCGGTAGAGCATCTTCTTGATCAGCTGGAAATCGCCCGGCGGGCCGCCTTCGACCATGTAGCAGGCCAGGGTCCAGGGGCTGCCGGCAAAGCCGAGCAGTGCCACCTTGGGGTCAAGCTCGCGGCGGCTCTGGGCCACCGCCTGGTACAGGTAGTCCAGCGCTTCGGGCTCTGGCACGCGCAGGCGCTTGATGGCCTGCTCGTCACGCAGCGGATGGCGAAAGCGCGGGCCTTCGCCATGGCCGAAATACAGGCCCAGGCCCATGGCATCGGGCACGCTGAGGATGTCGGAAAAGACGATGGCTGCATCCAGGTTGAAACGCCGCAAGGGTTGCAAGGTGGCTTCGGTGGCGTAGTCCGGGGTTTTCACCAGGCTCAGGAACGACCCGGCCCGGCCCCGCAGCTCGCGGTACTCGGGCAGGTAGCGCCCGGCCTGGCGCATCAGCCAGACCGGCGTATGCGTTGTCGGCTGACGCAGCAAGGCCTTGATTAGGGTTGTAGTGTGCAAGGACAGGTAACTCGTACTGGATTCGCGAGAATCGTTGGAAAGACCGCCTATCAGTGGCGGTTGGGCAAAGCGTGGGCAATCTCGCGGCGCAAGGCCTCGATGCTGGCGCGGTAATCGCCCTGGGCGAAAATCGCCGTGCCGGCCACGAACATGTCGGCGCCGGCGGCGGCCACCTGGCCGATGGTGTCAAGGTTGACGCCGCCGTCCACCTCCAGACGGATCGCCCGGCCACTGTCGTCGATAAGCTTGCGCGCTGCGGCAATCTTGGGCAATACCGCAGGGATGAACTTCTGTCCGCCAAAGCCCGGGTTGACCGACATCAGCAGTATCAGGTCGAGCTTGTCGAGCACGTATTGCGCGGCGTCCAGGCCGCTGGCCGGGTTGAACACCAGGCCCGCCTTGCAGCCCAGGTCCTTGATCAGTTGCAGCGAGCGGTCCAGGTGTAGGGTCGCCTCGGGGTGAATCGAGATGTAGTCGGCGCCGGCTTCGGCAAAGGCCTGGATCATCGCATCCACCGGCGTCACCATCAGGTGCACGTCAATCGGCGCGGTGATCCCGTGGCTGCGCAGGGCCTTGCAGAACTGCGGGCCCATGGTCAGGTTGGGCACATAGTGGTTATCCATCACATCGATATGGATGACATCGGCACCGGCGGCCAGTACCTGCTCGGCTTCAGCGCCGAGGCGGGCGAAATCGGCCGCCAGAATCGACGGTGCAATCCAGAACTCTTTCACGGGTGTACTCCATTACTCATTGACTAATCGTTGCCGCGGCCCGGGTTCACGCTGAAGCAGCGCGGCGTTGATCTGCGCGATCAAGGCCGTGCCGGGTTCCTCCAGGTGAAAATGATGGCCGCCCTCATGCCAGTGCACCTGGGTGGCCCAGGGCAAGGCGTTTTTTCTTTTATCGAACTGGGCACCGGCAAACAGCCCCTGGCGCCCGAGCAGCAGGTGCAGCGGGCAGCTGATCTGGCGCAAAAAGTCGCAGGCCTGGCGCTCGGTCAGTTGCATAGGCTCAGGCAGCACCAGGCGTGGGTCGTGGCGCCAGCGGTAACCGTCGCCGACACTGAGCAGGTCGCGCATGGCCAGCAGCCGCGCGCCCTCGGCGCACAGGGTGCCGTCGATGCTGTTGCACCGCTCGCCGATGGCCGCTTCAAGGCTGCCAAACTGTGCCGATTGCGGCGCTGAAAACCCATGCAAGCGGGTACGCAAGGCCAGGCGCAGCAGGCGCTGGGATTTTTTCAGGTGCTCGACGGTGTCTTCTTCGGCAATGGTAAAGGGCGCGCCCATGCCGTCGATGAACACCATGCTGTCGATCGACTTGTTCATCGCCGCCAGAATCGATGCAACCCCGGTGCCCATGGAGTGCCCCAGGACCGAAAAACGCTTCCAGCCCAGGCACTCGATCAGGGCGTTCATGTCGTCGGCGTGTTCCCACAGGTAATAGCCGCTGTCACCCCGACGGTGCTCGGAGCGGCCGTGACCGGCCAGGTCCGGGGCGACCACGAAGCAGTCCTCGAGCAGCGGCGCGATCCGTTCGAACGACGCTGCGTTGTCCAGCCAGCCATGCACGGCGAGCACCGGGTGGCCGCGCTCATTGCCCCAGATGCGCAAGGCGAAATGGTTGCCGTTGACGTCCAGCGATTGCTCGCGACCTCTGTTGCCCAGACTCATATCCGCACATCCTGTATGCCTGAATCACCGATAAAAAAGCGCCACTCAACCGGCCACGGCCAGTTGCGCATGGCGCGCTGTCTGTTGCAGTTGCTGCAAGTCGAACTTGCCATTGGCGGTGCGCGGCAGGTTGCCCTCGATGCTGATCGACAGCGGCACCTTGTGCGCTTCAAGGCCATGGCGGCAACGTTCGAGCAAGTGCTCGGCACTCAGGCTGACACCTTGGCCCAAGGTGACGAACGCCCATAGCCCCTCGCCGACCGAGGCATGTTCGATACCGACCACCGCCGCCGCTTCGACACCGTCGATGGCATACAGAAAGCTCTCGACCTCGCTGGGGCTGACCTTCATGCCGCGCGACTTGATCATATGGTCCATGCGCCCCTGGAAGTACAGGTAGCCATCCTGGTCGAGGCTGCAATAGTCGCCGGTGTACAGCACGCTTTCCCCCGGGTACGGCCCCGGCTTGAGTTTTTGCGCGGTGGCCTGGGGGTTGCGCCAATAGCCGGCCATCACCGTGGCGCCGCGAATCACCAGCTGGCCGACCTGATGCGGCGTGTCGATGCGCCGGCCCTCGTCGTCCACCAGCCACAGCTCGGTGTTGGGGATGGCGATGCCGACACTGCCCGGCTTGTCGTCGATGTCCTCGGGCGGCAGGTAGGTGCAGCGCTTGCACTCGGTCAGGCCGTACATCGAGAAGATCAGCGCCTGGGGGAACAGGCCCTTCATCTGCGCAATATGGTTGGCCTTCAAGGCCGCGCCGGTGTTGGTGACCATGCGTACCTGCGGGAAGGTCGCCTCGCGCTTGTGCGCATACTCGTGCAGGAGCATGAGCATGGTCGGCACGAACGGGATCACCGTGACCTGGTACTGGCGGATCTTCTTGATCAGGAAGATCGGCCAGGTGAACTCCTTCTCCAGCACCAGCGTGGCCCCGGCGCTCAGGGCCATGATCATCTGGTACAGGCCGTAGTCGAACGACAGCGGTAGCGAGCACAGCACATTGTCGCTGGCCTGGTAGCCCAGGTAGGTGTGCAACGAGTTGAGCGCCGCGAGCATATTGCGGTGGGTGAGCATCACGCCCTTGGGCGCGCCGGTGGAGCCGGAGGTGTAGATGATCGCCGCCAGGTCCAGGTCAAGGTTGCCGCACGGCAGCGGAATGCCGGCGCCCTGCCCCAGCAGGCTTTCAAGCGTGTGGGTATCGGCTGCGTCGGCTTCGCCGTCGAGCAATACAATGGCCTTGAGGTAGCTCAGCCCGGCGGTGCCGGGCGCCAGGCTGGCGAATTTCTCCGAGGTGGTGATCAGCACCGAGGCCTCGGCATCGCGAATGATGTAGTCGAGGCTGTCGGCCGGGGTTTCCAGGCCGACGTTGACCATCACCCCGCCGGCCCGCAGCACGCCCCAGAAGGCACAAACGGTTTCGACCCGGTTGCCCAGGCACACCACCACGCGTTCCTGGCGCAGCAGGCCATTGACCTGCAGGCCGGCGGCCAGGCGCCCGCTGGCTTCATCGAGCTGGGCGTAGGTGTAGGTTTCATCGGCGTAGATGATCGCCGCTTTGTCCGGGTGCAGGCCGTTGGGGGTTTCCAGCACCTGCTGCAGGAGGACGTCAGACGCCTTCATGCTGCACCTCGGTACGCGACCGGCGCGCGACCGCCGGTTGACGATGAGCGTCGATGTAGCCCGCCAGGGTCGCCACGGTGTTGAAGTGGCCCGGGGCGATGGTGTCGGGGTTGACGAAGAAGCCTTCGATGTCGTCTTCGAGGTTGACCAGCAGCTCCATCGAAGTCAGCGAGTCCAGGCCGAGGTCGTCGCGCAGGTGCGAGTCGGCGCTGATCACGGTGTTTTCCGGCAGCTTCAGCACCACCCGCAGGATCTCGCCAAGCTGGCGCTGGGTCGCGGCCTGGGCGATCGGCGTCGGCTCGCCAGGTGCCGGTGCCGGTGCGGCGCCGAGCATGGCCGACAGTGGTACGTCGGCATGGCTGTCGCGGATGTCCAGGGCGGTTTGCCGGGCGCGGGCGAGGAACAGCTGGCCGTTGCTGACGATCACCTCGGCCGGGTGGCCATGGCTGTGGAACAGGGTGGGCGATGCGGACGGGCCATAGGCCCCGGAAGCGGTGACAGCGAGGATGTCGCCCTCGTGCAGGGTTTCGATCTGCAGGTCGCGGGCCAGCAGGTCGTCGGGGCTACAGAGCGGCCCGGAGATATGGTATTCGCGCAGCGGTGCGCCGGTGCTGCCGGTGGCATGGACGATACGAAAGTTGCGCTTGAGCACCTGGCCGCTGCCGGCGGCGGCGCCATGGCAGTTGGTACCGCCATCAGTGACGGCAAAGGTCTTGCCGTGGTTTTCCTTGATGTTGTCGACCGTCACCAGCAAGGCGCCGCACTTGCCGGCGATAAAGCGCCCGGACTCGACGATGATGCGGGTCTGCGGGAACTGCTGGTTGAAGGCTTCGAACAGCGGCGCCAGCAGTTGCTTGAGCTGGCGGGTGTCGAGTTCGTTCTCGTTCTCGTAGTACTTGATGCCCAGGCCGCCACCGACATCGACCATGCTCATGTCCAGGTTGTAGCGCCGGGTCAGGCTGCGGAACAGGCCGAGGATGTACTTGGCGTTGTCGTACACCGATTGCGCATCGAGGATCTTGGTGCCGTTGTAAACGTGAATGCCCTTGATCTTCAGGTTGGGCAATGCTGCGTAGTCACCGAAATTGGCCACCGCGGTGTCTTCTTCGATACCGAAGTGGGTCGGCCGCCCGCCCATCTTCCACGGCGAGCCGGAGGCGGAGAAATTCGGGTTGATGCGGATCGCCACCGGCGCCACGCAGTTCAGCTCGCCGGCCAGGACCGAGAGCTTGCGCAGCTCGGTCTCGGACTCGACGACGATGGCGAACACCCCGACCTCCAGGGCGCGCCGGTGTTCTTCAGGCTTTTTATAGGGCCCGAGGAAAATGATGTCCTGGGGGTCGACCCCGGCCTTGAGGGCAATTTCCAGCTCGCCCAGCGAGCAGACTTCGGTGTTACCGCCGTAGGAGCGGATCAGTTTTACCAGGGACAGGTTCGGGTTGACCTTCAACGCATAGAAGATGTCCACACAGTCCGGCAATGCATCGCGCAACTCGTTGAAACTGTTGCGCAGCACGGCTTCATCGTAGAGGTAGGTCGGTGTCCCGAACGTTGCTTTTGCCTGGACGACCAGTTCCTTGGAAAGCTTCATCTGT
This sequence comes from Pseudomonas sp. TE4620, assembly GCF_056279045.1. Classification (NCBI taxonomy): domain Bacteria; kingdom Pseudomonadati; phylum Pseudomonadota; class Gammaproteobacteria; order Pseudomonadales; family Pseudomonadaceae; genus Pseudomonas; species Pseudomonas sp. TE4620. Next base: position 2,457,921 of record NZ_JBWBQO010000001.1, read on the forward strand.
TGCTCCCTTCGTTCTTATAGTGTGCCGCCGCTGCGCGCGTACCCCGTCCCGGCTCGAAAGCACCGTTACAGGGGCGAATAGCGGGATGGCGTCAAGGTTGGTTGCGCACCACTGCCGGACGTGTGCTGGCGTCCGGCATAAAACTTTGCGCGCAAAGTTTGTGAAATTCTGCGGCCGCATTTGCGGTGATGTCAAGATAATTCCACGGGGTTTTGGCTGCGACACAGCGACACGCATTTACCGGCACGATCAATGCAGAACAGCAGTAATTCACTACAGCTTGCCCATAACAGGTGCCGTATTGGCCAATGAATACGGGGGTTTGATCTGATCCGGTGTTAACACAGGTTTCTGAGTCTGTTTTGTATGTCGGCAGCTTCCTAGAGTCTGCGCCTGTGCCCCTGCCCCACGGCAGGGCGAGCCATACAGGAACTGTGGAAACTAGCCATGAGCACACATCAACAGGCGCAGGCCTATAACTACAAGGTGGTCCGGCAATTCGTCATCATGACGGTGGTCTGGGGTATCGTCGGCATGGCCATGGGCGTCTGGATCGCCTCGCAACTGGTCTGGCCGGAACTTAACCTCGACTTGCCCTGGACCTCGTTCGGCCGCCTGCGCCCCTTGCACACCAGCCTGGTCATTTTCGGCTTTGCCGGTAGCGCGCAATTTGCCGCCAGTTACTACGCCGTGCAGCGCACCTGCCAGGTGCGGCTGTTCAGCGACAAACTTGCCGCCTTCACCTTCTGGGGCTGGCAGGCGACCATCGTGATCATGCTGGTAAGCCTGCCCCTGGGCCTGACCACCACCAAGGAATACGCCGAGATCGAATTCACCGGCGCGGTGTGGATGGCCATCGTCTGGGTCGCCTACGGCATCGTCTTCTTCGCCACCCTGATGCGCCGCAAGGCCAAGCACATCTACGTCGGCAACTGGTTCTTCGGCGCCTTCATCGTGGTCATCGCCATGCTTCACGTGGTCAACCACCTGTCGATCCCGGTCAGCTGGTTCAAGTCGTACCCGGTGTACGCCGGGGCCACCGACGCCATGGTCCAGTGGTGGTACGGCCACAACGCCGTGGGCTTCTTCCTGACCACCGGCTTTCTCGGCATGATGTATTACTTCGTGCCCAAGCAGGTCGGTCGCCCGGTGTACAGCTATCGCCTGTCGATCGTGCACTTCTGGGCGCTGATCACCCTGTACATCTGGGCCGGCCCGCACCACTTGCACTACACCGCCCTGCCCGACTGGGCGCAATCGCTGGGCATGGCCATGTCGCTGATCCTCCTGGCACCCAGCTGGGGCGGCATGATCAACGGCATGATGACCCTCTCCGGCGCCTGGCATAAGCTGCGCAGCGACCCGATCCTGCGCTTTCTGGTGCTGTCGCTGGCGTTCTACGGCATGTCGACCTTCGAAGGCCCGATGATGGCGATCAAGACCGTCAACGCCCTCTCGCACTACACCGACTGGACCATCGGCCACGTACACGCCGGTGCCCTGGGCTGGGTGGCGATGATCACCTTCGGTTCGCTATACCACATGATCCCGAAAGTGTTCGGCCGCGAGCAGATGTACAGCGTCGGTCTGATCAACCTGCACTTCTGGCTGGCCACCATCGGCACTGTGCTGTACATCGCCTCGATGTGGGTCAACGGCATTGCCCAGGGCCTGATGTGGCGCGCCACCAACGACGACGGCACCCTCACCTACTCGTTCGTCGAGGCGCTGGTGGCCAGCCACCCGGGCTTTATCGTGCGCTTTGTCGGCGGCGTGTGCTTCTTGAGCGGCATGCTGCTGATGGCCTACAACACCTGGCGCACCGTGCGTGTGGCCGATGAAAAACTGGCGCTGAACAACGCCAGCCTGGCCTAGGAGGCCCGACCATGGATGACTGGCTGTATGCACTGTATTGCCTGAGCGGCGTACTGTTCTTCTACCTGGTCACCAGCGCCTGCCTGCAGCGTCACAGCGGCGAAGTGGACGATCAGGCCAGCCTGATACCCTTCGCCGATGACCCGGCGGTGGCCCGCCGGGTCGAGGCCGCCACCGGCAAGCCGGTGCCGGCAGTGGCGCCGGATGCGGCCCTCAAGGCCTGAACCGCGCCGGGCTCAGAAGGCGCCCAGGTAGCCCTGCCCGCGCAGCACTGCCACCAGCTGCGCGACGCAGGCGTCGACATCCTGGCTTTCGGTGTCCAGCAGCAGCTCCGGCTGCTGCGGCGCCTCATAGGGTGAGTCGATCCCGGTGAAGTTCTTGATCTGCCCGGCCCGGGCCTTCTTGTACAAGCCCTTCACATCGCGCTGCTCGCAAGTGGCCACACTGGCCTTGACGTAGACCTCGACAAACTCGTCGCCCTTAACCAGCTCGCGCACCAGCTGGCGATCGGCGCAAAACGGCGAGATGAACGAGCACAGCACAATCACCCCGGCATCGACAAACAAGCGCGAGACCTCACCCACGCGGCGGATGTTCTCGATGCGGTCGGCTTCGCTGAAGCCCAGGTCCTTGTTCAGCCCGTGGCGGACGTTGTCGCCATCGAGCAAGTAGGTATGGAAGCCCTGGTCGATCAAAAACTGATCCAGTGCATTGGCGATGGTCGACTTGCCTGCCCCGCTCAACCCAGTGAGCCAGATAATGCACGGCTTTTGCCGCTTGAGCCTGGCCCGTGCCTGCTTCTCGACCGCTTGTGGATGCCAGACGATATTGGTTCCGACTTTTCCCATGTCCATCGACCTCATGCAATAACGGTTGAAGTTCCACTTCACGCTGTGTCATCGGCTGCCCGGCGGTTCAAACCGGCGGGAACGGCAGCACCCGGTCGATGACATAGGTAGACAGTTTTTGCGGTAACAACTTCTGCACCAGAATCAGCAGCTTCACGTCACTGGACAGGTTGATGCGAAACTGGCGCCTGAAGCAGCCCTTGAGAATCGCCGCGGCCGCCTGGCCTGCGGGCATCGGCTTGCCACGGCCCATCTTGGCCTTGATCCAGGCCGGCATATGCTCAAGCTCACCGGCGTACATCGGCGTGTCCAGGTCGCCCAGGCAGGCCAGGTGCACGTGCACCTGGCGCGGTAACAGCTCGCGGCGGATGGCATCGGCAAAGTTGTTCAGGCCGCCCTTGGAGGCGGCGTACAACGAATAACCGGCCGCGCCCACCAGGCCAAAGCCCGATGAGATGAACAGCACATGGGCGCCGCGGCGCAGCAAGGGGATGCCCAGGTAGGTGGACGACACCGCGCCGAGCAGGTTGATCTTCAGGTTGCGGTTGACCTCCTGCAGGCTCTTGTAATCGCCCAGCAGGTCGATGGTGGCAATCGCCGCGTTGACGATCAGAAAGTCGATGGCCTCAAAGCGCCGGCTGATCGTGGCAAAGGTGCTGCACATGGCCTGTTCGTCGGCAACATCACAGACGAAGGTGTGCACGTTGATCCGGCTGTTCAGCGCCTCAAGGCTGGCCTTGGCCGCCTGCAGCCGGCCCTCGTCGCGGGCCAGCAGCAGCACGTCATAGCCTTTTCTGGCCAGTTGCCCGGCCAGCTCCAGGCCCAGGCCGGATGAGCCGCCGGTAATCAATGCGATCTTGTTCATCGGCTTCACTGCCCCTGGATGCGGACGATCGGCGCCACCCGGTACTGGCCCGAGAGCAAGGCTGGCCCCGGGTTGTAGCAGCGCAGGTTGAGGTTGAAGTAGCCGCTGTGCGAAGGCAGCCAGTTCCCCGCGAACGGCGGCGCAACCGGCGCCTTGCCAATGAACACCGAGGTCGAGCCATCGGTATTGGCCTGCAACTGGTGATACAGCGAATTGACCGTGTACTTGTCCTGCGGGTTGTCGGTCAGGCGGCCCTGGTCGTCGTAGTAGCTGATCGACCAGAAGGCTTCAACCGGCGGCAACTGCCCGGCTTCAAAGCGGATTTCATACTGGTTGTCGCCATGCAGCAGGTTGCCTTCGCAATCCGTCCAGGCCATGAAGTACAGGCTTTCTTCCGCTACGTTGGCCCAGATGCCGTGCAACGACACCAGCGCACGCAGGATGTAGTCATGGCCGTAGTTGCCGATCGCCCCCGGCAACTTCCAGCCGTTGTTCAGCTCGCCGCGCTCGAACACCTTGCCTTGCAGGATCGCCGTGGCTTGCACCACCGCGCGCGCCAGGCCTTCGCGCACTGCAGGTGCCAGGCTCTGGTGGGCGAAGCCGTTTTCAACGCTGATACCGACGTCGGCCATCAGCCCGAGCAACATGCCTTCGCTGGCGCTGGGCGGGACGAACTTGAGCACCGCGCCCAGCTCTTCGAAGAACGCCAGCTCCGCCGGGCAACTGGAATCGCCCGCGCGCAGCGGCGCACAAGACCCCGGGGTAACCTGCGCGAGGTCAAAGCCCGGGTGGTCGGCGCCATGCAGCGGTGTCAGGCGCAGGCCGTCCTGCAGGGCGTTAACCGCGCTCAGGTCTTCATGATCGCCTGCGGCAATGCGCCCGACCACATACAGAAAGTCGCTGTCGCTGTAGATCACCGTGGCCTGCGCCGGCACCCGATGCTGATCGCGACGGTTGGCAATCACCACGCTGGGCAGTTGTCGGCCATAGGTGCGGGTGCCGAGGTTGGCCAGGGTCTCCATGTACGGATCGAGCACCTGCAGGCCATACCAGCGCTCCTGGAAATCTGGCGCCGTGAGTACCAGCGGGCCCTGGTGTAAATCCAGTACCGCGGTTGAATAGAGAAAATCGGTGGCCGAGTTGACGAACTTGCTCGACGCCCGGGTCGACAGGCTACGCATATGCTGGAAGGCGTTGATCGCCTGCCCCTGCGCTTGCGCGCCGTGGCCGACCACCTTGCCCAGGCGATACTTCCAGCACTCGACGATCGGCAGCCCCCAGACCACCAGTTGCACACCGACACTGAACGCCCAGTCCTGCTGACCCTGGGCAACCGTTTGGTGGATATCTTCAGCCATGCTCATGAACACACTTCCTGCGCTATAGAGGGGTGAGCCTGTGGCCCACGCGGACATTGACGGGTGAACCAGGGCACTCAGTAGTTCATGTCGCAGGACCAGTCGCGGCTGTTATCGACGACGATGTCGGGCGGCAGGCTGTATTTCATTTTTTCCAGGGCAAAGCCCCAGTTGGCCTCGATGGCCCGGGCCTGTTGCTCGCTGTAGGTGTATTTGTTCTTTTTGTAGCCGGCGATCGATGCCAGGTAGGCCGCGATGTCCTTGAGCACGGCAGGCTCGAGCGGCAGGTCGAGGGTCTGGTAGATACGCTTGACTTCGTTGAGCGGGTCTTCGTCAAAGTCCTCGTAACTCACCTCGACCAGGTTGCCCGGCGGCACCAGGTCGCGCGCATCCCAATAGGCATTCATGATCTTCCCGTACAGGCTGTAGCAGAGCTCGGAAAAGTCCTCGTTGGTGAACTCTTGCAGGGCCATTTCCTCGGCTTCCTTGACGAAGTCATGCAGCGCCGAGACATAGATGTTGTAGGGGTTGCGCGAAATATGAATGAACTTGGCATTGGGATAGAGCTTGAGCAGCGTCGGAATCCGTGCGGTGTTGTAGGGATTCTTCAGCACCAGGCGCTTGCCGTTGGCCAGGAACGAGGCCTTCTTGATTACCTGCTGGTAGACCTTTTCCCAGTTCGCCACCTCGTCGGGGCTGGTCTGGAACAGCACGTACTTGTCGAAACTTTCGCGGATGGTGCGCGGAAAGTGGTTGCAGTGGTGCGAGGTGGTCATCAGGCACGACAGGCTGAACTCTTCTTCCTGGGGCAGGTCGACGCCGATCTTCATGTTGTCCATCATCCGCTGCGCCGGCAGCAGGCTGGCAACCATGCGTTTGAGCAGCTTGTGGCGGCTGAGGATTACCGCGCAGGTGGGGAAGATCGCCTGCAGGGTGGTCAGGTAGCCCAGACGCTTGTCCTGGCTGATGACGTTGTGCAAATGGGTGGTGCCGCTGCGCCAGTGGCCGAGGATGAAGATCGGGTCTTCCTGCAGGCGGCTGCGCTCGATGGCCTTGTTGAACCGCAGGGTTTCCACCAGGCGCAGCGGCAAGGTCAGCGCCGTGCCGCACAGTGTCAGGGTGAAGGTCGCCAGCTTGTCGCGGCTGACGCCGCCATGCTTGATGACATTGCGGATCAGGTTGCTGGCACTGCCGCCGATGTACGGATGCACCGACAGCTTGCCTTGTTTCTTATCGCTCATGATGACTCCCTTGTTTTTATAGTTATGCGCAGACACGCTCAGCCTTCGCGCTGTTGCGCGCTGGCCTGCGGTGCATCGAGCAGGTCCATTTCCATCAGGGTTTGCAGGGTGGCGGCGACCGCCTTGTCCAGCTCCGCGGCGCTGAGCTGGGAGTGGATCGAATAGCGCACCACACCCATGCCCGCCGGGATTGCCGGTTGCAGGAACACCGAGGTCAACACCCCGCGCTGCTGCAACTTGCCGTAGAACACGCAGGCTTGCTGTTCGTCGTCGAAAAACAGCGAGACGATCTGGCACTGGCTGTCGCCCACCGCCACCCCGGCCTCCTGCAACTGGCGGCGAAACTCGCTGGCGTTGTCCAGGCAGCGCCGGGCGCGCTCGGGTTGGTGCATGATGATGTTCAGCGCAGCCAGGTGCCCCGCCGCCGAGACGCTGGAGGTGGCCGAGCTGAAAATCACCGAGCGACAGCCAGCGCGCACCAGCTGCATGGCTTGGGCATTACCGGCAATCAGCCCGCCGTGCCCGCCCAGCGCCTTGTTCAGGCTCACCGTGCGAAAGTGCACGCGTTCGGCCAGGCCCAGCTCCACCGCCAGCCCGCCGCCGTTGCCGAACATGCCGAAGGAATGCGCCTCGTCGAGCACCAGCAGGCACTCGTGGGCTTCGCAGATTTCCAGGTAGCGGCGGATGTCGCCAATCGAACCGTCGGTGCTGTACACCGCATCGATGACGACGATGCCCGGGCCGTTCTTCTCCAGCCGGCGCAACAGGTCGTCGGTGTCGTTGTGTTCGATGACGATCTTCTTGCCCAGCGACAACTTGATGCCGTCATACAGCGACGCATGGGCATGCCTGTCGATGTACACCGGCTTGAACAGCGGCGTGATCGCCTCGAGCAGGCCGACGTTGGCGGCCCAGCCGGAGGTGGTCAGAATCGCGTCGTCGGCGCGCATGCAGCGGGCCATCTGCGCGCGGAACGCTTCGCACTCATCGGCGCTGCCGCCAAAGATGCTCGACATGAACGACTCGTCGCGCAACTGGGCATTGGCCCCGGCGCGGGCGGCACTCACGGCCGGGTGATTGCCCAGGCGCAGGTAGTCGTTCTGGTGCAAGGCGATGTAGCCGCTCAGGTCGCTCGGCTGGCAGAACGGGAACGGATCGAGGCTGGCGACGAACTCGCAAGCCGGGCGCATGTGCTCGACGTACCAGTCAGGCACGCGCGCCGGGTTAGAAGTGTGCAGGGGTGCGTTCATGGTCAGGCCATCCCGATCATTTTCTTCAGGAACCAGCGTGAACTGCTGGTATAGGGCGCGCGCACCGCATCAAGGAAGTTGATGCGCGACTGGCGGAACACCGGCTTGAAATGGCTGAAGGCCTGGAACCCGCGTTCGCCGTGATAGGCACCGAAACCGCTGTTGCCGACGCCGCCGAACGGCAGCGATTCCTGGGTGTAGTGCAGCAGCGTGTCATTGATGGTCACGCCACCGGCCACTGTGCTTTTGAGCACGTAGTCCTCGACGTTATGGTCGTCGGTGAACACATACAGGGCCAGTGGCCGCGGGCGCTGGTTGATGTAGCCAACGGCGCTGGAAAGCTGCTCGTAAGGCACGACAATCAGCAGCGGGCCGAAGATTTCGTCCTGCATGATCCGCGCATCCTCGGGCGGGTCGATCAGCAGCGTCGGCAACAACCTGCGGCTCTGCGCGCAAGACAGCTGCTGCGGGTACACCGGGTGCTGCTGCGCCCCACGGCCAATGGCATCGTCGCAGTAACCCTGCAGGCGCTCGAAGTGGCGGCTGTTGATGATGCTGGTGTAATCCGGGCTGTGCAGCGGGTCGGGGTACATGTGCCGGACCTGCGCGCTGAACGCCTCGACGAACTCGGCCTGGCGCGCCTTGGGCACCAACACGTAGTCCGGTGCGGTACAGGTTTGCCCGGCATTGAGCAGCTTGCCGGTCACGATCGACTTGACTGCGCGCCGCATGTCGAAGTGCTCGTCGATGATCACCGGCGACTTGCCGCCCAGCTCCAGGGTCAGCGGCGTGAGGTTGGCCGCCGCGGCCGCCATCACCTGCTTGCCGACCGAAGTGCTGCCGGTAAACAGCAGGTGGTTGAAGGCAAGTTCAGTAAACTGCCGGGCCAGTTGCTGGTCGCCTTCGACCACGCACACGTGCGACGGCTTGAAGGCCTTGGCCAGCATCACCTGCAGCAGGCGGCCGACTGCCGGGGCCATTTCGCTGGGCTTGATCATTACCCGGTTGCCGGCGGCCAATGCGGCGATCAGCGGCTTGATCACCAGGCCAAACGGGTAGTTCCACGGCGACATGACTCCCACTACCCCCAGCGGCTGCGGCATCACCCAGGCGCGGGCGGGCTTGAAGTTGATGTCCACCGCGCAGCGCCGGCGTTTCATCCAGCGCTTCAGATGACGCTTGGCGTAGGTGCAGGCCTTGAGGCTGCCGACGATCTCGGCCATCAGCGTTTCTTCTTCGCAGCGGTGGCCGAAGTCCTTGTCCAGCGCCGCCTGGATCTGCGGGATGTGGCTGCGCACCAGTTGCTCGAGGTCGTCCAGCGCGCGCAGGCGCTCCTCAAGGCTGGGCATCGGCTGTTCGAGAAAGGCTGCCGTCTGTTGCTCGAAAATCGCCTGCAGCGCCGAGGCTGGCGCCTGTGGCTGATCACTCAAGGACACAGGGCGCACCTGGGCCGGGTCGGCAACACTGGAAATCGAATGATTCATGTCCATCACCTGCCTTCAGTTACTCAGCCAGAGAAAGGGGTTGCTTGATCGGTGCCAGCCGGTGCCCGGGCACCAGTGCCGGCGCCTGGGCTTCATGACGGGTCTTTCTCGACAGCCAGACTTTCTTGTAGCGATAGAACGGCGCGCCGGGGTACAGGTGGTGCGACAGGTGATAGTTCTGGCCGACGAACAACGGGAAGAACAGCCAGTCCATGCCGACCCGGTTGTTGGTCGCCTGGTACTTGTTGTCGTGCGCCTTGGTGGCGTGGGGAAAGTGCGGCAAGTAGTCGAAGGTGATCGCCAGGAAGAATTGCGCGACCCGGGTCGGCAGCAGGTACAGCACCAGGAACGGTACGATCCAGCCCATCAGGCAGACTGCCACCACCACCGCCACGGCAAATAGCCAGGCCAGCCAGAACTCGACCTTCTCGGCGGTCGGCCGGGACTGATAAGAGCCGTTGCGAAAGTAGGTGGTGATGTAGGCACTGTCCATCATCAGCCAGCGCAGCGGCAGGGTCCAGGCGCGGCCGCCACCGCAGGAATAATCCGGGTCCAGGCGCGGATCATTGGTGTGATGGTGGTGGGCCATGTGCAGGAAGCGGTAGGTGCGCAAGAACGGCGTCAGGGTCACCAGCAGGAACCCCAGGCGGCCAATGACGTCATTGGCAAAGCGGTTGGCGCAGATCAGCCCGTGGGACGCTTCGTGCAACACGGTGTAGGCCAGGTACGAACACAAGGTGTTGATGACGAATGCCCAGCCCATGGCCAGGCGGTCGCTGACCGCCAGCGCCGTGGACAGGATGAAGGCCAGCATGATCACCACGAACAGGATGATGGTCGGCCAGGCGAAGCGCGGGCGGGTCATCAGGCGGCGAAACTCGTCCTCGCAATCGACGCGCGCGCCGTGCTGCGGTACTGGGTTCATGGTTCAGCCCTCGTGAACGTGGAAAGGTGGTTGCTGAGTTCGTCGATCGACGGGTAGTCGTAGACCAGGGCAGGATCGAGCTCGCGCTCAAGCCATTCACCGAGCTCACCGATCATGCCCACGGCATCGCGCGAGGCGACGCCGTACTCATCGAACGCCAGGGCGCTGTCGACCTGGGCCAGGTCAAGCTTGAGCAGGCTTGCCAGGTGTTCGCGCAGCCATTGGGCGATCTGTTGCTGGCTCATGACGTCACCTCCCTGGTGCCCTGGTGGTTGAGCTCGAACGGCGAGACCACCGCCTGCAACTGCCCGTCCAGGTACAGGCTGCGGCACTGCGCGCGCTGCAACTTGCCACTGGAGGTCAAGGGCAAGCGGCTGCTGACGAACAACAGCTCATCCAGGGCCACACCATGGGCACGCGCCACTGCCGCGCTGATCGCCTGGCTGGTCTGTGCGACCGAGAAGATCTGCGCCTGGCTCTTGTGCAGCGAGATCACCACCACCAGTTGCTCGCGCTCGTCGCGATCGACGGAAAACGCCGCGATGGAAAAGGCATTGGCGATGCTGATGCTCAGCTCGGCGAGGGTGCTTTCGATGGTCTGTTCAAGGTCGTGGGGGTAGTGATTTTTGCCATCGATGATGATCAGATCCTTGCGCCGGCCGGTGACGAACAGCTCGCCCTGGTGCATGAAGCCCAGGTCGCCGGTGCGCAGGAAGCGCCGCTGCGGCTCGCCTTCAAGGGTTGCCTGCAGCACCTCCTGGGACAGTTGCGGGCGGTTGCGATAGCCGCCACTGACGCTCGGGCTGCTGACCCAGATTTCACCGACCAGATCGTCCGCCAGCGCCACGCAGCGCTGCGGGTCGACCACGCGTACCTGGCAGCTTTGCGCCGGTACCCCGGAGCTGACGAAGTGAATGCTCTGTGGCCCGGCGTGCTGTGCGTCGACCAGCACCGCGCGGTCGAGGTTGAGCTGCGCTTTGTCCAGGGTCAGGGTCAGCGGCGTGATGCCTTGCGGCACGCCGGTGACGAACAGCGTGCTTTCGGCCATGCCATAGCAGGGGCAATACGCCTGCGCCCGGAAGCCACTGTCGGCAAAGGCTTCGGCAAAGCGCTCGAGGGTGCCCTTGCGCACCGGTTCGGCGCCGCTGTAGGCGACCGTCCAGCTGCTCAGGTCCAGCTGCTGGCGTTGCTCTGGCGTGGTGCGCTGCAGGCACAGGTCGTAGGCAAAGTTCGGCGCGCCGCTGGTGGTTGCGCGGTAACGGGAAATCGCCTCCAGCCAACGCAGCGGGTTGGCGACAAAAGCCAGCGGCGACATAAGGATGCAGCGCACGCCCAGGTAGAACGCCTGCAGCAGGCCGATCAGGCCCAGGTCGTGGAACACCGGCAGCCAGCTGACATACACGGTGTTGTGGTCGTGATTGAGCGACTCGGCAATCATCTGCTCGTTGCTCATCAGGTTGGCGTGAGTGACCACCACGCCCTTGGGAATGCCGGTGGAGCCCGAGGTGTACTGGATGAAGGCAACTGAGTCTGCATCGATGGCCGGCGCCTGCCATTGCCCGGCAAGCGCGGGGTCGGCCTGGTCGACGTCGACCACCTGCACCAGGCCGGTGATGGCCTCATGCGCGAGCAGCGCCGCCAGCGACAGCCGGTCAGTGATCAGCAACTGCGCCCCGGCATCGCTGATGACCCGGCACAAGCGTTCACTGCTTTCATTTTTTTTCTGCGGGTAGACCGGCACTGCGGCAATGCCGGCATACAGGCAGGCGAAAAACGCCAATACAAACTGCGGCCCGGGTTGCGTGGCGATGATCGCCGCCGGTGGTTGCCGCTCGGCGCCGGCCTTCAGGGCCAGTTGCTGTTGAAGTTCGACCGCCAGTGCCCTGGCGGCGTAATCCAACTCGGCGAAGGTATAGGTCTTGCCCTCTTCGCGGCCCTTGTCGAGCCACAACAGGTACTGTTTATCGGGTTGTACCCGGGCATGATGACGGGCGAGATCCACCAGCGTTGCAACTACCGATGCAGCGGCCGACGGTTTCACCAGCGAGGTGCTCCGCTCAACGTTCATATTCATGATTAACGGCTCTGGTTCGTTATTATTTTTATACAGCGCACAGCCCTAACTCGCGCGCACTCGCGCGCGACCGACGTGTTATTTAAACAGTGTTATTAGCTGTGACGCGCGAGACTCAACTGCTCAATATCAAACGCTGCGCTTCATTGCGTTCAAGTTTCACGCAATAAAGAACAAAGTAGGGTGTCCCGACAATAATATTGAGCATGATGGTTTTGAGAATTTCCGGCGTACCGACCAATCGATGCGCAGCGGCATAGGTCAGCAGGGTCAAGCCATAGGGGACAAATGCAGCAATTGGAAAGCGCCAGGGTTTGGGCGTGACGCTAAAGGCAAACTCTACCAGGCCGGCAACCAGGTAGCCGCCAATAAAGCTGCCCAGCGCCTGTACCATGGCCGAGGCCATGGCGGTTTCCAGCCCGGCGTTTACATAATAGGCCCAGCCGCCGTAGAGGATGGCCGACAACACCCCGGTTATAAACATTCGCCTGCTTTTACTGCCACGCGCTGTTGTTGTTATTGTTGTGCTCATCTCGAACGGTCTCCGGTGATTGCCAGTAGTAGCCGCGGTCTATCATTAGAAACAAACAAACGTACTGTCAGAGGATCAGAAAGCCCAGGCGCACGCACATCGCCAGGAGCACCAGCCAGCTCAGCATGAACAGCTTGGAGCGTGGCCCGACCTTGTTGTTGGTGACGTGCACCAGGCTCTGCAGCACCCGGCAGGCGACGTAGGCCCAGGCCAGGCCGATGAACACCCAGTCAACCTTGGCCAGGCTGATCAGGGCGACACACAGGAAGTAGAACGGTGGCGTTGACTCCAACAGGTTGTGAAAGCAGCGCTCGGTCTGGCGTACTGCCCGCGGCAGCTTCTCGCCGGTGTCATAGGTCTTGAAGTAAGCGGCACTCAGCGCTCCGGACTTCACGGCACTTTGCCGTCCACGAAACATCAGATACAGCACCACGACGGTCAGCAGGATCATTGCCAGCGCCGGATAAAACATCAGACCTTGATTCATTGCACACACCTTCTTATTGTTGGTTTTCTACAACTTTCCGATGCCCAGCCGCTCGCCCGGCACTACACCGGCGCGCAGGCTGAACAGTTGGCCCTGGGTTCAAGGCCAAATCGACGATAACAGACCGACTACTTTACGGTGGCGTAATACAGCGTAAGAAACATCCCAAACAGTTGTGACTATTCAGGCTACTTCGGCAGCATTGACAGCGATTGCCCGAGACCGTGTCTACTGCATGTAGCAGCAGCGGTTACGCCAGCAATCTGAGCAGGACCGAGACGACAAAAGCCGTGTGGTGATGGGTTTAACTGCAACCCGAATGACGTGGTCGACTCCGTTCGACATATTCGCGCTCCTCGCTTAACTGTTTCCAAAAGTTGCACGGTTCTTTTCGAGCGTCAAGCGAAAAAAAATGCCGCTCATCGCTTTTGGATCCCTTCGCCGGGCACTTGCGCTGTTTACCTGTAAAGATGTTGTCACACCAGCATCGAGTAACAAGTCTAGACCGGGCATCACGCCATAAAGAGGGATTGGCGATAACGGCTATTCAAATGAGTTGATATTTTTTAATAAATAACTATCGGTCTTACAGTGACCAAACGGTCACGCTATTTTCCCATTGAAATTGCAGTTTCAGCGTTGCCCGGATTTACATTTCATTACTGGACGCTGGGGGGTAGCAGACCTAGGATCTTTTCGCTGCCCATAACAATTACAACGCCCAGGGAAGGTTTATCCGCATGCACAGCCCCGTGTTGTCTATGGTATTGCCTGTCAGCCTCATTGCTCTGCTCGCGGCCTGTGACGCCCCTGCCCCGCCTTCGCCCCCTCCCCTTGCGGTGCTGATTGTCCATCCGCAGGCGGCGACCGACTTGGCCGATGCCTACCCGGGGGAAGTGCGCGCACGCTTCGAGCCGGAGCTGGCCTTTCGCATCGATGGCAAGGTCAGCAAGCGCCTGGTCGAGGTTGGCCAGAAGGTTCGCGAGGGCCAGCCACTGGCGCAACTCGACCCGCAAGACCTGCATTTTCAGCTCGACGCCCGCCGCGCCCAGGTGGCCGCCGCCCAGGCCAACCTGCGCCTGGTGCAGGCCGAGCGTGATCGCTATCAGCGGCTGCTGCAGCGCAACATGGTCAGCCATTCACAATTCGAGAATGTCGACAACGCCTACCGCGCAGGCGAAGCCCAGCTCAGGCAGGCCACCGCGCAATTCAACAGTGCCCGCAACCAGGCCGACTATGCCGTGCTGCGCGCCACCCAGAGCGGGGTGATCGCCCGGCGCATGCTTGAAGTCGGGCAGGTGGTCAGCGCCGGGCGCACGGTGTTCAGCCTGGCCGCCGACGGCGAGCGTGAAGTGCTGATCAACTTGCCGGAGCAAGCCTTCGAGCGCTTTCGCATTGGCCAGCCGGTATCCATCGAGCTGTGGTCGCAACCGCAACGGCGCTTCAAAGGCCAGATCCGCGAGATGTCACCGTCGGCCGACCCGCGCTCACGGACCTTTGCCGCCCGGGTGACCTTCACCGACAACGCCGTGCCGGCGGAGCTGGGGCAAAGCGCGCGAGTGTTTATCGCCCATGAAGCCAGCGCGACCCTGGCAGTGCCGCTGTCGGCGCTCAGCGCCGAAGCCAACCGGCCGTTTGTGTGGGTGGTCGACCCGCAGCAATCGACCCTGCGCCGTGCCTTCGTCAGCATCGGCAGCTTTGGCGAACAGCAGGTCGCGGTGCTGCAGGGGCTGGCGCCGGACGACTGGGTGGTCAGCGCCGGGGTTCAGGTGCTGCGCGAGGGGCAGAAGGTCCAGCCGGTCGATAACCAGAACCGTCAGGTTGCCTTGGCCGGCAAGGAGTAGCCCGGATGAATTTCAACCTGTCTGCCTGGGCGCTGCGCAATCGCCAGATCGTCCTCTATGTGATGTTGCTGATGGCCGTGACCGGCGCCCTGGCCTACACCAAGCTGGGCCAGAGCGAAGACCCGCCCTTCACCTTCAAGGCCATGGTCATCCGTACCCTGTGGCCCGGGGCGAGCGCCGAAGAGGTGGCGCGCCAGGTCACCGAGCGGATCGAGAAGAAGCTGATGGAAACCGGCGAGTATGAACGCATCACCTCGTTCTCGCGCCCGGGGGAATCGCAGGTGATCTTCACCGCCAGCCAGACCCTGAACTCGGCGAAACTGCCCGAGCTGTGGTACCAGGTCCGCAAGAAGGTCAGCGATATCCGCCACACCCTGCCCCAGGGCACGCTCGGGCCGTTCTTCAACGATGAATTCGGTACCACCTTCGGCAACATCTATGCCTTGACCGGCCAGGGCTACGACTATGCCGTGCTCAAAGACTACGCCGACCGCATCCAGTTGCAGCTGCAACGGGTCAAGGACGTCGGCAAGGTCGAGCTGCTGGGCCTGCAGGATGAAAAGATCTGGATCGAGCTGTTGAACACCAAGCTGGTCAACCTCGGCCTGAGCCTCGGCGCGGTGCGCCAGGCCCTTGAGGAACAGAACGCGGTGGCCGCCAGCGGTTTCGTCGAGACCCCGACCGACCGCGTGCAATTGCGGGTCAGCGGGCGCTTCGAGACCGTCGAGCAGATCCGTAACTTCCCCCTGCAGGTGGCCGGCAATACCTTTCGCCTGGGTGACGTTGCCGAGGTCAAGCGCGGCTTCAACGACCCGCCGGCGCCGCGCATGCGCTTCATGGGCGAACCGGCGATCGGTCTTGCCGTGTCGATGAAGGCCGGCGGCGACATCCTGGTCCTCGGCCAGGCTCTGCAAGGCGAGTTTGCCCGCCTGCAGCAGCACTTGCCGGCGGGCATGCAACTGCACAAGGTCTCTGACCAGCCGGCGGCGGTAAAGACCGGCGTCGGCGAGTTTGTCCGGGTGCTGAGCGAAGCCCTGGTGATCGTGCTGGTGGTCAGCTTCCTGTCGCTGGGGCTGCGCACCGGCCTGGTCGTGGCCCTGTCGATCCCGTTAGTGCTGGCCATGACCTTTACCGCCATGTACTACCTGGGCATCGGCCTGCACAAGATCTCCCTGGGGGCACTGGTGCTGGCGCTGGGATTGATGGTCGACGACGCGATCATTGCCGTGGAAATGATGGCGATCAAGATGGAGCAAGGCCTCGACCGATTGGCCGCGGCCAGTTACGCCTGGACCAGCACGGCCTTTCCGATGCTCACCGGCACCCTGATCACCGCCGCAGGTTTTCTGCCGATTGCCACCGCGCAGTCGGACACCGGCGAATACACCCGCTCGATCTTCCAGGTGGTGACCCTGGCACTGTTGATGTCGTGGATCGCCGCGGTGGTGTTCGTCCCCTACCTGGGCGCACGGCTGCTACCACAGCGCAGCCACACCGCCGCGCAAGCCCAGGCGCACGGCGCCCAGGCCACTTACGACACGCCCTTCTACCGCCGGGTGCGGGCACTGGTGGCCTGGTGCGTGGACCATCGCAAAACCGTGATCGCCTTGACCCTGGGGTTGTTCGTCGCCTCGATCCTGCTGTTTCGCTTCGTCCCGCAGCAGTTCTTCCCGGCCTCGGGGCGCCTGGAGCTGATGGTAGATATCAAGCTGGCCGAGGGTGCATCGCTGACCGCGACCGAACAACAGGTCCATCGCCTGGAGCGCCTGCTGGCCGAGCATGACGGCATCGACAACTACGTGGCCTATGTCGGCACCGGTTCGCCGCGCTTCTATCTGCCCCTGGACCAGCAACTGGCGGCGGCAAGCTTTGCCCAGTTCGTGGTGCTGGCGAAAACCATCGAAGACCGCGAAGCGCTGCGCCAGTGGCTGGTCGCGACCCTCAATGAACAATTCCCGGCCCTGCGCACACGGGTCTCACGCCTGGAGAACGGGCCGCCGGTGGGCTACCCGGTGCAGTTTCGGGTATCGGGTGAACACATTCAGGAGGTCCGCGCCCTGGCCCGCCAGGTGGCCGACAAAATTCGCGAGAACCCCCATGTGCTCAACGTCCACCTCGACTGGGAAGAGCCAAGCAAGGTGGTGCGCTTGAACATCGACCAGGACCGCGCCCGGGCGCTGGGGGCCAGCACCGCCGACCTGTCGCGGTTCCTCCAGGGTTCGCTGACCGGCGCTGCGGTCAGCCAGTACCGCGAAGACAACGAACTGATCGAGATTCTTGTGCGCGGCAGCGAGCAGGAGCGCCAGCAACTGTCGCAACTGTCCAGCCTGTCGATGCCGACCGCCCAGGGCCATAGCGTCAGCCTGGCGCAGATCGCGATTCTTGAATACGGCTTTGAAGAGGGGGTGATCTGGCACCGCAACCGCCTGCCGACAGTGACCATTCGCGCCGATATCCAGGGCGACCAGCAACCGGTGAGCCTGGTCAAGCAGATCCAGCCGACCCTGGAGCCGATCCGCGCCAGCCTGCCTGACGGCTACCTGCTGGAAGTCGGCGGCACGGTAGAGAACTCGGCGCGCGGCCAGCAGTCGGTGAAGGCTGGCCTGCCGCTGTTCGTGGTGGTGGTGCTGACCCTGTTGATGGTCCAGTTGCGCAGTTTCTCGCGCTCGATCATGGTGTTCCTCACCGCCCCGCTGGGACTGATCGGCGTCACCCTGTTTCTGCTGATGTTCCAGCAGCCGTTCGGCTTTGTCGCGCTGCTGGGCACCATCGCCCTGTCGGGCATGATCATGCGCAACTCGGTGATCCTGGTCGATCAGATCGAACAGGACATCAAGGCCGGCATGGACCGCTGGCAGGCGATCATCGAGGCCACGGTACGGCGCTTTCGGCCCATCGTGCTGACCGCCCTGGCGGCGGTGCTGGCGATGATTCCGCTGTCGCGCAGCATTTTCTTCGGGCCCATGGCGGTGGCCATCATGGGCGGCCTGATCGTCGCCACCGCCCTCACCCTGTTGTTCCTGCCGGCGCTGTACGCCGCCTGGTGCCGGGTCAAGCGGCCCTAGCCAGGCACGCGCTCGTCGGCAAAAAAGGCCTTGCGCCCATCCACCTGGCTGGAGGCGCGAGGCAGGTTGGCCGCCTCTGCCGTGGGCTTCTCGACATACCAGTAGCAGTGTTTCGCCGCGCGGGTAATGGCCACGTAGGCCAGGCGCAGGACTTCGTCCTTTTGCGCGTTGTCGAACGCCTGGGCATCGCCGCTGCGGCCCAGGCCCGCCTGACGATAGACCTGGTTCTTGTACGGCGAATGGGTCAGGTGCTGGCAGTCGCCGAGCATGAACACCGCGTCGGCCTGCAGGCCCTTGGCGCTGTGATAGGTCAGCTGGCGCAGGCGCCGTTGCGCCGCCGGCAAACCGGCTTCGTGGTTGACCAGTGCCTGCAGGTGCTCGGCAATCGCCGCCTTGTCGCTGCTCTTGCGGTACAGCAGCATGACCGATTCGCCGTTGCGGTAGTGCTCCAGCAGGGTTTCGGCCAGGCTCGCCTCGTCGCGCTCGAGCACCTTGACCGGCAGCGGCGTCTCGGCCGCCGGGCCGCAAGCCCTGGCCTTCTTGCCGCTGATGGCCGGCGCCGATTTGACGATATGCTCGGCCGCATCGATGATGTGCTGGTGGCTGCGGTAGTTGTCGGCGAGCATCACCCGCGTGCTGCTCGGCGCTGGGAACTCCTTGGCAAACTCCATGAAGTACTTGGGCGAACTGCCACGCCAGCCGTAGATCGACTGCCAGTCATCACCCACGCACAAGAGCGACGAATGCTGCGCCACCCGCCCGACCTGCATGGCCGGGCCACGGCGGCGGATCTCGCGCAGGCAGGCGCGCAGCCAGGACACGATCTGCGGCGAGACGTCCTGGAACTCGTCGATCATCAGGTGTGCCAACGGCCGCAACAGCGGGTCGGGCAACAGCTGCAGGTTCTGCGGGTTGTTCTCGCCGAACAGGGCGAACATGCGGTTGTAGCTCATGATCGGCGGCGACTGGCCCAGCAGGTGCGCCTCCAGGGCTTTCCAGTACAGGCCCAGGGCTTCAAAGAACAGGGCGTCGGTGTCGCCGGCCGGGAAGCTCATGGCACCGACCGCCTTGTTGACCTCAAGCCCGAGGTTCTCGATAAAGCCGGCAGCGCCAACAAAGGCATCCAGCAGCGGCGCTGCGCCCAGCTCGCCCTTGACCTTGTAATCAAAGCCCGGCCCGGCCACGGCATCACCGGCCAGGGACGATGTCAGGCGCTTGGCCGCAGCGTAGTTTTCCAGCCAAATCACAGGCTTATCGCAGAAAGCTTGAAACAGGGTGCGCTTGATCACCCACTCCGCCCACACCGGCAGCTTGGCCCCGGGGCGCTTGTACTGCTGGTTTTCCTTGGGGTCGAAACCGAGCACTACGTAGGCGTCCAGCTCAGCGATATGGCCATGGAAATGAAAGCGGCTACCGTTGATTTCGACGGTTTCGCGGCTCGGCTCGATGCCCTTGATCGGCCAGGCACCGGCAGCAAACCACAGGTCTTCGAGGGTGTCGCACAGCTCTTCATCGCGGCTGGCCGACAGCTGGGTCACCGCCACACGCTTTTGCACATCGGGGTGGTCGCGGTCCAGCGCCTTGAGCTGCAGGGCCTCGCGGCGCAGGCCGGCGATCAGCTCGGCAAAGCGCGGGCTGCTGCCCAGCAGGTCGCGGTAACAGAGGTTGAGTTGCTGGCGTTGGGCATCGTTGATACGCAGGTCGAACGGGTTGCTGTCAGCATTGGCTTCGCTGCCGCCGGGCATTTCGCTGCCCAGGGTCTCGAACGCGCGCACCTGGCTGAAACCCGGCAGGCTGCGCACCAGCGGCAGGATACGCGAATGGAAGGTGCGCACCAGCTCGCGCGCCTGCACCTGGCTGAGTTCCAGTTGCCACAGGGCAAAGACCTGGACCAGGCGGTTGATGAAGTCCTTGCGCGATTCGCGGGTGAAGGTCACCACGGTCATGGCGTCCAGCTCGTAGCCCAGGTAATGGCGCAACAGCAGGATGCGCAGTACCAGCGAAGTCGACTTGCCGGCGCCGGCACCGGCGATAACGCAGGTCGACGGCGTGTCGCTGAAGATCATCTTCCACTGCGCCGCGCTCGGCTGGGCGTGGGCTGGCAGGCGCTGGGCGACGTCGGCCTTGAAGCGCTTCTTGAGCTCGGCAGTCAGCGCCAGGCGCCAGTCGTCGAACAGGGCGTCGTCGAGCCCGGGCACGCCATGGCCGTCGGGGCGGGTGTCACGGATCACCAAAACCTGGCGCCCGGCTTCGTAGCCATCAATCCGCCCTTCTTCGTAGCCTTCGCGCAAGCCATCGGCGTGACCGGTGCGCTGACCATTGGCATGGCCCTGGAACCAGGAGTCGCGGTGCTGCGCCTGCAAACGGCTCAGGCCTCGACCCAGCAGGCGCGCAGCGAGGCGCCGCAGCCAAGGCAACTGCGCCGGCGCAATCAACTCCAGGGGTAGCTTGGGACGCTCTTCAGACACACCGACTCCAACAGAATGAAAACCAGCGGCCATGTTCGCTCCATCGGGCAAAAATCACCAGCCGATTACTTGTAGATCAGTGAATTAGGCGATGAAGCGTACAAATTACCGCAGCTCTATATATCGACAAACATGATTATCATCAGCCGAAATTTACGCTTATTTTCGATCATTTCTTGATGGATCATATGTCCCATCCACTCACTTTCGAGGACAACCATCATGCTGCAACTGCGCCCGTTCAAGAGCCTTGGCCATGCCAACCATGGTTGGCTCGACGCCCATCACCACTTCTCGTTCGCCGAGTACCACGACCCGGCGCGCATGCACTGGGGTACCCTGCGGGTCTGGAACGACGACCTGATCGCCGCCGGCAGCGGCTTCCCGCCGCACCCGCACCGCGACATGGAAATCATCACTTATGTACGTGAAGGCGCCATCAGCCACCAGGACAACCTGGGCAACAAGGGCCGTACCGAAGCCGGTGACGTGCAGGTGATGAGTGCCGGCACCGGCATCACCCACAGCGAGTACAACCTGGAGCAGGTCGATGCGCGCATCTTCCAGATCTGGATCATCCCGCAGCGCGTCGGCCAGGCGCCGTCCTGGGGCACCCGGCCGTTCCCCAAAGGCGAGCGCGGCGAAGGCTTCGTGACCCTGGCCAGCGGCCGTGAAGGCGATGAGCAGGCGCTGCAGATTCGTGCCGATGCACGCCTGGTGGCGGCGACCTTGCGCGCCGGGGAAAGCGCCGAATACCGCTTCGAAGCCGGGCGTCGAGGCTACCTGGTGCCGGCCAAGGGCCTGGTTGAAGTCAACGGCGTGAGCGTCGAAGCCCGTGACGGGCTGGCGATCGAGGATGAGCAGGTGCTCAGGGTGATGGCGGTGCAGGACAGCGAGATAGTGCTGGTTGATATCGCGTGAGGGCCATCGCGGGTCAAGTCGGATCGCCGCACCGCCGCTCCTACACCCATCTGTAGGAGCGGGCTTGACCCGCGATGCTGTTAGCGGTCAGGCAATCGCCGCGTCCACCAGTTCCTGGGCTTCGGCCACCAGGCGCTGCAGGTGCGCTTGATCGATGAAGCTTTCGGCGTAGATCTTGTAGATGTCCTCGGTACCCGACGGCCGCGCGGCGAACCAGCCGTTGGCAGTCATCACCTTGAGGCCGCCAATGGCCTGGTTGTTGCCCGGCGCATGGCTGAGGATCTGCTCGATCGGCTCGCCGGCGAGCATGGTCGACTTGACCTGCTCCGGTGCCAGTTTGCTCAGCAGGGCCTTTTGCTGCGGGTTGGCCTTGGCCTCGACGCGGGTGGCAAACGGCTCGCCCAGCGCAGCGGTAAGCTCGGCATAGGCCTGGCTCGGGTCGCGGCCGGTGCGCGCGGTGATTTCCGCCGCCAGCAAGGCCGGGATCAGGCCGTCCTTGTCGGTGGTCCAGACGCTGCCGTCCTTGCGCAGGAACGAGGCGCCAGCGCTCTCCTCGCCACCAAAGCCCAGGGAGCCATCGAACAGGCCGTCGGCAAAGAACTTGAAGCCCACCGGCACCTCGAACAGGCGACGGCCCAAGCGCGCGGTGACGCGGTCAATCAGGCCGCTGCTGACCACGGTCTTGCCCACGGCGGCGTCGCTGCGCCACTGGGGACGGTGCTGGAACAGGTAGTCGATGGCCACCGCCAGGTAGTTGTTCGGGGCGAGCAGGCCATTTTTGGTAACGATGCCGTGGCGGTCGTGGTCCGGGTCGCAGGCAAAGGCCACGTCGAAGCGCTCGCGCAGGCCGATCAGGCCTTGCATGGCGTACGGCGAGGATGGGTCCATGCGGATCTGCCCGTCCCAGTCGACCGACATGAAGCGGAAAGTCGGGTCGACCTCGGTGTTGACCACTTCCAGGTTGAGCTTGTAGTGCTCGGCAATCGCCGACCAGTAGCGCACCCCTGCCCCGCCCAGCGGGTCGACGCCCAGGCGCAGGTTGGCGCCGCGGATCACGTCGAAGTCGATGACGTTTTCCAGGTCGGCGACGTAGCTGGCGACATAGTCATGACGGTGGGTGGTGCTGGCCGCCAGCGCCTGCTCATGGGCCATGCGCTTGACGCCGTCGAGGCCCGCTGCCAGCAGGTCGTTGGCCTTGGCCTCGATCCACTTGGTGACATCGCTGTCGGCCGGGCCGCCGTTGGGCGGGTTGTACTTGAAGCCACCGCTTTGCGGCGGGTTGTGCGACGGGGTAATGACAATGCCGTCGGCAAGGCCGCTACTGCGCCCGCGGTTGTAGCAGATGATGGCGTGGGACACCGCCGGGGTCGGGGTGTACTCGTCGTCCTTGGACAACATCACCTCAACGCCGTTGGCCGCCAGTACCTGCAGGGCGCTGGCTGCTGCCGGGGTCGACAGCGCATGGGTGTCGGCGCCGATGAACAGCGGACCGTCGATGCCCTTGGTCTGGCGGTACAGGCAAATGGCCTGACTGATGGCCAGCACGTGGTTTTCGTTGAAGCTCAGGTCCAGGGAGCTGCCACGGTGCCCGGAGGTGCCGAAGGCCACGCGCTGGGTAGCGATGCTGGCATCGGGCTGGCCGGTGTAGTAGGCGGTCAACAGTTGCGGGATATCCACCAGCACGGAGGCCGGGGCCGGTTTGCCCGCCAAAGGACTGAGCTTCATGCAAAACCTCAAGAAAGGATGTTCAGGGTGATGAAAACACGCAGTTTACTGGCAGTTTGACCAGCAAGCGACCGTGACTATCCCCGCGCCGGCGATTATTTCTGCTCAGGCGCCCACCAGGCCGGAAACATGCGCTGTACGCGGGCTTCGGCGAAGCGGTCATCGATCAGCAACAGCGTGCCACGGTCGTCGCTGCCGCGAATCACCCGGCCGGCCGCCTGGATGACCTTCTGCACCCCGGGGTACAGGTAGGTGTAGTCGAAGCCTGCGCTGAACAGCCGGGCCATGCGCTGCTTGATCTGTTCGTTGACCGGGTTGACCTGGGGCAGCCCGAGGGTGGCGACAAAGGCGCCGATCAGGCGCGTGCCCGGCAGGTCGACGCCTTCGGCAAAGGCGCCGCCGAGCACGGCAAAGCCGACGCCCTGGCCCTGGGGAACAAAACGCTCAAGAAAACCCTGGCGCTGCTGCTCGTCCATGCCCGGCGCCTGGCTCCATTGGCTGATGGCCGGGTAGCGCGCGGCCAACAGGCACGAGACCTGCTGCAGGTAGTCGAAACTGCTGAAGAACGCCAGGTAGTTGCCCGGCGCCTGGGCATACTGCTCGGCGATCAGCTCGACGATTGGCGCCAGCGACGCCTCGCGGTGCTGGTAACGGGTCGAGACGCTGCTGATCACCCGCACCTGCAGTTGCTCGGCGGCAAACGGTGAGGCGACCTCGAGCCAGGCGCAATCGGCCGGCATGCCGAGCAGGTCGGCGTAGTAATGGCGCGGGCTCAAGGTGGCGGAAAACAGCGTGGCACTGCGCGCTGCAGTAAGCCGCGGGCCAATCAGCGTCGCCGGCACCACGTTGCGCAGGCACAGGGTCGACAAGGCGCGCTTGCCCGGGCCCGGGCGCTTGCTGATATCGAACAGGAAGTGCTCGTCGAACAACTCGCTGACGCGGCTGAACTGCAGCGCCTGAAAGAAGAACTGTAACACCGTAGGGTCAATACCGGTCGGCGTCTGGTTGAGTTGCTCCTGGATCAGCCCGATGCACTGTTGCAAGGCCTTGAGCAGGGCGTCGGGCAGGCCGTCGACCACCCGGTAAGGCGCCAGCTGCGCCTTGTGCAGGGCATTCCACTGGCGATTGAGGCGCTCCAGGGCGCTGCCCAGCCCGGCCGGCTTAAGCTTGCGCAGGGTCAGCAACTGGCCCTGGTCGAGGCTTGCGCTGTACATCTGCCGGGCCCGCTCGACCAGGTTGTGCGCCTCGTCCACCAGCAGTGCCAGACGCCACTGGTTGGCCTGGGCCAGGCCGAACAGCAAGGCGCTCTGGTCAAAGTAATAGTTGTAGTCGGCCACCAGCACATCGACCCAGCGGGCCATCTCCTGGCCCAGGTAATAGGGGCACACCTGATGGGCCAGGGCCACCTCACGCAGGGCGGCTTTGTCCAGCACCGCCACGGCCTGGGCGGCCTGGCGCGCCGCTGGCAGGCGGTCGTAGAAGCCCTTGGCCAACGGGCAGGCATCACCATGGCAAGCCGTGCCGGGGTATTCGCAGGACTTGTCGCGGGCCACCAGCTCCAGGCTGCGCAGGGCCGGCTGGGTGCCGCTGGCCATCACCTGGCGCAGCGCCTCCAGCCCCAGGGCGCGGCCAGGGGTCTTGGCGCTGAGGAACAGGATTTTGTCCAGTTGCTGCGGGACCATGGCCTTGAGCAGCGGAAACAGCGTGCCCAAGGTCTTGCCGATGCCGGTGGTGGCCTGAGCCATCAGGCAGCGGCCGGTGCTGACCGCCTTGTAAACGGTTTCGGCCAGTTCACGCTGGCCATGGCGAAACTGCCCGTGGGGGAATGCCAGGGCCTGCAGGCCCTGATTGCGCAAGGCCTGGCGCTGCAACTGCTGCTCGGCCCAGTGCAGGAAGATCGCACACTGGGCGTTGAAGAACTGTTCAAGCTCCTGGGCACTGCGCTGCTCTTCGACCAGGGTCTGTTCATCGTTGTCGACATTCAGGTACACCAGCGCCAGGCGCAATGCCGGCAACTGGCGCTGCTGGCACAACAACCAGCCGTAGACCCGGGCCTGAGCCCAGTGCAACTGGCGATGGTTGTCGGGCTGGCGCGCCAGGTCGCCGCGATAGGTCTTGATTTCTTCGAGGCGGTTGAGCCGCGAGTCGTAGCCGTCGGCGCGGCCGCGCACCTGCAAGGCCGCATACTGGCCTTCGAGGCTGACCTCGGCCTCGTAGCCCTCGCCGCGCCCGGCCACCACCCGCCGGTGGCCGCTGATGCCCTCCTGGGCCGTGGGCGACGGGGTGAAGCGCAGGTCGAGGTCGCCGATCTTGGCGGTAAACTCGCACAACGCCCGCACCGCCACGCTGTAGCTCATGGCGCCCAGTGCACGTGGCAGACTTCCACCGGCAGGCCGTGCCCGGCGCAGAATTCGATCCAGCGCAGCTGGCTGTCCTGCAGGCGGTCACCCGGGCCCTTGACCTCGACCATGCGGTAGCGTTGCTGCTCGGGCCAGAACTGGATCAAATCAGGCATGCCCGAACGGTTGGCCTGGATGTCTTCGAGCAGGCGCTCGAAACAGCTTTTCAGGTGTGCCGGGGGCAGGCAGATCAGCGCCTGTTCGAGCAACTCTTCGCTGAGCACCTGCCAATAGACAAAAGGCGATTGCAGCCCCTGCTTGCTGACAAAATGACGGCGAATGGTCTGCCGGTAACTGCCGTCGTCCAGTTGCCCCAGGCAGCGGGCGAACAGCTCGCTGCGCCGGCCATGGAACTCGGCGTCGTGCAAGTCCTGCGGGGCGCTCTGGAACGGGTGGAAGAACGCCCCCGGCAACGGCGCGAAGATCGCCTCCCAGCACAACAGGCCGAACAGGCTGTTGAACAGGCTGTTCTCGACGTAATGCACCTGCCCGCCGCCCTGCCCCAGGTGCAACTGCACGGCCTGCTCGACGCCCAGCGCCGCCAGTTCGGCCGGCAGTTGCAGCTCGACCAGGCTGACCTGGGGCTTGGCCCGCCGTGGCTGCGGCGGCCCGCCCAGCTTGCGCTGCAAACGCGGCAGCATCCGCGCCAGGGCCTGGACCTCAAGGCTGTTGGCCGGTTGCCGGGCGATCTGCGAGGCCAGTTCGAACGCCTGCGCCCACTGCTCGCTACGCTCCAGTACCCGCACATGACGGATGCGCGCCTGCGGATGCTGGCTGCGCGGGTAGATGCGCAGGGCCAGCGGCCAGTCACCGAGGCGCTCACTGTGCTGGCCGAGTTGATACAGCAAGCGCGAGCGACGGCGCAGCAGCCAGGGGTTATCGCTGTCCAGGCACTCGATGTGCCCGACCACCTGCTCAAGCGCCACGCCCTGCTCCAGCAGCTCGGCGCACTGGTGCAAGGCCAGCGCCACATCGATGTCGCTGCGCTGGCGCAAGGCCCGCGAGTCGGCGCTGAAGGCCACCTGCTCGTAGCGCAGCAGGCCCAGGTCGGCCAGCACGAACTCCGACCAGTCCTGGTACAGGTTGCCGAAGAACAGCAGGCGCAGACGGTCGCACAAGGCCTGCAGGCGTAGCTCGATGATCGGCTCGGCAAAGCCCGGCAGCCATTGCTGCAACGGCTGCGGCGGCAGCTCAAGGGCCTGCAACTGGGCCAGCAGTTCGCCCTTGGCTGCCCGTGGCCGTTCGAGCCGGTCGGCAAAGCCCTGGGCCAACTCGTCCTTGCGCAGCAGCTGGAACAGCTGCTCAAGGCTCAGCACGCCGTCATCGACTACCCAGCCCAGGGCCAGCAATGGCGCCAGGGCAGCCTGGGTCGAGCCGATCTCGGCGTAGTCGAGCTTGCTCGGGCGAAACAGCTGACCCTTGCGCATCACCATGCGCACCAGCAAGGCCCGGGCCGCCTGCGGCTGCTGGCGGAACTGGCTGATGAAGGCGTGCTCCTGGTCGTCGAGCAGGTCGGCATAGCGCAGCTCGATCCAGTCGAGCACTTGCTGGAAGTTGTGCAGGTAGTAGAACGGGTCGTCGACGGAATGGGCGATCACGGCGCGGTACGGGCTGGCGGCTGGAGTACTGGTTATACATACAGACGCCGCCCTCTGGCAACCCGCGGGCGACCAACGCGCTGCCTAGGGCATCAGAAGTCCACCGTCGCCGACAGCTGCAAGGTTCGCGGATAGCCCGGCGAGATGGCGCCATAAGAGGCTACCCCCGACCAGTACTCACGGTCGAAGACGTTCTGCAGCGTGGCCCGGAAGGTGGTCGGGCGCCCGTCGATGCGGGTGCTGTAGCGGGCACCGGCATCAACGCGGGTCCAGGCGTCCAGCTCCTGGGTATTGGCCTGGTTGATGTACTGGCTACCGGTGTAGATCGCCCCGCCGGTCAGGGTGAAGCCCTCGGCCCAGGGGGTGTCCCACTCGGCCCAGAGGTTGGCCTGGACATCCGGCACCCCCACCGGCTCATTGCCCCGGTTAGCAGCGGTGGCCGAGTCGGTCAGCTCGCCGTCGAGCAGCGTCACCCCGCCGAGCAAGCGGGTGCCAGGCGCAACTTCACCGAACATGCTCAGCTCGATCCCGCGGTTGCGCTGCTCTGCCTGCACCGCGAAGACATTGCCGCTTGCCAGTTCGCCACTGGGTTTCTCGATCTGGAACAGCGCCAGGGTGGTCATGAAGGTGCCGTGCTCGTACTTGACCCCCAGTTCATGCTGCTTTGACTCGTAGGGCGCAAAGGCCTCACCGGCGTTGGCCGCCGTGGCCGGGGCGATATCGCCCTTGCTCAGGCCTTCGACGTAGTTGTAGTAGAACGAGACGTCGTCCCAGGGCTTGACCACCAGGCCGACCACCGGCGTGGTGGCGCTGTCCTTGTAGCGTGAGCTCACTACCCCGGTGGCGCTGTAGTTGCGCGACTCGATTTCCTGGCGACGCACACCCAGGGTCAGTTGCAGGCGGTCTTCGAGCACCGACAAGGTGTCGGTCAACGCCACGCCGGAGAGTTCCGACTCGGAGATGCGCAGCACCTTCGGCGCACTGATGTACTGCTTGGGCACATCGATCGGGTGGTAGATGTTGGAGAGGATTTCGCTGCCGTTGTTGATGCCCCGGGACAATTCGTCCTGATAACGGGTCGCCATCAGCGTGGCCGTATGGGTGACCGGGCCGGTGTCGAACAGCGCGCGCATGCCCACGTCCGCCGTCGAACGGTCGACGTTGAACTTGTAGTAGCCGGGAATGTTGCTGGTGTCGCCCGCCTCGTTGAGGATTCGCGGTACCTGGTCAGACATCCGCTTGACGTCCGCCTTGCCGCCGCCTGCGTGGGCAAACACCGTGACGGAGTCGTTCAGGTCATACTCGCCGCCGAGCAGTGCCGATTGCTCGCGGGTATTGGACCAGCCCCAGTCCTGCGGCAGGTTGCTGCGCCCGTTCGGCGCCGACGGTACGTCGATGCCTGGAGCCACGGTAAAGGGTCGCGAGGAGGCGTCCCATTTTTCTTTCTGGCTGATGAAGTCAAGGTTCAGGCGCAAGCGCTCGCCCTGGTAATCCAGGGCAATGGCGCCGATATCCAGGGCGCGTTGCTGATCGTCAATGGCCGTATCGCCCTGGGCGACACTGCCGTTGAAACGCACGCCCCACGCTTTCTCGCTACCGAAGCGGCGGCTGATGTCCAGGTGCCCGCCTACCTGGGTGTCGGAACTGTAGCTGGCGGTAAAACGGGTCAGGTCTTCGGCCAGCGGGCGCTTGGGCACGATGTTGATCACCCCGCCGACGCCGCTATTGGGGGAAATGCCATACATCAGCGCCCCGGGCCCCTTGAGTACCTCGACCCGTTCGGCGTATTCGGTGAACACCCGGTAGTTGGGCGCCACGCCATACACGCCGTCGAAGGCCAGCTCACCCAGGTTGCCTTCGCCCACAGCAAAGCCGCGAATGAAGAACGAGTCGACGATCCCGCCGGTCTGCCCGGTCGAGCGCACCGACGGGTCGCGTTCCAGGGCATCGGCGACGGTGACCGTCTGCAGGTCGGCCAGGGTCTTGGCGGTGTAGCTGGTGACGCTGAACGGCGTGTCCATCACGTCCTTGTTGCCGAGCATGCCCACGCGCCCGCCACGGGCCACCTGGCCACCGGCATAGGCCTCGGGCAGGCCGCCGGCACGGGTACTGGTGGCCTCGATGGTGGTGGCGTCCAGAGTCAGGCCGTCGGCGCCGGCAGGCAGCCTGGCGAGGGTGAAACTGCCGTCGGCGCGTTCAAGCAATTGCAGGCCGCTGCCGGCCAACAGCCGCGCCGCGCCGTCGTGCGCTGTGTAGCTGCCGCGCAGGCCCTGGCTGTGCTGCCCTTCGGTCAGTGCCGGTTCGAACGACAAGGCCATACCAGAGGCCATGGCAAAGCTCGACAGCACGCGCCCCAGCGGCCCTGGCGCAATGTCGTAGGCCTGGGCGGCGACGGTATCCAGTGGCTGCGCGGCGGCAAGCCACGAGGCGCCACTGCCTGCGACCAGGGTAAGACCGAGCATGGCGCTACGCACGGCCAGGGCCAGGGGACGTTGAGCGCGAGGGCGACTTGCAACAGACATGACTGAGGGATCCTTTGGACTGGATAAATGAGGTGTGCACTCCCCTTGCCAGTCGAAACGCAAAAAAGTATCAGCGCCAGCCAGGTTTATTTTCCTGCGCCTGACTTAGGCCGGCGTGAGCAACAGCCAATAGCCGTTCAGGTGCGCCTTGACCGCCAGCGGGTAAGTCGCTGCCAGCATGTTCAAGCTGCGCTGGCTGTCGTTGAGCGGGAACGCGCCCGATACGCGCAGGTCGGCGATCTGCGGGTCGCAGCGGATGAAACCGCGCCGATAACGGCCAAGCTCAGCGGCAAAATCTTCCAGGCGCATGCGGTCGGCAAGCAGCATGCCCTGGGTCCAGGCGCTGATGCTGGCGTCGACCGTCTGTGGTGCACGGCTGCTGCGGGCATCGAAGTCGGTCTTTTCTCCGGCGCGGACAACCTGCACCGCGCCAGGGCGTGCATTGGCCGGTTCGATGCGGACGGCCCCTTCGAGCACCGCCAGGTAAGTCCGCCCGCCCTGCTCGCGCACGCAAAACCGCGTGCCCAGCGCTTGCATGCGGCCTTCGCGGGTGCCAACCCGCAACGGCCGTGGCGGCTGCTGGCGGTCGGTGGCGGTGTGCACGAGGATTTCGCCACGCCGCAACTGGATGAAGCGCTGCTGCGCGTCATAGCGCACATCGATGGCCGAGTCGGTGTTGAGGAACACCCGGGTGCCGTCGGCCAGGGTCAACTCGCGGCACTCGCCCAGCGCAGAACGGTAGTCGGCCATCCACGCTTGCTCGTCGCTGACCTTCCAGCCGGCCCAGGCGGCTGGCACTGCCGCGAGCATCAACGCCAGGCGGGCGATGGCGGCGCGCCGGCGCGGGTCTGCCGGGCGATCGAGCGCCGACATGGCCAGCGCCGGCGGCAAGCCGCCGAGTTTGCCCAGCAACAATTCGGCGCGCTGCCAGGCGCGCTCACGTTCGACGCTGCTGGTGCGCCAGGCCGCCCACGCCGCCTGCTCAGCCTCAGAGGCCTCGCCTTCGCTCAGGCACATCAGCCATTGCGCCGCTTCATCGAGCGCTTGCGGGTCAATCGCGGTTGACGTCATCACTCCACCAGCGTCAGGCACTGCAAGAAGGCCTGTTTCATGTAGCGTTTGACGCTGATCAGCGAAACGCCGAGCTGTTCGGCAATCTCGGCGTACTTCATGCCGTTCAGTTGCGACAGCAAAAAGGTGCGCCGGACCACCGCCGGCAGGGCATCGAGCATGGCATCGATTTCGTGCAGGGTCTCGAGCACCAGCAGGCGCTGCTCAGGGGACGGCGCCTCGGGCACCGGCAGTTGCGCCAGCGCCGTCAGGTAGGCGCGCTCCAGCGATTTGCGCTGGCACCAGTTGGCGAGAATGCCGCCAGCGACGCAATTCAGGTACGCCCGCGGGTTGTCGAACACCGCCACCTTCGAAGCGAGGATGCGGGTGAAGGTATCCTGCGCCAGGTCTGCCGCATCCAGCGCATTGCCCAGGCGCTTGCGCAGCCTGGCGTACAGCCAGCCGTGATGGCCACTGTACAGCGCCTCGACAGTACGCAGGTGGGAGTCGGCAGAAGGCAGCGCATCGCTCATGGGGTGGCGGTTTTTTGTAATTGATAACGATTTTCAATACTAATTTAAACCGTTGCTGCGCCGCAACTCATCACTGAGCACACTCAAGCCGTAGGGCAAGTCCCCTTGCGGCCCGGCTGGCCAGCCCAGGCGCAGGTGCTGGCGAAAATCGCCCTGCAGGCTGAACAGCTCGCCCGGGGCAATCACCAGGCCCTGCTGCAGCAGGCGATGGAACAACGGCCGGGTCTCTACCGGGGCGCATACCCGGGCCCAGATGCAGCCACCGCCGGCGGGCATCTGGAACTCCAGCTGCGAGCCCAGGTACAGCTGCATCTGCCGGTACAGGAGGCCCAGGCGCTCGTGCAGACGCGCCCGCAGTTGCTCCAGGTGCACATCGACACGGCCCTTGCTGTACAGCCTGGCCACGGCTTGCTGGCGCAACGGCGGCAGGCGAAACCCGCGCAGCAGGAACTGGCGCAGCAAGGGCCCGTGCCACTGGCGCGACAGCAGGAAGGCGTAAGGCGCTTCGGCGCCAACGCTGCGCTCCAGCGACGAGAACACCAGCAGGCGCTGCGGGTCGACCAGTTCGCGCAGGTCAGCGCCAGAGCCTGGGCTGAGGCACAGTTCGCTGTCCAGGTCGTTTTCCAGCAGCCACACGCCGTGCTGGTTGAGCAACCTGGCCACGGCCTGGCGCGCGGCCTCGGGCATGATGCTGCCATGGGGCAGACTCAGGCGCGAGGCCAGCATCGCCAGGCGCACCGGCTCCTCGCGCAGCAGCCGGGCAAAGCGCTCGAGATCAAGGCCGCCGTCGGCCTGCAAGGGCACTTCGAGCACCCGTATCCGCGCCGCCTGAAACACCCGCAGCAAACGCCAGGAACAGGGCGTGGTCACCACCACGGCGCTGTTGTGCAGCTCAAGGGCGGCCAGGGTGGTCTCCAGCAACGAGCGCAGGTCCAGCGCCAGGTAGACATCCTCGGCGCTCCAGTACAACTGCGCCGAGCGGGTATAGCGCGCCGCCAGGGCGGTGCGCAGTTCCAGCTCGCCACAGGGCTGGGGGGCGCCGCCCAGGCGCGGGTACTGGCGCAGCAACTGGCGCTCGATGCCCAGCAAGGTTGCCTCCAGTGACTGCGGCGCCTGCTCCTGGCCGCCGCTTAGCACCAGCATGCGCGCCGAGTTGGCGTGCTGCTGCAAATCCTGGAGCAGATCGCCAGCGCTGGGCCGTGCCGGCTCAAGGGCCGGCCCCCTGGCGTAGTAGCCCGACTTGGGCACCGGCTGCACCCGCCCTTCGTGCTCAAGCAGCGAATAGGCGTACTGGACCGTCGAAATCGACACGTTCAGGCGCTGGGCCAGGTCGCGCAACGACGGCATCCGGCTGTAGCTGCCCGGCGCCATCTGCTCGATCAGCTCAACCAGGTAGCGATACACCGCCCGGTAGGCGAACTCGCTACTGTGCGGGGCTTTCATCAGTACCGGCCTGGCTGCTCTGCCTTGAGCCAGGCCCAGGACGGCGGCTGCACGCGCAGGTGGCGCAGGTCGGCGCCGCGGCCCTGGATTCGCGCCAGCAACGAACGCGGCCGGGCCCAGCTTTCCGGTTCACGCAGATAGAGCATCTGCAGCAGTGGCAGGTCCAGGCCACTGATGTCGACCATCCACTGCACCACCGGCTCCGGCGCCGGCAATCGTTGCAGGGCCTTGTGCAGGTAAGGCAAGGCCACCAGCATGCCGGGGTGACAGCGGCGCAAAAACACCTCAAGGCGCAGGCCCCGGGAAACAAACGGCGCAAACAACTGGCAGACCAGCTGCGCTTCGCTCAAGCCGTAGGCCTGCAAGGCGAAGTCGCTGGCCTGGCTACGGCGTTGCTGTAACTGCTCGGCGTGCTGCCAGCGGCCCAGCAGGCGCACCTGCAACGTGCGCGGCAGGCCCTTGCGCTGCATGCGCTGGCGCGCCTGGCGCAGGTAGGCATCGACGCCTTCGCGGTAGTCGCTGTCTTCGATGAACTGCCCGTGCAGCCCGCTCAGGTGCGCCAGCAACAGCGGGTTGGCGGTGCCCGCCTGCGCGCAGGCAAAATACTGCTCGTCGAAGCGACAGCCCAGAAAGCGGTTCAGGCGCTCGTCATACGGCAGGTCGGGGTCATGCACCAGGTCATCGATGATGATGAAGCGCATCGCCGGCGCACAGTAATCGCCGTTGGGCCCGGTAGCCATGGACCGGGCCTGGCCGTACAGCTGCTGCAGGTAACGCTGGCGCAACTCGCTCATGCCCTCGCACAGCGACGTGGCACAACTGTGTATCGGCCGGATGCACAGCAGGTCTTCCTCGCGCAGGGCGCGGCGGCTCCAGGCCAGCAGGCGCCTGCGCTCAGGCAGCGGCTGGGCGGTGATGATGGCATCGACACCGCCACGCCAGCCGATGGCCTGGCGGCACAGCTCGGCAAGGCGCAGGGTGCCATGGCTACCGAAACCGGCCCGTGGCCCGCCAGCGAGCAAATGCCCGAACAACAGCAATTCGTGACGCTCGGCCAGTTGCTGGCTCTGGGAAATAGCGTGGCGGCGGTCGAATGGCAGCAACTGCTGGTCATCGAGCATCAGCAGCTCGACCCGCGGATCATCGTGCAGAAACAGCGCCGAGAAGCCCTGCTCGATATTGTTCAAGGCCGTAGTACTCATGCCGGCCTGGCGCACCACGGCGATACGCAGCTCGAAGGTGCCCGGCGAGCGCGCGGCAATGCTCAGTTGCGCCGCGCGCAGGCAGGCCAGTGCATGGCTGGCATTCTGGCTGCCATCATGGGCGAACATCAGCCGGAAGCCGTTGATGCGCTCGGCGCCGCCCGCCGCGACAATCAAGCGTTGAATCAATAACTGCAAAGAGGCCCGCTGGGCCTGGGACAAATGCTCCAGCAAGCGCGCCAATACTTGCTGGTAGATATACTGCATGGCTTGATCGTGAATGCTGCTCATAACGCCTACCCGATTTCAATAAACGGCCACCTGAAAGAAAAAGATTCCATCGAAGAACTTTCAATCAGCAAAGAAGGATAAATAAGTTTATCCTCAGAAACTTCCTACAACTTCCTACGGAAATAACTTCAGAAGCTCTTGCTCACCATCGTTCTTCCCTCCCCCAGCCCGGCAGCACAGCGCCTTTAACCCCTGGCTTACGACCCATCATGCCTCGCTCCGTGAGACGACTATTGAAGAACTATTATCGGGCGTTGCCCCGCGAATAAAAGATACAGATCACGGTAAAAAAACCATTCAGATTCATCTTCGACAATACCGACAATCAGACAGGCTGCCTGTGCTTTTTCCTATTGCACAAACATAGCGCAAGCAGGCAAGCGTCAGCAGGCAAAGTTACCTCGGAAACATCCTAAACAACCCTGGGAAATACCCACAAAAAAGGTTCTTCACGGATTTCCGGGTTTATGGTCCTTGGGATCGGATGTTGAGGCTACGGCTGCGGGCATATCCATTTGATGTGGCGCCGCTGCCGGCCCCTTCCAGACACCTACGTTCAGCCTCCTGAAGTCGCGAAGTTACGGGCGGAGCCTGCACTGACGTATCTGCGAAAGCAGATTCTGGCGCGGTCATACTGAAGCCAAAGCTAGGAACGACTTGCTTGGTTTTGGTTTTGGTCTTGATCTTCATGCACGTACTTCCAGGCGCCGCGAAAGGCGACTTCAGGAGGCCGAGCGTAGGTGCCTGTAGGGGCGGTGCGCAGCACCTTCGGCGGCAGCCGAAGACGCGAGATGTAGACTTGCGAAGCAAGTCGTAGGCCGCGATGCCCCGGAAGGTGCCGTAGCGAGGGGACCCGAAGCGCAGCGTAGGGCCGTATGCAGGAGCAGGCGGTTTTGCCTACCTTTTCCCAAGAGAAAAGTAGGCCGCCGTAAAGGCGGAAGGGGCCAGCAGCAGCGCCACAACGAATGGATAAACTCGCGCCCAAACCCAGGAGTGCGTGAAAAACCACAAAAAAGCCCGAGTCAATGCTCGGGCTTGTTCAGGCCAAGTGTCGCGCAGATTTTACTCCGCCTGCGACAAGTCCAGCACCAGCCGGCCACCGCAAGGGCATTCGTCCATGTAGCGGTGCGCCTCGACCACCTTCTCGAACGGGTAGGTCTTGATGATCAGCGGCGTCAGCAGCTTGTCGGCGGTGAACTGGTTGATATCGCGCAGGGCACGCTGCAGCGCCACCTGGTCCTGGCTGATGCCAAGCTCCGGCTTGCCGGTGAAGTTGCCGATGCAATGCACGAAGAACTGGATGTTCTTCTGGAACGCCGCACAGGCCGGGAACGGCGTCTGGTTGCCGCCTTGCAGGCCATACAGCACCAGGCTGCCACGCGGTGCCAGGGCATCACCGAGCAAGGCCATCTGCGGCCCGCCAAGGCCGTCGAGGACCATATCGACACCGCGGTTGTCGGTGTACTTGTTGATCTGCATGAGCAGGTCCTGCTCTTCGGTGACGATCACCTTGTCGGCGCCGAGCTTGATCAGGTAGTCGCGCTGCTCGGCCTCTTTGGTCGCGGCAAACACCTTAAGGCCCAGGGCCTTGCCCAGTTGCACGAAGGCCGGGCCGGCGCAGTGGCTGGCGTCGGTAATCAGCGCGGTTTGCCCGGCCTTGGCCCGCGCCAGGTCGACGAAGGCAAAGTAGGCGATCAGCAGTGGCGTGTAGTGCACGCTGGCCTCGACCGGCGAGAGAATCTCGGGATAACGGGTCAGGGCATTGCGCGGCATGACGATGACTTCGCCGTACACCGGATGCTCGTTGGCACTGCTGGCCGGAAAGCTGGCAACCTTGTCGCCGACCGCCAGGTCATCGACACCTTCGCCCACGGCTGTAACCACACCCGCCATCTCGTGTCCGATACCGGCAGGCAGGCGCGCCTGGGACGGCGCCAGGTTCTGCCGCCAGAGCACGTCGTACCAGCTGATGCCGATCGCTTCAACGCGAATCTGCACCTCGCCAGCCGCCGGTTGCGCCGGGGCCTGCTCTTCGATCTTGAGCACCTCGGCCGGGCCGAACTTGTGGAAACGGATCATGCGGGACATCGCAAACCTCGCCAATTGAACCTCTAATGCCCTGAACTCTATCCGGGCTTTGACGGTTAGACCATCAGTGGCCATTAATAGTCAACATGCTTGTCATTGATTGATGGTAATGCAGCGTCCATCAAATTATGCGGTGCAGGGTAGCAGCCTTTACCCGTAAGATTCACCCCTGCCCCATCCGCCTTGTGAAGCCGAGCCGATGAACCGTAACGACTTGCGCCGCGTCGACCTGAACCTGCTGATCGTCTTCGAGACCCTGATGCACGAGCGTAGCGTGACCCGCGCGGCGGAAAAACTCTTCCTCGGCCAGCCGGCCATCAGCGCCGCCCTGTCGCGCCTGCGCAACCTGTTCGACGACCCGTTGTTCGTGCGCACCGGGCGCAGCATGGAACCCTCGGCGCGGGCGGTGGAGATCTTCGCCCTGCTGTCGCCGGCGCTGGACTCGATCTCCACCGCAGTCAGCCGCGCAGCGGATTTTGACCCGGCGACCAGCACCGCGGTGTTTCGCATCGGCCTGTCGGACGATGCCGAATTCGCCCTGCTGCCGCAACTGCTCAAGCGCGTACGCGCCGAAGCCCCGGGCATCGTCCTGGTGGTGCGCCGGGTCAACTACCTGCTGATGCCGGCGCTGCTGGCCTCGGGAGAAATCTCGGTCGGCGTGAGCTGGACCAACGACCTGCCGGCCAACGCCAAGCGCAAGGTGCTGCGGCGCAGCAAGCCCAAGGTCCTGCGTGCCGACAGCATGCCCGGGAGCCTGAGCCTCGACGACTTCTGCGCCCGCCCCCACGCCCTGGTGTCGTTTGCCGGCGACTTGGGCGGGTTCATGGACGAAACCCTGGAAAAGGTCGGGCGCAAGCGCCACGTAGTCCTTGCCGTACCGCAATTCAACGGCCTGGGCAGCCTGCTGACCGGCACCGACATCATCGCCACCGTCCCCGACTACACCGCCGAAGTGCTGACCGCCGCCGGCGGCCTGCGCGCCGAAGACCCGCCGCTCGAGGTGCAGACCTTCGAACTGCACATGGCCTGGCGCGGGTCGCAGGACAATGATCCGGGGGAGCGGTGGTTGCGGTCGCGGATTCAAATGTTCTTCGGCGATCCGGACAGCCTCTGAAAGCACTTCAGAACCTGCGCCAACTGTTCAACGCACTCGCAACCCGAGTGAGTACAAGGCCAAGCCTTGCCTGAACGACGCCCTCATCAATCACACTGATGATTACTATCGAGTACCCCAGCTGTCTGCTTGCCACAACCACCCCCTATAATCGCCTGCAGATTTCCCCCGCTCCCCTCGCCTGCCCCAGGCGATATCCCCCCTTGGAACCCCGCACCATGCCAAGCGCAAGCCAAGGCCGTCACGGCCTTCCCGAACATAATCAACAGAGCGTCAAGCAGCAGTGGCTGGCGATTCTCTCGGTCGCCGTGGGTGCCTTCGCCCTGGTAACCAGTGAGTTTCTGCCGGTGGGCGTGCTCAACGATGTCGCCAGCGACCTGGGCATCAGTGCCGGCCAGGCCGGGCTGATGGTTACCCTGCCCGGTATAATGGCCGCCCTCGCCGCGCCCTTGCTGTCGGTGGGCATTGGCGCGCTGGACCGGCGTTATCTGCTGATCGGCCTGACGCTGATCATGATCATCGCCAACGCTGTGGTGGCCTACGCCAGCGACTTCAGTCTGCTGCTGTTCGGCCGCGTTCTGCTAGGCGTGAGTATTGGCGGTTTCTGGGCGACGGCCATTGCCCTCAGCGGCCGCCTGGCGCCCAAGGGCGTGGGCGTGGCCCAGGCCACTTCGATCATCATGGTCGGTGTGACCCTGGCCACCGTGCTGGGCGTGCCCGTCGGCACCTGGCTGAGTGGCTTGATGGGGTGGCGCATGACCTTCCTGGTCACTGCGCTGGTCGGCGTGCCGGTGCTGCTGGCGCAGGTCTTCCTGCTGCCGCGGCTCAATCCCGACAAGGCCATTCGCATCAGTGACCTGCCGGCCCTGTTTATCAATCCACAGGCCCGGGTTGGCTTGATTGCGGTATTGCTGATTGGCCTGGCGCATTTTGCCGCCTACACCTACGTCGCACCGTTCTTCAAACAGAGTGCCGGCTTCGATGGACCGACCATTGGCTCACTGTTGCTGCTGTATGGTGTGGCCGGGGTGGCGGGCAATATCTTTGCCGGTTTCGCCGCCAACCGCAGCGTGCGTCACACCCTGATGCTGGTCGCCCTGATGATCGCCATCAGCACCGCGCTGTTCCCCTACTTCGCCACCGGCATGACCGGCGCAGCGCTGCTGATCGCGCTCTGGGGCTTCGCCTTCGGCGCCTTCCCGGCCTGTGCCAGCATCTGGATGTTTGTGGTCGCACCCAAGGATGTCGAACGCGGCATGCCCCTGTTTGTCGCCATGTTCCAGGTGATCATCGCGCTGGGCTCGTTCTTCGGCGGGCAGATCGTCGACCAGCTGGGCAGCTCGGTGCTGCTGAGCCTGGCCACGGCCCTGGTGGGCTGCGGTTTCGTCACGGTGCTGGTGCTGGGGCGTAACGTCAGCAATCGCCTGGCAGCCCAACCCGCCTAGCCGCTGGACAGACCCGTGGCCAATAGCTAGACCTTCTGTACTGAATCTATTCTCACTGTCGCGTTCAAACGCGACAGTGAGTGGATAGGAAGGCGTGGCAATGACAACAATCGCTGCTAAATCCCGCTTCAAAGCAAAGCTTCTGCGCCCGGCAAAGCCTGGCGACGATGCCTCGTGGGCGTTCGTCGTCCTGCCAAGAGAGGCAAGCGAACAGCTTCCCAGGCGCGGCCGGACCAGCGTTGACGGCACCATCAACGGGCAGCCTTTCCAGGCAACGCTTGAGCCCGATGGCCAACTGAGCCATTGGCTGCAGGTAGACAGCGCCTTGCTCGAAGCCGCAGGCGCGGCCGTGGGGGATGTCGTTACACTGGAGCTGACCCCGGTGAAGAAGGAGCCCGAGCCCGACATCCCGGCCGACTTTCAGCAGGCCCTGGCCAGCGCTGGCGAGGCGCGTGAAGTCTGGAACAGTACGACCACCCTCGCACGCGTCGACTGGATCCACTGGATCACGTCAGCCAAGCAACTCAAGACCCGGGCAAAACGCATAAGCGATGCCTGCGATATGCTTGCATCCGGCAAGAAGCAGGTGTGCTGTTTCGATTCGTCCGGCTACTACAGCAAGGCGTTGCGTGCGCCCGAGGCAGACAGCGCATAGTGCGTGGTCAATCATTTTGCAGAACGTGTTTTCGCAATCCAGTCGAGATGCGCAGCTACAGGCGTATAAACCCCCGGCGACTCGCGTCCACACACATTGCCGTAGCTGACAATTCCAATCTGGACTGACTGCCCATCTTCAGCCCGCTTGAAAAGTGGCCCACCACTGTCCCACGAGCACGCATCTTTACCCTGTTCTCCCGCACAAATAGCATTTGCCGGTAATGTAGCGTTGTAATGCTTGCTGCAATCACTAAAGCCTACAACCGGCACCTCAACTTCCAACAGCAGATTTGATTTAACGCCAGCCTCGGTCAAGCCCCAGCCGGTGGTCGTTAGGCGCGTCCCCGGCTTGATCAGGGCCGTCGCCTCTGCCTGACTGGGCAAGCGCATAAATCCTCGCACCGGTATGGGTGTGTCCAAGCGAACTAATGCCACATCAGATTCTTTCCCCCTGGGATCATACTTCTCATTCACCACCACTCTCTTTATCTTGACCTTCGCAACAGCTTTTGTAAGGTCGTCAGCGTTGTACCCCACATAAAACTTCGAATCCGGCTTTCTACTTTTTGTGGTCGGATCGAAAAAGCAGTGTGCAGCTGTTAATACCCAAACCGAATCAATCGACACCCCACCACAGACGACTGCAGACCTGGTATCGGCTGCACCAAACTGCAGCAGCGCAACCTGCCAGGGCGAAAACTCAATTTTGACCGGCTTACCGTTATAGATCGTCGGCTCAGCGTATTTTTCTATCCAGGCTTTTAATTCGTCGCTGATCTGTTTCAACGCTCCTGCCGATGTGTTGCCATAGCCAACCGTCGCCAGTGCGACAACGGCAATCACGGCCCACGCTCGAACGCAGTTCATTAGCGCAGACCTACACGCCAGGTATCAACGGAAATGGAACACTGGTTCCCGCTTTGCGATGTGCTTCGTTAGCAGCAATCTTGGCCTTCAGCAACGCAATTCGAGCCGACGTAACGTCCACCGCCACAGGGGTTTCGGGAAGCAACGCATCAGCCAGGGCTTCCTCTGCCTTCTGCACTTCGAGGTCGGCAAGCAAAGCATCTTCGCGCGCCGCTCGCCGGGATGCTTTATCCGCATCTTTAGCGTCTGCAGATTTAGGTATATAGCCTTTAAGCACCGTACTTACCTCTTCCTTTGAAGAGGATAGGGCATTGCCCAGATACAACGCGAACTTGCTTCCCTCACTGGTCTCACTTAACGTTAGCTGCGTTACAAAGTAGGTGAAGACCTTGTCTTCAAGATCAACGTCTTCGCCCATGCTTTCACACGTAGCGGGTTTTTTATCGGCTGTGCGCGCGGGTCTATAATCACACACCGTTCCAGCCCACTTTTTGCGGTGTTTATTTGAGTTGGCAGCCTCAATGGCGTTGTCCAGGCGTTCACGATCAGCCGTCAATGAGTAATTGCATCGATCATCATGCAACTGATGGTCTTTACCCAGCTTGAGGTTCTGGGCGCTCATGGCCGCACAGTACGTATCGACCGCCGCGACAACACGTTTGTCCAGGTAGACACTTTCCGGCTGAGAAGGTGTTGGGTCCTTGGGGTTTAGAATATCGAGCGCCAACAAATAGCGAGCCACCCTGGCTTCCTGTTTTTCCTTAGCCTTAGTGGCATCTGCGGACGCTGGTGGGAATGCAATGGGAAGCGTCGACGCTGAGCTCAGGCGCCAATCGCCTGCCTTTATTTTCTCGCCCCGACGAATGTCCTTGAACGTCATCTCAGCGGAACCAAACGGCGCAGCGCCCCCAGGAACGGTCAAGGTAACGGCGACGATGAAGTCGCGTTTCCTGGTACCAAATAATCGCCAATGGTCAAACTCGGTTACCTCCAGATAGTTTGGCGTCAGCTGAAAGTACTGCAGTCCTCTCAGGCGATTA
Source organism: Pseudomonas sp. TE4620 (assembly GCF_056279045.1). Classification (NCBI taxonomy): domain Bacteria; kingdom Pseudomonadati; phylum Pseudomonadota; class Gammaproteobacteria; order Pseudomonadales; family Pseudomonadaceae; genus Pseudomonas; species Pseudomonas sp. TE4620. Next base: position 2,499,132 of record NZ_JBWBQO010000001.1, read on the forward strand.
AGTTTTGCTTCGTAGTAAAAATGTAATTTCGTTAAGCCGTGGAACGCCTCGACTTTGGCTGCAAACTCATGCCGGGTTATCGACTTCGGCTCAAATTCACCACGAACAACCACTAGGCAGTTTGTTCGGCTGAGTATGTCAGCCTCTTGGCTGACTTTATAAAAATAGTCCGCGGATTTCGCTGTCGATGCCGTAGTCTTTGTTTGACCAGCAGCCTTCAATGCCTCGGCAGCCATATCAACTGCCCCCTCTATCAGCTTCGGGGCCATAGCTGCAGCAATCAGGGCGATCACTCCGGACCGATCACTGTCTTTCACGATGGGAGGGGGAGGGTCACTGGGGCACGTTGACTGCCAGACTACACGGGTCTGCAGCGATCCCTCGGCAGCGTAAGCTGGGCTGATCGCCAGAACACAACATGCCATGCTTATGGCGATTCCCCCGCCTTTAACGAAAAACGATAGGGGAATCTGATGAAGCATGAGTGCTCTGGCCATGACTCGCTCCTAGCAGGCTTTAACAACTAATAGCAGTTGGCCATGAACCCTGCAAATTAGTGGCTGCCCACGTGGTTCGCGAGAAACTGATTTTAAGCAGTAAACGGATCGATAACCCGCTCAGACTAAAACAGGCACCCCCTCCTCCTTGCCAACCGCATGCCCACCCGCGACAAAATCCTCTTTGCGCAACACCACCAGCGCCAGCAGCGACGCCACCCCGGTGCCCACATAGAAATACCAGGGCGCAGTGATGTCGCCGGTCACCTTGATCAGCCAGGTAGAAATCAGCGGCGCACTGCCGCCGAACACCGCCACCGGAATGTTGTAGGCCACGGCGATGCCGGTGGAGCGGATGCGGGTGGGCAGCAACTCGCTCATCAAGGCGTAGGTCGAGGACGCGTACAAACCGAACAAAATCGCCACGGCCATCAGCGGCCAGAACAGGGTCGCAGGCGTGGCGCCCGGCGCGGTCTTGAAGAACCAGTACATGGCCAGGGTTGCCAGGGTGCCGATCACCAGCAAGAACGGCTTGCGCCCGTAACGGTCGGTGAAGGCGCCGCCCAGCGGCATCACCAGCGCCGCCGAGAGGCTGGCGACGAAGACGTAGAGCAAGGTGGTGCCGCTGTCGAACTTGAGGGTGTTGGACATGTAGGTCGAGGCGAAGGTCAGCACCAGGTAGAAGATCGAGCTGTGCAGGGTGATGATGAAGAACACCAGGGCGATCGCCCGCTTCCACTGCCAGACCTCGCGCAGCGGCGCCTTGGAGGTCTGCCCGGCCTCGACCAGGGCGAGGAACTCCGGGCTGTCTTCAAGCTTGAGGCGGATGTACATCGAGATGAAGCCCAGTGGGCCGGCCACCAGGAACGGAATACGCCAGCCCCACTCCTGCATCAGCTCGGCGCCAAGGGCCCAGGTCATGCCATTGGCCACGGCGCCGCCCAGCAGCAGGCCGAGCACCGCGGTGACCATCAGCCAACAGGTGGCAAAGCCGCGGCGGCCGGGGCCGGCGTATTCGGAAATGAAGCTGGTGATGGTGCCGATCTCGCCACCGGCCGAGAAGCCCTGCACGCAGCGGATCAACACGAGGATTATCGGCGCGGCGATGCCGATGGTGGCGTAGGTTGGCAACAGGCCGAGCAGGAAGGTCGAGCCGGCCATCATCACCAGCACGGTGATCAGGGTTTTGCGCCGGCCGATTTTGTCGGCCAGGGGGCCGAAGAACAGCCCGCCCAGAGGCCGGATGAAGAAGCTCAGGGCAAAGGCGGCAAAACTTGCCAGCAGGCTGCTGGTGGGGTCGTCAGAAACAAAAAACGCCTTGCCGATGTACACGGCGAGAAAGCCGTAGACGCCATAGTCGTACCACTCGATCAAGTGGCCGGAGGTGGCGCCGATAAAGGCCCGGCGCCGCTGGCGCTGGGGGTTGGAAGCTGGCACACCCATAGTGGGGACTCCTGTCGTAGTGCTATCCATGAAATACCGCGCTTCAGAGGTTGATCAGAGGCTGCGAAGGCTCCTGTAACCACTGGCGCAAGCGGGTCTTGAGAATCTTGCCATAGCTGTTCTTCGGCAGCTCGGGGCAAAAGACGAACTTTTTCGGTTTTTTGAACGAGGCCATGCGCGCCAGAAACCACTGGTTGAGGGCCTGCGCATCGAGGCTATCGGGTGAACGCAAGGCCACGAAGGCTACCACCGATTCGCCCCATTCGGCATCGGCCTCGCCGACCACGCACACCTCGAACACTTCGGGGTGCTGCATCAGCACTTCCTCGACTTCGCGTGGGTAGATGTTGCTGCCGCCGGAGATGATCACATCCTTGCAGCGATCGGTGAGGGTCAGGTAGCCCTGCTGGTTGAAAAAGCCAATGTCGCCGGTCAGCAGCCAGCCGTTTACCAGGGCCTCTTGGGTGGCTTGCGGGTTGTCCCAGTAGCCCAGCATCACTACTGGCCCGCGCACCACGATCTGCCCCGGCTCGCCCGCGGCCACCGGCTGGCCTTGGGCATCCACCACGCGCACCTCGACGCAGGCGTGGGCACGCCCTACCGAGGCGGCGATCTGCGCCCAGTCGGCGTGCCCGCGATCGGCGATGGCCTGGCGCGACAGCGCGCTGATGGTCATCGGGCATTCGCCCTGGCCGTAGATCTGCACCAGACGCGGGCCAAAGGTGTCCAGGGCCTGGGCAAGATCGGCCAGGTACATTGGCCCGCCACCGTAGACGATGGTCTTGATGCCTTCGCCGGCATACCCCTGCAGGCGCGCCTGGTCGACCATGCGCTTGACCATGGTCGGCGCGGCAAACAGGCTGACCTGGCCCAGTTGCTGCGCAAGCTCAAACAGCTCCGCCGCCTGGAAGCCGCGCGAGGCCGGCACCACATGGCGGGCGCCACAGCGCACATGAATGAAGTTGTACAGGCCGGCGCCATGGGACATCGGCGCGGCGTACACCACCGCGTCACCAGCGGCCACCGCATCGACGTCCAGTGGATAGCACAGGGACATGGCGATCAAATTGCCATGGGACAGCATCACACCCTTGGAGCGCCCGGTGGTGCCGGAGGTGTAGAACAGCCAGGCCAGGTCGCTGTCCTGGCGCGGGTACGGCTCGGGCAGTTGCTCATCCGCCAAGGGGCCTTGCGGGCTCGGCGTGTGCGCCGCCAGTTCTTGGCAGCCGCTCGGCAACGCGCCGCTGGCGAACACCTGGCCGTCATCTGTGTAGACCAGCCGGGCGCCGGCATTGGCGGCAATCCAGGCGGCTTCCAGGGCGTGCAGCTTGCTGTTGATCGGCACCGCCACCGCGCCGCTCCACCAGATGGCGTACAGCAGTTCGAGATAGCGGCAGCTGTTCTTCATCAACAGCGCCACCCGCTCGCCGGGCGCAATGCCGTACTGCTCGCGCAGTTGCACGGCGCGGGCCCGGGCCTGGGCGGCGAACGCCTGGTAGTCGGCAACCTGGCGCTGCCCCTCGAACAACGCCGGGCGCTGCGGCCAGCGCTGGGCCGCATCGCGCAGCCAATGGGCGATGTTCATCCTCAGGCCTTGACCGCTTGCAGGACACTGGCGTAGTTGGCCACGGCCATGCCGCCCATGTTGAACAGCAAGCCGAACTCAGCACCGGGTACGCCCAGGCCGATGGGTTCGCCGGTCAGCTGGGCAAAGCCCAGGGCATGCATCGACACGCCGGTGGCGCCCACTGGATGGCCCTTGGCCTTGAGCCCACCCGACAGATTGACCGGCAGGCGCCCGCCCTGGCGCACGATACCGTCGTCGAGGGCGCGATGGCCTTCACCGCGGGGGACCAGGCCCATGGCTTCGTAAATCAGCAACTCGGCGATGGTGAAGCAGTCGTGGACCTCGGCAAAGTTCAGGTCGCCTAGGGTCACCCCGGCTTCGCGCAAGGCACCCTGAATCGCCCGCTGCGGCCCCTCGAAGGCCAGCACATCGCGGCGCGACAGCGGCAGGAAGTCGTTGACCTGGACCATGGCACGAATCGCCACCTGGCGGCGCATCGAACGTGCACGCTGCGGCGAGGCGAGGATGATCGCCGCCGCGCCGTCACTGATCAGCGAGCAGTCGGTCAGGCGCAGGGGCGGTGCGATCAGCGGGTTGCCCGAGGAAACATTGTTGCAGTGTTCGAAATCCATCAGCCGGTGCATCTGCGCCAACGGGTTGGCCATGGCATTGGCGTGGTTCTTTACCGCAATCGCGGCCATCGAGGCCAACGGGCTGTGGTAGCGCTCGGCATACTGCTGGGCCACCTGGCCAAACAGCTGGGCGAAGCTCAGGCCGGCCTCCTGCATGGCGTTCTGGTAGCCGGCACCGGCCAGGGCGCGGGTGACTTCGACGGTGCTGTTGCCGGTCATTTTCTCGGCGCCGACCACCAGCACCAGGTCGGCGGCGCCGCTGCGAATCGCGTTGATGCCGGCCTGGATCGCCGCCGAGCCCGAGGCGCAGGCGTTCTCGCAGCGGGTGGCGGGCTTGAAGCGCAGTTGCGGGTCGGCCTGAAGCATCAGCGAGGCAGGAAAGCCATCGGCCACCAGGCCTGAGTTGAAGTGCCCGAGAAACAGCGCGTCGATCTCGCCGGCGTCGATCTCGGCGTCTGCCAGGGCTTCGCGGGTGACCTTGACGATCAGGTCTTCGAGGTTGAGGCCATCCAGGCGACCAAAAGGGCTGTGGGCAGCCGCGACGATGGATACGGAATCGTGTGTCATGGTGATTTTCTTCTGTCCTTGAAGCGCGTATTCCATACAATGATTCAGCGCCCGAATCCCACGCTAGTTGGGGCAACTACTTACGCCAGTAAGTAGTGCCCGCCAACCCGGTGCACACCGACAAACCCGAGGCAGGACGCCCGATGACCGAAGACGCCCCGCACTTCCAGGACCTTGAGCGCCTGGCCTTCCAGGTTTCCCCCGCGCCGCAGATGATCACCGGCCATCGGCGCATGCTCGACTGCAACCAGGCCTTTGAGCGCCTGTTCGGCTACGAGCGCGAGCATCTGCAAGGCAACCTGACCCTGTTGCTGTACCCCTCCCACGCCGACTACCAGAGCATCGGCGAACGCAGCGAGCACTGGCTGCGCAACGGCCCCGGCGCCTTCTACTCCGACGAGCGCTTCATGCAGCATCGTAATGGCGAGGTGTTCTGGGCCCGGGCCCACGGCTTTTCGCTGACGGTCGAGGACCCGTTCAAACTGATGGTCTGGCATTTCGAGCGCCTGGACCGCCAGCCGGCGCCGACCATCCAGCTGACCCCGCGCGAACGCGAGATCTCGCTGCATATCGTCAACGGCCTGACCTGCAAGGAAGTGGCGCGCAAGCTGGGGATCTCCCACCGCACCGTGGAAGTCCACCGCGCCCGGCTGATGAAGAAGCTTCAGGCCAAGAACAGCGCAGAGCTGGTGTCGAAGATCATCTTCATCAGTTGAGCGGCGTCAGGCGTTTCCCTTGGCCTGCTGTTCCAGGTGCACCTGCAAGGCCGGATCGATCTGCAGCGCGCCGGCCAGTTCGTCAAGGTAGGCCCGCTCTGCGTCCTGCTGGTCATCCACCAGCATTACGCTGGCCAGGTACATTTCCGCGGCCATGCCTGGGTCCTGGGCCGACTGCGCCACCTCGCCAGCATCCAGTGGCTTGCTGACTTCCTCATCCAGCCATTGCTGCAGTTGCGGGTCGTTGGTGTGACGTTTGATTTCAGCGTAAATCAACGCTTGTTCTTGCTCATCGATACGACCGTCAGCCTTGGCTGCCGCAATCAGCGCGCGCAAGATTGCATGACTGTGGCCCTCGGCCTCGGCGCCGGACAATTGATCGACCGTACGCAGCGCCTGTTGCGGGGCCGTCGCCTGGCTGCGCTGCCAGCTTTGATAGGCCTGGAACGCCATCATGCCCAACGACGCCAGGGCCGCGTAATTGGTGCCTCCGGCGGAGCGCCCCTGGGTAGAGCCACCCGCGTTGCCCCCCAACAGCCCGCCCAGTAGACCACCCAGGCCAGCACCGCCCGCCGATGCACTGCCGCCGCCAAGCAGCCCGCCCAGCAAGCCGCCCAGACCGCCCAGGCCGTCTTGCGCTGACCTGCCGCTGCTCCCTTGTTGCGCTTGCGAGCCCTGCCCGGCGCGAAGCAGCTGTTCGAGTAGATCACTGGTGTTCATAGCACCGCCCTCGGTCGGTAGTTGCTGTTTAGACAAGCAACGATAGCCCCCGCAAGGCGATCTGCCATGACCGTCTGGCCGACGGCTAACCCGGGGCTTACCGAGCACGCAGGTTTATGTGAGCATAGCCACCCCGCCCTGCCCCGCGCCCCACGAGAGGCTGTATGACGACTTTCCACAGAACCGCCCTGACGCTGACCCTGGCCGTTGTCGGCCTGTTGGCGCTACCGAATCTGCATGCCGCGAGCAAAGCCGGCAGCCAGACGAAAGCTGAAGTAAAGGTCGCGGTGCTCGGCGGCAAGTTCAGCTTCACCCTGCCGGCAGGCTTCATCGCTAGCCCCTTGAGCGCCGACGAACAGAGCAGCGAAGGCGCCGGCGCCGTGGGCACCCTGTATGCCAATGCGCAGGAAAAGCGCGTGGTCATGGTGGTCGAAAAACCGCTCCCCGAAGCGTCGCGCCCAGGTGACAACGACGACGCCTTCCTCGACGGCGCCGTCAGCGGTTTCGTCGAACGCCAGAGTGCCGGGCTGCCAGACTTTCGACAAACCGGCGAAGCGCGCCTGAACCGCAACGGCCTTGGCGTGCGACAAATCGACAGCACGGCGACCCTGGGCGGCGGCAAAACCTTGAACAGCACCTTTATCGCAGGCTCCGGCGAGCGCATGGCGGTCATCCAGGTCATTTCCCGCAGCGACCAAGCCAGCAGTCATGCGGCGCTGGTCAAGCGAATCGCGGGGCAATCCTCGGTGCCGGTTTCGGAATCTCGCAAAAATCAGGGTAAATAGCATGCAAGCGCCCCCCCGCTTGCGAGGGGTAATCCATCAGAACAAATTATCTATTCCTGCGGACCGTTCCATCTCAGGTCGCAAAACCTCAAGCACCAGCCTTTCAGTTATTTGCTTGACAACGTTAAGGCCCTGCATGAATTCGCCTTCCGATATATCTTTTTCACACAGCAGGATCTTCTCATAGAGAAAATTAAAGCTACCCTCTTTATTCCCGGCCTTCTGGTTAGCCATCAGGATAAACATGCTCACCAGCGCATCCTTGACCACCTCGTCATTCATCAAGCCCGACAGTTCCTGCATTCGATCCTTGTTACCCTCAAGCAAAAAGACAAAGGGCGCAAGGAAAACCTGGTTCAGCCCAGACGCTTGCAACAGCTTGCGGGTCGCCAGGGTGTAAAGATAAAAATCAAGATGGGCAGTGAAGACAAACCAATACGCAGATTCGTTCATCTGGTATTTTCTGGAATAGCCATTCACCACTGACAAAAAGGCGTCCATGAAATCCGACGCAGGTTCGCCCTTGACGGCGAACACATTGATAAATGAGCATACCCTTGAAGCCTTGACTGCTGCTTGCGCTTCGGCCTTTGCTTTACTTCTTGCAAGATCTTCCGTGCGCTGCAGTTCCAGCTCCCGGGCTTCGGCCCGCGCCAAATCTTCTTTGTAATAGTTCAACTCATCATAGAAAAATGACGAATAGTATTTGAACGCCATGTAAAAGAAATCGGTGGTTTTTGCGAGCACATCGCCCTCCAGCCCCGAACACCCTACCAGGGCCGATGACAGCGCCTTCAAGTTATCATCATGCACAATGAACTCGCGAATATGCTCCTTGTCCTTGAAGTTATGCTCACCTATAAGCGCTACAATCTTCTCTTTATTTTGATTTGCCTTAACAAAAAGAAAAAAACCTACCACCTCATCTTTCAGCGAAATATTGCTGAGAATTCCTCTTCCGCCAACATGATTACGCACATCAATGAGGGATGCATCATTCCTTTTCAGCGAGGCATACACCACCCTGAAAACATCAAAAACCAATCCCAGGGGGATTTTCCTGAAGGTCAACGCGAGCGATGCGTTTATGACCACATCCGAACCCACGAATTCGATAGTTGAAATACTGCAAAGCGGCATATGCCCGCGCTCGCCCAGCAGGTTATACACCAGATAATTTTTTGTAAAAAGAACCCCCTCGCCCCACAACCCTAAAAAACTATCATCGAGAAAAACCAGACAGTCATCCTCCGCCATGATCTTCAGATCAACGCGGGTCAAGAAATTATTCAGCTTGAGCTTTTCAATTTTCCCGTCAACAAAAACTCTTTTCAATGAGCTGAACTCATCAAAATCGCCGACTCTTAACATAGACCTTTCGCCTTAACAAAAAACCGGCTGTCCCAGCAGCGCGTGAGAGGGGGTTCCCAGCGCTCCAACATAGCAGCAATCTGCCAGCACCATCAACGAAACAGCCCATCTTCAGAACCGAAGATGTCCAACGAACCCAGCTTCACCGAAAGAGCGTGCTCGAGCGCACGCCCCCCCTACTGCGCAATAACCCGATACCGCGCCAAATTCAGCGCCACCAGCAGCGCCACCACCGCCATCAGCGCCCCGGTGAGGAACCCGCCGCTGTAACCGACCTGCGCGGTCAGCCCCAGCAACAGCGAGGACGACAGCATTTCGCCAAGGTCGCGGGTGCTTTGCACGGCGGTCATGTCGGTGCCGGCCTGGTCGCTTTGCCCGGCAAACGCCATCGAGGCGGTCATGATTGCCACCGAGGTCGCGCCGGTGGCAAACGAGCCCAGCCCCACCGCCAGCCAGATCAACTCGACCCGGGGCGCCACTGGCCCGCTTGCCTGCAGCAGCCAGACCAGCGCCGCCACCCCGGCCATGGCCACCGCCAGCATGAACGCCGGCCACAAGCCCAGCACACGGATCAGCCAGGCACCGCCGCCGCAACCGAGCACGATGGTCACCACGCCGCCGCTCATGCCCAGTTGGCCGATGGCCTGCAACGACCAGCCAGCATCGTTGAGGAACAGTTTCGACAAGCCAAAGCCAGACACCGCGGTCATCGCCGAGAGCAATGCCAGCACCACCAGCGACAGCGCCCCGGGGCGCTTGATGAAGCGCAACAGGCTGGCGTGGGCGACGTCGGGTTGTTTCTCTTTCGCCGGTGCCACATGCAGCCAGGCTACGCAGCACAGGCTCGCCAAGGGCACCAGGGCCAACAGGCCGAAGGCCGTGGTTTGCCCGAAGTGGCCACTGAGCAGCAGCGCCCCGGCGCCGCCGACGAAGAAGCCGAACATGGTGCCGCCGACCTGGATGGCGTTGATCCGCGCGAGCATGTTGTCGCTGAAATACTCGGCGGCCATGCCGTCGGTGGCGATGTCCTGGGTGGCGCTGGCGAACGAAGCGAGGATCAGCAGGCCCACGGCCCAGCCGGCGGTATCGACACTCAGGCCGATGCTCGCCAGGGTCACCAGGCACAGCAGCACAAGGATCTGCATCGGTATGATCCAGCTGCGCCGCCGCCCCAGGCGCGGGCTCCAGTGGTTGTCGACCTGCGGCGCCCAGATGAATTTCACCACCCACGGCAGGCCCACCAATGGCAGGAAGGCCAGGGCATCGAGGGCCGCGCCGTCGTGGCGCAGCAGGGTTGGCAAGGCGTCCATGGCGATGCCGAAGCAGATGCCCTGGGACAGGTACAACAGGGCGAAGGTCAGCACCATGCGCCAGTGTTTCAACAGATCCAGCATGCGAGTCTCCATTCAGATAGCGTTGGCGTCGGCAGCCCGTGCCGTACGCGAAAAAACAGTCAGGCGGCGCACCGCCCACAGGGCACTGGCGCCCACGAGCGACAGCACCAGGTCAATCGGCCATAGGCTCAGGTTGGCGTGCTCCAGGCTGCCAGCCAGGTGCAAGGCGCCAGCACTCAGGAAGGCCAGGCCGGCCACGCTCAACAGCAGGCGTAGCGGTTGGCGCTGCGGCGGCATCAGCGCGGCCAGCAGCAGGCTGGCGATCCAGCAGCCCCAGAACCACGCCGTCAGTGAACTGCGCGGCAACAGCCCGAGGTTGGCCAGCGCCCCGGCGCACAGCAGCACGGCGCTGGCCGCCAGCAACCCGCCGCCGCCACCGACCACCAGGCGCAGCAGCACTTGCCAGCCTGCCCCGCCCTTCAGCCGCCGGCGCTCCAGCCACAGGTACAGGCCGCTGAGCACCAGCACTGCGGCGCCCAGGGCCATGCTGAAATGCACGACGCGCAACAGCGGCCCGGCGTGGGGTAGCCAGCGATAATCGGCAAAGTGCAGCGGTTGCACCGCGATAAACGCCTGCAGCCAGAAGCCTCGGCCACTGGCACTGCTGGTGGCCAGCGGCTTACCGTCATCGCCGCGGTAGGCATGGCGTTCGAACACTGCGGTGCTGGGCAGGCCGGACTCGATGCCGGCCACTTCCAGCCAGGCTCCGGGCTCGCCCCAGTGATGCAGGGTGACGCTCTGGGCGGTGAAGCCCGGGTGCACCGCCGCGTCGTTGCTCAGCAGTTGATCGAGATCGAAGGGCTGGGCCGGCGCCGCCTGCGGATCGACCTGCGGTGGTGCGCCCAGCAGCTGCATGAACGCCTGTTGCGGGGCCCCGGGAAACGCCTGCCCGGCCAGGGTCAGGGTACCCAGGGCGCCAAGGCCGGACATCGCCCCGGTAACCCCGAACAACAGCAGCCACGGCCCGGCCCAGCGGCCGATCAGGCTGTGCAGGTCGTGGGCCAGCAGCCGCGGGCCACGGTCACGGCGCAAGCGCGTGAGGTCCTGCAAGCGGCCACTGTGCAGCACGCTGCCGGCCCAGATCATCAGCAACAGCACCACCCCCAGCAGGCTGATCAGCACCCGCCCGGGGAAGCCGGCAAACAGGCTTTTGTGCAGGTTGAAGAGGATATCGGCGGCGTTCTCTGCCGCCAGCTCCCGGCCAGTGGCCGGGTCCAGGGCCAGGTTACACGGCTTGGCAGGCGCGCACAGCTCGACCACCGCGCGCTCGCCGTCGGGCAGGCGAATCTGCAACGCCTCGGGCGCCAGGCCGTGGCGGCTGGCCACCGGCAGCCATTGCGCCAAGGGCAACAGCGGCCCTGGCGCCAAGGCTGCCGGGCCGCGAAACCAGCTGCGCAGGTCCTCATGGGCCATGCTCCAGGCGCCGCTGAGCAGAATCACCAACAGCAGCACGCCGAACACGCCGCCGGCACCGGCATGCACGCGCTGCACCAGCGCCCGCGGTGCGCCCATCATGACCCGGCTCCTGCCCATGCCAGGCAAGGGCTGAACAGCAGCAACCAGGCGCTGGAGCGGTAGACCACGCGCTTGCAGTCCGGCGCCAGCAGCGCCCACAACAGCACCGTGACGAGAAACCCCAGGCCGAGAAAGATCGCCGCATAAAGCCGCTCAAGCCCGTCGCCCAAGGGGTAGTGGCGGGCCAGCAGCACCGCCAGTTGCAGGCTGCTGAGCACGCTGCCAGCCAGCGCCAGGCTGATGCGCAGCGGCCATGGCCCAAGGCCCGGGGCTGCCATCAGAACGTGCCTCGCAAGGTCATGTTGAGGCTGCGCGGCTCCCCGTAGCGGTTGTTCCAGTTGGAGTTGGAAAGGCTCTGGTAATACTTGCGGTCGGCCAGGTTGTTGCCGTTGAGCGAGGCCGTCCAGTGCTCGTCAATGCGATAGGCAACCCGTGCATTGAGCAACGCATAGCCGCCCTGCTGCATCGATACGGCGCCCGACTGCGCAGAGAAGTCACTCTGCGCCTGCACCCCGGCACCGACGCTCCAGCGCCGCTCCTGCCAAGGCAGCTCGTACTGGCTCCACAACCGCAGCATGTGCCGCGGGGTGAACTCGGCATAGCGCTCGCCGGAGTTGCTGCGGGTGTCCTTGAGGTATTCGGTGGTGGTGTAGGTGTAGCCGGCGAACAGGCTCCAGTCCGGGGTGATATAGCCGGTGCTTTCCAGCTCGAAGCCCTGGCTGCGCACCTTGCCGCCGCTGATGTAGTAGGTGTTGGGGCCGGCGCCGGGGTGTTCCGGGTCGACCTGCGGATTGTTCTCCAGGTCGATGCGGAACGCCGCCAGCGACACGTTCAGGCGGCCCTCCAGCAACTCGCCCTTGACCCCGGTCTCGTAGGTCTTGCCTTCCACCGGCTTGAGCAGGTCGCCGCTCCAGGTCTGCCCGGTCTGCGGCTGGAACACCTCGGCGTAACTGGCGTACCACGACCAGTCCTGGGCGAAGTCCCAGATCAGCCCGCCGTACGGGGTGATCTCGCGCCCGGGCTTGAAGTGATCGCTCGGTGCATCCTGGTCCCACCAGCTGGCCCGGGCACCGACCACCAGGGTCAGCGGATCGAGCAGCTTGAAGCGGGTCAGCGCGTAGACACCCTTGGAGGTGGTGGTGGTCGAACCCGGCGATGTGTAGGCGCCGATACCCGGCTTGGGCACGCTGTGCGGGTCCCAGCGATAGACGTTGACCGGCACGTTCAACGACGTGGTGAAGTCCGCCGTGCGCTGCTCGGTTTCACCCTGGCTGTAGTTGCTGCCCAGCAGCAGTTCATGGCTGCGGCCGAACAGTGAGAACGGCCCGTTGACCGAGGCATCGACGCTCTTCTGGGTGCTTTCGAACTTGTACGCCGCGCCCATCAGACGGCCGCCGTCACCGGTGACGGGGTCAATCGCACCGTAGGCGCCGGCATAACGCAGGCTGGAGTCGGCGTCCTGGTATTCGGCGGCGACCTTGGCTTTCCAGCCGTAGTCCAGTTGCTGCTCGAGCGAGCCGAACACCCGGCGCGTGGTCCACTTGAAGCGGTCCCAGTCGACATCCAGGTAAGTGGAGCGCGGCAGGTTCAGGCTCGAGCCGTCCTTGGCCATCGGCACACCAGCCATGTTGGTCACCGAGTCGATGGTCTGGTACTGCGCGCCCAGGGTCAGCAGGGTGTCCGGGCTCAGGTCGAACTCGCTGATGCCGTACAGCAGCTGAGTGTCTTGCTTGCCGATGTCGTAGAAATAGTCGCGGTCCTCGTAGGCGGCGACCATGCGCCCGCGCACATTGCCAGACTCGGTCAACGGCCCGCCGACATCGACCTCGCCGCGGTAACGGTCCCAACTGCCACCGCTCAAGGTGGTGCTGGCGGCAAACTCTTTTTGCGGGCGTTTGCGCACCAGGTTGACCGTCGCCGCCGGGTTGCCACTGCCGTGCAGCAAGCCATTGGAGCCCCGCAGGATCTCGACCCGTTCGTACACCGCCATGTCCTGCGGTGAGCTGGCGGTGTCGCCGAGCAAGGCCGGCACGCCGTCGAGTTCGAACGAGTTGACCTTGAAGCCACGTACGTAATAAGCGGTGGTCAGCAGCTGGAACGGCTGCACGGTAACGCCAGTGGCTTGCTGCATCACCTCATCGAGACTGAACAGGTTCTGCTGCTCGATGCGCTCGTGGTCGATCACGCTCACCGACTGCGGCGTCTCGCGCAGCTTGAGCGGCATCTTGCCGATGGTGGTGACCCCGGGTGCGGTCACGCTGCTGGCGCTGTCCTTGCCGGTGATCTCGATGTTGCCCAGTTGCAGCGTGCCGTTGCCGTTCTCTGCAGCAATCGCCAGCGCCAACGGATTCAGGCCCAGTACCAGGACCATCGCCAAGTGCGCCCGGCTGCGTTGCCCCATCCGTCCTGCCTTTTTGACTCCCTGATGTAACATTGCCCCGCCCCAATTTCGATAATAATTCTCATTAGTATCCTTCAAACGAGTGGGCGAACTTTTCGATTTAGGGACTTTTTCAATTGATGCCCGGCACCGGTGCATTCAATCGACGACACCGTGCTGCTCGACGAACTGCGCATACCACGGGTGGGTGGCCAGCAGTTGCTCATGACTGCCGCTGCCGCTCAGGCGCCCGGCCTCCAGCACCAGGATCTGATCGGCGTCGCGCACCAGCGCCGGGTTGTGCGACACCAACACCAGCGTGCGCCGGCCGCGCAATGCCCGCAGGCTGCGATTGACCCGCGCCTCGCTGCGCGCATCGAGGCTGGCAGTGGGCTCGTCGAGCAACAGGATCGGCGCCGGCGACAGCAGCGCTCGCGCCAGCCCTACGCGCTGGCGCTGGCCACCGGAGAGCAAGGCGCCGCCCGGGCCGACCTCGCTGTGCCAGCCCTCGGCCAGGCTGGCGATCACCTCATCCAGCGCCGCTGCTTCAGCGGCCTGCTGCAATTGCCCAGGCGTTGCCTGTGGCCGCGCCATGCTGACATTCCATAGCAGGCTGCCGGCGAACAGGCCGCTGTCCTGGAACACCTGGGTCAAGTGCGCGGCAAGGGTTTGCTCGCTCAACTGGCGGATGTCCACCTGGCCCAGACGCACTTCGCCGGCCTGGGCATCCATGCCCCGCCCCAGCAACGCCAGCAGCGTACTTTTACCGGCGCCCGACGGCCCGACAATGGCCGTGAAGGTACCAGACGCGCAGTACAGGTCGAGGTCCTTGAGCAGGTGCTCGCCATGTTCGCCGTAGCTGCTCAGGCCCTGGCCCTGCAGGCTGGCGTCCAGGGGTTGCAAGCCGGGTTGCGGGCTGTGCAGGATCGGTTGCGCCAATACCCCCAGCACCTGTGCCAAGGCCTGCCAGGCCATGCGCAGGGCCTGGTCCAATTGCGCCAGTTGTGACAGCGGCTCGACAAAGCGCACCAGCAATACCAGCACCGCCACCAGCAGCGCCCCGGGCAAATGCCCGGCGGCGACCGCCAGCACGCCGCCGACCAGCAGCGCCGAAAACACCAGTTGCACTGCGCTGGCAAAGCCCAGGCTGGCGGGCAATGCCTGGCGGTTGAGCGAACGGGTCGCCTGATGTTGCTGCTGCAGGGCCTCGCGCAGGGCCACCTGGCCCTGGCTGGCAACGGCGCTGCTACGCATCAGCGCCTGTTGTTCGGCGAAAGTTTGCAGCAGTTGCCCGGCATGCCGATCAACCGTCTGGCGCTGTTGCTCAAGGTCCAGGCTGCGCCGCCCGGCCCAGCGCAGCAGGCCGAACAACGGCAGGTAGGCCACGGCCAACGCCAGCGCCACGGATGGCGCCAGGGCGAACAGGCCAAGGACCACCACCGTTGGCGTCACCAACGCGGTAATCAACGGCGCCAACAGGTGCGCCGGGATACTCATGCTGCTGAACACCGGCCCGCGCACCAGGTCGTCGAGATGGCGCTGGCGGCCCCGCGCCAGCCGTGGCAAATGCTCCAGCAAGCGCGACACCAGCCCCGCTGCCAGCCCTGCCCCAGCGAGGTAACCACGCCGCTGGGCGATGTAGCTGACCAGGGCCTGCAGCAGCGTCAGGCCCAGCAGCAGCCCCACCGGCTGCAGCACATCGGCGCCTGCGCGGTCGAACCAGGCCAGCACCAGCGGCACCAGTGCCAGCCCCGCCAGACCATCAAGCACCGCGGCCAGCACCATCCATATCAGCGCCGCGCGCAGGGCTTGCCAGGTGCGCTGCGGCAACTGGCGCAAGGACGAAAAAACACTCATGACACAGGCTCCATTTGCTCGGCATCGGACATTTGTTCACGCCACAACTGACGGTAAAGGCCGTCCATGGCCAGCAACTGCTGATGACTGCCACGCTGAACGATCCGGCCCTGGTTCAACACCAGGATCTGCTCGGCATGGCAGATGCTCTGCAAGCGGTGGGCAACGATCAACCGCGTACGCCCGGCCGCGCCCTCGTGCAGGGCCATGCGCAAGGCCCGCTCGGTGTGCGGATCGGTAGCCGAGGTCGGCTCGTCGAGGAGCATGATCGGCGCACTCGAAAGCAGCGCCCGGGCAATGGCCAGGCGTTGCAGCTCGCCGCCCGACAACTGCACATCGTCACCGGCTATGCTCGCGTAGCCCTTAGCCAGCGCCATGATCCGGCTGTCGAGGCAGGCCGCCCGTGCAGCCTCGCGAATCTGCTCGAGGCTGGCGTCGGGCTGGTACAGGGCGATGTTCTGCGCCAGCGACAGGCGCAGCACTCCGGCGTGCTGGAACACCAGCGCCAGATGCCGTTGCAGTTGCGCGCTGGCGATCTGCCGAACATCCACCCCGCCGACCAGCACCTGGCCGCTGTCGACGTCCATGAACCGCGCAATCAAGCCGGCCAGGGTACTTTTGCCCGCGCCCGACGGCCCCACCAGGGCCGTGGTGGTGCCTGGCTCCAGGCGCAGGTTGATCGCTGACAATACCGGCACCTCGCCATGGGCGAAGGACACCTCGCGCATTTCCACGCTGGCGTCCCTGGGCGCTTGCGGCGCGTCGGGCTCGGCCAGCGGCGGCGTGCTCAACACTTCCTGCAAGCGCTGCGCACTGACCCGCGCGCTATTGAGGGCATCGAGGCCGTGCCCCATGGCCAGCACCGGCGCGGCCATGGCCCGGACCAGCAACAGAAAGGCGCACAACTGCGCCGCGCCGATTTCGCTCAGCCCCGGCAGCAACGCGCCAAGCACCACCCAGGCCAGCAGCCAGGGCGCACTGAGCAGCACCTGGACCAACGCCGCCAGTTGACCGGCGCGGCTCACCCAGTGGCTGAAACGCTGATCAAAGCGCTGCACCGCCTGTTGCAGGCTGCGCTGCACGCCGGCCCCCGGGAACTGGCGGACCAGGCGCAGATTGGCGGCGAACTGGCTGTAGTCGCTGAACAACTGCTGCACCGCCGCATTGCGCTGCTCGACATCTTCACGGTAGTGCGCCGAGCCCAGCCGCCAGTACCCCAGCACCCCCAGTGCCAATGGCAGCAGGCACCACAGCGCCAGGGCGCTGTCGCTCCACAGCAGGTAGCCGAAGGTGGCCAGGGGGATCAGCAGCAGGTTGACCAGATCGGCCGGCGCATGGCCGACCAACTGGTGCAATGCACGTACGTCCTGCTCGGCATAGCGGGTCACGCCCTCGGGCCCGAGCCGGGCGAACCAGCCCAGCGGCAAGCGTTGCAGATGCTCGGCCAGGCGCACGCGCAAACGCTCGCACAGGTCGGCATCAACACCGTGGGTGAGGTGCAGGGCCAGGGTCTGGCCACACAGCCACAGGGCCGAGCCGAGCACCGCCAGCAGCACCCAGTTCATCACCCCGGGCGCCAGCGGCGGCGCCTGTTGCAGGCTCTCGGCCAGGTGCGCCAGGGCAATCAGCGGCAACAGCGAGCTGACCCCGGATATGGCTTGCACCACCACCGCCAGGCACAAACGCGCCCGGAACGGGCGCAGCAGTGCCTGCAGTTCAGGCCCCAACAGGTTCATTGGCACCCCTCCAGCGCCTGCGCCAGGGTGGCTGCCGGCAAGGCCTGTGCGGGCGTTTGCGGAAAACCGATGGCGGCTGTCACCTGCTGCCACAGCGCGACCACTTCCAGGCTGCGCTGTTGCCGGCGCACCAGCCCTGCACCGTCGAGCAACGGCTCCAAGGCCCTGGCCGCAGCCAGTGGCCAGAGCTGCCGATAGACCTGGCCCCAGTCCGTGGCGGCGTCCATCAGCACTTCGGCACACGGCAAGGCGCCGCCGCTCAGCACAAACAAGCCGTCCTCGTCCTCGCGCGGCGCGCGCACCGCTGGCATCCACAGCAGCGGCCCGTGCGGTGAGGCCAGCAGCAAGGTGCCGCTGTCGGTGGCCAGGCTGATGCGCTGGAGCATCTGCATGCGCCCGTCATCGGCCGCCGCCAGTTCATTGAGCACCCGTAACGACACCGGCACCTCGGCCATCACCAGGCTGACATCGCGCCACGGCGACAGCGCCGGTGCCAGGTTGTCCAGCGACCACGGCCCCACCGACTCCAACAACGCCGCCAGGATGTCGAGGGTGGCGTAGCTGACCTGCACCGCACAACTGGCCTCGATATGGCGGATGCCCTGCTGACGATGCAACTGCCGGCCCAGCTCGATGAAGCGCGCCACCCACGGCAACTGCGGGTAAAAACTGTTGAGCAGGCAACGGCGCTGCAAGCGTGCCGCGCAGCGCAACAGCTCGTGCAGCTCCTGAGGCAACAGCGGGTGTTCGATCAACACATCGATACCGCGCGCCATCAACGCTTGCGCCAGAGCCGGGCCCTGCTCGCCGCGCGCCGCGCCGCCCACCGCCACGCAGGCCAGGCGGGTGTCGTCGGGCAGCTGTTCGAGGGCCGCGAAACACGGTACACGAAGATGCCGGGCCAGGGCCTGTGAACGGCGACTGCCCTGGCCCAGCACGCCGACCAGCTGCAGGTGCTCGGCAGCGGCGACACCGGCGGCGTAGAACTGGCCGAATCGGGAACCCACTACCAGGGTTTTGACGGGAGTGTTCATGGGCGCTGTTCCTCCAGCAAGTAACGACTGAGCCCGGCGTTCAGGCAATCGAAGTGATTGCCGCGCAGGGTCTGCACACTGAGCGGCGCCAGCGACGCGGCCTGCCACCAGGCCTGCAGGCTGGCCTGGTGATTGGCGATCAAGGGGTTGCCGACACTGGGCACGAACAGGCGCACGGCACCGATGTACGGCGCACTGTCGCTGTAGTGGCTGGCCCGTACCGAATGGGCAAACACCCGGTACAGCTGTTCATCGGCGATGCCGCTGGCGGCGCTCAGCACCCGGGCCTTGAGCTGGGCAACGTCGAAGGCCGGCAAGGCTGCGCTCAAGCTGCCCGCCGGCAGGTGTTGCACGGATGCCTGCACAAGCGGCGCCAGGGCCGCCTGCAACTGCTCGGCCGACGGCAAGCCGAGCGCCTGCGGGTCCAGGCCGAGGGTGGCGGCAAAGCTGTAGAGGATCAGCAACTCGTCATCCAGCCGATACGGGATGCGGTAGCTGGAGACTATATCCACCCGGCGCACCTCGGCGCCCAGTTGCAGCAGCGCCTTGGCCAGTTCCAGGGTCACCAGCCCGCCGGAGCAGTAGCCCAGCAGATCGAAGCTGCGCCGGCCGCTGTCCCACAGAGCCTGGGCATAACGCTTGCCGAGGGTGGCATTGACATGCTGCGGCGCCAGGCGCAGGTAGGCCTCGCTGTCGTGTACCGCCAGCCCCAGCAGCGGGCCGCTGCCGGCAAGCTCGGCAATCAGCCGGCGATACGGCAACAGCGTGCCGAGGCCTTCATGCACCAGCACCCGGGCAATGCCCTCGCCTGCGGCCAGCTCACTCAAGGCGTCGACCCGTACGCGCCCGGCCAACGGCGACCGGGTGGCTTGCAAAACAGGCGTTGCCGGCTGTTCAGCGGCCGGCGCCTCAGCCCCTGACTCACTACGCAAACGCTGGGCCAGGCCGGCTGGGGTCGGCTGGCTGAGGGCCCAGCGCAACAGGCGATCGAAGGGGTGTGCACGGGCCAGCGCTTCCTGCTCGCGCAGGCCGGCGATCAACTGGGCGATCAGCAGAGAGTCGCCACCGGCGGCGAAGAAGTCCTGATCGGCCGACAGCTCGGTGCAGTCGAGCACCCGCTGCCAGTGCCCGATCAGGCGCTGGACCAACTCATCGCTGACCTCGCTGCGCACCTGGCGCAACGGCTCCAGCTGGCGCTGCTGGGCCTGATGGGTCAGGGCGCGGCGGTCGATCTTGCCGTTAGCGGTGACCGGCAGCGCGTCCAGCACCCGCACCTGGGCCGGCACCATGTAGCGCGGCACACGCTCGGCGATAAACGCCAGCAGGTCGTTGCTGGCGAGCACGGGGCGGTCGGTTTTCATCCGTGCCACCAGCAGGTCATAGCCCAGCAACGACAATACGCTGTCCGCTGACCCCAGGGCCTGGGCATGGTCGCCGGCCTGCGCGTTGAGCCAGTCCAGCCACTGCTGGCGGTGCACGAACAATTGCCCGGTGCTCGCCCGCAGGTCTTGCGGCGTTTCCATCATCAGGCTCTGGCTGATGCTGATTTCCCGGTGTTCGCGGGTCAGCTCCTGGATCACCAGCCAGGCATCGGCCTGCAACAGCTGACGCAGCCCGGCCAGCAAGCGCGGGGTGTCGAGGGCATTGTTCAAGGCCCCGGAACTGAGCAGCAGGTCCACCGAGCCTGGCTGCAGGCCCTGCTCGCAGGCGGGTTTGTTCATGTCGAAATGCATGAAGCGCACCCACGGGTACTCGGCAAAGCGCTCCCGGGCAGCATTGAGGAAGTAGCTGGAGACATCCGAGAACAGGTAGTCGATCTGCACCCCGGCTGCCGCCAAAGGCGCCAGCGCGGCAATGACCGAGGCACTGGCGGCAGCGGTGCCGGCGCCGACTTCAAGAATGCGCCAGTTGCGCATGCCTTCACGGGCAACAATCGCCCTGACCGCCTCGGCCATGGCCTGGTGCAGCACCTGGGCATGCAGGCCACGGCTGTACATGGCCTCGGCAATATGCGCCGAGCCCTCGGGGAACATCAGGCTGGCCGGGCTCAGCCGGCCATCCAGTTGCTCGGCCAGGCGCATGGCGCTGCCACGCAGGTAGTCGACCAGTTCCACCGGCCACAACGGCGCCGGGGCCAATTGGGCGAAATGCGCCCAGGCCTGGGCCTGATCGAACGCGCCGGGGTCTACCAGGCAGCGCCAGCCTGCACCCGCACGTTGCAGATAGCCGCTGTCGGTCAACAGCATCAGCCAATGCTGCAGCAGCCGCTGCTGGCCGGTTTCAAGCTTGAGCGCCTGGCACAGCGGGGCAAAAGCCACCTCCTCGCCCGCTGCGAGCAGGCCGCTGCTGGCCAGCCAGTGCAGCAGCGAGGCATCGGCCGCCCGGTCCAGCGCCGCCAGGGCGGCCTGAATCTCTTCACGCGGGCCGAAATCGGCCTGTTCCAGGGTGTCACGCGCCTTGGCCATAACCTCGGCCAATTCCTCGCCAACCCGTTGTGGATCGTTAGCCGAAGTTTGTGCAGTGACAAAGCTGCACAGCGAACGCTCGTGACGCTCGCCCACCAGTACCGTGGTGCTGGCAGCGATCTGTGGGTGAGCGAGCCAGGCAGCGTCGATCTCCGCAAGCTCGATGCGATGGCCGCGGATTTTCACCTGATCGTCCTGGCGCCCGAGGAACTCGATCAGGCCGTCCTCGTCCAGGTAGCGGCCGAGGTCGCCGGTGCGGTACAAGCGCCGGCCGCTGGCATGGGTGATGAAGCGCTCGGCGGTACGTTGCGGGTCTTCGGCGTAGCCCAGGGCCAGGCCCAGGCCGCCGATATGAATCTCGCCGCGCACCCCCGGCGGGCATTGCCTGCCGAGGCTGTCGAGCACTTCCAGGGTCTGGCCGTTGAGGGCGAGGCCGTAGGGGATGCTCGGCAAGGCCGTGTCGGCGGGGCGAATCGGGTGCTCCACCGACCAGATCGCCGCCTCGGTCGCACCGCCGAGGCTGAACAGCTGGCTGTCGGGCCAGCGCTGCCACCAGCGGGTTGGCAAGGTGGTGGGAATCCAGTCGCCAGACCACATCACGCAACGCGGCCCGGGAATGGCTGCCGGTTCGCTTTCCAGGTAATCGATCAGCATCTGCCCCTGGGCCGGCACCGAGTTCCACAGGGTCACACCGTACTCGGCCATCAGTTGCGCCCAGTGCGAAGGATCGGCGCCACGCTCGGGGTCTGGCAGTACCACCTGCGCGCCCACAGCCGTTGCGCCGAAAAAGTCGTACACCGACAGGTCGAAACTCAGCTCCGCCAGCCCCAGCACCCGGTCCCGGGCATTGACGCCGTAGCGCTGGTTGATGTCGTCGAGGGTGTTGACCACCGCGCCATGGCTGAGCATCACGCCCTTGGGCGTGCCGGTGGAGCCGGAGGTGTAGATGATGTAGGCCAGGTCGCCAGCCTGCACCGCCAGCGGTTCGCGCGGCGGCCAGTGGCTGGCGGCGGTGAGGCTGTCGATGGCAATGCGCGGCAGCGCAAGGCCTGCAGGCAAGGCTTCGGTTTCCAGGCAGATGAGCGCAGCAATTCCGGCATCGCGCAAAATGGCTTCGCGGCGCAGAGCCGGTTGGCGGATGTCGATGGGCACATAGGCTGCGCCCATCTGGTTGATGCCGAGCACGGCCATCAGTTGCCAGGCGCTCTTGGGCAGCATCACCGCCACCCGCGCCCCGGGGGCAACATCAAGGGCCTCCAGCGCCGCGCGCACGGCGTCGGCGTGCTGGGCGACCTGGCGATAGCTGTAAACGCCGTCGCGATCGCTGATCACCGGCGCATCCGGGCTGCGCAACGCCTGACCGGCAAAGCCGCTGGCGATGTTGCGGTCCTCGGCTTTAACCGCCGACAGATGCGCGACCCGCTGCTGCGCCAGGACGATATCGCCGCGCTGCTGCCAAAGCTGTGCATCCGCAGACAGGCGCTGCAGCAACGCGACATAGGCCTCGAACATCTGCGCCGCCATGCCGTCTGGCAGGACGCCGACGCGTACGTCCCAGCCAATCTGCAAACCGCCGTACTGGTCGCTGACCTGGCAATCGATCCACACCTGGGGGGTCTGGCTGATCATGTAGCTCGGCGGCTGCAACAAGCGCCCGCTATCCCCCAGCAGGCGCTCGACGCTGCCGATGCCGCTGGTGAACACCACCGGCATCAGGTCGGCGCCACGGCCCTGGACCCGTGCCAGTTCGCGCAACACCTCGACCCCGGTAAAGCGGCTGTGGTCGAGGTCGTCGAACAGCTGCGCGCCGATGCGCCGTGCCCGCTGGACGAAGTTGGCGCCACTGGCGCCATTGACCTGCAACAGGCTCAAGGCGGTGAAGTCGCCCAGCACCTGGCCCAGTTGCGGGTGCAGGTCCGGGCGGTTGAGGACGGTGAGGTTGAGGCAAAAGTCAGCGCTCTGGCTCCAGCGCCCGATGACCTCGGCGAACGCCGCCAGGGTCACCCCCGCCGCACTCAAACCCTGGGCGCTGGCCAGGGCGCAGAGCGCATTCCACTGGGCCACGCTCAAGCTGGCATGGTGGTGCTGAAAACGCCGCGAGGTGATCCCGGCGTCATCGCTCAGGGGCAGGTCCGGTCGCCCCGGCAGGCTCTCCAGGCGCGCCAGCCACCAGGCCTTGTCGCTCTGCCAGGTGGCGCTTTCACGGCTCTGTTGTTCATGCTGCAGGTAGTCGCGAAAGGTCGCCTCCAGCACCGGCCAGTGCCGGTTTGGCTCCAGGTAGCGCTGGCTCAGCTCTACCAGCAGCAGTTGCAAGCTGGCGTAGTCGATGAGGGTGAAATCCACCGAGCAATGCAGAACCGCGCGATCGGCGCCCTGGCTCAGTTCCGGCAGCAGGACCGGCCACTGGTCGAGGGCATGGCAGGCATGATCGAGGCGCTCGCGTACCTGCTGCAGGTGCGCATCGAAGGCTTGCGCCGAAGCCTGGCGCAGGTCATGCAACGGCAGGCATTGCCAAGGCACCTGGGCCTGCACGCACTGACGGCTGTTGTCTTGCACCACCGCGCGCAGCATCGGGTGGCGCTGCACCAGGGCGTTCCAGGCCTGGTTCAGTTGCTCGCTGTCGACAGTGGCCGGCCACGGGTATTCAACATACAAGTGGCAGGCATTGCCGCCATAGTCGAAGGCCGGATTGCGCCCCAGCACGTAGGCGCCCTGCACCGCGCTCAGGGCAAAAGGCTGCAGCGCCTGTTCAGGTTGCGAGCGCCACTGCGAACGCGGCAACAGATGATCCATCAGCGCCTCGCGCTGGGCGCGGATACGTTCGGCCAGGGCCGGGTCCAGCGCCCCTTGCGGCGCACGAAAATGCAACTGGCCTTCAGTAGCCCAGAGTTCGATCTGGCGCTCACGGCAGATGTGCAACAGGTCATTCAGGCTCATAGCACGCCCTCCTCTACTGCGGCACTGCTGGCCAGCAGCGCGGCCATGCCGGCCAAGGTTGGCTGCAGGTAGAAGTCACTCATGCGCAGGCTGATGCCCAGTTGCTCGCGCACGCTGGCCAGCAGCCGGGTCGCCAGCAGGCTGTCGCCGCCGAGGCTGAAAAAACTGCCCTGGGCGCTGCGCACCGGGCGTCCGAGCACCGCCTCCCAGCACCCGGCCAGGGGTTGTAGCGCAGGATTGAGCTCGCCCTCCTCGCTGCTGGCCGGCTGTTGGCGCTGCAGCGCTTGCATCATGCAGGCTTGCAGGCGCTTGCGGTCGATCTTGCCGTTGGCGTTGAGCTCCAGGCGCGGCAGGCACCAGAGGTGTTCGGGGCGCATCGCTTGCGGCAGGCGTTGTTGCAGCCAGTGCTGCAGACTGTCGGCGCTCAGGGCATCGGCCGTGGCGCTGGCGCTGAGCAACAGCATCGCCGGGTTCTGCCACAGGCTGTGCAGCTCGGCAAAGCCACTGCGGCCAAGCAGCTGGGCGATCTGCGCAGGGTCAGCCAGCACTGGCCTGCGGCTGTCGAGCAGCGCTGCGCTGACCAGCCTCAGCGGCGAGTCACGCAACAGCTCGGCGAGCAGCAGGCGCCCGCCCGGCTTGAGCAGCGCCTGGGCCAGGTTCAGGCAGTCAGCCGGCTGCGCATAGCTGTGCAAGGCGGCGAAGCTGATCACCAGGTCGTACTGCGCGCACTGCTCGACGGGCAGCAGGCCATCCACCAGCAGTTGGCTGGCAACGCCCGGGCGCTTGCCGGTAGAGGCGGCCAAGAGGCCGGGGCTGGTCTCGAACAGGGTCAATTGCAGCTCGCGCTGGCCGAGGTGGTCGAGCCATTGATCCAGCAACTGGCCACCGCGCACATCCAGCACCGCGACCCTCAACGGCCCGGCCTGGGCGCTGCACTGCTGCTGCAGCACCTGGCTCATGGCATCGAGCAACTGGCGCCCGGCCGGCAGGTTAAGGGCCATGGCCTGGGGCGCCAGCAGCGGATCGAACAGCACCTGGGCAGCGCCACCCTCGACCGCCAACAGCGACTGCAGCGAAGCGACCATGGCCTGCAGGTCGGCCTCGCGCCAGCCCAGTCGCGCCAGGGCATCACCGAGGCTCATGGCTTGGCTGGGTTGTTCGCCCAACCACTGGCGCCAGGTGTCCAGCAGCTCCGGCGCCGGCAACGCTTGGCCATTGAGCAGGCGTTGCAGCAGCTCGGCGCTAACCCGTGCTTCAGCTTGCAGGGTGTCGTCCGGCATTGAGCCGCCTTGCAGGGCATCCGTGGCCACAGTCACCGGCGCCGGGCTACTCACCAGCACCGCACCAAGGCTGGCGACAGTGCCTGGCAGCACCGCCGCGCAGGCGTTGTCGATCAAAGGATGGGCACTCAGCGCCGCCTCGATCTCGCCCAGTTCGATGCGTTGCCCACGCACCTTG
Source organism: Pseudomonas sp. TE4620 (assembly GCF_056279045.1). Lineage (NCBI taxonomy): Bacteria > Pseudomonadati > Pseudomonadota > Gammaproteobacteria > Pseudomonadales > Pseudomonadaceae > Pseudomonas > Pseudomonas sp. TE4620. The sequence goes on from NZ_JBWBQO010000001.1 coordinate 2,524,206, forward strand.
ACCTGCTGGTCGATACGGCCGAGAAACTCAATGGTGCCGTCGCCCCAGAAACGCCCGCGATCGCCGGTGTGGTACCAACGCCCGCGCTCGTCGCTGCGAAAACGCTGGGCAGTCAATTGCGGGTCGTTGCGATAACCACGGGCAAGGCTGGCGCCGCCGATCAGCAATTGTCCGACCACCTGCTCGGGCACATCGCGGCCGCTGTCGTCGACCACCCGATAGGCCTGGCCGGCCAGAGGTTTGCCATAGGGGATCGAGGTCCAATGACCCGGCACCTCGTCGATGCTGTGCAGGTTCGACCAGATCCCGGCCTCGGTGGCCCCGCCCAGGCCATACACCCGGCACTGCGCCGTGGCATGCCGGCGCAGGCGCGCGGCAAGGTCCAGGGCGATCCAGTCGCCGGACAGCAACACCGCCCGCAGGCTCTGGTAGTGGCAGTCGCTGGCGGCAATGCCCAGGGCCATTTCCAGCAACGCCGGCGCCGAGTTCCACAGGCTCACCCGGTGCTCGGCAATCAACTGCGCCCAGCGCGCCGCATCGCGGGTTTCTTCGGGCTCCAGCAACACCAGGCGCGCGCCCTGCCCCAGCACCCCGAACAGGTCGAACACCGACAGGTCGAAATCCAGCGCCGACACTGCCAGCAGGCAGTCGTCGCGGTCGATGCCAAGTTCGGCCTGCAGCGCGTCGATGGTATTGATCGCCGCGCCATGGCTGACCTCGACACCCTTGGGCACACCGGTGGAGCCGGAGGTGTAGATCACATAGGCACTGGCCTGCGCCGCCACCGCCCGCGGCGCTGCCAATGCTGCGCACTGTTCCAGCTGCGCCAGGTTGAGCCAGCGCAATGACGGGCTATGCGCCGTGGGCGTTGGTGCTTGCTCCGCAATCACCAGGCTGATGCCCGCCGCCGATTCGATCAGGCTACGGCGCGCCGGCGGTTGCGCAGTGTCGACCGGTACATAGCAGCCACCTGCCGCGAGCACGCCGAACACCGCGACGATCTGCCCAAGCCCGCGCGGCAGGCAGACTTCCACCGCCTCGCCCTGGCGCATGCCGGCCTCCAGCAAGCCGGCAGCCACCCGCAGCGCGCGCGTGGCCAGTTCGCCGTAGCTGCAACGCTGGGCGCCACAGATCAGCGCCAGGTCATCCGGGCGCTGGCTGGCGTGGCGGAAAAAGTCGTCCAGCAGGCCGCGCCCCGGGGCCAGCGCCGGTACGCTGTTCTGGCGCTCGCGCCGGGCCTGTTGCGCCAGCGGCAGGAGCACCGGTTGCGGCAGGCTCCAGTCACTGTCGGCAAGGCGCTGCAGCAATTCGATGTAGGCCTGGAACATCGCCGCCAGCACACCCTCGGCGAACAGTTCGCTGATGCTGTCCCAGGCCAGCAACAGGCCGTCGTCAACCCGGTACAGCTGGTGGTCGAGCCATACCTGCGGGGTTTGCGAAAGCATGTCGTCGAGGTCGCCAAACACCTGGCGAAAGCTTGCCGGAACAAACCCCGTCTCGTTGAGGTTGCTGGAAAACACCACCGGCGCCGAGCGCGGATGGCCCTGGCGACGGCCTTCGCGCAACACTTCCAGGGCCGCAAAGGCAGAACGGTCGATGGCGCCGTGCAGGCTGCGCTGAAACTCGCGCACCGCCTCGGCGAAGGGCAACTGCGGCGCGTCCTGGCATTCCACCAGCAGCAAGGTGGTGAAGTCGGCGATCGCCCGGTCGATGTCCGGATGGTCATCATGGCGGTCGAACAACGGCACGTTGAGCAAGAACTTCGACTGCCCGCTCCAGCGCGCCAGCACTGCGTTGAAGGCAGTGGCGAACACGCAGGACAAGGTCAGGCCATGGTCGCTGGCCTGGCGCTGCAAACGCTCGGCTTCAGCGGCGCTTAAGACAAACGCCTGGCGACTGAAACGCGGTTCGCGGATTGACTCAGGGGCGCAGGCCAGCGGCAGCGCCGGGCCATCGGGCAATTGCGCCAGGCGCTGGCACCAGTACTCGCGGTCGCGGCCGTAAGCCTCGGCGCGCCGTTGCTGGCGGCGGCTCAGGTAGTCGGCAAAGTGCAGGGTCGGCGGCGCCGGCAGCAACGCCGGCGCTTGGTAAGCCTGGCCCAGTTCGGCCATCAGCAGGCGCAGGCTTTCTACGTCGGCGGCCAGCAGGTCGACACTCAGCCAGACCCGGTCGCGGCCACCCGGCAGTTGCACCAGGCCCACCAGCATCACCTGCCCCGCCTCCACCGCCAGGCACTGGTGCGAGCGCCAGCGGCGCAGTTCAGCCCAGGCCTGCTGCGCGTCATGGGGCGACTGCTGACGCCAGTCCTGGTGGTCGAAGACCTGCGCGGTCGGCGCCGCCAGGATCTGTTGCTGGCCGTCGTTGAAACGGGCGCGCAGCATCGGGTGGCGACGTTGCACCAGGTTCACCGCCGCTTCGAGGCGCTGCGGGTCGATGCTCTGGCAGTCGAACTCGAGCCAGGCGTGACAACTGATATTACCCAGCACTTCGGCGGCGCCCCGGCCCAGCCAATAGGCTTGCTGCACGGCGCTGAGCTCGAAGTGCTGCTCGCCAACTGATGCCGGTGCAACGCCAGGCGCCAGCGCAGGTTGCAAGGTTTGCCCGTGCAGCAGCGCCAGCCAGGCGGCCACGCTCGGTTCAGCGCTCAGCTGGGCAAACTCGACCTGCAGGCCGTGGCTGCGCAGGCGCTCTTGCAGGTACATCAGGCGGATCGAATCGAGCCCGCAGCCGAGCAGGTTCTGCTCGTCGCCCAGGGTGTCGATTTCAGCCACCGAGGCGCCCAGCAACTGGGCGAGGTGTTCGATCAGCCAGAAGCGCAGCGGGTTGGCCGAGGGGGTGTCTGCTGTTGTCAGCTCGCGCATGAAAAGCTTCCTGTAGCCCGTAAGAATAAAGTCTGTGTGGCTCACCAAGATGCAAGCCATTATCAAATGAGACTTTATCGCAGGCGGGTTTTCAGGAAGCGCTCAAGGCTTTAGATGCACAGGCCTTTTTATTCGATTCAGAGTCAGCGCGCGTCAGCGGATCTCGCTGGGCGATACGCCATAGCGTTTGCGAAAGGCAATGGAAAAATGCGCCGGGCTGTAGCCCACGCCATAGGCGACGGTCGAAACGTTGCTCTCTTCATCGCTGAGCATGCGGTGCGCTTCGCTCAGGCGATGCTCGTGCAGGTAGCCGAACACACTGGTGCCAAACACTTTGCGAAAGCCTGCGGTGAGCTTGCGCGGGCTCATGCCGACATGGGCGGCCAGGGCATTGAGGCTCGGCGGCTCGAGCAGCGAGCGCACCAGCAGGTCACGGGCGGCGTGCACGCGCTCGACATCCGAGGCGGTGATGCGCAGTTTCTGCTCTGGCTGGGCGCGTTCATCCAGTAAAAACTGGGCACTGAGCGCGGTCAGCTCGAGGGCCTTGCCACCCAGGTACAGCGAGCGGCTCGGGCCCTGCATCGGGCAGGTGGCGATCTGCGTGGCCAGGGCCTGCATTGCCCGCGGCGCCGGGCGCACCATCATGTAGGGGTCGCCGCCCCTGGCCGCCAGCAGCTTGCGCGGGGCCATGCCCAGGTGGCGGTCGAGCGACTCCAGGTCGAGCTGGACGATGGTGTAGCGCAACGGCGTCGAGGTGCCGTAGATCTGCGACGAGGTGAACTCGCCGTCATTGACGATGGTGCACAGGCTCGGGCCGCGGATCGATTGCTCGGCGTGCCCCGGAATCCGGCAGGACAACTCGCCGCTCTGCACCAGGATCAGCTTCAGACCGCGCTCCAGCGGGTCCTCGACCCAGGCCTCGCTCTCGGACCAGAGGGTGCCGGTAACCAGGGTCATGTGCGGTTCCAGGTAGACCGTCCCGGGCTGGTTGCCCTTGGGGTCGGCCTGCTTCTCTGGGTGAGTGGGGGCGATGATCGTAATAGTCATTGGGTTTTCCCTTTTCCTGAGGCCATTACGTAGGGCCTGACCTGAAATAACGGGAGGTTTGTAAACCCTCAACCTCCCTGTTTGAAGCCACTGCGTATTTCATCTAATGAAAAAGTCGCGGCACCGAAAGCCTTGGCGTTGAGAAGCGCTCGGCGAAGGATAATGATAATAGATCTCATTAAGCCATTTGTAGCCAATTATTTCTACAAATAGGAGATTTCATGTCCTTGAACACTTCGACCCCCCTGCCAGATGCCGTAGGCGACGCTCCCGACTGGCCGCCGGCCTTTGCCCGGCGCTATCGCCAGGCCGGCTACTGGCAAGCGCAGACCTTTGCCCAGGCCCTCGACACCGCCGCGGCCCGCAACCCGGCAGCGATCGCCATCAGCGACGGCGCCCTGCATTTGAGCTACGCCAGCCTGGCAGAACGCTGCCAGCGCCTGGCCGGCGGCTTGCGCGCCCTTGGCCTCAACGCCGGTGACAACGTGGTGGTGCACCTGCCCAATGGCAGCGCCTTTGTCGAAGTGTGCTTTGCCCTGTTTCGCCTCGGCGCGCGGCCGATCCTGGCCCTGCCCGCTCATCGTCAGCACGAGATCGGCGGCTTCTGCAGCTTCGCCCAGGCCACGGCCTACATCGGCTGCGAGCAGCTCGAAGGTTTCGACTGCCGGCAGATGGCGCGCCAGTTGCGCACTGCCAACCCGCACCTGCGGCATGTGCTGATCGACGGTGACGCCGAAGAATTCATTGCCCTCGGCACGCTGTACGGCGGCGAAGCAATGGAGCAGGACGCCGGCGATCCCGAGGCGGTAGCCTGCTTCCAGTTGTCGGGGGGGACCACCGGCACGCCCAAGCTGATTCCGCGCCGGCACGCCGAATATCTCTACAACGTGCGCGCCAGCAGCGCGGTCTGCGGGCTCGACGCGCAGACCGTGTACCTTGCCGCGCTGCCCATGGCGCACAACTTCACCCTCTGCTGCCCCGGGGTGATCGGCACCTTGCTCGCCGGTGGCCGGGTGGTGTGCAGCCGCCGCCCCGATCCGGACACCTGCTTCGCCCTGATCAGCGCCGAGCGGGTCACCGTCACCGCCCTGGTGCCGCCGCTGGCCATGCTCTGGCTCGACGCCCAGGCCCAGCGCCAGGCCGATCTGTCGAGCTTGCGACTGCTCCAGGTCGGCGGCGCGAAGCTGCTCAGCACTGCTGCGGCGCGGGTCAAACCGGTGCTCGGCTGCACCTTGCAACAAGTGCTGGGCATGGCCGAAGGGCTGCTCTGCTACACCCGCCTGGACGATCGCGAGGAATTGCTTCTGCACACCCAGGGCCGGCCACTGTGCGCCGATGACGAGCTGCGCATCGTCGACGAACAGGGCCAGCCAGTACCCGACGGTGTAGTCGGCGAGCTGCAAGTGCGCGGCCCCTACACCATTCGCGGCTACTACCGGCTGCCCGAACACAACGCCAAGGCCTTCACTGCTGATGGTTTCTATTGCAGCGGCGACCGCGTGCGGCGCACCGCCGAGGGTTACCTGGTGGTCGAGGGGCGGGACAAGGACCAGATCAACCGCGGCGGCGAAAAGGTCGCCGCCGAAGAAGTGGAAAACCTGCTGATCAACCATCCCCAGGTGCATGACGCGGCGCTGGTGGCGATGCCCGACGCGGTGCTGGGCGAGTCCACCTGCGCCTTTATCGTCGCCCGCGATCCGGCGCCCTCGGCGTTTGGCCTCAAGCAGCACCTGCGCAGCCAGGGCCTGGCCGCGTTCAAGGTGCCAGACCGCATCGAGTTCGTGGCGCAGTTCCCGCAGACCGGGGTCGGCAAGGTCAGCCGCAAGGACCTGCGCGCAACCCTGCGCCAGGCCTGGCTCGATGCCAACTGTGGGAGCGTCGCCTCGTGATGGCCGGGCTGTTGTCCCAGGGCGAGCGCTGGGTGCGCCCCTATCGATTGACGCCGATGCCGCGCTGGCGCCTGGTGTGCTTTGCCCATGCTGGCGGCAGTGCGAGTTTTTTCCGCGACTGGGCCAGCGCCCTGCCCGCCGATATCGACCTGTTGGCCATCCAGTACCCGGGCCGTGAAGACCGCTTCGGCGAAGCCTGCCTGAGCGACATGCCCAGCCTGGCCGAGGCCGCGAGCGTTGCGCTGCGTGGCTATGCCGACCGGCCGCTGGCGCTGTTCGGCCACAGCCTCGGCGCGGTGGTCGCCTATGAAGTGGCGGTGCGCCTGGCGCAGCAGACAATCGCCGTCGAGCAGTTGTTCGTCTCCGCCCACCCGGCGCCGCAGTGCCAGCGTGGCGGGCAGTTGCACAGCGGCCCCGACAAGGCCCTGCTCGACGATGTGCGGCGGCTGTCGAGCCGGCCCAACCCGCTGCTCGAAGACCCGGCCCTGTGCCAGATGTTCCTGCCCAGCCTGCGCCATGACTACCAGATCGTCGAAACCTACAGCCGCGCCGCGCCGCAGCCGCTCAACAGCCGCATCACCGTGTTCTACCCCGAGCAGGACCCGGAGATCGACCTTGACGAAGCCCTGGCCTGGCAAGCCGCCAGCCTCCAGCCACTGCACCTGCAGCGCTGGCAGGGCGAGCACTTCTACCTCATCGAGCAGCGCCAGGCGCTGCTCGATGCCCTGGCGGCCAGCCTGCTCGGCCGTCGCCCGCTGACATCACCTGCCCTTGAGGAAGCCCTCTGATGAAATCCCCTGACGCTTGTGAAGGCCTGCCGGACATCCGGATCGCCATCGATTCACTGGACCACCAGATCATCGAACTCATGCGCCAACGCATGGCTTACGTCAAAGCCGCCGCCCGCTTCAAACCGACCGAAAACAGCATCGCCGCGCCCGAGCGCGTCGCCCAGATGCTCCCGCAACGGCGCCAGTGGGCCGAGGACGCCGGGCTCGACGCACACTTTGTCGAAACCCTGTTTGCCCAGATCATTCATTGGTACATCGCCCAGCAAGTCGTGCACTGGCGCAGCATGAGGGTGCCGGCATGAAAGCCCTGACCCGACTGGAAGAGCACCTCGGCGAGCTGGCCCAGGTGTTCGAGCAGGCCCGCCAGAGCGCGGTGCTGCAAGCTGAGCCGGTGCTGGCCAGTTACGCCCTGGCAATCGATGCGGTGGACCTGCTGGAGCTGTTTTGCCGGGTCGACCAGCCCTGCGCCGAGGCCGTGTTCTGGCGCGCCGCCGATGGCGGCAGGAGCCTGTTCGGCTGGGGCGTGGCTGCAGAGCTGAGCGGTGCTGGCGAGCAGCGTTTCGCCAGCGTTGACCAGCAGTGGCAGCACTGGCTGCGCAGCGCGGTGATCCACGGCCCGCAGCCGCCGCTGCTGTGCGGGGGGTTTCGCTTCGACCACCAGGTCCAGGCCAGCAGCGCCTGGCAGGGTTTTGGCGACGCCTCGATGCGACTGATGACCTTGCTGCTGATACGCGACGCCGACGCCTGCTGGCTGCTGTGCCAGCAGTTGGTCGGCCCTGCGGACACTGCCCAAAGCCGCTGCGAGCAGGTGCTCAATGAGTGGCACGGGCTGATGGATCGCTACCTGTCGGCGCCGGTTGTCACGCCGCCCGCGCAGCACCGCCGCGACCAGAGCCTGCCGCGCGCCTGCTGGGAGAGCAAAATCGTCCAGGCCCTGGACGCGCTGCGCGATACCTCGATGAAAAAGGTGGTGCTGGCGCGCGAAGTGCTCAGCGAGTTTTCCCGGGCCGTCAGCCCCGGGACGCACCCTGGCGCGCCTGGCCAGCAACGATCCGGCGGCCTACCTGTTCGCCTTTCGCCGCCAGCAAAGCTGCTTTATCGGCGCCTCGCCGGAACGCCTGGTCAAGCTCGACGGCGGCCGCCTGCAGACCCTGGCGCTGGCCGGCACCAGCCGCCGCGACCCCGACCCGCAACAAGACGCGCAACTGGCACAGGCGCTGCTGGACTGCGAGAAAAACCGCCACGAACATGCACTGGTGGTGCAGATCATCGAAAGCGGCCTGGCGCCATGGGCAAGCCAGTTGCAGGTACCGGCGACCCCGTCGGTGCAACGCCTGAGTCGGGTCCAGCACCTGAGTACAGTGATCGAAGGTCGCCTGCGCCCGCAAACAAGCCTGCTGCAAGTGGTCGAAGCCCTGCACCCGACACCCGCCGTCGGCGGCCACGAGCGCCAGCAGGCCATGGCGCATATTCGCCACTGCGAAGGTTTTGACCGCGGCTGGTACGCCGCGCCCCTGGGCTGGCTGGACGCGCGGGGCAACGGCGAATTCATCGTCGGCCTGCGCTCGGCGCTGTTGAACGGCGAGCAGGCCCGTCTGTTCGCCGGTTGCGGCATCGTGCCCTGCTCGGACCCGGCCAGTGAATACGAGGAGACCTGCATTAAGCTTGCGGGGATGCAGTTGGCGTTGCAGGCGTGAGTGCGGTTGGGGTTGGGATAAGCCCGCTGCCCCAACGTCCAAACCCAAGGATCAATTTCCCCGGTTTGCGCCAAGAACCTATAATTGAGTTGACCGGTAGCCAACCCGGGCACAGCCCCCTTCGGCGATCCGGACTGCCTCTGACATGAACACTACCCTCTTCACCACCTGCCTGCTCGCCCTCTGCCTGGCACTCACGGCCGGTTGCTCGAGCAAACCCAAGGCCAAATACCTGGCCGCCAATGCCGGTTCCAACTGCCACGCCAAAGCCGTGCCCACAGCCGGCGAAGGCGGCCTGGCGTGGGGCCCGACCTTGCAGATCGCCCGGCAGAAATCCATGAACAACTGCATCCGCTACGCCGGGCGCTCCGGCGGCCAGCCCAGGACCTGCAAGGTGGTGCTGGCCGAATGCAAACGCTGATCCGCATGTAAGCCATACGCTATATAAATTCTTATATAGCGTTGTCAATTTGCTCGCCTGGCTCTAGTATCGGCGGCGTTCTGCCGTTGCGCGTACCCGCTTGATCGATGCGATCAGACGGCTCCGGGGAGGGAGCTGTCGGTCGTTTTGCGCCACGCGCTATATAAAATAATATATAACGATACCGACCAAGGAGCGTCATGACCCCGTTCGCCCCCCGTACCCTGCTGCTCGCCCTGGCCGCCATCAGCGCCGAGGCTGCCGTGGCCGAGCAGAAGAAAACCTTCAGCCTCGGTGAAATCCAGATTTGGGCCCCGCAGGATGAGGCGCTCGCCACCGGCAGCAGCGTCGTCGAGCTCGAAGACATGCGCCTGCATGACCGCGAGACCGTCGACCGCGCCCTGGCCCTGGCGCCTGGGGTGAACCTCGCCTACATGGGCGGGCGCGCCGAGCAGGTGGTGTACGTGCGCGGTTTTGACCGCCTGCAGGTGCCGGTGTATATCGACGGCATTCCCACCTATGTGCCCTATGACGGCAACATCGACCTGGGACGTTTCACCACCTACGACCTGTCGCGCATCGAAGTGGCCAAGGGTTTCGCCTCGCTGCTGTACGGCCCCAATACCCTGGGCGGGGCGATCAACCTGATCACCCGGCGGCCCACCGAAACCTTCGAAGGTGAAGTCGGTGGCGGCCTGGAGCTGACCGACCACGGCAACGTCAACGCCTATCGCAGCTACGCCAACCTGGGTTCCAACCAGGGCAACTGGTGGATGCAGGGTGGCGTATCGTATGTCGACTATGACTACACGATGCTGCCCGACGACTTCGAGCCAACCAACAACCAGCAAGGCAAGGGCCGCCGGGAAAACAGTAACAAGCGCGACGGCAAGTTCAGCTTCAAGCTCGGCTTCACCCCCAACGATACCGACGAGTACGTGCTCGGTTATGTCCAGCAGGAAGGCCGCAAGGGCCAGCCGCCCTACGCCGGCGACCTGCCCGCCAGCGGCCAGCGCAAGCGCTGGTGGGAGTGGCCGCAGTGGGACAAGACCAGCCTGTTCCTGGCCACCAACACCCGCTTCGGCGAGCACGGCCTGAAGACCCGGGTGTTCCGCGACACCTTCAAAAACTCGCTGGAAAGCTTTGTCTACAACAACGGTATCCATGGCGCGATGCAGCCGGGGTTCCCGAGCAAATACGATGACGAGTCCACCGGTTTCTCGGTCGAAGGCGACCTGGCCCTGAGCACCGGCAACCGCCTGGGCATCGCTTATCACTTCAAGGAAGATGTGCACCGCTCGCGCGATGGCAGCGACCCGCAAACCCACTTTCGCGACCAGACCCAGTCCATCGCCCTGGAAGATACCCTGCGCCTGAACGACATCTTCAGCGTGGTCGGCGGGGTGTCGTACAACTACCGCAAGAGCCTTGAGGCCGAAAACTTCGGTACCAGCGCCGCCTCGCCCCGGGTCAAGACCCTGTATGACGAGCCGACCGGCAGCGACGATGCGGTCAACAGCCAGTTGGGCCTGTTCATCAACACAGGTCCCTTGCTGGACATCGACCACAACGGCCAGGTGCGCCTGACCGTGGCGCGCAAGAGCCGCTTTGCAACCATCAAGGACCGCTACTCGACCCGCTTTGGCACGGTGATCCCCAGCCCCGATCTGAAGTCCGAACGCGCCACCCACTACGAGCTGGGCTACAGCGGCGCGATCAGCCGCCAATGGACCCTCGACACGGCGCTGTTCGTCAGCAACATCGAAGACTCCATCCAGCAGGTCACCGTCGCCCCGGTCGCCGGTTGCGCAGCGCCGTGCGGCCAATACCAGAACATCGCCAAGGCGCGTAACCAGGGTGTCGAACTGGGCCTGCGCGGCGATCTGGGCAACTGGGAATTCAACACCAGCTACACCTACCTCGATCGTGAAAACCGCAGCAATCCCGAGCTGCGCCCGATCGATACACCGCGCCACAACCTGTTCGCCTCGGCCAGCCTGAACCTCGACGCCTGGCGCCACACCGCCAGCGTCGAAGCCGCTTCGCGGCGTTACAACATGTCCGATGGCAGCCAGATGAGCGGCGGCTATGCGCTGTACAACCTCAAAAGCGGCTACCGCTTGAGCAATGACGTGCGCATCGAAGCGGGCATCCGCAACCTGTTCGATCGCCTTTATGAATACAGCGAGGGGTACCCGGAAATTGGCCGCAGCTACTTCGTACAGTTCAATGTGCCGCTCTAAGGCCTGGCTGCTGGCGCTGCTGCTGGGCGCAGCCAGTGCCCGGGCGGGCGCGCCGCAGCCGGTGGTGGTGTTGACCAGCTACCCCGAGGAGATGATGACGCGCTTCGAAGAGGCCTTCGAGCGCGCCAACCCCGATTACCGCCTGCAGATCCTCTGGCGCCAGGGCTTCGATGCCCTGCCCTATCTGCGCCAGGCCGACCAGGGCGGGGTCGATGTCTACTGGGCGCCGTCACCGGGCAACTTCAAGCGTCTGGCCCAGGACGCCGGCTGGCAGCCGCTAGGGGTCGAGCTGGACGGTTTGCCGCCGCGCATTGGCGGCATCGCCCTGCGCGATCGCGCGGCGCGCTACCAGGCCACGGAGCTTGCCGGTTATGGCTTTGCCATTAACCCGGAAGAACTGGCCAAGCTGAACATGCCTGCCCCGCAAGACTGGCCGGACCTGCTCGATGCCCGCCTGCGCGGGCGCGTCGCCTTGCCCGACCCTGCGCGCGTCGGCTTTGCCCCAGTGCTGCTGGATATCGTTTTGCAGGCCTACGGCTGGGATCAAGGCTGGGCGCTGTGGAGCGAGCTCGCCGGGCAATCGCGGCTGGTCAGTCGCGGCGGCACCCTGGTCAGTGACGAGGTCGCCAGCGGGCGTTCGGCAGTGGGTGTGTCGATCGACTTTTTCGTGGCTTCGGCGGTGAGTAACGGCGAAGCGGTCGAGTTTGTCTACCCGGCCCACGGCGGGCTCAACCCGGCGCATATCGCCATCCCTCGCCAGGCCAGGCAGGTCGAGGGAGCGCGGGCCTTCGTGCGCTTCGTGTTGTCGCCTGAAGGGCAACGCCTGCTGGCCGACCCGGACATTCGCAAGTTGCCGGTGCGCCCCAGCATTTATGCCGACTTGCCGGCGGGCTATCACGACCCCTTCGCCGCCGCCCGCCAGGGCGCCTATGCCTACACCGACGACAGCTCGCGCGAACGCCTGGCGCTGATCACCTCGCTGTTCGAGCAATGGCTCGGCCAACCCCATGAACGCCTCGCCGTGTTGTGGGCGCGGGTGCATGCCGGTGAAGCCCAGGGCCGCGACCTGACCGCGGTGCGCGAGTTTCTCAGCGTGCCGCCGATCGACGAAGAGCAAGCGGCGTCGGCGCCGTTGCTGGCACTGTTTGCCCAGCGCCAGGACCATGGCATGCAGCGCCAGCCCGCGAGCGACCAGGATGCCCTCGGCCGCGAGGAAATCGCCTGGCAGTTCCATAGCGCCCGGCAACAGGCGCAAGCCGAGCGCCTGCTATCGGCCATGGGCCTGTGAAGCGCGCTATCTGCTTGCTGCTCGCCACGCTGCTGAGCACACCCGCCAGCGCCGCCGTCAGCCGTGAAGCCTTCGCCCAGCCCTTGCCGGGGCTGGACGATGCGCAGCAACTGGAGCGTTTCTTTCACGGCCGCAGCCTGTTCCGCCAGGCCTGGGTGGTGGCGCCTTCGCGGGACGAAGCGGTCGATGGCCTGGGGCCGCTGTACAACCGCATCAGCTGCATTGCCTGCCACCCCAAGAATGGTCGCGGGCAGGCACCTGCCAGTGAACAGCAACCGCTGCGCACGATGCTGGTGCGCCTGTCGCTACCCGGGCACGATGCCCACGGCGGACCGCTGGCGCATCCGGTCTATGGTGATCAGCTCAGCGAATCGGCTGTTCCCGGCGTGGCCGCTGAAGGTCGGGCGCAAGTGCGCTGGCAAGAGCAATGGGTCACCCTGACCGATGGCGAACGCATCGGCCTGCGTTCGCCGCGCCTGAGCTTCAGCGAACTGGCCTACGGCCCGTTGGGTAACGTGCGCACCTCGATGCGGGTCGGCTCGCCGGTGTTCGGCCTGGGCCTGCTCGAAGCCATCGAGGCCAGCACCCTGCAGGCACTGGCCGACGCGCCCAAGCCCGATGGCGTCAAGGGCCGCGTCAACCAGATATGGAGCGTCGAACGCCAGCGCCTTGAGCCCGGGCGCTTTGGCCTCAAAGCCAACCAGCCGGACCTGCGTCAGCAGATTGCCGGCGCCATGCACGGTGACCTGGGGATCACTTCGCCACTGTATCCCCAACAAAACTGCACGCCGTTGCAAGCGGCCTGTCGCCAGGCTGCCAGCGGCGGCGAACCGGAGCTCGATGCCGTGCAACTGGGCGACCTGCACTTCTACCTGGCCCACCTGGCGCCACCGCCGCGCCGCGACCGGAGCAAGCCCGAGGTGCAGCGTGGCGAACAGTTGTTCAGCCAGGCTGGCTGCGCCCAATGCCACCGTCCGCACCTGAGCACGGGCCAGCATCCGCTCTACCCGCTGTTGTCAGCGCGGCAGATCGAGCCTTACAGCGACCTGTTGCTGCATGACATGGGCCCGGGCCTGGCCGATGGCCGTGATGATTACCTGGCCACCGGCCGCGAGTGGCGCACCCCGCCACTGTGGGGCCTGGGCTTGCTCGAACGGATCAACCCCGGTGCCGGGTATCTGCATGATGGCCGCGCGCGTACGCTTGAGGAGGCGGTGTTGTGGCATGGTGGGGAAGCGCAAGTGGCGCGCGAGCGGTTCAAGGCGCTGGTGGCCGATGATCGGCGGGCGCTGCGGGCGTTTTTGCGGTCGCTGTAATCCCAATCGCGGGCCAGATGCCCTCATATCATTCCCAATGATAATAACCTTCGCCCCATTCGATTCGTCGTTGATAGTTTCAAATCGCAGAATCCGCCCACTATCAATAAATTGGCGGACTCCCCATGGAACAGTCACTCAAACCTTTGCGTTACCCCCTTGCTCTATTGGCTGTATTGGTGATGAGTGCCTGCGGTCGCACCCCGGAGGCCGTGCAGGCGCCGGCGGCGGCCAAGGTCAGCGTGGCCAAGGTGCTGGAACAACCAATCAACGAATGGGACGAGTTCACCGGCCGCCTGGAGGCGCCGGAAACCGTCGAGGTGCGTCCGCGCGTCTCCGGGCAGATCGACCAGGTGGCCTTCACCGAAGGCGCCCAGGTGAAAAAAGGCGATCTGCTGTTCCAGATCGACCCGCGTCCGTTCCAGGCTGAGGTCCGCCGCCTCGAAGCCCAACTGCAACAAGCCCGCGCCACCGCCATCCGCAGCGAAAACGAAGCCCAGCGCGGCGAGCGCCTGCGCAGCAGCAACGCGATTTCCGCCGAGCTTGCCGAGTCGCGCACCAGTGCCGCTGCCGAAGCCCGCGCCGGTGTCGCCGCGATCCAGGCGCAACTGGACCTGGCGCGCCTGAACTTAAGCTTCACCCGCGTCACCGCGCCGATCAGCGGCCGGGTCAGCCGCGCGCAGTTCACCGCCGGCAACATCGTCACGGCTGACGTCACGCCGCTGACCAGCGTGGTCTCCACCGACAAGGTCTACGCCTACTTCGACGCCGACGAGCGCGTGTACCTCAAGTACACCCAGCTGGCGCGCGACGGCCAGCGCGGCCAGAGCACCCCGGTGTACCTGGGCCTGTCCAACGAAAACGGCAACCCGCACCTGGGCCAGATGAACTTCGTCGACAACCAGGTCAACCCCAAGACCGGCACCATCCGTGGCCGCGCGGTGTTCGACAACCGCGACGGGCAGTTCACCCCGGGCCTGTACGCACGCCTGAAACTGGTCGGCAGCGCCACCTACTCGGCGGTGCTGATCAACGACGAAGCGGTCGGTACCGACCTTGGCAAGAAGTTCGTGCTGGTCATGGACAAAGACAACAAGGCCGCCTACCGCGCCGTTGAGCTGGGGCCGAAACTCGAAGGCCTGCGCATCGTGCGCAACGGCCTGAGCAAGGATGACCGCATCGTCGTCAAGGGCCTGCAACGGGTACGCCCAGGCTCGCCAGTCGACCCGCAGGACACGCCAATGGCCAGTGACGCGACCATCGCCGCCCTCGCCCAACAACGTCAGGCGCTCGAAGCCAGTATCCAGGGCAAAACAGTGGCCACCCCCAGCGTAAAACTCGCCAGTGCCTCGGCACCGCGCGGTTAAGGGATCAGTCCGATGAATTTTTCCAAGTTTTTTATCACCCGGCCGATCTTCGCCGCGGTGCTGTCGCTGCTGATTCTGATCGCCGGCAGCATCTCGCTGTTCCAGCTGCCGATCAGCGAATACCCGGAAGTGGTACCGCCCACCGTGGTGGTGCGTGCCAACTTCCCCGGCGCCAACCCGAAAGTGATCGGCGAAACCGTCGCCGCGCCGCTTGAGCAGGCGATTACCGGGGTCGAGAACATGCTCTACATGTCCTCGCAGTCCACCGCCGACGGCAAGGTCACCCTGACCGTCACCTTCGCCCTCGGTACCGACCTGGACAACGCCCAGGTTCAGGTGCAGAACCGCGTGACCCGCACCCAGCCCAAGCTGCCCGAGGAAGTCACGCGTATCGGTATTACCGTCGACAAGGCTTCGCCCGACCTGACCATGGTTGTGCACCTGACCTCGCCGGACAACCGTTACGACATGCTCTACCTGTCCAACTACGCCATCCTCAACATCAAGGATGAGCTGGCGCGCCTGGGCGGTGTCGGTGACGTGCAACTGTTCGGCATGGGCGACTACTCGCTGCGGGTCTGGCTCGACCCGAACAAGACCGCTTCGCGCAACCTCACCGCCAGCGACGTGGTCGCCGCCATTCGCGAGCAGAACCGTCAGGTAGCCGCCGGTCAACTTGGCGCGCCACCCGCACCCGGGGCCACCAGCTTCCAGCTGTCGGTCAACACCCAGGGCCGCCTGGTCAGTGAAGAAGAGTTCGAGAACATCATCATCCGCTCCGGCGCCGATGGTGAGATCACCCGCCTGAAGGACATCGCCCGCGTTGAGCTCGGCTCCAGCCAGTACGCCCTGCGCTCGCTGCTGAACAACCAGCCGGCCGTGGCCATCCCGATCTTCCAGCGCCCAGGCTCCAACGCCATCGAGATCTCCGACGAGGTCCGAGCGAAAATGGCCGAGCTGAAGAAGGACTTCCCTGAAGGCATGGACTACAGCATTGTCTATGACCCAACGGTATTCGTTCGCGGTTCGATCGAGGCGGTGGTCCACACCCTGTTCGAAGCGCTGATCCTGGTGGTGCTGGTGGTCATCCTGTTCCTGCAGACCTGGCGCGCCTCGATCATCCCGCTGGTGGCGGTTCCGGTTTCCTTGATCGGTACCTTCGCGGTAATGCACCTGTTCGGCTTCTCGCTCAACGCCCTGTCGCTGTTCGGCCTGGTACTGGCCATCGGTATCGTGGTGGACGACGCCATCGTCGTGGTGGAAAACGTCGAGCGTAACATCGGCCTGGGCCTCAAGCCCCTGGAAGCCACGCAAAAGGCCATGGGCGAAGTGACCGGGCCGATTATCGCCACGGCGCTGGTGCTGTGCGCGGTGTTCGTGCCGGCGGCGTTCATTTCCGGCCTTACCGGGCAGTTCTACAAGCAGTTCGCGCTGACCATCGCCATCTCCACGGTGATCTCGGCCTTCAACTCCCTGACCCTGTCGCCGGCCCTGGCCGCGGTACTGCTCAAGGAGCACCACGCACCCAAAGACCGCTTCTCGAAAGTGCTCGAACGCCTGCTCGGTGGCTGGCTGTTCGGCCCGTTCAACCGCTTCTTCGACCGTGCCAGCCATGGCTATGTCGGCGCTGTCGGCCGGGTCATCCGCAGCAGCGGCATCGCCCTGTTCGTCTATGGCGGCCTGATCATCATGACCTGGCTGGGCTTCTCGTCGACGCCTACCGGCTTTGTACCGGCGCAAGACAAGCAGTACCTGGTCGCCTTCGCGCAGCTGCCGGATGCCGCCAGCCTTGACCGCACCGAGGCGGTGATCAAGAAGATGAGCGAGATCGCCCTCAAGCAACCGGGCGTGGCTGACTCGGTGGCCTTCCCGGGCCTGTCGATCAACGGCTTCACCAACAGCCCGAACAGCGGCATCGTCTTCACCCCGCTCAAGCCCTTCGACGAGCGCAAGGACCCGAGCCAGTCGGCCGCCGCGATTGCTGCCGCGCTGAACGCGCAGTTCGCCGATATCGAAGACGCCTACATCGCGATCTTCCCGCCGCCGCCGGTACAGGGACTGGGCACCATCGGTGGTTTCCGCCTGCAGATCGAAGACCGTGGCAACCTGGGTTATGAAGCGCTGTACAAGGAAACCCAGAACATCATCGCCAAGAGCCACAACGTGCCGGAGCTGGCCGGGCTGTTCACCAGCTACCAGGTCAACGTGCCGCAGGTCGATGCTGCCATCGACCGCGAGAAGGCCAAGACCCACGGTGTAGCGATCAGCGATATCTTCGACACCCTGCAGATCTACCTGGGTTCGTTGTACGCCAACGACTTCAACCGCTTTGGCCGCACCTACCAGGTCAACGTCCAGGCCGAGCAGCAGTTCCGCCTTGAAGCCGAGCAGATCGGCCAGCTCAAGGTGCGCAACAACCAGGGCGAGATGATCCCGCTGGCGACCTTCATCAAGGTCAGCGACACCTCGGGGCCGGACCGCGTCATGCACTACAACGGCTTCATCACCGCCGAGATCAACGGTGCCGCAGCACCGGGCTACAGCTCCGGGCAAGCGGAAAAGGCCATCGAGAAACTGCTCAAGGAAGAACTGCCCAACGGCATGACTTTCGAATGGACCGAGCTGACCTACCAGCAGATCCTCGCCGGTAACACCGCGCTGTTCGTCTTCCCGCTCTGCGTACTGCTGGCCTTCCTGGTGCTGGCCGCCCAGTACGAAAGCTGGAGCCTGCCGCTGGCGGTGATCCTGATCGTGCCGATGACCCTGCTGTCGGCGATTACCGGGGTGATTCTGTCCGGTGGCGACAACAACATCTTCACCCAGATCGGCTTGATCGTACTGGTGGGGCTGGCGTGCAAGAACGCCATCCTGATCGTCGAGTTCGCCAAGGACAAACAAGCCGAAGGCCTCGACCCGCTGGCCGCGGTACTGGAAGCCTGCCGCCTGCGCCTGCGGCCGATCCTGATGACCTCGATCGCCTTCATCATGGGTGTGGTGCCGCTGGTGTTCTCCTCCGGCGCCGGTGCTGAAATGCGTCATGCCATGGGTGTGGCGGTGTTCTCCGGGATGATCGGGGTGACCTTCTTCGGTCTGCTGCTGACGCCGGTGTTCTTTGTCCTGATCCGCCGTTACGTGGAACGCAGCCAGGCCCGCAAAGCGGCGCGTGCGCTGAAGCTGGAGACTCATGCATGAACCGCAGTGTGAAATTCTTTATGCCCAGCCTGCTGGTGCTGGCCCTGGCCGCTTGTGCGGTGGGCCCGGACTACAAGGCCCCGGACACCGCGGCGGCGCAATTGAGCGCGGCCAACGAACCGAGCGCCAAGGCCGCCTTCGACCGCAGCCGTTTTGAAAGCATCTGGTGGAAGCAGTTCGACGACCCGGTGCTGAACAAACTGGTCAGCCAGTCGCTGGACGGCAACCGCGAACTGCGCGTGGCCTTCGCCCGCCTGAAAGCGGCGCGGGCGATTCGCGACGATGTCAGCAACGACGCCCTGCCCACCGTCACCAGCCGCGCCAGCGCCGACCTGGGCAAGGGCCAGGTGCCTGGCCAGAGCGAAGATCGGGTCAACAGCGAACGCTATGACCTGGGCCTGGACATGGCCTGGGAGCTGGACCTGTTCGGTCGCATCCAGCGTCAACTTGAAGCCAGCGAAGCCGAGCAGGACGCCGCCCAGGCCGACCTGCAGCAACTGCAAGTGAGCCTGATCGCCGAGCTGGTCGATGCCTATGGCCAGCTGCGCGGTGCGCAATTGCGCGAGAAGATCGCCCTGGCCAACCTCAAGACCCAGCAGGATTCGCGGGGTATCACCGAAACCTTGCGTGACGCCGGGGTCGGTAACGACCTTGATGTGGTGCGGGCCGATGCCCGCCTGGCGGCGGTCGAGGCCAGTGTGCCGCAACTGCAGGCCGAACAGGTACGGGCGCGCAACCGCATCGCCACCCTGCTCGGCCAGCGCCCGGACGCCCTGGCGGTTGACCTGTCGCCGGCGCAACTGCCGGCCATCGCCAAGGCGCTGCCGGTGGGCGACCCCGGCGAGCTGCTCAAGCGCCGCCCGGATATCCGCAGCGCCGAGCGCCAGTTGGCAGCGGCAACCGCCAACATCGGCGTGGCCACCGCCGACCTGTTCCCCCGGGTCAGCCTCAGCGGCTTTCTCGGCTTTACCGCCGGGCGCGGCTCGCAACTGGGCTCCTCGGCCGCCAAGGCCTGGGCCCTGGGCCCGAGTATTACCTGGGCGGCCTTCGACCTGGGCAGCGTGCGCGCCCGCCTGCGCGGCGCCAACGCCGATGCCGAGGGCGCCCTGGCCAACTATGAGCAGCAGGTATTGCTGGCCCTGGAAGAATCGGAAAACGCCTTCAGCGACTACAGCAAACGCCAGCAACGGCTGCTGGCCCTGCTGCGCCAGAGCGAAGCCAGCCGCAAGGCGGCCGATCTCGCCTCGATTCGCTACCGCGAAGGCACGGTCGACTACCTGGTGCTGCTCGACGCCGAACGCGAACGCCTGAGCGCCGAAGATGCCCAGGCCCAGGGCGAAGTCGACCTGTACCGCGGCATCGTCGCCATCTACAAGGCCCTCGGTGGCGGCTGGCAGGCCGAAAGCGTGGCTGCGGCGAACTGATTCAACGGCTCCTTTGGTTGGTTTCTGACCGGCCTTTTGCCCCGCTTGCGGGGCTTTTTTATGGCCAATCGCGGGGCAAGCCCGCGCCTACAGGTTTGGCATCGCTGCGATATCTGTAGGCGCGGGCTTGCCCCGCGATAGGGACCCACCCCCCTTTTACATTTGACGTCACCGGCCCTCGTGACCCAAGCTCAAGCCTTTGCAGCCGCGACACGCTTCGGATTCACCATGTCGAAACAGCGCCAGTACACGCTTATCAGCCTGACCCTGCTCATCATCCTCGGCCTGGGTGGCTATTTCTGGCGTGACGACAGCCCGGCGCCGACGCCTGCCCTCAAGCACAGCTACACCAAGGCCCTGACCATGGCCCATGACGGCCAGCCCGGCGCCGCCCGGGTGCTCTACCAGCAACTGGGGCGCAATGACCTGTCGCCGATCCGCCGCGCCAGCCTGTACGCCGAACTGCCCAACTACCCCTCGCCGCTGGCATTGAAACTGGCCAGCCGCGACCTGCAGCATGACGAGCCGCTGGTGCGTCGCGCGGCCATCGCCAGTATCCAGACGATGCTGCCCGGCGCCCAGCGCAGCCTGGTGCTCGGGCCGTTGCTCGATGATGAGGAGCAAAGCGTACGCTTTGCCGTGGTCGATGCCCTGCTGGGGCTCAGCGCCGATGACATCGGCCTGTACTTCGGCCCGCTGCAAGAGGTGCTGGAGCAGTATCAGCAGGTGCTGGCGCAGCGCGACGACGATGCCAGCGCGCAGTTGCACCTGGCGCAGCTGTACCTGCATGAAAACAGCTACCAGGAGGCCGCGCAGGCGCTTAAGCGCACCTTGCAGCTGGCGCCGGATAACCTCGAAGCACTGGCCGCGCAGGTGCAGTTGCTGGAGCGCCAGAACCAGACCGACGCCTCGCGCCAGGTGCTGGCCAAGGCCCTGCAACAACGTCCCGACTCGGCCTTTCTACAACATGAACTGGGCCGCTGGCTGCTGCGCCACGGCCAGGACGAATACGCCCTGCTGGCCTTTGCCCGGGCCCTGGAGCTGGAGCCAGACAACAATGACTACCGCTACACCCTGGCCACCAGCCTGCATCAGTTGGAGCAGGTCGACGCCGCGCAAAAGCAACTGGAAACCATCCTTGCCCGGCAACCGGCCAACCGCAAGGCCCGGGTGCTGCTGATCGAGTATTGGAAAGAGACCGGCCAGTTGCAGAATGTGCAGGTGCTGCTGGCCCAGCTGGAGCAGCAGAATCCCGACGATCCGTTGGTGCAGCAAGGCCTGTAGGCTTGCAAACGACCGTCTGACAACCCGGTTGAACCCCTCAACCCAGCCTGTGGTCCAGAGATAGTGCGAACACGGCAGGCACCGGCGGTGCTTGCCTGAGCGTTATCAAAGGAGAACACCCGTGGGCGACGCGTTAGCCAATGCCGAACGAGCGCTGATCCTGGCCCCGGCCCAGCTTAGCCAGCTGGCCCAGCGCCTGCTCGACCAGGCCGGCATCCAGGCGCTGCAAGCGGCCAGCATGGAAGACCTGGGCCTTGCCCTGGAGCAAGGCGTGGGCCTGGCGATCATTGCCGACACTTGCCTGGACGGCAGCGTACGCTCGCCTTTGCACCTTTACCTTGGCAAGCAGCCGGTTTGGTCGGACTTGCCGGTGGTGCTGCTGACGGGCCCGCCAGTCCAGGGCCAGAGCCCGCCGCAAAGCCAGCACGCCGCGCTCGGCAACCTGTTCCTGCTGCAGTATCCATTCGAACCCGACAACCTGCTGGCCCTGACCCATTCCTCGTTGCGCGCGCGGCGGCGCCAGTACCAGGCACGCAACCAGGGCCAGGAACTGGAGCGCCAGAGCCAACGGGTCGAAGAGCAATTGCGCCAGTTGCGCGAAGAAGAACAGTACCTGCGCCAGGCGCAGAAAATGGAAGCCATCGGCCAGCTCGCAGGCGGCGTTGCTCATGACTTCAACAACCTGCTGACTGGCATCGGCGGCAGCCTGGAAATGATCGGCAAACGCCTGCAGCAGGGTCGCCACGACGCCCTGCCCGCCCTGCTCAGCCTCAGCCAGGCGGCGGTCAAACGCGCCGCCAGCATGACCCACCGCCTGCTGGCGTTTTCCAGCCGGCAATCGCTCGATGCCCAGCCCGTGGAAGTTGCCACCCTGCTCACGGCCGAGCGCCTGCAGCCGTTGCTTGACCCGCAGATCAAGCTGCAACTGCATATCGAGGCGGATCTGTGGGCCGTGGAAGCCGACCCGGCGCAGCTGCAGGAAGCCCTCGGCAACTTGCTCAGCAACGCCCACGACGCCATGCCCAACGGCGGGCGCCTGACCGTCAGCGCCAGCAATCAGCGCCAGGACGGTAGCCTGTTCGGTGGCCACTCGCTGGCCGCTGGCGACTATGTGCTGATCAGCTTCAACGATAATGGCTGTGGCATGCCGCAAAGTACCCTGGACCGCGCTTTCGACCCGTTCTTCACCACCAAGCCAATCGGCCAGGGAACGGGCCTGGGGCTGTCGATGGTGTATGGCTTCAGCAAGCAGTCCCAGGGCCATGTGGCGCTGCAAAGCCGCATCGGCCACGGCACCCGGGTCGATGTCTACCTGCCGCGCCACGCCGCACCCAACCGTGAAAGCGAAGAGCCAGCAACGCCGGCGCCACCTTGCGGCAACAGCCACACGGTGCTGATTGTCGAGGACGACCCCGCTGTGCGCCAGTTGGTGCATCAGGTGCTGAGTGACCAGGGTTACCCGTGCAAGGTGGCCGAGGATGCCAATGTCGCCCTGGCCATTCTGCAGGCCGGAGAAGCGGTCGACCTGCTGGTCAGCGACGTCGGGCTGCCAGGCATGAACGGTCGGCAACTGGCGGAAATCGGCCGGCAACTGCGCCCGCAACTCAAGGTGCTGTTCATCACCGGTTATGCCGAAACCGCGGTGGCCCGCGGCGGCTTTCTTGACCCCGGCATGCAGATGATCTGCAAACCCTTCGAGTTTGCCCAGTTGACCGCCAAGGTCGCGCAGATGCTCGGCAAGGGCAGCACCTCATGAGCCAGGTGCAACCCAGCGCCGCCCTGGCGGCGGCGCCGGCCGTGCAGCGGGTGCGGGTGCTGACGGTCAATGCGCACAAGGGCTTCAGCGCGCTTAACCGTTACTACGTGCTGCCAGAACTGCGTGAGGCGGTACGCAGCGAAAACGCCGACCTGGTGTTCCTCCAGGAAGTGCTCGGCAGCCACCGCCAGCACGCTCTGCGCCACCGCAACTGGTCGGATGTGCCGCAATATGAGTTTCTTGCCGACAGCCTCTGGCCAGAATTCGCCTACGGCCGCAATGCGGTGTATCCGGACGGCGAACACGGCAATGCCCTGCTGTCGAAATACCCGATCCGGCGCCACGCCAACCTCGATGTCAGCGTCCATGGCACCGAGCAGCGCGGCTTGCTGCATTCGGTACTGGCCTTGCCCGCCGAGTGCGAGCTGCATACCGTCTGTGTGCACCTGGGCCTGGACGAGCGCCAGCGCCAGCAGCAGTTGCACCTGCTCTGCGAATTACTGCACAGCCTGCCGAACGACGCGCCGGTGATCGTCGCCGGCGACTTCAATGACTGGCGCCAGCGCGCGGATGCAGTGCTGGCCGAATGCGGCCTGAATGAAGTGTTCAGCCAGGCCCATGGTCGCCCGGCACGCAGTTTTCCGGCGCGCTGGCCGCTGTTGCGCCTGGACCGCATCTACCTGCGCAATGCCCGCGCACAGGCGCCCAAGGTCATGGCGCGCAAGCCCTGGACCGACCTGTCCGATCACCTGCCATTGGCAGTGGAGGTGCTCTTGTGAACAGCCAATGGCGACCTGACAACCAGGTGCAACTGCTGATCAACGGCGAGGACTATTTCGCCAGCGCCTTTGCCGCGATCGAGCAGGCCCGGGCGGAAATCCTCCTGGAAACCTTCATCATCTTTGAAGACAAGGTCGGCAAGCAGTTGCAGCAACTGTTGATCGCCGCCGCCCGGCGCGGGGTAAAGGTCGAGATGCTGGTCGACGGTTATGGCACCGCAGACCTGAGCCTTGACTACCTGCGCGAGCTCAGCGACGCCGGCGTGCATTTGCAGGCCTTCGACCCGAGCCCGAAACGCCTGGGCATGCGCACCAATCTGTTTCGCCGCCTGCACCGCAAGATCCTGGTGGTCGATGGCGAGGTCGGTTTTGTTGGCGGCATCAATTATTGCGCCGATCACCTGGCCGATTTCGGACCGATGGCCAAGCAGGACTACGCGGTACAAGTGCGCGGGCCGATCGTCGCCGACCTGCAGCGCGCCACCTTGACCCTGCTGGAGCAACAGAGCGCGCTCAAGCCCGGAACCCGGCGCTGGTGGCAACGCCGGGTGCCGATCGCCGCCGACAGCGAACAGGCAAGCATGACCCTGTGCATCCGCGATAACCAGGATCACCCCAACGACATCGAACAGCACTACTTGCGGGCGCTGAACGGCGCCCGCGAGCGGATCACCATTGCCAATGCCTACTTCTTTCCCGGCTACCGCCTGCTGCGGGCGATCCGCAATGCCGCGCGCCGGGGCGTGAAGGTTACCCTGGTGCTGCAGGGGATGCCCGACATGCCCTGGGTGCGTTTGTGCTCGCGCTTGCTGTACAACTACCTGATCCGCGACGGCGTGCGCATTTTCGAGTACTGCGAACGGCCCTTGCACGGCAAGGTGGCACTGGTGGACCGGCACTGGTCGACGGTCGGCTCAAGCAATCTCGACCCTTTGAGCCTGGCCCTGAACCTTGAGGCCAACCTGGTCATCCGCGACCAGACCTTCAACAGCCGCCTGCATGAACACCTGCAGGAGCTTACCGCCCACCGCTGCAAACCGGTGAGCCTGCAGCGGGCACTGCGTGGCTACTGGTGGCGGGCGCCGCTGATCTTTTTGACCTTTCACTTCATCCGCCGATTCCCGGCCGTGATCGGCTGGCTGCCGGCCCATGTACCACGGCTCAAGCCGCTGTATGACGGCGAGCAACCTGCGGGCAAGCCGACATGAGCAAGCAGCACAAGCACTGGCGCCGTGCCCGCCAGGCGCTGACCCTGGCGTTCTTCATCCTGGTGCCGGTGCTGCTGTTCAGCGTGCTGAAAAACCTCGACTGGCAAGAGGTGTACCAAGCCCTGGCCTCCTATCGCTGGCGCACCCTGGCAATGGCTGCAGGCGTAACCCTGTGCAGCTTTGCCCTGTTCAGCAGCTTCGACCTGCTCGGGCGCTACTACACCGGGCATCATTTGCCGGCGCGCCAGGTGTTGCCGCTGGCTTTCGTGTGCTACGCCTTCAACCTCAACCTCAGCGCCTGGGTCGGCGGCATCGCCCTGCGCTACCGTTTGTACAGCCGCCTCGGCCTCAAGGTCGCGACCATCACCCGGATCCTCAGCCTGGGGCTGTTGACCAACTGGGCAGGCTATTTCGCGGTGGCCGGTAGCTTGTTCGTCTGCGGGCTGCCGAAGTTGCCAGCGGGCATGGAGATCGGCAATACCGGCCTGCGCCTGATCGGTGCAGCGTTGTTATTGGTGGTCATCGCTTACCTGCTGGCCTGCGCCTTCGCGACTCGCCGCACCTGGCACTTTCGCAAGCAGCAGATCACCCTGCCAGGCATCCGCCTGGCAGCGTTGCAAGTGGTGATGGGCGCTCTGAACTGGTCGTTGATGGCGCTGGTGGTGTTCATCCTGCTGCCCAAGGGGGCTAGCTACCCGACCGTGCTGGCGGTACTGATGATCAGCAGCATTGCCGGGGTCATTACTCATATTCCGGCCGGGCTTGGGGTACTCGAGACGGTGTTTTTGACCCTGCTGCAAGACACCTACGGCAAGGGCACGCTGCTCGCGGCGCTGATTGGCTACCGGGCGGTCTACTTTCTGTTGCCGTTGCTGGTAGCCACGCTGACCTACCTGATGCTCGAGCGCCTGGCCAGTCAGCGCGCCAGCGGGGAAAGTTCGCAAACCACTGGCTGAACCGGCTCGAGCATCTGGTGAACCTGATGCACCAGGTCTTGCAAGGCGAAGGGCTTGGTCATCAGGGCCATGCCGGGCTCCAGCACCTCCTGGTCGGTCACTTCCTGTTCGGCGAAGCCGGTGATCAACAGCACCTTCTGCTGCGCCTGCAGCATGCGCAGGGCATTGGCCACCTGACGGCCACTGAAGCCGCCTGGCAGACCGATATCGGTGATCACCAGGTCAACCGTGCCCAACTGGCGATACTGCTGCAGCGCGCTGTTGGCGTCAGCGGCGGTAAACACCTCGAAGCCCTCCTCCTCCAGCGCCTCCTTGATCAGCAAGCGCAAGGTACTCTTGTCGTCGACCAGCAGGATGCGTTCGCCATTGGCGCGTGGGTAGCGCTTACGCCCCGGCTCGCCGGCCAGCGGCTGCGGCAGCTCGCCCACATAGCGCGGCAGCAGGACCTTCACCCGGGTACCCTGGCCAGGGCTCGAATCGATCCACACCCGGCCCCCTGACTGACGGACAAAGCCATAGACCATCGACAAGCCAAGCCCGGTGCCCTGGCCGACCGGCTTGGTGGTAAAGAACGGGTCAAAGGCCCGTGCGACGATATCGGCGTTCATGCCGTGGCCGTTGTCCTGCACCTGCAAGGCAAAGTAATCACCCGGGCCCAGGCTGTCTTCGCCCTCCAGGGCCAGCTCGTGACGTTCGTTAGCGGTGGTGATGCGCAGGCAGCCACCGGCGCCCATGGCATCGCGGGCATTGATGCACAGGTTGATCAGGGCATTTTCCAGCTGGTTGGCATCAATCAGTACCCACCAGGGCGCCGGCTCCACCTGGACCTGCAGATCGATATGGCTACCCACGGTCTGCTGGACCAACTGCTCGATATCCTGCACCAGTTGGTTGACACAGGCAGGCTTGGGGTCGAGCGCCTGGCGCCGGGAAAAGGCCAGCAAGCGGTGGGTGAGCGTGGCGGCGCGCTTGGCCGCACCCCGAGCGGCATCAAGGTAGACCTGCAGGTTGTCCAGATTACCCTGGGCAATGCGTCGTTCGAGCAACTCCAGGCTGCCGCTGATGCCGGTCAACAGGTTGTTGAAGTCATGGGCCATGCCGCCGGACAGTTGGCCGATGGCTTCCATCTTCTGGCTCTGGCGCAACAGTTCTTCAGCATGGCGCAGCGCCTCTTCGCGCTCGCGCTCCTGGCTGATGTCGGTGCCCACGGCGGTAAAACCAAGCTCCGAGGGTACCGCTGCCCAGTTGAACCAGCGGTAGTGCCCGTCCTTGTGGCGCAAGCGGCTGATGGTGTTCTCGGTGCGCTGGCCGGCGCGCAGGCGCTCGACCAGCGAGGCGACTTGCGGTTGGTCGTCGGCATGCAGTAAGTCCATGATCGAGGTGTCCAGCACCTCGTCTGCTGCCCAGCCAAGGATCTGGCTCCAGGCCGGGTTGACCGCACTGATGCGCAAATCCGGCAGGACAATCACCATGATGTCGCCGGACAAGTCCCAGAAATGGTTTCGATCAGAGGTGCGTTCCTGCACCTGGCGCTCGAAGGTATTGGCCAGGTGACGCCACTGCTGCGCCGACTCGACGCTGGCGGTGGTTTCGATCACCGTGTCGAGAAAGCCGGCCACCGCCCCGCGCTCGTCTCGAATGGGGCTGTAGCAGAAAGTGAAATAGGCCTGTTCGAGGCTGCCGTTGCGATTGATCATCAACGGGAAGTTCTCGATGAAGATCGCCTCCCCCGACAGGGTACGGAAGACCAGCGCGCCGATGTTCTCCCAGGCCTCGCTCCACACCTCGTCAAAGCCGCGTCCCAGTGCCTCGGGCTTGGCCCCGAGGATCGGCTTGAAGGCATCGTTGTAAATGGTCACCAACTGCGGCCCCCAGACCAGGCAACCGGGGAATTTTGACGCCAGCAGCATGTCCACGGCAATGCGCAAGGGCGCCGGCCACAGGTGCAAAGGCCCAAGGGCGGTACTGGCCCAGTCGTGGTTACGCACCTTTACACTCATTGATCCTGACATGGGCAAACTCGGCTGACGGTGGGGGCCTGAACAATCGGACCTAAACGCCGATATCTTCGTTCCAGAGTTCGGGGCTGTCCTGGATAAAATCGCGCATCATCTTGACGCAGTTATCATTGTGCAGCACTTGCACATCGACGCCGCGCGCCTTGAGCAGCGCTTCCTCACCCATGAAGGTCTGGTTTTCACCAACGATCACGCGCTTGATGCCATACAGCAGGATCGCCCCGCTGCACATCGGACATGGCGACAAAGTGGTGTACAGGGTCGCCTCGCGATATACCCTGGCCGGCTGGCGGCCGGCGTTTTCCAGAGCGTCCATTTCGCCGTGCAGGATCGCGCTGCCCTTCTGTACCCGGCGGTTGTGGCCACGGCCGATGATCTGGTTATTGTGTACCAGCACCGAACCGATCGGTATGCCGCCTTCTTCGCGGCCCAGTTGGGCCTCATCGATAGCAGCCTGCATGAACGCATCTACGTCTTGGTTCAACGTGCTCATCGGTTGGTCGACTCCCTGTTGCAAAGCGGTTTTCTTCGCAGGCTAGCATACCGCCAGCAAGGAATGGCATCCATGCCAGTCACTACTATGCTGAACAGGTTTCTCCTCTGCGACCTGGGCAGTCCGGGTCCGTTCCAGTATAGGGAGCGTTGCGATGAGCAAGAAAATACTGGTGGTGCTGACCAATACGGCCAAATACCCGACGCTGAAGCGCGCCACCGGATTGTGGCTGGGCGAGGCGGTGCACTTTGTCGACAAGGTCGAAAAGGCCGGTTACAAGGTCGATTACCTCAGCCCCAGCGGCGGTTACGTGCCGATTGACCCGCACAGCCTGCAGATGGCCGCGGATATCGACTGGCAGTGGTACCAGGACAAGGCGTTCATGAACCGCCTGGGCAAAACCCTGAGCCCCGGCGAGGTCAAGGCCCAGGACTACAGCGCCATTTATTATGCCGGCGGTCATGGGGTGATCTGGGACTTCCCCGACAGCAGCGAGCTGCAGGACCTGGCCCGGCGCATCTTCGAGGCCGGTGGCGTGGTGGCCTCGGTGTGCCATGGCGCGGTCGGCCTGCTCAATATCAAGCTCAGTGACAACACCTTGCTGGTCAAGGATCGCGAGGTCACCGGCTTTTCCGATACTGAAGAGAAACTGGCCGAACTGGACAAAGTGGTGCCTTACCTCACCGAAACCGAGCTCAAGGCCCGCGGCGGTTTGTACCGCAAGGCAGAAGAGCCGTGGCAGGCCTTCGCCATCGCCGACCAGAAAGACGGACGCTTGATTACCGGACAGAATCCCGCCTCCGGGGGCGCGGTGGCTGACCTGGTAGTGGCCGCACTGAAAAAGCGCTGAGGCGCCTACCCAGATTGCCGATGGGTACTGCACCCAGGTTAAACACGGCCTACATCCGCCGCTGATTGCGCTCTTTATGCTGACGAGTGTCACCCGACCAGGAAGGTCGGGCTCTTGTTCAGCATAGAGGTGCACTCATGGCTCCAACCCGTCTTGCCGGCCGCAGCCTGCTCGAGTTTCTGATAACCCTGCTGATCGGCCTGGCGCCCGTGGCCTGTGGCCTTCTGGTGTTGGCCCTGCAGGTCGAGCGCAAGCAGGAAGAAACCGCCGAGGTGTCTGTGGTCGAGGCTATCTATGCTATCGACCGGGTCTTCGATGCCATGCACGGCTCCAGCAATACTGTGCTCGGGTTGGTCGGGCAACCCTGCGAGAAAATCCTCCCGACTCTGCGCCAGGAAGCGCTGAGGCAGCCAAGCGTGCGCTCGCTGGTGCTGACCCGGGAAAACCGTGCCTACTGCAGCACCCTGCTCGGCAGCATCGACACGGCAATCGACCCGGGCAGCTACTTCAACCAGCGCCTGCGCCTGGACTCGCGCAACGAAATCACCCCGGACATGCCGGTGCTGCACTACCGCCTGCAGGAATATCCCATGGGCGTCATCGCCATCAGCGATGCGCGCTCCCTGCAAACAGAACTGCAGGGCTTCAAGAACGCCATTGTCCTGGCCCTGCAGTTCGGCAGCGATTTTGTCTGGGCAACCGGCAGTGGCAGCGCCGAGCAGGTACCCAACCATGAAGAAGACAGCCAGCGCATGGTCTCGGAGAAGTACGGCTACACCGTCCACGCCGGCTACCCCGATGGCCACACCCGCAAGATGCTCAGCCAGGCCATGGCCTCCACAGCGCCTTCCCTGCTTCTGGTCGGCATTATCACCTGCGCCGTGGCCTACTGGGGGCTGTTCAGGCAACGACGAAAAACAGCGTGAGCTCCACCATGAAAAAAGGCCATTGAGCGTTTGCTCAATGGCCTTTTTCAGTGACGGTCCGGATCAGTCGGTACTGAGTACGCCACGACGGACCTGGTCACGCTCGATCGACTCGAACAGGGCCTTGAAGTTGCCTTCGCCGAAGCCATCGTCACCCTTGCGCTGGATGAACTCGAAGAACACCGGGCCCATCAGGGTTTCGGAGAAGATCTGCAGCAGCAGACGCTTGTCACCGGCCTCGGAGGAGCCATCGAGCAGGATGCCACGGGCCTGCAGTTCGCCGACCGGCTCGCCATGGCCCGGCAGACGCCCTTCGAGCATCTCGTAGTAGGTTTCTGGCGGCGCGGTCATGAAGCGCATGCCGAGCTTTTTCAGGGCATCCCAGCTCTCGAGCAGGTTGTCGCTGAGGAAGGCCACATGCTGGATGCCCTCGCCGTTGAACTGCATGAGGAACTCTTCGATCTGCCCGGCGCCCTTGGACGACTCTTCGTTCAGCGGGATGCGGATCATGCCATCCGGCGCGGTCATGGCCTTGGAGGTCAGGCCGGTGTATTCGCCCTTGATGTCGAAGTAACGGATTTCGCGGAAGTTGAACAGCTTCTCGTAGAAACCGGCCCAGTAGGCCATGCGCCCGCGATAAACGTTATGGGTCAGGTGATCGATGATCTTCAGGCCCGCACCGACCGGGTGACGATCGACACCTTCGATGAAGTTGAAGTCGATGTCATAGATCGAACTGCCTTCCTCGAAACGGTCGATCAGGTACAGCGGCGCACCGCCAATGCCCTTGATCGCCGGCAGACGCAGCTCCATCGGCCCGGTTTCGATCTCGACCGGCTGGGCACCCAGCTCCAGGGCGCGGGCGTAGGCTTCGTGGGCGTTACGCACACGGAAGGCCATGCCACACACCGACGGACCATGCTCGGCGGCAAAGTACGAGGCGACGCTTTTCGGTTCGTTGTTCAGGATCAGGTTGATACCGCCCTGGCGGTACAGATGCACGTCCTTGGAACGGTGGGTAGCCACCTTGGTGAAGCCCATGATCTGGAAGATCGGTTCCAGGGCGCCCGGGGTCGGCGATGCGAACTCGATGAATTCAAAGCCCATCAGGCCCATCGGGTTTTCAAAGATATCAGCCATGCTCGTTTCCTCATCATCAAAGCGGGTAAATAACGGTCGTTAATTGCTATCGATGTCGAGCAGGCGTGGTGGCGCGCAAGAGATGCCCCTCACACTTCTGGCGAGGTAGTCACCATAGATCAGCTTGAACCCATGACACTTCATATGGACCCATTCTCGGCGGGTTGATTCCCCGAAGGTGGAGAACCTTATTATTGTATGCGTAACGGGATTCTACAGTGCGTAAACCGTTTTGTCCGCACTTTAGTTGACGCCCGAGCGGCGACGAACGGCTATCCTAGGCACACAGCCGTTTTCATTCCCCCGCTTGTACAGGTTAGCCGCCATGCCGCTCACGGTAAAACGCCCCGGACGCTGGACCCTGCGTGCCCTGCTGCCCTGGGCGGTTGGCGCCCTACCGGTGCTGTGCGGGCTGCTGATCATGCACCTGCAGGCCCAGCGTGAGCTGGACGCCCGCAGCCGCGCCACGGCGCAGCAGGTGGTGGCCCAGGTAGAGCTGATCCTCGACAACATTTCTGGCGCAGCCAGGTCGTTGCTGCCCTTGGCCGGAATGCCGTGCGTGGAAGAGAAACTGGCCCTGCGCGACCAGGTCACCCGCCGCTCGTTCGTACGCTCGACCAACCTGGTGTACCGCAACGAGCTGTATTGCAGCTCGCTGTTCGGCCCCTACAGCGAACCGGTCAATGCCAGCGACTATGTCGACGGCAAGCTCTGGCTGATGAACGGCAACTCGGTGACTCCTGGCCACCCATTGCTGGTGTATCGGGTCTATGAAGGCGAGCGCGGCGCCATCACTACCGTCGATGGTGACCACCTGCTGACCGCCCTGCGCCTGATCGGCCCGCAGACCCAGTTGCTGCTACAGGTGGGCCGTTACTGGATGGGCAAGGACGGCCTGGTCCATGAAGGGATCGCCCCCGCCGCTGAGGTTGCGCCAGTGCGCCTGACCTCCAGCCACTACCCGTTCTCGATCCACAGCGGTTATGCGACAGGCAAGGTCGGCCAGGTAATGCGCGATGAATATCCTGCCCTGTTCGGCCTGCTGGTGTTTCTCGGGGTGATTGCCGGTACCGTATGCCGCTGGATGCTGCGCCGTGCCAGCTCCCCACGGGCCGAGCTGCAGCGGGCCATGGAAGCCAACGAGTTCTTGCCGTACTTCCAGCCGGTGGTGCGCAAGGGCGACTACCGCTGGGCCGGCGCCGAAGTGCTGATGCGCTGGCAGCACCCGCGCGACGGTCTGGTGCGCCCCGACCTGTTCATTCCCTACGCCGAGCACAGCGGCCAGATCGTACCGATGACGCGCATGCTCATGCAGCGCACTGCGCAATTGCTGGCGCCGCATGCCGCATTGATGGGCGAGGGTTTTCATGTCGGCATCAACATCACCGCCGATCATTGCCAGGACCTGGCCCTGTACGACGACTGCCGGGCCTTTCTCGGCGCCTTCCCGCCTGGCCGGGTATTGCTGACCCTGGAGCTGACCGAACGCAAGCTTATTGCCCCCAGCGAAGTTACCCAGACGCTGTTCGGCAAACTCCACGAACTGGGGGTGATGATCGCCATCGACGACTTTGGCACCGGCCAGTCCAGCCTCAGCTACTTGCGCCAGTTCAAGGTCGATTACCTGAAGATTGACCAAAGCTTCGTCGCCCTGATCGGGGTCGATGCGTTGTCGCTGCACATTCTCGACAGCATTATCGAACTGTCGGCCAAGCTTGAGCTGGGCATCGTCGCCGAAGGCGTCGAGAACGAAACCCAGCGCGATTACCTGGCGCGCCACAATGTCGATTTCCAGCAGGGTTACCTGTTTGCCCGGCCGATGCCGATCGAGGACTTTGTCGCCGCCCTGGCAGCCCAGGCCGAAACCGCGCCGCAGGTCGCGAAGGTTGCCGGTTAGGCCTGCGCCCTGAGATCATGGCGGGTTCCCCGCTCTGTTTTCTTCTGTAACCGAGGCATTTGTGTCAAAAGGCATCATTACATCGGTCACGGCCTCGTTCCTGTTTGCCGTGATGTACTACTACACCTCGCTGCTCACCCCGCTCGATGGCGAGGAGGTGTTCGGCTGGCGCATGCTCCTGACCTTGCCCTGCGTTACCCTGTTCATGCTGTTTACCCGCGACTGGCCGCTGGTCACCGGCTTGCTCGCGCGGGTTAGGCGCACGCCGCTGCTGTTGCTCGGCCTGCTGGGTACTTCATCATTGATGGGCGTGCAGCTCTGGCTGTTCCTCTGGGCGCCGTTGCACGGACGCAGCCTGGAAGTGTCGCTGGGCTACTTCCTGTTGCCGCTGACCATGGTCCTGACCGGCCGCCTGGTGTATGGCGAACAATTGTCGCGGCTGCAGAAACTCGCGGTAGCCTGTGCGATGACCGGTGTCGGCCATGAGCTCTACCAACACGGCAGCTTTGCCTGGGAGACCTTGCTGGTCGCCGCAGGCTACCCGCTGTACTTCGTGCTGCGGCGCAAATGCGCGACCGATCACCTTGGCGGTTTGTGGGCCGACATGTGCCTGCTGCTGCCGGCGGCGCTGTACTTTGTCATCCAGGGGCCGCTGTCAGCCGAGGACCTGGCCGCGCATCCGGGGCTGTACGGCCTGATCCCGCTGCTTGGGGTGATCAGCGCCCTGGCGCTGATCTGCTATGTGCTGGCCAGCCGCCTGCTGGCCTTCAGCCTGTTCGGCCTGCTCAGCTATGTCGAGCCGGTGCTGCTGGTGGCCGTGGCCCTGCTGCTGGGCGAGACCATCGGCCCCGACCAGTGGCTGACCTACCTGCCGATCTGGCTGGCGGTGCTGGTATTGATCGCCGAAGGCGTCAGGCACCTGCTGCGTCAACGGCGGCGTTCGGTGTAAGGCGCACCTGGCGCACGCGGCGCTCCTCCACCGCGACCACGGTCATTTGCCAGTTGTTCCACACCAGGCTGTCGCCGACCATCGGCAAGCGATCGAGCAGGCTCATGACCAGGCCGGCGAGGGTCTGGTAGTCCTCGGTGGGCTTGGCGGCAAAACCGGTGCGTGCCTGGATCTGGCTGAGGTTAAGGGCGCCGCTGACGACAAAGCCGTGGCCGTCCTCGACGATGCCCGGGCCTTCCACCTCACTGGCATCGGGCAGTTCACCGGCGATGGACTCAAGGATGTCGGTCATGGTCAGCACCCCGGTGAAATCACCGAACTCGTTGACCACGAAGGCAATGTGCGTCGACTGGTTGCGCATCTGCTCCAGGGCGTTGAGGATGCTGAAACTCTCCAGCAGGTTCACCGGCGCCCGGGCCAGGCTCTCGAGGTCAGGCTGATTACCGGCCAGCAGTTCCTTGAGCAGCTCCTTCTTGTGCACGAAGCCCAGCGGTTCTTCGATACGCCCGTCACGAATCAACGGCAGGCGCGAGTAGGACGAATGCATCAGTGCGGTACGAATCGCCTCGGCCGGCTGCGCCAGGTCGATGGCATCGACCTCGGCGCGCACCGTCATCACCGTCTTGATCGGCCGTTCGGCCAGGTTCAGCACGCCGCTGATCATCACCCGTTCGCGGCGGTCGAACAGCACCTGTTCTTCGCCACCTTCGACCAGGTCGGCAATCTCCTCGCCGACATCATCAGCCTCGACCCGGCGCCCGCCCAAAAGGCGCAGGACCGCGTGGGCGGTGCGCTCACGCAGCGGCCGGTGTTGCTGCAGGCTGCGCTTGCGCCGCGCCCGGGCCAGCTGGTTGAACAGCTCGATCAGAATCGAGAAGCCAATGGCCGCGTACAGGTAGCCTTTCGGAATATGAAAGCCCAGGCCCTCGGCGGTGAGGCTGAAGCCGATCATCATCAAGAAGCCCAGGCACAGCATGATCACCGTCGGGTGATTGTTGACGAAGCGGGTCAACGGCTTGCTGGCAACGATCATGATGCCGATGGAGAAGATCACCGCGATCATCATGATCGACAACTCTTCGACCATGCCCACGGCGGTGATCACCGCGTCGAGGGAGAACACTGCATCGAGCACCACGATCTGCGCGACGATCGGCCAGAACGCGGCATGGCGCACACTGCCGGTGTTCTGCGCAACGTGGCCTTCGAGGCGCTCGTGCAACTCCATGGTGGCCTTGAACAACAGGAACACACCACCGAAGAGCATGATCAGATCGCGCCCGGAGAAGCTCTTGCCGAACACCTCGAACAGCGGCGCGGTAAGGGTCACCATCCACGAGATACTGGCCAGCAGGCCCAGGCGCATGATCAGCGCCAGCGACAGGCCGATCACCCGCGCGCGGTCGCGCTGATGGGGCGGCAGTTTGTCGGCGAGGATGGCGATGAACACCAGGTTGTCGATACCCAGTACCAGTTCCAGCACAATCAGCGTGGCAAGGCCCAGCCAGGCCGTGGGGTCGGCTAGCCATTCCATGGGCGATTACTCATGTGCGAGAACGGGCGGGAAACGTCGCAAGGACGGGAGAATGGCCGGGACGGCCGGGTACTGGGAGGCTCCGAGAACGAAGTCATATCAACCTGAAATCAATTGGGGATGTGATCCTACAATTGCAGCAGGCTTTTCTCACAGCGCGAAACTATTTCAAATTCTGTACCCGCCCGTTCCCACAACTGCCTAAATCAACCCACCACCATCGATATCAATGACGCTGGCGGTCATGAAGCCGTTCTCCATGGCCAGCAGATACCCGGCCGCCACTTCATCCGCCGCCCCCACCCGTCCGACCGGCAGGCCCGCGCCGGCGCGGGCGAACATCGCCTGCCGCGACTCGCCGTCCATCCCGGCGTAGGCTTCGGTTTCGGTCAGCCCCGGGCTGACAACGTTGACCCGGCGTGGCGCCAGCTCCTTGGCCAGTTGCCTGGCCAGGGCTTCGAGCGCCGCATTGAGGGTGGTCTTGATCATCTGCCCGGCGACGAACTTGCGTGACAGCAACCCCGAGGTCAGGCTGATGCTGGCGTGCGCAGAAAGGTGCGGCAACGCCAGCTGGATCGCCTGCAAGGCGCCCCAGAACTTCACCTCGAAAGCCTCGCGCGCCAGTTGCAGGTCGCTCTGCGCCAGGGGCCTGGCCTGCACGGCGGGGCCAGCGCTGATCACCAGATGATCGACGGTGCCAACGCCGGCAAACAGCGCCTGCAGCGCCCGGATATCGGTGATATCGGCAACACATGCCTCGATCCCCTCACCCGGGCTTACCGCCTGGCGGCTGGCAACGATGACCCGTGCACCACGTGCCCTGGCCTGGCGCGCTACCGCCGCGCCGATACCGCTGGCGCCGCCGAGCACCAGCACGGTCTGGTGCAACAAGGATTGATGAGCGCTGTACATGATGATCACTGCCTGTGCTTGAAAGTGATTACATCTTGCTCTGCGAGCAATCAGGGAAAAACCAGGCTGTACGCCAAGCACCTGTAACCATTGCTTGAAGATATCCAGGGTAATTTTCTTCAATACCCGGCCATTCGCCACGCCTTAGGCTGTGTCGGTCTTCCACTGCTGGATACCCCTCATGAGCCTGATGTTATCAATGGCCGCCTTCGCCCTGGCCGCCTCAATCTCCCCCGGCCCGGTCAATATCGTCGCCCTGAGCGCCGGCGCCCGCCACGGCTTTCGCGCCAGCTTGCGGCATGTCAGCGGCGCAACCCTCGGCTTTGTCCTGCTGCTGGTGCTGATCGGCCTTGGCTTGCACGAGTTGTTGCGCCATTGGCCGGCCATGACTCAAGTGTTGCACTGGGCCGGCGTGGTGTTCTTGCTGTACATGGCCTGGAAACTGGCCAGCGACAACGGCGAACTGGGCGCTGGCGGCGCTACGGGCGCGCCCTCGGTGCTCGCCGGCGCCACCCTGCAATGGCTCAACCCCAAGGCCTGGCTGGCCTGCGTGGCCGGCATCGGCGCCTATGTCGGCGAGGGCGATAGCCGCCGGTTGTGGCAGTTCAGCGCGATCTACCTGGTAATCTGTTTTCTGTCGATTGCCAGCTGGGCCTGGGCCGGCAGTGCAATCAGCCACTCCCTGAGCAATGCCCAGCGTATGCGCCGGTTCAACCGCTGCCTGGCGCTGCTGTTGCTGGCCAGCGCGCTGTACCTGCTAGTGGGCTGAACGATAGTGCCCAGGCGTCGCCGCCAGGTGGCGCTTGAAGGCTCGCTGCAAGTGCGCCTGGTCGGCAAAACCTGCCTCCAGTGCCACCTCGGCAATCAACCGCCCGCGGCGCAACTGGGCACGGGCATACTGCACCCGTTGATCGAGCAGGTAGCCATGGGGCGTCAAGCCGAACTGCTGCTTGAACGCACGGATCAGGTAGGACGCGGACAAGCCGGCAGCGCGGCTGATGTCTTCAAGGCGCAAAGGCTCGGTGCAGTGCGCGCGGATGAATTCGGCTGCGGCCAGCAGGCGCGGGTCGCCCTGGCCCAGCGCGCTTGCGCTTTCGCCCAGGCGCAGGCTCAGTGCGCTGCAAAACACTCGCAGTGCCGCCTCTTTGCCAACTGGCGGCTGCTGCTCATCCAGCAGCACGGCAAACAGCTGCAGCAAATCATCGAACAGCCCCGCCTCGGTGCTGCTGACAGCCGCCAGCGGCGAGAAACCCAGGCCCTGCAACCAGGCCCAGTCGATGAACAGCATCAGGTAGGACCAGGGCTCGCCCGCGATAGGGTTGCAGGTGTGCACCACTCCGGGGTTCATCAGCACCACGGTGCCGGCAGCCACTTGCTGCTGGCGATCGCCACTGATGTAGGTGCTGCGCCCTGCGGTAATCGCACCAATCGAGAAACTCTCGTGCGAATGCGCCGCGTAACAGACCTTGCGACCATCGGCGACGCTGCGCACTTCAACGAAGGGCAGCGCCGGGTCACGCCAGAATCGCGAATTTGCGTGCATAGGCTTCAGCCCTCGGCGTCGTGCACCACCACCAGCAACTGGGCCTGCACCGGCCCCAACGAACGCAGGCGGTGCGGGGTCTGGGCGTTGAAATACAGGGCATCGCCACGCTCGAGGATCAACCGCTCGTTCATGAAGTCGACCTCGACCTGGCCTTCATGGACGAACAGAAACTCCTCGCCAAGGTGCTCCTTGAACGAGGCATCGCTGAACTCCGGCGGCGGGCTGATGATGAACGGCAGCAGGCTGCGGCTGCCGATCTGCTTGGCCAGCACCGAATAACCCGGCCCCTGCCCCGACACCGCCTGGCGTTCATGGCTGCGCACCAGGCTGTAACGGGCCTGGCCTGGCTGGTCTTCGGCAAACAGCTCCTCGACATTGACGTTCAAGGCACGCGCCAGCTTCAACGCTGCAGCGATGGAGGGCGTATTCAAGCCGCGCTCGACCTTGGACAGGTAACTCTTGGTCATGCCAGCCGTTTCAGCCAGCGCCTCCAGGGTAATACCCAGTTTTTTTCTCAACAGTTTCAATCGGATAGACATGTGACGCGATTTTCCCAATGCCATGGGCAAGTATTTTCTTGCTAATGACACCTTGTGTCATATAGCCTTGATTGTGTCATGCAGTTGACCACCCCGTCACCTTCCAAGCAACCGGGGTGGGCCAGCCGTGACACTCCATCACGCCACCGAGGATAGCCCCATGGCCAAGACAATGGCACTCCCCAAGGACCAACTGATCCAGCAGGCCCTTAAGCAGATGCAAGGCTCGCTTGCCGATAATACGTGGACTGTGCGCGAAAAGCTGGCACTGACCTGCCGGATTCTGTTCGACAACGGCCACGACTCCGGCCTGGCCGGGCAGATCAGCGCCCGCGGCCCGCAGCCAGGCACCTTCTACACCCAGCAACTGGGCCTGGGTTTCGACGAAATCACGGCCAGCAACCTGTTGCTGGTCAACGAAGACCTGGACGTGCTCGAAGGCCAGGGCATGCCCAACCCGGCCAACCGCTTCCACAGCTGGGTCTATCGTGCCCGCCCGGATGTGCACTGCATCATCCACACCCACCCGACCCACGTCGCCGCCCTGTCGATGCTGGAAGTGCCACTTGAGGTCTCGCACATGGACCTCTGCCCGCTGTACGACGATTGCGCGTTCCTCGAGGCCTGGCCCGGCGTGCCGGTGGGCAACGAAGAAGGCGAGATCATCAGCGCCGCCCTGGGCGACAAGCGCGCCATCCTGCTGTCGCACCACGGCCAGTTGTCGACCGGTGCCAGCATCGAGGAAGCCTGCGTGATCGCCCAGTTGATCGAGCGCGCCGCCAAGCTGCAACTGCTGGCCATGGCCGCCGGCAGCATCAAACCGATTGCCCCGCAACTGGGCCGCGAAGCCCATGACTGGATCTCCCGGCCCAAGCGCCACAGCGCCGCCTTCAACTACTATGCGCGCCAATGCCTGCAGGTACATGGCGACTGCCTGAACTGAACCAAGCCTGTCACTGACCTTGCGGAGTAAATTTCATGTCCAAGACTTTTCACGGCATCATCGGCTACACCATCACCCCGTTCAGCGCCGACGGCGAACAGCTTGACCTCGAGGCCCTGGGCCGCTCGATCGAGCGCCTGATCGAGGGTGGCGTTCACGCCATTGCGCCACTGGGCAGCACCGGCGAAGGCGCCTACCTGAGCGATCTGGAATGGCAGCAGGTAGCCGCCTTCAGCCTGCGCCAGATCGCAGGGAGAGTACCGACCATCGTCAGCGTCTCCGACCTGACCACCGCCGGTGCCATTCGCCGCGCGCGCTTTGCCCAGGAACACGGCGCCGATGCGGTGATGGTGCTGCCGGCCGCCTACTGGAAGCTCACCGAGGAGGAGATACTCGAGCACTACCGGGCCATCGGCGCCAGCATCGAACTGCCGATCATGCTCTACAACAACCCGGCCACCAGCGGTACCGACATGTCGGTGGAGCTGATCCTGCGCATCGTGCGCGAGGTCGAAAACGTCACCATGGTCAAGGAGAGCACCGGCGACATCCAGCGCATGCACAAGCTGCAGCTACTGGGTGAAGGCAAGGTGCCGTTCTACAACGGCTGCAACCCGCTGGCCCTGGAAGCCTTCGTGGCCGGTGCCAGCGGCTGGTGCACCGCCGCTGCGAACCTGATCCCGGCCCTCAACCAGCAGCTTTACCAGGCCGTCCAGGCCAACGACCTGGGCACAGCCAAGGCGGTGTTCTACCGTCAATTGCCGCTGCTGGAGTTCATCCTCAAAGGTGGCCTGCCGGCAACCATCAAGGCCGGTCTGGGCATGACCGGTTTGCCGGTGGGTGAGCCGCGGCGGCCGGTATTTGCCCTCGACAACGCAGGTCAGGCGCACTTGCAACAACTGCTCAAACAAATGCTGTAGGACGACCGTAACAACCCGGCACTGCAACAGTGCCGGGGACCGGTGCAGAGTCACCCAGCAGTTCCGGAGAAGTCCGACACTGCTTGAAGAAAGCCCATCTGGGGCTGGTGTCCTGCCGTTTCTATCATCGGCTGCTCTAACCCATGACAGGACAGTCACCATGAGCACCCGACGTTTTTCAGGCTTTACGCTGGGCGTACTCGCCTCGGCCGTATTGATTGCCAGCACGGCATTCGCCGCCCCGCTAACTCGCGACAATGGCGCCCCGGTGGGCGACAACCAGAACTCGCAGACCGCTGGCAGTACCGGCCCCACCCTGCTGCAGGACGTGCAGTTGATCCAGAAGCTGCAGCGTTTTGATCGCGAGCGGGTGCCTGAGCGTGTGGTGCATGCCCGCGGTACCGGTGCCCATGGCGAGTTCACCGCCAGCGCCGATATTTCCGCACTGACCCAGGCCAAGGTATTCACCCCGGGGGAGCGAACCCCGGTGTTCGTGCGCTTCTCCTCGGTGGTGCACGGCCTTCATTCCCCGGAAACCCTGCGCGACCCGCGCGGCTTTGCCACACGTTTCTACACCACTGATGGCAACTGGGACCTGGTCGGCAATAACTTCCCGACCTTCTTCATTCGTGATGCCATCAAGTTCCCGGACATGGTTCACGCCTTCAAGCCCGACCCGCGCACCAACCTTGGCAACGACGCGCGCCGCTTCGACCTGCTCTCGCACATGCCCGAAGCCACCCGCACCCTGACGTTGCTCTACTCCAACGAAGGCACGCCGCTGAGCTACCGGCACATGGATGGCAACAGCGTGCATGCCTACAAGTTCGTCAACCGCGATGGCGAAATCACCTACGTGAAGTTTCGCTGGAAAACCCTACAAGGTCAGAAAAACCTGAGCCCTGGCGAAGTGGCCAAGATTCAGGGGCATGACTTCAGCCACATGACCAACGACCTGGTCAATTCGATCAATCGTGGTGATCATCCGAAGTGGGACCTGTAT
This sequence comes from Pseudomonas sp. TE4620, assembly GCF_056279045.1. Lineage (NCBI taxonomy): Bacteria > Pseudomonadati > Pseudomonadota > Gammaproteobacteria > Pseudomonadales > Pseudomonadaceae > Pseudomonas > Pseudomonas sp. TE4620. The sequence goes on from NZ_JBWBQO010000001.1 coordinate 2,565,395, forward strand.
ATCCAGACGCTCAAGCCCGAGCAGCTCGCCGGTTTTGACTTCGACCCACTGGACCCGACCAAGATCTGGCCAGATGTGCCTGAACAAAAAGTCGGGCAGATGGTACTCAACCGCAATGTCGGCAACTTCTTCCAGGAAACCGAGCAGGTGGCCCTGGCGCCCTCCAACCTGGTGCCGGGCATCGAGCCTTCGGAAGACCGCCTGCTGCAAGGCCGGCTGTTCTCCTATGCCGACACCCAGATGTACCGGGTCGGCGCCAATGCCGCCGGTTTGCCAATCAATCAGCCCAGGGTCAGGATCAATAACGCCAATCAGGATGGTGCCCTTAACAGCGCGCGTAGTGTCAGCGGGGTCAACTACGAGCCCAGCCGCCTGATGCCACGCCCCCCGACTGAGTCGGCACGTTACAGCCAGCAACCCTTGAGCGGCAGCACCCAGCAGCAAGGCATCGAGCGTCAGCAGAACTTCAAACAGGCCGGCGAGCTGTTCCGCTCCTATAGCGCCAACGACCGCCGCGACCTGATCAATAGCTTCGGTGGCTCATTGGCCAGCAGCGACGACGAAAGCAAGCACCTCATCCTCGCGTACCTGTACAAGGCCGACCCTGCCTATGGCAAGGGCGTGGCCAAGGTTGCCGGTGGCGACCTGGTAAGGGTCAAGCAACTGGCAGCGCAGCTGCGGGACTGAGCATGCGCTGGCGGTAACTGCCGGGGCTCTCGCCGGTCCATTTCTTGAACGCCCGGTGGAACGCACTGGGCTCCTGGAAGCCGGTGTGCTCGGCGACTTCGGCAATACTCAGGTGCGTCTGGCGCAGGCACTCAAAGGCCATGGCCCGACGCACTTCATCCTTGATCTGCTGGTACGAACGGCCCTCGCGCTCCAGCTGGCGGCGAAAGCTGCTGGGGCTCAGGCCCTGGCGTTCGGCCATGGCCAGCAGGGTCGGCCACTGGCCATACCGGCGGGCACGCAGATAACGGTACACCTGAGCCACCTGGCCATTCTGGTTGCGGTAGCGAATCACCAGCCACTGCGGTGCGCTGCGCAGGAAGGTCTTCAGCGCCGCCAGGTCCTGGACCACCGGCAGGCGCAGGTAATCGGCGGCAAACTCGATCTCGGTACGGCCACCGCCCATCTGCACGTTGGCGCCCCACAGCAACGGGTCATCGTCCTGGGCCGGGCGTGTGTCGGCCAGTGCCGTTCGATCGATGACCACGCGTCGCCCGACCAGCCAGCACGCCAGGCTGATCACCAGGGCGAGAAAGGTTTCCTCGGCGTAGACCCGGGTCAGCGGATCTTCGATGCCAGTGCGCAGGCTGATCACCGCGCGCCCACCCTTGATCGTCAACTGCCCGCGGATATCGCGCAGGAACAACGCAAAGTTGTTCAGGCACTGGCGCAGCGCCCTTTCCAGGTTCGGCTCCTGGATCAGCCCGCGGCAGATCAGGGCAAAGCTGCCCAACGGCATGCCATGGCTGTCGAGGTTGAAGAATTCGTCGTCAAGGGTCTCGATCAGCAGCAACCACAGGCGTGCAAACGCAGACGCTGGCACCCGTGCGCCAGGCGCTTGGAGCACCGCCGGGTCGATTCCGGCTTCGACCAGCAGCGCCGCCGCCCGCGCCGGTTGCGCGCGCAGGGCATGGAGCATGGTATGGACGAAATAGACGGCGACTGTATCGTTTTCCCGCATGGCGGATTCCGCAAGGGTGTGGCAAAAAATACCAGTGTCACTGGACAGTTATGGCATAGGCCCGTACGCAGGCTTTGCCTAGACTCGAAGCCAACCTGAAGGTGGCTGCGGGCAGCATTCTGGCAGACGCCGGGCCTGCCCCGCCACGCTTTCGCACACTGGAGTCGATCATGAATACCCCGGACATCTATGTAGTCAGCGCTGTACGCTCGGCCATCGGCAGCTTCGGCGGCGCCCTCAAGGACCTGCCCCTGGCGGACCTGGCCAGCAGCGTGACCCGTGCCGCCATCGAACGTGCAGGCGTTGCCCCCGAGCAGATCGGCCATGTGGTCATGGGCAACGTGATTCCGACCGAGGCGCGCGACGCCTACCTGGCGCGGGTAGCGGCCATGAACGCCGGCATTCCCAAGGAAACCCCGGCATTCAACGTCAACCGCCTGTGTGGCTCGGGCCTGCAGGCCATTGTCTCGGCGGCGCAAAGCCTGCTGCTGGGCGACGCTGAAGCAGTGGTCGCCGCTGGCGCCGAATCCATGAGCCGCGGCCCTTACCTGCTCCCGCAAGCCCGCTGGGGCGCACGCATGGGTGACCTGCAGGGCATCGACTATATGCTCGGCATCCTTCACGACCCGTTCGCCGGCTTTCATATGGGTATCACTGCGGAAAACGTCGCCGAACGCAATGGCATCACCCGCCAGATGCAGGACGAACTGGCCCTGACCAGCCAGCGCCGCGCCGCCCGCGCCATCGCCGAGGGCCGCTTCGCCAGCCAGATCGTGTCGATCGAGATCCCCAGCCGCAAAGGCCCGGTGCGTTTCGAGGTGGATGAACATGTGCGCGGCGAAGTCACCGCAGAGCAACTGGCCGGCATGAAGGCGGTGTTCAAGAAGGACGGTACGGTCACCGCCGGTAATGCCAGCGGCCTGAACGACGGCGCCGGCGCCCTGGTGCTGGCCACAGGTGACTTCGTCAAGCGCCACAACCTGCAGCCGCTGGCACGCCTGGTGGCCTACGCACACGCCGGCGTCGAACCTGAGCTGATGGGCCTGGGCCCGGTACCGGCGACCCGCAAGGTGCTCGACAAGGCCGGCCTGAGCGTTGCCGACCTCGACGTGATCGAATCCAACGAAGCCTTTGCCGCCCAGGCCTGCGCGGTTGCCGGTGAACTGGGCTTCGACCCGGAAAAGGTCAACCCCAACGGCTCGGGCATCTCCCTCGGCCATCCGGTCGGCGCCACCGGGGCGATCATCGCCACCAAGGCCATTCATGAACTGCAGCGCATCCAGGGCCGCTACGCCCTGGCAACCATGTGCATCGGCGGCGGCCAGGGTATCGCCATCGTCTTCGAACGCGTCTGAGCAAGGATTTAAAAGTGAGTATTCAGAACATTGCAGTAATCGGCGCCGGCACCATGGGCAATGGCATTGCCCAGGTCTGTGCGGTTGCCGGTTACCAGGTCACCTTGATCGACGTTTCCGACGCCGCCCTGGAGCGCGGCCTGGCCACCCTGCGCAAGAACCTCGAGCGCCAGGTCAGCAAGCAGACCCTGGCCGCAGAAGATGCCGAAGCCGCCGTGGCACGCATCCGCACCAGCACCGACTACGCGCAACTGCAACAGGCCGAACTGGTGATCGAGGCGGCCACCGAGAACCTCGAGCTCAAGCTGCGCATCCTCAAGCAGATCGCCGCCAGCGTCAGCGAGCAGTGCGTGATCGCCACCAACACCTCGTCGCTGTCGATCACCCAGTTGGGCGCGGCGGTCAGCCAGCCGGAGCGCTTTGTTGGCGTGCACTTCTTCAACCCGGTGCCGATGATGGCCCTGGTCGAGATCATCCGCGGCCTGCAAACCAGTGACGCCACCTACGCCAAGGCCCTGGCCCTGACCGAAAAGGTCGGCAAGACCCCGATCAGCGCCGGCAATCGCCCGGGCTTTGTGGTCAACCGCATCCTGGTGCCGATGATCAACGAGGCGATCTTCGTGCTCCAGGAAGGTCTGGCCAGCGCCGAAGACATCGACACCGGCATGCGCCTTGGCTGCAACCAGCCGATCGGCCCGCTGGCCCTGGCCGACCTGATCGGCCTCGACACCCTGCTGGCGATCATCGAAGCCTTCCACGAAGGTTACAACGACAGCAAGTACCGCCCTGCTCCGCTGCTCAAGGAAATGGTTGCCGCCGGCTACCTGGGGCGTAAAAGCGGTCGTGGCTTTTTCACCTACTAGGGAGCCCTGCCATGGACGCCGCTTTGCGTTGTGCGAACTTTGAAGAGCGGCGTGACAAGGCCCTGGAGCTGTTCGCCGAGAAGGGTTTCGGCCAGGTCAGCATGCGCGAACTGGCCGCCCACCTGGGCCTGACCGCAGGCTCCTTGTACCACCACTTCCCGAGCAAGCAGCACTTGCTGTTCGACCTCATCGAGGAGTTGTTCGAGGAGCTGCTGGCCACCCTTAACCCGGGGCGGCGCAGCCAGCAACAGACCCTCGGCGAGGTGATTGCCGCGCACTGGAGCCTGCATACCGAGCGGCCGCTGCAGTTTCGCCTGGCCGAGCGTGACCTGTGCTGTTTGAGTGTCGAGCAGCAAGCGCGCATCGGCCAACTGCGTCAACAGTATGAAAGCGCCCTGCTGCGCCTGCTGGCGCCCAAGGCAACTCTGCACGGCAAGGCACTGCAAGCCACCGCCCATGTCATCGCCAACCTGCTCAACAGCCTGCCCGGCTGGCTGCAAGCCTCGCAACTGCCCCAGGCCCAGGGCCTGGCGCTGATGGAAAGCATGCTGCTGGGCGGAATCGAGCGGACCCTGCGCGGTGAAAGCCTGAACTCGATGGCCTGACTTACCAGGCGCCATAGGGGATACCGTGGGCGTCGATGTAGGCTTGGGATTCGGGTTCCAGTGGTAGGTAGCCAACGCTGGAGCGCCCCAGGTCCGGTCCCAGTGGCACTATGCGACCGACCGTTCGAATCACCTTGATGCGCTCAAGGCAAACTCCACGCAGCCAGGTTTGGGCGACACCGCCAGGGGCCAGGCCGATGGTCACGTATGTACGGTAGTTATCGATGACTCGATCATTCAAACGACAATAGGCGCGCTCAGGTTTCAACATGCTGTGGCGCGTTGCCTCAGGAATCTCAATGACTACTTCGTAGGTCTGTGCTTCGGCCAATGATTGCCAGCGAACATAAATCAACTTGGGCAGATCACTGCCCGATACATATTTTCCCGACCCCACTCCCGTGCGCGTTGACCAACCATCCTCAGGCTTGAATGTAAAATCCATTCTGGCGTTCCCGCCCATGACTCGTCTGAACCCGCGGTCCTTGATGTCCAGCACATCGGCAGTCTCAATCCACACGGCCATGTGGGTAGGCGCCACAAAACCCAAATACCATGGGCCAGCAGGCAGCCGAATACTGTCTTGACCTGCACACCCTGCAAGCAGCAAAGCAGTGAGCAGCAGCACGACTCGCCAGGTACTACTCATTGGGTAATACCGTGCGTTGACCGTTTGCATTCGGCCTATGGATAAACACCACTTCTGTGCTGTCGCGTACTAGATAACCCAGGGGGTTCCAATGGCTGGACAGATGAATGTATCGAGTACGCAATAATGTCTCTTCATCAGGGGTGAGCCCAGTACTGGCCCGATCGCCTAGCGCATAAGCGGTCAGTTTCGCTGCAATCCCCTGAAGCTCATCGGGCAAGTCCGGTTGATCACCAATTTCATGGAACGGCACACCACTTCGTATGCCAAGTTCGCGCATAATGCGCAAATAGACCCACGATAAATCGGCAAACACATCGCGCTCACATCGAATAAAGGCAAATACACGCTTGTACGGGTGTGCGTCTCGATTGGGAATAAAGGGCAGGTCCACCGACCATGTAACTATGTTCATTTGCAACTTCAGGCGTTCCCACTTCGAGCGATTGCGCAAGTAATCTTCCTGTACTTTTAGATAGGACTGGCTCCGTTCGTTGGCCAGGCTACGTAGCTCGACACTGCTACGCGGCCTGGACAGCAAGACTTTTTCTCGCATACGTGGCAGGTAACCTCCACCGACATCAGAGTGCGCACCAGGCACCTCGATATCATTATCGGTTCGGGTCAGAGGGAAATTTTTGCGCCACTCATCCCTTGCCACCAGTTGTACGACCTTATGGGCAACACCTGCCTTGAGGCCCATTTCCACACCAGAGTAGTTAGCGTTCGCCGGACTGAAGTTACCGCGAAGAACCGCAACAATCGCTGCAACAGAATCAAACAGGCCAATAAACTGAATGCTCAAATGACTTTTTGAGTTCCAGTCGAAGTCATCAGAAAGTTTGACGCGCACCGGCCAGCGTGCAGCCAGACCGCCGCGCTTGCCCCTGTGAAGACTGTTAGCAAAGTGCCTCGCCGCGGCAGCGCCTCGACTGAAGCCAAACAGGTCAAATTGCAGTTCGGATACTTTTGCCTGAGGATTTTCATCAAACCAAATGTTGACCTGATTCAAGACCTCGGCGTGTGCCTGTTCTGCCCGAGCAATCACCCCTGTCCCGTATCGACCGGTTGCCTGAGAAAGAGCGGAATCCTTGCCCCCGCTCGTAGTGCCGACCCCTTCGATATAGACCTTGAGCACCACCTGGCGCCTGCCCTGCTGTTCATCACCCCACACCCGATCCTGATACAACTCATACAACCGCGCGACATTGGTCATGTCATTGCCGTAGCTGTCATCCGGCACACTCCCCTGGCCGTCATAGCCATACCTGGCGCAATGGCGACGCACTTCCTCGGCCTCCTCTGCCAGCTCTACATCGCGGGCAAAACACTGGGCGACGGTGGCGCTGTTGGCGAGGTTGTTACCCGTGCCATCAAAGAACACGCCAATACGCAGGGTGACGCCATTGTCTGCCTCGACCTCTTCCTCCTCTTCTTCGAGGGCAATAGCGGGCGGTAGCGTTCGCCCGGTGGTGGTCAGGCCCATGCGTGCGCGCCGCTGGCTGGCAATCAGCGCGTGGCTGCCATAAGGGCAGGCGCAACGCACCAGGTGACCTTCGCCGGCCACCGCCTGGCCGCTTACCCGGTAGGCCGGGTTGCCCTGGGCAATTTCGCCGGTACGCTGGCAGCGAGGGCAATACACCGGGTCGCCCATGCGGGCGATGGGCCGACCGCCAAGCGGGTGCTTTGCGCAGCCATTGCGTACTTCACCACCGGTGCTGGTGGCGTCTCCCTGGCGAACGATAAAGCGCATGCGCCGACTCCCTGTGGCGACTCACAAGGATGCTATCGGACGCTTTTTACTCGGCGGGGAATATCAGCCAGCCATGCTGGATGGCGTGGGAAGAGTCAGCAGGCTCCTAGCGCAATTGCTCCTGAATCTGCTCGCGCAAGCTGTTCAGGTCGAACGGCTTGGCCAGGATCGGCGCCTTGAAGGCGATCGGGCTGCCTGATTCGCGAATTTCCGCCGGGTAGCCACTGATGAAGATCACCTTCAGGTCCGGGCGCATCTTCACCGCAGGTTCGGCGATCTGCACCCCGGTGATTCCTCCCGGCAAACGAAAATCGGTGACGATCAGGTCCAGGTGCGGCTTGCTCGCGAGAATCTTGAAAGCTTGCTCACCGTTCTCCGCCACCAGCACGTGGTAACCCTCGCCCTTGAGGTAGTCCTCGAGAATCATGCGAATCACTGGCTCGTCTTCGACCACCAGTACTACGTCTTGCGCATCTTCACTCATGCCAATGCCTTGTTCGATAAAATATTCAGCTGTTTGGCTATACGACCCCGGCCTCAGGCAGAGGTTGCCTGGTGCCGGTCATTTTCCCGCAGCGATTGCGGCAGCGGCAGACGCACGGTAAAGGTCGCGCCCGCACCCTCAATGCTGTGCACGCTGATGCTGCCGCCATGGGCCAGCACAATCTGCTCGGAGATATACAGGCCAAGGCCCAGGCCGGCGCTGCTCTGGCTGGAGGCAACCCGCTCGAACTGCTGGAAAATCCGCTGCTGGTTGTGCTCGCTGATGCCGATGCCGTGGTCGCGCACTTCGACGCAGGCCATGCCGCCTTCCTCGAAGGTGCGCACCTGCACCGGGCTTTTCGCCCCATAGCGCAGGGCGTTGGTCAGCAGATTGGCGACCACCTGCTCGATGCGAAACTCGTCCCATACGCCGGCCAGCGGCACGCCGGCGTTGAACTCGATATGCGACTCGGCAGCTGCGGCCTGGGCCTGGAAGTTCTCGATCAAGCCGCCGACCAGTTGCCCGAGGTCGAACTGGCTTGGGCGGATCGACAGCTTGCCGGTGCGGATCCGCGACACGTCGAGCATGTCTTCGATCAAGCGGATCAGGCTGTTGATCTGCCGCTCGTCGCGCTCGACCATGGCGCGCATCTTGTCCAGGGTAAAGGCATCGGCGTTGTCCTTGGCCAAGTGCAGCTTGCGCAACTGGGTTTCCAGAATCAGGCCGTTGAGCGGCGTGCGCACCTCATGGGAGACGATCGACATGAAGTCATCGCGCATGCGCACCGCGTGCTCAAGCTCCCGGCGGGTCACCTGCAACTGGGCCAGCAGCAGTTCCTGCTCTTCGCGGCTGCGCTCCAGGGCTTCCAGTTGCTGGCCGAGGGCCTTGCGCTGGCGGAACAGGTCGACGAACACCGCCACCTTGCTTTTCACCGCCAGGCTGTCCAGCGGCTTGTGCAGGAAGTCCACCGCGCCGCTTTCATAACCCTTGAAGGCATAGTTCATTTCGCGCCCGGCGGCGCTGACGAAGACGATGGGGATGTTCTTGGTCTTCTCGGTGCCGCGCATCAGTTCGGCCAGCTCGAAGCCGTTCATGCCGGGCATCTGCACGTCAAGAATGGCCAGGGCGAATTCGTGCTCGAGCAGCAGCGCCAGCGCCTGGTCGGCGGACTGGGCCTGGTGCACCTCGCGGTCTTCGCCTTTGATCAACGCCTCCAGGGCCAGGAGGTTCTCCGGCAGGTCGTCGACGATCAGCAGTTTTGCTTGTATGTGCCTTAGCATTCTGGGGCTTCCAGGCTGGCGAGCAGTTGCCCGATGCCATTCAAAGGGAGTATGTAGTCGGGCCGATGCAGGGCCAGCGCCGCACGCGGCATGGTCGACACTTGCGCTTCAAGCGGGTCCTGGACAATGGTCCGGCCGCCTTGGCGCTTGATGCAGGCAAGGCCGCGGGCACCGTCCTCGTTGGCACCGGTCAGCAGCACGCCAAGCAGGCTCGCGCCGTAGGCATCGGCGGCCGACTCGAAAAGGAAATCGATTGAAGGCCGGGAAAAATGCACGCGCTCTTCCTGGCTCAACGACAGGCTGTGGTCGCGCTCCACCGACAGGTGATAACCGGGCCCGGCCACATAAATGGTGCCGGGGGCGATGTCTTCCTTGTCGCGCGCTTCGCGCACCGGGCGCTTGAGCCTGCGGGCAAGGACCTCGGCCAGTTGGCTGCGCCGGTCATCCGGCAAGTGAAGCACGCACAGCAGCGGAATGCGAAACGCCGGCGGCAAGGCATGAAACACCGTGAGCAAGGCACTGACGCCGCCCGCCGAAGCGCCCAGGGTAATCGCCTGAACGCCGTTCATGATTTGCGGTAGATCCGTTCGGGCTTGACCAGCGCCTCGAACTTGTCGGCATAGGCCGAAAAGTCCAGGGTTTCCTTGCTGCCCAGCACCAGAAAGCCGCGATGGCACAATGACTCGTGAAACAGGCCAAACGCGCGATCCTGCAGGGTCTTGTTGAAGTAGATCAGCACGTTGCGGCAGGAGATCAACTGGGTTTCGGAGAACACGCTGTCGGTGGCCAGGCTGTGGTCGGCGAAGGTCACATTGTCGCGCAGGCTGCTGTCGACGATGGCGTTGCCATAGGCCGAGGTGTAGTAGTCGCTGAGCTCGCCGCGCCCGCCGGCCTTGCGGTAGTTGTCACCATACAGGCGCATGTTGTGCATGCTGTAGATGCCCTGCTTGGCCTTCTCCAGGGAGCTGGGGTTGATGTCGGTGGCATAGATGATGGTGCGCTCCAGCAAGCCTTCTTCACGCAGCAGGATGGCCATCGAATAGACCTCCTCGCCGGTGCTGCAACCGGCGATCCAGATCTTGATCGACGGCCAGGTACGCAGCAGCGGCACCACTTCCTGGCGCACTGCAAGGAAGTGCTCGGGGTCGCGGAACATCTCGCTGACCGGGATGGTCAGGAACTGCAGCAACTGCATGAACATGCCCGGGTCGTGCAGCACCCGCTCCTGCAGGGCCGAGACGGTCTTGCAGTCGAACTGGCGCAATGCGTGCTGGATCCGGCGCTTGATCGAGGCGCCGGAGTAATCGCGAAAGTCATAGCTGTACTTGAGGTAGATCGCCTCGATCAGCAGCCGTATTTCAATGTCGGTGTTGCGTTCGATACTCAAATTCGCTCCAGTTGCGGCAGCCAGACACGGATCAGCGAGAACAACCGGTCAAGGTCGATGGGCTTGGCCAGGTAGTCATTGGCCCCGGCCTGCAGGCAACGCTCCTGGTCATCCTTCATCGCCTTGGCGGTGACGGCGATGATCGGCAGTTTGCGCCAGCGCGGGTCCTTGCGGATCAGGCGGGTGGCTTCGTAGCCGTCCATCTCCGGCATCATCACGTCCATCAGCACCAGGTCGATGTCCTCGTGCTGCTCCAGGCGCTCGATGGCTTCGCGGCCATTGCGCCCGATCTCGACAATCGCGCCCTTGTGTTCCAGGGCACTGGTCAGGGCAAAGATATTGCGCACATCGTCATCCACCAGCAGCAGCTTGCGGCCCTCGAAGACCTTGTCGCGGCTGCGCGCGGTCTTGAGCATGCGCTGTCTTTCATGGGACAGCTTGGATTCGACTTTGTGCAGAAAAAGCGTCACTTCATCGAGCAGGCGCTCGGGCGAGCGCGCGCCCTTGATGATGATCGAGCGCGAGTACTTGAGCAGGTCGGCTTCTTCTTCGCGGGTCAGGTTGCGCCCGGTGTAGACGATCACCGGCGGGAACGCGCGGATGTCGTCGTCGGACATGCGCTTGAGCAGCTCGTTGCCGAGCATGTCCGGCAGCTTGAGGTCGATGATCATGCAGTCGTAGATATTCTCGCGCAGCAGGTCCAGGGCCTGCTGGGCCATGCCCACCGCGGTGATCTCGATGTCTTCGTCGCCGATCAGGCGGGCAATGCTTTCGCGCTGCAGGTCATCGTCCTCGACCAGCAGGATGTGCTTGAGCTTCTGGGTCAGCTTGGCTTCCAGGCGCGCGAACACCTGTTTGAGCTCTTCGCGGGTGGCAGGTTTGACCGCGTAGCCGATGGCGCCCATGTGCAGCGCCGCCTCGACCCGGTCCTCGACCGAGATCACATGCACCGGAATGTGCCGGGTGCTGGCCTGCTCTTTAAGGCGCTGCAGCACGGTGAGACCGGAATGGTCCGGCAGGCGCATGTCCAGCAACACCGCATCGGGAATGAAGCTCGCCGCCAGTTCAAAGCCCTCGTCGGCAGCCTGGGCCACCAGGCAGCTGTAGCCCAGTTCGTGGGCCAGGTCGAAGAGGATACGGGCGAAATTCGGCTCGTCTTCGATCACCAGGATCAAGCGGTTGCTGAACGGCGCCTTGTCGCGGTCGTCGGCAAAGCTCGGCGCCGGGCGTGCTAGCGGCGCAGGCGCAACGGGTGCCGGCAACGGCGCGCTGACCAGGCGCGCTGGCTGATGAACGATCTGCACCGGGCTCTGATCGACAATCGGCTCGTAGCGTTCCGGCAGGACCAGGCTGAACACACTGCCCTGGCCCAGGCTGCTGTCGACACTGATCTGCCCGCCCAGCAACTGCGCCAGGTCACGCGAGATCGACAGGCCCAGGCCGGTGCCGCCATACCGGCGATTGGTGGTGCCATCGGCCTGGTGGAAGGCTTCGAAGATGCTCTGCTGCTGGTCGGCGGCGATGCCGATGCCGCTGTCGCGCACCGAGAAGACAATGCCGGCGCCGGGCTGCCAGCCGATAGTGAGGCTGACTTCGCCGCGTTCGGTGAACTTCACCGCGTTGGACAACAGGTTCTTGAGGATCTGCTCCAGGCGCTGGCGATCGGTGTACAGGGTCGCCGGCACCTGCGGCTCGACCGACACCGTGAAGCGCAGCTGCTTCTCGCTGGCCAGCGGCTCGAACAAGTTGCGCAGGCCTTCGCTCAGGCGCGCCACGTGGGTGGTTTCCGGGCGCACTTCAAGCTTGCCGGCCTCGACCTTGGCAATGTCGAGAATATCGTTGATCAGGTTGAGCAGGTCGTTGCCCGCCGAGTAGATCGACTCGGCAAACTTGACCTGCTCGCCGGTGAGGTTCTCTTCGCCGTTCTCGGCCAGCAGCTTGGCCAGGATCAGCGAGCTGTTGAGCGGTGTGCGCAGCTCGTGGGACATGTTGGCGAGGAACTCGGACTTGTACTTGCTCGAGCGCTGCAGCTCTTCGGCGCGCTCCTGCAGCTCGACCTGAGCCTGGTTCAGCTCGCCGTTCTTGCGGTCCAGCACGTCGCGCTGCTCGGCCAGGGCTTCGGTGCGCTCGGCCAGTTGCTCGTTGGTCTGCTCAAGCTCGGCCTGCTGGGTTTCCAGGTGCGCCTGGGACTCCTTGAGCACCCGCGATTGCTCTTCGAGCTCTTCGTTGGCGGTTTTCAGCTCTTCCTGCTGCACCTGCAGCTCTTCGTTGAGCTGCTGGGTTTCGGCCAGCACTTCCTGCAGGCGCTGGCGGTAGCGGGCGCTCTCGATCGAAGTGCCCATGTTGCCGGCCACCAACTCGAGGAATTCGATGTCGCGTTCATCCAGGCTGCGCAAGAAGCCCAGTTCGACCACGCCGTTGATCTGCCCGTCGTTGCTGGTCGGCATCACCAGCACGCTGCGCGGCAAGCCCTGGCCCAGGCCGCTGCTGACCTTGAAGTAGTCAGCCGGCAACTCGTCCAGGCGCAACAGGCGCTCCTGCATCACCGCCTGGGCCAGAATGCCTTCGTGGCTGCCGACCAGCTGCTCTTGCCCGGCCTGCTCGGCCGACATACCGTAAGTGGCCACCCGGCGCAGGCCGCCGTGCTCGTCACGGGCGTACATGGCGCCGACAGCACTGCCCAGGTACCCGGCAAAAAAGCGCAGGATGTTGTTGCCGAGCATCGGCAGTGTCAGTTGCCCCAATACCTGGCTGGCCAGCTCGGTCTGCCCGGTACGCAGCCAGGCCTGGCGTTCCAGGCGCTGGTTGGCCCGTTGCTGCGACTCAAGGCTGCTGGCGTAGCTGCCCGACAGCGCCAGCAGGTCGCGGCGCCCCAGGTAGGCCAGCAGGCCACTGAGCAGGATGACAAACACCAGGTATGCCGAAATCGACACGATGGTGGTGGTATTCACCGTGTCGTTGCGGGCCACCCGCAGCTGATGCTCCATGGCAATGAACGCGTCGAACTCCTTGCGGATCTCGTCGGTCAGGCGCTTGCCCCGTCCGGAGCCGACGGCCTCGCGGAAATTACCGTTGTCGCGGCGCAGGCTGATCATGTTTGCGGCGAAGGTGTTCCACTCATCCTGCAGGCCCAGCAGGCGCTGCAGGCGGTCAACCTGCTGCGGGTTGTCGGCCACCAGTTGTTCCAGGCCCTTGATGCCGGCAATCACCTGCGGCTTGGCCACCTCATAGGGGTCGAGAAAGCGCTCCTCGCCGGTGATCAGGAAGCCGCGCATGCCGGTTTCCATGTCGATCGACAGTTTCACCGTCTCGTTGGCGTTGTTGATCACCCGGTCGGTGTGCTCGACCCATTGAATGGCCGACAGCAGGTAGCTGATGATCGTCACGAACACCACCGCACTGAGCAGCCCTACCCCCAGGGGCAGGCCGATGTTGCGGGTCAGCAGCTTGCGAAAGCTGCGCTGATCGATTGAGGCTGGTTGAATCATCTCAAGACGCCCGAGCTAAGGAAGCAAACGAAAGAGTGTGGCGGAATTTTCGAGTAATCGTTCTATTTTCCGCGGGAACGGCCATTCTGCCAGCCCTTCCTACTCCGAGTCTAAACGCCTTTGGCCATTCTGGCAGGGCATTTAGCCAGCATTTGAGAGGTGTCGCGCGCAAACGTTCCCTGCTTTTTCAATGACCGCTATGCTGTTCATTCGGGAGGCTTTTTTCAGCGCAGAGGGAACTTCAGGGCGTGCCCGGCTTACAGATAATGAACAGACTTTTGTACAGGAATACCGCCATGCCGCAGACATCCCCGCCCCTGCTCGTCGTTGAAGATGACGATATCGTGCGCATGCTGACGGTCGAGGTGCTTGAAGAGCTGGGCTATCAGGTGCTGGAAGCGGCTGATGCGCACACGGCGCTGGTGGTTTTGCAAAACACGCAACAATCCCTGGCCTTGATGCTCACCGATGTCGGCCTGCCGGACATGAACGGCAAGGACCTGGCCGTCAAAGCCCGGGAACTGCGGCCGGAGCTGCCGGTGCTGTTTGCCAGCGGCTATGGCGACGTTGACATACCCCTCGGCATGCACCAGATAACCAAGCCGTTCAGCATCGACCAGTTGCGTGACAAGGTGCAGGGTATTCTCCAGGCCATTTAGTGCACCTACCGGCCAGCACGGAATCTGCTTTAATACGCACTTTTTGCCAAGGTCCCCGATGCCCATGCCCGCCCCTGCCCTCAACGTCCTGGTCATCGGTTACGTGTGGCCCGAACCGCGCTCTTCGGCCGCCGGCTCGCACATGATGCAGATCCTTGAAAGCTTCGTGCAGCGCGGTTGGCGCGTCACCTTCAGCAGCCCCGCAGCCATTGGCGAGCACAAGGCCGACCTGGCGAGCCTGGGCATCGGCGAACAGGCCATTGCCCTCAACGACAGCAGCTTCGACGCGTTTGTCAGCGAACTGGCCCCGGACGTGGTGCTGTTCGACCGCTTCATGATGGAAGAGCAGTTCGGCTGGCGCGTCGAAAAACATTGCCCCAACGCCCTGCGCGTGCTGGAAACCTCCGACCTGCAAAGCCTGCGCGATGCCCGCCAGCAACTGCTGCGCCGGCGCCTGATCGAAGGGCTGGACCCGAATGACTTTCGCGCGCTGTTCAACACCTCCGGCCCCGACCTCTATCGGCAGATGGCCAGCGCCGACCTGACCCTGCGCGAACTCGCCGCCATTTACCGCAGCGACCTGAGCTTGATGATTTCCGATGTCGAGATCGACCTGCTGATCAACGGCTTCGGTGTGCCCGAGCACTTGCTGCACTGGTGCCCGCTGATGCTCGACGCCCCAAGCGAGCCGTTCAAGCCATTTGCCGAGCGCGCGCATTTTCTCAGCATCGGCAACTTTCGCCATGCGCCTAACTGGGACGCGGTGCTGTGGATGAAGAACAGCCTGTGGCCGATGATCCGCCGGCGCCTGCCACAGGCGCAGCTGCACATCTACGGCGCCTACACCCCGCCCAAGGCCACGGCGCTGCACAAACCCGCCGAGGGCTTTCACATCATGAACTGGGCCGAAGACGCCCTTGAAGTGATGAGCAACGCGCGCATTTGCCTGGCGCCGCTGCGCTTTGGCGCCGGGATCAAGGGCAAGCTCACCGACGCCATGCAGTGCGGTACCCCCAGCGTCACCACTCCCATCGGCGCCGAAGCCATGCACGGCGCCCTGCCCTGGCCCGGGGCAATCGCCGAAACCGCCGAAGGCCTGGCCGAAGCCGCCGCCGCCCTGTACAGCGATGAAGCACGCTGGAACCGCGCCCAGCAGGACGCGCTGCGCTTGCTCGGCGCACGCTACGACCGGCGCCAGCACGCCAGCGCCCTGGTCGAGCGTATCGAGTACGCCCTGGCCGACCTCGACCAGCACCGGCTGTTCAACTTCACCGGCGCCATGCTCCGTCACCACCAGCACAAAAGTACCCAGTACATGTCGCAGTGGATCGAGGCCAAGAACCGCCTGGCTACAGCGGCCGACGCAGCAGATAAGTGTCCATGATCCAGCCCTTGCGCGCCCGTGCCTGTTCACGGGCGGCGAGGATCTGCGCCTTGACCTCCAGTAGCGGCCCGGCGATCAGGACCTGATCGGCGCTACCCAGGTAAGCGCCCCAGTAGATATGCAACTGCGGATCGTCCAGCGCGGCAAAGGCGCACTGGCCGTCGAGCATCACCACCAGGTTGTCGATGCACGGCTGTTCAGCCAGGCGCCGGCCAGGCAGCACGGTCAGCGGCTCGCCGATACGGTTCAAGGGAATACGGTGAGCGGCGGCCAGGGCCTGGACGCTGCTGATGCCGGGGATCACCTCAAGCGACAGGGCCACGCCACGGGCCTGGACCAGGTCGAGAATACGCAGGGTGCTGTCGTACAGGGTCGGCTCGCCCCAGAGCAGGAAAGCGCCGCATTCGCCGTCAGCCAGTTCGTTTTCGATCAGGTTGGCGTACAACGCCGCACGCTGCTGGTGCCAGTCCTCGACGGCGCCAACGTAATCGCTGGCAGCGCCATCGCGCAGGGGGTCTTCGACCTGCACCAGGCGATAGC
Source organism: Pseudomonas sp. TE4620 (assembly GCF_056279045.1). NCBI lineage: Bacteria > Pseudomonadati > Pseudomonadota > Gammaproteobacteria > Pseudomonadales > Pseudomonadaceae > Pseudomonas > Pseudomonas sp. TE4620. The sequence continues at coordinate 2,581,529 of NZ_JBWBQO010000001.1, forward strand.
CGGGCTTATCAATGTAACACTCGAGAATGTTCTTGCGCAGTTGCAGCAATTCGTCCTTGACCGCACCCTTGTCGAGCACGAAGAACACCTGGGCCCGGTTCAGCCCGTCGATGGCTTGCAAGGTAATCTGGCGCGGATTGCCCGGCCCGATACCGATCAACAGCAGTTGTTTCATTGCACGTCGCTTCCATGATTCGGCCAGCCTTCATAGTCGGCTGGCCGAAGCACAATGGCAACGTACTGCGCTTTAGAAAATCGAGAAGTTGTAGCTGACGATCACCCGGGTTTCGTCCATGTCGCGGGCATACTTCTCATAGTTGCTGCGGTAGGTGGAGTTACGCAGGCGCACGCTGACATCCTTGAAGGTGCCGCTCTGGACCTGGTACTTGAGTTCGCTGTCGCGCTCCCACTCCTTGCCCTCGGCCAGGCTGCCCGGAACCTTGATATGGTCGCCGTTGATGTAGCGGGTAAAGAAGCTCAGGCCCGGTACACCCATGGCCTTGAAGTCGTAGTCGTAGCGCAGCTGCCAGGAACGCTCCTGGGCCGCCGCGAAGTCGTTGACCTGGGCGTAGTTGACCAGGTACGGGTTGCTGCCATCCAGGTACGGCATGGCGTTCTCGCCATACATGCGCTGCCAGCCGGCGCTGACCTTGTGACCACCAAGGCTGTAGCCGAGCATACCGCTGAAGGCGCGGTGATCGATGTCACCGGCGCGGGCACGGCCAATGTCATCGCTTTTTATCAGGCGCAGGTCGGCCGACAGGCTGCCGACGCTCAGCGGCTGGCTGGCCACCAGGCCGAAAAAGTGCTGGCGGTAGATGTTTTCAAGTTTGCCTACCTGGTATTGCGCACTGAGGCGGTCATTGAACTTGTAGTCGATCCCGGCCATGTCGAAATGATCGGCCGTGGTACCACAAGCGTAGCGCTTGTTCTTGCAGTGAACGCGAATGTCCTCGCGGTCGGTCGAGTCCCGCGCGGTGTACTTGTCCAGGCGCGCCACGGTGAACTTCAGGTCCTTGAATTCTTCGGAACTCAGCATCGCGCCCTGGAACATCGTCGGCAACAGGCGGCCGTCGTTGTACTTGAGCAGCGGCATGTCCGGCATCATCGAACCGACCTTGAGCACAGTCTGCGAATAACGCATCTTGCCGGCTACGCCCATCTTCGCGTACTGGTCTACCGAACCACGCGGATCATGTCCGCTGGAGGGCAACAGACCACTGTTGCTATCGGCCGGACTGGAGTCGAGTTTGAAGCCGAGCATGCCGATGGCATCTACACCAAATCCTACAGTGCCTTCGGTATAACCAGACTGCACATTGAGAATAAAGCCCTGGGCCCACTCTTCGCGTTTCGACGCGCCCTGGTCGGAACTGGTATGACCATCGCGAAAGTCACGATTGAAGTAGACGTTGCGTGCTTCGACTTTGGCGCTGCTGTCTTGAAGAAAACCAGCGGCCTGTGTCGAGACAGCAGCAAACATCGCGAGCAGGCCGACAAGGCTGCGCCCGGGCGCGAGAGGGTATGGGGCAAACATGAGAAGCGAAATCCGAAAGAAAGGCAAAAAACAACCGGCGCCGATCCCGGCGCCGACAATGCTCCCAGCGTCGATGGCAGTCGACGGTGACCGATCATGATCTCGCAACCGCTCTATTCCGGGCCATTGGACCATGGTCTAAGGACGCTGGCGGAATATTGACTAGTTCTTTGGTCAAGGTCCGGTGGCAATTAAGAAAGTTCCATAACACACAATATAAAAGTTTAATGTTTACCCACTGCGCGACGACTACTACACTCTTTATTAGTGCGATGTTGTGCCCAACCCGGTGGCGGCTGCGTTATACAGAATGTTGCTATCTACACGCATGCCGGGCCACTGCAGACTTAAAGGAGTGATGACAGTGTCCAGACTTGCAGAGTTCCGCGCCGCCGAAAAGGCCCTTCAGGAACAAATGGCGCAATTGGAGGCGCTGAAAAAGGACGCCGGCCTGAAGCGTGAAATCGAGTTCGAGAAGAAACTTGTCGACCTGATGAAACACTACGACAAGGGCCTGCGCGATATTGTCGCGATCCTCGACCCGAAGGCTACCCACAAAGCCCCGCCCAGTGCACCGAAACAACGCCGTGCGCGGGTGGTAAAGGTTTATGAAAACCCGCACACCGGCGAGTTGATCGAAACCAAGGGTGGCAACCACCGCGGCCTCAAGGCCTGGAAGGAGCAATACGGGGCCAAGACTGTCGACAGCTGGTTGCGCAGGTGAAAAAACCCTTCACACTTTTTTCACATCGACTGGCTCAGGATGAAGACTGCTAACGGACTAGCGCCCCATACGCCCGCTTCGGCGGGCTTCTAATTCTTGCGCCCCGCCCCACAAAGGCGGGGCGCAAATCGTTTGCGCAATCGCTTCAGTTCCGTATCATGACGCCCTGACTGTTTTGCTGGCAGCGCTGTTGCCAGCCTCAAATGCGGAGAGCCCATGAGCCTGAACCATCTCGACACCCTCCCTGGTGTCACCGCGCAACCGGATGCCGCGACCCACAAATTCGTTTTCAACCACACCATGCTGCGGGTCAAGGACGTTGCCAAGTCCCTGGACTTCTACACCCGCGTGCTGGGCTTCAGCCTGGTCGAGAAGCGCGACTTCCCCGAGGCCGAGTTCAGCCTGTACTTCCTCGCCCTGGTCGACAAGGCGCAGATCCCGGCCGATGCTGCCCAGCGCACCGAGTGGATGAAATCGATCCCGGGCATTCTCGAGCTGACCCACAACCACGGCACCGAAAAACGACGCCGGGTTTGCCTACCACAACGGCAACACCGACCCGCGTGGCTTCGGTCATATCTGCATCTCGGTGCCGGACATCCGTGCTGCCTGCGAGCGTTTCGAGCAACTGGGCGTCACCTTCCAGAAGCGCCTGAGCGACGGCCGCATGAAGCACCTGGCATTTATCAAGGACCCGGATGACTACTGGGTCGAGATCATCCAGCCGACCGAGTTCTGATCCTTCTCGCCGGTTCCCACGGTGTGCGCCAGAGCTGTGGGAGCCGGGCTTGCCGGCGATCGAGCGCGCAGCGCTCGCAGCCAACTATTACACCTGCAAATCACGTATTACGGTCTAGCTTCCGAGGATCACGCCCCATCAACGAAGTGCTGCCAGCGTTTCGCTGAAGCTGACGTTCGTCGGCCCGGATCCAACCGCGCCGCTGCTGTGGTATACCCGAAAAAGCACCCTGACTGAGGCGCTTTCGATACCACAGCAGCGAGGTAAGGACGATGAAAACCCTTCAATGCGAGCATCGCAACCACACCATCACCGCCAGCGTCGAAACCCACCCCGGCATCCCCACGCCCTATAACGCCGGCTGCCTGATCACCGATCCCGAAGGCCACACCAGCCGGCGCTTGTCATTGCCAGTGAAGATGGCCTACCTGGCCGACCTGGAAAACGCCCAGCATGCGGCGCTGGCCCACGGCAAGTGGCTGGTCGATCAGCAACTGGACAGGCGCCAGCAGCTGTTCTGAGGCACCTTCACGGTTCGGCCGCCTGGACCACGAAGGCGGCCCACGCCTCCTCGGTCAAGCGCAACGCCAGGTTCGCTTCGGCTTGCTCGCGGGCACTGGCCAATGCCCGCATGCGCTGAAGATAATCGTCATCGCGCAGCTCGCCCTGGCTGTCCATGATCGCCTCCAGCTGGTTGCGATAAGGCAGGTCGAGGGTGTCGAACTGCGCCTTGTGTTGCTCCTTGAGGTAGTCGAGCCAGAAGTCCCGGCTACCGATGAAGCGCTGCAACGCCTGCGTCTGTTCAAGGCCCTCGATGCGCTGGCGGGCGCTGGCGATCTCGCCCTCATCCAGCGGCGCCAGGGCCGGGAACAACATGCTCTGTGGCTTGCTCGGCAAGTCCAGCGCCTCGCCCAGGGCAATGCGGTAGGCCAGGTTCAGCTCGACGACATCGACAACTGCCGCCGCGTTTGTTGGCGCCTGCGCCTGCTCGGCAACCAGCAGGTCCAGTTGCTCCTGGCGAAACAGCCGCCGACCCAGGCTCAATAGCCGCTGTGCCAGAGGCTGATCGGTCGCCAGGTGCGAGGCGATGTACACCGACGCGCGGATTTCCAGGGTGGCAAAATTGAGGGTGACGCTGTCACCGCAGGTGATTGGTGAGGCCGCAAGCTCGAACAGCGACTCGCGCAGTTCGGGCGCTTTGCTGGCGGCATCGAGCAAAGCCCATACTCGGCCCCCCAGGTCAGCAGGCGTGCGCTGAAACTCGGCAGTCGCGCTGAGGTCGGCCAGCAGCTGGAACAAACCTGTCGCCTGCGGCTCGTCGGCCAATGCCTGCCAGGTAGTCAGCGCCTGGGCGCTGTCGCCGGCCGGCGCCGCTTGCAGCCACAGGCGCCGCGCCTTGCTCACTGGCGACTGATGACTACGGCGGCTGGCCAGGCGAATACCGGTGCGCTGCTGGTACTGCTCAAGCTGTTCAAAGGTTGCCTGCGACAGCGGGTTGTCATGCAGCGCCAACCCGCGGTTGATCCAGCCCGGGGCGTCGAGCACCGCTTGCGGCAGGCTGTCGATCTGGTTGTTGCGCAGGTCCAGGCGGTAGCCGTGATAGCGGTTCAACAGCCCGTGCGGCCAGGCTTGCAGCCCGGTGTTGCGCAGTTGCACCTCCTCCAGGCGCGACAAACGTTCAAGGTCCAGCAAGGGCCCCACAGGATTGTCATTGAGGTTGAGGATGCGCAGTTGCGAAAGCCCGGCCAGTTGCCGGGCCGCCTGCTGGTCGAGTTCGATGTGATTACCCGGCGCCAACAAGCGCGTCAGCGCCGGCATAGCACTCAGGGCGTCGGGCAAACGGGTCAGGGCGTTGTTGCCCAGGTTCAGCTCGCGCAAGCGCTTGAAGGGCAGCAGGAAAGCCGCCGAGGCGTCGCCCAGGCCCATGTTGTGCAACTGTAGATCGACCACATGGTCAAAATTGACCTCGGCCGGCCAGCCAGGCAAGTCGCCGGTGTACAGCCCTTCAAGGCTCAGGCTGTAACCGATGACGCTGTGGTTGGACCAACGTTTGGGCGACAGCTTGCGCCAGGCACGGCGGATCAGCAGCGCCGCCTGCTGACGGCTGCGGCGCAGGGCCTGGCCCGCTTCATCGGCGGCTACTGACTGGCTCCAGGCCCGCAAGGTGCCGTCGAGCAACTGGTATTCACGCTGATAGGCTGTGATGCGCGCCGCGACGTCGACACCATTGCGCTGCAGTGCGTCGACAAAGGCATCGGCGTCGGTATCCGAGAGCCCCGGGTACAGCTGGCGGATATCCCGCACCTGGGCCGCGCGGCGCCCACCGAACAGGCCGCGACCACTCAAGGGATAGCCGATACGCCCATCGGCCAAGCGCTGTGGCGGGTTGAACCAGGGGCGTTGCCTGGGCGTCGGTTGCAGCCACTGCCCAACCTTGCCGCGGTGCAGGTGCAACAGCTCGCCAAGGCGGCTGCGCAGCGGCGTGTCCAGCGCCGCCTGTTCCGAGGCAGACAGCGCGTTGCTCAAGGCACTGAACAGATCAAGGTAAAACTCGCCCGCGTGCTCCCCAGCCTGGCGATACAGCTGGTATCCCGACTCCAGCCTGACGATCTGTACGCGACGGCTGCCGGTCGCTGCCGCGGCCGGGACGAGTCTGGGCCCTGACAGGCTGCCTTCGAACACCTCGATAGCCAACGCCTGCGGCCAGCCGGGCAGTTGCCCAAGCAGGGCCAGGATCAACCTGTCGCTGTCGCGGCTGCGCACCGATTGCAGGTACAGCCCTTCGACGGCGCGGCTGATCCGTACATCGTGCAACGGCGCCCGTATGCGGTTGGCCATCGCCAGAGGCACCCGCCATTGCTCCACCAGGCGTCCTAGCTCAACGTCACTGGCCGCCTCGAGCAGATCACCGACGAGGCTGCTGGGCAGCTCGGGAAAATCCACCTGGACCACGGACTCGGCAATGCCCGCCAGGCGCGTACGCAGGCCATAGCAATGGCTGAACAGCGCCTGGCGCAGCATGCTTGCGTGCCGGGCCAGCACCCCGGGCGCAGGGCTGCCGGTAGTGTCAGCGGGCAGGCGTGACACCAGGTAGTCACGCATCTGCGCCTCTGTGGTGTTCAGCGGTGCCCCAGCCGCAAGCTGTTCGATAAAACGCTCGATGTCCTGATCCAGACGCCAGCGCAACAGGCAGTCGCGCAGCAGGCCCGGAGCCGCCAGGTTGTCCAGGTGCAAGCGGCGTAACTGCCCGCCATCAAGGCCGCTTATGGTCAGAATCTGTTCTTGCGCAGGCTCCGCCAACGTTGCCAGCTCAGGTAGCAGGCGCTTGAGCATGAACCGCGTGTCTTGCCACTGCAGCGGGTTCTCCCCGCCATGGCGCCACCCTCCCCGAGCGTTACCCTGCAGGAGCGGCGAATAGCGTTCGCCCCCCTCGGGATGGACGATGCGCCATTGCCCCAGAGCGCTGTCGTGCTGCACTGCGTAAACCCGGTCGTCCAGGGTAAGATAAGGGCCCGGGTCGCCGCCAATGAACCCTTGGGCATCAGCCGTACCCGGTTCGATCCGGGCCTGGTAACCCGCCAGGTCGGGCTTCCACAAACGCGCCTGGCCTTGCCGGTTACTGACCGGTACCAGCGCCTCGATGAAGGCTGCGTGGCGCAGGGCTTTACTCACCAGGTGCACGCCGACGCCGGCGACCGCAAGCAACGCCAGGTTCTCGACCACGTCGCTCAGGTGTTCGAGCGCCTTGTCGCTGTCGCCCTGCAGCCAGTCCTCAAAGCCTTCGAACAACTGCGAGGCCAACTGCGCTGCAGCCACGCCGAGCACTGCCGCGCCCAGTACCGGCACAAACAAACCGGCAACATTGAGCAACAACAGGCCGGCGTTCTCGTAGGCATGCAGGCGTTCCACCCGCTGTTTTTCATCTTCGTCATCGGTAGGCACGGCCAGGGTGCGTGCATCGTTGCGGATCTTCGCCAACTGTTGGCTGGCAAGGGTACTGAACAACGGCCCGGTGAAGGCCGACAAGCCTATGCTTATTGCCAGCGGCGCGCCCGGCGCAGCGCGCTGGCGTTGTTCACCCAGGCTCGCGGCAAATGCCAGTTGCTCGGCCTGGGGCACGAAGCGCGTGAACCAGCGCGCGTAGCCGGGCGATTTCAAGCGCACTCCCAGCTCACCCAGCATATCCTCCCGGGCACTGAACTGAACCAACGGACGTTGGGGGTCACCGGGGATGTACAATAGCCAGTTCAGTTGGCCAAGGCGCACCACGCCCGGCGATGTATCGAAGGCCGACTCCGGCAGTAGCTCGAAGACCACCATGCCATTGAGCCTCACCCCACCCAAACGCACCTGCAGGGGGCGGATGACCGGATCATCGCCCGGCTGCAGAAAATCTGCATGAATATGCTGCAGGAGTGCCGTGAAGCCGTACTCATCGAGCGCGCCACTGAGTACCGCGAGCAACGCGGCGACTTCCAGGTCGTGGTAGTGGCTGCGCCGCAGCATTTGCGTGAACTCGTCCGTCAGCACCTGATCCAGATGCAGTTGGTAGCGGCCACCCAGGTCGAGTGTGCGGCACAAGCCGGCGAAGGATTCGGGGGTCAATTGCGCCAAGGTTGCCAGCGGTCTTACGAACTGCAGCCGGGCCTTACCCGCAAGCCCGCCATTGGCCGCCTCGGCCGCGCTGAAGTTCTGTAGCGCCGCTTGTAACAGGCTGTGGCTGGAGACCACGGCGGTTGAACCCTGGCGCGGCAGCGACAGCAAGGTCGAGGTCCGGCTCAGGTGCCGGGTGTGGACCAGCTGGTTGTGCTCGACGTCAAGGTCCGCGCCGGTTTGCCTGCGCAATTGTTGCCGCAGCAAGGTGCGGGCGAAACCGTCGAGTGGTTGAATGTTCGACAGTACGCCAGCGACCCGGGTACGTTGCTGCTGGCTCAACTGCATTGCGCGGCTCAGGGCCAGCAGGCGCCCGGCCGGCGCCTGCAGCAACCATTGAGGCAGGTAGTCGTGGACCTGGCTGTCGTTCACTGGCACCTGCGCCTGCGGGCCTGGCATGTTCATAGCCCCTCCTCGCTCATGACGCCGGCGCTGGCCGCGGGGTGGAGCCCAAGGGCAAGGGTGGTCAACTGCAGGACCAGTTCGCCACGCGCCGCTTCCCGGGCGGCACCGATGCCATTGCTGCGCTGCAGGTACTGCTGGTCGGTGAGCTCGGCCTGCATCGCCTGCAGCGATTCCAGTTGCTGGAAGAACGCCTGGTCGAGCGCATCGAACGCCGCCTGCTGATGCGCCTCGATAAACCTGACCCAGAATCCCCGGGCCGCCACCGATGCCGCCAGGCGTGGCGTGCGCTCGGCCATGCGGACCTGGTCGCGCATGGTGTTCAAGGCATGCCGATCGACGCCGGCGACAAAGCGGTAGGCCATGTTCCGCGGCTGCCCGACCAGCTCCAGCTCGTCGGCAAGCCCGGTGCGAAAAGCCAGCAGGACTTCGATTTCGTCCGGGGCCATGCCCATCGCGCGGCGCAGCTGGATTTCCTCGGCGCTCAGGCGGTCCACTTCATCCAGGCGAAACAGCGAACGGGCCAGGTTCAGCAACGGTTGCTGGCGACTGGCTCCGCTAAGGCCACGGGTCGCGGTGAGTTCATGGGCGCGCACCTCCAGGGCGCTGAAGTTCAGGGCGACGCTGTCCGAGCAGCTTCGCGGCGCGCGGGCCAGGGCGAACAGTGCTCTGCGCAAGCGGGTATCGTCATAACAGCCCTCAAGCACCTCCCAGACACGGCGCGTGAGGTCCTGGCGCCGACGCCTGAAGTCAGCCGTCTCACGCAGGTCACCGAGCAGGCGAAACAGGTCAGCCGAGCCTTCCTCGCCCTGCAGTACCCGCCATTGCTCGGCGCGCTGCACGCGTACCTCATCTTGCGACCCAGACAGCCACTCCTCCTGCAGGTTGTCGAAGCGCGCGTGACTGAAGCCGGCGACCGCCGGCAGCAACCCGGCGCGTTCGAACGCCAGCAAGCGTTCACGGCTCTCGGCGTTGAGCGGGTTGTCGTGGAAGTTGATGCGTTCGAGGATGCGCCGCGGGGCGTTGAACAAGCCCTCCTGCAACACCACGATGGGGTTCTCGCGCAGGTCGGCGCTCTCCAGCGCCGGGCGGCTGAGCAAGCCGGCCGGGACCGTGGTGATGGCGGTACTGCGCAGGCGCAACAAGCGCAAGCGCGACAGCGCGGTCACATCCGGCGGGGACGCCAGCGGATTGTGATCCAGGTCGAGCACCTCCAGGCGGCCCAGCGATGCCAGCAGTTGATTGTCGGCCGGGGTCCAGGCAATCCGGTTGTGACTGAGGTTCAGCCAGGTCAGATGATTCAACCCGTCAATGCCTTCAGGCACTCGGGCGAGATCACCGTGCACCACATCAAGCCAGCGCAATGCGCTAAAGCGCTGGAGAAAGCCTGGCGGCAAATCGGTGATCTGCAAGTCATTGAGGGTAATCTCCGCCACATGAGCGAAGCTGATGCTCTCGGGAAGCTGCGGCAATGCACCTATCGGCTCGTGCTCGAGCAGCAGGCGATAGTCGGCGCCGCGATTGCGCACCCGCGCCGTCTGCCGGCGCCAGCAGCGACGCAAGCGCGCGGCGACCCGTTCGCGGGCAGCGCCGCGGATCGGGTCGGCCGCTTGCCAGCTGTAGAGGGTTTCGTTGAGGGTTGCCAGTTCCTGATGCAGCGCCTGCAAGCCGCTCCACAACTCGCGGCCAGACACCCGCAACTCGGTGAGGAACTCGCCAACCTCGGCGTCGCTGAACGTGGGGTACAACTCACGCACGGCGCGATTGACTGCCTGCCGCCCGCCCACCCCACGCCCGCTCAAGGGGTAACCAATGCGCCCGTCGGCCAGGCGCTGCGGCGGGTGAAACCACTGCCCCGGCTCGCTCAGGCCGATAATGCCAGCCACCTCCTCGCGTCGCGCCTCGCTCAGGGCCGCCAGCGTAGCGCTGCTGACCCGGCCCGGGCTCTGCAGGTGGACAGCTTCCAGGGCGCGATTGATGCGCACTTCGCGCATCAACAGGCGAGCCTCTTCCAGCATCGCCAATGGCACTTTCGAGGTGTCCAGCAGGCTCTGCAGGTGATCGGCCCTGGCGTGGCTGCAGATCTCTTCGGCAACCACCAGCGGCAGCCCGGGAAAGTTGCGCTGGAGGCTCTGCGCCCCGGCGCTCGGTTCCTGGCGCGAATGGGCATAAAGGAAGTCGAAGGCGTCGGCACGGCGCTGTTCAAGGTGCCTGGACAGGCGTGCGAGCAGTTGCTGACGCTCGCTCAGGCCTTCGTCCGGGCTTGCCAGCAACGCCAGCTTGTCGGTCTCCTCCAGCGCCAGCAGAACCTGGTCCAGCCAGTCGCCACTGGCTGAAGGCACAGGGCTCAATTCGATGGTGCGCGGTGACGTCTGCGTTGCCTGGCCGAAGCGCTCCTCGCCCAGGGTCACCAGCACCTGTTCAGGCCAGCCTTCAAGGGCGGTCAACGCCCGCAGCAGCACAGGCGCCGGCTGGCCGACGTTACCCACGCTCAGGCTGCTGAGCGTTGAGGCAAGCTGATGATCGAGCCGGACTCGCTCAAGGGCATCGACCAGGGTCGCCGGTGGCGCTTCACCGTGCACCTGCCACTGCCTGATCTGCGCTTGCTGGGTGCCGGTGATTGCCAGCACGCGCTGCAGTTGCGCGTCCGAGGCCTGCTGCCATTGCCCGCCGAAGCGCTTGAGCATTGCCTCACTGCCCTGCCAGTGCTGCGGGCTGTCCCAGGCCGGCCGCCAGCCCGTGGCACCGACCGTCTCAAAGCGATGGGCGAAGGCATTGTCCCGGTACGTCTGCAGGTCGGGGTTCCACAGGCGCTGGCGCTGGTCAGCCAGTTCGACCGGCACCAGGCCATCGACAAAACCCGACCGCTGCAGCGCCTTGACCAGCACCTTGCCGCCCGCCAGCAGCAAGGCGTTGGCCGCCAGGTTTTCCGCCACCCCGAGCAAGTGGTTCATGGCGCCTTCACGGTCGCCCTGCTGCCAGTCTTCATAGCCGTGATAAACCTCGCCCAGCAGCTGCGCGACGGCAACCCCGAGCATCACTTCCCCGAGCCCGGGGACAAAAAAGCCTGCCAGGTTGGCCAGGGTCAGGCCAATCTCCTGGTACTCCTGCAGGCGCTGGCTGCGCTCTGTGCGGTCTTCATCATCGGTGGGCACTGCCAGTACCCGGGCGTCATCCTCGATTTTGGCGATGCGCGCAGCAGACAGCGTGGCCAGCAGTGGCCCGGCAAAGGCAAAGTGACGACCATCAAGCTCGATCGCCGAGCCCGTTGAGCCTTGCGTGAGCAGCCGCCTCAGGGTCGTCAAGAAGGCACCGCGATCACGCTCACTGACAAAGCGTTGAAAGAAGCGTGCATAGCCGGCCTGAGCAAAGCGTGCAGCGAGCGCCGAATAGGCCGCGTCCCACGAGGTGTATTGCTTGAGCGGCTTGAGCGGGTCATCGGGTATGTACAACACCACGCTCAGCACATCGGAGTAACCGTTGGGTTCGAACAACTGCTCGCGCAACTCGAAAGCCACCACGCCGACCAGGCGCTTACCCAGCAGGTTGAGGTGATGGGCAAAGCTGCTCAGGGTGGCATTGGGCACCAGCGGCCTGAACGCCAGGGTGCGCAACAGGCATTGGTGGCTGGCGTCATCGAGATCGCCCTTGATCCAGGCCTGATTGAGCGCCACGGCCAGACCACTGCGCCAGCTCTGTTCGAGGGTCTTGTTGACCTGCCGGGCGCCCTCGGCGGCCGGGCTGAAAACCGATTTGATGTGGGCCTGGTACTTGCCGCCCACATCCAGCTCCCGGCACAGGCGGGCGAAAGCCGCCACCGACAGCGGCTGGACCGTGCCGTGCTCGTCGATGATCGCGGTCTGTTGATCATGACTGCCTTCGACGGCTTCTTCAGCGGCAAAGTTGTGCAGCGCGGCATGCAACGGGCTCTGGTAGCGGGTCTGCACGCGAAAAACCGGCGGCAGTGACGCTTGCGGCAGGCCGTCGATAATGCGCCGCACCAGGCGCAAGCGCCAGGTGTGCACATTTACCCGCTGGGCAAAGCGCGCACTCAGCGCTGCGCTCAACAGTGGCGCGGCAAAATCTTCAGGAGACTGCAGCGAGTCCAGCAATGCCTGCATCGGCACCTGGGCGCGCTGACTATCGCCCATGCTCTGCTGCAAGGCTTGCACCGCGGCCAACGGCGCATCCCGTAACCAGCCTGGCAGGCGCTGGGCGATAAAGCTGTCGATCGAGGCATCGTCGTGGTCGTTCATGCTGACTTCCTGGTGTTGGAAAAGTCAGCAGCAGACCCTGGCCAAGGTCTGCGCGGGTGCTATTTAAGTAGTGTGGCCCGCTGCGCTGCGCCTTCGTTGTCGGCCGGCGACGCCAACCCGTAGTCACCCTGCTCGTTCCAGTTGTCACCGAACATCTCTGCCGGGTGCATGGTACGGTCGGCGCCGTTGCCGCAAGCCAGGGCGTTGGCCGCGCAGTAGCGATCGCAGCCCCAGCAGATACGCTCGGGGTGCTTGGGGCTGACAGGAAAGGGCTTGGCCATGAAGTGCCTCAGGCGGCAATGGGCGAGCGTTCACGCTAGCGCCCAGTGCCGGGTTTGCCCTTGATACAGATCAAGGGCGCTGATCCAGACGGGCATCAAACCTTGAAGCGCGCCACGGTCTGGCTCAGGCTGCCGGCCATCTGCGCCAGGTCCTGGCCGGCGCTGTCGGTGTGTTGCGCCCCCAGCAGCACCTGTTCGGAGAGGTTGCGAATGCCCACCAGGTTGCGGTCCACCTCACGGGCCACCAGGGCCTGCTCTTCGGTGGCGCTGGCGATCATCAGGTTGCGCTCGTTGATCTGCGAGATCGACCGGGTGATCGCCTCCAGTGCTTCGCCGGCACGCTGGGCCACATCCAGGGTGGTGTGCACCAACTCGCTGCTGCTGAGCATGGCGGTCACCGCCTCGCTGGTGTCCTGCCGGATGTTGCCGATCATCTGCTCGATCTCCTGGGTCGACACCTGGGTGCGATGGGCCAGGGCCCGCACCTCGTCGGCGACCACGGCAAAGCCGCGCCCGGCATCGCCGGCGCGGGCCGCCTCGATGGCGGCGTTGAGCGCCAACAGGTTGGTCTGTTCGGCGATGCTGCGGATCACATCCAGCACCGTGCTGATGTCCTGCACACGCCCGGCCAGTTGCTGGATGCGCGCGGAGGTATCGCTGACGCCGTCGGCCAGGGTGCTGATCGAGACGACCGTCTCGCGCACCTGTTCACGGCCACGCTGGGCGGTTTGTTCGGAGACCTTCGAGGCTTCGCTGGTACTCACCGCATTGCGCGCTACTTCGTCCACCGCGGCGGTCATCTCGTTGACCGCGGCTGCTGCCTGTTCGATTTCCAGGCCCTGCAGCTGCAGGCTGCTGCTGGTCTGACTGCTGACCGCGCTGAGTTCCTCGGAAGAACTGGCGACCCGCTCCACCGAAGCTGCGATGTGCTTGACCATGCTGTTCAGGCTCTGCTGCATCTGCTGCATGTTGAGCATCACGCTGCCGTCGGCACTGCCATGGGTCGGCACCGCGATGGTCAGGTCACCCTCGGCGATCTGGCTGAGCACCCGCGCGGCGGTATCCGGCTCGCCGCCCAGCGGCCGGGTGACGCTGCGGGTCACCAGCAGCGCAGCGGCGATCACCGCCAACAGGCACAGCACGACCAGGCCGAGCATGTTCAGCCGGGCGTCGTTGTACAGGGCCTGGGCGGCCTGTTCGCGCTCGACGAAGATCTGCCCCTGCAAGGCCATCAGGCTTTCCAGGTGCTGGTATACCTCGTGCTCGGCGGGTACCACGTTTTGCTTGAGCTGGGTCATTGCCGCCTGCGCGTCACCCTGGCGGATCAGTGTCTGTACCTGGGTAAACGCCGCGACATAGGTTTCGCGGCTGGCTTTCAGCGCAGCGTAGGCGGCCTTGCCCTCGGGCAGGTAGAACAGCGGCTCAAGCGTTGCCAGGGCCTGGCTGATGCGCTGCTTGGTGGTGTCGATGGCCTGCTGCACCTGCAGGTTGTCCTTGTCGAGCAACAGATCGCGGGTGTTGCGTGCGTTGTCGCGCACCCCGGTGGCGATGACCATGATCGGTTCGATCTTCGGCCAGTCCTGTTTGACGATCACCACCGCCTGCTCTTTGAGCGTGGCCAGGTCATGCAATGCATAAAAGGCCAGGCCCAGAAGCGCCAGGGGCGCGATGGCAAAACCAATGAGGATACGTTGTGCTGTGGTCAATCTGGTCATTTCAAAGCCTTACTAGTCGCGTACTTCAAACGCGGGAAACAGCGTGTGGAGGGTGTCCCACAGCTCGGGTAGCAATCTGTGTGCCGAAGCACCGGGCAGCTGCGGGTCGAGCATGCGTGCCGTGCGTACCCGCTGCACGACGAAGCGTTGGACCCCAAGCGCATTCAAGCGCCGGGCCAGGGTGAGGAGTCGCGGTGGATCGATCAGGTGCCAGTGCACCGTGGTGCGGCATTCGTAGTCGACGCCGCTGGCCAGCAGGGAATCCAGGCTGCGCCAGTTGGCCTGGCCACTGCCGCGCACGCCGGTAACCAACTGGCAGTCTTCGGCCAGCGCCTTGACGTCAAAGCCGACCCAGTCGGCCCCAGGCAATGCCCGGGCAAACGCCTCGGGCTTGATCCCGGCACTGTGCAGGCCGATGGCAAAACCCATGGCCCGCACCTGGGCCATGGCCTCTGGCAGACTGTCCTGCAGGGTTGCCTCACCGCCGCTGAACACCACGGCATCGAGCAGGCCGCGGCGACGCTGCAAAAACGCCAGTACCTGCGCCCAGGGCAGTTCATCACGGCCCCGGGGCGGGATCAGTTGCGGGTTGTGGCAGTAACGGCAGCGCCAGGCGCAGCCCTGGCAGAACAGCACACAGGCGAGCTTGCCGGGGTAATCGAGGGTGGTCAGGGGCACCATGCCCCCGACCCGCAGCGCTCGGCTCATGGATGCCCGGCCGTTGCCGCGCCCTCATTGAAGTGCAGCCGCTCGTGGTGCTCGGACTGTTTGCCGGGGTTGAACGCCGACACCGGGCGGTGATAACCCATGACCCGGGTCCAGACTTCGCACCGTTGGCGTTGCGCCGTCGGCAGGGTTTGCTGTGCAGTCATGATGAAGCTCCTTGCTGTTGAGGGTAAAACGGGTCAATGCACGCTGCCCTGCTGCTGGGCCAGCAGCAGCGCTTCGTCGCATTTGGGGCAGAATTCATGTTCGCCATCCAGGTAGCCATGCACCGGGCAGATGGAAAACGTCGGGGTGATGGTCAGGTACGGCAGCCGGAAGCGCTCCAGGGCCCTGCGCACCAGTTGCTTGCAGGCCTGGGCCGAGGAGATCCGCTCAGCCATGTACAGGTGCAGCACGGTGCCGCCGGTGTACTTGCATTGCAGCTCGTCCTGCAGTTCCAGGGCCTCGAACGGATCGTCGGTATAGCCCACCGGCAGTTGCGAGGAGTTGGTGTAGTACGGCGCCTGGCTGCAGCCGGCCTGGAGGATGTCGGGGAAGCGCTTGAGGTCTTCCTTGGCGAAGCGGTAGGTGGTGCCCTCGGCCGGGGTGGCTTCGAGGTTGTACAGGTGGCCGGTTTCTTCCTGAAAGCGCACCAGGGTGGCGCGCACATGGTCCAGCAGGTTCAGGGCGAAGCGCCGGCCCTGGGCGGTGTGCAGGCCCATCTGCTCGTCGCTGAAGTTGCGCAGCATCTCATGCAGGCCGTTGACGCCGATGGTCGAGAAGTGATTGCGCAGGGTGCCCAGGTAGCGCTTGGTATAGGGGTACAAGCCCGCATCCATGTGGTGCTGGATCACCTTACGCTTGACCTCCAGGCTCTCCATGGCCAGCTCCATCAGCGCATCCAGACGCTGCAACAGGCCGCTGATGTCGCCCTTGTACAGGTAGCCCAGGCGCGCGCAGTTGATGGTCACCACCCCCAGCGAGCCGGTCTGCTCGGCCGAGCCGAACAGGCCGCCGCCACGTTTGAGCAGTTCGCGCACATCCAGTTGCAGGCGACAGCACATCGAGCGCACCTGGTTGGGCTGCATGTCCGAGTTGAGGAAGTTCTGGAAGTACGGCAGGCCATAGCGCGCGGTCATGGCGAACAGGCGCTCGGCGTTGTCGCTGTCCCAGGGAAAGTCGTGGGTGATGTTGTAGGTCGGGATCGGGAAAGTGAATACCCGGCCCTTGGCGTCGCCGGCCTGCATCACTTCGATGTAGGCACGGTTGAGCAGGTCCATCTCCGCTTGCAGCTCGCCGTAGGCAAAGGGCATTTCTTCGCCGCCGATCACCGGGATCTGCTCGCGCAGGTCCTGCGGGCAGACCCAGTCGAAGGTCAGGTTGGTAAACGGCGTTTGCGTGCCCCAGCGCGACGGCACATTGAGGTTGTAGATGAACTCCTGGAGGGCCTGGCGCACCTCTTCATAGCTCAGCCGGTCCTTGCGCACGTAGGGCGCCAGGTAAGTGTCGAAGGAGCTGAAGGCCTGGGCCCCGGCCCACTCGTTCTGCAGGGTGCCGAGAAAGTTGACCATCTGCCCCAGGGCGCTGCTCAGGTGTTGGGGCGGGCCGGCCTCGACCCGCCCGGGCACGCCATTGAGGCCCTCGTGCAGCAGGCTGCGCAGCGACCAGCCGGCGCAGTAGCCGGCGAGCATGTCGAGGTCGTGGATATGCAGGTCGGCCTCGCGATGGGCGCGGCCGATGGCTTCGCTGTAGACCTCGTCGAGCCAGTAGTTGGCAGTGACCTTGCCGGAGACATTGAGCACCAGGCCGCCAAGGGAATAACCCTGGTTGGCGTTGGCCTGCACCCGCCAGTCTTCGCGGTTGAGGTATTCGTTCATCGAGGTGGCGACTTCGACCAGGGTCTTGCGGTCACGGCGCAGGCGTCCGTGCTGTTCGCGGTAGACGATATAGGCGCGTAGCGAAAGGAAATGCCCGGCGTCCATCAGCACCCGTTCGACCCGGTCCTGGATCTGCTCGACGTGCAGCTTGGAGTAGCCCTCAAGGTGGGCAAGGACTGCTTCAAGCAAACCGTCTGCCTCGGCTTCGGCATATTCGCCAGTGGCCTTGCCGGCGGCGATCAACGCCTGGCGGATCTTGTCGGCGTCAAAGGCCACCAGGCTGCCATCGCGCTTGTGCAACCGGTTGTGCCCTACCCTGATCAGCGTGCTGTGCATTTGCCCTCCTGACACTACATATAGACGTTTATTGATTTGGAAACACAATATGCAGTGCAGGCTACGGGTAAAGCGGGTGAAAGAAATTGATCGATATCAAGACTGGCGGGATCCTGTAGGAGCGGGCTTGACCCGCGATGAGGCCGGTGCAGCCACCAACAAAGAAGGCACTGAAAATGCGAGTGCTGTGCACTCGATCGCGGGTCAAGCCCGCTCCCACAGAGTTTTAGCCGCCGCTCATATTCATGAACCGCAAGATCTGCACCTCCCCCTGCGGGTTGAAATCATGGCGCAACGGCTTGCGGCGCAACGCCTGTTGCAGAGCGCTGATGATCGGTTGGTCATCCAGCGGATAGCGCCGCAACAAGCCGCGCAAATCCAGCGAATCCTCTTGCCCCAGGCACAGCAGCAAGCGCCCTTCCACGGTCATCCGCACCCGGTTGCAGCTGGCGCAGAAGTTGTGGCTGTTGGGCGAGATAAAACCGATGCGCGTTGCCGGGTGCCGGGCCAGGCGCACATAGCGCGCCGGCCCGCCGCTGTGCTCGGCGCTATCGAGCAAAGCGTGGCGGCTGGCAATCAGCGCCCGTACCTCGTCGCTGGCGCAAAACGACTCAGCGCGCGCACGGCCGACCTCGCCCAAGGGCATTTCCTCGATGAAGGTGATGTCGATGCGCTGGTCGATGGCGTACTGCAGCAGCGCCAACACCTCATCGAAGTTGCGCCCCTTCATCACCACGCAATTGAGCTTGATGCCTTCGAAACCGGCCTCGCGCGCCGCCTCGATGCCGCGCAGCACCTGATCCAGATCGCCCGTGCGGGTAATTGCCCGAAAGCGCTGGCCATCGAGGCTGTCGAGGCTGATGTTGATGCGCTTGACCCCGGCCTCTACCAGCGGCCGGGCCAGGCGCTGCAGCTGCGAGCCATTGCTGGTCATCACCAGTTCACGCAGGCCGGGCAAGGCGGCAATGTCACGGCACAGCTCGACGATACCCGGGCGAATCAGCGGCTCGCCGCCGGTCAGGCGGATCTTGCCCACGCCCTGGCCGACGAACAGCGTGGCCAGGCGCCGCAACTCTTCGAGGGTCAGCGCCTGCTGGCGCGGCAAGAAGGTCATGTGTTTGGCCATGCAGTACACACAGCGAAAATCACAACGATCGGTCACCGACATGCGCAGGTAATCGATCTGCCGCCCGAAGCCGTCCTGCATCACAGTGCTCATCAGCGTCCCCTTATTGCACCAGCGGTGAATCGGCGCCCTGCAGGCGGATGCCGCGAATATCGGCGGCGCCGATCAGGGTTTGCAGGTACTGCACCAGCGCCTTTTGCCACACGCCCTGCTGCAACTGGGTGCGGATCGCCGTGGCCACTGCCTCGTAGGGCAAGGCCTGGCCTTCGATGCGCTGGTCGACACTGACCAGGTGCCAGCCGTAGCGGCTTTCCAGCGGCTTGAGCGCGAGGCCCGGCGCCAGGGTAAACAGCTGGCGCTCAAGCTCCGGCACGGTCTGGCCCTTGCTGATCTGCCCCAGCTCACCCCCCTGGGCCTTCGACGGGCAGGCCGAGTACTTTTGCGCAAGCTCGGCGAACTGCTCGGGGAATTGCAACAGCCGCTCATGCAGGATCTCGGCCTGCACCAGGGCCAGGCTGCGCGCCTCGGCATCGTCCGGCGCGCATTCGAGCAGGATGTGCCGCACCGCGAGCAGCGGCGCGCTGTGAAAGCGCCCGCGGTTGCTGTTGTAGTAGCGCAGGCAGGTGGCTTCGTCACAGCTGGGCACCTGCACTTCGCGCTCCAGCAGCAACCGCGTGGCCGCTTCCTCCGGGTTCTCGCCGGCGCCCACCTGCAGCGCCAGCCCCAGTTCGGCGATGCGTTGCTGCATCAGCTCGCGGATCACCAGGGCGCGGGCGGCCATGTACACGGCCTCCTCGCGATCGCTGGCCGGGTGGTATTGCAGCTCCTGGGCCAGGGCCTGCTGGCTGATGACCACGTCATTGACACTGATGACCGGCCACTGCTGTTCGCTGCTGGCAATCAGGTGCGCTTCGCTTGCGTGCGTCATGGCGACCTCCTCAGGCTTTCTGCCGGACAATTTGATAGCGCCGGCCCAGGTACCACACCGGCGCGCTGACGATGTGCACCAGGCGGGTGAAGGGGAACAGCACGAACAGGGTCAGGCCCAGCAGCACGTGCAGCTTGTACACCAGGCTCACCGGGGCGATTGCCGCCGCCGCATCCACCGGGCGCAGCAGCACGGTGTTCTGCGCCCAGTCGGCGAGCATGACCATCACCGAGCCGTCCATATGGCCGGTGGAGGCGACGATGGTCAGCAGGCCGAGTACCAGTTGCGCGAGCAATACCAGCAAGATGAGAATGTCCGAGGTGCTGGAAGTCGCCCGCACCCGTGGCTCGGTCAGGCGCCGGTGCAGCAGCATGATCAGGCCGATCAGGCACAGCAGGCCGAAGAACCCACCAGAAACCATCGCCAGCAGCTGCTTGTGCTCGGTGCTAAGCACATGGTGATAGACCGACGCCGGGGTCAGCAGGCCGACGAAGTGCCCGGCCAACACGAACAGCACGCCGACATGGAACAGGTTGCTCGCCACGCGCATGCCGCGCTTGTCGAGCATCTGGCTGGAGCCGGCCTTCCAGCTGTACTGCGAAAGGTCAAACCGTGCCCAACTGCCGAGCAAGCAGATCGCCAGGGCGACATAGGGATAGACCCCGAACATCAACAGGTTCCACTTAGACATTACCCACCTCCCCGGCCGGCGCAGCAGCCTGGCCTTGATGCTGAAAATCGACCCAGTGCAGCGGTACCGCGCTTTCTTCCCGGGCCTTGCCCGGCGCGCTTGGCAGTGAGCTGCAACGCTCCTGCTGCTCGGCCTTGAGAAAGTCCACCGCCTCCTCTTCCCAGATCTTGTCCAGGGCTTCGAGAGAATCATCGCGTTGCTCGGCGGCGACTTGCTCGCGCAAATCAGCCACCGCCTGGTGCGGCTCGGCGCCGGCAATCTGCAGCAACGCCCGGAAGCAACTGGCGTAGGCGCTCTCACGCTCCTCCAGGCGTGCAGCAAGCAGCGCCAGCAGGTGCGCGACATCGGCCAGGCCCTCGCGGGCCTCGAGGTCTTCGCGGGTCGACAGGTACTCCAGGTACAGCGGGATGTAGTCCGGCAGCTCCTTGACGCCAATGGCAAAGCCCGCCGCTTGGTACTGGGCGAGCATGTCGACCATGGCCTGGCCGCGGTCGCGGGACTCGCCATGCACATGCTCGAACAACAGCAGCGACAACGAACGGCCACGGCCAAACAACGCGCCGTAATGCTCCTGGCCATCCATCAGGTCGTTGTTGCAGATCAGCTCCAGCAGCTCGAACAGCGCGCCGCGCTGGCGCGGGCTGATTTCCCGCGCCTGGATGATCGCCTGCTCCAGCTCGTCGCGGCCGGCCACCAGGGCTTCGTTCGGGTAATCGAGCAGCAGCGAAATCACTTTCAGGATGCGCATGCTCATTCCTCCCACAGCTGTACGGTTTTGAGGATCTCGCGGCGGTTGGCCTTCTTCGCCCCGAACAGGTTGGTGTCGGAGCTGCCGCTGCAGCCGCTGCCGAAGCTGAAGCCGCAACCGGAGCGCTCGGCGAAGGCATCGCTCATGGCCTCTTCGCGGTGGGCACTCGGTACCACGTAACGGTCTTCGTAGTTGGCGATGGCCAGGTAGCGGTACATCTCCTCGACCTGGTTGACGCTCAAGCCGACGTCCTCCAGCACCTTGAGGTCCTGCACGCCCTCGACCTGCTCGGCGCGCTTGTAAGCGCGCATGGCCAGCAGGCGCTTGAGGGCGCGTTTGACCGGCTTTTCGTCACCGGCGGTGAGCAGGTTGGCCAGGTAGCGCAATGGGATACGCAGGCTGTCGACGTCCGGGATTACCCCGTTCATGCCCACGGTGCCGGCAGCTGCGGCGTTCTGGATCGGCGACAGCGGCGGTACGTACCAGACCATCGGCAAGGTGCGGTATTCCGGGTGCAGCGGCAGCGCCAGCTGCCAGTCGACGGCCATCTTGTACACCGGCGAGCGTTGCGCGGCGTCGATCACCGACTGCGGTACGCCGTCCTCCAGGGCCTGGCGGATCACCGCCGGGTCGTTGGGGTCGAGGAAGATTTCCAGCTGCTTCTCGTACAGGTCGTGCTCGTTGGCGGTGCTGGCCACCTCGGCAATGCGGTCGGCGTCATACAGCAGCACGCCGAGGTAGCGGATGCGCCCGACGCAGGTTTCGGCGCACACCGTAGGCATGCCGGCTTCGATGCGCGGGTAGCAGAAGATGCACTTCTCGGATTTGCCGCTCTTCCAGTTGAAGTAGATCTTCTTGTACGGGCAGCCGCTGATGCACATGCGCCAGCCGCGGCATTTTTCCTGGTCGATGAGGACGATACCGTCCTCTTCGCGCTTGTAGATCGCCCCGCTCGGGCAGGACGCCGCGCACGCAGGATTGAGGCAGTGCTCGCACAGGCGCGGCAGGTACATCATGAAGGTGTTTTCGTACTCACCGTAGATGTCGGCCTGGATCTGGTCGAAGTTCTTGTCCTTGCGCCGCTTGGCGAACTCGGTGCCAAGGATTTCTTCCCAGTTCGGCCCCCATTCGATCTTTTCCATACGCTTGCCGGACACCACCGAGCGCGGCCGCGCGGTCGGCTGGTGCTCGCCCAGGGGCGCGGTGTGCAGGTGCTGGTAGTCGAAGTCGAACGGCTCGTAGTAGTCGTCCAGGCTCGGCAGGTCGGGGTTGGCGAAGATGTTCGCCAGCACCCGGAACTTGCCGCCGATGCGCGGGTTGATCGAGCCGTTGGCGTTGCGCAGCCAGCCGCCCTTCCACTTGTCCTGGTTTTCCCACTCTTTCGGGTAGCCGACCCCGGGCTTGGATTCAACGTTGTTGAACCAGGCGTATTCCATGCCTTCGCGGCTGGTCCAGACGTTCTTGCAGGTGATCGAACAGGTGTGGCAGCCGATGCATTTGTCCAGGTTGAGGACCATGCCGATTTGTGAACGGATCTTCATGACAGTGCTCCTTATTCCATCTCGGTCGGCAGCGGACGGGGCAGCTCATCGCCGCGCGAACCGTCGAGCCAGTCGACCTTGGCCATCTTGCGCACCACGACGAATTCGTCGCGGTTGCAGCCGACCGTGCCGTAATAGTTGAAGCCATAGGCCTGTTGCGCGTAGCCGCCGATCATGTGGGTCGGCTTGAGCACCACGCGAGTGACCGAGTTGTGGTGGCCGCCGCGGGTTTTGGTGGTCTCGGCGCCAGGCACGTTCACGATCCGTTCCTGGGCGTGGTACATCATCACCATGCCCTCCTTGACCCGTTGGCTGACCACCGCCCGCGCAGTCAGCGCGCCGTTGGCGTTGAAGCACTCGATCCAGTCGTTGTCCTCGATGCCGGCCTTCTTCGCATCAATCTCCGAGAGCCAGACGATCGGCCCGCCACGGCTCAGGGTGAGCATCAGCAGGTTGTCGCTGTAGGTGCTGTGGATGCCCCACTTCTGGTGCGGGGTGATCCAGTTCAGGACGATCTCGGTCTCGCCGTTGCTGCGCTTGTCTTTTACCCCGGCGATGGTGCGGGTGTTGACCGGTGGCCGGTAGCTCATCAACTGCTCGCCGAACGCCTGCATCCACGGGTGATCCTGGTAGAACTGCTGGCGGCCGGTGATGGTCCGCCACGGGATGTTCTCGTGGACGTTGGTGTAGCCGGCGTTGTAGCTGACGTGATCGTCCTCGAGCCCCGACCAGGTCGGGCTGGAGATGATCTTGCGCGGCTGCGCCTGAATGTCGCGAAAGCGGATCGCTTCGTGGGCCTTGGACAGCGCCAGGTGGCTGTGGTCGATGCCGGTGAACTGCGACAGCGCCGCCCAGGCCTTGACCGCCACGTGGCCGTTGGTTTCCGGGGCCAGCGAGAGGATGACTTCCGCCGCATCGATCGCGGTATCGATCTTCGGCCGGCCCTGGCTGATGCCCGCCTCGACTTCGCGGTAGTTCAGCTCACCGAGAAACTTCACTTCTTCATCGGTGTTCCAGTTGATGCCCTTGCCGCCATTGCCGAGCTTTTCCAGCAGCGGGCCGAGCGAGGTGAACTGCTTGTAGATGTTCGGGTAGTCGCGCTCGACCACCTGCAGGTTCGGTGCGTTCTTGCCCGGCTGCGGGGCGACGCCGGCGGTTTTCCAGTCGGTGCCGCCAAACGGCTGGGCCAGCTCGCCGACGCTGTCATGCATCAGCGGCACGGTGACCAGGTCCTGCTCGACGCCCAGGTGCCCTTCGGCCATGGCCGAGAAGGCCTTGGCGATGCCCTTGTAGATCTCCCAGTCCGAGCGCGATTCCCAGGCCGGGTCAATGGCTGCCGACAACGGGTGGATGAACGGGTGCATGTCCGAGGTGTTCATGTCGTCCTTCTCGTACCAGGTCGCGGTCGGCAGGACGATGTCGGAATACACGCAGGTCGAGGACATGCGGAAATCCAGGGTGGTGACCAGGTCGAGCTTGCCGATGGCGCCGTCGTCGACCCATTCGGCCTCTTGCGGCTTGCAGTCGCCGACCTGGCCGATGTCTTCGTTCATCACCCCGTTGCGGGTGCCGAGCAGGTACTTGAGCATGTACTCGTGGCCCTTGCCCGAGGAGCCGAGCAGGTTGGACCGCCAGATGAACATGTTGCGCGGGAAGTTGACCGGGTTGTCCGGCTGCTCGCAGGCAAAGCGCAGGCTGCCTTCGTGCAGGCCCTTGACCACGTAGTCCTTGGGCGCCATGCCGGCTGCGGCGGCGTCGCGGCAGATGTGCAGCGGGTTGGTGTTGAGCTGCGGCGCGCTGGGCAGCCAGCCGGCGCGTTCGGCGCGGATGTTGTAGTCCAGGGCGTGTTCGGGGAACTCGCGCTTGTCGGCCAGCGGCGAGAGCACGTCGTGCATGCTCATCTTCTCATGACGCCATTGCGAGCTGTGGGCGTAGAAGAAGCTGGTGCCGTTCATCTGCCGTGGCGGCCGGCTCCAGTCCAGGCCGAAGGCCAGCGGCAGCCAGCCACACTGCGGGCGCAGTTTTTCCTGGCCGACGTAGTGGGCCCAGCCGCCGCCGGTCTGGCCGACGCAACCGCAGAGCATGAGCATGTTGATCAGCCCGCGGTAGTTCATGTCCATGTGGTACCAGTGGTTCATCGCCGCGCCGACG
The DNA here is from genome assembly GCF_056279045.1 of Pseudomonas sp. TE4620. Taxonomy (NCBI): domain Bacteria; kingdom Pseudomonadati; phylum Pseudomonadota; class Gammaproteobacteria; order Pseudomonadales; family Pseudomonadaceae; genus Pseudomonas; species Pseudomonas sp. TE4620. The sequence continues at coordinate 2,605,939 of NZ_JBWBQO010000001.1, forward strand.
ATAATCATCGAGCGGCCACGGGTCTTGTCGGCGTTGTCGGCAAACTCGCGGGCGATCTGGATGGCTTTCTCGCGGCTGACGCCGGTGATCTGCTCCTGCCAGGCCGGGGTGCCGGGCACGCTGGCGTCGTCGTAGTCGCGGGCCACATTGGCGCCGCCCAGGCCACGGTCGATGGCAAGGTTGGCCGCCGACAGGTCGAACACCGTGGCCACCTTGACCTGGCTACCGTCGGCCAGGGTCAAGCTGCGCACCGGCACGCGGCGGTACTGCACGGCGTCGCCGGCGACATGCTGGAAGTGCTCGTGGCTCTCGCCGGCAAAGTACGGGAAGGCCACTTCGGCGACGTCGCCACCGATCAGGCTCAGGGTCAGGTCGATCTCGCGGCCTTCGCCGCCTTCACGGGCAAGGATGTTCCACTTGCCCTGCTCGCCCCAGCGGTAGCCAATCGAACCCTGGGGCGAGACCAGCTCGCCGTCGGCATCCAGGGCAATGGTTTTCCACTCGGGGTTGTTGTCCTGGCCAAGGTTGTTTGCCAGATCCGAAGCGCGCAGGAAGCGGTCCGGCTGATAGCCGTTGCCCGGCGCGGTGCCGAGCATCGGCTTGAGCAGCACCAGCACCGGCAGGTCGGTGTAGCGCTTGGCGTACTCGGTAAAGTAGGCGCTGGGCCGGTCGAGGTGAAATTCCTTGAAGATCACATGGTTGAAGGCCTGGGCCAGGGCGGCGTCGGTACCCTGCTTGGGGTTGAGCCACAGGTCGGTGAGCTTGGCCACTTCCGAATAGTCGGGGGTGATGGCCACGGTTTTGGTGCCTTTGTAGCGCACCTCGGTGAAAAAGTGCGCATCCGGGGTGCGGGTCTGCGGAACGTTGGAGCCCCAGGCGATGATGTAGTTGGAGTTGTACCAGTCGGCCGATTCCGGCACGTCGGTCTGCTCGCCCCAGACCATCGGCGAGGCCGGCGGCAGGTCGCAGTACCAGTCGTAGAAGCTCAGGCAGGTGCCGCCCAGCAGCGACAGGTAGCGGGCACCGGCGGCGTAGCTGACCATCGACATCGCCGGGATCGGCGAGAAGCCCACCACCCGGTCGGGGCCGTATTGCTTGATGGTGTAGACGTTGGCGGCGGCGATGATCTCGGTGACTTCATCCCAGCTGGAGCGAATGAAGCCGCCCATGCCGCGCTTGCTCTTGTAGCTGTCGGCCTTGGCCTGGTTCTCGACGATGCTGGCCCAGGCTTCGACCGGCGCCAGGTTCTGGCGCGCCTCACGCCACAATTTGAGCAGCGGCTTGCGGATCTTCGGGTACTTCAGGCGGTTGGCACTGTAGATGTACCAGCTGTAGCTGGCACCCCGCGGGCAGCCGCGCGGCTCGTGGTTGGGCAGGTCGTTGCGGGTACGCGGGTAGTCGGTCTGCTGGGTTTCCCAGGTGATCAGGCCGTTCTTCACGTAGATCTTCCACGAGCAGGAGCCGGTGCAGTTGACCCCGTGGGTGGAGCGCACGATCTTGTCGTACTGCCAGCGCGAACGGTAGACGTTCTCCCAGTCGCGCGACTCTTTGCGGGTTTCGCCATGACCGTCGGCGAACTCGCCCTGCTTGCGATTGAAGAACCGCAGTTGATCCAGTAAATGACTCATGGTGCTTTCCTCTCAGGCTTGCGGCTGCGGGGTTCTGCGCCCCGCCCGGGCAAGGTGTGAATTCGGGGTTCTGTCAGCAGGGGGTCGCAGCGCCTTTGCGTGCGTACCACCACCAGGTCACGACGATGCAGCTCAGGTAAAAGCCGACGAACAGGTAGAAGGCCATCTGCGGGCCACCGGTCAGGGCCATGGAAGTACCGAAGGTCTTGGGGATGAAGAACGCGCCGAAGGCGCCCATCGCCGAGCTGAAGCCCAGCACTGCGGCCGATTCCTTGCCGGCGTTCTTCAGCGCCTGTTCGCGGGCGGCGGCGCCTTTGCCGCTGGCGGCCTGTTCGTGCAGGGTGCGAAAGATCACCGGGATCATGCGGAAGGTCGAACCGTTGCCGATGCCGGTGGTGATGAACAGCAGCATGAACATGCCGAGAAAGCCGTAGAAGTTGCTGCTCTCGCCCTGGGCGGGGATGAACGCCAGCACGCCGAAGACCATGACGATCATCAGCACGAAGTTCCACAGGGTGACCCGCGCGCCGCCGAGCTTGTCGGCCAGCCAGCCACCGAGCGGGCGTACCAGGGCGCCGACCAGCGGGCCGAGGAAGGCGAAGGTCAGGGCATTGACCTGCGGGAAGGCGGTCTTGATCAGCAGCGGAAAGGCTGCGGAAAAACCGATGAACGAGCCGAAGGTGGCCAGGTACAACCAGCACATCAGCCAGTTGTGCTTGCGCTTGAAGATCACCGCCTGCTCGCTGAACGAGGCCTTGGCGCTGGACAGGTCGTTCATGCCGAACCAGGCCAGCACCGTGACCAGGACAATGAACGGCACCCAGATGAAACCGGCGTTCTGCAGCCACAGCTGACCGCCGTCGGCGAGTGCCTGCGGCTGGCCACCGAGGGCGCCGAACAGGCCGAAGGTGATCACCAGCGGCACACAGAACTGCATCACCGAAACGCCGAGGTTACCCAGCCCGGCGTTCAGGCCCAGGGCGGTGCCCTGCTGCGACTTGGGGTAGAAAAAGCTGATATTGGACATGCTCGAAGCGAAGTTGCCGCCGCCAAAGCCGCACAGCAGCGCGATGATCACGAACACGCTGTAGGGGGTGTTCGGGTCTTGCACGGCAAAGCCCATCCACAGCGACGGTGCCAGCAGCGAGGCGGTGCTCAGGGCAGTCCAGCGCCGGCCGCCGAAGATCGGCACCATGAACGAGTAGAACACCCGCAAGGTCGCCCCCGAGAGCCCGGGCAAGGCGGCCAGCCAGAACAACTGGTCGGTGCTGAAGCTGAAGCCGATGGCATTCAGGCGCACGATCACCGTGCTCCACACCATCCACACGGCAAAGGCCAGCAGCAGTGCGGGGATCGAGATCCACAGGTTGCGGGTGGCGGTCTGCTTGCCGCTTTGCCCCCAGAACGCGGGGTCTTCCGGGCGCCAGTCGTGAATCACCGGGCCTTGGTCAGGCTGTTTAAGAACCGACATGGTCTTCTCCTTGGGCAATGCTGGAAAACGGGGGCATTACGGCTGCGGGCTGTCTGCCCAGCAGCGGGCGCTTGCGGATTTCGCTGAGGTACATCCAGATGAGCGAGACCCAGACCACGCCGTACATCAACATGAAGCAGGAGGAGCGCACGCCGGTGAGGTCGACCAGCGCGCCGAACAGGATCGGCAGAATGAAGCCGCCCAGGCCGCCGGCCAGGCCGACAATGCCGGACACCGCGCCCATGTTCTGCGGGTAGTCGTTGGCGATGTACTTGAACACCGAGGCCTTGCCGAAGGCGAAGGCGATGCCCATGACGAACAGCAGCACGGTGAACAGCGCAGGGTTCAGGCCGATGTGAAAGTCCAGCGGGCCGTTGATGGTCTGCACCTGCAGCTGGGTTTGCGGGTACGAGAGCAGGAACAGGCAGATCCAGCTGACCCACAGCACCCACCAGGTCACGCTCTGTGCGCCCCAACGGTCCGACATCCAGCCGCCGACGGCGCGCAGCACGCCACCCGGCAGTGAGAAGCAGGCGGCCAGCAGCGCCGCGCTTTGCAGGCTGAAGCCGTATTCCTGGACGTAGTACTTGGTCATCCACAGCGCCAGGGCCACGTAGCCGCCGAAGACGATCGAGTAGTACTGGCAGTAGCGCCACACCGCAGGCTCGGCCAGGGCCTTGAGCTGCTCGCCAAGGCTCGCACCGCTGGCGCTGCGATGGGCCTTGTTGTCGGCACTGAGCAACCAGAACAGCAGCGCGGTAATGAACAGGATGGCGCTGAACACCTTCGGCACCAGCTGCCAGCTGCCGGCGGCAATCAGCGCCGGGGCGAGGAACTTGGTGACCGCGGCGCCTGCGTTGCCGGCGCCGAAGATGCCCATGGCCAGGCCCTGGTTGTCTTGCTCGAACCACTTGGCAACATAGGCGATGCCCACCGAGAACGAGCCACCGGCCAGGCCGACGAACAAACCCAGGACCAGGAACTGCCAGTACGCCGTAGCGTGGCTGATCAGGTACAGCGGCAGCACGCAGGCGAGCATCAACAGGAAGAACACGCTGCGCCCGCCAAAGCGGTCGGTGAGCATGCCCAGCGGCAGGCGCACCAGCGAGCCGGTCAGTACCGGGGTGGCGGCCAGCAGGCCGAACTGGGTTTCGTTGAGCTGAAGCAGGTCCTTGATCGGCACGCCGAGCACGGCAAACATCATCCAGACCATGAAGCAGACGGTGAAGGCCAGCGTACTCATGCCCAATACCAGGCCTTGGCGTATTCGCGGTTGAGTCATCTCGGGTCTCCAGTCAGGTAGCCATGGCCGGCAGACTAGAGAGGCAAACCCCGATAAAACTTGACCCCGATCAAAGAAGCCCTGGCGCCCCTGGGCCTATGCTTGTACTGCCTACCTCCAACGAGGTAGCGCCGAAAAACCTCTAAACCCTTTGTTTATCAGGGCCTTGTCAAGTTTCTCAGCGCCATCGCGAGAAATCTGACAGTTGCAAACTCTTTAGAGGTAGAGCGCCAGGGAAGGCTGCGAAACGATCAGCTGCAACACCCTGGAGTGCTCCATGTACCGCTTTACACTCATCGCCCCCGGCCGCCGTCCATGATCGGCTGGCTGCGCAGCTCGTTGCCCGCGCGCGCCGGCCTGGCGGTGATCCTGATTGCCGTGCTGGCCCTGGCCAGCTCGCTCAGCGCCGGCCTGATCGCCTGGTTCAGCCAGGGCGATGCGGCGGCGATCAATACCGCAGGCTCGGTGCGCATGGAGACCTACCACCTGAGCTGGAAGCTCGCCGCCGGTGCCGAGCCTGCCGAGCTTGAGCGCATCCGCGACAGCCTGCAGCAACGGCTCAACAGCCCGGCCCTGCAAGCGGTGCTCGAAGACGGCAAGAACCTTGAACTGCAGGCCAGCTACCAGCGCTTGCAGCACTACTGGCAGCACACCCTGTTGCCAGCCTTGCAGCGCGGCGACGCCGCCACGTTTCAGGCCAGCACCCTGCCCTTCGTCAACCAGCTCAACCAGTTTGTCAGCCTGCTGCAGCGCCAGAGCGAGCATAAGCAGGGCTGGCAGCAAGTGATCCAGGGCGCGGCGCTGTTCACCACCATGATCGTCCTGCTGTTCGGCCTGTACGAGCTGCAGTACAACGTCATCACGCCGCTCAAGGAATTGGTCGACGCCACCCAGCGCTTTCGCCGTGGCGAGTTCCAGGCGCGGGTCAATCATCAGTCGGCAGACGAACTCGGCGAATTGGCCACCCGCTTCAACGCCATGGCCGAAACCATCGAACACTCGCACCGCACGCTGCAAAGCCAGGTGCAGCAAAAAACCCTCAACCTGCAGCAGGCCAATGCCGCCCTTGAACTGCTGTACCAGAGCAGCCGCAGCCTGGCCACGCGGCTGGCCAACGCCGAGGGCCTGGATGAGCTGATCCGGCGCTTTCAGCAGCGCTTGCCGGGCCTGCGCCTGTCGCTGTGCCTGCAAGGCCAGTTGCAGGCCCCGGCCCAGCAACTGCTGGCCCTGCATGGCGCCGCCAGCCGCAAGATCTGCGCCAGCAGCGACTGCGCCAGTTGCCAGCGCCACCAGCGCACCCTGCGCCATACCTTCAGCATCAGCAACCAGGGCAGCACCCTCGGTGAATTGAAGGCGCACTTTATCGACGGCCACGAGCCGCAAGCCTGGGAAACCGAGCTGATCCAGGCCCTGGCCAACCTGATCGGCACCTCGCTGTCGCTCAAGCGCCAGCGCGAACAGGACCATCGCCTGGTGCTGCTCGAAGAACGCGCGATCATCGCCCGCGAGCTGCACGATTCGCTGGCCCAGGCGCTGTCGTACATGAAGCTGCAGGTCAGCCGCATGCAAACCCTGATGCGCCGTGGCGAGCCGGTGGCAACCCTTGAGAACGTCACCGCCGAGCTGCGCGAAGGCCTGAACAACGCCTACCGGCAGTTGCGCGAACTGCTCACCACCTTTCGCCTGCAGATCCATGACGCAGGCCTGGTGCAGGAACTCAAGGACACCGCCGAGGAGTTCTCCCGCCGGGGCGAGTTCCAGGTGCACCTGCACGTCGACAGCCTGGCCTTCGAGCTTTCGGCCAGCGAACAGATCCACATTCTGCAGATCACCCGCGAGGCGCTGTCCAACTGCCTGCGCCATGCCCATGCGCAGAACGCCTGGCTGCAATTGCGCCAGCACGGCGAGCAGGTCTGCCTGTCGATCGAGGACGATGGCCGTGGTTTCAGCGCCACCCACGACCTGCGCGAACACCACGGCCTGAACATCATGGACGAGCGGGCGCGCAGCCTGCGCGGCCAGTTGCAGATTGTTGGCCGGACGCCGCAAGGCACCCGGGTACAGATGGAATTTCGCCCGGAATTTCTCGGGCACTTGAACGAAGGTAACCCTGTATGAACCCCTCCCCGCGCTACCGGATACTGCTGGTCGACGACCACCCGATGATGCGCCATGGCATTCGCCAGATGCTTGAACTGGAAGACGACTTCGAGATCGTCGGCGAGGCCAGCCACGGCGAACAAGCCCTGGCCCTGATCGCGCCGCTGCAACCTGACCTGCTGCTGCTGGACAACAACATGCCGCAGATGAACGGCATCGAAACCCTGCGCCATCTGCGCAGCCAGGGCTTTGCCGGCAAGGTGCTGCTGTTTACCGTGTCCGATGCCGAAGACGATATCCGCGCTGCCCTGCGCCTGGACGCCGACGGCTACCTGCTCAAGGACATGGAGCCCGAGCTGTTGATCCAGTACATTCGCGATGCCATGAACGGCGCCCTGGTGATCAGCCCGGGGCTGACCCGGGTCATGGCCCAGGCCCTGCGCTCACCGCCGCGCCAGGCCGACGTCGAGCTCACCGAACGCGAACGCCAGGTGCTGAAAACCATCGCCAGCGGCTACAGCAACAAGGTCATCGGCCACAAGCTGGGGATCACCGAAGGCACGGTCAAGGTGCATGTGAAGAACCTGCTGCACAAGCTCGGCCTGCGCTCGCGGGTGGAGGCGGCGGTGTGGGCCCTTGAGCATCTGCGCCACAGTGCCTGAGCCGGCGACTGCCCCTTTGGAGGTAGACCGGCAGAGGCATAGGCCGCCGGCGCCACGGGTTCTACCATAGGCGCCAGCGGAGGTACGCCATGCTGACCCACCCTTCTAGCGTTCTGCTTTTACGTCGCCACCACCTGTTCAGCCAACTGCCGGAGAAAGTCTTCGAAGCCGTCTGCAGCCTGGCCATGCTCCGGCGCCTGGGCTGTCATGACACGCTCATGCACCAGGGCGACCCGGCCAAGCGCTTCTTCTTGCTGGTCAGCGGCCAGATCAAGCTGTACCGGCTCAGCGCCGAGGGCCAGGAACACCTGGTGGAGATCATCCAGCCGGGCCAGACCTTTGCCGAGGCGCTGCTGTTCAGCCAGGCGCGCAGCTACCCGGTGACGGCCACGGCGCTCAAGGATTGCCTGCTGATCAGCATCGACGGCGGCCACTACCGCAATGCCCTGGAAGACCAGCCGCAGGTCTGCCTGGCGATCCTGGCGAACATGAGCATCCACCTGCACCAGCGCCTCAAGGACATCGACACCCTGACCTCGGCCAGCGCCAGCCGGCGGGTGATCAACTTTTTGCTGCAGGAGTGCGACCCGGACAGCGGCCGGCTCGAGTTGCAGGTGTCCAAGCGCCTGGTGGCCTCCAAGCTGGGGATCCAGCCGGAGACCTTTTCGCGCACCCTGCACCGCCTGGTGGAACGCGGCCTGATCGCCATGGAGCGGCGCAGCATCCAGATCCTCAACACCGATGATCTGGCCGGCTACACGGGCTAGCCCGCGCGCCGGCGCTGCCCAGAGCTTGCCGCCAGGCCCTTGCCGGCGCGTTCCAGGTTGCGCCACAACCACACCGGCAGCACCTCGGGGTCGAGGCTGTCGATCAGGTTTTTCAGGGTCAGGCCCAGCTCGGTGTCGCCCTCGATCACCAGGCGGCGGCGAAAGAACAGGGTGTCCGGGTCTTCCTGCCGGCTGGCCAGCAACAGGAACTCGCGCCAATTGCCACGAATGGTCACATCGGCCCTGGCCCGCTCGGCGATCTGCAGGCCCTCGCGGTTGCGCGTCAGGTACCAGGTCAGGTCCAGGTCAGGGATGCGCAGGCACAGCCAGCGCCCGCGCAACAGGTCGAACTCGCCGTCGCGCAAGGGCTCGGCCAGGCAGCGGTTGAGCGCCTGCTGCAAGGCCGCGCGCTGGATCACAAAGGGCACCTTGCGCACCAACGGCAGGACCTTGTCGGCGCCTTTGAGCAGCCATTGCGTACGGTTCAGCACAGGCCCACCTCCTCGACCCGCAACATGCCCGCCTGGCCATGCCAGTAGCCGTTGCAGCCGTCGACACAGAGCGGCGGCGCCTCGCCCTGGCGCACCCGGGCAAAGGCCTCGATCACCTCGGCCATGCCCTGGGCGCGCGGGCTCAGGCGCAGCAGGTCGGCGCCGCAGGCTTGCAACCCGGCATAGTCGGCCAGCAGGTTGGTGACTTCGGCGGACATGGTCTGGATGCCGTTGAGGGTGAACAGCGCCTGGCCTTCCTGGCTGCTCAGGGCCAGGCCATCGGGGTAGTTGATGCAACAGAACTGGCAGTCATCCTTGGGCCGGTTTTCCGCCCGCGCGGTAAAGCAGCGCGCCGAGTAAGCCAGCGGCAGGTGGCCATAGGCAAAGACCTCGACCTCGGGCAGTTCACGGCCCAGTTCAACGGCCTGGTCGAGCACCGCGCGAATCAGCGCCGCCGAGCACTCCACCGGCGGCACCCAGCGGATCATCCCGCACTCGAGCAGCCTGGCCAGGGCGTGGCCGTTGTAAAGGTTCAGCGCCGGCCCGGCCACGAACGGCAGCTTGCGCTCGGCCAGGTACTGCACCGCGCCCATGTCGTTGGCCTCCACCAGCAACTCGCCGTTATCGCACAGGCGGCGCAGGCTGGAGAGCTCGGACGCAGCTTCGATCAGGGTCAGGCTCGACAGCACGATCTGCGCCGGGCTGCAGGCCTGTAGCTCGCGGCCCAGGCCCAGCCAGTGGTCGAGGTTCATCGCCCGGCGCTTCGAGCAGACGGTTTCCCCCAGGTAAATCACATCCAGGGGCAAAGCCGACATTTCGCTGTAGAAACGCCCCAATTGTTCCTTGTCCCAGTAGTACAACACGGGTCCCAGGCTGAGCTTCATGTGCAGTCCCTCATTGCCATGATCGATGGTAAGCACCCAGGGTGGTCTGGCTGCCTTCGGACAAACCGGCCAGCACCTGGCGCCACTGCGCCTTGACCGTGAAGCGTTGCGGCGCCAGGCGGTGGGCGTCGAGCGCGGCGCGCCAGACCTGGGTGACCTGCTCGACATACGCCGGGCTGCGCTGACGGCCTTCGATCTTGACCGCCTCGACGCCCATGGCGGCGAGCTCTGGCAGCAGGTCGAGGGTGTCGAGGCTGGTGGGCTCTTCCAGGGCGTGGAAGCGCTTGCCGCCGACCATAAAGCGGCCCTTGCACAAGGTCGGGTAGCCGGCGGGTTCGTCAGCTTGATAGCGGTCGATCAGCACCTCGCTCAGGCGCGCGCTGAGGCCATCGGCATCTTCGCTCCAGCGCACCGCCTTGGCCGGCGAACACACGCCGCACAGGTTCGGCGACTCGCCGGTGATGTACGAGGACAGGTGGCAGCGCCCTTCGGCCATGATGCACAGGCTGCCGAAGGCGAACACCTCGATCGGTACCGTGGTGCTGGCAGCGACCTGACGCACCTGGGCCAGCGACAGCACCCGCGGCAGTACGGCGCGGCGGATGTTGTAGTGCCGGGCGTAGAATGCCAGGGCACTGGCGTTGGTGGCCGAGCCCTGGACCGAGAGGTGCAGGTTCAGTTGCGGGTGGCGCTCGGCTGCGTAGCCGAGCACCCCCGGGTCGGCGGCAATCAGCGCATCGACGCCATGGTCGGCGGCGCGGTCTACCGCCCGCTGCCAGCGCTCCCAACCCAGCGGCTGCGGGTAGGTGTTGACTGCGACATAGAGCTTGCGATTGTGCTGGCGGATATGGCCGACGGCGGCGTCAAACTGCTTGTCGTCCATGTTCAGGCCGGCGAAATGGCGGGCGTTGGTGTCATCGCGAAAGCCGACATACACCGCATCGGCGCCTTGGCGCACCGCGGCTTTGAGCGCAGGCAGGTTGCCTGCCGGGCAGACCAGTTGCATGGGTTTTCCTCATCAAAGAAACCTATCTCCCCTGGCCTGCGCGGTTGACACAAGCCCGGAGCACTGGAAAAAGCGCTGCCAGTCTAGCCAGCGCCTCCAGCAGAACCTTGACGGCAATCAAGGCCACTCACTGCATCAGCTCGGCAAATGACAAAAACTGTACGCTGTCGTGTTTGTGCACCTGTTGCTCGCACTCCACCAGCGCCAGGCCGTCGGCCCAGCAGGCGGCGCTGAGCATCGCCGAACTTTGCTGCGGGTGCAGTTGCACGCTGGACTGGCCGTTGGCCTCGGGCAGCAAGCGCGCCCGCAGGTACTGGCGGCGCTTGTTACGCTGCAGCCAGTCAAAGCCCGCCGGCAGCGCCACGGGCCGTGGCAGCACGTCACGCACGCCCTGGGCGCGCAGCAGCAAGGGCCTTACCACCACCAGCGCGGTGATCAGCGCCGCGGCCGAGTTGCCCGGCATGCCGATCCACGGCCGCCCCGCCACCTCGCCAAAGGCCAGGGGCTTGCCCGGCTGGATCGCCAGGCGCCAGAAATCGACACGGCCCAGCGCCTGGATGGCTTGCTTGAGGTGATCTTCCTCGCCCACTGACACGCCGCCAGAAGTCAGCAGCAGGTCGCACTCGGCCGCCGCCAGGTTCAGCGCGTGCTTGCTGGCCGCCAGCTCATCGGCCATCACCCCGTAGTCATGCACCTCGACACCCCAGCCTTGCAACAGGGCCGTCAGGCAATAGCGGTTGCTGTTGTAGATCTGCCCCGGGGCCAGCGGCTGGCCGGGTTCACGCAGCTCGTCGCCGCTGCTCAGCAAAGCGACGCGCAAGGGCCGATGGACCTCGACCCAGGCCAGCCCCGAGGCGGCCAGCAGGCCCAGCTCCTGGGCGCGCAGGCGCTTGCCGGCCTGCAGCAGCAGATGACCTTCGCGCACCTCTTCGCCGGCCTTGCGCACATGCGCGCCAAGGCTTGCGGCCGGCAGCCAGACCTGCTCGCCGTCAACCCGGCACAGCTCTTGCGGGGCCACCGTGTCGGCGCCTGGCGGCAAGGGTGCGCCGGTAAAGATGCGCACCGCCTGGCCTGGCTGCAATGCAGTACTGGCCTGCTGGCCGGCAGCGATGCGCCCGGCCAGGGTCAGGCAACCGCCCGCCGCAGGCAGGTCGGCGGCCCTGAAGGCAAAACCGTCCATGGCGCTGTTATCCCAGCCCGGCAGGCTGCGCGGGGCGTGGATATCGGCCGCCAGCACCCGGCCCAGGGCCTGCTCCAGCAAAACCATCTGCGCCGCCGGTGGTGGCGGCGCCTGTTCAAGCAAATGGCGGATGGCCTGGTCGACCGGGATCAGCTTGCCGCTGTCGCACACACGCCCGCTCATGGCCGCGTCCCACAGGCGTCGATGGCCTGCTCGGATTTAGCCTTGAGATGCGGGGCGAAATTGCACGGACCGGTGCGGCTGTCGAGCTGGCTGTCGAGAATCTGCGTCCAGGCCGTGCGACAGGCGCCGGGCGAGCCCGGCACGCAGCACACCAGCACGCCATTGCTCATGCCGGCCAGCGCGCGCGACTGCAGGCTGGACATGCCGATTTCGGCCAGCGACACCTGGCGGAACAACTCGCCAAAGCCCTCGACGTGTTTGTCCAGCAACGGCAGCACCGCCTGCGGGGTGTTGTCGCGGGCGGTAAAGCCGGTGCCGCCGGTAGTCAGTACCACCTGCACCTTGGGGTCGGCGATCCAGCGCGAGAGCGTGGCGCGGATCTGGTAGATATCGTCCTTGACCAGGTCGCGCTCAAGCAGCACATGCCCGGCCGCCTGCAGCAGGTCGACAAGGGTCTGCCCCGAGCTGTCGGTATCAAAGTTGCGCGTGTCGCTGATGGTCAGCACAGCGATGTTCAGGGGTTCAAACGTGCGTTGCGCCAGATGGGCCATGGCCTGGGCTCCGGTGAGATAGGGATGGGCCCAAGCCTGAACCTAAAGCCTGGGCGAACCTATTCCTCCTTGGAGGTATCTCTTCGGGTTCAGGGCGCCAGGCGCTGGCGCGTCCATTGCCCGCCCTGATGGCGGTAGTCGAGGCGGTCGTGCAAGCGGTCGGCACGGCCTTGCCAGAACTCCATGCGTTCAGGCCTCAGGCAGTAGCCGCCCCAGTGCTCGGGGCGGCGCAGGGGTTGTTCGACGAAGCGGCGAATGGTCTGCGCGAGCATTGCCTGCAGCGCGTCGCGGTCGGCCAGCGGCCGGCTTTGCGGCGACGCCCAGGCGCCCAGGCGGCTGGCTTCGGGGCGTGAATCGAAGTAGGCATCGGACAGCTGCGGGTCAAGCCGCGCCACCGGCCCTTCAATGCGAACCTGGCGCTCCAGCCCCGGCCAGAAGAAAGTCATCGCCGCATAGGGATTGGCTGCCAATTCCTGGCCCTTGGCACTCTGGTAGTTGCCGAAGAAGGTAAAGCCCTGCTCGTCAACGCCCTTGAGCAGCAATACCCGGCAATGCGGGCGGCCAGTGGCGTCAACCGTGGCCAGGTGCATACTGTTGGCCTCCACCGGCTCGCGCTCGGTTTCGCGGGCCTGTTGCAGCCACTGGGCAAAGAGGCTCAGAGGCTCCAGCGGCGCTTCGGCTTCCTGCAAGCCACCGAGGGTGTAGTTGCGACGCATCTGGGCAAGGGACAACGGCATGGCGGTGAGCTCCTGTTTAGTTGTGCGCAGTCTGTAAGCAGCGCCCCGCCCGCACCTTGACCGCCATCAACGCCAGCGGCGTTACTTGAGGCGCAAACGCCTGGCCAGTTTGTGCAGGTTGCTCGGGTCGAGCGCCAGCAGCCGCGCGGCGCTGGCCCAGTTGTCGCCGCTCAGGCGCAGGGCCTGGGCAATGGCCTGGCGCTGGCAGGCGTCGACGGCTTCGCTCAGGGAACTGAACGCCAGCGCCGGTGGTGCCCCCTGCTCTGCCACTGGCGCGGCTGCCGGCGCACTGTCGAGGTCGAGCACCTGCGGCTCCAGGGTAATGATCAGGTTGCGGCTGCCCTCGCGGCTCAGCTGCTTGAGCGCGGCGCGGCTGATTACATGCTCAAGCTCGCGCACATTGCCCGGCCAGTGGTAAGCCAGCAGCGCCCGCTCGGCCGCCGGCGACAGGCGCAAGCCGCGCAGGCCCAGGCGGGTGCGGTTGAGCTCAAGGAACTGCCCGGCAATCATCAACACATCGTCGCCGCGCTCGCGCAGCGGCGGGATCGGCAGCGGATACACCGACAGGCGATGGTAGAGGTCGGCGCGAAACAGACCGTCGCGGATGCTGTCGGGCAAGTGCCGGTTGGTCGCGGCGATGATGCGCACATCCACGTGCAGCGGCTTGTCGGCGCCCAGGCGCTGGATCTCGCCGTTCTGCAACGTGCGCAGCAGCTTGGCCTGCACGCTCAGCGGCAGTTCGCCGACTTCATCAAGAAACAGCGTGCCACCGTTGGCCGCATCGAAGCGCCCGGCGCGGTCGCTGCTGGCGCCTGAAAACGCACCTTTGACATGGCCGAACAGCTCGCTTTCGGCCAGGGATTCGGGCAAGGCCGCGCAGTTGACCTGGATCAGCGGCTTGTGGCGGCGCCGCGATAAACCATGCAAGCGGCGGGCGAACAGCTCCTTGCCGACCCCGGTCTCGCCCAGCAGCAACACCGGCAGTTCGGCGTCGGCGAGCAGTTCGATCTCGTTGAGCAACTGCTGCAGCACCGGGCTGTGGCCAAGAATCTCGCTCGCTTCCAGCGGCGCACGCAGGTCCTGGGGTTCGCTGCGCGACAGGCGCAGGCTGCGGTTTTCCTGCTCCAGGCGGGTGACCCGCAGGGCCGCTTCGATCTGCAAGGTGCAGCGTTTGAGTTCATCGCGGGCAGCGCTGTCGAAGGTCCCCGGCTGCAACGCATCGAGAGTGATCGCACCCCACAGTTGGCCTTCTACGTAAAGGCTGACGCCCATGCAGTCGTGCACAGCCAAGGGCTCATGCAGCGCGCTGTCGAGCAGGCCATCGTAAGGGTCCGGCAGGCGGCTGTCGGGTTCGAACCAGGTTGGCTCGCGCGAAGCCATGATCGCTGCCAAGCGCGGATGCCGGGCGATCACGAAGCGCCGGCCGAGGGCTTCGTGGACCAGCCCGACGCTGGCCTGCGGGCGCAGGCTGTCGCCCTCCAGGCGCAACAGCCCGACCGCGCCGCAGTTGAAGTACTCGCGCAGGGTTTGTACCAGGCGCTGCAAGCGCACGGCATTGGGCAGTTCGACGATCAGGTCGGCGGCCAGGCTTTCACGCAGCATGGTAGTTATTACCCTCTATGGTTATCGCTACCCGCAGGCAGGCGGGTAGATTTCACCACAAGCCCGGCGCCAGACCTTGATTTCGGGCAAGTAAAGCTGGCATGGGCGATGCAATCACCCTGGGACACTTTGCCAGCAGAGCAGGCCCCCTGATGAACCCGACCGAACTGATCGCCCATATCCTCACCCGCTACCACGATCGTCACCGTGAGCAACTGCCGGAACTGATCCGCCTGGCCCGACGCGTCGAGCAGGTCCATGGCGGCCACGCCCAGTGCCCCAACGGCCTGGCCGACCACCTGCAGGACATGCAACAGGAACTTGAAGGGCACATGCTCAAGGAGGAACAGGTGCTGTTCCCGATGTTGCAACGGGGCATGGGTCGCCAGGCGGGTGCGCCGATCCAGGTGATGCGCATGGAGCACGACCAGCATGGTGAGGCGCTGGAGCGTTTGAGCTTGCTGACCGACGACATCAGCGCGCCGGAAGGTGCCTGCAACACATGGCGTACCCTGTACCGTGGGCTGGCGGAATTTCGCGAGGATTTGCTGCAGCATATTCATCTGGAGAACGATGTGCTGTTCGTCAAAGCCCTGGCTTAACGCACTGGCCTCATCGCGGGGCAAGCCCGCTCCTACAAATGGGTCTGTGTACGCCAAACCTGTGGGAGCGGGCTTGACCCGCGATCGAGCGCGCAGCAGTTGTAATCCAGGCAAGGGCCCGCCTGAGTACGGCGCAGACTAATGCCAATAGAACATCGCCTTGGCCAGTACCACGATCACCAACATATGGCCAAGAATGCTGCAGCGAATCCAACGCGCACGCCCCTCGCTCAAGCGTCCGCGCTTGAGCCAGTACGCCAGCAACAGGTAATGGCCAATGATGCTCAGGGCCAGGACGATCTTCAGGCTCAGCAGACTTGCAAAGCTGCTGGCCAGCGGCTGGCTCAGCGCCGCGCGGTGATGCCAGGCCAGGCCAAGCCCCGCGCCGTACAACAACAGCACCACACCATGCAGCACCTTGCGTGAACGCACCGATAGCGCCTGGTCTACCCCGGCCAGCGCCGCAGCCGGCACGTGGCGGCGCGCCGCCTGCCAGATGAGCAGTTCAAAAAACAGCGTGCCGATAAAGGCGATGGCTGCCAGTAGATGAACCACCAACAAATACGGATACAGCATCCTTCGCCTCCAGGCGCTTAACCAGGGTGCCCGTCGACCCGGGCGCGCAACAGCATCGGCGCATAGCGCCAGGCATACAAGGCAAACGCCAGCACCCAGCACACGCCCGCCAGCCACAAACCGCCCAGCGGCAGCCACAGTACCAGCAACACCCGGCTGACCCCGGCCAGATTGAGCAGGATGAACGCCAGGGTCATCCCCGCCGGCGGCTGCAACGCCCGCCCGGTATGGCCAAGGCTGACCCGGGCGATCATCGCCAGGATCAACCCAGCCATGGCGCCGATGGTCAGGCAATGCACCGCCAGGCTCGGATTCAGCGCCACGCCGAAATGCCACAGGGCCATGCCCAGGCAGGCCAGCACCAACCAGGCATAGGCCAGGTGCAGCGACCACAGCAGCGGCACCCGCCACAGCCCGTGGTCATACCAGCGCCACAGGCGTAGCCCGTGGCCGCACGCCAGGGCAGCAAACAGCGCGCCGATCCCGGTATTGGTGGTCAGCGCCGGCCCCGCCGCATACAACAGCGCCACCAGTGCCGAACCCGCCAGCAGCAGCCCGTCGAGCCACGGCCAGGGCACTACCGCCGCGGTGCGGCCCAAGCCGCGCTGGGTGAAGAACGGAATCACCCGCCCGCCAATCAGGCCCATCATCGCCCCGACCAGCCAGATGCCGCCGAGCACGCCCTGGCGCTGCCAACCGTCGTGCTCTTGCACCAGGCCATACACCGACAGGCCATCGACCGCCGTCAACAGCAGCAACACCATCACGATCGGGTAATTGCGTTTTTGCCGCACCTGCCACAGGGTGCGCCCCATCAGCACCGCCACCAGCAGCGGGAAGCCCAGTTCCAGCAGCGCCAGCAACGGCCAGGGCGCATTCACCAACCATGCTACCCGCCCGGCCAGCCAGAGCAACGCCAGGCCGGCCAGCGGCTTGCCGCTCAGGCCCGGCTGGCCGGTCCAGGTCTGCACCGCCGTGAGCACAAAGCCGGCAATGATCGCCAGGCCAAAACCGAACACCAGTTCATGCCGGTGCCAGGCCAGCCAGCCGCCGGCCGGCTGCCAGTTGCCCAGGGTGCCGTTCAGGGCCGCCAGCCACAGCGGTATCGCCAGCACTGCCAGGGCACAGCCCGCGAGGAACAACGGGCGGAACGCCAGGCGCAACAGCGGCGCGATGGCCAGCGCTTTACGCCGATCAAGTACTTGCATCAAGCCTCTCCTTACCTTGTTCCCGACAGCTCAGCGTGACCCGTCGGACTTGAGCAAGGTAGTGCAAGAGCCATGCCCCTCGCGGTTTGCGGGGCGCGGGCTCGGCCATGGGCTGAATTCGGGGTAACAATGACCCTGCCATGGTTGTTTCTACCCTTGTCATCCAGGGTATTTTCGACCCTCAAAAGAATAGTTGGCCAGGCTCAAAGACCGGCATCGTGATCGACCCATTGCTGCTGTTCGAACAGCTGGCAGATGGCATCCACGTTCACCCGCCCGGCGGGCAATATGCTGATGTGGCGCGCCGAGACCTCCACCAGCCCTGTCCGGCGCATGGCCTCCAGCTGGCGCCAGGCACTGGCGAAGTACTGGCGAAAATCCACGCCGTAGCGGGCCTCGATGGCCTCGATATCCAGCTCCAGGTCACAGGCCAGGCGCTCGCTGACGCCCTGGCGCAGTTGCTCATCGGCCTCGCAGCGCCAGCCGCGGCACGTAGGCAACTGATCGTTGCGCAACGGCTGAAGGTAGTGCGTCAGGGTCAGGGCGTTCTGCGCATAGAGCGCGTCGAACTGGCTGATCGCGCCCAGGCCCAGACCGACATGGTCGCAATAGCCGTGACGGGTAAACCCCTGGCAATTGCGCCGCAGGCGCCCGCGCTCCTGGGCGATCGCCAGGTCGTCGTCGGCGCGCACGAACTGGCCCAGGCCGATGTGTTGGTAACCTGCAGCCAGCAACTGGGCAAAGCACAGGCGCCGCATCAGCGCTTTGTGCTGCTCGCTGCAGGGTGCCTGCCGGGCACATTGGGCGTAGCGCGCCGGCGGCTGGCTGTAGTCGAAAACTTGCAGGCGGTCGGGCTCAAGCTCGATCAGGGTGGCAAGCTTGCGGGCAAAGCTGTCCGGGGTCTGCCAGGCATGGCCATAGCCGAGGTCGACACTCACTGAGCGAAAATCAAAGGTGCGCGCGGCATCGATCAGTGAATGGATCGGCGCCGGGTTCTGCCAGTCGGCAGCCGACAGCACGCCGCCCTGGCCACAATCGGGCACACCGATACTGACCTGGTTGAAACCCAGGTCGCGCAACAGCCCCATGGTCGCCCACCGGGTGTGGTGCAAATCGACTTCAACAGCGTAGTCACCCAGTTCGTGTGGCAAAAAACTGAAGCGTTGGCGCAGTTGCTCCATCAACCGCTGCAACACCTCAAGGCCTGGAGTGGCACCGCTCAACCGGAACTGCTCGATGCTCTGGTCGGCCCCCAGGTGGCAGCCGACCAGGGCGATCTCCCGTTGCAGGCCGCGCAGGTAGGCGTCCTGCTCCAGCTCATCGAGCCCGGCCGCCAGTTGCACGCTTAGCGACAATGGCCGGTGCTGCTTGCGGCTCGCGCGCAAGGCGCGCAACACGTCCAGCGAACCGATGCCGGTGTGGAACCTGCGGGTATCGGCATGCCCGCCGGGCTCGCCCGGCCATTGCCCGTGCACGCTGACGGGCTGCGGGTGGCGATGGTGTAAATCAGGCATGGCGGGCTCCCAGGCGGGCTGCGGAGCCTCAGTGTCTGCCCTGAGCGGCGCACAGGCCTTGATTTGCATCAAGCGCGGCGCGGGGCGCACGGCTATGACTCATCATCGACCGCCAGGCCGCGGCGCGCCTCGAGCAAGGTCCTGGGCAAGGCAAACCCGGCGAAACTGCGCTGGGTCACCGGGTTGTTGGCCTTCTGTACCTCGACCCGGTAGCGCATCAGGCCATCGGCGACGGCAAAGGTCAGATCGACGCTGGTGTCGGTGCGGCCGTTGAGCTGGGCGCGGCTGAGCAGGCGAAACAGCGACCAGGGCCCACGATAGCTGAGGCTGGCGGTGTTACCGCTGCTGTTCACCAGCGTCAGCTGGCTGGCACTGGCACTGCCCAGGTCATTGGGCCAGACCAGCCCGGTGCGCTGCGGCGCGCCATGGCGGTACGGGACCAGTTGGCCATCGATGCTCAGCAGGCTGCTCAGGCGACTGCTGCTCAAGGCCAGGGGTTCGATGCTCAATTGCACTGCCAGGTGGCCGCGGTTGTTGAAGAAGGTGTCACGGATGCGTTCGGCATGCTGCAGTTGCTCCAGCACATCGCTGCGCACCAGGTAGCCACCCAGGGCATCGGAGTACAGGGCGTCGAGGTTGTCCTTGAGGAATACGCTCAGGTACTGGTCCTGAAACTGTTGCAAGCGCCCCTTGGGGCCGAAGAAGCTCTCGAAGTCTTCCAGCGAGGCATCCTCGCCAGCAGGCCTGAACGGGTAACGATTGGCCAGGCGCTCATGGTAGAAACTGTAGACCTCGCTGTCCCAGCGCTTTTCCAGCTCGCCCAGAGCGGCGATCATCAACACCTGCGCGGTCTGGTCGGCAAGCTTTCTGGCCTGCTGGTTGAGCGGTTCGGGCAAGCCGGCGGCGATCCGCTGCAGGTTGGCAATCGGGTCGGCGGCGCCCAGCGAGAAGCGCTGCAACACCGCTTTCAATGCCGCCTTGCCCGGGTCGGGGCTGTCGTGCACAGCCTTGGCGTAGTCGTACACCGCACTGACCGCACGCAGGGTTTCGTCATAGTAGGACGGCCGGTCAGCCTGGGCCGTGATCAACTCCGTCAGGCCGGAAAATGCCCGGCGGATCGCCACCGCCTGGGGCGGCCCATCCGTAGCCCTTTGCGCACCGGCTAGCGGCTCAACTTCGGCCACCGGCAGCGATGCAAAGATCACCGTATTGTCGCGCAGGGTTTCCAGCAGGCGGCGCACCGGTGCGCCAGGCCCGGTCACCTGCTCCAGCACCGCCACGCCGTGGCCCAGGTCACGAAAATCGACGATCGAAACCTGGTTCAGTGCCCGGCGCCAGCTGTCCACATAGTCGGCGTGGTACAGGGCGCGAACGCGCTGGCCGAGCACCTCGCGATCATGTTCGGAGTAATCCAGGCGCTGACGCTCGCCGAGTACCCATTGGTCGATCATTGCCAGCTCGATGAGGTTACGGCTACCCGACTCGAAGTAAGCCTTGTAGCCTTTGGCCGTGAGCAGCGGAGCCAGTAACAGGCTGTCGCCCTCACTGGCGGACGGCACCTGGTAGATGATGTCAAAGGCCGGGCCCACTTCGCTGCGCAGGTCCAGCGCAGGCTGCAGACGCGCCTGCGCCTGGCGCTTGAGAGCCAGATAAACCCGCTCGGCCATGGGCCGCTGACGCAAGGCCTGTTGCACCTGGGCGATTTTTTCGTGGTGCTGCGCCAGATCGGCGTCGGCGTACTTCAGCGCGTAGTCGAGGTGGCGCATCAGGTCGGCTTGCACCTGCCCCTGACCGGGGTAGGCGCGCTGCCATTGCCGAGCTGCCCACTGCTCGACAATGGCCGCCTGGCGATTGCCTCGATCTTCAATCATGCGGTACACGCGCAACGCCTGCAGTTGCTCGTCACTGCCGGTAGGCGCGGCGAAGACAGCTTCCAGGGCGCGGCTGGCGATGGCCGGCAAAAAGCGCTTGGACAGCAGCTTGAGGTAGGCTTCGTCCACCGTCGGGCCAATCTTCTTGCCCTGGTACAGGCCCATGTCGGACAGCAGCGGCCAGGCCTGACGATAGTCGCCGTACACCGACACCGCGTCACGAATCTGGTCCAGCGGCGCCAAAAGATTACGGCCAGTGGTGTCGACCTTGGCATCGATATCCCGTGCACTGAACTCCTGGCTTTTGGCCAGGACGCTGGCCGCCTTGTCACGGTTGACGCTGAAGTACAGCTGCCACAGCCCCACCGCCAGCAAGCAGCCCAATGAAGCGACGGCAAACCCGGCAAGCAACAGCCGGCGCTTGCTGCGGGCGACCTTGATGTTGTCGCCGGCCAGCCCCGCCTCCGGGTAGATGACGCGCTGGAACAGCTGCTGGGCGAAATAGACCACCTTGCCGCCGGCAGGCTTTACCTCGGCTGCCGGCGACGGCAATTGATAGGATTTGCCGGCCTCGTCGACGAAGGCGTTGCTCAGCGTACCCTGCTGGTACACCGAGGAAAAGTACACCCCCCGTACCAGTGCCGGCGTGGTGAAGCAGTCACTGCCGAGCATCTCGGCGAAAAAACCCAGCAGTGCCGGACGCAGGCCGGATAACTGGCGCACCAGCGCCACCAGCCGCTGACGCTCGCTCAACGAATGGGCCTGGGCGCAACTGTCGAATACCTGCGCCCCCAGAAGCTCGACAAACCTGTCGTAACGGCTGGCCAGCTCTTGCTGCCAGGCATCGAAGTCGTCCACTGCCGCCAGGCTGAAGGTGAAGCCCAGCAATGCTTCACGCCCGCTCGGCGAAAGCCGGGCAAAGCACTCTTCGAAACCTTCCAGCAGGTCAACCTTGCTCAGGGTCACGTACACCGGCAGGCGGGTGCCCAACTGCCGGGTCAGTTCATACAAGCGTGTGCGCAGCAGGTTCGCCTGGGCCTTGCGCTGCTCCGGCGCCTGGGTCAGCAAGCTTTGCAGGTCAATCACCAGCACCACGCCATTGAGGGCGCGACGGCTGCGGGTGCGGGCCAGCCAGTCGAGCAGGTGCAGCCACAGCCGCTGGTGAGTACCGACGGGGAGCCCCTGCTGAACGCTGTCTTCGCCCTCGGCACTGGCTTGGTGGGGCAATGGCCCTTCAGGCTGGCTGAGCAGTTCGCCCGGCGGGTCGAACAGCACTGCCTCGTCCCCTATCCACCAGTCGATCGGGTACGCCAGATCGGGATCCTGCTGGGCGCTGGCGCCCGCGCGGGTGACCTGAGACAGGGCGAAGCTCTGGTTGGAGCGGGTAATCAGGCTGGTCTTGCCGGCATTCTGCGCCCCGAGCACCAGGTACCAGGGCAGTTGGTACAGCGAGCGGCGGCGCTCCATGTTGTTGAGCAGGTGATCAAGGCTGCGCGCCAACGCCCGCTCCTGGGCCTGTACATGGGGCAGGCAGGGGTCGGCCTGGCGCGCCGCCTGCTGTTGGCGCTCGGCCTGAAACGCCTGGTATCGCCGGCGTACCCGCCAGGCCCAGGCCAGCAGCGGCGCTACCAGCACCACGACACTGGCCGCCACGCGCATGGGCAGTGGCGCCAGCGGTCGATGGTCATTCCAGACCAGTTGCGGGCCCAGCCACCAGATTGCGCCCAGCACCAGCAGCACGCCCAGCAGCACCAGCAACGTCAGTGACCGGTTGAACTGGCGCAGCATCGGCAGCCGCCAACGCTTGAGGTGACTCCAGACCCTATCCATATTTTCGCTACTCCTTGACTGCAGTGATCAGCGGGTCGGCGCCAGAGCGCTGTGCCACCTTCAGGTACAACTGTGGCTCCCAGCCCTGTGCGCTGGTCTCGCGCATCATCCGGGCAACGCCGGCATACAGATCGTCCGCCAGCCACGCCAGACCGCGGGCGGCC
Source organism: Pseudomonas sp. TE4620 (assembly GCF_056279045.1). NCBI lineage: Bacteria > Pseudomonadati > Pseudomonadota > Gammaproteobacteria > Pseudomonadales > Pseudomonadaceae > Pseudomonas > Pseudomonas sp. TE4620. Next base: position 2,628,248 of record NZ_JBWBQO010000001.1, read on the forward strand.
AACAGGTCGGCGGCAATCACCGTGGCATAGCAGCGCTGGCGTGGGGCCTGCTGCTCGGCTTGGTGACACCTTGATGCCCGTAAAATAAACAGCCCCTAGTCAACAAAAATCAAGATCTCCTCCGACATATCTGACAGACAAAAGCAAAGAGCCATGTAGGACGCTTCTGATTTCCATCTCGTCTCTTGAGGCACCAAGCCCCACCCACCTAGATTCCCCTGACGCGTCCCCTGCAGCCTCAGCCTCAGGCTCAGAGCGCTACCCCAATCAACGGCAAGGATGTCGACATCAATTCAAGGACCCACGATGGAATTTCACAACCAGACGCCCTTTGCCGCGCTGTGTTTCAGCGCACTCGACCCGCGGGGCAACGAACATCCCGTGGTGGCCATCAAGGTTGGTTATCGCCTGCTGCCGATTGCCGGCCAGCCGGGGCACTGCAGTGCCGAAGTGATGGCTGAGGAACCGGCCCTGCTCTGCGCCGCCGATCGCTACTTCGGTGAACAAGGCCGCAGCAGTGTCTATGAAGAAAGCGACCTGGCGCCGTTCAAACCGCGCTGCGATGTGATCGTCAACGGCCATGCCCACGCCCCCGGCGGCGAACCGGCAACGTCCTGGACCGCCGGCATCCGCTTGAGTGCGCCTCAGGGCGAAACCGCGTGCGACATACTGCTCGACAAACAGCTGCGTTTCAGCGGCCCGCGCTACTTTGAACACGGTCTGTTCAGCGGCTGGCGCCTGTCTGCCGCGGAGCCGGCCACCTGCGTGCCGCTGCGTTGGGAGTATGCCTTTGGCGGCAGCAGCGTGTTGGCCAACCCCGGCTACCCGGGCACCAGCGCCGAGCCCTACCTGCTCCATCAGGTCTGCTACAGCAACCCCCTGGGCCGGGGCTGGATCGAAAAGCGTCACGAAAAACACGCCTGGTCCCTGCAAACGCCACTGCAACGCCTGGCAGCCCCGCAAATCGAAACACTCGAGCGGCCGGTGACCCACCTGCACATCACTCACCACCCGGACGGCGACATCAGTGCGGCCGACATGGCCCAGCTGTCGGCCACCTACGGTTACTGCCCGGCAGGCTTCGGGGTGGTGGGCCGGGACTGGGCACCACGCCTGGCCCTGGCCGGTACCTATAACAAAGCCTGGCAGGCAAAGCCCTGGCCCGGGCTACCCGCCGACTTCGACTTTGCCTACTGGAACGCTGCCCCTATCGACCAGCAAATTGACTTTCTTCCCGCCAGGCTGCGCATCGAACTGTTCAACCTCACGGCTCCAGCCCTGGGCCACAACGGCCAACTCTGCGTCGAACTGCCCGCGCACCGGCCCTTCGTGCTGATGCACCTGCGCAGTGGCGAAGTCCTGGCGCTGCCCCTGTTCACCGACACCCTGCACATCGATACCGATGCCATGACCCTGTCGTTGACGCACCGGATCAGCCTGCCCCGCCCGGATGACATCGAGGCACTGGAGGCCTGCTTCGATGCAGAGCCGTGCGCGGCTGACTGAAAACTCCACGCCATTCCCTCCCGACGCTTTTTCGTTTCTGCGTCGCTTTTACGTTTCTGTGCGACACATCCCACTTCAGGCACTCCCGTACCAGGCCCTCATGGTGGTAGCTTGGAAATGTTTTGTTGCACCCATCCTTTCTCATTATTTGCCTGCAAAGGAATGCCCCCCGCAATGAATTTCGCCCTGAAAAAACTGGCTGCGGCCACCTTGATGCTGGCTGGCCTGGCGTCAATCACCACGCCTGCCTATGCCAACCTCACCCCACAGCAAAGCGCGGCCATTCTCAAGAGCTTCAGCGACACTTCGGTCAAGGACTTCCGCCAGTTCCTCGCCAGCCTGGCGAAAAGCGAACTCGGCAAGGCCGACAAACTCGACCAGAGCATCGCCGCCTTCCTCGCCAACCAGCAGCTGACGGCTGAACAACAGAACGAAATCCATCGCCTGCTGGGCATCTATGCGCGGGTCAAGTACGGCGATGCGGCCACCCAGACCCTGCGTGAGCTGGTGGCCATCCCGACCTTCCGGGTCGACGGCGTCGAGCAGCACGACAACCCCGAGTTCATCAAGATCGCCGAGAAGATCAAAGGTCTGGCCAAGGCTTTCAACCTGAACTTTCGTAACATCGACAACCGTGTCTATGAGATTTCCCTTGAAGGCAAAGGCGATGAAGTGGTCGGCATCCACGCCCACGCCGACGTAGTACCGGTGACGCCAGAGAACTGGGTACTCAAGGACGGCACCCGCCTTGACCCGTTCAAGGTCACCCTGATTGGCGATCGCATGTACGGCCGCGGCACCGAAGACGACAAAAACGGCATCGTCGTGGCGATGTACGCGATGAAGATCATCAAGGAAGAAAAGCTGCCACTGGCGCGCAACTTCAAGCTGCTGGTCGACACCACCGAAGAGACCACCGGCGACGCCATCCCCTACTACTTCGAACGCAACCCCACGCCCAACTACAACCTGGCGCTGGACGGTGGCTACCCGGTGGTGATCGCCGAGAAAGGCTACGGCACGGTCATGGCCAGCTTTGCCCGCCGCGCAGGCGAAGGCAACGGCGCTGAAATCACCACCCTGAGCGGTGGCCTGGCCACCAACCAGATCCCTTCGACTTCGGTGGCGACCCTGGTGACCGACAAGCCCGCCGAACTGGCAGCCAGCCTGCAAAAAGCCGGCGCTGAGTACGTCAAGGCCAATGGCGGCAATTTCGAGGTCGGCGCCAAGGTCGACGGCAAGGATGTAAAGCTGACCGTCACTGGCGTCTCGGCGCACTCCTCTGAACCTGAGTCCGGGGTCAACCCGGTGGCGCGGATGCTCGGCTTCATCAACGGCCTTGATGGCAAGGTTGCGCTCAAACACAACCACATCACCGACGCCGCTCGCTACGCCGCCGACAACTGGGGCCTGGACTACCTGGGCGGCAAACTGGGCGTGGGTTTCTCCGACAGTTTCATGGGCCCGCTGACCACCTCGCTGACCTACGTTGGCCTCGATGACAAAGCCTTGAAACTGGCGGTCAACCTGCGGGTGCCAAAGGGCAAAAGCCCGCAAACCCTGAAGAGCGAAATCGCCGGCAAGCTGGATGCATGGAGCAAGCAGAGCCACATCAGCCCGACCTTCGACTACTCGATCGCCGAGCCGATGTACCGCAACCCCGAGGGCGAGTGGGTCAAGGCGCTGCTGGCGGTTGCCAGCGAGAACCTGGGCATGAAGCACGAATTCGGCACCTCCGCAGGCGCCACCTCGGTGCATGAACTGCCCAACGGCGTGCAGTTCGGCCTGGCCATGCCCGACGTCAAGTACACCGGGCATAACGACAACGAGTTCAAGACGGTGGAGCAGTTCCTTCTGGACCTGCAGGTGGTGACGGAAATGATGGGGCGTGTCGGGCAACTGCCCAAGCTCTGACCCATGCAGCAGGCCCGCTGTTGTGGCGGGCCTGCCTTGCGCAGTTTGTTAGACGCTATCGCACCACTTGCAGGTTATGATCCACCAACGTCCCTCCATGGAATGGATAAAACATGCACAAGCCCCCACCCAGGTCACGATTGCTCAGGGCCGCAGTGTCTGCACTGGCCATCGCCAGCATCAGTGGCTGCCTGACCAGCAAGTTGTACGAGCCGCGAGCCAGCGATGAAGTCTATACCGAGCAGGTTGGCCAGCTCTATGTGACGGCAGACCAGAAGAGCTTTGTGGTGCTGGGCAAAAAGTACCATTACTTCATCCTCGTCGAACCCGCGCTGTTGCAGGCGATTCGCTCAGGGTTGCATGCCAGGATGCAGGCCGAGTTTCTGCCGGTTCACGTCAGCATGTATGAAACCCTGGACGGCGAGTTCGAGCTCAGGATTCCCGGGCTTGCGCAACTCCAGGCACATGAGTTCAACGAGGCAAAAGCGCTGGGCTTTGTGGTCTCAACGCAACAGGACGCCCTGGTGCGTCGCTACAAAATTCAAGGCAGCCGATTCGAGGCGAGAAAGGACATCAGCGCCCTGGAGGGCAACACGCTGAACAGCACCTACACCCTTCAGGTTTCGGCCTACAGGGAAAAGAGCAAGGTCACCCAGGTGCTGCTGACACCGGTCACTGTCACTGCGGATGGCGTGTTGATGATCCTCGCCGTGCCGCTGCTGCCGGTGGCGTTCATGGCGGCGCAACCGTTCCGGGTCAAATAGCACTTGTACAGCCAAGTGATATCATTTTGACGTCAACTAATTTACCATCGCCGCGCTCTTCTGCGTGGCCCTGTCTTTTTGTCAGCGCAAGGTCCAGCCCCGCACGGAAGCGAAGCACTTAAAACGCCGCTAAAGGAATGAACCGTGACCCCCGTGATGTTCCGCAAAACCCTGCTCGCCCTGGCCGTAACCGCCACCGCCCTGCCCGCCCTCGCTGAAACCGTGCAACTGACCAACGCCGGCTTCAAAAGCGAGCACCAGCGCTACAGCGGCAACCTCGAGATCAACGGCGCCTACAGCGGCGGCAGCGACGAAGATGCCATCGAGCTCAATGGCTCGAGCATCGAGAAAGACCTGATTCTCAACGCCACCATCAACAGCACCGGCGACTTCGCCGGCGGCGTCGATATGGACGTGTGGGAAGGTACGCAGCCGTGGGTGGCCAACAGCGTTGGTGGCGACGTGATCAACAAGGGCAGTATTTCTGCCATCGGCGGTGGCGCCAACGCGCTGATGATCGACCCGGCCAAGATCGGCGGTAGCGTCATCAACGAAGGTTTGCTGTACGCCGAAGGTGCGCCGTTGAGCGACGACGGCGGCCGTGATGTTGCCCGCGCCGTGGATTTCTCCGGCTCGTCGGTGATCAAGGGCGACCTGCTCAACGCCGCCAGCGGCAAGATCATCGCCAAGGGCGAAGATGCCAAAGGCATCAACCTGGAAGGCGGCGAGATCGTCGGCAAGGTCATCAACCGCGGCCTGATCGAAGTCACCGGCGCCGGCGCCACCGGCATCGACGCCACCACCAGCGGCTCGGGCATGTACACCGACATGGTCGACCTGGCCGGCATCGAGAACCACGGCACCATCATTGCCAATGGCGACGACGCCGAGGGCATCCGCATCGACGGCGCCAGCTTCACCGGCATGAACAACCACCTGGTCAACACCGGCACCATCCGCGCCGAAGACGCCGCCATCGCCATCGGCTTCAGCGACTTCGACAGCCCGGGTGCCCAGCCCTGGTACAAAGCCGAAGGCGACTTCAACATCTTCAACAGCGGTTCGATCATCTCTGCCGACGAGGCCATCGACGCCTCGGAAAGCAACCGCCCGGTCGAGCTGATCCTGCGCAAAGGCAGCGTCATCGTCGGCAACCTGATCGACCTGAGCAACATCGAGATCGAAGGCGACACCTCCTTCACCGGTACCGACAGCCGCGCTGACGGCGCCAACATCCGCATGAAAGACGGCGGCTGGATCGATGTCGGCAGCCTCAGCGACGACCTGAAAACCACCCTGACCTTCGAAGCCCCGCACACCAGCATCGACGGTAACCTGTACGTCGCCGGCAACTCGGCCCTGGGCCTGAACCTGAGCAGCGCCACCGACGCCAACCGCGCCGTGCTCAAGGTCAGCGGCACCACTCAGTTCGGCCAGGGCGCCCAGTTGCAACTGGCGGCCAAGGGCGAAGACTTCAACGCCAATGGCAGCCGCTACACCCTGCTCCAAGCCGGCCAGATCGAACTGCTGGGCGCCGACGGCGAAACAGTCGACCCGAATGGCAAACTCAACCTGGTCAGCAGCTCGGCGCTGCTCAAGGTCGACAGCTTCACCGTCGACAACAACCAGGTGGTGGCCGTGGTCACCGGCAAGGGCAAGGAAGAAGTCGAACAGATCATCACCAACCAGGGGGGCTCGGCCAACAGCCAGAAAGCCCTGGGCAGCCTGACCGCCGACGGCATGATCGCCAAGCTGGCCAACAACGATCCGTTCAAGCAGGCGCTGCTCAACGCCGACGAAGCCCAGGTCGCCAAGCTGGCCTCCGAGCTGACCCCGGAAACCAACGGCGGCGCGACCCAGGCGGCCACCACCAGCCAGAACCTGGTCAGCAACGTCACTGGCAGCCGCACCAGCTCGCTGCGCGGCGCCTCCTCGGGTGAAGGCTTCAAGGAAGCTGGCGTCTGGGTGCAGTCGCTGTACAGCGATGCCAGCCAGGACCTGCGTGACGGCGTGGCCGGCTACAACGCTTACAGCCGCGGTATCGCCGTCGGTGCCGATGGCAAGCTCAACGACAACCTGACCCTGGGCCTGGCGTACAGCTTCATCAACACCGACGTCAACGGCAAAAGCGGCAACCAGACCGAAGTCGACAGCCATGCTTTCACCCTCTACGGCGGTTTCGAGCACGGCAACTACTTCGTCGATGCCAGCCTGACCTACGGCTTCAACGACAACCAGAGCAAGCGCAGCATTGCCGGCACCCAAGCCAAGGCCGACTATGACAGCGACCTGCTGGGCCTGAACCTGGTCGGTGGCTACACCTATCACATCAACCCGCAAGTGCTGGTCGAACCGCGCCTGGCGGCCCGCTACAGCCTGGTCAACATCGACGGCTACCGTGAAAAAGGCTCTTCGGCAGCGCTCAAAGTCGAAGACCAGCGCTATGAAGCCATCGAGCTCGGTGCTGGCCTGCGCGTGGCCGGCAGCGTCGCCTTGGGCGCCGGTACCCTGGAGCCGCAAGCCAAGCTGATGGCGTATCACGACTTCGCCGCTGACGAAGCAAAAAGCACCTCGACCTTCCTGCTCGGCAGCACGCCGTTCGTGACCAGCGGTGCCAAAGCGGCGCGTGACAGCTATGAAGCCGGCGTGGGCGCCGACTACAAGCTGGGCGCGGTAACCCTGGGCGTCAACTACGACTACATCGGCAAGTCGGGCTTCGATGCCGACGTGTTCTCGGCGAAAGTCCGTTACGACTTCTGATGAGTCAACACCTTGCCGGCCCACACCCGTGGGCCGGCGTCGGTCGAACCTTGGGGGCGCTGCTGGTCAGCGCCCTTCTTGGTGCCTGCCAATCCCCCTTTCAAGCGCTGCAGGAGCTGGCTGAACAGCACGGTCGCCACGTACAAATCGTGCCGGGCCAGGCGTTCCCGCTGGTCCTCTTGCCGCCGTCTGAGCAACGCCCCAGCGAGCGCCTGCGGGTGTACCTGGAGGGCGACGGCCATGCCTGGGCCACGGCTAGCCAGCCGAGCCTCGACCCCAGCCCGCGCAACCTGCTGGTGGCGCGCCTGGCGATCAATGATCCAGCCCCCAACGCCTACCTTGCCCGGCCCTGCCAGTTTGTCTCGGCTGCAGGCTGCACGGCGGCGCTGTGGACCGATCGGCGCTTTTCCCAGGAGGTGGTGACCAGCCTCAGCCAGGCCCTGGACCGGCTCAAGCAGCGCGTTGGCAATCGCCAGTTCGAGTTGGTGGGCTATTCAGGTGGTGCGGCATTGGCCGTGCTGCTGGCCGCGCAACGGGACGATGTCGCGCAGATCCAGACCCTTGCCGGCAATCTTGATCCAGGCTTATGGGTACAGCTTAAAGGCTTGTCGCCCCTGAACGGTTCGCTCGACCCGATGGTCTATCGCCAACGCCTTGTAGCATTGCCCCAGCGCCATCTACTGGGCGGCCGCGACCAGGTGATCAGCGCCGAGATCAGCGCCAGTTTTCGCGGCACGCAGGCATCCAGCCGGTGCAATCAACGGGTGATCATCCCGGCTGCAACCCACGAGCAGGGTTGGGAGACAGCCTGGGCGCTTTGGCAAGGCCAGGCGATCGGACCCTGCCCCTGAACCCAGGCATCGCCTCACTGTGCCCAGCGCGCCTCGCTGTTTTGTAGCGCCGAGGCAATGGTCGCCAATTTGCCGTCCGGCAGGGTGTCCGGCAACAGGTCGGTACCGGAGCTGACGTACAACTGCGCATAGGCATTACGCAATTCGGCATACGACAGGTCGCGCTTCAACTGTGTCTGCAGGTTGTTCAGCTCGCCCTGGATCAGCTCCAGCTCACCAATGTTCTGGGTCTGGTAGCGGTTGCGCAGTTGCTCGGCGATCTGCCCGTCCAGTGCCGCCAGCTCTTCGCTGGTGCGAAACTGCCGCGCGGCCTCGTTGTAGTTGGCGTTGGCCACGTACAACTGCGCCAGCACCGCCATCGACATCGCCTGGCGGCGCGCCGCCGCGACGTCTTCGCCGGCCTTGGCAACCTTGATGGCCGCCGGTGCCGAAAGCACGTTGAACAGGTTCCAGGTCACCTTGACGCCGTAATCCGCCCAGCTCTGGTTGACCAGGAAGGAGTTGCTGTCGTAGTGCCCGCCGGCCGAGAACTCCAGCCCCGGCAGCAGGCGCAGCATGGCCTTGCGGGTTTCGGCGGCACTGATCCGCGCCTGGTAGTCCTGCTCGCGCAGTTCCGGGCGGCTGGCCAGGGCCTGTTGCTCCAGGCGCGTGAAGTCGCCCTTGAACTGCGGCACCGTGTAGCCCTCTTCCGGCGCCAGGCTGAAGTCGGTGTTCAGCGGCAGGTTGATCAGCGCCGCCAGTTCCGTCTTGGCCAGCGACAGCGCGCGGCGCTGCTCTTCGAGCTGGCGGGTCGCCTCGATCAACGCACGCTGGTAGCTGAGCGACTGCACCGGGTCGCCAATGCGCTGGCTGCTCATGTGCTGGCTGTTGTCCCGGGCCTGGGCCACGCGGCCCATCAGGCTGTCGATCTGGGTCAGCAGGCGCTGCGCCGCGACCGCCCGCCAATAGGCCGAGCGCACGTCCTGGGTGATGGTGTGGATGACCTTGCGGCGCCGTTCCTGGAGGATCAGGCGCTGGTCGGCCTGCTGCTTGGCACTGACGTAGCTGACACCGAAGTCCAGGACGTTCCAGACCATGGTCAGGTCCGCCACTTCACGGTCGCGGTCCTGGGAGGTCGACGGCTCCAGGGACTGGGTACCGGTCTGCACGCTCTGGCTGCTCGAAGCGCTGACATTGTTGCGCCCGGCGTAGCCGGCTTCCATGGCCATGCGTGGCAGCATGTCGAAGCGCGCCAGGTCGACCTGGCGCTTGGCCAGGGCTTCTTCCATGACCTTAAGGCGTGATTCGAGGTTGTACTTGACCGCCCGGGCCATGGCCTGGTGCAGGGTCAGCGGGCCGTTGAGCGGCTCCTGGTCCTTGAACATACTGACCAGGTCGGTGCGCGCGCGCTCCTCGCTGATGCTGCGCTCGATCGGTTCGCTGGTAACCGCACATCCGCTGATTGCCAGCGCCAGCAAGCTGGCGCTGAACAGTTTCTGACTTTTTTTCATCCTTGGGCCGCCCCCTGGTACGGCTCGATCATCTCTGAATAAGTGCTGGCGTTTCAGGTCCGGTTGCCGATCTGTGTCGGCTGTGCCAGAGCCATGGCCAATTCGCGTACGGGACGCTGTTCGGCGTCCTTGATGTCCTGCAACTGCTGCTCCAGCGAGGCGGCGCCAAACACTGCGCGCAAGCCTTGGGCAGGGTCGGTGGTGCGCCACTGCTTGCCGTCGAAAACCCGCATCGACTCGCCCTCCGGCGCCGCCTCGCGGGCAAACAGGGCGGCAAAGGTACTGGTGCCGAACACGCCCCCATCACCGCCGCCAAAACCGAGAAAGCCCTGCCCCGATCCGTCGCCGCTGCCATCGCTGCTGGCAAATACCTGGGCGATGAAGCTCGGCGCGCTGAGACCGTTGTGAATGAAAATGCTGCCCAGGGTGTCGATGCCACTGCCCAGCGTGCGCTCCTCGAACAGCGGCGCGGGCAGCATCGGCGACGTGCTGGCAACCGACGGCAACTGCGGAACTTGTGGCTGCAGCAGCGGTACGCTCACCGCCGGGTTGCTGACGGGCGGATTGACCCGGAATTCGAGATCGCCGACATCCTGGTTCGGCAATTGATACAGCGGGCTGCTCATCGACACCGCCAGGGCATTGCCGGCGCCGTCGCGGATGCCGCTGTTCAGCGCGTTGAGGCTCAGCCCCAGGCCGCCCTGGCCGCTGATACTGCCCAGGGTTACCCGGTAGGTACGCGCATCCAGTTGCTGCACCGACTGCACCACCCCCGTGGCGCTGCCGCTGGACAGCACGCTGAAGTCAGCGGCATCGACGCCGCTGACCGCCTCGTCAAAGCTCAAGGTGTAGCTCAGCGTCCGCTCGCCGGGCGTTGCCGGAGTTTGCACGGCGATCTCGGCAGGCCGCGGTGCCCGGGCATCGACGAGGATGCCGGCGGTGCTGGCGACGTTGCTCAGGCCGGTGCCGGCATCGTTGCCGCGTGCATCACGCACGGTGCTGCCATTAAGGTCCAGGCTCGGCGCCACGCTCAGGCCATTGCTGGCCTGCAGGCCCGGGCTGATGGTCAGGCGGAACACCAGGGTGTTGCTGCCGGAGCCGGAAACGTAATCGGCATACACCACCCGGCCATTGTCCAGGGTGACCGCCAGGCGCGGCGCGCCATCGGCGGTATCGACCAGCACCGCTTCGTCCAGCTGCACGCTGAACTCCAGCCCCTGCCCGGCGACATAACTGCCCGCCGCCGGCACCGCCACCGCAGTCACGCTTGGCGCCACGCGGTCGATACTGTAGCTGCTGCCTTGCAGGCCCCCTGCAAGGGCGTTGCCGGCCGCATCGGTGATGCCGGTGCCGGTCGGATTCAGGTCCAGGCGCAGGGTGCCGACACCGCTGAGGTTGTCGACCAGGACGCTGTAGGTGCGCCCGTCAAGCTGCGTCACGCTGCTGATCCGCCCGCTGGCGCTGGCGCTGAACGCCAGGCTGAAGTCGGCCAGGTCAACGCCGCTGACGCTCTCGTCGAAGCTCACGGTGTAGCGCAGCGAACCGCTGTTGCTCGGGCTGACATCGACGCGAACGATATCCGCCACTTGTGGCGCTGCGGTATCGATACGCACCCCTGTGGTGCTGGCGAGCCCGTTCAGGCCCAGGTTAAGGGGGTTGCCTGCCGCATCGCGCACTGTGCCACCGTTCAGATCCAGGGTGCTGCCGACCTGGATGCCATCGGCATCGTTGTTACCGGCTTGCACGCTGTACTGGAACACCAACTGGCCGCTACCAGAGCCGGACACATAGCTGGCATAGCGGGTCAGCCCGCCAATAGTCAGCTGCAGGCGCGGCGTGCCGGCAGAGGTATCGACGATCAGCGCTTCACTGGCGTTGACCGTGAAGCTCAGCACGTCGCCAGCGTTGTAGCTGCCTGCTGCCGGTACCGACACGCTGGCCACCGTCGGCAGCACAGCGTCGACCAGTACGCCACTGGTGCTGGCGACGTTGTTGAGGCTGATCAGCGCGTCATTGCCAACGCTGTCGCGCAGTGCACCGCCATTGAGCACCAGGCCGCTGCCCAGGCTGATGCCGGTGCTGTCGAGCTGGCCGTTGCTGACCGTCAGGCGGAACACCAGCGCGCCAGTGCCAGAGCCGGACAGATAATCAGCAAACACTGTGCCGCCAGTGTCGAGGGTGATTTGCAGGCGCGGTGTACCGGTGACCATCACCGCCTCGCTGAGGTTGACGGTAAAGTCCAGGTGCTGGCCAGCGACATAGTTGCCGTTGGCCGGCACCGTAACGCTGTTGACCGTCGGTGCCACCCGGTCGATCTGGTAGCTGGCGCCGCTCTGCCCATTGCTCAGGCTGTTGCCGGCCGCGTCGCTGATGCCGGTGGCGCTGCTGTTGAGGTCCAGGCGCAGGCTGCCAACGCCGCTCAGGCCGGACACCAGTACGCTGTAGGTGCGCCCGTCCAGCGAGGTGACGCTGCTGATGCTGCCGTTGGCCGTGCCACTGAACACCAGGCTGAAGTCGCTGGCATCGACACCGCTGACCGCTTCGCTGAAGGTCAAGTTGTAGCGCACGCTGCCGGCATTGCTCGGGCTGGCATCGATGGCCAGCAGCGCTCCAGCGCTGGGTGCCAGGGTATCGACCAGCACGCCGGCGGTACTGCCCAGGCCATTGAGGGCCAGCACCAGGCCGTTGCCGGCGGCGTCGCGCAGCGTACCACCGTTGAGGTCCAGGGTGCTGCCGAGCTGAATGCCGTCGGCATCGTTGACGCCGGCATCGACACTGTACTGGAACAGCAACTGGCCGCTACCGGAGCCGGACACATAGCTGGCATAGCGGCTCAGCCCGCCAATGGTCAGTTGCAGGCGCGGCGTACCGGTGGAGGTATCGACGATCAGCGCTTCGCTGGCGTTGACGGTGAAGCTCAGCACGTCGCCGGCCTTGTAGCTGCCCGCAGCCGGTACCGCGACGCTGCCGATAACCGGCGCCACGGCATCGACATTGACGCCCGTGGTGCTGCCGACGTTGTTGAGTGTCGCGCCTGCCAGATTGCCCGCCTGGTCGCGAACCGATCCGCCGTTGAGCACCAGGTTGCTGCCAAGGGTGATGCCGTTGCTATCGAGCTGACCGCTGCTGACCGTCAGGCGGAATACCAGCGCGCCGGTCCCGGAGCCGGAAAGGTAATCGGCGAACACGGTGCCGCCAGTGTCCAGGGTGATCTGCAGGCGCGGTGTACCGGTCACCGTCACTGCCTCGCTGAGGTTGACGGTGAAGTCCAGCTGCTGGCCGGCGACGTAGGTGCCATTGGCCGGCACGCTGACACTGGTAACCTGCGGCGCGATGCCGTCGATGACCAGGTTGTGGTTGGCCCCCAGCGAATGGGCGGAGCCCGGCGTTGGCAATGTCAAAACGGCATTGTCGAAGGTGGCGTTGCGAATCACTGCACCATTGAGGGCCAGGGCGGCGCTGCCGGCGTAGTCGAGGTCGGCGCTGGTATCACCGGCCTGCACGGTGTACTGGAACGTCAGGGTGTTAGTGCCCGAGCCGGCCACATAGGTGGCATAGCGATCGATAAGGCCGGTTTCCAGCAGCAAGGCCGGGATGCCGCCAGTGGTGTCGACGCTGACCATCTGGTCGAAGGTCAGGGTCAGGGTAATGCTGTCGCCGGTCTTGTAGCTGCCATTGGCGCTCTGCGCCGAGACATCGGTAACCCGCGGGTTCAACGAGGCGACGTTGATGCTAACGGTGTCGGTGTCGGTCTGCGCCCCGCCGCTGCCGCTGCCGCCCAGGTCGCTGGTGGTGATCTGCAGGCTGGCCGAACCGTGGTAGCCGGCCACCGGGGAGAACACCAGGCCGTTGAGCGCGGCATTGATATCGCTTTGCGAGCCGGTGAAGGTCATGCTCGCATCGCCCGTGCCGCTGCCGACGGTAAACACCAGGCCGCTGAGGCTCGACAGCGTCAGCAGGCCATTGCTGGCGGTCAAGGTCACCTGCAAGGCGGCGCTGCCGGCGTCAACATCGCTGATGCTGATCAGGTTGCCGTTGCCGTTGTTGAAGGTCAGCGAGCCGTCCTGAAGGACGTTCTGGCTACTCGGTACCTGGTTGACCGGCGCATCGTTGACCGCACCAATGGCCAGTGTCACCACCCGCTGAGTGAGCTGCGCCCCGCCGCTGCCCGTGTTGCCGCCATCGTTGTAGGTCACCGTCAGGTTGACGTTGCCGTTGCCGTTGGCGGCGCCGATGTAGGAGACCCCGTTGGCGGCGATAAAGGCGTTGATGTCCGATACCGAGCCGACCAGTATCAGACCGCTGCCCAGCGTGTTGACCGTGACGCCGGCGCCACTGTTGGCGTGCAGTTGGCCCAGCGCCACGCTCAGGGTCAGGGTGACCTGCCCGCTGCCGGCATCGGCATCGCTGATGGAAATGCCCGACACCGTGCCAGAAGCATCTTCATTGAAGTTCAGGCTGCTCGGTACGCTGAGGATCCCGGCGTCGTTGACGGCCTGGATGTTGACGGCCTTGCTGGCGACGGCGCTGTCGCTGTTGCCGTCATTGACCGAGAACGAGACGGTGCGCGTCGAGGTGTCGGGGTTGTCGGAAACGTTGCGATAGCCCACCGATTGCAGGGCGACCTGCCACTGCCAAAGGGTCGCGGTGGCCCCCGCCGACGTCAGGGTCAGGACGCCGGTCGCGGCGTTGTAACTGGCGTTGATGTTGCCCGTAATCGGCGAACCGGAGCTGAACTCCAGTACATCCTGGCCGGCGCGGAAGTTGCCGGTGATGCTGATGGTAGCGCTGGCCAGGGTGTTGCTGTCGATGTCGCTGAGCGTCAGCCCGCTGTCGATTGCCACGGGCCCTGCGTTCTCGAAGTAGGTTTCGCTGCCGCCGCTGGTGGCGATCACCGGCGTGTCGTCTACTGTCGCCACGGTCAAGGTGCGCGTCGCGGCCGGGCTGTCCAGGGTGCCGTCGTTGACCACGAAACTCAGGGTCCGGGTAGCCGTGCTGGGCGATTCGCTCTGGTTGCTGAAGGTCACCGAGGCCAATGCCGCCTGCCACTGCGCAAGGGTGGCAGCGGCGCCTGCGGAGGTCAGGGTCAGCACGCCGGTGGAAACGTCGTAGCTGGCGCTGATGTTGCCCATGGTTGCCGGGTTGTTGGTAAATGCCAGCACGTCGAAACCGCCCTGGAAATTACCGATAATGCTGACCCTGGCGCTGGCCAGGGTGCTGTTGTCGGAATCGCTCAGGGTCAGGCCGCTGTCGATGACTACCGGGGTCGAGGGGCCGTTGTTGCCCTCGACGAAGTGCGCGCTGCCAGCGCTGGTGCTCAGGTTCGGCGCGTCATTGACCGCCGTGACGGTGATGCTGGCAGTGTCGCTGGCGATGGAAAACGCCGTGCTGGCGCCGCTGGCCGTGGTGTCGACCTTGCTGCCCTGCTGCCCTGCCGAGGCGCCAGTCTGGTCCCAGGCCTTGTAGGTCAGGGTTGCCACCATGGCGTTGGCGCCGTCGGGCACCAGGCGCAGCTTGTCGCTACCGCGCAGCAGCAAGGCACTGTTGCCGGCCACGGCGCCGATATCGCTCCAGGTGCTGCCATCGGTGCTGTACTGCCAGGTGCCGGTGCCGCTGTTCAGGCCGGTGATGGCGATACCGACAAAGGCGCCGGTGTCGACATCGGTTACGCCACTGAGGAAGCTGGCAACGGTTTGCCCGGGGTTGTTCAGCTGGCCATCAGTGATGCCGATGAGCACCGGTGCAGTCGGGGTCAGCAGCGGCGCGTCGTTGACCGCGCTGATTGTGATCTGCGCCTGCGCGGTGCCGACCGAGAAGCTGCTGCTGCCGCCGTTAGTGGTGGTGTCGCCAGTGCGGCGTACTGAGTTGCTGGAGGCCGTGCCGCTGGTCTGGTCCCAGGCCCGCAAGGTCAGGCTGGCGCTACCGGCATTGGCGCCATCGGGGACGAAACGCACTTGCGTGGTGCTCGACAGCAGCAGGCCGGCGCTGCTGGAGACCGCGCCGATGTCGGCCCAACTGAATCCGTCGCTGGAGTACTGCCAGAAGCCATTACCGCTGCTGCCGATCACGGCGACGCCGCTCAGCGAACCGGCGCCGTCGACATCGCCATGGCTCAGCCCGGCAAGAATGCTTGCAATCAGCTGGCCGCTGGAGCTGCTGTCTTCATCGGTGCCCGGCAGCACGAACGGCCCGCCCGAGAGGCTGGGCGCATCGTTGCTGGCCTGCACCGTGACCGTTGCGCTGATGGCCAGCGAAGTGCTGTCGGCACCGCCATTGCCGGTGCCGCCGGTGTCAGCCACGCCGCTCAAGGTGATGACCCGGGTGCCGATTGTCGGCGCATGGCTGAGGTTGCTGTATTGCACGCCATCGATCAGCGTCTGGGTCAGGCCGCTGCTGATGCCGGCGGCCTTGGTCAGGGTCACCGTCGCGGTCGCGCCGCTGAGCGTCACCGAATAGCTGAAGCCGTTGATGGCCGTGGTGCCCGAGGCGCCGTTGACCAGGTCGATGTTGCTGCCGTCGAGGGTCAGGCGCTCGTTGCCGGGATCACTGACATTGCTGACGGTGAAGGTCAGCTGCTTGATGCCCTGCCCGGCCTCGACGGTAGACACCACCACCGCGCTGAACAGGTCGACCGGCGCGCCACCTTCGGTGAAGGTCGGGGTGCCGCCGCTGGCGGTTACCGTCGGTGCATCGTTGACCGCGCTGACATTGACGCTGACCAGGGCGCTGGCGTCGCTGGCGCTGTCGCCATCGTTGATGCTGACCTGCACCGTACGCGCCGCGGTTGAGATATCGCCATTGTTGCTGTTGCTGTAGGTCAGGTTGCGCACCAGCGCCTGCACCGCAGCGGCGGTCGCGTTGCTGTTGAGCGAGATCACCAGGTTGCTGCTGGCGCTGCCGCCGGCAAAGCTGCCGATGATCACCCCGGCATAAGTCACGTTGCTGCCCGAGACACCGATCTGCCCGGCCCCGCTGCCCTGGTTGAAGATCCCCAGCAGGTCTTCGCCGCTGACCCGGTTGGCGGTGATCGCCACGGTGACGTTGCCGCCGTTGAAGTCCGCCGAGTCCAGGTCGGTGAGCAGCGCATTGCCGCCGGCATCGAGCAGCACCGGCGCCCCACCCTCGATAAAGGTGTTGCTGTCGCCATTGAGGTTGCTCAGCACCGGCGGGTCATTGGACTTGGTGGTGAAGTTCAGCGTGGTGTTGTTCTTCACCCCCTTGAAAATCGCGCCATCGCCATCGACGAAGGTCTTGGCGTCCAGGCGGATGGCATAGCCGGTGCCCAGTGCCAGGGGGACCGGCAGGGCGATGGTCCAGGTGGTGCCGGAGCCGCTGATCTGCGCACTGCCAATGGCGATGGTCTGGACCACGACATTGTCGAAGGTGCGCACGATGTAGATGTTGCCGCTGCTACCCTTGCTCACCGCTTCGTTGAAGGTCAGCACGATGTTGGCGTTGGTGTCGACGTTGCTGGCGTTGTCGCTGGGCGTCGAGCTGACCACGATCGGTGGGCGGTCGTTCTGTACATACAGGTTGCCGGCGGTGCCGTTGAACCCACCATACAGGTCGATATCGCCGTCGCCGTCGAAGTCGGCGGCGCGATAGGTGGTGCCGGTATGATCGACCAGGCTCAGGCCGGCCAGCGGCGACTGGGCCAGGGTCTGCAGGGTGAAGGTGCCGTCGCCGTTGCTGCGCGCATAGGCGAAGGCTGTGCCGTTGCCGCCAGTCTGGTAGAGGATGTCGGCGTCGCCATCGCTGTCGAAGTCGGCCAGCACCATGCGGCCGAACGCTGCCGGGGCCGGGAACGAGGCGGTTGACTGGCTGCTGAAGGAGGCGCCGTCATTGCGCAGGTAGACCCCGGTGGTGGCGTTACTGCCGGCCAGTACGTCGATGTCACCGTCGCCGTCGATGTCGGCGGCGTAGTAGTTGCTGCCGTTGTGGTCCGGCAGCGTCAACCCGGCAAAGGGTGATTGCGCCAGGGTCAACAAGGTAAAGGTGCCGTTGCCGTTGCTGCGCGCATAGGCGAAGCCGGTGCCGTTGGCGCCGGTCTGGTACAGCAGGTCGGCGTCGCCGTCGTTGTCGAAGTCAGCGGCGAGCATCCGTGAGCCGGCCGCTGGCGCCGGGAAGCTTGCCGTCGACTGGCTGCTGAAACTGCCGCCGTCGTTGCGCAGGTAGGTGCCGGTAGTGCCGTTGACCCCGGCCAGCACATCGAGGTCGCCGTCGCCATCGAAGTCGGCAACGTGGTAGTTGGAGCCGGTATGGTCCGGCAGCGACAACCCGGCAAAGGGCGACTGCGCCAGGCTTTGCAGGGTGAAGCTGCCGTTGCCGTTGCTGCGCGCGAATGCCCAGAGCGTACCATTGCCCCCGGTCTGGTAGAGGATGTCGGCGTCGCCGTCGTTGTCGAAATCGCCCACCACCACCCGGCTGCCGGCGGCGATGGTGGTGCCGCTCAGCGGCGCGCTGCCGGTACTCCAGGAGGTGGCCAGCAGCCCCTGGTAATCGTTGAGCGCCAGGGCCGTGGTTGCCAGCGGGCCGCTGCTGCGCTCCAGGGTCCAGTTGCCGCCCAGCGCACCGCTACCGGTGTCGTCGCTGGAGGCGCCGATGTCGGCACCGGTCAGGCTTGCCAGCTGGCTGACAAAGGCCTGGCCAGCATCGTCCTTGCCGACCTGGCAGCCATACAGCATCAGGTCGCCGTCGGCCTTGAGCGACTGGCCGATGGACTGCAGCGCCTCGCCGTGAT
Source organism: Pseudomonas sp. TE4620 (assembly GCF_056279045.1). Taxonomy (NCBI): domain Bacteria; kingdom Pseudomonadati; phylum Pseudomonadota; class Gammaproteobacteria; order Pseudomonadales; family Pseudomonadaceae; genus Pseudomonas; species Pseudomonas sp. TE4620. Next base: position 2,646,273 of record NZ_JBWBQO010000001.1, read on the forward strand.
CGGCAAGGTTGCTGCTGCTCAGCCAGACATTGCCCAACTGCACGGTACCCGACGCACCGTGGGAAAATACATGGATGGCATCCAGGTCGCTGCGGCCCTTGAGGTAGTCGGCCATTTGCTGCAGGCCGTCCTTGCCCGGGTCGAGCACCACCACTTCACTGCCCGCCGGCAGGCCCTTGAGGGCTTCCTGCGGGTTGCTGATCTGGCCATCGACAAACACCACTTCATGGCGTTCGCTGGCACTGGCGCCACGCGTATCGGCAGTGGCCAGCGCGGCCCTGTCGGCCTGCGCGGTATCGCTTGCGCTGTCTTTGCCGGTGTCCTTGGCGGCCTCGGCAGTTGCCTCCTGGGCAACCACCGCAACCGAGGCGTCGAACATGATCCGCGGTTCCAGGGCAAACAACAGCGGTGCCTGACCGGCAGGGGTGGGCACTGGCCGGCCCTGGCGTTTGAATCGGTCGATGAACTTCATGTTGCACCTCAGGCTGTACGGATTGTTGCCCTAAAACTGCTATGGAACGGCTATGGCAGCGGTGGCGCGCATCACGCGCCACCGCGCCGGTTCATCAACCGCGCGAAGGGAAGATGCCTTCGGTGGCGATGATCATGCTCAGGCCCAGGTACGGGCTGAGGTTGTTGAAGGGCTGATTGCCACCGGCAACGCCACAGCTTTGCGCTGCCAGGTTGGTCAGCGCCGTGGGGTTGCCATAGATGTTGACCGTGCCCAGGTTGGCATCGCCGCTCTGCGCCAGCACCAGGCTTGCCGTGCCCTTGTCGGCGCCGGCAGCTTCCGTCGAGACCATTAGCGGATGGCTGTGCATCGGCATTTGCTGCACGGTCAGCGTAGTGTTCTGGCTACCTCCCGTTTCACCGAGATCGACTTCACCCAGGCCCGGGCCCTGGCCCCAACCGACGGGCGAGCGGCCGCGCAGGTCGGGCAAGCCGAAGGTGACCCGGCCGTCGCCGCCATAGATCGTGCCTAGGATCGAAAACAGCGCGGCGTTTTGCGATATCGCCATCAATTGCCCACTGCACATTGCATAACCACGGGGCGCAAAGTTGCCACCGAACATCTTGATCTCACCGAGGAAGGGATCACTCATCTGGCATTACCTGTTTTTGGGTTGTGGGTGTGAACAGATCAGTTCAGGGCGCTCAGGCCTGCGGCTCCCGCTCACGGTGCAGCACCGCCTGCAGCACATGGCGGCCATCGGGCTCGGGCTGCACCGGGGTCATCAGCAGCAACCATTCCTGCTGCTGCGGACCGATAACGCGGTACACGCCCTGCTGCGGCAGCAGGCCGGCGGGCAAGGCGAAAAACACCAGGAAGCATTCGTGGCGGGCGCTCATGGCCACGCCCTCACTCAGTTGCACGCGTTCGACGGCTACGCGCTGCTCCGGCCCCAGCCAGAGCGCAAAGGCATGGCGGTCGGCCGCTTGCAGCTCGGCGAAGGTGGGCATGGGGAACTGGCCGGCGGCGCTCATGAGGCCTGCGCCATCAGGCAGCCAGGCACCGGCTCACGCCGCAGGCGGCGGTAGACGCCCGACTCGCCGACCGGGATAAAACCAAGCCTTGCATACAGCCGTTGCGCCGGATTGTAGTGCTCGACACACAGCTCGCAGGCCAGCCCGCGCTGGTCGGCGCGGCGCAGCAAGTCGTCGAGAATGGCGCTGCCAGTGCCGTGGCCAATGCAGGCGGGCAACAAGGCGATATCGATGAGGTTGAGTGCAGTCTGCCCCCAGAACAGGTACAGGCGGCCGATGGCCTGGCCCTGGCGTTCGACCAGGAGGAACTCACCGTCCGGGTAATGGGCCTGGTAATACTGGTGCTGGGCATTGAATTGCTGGCGCAGAAACTGCGCAATCTGCTCGGCCGACCAGCCGCTGTGGCGCATTTCGCCGGCGCGGGTGGTGGCGTACAAATGCTCAAGGAAAGGCAGGTCGCCTTGGCCGATGGGGCGGAAACTCAAACCGAGTGGGTTCATCGTGTGTAGCGTCCCTGCGAGATGCTGAGCATTGATCCGTCCGCCCCAATGCCCCACGCCTGGCGTGAGATCATTGTGATGGCATTTTATTCTAATTGTCTGACAATCGCACTATCAAAATCCGCTTTCTCTTACCCCCAGCGCAGCCATTCGTCGCCATGCCGATGCCAGCAACGATTGACCCTTGCCTTCGAGCACCACCAGCCCGCGAACCGGGCGTTGCAGGCCCCCAGGCGGGCTGTTTTCGAGGGCAAAGCGTACGCCGTATTGCCCCTGCAGCGGCTGCGCCCGGCGGTTCTCGTCGCGGCGGATGGCGATGGGGCCCTGGTGCTCGGAAACCAGCGCCTCCTGATCGATGGCGCTGACCCCGGTGGTGTCGATATCGCTGAGGCTGACCCGCAGCGAATCGCGCAGCGGATCATCGGCAACAAAATGCCCGGGCGCGCCGGCCTCGACCCGCCACAAGTCCGCTTCGGCCAGGTAACCACGCAGGCGCAGGCCCTCCTCGACCACTGCAGCCAGCGGCAACTGCGCGGCAATCCAGCGGCCCGGTGCCAGGCCCACGGCCAGGTCGCGTATCACCCCGGCGTGCGGCGCGCGCAGGTTCAGGCGCTCGCGCTGGGCGGCCAGGCCGCGGTATTCGGCCACCGCCTCGGCCAGGCGCTGCTCGAGGATGCCGCTGTCGGCGGCGGTTTCACTGCGCCCGGCCTGGCGACGCAATTGCAGCTGCAGGATCTGGATTTCGCGCCGTACGATCTGCAGGCGCGATTCCAGGTCCGGTGACTCCAGCACCACCAGCAACTGATCGCGGGCCACGCGCTGGCCGTCCTGCACATGCACCTCGCGGATACGCGCTGCGGTCGGTGCATGCAGGGCACTGACCCGCGACGCTTCGAGCAGCGCCGGCACCTCGACATCGCTGCGCCACGGCAACACCAGCACCAGCAGCACCGCCAGCAGGCCGAGGCCCAGGCCCAGCACCTTGCGCGGTTGCGCTCGCTGGCGTTGCTGCCACCAGTGCTGGCCCTCCTTATAGACCGGCAAGGCGATGAACCAGGTCAGCTCGACCAGCATCAAAAAGATGCCCAGCGCCTTGAAAAACAAGTGACACACCGCCAGGGCGATGCCGAAAAACAGCACTGCGCGCCACAGCCAGGCGGCGTAACCCCAGCTCAACAAGCGCCGGCGCATGGCCGCAGACCACGGCTCGGGCGCCGCCTCGCCATAACCGAACAGCGCCTCGCGCAAGCGCCAGCGGCACAGGGCGAAGGCCCGGCCCTGGAGGTTGTCAACCGCCCACAGGTCGCTGAGCAGAAAGTAGCCGTCAAAGCGCATCAACGGATTGAGGTTGATCGCCAGGGTGGTGATCCAGGTGGCGCTGGCCAGCATGAACGCCGCCGTGCGCCCTGCCCCGTCCGGCAACAGCGACCAGGCCAGCAGGGCCAGGCAGGCCAGCAGCAACTCGGCGAGCACCCCGCCGGCGCCGATCAACAGGCGGGTGCGGCGGTCCTGCACGCGCCAGGCATCGCTGACATCGGTGTAGAGCATCGGCAACAGCACCATGAACGCCAGGCCCATGCTCGGCACCCGGCAGCCGGCGCGTTTGGCCATGTAGGCGTGGCCGAATTCGTGGCACAACTTGGCAAAGCCCAGGGCGATGGCAAAGGCTGCAGCACCGCCGAGGCTCAACAGGTGGGGAAAGGTTGCGAGAAAACGCTGCCAGTCGCGCATGACCAGAAACAGCCCCAGGCACAGTACCGTGGGCAGGCCGTAGCGCAGCAGGTTCGGGCCGAACCGCGCCAGCCACGGCCAGGTACGGTTGAGAAAGGCATCCGGGCGCCACAATGGAATACGAAAGAACAGGTACTTGTGCAGCAACTGGGTCCACAGCCCCTGTCGCTGGCGGGCGGCCTTGTCGGCGTAGCTGGCCCGTTGCTCGTCATCACTGGCGGTGACCAGGTCATGGCCACGCAAAAAGCGCAACAGCTCCTCAATGGCCGTGCCCGGCAGCGGCATGCCCGGTTCGCGATTGGCTGCGGCCAGCACCCGCGCCGGATCGCCCAGCGCCCAGTGCCGCAACAGGCGCATGGCGGGCGCGCCGAGCTTGAAATAGCGCCCGCGCAGCGGGTCGGCCAGGGTCCATTGCGCAGCGCCGTCCAGCCCTGGCGCGGCGGGCGACAGTTGCAGGTCCGGGCGCAGTGCCGGCAGCATCAAAGGCCCACCGTCTGGCGCAGGGCCGCCAACGGCCGGCGCAGCAGGTACAGCGCCAGCGGTGCACGCTGGCCAAACAGCTTGGCGGTGCCACGCAGGCCGATGCGCGGCGGCGCGTCGGTAAAGCGTGCGTCCAGGCGATAAGCCAGTTGCCCGGCCGGAGTGTTCTGCGCTTCGTAGGCGGCGCGTTCGAGCTCGGCGCCATGACGGTGCAACGGGTCGCTGTCGAGAAACAGCGCCACTTCGGCGCCAGGCTCAAGGCTCAAGGCGTCGGCCACCGGCAGCTCGATGCGCAGCTCGGCCTGGGCCGGGTCGGCGATTTCCAGCAGACGCTCGCCGGTCTGCAATGGCTTACCGGTCAGGCGCTGGGCGTCGGCGAACACGGCAATACCGGCACGCTCGGCACGCACATCGGCGCGCGCCAGCAGCTCGCGGGCATAATCGCGCTCGGCGCGCTTCTGCTCGACACGGGCGGCCAGCAGGTCAAGCCGGGCGCTGGATTCAGCATCGGAAAAGGCTCGCTGGGTGTTGGCCTTGAGCTCGGCCTCGGCGACCCCGAGGGTGCGCTCGGCAACATCGGCCTGGGCCTTGAGGCTGGTGGCGTCGAAGCGCACCAGCACCTGCCCGGCCTGCACCGCCTGGTTGGGCTTGATCAGGAACTCGGCGATCACCCCATCCAGCGGTGCGGCCACCACCTGGCCGTTGCGTGGCACTACTTCGGCCGGCGCCAACACCGACTGGCGCACCGGCACCAGCAGCACCAGCAGGGCTGCGGCGCCGATCGCCCAGCGGCTGCGTGCCGGCCAGCGCAGGCGCCATGGTTTGCCCGGCTGCAAGGCCAGCCAGGCATGGCTGTAACACTCGCCCAGGTGCTTGAGCAAGCTGTGCTCGGCCTCGACCCAAGGGTTGTCGCGGGCCAGCCACAAACCGCCAAAAACCACACCCTGGCGGTCCTTGAGCGGCAGCCAGAAGGCGTGGGCAGCTGACAACGACTGCCAGTCATCGCGGCTGGCCTGATCGAAACTGTCCGGGTTCAGCGGCCCGCTGGTGTCCAGGCGGGCGCTTTTACCCAACTGCGCGCCAGCATGCTCGATGAAAGCCACGAACGGCGCATTCGCCTCGACCACGCTGATCGCGGTCAACGCCCGCACCTTGCCGGCAATCAGCAATGCCGCGTGGCGAAAGGCGAACAGCGGCTGGGGGTCGTTGACCATGCTGAAGGCCAGCGCCTCGACCGTGGTCGCGGCGCGGGCCTGATGCTCCAGGCGCAGGTAATGCGCCAGCAGCTGCTCCATGCCATTGGCTACTGGCGCGTTCATGGCTGGCCGGCGAAGTGCGCGGTGCCGCTCATGCCGGCCAGCAGGCCGTGGCTGTCGGCCGGCAGCGTGCCGATCAGCAGCAGGGTCTGGCTGCCTTCATCGATGCGCGCGCCCAGGCGCTTGACCACCGCCTGCAGCGGCGCGCCGGTTTCATCGGGGACGAAGCTGAAGGTCTGTTCCGGCTTGAGCTTGCCCAGCCAGCGCGAAGGCACCAGCAGGTGCACCTCCAGCGAACGGTTGTCGACGATTTCCAGCAACGGCGCGCCGCTGGCCACGCTTTCGTGGGCCTGGACCTTACGGGCAACCACCTGGCCGTCGAACGGGGCCTTGACCTGGCAGCGCTGCACCTGCACCTGATAAACCTGCGCCTCGGCCTGGGCCTGCGCCTGGCGCGCTTCGGCCAGGGTCACTTCGAAGCGCCCGACCGAATTGAGCGCCGCCAGTTGCTGCTTGTTGCGCAGCTCTTCACGGGCCGCACGCACGGCAGCGCCGGCGGCATTCTGCTGGGCCTGGTAAGCGCTGCAATCAAAACGCACCAATACATCGCCCTTGCTGAACGACTGGCCTTCGGCGAACGGCATGTCCACCACCCGCCCGGCCAGCTCGCTGGCCAGCACCGCCTGCGAGCGCGCGCGCAGCACGCCGCGCACTTCGCTGACGCTCGAGGTCGCGCCCTCGAGCAGCGGATCGCTGTCGGCAGCCGCCTGCGCCAGGCTTGCGACCATCATCAACGCCAGGCACCAGGCTCCGTGCTTCATCTCGCTGCATCCTTTCATTATTGGTTGTATGCGTTGTGTATCGGTTGCAGCGGCGCGAACCTGATTACCGTTGGTCAGCAGCCGCTGGCTGGCAACCCAGGCACCGCCCTACGTGCCAGGCACAGGTGGCATGGCGAGTGTAGTAGCGGGGAACATGCGCGATGAAATGCGCGAACTGCAATCAAGGTAAGTGGCAGGATGCTATCAGTGTTTTTCGAGGCGCGGTAGCGGGTGCGAGGGGGTAAACACTATATTTTTTTGGCCCGGCGAGCTGGCCTTCGTCAGCGATGAGAACGATGCTGATTTTGCGCACGGTTCTCTACCAGCAGCACGCTCAAACACGTCTGAATACATACTCCATAAAATACGAACTTACATCTTGTCAAAACATTTGCATTGACGCTTCAGCCCCTCTGGCGAAAACAATAAACCCAGACCGAGCGATACACAGAAGTTTGAAAAGCAAACATTAAAGATGCTTCCTACAAACAATAAAAAACATTAAACAACTTCCCCCAATACGTTGAAAGCAAACGTTCACGCAGGGCCGCACATGTCATTAAAAAGTCGCTATATGGAAGAACGCCGGCGCCTGCGCGAACTGGCCGACGAATTTGCCGAAGACGATCCGCGCCTGGCGCACTTTCTCGGCAGCGAAGCCTCTGACCCCGACGTCGAGCGATTGATGGACGGCTTTGCATTCCTGACTGCAAAGCTTGCGATGAAGATCGACGACCACCTGCCGGAAATCACCCAGCCGCTGCTGCAACTGGTCTACCCCAATTTCCTTCGGCCCTTGCCCAGCGTCACCATGGTGCGCTTCGACCCGATCAATCATGCGCTGAGCGAAAGCCAGCTGATCCCCAAGGGTACCGCGCTGTTCTCCAGGCCGGTCGACGGCGTGAACTGTACCTTTCGCACCTGTACCGACGTGACCCTCTACCCCTTGGTCATCGATGAGATCTGCCACATCGACAGTGCCGACAAATCCATCGTCCGCATCGACCTTGGCGCGCTGACCGAGCAACCGCTGCGCCAGCTCGACTGCGACCGGTTGAGCTTTCATCTGGGAGGCGCTGCAAGCAACGCCCTGACGCTCTACCAATGGCTGTCACAGCACCTGCACAAGGTGGTTTTGCACATCAACGACCATCGCTATTCCCTCCCGCCCGCGACCTTGACCTTTGCCGGTTTCGAACCCGGCGAGGCACTCCTGCCAAGCCCGGGCGAGCACCTGGATGGCTACCGCCTGATACAGGAGTACTTTTACTTCCCGCAGCGCTTTCACGGCTTCAACCTGACCGAACTGCGCCGCTACTGGCCGGACGCCGCAGCCGAGCATATCCGCCTGGAACTGCGTTTTGACGCGCCCTTCCCCAACGGTTTCCAGCTCGACCGCGACAGCTTTTCACTGTACTGCACGCCGGCCATCAACCTCTTCGACCACCCAGCCAGGCCCATCCCGCTTGACGGGCAGGCCGTCTGCGAAGCCGTGCAACCCAGCGGGCGGCGAGCGCAGGCCTATGAGATTTTCAGCGTTGACAAGGTCGCTACCCGACGCCGGGACACGCAGACCTCGCAGGATCAACAAAGCCTGGAGTTTGCGCCCTACGAAGCACTGCCCCGGCGTGTCGAACGCGCTGAAGAGCGTAGCGCACACTATTACAGCGTGACGCTCGAACAAGACCTGATCAAAGAGCGTGCGCGCCATGTCATCCGCCTGCTGCACGGTGATCAACGCCCTTACCGGGGCGAGCAGCAGACCCTGAACATCGACCTCACCTGCTGCAATGGCAACCTGCCCCTGCAACTGGACATCGGCGATATCAACCTCACCACCCAGGCCACGCCCTCGTTTGCCACCTACCGCAACCTGACCCGCCCGACCCGCTGTTACCCACCGGCGCTAGATGACGACCTGCACGGGGATGTGCAGTGGGTACTGCTTTCCAACCTGGCCCTGAATGACCTGTCGCTGTCCTGCGCCGACGCGCTCAAGGCGGTGCTGCAAGTCTATGACTTCGTGGCGCCCTATGACCTGCAGCACAAGCGCGCCACCCAGCGCCGCCTGAACGCTATCGAACACGCCAGCACGGCGCCGACTGACTGGTTGATCAAGGGCCTGCCCGTGCGCGGCATGCTCACCACGCTCAGGGTCAACCCCAGCGCCTTCGACAATGAGGGCGACCTGCAGCTGTTTGGCAGCGTGCTCTCGCACTTCATGGCGCTGTATGCCAGCAGCAACTCCTTTCACCAGCTGGAAATCATCAACAGCGTGCGCAACACCAGCTTCGTCTGGCCCGCACGCACCGGCCAGCAGCCGGTGATGTGAACCCGGCAGGCCGCCACTACCTGAGTATGAGCCGGGAAAAACTACGCGTGCGATGCGCTGAGTTGCGTTCAATAACGTGCACTTAAACCGCTCTGTAATCAGCAGAGCAAACTACTACGTCTGCAAAAAACACCCCAAAAACAACAAGTGACTTTTCCCACAAGCATTTAGGAAGCCCAACAAAGACAAGGCAGTAAGTTACCTCTTACTGTCTCCCCCCTCTGTAAGAACAAATCTTGTTGGACGTTCCATCCACGTCCATTCGACCTGCCCGACGCAATGAACAGCAGGAGTTACCATGCCCGGCCAGCGCGATGTGCGTTTTACCTTCAGCTCGACGGCTGACATTGACTTTGATGTGGTGTCTTTTGAACTGAACGAGGGTATTTCCCAACTCTATCGTTTGACCATCGAGCTGGTCAGTGCAACCGCCGACGCCGACTTTGCCACCCTGCTCGACCAGCCTGCGGCTCTGACCCTCTGGCAGGGCAACCAGGCCGTTCGCCATGTGCATGGCCTGATCAGTCGTTTCGAACAGGGCCAGACCGGCTTTCGCCGCACCCGCTACCGCGCCGAGATCGAACCGCAGCTGGCCCGCGCGCAACTGCGCTCCGACTGGCGCATCTTCCAGAAACGCAGCGTGCCGCAGATCCTTGAGCAACTGTGCAAGGAGCGTCAATGGGGCCAGGCCCGCCAGCACCTGAGCGAAACCCACCTGCCCCGCGAGTACTGCGTGCAGGCGGGCGAACTGGACCTGGACTTCTACCTGCGCCTGGCGGCCGAGGAAGGCTTGCTGTCGAGCTTCGAGCACAGCGAAGCCGGCCATCGGCTGATCCAGGCCGACCATATCGCGACCTTCGGCGCCATCGAGGGCGGGCCGGTGGTGTATGAGGCCAATCCGGGGGGCGAAGCCTGGCAACCGTCCCTGCGCCAGTTCACCTACCGCGAACAGGTACGGACCAGCTGCCAGACCCAGCGTGACTACACCTTCAGCCATCCGCGCTACAACCTGGAGCAAAACGTGCTGGCCGCCGAGATGGGCAGCCAGACCGTCGACTACGAGCGCTACGACTACCCCGGTCGCTACAAGCACGACGACGCCGGCAAACCCTTCACCCAGACCCGCCTCAAGGCCCTGCGCGGTGATGCGCGCACCGCCGAGGTCGAAGGCGACGATGCGCGTCTGCTGCCGGGCAAGGCCTTCACCCTCAGTGGCCATCCCCGCGAAGACCTCAACAGCGGCTGGCGGCCAATCCAGATCAAGCACCAAGGCCGCCAGCACACCGCCCTGGAAGAAGAGTCTGCCGAAAGCGAACACGGCACCTGGTACAGCCTGACCGCCACCTTGATCCCCGATACCGTTGAATGGCATGCCCCGGCGCGCCCCAAGCCATGCATCGAAGGGCCACAGATCGCCATGGTGGTCGGCCCGGCCAAAGAGGAAATCTACTGCGACGAGCATGGCCGCGTGCGCGTGCAGTTTCCCTGGGACCGCGAAGGCTGCGAAGACGATCGCAGCTCGTGCTGGGTGCGCGTCGCCCAGACCTGGGCCGGGGCGGGCTGGGGGCATGTGGCCCTGCCGCGGATCGGCCAGGAAGTGGTGGTGGGCTTTCTCCATGGCGATCCGGACCAGCCAATGATCATGGGCCGCAGCTATCACGCGATCAACCGCACACCGTATCGCTTGCCCGAGTTCAAGGCACTGAGCCCGCTGCGCAGCAAAGAGCACCACGGCCAGCGCCACAACGAACTGCGCCTGGACGACACCAGCGGGCAGATCAGCGCCACCTTGATGAGCGATCACGCCGCCAGTGCCTTGAACCTGGGCTACCTGACCCATCCCCGGCCCGGTGGCGGGCAGCCCCGGGGTGAAGGCTTCGAACTGCGCACCGACGCCCACGGCGTGGTGCGTGCCGGCGGCGGCCTGCTGCTGACCAGCGAACTGCGCGCCCGCGCCGCCTCCCACCACACCGACCTGCCGCAAACCGCCGAACGCCTGAAGACCGCCCAGCAATACCACGCCACTTTCGCCAGCGAAGCCCGCGACCACCTGGCCCAGGAAAGCGGCGACCAGGACGAAGTCGCCGATGCGCTGCAGGCCCAGCACGACGGCATACGCGGCCGCGGTACCGGCAACCCCAATGCCAATCAATACCCCGAGTTCAGTGAACCCTTCCTGGTCCTCGACAGCCCGGCCGGGATCGCCAGCAGCACGCCGCAATCCACCCACCTGGCCAGCGGCGAACACCTGGGCCTGAGCAGTGGCGGGCACACCAGCCTGGCCGTCGGCAAGCGCCTGCTGATCAGTGTCAGCCGAGGCCTGCGCACCTTCGTGCAAAGCCTCGGCTGGCGCCTGGTCGCAGCCTCCGGCGATATCGACATCCGCGCCTTGAAAGACAGCATCAACCTGCTGGCCAAACTCAAGGTCACCGTCAGCGCCGAACGCATCATCCTCAGCGCCAAGGAGGAGCTGGTGATCCAGGCGGCGGGCAGCAGCACCACCTACAACGCCGGCGGCATCAGCCACGCCACCAGCGGCGTGTACACAACCCACGCCACAGACTTTCTCTACAAAGGCGCAAAGAGCCAGGCGGCGGCCTTTCCTGAAGGGCCAAAAGCCGGCAAAGGCAATCTTGAGCTGTTCCAGCACTACGCCAATGGTTTTGCGTTCAAGGGCTCGGAGTATCAGGTCGAGGATGCACTCGGGCAGGTTTTCAAGGGCACGCTGGATGACAACGGGTTTGCGGCGGTGGCAGGCCTGGCGCCAGGACCGGTCAAGGTGCTGTTCGGCACAGACAAGACTCGCGCCGCCTCGGCAGCGCCATTTGCAGAGCAAGCAGCACGATCAGCAGCGACACCCGGCGCCATGACTACCTTGCGGCCGTCGCAGGTCATCCAGCAGACGCTGGACCGCCTCTTCGCAATGGAGTCCGCTGATAAAGGACTGCCCCTCTCCCTTCCCGCTATTCCCGCAAATCGAACCAGTAACGGAGGCGGCCCGAATGGCTCGATGTGAAGGTGCGGTCGCGCCCAAGAATACTTTTACCGAAGAGGATGTTAGGGCTGGCACCGACAAACTGGCGCAGTGGCTGACCGGGCTCACCGGTGATGCCGTCAACTGGCGCACTGTTATTACTGTCGGTGAACTGCTACCCGTCGCGGGCTCGATCTTCGCTGCGGCCGATGCGATCGGCGACATCATTGAGCTGGCCCAGGGCGACGCCACCTACAGGGCCGATCTCTACAATTGGGTCGGCCTGGGGATCAACCTGTTCGGCCTGGTTCCTCTTCCTGGAGTCGGAGCAGCCCGAGCGGTCATGCGCCCTTCACTGAAGACCCTCAGAACCACCAAAGGCGACATCAGCCAGGCGCTGCTGACTACCATAGAAAGCGCGCTGGCCGATGTCTGCCCCGGCGATCTCGAGGCATTCGTCAAGGAGGTTGAAGCCACCCTGCACAGCATCCTCAAGGCCTTTGCACAAAAGGTCATCGAGGTTTGTAAATTCCTTGCTGACCTCATCCGCTCGGTGGCAAGCGGCGTTGTACAGGACGTGGCACTGACCGTGCTCTTTCCCGGAATCAGCCTGGTAGTTGAAGCGGCCGATGCCTTCAAGAGACGCACCGGATTCGGCTTTGGAAAAGACGATATCGGCTTAGGCGACAGACAAAAGCAACAGTTGCAGAAAACCCTTGAGCCCGTTGCGGCGAGCATCGAGCAGATTGGCAATATCGCCAGCGACAAGATCATCCAGACAGGCAGTGAAACCAATCCGGACAGCCTTCTTAGCATCATCAGGGCGCTTTCCAGTGCCTTGCAGCGACGCAAGAATGCCCCACGCCAGGCCAATATGGCGCCTGGCAGAACCAACGAAGCCAGAAGGCCACAGCCGCAAAATGGCACTCAAGCCAGTCCGGCCCAGCGCTCTGCCCGTGCTGACGGTAACTGCCAAAAGCAGGGAAGCAAAGCTGGCACCCAGTGCAGCATCAGCTTCGCCATGGGCAGCGAAACAATTGTCCATACCGACTTCGAGCTTCCCGGCACCTTCCCCCTGGTGTGGAACAGGACTTACCGTTCCTCACTCTCAGCCTTTGACAACAACCCGTTCGGTGCCCGCTGGATCACGCCGTTCTCCAGCCGCTTGGATCTGAGCGAAGATCAACTCACCTACCATGCGACCGATGGGCGTAGCCACCACTACCCGCTTCCCGACGTTCACCATCACCATCTCGACCCGATTGAAAACCTGGTCATTTCGCGCACCAGCAAAAACAGATTGGTACTGCTGCGGGGGCATGACAGCCAGGAGCACTACGAACGGGTAAGCAATCAGTTCCGCCTGACAGCCATCAGCCTGCGCGGCGGTGCCCGCATTGCCTTGCACTACGAGCACCAACACGCTGAACACAGCGTGCTCTCGGATTTGCTCACCTACCAGAACGACACCCCGCACCAGCACATCCATACCCAGATCGACGACCAGGGCCGAATCAAGGCACTTTGGCTCATGCATGACGGCCAAGCGCTTCGACAGTTGGCACGTTATGAGTTCGACCACCAGGGTGACCTGCGTGCCGCCCGCGACGAGCACGATGCTCAATGGAACTATGACTATCAGCACCATCTGCTAACCCGCTACACCGACCGCACCGGTCGCGGCATGAACCTGCAATGGCAAGGCAACGGGCCGGATGCCAAAGCGGTTCGAGAATGGGCCGACGATGGCAGCCAGGACACCCGCCTGAGCTGGGACCCGAACATCCGCCTGACACGCCTGCTCGACGCCAACGGTCAAGAGACGCTGTATTACTACGATGTCCTCGGCTACACCTACCGCATCATCCATCCCGATAGCAACGAGGAGTGGTTCTATCGCGACGACGCCAAGAACCTCACCCAGCACATCCACACCGACGGCAGTGTCGACAGCTACGCCTACGATGACCGCGGCAACCTGGTCCAGCACACCCGCCCCGACGGCACCAGCGTCCACCATGCCTACGACGACCAGGACCTGCGCTTCAAGACCCGCGATGCCGAGGGCGGGCTGTGGAAGTACGACTACGACCCGCGTGGCAACATCATCGAAACCCTCGATCCGCTGGCGCACAAGACCCAGTACAGGTACAACAGCGACAACCTGCCCGTTGCCATCATCGACGCCAACGGCGCAGAAAAAAAGCTTGCCTACAACGCCGACGGCCAGCTGATCCGCTACACCGACTGTTCCGGCAAAACCAGCCAATGGCGATACAACGCGCTGGGGCAACTGTCCCAAGTCACCGACGCCGCGGGCATGGTCACCAGCTACCATTACCAGGCAGGTCAGCTCAGCCGTATTGTTCACCCGGACAAGACCGAGGAGCGTTTCGAGCGCGATGCCGAAGGCCGTCTTCTCGACCACATCGACGCCCTGCAGCGCCGCACCGTCTGGCAATACAACGAAGCGGGGCTGATCCAGCAACGCCAGAACGCCGATGGCAGCATCCTCAACTACCGCTGGGACCGGCTTGGCCAGCTTGTCGAGCTGCGCAACGAGAACAACAGCACGGCTACCTTCAAGTACGACCCGGTTGGCCGCCTGCTGAAGGAAACCGGTTTCGACCAGCAAACCACCCACTACCTCTACGACAACGGCAGCAACCAACCTACCCGCCGCCTTGATGGCGATCGCGTCACCTGTTTCGAATACGACCCCCTGGGCCGACTGCTAATGCGCCAGGCAGGCCAGAGGACGGCGCAGCAATGGCAAACCGAAACGTTCGCCTACGACGGTAACGGCAACCTGCTGCTCGCCGAGAACGACGCCTGCAAGCTGCAATGGTTCTACGATGCCGCCGGCAACAACACGCGCGAACACCAGTACCTGCGTTACCTGAAAAAGCCCCATGTTGCCATCTGGCGGCACGAGTATGACGCGCTGAACCAGCGGGTTGCCACGGTCCGTCCCGATGGCCATCGGGTCAGTTGGTTGACCTATGGCAGCGGCCACCTGCTGGCGCTGAAGCTGGACGATCGGGAACTGCTGAATTATCAGCGTGACGACCTGCACCGAGAGATTGGCCGCGAGCAAGGCAACGGTCTGCAACAACGCCAGAGCTGGACACCGAACGGTCACTTGCAGGAACAGACCGTCGCTCGACGCGGTGAGTCAAGCCGCTTGTCAGTGCGCAACTACCGTTACGACGTTGCCGGTCAGCTCACCAACATCCAGGACCTGCGCCGTGGCGCCATCAACTACCGCTACGATCCTGTTGGCCGCCTGCTCGAAGCAGGCAGTTTGGCAAATAGCGAACATTTCGCCTTCGACCCGGCCAGCAACCTCCTCGACCCGCAGGTACCCCAGGAGCACAACGGCTACCCGCGCAGCAAACTGCTCGACAACCTGCTGCGCGACTACTGTGGCAAGCACTACCTCTACGACGAACGCGGCAACCTCAAGGAGCGCATCGAAAACGGCAAGAAAGCCAGCTTCAGCTGGGACCTCTACGACCGCTTGACTCACTACGAGGATGATCGGCTGACTGTCTACTATGCCTATGACGCCCTCGGCCGGCGCCTGTGCAAGCGCTCCCGCGCCAAGTACCAGAACCGCCGCGAGGCCGGTCCCGCATGGAACCAGAACGAACAGCGCAAGCTCGATCAGCAGTACGGCTGCGGCAACACCCTTTACGGCTGGGATGGCGACACCCTGGCCTTCGAAAACTGCACCCATGACCTTGGCGCCCGCCTGACCCACTACGTGTACGAGCCCGGCACCTTCGTGCCCGTTGCTCAAGCGGTGGAGCACCGCTCCATCAAGTTGCTGCTCGAGCGCGTCTACGACTTTCCCTACGACATCGAGCGTGACCCCGTCTGGCAGCACAAGCCCGCGCCAGCGCCCTTCGATGCGTTTGCCTGGTACCAGTGCGACCACCTGGGCACGCCCATGGAGCTTACCGACGAACAGGGCGAAGTGGCCTGGAGCGGCACCTACGAGGCCTGGGGCGCGGCACAGGAGAAACGCAGCGACACCGCCAAGCGCGCGGGCATCCACAATCCGTTGCGTTTTCAGGGGCAGTACTTCGATGTCGAGACAGGGCTGCATTACAACCGGTATCGGTACTATGATCCGGGGGTCGGGCGGTTTGTTGGCAAGGATCCGATCGGGTTTGCGGGTGGGTTGAATGTATTTGCTTATGCGCCGAATCCGGTTGAGTGGGTTGATCCGCTGGGGTTGGCGAAGAAAAACTGCAGATGCGAAGAAGATAATCACTACTGGGGCCCCGAAAAGCCAAGAGCTCACAATGCAGCTCCGAACTCTATTTATACTAAGACCGACCGTACTGGCTCCGTTGCTGTCCAAAATACAGTATATGATGAAAAAGGCTCCGCCATTGGCCAGATTGATTTTAAAAATCATGGAGGCAAAGCTACTTCAGGGCATGGACACATAATATCACCCCCAGGAAATCTATCCGCAGGCCATGGCCCTGGAGCCGTGCATATCGAGCCAAATAAAGTGCCGAAAGGATGGAATAAAATACCAAACGGAATGCTTCCAGCCATACCTATAGGAAAATGATCATGACAGAAAACGCAGAGAAAATTCTCAATGAATTTCACAACTTTGATGACGGACTATTACTAACCTTTGAGTATTCTTACCCAACCAACCAACCATTAACAGCACGAATAGTAGCTTATGGAAAAAACCACAGCACAGAAAACCAACACTGGGAAAAAGTAGAGTTCTTGGCAACTGACATAGAAGAAATAAAAATCAAAATAAAAGGAAATCAATTCAACTCAATCACCACTGGAATAAGACTATTGAAATTCAACAATCTTTGGTGCCTGGATATAGACGGGAATTACAATTTCGACAAAGACCCAGCATCACTAAAAGAAATTCAGCAACATGGAGAGTGCTACATTATAGCCAGCAGTATAAAAGCACGAAAAATAATAGAACTATAATATAACGCACCCTCAGCACCTGGACGACCTTACCCCACCTAAAATGAAAGAAGGAACACCTATCTTGACGCAGCGGACCAGCATCTAAGGGATGCAAAACAGCACACTCACCTTAACATGCTGCATCGCACCCTACAAAAGAAGGAGGGGGTAAAAATGTCAAAGCGAATCCTTTGGAAGCAAGGAGACTTTATTGTCATCGGGCTAAAAAATGGGGATTATACAATTGCACAAATGCTTACAAGTCCAGTGCTGCGCTTCTTTGACATAGTCTCCCAAGAGGACGACTGGGCGACTGTAGAGTGGCGCAACGTAAAACCGACATTTCAAATTTTTGTTGCAAACACTGTCCTGAAAGAGCTGGGCGTTCGAAAAACAAAGATTGACTTACCGCCCTATTCCAACTTAGATCCAATTTGGATAAAACCTTATACCTCCATGGATGTACAGCACTACAAAGGCAAGCCATCTGACTTCCCCTTTTTGGGCGGACAACTCATAGATCTAGGACCAAACAACGACAGAGAAACAACAACAGCGCCAGTATTAAAGCATGACTTAACACTACCTGAAGACCGAGAAAAAATCGAACGATATGAACTCACTAACATGTGGGGCGACCAAGACCTAGAAGATCGATTAGTTCGATTCTTTCGTACCGGAATTAACAGAGACGATCTGAAATATGAAATTTTTCCAACACTATGGGCAGACCGTGCGCAACTTAGGCCTTTGACTCGCAGACTTCCAATTCCTCTTAGATAAAGAGCTTTGCTGGGAAGGATCCGATTGGGTTTGCGGGAGGGTTGAATGTATTTGCTTATGCGCCGAATCCAACCCATTGGACAGACCCATTAGGATTAAAGGCAAAGATCAACTGCCCAATATGTTGTGATGGATCACACGGAAGATCAAATAAGCAGGAGCGGCTTCTAGAGCTTGCAAACGACCCTAATCAGCCCAGACATGTTCGCGGATGGATACGCAATGAAATTCGTCACATTGAAACAGGGAACCGCACATCAATTCGCCTCCCTGGGAATTCGAGGAACTCCAGAGCTCCTGGCCGAGAGCTCGCCCATGGACGCAACACTCCCGCGAAAACAGGACACTGCTATCGTCACTCAGCTCTCCAGGACGCCGACTTGCACAAAGCACAACACAAAATAGGAGGTTATTAAGTGCAACACCACCCCAAAAAAATCAGCAACATCGTATCTCTATCAAAGAAAGAGCGATACGAGTATTTCCTTCGAAAAGTCACTGACTCCATGAAACTATGGGGACTATTCGATGCTGGATGGGCAACCCTCCAAGCCGAGAATTCGACTATAGTTCCTCTCTGGCCCGAGGAGTGCTTTGCCAAAATTTGCGCCACCAATGAATGGAGTAACCTAGAACCCCAACACATTGATCTGCAAAGTTTTATAGACAAGTGGATTCCAGGACTAGAAGGTGATAACCATTTGTGCTTAATATTCCCTACCCCTAGCGATCAAGGAATGATAATTACTGCCCACTCTCTACATCACGACTTGAAGAGGGAACTTTCCCAATATGAATAACCCGACACTACGATCATGGGTAGTTTGTTGTTGAAACGCAAACTGTTGAGAATCGCTCCATCAGCAGTACCTTTGCCTGGAACCAGTGCAATCACCTCGATACGCCGATGGAAGTTACCGACGAACGATGTGAAGTCGCCAGCGCCGCAACACTCTGACTGGCTGAATGTTCTTTAAAACCCAAATCGACTTACCTAATTCTAGCGCGACGCCTAAACCGACTAGAAGGATCAAGCCATAACCCCACCGTAAAACAACTTAATTCTCGCTCCGAAAAGAAAATGCAACTGAAAACGCCACACCTGCCGAGGTTCAATTCAGGCCATAGGAGAGGAAAACAAATGCATTTCTTCGCTGCGGAAAGCGACATGCTCCTCCTGATAAGGGAGGCTACGCACCTAAAACAACTAAACGCAATAGCCACTGGCAAAGCAAAAAAAAATCTTAAGGACGATGTCATTAATTTATCTAACATACCAAATTTAGGTAACTCACCATACAGTGACAGCGCATTGAACCCCTCCTATTTAGTCTGGGAAACTAAAAACAAGATCAAATCACGAGAAGTACCCCAAAGGAACGGTGGAGCGATAAATCTGGTTGACCAGAGAGACAACCCAGAAACGATAGTAATCCGACCCGGTAGTGCGCACCCAGATGGCATTATCTCAGGGGAGATATCCACCATTCACGCCTCCACCGAGAGCCTTGAGCTCTACAAACTGTTCGAGAAACTGATAAAACAGCGATTCACAAAAATAAAATCATATTATGTTGGAAATGATGCAATCAAAGCTCTATCTCGAGGCGAAAGGTTAACTTCCAGCACTAGCGCACCAACCGAGTACGATCTGACCATAGATTAGAAATCCAGGGACACGTAAATGGTGATTATTTGAAAAATCTGATTCGACTCGGAGACACCACCGATCATGGCGGCATAGTGATTGAATCTATCTCCCACACAAACCTCAACGGCAAACCAATAGCCGGCAAAGGCAACCTAGTTTCCTGCCCACTCTGCAAAGGCATCTTCCCCATCGTGGAAGGCAGCAGCACCTACAGCATCAACGGTATCCCGGTCGCGCTCGACGGCATGAAAACCGCCTGTGGCGCCAGCCTGATTGCCAGCGCCTCTCACGGCAGCGTGCATCGATAAACAGAAACCAAAGAGCACTTTGTTTCGCACGGATTGCGACCACACCTCAGCGTCAACGGAGGATGAGGCCATGGGCCAACTGAAAACCCGAATTGCCGAGCTGAAGCAAGCCCTGCAACAGCTTGTCGAGCACAACGTCCACAACCCGGACGACGATGACCACTGGAGCGGCGTGCTGTTCTTCTGCGCCACTGACGAACGTACCCGTACATTGGTCGAGCAAGTTGAAATCCTCGCCAGCGAGCTGTTCTTCGACCCCCAAGGCAGGGCCCTGCGCCACCGCATGCGCACCGCCTGCATTGACGGCGTCATCATCCAGGAGTCAATGCCCTCCCGCGGCGATGAAACGGTTATCTGCATCGAGCTATTACAAGCAGGTCGTATCACCGTGAGTGCTGCCAGGGAGTAAGGGCTACCGCTTGAATCCTTGGCCTTCGACCCGGCCAGCTCCCGCGCCAAGTACCAGCACCGCCGCGAGGCCGGTCCCGCATGGAACCAGAACGAGCAGCGCAAGCTCGATCAGCAGTACGGCTGCGGCAACACCCTCTACGGCTGGGATGGCGACACCCTGGCCTTCGAAAACCGCACCCATGACCTTGGCGCCCGCCTGACCCACTACGTGTACGAGCCCGGCACCTTCGTGCCCGTTGCTCAAGCGGTGGAGCACCGCTCCATCAAGTTGCTGCTCGAGCCCGTCTACGACTTCCCCTATGACATCGAGCGTGATCCCGTCTGGCAGCACAAGCCCGCGCCAACGCCCTTCGATGCGTTTGCCTGGTACCAGTGCGACCACCTGGGCACGCCCATGGAGCTTACCGACGAACAGGGCGAAGTGGCCTGGAGCGGCACCTACAAGGCCTGGGGCGCGGCACAGGAGAAACGCAGCGACACCGCCAAGCGCGCGGGCATCCACAATCCGTTGCGCTTTCAGGGGCAGTACTTCGATGTCGAGACAGGGCTGCATTACAACCGGTATCGGTACTATGATCCGGGGGTCGGGCGGTTTGTTGGCAAGGATCCGATCGGGTTTGCGGGTGGGTTGAATGTATTTGCCTATGCGCCGAATCCGGTTGAGTGGGTTGATCAATATGGCCTCAAAGGCTGCAACAGATGCCTGACATTAGCAGATTGTGAAGGCATTCTGGCGGCAGCCGGACGAGACTTCGGTCCTTACAATCAAGTGGACAAGGATGCGCACCATGTGATTCAGAAAGCGGCAATGATTGGCACTGCTGATTATGGAAAGGGGGTGACAGCCTACGCGGTACAACTCAAAGGACCATCGACTGCTCGCGGAACCGAACATTACCTAGCAACTCAGTCTCAACGGCAGAGGGGGACAGGAGGAACTTACGCCTCAGAGCGGGTCGTGGGTTACAGGGCACTACGTAGAGCGGGTATCAGCGCAGAAGAGTCTCGGTGTCACATCATGTTTGCGGATGCTGATATGGCCAACCTTGGTGTTGGGCCTAGTACCAAAACGAAAATTCCCGAAAACCGAACTTCACGAAGGGGGAAGTAACAATGCCTTTCTTAATCACAAATGAAATCGAGAAGAAAATAATTTATATAAATGAGCTAATTCGATTTAATAAATTCAATGAACTTCACACAGAGGGGTATCTCACCGAAAGCAAGCCAGAGGATATCAAGCGAGTTCTAGTAGAATATTTCAATAACGACAAAAATGTATCAAACTTAAAAAAAATTTCACCACCTTCAAAAGATTTCATACAATGCAACGCCGCTACATTTTTCATCACCCCCAAAAAACCCGATCCAAACCAATGGAGGATTGAGCTAAATTTAATAATCAACGACATCGAAAGCGACCTCACCGCCATTTACTACCTAGACACATCCGTTTCCCCGGAGAAGGTTCAGCTTTACGATTTACTAATACAGTAAATCATTGCAAAACGAGACCATAAACACCGCATATTTCAATTAACTCAGCGAGCACACTATTGAAGTGTATTATCCGTATTGGGGACACAACCGATCACGGCGGCACGGTGATTGAATCCATTTCTCATACAAACCTCAACGGCAAACCAATAGCCGGCAAAGGCAACCTAGTCTCCTGCCCACTCTGCAAAGGCATCTTCCCCATCATCGAAGGCAGTAGCACCTACAGCATCAACGGTATCCCGGTCGCGCTCGACGGCATGAAAACCGCCTGTGGCGCCAGCCTGATTGCCAGCGCCTCTCACGGCAGCGTGCATCGATAACCCGAAACCAAAGAGCACTTTGTTCGCACGGATTGCGACCACACCTCAGCGTCAACGGAGGATGAGGCCATGGGCCAACTGAAAACCCGAATTGCCGAGCTGAAGCAAGCCCTGCATCAGCTTGTCGAGCACAACGTCCACAACCCGGACGACGATGACCACTGGAGCGGCGTGCTGTTCTTTTGCGCCACTGACGAACACACCCGCACTCTGGTTGAACAGGTTGAAATCCTCGCCAGCGAGCTGTTCTTCGACCCCCAAGGCAGGGCACTGCGCCACCGCATGCGCACCGCCTGCATTGACGGCGTCATCATCCAGGAGTCAATGCCCTCCCGCGGCGATAAAACGGTTATCCGCATCGAGGTGTTACAAGCAGGTCGTATCACCGTGAGTGCTGCCAGAGCGTGACGGCTACCCGCGCAGCAAACTGCTCGATAACCGGCTGCGCGACTATTGCGGCAAATATTACGTCTACGACGAACGCGGCAACCCCGGGTGACCACTCAACCAATTTGCAAGACAATGTGTCCAGGCGACCGGTCAGTCGAGTGTATGAAATGTCGTTGAGGCGCGTACCAGAACCTTGGCTGAAAGCATTAAGCAAAAGCGCCATGCTTCGCGCCCTGGCCACTTGAGATTTCACCCCATCCCGCCGCTTGCCCTGTGCACGCTCCTTGCCCGAAGATCCAGCCTGGCGATAGCAGATCGTCGAAACAACTCAGGCAAAGGACTTACCGTGAACAACAAGAAATCGCCAAACTCAGGCGACAGCCTCTCACCGCCCTGGACCACCCATATGCCGCGCGCACTGCACCAGCTGGAGCAGTTTCGCCGCGAGTACACTCGCAACTGGCGGGTCAATGCCAACAGCCACCGCAACCAGGGACACTATGCCTGGATGACCGCTCAGGTTGAGGGCTACCTGCGCCTCCTGGAGATTGGTTGCGGCGTCGGCCATTCCACCCTGGCGCTGCTGAAGAATGGTCACAGCGTGGTCTGCGTGGAAGAGAACCCCCACTGCATTGCAGCCATTCAGGCCCTGCTCTCAGAACACGGCTACTCGGTCGCGGTCATTGCACGCGAATCTGCCCAAAGCCTGGACGACAACGCCTACCGACTCGACTACTGCGCGCCGGGTGATGCGCCCAAGGCCGACTGCCTGCTGATCGAAGGCGATGCCCTGGGTGACCCGCAGCTTGAGCAGTGGCTCAAGGCCCAACCTCGATTCGACGCAGTGGCCTGCTGGCTGCTCGGCACCCACAACGCCCGAGGCCACAACGTCGCGGTGGACACTCGCCTGATGCCAACCGCCTTCGAGCACCGAATTTTCGTGCAGAACAGCGTCTATGAACTGGCCGATGAAGTGCTGCGTCCCGGCGGATTGTTGAACGTGATCGACCGTGGGCAAACACCCGACACGGACGTTCTCAAGCACGCCGTCCTTGGCGGTCACCGTGATCAGGCCAGTGTCACCTCATTGCAGGTCGAGAAGCTGGAGCACACGCCCTACATGCACACCCGCGAGGAAGGTGCGATGGGGATGCAACTGACAGCCCCCGTAGCCTCTGCCGTACCGACCGGTCCCGTGACGCTGTCGCTGACGGCGGTGACTTCGCGAAAACCCTGAAGCGGCTGCCCCGCCCTGCGTGGGCGGGCACTGCCACTTCACAGACCGTCAATGGAGAGCCAATGGACAACCCGCACCGAAACCTCAAGGCCGCTGCCGATATCCGCCAAACCCTGAAGGCCCTGCAAGAAAGCCTGCCACTTTTGGTAGCCAAAGGCTTTGCCAAGGAAGCGCATCGAATTGGCGAAATCGTCAAAGACACGCAGAAGACGATGGACCGCATTGCCGTAGACACGGATGGTGAATTCACCTCAAGGCACTGATGGTTCAGCGATGCGTCAGCGCCCTGGACCAGACACCTACCCAGCACCGAACAGCAGAAACGAAAAAAGGCCCCGAAGGGCCTTTTTTCTATCACCACAGCACTCTGCTGAATGCTGTAGCGCCATATTTGGAGCGGGAAACGAGACTCGAACTCGCGACCCCGACCTTGGCAAGGTCGTGCTCTACCAACTGAGCTATTCCCGCGTCGTGATGGGGGCTATTGTAACGATTCAATAAATCTCGTCAAGCCCTTGATTCAAAAAAGCTTTATTTCTGCTCCGAGCCTTCGCGCAGGTGCGGCCAGGCGGCGCGCAGGTAGTGCACCATCGACCACAGGGTCAGGCCGGCAGAAATCATCAGCAAGGCGTAGCCAAGAATCACCCAGAAGGTCAGCACCGGCGGGTTGGCCAGCAGGATCACCAGGGCGAGCATTTGCGCTGCGGTCTTCCACTTGCCCAGGTTCGACACCGCCACGTGCGCCCTCGCCCCAAGCTCGGCCATCCACTCGCGCAGCGCCGAGACCACGATCTCGCGCCCGATGATCACCGCCGCCGGCAGGGTCAGCCAGAAGTTGGCGTGCACTTGCACCAGCAATACCAGGGCCACCGCCACCATCAGCTTGTCGGCCACCGGGTCCAGGAAGGCACCGAACGGCGTGCTCTGCTGCAGGCGACGGGCCAGGTAACCGTCCAGCCAGTCAGTGGCCGCGGCGATGGCGAAGACACTGCTCGCTGCGATATAGCTCCAGTGATACGGAACATAGAACAGCAAAATGAAGATCGGAATGAGCAGGACGCGAAGAACGGTAAGCAGATTTGGAATATTCATCGGCACAACTGGCTGCAAAGTGAGCGGGCATTCTACTCGCTATGCAGGTTGGCATAAATCGACTCGGCAAGCTTTTTACTGATTCCCGGTGCTTTGGCGATTTCTTCGACGCTGGCGCGGGTCAGCTCCTGCAAGCCACCGAAGTGCTTGAGCAGGTCGCGGCGGCGTTTCGGGCCGACCCCGGCGACGCCTTCAAGGGTCGAGGTGCGGCGGGTCTTGCCGCGGCGGGCGCGGTGGCCGGTGATGGCGAAGCGGTGGGCTTCGTCGCGAATCTGCTGGATCAGGTGCAGCGCTGGCGAGTCGCCCTTGAGGGTGAACTCGTGGGCCACGTCGTTCAGGTACAGGGTTTCGAAACCGGCCTTGCGCGTGGTGCCCTTGGCCACCCCGAGCAAAATCAGGTCGGGCACCGCCAGTTCCTGCAGCACTTCACGGGCCATGTTCAGCTGGCCCTTGCCGCCGTCCACCAGCAGCACGTCGGGCAGCTTGCCCTCACCGTCCTTGAGCCGGCCAAAGCGCCGGGTCAGGGCCTGGTGCATGGCCGCATAGTCATCGCCCGGGGTTACGCCTTCGATGTTGTAGCGGCGGTAATCGGACTTGAGCGGCCCTTCCGGGCCAAACACCACGCACGAGGCGACGGTGGCTTCGCCGCTGGAATGGCTGATGTCGTAGCACTCCAGGCGCTGCGGGGTTTCGTCCAGGGCCAGCACCTGGGCCAGGGCCTCGAAGCGCGAGGCCATGTGCTGGCGGTTAGCCAGGCGCGCGCCCAGTGCCTGCTCGGCATTGGTCACCGCCAGTTGCTGCCAGCGCGCACGGGTGCCGCGCACCCGGTGGCTGATGGTCAGCTCGCGGCCGCGCAGGGTTTCGATCGCGGCGGTGATGGCGGCAAAATCCTCGTGGACAACGTTGACGATCAGCTCGCCCGGCAGTTCGCGCTCGGCGT
Organism: Pseudomonas sp. TE4620; assembly: GCF_056279045.1. NCBI lineage: Bacteria > Pseudomonadati > Pseudomonadota > Gammaproteobacteria > Pseudomonadales > Pseudomonadaceae > Pseudomonas > Pseudomonas sp. TE4620. The sequence goes on from NZ_JBWBQO010000001.1 coordinate 2,671,449, forward strand.
TGCCCACGTAATACTGCGAGAGGAATGCGGCCATGACCTCGGCCACCTCCTCCTCGATGCCCACTTGCGGGAAGAAGTTCTTGCTGCCCAGCACCCGCCCGCCGCGCACGCTGATCAGGTGCACGCAAGCACCGCCGGGGTTGACGAAGGCGGCGACGACATCGACGTCGCCGCTGCCGCCTTCCATGCTCTGCTGGTCCTGCACGCGGCGCAGCAAGGCGATCTGGTCGCGCAGCTCGGCGGCCCTCTCGAACTCCAGGGCCATGGCCGCCTGTTCCATCTCGGCGTTCAGCTCGTTGGTCAGCTGGTGGCTACGGCCTTCAAGGAACATCACCGAGTGGCGCACATCCACCGCGTATTCTTCGGGTTCGACCAGGCCGACACAAGGCGCCTTGCAGCGCTTGATCTGGTACTGCAGGCACGGCCGGGTGCGGTTGCTGTAGTAGCTGTCTTCACACTGGCGGACGAAAAAGGTCTTTTGCAGCAGGCTCAGGCTTTCGCGGATGGCGCCAGCACTGGGGTACGGGCCGAAGTATTTGCCCTTCTGCTTCTTCGCCCCACGGTGGATGCCCAGGCGCGGGTAGTCGCCGTCGGAAAGAAACACATAAGGATAGGATTTGTCGTCGCGCAGCAGGATGTTGTACGGCGGCCGCCATTCCTTGATCAGGGTCTGCTCGAGCAGCAGCGCCTCGGTCTCGTTGGCGGTGATGGTGGTTTCGACCTGGGCGATGCGCGCCACCAGGGCAGCCGTCTTCGGCGCCAGGCCAGCTTTGCGAAAGTAACTGGCGAGGCGCTTCTTGAGGTTCTTGGCCTTGCCCACATACAGCAGCCGGGCCTCAGCGTCGAACATCCGGTAGACGCCCGGGCGACCGCTACAGGTCGCCAGGAATGCGCTTGAATCGAACACAGGTGTCATGAATGCGCTCAGAGACTGGCGTCAACCATGCCGTGGCGGACCGCCAGCAGCGTCAGCTCGACGTCGCTGGTGACCGAGAGTTTTTCGAAGATCCGGTAACGGTAAGTATTGACCGTTTTCGGTGACAGGCACAGCTTGTCGGAGATGATCTGCACCTTCTGGCAACCGACGATCATCAGTGCGATCTGGATTTCCCGCTCCGACAACGCATCGAACGGCGAGCCTTGCGGCTGGAACGACTTGAGCGCCAGTTGCTGGGCAATCTGCGGGCTGATGTAGCGCTGGCCGGCAAACACCAGGCGAATGGCCTGGACCATTTCGTCCAGTCCGGCGCCCTTGGTCAGATAGCCGGCGGCGCCAGCCTGCAACAGGCGGGTGGGGAACGGGTCTTCTTCGCAGACGGTCACCGCCACCACTTTCACGTCCGGGTGGCTGCGCAGCAGTTTGCGCGTTGCCTCCAGGCCGCCGATACCGGGCATTTTCACATCCATCAGGACCACGTCGGGCTTGAGCTCGCGCGCAACCTTCAGCGATGCCTCGCCAGAGTCGGCCTCGCCCACCACCTGCAAGCCATCGATATCGGCCAGCATGCGCGTGATGCCCGTACGCACCAGATCGTGGTCATCGACCACCAGCACCCTAATCAAGCAGACACCTCGCACTGCGGCGGTAATTGGATCCCGCCACCTTAGCAAAAAATACAGCCGTAGACCTAACGGAAGACGTCATTTACCTGACGTCATTTTTTCATTTACCCGACAGTCGCCCGTACATCCCGCGCTCATAGCCGCCCGCTCTCGCCGGCGGCATCTGGGCACGCTCGGCCAGGCTGCCGAGCAACTGCCGGACGGCAGCCTGGTCGGCCTCTTGCAGCAGGCGAAAACTGCTGAGCAACTGTTCTTCCTGGGTGTTCAGGCTGCTGTGTTCGACCGGCGTGTGCACTCCGCTCAATACATACAACGCGTCGACCCCGCGCGCCGCCACTGCCGCCAGGTAGTCGGCCTTGGGCGTGCGCTCGCCGCTTTCATACTTGCCCTGGGCGTTGGGCTCTACCCCGCCAATGTCGCCAAAGGCGCGCTGGGTCAGGCCCAGCCGTTCTCTTTCTTCCCTGATACGCGAACCGATTCCGTTCATTTGCTTGGCGTCCTTTATCCAGCATCCGGATGGATGAGCACACAGCCGTCAATGGCGTGCCTCGAACGAAGCCCGAACTATGCCGCGATCAGCCGCGCGGCACAAGTCAAAGCCCGCCCTACCTGTCCGGGGTTGTCTGGACAACCTGCAACTCTGCCCCACACTTGTTACTCAAGGCGCTAATAAGCCAACAACTTTGCTTAATAGCTAAAGTGCCATCACCGACGAAATCAACAGCCACTAATACAACAGCGCGGGGAGAATAAAGAAGTTCCATAGCGCATGCAAAAGCCCCGTCAAAAAAACCGTGAAAATCGTCAAAAGCCACAGATGCAACGGCTTTCTGGCGCCATTTTCTCGGCAAAATGCCGATATCGTATTTTTGACGCCGAACTAACCACAAACTTTATCTTATTGATTTTTAAGGGTTTTTAAACTTTAACAGAGCAGATTTAAACTTTATCCAAGCAAGAGTTAGAGACTGCTTGCCGAAGTTAAAAAAACTCCCTTAGGATGTAATAAGACAACGAAAAACGCTTGCATCGCCTCCTTTTAGCGCGCTGCTTTTTCTTGCGCGTCTGCCGCGTCGACCATGCCGTTTAACTGAGTATCTCGGTCAGCTTTCGCTGCACCTTGGGAGAGGGAACTATGAATATCAGTATTTTTGGATTGGGTTATGTAGGCGCTGTCTGTGCCGGTTGTTTGTCTGCACGGGGCCATCAGGTGCTGGGCGTGGATATCTCGCCGGCCAAGATCGACATGATCAACCAGGGCAAGTCGCCCATTGTCGAGCCGGGCCTTGAGCAACTGCTGCTCGATGGCGTGCGCCATGGCCGCCTGCGCGGTACCACGGATGTCCAGGCTGCGGTACTGGCTACAGAGATGTCGCTGTTGTGCGTGGGTACCCCAAGCAAGAAAAACGGCGACCTGGACCTGGTCTACATGGAAGCGGTGTGCCGCGAAATCGGCACCGCCATGCGCGACAAGGCCAGCCGTCATACCGTCGTGGTGCGCAGCACCGTGCTGCCCGGCACGGCCAAGAACGTGGTGATTCCGATCCTCGAGAAGTACTCCGGCAAGCGCGCCGGCATCGACTTCGGCGTGGCGGTCAACCCCGAGTTCCTGCGCGAAAGCACCGCGATCCAGGACTACGATTTTCCGGCCATGACTGTGATCGGCGAACTGGACGCGCAATCGGGCGACCTGCTGCAGTCGCTGTACCAGGGCCTGGACGCCCCGGTGATCCGCAAGTCGATCGAAGTCGCCGAGATGATCAAGTACACCTGCAACGTCTGGCACGCGACCAAGGTCAGTTTTGCCAACGAGATCGGCAACATCGCCAAGGCCTCCGGCGTCGATGGCCGCGAGGTGATGGATGTGGTCTGCCAGGACTACAAGCTCAACCTGTCGCGCTACTACCTGCGCCCGGGCTTCGCCTTCGGTGGCTCGTGCCTGCCCAAGGACGTGCGCGCCCTCACCTACCGCGCCGGCCAGCTGGACGTCGAGCACCCGCTGCTGGCCTCGATCATGGCCAGCAACCGCAACCAGGTGAAGAACGCCTTCGAGCTGATCACTCGCCAGGACAAGCGCCGCATCGGCCTGCTGGGCCTGAGTTTCAAGGCCGGCAGCGACGACCTGCGCGAAAGCCCGCTGGTGGAGCTGGCGGAAATGCTCATCGGCAAAGGCTACGAGCTCACCATCTACGACGCCAACGTCGAGTACGCGCGGGTGTTCGGTGCCAACCGCGAATACATCGAGTCGAAGATCCCCCACGTTTCGTCGCTGCTGTGCAACGACCTGCAGCAGGTGATCCGCGACGCCGAGGTGGTGGTGCTGGGCAACAACGATGACCGTTTTGCGCAGGCCCTGGATGCCAGCGATGGCAAGCAGATCATCGACCTGGTCGGCTTCATGGCCCACGGCAGCGATGCCCGGCGTGAAGGTATCTGCTGGTAAGGCCCCGTACTCCAGCAGAGAGCACTCCAGCCAGAAAGTACTCCATCCAGAGAGTACCCGGCGATTGACCCAGGCGCCCCGCCTGACTGACTGCCCACCTGCCTCCTGCCCGGCCGGCCTTGTCCTGGCCAGGCGCGAACAGTGCGCATGTCATTCAGCCGGGTGCGGCCCGAACACAGGAGCAACGACTACATGGAACGACAGCAACAGCCGCCCTCGGGCCGGCCGGACTACCTGCAGGCAGGCGCGCGGTTTTGCGCCTGGGCCTGCCTGTTCGGCCTGATTGCGCTGGCGTCGGAGATGGTCGCGCCGCAGTACCTCGACCCTGCGCACCATAAGTTCATCTTCATCATCGGTGCACTGGGCATGTGGCGCTATGGCAACGCCATCGTCCATTACCTGCGCGGCATGTACTTTCTGCACTGGAAGTTCCCGCGCATGCGCAAGGCGGTCGAGCGCATGGGCGATGCGGCGCTGCCGGCGCACATGTTCATGGTAGTGACCAGTTTTCGCATCCCCACCCACACCACCTTCAAGGTTTACCAGTCGGTGTTCCAGGAGGTGCAGCGGCTGAAGGTGCCGTGCACGGTGATTGCCTCGATCGTCGAGAAAGGCGACGAGCAGTTCATCAAAGAGATCATGCGCAACGAGGTCAAGGACCGCGATGACATCAAGCTGGTCATCGTCCGCGCCCGTGGCACCGGCAAGCGTGACGGCCTGGCCCATGCCTTTCGCGCCCTGTCACGGCAGATGCCACTGGAAGACTCGGTGGTCGGCGTGGTCGATGGCGACACCATGATGCTGCCCGGCTGCGTCGAGCGTGCAGTCAAGCTGTTTGCCTACCTGCCCAACGTCGGCGGCCTGACCACCAACGAGTTCTGCGAAGTCGAAGGCAGCAGCCTGATGCGCCAGTGGCACTCGATGCGCTTCGTCCAGCGGCACATCAACATGTGCTCGATGGCCTTGTCGCACCGGGTGCTGACCCTGACCGGACGGCTGTCGTTCTTTCGCGCCAGCGTCATGACCGACCCGGACTTCATCCGCGACGTCGAGGCGGATTTTCTCCAGCACTGGCGCCTGGGGCGCTTTCAGTTTTTGACCGGGGACGACAAGTCGTCGTGGCTGAGCCTGATGCGCGCCGGCTGGGACACTTTCTACGTGCCCGACAGCAACACCCTGACCGTCGAGCATCCACCAGACAACAGCTTCTGGCGCGCCACCCGCCAGTTGATGTTCCGCTGGTACGGCAACTCGCTGCGCCAGAACTTTCGTGCCACCGCCCTGCTCGGCCGCGCTCGCCTGGGCCTGTTCACCCTGTATGTGCTGCTCGATCAGCGGGTGTCGATGTGGACCTGCCTGATGGGCCTGACCGCCTCGGTGGTCGCCGGCATCGTGTTCGGCATCCAGTACCTGCTGGTGTACCTGTTCTGGGTGCTGCTGTCGCGCAGCATCGTCACCGTGCTGTTTCTGTTCGCCGGCCACCCGGTCAGCCCGGTGTACCCGTTCGTTCTTTATTACAACCAGATCATCGGCTCGCTGATGAAAGTCTACGCCCTGTTCCACATGGACCAGCAGAGCTGGACCCGGCAAAAAACCACATTAAGCAACGGCGCCGTCAACTTCGATGCCGCCCTGAACCGCTGGTCCTCGAAGGCGATGCTGTTTTCATCCATCGCGATTTTCTTCGGGGTCATCTCGGTTCTTCTCGAACTCACGCAACGTTAAGGAAAGGCGCCTGCCATGAGTAGCTCAAGCACACCCGCAGTACCGGCCAACGTAGTCCACGAAGCCATCGACGAACGCCAGTACGTGCGCACCAAACTCAACGCCCGGGTCAAGCTCAGCGCGGCCGGCCAGCCGCCGTTCGACAGCACCCTGCAGGACATCTCCCTGGGCGGCATCGGCCTGGTCCACCCCGAGCCGCTGAAGATCGGCAGCCTGTACCACGCCTCGATCCAGCTGCGCCTGAACCAGGTCGACCTGAACATCGACAGCCAGATCAAGATCGTCTCCCAGCGCGGCCAGGAAGTCGGCGCCCAGTTCGTCGAGCTCGATTCGCAAAAGCGCGACATCCTGCGCTACATCATCAGCGCCTACCTGTCGGGCGAAATCGCCGACATCAATGGCCTGTTCAACGTGATGCAGCGGGAAAACTACATCAAGGAACGCAAGCACAAGTACGCCAGTGCGCGCAGCTCCAGCGAGCGCCTCAAGGCCACCCTCGGCACCCTGCTGTATGCCGCCGCCGGCCTCGCCGCGCTGGGCTTTGTCGCCTACAAGTGCTACCTGCTGTTCTTCCGTATCCCGGCAGTACAGGCCCAGGTCTCGGCCAATGCCCAGGTCATCAGCATGCCCGACAACGGCTATGTGAAGTTCCTCCTGGCGCCGGGGCAGACCGAGGTCAAGGCCGGCGCGCCGGTGGCGAGCATTTCCACCCAGCTGGCCACCAGCTTCACCAGCCCGGCCGACATGAAGGCCCTGGCCGATCTTGCGCCCGGCGACCTGCAGACCCTGCTCGGGCGCGCCACCATCGAAACCGTGATCAACAGCCCGTGTGACTGCGAGCTGTACTTCCCGAGCAAGCCCCTCGACGGCTTTGGCTACAAGCAGGCGCCACTGGTGCATCTGCTGCCCAGGGATGAAGGCCTGTTCGTCACCGCCAACGTGCCGTTCGACAAGCTCGCCGACATCGGCCGGGTGACCTCGGTGGACCTCAAGGTGTTCGGCCTGGATGAGACCTTCAGCGGCAAGGTCATCGACTCTCGCGTCGATGAAGCCAACAAGAACCTGGCCCTGACCATCGCCCCCGACAGCCCGCTGCCGCGCGCCGCGTACCAGAAGCCGGTGGCGGTGGACCTGTACCTGGGCCTGCCGTTCACGGCGTCGCGCTAAGCACCCCCAAGGAAGGAATAGGCAATGAATGCGAAGACGCCCTCCCGCCTGCTGCTGGCAGGCTTTGGCCTGGCCTGTGCCGGCAATGCCCTGGCCGGGCAAAGCCTGGAGCAGATCCGCTACGCGCTGTACAAGGACCCGAGCGCCAATGTCAGTGCCGACCTGCGCATCCTGGCCGAGCGCGGTGACCTGGCGTCCAAGCTGTTGTTCGGTGATGTGCTGGCCAACAGCGATGGCGCCAGCCGCGCAGACGTCATCGCCCTGTACAAGGAGGCGTTTGCCGACGGCCGCGGCCAGGTGCCGGCGCTGGCCTCGCTGGCGCGCCTGCTGGACCGCACCCCGAGCCTGCAAAAGGGCCAACAGCAGTGGATGGCCCAGGCCCTGACGCGTTACCCGGCGACCCTCGACCCGCGCAATGCCAGTACCACCCTGGAGGTGTTCCTGGTGTACCCGCAGCTGGTCTCCAGCGAACAGGCGGCGCAGTTGCTGGCGCTGTACCAACAGTCGTGCCTGCTCAACTGCCGTCCCGAGCTGTACCAGGCGGTGCTGGCCGAGCGCCAGGGCGACCGCGCCGGCGCCGAGCGCTGGTACCAGCAGGCAGTGCGTGTCGATGTGCGGGCGATCGACCGCTACTACCGCTTTCTCGGCGACGACCAGGACCGCACCTTCCCGGCCTTTGCCCGCAGCCTCGAAGCGCTGCGCCCGACCCTGGCGGTTGAAATCGTGCACCGCATCGGCTCGCTGCTCGACAGCATCAACAGCGTGCAGCGCGCCGAGCAGGAAGCCGACCGCTACCAGCGCCAGGCCAGTGCCATGGGCCCGGCGCGGGTGCAGCCGGACGCCGCGCAACTGGCCCTGGAGAAACAGCGCAGCGATGCCCTTGACCTGGCGCGCGGCGAAGCCCATCGCTGGCGTGACAACGCCGTCGAGCGCGGCTTCGTGCCGGCGATGGTGTCCAAGGCCAACTTTATGATTTCCAACCCCACCGAGCACAACGCCGAAGAGACCCAGGCGCTGATCGACCAGGTGCGGACCCGCGAAGCGACCCGGGCCAAGGCGCTGCAGGCCTCGTTCTACATGGTCAACAACTGGCTGACCCTGGACCCGGACAAGGCCCGCGCGCTGATCGACGAGCTGGTTGCCAGCCGCTACCCCGACGCCGAGCTGCTGCTGGCCGAGTACTACAGCAAGGGCGTGGCCGACCAGCCCGACCAGGACAAGGCCCTGCAGATCTTCCAGGCCCAGGCCCGGGCCGGCTCCACCGCCGCCTGGTACCGCATGGCCACCCTGCACGCTTACGGCCGTGCCATCTGCCATGACCCGGTCAAGGCCTACACCTATGCCCAGGTGGCCGTGGCGCTGGGCGAGAACGGTGCCCGCAGCCTGGTCACGCGCCTGGAAAAGACCCTGAAAAAGGATGACATCGCGCGCGCCCTGGCGGCACGCAACGATCTGTTGAAGGAGGCAACCCTGTGAAAGCCCACCACACCCTGCTCGGCGCCCTGCTGGCCCTGGCACCGCTGTACCCGGCGCACGCCCTGGAAGAAGTCACCGGCCCCGAGGCCGACAGCAGCGAGCCGGTGCGGGTCGCCGATGGCAGCGAGCCGGTGATCACCTCGGAGTTTTTCAACAAGCTCACCGTACAAACCGGCTACGGCCCGGAAAACTCCGAAGTCGGCCGCAGCCGCGAGATGTTCTACAGCTTGCGCTACGAGCCGTCGTTCGCCTGGTACTCGCCGGAAAAACGCTGGGCCAAGTGGATGGTCTATGGCCGCCTGTGGCTTAACTACGACTCCAGCGAGTCGGCCAGCGTGCAGAACGAAAACGCCAACAACCTCGACCGCGAACAGCCCGAAGGCTGGTACGCCGAACTGCGCGAGCTGTATGTGAAACGCAACCTGCTCGGCGACGACCCGCGCTTTTCGCTGTCGGCCGGGCGCCAGCGCTATTTCGACGATTACGGCATCTGGTGGGACGACAGCATCGAGTCGCTGCGTTTCAACTACAACGACACCTTCTCCCGTGGCTTTGTCGCCGTGGCGCAGAAGTTCTACAACTACAACAGCGACGTCAATCGCCTGGCCGACAGCGAGGAGCGCACCACCTACCTGATGGGCGAGTACGCCTACCGCTGGAGCGAGCACAACTGGGCCGGCGTGCGCCTGATGCACGAGAATGACCACAGCGGCCACGACGCCGAAGACCGCTACGACTTCAAGGGCATGCGCTACGGGCTGTTCTTCAAGGCTGACGATCTTGACCTGACGCCGCTGTTCAGCGACTACCACCTGGAACTCGCGGGCCTCGACGGCAAGGTCGACAACACCGATGTCAACGGCCTCACCAGCAGCGGCCACAACGCCAGCGGCTGGGCGGCCCTGGGCGAAATCGGCAAGCGCTTCCACGACCTGCCATGGACACCACGGGTGGCCCTGCGCGGCGGCCTGACCGACAAGCCGAGCAACGACAACGACGGCTTTCGCCTGAATGCCATCCAGTCCGACCGCATCACCCGCCAGGGCAGCTACAGCACGCGCCTGGCCAGCTCTTTCGTCAGCCTCGACCTGCGCAATCTGAGCTACTACGGCATCGCCCTGGAAACCAACCCGACACCGCGCAGCGCCCTGGATTTTCGCCTCACCGAACTGAAGCTGCGCGATGCCAACGGCACCCTGCCGATTCGCCTTGAAGGCGACCAGCGCAGCGAGCGCAACCGCGCCATTGCCCAGGGCAACCACGGCGGCGGCAAGGACGTCGGGCAGATGCTCGACCTCAACTACTACTGGAAGATGTTTCCAGTGGCCATCGACGGCAAGCACCTGGACGTCAACGCCCTGGTCAGCGCCAGCTACCTCAACGCCGGCAACGCCCTGGACAGTGGTGATGACTACCAGCTGACCTTCGGCGTCGTGGTCAGCTACTAAGGACGGAACCCGAGATGATCTTCGCCTCCAACGTCTTCCTGTTCCTCTACCTGCCGTTGTTCCTGGCCGTGTACTTCCTCGCCCGGGCGCCGTGGCGCTCGACGGTGATCGTCGCCGCCAGCTACATCTTCTATGCCTGGTGGCGGCCGGACTTTTTGCTGCTGTTCGTCGCCATCACCTACTGGAACTACTGGTTCGGCCTGCGCATCAAGGCGCGCCTGGATGCCGGCGACAAGCGCTGGGCGTTCCGCCTGCTATGGATCGGCATCATCGGCAACCTGTCGACCCTGGGCTACTTCAAGTACGCCAACTTCGGCGCCGAGGTGCTGGCCGCCCTGCTCGCGCCGCTGGGCATCAACACCTTCACCCTGGAGACGATCTTCCTGCCGCTGGGTATCTCCTTCTATGTGTTCCATGCCCTGAGCTACATCGTCGACATCTACCGCAAGGACGCCACGCCGACCAACAACTTCATCGACTTCGCCGCCTTCGTCGCGCTGTTCCCGCACCTGGTGGCCGGCCCGATCCTGCGCTATAGCCAGCTGGCACCGCAGCTGCGCCAGCGCACCCATTCGCTGGAGCTGTTCTCGCTGGGCGTGTGCCGGTTCATGCTCGGCTTCATCATGAAGGTGCTGATCGCCGACCAGCTGGCGCCGATCAACGTGCTGTTCATCAGCGAAGGCACCCTGCAATTGAGCGATGCCTGGTTCGGCCTGGTGGTCTCGACCCTGCAGCTGTACTTCGACTTCGCCGGCTACAGCCACATGGCCCTGGGCCTGGCCTTGATGATGGGTTTCCGTTTTCCGGAAAACTTCAACCAGCCGTATGTGTCGCAGAGCATCACCGAGTTCTGGGCGCGCTGGCACATGACCCTGGCGCACTTTCTGCGCGACTACGTGTACATGCCGCTGGTGCGCAAGCGCATCGCCGGGGCGCTGCCGGCGCTGGTCTACACCATGCTGCTGTCAGGGCTGTGGCACGGCGCCAGTTTTGCCTTTATCTGCTGGGGGCTGTTCTTCGGCTTGGGCATGGTCATCGAGCGCAAATTCAACCTGGCGACCAAGATCACCACGCCCTACCACCTGGGCCGCAACCTGCGCACCTTCGTGCTGATCATCCTGAGCATGCCGCTGTTCTTCACCAACGACCTGCGCCACAGCATCGACATCTACCAGGCGCTGTTCGGCCTCAACGGCCTCGGTTCGCTGGACCTGTACGTGCTTGGCGCCTCGAAGATGGCCATGTCGTTCGCCGCCATCGCCCTGTGCTGGCTGGTGCTGGCCGGCAGCAACAACGTGCGCTTCTACGCCGGCAACAAGGAGCAGTACTTCATGCGCCATGTCGGCGGCCTCAAGGCCCTGCTGCTGTGGGCCGGCTTTGCCCTGGCGCTGAGCAGCCTGGCGGCGCATTCGTTCTCGCCCTTTCTGTACTTTCAGTTCTAGGAGACCGCCATGTACCCGGTCATGAATTCGGCCAGCAAGGTCAACGGCATTGCCTTCGGCGTCCTGCTGGCGGGCATGTTCGTCTACTCGCTGCCCCCGGTGTTCAGTTTTGCCCGCAACCAGACCGACGCCTGGAACCTGTTCGTCGACGGCAAGCTGCTGCGCAAATTCGAGCAGGTCTACGACAAGCGCTTCTTCCTCCGTGAGCCGTCGGTCGAGCTGTGGGCCAACGCCCAGTACCGGCTGTTCGACGAAGGCACCAAGGGCGTGGTGCTGGGCAAGGACGGCTGGCTCTACACCAACCAGGAATACCGCGTGCCGAACAACCTTGAGGCCAACCTCGACGGCCAGCTCAAGCAGATCGCCGAGGTCGAGCAGCAGCTCAAGGCCCACAACAAGCGCCTGATCGTGCTGCCGCTGCCGATGAAAGTCGATGTCTATGCCGCGCACACCCAACGCGCCGTCGACCCACGGGCGATCAGCCTCTACGACCGTTTCGTCGAGCGCCTGCAGGCGCAGGAGATTGCCGTCACGCCGTTGCGCTCGGCATTTCTGGCCAACCTTGCCGGCCCCGAGCTGTTCCTCAAGTCCGACACCCACTGGAGCCCGCAAGGCGCGCGCCTGAGTGCCTACGAGCTGGCCCGCCAGCACCCGGAACTGCTCGGTGACCAGCGTTACCTGTCGCACAAAGTCGCCGACAAGACGGTCAAGGGCGACCTGATGAACTACATCCAGTTCAACCACGCGCAACTGGCGCCGCAGTTCGGCCCCAACCAGATCGCCCTGTACGAAACCCTCAAGGCCGAGCAAAGCGCCAGCGACCTGTTCGCCAGCGAAAACCAGAGCCTGATGCTGGTGGGTACCAGCTACAGCAAGATCGATGACTGGAACTTCGTCGGCTTTCTCAAGGAGGCGCTCAACCGCGACCTGCTGAGCGTGTCGGTGGAAGCCCGCGGGCCGTTCGAGGCCATGAGCCAGTTCCTTGCCAGCGACCAGCTGAGCAACCCCGAGATCGACACCGTGGTCTGGGAATTCCCCCTGCGCACCCTGCTCGCCCACCGCCTCGGCTCGCTGAGCCGCCCCGGCCAGACCCAACATTTCTAAGGAGAGACTGATGAACACTGCACTGCAACGCCTGCTCGCCACTTCCGCCCTGCTGCTGGGCAGCGCCGCCGTTCATGCCGCCGAAGGCAACGCCGACCTCTATGACGCCGTAGCCCCGGCCGACTCGGCCTTCGTGCGCGTGCTCAACCTGTCCGGCGGCAACATCGATGTGACCCTGAGCGGCAAGATTACCGCGCAACGGGTCGCCGCCGGCCAGCTCAGCGGTTACCGCTTCACCCCGGCCGGCGCGCACAAGATCGCCGTCGGCGGCACCGCCATCGAGCCGCAGCTCAAGGCCAACGCCGCCAGCACTGTAGTCTTTGATGGCAGCAAGCTGACCCTGATCGCCGACAAGTACGTCAACGAGCCGAAGAAGGCCCAGGTCGCCTTCTACAACCTGACCCCGGCCCAGGCAGCGCTGAAAACCGTCGATGGCAAGCACGTGATCGTCGACCCGCTGGGCAAGGACCAGACCGGCAGCCGCATGGTCAACGAGATCAAGATCGGCTTCGCCGCCTACGTCGATGAGCAGAACGTTGCCCAGTTCGACGAACTGTTCCTGAAAAAGGGCCGCTCCTACAGCTATGTGCTGCTGCCCAAGGGCGCCGGCTACCAGAGCATGAGTCTGGCCAACAGCATCGACCCGAGCGAGTGATCATGAAGCGCATTCTTCCCCTTGGCCTGGCGGCGCTGCTGGGCCCTCTGCTGAGCGCCCCGAGCGTGGCCGCAGAGCCCGCCAAGGCCAGTTGCACGAGCCTTGAGTGCATGGTCTGCCCGGGACTGAGCAACCCGCAGAATTACGCCGAAGGGCGCATGAAGCTGATGCGCGAAATCGTTCCGGCCAAGGACCGCTGGCTGTTCCGCTCGGCGGTCGACCTGACCAACGACTTCGGCATCCCGGCGCCCATGCGCCCGGAGTTTGCGCGCTTGATGGCCGCCTTTCGCCAACAGGGCATCCATGTGGCCATGGCGGTGCAACCGACCCGTGGCCTGATGCACCGCGACAAGCTTTACGCCGACAAGCTGCATGGCTTCGACTTTGCCCGCGCCAGCGGCAACCTGGAAAATTACCTGCAGCAATTGCGCGCCGGTGGCGCGGTGGTGCCGCCGTTGATGCAACTGGTGCACACCCCGCCCAAGGGCGAGTTCTTCTTTCGCCGTGACCACCACTGGACCCCGGCCGGTGCCCAAGCTACGGCGCGGCTGGTTGCCGAAGAAATCCGTCGCCAGCCGTTCTACGCCGACCTGAGCAAAAAAAGCTACCGCACCGAACCCGGGGTCATGGTGCCCAAGGACGGCACCCTGAACCTGGCGCTGAGCTATATCTGCGGCAACAACTACGGTTTCCAGTACGTGCGCGGCTACCAGACCATCCCCGAGGCCGCTGGTGCCGATGCGCTGTTCGACGACGCGCCGGACCCAGAGGTGATCCTGGTTGGCGACAGTAACGCCGCCGCCCGTGAAGACGAGAGCAAGCAGTTCAACTTCGACGGCTACCTCAAGCAGTACCTTGAGGTCGACATCCTCAACTACGCCCTGCCCGGCGTCGGCCAGGACGGCTCGCTGCTCGAATACCTGCTGTCAGAGAACTACAAGCCCAAGGCACCGCCGAAGCTGATCATCTGGGAACTGCCGGCCAACTACCAGCTGGAATCCGAGCAGATGTACCGCCAGCTGATCCCGGCGATCAAAGGCGGTTGCCCGGTGTCGACCGAAGTCCTGGCCAACCGGGTAGAGCGCCCGCCGCTGCGGGTCAACGAGCGCATCGAACTGCTCAGCAACGCAGGCGAAAACCGCAAGCACCTCGGCAACGGCCAGGGCTTTCTCGATATCCGCATCAGCGACAAGAACGTCAAGGATTTCTACGTGATCGTCTATTACGACAACGGCGCCCGCGACAAGGTCTGGTTTCGCCGCGAGGCGGTGGTTAGCGGCGGCCAGTACTACCTTGAGCTGAGCCGGGCCAAGGAATTTGCCGGGGCCAACCTGCTGTCGGTGTTCATGGAGCCGACCAAGCCCGGCACCGCCGCCACCCAAGTGGAAACCCGCGTATGCCTGTAAAGACCTGGACCGCGCTGGGCCTGGGCCTGTGCGCCAGCCTGCAGTTGGCCGACAGCCTGGCGGCCAGCTCGATCTGGCCACCGCGGGCCACCGCGCAATCGGCGATGATCGCCGACTACCGCACCCTGCGCTGCAGCAAACAAGCACCGCCGCCCTACACCGGCAGCCTGCAGCTACAGAGCAAGTACGACCAGCGCGACGCCAGCAAGTCGACCCTGCGCAGCAGCCCGGACGCCAACAGCGAACAGATCGGCAAGCAGGTCAAACAGTTCATCGGCGGCCTGATCTACGCCAGCAAGCGCTTCCAGCGGGCGAAGAATCCGCAGGAGGCGAACATGGCCCTGGCTTGCCAGGACCAGTGGCTGGAGCGCTGGGCCGAGGCCGGTGCGCTGCTCAACCCCGACGCCAGCAGCACCGGCATGGCCGCGCGCAAATGGGCGGTGGCGGCCATGGCCTCGACCCTGCTGATGACCCAGGCCGCCAGTGACGCCAAGCTGCAACTGTCACCGGCGCAGCAGGCCTGGTTCAACCAGTTGGGCGAGCGCATCATCGCCGAGTACCAGCCGCGCCGCACCCCGGGCTTTACCTGGTTCAACAACCACGACTACTGGGCGGCCTGGGCGGTGGCGGCGACCGGCATGCTGGTGCAGCGCGACGACTTCATCCAGTGGGCCGACGGCAACCTGCGCCGCGGCCTGCAGCAGGCGGTGAAGTCCGCTGACGGCAGCTACGCCTACCTGCCGCTGGAAGTGGCGCGCAGCAAACTGGCCGCCACCTACAGCCAGTACGCCCTGGTGCCGCTGGTGTTGCTGGCCGAGTCGGCGCGGGCCAACGACCTGCCGTGGAGCAGCGACGATCAGCAGACCCTGGAGCTGCTGGCCAACTTCGCCGCCCGCAGCATCCTCGACCCCGACGGCCTGCCCGAGCTCAAGGGCAAATCGCAGAGCGACGTCGCCCCGTA
This sequence comes from Pseudomonas sp. TE4620, assembly GCF_056279045.1. Classification (NCBI taxonomy): domain Bacteria; kingdom Pseudomonadati; phylum Pseudomonadota; class Gammaproteobacteria; order Pseudomonadales; family Pseudomonadaceae; genus Pseudomonas; species Pseudomonas sp. TE4620. The sequence goes on from NZ_JBWBQO010000001.1 coordinate 2,686,839, forward strand.
CAAACTGGCCTGGCTGATCCCCTTCCTGCAGCGCGCCCCGGGTAACCGCCTGGCCCGCCAGCTGTATGACAGCGAGGATGGCGAGGTCGACAACTACAGCCAGATCGGCGGCCCGCTCAAGCCGTTCTATCCCACACTGCCGTAACCCAAGGACGAACCGTCATGGCCATGCTTGCCCGCCCGCTTACCCTTTCCTGCCTGGCGCTGCTGTTCAGCGCCCTGACCCAGGCTGCCAGCCAGAGCTTGCCGCTGCAGCAAACACTGAGCCCGGTAGACAGCGTCGAACACCAGCGCGACCTGCAGCAGTTGCAGCAACAGGTCAGCCAGGCCGTGCAACTGCAGGTCAGCGAACGTCCGCGCCCGGCCGGCCGCGCCAGTGTCAGCCTGCAACCGATGTTCTCGTCACAGGCCGGCAGCTGGCCGTTCGAGCCGTTCGTCAACAACGGCCTGTTCCGCGCCATCGCCGGCTACCAGGCGCATCACCCGCAAGCAGTGCTGGTGCGCGGCGGCAGCGTCAGCCTGGCGCAGTTGCACGAGGCCCTTAACGACCCGAAGATCATCAAGCGCTACAAGGACGGCTACCTGCTCAGCTACCCGCTGGTGATCGCCAGCGACGGCGGCCTGTTGCTCGAAGGCACCAGCCTGTACCTGTACAGCTACTCCGGCACGGCGCTGATCAACCAGGGCTGGCTGGGCCTGAACCAATCGCGCCTGGAGAGCGTCGCCGGCGACAAGCCCGGCAGCACCGAGCGCGCCTGGCGGCCGTTCGTGGTGGCCTGGGCCGGTAGCCACACCCAGGTGATCGGCTCGACCCTCAACCGCCTGGGCTACAACGCCAACCTCTCGCGCGGCCTGAGCACCGCCCTGAGCAGCCAGCAGGGAGCCTCTACCCGCCCGGCCACGCTGATCATCCGCGACAGCCAGTTCAATGAACTGTCCAGCGCGGTAGAGCTGCAACACAGCCAGGCGCAGATCGACAACAGCCAGTTCGGCCAGTCCCAGCAGTACGCCATCGACGTGCGCGACAGCCAGGTCGTGGTACGCAATAACCAGCTACGCGGCATCGACAACAACAGCGGCATCCGCCTGCGTGGCCAGACCCGCGCACGTATCGAGCACAACCTGATCCTTGGCGCGCACAAGGCGGCCATCGAAGTCAGCGAGCAACAGGGTGCCCTGCTACTGAGCGGCAACTTGATTGGCGATAGCCGGGGCAACGGCATCCAGCTGCGCAACCTGACGCCGAGCGCAGCCGCACCGTTGCTGATCAGCGACAACCTGATCGGCAACAGCCAGGGCAGCGCCGTGGATGCCAGCGAGGTCGGCGCCGTCAGCCTGATCGGCAACCGCATCGGCAACAGCCCGGAATACGCCGTCAGCCTGCGCAATGCCACGCCGCTGGCCGGCCCCCTGACCTTGAGCGGCAACACCCTGGGCAAGGTCGGCAAGGCGGTGGTGCGGATCGAGGGTGTGCAGCGGGTGGTGCTGGGGCCGAATACCTTCGAGGGCAAGCCAGTATTGCAGAACCTGCTGATTGGCGACCTGTTGCCGGTGCAGAGCCTGCTGCTTGAGGCGACCCAACGCCAGGGCTGCGTAGTACGGGTCGAGCTAAGTGATCGCCCGCTGCATGCGCAAAAAGCACTCGTCTTCGCCGACGCAGACAAAGCCCTCGCGCAGGTACAGCAAGCGTGCCGGGTTGCTCCTGAACACCATCAGGCGCAGCAGCGGCAAGTGCCGTTGGCCGGTCCAGTCGGCCAGTTGCGTTAATACCCAACTGCCGATGCCGCGGCCGCGAAAACCTTCGAGCAGGTGCAGTTCACGGATGAACAGGGCCTGGCGGTCCTGGCTGAGGCTGAAGTAACCCAGCGGCTGTTCGGCGTCGCTGATCAGCCATTGCTCGCGCCACCCCCAGGCCTGGTCGAAGGCTTCTTCCTGCCAGAGCAGGTCGAACTCGCAGTAATAGGGCAGCATGGCCCGCCGGGTGAGGTCGCGGGCGAAGGTCCGGTGCTGGTCGGTGGCGGGGGTCAGTTGCACAGTCATAGTGGTTCTCTTCGCGGGTCAAGCCCGCTCCCACAGGGATTGCATTGATCCTGGCCACTGTGGGAGCGGCGGTGCGGCGACTCGACTTGACCCGCGATGCTTTTCAAGGTTTGAACTCGTCGGCATAACACACCGGCGAACTCCCCGGCCCTTGGCGCTCCAGTTCATCCTCAAGCCATTGCGCGAGCACCGTGGCATTGTTGTGCCCGGTGTCCTTGCCGGCATACAGCAAGGTCAGATCGCCCTGCCCGGCCATGCCCAGCAGTTTCCACCAGTGTGCCGGCTGCGCCGCCAGCTCCTGGCGATAACGCTGGGCAAAGCCGGCAAAGTCCACTTCACCCTGATGAAACGCCTGGCGCAACGCCGTTGACGGCGCCACCTGCGGCAGCCACAGGGCCTGCAGCTGGTCCTTGCGCGTGTTGCGCGGCCACAGGCGGTCGACCAGCACCCGCTGGCCATCGGCAGCGTCCTGCGGGTCATAAACGCGTTTGCAACGGATCATCGTTACCCTCCATCGGCAGGTCCCTTGATCCTAGGACTTTCCTTGACCGAGGTCACGGTGCTGTCACCGATTGTTTTTATCATGGCCGGGCAAGGCTAGACCCTTTCTGGTAACCCGGACCCGTCATCATGACCACCCCGACCCTGGCTGGCAGCCCATCGCTGGCCAACCACGATCCACGCCCACGTCTGGATCACAAACCCGGCCGTACCACCCTGACCCTGTTTTTCGGCCTGCTGGTGGCCGGCCTTGTATATACCGCCTGGAGCGTGTTGCGCGACATCGACGCCACCGGCACCGTCGTCACCACCTGGACCCCCTTCCTGCTGCTCGGCCTGGCGTTGCTGATTGCCCTGGGCTTCGAGTTCGTCAACGGTTTTCACGACACCGCCAACGCCGTCGCCACGGTGATCTACACCCATTCGTTGCCGCCGTCGGTGGCCGTGGTGTGGTCTGGCTGTTTCAATTTTCTTGGCGTGCTGCTGTCCAGCGGCGCGGTGGCCTTCGGCATCATCGCCTTGCTGCCGGTGGAGCTGATTTTGCAGGTTGGCTCTTCGGCCGGCTTCTCGATGGTGTTCGCCCTGCTGCTGTCGGCGATCATCTGGAACCTGGGCACCTGGTGGCTGGGCCTGCCGGCTTCGTCCTCGCATACCTTGATCGGCTCGATCATCGGCGTTGGTATCGCCAACGCACTGATGCACGGGCGCGACGGCACCAGCGGCGTGGACTGGGCCCAGGCCAGCAAGGTCGGCTATTCGCTGCTGCTCTCGCCGCTGGTGGGCTTTACCTGCGCGGCGCTGTTGCTGCTGGCCCTGCGCATGCTGGTCAAGCGCCGCGAGCTGTACCAGGCGCCGGTCGGCAACACGCCGCCGCCCTGGTGGATTCGCGGGCTGTTGATCCTCACCTGCACCGGGGTGTCGTTCGCCCATGGCTCCAACGACGGGCAAAAAGGCATGGGCCTGATCATGCTGATCCTGGTCGGCACCCTGCCCATGGCCTATGCCCTGAACCGGACCATGCCGGCCGACCAGTCGCTGCAGTTCGCCGCCGTCGCCGAGGTCACCCAGCAGGCTTTGCAGCGCAGCGCCCCGCAAGCAGCGCCGGCGGACCCACGACAGACCCTCAGCGCCTTCATCCGCCAGCCACAGGCCAGCGACGAACTGCTGCCGGCCCTGGCGGCGCTGGCCGGGATGATCGGCAGCGAAGTCAAAGGCTACGGTTCGCTCAACCGGGTGCCCGCTGAGGCCATGGCCAACGTGCGCAACGACATGTACCTGACCTCCGAGGCCATCCGCCTGATCGACAAGCACCAGCTGGCGCGGTTCGATGCCGATACCCGGGCCAAGGTGCAGCTGTTCAAGCAACAGATCGACAGCGCCACCCGCTACATTCCGTTGTGGGTGAAGATCGCCGTGGCCATCGCCCTGGGGCTGGGGACCATGGTCGGCTGGCGGCGCATCGTGGTGACCGTCGGCGAGAAGATCGGCAAGACCCACCTGACCTACGCCCAGGGCGCCTCGGCGGAGCTGGTGGCGATGTGCACCATTGGCGCGGCGGACATGTACGGGCTGCCGGTGTCGACCACCCACGTGCTGTCGTCCGGGGTGGCCGGGAGCATGGTTGCCAATGGCTCGGGCTTGCAGATGCGCACCCTGTTCAACCTGCTGATGGCCTGGGTGCTGACCTTGCCGGCGGCGATTGTGCTGGCCGGGGGGTTGTACTGGGTGTTTCGGCAGGTGTTTTAGTCATCGCGGGGCAAGCCCGCTCCCACAGGTATGTGCGAGCGGTCTTGCCCCGCGATAAGGCGCTAAGCTGGGATCTTCAGCCCCCGCTCCACCGCCGGCCGCGCGACAAACGCCGCGAGCACGCGCTTGACGTTGGCAAAATCGTCAAAGCCCACCAGCTCGCCCGCCTCATAAAAACCGATCAGGTTGCGCACCCAGGGCACAATGGCGATGTCGGCAATGCTGTACTCGTCCATCACCCAGTCGCGCCCTTCAAGACGCTTGTCGAGCACCCCGAGCAAACGCCGCGACTCGGCCACATAGCGGTCACGCGGGCGCTTGTCTTCATAGTCCTTGCCGGCGAACTTGTTGAAGAACCCTATCTGGCCGAACATCGGCCCGATGCCGCCCATCTGGAACATCAGCCACTGCAGGGTCTGGTAGCGCTTGGCCGGGTCGGCCGGCAGCAGCTTGCCGGTTTTTTCCGCCAGGTAGATGAGGATCGCCCCGGACTCGAACAGCGGTAGCGGCTGGCCGCCCGGGCCGTTGGGGTCGAGGATCGCCGGGATCTTGTTGTTGGCGCTCAGGGAGATAAATTCGGGGGTGAGCTGGTCATTGCTCTCGAAGCTGACCTTGTGCACCTCGTAGGCCAGGCCGATCTCCTCGAGCATGATCGACACCTTGACGCCGTTGGGCGTGGGCAGCGAATACAGCTGCAGCAGCTCGGGCTGTTTGGCCGGCCATTTGCGGGTGATCGGGAATGCGCTGAGATCAGTCATGAACACAACCTTGAGCAATAAGAGGTGAACGACACTTTAACCAGTTTTATCCACGCCGCGCGACCATCACCCAGTCGCGATGGCGCTCCGGCCCGCATTCGAACACGGCCTCGCCGACCTTGTTAAAGCCATTGCGCTGGTAGAAGCGGATCGCCCGGGCGTTTTGTTCGTTGACGGTCAGGCGAATGGCGCCGCTCACCTGCGCCAGGGTGTCGTCGAGCAGCCGCTGGGCGCCGCCGTGGCCATGGTGCTCGGGTAGCACGTAGCAGCGGCTGAGCTCCGGCAAGCCGTCCGCTTCAGCAATTCCCAATACCTCGGGTGTGCTGTCGACCAGGCTGTAGCCCACCACCGTGCCCAGGTGCTCGAGCACGCGCAGGCGCTTGCGCCGATTGAGCAGGTGCAAGACAAAGTGCTCGGGCTGCAACTGCGTGTCGATGTACGCCTGCAATGCCGGGGCGGCAGCGTCTGGCGGGCTGGCCAGGGCAAAGGTCTGGCCAGCGATGATGCTCAGCGCCTCGGCATCACTGGGCCGGGCAACGCGGGTAGTGAATGGCATGCAGCAACATCCTGTCGAACGGGCGATCCGGCATGGTAGCCCGAACCTTCAGAAGGCAAAACAGGAACAACCAAAAGCACCCCAAAAGCCCTGGAAATCACTGACCGGCACCGACGATTGGCGCGCGTGCTGGTGCTGGTGGGCATGCACCGCACAGGCCCCGACGCATTGATGCACCTGGGCGCTCAGCGGCGCACCCTGGCGCCAATGCCCAGGCACCTTGGCCACCGGCGACCAGTCGGGCAACACCGGCAACGCCGGCGGGTCGAGCCGGGCGAACTCGGCTGCGCCGTATACCACCTTGCCGTCGACCAGGGTCAGCACCGATTCCAGGTGTTTGATCGCTTCGGCGTCGATGCTGAAGTAGTCGGCGCTCAAGGCTGTCAGGTCTGCCAGCTGGCCAACCTTGATCTGGCCCTTCTTGCCCTGCTCGCTGGAAAACCAGGCGCTGCCATGGGTGAACAGCGACAGCGCGGTGTCGCGATCCAGGCCCTGCGGGTACAGCGCCAGGCCGCCGACGGTACGGCCGCTGACCAGCCAGTACAGCGAAGTCCAGGGGTTGTAGCTGGACACCCGGGTGGCGTCGGTACCGGCCCCCACCGGGATGCCCTCGGCGAGCATGCGCTGGATCGGCGGTGTGTGCTGGGCGGCCTTGGCACCGTAGCGCTCGACAAAGTACTCACCCTGGAAGGCCATGCGGTCCTGGATGGCGATGCCGCCGCCCAGCGCCCGCACCCGCTCGATGTTCTTCGGGCTGATGGTTTCGGCATGATCGAAAAACCACGGTAAGCCGTTGAAGGGAATGTCGCGATTGACCTTCTCGAACACCTCGAGCATGCGCGAGATCGATTCGTCGTAGGTGGCGTGCAGGCGAAACGGCCAGCGCTGTTCGACCAGATGGCGTACCACCGGCTCCAGGTCGCCCTCCATGCTGGCGGGCAGGTCCGGGCGTGGTTCGAGGAAGTCCTCGAAGTCGGCAGCGGAAAACACCAGCATCTCGCCGGCGCCGTTATGGCGCAAAAAGTCGTCGCCCTGGCGGTACTTGACGCTGCGGGTCCAGTGTTTGAAGTCGGCCAGCTCTTGCTTGGGCTTCTGGGTAAACAGGTTGTAGGCGATACGCACGGTCAACTGCCTGGCCTTGGCCAGTTGCTCGATCACCGCATAATCGTCGGGGTAGTTCTGATAGCCGCCACCGGCATCGATGGCGCTGGTCAGGCCCAGGCGGTTGAGTTCGCGCATGAACTGGCGTGTCGAGTTGACCTGGTACTCCAGTGGCAGCTTCGGCCCCTTGGCCAGGGTCGAGTAAAGGATCATCGCGTTGGGCCGGGCGATCAGCATGCCGGTAGGGTTGCCGTTGGCGTCGCGCTGAATCTCGCCACCCGGCGGGTTGGGCGTATTGCGGTCATAGCCGACCACGCGCAGGGCGGCGCGGTTGAGCAAGGCACGGTCGTACAGGTGCAAGACGAACACCGGGGTGTCGGGCGCGGCCTGGTTCAGCTCATCAAGGGTCGGCAAACGGCGCTCGGCGAACTGGAACTCGTTCCAGCCACCGACCACCCTGACCCACTGCGGCGCCGGCGTGCGCAGAGCCTGGTCCTTGAGCAGGCGCAAGGCGTCGGCCAGCGACGGCACGCCTTCCCAGCGCAGTTCCAGGTTGTAGTTCAGGCCGCCGCGGATCAAGTGCAGGTGCGAATCATTGAGCCCGGGGATCACTGTGCGTTGCCTGAGGTCGATGACCTGGGTCGCCGGCCCGCGCAGGGCCATGACCTGGGCGTCATCGCCGACCGCCACGAAGCGCCCGTCGCGGATGGCCACGGCGCTGGCTTGTGGCCGCTCGCGGTCCACCGTGTGCAGCCGGCCGTTGTGCAGGATCAGCTCGGCCGGCACGGCCGTTTCGGTCCCGCGCAGGAGGGCTCCGGCGGCCAGTGGCGCCGTCGAGTACATTGCCCCGGCGGCACCGAGCACGGAACTGGCGGCGATAAAGCGGCGGCTGTTGCTGGGCTCGGTCATAAGGCCTCTCTCAGGCAGGATGTACTCACCAGACAGAAACCATAGACCACTGCCGGTCAGACCTCTACCTGCAGCCTGACTGCCGGATCGCCGAGGATCACATAGTTGCGTGCATCGTTGCTGGCAATCCACAGCGCGCCAAGCGCGAGGTCATCTCGCTTGGCGATCGGGTCTTTGAGCACATCCAGTTCACCATTCAACGCTACCGCCACTTCGGCGTGACGCATGGCGAAATGATCCATTGCCAGCCCCACGCGCTTGCCCTTCATCAACGCCTGTACGGTACCTTTGAAGGTGGCCAGGTCATCGCCGCAACCGGGCCAGTCAAACGAGTAGGACCAAGCCCGCTCGACATGTCCGATCACCGCCAGCGCAGCGCCGGCCGGCAAGCTCAGCGCACGCATCGGCAAAGCGGCCAGAAATGGCCGCGATGCAAGCTGGCGCAAGGCCTCGTTGCTGTGCTTGAAGTTATCCTGCAGTGGCGTGCCGGCACCATAACAACAGAAATGCATCATCACGCTGCCGGCCAGGCACAGATGGTCGTCCAGATCATCGGCACTCAAGTAGTAGTCAGCGGGGATCGCCCCCCGGTGCTGCTGCGGCCCAGGCCAGTCCTGGCACAGCAACGCGCCCTGATGGCGCAGTTGTCGCGGATCGCCGCAAGGAAAGCCCATGCCATGGCTGGCGGTGAACAGCAGAGACGGCGGCTGCCCCGACAGTTGCCCAAGCAGCCTGGCCTTGGTGGCCTGGTCTGCCACGCACTGCTCGACCTGCCAATGTTCGAGTGAAAGCTTTGCGAGTTGTTGTGCCAGGGGTTCGACCAGCAGCGCGCAACTTAGCCGAGTGGCCGCATCCGCCTCGTTGCAGGGGCCGAAGAACAGTGCCCGGCGTGTCGATGCGACCTCGGCGGCCTGCGCCGCGACAACCGACCGGGCGTAGTTGTGGTAGCCCTGCAGATGGTCAAAATGGATTCGGCCGACTGCATAGCTGACGGCCAGTTCATACTGGAAGCGAAAAGGAATGTCCTGCGGGTCAGCAACGATCATCAGGTAGTAGGGCACCTTCTGCGGAGCGACAACACCCGGTGACTTGCCGCGGGGCTGGCGAGCGAGCCATGCACGTGCGGTATCGCCTGGCCAGTAACCCGCTTCGCCGCTGAACTCGCGGTACAACGCCCCGGCCTCCAGGGCCCGCAACGCCAGCAGCGGAGCCAGGGCCTGGCGTACCTCGGCGCGCGCCGAGCGGGCAAAGATTACCGCCCAACCGGTTTGCGCCAATGCCTGGCCATCCATGTCCAATGGCAGACCGAAGCACGCCTGCCTTTTCAGGTCACGCGCCTTCAGGGATTCAAGGTCACTGGCAGGGTCGTTCAATTGCATCAGGCGCTGCCCCAGACACTCAGGCGTTAACGGTGCAGTCAGGTAATTGCCGTCGGCACCGTTGATACCGTTGAAGACAACCGTCTGGTTGTTCATTGCGCCTGCGCCTGGGTAGGCACCTCGACGACTGCCGTGGGCCTGCGCGCCAGACGTTGCGCCGCGGCGCGCATTACCTGCGGTTGCAGTTGCCATTGCCAGAGCGCGTTGCTCGATACCAGCAGTTCGTCCGCCACGGCGGCCATTGCGCTGATCGGCGTCCCCCGGGGGCTGCCCACTGGCGAGCACTGGTCTTCACTGACCGGCGTCGCGCACAGCACCATCTGCCCTTCGCGATCACCGCTGACCAGCAGGGTGGAGTCGAACTGGGCAAGGTAGGCAATACTCGACACCGCCCGGTTGTGCCACTGGCTGGAACCCAGGAACTGCAGGTCGGCCACCCGCCACTCGATAACCGATGCATCATCACCACCGGAAGCGAGGCGCTCGCCATTGCTGCTGAAGGCCAGAGCAGTGATCAATGCCTGGGCTCCCGCACTGACCTGATTAACCTGGCTCAGCGCGCCGCCGTCGGTAGACCATAGTTCGATGACGCCCCAATCCCCTGCAATGGCCAATTGCTTGCCAGACGGACTGAAGGCCAGCGCCTTGATCCGTTGCTGCTCGGCCAGCGCGTGCTGACCTACCAGTGACCAGCCGCCATTGGTGTCTTGCGCCCAGAGTTTGAGTTGATTACCGAAGGCACTGGCGAGCAATTGCCCGCCGGGCTGAAATGCCACGGACTCATCGCGCTCACTTAGGCATTGCTGCTCCTGCCGGCCGGCCCTGCTTTCCAGCCTGCGTTGCGGTGTATCGCCCGTCACATCCCAGACTTGCAAGTAGCCATCGCAGGTCAGGTCTGCCAGGGTATGCCCGTCGCCCGACAATGCCAGGGTCGTCAGCCGCCGTTCAGGGCCCGGGAAGTCCAGGGACTGCGGTTGTGCGTTGGCCTCGCGCCGGTACCAACGCCTGACGCTCAGCGTATTGGCCGACAGGCCGACCACCACCTGCTGATCATGCGAAGCGCTCATTGCCCGCCAGGGGCCTTCACTGCCAGTCATGCGGCTGGTCAAAGGCGTCATGCGGTTGAGATCGAGCATGCGGATCTGGGTACCGCCCCCCACTGCGACAATGCCTTCCTGTTGCGGGTGCAGGGCAATACTGTAGAGCTTCTCGCCCCAGCCATCGACGCGCACGACCTGGATGGCGGATGCCAACTGTTGGGTGTCCAGCGGTTTGGCTGCTTGCTCAGGGAGCGTCCACTCAAGCAACAGTTTGTCGCCGCCAACGCTATAGAGCTTGTCCCCCTTGCGGGAAAAAGCCATGGCTGTGACGCGGCCGTGATGCATGAAACTGGGCACTACCACTCCACTGTCGCCCGGCTTTTGCGCCCACAGATCCCAGAACAGCAGGCTGCCGTCGGCGGTGCCTGCTGCCAGCCAGCGCCCGGAGGGGTCGACCGTTGCGGCAAAGACACCGACTTTCTTGCGAATGACGTCCAGGGTGTGCAGGGTAACGACAGGTGCCGTGGCCGTTGCGGGCAGTTTCCACAGTGCCAGATTGCCCTCGGTATCGGCAGAGACCAGGTAGCCGGCATACTTTCCGGCCGGCACGAAGGTAACCCTGGAAATGTTGGTGGTGTGGTAGCCACTCAAGGTTGCGACCACGGCCGGCTTGGCCAGGTCGGCCAGCGACCAGACCGACAACGACGGTTGCCTGCGGCGATTGCCCGGGGTTACCAGCCACTGGCCGCTGGCATCGAATTGCGCACTCATCAGCACGCCACGGTCGACACTCACATCCCGAGCATTAAACCGCGCCAGCTCCACCGGGGCCGCGCCACCTTCCTGCCAGAGGACCATTGCACCGATGCGGTTGGCGCTGACCAACAGCTTGCGCAGCGGGTTGTAGGCCAGCGACTGGATGCTCTGCCCTGCATCGTTGTCCAGGCTCTGGCCGGGCGCCTCGTCCCCGGCCAGCGGCCAGGCGAAGGTCTGCCCGTTCCAGTCGCCGGAGTACAACTGCCCGCCATCGGCGGAAAACTGCAAGCCCTTGACCACATGGCCCTGGCCGACCACCCGGGTCAGCGGCGGACTCGACCCCAACGCTTTGAGCAAGCTTCGAAAATACATCGCCTGCATCGACACACTCGTGCCGGGCTCCAGCAGCGACAAGCTGCTCAACGACCGGCCACTGTCAGTCTGCACGTTGGCTTCCATCATTCGTGCCTGCAGCAGCCGTTCCTGGGCCTGGTACTTGGCCTGCAAGGCTTCAGTACGTTGCTGGTCCGCAGCGATTTTTGCTTTCTCTGCCGCATCCTTGGCATCGTTTGCACTGATCCAGGCAATTGCCACGATTACCAGGCCGAAGACCAGGCTGCCAATCAACCCCGCGGCAATCCCCAGGCGCTTGCCCAATCGGCGATTGTCAGCGCGTATCTGTTCATTGCGCCGTGCCTGCTCCTGCAGCTCGGCCTGCAAGTCCCGGGACTCCTGGAGAAATTCGCATTCGAGCGGGTTGAGTTCGCCAGGATGCTCCTCCACGAATTCCTGGGCTTTTAATAACTCTGCAGGATTGAGCAGCAGGTTTTCCGCGCGGTTTTCCTTGATCCACTGCATGGCGCGCTTCTGCACCAACTGCAGGTGCGACTCCCGCCACTTCTGGTTATTGTCCAGAATCGGCCTGACCAGGCGATCATGGGACAGCTCCAACCAGGTGCGCTCACCCGAGGTGTCGGCACGCAACAGGTGGCCGTCGATCAATGAGTCCACCGCTTCATCCAGAGCAGGATCAACGCCGATTTCCCGCAGCACCCGAGTACGTGCCTGGCTGTCGGTCAACAGCTTGCTCTCGATCCAGTCGCGTAGAGTGCGTTCTCGAATCTTGCGACCGGCGCTGGCCCGATTTAATTCGACCTGGTAGTACTCCTCCAGCGCGGTGTCGACCTCGTTGCTTTGCCCATCGGCATTGATATCCGCCGCGGTGATTGCCCGCTGTTCGCCGATAACCACTTTGTCCCATAAGCGCAAGCTGACGACCTGCAGTTGCACCGGTTCGACATAGCGCCCTTGCTTGGTATTGCGCTCGCCCGGCTGGCCGGTGCCGCTTAGGTCGCTGACCAGGCGCTCGGCGGCAGCGGCTTCAAACCACCCCGCTGCCGGGCCAACGATCGCCTCCACTGCCTGCGTGCGGTCCAGTGGTTCGAGCCGATAACGGAAAGTCAGGGCCGTCGGAATCAGGTCCAGATACGGCTCAAGTTCGGCAACATAGTCCTCACGCATCGAGAACAGTGCCCAGACCTGCTGCACCCGGGGGGTGCCATCCTCGCCGGGCCCCAGGTCAATGCCTTCGCTCAGCAGTTTACCCAGTTGCTGGATGAATGCCTGCTTGCGCTCCCAGTCGTATCGATCCAGGGTAAACAGCTCTTCAAACTGGTCGAGGACCAGCACCGGAAACACCCCATTGGGCTGCGCCTGCTCTGCATCGCGCATGCGCAGTTTCAAGTAGCTTGCCAGTGTTTGCTGCGCCAGCACGCCCTCGCTCAAGCGCTCATCGCCGCGCCCGGCCTCCATCGAATGCAGGGTCGCGCTCAGGTACGGATTGAACGAATCGCTTTCGCCCGCACCAGGCGGGCTCAGGCTGTCCAGGCGGATAATCGGCAATGGCCACAGGCGCTCTCTGAGCTGCGGTAGCAAGGCGGCCTGGATCAGCGATGTCTTGCCGGCACCGGAGGGTGAAATCAGCAGTACGATGCGCTTGCTGATCAACAGGTCGAACAGCACCTGGGTTTCCTGCTCCCGACCGTACAAGGTTTTGCCTTCAGTGAACGGTAACGGACCAATATAGGGGTTGGCATGGTCTGTCATGGTGCCACCTCGTTACGCGTCAGGAGGGATTACACCTTGTTCGATACAACGTTCCGTCAGTGACTGGATAAACGCCTGGGCGCTGCCCCAGAACACGTGAAGCTTGCCTTGGTGGGCATCGATGAAATACTTGGCGAGGTAATCACTGGCGCGGTCCGGGTCGATGATCAGGCCCTCACGCGGGCTGACCTGCACCGCCACGCGGGTACCGTTAAGCGAGCTTCCCGGCTGCATCAGGATCCCTTTGAGCAGCACCCGGAAGTCCCAGTCATCGGGTTGAAATCCCAGTAACAGTGCACCTTGCGACGCCAACGCGCTGGACACCGCCCCCGGGATACTGGCCAGCTGGGAGCGCTCATTGCGGGTGACCGCCATGAGGAAATCAAAATAATCATCTTCGGTAATCACCAGGCTGTTGGTATATTCGAGGCTGCCATACACATAAAAGATCAACGGTTCGGCGACACTGGGTTTGTATTTCTTCGGCAGCGACGGGCCATTGAACTGCGGCGTATTGTTATTGGTCACCCAGGTACACAATGCAATCTGCGGTTGTTTACCTGCTTCAATCAAAGCATCCCTGAGAAAATTATCCCGGTTGGCATTGATGTAAATCGGCACTGGCAACCTGGCCAATAATCGATGCACATCTTCTTTATGCTGCTGGCGCTGATGACGGCCAACAAAAGCCATTAACTCATTGAGGGTTTGATCCGAGTCCTTGCCATTGCGCAACCGTTCACCCTGATCATCCTCCACTATTGCCAGCTGTTCCTTGTAGCGTTCACGGATGTGCGATATCAAATACGACTGAAGTTCCGCCACGACCACATTCGGACTTTGCCGGTACTTCAAGTACTGGGCGACATGCTCGATCCGATCGCGGTGTTGAGGGGCCAACGGAAACTCATACAGTTGCGCCCACTTCTTGGCAATGTTACCCATGCTGCCCAGTGTCGACTCCACCAGTCCGGGCCCCAGAATCGGTACGCACTTTTCCTTGGCCACATCGGTGACGATACTTTTCCATCTGTCGAACTGGGCGTCGGGCTGGGCAAACGCCGGCCACAACCGCCCGGAGCGCAAGCGCATGAACAGCACCGGCATCCACCAGTCGCTTTCACCGCGCACCTGGCTGCGCGCAGCGGCCACGGCACGGTCGATCTGGCCGTGGCAGGCGAGTTCCTCGAACAGCGTGCTGATGAACATGGCGCTGGTGCGCTGGGTGATCGCACCTTGCATGGCTATCACCGCCGGCACCCCCGCTGCCGCCAGGCTGGGACCGATGGCGGTCAATGCGCCGGCGTGTTCGTCGCCGGCGCTGGCGCAGGAAGCGAGAATGATCAAGCGAGGCCGCTCATCCATGTCTCGAATACGTTCGACCAGCTCCTTGCCTTCGATGAAATGCGAAGTCTTGTCTTCTTTTTCGAGCAATAGCCGGGGTTTGCCATCGCTGGTAATCGCTCCGTGGCAAATGATGTAGAGGACGTCGGCGTATTTGTGCTTCAGGGCAGTGGCAATATTGAACACCGAGGCGGGTTTATCCAGGGTGCGTATCTGTATGCTGGTTGACGCACGCGCTTCGCCCAGCTTCACCGCGTTCGTGACCCGCGCCAGCTCGGCAGCACTGTCGATGGCCGCAAGGTTCCAGCGCGTGTTCAAGTCATCCGGGTTGGCCACCACCACCAAGGTGGAGATTTCCCCGCTGTCGGCACGCGGTTGCCAGCGAAAGTCCCGGGCACTGAGGAAGCGCGAAAACCATACATTCTCCTGCACCAGCAGCCGGCTGTTATCATCCGGATCCTGCAAGGTTTCCCAACGTAAAGCGTGAAGTTCCGGCGCACTGCTCTGAATATTCAAACGCACGCGCAATCCATGTTGCCTGGCGGCGGCAATACGTGCATGGACATACGCTTCCCGCAAGGGACTTCCGGCGCCGGAAAACAACAGGTGGGTCAATAATGTTCCGTAGCGCTCGGCATCAAGCACGGCATCACGAAGTTGCGCCATGTCAAACGTTATTCGCACCGGCGCAACCAGTTCATTCTCCGTATCACTACTTGGGTTCATGAACCGTGCATCCAGCAGATAACTGCTTTCATCATGCCAGGCCAAGCGTAACTCTAATTCACAGTATTCATTCTTCGGCATGATATTCAGCGTCCTGACAACACCTCGTTCCCTT
Source organism: Pseudomonas sp. TE4620 (assembly GCF_056279045.1). NCBI lineage: Bacteria > Pseudomonadati > Pseudomonadota > Gammaproteobacteria > Pseudomonadales > Pseudomonadaceae > Pseudomonas > Pseudomonas sp. TE4620. The sequence continues at coordinate 2,701,916 of NZ_JBWBQO010000001.1, forward strand.
GGTATAGCAGGCGCTATGCGCCACGCAAACTACCGCCCGGCGCAGGTGTTTCAAGCGCGCAACAGTACAGCCAGACTATCGCTAATTGGCCAAGCGGCGATAACAGCTTATGACATTTAGCTGTTATCTATACGTCCTCCTTTAGTTGCAATTTACATGTTTATTCAAGATGTTATCCCGGCGCTTGGATCCACACGCGGCCCCGTGCACAGGGCCTTAACCATTGGTCGGAATGCCGTTTGTTGATCAACGCCGACGAAACAGCGGCCGTGGTTCGATCACCGAACGCCCGTACAGCACGCTCATGCCGGCCAGGCCCTTGAGGGCATCCTCGGCACACTTGTCTTCGCGCACGGCATAGCTGTCAAAACCGCACTGGCGCATATGGCTGAGCTGGTCACGCAGCACATCGCCCACCGCGCGCAGCTCGCCATGCCAGCCCAGGCGGCTGCGCAGCAGGTAGGCCTGGCTGTAGCCACGACCATCGCGAAAGCTCGGGAAATCCACGGCAATCAGTGGCACCTGGGGCAGCCACGGGCGCAGCGGCTCGAGCTCGTCGTCCGGGCCCAGCAACACGCCATCACGGCCGAAGGGCCGCTGGGTACGGCGGGCAATCCAGCTGGCCAGGGGCAAGATCACCAGGCCGTCAGGCAGCAGCTCGCCGGGTTCGCGCAACAGCTGCCAGGGATCGTCCTCGATCAACTGCGCTTCACCGTTGCGCAGGCCAATCACATTACGCATATCAGCTCCTCAGGGCGCTTGGCATAGACACGTTCCTTGAAAGGCTCCAGGCCGACCCGGCGCACGGTGTCGACAAAGGGTTCGTCCAGTTCGCGATAAGCGCAGTAGGTGGCGATGATCTGCTCGATCACCTGGGGGATCTCGGCGGCACTGAACGACGGGCCGATGACCTTGCCCAAGGTGCTGTGCTTGCCCTGGGCGCCACCGAGGGTCACCTGGTACCACTCGCTGCCGTTTTTATCGACGCCGAGGATGCCGATGTTGCCGATGTGGTGGTGGCCGCAGGCGTTGATGCAGCCGGAGATATTCAGGCTCAGCTCACCCAGGTCGTGCAGGTAGTCAAGATCATCGAAGCGGCGCTGGATCGACTGCGCAATCGGGATCGAGGTGGCGTTGGCCAGGGCGCAGAAGTCGCCGCCCGGGCAGGCGATGATGTCGGTCAGCAGGCCAATGTTGGCGGTGCCCAGGCCGCGCTCGCAGGCCAGGCGCCACAGCGCGTGCAGGTCGCGCTTGCGCACGTCGGGAAGGATCAGGTTCTGCTCGTGGGCAATGCGGATCTCGCCGAAACCGAACTGCTCCGACCAGTCGGCCACCGCGTCCATCTGCGCATCGGTCAGGTCGCCCGGTGGCGAGGCATCGCCCGGTTTGGTCGAGAGCACCACGCTGGCATAACCCGGGACCTTGTGCGCCTTGACGCAGCAGGCCACCCAGCGGGCGAAGGCGTGATCCTGGGCCAGGTGGGTGTCGTAGGCCAGCTCATCATCGATGACGCTGTCGTAGGCCGGTGGTTCGAAGGCGGCGGCGACACGCTGGAATTCGTCCTCGGTCAGTTGCGCCGGGCCGTCCTTGATGTGTTGCCACTCCTCCTCCACCTCGCGGGAGAACGCCTCGATGCCCAGCGCCTTGACCAGGATCTTGATCCGCGCCTTGTACTTGTTGTCGCGCCGGCCATGGCGGTTGTACACGCGCAAGATGGCTTCGACGTAGGACAACAGGTGTTGCCACGCCAGTCCTTCGCGAATCTGCAAACCGAGGATCGGCGTGCGCCCCAGGCCGCCGCCGACCATCACCCGCAGGCACATCTGGCCGCGGCCGTCGCGGTAAAGATAGAGGCCGATGTCATGCATCATGATCGCTGCGCGGTCTTCGATGGCCGAGCAGATGGCGATCTTGAACTTGCGCGGCAAGAACAGGAATTCCGGGTTGATGGTCGACCACTGGCGCAGGATCTCGGCCAGCGGCCGCGGGTCGAGCAACTCGTCGGCGGCCACCCCGGCGAAGGCCTCGGTGGTGATATTGCGCACGCAGTTGCCGGAGGTCTGGATCGCATGCATCTCGACCTCGGCCAGGCGCTGGAGGATGTCCGGCACCTGGGCCAGTTCGATCCAGTTGAACTGGATGTTCTGGCGCGTGGTGAAGTGGCCGTAGCGACGGTCGTACTCGCGCGCGATCTGCGCCAGGGTGCGCAGTTGCCGGGCACCCAAGGTGCCGTAGGGAATGGCCACGCGCAGCATGTAGGCATGCTTTTGCAGGTACAGGCCGTTTTGCAGGCGCAGGGGCAGGAACTCTTCTTCACTCAGTTCGCCAGCGATGAACCGGCGCACCTGATCGCGAAATTGCGCCACGCGCTCGAACACCAGCGCACGGTCATACTCGTCATACTGATACATGGTTCGGACCTCATCAGGGAGGCCGTTACTATGGCTTTTGGGTGTACTGAGTTACAGATTCAGGTTGGCGGTAATTATACGGATCAGATGGACTTTAAGCATCGCGGCGACCCGACTTGCCCCGCGATGAGGCCCTAAAGGGCGACACCGTCCGTGCGCTTCAACTCACCAATTTTCTCCAGCCGCGCGCGCACGATGTTGCGGCTGATATTCAGCAAGCGCCCGGTCTGCAACTGGTTGCCATGGCAGAAGCGGTACGCGCTGCGAAACACCGTCTGCTCGATATGCTCGTACAAGTCCGGGATGTTCTGCTCGAACAGCGCCGTCAGCGCCGCTTCAAGGCTTGGCGGCTCGCTGGCAATGCGCAGCGGCTGGCTGTGTTCTTCCTGGCGGATGCCCACCGAGCGCATGTCCACCAGGTGCAGGTCGGCCGGCTGCACCACTTGTTGCCGGCACACCAGCAGCGCATGGTGAATGGCGTTTTCCAGCTCGCGGATGTTGCCCGGCCAGCTGTGCGAGAGCAGCTTGCGTTCGCTTTCCAGGCTCAGGCTGGCGCGGCTGTAACCCAGGCGCTGGCAGTGCTCTTCAAGGAAAAACTCAGCCAGCGGCAGGATATCCCCAGGCCGTTCGCGCAGCGGCGGCAGGCGGATGGTTGCCACGTGCAGGCGGTAGAACAGGTCTTCACGGAAATGCCCGGCCACCACCGCATCGGCGAGGTTGACGTTGGTCGCCGCCACCAGGCGCACGTTGATCGGGATCGGTGTGCGCGAACCGAGGCGCACCACTTCGCGCTCCTGCAGCACGCGCAGTAATTTCACCTGCATGTTCAACGGCAGGTCGCCGATTTCATCGAGGAACAGCGTGCCGCCATTGGCCGCTTCGAACCAACCGGCCTTGCTGTTGGTGGCACCGGTAAAGGCGCCCTTCTCGTGGCCGAACAGTTCGCTCTCGACCAGGGTTTCGGCGAAGGCGCCGCAGTTGACCGCCACGAACGGCTCGCGCCCGCGGCGGCTGAGTTGATGGATATGGCGGGCGACCAGCTCCTTGCCGGTGCCGGTCTCGCCGATGATCAGGGTGTTGGCTTCACTCGGCGCCAGGCGTTCGATGCGGCTGAGCAGTTCCTGGGAGCGCGGGTCCTTGAACACCAGAACGGTGGCGCGTACGGATTTGGTCAATTCCCGGGCGTGGGGATGGGTTATCAGCGACATGGTGCATTCCTGGCAGTGAAAGCGCAGGGCCATAGTGCCCGAAACAAATTAGAACAAATAATTATTAATTAGTATTTATATATTCCAATTAGAGATATGCACTTGACGCTGCTGCCACAGCAGCAGTCGCCCAGCAACCCGTGGCTGCCAGCCAGCATCGACGCGCCGCCAGGATTGCCCTTGAAGGCATTTCGGCCCCGCAAAACCGGGCCCTGCAGCGCCCTGGCACGCATTTCGCTCAGGCCTGGCAAACGCACCGTGCAAGGACCTCTCGATGAAACTGGAAAAAACTTTCGCCTTTGGCCTGAGCCTTTTGGCCCTGTCGCTCAGCGCCGTGGCCGCAGAAACCTTCGCGCCAAAGCCCGACCCGCTGCAAGGCGATGGCCGGGTCTCGGCGTTCTACAGCTGGAGCCAGGCGATCCCTGGCAAACCGGGCAAACTGCTGCGCAGCGAACCGCTGGAAAAGACCCTGAGCCTGCCTGGCGCCGCCTCGCAACTGCGCATTCTCTACAGCTCTACCGACGGCATCGACGGCAAGACCCCGGTGGCGGTCTCCGGCGCGCTGTTCATCCCCAAAGGCCAGGCGCCGGCAGGCGGCTGGCCAGTAGTGACCTGGGGCCATGGCACTGTGGGCGTGGCGGATGTCTGCGCGCCGTCCTGGGCCGGGCGCTCTTACCGCGACGTGCAGTACCTGACGCGCTGGCTCAACGAGGGCTACGCCATCGTCGCCACCGACTACCAGGGCCTGGGCGTGCCCGGCGGCCATCCGCTGCTGAACAACCGCATGGCCGCCTACGGCATCCTCGATGCCGCCCGCGCGGTGATCGCCGGGGTGCCGGGGCTGGCCAACAAGGTGCTGGTGGTCGGCCAGTCCCAGGGCGGCGCCGGCGCCTTCGCCTCGGCCGCCTATGCGCCCACCTATGCCCCGGACCTGGGCCTGAAGGGCAGCGTCGGCACCGGGGTGATCTACACCGTCGGCGCCAAGAACGTCGGCGAACAGGACCAGGACAAGGTCGACGCCTCGCTGGCCTACGGTTTCTACACCCTGCTGGCGGCGCAGCAGTACGACCCGAGCATCGACCCACGCGACTTCTACACCGACAAGGCCCTGCCGCTGTTCGAACAAGCGCGCAGCACTTGTCTGTCGTCGCTGGTGGCCGATGTGCTCGGCACCGGCCTGACCCCGGCCAACACCCGCAAGGCCAACAACGGCGAGCAGCTCAAGCCGTGGCTGGCGCAAGTCTCCTACCCGACCCTGAAACTCGCCCAGCCGATCTTCATCGGCACCGGCGCCGAAGACAAGACCCCGGCGGCTGCCACCCAGGTGGCGCTGATGCAGGACGCCTGCAAGACCGGCTCGATCGTCGAAGGCCACCTGTACAAGGGTCTGGGCCACAGCGAGACGGTCAACGCCTCGCTCAAGGACTCGCTGCCGTTTGCCCGCAAGGTGTTCAACGACCAGCCCATCGCCCCCCTCTGCAACCCCACCGTGCAATAAGGACGCTGACCGTGAGCATTGAATTCTTCACCCGCCTGCCCTTGCACGGCGAAACCCAGTTCCTCCCCGGCGACCCGCGCAACCGCGGCGACTGGCATGCCGGCGGCGACAGCACCGGCGCCGTGTCGAACTTTGCCGTAGGTGATCACTTCACCTACATCGACTACCTCGGGCAGATCGCCCGCGCCGCCGAAATCAACGGCTTCGGTGGCGCGCTGATGGTCAACGCGCCGTCCGGCGAAGAGCCCTGGACAGTGTGCTCGCTGCTGGCCCGCGAAACCCGCACGTTGAGCTACGTCACCGCCTTCCAGCCCTACCACTACACGCCCTGGATCGCGGTGCAGGAAGCGGCGACCTACCAGCGCGCCAGCGGCAACCGCCTGGTGTGGAACATCATCAATGGCGGCTCGGATAGCGTGCAGCGCCAGGTTGGCGACTTCAGCGACCACGATGAACGTTACGAGCGCGCCACCGAGTTCATGGACGTGGTCAAGGGTTACTGGCACTCGGAGAACTTCCACTACCAGGGGCGCTTCTACAAGGCCGAAGGTGGCGGCCTGCGCGGCCCGCAGAAAAAGGCCGAGTTGCCGCTGATCTGCACCGCCGGCTCGTCGATCGCCGCACGGGAATTCGCCGCCCGCCACGCCGACTTCTACCTGATGCGCGCCGAGCACCCGGACGAGATCCGCACGCTGATAGCCGACATTCGCGAGCGCGCGCTCAAGCATGGCCGCAGCAATATCCGCTTCGGCCTGTCGATCGATGTGATTACCCGCGAGACCGAAGCCCAGGCATTGGCCGAGGCCAAGCGCTTCTTCGACGAAGGCGTGGCCAAAGGTGCGGTCAAGGCTGTGGCCGCCCATGCCGGGCTGCGCACCGCGCGCAGGCTCAGTTACGAAAACGAGTACGCGGCCAAGGACGAAACCCGGCCGTTCGACGACTTTTTCATCTACCCCAACGTCTGGGCCGGTTTTGGTTACATCGGCATTCCGCCGGGCCTGGCGCTGGTCGGCAGCTACGCCAACGTGGTGGCGCGGATTCGCGACTACAACGCGCTGGGCATCGACCTGTTCTTCCTCGCCGGCTACCCGCACCTGGAAGAAGCCTACCGCCTGGGCGAGCACATCCTCCCGCACTTTCGCGGCGAACGGGCGCCGCTCAAGCGCATCGACACCCAGGCGCCAGCCCTGCGTGCAGCAGGAGCCTGAGGCCATGGACCTTTTCGATCAGCAGCGCCGACGCTTTCTCGGCTACAGCCTGGCGCTGGGCGGCGGCCTGCTACTCAGCGGCTGCGGCCCTGACGCACCGGCCGCCAGCAGCCCGGCCAGCGACCAGCCGCGCCACGGCGGGCGCCTGCGCCTGGGCGTGCTGGCCGGCGGTCAGGTCGGCAACCTCGATGCCCACAAACCGATCGGCAGCGGCATCGTCCGCGGCTTTGCCCTGTACAGCAAGCTGTGGGAATGGGACGAGCAGATGCAGCCGCGCCTGGCCCTGGCTGAAGAAGCCGAAGCCAGCGCCGACGCCAGCAGCTGGACCGTGCGCCTGCGTCAGGGCCTTGAGTTTCACAACGGCAAGAGCATCGATGCCGACGACCTGATCTTTTCCATTCGCCGCCTGACCGACCCGCAACTGGCGTCGCCTTACGCCGCGCTGCTGCACTGGGTCGATCGCGACAACCTGGAGAAACTCGACGCACGCACCGTGCGCATCCGCTTCAAGGACGGGCGCAGCTACCTGCCGCTGGCCGAAACCTGGGTCAACTTCGGCGGCATCGTCCCGGTCGATTACCACCCGGTGACCAACCCGGTGGGTGCCGGGCCGTACAAGCTGAAAAGCTTTAGCCCCGGCCAGCGCTCGGTGTTCAGCCGCTTCGAGAACTACTACAAGGACGGCAAACCCTACGCCGACGAACTGGAGATCATCGACTTCAAAGACCAGGTCTCGCGCCTGGCGGCCTTGCGCGCCGGGCAGATCGACATGGCCAACGGCCTGCCCAGCGAGCAGCTGCAGATCATCGAACGCGACCCGCGCCTGCAACTGGTGACTTCGGTCAGCGGCAACTGGCTTTCGTTCGAAATGAACACCAGCAAACCGCCGTTCGACAACCCCAAGGTGCGCGAAGCCTTTCGCCTCCTCGCCGACCGCCCGGAGCTGGTGCGCCGTGCCTTGAACGGCCAGGGCCGGGTGGCCAACGACCTGTACGCACCTGATGACCCGACCTTCAACCACAGCCTCGGCCCGCGCCCCCATGACCCGCAACGGGCGGCGCAATTGCTGCGCGAAGCCGGCTACGAGCAGTTGCAAGTCGAGCTGGTGACCACCAGCGGCCCGGCCCTGGCCTCGGCGCTGGTGTTCGCCGAACAGGCCAAGGCCATCGGTGTGAACCTCAAGGTGCGCCAGGTCGACCAGGCCACCTTCGACGGCCCGCAGCACGACCAGTGGCAACTGAGCACTGGCGGCACCATCGGCGCACCGTTTCTGGCCAGCGCCATGCACATCGACGCGCCCTTCGCCGTGGCCAACAAGACCCACTTCAACGACCCGCAGTTCAGCGAACTGTTCCTCCAGGCCATGGCCCAGCCGGACCTGGCCAAGCGCAGCGCGCTGGTGCACCAGGCCCAGCAGATTCAGTATGAGCGCGGCGGCTTGCTGATCTGGGGCTATGTGAATCTGCTCGATGCGTTTTCGCGCCAGGTCGGCGGCGCCGCAGCCGAGCAGACACTGTTCAGCACCTGGCGTTTCGACAACCTCTGGCTGCGCGGCCAGGCCTAGCGCAATCCAGCCTGACGCTGACGGTACTCCCCCGGCGTCAGCTGCGCATAGCGCAAAAAGAACCGGCTGAAGTACGCCGGGTCTTTGAAGCCCAGGCGGTAGCAAATCTCGTTGGCCGAGCTGCCGGTGTACAGCAGCAGGCGCCGTGCTTCCTGCATCAGGCGTTCGAGAATCAGGCGCTTGGACGGCAGGTCGGCGATGCGCCGGCACACTTCGTTGAGCCGCGCTTCGGTGACGCCGATGCCCTGGGCATAGCGCGCCAGCGGCCAGTGCTCAAGGTAGTGGGCCTCGATCAGTTCATTGAAACGATGAAACACCTGCAAGTCTTCATGACGGGTTTGCCGCGCCGGCAGCGAGCGCGCGCACAGGCGCAGCAGGCTGGTCATGATCAGCCGCGTCAGGCTTTCCAGCGCCGCCCCGCGCCCGGCGGCGCTGGCGTTGATTTCACTGTGCAGCTCATCGAACAGCAGCGCCAGGCGCCGCGCCTCGGCGGCGTAGCTTGGTTCCAGGCCGCTCAAGGCCACGCAGGCCGGCGCCACTTGCGGCCCCGGCGCCAACCCGGGATCGGCTTCAAGTAGCTGCCAGACCAGTTGCTGGCGCACGGTCAGCACATGGCCGTCGGCATCGGGTTCGGTTACGAAGGAATGCGGGATGGTCGGTGGCGTAAGGAAAAACATCGGCCCCGATTCGACGTACTGCTGGTCGTCCAGGTACACCCGCACCGTGCCGCTTTTGACGTAATGCACCTGGAAAAACCGGTCATGGCGGTGCACCGGCATATTGCGGCCGAAAAACCCGGCGAGGTTGCCGAGCTTGTCGTAGTGCACCTCGGCATCGCTGTAGCGCTGATCGTAGACCTGGCCGATGTTGATGTTGGGGATTGGTTGTTGCTCGCGCATGGCCCTGCTCACGCTTGTTGTTATGCGGCCAGCTTACTCCTGCTGCAAGCCGCTTGCATTTCGTTAACATCTTAATTATAACGTTAACACATTAACAATTATTCGAGCAGGGACCCTGCCCCTGCCCCAGCCAGGAGAACCCCATGAGCCGTGCCTTGCACGATGCTGCCAGCGGTACCCTGTTCGGCGTTGCGCTGAACTACCAGGGCCTGCTTGACCAGCGTCTCGCCGAATTCGAAAAGCCGCCCTATCAAAAGCCACCGGTCAAGCCGGTGCTGTTCATCAAGACCCCCAACACCCGCAATGGGCATGGCCAGCCGGTGGTCTACCCGCAAGGCATCGAGCACCTGCAACCGGGCCCGGCCCTGGGCGTGGTGATCGGCAAGCGTGCCACCCGGGTCAGCGTCGACGAGGCCCTCAGCCATGTCGCCGGCTACACCATCGTCAACGAATTCAGCCTGCCCGAAGACAGCTACTACCGCCCGGCGGTCAAGGCCAAGTGCCGCGACGGTTTCTGCGCCCTGGGCCCTGAACTGGTGCCGGCCGCGCAGGTCGCCGACCCGCAGCAACTGAGCATCAAGCTGTTCGTCAACGGCGCCCTGCGCCAGCACAACAGCACCGCCAACATGGTTCGCAGCGTCGCCCAGCTGATCGCCGAGATCAGCGAATTCATGACCCTGCACGAAGGCGATGTGCTGATTACCGGCACCCCCGAAGGCCGCGTCGATGTGCTGCCCGGGGACCAGGTTGAAGTCGAGATCAGCGGCCTCGGGCGCCTGACCAACAGCATCGTTGCCGCGCAGGAGAAGCGCTGATGAAACACGCACGTATCCGTTACCAGGGCGAAGTCCACGCCGTCACCGTCGAGGCCGACAACGCCGTGCGCCTGGCCGATGGCCGCTTGCTCGCCGAGCAGCAGGTCGAGTGGCTGCCACCGGCCACCGGCAATATGTTCGCCCTGGGCCTGAACTACGCCGACCACGCCGCCGAGCTTGCCTTCACACCGCCCACCGAACCGCTGGCGTTCGTCAAGTCGGTGGGCACCTACACCGGCCACAACCAGGTCAGCTGGCGCCCGGACAACGTCGCCTACATGCACTATGAGTGCGAGCTGGTGGCAGTGATCGGCAAGCCTGCGCGCAACGTCAAGCGCGAGGATGCGCTGGAGTACCTGGCCGGCTACACGGTGTGCAACGACTACGCGATTCGCGATTACCTGGAGAATTACTACCGGCCCAACCTGCGGGTGAAGAACCGCGACGCCACCACCCCGGTCGGGCCGTGGATCGTCGATGTCGCCGATGTGCCGGATGCTTCCAACCTGACCTTGCGCACCTGGATCAACGGTGAGCTCAAGCAGCAAGGCAGCACCAAGGACATGATTTTCGACATCCCCTACCTGATCGAATACCTGTCCAGCTTCATGACCCTGCAGCCGGGCGACATGATCGCCACCGGCACCCCCGAAGGCCTGGCCGACGTGGTGCCGGGCGATGAAGTGGTGGTCGAAGTCGAAGGCGTCGGGCGCCTGGTCAACCGTATTGTCAGCGAAGCCGAGTTCTTCGCCCTCAACCGCCAAGAGGCATGAGCAGCATGATCAAACACTGGATCAACGGCCGTGAGGTCGAAAGCAAAGACGTGTTCGTCAACTACAACCCGGCCACCGGCGAGGCCATTGGCGAAGTCGCCAGCGGCGGCGCCGAAGAAGTGGCCCAGGCGGTAGCGGCAGCGAAAGAGGCGTTCCCGAAATGGGCCAACACCCCGGCCAAGGAGCGCGCGCGGCTGATGCGCAAGCTCGGCGAGCTGATCGAGCAGAACGTGCCGCACCTGGCTGAGCTTGAAACCCTCGACACCGGTTTGCCGATCCACCAGACCAAGAACGTACTGATCCCGCGGGCCTCGCATAACTTCGACTTTTTCGCCGAAGTCTGCACACGCATGGACGGCCATACCTACCCGGTCGACGACCAGATGCTCAACTACACCCTGTACCAGCCGGTGGGCGTGTGCGGGCTGGTGTCGCCGTGGAACGTGCCATTCATGACCGCCACCTGGAAGACCGCGCCGTGCCTGGCCCTGGGCAACACCGCAGTGCTGAAGATGAGCGAACTGTCACCGCTGACCGCCAACGAACTGGGGCGCCTGGCGGTGGAAGCCGGCATCCCCAACGGCGTGCTCAACGTCATCCAGGGCTACGGCGCCACCGCTGGCGACGCCCTGGTGCGCCACCCGGACGTGCGTGCCATCTCCTTCACCGGCGGCACCGCCACCGGCAAGAAGATCATGCAAACCGCGGGCCTGAAAAAGTACTCCATGGAGCTGGGCGGCAAGTCGCCGGTGCTGATTTTCGAAGACGCCGACCTTGAGCGCGCCCTGGATGCGGCGCTGTTCACCATCTTCTCGCTCAATGGCGAGCGCTGCACCGCCGGCAGCCGTATCTTCATCCAGCAGAGCGTCTACCCGCAGTTCGTCGCCGAGTTTGCCGCGCGGGCCAAGCGCCTGATCGTCGGCGACCCGCAAGACCCGCAAACCCAGGTAGGCTCGATGATCACTCAGGCCCACTATGACAAGGTCACCGGTTACATCAAGATCGGCATCGAAGAAGGCGCGACCCTGCTCGCTGGCGGCCTTGAGCGCCCGGCCAACCTGCCGGCGCACCTGGCCCGCGGGCAGTTCATTCAGCCGACGGTGTTTGCCGACGTGAACAACAACATGCGCATCGCCCAGGAAGAAATCTTCGGCCCGGTGGTGTGTTTGATCCCCTTCAAGGACGAAGCCGAGGCGCTGCGACTGGCCAACGACACCGAGTATGGCCTGGCCTCGTACATCTGGACGCAGGACATCGGCAAGGCGCATCGTCTGGCCCGCGGCATCGAGGCCGGCATGGTGTTCATCAACAGCCAGAACGTGCGCGACCTGCGCCAGCCGTTCGGCGGGGTCAAGGGTTCAGGCACCGGCCGTGAGGGCGGGCAGTACAGCTTCGAGGTGTTTGCCGAGATCAAGAACGTGTGTATCTCGATGGGCAGTCACCATATTCCGCGCTGGGGCGTCTAAAAGCATCGCGGGGCAAGCCCGCTACCACAGGTTTTGAGGCTGCCTTATGGGAGCGGGCTTGACCCGCGATGAGGCGCAACCGATCGCACACAAGAACAACAATTTCCAGGAGTTCCATCATGGGCGAAGTCGTCCTGGCAGCCAAAGTCTGCCACGTACCCTCGATGTACCTGTCCGAACTGCCCGGCAAGCACCATGGCTGCCGCGAGGCAGCGATCGCCGGGCACAAGGAAATCGGCCGCCGCGCCCGCGAACTGGGCGCCGACACCGCCGTGGTGTTCGACGTCCACTGGCTGGTCAACAGCGGCTACCACATCAACTGTGGCGAACACTTCAAGGGCACCTACACCAGCAACGAGCTGCCGCACTTCATCAAGAACATGGACTTCGAGTACCCCGGCTGCCCGCAACTGGGCGAGCTGATCGGCCTTGAAGCCAACGCCGCCGACGTGCGCACCCTGGCCCACAACATCCCAAGCCTTGAGCTTGAATACGGCACCCTGGTGCCGATGCGCTACATGCACATGGACGTCCCCGACGCGCACAAGCTCAAGGTCGTGTCGATTGCCGCCTGGTGCGCCTGGCACCGCCTGGAAGACAGCTTCGCCTTCGGCGCCGCGGTGCGCCGGGCCATCGAAAAGAGCGACCGCAAAGTGCTGGTGCTGGCCTCCGGTTCGCTGTCGCACCGTTTTTCCGATGACCGCAACGCCGAAGCCAACATCCACAACTGGACCCGCGAATTCGACAAGCAGATGGACCTGCGCGTGGTCGAGCTGTGGAAGCAGGGCCGCTTCAAGGAGTTCTGCGCGATGCTCCCGGACTACGCCAACCACTGCTACGGCGAAGGCGGCATGCACGACACGGCGATGCTCCTGGGCCTGCTTGGCGGTGCCGACTACAACAAGCCGGTCGAGGTCCTGACCGAGCCGTTCGGCAGCTCCGGCACCGGGCAAATCAACGCCATCTTCCCGCTGTAGCGCGAAGGCAGCAGCCACAAGCTTCAAGCCACAAGCTGCAAGCGAAGAGCACGCGCTCTTGCCGCTTGTAGCTTGCCGCTTGCCGCTTGCCGCCGTTCAAACGGAGATCTTCATGCCGCATTTCATCATTGAGTACACCGACAACATCGAGCAACAGGCCGACCTGCCCGGCCTGTTCGCCAAGGTCCACGCCAGCCTGGGCGCCAGCGGCGTGTTCCCCCTGGGCGGCATCCGCAGCCGTGGCGTGCGCCTGGACAGCTGGCGCATGGCCGATGGCAAGCACGACTACGCCTTCGTCCACATGACCCTCAAGGTCGGCCACGGCCGCGATCTGCAAACCCGCACCGAGGTCGCCGAGGCGCTGTTCGCGGTGATCACCGCGCACTTTGCCGAGCTGCAAAGCCAACGCCTGCTGGCGCTGTCGTTCGAGATGATCGAGCTGCACCCGCAGCTGAACTTCAAACAGAACAACGTTCACGCCTTTTTGCAAAACCAGGCGGGCTGAACCACAGCCACCCGCCCTCCCCAACGGCCCTCTGACAAAAAGTACAAGATCATGAGCACAGCCAATACTGCCCAACACGCTGCCCTTGCCCAACATGACTCGACCCACAGCAAGATCACCTGGCGGCTGATGCCGCTGCTGCTGATTTGCTACCTGTTCGCTCACCTGGACCGCATCAACATTGGTTTTGCCAAGATGCAGATGAGCAGCGACCTGCACTTCAGCGACACGGTCTACGGCTTTGGTGCCGGGCTGTTCTTCATTGCCTACGCGCTGTTCGGCGTACCCAGCAACATGGCCCTGGACCGCGTCGGCCCACGGCGCTGGATCGCCACCCTGATGGTGGTCTGGGGCACGCTGTCGACCAGCATGCTCTGGGTTGAATCGGCCTCGGGCTTCTATGTCCTGCGCTTTTTGCTCGGCGTCGCTGAAGCCGGCTTCTTCCCCGGCATCCTGGTTTACCTCAACCGCTGGTACCCGGCCCGCCGTCGTGGGCAGATCACCGCGCTGTTCGCCATCGCCGTGCCCATGGCCGGGGTGGTCGGCGGGCCGCTGTCGGGCGGCATCCTCGAGCTGTTCCACGACGCCGCCGGCCTGCGTGGCTGGCAGTGGATGTTCCTGATCGAAGGCGCGCCGGTGGTGTTGCTCGGCCTGGTGGTACTCAAGTGCCTGCCCGACAGCTTCGAGAGTGTCAGCTGGCTGAACGGCACTGAAAAGCAGCAACTGCGCGCGCAACTGAACCAGGAAGAGCAGCGCAAATCCATCACCTCGTTTGCCGGCATCCTGCGTGACAGCCAGGTCTGGCTGCTGGTGGCGGTGTACTTTGCGGTGATGCTGGCGGTCAACACCCTGGCGTTCTGGATGCCGACCCTGATCCACGGCGCCGGCATCGGCAGCGATGGCCGCGTCGGGCTGTTGAGCGCCGTGCCGTACCTGGCCGGGTGCTTCTTCATGATCGCCTGTGGCCGTTCCTCCGACCGTCAGCGTGAACGCCGCTGGCACCTGTGCGTGCCGCTGCTGATGTCGGCCACCGGCATCGCCGTGGCCGGCCTAGCACCCGGCAACCCGGTGATGGTGCTGGGCGGCCTGATCATCGCCGGCATGGGCGCCAGCGCTGCCTTGCCGATGTTCTGGCAGCTGCCGCCGGCATTCCTGTCGAACACCACCCAGGCCGCCGGTATCGCCCTGATCAGCTCGTTCGGCAGCATCGCCTCGTTCCTCGCCCCGTACCTGATCGGCTGGATGCGCGACACCACCCAGAGCGCCAGCCTGGCCCTGTACGTACTGGCGCTGTTCATCACCCTCGGCGGCTTGCTGGTGCTGCGCACCAAGGCTGCCATCGTCAACCCTCAGTAAGAGATTTCGCCATGCTTGACCACAGCCAGATCCTGCAAGCCGCCGCCCAGCTCGAGCGCGCCGAACGCAGCCGCGAACAGGTGCGGCAGTTCTCCCTGGAGCACCCGGGCATCAGCATCGAGGACGCCTACGCCATCCAGCGCGCCTGGGTCGCACAAAAAATCGAGGGCGGGCGCAAGCTGGTCGGCCACAAGATCGGCCTGACCTCGCGGGCCATGCAGGTGTCGTCGAACATCACCGAACCGGACTACGGCGCGCTGCTCGATGACATGTTCTTCGACGAAGGCAGCGACATCCCCTTCGAGCGCTTTATCGTGCCGCGGGTCGAGGTGGAGCTGGCGTTCGTCCTCGGCAAGCCGCTCAAGGGCCCGAACGTGACCCTGTTCGACGTACTCGACGCCACTGAATGGGTAATCCCGGCGCTGGAGATCATCGATGCGCGCATCCAGCAGATCGACCCGCAGACCCAGGCCACCCGCAAGGTCTTCGACACCATCTCCGACAACGCCGCCAACGCCGGCGTGGTCATGGGCGGGCGCGCGGTGCGTCCGGGCGATATCGACCTGCGCAAGGTGCCGGCGGTGCTCTACCGCAACGGCGTGATCGAAGAGTCCGGGGTTTCGGCGGCGGTGCTCAACCACCCGGCCAAGGGCGTCGCCTGGCTGGCCAACAAGCTGGCGCCGTACGACGTCACCCTTGAAGCCGGGCAGATCATTCTCGGTGGCTCCTTCACCCGCCCGGTGGCGGCCAACCCCGGCGATACCTTCCATGTCGACTACGACATGCTCGGTTCGATTGCCTGCCGTTTCGTTTGAGGAATTGCCCATGGACATGCCCGTCAACCGCTTCAAACAACGCCTGCAACGCGGCGAGGCGCAAATCGGCCTGTGGCTTGGCCTGGCCGAGCCGTACTGTGCCGAGCTTGCCGCCAACGCCGGTTTCGACTGGCTGCTGATCGACGGCGAACACGCGCCCAACGACCTGCGCGGCATGCTCGGCCAGTTGCAGGCCATCGCCCCCTACCCGGCCCAGGCGATCATCCGCCCGGTGATCGGCGACACCGCGCTGATCAAGCAGGTGCTGGATATCGGCGCACAAACCCTGCTGGTGCCGATGGTCGAAAGCGCCGGGCAGGCCCGCGAACTGGTGCGCGCCATGCACTACCCGCCCAAGGGCATGCGCGGTGTCGGCAGCGCCCTGGCGCGGGCCTCGCGCTGGAACAGCATCCCCGGCTACCTCGACCAGGCCGATGAGCAGATGTGCCTGCTGGTGCAGATCGAAAGCCTTGAAGGGCTGCGCAACCTTGAGGCGATTGCAGCGGTCGAGGGCGTTGACGGGGTGTTCATCGGCCCGGCGGACTTGAGTGCCTCCATGGGCTATCGCGGCAACCCCGGGCACCCCGAGGTGCAGGCGGCGATTGAACAGGCGATCGTGAAGATTCAGAAGGCCGGCAAGGCGGCGGGGATTCTCAGTGCCGATGAAGCCTTGGCACGGCGCTACCTGGAGCTGGGCGCAGGCTTCGTCGCGGTGGGGGTCGATACCACGGTGTTGATGAAGGGCTTGCAGGGGTTGGCGGGTAAGTTCAAGGGGGATGTGGTAGTGGGCTCGTCTGGGCCTTCTGTGTATTGACTGTACTGGCCTCATCGCGGGTCAAGCCCGCTCCTGCACATCCCGTAGGAGCGGGCTTGCCCCGCGATGCGGTCACCGCCCCACCTGCTTCAACTCCTCCAGCAAGCCCAGCAACGCCTGCAGCTTCTGCTCGCCGAACTGCTCCTGAATGCGCCGGTAATTGCTCTCCATGCATTGGCTCATCGAAGCAAAAATCTCCTCGCCCTTTTGCGCCAGGTTGACCAGCACCCGGCGCTGGTCCTGTTCGGCCTTGCGCCGGCTGACCAGGCCGGCCGCCTCCATGCGTACCAGCACCCCGGTCATGCTCGGCTTGAGGATGCAGGCCAGTTCCGCCAGGCGGTAGATCTCCATTTCGCCCTGTTGGCGCAGGATACGGATCACCCGCCACTGCTGCTCGGTGAGCCCGTGCTGGTTGAGCGAGGGGCGAAAAAAACGCATGGCCGCTTCGCGGGCTTGCAACAAGGTCAGGGTCAACGACGGGCGCGGCTGGGGCATAGGATGGCTAATCATCAGGCTATTTTGTTAACACTTTAACAAAATCAACGCCTTGCCACAGCCCTGGCACCGGCAGTCAAGGCCGGCGGCACGCAGGGTCAAGACGCAGGCGCCGGGCAAGGCCTTAATAGAGCCCATCAGTACTTCACTTTTCAGGCTGCGCCATGATCAACATCGAAACGCCGACCTACTACACCGCCACCAAAAAATACAACCTGAGCTTCCCGACCCTGGAACAGGACGTGGACGCCGACGTGGTCATCATCGGCGGCGGCTTTTCCGGGATCAACACGGCCCTGGAGCTGGCGGAAAAAGGCATCACCAACATCGTCGTGCTCGAAGCCCGCTACCTGGGCTTTGGTGGCACCGGGCGCAATGGCGGGCAGATCATGGCCGGCATCGGCCATGACCTGGAGAAGATCAAGCAGCACGTCGGCGACGATGGCCTGCGGCAGATCTTCGAGATCAGCGACTTGGGCGCCGACATCATCAAGAACCGCATCGCCAAGTACGCCATCGACGCCGACTTCTGTCACGGCTATGGCTACATGGGCTTCAACGCCCGCCAGGAAAAAACCCTGCGCGCCTGGGAAAAGGACTTCAAGTCGGTCAACTCCCAGCATGAGATCCGATTTCTCGGTGGCAGCGAGGTCAAGCAGATCATCGGCTCCGACGCCTACAGCAGCGCCTTGCTGCACATGGGCGGTGGCCATGTGCACTCGCTGAACCTGTTGCTCGGTGAAGCCAAGGCGCTCAGCGAACACGGCGTGCGCATCTTCGAGAACAGCCCGGCGCTGCAGGTGCAGTACGGCGAGCGCATCCGCGTGCGCACCGGGCGCGGTTCGGTGACCGCCAGCAAGCTGCTGTGGGCTTGCGACAGTTTCCTCAACAAGCTGGAGCCGGAGCTGCACCGCTCGACCATCAACACCTACGCCTTCCAGATGATGACCGAGCCATTGCCGGACGAGCTGATCCAGCGCATCAGCCCGATTCGCGGGGCCTACAGCGACATCCGCCCGGTGATCGATTACTACCGGGTGACCAACGAGAACCGCCTGCTGTTTGGTGCCGCCACGCCGCTGGTCGAACACATCCCGGGCGATCTCAAGGCCTGGAACCGCAACCTGATGCTGAAGATTTTCCCCTACCTCAAGGACGTGAAAATCGACCTGGCCTGGGGCGGGCCGATGGCCTGCAGCCCCAACCTGTTCCCGCAGATCGGCACCCTGCCCGGTCGGCGCAACGCTTTCTACGTGCAAGGTTATTCCGGTTTTGGCGTCACCCCCAGCCACATCATCTGCAAGGTCCTGGCCGAAGGCATGAGCGAAGGCTCGGCGCGCTATGACCTGATCAGCTCGGTGCCACGCCCGACCATCCCGGCCAAGGATCAACTGCGCTCGGTGCTGCTGACCGCCGGCAAATCCTGGCACCAGCTGTCCGGCTACTGGAATGGCCGGCGCTAAGCCCCAACTCTTTCAACCCTCAAGGAACACTGACATGACCCTGACTGCCGTCACCCCGAACCTCCAGCTCAGCCAACTCGACGCCTGGGGCACCGTTGCCGACCTGGGCTCGCAGATACTCGAAGGCGAAGTACGCGCCTTCGGCAAAATGACCTTCGGCGCACCGACCGACCCGGTCAGCAGCGCCTACTTTGGCACCACCACCGGCAAGTTCCGCATGGTCTACCCGTTCAACGAACAGGCCGTGGTAGTCACCGGCCAGGTGCGCTTGACCGACGAAGCCACGGGTGTGAGCCGCACCTACAACGTGGGTGACAGCTGGTTCGTGACCAAGGGCACGCCGGTGCTCTGGGAGATTCTCAGCGAGAGCTTTGTGAAGCATTACTTTGCGGTGGTCTGACTGAAAGCATCGCGGGGCAAGTCGGGTCGCCGCACCGCCGCTCACACAGAGCCACTCTGTAGGAGCGGGCTTGACCCGCGATGAGGCCCTAAAGCTTTGCCAACGACATCCCGAACATCCACCAAAGCGCCGCCAACCGCCGCTCGAACGCCTCCGCCCCCGCATAGATCAACTCGACATTCAAACTGTCGACGATCCCCAGGTAGGCATCGCCATACAAGCGCTGCTGCCCCTCCTCCAGCCCCGGCGCGAACGTGCGCAACGCCTGGGCAAACAACTCGCCCAACCTCGCCAGGTAGGCCTCGAAGCCGGCACAGATCACCGGCCGCAGTTCACTGGGCGGGAAGAACGCCGTGCGCAGCATGAAGCGCAAATGCGCCGAGGCCTGGTAGCGCGCGTTCAAGCGCTCGGCAAAACGTTGCCCCGGCAGCTCGCCGGTCGGCACCTGCTCGGCAAAGCACGCCTCCAGGTACTCGTGCTCGGCGTGCAGGGCCCGGGCATAGACCACCTGGAACAGGTCGTCCTTGCCGGCAAAATGCGCATACAACGACGGCTTGCGCATGCCCGCCGCCGCGGCGATATCGTTGAGCGACGAGGCGTCATAACCCAGTTCGGCAAACTGCTCGACGGCAATCGCGCAGATCTTTTCCGCCGACGGCGTCAGGCTTCTCATAGCGGTGTCTCCCCCAACAAATACGGATCAATGCCCAGCCAGGCTGTGCACCTGCGGCTCGGCATGGCGGGTGCTGATGTGCACCAGCAGCGCCACGCACAGCGCCGAAAGGCCGAGCAACAACGCCCAGTGCGCCGCGCCCAAAGGCGCCATGATGCCCGACAATGGCGTGGCGAACGACGAAATGATCAACTGGAAGGCACCGAGCAACGCAGCAGTCGAGCCCAGCGCGGTACTCTGCGAAGACATCACCAGCGACATCAGCGTGGCCTCGGCAATGCCCAGGCCGAACATGGCAACCGCCATGCCGGCAACGATACCCACCAGCCCCGCCGCACTCAGCGCACCGGCCAGCACCAGCACGGCGCCGACCAGCATGCACGCCGCGCCCCAGCGGGCCAGGCGCACCAGGCCCTTGCGCGCCACCAGGCGGCCCGCGGTGATGGCGCCGAGCAGAATGGCCACGCCGGTGGCGCCGAACAGGGTGCCGAACGCCTCGACCGACAGCCCGAAGTGATGCTGGTAAACGAAAGCGGCCCCGCCGATGTAGGCAAACAGGAAGAAGAACACCGCCGACAAGGCCAGGGCCGGGCGCAGGAACTGGCGGTCGCGGGCGATCCGTACGTAGGTGCGCAAGAATTCCCGAGGCTGCCAGGCCATGCGTTTGTCCTCGGGCAAGGTTTCCTTGAGCATCAGCGCCGAGTTGATCAGCACCAGCACGCCCAATGCCGCCAGCACCAGCATGATCGCCCGCCAGCCAAAGTGCGCACCGACAAAGCCGCCCAATGCCGGGGCGATCACCGGCGCCAGGCCTTCGATGGTCATCAGCAAGGCGAAGATCTGCGCCGCCCGCGCGCCTTCGGCAACGTCGCGGACCATGCTCATGATCACCACCAGGGTCAGGGCGCTACCCAGGCCCTGGATGAAACGCGCCAGCAGCAGGCTGTTGAGGTCGGGCGCGGCAGCGGCGGCCAGCGAGCTCAAGACAAACACCAGCAAACCGGCAAGCAACGGCCGGCGCCGACCGAGGGTGTCGACCAGCGGCCCGAACAACAACTGCCCGGCGCCCATGGCCAGGAGGAACACGGTGAGGGTCAGTTGCACCCCGGCATAGGAGGTGGCGAACTCGCTGGCGATGCTTGGCATGCTGGCCAGGTACATATCGACCGCCGAGGGCCCGAGGGCGCCGATCAGGGCCAGGGAAATGGCGAAGCCGACCCGGGCGGTCGGCGTGGAGGCTGCACTGTGCATAGGCTTGATTCCAGATAAAAACGGGACCTGGCTGGCGCTTGGCGCTCTACCTACCTATCGGTAGGTAGCCAGGTCGGACGAGCCTATACAGACCGCATCCTGCGGTCAAGCCAGCAACGATCAAACGCTGATCAGGCCAGGCTGCTGGCGCGGTAGTCCTTGGGCGACTGCTCGAACTGCTTCTTGAACGAGCGGCTGAAGTGCGCCGAGTCGGTGAAGCCCCATTTGTAGGCAATGGTGGTGATCGACTCGCGCTTGAGCACCGGGTTGGCGAGGTCGGCGGCGCTGCGTTTGAGGCGCGCGCGCGCTGGATGTAGCGGCAGACGCTGTCGCCCTGCTCTTCGAACAGGCGGTAGAGGTGGCGCACGGAAATGTTCAGGCGGTTGGCGAGGTTGACCGGGGTCAGGTTGGCCTGGCCGAGGGAGTCATCGATGACTTTTTGCACATAACTGCGCAGGTTGGCGCCCTGTATTGAGGCCGGCAACGCGCAGAGGTCGTCGCTGCCTTCAAGGGCCGAACCGAGCAGCGACAGGAAGGCGCTGTGCAGCGCCTGACCTTCGCCCTGCTCGTCTTCGCCGGCGCTTTGCTCTTTGCACAGCTGGTCCATCAGCAGGTGCAGCATGCGCCCGCAGGCGCGGGTCTGGGAGATCTTGCCGAAGGTGCGGCTGTCGCTGCCCAACTGCTTGCACACCTCGGCCCGCGACAACGACAGCGAAGCGTGCTCGATCAGGCCGAAGGGCATGATTTCGCAGGCACCGGCTGCGTCCATCAGGAGCATTTCGCCGGGCGCCAGCTGGATGCTGACGCCGTTCTGGGTGATCTGCGAGAAGCCGGTGCGCTGGCTGACCAGAAAGCAATGCTGGTCGTTGTCGCGGTCGCTGTTCAGGCCCTTGCGGCGGATCAGCCCGGCGTTGGTACGCAGGTTGGCCAGGGCCAGGCCGCCGCGCGACCAGGTGGAAATCTCGCCGATGAACAGCGAGGGGTTGAACGCCAGTTCCGTCTCGTACACCCCGCAGATATTCTGCATCGTTGCGTTCCAGCGTTCCAGCGCAGGGCTGCTGGCGTGATGGATACTCATGGGTACCTCCACAATGGCATCTTGTTTTTGTTGGGCAATAGTTAACATGTTATCTATGTGCGCGCAACTTGCGTGAAGCAGCCAGAGTGGAAGCAGGTTTGATGCCAGATGGCCGGCTCAGAGCCCGGCCAACAGCCCCGGCACGCCTTGCAGGGTGGCCAGCAGGTGCTGGCGTTGTTCGGGGCTCAGGCGAATGTAGCGACGAAAGGCCGGCAGGCGGTTGACCACCTCGCTGGCGCCGATGTGTTCGAGGGTCAGGGTCCATTGGCCGTCGCTTCTGTGCAGGCGCAGGTGCTTGAAGTCCAGCGGCATCAGCGCCTGCAGCAACGCGCTATCGGCCAGCAGGCGCCGTTGCAGTTCGGCCTGCAACGCCGGCTCGCCCTGACGCAGCTGAACCCGCAGGCCGCTGCGGCGCAACGACCCGCTGTGGTGCAGTTCAAGGTGGGCGCTGCCCTGCCCTGTGGCAGGCAGGCTCAGGCTGAATTCGCTCAGCACCAGGTGCATGAGCAACTGCGCTTCGCAGCGCTCGCGCACCTGCACCGCCTGCCCGGCCCAGTTGAAGCGACCAAAGCCCGGGCCGAGCACCTCGAAGCTGTCCAGACCGAGGTTGCGTTGCAGCTTTTCAAGGGTCAGCCCCGGCCGATAGCCGGCCGGCGCCCGATCAGACAGCCTTTGCCACAGTTGGCGCAGGGCAATAGCCATGTGCAGTCCCCGGTTGATGAGCGAATTCGCGCGCCAGCACCTCTTCCACCGAAGCCGGCTTGAACGGGTTGACCTTCTGCACCAGTAGCGTCCAGAACAGCGCATACACCGCGGTGCCGGCCAGCATCAGGCCAAAGGGCACGTAGATGTCGGCCGGGTCCATGCCCGGCGGGGTGATGAACCACATGCCCAGGACAATACCGACGCTCGAGAGGATTTGCGGCAGCGGGAACCACGGCGAGCGATAGGCCCGTGGCAGGTCCGGGCGACGAATGCGCAGGATCACCACCGACAGGGTCACCAGCAGGTACGCGGTGCTCCAGGCGCACACCGCCGCCAGCACCAGGTGCATGATGCGGTCGGTGTTGCCGCCCAGCCACAGGGCATGCAGGCATGGAATCAAGGCGGCGACGAGGATGCACAGCAGCGGCGTTTTAAAGCGCGGGTGCAGGTAGGTGAACACCTTGGGCAAGGCGCCGTCCACGGCCATGCCGTAGAGGATCCGCGGCACCCCGGCCATTAGCGTGTTGATGGTCGCCGCACCGGCGAACAGAAAGCCGATGCCCAGCCACAGCGGGCCGATATCGCCCATCACCTGTTCGGCAAAGCGCGGGATGGCCATGGGCGTGTCGAGCAAGTGCACGCCGCTGGCGGCATCGAGCAGCACGTTGTCGACCTGGCGCTTCATCGCCGCGCCATAGATGAACATGCACGTCGCCACCCCCAGCAGGCCCAGGGCCATGGCCCGCGGCATGCTTTTCGCCGACTGGCGCAAATCCGGCGCCAGCGGCGTAACGAACTCACAGCCGACGAACATGAACATGGCCATGCCCACCAGCGAGAGGATGGTCACCAGGTCCGTGCCGACCAGCGACACGCCGAACCAGCCCTCCAGCTCCACCGCCGGCGCGGCCATCAAGCCGAGCACGCCGAAGACCATCAGCGTGGTCCACATGCCGAAGGTGAGGATGATCTCGGCCTTGCCGAAGGCGCTGACGCCAAAAGCATTGAGGATGGCGAAGATGATCACGAAGCCGACACCCAGCAGCCACGAACCACCGGCCGATTCGGCCAGAGTGTTGAGGTGCTCGAAGTTCACCAGGGCCATGACCCCGGCCAGCATGGTCTCGGCGGTGCCGGCAAAGACGTGGACGATCAGGTAGGCCGAGAGCGTGCCGGTGATGGCGAAAAAGCGCCCCATGCCGCAGTTGATGTAGTCGTACACCGCGCCGGTGGTCGGCAGGATCGACGCCGCCTCGGCAAAGGTGGTCGCCTGCGCCAGCATCATCACCACCGCGATCAGCATGGCCACGGCGAAGGCACTGCCGCCGATACCGAAGCCCATGGTCGCGGTGAGGATCACCGGGCTTGCCATGATCAGGCCGATGGTACTGGCAAGGGCGGTGGGAAAGCCGACCGTGCCGCGATTCAGGTGCGCACTGAGCGTGTCGTTGAGCGACATGGCAAAAGACCTCGAGCAGAAGGATGACAGTGGTCCTACTCTGCGCGCGCTGGCAATGGCCGTCTTGCCCGTGGCTGCCGTGAAGGTTGTAGCTGGCTGCCAGGCTCAGCCCCGGGCCGGCAGGCGCACGCAGTCGTGCGGGCCGAGCAGGCGGCCGTCGGCGGCGCGCAACTGCAGGGCCTTGACCGGTTTGCCGTGTTCGCGGTCGACCAGTTGCGAATGGGCCTCGCCCTCGGCGAAGTAGAACGCCTCGCCCCATTGGCGCAAGCCGACGATCAACGGGAACAGTCCCAGGCCTTTCTCGGTGAGCACGTATTCCTGGTAGGCGCTGCCCTCGGACACCGGCACCAGCTCGAAGATCTGGTGCTCGACCAGTTGCCGCAGGCGGGTGCTGAGGATGTTCTTGGCCATGCCCAGGTTGCGCTGGAACTCACTGAAGCGCTTCAGGCCATCGAAGGCGTCACGCACGATCAGCAGCGACCACCAGTCACCAATGGCATCGAGGGAACGCGCCACCGGGCATTCGGCGTCTTGCAGGCGGGTACGTTGGACCATGGGAAATCTCGCCAGTGAAAGTGGTTGCAATATAAAACCAGTTTCTCTAGCGTACAACTGGTTTCATTATGCAACCAGAAGGATCGAGCCCATGCAGCCCCAACACCGAATGTCATCCGCCGTCATCTTGCTGTTCTCCGTGGCCTGCGCCCTGGCGGTGGGCAATGTCTACTACGCGCAACCCTTGCTCGAAGCCATGGCCCGGGAATTTGCCATCGACCCCGGCCTGGTCGGCCTGGTGGTGACCCTGACCCAGGTCGGCTATGGCCTGGGCCTGTTGTTGCTGGTGCCGTTGGGCGATCGCCTCAACCGCCGGCGACTGATCGTTGGCCAGTCGCTACTGTCGGCCCTGGCCCTGGTGCTGATTGCCTGGGCACCGAGCACGCCCTGGCTGCTGCTGGGCATGGGCCTGACCGGCCTGCTGGCGGTGGTCACCCAGGTACTGGTGGCCTATGCCGCG
Source organism: Pseudomonas sp. TE4620 (assembly GCF_056279045.1). NCBI lineage: Bacteria > Pseudomonadati > Pseudomonadota > Gammaproteobacteria > Pseudomonadales > Pseudomonadaceae > Pseudomonas > Pseudomonas sp. TE4620. Next base: position 2,726,764 of record NZ_JBWBQO010000001.1, read on the forward strand.
ACGCTGTCGGCGGCTAGCGAACGCGGTCATGTCGTGGGGGTGATCACCAGCGGCATCGTCATTGGCATTTTGCTGGCGCGTACCTTGTCCGGGGCCATGGCTGACCTCGCCGGCTGGCGCTCGATCTACTGGCTGTCGGCGGCCTTGACCCTGGTGATTGCCGCCCTGCTCTGGCGCGTGCTGCCTCGGCAACAACCGGTGCAGGCGGCGGGCAGTTACCGCGAGCTGCTGCATTCACTGGCGTTGCTGCTGCGCGATGAACCGCTGCTGCGCCGGCGCTCAGTGCTGGCCCTGCTCAGCTTCGCCTCGGCGATGGTGCTGTGGACGCCGCTGGTGTTGCCCCTGAGCGCCCCGCCGCTGTCGTTGTCGACCAGCGAAGTGGGCCTGTTCGGCCTGGCGGGCGCGGCGGGCGCACTGGCGGCGGCGCGGGCCGGGGCGCTGGTGGATCGCGGCCTGGGCCAGTGGGTCAGTGGCGGCTCGCTGGTGTTGATGCTGGCGTCCTGGGCGGCCATCGCCCTGACTGAATATTCGTTGTGGGCGCTGCTGCTCGGCGTGGTGGTCTTCGACCTGGGCCTGCAGGCCGTGCACGTCGCCAGCCAGAGCCTGATCTACCGCCTGCCTGAAGCCACCCACAGCCGGCTGACCGCTGCTTACATGCTGTTCTACTCGGTGGGCAGTGCCTTCGGCGCGCTGACTTCGACCCTGGCCTATGCCTGGGGCGGCTGGCTGCTGGTGTGTGCCTATGGCGCGCTGCTCAATGCCGTGGCCCTGGGTTACTGGTGGCTGAGCGAAGGCGCACGGGCTCAGAACTGCACGTCGAGTATTACGTTGTCCAGGTAAGTGCCGGCGGGCGGTGTGGCCTGGTCGGTGTAGACCTTGGCGTTGTAGTTGAAGATCTGGCTGCCGGTGCCGGTGCCCACACCGGGGTTGATATCGGCGTCGCTGCTGGCCCGCCGGGCCGTGGTGACGCTGCCCCAACGCACGCTGCCAGCGCTCTTGAAGATGTCATAGGCCATATAGTTGTTGGCCGCCGACTTCATCCGCCGGCGCCCGGCGGAGACATTCTGGCCATCGTCCAGGCCCACGGTGTAGTTGCTGCCCTTGGTGCAGGAGACATTGACGTTGCTGTTGACCGTGCTGAAGCCGCCGACCACCGGCGCGCTACCGAAGCTGATGTTGGGGCTGGTGATCTGGCAGTCATTGGTCACTGTCAGGCTCACGGTCAGGCTGGTGGTGCCGGTGAGGTTCTGCCGGCCCAGGCAGATACTGCCGACGCCAATGCCCCAGCAGTAGCTGATGTTCCAGTACACCGTCAGGACTTCCTGATAAAGGCCGGCGGCGACGTTGCTGCCGCTCAGGCTCTTGAGGTAGAGCGGCACCGACTTGGGCGTGGTGCCGTTGAGCAGGCCCAAGGCATCGAGGATGCCGTTGCGGGCAAAGTCGTAAGGCAGGCTGCGGGCGATCGGGTAGTTGGTGGTGTTGTTGGCGTACAGGGTGTAGCCGATCACATCGCCCGTGGGGCCGAGCAGGCCGGTACTGCCGGCCGGTGGGGTGAAAGTGGCGTAGAAGTGATCGTCGCTGGCCAGCAGGCTGACCAGCGAGCCGGTGCATTGCAGCCCGCCATTGAGGGTCGAGGCCGACTGCACGGTGGTGCGCACCAGGGTCGAGCTGACACTGCCAAAGCTTGCCGGCGCGGTATCGATCACCGAGCACAACGCGTGCACCTGGGGGCTGGCGAGCACGGCCAGGAGCATCAGCAGGCGCTTCATTGGCACACCAGCGGGCCGATCAGCGGCACCTGGTCCTGCTCGGGCGCCAGCTTGAACTGCACCCGGCAACTGCCGCCGTTGGCGATCTGCACCTGCAGGCTGTTGTCCGCGGCCAGCCCTTCCAGGTACACCAGCCCGTCCCAGCCGACCACCGCCAGCGCCCCGCTCTGCTCATGGCGCACCTGGCTGCCCAGGGGCAGTTCCTTATGGTTGCCATCGACCAGGACGATGCTCGCCGCCACCACCCGTTGCAGCGGGAATTCCAGCAGGTAGCCGCTGCCCCGGCGCACCGCCACCCGCTGCTCGACCTGCGGGCTCTGGACGTTGGCCGGCAGTTCCATGGGGTCGATCTCGTACTTGGCGCGGTAGTAGGCGCTACTCCAGGGCACCAGCAGGTGGCCGTTCTTGTCGGTGCGCCCGACCAGCTGGTTTTCGTAGCGTACCGGCACTTGGGCAAAACCCTCGGTGCTGACCACCACGAAGGCATCGTCGATACGGTTGGCGGCGAACAGCCCGGCGTCCATCCACACCAGCGAACCGCTGGCATCGGCCCAGCGGGTCATGCTGTCGCTGCTGCCATAGGCACCGGCCTGCAGTTGCACCGACTGCAGGCGCCAGGTGACGTCGGCCTGACGGTAAGCCTCACGGTCGCCGTCGGCGTAACCGAGGTTGAAGCCCAAGCCACCTTCGCTGGGCACCGCGCGGCTGTAGTTGACCCGTTGCTGGTTCTGGCCCTCCTTGTTGCGCTCAACGCTAAAGCTCAGGGTGCCGCGCAGGTCGAACGGAATCACCAGTTGCGCCTGCACCGCCCACTGGCTGTCGCCGATTTCGCGGTTGGCCGACAGGTACAGGCTGCTGTTGCGCCACAACGGCTTGCTCCAGCTGAGGTTGAGCAAACGGGTGCGCGAGTTGTCACCGGCGCGCACATCGAAGTAACCGGCGCCGAGGCTGCCGTAGCGTTCGAGGTTGACGCTCATGGTCACCTGTTCGCTGCGCTGGCTCAGGCGCGTGTAGGGGCTGTCGACCAGCGACAGGTCGGCATAGTCGCCGCGCCGTTGCAGGCGCTGGTAATTGAAGCCCAGGCGCTGGCTGTTGTACTGGTAGCCGACGCTCAGTTGCTGGCCGCTGCGGCTGTCGAAGCTGCTCTGGCTCAGCGCCGCATTGACCACGCCCCAGTTGCCCACCTGCCAGTTGCCGCCCAGCCCGCCAAGGGCCAGGGACTCGGCCGCCTCGGCGTGGCTTTCGAGGGTGAAGCTGTCGCTCAGGCCGTAGCGCAAACTGGCGGCGGCCACCCCCGGGCCATAGGCAAAGTCGCGAAGCGCGTAGTCCCGGCGCAGGCTGCCGGCGGCCAGCGAGAAATCCGCCAGGCCTTTTTGCAACAAGCTGCTGGTGACATAGAACGGCAAGGTGGTCGACACCTGCCGGCCGAGGGCATCGGTGGTCACCACCACCGCCTCGCCGGCGCCGTTGATGAACGGCACGTTGGTCAGGGTGTAGGGGCCTGGCTGCAAATCGGCGCTGGAGCTTTTGTAGCCGTTGATGAACAGATCCACCGAGGACGGCACCGCCGCTTCCCCGGCAAAGGCCGGCAATGGGTAGGTGACCAGGTCCGGGCGCACGGCAAAGTCACGCGACAGTTGCAGGCCGCCCAGGCGCACCGAACTGGTCCAGGGCAAGGCGCCGCTGAGCACGTCGCCGACTTCCAGGGTCAGCAGGCGCGCCTCGTCGGTGTAGCGCCAGGTGGTGTCGTAGCGGCGAAAGCCTTCCTGGCTGTCGGCGTAGTCGTTGCCGCCCAAGGACTGACGCCACTGGCCGGTGGTCGACAGCGTGCCCCAGCTGTCGAACAGGCGCAGCTCGTTCCACGCCGCGAGATAGCGGCCACCGTCGTCGGTATCGTTGAAATACAGGTCATAGTTGAGCAAGGCGCCAAAGCTGCTGCGCGCTTCACTGGCCGGGTACAACTGGCGGCTGCCGATGCGCTGGGTCGGCAACCAGGCCGGTGGCACCTGCAGCACCAGGCGCTGGCCCTGGCTGTCGTAGTCGGTGTGCAGGCCGGGGATGCTGTCCAGCGCCACTTCGTCACCGTATTCGCCGGGCAGCTCGATGCCAGCCGCCTGCAGGTCGGCGGTGGCCATGTACAGGCGCCCGGCGCGCTGCTGCACCGCCACCAGTTCAGGGCTGCTCATCTGGTTGACCAGCAGTTCCAGGAACAACGGCGCATCGGCGACCGCCTCGAGGCTGGCCGGGGGCGGCGGCAGCTCGCCAGCCAGCAGCGAACCACAGCCCAGCACGGTCAGGCCACAGGCCCGCAGCGCCGAAGAGATGCTCACACACAGTATCCGACCATTACCGGGTCCTCCCTGGCCCCTGTAGTGCTGCTAGCTGTTGTTCATTGCCCCTGGCTCAGGGTTTGCGCAGGCTCCTGGCCATTGACCCGGCCCTTGAGCACTGAAGCGGCGCCCAATGGCTGCGGCGCCGGCCAGCGCATGCTGGCGCCGGGTAGCACGTAGCCGAGCAGACCCTCCACCAGCGGCCGGCTCTGGCTGCCCTGCTGCAGCACCACGTCAGTCAGGCGCGCATGCACCGGGCCGCTGTTGCGGATTTCCACATAGGGCTTGCCTTGTACAGAGACCTGACGCCAGCTCAGCAACGGCTTGCCCACCGCACTGTCACCGCGCTGGCCACTGGGGTCAGGCTTGCCCCACAAACCTTCACCGTAGACGAACAGCGGCACCGAATAGCGCATCTGGAAGCGGATCGCCGCCTGGGCCTTGTCGGCGCTGGCCGCAGCCGGCAAGGCCGGGGGAATTTCATCGATGATGATCCGGTAGGCCTGCTCCTGGCCCACCGGCGAGCTGCCGGTGCGGGTCAGGCGAATCAGCTGCTTTTGCCCCGGGGCGATATTGGCCACTGGCGGGCTGCCGATAATCTCGCGCTGGGCCTGGTACTGGTCGTCGAACTCGCCCTGGCGCCAGGCGAACACCCGCACCTGCAGGTTGGCCGGCGCATCGCCACGGTTCTCCAGCCACAGCGCGCCGGCTTTCTGATTGGCCTCCAGCACCGGATCGATCGGCCAGATCAGTACCGAGGTGGCGGCCTGCAACGGCGCACTGCACAACAGCGCCAGGGCACAGCTCAACAGGGTGTAGCTCAAGCGCGAACTGCCGGCGCCTACTTCCATGCACACTCTCCTTATTGTCATATTCATCCGGCGGCGCCGTTCAAAAGGTCAGCACCACCTGCACCACATCGGTGTAACTGCCGGCCGGCAGGTTGCCGGTCAACTGGGCCCGGGCGTAAACCGGCAACTTGATCGTGCTCGGATCGCTGTAGCTCACCGCCACGCTCTGGTTGATGCCCAGGCTCTGGCTGAAGCCGGCGTCGCGAAACAATTGGTAGGCCACCAGCGAGGTGCCGCTGCTGCGCTTGAGGTTGCGCGTGCCGCTGGCGCTGTTCAGCCCGGCATCGACGCTCATGCTCAAGCTCACTCCTGGCGTGCATTGCAGGGTCACCGTGGTGCCGCCCAGGGCGGTGGTGACGCTGCTGGTCGACAGCGCCGAATAGCTGCCGAAATTGAGGTTGCCGTAGTTGCTCACGCCGCCCATCACCAGGCAACCGGCCGCCACCGTGGCGCTGACCTGGAAAGTGCTGGTGGTGACCGCCGCCAACGGCAGCGGCAGGCAGCAGGCAACCATGGCCAGCAGCCCGGACCAGGTGCGGCTCACGGTTCAGAAGCTCAGCTCGACCGCCACCGTGTCGGTGTACACCCCGGCTGGCAGGCCCGCCTTGCCCTTGGCCTGGCCATACAGGTTGACCGTCTGGGCCACGCCGGTACTGGTCGGCAAGGTGATGGTGCCGTCGATGACCAGCAGCTGGGTGTGCCCTGAATCGGTGTAGAAGTCATACGGCACGTAGTTGGCCACGCCGTCGTAGAGCGCACGGCTGCCGCCGGGCGACTGGCTGTCGTGGGCGCCGGCACGCACTTTGATCACCGGCACTGTGCCGCTCGAGCAGAGGATGCTCATGGCGCCACCGCCGCCGCCCAGCACCTGCCCGCCGGCAGTGGTGAACAGCGCTTCCTGGGTACCGAAGTTCAGCGTACCGAAGTTCAGGCCGCTGGCACCGCCGCCCCCGTTGACCTGGCAACTGGCGATCAGCGTCAGGGTGGCGGTGATGTTGCCGGTTACCGTGGCCGCCTGGGCCTGGGTGGCGAGCGCCAGGCCTAGGCCTGCGAAAATCAAGCGTGAGAGGTTCGGGTGCATGAGTCACTCCTTGCGTATTACCAGTCCAGGGTCACCATCAGGGTGTCGCGGTAAATGCCGGCCGGTAGCGCCTTGGGATGGGCGACTACTGCACCGTAGATTGGAATCGGAATCTGCGCGGCGCTGCTGACCGAAAAATTGCGGGTCTGGCCGATGTTGTAACGGGCCCGGCCCGACGGGTCGGCGGACAGCTCATAGGGGATCAGCTCGCGGCCATTGCTCAGGCGCCGGGTGGCGCCATCACCGTTGGCACCGCCGTTGATGCTCACGGTAAAGGCGCGCACCGCCGGGTTGCAGCGCACCTGCAGGCTGCCGTCACCGGTGGCCTCTTCGATGCCGGAACGCAGCGGGTTGGTCCAACTCGGGCCCTGGCTGCCAAAATCCAGCACACCGCCGCCTGGGGTTTCCAGGGTGCCCGGCCCGCCGCTGATCTGGCAGGCGCTGCTGATCACCAGGCGCGCCTGGATATGCCCGCTCATGGCCGCGAAAGCATCGGGGCTGAGCAACAGCAGCGGGCCAAGCGTCAACAGCATTATCCCTTTCATACTGCCAGTTCCTTTAGCAGGCGCCGCCCCGGTTACCAGGTGACGGTGACTTTGAGCAGGTCCGAATAACGCCCCACCGCCGGCACTTCGGCCAGGCGCTCGATACGCGCATACAACGGCAGCGCCACCGAGCCCGAATCGGGCACCCGCGCATGCTGGGCAACATTGACCGGCAGCGGCAGGCGCCAGGCCGGGTCCTGGTACAAACGGTAGGGTATGGGTTTCGCCGCAGGCTGGTTGCTGGCCAGGTAACGCACCTCGCCGATACCGCCGTGCTGGCCGCCATCGACCTGCACCTGGTAAGCGGTGTCGGGGTTGCACTCCAGGCGTGGCGGGCGTAGCGCGAGCAACTGGCTGCTGAGCGGGCCGGCCGGGTCGTCCAGCCGCGCCGTGCGGCCGAAATCGAGCACACCCAAGGCCTGGGCGCCGGCATCGCGGGGCTGGTGGATGAGCAGGCAGCCGCGCTCCACTTGCACTTTGACTTCAACCATGAAATCGGCGGCGCCTGCCGTGCTGGCCATGCTCAGCCCGAGCAGCGTCGCCAAAGAGCGTCCCTTCACCTTGTCATCCTTCAACGCAGGAGTGATCTGACCTTGAGGGTAGCAGTGAAGGAAAAACCTGCCAGTTTGCAGGGAAATGTATAAGCCCCGTACAAGATCTATCTGTAGGATCGGGCTTGCCCCGCGATAGAAGCCATCACTTATCCCGCTCAGAGATCGCTGGCCGGCCTTATTCATATTGGTTAAATTAGCCGCCCTCGCTCAAGCTGGCCCTTGAGTGCCGTTGCCCCGAGGAGCCCGGTTTGCCTGCCCTGCCCCCTTCCTGGATACGTTCGCCGTTGCGCGCCTGGCGTCGCTTACGCACGCCGGTGGCCGAAGACAACAGCGTGGCGGCGACCGTTCGTCAGCATTTTGCCGCCAAGGCCCAAGCCCGCGGCTACACCCTGAGCGCCGGCCAGTTACACGTCATCGAACATATGGCGGCCCAGGCAGCGCAAATTGAGAGCGGCCAGGCGCGCAGCCTTTACCTGTACGGCGCGGTCGGGCGCGGCAAAAGCTGGCTGCTCGACGGTTTCTTCCAGGCCCTGCCCCAGGCGCGCAAGCGCCGCCTGCACTTTCATGACTTTTTCGCCCGCCTGCACCAGGGCATGTTTGATCATCGCCAGCAGGACGACGCCCTGGCCTGCACCCTGAATGAGTTGCTCGACGACTGCCAGGTGCTGTGTTTCGACGAGTTCCACGTGCATGACATCGGCGACGCCATGCTCATCACCCGGCTGTTCCAGGCCTTGTTCGAGCGGCGGATTTTTCTCCTGGTAACCTCCAACTACGCGCCGCAAGGCTTGCTGCCCAACCCGCTGTATCACCAGCGTTTCGAGCCGGTGATCCGCCTGATCAACAGCCGCATGCAGGTGCTGGAAGTCGGCGGTGAGCAAGACTTTCGCAGCCTGCCCGGCGCGGCTGGCCAGCAGCGCTTTACCCAGGGCCATTACCTGTGGCCGGGCAGCCGCCAACAGCGCCAGGCCCTGCAGTTGCCCGAGCCGGGTGACGCGCCGGTTTTACTGGAGGTAGGCAAGCGCACCCTGCGCGCCCGCCTGAGCGAGCAGCGCACCGTGGGGTTTGATTTTGTCGAGCTGTGCGAGCAACCCACCGCGGTGATCGACTACCTGGAGCTGGCGCGGCGTTTTGACCACTGGATCATCGACTGCCTGCCGAACCTTGAAGACTGCTCGATTGCCGCCCAGCAGCGCTTCGTCAACCTGGTGGACGTGCTCTACGACCAGGACAAGCACCTGGTGCTGATCGGCAGCCTGCCGCTGGCCGCAAGCCTGGGCGGCAGCGCCAGCGACCTGGCCCGCACCCGTAGTCGGTTGGGGCAGTTGCGCCAGGCAGGCTGCTGAGATCTGTGGGTGCAAAACACCGGCGCAAGGCCGGTGTCGAAATTACCCTGTCAAGTCAAGACCTCTACAATTTATTGGCTGGAGATATTCAACTCTGAGAATTTCTTACGAATGTATTCAGTTAGCCCAGCCAAGTCTTCAAAGGCAATAAATCCAAACTCAGGCTCATACGTAGCAAGATAATTATCAGAAGAGAACCCTAAAGACTTGGCCTTAGCCTCTACACCCCTAACATGTACAGGCTCAACCACCCAGTTCATGCTAGAGGACGCATAGCGCTTAAAACCTATCAACACCCAAGAAGTCAAGCCCTTATAAGAACCCACCAGCTCATTCAAAATAGAGATAATATATTCATTTTCCTTTTCAAATCGAAAGGCAATATAGGGAGGGAACATTGAGCGATCCTCTCTTTCAAAATGATCACCCGTCCAGACCTCTGGATTACGCTGCCTGTACTTTCTCCACTCAAGTGCATTCAAATCGTGAAGAATATTTAGCAGTTCGCCTTCCGAGTCTAAAATCCTAGTTACACTCATTACTCTAACCCCCTCAACTTATCAGAGATCGATACTCCACCAGGGTTGATATTTTTAATGTGCCGTTCCCAATCACCTTTGGGGATCGGGTTTGACGACAGCCGTGGATCATAAACATACCGACCATCAGTATAGACCTGGTGATAAAACTGACCAGGCTCTTTAATCCCATTCTCATAAACATTTAGCCCTCCTGCCCTTGAAGGGCGAACTTCAATAATTCTCCCTTTACCACCTGAAGCATCAAATAACTTGCTTGCAATATCTGAACAATCTGTTCTTGAACAGCCCACCATGTTTTTAATTTGCGGGCTACCCATCGCATCAACAACAGACTTGCTTGGCGGAAAGTCCGGGTTAATAGGACGGAATGGGCGATCCATTCCTGGCGGGATAACTTCGTCTACCTTTCCGGCAGCCCCTGCGCCTTTTGGACCTTTCCCCGCCTTGCCAGCGACGATGCCCGCAAGCGTCACACCAGCTGCTTGGCCTGCAGGGTTGCTTGAATCAACCCCAAACACTTCCAGGAAGGCCTGCGCCGAAGGTAATGCTATGGCCTGCGTAGCCTCCGGTCCAGCGACGAGATTCAGCTGATGGAACGCTTGCAATATTCTAGCGGGTTGCCCCTCCAACTCCATGTAATAGCCCAGTGACTGCCACTTGTAAACCGCCTCGTAAATTTCTCGAGCCTTGAGCTGACAGGCCGGAATGTTTGTAGAGCACAGGTTTTTTAGTTCCTTTTCATTTGCCAAGTGCTTCTCAAAATAAGCGGTGGCAACCTGTGTACAGGTTCCTTTCTTCTGACACCCCTTCAAATCCTGCGCCAGGTTCTGCATCTCGTGGTCAGCGAGGTGGTTGTACTGCGTCGAGGTACTGGCAACCCATGCCCCTGTTTGCAGGTCTTGGTCGTCGCCTCCTACCGTCGCAGCTGCCAAGATGCCAAGCAACTGTGAGTTCATCACCAACAACTGGCGCTTTTCCTCTGGCTGCATATCGGCATACTGCCGAGCGAGGCCATCCACCAGTGCCTCGTTCAATCCCGCCGCTGCCGCGCCTGACTTGAAATCACCACCGGCCGCTTCGGCAGCCAGCCCCCCCATCACCGCGTGCAACGAAACCTTGGCGACGCCCCCTTCCTGAAGATCGAACCTATCACCGACGTCGCCAATCAGATTGAAACCCGCCGCCGCAAAGGTACTTGCCAGACTGCTGCGCAAGGCATTTCGTAGCGTACTGTCCCCGCCCAACGCGCGGTCAAGTACCGTTGAGGTACCGTTCTGCAGTAATTGGTTGCCAGCGAAACGTCCAACACCCTCCCATGTTGAAAGCCCGCCATTGGGTAGTACCGCAGCACCATTTGGTACAACACTTGTTGCACCGGTTTCAGTGGCCATCCACCCGTCATACAGACCATTAGTCAAACCTGCGGTAACACCTGCCACGGCATAGCCGCGCAGTGCGTCGCTGGACGTTACGTCTTTGAGCACCAAGCTCAGGTTGCCACGATTGTTGATCGTGCTGATCGCTGCATTGCTGGTCATGCCCGTCAGTCCAGCGGTGACCGCTGCGTTGGCCCAGCCGACGCCACTCATTGATGCTCCGGCTCCTGCGGCCCATGCACTACCGGCAGCAGTGGACGCACCGGCTGCCGAAGCTCCACCTGCGACCAGGCCACTGGCCGCGCCGGCCGTGAGGTAGGTAACGATGATTGCAATCACCAACTGCGCGCCCGCGCCTAACCCGGTGTGGCTGTACTTGAAGGCGTTGTGCATCTCCTTGACCTGCCGCCAGTCCACATCGCCTCGCGCTTCTGCGTCCTTCAGCCACGCCAACTGCGGGTCGGCCTTGACCATCGCATCGATGGTCTGGCTCACGCTTTGCTGATCGACCTGCCTGATGTCGATTTTCAGCCCATCGGCAGCCTTGATCAGCAGGTCGCCACTGGCCAGCAATTGGCTTTGACGCAAGGTTTCGTCTGTACGCCCCTTACCCTTCATGCTGTTCCAGGCCAGGCTCGACTTGGATTTTTCGTGGCTCTCCTGATGCAGGTCCTTCACCCCTTCAAAGGTGATGCCACCGCCACTGTCCAGGATCAGGTCATCACCGCTGTTGAGCTTGGCCACCTGATAACGCTGGTCGCCGCCGCTCTGCAAGATCAGGTCGCCACCGGTGATGATTTCACTACCGATATTGGTGACCCGGGTGATTTCGTCACGCTTGGTGTGTTTGCTGCCAAAGCTGCCCTTCTTCTTTTTGTCGTACAGCGAGTAATCACTGTCTTCGGCGGCCAGCAGGGCAAGCTTGCCACCAGCCACGAGATAGGCTTCGTCGCCCGCAGTGACGCGGCTGGCGCTCAGGGCCAGGTCTTCGCCTGCGCTGATGGCGACGTCGCCGCCAGCCTTGAGCACGGTGGCTACCTGACTGACATGGTCTTCCTGGGTCTTGAGCTTTTTCGAGCTGTACGATGAGTGCTGCTCATCCGCCGCCGATATCAAGGCCACGTCGCCGCGAGCCGAGATATCGATATGACGCTGCGCATCGATCTGGCTGGCGACGGCGACAAGGTCACGACCCGCCACCGCGGTGAAATCCCTGCCGGCGCTGACGCTGCTGCCGTGCTGGGTCACCGACTGGGTCTTGGTTCGCCCGTAATCGGCACTGTTGGTGGCTTCGGCGGAGCCGAGCGTGATGTCGCGATCGGCTTCAACGCTGGTATCACGCCCACTCTCCAGCACACCGCCCGCGCTGATGAAGTCGCGGCCGGCCTTGATGCTCAGGTCGTTGGCGGCCTCGATGCGCGCAGCGCTGTCAACGTAGTCGGTGCGCTCGTACAGACGGGCACTGTCAGTGACATGGCGGGTCACAGAGCGCTCGTTGATGACATCGCCAAGCACGGTGGTGAGGTTGACGTCGCGACCGGAGATAATGCCGCCGGCCTTGTTGATGATGTCGTTGCCCGCCAGCAGGTCGATACGGTTACCGGCCTGGATCAGGCCACCGTTGACGATGTTGTTGCCGGCACTGGCCGAGAGGTTGTTGCTGGCACGCAGGGTGCCGACGTTGAACAAGTCTCCCCCGGCAATCAAGTTCACGTCCTGGCCCGCCACCAGCGCACCGTTGGGTGCCAGGCGGTTGTTGGCACTGGCGAGGTAGAGCACCGGTACCAGCACTTTCTCGCCATTGACCATGACCTCTTCCAGCCAGACGATATCGTGAGTCAGGGCAGCGACCTGCTCCGCAGTCAAGCCCACGCCCATCGTCAGGTTCAGCTGTTGCTTGCTGGCGATGGCGTTGTCCATCAGGTACTTGAACATCTTCTCGTCGCTGTTCTGGCCGGCGAGGAAGCGCTGACCGGTTGTCGCCACTACCGCTTGCTGGATCAAGCGCTGCTCGTAGAAGCCGTCCCCGAGACGCTTGGCACTGTCGTCCGGGTTGTAACCCAAGCCGGCCAGCAAGTAGTCGGAGCTCATGAACTGCTTGAGATCGGTCAGCAGCGGGCTGGTTTCCACCAGGTATTTGTGCGGTTGGGAAGCCACGCTGCGATCAGGAAGGCCCTGAACACGCTCGATGGTCTGGGTGGCCGGCGCAGTCGTTTGCGCGCTGCCTGGCGGGGTGACCTTTGTCGTGCGCTCATCGACACCCGGGGTTCCCGGGCGTTCGGCCGCGGGCACCACGGCCTGTGTGCCGGGCAGCAAAGGCGCGACAGTCGTCACCTGCGCAGGTTGCGGCGCAGCCACGGCGACCAGCTCTTCACGAACCAGGGGCGTCAGTTGGGGGTTGCTAGCGCCTTGCTGGCCAGTGCTAACACTGGTGTCACGGCCTCCCGTGGACAGGCTCGGAACGTTCAACTCGGGCCGGCCGGCGCCTGACGTTCCACCCGGTGTGTTGACAGTGATTTGCGTGTCGCGGTTGCCGATGATGCCGGAAAGATCGACATCCTGGCCGGTGGCGCTGACCGAGCCTGCGGAGTCACCGGAGGGTGACTGGTTGCCGACGTCGCCATTGCGGGTGATATCGCCAGCACTGCTGCGGCCCGACTGCCACGTGCCGTTATTGACAGTGCCGACTGCGGACACATTGATCGCAGTGGCGTTGGCGTTGATGGCGCTGGCTTCGCGCGCGGCCACCGACACTTGCTGAGTGTTGGCCGACAGCTGGGCGATATCATCGAGCTGGAGGATACGACCGGTGGAACCGGGCACAGCCTGCTCACGTTGCGCCAGGTCGACGCTGGCGGCGCCCAGAGTCCAGTTGCGGGAGGCCGAGTCGCCCTGGGCAACCTCACCCGCGCTGGCAGCCCTGTCACTCAGGCGGAACAGGCCATTCTGGTTGGTGGGCAGGCTGAAGCCGGGCAGGTTCAACGGGTTGATTTGTTGCTGCGCCAGGTTTGCGGGTAACTGTCGGTTCAAGACGATGACTGGCGCGGTGCCTGTGCCGCTGGCTCGGGTATCAAGCCCCCGAGCATTACCGGCGGCGCCCGTGCTGTACGAACGCTCGACGCCATTGGTGATCTTGCTGGCTGCGGTAATGGAGACGGTACCGCCCGCCTCGACTACTGAAGGAAGGTAGTTCGAGCCGGCATTCTCGACGCGTTTGCTGAGGAAGGGGGTGGCGCCCTGGATGACCGCCGGGGCGTTGTGTACCTGGCCGCTCGAGTAATTGGCCGGGAAAATGTAGCTCGACGCTTTTCTATCTTCGAAAACAAGGTAGGTGGTGGCCAATCGCATACTGGCGAAGTTGAGCCACGATATGGTATCGCCCTTGCCGATGGGCCGGCTGCCGGAGGTGATGGCCGCCATCGACTCGGCACCGTCCGCGTTCATGAAGCGGATGCCACCGTTGTAGCCGGGGTCATGGTCCGCGTTATACCTGGCGATACCCTTCCACAGCGCCCCGTTTGGCGTACCAACATCAACGTACTTCAGATCCGTATAGCCGTTGAGCGACGTCCCGGTATTGGAGAACGAACCGGTGTTGATGTTGATATTCCCGGCCGCGGCAACAGTGGAGTTGGAGTTGGCGAACACATCGCTGGCGACGGAGAGATTGCGCCCTGAAACAAGGCTGGCCTGTTTCGAAACCTGGCCGACCGCGTCAAAGCTGTAGGTTTGCCCCCACACCAGGTGTGACGATGGCGAAATTGGTACTTTGCCGTCCATGTAGCTGGAGCAGCTGTAGCAACGCACGCCGATATAGCCGGACTGCAGTGTCGGCGTGAGGTCGAAGTCCACCCGTTTGTTGGTGATGGAGGTGGCGGCAATGGAGAAGTCCCCGAGGCTCTCGATCGTCCCGGAAATGTTCTCCATCAAGGCCGCCCGCGTACCTTGCGCATCCCTGGCCAGGCGAATCGCACCCAGACCATAGATATCGCCTTCTTGGTTGGAAAGGCTCTGCGCGTACAACGCCATGTCGGCGCCGCTATAGATGAACCCGTTCTGGTTCAGCAAGTGAGTAGTGGTGGCAGTCAAAGCCTGGCCGCTGCCCAGCGAGCCGTAGTTGCTGATGCCGCCGGCATTGATCGTCAGGTTGGCAGCGGACGTCAGGCGTCCGGCGTTGCTCAGCAGGCCGCCGACATTCACCGTGGCCATGTCTCCCGCAGCGAGGCTGGCGGTAGCGCCCAGGTTCAACTGGCCGAGGGTAACGTTCATCCCTCCAAGACTGCTGGCCCGCCCGCTGGCATTCAGGCTGCCGGCGAGGGTCAGGTCGAAACGGCCATCACTGGCGATCAAGCCACCCGTGGTCCAGTTGTTGCCGCTGCCGGTAAAGCTCTCCGATGCCAGCAATTGTCCACTGGCGGTTTGGGTCAGTTCACCCACATTGACGGTCAGGCGCCCGGCCTGGATGACGCTGCTGTTGGTCCAGCTGTCCGCAGTCAGGGTCAGCCCACCGCGGGTGACCAGGTTACCGCCGCTGTTGGTGAAATTGGCCGTCGAGATATCGAAGGTGCCAGTACCGCCATGCAGCACCGAGCCATTGAAGTTGCTCAGGTTCGCCGTGTTCAGCGTCAGGTCACTGTTGCCGACCTCCACCCGGCCGTAGCGGTTATCGAACCCGCCACGAATCTGGAAGTCGCTCTTGCCCGCCGTGCCCAAGGCACGCAACTGGCCACTCTGGTTGTCCACCGCCCCCGCCGACACCAGTAGTTGAGTGTCGCTTTCGATAACCCCCGAACGGTTTACCAGCGCATCGCCCAGCGCCAGTTCAACGCGACTGCCCGCCACCTGCCCGGCGTTGTTGTCCAGGCCTAGCCCGTCGACCCGCAGCAGCCCCTTGGCGTAAAGCCCACCACCGGCGTTGATGAAGTCACCAGTGCGGATCAGGGCATCGCCCGACTGCGCGGCAACACGCCCGCCACGGTTGTCGACGCTGCCGGCCACCAGCAGCAGTTGCTGGCCCTGCACCACCCCACCCTGGCCGCCGACGTCGCGACTGTTATCAAGCACGCCGCTGACCTTGACGTCCAGCTGCCCGGCGATGCTGGCGAGGATGCCACCCTGGTTGCCCAGGCTGCCCGCGCGCTGTACCAGCAGGTTGCCGCCCTGGGCCAGCAGCTTGCCGTTGCGGTTGTCCAGCGCGCCGGCGACATCCAGCAGCACGCCACTCTGACCTTGCACTTCGCCCTGCTGGTTGAGCAGTCCAGCGGCCTGCAACCGGACATCGGCGCGTTCGCTGTAGATCAAGCCCTGAGCGTTGTTGCTCAGGATCGAGCTGGCGTTGACCTTGACCTGATCCCTGGCCGCGAGGGTGCCGAACTGGCTGTTGTCGAGGCTACCTCCATTCAGTTCCAGGCGACCGCGGCTGACGATCTTGCCGCCATGGTTAGCGACCTGAAGCGCCTGGCGGAGCAACAGGGTGTCGGCACTGATCAGGGTACCGCCAGTGTTGGTCAGGGTACCGCGCAGATCAAGGAACAGGCTGCCGTTGCCGGCGATGCGCCCACCACTGTTATCGAGGTCGGTACCGTTCACCGTCAGCAACTGCTGGGCATCGATGCTGCCGCCCTCGTTACCCAGAGTGGCGGCATTCAGTTGCAGGGCTGCACCGCTGGACAGCACACCGCCGCGGTTGTCCAGGTTGGCCGCGCCAATATCCATACGGCCCTGGCTGACCAGAGCACCGTCGTTGCTGTTGAGCAAGGCACCAGACAGCTGGACGTCCAACGCGCCGCTGCGGCTGGACAAAGTGCCAAGGTTGCGGTTGTCGAGGCTGCCACCATGGAGGACCAGGCCCTGCCACCCGGACAGCAGGCCGCGCTGGTTGTTGATGCTGCCGGCTTCGACAAGCAGACGACGGACGCCGATCAGTTTGCCGTCGCTATTGTCGAGGCGCTTGGCGTTGAGGTTCAGGTCCTGCTGGGCGGAGAGCTCACCGCCGGCATTGTTGAGGGTAGCGATGCGCTGCAGGTTCAGCCCGCCCTTGGCGAGGATCAAGCCACCGCGGTTGTCCAGATCGTTACCGTGAAGGTCCAGGGTCACGCCCTGGTCACCGATGATCCGGCCGCTGTTCACTGACAATGCGCCGAGGTCCAGGCTCAGATCGTTGCGCGCAGAGACTTCGCCGTTGCTACTGTCGAGACTGCTGGCGGTGATCCCAAGGCCGCCCTGGCTGTTGATCAGGCCTGCGGCGCTGTTGTTCAGCGCGCGAGTGGTCAGGGTCACGCCGCTGGCGCCGAGCAGGCTGCCGCCCTGGTTGTAGAGGTCGCCACTGTTCAGGCTGAGAGCACCCGCCGCGCTGATCAGGCCCCGCTGGCGGTTGTCGAGCAGGCCACTGCTGCTCAGTTGCAAGCCACTGCGGCTGTTGAGGATGCCTTCGCGGTTGTCCACCACGCCTGCGCTGACGCCGAGGCTGGCAGCGCCGATCAGGCCCTTGATATTGCTCAGGGCCTGGGCGATTACCAGGTTCAGGCCCTGGCTAGCGAGCACGCGGCCATTGTCGTTGTCCAGGCTGCGGGCGTTGAGTGTGAAGGCCAGGGCGCTAGAGATTTCGCCGGAACGGTTACTTACCTCGGCGAGGTTGCTCAGTTGCAGCGGGCCGGCGCTATTGATCAAGCCGCCCTGATTGTCCAGCGTGCCACCGTTGAGGTCGAGGCTCAGGCGGGTGTTGCTGAACAGCTTGCCGCCCTGCTGATCGAGGCCACTGACCCTGGCAGTCAGGGCTTTGAGGCTGCCTATGCTGCCGCCGTTGCTGACCTGGCTGGCGGTCAGGTCGAGGGTTTGCGCGCTGTTGAGGCGGCCGCCGCTGTTGTTCAGGGCCCCGGTGACCAGGTTGATCGCGCCCTTGGCGCTGATGTTGCCCCGGTCGTTGTCCAGACGGGCGCTGCGCAGGAGCAGGTTGGCGTCGCTGACCAGCTCGCCATTGCCATTGTCGAGCGCATGATTGACAGTCAGAGTGAGGCCGCCGCCGCTGCCCAGGCTGCCGTTGCGGTTGTCGAGGCTGCCCGCCATGACGTCCAGGATCGATTCGCTGCTCAGCGACCCCTGGCGGTTGTTCAGTTCGCCGCTGAAACTCAGCACCAGCGGCAGCTGCGCGATGATGGCCCCGCCGCTGTTGTCCAGGCTGGCACCGCTCAGGCCCACGCCCTGCCCGCTCAGTTGGCCGCGGGCGCGGTTGAGTACACGTTGCACCGCAAGGGCCAGATTGCCTGCGGCGAACACCACGCCCTCATCGCTGTTGTCCAGGTTCTGGCCAGTGATGCTGAGGTCGCCGTTGCTGGTCAGCTCGCCGCTGCGGTTGACGATGGCGCCGATATCGAGTTTCAGCGCTTTTGTGGCGCCAAGCAGACCGCCACGGTTATCCAGGCTGGTGGCGCGCACGGTCACGCGGTCGGTGCCGATCAGTTGGCCGTTCTGGTTGTCGATGGCCTGCGCATCGAGCTCGACCGGTGCCTTGCCGGCAACCTCACCCTGACGGTTGTCGAGGCTGGCGCTGTTGAGCTTGAGCACGCCATCGGCGATCAGGGTGCCCTTGCGGTTGAGCAGCGACTCGCTGGCGTTCAACGTCAGGACTCCACGGCTGCTGATCAGGCCGTCGCTGTTGTCCAGGAGCAGGCTACCCAGGTCCAGGTTTGCGGCGTTGATCCGGCCCTTGACGTTGCCCAGCATCTGTTCGATGCGCAGGGTCAGATCCTGGTTGCTGATTACCTTGCCATTGCCGTTGTCAAAGCTGCGCGCAGCGAGGCTGAACGCGTTCTGGCTGGAGATCTCGCCGCCCTGGTTGGTGACCGCGCCGAGATTCTTAAGAATCAGCTTCGGCGCGTTGATCAGGCCGAGGTTGTTCAGGTCACCCTGGAGCAGATCGAGGGTCAACTGGCTGTTGCTGAACAGCTCGCCATTGTTCTGGACCAGGCCGGCAAGGCGGGCATCGAGTACGCCGTTGCTGGCGATACGGCCGCCGTTGCTGACCTGGCCGGCGCTGAGGTTGAGATCGGCGCTGCTGATCACCCGGCCGCCCAGGTTGTTGTCGAGGCGCCCGGTGGTCAGGGTGGCGCTGCCCTGGCTCTTGATCAGACCCTGTCCGCTGTTGTCCAGGCTGGCGCTGGTGAGGTTGAGGGCCTGGGCGCTTTCGACAGTACCGCCTTGGTTGAGCAGGCCAGCGGCGCCGTTCAGTTGCAGCAGTCCGGCACTGGAAATGCTGCCGGCGCGGTTGTCCAGTTGCTGGCCGTTGAGGCTCAGGGTGCCTTCGCTGCTGAGGCTGCCTTGGCCATTGTCGAGGTTGCCATCGAGCAGCGCTGTCGGCTGCGCGGTGAGGCGAACCAGCAATGAGCGCTGACCGGCGATGCTACCCTGGGCATTGTCCAGGTGCCCAGCCGCCAGGCTGATGTCCTGGGCGAACAGTAAGCCGCGGGCCTGGTTGATGACCCGCGCAACGGTCATGTCCAGCGTGCTGCCAGCCAGTAGCTTGCCGCCGCTGTTATCCAGTTGCGCAGCACCGACGCTGACGTTCTGCTGGCTGGAGATTTCGCCGCCGCGGTTGTCGACGGACTGCACGTCGATTTTCAGCGCTTTTGTGCTGCCCACCAGGCCGCCGCTGCGGTTGTCCAGCTGATTGCCGGCCAGGCTCAGTTCGCCCCCGGCCACCAGCTCGCCACCCAGCTGTTCGAATGTGCCGACGGTGGCGAACAGGTCGCTCTGGCTGGCGACGCGGCCTTTGCCGTTGGTGACGGTGTTGGCGTTCAGACGGACTACGCCGCTGGCGCTGACCAGGCCACCCTGGTTACGCAGCTCGTGGGTGCGCAGGTCCAGCGCCCCCACGCTGCTCAGCAGGCCATCGCGGTTGTCCAGCTGGGTCAGGCGCAGAAGTATGTCCTGGTTGGCGCGCACGACGCCGTCGCGGTTGTCCAGCGAGGTCCCGCGCAGGGTCAGGATGTTCTGCCCGGACAGACGACCACTGCGGTTGTCGAGGCTGTCGACGAGCAGCTCCATGGCGCCCTTGGCGAGCACGCCGCCGTTCTGGTTATCCAGCAGGCCGCTGACCGTCACCCCCAGGCTACCGTCGCTGACCAGGCTGCCACTGCGGCTGTTGTCGAGACTGCCGGCATTGACCTTCAGCTCGCGACCAGCCCCCAAGGTGCCGCCCTGGTTGGCCAGCGCGCCGAGCACGCTCAGGTCCAGGGCGAGATCGCTCATGACCTGGCCATCGCTGTTGCCCAGGCTGGCCGCCTTGACCACGCTGGTGCCTGCGCCAGAGACTTCGCCAGCCTCGTTGAGCAGTTCGTTGGCGACAGTCAGCTCCAGGTTGGCGGAGCTGCTGAACAAACCGTCACGGTTATCCAGGCTAGCCGCCTCGGCAGTCAGGCCGGTAGCGGCAATCTGGCCGCCGACATTGAGCAGCGCCTGGCGGATGTTCAGCCCGATGGCCTGGTCACTGAGCAGGTCACCACCGCTGTTGTCGAGGCTCTCGGCGCTCAGGCCGAAGCCCCGCCCGCTGGAGATCTCGCCACCGCGGTTGATCACCGTGGACAGGTTGCGCAGCAGCAACGGGCCCGGCGCGTTGATCAACCCGCCGCTGTTGTTCAACAGGCCATTGCCCAGGTCCAGGGTCAGGGCATCATTGCTGTAGAGCTCGCCGCCGCCACGCTGGTCGAGACCGGTGAGCGTGGCAGTGAGGGCCTTGCCACTGGCGATCCAGCCGCCGAGGTTGTCCACCTGGCCGGCGCTCAGCTCAAGGTCATCGATACTGGTCAGCCGTCCGGCCTGGTTGCTGAAATGACCTGTGGTGACACGCAGCATGCCGTCGGCGCCGATACGCCCGCGACTGTTGTCCAGGCTCAGGCCGGACAGGGTCAGGGCACTGCTGCCGAGGATCTCCCCATCCAGGTTACTGACACCCTGCCCCGCCGTGAGCAACAGAGTGCCTGCGCTGGTCACCCGGCCACCGTCGTTTACCAGGCTGACCAGTTCGAGGCCCAGGCCGGCATCGCTGCGCAGCTCGCCCGCGTGATTGTTCAACTGCCCGCTGGCACCGTTGTCGTTATGCAGGAGTAGCGACAGCCCGGTCTTGCCATACAGGCTGCCCTGGGTGCTGTTATTCATCTGTCCGGCAACAATGGTCACCGACTGCTGCCCGGAAATGATGCCCTTGGCCTGGTTGTCGAGGCGCGCCAGGGTCATCTGCAAGGTGCCGTTGGCGACGACACGACCGCCGACGCTGTTGTCCAGGCGGGAGCCGGTGACGCTAAGGTCGGAGACACTGGTGATTTTGCCGGCGCGGTTGTCCAGGCCGGCAACCTCGAGCGTCATGGCCCCGGCTGAATTGAGCAACCCGGCCTGGCGGTTATCCAGTTCGCTACTGCTTACCTGCAATTGGCCACTAGCAATCACGCTGCCACCGCGGTTGTCGAAGCGGGTGGCATCGAGGGTCAGGTTGCTCTGGCCGGAGATCAGCCCACCGAACTGGTTGTCCAGGTTGACGGCATTCAGTTGCAGCGCCCCCACCGCGCCCAGCACCCCACCCTGGTTGAGCAGGTGCCCGGCTATGGACAGCTCCAGGGTGCCGTCACTGGCAATGCGCCCCAGGTTGTTGTCGAAGCTGGCGGCATTCAGGCTCAGCACCTCGCCGGCCAACATCCGGCCCTTGAGGTTGCTGACGTTGCCCGAGCGGCTCAGGGTCAGGCGCTTGTCGCCCTGGATCAGGCCGGCATTGTTGTTCAGCGAGGCGTTGCTCAGCGCGATCGTTCTGGCGAGAATGCTCCCTTGCTGGTTGTTCAGGTCGCCGTCCACCGCCAAGGTCAGGCCGTTGCGCGCCTCGAGGGTGCCTTGCCGGTTGACCAGGCTGGCGGCGCGGATATCCAGCGCTGCAGCCTTGATCAGGCCCTTGGTATTGTCCAGGGCACGAGCGATACGCAGGGTCAGGGCCTGTTCACTGAGGAGCTTGCCACCGTTGGCCAGTTGGGTCGCTGCAAGTTCGAAGGCCTGGACGCTGGAGATTTCACCGCCTTCGTTGCTCACGCTGCCGAGGTTCTTCAGCAGCAACTGGCCCGGGGCATTGATCAAGCCACCCTGGTTGTTCAGGTGGCCGCCATTCAAGTCGAGGGTGACGCCGGCCAAACTGTACAGACGGCCATCGTCATGCTGGTCGAGGCTGGCGACCGAGGCCATGAGCTGGCCATCGCTGTTGATGCGTCCGCCCCCGCTGTTGTCCAGGACTCCAGCGCTGAGGGCCAAGGTGCCATCGCTGTCGATGCTGCCCTTGGTGTTGTTCAGTGCAGTGTTGACCGCCAGCTTCAGCTGTTTGCCCGCAGAAATACTGCCCTCGGCGCTGTTATCGAGGCTGCCGAGGGTAAGTTCAAGCATGTCGGGACTGCCGATCAGGCCAGCCTGGTTGAGCAACTGGCCGCTGATTTGCGCGGCCAAGCGACTGTCGCTGCTCAGCTTGCCGCCACTGTTGTCCAGGCTGGCGGCGACAAGATTACCCTCCTGTGCGGCGAACAAGGTGCCCTGGCGGTTGTCCAGCGCTCCGAGGCTGGTGACTGTGAGCAGGGTGTCGCTTTGTACCAGGCCCTGCCGGTTGTCCAGTGAGTCGGCGCTGATCACGGCTTTGCCGGCCAGGAGCTTGCCGCCCTGGTTGTCCAGGGCGCCATCTACCTGCAGGGTGATCGCGCCGCTACTGCTCAGGCTGCCCGCGTGGTTGCCCAGGCTACCGGCGTGGATATCCAGCACTGGAGCGCTGATCAGCCCCTTGATGTTGTCCAGACGACGGGCAATACGCAGGGTCAGGCCCTGTTCGCTGAGCAGTTTGCCATTGCTGTTGTCCAGCGCAGCAGCGGCCAGGTGGAACGCCAGATTGCTGGAAACCTCGCCGCCACTATTGAGGACCGAGCCGACGTTGTTCAGCAACAACTGTCCGGGCGTGTTCACCCGCCCGCCCCGGTTGTCCAGTTGACCGTTGTTCAAGTCAAGACTCAGACGTCCCTGGCTGAGCAGTTGGCCGTCATCGTGCTGATCGAGCGCGCTGACATTGGCATGCAATTGCTTGCCGCTACTGATGCGTCCGCCAGCGCTGTTGTCCAGCGGACCAGCCTGCAGATCGAGATTGTGTTCGGCACGCAAGGTGCCCTTGGCATTGTTCAGTGTTCCGCTGACAGCAACGGCGAGATGCTCGCCAGCAAACAGGGCACCTTGGTGATTTTCCAGGCTGGCGGCGTCGAGAGTCAGGCGGGCGCCGGCGTTCAGGTGACCGCCTCCGTTGAAGATATCTGCCCGGCTGCTGAGGGTCAGGTTGCGATCGCCCTGGATCCGGCCTTTGCTGTTGTCCAGCGCGGCAGCGGTGATCACGCTGTCGCCCGCCAGGAGTTTACCGTCGCTGTTATCCAGCGTGCCGTCGACAACCAGTGTCAGGTCGTTGCGCACATCCAGTTTGCCCCGCGTATTGCCGAGACTGCCCGTACTTGCGTCCAGCCGTGCCGCCGAGATCAGCCCGGCGGTGTTATCCAGGGCGCGGGCAATGCGTAGGGTAAGCAGTTGGTCGCCGAGAATCCTGCCACCACGGTTGTCCAGGCTGGTGGCCACCACTGCGAAGGCCTCGCGACTGGAAATCTCACCGCCCTGGTTGTCGACACCGTTCAGGTTGCGCAGCAACAACTGGCCCGGCGCGTTGATCAGGCCACCGCTGTTGTTCAACAAACCATTGTTCAGGTCCAGGGTCAGCTCGTTCTGGCTGTAGAACTTCCCGCCGCCGACCTGCTCCAGCCCCCTGACATTGGCGTGCAGATCTCGGGCGTAGACCTGCCCGGCGTTACCGTTGTCCAGTTGCCCGGCACGCAGTTGCAGAGTGGTACCTGCGGTCAGTTGGCCGTTGTGGTTGACCAGGTCAGCGCTGGTCAGTTGCAGATGCCCCCCTGCACTGAACAGGCCGCTCTGGTTGAGCAGGTTGCCGGCGATGGAGGCGGTCAGGTCGTTACTGCTGGTGAGTTTGCCGAAGCGGTTATCGAGACCGGTGGCCGTCAGCGCCAGGGTGGAACCACCGGCGATGATGCCGTATCCGTTGCCGATACTGGCGCTGCTCAGACGCAAAAGGTCGCTGGCCTGGATCCGGCCGCCGCGATTATCCAGCGTCCCGAGGTCAAGCTGGACATCTGTTCCCAGCACCTCGCCCGCCCGGTTATCCAACCCACCGCTGGCCACCAGCCCCAGATTGGCTTCGCTCTTGAGCTTGCCACCGCGGTTGTCCAGGCGCTCGCCACGCAGTTCGAAACCCAGCGTGCTGGAGATCTCGCCGCCCTGGTTGTTCACTGTGGCAAGGTTGCGCAGTAGCAATTGGCCTGGGGTGTTGACGAGGCCGCTCTGGTTGTTCCAGTAACCGTGATTAAGATCCAGGCTGATACCCGACTGGCCGTGCAGGCGACCGCCGCTGTTATCCAGGCTGCCCGCCGTAACCCTGATATCTCCCTTTGCGGTCAGGCTGGCATCGCGGTTGTTCAGCGCGTCACTGAAACGGGCGTCCAGGCCGGCCTGGCTAGACACCATGCCCTGCTGGTCGTTGAGCAGGCTGGCGGCATCGATCGACAGGCCATGGGCGGCGATCAGGCCGGTACTGTTGCTCAGGGTACGGGCGATATCCAAGCTCAGGGCCTGGTCGCTCAATAGCTTGCCGGCGCCGTTGTCCAGACTGCTCGCCGCTACGCTGAACGAGCGCTTGCTGGAAATTTCACCCTGACGGTTATCGACATTATCGAGATTGTCCAGGGTCAGCTGGCCGCCGGCATTGATCACCCCGCTACGGTTGTCCAGCTGGCCGTGACGCAGGTCAAGGCTCAGACCGCTGTCACTGTGCAAGCGCCCGCCACCTTGCTGGCTGAGGCTACCGACGCTGGCCGTCAGTTGTTGTTTGCTGGATATCTGGCCACCGCTGCGGTTGTCGAGCAGGCCCGTAGCATACAGGTCGATGGATTGCCCAGCCGCGACCAGGCCGGCGACGTTGTCCAGCGTCGCCACGCGCAAGCTCACCTGTCCGAGCCCGGACAGTTCGCCATTGCGGTTGATCAAGGTAGTACTGTTAACGCCCAGCGAGCCACTGCTGCTCAGCAGACCACCCTGGCCATTGAGCAGGCTATGGCTGTTGACGCCCAGATTGCCGCCGGCGAGCACGCGACCACGGTTCTGGTTGTCCAGGCGGATGGCATCGACCTGGGCATTGCCCCCTGCGCTCAGGGTGCCACCCTGGTTAGCAAGTTCGGCGGTGCTGAGGTTGAGGTCGCGGCTGGCGGCCAGGGTGTGGCCGCTGTTGTCGATGGACTGTGCGGTTACCCGCAGGTCGCCCTGAGTGTTGCGGGTGTTATCGGCGTTGACCCCGACTTCGACGACCCCCTGATTCAGCACCCGGCCGGTACTGTCGAGGCGGAGGGTGTCGCGGGCGGCAAGACTGCGCTGATTGCGCAGTTCACCCTGGGTCGCAATCACCAGGTCCTTGCCGGCGTAGACCGTGCCTTGTACATCGGCGCTCTGCGCCTTGGCACTCAGGGTGCTGCCTGCCGAAACCTGGCCCAGGTTCAACTTGCCATTGGCGTCGATCTGGATATCGCCTCCGGCGATCATATTGCCAGCCAGCTTGACCCCCACCCCGGCCTCGGTACCGACCAGGCGAATTGTGTTGGCGTACATGCCGCCCAGGGCCGACGAGTCGATCGCCAGTTCCGGCGTAGGGCTGCCATCGGCAGCCCGGGCGGTGGTAGCGAGGGTACGGGCATCGACATCATTACGGCCGGCAACGATATCCAGTTTGTTCGCCTGGATCTGCGCATTGATCCGCGTTGCCCGAGTGATGATCTCGAACTGGTCGACATTGCTCGCATTGAGCCCGGCGCCGTGGATGGCGACAGAGCCCTGGTCGACCTGGTAGCGGCTCAGTTGTCCGTTTTCGATCACTGCCTTGCCGGTGCTCAGGGTGACTTTTGGCGTATTGATGAAACCGCAGCCGTCGCAACTGATGCCATGGGGGTTGGCGACGATGACATGAGCGGACTTACCTGCCACTTCGGTATAACCGCGCAACTGACTGGGGCTGCCGCCATTGACTTCATTGAGGATGATGTCGGCGGCGCGGCCACTAAAGTTCGGGTTGCCGACGATGATGCCGCCCAATTGGGTGTCCTGCGTACGCTGCGTGGCGTTGTTAAGGATCAGCCCCTGAGCGTCGACGTTATAGTCCTTGAACTGGTTGTGCGACAGGCCATTGGCGTTCGGCGCGGCGATATTGACGATCGGCACGCCATTGCCCGCTTGGGCCAACCCGGTGCCCGCCGCACTGACCGCGATGCCCTCGGCCTGGGCCCACAGCGGCTGCCAGAACATGACGTTGGCCAGCAAGAAAGCCAGCGCCCGCTTGGGAATGCCGCAGAACGACTCGCGCGGTTGCACGGTCGCCGAAGGCAGGCGGACCAGTAAAGCGAATTGGCGAACATCCATGTCGTGGCCTCGGGTCAGCGGTGGCGGCGCTTACAACATCAGCTCCAGCCGGAAGTAGATGGGCGACTCGCGCTCGGTAATCACGTCCGGGCGCTTCAGGGAATGGGCGAAGGTGACGCTGGCGGCCAGATGCTGGCCGCGGGCAAAGAACTCCATGGAGTGGCTGGAGACGCGCCCGTGTTCATCGCCGTTGTAGCGGTCGCCGCGAATCATGCCTTGGTCGTAGCCAAGGCCGGCGCCATACTCCGCTAGCACCGGGCGCAGCCAATCGAAGGCAATCGGGCGACTCCAGCGCAGGTCATTGCGCCAGTAGGCGCCGCTATCGCCAGTCAGGGACTGGTCCTTGTAACCGCGAACCGAAGACAAGCCGCCCAGGCTCAGGCGTTGCGGGCTATAGAGCGGGTCTTCGCTGCGCTGGCCGGTGAACAGACTGCTGAAACTGAGGTTTTCGCCCCACAGGGCAAAGGGCTGCAGGTAGCTGAGGGTCAGACTGTACTTGCGGTAGCGCGCATCCGGGGCGCCAGGGTTGGCGGTGCGTCCGGACTGGGCGCCGAAGGCACCAATACCCTGCTGCATCCCCGCGTCGATGTTGACGAAAGCGTTGCCGATCCGTCGGCCATGGTTGATACCCAATTGCGCTTCGCTCAGACGGTTGCTGCTACTTTTCAGGCGGCTATCTTCGATGTAATTGTTTGACCGCAGGTAGGCCAGACCGGTATTCAGCGCAGTCTTCGAAAGGGCGTCGCGGTGGATCACCCGCTCGGCCCGCAGCTGGTGGTTCTGGCTATCGCCAGTCTGCTTGAACGTAAAGTTGTTGGCCTTGGCCTGGGAGCGGTAGGCGCTCTGGCTGTAGGAATAATTGAAGTTCCACCAGCCCCAGGGCAGGTTGTAATAAAGCATCTCGTTGTGCGAGGTTTGCTGGTAATCGCTGACTGCGTCGTGGCCGCCACGCAGCATCAGCTGGTCGGCCAAACCCAGTGGACTGTCCCACTCCAGGCCATAACCCCACTGCTGCTCGCCGGTCGCGCGCTGGCCCTCGTTGTTGCGCGACACGTTGGCGCGCCAGGGCTTTTTCGGAGTATTGCTTACTTCAACAATGCTGCCGCCGACATTCTCGCCGGGAACCAGCTCCATCTTCGCCTGGTTGGACGGCAGACGATTGAGCTGGTCGACCATTTGCTCGATATCCCGCAGGTTGAGCCGATCGCCAACCGTGCCGGGGAACGTCATTGCCAGCTCCCGCGGTGACAGGCCGCTGTCGTCGACGCCTCTGAGGCCTTCCAGGCGCCCTTCTACTACCTGCACTTCCAAGTGCCTGCTGGACAGATCTTGTTGCGGAAGATAGGCACGGCTGGTGACCAGGCCACTGGTCAGGTAGTAATCGGTGATGGCTTTGAGCAAGGCATTGAGCTGCGCCACACCCAGGCATTGGCCGAGCCAGGGTTGAACCAGATGTTCGCGTTCGGCCTGGGACAGGCTGGCGGCACCCTTGATCACGATGGTGTCGATGGCAAAGCAGCGTGTGTCCGGTGCAGCAGGGGCAGAAGGTTGCGGGCGCTCCTTGCCCGGCAGGTCGCGTAGTTCTTCAAGGCGGCGTTGCTGCTCCAGCAGTAGCCTGTCCTGACGATCGCGGATCAGGTCCTGGTCGCCCGGAGTAGCCGCGAAACACGGAACAACGGCACCAAAGCCCAAGACCACGAGGCACAACCTCATCGCGAGGTGGTGATACTGCATGACCCACTCCCCTAGATATGTCACTGTGCCATCATTGGCGCCGCGATTCTAAGAGAGTGGTAAAACTGGCGTCAACAATATTGCGCTGGTGTTCGCCTCATCGACCGCTCCTAAAGGTTTACTACAGATTTCAAGATCGGCAGATAACCAATGGGAGCGGCGGTGCGACTTGAGCCGCGATGACGGCGTCGGCTTATCCCGCCCGCGCCAGGCTCGCCAACACCGCTTCAATCTCCACCAACACCGCCGGATCATCCAGGGTCGAAGGCGGTGTATACGGCTGCTGGTCGGCAATCTTGCGCAGCACCGCGCGCAGGATCTTGCCCGAGCGGGTCTTGGGCAGGCGCTTGACCACCCGCACCTGGTTGAAACAGGCCAGCGCACCAATCTGCTCGCGCACGCTGGCCACCAGCTCGCTCTGCAACTGCGCCTGGGCAATGTCCTGGCCGTCCTTGAGCACCACCAGCGCCAGCGGCACCTGGCCCTTGATCTCGTCGTGCACGCCGATCACCGCGCATTCGGCCACCGCCGGATGGCGGGCCACCAGGTCTTCCATCTCGCCGGTAGACAGGCGATGGCCGGAGACGTTGATGACGTCGTCGGTGCGGCCCATGATGTAGACGAAACCGTCTTCATCCAGATAGCCGCCGTCGCCGGTGTGGTAATAGCCGGGGTAGGTCTTCAGGTAGGCATCCAGGTAGCGCTGGTGGTCGCCCCACAAGGTCTGGCTGCAGCCAGGCGGCAGCGGCAAGGCAATGACGATCGAGCCTTGCTGGTTGGCGCCGAGCAGATGCCCGTCATCATCCAGTACCTGTACGTTGTAGCCCGGCACCGCCCGGTTGCTCGAGCCCGGCCGCGCTGCACTGCCCTCCATGCCCACGCACGGTGCGGTCACCGGCCAGCCGGTTTCGGTCTGCCACCAGTGGTCGTGGACGGTCTTGCCGCTGGTGGCCTCCAGCCATTGATGGGTGCTGGAATCAAGCTTCTCGCCGGCCAGAAACAGCTGGCGCAGGGAGCTCAGGTCATAGCGGCGCAGCAATTCGCCGTCGGGGTCTTCCTTGCGGATCGCGCGCATGGCGGTGGGCGCGCAGAACAGGCCGTTGACCCGGTACTGCTCGACCACCCGCCAGTAGGCGCCGGCATCCGGGGTGCGGATCGGCTTGCCTTCGTAGAACACCGTGGTGCAGCCATTCATCAGCGGCCCGTAGACGATCAGCGAATGGCCAACCACCCAGCCAACGTCGGAAATCCCCCACCACACGTCGCCCGCCTGCATGCCATAGATATGGCGCATGGCAAAGCTCAGGGCCACGGCGTTGCCGCCGTTTTCGCGCACGATCCCCTTGGGTTTGCCGGTGGTGCCCGAGGTATACATGATGTACAGCGGGTCGGCGGCGGCCAGTTCCACCGGCGCCACTGCTCTGGCCGTGGCCACCGCTTCGAGCCAGTCGAGGTCGCGGCCTTCGACCAGGGTTGCGGTGGCTTGCGGGCGTTGCAGCACCAGCACCTGGCGCGGCTGGTGCCTGGCCAGTTGCAAGGCGCGATCCACCAGCGGTTTGTAGTCGACGACCCGGTCGAATTCCAGCCCGCACGAAGCAGTCAGCAGCAGGGTGGGCCGGGCATCGTCGATGCGCAGCGCCAGCTCGTTGGCGGCAAAGCCGCCAAACACCACCGAATGCACCGCGCCGATACGCGCGCAGGCGAGCATGGCCATGGCCGCCTGGGGCACCATGGGCATGTAGATGATCACCCCGTCGCCCTTCTCGACCCCAAGCTCGCGCAGCAAGCCGGCCAGGCGCGCCACTTCATCGCGCAGCTGGTTGTAGCTGAACTGCTGCTGGCTGCCGGTTACCGGCGAGTCGTAGATCAGCGCGGTCTGCTCACCACGGCCCTGTTCGATCTGATGGTCGAGGGCCAGGTAGCAGCTGTTGAGGCGACCGTCGGCGAACCACTGGTGGCTGCCATCGGCATTTTCAACAAGGGTTTGCAGGGGCTTGCGGTACCAGGCCAGGTGGTCGGCCTGTTCGGCCCAGAAGGCGGCAGGATCGGCGATGGAGCGGGCGTAGCTGTGCTGGTATGTCATCGAATGTAAAACCCTGAACTTGTTGTTATTAATAAAGGGCGAGCTTCGAGTATGGACCGCAGTTGTCAGTCTGCCATGGGACTTAAGTCGCATCTTGCCGGTATGATGACCGGCGTTTATTTACGAGCCTGCCGCCAACCCCATGCATACCCTTGAAGACCTCAAAGCCGGCCGTCTGGCGGGCATTACCCGCCTCGACCTGGCCTGCGGGCTGGAACACTTCCCCCGGGAAATTTTCGACCTGGCCGACAGCCTGCAGGTACTCAACCTGACCGGTAACAACCTAAGCGACCTGCCTGGGGACCTGGGCCGGCTGCACCAGCTCAAGGTGCTGTTCTGCTCGCAAAACCGCTTTCGCCACCTGCCCGAAGGCATCGGCCAGTGCCCGATGCTGGAAATGGTCGGCTTCAAGAGCAACCAGATCGAGCAGGTCAGCGGCGCGGCGCTGCCACCACGGCTGCGGGCCCTGGTGCTGACCGACAACCGCATCGAAACCCTGCCCGAAGCCCTGGGCGATTGCCCGCACCTGCAAAAGCTGATGCTTGCCGGCAACCGCCTGCGCGAACTGCCGGCAAGCCTTGCGCGCTGCACCAGGCTTGAACTGCTGCGCCTGTCGGCCAACCGGCTGCCGGCCCTGCCCGACTGGTTGCTGCAGATGCCGCGCCTGGCCTGGCTGGCCTACGCCGGTAACCCCATGGCGGCGGGCTACTGCACACCGCAAGATCCTGGCCATTGCCAGGTGATTGACTGGCAGCAGATCCACCTTGAACAGGTATTGGGCCAGGGCGCGTCCGGGGTCATTCACCAGGCGCGCTGGCAGCAGCAGAGCGCGCCAGTGGCGGTCAAGCTGTACAAGGGCGAGATCACCAGCGACGGCTTGCCGCTCAACGAAATGAGCGCCTGCATTGCCGCTGGCGATCACCCGCAACTGGTGCGCCTGGCCGGGCGTATCGACAACCACCCGCAGCAACTGCCGGCGCTGGTGATGCAGTTGATCGAGCCGAGCTGGTTCAACCTGGCCGGGCCGCCGAGCCTGGATTCATGCACCCGCGACTGTTATCCGCCCGAGCGGCGTTTGCGCCTTGCCAGCGTGCGGCGCCTGGCCGCTGCCATTGCAGCGGTAGGCGCGCATTTGCACGGGCACGGCATCACCCATGGCGACCTGTATGCGCACAACGTGCTGTGTGACGAGCATGGCGACTGCTTGCTGGGGGACTTTGGCGCGGCGTCGTTCCATCCGCTGGATGGCAGCGTGGCGACTGAAGCGCTGCAGCGGATCGAGGTGCTGGCGTTCGGGGTGTTGCTGGGGGAGTTGCTGGCGTGTTGCGAGGGCGATTGCGAGGTGTTGCGGGGGGTGCAGCGCGAGTGTGTGCGGGATGAGGTGATGCTGCGGCCGGGGTTTGCCGAGGTTTGTCAGCGGCTTCGCGGCGTCTGAATCGCGGGTCAAGTCGAGGCGTCGCACCGCCGCTCCCACAATGTACCTGTGGGAGCGGAAGGTTTACATCAACCCGCCAGACCTACATAGACGTTCTGCACGTCATCGTTATCGTCGATGGCTTCCAGGAAGGCTTCAACCTCTGCCATCTGCTCATCGCTCAGGGTGCTGACCGGGTTTTTCGGGGTGTAGCCGATTTTTGCCGAGACCACGGTGAAGCCTTGACCCGGCAGGGCTTTCTGCACGGCGTCGAGGTCGGTGGTATCGGTGATGAACAGGGTCGCGCCCTCTTCTTCGCCTTCGGCAAAATCCTGGGCGCCGGCTTCGATGGCGGCCATTTCCGGGTCAGCGTCAGGGCTGGCCGGCGTGGCTTCGATCAGGCCGACGTGGTTGAAGTCCCAGGCCACCGAACCGGAAGCGCCCAGCTGGCCCTTGCGGAACAGTACGCGGATTTGCGCCACGGTGCGGTTGACGTTGTCGGTCAGGCACTCGACGATCAGCGGCACCTGGTGCGGGGCAAAGCCTTCGTAGGTGACGGCGGTGTACTGCACCGCGTCGCCGTCCAGGCCGGCACCCTTGCGGATGGCACGTTCAAGGGTCTCGCGGGTCATCGAAGCCTTTTTGGCTTGCTCGATGGCTAGGCGCAGGCGCGGGTTCATGTCCGGGTCGGCGCCGGACTTGGCAGCGATCTGGATCTCTTTGGACAGCTTGCCCATGATCTTGCCTTTGGCGTTGGCTGCGACTTCTCTATGCTTGGCTTTCCACTGTGCGCCCATCTCGACTCTCTTGTTTCAGGTGCCGGTTCAGGTAGCGACCGGCCAAAGTGGCAAGCAGTTTATACGCTCCGCAGGCCATCGACAAAAAAACCCTTCAGCCCTTGTCGGCCTTGCCCGCAGCAGCGGCAAAACGCGCCAGGCGCACGTCAAGGTGGCGCGGGCGGCGGCCGTTGTCTTCGGCCTGCTCCTTGCGACGGATGGCATTGCGCACCATCAGCGAGCCCAGGTAGCGGATCGGCTCCGGCGGGAAGTAGCCCAGCGGGCCGTTGACCAGCGGCGAGCGGGTCCAATGGTTGTCCAGGCCCAGGGCCAGCGACGAAAGGATCTGCCCGCCCATGTGGCAGGGGCCGACGCCGCTGCCCGAGTAGCCAAAGCCGTAAAACACATTGCCCTGGCCATTGAGCCGGCCAAAAAACGGCAAGCCGGTCACCGAACGGTCCGACGGCCCGTTCCAGGTCGCGGCAACCGGCACCTGGGCCAGGGCCGGGAAGAACTCGCCAAGGCTGCGGCGCAGCAACGGCTCATAGGGCGAAGGCTGGTCGAACACCGGCAGCATCCGCCCGCCATAGGCGAAGGTATTGCCGCCCTTGCCGAGCATCAGCCGGCCATCGCTGGTGTTGTGGTAGTAATGCACGAAGATCCGCGAATCGAGCACGCTGATGCCGCTGGTCAGGCCGATCTGTTCGAGCAACTGCGGTTGCGGCTCGGTGATGATCATGTCGCTGGAGACGATCGCCACGCTGCGCTCGAACTGCGGGAAGGCCCGCGCCATCCAGGCGTTGAGGGCCAGCACCACGCGACCGGCGCGGATGTTGCCACGGGCGGTTTCGACCAGCGCCTGCGGCCCTTGCTGCAAACCGCTCATGGCCGTGCCCTCATAAATGCGCACGCCCTTTTGCAAAGCGATCCGGCGCAGCCCGCGCACCAGCTTGCCCGGTTGTACCGTGGCAGCGGCCGGCGAGAACCAGCCTTCCAGGTGCCTGGTCGAGCCTGCCAGACGCTGCACCTGCGCAACCGCCAGGCGTCGGAACGAGTTGATGCCCTGGCGCTCAAGCGCTGCAATCACGCCATCGGTGGCGCCGACCTGGGCGCGGTTGGTGGCCGTGTACAAGGTGCCGTCCAGGCGGTAGTCGGCGTTGATGCCATGGGCCTGGCAGAACTCGCCGATGACGTAGATGCTCTGCTCCGAAGCCTTGACCAGGCGCACCGCCTCCTGCGCCCCGAACAGGCGTTCGAGGGTGAAGTACTTGGCCGACCACGACAGCGCGCAGCCGCCGTTGCGCCCACTGGCGCCGGCGCCGCAGATGTCGGCCTCGATCAGCACCACATCCAGCGCCGGGTTGTGCTCCTTGAGCATGAGCGCCGTCCACAGGCCGGTGTAGCCGCCCCCGACGATGCACACCTGGCAGTCGGTATCAGCCGCCAGCGGCGGGCACGCGGGTGCAACTTCCTGGTCCAGCGCCTGTTGCAGCCAGAACGGTCTCATGTCGGTTTCCTTATAGGTTCAAGTACGCAGCGGTTTGATCGCCATGGCCGTGTTGGGGGCAACGGCCGGGGTGTGCTCGGGGCTGGCCGGGCGGCTGTTCCAGTGCGGCAGCAGCACCAGGGCGGAAAACAGCGCACAACCGGCAAAGACGATGAACACCGTGACGCTGTCGAAGTAACCCGGCAGCAGGCCGCCGAGAATCGCCCCGACCGAACCGCAGCCGTTGACGAAGCCTGCGGCAGTGGCGCCGGCCTTGGCGGTGCCGAAGTCGATGGCGGCAGCGCCGCTGATCATCGAGTCTGGCCCGTACAGGGTCAGGCCCATGACAAACAGCAAAGCCACCACCAGCAACACGCTGCCAGTATGCAGGGCGGCCATGAACAGCCCGAGCACCACGGTCAGCACCACCAGGCTGATCACGCAGGCCGGCATGCGCCGGGCGCCGAAAAGTTTGTCCGAAGCCAGGCCAATCATGATCGGGCCGAGCAAGCCGGCCAGCTCGAAGGCGGTGGGGATGATTGCCGCACCAACCTTGCCCACCGACGGCATCTGTTCGAAGACGATCACCGGGCCCCAGAGCAGAATCGCGTAGCGCGCAGGTTTTAACAGAAAGTACGCCAGCCCCAGGGTCAGCACCGTGCGGTTGCGCAGGATCTCGCGCAACGGCGCCCAGATGCTGCAAATCGTCGAGCCCGGCACCATGCTTTCGGGCTCGGGCTCCACCGCCGGCAAACCGACGTCTTCAGGCTTGTTGCGCTGGAAGATGAAGAACAGCACCGCTACCAGCGCCACCACCGCCGCGCTGGAGATGAACGCCGCATGCCAGCTGCCGATCAGGGTGTAGGCCCACCAGCCAGCAAACGGCGAGGCCACCAGGCCGCCGAAGGCATAGCACGAGCTCCACAACCCCAGCACCCGCCCACGCTGGGACGAGGGAAAGAAGCTGCCGATGTTCTTGCACAGCCCGGCCCAGCCGGTCGATTGCGCCAGGCCCTGGACCAGCATGCAGGTAGCAAAGATCGGGAAGGTCGCGTAACTGCCCATCACCACGGCAGCGGCGGCAGAAATCACCAGGCCGCCGAGCACCACCACCCGCGGGCCGAAGCGGTCGGCGAGCATGCCCCAGGTAAATTGCCCGAATGCGTAGGCGGTCAGGTAGATGGCGTCGAGGTTGGCCATGGCCATTTTGTCGAGAGTAAAGCTTGGGTCTTCGGCGATGCCGAGCTTGGCCACCGAAAAAGCTTTGCGGGTGAAGTAGAACGCGGCGTAGGCCAGCCAGGTGATGGCAAAAATCTGCACGCGCCAACGTTTGATATCTGCAACGTGTTTGTTCATGGTGGGATCTGACCTCGAGAGCTGAGTGTGCCGGCAGAATTTGAAAAAAACGCCTGTCTTGTTGTTGTGTTGCGCACTGCGTGACGGCCGGTCGAACCCGTCACCTGCTCAGATAGAAACAATTACTGACTGATAAATAAAATCGATTTATCGTATTTCACAAATAAGCTCAGCTTGTAACAGGTGCTGCGATGTCGGTGTCCCACGCTCAGTTGAAGGCTTTTCACGCAGTTGCCCTGCACGGCAGCTTCACCCGCGCCGCCGAACGGTTGTTCCTGACCCAGCCGGCGATCTCCGACCAGGTGCGTAAACTCGAAGAACGTTTCGGGGTTTTGCTGTTTCACCGCAACAAGCGTTCGGTGCAACTGACCGATCTGGGCGAGCGTTTACTGGCGATCACCCAGCGCCTGTTCGTCTGCGAGGCCGAAGCCCATGAGCTGCTGCAGGATTCGCGCGCCTTGCAGACCGGCACCCTGGTGCTGGCAGTGGATGCGCCGGTGCACGTGCTGCCGCAGATTGCGCGCTTCTGCCAGCAGTACCCGGGGATCAGCGTCAAGGTCGAGACCGGCAATACCGACGAGTCGCTGCTGCGGCTGTTCAACTACCAGGCCGACCTGGCCCTGCTCGGCCGCGACGTTGATGATGACCGGCTGCTGTGCGTGCCGCTGCGCAGCGACCCGATGGTGGCCTTCGTCTCGCACAACCACCCCTGGGCCAGCCGTGGTTCGATCAGCCTGGCCGACCTTGACGACACGCCAATCGTGCTGCGTGAACCGGGTTCGGTCACCCGCCAGACCTTGGAAGAAGAAATGGCCCGCGCCGGCCTGCGCATCCGCGCGGCGATCCAGGTCGAAGGCCGCGAAGCTGCGCGCGAGGCGGTGGTGGTGGGGATTGGTGTGGGCGTGGTGTCGGCCGCCGAGTTCGGCGCCGATGCGCGGGTGTGTGCCTTGCCGATTGTCGATTGCCAGCGGCGTTTGACCGAGACCCTGGTGTGCTTGCGCGAGCAGAGCTCACGGCGGCTGGTGGCGACGTTTTTGCAGATGGTGCAGGACAGCCTTTAGCCCCATCGCGGGTCAAGCCCGCTCCTACAGTAGGAGCGGGCTTGCCCCGCGATCAGGGCCTAAGCCGCCTCCCTGCCCCGCGCCAGCGCCTGGGCCGCGGCCAGCATCGAGCGCAACAGCACCGCGCAGCCATCGGCCAGGTCTTGCGGCGCGGCATTCTCGATTTCGTTGTGGCTGATGCCGCCCTCGCAGGGGACGAAGATCATCCCCGCCGGGCCCAGTTCGGCGACGAAGATCGCATCATGCCCGGCGCCACTGACGATATCCATGTGCGACAACCCCAGGCCCTGGGCTGCGCTGCGCACCGCCTGCACGCAACCCTCATCGAAGTACAGCGGTGGAAAGTCTGCGGTCGGCGTCAGGCTGTAGGTCAGCCCATGCTGCTGGCAGGTGCTGCTGATCACATCCTTGACCTGGGCGATCATCGAGTCGAGCCGCGCCGGCTCCAGATGCCGGAAATCCAGGGTCATGCGCACCTCGCCAGGAATGACGTTGCGCGAGCCGGGATAAGCCTGCAGGCAACCGACCGTGCCGCAGGCATGGGGCTGGTGCTCCAGGGCCACGCGGTTGACCGCCGCCACCACCGCGCTGGCGCCGACCAGGGCGTCCTTGCGCAGGTGCATCGGCGTTGGCCCGGCGTGGGCCTCGACGCCGCGCAGGGTCAGGTCGAACCACTTCTGCCCGAGCGCGCCAAGCACCACGCCGATGGTCTTGTGCTGGTCTTCAAGAATCGGCCCCTGCTCGATATGCGCTTCGAAATAGGCGCCCACCGGATGACCACTGACCGCCCGCGGCCCGGCATAACCAATGGCGTTAAGCGCCTCGCCGACGCTGATGCCTTCGGCGTCGGTCTTGGCCAGGGTCTGGGCCAGGGTGAATTTTTCGGCAAACACCCCCGAACCCATCATGCACGGAGCAAAGCGCGAGCCCTCTTCGTTGGTCCACACCACCACTTCCAGCGGCGCTTCGGTTTCGACCTTGAGGTCGTTGAGGGTGCGCAGCACTTCCAGCCCGGCCAGCACGCCAAAGCAGCCATCGAACTTGCCACCGGTGGGCTGGGTATCGATATGGCTGCCGGTCATCACCGGCGGCAATTGCGGGTTGCGCCCCGGGCGGCGGGCGAAGATGTTGCCGACGCCATCAATGCTGACGGTGCAGCCGGCCTCTTCGGTCCATTTGACGAACAGGTCGCGGGCCTGGCGATCGAGGTCGGTCAAAGCCAGCCGGCAAACGCCACCCTTGACCGTGGCGCCAAGCCGGGCCAGCTCCATCAGCGACTGCCACAGGCGTTCGCCGTTGATATGCCGTTGGGTCGATTGCAGAACATCCTGAGCGGTTTGCATGTGCGTCTCCTGCATCACGTGCCTGGCCTCTGCGGGCCATGGGCTTACACGGTGGGTTTGAGGTTGGCCGTGCGGGCGGCCCTGAAGCTGCCGAGGGCGTAGTAGATCAGCCCGCCCAGGGCAGAACCGGTGAACCAGCCAAAGTCGTAGAACCAGCTGAAGGCGCTGCTGTGCAGCGACAGCAGGGTCAGCGCCACCGGCACGCCGAAGGCAATGAAACCAGCGGCGTTCCAGGCCGGGTAGACGTCGTCGCGGTACAGGCCGGCGAGGTCCAGGGTCTGTTTGCGGGTGATGAAGTAGTCGACCACCATAATCCCGGCAATCGGCCCGAGCAGGCTCGAATAGCCCAGCAGCCAGTTGGAATAGACGCTCTCCAGGCTGACGTCGCTGACGATCCAGCCGAGCTTTTTCAGCAGCTCATGGCCCATCAGCAGCAAGCCCACCAGGCCGGTGAGCAGCACGGCGGTGGTGCGGCCGATCCATTTGGGCGCCAGGTTCTGGAAGTCATTGGTCGGCGAGACGATATTGGCTGCGGTGTTGGTCGACAGCGTGGCGATGATGATCAGGGCCATGGCCAGCGCCACCCACATCGGGCTCTGGATGTGGCCGATGAGGCTGACCGGGTCGGACACGGTTTCGCCCACCAGCGAGGCAGAGGCTGCGGTCAGCACCACGCCGAGGGCGGCGAAGAGGAACATGGTCAGTGGCAGGCCGAAGATCTGCCCGAGGATCTGGTCCTTCTGGCTTTTGGCGTAACGGCTGAAATCGGGGATGTTCAGCGACAGGGTGGCCCAGAAACCGACCATCGCAGTGAGCCCGGCAAAGAAGTAGCCGTAGACGCTGGCGCCCTCGGGGCGCTTGGGCGGCTGGGCCATCAACTCGCTGATCGAGACGTTGGGCAAGGCCCACACCAGCAGCCCCGCTCCCACCAGCACCAGCAGCGGCGCCGACAGGGTTTCCAGCCATTTGATCGACTCGGCGCCGCGCAGCACCACCCACAGGTTCAGGCACCAGAACAGCATGAAGCCGATCACCTCGCCGGTGCCGCCGAGGGCTTTCCAGTCCGCCGACAGCGAGCCGAGAAACAGGTGAATGGCCAGGCCGCCGAACATCGTCTGGATGCCGAACCAGCCGCAAGCCACCAGGGCGCGGATCAGGCACGGTACGTTGGAGCCGATGATGCCGAAGGACGAACGCAGCAGCACCGGAAAGGGAATGCCGTACTTGGTACCGGGAAAAGCGTTCAAGGTCAGCGGGATCAATACCACGGTGTTGGCCAGCAAAATCGCCAGCAGCGCCTCACCCACGGTCAGGCCAAAATAGGCGGTGAGCACGCCGCCCAGGGTGTAGGTCGGCACGCAGATCGACATGCCGACCCACAGCGCGGTGATGTGCCATTTGTTCCAGGTGCGCTCGTGCACCTTGGTCGGGGCGATGTCGTGGTTATACCTGGGGCTGTCGAGGACGTCGCTGCCGGCGTCGAGTTCGAACAAGCCGTCGCGTTCGCTCACCTGCGATCTGGTCTGCTGCATGGCCGCTCCACTGTTGTTGTGTTTTTGGGAGTTGGTTGCATTGCACGGGCATGTGGGCAATCACGGTTGCCCATGAGAAATCTTGACCATTTCTACAACCTGTCAAGAACGACAGGACCACTGGTCGTTTTCCCTCAGCACCGCTCAAATCATATAACTTTTATAAATCAGTAAGTTAACCTTGTTATATACATATAAATTAAATATTTGCCCTATCTGAAATCGCCGACTAGATTCATTTCCTGACAGCGATGACAGGTTTTCGCCTACGCTGAAAAAAGTACAAAACCTAGAACCGGTAACAACCGGTCAAGCCTGCGAGGAGCATCTGATGACGCTTATGATTCGTGGCGCCACCCTGATTACCCATGAAGAAAGCTACCGCGCCGATGTCTTGTGTGCCGACGGCGTGATCAAGGCCATCGGCCCTGACCTTGAAGTGCCGGCCAGCTGTGAAGTGCTCGACGGCAGCGGCCAGTACCTGATGCCCGGCGGCATCGACCCGCACACCCACATGCAACTGCCCTTCATGGGCACCGTGGCCAGCGAAGACTTCTACAGCGGCACTGCCGCGGGCCTGGCCGGCGGTACCACCTCGATCATCGACTTCGTGATTCCCAACCCGCAGCAATCGCTGCTCGAAGCCTTCCACCAGTGGCGTGGCTGGGCCGAGAAGTCGGCCAGCGACTACGGCTTTCACGTCGCCGTGACCTGGTGGAGCGAGCAGGTGCGCGAGGAGATGGGCGAGCTGGTGCGCCTGCACGGGGTCAACAGCTTCAAGCACTTCATGGCCTACAAGAACGCGATCATGGCCGCCGACGACACCCTGGTCGCCAGCTTCGAGCGCTGCCTGGAGCTCGGCGCGGTGCCTACCGTGCATGCCGAGAACGGCGAACTGGTCTATCACCTGCAGCGCAAACTGATGGCCCAGGGCATTACCGGCCCGGAAGCGCACCCGCTATCAAGGCCCTCGCAGGTCGAAGGCGAAGCCGCCAGCCGCGCCATTCGCATCGCCGAAACCCTCGGCACGCCGCTGTACCTGGTGCATGTTTCGACCCGCGAAGCCCTGGATGAAATCACCTACGCGCGCAACAAAGGCCTGCAGGTCTACGGCGAAGTGCTGGCCGGGCACCTGCTGCTGGATGACAGCGTCTACCGCCACCCCGACTGGCAAACCGCCGCCGGTTACGTCATGAGCCCGCCGTTCCGCCCGCGCCAGGACGGCCACCAGGAGGCGCTGTGGCACGGCCTGCAATCGGGCAACCTGCACACCACCGCCACCGACCATTGCTGCTTCTGCGCCGAACAGAAAGCCGCCGGGCGCGACGACTTCAGCCGCATCCCCAACGGTACTGCCGGCATTGAGGACCGCATGGCAGTGCTGTGGGACGAAGGGGTCAACAGCGGCAAGTTGTCGATGCAGGACTTTGTCGCCCTGACTTCGACCAACACCGCGAAGATCTTCAACCTGTTCCCGCGCAAGGGCGCCCTGCGCGTCGGTGCCGACGCCGACCTGGTGCTCTGGGACCCGCAAGGCACACGGACCATCTCGGCGGCCACGCACCATCAGCAGGTGGACTTCAACATCTTCGAAGGCAAGACCGTGCGCGGCATCCCCAGCCACACCATCAGCCAGGGCAAGCTGGTCTGGGCCAACGGCGACCTGCGCGCCGAGCGCGGCGCCGGGCGCTACATCGAACGGCCGGCGTACCCGGCGGTGTTCGACCTGCTCAGCAAGCGGGCCGAGCATTCCCGGCCGGTCGCTGTTAAGCGCTGAAGAGCATCGCGGGTCAAGTCGGGTCGCCGCCCCGACTTGACCCGCGATGGAAGGCAAAGCCTTCCCCAAAAAAAATAAAAAAATGAGGAACCCACCGTGATCGATTCCCTCAACCACCTCCCCCGACCGTCCGAGAACAACGCCACCCTCGCCGAACACTTCAGCGACCTGGCGCCAGCGTTGAACGCCCGCCAGGCCGCGCTTGAAGCCTCACGCTGCCTGTATTGCTACGACGCGCCTTGCGTCAACGCCTGCCCCAGCGAGATCGACATCCCCTCGTTCATCCGCAACATCCACCAGGAGAACGTCCAGGGCGCGGCGCAGAAAATTCTCTCGGCCAACATCCTCGGCGGCAGTTGCGCGCGGGTGTGCCCCACCGAGATCCTCTGCCAGCAGGCCTGCGTGCGCAACAACCACCAGGAGTGCGCGCCGGTGCTGATCGGCCTGTTGCAGCGCTATGCCGTGGACCATGCCGAGTTTGCCCAACACCCGTTCCAGCGCGCCGCCAGCACCGGCAAACGCATTGCCGTGGTCGGCGCCGGCCCGGCGGGGCTGTCGTGCGCCCACCGCCTGGCCTGGCACGGCCATGACGTGGTGATCTTCGAAGCCCGGGACAAAGCCGGCGGCCTCAATGAATACGGGATCGCCAAGTACAAGCTGGTCGACGATTTCG
Organism: Pseudomonas sp. TE4620; assembly: GCF_056279045.1. Classification (NCBI taxonomy): domain Bacteria; kingdom Pseudomonadati; phylum Pseudomonadota; class Gammaproteobacteria; order Pseudomonadales; family Pseudomonadaceae; genus Pseudomonas; species Pseudomonas sp. TE4620. Next base: position 2,767,915 of record NZ_JBWBQO010000001.1, read on the forward strand.
CCCAGCGCGAGCTGGACTTTGTCCTGCAGATCGGCGGCATCGAGATTCGTCACGGCCAGGTGCTGGGCGACAACCTCAGCCTGGCCGAGCTGCAACAGCAGTTCGACGCGGTGTTCCTCGGCCTGGGCCTGAATGCCGTGCGCCAGCTGGGCCTGGCCAACGAGGTAGCGCCGGGCATGCTCGCCGCCACCGAGTTCATCCGCGAACTGCGCCAGGCCGATGACCTCAGCGCCTTGCCGGTGGCCGACCGTTGCATCGTCCTCGGCGCCGGCAATACCGCCATCGACATGGCCGTGCAAATGGCCCGCCTCGGTGCCCGCGACGTCAACCTGGTGTATCGCCGTGGCGTCGAGGACATGGGCGCCACCGCGCACGAGCAACACATCGCCAAGGACAACCAGGTACGCCTGCTGACCTGGGCCCAGCCCGAACAAGTGCTGCTCGACGATCAGGGCCGGGTGCGCGGCATGCGCTTTGCCCGCACGCAGTTAAGCGATGGCCGCCTGCAGCCAACCGGCGAGACCTTCGAACTGGCTGCCGACGCGATCTTCAAAGCCATCGGCCAGGCCTTCGATGCCAGCGCCTTGAGCGACAGCAGCGGCCAGCAGCTGGCCCGCGACGGCGAGCGCATTCGCGTCGACGAGCAACTGCGCACCAGCCTGCCCGGCGTATACGCCGGCGGCGACTGCACCCAGCTCGGCCAGGACCTTACCGTCCAGGCCGTGCAGCACGGCAAGCTGGCCGCCGAGGCCATGCATGCGCACCTGATGCTCAATGTGGAGGCTGCATAATGGCTGACCTGTCGATCGAATTCGCTGGCATCAAGGCGCCCAACCCGTTCTGGCTGGCCTCCGCACCGCCCACCGACAAGGCTTACAACGTGGTCCGTGCCTACCAGGCCGGCTGGGGTGGCGTGGTCTGGAAAACCCTGGGCGAAGACCCCGCCGCAGTCAACGTCTCGTCGCGTTACTCGGCGCATTACGGGGCCAACCGCGAGGTCATGGGCATCAACAACATCGAGCTGATCACCGACCGTTCGCTGGAAATCAACCTGCGCGAAATCACCCAGGTGAAGAAGGACTGGCCAGACCGCGCACTGATCGTCTCGCTGATGGTGCCCTGCGTCGAAGAATCCTGGAAAGCCATTTTGCCGCTGGTCGAAGCCACTGGCGCCGACGGCATCGAGCTCAACTTCGGCTGCCCCCACGGCATGCCCGAACGCGGCATGGGCGCGGCGGTCGGCCAGGTGCCGGAGTACGTCGAACAGGTCACCCGCTGGTGCAAGACGTACTGCTCGCTGCCGGTGATCGTCAAGCTGACACCGAACATCACCGACATCCGCCAGTCGGCCCGCGCCGCCCATCGTGGTGGCGCCGACGCGGTGTCGCTGATCAATACCATCAACTCGATCACCCGCGTCGACCTCGAACGCATGGTTGCCCACCCCATTGTCGGCGACATGAGCACCCATGGCGGCTATTGCGGCTCGGCGGTCAAGCCGATCGCCCTGAACATGGTTGCCGAAATCGCCCGCGACCCGGCCACCCACGGCCTGCCGATCTGCGGTATTGGCGGCATCGGCAGCTGGCGTGACGCCGCCGAGTTCGTCGCCCTCGGCTGCGGCGCGGTGCAGGTGTGCACGGCGGCGATGCTGCATGGCTTTCGCATCGTCGACGAGATGAAGGATGGCCTCTCGCGCTGGATGGACAGCCAGGGCTACCGCAGCCTCAAGGAGTTCCAGGGCCGCGCCGTGGGCCACACCACCGACTGGAAGTACCTGGACATCAACTACCAGGTGGTGGCCAGGATCGACCAGGCGGCATGCATCGGTTGCGGGCGCTGCCACATCGCCTGCGAAGACACCTCGCACCAGGCCATCGCCAACCTCAAGCAGACCGACGGCAGCCACCGCTACGAGGTGATCGACGCCGAATGCGTGGGCTGCAACCTGTGCCAGATCACCTGCCCGGTACAGGACTGCATCGAGATGGTCCCGCAGGACACTGGCAAGCCGTTCCTCGACTGGCTGCATGACCCGCGCAACCCCTATCGCGAAGCGTCCTGAGGCATAAGGTTACGACCTTGGCGCTGCAAAGCGCCAAGGTCGCCTTGCTCACAAGGCTACTCGGGCTCGAACTCAAACAACGTAGGCTTGCCGTTGATCAGCTCAATTCGGCCAACCTGCCACCGGTTGGCTTCGAGCTGAACAGGCTTGGGATAAAACGTGTGTACATTCGTGCCCAGTGTGACTGTGCAGCAGACATGTTCGGCGGTGAGCTCGCCAACCTTGGAATAGTTGGTTACCACGATATCGTAGCGCCTGTAGTACCAATAAGAGATATCGATGACCTCCATTCCCGGGCCCGTCATTACATCCTGGACAAGACGGGCGTAAGGCGACCTTTCCAGATCGCCCCTGTTTGCGTAACTCACGCTTGGCTGTTCATTGAGCGACGCCTGCGGCATGTTCAGGGCGACATCCAGATCTCCGAGTGCGGCGCTCCAGCTCAGGCATACTTTTCCTGCCCGGCCGCTTGTAAGTTGAGGGCCAGTGTCTTTTGTTAGTGTTTGTGCAGCAACGTCAAGCGTTTCAACGAATAGTGCGTTTTCGATCTGGGTGGCCAGCTTCGGCTGTAGACGCTCCATTTCTGCAGTCGCTTCGCCGATGTAACGAATGCGGCTGACTGCCAGGACTTCATTGGCCGCCACAAGAGCGGCGTGATCTGCCGGACCGTGATTGACCACGAACACATCCGCCTGCGGACAACTGCGCGCATAGTCATCGGCGGCAACGGTAAAGTTGCCGCGGCTGGCGTTCAGGTAATGTTTGCACTCAAGGACAAAACGGGTGTTGCTGTTACGGTCGCCGGCAGAATCGACGCGCAGGATGCGAAAGTCCGGTTGAATACCGACTTTGCGTTTTTTACTGGTCCCTACCAGGTCGGAGCGCAACTCTGCCCAGACATCATACTGCTCACCCTGCCACTGGTAAGACGCCAGCCGGCTACCCCCAAACGCGAAAGACAAGACCCCATTTGCATCGGGATGGAATTGCAGGCTTTCGGTACGCCGCGCTGCAGTTTGCAGCAGAACGCTGCCAACCCATACGGAATAGAGCTCGTGGCGCTTGCGCCATAACGGCAGGTTGAGCAGGTCAAGCAACTCCTTGCGGGTGCGATCGACCCATTGCTCGCGTGTTGTCAGTGCGTCGAGTGTTGGTGTGACGCTCGCCACAATATCCTGGGGGGCGAGCCTGCCCTGGCGGACTCCCTCGACAATCGACCTGAGGTAGAACTCGATTCCGGCATCTACCTGATCGTGGGTTGCCGAGATCCGTGCACGATCCACTTCTGACAAGCTGGGCAACCGAGAGGCCATTAGACCATCCCTGCTTGAAGCCATGCTCCCACACCAGCTTCTAAGATCATTCAGCAATTGCGCAAGACGCAGCACTACATGATCAAATTCGGCATGCTGAGTAGCCGGCATAGGCAGCACCTGGGGAAACCCCTCGCATTTCGTGCTGCCGCCCCCCGGCACAAACGATTTCAAGCTATTCCTTAATTCCCAGAGCTGAACGGCCGAAGCTAACTCATACCGCGAAACCAATACCCTTTCCAGCCGCTCAACACTCTGACGAAATGCCTCCAGCGTCGACTTGATAGGATTGCTCACATTCTTGAAGCGAAAAGACACGCTCAGCGGCTGCTGCCCCTGCGCCTCAGCCAGGGCCAAGGTCTGCAGGATATCCTTCATCATCACACCGAAATCGCGCTGGGAGGTCAGTACGGCCACCAGCAAGGTCTCGACGCTGACCTGAGCCAAACCACTGCGCGCATCTGCCTTCAACAGGGCCTCCACCGATGGGTGAGCAACCAGTGAAGGTACCGACGCCAGCAGCGCCTGCTGTACCTGATGGTCAAACTGTACATTACGCCCCGGACGCCGCTTCAGCTTCAGTTCAATACCTGCGCCACTGAGCAGCTCGCGCCACAACGCCTGAGCGCTCACTACCGTGAGTCCATTCATGGTGGTTCCTGTAGATTCGGTTCAAGTGGGGTACCGCGGTTTCAGCGTAGATCACTGCGCCGGTACAGGCTCAAGCCCACTGCCAGCGCCGCCAGCATGCCGGCGCAACTGCGGTTGATCCACTGCATGGTGCGCGCCGAAAAGCGCCGCATGGCGTGCCGCCCGCCATAGGCGTAGACGGCCATCATCAGCCCGTCGATCGCCGCGCTGGTGATCGCCAGCACTAGGTACTGCTCGGCCACCGGTTGCTCGGGGCGAATGAACTGCGGCAGGAACGCCGAGAAGAACAGCAAGCCCTTGGGGTTGGACAAGCCGACGAACAAGGCCCGCAAGAAGGCCGAACGCCCCGTGGCGCCAGCGCTCACCGTACTACGTTGCAAGGCCCCGCTCGGCGCCCGCCAGAGCACCCAGGCCAGGTACAGCAGGTACACCGCGCCCACCCACTTGACCACGCTGAACAGCTGATCCGAAGCCTGCAGCAACGCCCCCAGGCCACAGCCCACCGCCGCAATCAACACCAGGTCGGAGAGCATCGCCCCGGCCATGCCGAAACCGGCCACGCGCATGCCGTGGGAAGCGCCATTGTTAAGGGCCAGCAGCATCGCCGGGCCGGGGGTGATCATCACCGCGCTGGCGGCGATAACGTAGAGCAGCAGGGTCGAGGCTTCCATGGCGGGCTCCGCGGGCAGAAAGGCCCAAGCATGCCTCGGCCAGACTGATCATGGCAATCGTGCCATCCCGCGAATGCCTATATCATGACGGTTACAGGAATATCCCCGCGAGGAAGGAATCGTCATGCTTTACCGCCTGGGCGCCGATGGTCTGGTGCTGTTTCACTTGTTGTTCATTGTCTTCGTGCTGTTTGGCGGTTTGCTGGTGCTCAAATGGCGCGGTGCGATGTGGTGGCATCTGCCGGCGATGAGCTGGGGCATGGCCGTGGAGTTCTTGCACCTCACCTGCCCGCTCACCGAGTGGGAAAACCGCCTGCGCCAAGCCTCGGGCCTGGCCGGTTATGAAGGCGGTTTCATCGAGCACTACATTTGGCCGATCATCTACCCGGCGGGGCTGACGCCTGGCATCCAGCTGGTGCTCGGCTCGGTGGTGGTGCTGGTCAACGGCCTGGTCTACCTGCGCGTAATGCGCCAGTGGCAGGCGCGGCGTCAGCAGCGCATTGCCTAGCGTGTAGCAACGATAAACAGGCGCGGGAACGGCAGCAACACCGTGCCATCGGCGGCAGGCGGATACGCCTGCTCCATCGCCTGCAGGTAATACTGCAGAAAATCTGCCTGCTCCTGGGCATCCAGCGCCGCCAGATACGGCCGCAATGCCGAGCCCTTGAACCACTCCACTACCGCCGGCGCGCCGCCTGCCAGCGGGTGGTAATAAGTGGTGCGCCAGACGTCCACGCGCCGGCAATGGGGGCTGAGCACATCGTAGTAATAGGCCGCAGTGTGCCGTGGCGGCAGTTTCAGGTCACCGACCTTGCTGGCCCAGCTGCCCAGTTTGGCGATCTCGCGAAGCTGGCGGTGGGCCGGTTCGTCGAGGTTGTCCGGGGTCTGGATCGCCAGGCTGCCACCGGCCCTCAGTTGACGTACCAGCTGCGGGTACAGCAGCGCGTGGTCGGGCAGCCATTGCAGCGAGGCGTTGGCGAGGATCACATCGACACCCTCATCGACGCTCCAGCTAGCGATATCAGCCACTTCGAAGGCCAGCTGCGGCAAACGCTGGCGGGCGGCGGCGATCATGTCTTCGCTGCTGTCCAGGCCGGTCACCTGCGCCTCGGGATAGCGGCTGGCGAGCACTTGCGTGGAGTTGCCCGGGCCGCAGCCCAGGTCCACGGCGCTGGCGACTGTGTGGTTGGGCAGCGCCGCCACCAGGTCGCGCACCGGGCGCGTGCGTTCGTTCTCGAAGGTGCTGTATTGCGCAGCTGACCAGGTCATCGCAGGTTCCTTTAGTGGCCTTGGGAAATCGAGCGTGTCCTAGCATGCCGGTTACCCGCCGATTAAGAAACCTCGTACAGCAGCGCCGCCAGTTTGCGCCCGGCAAAACGCAGCTGCGCATCGCTCAGGGCGGTGAAGCCGATCATCACCGCAGGCCGCAGTTGCACCTGCTGGCAGAAGCTGCCGATCGGTTGCAGTTGCAGGCCCTGGTCGGCGGCGCGCTGGCAAAAATCCTGCTCATCCGCCCCTACCGGCAACCACAGGACAAAGTGCAAACCGGCTTGCTGGCCGCTGACCTCATAACAGCCCGGCGCATGCTCGGCCAGGCAGGCGAGCAGCAGGTCGCGGCGCTGCTGATAGGCCTGGCGCGCCTGCCTCAGGTAGCGTACGAAGCTGCCATTGGCCAGGTACTCGGCCAGGCCCAGTTGCTCGGTAACCCCGACCGCGCCGCCGGTGCCCTGCAGGGTCGAAAGCAACGGTGCGCGCAGGCTCGCCGGCACCAGCATGAAACCCACGCGCAGGCCGGCGAACAGGGTCTTGTTGAAACTGCCGCAGTAGATCACCCGGTCGCCGTGATCCAGGGCCTTGAGCGCCGGCAGCGGTGCGTTGTTGTAGTTGAATTCACTGTCGTAGTCGTCTTCGACGATCCACGCCTCGGCACGCTTGGCCCAGTCCAGCAGCATCAGCCGCCGCGACACCGACAGGGTCACGCCCAACGGCGACTGGTGCGCCGGGGTCACGCAGGCCAGGCGGGCATCCAGGTGACGCTCAAGCGCTTGCGCGTCGATGCCCTCGGCGGTTACCGGCACCGCCACCACCTGCGCCCCGGCCCGCGCAAACAGCGACCTGGCAGTGCGGTAGCCGGGGTCTTCGACGCAGGCCTTGTCGCCCGGGCGGATCACACTGCGCGCCAACAGGTCGATGCACTGGCGAATGCCGCTGGTGACGATCAAGTCCTGGGCAGTGCAGCGGATGCCGCGATAGCGGCGCAGGTAGTCGGCGATCTGCTCGCGCAGGGCCGGCAGCCCGGCCGCATCCGGCGAGCTGAGCAAGGCTGCCGGCGCTGTCGCCAGGGCCTTGGCCAGCGCCTGGGACCAGGCCTTGAGCGGGAACAGCGCCGGGTCGGCCAGGCGCGCGACAAACGGCACACCCACCTGCACACCGGCGCCGCTGGCCGTGCTCGGTGCGCTGAGCGGCTGGCACGCCGGCGCCGCTGCCGGCTCACTGCCAGCAGCGATAAAGGCGTCAGGCACCACTGCACACACCCGGGTACCGGAGCCGGCCACCCGGTTGACATAGCCCTCATCGCGCAGACGCTCGAACACCAGCTCCAGGGTGCCCCGCGACAGCTGCCAACGCTCGGCCAGGGCGCGCGTCGAGGGCAAGCGGCTGCCGGCCGCCAGGCGCTTGTCGAGGATCGCATCGCGCAGGGCGGCATAGGCGCCTTGCTGCTTGCCCTGGGCCAATGCCGTGGGCAGCGGGAGATCGAGGGCGATGGCGGCTTTGCCTGTGCGCATAGTGGTCCAATCAGGTTTGTTCTTAATGGCGCTGACGATTAAACCACATTGGCCGCTAAGGTCTGCGCATCGATCACAAGGAACCGTTCAATGCCCACCCCCTCCTCGCCCGGCCCGCGAACCTGGCTTCTATTGCTGCTGATGATTGTCTGCCTGCCGCGGGTGGCCCTGGACATCTACCTGCCCGCCCTGCCCGACATCGCCATCGCCCTGCACGCCAGTGATGCCCAGTTGCACCTGACCCTGACCCTGTACATGCTCGGCTACGCCCTGAGCATGCTGATCAGCGGCCCGCTGTGCGACCGTTTTGGCCGCCGCCCGCTGTTGCTGCTCGGCGGCACGATCTACCTGCTGGCAAGCCTTGCCTGCAGCCTGGCCAACAGTGTCGAGGTGATGATTGCCGCGCGCCTGTTCCAGGCCCTGGGCGGTTGCTGCGGGGCGGTGATTGGCCGGGTGATGGTGCGTGATCACTTCGACCGCCAGCAGCAGGGCCAGTTGCTCGGCTACCTGTCGATGGGTATGGCGCTGTCGCCGATGATCGCGCCCGTGCTGGGCAGCCTGATCGAAACCGGCCTGGGCTGGCGCTGGATCTTCCTGCTGCTGACCTTGAGCGCTGCCCTGAGCCTGCTGCTGATCGCCCTGCGCCTGCCGGAAACCCGCCCGCCGCAAGTGGACGGGCAGCGTCAGCAACCGGTGCTGAAGGTCTACCTGCGCCTGCTCGGTGACGGCTACTTCATGCGCTATTCACTGGCGATTGCCTGCGTTTACTGCACCTACTTCCCGTTCATCGCCGAGTCCTCGACCCTGCTGCAACGCCGCCTGGGCCTGAGTTCGGCGCAGTACGCCGCGGTGTTCGCCGTCACCGTCGGTGGCTACCTGGTAGGCTCGCAGCTGTTTCGCCGGCGCAGTGGCCGCTACAGCGTCGATGCCTTGCTCGGCCAGGCCCTGGTGCTCAACCTGGCTGGCGCGCTGCTGCTGATGCTCGCCACCCGGCTGTGGCCCGACGCGCTGCTGGCGATCGTCCTGCCGATGCTGCTGATCATGCTCTCGGTGGGCCTGGCCATTCCGGCCTGCCAGTGGGCGGTGCTGCAGCCTTATGCGGCCATCGCCGGCAGCGCCTCGGGGTTGTTCTTTTTCATCCAGATGGCCTTCACTGCACTGTGCAGCCTGGTCATCGGCCAGCTCTCCGATGGCAGCGCCGGGCCCCTGGCCGGCATGACTGCGCTGGCCAGCCTGGCCTTTGCCCTGGTGCTCAAATGGCTGCGCAGCGAAGCGATGACGCTCAAGGCCGGTTCCGGCTAACATGGGCGATTACCTCACCCGCCGGAAGCCTGCCATGAGCCTGACCATCCGCCCCGCGCGGCGCGAAGACGCCGCCCAGATCCTCGCCTTCATCACCGAGCTTGCCGACTACGAGCGCGCCGTCCACGAAGTAATCGCCTCCCGGGCCGACATCGAACGCACCTTGTTCGACGACGGCGCCAAGGCCCTGAGCCTGATTTGCGAGCGCGACGGCCAGGCCATTGGCTATGCGGTGTACTTCTACAGCTACTCGACCTGGCTGGGGCGCAACGGCATTTGCCTCGAAGACCTGTACATCACCCCCGAGCAACGCGGTGGCGGTGCCGGCAAGCAGTTGCTGCGTCATATCGCCGTCGAAGCCCTGGCCAACGGCTGCGGGCGCCTGGAGTGGAGCGTGCTCGACTGGAACGAGCCGGCCATCCAGTTCTATAAATCCCTGGGCGCCCTGCCCCAGGATGAATGGGTGCGCTACCGCCTCGAAGGCGCCGGCCTTGAGGCTTTCGCCCGCGGTTGAATGGCTGGGCAAGTGCGGCGCGATCGGCTAAGGTGCGCGCCTTGCCCTTACCTCGCCTTGCCAAGGAATGCACTGAATTGAAGGCCCTCTTTCGCTCCTTCCCGTTACTGTGCCTGGGCGCTGCCCTGGCGGCCTGCAGCGCCACCCCCGCCGACCCGGTCAGTTTCAAGGAAAATGACCTGTATGGCCTTAAAGACCCCAGCGGCAAGGTCATCGTTGCGCCGTCCATCGAGCTGCAACCGGTTTACCACGAAGGCATGGCAGCCGTTCGCATCAACAACAAATGGGGCTACATGGACCGCAAGGGGCAGTTGCTCATCCCGACCCTCTACAAGCGCCCCGGGCCGTTCAGCGATGGCCTGGCAGGCGTCTGCCTGACGTATTCCGAGTGTGGCTACATCGATACCCGGGGCCGCACCGTGGTGCCGTTCGAGTATGACTGGGTAGAGGGTTTCGACGACGCCAAGGATGGCCTGGCGGTAGTCGCCAAAGGCAACCTGTTCGGCATGATCAACCGCAAGGGCGAGCAGGTGATCCCCCTGCGCTTCAGCTCGCGGCCCATTACCGAGAAGGGCTATGTGCTGCTGAACGACAGCGCCAGCAAAAAAAGCGGCCTGATGAACACATCCGGCAAAGTGGTGCTGCCTTTCGAATACGACGGCTTCGCCTACAATACCTGGGGCGGACGGCTGATCAACGACAATCTGCTGAGCGCGGCAAAAGAAGGTAAATGGGGCTTTATCGACCTTAAGGGCAAGGTGGTCCTGCCCTATATCTATGACAGACCCGGTTTTTTTCGCGACGGCCAGGCCATCGTACAACGCGACGGCAAGCACTACCGGATCGACCGCAAGGGCAACGAAACGCCCTTGGAATACGAGCCATTGAAGCTACCCTGAGAGTATTTCCAATGATGTAAGCCTGGTGCACAGGAGTGCTGCCCATGGTCGTCAAAGCCAATAGCCAGACCTTCACCATCCTCGCCCAGGACCCGGCGGTGCGTGATGCCCGCGGCCAGTTGCTGTTCGCCCGGGTCAGCGTGCCGCTGGAAACCCTCGGCCTGGGCCCCACCGGCTACCGCCTGAAGGTGGTCGACTTCGACGCCTCGCGCAACCAGCTGTACCACGCCCACTCCTACCAGCAGGACGCCACCAGCGGCGCGATGATCGACCCCTTCGACTCGCCCGGCGAGGCGCTGCTGGGCAACCCGGCGTTCCACTGCCAGCACGTCTACGCGGTGGTCATGCGCACCCTGGCGCGCTTCGAGATGGCCCTGGGGCGCAGGGTCGGCTGGGGCTTCGAGGGCCACCAGTTGCATGTGGTGCCGCATGCTTTCGTCGAGGCCAATGCCTTCTACTCGCGGGCCGACCGCGCCTTGATGTTCGGCTATTTCAAGGGCCTCGACGGCCAGCACGTGTTCACCTGCCTGTCCCACGACATCGTCGCCCACGAGGCCACCCACGCGATTCTCGACGGCCTGCGCGGCGGCTTCATGAATGCCTCGGGGCCCGATCAGGCAGCCTTCCACGAAGGCTTTGCCGACGTGGTGGCGCTGCTGTCGGTGTTTTCCCTGCGCGAAATCATCGAGTACGCCCTGACCAATGGCGGGCGTATCGAGCTCACCGTACAGGGCGATCGCCGGCTGCTCAACGGCGACCAGCTGAGCCCGCAAAACCTTGCCGAGTCGCTGCTGTTCGGTATCGGCGAAGAGTTCGGCCAGCAACTCGAAGGCCTGCGCGCCAATGCCCTGCGCCGCTCGGTGATGCTGCCGCCGTCGGCGGATTACCTGAGCGACGAGCAGTTCGCCGAAGCCCACAACCGTGGCGAAGTTTTCGCCGCCGCCATGCTTCGGAGCATGCTCGCGCTGTGGGTGGCGCGCCTGGGCGAGCTGGGCAATTTTGGCGACAACCTGTACAACCTGCGCGAAGTGGTTGAAGAAGGCGCCAAGGCCGCCGACCAGTTGCTGACCATCGCCATCCGCGCCCTGGACTACTGCCCGCCGCTGGACCTGGAGTTCGGCGACTACCTGGCCGCCCTGCTCACCGTCGATGCCCAAGTGGCCCCGGACGATTCGCGCTACGACTACCGGTTGATCATCCGCACCACCTTCGAAGCCTTCGGCATCAATCCGCCGCCAGCGCGCACCGACAGCGACGGCTGCTGGCACGGCTTTGCCGACAACGGCCAGGTGCAATACCGCAACAGCCACTTCGACTCGATGCTGCGCGACGACGAAGAGGTGTTCCGTTTTCTCTGGGAGAACCGTGCGGTGCTGGGCATCGACGAGCGCGCCTACACCGAAGTGGTGTCGGTGCGCCCGAGCATCCGCCTGGGCACCGACGGCCTGCTGCTGCGCGAGAGCGTGTGCGAATACATCATGAAGGCCAACATCTTTGGCGCCGAGCTCAAGAGCGTGTGCAACATCAGCCCGCGCCCGGCCTGGATCAAGACCACCGACGCGCTCACCGTCTATGGCGCCGGCACGCTGATTTTCGACCAGTACGGGCGCATCAAGTATCACGTCCAGCGCCCGCTCAACGACGGCCAGTGGCAATTGCGGCGCTTGAGCTACCTGGCAGGTCTCGATACCAGCGAGCTGGACCTGCGCAACCCGTTGGCGCAACTGCACCGCCAGCGCGCCTGGCAGGTCGGCCCGTTGCGCGAGGAGCAAGCATGAACCCGACCAGCCTGACCCTCTATGCCTACCAGGTCGGTTTTGGCGACTGCTTTTTGCTGCGTTTCAACTACCCCGGTGACGTACGCCGCCATGTGCTGATCGACTTCGGCTCCATGGGCATGCCCAAGGGCGTTGCCCAGGGCCAGCGCCTGCTGGCAATCGCCGAAGACATCAAGGCCAAGTGTGCGGGCAAGCTCGATGCGGTGGTCGCCACCCACCGGCACGCCGACCATATCAGCGGCTTTGCCAGCAATCGCGCCGGCACGGCCAGTGGCGATGTTATTCGCAGCCTGGCACCTGAGCTGGTGCTGCAACCCTGGACCGAACAGCTGGAGCTGGCCGAAGACGCCATTGCCCCCGAGCAACCGGGCCTGCGCGGCGCGCGCAGCATGGCCCAGACCCTCAAGAGCATGAATGCCCTGGCCAGCGCCGTGGTCAAGCTGCTCGACCAGGGCAAGCATGGGTTGTCCGCAGAGCTGGCCAGGCGCCTGGGGTTTATCGGCGAAGACAACATCTCCAACGCCAGCGCGGTGAACAACCTGGCGAGCATGGGCAAGCGCAACGCCTATGCCTTTTTTGGCAGCGAAGATGCCCTGGCCGAACTGTTGCCCGGTGTGCGTACCCATGTTCTCGGCCCGCCCACGGTCGAGCAGAGCGCCTCGATCCGCAAGCAGCGCAGCCGTGACCCGGCCGAGTTCTGGCACCTGCACCGGCAACTGGTCGATGCCCAGGTCACTGCGCCGGACGACGACCCCGGGCCCTTTGCCGACTACCCGGCGACCCGTGGCAGCAAGCTGCCGATGAGCACCCGCTGGATCGCCCGGCGGGTGCGCGAAGCCCGTGGCGAGCAGTTGCTGCAGATCGTCACTGCGCTGGACAAGCAAATGAACAACACCAGCCTGATCCTGCTGTTCGAGGTGGCGGGCAAGAAGCTGCTGTTCCCGGGCGATGCGCAGATCGAGAACTGGAGTTACGCACTGAGCCAGCCGGACATTCGCGCGTTGCTGGCAGACGTCGACCTGTACAAGGTCGGCCACCACGGCAGCCTCAATGCCACGCCCAAAAGCCTCTGGGGCGGCTTCAACAAACGCGGCAAGGCTGGCATGCCACAACGCTTGACCAGCGTGCTGTCGACCATGCCCGGCAAGCACGGCAACCCCGAGGCCGGCACCGAAGTGCCAAGGCGGCCGTTGCTGGAGGCGCTGGGCAAGGAGAGCGAGTTGCACAGCACCGATGGCTTGGAGCCGGGAAGCTTGTACGAGGAGATCGAGTTCAGCTTTTGACCGCTGGCTTGCCAGCGATGCTTTTGATCAGGGCTCAAGCCCGATCCCCCTGAGGATCACACTGGTCACCGTCTGTACCGCCCGTTCGAACTGCAGCTCCGACAGCGGTTGGTGATCGTTGAGCAGCCCGACCTGGTGGCTGAAGTCGGCGTAGTGCTGGGTCGAGGCCCAGATCATGTACAGCAGGCCCGAGGGCTCCACCGCCAGGATCCGCCCGTCCTCGATCCACTGGCGGATCTTCGCTTCTTTCATTTTCGCCCAGTCGTACAGCGGGTCGTCCAGCGCCGCGCCGAGGTTCGGCGCACCATGGATGATCTCGTTGGCCCAGACTTTGGAGCCATGGGGCCGGGTGCGCGAATGGTTCATCTTGGCTCGGATGTAGCTGCTCAGCACGATGCGCGGATCGTCATACAGTTCAAAACACAGGGCATCCTGCTTCCACACATCGAGCAGGCCGAACAGCACCGCCTGGTACAGCTCGGCCTTGGTGCTGAAGTAATAGTGCACGTTGCTGCGTGGAAGCTGCGCGGCCTCGGCGATGTCGGCCATGGCGGTGCCGGCGAAGCCTTTTTCGGCAAAGACCTTTTCCGCTGCCAGAAGGATGTTGTCAACGTTGCGTTGACGAATGCTGAGCTTGTGCTGGGCCATGGCCGAATCCGTTGCGACTGACCCTGCAAGGCTACCACTGCCGGAGCATTCGTGCGCTGCAAGCAAAAAGCTTGTGCGGCAACGGGCATTTTTCTGCGCGGGCACAGTCGCAATACTGCACGTCTTGTTATCAACGCTCGCACCGGAGGAACCCGCTCATGACTATTCCCGCCCTTGGCCTTGGCACCTTCCGCCTCAAGGATCAGGTAGTGATCGATTCGGTGGCCACCGCCCTCGAACTCGGTTACCGCGCCATCGACACCGCGCAGATCTACGGCAACGAAGCCGAGGTCGGCCAGGCCGTGGCCGCCAGCGGCATCGACCGTGACGAGCTGTTCATCACCAGCAAGATCTGGACCGAGAACCTGGCCGCCGACAAGCTGATCCCCAGCCTCAAGGACAGCCTGCACAAGCTGCGCAGCGACTACCTCGACCTGACCCTGATCCACTGGCCATCGCCCCAGGGCGCAGTGCCGGTCAGCGAGTTCATGGGCGCCCTGGCCGAAGCGCAAAAGCAGGGCCTGACCCGGCAGATCGGCGTGTCCAACTTCACCATCGACCTGCTGCGCCAAGCCATTGAGGTGGTCAGCAAGGACGCCATCGCCACCAACCAGATCGAGCTGCACCCGTACCTGCAGAACCGCAGGCTGGTGGACTTCATGCACAGCCAGGGGATTGCCGTGACCTCGTACATGACCCTGGGCTACGGCAAGGTCCTGCACGACCCGGTGATCAAGCAGATCGCCGCGCAGCACGGCGCCACCCCGGCGCAGGTGACCCTGGCCTGGGCCCTGCAGCTGGGTTATGCGGTGATCCCGTCCTCGACCCGGCGCGAGAACCTGGCCGGCAACCTCAAGGCCCGCGAACTCAAGCTCAGCGCTGACGACATGGGCAGGATCGCCGCCCTCGACAGCGGCCTGCGCCTGACCAGCCCCGAGAGCCTGGCGCCAGCCTGGGACTAACCGCGGTCGGTGCAGACCCGGGCCAGTTTCAGGTACTGCAGGCTGTGTTGCCGGCCCGCGGAGTCGACATAGACCATGCTGGCCAGCACCACCTCGCAGGTGTCGCTGGCCGGTTCGCTCAGCTGCAGCACCCGGGCGACATCCACGGGCATGCCATAGTGATAGACCGGCACCGGTGTGGCGGCCTGGGCCGTCGCCGCCAGCAACAGGCTCAAACCCGGCAGATAACGCAGGCTCATGGTGATTCTCCTGTGCACGCAAGCGGTTCGCCGCAGTGCCGGCGAACCTCGACCCGTTGAGTGTGGCGCGCTGCGGGCATAGGCGTTGCACCAGGGGATCAACGGCAGCGAATCAGGTAACCTGAACGCCAGACAAACGCCTGCGGATACGCCCCTCACCATGGAACTCCACATCAGCCTGCAGGGCCGCAAGGGCCTGGCCGAGCAGCTTTACCAGCAGTTGCGCGACGGCATTGACAGCGGCCGCCTGGCGGCCGGCACGCAACTGCCCCCCAGCCGCCTGCTGGCCGAGCAACTGGGGGTGTCGCGCAAGACCGTGGCCGAAGCCTATTCGCGCCTGACCTACGACAACCTGCTCAGCGGCCAGGTCGGCAAAGGCAGCTTTATCACCCCTGCCGCCACCCGCAACCCACCACCCAGTACCAGCATCCCCCTGGCCAGCGCCGCCACCCTGGCCAAATGGCAGGCCCGGGCCAACCCGCTGGCTGACCTCAAACTGCCGATGTTGCGCTACGACTTTATCGGCGGCGCCTCGAGCAAGGTGCAATTCCCCTTCGATGACTGGCGCCGCTGCAGCCAATACGCCCTGCGCCAGATCCGCCACAGCAGCGCCCGCTACAGCGCCCACCAGGGCCTGCCGGAGTTGCGCGAGGCGATCGCCCGGCATATCGCCTTCGCCCGCGGCGTGCGTTGCAGCAGCCAGGACGTGGTGGTCTGCAACGGCGCCCAGCAAGCCCTGGACCTGATCACCCGGGTGCTGGTCGAACCCGGTTGCCAGGTGGCCATGGAAGACCCCGGCTACACCCCGGCGCGCCAGTTGTTCCTGGCCCAGGGCGCCGAGCTGCAATGCGTGCCGGTCGACGCCGAGGGCATGTGCGTCGAGCAGATCGCCGAGGGTACGCGGCTGATCTACGTCACCCCCTCGCACCAGTTCCCGCTGGGCATGCCGATGAGCCCGGCGCGCCGCCAGGCCTTGCTCGAACGTGCCGCCGCGCTGGGAGCGATCCTCATCGAGGACGACTACGACAGCGAGTTTCGCTATGAAGGGCGGCCCACCGACTCGTTGCAAAGCCTCGACCGCCACGGCCTGGTGGCCTATGTCGGGACCTTCTCCAAAACACTTCTGCCGGAGCTGCGCCTGGGTTACTGCATCGTCCCCGAAGCGCTGCGCGAGGCGATCTGCATCGCCAAGCAACTGACCGACTGGCACACCCCGACCCTCAACCAGTGGGCGCTGGCGCAGTTCATCAGCGAAGGCTCGCTGCAAAAGCACATCCGCCGCGTGCACGAGGTCTATGCCGCGCGCCGCGAATGCATCCTGGCCCGCCTGCAGGGTGACCTGGCGCCCTGGTTCGAGGTAGTGCCGGCCACTGCCGGTTATCACCTGAGCGCCCTGGCCCGGGGCGAGCTGGATGTCGAGTTTCTGATCAGCATGGCGCGCAAGGTCGAGGTCGGCCTGTATTCACTGGCGCCCTTCCATGCCCGCGTGCCGGTGCGCCAGGGCCTGCTGCTGGGCTTTGGCGCCATCGAACGGCTGGACATCGACCCGGCCCTGGACCGCCTGCGCGACGTGCTCCAGGCCCTTGACTGATTGGCCTCCTGACAAAGGGCAAAATTGGCTATTCGAGTACGCCGTACCTGGCGCTAAGGTAGCGCCATCGCCGCCTGTGGCGGACCTTAGCGGAGAGCAGCAATGAGCAATCGTATCGAATGGGCCAAACACTCGCCTGAAGCCTACAAAGCCATGGTCGGCCTGGAAATGGCCCTGGGTAAATCGGGGCTTGAGAATTCGCTGCTGGAGCTGGTGCGCCTGCGTGCTTCGCAAATCAATGGCTGCGCCTACTGCGTCAACCTGCACGCCAACGATGCACGCAAAAGCGGCGAAAGCGAAGCGCGCCTGCAGACCCTGAGCGTCTGGGACGAAACCGAATTCTTCAGCCCGCGCGAGCGGGCGGCGCTGGCCTGGGTCGAAAGCCTGACCCGCCTGCCCGACCAGCGCGCCCCGGAGCACCAGTACCGCGCGCTGCTCGAACACTTCAGCGAAGCCGAAGTGGTCAACCTGACCCTGGCCATTGCCACCATCAACGCCTGGAACCGCTTCGGCGTCGGCTTTGCGATGATTCCTGGCTGATCTGTGTTTGGACACAGACTGTGGGAGCGGGCCTTGCAGTGTTTCAATCAGCCCGCCGGGGTCGGCATCACCGGCGGCGTGTACTGCAAGGTGGTGCCGAGGATCCACAGCAGGAACAGCACCAGCGGCACGTGCACCAGCAACTGCACGAACGAGAAGCCGATCAGGTCGCGCGCCTTCAGGCCCAGCACGCCCAGCAGCGGCAGCATATAGAAAGGGTTGATCAGGTTCGGCAGCGCCTCGGCGGCGTTGTAGATTTGCACCGCCCAGCCCAGGTGGTACTGCAGGTCGTTGGCCACCAGCATCACGTACGGTGCTTCGATGATCCACTTGCCGCCGCCCGAGGGGATGAAGAAGCCCAGCACCGCCGAGTACACGCCCATCAGCAAGGCATAGGTGTCGTGGGTGGCGATCTGTACGAAGAAGGTCGAGATGTGGTGCGCCAGGCTCTGCGCATCGGCGCCCTGGACCTGGGTCAGGATCGCCGCGATCGAGCCGTACAGCGGGAACTGGATCAGCACCCCGGTGGTGGTCGGTACCGCACGGGCCACGGCATCGAGGAAGCTGCGCGGGCGCCAGTGCAGCAAGGCACCGGCCATGATGAACAGCAGGTTGTAGGTGTTCAGCCCGGAAATCGCGGTGATCGCAGGTTTGGTCGAAAACTCGTTGTACAGCCAGCCAGCGGCCAGCGCCACCAGCAGCAGGATCAGGATCGGGCTGTACTCCAGCCACTCGCCCGGGCGGGTGCGCTGCGGTGTTGGCGGTGCCGAGAAGCTTGGGTCGACGCCGCAGGCTTCGGCGCTGCGGGCGCTGTTGGGGCCCGGCGCAGTGGCATAGGCCACGACCAGCGAAACCACCACCAGCGCGGCGAGCATCACCCCCGACTGCCAGAGGAAGATGGTCTCGGTGAACGGGATCACCCCGGTGATCGCCAGGATCGACGGCGGCAGGCTGGCCGGGTTGGCCTGCAGTTGCGCGGCCGAAGACGACAGGCCCAGGGCCCACACCGCACCCAGGCCCAGGTAGGCGGCGGCACCGGCGGCGCGGTAGTCCATTTTAAGGTCGGTGCGCCGGGCCAGGGCGCGCACCAGCAAACCGCCGAACACCAGCGACAGGCCCCAGTTGAGCAACGAGGCGACCATCGAGATCAACGCCACCCAGCACACCGCCGAACGACCGTTGTTGGGGAGGCGCGCCAGGCGGTCGATCAACTTGACCGCAGGTGGCGAGCTGGCCACCACGTAACCGCCGATGACCACGAAAGCCATCTGCATGGTGAACGGGATCAGGCTCCAGAAACCGTCACCGAAGGCCTTGGCGGTATCGGTGGGTTTGCCGCCCATGGCGAGGGCAGCGACCGACACCAGCACCACGGCCAGGGCGGCGAACACCCAGGAGTCGGGGAACCAGCGTTCGGCCCAGTTCGAGCAACGCAGGGCAAAACGGGCGGAGCGGCTGTCTTGGATATCAGCGGCCACGGGATTTTCCTTTTATCGTTATTTTTCTGGAACAGCCAAAAGCCCCATCGCGGGGCAAGTCGGATCGCCGCACCGCCGCTCCCACAAATACCTGTAGGAGCGGGCTTGACCCGCGATGGGGCCCGAAAGTACGACTCAGAAGGTCATTTCTTTAACATCATCCGCCACAATCAGCTTGCCCGCGGTCTTTTCGATGATCTCTTCAACCGTCACCCCCGGCGCAGTCTCGCGCAGGATGAAGGCGCCGTTCTCGATCTCAAGGTATGCCAGGTCGGTGAGCACTTTGCGGATGCAGCCGGCGCCGGTCAGCGGCAGGCTGCAACGCGGCAGCAGCTTGGACTCGCCGTCCTTCGAGGCGTGGGTCATGGTGACGATGATGTTGTCGGCACCGGCCACCAGGTCCATCGCCCCGCCCATGCCCTTGACCAGCTTGCCGGGGATCATCCACGAGGCGATGTTGCCTTGCACGTCCACTTCAAAGGCGCCGAGCACGGTGAGGTCGACGTGACCGCCGCGGATCATGGCGAAGGATTCGGCCGAGTTGAAGATCGAGGCGCCGGTGCGGGCGGTGACGGTCTGCTTGCCGGCGTTGATCATGTCGGCGTCCAGCTGCGCTTCGGTGGGGAATTCACCCATGCCCAGCAGGCCGTTTTCCGATTGCAGCATTACGTCCATATCGGCCGGGACGTAGTTGGCCACCAGGGTCGGGATGCCAATGCCGAGGTTGACGTAGTAGCCATCCTTGAGTTCACGGGCTACACGTTGGGCCATTTGTTCGCGGGTAAGTGCCATGGTCAGGATCTCTTTATTGTTCTGGGGTCGGGTCAGGCTTTGACGGTGCGTTTTTCGATACGCTTCTCGAAGGTGCCGACGATGACCCGGTCGACATAGATGCCCGGGGTATGGATTTCGGTCGGCAGCAGCACGCCCGGCTCGACGATCTCTTCGACCTCGACCACGGTGATCTTGCCGGCGGTGGCGGCCAGCGGGTTGAAGTTCTGCGCGGTGTTGCGGTACACAACGTTGCCGTAGTGGTCGGCCTTCCAGCCCTTGACGATGGCGAAGTCGCCGGTGATGGACTCTTCAAGGATGTACTTGCGGCCGTTGAATTCGCGCACCTCTTTGCCTTCGGCGACCGGGGTGCCGTAGCCGGTGGCGGTGAAGAAGGCCGGGATGCCGGCGCCGCCAGCGCGCATTTTCTCGGCCAGGGTGCCTTGCGGGGTGAGTTCCACTTCAAGTTCGCCGCTGAGCAGCTGGCGCTCGAACTCGGCGTTTTCGCCCACGTAGGAGGCAACCATCTTGCGGATCTGGTGCTCTTCAAGCAGCACGCCCAGGCCAAAGCCGTCGACGCCGCAGTTGTTGGAAACCACGGTCAGGCCCTTGACGCCACGGCGCTTGATTTCGGCAATGAGGTTTTCCGGGATGCCGCACAGGCCGAAACCACCGGCCAGTACCGTCATGTTGTCGGTCAGGCCTTCAAGGGCCTGTTCATAGGTTGCTACGCGCTTGTCCAGTCCGGCCATGCTGATCCGCCTTTTGTAGTTGTTGATCCGACAGGGGTGTCGGCGAGCGTTTGAACCATCTTCACCCCTGAGCACTTATTTGTTAATTTTGTTTTTATGATCGATTGATTAGCTTTTCAAAAGAATAGCCTAGCCCGATGAACGTCAAACAGCTGCGCGCCTTCGTCACCGTCGCCAAATACCAGAGCTTTGCCCAGGCTGGCGAACACCTGCACCTGTCGCAGCCTGCCCTGAGCCTGACCATCAAGGCCCTGGAGGACAACCTAGGCGGCGCCCTGCTCAGCCGCACCACCCGCAGCGTCAGCCTGACGCCTGAGGGCGAGGTGCTGCTACCGCTGGCCCGGCAATTGCTGGCCGACTGGGACAACACTGAAGAATTGCTGCGCCAGCGCTTTACCCTGCAGCTTGGGCGGGTGTCGATCGCCGCCATGCCGGCCTTTGCCGGCAACCTGCTGCCGGCGGCGCTGAAGGTGTTCCGCCAGCGCTACCCGCGGGTCAACGTCACGGTGCACGACGTCATCAACGAACAAGTGCTGGAACTGGTGCGCCACCGCCGCGTCGAACTGGGCATCGGCTTCGAACCCGAAGCCAGCGAGCCGCTGCGCTTCACGCCGCTGTACCTGGACCGCTTCGTCGCCGTGGTGCCAGCCGACTCGCCGCTGGCGCAACAGCCAAAGGTAAGCTGGCGTGAACTGCTGGGCGAAGACTTCATTGCCCTGCAACGCCCTTCGGCGGTGCGCCTGCTGCTGGAGCAGCACCTGGCCGCCGAACACGGCAAGCTGGCGGTGGCCTTCGAAAGTCATCAGCTGTCGACCATCGGCCGCATGGTTGCCAACGGCCTGGGCGTCAGTGCCGTGCCGGCGCTGTGCATCGGCCAGATGCAAGAGCTGGGTGCGCGTTGCGTGCCGCTGGTAGAACCGAGTATAGAACGGCGTATTGGCGTGACCCTGCTGGCCGACCACAAGCTTTCGGCAGCGGCGCAGGCGCTGCTGGAGGTGCTGCAGGAGTGCAACGCCGGCAACCTGCTATGAACTGCCGACTCACTCAAGGCAGATCGGCGACATAGGTCACTTGCGTCACACCGTTGACGATGCTTGCCGACGCATAACCGCCTGCCTTGATTCGTGCATCAACCGATTCATGCACCAGCAATGCGTTGGGCAATACCCGCGGGTAAGGCTGGCGTAACGGCGGCATGGCGCCAATGACCAGTTTGCGCCTGCCCTTGCTCCACACCAGCCGCGGGACCCATTCGGCGATTCGCCAGGCACGGTTCATCGAGTCATGGGATTGCGCCAGAGGGTCCGGGGCTACGCCGGCCAACGGGTTCAATTGTGCCTGGCAGGCCTGGGCGTCCAGGGCCAAACCTGCGGCACCGGCCTGGGCGAACATCCAGCGCAGGGCCACCAGGGCCAACTGCGACTCGGCAACCGCATAACCGCCACCGACATCACAGTGCACGCCGCGAAAAAACACCTCTTTGACATCGGTCGGATCTGTCGGCTTGGCCCGCCACAAGTGCTGGCGAAAGAAGCAACGACGCTCATCAAGCGACACGGCATGACGCACCTTCGCCACACTTGGGTTGCTGGCGGTAAAGGGAATACTGACCGGGTCATAGATCCAGCCCAGGGATTTCACCGTGTCGAACAGGCCAAGAAAGCTGATCTCCAGGTCGCGGCCAAACGTCTCCTTGAACTGGCGCTGTAGAGCAAAATCAGGGGTCTTGTCCTGGTCTCGGGCCAGCAGCATGGACCAGGCATAATCGAAAAGATGAGTCTGATGGGCCGGCGCCAACCCCAGCCCATGCACCAGGGCGGCGAGCACCCTGGCCGCGTAAGCGCCGCGCGAGAAGCCGAAAACAAACACCTGGTCGCCCGGCTGATACTGCTCGGCAAGAAAACGATACGCCCCTTCAACATTGCGCTTGAGCCCCCAGCCGAAGGCCAGGCCAAAGATCCGCGCCGGCAGTTTCTGCCATTCGAACAGGGTTTCCTTGAGGCCGAAGGTACCGACGCCCTGATCATAGTAAGACAGGACTTGCTGCGGGTCAGGATTGAGTGCCCGCACAAGGCGCAGTATATGCGTCGGTTGCTGACTGAAACGGTTGTTGGTGCCGTCCAGGCATATCACCAGTTGCCGCGCCATGTGCAGAGCCTCCTGTGCTGACGCTTTGACTATAGGTCAATGATGCTTTATCGCCATCAGCTGCGTTGCAACAGCTATAGTCAGCACATCACGCGCAGTCGCAACCCCCTCTTCACTGGAGTCTAACCCGATGATCAGGATCGAACGCGGGCCAATGCCAGAGGTGTTTTCCTCCGCGGCGTTTACCCGGCTACGCAGTGAAGCCGAGGCGTTCTATCGCCAGCCTGCGGCGAAACGTGCCCAGGCGCGTTTTGGCTTCCAACGCATCGCCGCACGCTTGCACCCGGATATTCGTCTGCTCTGGAGTGAACGCCAGGTCAATAAGTGTGCCTATTGCGAGCAGTTGGTCAGCCGCCCGGAAATCGAACTGTTCAGACCGCGCTACGGCAGCACCGACTTCAGCGGTGGCGTCTCCGATGACCACTATTGGTGGTTGACGTTCGAATGGAGCAACTACCTGCCCAGCTGCGCCGAATGCAATGCACTCAAGGGGCCGCGCTTTCCGGTGCAAGGGCCACGGGCCAAAATGGGGACCACCGGGGAAGCCCTGCGCCAGGAAAAAAACCTGCTGCTCGATCCCGCTGAAGATGATCTTGATGGAGTATTCCTGTTTCTCAGCGACGGCAAGATCACCAGCGCAACCGAACGCGGCCAGGCCACCATCGATGTGCTGGGCCTGAACCGCAGCAACCTGATCAAGGCCCGGTCGGATGACCTGCGCAATCTCGAACATCTGCAAGCGCTGATGAAAAACAAGCGTCCCGACACAAAGAGCCTGGAATACCTGGCGCAAATGGTCAGGCCGCAGAGCCCGTTCTGCGCCATGCGCCGCCAGTTTGTCCGGGCCTGGGCGGAACAAGTGGTCGCGCAGTTCCCCAGCAGCCACAAGCGCATGACGGATTTCCTCAATTTCAACACCGCGCTGGGTGCCTCGAGCAGCGCGAGTAACAGCAAGGCGCTGCGCGATGCGTCCAGAGACCTGACACAACGAACCAAGGCGCTTGAGTCATTCTCGATCGAGCAATCGCAGCCGCCCGAACAACTGTATCGGATGTCTCAGTACATTGAGCGCATGGAATTCAGGCATATCCGCGCGGTTGACCACCTTCAACTCGAACCCTCGTTCAGCGATGGCAAGATCGGCTCCTGGTACATGCTGCTCGGTGAGAACGGCACGGGCAAGAGCACCTTGCTCCAGGCACTGGCGTGCGCGCTGATTGGCCAGAGTGGCGTTGAACGGTTGGGCGTGCAGGCCACCGACCTGCTGCAAAAAGGCGCAGCCCGCGGCGAAGTCAGGGTCGAGCTGTCTGGCATGTCGGAACCTATCGTCATGACCCTGACCCGGCGCGGCAACAAAATCAGCATCAAGCCAGCGGAGCCGAAAGTCATGGTACTGGCTTATGGCGCGACTCGTTTAATGGGTAAACCGCAGCCAGCCGACCCGTCAGCTGCGGCCAGAAGCAAAGTGGAAAACCTGTTCGACCCGACACGCTTCCTCGACAACGGAGTCCCCTGGCTGAACACCGCAAGTTCGGCAGAATTCAATCGCTTCGCCCGCTCTCTGACCTCGTTGCTGCCCAGCGCCGACGGCGTCCAACTGGTTCGGCGCAATCATCAGATCATCGTCAAGAGCCCCTCCGGGCAAGATACCCTGACAGCCGTCAGCAGTGGCTACCAGGCCGTGCTGGCATTGGCCATGGATATCATGAGCATCATGCGCCTGGGCTGGCAGGATATGTCCTCGGCGGAAGGCATTGTGCTGATCGACGAAGTCGACGCCCATCTGCATCCGCGCTGGCGAATGCGTATCGTGCAGCGCCTGCGCGAAGTGTTTCCGCGGGTACAGTTCATTGCCACCAGCCATGAACCCCTCACCCTCAGGGGGCTGGACAGCAGTGAAATCGCCGTACTGACCCGCATTCTCGATGGCCCGGTCACGGCCATGACCACCAAGAACACTGAACTGCCCTCCCCACGCTTCATGCGCGTCGATCAACTGCTGGCGTCAGAATACTTCGGCCTGCATTCGACCGAGGACGTGGAGATCGATCGCCTGTTCGAGGAGTACTACCGCCTGCTGGCCATGGAGCAACGCAGCCCTGGCCAGCAGGATCGCCTGCAGACCATCAGCGAGCAGTTGCGGGGCAACAACAAGATGGGCCTGACGCCTCGGGAGCACATGGTTTTTGAAGCGGCCGACAAGTTCCTGGCCGAGCGCATGGCCAGTGCCCGCGAGCTGCCGGCGGAGGATGAGCATGATGCGCTCATCGAACTCAAGAGCCTGTGGGAGGAAATCCAGCTTGAACCGGCCCAGCCTGTGGCGCACGACGGGAAAGGGCCTGAATCATGATCAAGGTACAACGCAGCGCCGCTCCGGCCGTGCTCGATGGGGCGCAGTCTGCCGGCCAGGACGAGACCCGGCGCGCGATCGCGCATATCGTCAATGCCACGCCTGCAACCCCGCCTCCGCCCTTTGAGTTCAGCGTGTACAAAGACCCGGAAATCGTCGAGGCCCTGCGCGTGCTGTTCCACAAGAAATGTGCCTACTGCGAATTCAATTACGCCGCCGGTGGCCCGGAAGACATCGAGCACTTTCGCCCCAAAGGCGCTGTGGTGATCAATGGCAAAATGAGCAAACCCGGCTATTACTGGCTCGCTGCCGACTGGGACAACCTGCTACCGTCGTGTATCGATTGCAACCGCAAACGCGGCAAGACCTTTGCCGATGACAGCACCGGCATGTCCGGCAAAGCCAATCTGTTCCCTGTGGTCAATGAAACGCTGCGCTGGCGCGACCACGCCGCGCAAAAAAATGAAATTGAGTTGCTGCTCAATCCTTGCGTGGACGACCCCGAGCAGCACCTGGAGTTTCTTGCCAAGGGCCTGGTCCGCCCCAGGACAATCCAGATAGCTGCCAACCTGGTGCCCAGCCCGAAGGGGCAAGTCTCCATTGAAGTGTACGGTTTATTGCGTCGCGACCTCGTCGAACAGCGCCAGCTCAAGGAAAAGCGCGTCAAGGCGGCGCTGGAACGAGCGCTCAAAGCCATTGAAATGATGCGCCAGGCTACCCATCCGGCGCTCAAGCAAGACCTCAGGGATCACGCCCGGCAATTACTCGAAGATGCCAGAAGCCACCTGGCACCAAACGAGCCTTTTCTGGCCGTTGCCCGCACCATTTTCAAGAACTACGGACTCGATTGCTGATGACTGACACGAAGGCCCCCCTCACACGATTGCAAACAACCTCCCACAAGCTTTCCAGGATTGGCCAGGGCACCTGGTACATGGGCGAAGACCCGGCCCGCCAGCACGCCGAAGTCGCCGCCTTGCAGCACGGTATCGAGCTGGGCCTGAACCTCATCGATACGGCCGAAATGTACGCCGAAGGCGGCGCGGAAACCGTTGTAGGCAAGGCCATTGCCGGGCGTCGCGAGCAGGTGTTCCTGGTCAGCAAGGTGTACCCGCACAACGCCAGCCTCAAAGGTATTCCCGCGGCCTGCGAACGCAGCCTCAAGCGCCTGGGCACCGAACACATCGACCTGTACCTGCTGCACTGGCGCGGCCAGTACCCGCTGGCGGAAACCGTCGAAGCCTTCGAGCGCTTGCGCGTCGAGGGCAAGATCGGCCGTTGGGGCGTGTCCAACTTCGATGTCGACGACCTGCGCGAGCTGTATCAGCTGAGCGGTGATTGCGCGGTCAACCAGGTGCTCTACAACCCCTCCCAGCGCGGCATCGAATACGACCTGCTGCCCTGGAGCCACAAGCGTAACCTGCCGACCATGGCCTACTGCCCGCTGGCCCAGGCCGGGCGCTTGCTCAAGCACCCGACCCTGGTCGAGATTGCCGAGCGCCATGGTGCGACGCCGGCGCAGGTGAGCCTGGCCTGGGTGATTCGCCAGGACGGCGTGATTGCCATTCCCAAGGCGGCGGACCTTGAGCATGTGCGCCTGAACGCGGCGGCGGCCAACCTGGTGCTCAGCAGTGAAGATTTGCGCGCGATTGACCGGGCCTTTGCGCCGCCGACACGCAAGCAGCATCTGTCGATGGTATGAGGGCCGCGATGCTGTTCAGTGAAAATCCCGACTGCGCACATCCAGCCCCTGCAACAGCGGGCTCAGATCCTCCAGGCGCTGGGCAATCAGGTGACGCACCCCGCTCTCGCACTCCAGCTTTCCGCTCACCCGCAGCAGTTGCGCGCCCACCAGCACCCGCCGCTGGCGCTCGGCCAGGTCGCGCCAGACCACCACGTTGACGTTGCCGAACTCGTCTTCAAGGGTGACGAAGGTCACCCCGCTGGCGGTCCCCGGTCGTTGGCGCCCGGTCACCAGCCCCGCCACGCTGACCCGATCGTTGTGTTCGGCCTGCTCCAGCGCTTGCGAGCTACGGCAACCCAGGGCATTGAGGCGGCGGCGCAGCAAGGTCAGCGGGTGCGGGCCGAGGGTGGTGCCGACACTGGCGTAGTCGGCGAACATGTCCTCGCTCAGCGACGGTTGCGGTAAATCCACCGGCGCCTCCTCTGGCGCCTCGATGCCAGCGAACAACGGCAGTTGCGCCTGCACCGCGGCCACGCTCCAGCGCGCCCGGTAACGGTCGCTGGCCAACCCGCGCAAGGCCCCGGCATCGGCCAGCAGCTCACGCGCACGGGCATCGAGCTGCGCCCGCAGGCACAGGTCACTGACATCGCGCCAGCCGCACTCGGCCCGCGCCTGTTCGATGCGCAAGGCGTCCTGCTGGCGAAAGCCGCGCACCTGGCGCAGGCCCAGGCGAATGGCCAGGGCGTCCCCTGCCCCCGGCTCCAGGCTGCAGTCCCAGTCGCTGTGGCAGACATCCACCGGGCGGATCTCGAGGTGATGACGGCGGGCGTCCTGCAGGATCTGGTCGGGGCTGTAGAAGCCCATGGGCCAGCTGTTGATCAGCGCACAGGCAAAGACTGCCGGCTCGTGGCACTTGAGCCAGCAACTGGCATAGGTCAGCAAGGCGAAGCTGGCGGCGTGGGACTCAGGGAAGCCATAGCTGCCAAAGCCCTTGATCTGCTCGAAGATGCGCTCGGCAAATTCTGCGCTGTAGCCGTTGTCGAGCATGCCCTGGGTCAGCCGTTGGCGGTGCGGCTCCAGGCCGCCGTGGCGCTTCCAGGCGGCCATGGCCCGGCGCAGCTGGTCGGCCTCGCCGGCCGAATAACCGCCGGCGACCATCGCCAGTTCCATCACCTGCTCCTGGAACAACGGCACGCCGAGGGTGCGTTCGAACACCTGCTTCAGCGCATCCGACGGATAGCTCACCGGCTCAAGCCCCTGACGCCGGCGCAGGAACGGGTGAACCATGTCGCCCTGGATCGGCCCGGGGCGAACGATAGCCACCTCGATCACCAGGTCGTAGAAGTTCTTCGGCTTGAGCCGCGGCAGCATGGCCATTTGTGCCCGCGACTCGATCTGGAACACACCGACGGTGTCGGCGCGGCCGATCATCGCGTAGGTCGCCGCGCAGTCGGCTGGCACGCTGGCCAGGGTCAACCGGCGGCCACGGTGGCGATACAGCAGGTCGAAACAGCGGCGCAAGGCGCTGAGCATGCCCAGGGCAAGAATATCGACCTTGAGCAGGCCGACCAGGTCGAGGTCGTCCTTGTCCCACTGGATCACCGTGCGCTCGTCCATGGCGGCGTTTTCCACCGGCACCAGGCTGTCCAGCGGCTGCTCGGAAATCACGAAACCGCCCGGGTGCTGGGACAGGTGGCGGGGAAAGCCGATCAGCTCGCCGGTCAACGCCAGCACCCGGCGCAGCAACGGGCTGTCGGGGTCGAAACCGGCTTCGCGCAGTTGCTCGGGCGGCGGCAGGCGGTCGCTCCAGCGCCCGCAGCAATCGGCCAGGGCGTTGATCTGCTGCACCGGCAAGCCCAGCACCCGGGCGATATCGCGCACTGCACCGGCAGCGTGGTAGGTGCTGGCCACGGCGGTGAGCGCCGCGCGATGGCGACCGTAGCGGCGGAACACGTACTGCAGGACTTCTTCGCGGCGGTCGTGTTCGAAGTCGACGTCGATGTCCGGCGGCTCGTCGCGCTCGCGGGACAAAAAGCGCTCGAACAACAGGTGGCTTTTCATCGGGTCGAGCTCGGTGATGCCGAGCACGAAACACACCACCGAGTTGGCCGCCGAGCCGCGCCCCTGGCAGAGAATGCCCTGGCCCCGGGCGAAGTTGACGATGTCGTGGACGGTAAGAAAGTAGCTTTCGTAGTTGAGCTCGGCGATCAGCTGCAGCTCGTGTTCCAGGGACTGGCGCGCCTTGTCGCCAATGCCCCCGGGCCAGCGCTCACGGTGGCCGCGCTCGCACAGATGGCGCAGCCAGGCGCTGGCCGTCTGGCCTTCGGGCACCAGTTCGCGAGGGTATTGATAGCGCAACTGGCCCAGGTCGAACTGGCAACGCGCAGCAATGCGCAGGCTTTCTTCGAGCAATGCCGGCGGGTACAGCTCGGCCAGTTGCGCCAGCGGGCGCAGGTGCCGTTCGCCATTGGCGAACAGGCGCTGGCCGGCCTCGGCCACGCTGCAGTGATGGCGGATGGCGGTCATGCTGTCCTGCAGGGCACGACGACCACGGGCATGCATGTGCACATCACCGCTGGCCACGGCCGGAATATCGAGGCGCTCGGCCAGGGCCAGCAACTGTTGCAGGCGCCGCGGGTCATCGGCGCCACGGTGCAGCTCGACCGCCAGCCACAGCCGCTCGGCGAACACCTCGCGCAACCAGTGGCCGCTGGCCTGGTCAGCCTCACTGCCGTCCGGCACCCACAGCGCCAGCAGGCCGTCCAGGGGCGTGGCGAAGTCTTCGCGCAGCAGTTGGTACTCGCCCTTCTTCGCCCGTCGCCGGCCCAGGGTGATGAGTTTGCACAAGTGCTGGTAACCGCCGAGGTTCTCGGCCAGGAGCACCAGCTTGGGGCCGTCGTGCAGGCGCACTTCGCTGCCGACGATCAGCGCCAGGCCCGCCGCCCTGGCTGCCTGCCAGGCGCGGACGATACCGGCCAGGGTGCACTCGTCGGTGATCGCCAGGGCCTGGTAGCCCTGCTGGCGGGCACGCTGGAACAGCTCCTGGGCACTGGAAGCGCCGCGCTGGAAGCTGAAGTTGGACAGGCAGTGCAGCTCGGCGTAGCCCGGGGTGTTCATGCGAACCAGCCCTGTAGCCACAAGCGGCCGTCTTCACCGAGGGTGCGGTAGGCCCAGCCGTACAGACCGCTGGCGGTACGCACCCGGTAGTAATCGCGGCGCACATCGCCGCCGTCCCACCAGCCGGACTCGATGCGCTCGGCGCCGGTCAGCAACTGCACGCCGACGCCGGGCAAGGCCTGGGGCTCGGCCAACAGCCAGCCCGGGCGTGGCGCACCTGGTAGCGCCAGCGCCTGGCGCGGCCCGTCGCCCGCCTGCCAGGCGCACTCGGGGCGGTGATCGGCCTGGGCCGCAAGCCCCCGTACCGCTTCGTCGCCCAGCCGCGCGCGCAGGCGTTCGCGCAGTTGCTCCCCAGGGCTGGTTCTGTTGCGGGCGCGGGTCGAACAGTTCGGCGCGCTGCGGCACGAAGGCCGGCAGGTCTTCGGCCAGCAGGCGCAGGTTGCGCACCGGCGCGGCAATTTGCAGTTGCTCAAGGCGGCCACGGGCCAGCTCGAACAGCAGCGACGGATCACGCTCGGCCGCCAGCAGGCCGACCGGCACGCAGGTGTCGGGCCCTTCGCCGTGCTCCAGGTGCAGGGCAAAGCGCTGCACGCCGCTGTCGCGCCCGGCGAGGAAGGCGGCAAGGTCGTTGATCAGCCGGCGCAGGGGGAACAGCAGGGCTTGATGGGATTCGACATCGAAGTTCAGCTCCAGGCGCGCATCGAAGCGGTCCGGTGGCAAATAGAATTCCAGGGCCATGGGCCGGCGCCCGAGCAGGCGGTCCAGGTGCAGTTGCACCGCTGCGGCAAAGCGCCGGGCCAGGGCATCACGGGGCAAGGCCAGGACCTGGCCGAGCTGGCGCAGGCCCATGCGCGCCAAGGCGTTGGCGGCCTCGGCGGGCAGGCCGACGCGGTCGATGGGCATCTGCTCCAGCGCCGCGCGGGTTTGCTGCGGGCACTCAAGGGCCAGGCCGTCGTGGGCATTGGCGAGCATGCGCGCCGCCACCGGGTTGCTGGCCAGGACGATGCGGTGACGAAAACCCAGCGCCTTGAGCTCTGCGCGCAGCCGCGCTTCAAAGGCCGGCCAGGGCCCGAACAGGCCGAGGCTGGACTCGACTTCAAGCAACAGCACCCGTGGGTAATGCAGGCTGACCTGGGAGCTGAAGCGATAGGCCCAGGCGGCCAGAAACTGCTGCAATTGCTCGATAGCTGCCGGGTCGTGCTCGACGCAGGTAAAACTGCCGGCCAGGGCCTGGGCGGTGGTCAGCGCCTGCCCGGCGCGCAGGCCCAGGGCAGCGGCTGGCGGGTTGACCGCCTGCAAGACCCGGCGCTGGGCCGGGCCGCTAAGCAACACCAATGGCGTGTCGGCGTCGTCGCGGGCGCGCAGCACGGCGTCGAGTGCCAGCTGCGGCAGCAGGATACAGGCCCAGAGCATGATCCATCAGCCTCGCCCGGGGCAGGCAATGGGCGTGGCCGGAGCCAGGCCGCCGCGGCACTTGAGCACCCGCCACTGGGCCGGCTGGGCATCGACGGCAATGCGCAGCGCCGCCGGTGACGGGTTGAGCGCAGCCTGTTGCGGGCGACAGGCAAAGGCCAGGGTCTGGCCGCTTTCGGCGGCAACCTGCAAGCGGCGCAAGGCGCGATCATCGGCCTTGTGCGGCCAGCACAGCACGGCGCCGCAACTGCCCGAGCGCAAACACTGCTCGGCGGCCCAGAGTACTTCGCCGGCAGTGGCCTGGACCACTGCCAGCCACTGCAGGTCGACCCCGGCCGCCTGCCAGGCCGGCGGGTAGGGAATGAACGGCGGCGCAATCAGCACCACCCGCTCGCCGGCCTGGGTCAGGCGCGCCAGGCTCGGCCACAACAATTGCAGCTCGCCACAGCCTTCGGCCGCCAGCAGCAGCTCGGTCAGCGCCCCGGGCGGCCAGCCGCCACCGGGCAGTGCCGCATCCAGGGCGGCATGACCGCTGGGCTGCAGGCCCTGGGGCAAGGCCTGCGGGCGGCCCTTCCAGAGCCGTTGCTGGTCGAGCAGGCCGTCGAGGCTGACCACCGCGCCCATCAGCCGCGCCTCACCAGGCCGCAGAACACCCCTTCGATGACGAAGTCGTGCTCCGGGCCGACCTCGATGGGGGCATAGGCCGGGTTGCGCGGCAGCAGGCGGTAATGCCCGCCGGCACGTTCGAAGCGCTTGATGGTCACCTCGCCGTCCAGGCGCGCGACGATGATCTGCCCGTCACGGGCCTCGGCCTGCTGCTTGATGCCGACCAGGTCGCCATCGAGGATGCCGGCGTCGATCATCGAGTCGCCGCGCACCTTGAGCAGGTAGTCCGGCGAGCGGCTGAACAGGTGCGAATCGAGCATCAATTGTTCGTGGATATCCACGTCCGGGCCGATCGGCCGGCCGGCGGCGACCTGGCCGAGCACCGGGATCTCCAGCACCTCGGGGCGGCGCAAGGCACCGGCCAGGCGGATGCCACGGGCCTGGTTGGGGGTGACCTCGATGAAACCGGCCTCGGTCAGCGCCTGGATGTGCTTGCGCGCGACACTGCGCGAGGCAAAACCGAAGGCCGTGGCGATGTCGGCCAGGCTTGGCGGCTGGGCCTGATCGGCGATGCGCTGGCGAATGAAATCGAGAATAGCGCGGCGTTTGGGCGATAGTTTATTCATGGAGTACATTTGTACTCTTTTCCTA
Source organism: Pseudomonas sp. TE4620 (assembly GCF_056279045.1). Classification (NCBI taxonomy): domain Bacteria; kingdom Pseudomonadati; phylum Pseudomonadota; class Gammaproteobacteria; order Pseudomonadales; family Pseudomonadaceae; genus Pseudomonas; species Pseudomonas sp. TE4620. The sequence continues at coordinate 2,800,127 of NZ_JBWBQO010000001.1, forward strand.
CGCATCTGACCAGCCCCGCTGATCCGGTTATCATGGCCGGCCACCGCAGCGGAAGCCGACCATGCTTGATGCCCTGTTGTTCGACCTCGACGGTACCCTGACCGATACCGACAAACTCCACCTGCTGGCCATGCAACAGCTGTTGCTCGAAGAAGGCCGGGTGTTCACCGAAGCCGAGTTCGATGCCCACGTCAGCGGCCGGGCCAATGCCGACCTGTGCCGTTACCTGTTCCCCGACCGCCCGGTGAGCGAGCACCAGCTGTTCGCCGAGCGCAAGGAGGCGCGCTTTCGCGCCCTGTCGCCAACCTTGCAGCCCACCGCCGGCCTGCTGCGTTTGCTCGAACATGCCGAACGCCAGCGCATCGGTATTGCCGTGGTCACCAACGCGCCACGGGCCAACGCCGTGCACATGCTCGCCGCCATGGGCCTGGAGCAACGCTTCGAGCATGTGCTGGTGGCCGAAGAACTGGCCCGGGCCAAGCCCGACCCGCTGCCCTACCTCACCGGCCTTGAACGCCTGCAGGCGCGGGCGGCGCATTCGCTGGCGTTCGAGGATTCGCTGCCGGGGGTGAAGGCGGCCAGCGGCGCGGGGATCTTTACCGTCGGGCTATCGACCAGCCAGCGGCCTGAAGCCTTGCTGGAGGCTGGTGCGCAGTTGGTGGTGGAGGATTTCGACGATGAGCGCTTGTGGGCGTTGATCGGGCGGATGTCCGGCTGAAAGTGAAACCTGATCGCGGGGCAAGCCCGCTCCTACAAGTCTGTGGGAGCGGGCTTGACCCGCGATGAATTCACCACCGTTCATCAGCCCTGCACTCACCTCTGTCGAATCCCCCACCCGACAATCGACCATGAGTACATTCCCCCAGCGGAGTCGTACCCATGGACAACCATCAAAATCCCCAGGTGGTCTCGCGCAGCGAATGGCTCAGCGCCCGCCGCCAATTGTTGCTGCATGAAAAGGCCCTGACTCACCAGCGCGACGAACTGAGCAAGGCCCGCCGCGCCCTGCCCTGGGTACGGGTCGACCAGGACTACCGCTTCGAAGGCCCCGAGGGCCACCTGAGCCTTGGCGACCTGTTCGCCGGTCGCAGCCAGCTGCTGGTCTATCACTTCATGTTCGGCGAAGGCTGGGATGAAGGCTGCCCGGGCTGTTCGTTCCTGGCCGATCATTTCGACGGCGCCAACCTGCACCTGGCCCACCACGATGTGTCGCTGGTGGCGGTGTCGCGCGCGCCCTACGTCCAGTTCCAGGCGTTCAAACAACGCATGGGCTGGAAGTTTCCCTGGGTCTCGTCGCATGCCAGCAGCTTCAACCAGGACTTCGGCGTCGGCGCCAAGGGCAGCGACCAGTACAACTATGAGCCGTATTCGGGCGAGGAAACCGAGCTGCCGGGCCTCAGCGTGTTCTACCGCGATGTCGGCGGCACGCTGTTCCACACCTACTCAAGCTACGCCCGCGGCCTGGACATGCTGGTCGGTACCTACAACTTTCTCGACCTGATGCCCAAAGGCCGCAACGAAGAAGGCACCATGGACTGGGTGCGCCATCATGACCGTTACCAAGACCTCGCCCAACCACCCCACTGCTGCCATGAATAGCCGCGCTACCTAGTATTTTTGCCAGTAGCCAGCACGCCCTGGCGGTGCTCGAATGCACCGAGGCCTGTCGACCGACAGGCCCCACCCCGGAGGCAGGGCGTATGGAACTGTTCATTGATCATACTAATTTCGAACCCGGCAATGACCCATGGAATGCTTGGCAGGAAGGCCCTAATGGCCAGGCGCTGGCGCTGACCTCCGATGGCAGCAACCACTGGGCGTACTTCGAAGGCTTTGCGGGCAACCTGCTGGGCAGGGTGATGCGCAAGGAACTGGCAGGCCTGACACCCGGCACCGACTATCGCCTGTCGATGCGGGTAAAACGCAACGGCAACAGCTCCAAGACCCCTCACCTGTCATTTGAGCTCGATGGCACCCTACTCGAAGGCGAGTTTGCCGTCACCGCGCCTGAATGGCAGACCTTGCGTTGGCAGTTCCGCGCCCAGGAGCACTCCCACACCCTCGAGCTGATCGGGCGTGACGATACCGGCAACGGCAGTGATAACGGTGCTGACTTCAGCTTTGACGATATCCGCATTCACCCCACCACCATCACGGAAAAATTCGACGGCCGGGCAAATCAACTGATCGACCCAGGGCAAAGCATTCAACTGCCGACCATGACCATTAGCCTGCTCGAAGGTCCTGCTGGCATCAAGGCCGGTATCGAACGCTACGCCTATCCAGAGGCAGGTTTGCTGGAGGGTGAAGCGATCGTCCTGCAACGCGGCGTGAGTAACCCTGCTTCAGCTCAACGGCTGCGGATCGCCCCCATTGTACCGTGCGATAGAATCAAGTTCGCCTGGACCTGGAGACAACGTCCGGGCGAAGTCGAGTTCTACGATGAGCAAGGCCAGCTGCTTGAAACATTGAGCTTTGACGGGGAGCCCAAACACCATTGGGTGGAGTATCAAGCGCCAGCCAATCGCCCGATCGCCTCGCTGGTGATTACCTCGCGCGACCACGCCTTCCTCGATTTTTTCACTTTCTCTCAACTACCCGACGAGGCCGCGACAACACTCAACACTGTGTTCATCGATCACACCGATTTCGAACCCGGCAATGACCCATGGAATGCTTGGCAGAAAGGCCCTAATGGCCAGGCGCTGGCGCTGACCTCCGATGGCAGCAACCACTGGGCGTACTTCGAAGGCTTTGCGGGCAACCTGCTGGGCAGGGTGATGCGCAAGGAACTGGCAGGCCTGACACCCGGCACCGACTATCGCCTGTCGATGCGGGTAAAACGCAACGGCAACAGCTCCAAGACCCCTCACCTGTCATTTGAACTCGATGGCACCCTACTCGAAGGCGAGTTTGCCGTCACCGCGCCTGAATGGCAGACCTTGCGTTGGCAGTTCCGCGCCCAGGAGCACTCTCACACCCTCGAGCTGATCGGGCGTGACGATACCGGCAACGGCAGTGATAACGGTGCTGATTTCAGCTTCGATGATATCCGCATCCAGCCCGCCATCGTTCACGAGGATTTCAATGGCCACCCGCAAACAATCATAACGGCCGGCCAACATATCGACCTGAGCACCTTGCGAGTGACGCTTTTGCCCGGTTCTACAGGAGAAGCCGCCATTCAAAAACATACCGGCGAAGTGCCCGGCCTGCAGGAAAAGGAAGGCTTGGCAATATGCCGCAACCAGGGTATTCAGCAACCACAAGTACTACGATTTGACTTGGTCGGTATCTATGCATCCTTGAAGTTTGCCTGGACCTGGCATGACCACCCTGGCCACGTCGCGTTCTTCAACGCCAAAGGTGAATTGCTCGAACGACGTGACGTCCAGCCACCCGCTGGCCGCCACTTGTGGATAGAGTTCACTGCCCCGACAGACAACCCAGTTGCCAGCCTCGAAGTCAAAAGCCAGGACTTTGCCTACCTGGACTTCTTCACCTTCACCAGCGCTTGACCCCATCAGACTGTATCCCGGTCCAGCTTTGCCCTACAGTAACGCGCGTCAATACTCGCGTTACTGTACAGGGCCTGCCTTGCATGATCATCCAGCCACAAAAACCCTCCATCCGCGTCCTGCTGTTTTCGCTCAAGGGCTCGATCATCCCGGCGATCTGGCGCAAGGTGCTGTACACCGTGCTGATCAGCTCGGCAGTGGTAGCCACCCATGGCACCCTGTTCGAGTACAAGGTGATCCTCACCGCCACGCCCTTTACCCTCTGGGGCCTGACCCTGGCGATCTTCCTCGGCTTTCGCAACACCGTGGCCTACCAGCGCTTCTGGGAAGCGCGCACGCTGTGGGGCGAGCTGCTGATCGTCAGCCGCAACCTGACCCGCCAGACCCTGAGCCTGCTGCCCGACCTCGACGCCAACCAGCGCCGCGCCCTGCTCGACCCCTTGATTGCATTCGCCTACGTGCTGCGTGACCAGTTGCGCGGCACCCCGGCCTGCGCCGACCGCCAACGCCTGCTCGACACGCCGACGCGCACCACCCTGGCCAGCAGCGATGCGCCTGCCAGCCGCCTGCTCGGCCTGCTCGGCCAGCGCTTCATGGCCCAGGCCCGCGATGCCGGCGCCGGCGAGGTGATCCAGGCCAACCTCGACCAGCAGCTCAACCGGCTGTCGTACGTGCTTGGCGGTTGCGAGCGGATCAAAAACACGCCCATCCCCTACCCCTACATCCTCATGCTGCACCGCATCGTCCACGTCTACTGCTTCCTGCTGCCGTTCTGCCTGGTCGACAGCATCGGCTGGTTCACGCCGTTTGCCGTGTGCGTGCTGGCCTATACCTTCTTCGGCCTGGATGCCCTGGGTGACCAGATCGCCGACCCGTTCGACACCCAGCCCAACGACCTGGCCCTGGACGCCATGTGCCGCAACCTGGAAATCGCCGTGCGCGAGCTGGCCGATGAGGCGGCGCCGGCACCACTGCAACCGGTCAAAGGGGTTCTGTTGTAAGCGAGGGTTCTTCAGTACGCGCGGCATAGCGCTGGGCCAGTACCGCGCAGACCATCAGCTGGATCTGGTGGAACAGCATCAGCGGCAGGATCATTGCACCGATACCGCCGCCGACGAACAGCACCTGGGCCATCGGCACGCCGGTGGCCATGCTTTTTTTCGAGCCGGCAAACAAAATGGTGATGCGGTCTTCGAGGTTGAAGCCCAGCCAGCGCCCAAGCGCGCCGGTCAGCCACAGCACCAGCGCCAGCAGCAGGCAGCAGACCAGCGCCAGGCCCAGCAGGCGCGACGCAGGTACTGCATGCCACAGGCCGCTGACCACCGCATCGCTGAAGGCGGTATAAACCACCAGCAGGATCGAACCCTGGTCGACGCTCTTCAACCAGCGGGCATTGCGCGCCACCCAGGCGCCGATCCAGCGCCGCGCCAGTTGCCCGGCCACGAACGGCACCAGCAGTTGCACAACGATCTTCAGCACGGCATCGAGGCTCGAGCCGCTGTCACCCTCGACGCCCATCAGCAGCACCACCAGCAACGGCGTCAAGACGATGCCGAGCAAACTCGACGCCGCCGCGCTGCAGATCGCCGCCGGTACGTTGCCACGGGCCAGCGAGGTAAAGGCGATGGCCGACTGCACCGTGGCCGGCAAGGCGCACAGGTACAGCACGCCCAGGTACAGTTCATCGCCCACCAGCGGCAGCAACAGCGGCTTGAGCAGCATGCCCAGTAGCGGAAACATCACAAAGGTGCAGGCAAACACCAGCAGGTGCAGGCGCCAGTGCCCGGCACCGGCGGCGACCGCCTCGCGCGACAGCTTGGCGCCATGCAAAAAGAACAGCAGGCCGATGGCAAGGTTGGTCAACCAGCCGAACAGCACGGCGCCACTGCCTTCGCAGGGCAGCAGCGTGGCAATGAGGATGATCCCGAGCAGCGCCAGGGTGAAATTGTCGAACAGCATCCGCAGGTACTTCATGGCCGCTCCCGGCTTGTTATTGTGGCGCCGCAGACGTTAAGGTCTTTGCCCGATCTTGACTAACGCCAGCGCCCCGCCAGTGTCGCCAAAAGGACAACCGCCCGCCTTCACCCCGCAGTCACTGGAGCAGCTGACGGCACTGCCGCGCCCGGTGTATGGCCATGTGCAGGCGCTGCCCAACGTGGTGCTCGGCTACCGCCATAGCCATCCGTGGGGGCAGTTGTCCTATGCCATTCGCGGCGTGCTGGAGGTGCACACCGACCAGGGTTTCTACCTGGTGCCGCCGCAGCGCGCAGTGTGGCTGCCGGCGCACGTGCCGCACCGGGTCAGTTGCGCCGACGACACCTGCCTGCGCAGCCTGTACCTGGAGCAAGCACCGGCAAGCTGGCGCGAGCCGCAATGCCGGGTAGTCGCGGTCAAGCCGCTGTTGCGCGAGCTGATCCGCAGCTTCAGCGAACTGCCGGTGGAATACGACAGCGAGGGCCCCGACGGGCGCCTGGTGCAGGTGCTGCTCGACCAGTTGGACAATGCAGAACAACAGCAATTGATGCTGCCGCTGCCACTGGACTCTGAGTTGCGCGCCCTGTGCAGCCACCTGCAGGCACAACCCGATTCGCCGACCGGGCTGGCCGACTGGGCGCGGCAAGCCGGCGTGTCGGAGAAAACCCTGAGCCGGCGTTTTCAACGCGAAACCGGCCTGAGCTTTCGCCTCTGGCGCCAGCGCATGCGCCTGCTTTGCGCCCTGCCGGCCCTTGAGCGCGGCGAGCGGGTCACCGACGTGGCCCTGGCCTGCGGCTACGAATCACTGTCGGCGTTTATCGCCGCCTTCGGCAAGCAGTTCGGCCTACCGCCGGGGGAGTTCTTTCGCGCACGCAACGGCAGTGATGGTTGAGCGCCTGCACGTCGAAATCCGCCGACCAGCCTGATACTCTTGCGCCCATTCGTTTTGCCTCTTGCCAGAAAAGGAGTTCCCATGGCAACGCTCACCGTCCGCGACGAGTCGGTTTCGGGCGAAGTCTTCGACGATTTCGCCCTGCACTTTGCCACCGACACCATCACCGTGCGCCAACTGATCCGCGAACGGGTCCATCAGGAAGTCCTGCAGCGCAGCACTGAAACCGGCCACAGTCGGCGCCAGCGCCTGGTCAACCCCGAACCGCTGGAAGCTGCGCTCAATGGCGAGCCTGTCATCGAGCGCCAGACCATCGATTGGCGCAAGCAGGTCGACATCGCCTGTGAGGCCTTCGAGCGCAATGGCTTTTTCATCCTGCTCGACGAGCGTCAGGCCGAAAGCCTCGACGAAGTCCTGACCATCCGCCACGACAGCGTGGTCAATTTCATCAAACTGACCCCGCTGGTAGGAGGCTGAACCTCATGGCACTGGAACAACTTCAGGCGTTTCGCCACGACCGCGCGCAAACCGAACTGGGCCCGGTCGAGCACATCGGCCCGGACGGCTACCCGCTGCTGGCCGGCTCCGAACTGCGCCACGAGCATGAGCTGATCGGCGAACTGCTGCCGCTGCTGCAAAAAATTCACGGCCGCCCCGACGCCATGGTCTTCGCCCTGGGCAAATTGCCGGCGGTGATGGCCCTGAGCCCTGACCCGGCGCTGCGCACGCGCCTGGTGCTGGCGCTGATCGAACGGGTGGTGGCCTACAACGGTGAGCTGAGCACCGCCAGTGCCGGGCATGCCTTCTCGCACATTTTCGACTACGGCGTACTGCCGGCGCTGATGACCTGGCTGATGGAAAACGGCGCCGACGTCGGCCAGCTGGCCGAGCCTGTGATGCAGTGGTTCACCAGCTACCGCTTCGCCTATTACGGCACCCTGCCGACCCTGACGGTGACCGACTGGGTCATCGCGCAACACTTCAGCACAGTGCCAACCGACCTGCGTGACCTGCTGATCATGCTGCGCAGCCAGTGCGCCGACCTGGGCCACTACGGCAACTTCGGCGAACAACTGCTGGCCAAGCTCGACCCGCTGCTGGGCAGCGGCGCCTGGCAGGTGTTGGCGCCGTGCGAACACTGGACCCAACTGGCCCTGGAAGACCTCGAACAACTGAGCCCCGAGGTGCGCGAAGACTGGCTGGCGCTGTTGCGTCAGGCCGCTGCGGCAACTTCGGCGCGGCCCTCGGCGAAATGGCTGAAGAACGCCCAGGCGCTGTTGGCCAAGGTCGGTGAAGCACCGATGCGGGCGGCACTGCTGCGCTGGTTTGCGCGGGTCGATGCCGGGCGCTGCGGCGCGTTGCTCAACGTCGGCTGGGAAAGCACCGATGACCGCGCACGCATGCACGATGGCAACGCCACGGTGCTGCGCGGCCTGTTGTGGATGTGCGCGCCGCTGGCCGACAGCGAACTGACCCGGGCCATCGCCCGCCTGGCCCTGAGCGCCTACCGCAAGGTGCGCGGCATCGGCCCACGGGCGCCCAAGGTCGGCAACGCGGCGGTGTTCGCGCTGTCGTCGATCCCAACCAGCGAAGCGGTCGGGCAACTGGCCTTGCTCAAGGTGCGGGTCAAGTTCGGCACCGCGCAGAAGGAAATCGAAAAAGCCTTCACCAGCGCCGCCGAAGCACTGCAACTGCCCCGTGACCAGATCGAAGAACTCGGCGTGCCGACCTACGGCCTGGAACAGGTCGGCCTGCGCCGCGAAAGTTTTGATGACGGCGCCTTTGTCGCCGAGCTCAAGGTCGATGGCAAGGCCGCTACCCTGAGCTGGTTTCGCGCCGACGGCACGCCGCAAAAATCGGTGCCGGCCAAGGTCAAGGCCGACTACAAGGACGAGCTCAAGGAGCTGCAAGGCGCGCTCAAGGACATCGGCGCCATGCTGCCGGCCCAGGCCGAGCGCCTGGACAGCCTGTTCCTGCTGGAAAAGCACTGGCCGTACGATCAATGGCAGGAGCGTTACCTCGACCACCCGCTGATCGGCACCCTGGCGCGGCGGCTGATCTGGGTGATCAGCGACGGCGGCCAGCAGCACGCCGTGGTGTTCAACGAAGGCTGCCTGCAAACCCTGGACGGTAAAACCATCAGCCCTTCCAGCGCGGCGCAAGTGCGCCTCTGGCACCCGATCGGCCGCCCGCTGGAGGAGGTCCTGGCCTGGCGCGAGCGCATTGAAGCGCTGCAGATCACCCAGCCATTCAAGCAGGCCCACCGCGAGGTCTACCTGCTGACCGAAGCCGAGCGCAACACCGCCAGCTACTCCAACCGCTTCGCCGCGCACATTTTGCGCCAGCACCAGTTCCACGCCCTGGCCGCCGCCCGCGGCTGGCGCAACAAGCTGCGACTGATGGTCGATGACACCTACCCGCCGGCCAGCCGCGAACTGCCGGCCTGGGGCTTGCGTGCCGAGTTCTGGATCGAGGGCGTGGGCGACGACTATGGCGTCGATACCAACGAAGCCGGCGCCTTCCTGCGCCTGAGCAGCGACCAGGTACGCTTCTACCCCATCGACGCCGCCCAGCGCAGCGCCCATGCCGGTGGCGGCGGTTATGCCTTGAACCGCTGGGATAACGCCGTGGACGCTGCGCCCTTGCCGCTGGACCAGGTGCCGCCGTTGGTGCTCAGCGAAGTGATGCGCGATGTCGACCTGTTCGTCGGCGTCGCCTCGCTGGCCAACGACCCGCTGTGGGCCGACGGCGGGCCGGACGGCCGCTACCGCGATTACTGGCACAACCACTCGTTCGGCGAGCTGGGCGCCACCGCGCAAACGCGCAAGCAATTGCTGGAAAAACTGCTGCCGCGCATGACCCGCCTCAAAGACAAATGGACCCTGCACGGGCGCTTCCTGGAGGTCACCGGCAAGCTGCGCAGCTACAAGATCCACCTGGGCTCGGGCAACATCCTGATGCTGCCCAACGATCAGTACCTGTGCATCGTCCCCGACGCCAAGGCGCGGCAGAAAAACACCCCGCAGTACCTGCCGTTCGAGGGCGACGCGCTGCTGTCGATCATCCTCTCCAAGGCCTTGCTGCTGATTGACGACGACAAGATCAGCGACCCGACCATTACCCGGCAGTTGGCTTTGAAGTGAACGTACAAGAGGATCGCCCCGTGCCTGCCATGAGGCTGTTGCTGCTGAGTCTGTTGCTGGTCGGCACGGTTTGCGTAGCCGATGACGAGGACTATCCGGACCCGCTGTACGGCTTCGTGGTCGGGCCTTATGCACTGATCGGCAAAGCGCCGGACAACGGCGCCACGTATTCGGGCCGGGCCACGCTGCGCTATGTGGACGGGCAACTGCTGCTGGCAACGACCATTGACGGCAAGACCCGCACCGCCATCGGCCAGGTCGAGGTCGCGGCCATTGCCAAGGCCAAGGTGCTGCGTTTCACTTGGCCCGGTCACCGTTCGACCTGCCTGATCCACGGCGACCTGGACAACTACGCGCGCCTGACCTGCTACTGGCAACGCGACGGCGTCGAGCACAAGGAGCCGGGCATGGAAAGCTACTTCCCGACCGCCACCTGGCCGGAGAATCGCCAATGACAGCCGAGGCCGAGCGCCCGCACGTGGTGGTCATCGGCGCCGGTATCGTCGGTGCCTCGATTGCCTATCACCTGAGCAAGCACACCCAGGTGACAGTGATCGACAAGGGCCAGCCGGGCCTGGGGGTCACCTCGCGAGCCTTTGGCTGGATCAACACCACGGCGCCGCAGCCTGGCGAATTCGCCGCCTTGCGCAATCTGGCGATTGGTGAGTATCACCGCCTGCAAGACGAGCTGGGCGCGGCGCCGATCAACTGGAGCGGCGCACTGTCGTTCAGTGCAGCGCCCTCGCCCGCCGCTGGCGTCGAGCCGATCGACCCGGCTCGCGTGCGAAAGCTTGAGCCGCAGTTCAAAGCGCCACTGCAGCAGGCGCTGTTTGCACCGCAGGAAGGCTCAATCGACCCGCTGGCGATGACCCGCTTGCTGCTGGAACGCGCCCAGGCCAACGGCGCCAGGGTGCTCAGCGACACGCAGGTGCTGGCGATTGAATGCCGGGACGGCGCCGTCGCGGCGCTTGTCAGCGCAGAGGGACGGATCAGTTGCGAGCGCCTGGTCGTAGCGGCAGGCACCGCGTGCAAGGCCTTGCTGCAGCCCTTGGGCATCAGCTTGCCACTGCATCCGTCGCCGTCGATCCTGATCCGCCTGCGGGCGCAACGGCGGCTGGTACACACCCTGATCGCCAGCAGCGAACTGGAAATCCGCCAACCGACGCCGGAGCTGATCCTGGCCGCCGAAGACTACCTCGACGCCGACGGCGAAGACGGTCCCCAGGGCATTGCCCAGCGGGCGCGCAATACCATCCGCAACAGTTTGCACGGCGGCCAGGGCCTTGAGCTAATCAGTACCGAGGTTGGCTTGCGACCCATGCCGGATGATCGCATCCCCATTATCGGTGCCTTGCCAACTGTCAGCGGCCTGTACCTGGCGGTGATGCACTCGGGCGTGACCCTGGCGGCCGTGGTCGGCCGGCTGGTGGCGCAAGAGCTGATCGACAGCCGACTGGCGCCCGAGCTGCAAGGCTGCCGGCCTTCGCGTTTCAGCCTGTAGCTGCCTTCAACAGCCAGGCTTTGAACGCCGCCATCGCCGGGCTTTCGGCCTTGGACTGCAGGCGCGTCAGCCAGTAGCTGCCGGTACTGATGCCCAGGGCAAATGGCTGGCGAATGGCATCGCTGGCCAGCAGGCGTTCGAACATCAACGGTGGCGCCAGGGCCACACCGGCGCCTTGCAGGGCGGCGTCCATCATCCCCAGCGACGAATCGAAGACCATGGTCCGCGACGGCTGTACCGCGCCCGGCAGGCCAGCGGCCTGGAACCATTCGGCCCACTCATCGCTGCGGTAGGAACGCAGCAGGGTGTGTTGCAGCAGGTCAGCCGGGCTGTGCAACTGCACGGCAATCGACGGCACGCACAACACCGACAGCGGCGCCTCCAGCAACGGCATGGCATCGATGCCATGCCAGGCGCCGCTGCCAAAGCGGATGGCGTAGTCCAGGCCTTCGGCGGCGATATCGACGCGGTTGTTATTGGTCGACAGGCGCAAATCGATAAACGGGTGCAGGGCCTGGAACTCGGGCAGGCGTGGCAGCAGCCAGCCGAGCGCAAAGGTGCCCACCGCGCCGACGGTGAGTACTTCGCGGTAGTGGCCGCCGTCGAAGCAGTCGAGGGTCTGGGCGATGCGGTCGAAGCATTCGCGCAGCACCGGCAGCAAGGTTTCGCCTTCACGGGTGAGCATCAGCCCGCGCGGCAGGCGCTTGAACAGGGCGACCTTGAGCTGGGCCTCGAGGCTCTTGACCTGATGGCTGACCGCCGCCTGGGTCACGCACAGCTCGATGGCCGCGCGGGTAAAGCTCAAATGCCGGGCCGAGGCCTCGAAGGCACGCAGGGCATTCAGGGGCAGGTGTGGTCGGATCATGCAGACTCCCAAATTTTTCTAATGGCTGCTGCGAAATATCATCGTTTGTGCAACCTGGGCAAAGCGCCTAAATTGGCGCTCCCTGCTGCAGCCAGGCTCACAACAGTCCACTTAAGGAAAGGTTGCCGATCATGCACCAAAAAACCAACCTCAAGCCAGGGATTCTGGCTGCCTTTACCCTTTGCCTGGTTGCCGGGCAAAGCCTTGCGCAGACGCCGCTGGAGTCAACGGTAAGCGCCGCCGTGCGCCCGCTGATGCAGCAACAGGCAATCCCCGGCATGGCCGTGGCCATCAGCGTCGATGGCCAGCAGCACTACTTTAACTACGGAGTGGCCTCGAAACAGAGCGGCCAGCCAGTCAATGCCGACACCCTGTTCGAGATCGGCTCGGTGAGCAAAACCTTCACCGCCACCCTTGCAGGCTTTGCCCAGGCCAGTGGCAAGCTGAGCCTTGGCGATACGGCCAGCAAGCACTGGCCCGCACTCAAAGGCACCGCGTTCGATGGCATCACCCTGCTCAACCTTGGGACTTACAGCGCGGGCGGCCTGCCCTTGCAGTTCCCTGACGCGGTCAAGGGCGAAGCCGACCTGGCCGGCTACTACGGCCACTGGAAAGCCGACTACGCGCCGGGCACTCAGCGCTTGTATTCCAACCCCAGCCTGGGCCTGTTCGGCTACCTCACGGCGAAAAGCCTGGGAACGCCGTTCGCCCAGTTGATGGAACAACAGCTGCTGCCGCAACTGGGCCTGCAGCACAGCTACCTGCAAGTGCCTGGCGCGCAGATGGGCAACTATGCCCAGGGATACAACAAGCAGGACCAAGCGGTGCGCGTCGGCCCCGGGCCGCTGGATGGCGAGGCCTATGGATTGAAAGTGACCGCCGTGGACCTGCTCCACTACCTGGACCTGAACATGCAGCCGCACAGCCTGAGCAAACCGCTGCAACGGGCCATCGCCACCACCCAGACCGGCTATTACCAGGTCGGTGCCATGACCCAGGGCCTGGGTTGGGAGCAGTATGCCTACCCGGTCAGCCTTGAGCAGTTGCAGGCCGGCAATGCGCCGTCGATGGTGCTGGAGCCGCAACCTGTGAGCTGGCTGAAACCGGCGCGGCCGCTGCCAGCCGACACCTTCTTGAACAAGACCGGCTCGACCGATGGTTTTGGTGCCTACGTGGCGTTCGTGCCGTCAAAACGCATCGCCATTGTGTTGCTGGCGAACAAGAACTACCCGATTGCCGAGCGGGTGAAGGTAGCGCATCAGATCCTCACGGCTCTTGACCCGCGATGAGGCCAGTAGGCCTCACGGCAACCCGTTGCGCCCATGCAAGCGATAGCCTTCACGCACGTTCAGGCGCTCATAGTAAGCCTCGACCGCCGGCAACGCCGGGCGCTCCATGGGGGTCTGCAGCCAGCGGTTGACCGACAGGCCGATGGCGATGTCCGCCAGGGCAAAGTCCTGGCCACTGACATAGGCCCCGGTACGTTCCAGCTGACGTTCGAGGATGGTCATGTGCTTCGCCCAGTTGCGGCAACCCGCCGCCAGCGCTTGCGGGTCCTGGTGGGTCGGTGCCTTGCGCACCAACGAGACAAAGGCGTAGCTCCACGAACCGTTGAGGTCGGTGGCCTGCCAATCCAGCCATTGATCAACCCGCGCCCGCGCCTTCGGTTCGGCCGGGTACAACGCCTGGCCGCCATACTGGGCGGCGAGGTAGCGGATGATGCTGTTGGACTCCCACAAGACAAAATCGCCGTCGACGATCACCGGCACCATGGCGTTGGGGTTCAGCGCCAGGAACGCCTCATCCTCGGTCGAGCGAAAGCCCGAGCCCCAGTCCTCGCGCTCGAACGGCAACTGCAATTCGGCGCAGGTCCACAGCACCTTGCGCACGTTGATCGATGAAGCCTTGCCGAGTATCCGTAGCATCATTCACTCCTGATGGTCATGTTGTCCCAGGTGTTGCAAAAACAGGCTGAACAGCTCCGATTGGGACGAGACCCCAAGCTTGCTGTAGAGGTTGCGCCGGTGCACCTTGACCGTCTCCTGGGAGATGTCCAGGCGCTTGGCGATGGCCTTGCTGGAGTTGCCGCGCAGCACCAGGCGGGCGGTTTCCAGCTCACGCGCCGACAGCGTGTCGCTGCCAAAATGCTCCAGCGCCCGCTCGACCGGGGTCGAATGCTCGGCAACCTGCCGGGGATGCTGCTGGTGCCAGTGCTGGCGCATCAAGGCCAGCAGCCACGGCGCCAGCAGGCTCAGCTGGCCTATGGCCGCGGTGTTGTAACGCTGGTTGGCGCCCAACGAGATGGCCAGGACCTTGCCCGCATCGAGGTTGAGGATCAGTTGCAGCTCGTCCTCGCCGACCAGGGCACGAAAGTAGTTGTTGAAGTAGTCGCTCTTGCGAAACTCGTCCGGGGCGACCTCTTCCATGCGGTACACGCCATCGGCAAGGCCGTCGCGCATGGCCTGGATGAACGGGTCGAGCAGGTACAGACCGCCCAGGTACAGGGGCGCTGCCGCCGGCGCATCGCGAAAGCCGCGGTCGAATTCCTCCAGCACCTGCGGCGCGCCCTCGCGCTCCACCAGCAAGGCCAGGGCGGTGTCGCACGGCAGCAGTTGATCGAGCAGCACGATCAGCTGATGCCAGAACCCCGGCTTGCCCAACTGGTCGATGACCCGGGCCAGGCCATGGTGATGGGCAGCGGCTTCGAATAGCAGGTTCACCGGTAACTCCTAGGGGGTAACGATTGGGGGGAATCGCCAGCGGCAGGTCGGGCTCCTAGACTCTGCACACCGGCACGCAGTATTGCCGTTGCTCAAGCACTTGTCATGCGCTGCGAACAACGGCCCTTGCGCGCCCCTCGAACCTTCCAACAGGAGCTGTGAATCAATGCGTGTACGTGATCTGGGCATTCGTATCGGCGTCGGCACCCCTGGCGCGTTCAACGCCATTACCGACGTGCCGGGCGTGCGTGTCGGCCATCACACCGTGCAGCGCGGCAGCGGCGACCACGCGGTCAATACCGGCGTCACGGTGATCGAACCACGGGCCCAGGCCGCCAGCCTGCAGCCGTGTTTTGCCGGTGTGCACGTGCTCAACGGCAACGGCGATGCCACCGGCCTTGAGTGGATTCGCGAAGCCGGCCTGCTGACCACGCCGATTGCCTACACCAACACCCACAGCGTCGGCGTGGTCCGCGATGCGCTGGTGGCGGCCGAGCGCGAGATGGCCAAGGCCCGCACCTACTGGTGCATGCCGACGGTACTGGAAACCTACGACGGCGTGCTCAACGACATCTGGGGCCAGCACGTAACGGCCGAGCATGTCCACGCCGCACTGGCCGCGGCGCAATCGGGGCCGGTGGCCGAAGGGTGCGTCGGCGGCGGTACCGGGATGATCTGCCACGAGTTCAAGGGCGGTATCGGTACCTCGTCGCGGGTCCTGGACCGCGCGGCCGGCGGCTGGACCGTCGGCGTCCTGGTGCAGGCCAACTATGGCGTACGCGGCGCCCTGCGGGTGGCCGGCTACCCGGTCGGCCAGGTGCTGGGCGAGGTGCATTCGCCGTTCAGCGCGCCGCGCAATGTCGGCGAGCCGGGCATGGGCTCGATTGTCATCACCCTGGCCACCGACGCCCCGCTGCTGCCGCACCAATGCACGCGCCTGGCGCAACGGGCCAGCGTCGGCCTGGCCCGGGTCGGCGGCGGCACCGAGGACTCCAGTGGCGACATCTTCATCGCCTTCTCTACCGGCAACAGCCTGCCGGCAGCCAACTTCGGCCACCCCGGCGCGCCGACCAGCACAGTTGAGATGGTCAACAACGACCATATCTCGGCGTTGTTCAGCGCAGCGGCGGACGCCGTCGAGGAAGCCATCGTCAATGCCCTGCTGGCTGCCACCGACCTCGAGGCCCATGGCAGCAAGGTCCTGGCGCTGCGCCCCGAGCGTTTGCTTGAGGCCCTGCAGGCGGTCGGCTGGAAGGCCTGACAGCGAAAGGCACTCGTTGCTGCGACAATTTGTCGGTATGGTGGTGTTCTGAAGATGGACGTTTACCCGCTCACAGGAAACCCAGAATGCCCCAACGTGAAGTTATCAATGCATCTGTCAGCCCAAAAGGCAGCCTGGAAACACTGTCTCAACGTGAAGTACAGCAACTGAGTGAAGCCGGTTCCGGCAGCCTGTACACCCTGTTCCGCCAGTGCGCGCTGGCAATCCTCAACACCGGCGCGCACGTCGACAACGCCAAGACCATCCTCGAAGCCTACAAGGACTTCGAGGTACGCATTCACCAGCAGGACCGCGGCGTGCGCCTGGAACTGCTGAACGCCCCGGCCGATGCCTTCGTCGACGGCGAAATGATCGCCAGCACCCGTGAAATGCTCTTCAGCGCCCTGCGCGACATCGTCTACACCGAAAGCGAACTGGCCAGCCAGCGCATCGACCTGGAAAGCTCCCAGGGCATCACCGACTACGTCTTCCACCTGCTGCGCAACGCCCGCACCCTGCGCCCTGGCGTGGAGCCGAAAATGGTCGTGTGCTGGGGCGGTCACTCGATCAGCACTGAGGAATACCAGTACACCAAGAAGGTCGGCCACGAGCTCGGCCTGCGCAAGCTGGACGTCTGCACCGGCTGCGGCCCAGGCGTGATGAAAGGCCCGATGAAGGGCGCGACCATCGCCCACGCCAAGCAGCGCATGAGCGGCAGCCGTTACCTGGGCCTGACCGAGCCTGGCATCATCGCCGCCGAAGCGCCGAACCCGATCGTCAACGAACTGGTGATCCTGCCGGACATCGAAAAGCGTCTTGAAGCCTTCGTCCGCGTCGGCCACGGCATCATCATCTTCCCTGGCGGCGCCGGTACCGCCGAAGAGTTCCTGTACCTGCTCGGCATTCTCATGCACCCGGACAACCGCGGCCTGCCGTTCCCGGTCATCCTCACCGGGCCCAAGAGCGCCGCGCCGTACCTGCAGCAACTGCATGCCTTCGTGCGCGCGACCCTCGGCGACGAGGCCCAGGCGCACTACCAGATCATCATCGACGACCCGGCCGAAGTGGCCCGGCAGATGGTCGACGGGCTCAAGGAGGTCAAGCAGTTTCGCCGCGAGCGCAACGACGCCTTCCACTTCAACTGGCTGCTGAAGATTGAAGAAGGCTTCCAGCGCCCCTTCGACCCGACCCACGAGAACATGGCCGGGCTCAAGCTCAGCCGCGCGCTACCGCCTCACGAACTGGCCGCCAACCTGCGCCGGGCGTTTTCCGGGATTGTCGCCGGCAACGTCAAGGACAAGGGCATCCGCCTGATCGAAGAGAAAGGCCCGTACGAAATCAAAGGTGACAGCGCCGTGCTCGAACCCCTCGGCCACCTGCTGCAGGCGTTCGTCGACCAGCACCGGATGAAACTGCCGGGCGGTGCCGAATACGTGCCCTGCTACCGCGTCGTGAGCTGATTCAAGCCCCGCCCCCGCTTGCGGGCACAGCCTGTGCCCGCAACATTTGCTGCTATTTTCCTACCCCTTCAGTGAACCTGCCCGCAGAAATATGGTCTTTCAGCAGGCGGCCTGCGCGCACGCCGACTGTTCACCGGCCCAGTCATCGGGCTTTTATTGTTTATTTCACGCGAAGACCATCATGCCTATCTCTCGTCCCGTTTCTGCGGCGCCCGCGCTGTTTTCCTCCTGCAACCCGGGCGCGCGCCGCCTGCTGACCGGCAGCCTGATAGGCGCCCTGCTGGTTTTGGCCAACCCGCTGCATGCCGAAGAGGCAGCGCCCAGCAGCGAGCGCTGGGTCAGCGATAGCTTGAGCACCTACGTGCGTAGCGGCCCTACCGACGGCCACCGCATTGTCGGCAACCTCAAGTCCGGGCAAAAGGTCACACTACTGACCACCCAGGGCAACTACAGCCAGGTGCGCGGCGAATCCGGCGACACCGTGTGGATCACCAGCAGCGACCTGCAGGCCGTGCCCGGCCAGGCCGAGCGCCTGCCGCAACTGACCGAGCAGGTGACCCAGCTCAGCGAACAGCTCAAGACCATCGACGACAGCTGGAAGACCCGCGTGCAAGGCATGCAAGAGACCCTCGACTCGCGCAAGGCGCTGATCGACGAGCTGCAAGCACGCAGCAAGGCGCTCAATGCCGAGCTGAGCGACACCCAGTCGGAACTGCGCAGCACCCAGGCGCGCCTGGGTGACGAGAACAAACAGGTGTTGATGCGCTACATGGTGTACGGCGGCGGCATCGCCGGTGCCGGTTTGCTCGCGGGCTTGATCTTGCCGGCCTTGAGCCGTGGGCGCAAAAAGAATGACCGCTGGTTCTGATGGCTGATTGCGGGGCTACTGCGTAGCCCATCGCCGGCAAGGGCGGCTCCCACAAGAGCGCTACTTAGCGGTCGTGATCCGCAGCATCCAGCCAAAGGTCATCCCCGCCGCCGCCAGCAATATCAAGCCGGAACCGGCCAGTTGCAGCGCACTCAGCGGATGCCCCAGGGCCAGCCAGTCGACCAGGATCGCCACCACCGGATAGATGAACGACAAGGCGCCGACCAGGCTGGTGGGGATTTTCTGGATGGCGCTGTACAGCAGGGTCGACATCAAGCCGGTGTGGACGATGCCGATCGTGGCCAGAAGTGCCCAGGTAGCGGGCGCCAGGGCCAACCCCGGCAGCTGCGCAAACGGCGCCAACAGCAGCACCCCGACCAGCATCTGGATCAACACGATCAGGTGCGGCGCCACCCCCTGCAAACGCTTGGTGATAGCGGCAGCGACGGCATAGAAAAACGCCGCGCCCAGGGCCATCAGCACGCCCAGGCGGTAGTCTCCGGCAACGCTGTCAACGCTCGATCCGGCCATGACGATCAGCAGCATCCCGGCGAACGCCGCCAGCAACCAGCCGACCTTGTTGACGGTCATCTTCTCGGCGAACAGCAGCATGCCCAAACCCACCAGCATGAACGGCTGGGTGTGATAAACCACGGTGGTAACGGCAATCGAAGCATGGGTATAGGCACTGAACAGCAACACCCAGTTCAGCACCAGCGCGACCCCGCCCAACACCGCCGCCAGCGCCTGGCGGCCGCTAATCACCCTGCGCCGGAGCAAGCCCAGGCCGGCACAGGCCAGCAGCAACGCCAGCGCGCCAAACAGGCAACGCCAGAACACCACAGCCGCCGCCGGCTGGTCTGCGGCCAGCACGAACCAGCCCACCGTGCCGGAGATCACCATGGCCGCGGTCATCTCCAGGGTGCCACGTGTTTTCAGGTGCATGCTGAATCGACTCCTGTCATATCGAACAAAGGTCCGCTATGCTGAACAGATGAGTAGCGTTCGTCAAGACGAACAAATGACCGGTATAGAGAACACATGATCGAAGCCCATTCCCCCATCCTGCTGCTGGCCAGCGCCATCCGCCGCGAGCGCGAGCGCCTGGGCCTGTCGGTGACCGAGCTGGGCAAGCGCGCGGGCCTGGCCAAGTCGACCCTGTCGCAACTGGAGTCCGGGGTCGGCAACCCCAGCCTGGAAACCCTCTGGGCCCTGGCCACTGCGTTGCAGGTGCCGGTCAGCCGGCTGATGGGCCAGCCGCGCCAGCACGTGCAGGTGATTCGCGCCGCTGAAGGCGCCGCCAGCCATAGCGAGCAGGCCCATTACGCCGCCACCCTGCTCGCCGCCTGCCCGGCCGGGGCGCAGCGCGATATCTACCGGCTGCGGGTGCAGCCGGGTGAACCGCGGCGGTCAAAACCGCATCCACCGGGTACCCTTGAGCACGTGATCCTCTGCAGCGGCCGCGCCCGGGTCGGCCCGCTCGAGCAAGCGGTGACCCTGGAGGCCGGTGACTACATGAGCTATTCGGCCGACGCCCCGCACGTGTTCGAGGCCCTGGCCGCCGACACCCTGGCGGTGATGCTGATCGAACACGGCTGAAACGAGGACTGCCCATGAGCGAACTGCTGCTGCGCCGCCTGCACGTGCCGGAGCCGATTGGCCAGGTGCTGATCATCGGCGATGACCAACGGCTGTTGGCGCTGGAATTCGATGAGCCAGAAAAACGCCTGCTGCGGTTGCTGCGCACCCGTTTTGGCGCCGCTGTGCAATTACGCGAAACCGCTGGGCTGACGGCGCTTGCCGATGCTGTGCAGGCTTATTGCTCAGGCCAGTTGCAGGCGTTTGATGCGCTGGCAGTTGATGCCGGCGGCACGCCGTTCCAGCAACGGGTGTGGGCGGCGTTACGGGAAATTCCGCCAGGCACTACCCGCACCTACGGGCAGATTGCTGCACAGCTGGGTAACCCGGCAGCTGCACGGGCAGTGGGCTTGGCCAATGCGCTGAACCCGGTGAGCCTGGCCATTCCCTGCCATCGGCTGGTGGGCAGCAATGGCGCACTGACAGGTTATGGCGGCGGTATTGAACGCAAGCGCTGGTTGTTGCAACACGAACGCCACGCCTAGTTATATTATTTATAGATGTTATAATCGTCAGTTAATTGTTTTGGAGGGCAGTTTATGACTACATTTCAATTCATTGCCGGCATGGCCTTCTGCTTTGCAGCCCTTGCGCTAAAAGCCTACCTGATCCTGAAGCCGCCCGTAGAAGCCGGGCCTGACGCTCGATAAGCATATATAAGCCGGAATAACAGAACGCCCCCTTTTTTATAGATCAAGGGGGCGTTTTTTATTTAACCGATCAGAAATCCCAGCGCGTGGTCAGCATCAAATTGCGCGGGTCACCGTACGACATCGAGTTATAAAAACCGATGTTGGTGTAATAACGTTTATCGAACAGGTTATTGGCATTTACCGTGGCCGAAAAACGCTCGGTGAACTGGTAGCGGGCCATCAGGTCCACCAGCCAGAACGGGTCCTGGGCGAACTCCTCGTCGATGCCCTTGGGGCGGTTGCGCAGTACCTGCCAGCCCTTGCCCTGCCAGCGCGCGCCGCCGCCGACCGTCAAGCGATCAAGCGCGCCCTTGAGTTTGTAGCTGGTGTAGAAGCTGACCTGGTCTTCCGGCTCCCAGGTCGACACCTTCTGGCCCTCGTCATCGCGAATCACTTTGTGGGTGTAACCGCCCTGCAATTGCCAGCCCGGCGCCAGCTCACCCGAGACTTCAGCTTCGAAGCCCTTGGTCTTGGCTTTGACGCCCATCCAGGCGAAGCCCACCGCCGGGTTGGTCGGGTCGCCGTTGTACTGGTTGTCCTCGACGGTGCGGTTGCTCTGGTGGATCTCGAAATAGGCAAGGCTGGCGTTGACCCGGCCATCGAGGAACTCGCCCTTGATCCCCACCTCGTAGTTCTGCCCTTCGTCCGGGTCCAGCAGGCGGTCGGTGCGGTCGCGGAACCAGCTGTCCTGAGGCATGAAGATGTCGGTGTAGCTGGCGTACAGCGAATAGGTGTCGTTGAGGTCATAGACCGCGCCTACGTAAGGGATCAGGCGGTCGTTTTCCTTGTTGTCGGCGTCGATGCCGTCGTAGCTGTAGTTGACCAGGCGCCCGCCGAGCAGCAGGGTCAGGTCGTCGATCGGGTGCAGGCGCGCGGTGAGGTAAGTGCCGTTCTGGCGAACCTTGTCGTCGGTGCGCGCCGACACCGGGCCCCAGTCAGGTTCGCCGATGTCGCCGTCCCAGTTGGGAAAGTCGAGGATGTTGTTATTGGCATGGGTAACGTCGCGGTAGTCGTTGCCCTTCCAGCGCGAGGCGGTATAGGAGTTGCCGATCACCAGTTCATGCTCGCGACCGAACAGCTGGAACGGCCCGCTCAGGTACAGGTCGAGGGAGTCGCTCACGGTTTCGCCGGTGTACTTCTGCGCATAGATGCCGGCGGTGCCGTCCTTGCGTGGCTGGTAGCCCTGGATCGAGCCGAGCGGCGCGTGGTAGCCGTTGATCTTGTGATCGAACTGGGCCTTGGCCACCCAGCCGTTGTCCAGGTGATGCTCAAGGCTGGCGAACACGGTGCGGGTGTACTGCTCCCAGCTGCTCCATTTCGCTGCGTTGTTGAAGTGGTGCGAGACATTGTTGGTGTCGCCATTGCCATCGTATAGCGGCACGGTGCCCGACCAGCTGGAGCCTTTGGGGTTGTTGTCCTGGTAGTCGGCGCCGACGGTCAGCAGGGTGTCGGGGTCGAGGTCGAACTCGAGGATGCCGTAGTAGACGCTGGTCTTGCGCTGGTAGTGGTCGAGGAACGAGTGCTTGTCCTGATAGGCCGCCACCGCCCGGCCACGCACGTTGGCGCTGTCGGTCAACGGGCCGCTGACGTCCAGTTCGCTGCGGTAGTTGTCCCAGCTGCCGGCGCCCAGATCAAAATGGCCCTTGAACTCGGCGGTGGGTTTCTTGCGCACCAGGTTGATGGTCGCGCCCAGCGAGCCTGCGCCGGTGAGCAAGCCGGTGGCGCCCTTGAGCACTTCGACGCGGTCGTAGATGGCCATGTCGCTGAGGCTGTTGCCAGCCGAGTAACCGACGTTGCGCGAAGTCGAGGGAATGCCGTCGTACTGGAAGTTGCTGATGGCAAAGCCGCGGGCGTAGTAGCTGTTGCGCTCGGTGTCATAGGCCGAGACGGTGATGCCCGGGGTGTGGCGCATCACATCGTCGATGTTGTTGAGGCCGAAGTCATCCATGTGCTGGCGGGTCACCACGGTGATCGACTGCGGCGTCTCGCGCGGGGTCAATACCAGGCGTGTGGCGGTGGCAATGGTGCCGGGGGTGTAGGAGCGGCTTTCTTCGGTGATGGTCCCCAGCTGGTTGCTGGTGACCTCGGTGGCGCTGAGGTTGATCGCACCCGCCTCGTTCACTTCGCGCACCAGGCTGTAGCGCCCGTCGGCTTCCTTGATCAGCGCCAGGCCCTTGCTGGCGAGCAAGGCGCGCAGGCCCTCCTCGACCCCGTACTGGCCGCGCAGGCCTTCGCTACGCTGGCCCCGGGTCAGCGCCGGGTCAAATGACAGCACCACGCCGGCCTGGGCGGCAAAACGGGTCAGCACCTGGCCAAGATCGTCCTGGGCCAGGTCGTAGCTGCGCGCGGCCGATTCGGCCTGGGCCATGCTCAAGGGCAACAACAGCGCGCAACAGCGCAGGGCGTGGTGAATCGGGCGGGTTCTCATTCGATGCGTTCTCTTCTGGTTGGCATTCAGGCAGTGGGCCTGCCTTCCATAAGTCGAACGACAAGACGAATTAATATCATTTGCATGAAAAATACTTTTATTTGCGTGCCTCTACCGTCACCCAATACGGCGTGCGCTGGCTGACCCGCACCGGCAACGTGCTTTCAAGGGCGCGGAAGATCTGTGCCTGGTCGTCGAGCCTGAAGGTGCCGCTGATGCGCAGCCCCACCACTTGCGGCGCGCAACGCAACCAGCCGCGGCGGTAGCGCGCCAGGTCAGCGATAAAGGCCCCCAGGTACTGCTCGTTGGCGATCAGCAGGCCCTTGCTCCAGGCATCCAGGTTGCCCTCCAGTGGCGAACTGAGCACCAGTGCCGGGTTGGCGAAGCGGCATTGCTCGCCCGCCTCCAGCAGCGCACCGCCGCCCTGCTCGCCCGCCAGCACCTGTACGCGGCTTTCGAACACTGCCAGGCGTGTGGTGTTTTCGCCGGCCAGCAGCGAAAAGCGTGTGCCCAATGCCTGCACGGTGCCGTGGCGGGTTTGCACCAGGAAGGGCCGGTTGGCCGGGTCCTTGGCGGTGGTGATCAGCACCTCGCCATCGCGCAGCACCAGCAGGCGCTGTTGAAGGTCGAAGCGCACATCCAGGGCGCTGGCGGTGTTGAGCTGCACCTGGCTGCCGTCGTCCAGGGTCAGGTTCAGGCGTTCGCCGGTGCGGGTGTGATAATCAGCGAACCAGGGGCCCTGGCGCGCCTGCTGGTAACCGCCCCACCCCACAGCACCGGCTCCCGCCGCCAGCACCAGCCCCTTGAGCACATCGCGACGGCCCAGCGCCGGTTGCTGGCCGGCCAGTTCCAGGGTGCGCCCGGCCAGGCGCGTGGGCATTTGCTGCAGGCGTTGCTGCACCCGCTCGACCTGCTGCCAGGCCCAGCGGTGCTGCTCGTCGGCCTGCAGCCAAGCGTGCCAGGCGGCGTGTTCAGCGCTGCCGGCGCTTTCATCATTGAGGCGCGCACGCCAGGCGGCGGCCTGCTCAAGGGCAGCGAGCTGGCGCGAATCGAGGGCGGCCATCAGTCAGCCTCGTGTTGCAGGCTATACAGCGTGCAATGGTGCAGGGCCTTGGCGATGTCACGATTGACCGTGACCACCGAGATGCCGAGGGTTTCGGCGATGGCCTTGTAGGTCATGCCGTCCAGTTGCGAGAGCAGAAAAGCCTTGCGCACCCGGGCGCCGAGGCCGGCGAGCATGGCATCCAGCTCGCACAGGGTTTCCAGCAGGATCGCCCGCGCTTCAGCGGAAATATCCAGGGCTTCAGGCTGCTCGGCCAGCGCCTGCAGCCAGGCGCGTTCGAGCCGCGCACGGCGAAAATGGTCGATCATCAAGCGCCGGGCGATGGTCGCCAGGTAGCCCCGCGGTTCGCGTACGGCGCGCAGGCGGTCGACGGCATCGTCGGCGCTGAGCACGCGGACAAACACGTCCTGCATCAGGTCGGCGGCCAGGTCATGGCACGCCACTCGCGGGCGCAGCCAGCCGGTCAGCCAGCGGTGATGAGCCTGGTACAGGTGGCTGACCTGCTGGCGCAGGGCGGGGTTGGAATCGCTCATGATGACTCGAAAAAGTAAATGAGAATTTCTATCATTCTATGCGAATGTAGGACGCCGGTGGAAGCGCGGCGTCAGGCTGATCACGGGCCAAGTCGAGTCGTCGCACCGCCGCGCCCATAGCACTGGCAATCCCGGTGAATTTCAGTCAGCCTGCCACACACCTCTGCGCTTTCAGGAAGGAACCGCCCCATGTCTCTCGTCGAAACCTACCTCAGCGGCCTGCGCCAGGCGCTGCCAAGCGAAGAGCTTGAACAATTGAACCTCGCCCACGGCGCTTCGGCCGCAGACCTGCAAAAACTCAGCGCCCACTACCCGCTGTGCCCCGACAGCCTGCTGCGATTGCTCGGGCAGATCGACGGCACTCATTTTCGTGATTACCCGGGCGGCACGGTCATCGTCCTGGTGCTCGGTTCGGACGTGTTCGAATACCCCTATTACCTCAGCGCCAGCGAGCAGATCCTCGAAGACGCCCGGAGCTACACCGACAGCATTCGCGGCATGTACGGCGAGTACCTGGAGGAATACCCGGAAACCGTCGGCGCGGGCATCGACAGCGACCTGGCCATGAACCAGCGCCTGTGTTTCTCCCATTGCATGAACAACGGCGGCAGCTCGAAGCTGTACATCGACTTCAACCCCGCCGCCGGTGGCACTGTCGGCCAGGTGGTGCGCTACCTGCACGACCCGGACAGCTATGAAGTGATCGCCGACAGTTTCGATCAGTACCTGCAGCAGCTGATCGCCGATGACTTTGCCTTTGTCGAACGCGAGATCTGAGCGCCATTACCCATTCAGGGTTACTCCATCAACGTAATTAACGCCCACGCCGTCGCGCCGCATACTCGGTTCCAGCCCCCCGCAAGGAACCCCGATGAAGATCGAACTGATACAACTCGCCGGCCGCGACGGCGATACTGCCTACAACCTGCAACGCACCCTTGAAGCGATCGCCAGTTGTGCGGCCGACACCGACCTGCTGGTGTTCCCGGAAACCCAACTGATGGGTTTTGCCAGCGCCGAACAGCTGCCAAAGGTTGCCGAAACGGTGGACGGCCCCAGCGTCCAGGCGGTGTTGCAGGCGCTACGTGAACGTGACGTGGCGGTGGTGATCGGCCTGGCCGAAAAGGCCGATGGCCGCTTCTACAACACCTCGCTGCTGCTGACCCCCGAAGGCATCGCCCTGCGCTATCGCAAAACCCACCTGTGGCCCTCGGAGCGCGGCCTGTTCACCCCCGGTGATCGCTACGCCACCACCACCTTCAAAGGCCTGCGTATCGGCCTGCTGATCTGCTACGACATCGAGCTGCCGGAAAGCAGCCGCGCCCTGGCGCAACTGGGCGCCGAGCTGATCGTGGTCAGCAACGGCAACATGGACCCCTACGGCCCGGTGCACCGCACCGCGATCATGGCCCGCGCCCAGGAAAACCAGGCCTTCGCGCTGATGGTCAACCGCGTCGGTGCAGGCGATGACAACCTGGTGTTCGCCGGTGGCAGCGCCGTGGTCGACCCGCACGGGCGCCTGCTGTTCGAGGCCGGGCGCGAGCCCTGCCGGCAGCTCATCGAACTGGACCTTGGGCAACTCGAACTGGCTCGCCGCGACTACGACTACCTGGCCGACCGGCGCCTGCACCTGCCTGGCCAGCGCCTTGAACACGCCGATGGCCGCCGCGAACTGCTGATCCCCTGAGCGCTACCCCTATAACAAGAATCCGGAGTGCCCTTCATGAAGTCGATCTGTCGCCTGCCCCTGGCCCTGGCCGCGCTGCTAAACCTGGCCGCCGCCCAGGCCGCCGCGCCCAGCGTGCACATCTATAACTGGTATGACTACATCGCGCCGAACACCACCAAGGAGTTCCAGCAGGCCTCGGGGATCGCCCCGGTGTACGACGTGTTCGACAACAGCGATGTCATGCAGAGCAAGCTGATGGCCGGGCGCAGCGGCTATGACGTGGTGTTCGCCAGCGCCGACCTGCTGCCCAACCTGATCAAGGCCGGGGTGCTGGCCGAGCTCGACCGCAGCCAGTTGCCCAACCTGGCGCACCTGGACCCGCAGATCCTCGCCAAACTGCAGGGCAACGACCCCGGCAACCGCTTCGCCGCCCCCTACTTATGGGGCACCACGGGCCTGGGCTATGACGTCGACAAGGTCAAGGCGCGCCTGGGCAAGGATGCACCGCTCAACTCCTGGGACCTGATCTTCAAGGAAGAAAACATCGCCAAGCTGGCCGACTGCGGCGTGGCCATGCTCGATGCACCCGGCGAGATCATCCCCATCGCCCTGCACTACCTGGGCCTGCCCTACAACAGCAAGAACCCCGAGGACTACCGCAAGGCCGAGGCGCTGCTGCTCAAGGTGCGCCCGCACATCGCCTACTTCGACTCCTCGCGGTTCATCTCCGACCTGGCCAACGGCAACGTGTGCGTGGTGCTCGGCTGGTCTGGCGGGGTGTTCGATGCCAAGCTAGCCGCCAACAACGCCAACAATGGCCGCGACATCCGCTACAGCATTCCGCACGAAGGCGCACCGTTCTGGCTCGAAAGCATGGTCCTGCTCAAGGACGCGCCCAACCCGCAGCAAGGCCTGGCCTTCATCGACTACATGCTGCGCCCCGAGGTAATCGCTGCCTCGACCAACTACCTCGGCTACCCCAACGCCAACAAGGATGCCGCGCCGCTGGTAGACGCAAAAATCCGCGACAACCCGTCGGTATACCCACCCCAGGCGGTGCTCGACACCCTGTTCGCCCTGGAGCCGCTGCCACTCAAGTACGAACGCATCCGCACCCGGGTGTGGAGCAAGGTCAAGACCGGGAGTTAGTTGCCCGAAGCGGGCTCGGCGACCGCTGAGCCTCAATCCTCCAGCGGCTTGGGTGGAGGCAGGGGCTTAGGAGGTTTCGCCGGTTTGGCCGGTTTGCCATCCTTGCCGGGCTTGGCGTCCTTGTCCTTCGTGGCGTCGGTTTTCAGGTCGGCAACGGTCGGCGGCACGATGGCTTTCTCTGCCGCTGGCAACTGGTCGACCGCATCGAAAATCGCCTTGGGCTCGAGGGTGCCGGTGTGTTCGATCCGGTACTGTTCGCCGTCTTTGCCTACCAGTACCACCTGGGTGACCATCGTATCCCGGGCACTGAACTTGAACCGGCGGATCAGGGCCATGGTCTCCTGTTGATCCATGAACTTGTCATCGCGCTTGCCGATCATGCCGGCAACGCTGTACAGCACCAGCTTGCGTTCCTCGAATGCCGCCTTGCTGGCCGGGTCTTCCAGGGCCTTGTTCAATTCGCGCAGAGTCGGGTCGGCGGTGCTGGGGGCAAGGACAACCAAGGGACGGGCCTTGTTCAGATCCCGGGCCAGAGGGTCATCGCTATCGGCAGCGAGGGCGGGGCCGGCAACGAAGGCCAGCAAGGCGGCGAGGGTCAGTGACCGAACAAGCATGCGCATCTCCTTTCAATTTCCATGCATCAAAGACTACAAATCGCGACGAAAGATCCGGGTTGCGAGCCTAAACTACAGGGCCAGATGAGTGGGCAAAGCAAAGGTAACTTCCGATTACCAAGTGCGACCTTGGATACCTACCGAAAGGTCTGTCATCCGATTCTGAGGATAGCTGAAGGCCGCCAGCCATGCCCGTCGACCACCCTGGAAAAAGGCCTGAACCATGAGCATTGCCGATACTCTGCTGTTGCTGCTGATCCTTGTTACCGCCCTGGGCTGTGGGTTGATGGGCGGGTTGTTCTTCGCCTTCTCCAACTTCGTCATGCAGGCCCTGGAGCGCATTCCGGCACAGAGTGCGGTGACGGCCATGCAATCGATCAACCAGGTGGTGCTCAACCGCCTGTTCCTCTCGCTGTTTCTCGGCACCGCCGTGACCTGCGCGATTCTGCTGACCTGGGCCTGGCTGCGCTGGCCACTGCCCGGCAGCCTGTGTATCGGCATCGGCAGCGGCCTGTACCTGCTCGGCAACGTACTGGTGACCCTGCTGTTCAACGTGCCGCGCAACCAGAGCCTGGCGCGCCTGGACCCGGCCAGCAGCGAAGCGGCCAGTGCCTGGCCAACCTATGCACGGGTGTGGAACCGCTGGAACCATGTGCGCACCATCACCGCCCTGGCGGCGACGGCGTGGTTGATGGTGGCCTTGCTGCGGGTGGTGTGGACTCAATAGCGGCTGCTACGCAGCCATCGCTGGCAAGCCAGCTTCCACAGTGTCGGTGCATGCAGGTCCGGCTAGAACAAGCCCATCTGCCGATCGATCAGCGCCGTGAAGTCATCCTCCACGAACGGCAGGATCGCATCCGCCACCGGCTGCAATTGCCGGGTCAGGTAGTGGTCGTAATCGATCGCCGAATGTCGCGTCTCCAGCGGCTCCGGCCCCGCCACGGTTATCACGTAGCTGATCCAGCCGCCATTCTGATACTGCCGCGGCCGGCCCTGACGGTCATTGAAGTCATCGGCCATGCGCGCCGCCCGCACATGCGGCGGCACGTTGCGCTGGTAGTCAGCCAGCGGGCGGCGCAGGCGCTTGCGGTAGATCAACAGTTCATCCTGCTCACCGGCCAACGTCTTGCGCACATACTCACGCAGGTACTGCTGGTAAGGCTGGCGCTTGAAGATGCGCTCGTACAGCTCCTGCTGAAACTGCCGGGCCAGCGGCGACCAGTCGGTGCGCACGCTTTCCAGGCCCTTGTAGATCATCTCTTCAGTGCCCTGGCCACGTTGCACCAGGCCGGCATAGCGTTTCTTGCTGCCTTCCTCGGCGCCGCGAATGGTCGGCATCAAAAAGCGCTTGTAGTGGGTTTCGTACTGCAGCTCCAGGGCACTGTCCAGGCCATAGCTGTCGCGCAGGTGCTCACGCCACCACTGGTTGACCTGCTGCACCAGCTCGCGGCCGATCTGCGCCGCGTCCGCCTCGTCATGGGCACGCTTGAGCCAGACGAAGGTCGAGTCGGTGTCGCCATAAATCACCGTATAACCCTTGGCTTCGATCAACTCGCGGGTACGGCGCATGATCTCGTGGCCGCGCATGGTGATCGATGAAGCCAGGCGCGGGTCGAAGAAGCGGCAACCGCTGGAACCGAGTACGCCGTAGAAGGCGTTCATGATGATCTTCAGCGCCTGGGACAGCGGCGCATTGTGCTCGCGCTTGGCTGTCTCGCGGCCCTGCCAGACCCGCTCGACAATCGCCGGCAGGCAATGCCGGCTGCGGGAAAAACGCGCCCCGCGAAAGCCTGGCACCGAGGTCTCATCGCCCGGCTCGCGCAAGCCTTCGACCAGCCCCAGCGGGTCAATCAGAAACGTGCGGATGATCGACGGATACAGGCTCTTGTAGTCGAGCACCAGCACCGACTCGTACAAGCCCGGTCGCGAATCCATGACAAAACCGCCCGGGCTGGCCTCCTCCGGGCGCTCGCCCTGATTGGGCGCGACGAAGCCCTGGCGGTGCATCAAAGGCATATACAAATGACAGAACGCCGCCACCGAACCGCCGCTGCGATCAGCCGGCAAACCGGTGACCGTGGCCCGTTCGAGGAGGAAGGTCAACAGTTCGGTCCTGGCGAAGATCCGCGTCACCAGCTCGCAGTCCTTGAGGTTGTAGCGGGCCAGGGCCGGCTTGTCCTCGGCGAACATGCGGTTGATTTCGTCCATGCGCTGGTACGGGGTGTCGATCGCCTTGCCTTCGCCGAGCAGGGTCTGGGCGACGTTCTCCAGGCTGAACGAGGGGAAGCTCCAGGTCGCCGAACGCAGCCCTTCGATACCGTCGATGATCAGCCGCCCGGCCGCCCCGGCAAAAAAATGCGCGCGGCTGCCGTGCTCGCGCCAGTCCATTGCCTCACCGCCACGGCCCAGGCGCAGCGGCACCTTGAGCTGGGTGGCGTGCTGCTGCAGTACGCGCAGGTCAAACTGCACCAGGTTCCAGCCGATGATCGCATCGGGGTCGTGCACGGCCAGCCAGTCGTTGAGGCGTTCGAGCAATTGAGCGCGGCTGTCGCAGTATTGGAGGTCGAAATCCACGCCTGCGGCGTCGCCATTGGCCGGGCCGAGCATGTACACCTGGCGCTGGCCACAGCCTTCGAGGGCAATCGAATACAACTCGCCGCGTTCGGTGGTTTCGATGTCCAGCGACACCAGTTTGAGCGTGGGGCGGTAATCGGCGGCGGGCTTGAGCTGGGCGTCGATCAATACGCCGCTGGCATCCGCCGTGCCGCTGAAGCTGACCGGCGCGGTGATGAAGCGCTCCATCAGGTAGCGCTCCGGCGGGCGCACATCGGCTTCGTAGATTTGCACGCCGGCGGCGCGCAGGCGCTTTTCCAGCTGGATCAACTGGCGGTGCTGACGGCAGTACAAGCCCAGCACCGGCCGTTGTTCAAAATCGCGCAGGGCCAGCTCGCGCAACTCGACCTCGCGCTCGCCGCGCAACACCGCCTCGGCCTGGCGCCGCTGTTCGGCGGGGATGAACGCCACTGAAGTCTGCAGCGGCAGACGCAAGCGCCGTGGGCCCTGGTCGGTGGCCAGCCAGAACTCGACAACGGTACCGGCCGGGGTATCGCGCCAATGCCGGGTCAGGACAAAGCCCTGCTGTAACTCCACCGCTGCAACCTCGAAAACGCCTGTGTATGCGCCGATTCTACCCGTCTGCGCGGCGGCCTGGCGAACTTAGCTCGGCACCCGTGCGCCCGGGGCGAAACCGTGGCCATGGGCGCGACCGGCAATCAGCAGGGCCAGGGCGATCAGCGCCAGCAACACCCAGGGGAAACTGCCCACGCCCCACTGGCTGAGCATCACACCGCCAAGCAGGCCACCGGCGGCAATGGCCGAGTTCCATACCGTGACGATCATCGACTGGGCGACATCGGCGCCCTCCCCGGCGGCATCGGCGCTGGCGGTTTGCAGCAGGGTTGGCGCGCCGCCGTAGGTCAGGCCCCAGAGCGCGACACTGACATACACCAGCGGCGCCGACTGGCTGACAAAACCAAGCACCAGCGCCACCACGGCAAAACCGAACAAACTCAGCAGGACCATGTTGCGCAGGTGCTTGTCGATCAGCGCACCGACCACGCCGATGCCGGCCAGGGCGGCAATGCCGAAGGTCAGCAGGACCATGCCGGTGCTCGCCGCCAGGCCCACCGAGGCCAGGTACGGCACGATGTAGGTGTACAGCACGTTGTGCGCCAGCACCCAGGTGAGGATCACCAGCAGCACCGCCAGCACGCCGGGTGTGCGCAGCACCTGAGCGATACCGGGGCGTTGGCCCGGGGCATGGCCGTCGAAATCCGGCACCTTGCATAGCACCCAGGCCACCAGCACCAGGGTCGCGCCGGACACCAGGGCAAAGGTCATGCGCCAGCCCAGCAACTCGCCCAGCCAGGTGCCGGCCGGCACCCCCAGCGACAAGGCCACTGGCGCACCAATCATCGCCACCGCCATGGCCCGGCCTTGCTGCTCGGGGCTGACCATGCGCCGCGCATGCCCGGCAATCACGCCCCAGGCCAGGCCCGCGGCAACACCGGTCATGAAGCGCGCGACCAGGGTCAGCCAGTACGAACTCGACAACGCCGTCACCGTGTTGAACAGCAAGAAGCCGATAATCGCCAGCAACAATACCGGCCGCCGGCGCCAACCCTGGGTCAGGGTCACCAGCGGGATGGCGGTCAAAAGCGAGCCCAGGGCATAGACGCTGACCATCTGCCCGGCCATCGCCTCACTGACCTGCATGCCGCTGGAGATCTGCCCAAGCAGCCCGGCCGGCAAGGTTTCGCTGAGGATGGCGATAAAGCCGGTCATGGCCAGGGCCAGCAGGCCGCTGACCGGCAAGGGCTGCTCCAGTGCGGCCGGCCCATCGGCGCTGCAGCTGATGTGGGTCATGGTGAAACTCCTGTAGGAAAGATGGGCGAACCTTAAGCCTGCGCGCACTGCGGAAAAAGCCGGGTACAATTCCGCTCATAACGGACACGGGTGTCCGCAATCGGGAAATGCAGATGGATAGCCTCAGCGGTTTCGTGGTGTTCGTGCGGGTGGCAGAAACCGGCAGTTTTGTCGGCGCTGCGCAGTCGCTGGGGGTCAGCGCCTCGGCCATTGGCAAGCGCGTGGCGCGCCGCCTGGGCGTACGCCTGTTTCACCGCAGCACGCGCAGCATCACCCTCACCGCCGAGGGCAGTCAGTTTCTGGAGCGCAGCCGGCGCATCCTTGCCGAGATCGAGGCCACCGAGCTTGAGCTGTCCCAGGCCAGTGAAGTGCCGCGCGGGCGTTTGCGCATCAGCCTGCCGCAAGTCACTGCGCTGGTGATGCCGGCCTTGAGCGAGTTCATGGCGCAGTATCCGGAGATCGAGCTGGACCTGGATTTCGACGACCGCATGGTCGATATCATCGGCGAAGGTTTTGACGTGGTAATGCGCGGCGGCACGCCCAGCGACTCACGCCTGAGCGCGCGCTTTCTTGGCCATTTTCACCATGTACTGGTGGCCTCGCCGGCGTACCTGGCGCGCAATGGCAGCCCCACACACCCCGCCGAACTGGCCCGCCACACCTGCCTGCACTACCGCTTCCCGAGCACCGGCAAGCTCGAACAGTGGCCGCTGCGTCAGGAGCCCGCCGGCCACGCCTATGAGATCCCGGTGTCGATGGTCTGCAACCACGTCGACACGCGCATCTGCTTTGCCATGCGCGATCGCGGCATCACCTGCATTCCCGACTTCACCGTGCGCCAGCAGTTGCAGCGCGGTGACCTGGTGACCGTGCTCGATGACTACATGGAGCGCCGCGGCAGCTTCTACCTGCTGTGGCCCTCGGGGCGGCAAGTGCCGCCACGGCTGCGGGTGTTCATCGACTTCATGAGCACGCGCCTGCTGCCCGATGCTGGCGCGCCGCAGTATTAGTCATATAAATAATCAAAGCCTTGGGCAGGCAATTGTGGCACCTGCTGCACCAGGAACGCCCCCAGTTGTTGCACCTGGCGGGCCTTGGGGCTGGCCTGCAGCCAGGCCAGGTAATAGCCCTCGCCGGTGGCCACCGCCTGCGCAAACGGCGTGACCAGGCGCCCGGCGGCGAGCTCGGCGCTGGCCAGCAACAGGTCGACCACGGCCACACCCAGGCCTTGCTGAGCCGCCGAGATGCCCTGGTCAAGGGTGTCGAACAGCTGGCCGCGCTCAAGGCTGATGGCCGCAGCCCCGGTGCGCTGCAACCAGCGCCGCCAGTCGCGCCGGTCGGGAGATGGGTGCAGCAGCTCGCAATGGGCCAGGTCTGCCGGGTAACCGGGCTGGCACACCGGTACCAGCCATTCGTCAAACAGCTTGAGGCTGGCGATGCCGGCGCCGAAATGTCCGTCGCCCAACAGGATCGCGCAGTCGTAGGGCTCGCTGTAAAAATCCACCGTATCGATGTCCATCCACACGCTGCTCAGTTGCACCTGAGCGTGCTCTTCACATTGCTTGAAGAGCGCCAACTGGCCAAGCAACCAGCGCACGGTCAGGGTCGAGGGCGCCTTCAGGCGCAGTTGCTGGCGGTCCTGTCTGAGCAGGCCGCAGGCGCTTTCGATGATCTTGAAGCCGACTTTCAGCTCCTGGGCCAGCAGCCGGCCCGCTTCGGTCAGCACCACTTTCGGCCCGCGGCGCTCGAACAGGGCGCAGTCGAACAGGCCTTCGAGGGTTTTGATGTGATGGCTGATGGCGCCCTGGGTCAGGGCCAGTTCTTCGCCAGCGCGGGTGAACGAACCGTAGCGCGCGGCCACCTCGAACGCTCTGAGCGCCTGCAATGCGGGAATGCGTTCGGTCATGGCCGCCTCTAGCATGAGTCAAACTAATAGAAGGCCACAGTAACAGGCGTTTTACAACCGGACCGGGCCTGCCGAGAATTGCGCTCCCGCCAAACGCCCTCGAGACCCGCCCGTGAACAGTGCCCTGCTTGCTACCTACGCCCTGACCGTTGTGCTGCTGATCGCCAGCCCCGGCCCGGTGGTGGCGCTGGTGGTCAACACCACCGCCCGCGCCGGGCGCAAACAGGCACTGCTGACCGCCCTGGGCACCAACGGCGCGTCACTGGTGCTGATCGCCCTGGCGGCGCTGCTGATCTTCAGCAGCGTCGCGATCAACCCGCTGCTGCTTAGCGCCTTGAGCGTGTTCGGCTGCCTGTTCATC
This sequence comes from Pseudomonas sp. TE4620, assembly GCF_056279045.1. Classification (NCBI taxonomy): domain Bacteria; kingdom Pseudomonadati; phylum Pseudomonadota; class Gammaproteobacteria; order Pseudomonadales; family Pseudomonadaceae; genus Pseudomonas; species Pseudomonas sp. TE4620. The sequence goes on from NZ_JBWBQO010000001.1 coordinate 2,834,807, forward strand.
GGCTTTCTGGGCCTCGGCGCGCTGGCCGAACTGCGCCGGCCCGCGCACGCCGCAGCGCCGCATGCGGTGCGCCAGGGCGGGCTATGGCAGGGGTTTGCCATTGGCCTGTCAAACCCCAAGGACATCCTGTTTTTCGTCGCCTTCTTCCCGCAGTTCATTCAGGTCACCGAGCAGTTCAGCCACAGCCTGATGCTGTTGGCGCTGGTCTGGCTGGTGCTCGACCTGGGCATTCTGGGCCTGTACATCCTGGTCATCGGCCGCCTCGCCGAGCGCCTCGACCGGCGCCTGATCAGCGCCATCAGCGCCGTGGTACTGCTGGCCATCGCCGCCGTCGGGCTGGCCTACAACATCCGGCAACTGTTGCCCTGACGGGCTACGCTTTCGGGCGCGGGCCCGGAGCGGTTAGAATGGCGCGCTATCACCCAGGCCAGCCACACTATGGACAGTCGGATTGAACCCTGAACAGCGCAGTCTTCTCCAAGCCAACATGCATACCCGCCCGGCCCCGAATTCCAGAGGCACTTCCTTGATCCGCTCGCCCCTTTTGCACGGCCTGCTCGCCGTCGTGCTGCCGACTTCGGTACTGGCTGCCGGCGTACAGATCGACCCGCATGCCGACCTGCTGTACCGCCAGGCCGTGAGTTTGCTGGAACAGGCCGACAACCAGAGCGCCAGCTTCACCCTCAAGACCAGCACCACCGACCAGGATCTTGCCCAGCAAGGCCAGGCCCTGGGCCGCACCCTGGCGCCTGCGGTGAGCCTGTTGAAAAAAGCCGTGGAGCTTGACCACCCGGCCGCCCAGTATCGCCTGGCGCTCTACTACATCACCTACCTGCCGGCAGCACAGATTTCCGCTGCCGCCTGCCCGCTGCTCGAAGCCAGCATGGGCCAGGGCTTTGCCCCGGCGGCCCTGGGCATCGAGAACTGGTGCCCCAACTACAGCCGTAGCGAATACCGCAACGCGCTCGAAAGCGTGCCGAACCTGGCCAGCCTGTACGCCCCCTACTACCCGCAACCGGCCGTGCGCCTGTTGTGCCATCGCGAGCAACCGCAGGGCCTGGCCATGCAGTGGGGCCGCCAGCGCGACTACCAGGCCGAGGTCTACCGCCTGCTGGCCAGCGCCGACCCGGCGCAGAGCAAGGCCTACTGGCAAAAAGCGGTGGACATCAATGGCTGCATCGCCGCGCAGCGCCGCCTGGCCAGCAACCACTACTGAGCGCCAAGCCCTCTGCCGCGCCGCTGACAGCAAGATCGTTCAAGTCAGCGGCGCCCGCCTCTGGCATGCTGTACAACCTTGTTCATTGGTTGTTGCTGCCGTCCATGTCCAGTCCGCCGTTCGCCCGCCAGGCCTTCATCCGTGGCGCCATCGCCATCCTGCCGTTGTCCCTCGCCGTCGCTCCCTGGGGGCTGCTGGCCGGTTCCATGGCCATCGAAGCCAACCTCAGCCCCTGGGAAGGCCAGGGCCTGTCGGCGATCGTCTTTGCCGGTGCCGCGCAACTGGTGGCAATCGGCATGCTCAAGGGCGGCGCCAACCTGTTCTCGATCCTGCTGACCACCCTGTTGCTGACTTCCCAGCATCTACTCTACGGGCTGTCGATGCGCCCGGTGCTGTCGGGCCTGCCGACCCGCTGGCGGCTGGGCCTGGGCTTTTTGCTCACTGACGAGTTCTTCGCCCTCACCAGCCAGTACGACCAACAGCAGTTCAATCGCTGGTATGCCCTGGGGGTAGGCCTGACGTTCTACATTGCCTGGAACCTGTTCACCCTGGCCGGGATCATCCTCGGTCAGAACATTCCGCACCTGGACCAACTGGGCCTGGATTTTTCCATCGTCGCCACTTTCGTTGCCCTGATCGCGCCGCTGGTGCGCAACCTGCCCACCGTGGTGTGCGTGGCGGTGTCGCTGTTCTGCTCGGTGCTGTTCAGCGCCTGGCACTGGGACATCGGCCTGGTGGCCGCCGGGTTGCTGGGCATGAGCGCCGGCTTTGTCTGCCAGAAATTCAGTGGAGCACGCGCATGATCTTCGCCCTGATTATCGGCATGGGCCTGCTGGTGTTCCTCAACCGCTATGCCTTCCTGGAACCGCGCCTGCCCTTGCGCCTGAGCTCCAATGCCCGGCAGTTCCTCGGCTTTGCCGTGCCGGGCATGCTCACCGCCATTTGCGGGCCGATTGTGTTCTTGCCCGGGCACCAGCTCGACCTGAGCCTGAGCAACCCGTACCTGGTCGGTTCGGTAGTGGCGGTGGTGCTGGTGCTGTTGACCCGCAGCACCTTGATCAGCATGCTGCTGAGCATGGCCTTCTTTTTTGTCTTTCGTTGGTGGTTGAACGGCAGCCCATGAACCCTGCACACAAGGAACAGACCCGCTTCTGGCAAGCCTCGGCGCTCGGTGATACCGAGATGCTGCACGCGCGTTATTTTCAGCAGCGCTTCGCTCCCCATGTGCACGAAGGCTACGTGATCACCATCATCGAGTCCGGTGCCCAGCGTTTCTGGCACCGCGGCAGCGAACACCTGGCGCCGGTGGGCAGCATGGTGCTGATCAACCCCGACGAGCTGCACACCGGTGCCAAGGCCAGCGAAGATGGCTGGCGCTATCGCGGTTTTTACCCCGACAGCGAGCGCATCACCGGCGTGCTCGACGAGCTGGAGTTCAAGCGCGACGGCCTGCCGCGCTTTGACGCCAGCGTGCTGCACGACCCGCAACTGGCCAAGGCCTTCAGCTGGCTGCACTGCTCGGCCGAACACGGCGCCAGTGCCCTGGAACAACAAACCGCCTGGCGCGAAGCGGTGCTGTTGCTGGTGCAACGCCATGCCCGCGCCGGCACCGCGCGCACGCCCGGCAACGAACCCTGCGCCGTGGCCCGGGCCAAGGAACTGATGGACAGCCGCCTGGCCTACCCGCCATCGCTGGAAGAACTGGCCACGGCAGTCAACCTCTCGCCCTTCCACTTTGCCCGGGTGTTCCGCCAGGCCACCGGCCTGCCGCCCCATGCCTGGCTCAAGCAACGGCGCTTGAGTCGCGCCCGCGAACTGCTGAAAAACGACTGCCTGCCGTTCAACGTCGCCTTCGCCCTGGGCTTTTCCGACCAGAGCCATTTGAACCGGCAGTTCAAGCAAGCCTATGGCGTAACGCCGGGCGAGTACCGGCGCGCCTGCATTCACTGACGGACCAACCCCATGCCCTACCCGCTTGCCTACCGCTGGTTCATCCACAAAGGCCTGACCGACTGGGAGCCGTGGTATTTCTGCGACACCCCGGCGTCACTGCAACAAGGCCCGGACCTGAGCAAAAACGCCTTCGCCGCCCGGGCCTTTGCCAAGGAGACCGGCGCGGACTTCGAGGTCTACCTGTTCGCCCGCCGCCAGGACCGGGAAGACTTTGCCTTCTTCGTGGTGCGCGACGGGGTGATCGAAGACAAGGTAATCACCGCGCACCTGTCGTTCGCCGACAAGCTGGAGCTACGCTCGCGGCTGAGCTATGAACAGGTGACCCGCAGTTTCAGTGAGTGGGTGGCCGAAGTGGCGCTGGCCGATGCCGTGGAGTGGATGAGCGAGGACGACCTGCAAGATTGAGCCTGGGCTGCTCTTCTGCTCAGCGGCAATACGCCCGCGGCGTGCTGCCGGTCATGCTTTTGAAGAAGGCGATGAACGCACTGTCGCTGGCAAAGCCCAGCTCCAGCGCCACCTGGGTCAGCGGCTGATGGATCGCCAACTGCTCCACCGCCCGCACCAGCCGCCACTGCTGGCGCCATTGCTGGTAGGACATGCCAGTGTCGCGGCGAATCAAGCGACCGATGGTTTTCTCGCTGGCGCCCACTGTGCGGGCCAGCTCTTGCAGCGGCGGCGGTAACTGCTCAAGGTTCTCGACCAGGCGCGCCAGGCGCCGGTCCCTGGGCAGCGGCAAGCGCATCGGCTGCTGCCCGGCAGCCTGCAGTTCGGCGATGCACAGGCCGGCCAGGTGCGCGGCGGCGCCTTGGCTCCAGTCGGTTTCGAACGGCGCCAGGGCGATGCGTTCGAGCAGTTCGCGCAGCAGCGGGTTGACGTCGAGGATCACCACTTCATCCGGCAAACGCGGCCAGTGGCGGGTGTCCAGGTACACCGAGCGATAGTCCACGGTCGCCCGCATTCGCGCCCGATGGGCTACGCCGGCGGGAATCCACGCCGCGCGGGTCGGCGGCAGCAGGCAGAGCAGGTCCGGCGCCTGGGCATCGATGCGCACACAGCCCTGGCGGGTGAACAGCACCTGTCCCATACGGTGCTGATGGACGCCGGAATCGTGCTCGCCCAGGGCCGAGCAGATACCGACGATGGGCGCATCGACGTGCTCGGGGTTGAAGAGGGCGGTAGGTTCCAGCCAGGCCATGCAGGTTGTCCGATTTTCACTATTTCTAGACCAGACCGCGACAATACACCCATCGCCCGCCGCCTACCATGAGCGCCCTTTTACCCACGGGACCCTGCTCATGACCCAACGCACCTGGTTGCCCCTGGCCACGGCCCTGCTGATGTTCCCGCAGATCGGCGAAACCCTCTACAGCCCCGCCCTGGTGGATATCGGCCAGGGCTTTGGGGTAACGCCTGCACAGGCGGGGCAAACCCTGTCGCTGTATTTCGCCGCCTTTGCCGTCGGCGTGCTGGTCTGGGGCCGCCTGTGCGACCTCTGGGGCCGACGCCCGGCGTTGCTCGCAGGCTTGCTGCTGTACGGCCTGGCTTCGCTGGCGGCCCTGTTGGTCACACATTTCGCCGGCCTGCTTGGCGCGCGCATCGTCGCCGCGTTCGCCGCAGCGGTCGGTTCGGTGGTGACGCAAACCGCGCTACGCGATGCATATAGCGGTGCGCAACTGGCGCGGGTGTTTTCCCTGATCGGCATGTTCCTGGCCATCAGCCCGGCGATTGGCGTGCTCAGCGGCTCGCTGCTGACCCAGGCCTTGGGTTACCGTGGCGTGCTCGCCGCGCAGTTGCTGATGGCCCTGGCGTTATGGCTGTGGAGTTGGCAACTAATGCCGGAAACCCGCCCGCAAACGCCCCACCACGCCAGTGTGATCGGCACCTTGCGGCGCATGCTCGGTGATCGCCGGGTGCTGCTGGCGACGCTGCTGGTGGCGTTGTTCAACATCGGCGTGTTCAGTTGGTACAGCCTGGCACCGTTCATTTTCCAGCGTTTGCAGTTGCACAGCCTGTTTGGCTACAGCGGCGTACTGCTGGCGCTGGGCTCGCTGCTCGGCGCGCGCCTCAATGCGCGATTGCTGGCACGGGGTGTCAGCCAGGCAACCCTGCTCAACCTGGCATGCGCGGTGAACCTGCTGGCGGCGCTGGCGATCCTGCTGCTGGGCGAGCACTGGCTGATCGCGGTGGCCATGGCCTTCATGCTCGGCGCCTTCGCCATGGCGATTGCGTTGCTGCTGGGGTCGGCGCTGATCGAGTATGGCGATTGCCGGGGGACGGCGGGGGCGTTGTTCGGGTTGTTGTATTACGCGTTGATTGGCGCGGGCCTGGCGCTGGCCGGCTGGAGCCAGGCGCTGGGAGCAGCGCTGGTCTGCTGCTCCGTTTGCACCGCTGGCGCAGCCGCTTTCTACCGGCCACGGGCATGACTCAGCGGCGTCGTTGCCTGTCCAGCTCTGCCAGGTTTGCTGGCAGTTCAATCCAGCTTTTGTCGATGCCGGCATTGACTAGCGTGTCCCATTTACCGAGCAATTGCTGGGGGGAACGGTGGTACTCGCTACCCTTCATCGCCGCCGCCCAGGCAAAAGGTATCAGCGCCTGCAACCTTTGCACATCATGGCGCTCACCCTCAGCACTGTTATGGTTGTGAAGCGCCAATGCCACAAGGTAATCAAGCATGTTACTGGCGACGATGCCTTCGATCAGCCCGTCATCGGCAATACTTTCCAGCCGTGCCACCAGGCTGGCCTGAGCCGCCTCCTGGTAAAAGGGCGACTTGGCAGCAAGCAAGCGCCACTGTCGTTGAATGGCCGCTGGCGAAGAGTCCTTGAACAACCGTTCGACGCCATTTGCGGCCTCGAACACCGTCAACAAATCCGCTACCGCATCCTCTTTGAGCAAGCTGGCGATGTCGTTGAGCCGTGGTTTTTTGTGCATGTTCAACACGGACGCGATGCCGCCAGAAAGCAATTTTTCCATCGCCCAATCGTACAGCCGTACACGCTCACTGCAGGTAGTTGCCGCTGCTGTCACCAATGCAATTTCGCGCTGGTACTGCGCTTGCCCTGGCTGACCTTCATCGCGCTCGCGCAGCGACAACAAGCCGTCGATCAAGCTGCAGCACAAGCCGTAATGGTCTGCTACATCACGAAGCGCTGCGTGCGGTGTATCACCCCAGACTTTTTCAAGCAGTTTGAGCTGAACACCAAGGGACTGCAGTTGCTGGTCATAGACACGCTGATCAACCTGGGACGCCAGATCGCGCATGCCCTGGCAGTATGATTCGATCGTCAACCAGACCAGGTTCGAGGCAGCTTCGCGCACCTCGAACTGAGCGGCGTCCGCCCCTTCCTCAATGATCAAATCAATTCGCCGGTCGTCGAAGTCAGCAGCCCATTCATTCAAGAAACGCCGATGTTCCTGAAGGGTGATGCTCGGCTCCTGCGCCAACAACCCCATCTCGTACCGTACACGTGCGGGGTCAGTAAATTTTCGCAGATCATGAAGGGCTGAAAGCTGATTCTTCAGCCGCCTAAAAGCGGGCGCAAGATCAGGCACTGTTGATCCCAGCGAAAGTTGAATGGCTTCGCGTTCGAACGCCTCCCGCTCTTCTTCGGTTTCACCGCGCAGCGACCGCCCGCCGAGGCCCAGCAAGGACGGCTCCAGACGTTCGAGGGTTTTCGGGGCTTCATGCTTGATGATGGTCTGCAAAATGATTGCATCCCACGCGAGTTCGCCTTCGCCGTGGCGAACTGCAACCGTCTTCAACTGCCCCAGGTCACGGCTGATCGCTTTGACCAGACGAGGGTTGCCAGGAAACCACTGCGCAATTCGCGTGAACGCTGCCTCGGGAATAAACGGGCAACATTCGCGAAATGCCCGCCACGCCAAGCGCCTGGCCTGCTCTGGTGTAGGCTCCGGCAGGGTAATGGAGATATCAATGATCTTCTCGAGAAAGCGTTGGCCGTTCTCACCATAGGCGGCCGAGTACAGGCTCAGTGCTTTGCTCACAACATCCAGGTCGAAGGCCAGGACGAAGGCGAAGCTGGGCCAGTCGAGCAACTCGCGCAACGCCAGCATGGCCTTGGGGATTGCGGTCGGGTCGGCGCGGTCAAGGTCATCGATGAACACCACGATGCGCGTGCGCTCGAGTTCGGCACACAGCGCTTCGAGTTCTTTTCGGTTGAAGGCCAGCTTTGAACTCAGCAGCTGGCCCGTTTGCTCGGCAATCTGGGTACCCTTGCTAACCATCATCCCGGATACAGGGTCCATGACTTGAACAACTGACTTGCCAATCTCGGCAACATTGCCCAGTAGCCTGGCAATTCCACGCCCCAGATCCTTGAATGACTTGCCCGACCAGGCGCCTTTTTCAAGTTGCTCCAACAACGCCTGATAAAATCGCTGGATCACCCCGTCACGGCCTTCGGCATCCCACGCCGAAAAGCGTACGACCACCCAGGTGATACCGTCCGGCTTGCTTTCATTGCGCATGCGCGCCTGCTCTTCAATGAAGTTCAGCACGCTGGTCTTGCCAGAACCCCACTTGCCATACAAGCCGATTCGGGTCGACCAGCTGTCTGGCGCCGACTCGATCGAGCGCAGCACCGAGCGGGCGATTGCCCAGCGCTGCAGGTCGTCATCCTGTTGCTGACTGATCGCCGCGTCATGGCCCTTGCCGCTACGCCGTGGGTTTGCTGGTGCTGTCATGGGGTGATCCTTCGACCGTGCAGTTGAACCAGTCGGGAAGTCTATCCAACTGAGTTCGGTGCTGCACCTGAGCTTTCAAAACTGCGCTGTCTGCATCGCGGGGCAAGCCCGCTCCTACCTCCACGATCAGGCATGCACCCAACGCCGATGCAGGCCACGGGCAATGGCATCGAGCATAAAGCCCAGCACGCCGATCAGCAGCACCATCGCCATCAGCTCCGAATACGCCAGCCGGTCACGGGTATCGAGGATGAAGTAGCCCAGCCCGGCACTGACTCCGAGCATCTCGCACGGCACCAGCACGATCCACAGAATACCGATGGCCAGGCGCACGCCGGTCAGTACATGGCCGAGCACGCCGGGGATGATCACCTTGCACAGGGTCTCCCAGCGTGTGGCGCTGAGGCTGCGGCTCAACTGCAGCCAGCGCGGGTCGAGCTGGCGCACCCCCGCAGCGGTGTTGAGCAGGATCGGCCACAGCGCGGCAAAGGCCAGGAGGAAGTAGATCGGCTGGTCGCCCACCCCCATCAGCATCACCACCACCGGCATCCACGACAGCGGTGAGATCATCCGCAAGAACTGGAACGCCGGGGTAGTCGCCGCCTCCAGGTGACGATAGCTGCCCACCAGCAAGCCCAGCGGCACGCCGATCAGCAAGGCCAGCAGCAAGCCGACAAGGATGCGCTTGAGGCTGACCCAGATGTGCTCGTACACCTCGCCCTGGCCCAGCAGCTCGATCAGGCTGCTGAGGGTCGCCTGCGGCGAAAAACGCGCCGACAGGCCATCGGCCTGGCCGAACACCTGCACGCCCAGCCACCACAGCAACAACAGACCGAGCAGGCCGGCGACGCCCAGGGCGCCATGGATTGCATGCTTGCCCATCAGATCGAAAACTCCTCGCTACGCTCGAAGCTCTCGGGCAAACCGAAGGCCTTGAGCCCGCCAACGGCGGCGATGCTGTTGCGCACGAAGCGGTCGTCGACCAGGTCGCGGGCGGTCTGTTGCGGGTCGAGGCCGGCAAGAAAGCCCTTGTCGCCCTCGATCAGGGTGTTCTGCAGGCGACGCACCAGTTCTTCGGTGTAGCTGGGGAACGGATAAGGCTGAAAATCGATGCGCTTTTCGTCCCACTGCGCATGCTGGATCGCACCGCTGGCGATGTAGGCGTCGCGGGCCGCGGCCGCCGGCGCCAGCACCTGGCTGAGCACCTGCGGGGTGTGCGGGGTGTATTTGTTCGGCCCGCTCTTGGACAGCAGCGCGGCGGCTTCGGCGCGGTGCTCGCGGGTCCACAGCTGGGCCTTGACGATGGCGTTGACCACCTTCTGCGACCACTCGGGGCGGTTGTTCAAGTCGTGCTCGTGCATGAACACCACGCAGCAGGCATGGTTGCGCCAGATGTCGCCGGTAAAGCGTTGCACGCGGCCAACCTTGAGGTCTTCGGCCAGGGCGTTGAACGGCTCGGCGACGATGTAGCCGGCGATGCGCTTGCTGGCCAGGGCCGGCGGCATGTCTGACGGCGGCAACACCACCAGGTTGACCTCGTTGGCCGCCAGCTGGGCTGTGGCGGCCTTGGACACCGGGGTCAGGCCGTGGTCGCGAAACAGCTGCTGCACCACCACGTTATGGATCGAATACCAGAACGGAATGGCCACGGTCTGCCCGCCCAGTTGCTTGACCTCGGTGATGCCCGGGGCCACGGTCAGGCCCGAGCCGCCGACGTGGTTCCAGGCCACCACTTTGGCCGGCACCTTGCTGGCATAACGGGCCCAGACGGTCATCGGCGACAGCAGGTGAATGACATTGACCTGCCCGGAGATGAACGCCTCGATCACCTGCGCCCAACTGCGCAGCAGCACCGGCCGCTCGGCCTTGATGCCTTCGGCTTCGAACAGGCCATTGTTGTGCGCCACCAGCAACGGCGTGGCGTCGGTGATCGGCAGGTAGCCGATGCGTACCGGTGCGTCCGGGTCGCTCGCGGCGCGGGCCTGCAGGCTGCCGAGCAGCGGCATGGCGCCGCCGGCGGTGAGCAAGGCGCTGAGTTTGATGAAGTCACGACGAGTGTGGGTGAAGTCGTCCAGGCACATGGGCAGTCTCCGACGGCAGCGGCATAGGTTCAGAAGAAGGTTCGGGTGTGCGGCTGGCCCGCCGAAGGGTTTTGAGTATGTCGATGCGCAGCGCGCCCAGTTCCTCGACCCGCTGCTCGCGCGGTTGCGGCAGGTCGATGAGCCATTGGCCGAGGGTGCGCGCCGGGTGGTTGCCCAGTAGCAGCACGCGATCGGACAACAGCAGGGCTTCGTCGATATCGTGGGTAATAAGGATGGCCGCGGTGTTGTGCCGGGCAATCAGTTGCAGCAGCAGTTGCTGCATGTCGGCGCGGGTGACTTCATCCAGCGCACCGAAGGGTTCATCGAGCAACAGCACTTGTGGCTGGCGCGCCAGGCAGCGGGCCAGCGCGGTGCGCTGGGCCATACCGCCGGAGAGCTGCGCCGGGTACTGCTCGCGCGCATGCTGCAGGCCGACCGCCTCGATGGCGTGATCGATGCGCGCCCGTCGCTCACTGGCAGCGAGCTTGGGCTGGCGGGCGAAGTCCAGGCCGAAGGCGACGTTACTTTCCAGGCTCAGCCAGGGCAGCAGGCTGGGGTCCTGGAAGGCCACCGCCAGGCGCGGGTGCGGGCCCTGCAACGGCTCGCCGAGCAGGCTGACGCTGCCGGCACGGGACTGCTGCAAACCGGCCAGCACCCGCAACAGACTGGATTTGCCAACGCCACTGGGGCCGAGGATGGTGATCACCTCGCCCGGCGCCAGTTGCAGGTCGAAATTTTCCAGCACGCTTTGCCAGCCTTGTTCACGCGGGTAGCCGAGGCTGATGCCACGCGCTTCGAGCAACACTTCGGTCATGCTGACGACGCCTGGCGTTGCAGCTCGGCGCGCAGTTGCACCAGGCTTGGGGTGACGATCGGCACGAACGCCGACTCGCGCCAGCGCCGGGCAAAACCTGCGCCGTAGGCGGTCAGGTAAGCCTTGCCGCCACTGGCTTGCAACTCAAGCTGCACGGCATCGGCAGCCGTTTCGGCGAGGGTGATGCGCAGCTTGAACAAGGCCGCCGGCTGGCTCAGGAAACGGCCGTCGAGCAAGCCCTTTTTCAGTTCGGCCACGGTGTTTTCCAGGCGCTCGCGCAGCACCTGCAGCGCCTCGCCAAGGAACGAGCGCATGCCCTGCAGATGCCCCTCCACCTCGCTCAACGAGCGCCGCGCCAGGCCGATGGCCATGCCGCATTGCAGGCCCAGGAACGACGGGCGCACGGCAGGCAGAAACTGCTTGGCGTTGTCGTGCAGCAGCCAGTCACGGCTGATCGACACCTGTTCGAAACTCAAGGCTGCGGTGTTGCTCGATTGCAGGCCCATTAACTCAAGGTCGTCAGAGCGGCTCAGCCCTGCAGCGTGATCGGGGATCGCCAGCACGAACGGCGAGGCGCCCTCCTCTTCAATCGCCGCCGCCACCACGAAACCGCCCTTGCGCAGGTTGGTGACCCAGTGCAGGCGCCCGGCCAGGGTCCAGCCCTGGTCGTCGCGCAGGCCCTTGACCTGCAGCGCTTCGATACCCGAGAGGTACTTCATGGCGTTGGACAGGCCGGTGGCGCCAGCCAGTTGGCCGCTTAGCAGCTCAGGCAGCAGGCGTTCACGCAGCCCGGCGTTGGGGCTGTGCAGCAGGTATTCGATAAAGGCGCGCTGGCCCCAGAACACGAAGGCTGCCGCCAGGGAATGGCTGGCAACCGTGGCCAGCGTCTCGACCGCGTCGGCGACCGTGCCGCCACTGCCGCCCAGGTTCTGGTCAATACCGACGCGCAGCACCTGCGCCGCCGCCAGTTGCCCCAGTACCGCCTGCGGGTCGCCGTGGCCCTGGTCGAGGGCTTCGGCCTGGGCATCCAGCCACGCGACCAATGCGGGATCGAGCATAGGGTTTACTCCTTTAACAATGCGCCAGCTTGCGCTGGCGCCGAGGGTCGTTATGCCGAAGGCTGCCAGCGGTACTTGCTCAGCTCGTCATTGAGCGGCGTCTGGGCGAACACATTAGCAAAGTTGCACAGGGTTGCCAGACTGACACCGAGGATCACCTCCAGGGCATTGCCTTCGCTGTAGCCGGCTTCGCGAAACGCACCGTAGCCGGCTTCGCTGACATTGCCGCGGGTGGCGATCACTTCGCGGGTGAACGCCGCCAGGGCTTCGAGCTTCTCTTCTGGCAGCTCGCCCTTGGCGCGCAGGGCGTCGACCACCTCCTGCGCCAGCTTGGCCTTGTTCAGTGCGACGGCGGTGTGGCCGGCCACGCAGAAGTCGCAGCCATGATTGGTGGCGGCCACCAGTTGCACCACCTCACGCTCGGCCAGGCTCAGCTCGGCCTTGCCGTTGAGTGCCGAGACGGTGACGTAGGTTTCCAGCGCCGCCGGGGCGCTGGCCAGCACGCCGAGCAGGTTGGGGATGAAGCCCGAAGCCTTCTGGGCGTTTTCCAGGTAAGGGCGGGCAGCCTCTGGGGCGCTTTGCAGAGTATGGACAGTGACGCGCGACATGGAGTGGACTCCTGCTGACTGAGGGTGTGCCACAAGTCTGTTGGTTATAAGAATTACCTGCCATATTCTGCAGTCGCTATTACTTGCTCCTGAGTCTTTTCATTAGATGATTTCATCCAGCCCAGTAGTCGATTGGTTATTAGAAAGCCTTGAGCTAGACGCCAGCCTGTTCCATGTCGGGCGTTACTGCGGTGGCTGGCACGCCAGCACCCATGGCCTGGCGCGGGCCAGTTTCCACCTGATCGTCCAGGGCCACTGCTGGCTGCATATCGATGGCCAGGCCGAGGCCATTCGCCTGCAAGCGGGCGATGCGGTGTTCCTGCTGCGCGACTTCAACTATCGGCTGTCCAACGCCGAGGAGTGCGAGCTGGCCCAGCAGCAACCGCGCCAGGTCATGCAGCCGCTGGACAGTACAGCCGCCGATGGCGTGGGCCTGGTGTGCGGCTTCTTTCATTTTCAGCCGGGCTTGTCGTCGCTGATCATCGAAGGCCTGGACGACTGGATCATCCTGCGCGCCGGCGACCCGGCGCTAAGCGCAGCGCGGGCGCTGTTCGAGCTGATCCTGGCCGAGTGCCAACGCCTGCCTGCGCCCTCCTCGGCCTTGCTCGAACGCTTGAGTCATTTGCTGTTCTTGTACGTGCTGCGCCAGCGGGTCAGTGACGACCAGGGCATCCGCGGCCTGGTCGCCCTGGCCCGCCACGGCAACTTTGCCAGCCTGCTCGAGCAGTTGATCGAACACCCCGAGCAGCCCTGGTCGCTGGAAAGCATGGCGGCCTGCACCGGGCTGTCGCGCTCGGCATTTTTCAAGCGTTTCAGCGAACTGGCCGGGCAATCGCCGGGGCAGGTATTGCTGGCCCTGCGCATGCGCCATGCCTGCCAGTTGCTCAAGGCCAACAACACCGTCGAGCAGGTGTGCGCGGCGGTGGGGTATCAGTCGATTGCCGCGTTTACCCGCGCCTTCAGCAAGGCCGTCGGCGTGCAGCCGGGGGCCTATCGGCGCCAACATGAGGGGCGCTGAGGCAAACAGCGTGCGGTAATCGAACACAAGCAGGCTAAGCGCCCTCAAGTCCGCCGCCGGCGACTCCGATAGCAGACCACCCACCGCCGTTGCCGCGGCAAAGCGTGGTGCTGATAACAACTCAAGGAGTACTGCCCGCATGTTCGCCGACCTGAAAATCCGCACCGGTATGTTCTGGGTGCTGTCGCTGTTCAGCCTGACCTTGCTGTTTTCCACCGTCAGCGCCTGGCGCGCGGCGGTGGGCAGCGACCAGCAGATCAGCGAACTGGACCAGACCGCGCACCAGTCGGATCGCCTGAACAACGCCTTGCTGATGGCGATCCGCGCCAGCGCCAATGTCTCTTCGGGCTTTATCGAACAGAGCGGCGGCCACAGCGACAGCGCCAACAAACGCTTGAAGCTCTCGCAAGAACTGCTGGGCAACAGCGCGCAACTGATCAGCGAGCTGGTCAGCAATGCCCAGGAGCCCACCTTTAAAGGCCTCGCCGTCGAGTTGCAAACCACCTTCGGCGACTACGCCAAGGCCGTGGCCGGCCAGCGTGAAGCGACCGGCAACAACGACCTGCAGCATTACTTCAGGGTCAACACCGACGCTGGCAACGCCATGGGCCGCTTGCAGGCGCTGCGCCAGCAACTGGTGGCGGCGTTGAACGAGCGCAGCCAGCAGATCATGCTCGAATCCGATCGACGTCTGAGCAGCGCCCAGGTGCTGAGCGTGGCGCTGGGGCTGCTGACCTTGCTGCTTGCCGCACTGTGCTGGAGCTTTATCGCCCAGCGCGTGCTGCGCCCGCTGCGTGAAGCCGGGCAGCACTTTCAGCGCATTGCCGGCGGTGACTTGAGCGTGCCGGTGGCGGTGCACAGCAGCAACGAGATCGGCCAGTTGTTCAGCGAACTGCAGCGCATGCAGCACAGCCAGCGCGACACCCTGGGGCAGATCAGCAGTTGCGCCACGCAACTGGCCGAAGCTGCCGGTGCGCTCAACGGCATCACCGAACAGAGCTCGCACAGCCTGCGCCAGCAGGACCAGGAGCTGGAACAGGCTGCCACCGCCGTCACTGAAATGACCACCGCGGTGGAAGAAGTAGCGCGCAATGCCGTATCCACCTCCCAGGCCGCCAGCGCCTCGAATGACCTGGCCGAACAGAGCCGCCGCCAGGTCAGCGACAACCTCGACGGCACCCAGGCCATGGCCCGTGAAGTGCAAACCAGCAGCGAGCACCTGGAGCAACTGGCCGGGCAGATTCGCGATATCGGCCAGGTGCTGGAAGTGATCCGCTCGGTGTCCGAGCAAACCAACCTGCTGGCGCTCAATGCCGCCATCGAAGCGGCCCGTGCCGGTGAAGCCGGGCGTGGCTTTGCGGTGGTCGCCGATGAAGTACGCACCCTCGCCTACCGCACTCAGCAATCGACCCAGGAAATCGAGCAGATGATCGGCCGCGTGCAGCACGGCACCGAAGCGGCGGTGGCCTCGATGCATGCCAGCACCCAGCGGGCGCAATCAACCCTGGGCATCACCCAGGCCTCGGGACAGGTGCTGGAGGGGATCTACAGCGCCATTGGCGAGATCAACGAGCGCAACCTGGTGATTGCCAGCGCTGCCGAGGAACAGGCGCAGGTGGCGCGGGAAGTGGATCGCAACCTGCTGAACATTCGCGACCTGTCGACCCGCTCGGCGGCCGGGGCGCAGGAAACCCGCGAAGCCAGCCAGGCGCTGGCGGGGTTGGCCGGGCAGCTGACGGCGCTGGTGGCGCGGTTCAGGGTTTAGCGGGGAGCCTATCGCGGGGCAAGCCCGCTCCTACAGTGGGAGCGGGCTTGCCCCGCGATACATCTAGACTTCCACCAGAATCCTGAACCCACCAAAAATCATTCGCATGCCATCAAACGGCATCGGATTCTTGTCAGGCTGCATGCGCGGGTCTTTCATCATCTTCTGCATCCCGGCATCGCGCACCTCGCGCGACGGCCAGAGGATCCAGGAAAACACCACCGTCTCATCGCCCTTGAGCTTCACGGCCATGGGGAACGAGGTGACCGTGCCATCCGGCACATCGTCGCCCCAGCATTCGATGACCTTCAAGGCACCGCACTCCTTGAACACTACGGCTGCTGCTTCGGCGTGCTTTTTAAACGTGTCGCGGTTGGCGGTGGGGACTGCGAGGACGAAACCGTCTACATAGGACATGGGGGCACTCCTGCACGTGGGGTATGTGCAGGATGGTCGATTGGGCCGGGGGTGGATCGACAGGCTTGCACGCAAGCCCGACCGATGGTCATCGCACCCTGTGGGAGCTGCTTGCCAGCGATGAGGCCGGCAGCCCCGGCTCAAAACCGCGTCGTCGCACTCACCCCGAAGGTACGCCGATCCCCGCGCGCATCCCAGGCAATATCAAACGGCAGCGGCACGCTGTCGGTCTTGTACTGCTTGTCGGTCAGGTTGTTCACGTAAGCAGTCAGGTCCAGGTCATAGCGCCCGCCCAGGTGATAGGTGGCACTGGCATTGCCCAAGGTATAGCCGCCCTGGGACACGCTGTGATCCTGCTGCGCCGTGGGCAGGAAGTAGATCCGGCTCTGGTAGCGCCAGTCCGTGCCCAGGCGCACTTCGTCACCATTTTCCAGCGGTATCCGGTAACTGCCGCCCACCGCCAAGGTTCGCGACGGCGAGCGGGCAATGCGGTTACCGGAGTAATCCACCCCGCCCGACTCGAAGTCCTGCAATTCGGTATGCAGCAAGCCGAGCGAGCCATGCAGCTCCAGGTTGCTGAACGGCAAGGCCTGCAGCTCGAACTCGGCGCCGCGAATCACCCCCTGGCCGCTGTTGGTCAGCAGCGACACCACCTGCCCGTCGCGCACCGACACGGCGTTGACCTGGATATCCGAGTAGTCGTAGTAAAAGACGTTGGCGTTGGCGATCAGGCGCTCGTCGAACCACTCGCTCTTGACCCCCAGTTCATAGGCATCGACGTTCTCCGGCGCCACCACCGAGGCCTCGGCCTGCACCTGTGCACCGCCGCTGAAACCACCGGAGCGAAAGCCCTTGGCATAACGAAAATACACCCGCGCGTTGTCGTTGAGCTGGTACTCGGGAGTGAAGTCGTAGGTGAGCTTGTTCCAGGTGCGCTTTTCGTCCTGTTCAACGCGGGTCACCAGGTCGCCGCTGTAGTGCTTCCACCAGTCGCGTTCGCTGCTGTAGCTGACCCCGTCGGCATCCGGCGCGGCGACGCGGTGCAGGTCGATGTCCTTGGTTTCGCGGGTCCAGCGCAGGCCGGCGGTGAGGCTCAGGTTGTCAGTGGCCTGCCAGGTGCTGCTGCCGAAAATCGCGAAACTGTCGGTGCGCTGGTCGATATCGGTACGGCCATAATCGGCCACGCCAAAGGCCTGATTGTAGGGCTTGGGCAACAGGCCGTTGTCGTTGCGGCTGTCGAGCTGCTCATGGAACAGATGGGTGCCGACGATCCAGCTGAGCGGCTGGTTTTTCGCCGAAGACAAGCGCAACTCCTGGGACACCTGCTTCCAGCGGTCATCGTTAAAACCGCGGCCGAACTCGTAGATGCTCATGTTCGGGCTTTCAGCTTTTTCGTGAATATCGTCGAAGGCGGTGATCGAATCCAGTTGCAGGTCGCCCAGGTCCCACTTCAACGCCAACTGCACACCGTTGTGCTCGATGCGGTCTTCGGCCTTGCCGGTAAATGCGGCCTCATCGGTATCCGGCTTGGGTGCCGGGCCAAACAGCGTGCTGCCGCCCGGCCCCGCCCCCCAGGCGCGGGTGGCAATGCCCTGGCCTGTGTAGTCGCGGCCATGCAATTGCAGGGTGGCCTGCAGGTCGTCGTTGATCTGCGCCAGCAACTGCAGGCGCAGGGCCTGGTCGTGGATATCGCCGACGGTGTGGCCATCGACCTGGTTCTCCAGTTGGCCATCGGCGCTCTGGTCGACAAACGCCACCCGTGCGGCCAGCTTGTTGTCGATCAGCGTATCGCCATAGGCACCTTCGTACAGGCGCGAATTGTAGTTGCCCAGGTCGAGCTTGAAGTAACCGTTGGCTTTCTCGAAATCCGGCTTGCGCGAAACGAAGTTGATCGCCCCGCCGGTGGTGTTCTTGCCCCACAGCGTGCCCTGCGGCCCGCGCAGCACCTCGACGCGCTCCATGTCGTAGAGCGGAAAACCAGTGGCTACGTGAGGGTCGATATACACGTCATCGGTGTAGATGCCCACCGGGTAAACCGTGGTCGAGGCCATGTCCCCCGAGCCCATGCCACGAATGTACCAGCGCGGCCGCTGGTGCCCGGCAAACTCCGGGGCGATGGCGTTGGGCACGTTCTGCAACGCCTTGCCGGCACTGAAACCGCCGCCGCTGTCGGCGATCTGCCTGGCGCTGACCACAGAGATGGCCGAGGGCACGTCCTGCACCGACTCTTCGCGCTTTTGCGCGGTGACGGTAACGGTGGGCAGGGCTTCGGGGGCTGGCTCGGCGGCGAAGCCGGGGAGCGTGGGCAAGGCAGCGGCGATGGCCAGTAACAGGGGCACGCGGGCGAAGGGAGCGGTCATGAACGTCAATGTTCCACAAAGGGGAAAGAGACGGGGGGCTTCGCAATGGTTGTGCCAGGTGGTTAATTGATTGATTTGTATGATTTTTTTATTGATAAATTGAGATGAATGCTGCGCTACAAGCAGTGACTCAGCATAGGTTGCACGAAGATCAGCAAACACGGCTAGGCACCGCCATGCGCGTATAGTCGATGCTATGCCGACCGTACTTCCAAGAGCCTGAAGCCGTGCCCGAACTGCTGCCCAACGCCGCCTACACCCTGCGCTTCAGCGCTGTACTGGCCTACATCGACGCCAACCTCGACGGTGATCTGTCAGTAAAAACCCTGAGCCAGGTGGCGAACTTTTCGGTGTTTCACTTTCACCGCCAGTTCACGGCGTACGTCGGCGTGCCGGTCTCGCGTTATGTGCAGTTGATGCGCTTGCGCCAGGCGGCGCACCGGTTGGCGGCCAATGCAGATCTTTCGGTACTGGAGGCCGCCCTCGCGGCAGGTTTTGAAAGCCCCGAGGCATTCAGCCGGGCGTTTCGGCGGGCGCTGGGGATGTCGCCGAGTGGCTTTCGCCGGCAGCCGAACTGGCAGGCCTGGAATGCGGTGTTCGCTATCCCTCACTTTTCCAGGAGCGTCATCATGCAGGTACGTATTGTCGAGTTTGCGCAAACCCGGGTCGCGGCGCTGGAGCACTGCGGGCCGCCCGCGCAGGTCAGCCAGAGCGTGAACCGGTTCATCGCCTGGCGCATGGCCAGCGGGCAGTCGCCAGTGGCGTCGAGCCGTACTTTTGGCATCCCCTATGGCAACCCCGATACCACGCCGGCGGAGGATTTTCGTTTCGCCATTTGTGGCGAGATCGACGAGGCGGTGGCGGCGAATGAAGCCGGCGTGCACGAACGACTGATTGCTGGCGGGCGCTATGCCGTGGTGCGGCATGTGGGTTCGCCCGACCATATTGCTGAATCCATCTATCCGATCTACCGCGACTGGTTGCCGGACAGTGGTGAGGAGCTGCGCGATCAGCCGCTGTTTTTTCATTACCTGAGCGTGTATCCAGAGACGCCGCAGGCGCAGTGGCAGACGGATATTTACGTGCCGTTACGCTAGAGAGGTGTACTGGGGCCTGTGGGAGCGGGCCTTGCCCCGCGATCGAGCGCGAAGCGGTCGTAACTCAGGCGCCGCCTTATGTGCTGGCTGGGCTGGCCTGATCGCGGGGCAAGCCCGCTCCCACAATGGATGTGCAAACCCCGGCTTACCAACCGCTGAGGTCGATCACAGTGCCCACATCCGCACCCGTGCAAACTCCAGGTCCACGCTCACGCACTCACGCCCATCCACCCATTCGTCCTCACGAAGACGGCGCCCGGTAGTGGTTTCCCGCTCACCCTTGGCGATCACCAGCACAAACAACCGGGTCGGGCACTCGAACGAGCGCAACCGGTCGACATCAGCACGGACCGACCAATCGCCTTCCAGGCACTTGGCTTGCGATACATCGCCCAGGCATTTGATTTCAGCAACCATCGCCGGGGCGCCACTGGCATCCAGCGCGTACAGGTCCGCTTTACGCCGCTCACCTATTGGCAGCTCTGTCCAGATTTCAATGTTCTGTTCAAACCAGGCGTGCAGGCTGATTTCGGCCTGTATCCAGTGTTCGCGGCAGCTGTTCAGTTGCACGACTTGCTCAAGTTTCTTTTCCATTTTGCGAAAAGCGTGCTCGAACAAGGCGAGCCATTGCGGTGTGTTCATTGAGTACTTCCTGTATCCGCCGACTGGATCGCGGGGCAAGCCCGCTCCTACATGAAAACCAGCGACTAGCTAGCCGCAACGTTGATTCGCGCTTACTATAAGCCCAACTCGTATTACCGCGGCTGCTGAACCCGGTACTCACGAGGAAATGATCATGCACAGAACCCGCGCCTGGAGACGCTCCCAGGCCCGCAAAAACGGCAAGAGCAAAGCGCCAGACCCGCTGCTGTTCAAGCCTGAAAAGAACTGGAAGCTGCTCTACACCCGTGGCGACAAGTTGCTACGGGCACGCCAGCTCGGCCTGAGCTATCCCGTTCGCTCCACCCGCCAACTGTTGGATCAAGAGTGACTAACCTCCTGTTAGTCTGCAGCCGCAACCAGTGGCGCAGCCCTACCGCAGAAGCGCTCTGGCGCCGCCGCCCAGGCTTCGATGCCCGGTCGGCGGGCACCAGCCCGAATGCGCGCAAACCCATCGGCCCGGCGGACATTCGCTGGGCCGATGTGATTTTCGTCATGGAACGCAAACACCACCATCGCCT
The DNA here is from genome assembly GCF_056279045.1 of Pseudomonas sp. TE4620. NCBI lineage: Bacteria > Pseudomonadati > Pseudomonadota > Gammaproteobacteria > Pseudomonadales > Pseudomonadaceae > Pseudomonas > Pseudomonas sp. TE4620. The sequence continues at coordinate 2,855,079 of NZ_JBWBQO010000001.1, forward strand.
GCAGGCGCAGTACGCGCGGCTGCTTGAATACAAGCCGCTCCATAACCTGGATATTCCCGACGATTTTCAGTACATGGACCCGGAGCTGGTGGCCTTGCTCGAAGACAGCGTCGGGGCTTTTCTAGCCGCCCAGGGTTGATGTACAAACGCTGGCAAGCGCAGCGTAACTGCACTAGCAATGCGGCGATCGCGCTACGATTCACCGACACCCACCGGACGTGCCAGCCTATGCCCGTTGACCTCCAAGCGCTGTACCCGAAACTAATCCACCTGATGCTGGACACGGTCTTCGTGGTCGACAGGGATCACCAGATTGTCTTTGTCAGTGATGCCTGCGAGGCGCTGCTGGGTTACCGCGCTGGCGAGCTGACCGGCACGCCGATCACCGACTACATTCATCCGCACGACCTTGCGGTTACAAAGGCCTCCATTGTCCGGGTCATGAACGGCCAATCCCACGTCGATTTTCGTAACCGCTACATCCGCAAGGATGGCGGCATCGTGCACATCCTCTGGGCGGCGTTCTGGTCCGAGGAGGTGGGTGCGCGCATCGGTGTGGCGCGGGACGTGACAGCGCTGCACGAGGCCGAAGCGGAGTTACGCTTTCTGGCCCATCATGATCCGTTGACGGCGCTGAGCAACCGCGCGCTGTTCAATGATCGGCTGGAGTCGACCGTGCGCACGGCGCAGTGCCAGCAAAGCGCACTGGCGTTGCTGTTTCTCGACGTCAATGATTTCAAGGGGATCAATGATGTTCATGGGCATGCCATGGGTGACCGCATCCTCTGCATGATTGCCCGGCGCCTGGAAGACTGTGTGCGCGAGGCTGGCACGGTGGCGCGGATTGGTGGCGATGAATTCACCGTGCTGTTGCCGGGTATCGCGTCGCAGGAAGCCGTCTACGCCAAGGTGGGGCAGATTCTCGCGGCCATGGCCGAGCCGCTGGGTGCCGAGTTCGGCGCTGTCTCGATGCCGTCGTGCAGTGTCGGCGTAGCCTTTTACCCTCAGGACGCGGAGAATGCCGATACCCTGCTCAGCCATGCCGATGGCGATATGTACCGGATCAAGAAGCACCGCGCCGCGCAGCGGGTAGCTCTCAAGCAATTACCAGTCGAGTGACAACGTGAACCGTCAAAAGAAAATCAAGCAGCTGTTAAAGGCCCACGCGAAAAAGGCCAGCGCCAAACTGGCGCCCAAGAGCAAGCCTAAATACATCAGCAAGGCTGACCGGTTGAAACTGGAAGCTGAGGCCAGTGAAGCTATTGTCACGCCTTCAGAGTGAGAGCTGCGTATCCCGAAGCGTAGGCAACGACTACTGCTACCGACTCAAGCATCAAGCTCAGCAATCACCTCTGCCCGGGTCGTAACCTGACGAAAGTGATGCTTCCACAAACTGATGCCCAACTGCCCCGAGCGGTCCAGCGATGAGCCCACCGTAAGGTCGGTCACCAACGTCGGCGAGAGCCCGGCATCGAACAGCGCAAAGCCGGCGGCGAGCACGCAGGTTTCGGTCTGGATGCCGCACACCAGCACGCGCTCGACGCCGAGTTGCTTGATGTACTCGATGGTTTCAGCGGTCTGCCCGTAACCGTGCTTGATAAACACTTTATCGGCCTCGACCAGGCTTTCGTCTTCGGCCGCAGGATGCCAGCCGAGTTGCTGTTCAAACGGCGTCACCTGCTCATCGTGCAACTCGACCGAGGCAATCGTCAGGATCCGTTCTGACAACGCCCGCACGCCATCGACCAGCCACTCGGGCGGGCTGAAGGTGGACTGGACATCTACGATAAGCAAAACCTGGCGCATAACGTTCTCTTGAGCATCAATCAATGGCGCGGAGTATATCGTCCTGCAACGGCTGTTCGCCTGCCCAATGACCGCGCGCTTTCAGGCTTGCCGATAAAAACTGCAGCGCGCGCTGAAAGACCGGATGGCAATCGGCAAGGGGCAAATGCTCGAGCGCAGCCCAGAAGAATTCGAACCTGTGGCCGTGGTCGTCAAGCGTCTGATGCGTCCATTGCTCCGGCAAAGGTCCGCTCGCCTGGCACAGGTGGAACGACCAGACCTGCCCCAGATGCCCGGCGTCCCAACAGCCAAGATCATCGGCAAGGGTCGCGGCATTGATGCCAGACTCTTCGGCCAGTTCCCGCAGCGCTGCCTGGCCCGCCGTTTCGCCTTGTTCAATCGTGCCCTTTACTAGCTGCACACCCGCCAGCGGATGACGAAACAAGAGGATTCTGGGGTTCGGGGTGGCGGCAACAACCACGGCGCAGGCCTTGTTGGGGAGCATGGCGATATCCTTGTCGGCAAAGAGGGCTGCGCATCATACGCCAGCGCTTTAGCCGCGCAGCCATAGAACTTTTCTCTGTTTACCGGTCTATTGGGATACGTTCAATCGTCATTCAGAGGTTGTCTTCGCTCATGAAACTCCATGCCCCACGGATGCTGCTCGCTGCCCTGTTCGCACTCGCGGCAGCGGGCTCGGCATCAGCCACTCAGATGAAGACGTCCACCCCGCTGCTGGCCCCCGAAGCCCGCGCTGTGCAACCTGCACCAAGCCCCTGGCCGAGCCTGGCGAGCATGACCGAGCAACAGCCTGGGCCATTGCTGGCCCATGACGACCGCTACCGCGATGACCACCGCTGGCACGACCGCAGGGATGATTGGCGCCGGGAAAACTGGCGCAGAGTACAATGGCGCAGGGAGCAAGCCCGACGCGAGGCCGAGCGCCATCGTTATTGGGAACGCCACCATGACCGGGCCATGCGTTACCGTTACGAGGACGACCGCCGCTACTATCGTCGCTAGGGTTGCTCGGCGACCTCGACGTAGCTCGACTCCCCGCCCCCGCTCGCCCCCGACAACCACCGTCAACCTGATAGTGGAACAGCAGTGCAGCATGCGCTGATCCTAACCCACTGCGCCGCAAAGTGCTGGTCTTGGCGCACGCCGACGGCAGCGCGTTGGTCGCATCCCGGGGCAGGCCGGCCCCTGCACACTAAAGCTTTGAAATCCACCGCCGATATCCCTGAACACGTATGGAAACCACGGGTACCGACCATGAACCCAATCAACGCAGGACTGCGCATTGCCCCTGCATACGCCGCCCCCCAGGCGACACCGGCCAACGCTGTCAGCAGTCGCACCGATCAGCTCGCGACGCCGCCCAGTACCTCCGTCAACCTGGGCCAAAGCCCTCGTAGCGAAGATGCAGCGACTTATTCGTCGCGCGGGACCCTCGCGGTGCCGTTGCGCTATGTGCTGGAAAACGACAACCTGAACAAGCTGAGCATGAACATGATGGTGGGTGTTCAGGCCAGCGCTATCGGTTCGCGCTTCCACGGGCTCGGCGCAGCCTTGGTAAATCAACTGGTAGCCAACGGCGGCCAGTCGTTTACGCAATCGGTGTTCGCCTTCGCCGACGGCGCCCAGCCAAGCGCCGAAGCACTCAAGGTGCAGAGCAACAACCTGCGCCAGCACCCGGCCAATGCGGTAAACCTGAGCTTGACCACCGCTTCCGGTGCCACCGTGAACCTGTCCCTGGCCAGCAATGAGCAAGGCCTGGCGGTCAGCGCCGAAGTACAGGGCGGCCAGCTCAGCAGCGATGAGCTCAAGGGCCTGGCGTCGCTGGCCGAAAGTTTCCAGGGCGCCATCAACGGCCTGAGCGAGCAACCACCACGCCTGCAACTGGGCAAGCTGGCCACGCTCGACTCGACCCTGTTCAGCGCGCTGCAGATGAACGCCAAGCTGGACACGGTAAATGGCCAGCAGCTGACGTTCGACCTGACCCTGGATGACAGCGCACGCAAGCTCAGCCTGCAGGGCCCGGCCGGTAACGTACAACTGAACCTCGATACCCGCGACACTTCGCTGCTGGGTAAAAGCGCCCAGCGCCAGGCGGCGATCAGTAATTACCTGAGCCAGTTCGATGCGGCGCAGAGCCGCGGCAAAGGCGACGAGAACCTGGTGGCCCTGCTCAAGGACGCCTTCGTCCAGCTCAACAGCGCCGACGATATCGCCAGGCCAGCGACCGGCAGCATCCCGCTGCTGGCCGCCAAAGACACCGCCCTGCTCAGTGGCCTGGCCGACTTCAGCGCCTCGATCAGCCAGACCAGCCAACAGCCCAACCCGCTGCGCCCCACCGAGCTGGATCGCTTCGACTACAAAGTGTCCCAGTCAACCACGATCAGGGGTGCGTCGCCGGCGAACCGCGCGGTGCAACAGGATCAGCAAGCGAACCTGTCGGCCGCCTACCACACCAGCCTCAACCCGCAGATGGCGCTGGTCGACGCCCTGGCGACGCAGAACTACCGTTACCACGAGGTCAGCGACCAATCGAGCACCAGCACGCGCTTGCGCTACGACAAAAACAGCCTGGTCGAAGCCAGCGTCAGCCAACAGGCCAGTCGCAATGAACGTGTGCGCTCTTACGCCGATGGCGTGCTGCAAAGCGACGTGAGCACTCCGGCGTCGGTCTCGGAATCACGCAACCTGCTTGGCCTGCTCACTGACCTGTTCGAACGCGAGCGCATCTCCCAGCGTGACCGCGGCGTATCGATCCTGGAGGCACAGCTGCAGTCGCAACGCAGCCAGTGGCAGTTGCAGTCCGATCCGGCGCTGATCCGCCCGCAGGATCCCCAGCAATAGCCGTGACATTACTGGCCTCATCGCCGGCAAAACCGGCTCCCACAATGGATCTGTGCACCCCGGACCAGTGGGAGCGGGCTCGACCCGCGATCGAGTGCACAGCGCTCGCCATACAGCCGGCACACGCTTTATCCTTGCGCCTCTTTGCCCAATGGCCTTCGGAGTTGCAATGTACATTGATGTACCCCGCCGCCTGGTGTTCTTCGATAAAAGCGACAGTATTCGCCCCGCCTGCCTGACCCAGTACGATCCGGACACCGGTGCATTGACCCACCCCGTCGGTACCCAGGCCGACGACAGGGTTTGCGACATCTCCCACGATGGCCGGCGCATGGCCCTGCAAGGCACCGATTGGCGGGTGGTGCGTGGCGCCAGTCGCTCGCGCCTGAGCTTTCTTGAAGATCGCACGGCGCTGCATGAAACCGACAGGTTCCTGGCGTACTGGTCGCACCTGGACCCCAGCGGCCGGTACGCGCTGGTCGGGGTCGGCAACGATAAAAAGCGCCCGGTGGTCATCGACCTGGACAGCGGCGAATGCAGCGAACCGATCGCCCGTAATGTCGATGCCCGGTTTGGTTGCATCGACCCCGTGCAAGGCAAACTCTGGGCACCCGATGAGCGGGCCAGCAACAGTGTGCTGACGGTTGATTGCGCCAGTGGCGAGATCAACAAGATCACCCTGGTGCTGGACGCCAAGGTCAGAAGCCTGCGCTTTTCCCGTGATGGTCAATACCTGTTTGTCACCGGTGAAAACAACCGCCTGCTGTGCTGCGATCGCAACGGCGCGACATTGTGGTCCAGGGACATCGACGAATATGGTCAGGTAGGCGCCGGGACAATCCTGTTCAATGAATCCGCTACTCACCTGTGCCTGCCGATCTCGGCGACGCAGCGTTCGAATTGGGGTGAAGACATCATCCTTGCGGCTGACAGCGGCCAGATCGAAACCACGGTTGTACGCCACAAAGGCCCACCCGGCCGGCTCGCCGCTGACTGGTTTGGCGATCAATTGCTGACCCACCGTCTGGAGGTCGTGGACTTTTTCAGCGGTGCAGTCGTCGATGTGCTTGATCTGACCAGCCCCCTCTCCCCGGATAGCCCCATTTGAGAACGCCCAGCATGCTTGTATTGCCAAAGGGAGAGCGCCACGGGATACGAGTATCCCCGCGCTGGCCGTCCTCTGAAGTAGCCATCGATGAAGAAACTTTCCATAAATTGATTGAGGCCCAATCAACGCTGCCACCCGACATTGAGCTGTTGCTGGTGCGTGGGTATGAAAACAAAAACAGCCATCTGGGTTCGTTCAGAACACTCTCACGCTGGCTGGGCATCAAGGTGTTCTGCGCCTGCTACCCCGGTCGCAAGGATGAAGTCGGCGAGATATTTGGCGCCAATGGACATGACGTGGATGGCTCACATGTCGATGTCTCCATTGTGTTAAAGGGAAAAAGGCTGCGCTTTCTGCCCTTTGGCGTCTTTACCTCGCTGACTCGCCAGCGCGCACGCGCAGCGCACTACCTGGTGGTTATCGACAGGGTCAAAGACGCATTGAAACAATGCGGCTTTGACATCCATCGAAACGAAACAGAGAGCATGCAGATCCATTGCGACTACAAACCTCAGAAGTCGTAACGCACATTCATCATCACATTGCGCGGCGGCCCGTAGTGCCCGTAGCTGCCAGAGAAGCCGGCGTAGTATTTCTCGTCCAGCAAGTTGTTGAGGTTGAGGGTGGTAGAAAGATGATCGCTGAGCCGGTAGCGCGCCATCAGGTTGAACACCGCGTAGTCATCCTGGCTGACGCGACTGTTGTAGCGGCTGAAGTACAGCGAGTTGCTGGAGTTCCAGCTGGCGCCGCCGCCGAGGGTCAGGCGCTGCCATTGGCCGGGTAACTGGTAGGTGGTCCACAACCGGAAAGTGTCCAGCGGCAGCTGGCTGGTCAGGCGCTGGCCTTCGGCGTCTTCGGTGCGCGAGTGGCTAAAGCCCGCTTGCAGCTCCCAGCCCGGGGCGAGCTCACCGGCCAGTTCCAGGTCAACGCCCTTGGTCTTGGCCCCGCTGACCGCGCGGTAGGCGTCCTGGTCGGTGCCCGGCACGGTGTAGCCGGCATCCAGCTCGGCGACGTTATCGCGCTTGATCACGTAGGCGGCGACGTTGGCGTTGAGGCGGCCGTCGTAGAACTCGCCCTTCCAGCCCAGTTCATAGTTTTTGCCGACCACCGGCTCCAGCACCTTGCCGCTGCGGTCCTGGCTCGACTGTGGCTTGAAGATATCGGTGTAGCTGACATAGATCGACTGCTCGGGCGTCAGGTCATAAACCACCCCGGCGTAGGGCGTGACTTCGCCGCGTTCGGTCATGCTGTAGTCCAGCACGTAACCGGAAGCCAGGCTCTTGGAATAGTAGTGATAGCGGTAGTTGCTGGCCCGGGCGCCGAGGATCAGGTGCAGGCTGTCGCTGAGGTTGAAGCGCCCGGCGACGAAGTAGCCGCTCTGGCGGGTGTCGACGTCGTAGTCCAGCGCCGGGGCGAAGCTGTCCTTGTCGGGCTTGGGCAGTTCGTTGTTCCAGGTATTGAAGTCGACGATGGCCGAACGCCCGCTGGTGGCGTAGTGGTGGTTGACGTAGTCGAGGTAGTTGGCGCCGACGATCAGTTCATGGGTTTGCCCGAACAGCTCGAATGGCCCCTGCAAGGTGGCATCGACGGCTTTCTGGTGCTGGGTGGCTTCGGACCAGCCCTGGCTGATGGTGGCATTGCCCTCGGGGGTGATGTACGACATGCCGGTGGAGCTCTGGTAGGAGCCGCTACGGGTGTCGCGATCGACATCCATGAAGGTACCCGCGACCTTCAACTGCCAGTCGTTGGCCAGCTGCTGTTCGAGCGCCAGGCTGTAGTTGTTGGTGTCGAAGCGATCTGACGCCCAGCGCGCGCCGGAACTGGCATCACGGGAGAAATCCGTTGGCTGGCCGTTGCTGAACAGGATCGGCACCCCCTGGCCGCCGGTGGGCCGGTAGCGCTGGTGGTCGATGCTCAGGCGCACCAGGGTGGTGTCGCTGAGGTCGGCTTCGAGCGCTGTGTAAAGAATGTCGCGGTCCTGCTGGTACCAGTCCATGAACGTGTCGTTGAGCTGCTTGGCCGCCACCATGCGCCCACGCAGGTTGCCGGTCGGGGTCAGCGGCCCGGAGACGTCTGCCTCCAGGCGCTTGAAATCCCAGGAGCCGAGACCGCCTTGCACATAACCCTGAAACTCGCGGGTCGGGCGCTTGCGGATGACGTTGACCACGCCGCTGGGGTCGCCCGCCCCGGTCATCAGCCCGGTGGCACCGCGCACCACCTCTACCCGGTCGTAGATGGCCATGTCCAGCAGGGTGCTGGGCATGGTGCGGGTCTGGTTTTCCTGGTAGGTGGTGACGCCGTCGAACTGATAGGTGTTGATGGCGCTGCCGCGCGAATAGATGTTGAAGCGCTCGCCGCCGTCCTGGGACATGGTCACGCCTGGGGTCTGGTTGAGCACATCGGACATGTTGCGCAGCTGCTGGTCGTCCATGCGCTGGCGGGTAACGACACTGATCGATTGCGGTGTTTCGCGGATCGACAGGTTCATCTTGGTTGCCGTGCTGGTCGAGCCGCTGGTGTAGGAGCCCGTGCCTTCGGTGGTGGCGCCCAGGCCGGCGGCGCTGACACTGGTCGCTCCCAGCTCAAGGGCACCGGCATCCGCGGCGCGGGGTATCAACCGGTAACGTCCCTGGCCCATGACCACAGGTTGCAGGCCGGTGCCGGCCAGCACTTGCGCCAGTGCCTGGTCGACGGCGAACTGGCCGCGCAGCCCGGGGCTGTGCAGGCCGTTGGACACCTGCGAGTCCACCGCGACCATCACCCCGGCCTGCTGGCCAAACTGGCCGAGCACGCTGTCCAGGCTCCCCGGGGCGATGTCATAACTGCGCACACCGGCCTGCTCCGCGCTCGCCTGGGCAGCCATTACGGTTGGGTTGAAGGTGACCAGGGTAACACCCAGCATCAGGGCGCGAACGGCAGTGGCAAGGGGGGTAAGGCGACAACGCATCGAGACAGTCCTTGGAGAGCAGAGGTGGGCATGGCGCTGGCTGTTCAGCGCTTTCCCTTGTCTTGATGCGCGAAGCAAGAAAACCTGCCAACGCCAATGAACATTATTTCAGGCCGGGACAACGCTGGCCCAGTAACCCAGCAGCCGCTGCACGCGAACCGGCAACACCTGGGTGATCAGCTCAAGGCTGGCATCGGGTTGATCAAGGGAGAACGAGCCGCTGAGCTGCAGCCCGGCAACCTGCGGATCGCAACGCAGCACGCCGGGGCGGTAGCGGTCGAGCTCGGCCAGCAGTTCGGCCAGCGGCATGCGCTGCGCCACCAGCAGGCCCTGGGTCCAGGCCTGCGCGCCCGCTGCCAGTGGCAGCAACGGCCCGGCCCGGGTGCTGCTGTAAAGCTGTTGCCAGCCGGCCTGCAGGGTCAAGCCTGAGTCCTGCCCATGCTCGACCTGCACGGTGCCCTTGAGCATCTGCACCAGCGTCGCGCTGGGTTGCCGGCTGACCACCAGGCGCGACAGTGCCGCTGGCCGTACCCGGGCCTCGCCCGTGCGCAGGCTGACGCTGGTGCCCTGCCCCACCTCCAGCAATACCCGCCCACGGTTCAAAGTCAGCACCCGGACGCCATCGAGCAAATCACTGTCCAGGGCGCTACGGGTATCCAGTTGCAGCGCCAGCCCCGAGGCCAGGGTCCAGTTGCGGCGCTCGCCGGTGGCAGTGGCGTAATCGCTGAACAGGCCCGGCAGCACACTGCGCTGCTGTACCCCGTAGCCACTGGCGATCAGTACGCCACCGGCGACCAGGCTCTTGAGGACTGCCCTGCGCGAAGGCAGCGAACGCGCCTCAAGCAGGCTGCGCGCGCCCGCCGCCGACAAACCGCAGGTGCCTTCTCGCAGGCCTTGGCCGATACCACTGAGCCGCTGCCAGGCCAGTTCATGGGCCGCGCTTTCCTGGCGCCAGCGCTGGCAGGCGAGTTGCTCGGCATCGCAGCTCACCCCCGATTGCAGGCGCACCATCCACAGCATCGCCTGTTCCAGAACGTGCGGGTCAAGGCGCGGCTCGGCTGCGGGCATCGGCTTCATTCGCCGTGCACGGCAGCGTAGCAATGCCGATAGGCCTTGAGCATGGCCTTCTGCACGACATTGACGCTCAGGCCCAGGCGCTCGGCGATCTGCGGGTAGGTCAGGCCATCGAGCTGGGACAGCAAAAACACCTCCCGCACCCGGCTGGCCAGGCCATCGAGCACTTGGCCGACGGCGTCCAGCGCCTCGAGCACCAGCACCCGGGTTTCTTCCGACGGCTGATGCTGCGGCTCAAGCTGAGCCAGGCTTTGCAGGTAGGCACGTTCAAGCGCCTGGCGGCGAAAATGCTGCAGGCACAGGCGGCTGGCGATGGTGCCAAGGTACGCCCGCGGCTCGCGCAGCAGTGGCGGCACCTCGCTGCGCAGAAGCTTTACGAAGGTGTCCTGGGCCAGGTCCAGCGCCTGCTCGCGATTGCCCAGCTTGCGCCGCAGCATGGCCACCACCCAGCTGTGATGCTGCAGATACAGCGCGCCAACATCGTGAGGGCTGGACGGGGGCATGGACGGGATCTCCTGGCAGCTAAGGAAAGCCGTGCATGGTAATACTTCTCATTCATTTACTACTACTGGTTTTGCTTTGCTCGACCATGAAACAACACAACCGACCGTTTCGCGGGGCAAGGCCCGCTCCCACCGCTTGCGCGCAGGACCTGCGATGATTTCAGCGGCGGCTGATGACCACCTCAAGGTACTCGCTCGGCACCACCAGCGATGCACCTCCCGCCACGTTGTTGTCGTTCAGCAGTTGGGTCAAGTCGCTTTCCAGCGCGCGGGCCTGGTCGCTGTCGAGCGAGGCAAACGCCTTGTGCACCGGCCCGTACCAGGTTCTGAATACGTCGATGAAGTGCGCCGGCGAACGATAGCGAAAGTTGAAGTGTTCGCGGCTGACCTTGATCGCACCGATGTCGTCGCCGAACAAATTGTGCAACTGCTCTTCATCGCCCCAGCGCGACGGCGGTTGTGCACCGGCCGGTGGCGGCACGTGACGGCCGAGGGTCTTGAACATCTGCCCGATAAAACCTTGCGGGGTCCAGTTGGCCAGGCCGATGCGCCCGCCCGAACGACATACGCGACCCAGTTCCCTGGCCGCCTGCGCCTGGTCGGGGGCGAACATCACGCCAAAGGTCGAGACCACGGCGTCGAAGGCGCCATCGGCAAACGGCAAGGCTTCGACATCGGCCACTTGGAAGGCCACGTTGAGGTGCTCGGCCCGGGTGCGCTCCTCGCCGCGCTTGAGCAGTTCGGGCACGTAGTCGGTGGAGGTCACCTGACAGCCACGGCGGGCGGCGGCCAGGGTGACATTGCCGTTGCCGGCGGCGACATCCAGGACCTTTTCGTCCCAGCGCAGGTCGCAGGCTTCGGCCAGGCGCTCGCCAACCAGTTGCAAGGTGGTGCCAATCACCGCGTAGTCGCCGCTGGCCCACGCCGCCTGCTGGCGCGCCTTTAACGCATGCAAATCCAGGGGTGTGCTCATGGTCTGCACCTGATGAGGTTGTTCACACGAACGCTCAGCTAAACGCCAACCCCCGCCTGCGGCAAGCGCCAGCGTTTGAGCGGCAAGACCGGTTGGCTACATGGCTATAACCTGTGCGCATAAACCAAAACAGCACCCGAAGGTGCTGTTTTTGCTGGCGCCTTTTAGCGCGACAAATTGGCCACTTTGGCCCGCGCCGCGTGCAGTTTCTTGTAGCTGTCGATCAGACGCTGGTGACGGTCTAGGCCTTCGAGCTTCATGCTGGTCGGCGTCAGGCCATGGAAGCGCACGCTGCCGTCCACCGAGCCGAGCACCGCGTCCATGCGCGGGTTGCCAAACATACGGCGGAAGTTGGCTTCGTAATCGGCCAGCTCCAGCTCGTCGTCCATGGCCACTTCGAGCACCACGTTCACCGCCTGGTAGAACAGGCCGCGCTCGACGGTGTTGTCGTTGAACTGCAGGAAGGTTTCGACCAGCTCCTTGGCCGGCTCGAACTGCTGCAGGGCCAGGTGGATCAGCAGCTTCAGTTCGAGGATGGTCAGCTGGCCCCAGGCGGTGTTGTCGTCGAACTCGACGCCGATCAGGGTGGTGATGTCGGTGTAATCATCAAGCTCGCTTTCTTCCAGGCGCTCGACCAGCGACTGCAGTTGCTCGTCATCCAGGCGGTGCAGGTTGAGGATGTCCTCACGGAAGAACAGCGCCTTGTTGGTGTTGTCCCAGATCAGGTCGTCCACCGGGTAGATTTCCGAATAGTCCGGCACCAGGATGCGGCAGGCGGTGGCACCCAGGTGCTGGTACACCGCCATGTACACCTCTTTGCCCATGTCTTCGAGGATGCCAAACAGCGCCGCGGCTTCTTCGGCGTTGGCGTTTTCACCCTCGGCAGAGAAGTCCCATTCGACGAACTCGAAGTCGGCCTTGGCGCTGAAGAAGCGCCACGAGACCACACCGCTGGAGTCGATGAAGTGCTCGACAAAGTTGTTCGGCTCGGTCACCGCGTGGCTTTCGAAGGTGGGCTGCGGCAGGTCGTTGAGGCCTTCGAAACTGCGGCCCTGCAGCAGCTCGGTGAGGCTGCGCTCCAGCGCCACTTCAAAGCTTGGGTGGGCGCCGAACGAGGCGAACACGCCGCCAGTGCGCGGGTTCATCAAGGTCACGCACATCACCGGGAAGGCGCCGCCGAGCGAGGCGTCCTTGACCAGCACCGGGAAACCCTGCTCTTCCAGGCCCTGGATACCGGCGAGAATGCCCGGGTACTTGGCCAGCACCTCCTGCGGTACGTCCGGCAGGGCCAGCTCGCCTTCGAGGATTTCACGCTTGACCGCGCGCTCGAAGATCTCCGACAGGCATTGCACCTGGGCCTCGGCCAGGGTGTTGCCGGCGCTCATGCCGTTGCTCAGGTACAGGTTCTCGATCAGGTTGGAGGGGAAGTACACCACCTCGCCGTCGGACTGGCGCACAAACGGCAGCGAGCAGATACCACGCTCGATATTGCCCGAGTTGGTGTCGTACAGGTGCGAGCCGCACAGCTCGCCATCGGGGTTGTAAATCTCGCGGCAGTATTCGTCGAGGATCTCCGCCGGCAGCGCATCTTTATGGCCTGGCTTGAACCAGCGCTCGTCGGGGTAATGGACGAATTCGGCGTTGGCGATGTCTTCGCCCCAGAACTGATCGTTGTAGAAGAAGTTGCAGTTGAGCCGCTCGATGAACTCGCCCAGCGCCGAGGCCAGCGCGCCCTCTTTGGTGGCGCCCTTGCCGTTGGTGAAGCACATCGGCGACTGCGCATCGCGAATGTGCAGCGACCAGACATTGGGCACGATGTTGCGCCACGAGGCGATCTCGATCTTCATCCCGAGGCCGGCGAGAATCCCCGACATGTTGGCGATGGTCTGCTCCAGTGGCAGGTCCTTGCCGGCGATGAAGGTGCTGGTGTCCGAGGACGGGTCGAGCATCAGCAGCGCCTGGGCGTTGGCGTCGAGGTTTTCCACTTCTTCGATGACGAAGTCGGGGCCGGTCTGCACAACCTTTTTCACCGTGCAGCGGTCAATGGAACGCAGGATGCCCTGGCGGTCTTTCTCGCTGATATCGGCCGGCAACTCGACCTGGATCTTGAAGATCTGCTTGTAGCGGTTCTCCGGGTCGACAATGTTGTTTTGCGACAGGCGGATGTTATCGGTGGGGATATCGCGGGTCTGGCAGTACAGCTTGACGAAGTACGCCGCGCACAGGGCCGACGAAGCCAGGAAGTAATCGAACGGCCCCGGTGCCGAGCCATCGCCCTTGTAGCGGATCGGTTGATCGGCCACCACCGTGAAGTCATCGAACTTGGCTTCAAGTCGAAGGTTGTCGAGAAAGTTAACCTTGATTTCCATGCGGGAATACCATACGAGCAAAACGATTTGGCCGCCATTATCCGGGTTTTCGCCGGGAAGTCTTGTGCCTGACGCAATTACTCGGGCAAACCCGCCACGAAGCACTCAAAGTCATCGCCCTGCTGAATCGGCAGCCATCGTCAGCGTTGTCGCCGATGCAGCCTTGTTTGGCAGCGCCTGGATGCAGTCGATAAGCAGCCCGGGCTACCGGGCTGCCCTCTTGTCACGCGCCTTTACGCGCTTTCCAGCTGACCAATCGCCGCCTGCAGGCGGCTGCGGCTACGTTCGCTGACGTCCTTCTGGCTCTGGTGAGTCTCGGTCGGCGCCTGGCGTACGTTGGCATGCGCTACCACTTGCCAGCCGCCGCCATCCAGGCGCAGGTAGCGATAGCTGGCGGTGCCGCTGGCCCACTTGGCATCAAGGATTCCGTGCAGATGGAAAGTCTGCTCCAGGGTACTGAACGGGCCGCTGGGGCTGCCGGTGAGGTTGATAACAATATGGCCCTCACCTTTGAGGCCGAGCTTGAGGTCCGAGTAATCCCCCCAGACATCGGCATGGAAGTTCAGCGGCGGGTAGGTGGCAGCAAAGATGCTGGCCACGCCGGTGATCTTCTTGTGCACGGTGTTGACCAACAGATCGAGGGTCAGCACGGGGGCGCCGAGCAGGCCGGTGCGTACGTTGAGACGGGTGTGGAACAGTCCGATTGCGGGCATGGTACGACTCCTTGTCTGGTCAGGCGCGGCTGGACTTGCCGGCTTTGCCGGAAGCGCTCTTGGTCGAATCGATGGCGGTGTTCAGGGCTACGCCCGCATCACCGGCCGCCAGGGCCTTGAGGTGGGCGACATCGCCGGTAGCAATGGCCGCCTCCAGGGTCGCGGTGTGCAATAGCGCCTGGATGTCCTGATTACCGAAGGCCTTGATACGGGTGTCTTCGCGGTGCGCTGGCGCCTCGACCACGATCCATTGCCCCTGGTTATTCAGGTAGCGGTAACCGGCCTGGCCTTTCTGCCAGTCCGAGCCCACCGCCAGGTGCAGGCTGAAGATGATCGGCGAATTGGCCGTCGGGCCGCCGTGGTTACCTTGCAGGGTGATAAGGATATTGCTCGGGCTCGGCGGCAGGAACAGCTGGTAGCTGTAGGTGCCCCAGACGTCCAGGTTCAGGTCCAGTGGCGGGTTGGTGGCCTGGGTGAGCTGGGCGCTGCCGCGCAGGGTGCGGTCAGACGGATGCACCAGCAAATCGAGAACCAGGCGCTGGGCGCCGGGTGCATCGGTGCCGATGACGTAGGACAGGGGGAAGAGTCCTATTACAGGTGCTTGTAGTGAGTCAGTCATGGTGCCTCCATTGCAAACAATGAGTGGAAACAAGCGCGTGGCTGTTTCTGGCGGGCGACTTCCTTGGCGCACAGTTGGATGCAGGCGAACGGCGTCGCAACCTCCGCGCTGCGTCACGCGCAGATTGCCTGCGGCGAAGACGCTGCGGTCCGGTACGGCCATGCCCGATTGGGTACGGTTTACCGAGGTGCAACGGGTATGAAACCCTCCCTGGGCGCATAGCTGCCTGCCTGGCAGCCCAGATCAGTTAAGCAGGGAAATACGGGCTGGCCAGAGGGTGGTGGCAAAAGTGCATTATGTCCGACAAATGGTTGGCCAGCCTGGGTAAAGCACCCTGTTATCCCCCATATGGGTCACGCCGCTGTCACGTCCAGCTGCTAGCCTCTTGATGTTTTGCTGCCCCGAAACCTCTCGCACGCCAGGTGACCCCGAAGGTGTACTCAAGCATGACCCGCAAACAGATCATCCTGCGCTCAGACAGCATGCACAGCGACGACTTCGGCGCAGTGTTCAGCAGCCTGTTCGGCAACCTGTACGCCGATATCCCACCGCTGCCCGGTAACATCAACATCGGTGGCGTCTATGGCCGCCATGACGGCGTGAGTTTTCGACGCATGCATTACCGCGGTGACTTCACTTTCTGCTTTCCCGAGTCACAGGATGAAATCACCTTCGTCATTCCCTCCTCCGGGACCCTGATCCTTAACCCCGATCGTGACGCGGCGGGTTTTCGGCACATGGGCCTGGCGATCGACAAGGCCGATGTACGCTCGATGCGCTTGATGGATGATCACGACCAGTGCGGTATCTCGATCCGCCGGGCGCTGTTTACCGAGCGGCTGGCAACGCTGCTGGGCAAGCCGATTCTCGGCAGGTTGTATTTTGAGCCTGTGGTGCCGCTGGCCCACCTGCAGGGCATCAGGGCCCTGGTGGAGCTGGCCACCGGCAGCCAGTTCGACCTGCTGCTGCACGCCGGGGCGCTGATGCCGGCGCGCCTGCAGGAAATGCTCGTCGATGCGCTGCTCGAAATCTGGCCGCACAACTTCAGCCAGGCCCTGCAGCGCCCGGCGCCGATGATCGCGCCGCGACATGTGAAGCTGGCCATCGAGTACCTTCAGGCCCATCCGCACAGCCAGGTGAGCGGCACCGAGCTTGCGCGAATGTGCAACGTCAGCCTGCGTGCCTTGCAGGACGGTTTTCGGCGTTTCATGGGTTTGTCGATCGTCGCCTACCAGCGCCAACTGCGCCTGGAACACGCGCACCATGCACTGCGCCAACGCGGCGCGGCGTCGGTCACCGAGGTGGCGCTGGCGTCTGGCTTCAGCAATGTCGGCAGGTTCTGTCAGTACTTTCACAGTGCCTTCGGCGTCAGCCCTGCCGACGTGCGCAACGGCGCGGGCCAGCGGCGCAGGGCTGGCCCGGCTGGAAGTCAGAACAAGTAGCTGGCCTTGAGGCTGGCACTGGCGCCGTGGCTGTCACCGCCGCTGCTGGCGCCGGCTTCGGCAGCGAAGCTCAGCGCCCCCAGGCTGACCATCAGGTTGACCCCGGCAGTGAACTGGTCGCGGTTGTCGAAGGCGGCGCGCTGTTCGATGTCAAGGCCCAGCAGGTGGCCCTGGCTGTCGACCTGGTGATCGCCCAGCACATGCTCGTAGCCCAGCTGCACGCCCGGCACCAGTTGCCAGCCCGCCAGGTCAATGGCGCCGAGTGCAACATCGAGGTTGGCGAATGCGCTGCGCCGGGTTTGCTGGATGCCATCGACCTCAAGGGCCAGTTCGCTGCCTTTTTCGTTAAAGCCCGAGAGGTCCAGGTGACTGATGCGCAGGCCCAGGCTTGGCTCCAGCATGATGGCACTGGATGGCATGCGATAGCCCAGGGCCAGGCTGGCGCCGCTGAGGGTGCCATGGCTGTCGCCCTTGGCCGCGCCCAGCCCACCGCCAAGCTCGCGCTTACTGGTGTAATCGAGCCAGCCGGCACTGAGGCCGGCATCGACGAACAGGCCACGCTCAAGCCCCGCCGGAGCGTAGCGCGCACCTGCCTTGAACAAGGTCAGGTCGGTGTCCGCCTCACCGCCCGCGCCGCCGACATTGCCACGGCTGTAGCCAAAACCGGCGTGGCCGCTGAACTGCTCGGAAAAGCGCTGGGTCAGGCCGATCATCAGGCCCTGGCTGTGCTCGTTGCTGCTGGCGGCATGGCTTGAACCGTCGGTGCCCAGGTAGCTGGCCAGGGCAGTACTCCACAACCGGTACTGGCCAACCTTAAGCTCAATGCCGCGGCTGTAAGGCGCGGCGGCGCGGTCGATCAGCGCGCCCTGGCGCAACAGGTAGCTGGCGGCGTCGGCATGCACCTGGCCGCCGACGGTCGACTCGACGCCAGCCAGGTCACCGGCATCGATCGCCGACTGCAGGTAGTAGTTGTAGGCGCTGTAGGTGCCCGACAGGCTGCTGTCCTGCAACTGCTGCAACAGCTGCGCGCCGGCCGCAGCGTTGCCGAGCAGGCCCAACTGGCCGGGCAGGCTGTTGTAGGACACCATCTTGGCCCTCAGTACGTAGATCGTCTCCTGAGACAAGCCCAGGCCCTCTTTGAGGTAGTTGTCCATGCTGCCGTACTGCGCGGTGACCTGGTCGAGGCCGGCTTGCAGGTAGCTGGCGTCCACTGCCAGCAGCGGCGCATAGATCGCCGCCATGCTCGCCGGCATGTGCGCCAGTGTCGCCGCCACGCGTGCGGCGGTGTAGTCGTTGGTGGCCAGGTAGTTGTCCATGATCGTCGCGCTGTCGACCCCGGCAATGCTCAGCAATACTGCGGCGGTCCAACCAGTGCGGTCCTTGCCGGCGGTGCAGTGGAACAGCGCCGCACCATCGCCCGCCGCCAGTTCGTTGAACAGCGTGGTGAACTGCCCACGCATACCGGCATCGTTGACGAAGGCGCGGTTGGTCTCCTGCATCATGGCAATGGCATCGGCGGCACTGGTGAAGCTGACGCGGGTGATATCGGCGCCGGAGGTGTTGTTGCCGATGATGTCGATGTTGCGATAGCGCGCGGCCTCGATCAGGGTGTCGGGGGTGGCGGCAATCTCGTCCGGCGTGCGCAGGTCGTAAATCGCCTTGATACCCAGGCCGTTGAGCGTGGCCAGGTCAGCTGGCGACGGCGTCAGGGCGTTGGAGCGGTAGAACACGCCGCTGCGCATCGTGCCGTCGTGGGCAGTGGAATAGGCATGGGTGGTGCCGGCGATATCGCGAAAGTTGTCGATACGCGCCAGGCGCGGGGTATCCAGCGGCACACTTTCTGCGGCCTGGGCGGCGGCGATGGACAGGCTCAAAACGGACAGCGAACACAACAGTCGTTGATACACGATGCAGCCTCATGGAAGTCACGTTGGGCTGGCTACTATTGCGGGCTGACCTGCGACTTAATATTGCAAAAAGCCCGGATTGGCGAATCGCTGCGCGATCTGTCCGGGGCATGCGTTTTTTGTCCGTATTGCGTCGTACTTGCGGCGTTTTATCGCTGCAAACTGCCAGTTCTGGCACAATCGCCGGCCTGGCAGCGAACACTTACGAATGGAAGAAAAGTGAACTACCTATGAAGCGGTATTACATTGTTACCCACGGACAGGCGCAACATCACATCGATAACCTTGTCGGCGGCTGGTTTGATTCCAGGCTAACGCCTAAAGGGATCGAACAGGCCCAGGCCCTGGCCAGTTTTTTTACGGCCCAGGGGTTTTCAAAAAGCCCGGCAATTTACTCTTCTGACCTGCTGCGTTGTAAAGAGACCGCAACAATAGTTGCCGATGCCCTGGGGCTTGAGCCGAACCTCGACGCACGGTTGCGCGAGATGTCGTTCGGCAGTCATGAGGGCATGGAGCAGGCGCTGCATGACAGCATCATGAAACCTTGCGCCGAGAAACCCGGCGAGCGCATGGACCATGCCATCTGCGACGGGGCTGAAACCCGTCGGCAATTCGCACGTCGAATTTACGACTTTGTCGCAACGCTGGATGCTGAGGTTGAATGCGCAATTATCGTAACCCACGGCTTTGCCGCCAGTTTCCTGATTAGCGCGTTACAACGCGTGCCGGTCGAGAGCATGGCGTTTATCTCGTTCAAAATGTCTGCAGGCGGTGTGTCGGAGTTGATAGAGGATGATCTGTTCAAGAACGTCACCCTGACAAAGTTGAATATGCAGGTTTAGTTGTTGGCCAGACATTTTCGTTGGCTTTAGGAGCTGGCTTGCCAGCGATCGAGCGCGCAGCGGTCGTAATCCTGAACATCGATCACTGATAACCTGCAGCCCCTTTCCGGCCAGCCCGCAAGGCAGATTATGGACAATCCAGACCACTACCCCTTCCACCTCTTCGCCGCCACCTTCGAAAGCGAAACGCACGCCCGCCAGTTCGCTTTCGAGCAATGGCAACCCGAGCCGCCCGCCAGCGCGAGTGCTGCCGAATTCGCCGCCTGGGAAGATCGCAATCCGTCCTGGCAGCTTGCCCAGGAGCTTGAGTGGTTCATGGATTCGGACTTCGTCGAGCTGGATGAGTCGCTGGAATATGTGCAGAGCCTGATGGCCGACGAGGCGCAGAAAGCGCAATTGTGTTCCCGGTCTCTGGACGCTTTCAGTCACTTCATCATCGTCGGCGACAACGCCATTTACGGCGACCGCCGCTCAGCAGATCACTCCCATTCGCGCCAGCCACAAAGCACCGCCACGCTCACCTACCTGGGGCATTTCAATTGAGCCGGGTGCGGGTGGTAAGGATTGATCTGGGCCAGGTGACCAGCGCCAGGCAATTGCATCACCTGTTAAGGGACTCCCTCGGTTTTCCCGAATGGTATGGCTGTAACTGGGATGCCTTCTGGGATGCGATCAGCGGACTTGTACAGATGCCTCGACAGTTGCAGCTCAGTGGCTGGGAGGCTTTTGCCAGGCGCTTGCCCAGAGACGCCGAACTGATGCAGAAGTGCCTGGCCACGCTGCAGGCCGAGTATCCGCAGATGGCCTCTGAAGTGCTGTTCGAGTGAGTGATCCCCACACTCGCTGATGCTGGCGAGTGGATATCCAGACAAACCTGATTATGCTTCAAGAAACCTTGCAGCAATGCGAGGCCGTCAGTCTGTGTTCATGATTTGCGCAATCCGATGACATCACCCTAAGGCCTGGGTGCGGCAAGGACAGTGGGAACTCCGGCCTACAAGCACAAGACGGAGAAGACTCATGGCGGCAATCGACAATACAACCACGGGCAGCGCGCCCAAACGCGGGATCACCAAGGAAGAGCGCAAGGTGATTTTCGCCTCCTCCCTGGGCACGGTGTTCGAGTGGTATGACTTCTACCTCTACGGCTCGCTCGCCGCGATCATCGCCAAGCACTTCTTCGCCGGGGTCAACGAGACCACGTCGTTCATCTTCGCCCTCCTCGCCTTCGCCGCAGGCTTTGCCGTACGGCCGTTCGGCGCGATTGTGTTCGGCCGGCTAGGGGACATGATCGGGCGCAAGTACACCTTTTTGATCACCATCGTGATCATGGGTATCTCCACCGCCGTGGTTGGTTTGCTGCCCGATTACGCCACCATCGGCGTGGCCGCGCCGGTCATCCTGATCACCCTGCGCCTGCTCCAGGGCCTGGCCCTGGGCGGTGAGTATGGCGGTGCGGCAACCTACGTCGCCGAGCATGCGCCCAAGGGCAAGCGCGGTTACTTCACCTCGTGGATTCAGACCACCGCCACCCTGGGGCTGTTTCTGTCGCTGCTGGTGATCCTCGCCTGCCGAACCATTCTCGGCACCGAGGCGTTCGAGGCCTGGGGCTGGCGGATCCCGTTTTTGCTGTCGATCCTGCTGCTGATCGTCTCGGTGTACATCCGCCTGCAACTGAGCGAGTCGCCGGTGTTCCAGAAGATGAAGGCCGAGGGCAAGGCCTCGAAGGCGCCGCTGACCGAGTCGTTCGCCCGCTGGGACAACCTCAAGATCGTCATCATGGCCCTGCTCGGCGGCACCGCCGGCCAGGCGGTGGTGTGGTACACCGGGCAGTTCTACGCGCTGTTCTTCCTGTTGCAGATGCTCAAGATCGACCCGCAGACCGCCAACCTGCTGATTGCCGGCTCACTGCTGATCGGTACGCCGTTCTTCATCCTGTTCGGCAGCCTTTCGGACCGCATCGGCCGCAAGGGCATCATCATGGCCGGCTGCATCATCGCCGCGCTGACCTACTTCCCGATCTTCAAGGCGCTGACCGAATACGGTAACCCCGACGTGTTCATCGCCCAGGAGAAGAACCCGGTGACGGTGGTGGCCGACCCCAACCAGTGCTCGTTCCAGTTCGACCCGGTGGGCAAGGCCAAATTCACCAGCTCCTGCGACCTGGCCAAGAGCGTGCTGGCGAAAAAAGCCATCCCCTACGCCAACGTCAAGGCAGAGCCGGGCAGCGTCGCGCAGATCCATATCGGCGACAAGGTGCTGCAAAGCTTTGAAGGCACCGGCATGCCGGCCGCCGATTTCAAGGCGCAGAACGACGCCTTCATCGCCACCCTGGGCACGGCCCTGAAAGATGCCGGCTACCCGGAAAAAGCCGACCCGGCCAAGACCAACTACCCGATGGTGTTGCTGCTGCTGACCATCCTGGTGATCTACGTGACCATGGTCTACGGGCCGATCGCCGCCTGGCTGGTGGAGCTGTTCCCCACGCGCATCCGCTACACTTCGATGTCACTGCCCTACCACATCGGCAACGGCTGGTTCGGCGGCTTCCTGCCAACCGTGGCCTTTGCCATGGTCGCCGCCACCGGCGACATCTACTACGGGCTTTGGTACCCGATCGTCATCGCGGTGATGACGGCGATTCTCGGCACCTTCTTCCTGCCGGAAACCAAGGACCGCGACATCACTGATACTTAAGTCTGATACCCGCCCTCTCCCCCAGCGGGAGAGGGCATTTGCCCTGATTTCAGCGCCAATGCAGCCCTTGCCGAATTATGTACCAACTTGTTAATTAGCTTGCTAAGGGTATAACATTCGGCCACTCCCCCCTTCGAGTTCTTTTCGATATGACGCACTCACCGCGCGCCAACGGCGCCTCAACATTCATCCTGGTTGGCCTGGGCGTGATCATCGCCCTGCTCGGCCTTGCGCTCGCCGCCGGTGGCGTGAAGCTGGTCAGCCTCGGTGGTTCCTGGTACTTCCTGCTCGGCGGCCTGCTGATGGCGCTTTCCGGGCTGCTGATCGCCCGCCGCAAACTGGCCGGGGCCTGGCTGTTTGCCGCCTTTGTGCTCGGCACCGCGATCTGGGCCGTGGCCGATGTCGGCCTGGTGTTCTGGCCGCTGTTCTCGCGCTTGTTCATGTTCGCCGCGATGGGCCTGGCGGTGACGCTGGTGTACCCGCTGCTCAAGCGTGCCGCCGGCGCCACGCCAGGTCGTGGTGCCTATGGCCTGGCCGCAGTGCTGGCAATCGCCCTGGCGGTGGCGGCCGGCAATATGTTCGTCGCCCACCCAAGCGTTGCCCCCACCGGTGACGGCCCGGGCCTGACCGCGGTCGACCCGGCCAACGCGCAAAAAGACTGGGCCCACTACGGCAACAGCGAAGGCGGCAGCCGCTTCGCCGCCCTGGACCAGATCAACCGCAGCAACGTCGACAAGCTGAAAGTGGCCTGGACCTACCACACCGGTGACGTCGCCATCAGCGATGGCAACGGTGCCGAAGACCAGCTGACGCCGCTGCAGGTTGGCAACAAGGTGTTCATCTGCACCCCGCACAACAACCTGATCGCCCTCGATGCCGACACCGGCAAAGAGCTGTGGAAGAACCCGATCAACGCCAAGTCGGCAGTCTGGCAGCGTTGCCGCGGCATGGCCTATTTCGATGCCAGCGCGCCGATCGCCCAACCGACCCAGCCCAACAGCACCCCGATCATCGCCGCCAGCGTGCCGGCCGGTGCCAACTGCCAGCGCCGCCTGCTGACCAACACCATTGACGCCCGCCTGATCGCGGTCGACGCCGACACCGGTGAGTTCTGCCAGGGCTTTGGCAACAATGGCCAGGTCGACCTCAAGGCCGGCCTGGGCAATGTCCCGGACGCGTTCTACCAATTGTCCTCGGCGCCGCTGATGGCCGGCACCACGGTGGTGGTCGGTGGCCGGGTTGCCGACAACGTCCAGACCGACATGCCAGGCGGCGTGATCCGCGGCTTTGACGTGATCAGCGGGCAGATGCGCTGGGCCTTCGACCCGGGCAACCCGCAAGATCGCAATGCGCCGACTGGCGACAACACCTACGTGCGCAGCACCCCCAACAGCTGGGCACCGATGTCCTATGACCCGGCGATGAACACCCTGTTCCTGCCGATGGGCAGCTCGTCCACCGACATCTATGGCGTCGAGCGTACCGAGCTGAACCACAAGTACGGCGCTTCGGTGCTGGCCCTGGACGCGACCAGCGGCGAAGAGAAGTGGGTGTACCAGACCGTGCACAACGACCTCTGGGACTTCGACCTGCCGATGCAGCCAAGCCTGATCGACTTCACCACGGCCGACGGTCAGTCGGTGCCGGCGTCGGTCATCGGCACCAAGGCCGGGCAGATCTACGTGCTCGACCGCGCCAGCGGCAAGCCGCTGACCGAAGTAGTCGAGACCCCGGTCAAGCCGGGCAACATCCCCGGCGAGCCGTACTCGCCGACCCAGCCTAAATCGGTGGGCATGCCGCAGATCGGCGCCCAGCAACTGACCGAGTCGGACATGTGGGGCGCCACCCCGTATGACCAGCTGCTGTGCCGCATCGACTTCAAGAAGATGCGCTACGACGGCCTGTACACCGCACCGGGCACCGACCTGTCGCTGAGCTTCCCGGGCTCGCTGGGCGGCATGAACTGGGGCAGCATCTCCACCGACCCGGTGCATGGTTTTATCTTCGTCAACGACATGCGCCTGGGCCTGTGGATTCAGATGATCCCGTCGCAGAACAAAGGCCAGGCCGCCTCCGGGGGTGAAGCGCTGAACACCGGCATGGGCGCGGTACCACTCAAGGGCACGCCGTATGCGGTGAACAAGAACCGCTTCCTGTCGGTGGCCGGCATTCCGTGCCAGGCGCCGCCCTTCGGCACCCTCACTGCCATCGACATGAAGACCCGCAAGGTTGCCTGGCAAGTGCCGGTCGGCACCGTCGAAGACACCGGCCCACTGGGCATCCGCATGCACCTGCCGATCAAGGTTGGCCTGCCGACCCTCGGCGGCACCCTGTCGACCCAGGGCGGCCTGGTGTTTATCGCCGGCACCCAGGACTTCTACCTGCGCGCGTTCAACAGCGCCAACGGTGAAGAAGTGTGGAAAGCCCGCCTGCCGGTCGGCAGCCAGGGCGGCCCGATGACCTATGTGTCGCCGAAAACCGGCAAGCAGTATGTGGTCATCACCGCCGGTGGTGCGCGTCAGTCGACGGACCGTGGCGACTATGTAATGGCCTACGCGCTGCCGTAAATCGCATCGCCCTCATCGCGGGTCAAGCCGGCTCCCACAGAAGCTGTGGGAGCGGGCTTGACCCGCGATGGGACTTTTACCGAACTCCCAGGAATACCCCGCAATGCCCCGCGCTTCTCGCATCACCCCTGCCCTGCTCCTGGCCCTGGCCAGCACCACGGCCCTGGCCGACGACCTGATGACCCGCAACACCCTGACCGGCGACTGGGGCGGCCTGCGCCATCAGCTCGACGAACAGGGCATCAAGTTTACTGGCGACTACAGCGGCGAAACCGCCTACAACGCCGATGGCGGCCTGCACCGCTCGGCGCGTTACTCGCAGAACCTCAAGCTGGGCGTGCAGTTCGACCTGGGCAAGCTGTACGGCCTGGACAACGGCGGCAAAGTCCAGCTGACGATCAACGACCGCCGCGGCAACAGCGCCTCCGAAGACCTGGTGGGCAACCGCCTGCCGATCCAGGAAAACTACGGCGGCCTTTACACCCGCCTGACTGAACTGAGCTACGAGCGCACCCTGTTCACCCCGGCGCTGAACCTCAAGCTCGGCTACATGGCCATGGGCAACGACCTCGGCGGCCTCGACAGCGGCATCCTCTGCAACTTCATGAACGCCGGTTTCTGCGGCCATCCGCTGAACATGTCCGGCGGCAGCGGCTGGACCAACTACCCCAACGCGCACCTGGGCGTGCGGGTCAAATACGACCTGTCGCCGGCCTGGCAACTGCGCGTGGCGGCGTTCAACGTCGACCCCGAAAGCAACGGCAACTCCAGCCGCGCCTGGCACCTGGGCCCCAAGCACACCACCGGCACCGTGGTTCCGGTGGAGCTGGTGTACAAGCTGGCCGGCGAACTGCCGGGTGAGTACAAGCTCGGTTACTACTACGACAGCTCCGATGTGAAACGCATTGGCAGCGACAAAGAGGTGTCCGGCCGCAGCGGCCATTACCTGCTGGTGGACCAGGCCGTCTGGGCCTCGCAGAGCTCCGAGGGCCGCAGCCTGCATGCCTTCGGCCAGTACTCGGCCGCCAGCGCCGCCGCCTCGCCATTCAGCAAGTGGTATGGCGCAGGCGTGGTGCTGTACAAGCCGTTCGAAGGCCGCCCGCGTGACACGCTTGCCTTCGGCTATGGCCGCGCCGTGCCCAACCCGCGCAGCCGTGATGTGCAGCAAGACGCCGCCGTGGCCGCAGGGGTTGCCTACCCCAACCTGGACAGCGCCGAGCAGTTGATTGAACTGAGCTACGGCTACCAGGCCACCCCGTGGCTGACCCTGCGCCCGGATGTGCAATACATCATCGAGCCGGGGGCGTTTTCCGCTGAGAACATCGACAACGCGCTGGTGTTCGGCCTGCAGGTCAAAGCCACGTTCTGAGCCTTGCTGACACCGGTGAGCGCCGGTTGGTCTATACGCGCCCGGGCAATCCGGGCGATGATCGCGCTCCCGGTTTTCAAGGATTGAAGATGAATACGCTGCTTTCCATCTACGCGCTGTGCGTGGTCGTGCTGTTTGTGAAGATGCTGGCGATCTCCTGCTACCAGGGCTTCTATCGCATCAGCCGCCTGACCTTCAAGAACCCCGAAGACGCCGGCCTGGTCGGCCGCCCGCCGAGCGCCGAGGAACTGCCGCAGGTCGCCCGTGCGGCTCAGGCCTGGGCCAACGATCTGGAGAACATTCCGCTGTTTTTCGTGCTCGGCGCGCTGTGCCTGGTATTCAACCCACCGCTCATGCTCACGGCCGGGCTGATGCTGTTGTTCACCGTCGCCCGCCTGCTGCACACAGTGTGCTTTCTGGCCCGCTGGCAACCGTGGCGCACGATCGCCTACGCCGTGGCAATCGTCTGCCTGTTGGCGATGGCGGCGCTGGTCAGCATGGGCGCCCTGCGGCATTTCTGATCGGGCTTGCCAGGAAGTTCTTAAGTATTGGGAATTTGCAACGAGAAAATGGCAGGGGCGGCTGGATTCGAACCAACGCATGGCAGGATCAAAACCTGCTGCCTTACCGCTTGGCGACGCCCCTGTAATTGTAGCGATGAGTGCCTGGCACTCGCTTGCGATGATGCAGCGTGGTGCAACCTGGGAAGTTGCGGGCCGCCTGCGCTGCCAGCCGGTGAAGGCCGTTGCAAGAATGGCCGGCAATTTAACAAACTTGATTGCATCTGGGAAGCCCCCAGGCAAACAAATTGTTGTTAAAACAGCCACTTACTCTGAATCGAGGCGCCAGGTCGGCGCCTCGACCGTTCACCGGCTACGCCCGACAAGGCGCAACCGGTGTTTTACCGCCGCAAGAAACTCAGTTCCACGGACGGTCGCCGTTCTCGTCTTTGACCCGAGTCGGCAGGCCCATCACATCCAGCGCCTTGAGGAACGGCTCGGCTGGCAGCTCCTCGACGTTGACCATGCGCTGCACGTCCCACTCGCCACGGGCAACCAGCAGCGCTGCTGCTACGGGTGGTACGCCTGCGGTGTAGGAAATACCCTGGCTGTCGGTTTCGGCGTAGGCCTCTTCGTGGTCCGCTACGTTGTAGATGAACACTTCACGCGGCTGGCCGTCCTTGGTGCCCTTGACCAGGTCGCCGATGCAGGTCTTGCCGGAGTAACCCGGAGCCAGCGAGGCAGGATCCGGCAGCACGGCCTTGACCACTTTGAGCGGTACCACTTCAAGGCCTTCGGCGGTCTTGACCGGTTGCTCGCTGAGCAGGCCAAGGTTTTTCAGCACGGTGAAGACGTTGATGTAGTGCTCGCCGAAGCTCATCCAGAAACGCACGTTCGGCACGTCGAGGTTCTTCGACAGCGAGTGCACTTCGTCGTGGCCGGTCAGGTACAGGTTCTGCGAGCCGACTACCGGCAGGTCGTCGGTACGCTTGACTTCGAACATGGTGTTGCTGGTCCACTGGCTGTTCTGCCAGCTCCACACCTGCCCGGTGAACTCGCGGAAGTTGATTTCCGGGTCGAAGTTGGTGGCAAAGTACTTGCCATGGGATCCGGCATTGACGTCGAGGATGTCGATCGAATCAATGCTGTCGAAATACTGTTGCTTGGCCAGGGCGGCATAGGCGTTGACCACGCCCGGATCGAAGCCCACGCCAAGAATGGCGGTAACGTTCTTTTGTTGGCACTCTTCGAGGTGTTTCCACTCGTAGTTGCCATACCAGGGCGGCGTCTCGCAGATCTTGCCCGGTTCTTCGTGAATGGCGGTGTCCAGGTAGGCCACGCCAGTATCGATGCAGGCACGCAGCACCGACATGTTGAGGAAAGCGGAACCGACGTTGATGACGATTTGCGATTCGGTTTCGCGGATCAGCGCTTTGGTCGCTTCGACGTCCAGCGCATTCAGCGCGAAGGCCTTGATTTCTGCGGGCTGCTTGAGGCTACCCTTGGCCTTGACGCTGTCGATGATGGCCTGGCATTTGGAGATGTTGCGCGACGCGATAGCAATACGACCGAGTTCGTCGTTGTGCTGCGCGCACTTGTGGGCCACCACCTTGGCGACACCTCCTGCACCAATGATAAGAACGTTCTTCTTCAATTTCTCTTGCTCTCCTTTACTGCCAGCTTACGACAGGCTGGACAAGTAGTCTTCGAAACCAAACTCACGAACCAGCTCGACACTACCGTCGAGTTGTTTCACTACGATGGACGGCATTTTCAGGCCGTTGAACCAGTTTTTCTTGACCATGGTGTAACCCGCTGCGTCAACAAACGACAGCCGATCGCCGATGGCCAGCGGACGATCGAATTGGTATTCGCCGAAAATGTCGCCGGCGAGGCAGGATTTGCCGCATACCATGTAGGTGTGTTCGCCCTCGCTTGGCGCCAGCTTGGCGTTCAGGCGGTAGATCAGCAGGTCGAGCATGTGTGCTTCGATCGAGCTGTCGACCACGGCCAGGTGCTTGCCGTTGTAGAGGGTGTCGAGCACGGTAACTTCCAGCGAGGCGCTCTGGGTGATCGCCGCTTCGCCCGGCTCCAGGTAAACCTGCACGCCGTACTTCTCGGAGAAGGCTTTCAGGCGCGCGCAGAAGGCGTCGATTGCATAGCCTTCGCCGGTGAAGTGGATACCGCCGCCAAGGCTGACCCACTCGACCTTGTGCAGCAGGTGACCGAAGCGCTCTTCGATGGTGCACAGCATCTGGTCGAACAGGCCGAAGTCGCCGTTCTCGCAGTTGTTGTGGAACATGAAACCGGAGATCTTCTCGATGACGGCCTCGACCTTCACCGGGTCCCACTCGCCCAGGCGGCTGAACGGGCGCGCCGGGTCGGCCAGCAGGTAGTCGGAGCTGCTCACCTGCGGGTTGACGCGCAGGCCGCGGACCTTGCCTTCAGACTGTTCGGCAAAACGCTCGAGCTGGCCGATGGAGTTGAAGATGATCTTGTCGCAGTTGTCGAGCATCTCTTCGATTTCATCGTCGGCCCAGGCCACGCTGTAGGCGTGGGCCTCGCCGGCGAACTTCTGGCGGCCGAGCTTGAGCTCGTACAGTGACGACGAGGTAGTGCCGTCCATGTACTGCTCCATCAGGTCGAACACCGACCAGGTGGCGAAGCACTTGAGTGCCAGCAGGGCCTTGGCCCCGGACTGCTCGCGCACGTAGGCGATCTTTTCCATGTTGCGCAGCAGCTTGGTTTTGTCGATGAGGTAGTACGGCGTTTTGATCATTTCGAGGCCCCCGGCCAGGCCGGCCAAAAAAAGGACACGCATTGTGCCTTCCCTTGTCTCAAGTCGAAAGAGCAAAAGCGCTTTTCCCTGGATCGGCGGTCAATTTCGGTGCATTCAACCGTGACCGAGCCATTGTTCGAGGAGCAAAACCGCAGCAATCACTACCATTGCCAGCCCCGACACCCGGCTGATCACCTGCGCCGCCGCTGGCCGCGCCTGCAATACCGCCTGGGAGCCAAAGCCCACCAGCAGGTAAACCACCGCGCAACTGCCGGCATGCACCAGGCCCAGGGTGACGATCTGTACCGGCACGGGCCAGGCGGCCGTGGCATCGGTGAACTGCGGCAGCAAGGCCAGAAACAGCAGGAACACCTTGGGGTTCAGACCACTGACGCAGACGCCCTTGAACGCCCAGCGTGCCCACGACGCCGACTGCTGCGCCAGCCCGGCCTGCGGCGCTGAAGGATGAACAAACATGTTGATGCCCAACCACAGCAAGTAGCCGCAACCGGCCACAGTCAGCAGGGTCAGGGCCATGGGGTTGCTGGCCACCAGCCCCCCTACCCCGGCGGCGACAATCAGGGTTGCCAGCAGATGGCCGAGCAGCAACCCGGCCACTGCCGGCACCACCACCCGCCCGCGCAACCCGGCGGAAATCGCGTAGGCCCAGTCCGCCCCCGGGGTAATCACCAACAATAACGACACCGCCCAGAACGCGGCCAGCATGTTCAAGGTCATGGCCACAGCTCCGGGTGCTGAATCTGGAATTTTCTTGCCTGCATGCTTGCCTCCGCTCGCTGATCTGACGTTGAGCGGGAGATTAGAGAAAAGCTGATAGGATTATCTTTCTAATATTCCAGAACTAACGGCCAGAACAGAAAGGTTCTTCCCCATGGACAGGATTGACCGCAAGATCCTTGCGCAGCTGCAAAACGACGGGCGCCTGTCGCTGACCGAACTGGCCGACCGGGTGGGCCTGAGCCTGTCGCCCTGTCACCGCCGGGTGCGCGCGCTGGAGCAATCCGGGGTGATTCAGGGCTACCGCGCGCAGTTGGCGCCGGGCGCCCTGGGGCTGAATTTTTCGGCCATGGTCTTCGTCACCTTGCGCGAAGGTGATCGCCAGGCGGTCAGCGCCTTCGAAGCGGCGCTGCAGGAGATTGCCCAGATCGTCGAAGCGCAGCGGCTGTTTGGTGATCCGGACTACCTGCTGCAGGTGGTCACCCGCGACCTGCCAGCCTTCCAGCAGTTGTACGACGAGCGACTGTCGGCCCTGCCCAATGTGCAGCGCCTGACCTCGACCCTGGTGATGAAACGGGTGATCGAGAACCGCTCGTTGCCGATGTAAGCCGCGTGCACAATTGTTCTAAACCCCGCCGCATAAACGGGTTATGGTCGTGCATGCCTCACTGCCCGGAGCCCGCCGTGCCCAGCCACAACTGGATCGATCTCGCCCAGGACGCCGACACCGGCATCGAGTCGGTGCGCGCGCATTTCAAAGGCCACGCCTATGACCCGCACTGGCATGACAGTTACCTGATCGGGGTCACCGAGCAAGGCGTGCAGCAGTTTCATTGCCGCCAGTTGCAGCACTTCAGCACGCCGGGCAAGGTATTTATGCTCGAACCTGGGGAACTGCACGACGGCCATGCGCCAACCGCGGACGGCTTCACCTACTCGATGCTCTACCTCGACCCGCAGTGGCTGGAGCGCGAGCTGCAAGCATTGTTCGAGCAGGCGCCAGCGGCTAGTCAGCCCAGTTTTGCCGATACCTTGAGTGGCGACCCGCAGCTGTGCGGGGCCATTGCCCGGGCCTTTCAGGCGTTGCATGGCGGTGAGCTGAAAATGCTCCGGCAGACGGCAATGGACGAGCTGCTCGGCTGCATGACCCGCCATACCCTGTGGCGCAAACGCATCGACCCCGACCCACGCCTGCCGCAGGTGGCGCGCAGGGCCCGCGAGTATCTGCACGCCCATTACACCGAGGACATTGGCCTGGTGGAGCTGGCCGAGGCCTGCCAGGTCGATCGCTTTCGCCTCAACCGTGCCTTCAAGAGCGCCTTTGGCCTGGCGCCCCATGCCTACCTGATCCAGCTGCGCCTGGCCAAGGCGCGCCGCTGGCTGGCACGTGGCGACAGCCCGGCAGTGGTCGCCGCCGCCCTCGGCTTTGCCGACCAGAGCCACCTGGGTCGCTGGTTCCGCCGCGCCTATCGACTCACACCTGCCGATTACCGTCGCCGCTGCGCAAAGCTTCCAGACTGAAAGCCCACCAGCCGGGAACATGGGGCTCCCCTGCACTGGAGTCCGATCATGTTGCCCAACCTGCTGCCTTTCGCCCTGTTCGCTTTTGTCGCCAGTATCACGCCTGGGCCGACCAATATCCTGATCCTCGGCCATGGCGCGCGCTTCGGTTTGCGCGCGACCCTGCCGCTGATACTCGGCGCCTGCCTGGCCGCCGCGCTAGTGGTGCTGCTGGTCGGCCTGGGGCTGGGTGAAGTGCTGCTGGCCTACCCGCGAGTGCAGCAACTGATGACTTGGCTCGGCGTGGCCTGGTTGAGCTGGCTGGGCTGGCAATTGCTCAATGCTGGCGCAGCACCGCTGGCCAGCCCCGACAGCCCCCGAGACCTGCGGGCCCGGGACGCGGCACTGTTGCAGTTGATCAACCCCAAGGTGTGGTTGATGGCGGTCGCGGTGCTCGGGGTTTTCAGCAGCGCCAGCGCGAACCCGTTGCAGGACAGGCTGCAACTGGCGCTCTTGTTTCTGCTCATCGCCCTGCCGTGCATGACCAGTTGGGCGCTGATGGGCGTCGGTAGCGCACGCTTGCTGCGCTCGCCGCAAAAGGCCCGGCGCTTCAATCAGCTGTTGGCGCTGCTGCTGATTGCCTCGGCCTGGCTGGCGGTGCTGGGATAGCCACGGCGGGGCCTTGCGCCCCGCCTCGCACCCTCAGCTGAAGGCGTTGATGAACCAGGTAATCAGCGGCAAGGCGACGATGTCGATCAGCACCGCCCCGCACAGCGGCACGATGATGAAGGCCTTGTACGAGAACACCTTGTAGTGGTCGCAGATCGCGCCCATGTTGGCCACCGCGTTCGGCGTCGCGCCCAGGCCATGGCCCATGTAGCCGGCGCACAGCACCGCCGCGTCGTAGTTGCCGCCGAACAGGCGGAACAAGACGAAGATGCACAGCAGCACCATGATCAGCACTTGCACCACCAGGATCACCAGCAGCGGCAGGCCCAGTTGCTCCAGCTCCCAGAACTTCAGGCTCATCATCGCCATGGTCAGGAACATGCCCAGGCTGATGTCGCCCAGGGTGCTGACGGCATTGTCGGGAATCTCGATGACCCGTGCGCGGTCGTTGAAGTTGCGCGCCAGGATGGCGACGAACATGGCGCCGACGTACACCGGCAGGACGATACCCAGGTGCGCCTTCAGCGCATCGCCGATCCAGAAGCCGAGCACCATGATCACCAACATGCAGGTCAGCAAGCGCAGCAGCACCGGCGTATCAATGCTGACAACGGGGGTTTCATTGGCTTTTTCCAGGGCTTGCAGGGCATCGACCTGGTCTGCCTGTACCACCAGTTTCTTGCGTTCGATCAGGTAACGCGCCACCGGGCTGCCGAGCAGGCCACCGGCAACCATGCCGAAGGTCGCCGAGGCCAGCGCGGCTGTAGTGGCGCCGACCGTGCCGATGCTCTCGGCGATCGGGCCAAAGGCTGCGGCGGCGCCAAAGCCACCTTCCAGCGACACGGCGCCGGCCATGATCCCCAGCAGCGGGTCGATGCCCAGGGCCTTGGCCATGCCCACGCCGACCAGGTTCTGCAGCAGCGCCAGGCCCCAGCAGGCACCCAGGTAGATGAACAGGATCTTGCCGCCCTGGCGCAGCAGGCCAAGGCTGCCGCCCAGGCCGACGGTGGTGAAGAACGCCACCATCAGCGGCGTTTGCATGGCGGTGTCGAGCTTGATGTCCAGCCACTGCTGGTCACGCAGCAGCCACACCACCAGGGCAAAGCCAAAACCGCCGATGACCGGCGCCGGGACACAGAGCTGGCGCAGCCAGTAGCTGTGCTTCTTCAGTTGCGCACCCATCGCCAGCAGCAGGAGCGCCAGGGCGACGGTGGTCAGAGCATCGAGTTGCAGGGTCAGCATGGTTAACACTCTTCTTTTTATAGTTGGATAGGGGTTGTGGATTTCAGTCGACCAGGCTGGCCAGCAGCCGTGCAGCGATGCGCGCGGTGCGTTGGTCCTGGTCAAGACCGGGGTTGAGTTCGGCGATGTCGGCCATGCGCAACTTGCCGCTGGCCTTGGCACGCCGCGCCAGGTGCTCGACCACCATCAGCTCGACGCCATGGGCCGAGGGCGCACTGACGCCGGGCGCCTGGCTGGCCGGCAGGACGTCCAGGCAGAGGGTCAGGTACAGGTGGTCGATGCCGCTGAGAAAGTCATCGACGAAGGTCTCCAGCGCGGCGATATTCCACGGCTGCATCTGCCGGTCGAGGCGATAACGCACGTTCAGGCGCTGGGCCTGGTCGAACAAGGCCTGGGTGTTGTTCAGCTCGCTGACGCCCAGGCAGCAGTATTCAAAGGCCATGCCGGCCTGCTGGCAGTACTCGGCAATCTGCCGGAACGGCGTGCCGGAGCTGCTCTGGGCGCTGTGGCGCAGGTCGAAGTGGGCATCGAAATTGAGAATGCCGATGCGCGGCTGCGCCTCTTGCTGGCGTAAATGGCCAGCCAGGCCGAGAAAACTGGCATAGGCGATTTCGTGCCCGCCGCCCAGGCCCAACGGCAGATGCCCTTGCCCCAGCAGTTGCGTCACCCGCTTGGCATAGGCCTGCTGGGCACCTTCCAGGTCAGTACCGAGGCAGACGAAGTCGCCGCTGTCATAGACCGGGCGCTGGCCACGCCAGGCCAGGTTGGCCAAGGCCTTGCGCAGGGCCGGCGGCCCCTGGCGGGCGCCGCTGCGGCCCTGGTTGCGGATCACCCCTTCGTCACAGGCCAGGCCCACCAGGGCGTTGCCAGCCGGTTGGTCATCAGCCCAGGGCTGCACCCATTGGTGCCAGCGCAGGGCCGCCGTGCCTTCTGCGGCGTCGACGCGGCCCTGCCAGAGCGGCAGTGCGGTAGTGCTGTTCATGCGGATACTCCAGTAGATTCAGTCCAGCCGCGCACCGATGCGCAGGGCCACGTCGCAGGTCCAGCGGGTCAGGCGCTCGCTGTTCTGCCGGGCGCGAATGGCCGGGGCCATCAGGCTGATTGCGCCATGCAGGCGGTTGCGGCTGTCGAGCACCGGGGCACTGACGCCCCAGATGCCGTCGTCGATTTCACCGAGGCTGATGGCATAGCCCTGGTCACGGATCTGCACGAAGCTCTGGCGGTAACTGTCCAGTGCTTCGGCTTCCAGGCCCTGCTCTTCAAGAATCGCCAGGCTGCGCGCCGGCTCCATGTGCGCCAACAACACCCGCGCCGACGCGCCGACCCGCAGCGGTTGCGCCAGGCCCTTCTGGTAACAGCAGCGCAGTGGCTGCGGGCTGTCGATCAGTTCGATGCAAATGGCCTGGCCGTTGCTCGGCACCATCAGTGCCACGCTTTCCTGGCTGAGTTCGGCCAGGCGCTTGAGCTCGGGCTTGGCCAGCGACACCAGCAGTGCTTCGCGGTCGAACTTCTTCGCCAGTTGCAGGCAGGCCGGGCCCGGCAGGTAGCGACCATGGCCGTTGTCTTCGGCCAGGCCCCAACGCAGCAGGGTCTTCAGGTGCCGATAGGTGCTGCTCAGGGGCTGGTCCAGTTGCAGGCTCAGCTCCTTGGCCGACACGGCCTCGTTGGCCTGGCCGAGGGCGACGAGGATCTGCAGCAGGCGATCGGTGGGCGTGGTGTAGGTCATATGTGCTCCTTGGCGCCATGGTGCACAGTCTTTCTCAATAGGTGAAACTCGATTCCCATTGAGTGGGAAATATCCTACTTATAGCCCCTTGGCCGCCCACTGCAGGCAGCGTGTTTGCAAAAAGCCCTGCAACGCCTTGACCCGCTCGGTCACCTGCGCCCGGTGCGGGCACATCAGGTACACCGGGGCGTACTCGCCCTGCCAGTCGCCGAACAAGCGCTGCAAACGCCCGGCCGCGACGTCCGCGGCCACGTCCAGCCAGGCCTTGTAGACCACGCCATGCCCGGCCAGGGCCCAGCGCCGGGCCACTTCACCGTCATCGCAGCGGTATTCGCCGTGCACCCGCACTTCGTTCACTTCACTGCCACGCGCAAAGCGCCACAGGTCATAGGGCCGGCCGTTGCGCTGGTAGATCACGCACTGATGGTCAGCCAGCTCCTGGGGCATAGAGGGCGTGCCGTGGCGCGCCAGGTACTCGGGGCTGGCGCAGGCCACGCGGTGGTGATCGAGCAGAATCGGCAAGGCGACCATGTCGGAATCGGCCGGCACGCCAAAACGCAGGGCGACGTCGACTGGTTCGCGGTACAGGTCGCTGGCCTGGTCGTTGAGCAGCAGTTGCAGCTGGACCCGCGGGTATTCGCGCTTGAACGCATCGAGCCAGGCCAGCAGCACGCTGCGGCCAAAATCCGAAGGCGCCGCCAGTTGCAGCAGCCCGCCCATCTGCAGCGCCTGATCGCGCAAGGCTTGCTCGCCCTCGGCCAGCGCGCCCAGGGCCAGGCGCACGCTGTCGAGGTAGCGCCGGCCTTCGTCGGTCAACCGTTGCTGGCGAGTGGAGCGGGCAAACAACCGTACTTGCAGGCGCGTCTCCAGGCGCTTGAGTGCAAGGCTGGCGGCTGCCGGAGTGATGTCGAGGCTGCGCGCAGCGGCAGACAGGCTGCCCTCGTCGGCCACCCGCACGAACAGTTCCAGGTCGAAAAGCGTGCTCATCAGTCCTGCCCGAACACCGGGCGCAAGAACGAGCGCTCATAGCTGAGGATGCAACGGGTGTCCTGGGCGTACTGGAAGGCGGCCAGGCACTCAGGGTCGTTCATCGAGTCCTGGCGGTAGCGTTCGTACGCGGCAAGGCTTGGAAAGGTGAACATCGCCATGGCGATATTGTTGGCACCTTCCGAAGGCAGGAAGTAGCCGTGGTGCTGGCCGCCGAAGCGCTCCACCAGCGGGATCCAGAGTTTGCCGTAGTGTTCGAACTCCGCGAGTTTGTAAGGGTCGAGGACGTAGCGCAGGTAGCAGGTGATCATCGGTGGCTCTCGCTGAAGTTG
Source organism: Pseudomonas sp. TE4620 (assembly GCF_056279045.1). Classification (NCBI taxonomy): domain Bacteria; kingdom Pseudomonadati; phylum Pseudomonadota; class Gammaproteobacteria; order Pseudomonadales; family Pseudomonadaceae; genus Pseudomonas; species Pseudomonas sp. TE4620. Next base: position 2,891,329 of record NZ_JBWBQO010000001.1, read on the forward strand.
CTCGGCAGCCGAGAATGCACGATTCCAGCGCTGCCCGCATCAGTCTTGAGGGCCGCCAATCTCATCCATGAAACCTTGCACGAACAGCTCAAGCCGCCGATGCCGCTCGGCCGCCAGGCGTGCGCCCTCCCCGGTTTGAAAGCCCGAGGCCAGTTTCAGCAATTTGGTGTGAAAGTGCTCGAGGCTGAACTGGTGGTCCAGGTAGTCGCGGCCTGCCGCGCTGGGATTAGTGAAATCGTACAGGGCCGAGCCCATGCGCCCACCGACGTAGAAGCAGCGAGCCACACCGACCATACCGATGGCGTCCAGACGGTCACTGTCCTGAAGGATTTTTGCCTCGAGGGTTTGCGGCGGCAGGCCGGCTGAAAAACTGTGCGTAGCGACGGCATGAGCGACAGCGCTGATGCGCTCGCCGGGCCAGCCAAGATCGGCGAGTATCCGGGCAGCTTTTTCAGCGGACAGGGTCGAGGCCTGGGCGCGTAGCGGCGAGTTCTTTTCGACCGTGACGCAATCATGCAGCAGCGTGGCGGCCAGCAGGATGGACAGATCGCCGCCCTCCCGGGCCTGAATCCGCCGGGCATTGCTCCAGACCCGGTGGATATGCGTCAGGTCGTGAGAGCCATCGCCGTTGTCCGCCGGCAGGTGCGGCAACAGCAGGTCAGCGAGGGCTTGGCAGGGATGGAAAGGTTGGGTAGTCATCAGCAGTGGCGCCTTGGAACAGGTCATTGAAAATACGCCAGCGATGCCCGTATTGCGACCGCTGCGCGCTCGATCGCCGGCAAGCCGGCTGCCACAGGGACCATAGGCGCCTTCAACCCTTGTGAGTTCCCTGCAATTCGCCCAGGGCCCGCTGGGTCACCGCCTTGAAGTAGCTCATGTCGTCATGGATCCGTGCCAATAGAATCGCCCCTTCGTAATCCGCTACCAATTGCCGCCCTCGGGCCTGCGCCTGTTCATCATCCAGCAGGCCCTGATAGAGCCGGGCAAACGCCTTAGCCCAGGCGGCAAAGAATTCGCGAATCGGCACCATCAGCTCATTCTTGCCGTAACTGGCATCGATGGCCACCACCGCCATCAGGCAGCCGATGGCATCGGCCTCAAACACCCGACCTGCCTTGCGGCCCATTTCCTCCAGACGTTGAACAGGGCTCAGGCTCAAGTCGTCGGCAATACTGAACAGGTGCTTCGCAAGCCCTTCGTGGGTCCAGGCCAGCACGTCGCGCAGCAGCGCTTCCTTGTTCGGGTAGTGATGATAGAAGGACGCCTTGGTCAGGCCGCAGGCCGCCGAAAGCATGTCCATGGTGGTGCCGTGATAGCCGTAGCGCTTGAAGGTGTTGGCGCAGCGCTGCAGCAGTTGGTCTCGGGGAATTTTCAGCGGTCGCACGGCCAGTCCTGCAGTCGATCAATGGCGCTGATTCTATGCCATAAGCCTGGCCAGCTCCACTTGATAGTTACCGAACGTTTGGTTAGCTTCATCAAACCGAACGATCGGTAAGTAACCCTTCTAACCTCTTTGCCGGAGTGCAAGTCGATGAGCGAAGCCAATAGCGGCCCCGATCGAGTCAGCCGCGAACAGCGTGGCCACCTATGGCTGGTGGGCCTGGACCGCGCCGCCAAGCGCAACGCCATGGACAGCGCGCTGCTGATGGACCTGGCGCTGGCCCTCGGTGAATACGAGGGCAATGACGAACTGCGCTGCATGGTGCTGTTTGCCCATGGCGAGCATTTCACCGCCGGGCTCGACCTTATGGAGTTGGCACCGAAGCTGGCCAGCGGTGGCTTGCACTACCCAGAGGGCAGCATCGACCCCTGGGGCACCCGCCTGCCTCGCCGGAGCAAGCCGGTAGTGGTCGCGGTCGAGGGCATCTGCTGGACCGCGGGCATCGAATTGCTGCTCAACGCCGATATCGCCATCGCTGCCAGCAATGCGCGCTTCGCTCACCTGGAGGTGCTGCGCGGCATCCCGCCATCAGGCGGCTCTACTGTGCGCTTCACCCAGGCCGCAGGCTGGGCCAACGCCATGCGCTACATGCTCACTGGCGATGAGTTCGATGCCGATCAAGCGCGGGCGATGAATCTGGTCAATGAGGTGGTAGCTCCAGGGCAAGCCCTGGCCCGCGCCATCGACTATGCCGAACGCATTGCCAGGGCTGCGCCGCTGGCGATCAAGGCTACCCTGCAATCGGCCTTCCTGGCCCGGGACGAAGGCGATGCTGCGGCATTGGCCAGGCTCGAGGAAACGTTGCTGGAGCTGATCGGCAGCGCCGATGTGCGTGAAGGGGTGATGGCGATGATGCAAAAGCGCGCCCCGCAGTTCACCGGGCGCTGACCACCATGACCCAGATGATCTCCCCGGCCCCGCCGCACGCCTTCACCTTGCATGCCCGTGACGGTTACCCGTTGTCGGCGTACCGCTACCCGGCTGTGGGCGAAGCCCGTGGCAACCTGATCCTGGCCGGCGCCACCGGCGTGCAGCAACGCTTCTACCGGCGCTTTGCCGAGCATGCGGCAGCTCAGGGTTTCAACGTGCTGACTGTCGATTACCGCGGCGTCGGCGAGTCGCGGCCGGCGTCGCTCAAAGGCTTTGAGATGTCCTACCTGGACTGGGCTTACCTGGACTTGGCCGCGGCCGTCGACCTGCTCGGCGCCGAGCCATTACCCTTGTACTGGGTCGGCCATTCCTTCGGCGGCCATGCCATTGGCCTGCTGCCCAATCATGCCTGTATCAGCGCCTGTTACAGCCTCGGCAGCGGCGCCGGCTGGGCCGGCTGGATGCCCTGGCCGGAGGCGCTGAAGGTGCGCCTTTTGTGGCGCTGGGTCCTGCCACCGCTGGTAGCCCTCAAGGGTTACATGGCCTGGAGCCTGCTTGGCATGGGCGATGATCTGCCACGCGGGGTCTACCGTGACTGGAAGCGCTGGTGCGCCTACCCGCACTACTACTTCGACGACCCGCGCATGGCCCATCTGGCCGGGCAGTACGCCCAGGTACGCATGCCTTGCGTGTTCGCCACCTCGCTGGATGACCCCTGGGCGCCACCGCGCTCGCGGGATGCCTTCGTCAAGGCTTACTGCAATGCACCAATGACCCGCCGTGACCTGCAACCGGACAATGGTGCCATTGGCCACATGGGGTACTTCAAGGCTCAGGCACAACCGCTATGGGACGAGATACTGACCTGGCTCGGCCACTACCCTCGCCCATAAACCAGCAACTCGCCACCGGTGGCGATCACCAGGCTCAAACCGGTATAGGAAAACCCGAAGGCACGCACTTCGGTCTCGATTGCCAGGGTATGAAACCTGGCGGGCCGGTTGTAGCGCGCGCCATGCAGCCAGGAACCCGGCTCGACCAGCAGCAGGTGCTGCTCAGGCCAGGCCAGGGTGATGTTCTCCACCACCCAGCCATCGCTGGTGCTGATCGGCAGGCCGCCGCCCTGGATGCCCGACATGCGGATCACCCGCTCGTTGAGCGGGCCGATGCCGCGGGTTTCCAGATAATGGTCGCTGCCCAGGTTGTCGGTGCGGTCGCGGGCGATTTTCTCGCCGCTGCGACAGTCGATCACACTGCGGCCTGAACTCGAAGCCACCAGCAGCCGCTCGCTGTCACGGTCAAAGCCGATTTCCAGCAGGCCGGCGACGGTGAACTGGCCAGTCAACCGCCACGGCGCAGGTGCGGGTGCAACCGCTTGTTGGCGGATGACCTGGCGCAACGGGTCGAGGTGTCTGCTGCTGGTCATGGTGCCTTCCAGTGCGGATGCGTCAGCCGATACACCCGCACCGGCCGCTCGTGAAACTGCACAGTATCGAAGGCATTGAAGCCGGCTTTTTGCGCCACGCGCAAGGAGGCAATGTTGGCCGCTTCAATAATTGCAATCACCGCCGCCAGCCGGTGCTCGTTGAACGCATGCTCAAGCACGCCGCGCACCGCTTCGCTGGCCAGTCCCTGACCCCAATAGCGTGTAGCCAGACGATAGCCCAGGCTGGCCTGCTCTACCCCTTCGACCTGCTCCGGGCTGACGCCGCAAAAACCGACCAGCTCGCCGTTGACCTTTTCGACCAGCGCCCATTGGCCCATGCCGTAGCTGGCGTAGCACTGCACGCACCAGTCGATGAAGGCCCCGGTCATCTGTTCGTCGCAGACACCGCGCACCGAGAATTTCATCACCTCAGGGTCGCTGAGAATGGCGGTCAGGGCGGGCAGGTCTTGACGCGAGAGTTCGCGCACGAGCAGGCGTGGGGTTTCAAACAGCGGCATGAAGTGCTTCCTTGGGTCATGCAGGCGCGACGATGCGCCGTCGCCCCTACAATCCCTGTCGCCAGCCGCCGGGTCAACCCTCCCGCGAAATCGGCACCCCCGCGCTGGCTTTCGGCCCGGCCACGGCCCAGGCAATCAGGCCCAGCACGGGTACAAAGACGATAAACACGATCCACAACATCTTGCGATCCGCCCGGCTCTTGCTGCCGATGATGCGTTTGATGGCCCAGAGTTCGACCAGGGTGAGCAATACGGCAAGGGTGATCCAGATATGACCGTTTTCCATGGGTAGCCTCCAGAGGGGTTCTGAAGGTTAGGTGTGCGCAGCCAGCCGGGGTTCATTCTGATTGCCATTGCGGGCCGGGCAATATCTGGCATCATCGCCTCAACCTGCCAGTTCGCGGAGCCGCGCCTTGCCCACCCCACGCCAGTTCAGCAAGAAATCCAGCACCAGTAACATGCTCAACCTCAAGCACCCCGAGGCTGCCTCGACCCCGGCGTACCAGGTGGGCTTTTTGCTGCTGGAGAACTTCTCCATGGCCAGCTTTACCGTGGCCATGGATGTACTGGTGACGGCCAACCTGCTCAAGAGCAACCTGTTCTTGAGCACGCCGTTTTCCCTGGGCAGCGAGCGGGTCACCAGTGACCTGGGCCTGGAGATTTATGCCGCGCACCTGGACCGCGCAGCGCTGGACAACCTCGACATGCTGATTGTTTGCGGCGGCCTGCGTACCCCACTCAAGTACCCGCAGCTGGACAAGCTGCTGTGCGATGCTGCCGCCCACCAACTGGCCCTCGGCGGCCTGTGGAACGGCGCCTGGTTTCTCGGCCGCGCCGGGGTGCTGGAGGGCTACAACTGCACCATCCACCCTGAACAACGGGCAAGCCTGGCCGAGCGCAGCCCGCAGTGCACCATCACCCCGGCAAGCTTTGTGCTCGACCGCGAACGCCTGACCGCCGCCAGCCCCAACGGCGCGCTAGAAATGATGCTGGCGCTGCTCAAGCTGCAACATGGCGAAGCGCTGGCCGAGGGCGTCGAGGAGATCCTGGCGTTTTCCAGCGCGCGCTTTCGCCGGGTCGACAGCAGCCAGAAGAAAGCCATGAGCGCGCCACTGCGCACCATCGTCGAGCTGATGGAAAGCAACCTTGAAGAAACCCTCAGCCTCGATCAACTGGCGGCCTACAGCGGCCGTTCGCGCCGGCAGATCGACCGCCTGTTCCAGGCGCAACTGGGCACCTCGCCAAGCCGCTACTACATGGAACTGCGCATCACCAAAAGCCGGCGTCTGTTGCAGTATTCCGACCTGCCGCTGATGGACGTGGCGATTGCCTGCGGTTTTGTCTCGGTCTCGCACTTCAGCAAGTGCTACTGCGCCTACTTCGGCTACCCGCCTTCGCGCGAGCAGCGGTTGGGCGAGTAAGCGCGGCGGTTACCGTTGAGGCTCAAACCGCCCTCCACCACCAGCACCAACACCGCCAGCCAGATCGCAATATAGGTCGGCCATTGCGCCGGGGCGATGCTGTCGCCCAGCAGCACTGCGGCGACCACCAGCAGCACCGGCTCGACATAAATCAGCAGGCCAAACAGGGTCAGGTTCAGCCGTGGTGCCGACAGCGCCTGCAGGCCCAGGGCTGCGGCGCTGATCGCGCCGAGGCCGAGCACCAGCCAGGGCAAGCTTGAGGCTGCGCCGGCAAGGCCGAGCACTACCCCGCCCTTGAGCACGAAATACAGGCTCACCGGCAGGCTCAGGCTCATGTCGAACCACAACCCGCCCATGTTGTTGGTGTCGGTCACCCGGCGCAGCCAGAAGTACAGCGGATAGCCCAGCGACACCACCAGCACCGGCCAGGAAATCGCCTTGGCGATGGCGATCTGGTTAATGATGCCCAGCGCCGCCAAGGCACAGGCCAGCAGTTGCAGGCGGCTGATCGAATCCTTGAACGCCAGGCGGCCGACAATCACCATCACCAGCGGCATCAGGAAGTAGCCCAGCGACACGTCCAGGCCATAGCCGTTGATCGGTGCCCACATGAACAGCCACAACTGCGCGCCGAGCAACACCGCCGAAACCAGGCGAATCGCCCAGAACCAGCGCTCTTCGAACAGGCGCAGGAATATCCGCCGCACCTGCGGCCAGTGCCCGCTGGCGATCACCATCAGGGTCAGGCACGGCACGGTCAGAAGGATCCGCCAGCCATAGATTTCGGCGCCGTCCAGGGGCGCGAGCAGGCTGGTGTAGGCGTACATCACCGCGAACAGCACCGAGGCGAGAACATTGAGCACGACGCCCAACGTGGAGTGATGCGCGGTCATTGCAAATTCCTTAATGAGGACCAGCAGAGGGTGATAATTTATTCCGCAGCCACTGATAAGTGCCCTCGTTTTCACCCCTCAAGATGAGAAATTTTTGCATGGACCTGGATGAATTCGACCTTGCCCTGCTTGCCGCCCTGCAGCGCGATAACAGCCAGCCCCTGCGTGAGCTGGCCGAGCAGGTGCACTTGTCTAGCGCCTCGGTGCAGCGGCGGATCCAGCGCTTGAAAAAGACCGGGGTAATCCAGGCCAATGCCGCGGTGATCAACCCGGACAAAGTCGGCCAGGTGATTACCCTGATGGTCGAGGTGCACGCCGACCGCACCCAGTCGGCGGACCTGGAAGTCATGAAGCGTGCGTTCTCGGGACCTGAAATTCAGCAGTGCTACTACGTCACCGGCGACGCCGACTTTTTGCTGGTGCTGACGGTAGCGAGCATGACCGTGTTCCAGGACATCGCCCAGCGACTGTTTCATGACAACCCGAACGTGAAGTGGTTTCGTACCATCGTGGTGCTGGATCGAGTCAAGACGACCTTGCAGGTGCCGCTGTAAGATCTGCGCCTGCCTGCACTGCCCATGTGGGAGCAACTGTCTTAAGCAGCTTGCAAGTATTGGGGCAGCCAGGCTGTTTGAGCTGATCCATTTGATGATGAGGCGCTGCCGGCGCCTTCCGCCCTTACGGCGGGTCACTTTTGCTTGGCGGCAAAAGTAACCAAAAACGCCCTGTCCCTTCATCGGCCCTGCGCTGCGCTGCGGGTTCCCTCCTTCCACCCTTGCTCCCGTGGGGGCGCGCCGAAGGGCCGTCCCTGGCCCTGCGGCGCTCGCCGGCCATCCATGGCCGTCGCCCCACTACGCAAGGGTTCCACTCGGCCTTCTGCAAGGGACGATCGGTGGCGTCTGCAATTACATACATCTAGAAGCAGAGCGCTTTTTTGCTTTCGCTACTCGTGCATCGCCGGTCCATTCGCCGACAAGGCGCAAAGGTGAAGTGTGAGCAGCATCGCCAATGGATCAGCTCGCGCCTCTAAAGGCCTACGCTACCTGTGGGAGCGGCCGTGCGGCGACCCGACTTGCCCCGCGATGGGGTCAGTTCAGCCTCCCCATCAGGTGGCGTCTGGATTGCGACCGCTTCGCGCTCGATCGCGGGTCCAGCCCGCTCCCACAGCGTTGCGCTGCATTCAAATCCACTATGGCTGCGGCAACGCCTTGAGCGCTGTGGCCAACGCCTCGGCACTGGCATATTCCTTCTGCCCCGCCACAACCCCCTGCTCCAACTGGATCCACAGCACCTGGCCTTCAGCGCCCGGATAACGCGCAACCACCTTGCCGTCGCGGTCCAGCAGCACCCGGTAGTTGTAGTCACGCATGGCCGGGATGGCGAACAGTTTGCTGATCAGTGCCGGCATGCGCTGGATGTCGGCGACGAACACCGCATCGCGTGCTTGCAGGTAGCCCTTGGGCTGCTCACCGACGGCGGCCTGGACCAGCTTGGCACCGTCCATGTTGCGCGCCACCAGCAGCACGCGGGTCTGCGCGTTGAGGCTGTAGGGCTGGTCGTGCTGGTCAAGCAAGGTAAAGGGCGCCAGGCGTTCGCCGACTTCGGCGGCGCCAGCCAGCAACGGCATCAGGCTCAGTAGCAGGGCAATGGCGTATTTCACAGGTGACCTCATTGTCAGTGCAGGACTGCTGATCCTAGCGCGGATGCGAGGGCTGCAGTACCCTTTGCGCTCATTTCAAGGAGGACCCCGCGTGCCAAGGATGCTGACATTGTTGCTCTGCTGTGCCCTGTTCCCGACCACCGCCTGGTCGGCGCTGAGCCTTGGCGAGTTCACGCTGGGCATGCCGCGCGCGCAGGTCGTGGAGGTAATGGAGCGGCATTTCACCCGGGTCTGGCTGATCAACGGCGTGCACTACAACGTGCCCCGTCAGTACTACCAGGCTGTCGACCCGGTACCGGGCATCGAACCCTACAAACTCGGCGGTGTCGAGGTCAGCCGCATCGAAGCGGCCTTCGACAAGGATGACCGCCTGCGCCAGGTTTCGCTGTCACTGGAGACCACCGACGGCGAACGCGCCATGCAACTGGTGCCATTGATGCGCCAGGCCAAAGAAGCGCCGCACAGCAGTGGCCGCCACGACCTGCTGCTCGAAGACGGTGAACTGACCTACTGGACCAGCGCGTTCTGGGAGTGGACGGTAATCAACATCGCCGACAAGCCCACTTCGCTGGAGAACATCCCGGCACGGGCGCGCAGCGACGAGAATCAGCGCGCCAAGGCGGCCAAGCGCTGATCGCGGCCTTACCCCTCGCCATTGCTGGCACCGATCACCCCTGCCCGCTCCCGGCGCGGCAAGCGGCCATTGAGCACGGCATAAGCGCCCAGGCCGATCACCAGCCCCCAGAACGCCCCGCCGATACCGAGCAAACTGATATTGGCGGCCGCAGCCAGAAAGGTGATCAACGACGCTTCGCGGGTTTTCGCATCGGCCATGGCATTGGCCAGGCTGCTGCCAATGGTGCCCAGCAGCGCAAGCCCCGCCAGGGTGCTGATGAAAGTGGCCGGGAAGGCCATGAACAGTGCGGCCAGGGTTACCCCGAAGACGCCGACAAGAATGTAGAACACGCCCGCCGCCACCCCGGCGATCCAGCGCTTGGCAGGTTCTTCGTGGGCTTCCTTGCCGGTGCAGATCGCTGCGGTGATCGCGGCGATGTTGAAGGCGTGGGAGCCGAACGGCGCCATCAACAACGAGCCCAGCCCGGTAACGGCGACAATAGGGTTGGCACTGGCCTTGAAGCCGTCATTGCGCAGCACCAGCATGCCGGGCATGTACTGTCCGGTCAGGGTAATCAGGAACAGCGGCAGGGCCACGCTGAGCATGGCATTGAATGAAAACGCCGGCGCGGTGAAGACCGGCGTCGCCAGTTGCAAGCGCAGCCCTGACAGCTCGACCTGCCCGCGCATCAGCAAAAAGCCCAGCCCCAGCAGCAGGATGCCGACCACCGCATAGCGCGCACTGAAGCGCTTGAAGAGCAGATAGGCCACGATCAGCAGCGCGGCCAGCAACGGGTCGACGCTGAGCCCGGCAAAGGCACCGATGCCGAATTGCAGCAGGATCCCGGCCAGCAGCCCCGCCGCAATGCCCGGCGGGATCAGGCGGATGAGCTTGTCGAAACAGCCCGATAAGCCCAGCAGCACAAACGCGGCTGCCGAGATCAGGTAGGCGCCCACCGCTTCGGCGTAGGGCGTACTGGCCAGGGCCACCACCAGGAAGGCGGCGGCCGGTGTCGACCAGGCGGTGATGATCGGCTGGCGGCTGAGCCAACTGAGCAACAGCCCGGTAACCCCCACGCCGATGGATACCGACCATACCCAGGAAGCCGTGAGGGCCGGGCTCAAACCAGCGACCTTGGCCGCTTGGAAAACCAGGATGAAGGTTCCGCCATAATTGACGATAACCGAGATGAGACCGGCAATGAGCGGGGGCATGAGGTCGCCGGGGCGTAGTGCTGAAGTAGACATGGCGGCAGGGTTCCTTGCGAAGAGGCAGTGACGAGCGACCGAGTGTACGAATAGACTGGCCTGCCCGTTCAGGCCAGTTTCTTCACTTGCGGCAGACCACATGGCAACCACGTTCGAGCTTGAAACCCTGAAGATGCGCGTCAATGACGCCGAGTTCGCAGCGCTGGACCTGCACCAGCGCATCCAGCGTGCGCTGCGCGCGCTGATCCTTGAAGGGGCGCTGTCCGCTGGCGTCAAGCTGCCGGCCAGCCGCGCCCTGGCCAAATCGCTGGGCGTCGCCCGCGACACCGTCGAGAACGCCTACGTGCAGCTGCAGCGCGACGGCTATATCGTCCGCCGCGCAGGCTCGGGCAGTTATGTGCCGGACAACCTCGGCGCGCAACTGCGTGGCAGCGGGCAACGGCGCATCAAGGCCGGGGCGCAAAAACGCAGTGATCTCGAGCCCGGCCAGGGCTTGAGCCTGCGCGGACGGGCACTGTTCGACAACGGCGGCGTCAGCGACCAGCAGGTGATCAAGGCCTTTGCCACCGGCCTGCCAGAAACCCGCTCGTTCCCCCTTGCAGTCTGGGAACGCCTGCAGCGCCAGGCCGTGACGGACCATCGCGGCAACGTCCTGCTGCACGGCGACCCGCAGGGCAGCGAAGCCCTGCGCAAGGCCATCGCCACCTACCTGAACCTCGAACGTGGCGCCAAGGTGATGCCCGAGCAGGTACTGGTGCTCAGCAGCACCCGCCAGGCACTGTTCCTGTGCGCACAAATGCTGGTGGATGCCGGCAAGCCGATCCTGCTGGAAAACCCCGGTTACTTCGGCGCGAAGAAGGCCTTTGAAGCGGCGCAGGCGCGGATCGTGCCGATCGACGTCGACGCCCACGGCATCCGCACCGACCTGCTGCGCGCCGACCAAAGCGGCGCCAGTTGCGTCTACGTCACGCCGTCGCACCAGTACCCCACAGGCGCGACCCTGAGCCTTGCGCGACGCCTGGAGCTGATCGACTGGGCGGCGCAGAACGGCAAGTGGATCATCGAGGACGACTACGACAGCGAGTTCCACTACGACGGCCTGCCCACCGCCTGCGTGCAGGGCCTGGACAGCCAGCAGCGCACCCTCTACATCGGCACCTTCAGCAAGACCCTCTACCCCGGCCTGCGCATCGGCTACATGGTCTTGCCGCCGGAGCTGGTAGCGCCCTTCAGCGCGGCGCGCAGCATCATCGACGGGCACACCCCGCAGGTGCTGCAACTGACCCTGGCGCGCTTCATGGACGACGGCCACTACAACGCCCACATCCGCGCCATGCGCAAACTCTACGCCGGGCGCCGGGCCTGCCTGCTTGATGCGATTGGCAAGCACCTGGCGGGCGTCGTCACCGCCATGCGCCCGCCGGGAGGCCTGCAGATCCCCTGCGTGCTCGAGCCAGGCTGGACAGAGCAACACACCATGAATCTGGCCGCCCGCGCCGGTGTGCAGCTACCCGGGCTCAGCCGTTTGTATGCCGGTGAACATAAACAGCAGGGCTGGCTGCTGGGCTATTCATCGCTGACAGCCAGTGAAATCGAAACCGCAATCCGGCAACTGGCCAAGGTCCTCTGCAGGAGCGGGCTTGACCCGCGATGAGGCCAGCGCCACCCGAGCATCTTCACCCCGCCTGCCCGTCACGCTCCTTGAGCAGTTGCTGGATGACTTGCTCCTGGGTGTCGTAGGCGCCTTCGCCAAAGTGCACATAGCGCACCTGGCCGCTGCCATCGACGATGTAGTGCGCCGGCCAGAACTGGTTGCCGAAGGCGTTCCATATCGCATAGTCGTTGTCGATGGCCACCGGGTAGCCGATACCCAGTTTCGTCACTTGCGCACGCACATTGTCGACTACCCGCTCTTCAGGGTATTCCGGCGTATGCACGCCGATCACCACCAGGCCCTGGTCGGCGTAACGCTTGGCCCAGGTGTTGACGTGCGGCAGGCTGCGCCGGCAATTGATGCACTCGTAGGTCCAGAAGTCCACCAGCACCACCTTGCCCTTGAGCGCTGCGCGGTCCAGTGGTGGCGAGTTGAGCCACTGCACGGCGCCGGCCAGTTCCGGCATCGGCCCCAGTGTCTCAAGGCTTGCCGGCGTGCCGGCGAACAGGCGGTTGCCCAGGCCCGCCAGCGCCAGCAGCACGGCCAGCAGTGCGGCGATGCCCAGGGCCCGACGGCGACTTGTGTTGAAATTGATGTTCATGGACGAACCTCCCTGATCGATGGCTTAACCGCCTTCATGGCAGTCACTGGCAAATTTCTGGTACTGCAGGCGGTGTTCCTTGCCCTGGGAATCAAGGTAGTCCATCTGAGCGTTGACCACGCCGCAGCCCATGCTGCTGTCCTCGTGCAAGGCCAGGACCTTGTGCACATCCAGTTGCTGGCCGTAACGATACTGCTGTACCACCACCGGGTCGCTAGCCTGGGCGGCAACGGTGCCGAGGCTGAACAGGGTCAACAGGCTGGCAGTGGCAAGGGTCTTGAGGTTCATGGCGGTACTCCCGAGTCAGTTTGCACAGAGGTGGCGGCTGCCACCCGTTGCTGGCTATTTCAGGCCCGCCAGGTATCGCCAATGTGTCCGGATCGGCCCGCTTTGCCTCGCCAGGTATCTATGGCCGCAGCAGATACACTGCAATACAAAGCCCGGCAGGCAAGCCCTGCCGGGCTCTGTACACTTGCCGCCACCACCACAGCGGGAGCCGGACGATGGAGCATGTCGATCACATCCTGGTCGTCGACGACGATCGAGAGATCAGGGAGCTGGTAGGCAACTACCTGAAAAAGAACGGGCTGCGCACCACCATCGTCGCCGATGGCCGGCAGATGCGCGCCTTTCTCGAGTCCAATGTGGTCGACCTGATCGTGCTCGACATCATGATGCCCGGTGACGATGGCCTGCTGCTGTGCCGCGAGCTGCGCGCCGGCAAGCACAAGGCCACGCCGGTACTGATGCTGACCGCCCGCAACGATGAAACCGACCGCATCATCGGCCTGGAAATGGGCGCCGACGACTACCTGAGCAAGCCGTTCTCGGCCCGCGAGCTGCTGGCGCGGATCAACGCCGTGCTGCGCCGCACGCGCATGCTGCCGCCAAACCTGAGCATCAGCGAAAGCAGCCGCCTGCTCGGTTTCGGCCACTGGCGCCTGGACACCACCGCGCGCCACCTGCTCGACGCCAACGGCACCCTGGTGGCCCTGAGCGGCGCCGAGTACCGGCTGCTGCGGGTGTTCCTCGACCATCCGCAACGGGTGCTCAGCCGCGAGCAACTGCTCAACCTGACCCAGGGCCGCGAGGCGGATATCTTCGACCGCTCCATCGACCTCTTGGTCAGCCGCCTGCGCCAGCGCCTGCAGGATGACGCCCGCGAGCCGGCCTATATCAAGACGGTACGCAGCGAGGGCTACGTGTTCGCCTTGCCCGTGCAGCGGGTCGAGGCCTGAACATGGGCAGCCTGCTGCGTTGGCCGCGCACCCTCGCCTCGCGCCTGGCGCTGATCTTCTTCACCGGCCTGGTGTTGGCCTACGGTTTGTCGTTCAGCTTCCAGTTCTACGAGCGCTACCAGAGCTCGCGCTCGATGATGCTCAGTAACCTCGAGCAGGACGTCGCTACCTCGGTGGCCATTCTCGACCGCCTGCCGGCCGCCGAACGCGCCGCCTGGCTGCCGCGCCTGGAGCGGCGCACCTATCGCTACCGCCTGGATGCCGGCGAACCCGGCCAGCGGCTGAGCATGGATGACGCGCCCATGGCCGCACTGTCCATCGGCAAGGCCCTGGGCGGCCAGTACGCCCTGGACTACCAGAGCATCCCCGGGCCCACGCCGCACTTCCAGGTGCACCTGCGCCTGGCCGACGGCGCACCGTTGAGCGTCGACGTCACCCCGGCGCCGGTGCCGATGTCGAGCTGGCTGCCGGTGGTGCTGCTGATCCAGCTGGCGCTGCTGTTGCTGTGCACCTGGCTGGCGGTCAAAACCGCGATCCGCCCGCTGACCCGCCTGGCCGAAGCGGTCGACCAGCTCGACCCCAATGCCCCGGGGCCGCAACTGGACGAAAGCGGCCCGCGGGAAGTGGTGTATGCCGCAGTGGCCTTCAATACCTTGCAGGCACGTATCGGCGCCTACCTGAAAGAGCGCATGCAACTGCTGGCGGCGATCTCCCATGACCTGCAAACGCCGATCACGCGGATGAAGCTGCGGGTCGAGGCCATGGACGGCAGCAGTGATCGCGACAAGCTCTGGAGCGACCTGGAGGCCATGGAACACCTGGTGCGTGAAGGCGTCGCCTACGCCCGCAGCATCGATGGCAACAGCGAGGCACCGTGCCGGGTCAACCTCGATGCCTTGCTCGACAGCCTGGTGTTCGACTACCAGGACAGCGGCCAGCAGGTCGAGCTGCACGGCAAGACCGGCGCGCTGCTCGAAACCCGCCCGCAAGCCTTGCGCCGGGTGCTGGTGAACCTGATCGACAACGCCCTGAAGTTTGCCGGCGCGGCGCAGCTCGAGGTGCGCAGCGGCGCCAACAACGGCACGCTGATTCGCGTGCTCGACCAGGGCCCGGGGATACCCGCCGAAGAGCTCGACGCGGTGCTGCAACCGTTCTACCGGGTAGAGAACTCGCGCAACCGCAGCACCGGCGGTACCGGCCTGGGCCTGGCCATCGCCGCGCAGCTGACCCAGGCCATCGGCGGCCGCCTGACCTTGAGCAACCGCGACGGCGGCGGCCTTTGCGCGCAGATCGAGCTGCCCTGAGGCAAGCTCAGCCTTGATCACCTGCAGCGACGCTGCAACGACCCGGCGCCAGCACCGCAGTGATGCTGGCGAATGGAATGCAGCGGCATTCATCATCGCAGGCGAAGTACAGCTGCAACTGGTGGGTGCACCAGTCGATGCTGCGCACCACGCCTGACTGGGTTTCCATCACCCCGTACTCGGCGGCAAAACAGCCATACAGCACCACAGTGTCTCCAGGTTGATACAGGCGAAGGCGCTCTTTGTTGTTCTCGTCCATGTCGGTATGGCTCCAGCCTTTGAACCGGCATCATCACCAACCGCAAGGCAGCGCGCTACTGGTAAAAATGTCAGGCGACCAACAGCACGGCACCGCTCACACGGTTTTCTCGCGGGCCACCAGGGTCACCCAGTAGCGGCTGCGCGCCTGTACCGCTACCGGCAGGCTGGCCGCCAGCAGGGCCAGCACCCGATCGGTATCATCCAGGCGGAACGTGCCGGTGACGCGCAGCGTTTCCAGCGCCGGCTGCCAGTGCAGCCAGCCCGGTCGGTAACGCGACAGCTCACGCAAAAACTGCGCCAGCGGCTGGTTGTTGACACTCAGAACGCCATCGCGCCAGTCCGGCTGGTGGGGGTCGAAACGGTCCATGGCGCCACTGCCGTCGGCGGTGATAGTCAGCTGATCGCCGACCTGCAAGGCCAGCGCCGGGCCCTGGCGCGGCTGCACCTGCACTGCGCCCTGGAGCACGGCGATGCGACACTGCTCGGCGTCGCGCCGCAGGCACACCTGGGCCTGGCCGACGCTCACCCGGGCCATGCCAAGGTCAACGTGCAGCGCCTGGGCGCGGCTGACGCTCAGGGCGATTTCGCCTTCGACCAGGGTCAGGCGCTGGTGAGCAAGGTCAAGGTTGACGGCGGTTGCCGTGTTCAACTGCAACAAGCTGCCATCGGCCAGACGCACGCCACGGCGCTCGCCCACAGCGGTGCGCAGGTCGGCGCGCAGGGCCTGCAGCGGCACCTGCTGGCTGAGCAGCCAGCCGGCGGGCAACACCAGCGCCAAAGCCAGGCCACGCTTGAGCAGGGTTCGACGGTTGGCTTCGGGACGGTCGAGGCTGGCCATGGCCAGGGTTGGCGGCACGTTCTGGAAACGCTGGCGCAAGCCCTCGGCGCGCTGCCAGATCTGCTCGTGCTGGGCATTGGCCGCGCGCCAGTGCTGCAGACGCTGCAAATCCTCGGCGCTGGCCTGCCCGGAATCGAGTAAGGCCAGCCAGTGCGCGGCCGTGCGCGCCAGTTGCCGGGCTTCGCGGCTGAAGGTGCGGCTCATAGTTCAACCAGCAGGCAATGCTCATAAGCCTGGGCCATGTAGCGTTTGACCGTACGTTCACTGACCGCCAGGCGCTCGGCGATCTGTGCGTAATTCAGGCCTTCAAGCTGCGACCAGAGAAACGCCCGACGCACCGCCGCCGGCAAACCGTCGAGCAGTTCGTCTAGGGCCTGCAGGGTTTCCAGCAGCAACCAACGCTGCTCTGGCGAAGGCATCAGCGCCTCGGGCAGGCTGGCCAGAGCCTCGAGGTAGGCACGCTCCAGGCTGCGGCGCTTGTGGAAGTTGACCAGCAAACGCTTGCCGACGGTCAGCAGATAGGCCCGTGGCTCGCGTAACTCGCTCAGCACCTGGGGGCTTGCCAGCACGCGCAGGAAAGTATCCTGGCTGAGGTCGGCGGCATCCCAGCGGTTGCCCAGGCGCTGGTACAGCCAGCGCTCCAGCCAACTGCGATGCTCTCGGTAGAGGCCCTGCAGGGTCTGCTCGGTGGGGCCCGCCGCTTCGCTCATGTCAACGCACCTGGATGGATTAGACTCAAATGAGATTGATTCTAATTAATACCCTGATGCAAACCAAGCGCTATTACATGGCTTTTATCATCTGCCAGCGTTGCCGCACCTCGCGCACGGTGCCGGCCGACACCCCGCGCAGCTCGCGTGGATAGTCCACCTGCGGGTTTTCCTCGAAGCGCGTGGCACAGAACTGGCCGTTGCTGGCACGCAGGATGTAGCCGCTGTCCTGGCAGTCTGCCGAGGCCAGGTACAACACCCCGGGCACAACCCACTCGGGCTTGAGGTCTTCGGGCTCGCCCTGCTGACCCCACATGCGCGTGCGCGCCACCGGCGAAATCGCGTTGACGGCAATCCCGTGCTCGGCGCCCTCGGCGGCCAGGGCGTTCATGATCCCCAGTTGCGCCATCTTGCCGGCGGCGTAGGCACCCAGGCCGGTTTGCGCATGGCGCAGGTACATGGCCCGGTCCGAGGTCGTGAGCACGATACGCCCGCTGCCAGACGCCTTGAGCGCCGGCCAGGCGTGCTTGCTCAACCACAGCGGCGCGTGGACGTTGATGGCCAGGGCGCGCTCGATGAACTCGCTGCTGCAGTCTTCGATGTTCTGGTAACCGACCCAGCCGGCGTTATGGATCAGCGCATCGAGGCCGCCGAAAGTGTCGAGCACCTTGCTGATCAACTGTCGGCACGCTTGCTCATCGCTAAGGTCGGCGCTGTGACCAATCACCTGGTGGCCTTCGTTGCGCAACAGTTCGGCGGCGCCCTCGGCAATCGAAGCATCGTGGCCACAACCTTCGCGGTCGGTGCCAAGGTCGCTGATTACCACCTGCGCACCGGTTTGTGCCAGGGCGCGGGCATAGGCCAGGCCCAGGCCACGGGCGCCGCCGGTGATGAGTACGGTTCTGAATGGGGTCACAAGCAGTCTCCTGATGGCCGTTCAGCCTAGCCAGTCAGCGCTGCAAAGTTGAATACTATCGAACAGGGTCGCCGATATCCGTGGGATATCGGCGGCTCCCGGGCACTACTCGCTGCGGCGCGCCAGGCCGGAGACAATGGCAACCATCAGCAAGCTGATACCCCAGCCAACCAGAATTTCGAACCAGATCAGCAGGCGCACGAAATGCTTCCAGCCAAATGATATGAACTCGTCCCAATACCCTTGCTTGGGTGTCGGCACCAGCGGCGCCCAGTCCGAGTCCTGCTGCAGGTCGACCAGGGGCATCAGTACATCCAGGGAATAGGCCAGCGGGCTGAAGCCGGTGTATTCCTCACGCAGGGTTTGGCACAGGTACCAGTTGCCATTGCCATAATAGGTGGGCGGCGTCTCCAGCCCCGGATTGGCCTGCCGCCAGGCGTCGCCCCGGTCTGGTCGACAATCGAAGTAGGCGTCATGCTGGAACACCAGCGGGTTGCTCGGGCCGAACACACGTTGTTGCGAAGCAGCGTACCAATAGAAGCCAGCGCAGATTAACCAGATCGCCAGAAACCAGACCAGTAGTTGCATCGGGCGGTAGCCGAAACCGGTGAGTCGACCGTAGAGCCAGTGCAAGCCTCTGGCCGTGCTTGTGTATATCGGATGTGTCCATTTCCACCAGTTCTGTGGCGGCTGACCAATATGGCCGATGTCGCGCAGTTTCCGTTCAAATGCGACCCCCACTTCACGGGCCTCGGCGGTATGCCCCATGTTCTCGAACACGTGTTGCAGATGGCGCCAGGGTTGGGGGCGAAAGTCATCGCCAGGACTCGCAGGATGGCCTACCAGCGACAGTGCGGGGACCTGCTTGCCCAGCCACGCGACCCTGAACGCAGCGTTGACTGGTGCACTCGCCGCCAGGGACTGGTAGTCCAGGCCGTTGAGCACGATGTTGTCGCCCCAGGTGTCTTCGTCGTCGTCCAGCTCACCAACTCTTGCACCGGCGAACGTGGCGTTACTCAATGGATGATCCAGCGCCCTGAGAATCAACGGCCCCTCCAGATGCATTCCTTCCAGATCCAGTGACACCTTTTTCTCGTCGGCAAACCGGGCTCTGCTGCAATCGAAGCTGCCGGCTAGCCTGGCACCGTCGAAACTCACCGCTTTGTGCGCATGGAAACCATCACCTAGCCTGACCTGCCCCTTCACCTCCACCCTTGCCGCGGCCAGAGAGATATCTTCGTCGCCCTCCAATTCAGCTTTCCCACACATCAGGCCACCGTCGATCTGAGCCCCCATGAGACGAAACGCCCCCGTTGCCTTGAACCCCCGGTGAAGAAAAAGATCTCCTTGAAGAACCATGCCGTCAGCCGACAGCGCATCGCTACCCTGCCCATCGATCACACCGCCGTTAAAATTCAGCTGCCCATCGATCCGGGCCCGAACCAGACGTACCTCGCCCAGCGCGTGGAAACCCTTGCTGAAAAACACGCCTCCCGCAACACCAACACCATCGGCAAACAAGGCTACATTTTGTTGCCCTTCTATACGTCCCTCACAAACTAGTTGCCCATCAATACGGGCCCCTAATAGACGAATCTCACCTATGGCAGCAAAATCGCCTTTCATGCCCAGGTCCTGCCTGAGTTTCAAACCTTCAGCATCCAGAGCCGATTCGCCCATGCCGTTGAGGCTGGCGTCTTCAAGATTCAACTGGCCGTCGATCCGGGCGTTCTGACAACAAACCGATCCCTTTGCCGTGAAAGCGCTGTTCAAACAAACATTGCCTTTCACCCAGGCTTCGTTGAAGAACAGTGACTTCTCGCCCTTGCCGTCAAACATCGAATTACTGCAATCGAGTACCCCTTCGACTTTCATACCCAGGCAGACAACTACCCCCTTTGCCTTAAACTCATCTGAAAGGCGGACTGACGAATCAACCTGCGCATGGGCGAACAGTAGCGCGATAGCCCCTTTTCCATTGAGACGCGCCCCTCGGCCATTCACTTCACCTGATATACGGGCTTCCTGGAACGACACCATGCCCAAGCCAATCAGATCCGTCATCACCAGCGAACCTGCAATTTCGATGCGTGAAGCGAACAACGCAGCCTGTTTGCGCCCATTCAACCTGGCCCTGACCAAGTACAGGCTTCCACCCACTTGGGCATCGCGTAAGTTCATTGGACCGAAACAACGATACTCACTTAGATTCACCGCTCCCCGAACATCCAGCCGTTCAGCCTCGAGGCCCGGGCTTGAGCAGCCAGACATGACCAGTGAGCCGCAAACCTTTGAATCGGTAAAGTTAGGTGAATCACTGAACATACAGTCGCTCAGGGTCATCGAACGAGGTACTGCCGAGCTGCGCAAGTCCAGCGTTCCGACGATGTAAGCCCCGGCCAGTTGCACACCACACTCATGAACCGGGGCAGAACGATCACCGCCGAGCAGCAAAAACCGCAAAAAATCGGCCCGAATGCTGTTTTCGAACGTTGCCTGGGTCGGCCGCGATGAACCGAATCGAGCTAGCGTTCCGTGTTTGCAGTGCGCCTGCAAATGACTTTCTGCCGCCGTCAATGGCGTGAAATCGCTGCGCGACCTCCCTGTTGCGTTCATGGATTGTCCTCTGGCTCGGGCAAATCGGCAGATACTAGAGCGCATACAAAGTGCCATCAATCTGAGACGGCGATTTTTCGGTCATAATCAGACTGCTTTTGTGATCCAAGGACGCCACCCGTGATCGAAACCCGCCTGCTGCGCCAGTTCATCGCCGTGGCCGAGGAGTTGCACTTTCACCGCGCCGCCGAGCGCCTGCACATGGCCCAGCCGCCGCTGAGCCAGGCCATCGCCCGGCTGGAGCGGCGCCTGGGCTTTGCCCTGTTTACCCGGCACTCCCGAGGTGTGGCGCTGACGGCCGCCGGCGCGAGCTTTGTGCAGACCGCGCGGGCGACCCTGGCAACCCTGGAGCACGGCATCGTCCAGGCACGCCAGGTCGCCGAAGGCATCGCCGGCCAACTGCGTATCGGCAGCCTGGCGCTGGCGGGCTATCCGCTGCTGCTCAAGGCGCTCAAGCAGTTTCGCAGCGACTGGCCCAAGGTACAGCTGGAGCTGCAACAGGGGTCGTCGGCGCAGTTGGTCGAACAGTTGCTCGATGATCAACTGGATATTGCCGTGGTCCGCCAGTTGCCACTGATGAGCGAACGCCTGAGCAGCCGTTTGTTGCTGGAAGAAGAAATCTTGCTGGCACTGCCGAGTGAACATCCGCGCGCTGGCGAAGCGGCTGTCAGCCTGGCGGATTTTGCCGATGAAGATTTTGTCTTCACCCCACAAGCCCTGGGCGCAGGCTATCACCAGCAACTGCTCGACCTGTGCCAAAGCGCGGGTTTTTACCCGCGCATCAGCCAGCAGGCGGCGCAACTGCAAACGCTGATCAACCTGGTCGGTTGCGGCTTCGGCATCGCCCTGGTGCCGGCCGCAGCCGCCCAGGCCAATGCCCAGCCAGGGCTACGCTTTTGCCGCTTGCGCGAGGCCAGCCCGCGCCTGGGGCTGTACCTGATGTGGCGCAGCGACGATCCCTCGCCGCTGCCGGGGCGCTTTATCGCGTTGACTGAAAACGCGGGCACTGACCTTCGAGCCGATAACGCAGGGTAACCAGCTGGCCACTGGAATCCTCGAAGGTCATCAGCATCGGCGCCGCTTCGCAGCCGCGGGCCATGGGCGTCTGTTCGATCAGACGGGCGACATCCACAGATTTGCCGTAGGTAAAGTCCTGGATAGTGGGGACGCTCTTGCCGGTTCTTGCTGCATAGGCCTGCACTGCCTGCTCATGGGCAACCAGACGCGCATCCTTTACCTCTGGTGCCGAAGCCTGCGCGCTTTGGCCGGCCAGCAGAACCACTGCGGCCATTACCAAACCTTGCATGCGCTTCATTGGCGGATACCTCGAATGAAGTGAAATGACAACAGGAACAACGGTTTCGAGCTTACGCCGCTAATGGTATTCCAGCTACAAAGTGATACCGAGGGCCTGACGCAATTGCTCACCGCGGCTGTCAGACGCGGCGCTGACCAGGGCGTAGTTGTAGTCACCTCGCGACCAGTAGCGGGCCTGCAACTGGCCGTCGGTGCGCTCGCCACTGGGCATGCGCGCGTAATGCTCACCCGGCGAGCGCAAGAACAGGCTGACCCGCTGACCCTGGGCGTCCTCGAACAGCAGCAGCGCCGCCGGCCCCTGCTCGTTGCTCAGCAGCCGCGCGCCCACCGGGGTGAAGCCGTAGGCCGAGAGGTCCGGCAGGTTGCCGACATGGGCAAAGTGCTGGCCCAGCCAGGCCTGCAGGCGCGCCGGGTCCTGGGCGCTGAGGTCGAGGGCCTTGGCGTCGGCGAACAACCGATGGGCCTGCACGGCATCAGCCATCGGCGGGTTACTGGCCAGCAGAATCGCCTCGCGCCCTTGCCAGCCGCCCAGGCCGCCGATGCCCAGGGTAACCAGCAGCACCGCAGCACTGGCCCAGCGCCGCTGGCGCCGACGGCGCAGCTCACGGCGTACGTTGGCCGGGTCCAGGCGCGGGTTGGGCGCCTGCCCGGCAAAGCCGGACAGCGCCGCGCGCAACTGGCGGGCATCGTTGCGCCAGGCTTCGACCCGCGCCGCCTGTTCGGGGTTGGCCGCCAGGTACAGCTCCACCGCCCGGCGCCGCTCGCTGTCCAGGCGCTCGTCAACATAGGCGTGTAATTCGTGATCAGACGGGATCAAGCTCATTTCAACCTCCGCAGCGCCGCGGGCGGGGTGTTGCCCTCGGCCAGTTCGCGCATGGCCGCACGGGCGCGCGACAAGCGTGACATCACCGTGCCAATCGGCACATCCAGGGCCAGCGCGGCCTCCTTGTAACTCAGGCCTTCGACGCTGACCAACAACAATAAGGCGCGCTGCTCGGTGGGCAACTGCGCAAACGCCGCCAGGCCCGACTGGGCAACAACGATGTCTTCGGTGTTGCTGCCCGCCTCCTCGCCACGGCCGAACCAGGCCAGCCAGCGCGCCTGGCGGCGTTCGCGGCGTTTGCCGTCGATAAACTGCCGGTACAGGATCGAGAACAACCAGGCGCGCAAGCTGCCCTCTTGCCGCTGTTGCCCGCGGCGGCTCAAGGCGCGCTCGACGGTGGCCTGGACCAGGTCATCGGCGCTGCTGGCCTCGCGCGTCAGCCACAGGGCGAAGCGGCGCAGGCGCTGAAGCATTTCGCGCAATTGCTCGTCGTCTAGTTCGTTCATTGCCGCAGTCTTGGCCTGTAGGCGATCAGTGTACGAGGCAGACGCTGGCGGTGAAGAATTATTCCCGGGCGTTGGAATAAATTTCTGCGACCGGCGTCGTACCGGCTCATTCACTGACCCGGATCACCGCCATGAGCACTCCGTTACACGGCCGCCCCCGCGCCCTGCGCCTGGCTGCCATTGGCCTCGGGCTGGCGGCCCTGGCCGCTGGCTTTGCCTACACCGCAGGCTGGATCGGCGCCGAACGCCTGAGCCCCAAGCGCTTTATCGACACCTTCGAAGACCAGGCCGGGCACTATCCCGGCTACCGTAAGAATCACGCCAAGGGCCTGTGCGTCAGCGGCTACTTCCAGAGCAGCGGCGCGGCGGCCAAGCTGTCCACCGCGCGGGCATTCAGCCAGGCCCGGGTGCCGGTGATCGGCCGCTTCGCCATCGGCGGCGCCAACCCCCACAGCGCCGATGCCAGCGTGCCGACCCGTAGCCTGGCGTTGCAATTGAGCAGCGACGATGGCCAACTGTGGCGAACCGGCATGAATACCCCGCCGGTGTTGGCGGTAGGCACGCCCGAAGCCTTCTACCAGCAGGTACTGGCCATGACCCCGGACCCGGCCACCGGCAAACCGGACCCAGCGCGCCTGCAGGCGTTTTTCGCCGCCCACCCGGAAAGCGCCGCCTTTCGCCAATGGGCCAAGGACTACAAAGCTTCGGACAGTTTCGCCAACTCAAGCTACAACAGCATCAATGCCTTTGCCCTGATCGACGCCGCTGGTAGTGCCCGCTTCGTGCGTTGGAGCCTGCTGCCGCAAACGCCGTTCGCCGCGTTGCCGGCCCAGGTCGATGATCGCGACTACCTGCAACACGACCTGCGCCAGCGCCTGGGCCAGGGCCCGCTGCGCTGGACCTTGCAACTGACCCTGGCCGAAGCCGGCGATGCCGTCGATGACCCCAGCCAGCCCTGGCCCGCGCAACGGCCCACGGTGAACGCCGGCACCCTGGTGATCGACCAGGTCGATGCCGCGGAGCAAGGCGCCTGTCGCGACCTGAACTTCGACCCGCTGATTCTGCCGAGCGGCATCCGGCCGTCCGCAGACCCGATCCTCGCAGCCCGCTCGGCGGCCTACTCGGAATCCTTCAACCGTCGCGCCCGTGAAGCCGCGCAGCTGGGAGCCCGCCCATGAAACCTGTTGCCTTCCACCCCCTGGCCCGCGCCGTGCACTGGCTGATGGCCGTGCTGATCCTGGCCATGCTGCTTGTGGGCGTGAGCATGGTCAGCGACCTGTCGCCGCGCCATACCTGGTTGATCAGCCTGCACAAGGCCATTGGCCTTGCGCTGTTGCTGCTGGTGATTGTGCGCATCGGCCTGCGCCTGAGCCTGCCGCACCCGCCGCTGCCCGCCGACGTGCCAGCACCGCAGCGCTGGGCGGCCAAGGCTTCGCACCTGTTGTTGTACGGGTTGATGCTGGCGATGCCGCTGCTGGGCTGGGGCATGCAGTCTGCCGGTGGCTACCCGCTGCCGTTGCAACTGCCGGCGCTGCTGCCCCACGACCTGCAGCTGTATGCCCTGCTGCGCCAGGCCCACGCTTGGCTGGCCTATGTGCTGTTTGCCACCGTGCTGGTGCACCTGGGCGCAGCGCTGGTGCACGGGCTGATCCGCCGTGATGGCGTGCTGCGCAGCATGTGGCCGGGGCCGTTACCCAAGGATTAATATCTTAATTATTTTTCATTCCTGGCCATTTCCACCCTAAAGAGGTCTATTCAAAAATAAAGATAATATGTTAACAATATAGGCAGAGACACCTGGCACCCGCCACACACAACAACAAGAAAGGTAGCCCTAATGCTTCTGCCCCGTTCGCTGACGGTGAGTGCCGGCCTGTGCGCCGCATTCACCCCCTACCTGGCCCAGGCCGAGTTCATCAAGGACAGCAAGGCCAGCCTTGAGACGCGCAACTTCTATTTCAGCCGCGACTTTCGCCAGAGCGGTGCGCCGCAGAGCCAGGCGCGGGAGTGGGCCCAGGGTTTTATCCTGAAAATGGAGTCGGGTTTTACCGAAGGCACCGTAGGCTTCGGCCTCGATGCCCTGGGTGAGCTGGGGGTCAAGCTCGACTCCAGCCGCGACCGCCGTGGCACCGGGCTGCTGCCCTTTGGCGCCAGCCAGGAGCCGGTCGACGACTACAGCGAGCTGGGCCTGACCGCCAAGCTGCGCGTCAGCAAGACCACCCTCAAGCTCGGCACCCTGCAACCGATGCTGCCGGTGGCGGCGATCAACGACGTACGCCTGCTGCCCTCGACCTACAGCGGCGGCCTGCTGACCTCGCAAGACATCGACGGCCTGACCTTGAACCTCGGTCGCCTGGAAAAGCAGAACCTGCGCGACTCCTCGAGCAACGACGAGATGAGCTATGCCGGGGTCGAAAGCAACCACCTGGACCTGGCCGGCGGCACCTACGCGATCAACCCGCGCCTGGCCGTCAGTTACTACTACGCACAAATGCAGGACATCTACCGCCAGCACTACGCCGGACTGGTCCACGACCTGCCCCTGGCCGAAGGCATCAACCTGCGCAGCGACCTGCGCTACTTCGACACCCGCGAACAGGGCAGCCACAACCTGCGCGCAACCTCACGGGTCGATGGTGGCAAGATCGACAACCGCTTCTTCAAC
This sequence comes from Pseudomonas sp. TE4620, assembly GCF_056279045.1. Lineage (NCBI taxonomy): Bacteria > Pseudomonadati > Pseudomonadota > Gammaproteobacteria > Pseudomonadales > Pseudomonadaceae > Pseudomonas > Pseudomonas sp. TE4620. Next base: position 2,916,831 of record NZ_JBWBQO010000001.1, read on the forward strand.
GGCATGCTGACCTTGGGCGTGGGCGCGCACAAGTTCGGCCTCGGTTACCAGAATCTTTCTGGCGACGGCGATTTTGCCTACCCGGGCCTGGACCCTTATTCGGTCAACCTGGTCACCGTCAACGTCTTCACCAAGGCCGAGACCGATGCCTGGCAAGCGCGCTACGACTACAACTTCGCCGCCCTCGGCCTGCCGGGCCTGAGCTTCATGACCCGCTACGTCAACGGCAGCCATATCGAGACCGCCAGTGTCAGCGGCGGCAAGGAATGGGAGCGCGATACCGACATTGCCTACGTGGTGCAAAGCGGGCCGCTGAAGAATGTCAGTGTGCGCCTGCGCAATGCCACCTTCCGCTCCAGCGGCGGCTTGACCACCGATATCGACGAGAACCGCCTGATCGTCGGCTATACCCTGGCCCTCTGGTAAACACGGGTGGCGGCAGTGTGAAAACAACCCTTTATAAGTTTTTTGGGAATGCTTATCATCTGCATCATTTTTTCGGGATGCAGCCAGGATGAGCGCACCGCCGTCACCGCCCAATGCCGAGCTCGGCCAGCTCTACCAGCACCATCACGTGTGGCTGCAACACTGGTTGCGCCGGCGCCTGAGCTGCCCGCAGCGCGCCGCCGACCTGATGCAGGACACCTTCGTGCGCATCCTCGCTTCCTCCGAGGCGCTGGAACTGGTGCGCTTGCTGCGTGAGCCGCGCAATTACCTGGTAACTGTGGCGCGGCGGGTGATGATCGATCATTTCCGCCGTCAGCAACTGGAACGCGCCTACCTCGAAGCCCTGGCCGCGCAGCCGGAAGCCGAGCAGATCTCCACCGAAGAGCAGGTGTTGATTCTGGAAACCCTGCGGGAAATCGACCAACTGCTGGCCGGCTGTGGCGCCAAGGCGCGCAAGGCGTTTCTGATGGCCAACTGGCTGGGCATGACCTACGTGGAAATCGCCGCTGCCTTGGGCGTGTCGCTGACCACGGTGAAAAAATACCTGATCAAGACCACCGAGCGCTGCCTGCTCCTCGCCTTCGATGCCCAGCCATGACTGACCGCGAACGCCAACGCCAGGCCCTCAAAGCCGCCGCCCGCTGGCATGTGCAACTGGCCGCCGGCGATGCCCCGGCCGAACTGCAGCAGGCCTGGCAGGTGTGGCTGGCCAGCGCCGCCGAGCATCGCTGGGCCTGGGCACGGGTCGAGCAGTTGCAGGGGCGCCTGGCCAGTGTGCCGGGGGCGCTGGCCTTCGACACCTTGCAACGCAGTGAAGCCCAGGGCCTGCCCCGGCGCAGTGTGCTCAAAGGCCTGCTGCTGGCCAGCGGCCTTGGCCTCGGTGGCTGGGCCAGCTACCGCAGCCAGCCGGCGCAGCAGTGGCTGGCAGATGAGCACAGCGCCACCGGCGAAATCCGTCACCTGAACCTCGCCGACGGCAGCCAGCTGGTGCTCGATACCGCCAGCGCCGTGGACATCCGCTTCGATGATCAGCAACGCCTGATTCGCCTGCGCCACGGGCGGATTTTTCTTACTAGCGGCAAAGACGGCCGCCAGCGCCCGTTGCGGGTGGAAACCGCCGAGGGCCTGGTCGAAGCCCTGGGCACGCGCTTCAGCGTTGATCAGCGCGAGGCCGCCAGCCGGGTCGAAGTGTTCGAGCATGCGGTGCGCATCAACCCGCGCCAGGCCCCGGCACGACGCCTCGAGGCCGGCCAGCGTTGCCAGTTCGACAGCCATGCGGTGCAGGCCGCGCAGGCCGTCGCCAGCAGCGAAGCGGCCTGGACCGGTGGGCACCTGATCGTCGAGGACTGGCGCCTGGGCGAGTTGCTCGACGAACTCGGTCGCTACCGCCCTGGGCTGTTGTCCTACTCCAGCGAGCTTGAAGGGCTACGGGTTTCCGGGACGTTCTCGCTCACCGACAGCGATGCGGCGCTGTCGGCCCTGGCCACCTCGTTCAAGCTCAAGGTGCGTCGTTACAACCGCTTCTGGGTCAGTGTCGACCTGAGTTGAATTTTTTCAGCCAGGGGGGTGCCTGTTTTTTTTCGTTCGTCCGCCTCTGTAGGAAATAATCTCATTTGCGAACGAAGAGGATTTCCATGCAACCCCGCTTCCCCCGTGCCCCCCTTCCCCAGTTGATTGGCCGCCATCTGCTGGCTGCCGCCCTGGCCCTGCCCCTGCTGCCCATCACTGTTGCCCAGGCGGCAGAGAGCGACAGCGCCAGCAGCGGCCAGGTCTTTGCCATCGAAGCAGGTTCCCTGAGCCGGGTGCTGGGCAGCTTTGCCGCAGCCGCCGGGGTCAACCTGTCGTATGACGCGCAGTTGACTGCCAGCCTGCACAGCCCGGGCCTGCAGGGCCGCTTCGGGGTGCTCGAAGGCTTGAGCCGGATCCTCACCGGCAGCGGCCTGCAGGCTTACCGCCAGGCCGATGGCAGCTACTCGCTGCGCCCGCTGCCGGCCAGCAACGGTGCGCTGGAGCTGGGTGCAACCACCATTGGCGCCAGCACCTTGCAGGCGCCGATGGAAACCACCGATAGCTTCACCGCGCGCCAGGTTAGTTTCGCCAAGGGCGAGCATTCGCTGCGCGAAACGCCGCAATCGGTGACGGTCATCACCCGCAAGATGATGGATGAGCAGAACCTCACCACCCTCGAACAGGTGATGGAGAAAACCCCGGGGATCACCGTGCACGATTCGCCCATGGGCGGTAAATACTTCTACTCGCGCGGTTTCATGCTCGCCGGCCAGTACCAGTACGACGGTGTGCCGCTGGACCTGGGTGGCAACTACGTGCAGGCCAACAGCTTCGCCAGCGACATGGCCTACTACGACCGCGTCGAAGTGCTGCGCGGCGCCGCCGGCATGCTCAAGGGCTCGGGCAGTTCCGCCGGCGGGGTCAACTTCATTCGCAAACGCGGGCAGGAAAAGGCCGCCACCAGTGTCAGCCTTTCAGCCGGCTCCTGGGACAACTACCGCGCCCAGCTCGACACCGGCGGCCCGCTGAACGAATCCGGCAGCCTGCGCGGCCGCCTGGTGGTCGCCGGCCAGGACCGCCAGTACTTCTACGACATGGGCAAGCGCGACGACCAGGTGGTCTACGGCGCCCTCGACTACGACTTCAACGACGCCACCACCCTGGGCATCGGCGCCGCCTACGAGAAGCTCAATGCCACCCCCTGCTGGCAGGGCCTGCCACGCTACAGCGATGGTTCGGACCTGAAACTGTCGCGTTCCACCTGCCTGGGCGCGACCTGGAACAGCTGGGAAAGCCAGCGGGTCAACCTGTTCGCCGACCTTACCCACCACTTCAACGACCAGTGGCTGCTGAAAGTCGCCGCCATGCACAGCCACAACACCCAGGACATGCAGTACGCCATGACCCTGGGCAGCGTGCCGGTCGGCAGCACTTCGGCCAACAGCCAGCTGTACTCCGGCGTGTTCGACTACGACCAGCACGACTACGGCATGGATGCCTACCTGGACGGCAAATTCACCGCCTGGGGCCTGGAGCACGAGCTGATCGTCGGCGCCAACGCCAGCCGGGCCAAGGGCAGCGACAGCTACGCGCTGATCAACATGACCCAGCTGATGGGCGTGACCATGAACCCCTTCGCCCCCGACCGCGACATTCCCAAGCCGCCAGACAGCCTGTACCAGACGGCCTCCTACCGTGGCGGCCCGCTGCCGGTGGAAAGCGACACCCGGCAGATCGGCACCTATGCAACCTTGCGCCTGAAACTGGCCGAACCCCTGACCCTGGTGCTTGGCAGCCGGGTCAGCTGGTACCGCAGCCAGCGCGACTCCTACACCCAGGCCTGGGACTACTGGCAGCACGACCGCAGCCAGGAAAACGGCCAGGTCACACCGTTCGCCGCACTGATCTACGATCTGGACGAGACCTGGTCGGTGTACGGCAGCTACGCCGACATCTTCCAGCCCCAAGGCACTTACACCGATGCCCAGGGCAGCCCGCTGCAGCCCAAGACCGGCGCCAACTACGAGCTGGGGATCAAGGGCGAATGGCTCGATGGCGGCCTGAACGCGGCGTTCAACCTGTTCCGCACCATCGAGGCGCACCGCGCCGAAGCCGATTACGACTCGGTGTGCGCCGGCTCCTCCGACGGTTACTGCTACAGCGACAAGGGCAAGGTCCGCGCCCAGGGCTTCGAAGCCGAGCTCAGCGGCGAGCTGGCCGAACGCCTGCAGGTGCTGGCCGGCTACACCTACACCGAGCTTGAGTACCTCAAGACCAACAGCACCAGCCAGGACGCCACCTTCACCGCCAGCTATGTACCGCGCCATCTGCTGCGGGTCTGGGCCGACTACCAACTGGACGGCCCGCTGCAACGCTGGAGCCTGGGCGGCGGGGTCAATGCGCAAAGCGACAACCACTACCAGGACCGCGCGGCGAAAACCGAACAGCCCGGCTATGCGATCTGGAACGCGCGCGTGGGTTACAAACTGGACGACAACTGGAGCATTGCCGTCAACGGCAACAACCTGTTCGACAAGCACTACTATTCCAGCGTCGGCGCCCTGGCCTGGGGCAACTTTTATGGTGAGCCGCGCAACTTCATGGTGACCCTGAAGGGCGATTTCTAAAAAGGCAGTTAAACAGTCGGCGGCGATGAATCAAGCGCCCGTCGCCGACTACCGCTCACGCGAACTGATAGCGAAACGGTCGCAGACAATTGAGGAAATCAGGTCGGCATAGCGCGCACGAAAACTGCCCTCCACCCGTAGATACTGCGAATCGTCGCCTTTGTCGACAGTGACATTTAGCGTGCCGTAGGGCAGACGTAAAACGCCACTTTGAATTATCCGAATGTCGTCTACTTTCGCCAGATCAAAAGAGTACGATCCCGAGACCGGAATGCGACGGTGGGGAATGAATATCGAAACAGGCACCCGGGCCTGAAACACCAAGAACACGCCTTCCAAGCCCATGGTCACTGAGAACGCATCGGCAACCAATGCTGTTTCGTTGTAACCCACCCGCCACGTGCCCTTGAACTCATTACCCGAGCGGCTGCCCGCAAGCGATGCGTTGGCCGGCGCGGCCTCGCGTTCTCGGCTGGTGAAGAGAAAATCAGGACATTCAAACGTTGATTTCCCATCGATCAACACGCTGGAAAAACGTCCAGCATAAAAACCAATCAATGCCTGGTCCGTCAGTTTTACATCGACCGTCAACATGCCCTGCTCGATGGGCACTTGGGCGCCGCCCATCCAGATACTAACGTCCGAGCCTCGATGCAAATTGAACTGGTAATGTCCCGCGTTTGGAATACAGACAAACGGGATGCTGATCATGACCGTTTGCAATCCCCCCCCGGCGATCAAAAAGACCCCCTTGAAACCATAGAGAAACTCGAAGGTCTGGGCCCGAATTTCATATGTCTCATCCCAGATATGCAGTGAAGCCTGTAAATAGGAAGTACTCTGCGGAGCAGGAGGTTGCATCTCAAGTTCGGTTGCCGAAGCAATTGCTGCGTACTCTGAGTCTTTCATCACGTAATCCTCTGAGTGCCGGGCCAGGTGGCTGACAGCGTCAGGGTAGGTCTGGTGAAACTCATCAGTAAACTGGCAAAAATGCCAGGTCCATGGTTGTCGAAGCAAAAGTGCGAGAGCACATAACGAGCTGCAAATAATTATTATTTGCAGCTTTACTGTTTTGCCAAGGGCTTTCCTACGGCACAATACCCAGTATGTTCACCTGCCCTGGATAGCCCATGACCACCGCAACGGACCCTGCCGTGCTCGACCATAGCGAGCGCTCCCCCTTTGACCTGCGCCCGCTGCTGGCGGCGAACATGGCCTGCACCATGGCGATGATGGCGTTCGTCTCGTTGATCGGCCCGATTGCCCGCACTCTCGGCCTGGCCACCTGGCAAGCCGGCGCGGCGGTAACGGTTGCCGGGGTGATCTGGATGCTCCTGGCCCGCCCCTGGGGCCGTGCCAGTGATCGCCTGGGGCGGCGCAAGGTGTTGCTGCTCGGCACCGCGGGTTTCACCGTCGCCTACTGGGCGTTGTGCCTGTTCATCGATACCGCCTTGCACCTGCTGCCCAGCGCCGCCCTGGCCTTTGCCGGGCTGGTGCTGGGCCGCGGCCTGATCGGCGCCTTTTACGCGGCGTTGCCGGTCGGTGGCGCGGCGCTGATCGCCGACAATATCGAACCCCGGCACCGCGCCCGGGCCATGGCTTCGCTGGGGGCGGCCAACGCTTTCGGCCTGGTCATCGGCCCGGCCCTGGCGGCGGTGCTGGCGCGCTTCAGCCTGAGCCTGCCGTTCTATGTAATGGCGGTGCTGCCGATGCTGGCGTTTGTGCTGCTGCTCAAGCTCAAGCGCCAGGAACTGCACCTCAAACAGCCGCCACGCCCGGTGCGCCTGGCCGACCCGCGCCTGCGCCGGCCACTGCTGGTGGCCTTCGTGGCGATGCTCAGCGTGTCGGTGGCGCAGATCACCGTCGGTTTCTTCGCCCTCGACCGCCTGGGCATGGCCCCGGCCGATGCTGCGCAAACCGCTGGCGTCGCCCTGACCATGGTCGGCGTTGCGTTGATTCTGGCGCAGATCCTGGTGCGCAAGCTCGAATGGCCACCGCTGCGGATGATCCGCGTCGGCGCCAGCATCGCCGCCGCAGGCTTTGCCGCCAGCGCCCTGGCCACCAGCGCCGTGGGCCTGTGGGCGTGCTTCTTTTTCTCGGCCTGCGGCATGGGCTGGGTGTTCCCGGCGTTTTCGGCGCTGGCGGCCAACGCCATGGACGCCTCCGAGCAAGGCGCCACGGCCGGTTCCATCGGCGCCGTGCAGGGCCTGGGAGTGGTCATCGGGCCGCTGGCCGGGACCCTGATCTACGCCGCCGATCCGCGCCTGCCGTACCTGATTGTCGCGGCGCTGCTGTTGTTGGTCGGGCTGTGGCCGCAGCCGAAAAAGCCCGCCTAACAGGTGGGCCGCTAAAGCCGGTTCGAATGTGTTTTAATGCCTCGCCCAAAATTTTTGACACATAAGGCGGCTATGGACACGGGGACACGACTCAAACTGGTGCGTGAACGCAACAAACTCTCCCAACGGGAGCTCGCTCGGCGCAGTGGCCTGACCAACTCGACGATCTCGCAGATCGAGCAGAATCGCGTCAGCCCTTCGGTCAGTTCCCTGAAAAAGCTGCTTGAAGGCATTCCGATGTCGTTGGCGGAGTTCTTCAGTTTTGACGAGCCGATCCGCGAAGAACGCTTTGTGTTCCGCTCGACCGAACAGCCCGACCTGGGCAACAGCGGCCTGCGCATGCTGCTGGTCGGGGCCAGTGTCGAAGGCCGGCAAATGCGCATGTTGCGCGAGCTGTACGCGCCGGGCGCCGACTCCGGCGAGCCGATCGTGCACGCCGAGGGTGAAGAGTGCGGCCTGGTGACCCGTGGCACCATCGAATTGCGGGTCGATGGCCAGGTCAGCATCCTCAACTCCGGTGACGGCTACTACTTCCCCACCACCCTGCCCCACAGCTTCAAGAATATCGGCCAGGATGAGGCCGAGATCATCAGCGCCAACACCCCGGCGAACTTCTGATGGTGCGATCGCGGGTCTTGCCCGCTCCTACAGGACCTGTGTAGGAGCGGGCTTGCCCCGCGATGAACCTTGCTGCTACATCCAGCCTAGCCACTGCCACCAGGTCGCGGCAAATACCAGCATCAGCCCATAACCGATCAGGGTGACGATAATCCCCACCCGGGCGAACTGTTTGGCGGTGAAAGTCTCGGTGCCCAGGCAGACCATGTTCTGCGGCGCGTTGATCGGCAAGATAAAGCCGTAGCTGACCACAAAGCCCAGGGCCATGGTCATGCCCAGGCGGCTGAAGTCTCCCGGCAAGGTCTGCAACACCGCAATCAAAATCGGCAGCAGCGCCGAGGTCAGGGCGGTGGCGCTGGCAAAGCCCAGGTGAATCAGAATCAAAAAGGCCGCAAGGATCGAGAACACCCCCAGGGTACCCAATTGATCCAGCCCGGTATGGGCCACCACTTGCGCGCCCAGCCATTGCCCGGCCTGGGTGGTAAGCAAGGTAGTACCCAGGCTGATGCCTACCCCGAAGACAATCACCGTGCCCCAGGGAATGCGCGCCTGCACATCTTTCCAGGTCATCACCCCTACCCGTGGCAGCAGCAGGATCACCAGCCCGGCATAGGTGGTCGAAGTGGTGTCAAAGTGATGCAGCTTGCCCTCGGTGGCCCAGGCCAGCAGCAGCAACAGCGACACGCCCAACAGACGTTTCTGCGCGCCGGTCATCGGCCCGAGCTCGGCCAGGGTCTTGCTTACTGCCGCCTTGCCACCCGGAATCGCATCGCTCTCGGGCGGCAGCATTTTCAGCACCAGGACGATCAGCACCACCGACATGATCACTGCCCACGGCGCGCCAGCGATCAGCCAGTCGATCCACGACACCCGCGCACCGAGCATCTTGTCCATGAAGCCGACGGTCAGCAGGTTCTGCGCCGCGGCAGTCTGGATGCCGATGTTCCAGATGCTGGTGCCCTGAGCGACGATGATCATGATCCCGGCAGCGATGTTCGAGCGTTTGTCGACACCAAAGGCAGCGATCACCCCCATCATGATCGGCACCACGCAGGCACTGCGCGCAGTGGCGCTGGGCACCACCAGGCTGAGCAGCACGGTGACGGCCACCGCCCCCAGAAGGATGCGCCGGGTGCTGACGCCGATGCTCGACAAGGTCACCAGGGCGATACGCCGGTCCAGCCCGGTGTGGGTCATGGCCGCGGCGATGAACAAGGCACCGACTACCAGGGCCAGGGCACTGTTGGAAAAACCGGTCAGGGCCAGGGTGATGGCGGCCGAGGAGCCGTAGATCACCGAAGGGTCGGCCACCGTCGGCGCCGTGCCGAGCAAAAAGGCCATCAGCGAGGTAATCATGATCGCGCTGGCTTCGTACGACACCGCTTCGCTGATCCACACCACCACGGCAAAAGCCAGAATCGCCAGCACCCGGTGGCCGGCCACTGGCAGGTCGGCGGGCATCGGCAGCAACAGCACCCCGACCAGCGCTGCGATACCGACCAGCAGGCCAATCGGCACGCGGGCTCTGGCGGTTTGTGAGACAGGCACATTGGCCGGCGAATTCATCGGTAACTCCCTTTAGAACATGTGCGGCCATGATCGCGCAGATCGCTTTTGCGCAGACTGATACGCATCAATGCCCCGAATTCGAGGCATTGTCCGACAAGATGTAGTGCCTTGAAAAAAACACTACAAAACCTGTTGACGCCGTTCGTCGCCCCTTGCATGATGAGGTCGTCTCCCCGATCGGGGGTACTGGCAAGGGTGTTCCAGGCAGCTCGACAGATCCATGAGCTGTGTGCGGATGGGTACTGCCCAAAAGGCAGCGTGTAGAAGCCCCCAGTTGTGACGCTGCTGTAGCAGCTTTCATTTAACGCTACATGTTATGCGCCAAGTGCGAACAAACAACGAATGATCAAGGGGGCTTTATGATGAATCTGAACAATCAACCGACTGTTGAAGAACTGGCCCGGCTGTTCGCCGCGCGCAAGGACACTCTCGACAGCCACATCCTCTGGGTCTGCAAAACCGGTGAAGTTCACCTGGACAGCCTGGAAACCATGAGCGACGAAGCCGAGTTCGAAGAACGCAAGCCGAACATGCGTGCCCGCCTGAAGATGTACCGTCGCGGCCAGGGCTACGTTGGCAAAAAGGCCGCCGCCGACACCCAGTATGTCGGTCGGGTTCTGCAGACCCTGCAAAGCGAGTGGGCTGCGCTGCAGAACAAGCCTGGCGTCGCGGTGATCGACCGTCTCTGCTAAGGGTCGCTGGGGTGCGGCACTGCCCCAGCCACGCTTGAGCCCAATCCACGCGGATTGGGCTTTTTTATTTATGGCGGTACAGGGCTAGAATGTCCCTCTTTGCGCCAAGAACCCGCTTATGACCCACCCCACTTTCGGAACCGACGATGCATCCTACCAGGCCGCCGGAGGCATCGACGGCCTGCGCCGCCTGGTCGATGACTTCTACCGCTTGATGGATGAAAACCCCGAGGCACGGACCGTGCGCCAGATGCACCCGCAAAGCCTGGAAGCTTCGCGCGACAAGCTGGCGTGTTTTCTCAGTGGCTGGCTCGGCGGCCCGCGGCTGTTCAGTGAGCGCTATGGCCCGATCGCCATCCCGGCCTTCCATGCCCAATGGCCGATCAATGAAAGCCACAGCGCTATCTGGTTGGGCTGTATGCAACAGGCGATTAACCTGCAGGAGTATTCTGCAGAATTTGCCGAGTACCTGTTGCGCCAACTGCGCGTGCCGGCCGAACGCATCGTCCAGGCCAGCCGCGCCCGTCACCCTCAGGCCTGACGGCGCAGCGGCGCCTTCTCCAGCGGCAAGGCACCGGTGGCCAGCGCCCTGGCGCGGTCAACGCCCCAGACCATGGCGCGGGTCATGGTCTCGCCGGGGCGATTGTCGTGGTACTCCTCGACCAGCGCCTTGCCCTGGCGCGTATAGATGCCGAGGAACAACTGAGTGGCGCCGGTGCGCGACAGCCTCACCTGAACGTCGATACTGGTGCCGTCGCTGAGCTGTTCGTCATGGCTGCGGCTGTGCAGTTGTGCGTCAGCCCAGTTCCAGTAGGTCTCTTCCCTGATACGCATCGAATGGCTCCTGTATTGATGGCGGCATTAGTAAGGCACACAACCCGGCATCAGGCGAGCGTCAGCCGCGCAACCTTTGCGCAAGGTCAAACAATGCAAAAAAAACCCCGCCGTTGGGCGGGGTGGTGGTCGATTCGTTTACTTCTTCGCTGGCAAGCGCGGGGTGAACTTACCCTTCTTGCTGCGCTGTAGCGCGTTCAGGCGCACCTGCGCATCATCCAGCGTCATGTTGGCAAAGCCCAGGCGATAGCCGCTCTGGCCACAGCGCACCACACTGTTGATGGGAAATTCGTCGCCCTGGTCCTCAATGTAGGATTCAATCATGCCCCAGTCTCCCTCCGATGGCGGACCAGTACCGGCAAGCAGATGATTGCCCAGAAAAGTACTGACCCTGGTGACTCTGAGACTAGCCGGTCATTTGTGGACCGCACGGGCAAGAACAAAAAAGCCCGACCAATGGCCGGGCTGTTTTGTCGCACCCCTGGCGTTTACCTGAGCTTCACCGCGGTACCGGTAACGAACACCACGACCATGCCGCCACGGGCCGAGGGCATGCTGATTTCATAGTCCAGGCCGACCACCGCATCGGCCTGCAGGCTGCGCGCGCGGGCGCGGATTTCGTCGGTGGCCTGGATGCGCGCTTCTTTCAACGCACTTTCCAGGGTTTGCGAACGGCCACCGAAAAAGTCGCGGAAACTGGCGAACATATCGCGAACCACGTTGATACCCTGAACCGACTCGGCGCTGACCACATCCAGATAGGCGGAAATTTCCCGGCCTTCGATGGTCCCTGTGGTGGTAATGATCATGCTGCTCTCCTTCGGCCTTGCCTGTCAGCCGCCCGCAATTGAGCGGGCGGAAAAAGCGCGATGGTAACAAAACCGTCGGCCGCTGCGTGGCCATTTATACAAGCAATTGGTTGTGTAATACATGCCAGCCACCTAGACTCCCCTTCCATTGCCGCCTTACTTGCGAAGGAGTCGCCGATGAACACCGCCCACCCTCAGCCCGCGTCATGGGCCGAACTGCTCCACGGGCGCAATGCCCTGCGCTCGATCGCCCTGGCCGGCGGCGTCGCCCTGCATGCAATCAACGTCTATATCGTCACCACCATCCTGCCCACAGTGATCGCGGATATCGGCGGCCTGGCCTTTTATGCCTGGAGCACCACGCTGTTTGTCGCCACCTCGATCATCGGCTCGACCCTCTCGGCGCAATTGATCGAGCGCCTGGGCGCGCGGGCGGCCTTTCTCCTGGCCCTGGCGGTGTTCAGCCTGGGCTCGGTGATCTGCGCCGCCGCGCCGAGCATGCCGGTGCTGCTGATCGGTCGCAGCGTCCAGGGCCTGGGCGGCGGTATCCTGTTCGCCCTGAGCTATGCCCTGATCCGCTTGATCTTCGATGAGCGCCTGTGGCCCCGGGCCATGGCCATGGTCTCGGGCATGTGGGGCGTGGCCACCCTGTGCGGGCCGGCGGTAGGCGGTATCTTTGCCCAGGGCGGCCACTGGCGCTGGGCGTTCTGGTCGCTGCTGCCAGTGGCGGCGCTGCTGGCGCTGATCGTCATCAACCAGTTGCACGGCAAGGTGGCTGCCAGCACCCGGGCCACTCGCCCACCCTATGGCCTGATTGCTTGCCTGGTCGCCTCGGTGCTGGCGATTTCTGCCGCCAGTCTGGCCCAGCAACTGCTGTGGAACCTGCTCGGGATTGGCGCGGGCCTGGCCATCGCAGTGCTCATCGCCCGCCTCGACCACCAGCCCGAGCGCCGCTTGCTGCCTTCTGGTGCTTATTCCCTGGGCACCTCACTGGGCAAGTTGTATGCGGTGATGTGCCTGTTGATTGCGGCAGTGACCACGGAAATTTTCGTCCCCTACTTCCTCCAGGCCATTCACGGCCTCAGCCCGCTGGCCGCCGGCTACATGACCGCGGCCATGGCGGCGGGCTGGACCCTGGCCGCGCTGTGCAGCGCCAGCCGCACCGGTGAGGCCGCCGAGCGCATGATCCGCGTCGGCCCGGGCATCGTCCTTGCGGCCCTGCTGGGGCTGGCGTTGATGACCGGCCAGCAGGCCTGGCTGGGCAGCACTGGCGGCCTGGCCGTGTATTGCCTGGCGCTGGCCGGCGTGGGCCTGGGGATCGGCCTGGGCTGGCCGCACCTGCTGACCAAGGTGCTCAGCGCCGCGCCACCCGGTGAAGAAAACCTGACCTCGGCATCGATTACCACCGTGCAGCTCTACGCCACGGCGCTGGCGGCAGCCCTGGCCGGGGTGGTCAGCAACAGTGCCGGGCTGGTCGAGCCGGGCGGCGTCGCTGGCGCGCAACAGGCCGCGACCTGGCTGTTCGCGGTGTTTGCCATCGCGCCACTGCTGACCTGGCTGTTGGTCTGGCGCCTGACTGGCACTGCACCCAAGGTCATGGCCCGATGAGCCTCAGCAACCTCGATAGCGCCTCAAGCGCCGAGCGCATCCTGTTCCTGCTCAAGACCCGCGGCGCGTTGAAAACCACCGACCTGGCCAGCCTGCTGCAGATCAGCTTCGAGGCCACGCGCCAGCACCTGCAGAAGCTGCAGGCCGCCGGGCAAATCAATGGCATCAGTGTCCCGAGCACTGGCGCCGGGCGGCCTTCGCAAAAGTGGATGTTGACCGACGCCGCCCAGCGGCGCTTTCCCGACACCCACAGTGTGCTGACCCTGCAACTGATCGACAGCGTCGAACAGGTGTTCGGCCCCGAGGGGGTCGACCAGCTCATCAGCCGCATGGAAGCCAGCAGCCGCGCCGAATACCAGCAGGCCTGCAACCAGGCCCAGGGGCTGGAAGACAAAGTGCGGGGGCTGGTGCAACTGCGTGAGCGGGCCGGCTACATGGCCCAGATGCAGGCCTGCGGCGACGGCTGGCTGATCATCGAAAACCACTGCCCGATCTGCGTGGCCGCCAGCCGCTGCCAGGGGTTTTGCCGCTCGGAGCTGCAGGTGTTCCAGGCCGCGCTCGGTGAGCAGGCGCAGGTGGAGCGCTGCGAACACCTGCTGAGCGGTGATCGGCGTTGTGTCTACCGGGTTATGCCGGCGTAATCACCCACGGCTAGGCCATCCGCGCCAGCAACAACTGGCGCAGGCGCGGGCCGAAGACGTTGATCAACAGCCCGGCCATCACCAGCAGCGCGCCCCAGCCTTGCAGCGGGGTCAGGCGCTCGTCCAGCAGCAAGGCCGAAGAGCTCAGGCCCACCACCGGCACCAGCAACGAAAACGGCGCCACCTTGCCGGCCGGGTAGCGCGACAGCAGATGGCTCCACAGGCTGTAGCCGAGCATGGTGGCGATAAACGCCAGGTAGGCCAGCGCCAGCACCGAGCTCCAGCCGATGCCGCGCAGCGAGCTTTCGATCCGCTCGGGGCCTTCCAGCCACCACGACAGCGCCAGAAACGGCAGCGGCGGTACCAACCCGCCCCAGATCACCAGGGCCACCAGGTCGATATTGCCGAAACGCCGGGTGATGATATTGCCCATGGCCCACATCGCGGCGGCGCACAGGGTCAGCAGCAAGGCAAAAAACGGCACGCTGGCGCCGTTTTCGCTGCCGATCAGGGCCAGGCCGCCGGCGGCCACCAGCAGGCCCAGTACGCTGGCCGCGCGCAGCCGCTCGCCGAGGAAGATCGCGGCAAAAAACAGGGTGAAGAACGCCTGGGATTGCAGCACCAGCGACGCCAGCCCCGGCGGCATGCCATTGCCCATGGCCTCAAAGAGAAAGGCGAACTGGCCCAGGGAGATGGTCGCGCCGTAGGCAATCAGCCAGCGCCAGGGCAACTGCGGGCGCTTGACCAGCAGCACCGCCGGAAACGCCACCAGGGCAAAGCGCAAGGCGCCCAGCAACATCGGCGGCAAGCCATCGAGGCCGACCTTGATCACCACGAAATTGACGCCCCAGGCGACAATCACCACCAGCGCCAGCAGTAAATCCTTTAACGGCATGCTTCCCTCAACGGCTTTGTAATATTTCGCAACAGCATAACCTTATGCACGAAATCATCGCAGCATCCATCGCGACGGATGGACGCCGCAAAGCCGACACCTCCACTTGACTGTATTTGTATATACATGCTCATATCTGTTTCAGTCGCCCGCCTGCGTTCGGCTGGCGACCCGACCGCGACAACACAACAATAGGCGGAGATCCCGAGCAATGACCCAGGCCAATGCCTCGCGCAGCAAGCCCCTGATCGAGCGGCGCTCGATCGACTACATCCCGGAAAACGAACGACACGGACGCCTCTACAGCCAGTTCACCCTGTGGCTGGGTGCCAACCTGCAAATCACCGCAATCGTCACCGGGGCCCTGGCCGTGGTGCTCGGTGGCGATGTGTTCTGGTCGCTGATCGGCCTGCTGCTCGGGCAACTGGTCGGCGGCGCGGTCATGGCCCTGCACGCCGCCCAAGGGCCGAAACTCGGCCTGCCGCAGATGATCTCCAGCCGCGTGCAGTTCGGGGTGTACGGCGCGGCCATCCCGATTGCCCTGGTGTGCCTGATGTACCTGGGCTTCACCGCCACCGGCACGGTGCTCTCGGGCCAGGCCATCGGCCAGTTGCTGAGCGTCAGCGACAGCGCCGGCATTCTGATTTTCGCCGGGGTCATCGTCCTTGCCACGGTGTTCGGCTACCGCATGATCCACTGGATCGGCCGGGTGGCCAGCGTGCTGGGAATCATCGCCTTCGTCTACCTGTTCAGCCGCATCATGGTCATCAGCGACATCGGCCAGTTGCTGGAGAACCGCCACTTCACCTGGGCCTCGTTCCTGCTCGCGGTGTCGCTGTCGGCGTCCTGGCAGATCTCGTTCGGCCCTTATGTCGCGGATTATTCGCGCTACCTGCCGAGCAACACCTCATCGTTCAAGACCTTCCTCGCCGCAGGCCTGGGCTCGGTGGTCGGCGCCCAGGCGTCGATGGTCCTCGGGGTGTTTGCCGCGGCGATTGCCAACGGCCAGTTCTCCGGCCGTGAAGTGGCCTACATCGTCGGCCTGGGCGGTACCGGCGCCACCGCCGCGCTGCTGTACTTCAGCATCGCCTTCGGTAAGGTGACCATCTCGACCCTCAACTCCTACGGCAGCTTCATGTGCATCGCCACCATCATCAGTGGCTTTCGCGGGCACATCGAAGTCACCCGCCGTCAGCGGCTGTTCTTCGTCCTCGCCATCGTTGGCGCTTCGACGTTGATCGCCCTGCTCGGCCAGCATTCGTTCCTGGCCGCGTTCAAGTCGTTCATCCTGTTCCTGCTGACCTTCTTCGTGCCCTGGAGCGCGGTCAACCTGGTGGACTACTACTTCATCACCAAGGAGCGCTACGACGTGCCGGCGCTGGCAGACCCCAACGGCCGCTACGGGCGCTGGAACCTGCCTGGCATCATCGTCTACACCATCGGCGTGCTGGTGCAGATGCCGTTCATTTCCACCAAGCTCTACACCGGCCCGATGGTTGCCCACCTGGGCGGCGTTGACCTGTCGTGGATCATCGGCCTGATCGTACCGAGTGTGCTGTATTACCTGGTGGCGCGGCGCAAGGCTGCCGATGCCCCGGCGCAGATGATCCTGCCGCAAACCAGCCAGTCCTGAAACAAAAAGGCCGAGCCCCATCACCGGGGCTCGGCCTGTTTTTGTTCCTGCCCTTCATAGCTTGGCGATCGACACCTCGGTGGATTTGACGAAGGCAATCACTTCGCTGCCGACCCGCAGCTCCAGCTCGTGCACCGAGCGGGTGGTGATCACCGAGGTGACGATGCCGGCGGAGGTCTGTACGTCGATTTCCGATACCACCGGGCCTTCGATGATCTCCTTGACCGTGCCTTTGAACTGATTGCGTACGTTGATCGCCTTGATGGTCATGTGCTGCTTCCTCGTCCTGGGGTGCACTGCCGCGCAGTGCTTGAGGTGCAGATTGCGCTCGAGCGAATAAAATTAAAAAGAATAAATACTTACGAATATAGAACAAAACGAAATATACAAATCGACATATCGAAAGACCTACAAGTTATTTATTTTCAGTTTTTTAGATCCTTTAGCATCGGTGCCAATCCTCATCGAGCAAGTGAGCGCCACCTTTGCACCGCACTCCATCGACCCCTTTGCACATCGCCCGGGAACTGGCCAGCGAGTTCGCCCGCAACGCCGTCGAGCGCGACCGCCAGGGCGGCACGCCCAAGGTTGAACGCGATGCCATCCGCAGCAGCGGCCTGCTGGCCTTGAGCATCCCTCGCGAGTTCGGTGGGCTGGGCGCCAGCTGGAGGCAAACCTTCGAGGTGGTTCGTGAATTCGCCCGGGTCGACAGTTCCCTGGCCCACGTGTTTGGTTTTCATCACCTGATGCTCGCCACCGTGCGCCTGTTTGCCACGCCCGCGCAGTGGCAGCCATGGTTCGAACTGACCGCGCGCAAGAGCTGGTTCTGGGGCAATGCCCTCAACCCGCTGGACACCCGCACGGTGGTCAAGGACCGTGGCAGCTTTCGCGAGTTCTCCGGTAAAAAAAGCTTCTGCTCCGGCGCCAGCGATTCAGAGATGCTCATCGCCTCGGCGGTGGACGAGAGCGCCGGCGGCAAGCTGCTGATTGCGGCGATCCCCAGCGGGCGCACCGGCATCACCCTGCACAACGACTGGCACAACATGGGCCAGCGCCAGACCGACAGCGGCAGCGCCAGCTTCGAACGGGTACGGGTGGAAGAAAGCGACCTGCTGCTCGACCCCGGTCCCTTGAGCACGCCGTTCGCCTGCCTGCGGCCGCTGATTGCCCAGCTGCATTTCGCCAATATCTTCCTCGGCATCGCCGAGGGCGCTTTCGAAGAGGCCCGGGATTATGCCCTGCGCGAGTCGCGGCCATGGTTCAAATCGCTCGCCGAACAGAGCAGCGCCGACCCGTATGTACTCAAGCATTTCGGCGACTTCTGGGTGCGCCTGCAGGGTGCGCGGCTGCTGGTTGACCAGGCCGCCCAGGAGCTGGACCAGGCCTGGGCCAAAGGCGCGGCGCTGAGCGCCGAACAACGCGGGCGCCTGGCGGTGAGCATCGCTACCGCCAAGGTCGCCGCCAGCCGCGATGGCCTGGAGATTTGCAGCAAGGTGTTTGAAGTCACCGGCGCCCGCGCCACCCAGGCCTCGGTGGGCCTCGACCGGCACTGGCGCAACCTGCGCACCCAGAGCCTGCACGACCCGCTCGACTACAAGCTGCACGAACTCGGTGAATGGGCCCTGCGCGGGCAATTGCCGACTCCGACCTTCTACTCATAGTGTGACCGCCATGCAATTGTTGACCCTACCGCCCTCCCCGGCCCTGGCCACCTCGATCCGCGCCACCGCGCAGGTGTTCGAAGACCCCAAGTCACGGGCCTTGCTGGCGCACTTGCAGCGGGTCGCGCCGAGTGAAGCCAGCGTGCTGATCATCGGCGAGACCGGCACCGGCAAAGAGCTGGTCGCCCGGCACATCCACAACCTCAGCGGCCGGCGTGACAAGCCGTTCGTGGCAGTCAACTGCGGAGCGTTTTCCGAATCGCTGGTCGAGGCCGAATTGTTCGGCCACGAAAAAGGCGCGTTCACCGGCGCCCTCAGTGCCAAGGCCGGCTGGTTCGAAGAAGCCAACGGCGGCACCTTGTTCCTCGACGAGATCGGCGACCTGCCGATGCCGATCCAGGTCAAGCTGTTGCGCGTGCTGCAGGAGCGCGAAGTGGTACGCCTGGGCTCGCGCAAGAGCATTGCCATCGATGTGCGGGTACTGGCCGCTACCAACGTGCAGCTGGAAAAAGCCATCAACGCCGGGCACTTTCGCGAAGACCTGTACTACCGCCTCGACGTCGTCAGCCTGGAACTTGTGCCACTGCGTGAACGCCCGGGCGACATCCTGCCGCTGACCCGCCACTTCATCCAGGCCTACAGCCAGCGCCTGGGCTATGGCCAGGTCAGCCTCAGCAGCGAGGCCGAAGCCAAGCTGCGCAGCTACGGCTGGCCGGGCAACATCCGCGAGCTGGAAAACGTCATCCATCACACCTTGCTGATCTGCCGTGACGGCGTGATCCGCCAGGAGGACCTGCGCCTGTCGAACATGCGCATCGAACGCGCCGACGACAGCCCCGGCAGCGATGATTCGGCGGAAGGCTTGCTGGCGCGGGCTTTCCAGAAACTCTTCGAACAACCTGGCGGCGCCTTGCACGAGAAGGTCGAGGACGCACTGTTGCGCGCGGCCTACCGCTTCAGTCATTACAACCAGGTGCACACCGCCAACTTGCTCGGCCTGAGCCGCAACGTCACCCGCACCCGGCTGATCAAGATGGGCGAGCTGGCGGTGAATCGCCGGCAGCCCGGGGGCAGTACCCAGGGCGAGCGGGTGCTGAATTTGTCGATCTAATGGCCTTATCACAGGCCCTGCACCCATCCTGTGGGAGCGGGCTCGACCCGCGATCGAGCGCGCAGCGGTCGCAGTCCAGTCGAGAAAAGCTCAGCGGTAGATCTCACTCCCCGCATCCGCCGCCAGCGTGCGAAACACCAGCGCCGAAGCCATGCACAGCAGCGCCCCGACGCCAATCACCAGGGCGATATCCGCCACCGCCACTTGCTGCTCACCTTTCACGCTCATCAACACACTGAGCAGTGAAGCAGCCACCCCCACCGACAAGCTCATGGTCAACTGCACCGTCGCCGCCGACAGGCTGCTGGCGCGGCTGTGCAGTTCGGCGGGCACGTCGGCATAGGTCAGGCCACCCATGGCGCTGAACTGCAAGGAGCGGATCAGGCCGCTGGCGAACAGGATCAACACCACCAGCCAGTACGGCGTGTCGAGGTTGAAACTGGCGCAGGCGCCCAGGCTCAAACCGGTGAACAACGCATTGATGCTCAAGGTGCGGCGAAAGCCAAAGCGGCGCACGATGCGCACCGCCAGCAGCTTGACCACAAAGGCACCGACACCCCCGGTGAATGTCAGCAAGCCGGCATGCAAAGGGCTTAAACCAAAGCACAGTTGGAACAACAACACCATCAAGAACGGCTGCGCCGCCGTGCCCAGGCGAAACAGGTTGCCGCCCCAGAAACTCACGGCAAAACTGCCTACGCGCAAAGGCGAAAAGTCCAGCAGCGGCTGGGCGCAACGCCGGGCATGGCGCACATAGAGCAGCGCTGTTATTAGCCCGATCAGCAGCAACAGCAGCACCCAGCGCCGCGCCAGCAAACCATGGCCGAGCGCCTCGAAGCCGAACACCAGTGACGCCAGGGCCACACTGGCCAGCAGCAAGCCGTGCAGGTCCAGGCGTTGCTGGCTGTCGCCGGGGTAATCGGGAATATGCCGCAGCACCAGGTACACCCCGAGCACGCCGATGGGCAGGTTGACCAGAAAAATCCATTGCCACGACAGCAGCGTCACCAGCAGACCGCCCAGCGGCGGCCCGAGCATCGGCCCCACCAGTGGCGGGATGGTCAGGTAGGACATGTTGCGCAGCAGTTGCTCGCGCGGCGACCAGCGCAGCAGGATCATCAAGCCCACCGGCACCATCATCGCCCCCGCCGCGCCCTGGCACAGGCGCGCCAGGCACAGTTGCAGCAACGACCCGGCCAGGGCGCAAGCCAGCGACGACAGGGTGAACAACACTATCGCCAGCACGAACACCCGCCGCGGCCCGTAGCGGTCCGCCGCCCAGCCGCTGACCGGCACTGCCAGGGCCGCGGCGAGCATGTACAGCGACACCACCAGGTTCATGCGCACACTCGGCGCGCCGAACTCGCTGGCCATCTGTGGCAATGCGGTCATGACCACGGTGGAGTCGATCAGCTCCATCAGCAACGCACAGCCGATGATCATCGGTACCCGCCGTGATTGCCCGGTACTGTGGGTCAACAGCGGCGCCTGCAAACTGCCCACCTCAGAACAAGCCCGACGTCGGCGGCGGCGTGCCGGTCAGTTGCCAGGCACCCACCGCTGCGGCCTTCCAGTGCCGCGGGTTGTGGTTGGCGACCGTGCGTGCGTTGCGCCAGTGGCGGTCGAGATTGTGGCTGCGGCCGGTGGTCGAGGCGCCGCCGACGTCGAACAGCAACTCGGCAGCCTTGAGCGCGGACTCGGCGGCAATGTACTGGGCCTGGGCGACGTCGATGGCGGCCTGGTCAACCTGATGTGGATCAAGCCCGCTGGCCCAGGCGCGGTCGATCGACGCCGCCGCGCGCAACACCACGGCTTCGGCGCTAAAGGCACGGGCGGCGATCTCGCCGACGCTGAGCTGCACGTAAGGGTCATCCACCGAACGCGCGGCGCTGCTGTGCTTGATCGGCCGCGCATGCTCGCGGGCAAAGCGGCTGGCGTCGTCCAGCGCATTGCGGGCGATGCCGGCCTGCACCGTGGCCAGAAACAACTGCAGGAACGGCGTGACGATGGTGCGCTTGCCCTCCTCCACGGTCCGCGTGCGGATCTCGTCGGCGTACACCACGACATCATTCAGGCGCGTGGTGCCGCTGGCAGTCAGGCGCTGGCCCATGGCGTCGAAATCGTCGAGCAACTCCAGGCCCTGGCGCTCGCGCGGCAGCACGAACGACACCGGCTGATCGTTTTCATCCAGAGCCACGGCGCTGACCCAGTCGGCGTACAGGGAGCCGGTGCTGTAGTACTTGCTGCCGCTGGCGCGGTAATGCTCGCCGTCACGCACGATGCGCGCACTGATCGCGCCATTGGCGCCGCCCACTTCCCAGCCGGCATTGCCCAGCACCGCGCCTTGCAGGTAGCGGGCGAACCAGCGCTGGCGCTCGGCCTCGGCGCCGTCGGCGGTTGACGACAACAAGCCTTCGATAAAACCGAAGCCCGGGCGCAGCACCTGGGCGACGTTGGAGTCCACCGAGGCGATGCGCAGCAGCAGGCCGATCACATCGCTGACGCTGCCACCCGGGCCGCCGTATTGCTCGGGAATGCGGCAGGTGTAGAGCCCGGCCTGGGCAATCTGGCGCACCGCTTCATAGGGCAGCTGGCGCTCGCGTTCACGTTGCGCGGCGCCGGCGGCAATCAGCGGTAGCAGGTTTTCGGTGTTGCCTTTGAGGTCGTCGAGGTTACGACGATCAAAATGCGGTACTGCAGATAAACCAGGCATGGACTTTCCTTGTGCAGATCAGGCGATCAGATCGCCAGGCGGAGAAATTCGAAACTGACCTTGCGACCGCTTTCCAAGTGTGGAATGGCGTCAAGCAAGGCAAGGGTATAGGGGTGTTGCGGACGGTCGAAAACATCGCGCACGGCGCCGCTTTCCACCGCCACGCCGTCTTTCATCACCAGCACCTGGTCGCTGACGTGGTTGATCACCCCCAGGTCGTGGGAGATGAACAGGCAGGCCAGGCCCAGGCGCTGTTTTAGGTCGTCGAGCAGTTCGAGGATCTGCGCCTGTACCGACACATCCAGCGCCGACACCGGCTCGTCGCACACCAGGATCTGCGGCTGCGCGGCCAGGGCGCGGGCAATGGCGATGCGTTGCCGCTGGCCGCCCGACAGCTCGATCGGGCGCCGCTCCAGCAGGCTTTCGTCAAGGCGCACCAGGGTGAGCAACTCGACGGCCTGCGGGCGCCACTGCGCGCGCATGTGCCCGGCTACTTGCAGCGCCTCGTACAACACCCGCTGCACGGTGTAGCGCGGGTCGAAGGAGCTCAGCGGGTCCTGGAACACCACCTGGATGCTGCGGCGAAGCGCGCGTTTCTCCTGGTCATCGAGTTGCAGCCAGGGCCGGCCCTTGATCTGGATCGCGCCGCTGTCGGGGGTTTCCAGGCCGAGGATCATCCGGGTCAGGGTGGTCTTGCCCGAGCCCGACTCGCCGACAATGCCTAAGGTGCGGCCCTTGTGCAGCTGCAGCGAAACCTTGTCGACCACGGTGCGCAAGGCGCCGTCCGGGCCCTTGAAGGCCTTGCTCAGTTGCTGCACCTGCAACAGCGGCGCGCTGGTTTCCACCACCGGCGGCGCCACGGCCGCAAGTTTTGCTGCCTGCGGTCGGCGAAAATGCACGGCGGCACCGGCCTTGAGCAGGTACTGGGTGTAGGGGTGCTGCGGGTCTTGCAGCACCGCCTCGACACTGCCCTGCTCGACGATCACGCCGTTGTGCATCACTGCCACGCGGTTGGCCAGGCGCGAGACCACCGCCAGGTCGTGGCTGACAATCAGCATCGCCGTGCTGTCGCCGCGCAGGGATTCGAGCAGGCTCAAGACCTGGGCCTGCACCGTGGCATCCAGCGCCGTGGTCGGCTCGTCGGCAATCAGCAGGCGCGGGTTGCAGGCAATCGCCGAGGCGATCAGCGCCCGTTGGCGCAAGCCGCCGGAGAGCTGCCAGGGGTACTGGCGGGCGCGCAGCTCAGGTTCCGGCACGCCGACCGCGCGCAGCAGTTCCAGCACCCGCGCCTGACGCTGCTCGCGGTTCAGTGCGCTGTGCAGTTGCAGCGGCTCGGCAATCTCCTTGCCGACCGGGCGCAGGGGGTCGAGCGAGCCCAGGGCGTCTTGCATGACAAAGCCGATTTGTGCGCCGCGCACCCGGCGCCAGGCGCGCTCGTCGAACTGGCGCAGGTCCTGCCCGGCAAAGGCCAGGCGGCTGGCCTGCAACTGCGCATGGGCACCGGTGAGCCCGGCCAGGGTGCGCGAAGTGACGCTCTTGCCCGAGCCGGATTCGCCCACCAGCGCCAGGCATTCGCCCTGCTGCACGGTGAAGCTGATGCCCTTGAGCACCGGCACGCCCTGGCCGAAGCGCACCTGCAAGTCGCTGACCTCGATCAGCGGCGCGGGGTGTTGAAGAACAGCGTTCATAGGCGTTTACCTTCGTTGCGGCGCAGCAGTTCGCGGCCGATGGCGGTGATCGAAACCACGGTGAGGGTGATGGCCAGGGCCGGCCAGGCCACCAGCCACCAGGCGTTGGCCAGGTAGTTGCGGCCGATGGCGAGCATGCCGCCCCACTCCGGCTGCGGCGGTGGCGCGCCAAAGCCAAGAAAGCTCAGGGCAGCGCCGGCAACGATGGTGCTGCCGATGCCGATGGTGGCGAGAATCAAAATCGGTTTGATCGCATTGGGCAGCACGTGCCGCCAGATCACCTGGCGTCGTGGCAGGCCCAGGGTCGTGGCCGCCTCGACGTAGCCGGCATTGCGCACCACCAGGGTTTGCGCGCGCACCAGGCGCGCATAGCGCGGCACGCTGGCGATGCCCACGGCGATGATGGTGTTGAGCGCGCCTTGGCCAAAAAAGGTGATGATCACCAGCGCCAGCAACAGGTCGGGAAAGGCCAGCAGCACATCGACCAGGCGCATCACCGCACCGTCGACCAGCCGTGGGCCGAGGCCGGCCAGCAGCCCGAGCACGGTGCCCAGCAGCAATCCCAACGCCGTGGCACTCAGGCCCAGTATCAGCGATGGGCGCACCGCGTAGACCAACCGCGCGAGGATGTCGCGGCCGTTCTCGTCAGTGCCCAGCCAGTGCAGGCTAGCCGGTGGCTGGAACGCCTGGCGGGCGTTGGCATCAAGCGGGTCGGCGGCCACCAGCCAGCCTGGCTGCAGCGCCGCCAGCAGCAAAAAGACGACGAACAGCGCCGCCAGCACCAGCCCCGGGCGCACCGCCAGTGGCCGGCGCCTGGCAAAACGCGCCGGGGCCGGGATCAGGCCGCTGACCGGCAGCACCGCTGCCGTTGAATTGATCGGCGCCATCGGGCACCTCCATGAACTGAACGTTAGGGAGCCGGGTTAGGGATCTGCCGGTGGATCTGCTCGATGCGCGCCAAGGCTTCGCTACCCAGCTTCACCTGCAATGCGCCGAGGTTGTCGGCCAGTTGCGCCAGGCTGGTCTGCCCGGTCAGTGCGCTGCTGACAAACGGCTTGTTGAGCACATAGGCCAGGGCCAGTTGCGCCGGGCTGATCGAAAGCTCCTGCGCCAGCGCCACATAGGCAGCTATAGCCTGATGGGCGCCGGGGCTGTCGTAGCGGTTGAAGGTGCGGTACACCGACGACAGCCGCGAGCCCTGTGGCAAGGCACCATTAAGGTACTTGCCGGTCAGGGCGCCGAAGGCCAGCGGCGAATAGGCCAGCAAGCCGATGTTGTCGCGCTGGCTGAACTCCGACAGGCCGCCCTCGTACAGGCGGTTGAGCAGGCTATAGGGGTTCTGGATGCTGACGATGCGCGGCAGGTTCTGCTCACGCGCCTGGCGCAAAAACTCGGCCACGCCCCACGGGGTTTCGTTGGACACGCCGATATGGCGGATCTTGCCGGCGGCGACCTGATCGGCCAGCACCTGCAAGGTCTCGGCGATGCTCACGGTTTCGCGGTCATCCTCGACATAGGGGTATTCGCGCTGGCCAAAAATATTGGTGGTGCGGTCCGGCCAGTGCAGTTGGTAGAGGTCCAGGTAATCGGTTTGCAGGCGCTTGAGGCTGCCGTCCAGGGCGGCGACGATATTGGCCCGGTCGTGGCGTGTAAGCCCCTCACGGATATGCGCGCCGGCCCCCGGCTGGCGTGCCGGGCCGATGATCTTGCTGGCCAGCACCACCTCGGCACGCCGCCCGCTGTTCGCCAGCCAGCTGCCGATGAAGCGCTCGGTGCTGCCCCAGGTTTCGCCATGGGTCGGCGTTGGGTACATCTCGGCGGTATCGATCAGGTTGATACCAGCGGCCAGCGCCGCGTCGAGCTGGCGGTGGGCATCGCTTTCGCTGTTCTGGTGGCCCCAGGTCATGCTGCCCAGCCCCAGCACGCTGACCTGAATGTCGCTGTGGCCCAATCTACGTTTGATCATGCTCGCTCCGTATCGAAAGTAAAAAGCTCAAACCGCTTCGGCGGCGCGCTGGTACTGGCTGGCCGGGTACGGCAGGCCGAGGTGCTCGCGCAAGGTGCTGCCCTGGTATTCACGGCGGAACACCCCGCGCTGTTGCAGCAGCGGCACCACCTGGTCGACGAATACCTCGACACCGGAGGGGAACATGTCCGGCATGATGTTGAAGCCATCGGCAGCGCCGGCACGGAACCAGTGCTCAAGGCTGTCGGCGACCTGTTCCGGGGTGCCGACGATCAGCCGGTGGCCGACCAGGATGCGCCGCGACAGTTCGCGGATGGTCAGGTTCTCGCGCCGCGCCAGGTTCAACTGAGCTTCGAGAAAACCGTGGGAGCCGCGCTCGAAATCCGCCACCGGGCCAATCCGCTCCCAGGGCAACGGCGCATCCAGCTGCAGCTCGCTGACCGCCAGGCCCACCCGCGCCGCCACCTGGTTGATCAGCCCTTCTTCGCCGTACCAGGCGTTGAGCTCGTCGAAACGCGCCTGGGCCTCGGCCTCGCTGCTGCCGATTACCGTTGACAACCCCGGCATGATTTTCAGGTGCTCGGGGTTGCGCCCCCACTGGCGGGTGCGCTGTTTCATTTCCTGATAGAACGCCTGGCCGTCGACCAGGGTGGTCTGGGTGGTGAAGATCGCATCGGCATAGCGCGAGCCGAGGGCCTTGCCGCCTTCGGAAGACCCAGCCTGCACCAGCACCGGCCGGCCCTGGGGCGAGCGCGGCAGGTTGAGCGGGCCCTTGACCGAGAAGTGCTCGCCGACAAAGTCGATGGCATGCACCTTGGCCGGGTCGGCAAAACGCCCACGGCGGGCATCGCCGATCACCGCGTCATCTTCCCAGCTGTCCCACAATTTAAGGGTGACATCGATGAACTCATCGGCCCGGGCATAACGGTCGACGTGTCGCGGCGCACCGGCCAGGCCGAAGTTCTGCGCGGCGGCATCACCGGCATTGGTGACCACGTTCCAGGCCGCGCGGCCGCCGCTGATATGGTCCAGCGAACTGAAGCGCCGGGCCAGGTTATACGGGTCGTTATAGCTGCTCGAAGCGGTGGCGATCACGCCGATATGGCGGGTAGCCAGGGCCACGGCGGTGAGCAGCACGGTAGGTTCCAGGCGCCCGGCCGGATGCTGGCCAACATCGCCGATCAGCGCCGGGCCGTCGGCGAGAAAGATCGCATCGAGCTTGCCGCGTTCGGCAATGCGCGCGATGTTGCTGTAGTACTGGTGATCGAGATAGGCATTGGCCGGCACCTCGGCCTGGCGCCAGGCACCGGAGTGGGCGCCGAAACCGAGGATGTTCATGCCGATGCTCATGTGTTTTGCAGGCTGGCTCATGGCAACTCCTTGAGTGGGGTCAGACCGCGCTGGCTTCATCGCGGGCGGCGTTATCCTGGGCGTGCAACTGGCGCCAGGCGGCACCAGGGCTGATGCCGTTGAGGTAGTAATTGCCCAGCGCCCGCTCGCGGTAGATCGCCGGGTTGTGCGAGGCCAGGGTGCGGGCATTGCGCCAATGCCGATCGAGGCGCCGGGCCTGGCTGGTGGCCGAGGCGCCGCCGACTTCAAACAGCAAGGTGGTGGCTTCGAGCACCTGCTCGAGAACAATCTGCTGGGCCTGGTAGGTGCGAATGTCGGCCTCGACGTAGTGCTCCTCGCCAATCGAACCGTCGAGCTCGGCTTCATGCACGGTCTGCAGCACTTGGGCGACATCCAGCACCAGGGCCTGGGCGGCATAGGCCAGGCTCGACAGACGACCGATCACCCGCTGCACCAGCGGGTCGTCCTTGGGGCTGGACTGGCCCGGCACGCCAAAGGCGCGGGTGCGGCCCTGGACGAAGGCCACGGCATCGCGCTGCGCAGCGCGGGCGATACCGGCCAGGGTCGCCAGGTGGTACAGCTGGTAGAAGGCCGACAGGTAGGATTCGGCGCGCAGCTCGCCGGGCTTGAAGCGCCGCAGCACCTGCTGCGGCGGCACCGCGACATTGGCAAAACGGGTAGTGCCGCTGCCGCTCAGGCGCTGGCCGAAACCGTCCCAGTCATCTTCCAGGCTGACCCCTGACGCCGTGGTCGGCACCACCACGCTGACAAAATCCTCGTCGAGCATGGCCACCGCCGCCACCCAGTCGGCATAGATGGCGCCGGTGCAGTAGTACTTCTCGCCGTGCAGCAGCCAGCCGGCCTCGGGCACCTGCGGGTCGGCGGCGCGCAGGCGCACCGAATTGCCGGTGGTGTCGGTGCGTTCGGCCATGGCCGCGCCCCACAACTGCCCCGCCGCCACCTTGGCCAGCCAGTGCTGTTGCGAAGCGGCATCGCCACTGGACAACCGGCCTTCGACAAAACCGAAGTGGGCGCGAAAGATTTGCGGCAGGTTGGAGTCGGCTTCGGCCAGGTCGATCAGCAGGCGAAACAGCACCGGCAGGCTGACCTGGGCGCCGTTCAATGCCTGGGGCACGCGCAGGGCGCCAAAGCCGGCTTCGCGCAGCCAGGCCACCGGCTCATGGGCCAGGGTGCGCTGCTGCTCGCGCTCGACCGCACCTTCGGCAATGCGGGCAAACACCGGGGCAAAGCGCGCCTGCAGGTTTACGTAGTCCTGGCCTGCGGGGTTCGCAGCCAGGGCTGTTGGCAGTTCATGGGCACTCATGGCTGGTCCTTGAGATTCGGGTTCATAGGCTTTTGCTACGGGGGTCGACCCAGTGGTTGATCAGGTCGACGAGAAAGTTGACGAGCACATAAATCGCCGCCGCCAACAGGGTGATGCCCAGCAGCAAGGGCATGTCCTTGGTCACGGCGGCGTCGAGCATCAAGCGGCCGATGCCCTGGCGGGCGAAGAGCATTTCGATGATTACCGCACCGCCCAGCAAGCTGGCGAAAACAAAGCCCGACAACGTCACCAGCGGCACCAGGGCATGGCGCAAGGCATGCTTGAGGCGCACGCCGGTCTCGGACATGCCGCGGGCGCGGGCCATGGCGATAAACGGCTGTTCGAGGATGTCTTCCAGCTCCTGGCGCAGTACCTGGGTCAGCACCGCGGCAATCGGCAGGGCCAGGGCCAGGCTCGGCAGCATCAGCGCCTGCCAGCTGTTGGAACCGGATGGCGGCAGCAGGTGCCAGCCGAACGAAAACACCAGCAACAGCACGATGCCGATCACGAACGACGGCGCCGACGACAGCACCAGTTCAGTGCCGGACACCAGCGAGCGCACCCAGCGCGGCCGGTTGGCGGTGAGCACCGCGCAGCTCACCGCCAGCACAATCGACAGCAAGGCGGCGGCCAGCGACAGCTGCACGGTGGCGCCCAGCTGGCTGCCGATTACCTGCAGTACCGGGATGCGCAAACGGTATGACTCGCCCAGATCGCCCTGGGCCAGGCGCGCCAGGTACTGGCCGTACTGCACCCACAACGGCTGGTCGAGGCCGTATTCGGCGCGCACTTGGGCGATCAGCTCGGCGCTGGGCATGGCGTCGGGGCCGCCGAGAATCGCCAGGGCCGGGTCGCCGGCGCTGAGGTTGATGGCCAGGAAGGTCAGGGTCGCCGCGCCCCAGAGCACGCCGATGCCGGCCAGCAGGCGCCAGGCCAATCGTTGCAAGCTAGTCATTTGCCCTCCGGGTCGAGCCAGACACTGGTGAAAAACGGGGTGTTGTGCGAAGTGTCGAAAATCAGCCCCTTGACCTGCTTGCGGTAGGCCAGCAGCACATGGCTCTCGAACACCGGCACCGCCGGGATGGTCTGCGCCAGGCGCTGCTGGGCGATGCGATAGAGGTCGTTCAGCGCAACCGGGTCGGTAGTCCGCCGGGCCGCGCTGAGTACCCGGTCGAGCTCGGCATCGCGAAAGCGCCCGGCGTTCTGGCCGATCAGCTTGGCGGTGCTGATTGCCTGGCTGTGATAGAGGATGTACAGGCCATCGGGGGTGTTGGTGTGCCAGTAGCCGCCGCCGATCAGCTGAAAATCACTGGCGTAACGGCGCTGGGTGACCTGGGCCAGGGGCAGCAGGTCGATGTCGATCTTGAGGCCGATCTTCTTCAGGTCGGCCTGGATGGCCACGGCGATGCTGCTCGGGTAGGCCGCGGTTTCGTAGGTCAGCAGGTGCGCGGCCAGGCGCTGGCCGTTCTTGACCCGGTAACCCTCGGCGTCGCGCTCACTCCAGCCGGCCTGGTCGAGAATGCGGTTGGCCTCGGCGACGTCATAGGCCAGTACATCCTTGAATGCCGGGTCGTAGTAGCGGGTGTTGGCGGCAAGAAAATCACCCTTGGCCAGGTACTCGCCAAAACCGGTGATCCAGGCCAGGCCGTCGCGGTCGATGGCCTTGGCCACGGCGCGGCGCACCTGCACGTCGTCGAAGGGAAAGCGCTCGACGTTGAAGGTCAGGCTGCGAAACGGGTTGGCCTTGCGAATGCGGCTGCGCATCTGCAAGTCCGGGTTGTCACGGATAGCCCGGGCGTTCTGGGTCGGGGCGTCGACGGTGAAGTCCGACTGGCCGGCTTCCAGGGTACTGAAGCGGATCATCGGCTCGGGGACGATGCTCAGCTCCAGGCGGTCGAGGTAGGCCTCGCCCTGGTGGCGGGTGACTGCGGGCGCCCAGTTGTAGCCCTTGCGCTTGACGAAGTTGGCGCCCTGGTCGCGGGTATAGCTTTCCAGCACGAAGGGCCCGGAGCCGATCGGGTGCTCGGCGATGGTCTTCGGCGCTTCGAGGATCTGCCGGGGCGAGATCATGCTCAGCCACGACTGCGCCAGCACATCGAGGAACGGCGAATACGGCTCGCGCAAGTGCGCTTCGAAGGTGTACTCATCGACGATGCGCCCGTCGACATATGGGGCGATGTAGGCAGCGGCCAGCGGCGATTTGGTCGCCGGGTCGCGCATGTGTTCAAGGTTGACCTGCACGGCACGGGCGTTGAATTTCTCGCCATCGCTGAAGGTCACGTCGTCGCGCAGGTGAAAGGTGTAGGTCTTGCCGTCGTCGGAGATCTCCCAGGACTTGGCCAGCCACGGCGAGATATTGCCCTGCTCGTCCTGGTACAGCAGGCAGTCGAACAGAATACGCCCCAGCCACTGCACATTGCCGTGGGAAATCGAATGCACGTCCAGCGTCGTGGTGTCGGAGGCCGTCGACACCCGCAGGGTGCCACCGGGCTTGCCCGGGGCGGCCTCGTAATAGTCCTGCGCGCCATAGCTGAGGGTGCCGTTGTGCAGCGTGCCGTCGATGCCGCTGCTGCCCTGCTCCGGCGATTGCTCCACCGGCTTGCAGGCGCCCAGGGCCAGCAGCGCGCCAAGCACGGCGGGCGCGCCCAGCCTTGCGATTACTCTCATGCGGTTCTCCTGCAGGTGCCGCACGAACGGCACCCGCCCCTGGCTCAAAAGTTGTAGGCAATCCCGGTGTAGGCGCCGAAGCCGTCACCCGGGTACAGCGAAGCGGTGTCCTGGCCCTTGGCGTCGTAGCTGGGCACCAGGGCGGTGACGTAGTCCTTGTCGGTGAGGTTCTTCAGGTCCAGGTACACCTGCCAGGTCTTGTTCGGCGCGTCATAGCCCAGGCGTGCGCCCCACAGGGTGTAGGACGGCGCGTAGAAGCTGTTGGCGTAGTCCACCGCCGTGCTCGATGCCGAGCGCACGTTGACCCCGGCGTAAAAGCCGTTGGCGTACTGGTAGAACAGCTCGCCCTGGTAGATGTGCTTGGGCAGGCCCGGCAGCTCGTTCTTGCTGAACAGCGGGTCGTTGCGGTAGTGGAAGTCGTTGAGGGTGTAGGCCTGGCGCCAGCTCAGCACATCGCCGTTATCGCGTTGCCAGAGCTTGGTGGTCAGCCCCGCCTCGATGCCCTGGTGGATGGTCGGGCTGGCGTTGGAGGTCGAGACCACGGCGGCCGAAGTGTTGGTGGCCGGGAGGATTTCGACGTTGAGCAGCTCGTCCTTGATCCACGATTTGTACAGGGTCAGGCTGCCGTCGAAAATCTCCGAACGCCCGCGAATCCCCAGTTCAACCGTGTTGGCGCTTTGCGGCACCAGGGTCTTGGCGAAGTTGGTGGTCACCCCCGAGCCGGAACTGGACCAGGAGCTGGGCGGGTCGATCGAGCGGCTGACGTTGCCGAACACCTGCACGTCCGGGGTCAGGTAGTAACGCAGGCCGAGCCGTGGCGCCAGTTTCCATTGTTGATAGCGATAGTGGCTGGGGATGCCGCTGGTGTTGGGCCGGTCGCTGAAATTGACATCGACATTGCGCTTGACCTCAATGGCCGAGAGGCCCGTGGACAGGTACAGGTTGTCGGTCAGGCCGAGGTCGTTGCCCAGCGAGAACACATGGTCGAACGAGCCGTCGTACTCGACCTGCTTCTGCAACCGGCCCAGGTCCTTGTCGCCGCTGTAGGTGCGCACCCCGGAGCGGATGTGCTGGGTGCTGCTCCAGCCGACCGTGGTGGTGCTCGGCAGGCCAAACAGCTGGTCGCTGCGGGTGTACTTGAGCGAGTAGTTGATGTCGCGCCAGTCCCAGTAGTTGGGGTTGACCGTGCTCTTCTTGCTAAGGATCTGCGGGTAATTGTGATAGACCAGCCCGGCCACCAGGGTCGAATCGTCATCGAAGGTGTAGGTGGTCTTGCTGCCGACCCAGGTTGAGCCT
Organism: Pseudomonas sp. TE4620; assembly: GCF_056279045.1. Classification (NCBI taxonomy): domain Bacteria; kingdom Pseudomonadati; phylum Pseudomonadota; class Gammaproteobacteria; order Pseudomonadales; family Pseudomonadaceae; genus Pseudomonas; species Pseudomonas sp. TE4620. Next base: position 2,948,825 of record NZ_JBWBQO010000001.1, read on the forward strand.
TCCTTGGTCGAGTCGCCGCGGGTGGCGCGGGTGCTGGGGTTGGTTTGCGAGGAGTTCTTCTTCAGTTGCGCCAGGGTCAGGGCCCCGGAGTTTTCGTGGTATTCCTCGCGGTAGCGGATGTACAGGCGGGTTTCCAGCTTGGGGTTGAAGCGGTAGCCGAAGTTGCTCACCACGCCCTTGGCCTTGGTGAAGGTGAAGTCCTGGTAACCGTCGCGCTTGGAGTTGTCGACACTGATGAAGTAGTCGGCATTGCCAGCCACGCCACCGGTGCTGAGGGTCTGCTTCTGCCAGCCGAAACTGCCGCCTTCGACCTTGATGCGGTTGCCCGGCGCAGTGAGGCCGGAGTTGGTAACGAAGTTGATCGCCCCGCCCAGCGACAAGGCGCCGTATTCGAAGGCGTTGGCACCGCGCAGTACCTCGGTGTAGCTCAGGCCCTGGGTGTCGAGCAGCTCGTAGGGCGTGCCACCGGCGCCAGTCAGGGCCAGGCCGTCGAAGAGAAACTTGGTGCCTTCGCGAAAGTAGCCAGGCGATGTGTTGGCGCCCGAGCCGCGAATGGAAATCTTGATCGCATCGTTGCCGCCGGCCGCCTGCGCATACACCCCCGGCTGATAGGCCAGGGTGTCTTCGAGGGTGGCCGAGCGGCCCTTCTCCACCTCCGCCTGCTGGACCAGCCCGGTACCGCCGGGGATCTCGTCCAGTTGCGCCTGCGCCGCTTCTACCGGGGTGGCTTTGGCGGCCTGGACGGTAACCGTCTCCAGGCGTTTTTCAGTCTGTGTGGCGTCTTCGGCCTGGGCCAGCGGCGCCAGGCTCAACAGGGCGGCGCCGACGCTGGCCAGCTTCCAGTCCTTGCCTACTACTTTGGTCGAAGATTTGGATAAAACGGATGTTGCCCGAGGCACGAAATTCAAGGTCTTGCTCCCCACCTGATTAAAAAATAGGCGAGTTTCTATTGGTATAGTCAATCTCGAAGGGAGCTGTTGCAGCGTCCGTGCCAACCACAAAATCCCTTGAAATCCTTGGGTTTGAGCGGTTTCAACGGTTTAAACAATTGTTCGAATTGCGGGTATCTGTCCAACTGCTGTTGCCTGGCGAACAGTTGATCATGGCCCAGGCCTTGATAGATCCTGTCGATAGACCTATCAACAAGGTCGATTAGTCCCACATTCCGTACGGGAATACACTAGCGCGCATACGTCCGCTTAAAACCCTGCGCCAGACAGGGACCTGCGACACACCGTGCTTCGACACCCCAGCCAACTGCGCTTGCGACGCCTTGTTGCCGGGCATGCCTATGCCCGCAGCTTTGTGCAGCCGATAAGAACGAGGAGATACCCATGGGACTTGGCAGACGACAGTTTTTCAAGCTGTGTACCGCCGGCGTCGCCACCGCCACCTGTGCAAGCCTGGGCTTTGCCCCGGGCGTGGCCCAGGCGACCCAGTCGCGCCAGTACAAGCTGCTGCGCGCCAAGGAAACCCGTAACAACTGCACCTATTGCTCGGTCGGTTGCGGGATTCTCATGTACAGCCTCGGCGACGGCGCCAAGAACGCCAAGGCGCGGATCTTCCATATCGAAGGCGACCCTGATCACCCGGTCAGCCGTGGCTCGCTGTGCCCTAAAGGCGCCGGCCTGGTCGACTATGTGCACAGCGAACAGCGCCTGCTCTACCCCGAATACCGCGCACCGGGCTCGGACAAATGGCAGCGCATCAGCTGGGACCACGCCATCGAGCGCATCGCCCGGCTGCTGAAGGACGACCGCGACGCCAACTTCATCGAGAAGAACGCCAAGGGCACCACGGTCAACCGCTGGCTCAGCACCGGCATGCTCTGCTCGTCGGCGGCCAGCAGCGAAACCGGCTCGCTCGACCAGCGCTTCACCCGTGCCCTGGGCATTCTCGGCACCGACAGCCAGGCGCGGGTCTGCCACGCGCCGACGGTTTCGGCCCTGGCGCCGACCTTTGGCCGTGGCGCCATGACCAACAACTGGGTCGACATCAAGAACGCCAACGTTGTGCTGATCATGGGCGGCAACCCCGCCGAGGCGCACCCGGTGGGCTTCAAGTGGGTGATCGAGGCGAAGATCCGCAACGGCGCCAAGGTCATCGTCGTCGACCCGCGCTTCAACCGCAGCGCCGCGGTGGCCGACATCTACTCGCCGATCCGCGCAGGCTCCGACGTGACCTTCCTGATGGGCGTGGTCAACTACCTGATCAGCCACGACAAGATCCAGCACGAATACGTACGCCACTACACCAACGCCAGCCTGATCGTGCGCGAGGACTACCACTTCGACGACGGCCTGTTCAGCGGCTACGACGCCAACAAGCGCAGCTACGACCGCAGCTCCTGGACCTACGAGCTCGACAGCAAGGGCTACGCCAAGCGCGACCTGACCCTGCAGCACCCGCGCTGCGTGTGGAACCTGCTCAAGGCCCACGTCAGCCGCTACACCCCGGAGATGGTCACCAACGTCTGCGGCACGCCCAAGGACGACTTCCTGAAGATCTGCGCGATCCTTGGCGAAACCAGCGCCCCGGACAAGACCGCGACCTTCCTCTACGCCCTGGGCTGGACCCACCACACCAACGGCGCGCAGATGATCCGCGGCTCGGGCATGATCCAGCTGCTTTTGGGCAACATCGGCATGGCCGGTGGTGGCGTCAACGCCCTGCGCGGCCACTCCAACATCCAGGGCTACACCGACCTGGGCCTGCTGTCGCTGCGCCTGCCCGGCTACATGAACCTGCCGTCCGACGAGCAGACCGACATGGCCACCTACCTCAAGCAGGTGACGCCGGTGGCGCTGCTGGAGGATCAGGTCAACTACTACAAACACACGCCGAAATTCTTCGTCAGCCTGATGAAAAGCCTTTGGGGCGACAAGGCCACCAAAGACAACGACTGGGGCTTCGACTGGCTGCCCAAGTGGGACGACAGCTACGACGTGCTCAACTTCAGCAACCGCATGTACGAAGGCAAGGTCAACGGCTACATCGCCCAGGGCTTCAACCCGGTGGCGGCCTTCCCCGACAAGAACAAGGCCCAGGCAGCGCTGGCCAAGCTCAAGTTCCTGGTGATCATCGACCCGCTGGCCACCGAGACCTCGAGCTTCTGGCAGAACCACGGCGAGCAGCATGACGTCGACACCGCGGCGATCCAGACCGAAGTGTTCCGCCTGCCCTCCTCGTGCTTTGCCGAGGAAGACGGCTCGATCGTCAACTCCGGGCGCTGGCTGCAGTGGCACTGGGCCGGCGCGGCGCCTCCGGGCGAGGCCTGGCACGATGGCAAGATCCTCGGCCACCTGTTCCTGAAGATCCGCGAGCTGTACGAAAAGGAAGGCGGCGCCAACCCGGCACCGATCCTCAATATGGCCTGGGACTACGCCGACCCGCTGGACCCCAAGCCCGAGGAAGTGGCCAAGGAGTCCAACGGCCGCGCCCTGGCCGACCTGCACGACGAGCAAGGCAAGCTGATTTTGCGCAAGGGCCAGTTGCTCAGCGACTTTTCGCAGTTGCGTGACGACGGCACGACCCAGTGCTTCAACTGGATCTTCGCCGGCTCCTGGACCGAACAGGGCAACCAGATGGCCCGCCGCGACAACGCCGACAGCGGCCTGGGTTGCACCCCGGGCTGGGCCTGGGCCTGGCCGCAGAACCGGCGCATCCTCTACAACCGCGCCTCGGCCGACCCGCAGGGCAAGCCGTGGGATCCGAAACGCAAGCTGATCGGCTGGGACGGTGTGCGCTGGAGCGGCGTCGACGTGCCCGACTTCGCCGTCACCGCCGCCCCCGGTGGCAAGGTCAACCCGTTCATCATGCTGCCCGAAGGCCTGGGCCGGCTGTTCTCGGTCGGCGCCATGAACGACGGGCCGTTCCCCGAGCACTACGAGCCGACCGAAAGCCCGCTGGCGAGCAACCCGCTGCACCCGAACGTGACCTACAGCCCGACCGCGCGACTGTACGAAAGCGACCGCCAGCGCATGGGCAAGCGCGAAGAGTTCCCCTACGTGGCGACCACCTACTCGATCACCGAGCTGTTCCGCCACTGGACCAAGCACGCGCGGTTGAACGCCATCGTCCAGCCCGAGCAGTTCATCGAGATCGGCGAGAAACTCGCCGCCGACAAGGGCATCGTTCAGGGCGACCTGGTCAAGGTCAGCACCAAGCGTGGCTACATCAAGGCCAAGGCCGTGGTGACCAAGCGCATCCGCCGCCTGGCCGTCGATGGCCAGGATGTCGACACCATCGGCATTCCTTGCCACTGGGGTTACGAAGGCAGCACGCGCAAGGGCTTCCTGGCCAACACCCTGACCCCGGGCATCGGCGAGTCGAACACCCACACGCCGGAGTACAAGGCGTTTCTCGTGAACATTGAAAAGGTCTGAGGGCGAATACCATGTCCATGCAATCCCAAGACATCGTCCGCCGCTCAGCCACCAACGTGCTGACCCCGGCGCCGCACACCCGCGATCACCAGGCCGAAGTGGCCAAGCTGATCGACGTGAGCATCTGCATCGGCTGCAAAGCCTGCCAGGTGGCCTGCAACGAGTGGAACGACCTGCGTGACGAGGTCGGCCACAACGTTGGCGTGTACGACAACCCGGCCGACCTGTCGGCCGAAACCTGGACGCTGATGCGTTTTGATGAAGTCGAAGATGAAAGCGGCAAGCTCGAGTGGCTGATCCGCAAGGACGGCTGCATGCACTGCGCCGACCCCGGCTGCCTGAAAGCCTGCCCGCAACCGGGAGCGATCATCCAGTACGCCAACGGCATCGTCGATTTTCAGTCCGAGCACTGCATCGGCTGCGGCTACTGCATCGCCGGCTGCCCGTTCGATGTGCCGCGCATCAGCAAGAAGGACAACAAGGCCTACAAGTGCACGCTGTGCGTCGACCGCGTGTCGGTCGGCCAGGAGCCGGCCTGCGTCAAGACCTGCCCCACCGGGGCAATCAACTTCGGCAGCAAGCAAGACATGCTGCACCAGGCCAGCGAACGGGTCACCGAGCTGCAGGGCCGCGGCTTTGCCGGGGCGGGTATCTACGACCCGCAAGGCGTTGGCGGCACCCACGTGGTCTACGTGCTGCAGCATGCCGACAAGCCGCAGCTGTACCACAAGCTGCCCACCGACCCGCGCATCAGCAACGCCATCCAGGGCTGGAAAGGCTGGATGAAACCGGTGGCCGCGGCGGCGTTCTTCGCCACCCTGGCCGGCACCCTGTTCCATTACATCGGCGTCGGCCCCAACGAAGTCGATGAACAGGACCAGAAGATCGAAGAGGATACCCACGCATGAACAAGGACAAACTGATCCTGCGTACGCGCTTCATCGAGCGCGCCAGCCACTGGTTCATGGTGATCTGCTTCTTCGCCGTGGCGCTGTCGGGGCTGTCGTGGTTCTTCCCCTCGCTCAACGGCCTCAACGCGGTGTTCGGCACCCCGCAGCTGGCGCGCATCCTCCACCCGTTTTTCGGCGTGGTGGTATTTTTGCTGCTGATGTTTCTGTTCGTGCGCTTCGTGCGCTACAACCTGCCGGAACGCGAAGACCTGCAGTGGTTCAAGAACGTCAAGCAAGTGCTGGCCGGCAAGCATGAGCCGGCGCTGAACATCGGCAAGTACAACGCCGGGCAGAAGATCCTGTTCTGGGGCATCATGGCCCTGATCAGCCTGCTGCTGCTCAGTGGCGTGGTGATCTGGCGGCCGTATTTCGCGCCGCTGTTCAGTATCCCGACCATCCGCATCGGCTTGCTGGTGCATGCACTGGCCGGCATCAGCCTGATTCTGCTGATCATCGGCCATGCCTACCTGGCATTCTGGGTCAAGGGTTCGATCCGCGGCATGCTCACCGGCTACGTCAGCCGCAGCTGGGCCAAGACCCACCACGACCGCTGGTACCGCCAGCTGAACAGCAAGCAAGGTAAAGCCGGGAGCGACAAATGAGCAGCATCCAGATGACCCCGGTGCAGACGCCCAGCGGTGGCGTCAACGAGATCGTCGCGGTACTGCTGCCGTCGCTCAAGGACCGTTACTCAAAACGCGCGGCGCGCCTGCGCCAGCTGGCCGACGGCCACGCCATGGGCGATTACCTGGGGTTTTGTGCCGGTATCGCCGAGGCTCAGCAGCAACTGCTTGCCACCCTGCCACTGCCTGAAGCGCTGGCGGCCGGGTTGGCGGCGCGCCTGGACGCCGGCCGGGCGCCGCTGGCAAGCGCAGAGTACCCGCGCGACGCTTACTGGCAGCAACTGCTCGGCGCCTTGATCGAGGCACTGTACGGCGACGCCACGCCAGCGGTGCGCAGCACCCTCGACGCCTTGCGCGGCTACTCGCCAGCGCAACTGGAAGAGCGCGCCAGCGCCTTGCTGGCCGGTAGCTACGAGCAGGTCGACAGCGGCCAGGCGCTGTTCCTCTGGAGCGCGCTGTCGCTGTACTTCACCCAGTTGGCCAATGCCCTGCCGGCTTCGGCCAGGGCCTCGCTGGGCGAACAGCGCCAGCACTGCCCGGTGTGCGCCAGCGCGCCGGTGGCCAGCGTGATCATGAACGGCGCCCAGGCCGGCCTGCGTTACCTGCATTGCAGTTTATGCGAGAGCCGCTGGCACATGGTTCGGGTAAAATGCAGCAACTGCGAAGCCACCGGCGCCCTCGACTACTGGTCGCTGGAGCGTCAGGATGCCGCGATCAAGGCCGAGAGCTGCAACGACTGCCACAGCTACCTGAAAGTGCTGTACCCGGAAAAGGACCGCGACCAGGAAGTGCTGGCCGATGACCTCGCTTCCCTGGCGCTGGACGCCGAAGTGGAGCGCGAGGGTTATGGGCGCAGTGGTGTCAGCCCATTTCTGTTTCCCGGCTGATAAAGCTATCGCGACCCGACTTGACCCGCGATTGCCCCCCTTTTCACCCCACACCCGGAACCCCCATGGGCATCAAGAAATCTTCCGCCGAACTCAAGCGCGACCTCAAGGCCGTCGCCGGCAACCTGGAACGCACCGCCGGTGAAATCAGCAAGCTGGCCGAGCGCATCGACGGCGTCGACGTGGTTGCCGTGCTGCACCTGATGAATCGCCTGTACAAAGACTCCGACAAGCTCAAGGCCTACGCCGACGAAATCAAGGTCGGGCGCATCGTGCGTGGCAAGGCCGAGTAGCCAGGCCATGCGCCGACGACTGACTAGCAAAAGCTGCCAGGGCTCTTACACTTGATCTGAACGGTTGACGTCTGTAGACATGCTTGCAGCCAACCTTGACGAGATGGAGCCTGTCGCGATGCCGAGCCTGGATTTTCTCATTACCTCATTGATCGTCGTGCTGATTCCCGGCAGCGGCGTGATCCTGACCATCTCCACCGCTCTGGTGGCCGGCAAGCGCGCCAGCCTCTACACCGCGCTGGGCTGTACGGCGGGGATCGTCCCGCACCTGCTGGCCTCGATCCTCGGCCTGTCGGCGATCCTGCACACCAGTGCCCTGGCCTTCCAGGGCCTGAAGTTCGCCGGCGTCGCCTACCTGCTGTACCTGGCCTACGCCACCTGGCGCGACCGCTCGGCCTTCGCCGTCGACAGCATCAGCGCGGTGGGTAGCGCTGGCAGCCTGATCCTGCGGGCCTGCCTGCTGAACATCCTCAACCCGAAACTGACGATTTTCTTCCTGGCGTTCCTGCCGCAGTTCATCAGCGCCGAGGCGGGCTCGGTGAGCGGGCAGATGCTCAGCCTGAGCGCAGTGTTCATGCTCATGACCTTCGTGGTGTTTGTGCTGTATGGCCTGCTGGCCAACCTGTTCCGTCGCGCGGTGATTGAATCGCCGCGGGTTCAGAACTGGCTGCGCCGCAGTTTTGCTGCCTCTTTTGCCGGCCTGGGCCTGAACCTGGCGTTCGCCCAGCGCTGAGGAGCGCCTGCGATGAACCGCTGTGACGTACTGATTATCGGCGCCGGCCCCACCGGGCTGGTGCTGGCGCTGTGGCTGAGCAAGCTGGGCATCAAGGTGCGGATCATCGACAGAACCAGCGGCCCCGGCACCACCTCCCGGGCCCTGGCGGTGCAGGCGCGGACCCTGGAGCTGTACCGCCAGCTGGACCTGACCGAGGCAGTCCTCGCCCAGGGCCACCAGGTGCCGGCGGCCAACCTGTGGGTCAAGGGCGAAACCGCCGCGCGGCTGCCGTTCAACAGCATTGGCGCCGAACTTACGCCCTACCCGTTCCTGCATATCTACCCGCAGGACCAGCACGAGCAACTGCTGATCGAGCGCCTGCAGCGCTTTGCGGTGGCCGTCGAACGGCAAACCGAGCTGCTCGGCTTCAGCCAGGACGCCGAAGGCGTCACCGCCCGCCTGCGCCATGCCGACGGCGTCGAGGAAGTCTGCCAAGCCGATTACATCGCCGGTTGCGACGGCGCCCGCTCGACGGTGCGCAAGGTCCTGGGCATCGGCTTTCCCGGCGGCACTTACGAGCAGGTGTTTTATGTCGCCGATGTCGATGGCGCGGGGCCGGCGTTCAATGGCGAGCTGCACGTCGACCTCGACGAGGCCGACTTTCTCGCCGTATTCCCACTGGCCGGCAGCGGCCGCGCGCGGTTGATCGGCACGGTGCGCGACGCGCGTGCCGAACACCCCCGCGACCTGCGTTTCGAGGATGTCAGCCAGCGTGCCATGGAGCACCTGAAGGTCGAGATCCATCAGGTCAATTGGTTCTCTACCTACCGCGTGCACCACCGGGTGGCCGAGCAGTTTGGCCACCAGCGCGCCTTCCTGCTTGGCGACGCCGCCCACGTACACAGCCCGGCCGGTGGCCAGGGCATGAACACCGGCATCGGCGATGCCATCAACCTGGCGTGGAAACTGGCGGCGGTGTTGCAAGGCAGCGCCACCGAGGCCCTGCTCGAAACCTACGAAATCGAGCGCAGTGCTTTTGCCCAGCGGCTGGTGGCGACCACCGACCAGGTGTTCAACTTCATCACCGCCGACGGCCGCCTGGCCGCCCTGCTGCGCACCCGCCTGGCCCCCGTGCTGCTGCCGCGGGTGGCGGCGCTCAAAACTGCGCGGACGTTTTTGTTCCGCACCGTTTCGCAAATCACCCTGAACTACCGCGACATGCCCCTGAGCGTCGGCAGCGCCGGCCAGGTACATGGTGGCGAGCGCCTGCCGTGGGTCAGCGACGGCGCCCACGACAACTTTGCCGGGCTGGCGCGGATGCGCTGGCAGGTTCAGGTGTATGGTGCGGCCAGCGGCAGCCTGGTGGCCTGGTGCAGCGAGCGCGGCATGCCGCTGGAAGTGTTCGAATGGTGCGACGCCCACGAGGCGGCCGGCTTGCAGCGGGACGGCGTGTACCTGCTGCGCCCGGACAGCTACGTCGCGCTGGCCCAGGTCGGCGCCGGGCCAGAGGTGCTCGAAGAGTACTTCAGTGCACGCGGGATGCGCGGATACTAGCGCTGTTGTGCGAGAATGCGCGCAGGTTTCGCCTCTCTATCTGCTAAGGAATGGCATCATCAGAATCCTCACCTCTTTGCTCCTGGCCTCGACCCTGCTCCTGGCCAGTTGCGGCACTTTTCTTGCGCGCGGCTCCAACAGCTACGGCAGCGGCGACTACTACAAAGGCACCCAGGCCAACGTCCAGTTACTGACCACGATTGGCGCCAGCGGCTACGAAGGTTATTCAACGATCTTCTGCTGGGTGACCATCGTCTGCCCGGTGGCTGCGATTGTCACCCTGCCGGCGGACATGGTGGTCGACACCGCCCTGCTGCCCTATGACTCGATGAACTGAAATGCCCCAGCTCGACTACCGCCGCGTGGCGTTTCTGAATATCTACATCAATGACTTCATCATCTATATCGGCGCGCCGCTGATGGTGCTGACCCTGTTCGACTGGATGCCGAAAAGCCTGGGCACCGCCATTATCCTGGTGGTTCTGGGCCTTGGCTGCCTGACCTTTCCGTTGTCGATGCTGGTACGCTGCCCACTGTGCAACGCAGCGATGATGCACTTGTACAAGGATGAGGTTGGCACCGCGCTGTCCCGCCGGGTCGGCTTCAGCGAAGTGCGCAAGCTGAAAAAGGTGCGTTGCCTGGGCTGCGATGGGCTGCTGAAGATTCGCGATTGATCGCGGGGCAAGCCCGCTCCCGCAGGTTTTGCGCAGTCCGTGTGGGAGCTGGCTTGCCGGCGATGGGCTGCAACGCAGCCCCTAGGCGCGGGCAAACCTGTAGGTCGTCACCCCGCACAACAGCAACCCCGCCAGGGCCAGCGATCCGCCGACATAGCCGATGTTACCCAGGCCCATGTGCACGCTGACCAGGCTGCCGATCAGCGCCCCGGCACCAATGCCGATGTTATAAATGCCGGAGAACATGGCCATGGCCACGTCGGTGGCGTCCGAGGCGAGGATCAGCACCTTGGACTGCAACGCCAGGCTGAAGCACATGATCGACACACCCCAGAACACGCTCAAGGTACCCAGCAGGCTGAAGTCGGCGGCCAACGGCAGCAACAGCAGCAGACAGGTCGCCAGCATGGCGATCGCGCCGATCAAAAAGCCCTGCGGGAATCGCTCGCTGTAGCGGCTGAACAGCACCGAACCGAACACCCCGGCGCCGCCAAACAGCAACAGCAGCACGGTGGTCAGTTCGCCGCCGATCTGCGCGACGTTCAGGGCAAACGGCTCGATGTAACTGTAGGCAGTGAACTGCGCGGCAATCACCAGCGCCACCAGCACATACACGGTGACCAGCGCCGGGCGCTTGAACAGCACCGGTACGCTGCGCAACGAGCCGGAGTTCTGGCTCGGCAGCAGCGGCAGCGATTTGACCAGGCACAACAAGGTTGCCAAGGCCACCCCGGCAATCGCCAGGAAGGTGGTGCGCCAACCCAGGGCCTCGCCCACCACCCGCCCCAGCGGAATGCCCATGACCATCGCCAGGGTGGTACCGGTTGCCAGCAGCCCCAGGGCCTTGGCCTGTTGCCCCGGCGGCGCTACGCGCACTGCCAGCGAGGCAGTAATGGCCCAGAACACCGCATGGGCCAGGGCGATGCCGATACGGCTGACCAGCAGCATGCCAAAGCTCTGCGCCACCCCCGAAAGCAAATGGCTGAGGATGAACAAGGCAAAGACGATGATCAGCAACTTGCGCCGCTCGATATTGCGGGTCAGCAGCATCATCGGCAGCGAGGCCAGGGCCACCACCCAGGCATAGATGGTCAGCATCAGGCCGACCTGGGCGGTAGACATGTCGAAGCTGCGGCCGATGTCGCTGAGCAGCGCCACCGGGACGAATTCAGTGGTGTTGAAAATGAAGGCCGCCAGGGCCAGGGCGATGACACTCAGCCAACTGCCGGTTCGCGCATCCACGGATGTATTCATGAGTAAAGCCTTGCTCCGAGTCGTTTGCGGTTGCCGGGAACGAAAACGCGCCCAGCGCCAGACACTCATGCCGGTCGGGCCTGAGTGAAGCGTGTGCGCTGAGGAAAGATTTATAAGTATGCGGGGTATCGCTTGCTGGCAAGGATAGTACGTCAGCACCGAAGCTGTCACAACCGCGCAGGCGTGGAGTACCATGGCCCGATTCGTTCATGGAAGACTCCCCGCTATGTCGCAACCCTCCCAGGCTTTGGCCAACATCCTCGACAATGACAGCCTGATCGGCGCTATCGACCAGGGCCTGGCGCCGCAGTACCTGTACTTCTGGGGCCACCGGCAAAAAGTCGAGGGCAAGCCGGACAAAAGCTGCTTCAGCCAGTGGTTCGAGGCCGGCTTCAAAGAGCAAGGCCTCCACTACCCCAGCGCCGAGCACTACATGATGGCCGGCAAGGCGCGGCTGTTCGACGACCAGGCAACGCTGGCGAAAATTCTCGCCGCGCGCACGCCGGCCGAGGCCAAGAAGCTGGGCCGCGAAGTCGCCGGCTACGATGACGCCGCCTGGGTGGCCGAGCGCTCGGCGATCGTCGAGCAGGCCAACCTGCTCAAGTTCGAACAGAACCCGGGGCTGCGCACATTTCTACTCTCTACCGCCGGCCAGGTGCTGGTCGAGGCCAGCCCGGTGGACAGCATCTGGGGCATCGGCCTGGACGCCAAGGCCGCGCAAGCGGACGATCCACGCCAGTGGCAAGGGCTGAACCTGCTCGGTTATGCGCTGATGCGCGTGCGCGAGCGCCTGGCTGGCTGAGGGCCCAGCGCAGGATTTTTCTGCGCTGCTACACTTTATTCGCGCAGATGGAGGATTCCCTCATGTCCGATAAAGAGATCACCACAGCCCTTAACCTGATCAACCAGCGCCAGGCCCGGCTCGCTTCGGCGTGCAAGGAGATTGCCGACTGGATCGACCGCCAGGGCGATGTGCCGGTGGCCGGCAAGATCCGCGACACCCTCAAGGCCGTCGAAGCCGATGATCAGCTGGTCAGAAAAACCCTCACCTCGCTGAGCGTCGAACGCCCGCTGCCGCGTTTCCGCTAGCCCGCAAAGGCGGGTGGCGGGTGCGCGACACGCGTGAGGTCAATCGCCCAAGAGCCTGGGTCGCCAGTGCCAGGTGCTGTTTATCGTCTACGATTTCCAGCAACTTCTGGCACATTCCGGTGACTGGCTGTCAATGAATATCCTTTACGACGAAAACGTCGATGGTGCCCTGCCCGCCGTCGACAAGCAGGCGCTGCTGCAGGCCTTGCAGGCACAACTGCCCGATCTCGATATCCTCCACGCCGAGGAAGACCTCAAGCCCTACGAATGCGATGGCCTCTCGGCCTACCGCACACTGCCGCTGCTGGTGTTGCTGCCGCATACCCTCGAGCAGGTGCAAGGCATTCTCAGGTTGTGTTTTGCCCGCAAGGTGCCGGTGGTCGCCCGTGGCGCCGGCACTGGCCTGTCGGGCGGCGCCCTGCCCCTGGAAAAAGGCGTGCTGCTGGTGATGGCGCGCTTCAACAAGATCCTCGCCATCGACCCCGCCGCGCGCACCGCGCGGGTGCAGCCGGGGGTGCGCAACCTGGCGATCTCCCAGGCCGCCGCGCCTTATGAGCTGTACTACGCACCCGACCCGTCGTCGCAGATCGCCTGCTCGATCGGTGGCAACGTCGCCGAAAATGCCGGCGGCGTGCACTGCCTGAAATATGGCCTGACCGTGCACAACCTGCTCAAGGTCGAGATCCTTACCGTTGAAGGCGAATGCCTGACCCTCGGTGCCGACAGCCTCGATGCCCCGGGCTTTGACCTGCTGGCGCTGTTCACCGGTTCCGAAGGCATGCTCGGGATCATCACCGAAGTAACGGTCAAGCTGCTGCCCAGGCCGCAGGTGGCCAAGGTACTGCTGGCGGCTTTCGACTCGGTGGAAAAAGCCGGGCGCGCGGTTGGCGACATCATCGCTGCCGGGATCATTCCCGGTGGCCTGGAGATGATGGACAACCTGGCGATCCGCGCCGCTGAAGACTTCATTCATGCCGGCTACCCGGTCGACGCCGAGGCGATTCTGCTGTGCGAGCTGGATGGCGTCGAAGCCGATGTGCACGACGATTGCGAGCGGGTACGTACCCTATTCGAACAGGCCGGTGCCAGCGAAGTACGCCAGGCCCGTGACGAGGTGGAGCGGGTGAAGTTCTGGGCCGGGCGCAAGAACGCCTTTCCGGCGGTCGGGCGAATTTCAGCCGATTATTACTGCATGGACGGCACCATCCCACGCCGCGAGTTGCCCCATGTGCTGCAACGCATCGCCGCGCTATCGCATAAATACGATCTGCGGGTGGCCAACGTCTTTCATGCCGGCGACGGCAACATGCACCCGCTGATCCTCTTCGATGCCAACCAACCTGGCGAGCTGGAGCGCGCCGAAGCCTTTGGCGGCGAGATTCTCGAACTGTGCGTGAGTGTCGGCGGCAGCATCACCGGCGAGCATGGCGTCGGCCGCGAGAAGATCAACCAGATGTGCGCGCAGTTCAGCAGCGACGAGCTGACCCTGTTTCACGCAGTCAAGGCCGCCTTCGACCCCCATCGCTTGCTCAACCCCGGCAAGAACATCCCGACCCTGCAGCGCTGCGCCGAGTTTGGCGCCATGCATGTGCACGCCGGGCAACTGCCCTTCCCCGAGCTGGAGCGCTTCTGATGCTGGCGCACAACAACGATGCCAGCCAGGCGCTGCTCGAACAGGTCAACCAGGCCCGCGCCGAGGGCACGCCCTTGCGCATTCGAGGCGGCGCCAGCAAGGCTTATCTCGGCCGCCCGGTAGCCGGGATCGAGCTCGATACCCGCGAGCACCGCGGCATCGTCAACTACGACCCGACGGAGCTGGTGATCACCGCCCGCGCCGGCACGCCGCTGACGGAATTGACGGCGACGCTTGAGGCCGCCGGGCAGATGCTGCCCTGCGAGCCGCCGCACAGTGACGACGGCGCCACCCTCGGCGGCATGCTCGCTGCCGGGCTGTCGGGGCCGCGCCGGCCCTGGGCCGGCTCGGTTCGCGACTACGTGCTCGGCACCCGGGTGATCAGCGGCCTGGGCCTGCACCTGCGTTTTGGCGGCGAGGTGATGAAGAACGTCGCCGGCTACGACCTGTCGCGGCTGATGGCCGGCAGCTTCGGCTGCCTGGGGCTGATCAGCGAGGTGTCGCTCAAAGTGCTGCCCAAGCCGCGCTGCGACGCGCACATCGCCCTGCAGCTCGACCCGCAGCAAGCCCTGCTGAAACTGGCGCAATGGGGCCAGCAACCGCTGCCGATCAGCGCCGCCTGCCATGACGGCACGGTGTTGCGTCTGCGCCTGGAAGGCGGTGAAGGTTCGGTCAAGGCCGCCCGCGACCGGCTCGGCGGCGAGCGCTTCAAGGCTTGCTGGTGGCAAGACCTGAACCACCAGCGTCTGGGGTTTTTCGCCGACCCGCGCCCGCTGTGGCGCATATCCTTGCCCAACCACAGCCCGCTGCTGGAGCTGCCCGGCGAGCAACTGCTGGACTGGGCCGGTGCCCAGCGCTGGCTCAAGTCCGAGGCCCCGGCCGAGGCCATTCGCGCGGCTGCAAGCCGACTGGGCGGCCATGCCACCTGCTACAGCGCCAGCGACAGCCCGTTCCAGCCGCTACCCGCGGCCTTGCTGCGCTATCACCAACAACTCAAGCAGCGCCTCGACCCGCAAGGGATCTTCAACCCCGGGCGGATGTACGCGGAGATCTGAGCCATGCAAACCACCCTGAGCGATGCCGCCAAGCGTCTGGCCCGCGCCGAAGAGGCCGAGCGCATCCTGCGCAGTTGCGTGCACTGCGGCTTTTGCAACGCCACCTGCCCGACCTACCAGTTGCTCGGCGACGAACTGGACGGCCCGCGCGGGCGCATCTACCTGATCAAGCAGGTGCTCGAAGGCCAGCCGGCCAGCGCCAAGACCCAACTGCACCTGGACCGCTGCCTGTCGTGCCGCAACTGCGAAACCACCTGCCCGTCCGGGGTCGATTACCACAACCTGCTGGACATCGGCCGCGCCGTGGTCGACCAGGCGGTGGCCCGCCCGCCGCTGCAGCGGGCCTTGCGCAGCGGCCTGCGTAACCTGGCCAGCCACCCGACAGCGTTCAAGCGCCTGGTGCAACTGGGGCGCAGCGTCGACAGCCTGCTGCCGGCAGCGCTCAAGGCCAAGCTGCCGCGCTCGGCAGCCACGGCCCAGGCGCGCCCGCAAGCGCACCATGAGCGGCGGGTACTGCTGCTTGAAGGCTGCGTGCAACCGGGCCTGTCGCCCAACACCAATGCCGCCACGGCGCGGGTGCTCGATCGCCTGGGCATCAGCGTCACCGCCACGCCCCAAGCCGGCTGCTGTGGCGCCGTCGACTATCACCTCGATGCCCAAGCCCGTGGCCTTGAACGCGCCCGGCACAACATCGACGCCTGGTGGCCGGCCATCGAGGCCGGCGCCGAAGCCATCGTGCAAACCGCCAGCGGTTGCGGCGCCTTCGTCAAGGACTACGCCAAGCTGCTGCACGGCGATGCGCAGTACGCAAGCAAAGCCCGGCGGGTCAGCGAACTGGCCAGGGACCTGGTCGAGGTCGTCGCGGCCGAGCCCCTGGATAAACTGGCCTGCCACAGCGGCCAGCTGCTGGCAGTGCATTGCCCGTGCAGCCTGCAGCATGCGCAGAAGCTTGGCGGCAGCGTCGAGGCCCTGCTCAAGCGCCTGGGTTTCAACCTCAGCAATGTGCCCGACGGCCACCTGTGCTGCGGCTCGGCGGGCACCTATTCGCTGACCCAGCCGCAACTGGCCAGGCAACTGCGCGACAACAAGCTCGATGCCCTGGAAAGCGGCCGGCCGGATGTCATCGTCAGCGCCAATATCGGCTGCCAGACCCACCTCGATGGCGCCGGGCGCACCCCGGTGCGGCACTGGATCGAGCTGGTGGACGAGGCGCTAGCGAAGTCGCCAAGCCTGGCATAAGCTCAAACGGGCACCCCTGTTCGACAACCCGAGGACTCGTCATGCGTCATCTTCTGCTTGTCTCACTGCTGGTCATCAGCCCCGCCGTCCTGGCCAAGACCGAATGCAGCACTGCTGAAAAGAACCAATGGCAGGACCAGAACAACTTTCAGGAAGAGCTGAAAAAGCAGGGCTACGAGATCAATAAATTCAAGGTCACCGATGGCAACTGCTACGAGATTTACGGCATGAACAAGGACGGTAAAAAAGTCGAGATCTACTTCGATCCGGTCACCGGTAAAAAGGTGAAGGAAGAGATCGAGTGAGGTGAGCGACGATAGCCTGCGCCTCTGGGACCCGCTGGTGCGCCTGTGCCACTGGTCGCTGGTGGTGGTGTTTGTCGGCGGCTATTTTCTCACCGAAGAAGGCGATGGCTGGCACCGCTGGCTGGGCTATTACGGCCTGACGATCGTACTGCTGCGCAGTGTCTGGGGCTTTGTCGGCAGCCCGGCGGCGCGCTGGGCGCACTTCTGGCCAACGCCCACGCGCTTGAAGTGGCACTTGCAGGCCCTGTTCAGCGGCCAAGACTACCACCGCCTCGGCCATTCGCCGTTGGGCGCACTGGTGATGGTGCTGATGTTGCTGCTGATGGCCGGCCTTGGCGTCAGCGGCTTCATGATGGAAGAGATCTACTACTTCTGGGGCGACGACGGCCTGCGCGATATTCACGAGTTGATGGCCGATGCCCTGTTGGCGCTGGTGTGCCTGCACATTGCGGCGGCGCTGTTCGAGAGCTGGCGGCTGAAGGAGAACCTGCCGCTGTCGATGGTCACCGGCAGGCGCCGGCGGCGCTGAAACGATCGCGGGTCAAGCCAGCACCCACCGAACTGTGGAACTGGCTTGCCAGCGATGGGCTGCGCAGCAGCCCTCTATCAGTGCTGCATAGGCTGATGATCATGCCCATGCATGGCTTGCGCATTCAACGCCCGCACCGGCGCGTTCACTTCAATGCGCTGCTTGACGCCCTTGGCATCCTCGACCACCAGGGTCAGCGGCACGTGCTCGCCTTCCTTGAGTTGCTGGTTGAGGTCCATGAGCATCACGTGATAACCGTTGGGGTCAAGGCTCACCGCCTTGCCGGCCGGCAGCGGCAGGCTGTCGACCTCGCCCATTTTCATCACGTCGTTTTCCATGCTCATCTGGTGCACCTGCACGGTCCTGGCCACCGGCGAGGCGACGCTGAGCAGCTTGCTGTCGGTGCTGGCGGTAAGGGTCATGAAAGCACCGCTGGACTTCTGGTTGGGCACGGTAGCACGCGCCCAGGCGTCGCTGACGGTGGTTTCGGCCATGGCCGGCAGGGCCAGGCCGATCAGGGCCAGCGCGGCCAGGGTACGTTTGACAGGGTTGCGAAGCATTAACACACCTCCATGACAGTGAGCAGGTCTTCTGCGCACTCTTTTGCATTGAGCGAATGGGACAGGCCCAGGCGCAGCTGGCCGCGGGAATCGAAGACGTAGCTGGTCGAGGTGTGCGAGATGGTATAGGTATCGCCGGCTGGCACCTTCTCGTAGAACACACCGAACTCGCGGGCGGCTGCCGCGGTTTCTTCGAGGGTGCCGGACAACGCCACGAACGAGGGGTCGAAGGCCTTGACGTAGGCGTCGAGCACCTCGGGGGTATCGCGCTCGGGGTCGAGGCTGATGAACACCACCTGCAAAAAGCCTGCATCGCGGCCCATCAGCTTCTTGATCTGCACCGCGCGCGCCAGGGTGGTCGGGCACACCGCCGGGCACTGGGTGAAACCGAAGAACACCATCGGCATCGAACCCCAGAAACTCGAGAGGGTACGGACGTTGCCTTGGGTATCCTTGAGCTTGAACGAACGACCGAGGATCTTGTTGCTCATGTCCTTGCCGTACTTGAAGTCCAGCGCGCCACCGGAACGGGGGTCGCAACCTGCAAGGGCGCCGAGGCCCAGCAGGCTGATCCCGGCAACAACCTGGCGCCGGGTCAGTAAATCAGTCATGTAACCATCCTTTCGGGAAGGTGCCAGCCCCTGGATAGAGGGCATGTCGAGAAACCTTCGCATTTTGTCATGGTGGTGGACGCAGGTTCCAGCGCGCAGCGCCCCGTACGTCTGTATCCCAGTAATTACGGGGTGCGGCCTGTTGTCGCAGGCAGTGACAAGAAACATCCGGCAACGTCTACGGTAGTAATGACGCATCCTGCTCGCCTCTCACTCGTGGAGCCCTCCCCATGCTCAGCAAGGCCGTACTGACCCAACACGAAGTCGCGCAACTGCTTGCCGCCGCCCGCGCCGAAGCCCAGGCCAACCAGTGGCCGGTGAGCATCGCCGTGGTCGATGACGGCGGCCACCCGCTGGCCCTCGAACGCCTGGACGGCTGCCCGCCGATCAGCGCCTACATCGCCCAGGAAAAAGCCCGCACCGCGGCTCTGGGGCGCAAGGACAGCAAGGTCTACGAAGACATCATCAACGGCGGGCGAACGGCCTTTCTCTCGGTGCCGGTGCTCAACGCCACCCTCGAAGGCGGCGTGCCGCTGCGGGTGGACGGTCAGGTGATCGGCGCGGTGGGTGTTTCCGGGGTCAGGTCCGAGCAGGATGCGCAGGTGGCCAAGGTGGCGATCGCCGCGTTGCTGGCGACCCTGGGCAGCTAAAACCCCCTCGTTTTTTTTCGCCACGGTCGCCTGACTGGGAAAGCCTGCGCCTATCGCTATATAATTTTGTATATTACGAAAATTGTACGCGATCAGCAGGCCGCAGATGGACCAGTCAAGTTACCCGGGCGCCCCTGACCCTTCGCACCTCGAGGTCTACGAGCCGGCCAGCCCGGCACCGATCAAGCCCAACAGTACCGGGCGGCGCAACCGTGCGCGGATCCTGCGCGAGGCGGCCAGAAGCTTTGCCTGCAAGGGTTTCGCCGCCACCACCATTGGCGATGTGGCGCGCTCGAGCGGGCTGCCCAAGGCCAATATCAACTACTACTTCAGCTCCAAGCAGAACCTCTACCAGCAGGTGCTGGAGATGGTCGCCGTGCCCTACCTGCAGGCTTTCGCCCTGCTGCAGCCCGACAGCGAACCCGGTCCCGCCCTGGGCGGCATGATCCGCGCCAACCTGCGGCTGATCCGCAAGCAGCCCTGGGCGGCGAAAGTGCTGGCGGCTGAATTGCTGCACGGCGCGCGGCAGTTGCCTGGCAGCCATATCGAACATCTGCAGGGTGAGGTCGAGCGCAGCCTCGATTGCCTGCGCCAGTGGATTGCCCGTGGCCAGTTGGCGGCGCTCGACCCGCAGCACCTGCTGATCAGCCTGTGGGCAACCACCCTGGCCTACGCTAATTTCGGCTCGCAACTGATGGCCGGCGGTGTCGGCAAGATCAACGAGAGCGAGCTGGAAGCGGGCGCGCAGACCCTCACGCAACTGTTGCTGCGTGGAGTGATAAACGCCTAAAACCGGATAAATTTCCTACATCAGTCACAAAACGGTACACATCCTGCTTACTGCGAGGCGACGCATCCTATGATGCGCCTTTCGTAACGACACATAAGGAAAAGTGCCGTGTTCAAACCGTTAGCAGTCGCTGTAAGCCTGGGTTGTGCAATGTTGTCCTCCGGCGCCAGCGCCTATGAATATGGGCAATATGCCGGGCAGACCCTGGACCGTCTGATCAACGACTACCCCGGACGTTACCGCGGTACCGCCAGTTTCGAAGGTGCTACCGCCCTGATGCAAACGCAACTGGGCTTCGGCTACCAGACCCGCCGCCAGGACTTCACCTGGGCCGGCAACCGCAGTTCGCAGAACGTCATCGCCTCCGCCGCGGGCCAGAACAGCACCTACGTGGTGCTCGGCGCCCACTACGACACCTACTTCGGCCGCCCTACCTTGCAAGGCCTGGACGACAACGCCTCGGGCGCCGCCGTGCTCACCGAGATCGCCCGCAACCTGGGCGGCGTGGCCCTGGAGAACGGCCTGGAAGTGGTCGGTTTTGGTGCCGAAGAAGAAGGCCTGCGCGGTTCGCGCGCCTATGTCGCGTCATTGAGCGACAGCCAGCGCGCCAACCTGTTGGGCATGATCAACCTCGACAGCCTGATCACCGGCGACAAGATGTACGCCCACGCCGCCAGCAACAGCATCGCCAACCCGGCCCTGGGCGCCTACCGCGACCAGTTGCTGCGCATCGCCCAGGAGATGAACATCGCGCTGTTCACCAACCCCGGCCTGAACCCCGAATACCCGGCCGGCACCGGCTGCTGCAGCGACGGCGAAAGCTTCAACAGCCTCAACGTGCCGGTGCTGTTCATCGAGGCCACCAATTGGGAGCTGGGTGAACTGGACGGCTACGAGCAGACCGACAACCCGGCGATCCCCGGCGGCTCGACCTGGCACGACCCGGCTGAAGACAACCAGCAAGTGCTGACCAACGCCTTCGGCCAGCAGCGCATCGACCAGCGCCTGAGCGACTTCTCGCGGTTGCTGACGCGCCTGGTGCTGGAACTGACCAACGCCGACCTGCTCGCCTCTACCGCCTCCGGCGGCGCCATGGCGCGGCAGATGGAAGACCAGTTGCAACGCCAGCACCAGGCCCTGACCCGCCTGCATGACCGCCGCTGGCTGAGCCTGCTGGACGCCACACGGGCGGTCGGCAGCTTTGATGGTGAAGTGGGTATCGAAGGCGAAGTTTCGCCAGACAGCGGTTTCGATGCGCCGGGCAACCCCGAGTCGAAACGCGTGGGCGTTTATGCCGTTGGCGATTACCGTCTCAATGACGTCCTGACTGTCGGTGCCAGCCTGAGCTTCCAGCGCAGCCGCGACGCCCTCGACCACGGCGGGCGCATCGAAGGCGACGCCTGGCAGGCCGGGCTGTTTGCCCTGCTCAACGACGGCGGCCCGCAATGGCTGGCCGGCGAGCTGAGCGCCGGGCATACAAGCTTTGATACCAAGCGCTCGGTGTACATCCAGGCCAGCAACGGCCCGGTGCTGCTCGACCAGCGCCTGTCCGGCGACACCTCGGCGTGGTTCTGGGGCGCGCGGCTCGACGGCGGCTACGACTTCAGCTTCGGCGCCTTGAAGACCGGCCCGGTGGCGGGCCTGGACTACATGCACTATCGCATCGATGACTTCCACGAAGACCAGGCCCTGCGTACTGCCCTGGGCTACGAAAAGCAGAACTACGACGCCCTCGAAGCCAGCCTCGGCTGGCGCCTGCATGGCAGCGTTGGCCTGGGGGCGAACATGGCCCTGCAACCCTACGCCAGCGTGCGCTGGGTACGCGAACTGGCCGATGGCCGCCTGGACGAGATCGACCTCACCAGCAATGCCGACGGCCGTGTGCGGGTAGCGGACATGGGCAGCGTCGACAAGGACTTTGGTCGCGCGCAAGTGGGCGCGCAGTTGATGTTCACCGAGCAGTTGGGGGTGTTTGCCGAGGTCAACAGCCGCTTTGCCCATAGCGAGGGTAATCAGGCTGGCTATTCCCTGGGTGTGCAGTGGCAGTTTTAACCCTGTAGGAGCTGGCTTGCCCCGCGATAGCGGTCTGTCAGTCATATCGCAATCGCGGGGCAAGCCCGCTCCCACAGGAATAAAAGGATATAAAAATAACAAAACAATCTAACAATTTGGAATAAACAAATTGAAGGGCCTGCGCGGGCTCCTTATATTTTCGGGCATGCCTTGCCCTTGAACCCCAGGAGTCCGCCCATGTCGCACACGCCCCATTCCCCTCTGCGTCGCCTGCTCACCGGCGGCCTGTTTGCCGCCCTGGCGGCGCTGATCCTGCCCGCCCCGCTGGCCCATGCCGAAGCGAGCAAGACCCTGCGCATCGGCTACCAGAAGTTCAACAGCATCAACATCCTCAAAGGCAGCGGCGCCCTGGAAAAAGCCCTGGAGCCACAAGGGGTGAAAGTCAGCTGGTACGAATTCGCCGCCGGCCCGCAGCTGCTTGAAGCGCTGAGCACCGGCGCCATCGACCTTGGCCATGCCGCCGATGCACCCTCGGTATTTGCCCAGGCTGCCGGCAAGCCGGTGGTGTACCTGGCCGCCGAGCAGCCCTACCCCAAGGGCATCGGCCTGGTGGTGCGCGACCAGGACCATATCGCCAACGTCGCCGCCCTCAAGGGCCAGCGCGTGGCCACCGGTCGCGGCTGGAACGCCCAGTACCTGCTGGCCGTGGCCCTGCAGGATGCCGGCCTGAGCTACAAAGACATCACCCCGGCCTACGTCAACAATGCCGCCGACGCCGTGGCCGCACTGCAGTCCGGCAGCGTGCAGGCCGTGACCCTGTGGGACCCGTTCCTCGCCGCCGCCGAACAGCAACCGGGCCTGAAGAACCTGCGCGACGGCAGCGGGCTGTCCAACAACCGCACCTTCTACCTGTCCTCGGCGGCCTTTGCCGACGACAACCGCGCGCTGCTGAAGACCTTCTTCAGCGAACTGGCCAAGGTCAGCAACTGGGCCAACCAGAAGCCCGACGAAGTCGCTGCCCTGCTGGCACCGCAACTGGGTATCGGCGCCGATGTGCTGCAGGTGGCCAGCGAGCGGCGCAACTACAACGCCGTGGCCATTGACGCAAAAATCACCGCCGAGCAGCAGAAGCTTGCCGACACCTTCCAGGGCCTGGGCCTGATCCCCAAAGCGCTGAAGGTGGCCGATGCGGTCTACCCGGTGTCGGTCCTGCCCTGAGTACAGACCATGTCCAAGACCATCCGCTTTAACGCTTTCAGTATGAACGCCGCCACCCACCAGTCCCCCGGGCTGTGGCGCCATCCGCGCAACACCAGCGTCGATTTCAATCGCCTGGGCTACTGGACCGACCTCGCCCGCCTGCTCGAACGCGGGCTGTTCGATGCGCTGTTCATTGCCGATGTGCTGGGTATCTATGACGTCTACCAGGGCAGCGCCGACGGCGCCCTGCGCGGCGGCGTGCAGGTACCGGTCAACGACCCGCTGCTGATCGTCCCGGCCATGGCCGGGGTCACCGAACACCTGGGCTTTGGCATCACCTTTTCGCTGACCTACGAGCACCCGTACCCCTTCGCCCGGCGCATGTCCACGCTCGATCACCTGAGCGCCGGGCGGGTGGGCTGGAACATCGTCACCGGTTACCTCGACAGCGCCGCACGCAACCTCGGCCTGGCGCGGCAACTGGGCCACGACGAGCGCTACGAGCTGGCCGAGGAATACCTGCAGGTGCTGTACAAGCTCTGGGAAAAAAGCTGGGACGACGATGCCGTGGTGCAGGACCGCGCCAGCGGCCAGTTCCTCGACCCGGCCCGGGTGCACCCGATCAACCACCAGGGCGCGCACTTCCAGGTGCCCGGCATTCACCTGAGCCAACCCTCGCCGCAGCGCACGCCGGTGCTGTTCCAGGCCGGCGCCTCGCCGCGCGGCCTGCGCTTTGCCGCCGACCATGCCGAATGCGTGTTTATCAGCGCGCCGACCCAGGCGGCGCTGAGCGGCTATGTAGAAGGCATCCGCAAGGCCACCCGCGACGCCGGCCGGCCTGAACAGGACGTGCTGATCTACGCCCAGGCGCTGCTGATCGTCGCCGACAGTCGCCAGGCGGCCGAGGCCAGGCTGCAGGAGTACCGCCAGTACGTGGACGTCGAGGCGGCGCTGACCCTGCTGTCGGGCTGGACCGGGATCGACTTCGCAGGGGTCGACCCCGACGCGTTGATCGAATACATCGAAAACGACGCCGGCCGCACTGCCCTGGCGGTGTTCACCAAGGCCGACCCGAACCGGCGCTGGACCGTGCGCGAAGCGGCCGAGTTCGTCAGTCTCGGCGGCCGCGGCCCGGTGTTGCTCGGTTCAGCGTCAGAGATTGCCGATCAACTGGAAGACTGGCTCGACCACACCGGTATCGACGGTTTCAACCTCACCTATGCGGTAGTGCCCGACGACCTGCAAGCGGTGGTCGAGCAGGTGGTGCCCGAGCTGCAACGCCGTGGCCGTTATCGCACGGCATATGAAGACGGAACCTTGCGCCACAAGCTGTTCGGCCGCGGTGACCGTTTGCAAGCCGAACACAAGGGCCGGCTCGTCCAGATCTGATCCCAGGCACTATGCTCTGAACAGTCGCCCAACCGCTGGAGCCTGGTCATGCGCCTTCGCCTTGTCTTGTGCCTGTTGCTGGCCCTCAGCAGCGGCGCCAGCGCCACTGAACAGTGGCACCTGGCGCAGGATGAAGACGGCATCCAGGTGTACCTCAGCGAGGTGCCGGGTTCGCCCTACCAGCAGTTTCGCGGCGTGGCGTTGATCAAGGCCAGCGTGTCGACCTTGAGCGAGCTGCAGGAAAACCTGCGGGTTGCCTGCAAATGGCTGTACGGCTGCGCCGACATGCGCCTGCTCAAGGTCGAGGGCGACAGCACCTGGGTCTACCTGACCACCGCCCTGCCCTGGCCGGCCAGCACCCGCGACATGGTCATCCAGGTGCAGAGCGAGCGCCGCGACGACGGCAGCCTGGTACGGCGCATCAAGGCCGTGCCGGGCATGGTCAAGCATGTGCCGGGGCAGATCCGCGTGCGCCAGCTCCAGGGCCTGTGGACCTTCGTGCCCAAGGGCGAGCAACTCACCGAAGTGACCTACCAACTGCAGGCCGATCCGGCCGGCGACATTCCCTCGTGGCTGGCCAACCAGTTCGTCCTCGATGCCCCCAGCGTGTCCTTGCGCACCTTGCGCGCGGTGGCCGAGCGCCAGGGTGGCTCAGCGCCCTGAACAGCGCCCTGCATGGTTTTTGTCGTCCGCGGCTTGTTGGCGGCCCGCACCCGAGCCTTAGGCTCGAAAGGGTGTGCCATAACGACAAAAAATGGAGTTGCCATGCCCTTCCCAACCCTGCACCCACGTACCCGCCTGGCCTGCCTGATCACAGCGTGGTGCCTGAGCCAGCCCCTGCACGCCGCCCAGGCCCCGGCCAGCGCCAGCGAACCGACGCGCAGCAGCAATGCCGCTGTGCTGAGCCAACTGCCGTTTGCCGACCGCGCCGATTACCAGGCCGCTACCCGTGGCCTGGTTGCGCCGTTCACCGGCAAGATCAGCGATGCCGCCGGCAAGCCGGTATGGAGCCTTGAGGACTACAAATTTCTCGCCGCCGAAGACAGCCCCGACAGCGTCAACCCCAGCCTCTGGCGCCTGGCCCAGCTCAACGCCCATGCCGGCTTGTTCGAGGTCGCGCCACGTTTGTACCAGGTGCGCGGCCTGGACCTGGCCAACATGACGATCATCGAAGGCGACGACGGGCTGATCATCATCGACCCGCTGACCACCGCCGAAACCGCCCGCGCCGCGCTGCAGCTGTACTACCAGAACCGCCCGCAAAAACCGGTGGTGGCGGTGATCTACAGCCACAGCCACACCGACCATTTTGGCGGCGTGCGCGGGGTCATCGACGAGGCCGACGTCAAGGCCGGCAAGGTCAAGGTGTTCGCCCCCAGCGGCTTCATGGAACACGTGATGAGCGAGAACGTCTATGCCGGCAACGCCATGAGCCGGCGCGCCCAGTACCAGTTCGGCCTGTACCTGCCGCGCGGGCCCCAGGGCCAGGTCGACACCGGGATCGGCAAGGGCTTGACCACCGGTGGCACCATCACCCTGATCGAACCCACCGAGCTGATCAGCAAGCCCTACGAGACCCGCACCGTGGCCGGTATCGAACTGGAGTTCCAGCTGACCCCAGGCACCGAAGCGCCAGCGGAAATGAACCTGTACCTGCCGCAGTTCAAGGCCCTGGGCATTGCCGAAAACGCGGTGCAGACCCTGCACAACATTCTCACCCCGCGCGGCGCCCAGGTACGTGACGCCAAGGCCTGGTCGCAGTACCTGGACGCCAGCCTGAGCCGTTACGGCGACAAGACCGAGGTGCTGTTCGGCCAGCACAACTGGCCGACCTGGGGCGCAGAGCAAGTGCGTACGCTGATCGCCGACCAGCGCGACATGTATGCCTTCCTCAACGACCGTACCTTGCACTTGCTCAACCAGGGCCTGACGCCGATGGAAATCGCGCAGAACATGCAGACCCTGCCCGGGGAGCTGGCGAACAAGTGGTACGCCCGTGGCTACTACGGTTCGCTGAGCTTCAACGCGCGGGCGGTGTACCAGCGCTACATGGGTTTTTACGACGGCAACCCGGCCAACCTCAACCCGCTGCCGCCGGTCGAGAGCGCCCGGCACTATGTCCAGGCCATGGGCGGCGGCGAGGCGGTGCTGGCCAAGGTGCATGCGGCGATGGACAAGGGCGAGTACCGCTGGGCGGTGCAACTGGGCAACCAGCTGCTGTTTGCCGAGCCCGACAACGCCCAGGCGCGCAGCACTCAGGCGCAAGCGCTGGAACAGCTCGGTTACCAGAGCGAGAACGCCACCTGGCGCAACATGTACCTGACCGGTGCCATGGAACTGCGCGATGGCCCGCCGAGCCAGGCGGGCAGTTCGGTGTCGGTGGACATGGTGCGGGCGCTGACCGCGGACATGTTCTTCGACTACATGGCGGTGCGCGTCGATGTCGACAAGGCGGTGGGCCATGACCTGAACCTGAACTGGAGCTTTACCGACCCGGACCAGGCCTACAACCTGACCTTGCGCAATGGCGTGCTGACCCACCGCGCGGGCCTGAACCCCAAGGCCGATGCCAGCTTGAGCATGAACAAGGCGACCCTTGAACAGATCAGCCTCAAGCAACTGGACTTCCCGACGGCGATGCAAAAAGGCCTGATCAAGGTCGAAGGCAACGGCAAGAAAATCGCCGAACTGCTGGGCACCCTCGACAGCTTCAGCCCGCAGTTCAATATCGTTACGCCTTGAGGGCCCTCATCGCTGGCAAGCCAGCTACCACAGGTCTGAGTACACCGCACCTGTGGAAGCCGGCCTGCCGGCGATCGAGCCCGCAGGGCTCGTGTGCTACTTGGCCCAGCGACGCAATTGCGAAGGGGTGTAATCGTCAGTCCTGGCAGTAAACCCTACGCGCATCGGCGCCTTCTCTTCGTTGCTCAAGCCACCGGCGTAATAACGCCCGGAGATCAGGTCGTACGAAGTCTCCAGCACGTTGTAGGTAAAGTCGTGATCATAGTGCTGGATCGCATGCAGCTCCGAGCTGCGCCACAACTCGCCGCGGCTGTCGTACTGATCCACCTGGGCGATCTGCCAACTGTCTTCGTCCAGATAAAACCTGCGCTTGCTGTAGATATGCCGGGCACCAGGCTTGAGCGTGGCTTCGACCACCCAGACCCGATGCTTTTCATAGCGGGTATAGGCCGGGTTGATGTGGTTGGGCTTGACCAGTTCATCAAGCCTCACGGCGCGGCTGCCCAGGCGATAGCTGTTGTAGGGAATGTACAACTCCTGCTTGCCGATCAGCTTCCAGTCAAAGCGGTCCGGCGCGCCATTGAAGCCATCGATATTGTCGGCGGTGATCAGGCCGTTGCTGTAGCGCGCGCTGTTGTCATAAGCCAGCATCGGCGCCCGTCGCACTCGCCGTTGCGCCGGCAGGTATTGCCAGGCCGCACGCGGCTCGACGACCTGGTCGAGCGGTTCGTGCACCAGCACGGTCTCGCCGGCCAGGCGCGCCGGCTCCAGCACCCGGCTCTTGAACATGAACAGCACATTGGCGTTGGGCTCAAGGCCGGTGACCGCTTGGGCAAAACTTACCAGCGACTGCGCGCGGATATAGCTGACCGCACCGTTCTCACGCACCAGGGCAATACTGCTGAAGCGCTCAAAGCTGCCACCACGCCAGCGGGTCATGTGGTTCCACATCACCTCCATGCCTTCGGTCGGCAGCAGGAATGGAATACCGCGTGTGTAGTCGTGCAGGCCGTTGCCGCCATCGGCGAGAGTGGTCTTGCTGGCGTTGCTGCGGCTGTCGGCAAGTATCGCAGCGGGCAAACGCGCACTGCGATGGGTCGGGTACACCGGCATCTGGTAGCTGCCCGGGTAGCGCTTGAACATCGCTATCTGGCCGGGGCTGAGCGCACTCTGGTACTGCCCGAGGTTTTGCGCGGTAATGGTGAACAGCGGCTTTTCACTGGCGAACGGGTCACTGTAGCCGCCGTTGCCATCGAGGCTGCCGGCGGTTTTGTCGAGGCCGCCGGTCCAGGCCGGGATGCTGCCGTCGGCATTGCCGGCGCGCTCCGAGCCCATGGGTGTGAGGGTCTTGTCCAACGGGCCGAGGTCTGTGCTCTTGGCCTGGGCCAGGGCGCTGACGCAGGTCAGGGCCAACAACAGGGGATGGATACGCATTTTTATTGTTCTCCTTAGAAATCGACCTTGAAGCTGACCGAGGCAAAATCACGGTCATCAAGGGTGCTGTAGTGGTTGGAACCGAAGAAGCTGTTGTAAGCCAGCTCCACGCTGTAATCGTTGAGGTAGTTGGCGGTAAGACTCAGGCCCAGGGCCTGCTGGCCTTCCTGGAACGGCCCGAGCGGGTCGTAGGAATAGCCCTCGACGTCATGGCGCCAGTTGACCGCCGGAATCAGGTTCACGCCGGGCAACACATCGCTGTATTCAAGGCTGGCACGCAGGCGATAGCCCCAGGACCAGTCGGTGGCAAAGCCCTTGTCGGTGCAGTAGCGGTTGGTCACTGCGGAGGCGACGCTGTTGCATGTGCTGCCGTTGCGCGGCGCGCTGCGGCCAAAGGCGGCATTGCGGCCCAGGCGCTCGTCACCGAGGCCGTCGATATGCACCACGCCGACTTCACCGAACAGGCTCAGGCGGGTGGCGCCGAGCACGTTGTCGATGGCCTGGGTCGCCGAGCTGGTCAGTTGCCACACGCCTTTGCGTTCCCAGCCATCCAGGCGATCGCCAGCGCGGATGTTGAAGCCCTCGGGCAACTGCACCCACGAGTTGCCGGCCGCTCCGGAGACCACCGCGGTGGTGACATCCGGGGCGTTGAAACTCAGCGGCATGTTCGGCCGATAACTTAGCTCGGCCGCCAGCGATATACCGCTGTTGGGCTCGACGCCGTTGATGCTCAGCCCGTACAGGCGGATGTTCTCGGGGAAGGCCGCAGCGTACGAAGGCCCCTGCCCGCCCCCGGGAAAATTCCCTGGCAGCGCGGTGTTGCGCGCATCGAGGGTCAGGTACGGCAGGCGCGAGTGGTAGTTGATGAAGTACAGCGCCGCCTCGGCATCATTGAGCGCCGGCAGCATCTGGCGCAGGGCAAAACCGAACTGGCCGTTGTCGGACGGCGACTCGTTGCCACGCGCACTGGCGTACAGGCCGCTGGCCTGCATCTGCTGGTCAGTGAGCACCTGGCCCAGGTACAGCGGCCCGCAGCCCGGCTGGATGACATCGCTGCCGGCAAAGAAGGTACCGCAGCCATCGAGCACGCTGGGGCGCCAGTTGTACTGGTAGAAACCTTCAAGGTTGAGAGTGTCAGATACGCCGAAGCTGAACGAGAGCATCTCCACCGGCAGCTGGCCTTCCTTGATCTCGACCCCGGGGCGGTTGAAGGCGGTGATGTCCAGCGGGTTGATGACGTTGATACCGTTCTGGATCAGCAGCGCCTCACCCCACGACAGCACCTGCTTGCCAAGCTTGAAACTCAGCGGATGACCGGCCAGCTCGAAGTCTTTCCACAGGTAGGCGTCGAGCACTTGCAGGCCCTGGAACCTGGCCAGGTCATCCCAGCCGCTGTCGTCGAAATCCTTGAAGCGGCCGTCGCCGGTTTCATAGGCATGGTCGTACCAGTACTTCAGGCGCACAAAGGCGCCCTGGCCCTGGCCGTCGAGGCTGAAATCGGTCAGGCCCTTGAAGGTTTGCGAGATCGGGTCGCCCTTCTTGAAGTTCAGGCGGTTGTCGTCGGCACTCACGCCCGTGCCATCGGCGTTCACGCCCTGGGCCTGCAGGGCATTGGCGCGGGTCATCAGGTGGCGGTCGGGGCTCTGGGTCGACCAGCTGCTGCCAAGGCTCAAGGTGCTGCGGGTGGTGAAACTCCAGTCTTCATTGATGTCGAAACTGGCGGCCTGTGCCGGTACTGCGCAGGCCGCCAACAAGGTCAGCAGCAAAGGTGATGGGGTTGAGCTTGTTGTTGTCATTATCGAGCTCCAATAGGGATCAAGCCCGATCAAGATGCCCAAGCGCCCGCCGCCACACGCAAGCGGCGCACGACAAAAAACGATCATCAAGGCGTTGCGAAAAATGCCCCTAGGCCGGTTGCAATCCGCTCAGGCGAAACTGCTTGGGCGTGACCCCGAACTGCTTGCGAAAGGCCCGGATGAAATTGCTCGGCTGGCGGTAGCCGAGGCGTTCGGCAATTCGCTCGATGGGCTGGTCGCCCGCCGCCAGCCAGTGGCGAGCCAGGTGCAGGCTGTCTTCGCGCACCTCGGCCAGGCCCGCGCCTTGCCACTGGCGCAGCATGCCCTGGTGCAGAAAAGCATTGGCACCGGGCAACGCCAGTTCGAGCGCGCCCGGCGCCAGTTGCAGGCTCAACCATGGGCCACTGACCACCGCCACGCCCCAGCCCTGCAACCAGCGTCCTGCCGCCTGCTGCGGTAGCACGCTGACCTGAGTGAACACCTGCGCCGGCGTGCGCCCGGCGCGTCGGGCGATGTTGCACACCAGGCTCAGTACCACGGCGTCGAGCATGTAGTGATGGGGTTGCTGCTGATAGCGGCGCAGGTGCAGGCTCGACGCCTCCAGGCTGACCAGCAGGCAGTTGGTCACCAGTGGCAGGTAGCGGATAAAACACTCAAGGCTGTCGCCGACGGTGGCGGCCGAGTCGAGCAGGATGTTCAACCCCTGCAGCGAATGGGTGGCCATGCCCGGGACCAGCTCGCAACCGAACTCATGACCGGCGCCAGCGGCCTCGCATTCGCTCAACAGCTGCTCGACCTGCGCCGCCCCTATCCGGCTTTGCCCGTGCAACTGCGCAGGCTCCATGCCGGCCCGTTGCAACAGCAGGTTCACAGGCAGCCCGCAGCCCTGGGCATGAGCGACCAGGGTGCGGGTCAAGGCGGCGCAGACATAGGGCGAAGCAAGCATGGCAGGTCACGCAAAATGATCAGGCCCTGAGTTATGCCAGCGGCTACACTATCGATCAAATGCATAAAAAGTATCCGTAACATGCAAGGGGCGCATGATGGACCTTCGACAACTTCGCCACTTCGTGGCCCTGGCCGATTATCGCGGGTTCGTGCGCGCTGCCGATGCCGTCAACCTTAGCCAGCCGGCCTTCAGCCGCAGCATCCAGACCCTGGAACGCGATCTGGATTGCGCCCTGGTCGAGCGTGGCAGCCGTGAATTTCGCCTGACCGGCCAGGGCCAACTGGTGCTGCAACACGCCCGGCGCCTGCTGGCCAGCAGCCAGAGCCTGCACAACGAGCTGCTGCAATACAACGGCCTGGAAGGCGGCGAGCTGAGTTTCGGCAGCGGCCCCTACCCGGCCCAGTTGCTGGTGCCCGAGGCGCTGGCGCAGTTCATTCACGACCACCCGCTGGTGCGCGCGCGCTTTCACCAGGGCGACTGGGAGCAACTGGGCAGCTGGCTCAAGGAGCAGCAGATCGAGTTCCTGGTGGCCGACTCGCGCTACTTCAAGGACGACCCGCGCTACCAGGTGCAGGCGCTGCGGCCACGGCGCGGGCGGTTTTTCTGCCGAGCCGGGCACCCGCTGGCCGCGCGCGCCGGGCTCACCCTCAGGGCCCTGCTCGACTACCCGATCGCCGGCACGCGCATCCCGCCGATGATCCGCAAGATCCTCGCCCGCGCCCAGGGTACCCAAGACTTTGTCACCAGCGTCGAATGTGCGCAGTTCGATGCCATTCGCCGGGTGGTGATGCGCTCGGACGCCATTGGCCTGGCCACCGCCGAAGCCCTGCACGAACGGGTCGAGGCCGGTGAGATCCAGCTGCTGAGCTTCGTCGATGTGGATGCCAACGACCCTGACCTGCAGCTGCAGTACGGCATCGTCAGCCGCGCCGGCGACAGCCTGACACCCGCGGCGCAGGCGATGATCGCGGCTATCCTCAGTGTCGATCAACAATTGCTGGTGAGCCGCTCATGAAGCCCGTGCCGCCCAATGCCTTCTACGCCCCGACCCTGCTGCCAGCCATCGAGGAACTGCAGCAACGCGGGGTGAGCCAAACGCTGATCGAGGCAGTGTTTCGCCGTAGCCTGTTCGAGTTGCGCACGCCGTTCCTGCGCGTGCCGTTGCTGCTGTCGCGGCGCTTCTGGACCCTGGCCCTGAGCGAAAGCCACGACCCCTTTATCGGCCTGGCCGCCGGCCGGCGTTTTGTTTCCACCGCCACCAACGGCCTGACCTACCTGTTCGATGTCGCCGCCTCGCTGGACAGCGCCTGCGCCTACTTTGTCGAGTACTTTCCGTTTTTCAACGGCCATTTCCGTGCCCGCATCGAGCGTAAAAATGGCCAGGTCAGCCTGCGCCTGCAGGACTGCGGCAGCCTCAAGGCCACAGCACCGATCACCGATTACATGCTCACCAGCCTGTGCAGCCTGCTGCGCCGCAAACTGCTGGCCAGCGGCCTGGAGCAGGACCCGATCATCGCCATCGAGCTGGCCCACCCGGCGCCGGCCGACACCCGCGTGCATCCGCACGCCTGGCGCACGGCGGTGAGCTGGGGCCACGCCGAACATAGCATCGGCCTTGACCCAGGGGTGTTCGAACAGGCGCTGACGCCGGGCAACCAGGCACTGGAACAGTTGCTGGTGGAGCTGCTGCAACAAACCCAGCGCAACAGCCAGCCGACCCTGCTGGAACTGGCCAGCGACCACCTGGCCGTGAGCCTTGCCGACAGCGAGCGCTGGCCGACATTCTGCAGCCACCAGCACCTGCTCGAACGCACCGCGGCCCGGCGCCTGAAAGCACTGGGCTGGAGTTATACCGAGCTATTGGACGAATACCGCCGCTACCGCGCCGAAGACCTGCTGCACGGCAGTGAGCTTGAGCTGGTGCAGATCGCCGACCAGCTCGGCTACAGCGACGTGCAGAGTTTTCACCGCGCCTGCCTGCGCTGGTTCGCCTGCGCGCCCGGGGCCTATCGCGGGCGCTGAGGGTTTCAGAGCACTTCGAACAAGCCGGCGGCGCCCATGCCGCCGCCCACGCACATGCTCACCACCACGTACTTGACGCCACGGCGCCGGCCTTCGAGCAAGGCATGGCCGACCATGCGTGCGCCACTCATGCCGTAGGGGTGGCCGATGGCGATGGCGCCACCATTGACGTTGAGCCGCGCCGGGTCGATGCCCAGGGTCTGTGCGCAATACAGCACCTGGCAGGCGAAGGCTTCGTTGATTTCCCACAGGCCGATGTCATCGACGCGCAAACCGTGCTGACGCAGCAACTTGGGGATCGCCAGCACCGGGCCGATGCCCATCTCCTCGGGGGCCAGGCCGGCCACGGCGATGCCGCGATACAGGCCCAGTGGCCTGACCCCGCTACGCGCCGCCAGCGTCCCGCTCATCAGCACACTGGCACTGGCACCGTCAGACAACTGGCTGGCGTTGCCGGCGGTGATGCAGCCGCCTTCGCGCACCGGCGTCAGGTTTTGCAGGCCCGCCAAGGTGGTTTGCGGGCGGTTGCCTTCATCCTGGGTCAGGTGCACGTCCTGGTAGCTGATCGCCCCGCTGAGCTTGTCGACGACTTTCTTGCGCACGCTGACCGGCACGACCTCATCGGCAAACAGCCCCGCTGCCTGGGCTGCTGCCGTGCGCTGCTGGGATTGCAGGCTATAGGCATCCTGGGCTTCGCGGCTGATGCCGTAGCGCTTGGCGACGATCTCGGCAGTGAGCAGCATGGGCATGTAGGCATGCTCGGCCATGCGCACTACGCTTGCGTCCTGCTCGGCCGCTGCGGCCTGCATATGGGCGTTCTGCACCAGACTGATCTGCTCCTGGCCGGCGCCGATCGCCACCTGCATGCCGTCGACCATGATCTGTTTGGCGGCAATCGAAATCGCCATCAGCCCCGAGGCGCACTGGCGGTCGATGGTCTGGCCGCTGACCGACAGCGGCAAGCCCGCCGCCAGCGCCGACAGGCGCGCCAGGTTAGTCGCAGCGGTGCCGCTTTGCATGGCGGTGCCTAGCACCAGGTCGTCGATCTCGCCGGGTTCGATGGCGGCGCGTTCGACCGCCGCGCGAATGGCCACGGCGCTCATCGACGGTGCCTTGAAGTCATTGAAGGCGCCGCGAAAGGCCTTGGCTATCGGCGTGCGCGCGGTTGAGACAATTACGGCGTCTTGCATGGCGATGTACTCCAGTCAGTCACAACGCAAACGGCCCAATGCCGCCCGCAAGGGTTCAGGGATGGTTAGCGGACGGTTGCTGGCGCGCTCGACAAATACGTGAACAAAGCGCCCCACTGCACTGGCCTGCTGCTGCCCGGCCTTGAAGATGCCCAGGCGGTAGTGCACCGAGCTGTTGCCCAGCTTGCTCACCGCCAGGCCGACCTCGATGCGCTCGGGAAAGGCGATCGAGGCGAAGTAGTCGCAGCTGGAATTGACCACCAAGGCAATCACTTCACCCTGGTGGATATCCAGCCCGCCGTGCTCGATCAGGTAGCTGTTCACCGCGCTGTCGAAAAAGCTGTAGTAAACGACGTTGTTGACGTGGCCATAGACGTCGTTGTCGTGCCAGCGCGTGGTGATCGGCTGGAAGTGACGAAAGGCCTCGCGCCCGGGCTGCTCCATCAGAACGCCTCCCGATAAATCGCCAGGGCATCGGCTTCACTGACCTCGCGCGGGTTGTTGACCAGCAGGCGTTGCTGTTGCATGGCATCGCGGGCCAGCTGTTCGAGACTGCCCTCAGGCACACCGGCATCGCGCAAACGGCTCGGCAGGCCGCAGCGCGGGCTCAGTTCCGCCAGCTCATCGATCAACTGCGCGGTGAGGCTGTGCACATCGCCGGCGCGCAGGCGCTCACCCAGCAGCAGCGGCGCCAGCTCGGCATACAGGGGCGCCGCCGCTTCAGCGTTGAAGCGCAGCACATGGGGCAGCACCAGGGCGTTGGACAGCCCGTGGGGGATATGAAAATGCCCGCCCAGCGGATAGGCCAGCGCATGCACCGCCGCCACCGGCGCGTTGGCAAACGCCTGACCGGCCAGGCACGCGCCCAGCAACATGGCCTGGCGCGCCTCGCGGTTGCTGGCGTTGTGCACCGCCTGGTCAAGATTGCCCGCCAGCAACTTCAACGCCTCGCGGGCCAGCAGGTTGGACAACGGGTTGCGCTTGAGCTTGCTGGTGTAGGCTTCGATGGCATGAACCATGGCGTCGATGCCGGTCGCAGCGGTAACGGCTGGCGGCAGGCCGAGGGTCAGGTCGGCGTCGAGCAGCGCAAGGTCGGGCAGCAACAGGTTGGAGACCACGCCCATCTTGCTGTGCTCGCCAGTGGTGACGATGGCAATCGGGGTGACTTCCGAACCGGTGCCGGCGGTGGTCGGTACCTGGATCAACGGCAAGCGCCGGCCACGGGCCTGGTCGACGCCATAGATATCGCTGAGCAGTTGCTGGCATTGCGGGTGCGCCAGCAGCGCCACCAGCTTGGCGACGTCCATGGAGCTGCCGCCGCCAAAGCCGACGATCAGGTCGGCGTGCAACGCCCGCGCCTGCAGCACCACCTCCAGCACACAGGCTTGCGGCGGGTCGGCCTGCACCTGGTCGAACACCTCTACGGCCAGGCCGTGCTGGGCAAAAGCGGGCAACAGTGGCTCGAGCAAACCCAGGCGGGCAATGCCCGGGTCGGTGACGATCAACACCGCCCGCGCCCCCCGCTCGCGGCACAGGCTGGCCAGGCGCAAGGCGGCGCCGGCTTCGCAGAGGATCTGCGCGG
Organism: Pseudomonas sp. TE4620; assembly: GCF_056279045.1. Classification (NCBI taxonomy): domain Bacteria; kingdom Pseudomonadati; phylum Pseudomonadota; class Gammaproteobacteria; order Pseudomonadales; family Pseudomonadaceae; genus Pseudomonas; species Pseudomonas sp. TE4620. Next base: position 2,984,938 of record NZ_JBWBQO010000001.1, read on the forward strand.
TGGTAGCAAAACTGAATGAGTGCATGCGGCGTCCCTCGTTGTTGTTGTGATGCCCGCAGGTAAATCAGAAAGCGAAATCGGCCTCCGGCAGGCTCATCAGGCAACCAGCACCGGCCAGCAAGGCTTCACGGTGGGCGCCGGCACGCGGCAAGACTCTGCGCAGGTAAAAGTCCGCCGCCTGCAGCTTGGCCTGGTAGAACGCCGCCTCGCTGCTGCCGGCCGCCAGGGCCGCGCTGGCGCGCTCTGCCGCTTGCAGCCACAAGGCCGCCAACAACACATAGGCCGAGTAGGCGAGAAAATCCACCGACACCGCGCCGATCTCTTCCGGGTCGTGGCGGCAGGCCTGCAACACCGACTCGCCCAGCGCCCGCCACTGCTGCAGGCACTGCCCTACCCGCTCGGCCATCTGCGCCTGACGGGTAGCCTGGTTTACCTGCGTTGCCAGCTCATCGATCAGCGCATTGAGCTCACTGCCGCCATCGCCAAGCAGCTTGCGCCGAACCAGGTCCAGGGCCTGGATGCCGTTGGTGCCCTCGTACAGCTGGGTGATGCGGCTGTCGCGCATCAACTGCTCCATGCCCCACTCGCGGATAAAGCCATGCCCGCCGTAGAGCTGCACGCCGAGGCTGGCGACTTCCTGGCCGCAGTCGGTGAAGAAGGCTTTGACGATCGGGATCAGCAAGGCGGCGCGACGTTTTGCAGCACTGCAATGGTGTTCAAGATCGAGCTGGCCCGCGGTGTAGGCGGCGAGCATGCGACAGCCTTCGCTGAGGGTCTTCTGGGTCAGCAGCATGCGCCGCACATCGGGGTGGACGATGATCGGGTCGGCGGCTTTGTTCGGCGCCTTGGCGCCGCTGATGGCCCGCGACTGCAAGCGCTCGCGGGCATATACCAGCCCCCCCTGGAACGCCGCCTCGGCAATGCCCAGGCCCTGCAGGCCGACCTGAAAGCGTGCGTCGTTCATCATGGTGAACATGCAGGCCAGGCCCTGGTTGGCCTCGCCCACCAGCCAGCCGCTGGCGCCGTCGAAGTTCATCACACAGGTGGAAGCGCCCTTGATGCCCATCTTGTGTTCCAGCGCGCCGCAACTCAAAGCGTTGCGCGCGCCGAGGGTGCCGTCGGCGTTGACCAGCCGCTTGGGCACCAGGAACAGGCTGATGCCCTTGACCCCGGGCGGTGCGTCGGGCAAACGCGCCAGCACCAGGTGGATGATGTTGGCGCTCAGGTCCTGCTCGCCGCCGCTGATGAAAATCTTGCTGCCACTGAGCTGGTAGCTGCCGTCGGCCTGGGGCATGGCGCGGGTACGCAACAGGGCCAGGTCGGTGCCGGCCTGGGGCTCGGTAAGGCACATAGTGCCGGTCCATTCGCCGCTGACCAGTTGCGCCAGGTAGCGCTCCTTGAGCGCGGCGCTGCCATGGCGATCCAGCGCCAGCACCGTGCCTTCGGTGAGCCCGGAGTAGATGCGAAACGACAGCGACGCGGCCATCAGCATCTCGTGAAAACTGGCCGAAACCATTTGTGGAAAACCCTGGCCGCCGAAATCCAGCGGCCCGGTCATGCTCGCCCAGCCCTGCTCGACGTAGCGTTTGTAGGCCTGGCGAAAGCCATCGGGCGTGGTCACCTGACCGTCGTGCAAACGACACCCCTGCTCGTCGCTGTTACGGTTCAGCGGTGCGACCACTTCGGCGGCAAAACGAGCGCCCTCCTCGAGTACGCCATCGATGGTCTCGCGGTCCAGGCCGTTGCCCAGTTGCTGGCAATGGCCACTGACATCGAACAGCTCGTGCAGCACGAAACGCATATCGCGCAGCGGTGCCTGATAGCTCATGCCCGGCCCTCCTGGACAACAGCAAAGTCTTTGCCGGCGGCGACCAAGCGGGCAATCAGCGGCGCTGGCCGCCAATGTTCACCCAGCATGCGCTGCAGGCGCTCCAGACGTTCCTGGATCGACGCCAGGCCCTGGCTGTCAGCCCAGTGCATCGGCCCGCCAACCGCGGCCGGGAAGCCGTAGCCATTGAGGTAGACCCGATCGATGTCGTGGCTGTTGGCGGCAATGTTCTCTTCGAGGATCTTCGCCCCTTCGTTGACCAGCGCCAGCAGGCTGCGCTCGACGATTTCCGGGGCGCTGATCAGCCGGCGGCGATAGCCCAGGCTGGCAGAAACACGCTCGATCAGGGCATCAACCTCTGGGTCGTGCTCGGCCTCGCGGCTGCCCTCGGCGTACTGGTAGTAACCACGACCGGCCTTCTGACCGAAGCGGCCGAGCTCGCACAGGGCGTTGTCGACCTGCGCCAGCGGGCTGTCCATGCCCTGCCCGGCCAATTGGCGCGCGCGCCATTCAAGGTCGACACCCACCACGTCGTACATGCGAAACGGGCCCATGGCAAAACCGAACGCCTGCAAGGCGCCATCGACCTGGTGGGGCAGCGCGCCTTCGAGGAGCATCTTGCGCGCCTCGTCGGCGTAGGTTTTAAGCATGCGGTTGCCGATAAAGCCGCGGCAGTTGCCAGCCACCACGGCGATCTTGCCCAGGCGCTGGCCCAGGGCTTTTGCCTGTTCGAGCACGGCCGCCGAGGTGTGCTGGCCGCGAACGATTTCCAGCAGCTTCATGATGTGCGCGGGGCTGAAAAAGTGCAGGCCCAGTACCTGCTGCGGGCGCTGGGTGACGGCGGCAATGGCGTCGATATCCAGCGCCGAGGTGTTGCTGGCGAGGATCGCGCCGGGCTTGAGGGTGCGGTCCAGGGTGCGGAAGATTTCCTGCTTGAGCTCGAGGTTCTCGTACACCGCCTCGATCACCAGGTCGACATCGGCCAGCGCTGCGTAGTCGTCCACCGGCCGAATGCGCGCCAGGTTCTGTTCGGCCTGCGCCTCGCTGATACGGCCCTTGACCACCTGATGGGCCCAGGTGTCGGCAGCCATCTTCAGGCCGGCGCTGACCATCTGCGCGCTGGCATCGAGCCACAACACCGGAATGCCGGCACAGGCCAGGCTGATGACAATCCCCCGGCCCATGGTCCCCGCCCCTATCACTGCGGCCTGCTGCACATCGAAGTCGTTGCTCACACCGGCCCCCCTAAGTCGAAAAGAAGGATTGCCGACACCCTAAGCAGCTGCCTACTATTTGAGAAATTTCATTTTCATATGTGTGATATTTGCAATATGAATATATCTACCTTCGACCTCAACCTGCTGCGCATCCTCGACGTGCTGCTGCGCGAGCAGAATGTCTCACGCGCCGCCGAGCGCCTGGCCCTCAGCCAGCCGACGGTGAGCAATGCCCTGGCGCGCCTGCGCGAACTGCTCGACGACCCGCTGCTGGTGCGCATCGGCCGGCGCATGCAACCGACGCCCAAGGCCCTGGCCCTGGAAGGCCCGATCCGCTCGGCGCTGCAGCAGATCGAGCAAACGCTGAATGTCGGTGAAAGCTTCGACCCGCACCTGAGCCGGCAGACCTTTCGCATTGCCATGACCGACTTCGTCGAACAGCTGTGCATGCCCGGCCTGCTGCGCCGCCTGCAGGAGCGCGCGCCGAACCTGCGCCTGGACATCGCCCCGCTGGCGCCAAGCCTGCCGGTGGATGCCCTCGACCGTGGCCAGCTGGACCTGGTGCTGGGACGCTTCGACGAGATTCCGGCGCGCTTTGCCCGTCATCACTGGCGCAACGAGACCTTGCAGATTGCCCTGCGCCAGGATCATCCGCTGGTGAACGGCGCACTGGATCTGGACACCTTCCTGCGTCTGCGCCACCTCTGGGTGCATGGCGGGCAGACCCGCGGCATGGTCGATCAATGGCTGGGGGAACAAGGCCTGGCGCGGCAGATCGTCTACACCACGCCCAACTACCTGCAGGCGGCGCACCTGGTGGCGGCGTCGGACTTGTGCGTGGTGCTGCCGACGCAACTGGCACGTCACTTCGCCACGCTGCTGCCGTTGCAGCTGCATGACTTGCCGTTTGCGCTGGAGGCGTTCGAGCTTGAGCTGGTGCACCTGGCCCAGCGCGGGCAGGACCGGGCGCTGGGCTGGTTGGTGGGGGAGATTTTGCGGGTAACTTGAGGGCCAAATCGCGGGTCAAGTCGGGTCGCCGCACCGCCGCTCCCACAGGAGGTTTGTATAACCTGTGGGAGCGGGCTTGACCCGCGATTGGGCGCTTCAGGACAGCGCTTTTTTCGCCGCCCGCACGTGCAACACCGCGCCCATCAGGGCCACGACAATTGCCGCCGCACCGGTGGAGAACACCAGCACCTGGTAGTCCGGGACAAAGGCCATGGTTACCAGGCAGCCGATGATGAACACGATCACCAGGTAGGTCAGCCACGGGAACAGCCACATTTTCAGGCGGATCGGCTTGCCCTCGGCTTCGAGCTTGCGGCGCATCTTCAGTTGCGAGAAGGCGATCACCAGGTACACCAGCAAGGCGATCATGCCGGTGGTGTTCATCAGCACGTCGAGCACGTCTTTCGGGCGCAGGGTTTCGCTGAAGTTGATCAGGGCCACGAACACCGCCACCGAGCACGAGCCGATGATCGAGAACACCGGCACGCCGGTACCGGCACGGGTGATCTTGAAGAACGACGGTGCATCACCACGGGTCGACAGCGAGAACAGCATGCGCGAGGCGGTGTAGTGCGCCGAGATCAGGCAGCTGCTTACCGAAGTCAGCACCACGAAGTTCATCACAAATTCCGCACCCGGAATACCCAGCAGCTCCAGGGTACGACGGTACGAGCCGTAGCCCGAGGTGCCCATCAGCGGGTCGTTCCACGGCACCAGGGCGACGATCAGGAAGATCGAGCCGACGTAGAACAGGCACACCCGCCAGACCACCGAGTTGGTCGCCTTGACGATCTGCTCGGACGGGTTCTTCGACTCGGCGGCAGCGATGGTGACGATTTCGGCGCCGAGGAAGGCGAACATCACCCCGAGCATGGCCACCACCACCGCCTCCATGCCGTTGGGCATGAAGCCTTGGGCGGTGAGGTTGCTCAGGCCGTGGACTTCACCGGTGGGCCACAGGTTGACTACCGCCAACCCGCAGACCACCAGGAAACAGATGATCGCCACCACCTTTATCAAGGCGAACCAGAACTCGAACTCGCCGTAGTGCTTGACGTTGAAGAAGTTGACGCTGATCAGCACCAGGGTGGTGGCCAGGACGAACACGTTGACGCTGATCGACGGGAACCAGCCGTGCAGAATCTTGCCGGCGACATAGGCTTCCCAGGCCATCAAAATCACCCAGAACCACCAGTACAACCAGCCGATGGTAAAGCCCGCCCAGCGGCCGATGGCGCGCTCGGCGTAGGTGGAGAACGAGCCGGTGTCGGGCGATGAAGTCGCCATTTCACCGAGCATGCGCATGATCAGCACCACCAGGATGCCGCCGGCCAGGTAGGCCAGGATGGCCGCGGGGCCTGCGCTGTGAATCACACTGCCGGAGCCGACGAACAATGCCCCGCCGATAACCCCGGCGATCGACATCATGGTCAGGTGGCGAGACTTGAGCGAAGCGCTGAGCTTGCTCTCGTGCTCCACCTTCGCTGTGGAAGTGGATGTGGATGTTGCGTCCATCAGTAGCTACCTCGTGTTCTTTTTATGCAAGGAAACTCGTGACACCTCCTGCTACAGCGGTCTCACCCATTCGAATCGGTAAAGTTGCGGGCAGCCGCAATCGCCCGGCCCAGGTCATGGGTCGGCGACGCTGCTCACAGGGCCAGCGGATTACCTCTGGTCGGATTGAACGGTGCAATGGCGCGATGGCGGGTCAGTGCCACCTGTGCGCAAGGAGCGGTTGGGCGGTGCCCAAGGGTGAAAGCATGTGTGTCATTGTGATTATTCATACTGCTTCAACGTGCTTTAGCTAGCGATAACAGACCCCTAATGTAAAAATGTCCGACACATAGAGCCATGCACAGCGCGATGAAAAATCCACTGCACTGTACAGGCCGCCGATGCAGTACACCGCGTTTTCCTGCAGGCGCCCGGCGTTACGCACACCTGAAGGCACAGCTTCCCCATGCTTGAATTACGACCCGACGCATCGCCCCCGCTGGTCAACCAGATCATCAACGGGCTGCGGGAGTTGATCGAGAACCAGACCCTCAAACCCGGTGCCAAGGTGCCCTCGATCCGGGCCTTCGCCGCCACCTATTCGGTCAGTACATTCACCGTGGTCGAAGCCTACGACCGCCTGGTCGCCCAGGGTTTGCTGGTCAGCCGCGGCAATGCCGGGTTCTTCGTCAACCGCTCGGCCGTGGAGCTGATCGAAAGCCAGGCCAGTGAGCCGGCACCGGGCAAGCCGGAATTCAACTCCGAGTGGTACCTGCAGCAAATCTTCGAAAGCCGCCAGCTTGCGTTCAAGCCCGGCTGCGGCTGGCTGCCCAACGACTGGATGTTCGAAGACGGCCTGCGCCGGGGCATGCGCCAGGTTGCCAGCAGCGTGCTGGAACTGAGCGGTTACGGCGACCCCATGGGCCTGCTGGAACTGCGCACCCTCACCGCGCAGAACCTGCAGCAGGACCTGCGCATCGTCGCCAACCCCAACCAGCTGATGCTCACCCACGGCGCCAGCCAGGCCCTGGACCTGGCCGTGCGCACCCTGGTGTGCCCGGGCGACGTGGTGCTGGTGGACGACCCCGGCTACCCCAACCTGATGAGCATTTTGCGTTTTCAGGGCGCGACCCTTCTGGGCGTACCGCGCACGCCCAACGGCTACGACCTCGACCACCTCGAACGGCTGCTCGAACACCACCGGCCGACGGTGTTCTTCACCCAGCCGCACCTGCACAGCCCGACCGCCTCGCGCACGCCGCTGGCGCAACTGCACCGCCTGCTGCAACTGGCCGCGCGCCACGGCTTTCGCCTGGTGGAGAACAACCTCTACGCCGACATGATCAACGAGCCGCTGCCGTGCCTGACCAGCCTCGATCATCTACAGCAGGTGGTGTACGTCGGCAGCTACTCGAAGAGCATCTCGCCGAATGTGCGGGTCGGTTTCATGCTGGCCAACCCCGAACTGATGCAGCAACTGCTGCAACTGAAAATGCGTTCGGGCCTGACCACCTCGCAGGTGATGGAACGGGTGGTGTACGCGGCCATCACCGACGGCCGCTGGCGTAAGCACCTCAAACGCCTGCGCCAGCGCCTGGCCGATGCGCAGCAGCAGGTCAGCGAACAGCTCACGCGGCTGGGTTTCGAGCGCTTTATCGAAGGCGATGAAGGCATGTACCTGTGGACCCGCCACCCGGCCATCGCCGACAGCGCGGCGCTGGTCGACGACGCCCTGGAGCAAGGCATCATGCTCGGCCCTGGGCAGTTGTTCATGGTCGACTCACAAGCGACCGGGTGGATGCGCTTCAACGTCGCGTTCAGTACCGACGCGGCGTTGTGGGAGAAGCTTGAGAAATTGCTGGTCAAGCATGGGCGGCGTCAGTAGGAGCGGGCTTGCCCCGCGATGGCGACAAGGTAATCGATATAAATCGATTACTTTGAAAAACACAAAGCTCAGCGTCTATTTTATTCAACACGCACTCTTACCCATAAACCCCGCCATAGAGCCATACAGATCGCTTTTTCGAACCCCGCACCGTGCCAACCAGAAATTTCTTGTAAAAATTTAATTGACACACCTCTGTCACTCTTCTTATTTTCCCTCCCTGCCTCACCTTCATAAAAATAATTTCAAACCCTACGGGCAAGCGCCATCCATGCCAGTCTCTTCGCGTGCAGCACACCAGCAGAACACAGGAACGGTTCTCGACTCCGCAGCGGACGCACACTTCAAAAAGACCCTGAAACTCTGGCAAGTGGTCATCATTGGCCTGGCCTACATCGCCCCGATGACCGTGTTCGATACCTTCGGCATCGTCTCCGGCATCACCAATGGGCATGTGCCCAGCGCCTACGTACTGGCGCTGCTGGGCATCCTCTTCACCGCGGTCAGTTATGGCGTGCTGGTTCGGCGCTTTCCCGAGTCTGGTTCGGCCTATACCTACACGCGCCGGGCAATCAACCCACACGTGGGCTTTCTGGTCGGCTGGTCGTCGCTGCTCGATTACCTGCTGCTGCCGATGGTCAACGCCCTGCTGGCCAAGCTCTACCTGTCGGTGATGTTCCCCGAGGTGCCGACCTGGGTCTGGGTAGTGGGCTTCGTCACGGTGATGAGCCTGATCAACATGCGCAGCATCAACCTGGTGGCCAACTTCAACACCTTGTTCGTCGCCATCCAGGCGCTGATCATCGGCGTGTTCATCTACCTCACCCTACGCGGCCTGCACAGCGGCGAAGGACTCGGCACTTCGTGGAGCCTGCTGCCGTTTGCCGATCAAGGCACGCACTTCAACGCCCTGGTCGCCGGCGCCACCATCCTCTGCTTTTCGTTCCTGGGTTTCGATGCGGTGACCACCCTGTCGGAAGAAACCGAGAACGCGCAGAAAGTCATCCCACGGGCGATCTTCCTGATTGCCTTGATCGGCGGCCTGGTGTTCATCGTCGTGTCCTACTACATCCAGGCGTTTTTCCCGACCATGGACCGGTTCCAGGACCACGAAGCGGCCCTGCCGGAAATCGCCCTGTATGTCGGCGGCAAGCTGTTCCAGTCGATTTTCATCTGCTGCACCTTCATCAATACCCTGGCCTCGGGCCTGGCTTCGCAAGCCAGCGTGTCGCGCCTGTTGTACGTCATGGGCCGCGACAACGTCATCCCGCGGCGCTACTTCGGCCGCCTGCACGGTAAATGGAAAACCCCGGTGATCAACATCGCCATCGTCGGGCTGATCTCGCTGTCGGCGATCTTCTTCGACCTGGTGACCGCCACCTCGGTGATCAACTTCGGCGCGCTGGTGGCCTTCAGCTTCGTCAACCTCTCGGTGATCGTGCACTGCTACCTGCGCGAGGGCTGCAACAAGACCTGGCTGGACAAGCTCAAGTACCTGGTGGTGCCGACCATCGGCTTTTGTATCATCGCCATCCTCTGGCTGGACCTGGACAGCCACTCGCTGCTGTTCGGCGGGGTGTGGGCGACGCTGGGGGTGTTGTACCTGGCGTACCTGACCAAAGCCTTCAGGGTCGCACCGCCCAGCTTCATTGCCGAGTAACTGCCCGTAGGAAACAGCCCGTCGATACTGACGGGCTTTGTGCATTCAACAACCCGACAGAACAAGGACGCCCTCATGCTGCTGCGCCGCCTGCTGATTCAATGGAAGATCACTTTGCTCGCCGGCCTGTGCCTGCTGGCTATCGTGGTGGTGCTGATGGCGGCCACGCTGATGCAGTCGAGCCGCAGCGCCGCGCTGGTCAACACTGCCAACACACAGATGCTCGACCACAACGCACGGCTGCGCCTGCACACCTCGGCCCAGCTGCAGGCAGCGAATATCCAGCGCTACTTTCGCGATGCGTATTTGTATGGCGATGGCGTCGCGCAACTGGTGATGTTCTTGAAGGCCCAGGGCAACGACAACCTGCGCCACGACCTGACCGAACAGACCCGCAAGGCCTTGGGCAAGAACCCCGACCTGCTCGGCCTGTACCTGGTGTTCCTGCCCAACGCCCTGGACGGCAAGGACAGCGCCTTCAGCGATCAGGCCGCGGTCGGCAGCAACGAGAACGGACGCTTCTCGCTGTACTGGTCGCAGCCCAAGCCCGGCGAGCTGGAGTCTGAAGCCATGCCCGAGTCGATGCTTGCCGACACCAGCCTGTCGGCCAACGGCTCGACCTACAACCGCTGGCTCACCTGCCCGCTGGAAACCGGTGAAGCCTGTGTAGTCGATCCGTACTTCGACAGCGTCGGCGACCGTACGCCATTGATGACCAGCATCGCCTTCCCGCTCAAGCAGGACGGCAAGATCGTCGGCGTCATGGGCCTGGACATCAGCCTCGACAACCTGCAGCAACTGAGCCTGGACGGGCGCAAGGAGCTGTTCGACGGCAATGGCCAGGTCAGCATCGTCAGCCCCGCCGGTTTGCTCGCAGGGCATAGCCGCGATGCCGCGCAGCTAAGCAAGAAATTCGAGCAAGTGTTCGGCCAGCAGGCCAGCGCCGTGGCCGCGCAGATGCGCGCCGGCAAGGCGGCTGAGTTCAGCGACAACGGCGTGCTGCAGGTCAGCCAGTCGTTCGCCCCGGTGCCCGGCGCACAACCGTGGAGCGTGCTGCTGGAAGTGCCCGAACAGGTGCTGCAAGCGCCGGCGATTGAACTCAACGCGCGCCTGGACGCGCACAACAGCAGCGCCAACCTCAGCAGCCTGCTGATGGCCCTGGCCGCGGCCTTGGTGGGCCTGGTGGTGATCTGGCTGACCGCCCGTGGCGTGACCCGGCCGATTTTAAGTGTGGCGGCGATGCTCAAAGATATCGCCAGCGGCGAAGGCGACCTGACCCGGCGCCTGGACTACGCCAACAAGGACGAACTCGGCGAATTGACCCACTGGTTCAACCGCTTCCTCGACAAGCTGCAACCGGTGATTGCCGACGTCAAAGCCTCGGTGCAGGATGCGCGCAGCACCGCCGACCAATCGGCGGCGATTGCCAGCCAGACCAGCGCCGGCATGCAGCAGCAATACCGCGAAGTCGACCAGGTGGCCACCGCCTCCCAGGAAATGAGCGCCACCGCCCAGGATGTCGCCCGCAACGCCGCGCAAGCCGCCGAAGCTGCGCGCGGCGCCGACCTTGCCAGCCGCGAAGGCCTGAGCATGATCCGCAACACCACCCAGGCGATCGAACGCCTGGCCAATGAAATGACCGCCGGCATGCAAGAAGTCCAGCAACTGGCCAGCCGCAGCGAGCAGATCGGCTCGGTGCTGGAAGTGATCCGCGCCATCGCCGAGCAGACCAACCTGCTGGCCCTCAACGCCGCCATCGAAGCCGCCCGTGCTGGCGAGGCCGGGCGCGGCTTTGCGGTAGTGGCCGATGAGGTGCGCAACCTGGCCAAACGCACCCAGGACTCGGTGGACGAAATCCGCGTGGTGATCGAAGGCCTGCAACAAGGCACCCGCGAAGTGGTCGACACCATGCACAGCAGCCACCGCCAGGCCCAGGACAGCGTCGCCCAGGCCGAACAGGCGCTACCGGCGCTGCAGCGAATTGGCGAAGCGGTGACGGTGATCACCGACATGAACCTGCAGATCGCCTCGGCGGCCGAAGAGCAAAGCGCGGTGGCCGAAGAAGTGAACCGCAACGTAGCGGGGATTCGCGATGTGACCGAGTCGCTGTCGGGGCAGGCGCAAGAATCGGCGCAGATCAGCCAGGCGCTGAACCGCCTGGCCAATCATCAGCAGGGGTTGATGCAGATGTTCCGGGTGTAGCGCTCCCCTGAGGGAGCGGCGGTGCGACGACTCGACTTGACCCGCGATGAGGCCAGCAGCCAATGCACGATCTCACCGCCGCCGATAACTCTTCTTGCCACTGGGCGTCAGGCAGTAAACCCCGCCCCGCGGCCCCGTGCAGAAGCTCCCGGTCCCACAACCACAGCCCTCACTCGCCCCGCGCAACGGCTGCAGCGAAGGCCGCGCAGCACTGCCGCCCCTATACGCCGTGCAACTGCGTTTCGACGCACTGATCGACCCGTCATTACACAAAAACAGATCGCCATCACAGCCGGCAATCCCACCCTTGCGCCCGGAGCAAGGCGTGTTGCCCGCCAACGCCGTAGACGCCGCCAACACCAGTACCAGGGCCAACCCTAGCCGCCCGTAAAAACAACGTGCCACAGCATTCCCTCCGTAGAATATGGCCGAATGCTATCAGCGTTGCCATAGCTCAGCAAAACCCGGCCATCCGTGCTCCCAGGGCAAAGCTGATTGTCCCCGTCGACTATCAACCCGGTGGCGATCCGCTAAAGGCGTAATGAGTAACGTTCACAGCAAAGTCCAGCGAAAAATCTCACCTTAATCGCTAACTGATTGATCTATATCAATATTTAACTAGTTAACCTATCAACAGATGCCCGCAACTGCCCGTTTAATGCCGAGAATGTCTACACCATTCACGGTGGAGAGTAGAGTTGAAGCGCATCAAGATAGTGTTGTGGTCGTTGTTCATCGGCTTGACCCTGCTATGGGCATTGGCAGATACCTTTGTGCCCACCCCACTGACTTACTTCTCGCTACGTTCAGTGCTGGTGCAATACACCGGCGTCATCGCCATCGCCGCCATGAGCGTGGCGATGATGCTGGCCGTGCGCCCACGCCGCCCGGAACCGCTGCTGGGCGGGCTCGACAAAATGTACCGGCTGCACAAATGGCTCGGCATCAGCGCCCTGATATTCGCCAGCGTGCACTGGGTCTGGGCCAAGGGCACCAAGTGGGCGGTTGGCTGGGGCTGGCTGGTCAAGCCGGCCAAGGGCGGCGGCGCGGCGCCGGAACTCGGCGCGATCGAGCAGGCACTGCGCAGCCAGCGCGGCCTGGCTGAAACCCTGGGGGAATGGGCGTTCTACGCCATCGGCGTGCTGATCATCCTGGCCCTGGTCAAGCGCTTCCCGTACCACTGGTTTGCCAAGACCCACACGGTGCTGGCGGCGCTCTATCTGGTGCTGGTGTTCCACACCGTGGTGCTGCTCAAGTTCGACTACTGGCTGCAACCCATCGGCATCGTCACCGCACTGCTGCTGGTCGGCGGCACGCTGGCGGCGCTCCAGGCACTGTTCAAGCGCATCGGCAAGCAGCGCAAGGTCCAGGGCCAGATCCAGACCCTGATCCACTACCCGCAGGCGAACCTGCTGGAAACCCACATCGCCCTGCAAGCGGGCTGGCCCGGGCACCAGGCTGGCCAGTTTGCTTTTGTGACCTCATCCGAATCGGAGGGGCCGCACCCGTACACCATCGCCTCGGCCTGGGACCCGCAAGCGGCGCAACTGCGCTTTATCACCAAAGGCCTGGGCGACCACACCCGCCGACTGCCAACGCGGCTGAAAGAAGGCGACCCGGTGACAGTGGAAGGCCCGTACGGCTGCTTCACCTTCGAAGACCAAAAGCCCCGGCAGGTCTGGATTGGGGCCGGCATTGGCATCACCCCCTTCGTGGCCCGGCTCAAGCAACTGGCGCTGCAGCCGGACCGGCAACACAGTATCGACCTGTTTCATCCATGCGGGGTGTATGCAGCCGACGCCATCGACAACCTGCGCGCCGACGCGGCCGCTGCGGGCGTGCGTTTGCACCTGTGTGTGTCTGGCCAGGATGGCCGGCTGAATGGCGAACGCCTGCGCAAGGAAATTGCCGACTGGCAGCAGGCGAGTTTCTGGTACTGCGGGCCTGCGGACTTTGGCCAGGCCCTGCGTGACGACCTGGTAGCCCATGGGCTGAAGCCGAAAGACTTCCATCAGGAGTTGTTCCAGATGCGCTGACGATCAGAGCACGTGGCGCGCCAGCAACCCCGGCACGGCCGCCACCAGCATCGCCACCCCGGACAGGGTCAACAGGCCCAGCACCACCCGGCGGAAGGTCACCTCGCTGATGCCGATGTATACCCGCGTACCGATCAGCGTCGGCAGCAGCATCGCCGGCGCCACCACCGCGAACATCGGCAGCATCGACGAGGTCACCAGGCCAGTGCCCAGGTATGTGAGCATGGTCACCATCAGCATCGACAGATTGAAGTTCTGGATTACCGCTCGCTGCGCGTCGCGATCAAAGCCGCGCAGCGTGCACCACAGCGTCGGCACCGTACCGGTAAAACCACCGATGCCGCCCAACGCCCCACCGGCCATCCCCACCACCCCATCGGCCAGGCGCCCACCGGGCACCCGCGGCAAGTGTGGCGCAGCCAACATCAACGGGCACCAGAGCACCAGCAAGGTGCCGAACACCGCCTTGAACCAGAGCATATCCAGGTAAGGCAACACCCACACCCCCATGGGAATGCCCGCCAGCCCGCCCAGCACAAACGGCCACAACAATCCCCAGCGAAAGCCCCGGCGCATGCTGAACGCCGCAATCAACTGCCCGGTCAGCCCGCCGAACACCGTCAACACCGCCGCCACCTGCGGCTCCAGGCTCCAGGCCCAGAACGACATCGCGACCATGCCGAAGGCAAAGCCCGACAGGCCCTGGACAAAGCCGGCGACCATGGCGCCGAGGGCGATCAGGTAAAGAGGGTCCATGAGGAGTGGCGTCCTTTTCGTGATGACGGAGAATCAGAACTGGCACACATGCTATTACAGTGGGAGCGGGCTTGCCCCGCGATAAGGCCGCCAGATCACTTACCAGCCTTACGCAACCGCAACCGCCGCAGCACCGCAAAACGTTTACAAAACTGCCGATGGTGGTGACTGTTCAACAAAACCAGCGCCACCGAGGGCAGTGCAATCGACGTCGCGGAAAAAAACAGATGGAGACCGGCTCCCAAACTGGCGATGGCCATCAGCAGACTCGTCACCGCAACCGCAACGAGACACCATACCCCCCAGGCAAAACCGTTAGCGATCAGACCAGCGCCTACGCCACACACCGCCGCCCCGAGCAAAATCACAATCAGCACATACCCCATGTTCTCGAGATGCCCGGCAAAGTAGGCGTACTCCAGCTGCACCGTTGCCAGCGCAATAGAGGCCATGGTCAAGAAAAACGCGGCGAAAGATCGGCCCATGTAGCGCCTTAAAAACGCCGCCATCCCTGGATACCGCAACACATCCACAGGCTGCCCCGGCAAGCGCTTGGCTCGCGGAGCCTTGCTGATCTCGACGAACCTTGCATATAGCCGCCGATAGCCCTGGCTGTTGAACACCAGCAGGCCAGCCAGGGGACAGAAAAGCGCCAGGTAATAAACCAGCCCAGGTGGACGCTGGGCATACATCCCCAAAGCGACCAGCAAGCAACACACCAGCAGTGCCACCAACCACCAGATCAACCGCGTGCTCCCCCACACCAGCAAGAGGTGCAGCAGGGTCGGGATAACCACGCCGTTCTTCACGCCGCGCAAGATGTCGGATGAACTCATGGCGCTCAGAGAGTGTGCGCCGTTAATCACCAGCATCAGGCTCATGAGGGAAGCAACGGACAGCAACCAGCTCAAGGTCAGCAGCGGAAAATTGCGGCGCAGGCACGCGTTGATTTGTTCTTGGTGATTCATCCGTGAACCTTTGAGGGTGAGGGTTCGATTTTATCGTTTGCCAGACACAGGCTTGAAGTGATTGCGCCGGATATCCGACAGGGTTTTGCTCATTTCTCGATAACGGCGGCTGTTATACGCCAACAGCGCCAACAAGGGGGCAATTACTGAAGCCACTGCCAGGAGTGCATCGTGAGCAAAGGGATAGGTCAGCACGCCGGCAACCAGACAAACGAGCAACAGCCCGACTACTGCACGGTTTCCGGATGAGTAGCCGCGTATTACAGCGAATTGGCCGATGCCGAGGGTGAATGAGCCTAGAATGAGCATGATAACGATGTAGATCGGCCGATTGGGATCACCTGCGAAATAGGTCTCTCCCAAGCGGATGAACGCAGCGGTGAAGGATATAACGGCAAGGAAAAAGCCGGTCCATAGCACGGGGTAGTATCGGCGTATGAAGGCCGGCAATTGCGCTAGATCTAGCACTGGCTCGCTCTCCTTGCCGGACTTGCTAAGTGAACCCGTCCCGTCCTCGGTTCTCCCTCTCCCGCAACCTCATCAGCCGCCGTCGCATCTCGCGGTGTCGCTCGCTGTTGAACAAAAGCAGAGCCAGCAACGGTGCCAACAGCGCCAGGGTAAAAAGTGGCATGGGCGTGCGGGGGCCATAGGTGGAAAGAGTTAGTAGCATGCACGCGCCAAGCACCATGACGACAAGCCACATGCCGGAGCGCCGCCCTCGAAGCTGAAGCATGTTGCCCACGCTCAGCAGCAAAGAGCAGACCACGAGTGAAGAAATGATGTACTCGGGTAGGTCGGGATGGGTCTTGAAATGAAGCAGGCTCGCGAGTGCTATCGCCAGTGAGAAGGAAAAACAGCTCAGCATCAATGCTGCGGCGTATACGGGGAAGTAGCGATTCAGAAATTTCTTGTTCCTCACGGGATAAGTCACGATTCAAATTCCTCATACAATGCAACGACTATGCTGTACAAAATTGCGCTCCCCGGCACTGCCAAGGCCACTCCAACTGCGTCTCTGATCATCGAAAGGGTGATGCTATTTAGCTCTGTATTGGAGTAACGCTTCGGAAGCGATTCCAAGTGCTTTTTCAGCTTCAACTGATTAGCAGTCAATGACGGATGGCGAATCGATAGAATTTCCTTGGTCAACGCTTTGCGTTGTTGACGACTCAGCGGCCTACTAAGATCAAACCAGCTGTTCCCTGTGGCAGCCTTTCGCATTTGAAGGTATCGCAAGATCACATGCGTTGAGACGGCAGCCCCCAGCAAAGAAATCAAATCGAGCAGAGGGACTATCGTTCGATACCACTCCTGCTCCATCATCTTGTCATTGAGCTCAGGATCATGAATCTCTAGAGCGGTACTGACTGAACCAATGCCACACAGTAATAACCCAGCGCCCGCGACCACCGTCCCGACGATCTTGATCGCCAATGCAATAGGGGGCGAAAACAACTTCACTGCCGGACCATCAAGTACAGCCCGTAGCGCTATCACCGCCCCAGCGCATGTCACGGAAGTTTTCAACGCTTCCGTTACAACCTGTGACTCTCTGGGGTGATGCACCAATTGATCCACGTATTGCATTGGCGCCAAGTGTCGCTTCACCTCCCGCAACACCACCCGCTTGGGCAGCACACTACAAATCGGCCGAAACTCCCGCAACGTCACCACGTTGTAGTCCGCATCGATATACACCACCCCCGCCCCGACGATCCCGGGGTCAGCATCAATCGCTGCAAACAGTCTCGGCACATTGACCAGGCTTTCAATCCGCTGGCGCGCAAAGTACTGCGACGGGCTCACGCCAAGCCCGCTCATCCTTGAGTCGTTCATGGGGTCTCCTGAAACGTGAAAGCGCCTGCAAACCCGAAGGTTGCAGGCGCTCGAGCGGCCTAGTTTTAGCAGCTAAAATTCAACGTTTCAGAAGTGTATTTTTGCTGTGTGTGTCGTCCTACACGCTCAAAAGAGGAAGTAAACGAAGGGGGCGTAGGACGCATCTTTTTATGCTTGAATGATCGTGCCCCATCAGATTGCTAGTTGCCGACATCCTGGACCGGTGTACACGAGTGATACGACAAACGTCTGCTATGCACACGGTTTAAGTCGTGCCAATAGTCATGCCAGACACTCGATACAAATCTTAAGCGCGCAGCAGAGTGCCGTCTTGAATCGTCATACCGGTATAGCGGTATGGATCCTGACCTACCCCATACTGATCCAGAATTAGCCCTTGGCTTGTTGTCGATAGACTTCGAGGATCGCTTCACGGGCAGGTAGCTTGCGTTCAGCATCATCCGGTGTGACATCGATGCCTGCGAGACGCAGGCTGGCCGAATAATTGGACTGACGTGTCTTGGCGCAATGGGCTTTCTTGGCGTGCAAGCTTGGCGCTTTCAAAGGACTGACCTCATGGCTGGGCAATGACGCTGGGCAACAACTCTAGGAACGACCATCCCCTCTCCATCTAACCTCTGTCGGCCACGGTGGGAGCTGGCTTGCCCCGCGATCAAGCCTGTACTGCTTACCTTGCCAATCATGCTTTATCACCGCTTGCTAGCCATCGATTCCGCATCCTGCGTATGACCAACACACGTTTGCACATTTGGCGGTAACGTCGGCTGTTGATAATTAGCAAGCCGAGCAAGGATGCAGTCAATGAGGCCACAAACAGAAGCATATGAGATGACCGACCGTAGGTTGAGAGCGTGGCAAGGAAGCAAACAAACAGCAGCACAACAATCATCCATACCGCCCAAGTGCGACCACGAATCAGGATGAAGGTCCCTAACGTGATCGCCAGCGTACCGACCGCCAGCATGCCCATCGCAAGCTCTGACTCGTAGGCGTGCTTCAAAAAATAGGTATTGATTACGCTTAATGTAGCCATTGCCGTAGCGAAAAGTGCCAATAGGTATGTACCGATCAAACACGGGTAGAATCGACGAATAAATACCCACATCTGGGCCTGACTGATCACGATTCACTTCCCTCGACTAGGCTAAGCGCTACTGACTGTACAGCACTGCTTCCCCCAAAGTACTGCGACGGGCTCGCGCCAAGCCCGCTCATCCTTGAGTCGTTCATGGGGTCTCCTGAAACGTGAAAGCGCCTGCAAACCCGAAGGCTGCAGGCGCTCGAACGGCCTAGTTTTAGCAGCTAAAAATCAACGTTTCAGAAATGTATTTTTGCCGGTTATGTCGTCCTACACACTCAAAATAAGAATGAAAACAATACCTTGTAGGAAGAAACCCTGAGAGCGCTTGTAGACCTGTTACCCAGCCATTGTTTCCACCGGGTCAATCACCTGTAACGCTACGTTTGAGCTCAGTTCGACCAGGCAGAGCAGGTGCGAAGTTCCATCACCGCCGAAGAACTTGTCCGCTCGATCGCCGGTCAGTTTTTCCTGGAACTTGAACGGTGTCGTGATAATTCGCTTGATATCTTCCTTGAAGCTCTGCGTATTGGCGTTGATCCATTCGGCTGCCTTGCGTCGCTCGGCAATCGGCGCTTTGGGCGTGTCTGTGCTCCTGAGCAAGACGGCAGGATCGATATCAAGGTCTTCGGTGTTGTAGCGCATGAACACATGGCACAGCTCATTACCCTGGTGGTCAGCAACCGCCACACGCAAGTTGTACCCGCCCCTCCTCGCCTTGCACGCCTGCTCGGTTGCATCAACGCCAACCTCCCACTGCACCTGGCCTCTGATTTCGCCCTTTTCCATATCGATCTGGTTTTCGATGAACGAGTACACCGTCCTGTTCACCCTGACCCAGCCGAGCTTGCCGGCACCGGATATACACAAATAGCGGTGCTGAGGTTTGAGCTCGTGAGGGGCCTTGCCGACGGACCAGGTCAACAGCTCTTCGCCTTTCAACGAGTGTTGAAGCTTGGCGTTTTTTTCATCGTAACGCGAAACGATGGTGCACTTTCTGGGGTTGGACTGCGGCCGCTTGGCCAACTCCGAGCGAACCTCGGCATCGATTGCCCGCTCGCCGCGCTGCGCACTTGCGCGCGATTTCTCGGCAGCAATCAAGTCGCGATCCAGTTCTTCGGCCTGCTTGCGCAACGCATCGTATTTGCCAGCCAGCGCCTTCGCAGCATTGTTAACCGACTCCAAAAAGCCCGACGTCAGCAAAGTGGCCTTACGCTCCATCTTCGCCACCAATGCCTCAACGCCCTTGCTGACCCCAAGAACGCGAACGTTGGTCTCAAAATTCGCGCTCGCACCCCGCTCGGTAAAATTCTGGCTGCCCAAGGTCACAAAGCGGTCCTTGGCAACGACCATCTTCGCGTGAAGATTGGGCAGGTAGTAAACCGGGACCTTTTTCTTCAGAAGGGCTTTGATGGCACTGTAACTGGAGGCACCCGACGCAAGCACCTGCACATTGACCAACGTATAAACCTTGGCGCTTTTACCCAGCTGGGCAATCTCCAGCGCGACCGAACCGGTCAGGTACGGCGAGAAAATCTTCAGATCAACCTTGTCGTTTTGCAGCTGTTCTTTTATCAGCGGCACGATATTGCTAGTGAACTTCAATCGTCCGGCTTCCTTGTACGAGTCTCTGCCGATAATACTACATTGCCACTATCAACCGATTAGCCCAAAATCCCGCCCCTCGCACGCCCAAGCCGCCCTACAAGGAAACCGCCATGGCCCAGCCCCTGCTCGATGCCTTCATTGCATGGATGAGCGCCAACCTGGACAACGCCACCCTCGCCCACGGCTACCAGAACCGCATGAGTGGCGAGCCCTGGCACTGCAGCAGCCTGTTCAACGCCTATGAAACCTACCACTGGCCGCACCCGGCGATTGCGCACCTGGACATCGACAAGGGCAGCGACATCACCAGCAACACCCGCGCACTGACGGCGCTTGAGCAGCAACTGCAACGCGCCCTGGCGCCCGCGCCTGATGACCTTGCCGCCAGCCGCGCGGCCATTGATGTGATGATCTGGGGTGGCGTACAAAACGGTAACGTCAGTTGGCTGACCAACAATGCCGAGGGCTTGGCCCAGCTGTTGATCGACACCCGCGACGCAATCGACAGCGGTGCTCTGCACCATCAACTGCTACTGGACCCCGAGCTGCGCTTCAACGCCGGCATGACCAAGGTCTACTCGCTGATCTGCAAGCAGTTGGTGATCTACGACAGCCGCGTTGCTGCCGCGCTGGGTTGGGCAGTGGTGAAGTTTTGCAAGCAGGTCAAGCCTGAACTTACCCAGGTACCGCCCCACCTGGCCTTCCCCTGGGCGTCGGCCAGGCCGAACAAGGGCATATCCAAACAGCGCGATCCGTCCCAGGGCAACTTGCAGTTCCCGCCGCTGCAGGCCGGCACCCTGCACGCGCAGTGGAACATCCGCGCCAGCCAGATACTGGCGGCGGTACTTGCCCATGACAATGCAAAGCACAGCGGCTTCAACCAGGACGACGGTACAGGCAGCAGCCCGTTGCGACGCCTGGAAGCGGCGTTGTTCATGATCGGCTACGACCTGGGCGGCGGTACGGTAACGAATTCGCAGCCAAAGGCTACCAGCCAGAGCGAGGTAATCGTGCAAACTCTGGGCTGGACTGAAGGCTGGACGCCCAAACAGCGCAAGGCTTTTCTCTATCGCTTGACCGAGCAGGGCTTTGAAGCCCGCGGCACGAGCATCACCCGCTACCCGCTGCCGGTAATCAACGACACCCTCAACTACCTGTGGCAGCAGTTCGGTCGCGGGCAATTCCCCTTGGCCAACAGCGCCGACGGCGTGCCGGCCGGCACCAGCGAAGAAGGCATCGGCACCGCTTACTACCAGGCAATCAACCGGCAACCGCGGGTGCCTGAGTCGAGCCGCCTGGCTGCGATCCTTGAGGATCTCGGGGTGATTCAGCTAGTCAGCCGTGGGAAAAAGCACTGGGTGTTGAACCTCGAGTTGCTGGACGCTAACCATAAAGGCGCTTTGGATATCGAGCCGCTGGTGCTGCGTTTGCTTGAAGACGAAGCGCAGGACTGAGTTAACGATATACAGGGGTGACCAAGCACTGAGTGCTCGGACACCCGCCCCTACATCACGAATTCGCGCTCGTCAGTCCTCCCAACACTCACGCCGACTCAGCCCGAGCCTTATCCAGCACCTCGCGAGCCTTGCGTACCATGGGGTCCAAGCGGTCCACCAGTTGGATCATCGCCTCCAGGGTGTCCATCTCCTCATCACCATCATGCTTGTCCAGCAGCTTGCCGATACACTCCACCACGGCTGGCGACCAGCGCGCATCTTCTTCACCCATTTCTATCAGTGAATGCAAGGTATTGAGCCCGCGCTGCCCACCCGCAGTAATCGCCTCGGCCTCTTCGGTCAGCGCAAACGCTGGCTGTGCTTCGGCCAAAAACTCTGGCGCGAAGTCTTCATCCTCGACCCTGGCCGTTACCTCTGTAGAGGCCGCGTCCGAACCTGGTTCCCCCTCAATCTCAACCGCCCGCACCAACTCACCGATGAAGCTTTTAGCCTCACCGCTGAGGTACTGCACCGTGGCCAAATGGGTGTTGCGCTTGGGCGACTGCGGCAGAAAGAAGCGCACCTGCTCGCCTTCGCCCAACACCGCATCGCTCCAGTCGCGCAAGGTGGCGCCGTAGGCCAGTCGCGGGTAATTGACACGCGGATACAGACGCTCAACCACCTCATCGCTCAACGACTCTGGATCAACCAGCACGCCATACTTGTAAAGCAGATCGAAGGTCACCTTCGAGCGCTGGTCCAACAGCTGCGGATCGACCCCCTTGTGATACGGCCCTGCCTGCACCCGCTGCGCGGCCAGCAACGTACGGCTGTCCAACACCCCCAACAACTCATCCAGCGCCTGCTCGGCGCTTATGCCCTCTGACGGAACCCATTGAGCAAGAATCGACTGGGCGTTGGCCACCGCGTCGGCGATGGTTTGGTTGGCACTAGGCATGAGAGGTCCTTTCACAATGGCTTGGAAATCAAGGCGTTCCCGCGATAATGGCGAATTGCTAGCCATCTATGCAAGCACACCTTGATTGGCGCCAATCAGCGCATCATTGCGGCCGGTCCAGCATGGCGTGAGCCACATCCTCCACCAAGGCTTTGGCCATGCCGCTACGGGCCTTCAGGCCACGTGCTGATCGCCGTTATTCTCCGAAGCCAGGGCGGCCAGCTGAGCCTCCAGCAGTTCGCGGCAGAGCACTGCCCGCTGGGTGCGATGGAACTTCGCCAGCGCCTGGATCAGTTCAAACGTGTCCTCATCGACCCGGACCTTGATCTCGCGGTCATGTAGGTGATTGCGGTTGGCGTACATGCGGGGCTGCTCCTTGCGGTTGGAATGGGTTAGGCGGCGGTTTGCTTGGTCGAGCTGGCAGGGTCGTCGCTACGGCTCGCGGTGAGCTTTCCGGCGGACTCCTTCTCCAACACGCATTGCATCGGGCACCGCCATCAAACCAACCTACCTGATGCGCAAGGCGACCGAAGTGTTCGGTCCTTGTGGTGAAGGCTGGGGCTGGACGGTACTTGAGGATCGGTTCGACGAAGGTGGTCCACTCCAGGCTCCGACAAAAGAGTGGCCGGATGCCCCTCGCATTAACGCCAAGCTGCACACTTTGAAGATTGAGCTCTGGTATCTGGGCAAGGACGGCCAGAAGTGCACGGTGCAGCATTACGGGCACACACCTTTCGTACTGCTTCAACAAGGCAAAATCATCACCGATTGGGAGGCGGCGAAAAAGTCCCTCACTGACGCCATCGGCAAATGCCTCCAACCCCTCGGATTTGCCGCCGATATTCATATGGGCATGTTTGATGACGCCGCATATGTCGAAACGGTTCGTAGCGAGGTTGCTATCGAGAAGGCTGAAGACAAGGCCGCCGAGGAAGAGCGTCAGAAGCAAGAAAGGCTGGAATGGCTCAAAACTGCCGTTGAAACCATGAGCGGCGCAGTATCCATGCATGAGCTAAAAATGCTCAACACACGATACGTCAAAAGCGCAGTGGCTCGTAATGAAGCGGCATTCTTGCGGCGCCTTGCCGAAGCTTTCGATGAGCGCAAGGCCATTCTGGAAGCGAACCTTGCCAGCAAGGGAGCCGCAGCATGAGCACCCTTTACGAATTGACCGGCCAGTTCCAGGAGCTTGCCGCTCTGATGGATGGCGCCGACGAAGATATGGCGATAGCTGTTCGCGACACCATGGGCGCGATCGAAGCCGAGTTCAACGACAAGGCGTTGGCAGTAAGCCGGATCATCCTGAACATGGATGGAGACATCGAAGCTGTTGATGCGGAAATCAATCGTCTTCAAGAGCGCAAACGGATCATGTCTAACCGCAAGGGCCAGATCATTGACTTCCTGCGCGAGAACATGGAGGCGGCAAACATAACGAAGATCAGTTGCCCTCTTTTCACTATCACCCTGGCCAAAGGTCGCGAGTCGGTAATCATCGACGATGAAAAAGCTCTTCCCGATGACTTGGTTGACTCAAGGGTGACGACTGTCCCCGACAAGAAAGCCATTTCCGACCGCATTAAATCTGGGCAGGTCGTGAAAGGCGCTCACATCGAGCGAGGCAAGTCCTCGATCCGCATCAAATAAGAGATAGCTCATGCCAACACTTACCGATATCGGCCGCCTGGGCCGCGACGCTGAACTGCGCTACACGCCTGAAGGGAATGCCGTCTGCAACCTGGCCCTGGCCTGCGAATATGGCCGCAAAGGCCAAGATGGCAAGCGCCCCACTCAGTGGGTCGACGCCACGCTCTGGGGCAAGCAGGCCGAAGCCATGGCGCCCTACCTGCTCAAGGGCCAGCAACTGCACTTCACCATCGACGACGCCCACGTCGAGACCTACATCAAGGCCGATCACTCCCAAGGAGTGAAGCTCACCGGCCGCGTGATCATCATCAAGTTCGCCGGCAGCCCGCCGCAGCAGGCGCAGCAAGGAAGCCAGCAGCAACAGTCTCGGCCTCAACAGCCGCGCCAGCAGAGCCGTCCGCAGGCACAACAGCAGAATCAGCAAGGCGCCCCGGGCCCGGACTACGACAGCTTCGACGACGACATCCCCTTCGCACCGCTGCATCACTTGTCCGGGGCGTAGCCATGATCGCCACAATCGCCCAGCCCATCCCCGCCGTGAAGTACGCGGCAGCCATGGCCACGTCCACTGGTCGGCCCTGGGGCGTGTATCGCGGAAACAAGCGTCTACTAGTGGTCATGCCCTCTGGCTCTACGAACAAGAAGCCAATTGAGGTGTGCCACCCATGAGACGCATCCAGAAGATCACCCAGCAGCGCCGCCGGCAGCTGCATGTTCACTTGCCGCCCAGCGGTTTAAAGGAGGCGTCATATGGCGATGGACCAGGCCGAGCGCGACCGGCGCAGGCGCGAGAAGTCCGCGAAGGTGCAGGAAGAAGATCTGCGCTTGAAGGTTCGACCAGGGACTAAGCAGGCCTTGCTGGAACTGATGGAGTGGGCCGGGATCGAGGAACAGGGCGAGGCGATGACGCTGATGATTCATCACCTGCACGGGCTTGGCCCGGGCGGCGCGCTGCCGCTGCTCGAACCACCGCGCCACGAAATCACGGTTTCTTCGGTTGTGGCGCGGAAGTTAGAGCTTGCCTATCAGCGCGAATCTTTCAAAGCGCTCAGCTCTGAGGCGGTACACGAGGACTGAATATTGCCGAAACAGTGCGCTCAGGAGGCGCTACCGAGAACCCGAGAATGGCGACAGTGGAGTGGTACGAAGGCTCATCTGCCCCATTAACCGACTCGGCACCAACATGAACGAGCAATCCATCATGCTCCTTCAAGAGATGATTGATATCCCAGTCGAGGCTTTTTCCGAAACTGTACGAGCAAAACGGACACCCCGAATGCTCAACGGTGCTCAACTTTATCGTGTGCTTTACGCTCGACAAATCCATTCATGCCTCCAAATCCGGCCCCATGCCGGTCACCCGTAATACCCCATCCCAAACCAAATTGCCACCATGCCGCATCCGGCCACGGAGGGCGGCGCACTGCCAGCAGATCAAGACCCTGGCCGGTACCGGCATCACCCGGAACCAGGTGGCGCAGAAACTTGGCATCAGCTACGGCCACTTGGTCCGGCTGATCGATGACCACGGCATCGATTTCCCTTTGCGAGGGAAGCTGAAGTGAAGCGTATGAACCGCGTCCGGCACGGCCGGCGCCAGCAATGGATCAACCTGCCGCCCAGCGGCTTGCAAACCGCAGGTAGATTGCAATCGAAAATGTCAAAATTTACGACACTCTCTTCACGAACCTTTTTATATCTGGGATTTCTATAACGCCAGGAGTTAGGACTTCGCTAGTGTCACTAAACCAAAGAAACCGAAACTCATTCTGGTCGGCATATTTATCAGGCGGCTTCACAAAACCAATCGCGCCTGGAGGTTCATCAAACCCTGAGTATGCCCGCTCACGATAAGTCACCGCGCCCATTCCTCCTTTCTTAACACCCCAATGCTCACTGAGAGCGCCACACACGCTTAAAAAGAAACTCTCAACATCAAAAATCTCAACACAATACTTACCAAAAGTATCCGACAGCCCTCCTGACTTGAAACCTAGTGTAGTGCAAAGCACATAAGCGTCACTAAGTCGCGTATTCTTAGTCACATTTCTAATTGTAAGCCCCTGAACCCCTTGCAGCTCCACTCCCAGATTACTTGCAAATTGCCTAAATACAGGATCCGAGCTATCTCCCGTCACCGGAGGGCCTGAATGGTATCGCTCATGCCCCTCTTCGGGGTCTCCTTGAAGTGGGTCCTCGTACTTCCGGCACGTTTCGAGTGTGCTAATAAACAGCTGACCAGCAACCAGTGCATCAGCATACTTCTCTTCTCCAAAGTAGCGATAAACAACTTTAGGTGTGTCAGGGGCACGGCGAAAGTTTGGCTGTTTACGGAACATATTCAAGCTACCGCAACGCGGACACGGAAGCACAAATTCCTCAGGCCGCCCACCAAAGTCAACTTCAAAATCGTACTTGCAAGCATCATGCGCGCAGATAGCCATATCAATCCTCCGAGTTCGGTATGCCAATCATTACCCCACTTCAACGAATCACGCCACCCCGGCGAGGGCGGCGCCTGCAATGGAGTTTCCCATGACCATCTCAGCGCCGGTGATCCGGTATCACGGATCCAAGTTCAGGCTGGCTTCGTGGGTCACCCAGTATTTCCCGCGGCACACCTGCTATGTCGAACCCTTCGGTGGGGCCGCAGGCGTCCTGATGCAGAAGCCACGCTCCTACGCTGAGGTATACAACGACCTGGACGGGGACATCGTGAACTTGTTCCGAGTCCTGCAGGCTCCGCACACCCGGGCAGCGCTGTTTGAAGCAGTGGTCCTAACCCCATATGCCAGACAGGAGTTCGAGCGCGCCTGGGAGCCGGCCGAGGATCCAGTTGAACGAGCACGACGCACGATCATCAGGGCGCAGATGGGCTTCGGCTCAGCCGGTGCGACAAAAGGCATCACCGGGTTTCGTATCGACACCAAGCGCGAGTACGGCACTGCCCAGTCACTCTGGCTTGAGTATCCCAAGTCGATCGCCACGATAGGGCAGCGCCTCACAGGCGTCCTCATCGAAAACCGACCGGCGATCGAGGTCATGCAGGCGCACGACGCCAGGACGACTCTTCACTACGTCGATCCGCCGTATGTGCATGAGACCAGATACAAGAATGCGCAGAGTGGCCGCTACTACCGCCATGAGATGGACGACACCCAACATGCTGAACTACTCAAGTCATTGCTCGAGCTAGAAGGAATGGTCGCACTATCCGGCTACCCCAGTGAACTTTACGACGACACCTTGGCAGGCTGGACTAAATACGCCACTTCGGCCCGCATCTCCGCCGGCAGAGGAACAGCCTGTCGTACCGAATGCCTCTGGCTAAACGCCGCATGCCGGCGATCGAGCAGCCAAATCAGCCTGTTCGGCAGCTGAACACCACAGCGAGATTTTCATGACAACAGCAATCGACCTGTTCGCATGTCTCGGCGGATGGAGCGCCAGCCGAAGACACTGACTGCTTCATCCGTGATCAGCCGAAGACCCTCAGCATCGAAAGCACACCAATCAAAGTACCGCCAAGACCAGTAAAAGCAGTGCACCAAGCAGTAATCGCATCCCGCCTGTATTTCTTCGCTTCACGAATTATCGAAATTGCAGCGTGCTCCCCAGCTTTTGTTAGGCAGCGTTCGCTTTGTTGTGTAATCCCGCTTTCAACGTCTTCCCAAAGCTTAGAGTCAGTCGGATCAGGCATCGGCATTGACAAGCCTTCAATTAATCGCCGGTAGTTCTTTGTTATCAACATCCGCCGATCTTGGTGCAGATCTGACATCTCGCAGTAGTAGGTGTAGTGAAGCCCGTGGTCGTGGGCTTCTTGAGTATTCGGCGGCCTCCAGATCTTGGCCTCAATCTCGTCAAGCTCCCGAAGTTTTTTCCGGAAAATGTACGAAGCCGGCAGCAGCACTTTCAACTTTTTGCGTAACTCCATGTAGCCCCCATTCCGTTTTTTTCACTATACCGGCGAGGTGTCCCCATGCCCACAGAAAACCGATCCAGCAACACCGAACAGATGGTCAGCGTGCCGCGCTCTGCAGCTGACGTTGCGCTGAAGCTGATTGCCCGCGATCTTGAAACCCTGGCCAACAACTCAGCCCGGCGCCGCAATGAGAAGGCAGGGCTCGCGTTTCGGAGTGCCCTTCTCGCCCAGCCAGCTGCCCAGCACCAGGGCGAGCCGGTGGCGGCACAATACCGTGTAAGGCAAGCAACCAAGGGGCTTCCAGGTAAACCATCAGGTGATTTTGGCCCGTGGCAGGAAATGAACTTGTCCCGGTTCAACCCTGAGCGAACCTCCTACGTCGATAGCGTAGGGTATGAGGTGGAGACAAGGGCGCTCTACACCCACGCCGATGCTGGCGAGGTTGAGCGGCTGCGCAAACTTGAACACGGATTGCGCGTGTCGCTACAGACTGCCAACGAGCACACGAAGCTGCTGATCGCCGAGCGCGACACCCTGCGCGCCCAGTTGGCCGCAATTGCAGGCTGGCCCACTGAAACTCGCGCCGCCGTGCTTGAGGCATTCCAAGACGAGCTTAACGAAAGCGCCAGTTACCCGTGGTACGACGCCGCCATCTCCGACCTGATGAAGCTGGTTGAAGCTCTATACGCCAGCGCAGAGCCGAGCGCGCCGGTTGAGCGCGACCAGGGCATACCTGGCACCTCCTTCCAGCGCCTGAACATGCTCGCCAATCAGGGCGAATGACAAAGGAGCACATTTGTACTCCATCCAGCTTTAACCCCTCTCCCCTCTATTGAACAGCCGCGATATGGCGGCCAAGGAATCGTCATGCCTGAAGAAATCAAGCTGATCCAGCCGGCTCCGGTCGTGCGCGACGAATACGGAATGTTCCAGCACCCTGACCTCCCTGACTTCGAGGAGGGTGACGGCGACAAGTGCAAAGCCTGGATTGCTGAGCAGGGTCTGGAGGTCGGCCAGGTCAGCCTGGAATACGCCGACGAGGCCATTGCTAAGCGGTATTTCGAAAGCCACGACCCGGACTGCAGTTACTGGGAACCCGACCAGCCCGATGGCGATGGCTGGTTCTGCCTTGCCATCCACGATACCGACGATGGCCCTGTGTGCTGGTGGGCGCGCCGGGTGGTGAAGCCATGAAGCTGCATCAGGTCGTCATGGCTGTGGTGGTCGGCATCCTCACCCTGGCACAAGCCTTCTGCGTGGGCATGTTCGTCGGTCGCGAGACCAAGGCATGCCAGCTGCAGGCCGGCAACGAGCGCCAGCTCTCCCCGCACGAACAAGACACCCCTACCCCTGCAAAGGCGCCAGTGCGCTGGAATGAAGAGAGGCATGAGTTGTGAGCAAGACAATCATTTTGACCGGGAAAGCGGTCGTGAATTTCCGCAAGGTCATGGAAAACGTCCCAGATGATGAGGCTCAAGACCTAGTGAGCATGAGCGACATCCGAGAAGACCAGATCACTGAAGACGACCTGCTCGACATTGAGTGGATTCACGACGACGTTGAGATTGAGGTACAGCCATGATCATCCTACCCATCGCCGCCCCGCTCTTCATGGCCTGGTTGATCGGGAGAGAGGGGCGTTTCGGACGCATTGGGTTCTGAGGCGGAGAGAGCTGCAACGAAGGCGCTCCAAGCCTCGAAGCTATCTCGGTGACGTTTGCATGACGCGTCCCATATGGGACCGCTCATTTCATTACTCGAGACCAGCCCCATCGCATACGACGTTTCCGCATCGAGCTGGATCAACAACTTATAGGCCTGTATGCGCTCATCGTCTTTTGTAGATATCACGCGAACTCACTTCTGACGTTCTGGGACATGGATTGCAGCATTATGCGCTATTAGTTCGACATCACCTCAACCTATCAATTCCCCCTCCCCACCTCTGCCGCCATGCGCGGCGTGGAGACAATCATGAAAAGAGAACTGATCAAGATCAGTGAATTCCAGCGCCGAAAATGGGGCGAGAACGGCACTCCGCTCTGCTCCCAGGCCATTCGCAATTACCTGCGCAACCGCAAGCTGCCCGGCGAGCGCATCGGGAAAATCTGGTACGTTGACTGGTCTGCATACCAGCGGACCACCGGCAACGCGCTGGTCGACATGGTGCTGAAAGGAGCTGCGTGATGGTTCCTCGACCAAGGAACAAGGCCAACAAGGGCCTGCCCCAAAACCTCTACTTCGACGCGCGCCGGGGCACATACCGCTACCGGCGCCCCACAGACGGGAAGTGGTTCCAGTTCGGCGCCGACCGCGGCAACGCTATCGACGCTGCCTCACAACTGAACACCACTTTCCTGCGCGGTGGCGACCTGGTGGCCGCCGTCCTGGGCGAAACCACGGTCACCATCGCCGAGTTCCTGGATACCTACGAGCGGGACGTACTGCCGCCCCGGGAACTGGCAAAGGCAACGCTCGACCTGTACGCGGTGAGATTCAAGCAAGTCAGGGCCGCCCTCGGCGAACGGCCGGTGGACCAAATCACCATCCGCATGGTCGCCGAGTTCCTGGAGCCACTGACCGCCCGCGCCAGCAACCAGGCCCGGGCAATCCTGATCGATGTGTTCAATCACGCTGCGGCGAAGGGCCTGTGCCCGGACAACCCGGCGGCCAGCACCATCCCCAAGATCGAGAAAAAGCAGCGCAAGCGCCACACCGTCGAAGGCCTCAAGGCCATCCGCGAGAAGTCCCCACGCTGGCTGCAGAACGCGATCGACCTGGCATTGATCACCGCACAGCGCCGCGGCGACATCCTCAACATGAGGTTCGAAGATGCGCGAGACGGGTTCCTGTACGTGGTCCAGAGTAAGACCGAGAAAGCATCTGACGCAGGTTGGCTGAAAATCAAGATCACCGACCAACTGGGCGAAGTGCTGACCAGGTGCCGGGACGACATCCTGTCGCCGTATCTGGTGCATCGCCGGCCGGAAAGAAAGAAGAAACGCGAAGGAAAGGATCACTGGACAAAGGTGGACGAGAGGTTTCTCACCCGGGCCTTCAAGGATGCGAGGGATGCCGCCGGCTGTTACAACGACCTCAAAGAGGAAGAGATGCCGGGGTTTCATGAAGTGCGCGCCCTATCCCTTCACCTGTACAAACGAGCAGGCAAAGACGGGCAGAAGATCGCCGGGCATGCTACCGAAGGCATGACCAGGAACTACCAGAAAGGGCACGAGGATGTGGTGTGGTCCGAGGTCGAAGCTGACCTGGATATCGGCGATTTCGCCGGGTAGTTTTGCGCGAGTTTTGCGCATGTTTTGCGCGGGCACAAAAAAGCCGGTTCAGATAACCGGCTTAACTGCCTGATTTTACTCAGTAAATAATGGTCGGGACGGAGTGATTCGAACACTCGACCCCTTGCACCCCATGCAAGTGCGCTACCGGGCTGCGCTACGCCCCGACTGGGCTTGAAGCATGTCCCCCTTGTTGCTGAGAACGTTGAAGAATGTACCCTAACCTTTTGAATTATGGAAGCATTTTTTCCAAAATTCCGGGCCCGATAGGGGTTACTTCTTCAGCACCACCAAGACGTCTTCTAGCTCGGCAATCATCTGCCGGATCAGTTGTTTGTACTGGGTGGTGTCGTCCTTGGCTTCGTCGCCAGAGAGGCGCAAACGCGCCCCGCCGATGGTGAAGCCTTGGTCGTACAGCAGCGCGCGGATCTGGCGGATCATCAGCACGTCCTGGCGCTGATAGTACCGCCGGTTGCCGCGGCGCTTTACCGGGTTGAGTTGCGGGAATTCCTGCTCCCAGTAGCGGAGCACGTGCGGTTTTACCGCGCAAAGCTCACTCACTTCACCAATGGTGAAGTAGCGTTTGCCTGGAATCGGCGGAAGCTCGTCGTTATGACTTGGTTCCAGCATAGGCCTCAACTCGGGCTTTCAACTTCTGCCCTGGACGAAAGGTGACGACCCGACGCGCCGTGATCGGGATTTCTTCCCCGGTCTTGGGGTTGCGGCCCGGCCGCTGGCGCTTGTCGCGCAGGTCGAAATTGCCGAATCCGGACAATTTGACCTGCTCGTTGTCTTCAAGAGCGTGCCTGATTTCCTCAAAGAACAGCTCGACCAATTCCTTGGCCTCGCGCTTGTTCAGGCCCAGCTCCTCGTACAGCCGTTCGGCCATCTCAGCTTTCGTCAGAGCACCCATACGCTATTTCCTTAACGTGGTGTTCAACCTTTGTTCGAGCGAGGTGAGGATGTTCTGGGTTGCAGTATTCACCTCTTCATCATTAAGAGTGCGCGATGGATGCTGCCAGGTCAAGCCGACGGCCAGGCTTTTTCTATCAGGATCAATGCCTTTACCCTGATAAACATCAAACAGCCTGAGGTCTGTGAGCCATTCGCCTGCATTGTCACGAATTACTTCAAGCACCGAGCTCGAAGCAACATCACGTCCTGCGACCAAGGCCAGGTCACGACGCACTTCCGGGAATTTCGACAGCTCGCTGAACTTCGGCAGGCGGCCTTCGGCCACTTCACCCAGCACCAGCTCGAAGACGTACACCGGACGATCCAGGCCCAGGGTCTTGGCCAGCTCCGGGTGGATGGCACCCAGGTAGCCGACTTCGCGACCGTCGCGCTCGATGCGTGCGGTTTGGCCCGGGTGCAGCGCCGGGTGTTTGCCCGCAACGAAAGTGAACTCGGCGAGCGAGCCAGAGAAGCCCAGTACCGCTTCAACGTCGGCTTTCACGTCGAAGAAGTCGATGCTGTCACGGCCGTTGGCCCAGCCTTCCGGCAAGCGGCTGCCGCAGACCACACCGGCGAGCATCGGCTGCTGCTTGAGGTCGCCCAGCTGGCCGACGAAGCGCAGGCCGCTTTCGAACATGCGCACGCGGTCTTGCTGACGGTTGAGGTTGTGCTGCAGCGATTTGACCAGGCCCGGCCACAGGGAGGCACGCATGGCCGCCATGTCGTTGGAGATCGGGTTGGCCAGCAGCAGCGGCTCGACGCCCGGGCTGAACAGTTCGAACAGTTTCGGGTCGATGAAGCTGTAGGTGATGGCTTCCTGGTAACCACGGGCCACCAGCAGGCGGCGCAGGGCTGGCAGTTCGCCACGGGCCTCGGCCTTGGCTTGCGGGGCCAGGCGCGCTTGCGGGTAACGCACTGGCAGGCGGTTGTAGCCGTACAGGCGCGCCAGTTCTTCGATCAGGTCGACTTCCAGGCTGATGTCGAAGCGATGGCTTGGTACTTCAACCTGCCACTGGCCTTCGCCGGCGGTGGTTTTCAGACCCAGGCCGTTGAGCAGCTGCTCGACCTCGGCACTGGCCATTTCCATGCCCAGCATCTGGGTCAGGCGCTCGGCACGCAGGGTGACCGGGGCCACCTTGGGCAGGTGCGCTTCGCTGGTGACGTCAATCACCGGGCCCGCTTCGCCGCCGACGATCTCCAGCAGCAGGCCGGTGGCGCGCTCGATGGCTTCGCGGGCCAGTTGCGAGTCGACGCCGCGCTCGTAGCGGTGCGAGGCATCGGTGTGCAGGCCGTAGGAACGGGCCTTGCCAGCGACGGAAATCGGCTCGAAGAAGGCGCTCTCGAGGAAGATGTCGCGGGTGCCCGCGGCAACGCCGCTGTGCTCACCGCCCATCACACCGGCGATGGCCAGGGCGCGGCTGTGGTCGGCGATGACCAGGGTGTCGGGGCGCAGGGTAACTTCCTGGCCGTCGAGCAGTACCAGCTTCTCGCCCTCTTCTGCCATGCGCACGCGGATGCCGCCGTTGATTTCGGCGAGATCGAAGGCGTGCATCGGCTGGCCGAGCTCGAGCATTACGTAGTTAGTGATATCGACGGCAGCGTCGATGCTGCGCAGGTCGGAGCGACGCAGGCGCTCGACCATCCACAGCGGGGTCGGCCGGGTCAGGTCGACGTTACGGATAACGCGGCCCAGGTAGCGTGGGCAGGCAGCCGGTGCCAGCACTTCAACCGGGCGCACTTCGTCGTGAGTGGCGGCAACAGCCGGCACTTGCGGACGGGTCACCGGTACGTCGTACAGGGCGCCGACGTCGCGAGCAAGGCCGGCCAGCGACAGGCAGTCGCCACGGTTCGGGGTCAGGCCGATCTCGATGCTGGCGTCGTCCAGGTCCAGGTACAGGCGAATGTCGGTGCCAACCGGGGCGTCAGCCGCCAGTTCCAGCAGGCCGTCGTTTTCTTCGCTGATCTGCAGCTCGGCCGCCGAGCAGAGCATGCCGTTGGATTCAACGCCACGCAGCTTGGCTTTCTTGATTTTGAAGTCGCCCGGCAGTTCGGCGCCGATCATCGCGAACGGGATCTTCAGGCCAGGGCGCACGTTGGGCGCGCCGCACACTACCTGGAAGGTCTCGCTGCCATTGCTGACCTGGCACACGCGCAGCTTGTCGGCATCGGGGTGCTGTTCGGTGCTCAGCACCTCACCGACGATGATACCGCTGAACTGGCCGGCGGCCGGGGTGACGCTGTCGACCTCAAGGCCGGCCATCGACAGACGGGCGACCAGATCGTCACGGGATACCTGCGGGTTGACCCAACCGCGCAGCCACTTTTCACTGAATTTCATCCTGCTCTCCTGAAAGATTCGTTACGGGTGCGCGACCTAGCGAAATTGCGCAAGGAACCGCAAGTCGTTGTCGAAGAACAGGCGCAAATCGTTGACGCCGTAACGCAGCATGGCCAGGCGCTCGGCGCCCATGCCGAAGGCAAAGCCCTGGAACTCTTCCGGGTCGATGCCGGACATGCGCAGCACGTTCGGGTGAACCATGCCGCAGCCCATGACTTCCAGCCAGCCGGTCTGCTTGCACACACGGCAACCTTTGCCGCTGCAGATCACGCACTGGATGTCGACTTCAGCCGAAGGCTCGGTGAAGGGGAAGAACGACGGACGGAAACGTACCGCCAGCTCTTTTTCGAAGAACACCCGCAGGAACTCTTCGATGGTGCCTTTGAGGTCGGCGAAATTGATGTCGCGATCGATCAACAGGCCTTCGACCTGGTGGAACATCGGCGAGTGGGTCAGGTCCGAGTCGCAGCGGTAAACGCGGCCCGGGCAGACAATGCGGATGGGCGGCTGAGTGGACTCCATGGTCCGCACCTGCACCGGCGAGGTGTGGGTACGCAGCAGCATGTTGGCATTGAAATAGAAGGTGTCGTGCATTGCCCGGGCCGGGTGGTGGCCGGGAATGTTGAGCGCTTCGAAGTTGTGGTAGTCGTCTTCCACCTCAGGGCCTTCGGCAATGCCGTAGCCGATGTGGGTGAAGAACTGCTCGATGCGTTCCAGGGTACGGGTGATCGGATGCAGACCACCGGAGGTCTGTCCACGGCCCGGCAAGGTTACATCAATGCACTCGGCGGCCAGTCGGGCGCTGAGCTCGGCCTCTTCAAACGCCGCTTTGCGCGCGTTGAGGACCTCGGTGACGCGTTCCTTGGCGTCGTTGATCAGCGCACCGACTTTCGGCCGCTCTTCGGCTGGCAGGTTGCCCAGGGTCTTCATCACCTGGGTCAGTTCGCCTTTCTTGCCAAGGAATTGCACCCGGATCTGTTCCAGGGCATTGATGTCTTCAGCGCGTTCCACGGCCTCCAGGGCTTGGGAGACCAGCGCGTCCAGGTTTTCCATGTACAGACTCCAGATACGAAATAGGGGAAGAGCGCAGGCTCTTCCCCTATTAAGACGTTTAACACCAGGCGCCGGAAATGACGCCAGGTGATTGTCGGGGGTACTTAAGCCAGCGAGGCTTTAGCTTTCTCGACAATCGCAGCAAACGCCGCTTTTTCGTTCACTGCCAGATCGGCCAGAACCTTGCGGTCGATTTCGATCGACGCTTTTTTCAGGCCAGCGATCAGGCGGCTGTAGGACAGACCGTTGATACGCGCACCAGCGTTGATACGAGCGATCCACAGAGCGCGGAACTGACGTTTTTTCTGACGACGGTCGCGGTAGGCGTATTGGCCTGCCTTGATGACCGCTTGCTTGGCAACACGGAATACGCGCGAGCGAGCGCCGTAGTAGCCTTTAGCCAGTTTCAGAATTTTCTTGTGACGCTTACGAGCGATGACGCCACGCTTTACACGAGCCATGAGTAACTTCCTCTATCTAGAACCAAAAATTAACGAAGGCGCAGCATGCGCTCGACTTTTGCCACGTCCGACGGGTTCAGCAAGCTGCTACCACGAAGTTGACGCTTACGCTTGGTCGACATTTTGGTCAGGATGTGGCTCTTGAAAGCGTGTTTGTGCTTGATGCCGTTAGCCGTTTTCAAGAAACGCTTGGCCGCACCGCTTTTGGTTTTCATTTTTGGCATGTTCGGATACTCCGCATTCAGTTGATAAACATAACCGCAAGGCCTGCCGTGCCCTGGTGGTTATTTCTTTTTCTTGGGTGCGATGACCATGATCAGCTGGCGTCCTTCCATCTTAGGATGCTGTTCGACGGAACCGTATTCCAAAAGGTCAGTTTCGACCCGCTTCAACAGTTCCATACCCAGCTCCTGGTGGGCCATCTCACGACCGCGAAATCTCAAGGAAATCTTGGCCCTGTCCCCATCACTCAGGAAACGTACCAGGTTGCGTAGTTTTACCTGGTAATCCCCCTCCTCCGTCCCTGGACGAAACTTGATTTCTTTAATCTGGACCTGCTTCTGATTCTTCTTGGCCTCGTTAGCTTGCTTCTTCTTTTCGAAGAGGTGCTTGCCGTAGTCCATGACCTTGCAGACAGGCGGTACTGCGTCGGCAGAAATCTCTACCAGGTCCAGCTTCGCTTCTTCAGCGATACGAAGCGCTTCATCAATCGAGACGATGCCAATCTGCTCGCCGTCAGCGCCAATTAACCGAACCTCGCGTGCCGAGATATTCTCGTTGATCGGGGCCTTCGGTGCAGCTCGTTTATCGTTTCTCATTTCACGCTTAATAGTAAT
Organism: Pseudomonas sp. TE4620; assembly: GCF_056279045.1. Classification (NCBI taxonomy): domain Bacteria; kingdom Pseudomonadati; phylum Pseudomonadota; class Gammaproteobacteria; order Pseudomonadales; family Pseudomonadaceae; genus Pseudomonas; species Pseudomonas sp. TE4620. The sequence goes on from NZ_JBWBQO010000001.1 coordinate 3,021,433, forward strand.
TACTCCGATTCTTGGCGACCACGCCGGGAAACCGCTTGAGCGAGGAATTCAGCGAATTGAGCGACGGGCATCGAGCCCAGGTCAGCGCCTTCACGAGTACGCACAGCGACGGTTTGCGTTTCGACTTCGCGATCCCCTATAACCAAAAGGTAAGGGACCTTGAGCAAAGTATGCTCGCGGATTTTAAAGCCGATTTTCTCATTTCTCAAGTCGGACTTGGCACGGAACCCGCTTTCATTGAGAGTTTTTTCAACATTCTGGGCGAATTCGGCCTGCTTGTCGGTGATATTCATGATCACCGCCTGGGTTGGCGCGAGCCAGGCCGGGAATGCACCTTCGTAATGCTCGATGAGAATTCCGACGAAACGCTCGAACGAACCGAGGATTGCACGGTGCAGCATCACCGGATGCTTGCGGCCGTTGTCTTCGGAGACGAATTCTGCGCCCAGACGGATCGGCAGGTTGAAGTCGAGCTGCAGGGTACCACACTGCCAGACGCGGCCAAGGCAATCCTTCAGCGAGAACTCGATCTTCGGCCCGTAGAAGGCCCCTTCGCCCGGCTGCAGGTCGTACGGCAGGCCGGCGCTGTCGAGGGCGGCGGCCAGTGCGGCTTCGGCGCGATCCCACAGTTCATCGGAGCCGACACGCTTTTCAGGGCGGGTCGAGAGCTTCATTTCGATGTCTTTGAAGCCGAAGTCGGCGTAGACATCCATGGTCAGCTTGATGAAGGCAGCGGATTCGGACTGCATCTGCTCTTCGGTGCAGAAGATGTGCGCGTCGTCCTGGGTGAAGCCACGCACGCGCATGATGCCGTGCAGCGCGCCCGACGGCTCGTTACGGTGGCAGGCACCGAACTCGGCCAGACGCAGCGGTAGCTCGCGGTAGCTCTTCAGGCCCTGGTTGAACACCTGCACGTGGCATGGGCAGTTCATCGGCTTGATGGCGTAGTCGCGGTTTTCCGACTGGGTGGTGAACATGTTGTCGGCGTAGTTGGCCCAGTGGCCAGACTTTTCCCACAGCGAACGGTCAACAACCTGCGGAGTCTTGATCTCCAGGTAGCCGTTGTCGCGCTGAACCTTGCGCATGTACTGCTCGAGTACCTGGTACAGGGTCCAGCCGTTCGGGTGCCAGAACACCATGCCCGGTGCTTCTTCCTGGAGATGGAACAGGCCCAGGCGCTTGCCGATTTTACGGTGGTCGCGTTTTTCTGCTTCTTCGATGCGCTGAATGTAAGCAGCCAGCTGCTTCTTGTCGGCCCAGGCGGTGCCGTAGACGCGCTGCAGCTGCTCGTTTTTAGCGTCGCCGCGCCAGTAGGCGCCGGACAGCTTGGTCAGCTTGAAGGATTTCAGGAAACGGGTGTTCGGCACGTGCGGGCCGCGGCACATGTCGACGTATTCTTCGTGGTAGTACAGGCCCATGGCCTGTTCATCCGGCATGTCCTCGACCAGGCGCAGCTTGTAGTCTTCGCCGCGGGCCTTGAACACTTCGATCACTTCGGCGCGCGGAGTGACTTTTTTGATGACGTCGTATTCGGTGTCGATCAGCTGCTGCATGCGCTGTTCGATCGCCGCCATGTCTTCGGGCGTGAAAGGACGCTCGTAGGCGATGTCGTAATAGAAGCCTTCATCGATGACCGGACCGATGACCATGCGCGCAGTCGGGTACAGTTGCTTGACCGCATGGCCGACCAGGTGGGCGCACGAGTGACGGATGATCTCCAGCCCCTCTTCGTCCTTGGGCGTGATGATTTGCAGGCTGGCATCGTTCTCGATCAGGTCGCAGGCGTCGACCAGCTTGCCGTCGACCTTGCCGGCGACGGTGGCTTTGGCGAGGCCCGCACCAATGGATGCGGCGACTTCGGCAACCGAAACTGCCTTGTCGAATGAACGTTGACTGCCATCGGGAAGAGTAATAATGGGCATGGCGCCTCCTCTCCTAGTGGTGACCCCTACCAAAGGTCACGTGGGTTGGGATGAGCCAGTACGCGATCCGCCCCTGTCTTTGCACAAGCAAAGCCTGCCTCACAGTGGCAGAAGCCCGAAGGCCTGCCAGGGAACGAACCAGAGTGACTGGAATAGTAAAAAAACAGTTGGGAGCTGCAAGCTGCAAGCTGCAAGAAACAGCCGGCGGCGAGCTCAAGGCCAGCATGCTAGCACAAAGCTTTCGGGCGATTGCGGGCAGATTGACCGGCTGGGCAGAAATATTCGCAAATTGAGCTTTGGCGGTGAACTTGCGCGGATTTTTTCCGCTCAGAGTTTGTGAAGCGTCCTACTCTTGTGAGACTCGACCCCAAGGAGTGTTTGGTTATGCGACTTCAGTCTCTTCTGGCCCTGGCGGCTGCCTCTGCCCTGCTGCTGCCGTTGGGAGCCCATGCCGGCAAACTGCCCGGCAACTACCAGTCGACCTGCGTAGCGCAGGCGCAGAAGCAAGGCCTGGCAAAGGATAAAGCCGAACAGCACTGCAAATGCGCCGGAGACGTGCTCCAGAAAAATCTCAGCGACAAAGAGATGAAAGACCTGGATACCCTGGAGGATGGCGTTGATGCAGCAGTAATGGAGCGCGCGCAAAAAAATATTGCAGCGGTCTGCGGCCCGAAAAACCCGAAATAATAGGGCCTTTGGCCAGTTATCCATCGCTAATTTGCTCCAGATCAGCAATCTGCGAAGGTAAAAGGGGCTACAAGCCCATAATTAGACTATGATGGTCGGCGTGCACCCTGTTGGCCTCGGCAACACCGCACTACTGAAAATCATGTTTCCTGGAGATACACCCATGTCTAATCGCCAAACCGGCACCGTAAAATGGTTCAACGATGAGAAAGGCTTCGGCTTCATCACTCCACAAGGTGGCGGCGACGACCTGTTCGTTCACTTCAAGGCTATCGAAACCGACGGTTTCAAAAGCCTGAAGGAAGGCCAGACTGTCTCCTTCGTTGCCGAAAAAGGCCAGAAGGGCATGCAGGCTGCACAAGTTCGTCCAGAGTAAGATCTGACCGAATAAAAAAACCCGTCCTTGTGGCGGGTTTTTTTGTGCCTGGGATTTGGGAGCGGGCTTGCTCCGCGATAGAACCAGTAATGGCCCTATCGCGGGTCAAGCCCGCTCCCACAGAGACCGTTTTAGCCGCAGTTTACGCGGGTGATCACGCCTTGTTCGTCGGCGTTGAGGTTCAGGCGCTCGGAGCGGTATTCCAGGGTCATGACGTCGTGAGGCTTGAGCACACGGGCCAGTTGCGAGCCGCTGGCTTTACGCGCCTGCTCGAGCAACTCGGGGGTGGCCGGCTTGCCGATGGCGAACTCGGCGCCGCTGGCCTGGCAACGGCCATCGGTGTTGGCAGCAGCCTGCGGGGCCTTCGACGAAGAGCCGCCAGTGCTGCTGCAACCTGCCAATACGGCGACAGCCAACAGGCTTACCAATGATGCACGCGTGCGGAACATGAATCCTCCTTAAATACTTGAATGCTGCCTATGTGACAGCACTCCTGGTTTTTCGTTGCAAAACCGGACCATTGTGCCCGAGCCAGAGCGCTCTAGGCCAAGGCTAATCGTGACCGGATTTTGCGCAAGCTCAATACAGGTCGATGTAATCGCTGGCAGGTTTGGGCCAGTTATTTTTCAGGGCGTTGTACACCTGGCGTATCCAGCGCTCGTCATCGGCCACCTGCGGGCCGACACAACCGGAGCCCGCCGCCCAGGTTTCCAGACGAAAGGACAGGCCCTGCAGTTCGCGACCACCGGTGACCTGGGACAACCAGGCGATGCCCTTGTGATTGACCCGCAGCTGGTTGTGAACCGCACCATTGCCGGCCACCAGCAGGGCCCGGACGTTGTCGAGGGTAAAGTCGTTGGGGTTGTTGAGGTCGATCTGCACTGCGCTGTCCCGGCAAACTAAAACACCGATAGTTTGCCACGCCCCCTGCGCTTATGCCTAAGTCGCAGTGCGATGCAGGCGGCGGCCATGATTTACTGCAGCTATCGGCGGAGCGCAGGCCAGCCTCCCCTTCAAACGCCAGGGCCCGGCATTTGAACCGACAGCGCGCGCAGGTTTCATTCGAGAATGTTCATGACAAGCCACATCATCGATGCCGACATCAAGGTCAAATGGCCCGAGGGCCAGAGCGCCTACAGCCCGGCCAGCGCCGAAGAACTGCTGCTGATCGCCCTCGACTTGCTGGTCAAGGACCTGGGCCCGGACGACGCACGCAGCTACGTCGACCAGGTCTTTGAGCGTTACAGCCAGCCGGTTATGGCAGACGCGACAGACGGGCACTGAGCAGATCAAAAAAGCCCTGGGCATCCCCCTCGGTAATCCAGGTGACGTTGCCCGGCTCTTTCAGGGTGCCGTACCAGTCGGTAATGGTCTGGCCGAAGGTCGGGCCGTCACGGCTGTCGACCTGCATGAACACCTGGCGGCCGCGGAACAGCTCGGGCTTGAGCAGGTAGGCAATCACCGTGGTGTCATGCACCGGGCCGCCAGGCATGCCGTAGTGCTTCATGTCCTGCTTGACGTAGGCATTGAGGATATCCACCACGCGCTTGCTCGCCCCATTGTTGAGGTCGGCAATCTGTTTGAGCCGCGCCTCGCTGGTCAGCACCTTGTGGGTGACGTCCAGCGGCAGGTAGGTGAGCTTGACCCCGCTATTGAGTACTACTTCGGCAGCGTGAGGGTCGGCGAACAGGTTGAACTCGGCCACCGGGGTGATATTGCCGCCATTGAAGTGGGCACCGCCCATGACGATCACTTCCTTGATGCCATTGACGATCTGCGGCGCTTCAATCAGCGCCAAAGCCAGGTTGGTCTGCGGGCCGAGCATGGCGATAGTGATGCTGTGCGGCTTGGCGCTGCTCAAGGTGTCGATCAGGTAACGCACCGCACTGCCGTTGGCCAGCCCCTTCTGCGGCTCGCTGACCGTTACCCCGGGCAAGCCTTCTTCGCCATGGATATCGGCGGCGTAGATCGGTGTACGCACCAGCGGCTTCGGCGCGCCGGCGTATACCGGAATGTCTTCGCGCCCGGCCCATTCGCGAGCCAGGCGGGCATTGCGCGAGGTCTTCTCGAGTCGCACGTTGCCGGCCACGGTGGTGATGGCGCGAATCTTCAGTTCATCTGGCGAAGCCATGGCCAGGAACAGCGCCACCACGTCGTCGGCGCCGGGGTCGGTATCGATAATCAGGTCAATGGGCGCCGCCTGGGCACCCGCCGAAAGCACGGACATCAGCAACACTCCTTGGAGCAAACGTTTGGCACAGCTCAACATAAGACACGTCCTTATGATCAGATGGAACAGCTAGAAGGTCACCCCGGCAACCAAGGCAATGTTGCTGTAGGGCTGGCACTCGCCGGTGCGCACGATGGCGCGGGCGCTGCGGCTCAACTGCTTGAACTCTTCGTGACTGAGCAAGCGTCGGGCGCCCAGTTCGCCCTGGGCGGTCAACTGCTCGACGGCGGTCAGGCCCGGCGGCTGATGCTGAAGGATTTCCTCCGCCAGCACGTGGCTTTCGACCTGCATTTCCGTCAGCACAATGCGCAGGGTGCTGGCGAAATCCGGAATACCCGGGGTCAGCGCCAGGTCGATCAGCTCCACCCCCGCCGGCACCGGCAAACCGGCATCGCCAATCAGCAGGATGTCGCCATGGCCGAGGGAGGCGATCAGGCGCGACAGGGCAATGTTCAGCAAGGGCGTCTTCTTCATGGCTGCAGCTCGCTCAAGTGCGGGATTGAAGGCTGCGCACCGGCTCGGGTGACCGACAACGCCGCTGCGCGCTGGCCGAAGGCAATCGCCGCGCCCTGCGCTTCGCCACGCGCCAGGGCCGCGGCGAAACCGCCGACAAAGGTGTCGCCGGCCGCTGTGGTGTCCACAGGCTGCACCACTGGCGCCGGGAAATGCCTGAACACCTGGCCATCGGCAAACAGCGCGCCCTGGGCACCGAGGGTGACGATGACCTTGCCAACGCCCATGGCCAACAAATGCGTGGCGGCCGCCTTGGCGCTGTCCAGGTCGTTGACCGGCAGCCCGCTCAGGGCCTCGGCTTCGCTTTCGTTGGGGATCAGGTAGTCGATATGGGCAAACCATTCGGCCGGCAGCGGGCCGCTGGCCGGTGCCGGGTTGAGGATCACCGTCTTGCCCAGTGCCCTGCCCCGCTCAAGGGTGTAGGCGACGGTGGCCGTCGGCACTTCCAGCTGGCAGATGATCACCTCGGCGTTTTGCAACAAGGCGTCGAAGCGCTGTACTGATTCGGGCAGCAACTGGCCATTGCCGCCAGCAACAATGACGATGGCGTTCTGGCTGGCGGCATCAACCACGATCAGCGCCACGCCACTGGACACCCCGGCAGCGATGCTCACTGCCTGGCAGTCGATCTGCTCATCAGCCAGGGCCTGGCGCAGTTGCTGGCCGTAAGCATCATCACCGACGCAGCCGACCATCGCCACCTGCGCGCCCAGGCGCGCCGCCGCCACCGCCTGATTGGCGCCCTTGCCACCCGGCACGGTGACGAAGCTCTCACCCACCAGGGTTTCGCCGCCGCGCGGCAGGCGCTGGGCGCGCGTCACCAGGTCCATGTTCAGGCTACCTACCACTACTACATTGGCTTGCATGTGCGGGCTCGTTCTCAGCGGTAATCATTGAAAAGGTCGGGGCGCGGCGCGGTGGATTCGCGCAGGATGATGCTCGGCGCAACAATGCGCTGCTCTGGCGCGCCGCGCAGCGGCTCGGCGATGCGCCGCAGCAGCAGTTCGGCGGCGCTCTCGCCCAGCTCGCGGATCGACTGGCCAACGGTGGTCAGCGCCGGGAATACGTACTGGCTGATCTGGATATCGTCGAAGCCGATCACCGACAGCTCGCTGGGCACGCAGATGTTGCGTTCGGCGGCAGCGCGCAATACGCCGATGCCGATCATGTCGTTGCCGGCAAAAATCGCCGTCGGCCGCTCGCCTTCGAGCAGCGCCGCTGCCGCGCTATAGCCACCGATACTGGTAAATTCGCTATTCAGCAGCCACTCCTGGCGCGGGCTGACCCCGGCTTCGGCCAGCGCCCGATGGAAACCGGCCAGGCGCAGCTGGGCGACGCTGGTGGTCGCCGGGCCGCCGATGCAGGCGATGTCGCGATGGCCGAGCTCGAGCAGATGGCGGGTCGCCAGATAAGCGCCCTGTTCGTGGTCAATACGTACCAGGTCAGCGGCCACACCTTCCAGGGCGCGGTCGACGATGACCATCGGCGTGCGCACGCTGGCCAGGCTGTCGAGCAGGTCGTTGTCTTCACCGACCGAGGCGACGATCAGGCCGTCGATGCGTTTTTCCAGCAGCACGCGCAGGTAGCTGCGCTGCTTTTGCGGGTTGTCGTCGGAGTTGCAGAGGATCACGCAGTAGCCGTTGCGCTCGCAGCCGTCCTCGATGCCACGGGCCAGTTCGGCGAAGTACGGGTTGACGCTGTTGGGCACCAGCAGGCCGATGGTTGCGGTGCTGCGCGCCTTGAGCGAGCGCGCTACGGCGCTGGGCACGTAGTCGAGTTCGGCGATCGCCGCTTCGACCTTGAGGCGCACCGGCTCGCTGACCGGGCGGGTCTTGTTCAGTACATGCGACACGGTGGTGTAGGAAATCCCCGCCAGTGCCGCGACATCTTTGATGGTTGCCATTGTTTCAGTTCCGCCTGCGCGCGCGCCGGCTGCGGTAGGTGTCGAGGACCACGGCGATGACGATCACCGCCCCGGTGATAATGCGTTTGGTTGGCTCCGAAGCGCCGATCTGCGCCAGGCCTGCGGCCAGCACCGAGATGATCAACACGCCAAAAAAGGTGCTGATCACCGAGCCGCGCCCGCCCATCAGGCTGGTGCCACCGATGACCACGGCGGCGATCACCTGCAGTTCAAGGCCGGAGCCGGCGTTGGGGTCGGCGGCTTCCAGGCGGGAAATCTGGAACAGCGCAGCCAGCCCTGCGAGCAGGCCCATCAGCGAGAACACCAGGATCTTGTACGGGCGCGGGTCGATGCCGGCCAGGCGCACCGCCTCTTCGTTGGTGCCAATGCCGATCAGGTAGCGGCCGAACACCGTGCGCGTCAGCACCAGCTGGGCGAGGATGATCACCAGCAAGGCGATCAGGAACGACGGCGAGATGCCAAAAGCCAGCGGGTTGGACAGCCAGGCAAAGGCATCGCCGATGTAAGCGGTGCGCGAATCGGTCAGCTGGTAGGCCATGCCCCGGGCCATTTCCAGCACGCCGAGCGAGACGATAAACGACGGAATGCGCCAGGCCACGGTAATGGAACCGGTGATGCTGCCGGCCAGCGCCGCCACAGCCATGCCGAGCAAGGCGGCTGGCATCACGCTCCAGCCCCAGCCGAGCATCGCCACGCTGACCGCGGAACCGGCCAGGGCCAGCACCGAACCCACCGACAGGTCGATGCCGCCGATGATCAGCACGAAGGTCATGCCCACCGCCAGCACCATCAGGTCGGGGATCTGGTTGGCCAGGGTGCTGAAGGTGGCGTAAGACCAAAAGTGGCTGCTCAACAACGAGAACAGCACGATCATCGCCAGCAAGGCGCCGGCCAGGCCCAGGTAGGTGCCGAGGCCGTAGTAGCTGCCGCTGCGCTTGGCGCTGGGGGCAGCGGTGTCCAGTTGGGTGGTTTTCATGGGGTCGTCCTGGGCGCCGCTTCGTGCAGCAACGCATCACGTTTCTGATAGCCGGCAAAGGCTGCGGCCAGTAGTTGGTCCTGAGTCCAGCTGTCGCGCTCGAAGGTGTCGATCAGGCGCCCGGCACTGAGCACGCCGATGCGGTCGCAAATCAGCATCAGCTCGCGCAGGTCGCTCGACACCACCACCAGCGCCTTGCCCTGGCGCGCAAGCTCGGCCAGCAGGCCATAAATGTCGAACTTGGCGCCGACGTCGATACCGCGAGTAGGCTCATCGAACAGCAGCACCGAACAGTCGCGCTCCAGCCAGCGGCCGATCACCACCTTTTGCTGGTTGCCGCCCGACAACTCGCCGACCACCTGCTCGGGGCTGGAACTGCGGATGCGCATGGCGGCGATCTGCCGTTCGGCCAGTTCGCGCTCGGCGCCGCTGTTAACGATGCCGGCGCGGGAAATCGCCGGCAGGTTGCCCAGGGCGATATTGGCGCTGATCGACTGGCTCAGCAGCAGGCCTTCGCCCTTGCGGTCTTCAGTGATCAGGGCAATGCCCTGACGCACCGCCGCCACCGGCGAATCGACGCGCACTTCACGCAACGGATTGCCCAGCTCGATAGTGCCGCTGTCGGCGCTGTCGGCGCCATAGATCAGCCGCAGCAGCTCGGTGCGCCCGGCGCCGATCAGGCCGGAGATGCCGAAGATCTCGCCGCTGCGCACCTCGAACGAGACGTCCTTGACCTTGTCGCTACGGCCGAGGCCGTTGACCTTGAGGATCGGCGCGCCGATGTTGCGCACGCCCAAATCGATATGCTCGCCCAGCTCGCGACCGACCATCAGGTTGACCAGTTGCTCGCTGTTGTAGCGCTGCATCGGCTCGACGCACACCAGCTTGCCATCGCGCAGCACGGCAATGCGCTGGGCGATGCGCTTGAGTTCTTCGAGGCGATGGGAGATGTAGACGATGGCCACGCCGCGCTGCTGCAGGCGCTCGATCTGGGTAAACAGCAGCTCCACCTCGCGGGCGGTGAGCATCGCCGTCGGCTCATCGAAAATCAGCACATGGCAGTCGCCAATCAGGTTGCGGGCAATCTCGACCATCTGCTGATGGCCGATGCCCAGCTCGCCCACCGGGGTGTCCGGGTCGATGGCATCCAGGCCGACCTGGGCCATGGCCGCCACCGCCAGTTGGCGCAGGCGTTTGCGGTTGATCCAGCCGGCGCGCCCGGGCAAGTTGTCGAGAAACAGGTTCTCGGCCACGGTCAGGGTCGGCAGCAGGTTGAGCTCCTGCATGACCATGCGCACGCCCAAGCGCTCGGCCGCGGCGCGGCTACCGGGCTGGTACGGCTGGCCCTGGTAAAGCATATGGCCGGTGGTGGGCCGTTCGAGGCCGCCGATGATTTTCGACAGGGTGCTCTTGCCCGCGCCGTTTTCACCGGTCAGGGCCAGCACTTCGCCCCGCCGCAGGCTCAGCTCGATATCACCGAGCACCGGCTGCGCGTAGGTCTTGCCGATGGCGCTGACTGAAAGTACGACATCCGCAGTCGCTGACATTGCCTGTTCTCCTGGCGCCCACCCCGTGGCAGGCGCGCACGCTGCGACTAGGGTTGGGTAACCAGCTCGACCGGGGTCTGGATGACGTTGTCGGCGTCGACATCGGTTTTCTCACCCTTGAGCATCTTCAGCGCCGCCTCGATGCCGAACACCGCTTGTTTGGCGGCGTACTGGTCGGCGGTGGCAAGCACGCGACCGTCCTTGAGCATCGGCTTGATGGCGTTGATGTTGTCGTAGCCGACCACCTGCACCTGGCCGGCCTTGCCTGCGGCGCGCACCGCCGATACAGCGCCCAGGGCCATGCTGTCGTTGCCGGCCAGCAGAGCCTTGAGGTCGGGGTTGGCGTTGAGCAGGGAGGCGGCGACGGCATTGCCCTTGGCAATTTCCCAGTCGCCCGATTGCACCGAGACCACCTTGATCTGCGCCGCTTCCATTGCATCCTTGAAGCCGGCGGTGCGCTGCTGGGCGTTGGTGGTGGTCGAGACGCCTTCGATAATGGCCACCTGATCGCCTGCCTTGAGCTTCTGCTTGGCCAGGTATTCACCGACCAGACGCGCGCCCTTGCGGTTGTCGGGGCCTACGAACGGCACGCTGAGGTGTTTGCTCTTGAGCACCTCGGGGTCGAGGCGGTTGTCGATGTTGATCACGGTGATGCCGGCATCCATGGCCTTTTTCACCACCGGCACCAGGGCCTTGGAATCGGCCGGAGCGATGACCAGGGCGTTGACCCCGGAGACGATCATCTGTTCGACGATACGGATCTGGTTACTGGAGTCGGTCTCGTCCTTGATGCCGTTGGACACCAGCTCGAATTCAGTGGCGTGGTCTTTCTGGTAGGCCTTGGCGCCGTCTTCCATGGTCAGGAAGAACTCGTTGGCCAGCGATTTCATCACCAGCGCGACTTTCGGCTTGGCGTCGTCGGCCAGGGCGTGGGAAACGGGTGTGGCGAGGGACAGTGAGGAAAGTACGGCGAGCGCCAGCAGGCGTCCAGCAAAGGGCAGCTTCATGGGTTTACTCCGGATCTTATGATTTTTATCGGGCCGCAAACGTTTGCGTTAACTCACTATGAAAACGTAACCAAACTTTGTCAAATCCGCTGCCGCAGACCATTTGGAAAGCGCACGTAGGAATTATCCTAAAAATAACCGGAAAACCGAACATCTCTTGTACACAATATTCGGAATTCCGAATAGGAAAATGCTTTACCGACGTTTTCCCGAGCGCTCTGAGCCCATGAAAATCAATAGATTGAAGATGAAAACCGACGAACGGCTGTTCTGGTACGGAATCTGCCTCTGTTAGCGCGTTACACAGCGAACTCCAGACACAAGAGAGATCAACGATGAAAGCTGCGCTTAATTCCTTCGTTCCGGGCGCTTTGGCCCTGCTGCTGTTAATGCCCGCAGGCGTCAACGCCAAGGAAGTCGAGAACCAACAGAAACTGGCCAACGTGGTGATCCTCGCCACCGGTGGCACCATCGCCGGCGCCGGCGCCAGCACCGCCAACAGCGCCACCTACCAGGCCGCCAAGGTCGGTGTCGACAAGCTGATCGCCGGCGTTCCGGAACTGGCCACCCTGGCCAATGTGCGCGGCGAACAAGTGCTGCAGATCGCTTCCGAAAGCATCAGCAACGAAAACCTGCTGCAACTGGGCAAGCGCGTTGCCGAGCTTGCCGACAGCAAGGATGTCGACGGCATCGTCATCACCCACGGTACCGACACCCTGGAAGAGACCGCCTACTTCCTCAACCTGGTAGAAAAAACCGACAAACCAATCGTCGTAGTCGGCTCCATGCGCCCAGGCACCGCCATGTCGGCTGACGGCATGCTCAACCTGTACAACGCCGTGGCTGTTGCCAGCAACAAGGACTCGCGCGGCAAGGGCGTGCTGGTCACCATGAACGACGAGATCCAGTCGGGTCGCGACGTCAGCAAATCGGTGAACATCAAGACCGAAGCCTTCAAGAGCCAATGGGGCCCACTGGGCATGGTCGTCGAAGGCAAGTCCTACTGGTTCCGCCTGCCGGCCAAGCGTCACACCGTAGACTCGGAATTCGACATCAAGAAAATCAGCAGCCTGCCTGCGGTCGACATCGCCTACGGTTACGGCAACGTCACCGACACCGCCTACAAGGCCCTGGCACAAAATGGCGCCAAGGCGATCATCCACGCCGGTACCGGCAATGGCTCGGTGTCTTCTAAAGTAGCCCCGACCCTGATCGACCTGCGCAAGCAAGGCGTGCAGATCATTCGCTCGTCCCACGTCAATGCCGGCGGCTTCGTGCTGCGCAACGCCGAGCAGCCTGACGACAAGAACGACTTCGTCGTCGCCCACGACCTGAACCCGCAAAAAGCCCGGATCCTTGCCATGGTTGCAATGACCAAGACCCAGGACAGCAAAGAGCTGCAGCGGATCTTCTGGGAATACTGATCAAGTAGCCCCCAAGCGCTTGCCCGCCCTGTAGGACGGGCAAGCCTGCTTCCCCTACCCTGGCAAAAAATACTTTAAACAGACCGCAGCAAACCGCGCGGTTTGCGGTCACATGCGCTCTTTCACCGACGAGCTGTTGCGAAATTGCTTACAGTAAAATACTGTATGCGCATACAGCTAAAAAAGGAACGCTTTGTGGCCACCACTTCCGCCCCTGCCAGCAGCTACGAGCAACTGGGCACCCGCATCCAGAAAATCATCAATTCCCCCACCGCACAAAAAGCCCGGGCCGCGCTGATCTTCCGCCTGGAGCACGAAACGCCTGAAGACTGGGCCACCCTGCTCGACGAAATCGCCGAGAACGACAACGTCACCCTCGCCTACCGCGATGACGGTGGCGTGCAGATTTTCTGGGTTGTGCCGAAGGAAGATTGAAAGCGCATGAGATTTCCGGTTTTTGCAGTAGCTTGTTTGTTGTTCAGTGTCACCACCGCCCACGCCGATGCACCGCGCACCTTCAGCGAAGCCAAGAAGGTCGCCTGGCGTTTGTATGCGCCGCAGTCCACCGAGTTTTATTGCGGCTGCAAATACAACGGCAACAAGGTCGATTTGCAGGCCTGCGGGTATGTGCCGCGCAAAAATGCCAATCGCGCCTCGCGCATCGAGTGGGAGCATATCGTCCCGGCCTGGCAGATCGGCCACCAGCGCCAGTGCTGGCAAAGCGGCGGGCGCAAGAACTGTTCGCGCAATGACAAGGTCTACCAGCGCGCCGAGGCCGACCTGCACAACCTGGTGCCGAGCATTGGCGAGGTCAATGGCGATCGCAGCAACTTCAGTTTTGGCTGGCTGCCCGAGCAGCGCGGGCAATACGGCTCGTGCCTGACCCAGGTGGACTTTAAAGCCAAGAAGGTCATGCCGCGGCCGTCCATTCGTGGCATGATTGCGCGCACCTACTTTTATATGAGCAAGCAGTACAGCCTCAAGCTGTCCAAGCAGGACCGCCAGCTGTACGAAGCCTGGAACAAGACCTACCCGCCGCAGCCCTGGGAGCGCCAGCGCAACCAGAGGGTGGCTTGTGTGATGGGCCATGGCAACGAGTTCGTCGGCCCGGTCAACCTCAGCGCCTGCGGTTGAGGCTCAGGCCAGCGCCTGCAGGTAGGCGCTGGCCTGCTGGTAACGGGCCAGGCGGGCGATGTCATCGGGGCCGGGCATGGGGATGCGCGACAGGTCGCTGTTGTCGGCCAGATCAGCCAGCTTGACCACCCGCGCCAGCGGATCATCGCCGACCCGCACCACGAAGGCTTCGTAGCTTTCGTCATCGCGCCGGCTCAGCGCCTGCACGGCGGCCAGGATCTTCAGGGCGAAGCCTTCGCGGGCAAGGTCAGAGAGGGTCATCGGTGAATCCTCGAGCACGTCGTGCAGCACCGCGACAATGCGCTGCTCGGCCGTCGACACCCTCAGCATCACCCGCAACGGGTGGAGGATATAGGCCGTTCCGCCTTTATCGCGCTGCCCTTCATGTGCCCTCGCCGCAACCGCAATGGCCCGCTCCAGCGTAGACATATGGCCCTCCTGCTCAGCGCGGCTGGCGTCGTAGACGCGCCATGCTGTAGACATCGATCAACTCACCGTCACGCATAGCATAGTCAATCAGTTGAGAATGAATACCTCGCCCTCATAACTCTCGACCTTAATAAACTAGCGCAGGGCGTCGTGCTGGATGACGATCGAGTCGGTGCCCAGGCGCGCCATGACATCGGCTTGCTGCGCCTCGGCTTGCGCCTTGTCGGGATAAGGGCCGAGCAGCACCACCGGCTTGCCGTTGCGGTAGACCACCGAGGACGGGATCTGCTTTTCGATCAGGCGTGCAGTCATGTCGCTGAGGGCGCCCATGTTCGCGCCCTGGACGATCTCGACATCCCAGCCTTGGGGCGCAGGTTTGTCTGCCGCAGCGTCGGCGGCGCGCTGCAGGTCGGCGCCACCGCATTTTTCGCGAATGGCCAGGTTGCTGCCCTGGTCGGCAATAATGAGCTGATAGTCGCCCGCGGCCTGCTTGATCGCCACGTAGCTGCGATACGGCACGAACACGCCGGCGTCGTCCTTGCCGCGCACCTGGCCGCAAATAATGCCTTGCTGGTCGAATCGCACGTTGGCGAACTTGGCTGTCTTGGGGTTCTGCAGGTGTTCGGCCACCTGCTTGTGCACGCCTTCGACTTCGTTTTCGCAACCGGCCAGAGCCAGCACCGCCATTACCACCGCCACTTTGCGCACGCGTCTATCTCCTGAATGCAAGCGGCGGATTTTAGCATTCTTGGCTGGCCTTTAGGGCCCTATCGCGGGGCAAGCCCGCTCCTACAGCTGAAATGCAAAAAGGGCGACCCTTGCGGATCGCCCTTTTTGTTACCACACAGCAGTGTGGATTTGTTTGGTAGGCACAATTGGATTCGAACCAACGACCCCCACCATGTCAAGGTGGTGCTCTAACCAACTGAGCTATGTGCCTGCTGTGGGGCGCATAATACGCAGGTCTTTAACCTTCGTAAAGCGAAATTTCATAAAAAAATCAGCAGCTTTGCTTTGCCGGCAAAAAACGCCCGCAAACAAAAAAGGCGACCCTCGCGGATCGCCTTTTTGTGTACCGCCAGCAGGGGCGGATTTGATTTGGTAGGCACAATTGGATTCGAACCAACGACCCCCACCATGTCAAGGTGGTGCTCTAACCAACTGAGCTATGTGCCTGCTGTGGGGCGCATTCTACCCAATCGCCGAAAGGTGTCAACTCTTTTTTTAACGCTAAGCCACTGAATATCAAAAGTATTTGCCAAAAGCCGGGGTAAAGGATTTTCAACACACGACTAGCGGGTGTTTATTATTATTGATAGCATCGGCACAGTCGTAAAAAATATAAAACAGAGGTTTCGCAGCATGGCCAATACCCCCTACCCTCAGTCCTACTACGCCGCATCGGCCAATCCGGTTCCGCCGCGCCCGGCGCTGCAGGAAGAGGTACAGACCGATGTCTGCGTGATCGGCGCCGGCTATACCGGCCTGTCCAGCGCCCTGTTCCTGCTGGAGAGCGGCTTCAAGGTCACCGTGCTGGAAGCTGCCAAGGTCGGCTTTGGCGCCTCGGGCCGCAATGGCGGCCAGATCGTCAACAGCTATAGCCGCGACATCGACGTCATTGAACGCACCGTCGGCCCCAAGCAGGCACAACTGCTGGGCCACATGGCCTTTGAAGGCGGGCGCATCATCCGTGAGCGCGTGGCCAAATACAACATCCAGTGCGACCTTAAAGACGGTGGCGTGTTCGCCGCCCTGACGCCCAAGCAGATGGGCCACCTGGAATCGCAAAAGCGCCTGTGGGAACGCTTCGGCCACACTCAGCTGGAGCTGATGGACCAGAAGCGCATCCGTGAAGTGGTCGATTGCGACCAGTACATCGGCGGCATGCTCGACATGAGCGGCGGCCACATCCACCCGCTGAACCTGGCCCTGGGCGAAGCTGCCGCGGTCGAGTCGCTGGGCGGCAAGATCTACGAGCAATCGCCGGCCATCCGCATCGAGCGCGGTGCCAACCCGGTGGTGCACACCCCACAAGGTAAAGTACGCGCCAAGTTCATCATCGTTGCCGGTAACGCCTACCTCGGCGGCCTGGTGCCGGAACTTGCCGCCAAGTCGATGCCGTGCGGCACCCAGGTGATCACCACCGAGCCGCTGGGCGAAGAGCTTGCGCGCAGCCTGCTGCCGCAAGACTACTGCGTCGAAGACTGCAACTACCTGCTCGACTACTACCGCCTGACCGGCGAAAAGCGCCTGATCTTCGGCGGTGGCGTGGTGTACGGTGCGCGCGACCCGGCCAACATCGAAGCGATCATCCGCCCGAAAATGCTCAAGGCCTTCCCGCAGCTCAAGGACGTGAAGATCGACTACGCCTGGACCGGCAACTTCCTGCTGACCCTGTCGCGCCTGCCGCAAGTGGGCCGCCTGGGCGACAACATCTATTACTCCCAGGGTTGCAGTGGCCACGGCGTCACCTACACCCACCTGGCGGGCAAGGTGCTGGCCGAGGCTCTGCGTGGCCAAGCCGAGCGTTTCGATGCCTTCGCCGAGCTGCCGCACTACCCGTTCCCGGGTGGCCAACTGCTGCGTGTACCGTTCAGCGCGCTGGGCGCCTGGTACTACAGCCTGCGCGATCGTCTGGGCTTCTAAGCCCCCTGCCCGGCTCGCGCCGTCACTGCCCCAGGGCGCTGACGGCCTGCCGGGCCGCTTGTTCCTGGCCCGCCTGGGCCAGGTCATTGGCCGCTTTCAGCCAGCGCTGACGGTCAACCTGGGCCGGCAACTGGCCCGGCTGCTGCACCAGCACCGCCCAACTCCCCTGCTTTTGCCAGGCTGATTCGAAGTCATCGAACTCCATCAGCAGGCGCCGGTTCATCCCCGCCCGCAACAATACCCGCTGCTTGTAACGGTCATAGCCGACCAGCAAGGCATAGCGTGGCTCGCTCCAGAACGTCGAACCTTGCTGAAAGCGCAGCAACACCGGGTTGCCCGCCGCTACCTGCGCCAGCAAGGCGTCCAGGCGTGGTTCGAGCGGATACACGATCATGCCGTACTCGCGCCCCACCCGCGGGATCGCCTGCTCAAGCTGGTCGATGTGCTGCGGCAGGCCCAGCGATTTGTCGAGCAGCCCCGGAGTGATGCGCACCCCCTGTTGCGAGAGCAAGGCCGCCAGGGCCATCGAGGCGCTCTGGTTGGCTTCGCCACGGTAGAAAGGCACCGAGCCGATCTCGACCCGTTGCGGCAGGTTTTTCAGCTGGGATGGCGGCTGGCTGGCACAGCCGGCCAGGGCCAGGCCGAGCGCACAGGCCAGCAGCAGGCGGCGCGGGGTGAAGGCGGTTAGGGAAGTCGGTGCAGGCATGAACACTCGCTCGATGACGGCCGGCAGCCACTGCCCGGCCCTGAGCGCTGATCATAGGCTGGCGCGCGCCGTGGGTATAGCCCGTTGCAGGCTTAGAACAAAGCGGCCCATGCCTCTAGACCATCGGTCAATAGCCTGCAACCTGCAACGGGCTAGACTGAAGACGTGTCCGCGTGGCGAGCCTCGTTGCCTTGGCGCGGATTTGAGGAGGCACACATGAGCCTGACAATGGCAATTTTGCTGCTGCTCGGCGCCTGGTTGAGCGTCGCTGCTGCCATGCTCTGGGGGGTGCTGCGCATCGCCCGGCGTCATCACCCGCACCATCGCATCCAGCCTGAAGGCAAAGACGCTGTACCGCTACGGCGCGGTCGCCGGCATGCCGGGGCGCATTAGAAATCTTTGAAAAGCATCGCGGGGCAAGCCCGCTCCCACAGTGACTGTAGGAGCGGGCTTGCCCCGCGATGGCTTTATCAGCCCTCAACCGCCTCGCGCTTCAAGCGTGCCCGACGCGACATGATGTTGAGGATCTCGATCGCCGTCGAGAAGGCCATCGCCGCATACACATAACCCTTGGGTACATGAGCACCGAAACCTTCGGCGATCAGGGTCATGCCGATCATGATCAAGAAGCCCAGGGCCAGCATCACCACGGTCGGGTTGTCGTTGATGAAGCGGGCCAGCGGGTCGGCGGCCACCAGCATCACGATCACGGCACTGATCACGGCAATGATCATGATCGGCAGGTGCTCGGTCATGCCCACAGCGGTGATGATGCTGTCGATCGAGAAGACGATGTCGAGCACCAGGATCTGACCAATCGCCGCAGCAAAGCCCAGGGTGATGGTCGAGGACGCCTTGGCTTCAGCCTGGGCGCGCGGGTCGACACTCTCGTGGATTTCCTTGGTCGCTTTCCACAGCAGGAACAGGCCACCGGCGATGAGGATCATGTCCTTCCAGGAGAAGGTATGACCGAATACATCGACCACCGGCTCGGTCAGCTGGACGATCCAGGCCACGGTGCTGAGCAGGCCCAGGCGCATGATCAGGGCCATGCTGATACCAATGCGCCGCGCCTTGGAGCGGTACTCTTCAGGCAACTTGTTGGTCAGGATCGAGATGAAGATCAGGTTGTCGATACCGAGGACGATCTCCATGGCCACCAGGGTGGCCAGGGCGACCCAGGCGGTCGGGCTTGCAGCGAGTTCCAACAAGTATTCCATGAATCAAATCCTGCATCGGGGTAAGGGGTGGGTCAGATGTCCTGGGCGCTGGCGTCGCGCTCGGGTTTGCCTGCCTTGTCGCTGCCTTCGGAGCCGGTGGCTTCGCTCAGGGCCTGCTGGGCGGCTTCGTTGGTTTTGTCGATGGCCTCCTTGGCCGACTCCGCCGCCTGGTTGAGCATTTGCTGGGCGGACTTTTCCGCCTGCTCGCAACCGCTCATGGCCAGCAGGGCCAACAGCAACACCAGAGGTGTACCGATGGATTTGAAGTGAAGCATCTGTGGGTCTCCATGCAATTAAATCGGTGCGCATTCAGGGGCACCGTGATGGCAAGGGATTCTAAAGAGCCAGATACATCAGGAAAATTCGTATTTTCAGCGGTTATACTTCGGTTTTTACGAATCGGGAAATCGCCATGCTCAATTACCGCCAGTTGCATTACTTCTGGGTAGTGGCCAAGACCGGCAGCATCGTGCGTGCCTGCGAGCAACTGAACCTGACCCCGCAGACCATCAGCGGGCAGATCACCCTGCTTGAGCAAACCTACGGCATCGAGCTGTTTCGCCGGGTCGGGCGCCAGCTGGAGCTGACCGAGAGCGGCCGGCAGACCCTGACCTACGCCGAGCAGATGTTCCAGATTGGCGGCGAGCTCGAGGCGATGCTGCGGGCCCGGCCGGATGAACAGCAGATACTGTTCCGGGTCGGGGTGGCCGATGTGGTGCCCAAGTCCATCGTCTACCGCCTGCTGGCGCCGACCATGGACATGGAAGACGCCCTGCGCCTGAGCTGCCGCGAAGACAAGCTCGAACGGCTGCTGGCAGACCTGGCGATCCAGCGCCTGGACCTGGTGATTTCCGACAGCCCCATGCCCAGCCACCTGGACATCAAGGGCTACAGCCAGAAGCTGGGTGAATGCGGCATCAGCTTTTTTGCCACACAGGCGTTGGCTGAACAGTACGGGCGCAACTTCCCGGCCTGCCTGCAACACGCGCCGCTGTTGATTCCCGGCCAGGAAACCGTGGTGCGCAGCCGCCTGCTGCGCTGGTTCGCCGAACAGCAATTGCAGCCGCGGATTGTCGGTGAGTTCGACGACAGCGCCTTGATGCAGGCCTTCGGCCAATCGGGCAGCGGCATTTTCATTGCCCCCAGCGTGATCGCCGACGAGGTCTGCAAGCAGTATGGCGTCGAGCTGATCGGCCAGACCGACGCGGTCAACGAGTCGTTCTATGCCATTTCAGTGGAGCGCAAGGTCAAGCACCCGGGTATCGTCGCCATTACCGAAGGCGCCCGCCGCGAGCTGTTCAACTGGTAGCCGGCGCGGGTTCATCGCCGTTTGCAAAGGGCGCGCAGACTACACTTGCGTCCTACCGTCTGACGCAGCGCAAACACCAAATGTGCCCTGCTGTGCTAAAGTCGCGCCCTTTTTCTCGGCCCTGCCCCGCCAGGTGCCCCATGCTCCAGCGCCGTGGTTCGCCCACCGCGCCCTGAACAAGACAGAGAAACACCTGCCATGACCCCTGTTCTAAACCTGTTGAACCGCACCAGCCTGGTGGTCCAGATCATGATCGGCCTCGCTGCCGGCATTGCCCTGGCCGTGTTCGCCCCCACGACCGCCGCAAGCCTCGGCTTCGTCGGCAAGGTCTTCGTCTCCGCGCTCAAGGCGGTGGCGCCGATCCTGGTGTTCATCCTGGTCATGGCTTCGATCGCCAACCACCGTCACGGCACCGAAACCCATATCCGCCCGATCCTGGTGCTGTACCTGTTCGGCACCTTCGCCGCCGCCGTGGTCGCGGTGATTGCCAGCATGGCCTTCCCGTCCAACCTGGCGCTGAGCACCTCGGACGTTGCCTTGAGTGCTCCCGGTGGCATCACTGAAGTGCTGCAAAGCCTGCTGCTGAGCGTGGTCGACAACCCGGTGAGCGCGCTGATGAACGCCAACTTCATCGGCATCCTGGCCTGGGCCATTGGCCTGGGTGTGGCCATTCGTCACGCCGGGGAGACCACGCGCACGGTGGTTGCCGACCTGTCCAACGGCGTGACTTTGATCGTACGCGTGGTGATTCGCTTCGCGCCGCTGGGGATTTTCGGCCTGGTCGCCTCGACCTTGGCGCAGTCCGGCCTGGACGCCCTGCTCGGTTACCTGCACCTGCTGGCCGTGCTGATCGGCTGCATGCTGTTCGTGGCGCTGGTGGTCAACCCGATCATCGTGTTCTGGAAGATTCGCCGCAACCCTTTCCCGCTGGTGCTGCTGTGCCTGCGTGAAAGCGGCATCACCGCCTTCTTCACCCGCAGCTCGGCGGCCAACATCCCGGTCAACATGGCCCTGAGCGAGAAACTCGGCCTGCACGAAGACACCTACTCGGTGTCGATCCCGCTGGGCGCGACCATCAACATGGCCGGCGCAGCGACCACCATCACCGTGCTGACCCTGGCTGCCGTGCACACCCTGGGCATCGCCGTCGACATCCCGACCGCGATCCTGCTCAGCGTTGTCGCCGCTGTCTGCGCCTGTGGCGCCTCGGGCGTGGCCGGCGGCTCGCTGCTGCTGATCCCGCTGGCCTGCAGCCTGTTCGGCATCCCCAGCGAAATCGCCATGCAGGTGGTGGCCGTCGGTTTCATCATCGGTGTGCTGCAGGACTCGGCGGAAACCGCGCTGAACTCCTCCACCGACGTACTGTTCACCGCCGCGGCCTGCATGGCCAAAGAGCGCCAGGCCGCCTGAGCTTGACCTGCAGCCGGTGCGTCCTGCACCGGCTGCTTGTGTTTTACCCTGTTGCGCACCTAGGCTAGAGGCCTTTCTTCGCATAGAGACAGGGCCATGTCCGCCGAACACGAAACCGCTTCCGACGCCCGCTTCACCAACACCGAGATCCGCGTGCTCGGCTCGCTGATCGAAAAACAGGCCACCAGCCCGGAAACCTACCCGCTGACCCTCAACGCCCTGGTGCTGGCCTGCAACCAGAAGACCAGCCGTGAACCGGTCACCAACCTCAGCCAGGGCCAGGTTGGCCAGGCCCTGCGCGCGCTCGAAGGCCAGGGCCTGACCCGCCTGCAGATGGGCAGCCGCGCCGACCGCTGGGAGCAGCGCGTGGACAAGGCCCTGGAGCTGGTGCCGGCGCAGGTAACCCTGCTGGGGCTGATGTTCCTGCGCGGTCCGCAAACGGTTAACGAACTGCTGACCCGCAGCAGCCGCATGCATGAGTTCGAAGATGCCGAGCAGGTGGTGCACCAGCTTGAGCGCCTGATCGCCCGCGGCTTTGCCCTGCACCTGCCGCGCCAGGCCGGGCAGCGTGAAGATCGCTACACCCATGCGCTGGGCGATCCGGCCGAGATCGAGGCGATCCTGGCGGCGCGCCAGCAAGGGCCGGAGCGTTCGGCCGGTGGCGCGGTATCGCTGGAGCGGATCGAAGCGCTGGAAGCACGGATTGCGGCGCTGGAAGAGCGCCTGGCGCAGTTCGAGTAACAGCATCGCGGGGTTGTGTACCACCAGACCCACTGTGGGAGCGGCGGTGCGGCGACCCGACTTGCCCTGCGATAGGTTTTACCCTTCAGCCGCGGGCAAACGCCACTGCCCGCGCCACCTGCTCCGCCGTTGGCCGTACCCCGGTGTACAGCACGAACTGCTCCAGCGCCTGCAAGGCAATCACCTCCAGCCCGGTAATCACCGGTATGCCCAGACGCTGGGCTTCGACGATCAACGGCGTCAGCGCCGGCATCGCCACCACATCGAATACCCGCTGCGCCGCCGCTATCGCCTCGGGGGCGAAGGCCAACTGTTCGGCTTCAACCCCACCGGCCATGCCGATCGGCGTGACATTGACCAACATCGGTGGGCACAGGTCGCCCAGCTCTGCCTGCCAGCGATAGCCGCAACTGTCGGCCAGTTGCCGCCCGGCTTGTTCATTGCGGGCAACGATGATGCCCTGGCTAAAGCCGGCATCGCGCAGGGCACTGGCCACCGCCTTGGCCATGCCGCCGCTGCCGCGCAGGGCAAACGCCGTCGACGGGTCCACCTGGTGACGCAGGAGCAAATGGCGCACGGCCAGGTAGTCAGTGTTATAGCCTTCCAGGTGGCCATTGGTATTGACGATGGTGTTGATCGACTCGATGACCGCCGCCGACGGGTCAATGCCGTCGACCAGGGCCAGGCAGGCTTCCTTGTAAGGCATCGACACGCCACAGCCGCGGATGCCCAAGGCACGGATACCGGCAACGGCTGCCGGCAGGTCATCGGTAGTCATGGCCTTGTAGTAGAAATCCAGATCCAGCTGCTGATACAGATGGTTGTGAAAGCGCACGCCAAAGGTGCCCGGACGCCCGGCCAACGAGATGCACAGCTGGGTGTCTTTGCCTGGAAATGTTGCCATTGAAATCTCCTCAGGAAACGGACTGGCACTGCGCCCTCGCCCGCCGCAGACCGCTGATCGGCCCTTACATAACCTTTACTCTGAACCTGTGTGATTTTTTCGGTTCCCGCAGTCTTATAAATATCCCCGACGTCGGCGTTGTGCTGTGAGGAGTGGCTATGAACTGTCGTGGCTGATGATCACTATCAAGCGCGTTGATTTCAACCACCCGGCACTCGACGCTAAGGTAGGCCCATGACTCACGGGAGGAACCCCAATGGCCCCTATCAATATCATGTCCGTCATCGGCAGCGCCGTCCCCACCTCGCTCAGGGAGTTGGGCTTGCTGGCCTGCTGGTACCTGGTGCGCAATGGCGAAGCGATCTCCGGGCCATTGACCTCCTTGCCGGCCGCCCAGGCCCTCGCCGAGCGTCTCGAGGGCCCCGGCCTGCAAGCCTGAGGCCTGCCCACCGTTTTATCGTGCGTTGCTCCGCACAGCCCCTTGCCCCGCCCTTTGGCGGGGCTTTTTATGGGCCGCTGTAAGGCACTTGGATTAAGTTTTTTTCATCTGCACGATAGCGCTGTCCGGGCAATCGACAGCAACTAGGCCATACTCCTAAAATGCAGCGGTTTTTGGGGGAAAACCCTTGCACAGCCAACGACATAACAACTTCTAGTGAGCCTCAACGTGAAAACTTCCCTTTCGATTCTAAGCCTGCTGCTGTTGCTCACAGGTACTGCGACTGTCACGTCGACCGCTGCTGCTCAACCCCCGGCCCAGCAACAACGCGATCCAGCGAAATTGCACCTGGCCTCCGGCAGCGCCCTGCTGATCGATCTGCAAACCAACAAGGTGCTCTACGCCAACAACCCTGACCGGGTGGTGCCGATCGCTTCGGTGACCAAGCTGATGACCGGCATGGTGGTGCTCGACGCCAAGCAGAACATGGACGAGATGCTCACGGTCACCATCGCCCAGAACAAGGAAATGAAAGGGGTGTATTCGCGGGTCAAGCTGGGCAGCCAGCTCAACCGCAAGGACATGCTGCTGATCACCCTGATGTCGTCGGAAAACCGCGCGGCCTCAACCCTGGCGCACAACTACCCGGGCGGCTACAACGCCTTCATCAAGGCGATGAACGCCAAGGCCCGTGCATTAGGCATGAGCCACACCCGTTATGTTGAGCCGACGGGGCTTTCGACCAGCAACGTTTCCACTGCCCGCGACCTCAGCAAGCTGCTGATGGCGGCGCGCAACTACCCGCTGCTGAGCAGCTTGAGCACCACCCGCGAGCAGACCGTGGCGTTCAAAAAACCCAACTACACCCTGGGCTTTCGCAACACCGACCACCTGGTCAACAAGAGCAACTGGGACATCAAGCTGACCAAGACCGGCTTCACCAACGATGCCGGCCATTGTCTGGTGCTGTTGACCAAGATGGACAACCGCCCGGTGGCCATGGTGATCCTCGATGCCTTTGGCAAGTACACCCACTTTGCCGACGCCAGCCGCATGCGCCAGTGGCTTGAGACCGGCAGCACCAAGCCGGCCCCGGCAGTAGCCATGCGCTACAAGTCAGAGCGCACGCAGAACCGTCAACTGGCTGACTGAAAACAAAAGGGCCTGTGCATGCACAGGCCCTTTTTCGTTTCAGGCGTTGGTGCTGACCAACGAGCCTGAGCTGCTGCCACCGGCTTCGGTCAGCGCCTTGAGCAGCGTTGCCGTGGCGCTGGCGATCGACGCCGTGGTCGCGCCCACCGCCGATTGCGCGGCAGCAACAGCGGAAGCCTTGAGGATCGGCTCCATGTCGCTGGCCAGGACTTCCTGCAAGCGTTTCTGCTGCTCGGCCAACTGCTTTTGCATTTTCTTGATCATCTCGCGCAATTGCTTGATGTGCGCCGGTTCTTCGCCGGCACTAGCCTCTTCCTTTTCCTTGGCCTCTTCGGCCTTGCCGCTATCACGCAGCTTGGACAGGTCGACGCTGACCGCGCCCGCCGCTTCCATCCCGGCCTGCCTTTCCTGGCCGGTGACGGTGATGCCGGTGTTGATGCCGCTGTTCAATGGGGTCCCGTTGATTGATACGGCGCTAAAACCTGCCATGTTTCTATCGTCCTGATGGTATTGGGGTTAACCCGGCTATCGGCCGCAGACGCTGAAACTTGAACCCGGCGCTCGCCCGGATAAATTTGCCCGCACGCCACTCGTCCCTCCTGATACCCAAGCTTTGCCCACGGCACGCCTGTGCACCGGGCAAACCGCTCCGATCAGCCTAACGTCGAGATGGCAATGACCACATCCCGTTCCCGCAAAGCCCTCTACATCGGCCTGCCCCTGGCCCTGGCAGTGGCCGCTGCCACCGCCGGCTACCTGTACTTCAAATCCCAGCACGGCTACCCGCGCCCGATCGTCGAACAGGCCAATGCCCTGCACGAGCACATGCTGTCGTTCGATAGCCATGTCACTGTGCCGCTGAACTTCGGTAGCGCCGGCAACGAGATCGACAAGGACGGCCACGGCCAGTTCGATCTGGTCAAGGCCGGGCAAGGGCGTTTGTCGGGTGCGGCGTTGACCATTTTCGGCTGGCCGGAGCTGTGGAACGGCCCCAATGCCCCGCACCGCCCGACCCCGGGCTTTGTCGACGAAGCCCGGCACCAGCAGGAGGTGCGCTACAAGATCATCAGCAACATGGTCCGCGACTTCCCCAACCAGGTCGGCATTGCCTATACCCCGGATGATTTCCGGCGCCTCAATGGCGAAGGTAAGTTCGCCGTGTTCATCAGCATGCTCAACGCCTACCCGCTGGGCCACGACCTGTCACAGCTGGACCTGTGGGCCAAGCGCGGCATGCGCATGTTCGGCTTCAGCTACACCGGCAACAACGATTGGGCCGACTCCTCGCGCCCGCTGCCGTTCTTCAACGACACCGCCGACGCCCTCGGCGGCTTGTCGCCACTGGGCGAGCAGGCGGTCAAGCGCCTCAACGCGCTGGGGGTGATCATCGATGTGTCGCAGATGTCGACCCTGGCCCTGGAGGACGTCGCACGCCTGAGCCAGGCGCCGTTCGTGGCCTCGCATTCGGCGCCGCGGGCGCTGGTGGATATTCCGCGCAACCTCAGCGACAAGGAAATGCAGCTGATCAAGGACAGCGGCGGCGTCATCCAGGTGGTCGGTTTCGGCCAGTACCTCAAACCGCTGAGCAAGCCGACCCTGGACAAGCTCGAAGCCCTGCGCGTGCGCTTCGACCTGCAACCGCTGCAAGGCCTGGCCAACGCCCTGATGCCCGGCGACGCGGTAATCGCCATCTGGCCCGAGGCACGCTTTGGCGAGTACGCCAGCAGCCTCTACGGCATCCTCGATCAAGAACCCAAAGCCACCCTCAAGGACTTTGTCGATGCCATCGACTACACGGTGAAGAAGGTCGGCATCGACCACGTTGGCATCAGCTCCGACTTCAACGACGGCGGCGGCCTGGAGGGTTTCAAGGATGTCAGCGAAATCCGCAACGTCACCGCCGAACTGCTCACCCGTGGTTACTCCGAGGCCGACATCGGCAAGCTGTGGGCCGGCAACTTCCTGCGGGTGTGGGCGCAGGTGCAAAAAACCGCCCAGCCCGTTGCCGCCACCGCCACCCCTTGAGCCGGAAGCCGCCCGCCATGACAGATCGCCGTACCTTTCTCAAGCAGGCCGGCCTGCTCGCCGCCAGCCTGCCGTTGCTACCCGAGGCGCTGGCCACCCCGACCGCGCCGCTGAGCGGCAGCGACAAATGGCGCAACCTGCGCCAGCTGTTCCCCCTGGATCCGGACTACGCCCACTTTGCCAATTTCCTGGTCACTGCCCACCCGCGCCCGGTGCAGGAAGCCATCGATTACTACCGCGCTGAAGTCGACCGCAACCCGGCCAGCCGCATGGACTGGGAGAGCCAGTACGAATGGCAGCGTGAAGGCGAGGTCCGCCAGTGGGCGGCGCGCTACCTGCAAGTCAGGCCCCGGCAGATCGCCCTGACCGGCAGCACCACCGAAGGCCTGGGGATGATTTACGGGCGCTTGCAGGTCAGCCCGCAGCAGGAAATCCTCACCACCGAACACGAGCACTATTCCACAAACCGCACCCTGGCCTTTCGCCAGCGCCACGAAGGCACCCAGGTGCGCAAGCTGCGCCTGTTCAGCCAGCCCTGGGGAATTTCCACCGACCAGGTGCTAAGCACGATCGACCAGGCCATCACCCCCAACACCCGGGTGCTGGGCATGACCTGGGTGCACTCGGGCAGCGGCGTAAAGCTGCCGGTCGGGCAGATCGGCGAGCTGGTGCGCCGGCACAACCGCGAGCGCGATGAAAACCAGCGGATCATTTACGTGGTCGACGGCGTGCACGGCTTCGGTGTCGAGAACAGCACCTTCGCCGACTTCAACTGCGACTACTTCATCGCCGGCACCCATAAATGGATGTTCGGCCCGCGTGGTACCGGGATCATCTGCGCCGCCTCGGAGAAGATGCAGCACCTGACCCCGACCTTCGCCACTTTCTCCGAGGACGAAGATTTCGC
This sequence comes from Pseudomonas sp. TE4620, assembly GCF_056279045.1. Lineage (NCBI taxonomy): Bacteria > Pseudomonadati > Pseudomonadota > Gammaproteobacteria > Pseudomonadales > Pseudomonadaceae > Pseudomonas > Pseudomonas sp. TE4620. Next base: position 3,049,061 of record NZ_JBWBQO010000001.1, read on the forward strand.
CACCATCATGACCCCCGGCGGCTACCACGCCTTCGAGCACCGCTGGGCACTGGGCAAGGCCTTCGAGCTGCACCTGCAACTGGGCAAGGCCGATGTCCAGGCGCGCATCCACCAGCTCAACGACCTGCTCAAGCAGCGGCTCAAAGAGCACAAGGCCATCGAACTGGTCACCCCGCTCAGCAGCGAACACTCGGCGGGCTTCACCTTCTTCAGGGTCAAGGAACGCAACGCCGATGCCATCGCCGCTTACCTGGTCGACAACCGGGTAATGGTCGACGCCGTGTCGCGCGACGTCGGCCCGGTGATTCGCTTCGCTCCGGGCCTGCTCAACAACGAGCAGGAAATCGATCGGGCCATGGCCCTGCTGATCAAAAAACTCTGAAAAGGCCTTCGCATGTCTTCACCACTGCTCTACCCGCTATCCGTACTCGCGCTGCTGACCAGCATCGCCAGCGCCCAGGCCGCCGACGCGGTACAACCGGGCAAGGTCTTTCGCGACTGTAAAAGCAGCTGCCCGGAAATGGTCATGCTGCCGGCCGGCCGTTACACCATGGGCACCCCGGACGACGAAGTCGGCCGCCAGCCCGACGAAGGCCCGCAACACACCGTGACCTTCGCCAAGCCGTTCGCGGTCAGCCGCTACCAGGTAACTGCCGGTGAATGGGACGCCTACCTGCGCGAGTCCGGGGCCAAGATTGCCGACGGCGACACCCGCCCGGGCCGCGAGTGCAAGGCCAGCAAGCCGCGCTACCAGCAAGGCCCGCGACAACCGGCGGTGTGCATGAGCTATCACGATGCCCAGGCCTATGCCGACTGGCTGACGAAAAAGACCGGCAAGCACTACCGGTTGATCAGCGAAGCACAGCGCGAATACGCCGCCCGCGCCGGCAGCAACGGGCCGTTCCCGTTCGACATGGACCCGGACGGCGACTACCAGATCAGCCGCAACGCCAACGTCTACGGGCCCAGGGATGGCTTCAGTTTCAGCTCGCCGGTGGGCAGCTACCCGGCCAACGCCTTTGGTGTGTACGACATGCACGGCAACGTCTACGAATGGGTCGCCGACTGTTATCACGACAGCTACGAAGGCGCCCCGAACGACGGCAGTGCCTGGCAGCAGGCCGACTGCAAGGTGGTGGTGATTCGTGGCAACGACTGGGGCGAGGCGCCGATTTTCTCGCGCTCCGGCAACCGCAACGCCAACCTGCCAGGCAACCGCGGAGACTGGATTGGCGTACGCCTGGTCCGCGAACCGTGACGGGCCAACGGCGCTAAATTGTCCCGCAAGCCACTCGTCCTATCGTTGTAATCCCCAAGCCCCGGGGGCCGCCTTCGAGGCTATCGGCCCCGACACTGAAGGAACCGATAGCATGAGCCAGATCCATTTCCCCCAGAAGGTCCACGACCTCGTCGGCGTGGGCTTCGGCCCTTCCAATCTGGCCCTGGCCATTGCCCTGGAAGAGCTCGCGCAAACCAATGGTCACGCGCTGGATGCGCTGTTCATCGACAAGCAGCTGGACTACCGCTGGCACGGCAACACCCTGGCGACCCAGAGCGAACTGCAAATCTCCTTTCTCAAGGACCTGGTGTCGCTGCGCAACCCCACCAGCCCCTACAGCTTCGTCAATTACCTGCACCAGAAGCAGCGCCTGGTCGACTTCATCAACCTCGGCACCTTCTATCCCTGCCGCCTGGAGTACAACGACTACCTGCGCTGGGCCGCCGAGCACTTCGCCACGCAGGCCAGCTACGGCGAAGAAGTACTGCGCATTGAGCCGGTGCTCGACAGCGGCCGGATCCGCCACCTGAAGGTCATTTCGCGTGACGCACAGGGCCAGGAGCATGGCCGCCTGACCCGCTCGGTGGTCGTCGGCAGTGGCGGCACACCGAAAGTCCCCAGCATCTTTGCGGCCTTCAAGGACGACCCGCGAGTCTTCCACCATTCTCGCTACCTCAGCAGCCTGGCCGGCTTGCCCTGCACCGAAGGCAAAGCCATGCGCATTGCGATCATCGGCTCGGGGCAAAGCGCCGCGGAAGCCTTCATCGATCTCAACGACAGCTTTGCGTCGGTCAAGGTCGACATGATTGTGCGCGCCTCGGCGCTCAAGCCGGCCGACGATAGCCCCTTCGTCAACGAAGTCTTCGCCCCTGTGTACACCGACCTGGTGTTCAACCAGAGCAGCCCGGAGCGCAAGAAGCTGATTGACGAATATCACAACACCAACTACTCGGTCGTTGATATCGACCTGCTTGAGCGCATCTACGGCATCCTCTATCGCCAGAAGGTCGCCCATCAGTTCCGTCACGCCGTGCTCTGCCGCCGCCAGGTGCAGGCGGCCACCGCCACCGCCGATGGCATCGAGCTGACCCTGGAAGACCTCTCGACCGGGCAACAGCAGACCCATCGTTACGATGCCGTGATCCTCGCCACTGGCTACGAGCGACGCTCGCACCGGGAACTGCTGGCACCGCTACAAGACTACCTGGAGGACTACAGCGTCGGCCGCGACTACCGCGCCCTGGCCAGTAGCGACCTGCAGGCCGCGGTGTACTTGCAGGGTTTCTGTGAAGCCACCCATGGCCTGAGCGACACCTTGCTCTCGGTGCTGCCGATTCGCGCGGCCGAAATTGGCCAGTCGCTGTACGACACCCTGGGCAAGCAGGCAGTACCTGCTTTTGCCACTTCCCATGCGCCGACTGCGCTGACCAGCGCCTGAGCCAGGAACCCTTCATGAGCAAGCAATACCGTGGCGCAATGCGCGAGCTGTTGGCGCTGTTGCGCCCTTTCTGGCCGCAGGTGGTCGTGTCGATTGTTCTGGGCATGATCGGTGGCTTGAGTGTCACCGCCTTGCTGGCGACCATCAACGATGGCCTGCACAGCCCGCAAGGCCTTGGCCCGTCGCTGATTGCCAGTTTCGCCGGGCTGTGTGTGGTGGCGTTACTGAGCTCGATTCTGTCCGATATTGGCAGCAACCGCATCGGTCAGAAGATCATCGCCAACCTGCGCAAGGAGCTGGGGGAAAAGGTCCTCAGCGCCCCGATCGGGCAGATCGAACGCTACCGCAGCCATCGCTTGATTCCGGTGCTGACCCACGACATCGATACCATCAGCTCGTTCGCCTTCGCCTTTGCGCCCCTGGCCATTTCCCTGACCGTGACCCTGGGCTGCCTGGGTTACCTGGCAATGCTGTCCTGGCCAATGTTTGTCATGATGCTGCTGGCAATCGGCATCGGCACGGTGATCCAGTACGTGGCCAGGGCTCGTGGCATCAAGGGCTTCATGGCCGCTCGCGAAGCCGAGGATGAACTGCAGAAACACTACAGTGCGATCGCCGAGGGCGCCAAGGAGCTGCGCATCCACCGCCCCCGGCGCCAGCGCATGTTCGTCGCGGGGATACAAAAGGTTGCCGAGCATATCTGCAATACCCAGATTCGCTCGATCAATACTTTCGTGATTGCCAAAAGCCTCGGCTCGATGCTGTTCTTCGTGGTCATCGGCCTGGCCCTGGCCCTGCAGTCGTTCTGGCCGAGCGCCGACAAAGCGGTAATGAGTGGCTTCGTGCTGGTGTTGCTGTACATGAAGGGGCCGCTGGAGCATCTGGTCAGCACCCTGCCCATAGTCAGCCGGGCGCAGATCGCCTTTCGCCGGATCGCCGAGTTGTCCGAGCAGTTTTCATCGCCCGAGCCGCACCTGCTGCTCAGCGACCAGGGCGCGCCGACAGTGAGCGTCGAGCGCCTGCAACTGCTTGATGTCTGTCACAGCTACCCGACCCGGGACGGCTGCGCGCCCTTTCACCTGGGGCCGGTCAACCTGGATATCCGCCAGGGCGACATTGTCTTCATCGTCGGCGAAAACGGCTGCGGCAAGACCACGCTGATCAAGCTGTTACTGGGGCTCTACCCGCCACAGCAAGGCCAGATCCGCCTCAACGGCGAGGTCATCGACGATCGCGCCCGCGATGACTACCGGCAGCTCTTCACCACCATTTTTGCTGATTATTACCTGTTCGACGACCTGGTAAATGACGGCCTGCAGGTACCTGCCCAAGCCTCGCAATACCTGGAACGCCTGGAGATCGCTCACAAAGTCAGTATCCGTGACGGCGCCTTCAGCACCACCGACCTGTCGACCGGGCAACGCAAGCGCCTGGCACTGGTCAATGCCTGGATCGAAGAGCGCCCGGTGCTGGTGTTCGATGAATGGGCCGCCGACCAGGACCCGACGTTCCGGCGCATTTTCTACACCGAACTGTTGCCCGACCTCAAGCGCCTGGGCAAGACCATCATTGTCATTTCCCACGACGACCGTTACTTCGATATCGCCGATCAACTGATCCGGATGAAGAACGGACAAGTCGTGGCCGAACGTGCCATGGCTTGAAAAAGAAAAAAGTTTTCCGGATTTGGCCTGCTAGAGCGTCTTACAAAAAATACTAATCATTCTCACTTGTTTGCCTTCGCGCTGGAGCCTCCGTTGACCACTGCATACCGCTTGCCACCCTTCACCAGGGCTTTGCTGATTCGTCGGACTTTAACCAGGCCACTGGCACTGAGCAGCCTGGTCGGCCTCAGCGCCCTGGCTGTCACTGCCCAGGCCCATGCGCAGATGGTCGCGTTTGCAATTCCAGCGCAATCGCTGGCCAGCGCCCTGCAGGCGTTCGGCACCCAGGCCAACATCCAGATTCTCTACAGCCCCGACGACGTCGCCGGGCTTAGAAGCCGCGCACTGAACGGCACCAAGGAGCCTGCCCAGGCGATTGCCGAACTGCTCGGCGGGACCAGCGTGCGCTACAACCTGCAAGGCGATGTGCTGAGTTTGCCTTCGCGCTGGAGCCTCCGTTGACCACTGCATACCGCTTGCCACCCTTCACCAGGGCTTTGCTGATTCGTCGGACTTTAACCAGGCCACTGGCACTGAGCAGCCTGGTCGGCCTCAGCGCCCTGGCTGTCACTGCCCAGGCCCATGCGCAGATGGTCGCGTTTGCAATTCCAGCGCAATCGCTGGCCAGCGCCCTGCAGGCGTTCGGCACCCAGGCCAACATCCAGATTCTCTACAGCCCCGACGACGTCGCCGGGCTTAGAAGCCGCGCACTGAACGGCACCAAGGAGCCTGCCCAGGCGATTGCCGAACTGCTCGGCGGGACCAGCGTGCGCTACAACCTGCAAGGCGATGTGCTGACCATCCATGGCAACAAGGGCGGCGCCGACCTGACCCTGGATGCCACCACGGTCAACAGCTCATCCCTGGGCCTTACCACTGAGGGCACCGGGTCCTACACCACCGGTGAAACCAGTACGGCGACCAAGATGAACCTGTCGCTGCGCAAGACCCCGCAGTCTGTCAGCGTAATCACCCGTCAGCAGATCGAAGACCAAGGGCTGTTGAGCATCGCCGATGTGCTCAACCAGACGCCCGGGGTGACGGTCACCCGTCGGGCCGTGGTCCGTGCAGCAGGGGCTCGGGCCGGCTTGCGTAGTTGTCGCGCAACGGGGCCTTACCACTGAGGGCACCGGGTCCTACACCACCGGTGAAACCAGTACGGCGACCAAGATGAACCTGTCGCTGCGCAAGACCCCGCAGTCTGTCAGCGTAATCACCCGTCAGCAGATCGAAGACCAAGGGCTGTTGAGCATCGCCGATGTGCTCAACCAGACGCCCGGGGTGACGGTCAGCCAGGACAATACCGAGGTCAATACCTTTTATTCCCGGGGCTTTGAGATTTCCAACTTTCAGTTCGACGGCCTGCCCAGCCTCAGCACCAATGCCCCGTTGCGCGACAACTACGGTTTGATCGGCACCGCCATTTACGACCGTATCGAGATCCTGCGCGGCTCGGCCGGCTTGCTCAATGGCACCGGCTACCCGTCGGGCGTGGTCAACTTCGTGCGCAAAAAACCGACCGCGCAGTTCCAGGGGCATGTGACCGCCGGCGCGGGCAGCTGGGACCAGTACCGCACCGAAGTCGACCTGTCCGGCCCGTTGACCGACAGCAAGCATATTCGTGGCCGGATGGTGGCTGCCACTCAGGATGAAAAAAGCTACATCGACTACCTGCGTCGTGAAGACCACGTGTTCTACGGCATCATCGAGGCCGACCTGTCTGACAGCACCACCTTCGCTTTCGGCATGGACTATCAGAAAGGCAATGCCGACGGCTCGACCAACTCCAACCTGCCGGCGTTCTACACCAACGGCGCGACGGTCAAGCCGTCGCGCTCGACCAACTCCGGGGCAAAATGGTCGTACAGCAACACCGAAACCCAACGCTACTTCGCCAACATCGAACACCACTTTGAAAATGACTGGCTGCTCAAGGTCGAGACCAATTTCCGCCGCTATGACGTCGACAACCTCACCGCCACCGCCAATGGCCAGATCGACGCGGTCACTCACTCGGCCAACGCCTTTACCAGCAAGTACTACTCGACCTCCAAGGAAGTCGACGTAGCGGCTTACGCCACCGGTCCTTTCCAGCTGTTCGGGCGCACCCATGAGATGGTCATGGGCCTGAACTGGGCGCGCAACGAAAACGAATCCGGCACCCATTCGTTCGGCAGTTACAAGATCGATGACTTTTTCAACTGGGACAACAATCCGGTCAAGCCCAGCAAACTGCTGTTCACCGTGCCTTACGACACCGTTGCCCGTGAGCGTGCCGGGTACTTTGCGACCATCCTCAAACCGACTGACCGGCTGAACGTGATTCTCGGTTCACGGGTGACCGACCACTACTGGAACCAGGATGGTTTCAACCCGTTGCTGCCCAACCCCAACACCCATTACAACTCCCGCGAAAGTGGCGTGGTCACCCCTTACGCGGGCATCACCTATGACCTGGACGACTACCACACCGTTTACGCAAGCTACGCCGATATCTTCAAACCGCAACCGTTCAACCCCGATCGCAACGGCACGCCGCTGGAGCCACTGACCGGTGAAAGCTACGAAGTGGGGATCAAGGGCGAATACTACGAGGGCCGCCTGAACGCCAGCCTCGCGCTGTTCACCTCCAAGCAGGACAACGTCGCCGAAGCCGACGGCCTGCGTGTGGACATTCCCAACGCCACGGCTTACAAGGCGGTGTCAGGCGCTACCACCAAAGGCTTTGAAATCGAAGTCTCGGGTGAACTGCTTCCCGACTGGAATGTTCATGGTGGCTACACCTACCGCACCTCCGAAGACAAGGACGGCAACAAGGTCAGCACCACCCAGCCTGAACAGATCGCCCGGTTCGCAACCACCTATCGCCTGCCCGGCCTGCTCAACCGCATGACAGTGGGCGGCAACGTCTCGTGGCAGAGCAATATCTACTACGACACCACCCTGGGCTTTGGCCCCGGCGCAATCCCCGCCCGCTTCGACCAGAAGGGCTACACCCTGGTCGGCCTGCTGGCCGGTTACGATTTCAGTGACAACCTGCGCGGCAACATCAACCTCAACAACCTGACCGACCGCAAGTACTTCAGCGGCATGGGCTCCTACGGTTCGACCTTCTACGGCGAGCCGCGCAATGTGATGGCCAGCCTCAAGTATTCGTTCTGATCCAGGGCACAGGAAAAAGGGGCACTGAACGTCGGTTCAGTGCCCCTTTTTCATGGCCAGGGTGAAACCTTTGCCTCAACGCTCGAACGCCTGGCGCAGGTCTGCGCATAACTGCGTGTAGATGTCCGTGACCTGGCCAACCACCGAGCCCAGGCGCAAAAAGTCATGGGTCAGGCCGGGGTATTCCCTGAGCGTTACAGGTACGCCCTGCTCCTGCAGCCGGTGTGCATAGGCCCGGCCCTCATCAAGCAGCGGATCAAGCCCGGCCAGGGCAATGCAGGCGGGGGCAACGTTGCTCAGCTTATCTGTCAGCAACGGCGAAAAGCGCCAGTCACAGCGGTCTTGCGCAGCACTCTGGTAGTGCTGGTAGAACCACTCCAGCGTCTGGCTCTCGAGCAAGTAGCCTTCGGCGAACAGCTCCATGGAGGCGCTGCGCCGGGAGGCATCCGTCACCGGATAGCACAGGAGTTGCAAGCGCGGCTGCAGCGCCGCGTCCGGCCCTGCCTGGGCAGCCTGGGTCGCCAACACGGTGGCAATGGTCGCGCCGACACTGTCGCCGGCAAACGCGACCCGGGCAAGGTCCAGCTGCAGGGCCCGGGCCTGGCCGGGCAACCAGGCCAGGACATCCTCGCCATCGAGCAGCGGCTGCGGAAAACGGTGTTCGGGCGCCAACCGGTAGCCCACCGACAGCACCGCACATTGGCCGCCTGCGGCAAACTCGCGGCAAACGCCATCGTGCGAATCCAAGCTGCCCACCACGTAGCCACCGCCGTGGAAGTACACCAGCAACGGCAAGGCCCCCTCGCATTGCCGGGCACGATACAGGCGCACCGGCACCGCGCCGCCATCTCGGCTGGTGACCGTCAGTTCCTGACAGTCGAGCCGCTGCTCGACGGGCCAGCGCAGTTGCTGGGTAGTCTGCTCGAACGCGGCCCGGGCCTGCTCCGGGGTTTGTTGATGAAAAGGCAGATCGAGCGGGCCGCGGCTTTCCTCGGCCAGGTCGAGGAAATCAGCAAGATCAGGGTGCAAAGACATTTGAGCTTCCTAAACGGTGTATCGAATCGTGCCGGCAAGGGTTTGCCGGCACACAGGTTGACGGCTCAGGCGACCTGGGCCAGGCAATGGCTGATGATCGCCTGCAGCTCGCGCTGATAGTCGTCCATCAACTGGCGAATGGTTTCACGACGATAGCGCCGGGTACTGAACACACAACGCAAGGCCAGGCGGCCGTCGAACACCTGGCCGACAATCTCCAGCCAGTTGCCCAGCGGCGCTTGCAGGCTGTAGCACGCCCCCACGCTTTGCTCGGCCGGCACCAACAAGGCGCGCTCGTCAAAGCTCTGGTCGAACTGGCCCAGGTAGTTGAACGTCACTCTGGCCTGGGCCAGCCCGGCAAATTGCTGCCTGAGGCTGTTGCCCGCCAGGTAGCGCAACACGCCGTAACCCAGCCCCTTGTCGGGGACTGCCGCCAACTGGCGCTGAACCCCGAGCAGGCTGGCGCGGATGTCATCCTCGGCACCGGGCACCAGGCGTACCGGGTACATGCTGGTGAACCAGCCCAGGCTACGGCTCAAATCCAGCTCGTCGAACAGGTCTTCACGACCGTGACCTTCAAGCTGGATCAACGCCGCATCCTGCCCGGTCCAGCGGCACAGCACGCGACTCAAGGCGCCCAGCAACAGGTCATTGATCTGCGTCTGGTAGACCGCCGGCACCTGGGTCAACAGTTCGCTGGTGCGCTGGGCGTCGAGTTCCATGCGCTCTACCGCATGGAAGCCGACCAGGTTCTTGCCGCGGGGGTTATCGCAAGGGAAAGGCCGCCCCGAGTCTTGCAGTTGCTCGAGCCAGTACCCCAGCTCGCGCTCCACCAGCAGCGGCGCTTGTTGTTCAAGACGGGTCGCCCAGGCCTGGTAGCTGCTGGTGCGAATCGGCAACGCTGGGCTGTTGCCCTGGCTGCAAGCCTCGTAGGCCTGTTGCAAATCCTGCAGCAAGATGCGCCAGGACACCGTATCAATCGCCAGGTGGTGAATGACCAGCAGCAAGCGCTGCTCGCCGGCAAAGGTGATATGCAGGGCGCGCATCAATGGCCCTTGCTGCAGGTCCAGGCTACGTTGCACCCGGGCGGTCAAGTCTTCCAGCGCCGCCTCATCGGCCACGCTCACCTGCTCCAGCAGCGGCTTGTCGGCCTGGGCCTGCTGTGGCCGATACGCCTGATACCAACGTTCGCCCTCCTTGGCAAAGCACAAGCGCAAGCCATCATGCTGCTGCACCACAGCCTGCAAAGCCTGCTCCAGCGCCTGCGGCTCGAGTGCCTGGCGCGAGCGCAGCATCAATGCCTGGTTGAAGTGGTGCGCCTCTGGCATGTTCTGGGCGAAGAACCATTCCTGGATCGGCAACAGGCTGAACCGGCCATCGCTGACCCGGTGGCTCAGGTCCTCCTGCTGCGCAGCACCGGCAAAGACCTGCTGATCGAACAGGCCGGCGATGGTCTGGTAGCGCATCAGGTCGCGCAACTTGAGGTTGATGTCCAGCTGCGGGTGATTACGCACGCGGGAAATGACCTGCAAGCTGAGAATCGAGTCGCCGCCCAGCTCGAAGAAGTTGTCACTGATGCCAACCCTGTCGACTTGCAGCACCTCGGCCCAGACCTGCGCCAGCAGGTGTTCTTGCTCGCTGCGCGGGGCCAGGTAGCTATCGGCGCTGAAATCCGGCTCTGGCAAGGCCTTGCGGTCGAGTTTGCCGTTGAGCGAGATGGGCAGTGCCGCGAGGCAGATAACCTGTGCCGGGACCATGTAGTCGGGCAGCACCGCGCGCAGACCGCTGAGCAGCGCCGGCCCCTGATCGATGCCGTGCGGGGTGACCGCGTAGGCAATCAAGCGCTTGCCGGCGGCAAAGTCACGGGCAATGACCAGCGCATCGCTGACCCCGGGTTGCTGGCGCAGGCAGGCCTCGACTTCGCCCAGCTCGATGCGAAAGCCGCGAATCTTTACCTGGTGATCGATGCGACCGACGTAGTCGATGATGCCGTCCTCACGCAGGCGCACCAGGTCACCACTGCGGTAAGCCCGGGTTCCTGGCTGGCCGAAAGGGTCCGGTACGAAGCGCTCGGCGGTCAGGCCCGGGCGACGATGGTAGCCTCGGGCGACCCCCTCGCCACCAATGTACAGCTCGCCGGCGAAGCCTGCAGGCAACGGGTTGAGGTCATCGTCCAGGACCTGCAAGGCGCGCAAGCCGACCGCGCGGCCGATCGGTGCATACGCAGCTTCACAGGTCGAATCGGCCGGCACTTTCCATAGCAGCGGGGTGACCACGGTCTCAGTCGGTCCGTAGCCATTGGTGAAGTACTGCGGGCGCAATGCTGCCTTGACCAGCTCGAAGGTCTGTTCGGGTACGGCGTCGCCGCCAAAGCAGTAGATGTTCACCGCAGGCGCAGGCTCGCCACACTGGCGGGCATACTCGGCAACCTGCTTGAGGTAGGCCGGCGGGAAGCAGGCGATGGTGATTGCCTGCTGCCCAAGGGCCTTGAACGTCTGCTCCGGTGTCCACAGTTCGGCGTCGCGAATGACCAGCGCCCCGCCGCTGCCGAGGACGCTCAACCAACGCTCATGGGCACCGTCGAAGGCAAACGACATAAAGTGCAGTTCGCGGGTGCTGGCGTTCATTTCGTAGCGTTCGATAATCGCCTGGCAGTGCATGCTCAAGGGCCCGCGGGTAACCGCCACGCCCTTGGGTTGACCGGTGGAACCGGAGGTGTAGATCAGGTACGCCAGGTTGCGATCATCGCCGCAGGCAAGCGCTGGCCCGACGCGCTGTTCATCGAGCGGCAGTCGATCCATCTCTACCCGTGGCAACAGCGCCGGCAGCGGCAGGCGCCCGAGCAGATCGCTGTGGGTAATGACCAGGGCCATGCCCGAGTCCTCGATCATGTAGGCCAGGCGCTCGCTCGGGTAATCGATGTCCAGCGGCACATACGCCGCGCCGCACTTGAGCACGGCCAGCAGTGCCACGATCATCTGCGGCGAACGCTCCAGGGCCACCCCGAGCAGAACTTCAGGGCCCGCGCCCTGCGCCATCAAGGTCGCGGCCAGAGCATTGCTCTGGCGCTGCAGGGCGGCATAGTCCAGGCGCTGCCCCGCACATTCCACCGCAATCGCCCCGGGCTGACGCCGGGCCTGTTCGTCAATCAGCTCGACCACCGACAGCGGACGGTACTGCCGCGCCGGCTGTGCCCCCCAGGCCTGCAGTTGCTGCCACTGCGCGGTATCCAGGCGTTGCAGGTTACCCACCCGCTGCAGCGGTGTCTCGAGCATGGCCGTCAGTAGCCCCTCCATGGCGTGACGGATGCCCTCGACGGCCTGCTCACTGAAGGCACTGCGCAAATGCAGGTATTCGATCGACAGGCTGTCGTTGAGGTGGACGGCCAGGTCCATCGGGAAGTTGGTGACATCGTGATTGCGTGACTCGCCAAAGTGCAGGCCGCTGTCCCGGGCCTCGCCAAGCCGCTCATCGATCGGGTAGTTCTCGAACACAATGATGCTGTCGAACAACGCCTGTCCGCCCATGCCTGCCCAACGCTGGATATCCGCCAGCGGCACATGGGAATGATCGCGCACGTCCAGGTTGTAGGCTTGCAGGTCGCGCAACCAGGCATCCAGCGCTTGTTCCGGCCTGATGCGGTGAATGACTGGCAAGGTATTGATAAACAGGCCCAGCAGGGTGTCGGCATTGGCCAGGCCCTCCGGTCGCCCGGCAACCGTGGCGCCGAACACCACGGTGTCCTGGCGCGTGTAGCGTTGCAGCAAGAGCAGCCAGGCGCCCTGAATCAGGGTGTTGGGGGTGATACGCAAGTCACGGCACACCTGTTGCAACCGTGCAGTGCGCGCTGCATCCCAGCGGGTGTACAGCGCCCGGTGACCGGGCTCGCTGCTGCTGTGCCGCGGATGCACCGCCTGGCTCAGCGAAGTCGGCTCGACCAAGGCCTGCAGGCGCTGCTTCCAGAACTGTTCGAGGCCCTTGGCGTCCTGCCCCTGCAGCCAGCCGATGAAGTCGCGAAAGCGCCCGCCTGGCGCCGCAACCTGCGCGCCACAGTAGTGCTGCAGCACTTCTGCGAGCAGACGTGAATTGCTCCAGCCATCCATCAGGATGTGATGGCTGGTCCAGATCATCCGGTATTGCCCGGGGCCGGTACCAATCAGCAACAGGCGCAGCAACGGCGCGGCGCCGATATCAAAGCCGCGGGCCCGTTCGGCGCTGGCACATTGCGCGACACGCTGTTCATCCCAGGGTTGATCCTGCCAGTCGAGGGTCTGTACGTGCAGCTTGACCCGGCGCTGCACGACTTGCAGCGCCGGCGTCTGCCGATCGGGCCAATGAAAGCTGGTACGCAGGGCCTCGTGGCGGTCGATTGCCGCCTGCCAGGCCTGGCAGAATCGCTCGACATCCAGGCCCTGCACCGGCAACTGCACCTGGTTGATGTAAAGCGCCGACTCGTTGTCTTCCAGGGTGTGCAGGAGCATGCCCTGCTGCATCGGCGAGAGCGGGTAGATGTCTTCGATTTCGCCGGCGGCAATCGGCAGTTGGTCAAGCCAGGCCTGCGAAACCTGCGCCAGCGGGAAGTCCGAGGGGGTCACCGCGCCAACGCCCTGATCGCAGCAATGCTCGATCAGACGCTCGAGCTCCTCGCTGTACTGCGCGGCCAGGTGCGCGATCGTCGCCTCATCGAACATGCTGCGGCTGAAGGTCCAGCCTATGCTCAAGGCCGAGTCGTACACCTGGCCATTGAGGCTCAACCAGTTGCCCAGCGGCGCGTCCAGGCTGCGCTCAAGCCCTCGGTTTTCAGCGGCGGGAACGAACAGTGCCTGATCGCTGCTGAAACTGGCGTCGAACTGCCCAAGGTAGTTGAAGGTCACCCGCGGCACCGGCAATTGCGCCAGGCTTTCACGCGCCGGCTGATCACCCAGGTAACGCAGCACCCCGTAGCCGATGCCTTTGTCCGGCACCGCCCGCAGTTGCTCCTTGATCCCCTTGAGGGTGTCGCTCCACTGCTCGAAGGCCTGCAACTTGAGCGCAAACATGCTGGTGAACCAACCCAGGGTGCGGGTCAGGTCGACCTCATCGAACAGCTCTTCACGGCCATGGCCTTCAAGCTGGATCAGGCAATGGTCGGCGCCGGTCCAGCGCTGCAACACCCTGGCCAGGGCTGCCAGCAGCAGGTCGTTGATCTGCGTGCGGTAAGCCGCGGGGGCCTGCTGCAGCAGCTTGCGCGTCAGCTGCGGGCTCAACTGGCTGTACAGCGTAAGTGCGTCGCGACTGAGCAGCGTGCCGTCGGCGTGATCCTGGGGCAGCTCGGCGCATGCGCCCTGCAACTGCTGCTGCCAGTAGCCGAGCTGCGCCTGCAGGTTGTCGCCCCGCGCATAGGTTTGCAGACGTTCGGCCCAGGCTTTGACCGAAGTGGTCTTGGCCGGCAAGGCCACTGGCTGGCCTGCCGCCAACTGTGTGTAGGCCTGTTGCAGGTCTTCGAACAGGATGCGCCAGGACACACCATCCACGGCCAGGTGGTGGACCACCAGCAACAGCCGTTGCTGACCGTCGCCCAGGGTCGCCAACAGCGCCCGCAGCAACTGCCCTTGTGCCGGTTGCAGGCTGCGCTGGGCCTCGTCGCAGTCGACTGAAAGCGCGGCCAGGTCGACTGGCGCGGTTTGCCACAGCAGCGGGGCCTGCGCCCAGTGCGCAAGCAGGCGCTCGGGCTGCAGATAGCGCACCTGTTCGGCGCTGAAGCACGAACGCAAGACATCGTGGTGCATCACCAACGCTTGCAGCGCACGCTCCAGCAGGTCGGCCTGCAGCGGCTGCGATGGCTTGAGCAGCACCGACTGGTTCCACTGGTGACGCTGGGGGATGTCGCTGGCAAAAAACGCCTGGTGGATCGGCAGCAGCAACGCCGCGCCACTGACCAGGCCCTGGTCCACTGCGTCGCCTTCGCCGACCTCGCGAGACCGGGCGACAGCCGCCAGGCTCTGCACCGTCTGGTGCTGGAACAGCTCTTTGGGGGTGAACACGATGCCCTGGCGCCGCGCGCGGCTGACCAGTTGAATGGACACGATGGAGTCGCCGCCGAGTTCGAAAAAGTTGTCGTTCAGACCCACCCGTTCAACCTTGAGCACCTCTTGCCAAAGCGCCGCCAGCGCCACTTCCACGGCACTGCCCGGGGCTACATAGGCCTGCTGCATCTGCTCTGCATCAGGCACCGGCAGCGCCCGGCGTTCCAGCTTGCCGTTGGGGCTCAACGGCAGGCTGTCGAGGAACATCAGTTGGCTGGGTACCATGTAGTCGGGCAAGACCGCCAGCAAGCGCGACCGCAGCAGCTCGCGCGCCTGCGCCTGGCGCTGGCGGTCGTCGCCAGGCCAGTCGCGCCGGGCCGGCACCAGATACGCCACCAGTTGCTGGCCATTGCCAGTGGCAACGGCCAGAACAACCGCCTCGTGGATTTCATCCTGTTCCAGCAAGCGTGCCTCGATCTCGCCCAGCTCAATGCGCAGCCCACGGATTTTTACCTGATGGTCGATCCGCCCGCGGTACTCGATCACCCCGTCACTGCGCTGACGCGCCAGGTCGCCGGTGCGGTACATACGCTCGCCGCTGGCGAACGGGCTGACGACAAACCGTTCGGCGCTCAGGCCCGGACGGCGATGATAGCCGCGCGCAAGCCCGATACCGGCCAGGTACAGCTCACCCGTTACCCCCACGGGCACCGGCGTCAGCTCGTCGTCCAGCACATAGGTGCCAAGGTTGGCAATCGGCTGGCCAATCGGCACGCTGTCGCGGCCTTCGTCGCGACAGGTCCAGTGGGTAACATCGATTGCCGCTTCGGTCGGTCCATACAAGTTGTACAAGCTGGCTTGCGGCAAGCGGCTCAGAACCTGTTGCTGGGCATCCGCCGGCAACGCCTCGCCACTGCAAATCACTCGGCTCAGCGAGGTGCACAGACCCGCCTGGTCATCGAGCATGAACACCTGCAGCATCGAGGGCACAAAGTGCAACGTGGTTATCTGCTCACGGCGGATGACCTCGATCAGCCGCGCAGGATCCTTGTGATCACCCGGCGCCGCCAGCACCAGGCGTGCCCCCGTCATCAGCGGCCAGAAAAACTCCCACACCGAAACGTCGAAGCTGAACGGCGTCTTCTGCAAGACCCGGTCCTGTTCGCCCAGGCCATAGGCCTGTTGCATCCAGCACAGCCGGTTGGTCAGGGCCAGGTGGCGGTTGGCCGCGCCTTTTGGCTTGCCCGTGGAGCCGGAGGTGTAGATGACATAGGCCAGGTTCTGCGGGTGCGGGTAGCACGCCGGGTTGCTGACAGGCCAGCCATCCTGAGGTTGATCGAGCAGCAGGCATTCGATATCGGCCGGCACCGGCAAGCGCTCACGTACCGATTGTTGGCTCAGCAGCAGGCGCATGCCGCTGTCCTGCATCATGTAGGCCAGGCGCTCCGCGGGATAATCCGGGTCCAGCGGTACATAAGCGCCGCCAGCCTTGAGCACCGCCAGCAGGCCGATAACCATTTCCAGGCTGCGTTCGGCGGCAATACCCACCAGCACATCGGGCCCGACACCTGCGCCCAGCAAGCGGTGTGCCCACTGGTTGGCGACTTCATTGAGCTGGCGGTAACTGAGCTGCGCAGCGCCCAGGACCAGGGCTACCCGGTCGGGTGTGGCGTGCGCCTGTTGTTCGATCAACTGATGCACGCAGCACGCCAAGGGGTAGTCCATCGCCGTGTCGTTCCAGCGCACGACCTGTTGCTGCCACTGATCGCTGTCGAGCAGGGGCATGGCCGCGACGCGCTGATCGGGCTGTTGCACTATCGCCTGCAACAGGCCCAGCCAGTGCGCAGCCATGCGCTCGACGGTCGCGCGTTCAAACAGGTCGCTGGCGTAGGTCAGGCCGGCGGCAAGCCCGCTCGGGCTGTCATGGGTATCGAGCATCAGGTCGAACTGAGCGGTGTGCTTTTCCCACGCCAGCGCCTCGATCGTCAGGGGCCCGCCCTGCCCCGCCAGCTGGTGACGCTTGCGCGCGTCGCTCTGGTGGTTGTACATGACCTGGAACAGCGGGCTGTGGCTGAGGCTGCGCTCCGGGCGCAACGCCTCGACCAGTTGTTCGAACGGCAAATCCTGATGAGTCTGGGCATCGAGCACTGTCTGGTGCACGGCCTGCAGCAACTGGCGGAAGGTCAGCTGATCGTCAAAGCAAGCCTTGATCACCTGGGTGTTGACGAAAAAACCGATCAGCCCCTCGGTCTCCACCCGGTTGCGGTTGGCCGAGGGTACCCCGACACGAATCTCGGCCTGGCCACTGTAGCGGTGCAGCAACAGCTCGAAGCTGCTCAGCAGCAGGGTGAACAGGGTGACATTCTCCTGCCCGGCGAAACGCTTGAGCGCATCGGCCAGGCCATCGGGCAGGCTTAGCGCCAGCCGCGCACCGCGATAACTTTGCTCAGCCGGACGCGGTCGGTCAGTGGGCAGTTCAAGCAAGGGATGCTCGCTACCCAGCTGCGCAGTCCAGTAGGCCAGTTGCCGCTCACGTTCACCTGCCTCCATCCACTGGCGCTGCCAGAGGGCGTAGTCAGCGTACTGGATCGGCAGCGGCGCAAGGTCCGGGGCCCGGCCCTGGGTGAACGCGCTGTAGTACTCGATGATCTCGCGCAGCAGGATCTCCATGGACCAACCGTCAGAGACAATATGGTGCTGGATGAGCAGCAATACGTGATCATCGACATCAAGGCGCAGCAGGCAGACGCGCAACAGCGGCCCCTGGCGTAAATCGAACAGCTGGCCGACCTGCTCCTCGACGAAGGCCTTCAGCCGCGCCTCAGAACGCGCCGACGCTGGCTCGTTCGACCAGTCCAGGCAGGTGAAGTCCGCAGTCATGGACGGGTGGACGACCTGCAGGGCCTGCAGGTCGTCGTCGACAAAGGTGGTGCGCAACGCTTCATGGCGCAGATGCAACGCCTCGACACTGCGCTGCAAGGCGCCAAGGTCGAGCTCGCCGCGCAGGCGCAGCGCGAGTGGAATATGGTAGTTGGCGCTGTCTGGCTCCATCTGCCAGAGAAACCACTGGCGCTCCTGCGCATAGGACAACAACAAGGGCTCGTCGGCTTTGCGCTTGAAAATCGGCGCGACATTGAAGAGGTTGATCCCTTTTTGCTTCAGCAGTATCGCCAAGGCTTTGCGTTCCTTCGACGAAAGCGCTCCAACTGCCCCGATCAGCTCTTGCACACCCAGACCCTCATTAGGAAATTAGCTTTTCAAGTTCATCTCCAGTTAAACGTTTGAGGGCCTGCAGAGATTTAGCCAATTCGTCTTCCAGCGGCGAGCTCTGCGCCTGAAGCGTTGCCACCAGCGTACAGAAAGCCTTGAAGTCGCGGGCCTGAAACAATTCACGCAACGGCACTTCGAGGTTCACCTGCTCACGGATGCGGACAATCACCTGGGTGGCCAGCAGCGAGTGCCCGCCAAGGCTGAAGAAGTCATCGTCGAGGCCAACCTGGGGCACCTGCAGTACCTCTTGCCAGACCGCTGCCAGTTGCAACTCGAGCGCGCTCTGCGGGGCGCGATAGCGGCGTGATCCCTGCAATTGGTCAGGCGTCGGCAGGGCCTTGCGATCAAGCTTGCCGTTGGCGGTCAACGGCCACGCCGCGAGGAAGACCATGTGGGTCGGCACCATGTACTCGGGCAGCGCCTGCAACAACAAGCCGCGCAAACGCTCCACGGCCTGAGCTTGATCCTCGGCGCTGGCCAGGGCGATGTCCGCGCGCGAAGCGATCAGGTAGGCCACCAGTTGTTGCCCGGCCACGCCCTGGTGCGCCAGGACCAGGGCCTGGTCGACCTCTGCCAGGGCTTGCAAACGCTCCTGGACCTCGCCCAGCTCAATGCGAAAACCACGGATCTTCACCTGGTGGTCGGCACGCCCGGCATACTCGACCGTGCCGCTGGCGGTGAAGCGCGCCAGGTCTCCAGTGCGATAGAGACGCCCGCCGGGGTTGCCGAACGGATCGGGAACAAAGCGGCTGGCACTCAAACCACCGCGATTCAAATAGCCACGGGCCAGCCCCGCGCGCCCGACATACAACTCACCCACACAGCCGTGAGGTACCGGGTTGAGGTCGCCATCGAGCACGTACCAGGACAAGTCGCCAATCGGTTCGCCAATGGGGCTGCCCTGGGCACTGCCCAGATCAGCCCTGGACAACGGTCGATAGGTCACGTGCACCGTGGTCTCGGTGATGCCATACATGTTGATCAGGCGCGGTGCCTCGTCACCAAAGCGCTCGAACCACGGCGCCAGGCTGCTGACCTCGAGGTTCTCGCCGCCAAACACCACATAGCGCAAGGCCAGGTCCAGCGTCCCGGCGGGCGCGGCGCAGGCAACCTGGGCCAGCACCTTGAACGCCGAGGGGGTCTGGTTGAGCACCGTGACCCGCTCGCGCTGCAGCAGCGCCAGGAACGCCTCGGGCGAGCGGGCAGTGTCCTGGTCGACCATGATCAGCCGGCCGCCGTGCAGCAAGGCACCAAAGATTTCCCACACCGAGAAATCGAAGGCGAATGAGTGAAACAGGCTCCACACATCGGCACTGTTGAAGGCGAACCACTGCTCGGTGGCCGCGAACAGACGCACGACGTTGGCATGCGCCAGCAAGGTGCCCTTCGGTAGCCCGGTCGAGCCCGAGGTGTAGATCACATAGGCCAGGTTGTCCGGGTCGAGCTTGAGCTGCGGGTTGCTGCAATCACCGTCATCCGCCACGTCCAGCAGCAGGGTTGGTACGCCTTCCGGCACCGGCAGCTGCGCCAGCAATTGCTCCTGCGCCAGCAACATCGACATGCCGCTGTCCTGCATCATGTAGGCCAGGCGGTCCTGCGGGTAGTTGGGGTCGAGCGGAACGTAGGCGCCACCGGCCTTGAGGATGGCCAGCAGGCCGACGATCATCGGCAGGTCGCGGGTCGCCGCCAGGCCCACCCGGACATCGGCCCCCACCCCCATGGCAATCAGCCGATGGGCCAGCTGGTTGGCGCGGTTGTTGAGCTGGCCGTAGCTCAAGCGCTGCTCACCGCGCGACACCGCCAGCGCATCCGGGTTGCGTTCGACCTGGGCTTCGAACAGTTCATGGATGCAGTGGCGCACAGGGAACTGTTGCGGCGCCGGGTTCCAGCAGCGCAGCGTTGACTGCTGTTGCGCCGGATCGAGCAACGCCAGCTGGCCCAGACGTGCCTGCGGGTCAGCGGCCACCGCCCGCAGCAGCGCTTGCCAATGCCCGAGCATCTGCTCGATGGTGGCCGCGTCGAACAGGTCCGTAGCGTAGTTGAGGCTGGCGCCAATGCCTTGCGCGGATTCATGGGTGGTCAGGGTGAGGTCGAACTGTGCATCCTGGCTGTCCTGGCCAACCGCCTCGACCTGCAGGGCCAGCGCGGCCTGAGGCGCCGCGCCCGGGGTGTCGCTGCGATGATTGAACATCACCTGGAACAACGGGCTATGGCTCAGGCTGCGCTCCGGGTGCAGGGCTTCGACCAGTTGTTCGAAGGGCAGGTCCTGGTGCGCCTGGGCGCCCAGCGCCCGCTCACGAACCTGGGCCAGCAGCTCGCTGAAACGCAGGTGCCCGTCAACCTCGGCACGCAGTACCTGGGTATTGACGAAAAAGCCGATCAAGCGCTCGGTTTCCGGGCGGTTGCGGTTGGCCACCGGTACTCCGACGCGAATATCCCGCTCGCCGCTATAGCGCGCCAGCAGCGCCTGGAACGACGCCAGTAACAGCATGAACAGCGTTGCACCCTGTTGCCGCGCCAGCCCTTGCAGTGCCTGGCTCAGGTCGCTGTCCAGCTGTATCTCCACACGTGCACCGCGAAAGCTCCTGCTGGCCGGGCGCGGCCGGTCGGTGGGCAGCGCCAGCACCGGCTGCTGATCGCCCAGTTGCTCAAGCCAGTAGGCCAGTTGGCGTTCGCGCTCACCAGCTTGCATCCAGTGCCGCTGCCAGATCGCATAGTCACTGTACTGCAGCGCCACTGCCGGCAGGCTGCAAGGCTGTCCTTGCAAGCGGGCGCTGTACAGGGCCACCAGCTCCTCGACCATGACCTGCATGGAGCGCGCATCCGAGACGATGTGATGCTGGGTCAGCACCAGCACGTGATCGTCGTTGCCCAGGGTCAGCAGCTTGATCCGCAACAAGGGCCCTTGGCGCAAGTCAAACAGCTGCGCGGTTTCGGTACCGATGAACTGCCTGAGCGCCTGCTCGGCCGACTGCCCCGGCGGCACACTCAACGGCTGCACCGCAATGCGCAAATTGGCCTGGGCATCAATGACCTGGCAAGTGCCCCCTTGGGCGTTCTGGACAAACCGCGTGCGCAATGTGGCATGCCGCGCGCCCAGCAGGTCGAAGGCCTGCTGCAGGCTGGCGATGTCCAGCGGGCCACGTAGACGCAGCGCGGTGGGGATGTGGTAGGCGGCGCTGTCAGGGTCCAGTTGCCAGAGAAACCACTGGCGCTCCTGGGCAAAAGACAGTGGCAGTTGTTCGAACTCATCGCTCACCCGCGGTATCGGCAGGTTGGCGGGCGAGATGCCCTCTGCCTGCATTTTTTCCAGGTACAGCCGGCGTTTTTCCAGCGGCAGAAGAATGAAACGCTGAGCAATCTTCAAGGCGACCTGCTGATCCATCAGATGGCCTCCATTTCGTCGAGCAACGCATCGAGCCTGCTGAGTTTGTCACTGTTCAGCGAAGACCCACTCTGTTCCAGCTCGGCGACCAAGGCGCCGAGGACCGGGAATTGAAAAACCGTTTGCGCTGTCAGTTTCATACCAAGCTCAAGTTGAATTCGCGACACGACGCTCACCACCAGCAAGGAGTGACCGCCCATCTCGAAGAAGTTATCGTTCATGCCAATCCGCTCGACCTGCAGCACCTGCTGCCAGATCTGCGCCACCTGGCAGGCCAGCTCAGTGCTTGGCGCAATGAATTCGCTGCTGCCAACCTGGCTGTCGACTGCCGGCAGCGCCTTGCGGTCAAGTTTGCCGTTGGGGGTCAGCGGCAACTGTTCAAGGAACAGCACGTGGGCTGGAATCATGTAGTCGGGCAGGTCGGCTCGCAGCGCGTGCCTGATGGCTTCGCCGGCCTGGGCGTAGGCGCTTGGCGCAAGGTCGCCATCCACCACCAGGTAGGCCACCAGGTGCGCGCCCCGCGCCCCCTGCAGCGCCAGCACCGCAGCCTCGCGCACCTGGGCCAGGGCCTGCAGGCGTGCTTCGACTTCGCCCAGCTCGATGCGGAACCCGCGGATCTTGACCTGATGATCCAGGCGGCCGATGTACTCAAGCTCGCCGTCGTCGCGGTAGCGCACCAGGTCACCACTGCGGTACAAGCGGGCGCCGGGCACGCCGAAGGGATCCGGCACGAATTTCTCGGCGGTAAGACCCGGGGCGCAGCAGATAGCCACGGGTAACCCCGTCGCCGGCCAGCAGCAACTCACCGGCCACCCCAAGGGCGGTTGGCTGCAAGCGGCCATCGACGACGTAGGCGCGGGTGTTGGCCAACGGCCGGCCAATACTCGGTGTGCCGCCAGGGTGACGGCGCGTCCAGGTCGAGTAGGTGGTGTCTTCCGACGGTCCGTACAGGTCGTAGACGTGCTCGATGGTGCCGCTGGCATACAGCTGCTCCACCAGCGCCTGCCTGAGCGGCTCGCCGGCCAGGTTGACAATGCGCACGCCCGGCGGAATCTGCCCGGCACGCTGCAGGGCCGCGACTGCCGAGGGCACACTGTTGAGCAAACGTACCCGCTCGCGGGCCGCCAGCGTCGGCAGCTCCAGGGCATTGCGCGCCATGATCACCTGACCGCCATTGGCCAGGGTGACGAACAGCTCCCACACCGACAGGTCGAAGCAGATCGACGTCGACGCCAGCACACCCTGGATATCTTCCTGGCTGTAAACCTGCTGCGACCACTGAATCAGTGCGCCGACGTTGCGATGGGTAATCGCCACGCCCTTGGGTTTGCCGGTGGAGCCGGAGGTATAGATGACATACGCCAGGTTCTGCGCCGAGACCGCTGTCTGCGGGTTGCCAGGCGTGGTCGCCGCCTGCTCGCCATAGCCACGCTCCACCGGCACGACCTGAACGCTGGCGGGCACGCTGAGGTGCTCCAGCACCTGCTGCTGGCTCAGCAGGACACGGGCGCGACTGTCTTCAAGCATGTAGGCCACACGCTCGGCCGGGTAGTCGGGGTCCAGCGGCACATACGCACCACCTGCCTTGAGCACCGCCAGCAAGGCCACCAGCATTTCACTCGAGCGCGGCATCGCCACGCCGACCCGCACCTCGGGGCCCACGCCAAGCTCGATCAAGGCACAGGCCAGAAGATTGGCCCGCTGGTTCAACTGGGCATAACTGATGTGCGCCTGACCGTCGATCAATGCTGTTGCGTCAGCCCTGCGCGCGGCCTGCGCTTCGATATGCTGATGGATACAGCGCTGGTGAGCAAAGGCCAGGGTATTGCTGTTGCAGGTTTCGAGCAGCAGCCCGCGCTCGCTGCCGGTTAGCATGTCCAACTCGCCGAGGACCCGTTGCGGCGCCTGGCAGAGTTGCTCGAGCAGGTTGTCCAGGTGGCTGGCGAGACGCTCGATCTGGGCATCGCTGAACAACGCGCAGGCATAGTTGAACTGCAGCACCAGCTCCTCGCCCGTCGAAACCAGCAAGGTCAGCGGGTAGTGCGTTTGCTCGTGGCTGTTGAGCCGGCCGAAACGCAAGTCCTGGGTTGCGCCCTGCTCCAGGGCCTGCGACACCGGGTAGTTCTCGAACACCAGAATGTTGTCGAACAGCGATTCAGCACTGTGTCCGGCCCAGCGTTGAATGTCGAACAGCGGGGTATGTTCATGCTCGCGCAGGCTCAGGTTTTTCGCCTGCAGCGCCTGCAGGAAGCTGCCGACGCTTTGCTCCGGGCGCGGCGTGGCGGCAACCGGCAGGGTATTGATGAACAACCCCATCTGCCGTTCGGCATCAGGCAGTTCGACCGGACGTCCGGCTACCGTGGCACCGAACACGACCGTTTGCTGGCCGCTATAACTCTGCAGCAAGAGTGCCCAGGCGGCCTGAACCAGGGTGTTGAAGGTCACCTTCTGTTCGCGGGCAAACCCATGCAAGCGTTGGCTGCGCGAGCCTTCCAGCACGTGCCGGTACTCGCGCTGGTGGCGGTTGCCAGCGTCATGTGCCGTGCTTGCGGTCAGCCGGGTTGGGCCGACCAGGTCCTGCAGTTGCGCTTTCCAGAACGCTTCACTGGCCTGCTCGTCCTGAGCCTGCAGCCACTGGATATAGTCACGGTAACGGCCGTGCAGCGCAGCCGGTTGCTCGCCACGATAGCGTTGCAGCACCTCCCCCATCAGTTGTGAATTGCTCCAACCGTCCATAAGGATATGGTGGCTGGTGTAGATCAGCTGGTAGCGTTGCCCGTCGCAGTGCACCACATGCAGGCGCAGCAACGGCGCGCAGCCCAGGTCGAAACCGCGCTTGCGCTCACTGGCCGCCAGCGCGCCCAGCGCCTCGTCCAGGTCGGCACGCTGACGCCAGTCAAGAACGGTAAAGGGCACCTCCACCGATGCTTGCACTGCCTGCAAGGGACGTGCGCCAACGCCCTGCCAGATGAAACGGGTTCGCAGGATGTCGTGGGCCTGCACAGTGGCCTGCCAGGCGGCGGCAAAAGCCTCTACATCGAGGCCGAAAACCTCGACGCTCATCTGGTTGACGTAACTGCCCTGCTCGCGACCATCGAGGGCATGGAACAACATGCCCTGCTGCATCGGTGACAGCGGATAGAGGTCTTCGACTGCGCTCAGGTCCAACTGATCGAGCTGTGCCTGAGTCAGTTGCGCCAGGGCAAAGTCCGATGGCGTGGCGCCCTGGCTGCGTGGGTCACAGCAATGGGCGACCAGCGCTGCCAGTTCCTGCTCATAGTCATCGGCCAGGCGCTGCACCGTCGAGGCAGCGAACATTTGCGTGCTGAACGTCCAGCCGATACTCAGCTCGCCATCAAACACCCGGCCATTGAGCATCAACCAGTTGGCCAGTGGAACATCAGCGCCCTGCTCGGCCCCCCGCGCTTCGCCAGTCGGGGTGAACAGTGCCGCGTCGTCGGTAAAACTGCTGTCGAACTGGCCCAGGTAGTTGAACGTGATGCGCGGCACCGCCAGCCCTGTGAGCCGGGCGCGATCGCCTGGTTCAGCAAAATGGCCGAGCACGCCATAGCCCAGCCCCTTGTCGGGGATCGCGCGCAACTGCTCCTTGACGGTTTTCAGGGTCGTACCCAGGTCATCACGGGCACTCAGGCGCACCGGGAACAGGCTGGTGAACCAGCCAACCGACCGGGTCAGGTCAATGTCATCGAAGAGGTCTTCGCGGCCATGCCCTTCCAGCTGGATCAGCGTATCGGCCTGCCCGCTCCAGCGCGCGATGACCCGCGCCAGCGCCGCCAGGAGCACATCGTTGACCTGCGTCCGGTAAGCATTCGGCGCCACTTGCAGCAATTGCCGGGTGAGCCCGGCATTCAGGCGGGTGACCACGCTGTGGGCGTAACGGCTATGCAGGCTGGCGTCCGGATCGTCGCAGGGTAGCGCACTGCCCGACACCGACAATTGCGCCTGCCAGTAGTCGACCTGCCCGCGCACGGCCTCGCTTTGGGCATAGCGCTGCAAGCGTGCCGCCCAGGCCTGCACCGAACTGGTCTTGGCCGGCAGGTTGCCGGGCGTGCCCGCCAGGGCACTGGCGTAGGCTGCCTGCAGGTCCTCAAAGAGGATGCGCCAGGAAACCCCGTCCACCACCAGGTGGTGGATGACCAGCAGCAAGCGCTGCTGCTGGTCAGGCAGGTCGAGCAGCAACGCTCTGAGCAGCGGCCCCTGTGCAAGGTCGAGGCTGCACTGGGCCCGTTCACAGGCTGCGGCCAGTTCGCTTTGGTCGTGCACGCTTGCCTGCCACAGCAGCCCTTCGCGCCGCCAGTGCTGCGCCTGTTGTTGCAGGCTGCGGTAATCGGCCCGCCATTGCCCGTCTGCCGCGCTGAAGTTCAGGCGCAACGCGTCATGATGCTGCACCAGCGCTTGCAGGGCCTGCTCCAGTGCTGGCGCCTGCAGGCGTTCGGCGGGCTTGAGCAGCACCGACTGGTTCCAGTGCTGGCGTGTCTGCATGTCTTGTTCGAAGAACTGCGCCTGGATCGGCAGCAACTGCACCCGCCCGCTGGCTGGCCCCTGATCGATCTCAAGGGCCGCGGCGCCGGTTGCCGCAACCGCCGCCAGGCTTTGCACGGTCTGATGCTGGAACAGCTGTTTGGGAGTGAAATGGATACCCGCCTGACGCGCGCGGCTGACCACCTGGATGGAAATGATCGAGTCACCGCCCAGTTCGAAAAAGTTGTCGGTCAAACCGACGCGCTCGCACTTGAGCACGCTTTGCCAGATCTGGGCAATCTGCCGCTCCAGCTCCGCCACCGGTGCCACATACTGCTGGCTCGGTTCCAGGTCAGGTGCAGGCAGGGCCTTGCGCTCCAGTTTGCCGTTGGGGCTGAGTGGCATCCGCTCGATCAACTGGATGCGAGCGGGCACCATGTAGTCGGGCAGGTTTGCCTTCAAGTGCTGGTCCAGCGCCTGGCGCCAGGCGCCTTGCTCGGCCTGGGCGCTGGCAAAGTCCGCGCTCGGTACCACATAGGCCACCAGGCGTTGGGCGGCGTTGTCGCCCACCGCCAGCACCGCGGCCTCGCGAACCGACGCGTGTTCGACCAGGCGTGCCTCGATTTCGCCCAGCTCGATACGCAGCCCGCGAATTTTTACCTGGTGGTCGATGCGACCGGCATATTCGATCACCCCATCGGCACGGTAGCGCGCCAGGTCACCGGTGCGGTACAGGCGCTGAGCAGCGTCGAACGGGCTGGCGACGAAACGCTCGGCGGTCAGTCCTGGACGCAAATGATATCCCCTGGCCAGGCCTTCGCCGCCAAGGTACAGCTCGCCTATCACCCCCGCCGGCAGCAATTGCAGGCTCGCATCGAGAATCCAGGTTTGCAGGTTGGCGATCGGCTCACCGATCGGCACGCTGTCCCCCGGCTCTTCCCGGCAGGTCCAGTGGGTGACGTCGATGGCCGCTTCAGTCGGCCCATACAGGTTGTAAAGCGCCGCACCGGGCAACTGGGCAAAAACTTGCGCCTGGGCATCCACCGGCAGTGCTTCGCCACTGCAGACTATCCGCTTGAGCGAGGTACAACAGGCCACCGCCTCGTCCTGCATGAACGCCTGCAACATGGACGGCACAAAATGCAGGGTGCTGACGCCCTGGTTGCGGATCAAAGCAACCAACCTTGCAGGATCCCGATGATCGCCGGGCTCGGCGATGACCAGGCGGGCACCGAACATCAGCGGCCAGAAGAACTCCCAGACCGAGACGTCGAAACTGAACGGGGTCTTCTGCAGCACGACATCGTCAGGTGTCAGGCCGTAAGCCTGTTGCATCCAGTTAAGGCGGTTGCTCAGGGCCACATGGCGGTTACCGGCGCCCTTGGGCTTGCCGGTCGAGCCTGAGGTATAGATCACGTAGGCCAGGTTCTGCGCATCAGGCGTGCACGGCACTGGCGCCATGCCCTGGGCGGGTGTCAGTGCCTCGGGCCGGTCCAGCAGCAAGGTCTGCAGACTGCCCGGCAGACTCAAGCGCTCGAGCAGTGCCGACTGGGTCAGCAACAGCCCGATACCGCTGTCCTCGATCATGTAGCTCAGGCGTTCGGCGGGGTAATCGGGGTCCAGCGGCACATAAGCGCCGCCGGCCTTGAGCACCGCCAGCAAGCCGACGACCATTTCCAGGCTGCGTTCGGCAGCGATGCCGACCAGCACCTCCGGGCCCACGCCTGCGCCAACCAGGCGCTGGGCCCATTGGTTGGCCTGCAGCTCCAGCGCCGCGTAGGACATGGCCTGACCGGCGAAGACCAGGGCAGTGGCCGCGGGCGTGCGCTGGGCCTGGTCGGCAATCACCTGGTGCACGCAGCGCGAGTCGGCATAGTGCTGCGCGGTATGGTTCCAGCCGTCGATAACCTGGCGTTGCGCGCATTCACCCAGCATCGGCAACTGGCCAAGCGGCTGATCGACCTGCTCGACAAAGCCTTGCAGCAGTTGGGTCAGATGGCCGCACAGGTTCGTCACCGCAGTGTCATCGCACAGCGCCCGGTCGTAGCTGAACTGCAAGGTCAGCACCTCGCCGAGCCCCACCGCAAGGGTCAGCGCAAAGTGCGTCTGCTCCTGCATCTGCACCTCGCCGAACTGCAGCCCTTCAGGCGCACCTTGTTGCAGCGCATCGGCAATAGGATAGTTCTCGAACACCAGGATGCTGTCGAACAGCGGCTCGCCCGCCCGTCCAGCCCACCGCTGAATATCGGCCAGCGGCACCTGCTCATGTTCACGCAGCGCCACGTTCTGCGCCTGGACCTGTTGCAGCCAGTGCCCGACGCTGAGCTCTGCAGCCGGGCTGGCAATGACCGGCAGGGTGTTGATGAACAGGCCAACCTGCTGTTCGATGCCGGCAAGCTCCGCCGGCCGCCCCGCCACCGTGGCACCCAATGCCACGGAAGGCTGGCCGGTATAGCGCTGCAGCAATACCAGCCAGGCTGCCTGTACCAGGGTATTGAGGGTGACTTTCTGTTGCCGGGCAAACTCGCTCAAGCGAGCGCTTTGCGCCGGCGTCAGGCTCGCCTGGTACTGGCCCTGACCGCTAGCGGCCTGCCCGTGCGCGCCAGCCAGGGCTGGTGCCAGCAGGGTCGGCGCGGCGAGGTCAGACAACTGCGCCTCCCAGAACACGCGGCTGCGCGCATCATCCTGCGCCTGCAACCAGCCGATGTAATCGGCATAACGCCCAGGCCGCGCTGGCACGGCGTGCCCTCGGTAACGCTGGAGCACTTCGCCCATCAGCAACGAGCTGCTCCAGCCGTCCATCAGGATGTGATGACTGGTGTGGATCAGGTGATAGTCATGCTCGCCGCTACGCACCAACAGCAAACGCAGCAATGGCCCGCAGCTCAGCTCGAAACCCCGTGCGCGCTCAGTGTCCGCCAGTTCCTGCAGGTCCTGGGCACTGCCCGGCCGCCCGCGCCAGTCAAGGACCTCAAACGGCAGCTCGACCTGTTTGAGCACCACTTGCACAGGTTTGTCGGCATCGTCAGGCCAGATAAAACCACTGCGCAGCACTTCATGGGCCTGCAGGCACGCCTGCCAGGCATCGCGGAAGCGCTGCAGATCCAGCCCGCGAATATCCACGCGCAACTGATTGATATAGTCACCCGACCCCTGCTCATAGAGGGAGTGGAAAAACATGCCCTGCTGCATCGGCGACAGTGGATAGAGGTCCTCGATATCCGCGCCATTGCACGCCAGCCGGTCCAGTTGCGCCTGGCTCAAGCGCGCCAGCGCGAAGTCGGACGGGGTAACCCCACGGTGGCGTGGATCACAGCAATGGCTGATCAGGCTGCGCAGCTCGTCGGCATACTCATCGGCCAGCGCCTGCATCTGCGCGCGGTCGAACATCTGCTCGCTGAAAGTCCATTCCAGGCTGAGCTCGCCCGCGTAGACCTGGCCGTTCAAGGTCAGCCAGTTGCTCAACAGTGCCTGCGGGCTGCGCTCCTCGCCCTTGTCCTCGGTGCTGGGGACAAACAGGCCTTGCCCATCGGCAAAACTGGCATCGAACTGCCCCAGGTAGTTGAAGGTGATCCGCGGTTGCGCCAGGCCACGCAACTGCAGGCGCGTCGGCTCATCGGCCAGATAGCGCAGAAGACCGTAGCCGATGCCCTTGTCAGGCACCTGGCGCAGTTGCTCCTTGATCTGCTTGATCGATTGCCCAAGGTCGTCGCAAGCCGTCAGACGCAGCGCAAACACGCTGGTAAACCAGCCCAGGGTCCGGCTCAGGTCGATATCGTCAAACAGCGCTTCACGGCCGTGGCCTTCCAGGCGGATCAAGGTATGCCGGTCGCCGGTCCAACGGCTGATGACACGGGCCAGGGCCGTCAGCAGCAAGTCGTTGATCTGCGTACGGTAGGCAGCAGGCGCCTGTTGCAGCAACTGGCGCGTCGCGGTGCTGTCGAGCCGGGTCTGGACGCTGCGGGCGTGACTGGCCAACAGGCTCGCCTGCGGGTCACGGCATGGCAAGTCGTTGGCGCAGCTCAACTGCTCACGCCAGTAAGCCAGCTCGGTGTCCATGCGCCGCTCGCGGGCTCGCACCTGCAAACGCTCGCTCCAGGCCTTGAGCGAACTGGTCTTGTCCTGCAAGCGCAGCGCTTGGCCAGCCATCAGCTGCTGGTATGCCTGCTGGATATCCTCGAGCAACAGGCGCCACGACACACCATCGACCGCCAGGTGGTGAACCACCAGCAGCAGCCGCTGCGAGCCATCGGCCAAGGTTGCCAGCAACCCGCGCAGCAGCGGCCCGTGCTGCAAGTCCAGACTGCGCTGAACCTCGTTGCAGCGCGCGGTCAGGGCCTGCTCATCCGCCACGTCAGCCTGCCACAGCAATGCCGCCGGCAGGCGCGTCAACGCACCGTAGGTGGCCTGCCAGCTACCGTCGGCCTGGCGCTGGAAGTTCAAGCGCAGCGCATCGTGATGCACCACCAGCGCTTGCAGCACCTGCTCCAGCAGCTCGGCTTGCAAGGGCGCTCGCGGTTGCAGCAGGACCGATTGGTTCCAGTGCCCAGGGGCCTGCAGTGACTGCTCGAAAAACGCCTGGGCAATCGGCAGCAATGGCACCTCACCGACCACCGGCGCTTGTTCGAAGCGCTGCACACCACCCAGCCGGGCGACACTGGCCAGGCCCTGGACAGTCTGCTGCTGGAACAGATCGCGCGGGGTGAAATGAATGCCGGCCTGGCGTGCGCGGCTCACCACCTGAATGGAGATGATCGAGTCGCCACCGAGCTCGAAGAAGTTGTCCTGACGACCAATGGCCTGGCGCTTGAGCACCGCCTCCCAGATCGTTGCAATGCGCTGCTCCAGCTCATTGGCCGGTGCCTGATAATCTTCCTGCGCGCGCTCCAGGCCGGGCTGCGGCAAGGCCATGCGGTCGAGCTTGCCATTGGCCGTCACGGGCAGTTGGTCAAGCAGCACCACATGCGCGGGCACCATGTAGTCCGGCAGCACTGCGTGCAATTGCTCGCGCAGCTGGCTTGGCGGGGTGCCAGCGTCGGCGACCACGTAGGCAACCAGCTGTTTGCCAAGGCTGGCATCTACGGCCAGCACCACCGCTTCGCGCACCGGTACCAGGGCCAGCAACTGCGACTCGATTTCCCCCAGTTCGACACGCATGCCGCGGATCTTCACCTGGTGATCGATACGGGTAACAAACTGCAATTCGCCGTCAGCCCCCCGCCGCACCAGGTCACCGCTGCGGTACAGGCGTGCGCCCGGGCTGCGGCCGAACGGATCGGGGACAAAGCGCTCGGCCGTCAGCCCAGGGCGGCGGTGATAACCACGCGCCAGCGCCGCGCCGCCGATGTACAGCTCACCGATGGCCGCCGGGGCCAGCACCTCAAGACCGCCACCGAGCACGTACAAGGCGGTATCAATCAGCGGCCGGCCAATGCCTACCCGTGTATCGCTGGCGGTTGCGCGTTGGCTGTGGCTGGCATTGATGGTCGCCTCCACGGGCCCGTAACGGTTGTACAAGGCTACGTGGGGCAGGCGTTGCAGCACCTTGTGCTGCAACTCACGGGACAACGCCTCGCCACCACTGAACAGATTGCGCAACGACGTACAGCCTTCAAGCCCAGGGGTTTCAATGAACGCCTGGAGCATCGAGGGAACAAAGTGCAAGGTACTGACCTGATGAGCCTGGATCAGCGCCAGCAAACGCTCCGGGTCTCGCTGGTCGCCCGGTTGCGCCAGCACCACCGGCGCACCACAGGTCAACGGCAGCAACAGCTCCCAGACCGAGACATCAAAACTGCTTGAGGTTTTCTGCAGCACCGCGTCTGCGGGGCTCATGGCATAGGTATCGCGCATCCATTGCAAGCGCCCGCTCAAGGCCCCATAGCGATTACCCGCCGCTTTCGGCCGGCCGGTGGAACCGGAGGTATAGATCAGGTAGGCGAGGTTCTCGGCCTGCTGCACAATCGGCAAAGGCTGGTCGCTGCACTGCTCCAGAGACGAATCATCAAGCAACTGCACAGGCAACGGCAGGTCGCCGGGCAGGCGCGAGAGCACCGGCGCCTGGCTCAGCAGCAGGGCGATACTGCTGTCCTCGATCATGTAGGCCAGGCGCTCGCGCGGATACTCAGGGTCCAGCGGTACATAGGCGCCACCGGCCTTGAGCACGGCAAGCACGGCCACGACCAACGCCATCGAACGCTCGACGGCGATGCCCACCAGAACGTCCGGCCCAACCCCCGACGCCCGCAGGCGCTGGGCCAGCCGGTTGGCCTGGGCGTCGAGCTGCGCATAACTCAAGGTCGCCTCGGCAAACACCAGCGCGGTTGCCTGGGGCCGGGTTGCGACCTGCTCGGCGATCAGGCTCAGCAGGCAAGCCGGGACGCTGGCTTGCGGGTCATTGCAGGCGTCGAGCAACTGACGAGTCTGGGCATCGTCGAACAGCGACTGTTCCGCCAGGCGCTGGTGCGGCTCGGCAAGGCAGCGCTCAAGCAGGTAACGCCAGTGCTCGCCGAGCCGCTCGATGGTGGCTGGCTCGAACAGGTCACAGGCATAGGCCAGCGACGCCTTGAGTATCCCGCCCTGGTCCTCGGTGTTGAGGGTCAGATCGAAACGCACCGTGTCGCTGCCTCGATCGAGCGCCTCGACGGTCAATCCCGGCAGGCGCCACTGGTCAACCGCCGGTTGCGCCACCTGGTGGTTGAACATCACCTGGAACAGCGGGCTCTGGTTCAGGCTGCGCTGCGGCTGCAAGGCATCGACCAGGTGCTCGAACGGCAGGTCCTGATGGGCCTGGGCCTCGAGCACGCGCTGCTTGGCCTGCTGCACCAGCTCGACGAACGACATCTGCCCATCGACCTGTGCCCGCAGTACCTGGGTATTGACGAAGAAACCGATCAGCGGCTCGACCTCGGCCCGTGTCCTATTGGCGATCGGCGTGCCAATGCGGATATCCGATGCGCCGCTGTAGCGATGCAGCACCGCCTGAAACGATGCCAGCAGCACCATGAACGGCGTCGCGCCCATGCTCGCGGCGAATGCGCGCACCGCTTGCGAAACGCTCTCGGACAAGGCAATCGGCACCCGTGCGCCACGTGCACTGCGCGACGCCGGGCGTGGGTAATCGAGGGGCAGCTCGAGGTTGACCGCCTCCTCTCCAAGGTTGGCTTTCCAGTACGCCAGCTGCCGTTGCGCTTCACCGGCGTCCAGCCACAGGCGCTGCCAACGTGCATGGTCGGCATACTGCACGGCCAACGGCGCGGGTACGGCCTGCTCGGCGTCCGCGACCAGGCGCGCATAGCCGTGGGTCACTTCTTCGACCAGAATCGGCAGGGACCAGGCATCACAAACGATGTGATGGGTGCAGAACAACAGCACATGTTGCTCGGCATCCAGCCTGAGCAGCGTGGCCCGCAGCAACGGCCCCTGCTCCAGGTCGAAGGCTTGCCGGGCCTGGCGTTCAATCTCCTGATCCGCCAGTGCCTGGCCGTTCTCGCCGCTAAAGTCGAGCAGTTGCAGTTCAAAGCGCGCAACGGCCTCGACCTGCTGCAACACCTGGCCGTCCTGCAGCACAAAACGGGTGCGCAGGACTTCATGGCGGGTCACCAGCGCCTCGAAGCTTTGCCGCAGGCTTTCGACATTCAACTGTCCGCGCAAGCGCAGCACGGCCAGTTGGTTATAGGCCGTGGAGTCCGGCTCCAGTTGCCAGAGAAACCACATCCGTTGCTGGGCATGCGAGGCGGGTGTCGCCTCGCTGGGGTCTTCGCGCCGGGGAATCGGCAGGCTTTCCAGCGACAGGCCTTGCTCAAGCATGCGCGCCTGCAAGGCGCGCCGTTCAGCAGCGGAAAAACGGGTGAAGCGCTCAGCCAGCGCCAGCATTCGTTGCTCAAGCATGCTCATTGCTCCTGAGCCTCGGCAAACAGCGCTTCGAGCGCCTGGATCTTGTCTTCGCTGACCGCCTCGTCACGGTGCATCTCGATCTGCCGGGCCAGCAGCTCCACGGTTTCGCCCTCGAAGAACACCTTGAGCGGCAAGGTGACATTGAGCCGCGCCTGAACCTGAGAACGAATCCGCGTGGCCAGCAACGAATGCCCGCCCAGGGCAAAGAAGTTGTCGTTGATACCCACCCGCTCCAGTTGCAAAGCCTCCTGCCAGACCTCGGCCAACAATTGCTCGAGCTCATTGCCCGGCGCGACGTAGGCAACACCGTCCAATGCCCGCGCAGCCAGGGCGGTCCGGTCAAGCTTGCCATTGGGGGTACGGGGCAGGCTTTGCACCGCCTGCAACGTCGAGGGCACCATGTACTCAGGCAACTGCTCTCGCAACAGTCCCAGCAATTGCACGGTCCGCGGCTGCGCATCGGCCATGGCGGCCAACACCACATAAGCCACCAGTTGCTTGCCGGCGGCGGTGTCGCGGGCGATGGCCACGGCCTCGCGCACGCCCTCCTGCGAACCCAGCAGAGCTTCGATCTCACCCAGTTCGATGCGGTGGCCACGAATTTTCAATTGATGATCCAGCCGACCGAGGTAATCGACCAGGCCGTCGGCGCGCACACAGGCAAGGTCGCCGGTGCGATAACAGCGCTGGCCCGGCTCGCTGGCGAACGGATCCGGAACGAAGCGACTGGCCGTCAGCCCGGGCCTGTTGAGATATCCCCGGCTAAGCCCGGCACCGGCAACGTACAACTCACCCTCCTGGGCAACCCCCGCCCAGCGCTGTTGATCATCAAGAACATACAGGCGAGTGCCGGCAATGGGCTCACCGATGGCGACGCGCAGTTCAGAATCAACGCGATCCTCTGGCGCCACCTGGTAGGCGCAGCACCAGACAGTGCTCTCCGAGGGCCCGTATTCGTTGACCAGCGTTACCCCCGGCAGTGCCTGGCGGTGGCGGCGCAGCAGCTCGGGAGGACAGACCTCGCCGGCAACAATGGCGCAACGCAACGCGGGCGCCGCCTGCAGATGCTCAAGCACCTGGGCGTGCAGCGACGGCAGGGCGAGAAAGTGCGAGATGGCCTGGCGCTCTATCAGTTGGGCAATGGCTTGAGGGTCCTTGTGCGCCTGCTCAAGCGGCAGGCACAGGCTGCCGCCCTGCCCCAGGGACCAGAAAATCCCCGCCACGGAGCTGTCGAACGAGAACGACGAGAGCATCAGGAAGCGTTGCACCGGCTGCTGATAGAACTGCACCCGCGCCTGGGTCGAGGCCAGCGCATTGGCGTGGCTGACCATCACCCCCTTGGGTGTGCCGGTGGAGCCTGAGGTGTAGATCACGTACGCCAGGTCATCCGCCTCGCCGCAACTGGCCAGCGGGCTGTCATCGACCTGATCGAGCGCCTCGTCATCCAGGCTGAGCAGGGTTGTCGTCGCCGGCATGGCGATAGCCGGATCAAGCGCCTGCAAGGCAATCAGGCACTCTACCCCAGCGTCCTCGAGCATGAAGGACAGGCGCTGCGCCGGATACTGCGGGTCCAGCGGCAGGTACGCCGCTCCCGCCTTGAGGATAGCCAGCAACGCCACGACGATCTCCACCGAACGTGCGCCGTAGACGCCAACAATCGCCTCACGGCCGATTGCGCGCTGGTTCAGAACGCGGGCCAGCTGGTTGGCACGGCGCTCAAGCTGGGCATAACTGACCTGCTGCTCGCCGATCTGGATCGCTGTCCGTTCGGGATGCTGCTGCGCGTGGCGCTCGAACAACTGGTGCAACTGGCGGCTGGCGCTCTCGCCCAGCGACTGGCTGCGGTCCAGTGCCTGCTGCAACGGTCGGGCCTGGGCGGCATCCACCAGGGCAACCTTTTGTGCTGCTTGCCGGGGGTCAGCCACGGCTTGAGTGACGAACTCAGCAAACTGAGCCAGCCAGGCGCGCCCCAGTTCGGCCCTGAACGAGCCGGTCGGCGACAGCAGGCGCAACAGCAGATCATCACCGCTGGGAGCTACCTGCAGGTGGAGTTTTTCCAGGCTGGGGCGATCCAGCCGGGCCCCCTCAATCGGCTGATCAGCCCAGGAAAAACCGAAGTCCAGCCCCGCGCCCTGACCACCGAGCATGTCCAGTTCGTTAAAGCAGTCCTGCCAGGACTGGCTCAACTGCAGCTGCACGGCAAAGTGCTCGGCGTAGCCGTCCACGGACAGATCAGCCTGGCGACTGAAGGCAACCGGCAAACGCCAGGCCAGATGCCCCAGGGTAGAGTGCAACTGCTCGTTGCGCCCGCTCATTGCGCAGGCCACCAGCCAATGCTCGCGGCCACTCAGGCGACCGACGAACAGCCCCCACAGCAACAGCAGTGATGCTGCGTCCGAGTCCAGTCGCCATTGCTGGCGCAGGGTGCGCAGCGCCGGCACTACCGCTGGCAAATGCTGCTCGTGTTGCTGCAATGCCCCCATGAACGGGGTGAGCCGTTCATAAGGCAGACGCGAGTCGACCTGCATGTCGCGGTACAGATTGCGCCAGAACTCGCCCCCCTTGCGGCCGATGTCCTCCTGCGCAAGACCGGTCTGCCAATCGGCGTAGTCGGCGTATTGCAACCCGTCGAAGGGGGCCAGCGACTGCCCCTGGTAGAGCGCGCGCAATTGCTCCTCCAGCAAGCCCAGGGCAACCTCATCCAGGCTCGCCAGGGGCGCAGCGACTCGTAAGCGGTGTGCATCCTCGCCACTGCCCAGGCCCAGCACCAGGCTATGGTTCGCCAACTGCGCCAGGCACGCTTGACCCGCCTGTTCGAAGGTGCCCGGCGCCACCGACAGCAGGCACAGGCGCGGCTGGGCATGAATCACCTGAACCGGACGTTTCATCCCCGGCATGTTTCGGTACTCGGTGCGCAGGATCTCGTGCCGTTCACTCAGGTCAATCGCCGCCTGCTCGAGCCACTGGCGATCGATGGGGGCATCGAACGTCATGATCAGCTGGGCGCCGAGGATCGTGCCGCGGGCTTGCTGGGCATCGAGAATGGACGCTTGCTGGGCGGAAACCTGGAAAACTTCGGAAGGGTCGACTGGAGCGTTCATGGGGAATCCTTAACCAATTGCCACATCGACGCTGTTCAGCGCGATAGCCATTGCAGTGAGTATTTTTCGCGGCCCGGTGTATTCGTTGCGCGCGTGAACCGTAAGAATGTTGTCGAGAATCACCACGTCGCCCTGCTGCCAGGGGAACTCGACCATGACCTCTCGATAGATTTGTTGCAGGTGGGTGATGTAGTGCTCGGGGATTGCCGAGCCGTCACCGAAGAAGGTGTTCTGCGGCAGGTCCATCGGCGCGAACTCGGCCAGCAGGCTGGTGCGGATACTGTCTGGCAGCGTCAGCGCATTGAAAAAGGTCGCGTGATTGAACCAGACCGTCTCGCCCGTACGCGGATGACGGACCATGGCCGGACCGCGCTGGCGCGTGCGCAGCCGGTTACCGGGCTTCCACTGCGGCTCGACGCCGATCTTGCGGCAGTAGGTTTCAACCGCCTCGCGGTCTTCGGTCTGGAACACGGTCTGCCACGGCAAGCCCATGCCATCCCCATAGTTGCGCACATACAGCACGCCTTTGCGGGCAAACGCTTCACGCACCTGAGGATCGATCCGATCGAGAATCAGCCGTGTATCACCCAAGGGCGTCTCGCCCCCGGTCTGTGACGCCAGGTCACAGTAGAAATACAGGTGCAAGGGAAAGACCGGCGAATAGGAGTGCTCGTTGTGCGGGAAGATCTTCTCCACCGCCGGGTAGTCTGTGGAGCTGTAGACATTCAACTTGCGGGTAATCTGGGTACGTGGCGAAGCCCGGAACAGGTACTCGAGCGCGCCGCCGGAGATCACATCGACACAGCGGTTGAAGGTTTCAATGTCCTGTACATCGAAACCACGAAAAAGAATCGCCGCGTGCTTGTCCAGCTGTTGCTCGATCAGTTCGCGGTTTTCGCTGGCCCATTGCACCAGGCCCACGCCGGGTACGGTCGGGCGACACAGCAAGGGCATAGAGCCGCCTTCCAGCAGCGGCGAAAACGCCACCAACTGCTGGGCGCTGGCACCAAGGCTCTTTCTTCTGCCTTTGGCCAGTGCCGGTATGACGTGAGACTGGAAATCCGACATTTAACACCTTCCATTCGCTGATTCGACATTGGCGGCAAAGCCAACCGATAGATCCGTCCGGGCGCTGCTTCAATTCACCTGGTTGCTGCCTGCGCGCTGAGGCGAGCGCCGGCGAATCGGGTGCTGCTGCAGCAATTGCGTTCTGCGCGCTAGCGCCTGATCCTTGCCGGCCTGCTCCTGCACGGCCCGCGAGGCGTCGAGCAGAGCCTGGAGCGGTTGCTCTGGCGCCTGAATCATCTGTTCGAGTACCAAGGCCGTCTGCGCAAACAGACAGGCCATGTCATTGCTTTCGTACAGCCCGGCAATGCATTTGAAGCCAACCCCGATGGTCGTCGACGAGTTGACGAACTCGGCGATCAGGTCCAGCTCCGCCGCCGCCTGCCCCGCGGCCCAGGGCCTGATCTGCAGCCCATCGATAGCCACCGGCTGCGCCCCTTGTTCCTGGTAGATGAATTTGATCGCGAACAACGGCGACTTGCCTGAACGACGCGGCAACCGCAGCGCCTCCACCAGGCGATCGAACGGCAGGTCCTGATGGTCCGAAGCACCGATGACCGTGGTGCGGCAGGACGCCAGGAAACTGCCGATCGTCTGTTGTTGATCCACCGAGAGTTGCAGTACCAATTGATTGACGAAGAAGCCGACCATTTCTTCAACGCCGGCGTGATTTCGGTTGGCGACATCCGTCCCCAGGCGGACCCGGGCAGCGCCACAGCGCTGGCTGACGACCAGGGCAAAGCCGGCCAGCAGGAGCATGTACAGGGTCAGGCCCTGTGCCTTGGCAAACTGACGCAAGCGCTCGCTCAAGCCCTGCTCAAGGGCAAACTCGTACACCTCGCAGTCTTGCTGCTGATCGGCGGATGCGCCGCTGCCACTGGCCGGCAAGGTGGTGAAGAAATGCTCGCTGCCCAGTTGCTGCTGCCAGTACTGCAACTGCCGGTCATGCTCCCCAGCCGCCAGCCATTGACGCTGCCACACCGCAAAATCGAGGTACTGCAGGCCTGGCGCGCTCAAGCCAGGCGCCACACCGGTGGCAAATGCCTGGTAGAGCGCGCTGAACTCGCGGATCAAAATGGCAAACGACCAGTGGTCGGCGACGATGTGATGCAGCGTCACCAGCAACACGTGGCGCTCTGGCTCGGTGCACAGCAACTGCACCCGCAGCAGCGGCCCACGCTGCAGGTCGAAGGGACGCAGGGCCTCTTGCTGCACCTGTTGCGCCAGCACCACCTGCCGGTTGGCGCTGTCCAGGGCCTGCAAGTCGACACTCTCGAACGGCACGGGCAAGTGCGCCTGGACCCGCTGCCAGCTTTCGCCCTGATCCTCGAAGAACGTCGTGCGCAGCACCGCGTGGCGCGCAACCAGGGCTTCGAAGGCCAGGCGCACGGCCTCGACCTGCAATGGCCCGAGCAACTCCAGCGCGCGCGGAATGTTGTACATCGAACTTTGCGGTTCAAGTTGCCAGAGGAACCACAAGCGCTGCTGAGCATAAGACAGCGGCTGCGGCTGCGAAGCATCGACCCCATGCAAGTCCGGCAGCACGCGTCGGCTTCCGGTTGCCGGTAACTGCTCGACGAATGCCTGTAGCGACGGGCTGTCGAACAGCGCGCGCAAAGGCAGGTCCAGCTGCAGTTCATGGCGCAGTCGACTGATCACCTGGGTCGCCAGCAATGAATGGCCGCCCAGCTCGAAGAACTGGTCGTCGAGCCCGACCCGCTCAAGCTTGAGGACCTCCTGCCAGACCTGGGCGACCTGCTGCTGCAGCGCGGTGCTGGCGGGCCGATAAGGCTTGCTGGCGACGCTGCTGTCGGCCAGCGCCAGCAAGGCCCTGCGGTCGAGCTTGCCGTTCGGGGTCAAGGGCAGATGGGCAATGACGCTCAGGCGTGTCGGCAGCATGTGCGCCGGCAGGTTCAAAGCCAGGGACTGGCGCAACTCGCTGCACAGTTGCTGGCCCTGCGCCGCGTCCTCGAACAGCTGCCGGTCGGCCCCCACCAGGTAGCCCACCAACTGCTGTACACCTTGCTCTTGCTGGGCCACAACCACCGCATCACGGACCCGCGCATCGGCCAGCAAATGACGCTCGATCTCACCGGTTTCGATACGAAAGCCACGGACCTTGACTTGATGATCGGCGCGCCCGGCATACTCGATCTGCCCATCTGCCGCGTAGCAGCCCAGATCGCCAGTGCGGTACAGGCGCCCGCCAGGTTGCGCGGCGAACGGGTCCGGCACAAAGCGTTCGGCCGTCAACCCGGGCCGCGCATGGTAACCCCGCGCCAGTGCGTCGCCGGCAATGCACAACTCGCCAACCACGCCCGCAGGCACTGGCTGCAGGGCCGGCCCCAAAACCAGCAGCCGGACGTTATCGAGCGGCCGCCCGATCGGCACCATGACCCGTTCCAGCGCCCCGGCGACCATGGCGAAGGTGACCTCGATGGTGGCTTCGGTCGGGCCGTAGAGGTTGACCAGCGTACCCGGCCAGCGCTGCAACAGCTGGTTGGCCAGGGTTGCACTCAAGGCCTCGCCCCCTGCCATCAGATAGCGCAAGCTGGCCATGTTCTGCGCCGTCGCCGCCGGCAGCACCGCCTGCAGCAACGAGGGCGCCGCCTGGACAATGGTGATGCCCAGTGCTTCGACCCGGGCCCAGAGCCTGGACATATCGGCTGACAAGCCCGGCTCGGCAATGACCAGTTGCGCCCCGCAGATCAATGGCAGCCAGCACTCCCAGACCGAAGCGTCGAAGCTCAGGGCGGTCTTTTGCAGAACCCGGTCGGCAGGCTCAAGTTGCAGGGTGCGCTGCATCCAGTGCATGTGATTGGCCAGCGCCCCGTGCCGCACCTGCACGCCTTTCGGGGTGCCGGTGGAGCCTGAGGTGTAGATCATGTAGGCCAGGTTGTCCGGGTGCAGGCAGGTGCTGACATCGGCGATTGGCGGCCCGGCGTACGCTGCGCTGTCGAGCACCAGGCGGGTAACGCCCGCCGGCACGTCCAGCGCAAGGCCCGGTTGAACGAGCAACAAGCGCGCGGCGCTGTCGTCGAGCATGAAGCGGATGCGCGCCTGCGGATAACCGGGGTCCAGTGGCAGATAGGCGCCACCGGCCTTGAGGATCGCCAGCAAGCCAATGATCATCTCCAGGCTTCGCTCGACAGCAATGGCGACGACCACCTCGGCCCCTACCCCAGCCTCACGCAAACGGACTGCCAACTGGTTGGCTGCGCTGTTCAATTGCTCGTAGCTCAGGCGCTGGCCGGCATACTCGACGGCACAGGCCTGCGGCGTGCGCGCCGCCTGCTGCCGCACCCAGTCATGGATAGCCAACGGCGGCACGTCCACCGGCGGCTCAGGTTGAGCCCGCTGCAACACCGCCTCGCGTTCGGCCTGCGCCAACATCTGCAGTTCGCCCAGCGGCGTCGACAACGCGTGCGGCAATTGCTCGAGCACAGTGCGCAAATGCTCGGCCAGGCCCTGCAGCGCCTGCTCGCCGAAGGCGTCGCAGGCATAGTCGTAATCGAGCTGCAGCTCATCGCCCACGCTCACCGCCACCGACAACGCGTAGTGGGTCTGCTCCTGGTTCGCCACCGCACCAAATCGAGGGCCCTGCTGTTGTTGCAACGCCTCGGTCAGCGGGTAGTTCTCGAACACCAGAATATGGTCGAACAACGCATGGGCCTGATGCCCCGCCCAGCGCTGGATTTCGAACAGCGGGGTTTGCTCGTGCTCGCGCACCGCAAGGTTGAGCGCCTGCACCTGCTCCAGCCACTGCGCCAGGGTCTGCTCGGGCCGCGGGCTGGCAATGATCGGCAGGGTATTGATGAACAGGCCAATCTGCTGCTCGATCCCCGGCAGCGGCAGGCTGCGCCCGGCCACCGTGGTGCCCACCACCACGCTGCGGCGCCCGCTATAGTGCTGCAGCAACAGCAACCAGGCCGCCTGCACCAGGGTATTGAGGGTGATTTTCTGCTGGCGGGCGAAGGCACTTAGCTGCGCGGTGTGCTGCGCGTCGAAGCGCTGGACCAGGCTTGCACGCAGGCCCTGGGCCTGTGCCCGGCCCGCTTCGGGCAGGTAGCGCGCCAGGTGCAGCGGCTCGTCCAGCGCCTGCAGCTGCGCAGTCCAGAACTGCTGGGCTGCCCGTCCATCAAGACCCTGCAAATGCTCGATGTAGTCGCGGTAGCGGCTTGCCGGCAAGGCGCCAGGCTGGTCGTTGTAACGCGCCAGCACTTCGCCGAGCAGCCTGGCATTACTCCAGCCATCCATCAGGATATGGTGGTGGGTGTAGATCAAGTGATGCCACTGCTCACCGGTGCGCACCAGATCGAAGTTCAACAAGCCCGCGACCTGCAGGTCGAAGCCGTGTTGACGCCGGCTCAGGGCCAGGCCCTGGAGCCTGGACGCCAGCCCGGCATCGCCGCGCCAGTCATGCTCGCGCAGATCAAGCCGGACCTGCTTGCAGACAAACTGCAGCGGCTGTGCCAGGCCGCCGTCCCAGATAAAACCACTGCGCAGAATATCGTGGGCCTGCACCGTCGCCTCCCACGCCTGGCGAAAGCGTTCCGGCTCCAGGCCGTCGACGTCAACCCGTAACTGGTTGACGTACTCGGCGCCGTTGTTGCTGTACAGGGCATGAAACAGCATGCCCTGCTGCATGGGCGACAGCGGGTAAAGCTCATCGACCTGGCCGAGCAGCGGCGCAAGCTGATCGAGTTGCGCCTGCCCAAGCCTGGCCAGGGGGAAATCCGATGGTGTCGCCTGCGCGCCTGGCAGCTGGCAGCAATGCCCGATCAAGCCTTGCAGCTCATCGAGGTAGGCATCGGCCAAGGCCTGGACGGTACTTGCCTGGAACATGGCTTGACTGAACGTCAGGCGCAGGCCCAGTTGCCCTTCATAGACTTGCCCCTCGATACTCAGCCAGTTGGCCAATGGCGCATCGCTGGCCTGCCCGGCGCCACCCGGCTCACTGGCCGGATACAGCAAGGCGCGCTCGTCGAACTGACTGTCAAAGCGCCCCAGGTAGTTGAAGGTGATCCGCGGTGCAAGCGCATCACCGCCCAGGCTTGCGCGCTGCTGCGCGCTCCCCAGGTAACGCAGCACGCCAAAGCCCAGGCCTCGATCAGGCACCGCCCGCAACTGCTCCTTGATCGATTTGATCGAAGCCCCAAGATCATCCTCGGGTACCAGCCGAAGCGGGAAAATACTGGTGAACCAACCCACGGTACGGGTCAGGTCCAGGTGTTCGAACAGATCTTCGCGGCCATGGCCCTCCAACTGCAGCAACGCACTGTCATGCCCCGTCCAGCGACACACCGCCCGCGCCAGGGCGGTCAGCAGCAGATCATTGACCTGGGTGCGGTAAGCGCCCACGGCGTCCTGCAACAATTGCCGGGTGTGCTGCACATCGAGGCGGATTTCAATGCTTGCCGCGTCGCGGTTGTACAGCGTGCCCTGGCGGTTGTCACAGGGCAGGTCCACAGCGTGCTCAAGCTGCGCTTGCCAATATGGCAGTTGCTC
Organism: Pseudomonas sp. TE4620; assembly: GCF_056279045.1. Lineage (NCBI taxonomy): Bacteria > Pseudomonadati > Pseudomonadota > Gammaproteobacteria > Pseudomonadales > Pseudomonadaceae > Pseudomonas > Pseudomonas sp. TE4620. The sequence goes on from NZ_JBWBQO010000001.1 coordinate 3,092,351, forward strand.
GCCGGCACGCTCGAGGTAATCCTGCAGCTGCACAGACCAGGCCTGATAGGCACTGGTCTTGGCGGGCAGTTGAACAGCTTGCCCGGCCTGCAACCGGGTATAGGCCGACTGCAGGTCTTCGAGCAGGATCCGCCAGGAAACCCCGTCGACCAGCAAGTGATGAACCACCAGCAACAGGCGTTGACTGCCATCGCCCATGTGCACCAACAGGGCCCGCAGCAACGGCCCCTGCTGCAGATCGAGGCTGCGCTGGGCGGCTTCGCACAGCTCAAGTAGCTGGGTCGGCGTATCGGCCTGACGCTGCCACAGCTCAAGGGCCGCTGGCGGGGCCTGGTGAAACTGGCGCCAGCTCGCGCCCAGCGGCTCAAAGCGCAAGCGCAGGGCATCATGGTGATCGACCAGCGCCTTGAGCGCCGCTTCCAGCAACGCAGGCGCCAGCGTTTGCCGCGCACTGAGCAGCAATGACTGGTTCCAGTGCGCCGGTTGCGTCAGTGACAGCTCAAAAAAGCCCTGTTGCACCGGGGTCAAGGCTACATCGCCATGCACCGGCCCCTGCTCGATTTCGCGTACCGTACCGGCTTGCGCCGCCTGCGCCAGGCTGCGCAACGTCTGGTACTGGAACAGATCGCGCGGCGCCAGCAGCAGGCCGGCCTGGCGCGCGCGGCTGACCACCTGGATGGCAATGATCGAGTCACCGCCCAGCTCAAAAAAGTTGTCATCCAGACCAATGCGCTCATGCCCCAGCAGGGTCTGCCAGATCTGCGCCAGGGCGCGTTCACGTTCACTGCCCGGGGCCTGGTAGGCGCCTTTGGGGGCAGCCTGGGGCGCAGGCAACGCCTTGCGGTCGAGCTTGCCGTTGGGTGTCAGCGGCAACGCCGGCAAGACCATCAGGTGATTGGGCAGCATGAACTCGGGCAGGCTCTGCAGCAGCCAGGCCTTGAGCCGGGCTTGCCAGTCGTCCGGCGCCTCACCTTCAAACACCAGGTACGCCACCAGTTGCTTGCCCTCCGGGGCCAGCACCACGGCCTCGCGCACCAGAGCATGCTGAACCAGGCGCGCCTCGATTTCGCCCAGTTCAATGCGCAGGCCGCGGATCTTGACCTGATGATCAAAGCGCCCCAGGTACTCGATAACCCCGTCGACCCGCTGTCGCACACGATCGCCAGTGCGGTACAAGCGCTCGCCACTGCCAAACGGGTCAACCACAAAGCGCTCGGCGGTCAACCCCGGGCGGCGGTGATAACCGCGGGCCAGGCCTTGCCCCCCGAGGTACAGCTCACCCGCAACACCGGGCGGTACGGGCGCGAGGCTAGCATCCAGCACCAGGGTACGCAGGTTGGCGATCGGCACCCCGATCGGCACGCTGTCGCGGCCCTCGTCCACACAGCTCCAGTGGGTGACATCGATGGCCGCTTCGGTAGGGCCGTAGAGGTTGTAAAGCCCGGCCTGCGGCAACTTGGCAAACACCTGTTGCTGGGCATCCACCGGCAGCGCCTCGCCACTGCAGACGATACGCTTGAGGCTGCGACAACCCTCGACACCCGGCTCATGAATAAATGCCTGGAGCATCGACGGAACAAAATGCAGGGTAGTGACCTGATAACGCTCGATCGTGGCAATCAGCCGCGCAGGCTCGCGGTGTTCGCCCGGCGCGGCCACCGCCAGGCGGGCACCGCTGAGCAGCGGCCAGAAGAACTCCCAGACCGACACGTCAAAGCTGAACGGGGTTTTTTGCAGTACCGTGTCGCCGGCCTCCAGGCCATAAGCCTGTTGCATCCAGCACAGCCGGTTGACCAGCGCCGCGTGGCTGTTACCGGCGCCTTTGGGGCGGCCGGTGGAGCCCGAGGTGTAAATCACATAGGCCAGCTGCAGCGGGTCGACGACGATGTTCGGGTTGCTCGTGGCGTAGCCACCCAGCCAGGCACCGGCCTGGTCCAGCACCATCACCTGCACCGCCTGCAGCGGCAAGCGCTCGGTCAGCGACGCCTGGGTCAGTACCAGGCGCACGCCGCTGTCCTCGATCATGTAGGCCAGCCGCTCGGCCGGGTAGTCGGGGTCGAACGGCACGTAGGCGGCGCCGGCCTTGAGGATCGCCAGCAGGCCGACAACCATCTGCAGCGAACGCTCGACAGCAATGCCGACCAGGCTGTCGGCACCGATGCCGGCTTCGATCAGGCAATGGGCAAGCTGGTTGGCGCGGGCGTTGAGCTCGGCATAGCTGAGCGTTTGATCGGCAAACAGCAACGCCGTGGCATGGGGGCTGCGCTCGACCTGGGCTTCGATCAGCCGGTGCAGCGGTTGCTGCAGTGGATAATCAACGGATGTCGCGTTCCAGTCGACGACGATACGCTGCAACTCTTGAACATCAAGCATGCGCAACTGCTCGACAGGCGCGTGCGGTGCGGCCAGCATCGAACCCAGCAGGTTCTGCCAATGCCGGCCCATGCGCTCGATGGTTGGCGCCTCGAACAGGTCGCTGGCGTAGGTGATTACAGCCTGCAGACGCCCGCCCTGCTCAAAGGTATCCAGGCTCAGGTCAAACTGGGTGGTGCGGCTTTGCCAGTCGACCTGGCTCATCTGCAGCCCGCCCGCCAGGTGCAGCGTGGTGACGTCGGCGACCTGCGGCTGATGGTTGTACATCACCTGGAACAACGGTGTGTGGCTGAGGCTGCGCTCAAGGGCAAAGGCCTCCAGCAGTTGCTCGAACGGCAGGTCCTGGTGCGACTGGGCCCCCAACACCGTGTCCTTGACCGCCGCCAGCAGTTGGCTGACGGTCGTCTGCCCGTCGAGCCGGGTACGCAGTACCTGGGTGTTGACGAAGCAGCCGATCAGGCCTTCGATCTCACTGCGGTTGCGGTTGGCAATCGGCACGCCAACGCGCAGGTCACGCTGACCTGTGTAGCGGTACAGGAGAATGTTGAACGCCCCGAGCAGCAGCATGAACAGGGTCACGCCCTGGCTGCGGGCAAACGCGCCCAGGGCCTCGGCCAGTTGCGGGTCCAGGCTCAAGCGCTGGCGTGCACCGCGATAGCTGGGCAACGCCGGGCGCGAATGATCCAGCGCCAGTTCCAGCGGCGGGTGCTCCTCGCCCAACTGCGCGCGCCAGTAGTCGAGCTGACGCTGCTTCTCGCCCGCTTCCAGCCAGCAGCGCTGCCACAGGGCGTAATCGCTGTACTGGATGGGTAGCGCGGCCAGGGCCGGCACCTGCTTGCCCAGGTGCGCGGCGTACAACTGGCTGAACTCTTCAATCAGGACGTTCATCGACCAACCGTCGGAAACGATATGGTGCAAAGTCATCAACAGCACGTGCTCATCGGCCTTGAGCTTGAGCAGCAGCACCCGCAGCAACGGCCCCCGGGCCAGGTCGAAGGGCTGCAGCGACTGTTGCTCGGCCAGGGTCCGCACGCGCTGTTCACGTTCGGCGGCATCCAGCACACCGAGGTCCAGGTGCTCGACCTGCGGCCATTGCGCAGCCGGCATCAGCGCCAGGCGTTCATCGGCTTGCTGAACAAACACGCTGCGCAGGGTTTCGTGGCGCTGTACCAGGCTGGCAAACGCCTGTTCCAGCGCCTCGACATCCAGGTTGCCCTGCAGGCGCACGGCGCTGGGCAGGTTGTAGGCCGCGCTGCCAGGCTCCAGTTGCCACAACAGCCACATGCGCTGCTGGGCATAGGACAAGCCGCCCTGCCCGGCCACCGGCACCTGGGCCGGGATCGGGAACTGGGCAAAGTCGACCCCTTCGCGGGCCAGCCCCTGAAGAAAGATGCGGCGCTTTTCCAACGGCAACTCTATGAATCGGCGGGCAAGCTTGCGGGCATCTTCGGCATTCATCGGCTTTCATCCATCCAGGGGAACAACGAGCCTGCAGGCCCGGTAATTCAAGAAAAACGGATGACCGCGAATGAAAATTAAGCGCATCGGGCTGATGACCCAGGAGCTTTGAAACATTTGCTTTCAACTAACCCTGCGGGTTTTACGATTCTCGTTCGTCTTATCTATTGCAGTCCCAAGGCTGAGCATTGGCTCGACCTCAATTTCTCTGAAAAGACACCTGCAATGTCCCAGAAAGCGAAAAAGTCCAAATCCAGGCTGTGGTTCCTGGTCCATAGCTGGCTCGCCCTGCCGATCTGGTTTTTCGTCCTGATCGTCTGCGTCACCGGCACCCTGGCGGTGGTCAGCCAGGAGATCGTCTGGCTGGCCAACCCTGATGTGCGCGCCAGCAAGCCTGACGGCGACGCCGAGCGGCTGAGCTTCCAGCAGGTGCTCGATGCCCTGCACAAGGCCGAGCCGGACATGGCCGTGCGCTTTATCAGCCAGCCGGACGGTTCGCACTTTGCCCTGACCGCGGCGGTCACCTTCCCCGACGGCAGCGCCCCGACCCTGTACGTCAACCCCTATACCGGGGCGATCCAGGGCAAGAGCCCGGCGTTCAACTTCGAGGGCTTCACCCGTGCCCTGCACGGCTGGTGGCTGGTGCCGTTCACCAATGGCTACAGCTGGGGTTGGTATCTGGTGTCGCTGCTCGGCCTGCCGATGCTGGCCTCGCTGGTTACCGGGCTGGTGGTCTATAAACGCTTCTGGAAGGGATTCTTTAAGCCGACGTTGCGTTTTAACCATGGCGCGCGGATCTTCTGGGGCGACTTCCACCGCCTCAGCGGCATCTGGTCGATCTGGTTCATTGCGGTGATTTCCATCACCGGCACCTGGTTCCTGATCCAGGCGATCCTCGGTGACAACCACATCACCATTTCCACCGAACCGGTGGTGCCGGTGATTGCCCGCGAAGACGTGCCGCGCACCGAATCCGGCGCACCGGCACCGCGCATCAGCCTGGATGACGCCACGCGCATCGCCAAAGAGCAGATCCCCGGCCTTGATGTGAGCTTCGTGTCGCTGCCCGGCAACGCCTACGCCCACGTCTACCTGGGCGGGCGCGGCTGGTACCCGCTGATGTTCCAGACCGTCAACGTCAACCCGTACAACAGCAAGATCGAGGCGCAGTTCCTGATCAACGACCGCTCGACCCTGGAGTTCGTCACCGAATCCATGCGCCCGCTGCACACCGGTGACTTCGGCGGCCTGGCGATCAAGCTGATCTGGGCATTCTTCGGCCTGGTGCTGTCGATGATGGTCTTGAGCGGCCTGCTGATCTGGACCAAGCGCACCGCCCAGGCCACCGCTGCCGCCCTCAAGCGCGAGCAAAGGCCGCGTAAGCAAACCGCCAGCGCTACCGACACCGCCACGGAGGCCAGCCTATGAGCAAGGCAGCAGTTGCGCCGCAAAGCCCGTTGAGCCGCTTCTGGCACAAGTGGCGCTTTCATCTGAACATCCTGCTGTTGCTGATCCCGCTCGGCTTCATGCCCAAGTACTTTGCCGATGCCGCGCTGTTTCGCGGTGACAGCGGTCTGGGCGAGCGCGAGCTGGGCGAGATCAAGGTCGGGCCGTGGAGCGTGCAGCTGGCCGAACTGCGCGATGAAGCACCGCGCGCCGATGGCCCTGCCGGTCACTTCAAGGCCTTCAACATTGCTCTGTGCCAGGCCTGCATTCCCGAGGTCAAGGCGGCTTACCTGCGCATCGGCAAGCCGCGCAGCCTGCGCGCCGCCGGGACGATTTTCTTCGGCACCCCGTACCGCATGAGCACCAGCCTGCCAGTGCCGGCCAAGACCCGCGCCGATGCCGAAATCTGGATCACCCTCGAAGGCTGGGACGGCAGCATGCAGCAGGCTGCCGTGCCGCTGAGCAAGGCCTCGCCGGCCACCGTCGCCTGGCTGAACAAACAAGGAGGCAAATGATGACGTTGCGCAAACTGCTGCTGCCGTTGCTGCTGCTTGGCGCAAGCGGCCAGGCCATGGCCCACAACCCGATGTGCGAATGCAAGCCGATCGATGGCGGGCAAATCGAATGCACCGGCGGCTTTTCCGACGGTAGCGGCGCGCCCGGGGTAACCCTCGACGTGATCGGCTACAACGAAGAGATCCTGGTGCCGGGCAAGCTGGGGGAAAACTCCAAGCTGACCTTCAAGCGCCCTGAAGGCGAGTTCTATGTGCTGTTCGACGCAGGCCCCGGCCACGTGGTGGAAATCGACTACGCAGATATCGAGCAATGAGCCGCGTGCAGGTGGTGCGCCCGGCCGGTGCCGGGCATGAAACCCTGTACGTGCTGCTGGTCAGTTTGTTGATCCTGGCGGTGGCCGCCGGCATCGTCGCCCTGCGCGGCGAACGGCATGACGAGGTCAGCATCGAGGCCCACCAACTGGATGCCCGCCGCGACCTGACGGCCGCAGAGCAAGGCGTGTATGCCGACCTGCGGGTGGCCTTCGACGAGATCCAGGCACGCCGCGAAGAAGCCCCACAGTTGCTGGCCGTCGAAGACCTGGCCGACGAAGGCTTCCCGCCCTTCGTCGCCGATGCCAGCGCCGCCAGCCGCGGCCAGCACCACTGGCAACTGCTGCAGGAACGCGCCTACCTGGGCCTGAGCCAGGCCAGCACGGTGGCCGGCAGCTTCCTCTTGCTGGTGCCCGAGGCCCACGATGGTGTCGCTGATGTCTGGCTGCAGCGCAGTCCTTCCGCCAGCGCCCCTGCCGACTTCAGCCAAGCCGCGCTGATCGCCGCCGGCTGGCAACAGATCGCCGCCCACTACGACGCCGGCGTCACCCGCCAGCATCGTCACTGACACAAGGACGCCCCATGTTTCGCGCCACCCTCGCCCGTCGCCTTCTAAGTGTGTTCCTCGCCTGCGCCCTGCCCGCCCTGGCCGTGGCCGATAACGGCAAGCCGCTGCGCATCGGCATCACCCTGCACCCGTACTACAGCTATGTAAGCAATATCGTCGGTGACAAGGCCGAGGTGGTGCCGCTGATTCCGGCCGGCTTCAACCCCCATGCCTACGAGCCACGGGCCGAGGACATCAAGCGCATCGGTACCCTGGACGTGATCGTGCTCAACGGCGTCGGCCATGACGACTTTGCCGACCGGATGATCGCCGCCAGCGAAAAACCCGCCATCGCCACCATCGAATCGAACAGCAACGTACCGCTGCTGGCCGCCACCGGCGTGGCCGCGCGCGGCGCCGGCAAGGTGGTCAACCCGCATACCTTCCTGTCGATCAGCGCCAGCATCGCCCAGGTCAACAACATCGCCCGCGAACTGGGCAAGCTCGACCCGGACAACGCCAAGTACTACAGCCAGAACGCCCGCGCCTACGCCAAGCGCCTGCGCAAACTGCGCGCCGAAGCCCTGGCCCAGGTCACCGAAGCGCCGGGCGCCGAATTTCGCGTGGCGACCATCCACGCCGCCTACGATTACCTGGTGCGCGAGTTCGGCCTGGAGGTCACCGCCGTGGTGGAACCGGCCCATGGCATCGAACCCAGCCCGAGCCAGCTGAAAAAGACCATCGACCAGCTCAAGGCCCTGGATGTGAAGGTGATCTTCTCGGAGATGGACTTCCCTTCGGCCTATGTCGAAACCATCCAGCGTGAGTCAGGGGTGAAGATCTACCCGCTGACGCACATCTCCTACGGCGAATACAGCAAGGAGAAGTACGAAGTCGAGATGAAGCGCAACCTCGACACCGTGGTGCGGGCGATCAAGGAGTCCCAGGCATGACCGTGGCCCAGCCGCTGCTCAACCGCGCCTGCGGGCCGGACATTGCCTTCGCCGAGGTCGACCTGACCCTGGGCCGCACGCGCATCCTCGACAAGGTCAGCTTCAACGTTGCCGCCGGCAGCGTGCATGCGCTGGTCGGGCCCAATGGCGGCGGCAAGAGCTCGCTGATCAAGACCCTGCTCGGGCAGATGCCGCACCAGGGCCAGTTGACCCTGACCTGGCCGGGCGACCAGCAGATCATCGGCTACGTACCCCAGGCCCTGGAATTCGACCGTGGCCTGCCAATGACCGTGGACGACTTCATGGCCGCCATGTGCCAGCGCCGCCCGGCCTTTCTCGGCCTGTCAGCCAAGGTGGCGCCGGCCATCGACGCGGCGCTGCAGCGGGTGGGCATGCTCGACAAGCGCAAGCGGCGCATGGGCGCCCTCTCCGGGGGCGAGCGCCAGCGCGTGCTGCTGGCCCAGGGGTTGATCCCGGCGCCGCAATTGCTGGTGCTCGATGAGCCGATGTCGGCGCTGGACGAGGCCGGTATCCAGGTGTTCGAGCGCCTGCTGCACGAGTGGCGCGCTGCCGGCACCACGGTGCTGTGGATCGAACACGACCTGGAAGCCGTGGCACGCCTGGCCGACCGCGTTACCGGCCTGAGTCGCCGGGTGCTGTTCGATGCGCCACCGAAACAGGCACTGACCCCGGACCGCCTGCTCAGCCTGTTCTCCATCCACCCGCGCAGCGAGAGCACTGCCTGATGAACTACGAAGAATTTCGCCTGCTGATCCAGGGCTGGGCCACTGCCGGTTACCTGCCCGAGGCCCTGGCCTACGGCTTTGTGGTCAATGCCCTGCTCGCCGGCCTGATGATCGGCCCGGTGCTCGGCGGCCTTGGCACCCTGGTGGTGGTCAAGCGCTTTGCCTTCTTCTCCGAAGCGGTCGGCCACGCGGCGCTGACCGGCGTTGCCATCGGCATCCTGCTTGGCGAACCCTACACCGGTCCCTATGGCAGCCTGTTTGGCTACTGCCTGCTGTTCGGCATCCTGCTGAACTTTCTGCGCAACCGCACCGGGCTCTCGCCCGACACCCTGATCGGCGTGTTCCTCTCGGTATCCTTGGCCCTGGGCGCCAGCCTGCTGCTGATGCTGGCCGGCAAAATCAACGTGCACATCCTCGAGAACGTGCTGTTCGGCTCGGTGCTGACCGTCAGCGGCCAGGACCTGCTGGTGCTCGGCATCGTCGGCAGCCTGGTGCTGGCCCTGGCCTTGCCGCTGTACAACCGCATCATGCTGGCCAGCTTCAACCCGCAACTGGCGGCGGTGCGCGGCGTTGCGGTGAAGAGCCTGGACTACCTGTTCGTGGTGCTGGTGACCCTGGTCACGGTGGCGGCGGTGAAAGTCATCGGTGCAATTCTGGTCGGCGCCTTGCTGGTGATTCCGGCAGCGGCGGCGCGCTTGATCAGCCAGTCGCTCAAGGGCTTTTTCTGGGCTTCGGTGCTGATCGCCACCCTGAGCACTTTGGTAGGCATCCTGCTGCCGATCGTCTTCGACCTGCCGGTGCCTTCGGGTGCGGCGATCATCCTCGTCGCCGGCTGCTGCTTCGCCCTCGCCGCCCTCGCCCGCGGCCTTGTTCCACGCCTGCAAGGAAACCCGGCATGACCTTCAAACTCCAGCACCTGTGCCTGGCCCTGGCCCTGGCCGGCCTGCCGACCCTGAGCCTGGCCCAGAACGCCCCGGCGGCGGCCAAACAACAAGCGGCCGGGGTGACCGTCCTGGCCTCGCTGCCGGTGACCAACACCCTGGCCAACGCCCTGCTCGACGGCACCTCGGTAAAACTGCAACGGGCAGCGCCGGCGAATATTCCGGCCTCGCGCCAGCCCTCGTACTTCAGCGGCCGCGGTGGTGCCAGCCTGCAAAAGGCTGCTGGCGGCGCCGATGCGGTGATCGGCCTGCGCTCGATCTGGAGCGACGACCCGTTGTACCCGGTGGCGCGGCGCAGCAATATCCGCATCGTCGAGATCGACGCCGCGCGCCCGGTCGATGGCGCCCTGCCGGGCATCGCCGTGCAGGGCAACAATGCCTTTGCCGGCTACCCGTGGCTGAACCCGAGCAACCTCGGGCGCATGGCCGATGTGCTGGCCAACGACCTGGGGCGCTTGAGCCCGGCCGACCAACCGAAAATCCAGAGCAACCTGGCGGCGCTCAAACGCCAGTTGCTCGAGCTCAGTGCCGGCAGCGAAGCGCGCCTGGCCGAAGCGGACAACCTCAGCGTGGTGAACCTGTCGGATCGCCTGGATTACCTGGTCAGCGGATTGAACCTGGACCTGATCGACCACCCGCAGGTGGCCGATGACCAGTGGGATGCGGCGGCGCTCAAGCGCCTGGGCGATGAGCTCAAGAACCAGGAGGTGGCGCTGGTGCTGCATCACAAGCAGCCGAGCAAGGAAGTCGCCGAGGTGATAGCAGCCTCCGGGGCCAAGCTGCTGGTGGTGGAGACCGATGCCCAGGATTCACTGGCGGGGTTGAAGGCCAGTGTCGAGCAGGTGGTGGGGGCGTTGGTCGCCGGCAATAGCTGAGGGCCTCATCGCAGGTCCCTGTGGGAGCGGCGGTGCGGCGACCCGACTTGACCCGCGATGCTCAACGTTTCATACAGCGCTGATAACGCTCATCAACGCGCTTGGCAAACCACGCCGTGGTCAGTTTGCGGGTGATCTTCGGGCTTTTCAGTTCGATCCCCGGTAGCTGCGCCCGCGCCACCGCCTTGCCCGCCGCACCGTCGGCCAGGGCATACACGCCCTTGTACAGGCGGGTGTCTTCGAATTCCAGGCTATCGCCCTTCTCCAGCTGGTTGCGGATGCTGACATTGCGCAAGTCCAGCTTCTGCCCCAGGCGCCTGGCCGCCTGCTCGGTGCTGCCGGGCATGATCGCCCCCGGCGCGATCAGGTCGCCGTCGAGCGCCAGCTTCACCCCGGTAGCGCGGCTCAGAGCACTCTGGAACGCCGCATTGCGGCTGGCGTACCAACCGGCATTGAAGTCGCCGAAGCGGTACAGCTGACGGTCATAGTGGGTGGGGTAACCGAGCAGGTGGGCGATGCCGAAATACATGCCGCCACGGGCGGCTGAAGACCTCCTGGCGAATGGTTCCGGCATAGGTGTAGGGATAACCCTTGGCATGCTGCTCGGCAAAGTCGATGCTGACCTGCATCGGCCCGCCGGTACGCACCGGGTTCAAACCACCGAGCAGGGTCTTGCCCATGGGCAAGGCGCCGATCAGTTCGTCAAACAGGTCACTGAGCTGTTTTTCGCTGCGCACCGCATCAAGGCGCTGGCCGTAGGTTTTGCCACTTGCCGAGCGGGTCTGCAGGGTGGCGTCGATCAGCAGTTTGGGAATGTGCAGGCTGGCGGCGCGGCGGTCGATCTCTTGCCGGGCGATGCGACCCAGGCCCGGTACTTTCGGGTCGGCCTGGAAGGTTGATTCCTGCTCGGTGACCGCCAGTACCGCGCACAGGTTGCTCTTGCTGGCGCTGAGCTGCTGCGCGGCGAAGGCGCCCTGGATATCCCGCGCCCAACCTTCACGGTCGTTGGCGCTGGCCGGCAGCAGGCGCACGATCTGCGCGCGCACCTTGGCCGGGTCCTGCTCAGGGGCTTCACCCTGGGTGACGCAACCCTGAAGCGCCAGCAGCGCGCTGATCACAACCAGCCAACCGGTTACCTGCATAAGCCCTCCCGCCGCATCGGGCAATAGCTGCACAGTAGCGGCGCGCGGGCACGACTGCAATCAGCAGCCTGGTTTGCTCAGTTGCGTGCCGATGGTCACCGCCGTGATCGCCACCGGCTTGAAGCTCTGCAGGGCAGCCGGATCGAAGCTGCGCTCGCAGTTGTATTGGTTTTCCATGACGAAGTCTTCGCCCTTGTGCTTCTTCATCTCGTCTGCCCATTTGCTCGAGGCGGCGATGGCTGCGTCGTCGGTGAGCATGACCTCGGCCAGGACCTGGGTGAAGCCGACCGCATGCGGCCCTTCCCACAAGGCATACACCGATGGGTCGGCGGCGTTGCCACACATCTCCAGGCAGTCGGCGTAGAACTCCAGCGGGCCACCGGTGGATTCATGCAGGGCGGCGATGGTCAGCGGCTGGTTGGCCGCTGGCGCGAAGCTGCCGATGAACGAGCTGAGGTCGGCCTTGCAGGTCGGCGACAGCTGCAGGCGCAGGTCGTTGATGCTGCCGCCGGCGGCGTCGGCAGTAATTTCGCAGCCCTGTACCTTATAGGTGTGCTTGTCACCGAAGCTGGTGCGGGCAATGCCTGCGACCGACTCGAAGTACTTGAGGTTGGTGCCGAGCATTTCACCATTGAAGACCTGGGCAACGGTGGCCTGGGCCTGGGCAAACAAGGGCAGGCAGGCCAGGGCCAGGGTCGAGCCGATAGTCAGCAATGCACGCGGTTTCATCTGAACATCCTGTAAGTAATGAAGTGGCGCGCACTGTAATGCACAGCAGCGCGCAACACCACCACCTGCGGCTCAGGACAGGATGAGGTAGTCGCTGTACTGGGCCAAGGCTGCGTGCGGCCCCGGCTGCAGCGTCACATAGCGCCCGCCGACCTGGTCGACCGCCACGCAGTCGTCGACATCCAGCAGCGCGTCAGTGTGCGGTTTGCTCCAGTGCCGGGCCATCTGCTGCTTGCCCTTGGCCTTGGCTTGCTCTTTGTTGCTGGCGACCACCAGCAGGTAGCGATGCGCCTCGCCAAAGCAGCCCGGCTCGTAACCGCCAAGGTTGATGAAGTACAGGCGCGGCTCGCCCGGCGCCGGTTGCAGGTCCGACCAGCCCAGCTTGAAGCCCTCTACCCCGTCGACCTCAAGCCAGGAGTCGATATGCAGGCCCTTGGCGCTGCCGAACCACTGCTCGCGCAACTGCGGGTAACAGGCCGCCAGCGACGGCCCGACGACAAAGGCCACATCGTGCACCTCGATCCTGGCCCGCGGGTGCTTGCCGCCGAGCATCACCACATACAGCATCGAAGGTGTAGCGCTCACGGCTGTTCGCCCACCATGTAGGTCTTGCTGATGTGGCGAAACTGTTCATGGGCCGAACTGCCCATCAATTCGAACACCACCATCTCGCGGGTGACGATCTGCGCCCCGGCGGCGCGCATGCGGGCAATGCCGGCGTCACGGTTGTGGGCACCGCGACAGTCGCAGGCATCCTCGACCACGAACACCTGCTTACCCAGCTCAAGCAGGCCGAGCACGCTTTGCAAGACGCAGATATGGGTTTCCATGCCGCAGACGATCACCTGCTCGCGGGCCAGCAGCGCTGCCGGCAGGCACTCGGCAGCCACGCAGGAAAAGTGCAGTTTCTCGACCACCGCAGCGCCGGGCGAAGCCTCCTTGAGCTGCGCCACGGTCGGCCCCAGGCCCTTGGGATACTGTTCGGAAAACACCGTCGGCAGGCCCAGGGTAGCGGTCGCCGCCAACAGCCAGCGGGTGCGTGCGAGGGTGCCGGCCGGGTCGCTGACCGCGCCAATGAGTTTTTCCTGAACATCGATGACCAGCAAGCTGGCCTGATTCGGCTTGATCAACATCCTCTGCCCCTGGGTTGCGGGTAAAGCCCAAGGCTCGCCCATCAGACCGCGCTGCGTCAATGCTCAAGCCGACAGCCGATGGGGCTCCAGGGCAGCGCTGAGCACGCCGAGCACGCGCGCTTCATGCTCGTGAATGAAGAAGTGGCCACCGGGGAAAATCTCCAGCGAGAAGTCGCCGACACTCTCCTGGCGCCAGGCCAGCAGTTGCTCTTCGCTGGCCTTGTCGTCTTCCCCGCCGAGCACATGCACGGGGCAACGCAGCGGCGGGCGCTGGCGATATACGTAGCGTCCGCACAAGAGGAAATCGGCGCGCAGCACCGGCAGGGTCAGGCTCATCAGCTCCTGATTGGCCAGCACCTCTTCCGGCGTGCCTTGCAAGGTGCGCAACTCGTCGATCAATACTTCATCGCTCTTGGGCTCGCGCCACTTGCCGCCGTCGTAGTCTTCACGCCGGGTGGGCGCGGCCGTGCCGCAGGCGAACAGCGCCACCGGCGGCGGACAGCCCAGCGCCTGCAGCTCGTGGGCCAGCTCGAAGGCCAGCAAGGCGCCCAGGCTGTGGCCGAGCAAGGCATACGGCTGGCTGGCCGCCAGCCGTTGCTCGCTGGCCAGCTGGCGGGCCAGCACCTGCATGTCGGTCAACAGCGGTTCGCCCAGGCGCGCGCCGCGCCCGGGCAGTTCCACCGGGCGCACCTGCAACCAGGCCGGCAGCTTGCGCCGCCAGCGGCTGTAGACCATGGCACTGGCGCCGGAATACGGCAGGCACAGCAGGGTCAATGCAGACACGGCCGCCCCTTACTGCGCCGCAGCGGTTTCGGCCATCTTCTGGCGCAGGCTCAAAGGACGCATATCGGTCCAGACTTCGTCGATGTAGGCCAGGCATTCTTTTTTCTGGCCGCTTTTGCCCACAGTCCGCCAGCCCGCCGGGATCGCCTTGTAGTCGGGCCAGATCGAATACTGCTCTTCGTGGTTGACCACCACCTGGAACACGATGTCTTCGCGGTCGAATACCGATGTCATTGCCTGTCTCCTCGATTGATTGGGCCCGTCACGCCAATGGCGTACGGTGGCTTTCAAGAGAACGAACGACAGGTGCAATAAATTAATCCGCGGTCACCAGCACACTGACCAGCTCACAACGCTGGAACGGTCCCGAAGCCTGGCTTTCGCCGCTGACCACTACCTGCACGCTGTAGGAGCCCGGCACCGGGGTGTCGAGCCAGGTACCGAGTTGACCGGCGCCGCTGCCCAGGTGCACCACCCGTTCCTGATGGGCGAGGATGTCCAGTTCCGGCAGCAAGGTATGACGCAGCGCAGCCAGGCGCGCCAGGGGTTCGGCGATGCCCTGGGCGCGGTCGAACGGCAGCGCCTGCACGGTGTAGAGCTGGTCGTCGTATTTGATCAGGGCGTCGGCCAGGCTGATGGTCGGCCCCTGCACGATGGCATGGGCGCGGACATTGCTGAGCACTTCGCCACCGGCCTCCAGGTGCACCGTCAGCGGCAGCGGCTGGCCGGCCGTGTGCCGCGCGGCCATCTCCACGCTCAGGCGGATGTCGGCCAGGCCGCTGCGCACCGTTGCCCCGTGCTGCAACGCCCCGGCGGTGCAACTGATCGATTGCCCGCTGCCGGCGAACTCGACCTGCAGGTACCACTGCCCCGGTGCCGGCTGGGGAATATTGAAGATGACAAAACCGGCACCGATGATGCTCGGCGCCCGCGGGCTGACGGCGCCGCTGGGGTCGACCAGGCTTACTGAGAGCTGATTGCCGCGCGGGCTGGCGCTGGTGTAGCTGACTTCGCGGCGCGACCACACCAGCGACAACTGCGCAGCACCCGGGCGCTGGCCGATCACCACCGGAATCAACTGGTAGCCATGCTGGGCGATATCGCACAACTGGTTGTTCAGTAGCGCCGCCCTGGCACTGGAGGCGCGGATCTGGTTGTAGACCTTCATCAAGTCCACCGCCCGCGGCGCATAGAAGTAGCGACCACCGGTGCGTTGGGCAATCTGCTGCAACAGGTGTTGGTCTGCCTGCGGGCCGAGGGCGCAGGCCATCACCGGGTAGATCGGCAGCACCTCCAGCGGTGGAGGCCCGTCATTATGCTGACCGTCGCTGAGCAGCACGCAGGCGCGGGACAGCCGCGAGGCGTCGAGAAAACTGCGACTGTGCTGCAGGCCCAGGCCGATGGCGCTGGACAGCCCGTCAAAGGCCAGCCCGGCGACCGCAGTGGCAGCGCTGGCGGTGATGTTGAGCAGCGGGTCGACCGTGGCCAGGCCACCGTTGCCGGTGAATACCGTGCGCGCCTTGTGGTCACAGGCGACCACCGCGAGCTTGTCGCCGGCCTTGTGCAAGCGCAGGAACGCCTGGGTGTCGATCAGCGCCTGCTCGACGTGCCCATATTGGCTCATGCTTTCCGATATATCGATGATCGGCACAACTGAAACGGTGCTCATGCCCTGTGCTCCCTGCTCATGGGCTGTTTCTGGATCATAGCCACGGTGAATACCCTGTCAAACCGCTTAACTGACATAACGCCACCATTGGTCGCCTGAGGCTACGGCCGGCAAAAGTCGCCCGGGTAGCTATATTGAAGCGCTGAGCTTGCCCTCCGTCCGCAACCTTCAGAGGTGCCTATGTACACCATCGGATATGCAGCGCAACGGCCCGACGCGCCCCTCGCCCCCTTCCCGTTCGAACGCCGCGAACTGCGCGCCAACGATGTGGCCATGGAGATCCTCTACTGCGGGGTGTGCCACTCCGACCTGCACCAGGCCCGCGACGACTGGGGCATCAGCCGCTACCCGATCGTGCCCGGGCACGAGATCGTCGGCCGGGTCACGGCAATCGGCAGCGCAGTAAAACGCTACAAGGTCGGCGACGCCGTGGCGGTGGGGTGCATGGTCGACTCCTGCCAGCAGTGCGACCAATGCCGCAAGGGCGAAGAACAACTGTGCCGCGAGACCAACACCCAGACCTACAATGGCCTGGACCGCATCACCAGGGCGCCGACCTACGGCGGTTACTCCAAGCACCTTGTGGTGCGCGAGGAATTCGTCCTGCGCGTGCCCGAAGGCCTGGACCTGGCCAAGGCAGCGCCGCTGCTGTGCGCCGGGATCACCACCTACTCGCCGCTGCGCACCTGGAATGTCGGCCCCGGCAGCCGGGTGGCGGTGCTGGGCCTGGGCGGCCTGGGCCATATGGCGGTGAAACTGGCTGCTGGCATGGGCGCCGATGTCACCGTGGTCAGCCGCAGCGCCGACAAGCTCGCTGACGCCCTGGCCCTGGGTGCCGACCAGCTGCTGGTGTCCTCCGACGCCAAGGCCATGGCCAGCGCCCGTTCAAGCTTCGATCTGATCATCGACACCATCCCGGTGCGCCACGACGTTTCGCCCTACATGGCCTTGCTCGACATCGACGCCACCCTGGTGATCGTCGGCCAGGTCGGGCCGATCGACGAGCAACAGACCGTACCCTTGATCCTCGGCCGCCGGCGCCTGGCCGGCTCGCCGATTGGCGGGATTGCCCAGACTCAGGAAATGCTCGATTTCTGCGCCAAGAAGAACATCCTGCCCGACTGCGAAATGATCCGCATGGAGCAGATCAACGAGGCCTTCGAGCGCATGGAGCGCTCCGATGTGCGCTACCGCTTCGTCATCGACATGGCCTCATTGCAGGCGCCTGCCAAGACCTGACAGCGCCTCGGGGGCTCAGGTGTTGGACTTGAGCCTGGTCCACAGCCGTGTGCTCAGGCGGGCGATGGCCGGCGGCAGGTCTTCGACGGTGAAGAGTTTTTCCATCACGCGCTTGGGTGGGTAGATCGCCGCATCGTCCTTGACCGTCGGCGCCAGGAACGCATCCGCCGCGCTGTTAGGGTTGGCGTAGTGGATGCTGTTGCTGACGTTGGCGATCACCTGCGGGTCGAGCAGGTAATTGAGGTAGGCGTAGGCGTTTTTCTCATGGGGCGCGCTCTTGGGGATGACCAGCATGTCCATCCACAGGGTCGAGCCCTCCTCCGGGATCGAATAGGCGATCTCGATGCCATTGTTGGCTTCCCTGGCGCTGGCCGCGGCCTGGACCACGTCACCGTTGAAGCCGATCACCGCGCAGATATTGCCGTTGGCCAGGTCACTGATGTACTTGGAGGCATGAAAGTACTGCACATAGGGGCGGATCTTCAGCAGCGCCTGTTCGGCCTGCTTGTAGTGCGCAGGCGTGTGGCTGTGGTGCGGCAGGGCCAGGTAGTTGAGGGTGATCGGCAGGATCTGCGTCGGGTTGTCGATGATCGCCACGCCGCACTGGCTGAGCTTCTTAATGTTCTCAACGTCAAACAACAGCTTCCACGAACGGGTGACGTCGGTACTGCCGAAGATCGCCTTGATCCTCTCGACGTTGTAGCCAATGCCGGCGGTGCCCCACATATAGGGGAATCCATACTGGTTGCCCGGGTCGTTGACCTCGAGCTTTTTCATCAGCAGCGGGTCGAGATTCTGCCAGTTGGGCAACTGGCTGCGGTCCAGCGGCTGGATCGCCCCGGCCTTGATCAGCCGCGACATGAAGTGGTTGGAGGGGCTGACCACGTCATAGCCGGTGTTGCCGGTCATCAGCTTGGACTCGAGCACCTCGTTGCTGTCATGAATGTCGTAGGTGGCCTTGATACCGGTCGCCTTGGTGAAGCTGGGCAAGGTGTCGTCGGCGATGTAGCCGTTCCAGTTGGAGATGTTCACTTCTTCCACGGCCTGGGCGGCAGTGGCACAGGTGGCGAGCAAGGCAACCAGGGGCAGGGTTTTGCATGACATGATCAATCACCTTTTGGCGAGCTTTGTTTTTGTTGGGCTAGGTGGGGTCAGATTTCAGTCCTGGCTCGCAGCGCTTCCACGCGCATACGCAGCATGGCACCGATGTCGAGCAGCGGCTTGGGCGGTAGCCAGCCGGGTTGCGCGCGGGCCATGACCGAGGTCAGCAGCGGTGAGCTTTGGCCGCTGGCAAGCTCTGCCAGCAAGCGCCCCCACAGGGTGCCGCGGGCGACACCCGAACCATTGCAGCCGGCCACGGCAAACACGCCCTCCTCGACCCGGGCGAAATACGCCTGGCCGGAGCGCGAGGCGCTGAGGTGGCCGCTCCAGGTGAACTGGATATCTTCGGCGCCAAACCACGGAAAGCGCCGCTGCAGGCCGCGCAGGTGGTGCCGCTGACGCTGGGCCAGTTCACTCGGGTTGAGGTCGCGGGCACGGTATTCGGCAGTGTTGCGGATCATCACCCGGCGGTCCGGGGTCAGGCGTACTGTGGCGCCCAGCGGCCGGGTCGAGAGCACGCCCCAGGGCTCGACGTTGCCGATGGCGCGGAACTCGGCGTCGGTCATCGGCCGGGTGAGGCTGGCGCTGAGCTCCATGGCAAAGGTGGCGCTGTGATCGATGCCGGCACGCGGGATAAAAGCGTTCAGGCACACCAGCACCTGCTTGGCTTCGATACTGCCATCGGCAGTATTGGCGCGAATCCCGCCCTGGCCGAGGCGCTCAAGGCCGCTGATATCGGTGTCTTCGTACAGCGTGACACTGGCTGGCAATGCATCGAGCAAGCCTTTCACGTACTTGGCCGGTTGCAGCAAGGCATTGCCGTTGCCGCACCAGATCGCAGCCTGGTAATGACCGCTACCAAGCCTGTGCTTGAGCGCCGCGCCTTGCAGGAACTGCGCCTCGGCACCCACGGCACGCAGGGTTGCCAGCTTGGCTTCGACCTGGCTGAGTTTGTCTGGGTCGTTGACCGCAAAAAAGTAGCCGTCGTCACGAAACTCGCAGTCGATGTTGTGGCGCGCGATGCGCTGGCGCACTTCGTTGCTGGCGGCCTGGCCGATCGTGGTGTCGATTTCGTAGTCGGCAAAGCCCGGGCGCCCCAGTAGTTCGCTGTCTGCCGGGTGCTCATGGGCGACGACAAAACCGGAATTGCGCGCCGACGCGCCTTGCGCAGCGCTCTGGCGATCGACCACGACAACCCGCGCCTGCGGGTGCATCTCGGCCAGGGCATGGGCGGCGCTGAGCCCGGTGATGCCGGCGCCGATCACCAGCCAGTCGGCTTTTTGTGCGCCGCTCAGCCGAGCGCGTGCCGGTGAACTGCCCGCCAGGGCAATCCAGCCACATTGGTTTTTCATGCATTACCTCTCGACCTGTATGCACACAGCGCATGGACGTTTTATGCTGGTGGCGGTTGCCATGGCCAGAATTTAAAAGGTCTGTGCCGATTCAACCAACGTTATAAATTCATCGGGGCATTCGAAAAACGCATGGATAAAGTTCGCCACCTGCCTTCACTGCAAGCCCTGCAGGCGCTGGTCGCCGTTGCCGATGCCGGCAGCTTCACCCAGGCCGCGCACCGCCTGTGCCTGACCCAGAGCGCGGTGAGCCGCAAGATTCAGTTGCTGGAGAGCCACTTTGGCGTGGCCATGTTCGTGCGCAGCAGCCGCAGCCTGCAGCTCACTGCCGAGGGCGAGCAGGTACTGGCCAGCGCGCGGAGCATTCTCGAGCAACTGCAAAGCCTTGAACAACGCCTGTCGCCGCAACAGCGCCCGTTCCGCATCCGCATGCATGTGTCGCTGGCGGTGCGCTGGCTGCTGCCGCGGCTCAACGAGTTCTATCGCTTGCACCCGGACATCTCGCTGGCGATCGAGACCGTGGCCACAGAGCTTGTCGAGCCGGGCAGTGAAAGCGATGCCTACATCGTTTACCTGCCGGCGCCATCCAGCGATCCTGCCTGCACGACGCTGTTCGAGGAAACCCTGGTGCCGGTGTGCAAACCCGGCCTGGGGCTGGGCTCAGAGGCCGGCCTGAGCCGCTTCGCCTTGCTCCATGGCTCCACCGACCAGCAGACCTGGAGCCAATGGCTGGCGGTGCGGGGTAACAAGGCGCTGGCGGATTACCGGCACCTGCCCTTCAACCTCGACGAACTGGCCCTGGATGCGGCAGCGCGTGGCCTGGGGGTGGCGATGACCGACCTGACTCTGGCGCAGGAGTCGATCGATCGTGGCGTGCTGGTCGTGCCGTTCGGCCAGCCGCTGAAAACCGGCGGGGTCTATTCGTTGTGCCTGCAGGCGGCAGGGGCCGGGCATCCGGCGTGTGCGCTGGTGATGCAGTGGTTTGCCGAGCAGAGCGGTGGCTGATCCTGTTACATTCTGTGCCTACTCCACCTTCTAGAGCCTGAAAATGGATCTTCACGCACTGCTTGCCTTCACCCTGGTTGCCGCGATTGCCATCGCCAGCCCTGGCCCCGCCACGCTGATGGCGATCAACAACAGCCTGGCCTATGGGCCGCGTTTCGCGGTGTGGTCTTCACTGGGCAATGCCAGCGGGCTGTTCTGCCTGTCAGCGGCGGCCATGCTCGGCCTCGGTGCCCTGCTGGCCAGCTCCGAATGGCTGTTCAACGCGGTGAAGATCCTCGGCGCCGGCTACCTGTTCTACCTCGGTGCCAAACAGCTGATGAAAAAGAGCCCGATGCTGGCGAGCGACGTTGCCGCAGGCCAGGAACAGGTCAAGCCATCGCGCTTGAAGCTGTACAAATCGGCGTTCCTCACCGCTGCCACCAACCCCAAGGCAACGATGTTCTTCACCGCGCTGTTCCCGCAGTTCATCGACCAGAGCGCCGCGCTGCTGCCGCAGTTCCTGATCCTCACGGCGATCTTCATGGCCTTGTCGCTGACCTCGCTAAGCCTGTACGCCGCCCTCGCCTCGCGGGCCAAGGGCGTCCTGACCCGGCCGGCGTTCTCACGCTGGGTCAGCCGGGTGGTGGGTTCGACGTTTATCTGCTTTGGCGCGGCGATCCTGACCATGCGCCGTCAGGGCGCTTGATCCGCAGAGCAGCGTAAACCTTGTGGGCGCTGGCCTTGCCAGCGATCGAACGGGTAGCGGTCGCAAATCGGGCAATAATTGATGTGTTGACTGAAACGGCCGCATCACACCACGCTGGCGCGCTGCAGGCTGCTGACATGCCCCACTCCGGCCGCCTGTAGGCGGCTGACCAGATCGGCACGAGCCGCGCCGCCGCCGGCGCGGATGTATTCAAGCTCCGCCGCGGTGATCAGCACCACCGGTACCAAGGTGACGGGCGATAGCGGCATGTCTTGAAGGCGGGTCGGGAAGTCTGGCGCCGGGCCGCCCAACAGTACACCGATGCTGTCGTCGTCGGTGACGAAGTGTTTGGGCACCTGACTGGCTATGTGGTGCGATTCACTGAACCCGGGCAGTTCCAGGGACAGCGCGCCGTAGCGCTCCAACTGCTGGGTGATGCCACCGGCATCGGCCACGGTCTTGGCGATGTTCTCGATCAGCTCGAAGGCCCAGCTGCCCTTGAACGGGTCGACTTCGCCCAACGGCCCACGGGCATGTTCGGGAATGTCCGGGGTTTCGACGAACAACTCCATCTCGAAACCATTGCCCTGCCCCTGGTCATCGTCGAAGGGGTCGGACAAGCCTTCGGTTGCCAGGATGATCGAGTCGCCACGGCGCACCACGCGGTAGGCCTGGCGGGTCGAGGGCCAGTGCGGGCCACCGGCAAAGCTGGGGCTGATGAGGTAGGCCAGGACATCGCGCTCCACTGTGCCGACACTGCTCCAGTGACGATCCAGGCAGGCTTCGCTGGCAAGCCTGGCGGCCTGGTTGTCGGCTTCAGCTTGCAGGATTGGCGGGGTTTCCTGGGACGCTGGCTGTTTAAATGCGTCGAGCAGTTTTTTGAAGATGTTCATCGGCGATCCTTGCGAAGTGGACAGCAATGCTAACCACTCACTAGCATCCGTACTACCCTTGGCCAACCAGCAAACCGATCTGATGCCTCCTTCGCTGAAAACCTGCTGGCCCTCAAGCTGGCGCAACGTGCCCGGCATTGACTACAGCGCACCGACCCTCGACCTGCAGGCCCTTGTGCCGAAAGCCGGCGACAAGACCTGGGCGCAGTTCGACCGGCACGATGCTGTGCAGGCTGGCGAGACCGTGCAACTGCTATGGTGCCCGCCGCTGTCCGCCGTCAATGGCTGGAGCGAGCAGCCTTCGGAAATTGCCCAGAGCTACTTGCTCAAGGCAAAGGTGCTCTGCAGCAGGGGCGACAGCCATGAACTCGACATCCTTGGTAGCGAGCAACTACTGCCCATGCTCAGGTCGCTGCCACGCGAGCAGAGCGCCTGGTCGCTGGGGCAAATCGCTACTGAACAAGGGCCGATCATTGCCCTGGAGGAAGCCTGCTGGAGTGCCCGCGCGGTGGTCGGGGGGCTGACCTACCTGAGTGCCTGCACGCCGTTTGAAGCGCATATGGAACTGCTGCTCGAGGTGACAGGCGATGAGGTTTTCGGGCTGTTCTCGGCGCATGTCGACCCGGGCGGCGCTTTCTATTCGTTAGGCCGGCGCACGCTGGAAGGTCGGGAGCTCATGGCGGTTGAGCAGGCGCTGAAGGTTGCTCGGCCACTCAAAGACCTACACGACAACTACCTGCGAAGCTAGGGTTTGTACGAAAAGTCGCCGAGCGGCGATCAGGCAAGGCGAAAACAGGCGAGGAACGGCCGGGGTCGCGCACGACTTTACGAGTTGTAAATGAGCATTCCGAGCCTGTTTTCAACGCAGCATGATCGTCGCGCAGGCACTTTTCGTACAAAGCCTAAGGGCCTACTGGCCAAGCAACTCCCGCGACATCAACCACTGCGCCTTGCCCCACGCCTCGAACTGCTCGCGCACGCTCCAGCCGCGTTTGGCGTAGTACGCGCTCTGGTCATGGGTGTGCAGGTACAGGGTGGCCACGCCGCGCTCCCGGGCCTGCTGGCAGATTCCTTCAATCAGTTTTTCCGCCAGGCCTTGCCCGCGGGCTTGCGGTTCAACCAGCACACACGCAAGCCAGGGCCCAAGCTCCGGGCGCCCGGGCAAGTCGTCGCGAGCCAGCGCGGCACCGCCAAGCAAGCGGCCGTCTTGCAGCGCCACCAGGCATTGCCAGTCGCCATTGCGCTGGCCCTCGGCAAACTCGCGCTGCCATTGCTTGAGCGGGATACCGGCGTATTCGTAGCTGAATTGCCGGTACAGCCGCTCAGCGAAGGTGTCGCAGTGCTGCATGTGCTGTTCAAGCCATTCCAGGTTCGGCATGTGATGTCCTTTTTTGTATTTTGGCTCAGGCGCCAGAGCGCTCGGGCAACAGGCTACGGTCAAACACGAACGGCGTCTCGGCTTTTGGCGTGTGTTCGAACAGTTGCTGCGGCCGGCCCATTTTCGGGAAGTTCTTTTCGCCGGTGTCGCGAATCCAGCCTTCGTCCTTCATGCGCTCCAGGCGCTTGCGCAGGGAGGTGTTGTTGACCGGGTGACCCAGGCAAGCCTGCACCGCGTTCAAGGCATCGAGCACGGTGAAGCGCTCCGGCGCCAGGTACAGCGGCAGGTTGGTGTACACCGCCTTGGAGGCCAGGCGCTCGCAGGCCAGTTGCACCAGCAGGTTGTGGTCGAACGGCAGTACCCGCTTGCGGCCGATGACGCTGGCGACGTCGACAAAGCACAGCTGCTCGCTGCCGGCCTCGACCTGCGGGCCCAGCAAGGCCAGGTAGTAGGTGCTCATCGACCAGCCGCGCGGGTCGCGAAAGGCATTGCCTTCGGTGCCCACCTGTTCCAGGTGACGCGGCAAAATCCGCGCTTTTTCGCTCATCGCCCGGTCCGCCGCGGCCGCCAGGGTGTTGTCCGGGGTGCGGCCGTTGACGATCACCCCCGGCAGCGCCCATTCACCTTCGTGGGGCGCGCGCTCGCGCCGGTACAGCAACACTTGCAGCTGTTTGCTTTCGGGATGCAGGCGCAACGCGACGATGTCGACGCTGGCCAGTACTTCTGCAGCACTCACTGTGGACTCCTATACACCTCAAACTCGTCAACGATGTCGGCCAGGCACCAGGCCGCCGGCAGCGCCTGGCCACTGCGCAGGCCGGCGCGGATCGCCGAGCTGTGCACGCCCAGTTGCTCCTCGGCTACCAGCAGGCCGAAGTCCGCCAGCAGTTCCTGGCCTCGGTAAAAGCCCGCGACATTGGCCTGGTTATCCTCGCCGATGACCAGGGCGATATCAGCGCGGGCAATACCGCTGCGCTCGCTCAAGGCACAGAGCAAATCATAGCTGTACACCGCCCCGCCCTCGCCGCCCAGCTCTCGCTCCACCGCCGAGCAACTGACCCGCGGGTTATCCAGGCGCGCGATCAGCCGTTGCAACCAGCGCCAGCGCAGGTCGAAGTCGACCATGCGCTTGCCATGGGCATGCCGGTAACTGGGCACCACGAGCACCTGCTCGGCCCACTGCAGCGCCCGGGTGATCACGCTCAAATGCCCGGGGTGCGGCGGGTCAAAGGCCCCACCGTAGACCGCCAGGCGAAACCGCACCGGAGCCGACTCATATATTTCACTATGCATACTATATCCACCATGATTGCTTGTGAAAAAGAAAAAGCGGTTGACATACATATTACACCTAGTGAATTATGTGTCCACACCCAGCGCAGGAGGCACCGCATGAAAATCGCCAGCTTCGATGTCGACGCCCAGAACGGCTTCACCGACAACGCCCCCAATGAGTTACCGGTACCCGGCGGCGCCGAGATCGCCCCGGCCCTCAACGCCATGGCCGAACGCGCCAGCCTGCGCATCGGCAGCAAGGATGCGCACACGCCAAAAGCCGCCTGGGTGGTCGGCAGCCACGCCGAGATGCTGCAGCCGCTGGGCATGGCCAACGCCGACCTGACCTGGGTCAGCCACTGCGTACCGGGCACGCCGGGCTTCGAGCTGCTGGCCGGCCTGCCCGCGCCGATCGACTACGACTTTTTCGTGTGGAAAGGCATCGAGCCCGACCTGCACCCTTACGGCGCCTGCTACCACGACCTGGCCAACCGCCGCTCCACCGGAGTCATCGAATACCTCAAGGTGCATGGCGTGCAGGCGGTGATCGTCGGCGGCCTGGCCCTGGATTTCTGCGTCAAGAACACCGCCCTGCAATTGCAGGCTGCAGGCTTGCAGGTGTTCCTCTATCAACCGGCGTGCCGGGCGATTTGTGCCCAGGGCGGCGCCGAGGCCCTGGCCGAGATGACCGGGCACGGCGTGATCGCCTGCGCCGACCTCGCCAGCCTCGACCAGCAACTGAACGCATTCAAGGGAGCATGAACATGAGCGAGAGCGTCTTCGGCCCAAGCATCATCCAGAACCTGCTGGACACCGACTTCTACAAAATCACCATGATGCAGGCGGTACTGCACAACTACCCCAACGCCGAGGTGGAATGGGAATTCCGTTGCCGCAACAGCGAAGACCTGACCCCGTACCTGGCCGAGATCCGCTACCAGATCGAGCAACTGGCCGAGGTCTCGATCACTCAGGATCAACTGGCGTACCTGGGGCGCATCCCCTTCATCAAGCCGGACTTCATCCGCTTTCTCAGCCTGTTCCGCTTCAACCTGCGCTACGTGCACGTTGGCATCGATGACGCCGGACAACTGGCAATCCGCCTGCGCGGACCCTGGCTGCACGTGATCCTCTACGAGATCCCGTTGCTGGCAATCGTCTCGGAGGTGCGCAACCGCTACCGCTACCGCGAAGTGGTGATGGAGCAGGTCGGCGAGCGCCTGTACCAGAAACTCGACTGGCTCAAGGCCGAAGCGTCGCCAGCGGAACTGGCCGGCCTGCAACTGGCTGATTTCGGCACCCGCCGGCGCTTTTCCTACCGGGTCCAGGAGCACGTGGTACACACCCTCAAGCAGGATTTCCCGGGGCGTTTTGTCGGCACCAGCAACGTGCACCTGGCCCGCGAGCTGGACATCAAGCCGATCGGCACCATGGCCCACGAATGGTTCATGGCCCACCAGCAACTGGGCCCGCGGCTGATCGACAGCCAGGTCGCCGCGCTGGAATGCTGGGTCAAGGAATACCGCGGGTTGCTGGGCATCGCCCTGACCGATTGCATCGGCATGGACGCCTTCCTCAAGGACTGCGACCTGTACTTTGCCAAGCTGTTCGACGGCCTGCGCCACGACTCCGGCGACCCGTTGCTCTGGGCCAACAAGGCCATCGCCCACTACGAAAAACTCGGTATCGACCCCAAGAGCAAGACCCTGGTGTTTTCCGATGGCCTGAACTTCGCCAAGACCCTGCACCTGTACCGCGAGCTCAGCCCGCGGATCAACGTCAGCTTCGGCATCGGCACCAACCTGACCTGCGACATTCCAGGTGTTGAGCCGATGAACATCGTGATCAAGATGACCGCCTGCAACGGCGCGCCGGTGGCGAAGATCTCCGACAGCCCGGGCAAGACCCAATGCCGCGACGAGAACTTCGTCAGCTACCTCAAGCACGTGTTCAAGGTCGAAGGCCAGTGAAGGAGCAGCACATGAACAGTCGTCAGATCGAGATTGCCCAGGCCCTGGGCGTGGTGGCGCCCTTCGCAGACGGTGCGGCAGTGGCGAGTGAGATCCGCCAGCGCATCGACTTCATCAAGCAGACCCTGCTCGAAGCGCGCCTGAAAGTGCTGGTGCTGGGCATCAGTGGCGGCGTCGACTCGTCCACCGCCGGGCGCCTGGCACAGTTGGCGGTCGAGCAATTGCGCAGCGAACAGGCCGACAACGGCTACCGCTTCATCGCCATGCGCCTGCCGCACAACACCCAGCATGACGAGCCCGATGCCCAGGCGGCCCTGGCCTTTGTCGGCGCCGATGAGTGCGTGACGGTGAACATTGCCGATGGCGTTCAGGGCCTGGCCGGGCAACTGCCGCAACTGGCCACACTGGCTGACAGCCAGCGGGATTTTGTCCTCGGCAACGTCAAGGCACGCCTGCGCATGCTCGCTCAGTACACCCTGGCCAATGCCCGCCATGGCCTGGTGATCGGCACCGACCATGGCGCCGAAGCGGTGATGGGGTTTTTCACCAAGTTCGGTGACGGCGCCTGCGACCTGGCGCCGCTGAGCGGGCTGGGCAAAGGCCAGGTGCGGGCCATCGCCGCCGCCCTCGGTGCGCCTGAACACCTGGTACACAAGGTGCCGACCGCCGACCTTGAAGAGTTACGCCCGGGCCTGGCCGACGAGCAGGTCTACGGCGTCAGCTACGCGCAGATCGATGCCTTTTTGCACGGCGAAGAGGTCGATGACGCCGTGGCCACAACCATCATCAGTGCCTACGACAAGACCCGGCACAAGCGCGAATTGCCCAAGGCACCCAAGACAAGTTTCGCTACAATGCCGCCACCTTGAATGGACTCACCGGAGCTTGTTGTGCAACGTCTGATCATCACACTGGCAGCCGCGACCCTCACGGGCTGCGCGACGCCTTCCAAGGACAGTCTCGACCAGTACATCGGCAACATGCTCGCCCAGCCGCTGTCGGCCAACAGTTTGTATCGCGAAGGCGATGTGCTGAGTTTCCAGATCAAGGTACCGGCCAACAACGGCCTGAGTGATCGCAGTTTCCAGCTCGAAGCCTCGTGCATCGAGCCGAACGTGGCGATCATGTACCTGGACGCCGACCAGCGTGCCTACTTCAAAAGCACCAGCGGCTATGCCCCACCGCAGCCGATGCCGGCTCGCTACCATGCCACCCTGCTGAATAACCCCAGCTTCGCCCAGGCCTGCAAGGCTCAAGCAAAGCCCGACTGGCGCAAGCTTAAAGGTGAAGAGGGCGAGCCATGGGTGCTGGTCGAGCGCAACAGCATCGCCAAAATCGGCGACGAGGTCAGCCTGTGGGCCGCCTTCGACCAGCCGAGCATCCTCCTCGACCTGCCGTACAACGCCCCCTACGCGCAAAAGCGTGAGCATCACCGCTTCAACTGCAGCACCGGCACCTACACCCTGCTGGCCGGCTACGATGTCGATGCCGACAACCGGGTCACCGACGGCATGGTCCCGTCACTGCCCAAGCCCGCGCCTGTGGCTGGCAGCAACGCCGATTACCAGGCGCTGTACGATCTGGCCTGCGCAACGCCGGACAAACTCGCGCAACTGGCGCTGTTCAGCCCGCGCTTCAAGGCACCGATCGTCACCGGGGTGATGCCGCCGGTCAGCCCGTCGGTGATGGTCGCCCTCGAGCGCCTGCAACTGCCCACGCCAGTGCAGCCGCTAACCTACCTGGAAACCGTCGGCAGCTCGACCATGAAAGGCAAGACGTCGCCCATGCGCGAAGAGCACTTTCTCTCCGTCGATGCCAACAGCCGCCAGCAAGTGCTGATCCTGCGTGGCAAAGGCTATGAGGCGCAAAAGGTCACCTGGCGCGGATTGATCCCGCTGGTAAGCAAAAGCGACTTTACCGGCATGAGTGAAAGCAGCGCGCTGACCAGCCTGAGCTTCAAGGGTGACTGGAAGACCATGGCGGTGGGCAGCAAACTCAGCTATTCACAGCAAGGTGTGACCAACAACAGCGTGATTGGCCAGTACGACAAGGATCTGAAGATCACCGAGTGCACCGTGCAACAGCAACTGCCGGCCAACACCCTCAACGCCAGCTTGAGTGGCAATGCCAAGGCACTCGACTGCAGCGTAAAGGGTGACGAGTACAAACGCGTGAATCACCTGTTCTACCTGGAAGACTACGGCTACTTCTTCAATGCCAGCACCGACAAGAACGCCTTTTACTACAGCGACCTGCGTCTGCAGACGGTGAAGTGAACCCCTTGGGGCCCTCTCACCTCCAAGCCACGAGTTGATCACAACCCTGGCACAATGATTTGCACCGACGGCGATCCTTGTACAGAATCGCCGCCTTTGCCTCGAAAGGATGCGTGCAATGAAGTTCGAAGGGACTTTCCAATACATGGGCCAACACGGGATCGTCTTCAACGTCTCGCAGATCACCCTCACCGACAGCGAACGCGGGCGCCTGCGTGAGCTGCATTTTGGCGAAGCGAAAAGCGCTCACTATGAAGTGAACAGCAAGGTGGTCGAGGTCTACGACAAGATGCTCGCCAAGAACCTGCCGTGCACCATGATGATCGGCATCTCCAAGCCGTTGACCCGCCAGCAGGGCGACGTGCTCAATGCCCAGCGCACCAAGGTCGCCAACCTCGCCGCCTCGGCCTTCGCCGGCGCCGCCAGTTCCGTCGCCTCGCCCTATGTCGGCGTCCCGGTGGGTGCCGGTGTGCGCATGTACGCCAACGAAATCCTGCCCACCTACCATGCCGGCGACGTGCTGGTCAGCATTGAAGCGCGGGTCAACGGCGGCATCGGCCCGCAGAGCACCATTTCGACCCTGATCATCAAGACCTGAGTGAAGCCGCACATGTCCGAGATTACCCAGCTGGTTCTGGCCCTGGTGCTGTTCTTTTTGCTTGATCGCTTTCTCAAGCCCTACCCGCTGCGCAAGTGGCTGGGCCTGGCGCTGGTGGCCGCTGGCGCGGTCGGCTGCGTAGCGGCAAGCCAGGCCCGCCTGCTGGGGGCCGACCTGGGGCTGCTGTCGATCTTCGCCGTCGCCCTGGGTGTAGGGCTGTTCCTCAAACGTCGTCGGTTTGCGCCGGTTGGCTGAGCGTTTCCTGGGGCTGATCGCTAATTTGGGATCGGTCCTACCTTGATACCGGAGTAGTACGACATACGCCCGAAATTGATTTGGGCATCTTTCCCTGCACGTCGATGAGGTGCGCCTGGCGCGTCTGTATTACACAGGGAAGGTTGTTGTGCAGATCGAAAAAACCTATGAGTACGCCGGCAACTTCGGCATTGTTTTCCACGTCTCGCAAATTGTGGTCCTGCCGGAAGATCGCGCGAAGCTGCGCGAGTTGCATATCAGCGAGGCGAAGGGGGCGCACTATCAGGTCAACACAATGCTGGTGGCGCTCTACGATAGAATGCAGGCCGGTAATCGTGTTTGTGAGATGAGAGTCGCTGTTTCCCAACCGCTTAATCGGCGTCAAGCAGACAAGCTGAATGACCAGAGAATTTATACTTCCGGTGTTGTCGGCAGCGCTGCAGGGGGGCCTGTCGGCCTGCTTACAAAGGCAATCGTCGGAACAGCCGTTACAGCGATAACAACTTACTTGGCCAAGCGCAGACTCCCCACTCACCACGCGGGTGACGTAATCGTCATTATCCAGGCACTTGTCAGCGGCGGCATCGGCACTCAGCAGTCAAGCGTTTCGACGATCATCAAGAATCAAGGCTGAAAACACATGACGGAATTCGGTCAATTTTTTATCGCCTTCGTATTCTTCGCACTGATTGAGCGCCTGCTCAAACCCTCGAAATTACGAAAATGGCTAAGCTTGATATTCTTGATGGGCGGCCTGCTGGGTAGAGTCACGCTGAGCGAAAAAAGTTACTGGGGCGGCTTTGATCTGTATCTGGTTTCGCTTTTTGCAATTGTCGGAGGACTTGAGTTGTTCTTCAGACGCAACCGCCACGAAGACGATGACTGAGCAGAGCACACATCATGTCTGAAGTTACCCAGCTATGTTACGCGTTGATCATCATCGCCTTTCTGGATCACTGCCTGAAGCCCTACCTGATTCGTAAATGGCTAGGGTTGTTCCTAGTGCCAATACTCGTATTCTGCGCAGGTACGACGCTGATCATCGGACGTCGCAAGTTTCAACCTGACGAATGAGTGAGTATCTTCAATACACCATCCTTCTGGTTGTGTTTTACCTCCTGTATTTCCTCATCAAGCCTTATCGGCTAAGAAAACGTTGTGGCGTCGTATTGTTTGGCGTCGGCATGATTGCTAGCTACCTGCTTCCAGCCCGGGTAGGTTCATTGGATATCGAATTCATCGCCATCTGCATCACAGGGGCCGGCGGTGCGCTGTTCATGACACGACGCAAGTATCTCGAACATGGCTGACCCGCTTCTTAGCTGCCCCTCTCTAACTTGGGGCCACTCCTACTACCTCGCAGGGGACACATTGACCTGCACCTGATTGCACTTTTTGCAATTCTTGGTGGCCTGGCGTTGTTCTTCAGGCGCAACCGATTCGATGAGGACGCTTGAGTGCTGCCCATGTCTGACGCTACCCAGCTGTGCTACGCACTGATCCTGACTGCATTTATGGATCATTGCCTGAAACCCTATTTACTCCGCAAATGGCTGGGCCTGGCGCTGATGACAGCCGCCGTTGCGTTGCAATTTGTACCCGGCGGCCTCTATTGGCATGAGTTGAATCTGAAACTGTTCCCTTTGTTCGTATTGTTCGCGGGCATGACTCTGGTTAAGGGACGCCGCAAGTTTCAACCCGACGAATGAATGAATATCTTCTAGGCGGGTCTTTTGCCGACGTCGCCATCTGCGAGAGTCAAGGTTAAAAAAGACCATGTCAGAGTCCAATCAATTCTTCCTCGTCCTGGCGTTTTTCATCCTCATAGACCGTCTGATCAAGCCCTACAGGCCACGAAAATGGCTCGGTCTTACCTTCCTGGGTGGCGGCTTGCTTGGCAGGTTAACGCTGACCGAAAGCCATTGGCTTGGCTTTGACTTGCACCTCGTTTCACTCTTTGCCGTTGTCGGTGGGCTGGAGTTGTTCTTCAGGCGCCACCGATTCAATCCCGAACGCTGGGCCTGAGCAGGGTGTAAGCCATGTCTGCAATTACACATATGTGCTTCGCAATGATCCTGATGTCCGTGGTGGACCACTGCCTGAAACCTTACCCGATCAGAAAGTGGCTGGGGATTTCGCTTTGGGCGGGCGGCACTTATGGTCTGTTCGCATTCCCTGACACATACTGGTACGGACTGGACATCTGGCTGGTGTCATTGCTCATCTCAGGTTCCGGCTCCAGTTTATTCTTCAGGCGTCGCAGGTTTGACCACCTGGACTAAATGGCTCTTTACCCGCACCGCTCTGCGCCCTAAGCTGTCCCCTCCCCCATCTCCCCGAGGTATTCGTCCAATGCGCCATTAATGCCGCCGTCTTTGCGACGGCCAGTCTTCAGCCCCTTTGCGGGGGACGTCGCGGGCATTTCTTGGAGTTTTGCATGACGAATACGTCGATCCTGACGCTGGACAGCGTCACCCTGGCCTTGCCGGATGGCCGGCTTTTGTTTTCCGATCTTGTCGAGACCTTCGACCAGCGCCGCACCGGCCTGGTCGGTCGCAATGGCGTGGGCAAGTCGTTGCTGGCGCAGGTTTTGGCCGGGCGCTTGCCGCCCAGCGAAGGCCGCTGTTTGCGTCGTGGCCGGGTGCACTATGTGGGTCAGCATCTGGCCGATGCCGATGCCACGGTGGCGGACCTGGCCCAGCTGCGCGAGGTGATCGATGCCTTGCTGCGCATCGA
Organism: Pseudomonas sp. TE4620; assembly: GCF_056279045.1. Lineage (NCBI taxonomy): Bacteria > Pseudomonadati > Pseudomonadota > Gammaproteobacteria > Pseudomonadales > Pseudomonadaceae > Pseudomonas > Pseudomonas sp. TE4620. Next base: position 3,124,736 of record NZ_JBWBQO010000001.1, read on the forward strand.
GGCCGGCAGCACCCAAGACGCGGACTTCGATTGCGTCGGCGAGCGCTGGGACATTCGCGAACGCCTGCAGGCGCAGCTTGATCTGCATGGCCTGGGGCAACTGAACTGGGCGCACTGTGCAGCGGCGCTGAGCGGCGGCCAGGCGATACGCGTGGCGCTGCTCGGGGCCTTTGTCAGTGATGCCGATTACCTGATTCTCGACGAACCCAGCAACCATCTGGACGCCACCAGCCGGGAGGCGCTGATGACCCTGCTCGAGGGCTGGAACAAGGGCCTGCTGGTGATCAGTCATGACCGCGCGCTGCTTGAGCGCATGGAGCGCATCGTCGAACTCTCGCCCCTGGGCCTGAGCAGCTACGGCGGCAATTACAGCGTCTACGCCCAGTGCAAAAGCGCGCAGACCGAGCAGGCCGAACGCACCCTGGAACGCCTCAAGCTCGAACGCCAGCGCCAGGCCCGCGAGCTGCAGCAACAGCGCGAGCGCCTGCAGCGCCAGCAGTCACGCGCCAGCAAGGCTGCGCGTTCGGCCAACCAGGCGAAGATCCTTCTCGACCGCCAGCAGCAACGCAGCGAAACCACTGCCGGCAAGCAGCAGCGTGATCATCAGGCGGCGCGCCAGGCGCTTAACGCACAGGTGCGCGATGCGGCGCAGCAGGTTGAATCTGCCAGCCCGATCGTGATCCATGCGCCCGCGCCGCTACAACCGAGCGGCAGTCAGGTAGTCGTATTTCAAGACCTGCAATTACCCTTCGCCCACCAAGGCCTGGTCGATCTCAGCCTGTATAGCGGCGAACGCCTGGGCCTGGTCGGCGCCAATGGCAGCGGTAAATCCACCTTGCTCAAGGTACTGGCCGGGCAATTGGCGCCGGCCGCGGGGACGTGTGAAGTACGCAGCGAAGTCGCCTTGCTCGACCAGCACTGCAGCCTGCTGCCCGCCGGGCAATCGGTGCTCGATTACCTGCGCAGCGCCAGCGCCAACCCGGATGAAAGCCTGCTGCGTACGCGCCTGGCGCAACTGGGCCTGGGCGCCGAGCGCATCAGTTTGCCCAGCGGCGTGCTCAGCGGCGGCGAACGGCTCAAGGCAACCCTGGCCGGGGTGCTGTACCGCGACACCCCGGTGGGCCTGCTGTTGCTTGACGAGCCGAGCAACCACCTCGACCTGCCCTCCCTCGCTGCCCTTGAAGCGATGCTGCGCCAGTATCGTGGGACCTTGCTGGTTGCGTCCCACGACCGGGTGTTCATGCAGCAACTAGAGCTGGACGGCTACCTGCAACTGGGCGAGGGCTCAGAACTGCACATCCGCGCTTGATTGCAGGCGGGCAAAGGCGCCGCCCAGGGTCAGGTTGTGGTGGGCGATGATCGCCTCGGCGGGCAAGCCTGGGGTGTCCATGCAGGTGTGGGCATCACTGACCAGTACGACGTTGAAGCCAAGCTCGCGGGCAACCCGGCAGTTGGTGTCGACGCAGTACTGGGTCTTGAGGCCGACGATGACCAGTTCATCGATAGCGGCTTCACGCAGTTGATCGGCCAGCGTGGTAGCAAAGAAGGCACTGGGCCGGGTTTTATCGAAGACCGTGTCGCGTGCGGGATCAATCGCCAGGGCCGGCAACAACTGCCACGCGGGGCTGCCGGCGGCAATCGGCGAACCTTCGGGCCCGGTGTGGCGAACCGCAAAAACCGCTGCCTGGGCGTTATGCGCAGCGCCGATCAGGCTGTTGATCCGGTTGAGCACCTGCTCACCCTGCCAGGGTTGTTCGGGGCCGTGGAACAAACCCACTTGCATATCCAGGACCAGCAGTGCGCGTTTTGCTTGCATCTTCATCTCCGTGTGATTGGCCAGCCCGGACGGAGAAAAGACAAGGCCCCGTCCATTGCTGGCGGGGCCTTGGATTACCTGCTGCCTAAGGTTATGCAGCCGTACCCGCCCCGCGTATGGCGGTGGTAGTGGTACGCGACGAGGTCAGCAGGCAAATCTTCATAGCTCGATAATGCGCCCGGGCCAGGCAGCGGTCAACGCTTGTTTTCCTCGGCCAGGCCCAGGTGATCCAGCGGCAACGGCCCGTGCGCCTTGACGGTCTGGATGGCGAAGTTGCTGCGGATATCGCTGACGCCGGGCAATTTGAGCAAGGTGTCGATGAGAAAGCGCTCGTAGCTGCGCAGGTCCGGCACCACCACTTGCAAAAGGAAGTCCGACTCGCCGGACACCAGGTGCGCGGCAATTACCTGCGGTAGCGCCAGCACCGCCTGCTGAAAGGCCTGGGCGGCTGGCTCGTGGTGGCGCTCGACCTTGACCCCGACGAACACGGTCAGGCCCAGGCCGACTTCATCGCGGTCCAGTTGCGCGGCGTAGCCCTTGATCAGCCCCGCCTCTTCCAGCAGACGCACCCGGCGCAGGCACGGCGACGGCGACAGGCCAATGGCTTCAGCCAGCTCGACATTGCTCAGGCGGGCATTGCGCTGCAAAGCTTCGAGAATCTTGCGATCAAAAGCGTCGAGGGTGGGTTTTGGCATGATCTTAATTCTGAGCGGTAGATCGTGGCAGTTTATAGCAATACACCTGGGCAAACACGCAACAATCGCAAGCACCTGCCAGGCCTTTCGCGCTTAGAATTTTCTCGTCCCGTTATTTGCGCAGGAGCCCGTCATGTCTCAATACAGCCTGTTTTGCGCCGCCTTGCTGGTGGTCTACCTGGTGCCCGGCCCGGACATGTTCCTGCTGCTTAATACCGGCGCCAGCCAGGGCAAGCGCCAGGCCCTGGTGACCGCCTTGGGCCTGGCCCTGGCCCGCGCGGCGCACGTAAGCCTGGCGGCATTGGGCCTGGCCGCCCTGCTACGCAGCCACCCCTGGGCGTTTGACCTGCTGAGCATTGCCGGCGGTATTTACCTGGCCTGGCTCGGCTGGCAATTGCTCTGCGCCCCGGTTGCGCCGCTGCCGCCGCGTCACAGCGGGGTCCAGCAGCGCGGGCACTGGCAGGCGGCATTGCGCCAGGGCCTGTTGACCAACCTGCTCAACCCCAAGGCGCTGCTGTTCTGCTCGGTACTGTTGCCGCAGTTCATCGACCCGCACGGCGCTGCGGTCGGCCAGCAGTTTGCCGTGCTCGGCACGGTGCTGGTGGTGGTCGGCCTGGGTTTTGACGGGCTCTATGCCCTGAGTGGCGATCGCCTGGGGCGCTGGCTGGCCGCCAGCCCCTGGAAGCAGAAACTGCAGAACCGCGTGTTCGGCACCCTGTTGATCGGCTTCGGCATGCGTCTGGCACTGCTGCGCCAGCTCGGTGGCTGAAGATTTTCACTGCGACCAAGGTCCAATCTATGACTGGGCGTTCCCGATCTGCACGGGATGTATTATCGTGGCCGAGTGCGCAATAAGAACCGCCTGCCTGAGCAGGCATCTGCAACCGAATCGAGGGTGCCATGAGTAACGAAAGCATTAACTGGGACAAGCTGGGCTTCGACTACATCAAGACCGACAAGCGCTACCTGTCCTATTTCCGTAACGGCGAGTGGGACAAGGGCACCCTGACCGAAGACAACCAGCTGCACATCAGCGAAGGCTCGACCGCGCTGCATTATGGCCAGCAATGCTTCGAGGGGATGAAGGCCTACCGCTGCAAGGACGGCTCGATCAACCTGTTCCGCCCGGACCAGAACGCCCTGCGCATGCAGCGCAGCTGCGACCGCCTGCTGATGCCGCAGGTGCCGACCGAACAGTTCATCGACGCCTGCAAGCAAGTGGTCAAGGCCAACGAGCGTTTCATTCCGCCGTATGGCAAAGGTGCGCTGTACCTGCGTCCGTTCGTCATCGGCGTGGGCGACAACATCGGCGTGCGGACCGCGCCGGAGTTCATCTTCTCGATCTTCGCCATCCCGGTCGGCTCGTACTTCAAGGGCGGCATGACCCCGCACAAGTTCCTGATTTCCGACTACGACCGCGCCGCGCCACAAGGCACCGGCGCTGCCAAGGTCGGCGGCAACTACGCGGCCAGCCTGCAACCGGGCTACAAGGCCAAGCAAGCCGGCTTTGCCGACTGCATCTACCTTGACCCGCTGACCCACACCAAGATCGAGGAAGTCGGCTCGGCCAACTTCTTCGGCATCACCGCCAACAACGAGTTCATCACGCCGAAGTCGGCCTCCGTGCTGCCGGGCATCACCCGCCTGTCGCTGATGGAGCTGGCGCAATCGCGCCTGGGCCTGAAGGTCATCGAAGGCGACGTGCTGATCAACAACCTGGACCGCTTCGTCGAAGCCGGCGCTTGCGGCACCGCTGCGGTGATCACCCCGATCGGCGGCATCCAGTATGGCGACAAGCTGCACGTGTTCTACAGCGAAACCGAGGTTGGCCCGGTTACCCAGAAGCTCTACAACGAGCTGACCGGTATCCAGAGCGGCGACATCGAAGGCCCGGCGGGCTGGATCGTCAAGGTCGCCTGATGCGCTGAACCGCCATCGCGGGCCAAAGCGGATCGCGGGTCAAGCCCGCTCCCACAGGTGATCGCAAATCCTGTGGGAGCGGCGGTGCGGCGATCCGACTTGACCCGCGATGCTCTCCCCCCTAGATGAATTTTTCTTTAACCCGGGCACCGCCTATTCTTTGGCACAATCAAGTCTCTACCCGCCGCCCAGGTAAAAGCATGCCCCGCGTACTGACTATCGAAGACGACGCTGTCACCGCCCAGGAGATCGTCGCCGAACTTTCCAGCCATGGCCTGGAAGTGGATTGGGCCGACAACGGCCGTGAAGGCCTGGCCAAGGCGATTGCCGGTGGCTACGACCTGATCACCCTGGACCGGATGCTGCCGGAAGTCGACGGCCTGACCATCGTCACCACCCTGCGCACCCTGAAGATCGCCACGCCGATCCTGATGATCAGCGCCCTTTCGGATGTCGACGAACGGGTCCGTGGCCTGCGCGCCGGCGGTGATGACTACCTGACCAAGCCGTTCGCCTCCGATGAAATGGCCGCCCGCGTCGAGGTGCTGTTGCGCCGCAACAGCGTGCCGCTGGCGCAGACCCGCCTGCAGGTTGCCGACCTTGAGCTGGATTTGATCAGCCACGAGGCCAAGCGCGGCGAGCAGACCCTCAACCTGCTGCCCACCGAGTACAAGCTGCTGGAATTTCTCATGCGTCACGCTGGCCAGGTGATTACCCGGATGATGATTTTCGAGGAAGTCTGGGGCTATCACTTCGACCCGGGCACCAACCTGATCGACGTACACATCGGACGCTTGCGCAAGAAGATCGACGCCGCCGGCCAGACACCGCTGATTCGCACCGTGCGGGGCTCGGGCTATGCCATTGCCGAACCCGTCTAAGGGCTGGAGCTCGTCCACCAGCCGCCTGCTGGCGCTGTACAGCTTTCTGTTCGTGGCCTGGAGCAGCATCCTCATGGGGGTGCTGTACTTCGAGGTATCAGGCTACCTGAACAAGCTCACCCGCCACTCCCTGCTGCAGCGCCAGCACCTGTTCGCGCACATGAGCGGCAAGCAGCTCGATGATGCGCTGATTGCCAGCCAGGCCTTCGAAGAGCGCAGTTTTGATGCCTATGGGCTGTTCGACGCGCAGTTCAATGCGCTCGGCGGGCAGGTTCGCCAGATCCCGCCCGAACTCGGCCTGGACGGCAAGATCCACGAACTGAGCCGCTGCCTGGACGCCGACGACCCGCACCTGCCCCGTGACAGCTGCGATGCAGTGGCGATCAAGGTCCGCGATGGCCGCTGGCTGGTGCTGGTGCGCGACAACGGCTCGCTGTTCGTGGTCACCCGGATCATCCTCCACGCCCTGCTCTGGGGCCTGTCGCTGACCATCATTCCCGGCATCGCCGGCTGGTACCTGCTGCGGCGCAGGCCGCTCAAGCGTATCCGCGCGATCCAGGCCAGCGCCGAGCAGATTGTTTCCGGCGACCTGACCCGGCGCCTGCCGTTGTCGTCGCGGCGCGACGAGCTGGACATGCTGGCGGCCATCGTCAACGCCATGCTCGACCGCATCGAGCGCCTGATGCATGAAGTCAAAGGCGTCTGTGACAACATCGCCCACGACCTGCGCACCCCGCTGACCCGCCTGCGCGCCCAGCTCTACCGCATCCGCCAGCAGGCCGGCGATGATTCGCCGCAGGCCGAAGCACTGGAACAGGCGATTGGCGAAACCGACACGCTGATGGCGCGCTTTCGCGGGTTGCTGCGCATCAGCGAGCTGGAAGACCGCCAGCGCCGCGCCGGGTTTGTCGAGCTTGACCCGCACGGGCTGCTGCAGGAGCTGCACGACTTCTACCTGCCGCTGGCCGAAGACGGCGAGATTGGACTAACGCTGGAAATGCCCGAGCAATTGCCGGCGCTGCACGGTGATCGCGAGTTGCTGTTCGAGGCGCTGGCCAACCTGGTCGGCAACGCGATCAAGTTCACCCCGGCCCAGGGCCAGGTACTGATGCGCGCGTTGAGCGATGCCAAGGGCCTGCATATCGAGGTGCACGACAGCGGCCCGGGGATTCCCGTGGACGAGCGTGGGGCGGTGTTGAAGCGCTTTTATCGCAGTGAGGAAGGCCAGCGTCACCCGGGGTTCGGGCTGGGCCTGTCGATTGTGGCGGCGATCGTTGACCTGCATGGCTTTGAACTGGAGGTCGGCGAGAGTGAGCTGGGTGGGGCGAAACTGGTGTTGCACTGCAGGACGGGTGTAGTCAGTTAGGGCCTCATCGCGGGGCAAGCCCGCTCCCACAGAGGATTGCAGTCTTCTGTGGGAGCGGGCTTGACCCGCGATTACTTAGTCAGCCAAGCGCCAGGTCGTGCCGCCCTTGCCGTCTTCCAGCACCACGCCCATGGCGGTCAGCTGGTCGCGGATGCGGTCGGATTCGGCCCAGTTCTTGTCGGCACGCGCTTGCAGGCGCGCCTGGATCAAGGCTTCAACCTCGGCAGCATCGACCTTGCCTTCGGCGCCGGCACGCAGGAAGTCATCGGCGTCCAGTTGCAGCACACCGAGCAGATCACCCAGTTCGCGCAGGCGACCGGCCAGGCCGGCAGCGGCCTGTGGATCGTTCTCGCGCAGGCGATTGATCTCGCGCACCAGGTCGAACAGCACGGCGCAGGCTTCAGGGGTGCCGAAGTCGTCGTTCATCGCCGCGGTGAAGCGCTCGACGTACTCCTCGCCACCTGCAGCCGCCACCCGTGGCAAGCCGCGCAGGGCGTGGTAGAAGCGCTCGAGGGCACCCTTGGACTCGCGCAGGCTGTCTTCGGAGTAGTTGATCGAGCTGCGGTAGTGGCTCGACACCAGCAGGTAGCGCACCACCTCCGGGTGATACTTGTCGAGCACGTCGCGAATGGTGAAGAAGTTGTTCAAGGACTTGGACATCTTCTCGCCATTGATGCGAATCATGCCGCAGTGCATCCACGAATTGGCGTACTGCTTGCCGGTGGCGGCCTCGCTCTGGGCGATTTCGTTCTCGTGGTGCGGGAACTCCAGGTCGTTGCCACCACCGTGAATGTCGAAGCTCTCGCCCAGGCAGCAGGTGGACATCACCGAGCACTCGATGTGCCAGCCCGGACGACCCGCGCCCCAGGGCGATTCCCAGCTCGGCTCGCCGGGCTTGACGCCCTTCCAGAGGACGAAGTCGAGCGGGTCCTGCTTGGCTTCGTCGACCTCGATGCGGGCGCCGATGCGCAGGTCTTCGATCTTCTTGCGCGACAGCTTGCCGTAGCCGACGAACTTGCCGACCCGGTAGTACACGTCGCCGTTGCCCGGCGCGTAGGCATAGCCCTTGTCGATCAGGGTCTGGATCATCGCGTGCATGCCGGCGATATGGTCGGTGGCACGCGGCTCCTGGTCCGGCGGCAGGATGTTCAGGCGGCGCTCGTCTTCGTGCATCGCGTCGATCATGCGGGCGGTCAGGGCGTCGAAGCTTTCGCCGTTTTCGTTGGCCCGGTTGATGATCTTGTCATCGATGTCGGTAATGTTGCGCACATAGGTCAGGTCGTAGCCGCTGTAACGCAGCCAGCGGGTCACCAGGTCGAAGGCGACCATGCTGCGCCCGTGGCCCAGGTGGCAGAAGTCGTAGACGGTCATGCCGCAGACGTACATCCGCACCTTGTTGCCTTCAAGCGGTTTGAAGACTTCCTTGGTCTTGCTGAGCGTGTTGTAGATGGTAAGCACGAGAGTTCCTTAGCTGCCCCACGAATCGCGCAGGGTCACGGTGCGGTTGAACACCGGGCGACCCGGCTGGGAGTCTTTCAGGTCGGCGCAGAAATAGCCTTCGCGCTCGAACTGGAAGCGGTCTTCTGGCTGGGCCTGGCCCAGGGAAGGTTCCGCACGACAACCCGTCAGCACCTGCAGCGAATCAGGATTGATGTTGTCAAGGAAGTTGCCGCCATCTTCGGTCTTCTCGGGGTTGGCCGAGCGGAACAGGCGGTCGTACAGGCGTACTTCGCATTCGACGCTGGCCGCGGCCGGCACCCAGTGGATCACGCCCTTGACCTTGCGGCCTTCAGGGTTTTTGCCCAGGGTGTCGGGGTCGTACGAGCAGCGCAGCTCGACGATGTTGCCGTCAGCGTCCTTGATCGCCTCGTCGGCGCGGATCACGTAGCTGCCGCGCAGGCGCACTTCACCGGCCGGCTCCAGGCGCTTGTAGCCCTTGGGCGGCTCTTCCATGAAGTCGTCGCGGTCGATGTAGATTTCGCGGGCGAATGGCAGTGCGCGCACGCCCATGTCTTCTTTGGGGTGGCGCGGCAGTTCGAGGTTCTCGACCTGGCCTTCCGGGTAATTGGTAATGACCACTTTCAGCGGGCGCAGCACGCACATGGCGCGTGGCGCGGTGCGGTCAAGGTCGTCACGGATGCTGAATTCGAGCATCGACATGTCGACCACGCCGTCGGAGCGGTTGGTACCGACCATTTCGCAGAAGTTGCGGATCGACGCCGGGGTGTAGCCGCGACGGCGGAAACCCGACAGGGTCGACATGCGCGGGTCGTCCCAGCCGTTGACGTGCTGCTCATCGACCAGTTGCTTGAGCTTGCGCTTGCTGGTGATGGTGTAGTTCAGGTTCAGGCGGCTGAACTCGTACTGGCGCGGCTTGGCCGGCACCGGCAGGTTGTCGAGGAACCACTCGTAGAGCGGGCGATGGCCTTCGAACTCGAGGGTGCAGATCGAGTGGGTGATGCCTTCGATGGCATCCGACTGACCGTGGGTGAAGTCGTAGTTGGGGTAGATGCACCAGGCATCACCGGTCTGGTGGTGATGGGCATGACGAATGCGGTAGAGGATCGGGTCGCGCAGGTTCATGTTCGGCGAGGCCATGTCGATCTTGGCCCGCAGCACGCGCTCGCCATCCTTGAACTCACCGGCTTTCATGCGCGCGAACAGGTCGAGGTTGTCTGCAACCGAGCGCTCGCGGAACGGGCTGTTCTGGCCAGGGGTGGTCAGGTTGCCACGGTATTCCTTGGCCTGCTCCGGGGTCAGGTCGCAGACGTAGGCCTTGCCGGCCTTGATCAGCTCGACCGCCCAGTCGTGCAACTGGTCGAAATATTGCGAAGCGTAGCGCACCGGGCCGGTCCACTCGAAGCCCAGCCACTTGATGTCGCTCTGGATCGCGTCGATGTACTCCTGGTCCTCTTTGGCCGGGTTGGTGTCATCGAAACGCAGGTGACAGGCCCCACCGAATTCCTGGGCCAGGCCGAAGTTCACGCAGATCGACTTGGCATGGCCGATGTGCAGGTAACCGTTGGGCTCTGGCGGGAAACGGGTGACGATGCTGCTGTGCTTGCCCGAGTCCAGGTCTGCCTGCACGATCGGACGCAGGAAGTTCGCAGGGATGGCGGGAGCGCCTTTGGCAGCGGCGTTGGGAGCGGTGTCGGCAGTGGGCTTGCTCATAGGATCCTTGAATACGGGGTGCACGGCCTGGGTAGGCCGACTGAATCAAAGCGCTTATCATAGCCGAAGCGGTCGAGCTGCCGACAGGTCAAATAGCAGCTTCAAGCTACAAGCAACACGCTCCAAGACGAACGCCGTGCGCTTTTTCTTGCAGCTTGCCACTTGAAGCTTGAAGCTACACCACCGCAAAACCCCCGAACAGAGCGAGTTTCAAGCATGTCCAAAGTCAAACTGACTACCAACCACGGTGACATCGTCATCGAGCTGAACGCCGAGAAAGCCCCGATCACCGTGGCCAACTTCATCGAATACGTTAACGCTGGCCACTACAGCAACACCGTATTCCACCGTGTGATCAAGGGTTTCATGATCCAGGGCGGCGGTTTTGAGCCAGGCATGAACGAGAAGCGTGACAAGCGTGCCAGCATCCAGAACGAAGCTGACAACGGCCTGAAGAACGACAAGTACACCATCGCCATGGCTCGCACCATGGAGCCGCATTCGGCCTCGGCGCAGTTCTTCATCAACGCCTCGAACAACGACTTCCTCAACCACAGCGGCAAGAACGTGCAGGGCTGGGGTTACGCGGTATTCGGCAAAGTGACCGAAGGTACCGAGGTTGTCGACGCCATCGAGAAAGTCGCCACCGGTTCCAAGTCCGGTCACCAGGACGTGCCGAAGGACGACGTGATCATCGAGAAAGCCGAGATCATTGAGTGATACTGCTGATCTCTGATCTGCACCTGCAAGAAGAACGCCCGGACATTACCCGGGCGTTTGTTGATCTGCTCGACGGTCGTGCGCGGCACGCCGAGGCGCTGTACATCCTTGGCGATTTTTTCGAGGCATGGATCGGCGACGACGCCATGACGCCCTTCCAGACCTCGATCTGCCAGGCCCTGCGCGCCTTGAGCGACAGCGGCACGCAGGTCTTTGTGATGCACGGCAACCGCGACTTCCTGCTCGGCCAGGCCTTTTGCAAGGCCGCTGGCTGCACCCTGCTGGCCGACCCGAGCGTGGTCGAGATGGGCGGCGAGCCGGTGTTGCTGATGCACGGCGACAGCCTGTGCACCCGCGACCTGGCCTACATGAAGATGCGCCGTTACCTGCGCAACCCGTTGAGCCTGTGGATTCTTCGGCATCTGCCGCTGAGCACCCGGCAGAAGCTTGCACGCAAGCTGCGTAGCGAAAGCCGGGCACAGACGCGGATGAAGGCCAACGACATTGTCGACGTGACCGCCGAGGAAGTGCCGCGGATCATGCAGCAATACGGTGTGCGCACCCTGGTGCATGGCCACACCCATCGGCCGGCGATTCACAAGCTGGTGGTCGGCGATCAACCGGCGCGGCGTATCGTGCTGGGCGATTGGGACCGCCAAGGCTGGGCGCTGGAGGTGGACGAGCAAGGGTTTCAACTGCAGCCTTTTGCTTTTCCCTGAAGACTGATCGCGGGGCAAGCCCGCTCCTACATTCCTGGTAGGAGCGGGCTTGCCCCGCGATTATCAGTGCCCCGCCGACGCCGGCCCGGCCTTGGCTGCAAACGGCGGCTTGGCCAGCCACACCAGCAATATCAAGCCTGCGAAAATCCAGCCCATCAGGGTGAAGTAATCCACCGTCGACATCATGTACGCCTGACTGCTGAGCATCCGCTCCAGCTGCGCATACGACTGCCCGCTCGCCCCGCCCAGCTGGTTCAACGCCTCGCGGGTCGCAGGCTCGTAGTTGCTGATGCTCTCGCTCAGGTAGGCATGGTGCTGGTCTGCCCGGCGAATCCAGATCCAGGTGGTCAGCGACGCGGCAAAACTGCCGCCCAGGGTCCGCAGGAAGGTCGCCAGCCCCGAGCCGTCGGCGATCTGGTGCGGCGGCAGGTCGGAGAGCAGGATGCTCAAGGTCGGCATGAAGAACAGCGCCACGCCGATCCCCATGAACAATTGCACCAGGGCGATGTGCTGGAAGTCGACTTCGTTGGTAAAGCCGGCACGCATGAAGCAACTGGCGCCAATCGCCAGGAACGCCAGCCCCGCCAGCACCCGCAGGTCAAACTTGTGCGCGTACTTGCCGACAAACGGCGACATCAGCACCGGCAACAGGCCGATCGGCGCCACCGCCAGGCCTGCCCAGGTGGCGGTGTAGCCCATCTGCGTCTGCAGCCACTGCGGCAGGATCAGGTTGATGCCGAAGAAGCCGGCATAGCCGCCGACCAACACGATGGTGCCGATGCGAAAGTTGCGGTGCACAAACAGGCGCAAGTTGACCACCGGGTGCTTGTCGGTCAGCTCCCAGATGATGAACACCGCCAGGAACACCACCGAGATCAGGCTGCCGATGACGATGAAATTCGACTCGAACCAATCCAGGTCATTGCCCTTGTCGAGCACGATCTGCAAGGCGCCGACGCCGATGATCAGGCTCAGCAGGCCAATGTAGTCCATCGGCTGGCGGCTGGTGCTGACCGGGCGCGTGCGCATCTGCTGGCGCACCACGGCGGCGGCGAACAGGCCGATCGGCACATTGATGAAGAAGATCCACGGCCAGCTGTAGCTGTCGGTGATCCAGCCGCCGAGAATCGGCCCGGCAATCGGCGCCACCACCGTGACCATGGCCAGTAACGCCAGGGCCATGCCGCGCTTGGCCGGCGGATAGACTGCGATCAGCAGGGTCTGGGTCATCGGATACAGCGGCCCGGCAACGATGCCCTGAAGCACGCGAAAGCCGACCAGCTCGGGCATCGACTGGGCAATGCCGCAAAGGAACGAAGCCAGCACGAACAGCAGCGTGGCCCAGATGAACAGCTTGACCTCACCGAAGCGCCGGCTCAGCCAGCCGGTCAGCGGCAAGGCAATGGCGTTGCTCACCGCAAACGAGGTAATGACCCAGGTGCCCTGCTCCGAACTGACGCCGAGGTTGCCGGAAATAGTCGGCAATGCCACGTTGGCGATGGTGGTGTCGAGCACCTGCATGAAGGTCGCCAGTGACAGGCCGATGGTGGTCAGCAACAGGCTTGGCGGGGTAAAGGAAGCCTGATTGGCGCTCATCGCTGCGCCGTCTTGCTGGAACCGGCACTGTTGTCATGGATCAGCCTGGTGATCAGGCGATCAGCCTCGACCAGTTGACGGTCGTACACCTGGGTGGCGAACGAGGCCTTCTGCGGCGGCTGCTGGGCCAGCACCGGGCCGCTCTGGTCATGCAGATCGACCTCGACCTGGGTCGACAGGCCGATCCGCAGCGGATGCTTGGCCAGTTGCTCGGCATTGATATGAATACGCACCGGCACCCGCTGGACGATCTTGATCCAGTTGCCGGTGGCGTTCTGCGCCGGCAACAGGGCAAAGGCGCTGCCAGTGCCGGCGCCGAGGCTGTCGATGGTGCCGCTGTACTTGACGTCGCTGCCGTACAGGTCGGCAACGATGTCGACCGGCTGGCCGATGCGCATGTTGCGCAGTTGGGTTTCCTTGAAGTTGGCGTCGATCCACAGCTGGTCGAGGGGGATCACCGCCATGGTCGCAGTGCCCGGTTGCAGGCGCTGGCCAAGCTGCACGGTGCGCTTGGCAACGTAGCCGGTGACCGGCGCCACCAGGGTGGTGCGGGCGTTGTTGAGGTAGGCCTGGCGCAGCTCGGCGGCCGCGGCCATCACCTCGGGGTGCGACGACACTACGGTGTCATCGACCAGCGCCGCTGTGGTGTTGAGCTGCTGTTTTGCATCATTCAAGGCGCTTTGCGCCGAAGACAGGTCGTCGCGGGCATGGGACAGCTCTTCTTTGGAGATCGCCCCACCGGCGGCCAGGGTTTGTCGCCGGTTGAAGTTCTCCTGCGCTTTTTTCAGCTCGGCCTGGCGCGAAGCCACCTGGGCCTTCTTGCCATCGACGTTGCTGTACAGGCCACGCACCTGGCGCACCGCACGCGCCAGCTTGGCCTCGGCAGCCTGCAGGCCGACCTCGGCGTCGCTGGGGTCGAATTCGAGCAGCATCTGGCCTTCGTGGACCAGGTCGCCATCGTCCGCGCCGATGCTGACCACAGTGCCGGTGACCAGCGGGGTGATCTCCACTACGTTGCCGTTGACATAGGCATCGTCGGTCTCTTCGCTCCAGCGCCCGTAAAGCTCGTGCCAGGCCCAGACGCCAGCGCCGGCGACGACGATCAGCAACGCCAGGGCCAACAGCCAGGTCTTGCGCTTGCGCTGGTTGTTGAGGTCCTGCGTGGTGTCGTGCGCAGAAGAAGTAGTGGCCATTGCTAATACCTTGGCTGAGTGAATGGGTGAAATGGGCGCTTACTTGGCGCCCAGGCGCATGGCCGTCAGGGTGTCGCCGGCGGCCAGCAGCACCTTGCTCAGGATCGCTTCGAGGGTGGCCAGCTCACTGGGCTCGAGCACACCGACCAGCTCGTTCATCGCCGCAGCGCCGATCTGTGGCAGCAGGTCGGCGAGCTTCTGGCCTTCTTCGCTCAGACCCAGGCGAATCTGCCGACGGTCGTCCGGGCAACGGCGGCGGATGATCAGGTCTTTCTGTTCGAGGCGGTCGAGCATGCGCGTCATCGAACCGCTGTCAACCGACAGGTAGCGGCACAGCTCGGCCGGGGTGTCGACGCCGTATTGGGCGACGATGATCAGCACCTTGAACTGCGCGGCAGTCACGCCGTAAGGCTGCATGTGGCTGTCGATGATGCGGTCCTTGACCAGCGCGGTGCGGCCCAGAAGCATGCCGAGGGTGCAGTTCTGGAAGTTTTCCGGGGTGTAGTGCTGCATGGACACAGATACCTGCTTAGGCAGTAAGTTACATAATGTTACTGCTTAGGCAGCTAACGTCAAGGCATTAATTAGCTAGCTTATTATTTTGTCGATAGAAGGCAATCGCGGGGCAAGTCGGGTCGCCGCACCGCGATCAGGCATTCAAAAGAAGTGATTAATCAGACCGGCACGCCGCTATGAAAACGGAACTCTTCATCCGGGCTGCTGATCAGGTCGGCCTCGACCGCCCTGACCTTCTCCACCACCCGCTCGATATCTGCGCCATCGCCGTACTGATGGGCAAGCTTGAGGTAACCCTGATAATGCCGCGCTTCGCTGTTGAGCAGGCCGTGATAGAACTTGCCCAGCTCTTCATCCAGGTGCGGCACCAGGGCGGCAAAGCGCTCGCAACTGCGCGCCTCGATAAAGGCGCCGACCACCAGGGTGTCGACCAGCTTCACCGGCTCGTGGGTGCGCACCACCCGGCGCAGGCCCGAGGCATAGCGCCCGGCCGACAACGGCCGCAGGGCGATCTTGCGCCGCTTCATCAGGCGCAGTACCTGCTCATGGTGCACCAGCTCTTCGCGGGCCAGGCGCGACATCATGTTGATCAGGTCCAGGTGCGTGTTGTACTTGGCCATCAGGCTCAGGGCGGTGCTGGCGGCCTTGAACTCGCAGTTCTTGTGATCGATCAGCAGGGTTTCCTGGTCGGCGAGCGCCGCCTGGACCCAGGCATCAGGGGTACGGCAACCAAGGAAGGCTTCGATTTCAGGGATAAGGGACATAGGCTCACAAACAGGCAGGGCAAACGGCAAGACCGGCGATTATACCGGCAGCAGCGCCGATCACCAGTGAACTATGCTTGATACATATCAACGCCCGGTGCAGTTGGCGCCGACTATAGTCAGGCATTGGCCGCCATTTATGAAGGGAGTTCACGCTCATGCAAGAAGTACGCAGCATCCTGGTGGTACTGGATCCCGATCACGCTCACAGCCGGGCGCTGACCCGGGCCAAACTGATCGCCGGGGTCACCGGCGCGCGCCTGCACTTGCTGATGTGCGACAAGAAGCACGACCACAGCGCCCTGCTCAGCCTGCTGGCCAGCCAGCTGCATGATGACGGCTACAACAACGTAACCCATGAGCAGGCCTGGCACGACACCTTGCACGAGTCGATCGTCAGTGTGCAGCAGGCCGAAGGCTGCGAGCTGGTGATCAAGGAGCATCGCCCGGATAACCCACTCAAGCGCGCCCTGCTCACCCCCAGCGACTGGAAGCTGCTGCGCCAGTGCCCGTGCGCGGTATTGATGGTCAAGAGCGAGCGCCCGTGGACCGGCGGGGTGATTCTTGCCGCAGTCGACGTCGGCAACCACGACGAGGCCCATCGCCTGCTGCACACCAGCATCATCGACCATGGCTACGCGATCGCAAGCCTGGCCAAGGGCGAGCTGCATGTGATCAGCGCCCATCCGTCGCCGATGCTGTCAGCGGCAGACCCGGTGTATCAGCTCAAAGACACCATCGAGCGCAAGTACCGCGAGGAATGCGCAGCGTTCCAGGCCGAGTTCGATATCAGCAATGAGCGCCTGCATGTTGCCGAAGGGCCGGCGGATGTGCTGATTCCCTATACGGCGAAAAAGTACGAAGCGGCGGTGACGGTGATTGGCACCGTGGCCCGTACCGGGATTTCCGGGGCGCTGATCGGCAACACCGCGGAAGTGGTGCTCGATGCGCTGGAGTGTGATGTGCTGGTGCTCAAGACCGAGGATGTGAAGGTGCAGCTGACGGAACTGGCCAGGGGCTGAGGGCCTCATCGCGGGTCAAGCCCGCTCCTACAGGAGCAGGCTTGACCACCTACCCCAAGGCATCCTTGAGAAAGCCTGGCGCGATATAGCGCTGGTAATGGGCCTCCGACAGCAGGAAGAATTCCCGATCAATGGCATCGCGCAGCTCGGGCAATTCCCAGTCGCGAAACTCCGGCAGCAGCACCATGCCGTAAGCCTCCAGCTCACGGATCACCCGTGCGCCGCGGGCAATCAGTTGATAAGCCCAGCAATATTCAGACTGATGCGCTACGAAGCGGACCTTGCGCAGCTCCAGTTGCTGGCGCAGGCGCGTGGCATCAAAGACTTCAAGTTTGGCCACCATGACCTGCACCAGCAATTGCTCCAGGCGCAGCCACACCGCACGCTTCTCATCTTCGTTGTAGCCGTTCCAGTTGATCACTTCATGGTGAAAACGCTTGCAGCCACGGCACACCAAGTCCCCGTAAACCGTGGAACAGAGGCCGACGCAAGGCGTTTTAATTGACTGATTGGACATGAAAAAACCGACAGCTTGGCGGTGGAACAGGCTGCCATGTTAGCCCTTTGTCTAACGAGGGTCACCCGCTAAAGTCATCCAGCGCGCCTTACCTTTATCGACTTTTTACCGTAGAATCATCCGGCCTTTTTAAGGCAGCAATGTCCGTTAGAAGCTGTTTTCAAAGCGTCACGAGCACAGTTCATCCGGTAGAACGGCGTTGGCCCGGGATATTCGCTTCGCGCATGTCCCGCGCCAGCCCTCATCAGCCTCCGTTCTACAGGCGTAAAACTTTGAAAGCAGCTTCTGTAAGGATTTCCTGCAACCCTGGCTACGCGGCCCAAGAAGCCGTATTGCGCATGGCTGCCGGAATTTCTGGATGAGCGTCCCGGACACCCATTTGGGACCACTGATGAGGGTAATAACTGTGCTTGAAGCCTACCGCAAACACATCGAAGAGCGTGCCGCCCAGGGTATCGTGCCCCAGCCGCTTAACGCCGAACAAACCGCAGGCCTGGTCGAGCTGCTGAAGAATCCCCCTGCTGGCGAAGAAGCAGTCCTCGTCGACCTGATCACCAATCGCGTTCCACCAGGAGTGGACGAAGCCGCCTACGTCAAGGCCGGTTTCCTTTCCGCCATCGCCAAAGGCGAAGCCACCTCGCCGCTGATCGACAAGAAGCGCGCCGTTGAGCTGCTGGGCACCATGCAGGGCGGCTACAACATCGCCACCATGGTCGAGCTGCTGGACAACGCCGAACTGGCCCCTGTGGCCGCCGAACAGCTCAAGCACACCCTGCTGATGTTCGATGCCTTCCACGACGTCGCCGAAAAAGCCAAGGCGGGCAATGCCCACGCCAAGGCCGTGCTGGAATCCTGGGCCGCCGGTGAGTGGTTCACCAGCAAGCCAGCCATCGCTGACAAGTACAGCCTGACCGTGTTCAAGGTCCCTGGCGAAACCAACACCGACGACCTGTCCCCTGCCCCGGACGCCTGGTCGCGCCCTGACATCCCGCTGCACGCCCTGGCCATGCTGAAAATGGCCCGTGACGGCATCGTGCCTGAGCAACAAGGCGCCATCGGCCCGCTCAAGCAGATCGAAGAAGTCAAAGCCAAAGGCTTCCCGGTTGCCTACGTCGGTGACGTGGTCGGTACCGGTTCCTCGCGTAAATCCGCCACCAACTCGGTGCTGTGGTTCTTCGGCGACGACATCCCGTACGTACCGAACAAACGCGCTGGCGGCTTCTGCTTCGGTTCGAAAATCGCCCCGATCTTCTACAACACCATGGAAGACGCCGGCGCCCTGCCGATCGAGTTCGACGTGTCGAACCTGAACATGGGCGACGTCATCGACGTCTACCCGCACGCTGGCAAAGTCTGCAAGCACGGCACCGAAGACGTCATCACCACCTTCGAACTGAAGACCCCGGTGCTGCTCGACGAAGTCCGCGCTGGCGGCCGTATCCCGCTGATCGTCGGCCGTGGCCTGACCGAGAAAGCCCGCGCCGAGCTGGGCCTGGGCCCAACCGACCTGTTCAAGCTGCCTGAAGCACCTGTCGACACCGGCAAGGGCTACACCCTGGCACAGAAGATGGTCGGTAAAGCCTGCGGCCTGCCGGAAGGCAAAGGCGTGCGTCCAGGCACCTACTGCGAACCGAAGATGACCACCGTCGGCTCCCAGGACACCACTGGCCCGATGACCCGTGACGAACTGAAAGACCTGGCGTGCCTGGGCTTCTCCGCCGACCTGGTCATGCAGTCGTTCTGCCACACCGCGGCCTATCCAAAGCCGATCGACGTCACCACCCACCACACCCTGCCGGATTTCATCCGCACCCGTGGTGGCGTGTCCCTGCGTCCAGGCGACGGCATCATCCACAGCTGGCTGAACCGCATGCTGCTGCCGGACACCGTCGGTACCGGTGGTGACTCGCACACCCGCTTCCCGATCGGCATCTCGTTCCCTGCAGGTTCCGGCCTGGTCGCCTTCGCCGCGGCCACCGGCGTCATGCCGCTGGACATGCCGGAGTCGGTACTGGTGCGCTTCAAGGGCAAGCTGCAGCCAGGCATCACCCTGCGTGACCTGGTCCATGCCATCCCTTACTACGGCATCCAGAAAGGCCTGCTGACCGTCGAGAAGAAAGGCAAGATCAACGCCTTCTCCGGCCGCATCCTGGAAATCGAAGGCCTGGACGAGCTGACCGTCGAGCAAGCGTTCGAACTGTCCGACGCCTCGGCCGAACGTTCGGCTGCCGGTTGCACCATCAAGCTGCCAGAAAAAGCCGTTGCCGAGTACCTGAAGTCGAACATCACCCTGCTGCGCTGGATGATCAGCGAAGGCTACGGCGATGCCCGCACCATGGAACGCCGCGCGCAAGCGATGGAAGCCTGGCTGGCCAACCCGCAACTGCTGGCTGCCGACAAGGACGCCGAATACGCCGAGATCATCGAGATCGACCTGGCCGACGTCAAAGAGCCTGTGCTCTGCGCCCCGAACGACCCGGACGACGCCCGTCTGCTGTCCTCGGTACAGGGCGAGAAGATCGACGAAGTGTTCATCGGTTCGTGCATGACCAACATCGGTCACTTCCGCGCTGCCGGCAAGCTGCTGGACAAGGTCAAAGGCTCGATCCCGACCCGTCTGTGGCTGTCGCCGCCCACCAAGATGGACGCTCACCAGCTGACCGAAGAAGGCTACTACGGCATCTACGGCAAGGCTGGCGCGCGCATGGAAATGCCGGGCTGCTCGCTGTGCATGGGTAACCAGGCACGCGTTGCGGCGAACTCGACCGTAGTGTCGACTTCGACCCGTAACTTCCCGAACCGTCTGGGTGATGGCGCCAACGTCTACCTGGCCTCTGCCGAGCTGGCCGCTGTTGCCTCGATCCTGGGCAAGCTGCCAACCGTCGAAGAGTACATGGAGTACGCGAAGAACATCGACAGCATGGCTGCCGACGTTTACCGCTACCTGAGCTTCGACCAGATCGCCGAGTTCCGTGAAGCCGCTGCGAACGCCAAGATCCCGGTTGTTCAAGCCTAAGCTGACTTAGCGTTAAAAAAACCCCGCCAATTGGCGGGGTTTTTTATGGGGCCCTGTAGGAGCGGGCTTGCCCCGCGATGAGGCCCTCAGATCACAAACAAATCCACAAACCGCTGCACTGCCGTCGCTTCAAGCGCCTGCTGGTCCTTGCACAGGGCAAATATCTGCGCCGAACGCTGCCCGGTAAACCGCGTCGCCAGGTTGGCCTTGAACTTCTCTTCCAGTAGCGGAATGCCCTCGGCCCGGCGCCGGCGATGGCCGATCGGGTACTCCACCACCACCTGCTCGGTACTCGAACCATCGTTGAAGAACACCTGCACGGCATTGGCGATCGAACGCTTGTCGGCCTCCAGGTACTCGCGGGTGAATCGCGGCTCTTCGACGATCTCCATCTTCTCGCGCAGACGGTCAATGATCGGGTGCGCAGCATGGAAATCATCTTCGTACTGCTCGGCCACCAGGTTACCGAAAATCAGCGGCACGGCGGTCATGTACTGGATGCAGTGATCACGGTCAGCGGCATTGGCCAGGGTGCCAACCTTGGAGATGATGCGGATCGCCGACTCATGGGTGGTAATGACGATACGCTCGATTTCATGCAGGCGGTTGCGCACCTGCGGGTGCAAGGTCACTGCCGCTTCGCAGGCAGTCTGGGCATGGAATTCGGCCGGGAAGCTGATCTTGAACAGCACGTTTTCCATCACGTAGCTTGCGTACTTCTGACTCAGGCTGAAAGCACGTTTGCCTTCGGGTTTGAGCGCCAGGTCCTTGTTGGTGTGGCTGAACAGCACGTCATAAAAGCCCCACTGCGGCGCCGTCAGTACCCCGGGGATGCCCATCTCGCCACGCAGGGCGATATCGGCCAGGCGCACGCCACGGCTGGAGGCATCGCCCGCCGCCCAGGACTTGCGCGAGCCGGCGTTCGGCGCATGGCGATAAGTACGCAACGCCTGCCCATCGACAAAGGCGTGGGACAACGCCGCCAGCAGCTGTTCGCGATTGGCGCCCATAAGCTTGGCGCACACCGCGGTCGAGGCGACCTTGACCAGCAGCACATGATCGAGGCCAACGCGGTTGAAGGAGTTTTCCAGGGCAATCACACCCTGGATCTCATGAGCCATGACCATCGCCTCAAGCACTACGCGCATGCTCAGCGGCGCTTCGCCATTGGCCACGCGTTTTTGCGAGAGGTGATCGGCGACGGCCAGGATACCGCCGAGGTTGTCCGAGGGGTGGCCCCATTCGGCAGCCAGCCAGGTGTCGTTGTAATCGAGCCAACGGACGATGCAACCGATGTCCCAGGCGGCCTTGACCGGGTCCAGGCGGTAGCGGGTACCTGGCACCCGCGCGCCGAACGGCACCACCGTGCCCTCCACCAGCGGCCCCAGGTGCTTGGTGCATTCCGGGAAGCGCAGGGCCAGCAGGCCGCAGCCCAGGGTGTCCATCAGGCAGTTGCGCGCGGTGTCCAGCGCCTCCTGCGACTCGACCTTGTAGCCGAGGACGTAATCGGCGATGTCCTGCAGCACCCGGTCGTAGTCGGGACGGTTATTCAGATCAACGTTGGCACTCATTTCACATCTCTCTGTTGACGTAGGTAACAGGGAGCCAAGCGCCGCTACTGGTTAGAAGGCATCACCGGGTACCCGTACCCAGCCCTCCATCAGTACGCGAGCGCTACGGCTCATGATTGCTTTGGTGACAGTCCACTCACCGTTCACCTGGCGGGCTTCAGCACCCACGCGCAGGGTGCCCGAGGGGTGACCGAAACGTACGGCCGTGCGCTCGCCACCACCGGCGGCGAGGTTGACCAGGGTGCCAGGCACTGCCGCGGCAGTACCAATGGCAACCGCAGCGGTGCCCATCATGGCGTGGTGCAGCTTGCCCATGGACAGCGCCCGTACCAATAGATCAACGTCGCCGGCGGCCACGGCTTTACCACTGGATGACTGATAAGCCGCCGCTGGCGCGACAAAGGCGACTTTCGGTGTGTGCTGGCGCTTGGCGGCCTCGTCGATATGCTCGATCAGGCCCATGCGCACCGCGCCATAGGCACGGATGGTTTCGAAACGGGCCAGGGCCTGCGAGTCGCTGTTGATCGCATCCTGCAGCTCGGTACCGGTGTAGCCGAGGGCCTCGGCCTGGATGAAGATGGTCGGGATGCCGGCATTGATCAGCGTGGCTTTCAGGGTGCCGACACCGGGCACCACCAGGTCATCGACCAGGTTGCCGGTGGGGAACATCGAGCCGCCCTCGCCGTCTTCGTCGGCGGCCGGGTCCATGAATTCGAGCTGCACTTCGGCGGCCGGGAAGGTCACGCCGTCCAGTTCGAAGTCGCCGGTTTCCTGCACTTCACCGTCAGTGATCGGCACGTGGGCAACGATGGTCTTGCCGATATTGGCCTGCCAGATGCGCACCACGACCACGCCGTTGTGCGGGATGCGGCTGCTGTCGACCAGGCCGGCGCTGATGGCGAACGAACCAACGGCTGCCGAGAGGTTGCCGCAGTTGCCGCTCCAGTCGACGAACGCGGTGTCGATCGAGACCTGGCCGAACAGGTAGTCGACATCATGCCCGGGCTTGATGCTGCGCGAGAGGATCACGGTCTTGCTGGTGCTCGACGTCGCGCCGCCCATGCCGTCGATCTGCTTGCCGTAGGGGTCGGGGCTGCCGATTATCCGCAGCAGCAGCGCGTCGCGGGCCGGGCCCGGGATCTGCGCGCTTTGCGGCAGGTCATCGAGGCGAAAGAATACGCCCTTGCTGGTGCCGCCACGAATGTAGGTGGCGGGGATTTTGATCTGGGGTACGTGAGCCATGGCCGAGTTGTCCTGTGAGTGCTTTGGGGGAGCTATCGCGGGTCAAGCCCGCTCCCACAGTTCAGTGGGAGCGGGCTTGACCCGCGATGAGGCCCTACCTCAAACCGCGACCGCCGATTCGAGGAAGTCCTGGGCAAAGCGCTGCAGCACCCCGCCCGCTTCGTAGATCGAGACTTCTTCGGCGGTATCCAGGCGGCAGGTCACCGGCACTTCGACACGCTCACCGTTGGCCCGGGTGATCACCAGGGTCAGGGTCGCCCGCGGGGTGCGCTCACCGAGCACGTCGAAGGTTTCAGTGCCGTCGATGCCCAGGGTCTTGCGGTTGACGCCCGCCTTGAACTCCAGCGGCAACACGCCCATGCCCACCAGGTTGGTACGGTGGATACGCTCGAAGCCTTCGGCGACGATGGCTTCGACACCGGCCAGGCGCACGCCCTTGGCCGCCCAGTCACGGGACGAGCCCTGGCCGTAGTCGGCACCGGCAACGATGATCAGCGGCTGTTTGCGCTGCATGTAGGTTTCGATCGCCTCCCACATGCGCGTGACCTTGCCTTCCGGCTCGAGGCGCGCCAGCGAACCCTGCTTGACCTTGCCGTTTTCCTGGACCATTTCGTTGAACAGTTTCGGGTTGGCAAAGGTTGCGCGCTGAGCGGTCAGGTGGTCACCACGGTGGGTGGCGTAGGAGTTGAAGTCTTCCTCCGGCAGGCCCATTTTCGCCAGGTATTCACCGGCGGCGCTGTCGAGCATGATGGCGTTGGACGGCGACAGGTGGTCGGTGGTGATGTTGTCCGGCAGCACCGCCAGCGGGCGCATGCCCTTGAGCGTGCGCTCGCCGGCCAGGGCGCCTTCCCAGTACGGCGGGCGGCGGATATAGGTGCTCATCGGGCGCCAGTCGTACAGCGGGGTGACCTTGGGCCCGGTGTCTTCCTGTACGGCGAACATCGGGATGTACACCTGGCGGAACTGCTCGGGCTTGACCGCGGCCTTGACCACCGCGTCGATCTCTTCGTCGCTTGGCCAGATGTCTTTCAGGCGGATTTCCTTGCCGTCGACCACGCCCAGCACGTCCTTCTCGATGTCGAAACGGATGGTGCCGGCAATCGCGTAGGCCACCACCAGCGGCGGCGACGCCAGGAACGCCTGCTTGGCGTATGGGTGAATCCGCCCGTCGAAGTTGCGGTTGCCCGAGAGCACGGCGGTGGCGTACAGGTCGCGGTCGATGATTTCCTGCTGTATCAGCGGATCCAGCGCGCCAGACATACCGTTACAGGTGGTGCAGGCAAAGGCGACGATGCCAAAACCGAGCTGCTCCAGCTCGTCATCCAGGCCCGCCTCTTTCAGGTACAGGGCGACGGTTTTGGAACCCGGTGCCAGCGAAGACTTGACCCACGGCTTGCGCACCAGGCCCAGCTTGTTGGCGTTGCGCGCAAGCAAACCGGCGGCAATCACGTTACGCGGGTTGCTGGTGTTGGTGCAACTGGTGATGGCAGCGATGATCACCGCGCCATCGGGCATTTGCCCCGGTACTTCCTCCCACTGGCCGGCGATGCCCTTGCTCGCCAGGTCGCTGGTGGCGACCCGGGCGTGCGGGTTGGACGGCCCGGCCATGTTGCGCACCACGCTGGACAGGTCAAAACGCAGCACTCGCTCGTACTCGGCGTTGGCCAGGCTGTCGGACCACAGGCCTGCGACCTTGGCGTAGGTTTCTACCAACTTGACCTGCTGGTCTTCACGACCGGTGAGCTTGAGGTAGTCGATGGTCTGCTGGTCGATGGAGAACATCGCCGCGGTGGCGCCGTATTCCGGGGCCATGTTGGAGATGGTCGCGCGGTCGCCCAGGGTCAGGGCGCGAGCGCCTTCGCCGTAGAATTCAAGGTAGGCGCCAACGACCTTTTCCTTGCGCAGGAATTCGGTCAGGGCCAGTACCACGTCGGTGGCGGTGATGCCCGCTTGCGGCTTGCCCGAAAGCTCGACGCCGACGATCTCCGGCAGGCGCATCCACGAGGCACGGCCGAGCATGACGTTTTCGGCCTCAAGGCCGCCGACGCCGATGGCGATCACGCCCAGGGCATCGACGTGCGGGGTGTGGCTGTCGGTGCCGACGCAGGTGTCCGGGTAGGCCACGCCGCGCTCGGCATGGATCACCGGCGACATTTTCTCCAGGTTGATCTGGTGCATGATGCCGTTGCCTGGCTGAATCACGTCGACGTTCTTGAACGCCTTTTTGGTCCAGTTGATGAAGTGGAAACGGTCTTCGTTGCGGCGGTCTTCAATGGCGCGGTTCTTCTCGAACGCCTGCGGGTCGAAACCACCGCATTCCACCGCCAGGGAGTGGTCGACGATCAGTTGCACCGGCACCACCGGGTTGACCTGGGCCGGGTCACCGCCGCCTTCGGCGATGGCGTCGCGCAGGCCGGCGAGGTCGACCAGCGCGGTCTGGCCAAGAATGTCGTGGCACACCACACGGGCCGGGAACCAGGGGAAGTCGAGGTCGCGCTTGCGCTCGATCAGCTGGCCCAGCGAAGCATTGAGGCTGGCCGGGTCGCAGCGGCGCACGAGGTTTTCCGCCAGCACCCGCGAGGTATAGGGAAGACGGTCATAGGCGCCGGGCTTGATCGCATCGACAGCCGCGCGGGCGTCGAAATAATCCAGGCCAGTGCCCGGCAGGTTCTTGCGAAATTCACTATTCATGGCACAGGGACTCAATCACGGTAAGGTCGAAAGCCAGCTACAAGCCCCAAGCCACTAGCGGCAAGCAAAGCAGATGAGTGGTGCGTCAGCATTTACTGCCGGGGCACATCCCTGCTGTTACTTGCAGCTTGGCGCTTCAAGCTTGCAGCTCGGCCTGGTCTCAGCGTTGTTCGATTGGCACGAACTTGCGCTGTTCGACGCCGGTGTACTCGGCGCTCGGGCGGATGATGCGGTTGTTGGCACGCTGTTCGAACACATGCGCCGCCCAGCCGGTCAGGCGCGAGCAGACGAAGATCGGGGTGAACAGCTTGGTCGGGATGCCCATGAAGTGGTACGCCGAGGCATGGTAGAAGTCGGCGTTGGGGAACAGTTTCTTCTGCTCCCACATGGTCTTGTCGATGGCTTCGGACACCGGGTACAGCACGGTATCGCCCATCTCGTCCGCCAGCTTCTTCGACCAGGCCTTGATCACTTCGTTACGCGGGTCGGACTCTTTGTAGATGGCATGGCCAAAGCCCATGATCTTGTCCTTGCGCGCGAGCATCTGCAGCAGCTCGGTGACCGCTTCCTGCGGGCTCTGGAAGCGCTCGATCAGCTCCATCGCCGCTTCGTTGGCGCCGCCATGCAACGGGCCGCGCAGCGAGCCGATGGCGGCGGTGACGCAGGAGTACAGGTCGGACAGGGTCGAGGCACAAACCCGCGCGGTGAAGGTCGAGGCGTTGAATTCGTGCTCGGCGTAAAGAATCAGCGAGACATTCATCACCTTGACGTGCAGCTCGCTCGGCTTCTTGCCGTGCAGCAGGTGCAGGAAGTGGCCGCCGAGGGTGTCTTCGTCGCTGGTGCAGTCGATGCGCACGCCATGGTGGCTGAAGCGGTACCAATAGCACATCACCGCCGGGAACAGCGCCAGCAAGCGGTCGGTCTTGTCGTGCTGCTGCGCAAAGGTCAGCTCCTGCTCCAGGGTGCCGAGCACCGAGCAACCGGTACGCATGACATCCATCGGGTGGGCGTTGGCCGGAATGCGCTCAAGCACTTCCTTGAGGGCCTGCGGCAGGTCGCGCAGGGTTTTCAGCTTTTGCTGGTACTCGGCCAGCTGCGCCTTGCTTGGCAGCTCGCCGTACAGCAGCAGGTAGGCGACTTCTTCAAACAGCGCGTGCTCGGCCAGGTCGCGCACGTCGTAACCACGGTAGGTCAGGCCGGCACCGGCCTGGCCCACGGTCGACAGTGCGGTTTGCCCGGCCACTTGACCACGCAGGCCGGCACCGCTGAGTACTTTTGCTTCGGCCATTGTCTTTCTCCACTTTTGAAATTGTTATGGAATCTTGGCTAATCGCGGGGCAAGCCCGCGCCTACAGGTTCGAGCATTCAGCCCTTTTTCTGGGCGAACAGGGCGTCGAGCTTCTGCTCGAACACGTGGTAGTTGATGGCGTCGTACAGTTCCATGCGAGTCTGCATGGTGTCGATGACGTTTTTCTGCGTGCCGTCGCGGCGCAGCGCGGTGTAGACGTTTTCCGCGGCCTTGTTCATGGCACGGAAGGCCGACAGCGGGTACAGCACCAGCGAGACATCGACCGAGGCCAGCTCTTCGGTGGTGTACAAAGGCGTCGCGCCGAACTCGGTGATGTTGGCGAGGATCGGGGCTTTGACCCGGTCAGCAAAGGTCTTGTACATCGAAAGCTCGGTGATGGCTTCCGGGAAGACCATGTCGGCGCCGGCTTCGATGCAGGCGGCAGCGCGGTCCAGGGCCGCTTCCAGGCCTTCGACGGCCAGGGCGTCGGTACGCGCCATGATCACGAAGCTGTCGTCGGTACGGGCATCAACAGCGGCCTTGATGCGGTCGACCATCTCCTGCTGGGTGACGATCTCCTTGTTCGGGCGGTGGCCGCAGCGCTTGGCGCCGACCTGGTCTTCGATATGAATGGCGGCAGCGCCGAACTTGATCATCGACTTGACCGTACGGGCGACGTTGAACGCCGAGGAGCCAAAACCGGTATCGACGTCGACCAGCAGCGGCAGGTCGCAGACGTCGGTGATGCGCCGTACGTCGGTCAGCACGTCGTCCAGGCCACTGATGCCCAGGTCAGGCAGGCCCAGGGAGCCTGCGGCAACACCGCCACCAGACAGGTAGATGGCCTTGAAACCGGCACGCTGGGCCAGCAGCGCGTGGTTGGCGTTGATCGCACCGACCACCTGCAACGGGTGTTCGGCGGCAACTGCATCGCGAAAGCGCTGGCCGGGACTGCTTTTCTGACTCATGACTCACCTCGTGGGCTGGTAGCGTCCAGATAGTGACGCTCGATGTTGCGTTTGGAGGCGCCGATGTGCCGGCGCATCAAGAGCTCGGCCAGTTCACCGTCACGGTCGGCGATGGCATCGAGAATCCGGTGGTGTTCGGCGAACGCCTGGCGTGGCCGGTTGGGCGTGGCGGAAAACTGGATGCGGTACATGCGCACCAGTTGATACAGCTCGCCGCAGAGCATCTGCACCAGGGTGCGGTTGCCGCTGCCCTGGATGATCCGGTAGTGGAAGTCGAAATCGCCTTCCTGCTGGTAATAGCCCAGGCCGGCCTGGAAGGTGGCGTCGCGCTCGTGGGTGTCGAGCACCCGGCGCAGCTCGTCGATCTCGGCTACGCTCATACGCTCGGCGGCCAGGCGGCAGGCCATGCCTTCGAGGGACTCGCGGATCTCGTACAGCTCGATCAGCTCGGCATGGCTGAGCGACACCACCCGCGCCCCGACATGCGGTACGCGCACCAGCAGGCGCTGGCCTTCCAGGCGGTGGATGGCCTCGCGCAGCGGCCCGCGGCTGATGCCGTAGGTGCGTGCCAGCTCAGGCTCGGAGATCTTGCTGCCGGGGGCGATCTCGCCTTTGACGATGGCCGCCTGGATACGCCGGAAGACGTTTTCCGAGAGGGTTTCGCTGTCGTCTGCCACTGTGCCGGGGGCTTGGGCTGTGTCCAGCATATTGTCGACACCTCATAAATCAATGAGGGCAAAACTAGCTAAATCGGCATGCGGAGTCAAAGACAAAATGAATATTGTCGACAATCGTCTAAGAACGAACTTCAAGGTGTCCGCTGTTGTCTGAGTCCAGCCGCTGGCGCCAGCACACCAGCGTGATAGAATGCCGCGCCTCCCGACGGGGCACGAATAGTGTGTCTGTCATCTGTTTATGCAGGTGCCAGGTAAACGAGGAAGCTTGCGCAGTACTGCCAGTGGCCTTGACCCGAACATCGCACAGCACCGCGCCAGGATTTATGAGACTTACGCCCCTCCCCCTGTTGTTCAGCCTCTGTCTGTTGCCGGCCCTGGGCCAGGCTGCGGAAAAGACCGTGTACGGCCTTAATGAATACGCCCGCCTGGCCGATATCGACCTGGAAGTGGCGGCCAAACTCGACACCGGGGCCAAGACCGCCTCGCTCAGTGCCCGCGACATCAAGCGCTTCAAGCGCAATGGTGAGTCATGGGTGCGCTTCTACCTGGCAATTGACGCTGCCCACTCGCATCCGATAGAACGACCACTGGCCCGCGTCAGCAAGATCAAGCGACGCGCCGGAGATTACGACCCGGACGAAGGCAAGGCCTATACCGCCCGCCCGGTGATTGCCATGAACATCTGCATGGGTACGGCCCTGCGCAGCATCGAAGTGAACCTGACCGACCGCAGCGCGTTCCAGTATCCGCTGCTGATCGGCTCCGAGGCCCTCAAGCACTTCGACGCGCTGGTCGATCCAAGCCTTAAATACGCTGCCGGCAAACCCGCCTGCGCCACTGACGCTCACACCGCAGAGTAATCCTGATGCGCTCTCTTACCCTCCATCTGAAAGTCCTGATTACCGTCCTGGTGCTACTGGGCATCCTGGTCACGGCCTATCAGATCTTCTTTCTCGGCATTCCGGTGACCGAGGACGAAACCGATGACCTGTGGAACATCGACGCCAAGGTCGAGTTCGTCGCCAGCCCCAAGGACCCGGTCAAGGTCCAGATGTTCGTGCCGCCGCTGAGCCGCGACTATGTGAGCCTCAACGAGAGTTTCATCTCCAACAACTACGGCGTCAGCGTCAACCGCGTCGACGGCAACCGCAAGGTGACCTGGTCGGCCCGTCGCGCCAGCGGCAACCAGACCCTCTACTACCGTCTGGTGCTGACCAAGCGCTACAGCACCGAAAAAGCCAAGATCAAAGGCCCGACCTTCCGCGACAGCCTGGCGGTAGAAGGCCCCGAGAAGATCGCCGCCGAAGCCCTGATGGCGCCTATTCGCCAGCACTCGGCCGACGTCGAAACCTTCGTTGGCGAGACCATCAAGCGGGTCAACAACCTCAACGACGACAACGTCAAGCTGCTGCTGGCCGGCGATACCTCGTCGCTGAACAAGGCCAAGGTCATCGACCTGCTGCTGTCGATTGCCCACGTGCCGGTGGAGAAGGTCCACACCATCCGCCTGGTCGCCGACCAGCCGCAAACCCCTGAACTGTGGCTGCGCAGCTTCAACGGCAGCGACTGGCTGTACTTCAACCCGGACACCGGCGAGCAAGGCCTGCCGGCCGACCGCCTGCTGTGGTGGACCGGTGACGACAACCTGATCACCGTCGATGGCGGCAAGAAAGCCAACGTCAGCTTCAGCCTCAACAACAGCGAAATGAACGCCATTCGCCTGGCCAAGCTGACCGACGAGAACACCGACGCCGACTTCCTCGAGTACTCGCTGTACGGCCTGCCGCTGCAGACCCAGCAGACCTTCATGATCATGGTGATGATCCCGATCGGCGTGCTGGTGATCCTGGTGCTGCGCAACCTGATCGGCATCCAGACCCTGGGTACCTTCACCCCGGTGCTGATCGCCCTGGCCTTCCGCGAAACCCAGCTGGGCTTCGGCATCATCCTGTTCACGGTGATTACCGCGCTCGGGCTGTCGCTACGCTCCTACCTTGAACACCTTAAGTTGCAGATGCTGCCGCGCCTGTCGGTGGTGCTGACCTTCGTCGTGGTATTGATCGCCGCCATCAGCCTGTTCAGCCACAAGCTGGGCCTGGAACGCGGCCTGTCGGTCGCGCTGTTCCCGATGGTGATCCTGACCATGACCATCGAGCGCCTGTCGATCACCTGGGAAGAACGCGGCGGCGGCCATGCCATGAAAGTGGCGATCGGCACCCTGTTCGCTGCCTCCCTGGCGCATCTGCTGATGAGCGTGCCGGAGCTGGTGTACTTCGTCTTCACCTTCCCGGCGGTACTGCTGATTCTGGTGGGCTTCATGCTGGCGATGGGTCGCTACCGCGGCTACCGCCTGACGGAGCTGGTGCGTTTCAAGGCTTTCGTGAAGGCTGACGCCTGATGTTCGGTCTCTGGAAAACCTGGAAAGCCCTGGAGGCCCGGGGCATCATGGGTATCAACCGGCGCAATGCGGACTACGTCCTCAAGTACAACAAGCGCCATTTGTACCCGATCGTCGACGACAAGATCATCACCAAGGAGCGTGCGATCCAGGCCGGCATCCATGTGCCGGAAATGTACGGGATCATCTCCACCGAGAAAGAGATCGACAAGCTCGGCGAGATCATCGGCGGGCGCAGCGACTTCGTCGTCAAGCCTGCCCAGGGTGCCGGCGGCGACGGCATCCTGGTGGTTGCCGATCGCTTCGAAGACCGTTACCGCACGGTCTCGGGCAAGATCATCAGCCACGAGGAAATCGAGCACCAGATTTCCAGCATCCTCACCGGCCTGTACTCCCTGGGCGGTCACCGCGACCGCGCCTTGATCGAGTACCGCGTTACCCCCGACCAGATCTTCAAGAGCATCAGCTACGAAGGCGTGCCGGACATCCGCATCATCGTGCTGATGGGCTACCCGGTGATGGCCATGCTGCGTTTGCCCACCCGCCAGTCCGGCGGCAAGGCCAACCTGCACCAGGGCGCCATCGGCGTCGGCGTCGACCTGGCCACCGGCGTGACCCTGCGCGGTACCTGGCTGAACAACATCATCAGCAAGCACCCGGACACCACCAACGCGGTGGACGGTGTGCAACTGCCGAACTGGGACGGCTTCATGAAGCTTGCCGCCGGCTGTTACGAGCTGTGCGGCCTGGGCTACATCGGTGTCGACATGGTGCTGGACCAGGACAAGGGCCCGTTGATCCTCGAACTCAACGCCCGCCCCGGCCTGAACATCCAGATCGCCAACGACTGCGGCCTGACCCTGCGTACCCACGCGGTGGAAGCGCACCTGGAGCAACTGGCCAAAGACGGCCGCCAGGAAAGCCCCGAAGAACGCGTACGCTTCGCCCAGGAGCTGTTCGGCCACGTGCCGAGCTGAGTCCACATCCTGTGCGCGCCAGCCTGCCCGGCTGGCGCGCCCTGGAGCCTCTATGTCGTAGTCAGCGCTAGGAGCATTTCCTACAGAGGACTACAATCGCCTCCCCGCATTCATAGCTGTTACTTGCATGCCGACCTGTACGCTCCACCCCCTGCCCTACCAGGCCGACCCTGCGGCCTACTTCGCGCGTATTCGCCAGGCGCCCGGCGCCGTGTTGCTCGACAGCGCCCGGCCTAGCGCCGAACGCGGCCGCTTTGACCTGCTCAGCGCCTGGCCGCTGCAAACCCTCGCGCCCGCGATGGATGAACGTGGTAGCGCCTACCTGCAACGGCTGCGTGAAAGCCTGGCGCAACTGGGCCAGGCGCAGGTACCGGATGGCATCGAGTTGCCGTTTGCCGGCGGCCTGATCGGTTACCTGAGCTACGACTTTGGCCGGCGCCTGGAGCAACTGCCAAGCATCGCTGTCGATGACCTGGGCCTGGCCGATGCCAGCCTTGGCCTGTATGCCTGGGCACTGATCAGCGATCACCAGCAAAAGTGCAGCCAGCTGCTGTTTCACCCAAGCCTGGCAGCGGCCGAACGCCAGCGCCTGATTGAACTGTTCGAGGCGCCACCTGCTATCGATGCCGCCAGCTTCGCCCTGCAAGCACCGATGCGCGGCGATATCAGCGCACACAGCTACCGCCAGGCCTTCGACCGCGTGCAGCAGTACATCCATGCCGGCGACTGCTACCAGATCAACCTCACCCAACGCTTTCGCGCGCCCTGCCAGGGCGACCCCTGGCACGCCTACCAGGCCCTGCGCCAGGCCTGCCCGACGCCGTATTCGGGGTTCCAGTTGCTGGCCGACGGCAGCGTGCTGCTGAGCTTCTCGCCGGAGCGTTTCATCCAGGTCAGCAATGGCCAGGTCGAAACCCGGCCGATCAAGGGCACCCGCCCGCGCAGCAGCGATGCCGACGAAGATGCGCGCAACGCCGCCGAACTGCTGGGCAGCAGCAAGGATCGCGCAGAAAACCTGATGATCGTCGACCTGCTGCGCAACGACCTGGGGCGCACCTGCGAGATCGGTTCGGTGAAGGTCCCGGAGCTGTTCAGCCTGGAGAGCTACCCCAACGTCCATCACCTGGTCAGCAGCGTCACCGGGCGCCTGGCGGCCGGCAAGGATGCCCTGGACCTGATCGCTGACAGCTTCCCCGGCGGCTCGATCACCGGCGCACCGAAAATCCGCGCCATGCAGATCATCGACGAGCTGGAACCCAGCCGTCGGGCGCTGTACTGCGGGTCGTTGCTGTATGTGGATGTGCGCGGCGAGATGGACAGCTCGATCGCCATCCGCAGCCTGCTGGTCAAGGACGGTCAGGTGTGCTGCTGGGGGGGTGGCGCAGTGGTGGCGGATTCGGACTGGCAGGCGGAGTACGAAGAGTCGATCACCAAGGTCAAGGTGTTGCTCGAGACCTTGCAAGGCCTCTGAAAAGCATCGCGGGGCAAGTCGAGGCGTCGCCCCGCGATGAGGCCCTACAGGCTCAACGAGCGGTTCGAAGCCTTGATGAACTCTTTCTTCAGCGCCGCAAAATCATGCACCGCCGGGAACTGCGGAAACTCGCGGATCACGTTCTCCGGCGCATGGAACAGAATCCCTGCATCTGCCTCGCCGAGCATGGTGGTGTCATTGTACGAATCCCCCGCGGCAACCACCCGGTAGTACAGGCTCTTGAAGGCCAGCACCGACTGGCGCTTGGGGTCTTTCTGGCGCAGCTGGTAGCCGGTCACCCGGTCGTTTTCGTCGGTGATCAATCGATGGCAGAGCAGCGTCGGGAAGCCCAGCTGGCGCATCAGAGGCTGGGAGAACTCGTAGAAAGTGTCGGAAAGAATCACCACCTGGAAACGCTCACGCAGCCAGTCGACGAACTCGATGGCGCCGTCCAGTGGCTTGAGCGTGGCGATCACCGCCTGGATATCGGAAAGCTTCAGGCCGTGCTCATCGAGGATGCGCAGGCGCTGTTTCATCAGCACGTCGTAATCGGGAATGTCACGGGTGGTGGCCCGCAGCGATTCGATTCCGGTTTTTTCCGCGAAGGCGATCCAGATTTCCGGGACCAATACGCCTTCCAGGTCGAGACAGGCAATTTCCACAGCACACTCCTCGAACAACGCCAAAAATGGGAAGCCGCACTCTACATGCGCGGCGTCTACCCGGGCAATTTTTGTTAAGATCAGGGCATTACGAGCGCCAAGCGCCATTCAATGACCGGAAGCCGCCTGATGAGCCAACCCTTCGACGTCGCCGCCCTGGCCGCGACCTACGCCAACAAGTCGCCGCAAGACATCCTCAAGCTGGCCTTCGAGCACTTCGGCGATGACCTGTGGATTTCCTTCAGCGGCGCCGAGGACGTGGTGCTGGTGGACATGGCCTGGAAGCTCAACAAGAACCTCAAGGTGTTCAGCCTGGATACCGGCCGCCTGCACCCGGAAACCTACCGTTTCATCGACCAGGTGCGCGAACAGTACCAGCTGCCGATCGAGATCCTCTCCCCCGATCACAGCAAGCTCGAGCCCTTCGTCAAGGAAAAAGGCCTGTTCAGCTTCTACAAGGACGGCCATGGCGAGTGCTGCGGCATCCGCAAGATCGAGCCGCTGCGGCGCAAGCTGAGCACTGTCAGCGCCTGGGCCACCGGCCAGCGCCGCGACCAGAGCCCGGGCACCCGCAGCCAGGTGGCGGCGCTGGAAATCGACAGCGCCTTCTCGAGCCCCGAGCACACCCTGTACAAGTTCAACCCGCTGGCACAGATGAGCAGCGAGGAAGTCTGGGGTTACATCCGCATGCTCGAGCTGCCGTACAACAGCCTGCACGAGCGCGGCTTCATCAGTATCGGCTGCGAGCCCTGCACCCGCCCGGTGCTGCCGAACCAGCACGAGCGCGAAGGCCGCTGGTGGTGGGAAGAGTCGACCCAGAAGGAATGCGGGCTGCACGCCGGCAACCTGATCACCAAGGGTTGACTTCCTCGCGCTGGCAATAGCGCTCCAGGTGCTGCTCAAGGTCGATAATCGCCTGGCGCAGCATCTGCACCAGCTGGCTGATGCGGTGGGCCGGCGCCTGTGTACTGCAGGCCTGTTCCAGCTGTACACAAACTGCCAACACCTCATGAGCACGGATCATCCGCGCCCCGCCCTTGAGCCGATGCACCAGGTCGGCCAACGCCACCCGATCCTTACCATCGTGCAACCGGTCCAGACCGCGCAGGTCCTGGCGATTGCTGCTGACCAGATCGCCGAGCAGGGCCCGGACCTTGTCCTGATCACCGGCGGCCAGCACCAGCAGGCTGGAGATGTCCATGCCCGGTAGCACCGGCGCTGCCTGGGCCACCACCGGCACCGCGATACGGCCCGTCAGGCCCTCCAGCGCCTGCTGCAGATCGTCGATGCTCAAGGGCTTGAACAGGCAGGCATTCATTCCCGCCGCCAGGCAGCGGGCACGTTCCGACGCCTGGGCATTGGCGGTCACCGCCAGCACCCGGCAAGCCTCGCGGCCGGCGCGCCGCTCATGCTCGCGGATCGCCCTGGCCAGCCGATAGCCATCGAAGATCGGCATGTTGCAGTCGGCGATGACCACATCGAACGACTCGCGCAGCCAGCAGCGCAAGCCCTCGCCGCCGTGTTCGCAGACCCGCACGCGATGGCCCAGGTAACCGAGCTGGTGCATGAGCAGGATGCGATTGGCCGGGTAGTCATCCACCACCAGCACCTTCAGCGGCTTGCTCAGGCCTGCGCTCTCCCGGCGCCGGCCCGGAGCGTCGCTGGACGCCGCCGGTGGCAGGCAGGCCAGGTTCAACTGCACCTCGACACGGGTACCGACACCGATACTGCTGTCCAGCTGCATACGCCCGCCCATCAGCTCGCACAGCATCCGGCAGATGCTCAGCCCCAGCCCGGCACCATTGCGCCCGGCCTGGCGGTTGTTGCTGGCCTGGCAATAGGGCGTACCCAGGCGTGACAAATCGGCCATGGGAATGCCGACGCCGGTATCTTCCACCACCAGGCTCACCTCCACGCGGCGCAGCCGGCGCTGGGTGTGCAGGCGCACACGCACCGAGCCTTCACGGGTGAACTTGATGGCATTGCTGATCAGGTTGGAGAGAACCTGCTTGAAGCGCAGGGCGTCGAGCAGCACGTCGCTGTCCAGGGCGCCGGTAACCTCCAGGTGCAGGCGCAGGCCCTTGCCCAGGGCCTGCTGTTCAAACATGCGCACCACCCCTTCGACCTGCTGGCGCAGCTGGGTGCGGCGCGGTTCAAGGAGCAAATGGCCGGATTCGATGCGGGTGACATCCAGCACATCGCCGAGCAGTTCAAGCAGGCCACGCGCCGAGCTTGAGGCCACCTCGATAGCCAGCCGGTCGAGCACACCCTGATCGGCCTTTTCCTGGGCCAGTTCGAGCATGCCCAACAGGGCGTTCATCGGCGTGCGGATCTCGTGGCTCATGGTCGCCAGAAACGTCGTCTTGGCCTGGTTAGCCGCCTCTGCCTGTTCCTTGGCCGCTTGCAGTTCAGCATACATCTCGGTCAGGGCACGCTCGGCCCGTTCGCACTTGCGGATTGACTGGCGCAGGTAGTGAATCCACACCAGCGCCAGCGCCAGCAAGCTGCCGACCACGGCACAAGCCTGGGCAATCAGGCGCCCGTTTTCGTGCCAGAAACTGTCGACAATCGCCAGCGTGGGGTGTTGCGCCACCACCGCATGCGCTTGCGCCTCAAAGGCGTGCAGGCCGCGGATGGCATCCGGCCAGATGCCTGGCGCTACCTCTTCGGCCCCGGCCACTGTGGCCAGGCACTGCAGTACCAGCAACACCAGCGCCTGCAGCAAGCGAGCATGCACACAATTGGGCAACCTAAATGAGCAGGTTGCGCTTGGCGACATCCGCCAGGTCCACCAATGATTTGACCCTCAATTTCTCGATCAGACGGGTTTTGTACGTGCTGATGGTCTTGTTGCTCAACAGCATCGCATCGCCGATGGCCTTGTTGCTCAGGCCGCGGGCCAGTTGCTGCAGCACCAGCAGTTCACGGTTGGTCAGGCTGGCGATGCACTCGGCTTCCGAGGCGCGCACATCGACCCTGCTCACCGAGCTCAAGGCGACTTCAGGGAAGTAGGTGTAGCCGGACATGACCGCATGCACGGCCTTGCTCAGTTCGCATAAATCGTCGGTTTTCGATACATAGCCGACCGCGCCGGCCTTCATGCAGCGCAGGGAAAAATAATCAGCCTGCTGAGAGGTCAGGATCAGAATTTTCAGCGCAAGCTTCATTGCTTTGACCCGGGCAATCACCTCCAGGCCGTCCAGGCCCGGAATGCTGATATCGAGGATCATCAGGTCCGGGCTCAGCTCACGAGCCAGGCGCACGGCATCGATGCCGTTGTCGGTCTGGCCGACCACTTCGAAGCGCTCGCTGACCAGCAGCAGGTTGACGCTTGAGCGAATAAACGGGTGATCGTCCACGATCAGAACA
The DNA here is from genome assembly GCF_056279045.1 of Pseudomonas sp. TE4620. Taxonomy (NCBI): domain Bacteria; kingdom Pseudomonadati; phylum Pseudomonadota; class Gammaproteobacteria; order Pseudomonadales; family Pseudomonadaceae; genus Pseudomonas; species Pseudomonas sp. TE4620. The sequence continues at coordinate 3,161,962 of NZ_JBWBQO010000001.1, forward strand.
CTACTCATACCTTCCCTCATACCACGACGGTGACTCGGTCCGATTCACCCCTTGAAGGCAATTTCGCGACGTTGCTCGCCCTCGACCAGCTCAAAGCGATAGTGGCGCCCGGCCTGTTTCTCGAATGCACGGACCTTGCCCGGCAGCACATGGTGCTTGGTCGCCGGGGCGCAGTCCTTGTTGCCGGCGGCGCAATCATTGAAATGATCGAGGACGATGGTGGTGTTGCCCCGGTTGGGGACCAGGAAGCGCCCGGCCTCATGCTCGACCTCGACCTGGTAGCGGCTGGCCTGGGGCCGCACGAACAGGATCGAGCCGTAGCCGGCCAAAATGTTGACCCCGACCTTGAGGGCGTTTTCATAGCGCTCGGCTTCATCTTCGGTCACGGCAAAACCGTCGTTGACCTCAGGCAGCACCGGGATGAAACGCAGCCTGAAGTAACGCTCGTGCTCACGCTCGCCGCGATACAGCAGGCGCACCGCCTGCATGCCATTGGCGGGGATGATCAACCGCGCCGGGCTCACCACCAGGCCACGCTGCAATGCCTCGCGGCCGTCCATTTCAACCTCGCGGGCCTGGCCCTGCTCATCGTAAACCAGCTCGGCGACGCTGACCTTGACGAAGGCGGTGGTGTCGCCGGCATTGCGCACGCGCTTGAGCAACGTGCTCTTTTCACCGTCGAGGTAATCGTAGAAGGTCCCGATGTTGAGCTCGGGCCCGGCGAGCGCAGCGCTCGCCACCAGTATCCATAGCAGCGGTACCGCCAGTATTCCTTTCATGTCGTTTAGCTCCCAGCTCAACTGGCCAATTAATATCATTCTCATCCACCCTGCCTGTCCGGGCAACCGGCAGGAGCTGTAGGAAACTTCCTTAACTGACAGCGAAACTTCCAATTGCCCCGTTCGGGGGTTGTTTAAAGCGCAGCATCCAGTACCAGCGTCACATCGCCCTGGAAGGTTTCGCCCGGGTACCCGAGCATCGAGGCGGTATCGGCCTGGGACACTTCGAACAGCAGCCGCGCCTGACGGTCGAGCGTGGCCTCGACTGTATCGATGTGCAGCGCCGCCGGCGCGCCGACCGGCAACACCAGGTTGTCCACCGGCGCACCCAGGTGCCTCATACTGGCCGGCAGGGTCAGGGCGACTTTCAACGGAACCTGGTGGCCGTCGCGGCCGCGAATGCCGCAGCGCCCACCCAGGTCGTATTCGCAGCGGGTGTGCACGCTGATCGCACCGGTGGTCCAGATCTGGAATGGCAGCACCCGGTACAGGCGCTGAGGTGGCGTGCCGCGATTGATCCAGCTTGCCCAGCCACCGGGCGGTTCGAGTACTGCGCGTTCGGAGCCAGGCGGAAACTCGAGCTTCAAGGGGTGTTTGACGGTGAACTCGAAATTGAAGGTGAGCATGTTGGTGCTGACACTGGTGAATCGATTACCCAGGTCAAAGTCCGCCCCACTGCCACCGACGCTCAATTGCAACTGGGCCCGGTAGACGCCATTTTTCAGTGAGAGCGGCGAAGGCAACTGCAGGTCAAAAGCAAGCCCCTCGATAGTGCTATCTATATTGATAACGGTCCCGGCACTGCCGCTGCGTCCGACCATGTAACAACCGGTTGAAATAGCTGTATCGATTCGCCCCAGATACACCGTAGCGTTTCTGTCCTCGGTCGCTGCAACCCGTTCACACGCGCCATGGGTAGGCCCCGCGACCAAGACCGTCAGGCCCGGCACCATCCTCAGGCCGATATGCGTCGCTCGGAACTGGGTACTGAACGAATCCCCTTGCTCATTAACCAGATTCAACGTCTTGCTTGGGGGAAGCCTGATGAAGTAATTGTCCCGCGGATGCGGTGCACGATGGATGAACGCCGTAGAAAAGCTCAACGGCAAATTGGCCGTAAACCGGTACTCGCTGCCGACGCAGGAGACCAATCCCGAACAAAAAGCCGCCCGCGGCGTGGTGTTGGTAAAGCCAGTAGGCGGCCTGCCGCTGTAACCCGGAATGTACTCGCCGGTAATGTCCACCACGCCGGCCTGGGCAACACCCGTGAAAGGTTCCGGACAGAACGCTGCGAACACCGAAAAGAGTGCCCCAAGGGTTGCGCACCGTGGTTGTTTCAGCCATCGCATCAAGCGTCCTCCTTCGATTGTTTCAGCTCAGCCCTGGCCAAATTGGCCCCGGCGCAGGTCAGGTCGCCGACCAGCAGAATGTCGTTCTCGCGGGTGTACGTGCCCTGATCGAAGCTGAACAGGCACAAGGCATCAGCGCCCCGGCGAATCTCCAGGGTCGGCGTCGATTCGCTCATCTCGATGGCGAAGAAACCATCCGCCTCGCTCACGCTGCGGCTGGCGTGGTTGATTACCAGCGCGCCCCGCAGCGGCTGGCCTTTGCCATCGACCAGACGGCCGATCACGGTGACGGTCTGCATCACGCGAATCTGGTGATAATCGACCCCGCCGCGGTTGAGGTGATACTCCACCGTAGCGGGCTGGATGACCGCAGCATGGGCGTCCCTGCCTTCGAAATCGAAATGCACCAGGCCGGCCTTGTAGGCGCTGACCGGAATGACATTGCGCCCCGGGCGCAGCACGGCGCTGTGGCCGTGATGGTCGTCGGCGCGCATGCGCAGGCCCTGCAGGTCCGACTCGACATCGACAATCAGGCCGGCCTCGTGGGGCAGGTACTGCCCGGACATCGCCACCTGGCCGGCGCCGATCGCCAGCACGCTGTCGAGGTTCAAACCGGCGGTCAGTTCGCCGTTGTACGACGAGCTCTGGGCATAGGCATCGCCATGCAGCAGCGGGCTCTCGAACAGGGCGCTGCCGCCAAAGCCGGTGCCGTAGCGGTCCAGCGAAACCGTGCCGGCCAGGCTCTGCAACGCGCCGTAGTCGACATCTTGCTGATAGGTCAGCGAAGCGTTCTGATCGCGCCCGCCGTCGCGGGACGTGCGGCTGCCCAGGGTTGCCGAAATCCTGCGTCCCGGCCCGCCGAGGCTCATGCTCATGCTCAAGGTGACGCCGCGGTTGCGCGCATCACCCGAGCTGCTGGTGCCAGGGCGATCGAACACTGACAGCCGCCAGTGGGTATCGGAGTCCAGCAGCTTGCCAAAATAACCCCAGCCGACATCGAAGCCGGTGCCGTTTGCGCCAGTACCACTGCTATGGGAAACCCGTACGGTAGCGGTACTGTGGCGATCGACCCGGTGGTTCAGCGACAGTGCGCTCTGGCGCACCTCGCGCACGCTGAAGTCGCGCTGCGCGCCAGGCTGATCGTCTTCGAACCTGCGGCTGTCCAGCCATGAGCGGCTCTGGCTGAACACCAGCGAGCCCGATGCATAGTTGTAGATGCCTTGCAGGTCGTAGCCGTTACCCTGATCTTCGGTGTGAAAAACACTGCCATAGAGCTTGAACGGATCGAGCACATCCCAGTCCAGCGAGCTGCCGTACTGCATGAGTTCATCGATGCGCTGGGCCGAGAGCCCGAGCACTGCCCGCGGGTGCAACAGGTAATTGGTAAAGACCCCGGCGCTCAGGCTGTTGTCATAGTCCTTGTCCCAATTGCTCCACAAGGTGCTCTGCTGCCCGACATAAACGTTGTAGCGCCAGGGCGACTCGGCGTTGTTCCAGTTCGAGGGTTTGTAGATGAAGGCCTCGCTGCGCGAGGTTTCCTGGTTGTCTTCAATCAGGCGAACTTCTACTTCATAAATGCCTCCCGGCAGCACCCGGGTATCCAGCGCCTGCAAACCGGCCTGCACCGACTGGCTGTTGATCAGCACACCATCACGGTAGATTTCGGCGATAGCCGAGCGGTTCGGGGTGACATAGATGGGCGTGGCGCTGGCCTGGCCATTATTGACCGCCAGGCTGTCGCTGCTGCCGAGCATCAGGCCGCGGGTGGTATCGGGCAGGTTGCCGAGCAGGCGCGGCTGACGGGTCAGGCCTTGGGCGCCCGGGGTAAAGTAGCCCAGGCGAAAGAAATGCTGGTCGTGCACACGCTCGGCATAGAGCTGGTCGACACGGTGCCGGGTTTGCTCGGCGTAGTCGCTGTTGCGGTCGAACTGCGCCTCGCCAACGGCAGTCCAGTTGCCGACGCTGCCCCGCCCCTGCACGGCATAACGCCCGGTGGTTTCCAGGTCGCCCCCGACCAGGTTCAACTGGTTGCGCAACAGCAAGCCGTGGCTGCCGCGTTCCGGCAAGGTGTGGTAAAGCGCCGGCTGGTCGCTGCGCTCCGCCGCCGTGGTGAGGATTGACAACTGTGAATTGACCAGGCTGTAGTGCAAGGCCACCAGCCCCAGCGGGCAACTGGACAGGCAGTTGCCCAGCAACCTCGGCTCCTGCAACTGTTCGCGCCAGCGTGAACGCTCGCTGTCGGCGGCCTGACTCTCGAAGGTGTCGGTAAAGTCGAGCAGTTGCACCTGCTCATCGCGCGACAGCACCACCAGCGCATCGCCCAGGTAGCGACCATCGAGGTCGACGCGAACCGCCAGGGGCACATCAAAGAAGTGCTCGCCGAATTCTTGCGGCAAGCCTTGCGCCTGGCTCAACACCCCCAAGGGCCCGGCCGCTCCCCGGGCATCGCCCCAGGCACAGGCAGAACTGCAGAGCACAACCCAACCCAGGGCCAGTCGAACGGATGCAGCGAGAGACAAGTAATTGGCCATGTCCATTTTTTCACAGGCAATATTCACCCCGTACTCATCCAAACGAAGGAGCAACGGGGTGAATAGAAGGGGACAAAAAAACGCCGGCTGGCGACTTACGGCGAAACGGTCTCGAACAGCATGTTGACGATGCCCTGGTAGTTGCCTGGCACGTAGCCGCCAGCACCGGCAGACTGCGCGGCCACATCGAAGGCCACCAGGGTGCCCGCCGCCGCTGCGGCTGCCGGCACTACCGGCACCGAGGTGGTGGTCAGGTCGGTGCCGTTGACCGCGACGTCCAGACCGATGCTGTTGGCGCCGCTGTTGATCACTGCCGGGCTGAGCAGACGGGCGGAAATCGCCCCGGTGGTGCTCTTGACCTGCAATTGCTTGCGGATCGGCTCAAGCGATTCGCGCAGGGCGTTCCAGGCCATGTTCTGCGGTTCGTTCATCCAGTTGCCGCCCACCGGCTCGACATAAAAGTTCTCGGTCGGAACGGTGGCGGTTACGGTGACTTGTTTCTCCAGTGGGTCGGCGGCAAATACATTACCAACGGCCAGCAAGGCGAGCGGCAGGGCCAGAAAAGTGCGCTTCATGAATTGATCTCCTCGAATTGACCTGTGCAATCGTCACAGGCGACGTGCCAACGGCGAATGCCGCACCGCACAGGGCGGTTGGCGAGGAGGATTATTCGGCAGATATCCGACGCAAAAAGTCGGACCACTCCCAGCAGAGTTGGGAAATTTCCCAAAGAGCATTAGCGTTCAATCGCACAAAAAAAAGGTTCTTCACGGAATCCCGGGGGCTATGATTCTTGGGTTGGGTTGCGGACTTATCCATTCGGTGTGGCGCCGCTGTTGGCCCCTTCCGCCCTTACGGCGGGTCCCTTTTGTTCTTGGCAAAAGGAACCAAAACCGCTCGCTCCAGCATTCGGCCCTACGCTGCGCTCCGGGTTCCTTCGCTACGGTGCCCTCCAGGGGCATCGCGGCCTACGACTTGCTTCGCCAAGTCTACGTCTTGCGACTTCGGCCTCGGCCGAAGGGTGCTACGCACCAGCCTCCTCCAGACACCTACGCTCAGCCTCCTGAAGTCGCGAAGTTACGGGCGGCGCCTGCACTGACGTATCTGCGAAAGCAGATGTTGGCGAAGCCATGCTGACGCAGGAGCGGGACAGCCCGCTGATAAAACGAGCACCAACTTTATCTTGATATTCATGCACGCACTTCCAGACGCCGCGAAAAGCGACTTCAGGAGGCCGAGCGTAGGTGCCTGTAGGGGCGGTGCGCAGCACCTTCGGCGGCAGCCGAAGACGCGAGATGTAGACTTGCGAAGCAAGTCGTAGGCCGCGATGCCCCGGAAGGTGCCGTAGCGAGGGGACCCGAAGCGCAGCGTAGGGCCGTATGCAGGAGCAAGCGGTTTTGCCTACGTCTTCCCAAGAGAAAAGTAGGCCGCCGTAAAGGCGGAAGGGGCCAGCAGCAGCCCCACACTGAATGGATAAACTCGCAGCCTCAACATCCCAACCCGGGATTCCGTGAAGAGCCAAAAAAAAGCGCCCCTTGAAGGGCGCTTTCTGCACATCAGCTATTGAAGACGCAAATCAGTGCACTGGCAACTCGACGCCTTCAAACAGCTCTTCAAGCTCCTGCTTGTTGTGGCAGGCGATCGCCTTGGCCATCACTTCGCGGGTCAGGTGCGGGGCGAACTTCTCGATGAAGTCGCACATGAAACCGCGCAGGAAAGTGCCACGACGGAAACCGATCTTGGTCACGCTGGACTCGAACAGCTCGCTGGCATCGAGCACCACCAGGTCATTGTCGAGCTTGGTGTCGACCGCCATCTTGGCGACGATACCGACGCCCAGGCCCAGGCGCACGTAAGTCTTGATCACGTCGGCGTCAGCGGCGGTGAACACCACTTTCGGGGTCAGGCCGCGGTGGCTGAAGGCTTCATCGAGCTTGGAGCGGCCGGTGAAACCAAACACGTAGGTAACGATCGGGTATTCGGCCAGGGCTTCGAGGGTGAGCTTTGGCAGTTTGGTCAGCGGGTGGCCCTGAGGCACCACCACGCAGCGATTCCAGCGATAGCAGGGCATCATCACCAGGTCGCCGAACAGCTCCAGAGCTTCAGTGGCGATGGCGAAATCGACGGTGCCGTCGGCGGCCATTTCGGCAATCTGCATCGGCGAGCCCTGGTGCATGTGCAGGGCCACTTCCGGGTACTGCTTGATGAAGCTGCTGATCACCGGTGGCAGGGCATAACGCGCCTGAGTGTGGGTGGTGGCGATCGACAGGGTGCCCTTCTTCTCGTTGGAGAATTCCTGGGCAATCTGCTTGATGCTCTCGACCTTGCGCAGGATCTCGCCGGCGGTGGTGATGATGCGCTCACCGGCCGGGGTCACGCGGGTCAGGTGCTTGCCGCTGCGGGCGAACACTTCGACGCCCAGCTCGTCCTCGAGCAGGCGGATCTGCTTACTGATGCCCGGCTGGGAGGTGTACAGGCTCTGCGCTGTCGCGGAGACGTTGAGGTCGTGGTGCGCCACTTCCCAGATGTAGCGCAATTGTTGAAGCTTCATAGGTATCCCTCAAATCAGCTGGGCGTCACCGGCAGCAGCGACGATTTATAACTATATTAGTGGTTTGAAGAATAAATCTAGAACTATTTTAGCAGTCTTCAAGGAACCCACCTACGTCACCCAGTTAAGACTTCCTACGACCGAGATGTTGCGCGAGCGGCACCATGTACACCGGCACCGGCGACAGCTGCAGCAAGCGCACAGCGGTGCGGCCAATCGGAATGTCAACGCCGGCGCCCTGGCTGTGGCTGCCGAAGATCAGCAGGTCGACACTCAGGCGCTGGGCCTGTTCGAGAATCACCTGCGCCGGGTCGCCCTGGCGCACGCGCACGGCCTTGATCAGGGCCAGGTCAGCCTCCTCGCCTAATTCGTCACGAAAGTTTTCCAGGACCCGCTGCTCGATGTTGGCCATCACCGTGGTGACGCCTTCGCTGTGCAGTTCATCGAGGGTCTGCTCGTCCAGGTAGCTTTGCAGCAGTGATTCGGCGAACTGGCCCATGGGCTCGACTGCATGAATGACGTAGAGCTCTGCGTTGAAGGTCCGCGCCAGCGCCAGCGCGTGTTGCATGACAAAAGGCGCGTACACACCGAGGTCAGTGGCATACAGCATGGAACGGATCATTCGACCTCCTCGACTGCCACGACGGCAGAGCAAGCTTCAGCTTAGCAGCGCCAAGACCGGCCGCAGGGCCGTCCGGCGCCGAGGTTTGCCAGTCAGCCCAGGGTCGGTTCGTTGCTGATCCCATGGGGCACATGGCCAGTGGCGACGACGCTGCGGGCCCGTTCGCAATGGCCGGCCTGATCGTCGAAGAACACATCGGCGGCGAAGGCTTCGAGGAACGCCGATTTGTCCAGGCCGCCAAGAAACAGCGATTCGTCCAGGCGAATATCCCACTCACGCAAGGTGCGGATCACCCGCTCATGGGCCGGTGCCGAACGGGCGGTGACCAGCGCCGTGCGGATCGGGCAGGCGCCTTCCGGGAACTCCTTTTGCAAAAGGTTCAGCGCCGCCAGGAACGGCTTGAACGGCCCGCCACGCAACGGCTCACGCGCCGATTGACGCTCGCTGGCCTGAAACGCTTCGAGGCCGCCGAGCTGGTAGACCCGCTCGGACTCATCGGAGAACAGCACCGCGTCGCCGTCAAAAGCGATGCGCAGCTCGTCACTGGCCGCACGCTGGGCGCCACCGGAGAGAATAGTGGCGGCGGCAAAGCCCGCTTCCAGGGCGCTGCGTACGTCATCGGCATCGGTGGACAGAAACAGGTGACAACCAAACGCCGCCAGATACGGATAAGGACTACGACCGCCGACGAAGGCGGCGCGGTAAATACCCAGGCCGTGATGCTCGATCGAATTGAACACCCGCAAGCCGGTATCGGCGCTGTTGCGCGACACCAGCACCACCTCGACCCGCGCCTGGCCAAGATGGGCGTTCAGGCCCAGAAGCTTTTGCACCAGCGGGAAAGCGTCACCAGGTTCAAGCACTTCGTCTTCGTGTTCGATCTGGTACTGGCGATACGCCTCAACGCCCTCGGCCAGGTACAGCCGGTGGCTCTCGCTGAGGTCGAACAGCGCCCGGGAGGAGATGGCGACGACCAGTTTGTCACCGAGGTTCTTGCTCATGTGCTGCTCCTATTGCGCTGTTCTAGCGGGCCTCATCGCGGGTCAAGCCCGCTCCTGCAGGGGCGGTGCTGTTTGCCGGTCAATAAAAGCCAAGGCCTGATACAACACCTGCATCTTCGGCAACTCACAGCCCGCCGCCCGTGCCTGGGCCAACGGCTCGGCGTAGATCGCCGCCAGTTCCAGTGGCCGCTGCTGGGCGAAATCGTGGTACATGCTCGGCCAGTAGTCGGGCATCTTCTCGGTCACCGCAAACAGGTGCTCGGCATAGCCTTGCGGCAGTTCATGGCCACAGGCACGGGCACCCTGCACTACTTCGGCCATCAGCGCCTGGATCAATGCGCGGCTGTCGGCATCGGCCATCAGCGGCGTGGTACTGGCCTTGAGCAGCACAGACAACCCGTTGTAGGGCACATTCCACACCAGCTTCTGCCAGCGCGCCTGGGCCAGGTTGCTCATGGCCTGGGAATCGATGCCGGCGCCATGGAACAGCGCCGCCCCGGCCTCGACAATCTGCTGGCGGCTGTCGTCATCGACCGCCGGGCCGCTGTGGTAGCCCAGGTTCACCGCGCCCAGCGACTGGTGGCGGATCACCCCCGGCGCTTCGCGGTTGACACAGATAAAGCACAAGCCGCCGAGCAGGTGCAGGTTGGCCGGCAGCAACGGTCGCAGCTGCTCTTCGACACCCAGGCCGTTCTGCAGCAGCACCACCTTGGCATCCGGCGCCGCCGCTTTGCCAATCAACGGCGCCAATTCAGCGTTGCTGGTGGTCTTGGCGCCCACCAGCAGCCAGTCGCAGGGCGGCATGTCGGCGGCGTCGGCGTAGGCCGAAACCTTCATCTGCACGATGCCATGCACGGCGCTGTCGAGGCGCAAACCGTTGAGCTGAACGGCGTCGAACTCGCTGCGCAAGAGAAAGTGCACCTCGAACCCGGCACGCGCCAGCATCAGGCCATAGAAGCCACCAATGGCACCGGTGCCGATTACGCCGATACGCGGGCTGCTCGTGTTCATCCTGCTCTCCTCAAGCGTTCATTTTCTGTTCACATTTTTTACACGCAAATCATACGTTTTACGAACCTTCACTATACTGAGGCGAACAAGGTCAAAAAATCGACACGGAGTCGAGCATGCGTGGTTTCTTGCTGCACCCGGACGATGTTCCGGTGGAGCTGACCCTGCGTCAGTCGCCCAAACTGTTCCGCCAACGGCTGCACACTATCAGCCTGGGCGGAATCGCCTGCAACCACCCTCGGGCCTACCGACGCGGCATGGCGGTGGAAATGCTCATTCCCTCCCTCGGCGCCGAGGCGCGCTACCCAGGTTACGTGGCCTGGTGCCAGAAGCACCAGGACGGCTACCGGGTGGGTATTGCCTTTATCGACGAACAGGCGCTGTTTGGCGCACGCATGGGCGAACAGGTGTGCCAGATCCAGCACTTCTGTCAGGCCCGGGAGCACGCCGCCAACCCCGATACCGATGTCGAAGCCCTCGCCCAGCAGTGGGTCAGCCTGCACGCCGGCGAGTTCTCCGAGGCCAGCCTTGAGGCAAGCCATACCCGGGAAATCCTCCTTCCGGGGTAAAAACCCCGTGGCTGTGGGCTTTTCCTTGCAGGAAAGCCGCCCTTGCCCATTGTCGAGCCACGGTGTAACGCGCTAAGGTTCGGCTCCCCGCTGCGTACAATTTTCGCTGCTCCGCCGCACGGGGATCGCTGGCGGCCGGCACCCGTGACCTGACGAGTAACACGATGGCTGATTTACCGATCGATGACCTAAACGTTGCCTCCAACGAGACCTTGATCACCCCCGATCAGCTCAAGAAGGAAATCCCCCTCAGCGCTACCGCCCTGCAGACCGTGACTGCCGGCCGCGAAGTGGTGCGCAATATCCTCGACGGCAAGGACCACCGCCTGTTCGTGGTGATCGGCCCCTGCTCGATCCACGACATCAAGGCTGCCCACGAGTATGCCGAGCGCCTCAAGGTGCTGGCGGCAGAGGTGTCCGACACCCTGTACCTGGTCATGCGCGTGTATTTCGAAAAGCCGCGTACCACCGTCGGCTGGAAGGGCCTGATCAACGACCCGTACCTGGACGACTCGTTCAAGATCCAGGACGGCCTGCATATTGGCCGCCAGCTGCTGCTGGACCTGGCGGAAATGGGCCTGCCGACCGCCACCGAAGCCCTCGACCCGATCTCGCCGCAGTACCTGCAGGACCTGATCAGCTGGTCGGCCATCGGCGCGCGCACCACCGAATCCCAGACCCACCGCGAAATGGCCTCGGGCCTGTCCTCCGCGGTCGGCTTCAAGAACGGCACCGACGGCGGCCTGACCGTTGCCATCAACGCCCTGCAGTCAGTGTCGAGCCCGCACCGCTTCCTTGGTATCAACCAGGAAGGCGGCGTGTCCATCGTCACCACCAAGGGCAACGCCTACGGCCACGTGGTGCTGCGTGGCGGCAACGGCAAGCCCAACTATGACTCGGTCAGCGTCGCCCTGTGCGAACAGGCCCTGGCCAAGGCCAGGATCAAGCCGAACATCATGGTCGACTGCAGCCACGCCAACTCCAACAAGGACCCGGCCCTGCAGCCGCTGGTGATGGAGAACGTCGCCAACCAGATCCTCGAAGGCAACCAGTCAATCATCGGCCTGATGGTCGAGAGCCACCTGAACTGGGGCTGCCAGGCAATCCCGAAAGACCTCAACGACCTGCAGTACGGTGTCTCGATCACCGACGCCTGCATCGACTGGGCGTCCACCGAGAAAACCCTGCGCAGCATGCACGCCAAGCTCAAGGACGTGTTGCCCAAACGCCAGCGCGGCTGACAGGCAGGTACAAAAACGCCGGGCAATTGCCCGGCGTTTTTGTTGGTGCGTTGAACAGCAGCGCAAAGGGCTGCCCTTCGTGATCTTCAGGCCTTGTTGGTGGCGTGCTTTTGCTGACGTTCCATGTAGCGCTCAACATAGGAGCACGACGGAATCACGGTATAGCCCATGTCTTCGGCGTACTTGAGCGCCTGCTCGGTGAGCGCCGCAGCAATACCCCGGCCACGCAACGCGTTGGGCACGAACGTGCGGTAGATATCCAGGGTCTGCTTACCCAGGTCCATGTAGGTCAGGTAAGCACGATGACCGTCCACATTGGTCTCGAACTGATGACCAGCCTGGTCATGGTGGATGGACAACGCCTCGCTCATCACTACTCCTCGCGGGTCTTGTGCTATGACCCTACCTTACCGATGTTTGTCCGGCGAAGGAACCTCTACGCCACCCCGTGCCCCATTGGACAACGAGAAGAGCATGGCTGTTCTCTGGCAAATGAGCACGTACAAATAGTAGGCGCCCGATGCCCGGATGCTCAAGGTGGCTGGTCGCAAATTTCACCCACTTGTGGCAAGCGGACACGGCGGCGAGCATCGGCCTGAACAGTTGCCGGATGTTGTAGTGCTATGACGAAGGATGACACTTTAAGTCACTTTTAGTTCAACAAATTACACACTTGCTACACTTGTTAGCACCCGCGCATGCGGCGCCTTCACAGTTTTTCTACATAAGGCTGTGGCGGACCCGGGACAGGCGCATTTTTTTGCAGTTCTTGCGCTCTGTCAGTTTACTTACTACAAGTAATGGGTACTATGTACGCCGGCCAGTTTCTCTTTCTTGAGAGATGGCTATTTAATAGAAAGTCCTTGAAGGGGAACACGATGAACAACGTTCTGAAATTTTCTGCTCTGGCTCTGGCCGCAGTCCTGGCTACCGGTTGCAGCAGCGTATCCAAAGAAACCGAAGCTCGTCTGACCGCTACCGAAGACGCAGCTGCTCGTGCACAAGCTCGTGCCGATGAAGCCTATCGCAAAGCTGACGACGCTCTGGCTGCTGCTCAAAAAGCACAACAGACCGCTGACGAAGCTAACGAGCGTGCTCTGCGTATGCTGGACAAAGCCAGCCGCAAGTAATAGTCCTTCGGGATTGTTATTGGAAGCCGACCCACTTGTGGGTCGGCTTTTTTATTGCCGCCGTGAAAGTGCAACAGCAGAAACGACGAGGCCTGCACGATGGCAGGCCTCAGGTACAGCAGGAATGGCTTACTGCATGTCGTAAGGCACGCTGGACACCATCGGCGCCGGGTTGCCAGCGCCATTGGGCACGGCGATCTCCACCGGCATGCCGTCTTCGGCGGCGACCACATCACGAACCATGTCCCAGTTCATGCGCAGGTTGTTGGCCAGGTCTTCGCGCTTGAGCAGGGCGTTGATGACCGCGGTGTGCTTGTCGACCACCGACGGGTCGCCCTTGTCGTCCAGCGGCGTGTGCGCCTCGAGATAGACCTTGCCGGCACTGATACCGAACTTGTACGGCTCGTTGATGATGCGCACCGGCACACCGACCGGGGCCATCTTGGCCAGTTCCAGCACGTTGTTGTTGAACATGCGGAAGCAGCCGTGGCTGGTGCGCATGCCGATGCCGAACTTCTTGTTCGAACCGTGGATCAGATAGCCCGGCACGCCGAGGGTGAACTTGAACGGCCCCAGCGGGTTGTCCGGACCTGCCGGTACTACGGACGGGAGGATGTCGCCGTCTTCGGCGTGCTCCTTGCGGATCGAGGCTGGCGGCGTCCAGGTCGGGTTCGGGGTCTTGGCGGTGACCCTGGTGTTGGCGATCGGCGAACCCCAGCCTTCACGGCCGATGCCCAGCGGGTAGGTATGCACCACGTTCTGCCCTTTCGGGTAGTAGTACATGCGGTACTCGGCAAGGTTGATGACGATGCCTTCGCGCGGGCCCGGCGGCAGGATGAAACGGGTCGGCAGGATGATCTCGGTGCCGGCGCCCGGCAGCCACGGGTCGACGCCGGGGTTGGCGGCGATCATTTCCAGGTAGCCAAGGTCGTTGGCGGTGCCGATGTCGGCAAAGGTGTCTTCGTACTTGGCCTTGATCACCTGGACCTGGCCGATGACGTCTTCACCGGGAGGCGGCAGGGGGAACTCCAGCGCAGCAGCGGGACCTGCCGCCAGCAGGGCGGCCAGGGACAGGCAACGGGTGACGGCGGGAAAGCGCGGCAACATCCGGGAAATCCTTCGCTAATTCAATTGAGTCAAGCAATCGATTGTACACCGCCCCCCGCGGAACAGGGAGATGTCCCGGGCGCAGTTGGCGGTGCAGGGGATGAAAGGTTATATCAGCGCGTTACAGCTCGGGCCACACTGGCCGCGTGCCACGGCGCTGGGCATCGAGAATTGCCCGGCACAGCGAGCACAGGCGGCGGTCACGGTAGATGCTGCGCTCGGCCTGCGACCAGCGCGGTTGCGCCGGCAACAGGGTGCCGCAGAGGGTGCGGTCGGCCGAGCCACCGAGCTCGAGCTGGCGGGCTACCAGGTGGACGCGGATCTCCTGGCAGGCGAACAGGTCAAGCTGTTCGTCAGGCTCGATCAATTGATAGGCATACAGGGACCAGGCGGGACGCGGCATCGGGGGCTCCAAATCGGGGGCGCAACATTAGCCGAAAGCCGGTCACTATAAAAGCGTCAAAGCAGCGGTTTTAGTTGCGGCCAGGCATTTTCCAGCAACCTGGCCTGGGCGCCCTGCGCCGGATGGATGCCATCGCCCTGCATCAGCTCGGGTACACCGCCCACCCCTTCGAGGAAAAACGGCACCAGCGGCACCTGTTTTTCCGTCGCCAGGTTTTCATACACCTGGGCAAAAGCCTCGTTGTAACGCTTGCCATAGTTGGGCGGCAGGCGCATGCCCAGCAACAACACCTTGGCGCCGGCAGCCCGCGAGCGGTCGATCATCGAGGCAAGATTTTGTTGCAATTGCGTTGGCAGCTGCCCGCGCAGGCCATCGTTGCCGCCCAATTCGAGCACCACCAGCTCCGGCTTGTGCTCTGCAAGCAGCGCCGGCAGCCGCGCCTGGCCGCCGGCACTGGTGTCGCCGCTGATCGAGGCATTGATCACTTTGGCGTCGAAACCCTCGCTCTTCAGGCGTTTTTCCAGCAAGGCAACCCACCCCTCGCGGGTATCCAGGCCGAAAGCGGCACTGATACTATCGCCGACAATCAGCACGGTCCCCGCGGCTGCGCCCTGGGCCAGGCACATCAAGGCCAGGCCAGCACTCAATAACCACACTCGCATCGGATTCTCCATGGGCCCCAGCATTCTCAGTGCGCGCAACCTTAGCAAAGTGGTCCCCAGCGCGGAAGGCGACCTGACCATCCTGCACGAACTCTCGCTGGAATTGAAACAAGGCGACAGCCTGGCCATCGTCGGCGCCTCGGGCTCGGGCAAATCGACCCTGCTCGGCCTGCTGGCCGGCCTCGACCTGCCTAGCGCAGGCTCCGTGACCCTGGCCGGCCACGACCTCGGCCCGCTGGATGAAGACCAGCGCGCACGGGTGCGGGCCGAGCATGTCGGCTTCGTGTTCCAGTCGTTCCAGTTGCTCGACAGCCTCAACGCCCTGGAAAACGTCATGCTGCCGCTGGAGCTGGACGGTCGCCGCGATGCCCGCGAGCACGCCCGCAGCCTGCTCGAACGGGTGGGCCTGGGCCAGCGCCTGAGCCACTCGCCGCGCCAGTTGTCCGGTGGCGAGCAACAACGGGTGGCCATCGCCCGCGCCTTTGCCGCCGAGCCTGCGGTGCTGTTTGCCGACGAGCCGACCGGCAACCTCGACAGCCACACCGGCGAGCGCATCAGCGACCTGTTGTTCGAACTGAACAAGGAGCGCGGCACCACCCTGGTACTGGTCACCCATGACGAACGCCTGGCCCAGCGCTGCCGTCGCCTGATCCGCCTGGACGCCGGCCACCTGGTCGCGCCGCTGGAGCCCTGATGAAACGCCTGCCGTTGTTCCCCCTGGCCCTGCGCCAGTTGCTGCGCGACGCCCGCGCCGGCGAGTTGCGCGTGCTGTTCTTCGCCCTGCTGGTGGCGGTGGCGGCCAGTACCGCGATCGGCTACTTCGGCGCCCGCCTCAATGGCGCCATGCTGCTGCGCGCCACCGAATTCCTCGGCGCCGACCTGGTGCTGCAGGGCAGCTCGCCGGCCGCCCCCGAGCAGATCAGCCGCGGCACCGCCCTGGGCCTGCAGCATGCCCAGGTGGTCGAGTTCTCCAGCGTGATCGCCACCGACAACGGCATCCAGCTGTCGAGCATCAAGGCGGCCAACGACCGTTATCCGCTGCGCGGTGAGCTGCGCAGCGCCGCCGAACCCTATGCCAGCGAAACCGCCGGTGGCGGCCCGGCACCGGGCGAGGCCTGGGTCGAGCCACGGCTGCTGGCAGCGCTGGAGCTGAAGATCGGCGACAGCATCGATGTCGGCATGAAAACCCTGCGCATGAGCCGGGTACTGACCTACGAGCCCGACCGCGCCGGCAACTTCTATAGCCTGACCCCACGGGTACTGATCAACCTTGCCGACCTTGAGGCCACCGGGGTGGTGCAACCGGGTAGCCGGGTCAGCTACCGCGAACTCTGGCGCGGCGAGCCCGAAGCCCTGGCCAGCTACCGTGACGCGGTGAGTAAAAACCTTGCCGCCAACCAGCGCCTGCAGGATTCGCGCGATGGCAACCAGCAAATCGGCGGCGCCCTGGGCAAGGCCGAACGCTACCTGAACATGGCCAGCCTGGTGGCAGTGCTGCTCGCTGGTGTCGCCGTGGCCCTGTCGGCCAGCCGCTTCGCTACCCGCCGTTTCGATGCCAGCGCCCTGCTGCGCTGCCTGGGCCTGTCGCGGCGCCAGGCGCTGAGCCTGTTCTGCCTGCAACTGGCGATTCTTGGCAGCATCGCTGCGCTGTGTGGCGCGGCGCTCGGCTGGCTGGCCCAACTGGGCCTGTTCCAGTTGCTGCAGGGGTTGATGCCGGCGCAGATCCCACCTGGCGGCATCGGCCCGGCCCTGGCCGGGATTGCCACCGGCCTGGTGGCCCTGGCCGGTTTCGCCCTGCCGCCGCTGGCCGCCCTGGGCCGGGTGCCGCCGCTGCGGGTATTGCGCCGCGACCTGCTGCCGGTACCGGCCAGCAGCTGGCTGGTGTATGGCGCCGCACTGTTCGCCCTCGGGCTGATCATGTGGCGGCTGAGCCTCGACCTGCTGCTGACCTTCGCCCTGCTCGGCGGTGGCCTGGTGGCCGCCTTGCTGCTGGGCGGCCTGCTGTTGCTCGGCCTGCGCAGCCTGCGCCGCCTGCTCGCCGGCAGCCCGCTGGCCTGGCGCCTGGGCCTTGGCCAGTTGCTGCGCCATCCGCTGGCGGCGGCCGGGCAATCGCTGGCCTTCGGCCTGATCCTGCTGGCCATGGCGCTGATTGCCCTGCTGCGCGCCGAGCTGCTCGACACCTGGCAGAACCAGCTGCCCAAGGACGCCCCCAACTACTTCGCCCTGAACATCCTGCCCGACGACAAGAACAGCTTCGCCCAGCGCCTGAGCGAGTTCTCCGCCGAAGCCGCGCCGCTGTACCCGGTCATCCCCGGACGCCTGACCGCAATCAACGGCGAGCCGGTGCAACAGATCGTCAGCAAGGAATCCACCGGCGACCGCGCGGTGCAGCGCGACCTGAGCCTGACCTGGGCTGCCGACCTGCCCCAGGGCAACACCCTGAGCGAAGGCCAGTGGTGGCAGGCCCAACCGCCGGCCGATGCCCTGCCCGGCGTCTCGGTGGAAGCCGAACTGGCCCTGAGCCTCAAGCTCAAACTCGGTGACCAGCTGACCTTCAGCATCGGCGGCCTGCAACGTCAGGTGCAGGTGAGCAGCCTGCGCACGGTCAACTGGGACAGTTTCCAGCCCAACTTCTACATGATCTTCCAGCCCCAGACCCTGCAGGACCTGCCGACCACCTACCTGACCAGCTTCTACCTGGCCCCCGGGCATGACCAGCAGGTGGTAGCGCTGTCGCGGGCGTTCCCGGCGGTGACCATCCTTCAGGTCGATGCGTTGCTGGAACAACTGCGCAGCATCCTCGCCCAGGTCACCCTGGCGGTGGAGTACGTGCTGTTGTTCGTGCTGGCGGCGGGCCTGGCGGTGCTGTTCGCCGGTTTGCAGGCGACCCTCGACGAGCGTATTCGCCAGGGCGCCCTGCTGCGCGCCCTGGGCGCCGGGCGCGGTTTGCTGGTCAAGGCCCGACGCATCGAGTTCGGCTTGCTCGGGGCGGCCAGCGGCCTGCTGGCGGCGATTGGCTGCGAGCTGATCACCCTGGTGCTGTACCGCTACGCCTTCGACCTGCACTGGAGCCCGCACCCATGGCTGCTGTTGCTGCCGGTCCTCGGCGCCCTGCTGGTCGGCGGTGCCGGGGTCTACGGCACGCGCCGGGCGCTCAATGCCAGCCCGCTGGCGGTACTGCGTGAGGGCTGATCAGGGTTTGACGTAGTCGATGGCGTTGACCCACCAGCACATCTCGCCGGAAGGGGTCTGGACGATGACTTCATCGCCGACCTCTTTTTTCAGCAAGGCGCGGGCCATGGGCGAGTCGATCGAGATGTAGTCCATGCGCCCGTAGATCTCGTCGTAGCCAACGATGCGAAAGCGCTTGCTCTCGCCCTCCTCGTTCTCGATTTCGACCCAGGCGCCGAAAAACACCCGGCCTTCCTGCTCTGGCGAATAGTCGACCACGCGCATGTCTTCCAGGCGTTTGCGCAGGTAGCGCACGCGGCGGTCGATCTCGCGCAAGAGCTTCTTGTTGTACTGGTAATCGGCGTTCTCGCTGCGATCGCCCAGCGACGCTGCCCAGGTGACTTTCTGGGTGACATCGGGGCGGGTGACCCGCCACAACTGATCCAGCTCCTGCTTCAAGGCGTCGTAGCCGCCACGTGTGATGATCTTCGTGCTCAACAGTGTTCTCGCTCGGTGACCGCCAGCCAGCAGCCGGCATGTGCTCAGGCTGCAACTGTGCCTCAGAGCAGGCGAACTGCGCCAGCCAGACGGTGTAAATAGCGAAAACTTGACGTGAAGCACGCCACTGCCACTAGCGCGTTGAAACATCTGGCGATATAAATAGAAATCACCTACAGCAAAAAATCACAAGGAATGTGAAGTGCCAGGGTTCTGCCAGGCCTGATACAGGTCAGCACACAGTAGAACCGTCGTTGCAAACATAGGGACCTTTTCAGTGTCTGCCGGGCAGGTCACTGAAGGTGTTTGTTCTGCGTTGGCCTGCCCAAGCGAAGCAGGCCTGAGGTGATGAAATGGACAGGATGACCGGACCTGGCGTACAACCGCCTTTTTTCAAACCACAGCGCCGGGCCATGGCGCTGGAGCAGCGGATCCTGTTCGACGGCGCCGCTGCCGCAGCGGCCGACCAGCAGCACGCTGGCGACGACAACAGCGCGGGCAACAAGGACAGCGCCCTGGCCACCCCCGCCACTCACACCGAAGCTCGCAGCGATGCCCCGGCCCAACCCTCGGCCGCGCGCCACCTGCTGGTGCTCGACAGCCGCATTGAAGGCCGCGAACAACTGCTCGCCCAGTTGCCGGCAGATGTCCAGGTACTGGTGGTCGACAGTCAGCAAGATGGCCTGGCGGCGATTTCCGCAAGCCTGGCGCAACTGGGCCAGGTCGATTCGATCCAGATCCTCTCCCACGGCGCCGCCGGCCAGTTCACCCTCGGCAGCAGCACCCTCAGCGCCGACAATATCGAGCAGTTCGCCACGCCGCTGGGCCAGTGGCGCCAGGCGCTCAGCGAGGGTGCCGATATCCAGCTGTACGGCTGCAAGGTGGGCGAAGGCAGCGCCGGGCGTACCCTGGTCGATGAGCTGGCACGCTGGACCGGTGCCGACGTCGGCGCCTCGAGCAACGACAGCGGCAGCGCGCGGCTGGGCGGCGACTGGAACCTGGAGGTGCGCAACGGCAACATCGACCAGGCCATCGCCCTGTCTGCGACAGCCCTGAGCAGCTTCGACAGCCTGCTGGCCAATGCTAGCCCGACCCTGGGCATTTCGTCTGGCGGCTCGGACGTGCTGCTCGGCGGCGCATTCAGCTTTGACCTGACCTTCAGCAACCCCTCAAGCCAGGTCGGCTTCGCGCCCTATATCGACCTGTTCATGCCGGCCACCGGCAAGGATGGCGACGACGGCGTCAGCTTTGTCTCGGCCAGTTATCTTGGCCAGAACGTGCAATCGTATGTGCTTACCTTCGACGCCAATGGCAAGGCCAGCCACCCGCTGGCCAAGGACAGCAGCGGCAACGCACTGATTCTCGATGCCGCAAGCCTCGGATTGCGCGCCGGCGACCAGCTGGTGGTGCTGCAACTGCCGTACGCCAGTGTCTCCCAGGGGCAACCGGGCATCAGCGTGCAGATCAACGCACGCTTGAGCGAACTGGCCGATACCGACTTCTCCAACGGCTCGCCAGACCTGACCATTCGCGCGCGCAGCGGCTTCCAGTTCGGCAACGATGCCCTGGACAACCCGGCCAGTGACCCCAGCCTGGTGGAAGCCAGCCTGCAAAGCTTCGTGGTCCACCCCACGGTGCTGACCCAGACCCAGACCGTCACCACCCCGGAAGGCGAAACCGCGACCGGCCCCAACTACGAACGCACCCTGACCAGCACCGTCACCCCGGCGCCGGGCCAGACCCTGAGCAATGTCGTGGTGACCCAGCCGTTGCCGCCCAATGTCCAGGTCAACGCCATCACCCCCGGCCCCGGCGGCAGCCTGACCTCGATCACCCTGCACGATGGCCGGGTGATTACCGACCCCGCGCAGATCGCCACCCTGATCGCCGCCAGGGACGTGTTCATCGACGCCTACACCGTCACTTATGCCACCCTCAGCGCCGCTACCAGCACCGTGGTGGATTTCTATGTACCGGATGTCGATGCCAACGGCCAGCAGGTCATCGACCCCCTGACCGGCGACGAGCGCACCATCACCGTCGCCGGCGCCACCGTCAGTGGCAACTGGGTGCCGCTCGACCCGCGTGACGTCTCGACTCCGGGAAACGACATCGACTTTACCGCCACCGGCCAGGACACCAACTTTGTTGCCAAGTCGATCACCCTGCTCAAGCAGGTCAGCCTGATCACCGACCTCGGCCAGGCCGGCATCACCCCCGGCGACACCCTGCACTACAGCCTGAACCTGGCGATTTCCGACTATTTTGCCTTCGGCCAGACCCTGTTCCAGCAAGGCCGCTTCGTGGTCGTCGACCAGGTCGGAGATGGCCTGAGCGTCTCCGGCCCGGCCACCCTGACCATCACCTCGGCCGGTCGTACCCAGACCGTGGCGCTGGTGACC
Source organism: Pseudomonas sp. TE4620 (assembly GCF_056279045.1). Classification (NCBI taxonomy): domain Bacteria; kingdom Pseudomonadati; phylum Pseudomonadota; class Gammaproteobacteria; order Pseudomonadales; family Pseudomonadaceae; genus Pseudomonas; species Pseudomonas sp. TE4620. The sequence continues at coordinate 3,182,989 of NZ_JBWBQO010000001.1, forward strand.
GGCACCACGCTCAATGTCGATGGCAGCACCACCTTGACTTTCGACATTGCCCAGTCGCTGCGCAATGCCAACGGCAGCCTCGGCGCCCTGCTGGGCGACCTGGCGTTCCAGGACCTGATCCGCGGCGCCACCACGGCGGTAATCGGCTACAACGCCGTGGTTGCCCAGAGCTACACCACGCCCTACCCGCCGCACAGCGAGATCAACGAAGGCGACAGCCTGGGCAACAATGCCCAGGTCAGTGCAACCCTGATCCAGGATGCCCTCAACCTGACCGGCTACGACCAGAGCGACCGCTCCACTACCACCAGTACCATCCCCACGCGCACCGTGGATATCGAACTGGTGACGGTCAACAACGGCGTGCCGCCGGCCAACGGCGAGCTGCGTCCCGGCGACCTGGTGACGTTCCGCCTGAGTTACGACCTGGTGACCGGCGACTACGAGCAGTTCAAGCTCACCGCCTACCTGCCCTTGCCACTGTTCGACCTGGGCGCCATCAACTGGAGCCAGGGCAACGGTGTCGGCCAGTGGTCGTTCGGTGCTGGCAACAGCAACCCGGACGGCGTCGACAGCGTCACCAGCGGCCCCGGCAACGCGGTAATCTTCGACTTTGGCGACTACACCACGGCGTTGACCAATGGCAGCCGGATCGAGGTGCAGTTCACCCTGCGGGTCGGCGACCAACCCTTCGCCGACCAACGTTCGCTCGACGTCCTGGCGCAATCCAGCCAGCTCACCACCATCGACAACCGGCCGCTGATTTCTTCCGATGTCGCACTGATTGCCTCGATCGCCGAGCCAGTGCTGGCCCTCACCCACGGCGTGGTGTCCAGCAGCCAGGGCAGCGTCACCGGCACCAGCGGCAGCTGGAAAGCACCGGGCACCAGCGGCGTGCCGTTCAGCGGCCAGATCACCAGCCTGAGCCAGATCGACGGCAACGTCAGCGGCATCGATGGCGGCGACACCCTGCGCCTGGCCACCGCCATCGAGAACACCGGCGGCGGCGGCGCCTTCGACGTGGTCACCGGCATCAGCCTGCCCAATGGCCTGGGCTTTGTCGGCGGCAGCCTGGGCGCCGCCAACCTGCAGGTCTATCGCGGCGATGGCAGCCTGCTGGTGCGTGGCGTTGACTACGAGGTCAACGGCAATCAGATCAGCTTCCTCGACGCCGGCGCCGTGGCCAGCCTGTTGCCCGGGCGCAGCGGGACCGCCGCCGACACCACTGGCGCCAACATCGTGGTCATCACCTACGACGTCCAGGTCGTCGCCAGCATCGAGGCCGGGCGTACCCTGCAGAGCACCGCGACTCTGAGCAACTATGCCAGCGTCAACGGCGGCAGCGACTTCACCCCCACCGACCTGCAAGACCTGGCCAACCAGCAAGTGGCCACCCCCGAGGTACGCAAGACCTTCGCCGGCGGCAGCCTCGACAACGGCGACTCCAGCGCCAGCCATACCAGCGGCAGCGACCTGGTGGTCGGCGAAAGCATGCTCTACGACATCAAGGTCACCCTGCCCGAAGGCGACACCCGCAACCTGCGCATCGACGACCTGATCCCGCCGGGCCTGCGCCTGGACACCAGCTTCAATGGCGGCCAGGGCTACCAGTTGATCACCACAGTGGCCGGCAGCGCGGCGCTGACCGCCGACTTCAATGGCAGCCTCGGCAGCCAGGCTATCTCAGCCATCGGCGGCAGCCTTGGCGGCGACGGCGTCAGCTTGCGCCTGGCCTTCAGCAATGCCGGCGCAACCGCCGACAACCGCGGCGACAACAACAGCTTTGTCATTCGCGTGCGCCTGACGGTCAGCAACGTCGACGGCAACCAGAGCAACCGTTCCCTGCAAAACAGTGCGCAAATCCACTTCAGCGACCCCGATGGCGATACCGCCAACGGCAGCAACGCCCTTGACCGTACCGTCGCCCTCAGCGGCGGACGGCCGACCGTCACCGTGCGCGAGCCGACCCTGGTGGTGGACATCGCGGCCGACTTCGGCCCGGGCCTGGGCGTCGATGAAGGCCAGCGGGTGCGCTACTTGATCGTCATCAGCAACGGTAGCAGTGCCAGCGACTTCGATGCCTTCGACATTCGCTTTCTCGACAACCTGCCCACGCAACTGAGCAACCTGCAACTGTTGTCGGTGAACTACAGCGGCGCCAGCAACAACGGCGGCGGCGATTTCGAACTGGTCGGCAACCAGTTGCGCAGCGTCAACGGTGCCAACATCGACATCGCCAAGGGCGGGCGAATCTTCATTACCGTGGTCGGCGACGTGAACGCCAGCGCCGCCAGCGTGGCCAGCTTCGACAACCTCGCCAGCGTGCAATGGAGCAGCCTCAATGGCACCGGCAACATCGGTTTCGACCCGGCCGGCGAGCGCACCGGGGCCGATGGCATGCTCAACAGCGGCGTGCTCAACGACTACCAGACCGCGTTCAGTGTTCGTGTGCCGGTCAACCAGGGCGTGGAGATATCCCGGGTCGGCGGCTTGAGCGATAGCGCCGCGCCGAACCCGACCAACAGCGAGCGCGAACAGGTCGCCATCGGCGAAATCATCCGTTACCGGGTGGTGGCGGTACTGGCCCAGGGCAGCACCAGCGACTACAGCCTGCAGGTCACCCTGCAAAACGGCCTGGGGTTTCTCAACGACGGCAACACCCGCATTGCGTTCATTTCCGACCAGGGCATCAGCAGCAGCATCGCCTCGTTGATCAACGGCGGGCAACTGAACATCAATGGCGCACAGAATGCCCAGGAAGCGCAGCCGATCAGCGCCGACCTGCTCGGCGCCGCACCCGGCGGCATTCTCAATGGCGCACAAATCAGCGTCAGCACCGATGCCAACGGCAACACGGTCATCACCTTTCACCTGGGTGATGTGGTCAACCACGACAATGACCTGGACAAAGAGCTGGTGTCGCTGGAGTTCAACGTACGGGTGCTCAACCAGGCGTCCAACGTCGCCGGCCTGTCGCTGTCGGCGGTTGCCATCGACCAGTCGCGCGGGGTGCAGTTATCGCGCAGCCAGGCGGTTTACGAGGACCTGGTCGAACCGCGCTTCAACAGCCTGGACAAACGCGTGGTCGACTTCGACCCCAACCCCTCGGGCAGCAGTGGCACGGCCACCCTGGCCTTGTCCTTCACCCACACCGGCGGCATTGCCGCCTACGACGCGCAGCTACGCGACAGCTTCCCGACCGGCAGCAGCTACAGCCTGCTCGGCATCGAGCTCAACGGCACGCTGTACACGGCCAGCAACCTGCCGGCGGGGGTGACGTTCGGCACCAGCGGCGGGCTCGGTGTCGACTTTGCCAAGCTCAATGTCGGCGACCAGGTCAAGGTCACCTACCAGGTCACCTTGCCCAACCTGGCCGCAATCGCCAGCAGCAATGCCACTCTGACCTGGACCAGCCTGCCGGAGAGTTTCAACAGCTGGGGCGGCTCCAGCGTCGGCAGCGACGGCAGCGCCGAGGGCGAACGCACCGGCGCTGGCGCCAGCCCCAACACCTATATCCTCAGCGACGCTGCGGGCCTGGGACTTATCCAGGGCACACTCTGGGACGACACCGCCTCGGCCACGACCAGCGCCATCCCCGATGGCCCGGGCCTGGCCGGCCAGACCGTGACCCTGACCTGGGCCGGCCTGGACGGCAACCTCGACAGCAGCGCCGACAACAAGGTGTTTACCACCACCACCGACGCCAATGGCCGTTACCATTTTGGTGTGCTGCCCAGCGGCGTGTTCCGTATCGACGTGCCCAGCGGCACCGTCGCCTTTCCGCAGCCGCTGGGCGAGCTGCGCGTACGCATCGACTCGGATGCCGGCAGCGCGCTGGGGCGCATCGACATCAACCTGGGCGAAGGCAGCAGCGCCAACGCCGACGCCGGCTTCGTGCAGCTCAACGATGCCCCGGTCAACCAGTTGCCCGGCACCCAGAACGGCTTTGAAGACACGCCACTGGCCATCGGCGGCATTCGCGTCAGCGATGTCGATATCGGCAACGGCATCATGGACATCACCCTCAGTGTGCTGCACGGCACCTTGAGCCTGTCTGCCCTGCCCGCCGGGGTTTCGGTGGTGGGCAACGGCAGCGGTACCCTGAGCCTCTCCGGCAACCTCACAGCGCTCAACCAGGCCCTGGCCAATCTGGTCTACCTGGGCAATGCCAACTTCAACGGCATCGATACCCTCACGGTGCTCAGCAACGACCGCGGCGGCTTCGGCGATGGCGACGGCGACGGCCTGCCCGGGCAAAACCCGCAGGACGCGCGCACTGATCAGGACAGCCTGCAGATCATCCTCGCACCGGTCAACGATGCGCCACTGGCAGTTGACGATGCCATCGATGCGGTAGAAGCCGGGGGCACCAATAACCGCCTGCCGGGGGTCAACCCCAGCGGCAACCTGCTGCGCAACGACCAGGATGTCGATATCGCCACCAACGCCGACGTGCTGCGGGTCAGCGCCATCGGCCTCGAAGGCCAGCCGGCGCAGAACCTCGCCTCAGGCAGCGCGGTCGTGATCAGCGGTCGCTACGGCAGCCTGATCGTGTCCTCCAGCGGCGGATTTTTGTACCTGGTCGACAACAACAACGCCGAGGTCCAGGCCCTGCGCCTGGCCGGGCAGACCCTGGTCGAACGCTTCATCTATACCGCCACCGACCTGGCCGGCGCCAGCAGCAGCGCAGCGCTGACGGTTACCGTGCATGGCGCCAACGACACCCCGGTGGCAGTCAATGACGAAGGCATCGCGGTCGAGGCCGGTGGCGTTGCCAACGGCACTGCCGGCAGCGACGCCACCGGCAACGTGCTGAGCAACGACACCGACGTCGATAGCCAGGCCAATGGCGAAGTGCTGAGCGTCACCGGTATCCGTTCGCTGCGCGAGAGTGCGGCCGGCACGATCACCCCGGTAGCCGCCGGTACCACCAGCAGCAACGGTACGCTGCTGGTCGGCAGCTACGGCACCCTGACCATCGGCGCCGATGGCAGTTACCGCTATGTCGTCGACAACAGCAACACGGCGGTGCAGCGCATGGTGCCCGGTGACAGCCTGTTCGAGTATTTCAGCTACCAGGTTACCGACGCCGGCGGCCTGAACGACATCGCCGAGCTGCGCATCACCATCCAGGGCGCCCAGGACAATCCGCTGGCCAGTGACGACCAGGCCGTGGCCCAGGCCGGCTCCGGCCCGAATGCCATCGGCGAGAGCAACCCCCGTGGCAACGTCATCCTCTTCCCCAGCCGCCCGGGCCCGGCCGACCAGCCGGGAGGCAACGGCATCGACCTTGACGTCGACCGCACCGACCGGCCCAACAGCCTGCTGCAGATCAATGGCATCCGCACCGGCAGCGAACTGGCTGGCGGTGCGCTGCTTGCGGTGGCCGGCGGCACCAGTTCGAACGACGGCACCGTGCTGCTCGGCAGCTACGGTGAACTGCGCATCGGCGCCGACGGTTCGTACTTCTACGACGTCGACAGCAGCAACGCGGCGGTGCAGGCCCTGCTTGCCGGCCAGACCCTGAGCGAAGTCTTCACCTATCAGGTGGTCGACAGCAGCGGCCTGACCGACCGGGCGCAACTGGTGATCACCATTCGCGGGGTCAACGACCCGCCCGTGGCCCAGAACCACTACACCGTCGCCATTGAAAGTGGCGGCGTGGCCAACACCAGCGCCGGCTTCAACCCTTCGGGCAATGCTCTGGCGCAGGACACCGACCCCGATGGCGACCCGATCCGGGTGGTTTCGCTGCGCCACGACCAGTTAGGTACCAGTGCCATTCTCGGCCAGGCCTTCCGTGGCCAGTACGGCACCCTGACGCTCAATGCCGACGGCAGCTACACCTACCTGCTGGACAACGACAACGCCCAGGTCCAGGGCTTGCGCGATGCCTCCGACAACCTCCTGGAACGCTTTACCTTCGCCGTCAGCGATGGCACCGCCACCCCGCAGGAAGCCCAGCTGGTGGTACTGATTTTCGGCCGCAACGACAACCCGGTGGCCACCGATGACCAGGCCGAAGCGATCGAGGCCGGCGGCAGCAACAACAGCCTGCCGGGGCGGGACCCAGTGGGCAACGTGCTGACCAACGACAACGATGTCGACAGCCGGCTCAACGGTGAAACCAAAGCCGTGTCCTCGGTGCGCACCGGCAGCAAAACCGCCACCGGCACCGATGGCGTGCTGGGCACCGAGCTGCGCGGCACCTACGGCTGGCTCACGCTCAACGCCGACGGCAGCTACAGCTACCGCCTGGACAACAGCATGGCGGCGGTGCAAGCCCTGCGCAGCAGCAGCGACACCCTCGAGGACAGCTTCAGCTACACGGTAATCGACACCGCCGGCGCCGAAGACCGCGCCACCTTGAGTATCACCATCCGTGGCGCCAACGACGCGCCGCTGGCGCGCAATGATCTGGCCATCGCCGTCGAGGCCGGCGGCCTGAACAACAGCAGCGCCGGGGTCAACCCCAGCGGCAATGTGCTGGACAACGACAGCGATGTCGACGCCTATGGCGAAACCTTGCAGGTCACCCAGCTCAGCCAGGACGGCCGCATCGCCAGCCTGGGCAGCGCCTTCAAAGGCCTGTACGGCACCCTGGTGCTCAACGCCGACGGCAGCTACCACTACGAGCTGGACAACAGCAACCCGCAGGTACAGGCCTTGCGCACCCCGGCCGACCGCCTGCTGGACACCTTCACCTACAGCATCCGCGACCTGGCCGGGGCCACCAGCAGCGCCGTGCTGAGCATTCGCATTCATGGCAGCAACGACAACCCGCAGGCCAATGACGACAGCGCCATTGCCATCGAAGCCGGCGGTACGGCCAACGCCACCGCGGGCCTCAACCCGCAAGGCAATGTGCTGGCCAACGACAGCGATGTCGACGCCAATGACCTCAAGCGCGTCGATGGCCTGCGCCTGGGCAGCGAAGCCGCAGGCGGCAGCTTCAGCACCATCAATGGCAGCCTGAGCCTCGCCGGCCTGTACGGCACCCTGACGCTCAATGCCGATGGCAGCTATCAGTATGTGGTCAACAACAACCTGGCCGCCGTGCAAGCGCTCAAACCCGGCGAAAGCCTGGTGGAGGTGTTCACCTACCGCATGCATGACCGCGCCGGCGCCAGCGACACCGCACAGTTGCAAGTGCAGGTACGCGGTGCCTGGGACGCGCCGGTGGCCCGCGATGATGGCGCCCTGGCCGTCGCCGAAAGCGCCAGCAGCGCCGGCATCGACCCCAGCGGCAACCTGCTGCCCAACGACAGCGATGTCGATGGCGGCGACCGCCTGGTCGTTACCGGCATCCGCGCCGGCAGCGAAGCCGCCGGTGGCAGCCTGGATGCAGTCAGCGACGGCACCGACCTGAGCAACGGCACCTTGATCAACGGCCTCTACGGCCAGTTGATCGTCGGCGCCGACGGCAGCTACATCTATCGCCTGGATTCAAGCAACCCGGTGATCCGTGCGCTGGGGCCGAACCAGTTCATCACCGAGGTGTTCACCTACCAGGTCAGCGACCTGGGCGGGCTGAGCGACCAGGCCCAGCTGACCATCCTCATTCGCGGTCGCAACGACGCACCCCAGGCCCGCGACGACAGCGCCGTGGCCATCGAGGCCGGCGGCTTGAACAACAACCAGCCGGGGCTGAACCCCAGCGGTAATCTGCTGAGCAACGATACCGACGTCGACCACGACATTCTCAGCGTTGCCGCCGTACGCACCGGCGGGCGCCTGGAAGGCGGCACCGCCGGTACCCTCGGCAGTGCCTTGCGCGGCCTTTACGGCGACCTGACGGTGAATGCCGACGGCAGCTGGAGCTATGTGGTGGACAACAGCCTCGCCGCCGTGCAGGCCTTGCGCACCGGCAGCCAGACCCTCAGGGAAGTCTTCACCTACACCGTGGTCGACCGCTTCGGCGGGCAAAGCCAGGCGCAGTTGATCGTTACCCTGCAAGGTCGCAACGACACACCGATTGCCCAGGATGACCACGGCGTGGCCATCGAGGCCGGCGGTGTCGACAACGCCACCCCGGGCCAACCGGCCAGCGGCAACGTGCTCGACAACGACAGCGATGTCGACGGCGTCGAGTACGGCGAAACCCGCCAGGTACTTGAGGTGCGCAACGAAGACGGTAGCGTGGCCCTGGCCGGGCAAGTACTGCAAGGTCGCTACGGGCAACTGCTGCTGGCCAGCGACGGCAGCTATCGCTACCAGCTCGACGACAACAACCCACAGGTCCAGGCCCTGCGCACGGCCGGCGAGACCCTGCGCGAAGTGTTCACCTACCGCATGCGCGATACTGCCGGCGCGCAGTCCGAAGCGCGCCTGCACATCCTCATCCAGGGGGCCAACGACAACCCGGTCGCCCGTGACGACCATGCCGTCGCCAGCGACCAGACCGCCGCCCCGCAAGCCACCGGCAACGTATTGCCCAACGACTCCGACGTGGACGCCGCCGACCAGTTGCAGGTAGTCGGCATTCGCACCGGCAGCGAGGCCGCCACGGGCACCGGCGGCAGTGTTGGCCAGCCGCTGGCAGGGCGCTACGGCACCCTGGTGATCAATGCCGATGGCAGCTACCGCTACCAGATCGACCTGAGCAACCCCGAGGTGCTGGCCGCCGCGGGCCTGGGCCGGGTGTTGCAGGATGTCTTTACCTACACCGTCGGCGACCGGGCCGGGGCTACCGACCTGGCCCAGTTGGTCATCGACCTGGACATCGCTGCGCCGTTCATTCCGGCACCGGCTGGCCCGCACCTGGACAGCGCCGGCCGCGACCGCTTCGGGCGCCTGCCGCTGCCGACGCTGGAACCGGCGATCTTCGTCACGCCGGTGGTCGAGCAGGACGAACGGGACCTGGAGCTGTCCGGTTGGGCAGCCGATGGCAGCGACCTGAGCCTGGGGCGCACCCCCGAAATCCGCAGTGCCACGCTCAAGGCCAGGCTCGGCCTGGTGCCCGGCCAGTTCGTTGCCAGCAGCGTGGCGCAAAGCCGCAACGACAGCGAACAGGACCTGGCCTGGATGCTCGGCCGCCATGGCCGCCTGAACCTGAGTGCCGACGGCCTGCTGGCCGATCCCTCGGTGTTTGCCAGCAGCCGCGACAACCTGACCCGTGGCGACAGCCAGCTCGCCGCAGCGGCCGAAAACCGCACCGCCCCGGGCCTGCGCGCGCAATTGCGCGAGGCCGCGCAGCGCTTGCGCGCCAGCGCCGACCTACCGACCGAACACGCAAGGACCAAGGACTGACCATGCCAAAAGCCCCCCTGAACCTGTTGAGCACCGCCATTGGCTGTGCGTTGCTGCTGGGAGCCTGTTCGGCCATGAAGCCGCATGAGTACAGCAAGGACGAACAGCGTCAGCGAATCGTTGCCGACCAGGCGCAGATGTATGCCGAGCAGGAGCCGGTGACCACCCCCATCACCCTCTATGAAGCCGCCGCGCGCGCCCTCAAGTACAACTTGGATTACCGCCTGAAACTGATGGAAGGCGCGCTGGCCGCTGACCTGCGCGATGTTTCCAGCCACGAGATGTTGCCACGCCTGGTGGCCTCGGCAGGCTACGCCGGGCGCAACAACGACTCCGGCGGCACCTCGATCGGTATCGAAGACCGCGAAGAAAGCCTGCGCGCGTCGACCTCCGAAGAGCGCTACCGCGAACTCTATGGCCTGGGCCTGAGCTGGAGCCTGCTGGACTTCGGCGTCGCCTATTACCGCACCCAGCAGTAAAGCGACCAGATCCTGATGGCCGAGGAGCGTCGGCGCAAGGTGGCGCAAAACGTCCTTCAGGACGTGCGCAACGCCTACTGGCGCGCAGTCGGCGCCCAGCGCCTGATGCCCCAGGTCGACCGACTGCTGGTGCGCACGCACCAGGCCCTGCTCTCGGCACGCCAGGCCGAAGGCAAGGGCTTGCTGCCGCGCCAGGAGGTACTGGCCTATCAACGCGCCCTGCTCGACTCCATCTACCTGCTGACGGTGCGCCGCCAGGACCTGGAGTTCGCCCAGTCGGAACTGGCCGCGCTGATGTCGCTGCCACCGGGCTCGCGCCTGATTCTCGCCGACAGCAGCGAGCCGGCGCTGCCAGTGCTCGATACCGACATTGGCCGGCTGGAGCAGCTGTCGCTGGAAAACCGTCCGGAGATCATGGAAGAGTGGTACCGCAAGCGGGTCAACGAGAACGACCTGAAGATCGCCAAGGCGCAGCTGTGGCCCAACGTCGCCGTCGATGTCGGCTACCGCTACGACTCCAACAAGTACCTGTACAACAGCAACTGGACCGAGACCGGCCTGCAGGTGTCGCTGAACCTGTTGCGCCTGCTGCAGCTGCCGTCCATTAACCGCGCCGCCGAGTCCCAGGGCAAGACCGACGACATGCGCCGGGTGGCCCTGTCGATGGCGATCCTGACCCAGGTACGGGTCGGCACCCTGCGTTACCAGCTGGCGCGCCAGGAAGTGGAATTCGCCGACCAGAGCCTGCTCGACTACGCCCAGGCCGCGCGCAACACCACCTACGGCTCGGAGCTGGAGCTGATCCGCGCCGAAGGCCGCTACCTGCTTTCGCGTTACCAGCGCGAAGCCGCCTACTCCAGTGCTCAGGCGGCCTGGGGGCGGCTGTACAACTCGGTCGGCCTCAACGTGCTGCCTGAAGAGATCGACAAACACGACATCAAGAGCCTGTCGCAGGCGCTGCAAAAAACCCTGGACACCCAGGAACACCAAAGCCTGCTGCTTAGCCAACAAGGAACCGCCAATGTCGTACGTCGTTGAGCGCCCGCTGCTCGCCCTGCTGATGGCCTGCCTGATGGCGCCGGCCACGGCGCAAGTCAATGCCGGTGACGATGCCAGCGCCATTCGCGTGCTGCTCGCCGCTGACCTGGAAACCACCCTGTCGAGCCAGATGAACGGCACCCTGGGTGAGCTCAAGGCAAGCTTCGGCCAACCGGTTGGCAAGAGCAGCGTGCTGGCCCGCTTCGACTGCGCCGAACCCCAGGCCCGGGCCAAGGTTGCCGGCGCCGAACTGACCATGGCCCGGCAGAACCTCGACGCCAAGCGCAACCTGCGCAAACTCGAGGCGGTGGGCGATCTGGAAGTGGCCATGGCCAGCACCGAGGTTAAAAAAACCGAAGGCGCCTTGGCCCTGGCACAGGCGCAGAACGCCTACTGCCAGGTGCAGGCACCCTTTGCCGGACGGGTCGCCAAGGTGCATGTCAAACCGTTCCAGACCGTGGTGGCGGGTACACCGCTGTTTGACCTGGTCAGCGATGGCGCCCTCAAGGTGCGCCTCAACGTCCCGTCCAACCTGCTGCCCGGGCTCAAGACCGGCAATCCCTTGCAAGTCAGCATCCACGAAACCGGCAAGGCTTACCCGGCGCACCTGAGTGCCATCAATGCGCGGGTCGATGCGGTCGCGCAGACCGTGGAACTGGAAGCGCGCCTGGACGCCGAATACCCGGAACTGATTGCCGGCATGAGTGGCACTGCCACCTTAAGCCCGGCCCATGACTGAACGCCTGCCACCGGCACCGCTGTTGCTGAGCCTGAGCGCCCTGCGTGACCGGGCGCTGGCGGCCGACTCGCTCAACGCCCTGGCGTTCTCCATCGCCAACGACCCCTTCCCCCTCCTGCAGCACCGCCAGGCCCTGGTGTTTGCCCAGCGCGAGCAGACGCTGGAGCTGCTTTGCGTCTCGGGCCTGGCCAAGCCCGCCGAAGATTCGCCCTACCTGGTGTGGCTGCGCCGCGCCAGCCGCTGGCTGGCCGCCCAGGTCACCGATGGCCAGCCGCGCTGGCTGGCCCGTGAAGCCGTCGCGCCGGATGCCGACATTGCCCAGGGTTGGGCCGAGTGGTGGCCGGCCGGTGCCTGGTGCATCCCGCTGAACGACCGCCACGGCACGCGCCTGGGCCTGGTGGTGTACCTGCTGGACAGCCCGCCGACCGGCCTGGCGCCGTTGATGGAAGGTGTCTGGCAGACGTGGGCCCATTGCTGGGCAGGCTTCAGCCGCCAGCCACGGCTGCTGGGCTGGCGACCGAACAAGCGCCAGGTCGGCCTGGCCTTGCTGCTCGGCGCCGGCCTGCTGCTGGTGCCGGTGCGCCAGAGCGCCCTGGCACCGGCTGAGATCGTCTCGCGCCAGGCGCAGAACATCAGCTCGCCGATCGACGGCGTGATCCAGGCCATGCAGGTGCGCCCCAACCAGCCGGTGGAGCAGGATGCGCCCTTGTTCAGCCTGGATGAAACCACCCTGCGCAGCCGTGCCGAAGTGCTGGGCAAAGAGCTGGCGGTGGCCGATGCCGAGCTCATGGCCGCCAGCCAGCGTGCCTTCGACAACCCGCAAAGCAAAGGCGAATTGACCCTGCTCAACGGCCGCGTCCAGCAGCGCCGCGCCGAGCTGGCCGCGGTACAGGCGCAGCTGCAACGTACCCAGGTGCGCTCGCCGCGCGCTGGCGTTGCCGTGTTCAGCGACCCCAACGACTGGCTGGGCAAGCCAGTGGTCACCGGTGAGCGCATCCTGCAGGTCGCCGACCCCAGCCAGCCGGCGATGCGCATCCAGCTGCCGGTGGCCGATGCCATCGCCCTGGAGCCCGGCGCTGAAGTCACCCTGTTCCTCACCGCCTACCCCTTGTCGCCACTCAAGGGCCAGGTACTGGAGACCAGCTACCAGGCCCAGGCCAGTGACGATGGCGTGGTTGCCTATCGCCTGCTGGCGAGCATCGAGGAGGCGCCCGAGCATGCCCGCCTCGGCCTGCACGGCACGGCCAAGCTGTATGGCGAGCGGGTGGTCCTTGGCTATTACCTGCTGCGCCGGCCGATTGCCGCACTGCGGGCCTGGAGCGGCTTGTGATCGCGGCGGCGGCGAGCCTGCCGACCCCCGCCCTGCGCGACGACCTGCGCCTGCATGAAGTGGCACCGGGCAAGGACGGCGAACCGGCCTGGACCCTGCAGGACACGGTGACCAACCGCTTCTACCGGATCGGCTGGCTGGAGTTCGAATGCCTGCTGCGCTGGCAACAGAGCCCGGCACAGATCTGCCAGGACATCCATGCGCGGACCGCACTGCGCCCGGACGTCGAGCAGGTGCTGGAGTTCTGCCAGTTCCTCGACCAGCACCAACTGTTGCGCCCCGGCCCGGAAGCGGTCGGGCGCCTGGCCAGCCGTAGCCAGGGCAATGCCTGGCTGACCTGGCGCTGGTGGCTGCACCACTACCTGTTTTTTCGCGTGCCGCTGCTACACCCAGAGCGTTGGCTGCAACGCCTGGCCGGGCGCCTGGACTGGCTGTTCCAACCCCTGACCGCGGTACTGGTGGTGCTGCTCAGCCTGCTGGGGGTGCTGCTGGTAATCCAGCAGTGGGATACTTTCACCCACGCCCTGGTGGAGTCGTTCTCTACCGCCGGGCTGCTCAGCTTTGCCCTGGCGCTGATTCTGGCCAAGACCCTGCACGAGCTTGGCCATGCCCTGGTGGCAACCCGCCTGGGCCTGCGCGTCGGGCACATGGGCATCGCCTTCGTGGTGCTCTGGCCGATGCTCTACACCGACACCGGCGAGAACTGGAAACTGCGCCATGCCCGGCAGCGCCTGGCCATCGCCGCCGCCGGCATCGTGACCGAACTGGGCCTGGCCGGCCTCGCCACCCTGGGCTGGGCGCTGTGCGACCCCGGCCCGCTGCGCAACGGCCTGCTGTACCTGGCCACCACCAGCTGGGTGCTGTCGCTGGCCCTCAACGCCAGCCCGTTCATGCGCTTTGACGGCTATTTCATCCTCTGCGACCTGCTCGACTTCCCCAACCTTCACGAACGCTCCTCGGCCCTGGCACGGGTAGCCTTGCGCCGCAGCGTGCTGGGCTTGCCGGAAGCCTGGCCGGAGCCCTTCGCCCGCGGCCCGCGGCGGGCCCTGATCGCCTTTGCCATCGCCACCTGGCTGTACCGCCTGGTGCTGTTTCTGGGGATCGCCGTGGCGGTCTACCTGCTGTTCTTCAAACTGCTCGGGATCATTTTGTTCATCGTGGAAATTTCCTGGTTCATCCTCATGCCGGTCGGGCGCGAAATGAAAGCCTGGTGGCAGCGTCGCAAGCTGGTCAGCAACGCCCGACGCTACAGCCTGTGGCTGCTGGCGGGGTTACTGCTGTTGCTGCTGGCGCTCCCCTGGCGCAGCCATGTCCAGGCGATCGGCGTCGCCCGCGCCGAACAGCAACTGCGCGTCTATGCCCCCTACCCGGCGCGCTTGCAAGCCGTGCACCCCAGTGGCGTGGTCGAAGCCGGCAGCACCCTGGTCAGCCTTGAGGAACCGGACATGCTCACGGATGAACAGCAGCGAAGCCAGCCTCAAAGGCTATCAGGCACGCCAGAACGGCCTGCTTGCCGACCCGGCCGGCCTCAGTGAAGACCTGGCCACCCGCCAGCGCCTCAACGTACAACTGGAAACCCGCCGCGCCGCCCGCCTGGAAATCGACCGCCTGCAACTGCAGGCGCCGTTTCGCGGGCGCTGGCTGGACCTTGACCCGGACTGGCGACCCGGCCAGTGGCTCAACAGCCGCCAGGCTATCGGCGTGCTGGTCGACCCCAGTCGCTGGCAGGTCGATGCCTATGTCGAGCAGGACGAGGTGCAGCGCCTGAGCCCAGGTGCTGCGGTGCGCTTCTACCCCGAAGGCGAGGCCAGCGCGATAGTCGGCAAGCTGGTGGCGATCGGCACTACCCGCGCCAGCCAGTTAGCCCATCCAATGCTCGCGGCGCGCTTTGGTGGCCCGCTGAACACCTCGGCAAAAAGCCAGGAGCTGATCCCGACCCCGGCGCTGTTCCATGTTCTGGTGCAACTTGAACAGGCGCCGCCACACCTGGCGCAAACCCGCGGGCGCCTGCAGATCGAAGCTGCCCGGCGCAGCCTTCTAGGCGAGGGGCTGATCCACCTGGCGGCGATTGCCCTGCGCGAAAGCGGCTTCTGAATCGGCGCCAACGTGACTCGTGCATGCCTGTTCCAGTCCCATGAGAGTGCCCTCATGGCACTGCAACAGCAGACAACCACAACAATACGGTCTGACCCGCATGCACGCCCAACGCACCGCCTTGCACAACGAGTTGCACGCCCGCCCGTCGCTGTATTTCGATGAGCCCGCGCATGTTTTCCACCTGGCGTTTCTCGGCGCCGATGCCGACTGCAATGCCCTGTTGCAGCGTTGCTGCCCGGGCGCCTTCGAGCCCGATGCCGCCCAGGGCATCACCACGCTGGACGGCCATCCGTTCAAATGGGAGCGCCATTCCGAGTTCTTCACCCTGACCCTGGTAGTGCCCGCCGCCAGCGCCGAGCTGCACTGGAGCACTTTGCCCGCCGCCCTGGCTGCAGGTGTGGAGCCCTACCGTGAGCAGATGATCAACTCGGTGCAGGTGCTGGTGCGCGATGAACACAACCTCGACCTCAGCCGTTACGGTTTCAAGGACCCCAGCGGCTCATGCGTGGGCGGTGGCGATGCCGTGGTGTGGAGTGATTTTCGCCTGACTGCCGATGGCACCAACCGCTTCCTGTTCATCAACCGCCGGCTCAATGCCTACCGCCAGGGGCGCATGATCCGCCGCCTGCTGGAGATCGAGACCTACCGGATGATGGCGTCTTTGTCGCTGACCGCCGCCAAGGCCCTGGGCCCGCAACTGGACGCCTATGACCGCAAACTGGTGAGCCTGTCGGAGCGTAACGTCAGCAGCGACGGCGGCAATGCCAAGGCGCTGCTGGCCGATATCGCCCAGTTGTCGCGCCAGGTGGTCGGCAGCACGGTCAAGCACCGCCACCGTTTCAGCGCCACCCAGGCCTATGCGCAACTGGTGTTCGAGCGCCTGGGCGAGTTGCGCGAGAGCCATGTCGGCGATTGCCAGCGCCTGGGGGTGTTCATCGAGCGGCGCTTCAAGCCCACCGTGCGTTACTGCGCGGCCAGCGAGCAGCGTCTGGAGCACCTGGCCGAAAGCGTCGCCAACCTCGGCGACCTGTTGCAGGCGCGGGTGCAGGTGGAGATGGAAGAACAGAACGCCGAGATCCTGCGCAGCCTCAACGCCCGCGCCGACACCCAGATCAAAATCCAGCGGGCAGTCGAAGGCCTGTCGATCATCGCCATCAGCTACTACCTGCTGAGCCTGTTCAAGCTCTTTTATGCCGGCCTGCACACCCTCGGCGCACAGATCACTGCCCGCGAAGCGCTGCTGGGCATGGCGCCGGTGGTGATATTGACCCTGCTGGTGATTTTGCTACGGATCAGGAAAGCCAAGGCGCATTGACGCCCGGGCCCGGGCTGCTCAGGCCCGGGTGATCAAACCCTGGCGGGCGACGCGGGTCAGGTGGCCGATAACTTCGGCAGCGTCGTCGGCGCTGGGCGACTGGATCACGGCGAGATCGAAACGGTCGTTGGCAAACTGGCCAAGGGAATCGCGGCTGTCGGCGAACTGGATAAGGAAGGCAGTGTTGCGGCTGTTGCGACGCGGCCAGCCGTCAAGGTAGCGCAGGAGGGTTGGCTGATGGCTGCCGCCCAGAAGAATACGCGGCGTGCGCGTGCCCTGGCTGGCGGGCAACGGGGTCAGGCAAACACTGGAACGTGGACAACTCATGGGGTTAGATCTCCGCCTCGCAAAACCCGCTGGGCTGCGGTGGGAGGCGTCACCGAACCAGCGTTTTAGCGGTATTTGGTGAAACCCCCGAAGAGGTAACCCTGCGCCCCGCAAGTAGCTGTTTAAATCGGCGCAAGTCAGCATCCTAGAGGCGCTGCGGGTGGAATGTCAATATGTGCCCTGCGCAGTCGTCGTACCCACAAAGCAAGAGCGAAGCGAATTGTGCTCTTGATCTTGATCTGCTTTTGATCTTGATCCACCGGCCCCGTTAACCAGAAGGGCCGAGCGCAGGTGTTGCGAAGTGGCGAGTGCGCAGCACCTTCGGCGATAGCCGAAGTTGCGAAACGTAGAGTTGCTTGCAACTCGTAGTTCGCAATGCCCCGTAGCGACACCGGAGCGAGGGGACCCGAAGCGCAGCGCAGGGCCCCTGGTGGGGCAAGAATTTTTGCTTACTTTTTTTTCGACTGAAAAAAGTAAGGCGCCGTAAGGGCGCAAAGGTGACTCAGCATCCCCGCCCCATCCGGACCCTTAATGAGCCATTCCAAACACCCCATTACTAACGCCCATTACCCTTCCCCCCTTTGGGCTCCAGCGAAGCCCGCTCCCGATCAAACGCCAGGAAGTACTTGTTGACACTGTTCACATAACTCACCGGCCCCATGCCCACCTGCTCCATGGCAATGCGCTCGGTCTGGAAAAACCACTGATTACCATTGAGCCCCCGCCGCCGGGCCTCGGCGCGCATCGCCTGGACCCGCTCCGGCCCCAGGTTGTAGGCCGCCAGAGTAAAGGCCATGCGCTCACGCTCGTTGAGCTGGTTACTGGCAAAGAACTTGCGCCGGATCAGCGCCATATAGCGGGCGCTGGCCTGAACATTGCCATCGACATTGGAAATATTGCTCACCCCGACCCGCTGGGCAGCGCTGGGGGTGATCTGCATCAGCCCATGAGCGCCACCGGCGCCGCGCGCGCTCGGGTCAAGGGAAGACTCCTTGAAGGCCACCGCCGCCAGGTTCAGCCAGTCGATATTCTGTGCGCTGGCATGGCGCTGCAACACCGGCCGCAGGGCTTCCAGGCGCTTGCGGTCGCTACGCGCCAACGGGTTGTGCACCCGGTACAGGCGCCGGTAGATCCGCTCGAACGCTGCGTCCTGGTTGGCCGGCGCCTTGTAGCCCTGCAAAAAACGATCGACGCTGGCGTGCAGCATCACCGCATCCCGGCGCACGTACCAGCGCATGGCCTCGGGGCTGGCCAGGTGCAGTTTGCGCTCGACCCGCAGCTTGGGCATGACCTTGGCCCAGCGTTCGGCAATCGGCTGCTCGACCACGGTCAGGTGAAAGATCCCGGCCTGGACCATCTCCAGCACGTCTTCCACGGCCAGCGTCGGGTCGACCCACTCAACCTTGATCGGCGCAAGCTTACGCAGGGCCAGTTTCTGGTTAATCTCGTGCAGGGTGTCGCCGGCCGCGCTGGAGCTGGTCAGCGCCAGGGTACGCCCGGACAACTGCTCGACGCGCTGGACGCTGCGCTCGCCCTTGCGCCCGACCAGCACCAGCGGCACCTTGTCGACTACCGGGTCGCTGGCGCTGAGACCGCGGGTAGAGGTCGGGTCGACCAGCTCGCCAGGCGCCACCAGGTCGGCTTCGCCGCGCTGCAAGGCGGCCAGCAACTGGTCTTTGGCGCGAGGGATGATCTTCAGGCGGATTTCCTCGCCATCGCGGGCGCGGGCATTGAGGTAATGCTCGAACGCGCGCAGGCGGTGATACTCGACCCCCACCGGCTCGCCCTTGACTTCACCGGAGCTGTTGCGGCTCTGGTTGACCAGCACCTTCAGTACCCGGCTGCTGCGGATTTGCGCAAGGTCGCGCGCCGGGGTCTTGGGCACCGCCTGTTGCGGCCCGGCCAGACGCGCGCTGGCCGGCCCGGCAGGCAGCAGCGAGAAGCTCAGCACGATCAACAAAAACAGCGCTCGGGTCATCCGTTGCGAGGTCCGCGCGTGTGGGGTTGGCGCCATAGTTTGCAGTCGTTCCATGACAATTGACCGCAAAAGACCACGACAACTCGTTGAAGTTCTTGGCTTTATCGATTTCGGTCGAGCTTTGTTATGCTGGCCGGCTTCCGGCCTGAGGTAGCACCATGCAACTCATCGACATCGGCGTCAATCTGACCAACCCAAGTTTTGCCGACAAACACCAGGCAATTCTCGAACGCGCCCTGGCCGCCGGGGTGGTGCAGATGATGGTCACCGGCACCAGCCTTGAGGGCAGCGAACAGGCCCTGGAGCTGTGCCAGCAACTCGATGAAAGCGCCCAGCACCTGTTCAGCACCGCAGGCGTGCACCCCCATGACGCCAGCAGCTGGAGCAGTGCCAGCAGCCGTCAGCTGCGGGCCTTGCTTGAACAGCCGCGGGTGCAGGCGGTGGGTGAATGCGGGCTGGATTTCAACCGCGATTTTTCGCCGCGCCCGCAGCAGGAAAAGGCCCTGGAAGAACAGCTGGCCCTGGCGGTCGAGTTGCAGATGCCGGTGTTCCTCCACGAGCGCGACGCCAGCGAACGCCTGCTGGCGATCCTCAAGGACTTTCGCGACCGCCTGCCGGCAGCGGTAGTGCACTGCTTTACCGGCGAGCGCGCAGCGTTGTTCGGCTACCTGGACCTGGACCTGCACATCGGTATCACCGGCTGGATCTGCGACGAGCGCCGCGGCACCCACCTGCACCCGCTGGTCAGCAGCATCCCCCAAGGCCGCCTGATGCTCGAAAGCGATGCGCCCTACCTGCTGCCGCGCAGCCTGCGGCCCAAACCGAAAAGCGGGCGCAACGAACCGGCGTTCCTCACCGAAGTGCTGCGTGAAGTGGCCCTGCACCGTGGCGAAAGCGTCGAGCAACTGGCCGCCCACAGCACCGCCACGGCACGGGCCTTCTTTAACCTGCCCGCGATTATTTGACGCATATCAAAACGTCTTGATGATCGAGTCGGCACAATGATGGCACCTTGCCAACAATGTTTCCGCTCAATCAGAGAAGACCTACCATGGGTGCCTGGCTTAGCAATATCTCCCTGAAATACAAGTTCTGGGCCGTGAACGCGGTCGCCTTTGTCACTACGTTGTTCCTGGTGCTGTATGCCGTGCACCTGGAACAACAGGCGCGGGCCCAGACCGCCCAAAGCAAAGCTGAAGCCGAGGCGCAGTTGCTGGCCGCCTGGCCTGCCGGGCAAACTTTGCCGAGCAACGCCCTGTGGCTGACCTACAGCCCCGGCCAGGTACCGCAATTTGAAGGGCAAAGCCTCGATGCACTGGCCACTGCCCAAGGCTGGGTCGAACTCGAAGGCTTGCCGTTGCTGGGCGAGAACCCTTTGACCGGCGCCCAGGTGATCAGCCGCGGTGACCAGCAGATTGCCGTACTCGCCCCCTCCCCCAGCCTGATCCAGGTGTTCACCGACCGCTTCACCAACTACGCCGTGTGCGTACTGATCCTGATGCTGGCGATGCTCTGTGCCTCGCAATTGTTGATCCGCTTTCTGCTCAGCCAGCTCAACACCCTCAAGGATGTGATGCTGCACGTGGAAAAAACCGGCGACCTGTCGGCCCGCGTGCCGCTGGCCTGTGGCGATGAGGTCGGGCAGATGGCCAGCGCCTTCAATGCCATGCAGACCACCTACCACCGGGTGGTCAACACCGTCGCGCGCACTGCCGCGCAGCTGGATTCCGGCGCCGCGCGCCTGGCCGCGAGCATGAACGATGTGCGCCACGGCATGCTCGGCCAACAGAGCGAAACCGACCAGGCCGCCACCGCCATCAACGAAATGACCGCCACGGTCTACCACATTGCCCAGCACGCCGGCGCCACCCGCGACCTGTCGCAGAGCGCCGACTCCCTGGCCGGCAGTGGCCAGGAGGTGGTCAGCCGGGTGCAGACCTCGATTGCCGGGCTGTCCAGCGGCGTGCAGCAGACCGCCGAGATGATTCGCCAACTGGCCGACGACAGCCAGAAGATCAACGGCGTGGTCGGGGTGATCCACAGCATTGCCGAACAGACCAACCTTTTGGCCCTCAACGCTGCCATCGAGGCCGCCCGTGCCGGTGACCTGGGCCGCGGCTTTGCCGTGGTCGCCGACGAGGTGCGCAACCTGGCCAAGCGCGTACAGGCCTCCACCGACGAAATCACCACCATGGTCTCGGCACTGCAGGCCGGTACCCGCGACGCCGTGGACTTCATGCAGGAAAGCTCGTTCAAGGCTGACGACTGCGTGCAGCAGGCCCAGGAAGCCGGCGCTGCCCTGGCGGAAATCACCAGCGCGGTGGCACAGATGCGCGAAAGCAACACGCAAATTGCCGTGGCCGCCGAGCAGCAAAGCCAGGTGGCCGAAGAAATGAACCGGGCAGTGGTAAGCATCCGCGATGTGACCGAAGAGACCGTACAGCAGACTGTCGACTCGGCCACCACCAGCAGCGAGCTGGCGACCCTGGCCGGTGAGCTGAACAAGGCCATCGGTCAGCTCAAGCTATAGGCGTCATAGCCGCCATCGATTGGCCCCTTCACCGGGGCCGCACTATTCTTCAGGCAAGACCCTGAGGAACATTTCCATGAGCAAACGCCTGCCCAACCTGCCCGCCTGGCAATGGCGTGGCTACCACCACAACCACCGCAACCCGACCAACCTGGTGCTGCACCTGATTGCCGTGCCGCTGTTCATCCTCGGCGTGCTGCTGGTGCTGTCCGGTTTGTTCTCGCTGGACCTGGGGCAACTGGCGGTGGGTATCATCGCCCTGATCGCCGGGCTCGGCCTGCAACGCCAGGGGCATCGCCTGGAGGCCCAGCAACCCGAGCCGTTCGCCAACCGCCAGGACGCCATCGGCCGCCTGCTGGTGGAGCAGTTCATCACCTTCCCGCGCTTTGTGCTCAGCGGTGCCTGGTGGCGCGCCTGGCGCGACCGCCACCGGCATTGAGTGGCGTCAGCCGAACACTGTTACGGTCTGGCGGCTGAGCGCCAGCAACTCGCCCTTGTCGCTCCACAGCGCAGCCGCCGCATGCCCGTAACCATCGCGGGCATGTTCGGTTTCGACGTGATAGCGGCACCAGTCCAGGGTGGTCAGGCTCGCCACCGGCTGGATGAACTCGATGGTCCAGGTCAGGGTGCTGCCAGCCGCCGGCTTGTTCAGGTGTGACAGCAAGGTCGGCGGCCAGGCATCGACCAGCGCCAGCAAGTGCGCCTCGCTGATCGGCTCTTCCCGTTCGCTGTCGCGAAAACGCACCCAGCCGCCCATGTCGCGGGACTTGTTGTTGCTGAACGGAATGCCGCCGATGGCCCAGCGCAGTGACACATGGCGCATGAACTCGGGGGTCACGCCCTTGATGTACGGCAGCTCCGTGCTCGACTGCTCGAGCGGCTTCATGTCTACCGCCGGCAAGGCCGGAACATCGATAAGCGAATCGCGGCCGCTGCCAAAGCTGCCCTGCATCAGGGTAACCACCTGGCCGTTCTGCACGGCGCGGCCCAGCAGCGAACTGACCGCCTTGCCTTCGCGCAGCAGTTCCACTTCAAAACTGATCGGCATTTGCGGCTCGGCCGGGCCGACAAAGGTGATGGCCAGGGAACGCACCGGGCGCCCCGGCGAGGTCTTGGCCAGCATGGCCTCATACAGCAAGGCCGCCATCAGCCCGCCGAAACAGGCGCGGCCCTGGGCCCAGCTGGAATCAATAACTACCGACTGGGGATGCTGGCGGACCGCCGTGAGCAATTGTGAGAAGTTCATGCCGACCTCAGCGATCAGGAAAAAACTGATCTTAACCAGCCAGCAAGCGGTCTACAGCACGCATTTCGGCCATTTCAGCGGGCTATCGCTGCGCAAGCTGCGCCTGCAGGCGTTCGAGGGTGGCGTCGGCGCCTTGTTCGGCTTTGGCCAACTGCGCTTGCCAATGGCTGACGCACGGCGCCAGATCGCGTTGCTGCTCGGCCTGCAGCAGCCACTGCAACAGGTCGTGCCAACTGCCCAGGTCACTCTGGGCACGCTTGAGAGCCTTTTGCAGGCGCGAGTTGGAGTGCTGCAGTTGCGGGTAGGCTTCAGCCGCGTAGCGCACCCGTTTGATCAGCAGGCGCAGACGATGGCGGTCGTGGGCCGGGTCGTCGAGGGCCTGACGCAGTTGCTTCCACTGTTTTACCAGGCGTTTGTCGATGCGCTGTTGCAGCCGGCGGATCAAGCCCTGGCGCTGGGCGGCGCGCAGGAACACCGGGAAGGCGTCGATGATCGCCAGCAGGCGCGCCAGTTCGGCACTGGCGGCAACGCTGGCGAAGGTTTGCCGGCGCTGGGCCAGGCGTGCCTGCGCGGCGGCCACTTGCTGGCGCTCAAGCAGCTGCGCGGCCAGTACCTCACGGTCACGCAACGGCGTCGTCAAGCTGCCCAGGGCCTTGGCCGCAGCTTCCAGCTGATCGACACCGGGCAGTGCCCGTAACGGTCGCAACACACTGCGCAAGCGCCGCACGCCGATGCGCAGGTCGTGCAGCGCCTCGCTGTCGGTATCGGCAACCAGGCGCGCCTGGCAGGCCAAAAGGCGCACCTGCAGGCTCAGCACCTGGGCAATGACGTGGTCGAGCATGGCCGACGACATGGTCTACTCCTGTATCAGCGCCCGGCGCGAGATTCACGAATGTAGAAGCGAGCCTTCTCGGCCTTCTTGCTGCAGCCCTCGAACGCTTCGAACTGCTGCTGGGTCTTGGCCCCGGTCAACAACGACAGGGCTTTTGAATAACTGACAGTACCGGCGAAACCTTCGGCCTTGGCCAGGTCGAGCTCCTTCCAGGCCGAGTCCAGCTGATTGGCGCAGCTGTCGCGGTAGGCTGTCTTGCCAGCGCAACCGGTCAGAACCAGGGCAATCAGGGGCAGGCAAATCCAGGCTTTCATCGGCAATACCTCAAAAGAAAAAGTTCAGGGTGGCGACTTCGACGGTAAACAGCGAGAAAAGTGCCCTGTTCAGCGTAGCCCAGTGCCAGTGACGATTGAAGCACAGACACAATTGGGCGCATTGTTAGACCATGGAAGCAGAACACCGGGGAAGCATCATGAAAAAACGCGTCGCACTGGTTCTGGGTTCGGGCGGGGCCCGGGGCTATGCACACATCGGCGTGATCGAGGAAATCGAACGCCGTGGCTATGACATCGCCTGTATCGCCGGCTGCTCCATGGGCGCGGTGATTGGCGGAATTTATGCCGCCGGCAAGCTCGATGAATACCGCAACTGGATTGAAAGCCTGGACTACCTCGACGTCCTGCGCCTGGTGGACGTGAGCTTTCGCCTGGGGGCGATCCGTGGTGAGAAAGTCTTCGGCCAGATCCGCAAGATCGTCGGCGAGATCAACATCGAAGACCTGCGCATCCCCTACACGGCGGTGGCCACCGACCTTACCAACCAGCAGGAAATCTGGTTTCAGGAAGGCTGCCTGCACCAGGCCATGCGTGCCTCGGCGGCGATCCCCAGCCTGTTCACGCCCGTGGTGCAAGGCAACCGCATGCTGGTCGACGGCGGCATCCTCAACCCCTTGCCGATCATCCCGGTGGTGTCCAGCCACTGCGACCTGATCATCGCCGTGAACCTCAACTCGACCAACCAGAAGCAGTACCAGTTGCCAGTGATCGAACGCCCGGCGGCGTTCAAGCTGCGCTTTGACAACCTGATCAACTCGCTGGGTTCGCACTTGCCGTTCCGGCGCAAACCGGCCGAACAACTGATGCGTATCGAGCAGGGCCTGCAACCGGAGGCGGCGCAAATCCCCAACCCCTGGCTCAGCGATGCTGCCGACCCCGAAGCCCAGCAACCGGCGGCAGCGCCAGAAATTGAAGGCGCGCCGAAATCGGCGACCGGTTCGTTCATCATCGACAACGTCGGGCCGGCGTCATTGCTGGACTTGATCAACCAGAGTTTCGAGGTGATGCAAACGTCGCTTGCGCAGTACAAGATTGCCGGCTACCCGCCGGATGTACTGATCAACGTGCCCAAGCGGGTGTGCCGGTTTTTCGAGTTCTACAAGGCGCCGGAACTGATCGCCCTGGGGCGGGAGATTGCCCGGGACACGCTGGATAACTATGAAGCGGAGCGGCGTTGATGACTAACAGCATCGCGGGGCAAGCCCGCTCCTACACTTGCTGTGGGAGCGGGCTTGGCCCTACTCCGGTCCGATCAGCCTGTACCCCACCCCGGGCTCAGTCACGATGAACCGCGGCGCCGTCGGGTCATCGCCAAGCTTCTGGCGCACATGGGCGACGACGATGCGCAGGTAATGGCTGTCGTCGACATGAGTCGGCCCCCAGATGTCCTTGAGCAGTTGCTGCTGGGTAATCACCCGCCCGGGATGGCTGGCGAGCTGCGCCAGCAGTGCATATTCCTTGCGCGTCAGCGCCACCTCGACGCCGTCCAGGGTCACCTTGCGAAACGCCAGGTCGACGGTCAACGGCCCGAAGCTCAGCGCCGAGGCGCTGGCTGATGCCTGCGGCGCCTGGCGCAGCAAGGCGCGTACGCGAGCGAGGAATTCCTGAATGCCAAAGGGCTTGGTGACGTAGTCGTTGGCGCCGTTGTCCAGGGCTTCGACCTTCTGGACTTCACTGGCACGCACCGACAGCACCAGCACCGGCACCGCGCTCCACTCGCGCAATTCACGCAGCACCTGCTGGCCGTCCATGTCCGGCAGGCCCAGGTCAAGCACCACCAGGTCCGGGCGCGCCAGTGCCGCCTGGGTCAGGCCCTCGGCGCCGCTGCCGGCTTCCACTACCTTGTAGCCCTGGGAGCTCAGGCTGATACGCAGGAATTTACGGATTTGCGGTTCGTCATCGATGACCAGCAGGGTCGCGCTCTGGCTCATGGGGCTTCGCTTTCAGGCTCGGGTTGGGTCGGCAGCGGCAAGCATAGAGTGATGCAGGTGCCCTTGCCATCGATACCGTCAGCGACGCGGATGTGCCCACCGTGGGCGCCGATCATGCCCTGGCAGATAGCCAGGCCCAGCCCCGTGCCCTGCCCGCCTCGATCACCACGCGCGGCGGTATAGAACATGTCGAAAATCCGCTCGCGGTCGGCTTCGGGAATGCCCGGGCCTTCATCACTGACGGCACAGCACAGCAACTCGCCGTCGACGCTGACCTGCAGGTCCAGGCGGCCAGCCGCCGGCGAAAAGCGCGCGGCATTCTCCAGCACATTGATCAGCGCCTGCTCGATCAACGCCGCGTGCACGAACAACAGCGGCAGGTCGGCCGGCACTTCGGTGCGCAGCTGCAACGGCGCCAGCACCACCCGCAGGCGGTTCAGGGCGCTGCCGACGATGTCGCTGGGCGCCACCCAGTCGCGCGCAAGCTTGAGGCCGCCATGGCCCAGGCGGGTCATGTCGAGCAAGTTCTGGATATAGCGATCCAGGCGCTCGGCTTCATTGCGGGTGCCTTCAAGCAGTTCCTGGCGGTCGGCCTTGGGGATCGCCTCGCCGAGGGCCAGCAGGCTGTCGATGCTGCCGCGCATGGCGGTCAGCGGCGTGCGCAGGTCGTGGGACACCGAGGCCAGCAAGGCGCTGCGCAGTTGCTCGGTTTCGCCGTGCAAACGCGCCGATTCCAGCTGCTCGGCCAAGCGCGCCCGCGCCAGGGCCTGGGCCAGCGGCTGGCTCAGGGCCTTGAGCAGGCGCCGATGCTGAGCGGTGAGTTGCTCGCCCTTGTGCGGGCGCACGCCGAGCAGCGCCAGACGCGCATCGTCCACCGACAGCGGCCACCACCACCAACGACCGTTAGGCAGGGTATCGCTGCCCAGACCCGCGGCCTGGTCGTGCTGCCAGGCCCAGTCGGCGGCGGCACGCTCGTTGTCGCTGAACTGCAGGTTGCCGCCGCTGGCCACCTGCAGACGGCCTTCGGCGTCGCGCTCGAGCAGGCACACCTGCAGGTCCTGCCAGCCATCGAGGTGCTGGCCGGCGGCGGTGAATACCGCCTGGCGATCGGTGGCAGCGGTGAGCTTGCGCGACAGGTCGAGCAACTGGCTGGTCTGCTCCTGGGTTTCGCGCAAAGCCTGCAATTGCCGGCGCTGGCGCGCCGCCAGGTTGCCGGTAAGCGCCGCCATCAACAGGAAGAACAGCGAGGTCAGTACGTCTTCTTCACGCTGGATGCTGAAGGAGAAATTCGGCGGGATGAACAAAAAATCGTAGGCCAGGAACGACATCACTGCACAGGCCAATGCCGGGCCCAGGCTGCTGCGCACCGCCACCAGCAACACCGCCGCGAGGAACACCAGCGAAATGTTCGGCAGCGCCAGCACGCTGGCCACCGCCCAGGCCAGGCCGGTGGCCAGGACCGTGGCGGCGAAGGCCAACAGGTAATGACGCCAGACCCAGACCTTTTTCGCCGCTGCACTGGGCGGCTCGGGCTGAGTGTCGCGGTCGAGCACGTTGATTTCCAGGCCGTGGGCATCGCGCAGCAAGCGCGTCGCCACGCCAGCGCCGAACAACCGCCGGCGCAGGCGATCGCGCGACTGGCCGACCAGCACCAGGCTGGCGCGGCGTTCCAGGGCATGCTGGATCAGGGTCTTGGCCACCTCGCCGGCGCGCAGCAGCACCACTTCGCCGCCCAGCCGTTCGGCCAGTTGCTGGGCCGCCTGCAAGCGCTGGCGCGCGGTTTCGTCACGTAGCCGGCCGTTGTCGACGTGCACCAGGGTCCACGGCAGATGACGCCGCTGCGCCACCCGGCTGGCGTGACGCACCAGGCGTTCGGCCTGGGCATCGCCATCGACGCCAACCAGCAAACGCCCGCGCAAGGCCGGCGCATCCTGGCCAAGCTGGCGGTAATCGTGGGCCAGGTCGGCATCGACCTGGGCCGCAGCGGTTTGCATGGCCAGCTCGCGCAAGGCGGTAAGGTTGGTCTGGGTGAAGAATGCATCGATCGCCGCCCGTGCCTGCTCCGGCACGTAGACCTTGCCCTCGCGCAGGCGCTCGAGCAGTTCGCGCGGCGGCAGGTCGATCAGCACCAGCTCGAAGGCTTCCTGCAGCACCCAGTCGGGCAGGGTTTCGCGCACCTGCACACCGGTAATGCCACGCACCTGGTCGTTGAGGCTTTCCAGGTGCTGGACGTTGACCGTGGTGTAGACGTCGATGCCGGCGGCCAGCAGTTCCTGGACATCCTGCCAGCGCTTGGCATGGCGGCTGCCGGGGGCGTTGCTGTGGGCCAGCTCGTCGACCAGCACCAGTTGCGGACGGGCCTTGAGCAGGCCGTCGAGGTCCATTTCTTCCAGCAGCATGCCGCGGTATTCGCTGCGTAGCAGCGGCTGCTGGGGCAAGCCGCCGAGCAGCGCCTCGGTCTCGGCGCGGCCATGGGTTTCGACCACCGCCGCCAGCAGCGCCACGCCCTGGCGCAGCTGGGCATGGGCGGCCTGGAGCATGGCGTAGGTCTTGCCTACCCCCGGTGCCGCACCCAGAAATACCTTGAGCCGGCCGCGCCCTTCGCGCGGCAGCCCGGCCAACAACGCATCAGCGCGTTCGGAATTGCTCATGCTCACTGCCTGTCCTTATTTCGACGCCGGCGACAGCTGCTCAAGGGCGCTGTTCAGGGCCAGTACATTGACCACCGGCGGGCCGATCAAGGGGTGCAGGGTGGACTGCTCGACCAGTACTTGCAAGGCCTCGGGGGCAACCTTGCGCGCCGCCGCCACCCGCGGCAGCTGGTAAGCCACCGCCGCCGGCGACAGGTGCGGGTCCAGGCCGCTGCCGGAGGTGGTCAGCAAGGCCAGCGGCACCGGCCCCTGCGCTTCGATATACAACTGCGCGGCGCTGCTCTTGACCCGCTCGGCCAGCGCCGGGTTGCTCGGCGCCAGGTTGCTGGCGCTGCTCGATACCGTGGCGTAGTCACCGGCCGACGGCCGCGACTGGAACCAGGCGTCACCCTCGAAGCGTTGCGCGATCAACTGCGAGCCACGCACCTGGCCCTGGCCGTCGCGCAGCAGGCTGCCATTGGCCTGCTCGGGAAAGGCCAGCTGCGCCACCCCGGTGACCACCAGCGGGTACACCGCGCCGGTAATCAGGGTCATCAACAGGATCAGGCTCAGGGCCGGACGAATAGGGTTAGTCATGGTCATCTCCTTGGTTCAGACCAGCTTCAGGGCGGTGAGCAACAGGTCGATCAGCTTGATCCCGGCGAACGGCACGATCAGCCCGCCCAGGCCATAGATCAGCAGGTTGCGGCGCAGCAGGTGGGCGGCGCTGGCCGCCTGTACCCGCACCCCGCGCAGGGCCAGGGGGATCAGCACGACGATGATCAGGGCGTTGAAGACGATCGCCGAGAGGATCGCGCTTTGCGGGCTGCTCAGGTGCATCAGGTTGAGCACGCCCAGTTGCGGGTAGATCGCCGCGAACAGCGCCGGGAGGATGGCGAAGTACTTGGCCACATCGTTGGCAATCGAGAAGGTGGTCAGCGCGCCGCGGGTCACCAGCAGCTCCTTGCCGACCTGGACCACATCCAGCAGCT
Organism: Pseudomonas sp. TE4620; assembly: GCF_056279045.1. Classification (NCBI taxonomy): domain Bacteria; kingdom Pseudomonadati; phylum Pseudomonadota; class Gammaproteobacteria; order Pseudomonadales; family Pseudomonadaceae; genus Pseudomonas; species Pseudomonas sp. TE4620. The sequence continues at coordinate 3,212,037 of NZ_JBWBQO010000001.1, forward strand.
TGGTCGGGTCGCTGTCGAGGTCGACCATGTTGGCCGCCTCGCGCGCGGCCTGGGTGCCGTCGTTCATGGCCATGCCGACATCGGCCTGGGCCAGCGCCGGGGCGTCGTTGGCGCCGTCGCCGCACATCGCCACCAGGCGGCCGTCGTTTTGCTCCTGGCGAATGCGCGCCAGTTTCTTCTCCGGGGTGGCTTCGGCGAGCACGTCATCGACCCCGGCTTCGGCGGCAATCGCGGCGGCGGTCAGCGGGTTGTCACCGGTGACCATCACCGTGCGAATACCCAGCTTGCGCAGTTCGGCAAAGCGCTCGCGGATGCCCGGCTTGACCACGTCCTTGAGGTGAATCACCCCTAGCAGGCGCTTGTCGGCGCAGACCAGCAAGGGCGTGCCGCCGCTCTGGGCGATCTTGTCCACTTCGCGGGCCAAGGGCGCGGGCATTTCCAGGCGTTGCATGGCGACGAAGGCCAGCACCGAGTCCACCGCGCCCTTGCGGTAGCGACGCTGCTGGTAGTCGATGCCGGACAGCCGGGTTTCGGCGCTGAAGGCTACAGGCGTGAACTGCTCGGTGTTGGGTTCGTTGAAGTCGTGCAACTGGCGCAGGTATTCGACAATCGATTTACCTTCGGCGGTGTCGTCGGCCAGCGACGCCAGCAAGGCGCCCTCGCCAAGCTCGCGGGCGGTGACGCCGGGCGCAGCATGCAGGGCGCTGCAGCGGCGGTTGCCGAAGGTGATGGTGCCGGTCTTGTCGAGCATCAGCACATGCACGTCGCCTGCCGCTTCTACCGCACGGCCGGAACGGGCGATGACGTTCAGGCGCACAAGGCGGTCCATGCCGGCGATGCCGATGGCCGACAGCAGGCCGCCGATGGTGGTCGGGATCAGCGTGACCAGCAGCGCCACGAGGAACACCAGAGGGATGCTGCCCCCGGCGAAATGGGCAAACGGTTGCAGGGTCACTACCACCACCAGGAAGATCAGGGTCAGGCCGATCAGCAGAATATCCAGGGCGATTTCGTTGGGGGTCTTCTGCCGCTTGGCGCCTTCGACCAGGGCGATCATGCGGTCCAGGGTCGACTCGCCGGGGTTGCTGGTGATGCTGATCAGCAGCCAGTCGGAGACCAACCGGGTGTTGCCGGTCACCGCCGAACGATCACCGCCGGACTCGCGGATCACCGGCGCAGACTCACCGGTAATCGCCGCCTCGTTGACTGCGGCGATACCTTCGAGCACCTCGCCGTCGCCAGGGATCATCTCCCCGGCCGAGACCTTGACCACATCGCCCTTGCGCAGGCTGGTAGCCGGGACAATCTCGAAGCTGCCCGAAGCCGTCCGGCGGCGGGCACTGAGCCCTTGGCTGCCGGCCTTGAGACTATCGGCGCGGGCCTTGCCGCGGCCCTCGGCGAGGGCTTCGGCGAAGTTGGCAAACAGCACCGTGAACCACAGCCACAGGGCGATCTGCACCGCCACGGCGGTCGGCACGCGGCTGTCGGGCACGAAGCACAGCAAGGTGGTGAAGATCGCGGTCAGTTCCACCACCAGCATCACCGGCGAGCGCTTGAGCTGGCGCGGGTCGAGCTTGACGAAGGCCTGCACCAGCGCCGGGCGCCACAGGGCGGCAAAGGTAGTGCGCGCAGCCTCGGGGGCCTGCGCCTTTACTTCAGGAATCGGCATGTTCATCAGTTGTTCCTCACAAGCCCAGGCTCAGGTATTCGGTCACCGGCCCCAGGGCCAGGGCCGGCAGGAAGGTCAGGCCACCGACCAACAGGATGGTCACCACCAGCAAGGTGACGAACAGCGGGCCGTGGGTCGGGAAGCTGTTCTGCCCCACCGGTGCGGATTTTTTCAGTGCCAGGCTGCCAGCCAGGGCCAGCACCGGCAGGATGTAGCCGAAGCGGCCAATCAGCATGCCCAGGCCGATCATCAGGTTGTGGAAGGTGGTGTTGGCACCCAGGCCGGCAAAGGCCGAACCGTTGTTGGCGCTGGCCGAGGTGTAGGCGTACAGCAACTGGCTGAAGCCGTGGGCACCGGGGTTGCTGATCGCCGCCGCAGGGCCGGGCAAACTGGCCGCCAGGGCGCCGAGCACCAGCACGCCGACCGGCATTACCAGCAGGGTCGCCACCAGCAACTGCACTTCCCGCGCCTGCAGTTTCTTGCCCAGGTATTCCGGGGTGCGGCCGATCATCAGGCCGGCGAGGAACACCGCGATCAGCACGTTGAGCAGCATGCCGTAGAGCCCGGCGCCGACGCCGCCGAAGATCACCTCGCCGACCATCATGTTGACCAGCGCGACCATGCCGCTGAGCGGGTTGAGGCTGTCGTGCATGTTGTTCACCGAGCCGTTGGAAGCGGCGGTGGTGGTCACCGTCCAGAGCACGCTGGCGGTGGTGCCGAAACGGCTTTCCTTGCCTTCGAGCGGCGCGGTCTGTTCAACCAGCGGGCTGCTCAGGTTCGGGTTGGCCTGGTACTCGCTCCACAGCGCGGTGCCGCCGCCGATCAGGAACAGCGCGAGCATGCCGGCGATGATCGCCCGGCTCTGGCGCATGTCCTTGACGTAATGGCCGAAGGTGAACACCAGGGCCACCGGAATGAGAATGATCGAGGCCACCTCGAACAGGTTGCTCCAGGCCGTCGGGTTCTCGAACGGGTGCGCCGAGTTGACGCCGAAAAAGCCACCGCCGTTGGTGCCCAGTTGCTTGATCGCGATCTGGCTGGCAGCCGGGCCCAGCGGGATGGTCTGGTCGGCGCCTTGCAGGGTCAGGGCATGAACATAATCGGCGAAGGTCTGCGGCACGCCCTGCCACACCAGCAGCAAGGCCAGCACCAGGCACAGCGGCAGCAGGCCGTAGAGCGTGGCGCGGGTCATGTCGATCCAGAAGTTGCCCAGGGTCTGTGCCGAACGGCGGGCGATACCACGGCACAAGGCAACCAGCACGGCGAGGCCGGTGGCGGCGCTGACGAAGTTCTGCACGGTCAGGCCGAGCATCTGGCTCAGGTAACTGACCGAGGCTTCGCCGCTATAGGACTGCCAGTTGGTGTTGGTGACGAAGCTCACGGCGGTATTGAACGCCAGCGACCACTCCTGCCCCGCCAGGTGCTGCGGGTTGAGCGGCAGGTAGCCCTGCAACAGCAGTACGGCGAACACCAGCAAAAAGCCTGCGAGGTTGAAGGCCAGCAAGGCCAGGGTGTACTGCTGCCAGCTCTGCTCCTTGCTGGCATCGACCCCGGCGAGCCGGTAGCAGCCACGCTCGACCGGCCCCAGCAGCGGCGACAGCCAGGTGCGCTGCCCCTCCATCACCTTGAAATAGAAACGCCCGAGCAAGGGTGCCGGGAGCAGTACCAGCGCAAAGAACGCCAGCAGCAACGCGTAATCGTAACTGTGCATGGTCGCTCCTAACCCCGATCGGCGCGCAGCAGCGCGACCAGCAGGTAGATCATCAAGGCCACTGCCAGCAGCAGTGACACCCCGTCCAGAATGCTCATGAAAACTCTCCGTCCTTACGGCACGTGCCGCTGACGATCATTGTCGGTAGAGAGGCTGTAAAGGGGCGAGATCGAGAGCCAGGGGCGGGCATAAAGAATGCGTAAATAACGCGATGCGGCGGGGCCTGGATAGCGAGCGCCACGCGCTCGATCGCGGGGCAAGGCCCGCTCCCACCGGGGCAGTGCATAGAAATTTGTGGGAAGTTTCCTATTCCGCCCAGCGGGGCGCCAGGCTTGGATTGCCGGTGCTAGGTTCCGGGTCTCAATTGCCCAAGGAGCCCGCGCATGACAAGGATGGCACCCTCGCTTTTCACCCCTGTTCCTGTAATGACCGCCACAAGCGGTACGTTGCAGCCGGGCTTCTACATCGTGCCGCGCAGCATGTCCGGTGCACAGGTGCTGGCTCAACTTTCCAGTGAGCATGAACCGCACTTGACTGCCCGGTTGCAGCGACTCAACCCAACCTTTGCCAGCGGCTTCAAGGCGGGCGAAATCTTCATTATTGGCGATCCGGACATCGACAATGCCTGTACTCGCGAAGAGGCCGAACTGATGAATGCCGCAACCCAGGTACGCACAAGCCTGGCCACGCTCACTGCGCAAGAAGCTGATTTCATGATGCGCAACCTACCGGAAATCGCCAGCATGCTGGGCACAGCAAGCCTGTCGATGGGGATTGGCAAAGATATGCTGGACAAGGGTTTGAGGCAGATCGAAAGCACATTGCGCAGTATCGAACAACTGCACCAGCATGAGTTCAATCGCAGTGGCAGGTTGAACAGTCCTGCGTTCTTCAATGCCCGACGCGCACTCTTCCAACAGCTTGATGCACAACTGACGAGTATCTTCCTTAAGAAACATCTCAGCCTTGGCAACCACGAGACCTTACGTAAGAGCCTGGGAATTTCCACCCGCAGTCTGGTCCACCACTGGAACCGCGCGGGTGGGGCTGGACAGATTCCTGGCTATGCAACTCATTTGGAACAGGTGGCAAGGACGGCCAAGTATCTCAAGTATGGTGGGTACGTTGGAGTTGGACTGGGTGGAACTGCTTCTTGGTTAAAGGTCCGGACAGCGTGCCGGGCTGGCGAAAATGAGGAATGCAGAAAAATCCGGTTTACAGAAACCGGTAGCTTCTCGGGTGGGCTCGCAGGAGGAGCCGTAGGAGCGCTCCTCGGAAACAGAGCGGCCATCGTGGTATGCCGCAGCTTTGGACCCGTTGGCGCAGCTGTTTGTGCTGTTGTGATGGTCGGATCTGGCTCGCTTGCTGGGGGTGGCGGAGTTGCAGGTTTTGGAGAGCGGGTCGGGGAAAGCATTTACGAGGCACAGCGATGATAGATATCAACACCTGGCCCCTTCACGCCCAGATCGGATTCGGCCTGGCGCCTTTCGTTATCGCGTTATCCGGCGTTGCCATCGACGTGCATATCGCCTGCTCACGACATTTTGAGGTGATGTGTGCAGCGCTACAGAACAATCGCGGGCTGGAGCAACAAATTCAGCTATGGGGACGCAGGGGCATTATGCCACGCACCCTGGTAGTTGCATCTATCAGTGGCGCGCTAGCTTGGTCGAGCATCGGTATTGGCAGGAGGGTGCTTGAAGCGCAAGAAACTCTCGAGCTTCCAGCCTACCTGCAACGCCGAATGAAGGTGTCTTGCTGGCTGACGGTAGTAGGGGGCATCTGGTTGATGCTGGGTGCCGGCTTGGTACAGTTGGGGAAGTACTAGAGAGCCCAGCGTCGCCTGGATTGCGAGCGCTGCGCGCTCGATCGCGGGGCAAGGCCCGCTCCCACAGAAGGCCCGCCCCTACAGGACTTTCCACTGCGCTGGCTGCTGGTAACCGGCAACCCAGCCGATCACCTGCTCGGCCGGCATCGGCCTTGCGATGCAGTAGCCCTGGGCGATGTCGCAACCCAGGCCCATCAGCAGTTGGCCATGCTCTACCGTCTCCAGGCCTTCGGCGATTACCTGGCGGCCAAAGGCCCGGGCCAGGCCGATGACGGCGCGGGTCAGGGCCAGGTCGTCGTGGTCGTGGAGGATGTCGCGCACGAACGATTTGTCGATCTTGATGGTCCGCGTCGGCAGGCGCTTGAGGTAGCTGAGCGACGAATAGCCGGTGCCGAAATCATCCAGGGAGAACTGCACGCCCAAACGCTGGCAGGCCTCCAGGCACTGGCTGACGCGCTGGATGTTTTCGATCGCCACCGACTCGACGATCTCCAGGTCGAGCATCGCCGGCGCCACGTCCGGATGACGCCCGAGCAGCAACTGCAGGCGCTCGACAAAGTCGTCACGCTGCACATGGCGGGCAGCGATGTTGACGCTGACCGGCCACTGATGGTCCAGCGCCTGCCAGCTTTGCATCTGGCTCATGGCCTGGTCGATCACCCACTCGCCAATCTCGACGATCAAGTCGGTCTGTTCGACTTGCGGCAGAAAATCGGCGGGCAGTACCAGGCCCTTGCCCGGGTGCTGCCAGCGCAGCAGCGCCTCGAAGCCGATCACCACGCCGCTGTGCATGTTGACCTTGGGTTGGTAATGCAGGCACAGCTCACCCTGGTGCAAGGCCTGGCGCAGGCGCGCCACGGTCTGGTGGGTGGCCTTGACCTCCTGGTCCAGCGACACGTCGAACAGGTGAAAGCGGTTGCGCCCGCTCTGCTTGGCCACGTACAGGGCCTGGTCGGCGTGGCGCACCAGGGTGTCGGTGTCTTCGTTGTCCTGGGGGAACAGGGTCACGCCGATGCTGGCGCTGACGCGAATCTCCTGCTCGCGAATCCGGTATGGCGCGGCGATCGCGGTCAGCACCCGGTCGAGCGCCGCCTGCAAGTGGGTGGGGTCTTGCACGTGGCGCAGAATCAGCACGAACTCGTCGCCCGACAAGCGCGCCACGGCATCGCCGCCACGCAGGATGCCCTTGAGCCGGGTGGCCACTTCGACCAGCAGCAGATCGCCGCTGGCATGCCCGTAGCCATCGTTGACCGCCTTGAAGCCGTCCAGGTCGAGCATGCACACCGCCAGCGGAATGTCCTCGTTGCGCGAGAACTCCAGGGCCTGGTTAAGCAGGTCGGACAGGTAGGCCCGATTGGGCAGGCCGGTGAGCACGTCGTGGCCGACCCGCCATTGCAGGGTATGCAGCAGCTGGCGTTTTTCGGTGACGTCAAAGCGGATCGAAACGTACTTGCGCACCTTGCCCGTGGCCGGGTCGATCAACGGCACCATGGTGCTGTCGACCCAGTACAGCGAACCGTCCTTGGCGCGGTTGCAGATCTCGCCCTTCCACACCCGCCCGGCAACCAGTGCGCGCCACATGCCGATGAAGAACTCCGGCCCGTGCAGGCCGGAGTTGAGGATCCGGTGGTTGGCGCCCAGCAGTTCCTCGCGGCTGTAGCCGGAGATGCTGCAGAACTGCTCGTTGACGTAGGTGATCCGGCCGCTCAGGTCGGTTTCGGAAAAGATCGCAGCGGCATCGACTGCCGCGCGGTAGTTATCGTCCATGAATTCCTCTGCACCCTGGTGGCTAGCGATTGAAACGCTCGACCAGGGCCCGCAGGCCCGAAGAAATGCTTTCCAGTTCGGCGCCGCGGCTGGCTGCAGCATTGGCGTTGAGCGCGGTGGCCTGCACGGTGCTGGCAACCTTGTTGATCTGCTCGGACACGTCTTCGGCCACCGAGGATTGCTCTTGCGAGGCGGCGGCCATCTGCTGGCTCATGTCGCTGATGCGTTCGACCGCGGCGCGAATACCCTGCAAGGCACGCTGCGCCTCCAGCACCTGGGCCACGCCCTGCTCGGCCTCGTTGATACCGAGGCTGGCGATGCTCACCGCCTCGTCGGCGCCGCTGCGCAGGTTCTCGATGATGCCCTGGATCTGCACGGTCGAGTGCCGGGTCTTGGCCGCCAAGGCGCGAACCTCATCGGCGACCACGGCAAAGCCACGGCCCTGCTCGCCGGCGCGGGCCGCTTCGATGGCGGCGTTGAGCGCCAGCAGGTTGGTCTGTTCGGCAATCGCGCGAATCACTTCAGCGGCGAGCATGATGTCCTGGGTCTGCCCGGCCAGGTGGGTGACCGCCTGGTTGATCTGGCTGACGGTAGTGGCCAGCAACTGGATGGCCTCGCGACTGGTGCCGGCGACCTGGCTGCCCTGCTCGGCCAACTGGTTGGCGGTCTGCGCCTGCACGGCGGTCTGCTGCACATGCTCGGCCACCTCGCCGATGGAGGCGGCCATTTCAGTCATGGCGGTGGCGGTCATGTCGGTTTCGCCGCGCTGCTCCAGCAGTGCCGTTTCAGTGTTGCGCGACAAACGGCTGGAGTCGCTGGCGGCTTCGGCCATTTGTGTGGCCAGGTCGCTCAGGCGGGTGAGCGCGGTTTTCAGCCGCGCTTCTTCGCTGATCAAAATCATCTGCAACTGCGCCGCCGGGCCCAGTAGGTCGCTGTAGGTCAGGGCGCTGATCTGGTCGGCAAAGGTGTGCGTCGAACACCCGACGATCTGCCCCAACTGACGACCCAGACGGCCATGCGCCCACAGGCCGAGCAGCGCGAACAGGCCCAGGGTGATCCCCTGGCCCGGCCAGCCCGGCAGCACCTGGTTGGCCGCCACCGCCAGCGCGCCTGCAGCCAGGGGCAGGCCCATCACCTGGCCGAGCTGAGCCAGCCGGCGCCCGCTCGCCACTGCCGGCTTGCCCTCGCGCAAGCGTGCATACAGTGCTTCGGCACGGCGCACCTGCTCGCGAGTGGGCTTGACCCGCACCGACTCATAGCCGACCAGGCGGCCGTCCTCGAGAATCGGCGTGACATAGGCGCTGACCCAATAGAAGTTGCCGTTCTTGCAGCGGTTCTTGACGATGCCCATCCAGCTCTGGCCGGCCTTGAGGTACTGCCACATCAGGGCAAACACCGCTGGCGGCATGTCCGGATGGCGCACCAGGTTGTGCGGGCTACCGATCAGCTCGGCCTGGCTGAACCCGCTCATGGCGGCGAATTCGGCGTTGCAGTAGGTAATATTGCTGGCAGTGTCGGTGGCGGAAATAAGCCGTTGATCCTCGCCGAAAGTCTGTTCGACCGAGGTAACCGGCATGTTGAGACGCACGATAAAACTCCATTTGCAGGGGTCTGCCAGGTTGTCCTGCGCAGCGCCCAAACCATTCGTCCGACACCGAGATCAGCCTTCTACCGGGGTGCTTTGCTGAATAGTCTCAGCTGGGTCAGCGCGGTTGAAACTCGATGGCTTTTGACCTGTCCAAACGATCAATTCTACGAATTACATCACATTATGCAAACAAAGGTGATGAATTGTGGCGTTGCCTCTTGCCGATAGATATCGTTAAGTTCTTGATTCTAAATGGGAATTAAGCGATGACAATTTCAAGTTTGGGTTCGGCCATCAGACGTTACCGCAAGGTAGCCGGGCTCACTCAGGCTGAACTTGGCGAGAAAACCGGTTTTGACCCCAAGACCATCAGTCGCTTCGAAACCGGCACCTACACTCCCAGCGTGGAAGCCCTGTCGAGCTTTTCCGAAGTGCTGGGGATCAAACTCAAAGCCTTCTTCGCCGAAGAGAACGACGAAGACGAGCAGCGTGCCTACCTCTTCGGCGTCATTCACAAAACGCCCTCCCAAGACCTGGGAAAGCTGATCGCAGCGGTAGACCTGGCCTTGTCCAAGCCTTAGTGGCGGCAACCCCGAAAAGCGGCAGGTCGACCCTGCCGCTTTTTTTTGCCTGGCTATTGCACCGCAACTGGTCAGACCGGTAAAGCCAATTCTTGCCCGCTCAGCCGAAAACCCCTTGCAAACCCAAAAAAATCGCGCCTACACTGCCCACGCACTGGACATACCGGTAAGACCACAATAATTAAGTCCTCCGCTCTTTCGCCCGCCGTGGCATCGAAGCAGGGACACCGACCAGAGATCCCTCCCATGCTCAAATGGTGCTCGCGTTCGATCTTCCTCCAAGTGGTGTTGGGCCTTGTGCTAGGCATAGCCTGCGGCCTGAGCTTTCCTGAAGTTTCCCTGCAACTCAAACCCCTCGGTGACGGCTTCATCAAGCTGATCAAGATGTTGATCGGGCTGATCGTGTTCTGCGTGGTGGTCAGCGGCATCTCCGGTGCTGGCGACCTGAAGAAGGTCGGGCGCATCGGCCTGAAATCGGTGATCTACTTCGAAATCCTGACCACCATCGCCCTGGTGATCGGCCTGGTGTTCGCCTTTACCTCGGGCATTGGCAGCGGCGCCAACATTCATCTGGACCAACTGGCCAGCAGCGAAGCCAGCAACCTGGCCGAACGCGGCCAGCACATCCATGGCACTGCAGCGTTCCTCATGGACCTGATCCCGACCTCGGTGGTCGGCGCCTTTGCCGACAACAACATCCTCCAGGTCCTGCTGTTTTCAGTGCTGTTCGGCAGCGCCCTGAACCTGGTCGGTGAAGCGGCCTCGGGTATTTCGCGGCTGATCAACGAACTGAGCCACATCATCTTCCGCATCATGGGCATGATCGTGCGCCTGGCGCCGATCGGCGTGTTCGGTGCCATCGCCTTCACCACCAGCAAATATGGCCTGGAATCGCTGCAGCACCTGGGCGGCCTGGTGGCCTTGTTCTACCTGACCTGCGCCGGTTTCGTGCTGTTGATCCTGGGCACCGTGATGCGCCTGTCGGGGCTGAAGATCCTGCCGTTCATCAAGTACCTGCGCGAAGAGCTGACCATCGTCCTCGGCACCGCTTCTTCCGACGCCGTGCTGCCACAGATCATGCGTAAGCTCGAGCACCTGGGCATCGGCAGCTCGACGGTGGGCCTGGTGATTCCTACCGGTTACTCGTTCAACCTCGACGGCTTCTCGATCTACCTGACCCTGGCCATCGTCTTCATTGCCAACGCCACCGGCACGCCGCTGGCGATGACCGACCTGCTGACCATCCTGCTGGTGTCGCTGATTACCTCCAAGGGCGCCCACGGCATTCCGGGTTCGGCGCTGGTGATCCTTGCCGCGACCCTCACCGCGATTCCGGCGATCCCGGTGGTCGGCCTGGTGCTGGTGCTGGCGGTGGACTGGTTCATGGGCATCGGCCGGGCGCTGACCAACCTGATCGGCAACTGCGTGGCCACCGTGGCCATCGGTCGCTGGGAAGGCGATATCGACATGGAACGGGCCAACAATGTGCTGTCGGGCAAACAGGGCTTCGGCTTTGCCCAGCGCAAAACCCCCAACGCCCATCAACAAGAGTTCTGAGCAACAGGGCCGGCAGCAAAACTGCCGGCCACAGGAGCAAACCATGCAAGTGTTCTCATGGAGTGACCAATGATTACTTCATCAACCGTCGTCAACTCAGTGGTGGAAAAACTCCGCCAGGCCCTGGCCCGCGGCCAGTGGCGCTCCGGCGACATGCTGCCGGGCCAGCGCGAACTGGCCGAGCAACTGGGCATCAGCCGGCCAAGCCTGCGCGAAGCGGTGACCGTGCTGGAAACCCTCGGCCTGGTGCGCTCGATGCCGGGCAAGGGCGTGCTGGTACTGGACGCCGATGCGGCGCAAAGCACCTCGCCCCAGAGCGGTGTCGCCGAGGCCAGCCTCGAGGATGTGCTGCAACTGCGCTACACCCTCGAGCCGTTTATCGTCGGCCTGGTGGCGCAGTCGATCAGCAGCAAGGAAATCGGTCAGTTGCGCCTGACCCTGATGGACATGCGCGAAGCCCTCGAGGCCGAAGACAGCGAAGCCGGGGTCAACGCCTACATCGCCTTTCACGAAGAGCTGTTCACCCTGACCGCCAACCCGATCTTCCAGAGCGTGGTGCAGCAGACCAGCAACGCCCTCAAGCAAAGCGCCGCAGTGCTGCGCAACTCGCCCGAGCACCTGGCGGCGCGGCTTGAGGAAAACGAAGCGGTGGTGCGCGCCATCCGCAACAAGAACAGCGCCCAGGCCAGCGCGCAGATGCGCCACCATATCCTTCAGGAAGGCCGGCGCATGGGCATCGAACTGAACATCCCGGACGATCATCCGGGCAACTGACCCCAGGAGTGCGACCATGAACGCCAGCGCCCACGCCCATGACACCGCCCTGCCCTCGTTGCTTGCCCAGGGTGAGCGCAGGTTGTCGGCCGAGCAGATCTACCCACGGCTGTTCGATGCCATCCTCGAGCAGCGCCTGGCTCCTGGCAGCGCCCTGACCGAGCAAGCCCTGGGCGATGCTTTCGGGGTTAGCCGCACGGTGATCCGGCGGGTGCTCGGGCGTTTGTCGGACCAACAGGTGATCGTCCAGCGCCCGAGCCACACCGCACGCCTGGCTGCGCCTGACCCGCAGCATGCACGGCAGATCCTCAGCGCCCGGCGCCTGGCCGAAACCACCCTGATCAGCCTCGCGGCCAAACGCGCACGGCCGGCCAAGATCCGCCAGTTGCGCGAACTGGTGGCCCGCGAGCGCCAGCACCATGAACAGGGCCAGCGCTGCACGGCGATCCGCCTGGGCGGCGAGTTTCACCTCAAACTTGCGGACATGGCCGACAACCTGCCGCTGGCGCGTTTTCTCAACGGCCTGGTACCGCAGACTTCGCTGATCATTGCCCAGTACGAAGCACGACCATGCAGCCATTGCGCCTGGCAGGAGCATGCGGCGATCATCGATGCGCTGGAGAACGGCGATGGCGAGGCGGCGCTGGCGTTGATGCATGAGCATCTGGATCATATCGAGGCCAAGCTCGACCTGGAGGGTTGAGCATTTTCGCCTGGGAGCGGGACTTGCCCCGCGATACGATGTGGCCGACAGGACGCTATCGCGGGTCAAGCCCGCTCCTAACAGATGGACCGATGACCGCCTTGGAGGGCACCCTGATGACACCTGCGCCGCACATGACACCGCAGCAGCGCCAGCAAGTGCGCGCAGCAATGTCCGATGCCTTCGTCGACACCCACGTCGAATACCTGTGGATCGCCCGCCACCTGGTGGGTTTTGACCGCGAGCTGCTCAAGGAAATCTTCTACAGCGAAGTCGCCCCCGCCTGCTACGGCAACATCATGACGCCGGTACCGCCGGTCTGGACCGGTTTCGACGAGACCTGGCTGCAGGAGGAGATCGAAGAAACCCTCCAGGCACGCCGCGACAGCTGGTGGCGGCGCCATATCGACCGCCTGTTGAACGCCACCTGGGTGTGGTTTTTCTGCAAGGAGATCTGGGCCGATATCCTCCTGGCCCTGGACGAGGCCGAGGCCGAACAGCAGCGCGAGTGACGGCACCTATACTCAGGTAACCACACCATTCGAGCTTGCCTGACCACAGGGGGGCTGCGCTTTGATTCCGCGTTCCCCGCTCATCGCCCTGCTGCTCGCCGTGCTCCTGGCGCTGGGCGGCTGCGGCTCACGGCAAAAGGTCAGCGAGCCGCCGCCCATCCCGGTCAATGCGGCGACCTGGCAACAGATCGACCGCGACATCATCGACGCTTCGCTGGCGGCCACCAGTTCGGTCAACGACTATGCCCGGCGCTCCATGCGGGTCTGGAAAGACCGCGTGCAGCAGTACACCGAAAGCGAGTTCATCCCCTGGTTCACCGGCTACTGGACCCAGCAATGGCTGACCATGAAAGTGGCCTGGTACAAAATGAACAGTGGCGACGGCAGCGAAACCCCGGAAAAGCGCCTGGCCCAGTACCTGCAGGAGCAGTACCACGAACGGGTGCTGGACCCGGTGGCCAAGGAGATCGACCCCGAGGCCATTCGCGACCGGGCCATGGAGCTGTATATCCAGCTGCTTGGCCAGCAACTGCAGCAGATTGCCCAGCGCTACCGGGCGCCGCCGGAGCAGTTCAACCTGCACCTGACGCGAATCCAGGCCATCGGCCTCGGCCCCCCGGCCAACAACAATGCCTCGCTCCATCAATTGCTGTTCAGCAAGCCGCTGGAACAGCAACCCGCCTACGCCGCACTGGTCAAACGCCTGCACAGCGCCGTGCGCGCCGGCACCCAGCGCGCCGACATCGGCCTGTCATCGGTCGCCCAGCAAGCCAGTGAAAAGCTCGGCGCCACCCTGGCGCCACGGGGCATCGCCAGCGCCGTGGCGGCAGCCGTCGGGCGTGCGGCGGGCACGGTGATTTCCCTGGCGGCCACCGGCATCGGGGTGATGACCCACAACCGCGAACAACCGGCGATGATCGAGCAACTGCGGGTGATCCTCAACGTCGCGCTGAACGAGGAATGGCGGGAATTGATGGAGAACCGCAAGACCGGCGCCATGGCCGGGGTCTACTACCTGTCGGGTGAGATAGAAGACAGCCTGCTGGCCGCCGAAGACCCCGAGCGCGAGCCGCAACCCGCAGCCCAGGTGATCACCCTGCCGGCCCAATAAACGCGCGGCTTATGCGGCGACGCGGTTGTCGGGCTGAGCCTGGGCCGAGGTCGGCAGGCCGAAGATGCGGTCAAACAGCCAGTTGTAGATGAAGGTGTAGCACGGGATCAGGATGATGAACGCCAGGTCGACGACAAAGGCCTCCAGCAGGCTCATGTCCAGCCACCAGGCAATCAGCGGGATCAAGTACACCACCAGGGTCAGCTGAAAACCGATGGCATGCACCAGCCGCCGGCCAACACTGCGCCCACGCTTGGCCTGGCGGCTTTCCCAGTACTCGAACAGGGTGTTGTAGATGAAGTTCCAGGCCATGGCGATGGTGGTGATCATCACCGCCAGCGGCCCGGTATTGCTCGGCGCGCTGTCGGCCAGGTAGGCCAGGCCCAGGGTCGACATGCACAGTCCGATCAGTTCATAGGCGGTCACGTAGACCAGTTTGCGTTTGACACCTTGCACGTTGCTAACCTCGGTTTTGCCGTAAAACGTCGCCCTCTTGGGCAACTGAGGCGGGCAAGCATGCGTCAATATTCTTGACAGCCAAAGTCAGCAGCTATCAGATTATCTGACAGGAGATTGCCATGAACTTTTCCAGCGACAACATCGAACTGTTTCTCGCCGTACTCGACCGCGGCTCGTTTTCCGCTGCCGCCCGGGCTCTAGGACGGGTGCCGTCGGCGGTGAGCATGGCCATCGGCAACCTGGAAGCGGAACTGGGCTTCAGCCTGTTCGAACGCACCCACCGGGAAACCCGCCCCACCGCCATGGCCCAGGCCCTGGAGCCGCATGCACGGATGATCGCCAACCAACTGGGGCAATTGCAGGTGCATGCCCTGGAGCTGTCCCAGGGGCTGGAAAGCACCTTGAGCATCAGCGTGGTGCCGGACATCGACCACACCCGCCTGCTGGCGGCGATCAGAACCCTCAGCGAGCGCCACCCGTTGCTGAATGTCGAGGTGCTGAGCGCACCGCAGGAAGATGCCCTGCAACTGCTGCACGACGGCCGCGTCAGCCTGTGCCTGGCCTTCGCCGGGCTGTCGGTGGACGCCCGCCAGCGCTTTCAGAACATCGGCATGGAGTCGCTGGTGGCCTGTATCGGCCCGCAGCACCCGGCCCTGCAACAGCGCCCCCGGCAAATCGTTTACCTCGAAGACCTGGCCAACGTCCGGCAGATCCTGGTGGCCAGCCGCGACCTGCCCCTGAGCGACACCCGCGCGCTGATCGGCAAGGCGTACTGGCGCACCGACAGCCTGGCCATGGCCATCGAAATGGTCGAAGCCGGCCTTGGCTGGGGCGACTTTCCGTTGTCGCGGGTAGCACCATTGCTCGGCGCCGGGCGCCTGGTGCGCCTGGACTTCAGCAACACCCGCAACGAGTTGCAGTTGCCGGTACATGCCTTCTGGCGCCAGCACCAGCCACTGCAAAAAGCCGCACAGGCGCTGGTGCGTTTATTGGCCGTACAATAAAGCGCCCGGCTGAAACACGCACGCCAGAGCAGGCTGTAGGAAAATCCTGTCAGCCCCTGCGGCAAAAACTCCTATCAATTTTTCAGTTTTGCGGCCGATACCCGTCTGGATAGGTACGAGCACACGCCAAAAGCGCCGCTCGGCACTCCTCTTTACTGGCACAAGGTCTCGGAACATGAACCTGAAATTTCGCCACAAGATCCTGCTGTGCGCCTGCGGCGTCGTGGTTCTGGCATTTGCACTGTTCACCCTTTACAACGATTACCTGCAACGCAACACCATCAAACAGAACATCGACTCGTCGGTCAAACAGGCCGGTGCACTAGCTGCCAGTAGTGTGCAGAACTGGATGAGCGGGCGCATTCTGGTCCTGGAAAACCTCGCCCAGGACGTCGCCCAGCAAGGCGCCAACGCCGACCTGCCGGGCCTGGTCGACCAGCCTTCGTACACCAACAACTTCCAGTTCACCTACGTTGGCCAGGCCAACGGCGTGTTCACCCAGCGCCCGGACGCGAAGATGCCTGACGGCTACGACCCGCGCCAGCGCCCGTGGTACACCGCGGCCGTCGCTGCCAACCAGACCATGCTGACCCCGCCATACATGGCTGCGGTCGGCGGCCTGGTGGTCACCATCGGCATGCCGGTGAAAAGCAAAACCAGCGGCGAGCTGCTCGGCGTGGTCGGTGGCGACCTGAGCCTGGCGACCCTGGTGGACATCATCAACGCCGTGGACTTCGGCGGTATCGGCCATGCATTTCTGGTCGACCGTAACGGCCAGGTGATCGTCAGCCCGGACAAAGACCAGGTGATGAAGAACCTCAAGGACATTTACCCGGGCAGCAACCTGCACATCGCCCCGGGCACCCACGAGGTCACCCTGAACAAACAGGAGCGGATCATCTCCTTCGCCCCGATCAGCGGCCTGCCGACGGCTGACTGGTACATCGGCCTGTCGATCGATCGCGACAAAGCCTACGCCGGCCTGAGCCAGTTCCGTACCTCGGCCATTATCGCCATGCTCATTGCCGTGGCCACCATCGCCGGCCTGCTGAGCCTGCTGATCCCGGTGCTGATGCGTCCGCTGACCACCATGGGCCGCGCCATGCAGGACATCGCCCAGGGTGAAGGCGACCTGACCCGCCGCCTGGTGGTAGAGAACAAGGACGAGTTCGGTGAACTGGCCGGTGCCTTCAACCAGTTCGTCGAGCGTATCCATGCCTCGATTGCCGAAGTGTCCTCGGCCACTCGCCAGGTCCACGACCTGTCCGAGCGCGTGATGAGCGCCTCCAACGCCTCGATCATCGGCTCCGAAGAACAAAGCATGCGCACCAACAGCGTGGCTGCGGCGATCAACGAACTGGGCGCCGCCACCCAGGAAATCGCCCGCAACGCCGCCGATGCCTCGCAACACGCCAGTGGCGCCAGCGAGCAGGCCAACGACGGTCGTCAGGTGGTGCAGGAAACCATTTCGGCGATGACCTCGCTGTCGCAGAAGATCAGCGAATCGTGCGAGCAGATCGAAACCCTCAACGCCAGCACCGACGACATCGGCCAGATCCTCGACGTGATCAAGGGCATCTCCCAGCAGACCAACCTGCTGGCGCTCAACGCCGCCATCGAAGCGGCCCGTGCCGGTGAAGCCGGGCGTGGTTTTGCCGTGGTGGCCGACGAGGTCCGCAACCTGGCCCACCGCACCCAGGAGTCGGCCGAAGAGATCCACAAGATGATCACCACCCTGCAGGTCGGTTCGCGCGAGGCGGTGCACAACATGAACGCCAGCCAGGTCTCCAGCGAAGAAAGCGTGATGGTTGCCAACCAGGCCGGCGAGCGCCTGAGCAGCGTGACCCAGCGCATCGGCGAGATCGACGGCATGAACCAGTCGGTGGCCGCCGCGACCGAAGAGCAGACCGCCGTGGTGGAAAGCCTGAACCTGGATATCACCCAGATCAACGTGCTCAACCAGCAAGGCGTGGCCAACCTCAATGACACCCTGCGTCATTGCGATGCCCTGGCCCAACAGGCCGGGCGCCTCAAGCAACTGGTCGACAGCTTCAAGATCTGACCGCTGTGAAAAACAAAAGGGGCCGCTTGCGGCCCCTTTTTTCATCCTCTCGCGCTACACCGCAAGCACCTGCTTGGCCCGCCCCAGGCGCAGCCAGCCGATCAAAACCGCCAGCATTAGCACAAAACCCAGGTAACCGAAGAACGGATAGACCTGGCCGACCAGGCTGATAAAGCCGATCAGGCTGCAGACAAACGCCGCCCCCCCCGCCGCCACCGAACCCAGGCGAAAACTGCGGGTGCCGGCCGGCAACAGCCGCGCCAGAAACGAATACAGCGTGCCCACGGCGGTGTTGACGATCATGCCGAAGATGATCACGCACATGATCACGCCCAGTGCCGGGGAGATTTCGCTGGCAATCGACAGCATCGGCATCGGCAGCTCGGCCACACTGTCCAGGCGCGACAACAGCCCGGCGCTCATCACCAGCATCAGCCCGCCCAACGCCGCGCCGCCAAGAATCCCGCCCCAGATCGCGGTTTTCTCCAGGCGCGCAGAACCTCCGAGAATCGCCAGGATCGGCGCCCCGGCAACGATGTTGTACGACACATACAGGAACGCACCGAGCAGCCAATGGCGGGTGCCCGCCTCTTGCTGGCTGGCCACCTGGTCAAGCTGGGCAAAGCTCAGCTCGCGGGTAAATACCGCGTACAAGGCAATCGCCGTGGCGACCAGGATCAGGAACGGCGTCACCGCACCGATCAGCAGAATCACCTTCTGTACATCCAGGCACACCACCGCCACCACCAGCACCGTCACCAGCACACTGCCGGCCAGCGCCGGAATGCCAAACTGCTGCTCGAGCAAGGCCCCACCGCCGGCAAGCATCACCACAGTGACGGCGAACATGAAAAAGGTGATCAGAAAATCGACGAACAAGCCCAGGTAACGCCCGCAGATGGCGTACACCACGTCCTTGTGCGAGGCCGCCTGCAAGCGATTGCCGAGCCTTGCCAGGGCCATGCCGAGAAAGGTGAACAACGCCGCACTGACCAGCGCCCCAAGCAGGCCCCAGAGGCCGAAGTCGACAAAGAACAGCAACAGCTCCCGCCCCGAGGCGAACCCTGCGCCGACGATCACGCCGATAAAGGCGCCTGCAATTTTCAGCTGCTCTTTCATTTTCAGCCCTCTGGTATCGATGGCCCTGCGGGGCCTTTGTTGTTGTTTTTACCCAGTGTTGCCGTGCTGACTCAGTCGTTGCCGAGCCAGGCCTGCACTTCGATCTCGACATCCACGCCCAGGGCCAGACCGGCGCTGACGGTGGAACGCACCGGGTAGCCGTTGGCGAAGAAGCTTTTGTAGACCTCGTTGAAACCGGCGAAATGAGCCATGTCGGACAGCCACACGGTGGCCTTCACCACCTGGTCGAAACCGACGCCGCACTCGGCCAGGGTTTCACCGATACGCTCAAGCGCCGCCCGGGTCTGAACCTGAATGTCGCCGCGCACCACTTCACCGTCGGCGTGCAGGGGGATCTGCCCGGAAAGAAACAGAAAACCGCCGACCTTGACCGCTTTGGAAAACGGATATGGCAGGTGGCTGGGGATACGCTCGATAGTCGAACTCATGGGAAATCTCCTTCGGGAATTAACGAAAACGCGCCGGGGACAAGCGTTGCGGCTCGACCCCTTCGGCGCTCAGGGTTGCCGGTAACGGTTGCTCAAGCAACAGCGCACAGGCCAGTTGCGAAGCGCCAGCGGCGGACTGGATACCATAACCGCCTTGCGCCGCCAGCCAGAAAAACGCCGGGTTGTGCGGATCGCGGCCAATCACCAGGTCGCCATCGGCAACGAACGATCGCAGCCCGGCCCAGCTATGACTGGGGCGGCGAATCGCCAGGGTGGTGATGGCCTCGATGTTGTAGATACCGATGGCGACGTCGAGCTCTTCGGGCATCACGTCCTGGGGCTCGACCGGGTCGGCGTTGGCCGGTGAGCCGAGCAACTGCCCGGCATCGGGTTTGAAATAAAAGCTCTCATCGACGCCGATCACTGCCGGCCAGCGGCTGAAGGCCTGGTCTGGCGGGCCGTCGAAGGTAAAGGCAGAGCGCCGGCACGGCTGCAGGCCGACCGGCTGTACGCCGCAGACCGCCGCGATGTGATCGGCCCAAGCGCCAGCGGCGTTGACCAACTGGCGCGCCTGAATGCAGCTGCCGTCGGCCATCACGAGCTGCCAGTAACCTTCGTGGTAACTGCCCTCGACCACCTCGGCATTGCAGTGCAAGTGCCCGCCGGCCTGGCGGTAACCGCGCAAGAAGCCCTGGTGCAGCGCGTGTACATCCAGGTCCATGGCGCCGGGTTCGAGTACCGCGCCGGCCACCACCTCGGCGCGCAGGCTCGGCACCAGCGCCAGCGCCCCGTCGCGGTCGAGCAAGGTCACTTCGGTACCGTTGGCCTGGCTCTGTGCATAGGTGCTGTCGAGCAGCGCCTGTTGCTCCAGGGTCGCCACATACAGACAACCCCGCGGTTCGAGCAGTGCATGCTCGCAGAAGCCCGGCGGCGGCGACTCATAAAAGGCCCGGCTGGCGCGGGTCAGCGCCTGGATCTGCGGGGTGCCATAGGCCTCCATGAACATCGCCGCCGAGCGCCCGGTGGAGTGGTAGCCGGCCTGGGCTTCGCGTTCAAGCATCAGCACTTGGCGCCCTGGCGCCAGCCGATAGCCCAATGAAGCACCGGCAATACCGGCGCCGATGATCACGATGTCGAAGGTCTGTGTCATAGCCATGCAATCACCTGCGAGATGAAATTATCATTTGTGAGAATTCTAATATCTGAGAATTTCGGATTATGCAAGCGCTCACGGTAAGATGCGCATCCGTTTTGCCTGACCGAGATGCTTGATGAGTGCCGACCGCTCCCCTGCCGACACCCGCCCTGGCGCGCTGCCGCTGATTGACCGCGCCGAAGTCGGCGCGCGCCTGCGCAGCGTGCGCAAGGCCCAGCAACTGACGCTCAAGCAACTCTCGGCGCTGTCCGGAGTACCGGTCTCGACCCTGTCGAAAATGGAACTGGCGCAAGTCTCGGTGAGCTACGAAAAACTCGCGGCGGCGGCGCGGGCGTTGCAGGTGGATATCGCCCAGCTGTTTCGCGCTTCAGGCGTAAGTGATGTGCCAGTGCCGACCACCGTAGTGGTCAACTCCCTGCCCAGCGCCCCCGGCTACAGCACCGGCACCTACGACTACCACCCGATTGCCGGCGAATTCCCGCAGCGCCTGATGACCCCGATGTACGCCCGGATCATCGCCCGCGAACGGCAACAGTTCGACGAATTCATCCGCCACCCCGGGCAGGAATTTGCCCTGGTGCTCAGCGGGCGTGTGCGCATCGTATTCGAGACCGGTGAGGCGGTGAGTATCGGCCCCCAGGAGACGGCCTACTTCAACAGCAATGTCGGGCATATCTATCTGTCGGAGACCGAAGATGGTGGGGATGCGCATGTGATGGTGGTGATGACGGATCGGTAACAGCGTTGTCTGTAACACCGCATCGCGGGTCAAGTCGAGACGTCGCACCGCCGCTCCCACAGCGCTACGCGCTCAACAAGAGCGAAGCGAATTGTGCTCTTGATCTTGATCTACCGGCCCCGTTAACCAGAAGGGCCGAGTGCAGGTGTTGCGAAGGGGCGAGTGCGCAGCACCTTCGGCGTTAGCCGAAGTTGCGAAACGTAGAGTTGCTTGTAACTCGTAGTTCGCAATGCCCCGTAGCGACGCCGGAGCGAGGGAACCCGAAGCGCAGCGCAGGGCCCACTGGTGGGGCGAGAATTTTTGCTTACTTTTTTTTCGACTGAAAAAAGTAAGCCGCCGTAAGGGCGGAAAGGTGACTAAGCCACACCCTGGCAAATGGATGGTGCAAACCCTCCCGAAGCTCGACCCAGTTATAACCTAATAACGAACAAGTCTATTTGGCTATAAAAAAACCTTTATGCTGGCTGCCATCCGATCACGGGCACGTTGGGCGTTTAGGTTACTTATGGATGTAGGTTCTTTCGGTTTCACCATTGCAGGCCTGGTAGTTGGATTCATCGTCGGCATGACCGGCGTCGGCGGCGGCTCGCTGATGACCCCGATCCTGCTGTGGTTCGGCATCAACCCCGCCACCGCCGTAGGTACCGACCTGCTCTACGCCGCCATCACCAAAGCCAGCGGCGTCTGGGTCCACGGCAAAAACAACAATATCGACTGGAAAATCACCGGCTGGCTGACCCTCGGCAGCGTCCCGGCCGCCGCCCTGACCCTGTGGTTCCTCTCCAGCCTCGATGCCGACACCCAGGCCGCCAACGCCATTATCAAGCAAGGCCTGGCCGTGGTCCTGGCGCTCACCGCCCTGGCCATCCTGTTCAAAAGCAAACTCCAGGCCTTCGCCAGCAAACACGCCGGCGACCGCTACCACCTGAGCGGCACCAGCCTCAACCTGCTGACCGTAGTCACCGGCGTGGTGCTCGGCGTCATGGTCTCGCTGACCTCGATCGGTGCCGGCGCCCTGGGCACCGTGGCGCTGTTTCTGCTCTATCCGTACCTGGTCACCCGCCGCCTGGTCGGCACCGAAATCGCCCACGCCGTGCCCCTGACCCTGGTCGCAGGTCTCGGCCATGCGAGCATGGGCAACATGGACTGGTCGCTGCTCGGCTACCTGCTGCTCGGCTCGCTGCCGGGCATCTACATGGGTAGCCACCTGACCGGGCGAATTTCCGACAGCATCCTGCGCCCGTGCCTGGCGGGCATGCTGCTGATGATTGGCTACAAGCTGGCGTTCTGATCAAGGCTTTCAGGCAACACCAATCCCTGTGGGGCCGGCCTTGCCGGCGATGGGCTACGCAGTAGCCCCAGGGTCAATCCTGCGTACGCCACAGCACCGGCCACTTGTCTGGCCAGTTCCCAGTGCAACTGCCCATGCGTGACAGCGAGCGCGGTCGCATGCGCTCCCCGTCAAAACGCCAGCTCTGTTCCATGCCGCAATCGCCAATGCCCCGCGCCAGGATGAAACTGCTGAGCACCCCGGTGTCCGGGTCATAGCCCACCGAACCGCCAAAATCGTCCCACTGCTCCTGCGCCGCAATCTTCTCCAGTTGCAGCGCCTTCGCCTGCTCGGGATGCGCCCGCGAAGTGGTGTAGAGCGCGTACTCGCAGTTGTAGGCACCGCAGCCGAAACGAAAGCTCACCAGCGCCGTGTCCTTGCTCAAGGCATAGGCCTGGGCACTGTCCGGGGTCCAGTCCGCGTCGGGATCGCGCCAGTCGTTTGCGGTGGCAGTCATGACCACCTCGCTGATGCGCCTGGCCTGCGCTTCGCCCATCGGCTCGGGGCGTACGAATGGCGTCAGTTTGGGCAGCACTGGCGCAGGTGGCACGGCGCTATCCGGTGCATCCCCTGCGCGCACCAAGGCACTGCGATGCCCTGCCCGCCCCTGTACCGAATCGATCAGCAACAACGAAGCCGTCAGGCCGTTCAGAGAGCTACCGAGCTCACCATCATTGCTCTGCGAGGTCAGGCGCGCGCCGTTGCGCATGGCCTTGAGCAGGGCCATCGCCTGCTCGCCGCTGGCGTGCCAGAACACCACGCCGTCCTCCTGAGCCTCGCTCAAGGGTAGTGCCAGCGGCTGGCCATCGAGCTGCAACGGCGCCTCCAGCGAGCTGTTGCTGAAGATCGTCACCTGCAGTTGGCCATCGAGGCCGGCCCCGCGCATTACCTGGATGCCCAGCGGCATGTCCGCCCGGGTATCGGCCGCCAGCGCCGTGCACTGGCGGGTATTGTCACAGCCCACCACCCAGTCCTTGAGGGGCTGGTACAGCGGTACCGGTTCTGCCGCCGCAGCGTGGGCAGCACCGGGCAAGGCCAGCAAGGTGAGAAAAGCGGCGTGCAACGGTGCGCTCATGATGAATTCCGTTTCAGGTAAACGGCGCATTCTAACGCTGGGCATCCTGAAAGTACTGCTCCAGGGTAATGATGCTGAGTTCACCAGCGGCTGGCTGATTAGACAACCGGCTTGCCAAAAACATATGGAAATCCGTATATTCGAATTTCCACATGTAAAAGGCCGATTCGATGCTCAGCCCCACCGCCCTGTTCAAATGCCTCGCCGATGAAACCCGTGCCCGCGCCACGCTGCTAATCGCCCGCGAAGGTGAGCTGTGCGTCTGCGAGCTGATGTGCGCGCTCGACCACAGCCAGCCAAAGATCTCCCGCCACCTGGCGCAACTGCGCAGCTGCGGCCTGTTGCTCGACCGCCGCCAGGGCCAGTGGGTGTACTACCGGCTTAACCCGCAACTGCCGGCCTGGGTCAACCAGGTATTGCTGTTGACCCTTGAAGCCAACGGCCAGTGGCTCAGCGCCGACAGCACCCGCCTCGACGGCATGGGTGATCGCCCTGCCCGCGCAACCTGCTGCTGAGGAGTCCGCCCCATGCGAATCCTGTTCATGTGCACCGCCAACAGCTGCCGCAGCATTCTGTGCGAAGCGCTGTTCAACCACCTGGCCCCGGCCGGTTTCGAAGCGCTCAGTGCCGGCAGCTTCCCCAAGGGCCAGGTGCATCCTCGCAGCCTGTCGACCTTGCAACGCGCCGGCATCGGTATCAGCGGCCTGACCAGCAAAGGCAACGACACCTTCGTCGACAACCCACCGGACATCGTCATCACCGTCTGCGACAACGCCGCTGGCGAAGCCTGCCCGCTGTACTTCGGCCCGGCACTGAAGAGCCACTGGGGGCTGGCGGACCCGTCCGAAATCCACGGCACCGACACCCAGCTCGATGCCGCCTTCGACGCCACCCTGGCGCGTATCGCGCTGCGCTGCACAACCTTCCTCGCCCTGCCCTTCGAGCGCCTGAGCCGCGATCAGCTGCAGGCTGAAATTGACCGCATCGGCACCCTGTAAAAGGACTCTCCCATGAATGATCAACTGCCCAATCTCGACCTCGACCTGATCCCTGCCAACGCCGCCCATGACGGGCACAAGCCGCGCATCCTGCTGCTTTACGGCTCGACCCGCAAACGCTCGTTCAGCCGCCTGCTGACTGAGGAAGCTGCGCGCCTGCTGGAGCACTTGGGCGCCGAAACCCGGATTTTCAACCCCAGCGGCCTGCCCCTGCCCGACGACGCGCCCGAGGACCATCCCAAGGTGGTCGAACTGCGCGACCTCATGCAATGGTCCGAAGGCCAGGTGTGGTGCTCGCCCGAGCGCCACGGCGCCATGTCGGCGGTGTTCAAGGCGCAGATCGACTGGGTGCCGCTGGCCATGGGCGCGGTGCGTCCGACCCAGGGTAAAACCCTGGCAGTGATGCAGGTGTGTGGTGGTTCGCAATCATTCAACGTGGTCAACCAGCTGCGGGTACTGGGGCGCTGGATGCGTATGTTCACCATCCCCAACCAGTCCTCGGTGCCCAAGGCCTGGCTGGAATTCGACGGTAACGACCGGATGAAACCTTCGGCCTACTACGACCGCGTGGTCGACGTCATGGAAGAGCTGGTCAAGTTCACCCTGCTGCTGCGCGGGCGCAGCGAGCATTTGGTCGATCGCTACTCCGAGCGCAAGGAGTCGGCCGAGGCCTTGTCACAGCGGGTCGGCCAGCGTTCGATCTGAGCGCCTGACGATAGCCAGCGAATAATCACACCGGCTGTCGTCATCCAGGCTTACCAGTTCCATGGCCAGTGCGAAGCGCTCGGTAATCCCCAGCTCATCCCCCAGCCCACGGAAAAACTCGCGCAGTACCGGCCACTGCAGCACGTCTTCGAAGCCCAGTTCACGGGCGATGCGGTGGTAGCGGTCGGCGCCGGTGATGCGTATAAACACCTGCTCGGCGCCGAATTCGAGGATGTGCAGGCGGTATTCCGGACTGGAGGTAAAGATCGCCGCCACCACCAACCGGCCGAGGCCACGGGCGTCGCGCTCCAGTTGCACCTGGCTGGCCATGTGCCGCGCTGCCATGCGCCGGCCGAGGCGATAGAACATGCGCTCGGACAGGCGATTGATGTGCTCGCGGCCAAACATTTCCCCGGCCTGCTCCAGCATCAGGCCATAGAAGGCTCCGGTGATGTTCGACAGCGACTGGGCCATGCCGACCACGCTGTCGGGGAAAAACGCATGGACCAGCGCCTGCCAGTCCATATCCTCGGGGTAGCGGTCGTGCTCGCGCAGGGCGGCGGCTTGCAGGAAGGTCTCGGGAAGTCCTTTTCCGGGCGAATTCATTGCCACTGATCTCCATGAAATGGCCCCATGCATCCATTGCACAGGCGACCGATGAGTGTAGGCAAGCCTTGCTGGCGCTACCTCACCAACCGACGTCCGGCATGCTCACGGCCCATGATGAACTGCAGCAACCTGTCCATCGGCAACGGCCGGCAGAACCAGAAGCCCTGGCCCAGGCTACAGCCCTGGGCCTTGAGGTAATCGAGCTGCTCGCGGGTTTCGATGCCCTCGGCCACCACCTGGAGATCCAGGCTCTCGGCCAGCATCAGGTAGCCATTGACGATAGCCTGGTCGATCGGGTTGCTCTGCACCTCGCTGATGAACACCCGGTCGATTTTGAGCTTCTCGAACGGCAAGGCGCGCAAGGTGCTGGGCGATGAATAGCCGGTACCGAAGTCGTCGATCGACACCTGCACGCCCATGCCTTGCAAGCGCAAAACGTTCTGCCGGGCCTGCTCGATATCCTTGAGCGCGGCGGTTTCGGTCACTTCGATTTCCAGGCGGTTGGCCGCCAGGCCGCTACGCTCGAGAACCGCCGCCAACTTGCTGACAAAATCGCACTGCATGAACGAGTAGCCGCTCATGTTCACCGCCACCGGCACATCCAGCAGGCCGGCTTCGATCAGCGCCCGGTTGTCGGCGCAGGCACGGGTCACCACCCAGACATTGAGCGCCGACATCAGCCCGTTCTGCTCGGCCAGGGGGATGAACACCTCGGGCGATACCGGGCCGTTGGCGCCGTCGTTCCAGCGCAGCAAAGCCTCAAGGCCGGTGATCCGTTGCGGGTCGGCCAGCTCGAACTGCGGCTGGTAATGCAGCTGCAATTGCTCGGTCTCGATCGCCTGGCGCAGACGCTCCAGGCGCTGCTGCTCGCGCTGCTGGGTGATGCGCATGGCCGGGTTGAAACAAGCGATGCGATTGCCGCCGGCCTTCTTCGCCTGGTACATGGCAAAGTCGGCATCGATGATCAGTTGATCCGGCGCCGGCGCTTGCCCTTCCCGGCAATTGGCGCAGGTACTGACGCCAAGGCTTGCGCGCACAGCCAAGGCCATGCCGTCGATCCGCAGCGGCGCCTGCAGGCACTCGAACAGCCGTGTGGCCAGGCCCATGCCACCCTGTTCGGCAAACGGCTGACGCATCACCACCACGAACTCATCGCCGCCAACCCGGGCCAGCAACCCCGCACCGGTCAGGCACTGGCGAAAGCGCTCGGCGACGCCAACTAGCACCCGATCACCGACGTAATGACCATGGTTGTCGTTGATGATTTTCAAGCCATCGAGGTCGATGAACACCAGCACCAGTTGCTGCACCTGCGCTTGCGCCAGGGCGATCTCCTGCTGCAGGCGCGTATGCAGGGCGCTGCGGTTCATGCAGTGGGTCAGGGTGTCATGGCTGGCCAGGTGGTTGATGCGCCGGTGCATCTGCAACTGTTCACTGATGTCATAGCACACCCCGATCAGCAGTTGCCGGCCACCCAGCAACAGCTCGCCGACACTTACGTGCAAATCGAACAAGGAGCCGTCCTTGCGCTTGCCGAGCAGCTCGCGTACCAGGCCGTTGAGCTTGCGCCCGCCGCCCGCACGGTAGGACGCCAGGCACTGATCATGGTGCTCGGCGTAGGCCCTGGGCATCAGCCGGGAAATATTCGCACCGGCAAGTTCGGCGAAGCTGTAGCCGAACAGCTTCTGCGCCGCGGCATTGATCGCCTGCACCCGCCCCCATTCATCGGTGATGACAATCGCATCGGCGGCGGCCTCGAAAATCGCGTAGGGAATGCTGGTCAGCTCACGCTCAGCGTTGGCCGCAAGCTTGTCGAAATCCTCTCGGGTCATGATCGCGGCCTAGCGGTTGAAGCGGTCCACCAGCGCATACATTTCATGCGCCGTGTGTTCAAGCTCACGGCCGATGCTGGCGGAACTGGCGGCTATGTCGACGTTCTGCTCGGACACCTGGGCGATGGTGGTGATCTGCCGGCTGATGTCTTCGGCGACATGGGCCTGCTGTTCGGAGGCGGCGGCCATCTGCTCGGTCATCTGGTGGATATGCTCGACCGCCACGCCGATGCCTTCCAGGGCGTTCTGGGTGGCGATCACCTGATCGACACCGGCATGGGCCTCGTCACTGCCCTGGCGGGCGATATCCACCGCCTGGTTGGCGGCGCTGTGCAGCGACTGGATGATGGTCTGAATGGTTTCGGTCGACTCCTGGGTCTTGAACGCCAGCGCCCGCACCTCATCGGCGACCACGGCAAAACCACGACCCTGCTCGCCGGCCCGCGCCGCTTCAATGGCGGCGTTGAGCGCCAGCAGGTTGGTCTGGTCGGCGATCTGGCGGATCATGTTCGAGGCGATCTGGATCGACTGGGTCTCGTCGGCAAAATTTTCCACCGACTGGCTGATCTGGTTCACCGTGTCCTGCAGTTTCTCGATCACCAGGCGAGTCTTGCCGGCTTCTTCGGAGCCGACCCGGGTCAGCTGGTTGACGTCGTCGGCCTCACGGGCGGTGTCGTGGATGTGGGTCGAAACCTCGGAGATAGACGCCGCCATCTGGGTCATGGCAGTAGCGGCCATGTCGGTCTCGTCGCGCTGGCGCTGCAACGACGACTCGGAGGCCTGAGCCAGCTTGCCGCTTTCGCCGGCCATGGTTTCGGTCTTCTGCGCGTAGTCGCCGGAACGGCTGAGGGCGGTGCGCACCTTGGCCTGTTCGCTGATCAGCGACATCATCAACTGCGCCACGGCGCCATGCTCGTCGGTGTAGGTGCGGGCAATCAGTTCGCTGTCGAAACTGTCGGCGGTGGCACGCCGGGCCAGGGCGAACTTGCGCTGCAGGTTCCAGTGCGCAGCCACCTGCATGCCGACAAAACCACAGGCCAGCACGGCCAGAGCCGCCCAGCTATCGAGGTACCACACGGCGGCAAGGCAAGGCACGCCAAGCGCCACCGGCGCCAGCGCCTGCTCTTTCACAGCCTTGGCCAGGTGCTTGAAGCTCCAGCTCTTTTTGCCCGTACGGATGCGCTGGTAAAGCGCGGCGGCACGCTCGATATCGGCACGCTGCGGCTTGACCCGCACCGACTCGTAGCCGACGACCGTCGCCCCCTCGAGGATCGGCGTGACATAGGCGCTGACCCAGTAGTGATCGCCGTTGCGGCAGCGGTTCTTGACGATGCCCATCCAGCTCTTGCCGGCCTTGAGGTACGACCACATGTGGGCGAACACCGCTTCGGGCATGTCCGGGTGGCGGACGATATTGTGCGGGCTGCCGATCAGCTCTTCACGGCTGAAGCCGCTGATGGCCACCAGCTCGTCGTTGCAGTAGGTCAGGTTGCCGTGCAGGTCGGTGGCAGAAATCAGCCGCTGTTGGTTCTGGAAGATGACTTCCTGCTGGGTGACCGGCAGATTGCTTCTCATGCGCTGGGTATCCGTTATTGCGAGATCAATCGGGTGTAATTACCCGCATTGTAGGTGTGGCAATTGGCCATACCTCATGAATAGAGCGGCTGTAGCTATAGCGATATGGAATACCTGGTTAACTTTGCTCGCCGGGCTGGTTGGCCAGGGTCAGGCATTCACGGAACAGCCGGCTGGCCGGGTCGAGGCTGCGATTGGCCGAGTAGAAGCAGCCGATGCTGCCAAAGCTCAGCGGCTTGCCAAGGTCGAAGGCCTTGAGCTTGCCGCCCTGGGCCAGTTGCTGGGTGGTTTGCAGGGGGAAGAAGCCGACGGTCTGTTGGTCCTGCATCAATTCGTAGTTGGTCAGGGCCGCGATCGACTCGATGACGTTGGCCGGCGGGCCCAGGTCCAGTTCCTCGAACAGGCGGTCGACGGTACGCCGCAACAGGCCGCTGCGCGGCGGCAGAATCCACGGGAACGGATGCAGCTCGGCCAGGCTCAGCGGCCCGCCGCTGGCGTGCAGTGGGTGCTCGGCACCGGCGACGATGCACAATCCCTCCTCGCACAGCACATCGACTTTGAGCCGCGGCTCGTGCTCGTGCCAGCGCCAGTCATCGGGAATGCGCCCGACGACAATATCCAGCTCACCGGCCAACAGGCTTGAGAACAGCTGGTCCATATGCCCGACCCGCACCGTCACCAGCACCCCTGGCGCGCTCTCCTTGAGCAGGCGCAGGGTATGCGGCAACAGCAAGGCCGATGACGAGGTCAGCGAGCCGACCATGACCTGGCCGGTGGTGCCGCTGTGGTAGGCATTGACCTCATCGGTGAGGCTGCGCAGTTCGGTGAGCATGGCATGGGCGCGGCGCACCACCACCCCGCCCAGCTCGGTGGCACGCACCCCGCGGTTGCCGCGCACCAGCAAGGCGGCGCCGAGGAAGGCTTCCATTTCGTGGATGATCTTGGTCACGGCCGGCTGGGTCAGGTTCAACGCCTGGGCCGCGCCCACCAGCGAGCCGCTACGCAGGACCTGGTCGAAGACCACCAATTGATAGAGTTTGAGTTTGCGCGCAACAGAGACAACGGTCGACTTCATGGGTAACACCGGATGATGATCGAGCGCCGTAAAAACAGCACTCAACCTAACGGGCGATTCCTTATTGTTTTATAAACTTTCACACCAGAACTTCGCAGCGTGGCGGGGAGAGTTGTTCATTCCTTTAAATTCAATATAGAGCCCGCAGGCGAGCAAAAAACTGATGTAGATCATCAATTTAGGCGAGAAAAACAGGTAGGGAGAGAGGGTGCGGCGGGGGTTATTTTCCGAGCATAACATACTTTCAGACATCGGCAAGGCAGCGGCTTCCTTGCTATTCCAAACAGCCTATAAAGCAGGCAGTCAAAGTTGAAATAAAAATAACGAACACAACTATAACAACTTGGAATACCTGGAAGATTTATTATTTCTGCTTGCCCGACAGACATGAAAAACCCCGCTCGGGGCGGGGTTTGCTCTGGCGGTGACGGTCAGAAGGATTCGACCGGCTTCTGCGCCGCAGCTTCGGCTTTTTTCATCTCCAGGTTAGGAAAGGAGAAGCGGATGTACAGCGCCGAGTCAGCCCCCTCACCGGTCAGCATCAGCTCGGCGCAGCGGATGTTATCTGCAGAGCCATTTAGCAAGGTGGGGACACTGGAGTATTTCTTCGAGGTATCGGCCCCCTCAAGGAAGGTGTAAGTGAAATCCCCCGCCGCGACGCCCACTTCTTCATAGCGGGTATACCGGGTCAAGTAGTCGTCGCGATTGCGCGCACTGCTCGCCAGCTCGATCAAGTCCAATTGCGTGTTGGCGTCCGACATCGAACTCAACATGAACGTCTTGTTCAGTGCTGTCATGGCGTTGTTGTAAATCTCCTGATCGAAGTCACTGATCAGCGAAACCGTGTTCAGTTTGCCGCCTGCAAATACCAGGGCCAGGGTAAATTTGTGGCCGATAAAGTCCACATCATCCTTGCACATGGCGGGAGCGAGAAGATCTTCCGAGCAGTCGTAATAGCCCTTGGCTTCGGTATAGGCTGACCGTGGCGAGTCAAAGGCAAAATCCTTGAACAGCTTTTCTTCGGCCATTGCCGACGAGCTGGCTCCGAGGGTCACGGCCAAGGCCAATCCGAGAGAACCCATTTTTTTCGACATCAGACATTCCCTTGCAGGTGAGCAAAATCTTCGTTAATGGCTCAATGCTATCGCATCCTGAGCACTGATGTCCCAGCGTTGCTCCTTGACGCCTCGCAAGCGTCCAGTTTTCTTGACACATCGAAAGAGACTCAGTAATTTTTCCGCCCCTCCTTTTCGGCTACCTCTGCCGTGCACTGCCCAGGCGTTAACTCGCGAAGCGGTCATACAGATGCCGACACTTCCCTGGCGTACCTCTACTCCGATATCAAGTGCACAAGGATGATTCCATGATCATTCGTCAGGCTAACGCTGCCGACTACCCGCAACTGCTCGACCTCTGGCTGCGCTCCGTGCGCGCCACCCACCACTTCCTGCAAGCATCCGACATAGACGCGCTGCTGCCGCAACTGCGCGACGTCTACCTACCCGCGGTTGAGTTATGGGTTGCAGTAGACACTGAAGACCGCCCGCTGGGCTTTATCGGGCTCAACGAAACCCACGTTGAGATGCTCTTCATTGATCCCGACCTGCGCGGGCAAGGCATTGGCCGAGCGCTACTGGATTACGCGCATGATTCGCGGGATACCCTGAGCGTTGACGTAAACGAGCAAAATCCCCAGGCGGTGGGGTTTTATCTGCATTACGGCTTTGTTCAGACTGGCCGTTCGCCGCTGGATGGCGAAGGCCGGCCGTTCCCGTTGCTGAACATGAGCTTGCCGGCTGCAACGGCCTGAAACGGTTCTGGGTTGCCAAGCAGGAATTGGGTCAGTGCGCCAGTGACGGTTGGGTAGCGACCGAGACGGTGAAGATCAAGACAAACAGCACAACGAGTACCCAGAACACCACCACGATTGTCAGCATGACAACCTTCAGGCTTTGATAAAGCCAGCGCAACCAATGACCTTCGGGTCTTGCTGCTGAGCGGGTTCTGAGTACGCCCTTCAAATAGAAACCGAGCAGGGCCAACAGTGCGCCATCAATCAACAGCGCAGGCAGCCCGGCTACGGGAAAAATGCTTTCCCACCGATAGAATGGCGAGCGGCTCAGGAACAGCACATAACAGGTGAGGCTGCCGTAGGGGATGGCTCACCCTTTACCGGCCAGCGCCCCGACCATCAGGCACATAACCACCATGAACGGGTTGAGGAGAATATCGATCATCCATTCCAGTACATTGGGGAAGTAGCCCGGGGAATGGATGCTGCGCCAGATGTGTTCGAACAATGTTCAGGCTCCTGCCTTTTATGGACTTTCCGCAGCACGGTATCGGCGCATTGTCGGGTTACATGAGCCCTGTTCAGGGGCTGTACGAAACGCCTCTCATCGTAGACTGCTTACGAGCGAACACTCGGCACTCTTGGTAGACTAACGCACCCCTGTTGTTGCTTCGCGCCGGCAAGCTGTAACAAACCGTGCAAAGCAAAACACCCCTGAATGGCTGCAAATGCGTCGTAGAACATGCCCCTAGCATTCGCCTCACCCCCAGTAAACCCAAGCCCTGAGCTGTCTCGCCGGTTCAGCGTTGCGCCTATGATGGACTGGACCAAGTCTTCTTGAAAGCCTTTAACTGCTGGACTTTCACGCCGAAAACTTAACACTCGTACCATTTTTGTACCATTCGATTCAACATTCACCTTTTCGGTCAACCATGACACCGAATTTTCTGCTCTTAAAAACCAAGGAAGTGCTGCCACGCCTGTCACAGCTACCCTCTAACAACCGCCAGCATGCATTCCTGAAAGGCGCGACTCCAGCAGCGTCTGACTACTTGCACCACCATCTCCACCAGCGATGACGCTGGTGTTCCTCAACATACCCCCCCTCCCAGCCCTTATAATTTTCTTGCGGAGGACAAAGCCCTTTCTTGTCTACCTCAACAAAATTGAATTCAACAATCCCCACAGGCTCCCCGGAGATTTTTTTCAATTCCTTCTTCAGGATCTTACCATGCTGACTCAGATGCTCGCATAACCTTCGAGAGTAATAAACAACATCATCACCATACAAGGATATCGCCGCCACAACACTACTAAAATGCTGGTGATGACCGTCTTTCGCGGCCAGTCCAAAATACACATCCGGATATGAAAATCCGGGAGGAATTTCTTTTCTCTCAAATTTGTCCAGATACACATTTCTGAGATTTATAGCCTCATGCAGTAAACCACTTGACTCAACTAGAGCTACAATAGCTCGCAGAGCAGGTGTCGAGCCCTGTTGAAGTATAAGAGGCTGGAGCTGATCCACTGGTGTTGGCAACTCAGGAAAGCGCTGCAAATTGAAATTGATAAGTATTTCGCCACTAACAGGCGGCGACTCAAGAGCCTTTAAGTATTTATCACGCTCTGCTTCATACCTGTCCTTTGCAGGACCGATATACTCCACCTGTGCCGACAAGACAGATTCGAAGATTGCATGACTCAAAATAATTCCGGCATTTACAACTCGAATTTCAGTAGCTAATTCATCACGCCGCTTTCCATTTTTGGCTGATCGCTGTGCGGCCCACGCACCTGCAAACGCACCAACCAATGCTCCAAAAACGGTAATAAAAAATGACGACCCATTCAGGTCCGCTATCCACCTGGATCCATCCAATATAGACGGCGCCGTCGCCCAGAAGACGCCTGACACCGGCTCCCACAGATTCCCCACCGCCATTGTTCGACCTCCATCCATCAGCTTGCGGCGCATAGCCATCGATCATTGTGCTGGGGTATTAGTTGGTACATACCTGGACCAACACCGCCGCCCTTAAATCTCTCCCGCGACACATCGGATTGCGGCTCCAGTATGCCTCGACCCGTAGACCTGCGCCCCGGCTCGGCCATGTACCAATTTTAGCCATCGAATGCGTTTATTTTTTAGTTAGCATCTCCCTGAGGGAAGCGAGCGAAAAGCGTATGGAACTGCTCCGGGGGGACCTCCGAGAGGTTGCTGCCGTGCCTCACAAAATATTGTCGATCATATATAGAAGGAACAGGACCAGACTCGATTTTTAAGATTATCAGTGTCTTATCGAAATAGCGGACGGTCGTTATATTCCGAGCAATATAATCTTTGTCTCGCTCACTAATTGGCTGAGATTTAATCAGCTGAGTTACCTTAGTAAAATACGCGTCAACCCCCTGATGGTATTCGTTTGCCTCCGCGTCGACGCCAGTGATCCAAAAACTAGAGTAGCTATTGCCCTTGACACCATAGCGCTTCTCGAAGGAGTTTGCAGTTTTCAACGTATCCGCAATACCTATGATGCAATAGCCAGTTGCATTTCGCATTGTGTTGGCCATAGCAGTCAAAGTTTTTATTATTTTGGAAAGCAAGGCAGTATCAAACTTCTTACCGGCGAGCGAATGAAGCCCCAACTTGAAGTCATACAGGCTCTGCTCAGTAGTAGACTGCATTAGAATATTCTCTAATCGCGTAATCCACTGCTGATGCGTGGGGTCGTTTCCTTTTGTTTTTGAAAAATGTTTTCTTAATGGACCTTCCAAAGCCTCGATAGCTGATTGCTTTTCCCTAGCGGACCAATTCCCACCACCCTGGCTAAGCTTTATAATTCTATCGCCAGCTTTATCCAGAGCCTTCACCAGTCCAGGCATGTTGGTAATTTCCTTACCTTGCTCTACAACCTGCTCAAAAATTGCGAGATATACAATTTGGAAATAGCGCGAAATTTTTGGCTGCTGCTTCTCGAACAGCAAGGAATTGAAAGTTTTTCCGGAAGCTTCTAAAATCGATATGATTATATCAAAGACTTTTTGGACATTTGATATGACTTGATCTTCATTGATTTTTTGGATGGCGAGCTCAACCTGTTGAGCAAGGTTTGTGTCGCCATCTTCAGCTTCGAAGCCATACAGCTGGTTGAGAATATCAGAGCTGGAGCGAAGACTCTTGCCTATGCTAGTCCATGCAACGATGTCTGCGATAATCTCTTCGTCGTTAGACTCCCGCAGAGACTCCCTAGTAATGATGTTATTCCTAATCCAAAAAACATCATCCACGTTGATTCCGTAAGTTAAGTTTTTACTCGTAATACTTATGTTTTTCATGGCACTTAAATTTAGAATATCGTTAGCACTTGAGTCTCCCCGAATGCTGCTAGCGATCTTCCGTACAATTGATGCAAACTTACTTGTCGCACCGGCCTGCCTCAACTCCTGCTTGGATAAATGCCGACCATTGGCGTTTAACCTACGAAACACCTCATCAACATGACTCGCCCCTTTTTCCTGGAACACGGATAAAGGGACTTGATATCTCGCAATATTCGCGCAGACCTCTCGATCCATCGGAGTTCCTTGCTGAACTAGCTTCTCTTCATCTTTAAGGAGCTTAGTATCTGCAATAGAATCCAAGTTAAAGAATTCATTATTTACATCAAACTCTTGCTCAATGAAGGACATGATTGCGTTTAGACGCTGCATTCCATCAATGATCTCCAGCCTTCTTGTATCATTACTAACTATGTCCGCCAACAAGATAAGAGGAACCGGATACCCCTTTATTATCGAGTCTATGAATGCTCGCTTTTCGTCTAACGTCCACACCAGCTTTCGCTGATATCGCCTATTTACCAGAAACGTGTTCTTCAAATAATACCCATAAAGGCTTTGAATACTTTCACCTTTGATGGAAAGTTCCACATTAGCTTTTGTCATATTTAGTTTCTTCAACCGGTAGATGGCGTAGGCCTAATTGATAGATGAAAACTAGTATCACAATGACATGATTTCCACGTCAGGGTAAACCCTGGTTTCGTCTGAGACCTTTCCGATCTTGGACCCGCTGAAGAATTTTCATGCACGCCTGCGTCTCGCAGAGAGCGGACGCCTGGCGAGAGCCCGCTGCAGCGCAACGCCCGCTCACATACCCCGGCGCAGCAGTGCCTACCATTTTTTGCGTGGACTTTCCCCAAGCCCCATACTGTACAAAAATACAGCATGGTGAGAGCACCAATGCCTGCAGGCGGAGACGACATTCAACCCATTCGATTGGCTCTGGATGAAACACAGAAACCAACCATGGAATGGCTTATGGAAAACCTGCCACTGGGCTTTCGCAGTGACCACTGCGCCGAAGCACGCACGATGCTTGGCTGGAGCATTGAAGCTTTGGCATTCCGTTCGGGCGTATCACCTGGAGCGATTAGGCGTCTGGAGGATGGGGCCGGGCTGCGCCGCGTCACGATGCAGGCCCTCGCCTACTCCCAGGAGGCAGAAGGATTGTTCTTCCTTCCAGGCCACCAACCAATGAAGGGAGATAATTTAAGGGGAGCTACACCGTGCCCCAGGACCAGGGATGACTTTCATTTGATCGAATGATCTTCACCCAGGGGCAATCACCCAGTGAACAAGAAGCCACCGAGCAAGCCAGAAGCCCTGGCTCGCTGGAACGGATCGTTGCGCAACGAGCACCTCAGGCTGAGCAACCCCGAGGTCTACCTGCAGGTCATGCGAATGGCCACCGCCGATCTGCAGGCTCTAGACCTGTTCGACCCGATGGAACTGCACGATCTATGTGAACAAGCCCACGCAGCCTACAGCGCCGCCCTAGAAGAGCAGTTCGCCCATGACCTGTACTGCAGAGCATCCAGCTACAACGTTGTGCCGGTGGGTAGGCACCGGCGAATCGGCTGCATCCGCCAGGGCAACTACTATGAGAAGAACCGAACGGAGGCATTCAGTTGCGACGGCATGGTGATCCAAGAGCCGGATCGCCTTCGAGTCGTGCTGCGCACTTCAGGTGAGCTGGGGGTTATCCAGGGACTGCAGCTCGTTGGTACCGACGGCAGGGTCTACCGCCTGGTTGAGACCGCGAGGATGATTGAAGGCAAGATGCTGCAGGGTGCTGGTGACCCTGATGCATACCGGCTACTGATTGATTTGGCGCAGGAAGCGTTTGAGGAGAAAGAGTGGTCGCGATACCGCCTATTGCGGGACCGGGTGAGGTACTCGCCGTTTAAATGTTGTCCGGCGTGCTGTGATTCGTTCGCTCAGCGCGAAGACTGTGAGACCTGCCATGGGCAGGGATTTGTAGTTGCGGATAACTTAGGAGAGCCGGGATGTGCGGAAGACTGAGCCAGTACCGTGGCATTCATGACTTCGTAGACGCCTTGAGCATGAGCCACCCGCTGGCCAACTCCGTCGGCGAGCAGCCACTCGGTCGATACAATGTTGCCCCAACCACCCGCGTTGCTTTGCTGCGGCTGGATGATGGTGTGCTTCATGCCGATCTGGTGCGCTGGGGTTGGCGGCCACACTGGGCAAAGGACCGAGCAGCGCCGATCAATGCTCGAGTAGAGACAGTAGCCCACGGCCCCTTCTTCCGATCGATCTGGCCGCACCGGGCTATCGTGCCAATCGACAACTGGTTCGAATGGGTCGATGAAGGTGGACCGAAAAAACAGCCCTACCTGATCAGAAGAAAGGATGGCCGCCCTTCCCTGTGCGCAGGTATCGGCCAGTTCGGCGCCGAGCCGAATGAGCATGATGGCTTCGTGATCATCACTGCAGACAGCGTAGGCGGGATGGTCGACGTGCATGACCGCCGACCTGTAGTCCTGGCACCGGATCTGGCCAGGGAGTGGCTTGCTCCGACCACATCTAAAGAACAGGCCGAGCAAATGGCCCTGAACCTGGGCGAGTCCTCAGAGGCATTCGAGTGGTTTCGGGTTGGCGCCTCCGTAGGTAACGTTCGAAACCAAGGAGCAGGCTTGATTACCCCGAGGGTCGAGAATAGCGGCTGACGCACGAATTCGAGGTTGCGCGCAACGGGTGAAATTTCACTAAGCTCAACTCCAATACGGATATTAAAAGGGTATCTAATAAACACCCTTAGGACATTAAACAAACACTCTTTAGATATCTTTAGATATTTAGTGCTAACGATAGATATCAAAAGATATCTAGAATCTTTCTAAACCAAACAACCTACACAGCCTACTTAGGCTACCCAGCCCACCTAACTTAAGCAGACCAATAATTCCCCCTAAAATCCACCCCTTGACAACGGCGGGCTGCGGCTTAGCGGCCCGCCCCCAGAAAGTTTCCTGAAGAGCATTGACAGCCCGACCTAAACTTATATTTAATCGCCAAGCCATTTAAGGAAAACCACAGCCGACGCCCAATAACGCGCCGGACGGCCAAACTCATCCCGGAGAATTATATGACCTTTCAACTCATTTTGATCTTGGCAATCGAACTCATCCGATTGATCCGGATGCTGGTGATTGGTTAGAACAGACCGCCAAGTGCAGAGGGCATCCAGTTCATGATGACCAGCTCCCTCGTAACCTCAGCCTTGCCTTGCCGCTGGTTGGCCGTGGTGTACCTGATATTTAGGGTTTCAAAATGAAAGCCCTCGAAAGCACGCCGGATGTCCGGATGGTCGTTGATACTGACCATCACCTTGCCCTTGCACCGCCGCATGAACTCGGCCATCCGCTCGTAGTTGTCGAACGGAAAGTCGACCCCGTACCCGGCGGTCTGCCAGTACGGCGGGTCCATGTAGTGGAAGGTGTGGGCTCGATCGTAGCGCTCGGCGCATTCCAGCCAGGAGAGGTTCTCCACGTAGGTACCGGCCAGCCGTTGCCACGCGGCCGACAGGTTCTCCTCGATGCGCAGCAGGTTGATGGCCGGACCGGTTGTCGCGGTACCGAATGTCTGGCCCGTGACCTTACCGCCGAAGGCATGCTGCTGCAGGTAGAAGAACCGGGCGGCACGCTGGATATCAGTGAGGGTTTCGGGCCGGGTCATCTTCTGCCATTCGAAAATCTGGCGCGAGCTGAGGGCCCATTTGAACTGGCGGACGAACTCTTCAAGGTGGTTCTGCACCACCCGGTAAAGCGTCACCAGGTCGCCGTTGAGGTCGTTGAGCACCTCCACCGGGGCGGGCTGCGGACGCATGAAGAACAGCGCAGCACCACCGGCGAAGACCTCGACGTAGCATTCGTGAGGGGGAAAGAGTGGGATAAGGCGGTCGGCCAGGCGGCGTTTGCCGCCCATCCAGGGAATGATTGGAGTCGTCATTTGATAGCAAGTCTTTACTGTATGGATAAACAGGTGATAGGCTCGCCGCGCTTTGTGCACGGAGCAGGAGCCTCGGCTGGACTTGCAGGAAGGGTCTGCGGGTTCGGTGGGCCAGGTGGATGTTGACGCATCCACGTGGCCCGCTCCTTTTCACTTCAGCGCGTGATAGCGCGCACGTAGGCCTGACAGGCCTTGAGGGCGATCAATCCTTTGTCGCCTCGATCGGTGATGCTGATAATTCGTTGAGCATGTCTTGGGTCAAGGTTGGCTCGAACGGCGCCATGAACCACGCCGGTGCAGCTGGTGGTGGCTGGCACCCCACAGTCACTACCCTGGGTGGTGTCGAGTAGGACTGACAACCGCAGATCAGCAGTAGCAAGGCGGTCACGCAAGCGAGCCTGAGTTTGTTGGGCATCGAGCAGCTCCTGGTAACGGGTTTGATCACTCGCCTGCAGGCGATCCTCCAGCGCCCGGCGCTGGGTTTGTTCCTGGCCGAGCTGATTGATCGCGGCGGTCGCGGCGTCTTCTCGCTCCCTCTGATGGTCAGTGTTCTGCAGGGCCAGCGCCTTCTCGTAGCTGTTTGCCTGCCAGACCCAGGCAGCACCGCCGCCCAGGGCAAGCCCCAGCAGCAGCGCCAGGGCCAGCAGTTGCCAATTCAGGCCCTTCACTGCAGTACCTTCAAGGCGCGCTCATACAGCTCCTCGCGATCCGCCAGACCGTTGGTACCGCCGTTGATTTTCTTGGTGATGGCGAGAAAGTCGCCCTTATCGGCCAGGGAGTTGAGCCCCGCCCGCTGCCAGAACCAGCCCGCCGACATCGCGGCATAGACAGGCTGCTCAAGCAGCTCAGGGGTGTTGAGCAATCGGCTGTCGCCGAACAGCGCTTCACTGCAGGCCTGATAGTTGGCACGCCCGGTGACCTGAATCAGCCCTCGGCCGCGATACTTCTGGCCGTCGCCGTCAGCCTCAGGCGTGTTGCCCAGGCGCTGGGCCAGCCTGCCGGTGTCGTACTTCGCCAGGTAGGTGTCACCGCCCAGCTCACGGACATAGCGCAGCTGGCCAGACTCGTGGCCGATCTGGGCAATGAACGCGGCCATGCGCAGGCGGGTGATGATGGCGTACTTGCCCATGGTGGCATTGAGGCCACCGGCGGTAGGCCGTCCGGTGCCTCGTCGTTGCCCAGCTCGACCACCCTCAGCGCCCCGCTCTTCTTGTCTTGATGCTTGGCTTGCACCGCCTTCTGGGTCGACTTGTCCCCCAGGCGGAACTGGTAGCGGCTGACGTCATGACGGGTGATGGTGACCGTGCCGAGGGCCTTGCCGTTCGCGCTTTGCCCGGCCTGTCGCGGCAACACCAGTAACTTGCCGTCGCCGACCTTGGCGGTGCAGTCGTACTGCTTGGCCAGGCGGGTGATGAAGTTGAAGTCAGACTCATTGAACTGGTCAACGCGGGGCACCTTGGTGGTCACCGGGCAAACCGGTTGCCAGCCGTTGCGTGCCGCCACGTCAGAAACAATCTGTTGCAGCGGCACGTCTTCCCAGCTGCCGCTGCGCGTGGTCTTGCCGCTACCGCGCATGTCGCTGGCCTTGCCGCGTATGACCAGGGAATCGGGCGGGCCGGACAGCTCGACCTCATCCACGGTGTAACGCCCCAAGCGGGCCAGGGGTTGACCTGCATAGCCCAGGAAGACCTCGATGTGTGCGCCCCGCGAAGGCAGCGCCACGCCCTGATCGCGGTCATCGATGCGCAACTCGAACTCATCCGACTCCATGCCGGGCTTGTCCGAGGTGCGAAGCATTAGCAGCCGATCATTGATAATTTTCGTGATATCTTTGCCGTCTGCAATCACTTTGAATATAGGCCGCATTCCACTCACCTTTAATAAGCACTCATAAACACATAATTAAACCAACAAACTCATAGGATTTGAGAATGCTATCAGCCCACATGAGCGCCATCGAAGACAGAATTCTAGCCAGCTCTAAAATAAGCGGAAACAGCGGCCACGGATTGCATAAGGGCACGCCGCGCGAGGCTTTCATAAGAGAGTTTTTGGAAACTCACCTTCCCTCAACTTTCGCGATTGGAACTGGCGAGATAATTGACTCCTCCTCTGCCCCTAGAGAGCCAAGAAACCAATTTGACTTGGTCATATACCGAAAGGACTACCCCACGCTTGACCTTGGAGGCGGCATCAATGCATTTTTAGTTGAGTCGGTGATAGCAACTATAGAAATCAAATCAACACTTGACGCAAGCGGTGTTGAGCAGGCAGTCAATGCAGCGCGAAACGCGAAAAAGCTAAAGCCGAACCTATTAAAATTTAGTCAAGTCGGTTATGCACTACCGAGCATTTTAAATTTCGTCGTAGCCTACGACGGACCGGCGAAGATCGAAACAGTTTACAATTGGCTTACCGCCACCCATAGCAAGCTACACATACAACCTCCAAAGGTAACATTTCCCGTTCGGACAAAAACCCCTTCTCCTTCCATTGACGGAATTTTTATCCTAAAAAAAGGATACTTACATTTCGACAACATCCCTGACACCTTAACTCCTCTTGAACTTAGAGCCTCCAACCCGCATTCAAGCTGGGTTTCTATAAACTCCGAGGACGGCACACTGTTGTACTTTTTCTTCCTCCTAACGAATGTATGCAT
Source organism: Pseudomonas sp. TE4620 (assembly GCF_056279045.1). Taxonomy (NCBI): domain Bacteria; kingdom Pseudomonadati; phylum Pseudomonadota; class Gammaproteobacteria; order Pseudomonadales; family Pseudomonadaceae; genus Pseudomonas; species Pseudomonas sp. TE4620. Next base: position 3,253,796 of record NZ_JBWBQO010000001.1, read on the forward strand.
ACATAGCGCAAGCTTCGCAATTAATGCAGCAAAATACTTGAAAAAAATCCCAACAGATAAATTCCAGTTACTTCCTTAGCCTTCAATCCCAGAGCCGCATTAGTGCCTCGGTCGAAGTCGGCAGATCCGGCAGCAGGATCTGCACACCGGCGCGGTAGGGTTGCGGCTCGTCGGCCAACCCCTGGTTGGCATTGAGCACCGCCTCGACCGCGCCATTGAGGTGGCCGTATCAGCGTCTCTTCAGGTAGCTTGCGGCTTTGCCAGGCGTTGAAGCTGCCCTCCAGCTGCGTCTGCCCGACGGTCGCCGCGTATTGGCCATACAGCTGGCCGAACACATCAGCAAACAGCAAACTCTTGCCGGAACCCTCCATGATCGAATGCATCAAGACGGCGGTGTCCATCTTGGCTCCCATGTGCTGAAGCGGGTATGCAAGCCACTTGACCAGCCAATCCTGCGCCTTGTTGTCATGGTTGCAGAGAAATGAGATCAACCACCGCAGGTTCTCGCACGCGGCGTCATCACGCACCGGCTCCAGGGGCAGCCCATCGAAGGTGTTGATGTAAACATTCGGGTCCTTGCGCATGGTCGGGTCGAACACAATGTGGTCGACGTCCACCACTCGCCGATCCTGGCTGTTCAACCACCACTTATATTCCTCGCCCAGGGCCATCTTCACAGCGCCTTCAGCTATGCGCCGTTTCTTCTCGCGGTCCCAGACGTCCTTTGTGCCGTCGATGTACACGTAGCGCTCGATAGGGTCCATCTTCAACGCGGCGCCTTTTTTGGCCGACAGACGCCGTGCCTGGTCGAGCTCTTGGACCTTCTCCGACGCGATCAACTTCTTGTCAGTCCGCTCCATCCACTCCTTCGCGAGCGGCTTACCAACCAAGGCTTCGAAGCCAGTCCGCTTCATCGGCTTACCCTTGTCGAAGTCCCACACATTGGTGGTGCCCTCGACCAGGGCGAACCGCCGCATCGCTACGTCGATGTCCAAAGCATCACCCCCCGCGCCCCCTTGGCCTGAGGAGCCGGCCGGGCTGGCTGCCTCGCTATCCAATGCTTCGTGGGCCACACCTTCGTCCTGTTCAGTTGCGTCAGCACCGGCTGGCAGACTCGCGGGCTCATTTACCGATGGGGCACGGGGAAGCTCGCCGAGGGGCGGCGGGGCTGGTGGACGCGACTTAACATCCAATCCTAGGGCCTTCGCAGCCGCCCTGGTCGCAGCCCGCTGGTCACCGTCGTGCATCAGGATGCAGAAAACGTCGAAAGCGTCGTTCTTGTGACCATTGGCAACCCTCCCCCGCAGGCTGGCCACCAAGTGCCAGTCCTTACGCGACTTTCTGCAAGACCTGGCCAATGGCCGAGCCGACTCTGGCGCCCAGTCCGAAGAAGCACTCACCCTTCTGGAAGCACAAGAGAGCGTCGACGAGGTTCTGCAGGTCGGCCAGATCGCCTACGTCATCACCACCCTCAACCGGGAGCTTCCCCTCGGCGCGGTTGTAACCAACGGCCTGGGAGAGGTGTGCGCAGCTGTCACGGGCGCAAGCAAAGAGCAGCTAGCGGCAGCAGTGCGAGCAAAGCTCCAGCTCGGCCATGAGGGGATCGGGGAGTGCGCATGAGCACGCTGGAACAACTGCGCAGCGAGTGGACCACCCCCTGCCCAACGCTGACCGCTGTGAGGGAGCGCTACTTCCCTCACATCGGCTCAGACCGGCGGTTTAGGGAGCTAATCAACAAAGGCGAGATCAAGTTGCGGCTGAACAAGCTGCACAACTCCGCAAAGGCACAGCACGTGGTTTACCTGCACAACCTAGCTGACTACCTCGACCTACAGGCTCAACAAGCTACGCGATCCGCTTGAACCAGGCGGCCCCGGCCAACAGGGGCTCTCAGCCCGCCACCGACTCTCACCTTGCCCGGTGGCAGGCTACTTAGGAGCACAGCACATGCAACAGCAACACTACATCCTGGCCCTCGCAGCTCTCTGGCTGTTCACCCTTGCATTCCTGCCTTTCCTTTTCGCAAAAGCCCGGACTCGCGCATTCGAAAGCGGAAGAGCGGCAGGGCTTGAAGCCCGCGACGCAATCAACTCTCAGCAAATCGCGTCGATACGCATCGAGCGAGACGAGCTGGCCATCCAGCTTGAAGCCGAACAACGAAAGCACCTCACCATCAAAGCCGCTCTCCAAGGCAGGGTCAAAGAGCTTGAAGACCGGATCATGTCCTACACCGACATGCCGGTGACCAGGGCTGACCACGACCTGCTAACCAAAACCGCCAACACTCTGAAGCTGGCTGCCCGCACCTGGAAGGCCCTGCATGTCGCCCCTCAAACCCAACACGCTACTGACCAGCAACGCTACATCGAAGAGCTCGCCGCCCGGGTACATGCCCAGTTGCGTATCACCCCGGCTAAACCAGCGGGTGCGGGAGAAGCAGCATGACTACTACCACCAAAGCCACGCCCTTCAGCTGTCTTGTTCACGGCCCACAGGGTTGCGGAAAGACCTCCAACGCACGAACCATTGCAAAGGCCCTTGGCCTCAGCAACGTACTGGACAACTGGCAAGCGGGGGCGCCCGTGCCGCTGCTGGACACTCTTGTATTGACCAACGTAGACAATCCTCGGTGGTACTTCAGCGGTCGGGTCATGACGCTCGACCAGGCGATGCAGATCACCGCGCAGCGAGGTACCTCGGCATGATGCCTCGCAAGCAAATTCTCAAGCACTTTCACATGTACTGTGACTTGGGCGGCGGCGTCAAAGGGTTCAACCGCGCCAAGCCGGTGGTGGGTATCTGGGTACGACAGGTAGCGGTGGGACTTAGTTTTTCGCTGCAGGTGATACTATGAATACAGTTTTTTTGCTAATGGCCCAGTACAATGGGAGCGCGATAATACCTCTGCAAAAGGTTTGCGAGGACTACTTCACACACCTGACACCAGAAATGCTCCAGCGCAAAGTTTTATCCGGGCAAATAAAAATCCCTATAACCCGTCTAGAACATAGCCAAAAAAGCGCAAAAGGCATACATGTTAACGACCTTGCAGAATACTTGGAGTACCAACGGAGCATTGCTTTAAAAGAGCATCAAAGCCTGAACAAATAGCTCTTACCTAGCCAGGAAATCAACCAAGCTATTTCCTGGCTCCTATCTTGGGCGTCCTTTACACCCTCAACTATTCCAGACCATGAGTGTTTCGATGATCTTTGGGATTTCCTCATCCAATTCAGACCTAAAGCTAAGGTTAGCTTTACTAAAATGCTCACAATATTTAACAGCCCAGTGATGTTTATTGGCAAACTGAGATGCCTTTGACAACCTGTGCGCTTTTAGATAATCCTGAATGTAATCATACTCACCGATTTGAGGTAGCGCAAACGCCCCGTGTACCGCCTCAAAGGACTCTCTCGGAATATAGTTCTCTATCTCCTTACATCGTGTAACCCAAACATGCCCCCGACCTACAGAAACCGCTGAAAGAAGCTCGGTAACCCTATTCTTCAGCTTGCCATTTTTGTTCCGTCTATCACTATCGCATGCAAATATAAAATTCCTATTAATCTTAATAGCACTGATCGCCTCCCCCAGTTCAGCCTCATCAGTATTTGCGTTAACGTGTGCCAGAACGCTCCCCCCATAGTATATAAATTGATAATGATGCCCCTCCTTGTAGGCACCCTCCCCCCAAATTTCTATAAACTTATTGAGATAAACTCGATCCGAAGGACCCTCTACCCATATAATCCCATTAGCCTGAAGAATATCACTTGCCTTAGCCCCTAAATCGTCTAAAACAGAATACCCATGACTTAAATCATCCAACAGGACACCAAGCACTTCATCTTCATTTTTTTTGACATGAAGTATTTGCGCATCCGGCTCACTGTAAAAGTAATCAATAGCAACTTGAGAGTGCGTAGTAAGAAATATATGACAGTTATTCTCACGAGCATATCCAAGCAAAAATGAGAACAAATTCCTTTGCAAAGACGGGTGCAAATTGTTCTCCAACTCCTCAAATGAGAAGACATATGAAGCAATATCTTTTCGTTCAAAGTCTGGACGCACCAACAGGTTAAGCAGCGTAAGAATTATAGTTTTCAGACCACTGCCAGAAGCAGAAAGGGCAACCAATCCCTTACCATGTTCCCCTAGATACACTTCCCACTCATTAGTATTTGAGTGATACTGAACCGCGATTTCAGTAAACACTGTATCAGGAGTAAAAATAACGTTAAGCGCAGTAAGCAACTTCACTTGAATTAGATCTCGATTAAGATCCGACCTATTTATATAACTTTGTATTACATTTGTAGCGCCCACACCATTACTTTTAAGATTCAATTCAGAAACATGCTGCTCTTTTACTAAATCCCTATCCGCATCAAGCCGTACATGCTGGTAAGTTTTTTTCGCCTGAGCGACCACGTTAGACAGTTTCGATTTTTCACCAGGTATTAGCGCCCGTCCGCGCCCCAGGGCGTCAAGGACCTCGACATTACCACCCGTTTCTTTCCAGACAATCTTTGCACCTAAAAAACTTGCCCCATGATCCGACCAATGGTTTCCAGGCAGAGACCCACCCCCCATACTTGAAGGAAACTGAGATCTCAACTGATCTTCAGCAAAACACCCCCTCAACTCTACATTTTTTCCTATTTCAAAATCTGTGCCTCGTTCTCTAAACACATGCTGCACCGCCTCAATTATGCTTGACTTACCTATATTATTTTTTCCCACAATTACATTTAAATATTTAATACTTTCAAATCCCGCACCGACCTCCTTGAAGCCTCTAAAGTTTCTAACCCAAAACCCAGTATCTATAGCCACGACTTATCACCTTCCTTTGTATTTCAACCTAGCCCCAAAAGTCACATCCGACCCCACCACCCACTTCAACCACTTCCAATCAAAATACAAATCCCCTCTGCCCTTCAAATGCGTATACCGTCTCAGCGAGTTCCAATCCCTATGACCTGAAACACTTGCGACGCGCGGTATATCCCAATCCATTTCAAATAATCGACTAACTCCTTCGTGACGTAAATCGTGGAAGTGTAGGTCTGCGATCAATAGAAATTTACACGCCCTAGTCCACGCAGCAGATATTGAGTCACTGTTGTAGGGGAAAATCTCATCACATTCCCTTGGCATACTCTGAAGAATCGCCCACGCCTCATCGGGCAGATGACACCACACATCGTTACCTATCTTCTGCCCTGGGTTCTTCATATCCCGAACCTTCACAGCCTGCCGCTCTTCATCCAGATCAGCCCAACGGATTCGCGTGATCTCCTCCTGACGGCGCGTCGAGAACAGGGCGAAGGCAAGCACCTTTGGCATGTTGATCGACGATGGCCGACGCTTCTGCATCTCGAAGAAATGCTCAAGCAGCCTGTCCAGCTCATCCATCGCCGGCCGACGATCACGCTCACGGCTTTTCATGTTGTAGCCGAGCTTCTTCAGCACGGTACGGGCATCACTCATGGCATGAGGTTCCACCTCATACCCCCAAGCAGGCCGAGCCACCGATAGCACTGACCCGAGGTGCGCGAGATCATTTCCAGCCGTCTGCGGCTGTACAGCGCCACCCTCGGGGCTCATGCGCCACAAAGCGTAGTCGACCAGGATCTGGCTGTTAATAGCAGAGTCCATTACCTCACCGAAGTGGCTGGCAGCAATGGCAAGCAAAGTTGCCTTCTTGGTTTTCCCAAGCGGCCGGACCTTGGCGCCTTCGACCAGGTAGCGGTCAATCATCTCGCGAACGGTGTGCCCCTTGCGGTTTGCCCGGTCGATGGCACCAGGTTCAGCGAGCTCTGTCTCTCGTCGCTTTGCCCACGCCTGGGCAGCCTGCTTGCGGGCGAATGTCTGGCACTCTTGGTAGACTAGGACACCCTTGTTTTTAAGACGGATCTGGACGGTGTAGCTGACCGTTCCGTCGGCCTTTTTTCGTGCTCTGATCGTTGCCATAGATTCCGGTGGTACAAAGGAGATTGTCGGTGGTACATCGTACCACCGGGGTACAAAAAACGCCTTAAAACGCCCAGAAATGGTACAAAACACGTAACTAAAAAATGCCTCTAGAATCCGCCTCAACCCCAGTAAACCCGCGCCCTGAGCCGTCTCGCCGGTTCAGTGTTGCGCCTATGATGGACTGGACTGACCGCCACTGCCGGTTCTTCCTGCGCCTGCTGTCCAGCAACGCCCTGCTCTACACCGAAATGGTCACCACCGGCGCCTTGCTGCACGGTGATGCCGAGCGTTTCCTGCGCCATAGCGAGGCCGAGCATCCGCTGGCGCTGCAGTTGGGCGGCAGTGTGCCGGCTGATCTGGCCGCCTGCGCCAAGCTAGCCGAGGCCGCAGGCTATGACGAGGTCAACCTCAACGTCGGCTGCCCAAGCGATCGGGTGCAGAACAATATGATTGGCGCCTGCCTGATGGGCCATCCGGCGCTGGTTGGCGATTGCGTGAAGGCGATGCAGGATGCGGTGCAGATTCCGGTGACGGTCAAGCACCGCATCGGTATCAATGGCCGCGATAGCTACGCCGAGCTGTGTGATTTCGTCGGTCAGGTGCGTGATGCCGGTTGCCGCAGTTTTACCGTGCATGCGCGTATTGCGATTCTTGAAGGCTTGTCGCCGAAGGAGAACCGTGAGATTCCGCCGCTGCGGTATGACGTCGCCGCGCAGTTGAAGGCCGACTTCCCGGACCTTGAGCTGGTGCTCAACGGCGGGATCAAGACCCTGGCGGAATGCCAGGAACACTTGAAGGTTTTCGACGGGGTGATGCTCGGGCGCGAGGCTTATCACAATCCGTATCTGTTGGCCGAAGTTGACCAGCAGTTGTTCGGCAGCAGCGCGCCGGTGATCAGCCGCAGCGAAGCGCTGGCCAAATTGCGCCCTTACATTGCTGCGCACCTGGCCTGCGGCGGCGCCATGCATCACATCACCCGGCATATTCTCGGCCTTGGCCAGGGCTTCCCGGGGGCGCGCAAGTTTCGCCAGTTGCTGTCGGTGGATATCCACAAGAGCAAGGACCCGCTGGCCCTGCTCGACCAGGCCGGCGAGCTGCTGCAGGGGCGTTAACCCCGGAACCTGTGCGCGCTTTGGCACTCGAAGGCTTATCCCCTTCGCCCCGCCTGCCAGCCAGCCCTTGAGCGGCTGGCAGCGCTCGGGTAATGTCGATCCATTGCACAGGACAGAGCACGCCCATGACTTCCAAGCTGGAACAACTCAAGCAGTTCACCACTGTGGTTGCCGACACCGGTGATATTGATGCCATCAGCCGCTTGAAACCGGTCGATGCCACCACCAACCCTTCGCTGCTGCTCAAGGCCGCGGCCATGCCTGGCTATGCCGAGCTGCTCCAGCAATCGGTCGCGCACAGCAAGGGCGATGTCGGCCTCGCCTGTGACGCCTTTGCCGTGGCGGTTGGCGCCGGCATTCTCAAGGTGATTCCGGGGCGTATCTCCACTGAGGTCGACGCCCGCCTGTCCTTCGACCAACCGGCGCTGCTGGCCAAGGCCCGGCAGTTGATCGAGCTGTACGACCAGGCCGGTATCGGCCGTGACCGGGTGCTGATCAAACTGGCCTCGACCTGGGAAGGCATCCGCGCCGCCGAGGTTCTGGAAAAGGAAGGCATCCAGACCAACCTGACCCTGCTGTTCTCCTTCGCCCAGGCCCAGGCTTGCGCCGACGCCGGGGTGTTCTTGATTTCGCCGTTCGTGGGGCGCATCTACGACTGGTACAAGAAGTCCACCGGCAAGGACTATGTCGGCGCCGAAGACCCGGGCGTGCAGTCGGTGACGCGCATCTACGATTACTACAAGACCAATGACTACAAGACCGTGGTCATGGGCGCGAGCTTTCGCAATATCAGCCAGATAGAGCAACTGGCCGGCTGTGACCGCCTGACCATCAGCCCTGAGCTGCTGCAGCAGTTGAGCGATGATCAGGGCGAGCTGCCGCGCATCCTCAAGCCTGGCAAAACCGGCGAGGCGCGCCAGCAGTTAACGGAGAGCCAGTTCCGCTGGGCGTCGAACGAAGATGCCATGGCCACCGAGAAACTGGCCGAGGGGATTCGCCAGTTTGCCCGGGACCAGGAGAAGCTTGAGGCGTTGTTGGCAAAGGCCTGATACAAATCTGGGTTTGCCAGTGAGGGGTGCAGCGTAGAGCATCTTATCGGCCTTCAGGGCCTCATCGCGGGTCAAGTCGAGTCGTCGCACCGCCGCTCCCACCCATCAAGTGGGAGCGGCGGTGCGACGACTCGACTTGACCCGCGATGCTTTCGACTTTGCTTTCAGAGATGTTGATGTCTGAATCTTCCGAATTACCCGCAGTACTGGCCGGGCCTTTACTGCGCCGCCTCGAACCCACCCGGATGGTGTTCTGGCTGGTAGCCTCCACGCCACTGCAGGCCGAGTTGCACCTGAGCTGCGCAGGCATTACTGCCGACATCCACTGCACGGTTGTGCCGATTGGCCGCCAGGCGTTTGTCCACCTGCTCGACATCAGCCTCGACAGCCCGCTGCCATGTGACGAACAGATCGACTACGACCTGATTGTCAACAACCAAGGTATCGCCGAGTACGCCCCGCACCTGCTTTACCCCGGCGCGCAACGGCCGAATTTCGTCCTGCGTTCACACCTGGAGCACCTGCTCCACGGCTCCTGCCGCAAACCCCACCACCCGGCGGCCGACGGCCTGCTGTGCGCCGACCGCCTGTTGCTGGAGCACCCCACGCCATTGCAGCGCCCGGCCCTGCTGATGATGAGCGGTGACCAGGTGTATGCCGACGATGTCGCCGGGCCCATGCTGCGCGCCATACATGCGCTGATCGAGCGCCTGGGGCTGTTTGGCGAGCACCTGCAAGGTGCGGTAGTCGATGACAGCGCCGCGCTCTACCAGCACCCGGCCAGCTATTACCACCGCGCCGACCTGCTGCCGGCACTGGAGAGCAACGAAACCCTGCGCGAGCGCTTTTTCGGCGGCACGCGCAAGCCGATCTTCACCAGCAGCAACGCCGACAACCACCTGGTGACCTTCGCCGAAGTCATGGCCATGTACCTGCTGGTCTGGTCCCCGCTGCCCTGGGGCCTGATCGACGTGCAGATGCCACCCGGCCTCAATGCCGAGCGCCAGGCCCGCTACCGCCAGGAACAGCAACTGATCGACGGCTTTGCCAGCGGCCTTGGCGGGGTGGCGCGGGTATTGGCACATTTGCCGAGCCTGATGATTTTCGATGACCACGACATTACCGATGACTGGAACCTGTCGGCGCAATGGGAAGAAACCGCCTACGGCCACCCGTTCTCCAAGCGCATCATCGGCAACGCCCTGCTCGGCTATATGCTGTGCCAGGGCTGGGGCAACAACCCGGATGCCTTTACCGGGCTACTGGAGCATTGCCAGGCCTTCAGCCACAGTGCCGACGCCGATGACTACCTCGACACGCCGCTGCAGGATGCGCTGATCAACGAAGTACTGCGCTTTCAGGGCTGGCAGTTCGTCCTGCCCAGCAGCCCGGCGCTGCTGGTGCTCGATACCCGCACCCGGCGCTGGCGCAGTGAAAGCAACTTCAACAAACCCTCGGGCCTGCTCGACTGGGAAGCCTTAAGCGAGCTGCAACAGGCGCTGCTCGACCATCCTTCGGCGATCATCGTCTCGCCGGCGCCGATCTTCGGCGTCAAGCTGATCGAGAGCGTGCAGCGGGTATTCAGCTGGCTGGGTTATCCGCTATTGGTCGATGCCGAGAACTGGATGGCCCATCGCGGCGCGGCGCAAGTGATCCTGAACATCTTCCGCCACTCGCGCACACCGGGGCACTACGTGATTCTTTCCGGTGACGTGCACTACTCGTTCGTCTATGAGGTGCTGATCCGCCACCGCCAGCGCGCCCCGCACCTGTGGCAGATCACCAGCAGCGGCATCAAGAACCAGTTCCCCAAGCGCCTGCTGGACACCTTCGATCGCCTAAACCGCTGGCTGTACTCGCCGCGCTCACCGCTCAACTGGTTTACCAAGCGCCGGCAGATGCAGGTGATGCCGCGCACACCCGCGCACAGCAAGGCCGGCGAGCGGCTGTGGAACAGCGCGGGCCTGGGCCAGGTATTTTTCAATGAACAGGGGCAGCCGGCGCGGATTTTCCAGCTCAACGCCGATGGCAGCGCGGCGACCGAGTTTCCACCGCGCGAAGCTGACTGTTAAGTGATTTTTGACCGGCGCCAGAACGGCGCCCGGTCAACGATCAGGTGCGCTCGAGGGCGTTGACCAGGTCGTGGAAGGCTTCGCGGTTGGAATCGTTCAGACCCATGAGGATCTTGTGCGCCTCAAGTACCTTGGAGCGCACCACGTCTTCGTTCTGATCCTGCGACGGCAGGTCGGTCAGGCATTCCGGGCACGGGATCGGCCGGTCAACGATGTTGAACACCTGATCGAAACCCATCGACTGCAACAGGCGGGTGATGTCGGCGTGGGTGGTGACCACCGTCGGCAACAACCCGACCTTTTGCCGCGACAGGATCGAGAGCTTGGCCAGCAAGCCCAGGGTGGTGCTGTCGATGCTGTGGGTTTCTGTCAGATCGATGACGATCGCCGAGAAATTCAGCGCCGTGAAGATCTTTTCAATCGTCGCATCCAGCGCCGAACACAAGGTCAGGCGCACTTCACCGACAAACTTCAGCACGAAGGTGCCATTCTGCTCGGCGAACTGGATTCTACCCGTACTCATTGAAGGTTCCTGCTCAACACCAATAGGGCGATATCATCCGGCATCTCCCCAAGCGTAGCTAATCCGAATCGTTGGCGCAGCCCATCCAGACTACCGCCTGCGGCCTTGATGATTTCAGGCAGGGCCGCCTCTTTATCTTTGAGTGTGTCACCGGGCAAAAGGTCCAGAATGCCATCAGACAGCAGGGTCAGGCTGAACTGCGGCGGCAACTCCAGGACGTGGTCCTGGTAGGTAGCCTCCTCGAACAAGCCGACCGGCAATCCGCGGCCCTCCAGATAACGGCTCTGGCCCGGGGTGTACAGCACTGGCAACGGCAGGTGACCACCGATGCTGTAGGTCATGATACCGGTGTCTTCGTCGATCACGCCGCCGACCATGGTCACATGCTTGCCCAGCTTGCAGTTGATCAGGCCGCGGTTGATGTGTCCGAGTACTTCCGACGGTTTGAAGTCACGCAAGTTGCCGCCGCGCTTGAATTCGAACAGCAGGCGCGTGGTCATGAACTTCAGCAGCACGGTGACGAAGGCCGAAGACGCGCCATGCCCGGAAACGTCTGCCAGGTAAAAGGCAATTCGCCGGTCATCGACACGGAAATAGTCGGCAAAGTCGCCCGACAGGTATAACGACGGAATGATCTGGTGCTCGAACGACAGGTCGTCGGCCACCCAGGGGCTTTCCGGCAGCATGTTCATCTGCACCTGACGCCCGGCGGTCTGGTCTTCCTGCAGCAGGTGCAGGCTGGCCTCAAGCTCGCGGTTGGCGGTTTCGAGCTTTTCCCGGTAGCGCTGGTTTTCCAGCACCAGACGCGCGCGGTCCAGGGCCCGGCGTACCGAATGCTCGAGCACCGCGAGGTCTTCGAGGGGCTTGATCAGGTAGTCGGCCGCGCCCAGGCGCAGGGCCTCGACGGCGTCGTTCATCACCCCGGCGCCCGATACCACGATCACCGGCAGTTCCGGCGCGCGCTCGGTTACCTGGCGAATCAGCTCCAGGCCGCCCATTTGCGGCATGCGCAGATCGCAGATCACCAGATCAGGATGTTCCTGTTCGAAGACCTGCAGGCCCTGCTGGCCATTGGCTGCCTGCAGGACGCTGAAACCGCTGTCTTCCAGGTAGGCGGCAAGACTCGCACGTACGACGTCGTCGTCATCGATTATCAGCAGCGTTGCACTGGTTTTCTGCATGTGGGCAAACGGCGCCAGGAATAGGTTGGGCGTAGGTGAGCATCGGCCCACGTACTGGATTCACTTCGAGCTACTCTTCTATGAGTTGTAGGACATCAAAACCTGTCCGGCAAATAGCAGAGGTGCCTTGTAAGGCGCAGACGGTACTCCCATCCGCCGGGCGTTTCAAGGGCACACCGATGGTCGCCGATGCTCTTTACAGCCGAAAGCACCGGGAGTTATAAAAACCCCTCCAACCGCAACGCAATGAAAGGATGCCGAGATGAGCTCAGGGCCCATGGACTACAGCGAGAAGCGCGATTTCATTCGCATGCGGGTGGAAGCAGATATAAGCCTGATCCACCAGGGGCAGGTCATCGCCGCCGTCTGCCTCGACCTCTCCAGCAGTGGCATGCAGGTCCAGGCGCCGCAGCCGTTCACGGTTGGCGATCAACTCGAGGTGCGTATCGACTCCGACCATCCGGCACTCAAGGGCCTGGAAGCGAGCACAGAGGTGGTGTGGATTGCCGACCAGCAAGACGGCAAGCAGAAACTCGGGCTGCGCATCCTCAGCATGAAATAATTGCAGACACAAAAAAGGCGACCTGAAGGTCGCCTTTTGTTTACCCGCTCGGATCAGAAGTCGTCGACGACGGCGCCATCCTTGACCTTGAATTCGCGATTTTGCAGGTATGCATTGCGAATGAAGATGTATTTGTCGCCATTGATCAGCTTTTCAGCCGACAGCAGGCTCGCGCGGGTGTCGACCACATCGACGGCGGCGGCGGTGTTGCGGGTCGGCACGTGGTCGATGTAGCGGTAGGGTTCGGTGTAGGTGTCCGGGTACTTGCCGATGGCATCGCGCACGGTGCTCGGGCCGAGCAACGGCAGCATTACGTACGGGCCGCTGCTCACGCCCCAGTAGCCGAGGGTCTGGCCAAAGTCTTCGTCATTGCGCTGCAGGCCCATCTTGGTGCCGACATCGAAGAACCCGCCAATACCGAAGGTGGTGTTGACGATCAGCCGCGCAGTATCAACCCCGGCGGCGTGCGGCTTGAGCTGCAGCACGTTGTTGGCCAGGTTGGTGACGTCGCCCAGGTTGCGGAACATGTTGTGGATGCCGTCTTCGAGGAACTGCGGGGTGACCGCCTGGTACCCCTGTGCCAGCGGCTTGAGCGCGTAGGTGTCGAGCGTGTCGTTGAAGCGGAAGATCGGCCGGTTGATGCTTTCCCAGGGATCTTCTTCAGTGGCCGCCTGGGCCGCGACGACAGGCGCCAACAGTAGGCCGGCACAGACACAAGCCCGGGTCATCCGATCGATCAGGCCGATCCTACGCATAGTGTTACTCCTCGAACTAGGCAGACGCCGCGCGTCCTACGCCAAAAAATGAAGCAAGTATAAAGGCTCTGCTGCCGTTAAGCAGCTTGGCATAAACAACGTCGCAAAAATGTGAACAACTGTGTATCGGCAGCGTCACCAAAAAGTAACAACCCAAGCGTAGCCTGCAAAGTATTTCAGGGACGTTGCCATGCCAGACTCCCCCGCCATCACTGCCCTGCTGTTCGGCTTGCGCGGCTGCCTTGTCGAAGTGAACCCGGGCTCTGATGCCCAGGCACCCTGCCCCACTCCGGGCGCGCTGCCCACCCTTGACTGGCTGTATCAGCAAAAGGTTCCCTGTGCCTGGCTCGATGAGCTGCCGGCTGCAGACGGCAAACAAATGGCCAGCCCCTTGCCGGCCTGGCTCAATGCCTTCCCGGCCTGCAAGACCCCCTGGCCGGCACCGGATGCCTGCTGGCAGGCACTGATGAGCCTCAGGGCGGGCAAACTCGACGGTTGCGTGCTGGTCAGTGGCGAACCACGCCTGCTGCAGTCGGGCCTCAACGCCGGGTTGTGGACCATCGGCCTGGCCGCCTGCGGGCCCAGCAGCCAGTGGCAAGCCCTTGGCCCCAAAGAGCAGGAACGCCAGCGTGGCCAGGCCACCTTGCAGTTGTTTGCCCTGGGCGTGCACTCGGTGATCGACCACCTCGAAGCCCTGGCCGACTGCCTGGCAGACATCGGCCAGCGCCGGCGCAAAGGTGAAAAACCCTGAAACAGCACCTTTGATCAGGGTCATGCAAAGCGCTGGCCGGTGGATTACTCTAGTAGGCAGGGCATGGACCTTTCACCCGCTAACGGGGTCCATGACTGTGCCTATTCATAGAGGGAGAACACCCATGCCTGCCCGCGAACTGCAAGAGCAACTTGACGCCCTGCGCGAGCAACTGGAGCAAAATCCACCGCTCACCGAAGAAGAGCGAGCCGATCTGCATGTATTGATGCAACAAATTGAGGCGAAGATAGAACTGGAAGCCAAGACCCCGGACAACAACCTGGTCGATGGCGTCAACCTCGCCGTGGAGCGCTTTGAAGTCGAGCACCCGGGCCTGACCGCCACCTTGCGCAATATCGTTCAGAGCCTGCAAAGCATGGGCATCTAAGCCCGCCGGAATAAAAAAGCCCCGTCATCGAACGGGGCTTTTCGTTACTGGCGAACCAGTCGCAGGTTCTCCAGGGTCACCTGTGAAGTACTGCGGTACGGGTTGATGTCCAGGCCGCCGCGGCGCACGTAACGGGCATAAACCGTCAGGTGCTCGGGGTTGAGCAGGCGCTTGAGGTCAAGGTAGATGCGCTCGACGCACTGCTCATGGAAGTCGGCATGCTGGCGGAAGCTGATCAGGTAGGTCAGCAGGCTGGCATGCTCCAGCGCCGCGCCACGGTAGTGCACGGTGACACTGCCCCAGTCCGGCTGGCCGGTGACCGGGCAGTTGGACTTGAGCAAATGGCTGTGCAGGGTTTCTTCAACAATGTTGTCGCTGTCGCAGCGCAGCAACTCCGGCTGCGGTTGCTCGTAGTTGCTGATGCTGACATCCAGCTCGTCGATGCACACGCCCGGCAAGCCGACCACGCCCTGCCCTTCGACCTCGGCCAGGCTGCGGACCTGCACGCCCACCGGCTTGCCGGCGGCAGCCGAGAGGTCCTTGACCAGGCATGCCTGCAGGGCAGCGGGCGATTCGAACACGGTCTGGTTCAGCGAGTTGAGGTACAGCTTGAACGACTTCGACTCGATGATGTTCGGCGAGTCGGCCGGGATGGCGAACTCACCGATTGCCACCACCGGCTTGCCCGACGCCAGCAACCAGGACAGCTCGAAGCAGTTCCAGAAATCGACGCCCTGCCATGGCAGGGTCTGGGCGCTGACGCCCAGCTCGGCCCATTTTGCCGCCCGCGGGATCGGGAACAGCAGCGAGGGTGTGTAGGTGGAGACGTATTCGCTGGATTTACCCAGCGGAGAATGTTCGGCGGCAGGATGCATGGCTAAAACCTGTAGGAGCAAATGCGCCTAGTTTATCGGTTTTAGGCCATGCTTTGGGCAATCGGCTGTTATTGGCCGATGGTCAGCTTGCCGACCATGCCCGCTTGATAATGACCGGGCACGTTGCAGGCGAACTCGATTGGCGTCGACTGGCTAAAGGTCCAGGTCAGTTCAGCGCTTTTGCCAGGTTCGACCATCACCGTGTTCGGATCGTCGTGCTGCATGCTGGCGTGATTCATGTTGCCGTGGCCCATGGCCGAATGGTCCATCTGGCCCTGCATGGCGAGCATTTCTTTCTGGTGCCTGGCGTGCATCACAGCATCGCCGAGGCTGAACTCATGGACTACCGCGCCCTTGTTGATTAGCACGAAGCGCACGGTCTCCCCGGCCTTGACCTCAAGGCTGCGCGGCGCGTAATACATGTCGCCCATCACCACCTCGACGCTGCGGGTGGCCTTGCTCGCAGGCGCAGGCTGGCCGAAGGTGTAGGAATGCGCGGGCGACGCCAAGGCTGGAAGGCTGAACAGCGCCAGTGCGCCAATGATAAAAAGGTGTTTCATTTCAAGCCCACTCCAGGGTTGCGACGGTTCAGGCTTCACTGTAGAAAATCGCCGCTGGCAGTCACCTGACAAAAACATTACAACTTTGTCAGCTTGGCCACCCGCCACGCCCGCCGCGGTATAACCCTGCGGCAATCCACGTAAAAGAGCCAGCCGATGAAATTGTTGATCGTCGAAGACCAGACCAAGACCGGCCAGTACTTGTGCCAGGGCCTCAGTGAAGCGGGCTTTGCCACCGAGCTTGCCAGCGACGGCAATACCGGCCAGCACCTGGCCCTGACCGGCGACTATGACTTGCTGATCCTCGACGTCATGCTGCCGGGCCGCGATGGCTGGCAGATCCTTCAGGCGGTGCGCGCCGCCGGCCTGGAAATCCCGGTGCTGTTCCTCACCGCCCGCGACGCCGTCGAAGACCGCGTGCACGGCCTGGAACTGGGCGCCGACGATTACCTGGTCAAGCCGTTCGCCTTCTCTGAACTGCTGGCACGGGTGCGCAGCCTGCTGCGCCGCGGCAGCAGCCCGGCACAGGAAACCAGCCTGGGCCTGGCCGACTTGCGCCTGGACCTGATCCGCCGCCGGGTCGAACGCACAGGCCAGCGCATCGACTTGACCGCCAAGGAGTTCGCCCTGCTCGAACTGCTGCTGCGCCGCCAGGGCGAAGTGCTGCCCAAATCGCTGATCGCCTCGCAGGTGTGGGACATGAACTTTGACAGCGACACCAACGTCATTGAAGTGGCGATCCGCCGCCTGCGCCTGAAGATCGACGATGCCCACGACAACAAGCTGATCCATACCGTGCGCGGCATGGGTTATGTGCTTGAAGAGCGCAGCGCCTGATGCGCCGCCTGTCCCTCGGTAGTCGCCTGGCACTGCTGTTTGCCGCCTGCACGGCAGTGGTGTCGCTGACTGCCGGTATCCTTTTTAGCCGCGCCAGCGCCACCCACTTCATCGAGCTCGACCAGCAACTGCTCAACAGCCGCCTGTCACTGCTGCGCCAGATGCTCGAAGGCGTGGACGACCCGGCCAGCCTCGCCCCGCGCCTGCCTGCCCTGCAAACCGAACTCAGCCACCAGGCCGACCTTGCCGTGCGCATTCGCGGCCGGGACGGGCGCATCTGGTTCGACAGCCAGGCCGGCCTGCCCGAGTCGCCGCAAGTGCTCGGCCTGAGCACCCTGCACAGCAGCGGCGTCGACTTTCGCAGCCTGTGCGTCAACCTCAACGGTGGCGACGCGCAGCTGACGCTGTTTCTCGACATCACCCACCATCAGCATTTCCTCCAGCGCATGCAGCAGCTGATCTGGCTGACTGTCGGCCTTTCGGCGCTGGCGACCGCGTTGCTCGGCGCCTGGGCCGCGCGCAGCGGGCTGCGGCCACTGCGGCAGATGGGCGAAGTGGCCTCCGGGGTGTCGGCACGCTCGCTGACCACACGCCTACCCGAAGGGCAAATGCCGGTGGAGCTGGCAGAACTGGCGCAGACCGTCAACGCCATGCTCGAACGCCTGGACGATGCCTTTCAGCGCCTCTCTGCGTTCTCTGCCGACATTGCCCACGAGCTGCGCACGCCGCTGTCCAACCTGCTGACCCACACCCAGGTAACCCTGACCCGGCCGCGCAGCCTGGATGAATACCGCGAGGCGCTGCACAGCAACCTCGAAGAGCTGCAATGGATGGCGCAACTGGTCAACGACATGCTCTACCTGGCCAAGGCTGACCACGGCTTGCTGATGCCCAGCCGCCAGCATCTGGCGCTGGAGGACGAGGCCGATGCCTTGCTCGAATACTACGCACCGCTGGCTGAAGATGCCGAGATAAGCCTGAGCCGTGAGGGCCAGGCGCCGCTTGCCGGCGACCGGCATATGCTGCGCCGGGCGCTGTCCAATTTGCTTGACAACGCCCTGCGCTTTACCGCGGCCGGCGGCGAGATACGTGTGACCATCGAGCGACACCAAGACGGAGTAAGGCTGCAGGTGGCCAACCGCGGTGAGCCGATTGACCCGGCCGTGCTGCCGAAGCTGTTTGATCGTTTCTACCGGGCAGACCCGGCACGGCGCGAAGGCAGCAGTGAGCATGCGGGGTTGGGACTGGCGATTACCCGCTCGATCGTACAGGCGCACGGCGGGCGTATTCGCGGGGAGTCGGCTGGGGGCTGGACGCGGTTCGTGATCGACTTGCCGACGGTGTGAATACCATCGCGGGGCAAGCCCGCTCCTACAGCCGGTGTAGGAGCGGGCTTGCCCCGCGATCAGCCATCACTCGTAACGCAAGGCGTACGCCGGCTCTACCTGCGAAGCCCGCCAGGCCGGGTACAGGGTGGCCAGGAAGCTCATGATCAGGCCGGCGCTACAGATCAGCGCCACGTCGCCCCATTGCAGTTCCGACGGCAAGGTACTGATGAAGTACACGTCCGAGGTGAAGATGTGCTGGCCGCTGACACGCTCCAGCCAGCCGACGATCTGGCTGACGTTGAGCGCGGCAATCACCCCCAGCACGCCGCCGATCAAGGTACCGACGATACCGATCAGGCTGCCCTGGACCATGAAGGTGCCCATGATCTGCGCCGGCGTTGCGCCGATGGTGCGCAGGATGGCGATGTCGGCGCCCTTGTCGTTGACCACCATGATCAGCGTGGCAATGATGTTGAACGCCGCCACGGCGATGATCAGCAGCAGCAACAGGCCGATCATGGTCTTTTCCATCTTCATGGCACTGAACAGGCTGCCCTGGGTGTGGGTCCAGTCATCGGCGCGGTATTGCTCGCCAAGGCTTGTGGTAATCGCCTTGGACACCTGCGGCGCCGCGTACAGGTCCTTGACCTTGAGGCGCACGCCCTGCACCTGGTTCGGCGCCCAGCGCTGCATCTGCGCGGCGTCGGCCATGTGCATCAGGCCCAGCGAGCCGTCGAGCTCGGCGCCAACCTTGAATACCCCGACCACGTTCAGGCGCTGCATGCGCGGGGTGATGCCACCCGGCGCGCTGCTGACTTCGGGCACGATCAGGGTCAGTTTGTCGCCGACATTGAGGCGAAAGCGGCGCGCGGTGATTTCACCGATGACCACGCCGAACTCACCCGGCTTGAGGTCTTCAAGGCTGCCCTGGACGATATGCTGGGCAACGATCGAGACCTTGCCCTCCTCGGCCGGGTCGATGCCGCTGACCTGGATCGGCTGCATCGAGCCCTTGTAAGAGAGCATGCCTTCCATCTCGGTCAGTGGTGCGGCGGCGATCACTTCAGGGTTTTTCAAGGCTTGCGCCGCCACCGGCCGCCAGTCGTCCAGCGGCTGGGCACCGAGCACGCTGGCGTGCGGCACCATGCCGAGGATGCGCGAGCTCATTTCGCGCTGGAAGCCGTTCATCACCGACAGCACCACGATCATCGCCAGCACGCCCAGGGACAGGCCGATCATCGAGGTCATGGAAATGAACGAGATGAAATGGTTGCGGCGCTTGGCGCGGGTGTAGCGCGCGCCGATGAAAATAGACAAGGGTCTGAACATGAACGAAAGCACCCGGGTAAAGAAAAGGAACCAGGTGCCCGCCTGACAGCGGCGGGCACGTTGCGCGGGCAATCAGATCGGTACCAGGTGCCCGTCTTCCAGGCGCAGTACGCGGTCCATCTGGCGCGCCAAGTTGAGATCGTGGGTCACCACCAGGAAGGCCGTCTGCGAAGAGCTGCTGAGCTCCTGCATCAAGTCCTGGATACCCTGGGCGGTGTGATGGTCGAGGTTGCCGGTAGGCTCGTCGAGCATCACCAGCCCCGGACGGTTGACCAGCGCCCGGGCGATGGCCACGCGCTGGCGTTCGCCACCGGACAGCTCGGCCGGCTTGTGGCTCAGGCGATGGCCCAGGCCGACGCGCTTGAGCAGCGCTTCGGCGCGCTCGCGGGCTTCGGGGATGGCGGTGCGACCGATCAGCAGCGGCATGCACACGTTCTCCAGCGCCGTGAACTCCGGCAGCAGGTGGTGGAACTGGTAGACGAAGCCCAGGGCGCGGTTGCGCAGCAGGCCACGGGCGCGTTCGCCCAATGCCGAGAGCTCTTCGCCGGCCAGCCAGACGCTGCCTTCGGTCGGGGTATCGAGGCCGCCGAGCAGGTTGAGCAAAGTACTCTTGCCTGAACCGGAGCTACCGACGATCGCCACCCGCTCGCCCGGGTGCAGCTCCAGCTGCAGGCCGGACAACACCTGGACTTTCTCCGGGCCTTCCTCGTAGGACTTGCCCAGGTTGCGGCAACTCAGCACTGCTTTATCACTCATGCCCAACTCACTCATAACGTAGCGCCTCCGCAGGCTGGGTGCGTGCCGCACGCCAGGCCGGATACAGGGTGGCGAGGAAACTCAGGACCAATGCCGCGCCGCAGACCATCCACACGTCCTCGGCCATGATCTGCGATGGCAGGTAGTCGATGAAGTAGACGTCGGCATTGAGGAACTTGTGCCCGATCAGGGTCTCGATGCCGGCAATCGCGGCGCTGACATTGAGCGCGGCGAAAATGCCCACCAGCGCGCCGATCAGGGTGCCGACCACGCCGATCACCGTGCCCTGGACCATGAAGATGGCCATGATCTGCCCCGGCGTCGAGCCCAGGGTGCGCAAGATGGCGATGTCGCCCTTCTTGTCGTTGACCACCATCACCAGGGTGGAAATGATGTTGAACGCGGCCACCGCGACAATCAGCAGCAACAGCAGGCCGATCATGGCTTTTTCCATGCGGATCGCCTGGTACAGGTTGCCGTGGCTACGGGTCCAGTCGCGGGCGTAGAACTCCTGCTCGCCCAGCTTCTGGGCGATGTCCCAGGCAACCCGGGGGGCCTGGAACAGGTCGTCGAACTTCAGGCGCAGGCCCTGCACCTGGTCGGCTTTCCAGCGGTGCAGGCGCGACAGGTCCGACAGGTTGGTCAGGCCCAGGTAGCCGTCGATTTCACCGGCGCCGACATGGAAGATGCCGACCACGGTAAAGCGCTTCATGCGCGGGAACATGCCGGCCGGAGTGACGGTGACCTCGGGGGCGACGAAGGTCAGTTTGTCACCGATGCCGACGCCCAGCTTGGCCGCCGCCTTGTCGCCGATCATGATGCCGAAGCCGCCAGGGGCCAGGTCATCGAGCTTACCCTCGCGGATAAAGTCGTCGATGATCGAGACCTTGCGCTCCTGGGCCGGGTCGATGCCGTTGAGCAGCACCTTCTGCACCTTGCCGTCATGGGTCAGCAGGCCCTGCATCTGGGTGAAGGGCGCCACCGCCAGAACCTGCGGGTTCTGCTTTACTTGACTGGCAAGGGCGGGCCAGTCGTTGATCGGCTGGCCGGTTTCCAGTGTGGCGTGGGGCACCATGCCCAACACCCGGGTGCGCATCTCGTGATCGAAGCCATTCATGACCGACAACACCACGATCATCACGACAACGCCCAGGGCGAGGCCGATCATCGAGGTCAGGGAAATGAACGAGACGAAGTGGTTGCGACGCTTGGCACGGGTATAACGCGTGCCGATGAATACGAAGAGAGGTCTGAACATGTCGGGGCTTGTTCGGATGAAAGAGGAACGTCCTTGTGGCGGGGCTTGATTAGCAGCTTTACACTCAGACCACCGCCGCTACCATGGGTTCGCCATGTCGACATTAGATGAAGAAGATCGCCGCGAATACTACCGTATCGAGGATCGGATCGCACTGGAAATTAGCCCGTTGAGCGCCGCCGAAGCGCTTGGCACAGACTTGTTGCAAGATACTTCACCGCTGTTCAACCTGCTCAGTGAACTGCACCTGAGCGAGTTCGAGTCCCAGCACCTGCTGCGCCAGCTCAGTGACAAGGACCGCACCCTGGCGGCCTTTCTCAAGGCCCAGAACAAACGCATCGACCTGCTCAGTGCCGTGGTTGCGCAGACCCTGCTCGGGCAATTGAGCGCGCCGCAGGCGGTAGTGCTGTCCGAGGGCGGCATCGAGTTCAACCGCGCCGAGCCGCTGGCGGCCGGCGAGCGCGTGGCCGTGAAGATGGTGTTGATGCCCCAGGCCCTGGGCCTGCTGCTGCGCGCCAAGGTCACCCATTGCGACCACCAGGCCGACGGCCAGTACGAGATCGGCACCGAGTTCGTCGACACCACCGACGCCCAGCGCCAGCTGCTGGCCCGCTACATCCTGCAACGCCAAGCGCAACAACGACGCCAGGCCCTGGAGCAGAACGACCCAAGCGCCTCCTGAGTTTCACTTATTTGTTGAAGGAACAGACGTGACCACGATTTACGGCCACCGCGGCGCCAAGGGCGAAGCCCCCGAAAACACCCTCACCAGCTTCCAGCAGTGCCTCAAGCATGGCGTGCGCCGCTGCGAGCTCGACCTGCACCTGTCGGCTGACAACCAGCTGATGGTGATTCACGACCCCAGCCTCAAGCGCACCACCGGCCGGCGCGGCAAGGTGGTTGAACATAGCGCCGCCGACCTTGCCACCTACGACGCGCGCAAGGGTGGCCCGGGCTGGGTCTCGCCCTGCCCGATCCCGCGACTTGAGGAGCTGTTTGAAAAGTGCGATTTCGAGCACTGGCAGCTTGAGGTCAAGAGCGCCTCGCGCACCCGCGCCGCCACCACTGTGCTGGCGATCCGCGAAATGGCCCAGCAGTTCGGCCTGCTCGACAAGATCACCATCACCTCAAGCTCACGGGAAGTGCTGGGCGCAGCGCTGGAGCTGACTCCGGATATTTCCAGGGGACTGGTGGCCGAGTACGCCTGGCTCGACCCGCTGAAGGTCGCCCAGAACTACGGCTGCAACTTGCTGGCGTTGAACTGGACACTGTGCACCCCCGAGCGCCTGATCAAGGCCCAGCGCCAGGGTTTGCACGTGTCGGTGTGGACAGTCAACGAGCCGGCGCTGATGCGCAGGCTCGCCGACTTCGGCGTAGACAGCCTGATTACAGACTTTCCCGGTTTGGCCAGCGCCACCCTCGAGAATCGCTGAAATCGGTCTCCCCGGCCGGCTCAGGCCACCGGCCGGAGCCGCTCAAAAAAGCCGGTTGAGGCCGTCGTAAGCCGCTACCCGATAGGCTTCGGCCATGGTCGGGTAGTTGAAGGTGGTGTTGACGAAGTACTTCAGGGTATTGCGCTCACCCGGCTGGTCCATGATCGCCTGACCAATGTGAACGATCTCCGAGGCCTGGTAGCCGAAGCAGTGCACGCCGAGGATTTCCAGGGTTTCGCGGTGGAACAGGATCTTCAGCATGCCTTGTGGCTCACCGGCAATCTGCGCCCGGGCCATGCTCTTGAAGAAGGCCTTGCCCACTTCATAAGGCACCTTGGCCTGGGTCAGCTCCTGCTCGTTCTTGCCGATCGAGCTGATCTCCGGAATGGTGTAGATGCCGGTCGGCACATCGTTGACGAAGCGCCAGCTGCCATTGTCGACGATACTGCCGGCAGCCGAGCGGCCCTGGTCGTGGGCGGCACTGGCCAGGCTCGGCCAGCCGATCACGTCACCGGCACCGTAGATGTTCGCCACGTGGGTGCGGTAGTTTTCGTCGACTTCGATCTGGCCACGGCTATTGACCTTGATGCCGATGTTTTCCAGGCCCAGCTTGTCGGTGTTGCCGGTACGGCCGTTGCACCAGAGCAAGGCATCGGCCTTGATCTTCTTGCCGGATTTCAGGTGCAGGATCACCCCGTTGTCCAGGCCTTCGACACGCTCGTACTCTTCGTTGTGGCGCACGGTGATGTTGTTGTTGCTGAAGTGGTAGCTCAACGCCTGGGAGATTTCCGAGTCGAGGAAGCTCAGCAACTGGCCGCGGTTGTCTACCAGCTCTACCAGCACACCCAGGCCGCTGAAGATCGAGGCGTACTCGCAGCCGATCACGCCGGCGCCGTAGACGATCAGTTTGCGCGGGGTGTGGCCGAGGCTGAGGATGGTGTCGCTATCGTAGATTCGCGGGTGGTGGAAATCGATATCGGCCGGGCGATACGGGCGCGAACCGGTGGCGATGATGATGTGCTTGGCCACCAGCTTCTCGACCACGCCGTTGGCGCAGACCACTTCGATGGTCTGCTCGTCGGCGAAGCTGCCGGTGCCGAAGAACACGTCGACGCGGTTGCGGGCGTAGTAGCCGGTGCGCGAGGCCACCTGCTTGGAGATCACCTTCTCGGCGCTTTTCAGCACGTCGGGGAACGAGAACCAGCGCGGCTCACCAATGGCCCGGAACATCGGGTTGGTGTTGAACTGCATGATCTGGCGCACCGAGTGACGCAGGGCCTTGGACGGAATGGTACCCAGGTGGGTGCAGTTGCCGCCGACCTGGCGACGGCTATCGACCATCGCCACCTTGCGTCCTGCTTTGGCAGCATTCATTGCCGCCCCTTCTCCTGCGGGGCCGGAACCCAGCACCACTACGTCGTAGTTGTAGACAGCCATGCGTACTCCTTCAGAACAGGCCCACGCGCCACATCGGCGGGCGGGGCTACCTCATGCCGCCAGCGGCGCCATGCAAAAATTCGGGTGCAGTCTAATCAAGCTTGAACGCCGCGCACATTAACCCTTGGTCGCGTCGTAGGCTATTTTTCTCTGCACTACATGTATTCATTGTCAGTTCACCAGCACCTGGGCAAACGCCGGCGTACTGCGGGAGACGAAACCATCGGCAACCCGGGTCACGAACACTGCGCCAATCCCGTGTCGAAGGGCAAACTCCCAGCCGCGCTCAGGCCCGAGAATCAGCAGCAAGGTCGAATAACCATCAGCCATCAGCGTCGAGCGGTCAAACACCGTCACCGAGGCCAGCTCGTGTTTCACGGGTTTTCCCTGGCGCGCATCGAAGGTGTGTGAATAGCGCTGGCCATTCTCCTCGAAATAATTGCGATAGTCACCGGAGGTCGATACACCAAACCCGTCCACGTCCAGCACTTGCTGGGCTATCTGGCGGTCAGCGCGGGGCAGTTCCAGCGCCACTTTCCACGGGCTGCCGTCGGCCTTGCGCCCGATCGCCTTGAGTTCACCTGTCGCCTCGACCAGCAAATTCGCGACCCCCAGGGCTTTTAGCCGCTCCACCAGCAGGTCTACGGCATGCCCGGCGGCGATGCTGTTGAAGTCCACTTCCACCGGCGCATCCTTGCACAGCTGCTCGCCAACTATGCGCAAATGCCCATGCCCGACCCGCTGGCGAGTGGCAGCCAGGGCCTGGGCATCCGGTACTTTTTCCATCCGCGACTGCGGGCCAAAGCCCCACAGGTCGAGCAAGGGCTCCACGGTCAGGTCAAAAGCGCCGTCACTTTGCTGCGCCAGTTGCTCGCCGACCCGCACCAGTTGCAGTACATCGGCCGGCATCGACTGACAGCTATTGGCCGGCAGCCTGTTGAAAGCTTCGGTCAAAGAATCACTACGGTAGGTGGAAAAACGCCTGTCGACACCCTCGAGAATCCGCTCGACCTCGCGCTTGACCAGCTCCGGTGCCGGCCCCTGGGGCGTACGCACATACTGCACGGTGTAGCTGCTGCCCATGGTCGGGCCACTGATGCGCTCCAGGGTGTTGCCCTGCCCGCACCCGGCCAGGCCCAGCATCGCACCGATCAACACTGCCTTGCGCATCCAGCCTCCAGGGAAAATTCAGGCAAAAAAAACGGGAACCCTGAGGTTCCCGTCTTTCACGATCAAGCCAAGCTTAGCGTGGGAAAGCAGGCGGATTGACGCCAGCCATGTCTTCCATCACGCGCACTACCTGGCAGCTGTAACCGAATTCGTTGTCGTACCAGACGTACAGGACAACACGGTTATCGTTGCAGATGGTGGCTTCGGCATCGACCACACCGGCGTGGCGCGAACCGACGAAGTCGGTGGAGACCACTTCCTGGGAGCTCACGTAGTCGATCTGCTTGTGCAGGTCCGAGTGCATGGCCATCTGGCGCAGGTACTCGTTGATCTCTTCGCGATTGGTGGCTTTTTCCAGGTTCAGGTTGAGGATGGCCATCGACACGTTCGGCGTTGGTACGCGGATCGCATTGCCGGTCAGCTTGCCCTTGAGCACTGGCAGTGCCTTGGCGGCTGCAGTGGCGGCACCGGTCTCGGTGATAACCATGTTCAGCGGCGCGGCGCGGCCACGACGGCTGCCCTTGTGGAAGTTGTCGATCAGGTTCTGGTCGTTGGTGAACGAGTGAACGGTTTCAACGTGGCCGTTGACGATACCGAACTTGTCGTTGACCGCTTTGAGCACAGGAACGATGGCGTTGGTGGTGCAGGAAGCCGCGGAGATGATCTTGTCATCAGCGCTGATTTCGCCATGGTTGATGCCGTGCACGATGTTCTTCAGCGCGCCCTTGCCAGGTGCGGTGAGGATCACGCGGGCCGCGCCCGGGCAGGCCAGGTGCTGGCCCAGGCCGTCGGCGTCGCGCCATACACCGGTGTTGTCGACGATCAGGGCATTCTCGATGCCGTACTGGGTGTAGTCGACTTCACTCGGGTTCTTGGCGTAGATAACCTGGATCAGGTTGCCGTTGGCGGTGATGGTGTTGTTGGCTTCGTCGATGGTGATGGTGCCATCGAACGGGCCGTGCACCGAGTCACGACGCAGCAGGCTGGCACGCTTGACCAGATCGTTCTCGGCGCCTTTGCGCACGACGATGGCGCGCAGACGCAGGCCGTCGCCACCACCGGTTTTTTCGATCAGGATGCGCGCCAGCAGGCGGCCGATACGACCGAAGCCGTACAACACGACGTCGGTGCCTTTGCGTGCCGAAGCGTTTTGCTGGCCAACCACGTCAGCCATTTCTTCACGCACGAACTGCTCGGCAGTACGGCCGTTGCCTTCTTGCTTGAACTTGTTGGCCAGCTTGCCCAGGTCGACCGAGGCGGCGCCCAGTTTCAGCTCGCTCATGGCTTTGAGCAGCGGGAATGTCTCGTGTACAGACAGTTCGGTTTCGTCGGTCTGGCGATGACGGGCAAAGCGGTGTGCTTTGAGGATCGAGATCACCGAGCGGTTGATCAGGCTACGGCCATAGATCGAGCTCACCACATTGTTATTGCGGTAGAGCTGACCGATAAGCGGGATCATCGCTTCTGCAAGCGCTTCACGATCAATCCACTCACCAAGACACTGGTCGGGCTTCTGAGTCACGGGAACCTTCCACATGTAGGGACAGAAAAAAGGGGCTACATTATGACGCCCCGCAGCCCATCGGGCAATGAGCGCCTGTCGCCAGCATCGCACTACATGCTTTTAGCCTGCACAAACCTGACAGCGCGGGCCTGCGCCCGGTACAATTGGCGTCTTTGTCGCAACGCTTGGAGCTCGACCTCCCGTGCCTGTTCTGCGTCTACCGCACCTGCCGGCCACTGCCGGCAAACAAACCTGGGGCAACCTGCCGGGCGCCGCCCTGAGCCTGGCCATTGCCGAAGCGGCCAGCGCCGCCAAACGCTTCACCCTGCTGCTGACCGCCGACAGCCAGAGCGCTGACCGCCTCGAGCAGGAGCTGCGCTTTTTTGCGCCCGAGCTGCCGGTGCTGCCGTTCCCCGACTGGGAAACCCTGCCCTACGACCTGTTCTCGCCGCACCAGGACATCATCTCCCAACGCATCTCCAGCCTGTACCGGCTGCCGGAGCTCGATCACGGCATTCTCGTGGTGCCGATCACCACCGCCCTGCACCGCCTGGCGCCGACGCGCTTCTTGCTCGGCAGCAGCCTGGTGCTGGACATCGGCCAGAAGCTCGATGTCGAGCAGATGCGCACGCGTCTTGAAGCCAGCGGCTACCGCTGTGTCGACACGGTCTACGAGCACGGCGAATTTGCCGTGCGCGGCGCCTTGATCGACCTGTTCCCGATGGGCAGCAAGCTGCCGTACCGCATCGACCTGTTCGATGACGAAATCGAGACCTTGCGCACCTTCGACCCGGAAACCCAGCGCTCGATCGACAAGGTCGAGTCGGTGCGGCTGCTGCCGGCCCGCGAGTTCCCGCTGCAAAAAGATGCGGTGACGCGTTTCAAGGCGCGCTTTCGCGAGCGTTTCGACGTTGATTTTCGCCGCTGCCCGATCTTCCAGGACCTTTCCAGCGGCATCACCCCGGCCGGTATCGAGTACTACCTGCCGCTGTTCTTCGACGACACCTCGACCCTGTTCGACTACCTGCCCCAGGACACCCAGGTGTTCTCCCTGCCCGGTGTCGAGCAGGCCGCCGAACACTTCTGGAGCGATGTACGCAACCGTTATGAGGAGCGCCGCATCGACCCGGCGCGGCCGCTGCTGCCGCCGGCCGAGCTGTTCATGCCGGTGGAAGACTGCTTCGCCCGGCTCAAAAGCTGGCCGCGGGTGGTGGTCAGCCAGGATGACCTCGACAGCGGGGTCGGCCGCGAACGCTTCCCGGCCCAGGTCCTGCCCAACCTTGCCATCGAAGCCAAGGCCAACCAGCCATTGGCGGCGCTGTCGGGGTTTCTCGAGACGTTCCCTGGCCGCGTGCTGTTCACTGCCGAATCGGCGGGGCGCCGCGAAGTATTGCTGGAACTGCTCGAACGCCTGAAGCTGCGCCCGCAGACCGTCGACAGCTGGAGCGCTTTCGTCGCTGGCAAGGCGCGCCTGGCGATCACCATCGCCCCGCTGGACGAAGGCCTGCTGCTGGACGACCCGGCCATTGCCCTGGTCGCCGAGAGCCCGCTGTTCGGCCAGCGGGTGATGCAGCGCCGGCGCCGCGACAAGCGCAGCGACGCCAACAACGATGCGGTGATCAAAAACCTCACCGAGCTGCGCGAAGGCGCGCCGGTGGTGCATATCGACCATGGCGTGGGCCGCTACCTGGGCCTGGCGACCCTGGAAATCGACAACCAGGCCGCCGAGTTCCTCACCCTCGAATACGCCGAGGGCGCCAAGCTCTATGTGCCGGTAGCCAACCTGCACCTGATCGCC
Source organism: Pseudomonas sp. TE4620 (assembly GCF_056279045.1). Lineage (NCBI taxonomy): Bacteria > Pseudomonadati > Pseudomonadota > Gammaproteobacteria > Pseudomonadales > Pseudomonadaceae > Pseudomonas > Pseudomonas sp. TE4620. The sequence goes on from NZ_JBWBQO010000001.1 coordinate 3,282,456, forward strand.
CGCTACACCGGCAGCGACGACGCCCTGGCGCCGCTGCACCGGCTCGGCTCCGAAGCCTGGCAGAAAGCCAAGCGCAAGGCTGCCGAACAGGTGCGCGACGTGGCCGCCGAACTGCTCGACATCTATGCCCGCCGCGCCGCGCGCAAGGGCTATGCCTTCGCCGACCCGTCGGTGGACTACGCCACCTTCAGCGCAGGCTTCCCCTTCGAGGAAACCCCCGACCAGCAGAGCGCTATCGAGGCGGTGCGCGAGGACATGCTCGCGGCCAAGCCGATGGACCGCCTGGTGTGCGGCGACGTCGGCTTCGGCAAGACCGAAGTGGCCATGCGCGCAGCCTTCATTGCCGTGCATGGCGGTCGCCAGGTGGCGATCCTGGTGCCCACCACCCTGCTCGCCCAGCAGCACTACAACAGTTTTCGCGACCGCTTTGCCGACTGGCCGGTAACGGTTGAAGTGATGAGCCGCTTCAAGTCGCCCAAGGAAGTCGCTGCCGCGGTGGCGGACCTGGCCGAAGGCAAGATCGACATCGTCATTGGCACCCACAAGCTGTTGCAGGACGACGTCAAGATCAAAGACCTGGGCCTGGTGATCATCGACGAAGAACACCGCTTCGGTGTGCGCCAGAAAGAACAGCTCAAGGCCCTGCGCAGCGAGGTGGACATCCTCACCCTGACCGCCACGCCAATCCCGCGCACCCTGAACATGGCCGTGGCCGGCATGCGCGACCTGTCGATCATCGCCACGCCGCCGGCACGCCGGCTGTCGGTACGCACCTTCGTCATGGAGCAGAACAAGAGCACGGTCAAAGAGGCGTTGCTGCGTGAACTGCTGCGCGGTGGCCAGGTGTACTACCTGCACAACGATGTGAAGAGCATCGAAAAATGCGCCGCCGACCTCGCCGAACTGGTGCCGGAGGCCCGCATCGGCATCGGCCACGGGCAAATGCGCGAACGCGAACTCGAACAGGTGATGAGCGACTTCTACCACAAGCGCTTCAACGTGCTGATCGCCTCGACCATCATCGAGACCGGCATCGACGTGCCGAGCGCCAACACCATCATCATCGAGCGCGCCGACAAGTTCGGCCTGGCCCAGTTGCACCAGTTGCGCGGCCGGGTCGGGCGCAGCCACCACCAGGCCTACGCCTACCTGCTCACCCCGCCGCGCCAGCAGATCACTCCGGACGCCGAGAAGCGCCTGGAAGCCATCGCCAACACCCAGGACCTGGGCGCAGGTTTCGTCCTGGCTACCAACGACCTGGAAATCCGCGGCGCCGGCGAGCTGCTCGGCGAAGGCCAGAGCGGGCAGATCCAGGCAGTCGGCTTCACCCTGTACATGGAAATGCTCGAGCGCGCGGTCAAGGCCATCCGCAAGGGCGCCCAGCCGAACCTCGACCAGCCGCTGGGCGGCGGCCCGGAAATCAACCTGCGCCTGCCGGCGCTGATTCCCGAGGACTACCTGCCGGATGTCCACGCGCGGCTGATCCTCTATAAGCGCATCGCCTCGGCGGTGGATGAAGACGGCCTCAAGGACCTGCAAGTGGAGATGATCGACCGCTTCGGCCTGCTGCCGGAGCCGACCAAGAACCTGGTGCGCCTGACCCTGCTCAAGCTGCAGGCGGAAAAACTCGGGATCAAGAAAGTCGATGCCGGGCCCAATGGCGGCAAGATCGAGTTCGAATCGGAAACCCCGGTCGATCCGCTGGTGCTGATCAAGCTGATCCAGAGCCAGCCAAAACGCTACAAGTTCGAAGGCGCCACCCAGTTCAAATTCCTGGTGCCGATGGAGCGTCCGGAAGAACGCTTCAACAACCTTGAGGCGCTGTTCGAGCGCCTGACCCCACAATCTGCGTGAAGGAAGTTCCATGCGTGTAATGCGTAGCCTGACCCTGCTGCTGGCGCTGATCGCCCCGGCAGCCTTTGCCGATGGCACTTTTCAGGTCGAAATGATCCTGGTACGGCAAAACGCCGTGCCGGCGATCACCATCAAGTCGGCTCCGGAAGACTGGCGCAACGGCGCCCAGGCCATCCAGGAAGGTGACCTGCGCCAACCGGCGCTCAATGACGAAGCAGCCAAGCTTGCCGCCGACCCGCAGTACACCGTGCTGCTGCACAAGGCCTGGAAACAGGACGCAGGCACAGTGGCGATCAGCGACGGCGAAGAACACTTCGGCCAGTTCCCCATCGCCGGCAACCTGAGCATCAAGGAAGAGCGCTTCATCGCCGCAGAAGCCAACTTCTGGGTCAACCAGTTCGACGGCAACGGCAGCGTGCTGCAGAGCGAAGCATTCAAGCAGAGCAACAGCAACATGAAAAATGGCGAGTTGACCTTCCTCGATGGCGGACACCTGGCCGTGCTGCTGAAAGTTACTACCCACCGCCCAGTCAGCGCCCCCGCTGCGCCTGCGGAGATGATGGAGCAGTAACCCGATGCCTAACGATGGTCTTGCCCCCACACCTCACCTGATCCTGGGCAGCCACGAGTTCAGCGCCTACGTGCCACAAACCGGCCGGATGCAGCGCCAGCACCAGCACCGGGCGGCGCTGTCGTTCAACTATGACGGCATTCGTGCCAGCGGCAGGCAAGGCAAGGAAGCCGGCCGCCTGGACGTCAGCAGCCAACGCATACAGCGCCACGCCGAAGCCGAAAGTCAGATCCGCCAAACCCTTCAACGCCTGGGCTTCAAGGTGGCCACCCGGCAAAGCAAAGCCTTGCCGGAGAGTGCCGGCGACCTGCTGGAGCTGGCTTCCGAAGCGGCCTGGCTGCGTTTCATGCTCAACGATCTGCCCAGCCTGCGCGAGCAAGGCTGGGAGATCGAGTACACCGAGGACTTCGCCTTCAACCTCGCCGAGGTTGACGACTGGTATGCGCACATCGACGAAGCCAGCGGCCGCGACTGGTTCGACCTGGAGCTGGGTATCGAGGTCAATGGCCAGCGCCTGAGCCTGTTGCCGATTCTGCTCAATGTGCTACGCAGCCACCCGGAGCTGCTTAACCCGGCGCAACTGCACAAGCGTCGCGACGACGAGCAGTTGCTGGTGCAGATCCCCGCCCCCGCCGGTGAAGCACGGCGCAATCTGCAAGTGGCCTTGCCCTACGGCCGCCTCAAGCCGGTGCTGGCCACCCTGGGTGACTTTTACCTGCGCGAACCCGGCGAAACCAGCGTGCGCCTGCCAACCCTGGACGCCACCCGCCTCAACGACCTGGAAGACCTGCCGTTGAGCTGGCAAGGTGGCGAACAGGTGCGCAGCCTGGGCGAACGGCTGCGCGATATTCGCTTGCAGCCGGCACAAACCCCGGATGGCCTGAACGCAACCCTGCGCCCCTATCAGCTCGAAGGCCTGAGCTGGATGCAGGCCCTGCGCGAGCTGCAGGTTGGCGGTATCCTCGCCGACGACATGGGCTTGGGCAAAACCCTGCAGACCCTCGCCCACCTGCTCTGCGAAAAGAACGCCGGACGCCTGACCCGCCCGGCGATGGTGGTGATGCCTACCAGCCTGATCCCCAACTGGCAGGACGAAGCTGCGCGCTTCGCCCCTGGCTTGCGCGTACTGGCCCTGCAGGGCATTGGCCGGCGCAAGCATTTCGACAACCTGCAGGACTACGACCTGCTGCTGACCACCTACGCCCTGCTGCCCAAGGACCTGGAGCACTTCAAGGGCCTGATGCTGGATGTGCTGATCCTCGACGAGGCGCAGTACATCAAGAGCCCGAACAGCAAGGCGGCCCAGGCGGCGCGCCAGCTCGACGCACGCCAGCGCCTGTGCCTGAGCGGCACGCCGCTGGAAAACCACCTGGGCGAGCTGTGGTCGCTGTTTCACTTCCTGCTGCCTGGCTGGCTGGGCGATGCCAAGGCCTTCAATCGCGACTACCGCGTGCCGATAGAGCGCCAGGGCAACGATGAACGCCTGCAGTACCTGAATGCGCGAATCAAGCCCTTCCTGCTCAGGCGCACCAAGGAGCAGGTGGCCACCGAACTGCCGGCCAAGACCGAAATGATCCACTGGGTCGAGCTAAGCGATGCCCAGCGTGACGTGTACGAAACCATGCGCCTGGCCATGGACCAGAAAGTGCGCGCCGAAATCACCCGCAAGGGCGTGGCGCGCAGCCAGATCATCATTCTCGAAGCGCTGCTAAAGCTGCGCCAGGTGTGCTGCGATTTACGCCTGATCAACAGCGAAGCCTCGACCGCGCGCGGCGCCCACTCCGGCAAACTCACCAGCCTGATGGAAATGCTCGAAGAACTGCTGGCCGAAGGGCGACGCGTCCTGCTGTTCTCGCAGTTCACCAGCATGCTGCGGCTGATCGAGGCCGAACTGCAGCACCGCGGTATCGCCTATGCCCTGCTGACCGGCGAGACCCGCGATCGCCGCTCGCCGGTGCAGGACTTCCAGAGCGGGCAATTGCAGATCTTCCTGATCAGCCTCAAGGCCGGTGGTGTGGGCTTGAACCTGACCGCGGCCGACACCGTGATCCACTACGATCCGTGGTGGAACCCGGCCGCGGAAAACCAGGCCACCGACCGTGCCTATCGCATCGGCCAGGAGAAGCCGGTGTTCGTCTACAAGCTGATTACCCGGGGCACGGTGGAAGAAAAGATCCAGCAGTTGCAACTGGAGAAATCGGCGTTGGCGGCGGGTGTGCTGGATGGGCGCCAGGCGGGGGACTGGCGTTTGGCGGCGGAGGATATCGATGCGCTGTTTGCGCCGTTGCCGGGGAAGCGGCACGGCACAAGATCCGGTTGAATTCATCGCGGGTCAAGCCCGCTCCCACCCTGTGGGAGCGGCGGTACGGCGATCCGACTTGACCCGCGATTGCCATCAATCGACCAGTTGCGCTTCCTTGAGCGCCCCCAGGGCCTCCAGCCAGCGCGGCTGCTGACGGTAGTCGGTACGGGCAAAGCCCTGCCCACGCATCTGCGCAATCCGCGGCGAAGGCTTGACCTTCAGGCGCTGGGCCGCGCTCAGGGCAAGTTCCGCCGCCGCACGGTCATTGCACACCAGGCCCATGTCGCAGCCGGCACTCAGCGCCGCTTCGATGCGGCTGGCCGCATCGCCGACCACGTGGGCGCCAGCCATGGACAGGTCATCACTGAAGATCACCCCGTTGAAACCCAGCTCGCCACGCAGGATGTCCTGCAACCAGCGGCGGGAGAAACCGGCCGGCTGGTTGTCGACCTGCGGGTAGATCACATGGGCCGGCATTACTGCCGCCATTTGTCCGCTCAAGCGGGTGAACGGCACCAGGTCGGCTGCGCGGATCTGCTCCAGGCTGCGCTCGTCGGTAGGGATCGCCACATGGGAATCGGCCTCGGCCCAGCCATGACCGGGGAAATGCTTGCCGCAAGCGGCCATGCCCGCAGCGTTCATGCCGCGGATAAAAGCACCGGCAAGCAACGTGGCGCGCTGTGGATCGCCTTCAAAGGCACGGCTGCCGACCACCGCGCTGCGCTGGTGATCGAGGTCCAGCACCGGCGCAAAGCTCAGGTCCAGGCCCACTGCCAGCACCTCGGTGGCCATCAGCCAACCGCACTGTTCGGCCAAATAGTCTACGTTGTCGTTGTCGGCAATCGCGCGCATCGCCGGCAGGCGCACAAAGCCCTGGCGCAGGCGCTGGACCCGACCGCCCTCCTGGTCCACCGCCAGGATCAGCTCCGGGCGAATGGCGCGAATCGAGGCACACAGCTCACGCACCTGGCGCGGGCTTTCAATGTTGCGGGCAAAGATGATCAGGCCGGCCACTTCGGGCTGGCGCAAAAGCTGGCGGTCCTCGGCGGTCAGCCAGGTACCGGCGATGTCGACCATCAGGGAGCCTTGCAGGCTGGCACTCATAATTGATCCTTCAGTTGACGCTGATGTGAGCCCATTGGGGGCACGCGGCTTCGTCGATCTGCACCGGGCAATGCACCGGCACCTGGTCGAACAGGCTCAGCAGGTCGGCGTTGCGCAAGCGCACGCAGCCATGGGACAACGGCACACCCATAGGTTCGCTATCGGGCGTGCCATGCAGGTAGATGTAACGACGAAAGGTGTCGACCGACCCCAGGCGATTGACGCCCGGCTCGCAACCGCTGAGCCAGAGAATGCGCGTAAGGATCCAGTCGCGACCGGGAAATTGTTCATGCAGCTCGGCCGACCAGGTCTCGCCAGTCCAGCGCCGCCCGCGCAGCACCGCGCCTTGCGGCAGGCCGGCGCCGATCTTGGCACGCACCTGGTGGCGCCCTCGCGGCGTGCAACCTGAACCATTGAGCTCGCCCGCGCCATTGCGCGCGGTGGAGATCTCGAGGCGCAGGCGCAACTGCCCCTGGGCGAACCCATAGAGGCATTGATCAGCAAGGGAAATATGCAGGAAATCGAGACTGGCCATGGGGCGCTAGCTTAGCCGATGCGGCCCGCCGCGCCCAGCCGTGGCATCAGACCTTGGCGGCGACCGGAGCGCTGGAGGACTTGCTGCGCGGGCGCAGCTGCGCGGCAGCCATGGCCTCGTCGGTGACGCCGCTGTCGGCGCGCATGCCGGCGGCCAGGAACGGCACCATCAGGCGCATGACCTGCTCGATCGAGGTATTGATGCCGAAATCGGTTTCGGCAATGGCGCGCAGGGCCTTGATCCCGGACATGCTGAACGCCGCAGCGCCGAGCATGAAGTGCACGCGCCAGAACAGCTCGATTGGCGGAATGCGCGGCGCGGCTTCGTTGACCAGCAGCATGTAGCGGCGGAATACCTTGCCGTACATGTCTTCAAGGTAGCGGCGCAGGTGACCCTGGCTCTGGCTGAAGGCCAGGCCCAGCAGGCGCATGAAGATCGACAGGTCGTTGCCACTGCGTGGCTGTACCACCAGGGCCTGTTCGACCAGCATCTCCAGCAGCTCTTCAAGGGTGGGCTTTTGCTCGGGGCGAGCCTGGCGACGCTCCAGCTCGCGCTCAAGGCTTGCGCAGAACGGCCCGAGGAAACGCGAGAAAACCGCCTGGATCAGGGCCTTCTTCGAACCGAAATGGTAGTTCACCGCCGCCAGGTTGACGCCGGCCTTGCTGGTGATCAGCCGTAATGAGGTTTCGGCAAAACCTTTTTCCGCGAACAGCTGCTCGGCAGCATCGAGAATGCGCTCTACGGTTTCCGACTGGGCCATGACTTCTCCGCCTGACAAACACTTGTTTGAAACATACGTTTCAAAGTGGTGATTTGTCAAGTCCGCGCAGCCGTTTTGCGGCCATATGGTCACGTATTAAACCATAGCTGCAAGCCACAAGCTGCAAGCTGCAAGAACGCCCCTGTGCCGTTTCTTGAAGCTTGGCGCTTGCAGCTTGCCACCCACTGTATATAATCCCAGTCACTGTATAAAAAGACAGAGCGATCGACATGCTAAAACTGACGCCACGCCAAGCTGAGATTCTGGCTTTTATCAAACGCTGCCTGGAAGACAACGGCTTCCCGCCGACCCGCGCAGAGATCGCCCAGGAGCTGGGCTTCAAATCGCCCAACGCCGCCGAGGAGCACCTCAAGGCCCTGGCCCGCAAGGGTGCGATCGAAATGACCCCCGGGGCGTCACGGGGCATTCGCATCCCGGGCTTCGAAGCCAAGCCCGACGACAGCGGCCTGCCGATCATCGGCCGCGTAGCAGCCGGTGCGCCGATCCTCGCCCAGCAACACATCGAGGAGTCCTGCAACATCAACCCGGGGTTCTTCCATCCGCGTGCCGACTACCTGCTGCGCGTTCACGGCATGAGCATGAAGGATGTCGGCATCGTCGACGGCGACCTGCTGGCGGTACACACCTGCCGCGAAGCCCGTAACGGCCAGATCGTCGTCGCCCGCATCGGCGATGAAGTCACGGTCAAGCGCTTCAAGCGCGAAGGCAGCAAGGTCTGGCTGATTGCCGAGAACCCCGAATTCGCCCCTATCGAAGTCAACCTGAAAGACCAGGAACTGGTGATCGAGGGCTTGAGTGTCGGCGTCATACGCCGGTAAAGGAGGCATCATGCAGTTCCCCCCTGCGTCACAGAACGTACCGCTGCAAGCACAATTGCCACTGTTCGAAGCATTCCTGGCCCAGCCGGTACTGCCCGGACTGAAAAACACCAGGCCTGCACCCCACCCCGGCGCGGCCCAGGTTTTCAGCGAGCTGTCCTTGCGTGGCGCACTGGGTAGCTGCCAGAGCCTGCTGGCACCGATGCTGCGTGAACTGAGCGAGTTGAGCGAAGAACATGACGCCCGCTGGCTGACCCTGATCGCTCCGCCCGCCAGCCTGACTCAGGCCTGGCTGCGCGAGGCCGGGCTGAACCGCGAGCGCATCCTGCTGCTGCAACCGCGCGGCAACCAGAGCGCCTTGCAACTGGCCTGCGAAGCCCTGCGCCTGGGCCGTAGCCACACTGTGGTTAGCTGGCTCAATACCGTCAGCAGCAGCGCCCGTCAGCAACTGAGCAATGCCGCCCGTGCAGGAGACGCACAAAGCCTGAACATCCGCCTCGGCTGATATTCAGGTCTGTTTCAAATGTTGATTTCGCCAGGCTTCCTCAGGACGAGGAAGCCATGCAGGCGATCAGTGCAGAACCCGCGGCCCGTCGTCGCGCTCGATCTCGCCTTCCACCAGCTTGCCAGCCATCTGCACGCCAACACTGAGCATGGCCTTGGCCACTTCGACGTGTTGACCCTGCAAAAAGGCTTTGGCGTCCTCGGAGAAATCCAGGGTTACCAACGAACCCTCGTCCTCGGCACGGCGCAGCTCGATCCGGCCATCAGGCAACTCGACAATTTCTAGAAAGGACGTTGGCATAAGGGGCTGTTCTCCACGAAAGGCCGGCATTGTACCAGCCGTTGCCCCAATCAGCACTCACTCAAACCCTCGCGAAAACGAACCGTAAGGCGCTTGAGATTCTGCCGCCAGCTTTCCAGCTCTTCGCGCGACAGCGCTGGCGCCTCGGGTTCGTCGAGGCTCACCGCCTGGATCAGCGGCTGGGTGACGTCGGTTTTTGCTGCTTTTTTCGCGACCGGCGGTCGGAACAAATCGGCATAAGCGTCAAGCAGTTGCGCCAGCCAGGTTTCGCGCTTTTCAGCCAGCTCGACCAGTTCGGCCATCTCTGGAATGGCAATGGCCTCAAGCACTTCACGGGTCAGCAGCAGCTCGGCGCGGGGTGCGCCGGCCTGGGGCAAACGATAGAACCCGGCAATCTCGTGACACAAGCCCAGCAACGCGCCGTACAGGTGGAACAGCGCCGATTCGCGCTCGGCCTGGATCAGCGCCTGGGCGTTCATGGCCCGGCTCTCCTGCGCCTTGCCAAGGGCTTCGAGGGCCAGGCCTGCGAAGTAAATCTTCTGGTTGGTGCGGGTGTAGAGTTCCTGGGCCATCTGGGTGCCCTCCGAAAGGCTGCAAGGCGGTCTATCAATCTACACTAGTGCAGGCCTGAAAAGCATCGCGGGGCAAGCCCGCTCCTACAGACTGTAGGAGCGGGCTTGCCCCGCGATTTTTACCTGACCTGGCGATCAGCGCTTGTCTTCGACCTTCCAGGCATTGCCGTCGTAGAACGCACGCCAGCCAGTCGGCTTGCCGTCAACCTCGGTCTGCACGTACTGCTCCTTGGTCTTGCGGCTGTAGCGAATGACTGCCGGGCGACCGTCCGGGTCCTTCTTCGGCGCTTCGCAGAGGAAGTGGTACTTCGGATCGATCTCGTCCTTGTGCGGGATGATTTCGATCACCAGCGGTGCGCGGGTCTCGCGGTTTTTCGGGAACTGGCTGGCAGCCAGGAACAACCCCGAAGCGCCGTCACGCAGCACGTAGGTGTCGTTGACCTTCTCGCACTTGAGCTCCGGCATCTTCACCGCGTCCATCTTCGGCGGCGCCGCCTCGCCGCTCTTGAGCAGCTTGCGGGTGTTCTTGCATTCGGCGTTGGTGCAACCGAAGAACTTGCCGAAACGGCCGGTCTTGAGCTGCATCTCGCTGCCGCACTTGTCGCACTCAAGGCTCGGCCCTTCGTAGCCCTTGATGCGGTAGTTGCCTTCTTCGATTTCGTAGCCGGTGCAATCCGGGTTGTTACCGCAGATGTGCAGCTTGCGCTTCTCATCGAGCAGGTAGGCATCCATGGCAGTCGAGCAGATCGGGCAGCGGTGCTTGTTGAGCAGCACGCGCGACTCCGATTCACCCTCGTCATCGGCGGCGATCTCATCGCCAGGGACCAGGTTGACGGTGGCCTTGCAGCGCTCTTTCGGTGGCAGGCTGTAGCCCGAGCAGCCGAGGAACACGCCGGTGGAGGCGGTGCGGATCATCATTGGCCGGCCACATTCCTTGCAGGCAATGTTGGTCAGGGTCGGCTGGTTGGCACGCATGCCCTTCTCGCCGTCCTCGGCCAGCTTGAGCTTGTTGCTGAAGTCGCCGTAGAACTCGTCGAGCACGTTTTTCCAGTCGCGCTCGCCCTGGGCCACATCATCGAGGTTCTCTTCCATGCCGGCGGTAAAGCCGTAGTCCATGAGGTTGGAGAAGCTCTCGGACAGGCGCTCGGTGACGATGTCGCCCATCTTCTCGGAGTAGAAGCGGCGGTTGTGCAGGGTCACGTAACCGCGATCCTGGATGGTCGAGATGATCGCCGCGTAGGTCGAAGGACGACCGATACCGCGTTTTTCCATCTCCTTGACCAGGCTGGCTTCGGAGTAGCGCGCCGGCGGCTTGGTGAAGTGCTGGCTCGGGTCGAGCTGGATCAGCTTGAGCACTTCGCCCTGGTTCATTTCCGGCAGCACATCGTCATCGCCCGGCTTGCTCTGCTGCGGCAGTACCCGGGTGTAGCCGTCGAACTTGAGGATACGGCCCTTGGCGCGCAGTTCGAAGTTGCCGGCGGTGACGCTGACGGTGGTCGACAGGTACTGCGCAGGCGGCATCTGGCAGGCCAGGAACTGGCGCCAGATCAGCTCGTACAGACGCTCGGCGTCACGCTCCATGCCGCTGAGCTTGGTCGGATGGGTGTTAACGTCGGACGGACGAATCGCTTCGTGCGCCTCCTGGGCACCCTCTTTGCTGCCGTAGACGATCGGCGCTTCGGGCAGGTACTTCTTGCCGAACTCGCTTTCGATGTAGCTGCGGGCCATTTCCACCGCATCGACCGAAAGGTTGGTCGAGTCGGTACGCATGTAGGTGATGTAGCCGGCTTCGTACAGACGCTGGGCCATCATCATGGTTTTCTTCACGCCGAAGCCCAGACGGTTGCTCGCGGCCTGCTGCAGGGTCGAGGTGATGAACGGCGCCGACGGCTTGCTGCTGGTCGGGCGGTCTTCACGCTTGGCCACGGTGTAGCTGGACGACTTGAGCTGCGCAAGCGCTGCCATGGCCTGGGCTTCGTTCAGCGGCTTGAAGGCTTCGCCGTTCTCGCGGGCCACTTCGAAACGCACCTTGGCGTCCTTGGCGGTACCCAGGTCGGCGTGCACTTCCCAGTATTCTTCAGGGATGAAGGCGCGGATTTCGCGCTCGCGCTCGACCACCAGTTTCACCGCCACCGATTGCACCCGGCCGGCAGACAGGCCGCGGGCGATCTTGGCCCACAGCAGTGGCGAAACCATGTAGCCCACCACGCGGTCGAGGAAGCGCCGCGCCTGCTGGGCGTTGACCCGGTCGATATCCAGCTCGCCAGGCTGCGAGAACGCCTCCTGGATGGCTTTCTTGGTGATTTCGTTGAACACCACGCGCTTGTAGCGGCTGTCGTCCCCGCCGATGGCTTCGCGCAGGTGCCAGGCGATGGCTTCCCCCTCGCGATCCAAGTCGGTTGCGAGATAGATGGTGTCGGCATCCTTGGCCAGGCGACGCAGCTCGTCGATGACCTTCTCCTTGCCCGGGAGAATCTCGTACTTGGCCTTCCAGCCGTGGTCAGGGTCGACGCCCATGCGCGCAACCAGCTGCTTGCGCGCCTTCTCTTTCGGCGACAGGGCCGGCGCTTCGCCCGCGGCGGCCTTGCCGCGCTTGGCGGCAGGCTCCTTGCTGGCGCTGGCCGAACCGCTGGTGGGCAGGTCTCGGATATGGCCGATACTCGACTTCACCACGTACTGGCTGCCCAGGTACTTGTTGATGGTCTTGGCCTTAGCCGGGGATTCCACAATGACCAGCGATTTGCCCATGGATCGGAAAATTCCTGAATACTGAAAATAAAAACACGGCAGGTACCTGACGCGGCACCGCTATATATAGTGGCAACAGAGTGAGGTCAAGCGCGGGGCTTTAGCCACCCTCGGCATCGGAGCGGGAAAACAGCTCGGTTTCAGCCTTGACCAAAGCAAAGCGCGGCACTTGCTCGCCGTCAACCTCGACCGACTCCAGAAACATCGAAAGCGGTCGCACCCACAGGCCGAATTCGCCGTACAGGGCTTGGTAGAACACCACCCACTCCTCGGTTTCGGAATGGCGCGCGGTGCCGAACACACGATACTCAGGCCCCTTGTAATGCCGGTATACGCCTGGTTGTATCTGCATGTTGCTCACCCTCTTGAAAAAAATTTGCTGCAAAAACAAAAACCGGGGCACCAGGCCCCGGTTTCCGTCCAGCGAAGCGTTAAACGCGTTCGAAGACGGTGGTGATGCCTTGGCCCAGGCCGACGCACATGGTCGAAACGCCGAAGGTCCCGCCATTCTGCTTCATGACGTTGAGCAGAGTGCCGGAAATCCGCGCACCGGAGCAACCGAAAGGATGGCCCAGGGCGATGGCGCCGCCGTGCAGGTTAACCTTCTCATCCATCTTGTCGAGCACTTTCAGATCCTTCAGCACTGGCAGGGCCTGTGCGGCGAAGGCTTCGTTGAGCTCGAAGAAGTCGATATCGGCGATCGACAGGCCCGCGCGCTTGAGCGCTTTCTGGGTTGCCGGAACCGGACCGTAGCCCATGATTGCCGGGTCGACACCGGCCACGGCCATGGAACGGATCACCGCCAGAGGCTGGATACCGAGGTCCTGGGCACGCTGGGCCGACATGACGATCATGCACGAGGCACCGTCGGTGATCTGCGACGAAGTACCGGCAGTCACGGTACCACCTTTGGGGTTGAAAGCCGGCTTGAGGGCCGCCAGGCTTTCCAGGGTGGTGTCCGGGCGAATGGTTTCGTCGTAGTCGAAGACCTTGAGGAAGCCGTTCTCGTCGTAACCCTGCATCGGGATGATCTCATCCTTGAACTTGCCTTCGACCGTCGCCTTGTGGGCGAGCTGGTGCGAACGCAGGCCGAACAGGTCCTGCTGCTCACGGCTGATGCCGTGCATCTTGCCGAGCATTTCGGCGGTCAGGCCCATCATGCCCGAGGCCTTGGCGGCGTACAGCGACATGTGCGGGTTCGGGTCGACGCCGTGCATCATGCTGACGTGGCCCATGTGCTCGACACCACCGACGACGAAGACATCACCGTTGCCGGTCATGATCGCCTGGGCGGCGGTGTGCAGCGCGCTCATCGACGAGCCGCACAGGCGGCTGACGGTCTGGCCGGCAGCGGTGTGCGGGATCTGGGTCATCAGGGAGGCCATGCGGGCGATGTTCCAGCCCTGCTCCAGGGTCTGGTTGACGCAGCCCCAGATGACGTCTTCGACTTCGCTCGGATCGACCTTGGTGTTGCGCTCCAGCACTTTGCTGATCAGGTGCGCGGACATGTCTTCGGCGCGGGTATTGCGATGCATGCCACCCTTGGAGCGGCCCATCGGGGTGCGACCGAAGTCGACAATCACCACGTCTCTTGGATTCAGGCTCATATATTCACTCTCGCTCTATATCGTTGGGCGCTTAACCGAAGAAGCTCTGGCCGTTCTTGGCCATTTCACGCAGCTTCGCGGTGGGGTGATACAGCGGACCCAGATCGGCGTATTTGTCGGCCAGGGCAACGAATTCGGCTACACCGATCGAGTCGATGTAACGCAGCGCGCCGCCACGGAAGGGAGGGAAACCGATACCGTAGACCAGGCCCATGTCGGCCTCGGCCGCGGTGTCGACGATGCCGTCTTCCAGGCAGCGAACGGTTTCCAGGCACAGCGGGATCATCATCCAGTTGATGATGTCTTCGTCGCTGACTTCACGCTGCTCGTAGACGATCGGCTTGAGCACTTCGAGGACTGCCGCGTCAGCGACCTTCTTCGGCTTGCCGCGCTTGTCGGTCTCGTAGGCGTAGAAGCCCTTGCCGTTCTTCTGGCCCAGGCGCTTGGCTTCGTAGAGCACATCGACGGCCGAACGACGGTCGTCCTTCATGCGGTCCGGGAAGCCCTCGGCCATGACGTCACGGCCGTGGTGGCCGGTGTCGATGCCGACCACGTCCATCAGGTAGGCCGGGCCCATCGGCCAGCCGAATTTTTCCATGATCTTGTCGATGCGCACGAAGTCGACACCGGCGCTGACCAGCTTGGCGAAGCCGCCAAAGTACGGGAACAGGACGCGGTTGACCAAGAAGCCCGGGCAGTCGTTGACCACGATCGGGTTCTTGCCCATCTTCTTGGCGTAGGCCACGGTGGTGGCAACGGCCACTTCGCTGGACTTCTCGCCACGGATGACTTCGACCAGCGGCATCATGTGCACCGGGTTGAAGAAGTGCATGCCGACGAAGTTTTCCGGACGCTTGAGGGCCTTGGCCAGCAGGTTGATGGAGATGGTCGAGGTGTTGGACGCAAGGATCGCGTCTTCCTTGACCTGGCCTTCCACTTCAGCCAGTACGGCCTGCTTGACCTTGGGGTTCTCGACCACAGCTTCGACGACGATGTCGACGTTGCCGAAGTCGCCGTAGGACAGGGTCGGGCGAATCGCGTTCAGCGCTTCGGCCATTTTCGCCGGGGTCAGGCGGCCTTTTTCAACGCGCTTGCCGAGCAGCTTGGAGGCTTCGTTCAAGCCCAGCTGAATGGCGGCTTCGTTGATGTCCTTCATCAGGATCGGGGTGCCCTTGACCGCCGACTGGTAGGCGATGCCGCCGCCCATGATGCCGGCGCCGAGTACGGCGGCCTGCTTCACGTCGTGAGCGATTTCGTCGTGGGCCTTGGCTTTGCGCTTGAGCTCCTGGTCGTTGAGGAACAGGCCGATCAGGCTCTCGGCAACCGAGGTCTTGGCCAGTTTGACGAAACCTGCGGCTTCGACTTCCAGGGCCTTGTCACGACCGAAGTTGGCGGCCTTCTGGATGCTCTTGATCGCTTCGACCGGCGCCGGGTAGTTCGGGCCAGCTTGACCGGCGACGAAACCCTTGGCGGTTTCGAACGACATCATCTGCTCGATGGCGTTGAGCTTGAGTTTTTCCAGTTTCGGCTGGCGCTTGGCCTTGTGGTCGAGCTCGCCGCTGATGGCGCGCTTGATCAGGTCCAGGGCCGCAGCCTGCAGCAGCTCGGGAACCACCACGGCATCGACGGCGCCGACCTTCAGCGCGTCTTCAGCACGGTTTTCCTTGCCGGCGGCAATCCACTCGATGGCGTTGTCGGCACCGATGATGCGCGGCAGGCGCACGGTACCGCCGAAGCCCGGGTAGATGCCCAGTTTGACTTCCGGCAGGCCGATCTTGGCGCTGCTGGCCATGACGCGGTAGTCCGCCGCCAGGCACATTTCCAGGCCGCCGCCCAGGGCGATGCCATTGATCGCGGCAACGGTCGGCACGGCCAGGTCTTCGAAATCGCTGAAAATCCGGTTGGCTTCCAGGTTGCCGGCGACCAGTTCGGCCTCGGGCAGCTTGAAGTTGTCGACAAACTCGGTGATGTCCGCGCCGACGATGAACACGTCCTTGCCACTGCTGACAATCACGCCCTTGATCGATGCGTCGGCTTTGATGGTGTCTACGGCCTGACGCAATTCGTTCAGGGTAAGACGGTTGAACTTGTTGACGGACTCACCCTTGAGGTCGAACTTCAGTTCGACGATGCCGCTTTCAAGAGCCTTAACCGTGATGGCTTTACCTTCGTAAATCATCAACTGATCTCCACGATATGGAAGCTGAACTGTACACGCCGATCGCTGGTGAAAGGCCCGGCCGGCCAATGGCCGTTGTTGCCGAACCCTTGCGCCAGGCACACCCGCCAGCGCGATAGTCGGGATTCTGTAAGAGCCGTCTGACAATACAAACGCTCAATTCATACGCCCGTTTGATTTGGGTATGCACACATTCAACGAAAAGATCGCCGTTGTCAAATACCCAAAAGCAGCGGCAAAACGCGACTTTCCGGTCATTTTCTGCTGAGCGCGGGTAAACCGCCGTGGCGGTGATGCTGAGCCATTCACTGGCGCGATAGTGTTCAACGGCTTACACGCCGTTACTATTGATCAACACGGAAAAAGTTGGGATTTGCAGCAGATAGCCGCGAGATGGCTACACTGGGAGAGATTGAACCTTAAGCCGGCCTGCCTGGCCTGTCCGCCCGATCTGTGAATCGGGCTTTTTATTGATGATGATCAGGCCAGCGCCTTGAGGACCTCGGCAATATCCTGCAATACAGCCGTTTCACCGCGCTCCCCCCAGTACAGGGCAACCATCTGCGGACCCGCCTCGACCTTGTAGACGCTTTCTGGCAAGCGTGCCAATTGACCGGCATGCACGGCATCGGTGCACGGCTCGCGCCACTGGTTGAGCCATACCCCAGGGGTGGTCTGCCAATAGCTCCAGCTGTCGCTGCGGCCCGGGCGCCGCGGTCGCAGGTACTGGGCACAGGGGCTTGGCGGCTCTTTGGGCAGCCAGTGTGGCCACTCCTGGGGCGCCAGTTGCATGGCCAGGCCCATGCGCCGGGCTTCCATGCGCAAGGCCATCTGGCCGCTCTGCTTGCGTGAAGGACGCAACCAGGCCAAAGGGCTGAGAATCAGCGCAAGGATTGACACCACTACCCAGACCGTCATATCTGTTGTTCCCATAAAGCTTTGCAAATGAGCTGGTTAGCCGTGGTTCGAAGCGATCAGCCTGAAACCGACCATACTTTAACTATCGCGACTGTCAGGAGAGCTTCTCATGCCCTACGAACACATACTGGTTGCCGTCGACCTGACCGAAGAATGCGACCCGGTCATCAAGCGCGCCATGAAGCTGGCTGAACCTACCCGCGCCAAGGTTTCCCTGGTGCATATCGTCGAACCCATGGCCATGGCCTTTGGCGGCGACGTGCCGATGGACCTGTCGCAGCTGCAACAGCAGCAGTTCGACCAGGCCAAGGAGCGCATGGAGCGCCTGTACAACAAGTACCCCGACATCAACCGCGGCGATTCGCACCTGACCTACGGCCAGCCGCGCCAAGAAATCCACCAGTTGGCCAAGGAGCAGAAATGCGACCTGATCGTGGTCGGCAGCCATGGCCGCCACGGCCTGGCCCTGCTGCTGGGCTCGACCGCCAATGACGTGCTGCATGGCGCACCGTGCGATGTGCTGGCGGTACGCCTGCAGAAAAAAGCCGAGTAAACCTCTGGCGGACCCGGCGCACTTTCAAGCGCCGGGCCCTGCCCCTCAGCTGTCGAGCTCAGCCCAGCGCTCGACCAGCACGTCCAGTTCGCCCTGCATCTTCTCCAGGCTTGCCAGTACGGCGCTGGTCTGCTCGATCGGGCGCTGGTAGAAGGCCGGGGCAGCAATTTCTTCCTGCACCGCAGCCATCTTCTGCTCCAGTGCGTCGATCTGGCCCGGCAGGGCTTCGAGCTCGCGCTGCAGCTTGTAGCTGAGCTTTTTCTTCGGCGCGTCAACCGCTGCTGGTGCTGCTACCGACGCAGGTGCCACGGCCTCGACCACTGCCGTGTTGAGCTCGGACTTGCCCGACTTGCTTTCGGTGACGCCGAGCAGCTTCGGCGAACCGCCCTGGCGGATCCAGTCCTGGTAGCCACCGACGTATTCGCGCACCTTGCCCTCGCCTTCGAACACCAGGGTGCTGGTGACCACGTTATCGAGGAAGGCCCGGTCGTGGCTGACCATCAGCACGGTGCCCTTGAACGCCGACAGCACTTCTTCGAGCAGCTCGAGGGTCTCGACGTCGAGGTCGTTGGTCGGTTCGTCGAGCACCAGCAGGTTGGCCGGCTTGCTGAACAGTTTGGCCAGCAGCAGGCGCGCACGCTCACCACCGGACAAGGCCTTGACCGGCGTGCGGGCACGCTGCGGGCTGAACAGGAAGTCGCCCAGGTAGCTCAGCACGTGACGGCTCTGGCCGTCGATGTCGATGAAATCGCGACCTTCGGCGAGGTTGTCGATCACGGTCTTTTCCAGGTCCAGCTGATGGCGCAGCTGGTCGAAATAGGCCACTTCCAGACGGGTGCCGGACTCGACCTTGCCGCTGGTGGGCTCAAGATCGCCGAGCATCAGCTTGAGCAGCGTAGTCTTGCCGGTGCCGTTGGCGCCGAGCAGGCCGATGCGGTCTTCGCGCTGCAGGACCATGGAGAAGTCCTTGACCAGCTGCGGGCCGTTGGGGTGGCTGAAGCTGACATTTTCCAGGACCATCACCTGCTTGCCGGATTTCTCCGCGACATCAAGCATGATGTTGGCCTTGCCCTGGCGCTCGCGGCGTTCGCTGCGCTCAACACGCAGGGCCTTGAGGGCGCGTACGCGACCTTCGTTGCGGGTACGCCGGGCCTTGATGCCCTGGCGGATCCACACTTCTTCCTGGGCCAGCTTCTTGTCGAACAGGGCGTTGGCGGTTTCTTCGGCCGCCAGCGCCGCCTCCTTGTGCACCAGGAAGCTTGCGTAGTCGCCGTTCCAGTCGATCAGGCCGCCGCGGTCCAGCTCGAGGATGCGCGTGGCCAGGTTCTGCAGGAAGGAACGGTCGTGGGTGATGAACAGCACGGCGCCGCCGAAACCACTGAGGGCATCTTCAAGCCAGGCAATGGCGCCGATGTCCAGGTGGTTGGTCGGTTCGTCGAGCAGCAGCAGGTCAGGCTCGGACACCAGCGCCTGGGCCAGCAGCACGCGGCGGCGCCAGCCACCGGAGAGCTCGGCCAGGGTCTTGTCGGCCGGCAATTGCAGGCGGCTCAGGGTGCTGTCAACCAGTTGCTGCAGGCGCCAGCCATCGCGCGACTCAAGGTCGTGCTGGACATGCATGAGCTTTTCCAGGTCGGCATCGCTATGGATGTTCTGGCTCAGGTGGTGGTATTCGGCCAGCAAGGCGCCGACGCCATCGAGACCTTCGGCTACCACGTCGAACACGGTACGGCCGTCAGCCACCGGCAACTCTTGCGGCAGCTCGCCGATCTTCAGGCCCGGGGCACGCCAGACGTCGCCTTCATCAGGCTTCTGATCGCCCTTGACCAGGCGCAGCATGCTCGACTTGCCAGTGCCGTTGCGGCCGATGATGCACACCCGCTCACCACGGGCGATCTGCCAGGACACCTTGTCCAACAACGGCGTGGCGCCGAACGCAAGGGACACATCGCTTAATTTGAGCAGGGTCATGATCTTCTCCAAAAACCGGGCGCGCATTCTACCCGACTTGGGCCGGCTTCACATTAAGCAGCGCGTCCTACTGTACCTTCCGACGACGGGCCGCTTCTTTACAACCAGATACAAGCACAATGCTTTCATCCGCCTGTTGCAACCGGCTAAGCTAAGGCAATGCAACTCCAACAGTGCTGGCTTCGCCGTCACTTTTCATGGTCAAACTGCCCGGAAGTCTCATGCGCAGCCGCCTGTTCTGCCTCGTATCCAGCCTGCTTCTCACTGCCTCGGCAGTGGGTGTCGCCCAGGCCACCGACATCACCCAGCAACGTCAATACTACGATGAAGCCAAACGCGCCCTGGCCAAGGGCGACAAGGGCCCGTACCTGCGTTACGCCGATGCCCTGCGCGATTATCCGTTGACGCCTTACCTGGCCTACGACGAACTCACCGCCCGGCTTAAAACTGCCAGCAACGACGAAATCGAGAAATTCCTCGCCGCCCACGGCGACCTGCCCCAGGCTAACTGGATGAAGCTGCGCTGGTTGCGCTGGCTGGCCGAGCGCGGCGACTGGGCGACCTTCACCAAGTACTACGATCCAAAGCTCAATTTCACCGAGCTGGACTGCCTCAACGGCCAGTACCAGCTCAGCCACGGCCTGCGCGCCGAAGGCTTCGCCAGCGCCGAGAAACTCTGGCTGGTCGGCAAGTCGCAACCGGCTGCCTGCGATGCCCTGTTCGAACGCTGGGCCGCCGAAGGCCAGTTGACCGAGCAAAAACGCTGGGAGCGCGCCAAGCTGGCGGCCCAAACCCGCAACTATGCGCTAGCCAACACCCTGGTCAAGAGCCTCAACACCCTGGCGCCGCAGGGCCGCCTGCTGATCGACGTGGCGCAAAAGCCCGAGTTGCTCAACCAGCCCGGGCGCTTCACTCCGGTCAACGAGGCGATGTCCGACGTGGTCAGCCTCGGCCTGCGCCGCCTGGCCCGCCAGGACCCGGAGCGGGCCATGAGCCTGCTCGACGACTACGCCAACCGCATGCATTTCTCCCGCGACGAAAAGGTCGCCATCGCCCGCGAAATCGGCCTGACCCTGGCCCGCCGCTACGACCCGCGGGCGCTGGATCTGATGACCCGCTACGACCCGGAGCTGCGTGACAACACCGTCACCGAATGGCGCCTGCGCCTGCTGCTGCGCCTGGGCCGCTGGGAAGATGCCTACGAGCTGACCAAGCGCCTGCCCCAGGACCTGGCCAGCAGCAACCGCTGGCGCTACTGGCAGGCGCGCAGCCTGGAGCTGGCGCAGCCGAAGAACCCGCAGATCCCGCTGCTGTACAAAACCGTGGCCCGTGAGCGCGACTTCTACGGCTTCCTCGCCGCCGACCGCGCGCAAACCCCCTACCAGTTGAACAACAAGCCGCTGGTACTCAGCCAGCAGCTCATCAACAAGGTACGCAACACTCCCGGGGTCAAACGTGCACTGGAGTTCCACGCCCGGGGGCAGATCGTCGACGGTCGCCGCGAGTGGTATCACGTCAGCCGGCACTTCAACCGTGACGAGATGGTCGCCCAGGCCAAGCTGGCCTATGACATGCGCTGGTACTTCCCGGCCATTCGCACCATCAGCCAGGCCAAGTACTGGGACGACCTGGACATCCGCTTCCCGATGGCCCACCGCGACACCCTGGTGCGCGAGGCCAAGGTGCGCGGCCTGCATTCGAGCTGGGTGTTTGCCATCACCCGCCAGGAAAGCGCGTTCATGGACGATGCCCGCTCAAGCGTTGGCGCCAGTGGCCTGATGCAACTGATGCCGGCCACCGCCAAAGAGACCGCGCGCAAGTTCAGCATCCCGCTGGCCTCGCCGGCGCAGGTGTTCAACCCGGACAAGAACATCCAGCTCGGCGCTGCCTACCTGAGCCAGGTGCACAGCCAGTTCAACGGCAACCGCGTGCTCGCCTCGGCCGCCTACAACGCCGGGCCAGGCCGGGTACGCCAGTGGCTGCGTGGCGCCGACCACCTGAGCTTTGACGTTTGGGTCGAGTCGATCCCGTTCGACGAGACACGCCAGTACGTGCAGAACGTGCTGTCGTATTCGGTGATCTACGGGCAAAAGCTCAATTCGCCGCAGCCGCTGGTGGACTGGCATGAGCGGTATTTTGACGATCAGTGATTGATGCCATCGCGGGGCAACGCCTCGACTTGCCCCGCGATAGAAGTCCACAGCCGAACTACTCCAGCACCGTCACTGCCATCCCCACCTCAAGCCTTCCTACCCCATCGGCCACCAGGTTCTGGCCAAACAGCACATCGCCTTCCTTCTGCCGGTAGGTTTGCAAGGTCGCCAGTGGTTCACGGTCCGGGCTGCGTTCGCCGGTCTGCGGGTCGATGGTGGTCATGATGCAGCGCTCGCAGGGCTTGAGCACCCGGAATTCGACCTCGCCGATACGGATGCGCTTCCAGCCATCCTCGGCAAAGGCAGCACTGCCCTCCACCACCAGGTTGGGACGAAAGCGCAGCATCTGCAGCGGCCGCCCGACCTTCGCTACCAGGTCATCCAGCGATGCCTGGCCAATCAGCAGCAAGGGAAAACCATCGGCGAACGCCACACGGTCGCTGTTCAGGCCATACCCACTGGGCAGGAAGCGTGCACGTTGATCGGGCACGTAAACCAGGCGCACGTCCTTGCCGATGAATGCACTAAGCCACTGCGCGGCCGCATCGCCGGCATCGGGTACGCGAAAGGTGTCGCGCCAGATAGTGATACCGCGCAGGTCGTTTTCGGGCTCGGGTACGGCCACGTGCAGCGTGGGATGGCCCGGCGCCTCAAGGGTGAGGCTGCCATCGGCGTTGTGCAGCGCGGCCAGCTGGGTCATCTGCGGGTACATGCGCTGGGTCAGGAAGCGCCCGTTGGCGCGCTCCACGAGCAGCCAGCGGCGGTCCCCGCTCAACCCCAGAAGGTCCAGCGAGGAAGTCTGCAGCGCCTCACCGCGCGCTGATTTGAGCGGGTATCGGTACAACGCACTGAGGCGCATCATGACCTGCCTTGTGTCGGATAAAGCCCTAGCTTATACCGACTCAGGCCGTGGCTTCATCCAGCATCAGCCGCTGGCGCACGACATCGACCAGCTTGTCGGGCTGGAACTTGGAAAGGAAGTTGTCGCAGCCGACCTTCTTCACCATCGATTCGTTGAAGCTGCCCGACAGCGACGTGTGCAGCACCACGTACAACGAACGCAGGCGCGGGTCGTTGCGAATTTCAGTGGTCAGGCGGTAGCCGTCCATTTCCGGCATTTCGGCATCGGTGAAAACCATCAGCAGTTTCTCGCAAACATCCTCGCCGGCATCGGCCCAGCCCTTGAGCATGCGCAGCGCCTTGAGGCCATCGCTGGCCACATGCATTTTCACTCCCAGTTGCGACAAGGTGTCGCGCAACTGCGCCAGGGCCACGGTAGAGTCGTCGACCAGCAGTACTTCGCGGCCGCGGGCACGGGCCAGCACCGGGTCTTCGAGTTTGTCGCGCGAGACCTTGGCGCTGTACGGGACGATTTCCGCCAGAACCTTCTCGACGTCGATGATTTCCACCAGTTGCTCGTCGACCTTGCTGATCGCCGTCAGGTAGTGCTGGCGACCGGCGCTGGTCGGCGGCGGCATGATGGCTTCCCAGTTCATGTTGACGATACGGTCGACGCCGCCGACCAGGAAGGCCTGCACCGAGCGGTTGTATTCGGTGACGATGATGGTGCTGCCCGGGCCGGGCTCCAGCGGGCGCATGCCGATGGCCTGGGACAGGTCGATCACCGGCAGGGTCTGGCCGCGCAGGTTGACCACGCCGCAGACGTACGCATGGCGTTGCGGCATCAGGGTCAGCTTGGGCATCTGCAGCACTTCCTGGACCTTGAACACGTTGATCGCGAACAGTTGCCGGCCAGCCAGGCGGAACATCAGGATTTCCAGGCGGTTCTCGCCCACCAGCTGCGTTCTTTGGTCTACCGTGTCGAGAATGCCAGCCATCGAAGAGCCCCCAAGGTGTGTCGAAAATGATCCCAATGGCCCTGTATCGGCCGTTTGCCGCAGAGCTTGACCCTGTGAAGAAAATGCTCCGCAGCCCATTGATGTCATTTTACCATCATGCTTTACTGCGCTCACCTCTCCGCTGTCGCAAACACCCGCAAAGGGTCGTATCGAAAACACCGCATCAGGGAATCCCCTAGTGACAATCGGGTGAGACCTGATGTTCGCAATATCCATTAGCCATTAATGTGACGCCATTCTCATTGCATGAACGGAGTCAGGCTTTTGTCAGCGATCGCCTCATGGTGGCCAGCCCCTGCTCCAGCCTTACGCGCTGGAGCCAAATGATGGCTAACGACGCACTGCACAACAGCGCCCTGCAGGATTTCCTGATCGACGCCCAGGTGCTGCTGACCAAGGCAGAGGAATGCCTGCTGCACCTGCAACTGATCGACAACGATCCGGATGCCTGTCACTGCCTCAACGATACCCTGGCCACCCTGGTAGAACGCGCACAGGCCCTTGGCCTGGTCGAGGTCGCAAGCTACAGCCAACATCTGCAGGCACTGCTGGAACCCGCACAGGCGCAACCGGCATTGCAAGGTGAAGCCCTGCAAGCCCTGGAAAGCTGCCTGACCCTGCTGGCCTGGCAGCTGGAATTGATCGATCCGCACACCGGCCGCCTGAGCCTGGATACCGAGGAACAGGTGCAGTTGCTCGACACCCTGGCCACCGCCCTGAGCCCGCAGGAGGCTCTGGCCTGCGACTCTTGCATCGAAACCCGGCACACTTGCGAACACCCCGCCCCTTCAATGGCTGCGCCCACCAGCGCGAACGCCACTGCACTTTCTTCGCCAACCAGGGGCAACTAAGGGACATAACAATACTGCCCCGGCGAGATTAACCAAGCCTGTGACGAGTGCACACTAAGACCCAACTTAGTGTATTTCCAGGTCTCTCTAATTATCTGCAACAAACATTTCGTTTAATTGATTTCGGGCAAAATCCCAGCCCCGCAAACTGATGGCAAAATGCTAGATTCGAAGACAATCGGAACCGTCGTACCAGCCCGTAAAATCTGGCTATTCAGTCAGTTATCAGAGTTCGCGACCAATTGTATTTGAAGTGATACCATGCGCGCTGATGGACACATGCACCTTACCCGGATCTCCCCAGACACCGCGTGCAGACTTTCATCGCGGTTACCCCGGCGCCGGCATTTAAACGTTATTGAAGGCAATTCGACAAACGCCTCTAGTTCGACCTTTGCAAGGCTTTCAACAGCGATATTTCAGTGGCTTCAATTTCTATGTTCTCAAGCCTCAAGACACTCAAGCGCTGGCACCCCGGAGCCTCTCTGTTGCGCTGGGCAACCGCCCTGCTGTGCCTGGCTTCGGTTGCCGTCAACCTGGCCTTGTACCTGCTTGAGCAACCACTGCCAGGCATCGCCCTGGCCCTGCAACTGGTTGCCCTGTCGAGCATTGCCTGGCAACTGCGTCAGTGGGCGCGCTCGATTGCCCTGCGCCCGGCGGAACTGGCCGACCGCCTGCTCAAAGTGCAGGAAAGCGAACGCCAGCGCCTGAGCCGCGAACTGCACGACGATATCGGCCAGTTGCTGACCGCCGCCAAACTCCAGGCCGACTGGCTCGCGCGCCGCGCTCCGAGCGAGCTGCAGGAGCACTGCAAAACCTTGCGCAGCACCCTGGACGACACCCTGGCCAGCGTGCGCGATGTTTCGGCCATCCTCAACCCAAGACAACTGTCCAGCCTGGGCCTGGAAGCCAGCCTGCGCGCGCACCTGCTGCGCGCCCTGGAAAACACCGAGGTGCACTGGAGCCTGGAATGCCGCCAGCGCCTGGGCGGCCTCCCGGAAGATATGGCCATCGCCGCCTTTCGCATTACCCAAGAGGCGGTGACCAACATCCTGCGTCACGCCAAGGCAAAGAACCTGGTGGTGCGCATTCAGCGCCAGCCCGAAGGCCTGGCGTTGTCGATCAGCGATGACGGCCTGGGCTTTTCGCCGGCCAGCAGCCCAGCCGATGAAGGCCAGCGCGGCATGGCCGGAATGCTCGAGCGCGTCGGCCTGCTCAATGGCACACTGTCGGTCAACAGCCAGCCCGGCCTGGGCACCCAGATCGACGCCCTGTTCCCCTGGCCTGCGCGCACCCTCGAACGCGCCAAGACAAGTAACGTCCCATGACCTGTACATTGCTGTTGGTCGATGACCATTCACTGATTCGCGCAGGTGTGCGCGCGCTGGTGTCCGACATTCCCGGCTATGCCGTGATCGGCGAAGCCAACGACGGCAGCCAGGTGCCGGAACTGGTCATGCAACTGGACCCGGACATTGTCCTGCTGGATATCTCCATGCGCTGCACCAGTGGCCTGGATGCCCTGACCCGCCTGCGCGCCCTGGGCTGTCGCAGCAAGGTACTGATCCTCTCCATGCACACCGACCCGGAGCTGATCATGCAGGCCCTGGAAAGCGGCGCCCATGGCTACCTGCTCAAAGACACCACCGCCACCGAGCTTGAGCAGGCCCTGGCAGCACTGCGCGGCAACGAGCGCTACCTGAGCCCGGCGATTGCCCACACGGTAATCAACCAGGCCCTGCTGCGCGCCCAGTCGGGCAAGCCGGAGACAGCGGAAAAGCACAACCTCACCGCCCGCCAACTGGAAATCCTGCGCCTGATCGTACGCGGCAAGTCGACCCGGGAAATCGCCCAGGGCCTGGGCTTGAGCATCAAGACCGTGGAAACCCACCGCTCGCAAATCATGAAACGCCTGCAGATCTACGACGTTGCTGGCCTGGTGCTGTTTGCCGTGCGCGAGCAAATCATCAGCCTCGACGACTGAGCAGCGGCGAGTCGACCGGCAGGTGCACGCGCAAGGCCGCGGGCAGCACTTCAAAACGCAGGTTGTCGCCCTGCAGGGGCTCACCATCGAGGTTGATGTCCAGGCCTTGCGAGCTTCTGATCTCGACCCATGGCAAGCGCGCACGGACAAACATGCTGTCCAGCCCCAGGCCATCGCTGAGCAGGCCGCGCAAGGTGCCGACCACTTCCTGGGGTGCCGGCAGGATGCTGATGTCGAGCAAACCATCATCAACCTGCGCCTGGGGGCACAGCGCATGCCCGCCGCCGGCCTGCCGCCCGTTGCCGATGCCCAGCGCCAGCAACTCGCCCTGCCACTGGAAATCCGGGCCGTGCAGCGCCACCGAGGCTGCGCGCAGCTCACTAAAACGCGACAGGCCGGTGAACAGGTAGGCCGCCGCACCCAATACCTTTTTCAGGTCTTCGGAGGTGTTGGCGGTAACCTGGCTGCCGAAACCACCGGTGGCCATGTTCAGGAATACCTGCCCACCCACCTCGCCCAGGTCAATGGCCCGGGCCGGTACTTCCAGCAGCATCAGCGCCTGCGCCGGCTCCAGCGGCACGCCGGCAGCCTTGGCAAAATCGTTGGCGGTGCCCAGCGCCAGCAACACCAGGCTGGCGTCAGCGTCGGCACGCACCATGGCCTCGGCGACATCGCGCAGGGTGCCATCGCCACCCGCAGCCACCAAGTGCGGGTAGCCGGCGGCCAGCGCTTCTTCGACCAGGCGCTGGGCGTCGCCCCCCTCCCAGGTCAGGCGCACGTCCAACTGCCAGCCGCGCTCTCGCATGCCGGTCACCGCAGCACGCACCTCTTCGTTCATGGCCTGCTTGCCATGCAGGATCATCAATGCCTTTTGCTGCGCCATGTGTGCGTTCCCCGATGAATTGAGCGTCGAGTATCTCGACCGTTTCCGGCGTCCCTTTACTGCATTGCAGGTAACGTTTCAGCAGAGTTTCGCATGCCATTCACACAAATATCATTGAAAGCTTCGTCGCCGAGGGGCATCATTCGACAAATATTTGGCCTTCATGGACGATGCCAGTGGTAAAAGTCATTTTATTGACTCATTGCGCAAAAGCCTGCCAGGTTGCTCTGTTTACTTTTGCTGCACTGCCCAGGCAGTGCCCCTGACTCGAGGCTGTGAGATGAGTGTTCTGATCCCTTGCATCATCGCTGGCGGCGCCGGCACCCGCCTGTGGCCGGTATCGCGCGAAACCATGCCCAAGCCGTTCATGCGCCTGCCCGACGGCCAGAGCCTGCTGCAGAAGACCTTCGCCCGCGCCAGTTGCCTGGCCGATGTCGAACGGATCCTGACGGTGACCAACCGCGAGGTGTTCTTCCGCACCCAGGACGAATTCCGCCAGCTGAACAAGGCCAACCTGGCCCTGGACTACATCCTCGAACCCTTTGGCCGCAATACCGCCGCCGCCATTGCCGCTGCCGCCCTGCACTGCGCCCGGCTGTACGGTGAGGATGCGCAATTGCTGGTGCTGCCAGCCGATCACCTGATCAACGACCTCAGCGCCTTCGACCAGGCCGTCAGCCAGGCCCGCTTGCTGGCTGCCCAGGGCTGGCTGACCACCTTCGGCCTGCTGCCGACCCGTGCTGAAACCGGTTTTGGCTACATCGAAAAAGGCCAGGCCCTGGATGCCCACGGCTTCAGGGTTGCCCGCTTTGTCGAAAAGCCCGACGCCGACACCGCCCAGCAGTACCTCGATGGCGGCCAGCACCTGTGGAATGCCGGGATGTTCTGCATGCGTGTCGACGCCATCCTGCATGAACTGGAACAGCACGCCCCGCAACTGCTGGCGGCGGTCAATCACTGCCTGGCCCTGAGCCCGTGCAAGGAAGGCGCCCGTGAGTGCCAGGTGGAACTGGACCCGGACAGCTTCGCCCTGGTGCCGGACATTTCCATCGACTATGCCGTGATGGAGACCTCGCAACAGGTCGCGGTACTGCCCAGCCAGCTGGGCTGGAGCGATATCGGCAGCTGGGAGGCGGTGCGCGAGCTCAAGGCCGGTGATCATCAAGGCAATCGCTGCACCGGCGAAACCGTGCTGCACGATGTGCACAATTGCTACATTGACTCGCCACGGCGCCTGGTCGGCGCGGTGGGCCTGGACAACCTGATTATCATCGACACCCCCGATGCCCTGCTGATTGCCGATGCCGCGCGCAGCCAGGAGGTCAAGGTGATTGCCCAGCAGCTCAAGCGCCAGGGCCACGACGCGTTCCGCCTGCACCGCACGGTCAACCGCCCGTGGGGCACCTACACGGTGCTCGAGGAAGGCCCGCGGTTCAAGATCAAGCGCATCATGGTCCGCCCCGAGGCTTCGCTGTCGCTGCAGATGCATCATCACCGAAGCGAGCACTGGATCGTGGTCAGCGGCATGGCCTGTGTGACCAATGGTGAAGAGGAATTTCTGCTCGATACCAACGAATCGACCTTCATCAAACCCGGCCGGGTACACCGCCTGACCAACCCCGGGGTGATCGATCTGGTAATGATTGAAGTACAAAGTGGCGAATACCTGGGCGA
This sequence comes from Pseudomonas sp. TE4620, assembly GCF_056279045.1. Lineage (NCBI taxonomy): Bacteria > Pseudomonadati > Pseudomonadota > Gammaproteobacteria > Pseudomonadales > Pseudomonadaceae > Pseudomonas > Pseudomonas sp. TE4620. The sequence goes on from NZ_JBWBQO010000001.1 coordinate 3,311,175, forward strand.
GGATGACATCGTGCGCTTTACTGATATCTATGGACGCGCCCCGGAGCCAGCCGCAAGCTGATTCCCCCGGCGCGTCCATTTTTATCTGCATGCCGTTACCCGCCTGAACACAGAGGAAAGGGGTCATGCGCGTACTCTGGACACTACCCTACCTGCCCTGGCCCACCACCAGCGGCGGTAAAACACGGCAATACCACCTGCTGCGCAGCCTGGCGCAGCGGGGTCACCGCATCACCCTGCTGGTGCAATCGAAAATCCCGCCCAGCGACGCGGCCCGACAGGCCTTGGAACCTTTGCTCGAACGCCTGATCGTGCTACCCAGGCGCCCCTTCCACAGCCCCCTGAACCTGCTGGCGGCGATCTACCCCAGCTATCCGATGCGCGCCAGCATCAATGGCCTGGCGCCGCACCTGCGCCACTGCTTCGAGCAATTGCTGGAAGAGCCCTGGGATGTCATCCAGATCGAGCACAGCTACAGCTTCCAGCCGTTCGAAAAGGCCCTGCAGGCTCGCGGGCTGCCGTTCGTGCTCAGCGAGCACAACATCGAATCGGTCAATGGCGCCGCTTGCCACGACCGCTTGCCACTGTGGCTGCGACCGTTCAATGCCTTTGATCGCTGGCGTTACCGGCGCTGGGAAAACCGCGTGCTCAGCCAGGCCCATGAAGTGGTAGCGGTCAGCCCAACCGACGCCGAACACATCAGCCAGGCGACCGGCGCTGCGGTGTCGGTGGTGATCAATGGCGTGGATTGCGCGCATTACCAGGATATCCAGCCGTCGCTGTGCAGCCAGCGCCTGCTGTTCGTCGGCAATTTCGAATACGGCGCCAACCTTGAAGCCATCGAATGGGCGCTGGAAGACATTCTGCCGCAAGTCTGGTTGAGCAACCCCGCAGTACGCCTGGCCGTGGTTGGCCACGCCTTGCCGCCCAGCTGGAAACTGCGCTGGAGCGACCCGCGAATCGAATGGATTGGCTACCTGCCTGACCTGCGCGAGCTGCAACGCAACTCGGCGATCTTCTTTGCGCCGCTACGTTATGGCGGCGGCTCGAAGATCAAGATACTGGAAGCCATGGCCGCCGGGCTGCCGGTGGTAACCACAGCCAAAGGCGTGTCAGGCCTGCAGGTGACCCATGGCGAGCACTACCTGGCCAGTGACGACGGCGACCAGCTGGCGTTGATGATTAACCAACTGCTCAATCAGCCCTGGCGCCTGCGCCAGCTGTCGCAAGCGGCGCGGGAGTTTGTCTGCAGCCGCCACGACTGGAGCATCGCCGCTGCCCAGCTGGAAAGCGTACATGCGCGCCCCAGCCTGCGTGCGCCGAGCGGTGCCACCCTGATGGGCGACACCCTGCTCAGCCGTTCAACCAAGTAGCTCGCTCAAGGGAATGAACTGCACGATATCGCCCTTGCCCGGGGTCTGGCCCTCACGGACTTCGACCAGGCCCTCGGCCCAGGCGGCGCTGCGCAGCACGCCCGAGCTCTGGTTCTTGTAGATCAATGCACTGCCCTGCTCCAGTCGCCCGCGCAGGTATTCGCGGCGAGTGCCAGCCTTGGGCCAGTCAAACCCGGCCGGCACCGCGAACTGCAGCGGCGTGACCTCGGTAACACCCTGGCGGCGCAACAGGTAGGGGCGGGTCAGCAGGCCGAAGGTCACCAGGGTCGAAGCCGGGTTACCCGGCAAGCCAATGACCGGCACGCCCTTGTAATGACCGAAGGTCAGCGGCTTGCCCGGCTTGATTGCCAGCTTCCACAGCGACAGTTCGCCCTCTTCACGCAGGGCGATGCCCAGGTAATCGGCCTCGCCCACCGAAACACCGCCAGTGGAAAGAATCAGGTCGACGCCCTGCAGGGCAGCCAGGCAGTTGCGGGTTTTCTCCAGGTCATCGGCCAGAATGCCAGCGTCGATCACTTCACAGCCCAGGCGTTGCAGCCAGCTGCCGAGCAGCCGCCGGTTGCTGTTGTAGATCTGCCCGGGCCCCAGGGGCAAGCCGGGCTCGACCAGTTCGTCGCCGGTCGACAGCACAGCGACCTTGACCCGCCGCACGACGCTCAGCTCGGCGCACCCCAAGGAAGCCGCCAGGCCCAGCTCGATCGGCCCCAGGCGCGTACCCGCGGCCAAAACCGCCTCGCCAGCGCGGGTTTCCTGCCCTTGCGGGCGAATGTTCTGACCGACGCGCAGCGCCTCGGTAAAGCGCACGCGCTGATCGTCCAGGACGTCGGCGTTTTCCTGCATCTCAACGCAATCCGCCCCCACCGGCACCGGCGCCCCGGTAAAGATCCGCGCACAGGTACCCGGCTGCAACGGCTCGGGTGAATGCCCGGCAAATACCCGCTGGCTGACCGTCAAGGGCTCGCCCGTCCAGTCGGCCAGGCGCAGCGCGTAGCCGTCCATGGCGCTGTTGGGCCAGGGCGGCAGGTCGAGGCTCGAGACCAGCTCATGTGCCAGCACGCGGCCCTCGGCGTCGGCCAGGGCGACCTGCTCGGTAGCGGTGATAGGCGCGGCTTCGGCCAGCGCCAGCAGTTTTGCCAGGGCGTCTTCGACCGGCATCAGTTGAGTGTGCATGGGCGCCTCAACCACGGCTTTCGCAGGGCGCGGCCTGCTTGAGGTGGGCGACGAAGTTGCACGGGCGATGACGGGCGTCGAGCTGCTCGGCAAGGATGCCGTCCCAGCCGGTGCGCACGGCGTTGGTCGAGCCCGGCAGGCAGCACACCAGGGTGCCATTGGCCAGCCCGGCCAGGGCCCGGGACTGCACGGTGGAGGTACCGATATCGGCCAGGGAGATATGCCGGAACAGCTCGCCAAAGCCATCGACCTGCTTGTCCAGCAGGCAGGCCACGGCTTCCGGGGTGCTATCGCGCCCGGTAAAGCCGGTACCGCCGGTGATCAGCACCACCTGCACCTGCTCATCGGCGATCCAGGTGGCGACCTGGGCGCGAATCTTGTACAGATCGTCCTTGAGCAGCACCCGCGCCGCCAGAGCGTGGCCGGCCTCGCTCAGGCGGTCGACGAACACCTGGCCGGAGGTGTCGGTTTCCAGGGTGCGGGTATCGCTGACCGTCAGGACGGCAATGTTCAGCGGCACGAAAGGTACATCTGCCTTGGCTTTCATGGGACCTTGAATCCATTGATAGGAACGAATGAGCGGTGTTATATCACAGCCCTGCCTGCCTCGCGCCCGCCAGCGGCCCAGGCATTGTTGCCGGTCAATAATGCTAGATTGCCGCTATGCTGAAATCTGCATGGAACTTGCGCAGGCGCCATGCGTCTCAAGAAACATTACGCACCATCCTTTACTGGAGAAACACAATGATTCAACGGACTCTTCCCGCTTTCCTGCTCGCCCTGGGTCTTGGCACTCTGGCTGGCTGCGCTTCGCCGACCGTCATTACCCTGAACGACGGCCGCGAAATCCAGGCGGTCGATACTCCGCAATACGACGAAGACTCGGGCTTCTACGAATTCGAACAACTGGACGGCAAACGCACCCGCATCAACAAGGACCAGGTCCGTACCGTCAAGGACCTGTGAGCTGATCGACAGGCCGCCTTTGGGGCTTGTCGAGGAGAAGATTTTGAGTAATATTTTCTCCATCGGAGTGTAGCGCAGCCAGGTAGCGCGTCTCGTTCGGGACGAGAAGGCCGCAGGTTCGAATCCTGTCTCTCCGACCACTTTACTCAGCAAAAAGCCCGCCCTCGCGCGGGCTTTTTCGTGCCTGGCAGACGAGCAGCAGTGGCCAGCATTGCGCGGCGGCGACGCTGCCAGCAGAATGCGCGCCTTTTTGAACATTAAGGTTGATTCACATGCGTAAGACTCTTGCCGCCCTGACCCTGGGCCTTTTGTGCGCACAAGGCGCCATGGCCGGTGATGGCCAGACCGCTGTAGGCGGTGGCCTGGGTGGTGTTCTGGGTAACGTGGTCGGGCAGAAGCTTGGCGGCAGCACCGGTGCGGCCATTGGTGCCGGCGTCGGCGGCGCGGCAGGCAGTGCCATGGGCGCGAAAAAAGGCAACAAGACCAAGGCGGCCATTGGTGGCGGCCTGGGTTCGGCCGGTGGCTCGCTGGTCGGCGGCAAGCTCGGTGGCAGCACCGGCTCGGCAATTGGCGCAGGCCTGGGCGGCGCGGCTGGTGGTGCGTTGGGTAACAACCTGGCGGACAGTCATCGCAAGAAACGCCACTGATCCGCAACCGAGTAGCCGGCGATATTTTTGCCAGGCCAGAAACAAACAAGCCCCTGAACAGGGGCTTGTTTGTTTCTGGCAAAGCGAAAGCTTACAGCGCAGGCTCAGCCTGTACCGCAGCTGCTTCTTCCGGCAGCACCGGAACGTACAGCAGGTTCAGACGCGAACTGCTCCACTCACGGGTCTTGTTGGTCAGCTCAAGGTTGTTGTTGAGCTTCTGGCCGTAGGTCGGCACGATTTCCTTCAGCTTGGCCTGCCACTCAGGGGTCTTGATGCGATCCTTGAAGGTCTTTTCCAGCACGCTCAGCATGATCGGCGCAGCGGTCGAAGCACCTGGCGAGGCGCCCAGCAGCGCGGCAATGGTGCCGTCCTGGGCAGCAACGACTTCGGTACCGAACTGCAGGATGCCGCCGTGCTCAGGGTCCTTCTTGATCACCTGGACGCGTTGACCGGCCTGCAGCAGTTTCCAGTCTTCGTTCTTGGCGTTCGGGAAGTACTCGCGCAGGGCCGCCATGCGGTCATCGAAGCTCAGCATCAACTGACCCATCAGGTAGGTGCTCAGGTCGATGTTGTCGATACCGGCGTGGGTCATCGGCATGATGTTGTGGGTGGTCAGCGCAGCGAACATGTCCAGCAGCGAGCCGTTCTTCAGGAACTTGGTCGAGAAGGTGGCGAACGGGCCGAACAGCAGCACTTCCTTGCCGTCGATCACGCGGGTGTCCAGGTGCGGAACCGACATTGGCGGCGCACCAACCGAAGCCTTGCCGTACAGCTTGGCCTTGTGGCGGGCAACGATGTCCTGGTTGTCGGTCATCAGGAACTGGCCACCGACCGGGAAGCCGGCATAGCCGTCAGCTTCAGGGATGCCCGATTTCTGCAGCAGCTTCAGCGCGCCACCACCGGCACCGATGAAGACGAACTTGGCCTTGATGCTGCTCTCGACGCCCTTGTTGGCCAGGTCAGCGACGACCACGGTCCAGGTGTTGTCGGCGTTACGGACGATGTCACGGACTTCGTGCTGGACGTGCAGCTTGACGTTGTCGTGCTTGGTCAGCGAGGCGAACAGCTGGCGGGTGATCTCGCCGAAGTTGACGTCGGTGCCGATCGGCATGCGGGTGGCGGCGATCTTCTGGTCGGCAGCGCGGCCTTCCATCACGATCGGTACCCACTTTTTGATCTGCTCGTGGTCTTCGGAGTACTCCATGCCACGGAACAGCGAGCTGTGCTGCAGGGCTTCATGACGTTTCTTGAGGAACTCGACGTTCTTGTCGCCCCAGACGAAGCTCATGTGCGGCACGTTATTGATGAACGAGGTCGGGTTGCTCAGCACTTTCTGCTCGACCTGGTAGGCCCAGAACTGCTTGGAGATCTCGAACTGCTCGTTGACGCCAACGGCCTTGCTGATGTCGATCTTGCCGTCGGCACCTTCGCTGGTGTAGTTCAGCTCGCAGAACGCGGAGTGACCGGTACCGGCGTTGTTCCAGGCGTTGGAGCTTTCTTCGGCGACCTTGTCCAGGCGCTCGTAGATGTCGATCGACCAACCGGGCTCCAGCTCATTGAGGTAGGTACCCAGGCTTGCACTCATGATGCCGCCGCCGATCAGCAGCACGTCTACGGTTTTCTCGGGCTCACTGGGCTTGGAGCAACCGATGACACTCAGGCACAGGAGCGTCAGCAGGATTTTTTTCATAGTTCAATCCAATTGAAGTGAAGTAATTGGCAATGACCGCAGGTCCCGTAGTGCACGCCCGGATTCTTGTTGTTGCTCGCGCAGTCCAAGGCTTAGCGTAGCTGGTGCTCGGGCAATCGGCCCGGACACCCGCGCACTGGATGGCGGCTGGGGTTGTTCGATGGATCGGGAACGGTCGTCACGCCAGACGCGGGGCATGGCCGCCGCTGTCAGGGTGGGTCGCCTTAAAGCAGGAAGCGGGCCAACTTTTACAAGACCAACGGCTAATAGCTAGGACGTGTCGTCGCACCCCCGACTTTAACGGTTTAGCTGGCGACAATCCGCCACATTGCCGGGCCTTTACCGCTGGATGTGGCGGATTTCCCCCGCTTTTGCTCAAGCACTCAAGCGCGCAGTGACTTCCCCCAACTGCCCGGACAAGCCGTGCAAGTGCTGCCCGGCCTGCTCGGTCTGCTGCACCGCCTGCTGGTTGGTGGTGGCAATCCGGGTAATTTCCACCAGGTTGCGCGAGATGTCCTCGGCAACACTGGTCTGTTCCTCCGCCGCCGTGGCGATCTGCCGGTTCATGTCGCGGATAGCCTCGACGGCAACGGTGATGCGCTGCAGCATCTGCCCGGCCTGCTGCACCTGCTCGGCGCCCTCCTCGCTGCGCTGCTGGCCGCTCTCGATGGCTTTTACCGCCGCCACGGCGCCGGACTGCACGGCGCTGATGATCTGGTTGATCTCGGCAATCGACGCGGCCGTACGCTGGGCCAGGCTGCGTACCTCATCGGCGACCACGGCAAAGCCGCGTCCGGCCTCACCGGCCCGTGCCGCCTCGATGGCGGCGTTGAGCGCCAGCAGGTTGGTCTGCTCGGCAATCGCGCGGATCACTTCCAGCACCTTGCCGATGCGGTCGCTGTCGGCTTCCAGATGGCGAATCACCTTGGCGGTGTCGGCAATTTCCTGGTTGACCCCGGCAATGGTGGCAATGGTTGCCTGCATCACCTGCTCGCCGGCCTGGGCGCTGTGGTCGGCTTCATCGGCGGCGCGCGCGGCGTCGGCGGCATGGCGGGCGACTTCCTGGGCGGTCGCCGACATTTCATGCATGGCCGTAGCGACCTGGTCGGTACGCTGGAACTGGTCATCGGTGCCGCGGGCCATGTTGCCGGCAATGCCGCGCAGCTCGCCGCTGGCGCTTTCCAGCTCACCGGCATTGCGCTGCAGGCGGCTGAAGGTGTCGGCAAGAAAGTCGCGCAGAGTATTGGCCGCCACCGCCAGCCGCCCCAGCTCATCCTGGCGATCGCTGGCGACCCGCGCGGCGAAGCGCCCCTGGCTCAACTGCGCGACATAATCGATCAAGCCACGAATCGGCTCGATCAGGCTGCGGTTGACCAGCCACAGACTGAACAGCCCGACCACCAACGCCGAGCCGAACATCACCAGCAGCCCCAGCCAGACCGTACGCTCTGCCGACTGGTTGATGGTCTGAGCACGCGCCTGGGCATCGCTGCGCAACTGGCTGACCAACTCACTCATTTGCTCGCTGGCAGCGCGGTCAACACCTTTGACTGCCTGATCGCCTACAACAGGATCAGCGCCCGCCGCCAGAAACGCCTGACGCCCCTGTGCGTAAGCCTGACCCAACTGTCGGTGGCTGGCCTTGAGTTGCTCGGCACGGCCCTTGAGCGGCTGCTCACTGCGGGCGATCAACTGGTCAAGGATGCCCTGCACCTGCTGCTCACGGGCCAGGAACTGCTGCCAGTACTTGTCTAGCTCGGCGGGCTGCTTGCCGCGCAGCAGCACGTTCTTCCACTCCTGGACCTGGACCTTGAACTGCAGGTTGGCTTCATCGATCAACTGCGACGCCTGCAATGGCCCGTCGATCAGCTGGCCGTAGCCGCGCACGCTGGAGGACAACAACTGAAAGCACACCAGAGCGATCAGCAGGATCGCCGCCAGGCTGCCGCCGAGCAGGGCGAGAATTTGCACTCGGAGGGATTTACGCAACATCGAAAGAAGTCCCGGAACAAGGAATAAGGGAGCGGCGCCACTCGGCGCCAACCAGGCAAAGACGTCCCTGTCCTCGTTCGCTGGCCACTGACGGCAGGCCAAAAAAAAGCTGCCATCGATCGATAGCAGCCAGGTTCGAGCATTACGCAACAGCTGGAACAGATAGTCTCAAGGGATTGCTACAGAAATGTGACAGTCTGTAGGACGCTGTCACATTTCCGTCACGTTATTGAACTGCAACGCCGCCAGCCGCGCATACAAGGGGCTCTGGGCAATCAACTGGCGATGCGTGCCGATGGCCACCAGCCGGCCCTGATCAATCACCGCAATGCGGTCGGCATGCTGCACCGTGGCCAGGCGATGGGCGATCACCAGGGTGGTGCGCCCGCTCATCAGGGTCGGCAGCGCCTGCTGGATCAAATGCTCGCTCTGCGCGTCGAGGGCGCTGGTGGCTTCGTCCAGCAACAGAATCGGTGCATCCACCAGCAAGGCCCGGGCAATCGCCAGGCGCTGGCGTTGACCGCCCGAGAGGCCAAGGCCGGCGTCACCCAAGTGAGTCTGATAGCCCTTGGGCAACTGCAAGATGAACTCATGGGCATGGGCGCTGCGGGCAGCAGCCTCGACCTGTTCGGCCGTGGCATCGGCGCGCCCGTAGCGGATGTTGTCCTCCACCGTGCCAAAGAACAGCGCCGGGTTCTGCGCTACCAGGGCGAAGTGGCGGCGCAGGTCCTGCGGATCGAGGCACCTGATGTCCTGACCATCAAGCAGGATGCGCCCTTGCTGCGGGTCGTAAAAACGCAGTAACAGGTCGAACAGGGTCGACTTGCCCGCCCCCGACGGCCCGACCAGGGCCAGGGTTTCGCCGGGCTCGACGGTAAGCTTCAGGTCATCGATGGCCGGCGGTGTTGGCCGTGATGGATAAGCAAAACGGATGTCCTGCAACTCGACCCGGCCACTGACCCGCGGCGCCGAGCGCTGCAGGTCAGCAGGCGCGACTATCTCGCTGCGCGCTGCCAGCAGCTCGGCAATCCGCTCGCCGGCACCGGCAGCGCGCTGCAGCTCGCCAATCACTTCGCTGAGGGTGCCGAAGGCGCTGCCGACGATCAGGCTGTAGAACACGAAGGCGGCCAGCTCACCGCCGGAAATACGCCCGGCGATCACGTCCATGCCACCGACCCAGAGCATTACCCCGACCGCCCCGAGCACCAGCACGATCACCAGGGTGATCAGCCAGGCGCGCTGGAGGATGCGTTTGCGCGCCACCTCAAAGGCCGCCTCGACCGTGGCGCCGAAGCGCTGCTGGTCGCTGGACTGGTGGTTGTAGGCCTGCACGGTCTTGATCTGGCCGAGGGTCTCGGCCACATAGCTGCCGACGTCGGCGACCCGGTCCTGGCTCTGCCGCGACAGGTTGCGCACCCGGCGGCCGAAAATCAGGATCGGTGCCAGCACCAGCGGCAAGGCCAGCACCACGATGCTGGTGAGCTTGGGGTTGGTGACAAACAGCAGGACGATGCCGCCCAGCACCATCAGCGCGTTGCGCAGGAACAGCGACAGCGACGAGCCGATCACCGATTGCAACAAGGTTGTGTCGGCGGTCAGCCGCGACTGGATCTCCGAACTGCGGTTACTTTCGAAAAAACCCGGGTGCAGGTAGATCAGATGATCGAACACCTGCTGGCGGATATCGGCCACACAGCGTTCGCCAATCCACGACACCAGATAGAAGCGGCTGAAGGTACCGATCGCCAGGGCCATCACCAACAGCAGGAACAGGCCGATGGACTGGTTGAGCAGGTGCGGCGACTGGGTCATGAAGCCCTGGTCCACCAGCAGGCGAATACCCTGACCCATGGACAGGGTAATCGCTGCGGTAACGATGAGTGCCAGCAAGGCCAGCAGCGCCTGCGTGCGGTAAGGACGGATAAAACGCCAGCCCAGGCGCAGGGCCTGGCGCTGGCGTGAAGAAAACTGGTTGAGCATGGAGTACGCCGTTTGTCCGCTATTTACAGCAGCCTACACCGGACCGTTGATCAAGCGCCAAGGAACTGCGGGCAATGATTGGGCGTCGGAACCAGAACCTGGGCATATAAGACCCAGGCCACAGCCGGCTAGACCGTTTCGGTCTAAAGTACTACTGGAGGTTTACTCGGCTTTCTGATGGACTGGACACGTCGCACAGTGATAACCGAAGGAGCTGTCACAGGCCGGTCACGAGGCGATTCTAGTCTGAGCTTGCAACCTGATGAGGAGACAGGAAATGAGCTTGCAACATCAAGGCAACACCCAGGAAAAACCCGCGCCTAACCCGCAGGCATCGGTAGGCGGCACGATCATCGACAAGGATGGCAATGAGATCACCATCACCGAGGAGATGATCCAGCAGGCCTGCGAGAAGCTGGAAAAAAGCCGGGTAGAACTCGCCAAGAAAGACTGACCCACCCGAATTCTTCAACCCGGCGCACGCGCCGGGTTTTTATTGCCCGCTATTTACACCAGCACGCCGCCCAAGGCGCGGACCAGCTGTGCCAGTTGCGGCGCTTCACCGTGCAGGCGCACGGCCAGGCCTTCGATTTCACGGCGCGGTGGGTAGTGCTTGCGCAAGTTGTCGAAGGCGGCCTTCTGCTGCGCCGGGTCGCGGCTCAAGCTGCGGCGAAAATCGGCATCGTCACGGCGAGGGTCATACACCGCACGGCACAGGGTCGCGAGGGCCCAGGCCGGATCGGTCTCGGCCTGCAAGGCGATTTCGGCCAGCCACGGCTGTGGCAGCAGGTCGCTCAGTTGCACCTCAGCAGGTTCGCCACGCCAGGCGCAAAACGCCTGATAGATCTGCGCGGTGCCGCGCTGCTTGCCGTCCAGGCTGTAGCCGGCAATATGCGGGGTGGCGATCACGCAGAGGTCGGCCAGGGCCAGGTCGACCTGGGGCTCGCCCTCCCAGACGTCGAGCACCGCCTGGATATCGTCGCGCTCGCGCAGCAATTGGCGCAGGGCCTGGTTGTCGACCACCGGGCCGCGGCTGGCATTGATCAGCCAGGCGCCGGGGCGCAGGCGGGCCAGTTGCGCCTGGCCCAGCAGGTGCCAGGTCGGCAGCTCGCCGCTACGGGTCAGCGGGGTGTGCAGGCTAATGACGTCGCACTGCTCGATGATCTGCTCCAGGCTCACATAATCGCCACCCTCGCGCGCCTGGCGCGGCGGGTCGCACACCAGCACTTGCCAGCCAAGGTCGCGCAGCACCTCGACCAGACGCCCACCAACTTCCCCGGCGCCGACCACCCCATAGGTGCGCGCAGGCAAGCTGGCGCCGTCGAGCTCGGCCAGGGTCAGCAGGCTGCCGAGCACATAGTCGACCACCCCGCGGGCGTTGCAGCCTGGCGCGCTGGACCAGTGAATACCAGCCTCGGCGAAATAATCCAGGGCCAGGTGATCGGTGCCGATGGTGCAGGTGCCGACAAACTTCACCTGGCTGCCTTCGAGCAAAGTGCGATCGACCTTGGTCACTGAACGCACCAGCAGCACATCGGCATCCTTGACGCAGGCGGCATCGATCGCTCGCCCGGGGTAGCGGCGGATTTCGCCAAAACCGGCAAAGAAGGCATCGAGCAGCGGGATATTCTCGTCAGCAACAATCAGCATGGCGCTCTCCTATCGGGGTGCGCAGTGTAGGCCGATACGGGTGGGGCGATCCACAGGCAGGCGAGGTTCCTGACTGCCGCGTCAAGGCGTAGACTAGCCGGCTTTGCCCATCTTTCCTGTGGACGCCTGCCTTGTGACACCGATGACCGCCGAGACCCAAACCCCCGCCCTGTCGCGCCCGACGCGGATCCGCAGCGAGCTGCGCGGCCTGCTGATGCTGGCCACGCCAATCATCATTGCCCAGTTGGCGACCACCGCCATGGGTTTTGTCGATGCGGTGATGGCCGGCCGGGTCAGCCCCCGCGACCTGGCAGCCGTGGCGCTGGGTAACTCGATCTGGATTCCGGTGTACCTGCTGATGACCGGCATCCTGCTGGCGACCACGCCCAAGGTTGCCCAGCGCTATGGCGCCGGCCAGCATGCCGAGATCGGCCCGCTGGTGCGCCAGGCATTGTGGCTGGCACTGTGCGTCGGCCTGATCGCCAGTGGCCTGCTGCTCAGCGCCGAACCGATCTTGCAGGTGATGAAAGTCGACCCGCAACTGGTGGCGCCGAGCATGGGCTATTTGCAGGGCATTGCCTTCGGCTTCCCCGGTGTCGCCCTTTATTACGTGTTGCGCTGCTACAGCGATGCCCTGGGCCGGACCCGGCCGAGCATGGTTATCGGCTTGTCCGGGCTGCTGCTGAACATTCCACTCAACTACGTGCTGATCTATGGCCACTTCGGCATGCCGGCTCTGGGCGGCGTCGGTTGCGGCTGGGCCAGCGGCATCGTCATGTGGTTCATGGCCTTGAGCATGGCCGCCTGGACCCACTGGGCCCCGGCCTATGCCCGCCAGCGCGTGCTGGTGCGCCTGGACAAGCCGCAATGGCCGGTGATCAAGCGCCTGGTCGGCGTCGGCCTGCCGATCGGCATCGCGGTATTCGCCGAGTCGAGCATCTTCGCAGTGATTGCCCTGCTGATCGGCAGCCTCGGCCCGACCGTGGTGGCCGGGCACCAGATTGCCCTGAACATTAGCTCGCTGCTGTTCATGATTCCGTATTCGCTGGGGACGGCGGTGACCGTGCGGGTTGGCCAGGCGATCGGCGCCGGGCTACCGCGCCAGGCGCGCTTCGCCGCCCTGGTGGGCCTGGGTGCGGCGCTGGTGTTTGCCTGCTTTTCGGCCAGCCTGATCCTGCTGATGCGCGAGCCCATCGCCTCGATCTACACCCCGGACACGGCGGTGATCCAGATTGCCGCGATGCTGATCGTGTATGCCGCGCTGTATCAGTTCTCCGACGCCATCCAGGTGATTGCCGCCGGCGCCCTGCGCGGTTACCAGGACACCCGGGTGACCATGATCCTGACCCTGTTCGCCTACTGGGGCATCGGCTTGCCGGTGGGTTACGTGCTCGGCCTGACCGACCTGTTCGGCCCGGCAAGCGGCCCTAACGGCCTGTGGGAAGGCCTGATTGCCGGCCTCACCTGCGCGGCGCTGATGCTGGCGATTCGCTTGGCGCGCAGCAGCGCCAAGCACATTCGCCGCGCTGAAAAGCGTTAACCGAGCTTCTTGCGGATCCAGTACAGGTAAGTGCCCGCCTCTTCCTGCTGCCGGACCAGTTCATGGTCGAGGAACACGCAGAACTTGGGGATATCGCGACGGGTCGAGGGATCGGTGGCGATCACCTTGAGCAGGCCGCCGGGGGCCAGGTCGCGAATGTACTGGTGCAGCATCATCACCGGCTCCGGGCAGTTCAGGCCGGTGGCGTCGAGGATGGCATCTGGGGTGAAGTCAGTCATGTAGAACTCCGGAAACAATCAGCTATTGTCGCTCAAGCCGCTCCCACAGCCTCAGCGCGGTTTCAGATCCAGGCGCCGCAGGTGGCAGGTCACTTCTTCGCGGTCGTGATACAGCTGCTTGCAGCCAATCGAGACCTTGACCTTGCGCGCCTTGAAGCCCTCTTCGATGCGCTCGAGCAGGCGCCGCACTTCGGCGTAACGCTGCTTCATCGGCAGCTTGAGGTTGACCACCGCCTCGCGGCACAAGCCCTCGCCGAGCCAGGTTTCCAGCAAGGCGGCACTGCGCGCCGGCTTCTCGACGATGTCACAGACCATCCAGTCCACGGTCTGCCTGGGCTTGTAGGTAAAGCCGTCGGCCATCAGGTGCTGGACCAGGCCAGTGTCCATCAGGCTCTCAGCCATCGGCCCGTTGTCGATGGCGGTCACCAGCATGCCGCGCTTGACCAGTTGATAAGTCCAGCCGCCCGGCGCAGCGCCCAGGTCAACCCCGGTCATGTCGTCGGACAGGCGCGCATCCCACTGATCGCGAGGGATGAAGTGGTGCCAGGCCTCTTCCAGCTTGAGGGTCGAACGGCTCGGCGCTTCGCGGGGGAACTTCAGGCGCGGAATACCCATCGGCCACATCGCCGAGTTATCCGCCGCCGCCAGGCCGACAAACACCCGCCGGCCGCTGACGAAGGTCAGCAGCAATCGTGGTTTGTGCGCATCCTCAACCAGGCGCCCGGCCTTGCTCAGGGCCTTGCGCAACGGCACTTCGAACTTGCGACAGAAGGTCGACAGTTCTTTGCCATCGTTGGTGTCCATCACCTCCAGCCACAGGCTGCCACACTGCGGGTAATCGGCCAGGGCCTCGAGCAGAACGCTGATGCGGTCGGTTTCCGGCAGCTCGATGAACGCGCCGCGGGCCCATTGCCGGGGGAAGATCAGTTGGGCAAAACGCAGCTCGCGCATCAGTTGCTCGGCACCTTCGGCGTCGTTGCAGATGAACTCGGCGCAGGCGCTCTGCGGCTTGGCCTTGGCATAGCCGGCGACATTCAGGCGCGCGGCGTGCTCGGCGATTTCGGCACAGACTTCGCTCTCGAAACCGGGCCGGCAATGCATAAACAGGGTATTCATCTTCACTCCAGGACGGCTGACGGCCATTACCGCCAACCCTGACCGGGCGCAATACGCAGCGCCGGTAAATCGGCGAATGATAAAGGAAGATCGGAACCTGCGACACTTCCGGCCGGTCCAGTACATGGTCAGGTCCGCCAAACAGGGCTACCCTGACCGTTCAGCCAGGTCCGTGCCGTGCGGACTGTCACAGAGGCGGTGAACCGGCGACAGCAGGGAAGATTGCCGATCACCGGCGCAGAAGGAGTTGGTAATGCCCTCGCTCGATAGCCTGAAAACCCTTAAGACCCTGACGGTCGATGATCGTCTCTACCACTATTACAGCCTGCCCGACGCCGCCCACAGCCTCGGCGACCTGCAGCGCCTGCCGATGTCGCTGAAAGTGCTGCTGGAAAACCTGCTGCGCTGGGAAGACGGCAAGACCGTCACCAGCGGCGACCTTTCGGCGCTGGCCAACTGGCTCAAGGAGCGGCGTTCCGACCGCGAAATCCAGTACCGCCCGGCGCGGGTGCTGATGCAGGACTTTACCGGCGTACCGGCGGTGGTCGACCTCGCCGCCATGCGCGCGGCCATGGCCAAGGCCGGCGGCGACCCGCAGCGGATCAACCCGTTGTCGCCGGTGGACCTGGTCATCGATCACTCGGTGATGGTCGACCGCTACGCCAGCCAGCAGGCCTTTGCCCAGAACGTCGACATCGAAATGCAGCGCAACGGCGAACGCTACGCCTTCCTGCGCTGGGGCCAGAATGCTTTCGACAACTTCAGCGTGGTGCCGCCGGGCACCGGTATCTGCCACCAGGTCAACCTCGAGTACCTGGGGCGCACCGTCTGGACCCGTGAAGAAGACGGGCGCACCTACGCCTTCCCCGACACCCTGGTCGGCACCGACTCGCACACCACCATGATCAACGGCCTGGGCGTGCTCGGCTGGGGCGTCGGCGGTATCGAGGCGGAGGCTGCAATGCTCGGCCAGCCGGTGTCGATGCTGATCCCGGAAGTGATCGGTTTCAAGCTGACCGGCAAGCTGCGCGAAGGCATCACCGCCACCGACCTGGTGCTGACCGTCACGCAGATGCTGCGTAAAAAGGGCGTGGTCGGCAAATTCGTCGAGTTCTACGGCGACGGCCTGGCCGACCTGCCCCTGGCTGACCGCGCCACCATCGCCAATATGGCACCGGAGTATGGCGCCACCTGCGGCTTCTTCCCGGTCGACCAGATCACCCTCGATTACCTGCGCCTGTCGGGCCGTCCTGAAGCCACGGTGAAACTGGTCGAGGCTTACTGCAAAGCCCAGGGCCTGTGGCGCCTGCCCGGCCAGGAGCCGGTGTTCAGCGACGCCCTGGCCCTGGACATGAACGAAGTCGAAGCGAGCCTGGCCGGGCCCAAGCGCCCGCAAGACCGTGTCGCCCTGGGCAATGTCAGCCAGGCCTTCGATGACTTCATCGGCCTGCAACTCAAGCCCTCGAGCAAGGAAGAAGGTCGCCTTGAAAGCGAAGGCGGTGGCGGCGTGGCGGTGGGCAATGCCGACCAGGCCGGTGAAGTCAGCTATGAATACCAGGGCCAGCAACACCTGCTCAGAAACGGCGCGGTGGTGATCGCGGCGATCACCTCCTGCACCAACACCTCCAACCCCAGCGTGATGATGGCAGCCGGGCTGGTGGCGAAAAAGGCAGTGGAAAAAGGCCTGCAGCGCAAGCCCTGGGTCAAGAGCTCGCTGGCCCCCGGCTCCAAGGTGGTTACCGACTACTACAAGGCCGCCGGCCTGACCCAATACCTCGACGCCTTGGGCTTCGACCTGGTGGGCTATGGCTGCACCACCTGCATCGGCAACTCCGGCCCGCTGGACGACGCCATCGAAAAAGCCATCACCAGCGCCGACCTCACCGTCGCCTCGGTGCTCTCGGGCAACCGCAACTTCGAGGGCCGCGTGCACCCGCTGGTGAAAACCAACTGGCTGGCCTCGCCACCGCTGGTGGTCGCCTATGCCCTGGCCGGCAGCGTGCGCGTGGATATCAGCCGCGAACCGCTGGGCGTCGGCAAGGATGGCCAGCCGGTGTACCTGCGCGACATCTGGCCCAGCCAGAAAGAAATTGCCGACGCCGTGGCCAGCGTCGATACCGCGATGTTCCACAAGGAGTACGCCGAGGTGTTTGCCGGCGACGCCCAATGGCAAGCCATCGAAGTACCGCAGGCGGCCACCTATGTCTGGCAGGACGATTCCACCTACATCCAGCATCCGCCGTTCTTTGACGACATTACCGGGCCGCTGCCGGTCATCGAGGATATTCACGGCGCCAGGGTCCTGGCCCTGCTGGGCGATTCGGTGACCACCGACCACATTTCCCCGGCCGGCAACATCAAGGCAGACAGCCCGGCCGGACGTTACCTGCGGGAAAAAGGCGTCGAGCCGCGCGACTTCAACTCCTACGGCTCACGCCGGGGCAACCATGAAGTGATGATGCGCGGCACCTTCGCCAATATCCGCATTCGCAACGAGATGCTCGGCGGTGAAGAAGGCGGCAACACTCTCTATGTGCCCACCGGCGAGAAGATGGCGATCTACGACGCGGCCATGCGCTACCAGGCCGATCGCACGCCACTGGTGGTGATTGCCGGCCAGGAATACGGCACCGGCTCCAGCCGCGACTGGGCCGCCAAGGGCACCAACCTGCTGGGGGTCAAGGCGGTGCTGGCGGAGAGCTTCGAACGCATCCACCGCTCCAACCTGGTGGGCATGGGCGTGTTGCCGTTGCAATTCAAGCCCGGGCAGAACCGCAAGAGCCTGGCCCTGGACGGCCGCGAGCGTATCGACATTCTTGGCCTGAGCCATGCAAAGGTGCAGCCGCACATGACCCTGAACCTGAAGATCACCCGCGAGGACGGTCGCCAGGAGCAGATCGAAGTGCTGTGCCGCATCGATACCCTCAATGAAGTGGAGTACTTCAAGGCCGGCGGGATTCTTCACTATGTACTGCGGCAATTGATCGCAGCCTGAAGTAACGGCCCGGTCCCTGTGACCGGGCCTTTGCCTGATGGAGCAGACCACGTACGATAAGCAGTAACGGCCAAAGGATGGCCGAGTGGCGTGTCCTCGATTGTAAAAGCGCAGTCGAAGGTTTCACGTTTTGCTTTTCAAAGGATGTCTCATGCTTGCCCCGCAATGGATCGGCCTGGCGCTGCTCGGCCTCGGTTACCTCTTCGCCCTGCTCAAGGGCAACCTCGGCCTGCTGGCCCTGCCCACCCTGATTGCCCTGCTGTGTGCAGGCTTGCTGGTACGCCGCGCGAGCCTCTGGCAAAAGCTGGTCGGCCATGCCCTGTTCGTGCTCCTGGCCTTTGCCCTGGCCCTGCACATGCTGCCCGGTTTCAGCGGCGCCAAGGTCATCGACAAGGTGCGTTTTAGCAGCGAAGCCCTGCCCTTCTCCATGTACCTGAACCTCGACAAGCCGCTGATCGGCTTCTGGCTGCTGCTGGCGTGCCCCTGGGTGCTGGCCCTGAAGAACAAGCGCCCACTGGCGAGCCTGGCCTGGACCTTGCCATTGGTCATCGCGGTCTGCCTGGGCGGCGCCTGGCTGCTGGCAATGATCGCCTGGGCGCCGAAGTGGCCTGAACAGGCGTGGATCTGGGCCATGAACAACCTGCTGCTGGTGTGCCTGACCGAAGAGCTGCTGTTTCGCGGCTACATCCAGGGCGGCCTGCAACGCCTGCTGAAAAACCAGAACCTGGCCCTGCTGCTGGCCGCCAGCCTGTTCGGCCTGGCCCATCTTGGTGGCGGCTGGCAATGGGTGCTGCTGGCTGGGCTTGCCGGTGTCGGCTACGGCCTGGCATACCGTCATGGCGGCATTTTCGCCGCAGTACTCTGCCATTTCGGCCTGAACCTGGCGCATTTCGCCGGTTTCAGTTACCCGATGCTGGCGCCGTTGTGAACTTGCGGTCATTAGCTGACTTTTGTGTCAAAAACATGAAAGAATGCAGCTAATTTGTTGAACTTTGCACGAGTGACTTAGCGCAGGTCAGATCAGGACTCATTGATCGAAATCAAGCCCTGCAAATATTCATTCAACAAAACCCCCGGCGTGCCGATACCTCTCGAAAGCCTTGCGGATTGAACAGCTAATGCGTAACAACCAGCCGATTACCCAGCGCGAACGGACTTTCCCAGCTCAGCAACGGTTGATTTCGACCACTGATGCCAAGGGCGTTATCACTTACTGCAACGACGCCTTCGTCGAAATCAGCGGCTTCTCCCGCGAGGAGCTGATGCGCGCACCGCACAACCTGGTCCGCCACCCGGATGTGCCGCCTGCTGTGTTTGCGCATATGTGGACCACGCTCAAGCAAGGCCTGCCATGGATGGGCATCGTCAAGAACCGCTGCAAGTCGGGTGACCATTACTGGGTCAACGCCTATGTTACGCCGGTGTTCGAGAGCAACCAGGTGGTGGGCTTCGAATCGGTGCGGGTCAAGCCCACCGCCGAACAGGTACGCCGCGCCGAAGCGCTGTACCAGCGCATCAACCAGGGCAAGCCGGCCATTCCGCGCCGCGACAAGTGGCTGCCGGTGGTGCAGGACTGGCTGCCGTTCATCCTCATCAGCCAGATCGGCTTCCTGATCGGCAACTGGCTCGGCCATTCCTGGGGCTTTGCCCTGGCCGCCGGCCTTTCGGTGCCGCTCGGCCTGCTTGGCCTGAGCTGGCAGCAACGCGGCCTCAAGCGCCTGCTGCGCCTGGCCGAACAAGCCACTTCCGACCCGCTGATCGCGCAGATGTACACCGACAGCCGCGGCGTGCAGGCGCGCCTGGAAATGGCCATGCTCAGCCAGGATGCGCGGATGAAAACCTGCCTGACCCGCCTGCAGGATACCGCCGAGCACCTCAACGAGCAGGCGCGCCAGTCCGACACCCTGGCCCACAACAGCTCCTCGGGCCTGGAACGCCAGCGCGTGGAAACCGAACAGGTTGCCGCCGCCGTCAACCAGATGGCCGCCACCACCCAGGAAGTGGCCAACCACGTCCAGCGCACGGCCGATGCCACTCAGGAAGCCAATCGCCTGACCGGGCGCGGCCGTGACATCGCCGGGGAAACCCGCGAAGCCATCCAGCGCCTGTCGGCTGCCGTCGGCGAGACCGGCCTGACCGTGACTCAGCTGGCTCGCGACAGCGACGAAATCGGTGGCGTGGTCGATGTGATCAAGGGCATTGCCGACCAGACCAACCTGCTGGCCCTGAACGCCGCCATCGAAGCGGCCCGGGCCGGTGAGATGGGCCGCGGCTTTGCCGTAGTGGCCGACGAAGTGCGCCAGCTGGCGCAACGCACCGCCGAATCCACCGGGCAGATCCACGGCCTGATCGCCAAACTGCAACAGACTGCCAACAGCGCCGTGCAGACCATGGAAAGCGGTCATCGCCAGGCTGAAGAAGGCGTTGCACGGGTGATGGAAGCCGACCAGGCATTGGTCGGCATCAGCGAAGCGGTAGCCAACATCACCGACATGGCCACGCAAATTGCTGCTGCCACTGAAGAGCAGACTGCGGTGGCCGACGAGATCAGCCGCAACATCAGCACCATCGCCCAGCTGGCCGACCAGACCTCGGAACAGGCCCAGCACTCGGCGCTGCTCAGCGAAGAACTGACCCGCACCGCCACCAGCCAGTACTCGCTGGTGGAACGCTTCAACCGCTAAGCCCGGCCGCGCATCGCCATTGGCGGTGCGCGGCTTCCCGCCTTACCAGTCGAGCGTCAGCCGGCTTTCAAAGTATCGCTCTGCACCGCTCAACGGGTCATTGAAACGCAGGCTGTGCGCCAGCAGTTTCAGCGGCTTGCTGTAGTCGTCCGGCCCCTGAACGATGTCCGGATAGAACGGATCGTTGCAGATACTCGCGCCCAGGGCGGTCATGTGCACGCGCAGCTGGTGCGTCTTGCCGGTCACCGGCGACAGTCCGTAGCGCCACAGCTCGCCATTCTTCTCCAGCACCTGGGCGAGGGTTTCGCTGTTGCTCACCCCTTCCACTTCCTGCATGCGGAAGAACGGCTCGCCATTGACCAGGCGACTTTTGTGCACCAGTGGAAAATCACGCTCGGGCAAGGCGCGGGCGATGGCCTGGTAGCGCTTGTCGATCTGCCGGTTGGGAAACAGCGACTGATAGGCCGAACGGCTCTGCGGGTTGGCCGAGAACAGCACCAGCCCGGCGGTGTGCCGGTCGATGCGGTGCAAAGGCACCAGGTGGGGATTGTCCAGGCGGCGGATCAGCCGGCGCAGCAAGGTCTGCTCGACATATTCGCCGGTCGGGGTGACTGGCAGGAAATGCGGCTTGTCGGCAACCACCAGGTGCTCATCGATGTGCAGGATGGCCTCTTCGACCGGGATCGGTTTTTCGTTCGGCACTTCACGAAAGTAGTGAATGCGCAGGCCCGGACGGTAGGCAAGCGCGGCATTGATCGGCGCACCCTGGGCATCGAGCACCCGGCCGCGGGCGATACGATCGAGCCACTGCTCGCGACCGATGGCCTTGAAGTGCTCGCTCAGGCAATCGACCACCGTCGCCCAGTTGCCGGGCGGCAGGCAGACAGTACTGGCTTGATGCTGTGCCGGATCGAAGGGAGGCGTGGCCATGGGAACACTCAGGACGAAAGGACCGGGCATTATCGCCCATGCCCGCCCGCTCAGCCAGCTTCGGTGGCTGCAGCCTCGGTGAACTCCTTGAGCCAGCGCAGCACCTCGACCGCCTCCCAGCGGCCGGGGTCGTAAAGGGCGTACAACAACCCCTGGTAACCGACCACATCCAGCGGCCGGTGGTAACCCGCGCGCTGGAACAGCGCCTCGATCTCGGCGAAGCAGGTATTGAAATGCACTTTATTGAACGGCGTCTTGCCTTCCAGCACCAGGCCGTCAAGGCGCAACTCGAGCACCGCTTCACTCACGACCTCGACAGCCATGCGATTGACGGAGTATTTCAGTTGTTCGACATTGACCATTGATCCGGACCCTCGACGCAAGCGCCATCCCTTTACTGTATTTATATACAGCGTATTCAGAGAAGTCGCCTGCGTCAATCAGACGACAGCTGTCAGACCAGACCCGGCAGGTAGCCACTACCGCGGCGAATGGTCAGCACCTGACGGCGTGGCACTTGCGTGCTGAGGCCAAAGTGCACCCACTGGTCGTATTCGAGGATCAACTGATCGAACATCACCTCACTGTCCTTGATTCGCCTGGCCAGTTCGCTCGGCGCCAGCCCGGTCACATTGATATCCACCGCCAGGCCGAGGGTATGCGCACTCCTGGGCGAGCCACCGATTGCCTTGTTGAGGGCCTGCGAACGGTAGCCGCTGCTGACTCTAATCGGCCGGCCGACCAGGCGGCGAACCTCTTCAAGCACAGTGCACAGTCGTTGCAGGTTACTGATGACCTGCGCTTCGGGGTTATTGTCGATACCACGACGAGCGGCAGTCTCCGAGGTAATCATCTCGGCGAGGGAAAAATGTGCGGACAGCTGCATGGGACCATTCCTTGGCGTTGTGTATTCACCAGGGATTGTCCTCGCACCATTGAATCAACGCACGACAGGAAGCCGCTCCCCGCGCCCCCTGCTTTACTGCAAGAAGGTCACCACCTGTTCAGGGTCAAACGGCCAGTTCAACTCTGCACCGGTATCACATCTACGCAGCACCGGAATGAGTAGGCCATAGGTGTCGATCATCCCCTCGTGCTCGGCGATATCGACCAGTTCGACCATCAGGCCATGCTCGACAAACGGCATCAGCAGCGCCTCGGCCACTTCGCACAGGTGACAACCCAAGGTGCCGAACAATTGGCATTCAGGAGGCATTTATGGGTACCAGCATCTGTAGGAACGGATCATTATTCTAGGTCTGCAATCGGGGCCAGTCGAGCGCCGCCCCTGAAGCCGGCCAACGGCAATGAAGTGCTGATGTACATCAACGGCCAAATCGCGTAAGTCGTTCAGACTTAATGGTTTTTTCGCTGTTTTCGCAAGGGAGTGTTTTGTGTTTGCCAACCTGTTGATCATCCTGGCCTCATCGCTGGTCGTCATCGCGTTCTTCCGGCGCCTGAAGTTGCCACCGGTACTTGGCTATTTGTGTGTCGGCCTGTTCGTCGGCCCTACCGCCCTGGACTGGGTCAACGAAAGCGAAGAGCTGCCGGACCTGGCTGAAATGGGTGTGGTGTTTTTGCTGTTTTCCCTGGGACTGGAATTTTCCCTGTCGAAAATGCTCGCCTTGCGCAAGGTGGTGTTTGGCCTCGGCAGCCTGCAGGTGATCTGCACCAGCATCCTCCTCGCCGGCCTGCTGGTGCTGCTCGGTATGCAACCCAACGTCGCCCTGATGCTCGGCGCAGGCCTGGCGCTGTCGTCGACGGCGATCGTCAGCAAGGAGCTGACCAGCCTTGGCGAAATCTTCAGCAGCCATGGCCAGAATGCCATCGGCGTGCTGCTGTTCCAGGACGTGGTGGCGGTGCTGCTGCTGACCCTGGTCCCGGTGTTTGCCGGTCAAGGCGGCCAGGCCTGGTACTGGGCTTTGCCGCTGACCCTGGGCAAGACCGTGATCCTCTTCTTCGGCCTGCTGCTGGCCAGCCGCTGGCTGCTGCCGCGGCTGTTCCATGAGGTGGCCAGCTCGCACTCAGCTGAGCTGTTCGTCTTGCTGGCGCTAGTGATCGTGCTGTTGACCGCCTGGCTGACCCACCTGCTGGGGTTGTCCCCGGCCCTGGGCGCGTTTCTCGCTGGCATGTTGCTGGGTGAAAGCAATTATCGCCATCAGATCGAAGCCGATATCCGCCCGTTCCGCGACATTCTGCTCGGGCTGTTCTTCGTCAGTATCGGCATGCTCATCGACCTGCAGTTGTTCGCCAGCCACGGCTGGCAACTGCTTGCCCTGACCCTCGCCCTGCTGCTGATCAAAGGTGTGGTGGTGGCCGCCCTGGTGCGCTTGCGCGGCAGTGATGCCGAGACCGCCTGGCGCAGCGGCCTGGCCCTGGCCCAGGGTGGCGAGTTCTGTTTCGCCCTGATGGCGCAGATGCAACAGACCCGCCTGCTGCCAGAAGAGCTGGGCAACCTGCTGCTGGCCGCGACCTTCTGCTCGATGCTGGTCACCCCGCTACTGCTGCGCGCAGCGCCGAGCATCGCCGCCCGCCTGCACCGCAAGCCCAACCAGGAGATCCACCTGGAAGAGATCGAAGCGCAAAGCGCGGCAATGAATGGCCACGTGCTGATCTGCGGCTACGGCCGCGTCGGCCAATCGATCGGGCGATTCCTGCGGCGCGAGAACATCCCTTTCATTGCCCTGGATGACGACCCGGTGCGCGTTCAGGAAGCTGCCGCCGGGGAAAACTGCGTGCATTACGGCGACTCGCGGCGCGGCGAACTGCTCACCGCCATCGGCCTTGAACGCGCGCGCCTGCTGGTGATTGCCGTGGACAAGACCGACATTGCCCTGAGCGTGTTGAAAGCCGCCCGCGAGCGGCACGCCCAGGTGCAGATCCTGGTGCGCACCCGTGATGACAGCCAGCGTGAAGAACTGCGCGCCGCCGGCGCCACGGCGGTGGTCCCGGAGCTGCTTGAATCCAGCCTGATGCTGGCCTCCCACGCCCTGGTCATGCTCGGCCTGCCGCAAGAGCAGGTGCAGCAGCGTGTCGATGAAGTGCGCAAAACCCGCTACCGCTTGCTGCATGCCTTCTACCATGGCGCCCAGACCAGCCCGGTCGACAGCGAGGGCCTGCCCAAGGCGATGATGCACGCAGTCAACCTCGGCGCCGAAGCCTACGCCTGCGGTCGTCCCTTGAGCGAGCTGGGCCTGGAGCAACTGGGCGTTGAGTTGCAGGCGGTACAGCGCCAGGGCGAGGAGCTGAATGTCGACACCGGCACCTGCCTGCACGCCGGCGATGCCGTATTGGTCAGCGGCCCATTGAGCGCGGTAGAAGCCTGCGAGGCGCGCTTGCTCGCCGGGCGCTGAGCCGTTCAGTCCTGACTGGTGGCGCCGATCTTGTGAATCGACAGGTCGGCGCCGTAGTACTCCTGCTCCTGACTCAGGCGCAAGCCGTGCAGCAACTTGATGCTGCCATATACGGCAAAGCCACCGAGCAACGCCACCAGCACCCCGGCCAGGCTGCCGATCAGCTGGCTGGCCAGGCTCACCCCACCCAAACCACCCAGCGCGCTCTGACCGAAGATTCCACAGGCGATCCCGCCCCATACCCCGCACAAACCATGCAGCGGCCACACGCCCAGTACGTCGTCGATCTTCCAGGTGTTCTGCGCGGCAATAAAACACCAGACAAACAAGGCCCCGGCAATCGCCCCGGTGGCCAGCGCCCCCACCGGGTGCATCAGGTCAGAACCTGCGCACACCGCTACCAGCCCGGCCAGCGGGCCGTTATGCAGGAAGCCCGGGTCGTTACGCCCGACCAGCAAGGCGGCGACAGTACCGCCGACCATGGCCATCAAGGAATTGACCGCCACCAGGCCACTAACCCCTTGCAGGGTTTGCGCGCTCATGACGTTGAAGCCGAACCAGCCGACAATCAGAATCCACGAACCCAGGGCAAGAAACGGAATATTCGACGGCGCAAAGGCCACCAGCTTGCCGTCGCGATAGCGGCCGTTGCGCGGCCCCAGCAACAATACCGCCGCCAGCGCCAGCCAGCCGCCCATGGCATGCACCACCACGGAGCCGGCAAAGTCATGAAAGCCTGCGCCAAAGCGTGCCGTCAGCCAGGCTTGCAGGCCGAAGTTGCCATTCCAGACGATGCCTTCGAAAAACGGATAGACGAAGGCAACGATCAGCACCGTGGCGCACAATTGCGGGGCAAAGCGCGCCCGCTCGGCAATGCCACCGGAGATAATCGCCGGAATGGCTGCGGCAAAGGTCAACAGGAAGAAGAACTTCACCAGGCTATAGCCATGCTCCTGGCTCAATACCTGGGCCGGCTGGAGAAAACTCACGCCATAGGAAATCCAGTAGCCGACAAAAAAGTACGCCAGGGTCGAGACGGCAAAGTCGCTGAGAATCTTCGACAAGGCATTGACCTGGTTCTTGTGCCGCACCGTGCCCACCTCGAGGAAGGCGAAGCCTGCGTGCATGGCCAGGACCATCACCGCCCCCAGCAGGATGAACAGCGTGTTGGAACCGTGGACCAGGGTGTCCACCGCGCTTTGCAAATTTTCCATGGAGTCGGCAGGCCTGCAAAAAAAAGCACCAAGACAGCCCAGAAGTACTCCTTGGTGCACCAGCCTGGATCGTTGTGACGGCCACCTCCCTGGCCGATCCGGGTGATACGGGAGTTTTTCCTTGGGTTTGTCGTGGATTGGGTTAAGGTTTACAGGTCCGGTAAGGGCCCGCGCCCACAATCGGCGCGGGCACCGGTCCTGGCGCACCAAGGCAAAGCAAAAGCTGTACCAGCCAATTGCACTTGAACCTTCGCCCGCGCCCACGACTCGAAATAGCCACACACACTGTTAGGGAGAGCCCCATGGCCAGCAAATCGGCAAAGACTGCTCAAGACATATTGATGGCTGACTTCCAGGCCCTGGTACGCGATACCGAGAAGCTGCTGGAACACACTGCAACCCTGGCCGGTGATCAGGCCGATGACCTGCGCGAGCAGATCCACGACAGCCTGCTGCGCGCCCGGGAAACCCTGCAACTGACCCAGGACTCGGTCCGCGAGCGCGGCCAGGCGGCCCTGAGCGCCACCGAAGACTACGTGCAGAGCAACCCCTGGCAGTCGATCGGCATTGCCGCCGGCGTAGGGTTTCTGATCGGCCTGTTGGCCACCCGCCGCTGAGGACCGAGCATGGAAAGCGAACCACTGGCCGGTGCCGGCCCCTCCAGCAAGCGCCTGGGCGCGGCAGTACTGGGCCTGTTGCATGGGCATGTCGAATTGTTCGGCATCGAGCTGCAGGAGCAGAAAGCCCGAACCCTGAGCCTGCTGCTGTTCGCCGGGCTTGCCCTGGTGTTTGCCCTGCTGCTGTTGACCGCCCTCTCCGGCCTGGTGCTGGTGATGCTCTGGGACAGCTACCGCCTGGCCGGCATCATCGGCCTGTGCGTGTTTTACGGGCTTGCCGCAGTGTTTTGCGGCCTGCGCCTGAAGGCAGCGGTGTTCGATGAATCGTCGCCGTTCAGCTCGACCCTCGAAGAACTTGCCAAGGACCGGGAGCGCCTGTTGCCATGAGCCTGCCAGAACTGCCGCAAACCACCAACCGCCGCGAATTGCGCAAGGCCCTGGTACGCCTGCGCCTGGAGATGCACCGCCAGGAAATTCGCCACGAATCCGGGCAACTGCTCAACCCCCTGACCCGCTTGCGCGCCATGGGCGATTCGCTGCAAGGCGGCCTGGGTATCAAGCACGCGCCGCTGTGGGGTATTGGCGCCGTGGTGCTGCTGGGTTTCCTGACCGGCAAAGGCGCCCGCAGCGGCAGCGTCAGCCGCCTGGTGCGCCTGGGGACCAGCTTGATTCCATTGTTGAAGCTGGCCATGCAAGGGGCTGGTAGCAAGCGTTAAGTGCAGCGCCTGAACTACGACCGCTGCGCGCTCGATCGCGGGTCAAGCCCGCTCCCACAGAAGTACACGCTTAGCAAGAGCGAAGCGAATTGTGCTCTTGATCTTGATCTGCTTTTGATCTTGATCCACCGGCCCCGTTAACCAGAAGGGCCGAGTGCAGGTGTTGCGAAGGGGCGAGTGCGCAGCACCTTCGGCGTTAGCCGAAGTTGCGAAACGTAGAGTTGCTTGCAACTCGTAGTTCGCAATGCCCCGTAGCGACGCCGGAGCGAGGGAACCCGAAGCGCAGCGCAGGGCCCACTGGTGGGGCGAGAATTTTTGCTTACTTTTTTTTCGACTGAAAAAAGTAAGCCGCCGTAAGGGCGGAAGGGGCCCGCAGATCCCCCCCCCAAACGGATAAGCCCACCAAGCCACTTGCACCCCCAGCGCCAAACCCCGAAGCTACCCCCCTGCCCCCCGCACCGGAGAAATGGCCTTGGATTGGCACACCCTGCTCACCCGCGAACGCCTCGGCAAACCCCTGCACAGCCCCGAAGAACTCGGCCGCAGCCCGTTCCACAAAGACCACGACCGGATCATCTTCTCTGGCGCCTTCCGCCGCCTGGGGCGCAAAACCCAGGTTCATCCGGTGTCCAGCAACGACCACATCCACACCCGCCTGACCCACTCCCTGGAAGTCAGCTGCGTCGGCCGCTCATTGGGCATGCGCGTCGGCGAAACCCTGCGCGCCAGCCTGCCGCAATGGTGCGAACCCAGCGACCTGGGCATGGTCGTGCAGTCCGCCTGCCTGGCCCATGACATCGGCAACCCGCCGTTCGGCCACTCCGGCGAAGACGCCATCCGCCACTGGTTCCAGCAGGCCGCCGGGCGTGGCTGGCTCGACGCCATGAGCGAGGCCGAACGCGCCGACTTCCTCAACTTCGAAGGCAACGCCCAGGGCTTTCGCGTGCTTACCCAGCTCGAATACCACCAGTTCGACGGCGGCACCCGGCTGACCTATGCCACCCTCGGCACCTACCTCAAGTACCCCTGGACCGCCCGCCATGCCGACGCCCTGGGCTACAAGAAGCACAAGTTCGGTTGCTACCAGAGCGAACTGGCGCTGCTTGAACAGATCGCCCGCAAGCTCGGTCTGCCGCAGCTTGAAGAGCAACGCTGGGCGCGTCATCCGCTGGTGTACCTGATGGAGGCCGCCGATGACATCTGCTATGCGCTGATCGACCTCGAGGACGGCCTGGAAATGGACCTGCTCGACTATGCCGAGGTCGAGTCGCTGTTGCTCAGCCTGGTGGGCGACGACCTGCCGGAAACCTATCGCCAGCTGGGCCCCGACGATTCGCGCCGACGCAAACTGGCGATCCTGCGTGGCAAGGCCATCGAACATCTGACCAACGCCGCCGCGCGTGCCTTTGTCGAGCAACAGGACGCCCTGCTGGCCGGCACCCTAGGCGGCGATCTGGTCGAACACATGCACGGCCCGGCCAAACGCTGCGTGCTGCAGGCCAAGGACATTGCGCGCAAGAAAATCTTCCAGGATAAACGCAAGACCCTGCACGAAATTGGCGCCTACACCACCCTGGAGATTTTGCTCAACTCGTTCTGTGGGGCGGCCCTTGAGCAACATGGCGGACGCACGCCGTCGTTCAAGAGCCGGCGCATCCTCGACCTGCTCGGCAAGAACGCACCCGACCCTGACGCCTCGCTGCACAGCTCGTTCCTGCGCATGATCGACTTCATCGCCGGGATGACCGACAGCTATGCCAGCGAAATGGCCCGCGAAATGACCGGCCGCTCAAGCCCGACCTGATCGCGACCACAGCGTACTGCCCGGCATTCGGGCAGTACGATTTCGCCGATAAGATGTGAGAAACCACCTACACACTGCAAACAACAATAAACTTACCTTATCCTTCGCAACATCAACTTACTATCAACACTATTGACACTGCCACCATACAGAAACCCCTGTAATCCTACATTTCAAAACCAGTAGGACTTTTCCTATATATCATTTAACTCCCCTTGAGTTCATGTGCGACCTGTTCTATCTGCGCTAAGGTGCCGTTTCTCCCTCTGGCACCTTTATGGAAACTTCACCATGTACTCTGTATTCATCGTCGACGATCACCCGGTCATCCGCCTGGCGGTGCGCATGCTTCTGGAGAATGAGGGCTATCGCGTCGTCGGCGAATCGGACAACGGCGTAGACGCCATGCAAATGGTCCGCGAATGCCTGCCGGACCTGATCATCCTCGACATCAGCATCCCCCGGCTCGATGGGCTGGAAGTGCTCTCACGCTTTCACGCCATGGGCATCCCGCTGAAAATCCTGATATTGACCGCACAATCGCCGGCACTCTTTGCCATTCGCTGCATGCACTCCGGTGCTGCCGGCTATGTGTGCAAACAAGAAGATCTCAGTGAACTGCTCAGTGCGATAAAAGCGGTGCTTTCCGGTTATAACTACTTCCCCAGCCAAGCGATCAATCCGCCACGCAAACACGAAGATTGCGCCTCGGAACTGGACCTTTTCAAACAGGTCAATGACCGCGAGTTAATGGTGCTGCAACTATTTGCCCAAGGCCGAAGCAATAAGGAAATTGCCCAGGGCATGTTTCTCAGCAACAAAACTGTCAGCACCTACAAGAAACGGCTGATGCAAAAGCTCAAGGCCAGCTCGCTGGTCGAACTGATTGAAATGGCCAAACGCAATGCACTGGTGTGAGGCCACTCATGCTTAGGCAGCGCCTGACCCTGTTGTTGTGCGGCGTATTGGCCTGCCTGAGCCATGTCACGCAGGCAGACGAAGTCGCCGCCAGCCCGTTCACCCTGTTCAGCCGGGCCGGGCCGATTGCCATGCAACTGTCGCTGACCCCGGCCCAGCGCCTGTGGATCAAGGGCAAGGGCCAGCTGGTGCTGGGTACTTCAGCGCCGGACTACCCGCCGTTCGACATGACCGCCAGCGGCCGTGACTACGAAGGCCTGACCGCCGATTTCGCCGGGTTGATTGGCTCAGCCCTGGACCTGCCCATCCAGGTAAAGCGCTTCGCCACCCGCCAGGATGCGGTCAAGGCCCTGGCCCAAGGGCAGATCGACCTGCTGGGCAGCACCAACGGCTACGAGGCGGCAACTCCCGGCATTGCCCTGTCCAAGCCCTACGCGGTCGACCAGCCGGTGCTGGTCACTCGCGAGAACGAGGCGCGCCCGCTCGACATGGGCCTGGCCGGCCTGCGCCTGAGCATGGTCTATCACTACCTGCCGATGGACGAGGTACTGGCCAGTTACCCGGACGCCACCATCCAGTCCTACCCCTCCTACCAGAACGCCCTCAACGCCGTGGCCTTCGATCAGGCCGATGTGTTTCTCGGTGACACCATCTCGACCCATTACCTGATCAACCAGGGCCATTTGCAGAACATCAAGATGGCCAATTTCGGCAAGCACGAACCGGTCGGTTTCAGCTTTGCCGTGCAGCGCAACAACCAGCCTTTGCTGGAACTGATCAACGCCACCCTCGACAGCGTCTCCAGCAGCACCCGCGAAAGCATCTTCAAACGCTGGAGCGCCGGCAGCGACGTGCTGCTCACCGACCGCAAGCTGCAGCTGTCGCAACGCGAAGAGCGCTGGCTCAGCGGCCACCCGGTGGTGCGCGTGGTGGTCAACGAAACCGCCGCGCCGCTGACTTTTTTGACAGCGCCGGCAATTTTCGCGGCATCGCCGCCGATCTGCTGGAGCTGATCCGCCTGCGCACCGGGTTGCGTTTCGAGGTACAACGGGCCAGCGGCATCAGTGACATGATCGACCGCCTCAACCATGACCAGGCCGATGTCATTGCGGCAATTTCCCCCAGCCCGCGGCGCGCGGGCACCCTGGCGATCAGCCGCCCCTACCTGGAAAACTCCTACGTCCTACTGACACGCAAAGGCAGCGACCAGCCGGACTCGCTGGAGCAGATGAACGGCCGGCGCCTGGCCCTGACCCGCGACAGCCCGCTGTTCGAAGACTTGCGCCAGCGTTTTCCCGGCATCCAGCTGATCGAAACGGAAAGCACCTTCTTCTCAACCTCGCTGCTGGCCAGCGGGCATGTCGATGCGGCCATCACCGCGCTGATCAACGCCAACTTCAGCCTGGCCTCCCAGCGCGACCTGACGATCCGCGCCTCGGTCGGCGCCGAGCCTGCGACCTTCGCCATGGCCACGGCGCGAGGCGCCCAGGAGCTGGCGTCAATCCTCGACAAGGCGTTGCTGAGCATCGCCCCGGAAGAGCTGGGCATCATCAACAGCCGCTGGCGTGGCTACAGTACCGAAACCGACGCCTATTGGCAGAAGTACCAGCGCCTGATCCTCCAGGTTGTACTGGGCACCAGCCTGCTGTTGCTGCTGTCGCTGGCCTGGAACGCCTGGATGCGCCGCCAGATCAAGCAGCGCGAGGCCGCCGAGCGCGCCCTCAACGACCAGCTCGAGTTCATGCGCGCACTGCTCAACGGTACCCCCCACCCGATGTACGTTCGCGATCGTGCCGGGTTGCTGCAAAGCTGCAACGACAGTTACCTGGAAGCGGTGCAGGCGCGCCTTGAGGACGTCCTCGGCAAGCGCATCCAGGACAGCACCCTGGGCGACAGCTGCTATGCCAGCCAGATCCAGGCCGATTACCAGAAGGTCATGCGCGAAGGCATTCCGCTGATCGTTGACCGGCCCCTGCTGCTCAGGGAACGGGAACTGACCATCTACCACTGGATCCTGCCTTACCGCGACTCGCTTGGCGAAGTACAGGGCATCATTGGCGGCTGGATCGACATCAGCGAGCGCCGCCAGCTGATCCAGGACCTGCGCCTGGCCAAGCAACGCGCCGACGATGCCAATCGCGCCAAAAGCGTGTTCCTGGCGACCATCAGCCACGAAATCCGCACGCCGATGAACGCCATCATCGGCATGCTCGAACTGACCCTCAAACGGGGCGACCAGGGGCATATCGACCGACCGGCCATCGAAGTGGCCTACAACTCGGCGAGAGAACTGCTGGCCTTGATCGGCGACATTCTCGACATGGCCCGTATCGAGTCCGGCCACCTGAGCCTGGCACCAGAGCCCGTTAACCTGGCCGAGCTGGTCGAGTCGGTCGGGCGCGTGTTCGATGGCGTGGCCCGCCAGAAAGACCTGCGCCTGAACCTGGACATCGCCACGCAAGCACGCTGCGAAGTATTGCTCGACCCGCTGCGGTTCAAGCAGATTCTTTCCAACCTGGTCAGCAATGCGATCAAGTTCACCGAACAGGGTCAGGTCACCGTGCACCTGGTTCTGGAGCCCGGCCCGCAAGCGGATCATCCGACCCTGAAGATAACGGTCGAGGACAGCGGCATCGGCATTCGCCCGCAAGACCAGCAGCGCCTGTTCCTGCCCTTCGCCCAGGCCGATCCGGACAGCAACCTGGCCCGCAGCGGCACCGGCCTGGGCCTGACCATCAGCCGCGACCTGTGCCAGTCGATGGGCGGCAACCTGAGCTTGCACAGCGTGTTCGGCCAGGGCACCCGTGCGTGCATCAGCATGCCCCTGACCCTGCTGGCTGAAACGGCCAAGCCGGACTCCCCCGTAGCGGTGCCCTGTGCGGTGCTGCCAGCGCTGCGGATCCTGGTGATCGATGACCATCCGGCAAACCTGCTGCTGATCGCCCAGCAGTTGAACTTTCTCGGGCTCGAACACGCCAGTGCCGACAATGGTTTCAGCGGCCTCAATGCCTGGCGTCAGGCGCACTTCGATGTGGTAATCGTCGACTGCAACATGCCGCAAATGAACGGCTACCAGTTCACCCAGGCGTTGCGCGACCACGAGCGACAGTACCAATGGTCACCCTGCACCATTCTCGGCTACACCGCCAATGCCCAGCCGGAAGTGCGCGAACGTTGTCGCCAGGTCGGCATGGATGATTGTTTGCTCAAGCCTATCAGCCTCAACGCCTTGGGCCAGCGCCTGGCCCGGGCGCCACTGATGAGCGCCCGGCCGGCGCCCCCTGCGCAGTTGCCGTTCGATCTGCAAGGGCTGGAGCCTGTGGTCGGCAACAGCATCAACGACCTGCGCCAGTTGCTTGAAGAACTGCTGCGCAGCTTCAAGCGCGACGGCGCCCAACTCAAGGCGCTCGACCCTGGCCGCGATGTAGCGCAAATGATGAGCCAGGCGCACAAGATTCTCGGCCCGGCGCGGATCATTCAGGCCAACGGCCTGATCCACGCCTGCGAACAGCTCGAGGCCGATTGCCAGGCCAACCTGGCGCCGGCCATGCTGGAGCGTCGGCAACGGCAGATCCTGCACATCCTCTCGGTGCTTGAGCAGGCATTACAGGGGTATTTGCACGAACACTTGCCGGAGCAGCGCTGTTCCAGCGGCACCACCTGAACAGGCGGCGGGGGAGCAGAAACGAAAACGGCGGCCACTGGGGCCGCCGTTTCAGCAGGATCAGGAAGCCGGGGTGACCGGTTTTTCCGGATACCAGGCGTCCAGCAACGGGCTGACTTCAATCTTGGTCAGTTCGCTGCGGCCCTTGAGCCAGGCTTCAACAGCAGCGCGCTGCTCTTCAGTGACCGAACCACGGCTGGCCTTGCAGACCAGACCGAAGTCGTCGCCGCCAACATAGTCCAGACCATTGGCATCCATGGCGTCAGCCAGGAATGCATCGAGGAAGGCGTCAATGGCTTCGTCGGACAGATCTTCCTTGAAATCCAGGTTCAGCTCAAAACCCAGCTCCTGGAATTCATCCACGCAGAGTTTTTTGCGCAGACGGCGGGAACGGTTAGTGGCCATGAAACAATCCTCTTGAGTATTAACGCGCGGCACTTTACCAGTTTCACCGCGCGATTGCCGGAATAAAAGCCGATAAGCTGTTGTTTGATCCTGTATTCACAGGCCCATGGGCGTTCTGCTTGGGGCATAATGCGCGCTATATTTTTCCGTATCGGGGCCTTCACCTTTTTTCGCTCCGTTTTTTTCACCCCTCGCTCGCAGGGTTTTATCGCACATGATCAGATCTCTTCGCCCTCTTCTGCTTGCCGGCCTGCTGATGCCCCTGGCGCTTTCCAGCCACGCCGCCGCGGTCAACACCACGCTTTCGCCAAAAGTGCAGCAGGCGCTGAAAACCAACAAATTGCAGGACTCGGCCCTGTCGCTGGTCATGCTGCCGCTCAACGGCCCGGGCACACCGACCGTGTTCAATGCCGATGTCTCGGTCAACCCGGCCTCGACCATGAAGCTGGTCACCACCTACGCCGCCCTGGAAATGCTCGGCCCCACCCACCAGTGGAAAACCGAGTTCTACAGCGACGGCCCGCTGCGCAACGGCGTGCTGCAGGGCAACCTGTACCTCAAGGGCGGCGGCGACCCGAAGCTGAACATGGAAAAGCTCTGGCTGCTGATGCGCGACCTGCGCGCCAATGGCGTACAGACCATCAGCGGTGACCTGGTGCTCGACCGCAGCCACTTCATCCAGCCACAACTGCCGCAGTTCAACGATGATGGTGGCGACGAAAACAAACCCTTCCTGGTCAAGCCCGACTCGCTGCTGATCAACCTCAAGGCGCTGCGCTTCGTCGCCCGCAACGACGGGGGCAAGGTGCTGGTGTCGGTCGAGCCGCCGATTGCCAACATCCGCATCGACAACCAGGTCAAGGCGGTCAACACCAAGCAGTGCAGCGGCGACGTGCGCTACAACCCGGTGGTGCAAGCTGACGGCGTCAGCGTCGTGGTCAGCGGTCAGCTGGGTGATGGCTGCAACTCGCAGACCTACCTGTCGCTGCTCGATCACCCGACCTACGCCGCCGGCGCCGTGCGCGCCATCTGGAACGAACTGGGGGGTAGCATCCAGGGCCGTGACCGGGTCGACAACGTGCCGAAAAGCGCGCGTCTGCTGGCCCGTGCCTACTCCCCGGACCTGGTGGAAATCATCCGCGACATTAACAAATACAGTAACAACACCATGGCCCAGCAGCTGTTCCTGAGCCTGGGCGCGCAGTTCCGTACCGACGCCGACGGCGACGACGCCCGCGCCGCCCAACGCGTGGTGCGCCAGTGGCTGGCGAAAAAGGGCATCACCGCGCCGCACCTGATCATGGAAAACGGCTCGGGCCTGTCCCGCGCCGAACGGGTCAGCACCCGGGAAATGGCCGCCCTGCTGCAAGCGGCCTGGAACAGCCCGTACGCTGCCGAGTTCATCAGCTCGATGCCGCTGGTGGGCATGGACGGCACCATGCGCAAGCGCCTCAAGCGCACCGCCATGACCGGTGAGGCGCACATCAAGACCGGCACCCTGAACACCGTGCGCGCCATCGCCGGCTTCAGCCGCGACAGCAACGGCAACACCTGGGCGGTCGCGGCGATCCTCAACGACCCCAAACCCTGGGGGGCTTCTGCCGTGCTCGACCAGGTCCTGCTCGACCTGTACCGCCAGCCGAAACTGGTCAACAGCACCGCCGCCGTTCAGCCCTGAGCCTGACTCAGGGCAGTTCGCCCTCGACCCGGTCGCGGCCAGCCTGCTTGGCCGCGTAGACCCCCGAGTCGGCGCGTAGCAGCAAGGCATCGGCGCCCTCCCCCGGGCGCCAGCCGGCCACGCCGAAACTCGCCGTGACCATCCCCACCCCGTCCACCGGCACGCTGCGCAGGCCCTGCCAGAGCTCCATGGCCAGGCTGTAGGCCTGCTCGGCATTGCTGCCCGGGCACAACACCATGAATTCCTCGCCACCCAGGCGGCAGAACACATCGGTACGACGCAGGCGGTGATTGATGCGCTGGCACAGGCTGCGCAGCACATGATCGCCCACGGCATGGCCGTACAAGTCGTTGATGCGCTTGAAGTGGTCGATATCGAGCATGATCACCGCCAGGTCCTGGCTGTCGCGCTGGGCCCGCTCAAGCTCGGCCTTGAGCCGCTCCTGAAAGTAGCGGCGGTTGTGAATGCCGGTCAGTGAGTCGGTTACCGACAACGCCCGCAGCTCCTCCTCGACGCGCTTCAGATCGG
The DNA here is from genome assembly GCF_056279045.1 of Pseudomonas sp. TE4620. Classification (NCBI taxonomy): domain Bacteria; kingdom Pseudomonadati; phylum Pseudomonadota; class Gammaproteobacteria; order Pseudomonadales; family Pseudomonadaceae; genus Pseudomonas; species Pseudomonas sp. TE4620. The sequence continues at coordinate 3,347,065 of NZ_JBWBQO010000001.1, forward strand.
AGATATCAGTCAGGTAGCCGTGCCACAGAGTACCGCCCTGCTCGGCCGGCTCCGGCGTGGCTTCGCCGCGGATCCAGCGCATCCCGGCCACCGGCAGCAGCACCCGGTACTCTTCGCGCCAGGGCGTGAGGTGATCAGCGGAATAGCGGATCGAGGCGCGCACCCGTTCCAGGTCATCGGGGTGGATACGCTCGAACACGGCCGTGGCGTCCTCGCGCAGGCGCTGCGGTTCGATCTCGTAGATATCGCGCAAGCCCTCGCTGGCATAGCTGAAGCACGAGCTGCCGTCGGGGTCGAGGCGAAACTGGTAAATGCCGCCGGGCACCTCGGCGCTGAGCTTTTCCAGCAACCGGTCGCGGGCCGCCAGGGCCTCATGCACGCGCTTGCGCTCGGTAACGTCGATGCAGATAGCCAGGTGGCCGACCCACAGGCCGTGCTCATCGAGCACCGCGCTGACCATCATGTTAGCCAGCAGGTGGCTGCCATCCTTGCGCAACAGGGTCCACTCACCAGGCTCGCTCTCACCCTCCTGGACGGTCTCGGCGAACATCGCCTGGGCCGGGCTGACCTCGCGCCCATAACGCTGGCTCAAGGCGCGGGCCCGGGCCTGCAGCTCCTCTGGCGAGACCAGCTCTTCCAGGGTCAGGCGGCCGATGACTTCAGCGCTGTGGTAGCCGAGCATGCGTTCGGCGCCGGCGTTAAAGGTACTGATCACCCCGCGCAGGCTGGTGGCAATGATCGCCACCTGGGTGGCGGCATCGAGCACGCTGCGCAGCTGGTTGTGGGTATCGCGCAGCGACTGTTCGCTGACGCGCAACTCGGCGGTGCGCTGCTCGACCAGGGTCAGGGCACGCTGGCGCTGGCCGAACAGGCTGAACAGCAAGGCGCTGAGCAACAGGCTGAGCAGGCCGCCAAGCAGCACCACGGCAACGACCGCCGAGGAGCGATTGGCGTCCATGAAGGCAAGGCTGGGCTGGATATCCAGTTGATAGTCGTGATCGGCCAGGCGCAACAGATGGGTGGCGGTCAGATCGGTGTCGGCCCCCTGGTTGCCGGATTGGAACAACACCTCATGCTGGCCCTGCCCGGACAGGTCAAGAATGCGCACCACCAGGTTGTCCTCGCTCGGGTTGGGCAGCCCCTCGGCCATCAGCTGCTGCAGGCTGATCACCGCCAGTACGTAGCCATCTGGTGGGGCGGCGGCGCTGCCCGGGGCAAAAACGGGCGCCACCATCAATACCCCGCGGGCGAAGGCCGGGTCGACATGGGTCAGGTTCAAGGGTGCCGACACCGCCATGCTGCCGGGCTGGCGGGCACGGTCGAGGGCCGCCTGGCGCAGCGGCTGGGAGAGCATGTCCAGGCCCAGGGGCTGGACCTGGTGGCTGGAGGCCTGGGTGTACAACAGTGGGTAATAGAGCGCACGCTCAGCCGCTACCTGCAGGCTGCCAGCGTCATTCAGTTCGTGGATGGCAAAGGGCTTGCCGAGGAGTTGCGCGGCGCTGCGCTCAAACGCTTGACGCTCATCGCCCGCTACCCGCGGCGCCCAGGCGTAGGCCTGGGTCCGGTACAACAGGGGCTTGGCGTAGCCGTTGAACTCGGCGAGAGTGACGCTTTCGGAGAACACGAAGAAGCGGCGCAGGCCATCGAGACGCTGCACCTGGTCCTCGAAACGCTCTTCGATACGGCTGTAACGCTCACTGGCAAGCAGTTCGAAGCGTTGACGCAACTGCTGGCGGTACAGGTCATGGGTGGCCAGCGCCAGCAGCGCAGTCAACAGGCCGCCGGCGACAAATGCCACGCCGGCCACCAGCCAGGCGGACACTTCCTCGCTGACAAAGCCGAGCATCTTCGGACGAGCGGCGTGCATCGACATAGAAAGCACTCAAAACGCCAGCGTCCAGCGGATCGCGGGCTCTGATTGAGTTATAGCCATTAGCCATTAACGTAGCAATCATCACCCGCGACAATCAGCCAATCAGCGCGCCTGAATTTTCCAAGCCCGGTGAATCTTGCTGTTACGGGCAAAGTCCGGGTCCAGGGTCTGGGCACTGATCTCTTCCACCGCGTAGCGCTCAGCCAGGTTTTCGTCGAGCTGGAACTTGCGGAAGTTGTTCGAGAAGTACAGCACACCGCCCGGCGCCAGGCGCGCCACGGCCAGGTCAAGCAACTCGACATGATCGCGCTGCACGTCAAACACGCCTTCCATACGCTTGGAGTTGGAGAAGGTCGGCGGATCGATGAAGATCAGCTCGTATTCCTCGCGACAGGCTTGCAGCCAGGCCATGACATCGCCCTGCTCCAGGCGATTCTTGTCCGAGAAGCCATTGAGCGACAGGTTGCGCCGCGCCCAGTCCAGATAAGTCTTGGACAGGTCAACACTGGTGGTGCTGCGCGCGCCGCCCTTGGCCGCATGCACACTGGCGGTGGCGGTGTAGCAGAACAGGTTGAGGAAGCGCTTGCCGGCAGCCTCGCGCTGAATGCGCAGGCGCATCGGGCGGTGGTCGAGGAACAGCCCGGTGTCGAGGTAATCGGTGAGGTTGACCAGCAGCTTGACGCCGCCTTCCTGCACTTCGAGGAACTGCCCCTGGGCGCTCTGGCGCTCGTACTGGCGGGTACCGCTCTGACGCTCGCGACGCTTGACCACCACGCGGCTCTGGTCGATGCCCAGGGCCTGAGGGATCGCTGCCAGGGCGTCGAACAGACGCGCCTGGGCCTTTTCCGGGTCGATCGAGCGCGGGGCGGCGTATTCCTGCACGTGCACCCAGTCCTGGTACAGGTCGATGGCCAGGGCGTACTCGGGCATGTCGGCATCGTACAGGCGGTAGCAACTGACGTTCTCGCGCTTGGCCCACTTGCCCAGTTGCTTGAGGTTCTTCTGCAGGCGGTTGGCGAACATCTGCCCGCCCTCGCTCAGGCGTGCCGGCTCACTGGCCACGGCGGCCGGGGTACGCGGTTCGGCTGCTTCGCCATTGCGCTCGGGCTGACGGCGCTCGCCGGTGACGAACTGGTCGGGCTGAACCTTGATCAGCAGCAGCTTGCACGGCAAGGCGCCGTTCCAGAAGGCATATTGCTTGTGGCTGCGGATGCCCATGCGCTTGCCCAGGTCCGGGGCGCCGGTGAACACCGCCGCTTCCCAGTTCAGGCAGGCCTGACGCAGGCGCTCGCCGAGGTTCTGGTAGAGGTACAGCAGGCTCGCTTCGTCGCCCAGGCGCTCGCCGTACGGCGGGTTGCAGATCACCAGGCCTTTCTGGTTCTGGTCCGGGCGCGGCTCGAAACTGCCGACTTCGCCCTGGTAGATCTTCACCCAGTCGCTCAGACCAGCGCGCTCGACGTTGTTACGCCCCGGCTGGATCAGCCGCGGGTCGGCCTCATAGCCGCGAATCCACAGCGGCGGGCGGGCCAGGCCGGCTTCGGCACGGGCCAGCGCCTCATCATGGAGTTTGCGCCAGAGGGCCGGCACGTGGCCGAGCCAGGCGCTGAAGCCCCAACGCTCGCGGCGCAGGTTCGGTGCGATATCGGCGGCGATCATTGCGGCTTCGACCAGGAAAGTCCCCACACCACACATCGGGTCGGCCAGGGCGCCGCCCTCGGCAGCGATGCGTGGCCAGCCAGCGCGGATCAACACCGCGGCCGCGAGGTTTTCCTTGAGCGGCGCCGCACCTTGCTGCAGGCGGTAGCCGCGCTGGTGCAGGCTGTGGCCGGACAGGTCCAGGGACAGGATCGCCTCGCCACGCTCCAGGCGCAGGTGCACGCGCAGGTCAGGGTTGAGCTTGTCGACCGACGGGCGCTCGCCGCTGCTGGTCCGCAGTTTGTCGACGATCGCATCCTTGACCTTCAAGGCGCCGAAGTGGGTGTTGTCGATACCCGAGCCGTGGCCGCTGAATTCCACCGCCAGCGAGCCGCTGGCCTCCAGGTGATCCTGCCACTCGACTTCGTTGACGCCGTCGTAGAGGTCGTCGGCGTTCTTCATGTTGAAGCGCTTGAGCACCAGCAGTACGCGGTTGCCCAGGCGCGACCACAGGCACAGCCGGTAGGCGGTTTCCATGTCGGCCGTGCCGCGGATCGCCGAAGTGTGCTCGCGCACTTCTTCAAGGCCGAGGCCGCGGGCTTCTTCGGCAAGCAGGCCTTCAAGGCCTTTGGGACAGGTGAGGTAAAGTTCGAAACGGTCCGACATGGGGTATCCAGAGCCTTGAGCAATAAAGTGGAGAGGCAAGCGCATCGCCCTTCCGATGTTTAATCGAACGCCTTTCCACAGCGTTCGAGTGGCGCTTTATCTCGCGCCGGGCCGCCCGCCAATCCGACTTTTGCCGAGGGCTGAAAAGTCTTTGATTGGCGGGCAGAACGAAAAATTCAGGCAAAAAACCGGGAAAAATGACCCTTCGTCGTTTTGCCGCTGTTGTTACAAATTATCACACAGCGATGGCCAGATGACTTTGCAGCAGGTCAAACCCTGATCATAGCGGGCTTTGCGCCAGATCCTAATCAGACGCATTTATTTACTTATCCTGTGACCCCTATGAAAGGTTACGTCCTTATGACAAAACGATCATTCACACTGTGTCCTGCATTGGTTAGAACTGGTCTCAGGTTGTCACCGCAACGGGGCAACACATCCGCTCGCGACGCCGGCAGCGAGCGCAAACCGGCAGAACGATTCTGCCCGACCTTCTAGAGGTCGACGGGACATTACAGTCAACAAGTGAGGGCAACACCCTATGAGAAGACTTAAGCGTGATCCGTTGGAACGAGCTTTTTCACGTGGCTACCAATATGGGGTCACCGGCAAATCCCGCGAGCTTTGCCCCTTTACTCTACCGTCTGTACGCCAGGCATGGATCAATGGCTGGCGCGAAGGACGCGGCGACAACTGGGACGGTATGACCGGCACTGCGGGTATCCATAGACTCAACGAACTTCACGCCGTTGGCTGAACGAGGAACTGAATCCGATTACCATGCGCGCCCTATCCGGGCGGCGGGCTGAGGCCCAGGGGCCCCTTGAGGGGGCCCTTTTTTATGCCTGCGGTTTCAGCGCCCCATGGCGGCGATGGCGTCCACTGCCTCGCGGATCAGGGCCGGGCCCTTGTAGATGAACCCCGAGTAGATCTGTACCAGGCTGGCACCGGCAGCAATCTTCTGCGCCGCATGCTTGCCTTCGGTAATCCCGCCTGCGGCGATGATCGGCAATTTGCCGCCCAGCTCGCCAGCCAGCACCTTGACGATGTGGGTGCTTTTTTCCAGCACCGGCGCGCCCGACAGGCCGCCTGCTTCGTCACCATGCTGCAGGCCTTCGACGCCTTCACGGCCGAGGGTGGTGTTGGTGGCGATCACCGCGTCCATACCCGACTCGACCAGGGCTGCGGCGACCAGCGCGGTTTCTTCGTCGCTCATGTCCGGGGCGATCTTGATCGCCAGCGGCACATGCTTGCCGCGTTCGGTCACCAGTTGCGAGCGGCGCTCGGCCAGGGCGTCGAGCAGTTGCTTGAGCGAATCGCCGAACTGCAGGCTGCGCAGGCCCGGGGTGTTCGGCGAGCTGACGTTGACGGTGATGTAGCTGGCCTGGTCGTAGACCTTGTCGAGGCAGATCAGGTAATCGTCGACCGCGCGCTCGACCGGAGTGTCGAAGTTCTTGCCGATATTGATGCCGAGGATGCCGCTGTATTTGGCGGCGCGCACACGGTTGAGCAGGTTGTCGACACCCAGGTTGTTGAAGCCCATGCGGTTGATGATCGCTTCGGCTTCCGGCAGGCGGAACAGGCGCGGCTTGGGGTTGCCCGGCTGTGGACGCGGGGTGACGGTGCCGATCTCGACAAAACCGAAACCGAGCTGGGCAAAACCGTCGATGGCCGCGCCGTTCTTGTCCAGACCCGCCGCCAGCCCGACCGGGTTGGCGAAGTTCAGGCCCATGACAGTGACCGGCAAGGAAGCCGGCGCCTTGGTCAGCAAGCCGTTGAGGCCCAGACGGCCACCGGCGCCGATCAGGTCCAGGGACAGGTCATGGGAGGTCTCCGGGGAGAGCTTGAACAGCAGCTGGCGGGCCAGGGTATACATGGGCGGGTTTAGCTCGACGTGAGTGAGGGGGCGATTATAGCGGTGGCGTCGCCCGGGGGACAGGGCCGCCTTGGCATATGCGTTGCTTGCACCCTGATCAAACGCCTGCCACGCGAGCGGTACGGCCTGACCTTCGACACAGGCGCAATGACGTGACCAACCCTATTCCCGCAACCTCGCTGGCCTGGGTCAACGGCAGCGATGCCCCGGAAAAGCCCTGCCTGAATCTCGGTTTCATGGCCCTGAGCGATTGTGCCTCGGTGGTGGTGGCCGCGACCCAGGGTTTCGCCCAAACCTACGGCCTGACCCTGAATTTGCAGCGCCAGAGCTCCTGGGCCGGCCTGCGCGACAAGCTGGCCAGCGGCGAGCTGGATGCCGCGCATAGCCTGTACGGCCTGATCTACGCGCTGCAACTGGGCATCGGCGGTAGTCCGGCCGCCGACATGGCGGTGCTGATGGGCCTGAACCAGAACGGCCAGGGCATCAATCTGTCCGCTGCGCTGCAACGTCAGGGCGTGACCAGTCCCGAGGCATTGGAGCGCTTCGTGCACCAAAGCAGGACAAAACTGACCTTTGCACAGACTTTTCCTACCGGCACCCATGCCATGTGGCTGTATTACTGGCTGGCCAGCCAGGGCATCCACCCCTTGCATGACGTCAACAGCGTGGTGGTGCCGCCAGGCCAGATGCTCGCACACCTGCAAGCCGGACGCATCGACGGATTTTGCGTCGGCGAACCCTGGTCGGCGGGCGCCATCGAACAGGGCCAGGGCTTCACCCTGGCCACCAGCCAATCAATCTGGCCGGATCACCCGGAAAAAGTCCTGGGTTGCACCCGGGCCTTTGTCGAACAGTTTCCGAACAGTGCGCGGGCCCTGGTGATGGCGGTGCTGGCCGCCAGCCGCTTTATCGAGCAGAGCCGCGAAAACCGCCGCAGCACCGCGCAACTGCTCAGCAGCAAGGCCTACCTGGATGCGCCGTTGTCGAGCATCGAGCCGCGCCTGCTCGGCCACTACCAGGACGGCCTGGGCAACCAGTGGCAGGATCGCCACGCCTTGCGCCTGTATGACCAGGGCCGGGCCAACTTGCCGTACCTGTCCGATGGCCTGTGGTTCATGACCCAATTCCGCCGCTGGGGCCTGCTGCGTGAAGACCCCGATTACCTCGCCGTAGCCCGCCAGGTGCAGCAACTGGCGCTGTACCGCGACGCCGCCACGGCGGTCGGCGTGCCCTGCGCAGGTTCCGACATGCGTAGCAGCCAGCTGATCGATGGCAGCCGCTGGGATGGCAGCGACCCGCACGGCTACGCCCGCAGCTTTCGTCTGCACGCGCTGGCCGAGCCGCCCGCCGCCCTCGCCCGACGCTGAACGGAGACGCTCTCATGCTGCGAATCCTGCTAATCGACGACACCGCGAAAAAAGTCGGTCGCCTCAAGGCTGCGCTGGTCCAGGCCGGCTTCGAAGTGATCGAAGAGTCGGGCCTGACCATCGACCTGCCGGCACGCGTCGAAACGGTGCATCCGGACGTGGTGCTGATCGATACCGAGTCACCGGGCCGTGATGTCATGGAGCAAGTAGTGCTGGTCAGCCGTGACCGGCCGCGACCGATCGTCATGTTCACCGACGAGCACGACCCCGGGGTGATGCGCCAGGCGATCCAGGCGGGGGTCAGCGCCTACATTGTCGAAGGCATCCAGGCTACGCGCTTGCAGCCGATCCTCGATGTGGCCATGGCCCGCTTTGAAAGCGACCAGGCGCTCAAGGCCCAACTGCAGGCCCGCGACCAGCAACTGGCGGAGCGCAAGCGCATCGAACTGGCCAAGGGCCTGTTGATGAAAATGAAGGACTGCAACGAAGAACAGGCCTACACCCTGATGCGCCGCCAGGCCATGAGCAAGCAGCAGAAGCTGATCCAGGTGGCCGAGCAGATCATTGCCATGAGCGACCTGCTCGGCTGAAGCACTCTGGCCCGGCTCTTGCTATCACCACAGCACAGGTAGCCAACGGCGGTTGCCCCCTTCACGACAAAGACGTCGCACCCCCACTCGCGCCAGCGGGTCGGGTGGCGACGTCTTTTTCGTTTCCGTCCCTGTTCAACGAGGTGTTCGATGAAGACGAGTTTCTGGAAGTCCGGGCATGTCCCCACCCTGTTCGCCGCCTTTTTGTATTTCGACCTGAGCTTCATGGTCTGGTACCTGCTCGGCCCGCTGGCGGTGCAGATTGCCGCCGACTTGCAACTGACCACCCAGCAGCGCGGGCTGATGGTGGCCACGCCGATCCTGGCCGGGGCGATCCTGCGCTTTGTCATGGGCCTGCTGGTGGACCGCCTGTCACCCAAGACCGCCGGGCTGATCGGCCAGGTGATTGTCATCGTCGCACTGTTCTGCGCCTGGCGCCTGGGCATTCACAGTTATGAGCAAGCCTTGTTGCTCGGGGTGTTCCTCGGCGTTGCCGGCGCCTCGTTTGCCGTATCGCTGCCGCTGGCCTCGCAGTGGTACCCGGCGCAGCACCAGGGCAAGGCCATGGGCATCGCCGGTGCCGGCAACTCCGGCACGGTGTTCGCCGCCCTGCTGGCCCCGGCCCTGGCCGCAGGCTTTGGCTGGAACAACGTGTTCGGTTTTGCCGTGATCCCGCTGCTGCTGACCCTGGTGCTGTTCAGCCTGTTGGCGCGCAACGCCCCCGAACGGCCCAAACCGAAAGCTGCGGCCGACTACCTCAAGGCCCTGGGCGATCGCGACAGCTGGTGGTTCATGTTCTTCTATAGCGTCACCTTCGGTGGCTTTATCGGCCTGGCCAGTGCCCTGCCCGGCTACTTCAACGACCAGTACGGCCTGAGCCCGGTGACCGCTGGCTACTACACCGCCGCCTGTGTCTTTGCCGGCAGCCTGATGCGCCCGTTGGGCGGCGCCCTGGCCGATCGCTTCGGCGGCATCCGCACCCTGCTGGCGATGTACAGCGTTGCCGCCATCTGCATTGCCGCCGTCGGCTTCAACCTGCCCAGCGCAGTGGCTGCCCTGGCCCTGTTCGTCAGCGCCATGCTCGGCCTGGGTGCCGGCAACGGCGCGGTGTTCCAACTGGTGCCGCAACGCTTTCGCCAGGAAATCGGCGTGATGACCGGGCTGATCGGCATGGCCGGCGGCATCGGCGGCTTTCTGCTCGCTGCGGGCCTGGGGGCGATCAAACAGCACAGCGGCGACTATCAGCTGGGCCTGTGGCTGTTCGCCAGCCTGGGCATTCTTGCCTGGTTCGGCCTGCACGGCGTCAAGCAGCGCTGGCGCACCACCTGGGGCTCGGCAGCGGTGACTGCGGCGCGGGTTTGAGGATGACAACATGAGCCTGCAACTGAGCTTTGCCCAGGCCAGCGCCAGCGGCCCCCGGGAGGAAAACCAGGACGCCCTGCGCCTGGTCACCCCCAACCCGGAACTGGCCGCCAGCAAAGGCTACCTGTTCGCCCTCGCCGACGGCGTCAGCCAGTGCGCCGATGGCGGCCTGGCGGCGCGGGCCAGCCTGCAGGCGCTGGCCCTGGACTATTACGCCACGCCGGCCACCTGGGGCGTGGCCCAGGCCCTGGACCGCCTGCTACTGGCGCAGAACCGCTGGCTGCGTGCCAATGGCGGCGGCCAGCCGCTGCTGACCACGCTGAGCGCACTGGTGCTGCGTGGTCGGCGTTTTACCCTGGCGCATGTCGGTGATTGCCGGATCTACCGCTGGGCCGCCGGGCAACTGCAGCGCATCAGCGAAGACCACGTCTGGGATCAACCCGGCATGCAGCACGTGCTCAAGCGCGCCCTGGGCCTGGACCAGCACCTGCAGGTCGACTACCTGGAGGGCGAGCTGCAGGCCGGTGAGTGTTTCGTACTGCTCAGCGACGGCGTCTGGGCCAGCCTCAGCGAAGCGCAGATTCGCGCGGTGCTGCGCGAGCAGATCGACCTGCAGGACGCCGCCCAGACCCTGGTCAGCTCGGCTCACTACAGCGGCAGCCAGGACAATGCCAGCGCCCTGCTGGTGCGGGTCGAACAACTGGGTGCGAGCAACCTCGGTGATTCGCTGGCGCAATTGCAGCAATGGCCACTGCCGCCCGCCTTGCGCAGCGGGCAGACATTCGACGGCTGGCAGGTCGAGCGGGCGCTTGGCCACAGCCGCCAATCCTTGCTGTATCGCGTGCGCGACCCGCAGCAACAGGCATGGCTGCTGAAAACCCTGCCGGCCGAACGCAAAGATGAACCCGGCGCGCAGCAAGGCCTGCTGCTTGAAGAGTGGTTCCTGCGCCGGGTGGCCGGGCGCTACTTCCCCGAAGTGCACCCGGCCAGCCAGCGCCAGCACCTGTATTACCTGATGCGCGAGTACTCCGGGCAAACCCTGGCGCAACGGTTCGCCGCCAGCGGCCCCCTGCCGTTGGCGCAATGGCAGGCGCTGGCCCGGCAACTGTTGCAGGCGGTAGGCGCGCTGCACCGACGCAACATCCTCCATCGCGACATAAAGCCCGAGAATCTGCTCCTGGGCGATGACGGCCAGCTGCGCCTGCTGGATTTCGGCCTGGCGTTCTGCCCTGGTCTTTCTGAAGACCGCGCCCATGAACTGCCGGGCACGCCCTCGTTTATTGCGCCGGAAGCCTTCGACGCCGAGCCGCCCAGCCCGCAACAGGACCTCTACAGCGTGGCGGTAACGCTGTACTACCTGCTCACCGGACATTACCCCTATGGCGAAATCGAAGCCTTCCAGCGCCCGCGCTTCACCCAGGCGATCAGCGCCGCCCGCTATCGCCCGGACCTGCCCGAATGGCTCGAGCACAACCTCGCTCAGGCACTGCTCGCCGACCCACGGCAACGCTTTGAAACCGCCGAGCAATGGCTGTTGCTGCTTGAACAGGGCGACCGCCAGGCGCTCAGCGTGCGCCCGCGGCCGCTGCTTGAGCGCGAGCCGCTGAAAGTCTGGCGCACCCTGGCGCTGCTGTCCCTGCTGCTTAACCTGATCCTGCTGATCAGCCTGCTAAAAGGCTGACAGCCCCTATGCCGATGAGGAAAACCCGATGCATGCGAAAGTCTGGCTGATTGGTGCAGGCCCCGGTGATCCGGAGCTGCTGACCCTCAAGGCGGTACGCGCCCTGGGGGAAGCCGAAGTGGTGCTGATCGACGACCTGGTCAACCCGCACATTCTTCAACACTGCCCGCAGGCGCGGGTGGTTGCCGTGGGTAAGCGCGGCGGATGCCGCTCCACGCCGCAAGCCTTCATTCAGCGCCTGATGCTGCGCTATGCCCGTCAGGGCCGCTGCGTAGCGCGGCTCAAGGGTGGTGACCCGTGCATCTTTGGCCGCGGCGGCGAAGAGGCGGCCTGGTTGCAGGCTCATGGCGTCGAAACCGAGCTGGTCAATGGCATTACCGCAGGCTTGGCCGGCGCGACCCAATGCGGTATCTCGCTGACCTTGCGCGGCGTCAGCCGTGGCGTGACCCTGGTCACCGCCCACACTCAGGACGACAGCCCGTTGAACTGGCAGGCGCTGGCCCAGGGCGGAACTACCCTGGTGGTGTACATGGGCGTGAGCAAGCTGGAGGACGTGCAGCAGGGCTTGCTGGCAGGTGGCCTGGCGGCGCAGACGCCGGTGGCCATGATCGAGAATGCCTCGCTGCCTCAGCAGCGCGAGCAACGCAGCACGCTGGCGCAGCTGTGCCAGGACGCCGCCCGCTTCAAGCTGTGCAGCCCGGCGATTGTGGTGATCGGCGAGGTGGCAGCAGCGCACAGCGCAGTGCTGCAGCAACTGACAGCCTGAATCGCAGGCAAAGAAAAGCCCGGCCTAGGCCGGGCTTTTCAGTAGCGCCTGGACCAATTACTTGGCTTGGGCTTCTACTTGTGCTTCTACGCGACGGTTAACAGCGCGACCAGCGTCGGTGGCGTTGTCAGCAACCGGACGGGTTTCACCGTAGCCAACCGACTCAACGCGGTTCGACTCAACACCGTACTGGTTGGTCAGAACTTGCTTAACGGCGTTTGCACGACGCTCAGACAGTTTCTGGTTGTAAGCGTCAGGACCGACGGAGTCAGTGTGACCTTCAACAGTGGTGGTGGTCTGTGGGTACTGCTTCATGAAGTCAGCCAGGTTCTTGATGTCGCCGTAGCTGTTTGGCTTGACGACCGACTTGTCGAAGTCGAACTTGACGTCCAGCTCAACACGGACGACTTCAGCAACAGCTGGGCAGCCATCAGCGTCAACGGTAACGTTGGCTGGGGTGTCAGGGCACTTGTCGACGTTGTCGCAGACGCCATCGTTGTCGCTGTCGGAGCAGACTTCAGCGACTGGAGCAGGAGCGGCTTCAACCTTGCCACCGCTACCACCGAAGTTCAGACCCAGACCAACGGTCGGACCCCACTCGGTGTTGCCGTTGTCGATGTTGTACATGGCTTCAACGCCAGCACGGGCGAAGAACATGTCGGTGATGTACCACTTGGCGCCAGCGCCAACGTTGGCGAAGGTGGAGTGGTCACGGCCGTTACGGGTAGCTTGACCCAGGCTTTCGTGAGCGAAACCAGCCGAAACGTATGGACGCAGAGCGTCGCCGACGGTACCGAAGTGGTAGGTAGCGTCCAGCTTGGCCTTGGAACCTTTGATGTCTTTGTTGAAGACTTCGCCACGAGCGTTGTGAGTCTCGTTGTAGCCCAGGTCCAGGGACAGGTCGTCGGTCAGGAAGTAACCGAGGCGAACACCAGGATTGGTGCCGTCGTTCTTGAAGTTACGTTCGCTGTCGTAGTACTGCTTGGTGACGTTGCCTTCAATTTCGACTGCGCCTTGGCCTTGTGCCAGAGCGCCGAAGGAAGTTGCGGCTACAAGAGAACCAATGGCCAAGCCCAAGGTGTTTTTCAATTTCATCCGTTAAATCCCCATCTGGTGATAGTTAAGCAGTCCCACCAACATCCGGGGGACAACTCGACGGCAAGTCTAGCAGAACTTGCCGGTACGTTAGAGATATTTGCGCGCTACTAAGTTTCAGCAAGGCCCGCAAATTTCTCACGTAGCTTGTCAAGCGCACGCTTGTACCGCATTTTCGTTGCGCTCAGGCCCATGTGCATGATATCGGCGATTTCCTGAAATTCCAGTTCTGCGACAAATCGAAGCACCAGAATCTCGCGGTCAATCGGATTGACATGCACTAGCCATTTGTCCAGCCCGCCTTTCTCTTCCGGTTTTGGCGCCTTCTCTTCCGAGGCCTCCTCGAGTGGATCAAGACTCAAGGCATCCATCAGTCGACGTTTGCGCCGCTCCTTGCGGTACTGGGTGATGCATTCGTTGTAGGTGATGCTGTAGAGCCATGTCTTGAACTTCGATTTGCCCTCGAAGTTCTTCAGCCCATAGAGCACCTTGAGCATCACCTCCTGACAGACATCGTCAGCATCCCGATCGTTCCCTAAATAACGTGCACAGACGTTAAAAAGGGTCCGTTGGTAGCGGCGCATGAGCTCCTCATACGCGCGAGTAACATGAAACAGCTCCTCATGCGAACGCGCCACCAACTCCTCATCAGTGAGCTCGCGGGGGTCGTAACGCATGGGCAGCGAGTGAACTTTATTCAAAACGGATCTGGCCGACAGTCAGGTCAATGTCGCCGCATACCCCTGCCTGGGGCATTTTTGCGGCGGCATACATTAGCAGGATTTGCCCGGTTAGCGGCTATTGACTCGCTGCTCAAGCAGAATCCGGTTGGACAACGACACTAGTTCGCCATCATCGGTCAGCAGGGTCGTCTTGACCGTGCCGATCTCTTCGATCTGCCCTTCGACCTCGCCAATCCGCACTTGTTGGCCCACTTGATACAGTTCACGCACGTAAATTCCGGCCAGGATCTGCCCGGCGATTTCCCGGCTGCCCAGGCCCATGGCCAGCGCTACGGCCAGACCAACGGTAATCAAACCGATGACGATCACATGGTTGAGCAGGTCGGTCTTGACCTCAAGCTGGCTGATTGCCACCGAGATACTGATGATAATCACCAGGCCCTGGGCGATGCGCCCGACGCCTGCGGCATATTCCAGGCCGATGCCTTCGGCGGCGCCGCGTACCAGGCCGTTGACGAGTTGCGCCAGCAACACACCGGCCAGCAGTACCAGCGCCGCACCGAACACCTTCGGCAGGTACAGGGCGAGCATGTCGAGGGTCGCCGAGACGCGCTCAAGGCCCAGGGATTCAGCGGCAGAAACCAGGAAAATCAGCAGCACGAACCAGTAGACGATCTTGCCGATCAGGGTCGAGATCGGCACCTGGATGCCGACCCGGCTGAGCATCTTGGTCAGGCCGGTGCCGCCCATCAGGCGATCCAGGCCGAGCTTGGCCAGCAATTTCGACAACAGGGTGTCGAGCAGCTTGGCCACGACGAAACCGAGCAGCACCACAACCAGGGCGCCGAACAGGTTGGGGATGAAGTTCGCCACTTTGGTCCACAACGCTGTCATCGCGGTGACCAGGCTCTGGGTCCAGAGATCAAGTTCCATATTCAATCGGCCTTATCAGCTTTACGGGCGGTAGCGTTACGGCGCACCGGCGCGACATGCGCCGAGCCATTGTTCACGGCAATCATCAGCGCCTGGCTCCAGCGGCCCAGCAGGCTGAACAGATCGCCCGCGCCAACCTGGCGGTTGGCGGTTTTCAGGACCCGGCCCAGGCAGGCGTCGTCGTCGCGGTCCTGACCGGACGGCGATGCCTTGAGCAGGTCTCGCAGGGATTCTTCAAACGGATCGTGCATAGGCACCTCGCGCAATATCTGTCAAAGACGAGGTCGCCAGACAACGGGTCACATGAACCGCCCAGGCAGTTTGTGACTGCATGTTCACAGATTTCATCTTCACACCCAGCGCAGGCGGCGGAACAGCCACCATTGCCCCAACGCCAGGGCCAGTACCAGCAGGCTGGCGAACAGAAAGCCGTAGGGGCTGTCGGAGCCGGGAATGCCGCCGACGTTGATGCCCAGAAGCCCGGTGACGAAACTCATGGGCAGGAAGATGCAGGTGATGATACCGAAGCGGTACATGGTCCGGTTCATCCGCTCGCTGCGGCGCCGGTCCTCGCTCTCGAGCACCAGGGCAGCGCGCTCACGGGTGAGATCCAGCTCTTCGAGGTAGCGGGTCAGGCTGTTGTTGAGCTCGTTCCAGTAGTCGGCATCGTCGGCGGCGAACCAGCTCCACTTGTTGCGCGCCAGTTGTGCGTAGATTTCCCGCTGCGGGTTGAGAAAGCGCCGCAGCCCCGCCGCACGCCGGCGGATCTGCTGCAGGCTGCCCTGATCCGGGGCATAGCGCTTGTCGGCTTCAAGCTGCTCTTCTTCGCCGTCAACCACTTCCGAGAGGTCGCTGATCAGCGCCTGGACCTTTTCGGTCAGCAGTTGGGCCATGCTCAGCAGCAGCTCGGAGGCGGTCTTCGGCCCTCGATTTTCGGCCAGTTGCTGGAGCAGCTCGTCACTGGCGCGCAACGGCCGCAGGCGCAGCGAGATCACCCGCTGGGCCTCGGCGAAGATGCGCACCGAGACCATGTCTTCGGGTTCAGCGCCGGGGTTTAAGTTGACCCCGCGCAAAAACAGCAGCATCTGCGCATCCGGCAGGGGCAGCAGGCGTGGACGGGTATTTTCTTCCAGCAACAGGTCGCAGGCAAACTCGTTCAGGCCGCTGTCGTGGCGCAACCAGGTGCGGGTCTGCGGGTGGCTGCGGTCCCAGTGCAGCCACAGGCTTTCCTGGGGCTGCAACGCAAGGGCGTCCAGTTCAGTTCGGGCGATCGCACGGGCACCGCCTTTTCCATCCAGCACCAGGGCATGCACCAGCCCCCATTGCGCGTTTTCTTCCTCGAACATCCCTACCCCACTGACCGGTTTCAGAGCTTTACTCAGGCATTTTCAACGGGCTTGGCGAGACGATCACGCCATTGTTGTCGGCGTAGATGTATTCGCCCGGACGGAAGGTCACGCCGGCAAAGGTCACGGGGATGTTGAGTTCACCAACACCGCGGCGTACCGATTTGAGTGGGTGGCTGGCCAGGGCCTGGACGCCGACGTCGGTCTGCGCCAGGACATCGACATCACGCACGCATCCGTAGATCACCAGGCCTTGCCAGTGATTCTTCGCCGCCTTTTCGGCGAGCATGTCGCCGAGCAGGGCATGGCGCAGCGAACCGCCGCCATCGACCACCAGGACCTTGCCGGTGCCATCGAGCTCGACCTGCTCTTTTACCCGCGAGTTGTCCTCGAAGCACTTGATGGTGACGATCTCACCCCCAAAGGAGTCGCGGCCGCCGAAGTTGCTGAACATCGGCTCCAGCACCTGCACCAGTTCCGGGTAGGCGTCGCACAGATCGGGGGTGATGTAATGCATGGGAAACTCCTGTCGATTATCGAGACGATGAATGTCGCAGTTTCACTCAATGAACGAGGCCCGGCGATGCGGCTTTAGGCCCAAGGCTACACGTCACTGCCGTTGCGGTCACCTTGGGCAAGGAATCAGTGAACAGATGTTCGCTGAAAAACCAAAAAATGACCAAAACCTTCACAATCGTCATATCTTAACGGCATCAGCTCGCCGGCGAAACGGCCTGCGTCGCCTCAGGCAGCAACGCCGCCAGCGGATCCTGCAACCAACGCTCGACCAACGGCCAGACCTGCGCCTGCGCCGGCTTGCTGACCAGCATGTCGACATGACCAAAGTTGTCGAAGCCCTCCTCACGGCCCAGGCGGACAAACTGCTTGTGCTCGCTGCCCAGTTGCTCGAACAGCTTGCGACAGGCCCACACCGGGTCCTGGTGATCACCCGCGCCGGCCACCGCCAGCACTGGCACATCAACTTCGGCCAGCCCCGCCCACCAGTCGCGATCCTTGTCGCCAAAGCGGCCAAACAGACCGAACCAGCGCATGCTTTCCAGCGCCAGGCCAATCGGCTCGTCTTCCGGGCCGCGCTTGAGCCGCAAGCCGGAAATCTGCGCAAAGCGCTTGAGCAACAGGCGCCCGCCCCACTCCACCGGCGGCAGCTTCAGTGGCCAGTAGGTTCGGCTGACCTGGGTACCGAAGAACGCCACGCTGGCCACCTGCTCGGCGCCCAGGTACTGGCCACCGAGGGCCGCCGCCAGGGTGGTACCGCCCAGCGAGTGACCGATCCAGTGCGCAGGCCTGCCGGCCTGCTCGCAGACGAACGCGGCAATTACCGGCAGGTCGTAACGGGCATAGTCAGCCACGCGGTTGTTGCGATAGCCATGGTTGCGCGGCGACAGGCCGTGGCCGCGCATCTCCGGGATCCACACATCGAAACCGGCGCGCGCCAGGTAGGCGCCCAGGCCAATGCCCCGGGGCGAATACCAGAAGCGCCGGTTGGAAAAGCTGCCGTGCAGCAGAATGACCGGGGTGCCACGCACCTCGGCTTGATCGGCCATGCCCAGGCGGGTGAGCGCCAGCTCGACGCTGCGATCCGGGCTGTTACCGGCTTTGATCCGGTACACGTCCTCGCTCAGGTCGCCACGGCGCTCGGCACTGAGCAAGGCCACGGGAAAAAGGGTACTGCTGCTTTGCATAGGGTTCTTGCACAAAAAAGGGCGAGATCCATCACTGGAACACGCCCTGGAATACGGTCGGAACCCTCACCGGCGTAACCGCCAGGTGAAGGCTCCGGTTCAGCGCATCAGTTCGCGGCCTGGCCTTCAGCCAGGAAGAACCAGGTCTCGAGGACCGAGTCCGGGTTCAGCGAGACGCTTTCGATGCCCTGTTCCATCAGCCATTTGGCCAGGTCCGGGTGGTCGGATGGGCCCTGGCCGCAGATGCCGATGTACTTGCCAGCCTTGTTACAGGCCTGGATGGCATTGGCCAGCAGCTTCTTGACGGCAGGGTTACGCTCGTCGAACAGGTGCGCAATGATCCCCGAGTCGCGGTCCAGGCCCAGGGTCAGCTGGGTCAGGTCGTTGGAGCCGATGGAGAAGCCATCGAAGTACTCGAGGAACTCTTCGGCGAGGATGGCGTTGGACGGCAGTTCGCACATCATGATCACGCGCAGGCCGTTGTCACCGCGGGCCAGGCCGTTTTCGGCGAGCAGGTCGACAACCTGGCTGGCCTCGCCCAGGGTGCGCACGAACGGCACCATGATCTCGACGTTGGTCAGGCCCATCTCGTTGCGCACGCGCTTGAGGGCGCGGCACTCGAGCTCGAAGCAGTCACGGAAGGTTTCGCTGATGTAGCGCGAAGCACCGCGGAAACCCAGCATCGGGTTTTCTTCTTCCGGCTCGTAGAGCTTGCCGCCGATCAGGTTGGCGTATTCGTTGGACTTGAAGTCCGACAGGCGCACGATGACCTTCTTCGGCCAGAACGCCGCCGCCAGGGTGCTGATGCCCTCGACCAGTTTCTCGACGTAGAAGCCGACCGGGTCGTTGTAGCCGGCAATACGCTTGTCGACGCTCTCTTTGAGCTCGGCAGGCAGGCCTGCGTAGTTGAGCAGCGCCTTGGGGTGCACGCCGATCATGCGGTTGATGATGAATTCCAGGCGCGCCAGGCCGACACCGGCGTTGGGCAGCTGGGCAAAATCAAAGGCGCGGTCCGGGTTGCCGACGTTCATCATGATCTTGAACGGCAGCTCCGGCATGGCGTCGACGGAGTTCTTGCGCACGTCAAAGCCCAGCTCACCTTCGAAGATGAAACCGGTATCGCCTTCGGCGCACGACACGGTCACGCCCTGGCCATCCTTGAGCAGCTGGGTGGCGTTGCCGCAACCAACCACCGCCGGAATACCCAGTTCACGGGCAATGATCGCCGCGTGGCAGGTACGCCCGCCACGGTTGGTGACGATGGCGCTGGCGCGCTTCATCACCGGTTCCCAGTCCGGGTCGGTCATGTCCGAAACCAGTACGTCGCCGGGCTGGACCTTGTCCATCTCCGAGACGTCCTTGATGATCCGCACCTTGCCGGCGCCGATGCGCTGGCCGATGGCGCGGCCTTCGACCAGCACGGTGCCGGTCTCTTTGAGCAGGTAACGCTCCATGACGTTGGCCTGGGCGCGGCTTTTCACGGTTTCAGGGCGGGCCTGAACGATGTACAGCTTGCCGTCGTCACCGTCCTTGGCCCATTCGATGTCCATCGGGCACTTGTAGTGCTTCTCGATGATCATCGCCTGCTTGGCCAGCTCGCTGACTTCGGCGTCGCTCAGGCAGAAACGGGTGCGGTCGACCTTGTCGACATCGACGGTCTTGACCGAACGACCGGCCTTGGCTTCTTCGCCATAGACCATCTTGATCGCCTTGCTGCCCAGGTTGCGGCGCAGGATCGCCGGGCGGCCGGCTTCCAGGGTGCCTTTGTGCACGTAGAATTCGTCGGGGTTGACTGCACCCTGAACGACGGTTTCACCCAGGCCGTAGGCGCCGGTGATGAACACCACGTCACGAAAGCCCGACTCGGTGTCGAGGGTGAACATTACGCCGGCAGTGCCGGTTTCCGAGCGGACCATGCGCTGCACGCCGGCCGACAGGGCCACCAGCTTGTGGTCGAAGCCCTGGTGCACGCGGTAGGAAATGGCACGGTCGTTGAACAGCGAGGCGAACACTTCCTTGGCGGCGCGGATGACGTTGTCGACGCCGCGGATGTTCAGGAAGGTTTCCTGCTGGCCGGCGAACGAGGCGTCCGGCAGGTCTTCGGCAGTGGCCGAGGAGCGCACGGCCACGGCCATGTTCGGGTTGCCCTGGGACATTTCGGCGAAGGCAGTGCGGATTTCGGCGTTCAGGCGCTCGGGGAACTCGGCCTCCATGATCCACTGGCGGATCTGCGCACCGGTCTTGGCCAGGGCGTTGACGTCGTCAACGTCCAGCGCGTCGAGGGCAGCGTGGATCTGGGCGTTCAGACCGCTCTGCTCGAGAAAGTCACGATACGCCTGAGCCGTAGTGGCAAAGCCGCCGGGGACCGAGACACCGGCGCCCGCGAGGTTACTGATCATCTCGCCGAGGGATGCGTTCTTGCCCCCCACATGCTCTACATCATGGACGCCGAGCTTATCGAGGGAAACTACGTACTCTACCAAGGTGATCTCTCCACTAACTGTGTTGGAAAAGCTCAGGTCGCCCGCCTGCCAGCTCTGGCTTGGCCGGGCGCTTGTGGCCTGGACCTGGAAAATAAGTGAGAATGCCGAACGCAGTGTTCGGTAAACCGAACCTATCATATCCAAGATTCGTCACCAGCTTAAGGCCCAAGGCGCAAATGAAACGATCTGCTTTCTTTATCTCCGATGGCACCGGCATTACCGCCGAGACGCTGGGACAGAGTCTTCTAGCGCAGTTCGATACCATTCCGTTCAATAAATTCACGCGTCCGTACATCGACAGCGTAGAAAAAGCGCGGGTGATGGTACAACAAATCAATAGCGCCGCTGAGAAAGACGGTGTCCGTCCGATCATCTTCGACACCATCGTCAATCAGGATATCCGCGAGGTCCTCGCCACCTCCAACGGCTTCATGATCGACATCTTCTCGACCTTCCTGGCCCCGCTGGAACAGGAACTGACCGCCCATTCGTCCTATTCGGTGGGCAAATCCCACTCGATCGGCGGCAATTCCAACTATATGGAACGCATCGAGGCGGTCAACTTCGCTCTCGACAACGACGACGGCGCGCGCACCCACTACTACGACAAGGCCGACTTGATCCTGGTAGGCGTGTCGCGTTGCGGCAAGACCCCGACCTGCCTGTACATGGCCATGCAATTCGGCATCCGCGCGGCCAACTACCCGCTGACCGAAGATGACATGGAGCGCCTGCAACTGCCCCAGGCCCTGAAAAACCACCAGCACAAGCTGTTCGGCCTGACCATCGACCCCGACCGCCTGACCGCCATCCGCCACGAGCGCAAGCCCAACAGCCGCTACGCAAGCTTTGCCCAGTGCGAGTTCGAAGTGCGTGAAGTGGAGAACTTGTTCCGCCGCGAGAACATTGCGCACATCAACTCCACGCATTTCTCCGTGGAAGAGATTGCGGCGAAGATTCTGGTCGAGAAAGGTGTAGAGCGAAGGTTCAAATAAAATTCACCGGCCTCATCGCGGGTCAAGCCCGCTCCCACAGGTACAGCACGATCCACCCTGTGGGAGCGGCGGTGCGGCGACCCGACTTGACCCGCGATGAGGCCGGGACAGGCACAAAAAAAACCCCGGCAAATGCCGGGGCTTTTTCATTTCAGCTCACGCTCAGGACGGCACCACCATCGCCTGGCCACTCAGGGCCAGGTCCACCAGTTCGCGGTTGGCCACCGCGTACATGGCGTAGTCGGTGCCGGTAGCGGCACGCAGCTCGTCGAGCATGGCGCGCCAGCGCTCGACCATGACCCGGTGCTGATCCAGCCACAGGGCCACGCGGGCGTCCATGTCCTCGGGGGCGTCGATCATCTGCAGCACCGAGATGGTGATCGCCCGTTGCTGCAGGTCGATATCATCGCGGAAGGCTTCACGGGCCAGGGCCTGCCAGTTGTTTTCCACCGGCAGGTTGCTGATTTCCTGCAGGTACCAGGTCAGGTCCAGGGCGCTGCCAACGGCGAAGAAGGCCTTGGCCACTTCGGCCGGGTCCTGGCCGGTGACGTCGGAAGCCTCGATGATCGGCAACAGGGTGTACAGGTGCGTAGTGCCGGCCACCATGCGTGCCAGCAGCTCCGGCACGCCGGCTTCGACAAAGCCCTGGTAACGGGTCATCCAGCGCTCGCGGGTCGGCCCTTCCAGCAGTTCGTCAAGCTTGAGCCCCAAAGCAGCGATCTTCGGCCCGAAGTGCGCCACGTCACGCCCGGCATCCTGCTCGTTGCGACGGCTGCGCAGGAACCAGCGGGTCGCACGGCGGCCCAGACGCATCAGCTCGTCCATCAGGGTCAACTGGATTTCAGCCGGGACCTGGTAGTCCAGCGCCTCGATCTGACGGAACCAGTGCGGCAGGTGGAAGATGTCGCGCACGATCACGTAGGCGCCAGCGACGTTCGCCGGGCTCATGCCGGTGGACTCTTTCAGGCGCTGAACGAAGGTGATGCCCATGTTGTTGACCAGATCGTTGGCGATCTGGGTGCTGACGATCTCGCGTTTCAGGCGATGGCGGCGCATGGCCTCGGCGAACTTGCTCACCAGCGACGGCGGGAACGCGGTTTCCATGTCGCGGGTCAGGTAGTCATCGTCCGGCACCAGCGACTTGAGCAGCTGCTCCTTGAGGTCGATCTTGCTGTACGAGATCAGCACCGACAGCTCGGCACGGGTCAGGCCCTGGCCGGCGGCCAGGCGCTCGGCCAGTTGCTCTTCGGTCGGCAGGAACTCGATGGCGCGGTCCAGCTTGCCACGGCCTTCAAGGTCGGCCATCAGGCGCTTGTATTCAGCGATGCGCTCCTTGGCCCGACGCGCAGCCAGCGACAACGCCTGGGTCTGCTTGTAGTTGTTGCCCAGCACCAGGCCGGCCACTTCGTCGGTCATGCTGCCCAGCAGCTGGTTGCGCTGCTTCTCGGTCATGTCGCCAGCCTGCACCACTTCGTTGAGCAGGATCTTGATGTTGACCTCGTGGTCGGAGCAGTCCACGCCACCGGCGTTGTCGATGAAGTCGGTGTTGGTGGCGCCGCCGTTCAAGCCGAACTCGACCCGGCCCAACTGGGTCATGCCGAGGTTGCCGCCCTCGCCCACCACCTTGCAGCGCAGCTCGTTGCCGTCCACGCGCAGGGCGTCGTTGGCCTTGTCGCCGACGTCAGCGTGGCTTTCCTCACTGGACTTGACGTAGGTGCCGATACCGCCGTTCCACAGCAGGTCGACCGGCGCCTTGAGCAGTGCGTTGAGCAGCTCGGTCGGGGTCAGCTTGTCGGCTTCGATGGCGAAGCGCTCTTTCATCTGCGCGGTGATCGCGATGCTTTTCGCACTGCGCGGGAAGATCCCGCCGCCTTCGGACATGATGCTGGTGTCGTAGTCGCTCCAGGCCGAACGCGGCAGGTCGAACAGGCGCTGGCGCTCGGCGAAGCTGCTGGCCGGCTCCGGGTTCGGGTCGATGAAGATGTGCAGGTGGTTGAACGCCGCCACCAGTTGCAGCTTGTCGGACATCAGCAGGCCGTTGCCGAACACGTCACCGGCCATGTCGCCGACGCCGACCACGGTGATCGGGTCTTCCTGGACGTTGATGCCGCGCTCGCGGAAGTGACGCTGCACGCCAACCCAGGCGCCACGGGCGGTAATGCCCATTTTCTTGTGGTCGTAACCGGCCGAGCCACCGGAGGCGAACGCATCGCCGAGCCAGAAGCCGTAGTCGATGGCAATGCCGTTGGCGATATCGGAGAAGGTCGCGGTGCCTTTGTCGGCAGCCACCACCAGGTACGGGTCATCGTCGTCATGCCGGACGACGTTGGCCGGCGGCACCAGGGCGCCGTCCTTGAGGTTGTCGGTGATGTCCAGCAGGCCGGAAATGAAGATCCGGTAGCAGGCGATGCCTTCGGCCTGGATATCGTCGCGGCTGCCGCCCAGCGGCAGGCGACGCGGCAGGAAACCGCCCTTGGCGCCGACCGGCACGATCACCGAGTTCTTCACCTGCTGGGCTTTTACCAGGCCCAGCACTTCGGTGCGGAAGTCTTCTTCACGGTCCGACCAGCGCAGGCCGCCGCGGGCGACGTTGCCAAAGCGCAGGTGCACACCCTCGACCCGTGGCGAGTAGACGAAGATCTCGAACTTCGGCACCGGCTTGGGCAGCTCGGGGATCAGCTTGGGGTTGAACTTGAAGCTGAAGTACGACTTGTTATGGCCCTGGGCATCGGTCTGGTAGAAGTTGGTGCGCAGGGTGGCCTTGATCAAGTCCAGGTAGCGACGCAGGATGCGGTCTTCGTTGAGCACCTGGACGTCATCCAGGGCGGTGAGGATCGCCTGTTCCAGACGCTGCTGCTTGTCGTCGAGGTCTTCGCTGGTGAGCTTGCGCGCCAGGTAGAAGCGGGTCTTGAACAACCGGGTCAGCTCGCGGGCGATGTCGGTGTGGTTGTTCAGGGTGCTGGCGATGTAACCGAGGTCGAAGCCCAGGCGGATCTGCTTGAGGTAGCGGGCGTAGGCACGCAGCAGCGCCACGTCGCGCCATGGCAGGCCGGCGGTCAGCACCAGGCGGTTGAAGGCGTCGTTCTCGGCATCGCCATTGACGATGTGCACGAATGCATCCTGCAGGGTGTCGTTGAGCTGCTGGATGTCGAGGTTCAGGCCTTCGGCGGCGGTGAAGGCAAAGTCATGAATCCAGTACTCGCGGCCATTGGCGTGGCGCAGGCGGTAGGGGAACTCGCCGAGCACGCGCAGGCCGAGGTTTTCCAGGATCGGCAGCACATCTGAAAGCGCCAGCGGTGTATCGGCGTGGTACAGCTTGCAGTGCAGCTGCTGTTTGCCGGCCTGGGTCAGCGGCTGGTAGAAGCTCATGACCAGCGGCTTGCGCTCGGACAGGGTCAGCAGGTGCTGCATGTCGACCACCGCCGAATGGGCGGCGAAACGCTCGCGGTAACCGGCCGGGAAGCCTTTCGGGAAATCGGCCAGGACGTTGGTGCCCTGGGCTTCGCCGAAGCTTTCGACGGTCAGGCTGGCGTAGTCGTCCTGCCACGAACGGCAGGCCTGGATCACTTCGTTTTCCAGTTGCTGCGGGTCGATGTCGATGCGGTTTTTCGGGTCGACGCGCAGAATCAGCTGCACGCGGGCCAGTACCGACTCGGAGAAGAAGGTCCAGAACTCGCAGTCGCTGGCCTTGAGGCGCTCCATCAGCACCTGCTGGATCTTCTGCCGCACTTCGGTGGAGTAGATATCACGCGGCACGTAGGCCAGGCAGTAGCAGAAGCGGCCGTACGGGTCCTTGCGCAGGAACACGCGGATCTTGTTGCGCTCCTGGATCTGCACGATCGACATGACGGTGCTGAACAGCTCGTCGACCGGGGTCTGGAACAGGTCGTCGCGCGGCAGCACTTCCAGGACCTGCGCCAGCTCCTTGCCCAGGTGGGCCTTGGGGTCGAAGTGCGAGCGGCGCTCGACTTCGGCGACCTTGCCACGGATGTAGGGGATCGCGCGCACGCTCTCGCCATACACCGAGGAGGTGTACAGGCCCATGAAGCGGCATTCCTTGATGACCTTGCCGTCGGCGTCCAGCTGGCGGATCGACACGTAGTCCGGGTAGGCCGGACGGTGCACGCGGCTTGGGTGCGCGGCCTTGGCGAAGGACAGCAGCAGCGGCTCTTGCAGGTAATTGACGGCGTAGTCTTCGATGCGCAGGTCTTCGGCGGTGAGACCGACGCGCAGCATGCGGGTCAGGCCGAGGAACGACTGCTCGTCGTATTGCAGCTGGCCGCCCTGGGCGTCGCCATGGACGACGAACTCTTCGTAGCCGAGGAAGGTGAAGTGGTTGCCCAACAGCCACTCGAGGAACGCCTTGACCTCGGCCTTTTCATTTTGTGCCGGGGCGTAGGCGGTTTGTTCAACCAGCGCCACGACCTCGCGCAGCTTGGCTTTCATCGGCTCGAAATCGGCGACGGCGACACGCACTTCAGCCAGCACCTGCTCAAGCTCGCGGGTCAGCAGGTTGAGTTCGGCGGTGTTGGCGCAGCGGTCGATTTCCAGGTACATCAGCGACTCTTGCAGCACGCCTTCGCCCTGGGTGCCCTTGGGCAGGATTTCCAGCAGCTCGCCTTTCGGCCCGCGACGCACGCTCAGTACGGTGGTCTGCAGGGTATGGATGCTGTAGCCGCGGCGGTTGAGCTCGGTGCGCACCGAGTCGACCAGAAACGGCAGGTCATGGTGTAGGACTTCGACCGCGGTGTGGGTCGACTGCCAGCCATGACGCTCGTAATCGGGGTTGTAGACGCGAACCTGAGGCTGGGAGTGATCGAAACGCTCGATGATGCGCCAGGCAGAGAGGGTGCAACCGGCCAGGTCCGACATACGGCGCTGGGTGAGTTCGTCCAGAGAGATGATGCCGAAGAACTGCTCGGCGAACAGCGCCACTTGTGGCAGTGCCTGTTCGCTGATGTGCTGCGCCAGGGCCGCTTGCAGTTGATGCTGGAAGTCGGCTTTGCTGGCTGCGGTGAAAAACGCCATCTGTGGTACTCCGCTTGGGCTTTATTATTGAGTGAAGCGTCGCGCGCGTCCGCCGTTTACGGATCAACGATAGCCAACCCGTAGCAGGAGGACGGTAAAACCATAGAAACAGGCGCTCAAGGTGACCCGCAAGTCACATCTTCCCGCTCCACGGATGGGCATCTGCAAAAACGACTGCCAGCGCGGCTGTGTCTTTACGGGTGTCCATCGACAGCGCAGCTTAACGAGTGCCCGCCCGCCCCTGCTTGCGGTGCTGCGACATATTCGGTCATTGAGGTGCAACCGTACGTTTATCCACAGGCCGAACACTGGCAGAATCGTGTTTCAACTTATTGATCGAGCCGCTCATGCAATTCAAGACCGCCCTGCTCTTCGCCACCCCCTGCGATGATGAAGAAGACAACATGGCCACCCTGTGCTGCCACAGCGACAAGGGCCAGATGTTCCTCATGACGCGCTATCCGGACGAAGACACGGTGGACATCACCCTGGATGACGAGCCAAGCACCCTCGACGGCCTCAAAGTGACCTTCAGTGCCAAACGCTTGATGATCGAAGTGGCAGCGGGCGATACCGATGCGCTCAATGGCGACGACTTTCTGGAAATCCTGCTTACCGCCGACGGCACCGACCTCGCCGAAGTCGAAGAAACCCTGCAGAACATCCTCAAGGGCACCGGTACCTACGTCAGCGAGCTGTAATCGCCCACGCGGTTTCTTGACAAGGAACCGCTGCAAAAGGCATTGTCTGACAACCTGATTAATGAGCCACCCTCATGCTTGAGCTTCAGCGCCCCGACACCCTGGTCGAACGGGTTGTCGGCGCCATCCGCGCCGAAATCGATTCCGGTCGCCTGGCGGCCGAATCGCGCCTGCCCACCGAACAGCAACTGGCCGAGCAATTGAACGTCAGCCGCTCGGTGGTACGCGAGGCAGTGGCCCAGCTCAAGGCGGACGGGGTGCTGATCGCCCGCCGCGGCCTGGGTTCGTACATTTCGCAAACCCCGACCGGCACGGTCTTCCGCTTCCCTGCTGCGCAAGGCCGCAGCCCGGACCTGGTGCAGATGTTCGAAGTGCGCCTGTGGATCGAGACCCAGGCCGCCTCGGTAGCCGCCCAGCGCCGCGACGCCGCTGACCTGGCGCGCATGGGCAAGGCCCTGCAGGAGATGCTCGACAAGCGCAGCGAGTTTGCCGTAGCTGCCGCCGCTGACGTGGAGTTCCACCGGGCCATCGCCGAGGCCAGCAAGAACGATTATTTCGTCGCTTTCCATGATTTTCTGCGTGGCCAGCTGGCCGCAGCCCGTCGCACCGCCTGGGAAAACTCGGCGGCGCATTCGGTCGGCGGTTCGGCCGATGCCCATCGCGAGCACCAGGCGCTGTACCAGGCCATCGCCGATGGCGACCGGCTTGGCGCCGCAGCCTGCGCCGAAGCGCACCTGCGGGCCTCGGCCAAACGCCTGAAACTGGACCTGCCGAGTATCGACTGAACACCCTATAGAACGGGCGCTGCGGCATGGCGCCCTTTTGTTTGACCTACTTAGTCTGACAACCTGATAAGCAGACTCTCTGATAAGAACAAGCCAAGGTGACACCTGCATGATCTACGACTACTGCATCATCGGCGGCGGCATCGTCGGCCTCGCCACCGCCATGGCGCTGCTGGAACGCCAACCGGGCGCCTCCTTGCTGATCCTGGAAAAGGAAAGCAGCCTGGCCAAGCACCAGACCGGGCATAACAGCGGCGTGATTCACGCAGGCATCTATTACGCGCCGGGCAGCCTCAAGGCCGACCTGTGCAAGCGCGGCGCCCAGGCCACCAAAGCGTTCTGCAGCGAGCACCAGATCAAGTTCGAAGTCTGCGGCAAGTTGCTGGTGGCCTCGACGCCGCTGGAAGTCGAGCGCATGCGTGCCCTGTACGAGCGCTCGCAGCAGAACGGCCTGAAGGTCGAACAGTTGGATGCCAAGGAGCTGCAACGCCGCGAGCCGAACATCGTCGGCCTCGGCGGCCTGTTCCTCGATGCCACCGGCATTGTCGACTACCAGCAGGTCTGCGAAGCCATGGCCCGGGTCATCCAGCGATTCGGCGGCGAAGTGCAGCTGCAAACCACCGTGCGCGCTATTGTCGAAACCGCCGACAAGGTCACCATCAGCAGCGACGACAAGGTCTGGGGCGCCCGCCAGCTGGTGGCCTGTGCTGGCCTGCAATCGGACCGCCTGGCAACCATGGCCGGGGTCAAGATCGACCACCAGATCATCCCCTTCCGCGGCGAATACTTCCGCCTGCCTGCGGCCAAGAACGACATCGTCAACCACCTGATCTACCCGATTCCCGACCCGGAGCTGCCGTTTCTTGGCGTGCACCTGACGCGGATGATCGACGGCAGCGTTACCGTCGGGCCGAACGCGGTACTGGGGCTGGGCCGGGAAAACTACCGCAAGTTCTCGGTGAACTGGCGCGACGTTGCCGAATACGCGCGTTTTCCGGGGTTCTGGAAAACCATCTGGAACAACCTTGGTTCCGGCACCGCCGAGATGAAGAACTCACTGTTCAAAGGCGGCTATCTGGAGCAATGCCGCAAATACTGCCCGTCGCTGAATGTCGAAGACCTGCTGCCCTATGAGGCCGGGATCCGCGCCCAGGCGGTGATGCGCGACGGCACCCTGGTGCACGACTTCCTGTTCGCCGAGACGCCGCGCATGGTGCACGTCTGCAACGCGCCCTCGCCGGCGGCCACCTCGGCCATCCCGATCGGCCAGATGATCGCCGAAAGGATCTTCAAGGCCCGCTGAATCCTGCTGCACACCTAACTACAAAGACAAAAAAGGAACACCCCACATGTCGGTACATGAGGCGGCTGCGGCCGCGAGCGAAACCCCGGAACAAAAACGCAAACGCCTGCGCAAGGTCGCCGCCGCGACCATCTTCGGCTCGATGCTGGAGTGGTACGACTTCTACCTGTACGCGACCATGGCGGCGATCGTCTTCTCGAAGATCTTCTTCGACCCGAGCAACCCGGCGGTGGCGTCGCTGCTGGCGTTCTCCACCTTCGCCATCGGCTTTATCGCCCGCCCCTTCGGCGGCGTGCTGTTCGGCTACCTGGGCGACCGCTTCGGGCGCAAGCAGGTACTGGTCATCACCTTCTGCATGATGGGCGTGTGCACTACCCTGATCGGCCTGATCCCCAGCTACGCCTCGATCGGTATCTGGGCGCCGATCATCCTCGTACTGGTACGCATCATCCAGGGCCTGGGTGCCGGTGCCGAGTTGTCTGGCGCGGCGGTGACCTCTTATGAACACGCCAGCGAAGGCAAGCGCGGCAGCCAGGGCGCCTGGCCGGCGCTGGGCCTGAACCTGGGCCTGCTGCTGTCGTCGCTGACCGTCTACCTGCTGACCATGAACGGCAACGAGTTCCTGCTCGCCGGCGGCTGGCGCATCCCGTTCATCTGCAGCATCGTGCTGGTCGGCGTCGGCCTGTGGGTGCGTAAAAGCATCCCGGAAACCCCGGACTTCAAAGAGCTCGACAAAACCCCGGCCAAGGACCAGGTTTCGCCGCTCAAGTTGCTGTTTCGCAACGACCTCAAGGGCCTGGCCGTGGTGTTCTTCGTGGCCATCGGCTACAACGCCCTGAGCTACATCTTCAAGACCTTCTCGCTGGCCTACCTGACCCAGTACAAAGGCGTCGAAGCCCATGTCACCTCGCTGTCGGTGACCATCGCCAGCCTGGTGGCGATTATCGCCGTGCCGTTCTTCGGCTGGCTGTGCGACAAATGGAGCAGCAAGACCGTGCTAATGCTTGGCGGGCTGTTCTCGGTGCTGTTCGCCTACCCGTTCCTGAGCCTGCTCAACACCGGCGAGCCGATGATGATCTACCTGGCGATTGCCATCGGTACCGGCATCCTCGCACCGATGATGTTTGCCCCGCAGGGCTCGTTCCTCAGCCGCCAGTTCCCGACCCAGACCCGCTCTTCGGGCTTTGGCACCGGGCGCGAGATCGGCACCGCCGTGGCCGGCGGCCTGGCACCGCTGGGCGGCCTGGCGCTGGTGGCCAACTCGGCGACCCACTCCACCGACGGCGTGGCGCTGATTCTGGTGGTGGCGGCGGTGTTCGTGGTGGTGTTTGCCCTGTGCGACCAGGGCCGCAAGCATTCCAGCTTCAAGAACTGACACCCCGGCTCCCACAGGGTCAGCGCGATCCCTGTGGGAGTTGGCGTTGCCGACGATGGGCTGCACAGCAGCCCCGACTTCACGATTTGAACAATTTTCCCTGCTGCCGTTAGTCGCAAGCCCCCGGATGGATTAAAGTATCAGCCCCCGCCCGGGCGCTTTTACGCCGCACGCCCTGGCTTTTTTCCAGGAACCGTCAACGATGGAACACCGTGAGGCGCTGATCGCGCTGCGCACCTTTCTTTCAACCCAGATCCTGGGCCAGGAAAAACTCGTCGAGCGCTTGCTCATCGTGCTCCTCGCCGACGGCCACATGCTGGTCGAAGGCGCCCCGGGCCTGGCCAAGACCAAGGCCATCAAGGAACTGGCCGAAGGCGTCGAAGCCGAGTTCCATCGTATCCAGTTCACCCCCGACCTGCTCCCGGCCGACATCACCGGCACCGAGATCTATCGCCCGGAAACCGGCAGCTTCGTGTTCCAGCAGGGGCCGATCTTCCACAACCTGGTATTGGCCGACGAAATCAACCGCGCCCCGGCCAAGGTTCAGTCGGCGCTGCTCGAGGCCATGGCCGAACGCCAGGTCAGTGTCGGGCGCAGTACCTACGAGCTGTCGCCGCTGTTCCTGGTGATGGCCACGCAGAACCCGATCGAGCAGGAAGGCACCTACCCGCTGCCCGAAGCCCAGCTCGACCGCTTCCTCATGCACGTCAAGATTGGTTTTCCCGATGCCGCCGTCGAACGGCGCATCCTCCAGCAGGCCCGGGGCGAGGCGCTCAACGGCGAGACCAAGCCGGAACGACGGGTCAGCCAGCAGGCGATCTTTGCCGCACGCAAGGAAATCCTCGGCCTGTACATGGCCGACGCGGTAGAGGAATACCTGGTGCAACTGGTGATGGCCACCCGCACCCCGGCCAAGTTCGACCTGGAGCTGGCCGACTGGATTGCCTACGGCGCCAGCCCGCGCGGCTCGATTGCCCTCGACCGCTGCGCGCGGGCTCATGCCTGGCTGGCCGGACGCGACTTCGTCAGCCCTGAAGACATCCAGGCGGTGCTGTTCGACGTACTGCGCCACCGCATCATTCTTTCCTTCGAGGCCGAGGCCGCCGGGATTGACCAGGACCGGGTGATCCAGCGCATCCTCGACGTCGTCGCCGTCGCCTGAACCCATGCCCAATCGCCTGCTGGCCGTGCCCGGAATCCGCATCAGCCTCGCCGAGCTGATCGAGATGCGCCATCGCGTGCGCGAAGTGCAGTTGTTCTCCCGGCCCGGCCAGCGCAGCCCGCTGGTCGGCCTGCACCACTCGAAACTGCGCGGACGCGGGGTCGACTTCGATCAGGTGCGGGTGTACCAGGCCGGCGACGATGTGCGCAACATCGACTGGCGGGTGACCGCGCGCACCCAGGAGCCGCATACCAAGCTGTTCCATGAGGAGCGGGAGCGGCCGATCTTCATCCTCGTCGAACAAAGCCAGCGTCTGTTCTTCGGTTCCGGGCTGATGTTCAAGTCGGTGCTCGCCGCCCAGGCCGCCGCCCTGATCGGCTGGGCTGCGCTGGGCCACAACGACCGCATTGGCGGCCTGGTGTTCGGCGACAACGAGCACTACGAAATCAAGCCACGGCGCAGCAAGCAGAGCCTGTTGCAGTTGCTCAACCGCCTGGCACGGGTCAACCAGTCGCTGCACACCGAAGCCGTGCCCCAGGCCGACAGCCTCGGTATCGCCCTGCGCCGCGCCCGCGAAGTGCTGCGCCCGGGCAGCCTGGCAATCATCATCTGCGACGAGCGGGCGCTGACGCCTGCGGTCGAGCAGCAATTGAGCCTGCTTTCGCGTCATTGCGACCTGCTGCTGTTGCCGTTGTCCGACCCGCTCGACCATGCCCTGCCGGCCGCCGGCCTGCTGCGCTTTGCCCAGCACGGTGCGCAACTGGAGCTCGACACCCTCGACCCGACCCTGCGCAAGAGCTACCGCCAGCAAAGCGAGGCGCGCATCGAACGCTGGGAGCTGCTGGCGCAAAAGCTGCGGGTGGTGCTGATGCCGCTGAGCACCCAGAGCGAGATGATCGAGCAACTGCGCGAGTACCTTAACGCGCAACGACCGGGGAAAACCTCGTGAACCCGCTCGATCAATTGCAGCCGCTGCTGGCCCCACCGCCGATCGGCTGGTGGCCGCTGGCGCCAGGCTGGTGGGCACTGCTGTTGCTGCTGCCGCTACTGGCTTGGGGCCTGTGGCGCCTGCGCCATTGGCGCCCGGGCAAAAAGCCCATCGTGCGCGCCGAACTGCCTCTGGACCCGGTACGCATCGAGGCCCTGGCCGAACTCGCGCGCCTGCCCAAACCCTACGACGGTGCCCCGGCCGGGGCCTGGCTGCAGCAGATCAACGCACTGCTCAAGCGCCTGTGCCGCAACCATTACCCGGGCAGCCACAGCCATACCCTCAACGGCCGCCAATGGCTGGCGTTTCTTGATAACCGCTGCCCGGCCGCCGGCCTGACCCGCTGGATGGTACTGGTCGAAGGCGCCTACAAGCCCGAATGCAAACTCGACGACAAAGCCATCAACGGCCTCAACCAGTCGGTCGAAACCTGGATCCGCAAACATGTTTGAACTGGCCTGGCCGTGGATCTTCGTGCTGCTGCCGCTGCCCTGGCTGGCGCGCCTGCTGCTGCCGGCCGCCGACAGCGGCGAGCCGGTGCTCAAGGTCAGTTTCCTCGATGAACTCGAAGGCCTGGCCGGGCGCCGCGCGCGCCTGAACCTGCCGACCTGGCGCCAGCAGGCGCCGTTCGTATTGGTCTGGCTGTTGCTGCTGTTTGCCGCCGCCCGCCCGCAGTGGCTGGGCGAACCGCTGCCGGTGGCCGCCAGTGGCCGCGACCTGCTGGTGGCGGTGGATGTTTCCGGCTCCATGGACTTTCCCGACATGCAGTGGCAAGGCGACGACGTCAGCCGCCTGACCCTGGTCAAGGCACTGCTCGGCGACTTTCTCGAAGAGCGCCAGGGCGATCGCGTCGGCCTGATCCTGTTCGGCAGCCAGGCCTACCTGCAGGCACCGCTGACTTTCGACCGGCGCACCGTACGCACCTTCCTCGACGAAGCGCAGATCGGCATCGCCGGCAAGAACACTGCCATTGGCGATGCCATCGGCCTGGCGCTCAAGCGCCTGCGTCAGCGCCCGGCGCAGAGCCGGGTGCTGGTGCTGGTCACCGACGGCGCCAACAACGGCGGGCAGATCCACCCGCTGACCGCCGCGCGCCTGGCCGCCCAGGAAAACGTGCGCATCTACACCATCGGCATTGGTGCCGACCCGGAGCAGACCGGCACCGCCGGCTTGCTGGGCATCAACCCGAGCCTGGACCTGGACGAAGCCTCGCTCAAGGAAATCGCCGAACTGACCGGCGGCAGCTACTTCCGCGCCCACGACGGCGAAGAACTGCAAGCCATCGGCGACGCCCTCGACCGCCTGGAGCCTGTGGCCCAGCAGCCGACCCAGGCGCGCACCGCCGAGCCGCTGTACAGCTGGCCGCTGGCCCTGGCGTTGGTGCTCAGCGTGCTGCTGGTGGTCGAACAGCAATGGCCCGATAACCTGTTGCAGCGCCTGCTGCGCCGCCCACGCTTTTTGCAGCCGCACCCGGAATGGCGCCAGCGCCTGCAACGGCTGCGCTTGAGGAGGCGGCGATGAACGAACTGTGGCCGCAATGGCTACGCCCGCTGTGGCTGGTCGTCCTGCCGCTGCTGGCCTGGTTGCTGTGGAAGCTCTGGCACCGGCAAAAACGCGCCGGGCGCTGGCAGATGATCCTGCCCGCGGCCTTCCATGCCGTGCTGCTCGGTGGCGGCAACGGTCGCGACAGCAAACTGCCGTGGATCGCGTTGGGCCTGGCCTGGCTGATCACCGTGCTGGCCCTGGTAGGCCCAAGCTGGCAGCGCCTGGAGGACACCCGCCAGCGCCCGGCCGACCCGCTGGTGGTGCTGCTTGAGCTGACCCCGCAGATGCTTGCCGACGACGCCGCGCCAAACCGCCTGGAACAGGCCCGACGCAAGATCCTCGACCTGCTCGAGCACCGCCGCGACAGCCAGACCGCGATCATCGTCTACGCGGGCAGCGCGCACACCCTGGTGCCGCTGTCCGACGACCTGGCCACCAGCCGCAACCTGCTCGAAGCCCTGGACCCGGCGATCATGCCGCAAGCCGGCCAGCGCGCGGATCTTGCCGTGCGCAAGGGCCTGGCCCTGCTCGCCCAGGCAGGCATCGGCCAGGGCCGGCTGCTGT
The DNA here is from genome assembly GCF_056279045.1 of Pseudomonas sp. TE4620. Classification (NCBI taxonomy): domain Bacteria; kingdom Pseudomonadati; phylum Pseudomonadota; class Gammaproteobacteria; order Pseudomonadales; family Pseudomonadaceae; genus Pseudomonas; species Pseudomonas sp. TE4620. The sequence goes on from NZ_JBWBQO010000001.1 coordinate 3,381,570, forward strand.
TGATCGGCTCATCGCTCGATACCCAGGAGCGCCAGGGCATCGTCCAGGCGCTTGGCCGCCAGGGCCCGAGCCTGTTGATGCTCGGCGTCGGCAGCGCCGAGGGGGCGCCGGTCAGGCAGGCCAACGGCGAGTTCCTCAAGGACGATCAGGGCGGCATCCTCTTGCCGCGCCTCGACAGCGCCAGCCTCAAAGCCTTTATCACCAGTACCGGCGGGCGTTATCGCAGCGCCCGCATCGACGACCTCGACCTGCGCGGCCTGCGCCTGTTCGACAACCCGCGCAGCCTGCGAGACGATGGCCAGACCGTGCAGCTCGACAGCTGGGCCGACCAGGGCTTTTGGCTGTTGCTGCCACTGTTGCTGCTGGCCGCCTGCGCCGGCCGCCGTGGCTGGCTGTTCTGCCTGCCGTTGCTACTGGCCCTGCCGCAACCAAGCTACGCCTTCGAGTTCAACGACCTGTGGCTGCGCCCCGACCAGCAAGGCCAGCGCCTGCTTGAGCAGCAGCGCCCGGCCGAAGCTGCGCGACACTTCGAAGACCCGCAATGGAAAGGCCTGGCCTTGTATGAGGCCGGCGACTACAACGGCGCCGCGCGCCAGTTCGCCCAGGGCAACCGCGCCGCCGACCATTACAATCGCGGCAACGCCCTGGCCCGCAGCGGTGAACTGGAAGCCGCAGTGGATGCCTACGAGCAGGCTCTGGAGCGCCAGCCGGAACTGCAACCGGCGCTGGCCAACAAGGCCCTGGTCGAGCAATTGCTGCAACAACGCCAGGCCGAACAGACGCCTGAGCAGCCGCCCGAAGACAACCAGCAAAGCGACCCCAACAGCAGCAGCGACGCTGCCAGCAGCTCGCAGAACGCCCAGGACCAGGCCGCAGCAAAACCACCGCAAGAGGCCGATGAAGCAGGCAAACCTGCAGACAACGCCAACGAGCAGGCACAAAACCAGGCCAGCGGCGCGGACGACGAAGACACCACCCGCCCGCCCCAGCGCCCGACCGACAGCAGCCTTGATGCCGAACAGCGCCAGGCCCTGGAACAATGGCTGCGACAGATTCCGGACAACCCGGCCGAGCTGTTGCGGCGTAAATTCTGGTATGAACAGCAACAACATCAGGAAACCCATCGATGAGTCGCGTCTGCGTCCTGGTCTTCAGCCTCTTTATCGCCCTGCAGGTGCAGGCGGCGGCGCTGCTCGCCAGTGTCGACCGCACCCGCCTGAATGCCGGCGAAACCCTTGAGCTGACCCTCGAGACCCAGGATGTCACCCAATTCGGCAAGCCCGACCTGACGCCGCTCGATGCCAGCTTCGAAGTGCGTGGCACCCGCCAGGTCAACAGCCTCAACAGCCTCGACGAGAACAGCGCCAACACCCGCTGGATCATCACCCTGTTGCCACGCCAGAGCGGCAGCGTGGAAATTCCCGCTCTGCAACTGGGCGAGGTGCGCAGCCAGCCGATCAGCCTGCAGATCCAGGCCAACGAGATCAGCAGCGAAAACCACGGGCCGGTGTTCATCGACGCCAGCCTCGACCAGCCCGAGGTTTACGTCCAGGCCCAGGCGGTGCTGACCCTGAGCATCTATCACTCGGTGCCGCTGTACGACGACAGCAGCCTCAGCCCGCTGCAGCTGGACAACGCCAGGGTCGAGCCGCTGGGTGAGTCGCGCACCTTCGAAAAAGTCATCGACGGTGTGCGCCACGGCGTGATCGAGATGCGCTATGCAATTTACCCGCAGCAAAGCGGCGACCTGAAAATCCCGGCCCTGACCTTCAGCGCCACCGCCGCGCAGAACGACGCCGAGCAGGAACTCAACACCCCGCGCGCCGGCAAGCAGGTGCAGGTCAGCTCGACGCCGCTGGTGTTGACGGTCGACCCGATCCCGGCCGATTACCCAGCCGATACGCCGTGGCTGCCGGCCAACAGCCTGACCCTGGAAGAACACTGGAGCCCGGACCCGGCCCAGCAACAGACGCAAATCGGCGACTCGCTGACCCGCACCGTGATCCTCCAGGTCGAGGGCCTGTCCAGCGCCCAGTTGCCACCACTGCCCGGCACCGAAGTGAGCGGCCTGCGTCGCTACCCGGACCAGCCGCAACTGCGCAACCAGGTCAATGACCGCGGCCTGCTCGGGGTGCGTGAAGAGCGCGAAGCGCTGGTACCGACCCACGCCGGCAGGCTGGAACTGCCGAGCCAGGAAGTGGTCTGGTGGAACACCCGCGAAGATCATCTGGAGCGCAGCAATCTGCCGGCGCGCAGCCTGCAGATCGAGGACAACCCGGCGCTGAGCGCCGACAAGCCGGCCAGCGTCGACCCGGTCACGGTGCACACCTACCTGCTCTGGCCCTGGCAACTGAGTACCCTGGTGCTGGCCCTGACCACCCTGCTGGGCTTTGCCCTGTGGTGGCGGGCGCGCTCGCAACCGGCGGTGCTGCGCGCGGCGCAAAGCGGGCCGAGCCCGCGCACCCTGCTAGATGACCTCAAGCGCGCGTGCCAGGCCAACGACCCTCAAGCGACGCGCCAGGCCCTGGATGCCTGGGCGCGCCAGCAACCGGAAACCCTGGCCGAGATGGCCGCGCGTTTCGTGCCGCTGTCCGATGCCCTCGATGGCCTCAACGGCGCGCTGTACAGCGAAAGCGGGCAGTATTGGCAAGGCGAAGAATTATGGCGGGCCATCGGTACCATCCCGGCCGCCGAGCAGGTCCAGCCTGCACAAAGCGAGAACGGCAGCTTGCCGCCGCTGTACCCCAAATAACCTCAAGGCGTGACGCCCCGGGCGCCACGCCGGCACACTGCGGAACCCTTCATGCGTCTGTTTCACACCTCCGACTGGCACCTGGGTCAAACCCTGCATGGCCAGGAACGCGACTTCGAACACGCCTGCTTTCTCGAGTGGCTGCTCGGCCAGCTCAAGCTGCGCCAGCCCGATGCCCTGCTGATTGCCGGCGACATCTTCGACACCGTCAACCCGCCGGTCAAAGCCCAGGAACGGCTCTACGACTTCATCGTCCAGGCCCACGAACAGCAGCCCAAGCTGACCATCGTGATGATTGCCGGCAACCATGACTCCGGTTCGCGCATCGAGTTGCCGGCGCCGCTGATGCGCAGCCTGCGCACCCACGCCCTGGGCCGTGTGCAATGGCTGGATGAAGGCGAGCTGGACAGCGAGCGCCTGCTGATTCCGCTGACCAACGCCAAGGGCAAGGTCGCCGCCTGGTGCCTGGCGCTGCCGTTTTTGCGCCCGACAGAAGTCACCGGTGCGCACCTGGGCGATGACTACCTGCGCGGCATCGCCCAGGTCCACGAAAAACTCATCGCCGCCGCCCTGCAACGACGTAAAAACGGCCAGGCGCTGATTGCCGTGAGCCATGCACACATGGCCGGCGGCTCGATCTCGGAAGACTCCGAACGCAGCCTGATCATCGGCAACGCCGAAGCCTTGCCGGCGCGGCTGTTCGCCCCGGAGATCAGCTACGTCGCCCTCGGCCACCTGCACAAACCGCAGAAGGTCAACCGCGAAGAGCGCATCCGCTACAGCGGCTCGCCGATCCCGCTGTCGTTCTCGGAAATCGGCTATCAGCACCAGGTCCTGGAAATCGAACTGGACGGCGCCAAGCTTGCCAGCGTCGAATCGCGCCTGGTGCCGCGCGCCGTGCACCTGCAACGCCTGGGCCCGGCGCCGCTGGCCGAGGTGCTGGAGCAACTGGCCGAGCTGCCGGTGGTCGACCTGCTCGACGACCCGCAGCGCCAACCCTGGCTGGAGATCCGCGTACGCCTGGACGAACCCCTGCCCGACCTGCGCGCGCAACTTGAAAGCGCCCTGCACGGCAAGGCCGTGCGCCTGGTGCGCATCGCCGCCGAATATGCCGGCAACGGCCGCAGCGCAGACGACAGCAGCGCCGACCTGCTGGAACTCGGCCAACTGACCCCGCACGAGCTGTTCAGCCGCGCCTGGGAGCAGGCCTACGGCAACGCCGTCGATGAACAGACCCTGGCCGACTTTGCCCTGTTGCTGCAGGACGTCCAGCAGGAGCAAGAACAGCCATGAAGATTCTCGCCATCCGCTTGAAGAACCTGGCCTCCCTGGAAGGCCCGATCGAGATCGACTTCAGCGCCGAGCCGCTGGCCAGCGCCGGCCTGTTCGCCATTACCGGACCTACCGGCGCCGGCAAGAGCACCCTGCTCGACGCCCTGTGCCTGGCGCTGTTCGGCGCGGTGCCGCGGCTGAGCAACATCGGCCGCGAAACCAAAGTGCCGGAAGTCGACAGCGACATCCTTACCAGCGACCCGCGCACCCTGCTGCGTCGGGGTTCGGGCAGCGGCTTTGCCGAGGTGGATTTCGTCGGCATCGACAGTCGTCGCTACCGCGCCCGCTGGGAAACCAACCGCGCCCGCGACAAGGCCAACGGCAAGCTGCAAGGCAGCCGCCAGAGCCTGCATGACCTGGACAGCGAGCAACTGCTGAGCAACCAGAGCAAGGCCGAATACAAGCAACTGATCGAGTCGCGCCTGGGACTTAATTTCGAGCAGTTCACCCGTGCCGTGATGCTCGCCCAGAGCGAGTTCAGCGCCTTCCTCAAGGCCGATGACAAAGAGCGCAGCGAGCTGCTGGAAAAGCTCACCAACACGGCGATCTACAGCCAGTTGGGGCGCCGCGCCTACAGCAAGAGCAAAGAAGCCGAAGAGGCGCACAAAGCCCTGCAGGACCAGGCCAGCGGCGTGCTGCCCATGGCCGCCGAGGCTCGCGCCGAACTGGACCTGCACTACACCCAAGCGCTCGACGGGTTCAAGGCCGAACAGGCGCAACTGCGCCTGCTCGAACAGCAACGCAGCTGGCTCAGCGAGCTGCTGCAACTGCAAGAGCAAGTGCAGGCCGCCAGCGCGCAACTGCACAGCGCCCAACACCACCACGACAGCCTGCACGGTGAGCGGCTGAAGCTTGCGCGCCTGGAACAGTTGGCGCCGCAGCGTCACCAGTTCGCCCGCCAGCAGGCGCTCAATGCCCAGCTCAGCCCGCTGGCCGCGAGTATCGCCGCGCAGCGCCAGCAACATGAGCAGTTGCATAGCCGTCAGCAGCAGCTGCAGGACGAACAGGCCAAGGCCCGCGAAGCCCTGGGCCTGGCCCTGGCGCAACAAAGCGACAGCGCACCTGCGCTACGCCAGGCCTTTGCCGAGCAAAACACCCTGACCCGTTTGCAGCAGGAGCTGACCAACAGCACAGCGCTCAAGCAGCAGGCCGAACAGGCCAGTGCCGAAGGCCAGCAACAGCTGCTGAGCCTCAATGAGCAGCAACGCCTGAGCGAACAACGCTTGCAGCAGATCGGCGCGCAGCTTGAGCAAAGCGTGGCGCTGGCTGGCTTGAGCGAAGCCTGGAATGCCTATCGCCACCGCCTGCAGCAACTGATGCAACTGGGCAACCGCCTCAACCAGGGCCGTGCCGAACTGCCGGGCCTGCAGCAACGCGCCAGCGAGGCCCACGCCCAGCTTGAAACGCAACGCGCCGCCCTGGCCCTGCTCTACCGCGAAGCCGAGGCCGAACCCGAGGCACTGGCCGAACAGATCGGCCTGCTTGGCGAGCTGTTGCAGAAAAACCGCCAGCAGCAACGCCAGGTCGAAGAACTGAGCCGGCTGTGGAGCAACCAGCAAGAGCTCGAACAGCGCCTGCAAGCCCTGCGCGAACGCCAGCAAGCTGCCCTGCAACAACGCGAACAGCTGATCAGCGAAGGCCTCAATGGCAAAAACCAGCTGACCGCCGCCGAACAGGCGCTGAACGTTACTCGCCAGTTGCTCGAACGCCAGCGCCTGGCCCGCAGCCAGAGCGTCGAAGAACTGCGCGCGCAATTGCAGGACGACCAGCCCTGTCCGGTCTGCGGTAGCCAGGAACACCCTTACCATCAGCCCGAAGCCCTGCTGCAAAGCCTCGGCCGCCACGACCAGAACGAAGAAGCCAATGCCCAGCAGGTGGTCGACGGGCTGAAGAAGCAACTCGATGAGCTGCGCACGCAACTGGGCGGGGTCAACGGCCAGATCAAGGAGTACCTGCACCAGCAGGAGCAACTGGGCAGCCAGCAACAGGCGCTGCTGCCCAGCCTCCAAGCGCACCCGCTGTACCCGTCGCTGGCCGCTCAGGACGCAAGCCAGCGCAGCACCTGGCTGGACTTGCAGGCACGCAACCTGAACCACGACATCGGTCGTGACGAGCAGCGCCAGAACGCCCTGCTGACCCTGCAAAAAGACGCCAGCCGCCTGCAACAGCAGCTGCAGGCAGCCCAAGAAGCCAGCCAGCAGGCCAGCCAGCACCTGAGCCAGCAGCAAACAGCGCTGGCCAGTGACGAAGAACGCCTGGAACAGGAACTGGGCAGCTTCGCCAGCCTGTTGCCCGCTGACATCCTCAACGACCTGCGCCAGGAGCCGGCCGCCGCCTTCATGCGCCTGGACCAGCAACTGGCCCTGCGCCTGGACCTTTTGCAACGGCAAAAGGACGAACAGCAGGAACATGCCGAGCGCCAGCAGAGCCTGGACAAAGCCCAGCTGCAGCAACAGGCGCGGGTACAAAAACACGAAGAGCTGCAACAACAGTGCACTGAGCTGGAACACCAGCATCAAAGTAGCCGCGACAGCCTCACCGCCCTGCTCGGCGAACAGGCCAGCGCCGAACACTGGCAGCAGCATCTGGAACAGGCCGTGGAGCACGCACGCCAGGCTGAAACCCAGGCGCTGCAACAACTGCAGCAAACCCAGGCGCAACTGATCGAACTGGCCGCCGAGCTCAAGGCCAAAGACGAACGCCTGAGCAACCTGGAACAGGAACACAACGAGGTTCGCGCGCAGATCGAACAATGGCGCCAGGGCCACCCGGAACTGGACGACAGTGGCCTGGAGCAATTGCTGGCACTGGACGACAACGCCGTAGCGCAGCTGCGTCAGGGTCTGCAGGACGCCGAGAAAGCCATCGAACAGGCCCGCACCCTGCTGCAGGAGCGCCAGCAGCGCCTGGACCAGCATCAGACCCAGGGCAACGCCGAGCTCACCCGCGAAGCCCTGGAGCAGGTAATCGACAGCCTGCAGCTACAGCTGGCGGCCAGCGAACAGACCTGCGCCGAACTGCGTGCCGCCCAGGCTGAAGACCAGCGCCGGCAACTGGCGCACCAGGCCCTGGCCGAACGGATCGCCAGCGCCTACGGCGAATGGCAGCGCTGGGCGCGGCTCAACGCCCTGATCGGCTCGGCCACCGGCGACACCTTCCGCAAGATCGCCCAGGGCTACAACCTCGACCTGCTGGTGCACCACGCCAACGCCCAATTGCGTCAGCTGGCCCGGCGCTACCGGCTCAAGCGCGGTGGCAGCCTGCTCGGTTTGCTGGTGCTGGACACGGAAATGGGCGACGAGCTGCGCTCGGTGCATTCGCTGTCGGGCGGTGAAACCTTCCTGGTCTCGCTGGCCCTGGCCCTGGGCCTGGCATCGATGGCCTCAAGCACCTTGCGCATCGAGTCGCTGTTCATCGACGAAGGCTTCGGCAGCCTTGATCCGGAGTCGCTGCAACTGGCCATGGACGCCCTCGACGGCCTGCAGGCCCAGGGCCGCAAGGTCGCGGTGATCTCCCACGTACAGGAAATGCACGAGCGTATCCCGGTGCAGATCCAGGTGCGTCGCCAGGGCAATGGCCTGAGCACGGTGGAGGTCAGCGGATGATCCTCTACTCGTTCCGCCGCTGCCCGTGGGCCATGCGTGCGCGCCTGGCGCTGCGCTATGCCGAGTGTCCGGTAGAAATTCGCGAAGTCAGCCTCAAGGCCAAGCCTGCCGAGCTTCTGGCACTGTCGCCCAAGGGCACGGTACCGGTGTTGAGTGCAGACGGCCTGGTGCTGGAGGAAAGCCTGGAGATCATGCGCTGGGCCCTCGCCCGGCATGATCCGCAAGACTGGCAACTGGCGGCCGACCCGCAGGCGGCGCAGGCCGCCGAGGCGCTGATCGAGCGCAATGATCGCCAGTTCAAGGTGCAGGTCAATCTGTACAAGTACGCTGAACGCTACCCGCAGCACTCGCGTGAGGAGTACCGGGCACAGGCTGAACCCTGGCTGGCCGAGCTGAATGAGCGACTGGCGCACCAGGGCTACCTGTTCGCTGACCATCCAAGCCTGGCGGATGCGGCGTTACTGCCATTGATGCGCCAGTTCGCCGGGGTCGAGCCTGAATGGTTTGCCCAGGCGCCCTACCCGCACTTGCGGGCGTGGCTGCAGGGTTGGCTGGAGTCGGCGCTGTTCAAGGCGATCATGGCGCGCTAGGCTTGTGGTCCAGCGCGGCGTAGAAGTTGGCGCTTTGTTGCAGGTACTTCTGGGTATAGCTCTGGGTCGACGATTTGCGCTCGCTGAGCTCGACGTGGGCGTTGGCCGGCAGGACCACCGAAGCAGAAATGGCGGAAGCGGCGATGACCGGGAAAAGGTTGAAGTTCATGGCGCTGACCCTCGAAGTCTGTGGTTTGAAGTGGCCGTCTGGGGCCGTGGTTCAAACTTACGCCGCTGGCGCGGCGCACAGAAATTCATTGCAGCAGTAGCAAACATCAGCGCAATTGATAGTCAGTTGACGAACTTCAGGTCCGAGGGCGCATCCTGGGCCAGCTTCTGCACGGTTTCACCGAGCAAGCCACTGCGCGGATCACGGCGGATCACCACGATCTGGTTACTCTTCTGATTGGCCACCAGCAGGAACTTGCCGCTCGGGTCGAGGGTGAATTCCCGAGGATGATCACCTTCGACACTGCGCCGCTGCACCTGCATCAGCTTGCCGGTCTTGTCATCGACGGCAAACACCAGCAGCTCGTTGGCCGTACCGCGGTTGCTGACATACAGAAAGCGCCCGTCAGCCGACAGGTGCAAGGCCCCCGCCGCGCGGGCCGAGGCATCACCCTGTTCGGTCAAGGGCAGGCGCTGCAGCTCCAGCAGCTTGCCGTCCTGGTACTCGAACGCCACCACTTGCGCGCTCATTTCCAGGGTCAGGTAGGCATGCTTGCCGTCGCGGTCAAACAGCAAATGGCGCGGCCCGCTGCCCGGCGGCAGGCTTACCGGCTCGACCGCGCTCAGGGGCTGGGTGGGGCTGGCACCGTCGTAACGGTAGACAAACACCTTGTCGGCGCCAAGATCACTGGCGAACACGTACTTGCCGTCGTCCGAGGACACCACCGAATGCACGTGCGGCCCGGTCTGGCGCTCCGGGTTGACGCCGCTGGGCTTGTGCCGGTCTTGCTGCACCGAGGCCTGCAAACGGCCTTTACGGTTCACCGGCAACACACTGAGGCTGCCGCCCGGGGCGGGCAACACGCCGTAGTTGGCGACGAACAGGTAGCGCTGGTCATGGCTGAGGCTGGAATGGGTCGGCTCGTCGCCCAGGCTGGGCACCTGGTTCAGGGCCTTGAGGCTGCCGTCCTTGCCGATGGCAAAACTGCTGACCTGACCGTTGCCGGCGCCATTCTCGTTGACCGCGAACAGCAGGCGCTTGTCGACCGAGAGGGTCAGCCAGGACGGGTTTTCACTGTTGAGCACCTGCAGCGGCGTGGGGTCGATCTGGCCGCTGTCGCTGTTGAAGCGGTAACGGTAGATGCCCTCGCTGCTGCCTGCGGTGTAGCTGCCGACCAGCAGCTCATGGGCCTGGGCGGTGAACATCAGGCTCATGCTACTGGCGATCAGCAGGTTCTTCAGCAGGCGCGTCATCGTCATCCTCTTCGCGGGCACTAAAGGCACTCATACAGACTAGCCGATGCTCGCCGGTGTCGGCCGTGATCAGCCAGTCGGTACCTTCGAGCCGGGCGGCGCCGATCTGCTCGGGGGAGAACGCGTATTTTTTCAAGGCGCGGCCGTCCATCAATTCGATGCACAGGCCGGTTTCGTCGAAGCGGAAGTCAAAAGCGTGCAGGCCGTCGACCAGGAGCATGTTGCAGGATTCGAGGGCTTGGGAGAGGGTTGTCATTGCAGGAATATCACTGGCGGGAAACCCCCATGATACCTGAAAGCATCGCGGGTCAAGTCGGATCGCCGCACCGCCGCTCCCACAGCCAGGGTGGGAGCGGCGGTGCGGCGATCCGACTTGCCCCGCGATTGCCGCATCAATGGGCGAAAATCGAACCGCCCTGCTTGCCCGCCATTTTTTCCGGCTTGATCAGGAACCGCGCCAGTGCCGGCAGCAGCCACAACGCGCCGAACATGTTCCACAGCAGCATGAAGGTCAGCATCAGGCCCATGTCGGCCTGGAACTTGATCGCCGAGAAGATCCAGGTGCACACGCCGATGGCCAGGCACAGGCCGGTGAACAGCACCGCCTTGCCGGTGGACTTGAGGGTCTGGTAGTAGGCTTCCTGCAGCGGCAGCCCGGCACGCAGGAAACTCTCCAGGCGGCTGTAGATGTAGATGCCGTAGTCCACGCCGATACCCACGCCCAGCGCCACCACCGGCAGGGTCGCGACCTTGACGCCGATGCCCATGAAGGCCATCAGGGCGTTGCCCAGCACCGAGGTCAGCACCAGCGGCAGGACAATGCACAAGGTTGCGGCAAACGAGCGGAAGGTGATCATGCACATCACCGCCACGCAGATGTACACCAGGATCAGGATGGTCAGCTCGGCCGACTTGATCACCTCGTTGGTGGCCGCCTCGATACCGGCGTTACCGGCCGCCAGGAGGAACTCCAGGCCTTCCTTGTTGTGGGTGTCGGCAAATTCCTGCACCGCCTTGACCGCGCGGTCGAGGGTCTCGGCCTTGTGGTCGTTGAGGAAGATCAGCACCGGCGCCAGCGAGCAGTCGGCGTTGTACAGGCCGTCGGCTCGGGAGATCGAGCTGTTGAGCACGTCCGGGTTGCGCGACAGGCTTTCCCATTTCAGGTTGCCCTCGTTCATGCCCTTGATCATCTGCTTGGACACGGTCACCAGGGAGATCGCCGATTGCACCCCCTGGGTGTTCTCCATCTTCCACATCAGCTCGTCGATCGGCGCCATGGTCGAGTGCACCGAGCAGCCTTCGGTCGGGGTCTTGACCATGACCACCAGCACGTCGGAGCTGGTCGAGTAGTTGTTGATGATGAAGGCGTTGTCCTGGTTGTAGCGCGAGTCCGGACGCAGCTCCGGCGCGCCCTGGTCGAGGTCGCCGATCTTCAGGTTCTGGCTGTACCAGAGGCCGCCACCGAAGGCCAGCAAGGCCAGGACGATGGACACCGGCGCGACCTTGGCGCTGGCAAAATTGGACAGCAGGCGCCAGAACGGATGCTCGCGGGTGGCGTCCTTCTTGCTGCGCTCGATGGCCTTCTTGCTGATGCCGACATAAGAGATGGCGACCGGCAGCAGGATCAGGTTGGTAAAGACGATTACCGCCACACCGATCGAAGCGCCGATGGCCAGCTCGCGGATCACGCCGATGTCGATGATCAACAGGGTGATGAAGCCCACGGCGTCGGCCAGGATGGCGATCATCCCCGGCAGGAACAGCTGGCGGAAGGTGCGCCGGGCCGCGGTCAGGGCGTTGTCGGCATCACTGGACTGCAAAGCGATGCCGTTGATCTTCTGCACCCCGTGGGAGATGCCGATGGCGAAGATCAGGAACGGCACCAGCATCGAGTACGGGTCAAGACCGAAACCCACCGCATGCATCAGGCCCAATTGCCAGACCACCGCCACCAGGGTGGTGATCAGCACCGCGATGGTGCTGCGGATACACCAGGTGAACCAGTACAGCAGCACCCAGGTGATCACCAGGGCGATGCCGAAGAACATCGCCACCATCATCAGGCCGTCGATCAGGTCACCGACCTTCTTGGCGAAGCCGACGATGTGCACCTTCACGTTGGGGTTCTGGGCCTGGAACTTGTCGCGGATCTTCTCTTCGAGCTGATGGGAGAATTGCTGGTAGTCGAGCTTGATCAGCCTGCCCTGGTCCTGCGGGTCGGGGTAGGACTCCAGCAGCGGGATGTCGATGATGCTCGACTTGAAGTTGTTGGCCACCAGGCGCCCGACCTGCCCGGACTTGAGCACGTTGTTGCGCAACTGGTCGAGGCTGTCGGCCGAGCCGTCGTAGGTCTGCGGGATCACCTCGCCGCCGGCGAAGCCCTCTTCGGTCACTTCGGTCCAGCGCACGCTGGGGCTCCACAGCGACTTAAGCCCGGAGCGGTCGACGCCGGGGATGTAGAACACCTCGTCATGCACCTGACGCAGGGTTTCCATGTAGTCCTTGCTGAAGATGTCGCCGTCGGTGGCCTCCACCGAGATGCGCACGGTGTTGCCGAGGTTGGCCAGGTCGTTGCGGTGTTCGAGCATCTTCTCGATGAACGGATGCTCGAGCGGGATCATTTTTTCGAAGCTGGTGGACGGACGAATCTGCGTGGCCTGCCAGAACAGGAACACGCTGACCAGCAGGCAGATGAGGATCACCACCGGGCGGTTATTGAAGATCAGGCGCTCAAGCAAGGTCGCCTTGTCCTGATGGTGTTGCTGCTGGTTCATGTTGAACTGCTCCTGACGGGTCATGGCTGCACTCCTTCGGCGCCCTGGGCCGAAGCCAGGTGCACGCCACCCTGGCCCACCAGCACCAGGCGCCCTTCATTCAGCCCGCTGACGCCGGCCAGGGCAATGCGATCGGCCCGGTTGAACACGCTGAAGCTCTGACCGTCGTCGCTGCTGCGCAGCACGCTGCCGCCATTGCCCACGAGTACCAGGCTGCCATCATCGAGAAGCGTAGCGCTTGCCAGACCAAATTCGAGGTTGCCGCGCGCGGCTTTCAATTTGATCTGTTGCCAGGTGTCGCCAAAATCGCTGGAACGGTAGAGGTTGCCGCGCAAGCCGTAGGCCAGCAAGGTGCGTGGCTGGGCGGTGCCGGTGACGCCGAACAGCGAGCCTTCATAAGGGCCTTCGAGCTTTTCCCAGGTCTGGCCGTCGTCGCTGGAGCGGAACATGCTGCCCTGCTCACCAACGATGAACAGGCCGGCGTCTTTTACCGCGGCGATGCCGTTGAGGTGGAACTGGTCATCGTTATGCAGCCGATCGCCGACATCGTTCCAGTGCTTGCCACCGTCGGTGGTTTCCAGCAATGCGCCATAGGCGCCCACGGCGATGCCGTGCTGGGTGTCCTTGAACCAGACATCGAGCAGCGGCGCTTCACGCGCCAGGTCTTCGAATTGTTTGCTCCAGGTAGCGCCGCCGTCGGTGCTGGCGAGGATCTGCGCATCGTGGCCGACCGCCCAGCCGTGCTGGTCGTCGACAAAATAGACGGCGGTGAGCAGTTGCCGGGTCGGCACCTTGGCCTGGGTCCAGGACTTGCCCTGGTCATCGGAAAACAGGATATGGCCACGATCACCCACGGCGACCAGGCGTGCGCCGGCCTTGGTGACGTCCAGCAGCAAGCTTTTTACCGCCTTGGACGATTGGGTGGAGTAGTCATCGGTTTGCGCGGCTGCGGCTTCGGCCGTATTGGCCCACAGCCCGATTGCCAAGACCAGCAAGCCGCTGGCGGCCAATGCCCAAGGGCGATTGCCGGCTTTACGCGCAGCAGCGCCGAGACCCGCCATGACAGGCTCAGTCATAGATCTATCCCCCGTTTATTGTTATTTGGGTCAATCTATATGCAGGTACTGCAAAAACCGTGTTCCAGAGCCCCGCAATAGCTGAGAGCCATCCTATCGGGGTTTGCAAAGGGCTGACAACGAACGGGACGTTATCTTTTGTTAAGCGCAGGATTTGCGGGGAAGCAATCGCGGGTCAAGCCCGCTCCCACAGGGTCGGTGCATGCAGTTCCCTGTGGGAGCGGCGGTGCGACGCCTCGACTTGACCCGCGATAGGGTCTTCAGGCCAGACTTTTGCTCACAACCTCATACACATCGCTGGACAACGAACCCGACGCCAGAATCCGCTCCAGCTCGCCTTTCATCAACGCCTGACGGGCGCTGTCGTATTTGCGCCAGCGGGTCAGCGGCGCCAGTTGCCGCGAAGCGATCTGCGGGTTGAGGGCGTTGAGCTCGATCACCAGGTCCGCCAGGAAGCGATAGCCCGAACCATCGCCGGCATGGAAGTTGACCAGGTTCTGCCCGGCGAAGGCACCGATCAGGGCGCGGACCTTGTTCGGGTTCTTCATGGTGAAGGCCGGGTGCTGCATCAGCGCCTTGACCCGCGCCAGGCCGCCCGGCAGGGTGCTGGCCGCCTGTACGCTGAACCATTGGTCCATGACCAGGGGGTTGTCCTTGAAGTGCTCGGCAAAGCTTTCCAGGGCCTTGGCCCGCTCCGTCTCGAACGGCGAGTTGACCAGCACGGCCAGGGCGGTGAGGCGCTCGGTCATGTTGTCACAGGCGTCAAACTGCTCCAGGGTTGCAGCCAGCACTTCGGGCCGGGCGCTGAGCATCAGGTACGAGAGCACGATGTTCTGCAGGCTGCGACGGGCAAAGTGCTCGGCTTCGGCAACGTACTCGGTGCCACGCGATAGCGCGCGGTTGGCCTGGTAGCGTGCGTTGAGGGCATCGAACAGCTGCTCGGCGATCTGCTTGCGGGCGAACTCGCGGGCGGCGTGGATGGCATCGACGTCAGCCACTTCGCTGATTTCGGTGAGGTAGGCTTCGCTGGGCAGCGAGAGCATCTCGGCGACCATGGCCTGGTCCAGTTGCTCGTTGGCCAGCACCGTACCCAACGCGGTCACCAGGCGCTGATCCAGCATTAGCTTGGCGCCCTGCTGGTGCTGGGCGATCAGTTCCTGCAGCACCTGTACCGACAGTTGCTGGCCGGCTTCCCAGCGATTGAAACCATCGCTGTCGTGCTGCATGAGGAACATCAGCTGGTCACGGTCATACGGAAAGCTCAGCTTGACCGGGGCACTGAAGCCACGCAGCAAGGAGGGTAGCGGCTTGGCAGCGATGCCCTCGAAGGTGAAGGTCTGCTCGGCTTCGGTGACCGACAACACCCGCGAGGTGCCGTCTGCTGCCGCTTCACCTTGCAGGCGCAGGGCAATGTCGTTGCCCTGGGCATCGAGCAGGCCCAGTTCCACCGGGATCACGAATGGTTTTTTCTCGACCTTGTCCGGGGTGGCCGGGCAGCTCTGGCGGAACGTCAGGCTGTAAGTCTGCGTGGCGCTGTCGTAAGCCTCGCTGACTGCCAGGCGCGGCGTGCCGGCCTGGCTGTACCAACGCTTGAACTGGGTCAGGTCGACGCCGTTGGCGTCTTCCATGGCCTTGATGAAGTCATCGCAGGTCACGGCCTGGCCGTCATGACGCTCGAAGTACAGGTCGCTGCCTTTACGGAAACCCTCGGCGCCCAGCAGGGTGCGGACCATGCGCACCACTTCCGAGCCCTTCTCGTACACGGTCAGGGTGTAGAAGTTGGAGATCTCGATGAAGCTGTCGGGGCGCACGGCGTGGGCCATGGGCCCGGCGTCTTCGGCGAACTGGTGGGTGCGCAGGTAGGCGACGTCCTCGATACGCTTGACCGTGCGCGAGTTCATGTCGGCGCTGAACTCCGAGTCACGGAACACCGTGAAGCCTTCCTTGAGCGACAGCTGGAACCAGTCACGGCAGGTCACGCGGTTGCCCGACCAGTTGTGGAAGTATTCGTGGGCGACCACCGCCTCGACCCGCTGGTGCGCGGCGTCGGTGGCGGTTTCGGCGCGGGCCAGCACGCAGCTGGAGTTGAAGATGTTCAGGCCCTTGTTTTCCATGGCGCCCATGTTGAAGTCGTTGACCGCGACGATCATGAAGATGTCCAGGTCGTACTCGCGGCCATAGACTTCCTCGTCCCAGCGCATGGACTTCTTCAGGCTGGTCATGGCGTGCTGGCACTTGTCGATGTTTTCCGGCTCGACATAAATGCGCAGGGTCACGTCACGGCCCGACTGGCGGGTGAACTTGTCTTCGACGCACCACAGGTCACCGGCGACCAGGGCGAACAGGTAGGCCGGTTTCATGAACGGGTCTTCCCAGGTTGCCCAATGCCGGCCATCTTCCTGCGGGCCAGTACCGACCGGGTTGCCGTTGGACAGCAGCACCGGGTAGCGATGCTGCTCGGCGATCACCGTGGTGGTGAACTTGCTCATCACGTCCGGGCGGTCGAGGTAGTAGGTGATCTTGCGAAAACCCTCGGCCTCGCACTGGGTGCAGAACATGCTGCCGGACTTGTACAGGCCTTCGAGGGCGGTGTTGCGCTCGGGGTGGATCTTCACGCTGGTGTCGAGGGTGAAGGTCGCAGCCTTGGGCTGTACGGTCAGGTGGCTGTCATCGAGCTGGTAGTCGCCGGCGGCCAGGGCCTGGTCGTCCAGGGCGACGCTGAGCAGCTCCAACTGCTGGCCGTCGAGCACCAGCGGCGGCAGGCCGGCACCACGGGCCGGATTGCGGCGCATGACCAGCTGCGCGTGGACCAGGCTGTGGTCCTCGAACAGTTCGAAGGTCAGGTGGGTCTCGTCGATCAGGTATTCGGGGGCCTGATAGTCCTTGAGGTAGATCACTTGCGGCTGTTCGGTACGCATGTGGCGGTCCTTTTTTACTGATGCACGGCGAGCTGGTACGCCGTGTATTTGCGAATATTGATCACGCCGGTGTCGAAGATCAGGTACTGGCCCTTGATGCCCAGCAGCGTGCCTTCAGCCACGGGATTCTTATCCAGGTTAAAGCTGACGATCTTGCTCGGGTAGGCCTCGACCGGGTAGCGGATTTCCAGCACTTCACCATCATTCAACGGCTGCACGGCCTGTAGGCCGAATCGCGCCTGCAGGGCAGTCAGGCCCTCGGCGCAGCTGTCGAACAGTTGATCGCGCACGGCAAGCAGGTCGACCGCCTCGGCATCGCCCTTGAGCAAGGCGCGCCAGTTGGTGCGGTCGGCCACCTGGCTGCGGAACAGGTCTTCGACCAGCCCCGACTGCTGGCGGGTGGCAACCCGCACGATCGGCAGCGCCTGGCTGGCGCCCTGGTCTAGCCAGCGGGTGGGCAACTGGGTCGCCCGGGTAATGCCGACCTTGATGCCTGAGGAGTTGGCCAGGTACACCACATGATCGGTCATGCAGAACTGCTCGCCCCACGAAGGTTCGCGGCAGGTGCCCTGATCGTAGTGGCACTTTTCCGGGGCCATGATGCACACGTCGCACTGCGCAAGCTTGGTCATGCACGGGTAGCAATAACCCTGGCTGAAGCTGGTCTTGGTCTTGCGCCCGCAGTGGCTGCAATGGATGGCACCGAGGTATTCCAGGCGCAGGGTCTTGCCGATCAAGGGGTTGACCGGCACTTCCTGCTCGCCCAGACGAAAAGCGTACTGCACCACCGGCGCATCGAGACGCGCCGACATTTTACTGATGGAGCCGCGGCCGAGTTCGATCAATGGATCGCATCCGACTTGAACAGGATGTTCGGCACCGGTGCCGACTTCGAGGCGCATTCCTGCGGGCCCATGTAACCGGTACGCTGTTCTTCCGGCAGGTTCTGCAGCTCCCAGGCGATCACCGCCTGCAGCGACAGCTCTTTCTGCTCGGTGGTGAGCTTGCGCCCGTCTGCCCATTTGCCCAGCTCTACCGCCAGTTTCAGGCTCTGGTAGATTTCCGGGGTGATGTTTTCAATCATTTGCGCAAAAGTGGACATAAGGTCTCCCAAAATCAAGCGGTCAGTTTACGCCGGGCCAGCGCCCCGCCCAAGAGCCCGCTGAGGCAACCGACCAACAGCCCGCCGACATGGGCGGCGTTGGCGATCTGGCCGAAGCCGAGCAGGCTGATCAAACCGGACAGGCACAGCAGCAGCCACACCAGCATCATCACCAGCACGCCGCGCGGCATGCGATACACCGGGTTGGGCGCCAGCCACTGGTACAGCCAGATGTGTCCGAGCAAACCGTAGAGCACCCCCGACAAGCCGCCGAACAGGCTCGGGCCGCCAAACAGGTACTGCGCAGCGTTGGACACCAGGCTGAACAGCAAGGTCAGGCCGAGCAGGTTCCATGGCCCCTGGCGCAGTTCGATGCGCCGGCCCAGTTCCCAGTACCAGAGGCCGTTCATGGCCAGGTGGAGGATGCCGAAATGCACCAGCATCGGCGTGAACAGGCGCCACCACTGGCCATCGGCAAGGCTGGCGGCCAAGGGGGTGAAGTACAGGTAGTCGCCCTGCACGCGAAAATCGAGGAAGGTCAGCCAGCTCAAGGTCGCGAAGTTGTCGCCAAGGCCAGTAAGGCCGGCGACGATCAGGCACAGCAGGAGGATCGCCGCCGTGGCCTTGCTGGCGCGCAACTGCTCGCCGATGCTCGGACGCGCCGGCGGCGCCAGGGCGGCATCGGCCGGCAGTTCGAACTCGGCATTGCCCTCGGGGAAACGCTGGTAAAGCTGGCGTACGTCTTCGGCGAGGTTCTCGGCCACCCACAACACCTGGTCACCGCCCTCCTCGCTGACCCGGTGCGGCACCTGCAGGCGCCGCAACAGGCCGACAAAGCCGCTGAGATCGGTACTCAACGGCATACGTAATACCACCACTGCAGTCATTGGCTGGCCTCCGGCCGGTCGACATCAACCCAGACGAACTTGCGCGGGTCGATGCGGGTTTCAGCATCCAGGCGGTAAGCGACCAGTTTGCCGTACAGCACCGCACTGTAGTCCAGGCAGGCCAGGTTGGCGCGGATCGGCGCTGGTTTGCCGCTGCGCCAGTAATGGCCGACGAACAGCATCGGCTCGTCCTCGCTGTAGCGCAGCAAGGCGTTCTTCTGGCTGTGGCTGAGCGGCGCACTGGCCACCTGCTCGGGCAACGCATCGGGCTGGAAGACGATATCGCCGTAGGTCTGCGGGTCTTCTTCCCAGAACTTGGTGCGGAAAAACGCCCGGGTCAGGCCGTCGCCGCCAGTCAGGGTCAAACCGTCCGGCAGGCGCATGTCGGTGCCGCGCAACAGGCGGTTGCAGACTGTGGCGGCAAAGCTCTCAGGCACTGCCGAAGCCTGGATGAAATGCTCGTCGATGCGCCCGTCCGGGTACTGCTGGCGCAGGGGGTCGATCAGCCGCGCATCCCAGCAGGCATGGACAACGCGAAAACGCCCGGCGTCGATGAACAACGGCAGTTCGTAGAACCACTCGAGAAAGTCATGCCAGTCGCCTGGATGCTGTTCGAACTGGGTCAAGGTTTCGTAGATCAGCCGGCCGTGGCGCGGGGTGTGCTCGCGCACGTAGTGCTTGCCGCTCTCGGGCAGCGCCGGGGTGTTCCAGCCCAGGGCGTTGTACTCGTGGTTGCCCATGATGCAGTGGGCCTGGCCGGCCTCGACCATGTCATGGACGATGTGCAGCGCTTCGCGAATCCGCGGGCCACGGTCGATGATGTCGCCAAGGAACACGGCCTGGCGCGACGGATGCCGCCAGACGCCACCCTGGCGCTTGTAGCCGAGGGCGTCGAGCAGGCGTTCGAGGGTATGTGCACAGCCGTGCACGTCACCGATCAGGTCGAAACTGCGAGCGGGATCGAGCATCACTCGCCTCCACCACCCAGGCGGCTGCCCCAGCCGAGCTTGGTCCGGCATACCTCGTAGTAATTGTGATCCAGCGGATGGATCAGGCGCAGCTTCTGCGGCTTCTTGTTGACCGTGATGGTATCGCCAGGCGCGCAGGTGAAATGGTTCTGGCCGTCGCAGGAAATCTGCGGGTAGATCTGCAGGTCCTTGGACACGACGATCTTGAGCTCACTGTTGCCGTCAACCACGATCGGCCGCCCCGACAGCGTGTGCGGGTACATCGGCACGATGACGATGGCGTCGAGCTTGGGGTGCATGATCGGCCCGCCCGCCGACAGCGCGTAGGCGGTCGAGCCGGTCGGCGTGGCGACGATCAGGCCGTCGGCCTTCTGGCTGCAGACGAACTGGCCATCGATGTAGATCTCGAACTCGATCATTCGCGTCGACTTGCCCGGGTGCAGCACCACATCGTTGAGGGCGTCGCCCTGGCCGATGGCTTCGGCGTGACGGCGCACTTCGGCCTGCAGCAGGAAGCGGTTTTCCACCAGGTAGTGGCCGTCGAGCACCTCGGCGACCTTGACCTCCAGCTCATCGGGGCGGATGTCGGTCAGAAAGCCCAGGCTGCCACGGTTGATGCCCAGTACCGGAATGTTGTGCCGGGCCAGGGCGCGGGCGGCGCCGAGCAGGCTGCCGTCGCCACCGACGACGATCACCAGGTCGCAGACCTCGCCCAGCAGCTTGCGGGTCGAAGTTTGCAGGCCGTGGCCGGGCAGGACTTCGGCGATGGTGTCCTCGAGGATCACGTGCAGATGCCGCGCCAGCAGGAATTTTTTCAGTCGGCGAATGGTATCGAGCACCTGGGAGCTGCCCAGACGTCCGATGATACCGATATTGCGAAATTGCTCCATGGGGCTCCAGGGCTCTGCGGCGGGTAAAGAGGCGATGCTCGCCAAAGAGTTCGATTATGGGCGAAAGCGCCGGGCAGCGGCAAACGCCGGAGAAATTCAGCAAGCGCGCAGGCTGAGCGGCTATGCTCGCAGAATGAACCCGTTTCCCAGCCTGACCGACCTGCCCCGCCAGTTGCGCCAGCCCCAGGTGCGCGACCTGGCCTGGGTGATCCTGGCGCCGCCGATGCTGCGCGACACGCCGTGGCCGCAGCGCCACCCGCTGGCGGCCAGCCGCTGGGTAGCCGAGCCTGAACAACTGCGCCAGTGGCTGCTGGCACAAGACCGCGACAGCCAGCCCCTGCTGCACTGGCTGGCCCAGGCCAGCACCCGGCGCCTGGGTTTGTACTACGAACGTCTATGGCAGTTCGTCCTCCAGCATGCTCCCGGCGTTACCCTGTTGGCTGCCAACCTGCCGATCCGCAATGGCGGGCACACCCTCGGCGAGCTGGACCTGTTGCTGCGCGACAGCGACGGTGTGCACCACCTGGAGCTGGCGATCAAGCTGTACCTGGGGCCGCAGAACGGCACGGGAGAGAACCCGGCGCAGTGGCTGGGGCCGGGTTGCCATGACCGCCTGGACCGCAAGCTTGCCCACCTGGCCGAACACCAGTTGCCGATTTCGGCGCGCGCGGAAAGCCGCGAAGCGCTGGCGGCGCTGGAGATCGAGCAGTTCAGTGCGCAATTGTGGCTGGGCGGTTACCTGCTCTACCCCTGGCCGGGGCAGGCGCAAGCGCCGCGTGGGGCCAACCCGCAGCATTTGCGCGGGCTCTGGTTGCATCAGCGGGACTGGGCGTCATTGCGGGCGCAAAGCGCGGCTGGTCGCTGGCAGCCGCTACCGCGCCATGCCTGGCTGGCGCCGGCCTGTTATCCGGCGCAGGACTGCTGGTCGGTGCAGCGCTTCGAAACCTGGCTGCAGGCCCTGGACCCGCTGGCACCGGCGCAATTGCTGGTAAGGCTGGTCGAGGGCGAGCGTGGCGAGTGGGAGGAAGCCGAGCGCTTGTTCCTGGTCTCTGACCTTTGGCCCAATCTTCCCGGGTAAATGGTTTTGTGGGAGCGGCGGTGCGACGCCTCGACTTGCCCCGTGATCAGGCCAGCCCTAAACCACCGTCAAGCGCAACGCCAGCGCCACCAGCGTCAGCAGCAACACCGGCAGCGTCAGCACAATCCCGACCTTGAAGTAATACCCCCAGCCAATCTTCACCCCCTTGCGCTCCAGCACATGCAACCACAACAGGGTCGCCAGGCTGCCGATCGGGGTAATTTTCGGCCCCAGGTCACTGCCGATCACGTTGGCGTAGATCATCGCTTCCTTGACCACCCCGGTGGCGGCACTGGCATCGATCGACAAGGCGCCGATCAGCACCGTCGGCAGGTTGTTCATGATCGACGACAGCACCGCGGTCAGCAGCCCGGTACCCAGCGCCGCACCCCACACCCCGCCGCTGGCGAATGCGTTGAGCCAACCGGCCAGGTAATCGGTCAGCCCGGCGTTGCGCAGGCCATAGACCACCAGGTACATCCCTAAGGAGAACACCACGATGTGCCAGGGCGCTTCTTTGAGCACCTTGCGCGTGGAAATCCTGTGCCCGCGTGCCGCCACCAGCAGCAACACCAGTGCACACACCGCCGAAATCGCGCTGATGGGGATGCCCAGCGGCTCAAGGGCAAAACAGCCGAGCAGCAGGATCGCCAGCACCAGCCAGCCGGCAACAAACGTCGCCGGGTCTTGCACCACGCTGCGCGGCGCATCCAGTTGCAGCGGGTCGTAGTCTGCCGGGATATCACGGCGGAAGTACCACAACAGCACCGCCAGGGTTGCCGCCACGGCAACCAGGTTGACCGGCACCATCACCGCCGCATAACGGTTGAACCCAATACCGAAGAAGTCCGCAGAGACGATGTTGACCAGGTTCGACACCACCAGCGGCAAGCTCGCGGTATCGGCTATAAAACCTGCGGCCATGACAAAAGCCAGGGTCGCCGCCGGGCTGAAGCGCAGGGCCAGGAGCATGGCCACCACGATCGGGGTGAGGATCAGCGCCGCGCCGTCGTTGGCAAACAACGCCGACACCAGTGCCCCCAGCAGTACGATGAAGCAGAACAGCCGCTGGCCACTGCCGCGC
Source organism: Pseudomonas sp. TE4620 (assembly GCF_056279045.1). Taxonomy (NCBI): domain Bacteria; kingdom Pseudomonadati; phylum Pseudomonadota; class Gammaproteobacteria; order Pseudomonadales; family Pseudomonadaceae; genus Pseudomonas; species Pseudomonas sp. TE4620. The sequence continues at coordinate 3,404,048 of NZ_JBWBQO010000001.1, forward strand.
CCCCAACGCGCCACGTGCAGCGCCGCCCAGGCAAAAAAGCCAGCAGCATCGAGCAACAGGCTGATGATAATCAGGGCAATGAAGGTGCCGGTGGCGTTCCAGATGATCTGCCAGACCACCGGAATATCGCTCCACTGCACCACCCCGCAGAGCAACGCCAGCAGCGCCCCGCCCGTGGCACTCCAGCCAACGCCCAGGCCGCGGGGCTGCCAGATCACCAGGGTAATGGTCAGGAGGAATATCAGCGATGCCATCAGCATGAAGTACAAGCCTTGTAGAAATGGGGCACAAGCGCCGGATTCTAGCGACAGATCAAGGCCTGCGTGACCAATTTCTGCTGCAATGGCCGGGTAATCGGCTGGCAAGCGGTTACAGTTAGCTGACTGCGCCACAAGAGCGCGGACTTCGACCTGATGATGAGGAATACCCATGACGTTGAGCCAAAACCAGGCCCGCTATGGCGGTCTGTCGATTGCCCTGCACTGGCTGATGCTGGTGCTGCTGGCGGCGGTCTACGCCTTTATCGAACTGCGCGGCATGTTCCCCAAGGACAGCGCCGAGCGCGCGCTGATGAAAGACCTGCACTTCATGCTCGGCCTGACGGTATTCGTGCTGGTCTGGCTGCGCCTGGCCCTGCGCCTGGGCCGCCCGACCCCGCCGATCATTCCGGCGCCGCCGGCCTGGCAGACCGGCCTGGCGCACCTGATGCACCTGGCCCTGTACCTGCTGATGATCGGCCTGCCGCTGGCCGGCTGGCTGCTGCTCAGCGCTGCCAACAAGCCGATCCCGTTCTATGGCTTCGAGCTGCCGGCGCTTATAGCCCCGGACCCGGACCTGGCCAAGTTCATCAAGGGCTGGCACGAGCGCATCGGCACCTGGGGCTACTGGTTGATCGGCCTGCATGCTGTTGCCGGCCTGTTCCATCACTATGTGCAGCGCGACAACACCTTGCTGCGCATGTTGCCACGCAATAACTAGGCGAACCCGCGGCGGCCCTGCAGGCCGCCGCTGTGCAAAAAGATCAGCCGGGTGCCGGCGGCAAAAGCCCCCGCTTCGACTTCCCGGCGCAGCGCCAGCAAGGCCTTGGCGGTGTACAGCGGCTCCAGCGGCATGCCCGTTTCAGATTCGCAGTCGGCCATAAACGCCAGCAGCTCGTCATCGACCTTGGCAAAGCCGCCACGGCAGGCCTCATGCAGCCTGTAACCTGCCTTGCCAACCAGTGTTTCTACAGACTCGGGCACGCCGTGGTCCAGCGGTACGGCCAGGGCGCCATGCACCTCACGCCGGCCCGCCTCGGCCAACACCAACCCGGCCAGGGTGGTGCCGGTGCCGGCCGCCAGCCACCAGCCGTGGTAATCCGCCCAGCCCAGCGCCGCCAACTGCGCTTGCGCCTGCTCGACGATCAACGCACAACCCTTGGCGCCCAACGCCCCGCCACCGCCTTCAGCGACACACTGCCAACCCGGATAAAGCGCCTGCCACGGCTGCCAGAACCCCGGTTGATGACGCTCGCGATAACCGCCATAACCCAACCAGTGCAGCTGCATGCCAAAGGCTTGCAGGTCGCGCACGGTCGGGGTGTCCTGGGCATGGCCACGCAACAGCCCGGCGGTAGCAAAGCCGAAGCGCTTGCCCGCCGCCGCCAGGGCATGCAGGTGATTGGAATGGGCGCCGCCAAGGCTGATCACTCCGGGCGCCCCTTGGGCCTGGGCGATTCGCAGGTGTTCGAGCAGCTTGAACCACTTGTTGCCACTGATCAGCGGGTCGATCAGGTCCAGGCGCAACACCGCGAGCTTCACGCCATGAGGGCGTAGCCAGTTCAGCGGCAAGGGTTGCAGGGGGGCGAGCGGAAGGTCGTCGAAATTGCCAATCATGGGCGGGGCACAACAGGGTTGCCAGGGCAACGCAGTGTAACAGCGCGACGGGCCGGGCGGCCCGCCGCGCTGCGCCGGTCAGAGCTCGGCGGCCAGACGCGAGCCCTGGTTGATGGCGCGTTTGGCGTCCAGCTCGGCAGCGACATCGGCGCCACCGATCAGGTGCACCGACTGCCCGGCGGCGAGCAGGCCGTCCTGCAGTTCGCGCAGCGGATCCTGGCCGGCGCAGATGACGATGTTATCCACAGGCAGCACCTGCGGCTCGCCCTCGGCGATACGGATGTGCAGGCCGGCATCGTCGATGTTCAGGTATTCGACGCTGTTGAGCATCTGCACCTGCTTGTTCTTCAGGCCCGTACGGTGAATCCAGCCGGTGGTCTTGCCCAGGCCGTCGCCGACTTTGGTTTTTTTCCGTTGCAGGAGGAACACCTGGCGCGCCGGCGCATGCGGCTCGGCCTTGATCCCGGCCACGCCGCCGCGGGCTTCAAGCCGGGTATCGATGCCCCACTCCTTCCAGAACGCTTCACGGTCCTGGCTGGTGGCCACGCCCTGGTGCACCAGGTACTCGGAGACGTCAAAGCCGATACCGCCAGCGCCGATCACCGCGACCTTCTGCCCTACCGGCTTGCGCTGCAGCAGCACGTCCAGGTAGCTCAACACCTTGGCGTGCTCGATGCCAGGGATGGCCGGCAGGCGCGGGGCGATACCGGTGGCGAGGATGATCTCGTCAAAACCGCCCGCCGCCAGTTGCTCGGCATCGACGCGGGTGTTCAGGCACAGCTCGACACCGGTGGTCTGCAGCTTGCGCTTGAAGTAGCGCAGGGTTTCATAGAACTCCTCTTTGCCCGGCACGCGCTTGGCCACGTTGAACTGGCCGCCGATTTCGCTGGCCGAATCGAACAGGGTCACTTCATGGCCGCGCTCGGCCGCCACGGTGGCAGCCGCCAGGCCGGCGGGGCCGGCGCCGACCACGGCGATACGCTTGACCTGGGTTACCGGCAGGTAATTGAGCTCGGTTTCGTGGCAGGCGCGCGGGTTGACCAGGCAGCTGGTCAGCTTGCCGCCGAAGGTGTGGTCCAGGCAGGCCTGGTTGCAGCCGATGCAGGTGTTGATCTCGTCGCCACGCCCGGCGGCGGCCTTGTTGACGAACTCCGGGTCAGCCAGGAACGGCCGCGCCATCGAGACCATGTCGGCGTCGCCCTCGGCAAGGATCTGCTCGGCGACTTCCGGGGTGTTGATGCGATTGGTGGTGATCAGCGGGATCTGCACTGCACCGCGCAGCTTGGCGGTGACCTTGCTGAACGCCGCGCGCGGCACCTTGGTGGCGATGGTCGGGATCCGCGCTTCGTGCCAGCCGATACCGGTGTTGATGAGGGTCGCGCCGGCCTGCTCCACGGCCTTGGCCAGCTGCACGATCTCTTCCCAGCTGCTGCCGCCCTCGACCAGGTCGAGCATCGACAGGCGGAAGATGATGATGAAGTTCGGCCCTACCGCTTCGCGCACCCGGCGCACGATCTCCACCGCAAGGCGCATGCGGTTCTCGTAGCTGCCACCCCAGCGATCGGTACGCTGGTTGGTGTGGGCGGCGAGGAACTGGTTGATGAAGTAGCCTTCCGACCCCATGATCTCGACGCCGTCGTACTCGGCGCTTTGCGCCAGCAGCGAGCAGGTGACGAAGTCCTGGATCTGCTTCTCGATGCCCTCTTCGTCCAGCTCACGCGGCTTGAACGGGTTGATCGGCGCCTGGATCGCGCTCGGCGCTACCGATTTGGGGCTGTAGGCATAGCGCCCGGCGTGAAGGATCTGCATGCAGATCTTGCCACCGGCTTCATGCACCGCTTTGGTGACGATGCGGTGTTTATCGGCTTCTTCCGGCGTGCTCAGCTTGGCGGCGCCGGAATACACCCCGCCCTCCACGTTCGGGCCGATGCCGCCGGTCACCATCAGGCCGACGCCGCCACGGGCACGCTCGGCAAAATAGGCCGCCATGCGCTCGAAACCGCCGGGCTTTTCTTCAAGGCCGGTGTGCATCGAGCCCATCAGGGTGCGGTTGCGCAAGGTGGTGAAACCCAGGTCCAGCGGGGCGAGCAAATGCGGGTATTGAGCGGCGGCCATAGTGAACTCCACAACAGGCGTAATCACGGAATGCGGGCGCCTCGCCAAGGCTGGCGGGGCCCGTCAGTTATCTGAGGCCGACATTAAAGAGCCAGCGGGCGCGGCTCAATGACCGAAAGTGACAAGTTATTGATCCTGCTGCACTCGGGGTCTACCCTAGGGGCCGAATCCCTTTTCGGCGCTGTCCCGTTTCATGCGAAAACTTCTGTTGAGCGCCCTGGCGCTGGTTGTCATTGCCGTCCTCAGTGGCTACGGCTTCTGGACCGAGCAGCGCCCGGCCGGGCACTACCTGTCGGACCTGCGCATCGAGCTGGCCCTGAGCGAAGGCGTGCCGGCCGATCACGGCAACCTGCTGGGCGTCGAGCCGCAGCTGTTCCCCGGTGACTACCAGAGCCTGCAGCGCCTGCACCGCAAGCTGGCCGCCTACCTTGAACACGCCCGCGCCCAGGGCCTGGTCAACGCCAAAACCATCGTCATCCTGCCCGAACACATCGGCACCTGGCTGTGGGCCCGAGGCGAGAAGAGCGAGCTGTACCAGGTCACCCAACGCCGCGAAGCCCTGCAATGGCTGGAACTGAGCAACCCGCTGCGCTACGGCCTGGCCCTGCTCGGCGCCGAGGGTGACGACCGCCGTGCCGACGCCCACCTGCGGATGAAAGCCGGGCAGATGGCCGAGGATTATCAGCAGCTGTTTGGCGGTCTGGCCAAGGAGTTCGGCGTGACCCTGGTGGCCGGCTCCATCGTCCTGCCTGAACCTTACGTCGAGCGCGGTACCCTGCGCATCGGCTCCGGCGCCCTGTACAACGCAAGCCTGGTGTTCGCCAGCGACGGCTCGGTGCTCGGCCAGCCGCAACGCCAGCAGCACCCGGACAGTGAAGTGCGGCGCTTTATCAGCAGCGGCACCGATCAACCGCCACAGGTGCTGCAAACCCCGGCCGGGCGCCTGGGCGTGTTGATCGGCAGCGACAGCTGGTACCCGAGCAACCAGCAGCAACTGGCCAACCAGTTTGCCCAGATCGTCGCCAACCCGGTGTTTCTCAGCGGCCATGACAGCTGGAACGCGCCGTGGCGCGGCAACCGGCATCAACCCCTGGCCTCGTCGCTGGCGCTAAAGCCCGGTGAGGTGAGCGAACACGAAGCCTGGCAACGCCTGACCCTGAACGCCAACGCCGCCAGGGTCAGCAGCATGAGTGTGTTCCTGCGCGGGCGCTTCTGGGACCTGGCCGCCGATGGCCAGGGCTTTGCCCAGCTCAACGGGGTGAACCTGGGCGGCACGTCCAGCCCCGGTGCGCGCCTGCTGAACCTCTGGTTGTAGGGCATGAACCGTCCCCGCGTGCGCCTGGGCGACCTGTCGGTCGGTTTTATCCAGCCGCTGAGCGAAACCCTGCAGCAACGCGGCATCGATCCTACGGCCCTGCTCGCCCGCTACGGCCTGGAGCCAGCGCGCCTGGCCGAAGCCGGCGCGCGCCTGTCGATCCCGCGCTATATGCACCTGGGCCATGCCGCCATCGAACTGACCGGCGACCCGGCCCTGGGCCTGCGCATGGGCCACATCAGCCGCCTGGGCCAGGCCGGCCTGGCCGGCGTCACTGCGGCACAAGCACCCACCGTGGGCGAAGCGGCGCGCACCTTGTTGCGCTTCGAGCCACTGTACGCGGCCAACTACCGCGGGCACTCAAGCTTTCATGAAGACAGCAGCGGCGCCTGGCTACGGTTCTATTCGATCAGCCCGTACAACGCCTATAACCGCTTCGTGGTGGATTCGCTGCTGGGCGGCTGGCTGGCGCAGCTGTCGAGCCTGGCGGGTACGATGCTGCTGGCCGAACGGGTCGAGATCGAGTTCGAGGCGCCCGCCTACGCCGCCCACTACCAGGCCTTGAGCTGCAACCCGGTGCAGTTTGGCGCCGCCACCAATCAACTGCGCCTGAGCCGCGCCAACCTGGCCCTGCGCAACCCGGCGCACTGTCCGAGCACCTGGCAGCACCTGCTGCAGCTGTGTGAGGCCGAGCTTGAGCAACGCACGCGGATACGCAGCCTGGGCGAGCGCATCGCCCACCTGCTGGGGCCGCTATTGAATGGCGGACGGGAACCGGATCTGGAGGAAGTGGCCAGGCACCTGCAATTGCCGACCTGGACCCTGCGGCGCAAGCTGGCCGAGGAAGGCACGCAGTTTCGCGCCATCCTCAACGATACCCGGCGCGATCTGGCCATGACCTATATCCGTGACACGGAACTGGCCTTTGGCGAGATTGCCTACTTGCTCGGGTTTGCCTCGGCGGAGGCGTTTCAGCGTGCGTTCAAGCGCTGGAACGGCATCACCCCGGGCGAGTTTCGCCGCAGCCAGCGGCGTACCGGCTGATTACAGCTCGGTAGCGTCTTCGGCCGGCTCGACCGGGTCGAGCTCAATGGCGCGGTATTCGAGTAGTTCTTCTTGATAGTCGTCCATCGTCTGCTCCGTTTTTTCTCATTCATGTCATTGATTCATCAACGAGCCTAAAGTGCCGCGATGAAAGAAAAATGACAATGACGCTTATCAAAACAACGTAGCAGAGACGGGCGAATTTACAGCGGCGCCTGCTCGCTGCTGGCCGGTGCTACCGGGGCGATGGTCGGGGTCGGCTCTACGGGTGCCGGTGTGCTGCTGTCCTGGACGCTGATCGGCGCAGCTTCGGCGGGCGGCGGCACCGGCTGCGAGCCACTGCTGTCATCTACCACCGGCGCGGCCGGCACTTCGGCAGCCGGGGCCGGCGACGGTTCGCTGACCGGTACGCCAGCCGCTGGTGCTTCAACCGGAGCCGGAGCCAGGGCGGCCGCTGGTGCTGCCGGCGCGGTCTCGGGCACACCCAGCTCCACCGCTGGCTTGGCTGCAGGCTTTGCCTCAGCCTTCTTCTTGGTTTCCTTGGGCAGGAAACTTTCCACCAGGGCGAAGTAACGCTCGTAGAACTTGGCCGAGGTCACGGTCTCGCTGGCAACCTTGACCATCGAATCGTCACTGGAGCCGATCGGCATCGACACCGAACCCAGCACGCCAACGCCGAGGCTGGCCGAGGTGTTGGATTTTTTCAGCGCATAGCGATCCTGCAGGGCGTTGGCGAACATGGTCGAGCGCTGCTCGTCGCCGCTGTCGCGGGCACAGACCACGTTGAAGCTGATCTGCAGGTGCGAATCGCCAGTCTGCTGGAAGCTCTTGTTGCCATTGACCTGGCCAGCGTCGCTGCTGGTGATGATATAGCCCTGGCTGAGCAAGGCACGGCGCGCCGCTTCGCAGGTACCGGCCTCACTCACCGCAAAGTTGCGCGAGAAGGTACCCGAGTCGTCGAAATTCTCGTGTTCGTAAATGGCAGCTTTCTTCGAAGAACAGCCGGAAACACCCGCCAGCACAAGGGCCAGCCCGAGCGCACCGCAGACGGTTGACTTTGACATTGCAAATCCTGAGGAAACGGTCGGCGCCTATTGTGCAACACATCGACGGAATGCTGAAACCACAGGCGGGCAATCACCGCAGAAAATTCATACAAGGGGCCAGTGATCGCCCCTGATGCCGGGGTTTGACCATTGGTCGATAAACCCACAAATCCTTCGCTCGAGCCCTACGAACAGATCGGACCCATCCGACTTTTGCCCTGCCCATTCTACGACTACGCTGGCAACTAGCCATCACCACCTACCGGTCGACAGGAGTTATCTCGGTGAAGAACCTATCTGTGAAAATCAAGTTGCTGCTTGGCTTTGCGCCCATTCTGGTACTGATGGCGCTACTCGCCATTACCGCCATCAACAGCTTGAACACCCTGACCCAGCGCGCCGATCGCCTGGTGTCGGTCAACTACATCCTCGACAACCTCAATGAAATGCGCGCCGCCCAGCTGAGCTTCGAGCAACGCCGCGAAGGCAGCTTCGCCAGCCAGCTGGTACAGGCCCACCAGGAGGCCAGCCGCCTGGTCGAGGAAAACCTCGGCGCCCTGCCCGATGCCGACTCGCAGCGCCTGCTCAAGGCCACTGGCGATGATCTCAAGCAGTACCTGCAACAGTTCGAGCAACTCAAGGCGGCCAGCGGCGGTACCCTGCTGCAGAGCAAGCTGCATGACCAGTTGCTGCAGACCGTGCATCAGGGCCTGGAGGCGATCAACCAGTTGATCACCCTGCAGAACCTGAAAAGCACCGAGGAATCCAGCGACAGCCGCAGCCTGATGCTGGGCTTGCTGTTCGCAGCCCTGGTGCTGGGCGTGCTGATCAGTGCGCTGATCATCCGCCAGGTCACCCAGCCACTGCGTCAGGCGGTGGAAATTGCCCGGCGCATTGGCCAAGGCGACCTGACCAACACTGCCAGCGAACCGCGCCGCGACGAATTCGGCCAGCTGTTGCAGGCGCTGGCGCAAAGCGGCGAGAACCTGCGCGAGATGCTTGGCCAGGCCGGGCATGTCACCCGCCAGCTTTCGACCGCCGCCGAGGAGCTGTCGACCATCACTGAACAGACCAGCGCTGGCATCACCAGCCAGAAGGTCGAAACCGACCAGGTGGCCACGGCAATGAGCGAGATGGTTGCCACCGTCCAGGAAGTCGCGCGTAACGCCGAAGAAGCCAGCGAAGCCACGCACCAGGCCGACAGCCAGGCCAAACAGGGCAACCGCGTAGTGCAGCAGGCCCTGAGCCAGATCGGCCAGCTGGCCGACGACATCGGCAATTGCGCCAGTGCGGTCAGCCAATTGTCGGAAGAAAGCGAGCGCATCGGCACCGTGATGACGGTGATCAACGCCATTGCCGAACAGACCAACCTGCTGGCTCTCAACGCCGCCATCGAGGCGGCGCGCGCGGGTGAGGCCGGGCGCGGCTTTGCCGTGGTCGCCGATGAAGTGCGCGGGCTGGCCCAGCGTACACAGCAATCAACAGCGCAGATCGAGACGCTGATTCTGTCGTTGCAACAAGGCGCGCAGAAAGCCGCCGAAATGATGCAAGCCAACCAGCAACAGGTCGGCGGTACTGTGGAATTGGCCAACCAGGTCGGTATCGAGCTGCAGGCCATCACCCAGACCGTGACCGGCATCCAGACCATGAACCTGCAGATCGCCACCGCCGCCGAACAGCAGAGCAGCGTCGCCGAATCGATCAACCGCAGTGTGCTCAGCGTGCGCGACGTTGCCGAACAGTCGTCCACCGCGTCGCAGCAGACGGCGGCTTCGTCGGTGGAACTGGCGCGCCTGGGCAGTGAACTGCAACAGCTGGTGGCGCGCTTTCGGGTGTAACCGGTAAGTCAGCCGAACAGGCCGCCGTCGTCGCTGTCGATAACGATCGACGACAGGCTCACATGCCGCGGCCGGGTCACGGCAAACAGCACGGCCTCGACCACGTCACGGTTGGTGCCGCGCTCGCCCTTCTGGCGCTGGGCGGCGGCCTCCCAGGCCGGTTGCGTCGGGCAGATGTCGTCCAGGTACGGCGGGTGCACGCACAGCGAACGGATCGGCGTACCGGCCAGTTGCTGACGCAACCCCTCTGCCAGTGCACGCTGGGCCTGCTTGGCGGCGTAGAACGGCACTGAGACGCTGTGCAAGGCGGCATTGGGCAGCGCGCTGATCGAGCCTATGGTGACGATGTCCGGGCGCTGAGAGCGGCGCAGAGAGGCCAGCAAGCCCTGGGTGAAGAGGAAGGTACCGGTGACCGCAGCGTTGATCACGCCGTGGACCTCTTCAGGAGAATAACCTTGCTCGTTGTGCTCCAGCCACATGGCGCCGTTGTTGATCAGCAGATCGATAGTGGGGAAGCGCTGGCTGATGGCCTGCGTTGCCTGGGTAACGCTGGCGCTGTCGGCGAGATCGACCTGGACAGTCAATGGCAGTTGAGCGGTGCGGGTTTCGATCGTGGCAGCGACTTGGGCCAGGGCTGCTTCGTTGCGGCCACAGAGCACGACCTTGCAACCAGCGTCGGCCAGGGAGATGGCCAACGCGGCACCCAGGCCGCGTCCGGCACCGGTGATGACCGCGATCGAGTCTTGAAGATTGTTCATCCTGAACCTCAGTGGAAGACTTGAGGCGCTAGCATACCGGTTGTGCGGACTGGATGCAGACCAAGCAGGCCTGAAAAGCATCGCGGGTCAAGCCGGCTCCCACAGAGTGGGAGCCGGCCTTGCTGGTGATGAACGTACCACGGTGCCAAAATTTCGGCACAAAAAAAGCGACCCGAAGGTCGCTTTCTCTGGTACTGCAATATGGCGCAGCGGACGGGACTCGAACCCGCGACCCCCGGCGTGACAGGCCGGTATTCTAACCGACTGAACTACCGCTGCGTGTCGTGCTCACCCGGGCTGCGCAAAGGCTGCAAATCCCGGGCACAAAAAAAGCAACCTCAGGTCGCTCTCTTTGTTGCTTCGAGGAGTTCAAGGGCCTCGAAGCGAAGATGGCGCAGCGGACGGGACTCGAACCCGCGACCCCCGGCGTGACAGGCCGGTATTCTAACCGACTGAACTACCGCTGCGTATCGTACAGGCTTGCGCCCGCTTGAAACTGGGATCTGGCTACAAGGCTGTTTGGCCCTGGAACCTCAAACCGGTCGTTAAACCGATCTGGAGAAAAGTGGCGCAGCGGACGGGACTCGAACCCGCGACCCCCGGCGTGACAGGCCGGTATTCTAACCGACTGAACTACCGCTGCGCATATGGACTTGCGTCCGGTTCCTCTCTGGTAACACCTTCTTGCGAAAGTGTCGGGTCAGGAACATCTCAGGAAGTGGTGGGTGATGACGGGATCGAACCGCCGACCCTCTGCTTGTAAGGCAGATGCTCTCCCGGCTGAGCTAATCACCCGTGTGCTTCGCTGAGGTGGCGAAATTTACGCAGGTATCGAACCTAAGTCAATAGCCTGATTGAAGTTTTTTTCACGGAGGTGGAAAAAACAGCTTCAAGGTTCAAGCTGCAAGCTACAAGAAAAAGCAAAATCACAACGCGGACATCTTGCCGCTTGAAGCTTGTCGCTTGCCGCTACCGATAAATCATCTTCTTGGTCATGCCGCCGTCGACCACGAATTCCTGGCCGGTGACGAAGCCGGCGTTGCGCGACAGCAACCAGGCCACCATCGCCGCCACGTCTTCTACCGTCCCTACCCTGCCCGCCGGATGCTGGGCATGGTCGGCTTCGCTGAGGGGTTCGGCACGGCGCTGGGCTGGATCACGGGCGTCGATCCAGCCGGGGCTGACGGCGTTGACGCGAATCTCCGGGCCCAGGCTCATGGCCAGGGCATGGGTCAGGGCCAGCAGCCCGCCCTTGCTCGCGGCATAGGCCTCGGTGTCGGGCTCCGATTGCCCGGCGCGCGTTGACGCCAGGTTGACGATCGCCCCGCAATGGGCGCGCAGGTACGGCGCACAGTGCTTGGCCAGCAGCATCGGGCCGCCGAGGTTGACCGCCAGCACCCGGTTCCAGTGGGCCAGGCTCAGGCTTTCGAGGGTGGTGTTGTGCGGGTCGGCAATCGCCGCGTTGCATACCAGGGCGTCGAGCCGGCCAAACTGGCCCAGCACTTCGGCCACGCCGGTCATTACCTGGGCTTCGTCGGCGACATCCATGCCGACGAACCAGGCGTTGTCACCGAGCACCTTGGCCACTTTCGCGCCACGGGCCCGGTCGAGGTCGGTGAGCACCACCTGCCAGCCTTCGCTGATCAGCCAGGCGGCAATGCCCAGGCCGATGCCCCGCGCCGCGCCGGTGACCAGGGCGACGCGGCCGTTATGGCTGCTGTCGCCCACCGACCAGTCGATCACAGTGCCGCCAGCCCGCGGGCCAGGTCGGCCTTGAGGTCAGCGACGTCTTCCAGCCCCACGGCAACCCGGATCAGGCTGTCGCGAATGCCGGCGGCCTCACGCTCCTGCGGCGACAGGCGGCCGTGGGAGGTGGTGCCCGGGTGGGTGATGGTGGTCTTGCTGTCACCCAGGTTGGCGGTGATCGAAATCAGCCGGGTGGCATCGATGAAGCGCCAGGCGCCCTCTTTGCCGCCCTTGACCTCAAAGCTCACCACTGCACCGAAGCCGCTCATCTGCTGCTTGGCCAGCTCGTGCTGCGGATGGCTGTGCAGGCCCGCGTAGTGGACCTTGTCGATGCCGTCCTGCTGCTCCAGCCATTCGGCCAGCGCCTGGGCATTGGCGCAGTGGGCGCGCATGCGCAGGTTGAGGGTCTCAAGGCCCTTGAGGAAGATCCAGGCGTTGAACGGGCTCAGGGACGGCCCGGCGGTGCGCAGAAAGCCCACCACTTCTTTCATCTGCTCGCTGCGCCCGGCAACCACGCCGCCCATACAACGGCCCTGGCCGTCGATGAACTTGGTCGCCGAGTGCACGACGATGTCGGCGCCCAGCTTCAACGGTTGCTGCAAGGCCGGGGTGCTGAAGCAGTTGTCGACCACCAGCTGCGCGCCCTTGGCATGGGCGATTTCAGCCAGGGCAGCAATATCCACAAGCTCCGCCAACGGGTTGGACGGTGACTCGACGAACAGCAGCTTGGTGTTGGCCTTGATCGCCTGGCCCCAGCCGGCCAGGTCGGTCAGCGGCACGTAGTCGACCTGCACGCCGAAGCGCTTGAAGTACTTCTCGAACAGGCTGATGGTCGAACCGAAGACGCTCTGCGACACCAGCACATGGTCGCCGGCGCTGCACAGGGCCATGACGGTCGAGAGAATCGCCGACATGCCGGTGGAGGTGGCAACCGCCTGCTCGGCGCCTTCAAGGGCGGCGATGCGCTCTTCGAACGCGCGTACGGTGGGGTTGGTGTAGCGTGAATAGACGTTGCCTGGAACCTCGCCGGCGAACCGCGCGGCGGCATCGGCCGCCGTACGGAACACGTAGCTGGAGGTGAAGAACAGCGGATCGCTGTGCTCACCTTCCGGCGTGCGATGCTGGCCGGCGCGTACCGCCAGCGTGTCGAAAGCGACCCCTTCGAGGTCGCTGTCCAGGCGCCCGGCATCCCATTCCTGTGTCATGCCGCTGCTCCTAACTTAGTTGTTGTAGAGGTCGATGATCGCGCTGACCGCCTGGTTCTTGACCTTGGAGGCGTCGTTGCGCGCCTGCTCGATCTTGTCCAGGTAGGCTTCGTCGATGTCGCCGGTGACGTACTTGCCGTCGAACACCGCGCAATCGAAATGCTCGATCTTGATCTTGCCACCGCCGACCGCTTCGATCAGGTCCGGCAGGTCCTGGTAGACCAGCCAGTCGGCACCGATCAGCTCGGCGACATCCTGGGTGCTGCGGTTGTGCGCGATCAGCTCGTGAGCGCTCGGCATGTCGATGCCGTAGACGTTAGGGAAGCGCACCGCCGGGGCGGCCGAGCAGAAGTAGACGTTTTTCGCGCCGGCTTCGCGGGCCATCTGGATGATCTGCTTGCAGGTGGTGCCGCGCACGATCGAGTCGTCGACCAGCATCACGTTCTTGCCGCGGAACTCCAGCTCGATGGCGTTGAGTTTCTGGCGTACCGATTTCTTGCGCGCGGCCTGGCCGGGCATGATGAAGGTACGGCCGATGTAGCGGTTCTTGACGAAGCCTTCACGGAACTTGACGCCCAGGTGGTTGGCCAGCTCCAGCGCTGCGGTGCGGCTGGTGTCGGGAATCGGGATGACCACGTCGATGTCGTGGTCAGGGCGCTCGCGCTGGATCTTCTCGGCCAGCTTCTCGCCCATGCGCAGGCGCGCCTTGTACACCGAGACGCCGTCGATGATCGAGTCAGGCCGGGCCAGGTAGACGTGTTCGAAGATGCACGGCGACAGTTGCGGGTTGGTCGCGCACTGACGGGTGTGCAGCTTGCCCTCTTCAGTGATGTACACCGCTTCGCCTGGCGCCAGGTCACGGATCAGGGTGAAGCCCAGCACGTCCAGAGAAACGCTTTCGGAGGCGATCATGTACTCGACGCCTTCGTCGGTGTGACGCTGGCCGAACACGATCGGACGGATGCCGTTGGGGTCGCGGAAACCGACGATGCCGTAGCCGGTGATCATCGCCACCACCGCGTAACCGCCAACGCAACGGTTGTGCACGTCGGTGACCGCGGCGAACACGTCTTCTTCGGTCGGTTGCAGCTTGCCACGCACCGCCAGCTCATGGGCGAAGACGTTGAGCAGCACTTCCGAGTCAGAGCTGGTGTTGACGTGGCGCAGGTCGGACTCGTAGATCTCCTTGGCCAGCTGTTCGACGTTGGTCAGGTTGCCGTTGTGCGCCAGGGTGATGCCGTAGGGCGAGTTGACGTAGAACGGCTGGGCCTCGGCCGAGGTCGAGCTGCCCGCGGTCGGGTAGCGCACGTGGCCGATACCCATGTGACCGACCAGGCGCTGCATATGGCGCTGCTGGAATACGTCACGGACCAGGCCGTTGTCCTTGCGCAGGAATAACCGGCCATCATGGCTGGTCACAATACCGGCAGCGTCCTGGCCGCGGTGCTGGAGGACGGTTAGCGCGTCATACAGCGCCTGATTGACGTTCGACTTACCGACGATACCGACGATGCCACACATGCGACGCAACCCCTACTTAATGAAACTGGATTGAAAAGCGCTCAAGGCGTTTTGGGCCCCAGCAGCTGTTCCTGGAACGGGAGATCAGCCGGTGCGCTGATCCCGCTGGCTAGCCACTGACTGGTGAACCCCAGAATGAGGTTTTTCGACCAGTCAGCCACCAATAGAAATTGTGGCAGGAGGCGAGACTCCTGCCACCACTGATCCTGTTGTACCGGCCCCAGGCTCAACAGCCCGACCGCCACGACCACCAGCAAGGCCCCGCGGGCGGCGCCGAAGGCCATGCCCAGGAAGCGATCGGTCCCGGACAGCCCGGTGACGCGAATCAGCTCGCCGATGAGAAAGTTGATCATGGCCCCCACCAGCAGGGTGGCGACGAAAAGAATGGCGCATCCGGCGATGACCCGGGCCGAAGGCGTCTGGATATAAGCTTCCAGGTACTGCGACAGCGAGCCACCGAACATCCAGGCCACGGCACCGGCGATGATCCAGGTAAGCAGCGACAAGGCCTCTTTGACAAAGCCGCGCTTGAGACTGATCAGCGAAGAAATGGCGATGATCGCGAGAATCGCCCAGTCGACCCAGGTAAATGCCACAGTGTTGCCTGCAAACGGATAAGGCGGCGCATTTTACCAGAGCAACGGGCTGTCGGTAAGCAGTGATTTACCGCCCGGTACGGGCCGGGCGGCAAGGGTTCAACTGCGCTCGGGCTGGAAGCGTACGACAAAGCCCTTGAGCTTCTGCTGGCGGTTGATCACATCGCGCAGGCGCTCGGCCTCGGCGCGCTCGATCAACGGTCCGACATACACCCGGTTCATGCCTTCGGCCGAACGGATATAAGCGTTGTAGCCCTGGCTGCGCAGGGTTTTCTGCAGGTTGTCGGCGCTGGCGCGGTTGGCCAGGCTGGCCATCTGAATCGACCAGCTGACCGGCAGGCCATTGGCGTCGATCTTGCCCGCAGCAGGCTTGGTCGCAGCGGCGACGGTGGCTGCCGGCTTGGCTTCTACCTTGGCGGGCGCCGGCGTCGCCGGTTTTGCCGCGACAGCCGGTGCGGCCGGGGCCGGTGTCGGCAGCGGCGTGGCGGCGGGCGCCGGGGCAATCGGCGTGCTTGGCGCCTGCACCGGTGCCGCGGCCTGCTCGACGATCAGCGGCTCTTCGGGTAATACCTGCGGCTCGGGGACCTGCACCGGCTCTACCTGCACTTGCGGCAGGGTCGGCGCAGCCGGTGCCTCGGGGGCTTCGACGCGCACCTGGCGCATTTCGTCTTCGCGCGAGAACAGCATCGGCAGGAAGATCACCGCCAGCGCCACCAGCACCAGCGCCCCGACCATGCGTTGCTTGACCACTTTATCCAGCAATGCCATTTGCCCCGTCCTCCGTGGCCTGCCGGTCGAGCCACTGCAGGGCTTCGCCGACACAGAAAAATGATCCGAACAGCAGGATTTCGTCATCCGCCGTTGCCTGCGCGCACTGCCCTTCCAGGGCGGCGGCGACGCTGGGGTAAGACTGCACCGCAGCGCCAAGGTTCGTCAGCGCCGCCTGCAACTCGCCAGCCGGCCGGCTGCGGGCGGTGTCCAGCGGCGCCACGGCCCAGGCCTGAACCTGGTGCTGCAGCGGCTTGAGCACACCGTCGAGGTCCTTGTCGGCGAGCAAACCGAACACCGCCAGGCGCTTGCCCTGCGGCGGCCGGGTGGCCAGGCGCTGAGCCAGGTACTCGGCAGCATGCGGGTTGTGCCCGACATCCATGAGGATAGTCAAAGGTTTGCCTTGCCAGGTAAAGGCTCGCCGATCGAGGCGGCCGACCATGCGCGTGCTGCGCAGGGCCTCGGCAATCTGCCCGGCATCCCACGGCAGGTCGAGCAACAGGTAGGCCTGCAATGCCAACGCGGCGTTTTCCATCGGCAGGTCGAGCAGCGGCAAATCCTGCAGCTCGACCACCTCGCCACGGGCATTGACCCCACGCCACTGCCAGTACTGGTCAGTGCTGGCCAGGTCGAAATCGCGACCGCGCAAAAACAGCGGGCTGTTCAGGGCACGGGCCTTGTCCAGCAACGGCTGCGGCGGATTGAGGTCACCACACAGGGCCGGCTTGCCCTGGCGGAAGATCCCGGCCTTCTCGAAGGCCACCAACTCACGGGTGTCGCCCAGGTAGTCGACATGGTCAACGCCGATGCTGGTGACCAGCGCCAGGTCGGCATCGACGATGTTGACGGTATCCAGGCGTCCGCCCAGGCCGACTTCGAGCACCACGGCGTCGAGCGCCGCCTGCTTGAACAGCCAGAACGCCGCCAGGGTACCGGCTTCGAAGTAGGTCAGGGAGATGTCGCCGCGGGCCGCTTCAACCGCGGCGAAGGCTTCGCACAGCTGCTCATCGCCGGCTTCAGCGCCGTTGATCTGCACCCGCTCGTTGTAGCGCAGCAGGTGCGGCGAGCTGTAGACGCCGACCTTGAGGCCCTGGGCGCGCAGCAACGCGGCAACGAAGGCGCAGGTCGAACCCTTGCCGTTGGTGCCGGTCACGGTGATTACCCGTGGCGCCGGCTGACCCAGCCCGAGCCGCGCAGCGACCTGTTGCGAACGCTCCAGGCCCATGTCGATGGCCGACGGATGCAACTGCTCGAGGTAGGCGAGCCAGTCGCCAAGGGTACGTTGGGTCATACGGTGGCAGGCGCCGGCGGCACGACGATCGGCTCGATCACCGGGGCGACGAACGTGGGCGTCGGCAGGCCCATCATCTGGGCCAGCAGGTTGCCCAGGCGCTGACGCAGCTCCTGACGCGGGATGATCATGTCGATGGCGCCGTGCTCCAGAAGGAACTCGCTGCGCTGGAAGCCTTCTGGCAGCTTCTCGCGTACGGTCTGCTCGATCACCCGCGGGCCGGCAAAGCCGATCAGCGCCTTGGGCTCACCGACGATGACATCACCAAGCATCGCCAGGCTGGCAGAAACGCCGCCGTAGACCGGATCGGTCAGCACCGAGATGAACGGGATGCCTTCTTCGCGCAGGCGTGCCAGTACTGCGGAGGTCTTGGCCATCTGCATCAGCGAGATCAGCGCTTCCTGCATGCGCGCACCACCGGAGGCCGAGAAGCAGACCATCGGGCAGCGGTTTTCCAGGGCGTAGTTGGCGGCACGGACGAAACGCTCGCCGACGATGGCGCCCATCGAACCACCCATGAAGGAGAATTCGAAGGCGCTGACCACGATCGGCATGCCCAGCAGGGTACCGCTCATGGAGATCAGTGCGTCTTTCTCGCCGGTCTGCTTCTGGGCAGCAGTCAGGCGGTCCTTGTACTTCTTGCCATCGCGAAACTTCAGGCGGTCGACCGGTTCCAGGTCAGCGCCCAGCTCGGCGCGACCTTCGGCATCGAGGAAGATGTCGATACGGGCGCGGGCGCCGATACGCATGTGATGGTTGCACTTAGGGCAGACATCCAGGGTCTTTTCCAGCTCCGGACGATACAGCACGGCCTCGCAGGACGGGCACTTGTGCCACAGGCCTTCAGGGACCGAACTCTTCTTCACCTCGGAACGCATGATCGAAGGGATCAGTTTGTCTACTAACCAGTTGCTCATGCTTTCTTTCTCCAGTAGCGGCGACCGGCAGGCTATGGCTGCCGGCTCGCGCGTATGCCCTTGAGCTCAATTCGTGTATGACGCGATGAAGATGCGGCTCCGGCGCCCGCCTGCAGCGAGCCACCCCGATACCGCACCCTCGTCAACCTGTAAGGGCGACGCCCGTGGCGTCACCCGCTAATTTCGACCGGCCCATGGGCGCGATCCGGCAGCACCGGGCTGCGAAAGCTATGGACGATGGCGCGCGGCCAGCCGTCACATCCGCAGCATGCAGCGCTTTCACGCCTGCTTGACCGCGCGGATAAACGCCTCGATCCGCGCCGGGTCCTTGATGCCCTTGGCCTGCTCCACGCCGCCGCTGACATCCACCGCATAAGGCCGCACCTGCGCAATGGCCTGGGCGACGTTATCCGGCGACAGGCCGCCGGCGAGGATGATTGGCTTGCTCAGTTGCGCAGGCACCAGCGACCAGTCGAACGCCTCGCCGGTACCGCCGGGCACGCCGGCCACGTAGGTATCGAGAAGAATGCCGCTGGCACCGCTGTAGCGCTTGCAGCTGGCCTCCAGGTCGTCGCCCGGGCGCACCCGCAAGGCCTTGATCCATGGACGGTTGTGACCTGCGCAATCGGCCGGGGTTTCATCGCCATGGAACTGCAGCAGGTCGAGCGGCACCGCTTCGAGGATTTCCGTCAGCTCGCAACGGCTGGCGTTGACGAACAGGCCGACGGTGGTGACGAACGGCGGCAAGGCGGCGATGATCGCCCGCGCCTGCTGCACATCGACCGCCCGCGGGCTCTTGGCATAGAACACCAGGCCGATGGCATCGGCGCCCGCCTCGGCTGCGGCCAGCGCATCCTCGATGCGGGTAATGCCGCAGATTTTGCTGCGAACGGCGCTCATGACCTGTGAACCTCAGCAGAAAGCGGAAAGTCCCGGATGTTAGCAAATGGCTTGCGGGCCGTCAGCCCGTCAATGCCTCGTAGCCGGTAATGAAGTGTGGGCCGATGTAACGCGCGGGCAGTTCGAACTCGTCGTGGTACTCGACCTGCACCAGGTACAGCCCATACGGATGCGCGGTCACCCCGCCGGCGCGCCGCTCGCGGCTTTGCAGCACTTCCAGGGCCCACTCCGGCGGGCGCTCGCCAGCGCCGATGGTCATCAGCACGCCGGCAATGTTGCGCACCATGTGGTGCAGGAAGGCGCTGGCGCGGATGTCGAGGACGATCATCTGGCCGTGGCGGCTAACACGCAGGTGATGGAGATTCTTGACCGGCGACTTGGCCTGGCACTGGCCGGCGCGAAAGGCACTGAAATCGTGGGTGCCGACCAGGTACTCGGCGGCCAGGGCCATGCGCTCGGCGTCCAGCGGCCGGTGGTTCCAGGTCACCTCTTCGCCCAGGTGCGCCGGGCGGATCTGGTCGTTGTAGATCACGTAGCGGTAACGCCGGGCAATGGCCTTGAAGCGCGCATGGAAGTGCGCCGGCATCTGCTTGGCCCAGGACACGCTGATGTCGTGCGGCAGGTTGATGTTGGCGCCCATGGTCCAGCCCTTCATGCTGCGCACCGCCTGGGTGTCGAAATGCACCACCTGGCCGCAGGCATGCACGCCGGCATCGGTGCGCCCGGCACAGTGCAGGGTGACCGGCGAATCGGCCACCCGCGACAAGGCTTCTTCGAGGGTTTGCTGCACGCTTGCCACGCCACTGGCCTGGCGCTGCCAGCCGCGGTAGCGCGAACCTTTGTACTCAACGCCCAGGGCGATACGAAAGAAGCCTTCGGCGGCCACTTCGGCAGCCGCGTTATCAATGATTTCCAAGGGGATACAGCCTGTCGGTTTAGCAGATGGCGGCAATTATAACGACAACGGCAGCCACTTGGGCTGCCGTTGGTTTTACACAGGGTGAACTCAGACCAGGCGCGAGAGCAGCTCGTCGGCTTCCTGGCGCTGAGCATCGCTGCCGTCCTTGCGCACTTCGTCGAGAATGTCGCGGGCGCCGTCATGGTCGCCCATGTCGATATAGGCCCGGGCCAGGTCGAGCTTGGTGGCCACTTCGTCGGCGCCGCCGAGGTAGTCGAAATCATCGTCGAGGTCGTCGCTGATCGCGGCGTCCGCTTCGCTGAAGTGCGGCTCGATCGACGGCTGCTCCAGGCTTTGCGACAGCTTGTCGAGTTCGGCGTTGACGTCATCGAGCTCCGAGGCAAAGTTTTTATCCGCCTGCGAGTCCTCCAGTGACAGCGACAGGTCGAAGTCTTCCGGCAGGTCCAGCTCGCTCAACGGGTCGAACTCGGGCATGGTTTCATCGAACGCCGCCAGCTCTGCGGCGATATCGACGGTCTCGCTGTTCGGCGCCAGCGCCGGCTCGTCGCCAGCGACGTCGAGGTCGAAATCGGCGAGGTCGTCCAGGGCCTGCTCAGGCTCGGCAAGATGCTCTGCGAGCAAGGCGTCGAAGTCCGGTTGCGCCGGGCTGGCTTCGCTCGCGACTGCTTCGGCTTGTGGCGCTTCAACAGCCAGCGAGGGCTCGTCGAGCAGTGGCGGCGCGTCCAGCTCCAGGCCTTGCAGGTCGTCATCCAGGCTCAGGTCGAAGGCACTGTCCAGGTCGTCTTCAGGAACAGGCTCAGGCTCGGCCAGCGATTCTTCAACCACAGGTTCAGGTTCAGGTTCAGGCTCGGCCCCTGCTTCTGGCTCAACGGCTGGCTCGACGGCTGGTTCGGCTTCTGCCAGCGGTTCGGCTGGCACCTCGTCCTGCAGCAGCTCCTGGACATACTGGGCATCCAGTTCGGCCGCCAGCGCCGCCGCGCTGACGCCCGCCGCCGCGACGGCGAGCATGGCCGGGAAGCGGTTTTTCAGGGCTTCGACATCGGCATGGTTCTGGCCGGTGGCAATCAGCTGCCGCTCGTGGCCGACAAAGGCATCGCGATCACCCTGGCGGGCATAGACTTCCATCAGCTTGAGGCGCAGGTCGCTGCGCTCAGGGGCTGCGGCAACCGCAGGCTCGAGCAGTTCGGCGGCGTGATTGAGGCGGCCACGGGCAATGCTCAACTCTGCTTCGTCGAGCACAGCGTCGCCGGTCGGGGCTGCCGGGCTGGCCGCCGGAGCAACCAATGGCGCGGCAATCGGGCCTTGCACCGGCTTGCTCGGCGCTGGCTCCGCCACCACAGGCGCCGGCTCCTCGGCAGGCAAGGCCGCGGCTGTGGCGGCGGCGGCAGATGCCGCGACCACTGCCGGTGCCAGGGTCACGCTCGGCGGCGCGATGTCCAGGCCTTCAAAACTGCTTGGCGGCAGGTCCAGGTCTGGGGCGCGCTCGCCCTCTTCGGCCAGGGCGCGGGCCATGCGCAGGTGTTTTTCCGCTTCCTGGTCGGCCTTGCGCTTGCGTGCCAGCAACAGCAGCAGAAGCAACAGCACCAACAACGCGGAACCGGCGATCAGCGCCAGCAACAACGGGTTGCCGAGCAGATCGTCGAGCATCTTGTTCGAGTCGGCCGGTGCCTGGTCGGCAGCAGGCTGCGCCGGATCAACCGGTGCGGTATCGACCGCAGCCGGTGCCGGGGTGACCACCGGTTCGGCAGGAGCCGGCTGCAACTCGGCGGCAATGGCCGGCGGCTGGGCCGCGGCAGCTTCAGGCGCCGGCGCGCCAGCGGCGCCCTGGGCTTCAAGCTTGGCCAGTTGGTCGTTTTTCAGCGCGATCAGGCGCTGCAGTTTGTCCAGCTGGCTCTGCAGGTCGGCCATGCGGCCTTTGAGCTCTTCATTGTCACGACGGCTGGTGTCCAGGCTTTCCTGGGCCACAGCCAGCTTGTCGTTGAGACCTTTACTGCCCGCAGCGCCTTTGCTGCCGGGTGCGACCAGCTTGAGGTTGTCCTGGTTGGCGATACGTGCCGGCGCCGCCTCGGTGCCGCTGCGCCGGGTGGCGTCCAGCTGGCGTGCGCGCGGACCCAGGCGCCGGCCTTCGCGCCAGGCAGCATACTGCTCGGCCACTTCGGTAACGGCCTGGGCCTGGGGAATACTGGTGATCTGCTGTTGATCGGGCAGGCGCAAGACCTGGCCGGTTTTCAGCAGGTTGATGTTGCCGTTGATGAAGGCATCCGGGTTCAGCGCCTGAATGGCCAGCATGGTCTGCTGCACCGACCCGCCCTGACGGGCTTTCGAGGCGATTTCCCACAGGGTGTCGCGACGCACGGTGGTGTAGTTGGCCGCGGTTACCGCAGGCGCAACGCCGGCCGGCGCCGGTTGCCCGGCCGGAGCGTTGAACTTGGCCGCGTCAATCAGCACGCTGTAGTCGCGCAGCAGGCGACCGCTCGGCCACATGACCTGGACCAGGAACTTGACCATCGGCGCCGGCAGCGGCTGGCTCGAGGTCACCCGCAACACGCTCTTGCCGTTGGGGTTGATCACCGTGGTAAAGGTCAGGTCATTGAGAAACGCCTGGCGCTCGACACCGGCCTTGGCGAACTCTTCGGCCGGCGCCAGGCTCGGCGCTACTTCGGCCGCGGTCAGGTCGCGGACATCGAGCAGTTCGATCTCGGCATCCAGGGGCTGGTTCTGCGCTGACTTCAAGGTCAGCTCGCCCAACCCGAGGGCATGCGCCATACCGGACGACAGCGCCGACGCCGCGGCTATTGCTAAGACCAGTTTGCGAATTCGAAGCATGACCTCTTCCTTTGAATGAACCTTCCCCGGCAAGCGAGAACAAGTGGAGCAAATTGTCGGCAAGTATCTTTTACACAAGGCCTTTTATCAACAATTGCGCCAGCTGGACCGCGTTCAGGGCCGCACCTTTGCGCACATTGTCGGTGGTCAGCCAGAGGTTGAGCTGCTCAACCTCGTCAATTCCACCCCGTACCCGTCCAACATAGACCACGTCCTGGCCCACTGCGTCACCCACCGGCGTCGGATAATCACCCTCCTCCACCAGTTCGATGCTGTCAGCGGCTTCCAGTGCGGCGTTGACCGCCGCCAGGTCGACCGGCGTGCGGCTTTGCACGGACACACTGTAGCTATCGCCGAAAAACACCGGGACTTGAACGCAGGTCACCGAAATCTTCAGTGAAGGCAAGCCGAGCACTTCGCGCAACTCACTGACCAGGCGGCGTTCAAGGGCGCCATGGCCGTCAGCATCGCTGGCACCGACCTGGGCCAACAGGTTGAAGGCCATTTGCCGGTCGAAGAAGCGCGGCTCCAGCGGGCGGGCGTTGAGCAGCTCGGCGGTCTGCCGGGCCAGCTCGTTGACCGCCTCGCGACCCTGGGCCGAGACCGCCAGGCACGCGGTGACATTAATGCGCTCAAGCTCCAGCAAGCCCTTGAGGGGCGCCAGGGTTACCGCCAGGGCAATCGCTGCGGCGCTTGGGCTGCTCAGTTGCTGCGGCGCCTTGAGGCTGTCGAGCACTGCCGGGTTGGCTTCCGGCACCACCGCCGGCGCCTGCTCGGCCGGCAAGCCGCCGGACAGGTCGATGACTGCGCAACCGGCCGCCTGGGCCCGTGGCGCGAAGCTGCGGGTCACTGCCGGGCCGGCGGCGAAGAAGGCCAGCTTGACCTTGCTGAAGTCGAAGCTGTCGACCTCGCGCACGCGCAGGCTCTTGCTGCGAAACATCACGCCGCTGCCCGCCGATTCGTTGCTGGCCAGCAGGTGCAAGGTGCCGACCGGGAAATCGCACTCGTCGAGGATCTGCACGAGGGTTTCACCGACAGTACCGGTGGCACCGATAACGGCGATATCAATAGGCTGGCTCATGGAAAAATCCTCTGCTGAAACGGCGGGAGCGGCACTTTACTTGGATTCTCATGCGCGGAACACCTGAATCGCGGGTCAACCCCGCTCCCACAGCGTGGACCACCCACAAAAAAGCCCGTGCTGTTTCCAGCACGGGCTTGGGTTCAACACTGCCTGGCGATCAACGCTCCAGGAGGATGCGCAGCATGCGCCGCAGCGGCTCGGCCGCGCCCCACAGCAGCTGGTCACCAACGGTGAAGGCGCCCAGGTACTGGGAACCCATGTTCAGCTTGCGCAGGCGACCCACCGGGATGTTCAGGGTACCGGTGACGTTGGTCGGGCTGAGCTCCTGCATGCTGATTTCACGCTGGTTCGGCACCAGTTTCACCCAAGGGTTGTGCTGGCTGATCATGCCTTCGATGTCGGCAATCGGCACGTCCTTGTTCAGCTTGATGGTCAGTGCCTGGCTGTGGCAACGCATGGCGCCGATGCGCACGCAGATGCCGTCGACCGGGATCGGGCTCTTGAAGCGGCCGAGGATCTTGTTGGTCTCGGCCTGGGCCTTCCACTCTTCACGGCTCTGGCCGTTAGGCAGCTCTTTGTCGATCCACGGGATCAGGCTGCCGGCCAGCGGCACGCCGAAGTTCTCGGTCGGGTAGGCGTCGCTGCGCATGGCCTCGGCAACCTTGCGGTCGATGTCGAGGATGGCGCTGGCCGGGTTGGCCAGGTCATCGGCGACCGCGGCGTGGGTCGCGCCCATCTGGCGAATCAGCTCGCGCATGTTCTGCGCACCGGCGCCGGAGGCTGCCTGGTAGGTCATGGCGCTCATCCACTCGACCAGGCCGGCTTCGAACAGGCCGCCCAGGCCCATCAGCATCAGGCTGACGGTGCAGTTGCCGCCGATGTAGTTCTTGGTACCGGCGTCGAGCTGCTGGTCGATGACCTTGCGGTTGACCGGGTCGAGAACGATGACCGCATCATCCTGCATGCGCAGGCTGGAGGCGGCGTCGATCCAGTAGCCCTGCCAGCCGGCTTCGCGCAGCTTGGGGAAGACTTCATTGGTGTAGTCGCCGCCCTGACAGGTCAGGATCACATCGAGGGTCTTGAGCTCTTCAATGCTGTAAGCGTCCTTGAGCGGAGCAATATCCTTGCCCACTGCCGGACCCTGGCCACCGACGTTGGAGGTGGTGAAGAACACCGGCTCGATAAGATCAAAATCCTGCTCTTCCAGCATCCGCTGCATGAGCACGGAACCGACCATACCGCGCCAACCGATCAGACCTACACGTTTCATCGCAACTACACCTTTGCTAAAAAGTGGGCCGCTGCTTCACTAGGAAAAACAGCAGCGGGCCCGAGAGATTACAGATTCCGCAGCGCTGCGACTACTGCGTCGCCCATTTCCTGCGTACCTACCTTGCTGCAACCGTCCGACCAGATGTCGCCGGTACGCAGCCCCTGATCCAATACCAGGCTGACGGCCTTTTCAATGGCCTCGGCTGCCGCCTGCTGGTTGAAGCTGTAACGCAGCATCATCGACACCGACAAGATGGTCGCCAGCGGGTTGGCGATGCCCTGGCCGGCGATGTCCGGTGCCGAGCCGTGGCAAGGCTCGTACATGCCCTTGTTGTCGGCATCCAGCGACGCTGATGGCAGCATGCCAATGGAGCCGGTGAGCATGGAAGCCTCATCCGACAGGATGTCGCCGAACATGTTGTCGGTGACCATCACGTCGAACTGCTTGGGCGCACGCACCAGTTGCATGGCGGCGTTGTCGACGTACATGTGGCTGAGTTCGACGTCCGGGTAGTCCTTGGCGACTTCCTCGACGATCTCGCGCCACAGCTGGCTGGAGGCCAGGACGTTAGCCTTGTCGACCGAGCAGAGTTTTTTACCGCGCACGCGGGCCATGTCGAAACCGACCCGGGCGATACGGCGGATTTCGCTCTCGCTGTATGGCAGGGTGTCGTAGGACTGACGCTCGCCGCCTTCCAGCTCGCGGGTGCCGCGGGGTGCGCCGAAATAGATGCCGCCGGTCAGCTCGCGAACGATGAGGATGTCCAGGCCGGCGACGATTTCTGGCTTGAGCGACGAAGCGTCGGCCAGTTGCGGGTAGAGAATCGCCGGACGCAGGTTGGCGAACAGGCCCAGTTGCGAGCGGATTTTCAGCAGGCCGCGTTCAGGGCGAATGTCGCGCTCGATCTTGTCCCACTTCGGCCCGCCAACGGCGCCGAGCAGCACGGCATCGGCCTTGCGAGCGCGCTCCAGGGTCTGGTCGGCCAGCGGCACGCCGTGCTTGTCGATGGCGGCGCCGCCGATGACGTCGTGCTCCAGGCTGAAACCGAGCTGGAACTTGTCGTTGGCCAGTTCCAGCACCTTGACCGCCTCGGCCATGATTTCCGGACCGATGCCATCACCTGGAAGAATCAGAATCTGCTTGCTCATGCTTTCCTCTATTCAATTCAAGCGGCACGCCCTGTTGGCCTGCCGGAAAAAACCTAGCGTTCGGCCCAGAGCACCACGACATCGGTGCTGAACGAGCCGTCGGCTTCAATCTGGTAATACTGCCGTACTTCTTCGCCCATCGCCTGCTGCAATTGGCGGATGGCGCCACGCATCACCTCGGGGGTGCGCATGCGCTCGACCCACGAGCTGTACTCCAGGCGCAGGCGCTGGCGGCTGTGGCTGCGGGTGAACAGGCCGGCTTCGCTGACCTGCTGCAGCCATTCGCTGGCCGAATAATCGCGTACATGGCTGGTGTCGCGCAGCACCTCGACGCTCTGCAGGTAAGTGTCGAGCAGCGGGCTGCCCGGCGACATGACGTCGATGAAGGCTGCCACGCCGCCGGGCTTGAGCACCCGCTTCACTTCCCGCAGCGCCAGGCCCAGGTCGCTCCAGTGGTGCGCCGAGTAGCGGCTGAAGACGAAATCGAACGATGCGTCAGCGAACGGCAGGCGCTCGGCGGCGCCGCGTTCGGTGACGATGTTCTCGAAGCCACGTTCGCTGGCAGCGGCGGCGACCACATCCAGCATCTGCTGCGACAGGTCGTAGGCCACTACTTCACGCACCAGCGGGGCAACGTGGAAACTCACATGGCCGGCGCCACAGCCAAGGTCCAGCAGGCGTGCCCGGCCCTGGCCGGCAAGCTCGGCCTGTAGCAGGGCGAACTCGCTGCCCTGGGCATGCACGGCGCTGCTCAGGTAGGCACTGGCCTGTTCGCCGAACTGGCGCTGGACGACGTCCTTATGGGTGGTGCTGGTCATCTGCATCTCCTGGGGCCTTATCGCGGGGCATGTGGGAGCGGGCTTGCCCCGCGATTGGCATCAATCAAGCGTCACGAAACAACCAGGGCTGGCTGGCCCGGTGCTTGGCTTCAAAGGCGGCAATCGCATCGCCATCCTGCAAGGTCAGGCCGATGTCATCCAGGCCGTTGAGCAGGCAGTGCTTGCGAAATGCATCGATCTCGAAGGTCAGCACCTTGCCGTCCGGGCGGGTCACGGTCTGAGCCTGCAAGTCGATGCTCAACTGGTAACCCGGATCGGCTTCAACCTGCTTGAACAGCTCGTCGACTTCCTCATCGCTGAGGATGATCGGCAGCAAGCCGTTCTTGAAGCTGTTGTTGAAGAAGATGTCGGCATAGCTCGGCGCGATGATGCTGCGAAAGCCGTACTCTTCCAGGGCCCACGGCGCATGTTCACGGCTCGAGCCACAACCGAAGTTCTCGCGGGCGAGCAACACGCTGGCACCTTGATAACGCGCGTGGTTGAGCACGAAATCCGGGTTCTGCGGGCGCTTGCTGTTGTCCTGGTACGGCTGGCCGACATCCAGGTAACGCCATTCATCGAACAGGTTGGGGCCAAAGCCGGTGCGCTTGATCGACTTCAGGAACTGCTTGGGAATGATCTGGTCGGTGTCGACGTTGGCACGGTCCAATGGCGCGACAAGGCCGGTGTGCTGGGTAAAGGCTTTCATGCTACGCTCCCTTGGATCAACTCGCGTACATCGACAAAACGGCCGGTAACGGCGGCGGCGGCGGCCATGGCCGGGCTCACCAGGTGGGTACGGCCACCGGCGCCCTGACGCCCTTCAAAGTTGCGGTTGGAGGTCGAGGCGCAATGCTCGCCACTCTCCAGGCGGTCGGGGTTCATCGCCAGGCACATCGAGCAACCCGGTTCACGCCACTCAAAGCCCGCTTCGAGGAAAATCTTGTCCAGGCCTTCTTTCTCGGCCTGGGCCTTGACCAGGCCCGAGCCCGGCACCACGATCGCCTGCTTGATGGTCGCGGCCACCTTGCGGCCCTTGGCGATCTCGGCGGCGGCGCGCAGGTCTTCGATGCGCGAGTTAGTGCAAGAGCCGATAAACACCCGGTCGAGCTGGATGTCGGTGATCGCCTGGTTGGCATTCAAGCCCATGTACTTCAACGCCCGCTCGATCGAGCCACGCTTGACCAGATCGGCCTCGGCAGCCGGGTCCGGTACGCGCTGGTCGACGGCCAGGACCATCTCCGGCGAGGTGCCCCAGCTGACCTGCGGCTTGATCTGCGCAGCGTCCAGCTCGATCACCGTGTCGAACACCGCATCGGCGTCGGAGACCAGGTCTTTCCAGGCTTCGACCGCTTGCGCCCACTGCTCGCCCTTGGGTGCATAGGGGCGGCCCTTGACGTACTCGACGGTTTTTTCATCGGTGGCCACCAGACCTACCCGGGCGCCGGCTTCGATGGACATGTTGCAGATGGTCATGCGCCCTTCGACCGACAACTCGCGAATCGCGCTGCCGGCGAATTCCATGGCATGGCCGTTGCCGCCGGCGGTGCCGATCTTGCCGATCACGGCGAGGACGATGTCCTTGGCAGTGACGCCGAACGGCAATGTGCCTTCAACGCGCACCAGCATGTTCTTCATCTTTTTGGCCACCAGGCACTGGGTGGCGAGTACGTGCTCGACCTCGGACGTACCGATACCGTGGGCCAGGGCGCCGAAGGCACCGTGGGTCGAGGTGTGCGAGTCGCCGCAGACCACGGTCATGCCCGGCAAGGTCGCACCCTGCTCCGGGCCGATGACGTGGACGATGCCCTGACGCACGTCATTCATCTTGAATTCGACGATGCCATACTCGTCGCAGTTTTCATCGAGGGTCTGAACCTGCAAACGCGAGACCTGGTCGACAATGGCATCGATACCGCCCTTGCGCTCCGGGGTGGTCGGCACGTTGTGATCAGGCGTGGCGATGTTGGCATCGATGCGCCAGGGTTTGCGATTGGCCAGGCGCAGGCCTTCGAAGGCTTGCGGCGACGTCACTTCGTGGATGATGTGACGGTCGATGTAGATCAGCGCCGAACCATCGTCGCGCTGCTTGACCAAATGCGAATCCCAGAGCTTGTCGTAAAGCGTTTTGCCGGCCATCAGACTGTTCCTCATCAGCGTCTTTCTATGCCAATAACCCCTTGGCTTGTACGGACGATGCTATGCCGATAGATTGAATAACTCAAATTCATAATTTTTATGCTTTGGATAACCAAAAGGAATTCGAGTAGTGGACCTGGCCAACCTCAATGCCTTTATCGCGATTGCCGAGACTGGCAGCTTCTCCGGGGCCGGCGAGCGCCTGCACCTGACCCAGCCGGCAATCAGCAAACGCATCGCCGGCCTTGAGCAGCAACTGGATGTGCGCCTGTTCGACCGCCTCGGCCGCGAGGTCAACCTGACCGAGGCCGGACGCGCCCTGCTGCCGCGCGCCTACCAGATCCTCAATGTGCTGGACGACACCCGCCGGGCCCTGACCAACCTCACCGGGGAGGTCAGCGGGCGCCTGACCCTGGCCACCAGCCATCACATCGGCCTGCACCGCCTGCCGCCGCTGCTGCGAGCCTTTACCCGCCAGTACCCGGCGGTGGCGCTGGATATCCAGTTTCTCGATTCGGAAGTTGCCTACGAAGAAATCCTCCATGGCCGCGCAGAGATCGCCGTCATCACCCTGGCCCCGGAGCCGCACCATCTGGTGCGCGCCGTGCCGGTATGGGACGATCCGCTGGACTTCGTCGCCGCCCCAGAGCACCCGCTGGCACGCAAAGGCGCGGTCAGCCTGGCCGACATTGCCCACCATCCGGCGGTGTTCCCCGGTGGTAACACTTTCACACACCATATCGTCCAGCGCCTGTTCGAAGCCCAGGGCCTGACGCCGAACATCGCCATGAGCACCAACTATCTGGAAACCATCAAGATGATGGTCTCCATCGGTCTGGCATGGAGCGTGCTGCCGCGTACTATGCTCGACGAGCAGGTTGCGCCCATCGCCTTGCCGGGCATACAGCTGTCGCGCCAGCTAGGCTACATTCTGCACACCGAACGAACGTTATCGAATGCCGCCAGGGCCTTTATGGCATTGCTCGACAGCCATGCAAGCCCCTTGAACCACTGAGGTAGTACCCGGGCACACCCGCCCGCTCAAGGACGCGTTATCTGCCAAAGGTCTGGTATCGATGCCCAAATCAGCAAACCGTTTTCCGCGCATGCCCCGAATTCATGCAGCGGACCCCCAGGAATCGGAGCAAACCTGGGAAAACGCCCCGCAACTGTTGGCGGCGCTTAACGGTGCGCGCCTGGGTGCCTGGTTCTGGGATGTCGAGACCGGGCAGATCAGCTGGTCGCGCGGCACCCAGGCGCTGTTCGGCTTTGACCCGCACCAGCCGCTGCCCAATGACCTGGACTACCTGGAACTGGTGCCCATGGAAGACCGCGCCCGCGCCCTGCAGGCCTTTCATGCGGTGGTCAACGGCGAGCCGGTCGAGCAAGCCCTGCGCCATCGCATCCGCTGGCCCGACGGCAGCCTGCACTGGCTGGAAATCAACGGCAGCATGACCAAGGACCGCAACGGCCGGCGACAGATGGTCGGGGTGATTCGCGAAATTACCCGCCAGCGTGAACGGGAAGCGGCGCTGATCAACTCGGAAAAGCGCTTTGCCACGCTCTTCCACCTGAGCCCCAATGTCATCCTCCTGACCCGCCGCGCCGACGGCATGATCTACGAGGTCAACCAGCACTTCGAGAACATCCTCGGCTGGCCGGGCCACCAGATCATCAACAAAAGCACCCTCGAACTTGGCCTGTGGGTGCATCCACAGCAGCGCCTGCAGGTGCTGGCGGCGACCAGCGGCACCAGCGGCCCGGTGACCCTCGAAGTGCAGTTTCGCGGCAGCAGCGGCGAAGTCCACGACGGCCTGCTCTGTACCCAGAACATCGACCTGGAAGGCACCGCCTACCTGCTCAGTACCTTCGTCGACACCAGCGAGCGCAAACGCGCCGAACAAGCGCTCAAGGACAGCCAGGAACGCCTGGACCTGGCCCTGGACTCGGCACAACTGGGCACCTGGGACTGGCACATCCCCAGCGGCATGCTCTATGGCTCGGCGCGCGCCGCCGAACTGCACGGCCTTGAGCCGGTGCCGTTTCACGAATCCTTCGAGTCGTTTTTCGAAGGCGTGCCGGAAATGGAACGCAGCAGCATGCGCCAGGCCTACCGCAGCCTGCGCGAAGGTCCGGCCGGCAATTACCAGATCACCTACCGCATCCAGATGGAAGACGGCAGCTCGCGCTTCATTGAAAGCCGCGCGCGCCTGTACCGCGATGAACAGGGCAACCCGCTGCGCATGGCCGGCACCTTGCTGGACATCACCGAACAAGTGGAGCGCGAGCAGCGCCTGACCAGTTCCGAAGAAAAGTTCGCCAGCCTGTTCCAGGCCAGCCCCGACCCGATCTGCGTGACCCGCCAGGACAGCGGCCAGTTCATCGAGATCAACCCGGCCTTTACCCAGGTGTTTGGCTGGAACGCCGAACAGGTACTGGGCAACACCGCCGAACAGATCGGCCTGTGGGCCGAGTCGGCCGAACGCGCCCGGCGCATCGAACGGGTGATCCGCGACCAGGCCTTGAACAACGTCGCCGTGGTGGTCAACCACAAGGACGGGCAGCCGCTGACCTGCGTGATTTCCAGCCGCCTGATCAAGGTCGACAACCAGCCCTGCAGCGTCACCACCCTGCGCGACATCACCCAGCAGCAGCGCGCCGAAGCGGCGCTCAAGGCCAGCGAAGAGAAATTCGCCAAGGCCTTCCATTCAAGCCCCGACGCCATCACCATCACCGAACGCGACAGCGGCCGCTACCTGGAGGTCAACGACGGTTTCTGCCGCCTGACCGGCTACAGCGCCGCTGAAGTGATCGGCCAGACTGTGCACGACATCGGCATCTGGGCTGACGACAAACAGCGCGCCGCGCTGCTCAACGAATTCCACGACAAAGGCCGCGTGCATCACCGGGAAATGCTCGGGCGCAACAAGCGTGGCGACATTCTCACCGTCGAGGTTTCGATCGAGCCGATCAACCTCAACGAAACCGAGTGCCTGCTGCTCACCGCCCGCGACGTCAGCCAGTTGAAGAATGCCCAGGCGCAGATCCGCCACCTGGCCTACCACGACCCGCTGACCAACCTGCCCAACCGCGCCCTGTTGATGGACCGCCTGAGCCAGCAGATCGCCCTGCTCAAGCGCCACAACCTGCGTGGCGCCCTGCTGTTTCTCGACCTCGACCACTTCAAGCACATCAACGATTCGCTTGGCCATCCGGTCGGCGACACGGTGCTGAAGATCATCACCGCGCGCCTGGAAGCCAGCGTGCGCCTGGAAGACACCGTCGCGCGCCTGGGTGGTGACGAGTTCGTGGTGCTGCTCAGCGGCCTTGAAGGCAGCCGCGAGGAAGTCACGGAAAAAGTCCGCGAACTGGCCGACACCCTGCGCGAACTGCTGGCCGAGCCAATGTCGCTGGACGGCCAGCGCCTGCAGGTGACGCCGAGCATCGGCGTGGCGCTGATCCCCGACCACGGCTCGACCCCGGCCGATTTGCTCAAACGTGCGGACATCGCCCTGTACCGGGCCAAGGACTCCGGGCGCAACACCACGCAAATGTTCCACACCACCATGCAAAAGGCTGCCAGCGAGCGCCTGCGCATGGAGAACGACCTGCGCCTGGCCCTGGCCCGCGGCGAACTGGCCCTGCACTTCCAGCCCCAAGTCGACGCCCGCGACAACCGCATCGTCGGCGCCGAAGTGCTGTTGCGCTGGCACCACCCGCAACTGGGCCAGCAGCCGCCGGCGCAGTTCATTCAGGTACTGGAAGAAAGCGGGCTGATCCTCGAAGTTGGCAGCTGGATCCTCGACGAAGCCTGCGACGCCTGCGCCGGTATGCTGCGCGACGGCCTGATCGACCCCGACGACTTCAGCCTGTGCGTGAACATCAGCCCGCGCCAGTTCCGCCAGAACGACTTCGTCGAACGGGTAATGCGCAGCCTTGACGACTACCGCCTGCCGCACAAGATCCTCAAGCTGGAAATCACCGAGGGCATCGTCATCCAGAACCTCGAAGACACCATCAGCAAAATGCGCGAGCTCAAGGCCTTTGGCGTGAGCTTTGCCATGGATGATTTCGGCACCGGCTACTCCTCGCTGACCTACCTCAAGCGCCTGCCGGTGGATGCCCTGAAGATCGACCAGTCCTTCGTCCGCGACGCCCCGATCGACCCCAACGACGCCGAAATCGTCCGCGCCATCGTCGCCATGGCCCGCAGCCTGGACCTGGCGGTGATTGCCGAAGGGGTGGAGCTGTCGGAGCAACTGGAGTTTCTTGAGCGGCTGGGCTGCCACTTGTACCAGGGCTACCTGCATAGCCGGCCGTTGCCGCTGGGGGAGTTTCGGGCGATGTTGCTTGAAGCGCCGGCGGGCTACTGAAGCTTTCGAAAATGTAGAAGCGGGCTAGCTCCGCGATATCGTCCCGCCCGCCACATCGCATCGCGGGTCAAGCCCGCTCCCACAAAAGCAACTCGAATCATGCTCTTGATCTGCTTTTGATCTTGATCCACCTGGCCCCGTCAACCAGAAGGGCCGAGTGCAGGTGTTGCGAAGGGGCTAGTGCGCAGCACCTTCGGCGTAGCCGAAGTTGCGAAACGTAGAGTTGCTTGCAACTCGTAGTTCGCAATGCCCTGTAGCGACACCGGAGCGAGGGAACCCGAAGCGCAGCGTAGGGCCCACTGGTGGGGCGAGAATTTTTGCTTACTTTTTTTTCGACTGAAAAAAGTAAGCCGCCGTAAGGGCGGAAAGGTGACTCAGCACCACCAAAACAATCGGATCAACACCCAAATCTCAGAGCGAAAAAAGGGTGCCCGAAGGCACCCTTTCCTAAACAAACAACAATTCAGAGCAGGCTTGCTCTCCCACAAAAGCAACGCGAATTGTGCTCTTGATTTTGATCTGCTTGTGATCTTGATCTACCGGCCCCGTTAACCAGAAGGGCCGAGTGCAGGTGTTGCGAAGGGGCAAGTGCGCAGCACCTTCGGCGTAGCCGAAGTTGCGAAACGTAGAGTTGCTTGCAACTCGTAGTTCGCAATGCCCTGTAGCGACACCGGAGCGAGGGAACCCGAAGCGCAGCGTAGGGCCCACTGGTGGGGCGAGAATTTTTGCTTACTTTTTTTTCGACTGAAAAAAGTAAGCCGCCGTAAGGGCGGAAAGGTGACTCCGCGCCACCAAAACAACCGGATCAACACCAAAATCTCAGAGCCAAAAAAGGGTGCCCGAAGGCACCCTTTCCTGAACAAACAACAATCAATTCAGAGCAGGCTTGCTCTCACCATTGATCGGAATCCGCTTGGCCTTGGCCTCTTCCGGCACAATCCTCAGCAGATCAATGCTCAGCAGCCCGTTCGCCAGACCAGCCGCCTTGACCTCGATATGGTCAGCCAACCGGAACGACAACTTGAACGCCCGTTGGGCGATGCCCTGATGCAGATAGGTAACGCTATCAGCGTTGCTGTCACGCTTGCCGCCAGTCACGGTCAAGACGCCTTTCTCCACCTGCAGGTCCAGATCCTGCTCCTGGAAACCGGCCGCAGCAACGACGATTCGATAATGGTCATCGCCATGTTTTTCAACGTTGTAGGGAGGGTAGCTGCTACCCGCCTCATTACGCGCCGCAGATTCGAACAGGTCATTGAAACGGTCGAAACCCACGGAATGGCGGAACAGTGGAGCCAGAGAAAAAGCAGTAGTCATGATGCATCTCCTGAAAATCAGCGAGGTTGTGTAGTAACGCGACCCGACTTCGGCATCGCGTACTCCCTAGATAAGGACCCTCGCCTGCTTTTCAAGCAACCCTGCAAAAAATTTTTCAGGCCGCCTCGCTGACCGGTACACCAATCAACTGCCCGACCCGATTGCAGTCGGTTTCCCGACGCAATTCGGTGAACAGCGCCACCGCTTCGGGGTAGGTGCGGGTCAGCATCGCCACCCATTGCTTGAGACGCCCCGGCGCCTGGCGCGGGGTCATCTGCGCGCGGGCCTGGCCCCAGAAGTCCTGGATCAGCGGCAGCAAGCTCTGCCAGTCCATGGGCACGAACTCGACGCCATCGCGTTCGGCGGCAATCTGCCGGGCCAGGTCCGGGCGCGAAACCAGGCCACGCCCCAGCATGATGTCTTCAACGCCACTGACTTCGCGGCAGCGCCGCCAGTCTTCCAGGGTCCAGACCTCGCCGTTGGCATACACCGGCACCTTGACCACCTCTTGCACCCGCGCCACCCACTCCCAATGGGCCGGCGGCTTGTAGCCGTCAACTTTGGTCCGCGCGTGCACCACCAACTGCTCGGCGCCGCCTTCGGCCAGGGCCCGGGCACAGTCCAGGGCGCCGTCGGGGCTGTCGAAACCCAGGCGCATCTTGGCCGTGACCGGGATATGCGCAGGCACCGCGCGACGCACTTCACGCAAGATCGCGTGCAGCAGTTCCGGCTCCTTGAGCAGCACCGCCCCGCCCCGCGACTTGTTGACGGTCTTGGCCGGGCAGCCAAAATTGAGGTCGATCACCGGCGCGCCCAGCTCACAGGCCAGCACTGCGTTCTCGGCCAGGCACACCGGGTCGGAACCGAGCAATTGCACCCGCAACGGCACCCCGGCTGCAGTGCGGGCGCCCTGGCTCAGCTCCGGCGCGAGCTTTTCGAAGGTCGCCGCCGGCAGCAGGCGGTCGCAGACCCGAATGAACTCGGTGACACACCAGTCGATGCCGCCCACCTGGGTCAGTACGTCGCGAAGAATGTCGTCGACCAGCCCCTCCATCGGGGCCAGGGCAATTTGCATGGGTTGCATCTCGGCTGGAAAAGGCCGGCAGTCTAGCAAAATCCGCGGCTTACAGCGCTCCGGCCATCAGCGCCGGGCCATAGCCGTCGATAAACTCGGCCGGCATGCGCTTGGGTCGCCCTGTGGATAACTCGATGCAGACGAAGGTGGTTTGCGCACGCAGCAAAGTGGTGCCGTCGCTGGGGCGGACCAGCTGGAAGCGCCGGGTCATTTTCAGCCGCTGGTCCCAGTCGACGATCCAGGTTGCCAGTTGCAGCTCGTCGTCTTCGTAGGCAGCGGCCAGGTAGTCGATTTCGTGGCGGACCACCGCCATGGCCCGGTCCAGGCGCCGGTATTCGGCCAGGTCCAGCCCCAGGCGCTGGGAGTGGCGCCAGGCGCAGCGCTCGAGCCAGGTGACGTAGACCGCGTTGTTGGCGTGGCCGAGGCCGTCGATGTCGTCGGCAGCGACCCGCAGGTCGATGATGAACGGTGTTGCCAGGTCCCAACTCATGCCCGCTCCAGATCCGTGGTTAACGGGCAGAGTGTACCGGATGCTCAGGCCGATTGCCGGGCCGGTGAACTGCTGCGCTGCAGCAGCGCCAGCACCCCTTCGCGCACTTGTGGGTCAGCCAGCACCCGCAGGTGACCACCGTCGGGCAGGCGCAGCAGGCGGCTGTCGAACCAGGCGCGGTGGATGGCGTCGGACTCGTCTACCGGTACCAACTGGTCGTCCTCGGCATGCACGATCAAGCCGGGCAGCTCCAGTTGGTAGCCGCTGACATCCAGGCGAGAAATCTGCACGCCGACATCGCGCTCAATCTGGCGAATGAACGCCGCCCGCGCCCGCGCCGGCATGCCCAGGTGACGAGCGAAACCGCGGATCACGCCAAGCAACTGCGCCGGCGCGGCGATGCTCACCGCCACTTCGGCGCGCAGCCCCCACTGCAACGCCAGGAGCATGCTGGCGCCGCCCATGGAATGGCCAACCACGGCCTTGAGCGGCGGCAGTTCGGCGGCGGCTTCCAGCAAGGCACGGGCGAACAGCACCACGTTAGCTTCGTTGCCCGGCGAGCGGCCATGGGCCGGGCCTTCCAGGGCCACGGCGGTGTAACCGGCGTCGACCAGGCTGTCGATCAGGTGGGCGAACTGGGTCGGGCGCCCTTCCCAGCCGTGCATCAGCAGCACGGTCGGGCCCTGGCCCCAGCGCAGTGCCGAGAGGCCGAAACGCAAGGTGATGCGCTCGGCGCGGGCCAGCAGCGGCAGCTCCCAGTCTCGCGGCGGCCGGTTGCGCGGGGTCATGAAGGCACGGCGCATCTTGCGTGCGATATGTTCCGGCGCCAGATGCCCGAGGGTGCCGTTAACACTACGAATCCAGCTCAAGGTATTCATCGCTTCACTCCGGTGGATATCGCGTAGTTCAGACAACCGCCGACTTGGCGGCGCGCAGGATGCGGTCAGACAGCTCGTCAGTGCCCAGGGCCCGGGCCAGGGCCAGGCCACCAATCATCAGGGCCATGTCGGCGAGCACCTTGTCGGCCTCTTCCGGGCTGTCGGCGAGGTTGGCCATCATCAGTTCAATGTGTTCGGCCAGCACTTCGCGGAAGGCTTCCGGAAGGCGCGCCATTTCGCCCAGCGAGGTCGGCAGCGGGCAGGCACGCTCGGTGGCGTCGCGGTGCTTGCGCGACAGGTAGAAGGCGGCAACCAGAGCCCGGCGCTCCTCGCCGCTCATGTTCGGGTCGACTTCGGCGAGCAGCGCCCGACGCTCGCCCAGCAACTGGCGAAAGGCTTCGAGCATCAACGCGTCCTTGCTGTCGAAATGGGCGTAGAAGCCACCGACGGTCAGGCCGGCGGCGCCCATCACCTGATTGACGCTGGGCTCGGCGGGGCCATGCTGGATCAGCGCACTGCAGGCAGCATCGAGAATCCGTTCGCGGGTCTTGGCTTTTTTGTCGTTCATGCTCGCCTCCAAAATATTATGGTTAGAATATTATTCTCATCATATTTTTTAGCAAGCAGAAATTGCTGCCGCTGGTCGCGTCAGGCAAGAAAGGCGTGAGGAGAAGTTTTTTCAAGACAAAAACAAAAGGCTCATTCAATAATCGAATGAGCCTTGAAATCCCACAAAGTGGGTAAAATGGCGTCCCCTAGGGGACTCGAACCCCTGTTACCGCCGTGAAAGGGCGGTGTCCTAGGCCACTAGACGAAGGGGACTTGTAACCTTCGTGCAGATCCGTTTTCACGAATCCTGGCAAAATTGGTGGAGCTAAGCGGGATCGAACCGCTGACCTCCTGCATGCCATGCAGGCGCTCTCCCAGCTGAGCTATAGCCCCAGATTTCTAGCCTCGCGGCCCAGCGACTTATTTCGACGTCGCTTGTGTAAAACTGGCGTCCCCTAGGGGACTCGAACCCCTGTTACCGCCGTGAAAGGGCGGTGTCCTAGGCCACTAGACGAAGGGGACGAACCTTCTTACCTTACCAACCCGGTCGCTGGAACCCGGTTGATTCCGCAGTCAGTCTAGCTGACTGCGAATCGGAATTTGGTGGAGCTAAGCGGGATCGAACCGCTGACCTCCTGCATGCCATGCAGGCGCTCTCCCAGCTGAGCTATAGCCCCACAATGTCGCTTTGAACTTGAATCGCTTGGCTGGGTGCTTCGCGTTTCGTTTTCGTTCATCGCTGTGGACGGGGCGCATATTAAGATCGGATGGCGAACCTGTCAAATATATTTTCAACAAAATTCAAAAAAAATTTCCGAGATAACAAACACTTACCGCCCGAGCGGATGAAACACCCCGGTTTTACAGGGGTTTGCGGGCTTCTTCGCGGGGCAAGCCCGCGCCTACTGAACAGGTAGGAGCGGGCTTGCCCCGCGAAGTTTTACCAAGGTCAGGCAATCAGGCGATGGTGCCCAGGAGCTTTTCCCACTCTTTGTTTTCTTTCTTCGACACACCACCGAGCAGGTCCAGAGCCTGGCGCAGGCGGTAGCGGGTCAGGTCCGGGCCGAGGATTTCCATGGCATCGAGCACCGAAACCGAGCTGGCCTGGCCGGTGATGGCGGCAAACATCAGCGGCATGGCATCACGCAGCTTCAGCTCCAGGGCTTCGACCACCGCCTGGATGCAAGCGGTGATCCGCTCTTTTTCCCACTGGCGCAGGCTTTCGAGCTTCCACAGGATCAGCTGGATCACCTGGCGTACCTGGTCGGCCGAGAGCTTTTTGCTTTCGAACAGCTTGGCGTCGAGCTTGAGCGCACCTTCAAAGAAGAAGCCGCCCAGCGGCACGACCTGGCTGAAGGTCTCTACCCTGCCCTGCACGTGCGGCGCGATCTGCATCATGTAGTCGCTGTTGAACGCCCATTTCTGCAGGCGCGCAGCGAATTCCTCTACCGGCAGTTCGCGCAGCCACTGGCCATTGAGCCACGACAGCTTCTCGATGTCGAAGATCGGCCCGCCGAGGGACACCCGCGACAGGTCGAAGTGCTCGACCATCTCGGCCAGGGAGAACTTCTCGCGCTCGTCCGGCATCGACCAGCCCATGCGGCCCAGGTAGTTGAGCATGGCTTCGGGCATGAAGCCCATGCGCTCGTAGAAAGTCACCGAGGTCGGGTTCTTGCGCTTGGACAGCTTGCTCTTGTCCGGGTTACGCAGCAGCGGCATGTAGCACAGGGTCGGTTGTTCCCAGCCGAAGTACTCGTACAGCTTGATCAGCTTGGGCGCCGACGGCAGCCATTCTTCACCGCGCAGCACGTGAGTGATGCCCATCAGGTGGTCATCGACGACGTTGGCCAGGAAGTAGGTCGGCAGGCCGTCGGTCTTCATCAGCACCTGCATGTCCATGCGGTCCCACGGGATTTCGACGTCGCCACGGAGCATGTCCGGGACCACGCAGACGCCTTCGCTCGGCACCTTCATGCGGATCACGTGCGGCTCGCCAGCGGCCAGGCGGCGCTGCACTTCTTCAGCCGACAGCAGCAAGGCGCGACCGTCGTAGCGCGGGGTTTCGCCGCGGGCCATCTGCTCGGCACGCATCTGGTCGAGCTCTTCGGCGGTGCAGAAGCACGGGAAGGCGTGGCCAAGGTCGACCAGTTGCTGGGCGTACTGCTTGTAGATATCGCCCCGCTCGCTCTGCCGGTAAGGGCCATGCGGGCCGCCGACGTCCGGACCTTCGCTCCACTCGATGCCGAGCCAGCGCAGAGCGTCGAAGATTTGCTGTTCCGACTCGCGGGTCGAGCGCAACTGGTCGGTATCTTCGATACGCAGGATGAACTCGCCGCCGTGCTGCTTGGCAAAGCAGTAGTTGAACAGGGCGATGTAAGCGGTGCCGACGTGGGGATCGCCAGTAGGCGAAGGCGCGATACGCGTGCGAACGG
Organism: Pseudomonas sp. TE4620; assembly: GCF_056279045.1. NCBI lineage: Bacteria > Pseudomonadati > Pseudomonadota > Gammaproteobacteria > Pseudomonadales > Pseudomonadaceae > Pseudomonas > Pseudomonas sp. TE4620. The sequence goes on from NZ_JBWBQO010000001.1 coordinate 3,444,303, forward strand.
TGGTCATGGACAGTCTCGAACTAGAGATGAAACAAAGGCTGGATGTTAACAGGGAGCGGGCACCGGGCTCCAGCAATGGGCGCGATCGGCACTTGTAAGCACGGCTGCAAACGCTGTTAAATTTGCTTACATTTTTACAACGATCGTACCCATGCCTGCCCAACTCAAGCGTCGCCTGCTGATTTTTCTTGCCCTTGTCCTGCTGATTGCCCTCGCCTTCCTGGCCCACTGGTACTTCAAGGGACGCTTCTATGAAAGCACCGACAACGCCTACGTGCAGGGCGAAATAACCCGGGTTTCCAGCCAGCTGAGCGCGCGCATCGATCAAGTGCTGGTACAGGACAACCAGCACGTGGCCAAGGGCGACCTGCTGGTGCGCCTTGAGCCCGAAGATTTTCGCCTGGCCGTTGAACGCGCCCGCGCCGCCCTCGATACCCGCGAAGCCGAACGCCTGCAGGCCGAAAGCCGGCTCACCCAACAAGCCAGCCTGATTGCCGCAGGAAAAGCGCAGGTTGCCGCTAACCAGGCCACCCTCGGCCGTGCGCAACTGGACCTGAACCGCGCCGAGGCCCTGCGCAAACCGGGCTTTGTCTCGGAAGAACGGGTCACCACACTGTCAGCCGAAAACCACGTCGCCCGCTCCCAGGTGAGCAAGGCCCAGGCCGACCTGCAAGGCCAGCGCCAGCAGGTCAACGCCCTGGCCGCCGAGATCAAGCGCCTCGATGCGCAGATCGTCAACGCCCGCGCCGACCTGGCCCAGGCCGAGCTGAACCTGACCCGCAGCGAAATCCACGCCCCGATCAGCGGCATCATCGGCCAGCGCGCCGCGCGCAATGGCCAGGTGGTCCAGGCCGGCGCCTACCTGCTGTCGATCGTCCCCGATGAAGACATCTGGATTCAGGCCAACTTCAAAGAAACCCAGATCGGCCACATGCAGCCCGGGCAAAAGGCTGAACTGCTGTTCGACAGCTACCCGGACACCCCGATCGAAGCGCGGGTCGACAGCCTGTTCGCCGCCTCCGGCGCGCAGTTCAGCCTGCTGCCGCCCGACAACGCCACCGGCAACTTCACCAAGGTGGTGCAGCGCATTCCGGTAAAACTGACCTTCGCCGCCAACAACCCGCTGCACGGCAAGATCCGCCCGGGCATGTCGGTAACCGCCACCGTTGATATCCGCGACAACGCCGACCATGGCCGGTGACCAGTTGATCCGTCCCGCCGGCGAACCCAGCCGGCGCGACTGGATCGCGGTAATGAGCGTGATGCTCGGCGCCTTCATGGCGGTGCTGGACATCCAGATCACCAATTCCTCGCTCAAGGACATCCAGGGCGCGCTGTCGGCAACCCTGGAGGAAGGCTCGTGGATTTCCACCTCCTACCTGGTGGCCGAGATCATCATGATCCCGCTCACCGCCTGGCTGGTGCAGCTGCTGTCGGCGCGGCGCCTGGCGGTGTGGGTGTCGCTGGGCTTTCTGGCCTCATCGCTGCTCTGCTCCATGGCCTGGAACCTGGAGAGCATGATCGTCTTCCGCGCCATGCAGGGCTTTACCGGCGGCGCGCTGATCCCCCTGGCCTTCACCCTGACCCTGATCAAGCTGCCCGAGCACCACCGGGCCAAGGGCATGGCCATGTTCGCCATGACCGCCACCTTCGCCCCCTCGATCGGCCCGACCCTGGGTGGCTGGCTGACCGAGAACTGGGGCTGGGAGTACATCTTCTACATCAACATCCCGCCGGGGCTGATCATGATCGGCGGCTTGCTGTACGGCCTGGAGAAGAAAGAAGCCCATTGGGAACTGCTGAAAAGCACTGACTATGCCGGTATCGTCACGCTGGGCGTCGGCCTTGGCTGCCTGCAGGTGTTTCTAGAGGAAGGCCACCGCAAGGACTGGCTGGAATCGAGCCTGATCGTCACCCTGGGCAGCATCGCCCTGCTCAGCCTGATCACCTTCGTGATCCTGCAGTTTTCCAAACCCAACCCGCTGATCAACCTGCGCATCCTTGGCAACCGCAACTTCGGCCTGTCGAGCATTGCCAGCCTGGGCATGGGCGTGGGTTTGTACGGTTCGATCTACCTGCTGCCGCTTTACCTGGCGCAGATCCAGAACTACAACGCCCTGCAGATCGGTGAAGTGATCATGTGGATGGGCATTCCGCAGCTGTTCCTGATTCCGCTGGTGCCGCAGCTGATGAAGGTGATTTCACCGAAGATCCTCTGCACCCTGGGTTTCGGCCTGTTCGGCCTGGCCAGTTTCGGCTCCGGGGTGCTCAACCCGGACTTTGCCGGCGAGCAGTTCAACCATATCCAGATCATCCGCGCCCTCGGCCAACCGATGATCATGGTGACCATCTCGCTGATTGCCACCGCGTACATCCAGCCACAGGACGCCGGCTCGGCCTCGAGCCTGTTCAACATCTTGCGCAACCTGGGTGGCGCCATCGGCATCGCCTTGCTGGCGACCTTGCTGGATGCACGTACCAAGGTGTATTTCGATTACCTGCGCGAGTCGATCGTGCCGAGCAACCCGCAAGTCGCGGAGCGTCTGGCGCAACTGGCAGAGCGACTGGGCAGCGATGCGGCGGCGCTGGGCAAGCTGAGTGAAATCACCCACCAGCAGGCGATGATCATGGCCTATAACGATGCCTTTCACTTTGTCGGCATCGGCTTGGCGATCAGCATGCTGGCAGTGGTGATGACGCGCAAATTGCCGCAGGGGTTGAAGGCTGGGGAAGCGCACTAATCGCGGCGCCTTATCGCGGGTCAAGTCGAGGCGTCGCACCGCCGCTCCCACAGGTATGGCAATCATAGGGCCAGCGATAAGGCCCTCAGGTGGTGATCATCCGCTCGCGCAGCGCGGTAATCTCGTCGCGCAACTGCGCCGCCGCTTCGAACTCCAGGTCCCGCGCCAGCTGGTACATTTTCTCTTCCAGCTGCTTGATGCGCTTGGCGATCTCGCCCGGTGAGCGCAGTTCGGCTTCGTAACGGGCGCTCTCCTCTGCCGCCTTGGCCATGCCCTTGCGCTTCTTGCTGCGCGAGCCGGGCACGTTGGCGCCTTCCATGATGTCGGTGATGTCCTTGACCACGCCCTTGGGCACGATGCCGTTGGCGGCGTTGAAGGCGATCTGCTTGTCGCGGCGCCGCTCGGTCTCGCCAATCGCCCGCTGCATGGAGCCGGTCATGTTGTCGGCATAGAGGATCGCCCGGCCATTGAGGTTACGCGCCGCGCGGCCGATGGTCTGGATCAGCGAGCGCTCGGAACGCAGGAAACCTTCCTTGTCGGCATCGAGAATCGCCACCAGCGATACCTCCGGCATATCCAGGCCTTCACGCAGCAGGTTGATGCCCACCAGCACATCGAAGGTACCCAGGCGCAGGTCGCGGATGATCTCGACCCGCTCCACAGTATCGATGTCCGAGTGCAGGTAGCGCACGCGCACATCGTGGTCGGCCAGGTAGTCGGTGAGGTCCTCGGCCATGCGTTTGGTCAGGGTGGTGACCAGCACGCGCTCCTCCACGGCCACGCGCTTGCGGATCTCCGAGAGCAGGTCGTCGACCTGGGTGGTGGCCGGGCGCACTTCGACCTGCGGATCGACCAGGCCGGTGGGGCGCACCACCTGTTCAACCACGCGGCCAGCATGTTCGGCCTCGTAGTTGCCGGGGGTCGCAGAAACGAAGATGGTCTGCGGGCTGACGTTTTCCCACTCGTCAAAGCGCATCGGCCGGTTGTCCAGCGCCGAGGGCAGGCGAAAGCCGTACTCGACCAGGGTTTCCTTGCGCGAGCGGTCGCCCTTGTACATGGCGCCGACTTGCGGAACGCTGACGTGGGATTCGTCAATTACCAGGAGGGCATCGTCCGGCAGATAGTCGTAAAGAGTCGGTGGCGCTGCCCCGGCCGGGCGCCCGGAGAGGTAGCGCGAGTAGTTTTCGATGCCGTTGCAGTAACCCAGCTCGAGGATCATCTCCAGGTCAAAGCGGGTGCGCTGCTCCAGGCGCTGGGCCTCGACCAGCTTGTTGGCCTTGTGCAGGTACTCAAGGCGCTGGGCCAGTTCCTCCTTGATGCCGTCCACGGCCTCGAGCAGGGTCTCGCGCGGGGTCACGTAATGGCTCTTGGGGTAGAAGGTGAAACGCGGCAGTTTGCGGATCACCTCGCCGGTCAGCGGATCGAAGGCGGCGATGTTCTCGACCTCGTCGTCGAACAGCTCGATGCGGATGGCTTCCAGGTCCGATTCGGCCGGGAAGATATCGATCACATCACCGCGCACGCGGAAGGTAGCGCGGGCAAAGTCCATTTCGTTGCGGGTGTACTGCAGGTCGGCCAGGCGGCGCAGCAGCGCACGCTGGTCGAGCTTGTCGCCGCGGTCCACGTGCAGGACCATCTTCAGGTAGGTTTCCGGGCTACCCAGGCCATAGATGCAGGACACCGTGGTGACGATGATCGCATCACGGCGCTCCAGCAGCGCCTTGGTCGCCGACAGGCGCATCTGCTCGATATGATCGTTGATCGAGGCGTCCTTCTCGATAAAGGTGTCCGAGGACGGCACGTAGGCTTCGGGCTGGTAGTAGTCGTAGTAGGAAACGAAGTACTCGACGGCGTTGTTCGGAAAGAATGACTTGAACTCGCCATACAGCTGCGCCGCCAGGGTCTTGTTCGGCGCCAGTACCAATGTCGGGCGCTGCACCTGGGCGATCACGTTGGCAATGCTGAAGGTCTTGCCTGAGCCGGTCACCCCGAGCAGGGTCTGGTGCGCAAGGCCCGCCTCGATTCCTTCGACCATCAGGCGAATGGCCTCGGGCTGGTCGCCGGCCGGCTGGAAACGGGTGACGAGCTGGAACTCGGACATGACAAACCTCTGTGTGATCGCGATGGTTTCATCGCTGGCGCGGGCAACTGTATTTATAGACAGTAGTTATACCGAATTAAGGGCCCATTGCGCCAGTTTCAACTGAGTAACCCGGGCATTTCTGAGTATGGACCGGTGAAATCGACTAACGGTCGAAAAATATTCGGTCAAACAGCAGGAAAAGCTGCGACAGACTGTCGCCGTGACCGAGCGGTATCACTATACTGACTCCCCGTTTGTGCACCGCTCTAGTGCAAGCGACTGGAGCGTGCGACCTCTTCCACTCTCCATTCAGAGCCAAGGTAATAATGAGCCTGTTTTCCGCTGTCGAGCTGGCACCACGCGATCCCATTCTGGGCCTCAACGAAGCTTTCAACGCCGATACCCGTAGCAACAAGGTCAACCTGGGTGTAGGTGTTTACTGCAACGAAGAAGGGCGTATCCCACTGCTGCGTGCAGTGATCGAAGCCGAAACCCAGCGCGCTGCCCAGCACGCTTCCCGCGGTTACCTGCCGATCGACGGTATCGTCGCTTACGACCAGGCCGTACAGAAGCTGCTGTTCGGTGCCGAGTCGCCACTGCTGAGCGCCGGTCGCGTGATCACCACCCAGGCCGTCGGCGGTACCGGCGCCCTGAAGATCGGTGCCGACTTCCTCAAGCAGCTGTCGCCGAACGCCGTTGTCGCCATCAGCGACCCGAGCTGGGAAAACCACCGCGCCCTGTTCGAAACCGCTGGCTTCCCGGTCCAGAACTACCGCTACTACGACGCCGCCACCCACGACGTCAACCGCAGCGGCATGCTCGAAGACCTCAACGCCCTGCCGTCCGGCTCGATCATTGTGCTGCACGCCTGCTGCCACAACCCGACCGGTGTCGACCTGACGCCAGAAGACTGGAAAAACGTCCTCGAAGTGGTCAAGGCCAAGGGCCACGTGCCGTTCCTCGACATGGCCTACCAGGGCTTTGGCGCCGGCATCACTGAAGACGCCGCCGCGGTACGCCTGTTCGCCGAGTCGGGCCTGGACTTCTTCGTCTCCAGCTCGTTCTCCAAATCCTTCTCGCTGTACGGCGAGCGCGTTGGCGCCCTGTCGATCGTCACCGAGTCCAAGGAAGAGGCCACCCGCGTGCTGTCGCAAGTCAAGCGCGTGATCCGCACCAACTACTCCAACCCGCCGACCCACGGCGCGACCATCGTCGCCACCGTGCTCAACAGCCCAGAGCTGCGCAAGATGTGGGAAGACGAGCTGGCCGAGATGCGCCAGCGCATCCACGGCATGCGCAAGCAGATGGTCGAGCTGCTGGCCGAGTACGGCGCCAAGCAGGACTTCAGCTTCGTCGGTCGCCAGTGCGGCATGTTCTCCTACTCGGGCCTGACCGTTGAGCAGGTCGCGCGTCTGAAGAATGAGTTCGGTATCTATGCTCTGGATACCGGTCGCATCTGCGTCGCCTCGCTGAACCAAAGCAACATCCATGTGGTGACCAAGGCGATCGTCGAGGTCCTGTAATTTACTCAATTGCATAGGGGAGGCTTGACTTCCCCTTAGCAATCAGTAAGATACGCCACAGATTCCGCGATAGCTCAGTCGGTAGAGCAAATGACTGTTAATCATTGGGTCCCAGGTTCGAGTCCTGGTCGCGGAGCCAAACACCTGAAAAACCTCCAGTTGCCCTGAGCACTGGAGGTTTTTTCGTTTCTGGCAGATTAAATCGCGCAGCCCGGTCACCCCTCAGGGAAAACCGGGCGGACGATCAGGTCCGGCCGATGGGGTAGAAACAGCCACCACTCCAGACGCCCAGCCACTGCTGGCCATCGATCTGCCTGGGCACCGCCAGTTCGACCAACTGGTAGAAGACATTGCGATGGATCAACGCTTCGAGGTTGCTACGCATGTGCACGTACGGCGAAGGCTCCTGGGTCTGCGCGTCGATTTCAACGCGCAGCGGATGCTCGGGGCCGGCCTCGACCTGGTCGTCGACATTGCTGGTAAAGCGCAACAATTGCTGCTCACCCTCGCCCTGCACCTCCAGGCTGACCGCAACAAAGGGCGCGTCATCGACCTTGATGCCGACCTTCTCCACTGGCGTCACCAGGAAGTAGTCGTCACCGTCGCGGCGGATGATGGTCGAGAACAGCCGGACCATCGGCTTGCGCCCGATCGGCGTACCCAGGTAGTACCAGGTGCCGTCACGGGCGATGCGCATGTCGATGTCGCCGCAAAAATCCGGGTTCCACAGGTGCACGGGCGGCAGGCCCTTTTCTGCCTTGGGAATCTGCGCCAGCAGATCATTGGCCTTGCCGGTGTCTTGCATCACCCTCTCCTTAACGACTCATGCCCAACAGACTCCGAGCGTAATCCTCGAGTGGCGGGCGGAGCAAATCTTCCGGCTTGTTGTCGTGGAACGTCAGCAAACCGCCGCGGCTTTTGATCCGCGCGGTGTCGATCAGGTAACGGGTGCTGGTTTCGATCAGCATCAGCTGCACCACGCCAGTATCGATACCCAGACGATCGACCGCCTGCTCGTCATACCACTCATCGCCATTGCCGATGCGATCGTCGGCGCGGGCAAAACGGGTGTACAGCAGGTAATGGGCGCCGACTTCACGCGCTTCGATCAGCGCTTGCTCAAGGCCCAGCGGCGCAGGGGCACGGCGAACCAGCGGGAAGTACTCGACAAAGCCCTTGAAGGCTTCTTCAGCCACGACGTTGGGCCGCGGGTACGGGCCCTTGCCTGATGGCACGAAAGCACCCTGGCCAATGTAAATGAATGAATCAGGCTGCAGGCGCACCGACAGCGAACGACGGGTGTCGCTGTGATCGAGCAGACCGGCATCGCTCATGTGATAACGGGCACCCTCGCCCATATCGCTGACATTCATGCAGCCGCCCAGCGCCGTCAGCGCCAGCAGCAAAACCAGGCTACGCATCTATCCTCCAGTGGCCGGTGACGGAAAACCGGCGAACAGCTGGCAGATGCAGCTTTTGCGCCAGTCTTAGCCGCCGATGATTTTCATCACCGTCGCGCCACCGGAAAACGCCACCGACTGCTTGTCGCCAAGGGCTTTGACCAGCAAGCCCTGTAGCGCCGGCAAGGCCTGGTGGCGCGGTTTGTCGAGCAGGTCGCCGATATAGTGACGGTTGCTCGACGACAGGCAACCGTGCAGCCAGCCGGTGGAGGACAGGCGCAAACGCGAACAGGTACGGCAGAACGGCACGCTCTCGTTGGCGATCACGCCAAAATAACCCTGGCCCGGGATCTGGTAGCGCAAGGCGGTGGCATCCACCGGCGCGTTGGCCTGCAGGTACTCGTACTGCTCGCCGATCAATTGCAGCAAGTGCTCAAGGCTGACGAACTGCTGCAAAAAGTCATTGCTGTCGCGCGCCAGGTGCCCCATGCGCATCAGCTCGATGAAGCGCAGCTCGTAGCCGTGGGCCAGGCAGTACTCCAGCAGCGGCAGCACCTGGTCGAAGTTCTGCCCGCGCAACGGCACCATGTTGACCTTGATCTGCATGCCGGCGGCGCTGGCCTGGCTCATGCCGTCGAGCACAGTGGCCAGGTCGCCGCCACGGGCAATACGCCGGAAGGCATCCGGATCAAGGGTGTCGAGGGAAACGTTGAGGCGACGGATACCCGCCGCGCGCAGCAACGGCAGCTTGCGCGCCAGCAACTGGCCGTTGGTGGTCAGGCTGATTTCATCCAGGCCCAGATTGGCAATGGAGCTGAGGAAGGTTTCCAGCTTGGGGCTGACCAGCGGCTCGCCGCCGGTGACGCGCACCCGCTCGATACCGGCGGCCTCGACCAGATAAGCCACGCCGCGGGCCATGGCCTCGGCCGAGAGCTCGTCCTGGGCCGCGACCAGACGCTTGCCGTCGGGCACACAATAGGTACAGGCGTAGTTGCAGGCAGCCGTGAGGCTGACACGCAAATTGCGAAAACGCCTGCCTTGGCGGTCGACGATCATGGGTGACTCCGGCATGGGTGAATCGGGCCTGCAAAACCTGACTCAAAAATCAGGTTTTTGCAAGCCTCATACCTGAGTATATTCCTCGCCACCCAATCCCAGTAGCGCCATGGTTTGGCTGAATGTCTCAGCTACCGGCGGTATCCGGGTCGCGCTTGCGCTTGTTGCCCATGCGCACGCCAATGTCCATGAGGAACTGGAAGAAGCCTTCCTGATCTTCCAGGACGTTGCTCCAGAACGGCGAGTGGTAGAGCGCCACGGCCCCATGCACAAGGGCCCAGGCCGCGCAGTAGTGGAAGTACGGCGGTACGTCCTCAAGCTTGCCTTCGCTGATGCGACCCTTGATCAGCAGGGTCAGGCGGTCGAAGTTGGAGGCGCGGATCTTGTGCAACTCCTCGACCATCTCCGGCACCTGGTTGCCCTTGACCACCTTCTCTTCGAGACGGTCGAACAGGCGGTAGCGCTGCGGATCACGCATGCGGAATTCGAAGTAGGCGCGCGACAGGGCTTCCTTGTCGCGGTCGACGTCGGCAGAGTGCAGCAGTTCGTTCAAATCGCGCTCGTAGTCGAGCATCAGGCGCAGGTAGATCTCCGCCTTGGATTTGAAATGCTTGTAGATCGTGCCTTTGCCGATACCGACGGCATCAGCGATCATCTCGACGGTGACACTGTCTTCACCCTGTTCGAGAAACAGCTTGAGCGCGGTATCGAGAATTTCTTGCTCTCGGCGACGAAACTCACGGACCTTACGAGGTTCTTTCTGCATAAGAAGGACTGGATCAAAATCGAAGCCGGTTATTATGCCTAACTTGCGCCAAAATGCACGGATCATCCAACCATGTCTATGTTTCTTGATGAGTTTGAACAGGCCCCGGGGCTTCGTTATCTGAACCATGCCGCGGTCGCACCCTGGCCCAAACGCGCCAGCCAGGCGGTTTCGCGCTTCGCCAGCGAGAACGTTTTGCTCGGTGCAAGGGACTATCCGGACTGGATGGCCATGGAGCAGCGTTTACGTGAACGCCTGATGCGCCTGACGAATGCACCGTCGACGGATGACATCGCATTGGTCAAGAACACCTCCGAAGCGCTGTCTTTCGTCGCCTTCGGTATCGACTGGCAGGCCGGCGACCAGATCGTCATCAGCGACGAAGAATTCCCCTCCAACCGGATTGTCTGGGAAGCCCTGGTCGACAAAGGCGTCAGCGTCATCCAGGTAAGCCTCAAGGGCAGCGACCCGGAGGCGGCCTTGCTCGCGGCCTGCGGCCCCAAGGTGCGCCTGCTGGCAATCAGCGCCGTGCAGTTTGCCAGCGGCCTGCGCCTTGACCTGGTGCGTCTGGGCCAAGGCTGTCGTGAGCGTGAGGTGTTGTTCTGCATCGACGCCATCCAGCAATTGGGCGCCCTGCCCTTCGACGTCCAGGCCTATCAGTGCGACTTTGCCATGGCCGATGGGCACAAATGGATGCTCGGCCCGGAAGGCCTCGGGGTGTTCTATTGCCGCGCCGAGGTCCGCCCGCTGCTCAAGCTCAGCGAGTACGGCTGGCACATGCTCGAACACATGGGCGACTACAGCCGCAGCGAATGGCAGCCGGCCCACAGCGCCCGGCGCTTTGAATGCGGCAGCCCGAACATGCTTGGTGCAGCGGCGCTGGAGGCAAGCCTGGCGCTGCTCGAAGAAGTGGGCATGGATCAGGTGGCCACAGCGCTGCTGGAGCGGGTGCACTGGCTCAACGAAGGCCTGGCAGCGATCCCTGGGGTCCGCGTACACAGCCCGCAGGAGCCTGCGCGTCGCTCAGGGATCGTGTCCTTCAGCATTGAGGGCGTCGAGAACGCCCAGGTTTATCAGCGCCTCAAGCAGGAACAGGTGATCTGCATTCCGCGTGGCCCCGGGGTGCGATTTTCCCCGCACTTCTACACACCTAGGCAGATAATCGACGAAACTCTGGCCATTGTGCGCGAGATCGCAGAGCGATGAGTGCTCAGCAGCGGCAGGCGTATTCCAAATCTGTTTAAAAAACGACCAGCTGTGGCTGGCGGCGCGTCAATCCTGGCCAATACTTCAGGTGTTGGCGCAGCGCATCCCCCCATGTGGCGCGCCGATAAAGGTGCTCAGGGACCGCGTGCCTTTGTTTTACTCCTAATGGTCTTAACCCGGATTCACCCCCCAGAACCCGGGTTTTTTTTGCCTGCGGTTTTTACCGCCCGCAGGCTCAGGCCACCCGCGCCAACGGAAACAGGCGCTTGAAGTTGGCCGTGGTCTGTTCAGCCAGTTGCTCATAACTTTCACCGCGCACCATCGCCACGAACTCCGCCACTTCACGCACGTACTCTGGCAAGTTGGCCTTGCCGCGGTAGGGGATCGGCGCCAGGTACGGCGAGTCGGTCTCGACCAGTAGCCGATCGGCAGGCACCTGGCGGGCCACATCGCGCAACGCATCGGCATTACGGAAGGTGACGATGCCCGACAGCGAAATGTAGTAGCCCAGGTCCAGCGCCGCCCTGGCCATGTCCCAGTCTTCAGTGAAGCAATGCAGAACGCCGGCCTGCTTGAGGTCCGCTTCACGCAGCAAGGCCAGGGTGTCGGCGCGCGCCGCGCGGGTATGGATGATCACCGGCTTGCCGGTTACCCTGGCTGCCTCCAGGTGCAGGCGGAACGAGTCCTGCTGCACCTGAGCCGCGTCCGGCTCGTAGTGATAGTCCAGGCCGGTCTCGCCAATCGCCACCACATGCGGGTGCTCCAGCTCCTTGAGCAGCCAGTCCAGCGGCGGCGCGCCATCGGGGGTGAGGTCGAGCGGGTGGATGCCCACCGAGCAGTCGACATCACTGTAACGCTCGCTCAGGTCCTTGACCGCCTGGGCGTTGTCGGCGCTGATGCCGATGCACAGGAAGTGGCCGACGCCGCGCGCGCGGGCAGCGTCCAGGGCCGCATCCAGGGAGCCCTGGTGGGCGGTGAGGTCAAGACGGTCGAGGTGGCAATGGGAATCTACAAGCATGGGTGCATGACAACGCTGAAAAGAAATGAAGGAACGGCGCAGCTCAACGCTGGCCCGGCAACATCGCCCAGGACGCCAGCAGCGCCTCGAGCAACAGCACCCGATTGAGGTTGGCCTTGCCCAGGACCTTCTGGCGCTGGGCCAGAATCCAGTCCTGGATCTCCAGGACCCTGGCCTGGCTGCTCTTCTGCGCCAGGTACTGGACCACCTTGCGCATATCGCTCAAGCCTAACCCCTCCTCGTCCTGGGTCAACTGATAACGCAGGACCAGGCTGGACCAGTCGCAGAACCAGTCGAACAGTTGCAGCAAGGGAATGGCATTCCAGGCATCGGCCAGCTGACTAGGCGATTGCTGCTGCTTGAGCAGCTTCTTCACCCCATCGACCACCAGCGCGCGCTGCTCGCGCACACCCTGGGCCTGCAGACTGACGGCCGCCAACGGCGAGCCGGCGGCCAGGCTGAGCAACTCCAGGCGCTCCTGCTCGTCGCAGTCGGGCAAGGCCTGTTCGAGCCAGGCCAGGCTTTGCTCGCGGCTCGGCAGCGGGCAGGCCTGCTGCTGGCAGCGGCTCTTGATGGTTGGCAACAGGCGGCTGGGCTGATGGCTGACCAGCAGCAGAACAGTATTGCCCGAGGGCTCTTCAAGGCTTTTGAGCAAGGCGTTGGCGGCGTTGACGTTCATCGCCTCGACCGGCTCGATCAAGATCACTTTGCGCCCACCCAACTGCGCGGTCTGCACCACGAAAGACACCAGCTCGCGGACCTGGTCGACCTTGATCGGCTTGTCGGCCTCTTCCGGCTCCAGCACGTAGTTGTCCGGGTGGCTGCCGGCTGCGAGCAACAGGCATGACTTGCACTGCCCACACGCCTGCAGCCCTTGCACACGCTGGCACAGCAGCAAGGCCATCAGGCGCTCGGCCAGGGCCCGCTTGCCAATGCCTTGCGGGCCGTGCAGCAGATAGGCATGGGCATGCTGGGTGCGCCCGGCCAGTTGCTGCCACAGCGCCTGCTGCCAGGGAAACGCCTCAGCCACGGCAACGCTCCAGAATCTGCGGCAGCAAGGCGTCCAGCGCCTGCTGTACCTGGGCCAGCGGCAAAGCGGCATCGATCAGCCGGTATTGCTGCGGCGAAGCCTGGGCGCGAGCCAGGTAGGCCTGGCGCACGGCTTCGAAGAAGGCCTGGCCTTCCTGTTCGAAACGGTCCAGGCGGCCGCGGGCGGCAGCGCGCGACAGACCGATCGCCACCGGCAGATCGAACACCAGGGTCAGGTCCGGGCGCAGATCGCCCTGGACGAAATTCTCCAGGGTGGCGATGCGCTCCAGCGACAGGCCGCGCCCGCCGCCCTGATAGGCGTAGGTGGCATCGGTAAAACGGTCGCACAACACCACCGCGCCACGGGCCAGGGCCGGGCGAATGACTTCGGCCAGGTGCTGGGCACGGGCGGCAAACACCAGCAGCAGCTCGGTGTCGGCATCCATCTTCTCTTCACTGGGGGCCAGCAGCAGTTCGCGGATTCGCTCGGCCAGCGGCGTGCCGCCCGGCTCGCGGGTCAGCACGACATCCAGGCCGGCGCCGCGCAGGTGCTCGGCGAGGTACTCGCGATTGGTGCTTTTGCCCGCGCCTTCAGGGCCTTCCAGGGTGATAAACAAGCCGCTCACAGGCAGTCCTTACAGTGGGTCATTGCGGGGAGGCCGCGTCGCTGGCCGGCGCCGCTTGCTCGGTCGCCGGCTCAGGGCTGACATCCGGCGATTGCGGCGCCGGCGGCTGGGCCTCGGGTTCAGGTTCGGTAACCGGGGCCGGGCTCGAACGGTAGTCGGCACGGCGCTTGATCTGGTACTCGCGCACGGCCGAATTGTGCGCATCGAGGTCATCGGAGAACACATGGCTGCCATCGCCACGCGCCACGAAATACAGGCTGCTGCCCGGCGTCGGGTTCAACGCGGCATGAATGGCTTCGCGGCCAACCATGGCAATCGGCGTCGGCGGCAGGCCGGCGTTGGTGTAGGTGTTGTACGGCGTCGGCTCGCGCAGGTCGGCGCGGGTGATCTTGCCGTTGTAGCGTTCGCCCATGCCGTAGATCACCGTCGGGTCGGTCTGCAGCAGCATGCCGATACGCATGCGCCGCACGAACACCCCGGCAATTTGCCCGCGCTCTTGCGGTACGCCGGTTTCCTTCTCGACCAGCGACGCCATGATCAGCGCCTGGTACGGGTCGCGATACGGCACATCGCTGGAGCGCTCAGCCCATTCCTTGGCCAACACTTCTTCCAGGCGCGCGTAGGCCTGCTGGAGGAACTCGACATCGCTCATGCCACGCACGAAGCGATAGGTATCGGGGAAGAACCGACCTTCAGGGAACACCCCCGGATGGCCGAGCTTGTCCATGACCTCGGCATCACTCAGGCCGTCGATGGTTTTCTTGATCTTCTCGTGCCTGGCCAGCGCCGCACGCACCTGGCGGAAGTTCCAGCCCTCGACCAGCGTCAGGGTGTACTGCACCACATCACCGCGACGCCAGACCTCGAACAGCTCGCGCACGGTCATGCCCGGGGTCATGCGGTACTCGCCGGTATGCAGCGGCACGCCAGCCATGTTGAAGCGCCAGTACAGGCGCAGCCAGAAGGCGTCTTCCAGCACCCCGTCGTTCTGCATGCGGTAGAACATGCGGTTGGGGGTGGTACCGGTGGGCACGTCGAGCAACTGCTCCTGGGACACGTGCAGGGTCTGCTCCAGCGCCGATTTTACCTTCCAGGCCGAATAGCCCAGCGTCAGGCCGGCCAGGATCAAGCCGATCTCCAGCAGCACCAAGAATTTACGTCTCACAAATCAGGCATCCAGTAGCGTACGGGCAATGGCCTGCAGTTTACGGGTGAGCGGCCCCGGCGGCCAGTTCAGCGATGTAAAAGCCTGTACCGGCCAGATGCCGTAGACGCTGTTGCAGACAAACACTTCGTCAGCTTGCTGCAGGTCCTGCAGGCTCAGGTCGGTAATCTGCACAGCGATTGCGGCGTCCCTGGCGTGATCGAGCAAGGCTGCGCGCATGACCCCGGCCACGCCGCAGCGGCTCAGGTCGGCAGTCTGCAGTTGGCCGTCGCGCACCAGGAACAGGTTGCTGTACACCCCCTCGATGATGCGCCCGGAAACATCGCGCATCAAACCTTCGGCGTGCGCGGCATCCTGCCACTCGGCACGGGCCAGCACCTGCTCGAGGCGATTGAGGTGTTTCAAGCCTGCCAGCAAGGGTTGCTCGGCCAGACGGGTCTGGCAATCGAACAAGCGAACGCCCTGTTCGGCATGCCCTGCGGGATAGGTGGGCAAGGGATTGCCCTGGAGAATTCGTCGTGGCGCCACGCCAGCGGCCGGCGCGTAGCCGCGCTGGCTGTCGCCGCGGGTAACAATGAGCTTGAGCACGCCGTCACCCAGCAAGCTGGCATAACGGCATAGCTCGTCGCGAATCAGGCCGTGATCGGCGCTGATCGCCAGGCGCTGGCAACCCAGCGCCAGGCGCTCGAGGTGGTACTCGAGCAACGATGGCCGACCGGCGCGCACGGCGATGGTCTCGAACAGACCATCGCCATAGGCCAGCCCCCGGCTTTGCAGGGTTAGTGCATCTGCCGGCAGGCCATCGACCCAGCTGTGCATCAGCCGGCGAACCGGCGGAACACCAGCGAGCCGTTGGTGCCACCAAAACCGAAGGAGTTGGACAGCACCACCTCGATCGGCATGTTGCGCGCCTGGTGCGGCACGAAGTCGAGGTCGCAACCTTCGCTCGGCTCGTCCAGGTTGATGGTCGGTGGCGCCACCTGGCTGTTGATCGACAGCACGCTGAAGATCGCCTCGACGGCACCGGCAGCGCCAAGCAGGTGCCCGGTCATCGACTTGGTCGAGCTGACGGCCAGCTTGTAGGCGTGATCGCCAAACACCGACTTGATCGCCGAGCTTTCTGCCAGGTCGCCGGCCGGCGTCGAGGTGCCGTGGGCGTTGATGTAATCGACTTCGCCGGGGTTCAGGCCGGCATCACGCAGGGCGTTGGCCATGCAGCGCGCGGCACCGCTGCCATCTTCTGGCGGCGAGGTCATGTGGTAGGCATCGCCACTCATGCCAAAGCCTACCAACTCGGCATAGATGGTCGCGCCGCGGGCCTTGGCGTGCTCGAGCTCTTCGAGTACCAGCGCACCGGCACCGTCGGCGAGGACGAAGCCATCACGGCCCTTGTCCCACGGACGGCTGGCGCGGGTCGGGTCGTCGTTGCGGGTCGACAGCGCCCGCGACGCACCGAAACCACCCATGCCCAGGCCACAGGCGGCCATTTCCGCACCGCCGGCGATCATCACGTCGGCTTCACCGAAGGCGATGTTGCGCGCAGCCATGCCGATACAGTGGGTACCGGTGGTGCAGGCGGTGGAAATAGCGTAGTTAGGCCCCTGTACACCCAGGTGGATCGACAGGAAACCGGAAATCATGTTGATGATCGAACCCGGCACGAAGAACGGCGAAATACGCCGCGGGCCCTGGTCATGCAAGGTCCGGCTGGTTTCTTCGATGTTGGTCAGGCCACCGATACCCGAGCCCATGGCCACGCCAATGCGCTCGCGGTTGGCATCGGTCACTTCCAGGCCGGCGTTACGCACTGCCTGAAAACCGGCTGCCAGGCCGTACTGAATGAACAGATCGAGCTTGCGGGCTTCCTTGACCGACAGGTACTGCTCGACTTCAAAGCCCTTTACCGAGCCGCCAAAACGGGTGGAGTAGGCAGACAGGTCAGTATGCTCGATCAGACCTATGCCACTGCGGCCAGCCAGAATGCCCTGCCAACTGCTCGGCACATCCGTACCCAGTGGCGACAGCATACCCATACCGGTGACCACGACGCGTCTACGCGACACAGCACTCTCCTTATTCAATTGACTACATCTCTTGTAAAGAAAAAACCGCACGCCGGCGAAGGCAGTGCGGTTTTTCCATGACAAGAAGCGACGACTACAACGTCTTAGGCCTGGTGGCTGGTGACGTAGTCGATAGCAGCTTGAACAGTAGTGATCTTCTCGGCTTCTTCGTCAGGGATTTCGGTCTCGAATTCCTCTTCCAGAGCCATCACCAGCTCAACGGTGTCAAGGGAATCGGCACCCAGATCTTCGACGAAGGAAGCAGTGTTCACTACTTCTTCTTCTTTAACGCCCAGTTGCTCGGCGACGATTTTCTTGACGCGTTCTTCGATGGTGCTCATACCTTGTTTTCACTCCTAATGGACATATGTCAGGCAGCTGGCCGGTGTGTAAGTGTATAGAAAGACGTCTGCTTTTCAAGCGCAACACGCCTTGCAAGACCACACCTGCCAACCGACTAGAATCTGGTTGCAGCTTTATAACGGATTTTAGACAGCTCGTATGACATTTTTTTGATGCAATCCGTCACATTCAATTTTACATGTACATGCCGCCGTTGACCGGAATGGTCGCGCCGGTGACATAACCTGCACCTTCGGAGGCCAGGAAAGCCACCACATTGGCGATCTCCTGAGCCTGGCCCAGACGCCCCAGGGGGATCTGGGTCTGCAGCGCTTC
The DNA here is from genome assembly GCF_056279045.1 of Pseudomonas sp. TE4620. Taxonomy (NCBI): domain Bacteria; kingdom Pseudomonadati; phylum Pseudomonadota; class Gammaproteobacteria; order Pseudomonadales; family Pseudomonadaceae; genus Pseudomonas; species Pseudomonas sp. TE4620. The sequence goes on from NZ_JBWBQO010000001.1 coordinate 3,461,657, forward strand.
ACGCTGAGCTTCAGGCAGCTCGCGAGTCATGTCGGTGTCGATGAAGCCCGGGGTCACCGAGTTGACGGTGATCGCGCGGGAGCCGACTTCACGCGCCAGGGCGCGGCTGAAGCCTTCCAGGCCGGCCTTGGCGGCAGCGTAGTTGACCTGGCCGACGTTACCCATGGCACCGACCACCGAGCCGATGCTGATGATACGACCCCAGCGCGCCTTGGTCATGCCGCGCAGCACGCCCTTGGACAGACGGTAGAGGCTGTTCAGGTTGGTGTCGATGACGTCGAACCACTCGTCGTCCTTCATGCGCAGCATGAGGTTGTCGCGGGTGATGCCGGCGTTGTTGACCAGAATGGTCGGCGCACCGAACTGCTCCTGGATCTTGGCCAGGGTAGCGGTGACCGACTCGTCGCTGGTCACGTTCAGCTCAAGGCCAGTGCCGGTGATGCCGTGCTCCTTGAGGGTCGCGGCGATACGCTCGGCGCCCGAAGCGGAGGTGGCGGTACCGATCACGGTAGCGCCCAGACGGCCCAGCTCCAGGGCGATAGCCTGGCCGATACCACGGCTGGCGCCGGTAACCAGGGCAACTTTACCTTGCAGGCTCATGCAAGTTTCTCCTAAATCAGGCCAGCGCCGCACGAGTGGCGGCGACAGCATCTGGGGTATTGAGGTTGTAGGTGGTCACGCCATCGGCGCAACGCTTGTTCAGACCGGCCAGAACCTTGCCCGGGCCGCATTCGACCAGGTTGACCGCACCATTGGCGGCCAGGGTCTGCACGCACTCGACCCAACGCACTGGCTTGTACAGCTGCTCCAGCAGATCGCGCTTGAGGGTGTCGAGGTCCGCGGCAACGGCAGCGCTGACGTTTTGCACCAGCGGGATTTGCGGGGCCTGCCAGTCGATGGCATTGACCGACTCGGCAAAGCGCTCGGCTGCCGGGCGCATCAGCTCACAGTGCGACGGCACGCTGACCGGCAGTGGCAGTGCGCGCTTGGCGCCAGCAGCCTTACAGGCTTCCATGGCACGCTCAACGGCGGCCTTGGCACCGGCGATGACTACCTGACCTGGCGAGTTGAAGTTCACCGCGCTGACCACTTCGCCCTGGGCTGCTTTTGCGCAGATATCCACGACAGCGGCATCGTCCAGACCCAGGATTGCCGCCATGGCGCCCTGCCCGGCCGGTACGGCCTCTTGCATGAGCTCGCCGCGGCGCTTGACCAGTTTAACGGCGTCACCCAGGCTCAGGCTGCCGGCGGCGACCAGGGCGCTGTACTCACCCAGGCTGTGACCGGAAACGAACGCCGGACGCGCGCCGCCCTCAGCCAGCCACAGGCGCCACAAGGCGATCGAGGCGGTAAGGATGGCCGGCTGGGTTTTGTCGGTTTGGTTGAGTTGCTCTTCCGGACCGTTCTGGGTCAGCGCCCAGAGGTCATAGCCCAGAGCCTCGGAGGCCTCACGGAAGGTATCAATGACCAGCGGATGCTGGCCGCCCAGCTCGGCGAGCATGCCGAGGGACTGCGAACCTTGACCGGGAAAGACGAATGCGAGGGATGCAGACATTGAACAAGCCCCTAGTGATCTTGTCGTCGGAAATTAAGCGCCCAGCACCAGGCTGAGCACAAGAAACTGAAGAGTTGGATGGTAGCGAGGACCAAGCGGTCACATTTAACCACTTCCTGAGGCATATGCCTAAAGCAACAGGTCTTCCAGGCGCCCGTGCAAACGTTGCGGCAGGTTCTCCTGGATCTCGATCAAAGCGCGCTGGATAGCGCTCTGCAAGCCCTGCACCCCGGCAGAGCCATGGCTCTTGATGACAATGCCCTGCAGGCCGAGAAAGCTTGCGCCATTATGTCGCGCCGGCGCCAGGTCAGCCTGCAGGCGGCGCAGCAGGGGCATGGCCACGGCGCCGGCCAGGCGCGCGCCGAGCCCGCCCTTGAACAACGCCTCGATGCGCGAGCCGATCATGGTCGCCAGGCCCTCGCTGGACTTGAGCAGGATATTGCCGACAAAACCGTCGCACACCACCACATCCGCCTCGCCACGGTACAAGCCGTCACCTTCGACGAAACCGATGTAGTTCAGGCCGCGGGCGTTCTGCAGCAGGCTGGCCGCAAGCTTGACCTGCTGGTTGCCCTTGATGTCTTCAGTGCCAACATTGAGCAAGGCTACGCGCGGGCGCGAGATACCCAGGGCCTGGGCGGCCACCGAGCCCATCACGGCAAACTGATAGAGGTTTTCTGCACTGCAGTCGACATTGGCGCCCAGGTCGAGCAGCTGGCAATAGCCGGTCTGGGTGGGAATGGCGGCAACCATGGCCGGGCGATCGATACCGGGCAGGGTTTTCAGCACATAGCGCGAAAGGGCCATCAGCGCACCGGTGTTGCCGGCACTGACGCAGGCCTGAACCTTGCCATCACGCAATAATTCGAGGGCCACGCGCATGGACGAATCGGGCTTGCTGCGCAGCGCCTGTGACGGCCGCTCGTCCATGCCGATCACTTCGCTGGCGGCCACGATCTGCAGGCGCGCGCGATCCGCTGCCGACTGGCCAGCGATCAGATCTTCAAGGAGGGAGGGTTGACCGACAAGGGTCAGGTGCAGCGAGGGGGTAGCCGACAGGCAAGCAATACTCGCCTGAACAATGCTGCGGGGACCGAAGTCCCCGCCCATTGCGTCAATCGCGATGATCTGAGCGGACAAGGATTACTCGTCAGCGCCCTTGTCGATCACTTTACGACCACGGTATACGCCTTCTGGCGATACGTGGTGACGCAGGTGCACTTCACCAGTGGTTTTCTCTACGGACAGAGCGTTTTCCGAGAGGGCGTCGTGCGAACGGCGCATGTCACGGGCAGAGCGGGATTTTTTGTTCTGCTGAACAGCCATAATTGATTAACTCCTAAACGTTTGGGTCACGCTTTAACTGCGCCAATACACTGAACGGGTTGGACCGTGTTACCTCGTCCTTGCTCGGTTCGGGCTCATCGGCGCCCGCCGGCTGCTGGCATTCTTCCGGATGATGAGCAGGCACGATAGGCAAGGCGAGCAGAAGCTCTTCCTCGACCAAGGCCTGCAGATCCAAAGGATCTTCGCCCAGTTCCAGCACGTCATAACCTTTCGGCAACGACTGGGTATTCGCACCCTCCTTCACCACGGCGTAAGTACATTCGCTGTGGATCGGCAGGGTGACCAGCTCAAGACAACGCTGGCAAACCATCTTGACCTCGACGCGCAGGTCGGTGTGGATAACCACAGCCTTCTGCTCGTCGCGCTCAAAATCGAATTTAGCCTGCACCGTACCGACAGTGTCGGAAAGCGGGTCGCAGAGTCTCTCCAAATCGGCGAGCTGCAGTGTTCCTTCGAGGGAAACACCACGATCGGCCAATTTGCGCGGGTCAACGTGAGGTGGAATCGGGTCATTCAACATAGGCGCAGCATTCTAGGGATGACCCCCGCCCCTGTCAAAGGAAATTCGGCTCCGTTCAGCATGTTAGAATCGTTTCACCTGTTCAGGAGTCTATCATGCTGCCTTTATTACTGGCTTCCAGCTCACCCTATCGGCGCGAACTGCTCGAACGCCTGCGCCTGCCATTCAGCTGGGCCTCGCCGGATATCGACGAACATCGGCTGGACGAAGAGCCCGCCCTTGAGCTGGTCAAGCGCCTGGCCCGGGAGAAAGCCCAGGCCCTGGCCGGCAGCCATCCCGGGCAACTGATCATCGGCTCCGACCAGGTCGCGGTGCTCGGCGAGCAGATCCTCGGCAAGCCGCACACCTTCGAGCGCGCCTGCGAGCAACTGCTGGCAGCCAGCGGCAACCATGTGACCTTTCTCACCGGCCTGGCGCTGCTCAACAGCGCCACCGGCCACTGCCAGGTCGACTGCGTGCCGTTCACGGTAAACATGCGCGAACTGGACCTGCCACGCATCGAGCGCTACCTGCGCGCCGAACAGCCCTACGACTGCGCCGGCAGCTTCAAGGCCGAAGGCCTGGGCGTCAGCCTGTTCCAGAGCACCCACGGCGTGGATGCCACCAGCCTGATCGGCCTGCCACTGATCCGCCTGGTAGACATGCTGCTGGCCGAAGGCGTCAGCCTGCCCTGACGCGCACAAAAAAGCCGACCTCGAAGGTCGGCTTTTTCAATGCACCAGGCAATCAACGCAGCGATGGCCCCTGAAAGCCCATCCACATCGCCAGGTACTCGGCCACACTGGCCCCCAGGCGCTTGGAGAAGCGATCGAACGGCGACTCCTCGACGGTAAAGTCAACCAGCTCCTTCTCCCCTACCACCTCGCGCGCCACGTAACCGGCGCTGCCCAGGCCATCCACCAGGCCCAGGGAGAGGGCTTGCTCGCCCGACCAGATCAGACCACTGAACAGCTCAGGGTGCTCCTTGTCCTTGAGGCGCCCGCCACGACCCTGCTTGACACTGGCAATGAACTGCTTGTGGGTGGTTTCCAGCACGCCCTGCCAGAACGCCGTCTCTTCAGGCTTTTGCGGCTGGAACGGATCAAGGAAGGCCTTGTGCTCACCCGCGGTATAGGTACGACGCTCGACGCCGAGCTTTTCCATGGTGCCGACAAAACCGTAACCGGCCGCCGTTACACCGATGGAGCCCACCAGGCTGGCCTTGTCGGCGTAGATCTGATCAGCGGCACTGGCGATGTAGTAAGCGCCGGAAGCGCCGAGATCGCTGATCACCGCATACAGCTTGATCGTCGGGTATTCGGCACGCAGGCGGCGGATTTCATCGTAGATGTAACCTGACTGCACCGGACTGCCGCCCGGGCTGTTGATACGCAGGATCACCGCCTTGGTTTTCGGGTCCTTGAACGCTTCGCGCAGGCCGCTGACGATATTGTCGGCACTGGCCGGCTCCTGGTCGGCGATCATGCCGCGCACCTCGACCAGCGCGGTATGGCTGACGCTGCGCGAGGCCGCCTTGTCCATGTTCATCAAAGGCGTGAACAGGGCAAAAATGCCGAACAGGTAAACAAAGGTCAGCAGCTTGAAAAAGATCCCCCAGCGCCGCGCCCGACGCTGCTCCTGAACACCGGCCAGGAGGGTTTTCTCCAGCAGCTTCCAGCTCTTCTGTTCTTCGTTGCTGTCGTTACTTTCGGCGCTGGGCGCCTTCCACTCGTCAGCCATGCTCACCTACCCTGGAATGTACTGCTGCAGGCGTGCAGCGAAGCCAGGCCTGCAACTGTGAAAAATGATCGATACACACCTGTGGCCCGAAGGCACTCAAGGCCTCAAGCGACATGGCGCCGTAACCCACCGCCACCGAATGCATGCCGGCATTGCTGGCCATCAACAAGTCGAAGGAAGAATCTCCGACCATCAATGCACGCTGCGGTTCGACCTGGCAATGGGCAAGAATCTCCTCAAGCATCTGCGGGTGCGGCTTGCCGCGGCTTTCGTCGGCTGCACGGGTGATATCGAAGTAATCTTCCCAACCATTGGCGCGTAACACCCGATCAAGCCCCCGCCGGGCCTTGCCGGTCGCCACCGCCAGGCGATAGCCCTCGGCCCGAAAGGCCTCCAGCGACTCGACCACGCCCTCGAACAGCGGCGAAGGCTGGTCATCCAGGGCCATGTAGACGTCGGCATAGTGCTGGCGAAACTGCACGATCTGCTCGGCATCCAGCTGCGGATACAACACGCTGATGGCCTCGGGCAACGCCAGGCCAATGATACCTTTGACCGCGTCATCCGCGCAGATGGCATAGCCGGCGCGACCGGCGGCCAGGTGCATGGCCTCGACGATACGGCCAATGGAGTCGGCGAGGGTACCGTCCCAGTCGAAGATCAGCAGGTCGTAATTACGCTGCACCCAGGCGCTCCACGGTCTTGGCCCACATTTCGTCTACCGGCGCTTCGAGCTTGAGCTCGCCACCATCGGGCAGCGGCACGGTCAGGGCGTAGGCATGCAGGAACAGGCGCTTGCCACCCAGATCACGGATCTCACGGGTGAAATCTTCATCGCCATACTTGCTGTCGCCAGCAATGCAATGCCCGGCATGCAGGGCATGTACGCGGATCTGGTGGGTACGACCGGTGATCGGCCGCGCCTCGACAATGGTGGCAAATTCGCCAAAACGGCGCAGCACGCGGAAGATCGTCAGCGCTTCCTTGCCTTCGTCATTGACCTCGACCATGCGCTCGCCGGAGCGCAGGTTGCTCTTGAGCAACGGCGCATTGACCTGCTTCTTGGCGGTGGCCCAATGACCGCGGACCAGGGCCATGTAGCGCTTGTCGACACCGTCGCCGCGAAGGGCAGCGTGCAAATGGCGCAACATGCTGCGTTTCTTGGCAATCATCAACAGGCCCGAGGTGTCGCGATCAAGGCGATGGACCAGCTCCAGCTCCTTGGCGTCCGGGCGCATCTGACGAAAGGCTTCGATCACGCCGAAATTCAGGCCGCTGCCACCGTGTACGGCGATGCCGGCCGGCTTGTTGAGCACAATCAGGGCCTTGTCTTCATAGACAATCGCCGCCTCAAGGCGCTGAAGCAAGCCCTGAGCCACCGGTACCGGCTCGTCGCGCTCGGGCAGACGAACGGGCGGCACGCGCACGATGTCGCCCGCCTGCAGCTTGTACTCGGGCTTGATCCGGCCCTTGTTCACGCGCACTTCGCCTTTACGCAAAATGCGGTAAATCAAGGTCTTGGGAACACCCTTGAGCTTCGTTACGAGGAAATTATCGATTCGTTGGCCGGCAAGTTCCGGCGCGACCTCGATCAGCTGGACGCCGGAGGTCGGAGGGGCAGTAGTCGTCATTTGCCAATCATAACAATTTTTTATGGATTTGAAGCACTTAATGATTGCTGCTATAGTCGCGAACGCCGCCAAAAGCGGCTGGCCAGCGGACTCACGGCTTTCAGCCGGCCCTGACCGACGCAATTCTCGAGGACGCGAGGCCGTCCGACGGGGCTTTCGCCAGTTTACAGAAATGCCTGGAATCGCCACCAGCGCCGTGCAGAGAAGACCGATAAAAAACTACAAGAGCGGTATTTCACCCTCCCCCACGTTTTTTTCGCTGCCACTCTGTCAGTGCCGTCAATTTCACGCAGTCATGGCGACGGCTTCGGAAATACCAGCCTTGGACATAAAAGGCGCGGGCTCCCGTATGGAGCTGGCGAAAATGCAACCCGTTGCGGATTCAGCGCGCGGCAGCACCCGAATTATCAGGGATACGTGTAGGGTGGAGATGCACAACCGTCGGACCGTGTAGTACTGCGTCCAGTCCACCGGCCTATTGGCCAGGCGACCGGACCCGGTCTTGATCAAGATGCCCCACGGGCGTCCACGGCCGAAGGCTGATTCCTCCTCCTGACTGAGTGCATTTGACACCACAGCAAGCAGGACGCGTCGTCGCGACTTCGGCAGTACTGGGTGACCAGTCGGACTCGAAAGTTGCTGGACACGGGGGTGGCCCGCCACCCCTTGCGCACCTGACACCGACCGTGAGAAGTCGTGTGTGCCGAACGCCGTTTCCGGCAGCCCGGAAACCGACGGTATTACATGAAAAGAATGCTGATTAACGCGACTCAACCCGAAGAGTTGCGTGTAGCTCTGGTGGACGGCCAACGTCTCTACGACCTGGACATCGAGTCCGGCGCGCGTGAGCAGAAGAAGGCCAACATCTACAAAGGCCGGATCACCCGGATCGAACCTAGCCTGGAAGCCGCTTTCGTCGACTTCGGCTCCGAGCGTCACGGCTTCCTGCCGCTGAAGGAAATCTCCCGCGAATACTTCAAGAAGTCGCCCGAAGGCCGGGTGAACATCAAGGAAGTGCTCAGCGAAGGCCAGGAAGTCATCGTCCAGGTCGAGAAAGAAGAGCGCGGCAACAAGGGCGCCGCCCTGACCACCTTCATCAGCCTGGCCGGTCGCTACCTGGTGCTGATGCCGAACAACCCGCGTGCCGGCGGCATCTCCCGTCGTATCGAAGGCGAAGAGCGCAACGAACTGCGCGAAGCCCTCAACGGCCTGGTCGCCCCTGCCGACATGGGCCTGATCGTGCGCACTGCCGGCCTTGGCCGCAGCAGCGAAGAAATGCAGTGGGACCTCGACTACCTGCTGCAGCTGTGGACCGCGATCAAGGAAGCTTCCCAGGACCGCGCCGCGCCATTCCTGATCTACCAGGAAAGCAACGTCATCATCCGCGCCATCCGTGACTACCTGCGTCAGGACATCGGCGAAGTACTGATCGACAGCATCGACGCCCAGGAAGAAGCCCTGACCTTCATCCGCCAGGTCATGCCGCAGTACGCCAGCAAGATCAAGCTGTATGAAGACAGCGTGCCGCTGTTCAACCGCTTCCAGATCGAAAGCCAGATCGAGACCGCCTTCCAGCGCGTCGTCGACCTGCCGTCCGGCGGCTCGATCGTTATCGACCCGACCGAGGCCCTGGTCTCCATCGACATCAACTCGGCGCGCGCCACCAAAGGCAGCGACATCGAGGAAACCGCCCTGCAGACCAACCTGGAAGCGGCTGAGGAAATCGCCCGCCAGCTGCGCCTGCGTGATATCGGCGGCCTGATCGTGATCGACTTCATCGACATGACCCCGGCCAAGAACCAGCGCGCCGTGGAAGAAAAAGTCCGCGAATGCCTGGAAGCCGACCGTGCCCGCGTACAGGTTGGGCGCATCTCGCGCTTCGGTCTGCTGGAAATGTCCCGTCAGCGCCTGCGTCCTTCGCTGGGCGAAAGCAGCGGCATCGTCTGCCCACGCTGCAGCGGCACCGGCATCATCCGTGACGTCGAATCGCTGTCGCTGGCCATCCTGCGCCTGATCGAAGAAGAAGCCCTGAAAGACCGCACCGCCGAAGTCCGCGCGCAAGTGCCGATTCCGGTTGCCGCCTTCCTGCTCAACGAGAAACGCAATTCGATCACCAAGATCGAGCTGCGCACCCGGGCGCGTATCGTCATCCTGCCGAACGACCACCTGGAAACCCCGCATTTCGAAGTCCAGCGCCTGCGCGACGACAGCCCGGAAGCCCTGAGCAGCCAGTCCAGCTACGAAATCGCCGCCGCCGAGACCGAAGAAGTCCAGCCGACTGCCGCTACCCGCACCCTGGTGCGCCAGGAAGCTGCGGTCAAGACCGCTCCGGCCCGCGCCAACGCTCCAGTACCTGCCGAAGCTGCCGCGCCAGTGGCTGCTCCAGTCCACGCTCCTGAGCCAAGCCTGTTCAAAGGCCTGGTGAAGTCGCTGGTCAGCCTGTTCGCCGGCAAGGACGAGCCTGCCGCCGCCCCTGTGGTTGCCGAGAAGCCCGCCACCGAACGCCCGCAGCGCAACGAAGAGCGCCGCAACGGTCGCCAGCAGAGCCGCAACCGCAACGGCCGTCGCGACGAAGACCGCAAGCCGCGTGAAGAGCGTGCCGAGCGCGCCCCGCGTGAAGAGCGTCAGCCTCGCGAAGCCCGCGAAGAAGCACCGGCCCGCGAAGAACGTGCACCACGCCAGCCGCGCGAAGAGCGTCAAGCTCGCGCCCCACGTGAAGAGCGCCGCTCCCGTGAAGAGCGTCCGGTCCGCGAACTGCGCGAGCCGCTGGACGCCGCTACCCCTGCGGTCCGTGAAGAACGCCCTGAGCGCGCCCCACGTGAAGAGCGCCAGCCTCGTGAAGAACGTGCTCCACGCGAAGAACGTGCTCCACGCGAAGAACGCGCCCCACGTGAAGAGCGCGCACCGCGCGAAGAACGTGCACCGCGTGAAGAGCGTGACCCACGCGAAGAGCGCGCTCCGCGCCCACCGCGTGAAGAACGCCAGCCGCGCCCGGCCGAACAGGCTGCCGACGCTGCTGAAGAGCAACTGCCGAACGAAGAGCTGCTGCAGGATGACAACCAGGAAGGTACCGAAGGCGAACGCCCTCGCCGCCGCTCCCGTGGCCAGCGTCGTCGCAGCAACCGTCGTGAGCGTCAACGCGATGCCAACGGTAACCTGGTAGAAGGTTCGGAAGACGGCAGCGACGAGCAGCCTCAAGCCAGCGAACTGGGTGCTGAACTGGCCGCAGGCCTGGCCGTGACCGCCGCTGTTGCCACCAGCAACATCAGCGCCGCTGCCGAAGCCCAAGCCAACCAGCAGGCTGAACGCGCCACCGCTACTGTCGAAGAGCAGGCGGTTGTTGAAGTCGCGGCCAGCGAAACCGTCGTCGAAGCAACTCAGCCAGTCGTTGAAGCGGCTGAAGTCGCCGAAGTGGTTCAAGCAACTGAAGCAACCGAAGTGGTAGAAACTGCCCAGGTCGCTGAAGTCGCTGCCGCGCCGGTTGTCGAACAGCCCTTCACTGCCCCGGTCGAAGCAGCAGAAGCCGTAGAAACCAGCATCGCGCCGGTTATCGAAGCCCCTGTTGCTGCCCCGGCTGAAGTGGTCGAGCCGGTTGCTGCGGTCGAGCCAGCGCCTGAAGTCCAGACACCTGTAGTGGCCGAGCCGGTAGTCGTTGCTGAAGTGGTCGAAGCGCCTGCGCCAGTAGTTGCCGAGCCTGCAGCGGTTGAAGAGCCAGCGGTTGAAGCTCCTGCCAGTGCTCTGACCAGCAACGGTCGCGCACCGAACGACCCACGTGAAGTACGCCGTCGCAAGCGTGAAGCCGAAGCTGCCGCAGCCGCTGCTGCAGTGGCCGCCGCCGAAGCCAGCGCTGCTGTAGTCGCTGAAGAGGCGCCTGCTGCACCGGCTGAAGAAGTGGTTGAAGAAAAAGAAGAGCACAAACCGCTCGTCTGATCTTCCAGGCTGAAAAAAAGCCCCGCCAGGTAACTGGCGGGGCTTTTTTATTGCCGTTGGGAGCGGTTAATAAAGGTTTGGCTCCATCTCCAGCTCAACCCCGAAACGCTCGAGGATATCGGCCTGGATCTTCTGCGCCAGCTGATGCAACTGCACACCGGTGGCCTGGCCATAGTTGACCAGCACCAGCGACTGCAATCGGTGCACCCCGGCATCGCCTTCGCGATGGCCCTTCCAGCCCGCCTGTTCGATCAGCCAGCCGGCAGCCAGCTTGAACTGGCCATCAGCCTGTGGATAAGCCACCAGCCCCGGATACTGCAAACGGATCTTGTCGGCCAGCACAGCTGCCACCACCGGGTTCTTGAAGAAACTTCCGGCATTGCCCAGCTCGACCGGGTCAGGCAGTTTTTCCCGGCGGATGCTGCAAATCGCATCACTGACATTTTGCGCAGTCGGCTGGCTGATGCCTTGCTCGTTCAGGCGCTGGCGCACCGGACCGTAATCCAGGTGGGCATGCATGAACCGGCTCAAGGCAAAGCGCACCCGCAGGATCAACCAGCGCCCAGGATTGCGCTTGAACAGGCTGTCGCGGTAGGCGAAGGCGCACTCTTGCAGGCTGAAGTCGCGCAGCTTGCCCGTCTGGCGATCCAGTGCGGTGAGCCCGGCGAACACGTCCTTGATCTCGACGCCATAGGCGCCAATGTTCTGCATCGGCGCGGCGCCGACCGTGCCCGGAATCAGGCTGAGGTTCTCAAGCCCGGCCAGGCCTTGGGCCAGACTCCATTGCACAAACGGGTGCCAGGGTTCGCCAGCTTCGGCCTCGACCACCACCCGCTCACCATCGTCAGACAAGATGCGCAGGCCACGGCTGGCCATGCGCAGCACCAGCGCCTGGATATCGGCAGTCAGCAACAAGTTGCTACCGCCTCCCACCACCAGCACCGGTACTCCCTGATCAGCCGCCTGGGCCAAGGCCTGACGAGCCTCTTCGTCGTTGTGGGCTTCAGTGAAAAACTGGGCCTTAACGTCGATACCGAAGGTGTTAAATGGCTTGAGCGAAACTTGTTGCTGCCACTGCCCGCTCATAGACGACCCTTGAGTTCGGTGACCAAACGGCTGCAGGCGATTTCGATCAGGTCGAGGACCTGTTCGAAATCCTCCTCGGCGCCGTAGTAAGGATCCGGCACCTCATCCAGCGCGCCGTCATAGCGGCGTAGGAACAGGTCCAGCTCGGCTTTGGCCGTGGCCGGGCGCATGCCCTGCAGATGGCCAAGATTGCTCTTGTCCATAGCCAGGATCAGGTCGTAGTCATTGAAGTGCGCGGCCTTGATTTGCTGCGCACGCTGCTGCGACAAGTCATAGCCACGAATGCGCGCGGTGCGGCAGGTGCGCGCATCAGGCTGCTTGCCGACATGCCAGTCGCCAGTGCCAGCCGACGCCACTTCGACCAGTTCGGCCAGGCCTTCGGCGCGCAATTGCTGACGCAGCACGCCTTCGGCGGTAGGCGAGCGGCAGATATTGCCCAGGCACACGAACAAAACCCGCATCAGGCCTCCAGCAAGCGCCGTACGCGCTCCAGGTCTTCAGGGGTATCGACGCCCACGGGCGGCGCATCGATGGCATCGGCAACGTGAATACGCACGCCATGCCAGAGCGCCCGCAACTGCTCCAGCGATTCGGTCTTCTCCAGCCAGCACGGGCCCCAGGCGACGAAGTCCTGCAAGAAGCCGGCGCGATAGGCGTACATGCCGATGTGGCGACGGTACGGCACGCCTTGCGGCATCTGCTCACGGTTCTGGGCAAAGGCATCCCGCGCCCAGGGCAACGGTGCGCGGCTGAACGTCAGGGCCAGGCCATTGCAATCGCTGACCACCTTGACCGCATTGGGATTGAACAGCGCTTCGACGTCACTGATCGGCTCGGCCAGGGTGGCGATGCCGGCCTCGGGATGGGCCGCCAGGTTGGCCGCCACCTGATCGATGATCACCGGCGGAATCAGCGGCTCGTCACCCTGCACGTTGACCACGATGGCATCGGCAGCCAGGCCCAGCTTGGCGGCGACTTCAGCCAAACGGTCGGTACCGGAGTCATGGTCTTCGCGGGTCATCAGCACTTCAGCGCCAAAGGCCTCGCAGGCCTTGAAGATATCCGCGTCGTCGGTGGCGATTACCACACGGTTGGCGCTGCTTTTGCGAGCCTGTTCCCAGACGTGCTGGATCATCGGCTTGCCGGCAATCGGCAGCAACGGCTTGCCGGGCAAGCGCGTGGAGCGCAGCCGCGCCGGAATCACAACGGTAAAGGCCAGGCTCATTTGTCCAGACGCTCGTCATCGGTCAGGGTACGGGCTTCGCTTTCGAGCATCACCGGGATACCGTCGCGGATCGGATAGGCCAGACCCGCGCCCTTGCTGATCAGCTCGGTCTTGTCGGCGCTGAGCTTGAGCGGGCCCTTGCAGATCGGGCAGGCAAGGATATCGAGCAGTTTGGTGTCCATGGAAATTCCTCAGGCCAGTGGCCGGAAAAAGAAACGAATCAGGAGGGCCGCGACCCGGGCAGCAAGCGTGCAAGCTGTGTGTCGAACCAGGCCTTGAAGGCCGGCGAAGGCACAGCATCGACCGCAAGGTACCACCAGTCGTCGGCAGCGAAGGCGCGGCATTTGACCGCGTCCTTCTCGGTCATGACCAGGGGCAGCGCAGGGCTGAAGCTCAGGGCCTGGGCGCTGTATTGGGCATGATCGGCAAAAGGGTGTGGCACAGGTCGCCAGTTTAGCCCCTGCAAGGTATTGAAGAAACGTTGCGGGTTGCCAATGCCGGCCACCGCGTGCACGGCCTGGCCTGGCTCAAAGAAGTCGAGGCCACGGCGCTCGCCACTGCGCAGGTTGACCAGTGCAGTAGGTTGCAGGGCAAAGGCAAAACCGTCTTCGCGGTCGGTCGTGGCGCCGTTGTAAAGCACCGCGTCGACGTCCTGCAGGCGTTCCACCGGCTCGCGCAGGGGGCCGGCCGGCAGGCAGCGGCGGTTACCCAGGCCACGGGCGGCATCGATCAACACCAGCTCCAGGTCGCGGGCCAGGCGGTAATGTTGCATGCCGTCGTCACACAGGATCAGGTCCAGCGGCTCGCTGGCCAGCAATGCCTGAACCGCACGCGAACGGTCCGGGTCGATCATCAGCGGCACGCCGCTGCGCTGGACGATCAGCAAAGGTTCATCACCCGCCTCAGCCGCGCTTTGCTCGGCACGCACGCGCCACGGCAACTGTGGCGGCCTGGCGCCATAGCCACGGCTGACCACGCCGACACGCAGGCCCTGCTGGCGGCAATGCTCGATCAACCAGAGGATCATCGGTGTCTTGCCGGTGCCGCCGACGGTGATGTTGCCCACCACGATGACCGGCACCGGCGCGCGGTAGCTGGGGCTCTCGCCACTGAGAAAGCGCGCGCGCTTGCCCAGCACCACGCGACGATAGAGGGCTTCGAGCGGACGCAGCAGCGCCAGGGCCGGATGCCCGGCGTACCAGGCATCGAGCAGACGATCGGCAAAGGCCATCAGGGCGTCCCCTGAGTCGCCTCGACCGTGGTCATGCGCAACTGGCTGAAACCGAGCTTGCCGGCCGCATCCATGGCAGTCACCACCGCCTGGTGCGGGGTCTTGCCGTCGGCGCTGATCGACAACGGCAGTTTGGTGTCCCCTGCGGATTCCTGCTGCAGGGCTTCAATGAGGGTCGCCAGGTCGCTCTTGGGCAACAGGTGGTTGTTCACCGAATAGACGCCGTCGGCGCTGATGGTGATGTCCAGTTGCTTGAGCTCCGAATCCGGTGCCGGCGCGCCGCTGACCGACTCCGGCAGCTCGACACGCAACTGGGTTTCGCGAGTGAAGGTGGTGGTGACCACGAAAAACAGCAGCAGGATGAACACCACGTCGATCAGCGAGGCCAGGTTGATGTCCACGGTCTCCCGTGGCTTGCGCCGGAATTTCACGCCTTGCCCTCGGCCAGGTCGACATCACGGTCGCCCTGCACCACTTCGACCAGCTTGATCGCTTCCTGCTCCATACCGACCACCAGCTCGTCGATACGACGCTGCAGGAAACGGTGGAAGAACACCGATGGAATACCGACCATCAGGCCGGCCGCGGTGGTGATCAGTGCCTTGGAGATACCGCCGGCGAGCACTGCGGCATTGGTGGTCATGCCGGTACCCATGAAGGCGCTGAAGATGTCGATCATGCCCAGCACGGTGCCGAGCAAGCCCAGCAGCGGCGCCATGGCGGCGATGGTGCCCAGGGCGTTGATGTAGCGCTCCAGCTCGTGAATGACACGCGCTGCGGCCTCTTCGATGCATTCCTTCATGATTTCGCGGCCATGGCGCGAGTTGGCCAGGCCTGCGGCAAGGATCTCGCCCAGCGGCGAATCGGCGCGCAGGGCCTTGAGCTTGTCACTGGTGAGCTGTTTGTCCTTGATCCACATCCACACCTGGCCCAGCAGGTGCGGTGGCGTGACCCGGCTGGCGCGCAAGGTCCAGAGACGCTCGGCGACGATCGCCATGGCAGCGATGGAACTCAGAATGATCGGCAGCATCATCCAGCCACCGGACTTGACCAATTCCCACACAGTAAGCATCCCCTCGAAAAAGTCCGCCACTTTACCATAGGACCCCAGGGGGCTCATCTGCCGAAGGTCGTCATCTCGGTTCACGCCAGAAACGCCGCTGGGCACGCAACCCCTCAGGCTCGCCGAACACACCCAGGCGCAGGCGCAAGGCACCGTGGTCGACATTGTCATAGGCCTGGATACCATGCGTCCGATAGCGCGCCATGACCTCCGGGTGCGGATGCCCGAAGGCGTTGTAGCGCCCGCGCGAAATCAGCACGCCGCGCGGGGTAGTAGCCTTTAACAAGGCCTCGCTGGAGGAGCTGCGACTGCCGTGATGGGGCGATTGCAGCCAGTCGACCGTGGTCGCCTGCCAGCCCCGCGCCCAGGCCCGTTCGCCACGGGCATCGAGATCGCCGGTGAGCAGCAGTTTTTCGCCGTTTGCCTCGACCAGCAGCACACAGGAATCCTGGTTGCTGTCGCCAGCATCCTGCCACTGCCACAGTGAAAAATTCACCCCGTCCCACTGCCAGCGTTCGCCGCTGCTGCACGGCTGCGCTTGCAGCACTTCAGGCAAGGCCGCAGCCTCACCAGCCTGCACCCGCAGCACCGGCAACCCGCGCTGCACGGCGCGGGCGCCCCCGGCGTGATCGGCGTCGGCGTGGCTGAGCAACATCAGGTCGAGCTTGCTTACCCCCAGCTTGCGCAAGCTGGGAAGCACTACCCGCTCGCCCAGATCGAAATCGCCCATGGCCGGGCCGGCGTCATACAACATGGCGTGGTGCCGGGTGCGCAGCACAAAGGCCAGCCCCTGGCCGACATCCAGCTGCCAGACCTCTACCTGCCCCTGCGGAACGCGCTCCCGGGGCGCAAACACCGCCAACAGCAACAATGGCCAGCCCAGCACCCGCATCGGTATGCCACGCGGCAACAACACCAGCAATGCCCCCAGGCACACCAGCAACCAGGCCCAGAACGGCAATGGTTCTGGGATCCAGGCCGGTTGCCAAACCGCCACATGCGCCAGCAAGCGAAACAAACCGTCGAGCAGGCCGCCGGCAAGCCACAGCAAGCCTTCCCCCAGAAGCGGCACCGGCAGCAACACAGTGCCGAGCAACGCCATTGGCAACACCGCAAGGCTGATCCACGGCACTGCCAGCAGATTGATCAGCGGCGCCGTCAGGCTCACCGGCAAACCTTGCGCCAGCAGCACCGGCAACAAGCCGATGGCGATCAACCACTGGGCGCGACTCCAGGCCAGCCAGGGGTTCCAGGCGCCAAGGCGGCCGCTGAAGGTGAAGATCAGAATGGCCACGGCCATGAACGACAGCCAGAAGCCCGGCTGCAAGCTGGCCAATGGTTCCCACAGCAGCACTGCATCGAGCGCCAGCAACAACGGCAGCCCGACACCCAGGTGACGAAAGCGCAGGCGCCAGAGCAGCACCATGGCCAGCATCATGCAGGCGCGCTGCACCGGCACCTGAAACCCGGCCAGCAAGCCATAGGCCAGTGCTGCGGCAAAGGCCAGCGCACAGGCCCAAGGCAGCCAGGGTAGCCGTTGCGGCCACCAGCCCAGGCGCGCCAGCCCGGCAATCAAGGCGTATACCAGCCCGGCCAACAGGCCAATATGCTGGCCGGAAATCACCAGCAAGTGCACCGTGCCGGTGGCCTGCAGCGCTTGCCAGTCCTGGCGCGCCAGAGCGCCGCCATCGCCGAGTATCAAGGCCACCAGCGCCGCCTCCCGGCCCTGGGCATCAACGCTGAGCAAGCGCTGGCGCAGATCATCCCGCCAGGCCGCCGTTGCCGGCAGCAGCCGCTCGCCGGCCTTGACGCTGCCGGTGGCGCCGATGCGCCGGGCCAACAGGTTGGCCTCCTGGTCCGGGCCGTGAGGATTGAGCAAACCTGCGGGGCGCTTGAGGCTGACTGCCAAACGCCAGTATTCACTGCTATTGACCGCCGGGCCGCCGAACCAGCTGAGCTGCATGCGCCTTGGCAATTGCCCCCGGGCGCGACTCGGCATCGCTCAACTCGAACCTCACCGAGCGCGCACCCTGCTCCGGCAAACCAGTAACCCGGCCCTCTATCCACAGGGTACGGCCATCGAACTGCGCCGCCAGGCGCTCATCCAACGCCCATTGCGCCGAGACACAGGCCCAGCTCAAGCCCAGCAGAAACAGCCCGGCGGGCCACAGCCGCGTAGGCAGGCAGCAAAGCCCGGCAATTGCCAGCAGGACAAGTGTCCAGACGGGCGGCAAAGCCGGCAGGAACCCGAGGCTGAGCAGCCCGAGTGCAAGCGCCAACATCCCTGTGCGCATAAGCGTGAAGCTCCAGAAGTAAACCACCCCCTGAGGCTTAGATCAGTGACGGCAACCGCTCGCTAAATAATTGTCACAAAGTCTGAATAAGGCACTTTTAGAATCCGTGCATACTGGCACCCTTCAGATTGCCGAGACCCCACATGCCGCGTCGTCTCTTCAAACGCTACATGCCCGATCCGACCAGCATCAGGGAACACAAATCCTTACGCTTTCTCGGCCGGCTGTTGCACGACCCCAACCTCTGGCACCTCAACCGGCATTCGGTTGCGCGCGCCATGGCTGTCGGCCTGTTCGCCGCTTTCATTCCGATTCCGATGCAAATGCTGCTGGCCGCAAGCCTGGCGATCATGGTCCGCGGCAACATGCCGATCGCGGTCAGCCTGGTGTGGCTGACCAACCCGATCACCATGCCGCCGGTGTTCTTCTGCACCTACCAGATGGGCGCCTGGCTGATGCAGATCCCACCACGCACCCTGCCTGAAGAACTGACCTTCGAGTGGATCACCGACCAGCTGTCGACCCTGTGGCAGCCGTTCCTGCTCGGCTCAGTGGTGTGTGGCGTGCTGCTCGGCGCCCTCGCCTACTGCCTGACCATGCTCTACTGGCGCTGGTGGGTCGGCAGGCAGTGGCGCCGGCGCAAGGTCAAACAATCAGGTGCGCATTCCTCGCCCACTGACCAGTAACCGCGCGCAGCCGATATACAGCACTGCCGTGGCGACCAGCATGAAGCTGATGGCGACGCCGATGCGGATGTCCGACACGCCGAGAATGCCGTAGCGGAACGAGTTGACCATGTGCAATACCGGGTTGGCCATCGACACGGTCTGCCAGAACGGCGGCAACAGGGTAATCGAGTAGAACACCCCGCCCAGGTAGGTCAGCGGCGTCAACACGAAGGTCGGGATGATCGAGATGTCATCGAAGTTGCGGGCGAACACGGCGTTGATGAAGCCCAGCAGCGAGAAGATTGTCGCCGTCAGCAGCACCACGACAATGGTCACGCCCAGGTGATGAACCTGCAGGTCGGTGAAGAACAGCGACAGCAAGGTGACGATCACCCCTACCGCCAAGCCGCGCAACACGCCGCCCAGGGTGTAGCCGACGAGGATGGTATGCGGCGACACCGGCGACACCATCAGTTCCTCGATCGAGCGCTGGAACTTGCTGCCGAAGAAGCTCGAGACCACGTTGCCGTAGGAGTTGGTGATCACCGACATCATGATCAGCCCCGGGACGATGTACTCCATGTAGGTGAAGCCGCCCATGTCGCCGATCTGCCGGCCGATCAGGTTACCGAAAATCACGAAGTACAAAACCATGGTGATCGCCGGGGGCAGCAGGGTCTGCGGCCAGATCCGGGTAAAACGGCGTACTTCGCGGTAGACGATGGTATTGAGGGCGACCAGGTTGGCGCTCAGTTCCGAACTCATACCGCCACCTTTGCCAGGTTTTTCTCAACCAGGGACACGAACAGCTCCTCGAGACGATTGGTCTTGTTGCGCAGGCTCTGCACCTCGATGTTCTGCAGCGCCAGCTGGCCGAACAGCGCAGTAATGCCCACTTCCTTGTCAACTTGCACTTCCAGGGTGTGCGGGGTGATCAAGCGGCACGGATAGCCGACCAGGTTTGGCGCCTGGGGCAGGTCCTGCTTGAGGTCGAGCAGGAAGGTCTCGACATGCAGCTTGCTCAGCAAGGCGCGCATGCTGGTGTTCTCGACGATGGTGCCGTGGTCGATGATGCCGATGTGACGGCACAACTGCTCAGCCTCTTCCAGGTAATGGGTGGTGAGGATGATGGTGATGCCTTTCTGGTTGAGCTCGGTCAAAAAGCTCCACATCGACCGGCGCAGCTCGATATCCACACCCGCGGTCGGCTCGTCGAGGATCAGCAGGCGCGGCTCGTGGATCAGCGCGCGGGCGATCATCAGGCGGCGTTTCATGCCGCCCGACAGCGAGCGCGACGGCACATCGCGCTTGTCCCACAGGCCCAACTGGGTCAGGTACTGCTCGGCCCGCTCCTTGGCGACCTTGGCCGGGATACCGTAGTAACCGGCCTGGGTGACGACAATGTCGAAGGTCTTTTCAAACTGGTTGAAGTTGAACTCCTGCGGCACCACGCCGATGCAGCGCTTGAGCGCGGCGGGCTGGCGATCGAGGTCGTGACCAAAGATGTTGACGCTGCCGCTGGTCTTGTTGACCAGGGTCGAGAGGATGCCGATGGTGGTGGATTTGCCGGCGCCGTTGGGGCCGAGCAAGGCGAAGAAGTCACCTTCGGCGACATCCAGGTCAATGCCCTTGAGGGCCTGGAAACCGTTGCCGTAGGTTTTGGTTAGCTGCCTTATGGACAGAGCAGAACTCATAGCGGGTCGCGTACCAGTGTGGAAGGTTCTAGACGCGGCCGGGCGAGGCCAGCCGCAGTGAATAGGAGCATGGTGCTTGTGCAGACCAGACAAGTACAGTCATGTGTATCGATATTAACTATCAGCTTGACCGCACTTTCCCGGTAACCGTCAATCAGGTCAGCGCCGTCATCACCGCCGCCTGATAGGCCGGACGTTCTTGCAGGCGCTCATACCAGGCGCGCAGGTGGCGCATCTCGGGGCGCTCGATGGGCATCTCGAACCAGGCGTAGGCAAAGCAGCCCAGGGGGATATCGCCCATGCCCAGCTTGTCGCCAGACAAATACGGCTGGTGCGCCAGGGCCTGGTCGGCAATCGACAGCAACTGCGCGCAGGTCTTGTGTGCGGCATTGATTGCCACCCAGTCCTGCTGATCGGCAGGCGTGCGCAGGATGCCCCAGAACAACGGCCGGAACGGCGTGGCCAGGGAGGAAGTAACCCAGTCCATCCACTTGTCGGCCTCGGCACGCTTGCGTGCGTTCTGCTCATACCAGCCCGACTCGCAGCCGTACTGCGCCGACAGGTAGCGCACAATGGCATTGGACTCCCACAGCACCAGGCCGTCGTCCTCGATCATCGGCACCAGGCCGTTGGGGTTCAGCGCCCGGTACTGCGGCTCGTTGACCAGGCCGAAGGCGCCACCGGCATCGATCGACTCATACTCAAGACCAAGCTCTGCGGCGCACCACAGTGCTTTCCTGACATTCGACGAATTCTTCCTGCCCCAGATCTTGAGCATGTCGTTTCCCTGATGATTTGGCTGGTCGCCCAGTCTACTCCAGGCGCTCGCGCTGGCAATCGTTTGGCGTGCAGGCGAACTCCTGAGGTCATGTCCTGTCACTGTTCAGACAAGCCGTTTAGCCGATGCGGTCTAAGCTTCGATGGATGGCGAAATGCCCCGATGTTTCACGGAGGAATTCCTATGTTGCTGTTGTGGTTAGTGGTCCTGGTGATCGGCGTGGCTTACCTGGCCCACCGTCGCATCGCCGCCTTGCCGGCGTTGGGCATCGTTGCCCTGTACCTGCTGGCGATGGGCATTTTCAGCCACGCCCCAGGCTGGCTGCTGACGATTTTCTGGCTGCTGCTGGCCGCCGTCGCCGCGCCCCTGCTGCTCCCCGACCTGCGCCGCAAAGTGCTCACCGCGCCCCTGTTCGGCTGGTTCCAGCGCACCTTGCCGCCAATGTCGCAGACCGAACGCGAAGCCATCGACGCCGGCACCGTGTGGTGGGACGGCGAGCTGTTCAGCGGCCGACCGGACTGGAACACCCTGCTCGGCTACTCCAAGGCCGAACTCACTGAAGAAGAACAAGCCTTTATCGACGGCCCCACCGAAGAACTCTGCGCCATGGTCAGCGACTGGCAAATTGGCCAGGACCTGGATTTGCCCCCCGCGGCCTGGGAGCACATCAAGAGCCACGGCTTCTTCGCCCTGATCATTCCCAAGGAGTACGGCGGCAAGGGCTTTTCGGCCTACGCCCACTCGCAGGTGGCAATGAAGCTGGCGACCCGCAGCGGCGACCTTGCTTCCACCGTGATGGTGCCCAACTCCCTCGGCCCGGCCGAACTGCTGCTGCACTACGGCACCGACGAGCAGCGCAATCACTACCTGCCGCGCCTGGCCCGCGGCGACGAAATCCCCTGCTTCGCCCTCACCGGTCCGCTGGCCGGCTCCGATGCTGGCGCCATGCCCGACACCGGGATCATCTGCAAAGGCCAGTGGCAAGGCGAGGAAGTCATCGGCCTGCGCCTGAACTGGGAAAAGCGCTACATCACCCTCGGACCGGTCGCGACCCTGCTTGGCCTTGCCTTCAAGGCCTACGACCCCGAACACCTGCTGGGCGATAAAGAAGAACTGGGCATTAGTCTCGCGCTGATTCCCACCGACACCCCCGGCGTCGAAATCGGCAAGCGTCACCTGCCCCTGGGCGCGGCGTTCATGAACGGCCCCAACAGCGGCAAGGATGTGTTCGTGCCGCTGGAGTTTCTCATCGGCGGCCAGGACATGCTCGGCAAGGGCTGGATGATGCTGATGAACTGCCTGTCGGTGGGCCGCTCGATTTCCTTGCCAGCCGTGGGCACTGGTGCAGCCAAGTACACCAGCCTGGTGACCGGCCAGTACGCGCAGATTCGTGAGCAGTTCAACGTGCCGCTGGCGGCCTTCGAAGGTATCCAGGAATCCCTCGCGCGCATTGGCGGCAACGCCTTCCTGATGGACAGTGCGCGACTGCTCACCGCCAAGGCCGTGGACCTGGGCGAAAAACCCTCGGTGCTGTCGGCGATTCTCAAGTACCACCTCACCGAGCGCGGGCGCGAATGCATCCAGCACGCCATGGACGTGCACGGCGGCAAGGGCATCATCATGGGCCCGAACAACTACCTGGGACGCAACTGGCAAGGCGCGCCGATCTTCATCACCGTCGAGGGCGCCAACATCCTCTCGCGCAACCTGATGATCTTCGGCCAGGGGGCGATTCGCTGCCATCCGTTCGTACTCAAGGAAATGGCCCTGGCCAGTCGCGAAGACCACGACCAGGCGCTCAAGGAGTTCGATCACCTGCTGATGCAGCATATTGGTTTTGCCGTCGGTAACGCTGCCAGTACCTTGGTGCTCGGCTTGGGCCTGGGCCATTTCGAGAAAGTCCCGGGCGACGCGTTAAGCCAAGGTTACTTCCGCGCCCTCAATCGCCAGGCGGCGGCGTTCGCCTTGCTCGCCGACCTGTGCATGATGCTCCTGGGCGGCGAACTCAAGCGTCGCGAGCGTTTGTCGGCGCGCCTGGGCGATGTGCTCAGTCATTTGTACCTCAGCTCGGCGGCGCTCAAGCGTTACCACGACCTGAATTCGCCCGAGTACCTGCAACCGCTGCTGCGTTGGGCCCTGGAGGAGAGCCTTGGCCAAGCCGAAAAAGCCCTGGACCGCTTGCTCGACAACTTCCCCAACCGCTTGCTCGGTTGCGCCCTGCGCCTGGTGGTGTTCCCCTTCGGCCGCCGGCATACCGGGCCCAGCGACGAACTGGACGCGGAGATTGCCGAACTGATCGGCCGCGCCAAGGGTGACCCGGCGCTGGAGGAGCTGCTTGCCGGTTGTTATCGGCCGCAAGCGGACGGCGACCCGGTTGCCGCCCTGCAACAGGCCTGCGATTTACTCAGCGCCGGCGCGCCGCTGCGTAAAAAACTGCACCAGGCCGTCAAGAGTGGCCAGGTTGACCCTGCGCCAGGCGAGTCGACTATCGACGCGGCGCTGCACGCTGGCGTGCTGCAAGCCAGTGAGGCGCAAAGCCTGCATGCCGCTGAGTCGGCACGCCGGCGGGTGATCGATGTCGATGCCTTCGACAAGGAGCAACTGCTACCGGCCGACGGCAAGATTCGCTAAGGGCCGGGACATCGGGCGCCGGGAGCCGTATACTCCCGCGCCCGTTTTTGCTCAAGAGGACTGCCTGCATGGCTACCGATCGCCTGGAATACCATCTCGCCCTGCTCACCCACCTGCGCACCATCCTGGTTGCCCTGGGCGAAGCCGAGCAGGTGCCGGAAGAAAGCCACGCGTTGTTTCTGGAGCGCTTCGACGATCTGATGCTGCAACTGCCCGTCGACCCGGAAAGCACCTATCTTGGCCAGGACCTGATGTGCCAGGTCATCCAGCGTTATCCACAGGTCGCGCACCTGGTACCGCGCGACCTGCTGTGGTTCTTTGGCGGCGACTGCCTGCACTTCATGCCGGAGAACGAACTGGACATGTACCAGGAACTGGAAGAGCGCCGCTTCGAGGCCGAGCAGAATGATGAACCCTTCGACTGGAACCAGGAAAAACAGCTGCTGAGCATGTCGGACGACGACAGCAAGCATTAAGCGATGAAGCTGCGCAGGGCTGACAACAGCCCTGCCGCACGCAGACAGCGGATAAAATCGAGACGAAAAAAAACGCCGTTCAAACGAACGGCGTTTCTTTATTTGGAGCGGGAAACGAGACTCGAACTCGCGACCCCGACCTTGGCAAGGTCGTGCTCTACCAACTGAGCTATTCCCGCAAATTTGTAGCGACCGGCCGGACCGGCAAGAACAAGCACTGACGCCCTTGTTCCATCACTACAGCGTTATCAAACGCTGGAGCACCATATTTGGAGCGGGAAACGAGACTCGAACTCGCGACCCCGACCTTGGCAAGGTCGTGCTCTACCAACTGAGCTATTCCCGCAAAAATGGCGTCCCCTAGGGGACTCGAACCCCTGTTACCGCCGTGAAAGGGCGGTGTCCTAGGCCACTAGACGAAGGGGACGACGCCCGAAACATGCAATGCATGCTTCAGTTACCAACTCAAACCATAAAGATCTGACGCTGGGTTTTTACAAGCCCTGCCGTTAAGCAAAGCCTTTGTAAACTGGAGCGGGAAACGAGACTCGAACTCGCGACCCCGACCTTGGCAAGGTCGTGCTCTACCAACTGAGCTATTCCCGCATTGGCGTCCCCTAGGGGACTCGAACCCCTGTTACCGCCGTGAAAGGGCGGTGTCCTAGGCCACTAGACGAAGGGGACACGCTACAACATTCACTCCCTGCCGCGTTCCGCTGTGTGCTTTACGCTGCAAGTGGCGCGCATTCTAGGGATGCTTTGATAAGCCGTCAACCCCTCTGTATAAATTTATTTAAATCAATGACTTCCCGGCGCTTTGCAGCCTTGCGCCAGGGCAACGCGCGCCTGAGGCTTGACGATTATTTTCTGACGCCCTACCCGCCTTCGGCCCAGCAGCCACGGCGATCTACCAGCAAAAGGCCATCAATCGCCCCCGGGCAACCGCCAAACAGCTCTATCCGGCTAAAAGCTTAGCCACTACACTCAAACAGTAAATCATCCTGTATGAGGCGTTAACGGTGACACCACTTCTGATCACCCTGCTTATAGTAGCGGGGATCGCGTTATTGATCGTGATCGGCTACCTGAACAACGTGGTCGAGAACAACAAGCTCGAGCGTGCCCGGCTGAAGATCGAGCTGGCCGAACGTTTGCGCCGTTGTGGCGAAATCACCGAAACCTTTCCTGGCCAGTTGATGACCCCGGCCCTCAAGTTGCTGTTGACCCGCCTGGAACTCAACCTCAACCAGCGCCAGTTGGCCCTGGACAAGCACAGCCGCGATATTCGCGCACGGATCGCCGAACTCGAAGGGCTGATTGCCAAAGGTGAAGCACTGCCGGTGAACAACCCGCCGATGCCGATCCAGACCGAAGCCCGGGCCAAGGATGTGCGTTTTTTGCTGGAAGGCATGCACAACCAGATCACCCGCGCCGCCCAGGAAGGCTTCCTGCCGACCAACGAGGCCAAGTACTGGGTCAAGGAAATTCGCCACATCCTGGTGCTGCTGCACATCGAGTTCTTCAACAACCTCGGCCAGCAGGCGCTGCAACAGAACCAGCCGGGGCACGCGCGCCTGGCCTTCGAGCGTGGCGTGCAATACCTGCGCAAGCAGCCTGACCCGGTGATTTACCGCGAACAACTGGAATACATGGAGAAGCTGCTGGCCCGCGCCAATGCCCAGGTGTTGAGCCAGCTGGAACCGGCCGAGGACGAAACCAACGCCCTGACCGAAGGCCTGAAGACCGATACCACCGAAGACTGGAAGAAAAAGGTCATCTACGACTGAGTTCTAATTGACCCAATCGCCGGCAAGGCCGGCTCCCACAAGGTTCGCTACATACAAGACCTGTGAGAGCTGGCCTTGCCAGCGATCGAGTGCAAAGCGCTCGTCAGCAATCGGTCAGTCGCAGGAAAATCCCCGCCAAACGCTCCAGCCCCGCCTGATCCACTTCACTGAAACGGGCAAGCTTAGGGCTGTCGAGGTCCAGCACGCCAATCAATCGGCCATCCTTTACCAGCGGAATCACCAACTCGCTGTTCGATGCACTGTCGCAGGCAATGTGCCCGGGAAACGCGTGCACATCTTCCACCCGCTGGGTTTCCCGGCTGGCCGCAGCCGCGCCGCATACACCACGCCCGAACGGGATGCGCACGCAGGCCACCTGCCCCTGGAATGGCCCCAACAGCAGTTGCTCGTTGCGGTTGAGGTAGAAGCCGGCCCAGTTCAGGTCTTCGACCTGACTGTAGAGAAACGCCGAAAACTGCGCGGCGTTGGCGATGAAGTCACGCTCATCGGCCAGCAGGGCTTCCAGTTGTGCCGCCAGCAGACCGTAGCCTTCGAGGCCGGCGCCGGTAGCGTTGAGGTCGATCATGATTTTTGCTCCAACAGTTTCAGTCCCACCCAATAACGGGCGAACTGGTAGGCACAACGGCCGTTACGGTTGCCGCGACCGGTTGCCCAGCGCACGGCGAGAATGTCCAGCTCCTCGTCGCGGCGCCAGGCCAGGCCAGCGCTCTGCGCCAGCTGGGTGATCCAGTGCTCGACCACGTTGAGGAAATGCTCCTGGGTGAAGGGGTAGAACGACAGCCACAGGCCGAAGCGGTCAGACAGGGCAATTTTGTCCTCCACCGCTTCGTTGGGATGCAGCTCGCCGTCAACCATCTTCCAGTTTTCGTTGTCGCTCTGTTTTTCCGGCACCAGGTGGCGGCGGTTCGAGGTGGCATACAGCAGCACGTTATCCGGCGCCTGTTCGAGCGAGCCATCGAGTACGCTCTTGAGCACCCGGTAGTCGCCCTCCCCGGCTTCGAACGAGAGGTCATCGCAAAACAACACGAAGCGTTGCGGCAGTTTCTGCAGTTGCTCGACCACCCGCGGCAGGTCGGCCAGGTGATCGCGCTCGATTTCGATCAGGCGCAGGCCGGCTTCGGCATGCTCGGCCAGCAGTGCGCGCACCAGCGACGACTTGCCGGTACCGCGCGAGCCCCACAGCAATGCGTGGTTGGCCGGCATGCCATCGAGAAACTGGCGGGTGTTGCGCCCCAGTTGCTCGCGCTGCTGATCGACGCCGATCAGGTCGGACAGGCGCATGTCGAGGCTGACCTGCAGCGGCAGCAGGTAGCCGCTACGGCCATCGCGCTGCCAGCGCGCAGCCAGGCATTGCGACCAGTCGATGCTCGGGCGTGGCGCCGGCAACAGGGGCTCAAGGCGCGCAAGTACGGTTTCGGCGCGCTCCAGAAAAGCATTCAAACGTGAGTCCACAAGAATTCCTCAAGACAGATGCAAGGACAAAAGCACAGCTGAATGTGTGACAGGGCGTGCCAGCAGCCGGGACTGATCGGCTATGCTTGCGCAGCGCACGGAACGTGAAACTGGCTCGGGACTCATGGATATCAAGTTCACCAATCGCCTGTCCTACAAGCAAGCCCGGCTGACGGTCCTGGTCGGCTTCATCCTGGGTACATTGCTCAGTCTCATCCAGATCGGTATCGATTATGCCAGTGAAGACGCCTCCATCAACCGCGAGATGCAGGCGCTGCTGCAAATCAGCCATAACCCGGCTTCGCGCATCGCCTATAACATCGATGCCGAACTGGCCCAGGAACTGACCCGCGGCCTGCTGCAATCGCCGGCGATCACCCGCGCCTGGCTGATCGACAACAACGACACCGTCCTCGCCGATGTTCAGCGCCCACGCCAGGAAAGCAGCTACCGGCTGATCAGCGATTTCCTCTTCGGCGAATCGCGCCAGTTTCGCGACCAGCTGTTTCTCAGCCATATGCCCGACGAATACCTCGGCACCCTGTACCTGGACGTCGATACCTTTGCCTTTGGCAGCCGCTTTCTCAAGCGCGCCGAAGTCACCCTGCTCAATGGCTTTGTGCGCAGCCTGGTCCTGACCGGGATTCTTCTCGGCCTGTTCTACATCATGCTGACCCAGCCGCTGGTGCGGGTGATCAGCGCCCTGAGCAACAGTGATTCGCGCAACCCGGCGCAGTCCAAACTGTCGTTTCCACCCGGCCACGAGCAGGACGAAATCGGCGTGCTGGTCAAGGTCGCCAACCAGCAGTTCGTCAGCATGGCCACCGAGATCCAGCAGCGGCGCAACGCCGAAAACCGCCTGACCGACTACCTCAACGAGCTGGAGAACATCGTCTCGGCGCGCACCAACGAGCTCAAGGCCAGCAACACTCGCCTCAGCCAGTCCAACGAAGAACTCGAAGACGCCCGGCGCCGCGCCCTGGACATGGCCCAGGCACGCGCGGCCTTTCTGGCCAACATGAGCCACGAGATTCGCACCCCGCTCAATGGCCTGCTGGGGATGATCGCGCTGTCACTGGACAGCCCGCTCAATGCCGAGCAGCGCCAGCAGCTGTCGATTGCCCACGACTCGGGCAAGGTTCTGGTCGAGCTGCTCAACGATATTCTCGACCTGTCCAAGTTCGATGCCGGGCAACTGGAGCTTGAACGCATTCCCTTCGACCTCGGCGCGCTGGTCGAAGACACCGCCAACCTGCTGTCGCAGAACGCCGCGCCCAGTGTCGAGCTGACCTGCCTGATCGACCCGCAGTTTCCCTCGATGGTGCTCGGCGACCCGACACGGGTACGGCAGATTGTCAGCAACCTGCTGTCCAACGCCTTGAAGTTCACTCGCTTTGGTCGTGTCGATGTGCGCCTTTGCAGCTACGCCGGCGGCGTTCGCCTGGATGTCTGCGACACCGGCATCGGCATCCCCAGCGAAGCCCAGGTACGGATCTTTCAGCCCTTCACCCAGGCCGGCGCCGGTATCACCCGCCAATACGGCGGTACCGGCCTGGGCCTGGCGCTGACCAATAACCTCTGCGAAGCCATGCAAGGGCGCCTGAGCATCAGTTCTGAAGCCGGCTTCGGCAGCCAGTTCAGCGCCGAGCTGCCATTGCCCAGCCATACCGCGGCGGTGCCCGCGCAACCTTTGCATGGCAGCGTTGCGGCCATCAGCAATGCCAGCAGCGGCCTGGCCGAACTGCTGCAGACACTGCTGCCCGGCTGGGGCCTGGACTACCAGCGCTACGACACGCCAGAGCAACTCAAGGACGCGACCCCGGACCTGCTGATCACCGACGACCTGGATTGCCTGTTCAGTTTGCGTCCGCAGATCAGTGCGCCAATCCTGCTGGTTACCGCCTATGGCAATTTCCTGCCCGGCGAACAGGCCGCGCACCTGGCGCCCTTGCAGCAGCAGGCCCGACCGCTGGCCCGCAACGCCCTGTATCAGACACTGCGGCGCACCCTGCACGGCGCCGACCACATCAACCAGTCACCACTTGGCGGCGCCTCGCACAGCGAACGCCGTGCACGCATCCTGCTGGTCGAGGACAACCCGGTGAACCAGTTGGTGGCCAAGGGTATGCTGGCCAAGCTCGGCTGTGAGGTCAGCGTCGCCGCCCATGGCGCCGACGCCCTCGAACAGCTGGAGCAGTCACCCTTCGACCTGGTGCTGATGGACTGCAACATGCCGGTGATGGACGGCTATGAAGCCAGTCGGCGGATCCGCCAGAGCGGGCGCTGGCCAGACCTGCCGATCGTCGCCCTGACCGCCAACGCCATGCCCGAAGAGCGCGAGCGCTGCCGGGCCGCAGGGATGAGCGACTACCTGGCCAAGCCGTTTCGCCGCGAGGAATTGCTGGCGCTGATCGATCACTGGGTGCCGTTGACGGCTACCTGAGCAGTTTCTCGATCGAACCGGCCAAGGCGTCCGGCTTGGTGCTCGGAGCATAGCGGGTGACCTTGCCGGTGGCCGGATCGAGCAGGAACTTGGTGAAGTTCCACTTGATGCCTTCGGAGCCGAACAGCCCTGGGGCGCGCTTTTTCAGCTCGATAAACAGCGGATGGGCTCCGGCGCCGTTGACTTCGATTTTGCGAAACAACGGGAAGCTGACCCCAAACTTGAGCTCGCAGAACTGCGCAATCTCGCTCGCATCGCCCGGCTCCTGCTTGCCGAACTGGTTGCAGGGAAAGCCCAGCACCACCAGCCCCTGCTCGCGGTAACGTTGCCAGAGCTGCTCCAGGCCCTTGTATTGCGGGGTAAATCCGCACTGGCTGGCGGTGTTGACCACCAGCACTGCCTTGGCCGGGTAATCGGCCAGGGCTTTTTGCTCACCGGTCAGGGTAATGCAGGGAATCTTCAGCATTGCGTCGGCCATGACCTTGCTCCTTTGTCAGCGTGGCACCAGGTCCAGGCAGACCGAGTTGATGCAGTAGCGTAGCCCGGTCGGCGGCGGACCGTCGGGAAATACGTGGCCCAGGTGGGCGTCGCACTTGGCGCAGGTGACTTCGGTACGAATCATGCCGTGGGAGGTATCGCGAATTTCGATCATCGCGCTGTCGGCAATCGGCTCATAGAAGCTAGGCCAGCCGCACCCGGAATCAAATTTGCTGCTCGAATCGAACAGCGGCTCGTTGCAGCAGATGCAATGGTAGACGCCGTCGGTCTTGGTGCCGTTGTATTTGCCGCTGAACGGCCGCTCGGTGCCCTTCAGGCGGCACACGTTGTACTGCTCGGGGTCGAGCATGGCGCGCCATTCTTCAAGGGTTTTCGCGAGTTTTTCCATCATCAGGCCTCATCTGTCCAAAAACCCCGCGCCATGGCTTTTCCACAGGGCGGGCGGCACGTATATTATTGCGCCTCATCAGACATCAGTCTGGCACCCGCGTCATACGCATTTCAAACGTTTTCACAGCGCAATGCGCGGCGATCTTTTCTAATCGGGATCACATCATGCAGGTCAGCAAATCGAACAAGCTCGCCAATGTCTGCTATGACATTCGCGGCCCGGTGCTCAAGCACGCCAAACGCCTGGAAGAGGAAGGCCATCGCATCCTCAAGCTGAACATCGGCAACCCGGCGCCCTTTGGTTTCGAGGCGCCGGACGAGATCCTCCAGGATGTGATCCGCAACCTGCCGACCGCCCAGGGTTACAGCGACTCCAAGGGCCTGTTCAGCGCGCGCAAGGCGGTGATGCAGTACTACCAGCAAAAACAGGTCGAAGGTGTCGGTATCGAAGACATCTACCTGGGCAACGGCGTCTCCGAGCTGATCGTGATGTCGATGCAGGCGCTGCTCAACAATGGCGACGAAGTGCTGATCCCGGCCCCGGACTACCCGCTGTGGACCGCCGCGGTGAGCCTGGCTGGCGGTAACCCGGTGCACTACCTGTGCGACGAGCAGGCCGACTGGTTCCCGGACCTGGACGACATCAAGGCCAAGATCACCTCCAACACCAAGGCCCTGGTGATCATCAACCCGAACAACCCGACCGGCGCGGTGTACTCGCGCGAACTGCTGCTGGGCATGCTCGAACTGGCCCGCCAGCACAACCTGGTGGTGTTCTCCGACGAGATCTACGACAAGATCCTCTACGACGAAGCCGTGCACATCAGCACCGCCTCGCTGGCCCCGGACCTGCTCTGCCTGACCTTCAACGGCCTGTCCAAGTCCTACCGGGTGGCGGGCTTCCGCTCCGGCTGGCTGGCCATCTCCGGGCCCAAGCATCACGCCATGAGCTACATCGAAGGCATCGACATGCTGGCCAACATGCGCCTGTGTGCCAACGTGCCGAGCCAGCACGCGATCCAGACCGCCCTGGGCGGCTACCAGAGCATCAACGACCTGGTACTGCCACAAGGCCGCCTGCTTGAGCAGCGCAACCGCACCTGGGAGCTGCTCAACAGCATCCCCGGGGTCAGCTGCGTCAAGCCGATGGGCGCGCTGTATGCGTTCCCGCGCATCGACCCGAAAGTCTGCCCGATCCACAACGACGAGAAGTTCGTCCTCGACCTGCTGCTGTCGGAAAAGCTGCTGATCGTCCAGGGCACTGCCTTCAACTGGCCGTGGCCGGATCACTTCCGCGTCGTGACCCTGCCACGGGTCGACGACCTCGAGCAGGCCATTGGCCGCATCGGAAACTTCCTGAAGACATATCAGCAGTAACCTACTGCGCATATGGAAACGTCTGCGCCGCCCTCGGCGCAGACCTTTCAGACCCAGCATTCAGCCCTTACATCACCCGCCGCTCTGGCGTGCGGGTTGCTGGAATTCGTCTGTAATAAAGGCAAGTACACAGTTTGAAATAGTCGCCCGGTTGAATCACTGCAGCGCGCACCTTATATACCCCGCATACGTGACACTTTTATCCGTCAGGAGAACGTAACAACCATGATGCGCATCTTACTGTTTGTGGCCACCAACCTCGCGGTTGTGCTGATTGCCAGCATTACCCTGAGCCTGTTTGGCTTCAACGGGTTCATGGCGGCCAACGGGGTTGACCTCAAACTCGACCAGCTGCTGATTTTCTGCGCGGTGTTCGGTTTTGCCGGCTCGCTGATCTCGCTGTTCATCTCCAAGTGGATGGCGAAGATGAGCACCGGCACCCAGATCATCAGCCAACCGCGCACCCGCCACGAACAATGGCTGCTGCAGACCGTCGAGGAACTGTCCCGCGAAGCCGGCATCAAGATGCCCGAAGTGGGTATCTTTCCGGCCTACGAGGCCAACGCCTTCGCCACCGGCTGGAACCGCAACGACGCCCTGGTAGCGGTCAGCCAGGGCCTGCTCGAGCGCTTCTCGCCCGATGAAGTGCGCGCCGTACTGGCTCACGAGATCGGCCACGTGGCCAACGGCGACATGGTCACCCTTGCCCTGGTGCAAGGCGTGGTCAACACCTTCGTGATGTTCTTTGCCCGCATCATCGGCAACTTCGTCGACAAGGTGATCTTCAAGAACGAAGAAGGCCAGGGTATCGCCTACTACATCGCGACCATCGTCGCCGAACTGGTACTGGGCATCCTGGCCAGCATCATCGTCATGTGGTTCTCGCGCAAACGCGAGTTCCGCGCCGACGAAGCCGGCGCCCGCCTGGCCGGCACCAACGCGATGATCGGCGCCCTGCAGCGCCTGCGCTCGGAACAAGGTGTGCCGGTGCACATGCCCGACACCCTCAACGCCTTCGGCATCAACGGCGGCCTCAAGCAGGGCCTGGCCGGCCTGCTGATGAGCCACCCGCCGCTGGAAGAGCGCATCGAAGCCCTGCGCCGTCGCGGCTGATCGGTAGCAGCAATAAAAAAGGGCGACTTCGGTCGCCCTTTTGCATTTCAGCGCTGCAGGCGGTACACCCGCTCAAATAGCATCGGCACCCCGGCCTGAACGAACTTCGGGCTCTCGGCGAGAATATCCCGCGCCTCAAGCTCATGCGGCTGCCAGTCAGCGAACAGTTGCCGCACCTGGGCATCAACCACCGCAAAGGGCGGGCCCGGCAGCAGGGCCTGGTCGTAATCCATGGTGATCAACAGCCCCCGACACCCGGACCCCAGATAGCCACTGAGCAGCGCGGCATAGCGCTGGCGCAACGCAGGCGGCAAGGCAATCACTGCGGCCCGGTCATACAGCGCGGTGCAGTCGGCAACATCTTCGGCGCTCAGGGCGAAGAAATCACCACACCACAGCTGCAGGTTGCCACTGCGATAGGTCTTGAACGCGCCCCGCTGGCCGACTTCGGGCGTCAACCGCTGTTCGTTGAAGAAATCCTCCACCGCCCGCTGGGACAGCTCGATGCCGAGCACCTGATGGCCCTGCCCGGCCAGCCAGGCCAGGTCGAGGCTTTTGCCACACAACGGCACCAGCACCTTGCTGCCGGGCGCCAGGCCCAGGCTGGGCCAGTACTGTTGCAGGTCGCCGTTGACCTGGCGCTGATGAAAGCCGATCTGGTTGTCTGCCCAACGCTTGTGCCAGAACTCTGCCTGCATGGCATACCTCGAATTATTCGATCAGATTATGCGAAAACTTATATTGGAATCAGATCAATGATCTGCCGGAAGATGGACCCATCTTAACCGCCAGGACCCTCTCCATGCTGCCCAGCCTGTTTATTTCTCACGGCTCGCCCATGCTCGCCCTCGAGCCCGGTGCCAGCGGCCCGGCCCTGACGCGCCTGGCCGCAGAGCTACCGCGGCCCAAAGCCATTGTGGTGGTCTCGGCGCACTGGGAGAGCCGCGAGCTGTGGGTCAGCAGCCACCCGCAACCAGAAACCTGGCATGACTTCGGTGGCTTTCCTGCCGCCCTGTATGCCGTTCAGTACCCCGCTCCTGGCGAGCCGGCACTGGCCGAGCGCTTGATCGGCCTGTTGGGCGATGCCGGGCTAGCCGCGCGCCTCGACCCCAAGCGCCCGTTTGATCATGGCGTGTGGGTGCCGCTGTCGTTGATGTACCCGGCAGCCGACATCCCCGTAGTACAGGTGTCTCTACCAAGTCAGATGGGCCCGCAGCTGCAGGAGCAGGTGGGCAAGGCGCTGGCGCAATTGCGCGAGGACAACATCCTGC
Source organism: Pseudomonas sp. TE4620 (assembly GCF_056279045.1). Lineage (NCBI taxonomy): Bacteria > Pseudomonadati > Pseudomonadota > Gammaproteobacteria > Pseudomonadales > Pseudomonadaceae > Pseudomonas > Pseudomonas sp. TE4620. The sequence continues at coordinate 3,495,857 of NZ_JBWBQO010000001.1, forward strand.
TGATTGGCTCGGGGAGCATTACCCACAACCTGCGCGAGCTCGACTGGCAGGCTGGACCCGAAAGCGTCGAGCCCTGGGCCCTGGCGTTTCGCGACTGGATAATCGACAAGCTGGTAGCCGATGACACCCCCGCCTTGCACGACTACCGCCAGCAGGCGCCGTTTGCCGTGCGCAATCATCCCAGTGATGAGCACCTGTTGCCGCTGTATTTCGCCCGGGGTGCGGGCGGGCGATTCGGGATTGCCCATCAGGGGTTTACGCTGGGGGCGCTGGGGATGGATATTTACCGGTTCGATTGATCCTGTCGCTGGATTGCGACCGATCGCGGGTCAAGCCAACACATCACCTCGTACAGGCAAAAAAAATCCCCGAACCAGTCGGGGATTTTTTTATCGCTCGCGGATCAGTCTTCGCGGTAGCGGCGCAGCTTCAGCTGCTTGCCGGCAACACGAGTGTCCTTGAGCTTGGTCAGCAGACGCTCCAGACCTTCCTCCGGCAGCTCGACCAGGCTGAAGCTGTCGCGCACCTGGATGCGGCCGATCGCTTCGCGGGCCAGGCCGCCTTCGTTGAGGATCGCGCCCAGCAGGTTCTTGGCGGCGATACCGTCACGCGCGCCCAGCGCGGTACGGCAACGCGCACGACCTTCGCCCAGCGGCATGGGTGCACGACGCTCACGCTCGCCACGCTCTGGACGATCGCCAGTGCGCTCACGCGGAGTGTAGGTCGGAACCAGCGGCTGCTCTTTCTCGACCGCTTCAAGGGTCAGGGCCTGACCGTTGGTAGCCTTGCGCAGCAGGGCAGCGGCCAGGGCACGCGGGCTGCAACCGATGTCGGCGGTCAGGCGGTCAAGCAGATCACCGTGGGTCGACTCGGCGTCAGCAACCAGCGGCGCCAGGCTGTTGGTCAGCTTCTTGATGCGCGCATCGAGAACGGCCTGGGCGTTCGGCAGGCGAACTTCAGCAACCTTCTGACCGGTAACACGCTCGATCACCTGCAGCATGCGACGCTCGCGCGGGGTAACCAGCAGCAGCGCACGGCCTTCGCGACCGGCACGGCCGGTACGGCCGATACGGTGAACGTAGGACTCCGGGTCGTACGGCATGTCGACGTTGAACACGTGAGTGATGCGCGGTACGTCCAGACCACGGGCAGCGACGTCGGTAGCGACGACGATGTCCAGGCGGCCATCTTTGAGCGAGTCGATGACGCGCTCACGCTGGTTCTGGGCAATGTCACCGTTCAGCGCAGCGGCTTTGTAGCCTTTGGCTTCGAGGGCGCTGGCCAGGTCCAGGGTGGCTTGCTTGGTACGCACGAAGGCGATCAGCGCGTCGAACTCTTCCACTTCCAGCAAACGCAGGACAGCAGAAACCTTCTGGTCGGCGTGGACCATCAGGTGGGCTTGTTCGATAGCGGTAACGGTCTGGGTCTTGCTCTGGATCTTGACGTGCTTCGGCTCGCGCAGGTGGCGCTCGGCGATGGCACGGATGGATGCAGGCAGAGTGGCCGAGAACAGTACGGTCTGACGGCTTTCCGGCATGGCCTTGAAGATCACTTCGAGGTCATCCATGAAGCCCAGCTTGAGCATTTCGTCGGCTTCGTCGAGCACCAGGTGGTTGACGGTTGCCAGGACTTTCTCGTCGCGACGCAGGTGGTCGCAGAGACGGCCCGGGGTAGCAACGACGATTTGCGCGCCGTTACGGATAGCTTTCAGTTGTGGGCCCATCGGGGCGCCACCGTATACGGCCACCACGGTTACGCCCGGCATTTGCTTGGCGTAGGTTTCAAAAGCGGTGGCTACTTGCAGCGCCAACTCACGGGTTGGCGCCAGGATCAGGGCTTGCGGCTCGCGCTTGCTCGGGTCGATGCGGTGCAGGATTGGCAGAGCGAAGGCAGCGGTTTTACCGGTGCCGGTCTGCGCCTGACCGATCATGTCGTGACCAGCGAGAATAATCGGGATCGATTGCTGCTGAATGGCGGACGGCTCTTCGTAGCCGGTAGCCAGCACTGCAGCAACAATGCTCGGATGAAGTTCGAGAGCGGCGAAGCCGCCGGTTTCCTGGGTCATGGGTCTGCCTCTAAGTGCATCCGCAAAGACCCATGCTCCAAAGCTGCACATGCCTTGTAAGACCCGAAGGTCACCCTGGCAGCTTTGTCGGCGGGGATTTGCGAAAACGATTGAAGAAAAAAAGGAACGTCAAGGAGAGTCCGCAGTGCGGACGCGCAGCCGAAGCTGGCTTCGGGAAATTGCACACCTTAAACGAGGTCCGGTGAAAGACCGGCGCGTACTATACCTGAATTCGCCATTCACGGGAGATTTTTTTCATGAAACACACCAGCGCCAGGCCACGTAACGGCGGGCCCGGAAAGTGGACGACACTGGCGGCTGAATCGATTTTCCGCCAGTGACACAGTGACGCGCCTCAGGACGCCGGGCGAATCGCACCGATCAGCGGTTGCAACGAGTAGCCCAGTTGCGGCGCCAGCGCCTCGGCCCGCGCGGTCAGGCCCGGCAGATCGAGCTGCTGGTCGAGGTCAGCCGGGACCATGAGGATCACATTGCCCTCCTTCACCGGCAATTCCCAGTAATGCCGATGATAAAGGCCGCGCAGCAGCGCCGCACCCAACGGCTTGCCGTCGTCGCTGGCCCACTGGTTGATCACCAGCCAGCCACCAGGGTTCAGGCGTTTCTGGCAGTTTTCCAGAAAACTCCAGGCCAGGTGCGCGACCCCCGGGCCGTGGTCGGTGTAGAGGTCGACGAAGATCAGGTCGGCGGATTCGGCCGTCTCCAGCAGTTCCATGGCATCGCCGATACGAATGTACAGACGCGGGTCGTCATCCAGGCCCATGTACTCGATGGCCAGGCGCGGCACATCCGGGCGCAACTCGATGGCTTCGACGTCTTCCAGCGGCAGGAACTTCAGGCAGGCCTGGGTCAGGGTGCCGGCACCGAGCCCCAGGAACAACGCGCTCTCGGGCTCGGCGTGAGCCAGCGCGCCGATCAGCATGGCACGGGTGTAGTCGTACTCCAGCCAGCTCGGGTCGGCGGTGAACACGCAACTCTGCTCGATCGCCTCGCCAAATTCGAGAAAGCGATAGTCGTCGACTTCCAGCACGCTGATGGTGCCGTACTGGTCCTGCACCTGGGCCAGCAGTCGCTCTACCCGTTCCACTGTCATGCTGTCTCCCGGCAGACGCCGCCGTATCGCGCAAAAACCGCCATTGTCTGTCAATAGCGCCAGTGCAACAAGGCATGCGCCACCTGTTAACATGGCAGACAGCCCCTTTCCGAACAGATCGAGCCCGCAATGAACCACCCCTGGAGTCCTGACAGCTGGCGCGCCCTGCCGATCCAGCAGCAACCAAGCTACCCCGATGCTGCCCATCTGCTCAAGGTCGAGCAGACCCTGGCCAGCTATCCGCCGCTGGTGTTCGCCGGTGAAGCGCGGGAGCTGCGCCGCCAGTTTGCCGAAGTCACCCAGGGCCGGGCCTTCCTGCTCCAGGGCGGTGATTGCGCCGAAAGCTTCGCCGAGTTTTCCGCAGCCAAGATTCGCGACACCTTCAAGGTCCTGTTGCAAATGGCCATTGTCATGACCTTCGCCGCCGGCTGCCCGGTGGTCAAGATCGGGCGCATGGCCGGGCAATTCGCCAAGCCGCGCTCGGCGGGCGACGAGACCATTGGCGGCGTCACCCTGCCGGCCTACCGTGGCGACATCGTCAACGGCATCGGTTTCGACGAAGAAAGCCGGATCCCCGATCCGGAGCGCCTGCTGCAGGCCTACCACCAGTCCACCGCCAGCCTCAACCTGCTGCGCGCCTTTGCCCAGGGCGGCTTTGCCGACCTGCATCAGGTGCACAAGTGGAACCTGGACTTCATCGCCAACTCGGCGCTGGCAGAAAAATACAGCCAGCTGGCCGACCGCATCGACGAAACCCTGGCATTCATGCGCGCCTGCGGCCTGGACAGCTCGCCACAGCTGCGGGAAACCAGCTTCTTCACCGCCCACGAAGCGCTGCTGCTGAACTACGAAGAGGCCTTTGTACGCCGCGACAGCCTGACCAACGACTACTATGACTGCTCGGCGCACATGCTCTGGATCGGCGATCGCACCCGTCAGCTCGATGGCGCCCACGTCGAGTTCCTGCGCGGGGTGAACAACCCGATCGGGGTCAAGGTCGGGCCAAGCATGAACACCGAAGAGCTGATCCGCCTGATCGACGTGCTCAACCCCAGCAACGACCCCGGCCGCCTCAACCTGATCGTGCGCATGGGCGCCGACAAGGTCGGCGAACACCTGCCGGCGCTGATTCGCAGCGTCGAGCGCGAAGGCCGCCAGGTGCTGTGGAGTTCCGACCCGATGCACGGCAACACCATCAAGGCCAGCAGCGGCTACAAGACCCGCGATTTCGCCCAGATCCTCAGCGAGGTCAAGCAGTTCTTCCAGGTGCACCAGGCCGAAGGCAGCCATGCCGGCGGCATTCATATCGAGATGACCGGGCAGAACGTCACCGAATGCATCGGCGGCGCACGCCCCATCACCGAAGACGCCCTCTGCGACCGCTACCACACCCATTGCGACCCGCGAATGAATGCCGATCAGTCGCTGGAGCTGGCGTTCCTGATCGCCGAAACCCTCAAGCAGGTGCGTCGCTAACGCGGCCAGCGACCAGCGCCACGCGCAAACGTGCGGCGCTGGCGCGCGGGCAGTGCAACTGCACCTCGGCCAGGCCCAGCCAACTGGCCATGCGCTGCAGGTTGTCGGCCAGGGCCTGCATGCCCGCGTCATCCAGCCCCGGCTGCTCTTCGTGCACCGCGTGGATTGCCAGGCAGTCATTGGCACGCTCGGCGCGCAGGTCGACCCGCGCGGCAATGCGTTCGTTGTGCAAAAACGGCAACACGTAATAGCCGTACACGCGCTTGGGCGCCGGCGTGTAGATCTCCAGGCGGTAACGAAAGTCAAACAGCCGCTCGGTGCGCTCACGGGCCCAGACCAGCGAGTCAAAGGGTGAAAGCAAGGCGCTGCTGCTCACTTTGCGCGGCACCTTTGGCGCCTCCAGGCAATACGCCGCTTGCGTCCAGCCCTGTACCGCACAGGCTTGCAATTGCCCCTCCTCGACCAGTTCGGCCAGGCGTGCGCGGCTGTCGCCGGGGGCCAGGCGAAAGTAGTCGCGCAGGTCCTTCTCGGTGGCCACGCCCAGCGCCTGTGCGGCATGCAATAAAAGCCCACGCTGAGCGTCGGCCTCCGGCAGTGGTGGTTGCTCAAGCAATGCAGCCGGCAGTACCCGCTCGGGCAAATCATACAGGCGCTCGAACCCGCGCCTGCCGGCGACATTGACCAACCCTGCGGCAAACAGCCATTCCAGCGCGTGCTTCTCCGCACTCCAGTCCCACCAGGGCCCGGCGCGCTCCTGGCGGGTCGACAGGCTGCCAGCGCCGAGGGCGCCGTGCTCGGCCACCGCCGCCAGCACCCGGGCAATGGTCGCTTGCTGCTCGCGGCCAAAACGCGCCAGCTGTTGATAGATCCCCTGCCCCTGGCGCGCACGCTCCATGCGCCAGCGCAGCAGTGGATACAGCTGCAGCGGCAACAGCGAGGCCTCATGCCCCCAGTATTCGAAGAGTTTGCGTTGACGGTTGCGCCCCCAGGCCAGCTGATCGAGCAGCGCCTGTGGATAACTGCCGAGGCGGGAAAACAGCGGAAGGTAGTGCGAACGCACCAGGGCATTGACCGAATCGATCTGCACCACACCCAGGCGTTCGATCATCCGGTTCAGTTGCGCGGCACCGAGCGACGGGCTCGCCTGCCGATTGTTGAAGCCTTGAGCCGACAACGCCAGGCGGCGCGCCTGGGCCAGGGAAAGCGACTGTGTGGTGGGCATGCCCGGCTCCTTGTGAACAAGCCCACTTACACTAGTCGTGGCACCGCCATGATGCGACTCATTTTTTCAGCGGATCATCCCAGAACGGGCGCTCCACCTCGCGCAGGATATCGGCGCGGCTCAAGCCGATATCGTCCAGCGCCGCGTCACTCAGGCGCGCCAGTTCGCGGCGCTCACGGCGCAGTTGGCGCCAACGCAGCAGTTGCTGGGCCGCCCCTTGGGTGAGCTGGTAGATCCAGCTGTGCTGGGACGTTGAGTACTGCAGAACAAGCGATTTCTGACCTTTCATCGTCTTACCCTCCTGTTGGGATGACGACAGTGTCAGCTCGGGCATAAGATCAATCCAACGAATGTTTCTTATGTAATACATCTAGGAGATTGATGCCTTGTCCCAGTACCAGAGTATCGATTCCGACGTACTGCGCACCTTTGTCGCCATCGCCGAACACGGCGGCTTCACCCGTGCCGGCGAAGTGGTCAACCGTACCCAGTCGGCGGTGAGCATGCAGATGAAACGCCTGGAGGAGGACATCATCCAGCGCCAGTTGTTCGAGCGCGATGGCCGCCAGGTGCGCCTGACCGCCGAGGGCCAGGTGCTGCTGGGCTATGCCCGGCGGATCCTCAAGTTGCACGGCGAGGTGTTCAATACCCTGCGCATGCCGCACATGGTCGGGGTGGTGCGCATCGGCACCCCGGACGACTACGCCATGCGCTTTTTGCCAGGCATCCTCTCAAGTTTTGCCCAGGCCTATCCGTTGGTGCAGGTCGAGGTGCACTGCGAAAGTTCGCGGCAGCTGATGCAACGCCAGGATCTGGACCTGACCATCGTCACTCGCGAGCCTGGCAACGAAATCGGCCAGTTGCTGCGCCGCGAGCGCGCGGTGTGGGTACAGGCCCAGGGCTTCTGCCCGCATGAGCACAACCCGCTGCCGCTGGCGATGTTCAACTGCGATTGTTACTGCCGGACCTGGGCCTGCAACGCCCTGGATGCCATCGAGAAGGAGTACCGGATCGCCTACACCAGCGCCAGCACCGCGGCGATCATGGCCGTGGTCAGCGCCGGCCTGGCGGTCACCGCGCAATTGCAGAGCCTGATCACCAGCGACTTGCAGATCATCGGCGAGGCCGAAGGCCTGCCCCCACTGCCCACCGCCAGCATCATGCTGCTGCGCAATCGCACCACGCAGTCGGAAATGACAGACTGCCTGGCCGACTACATCATCGAGGGCTTCAGATCTTGAACGCGAGCATTACCGCGCACAGCACCAGAAAACCGCAGAACAGCGAACGCAGGACTTTTTCCGGCAGGGCGTGAGCCAGTTTCACACCCCAACTGATGCTCAGCAAGCCACCGACCGCCAGCGGGATGCCCATGCTCCACTGCACATGTTGATGCAGGCCGTAAGTCAGCAAGGTAACGGCCGTGCTCGGGGCCGCCAACGCCAGCGACAAACCCTGGGCAACCACCTGGGTGGTGCCGAACACGCTGGTCAGCACCGGCGTTGCCACCACCGCCCCGCCGACCCCGAACAAGCCGCCCAGCACCCCGGCGCCGCTGCCCAGCACACCCAGCCACGGCCAGGGTTGACGCAGCTCGCTGGACGGTTGCGCCGTGCGCATGAACATCCGCGCCAGGTTCCAGGCCGCCAGCGCCACCAGAAACAGCACGAAGCCAAAGCGCATCGCCTGGGCATCGACGCCCACCGCCCAGATCGAACCCAGCCAGGCAAACACAAAGCTGCTCGCCGCAAGAGGCAGCGCATGCCTGAGCTCAATGCGATTGCGCTGGTGATACCGCCACAGTGCCAGCAGCACGTTGGGCACCACCATCACCAACGCCGTGCCCTGGGCCAGTTGCTGGTCGAGGCCGAACAGCACCCCCAGCGCCGGAATCGCGATCAGCCCGCCGCCAATGCCGAACAACCCGCCCACGGTGCCCAGTGCCGCGCCCAGCGCTATGTACATCACCCACTCGATCATTGCTGTCTCTCTTAAGTGCCAAGCGCTGCATGCTACCGAGCTGGCGCTAGCGGGGAAACGCACAGCAACGCACAATGGCTGTGCCATATACGCAAAAGCAGATCTGCCGCCATGAACCCCGACGCCCTGACCGAACAACTCAGCCTGTTTCTCGATGTGCTGGAAACCGGCAGCTTCTCCGCTACTGCCAGGCGTCATCCGTTGACGCCTTCGGCGGTGGCACGGCGTATCGACAGCCTGGAAAGCGCAGTCGGCAGCCGCCTGTTCGTGCGCAGTACCCATGCGCTAAGGCCGACGCCGGCGGGCAATGCCTTTGCCGAGCGCGCCCGGCGAATTGTCGAAGAACTGCGCCTGGCCCGGGCTGAAGCTGTGTCGCTGAGCAATGCCCCGGAAGGCCTGATTCGCATCGACGCCCCGGCCGCCTTCGGCCGCCGCCACCTGGCCCCGGCCATCGCCGATTTCCTCGTTGCCTATCCCGGCCTGGACGTACAACTGCGCCTGATCGACAGCTTCGTCGACCTGCACGGCGCGCACCTGGGCGAAGTCGACCTGGTACTGCGCGCCGGCCCGCTGGCCGACACTCGCCTGGTGGCCACGCCGCTGGCTTATATGGTGCGCATCGGCTGCGCCAGCCCCGGCTATCTGGCCCAGCGCGGCATTCCCGCCAGCCCGGCTGAACTGCCTGAACACGATGGCCTGGACTGGGACGGCCTGGCCCCGCCCTTCGCCTGGCGCTTCGCGGTCGAGGGGCAGATGCGCCTGTACCGCCCGACGCGCATGCGCATGAGTGCCAACAATGCCGAAACCCTGCTGTTCGGCGCCCTCGCCGGCCTGGGCATCGCCCACCTGCCCACCTGGCTGATCAGCGAGTACCTGCTGCGCGGCGAATTGCTGCCGCTATTCTGTGACAACGGATTGCCCAGCGCCGAAAGCAGCGGCATCTATGCCCTGCGCCTGGAACATGAAACGAACTCTCGCAGCCGTTTGCTGCTCGAATTCCTCAAGAGCCGCTTCAGCCCGATCCCGCCATGGGACCTGGCGCTGCAAAGCGAGCTGCGCTGGCAGTAAGTGCGCTAATGACTTGCGTGCTAAATTTAAAGGACTCAACCCATGAAAGGATGTGCATGAACGCCGACCCGAAAGCGCCCGCTCCCTGCGACGAACTGCGCCTGGATAACCAGGTGTGCTTTGCTCTGCATTCGACTTCGCTGCTGATGACCAAGGTCTACAAGCCGCTGCTGCACAAGCTTGGGCTGACGTACCCACAATACCTGGCGATGTTGGTGCTGTGGGAACAGGACGGCCTGACCGTCGGCGAGATAAGCCAGCGCCTGCTCACCGATCCAGGCTCGCTCACTCCCTTGCTCAAGCGTCTGGAAGCCGAAGGCCTGCTCAAGCGTACCCGCAGCCGTGAAGATGAACGGGTCGTGCTGGTGCAGTTGAGCGACCAGGGCCGCGCCTTGCAAGCCCGGGCCAAGGATGTGCCGCACTGCATCCTCGCCGCCAGTGGCGAGAACCTCCAACGCCTGCAAAAGCTGCAGGCCGACTTGCTGGAACTGCGCGCCAACCTGCAAAAAAGCCTCTGAGGGCTATGCTGGTAGATGACCGTTCGTAGGTCAGCCGAAAAATTATCTTGCGCACTAAATAATTGCGCGCTAATTTAATTTCCGTACCCACTCAGCGCCGCGGCGCCACTCACAAGCGAGGCTCATCATGCAAAAAGTCACTCCGCTGTACATTGCCCAAGCCACATCCACCGGTGGCCGCGACGGTAAATCGAGCTCCAGCGACGGCAAGCTGGAAGTCAAACTGAGCACCCCCAAGGAACTGGGCGGCGCCGGTGGTGACGGCACCAACCCCGAACAGCTGTTTGCCGCCGGCTATTCGGCATGCTTTATCGGCGCCCTGAAGTTTGTCGCTGGCCAGCAGAAAAAGGCCCTGCCTGCTGACAGCTCGATCACTGCCAAGGTCGGCATCGGCCAGATTCCGGGTGGCTTCGGTCTGGATATCGACCTGAACATCAACCTGCCGGGCCTGGACCAGGCTGAGGCGCAAGCACTGGTCGACGCCGCTCACCAGGTCTGCCCGTACTCCAATGCCACCCGTGGCAACGTTGATGTACGCTTGCATGTCACTGTCTGAGTGATAAAACCCCAGGCATAAAAAAACCCGGCCAAGGCCGGGTTTTTCGATTGCGCAGGAATACCAGGCTTAGACCTTGGCACGGCCCTTGTAGGAGCCGCCTTCGCGAGTGTCGATCTCGATCCAGTCGCCGATTTCGATGAAGTCAGCAACGCTCAGCTCGGTGCCGTTCTTCAGCTTGGCAGGCTTCATGACCTTGCCCGAAGTGTCGCCGCGAGCGGAACCTTCGGTGTAGTCAACCTGACGCACGATGGTGGTTGGCAGGTCAACCGAAACCAGGCGCTCTTCGAAGAACACGGCTTCGCAGACGTCTTCCATGCCTTCTTCGATGAACGGCAGAACGGCCTCGATGTCTTCGGCGTTCAGCTCGTACATGGTGTAGTCAGTGGTGTCCATGAAGGTGTAGGTATCGCCGTTGATGAACGACAGGGTCGCTTCTTTGCGATCCAGGATTACGTCGTCCAGCTTGTCGTCGGCCGAGTAGACGGTTTCAGTCTTGTAGCCGGTCAGCAGGTTCTTCAGCTTGGTTTTCATGATCGCGCTGTTACGGCCCGACTTGGTGAACTCAGCCTTCTGAACCAGCCATGGATCGTTGTCGATACGGATCACGGTACCGGGTTTCAGTTCTTTACCAGTTTTCATTGCGATATATCCGAATTTGGATGGATTTACAAAAATCGAGGCCGCATATCATAGCCAATTTCGGTAAAACTGTACCAGCGCCGTGGCAAGGTCCGGCTGAGCGGCCTGCGCGGCGCTCCAGCGGCGGGCGTGCTGGTCGAGTTCGTCCCAGTGCAGCAGCACCTGCTGCCAGGCCTGGCCCATGTCGCAGTCCATGTTCCAGGCGCGCCACAATTGCACCAGCGCGTCGCCTGCCGCAGCGCTCAGGCCCTGGATGTACAGATCAAGAAACGCTTCGAGTTTTTCCCAGTGGGCATACTCTTCCTGCACATAAATATGCCAAAGCAGCGGTCGTGCCGCCCATTGCGCGCGAACGAAAGAGTCTTCACCGCGCACTGCATTGAAATCGCAGCTCCACAGCAGCCGGTCGTAATCGTCCTGGCTGACGAACGGCAGGATCTGCACGGTCAGTGCGCCGCGCCGGGCAACACTGCCGACGCACAGCGGCTCGCCGAGCCAGGCCTGAACATCGCCCAGCACCCGGCCTTCGGGCACCAGTAGATGATTGGCGCGGCTGTCGCCAGCCAGGGCCTCGAGCCAGCTGGCCACACCGGGGTTTTCATAGGCGAACAGCGAAATCAGGCGGGCGTTTGCCGCTGGCGTCACGCCCAGGCTCTGCAGAAACGCGGTGCGTGCGGCAGGGTCCTGCTGCAGCACGTCGCGTTGTGCCAACAGGTTCGCCTCACGCAGCAAGCCGCCGGTTTTGCGGGTGAAGCCCGGAAAGAAAAACACCTTGCGCAAGCCATTGGCCTGGGGCGACGGCAAACCATGGCAGCCTTCGACCCAGTCTTCGGCGCTGAGATAATCCAGGTTCAGCCACAATGGCGCACGTGGCTGATCGAGCATCGCCTGCACATAAGCGGGCGGCAACTGACAAGCGAACGCGCCAATCACCACCTGCGCTACCGCCGTGTCCTGCCACTCGCCAGGCCATTGGCGCACATCAACGCCCTGTTGCCATTGCTGGGCGGCATCGGCCCGGGCCTCGGGACAAATACGCACGAACGCCTTAAGGTCATCCACCCACAGGCGCACCGCCTGGCCCTGCTCGGCCACCAATTGCCGGGCCAGGCGCCAGGTCACGCCGATGTCGCCGTAGTTGTCGACGACACAACAGAAGATGTCCCAGTGCGCTTTCATCGCGGGCCCCTTGGAAAAAGCGCCGATTGTCCGGGTAAATCATCGCAGACAAAAGCATGGCAGGTAAAAAACCTGCTGCACCATGCGACAATGGCCACCCGTGTCCTGGCCAGGAGGCCATCATGCCCCGCCCTCGCGAACTGAAGATCACCCTCAAGCCGCTGCAACTGATCCTGTGCATTGCCCTGGGCCTGTGGCTTGGCGCCGTGGCCATCGCCCTGAGCCTGTGGCTGGCCGGGCGCCTGCTTCCCGCGACGGTGCCGCCGATCGGCCAGGTGCTTGCGCCGCCCGCCATCGCCCCGGCGCCCCCGCCGGCGGCAGACCCGCAACAGCAGATGTTCGAGCAGTACCAGCAGATCCTGCGCAACCAGCAGGTACAGCAGGCCGAAGAACAGGCACAAGGCAGCATGCGCAACCTGTCCAACCCCAAGTGCCAGTTCTGGCTGCAGCAAAACCGCAACCTGCCCACGGAAAAAAGTCGCGCCCATGTCCTGGAATTTTGCAACTGACACCATGAACAAAGCCGACCTGTTGCAACGCATCATCGATACCCTGACCTTCGACCTGGACGTCGCCCAGCGCGCGGCGCAAACCGCCTATGAAGCGGCCACCGCCGAAGAGAACATCGCCGAGAACAAGTACGACACCCTGGGCCTTGAGGCTTCGTACCTGGCCACCGGGCAAGCCCGGCGCATGGAAGAGATCCGCCAGGCGCGGGCGGCGTACCAGCAGTTGCTGCTGCGCGACTATGACCCGCAACGCGGCATCCAGGTCAGCAACCTGGTGACCCTCGAGGCCGAGAACGGCAGTTGCCAGCAGTTATTCCTCGGCCCCGAAGGCGCGGGCCTGAAGATTGGCCAGGGCGAGCACCTGGTCACGGTGATCACCCCGCGCTCGCCACTGGGTCAGGGACTGCTCGGCAAGGTCGAAGAGGATGAGGTCAGCCTGGTGCTTGGCGGCGTGCCCCAGCGTTACTGCATCCTCAAGGTTCTGTGATCAGGAAGGCTGCGCCTTCACAAAGATCCCAAGGCATCAAAGCGCTGCGCCAACCCCTGGCTGGCAAACTGCTCGATGATAAAATCGACAAAGGCCCGGGTCTTGCCCGGCAACAGTTTGTGTTCGGCGTAGTACAGCGAGATGTTGCCGTCGTCCACATACCAGCCCGGCAACACTCGCAGCAGCCGCCCGGCCTGCAGGTATGGCACGGCAAATGGCATACTCACCAGCGCTACGCCCAGGCCCTGCTCCGCTGCCGCGCAGGCGGCTTCCGAATCGCTCATGGTCATGCGCAGGCGCAGGCTCAACGGACTTTGTTCCCGCTCGCGGCTGGTCAGCGGCCAGGAGCGCACGCGCCCGGTTTGCGGCGAACGGATGAGGATGCCATCGAGTGCGTGCAAGTCGCCAGGCTGGGTGATCGGCGGATGCTGCTGCAGGTAGGCCGGCGCGGCTACCAGAATCCGGTGCGCCGGAGTCAGCTTGCGCGCCACCACGCCTTGCGGCAGATCGAAGCCGCCGCCAATGGCCGCATCGAAACCCTGGCCAATCAGGTCGACCTGGCGGTTATCAAAATGCCAATCAGGGCTGATGGCCGGGTAGCGCCGCAGGAACTCAGCCAGCAACGGCACAATGTACAGACGGCCGAACACCGTGCCCATGCTTACTTTCAGGGTACCGGCAGGCTGCCCTTCGGCACTGGCAAGGTTAGCCACGGCGTACTGGATGGTCTGGAAACTCGCCGCTACCTCACCGAGAAAACGCTGGCCGGCCTCGGTCAGGGTCAGGCGCCGAGTACTGCGCTGGAACAAGCGCACACCCAGGCGTGCCTCCAGGCGGGCGACGTTCTTGCCCACTGCCGCCGGGGTCAGGCTCAGGCGCCGCGCGGCTTCGGCAAAGCTGCCGACCTCGGCGCTGCGGACAAAACACTCGATACTGCTGAACGACTCCATCGCGGCGATTCCATACTTCTGGTTTACACAGACTATAGCGATTACTGGCTACCGGCAGGGTAATCAGCGGCCGATACTGGGCCCCATCCAAGGCATCCGGCCTTGTTCTTTCGGGAGCACAGCATGTCGACCCAATCCAGCCTCAACGGTAAAGTAGCCCTGATCCAGGGTGGCTCGCGCGGTATCGGCGCCGCCATCGTCAAACGCCTGGCCGCCGAAGGTGCCAGTGTCGCCTTCACCTACGCCAATGCCACGGCCCAGGCCGATGCCTTGCAGCAGAGCATCATCGCCGCCGGCGGCAAGGCCCTGGCAATCAAGGCCGACAGCGCCGATGCCAGCGCCGTGCAGCAGGCTGTGGCAAGCACCGTCGAGGCCTTCGGTGGCCTGGATATCCTGGTCAACAACGCCGGGGTACTGGCCGTCGGGCCACTGGCGGATTTCAGCCTGGAAGACTTCGACCGTACCCTGGCGGTGAATGTGCGCAGCGTTTTCGTCGCCACCCAGGCCGCTGCCCGGCACATGGGCCAGGGCGGGCGGATCATCAACATCGGCAGCACCAATGCCGAGCGCATGCCCTTCGCCGGTGGCGGCCCCTATGCCATGAGCAAGTCGGCGCTGGTCGGCCTGACCCGCGGTCTGGCCCGTGACCTCGGCCCCCTGGGCATCACCATCAACAACGTCCAGCCGGGGCCGGTGGACACCGACATGAACCCGGCCCAGGGCGAGTTCGCTGAAAGCCTGATGGGCTTGATGGCGGTGGGTCGCTACGGCCACGTCGATGAGATCGCCAGCTTCGTCGCCTACCTGGCCGGCCCGGAGGCGGCGTACATCACTGGCGCAAGCCTGAGCATCGATGGCGGCTTCGCGGCCTGAGGCCAGTCAATGACCGTCCCTGTCGGCCAGGCGCTGTTCAATCAACTGGACAAAGGCCCTGGCGGCCGGGGTCGGGTGCGTCGACCAGATCGCATAAACGTGACGCACCGGCGCATCCTCAACCGCTACCGACGCCACGCCATTGAAGCCGTTGGCAATTCGCGCCGGCACCAGGCCGATCGCCAGGCCGCGCTTGGCGAATTTCTCCACCAGGCGGATGTTGGTCATTTCGAACTGCACCCGATGGCGCACTCCGGCGGCAGCAAAGGCTTCGTCAGTTTGCCGGCGCGCGCCGCTACCGGCGGGAAAATCCACCAGCGGCTGGGCTTCAAGATCGGCCAGGGACAAGCGAATCTTGCCTGCCAAAGGGTGCTCGACAGCCATCACCGCCACCAATTCTTCTTCGGCCAGCAGGCGGTACTCGACGCCTTCCAGCCGCTCGCCCGGCCAGATTCCGATAAAACCCACGTCCAGGCGTCGCTCGCGCACGTCGGCGATCAGCAACTCGCTCTTGGCCATCAGCCAGCGGATGTCCACCCGTGGATGTTGGGCATGAAAATCAGCCAGCAGATCGACCAGGTCCAGCTCGGTCAGCGAGGTGATCTCGCCGATCGACAATTGCCCGCGCACTTCACCGCAGGCGGCGGCAACATCCTCGGCAATCCTTCGAGTCGCCTCCAGTGCTGGCCGCGCGCTTTGCACAAAAGCTTCCCCCGCAGGCGTCAGGCGCACGCGCCGCGAGCTACGCTCGAACAGGCTGACGCCGAGGGTTTCTTCCAACCGGGCAATCTGATGGCTCAAGGCCGACTGCACCACATGGCAGCGCTCGGCGGCGCGGGTGAAGCTGCCGGTGTCGACTACCGCCAAGGCATATTCAATCTGCTTGAGATTCATGGATCGATCTATTTTCAAGATGGATAGAATGAAAACGATACATTGGCGTCATGCTAGCGCATTTCCCATACTGTCACCTCCAACTGCCACTGATTAGAGACGGTCCATGACCTCTGCCACCCACCCCCTGAGCCGCGGCCTGATTTTGCTGATGGCCACTGCCACAGGCCTCGCGGTCGCCAGCAACTACTACGCACAACCCTTGCTGCACAGCATCGCCGAGCATTTCGGCCTGACCACCGCCAGCGCCGGGGCCATCGTCATGGCCGCGCAACTGAGCTACGGCGCCGGCCTGTTGCTGCTGGCACCGCTGGGCGACCTGTTCGAACAACGCAAGCTGATCGTCAGCATGATTGCCATCAGCACCCTGGGCCTGCTGATCAGCGCCTTTTCGCCAAGCCTGATATGGCTGCTGATCGGCACCACCCTCACCGGCCTGTTTTCGGTGGTCGCCCAAGTGCTGGTGCCGATGGCGGCGGGCCTGAGTGATCCGGCGCAACGCGGGCGGGTGGTCGGCACGCTGATGAGCGGGCTGCTGCTGGGCATCCTGCTGGCGCGCACGGCTGCCGGCTTCATGGCTGAACTGGGTAGCTGGCGCAGCATCTACCTGTTGGCGGCAGGATTGATGGGGCTGTCGGCGATCGCCCTGCTCCGCGCCCTGCCCGAGCGTCACCAGCACGCTGGGCTCAGTTATCCGGCGCTGCTCGGCTCGGTGTTCCGCCTGTTCGTCGACGAGCCGATCCTGCGCTTGCGCTCGCTGCTGGGGCTGTTGTCGTTCAGCCTGTTCGCCTTGTTCTGGACGCCGCTGGCCTTTCTGCTGTCGGCCGAGCCTTACCACTATTCCGACGCAGTGATCGGCCTGTTTGGCCTGGCCGGTGCCGCCGGGGCCCTGTCGGCCAACTGGGCCGGGCGCCTGGCCGACCGCGGCAAAGGCCCGCTGGGCACCACGGTGGGCTTGCTGGTACTGCTGCTTTCGTGGGTACCGCTGGCCTTTGCGCAGTCGTCGCTGGCGGCATTGCTGGTTGGCGTGCTGTTGCTCGACCTGGCGGTGCAACTGGTGCACGTGAGCAACCAGAACGCGGTGATTGTCCTGCGTCCGGAAGCGCGCAACCGCCTGAATGCCGGCTACATCACCTGCTACTTCATCGGCGGCGCCCTCGGCTCGCTGCTCGGCACGCAGCTGTTCCAGCGCTATGGCTGGGACGGCATCGTCATCGCCGGCCTGAGCATCGGCGCCCTGGCCCTGCTGGTCTGGGGCCTGGCTGAACGCCAGCGCGCCGTGCGCCCGGGTATCGCCTAACGGCGCACAAAGGCTTCATCGACCCTCGCCAGGTGCTCCTCGCGCAGGGTCCCGGCGTAGTAGTGCAGCTTGATCCAGGCCAGCAAATAGTCGTAGCGGGCCTGGGCCAGGTCGCGGCGGGTGGTCGCCAGTTGCTGCTCGGCATTGAGCACATCGAGGTTGACCCGCTCGCCACCCAGCACACTCTGGCGGGTCGATTGCACCAGCGCCTCGGCCGAAGTCAGCGCGCGCTGATAGGCACGCAGGCGGCTGACGCCGGACTGGCAGGCGTTGTACTGGCGGCGCAGCTCGATCAGGGTGGTACGGGTATTGCCGTCCAGTTCATATTCGGCCTGCTCCAGGTTGCGGCTGGCCTGACGGGTGGCCGCCGACACCCCGCCCCCGGCAAACAACGGCAGGCTGACTTCGATGCCGATGGTGTTGGTGTCATAGCGCTGGTTATAGGTGTTGCCACTGTCGGACTGCATTTGCCGAGAAGTCGCGTAAGCCGTGACCTTGGGCAGGTGCCCGGCCCGGTTGCGCTCCACCTCGAATCCGGCCACTTGCAGGGCCTGGCGCTGGGACGCCAGTTGCGGGTTGTTGGCCAGGGCCAGCTCATGCCAGGCCTCGTAGGTCGCTGGCTGCAGCGCCAGCAGGGCAAAGCCGTCGTTGAGCGGCGCCAGCTCGTCGATGCGCGCCGAAGGCTCGCCAATCAGCGCCCCCAGCTCGCGCAGGGCGGCGTCCTGGTCGTTACGGGCCTGGATCTCCTCGGCGTCGGCCAGCTCATAGCGGGCCTGGGCTTCGAGGATGTCGGTACGGGTGCCCTCGCCCTGCTGGAACAGTTGCTGGTTCTGCTGGAACTGCTGTTGATAGGCCTGCTTGCTGGCGACACTGATACTGATCTGGTCGTCGGCAAACAGCGCCTGGGTATAACTGGTCATCACCCGCACCAGCAGCTCCTGGCTCTTGTCGCGAAATGCTTCATCGGCGAACAGCGCCTGGGCCACGCCCTTGCGGTAACTGGCGTAGGCCTCGTAGTCGAGCAACGGCTGCTGAAGGATGAAGGTCGAGCCGTAGCTGTTGTAGTGGCGGTCTTCATCTTCGCGCCGCGAATCGCCCAGGTAGCGGGCCTTGGAATCGTTGCGACCCTTGTTGTAGTTGTACGACAGGTTTGGCAGCAAACCGGCGCGGCCGATGGCGCGGTTTTCCTGCCCGGCGTCGCGGGCCTTGAGCGCGCCGAGGAACACCGGGTCCTTGCGCAGCGCCTGTTCATACACCTGAAACGGCCCCATGGCCTGCGCGCCCGCCCCTGTTGTCAGGGCGAACGCCGCAAGCAGCCCGGTCATCAAGCTTCTCATCCACGGGCTTCCTTATTGTTCGGTCAACGCGGTGCCTGCCCGGTCGAGCAGGGGTTTGAACAGGTAATTGAGCATCGAGCGCTCGCCGGTACGCACGAACAATTCGGCCGGCATGCCCGGCTTGATCACCAGCCCGTCCAGGCGTGCCAGGGCCTGCTCGCTGACGGTGCTGCGCAGCACGTAATACGGCTGGCCGGTCTTGTCGTCGAGCAACTGGTCGGCGGAAATCAGCGCCACCTCGCCCGACACCCGCGGCGTGCTGCTCTGATTGAAGGCGGTGAAGAGGATATCCACAGGCAGCTGCATCGCGACTTTATCCACAAGGTTGACCGGCAAGCGCCCTTCCACTTCCAGGGCGGTGCCCTGGGGCACCACCTCCAGCAAGGTTTCGCCGGCGCGCACCACCGCGCCCTCGGTATGCACGCCAAGGTTGACCGCAATGCCGTCGGCCGGGGCGAGGATCTCGCTGTGCTGCAGGTCGAAACCGGCCGAGGTCAGTTGCTGCTCAAGGGTCAGGCTTTTCAGTTGCGCTTCGGCCAACTGGCTGCGCACCTCTTTCTGATATTCCTCGCGCCGCTGCTGCAGGTTCAGCCGCGACTCGACAATGCCCTGCTCCAGCCGCGCGCTGTCGCCGCTGTTTTGCGCCAGATCGCGCTGGACCTGGGACAACTGACGCTGATACTCGAGCAAGCGGTTGCGCGGAATGTAGCCCTGAATTGCCAGCGGCTTGAGGTTCTCCAACTGCTCACGCAGCGAATCGGCCTGGGCCTGCAGGTCGCCACGGGCGCGGCGCATGCCGGCCAACTGAGCCACGGCGCCGTCGATACTGGCGGTCAGCCCAGCCTGCTCGCGGGCCTGGGCATCACGGCGGCTGCTGAATAGCTGGCGCTGGCTCTCGAGCACCAGGCTCAGCTGCGGGTCGGGGTTGCTGGCAAGCTGCGCTGGAAAGATGATTGCGCCGAGGTTGTCGCGCTCGCTCTGCCAGCGCGCCAGGCTGGCCCAGGCCAAGCGGTACTGGGCCTGCAGCGATTGCACATCGGCCTGGACCTGGGTCTGGTCGAGGCGAAACAACGGCTGACCCTGTTTAACCAACTGGCCTTCGCTGACCAGGATGCGGCTGACCACGCCACCGGCCAGAGATTGCACCGCCTTGCGCTTGCCCGAGACCACCACGGTGCCCTGCACGGCAATGCCTTGATCGAGCGGCGCCAGGGTTGCCCAGGCAATGAACCCGCCAAAACCGACCAGGGTCAGCAGCCAGCCCAGGCGCACGTAAAACCGGGCACTGCGGCTTTTATCGACCTGGCTCATGCGCCACCTCCGGTTGCCAGTGCGGCATTTGCGGGCTGGCGCTGGGCCTGCTCCTGAGCCCGGCTCAGGGCCTGCATGACTTCATGGGTCGGGCCAAAGGCCTGCATCCGGCCCTCGCTGAGCACCAGCAGTTTATCCGCCTGGGCGAGGGCGGCAGAGCGGTGCGTAACCAGCACCACGGTGCGGCCCTGGGCTTTCATCTGGGCGATGGCAGTGGCCAGCGCCGCTTCGCCGCTAGTGTCGAGGTTGGAATTGGGTTCATCGAGCACGATCAGGCTCGGCCCGCCGTACAGGGCCCGGGCCAGGGCGATGCGTTGCTTCTGCCCGCCTGACAGGTCGCCGCCGTCTTCGCCCAGGCGTGTGTCATAGCCTTGCGGCAGGCGCAGAATCAGTTCGTGCACGCCGGCCTGGCGCGCGGCTTCGACCACCTTGAGGCCGTCGAGCTCGGCAAAGCGGGCAATGTTCTCGGCAATGCTGCCGCGCAGCAGTTCGATGTTCTGCGGCAGGTAGCCGATATGCGGGCCGAGGGCCTCGCGGTCCCAGCGGTGCAGGTCGGCGCCGTCCAGGCGCACGGTACCGGCCAGGGTCGGCCAGACGCCGACCAGCACCTTGGCCAGGGTCGACTTGCCCGAGCCGGAGGTGCCGAGCACACCAAGTACTTCGCCGGCACCCAGGTTGAAACTGATCTGCTGCAAGGTGGCCACGCGCTTGCCAGGCGGCCCGGCGCTGACCTGTTCGAAGCCCAGGCGCCCGCTTGGCGCTGGCAAGGCCATCGGCGCCGGCGGCTCAGGAAACGCGCGCAGCAGGCCATCCAGGCGCTGATAGGCCATGTGCGCGCCACTCCACTGCTTCCACACGGCAATCAGCTGATCGATCGGGCTGAGCACCCGGCCCATGAGGATGGAACCGGCGATCATCATCCCCGGGGTCATCTGCCCCTCGATCACCAGCAGGGCGCCTAGCCCTAGCACCAGCGACTGCAGGCACAGGCGCAGCGACTTGCTCACCGCGGTGATCACCGCCGAGGTATCGCTGGCCTGGTTTTGCAGGTTCAGAAAGCGCGAATGCAAGGCAAACCAGCGCTGGCGCAAGGCGCCAAGCATGCCCATGGCCTGGATGCTCTCGGCATTGTGCAACTGGCTGCTGGCCAGGTGCGTGGACTGCTGCTGGAAACCGCTGGCCTCGACCAGCGGCTTGTGAGTCAGGCGTTCGTTGAGCACCGCCAGGGCAATCAGCAGCAGCGCCCCGGCACAGGCCATGACACCCAGCCAGACGTTGAAGAGGAAAATCACTGCCAGATAAATCGGAAACCAGGGTGCATCAAAGAAGGCAAACAGTGCAGGACCGGTGACAAATTGCCTCACTTGCGTGAGGTCGTTAAGTGCTTGCCCGGCCTGCCCGTCGCCTTGGCGCAAGTTACGCTCAAAGGCCGCCCGGTACACGTTGAGGTTAAAGCCCTGCTCCAGCTGGTTGCCAACCCGGATAACAATAAAACTGCGGATCGCTTCCAGCGCGCCGATAAATACGAAGAAGCCGACTACCATCAACGTCAACATCCACAGGGTTGTTTCGTTTTGCGAAGACAGTACCCGATCATACACTTGCAGCATATAAATCGAGGGCACCAACATAAGCAGGTTAATCAACGCGGTAAAACAACCCACACTCAATAGCGTGGACTTGTGATCGGCCAGTGCTGCCCACAGGGGCGCCCCGGCTTTATGAGTCGGCTTGTTCATTGTCCGCCTTTCTATCCCTGAAAAATCGGCAATCGCCTACAAGGCTTTATTCTTTATTCTTACGTTCCAGCAAGAGTATCTTTCCAGATATGGAAGTCCATTTGAAGATACCTGGCTTATAACGGTTAAAGTGCACCATCGCGCTACCGCTGCCATCAAGCAAAGCCAGCGTATCAGTGGTCGGCAGCCAGCCGCTGGGGCGCTGCCCAATCAGCCCTGCTACGCATTCGAGATCGCCGCGCAAGGTTTGCGCTGCATCCAGGTGCATTTTACAACCCGCGGCCCGATCGTTTTCGGGGTAAAGCATCCAGTCACCGGCCAGTTGCGCGGGCGTGGGGAGTAGCAGGCTGCTTGCCATACCGACCTCGGTCATCAACATCAGGGGAATCGCGCCAAGCGCGATCATTCGCTTCAAAGCCATTATCTGCCCGCCTCGGAAAGAGCGGCGCATCGGCGCCGCCCTTTCAGGTTGCTATCAGACCACGATATCCGTGGCGACCGCCTGACCTACAGTGGTCACCAGGAAATCAGACAGGCTGTTGCCGGTGAAGTCGATCGACAGGCTACCGAGGTTGCTTGCCTGATCGAAGCTCAGCACCGCTTCGCCGGCATGGCCGGTGAAGGCATCAACGAACTGCAGCGGCAGCTTGTTGACGGCAAAGGCCGACATTGCCGACAGATCGATCTTGTCCTGGCCGCTGACGAAATCCATGATCCGGTCGGGATTGCTCGGGGTCGAATCGCTGCTGGCAGCGAAGATAAAGGTGTCGGAACCGGCACCACCCCAGAGTTTGTCGGCACCGCCGCCGCCGTAGATGATGTCGTTGCCGGCACCACCCTTGAGCTCGTTGGCCACGGCGTTGCCGATCAGCAGGTCGTTGCCCGAGCCGCCGATGGCGTTCTCGACGATGGCACCCTTGGCAATGGAAATATTGCCGATCATGCCGCCGACGTCGGAGAACGACGCGTCATTGAGGTTGATCTTCTGGTTCTGGGTAAAACCGGAGAAGTCCAGGGTGTCGTTGCCGCCACCGTCCCACACCGAGAAGACGATTTTCGACGAGGCCGAGGTGGCCGAGTAGAAGTCGCGGTCAGCGGTGGAGTTGAAGCCGTACACGGTGTCGCCGGAGCGGGTCGCGTAGTTGGCGCCATAGAGCTTCTGGATGGCGGCGATGTCATCCATCAGCGGTGCCGAGGAGTACACCTGCACACCGCCCTTGGTGAAGTTCTGGCTGGTATTGCTCTCGCCCCAGTAACTCATGACGCTGTAGCCACGGGTGTCCTGGCCGTAGCTAGCATCGGCATAGGTCGGGTAGCCTTCGCCGGCGTTGTAGTCGCCGGGGTGGGACAAGCCCAGGACGTGGCCGATTTCGTGGGTCAGGGTCTGACGGCCGTAGTTGCCGTTTTCCGGGTTGACGTTGGCCTGGTACTGATTGTTGATCAGGTACCAGGATTCGCCCTTGTGCGAGCCCGGACCGTCGAACGGCAGGTAGGCGAATGCCGCGCCGCCGGTGCTGCCATCGCTGTAGTTGCCGAAGGTCATGTGACCGTCGCCGCCCGAGGCGCCTTCCTTGAAGGTGACCTTGGCCACGTCCGCCCAGGACTGCATGGACAGTTTGGCCTGGGCTTTCTGCTGCGCGGAAAAGGCGCTGAACGAGCCCAGCCCCTGACCATAGAAGTCAGAAGGTGCCTTGGTCAGGAAGGTATAGGTCAGGCTGATGGTGCCGTCCTTGTTCAGGTCTTTCCAGGCAGCGCCGTCGCGCAGCAACTGGGTAGCGGCCTGGTCGACCGAGAACGAAGGTTTGCCATTGACTGTCGCACTGCCGCCGCGATCATATTGATGGCCGAAACTATTGATCAGACTGTAAGCGGAACTTGCACCGTGCGGTTGCAATACAGAGCCAGCTGAAACAATAGCGCTTTCTTTGACTTTCGACATACAGACACTTCCTTGTTTACAAAAAAGCAGTTGTTGTCCGATAGGACGCTCCTGCGGCGAGATCGTCCTATCACTCGCCTGAATGAGGCGGGGAAAAACTGACACAGGTGGAATTGAACTGTCCAGCTTTTTTTGACGTCAATTTTCAATAAGACTAATTGTTTATTGTCCTACACGCGCAAACCCTTGATTTAGCCAATGCGTATACATTTGCGCAAACGACGATATATCGAGACTGACAAAAACCCCGGCCCTAGACGAAAACTGACCCGACAGTTTTAGTTGCATAATCGAAGTTTAATTATAAGAATGCGACATGCCGTTATAACCCGCTGATTCTGAGCCTTTACTTTTTTGTGACAACTAGCGGGTGACCCTCCGTCGGCTGGCCATTGACTTGTGACGGGCCCGGGCGCTGAGTAGGGATTGGTCAACAGCCCTTTCAACCTGGATGCCACTATGACAAGACTCACGGTTCAATCCGGCGATTTCTTGCAAGGTGAAGGCGAGTACCGCAATGGATCGCTCACACTCAAGACCGCCCGCAGCCCCTCACCTGGCGAGAAAATCGCCCTGACCCGCATTACCGATCTGATCGTCGCCAATCAGGAATCCAGCCGCAGCCTGAGCAGTGCGCTGGGCTGGGGCGTTGCCGGCGCCCTGGTGGCCGGCCCGGTCGGCCTGATCGCCGGCCTTTGGCTAGGCGGCAAGGAAGAAGAAGTGACCTTCCTGGCGACCTTCAAGGATGGTCGCAAGCTGATGGCCATCACCGACAAGAAGACCTGGTCGAAAATCGACGGCAATTGGCGACGCCACAGCCAGGCGGCAGCGAACGGCTGAATCCGCACAGCCCTCGTACGTTCATGGTCATGACAATCGATTGAAAACAGGGGCGCCGCCAACCGGTCGCCCCTGCTAAGATTGCGCCCCCGCCTGCCCGGCGCAATACCCGGCAGGCTTTCGCCACCCGGGCTCGCGCCCCTCATCGCCTATCGGGCAAATACGCCCTGCCGGACAGCAGCCGATCGATAACGGCGCGTTCGCGTTCGTTTTCAAGGAGCTCCTGCATGACCCTGCCTCGCCCTCGCCTGCCCTTGCGCCTGCTCGGCCTGAGCCTGGCCCTGCCGGCTACACACAGCCTGGCCGAGGACAGCATCACCCTGGCCCCGCTGCAGGTGTCGCAGGTCTATAGCGAGGGGTACCAGGCCCGCGAAGCCGCGGTCGGCGGTTTCCAGCCGGCGCCACTGCTCGATACGCCGGCCTCGATTGCAGTGTTCAACGAGCAACTGCTGGCCGACCGCCAGGTGCGCAAGCTCAGTGAAGTGCTGCAAAGCGATGCCTCGGTGGGTGAAAGCTATGCGCCGATCGGATACTACGAAAACTTCAACGTGCGCGGCTTCGAGCTCAACGCCGCCAGCAGCTACAAGATCAACGGCCAGACCATCGCCGGCGAGCAGAACGTGGCGCTGGAGAACAAGCAACAGGTCGAGTTGCTCAAGGGCCTGTCGGGCTTGCAAAGCGGCGTGTCGGAACCCGGTGGCCTGATCAACTACGTGACCAAGCGCCCGGAGGATGTGCGCTCGGTGACGGTTTCAAGCAACGAACAAGGCGAGCGCTACCTGGCCACCGACCTCGGCGGCTGGTTCGGCAGCGAGCGTCAGTTCGGCCTGCGCGCCAACCTGGCGCATGAGGACATCCGCAGCTACGTCGACCACGCCGACGGCAAGCGCGACTTCGCCTCGCTGGCCTTCGACTGGCAGATCAACCCCGACGCCGTGCTGCAGCTGGATGCCGAATACCAGCAGCGCGAGCAGCGTTCGGTGCCGGGCTACCAGTTGCTCGGCGGCAACAGCCTGCCCCACGGCATCGACCCGCATGACCGCCTGGCCTATCAGCACTGGGCCAACCCGGTGAGCATCGACTCGCTGAACCTTGGCGGGCGCTTCGAATATCGCTTCAGTGACAACTGGACGGGCAGCGTCAGCGCCTCGCGCAGCAAGGTGGTGATCGATGACTACAGTTCGTTTGCCTGGGGGTCAGGAGGCGGCATGGCTGCCCACTTCAGCCCGGAAGGCGACTATGACGTCTATGATTTTCGCAGCCCCGACGACACGCGCCGCATCGACGAAGCACAGGTGGCGTTGAACGGTCGCTTTGAAATGACCGGGTTGAGCCACGAACTGACCGTCGGCAGCGGTGCACAGCGGCGCACCCTCGACCAGCGACCAACCTTCAACCAGCTCATCGGCAGCGCTAACATCTACCAGGCGACCCCTGCACTGGAGCCGTTCGATGGCGTGCCAGGGCACTCCGAACGGCGCCTGGACAGCCGTCAGTACGGTATTTTTGCCAGCGATCGCATCACCTTCAATGAGCACTGGCAAACCCAACTGGGTGCACGTGTGGTGCGCCTGGACGAAAAAGCCTTCAATGAAGCTGGCAACGACCGTCGGCACACTCGCCAGTACGAACTCCTACCCAATGCCGCGTTGATCTACAAACCTCGGGCCGACATCTCACTGTATACCAGCTACAGCAAAGGCCTTTCAGCGGGCAGTGCGGCGCCATGGTTTGCCCAGAACAGCCAGGACATCCTCGCCCCGACCACCTCGCATCAGATCGAGCTGGGCATCAAGCGCGACTGGCAACGCCTGAGCCTGAGCGCCGCGCTGTTCCAGCTGCGCCAGGCCTATCAGTATTCACAACCTGACGGTGCCGGTGGTTTCACCTATGTGCAGCAAGGCCAGCAAAAAAACATCGGCCTGGAGCTGGGCGCCAGCGGCTGGCTGACCTCCAACCTGCAGATCAACGCCAGTGCTGCGGCAATTCGCGCGCGGGTCAAAAACAGCGGCACAGCTGACTACGAAGACCATCAGGCGCTCAACGTACCGAACTTGCGCGCTGCGGTGCAGGCCGACTACAGCCTGCCGATCCCGGGCCTGGCCCTGCTCGGCGGTGCGCGCTACAGCGCCAGCAAGTACGCCAATCAGGCTGGAACGGTTGAGGTCGGCAGCTATGCGGTGTTTGACCTGGGCAGCCGTTACAGCACCAGGATTGGTGGTTACGACACGGTGCTGCGGCTGATGGTGGATAACGTCTTCGACAAACGCTACTGGCGCGATGCCGGGGAGTACCTGGGGGATGGTTATCTGTTTCAGGGGGCGCCGCGCACTGCACGGGTTTCGGCGTCTGTGAGCTTCTGAGGGGCTCATCGCGGGTCGACTTGACCCGCGATGAAGACACCGCCGTCAGAACGGCTCGCTACCCTCGCGAATTTCCACTTCCAACACCTCACCCAACGCCACCAGCTGCGTCGCCACGTCCCTGGTGGTAATGAAACCGCTGTAGCAGTCACCGTCGGTAGACCAGTTCCACAGCACCAGGCCCTGCTTGTGCAGTTCGTCGTGGGCGGTGACCATCAGTTCGGGCACCGTGGTGCCTTCGAGGAAGTCTTCATCTTCCGCGTCCTCAACGCCGAACGTAACGTCGGCATCCCGTGCCTCGGCCAGCTGCTGCACGCTCTGCACAAAAGACTCGGTGTCTTTCCAGTCGACAAAGAACACCGACTCCCAGTCCGCCACGTCCTTGACGATGTACATCAGTTGCTGCGGATCGTCCTCGAATTCCTCGATGTCGTCTTCATCCAGCTCGACCTCGCGCAGGGCCTGGACATGCTGGCTGGCCATTGCCGCCGACGGGCTGACCAAGGTCAGCAATTGTTCGGCGGCGAGGATCTGCGCCTTGGTAAAACATTCTTTGAGCATCTGAAACATCCTTTTTCATGGGCAAAACAAAAAGCCCCCGACCTTGTTCAGGTCGGGGGCTTTTCTAGATATGGCGGTGAAGAAGGGATTCGAACCCTTGATACAGTTTCCTGTATACACACTTTCCAGGCGTGCTCCTTCAGCCACTCGGACACTTCACCGTTTCTCTTCAAGCAGTTCAGCCTGTCGAGGCGCGCTAATGTAGTCGAAAGAGGTTCTGATGGCAAAGGTTTTTTCAGAATATTCATGCGCTTAAGCCATTCAAGCAAAAAACCACGGTACACAGGGCAAAGCCGCCATTCTCTGGCGTGCTTTGACAGCGCCGATTCACCTACTCCCGTCAGCACGAGCGAACGGGCCGTCAAGCTGACCGGTCAGTCAGTCACAGCGCTTTACCTCGGGCACTTGCCTGAGTAACGTCTGCCCCACTCCCCTTTAAGGAACTCTGTCATGAGTGAGCTGATTACCTACCACCTCGAAGACGGCATTGCCACCCTGACCCTGAACAACGGCAAGGTCAACGCCATCTCGCCTGACGTCATCAAGGCCTTCAATGCCGCCCTCGACCAGGCCGTGCAGGACCGCGCGGTGGTAATCATCACCGGCCAGCCCGGCATTCTGTCCGGCGGCTATGACCTCAAAGTCATGACCGCAGGCCCTAAAGAAGCCGTCAGCCTGGTCACCGCAGGCTCGACCCTGGCCCGGCGCATGCTTTCGCACCCGTTCCCGATCATCGTCGCCTGCCCGGGCCACGCGGTGGCCAAGGGCGCTTTCCTGCTGCTCTCGGCCGACTACCGCATCGGTGTCGAAGGCCCGTTCAGCATTGGCCTTAATGAAGTGCAGATCGGCATGACCATGCACCACGCCGGTATTGAACTGGCCCGCGATCGACTGCGCCGTGCAGCATTCCACCGCTCGGTGATCAATGCCGAGATGTTCGACCCGGCCAGCGCCGTGGACGCCGGTTTCCTCGACAAGGTCGTGCCGGTCGAGCAACTTCAGGAAGCTGCGCTGACTGCCGCCCGGCAGTTGAAGAAGATCAACATGAACGCCCACAAGCACACCAAGCTCAAGGTGCGCAAAGCTCTGCTGGAGCTGCTCGACGACGCGATCATCCGTGACCAGGCACACCTCGGCTGACCCCCTACCAAGGCCTGATTGCAACTAATTGTGTAATCAGGCCTGTCCCGCCCAATGAGCGTTTGCCGATAGAAGTGCACACCCGTACACTGCGCCGCGTTTGCCTGGTGTGAGTCGTACGAATGCTTTTTATTATCCGCATGTTCCTGTTGGGGCTGCATTTTCTCCTGGCCGGTGTTCTTGGTGTGCTGGTCGGCCTGTGCCGACCGTTCAACCCGGACAACAGCCGAATTTGTGCACGCCTTTACGGCCTGCCCGCCACCTGGCTGATGCGCCTTGAGATCAAGGCCGAGGTCGGCCCGCTGTTCGACCAGCCGCCGGGCTGCGTGATCATCGCCAACCACCAGTCCAACTACGACTTGTTCGTGCTCGGCCATGTGGTGCCGCCGCGCACCGTGTGCATCGGCAAGAAGAGCCTGAAATGGATCCCGCTGTTCGGCCAGTTGTTCTGGCTGGGCGGCAACGTCCTGGTCGATCGCGGCAATGCCTACCAGGCGCGCCGGGCCATGCAGACCACCACCCGCACCCTGAGCGAAGACGACACCTCGATCTGGGTGTTCCCCGAAGGCACGCGCAATGCCGGCGAGCATCTGATCACCTTCAAAAAGGGTGCCTTCCACATGGCCGTGGAAGCCGGTGTGCCGATCGTGCCGGTGTGCGTCAGCCGCTATGCCAGCCGCCTGAAGCTCAACGGCTGGCGGCGCAGCAAGGTCATCATCCGTTCGCTGGCGCCGATCGCCACCAGCGGCCTGACCCAGCAGGATGTGCCGGCCCTGGCCGAACAGTGCCGCCTGCAGATGCAACACTGCATCGATCGCATGGAAAGTGAACTGACCCAGGCGTGAACGGTTGCCGAATCGTGCCGGTCATACCAAGCTACTGGCACGGTTAACAGAAGAAGCGGACAACCATGGGTCGAGTCGTTGCGGCGGCGGTGTACAGCGCCGGCAGAAAAGTCACCAATATCAGCCTCGATGAAGGCAGCCAGTGGGCAAGCAAACCCGGACATTTTGTCTGGATCGGCCTGGAAGAGCCCAACGCCCAGGAACTGGCCAACCTGCAACGCCAGTTCAACCTCCATGAGCTGGCCATCGAGGACGCGCTGGAAAAGCACAGCCGGCCCAAGCTCGAGACCTTCGGCGATGCGCTGTTCATCGTCACTTATTCGCCAGTGCGCCATGAAGGCAAGCTGGAGTTCATCGAAACCCACATCTTTGCCGGCAACGGCTACATCATCACCGCCCGCAACGGCCACTCGAAATCCTACGCCCTGGTGCGCCAGCGCTGCGAGGCCCGGCCGCTGCTGCTCGAGCACGGCGAAGACTTCGTGCTCTACGCCCTGCTCGACTTCGTCACCGAGAACTACCAGCCGGTCAGCGAAGCCATTCATGGCGAGATCGAGGAGCTTGAGCGCAGCGTGCTCAGCGGCTCGCTCAAGGAAGAAGACATCCAGCGCATCCACAGCCTGCGCCGCGACATCCTGCGCCTGCGCCGCTATGTGGCGCCGATGGTCGAGGTCAGCGAAGAACTGCAGCGTCTGACCTTCCCGTTCATCGACAAGAACATGCGCCCGTACTTTCGTGACGTGCAGATCCACGTCACCCGGCAGATGGAGGACCTGGCAGGGATTCGCGACATCGCCAGCCAGACCATCGAAATCGGCATGCTGCTGGAGTCGTCACGCCAGAGCATCGTGCAGCGCAAGTTCGCCGCCTGGGCGGCGATCCTGGCCTTCCCCACCGCCGTGGCGGGGATCTACGGGATGAACTTTCAGAACATGCCGGAGCTGAGCTGGCACTACGGCTACTTTGCCGTGCTGGGCGGGATCGCCGTGGGCTGCACGGCGCTGTACGCCAGCTTCAAGCGCTCCGGCTGGCTGTAACGGCAGGCCTCAGGCCGAACTGCCCTGGGGCTTGTGCGCGACGAAGCGCATCATCCATTCAGCCACCGTGCTGCCCTGGTGCTGCTGCGCCAGGCTGTCGATGCCCTTGCGGTAGACCTCCTGGCCGAGGCTGTCCTGGCGCAGCTCGAGCAGCGCCCGCGAATAGTCGTGGATGAACTCCGGGTGGCCCTGAAAGCACAGCACCTGGTCGCCGATGTGATAAGCGGCGTTCGGGCAGAAGTCGCTGGAGGCAATCACCGTGGCGTTCTCCGGCAGGCGGGTGACCTGGTCCTGATGGCTGATCAGCAAGGTCAGCTCTTCGACCTGTGGGCTCATCCACGGCGCCTTGGCGTTCATCACATAGCGGTGGGTACCCACCCCCCAGCCTTGGTGCGCGCGCTCGCTCTTGCCGCCCAGCAGCAGCGCCAGCAGTTGATGACCAAAACACACGCCAAGCAGTTTGTCGCCACGCTGATAGCGCTCCAGCAGGAACGCCTTGAGCTTGTGAATCCACGGATCATCACCGAACGAGTCGGCCTTGCTGCCTGTAACCAGGTAGGCATCGAACACTTGGTCATCATCGGGGTATTCGTCGTTCAACACGTTGTAGACGCGAAACTCGGCGGCGATTGGCTGGCGGGTAAACAGCTGCTCGAACATCCGTCCGTAGCCCTGATACTGCTCGACCAGCTCCGGTCGCAGGACGTCGGTTTCCAGGATGCAGATGCGTAGCGACATAGAGATAGTCCTGAACGACAAAGGCGGGATTGCCCCGTAAAGCCTGCCCCGAATAAGGCGCGCAGGCAAGTATGATGCTCGGACGAACGGTCATGAGCTTGGGATCCACTTGCCGATGTGGCGCAGGCGTCTAGCAAGGGGAATGCTGGTGGATGGCCAAAGGCCTCATAGCGAAAAATATCTGAAGCGTAATAAGTACAGATTAAAGCGTTCTAAAACACGGGTGACGTTGACCCTAAGGTTAGCTGTATACCCATTAGCAACGGTTCGCGACTTAATGTTTCACCACGTTAAATGATGTTCGCCAGATCGACGACAAGGAAGCCTCTGGGCACTCAGGAATAACAACAAAAAGGCGGTCAGCCATGTTCAAACAACACAAAGTACGTCAAGCCGGGCTCATTCTCTTCGCCACTACGCTGCTGTTGATCCTGCCGAACCTTTCACGCCTGTTCGGCTGAGCGGCATGCCCTCTTCCCGCGGTTTGTGCCTGGCACAAGCCGGTTGTGTGCAGGTAATCTGCCGACCCTGATGGTTGGAGACTGCCCATGCGCCACTGTTTCAGCTTGTTGCTCGCCCTGCTGTGCCTGCCCCTGCAGGCGGCGCAGTTGACCCTCGACCTGGGCAACGGCAGCCGCCACTGGCAGAGCGCCGAGTTGCTGGCGCATCCGCTGGCGCAGGATATCCAGATTGAAAACGACGTTTCCTACAAGCGAACCATGCATTACCGCGCGGTACCACTGGCTGTGCTCCTACAGGGAGTGCAGGCCGATGATCACCTGCAAGCCATTGCCCTGGACGGTTTCGCCGCCGAGATGCCCGCCGCGCCTTTGCTCAAGGACGGCCCTGCGCGGGCCTGGCTGGCCATTGAAGACCCGGCCAGACCCTGGCCGGCACTGGCCAAGGGCAAGCCCGGTGCCGGGCCGTTTTACCTGGTCTGGACCGACCCGCAAGCCGGGCGCATCAGCCCTGAGCAATGGCCTTTCCAGGTCGCCAGCATTCGCCGCCTGGCGGCAGTGGCCGAACGCTTCCCGGCCATGCGCCCGGCGCCAGGCATTAACGCCGACAACCCGGTCAACCAGGGCTTTGCCGTGTTCCAGAAGAACTGCCTGGCCTGCCATCGCCTCAACGGCGCCGGGGACGCCCAGTTCGGCCCGGACCTGAACCTGCCGCACAACCCGACCGAGTACTTCCAGGCCGATTTCCTCCGGCGTTACATCCGTGACCCGCAAAGCCTGCGCCAGTGGCCCCAGGCAAAAATGCCCGGGTTTGCCGCAGCGGTCATCAGCGATAGCGAGCTGGATGAGCTGCTGGCGTACCTGGCCCACATGGCCACGCGCAAACCCTGAGGCTCACTGCTGCTGGGCGTTGAGGGTCGGGGTCACCAGCACCTTGGCGTGCATCTGCTCGAAACCACCACCGCGGCGCATGCCGCGCACCGGGCAGGCATCCAGGTAGTCCAGGCCCACCGCCAGTTTCAGGTGGCGTTCAGGCCGGGCCAGTTGGTTGGTGACATCGAAGCTGTACCAGGCATCCTCCAGCCAGGCTTCGGCCCAGGCGTGGCTGGCCATCTGCTGGCTGTCGCTGTCGAACAGGTAACCGGACACATAGCGCGCCGGGATGCCCAGGCTGCGCGCGCAGGCCAGGAAGGCATGGGTGTGGTCCTGACATACCCCGGCGCCGCCGGCAAACGCCTGGGCGGCGCTGGTATCCACGGCGGTGCTGCCGGGCCTGTAGGCCATGCGCTGGTTCAGGGCATTCATCAGTTCGATCAACGTCGAGCGGTCACGGCGCTTGCGGCATTGCTGGCTGGCGAAGGCACGCAAGGCTTC
This sequence comes from Pseudomonas sp. TE4620, assembly GCF_056279045.1. NCBI lineage: Bacteria > Pseudomonadati > Pseudomonadota > Gammaproteobacteria > Pseudomonadales > Pseudomonadaceae > Pseudomonas > Pseudomonas sp. TE4620. Next base: position 3,528,369 of record NZ_JBWBQO010000001.1, read on the forward strand.
GTCAGCTTCGGTCAGGCGGGTGAAGCGCAGGAACGGCAGCGGCGATTGCAACTCGTGCTCGGCCTCGCGGCTTTCATCAATGTCGACCAGGCCACGGGCGCCGATGACCAGGTCCGAATGTGGCTCTTCCAGGCTCAGCACATGCAGGATGTTGCCGAACGGGTCCAGTTGCGCGCGCACCGGCCGCGGCAGGTCCAGTTGCCAACTGAGCACCTGTTGACGCTCGCTGTCGTGAGGAGTCAGACGCAGGTACTGGATGCTGGCACGCACCTGGTCTTCGTAGTGGTAGGCAGTTTCGTGGCTAATGGTCAGTCTCATACGGCCTCCAGGTAGGCGCTGTGAATGGCGTTGCCCAGTTCACGCACCAGCGGGATGTAATGGGTCAGCCAGGGGTGCAGCCCTTCGGCAAGGATTTCATCGATCGAGGTGTAGCGCAGGCGCGCGTCCACCTCGGCGGCCAGGCGCTGGGCCGGGCGGCCGTTGCCGCCGGGCAGGCTGGCGAGGATCAGGTCGATTTCCTCGGTGCAGGCACGCAGCGAGCGCGGCACGTCGGCGCGCAACAGCAGCAACTCGGCAACATGGCGAGCGGCCGGTGCATCACGGTAGATTTCGGTGTAAGCCTCGAATGACGACAGCGCGCGCAGCAAGGCGCTCCATTGGTAGTAACCGCGCGCCGAGCTGTCGCTGACCGCCTCGGCCTCGTCGCCAAGCATCTCGTAGCGGGCATCGAGCAAGCGCAGGGTGTTGTCGGCGCGCTCGATGAAGGTGCCCAGGCGGATGAAGCGAAAGGCGTCGTTGCGCATGATGGTGCCGTAAGTGGCGCCACGGAACAGGTGCGAGCGTTCCTTGATCCACTCGCAGAAACGGCTCATGCCATAACGGCCCAGGCCTTGCTCGGCGATGCCACGAATTTCCAGCCAGGTGGCGTTGATGTTTTCCCACATGTCGGCGGTGATCCGCCCACGTACCGCATGGGCACTGGCCCGCGCGGCACCCAGGCAGCTGTAAATGCTCGCCGGGTTTTCCGGGTCGAGGGCGAAGAAGTGCAGCAGGCGTTCGGCATGCAGCTGGCCATGGCGCTCGAGGTAGTCGTCGAGGGTGCCGGTGATCAGCAGCGGCATGGCCATTTCATCCAGGCCATCGCCGCGCCCGTCTTGCGGCATCAGCGACAGCGAATAACTGACATCGAGCATCCGCGCGAGGTTTTCCGCCCGCTCCAGGTAACGCGACATCCAGTACAAATCAGAGGCAGTTCTACTCAGCATGACTTAATCCTCGACCACCCAGGTGTCCTTGGTGCCGCCGCCCTGGGACGAGTTGACCACCAGCGAGCCCTCGCGCAGCGCGACCCGGGTCAGGCCGCCTGGCACCACCCGGGTCTCGCGCCCGGACAGCACGAACGGGCGCAGGTCGATATGCCGCGGGGCGATGCCGTTTTCGACAAAGGTCGGGCAGGTCGACAGCGACAGCGTCGGCTGGGCGATATAGGCCGCTGGCCGGGCCTTGATCCGGGCGGCGAACGCCTCAATCTCGGCACGGCTGGCCGCCGGCCCGACCAGCATGCCGTAGCCGCCGGAACCCTGGGTTTCCTTGACCACTAGCTCCGGCAGGTGCGCCAGCACGTGGGACAGTTCTTCAGGCTTGCGGCACTGCCAGGTCGGCACGTTCTTGAGGATCGGCTCCTCGTCGAGGTAGAAGCGGATCATGTCGGTGACATAGGGGTAAATCGACTTGTCGTCGGCCACCCCGGTGCCAATGGCATTGGCCAGCACCACGTTGCCGCAGCGATAAGCCGCCAGCAGCCCGGGCACACCGAGCATCGAATCGGGGTTGAAGGCCAGCGGGTCGAGGAAGGCATCGTCCAGGCGCCGGTAGATTACATCGACCGCCTTGGGGCCGTCGGTGGTGCGCATGAATACCCGCTCGTCACGCACGAACAGGTCGGCGCCCTCGACCAGCTCGACGCCCATCTCGCGGGCGAGGAAGGCATGCTCGAAGAAGGCGCTGTTGAAACGCCCGGGCGTCAACACCACCACGCTGGGGTTGTCCAGCGGGCTTGAGCTCTTGAGGGTATCGAGCAACAGGTTGGGGTAATGATCGATCGGCGCGATGCGCTGGGCAGCGAACAGCTCGGGGAACAGGCGCATCATCATCTTGCGGTCTTCAAGCATGTAGCTGACGCCGCTGGGGGTGCGCAGGTTGTCTTCGAGCACGTAGTAACTGCCATCACTGTCGCGCACCAGGTCGACCCCGGAAATGTGCGAATAGATGTCGCGGTGCAGGTCCAGGCCCTGCATCGCCAGTTGGTACTGCTCGTTGGCCAGCACCTGCTCGGCCGGAATGATCCCGGCGCGAATGATGCGCTGGTCGTGGTACAGGTCGGCTAGAAACAGGTTCAGCGCCTTGACCCGCTGAATGCAGCCCCGTTCGACCACCCGCCATTCACTGGCCGGGATGCTGCGCGGGATAGTATCGAAGGGAATCAGGCGCTCGGTGCCCTGCTCGTCGCCATAGAGGGTGAAGGTGATGCCGGCGCGGTGGAACAGCAGGTCGGCTTCACGTCGACGCTGGGCCAGCAGCTCTGGCGGGGTTTCGGCCAGCCAGCGGGCGAATTCCCGGTAGTGCGGACGGACCTGGCCGTCAGCGGCGTACATTTCGTCATAAAAGGTGCGGATCATGCCGAACTCCTTGTCACCCGTGCACCGGAGCCATCGCAAGCCCCGTGCCAGCGGCACAATTCCTTGTTATTCAGTATGTTGCGTTTTAAACGAAGAACGGTCGCACCAGATCTGTGCAACCGCTGCGCTCGCTTTGACGGCGGCGCCTCATTGCGAAGCGCCGCGCTTGCTTGCCGGTCAAGCCAGTTGACGTTCCTGCTTGACGCCCCAGCCTTCTATTTCTCCGCCCAGCGGGGCGATCACCGCTTCGAAATCCTGTTCGAATTCGCCGATACCGCCATAGGTTGCAAACATCACCTTGCTCAGCTCCAGGTGCCAGGCGCCATCATCACGCTCGTGGACCTGGGCACTGAGTGATTCGCCGCGAAACTTACCTGCCGCTCGCCGCGCCCGTGCCTCGTCCGGAAAGACCGCATAAAACTCGATGGGATGAATCTGCGCGAAGTTGAACCCGCCTTCTTTCATCCGACGCAAGACCGTGCTGCTGATGTCCTCGTATTGGCTGCTCATGAATCGTCCTCCTCATTACCGATGGATAGACTTTCAGTGCAAAACGCACCTGCCCGCCACACAAGCCGTGCGGGGGCAATTCGAGCTGTTGCGTGACGTGGATCGGCAAGCCCGGACAATCAGAAAAAATCGCCCGACCTTGTCTGCAGCGTAGCGCCTGATTGCCCAGCGTGCCAGCCGGCATGCGGGTTCAAGGCCCTTCAGTGATGGCAGTGATCTCCACCCCGTTCTGCTCCTTCAGCCATTTGGCCGTTGGCGAGGTTTCGCGGTCCTGGAAATCATTGAGGTCCAGCTCGCCCAGGACCGGAAACAGATGGGAGCGAATCAGCCGCGCCGCCTCTTCGATACTCGGTTCCAGCTCTGCGCTGAGCGGCAGCGAGGTACGCTCGCCCTTCTGGTCAACGAAGGTAATGACCCATGCTTTCATTGGACTCTCCTCTGTACAGATGTTCAGGGTGAATCGGGCTTACCTTCCGTTGACCTCGATACAGCGGTGGTTGTTCAGTCTTCTTGCGGCTCGAAGCGATGAGCGCCTGGCAGCGCGCGTATGCTTTGCAGCGTGCGTAGAAAATCGTCCCTGGAAGGCTCGAACTGCAGCGGCGGCTCGGAGTGTTCATCGGTCACTCCCAGCACCACAGTGGGCTGGTAGCCGGAGCCCAAGGCGCCGGCGACCATCCTGAACGTTTCTGTGGCCGCCGGCTTCAAACTGTCAGGCTCATAGACGCGAAAGCGTGCACCGCCGAACCTGCCCTTGGCGGCGCCGATCCGCACGCTTGAGGGCCCGAACTTATCGACGCTGATCTGCAGCGGAAACGGGTTGGCAATCAGTCGATCCAGCAGCATCGGCACCATCTCGACGGCCTTGTCACTGTCACTGCTCATGCTCAGGCGGTGCAACAGGTTCGAGTTGTCTGCGGGGTTGAGGCCCAAGGTGATGGCATGGCGCGGCGTGCCATCATCGGCAATGAAGCCGAAGGGCACACAGAAGCCGTTGTCCTGGGGAATTTCGTATTGCTTGCGGATGCGGAACGCGGCCAGCACAGCGCGCGCCCTGGGCTCCAGCCGGGCCAGCGCCGCGGTGTCTGTCGCGGTATTGGCGCCACTGTAGAACTTGAATCGGTAGATGCGTTGATCGCGCCACAGGTAGGCAGTCAGATTGCCTTCATACCAGTTTGCAGAGGCGTCTGGCACACCCAGCTCGATAAAGCGCTCATGCTCGTACTCTACATCGGTCGGCCATTGCGCCTGCTCCTCGAAGAAGGCATCGCGCTCGACCTGCAGCTTCGCCACCGACCGCCCCTCGCCAGTAAATTGCTTGATCATGTCGTCAAGCACCACCAGTTGCGAAGTCACATAGCCTATGCGCTGGAGCTTTTCACGCAAGTCGTAGTACTGATCACTCAGGGCCCTGTAGCGCGTTTCGTCGTCACGGCTCGCAGAGATGGCGGCATCCAGCGCCTCCATCTGCGCCTTCACCACCCGCTCCTGCGCCGGGCCACGGGTGAGGCCCTGCACATAGCGGATCTGTTCGTAGAGTGCACGGGTGGTCAACGGGCTGACCTCAATGTCGACCAGAAAGGGCAGCTCGCCGGTCAATCCTTCGCCGTAGGCAATCTGCTTGTCCCCAGGGGTGATTGTGGGAGTGGGGAGCTCGAAATTGTAGTACTGCCAGTAGCCACTGGAAGTGTGCCAGGCAATGTCCTTGGGCACATCGAACTGCACCCGGCCCATGCATTCGGTACGCCAGCCGGGGGGCGTCTGGTAATCCGCCGGTGCAACATCGGCCAGCGCCAACAGTGAATGGCACAGGCCGGCAAACAATACGAACACGCGCACGCAAAAATCCTTTTTTGATGGGCGCCGTTGCAGCCCCCGCTTCCTCAAGCGCGCGATTTGAGCATCCATGGCCCAGAAAGCCAAGACCCCGGCAAGCCGGGGTCCTGTTTACAGCACCCGCAACGTCGTTATTCCGGGGTGCCGTGCACTACACCCGCAGTGTTATCCAGCAGGCTCTTGGTCGCGGTCTGGATGAACGACTCAAGCTTGTGGGTCAGCTCGGTCTGGTCCGGGGCTTCGATCAGCTCGGCCTTGAAGTTGGCGCCCAGCTCGTAGCGGTACATGCGTGGCGACATGTCCTTGGACTCGATCAGGATCCGGTCGCCCTTGACCAGCCCGACGATCTGCTCGCTGCCCGATGGCTTGATCATGCCGAAGCCCTGGTCACCGGCTGGCAGGTTGAGCAGGTCACGGCCCCAGCACTGGTGACGGGTTTCGCCGCCCAGGCGGCCCATGATGGTCGGCACGATGTCGATCTGGGTACCCACGGTGTGGTTGACCGCACCGAACTTCTCCTGGATACCCGGGGCGATCAGCAGCAGCGGCACGTTGAAGCGCCCGAGGTCGAGCTCGGTGACCTGCTGGTGGTTGCCGAAGCCATGGTCGCCGACAATGACGAACAGGGTTTCCTTGAAGTAAGGCTCCTTGCGCGCTTTCTCGAAGAACTGGCCCAGGGCCCAGTCGGAGTAGCGCATGGCAGTCAGGTGCTCGTCCAGGCGGCCCTGGCCGGTAACCTTCTCGACCGGCAGATCCTTGGGCAGCGCATACGGCGTGTGGTTGGACAGGGTCTGCAGCAGCGCGTAGATCGGCTTCTTGCCATCGTGCTTGGCCAGCTCTTCGTTACCACGGTCGAACATGTCCTGGTCGGACACACCCCAGGTCGGGTCGGAGAACACCGGATTGACGAAGTCGTTACGGCCAATGAAGGTGGTCATGCCCTGGTTGCCGAAGAAACCGGACTGGTTGTCCCAGGCAAAGTCACCGTTGTAGACGTAGACGTCATCGTAGTCACGAGCACTGAGCAGCGCCGGCAGGCCGGACAGCTTGTGGCCACCTTCCGGGGTTTGCATCAGGTATTCGAAGCCCGGCAGGTTCGGGTAGCAGGCCATGGTGGCGAACATGCCCTGGTGGGTATGGGTGCCGTTGGAGAAGAAGCGGTCGAACAGCAGGCCCTCTTTCGCCAGTTTGTCGAAGTACGGGGTGATGTTGTTCGGGCTGCCCAGGGCGCCAACCGAATGACCGGCGAAGCTCTCCATGAGGATCACCACGACGTTCTTGATTGGCAGGGTGTTGTCCGCCGGCGGGGTGAAGTCACGGCGCACGGCGGCGCTGTCGGCATCGACCAGCTTGTCGTTGGCGGTCAGCAGCATGTCGCGCACGGTCTGGGTCGCCAGACCTTGCTCGATGGTCGACTTCCAGATGTTGGCGCGGTCTTCGCCGAAACGGCTCTTGGCCGCGTCGATCAGAGTCAGGGTGCCGTTCAGGCCCAGCTGGTTGACGAAGTTCGAGTCGGTGGTGAAGGCATCACCCCAACGCATCGGCGGGCCCTGGCGCAGGGTACCGCGAGCGGCGATGACCGCTACCAGCAAGACCATGAAGAACACCACGCCGCGCACGTACCAGGGCGCAACGCTGCGCGTGCCTGCTACCTGGCTTTCATACCCGCCAGCAGGCCGGGTCAGGCGGTCGATGCCCTTGAACAACAGGCTCAGCAGCCAGGTGCCAAAAGCCCAGGCCAGCAGGTAGCGCACCACCGGGAAACCGTACCAGAGCATGCTCAGCACGGTTTTCGGGTCTTCCTTGACGTACTGGAACACCAGGCCGTTGAGGCGCTGATGGAACTCGCGATAGAAGTCCATCTCCATCAGACCGAGGAACATGACGATGCTCGAGGCGATGGTCAGCCAGGCCCGGAACAGGCCGCGGGCAGCCATGGCGCGGGCACTGAGGATCGCCAGCAGCAGCGGGATGCTCAGGTACACCACAACCCGCAAGTCGAACCGCAGGCCATTGAGGAAACCCTCGGCTACGGTCAAGGTCGGCGTGTCGCCGATCATGTCGCTGTTGTAGACCAGCAACGCGAGGCGGACCAGGCTGAGCATCAGCATGATCACCAGCCCGCACAGCAGGGTGTAGGCCAGATGCGATTTCAGCGTCGGTTGCAACGGGCGCGACGCAGCCCGCTGTTGACTCAAGGCGTCCGTGTTAGCCATGAATTGGAAGATCCTAGGGTTCAGGTTCGAGGAAGGCGGTAAAACGAATCGGCAAATGTGCCCTAAACGCGAGCGCGTTGCACGGTCATTCGGCGAACGGATAATTGCGCGCGCAAATTGTCGGCAATCGTTTGTGAAAATTTCGTAATAGAATCAGGGTTATCCGCAGGGAGATCATTACCCCATGTTTTTTCGCTACCTACCAAGCCCGCTAGGCCCGCTGCTGCTGGCAGGCGATGAACAGGGCCTGCGCCTGCTGCACATGGACGCCGCCCAGCCCTGGGAGCTGGCCGCGGACTGGCTGCCGGCCAGCAACCAGCTGGACGACGTGGCGCGCCAACTGGACGAGTATTTCGCGCGCAAGCGCGAGACCTTCGAGGTGCGTGTGGCGCCCCGCGGCACACCGTTCCAGCGCGAGGTTTGGCAGGCCCTGCAGCGCATTCCCTACGGCACCACCTGCAGCTACGGCGAACTTGCCCAGGCCATCGGCAACCCCAGGTCGGTACGGGCAGTGGGCACCGCCAATGGCGCCAACCCGATTGCCATCATCATCCCCTGTCACCGGGTGATCGGCAGCAATGGCACCCTCACCGGCTTTGCCGGCGGGATCGAGCGCAAGCAGATCCTGTTGGAACTGGAGGGGACCTGGCTGATCTGAAGATTATCCCGGGCTACAGCCGCACATTGCCCCGCGGCCCGGCTATCGCCCAGATAATCAGGCCCAGCACCGGCAGCAGCAGAATCAGCAGGATCCAGAGAATCTTGGCGCCCCCGCTGGCACCGCTTTTGATCACATTGATGATCGCCCAGATGTCCAGGGCGAGGATGATCAGCCCAACCAGGCTATTGAAGGTAGAACCCATGGTATTTCTCCCTTGGTCGCGTCTGCCCTCAGGATAGCTGGCTATCAGGCCCATAGAGGCGAATCGTTCGCCGCGCCCAGGCAGCGCTGGTTACACTCGAGTGATTGAATTGCGCCAGAGAGGTTCCTATGCCACCCGCCCACAGTCACAGCAGCCCCGCTCCCGTCCCCTTGTGGAACGCCTGGATGCAACAGGCACAAAGCAGCCCGTGGCTCAGCGCAGGTTTGGGCCTGAGCTTGCTGGCGGTGCTCGGCCTGCTGATCGCCAGCGCGTGGAATGCTGTGCATGGCGACCACCAGCAAAACCTGCACATGGCCATGCTCGGCGGCCTCGCCGGATTTGCCGCCACCGCCCTTGGCGCAGTCATGGCAGTGGTGCTGCGCGAGGTCAGCGCGCGCACCCAGGACGTGATGCTCGGCTTTGCCGCCGGGATGATGCTCGCCGCCAGCTCCTTCTCGCTGATTCTGCCGGGCCTCGACGCCGCGCGGGAGATCACCGGCAACGGCCCGTACGCGGCACTGACGGTGGTGGTCGGCATGGGCCTGGGGGTCTTGCTGATGCTCGGCCTTGACCGCTTCACCCCGCATGAGCACGAAAGTACCGGCCCCTGCGGCCCACAGGCGGAGCGGATCAACCGGGTGTGGCTGTTCGTCCTGGCCATCACCCTGCACAACCTGCCCGAGGGCATGGCCATCGGCGTCAGCTTTGCCAACGGTGACCTTAATGTCGGCCTGCCGCTGACCAGCGCCATCGCCATCCAGGACATTCCCGAAGGTTTGGCCGTGGCGCTGGCACTGCGCGCCACCGGTCTCTCGACCTTCAAGGCGGCGCTGGTGGCCATCGGTTCTGGTTTGATGGAGCCCATTGGCGCAGTGATCGGCCTGGGTATTTCCACCGGCTTTGCCATTGCCTACCCGGTGAGCATGGGCCTGGCAGCCGGGGCGATGATTTTCGTGGTGTCCCACGAAGTGATTCCGGAAACCCACCGCAACGGCCACCAGACCTCGGCAACCCTGGGCCTGATGGGCGGTTTTGCGGTGATGATGTTCCTCGATACCGCCCTGGGTTAAACGTGCACGGCCACCCGCAGCGCTTCCAGGGCCGGCGCTGCGGCGATGCCGACTTCGGCACACAGCTCCAGCACCCGCGGCAGGTCGTCGTTGCCGACCAGCACCATCTGCAGCTCGTCATCGAGCAACTGGCTGAAGTTCATCAGCACATAGCCGCCGGCTTCCTTGTTCATCGCCCCCATCTGCACCTGGATGCGGTTAAGCGCGGTCAGCGCCTCGACTTTGGCCAGTTGCTTGGGCTTGAGGTTGAACGGCACGCTCTTGTCGAAAGAGTCGGTGATCTGCTGGAACAGGTCCTGATAGCTATCAGCCTGGAACAACACGGTGTCGGGCAGGCTGCCGACGACAATCCACTCACCCAGCGGGATAGGGAAACTGTCGTCGTAGTTGATGTCCGGGTTGGCGGCGAGAAACGCCTGCGGGTCGGCATAGGCCTGGGCGGCTTCGTCGGCGATACGCGCGACTTCGTCCTCGCCCATGCAGCCAGCGCTGATTTTGCCGATGAGTTCGGCCAGTTGGAGTTTCATGAAGGGGCCCTGCGACGCTGAAAAAAGTCGCCAAGGATAGCCGCAAAAGGCCCCGTGGGGTTAGCCGAGCAGCTTGAGCAACTGCTCGGTGGTCTCGGGCGCGCCCATGGTTTGCGCCGCGCCCAGGGCATCGGTGCCACGGGCGTCGCGATGGCGCGGGTTGGCGCCCTGGGCCAGCAGGTAGTCGACAATCACCGTGCGGTTGAACATCGCCGCCATCATCAGCGCGGTGCGTCCATCGGCGGACGCGCCATCGACCTCGGCGCCCTTGTCCACCAGCAGCTGGACCATCTCCAGGTTACCCTTGAAGGCCGCGCCGGCAATCGGCAACTGGCCCTTGTCATTGGCGATCTGCGGGTCGGCGCCGTGCTCGAGCAGTACCGCCACGGCATCCAGGTGCCCGTGGTAGCTGGCAAGCATCAGCAAGGTGTCGCCATTGCCATTGCGCAGGTTCACTGGCAAGCCGTTTTCCAGCAAGCGCCCGAGTATCACCGCGTCGCCCTTGCGCGCCCGGTCGAAGACCTCTTCGGCAAACGCTGCCGCCTCGTCGTCGTTCATCGGCGTTGGCCTGCGTTGGTCAGACATGGGGAACCTCCTGGCTATCGGAAAGGCCCAAGTCTTGAGCAGGGAGCGCGGCGGGTCAACGGTGGATAAGTCATGGCCATGACAGAAGAAATCTATTGGCCAAGGCGATACTGCAAAATGCACTGTGCAAAATGCACGACCATGCAGAATGCACGGCACACCTTTCCCAACCAAATCCTAAGCCATTGATTTATAAAGATTTTATAAAATCAAAAAGCTGGCACAGTCGCTGCACCTGTCACTCCATGTCTGCCACTAACAGTCAGGAGCTGATATGGACCTCATCCAGGAAAAATTCGCCTCGGTATTCTCCGCCTACGATGTCACCACCCAGGCGCGCCCCGATGGCGGAATTCTGCTGACCCTGCGGGCAGCCGACGGTACCCAGACCAAGCGCTCGATTTCTTATGCCCAGCTGCATAGCGCCGAACAACTGTCGTGGGCGATCAGTGCGATTCGCCGCGACCTGGCTGAACAGGCCAGTGAGCTGCCGGTGATTTCGATGCTGCAAAGCCAGCAGCGGTTTGCCTTGCCGACTTATCGGTAACTTCGCGGGGGCAAGCCCGCTCCTACCTGTAGGAGCGGGCTTGCCCCGTGATGGCGTTTATCAGTCGTCAAGCCGCGGGAACATCTTGGCAATCGAATCGCCAGTAAACCGTACAAGCCCACCTTCCGGCCGGTTGAACACCCGGATCGCCACGAACCGCGGCTCCTCGCCCATGTCGAACCAGTGCCGAACCCCTGCCGGCACGCCGATCAAATCGCCCTTCTCGCACAACACCGCATAGATGTAGTCCTCGATCCGCAGGCTGACCAGCCCGCGCCCGGCGGCAAAAAAGTGCAGTCGCTCTTCGCCACAGGTGTGCTCATCGCGCAGGCTGGTATCCGCTTCGCGGCTTACCTCGACACGGGCGTAACCGGTCTCGGCTTTTAGCGCATCGATACTGGCTTGATAAGCGCCAATCAGTTGCTGGTCGCTGGCGCCCGCCTGAATCGGCGCGCCAGCCTGCCAACGGGCAAAACGCACGCCCTGCTCTTGCAGGGTCGCGGCGATGTCCTCCAGGTGAGTCAGTACCTTGTTTGGGGTGTCCGGGGTGGACTGGTGATACACGCTAAGGCTGCTCATCGGGGCAACTATCCTCTTTCATTCGAAGCGCAATGATAACGGCTGCAGCCAGGGCTGCGATGCTGGCAATACTAAAGGTGGTAGCCGGCCCCAGCAGGTTCCAGCTGTAACCCGAATACAGGGCGCCCAAGGCGCCGCCAGTGCCGGCCAGTGCGGCATATAACGCCTGCCCCTGACCTTGCTGGCGGGCCGCGAAGCTGCGTTGCACGAAGGCGATGGCGGCCGCGTGAAAACTGCCAAAGGTGGCCGCATGCAAGAGCTGGGCGAGCAACAGTACGCCCAAATGTTCGGCAAAATTGCCGAGCAACGCCCAACGCACTGCCGCCAGGGCAAAGCTGGCCAGCAGCACCCGGCGCAGCGATACCCGCGCCAGAATCCAGCTCATGGCCAGGAACATCAGCACCTCGGCCACCACCCCCAGCGCCCAGAGCATGCCGATGGTGCCGCGGCTGTAGCCCAGGTGCTCAAGGTGCAGAGTCAGGAAGGTGTAGTACGGGCCGTGGCTCAGTTGCATCAGCGCCACGCACAGGTAAAACGCGGCAACCCCGGGGCTGGCCAGTTGCTTGAGAAAGCCGCCGCCGCTGGCCCGCTCATTCTGCCCCGGCGGCTGGGCATTGGGCACCCAGAGGCTGGCCAGGACGATACCGGCCATGATAATCACCAGCGCCAGCGGGTAGATGTCCAGGCTCAGCCAGTCGAACAAGCGGCCAAGCCCGACTACGGTGAGGATGAAGCCGATCGACCCCCACAGGCGGATCTGGCTGTAACGCGCGGTCTGCCCCTGCAGATGGGCCAGGGTGATGACTTCAAACTGCGGCAATACCGCATGCCAGAAGAACGCATGCAGGGCCATTACCAGCGCCAGCCAGGCGTAGCTCTTGGCGAAGAAGATCAGCGAAAAGGTCGCCAGGGTCGACAACGCCCCCAGGCGCACGATCAGCAGGCGCTGGCCACTGCGGTCACCCAGCCAGCCCCACAGGTTGGGGGCCACGCAACGCATCAGCATGGGAATGGCGACCAGCTCGCCGATGCGCGCGCTGGAAAAACCCAGATGATCGAAATACAACGCCAGAAACGGCGCGGTCGAACCAAGCAAGGCGAAGTAGAACAGGTAGAAGCTGGACAGCCGCCAGTAGGGAATCGCCGCCACGGCTCAGCGAGCCGCAGCGCGATTGGCCGAGGCCGGCATTACAGCTGGCCCAGTACCGGGGTGTTCACGCGTACCTCGGCATTCTGCCCGCGATGGCGCAGCAGGTGGTCCATCAGCACGATGGCCATCATCGCTTCGGCGATCGGCGTGGCGCGGATACCCACGCACGGGTCGTGACGGCCCTTGGTGATGACCTCGACCGGGTTGCCATCGACGTCGATGGAGCGGCCCGGGGTGGTGATGCTCGACGTCGGCTTGAGGGCCAGGTGGGCAACGATCGGCTGGCCGGAGGAAATACCGCCAAGAATGCCGCCGGCGTTGTTGCTGAGAAAACCCTCTGGGGTCAGCTCGTCACGGTGTTCGGTGCCGCGCTGGGCGACGCTGGCAAAACCCGCGCCGATCTCCACGCCCTTGACTGCGTTGATGCTCATCAGCGCATGGGCAAGCTCGGCGTCCAGGCGATCGAAGATCGGCTCGCCCAGGCCCGGCATGACACCTTCGGCGACCACGGTGATCTTTGCCCCGACCGAATCCTGGTCACGGCGCAGCTGGTCCATGTAGGCCTCAAGCTCCGGGACTTTGTCCGGGTCGGGGCTGAAGAAGGCGTTCTGCTCCACCGAATCCCAGGTCTTGAAAGGGATTTCGATCGGGCCGAGCTGGCTCATGTAGCCGCGAATGCGAATACCCTGGCTGGCCAGGTACTTCTTGGCGATGGCGCCGGCGGCCACGCGCATGGCGGTTTCGCGCGCCGAGCTGCGGCCACCGCCGCGGTAGTCGCGCTCACCGTACTTGTGGTGGTAGGTGTAGTCGGCGTGGGCCGGGCGGAACAGGTCCTTGATCGCCGAGTAGTCCTTGGACTTCTGGTCGGTGTTGCGAATCAGCAAGCCGATCGAGCAACCGGTGGTGCGGCCTTCGAACACACCCGAGAGGATTTCGACTTCGTCGGCTTCCTGGCGCTGGGTGGTGTGGCGGCTGGTGCCGGGCTTGCGCCGATCGAGGTCGTGCTGCAGGTCGGCCAGGGAAATTTCCAGGCCCGGCGGGCAGCCATCGACAATGGCGACCAACGCCGGACCATGGCTTTCGCCAGCGGTGGTGACAGTGAACAGCTTGCCGTAGGTATTGCCGGACATGCAGGACGCTCCGCGAATCAGCCAGATTTGAACAAGGCCGCCAGTATACGCAGGCTAACCATTCAGTTCATCCCTGACGGCGAACCTTCTGCGCTGGCCCCGGTCCAAACCGCACTCTCTCGATAGTGGCCTGATGATGTTGCGTATTGTTGCAGTAATCGCCCTGCTGTTCAGTGGTCTGGTCCAGGCTGCTGCCCCCGTCGTGTTCCAGCGCCCGCTCAGCCTCGATACCGGCAGCGGCGTGCTGCACGGCAGCCTGCTGTTGCCGCGCACCGAGCAGCCGCCACCGGTGGTGCTGATCATTGCTGGCTCCGGGCCGACCGATCGCGACGGTAACAACCCCTACGGCGGCAATACCGACAACCTCAAGCAACTGGCCCTGACCCTGGCGAAAAACAATATCGCCAGCGTGCGCTACGACAAGCGAGGCGTCGCCGCCAGCCTGGCTGCTACGCCGGATGAGCGTGACCTGACGGTGGAACGCTATGTTGCCGACGCGGTGGCCTGGAGCCAGAAAATCAAGGCCGACCCACGCTTCGGCCGCCTGGTCCTGCTCGGCCACAGCGAAGGTGCGCTGATCGCCAGCCTTGCCGCCGAGCACAGCGGCGCCAGCGCGGTGATCAGCATTGCCGGCAGCGGCTGGCCGATCGACAAGGCGCTGCGCGCGCAGATGTTTGACCGCATCCCCGGGCGCTACATGGCCAGTGCCCATGACATCCTTGACCGCTTGAAAAACGGCAAGACTTCTTCCCGCGTGCCGCTGCCACTGCAGGACGTCCTGCGCCCGAGCGTGCAGCCCTACCTGATTTCGCTGTTCCGCCAGGACCCGGCCGAGGCCTTCGCCAAGGTCAAGGTACCGGCATTGATCATCCAGGGCACCCATGACTTCCAGGTCGGTGTCGATAACGCCGAGATCCTCAAGGCGGCCAAGCCGGATGCCGAACTGGCGTTGATCAAGGGCATGAACCACATGCTGCGCATCGCCCCCGAAGAAATCAGCCAGCAACGCGACAGCTACCTTGACCCGCAACTGCCGCAAGCGGCCGAACTTGGCCAGCGCGTTGTCGACTTCATTCAGCGGTTGCCCGCCAGCTGAGGCCAATTCGCAGAAATTACGCCTCCAGTCCAGGCCAATCCTGCCGATAAAGCGGTGCTGGCATCGTCAATGCGACCAGCCCGCTGCGCACATGAGGATTGCCGTGATGACCGAAGCCGCCCCCCAGGACACCGCCGAGACGACTGCCGAGCAGGCAGCAGCGGAAGTTGCCCCCCTGCCCTGGGCCGATGTTACCCCCGAACATTTCCAGATGCTGCGCCTGGCGCCGTTGCCGACCGACCGCAACAGCGGTGCGCGGCCGCTGCGCTTTGTCCAGTACGGTTATGCCGAACGCCACAGCAAGCAGACCAGCCTGCTGCGCATGGCCATCCAGCTGCCGGCGCAAAAAGTGCGCAAGGAACAGAACCACCTCGATGTGTGGGTCGACCATGAAGAAAAGCATGTGACCTTCACGCCCGACACCGGCTTGCAGATCGAGCCGCTGAACCGCGGCCTGGGGCGCTTTCTGCTCAACCAGGCGGTGCAGTGGGCGCAGCGCAAGTGGCCGCACTACCGGGTCGAAGGTGCGGCCCTGCCAAGCAAGGATGCGCTCAACGAAGACACTCGCCTGCGCCGCGACCATGTGCTGCGCAGCCATGGCCTGGAGGTCGAGTACGCCGATGCCCAGCACCTGAAGGGGCGCTTCGTCGATGTCCAGGTTGGCGAGCTAAAAGGCGGCTGGAACACTGACAAGGTGCAGCGGGTCGAGATCCTCGATGCCGCGCAGATGCTGCAACAGGCCGAGCAGACCTTGCAGGAAAAAGAGGCGCAACTGCGCGAGCGTGACGAGCGGGTCAGCAAGTACCGCCGTGAAGACAGCGGGCTGCGTTTTACCATCACTTGCCTGGTGGCCTTTGCGGTGTTTCAGGCGGGGTTGTTGATCTGGATCGCGACTCACCGCTGAATCTATCGCGGGGCAAGCCCGCTCCTACAGGAGCGGGCTTGGTGCTTACACCTTCGAGGCAAACAGCCCCTGGTGCTGGTGGCACTGCTCAGCCGTGAGCATGAACACCCCGTGGCCGCCGCGCTCGAACTCCAGCCAGGCGAAATCTACCTCCGGATACAACGCCTCGACATGCACCTGGCTGTTGCCCACCTCGACAATCAGCAACCCTTTGTCGGTCAGGTGATCGGCCGCTTCAGCCAGCATCCGTCGCACCAGGTCCAGGCCGTCGTTACCGCAGGCCAGGCCCAGCTCCGGCTCGTGGTGATATTCCTCGGGCATGTCGGCAAAGTCTTCGGCATCGACGTACGGCGGGTTGGACAGAATCAGGTCGAAACGCTGACCCGGCAGGCCGGCAAAACCGTCGCCCTGCACTGTATACACGCGCTCTTCCAGGCCATGGCGCTCGATGTTCTGGTTGGCGACTTCCAGTGCCTCGAACGACAGGTCGGCCAGCACCACTTCAGCCTCGGGGAACACTTCGGCGCTGACGATGCCGATGCAGCCGGAGCCGGTGCACAGGTCGAGGATGCGCGCAGGTTCGCTGGCCAGCCACGGTTCGAAGCGTTTTTCGATCAGTTCGCCGATCGGTGAGCGCGGAATCAGCACGCGCTCGTCGACGATGAACGACAAGCCGCAGAACCACGCCTCGCCCAGCAGGTAGGCGGTCGGCACGCGGTCTTCGATGCGGCGCTTGAGCATACGCTGCAGGTTGACCAGCTCGTCGTCTTCCAGCTGGCAGTCCAGGTAGGCATCGGCGACTTCCCAGGGCAGGTGCACCGAGCCCAGCACCAGCAGCCGCGCTTCATCCCAGGCGTTGTCGGCGCCATGACCGAAAAACAGGCCATGCTCGTGGAAACGGCTGACGGCCCAACGGATATGATCGCGCAGGGTGCGCAAGCGAGAAGTGATCACAACAGACTCCTTGAAAGACGACCTGCGATTCTAACAGCCCGGCAAAAGAAATGATCGGCAAAAACACCCTGTAAGGATATCGCCAGGGTGGCTGCAGGCCACTAACGACGCTGCTTGTACGCGAAGCGATTCACATAACTGCTCAGGCAGGGGACAATAGGGTAAAAGCCCTATCCAAAGGAGCCCTTGATGTCTGTTCCAACGACGATGTTCCACCTCAGCGGCCGCGGCTATCCGCCGGCCAAGCTGAACAACGCCAGCCTGGTGATTATCGATGCGCAAAAGGAGTACCTCAGCGGTCCCCTGGCGCTCTCGGGCATGGACGCGGCCGTGGCCAACATCGCTAAAATGCTCGAGGCGGCCCGCAAGGCCGGGCGCCCGATCATCCACGTGCGTCACCTGGGTACCGTCGGCGGCATGTTCGACCCGCAGGGCCCACGCGGCGAATTCATCCCGGGCCTGGAGCCTGTGGGCGATGAAGTGATCATCGAAAAGCGCATGCCCAATGCCTTCAAGAACACCACCCTGCACGAGACCCTGCAAAAGTACGGGCACCTGGACCTGATCGTCTGCGGCTTCATGAGCCACTCCAGCGTCAGTACCACCGTGCGCCGGGCCAAAGACTACGGCTACCGCTGCACCCTGATCGAGGATGCCTGCGCCACCCGCGACCTGCCGTTCAAGGACGGCGTGATTCCGGCGGCGCAGATCCAGCAGAGCGAGATGGCGATCATGGCCGACAACTTTGCCTGCGTGGCACCAACCACCAGCCTGATCTGAGCGACCGCCCGGCAGCCGGGCGGAACCACCTCAAGGCTTTTCGGTCCAACGCCGGATATCCATAGAGGAAATCGGAATGAAAATATCCGATGGTTTTGATGCCAAACGCTTGCGCCCACGCACGCCCCGTAACTGGGGCATGCGCCTGGCGGCGGCGTTTTCGGCGTTGCTGGCAACCGCCGGCGTGCTGCTGGCCATGGCCGGCGCCGCCAGCCTGCTGGGCCACCCCGCTGCTCTGGGCGAGCTCAACGCCAACCCGGCTGGCGCCAGCGTCCTGCTGGGCCTTGGCCTGTTGCTGCTGTACCTGGGCGTGTGGTTCTGGCGCCGCAGCCGCTTGCGCCTGCGCCGCAGCCGCGAGCTCAACCTGTCACCGCACCTGATGAAAAAACACGATTGACTGCACGCTTTGGGGGAGTCGCGTAAACTACGCCGCCCTGGCGGAGGCTTACATGCAAGACGACGATTTTTCCCTGTTCAAAAGCGAGATGCGCGGCGTCAAGCCGATCACCCATGATCGCGCCGAAGTCGGCAAACCCAAGGCCGACCGCAAGAAACTGGCAAGCCTGCGCCAGGCCGCGACGGTCCGTAGCGACCAGACCGTGGTCGATGGCCTGTCGGACCAGTTTGTGATTGATGTCGGCCCCGAAGACGATCTGCACTGGAGCCGTGACGGCGTCCAGGAAAGCCAGATGCGCAAGCTCAAGCTCGGCCAGATCGGCTTCGAAGGCAGCCTCGACCTGCACGGCATGACCGTCGAAAAGGCCCGGGAAACACTGTGGGCCTTCCTTGCCGAAGCCACCCGCTTCGAAGTGCGCTGCGTGCGCGTCACCCACGGCAAGGCAGTGCGCCTGGATGGCAAACGACCGATGATCAAGAGCCACGTCAACACCTGGCTGCGCCAGCACCCTCAAGTGCTCGGTTTTACCTCATGTCAGGCCCGCCATGGCGGTACTGGCGCGGTGTATGTCATGCTCAAGCGAACCATGCTCGAAGGCCGTGACGAGTAACGCCGTACTTGCAGCGCCGCCGTCGCCGCCGTACCCTTCGCGTTTGCGATAAATCCCACAGGTAGATCCATGTCCCTGGAACAGAACTACACCGCGATCCTTGGCCAGCTTGGCGAGGATGTCTCCCGCGAGGGCCTGCTCGACACGCCCAAGCGGGCTGCGAAGGCCATGCAGTACCTTTGCCGCGGTTATGAGCAAACCCTGGAAGAAGTGACTAACGGCGCCCTGTTCAGCTCCGATAACAGCGAAATGGTCCTGGTCAAGGACATCGAGCTATACTCGCTGTGCGAACACCACATGCTGCCGTTCATCGGCAAGGCCCACGTGGCCTACATCCCTGACGGCAAGGTCCTGGGCCTGTCGAAGGTGGCGCGGATCGTCGACATGTACGCACGCCGCCTGCAGATTCAGGAAAACCTCAGCCGCCAGGTCGCCGAAGCGATCCAGCAGGTCACCGGCGCCCTGGGCGTTGCCGTGGTCATCGAGGCCAAACACATGTGCATGATGATGCGCGGTGTGGAAAAACAGAACTCGACCATGATCACTTCGGTGATGCTCGGCGAATTCCGCGAAAACGCCGCGACCCGCAGCGAGTTTCTCAGCCTGATCAAGTAATCGGGCCAGACTGCAAGCCGACCTTTCGTGGTCGGCTTTTTTTATCCTTTGGAGTTGCCATGATCGTCAAAGCACTGCGTGTGGGCCTCGGCCAGTTGATTGTGTTCGGTGACTGGATCAGCCGCCCGGCCAAGCTCAAGCGCGACCCGGCCGCCCAGGCCCTGGTCGAGCAACAGGCCAAGGGCCTGAGCCTGTACCAGTTTCATGCCTGCCCGTTCTGCGTGAAAACCCGCCGCACCCTGCACCGCCTGAACGTGCCGGTGGCACTGCGCGATGCCAAGAACAACCAACAGGATCGCCAGGCCCTGCTTGCCGAAGGCGGCAAGATCAAGGTGCCGTGCCTGCGTATCGAGGAAGACGGCAAGACCACCTGGATGTATGAATCCAAGGTGATCATCGACTACCTCAACAAGCGTTTTGCCGCCTGATCGCTCAACCGAGCATGGTCACATGACGGGGATGGCTGGCCACACGCTCCAGCCATGCCTGGATGCCAGGGTAGCCGTCGAGGTCAAAGCCGCCCTGGTGGGCGACATGGGTGTAGGCGTACAGCGCGACGTCGGCGATCGAATAGCGATCACCCACCAGGTAAGGCGTTAGCTGCAGTTGCTTCTCCATCACCCGCAGGGCCTTGTAGCCGCCTTTGTGCAGGGTCTTGTACTCCTCCAGCCGCTCTTGCGGCAGCCCCAGGTAAAACTGGATGAAGCGTGCCACGGCGATGTACGGCTCATGGCTGTACTGCTCGAAGAACTGCCATTGCAGCACCTGGGTGCGCAAGCGCGGTTCGGTGGGCAGGAACTCGCTACCATCGGCGAGGAAGTTGAGAATCGCGTTGGACTCCCACAGGTAGGTGCCATCCTCGAGTTCCAGCACCGGCACCTTGCCATTGGGGTTCATGGTCAGGAACTCAGGGGTTTCCGTCTCGCCCTTGAGGATATCCACCGAATGCCATTCATAAGGCAGGTCGAGCAGGTGCAACATGAGCTTGATCTTGTAGCAGTTGCCCGACTGGTAGTCGCCGTAAACCTTGTACATCGCTCCCCCTCTTCGTAATGCTGAATCGAACCCGCGCCCATAGTTGGCGACTGTACGGCTAATTGCAATGCCTGCTGTATGGCAAAGATCAACAGTACGCACGGTAGTCTGAAAAAACTGCTTACATCCAGAACAAGGAATGCCCCCATGCCCGACGCCACGTCCGCGCAATTGCGCCCTTTGGCCGACTCCTCGCCGTCTGCGGTGGTGGCCGGCTTCATCGCCATGCTCACCGGTTATACCAGCTCCCTGGTGCTGATGTTCCAGGCCGGCCAGGCTGCCGGCTTGACCACGGGGCAGATCTCGTCGTGGATCTGGGCGCTGTCGATCGGCATGGCGGTGTGCAGTATCGGCCTGTCGCTGCGCTATCGCACCCCGATCACCGTCGCCTGGTCGACCCCCGGCGCGGCGCTGCTGATTACCAGCCTGGGCGGGGTCAGCTACGGCGAAGCGATCGGTGCCTATGTCACCTGCGCGGTGCTGGTGGTGATCTGCGGCATGACCGGCAGTTTCGAGCGCCTGGTCAAACGCATTCCGGCCTCGCTGGCCTCGGCATTGCTGGCCGGGATCCTGTTCAAGATCGGCAGCGAGATTTTCATTGCCGCCCAGCATCGGACCGCGCTGGTGCTGGGCATGTTCTTCAGCTACCTGTTGATCAAGCGCGTTTCGCCGCGCTACTCGGTATTGGCAGCGTTGGTGGTCGGCACGGTGCTGTCCGGGGCCATGGGCCTGCTGGATTTCAGCGGTTTCAGCCTGGAAGTGGCCACCCCGGTGTGGACCACGCCGAGTTTCTCTCTGGCGGCGACCATCAGCATCGGCATTCCGCTGTTTGTGGTGGCCATGACCTCGCAGAACATGCCCGGTGTCGCCGTGCTGCGCGCCGACGGCTACCAGGTGCCGGCCTCGCCGTTGATCACGGTGACCGGCCTGGCTTCATTGCTGCTGGCACCGTTCGGCTCCCACGGCGTCAACCTGGCCGCCATCAGTGCAGCGATCTGCACCGGCCCGCATGCCCATGAAGACCCCAGCAAACGCTACACCGCGGCCGTCTGGTGCGGGATTTTCTACGGCATCGCCGGGGTCTTCGGCGCCACCCTGGCGGCGCTGTTCGCCGCCCTGCCCAAGGAGCTGGTGCTGTCGATTGCCGCCCTGGCATTGTTCGGCTCGATCATGAATGGCCTGACCGTGGCGATGAACGAGGCCAGGGAGCGCGAGGCGGCGCTGATCACCTTCATGGTCACCGCCTCTGGCTTTACCCTGTTCTCGATCGGTTCGGCATTCTGGGGGATCGTCGCCGGGGTGCTGACCTTGATGATTCTCAACTGGCGTAAATAGTCGTAGGGACGCCGCTCCTACAGGCGAAAATGCCCGACCATCCCCTTCAAGTCATTGCCCAACTGCGCCAGCTCGATACTTGAGCTGGCGTTGCCCTGCATGGCCAGCGCCGACTGATCGGCGCTGCTGCGGATCTGGGTGACACTGCGGTTGATCTCTTCGGCCACCGAGCTTTGCTGCTGCGCCGCCGCGGCAATCTGCTGGTTCATCTGCTGGATCAACGACACCGCCGCGGCAATGCTGCCCAAGGCGCTTTCCGTATGCAGGGCATCGCTGACGGCCAGCTTGACCAACTCGGCACTGCCCTGGATCTGCGCCACCGAGGCCTGGGCACCGCTGCGCAAACTGCTGACCAGGCGCTCGATCTCCTCGGTCGATTGCTGGGTACGCCGGGCCAGTGCCCGCACCTCGTCGGCGACCACGGCAAAACCGCGGCCCTGCTCGCCGGCCCGCGCGGCCTCGATGGCGGCGTTGAGCGCCAGCAGGTTGGTCTGCTCGGCGACGCTCTTGATCACTTCCAGCACCTGGCCGATGTTCTGCACTTCGCTGCTGAGGTTGTCGATGCTCTGGCTGGCTGATTCAGCAGAGCTCGCCAGTTGCTCGATGCGCTGCATGCTCTGGCGCACCACCTGCTGACCGCTCTCGACCTTGTCGTCCGCCGTTTGCGCCGCCAGGGCAGCCTCTTCGGCGTTGCGCGCAACATCATGCACGGTAGCGGTCATCTGCTGCATGGCGGTAGCCACCTGCTCGGTCTCATCCTTTTGGCTGTTGACCTCGCGATTGGTTTGCTCGGTAACCGCCGACAGCGACTGAGCATTGCTCGCCAATTGCTCGATACCGTTTTGCAGGCCACTGACGATGGCGCTCAAGCCCGAGCCCATCTGCTGCATGGCCAGCATCAGCTGACCGACCTCATCACGCCGATCGATACTGATTTCACCACGCAGGTCACCGGCGGCTATCTGCTGGGCGCGGCCCATCACCTGGCGCAACGGCCCGACCACCGCACGGGTGATCAGCCAGGCCGCCAGCACCCCGACCAACAGCGCCAACAGCGCAGCGCCAAGTATCAGCACGGCATTGCGCTGCAGCTCGCCTTGCATGGCCTGGTCTTCAGCGAGCCGGGCCTGGTCGACCTGGCGGGTGACCTGTTCGGCACGCGCTTGCAATTGCTGCTTGAGCTGCTGCTCACGGCCAAGCAGGTCGGTGTATTCAGCAAGTTTTTCAGTGAAACTGGCGATGTGCGTGCTGACCTCGCCGAGCACGGTCTGATAGCCAGCGTCGGTCACCGCGGTTTTCAATTGCTCGACCAGTGCTGCTGCCTGCTCGGTCTGTTCGATGCGGCCCTGGCGGGCATCGTCGGCGCCCTTGCGATTCTGCTCAAGACGCACGCGCGCTTCGTCCATGGCCTGCAGCATCAGCCGTGCGACTTGTGCCACCTGCCCGGCTTGCTCGACGAACTCGGCGCCCTGCTGGCCCTGGGTGTCCTTCAGGGTATAGGTGCCGTCATCGGCGAGCCCGGACTGCAGCACATCCAGGTTGTTGGCCACGCTTGAGACCGACCAGCTGGCCATGTCCAGCGCCAGCTCCTTGGCCTGGGTCAGTTCGACGAACTGGTCAAAGGCCTGGCGGTAGTCGTTCAGCGCCTGTTCGACGCCGCTCAGTTGCACCAGCGTCCGGGCTTGCTCTTGCAGGGCCTCGAGGCGCTGGTGCACCGCGTCTACCGACTTGGGATCGGAGCGCAGGGCGAATGCCTGTTCCTGCAAGCGGGTATCGAGCAGCGCGGTATTGAGCGCCGCCATCTGCTTCAAGCCATCGAAGCGCTGCCCGACGCCGTGCAGGGCGGCAACCCCCGCTGCCGCCACCACCGCCGTCAGCAGTAGCACCAGGGCAAAGCCCAGCCCGAGTTTGCGGGCCATGCCCAGGTTGGCGAAAAAACCACGCTTGGCCGAACTCATCGCACTACCCCCTGCTGCCCGCAAATGCATCAAGCCTCAAGAGTGGCAATGGCACGACCAGCGGCACAAGATCCCGGCGTCGGAATAATGGCAAAAAGCTACAGTTGCGTCGTTTTCAGGACTGCCGAGGTCGTCCGGCGCGCTGAAAGAACGCCTGCGCGCGCTGGTCCTGGGCATAGGCGACATTAATCCGCAGCCAGTCACAGGCAGCGCCCTGGGGGTCAAAGGCACTGCCCGGCGCCAACAGCACCGAACAGGCCTGGGCCTCGCGGCTGAGCTCGGCAAAACTGCGTCCCGGGCAGCGCGCCCAGACAAACATGCCGCCATAGGGCTCGGTAAACACCTCCCAGCCATAGGCCTCCAGTTGGCCCAGCGCCTTGGCCATGTGCTGGGCCAGGCGCAGGCGCAGACGCGCCGTGCTTTTGCGGTAGCTGCCGTTGCCGAGCATTTGCGCCACCACCTGCTCGGTAAACCGCGAAGTCCCCAGGCCACTGACCATTTTCAATTCCGCCAGGCGCGCAACCAGTTCCGCCCTGGCCACCAGGTAGCCAACCCGCAGCGAACTGCTCAGGGTCTTGGAAAAGCTCGCCAGGTAAATCACCCGCTGTTCAGCGTCCAGGGTTGCCAGACGCGTCACCGCACCGTCCTGAAAGTCCGCGTAGATGTCGTCCTCGATGATCAGCAGGTCATGTTCGCGTGCCAGCTCCAGCAAGCGATAGGCGACCTTGGGCGACAGGCTGCTGCCGGTGGGGTTCTGGTACAGGCTGTTGATGTACAGGCAACGTGGCCGGTGCTGCTTGAGCAGCGCCTCGAGCACCTGCAGATCAGGCCCCTGCGGGGTACGCGGCACTTCGAGCATGTCGACGTGATGCTGGCGCAACAGGCTGTAGAGGTTGTAGTAGCCCGGGCTTTCCACCAGCACCTTGTCGCCGGGCTTGAGCAACGTGCGCACCAGCAAATCCAGGGCATGGCTGGCGCCCTGGGTGGTGAGGATCTGCTCGGGCGCGGCGTCGATGCCGATCTGCCCCAGGCCCTTGTGCAGCTGGGTACGCAGGCTGGCCAAGCCCAGCGGCGGGCAATAGTCGATCAAGTCCTCGACCGCGCCGCGGCTGACCTGGCGCAGCGCCTGGGCAATGGCTTCGGTAGCGCGCCAGCTGGAAGGTACCCAGCCACAGCAGAGCTTGAGCAACTCGCCGGGGTCATCGGTGAACTGCTGCCAGCGGCTGTCGAAGGCCTCGTCATGGATCGGCTGATCAACCAGCGACGCCTGCAGGCGCTGTTCGGCGACGAAGAATCCGGCGCCATGGCGCGCCTGCAGCCAGCCCGCCGCCACCAACCGGTCGTAGGCTTCGATCACGCAGGACTGGCTGACACCCTGCTCGCGGGCCAGTTGGCGAATCGACGGCAAGCGGCTACCCGGGCGCAGGCGCTGGTGTTCGATCCAGGCCTGCAATTGCTCACTCAGTTGCTGCACGAGCGGGCGGGAGGAGTGGCGATCGAGGCTCAGGTGCATGGCAAAGTGTTCGCTGATTTTATCCGAACAGTTAACCACAAAACCCTCGCCAGTGTGCCTTGTGACGCCCAGGCGATCACCGGATAGTCGGCCCATCGACAAGGAGCCGAACCATGCCCACCCCGCGCCACCCCGCCCTCCTGGCCTTCGCCCTGTGCCTGATCACCTTTGCGGTCAACCTGCAGGCACCGCTGTACACCGCTTACGCCGAGCTTTCCGGTGAGGGCGCCGGGGCCACGGCCATGGCCTTCTGCGGGTATGTGCTGGGGGTAATCCCGGTACTGCTGTTGCTCGGTGGCCTGGCCGACCGGGTCGGGCGGCGGCCGCTGATCCTCATCGCCCTGGCCCTGTCGATGCTTGCCACCTTGCTCATGCTCTTGGCGCCGGGGCTAAAGACCCTGGGCCTGGCGCGCCTGCTGCTGGGCATCGGCACTGCGCTGGCGTCGGCCACCGGCACTGCCTACATGGGCGAACTGATGCACGGCGGCGACAACCGCCATGCCGCCACCTGGGTCACCGCCAGCACTTCGCTGGGCTTTGGCCTCGGCGCGGCGCTGACCAGCCTGTTCCTGCTCAGTGGCCCAAGCCTGACCCCGGGCAGCTTCCACCTGCACCTGGCGCTGGCCTGCCTGGCGATGCTGGCGGTATGGCAATTGCCCGACCGGCGCCTGGCCCCACCTGCCGCGCTGTTGCGCCTGCCCTGCTACCCGGCCGGCAGCCTGCCCTACGGTTTGGCAATTCTGCTGGCCTGGGCCTGTGTCGGCCTGGTGATTGCCTTGCTGCCGTCGATCCTCAAACAGCATGGCCTGGCCAACTGGTCGGGGTTCTCGACCTTTTGCGTGATCAGTTGCGGGTTGTTGTTCCAGCCCCTGGCCAAGCGCCTGGCGCCGGTGCGGGCCACGGCCATTGGCCTGGTGATCTTGCCCTGCAGCTACGCGCTGCTAGCCTGGGGCGCCGACAGCGGCGCGCTGGCGGCAGTGCTGCTGGGCACCATCGCCGCCAGCAGTGCCTGTTATGGCTTTATTTACCTGGGCGGGCTGTCAGCGGTGAACACCCTGGCGGGCGAGGAAAAAACCCGCGCCAGCGCAGGCTTCTTCCTGTTGGCCTACATGGGCTTCAGCCTGCCAGTCATCCTTACCGGGCTGCTGGTCGATCGCCTCGGCCCGGGTAATGCCCTGCTGGTGTTCGGCCTGGTGTTAGTGGTTGGCTGCCTGCTGGTGGGCCTGGCCCTGGCACGCAGCCACAAGGCGCTCGCTCTGCCTGCGCTGGCAGGCGTCAAATAGCCGTGGCGCCGCCATCGACTGCCAGGGCCTGGCCCGTTGTAAACGCCGCACCATCGCTGCACAGGTAAAGCACCGCACTGGCGATCTCCTCGACCTTGCCGATGCGCCCGACCGGGTGCATGGCGGCGGCGAACTCGGCCTTGCGCGGGTCGGCCTCATAGGCGCGGCGGAACATGTCGGTATCGATCACCGCCGGGCACACGGCGTTGACGCGAATCTTCTTCTTGGCGTACTCGATGGCCGCCGATTTGCTCAGGCCGATCACCGCATGCTTGGAAGCGCTGTAGATGCTCATCTTCGGCGCGGCGCCAAGGCCGGCCACCGATGCCGTATTGACGATGGCGCCGCCGCCCTGGGCGAGCATCAACGGCAACTGGTACTTCATGCACAACCACACACCCTTGACGTTGACGCCCATGATCGCGTCGAACTCGGCCTCGCTGCCTTCGGCCAGGCGGCCCTGCTCGATCTCGATGCCGGCGTTGTTAAAGGCGTAGTCCAGGCGCCCGTAAGCCTCGACCGTGCGCCCCATCAACTGCCGCACATCGGCCTCGCGGGTGACGTTGCAACTGACGAACAGCGCCTCGCCGCCGCTGTTGCGGATCAGCTCGACCGTGCCTTCGCCACCTACGGCATCAAGGTCGGCCACCACCACTTTCAACCCCTCGGCGGCAAACGCCAGCGCCGTCGCCCGGCCAATCCCCGCAGCACCACCGGTGACCAGGGCAACCTGGCCAGAAAAACGCATGCTCATCGCTAGCTCCTGCAACAAAGTGAGGTCAGTGATCAGGAGTCTAGGCAGCGATCAGCGCCATTGGGCAGCATCATCAGGGCGCCGGTTGGCGCACTATCGGCCTGGGTGATTGTCTTCCCCAGGATCGATCAGCGCAGTGGATTACCGTGCATTCGCCAGGCGGGTAAACCTTGCCGCCTGGCCAAACAAGGTCTATCAACAAGCATTGCCCTTCAATCGAGAGCCTTGCCATGACTGCCCAGACCAACCGCCGCTTCCTGCTCGCCAAACGCCCGACCGGCGCCGTGACCCGCGACGACTTCAGCTACGAACAGGTGCCGGTGGCCGAACCTGGCGAAGGCCAGATCCTGGTAAAAAACCTGTATCTATCCCTGGACCCGGCCATGCGCGGCTGGATGAACGAAGGCAAGTCGTATATCCCGCCAGTGGCCCTCGGCCAGGTAATGCGCGCCCTGGGCGTCGGCGAGGTGATTGCCTCGAAACACCCGGGCTACGCCGTCGGCGATCACGTCAACGGCGCCCTGGGTATCCAGGACTATTTTGTCGGCGAGCCCCAGGGCTTCTACAAGATCGATCCGAAACTGGCGCCGCTGCCGCGCTACCTGTCCGCGCTGGGCATGACCGGCATGACCGCCTACTTCGCCCTGCTCGACGTCGGCACCCCGAAAGAAGGCGATACCGTGGTGATTTCCGGTGCTGCGGGCGCGGTCGGCAGCATTGCCGGGCAGATCGCCAGGCTCAAGGGCTGTCGTGTAGTGGGTATCGCCGGCGGCAGCGAAAAGTGCCAGTACCTTAAAGATGAACTGGGCTTTGACGGGGTCATCGACTACAAGGCAGAGGACGTCCTGGAAGGCCTCAAGCGCGAATGCCCGAAAGGCGTCGATGTGTTTTTCGACAACGTCGGCGGCGAGATTCTCGATGCCGTGCTCAGCCGTCTGAACTTCAAGGCGCGAGTGATCATCTGTGGCGCCATCAGCCAGTACAACAACAAGCAGGCGGTCAAGGGCCCGGCCAACTACCTGTCACTGTTGGTCAACCGTGCACGCATGGAAGGCTTCGTGGTCATGGACCATGCCGCCAACTACGGTAAGGCGGCACAGGAGATCGCCGGCTGGCTGGCAACCGGCAAGGTGAAGAGCAAGGAGGATGTGGTCGAAGGCCTGGAAACCTTCCCCGAGACACTGTTGAAGCTGTTCAGCGGGGAAAATTTCGGCAAGCTGGTGCTTAAGCCCTGATCTCGGCGACCACTGCTGCCAGCGCCTGGGCAGGGTCGGCGGCCTGGCTGATCGGGCGACCGATCACCAGGTAGTCGGAGCCGGCATCCAGGGCCTGGCGCGGGGTCAGGATGCGGCGCTGGTCGTCCTGGGCGCTGCCGGCCGGGCGAATGCCCGGGGTCACCAGTTGCAGCGACGGGTGCGCAGCCTTCAGTGCCGGCGCTTCCAGCGCCGAGCACACCAGGCCGTCCATGCCGGCCTTCTCGGCCAGGGCCGCCAGGCGTAGCACCTGCTCCTGCGGCTCGATGTCCAGGCCAATACCGGCCAGGTCTTCGCGCTCCATGCTGGTCAGCACCGTCACGCCGATCAGCAGCGGCTGCGGGCCGCTGCGCTGGGCCAGCACCTCACGGCAGGCCGACATCATGCGCAGACCACCGGAGCAGTGCACGTTGACCATCCACACGCCCATCTCCGCGGCGGCCTTGACGGCCATGGCGGTGGTGTTGGGGATATCATGGAACTTCAGGTCGAGGAACACTTCGAAGCCCTTCTCGACCAGGGTTTCGACAATGCCCGATGCGCTGCTGGTGAACAGCTCCTTGCCGACCTTGACCCGGCACAGGGCAGGATCGAGCTGATCGGCCAGCTTCAGGGCGGCGTCACGGGTAGGGAAATCCAGGGCGACGATGATGGGCGTCTGGCAGGCGGACATGGGCGGGTCTCTTGGCAAGTCTTGAACGGCGCGCATTGTAAACGAAGCGGCGGCCCGTGGGGGGCCGATGATCGCGAAATGGCCGCGGCCCACCCCTGCCCCTATAATTGAACCAATGAATGATGCTTTGGCTCCAATTTAGTGAAGCAGTGTCATTTGCTGTTTAAAAGGAGAATTACATGCCCTGGTATGCCTGGTTGATTCTGGTGCTCGCAATCGGCTCCATCGTCGGTGGTCTGATGTTGCTGCGCGATACCGCAAAAAAGCTGCCCCTGACCGAGGAGCAGCTCAAACGTGTGCATGAGCGCAATGCCGAGATGGATGCCAAGGATGCGCAGGATCGCTGAGCCTTCTGCACGGCCCGGCAACGCACGGCGTTACTTGTAGCGCGCCGCCGCCGAACTGCGCGAAAGATTCGGCCCCAGCGCATCCCGCGCCTTGATATACGCCTGCCAATCCGCCGCTTGCGGCAATGAAGGAATGGTTACCAGCTCGTTCTGGTCCAGCCCGCTCAGTGCCGCGTCAACCATCTCCCCTACTTCCATCACCATCTGCGGGTCGATCTGGTTCACGTCAAGGCCTGAACGCTCGAAGATTTCCGTACGGGTCACCCCGGGCAGTACAGCCTGAACCTGTATCCCCTTGTCTTTCAACTCACCGCTCAGCGTCTGGGTCAGGCTCAGGACATAGGCCTTGCTCGCGCTATAGACGGCGTTGAACATTTCCGGCGCCAGGGCCACGACTGAAGCGATGTTGATGAGGGTCCCCCGGCCGGCGTTGGCGAACTGTGTCGCAGCAGCAGAAGCCAAGCGGGTGACAGCGACGATGTTGAGTGCGACCACTGCATCGATCTGTTGCGCGGTAACCTCCGCCAGGGTGCCATGCAGGGCGATGCCAGCATTGTTGACCACTACCGCAATGCGGTGGTCGTCACGCAGACGCTTCTCGACCCGGGCAAGGTCGGCGGCTTCGACAAGGTCCGCAGTCAGCACTTCGACACTTACGCCATGACGAGCCTGCAACTCATTCGCCAGCGCCTGCAGGCGTTGGCCGTCCCGTGCGACCAGAAGCAGGTCGTGCCCGCGTGCAGCCAGGCGCTCGGCGTAGACAGCACCGATTCCTGACGATGCACCGGTGACCAGTGCCGTAGTGGTTAATGAAGAATTCGACATGACAGTGATCTCCAAAGGCTCGACGAAAGAGAGGAACAAGTGCGCCAGATAAAAATATTATGATCATAATATTTTATCAACCCGAGCCGACCAAAGGCATCGCACAGCCAAGAAAAAGCCGGTCAATGACCGGCTCCTTCCCTGTGGGTGATCAATTGACCGTGAGCTTGTCCCGATTGCGATCCAGCAGTGCCTTGCCAATACCCTTGATTTCGAGCAGTTCATCCACCGAGGTGAAGGCGCCGTGCTCATCACGGTAGGCGACGATGGCTTCGGCTTTGGTTTTGCCAATGCCGGTCAGGGTGGTTTGCAGGGTTGTGGCATCGGCCTGGTTCAAATCGAGCTTGGCAACCGGCAAAGTGACCATGGCGGCCGTCGGCTCGACTTGTGGTTGCGCCGCCATTGCCGAAAGCGAGACGGCAGTAAACAGTGGCAGAAAGAGGTACGACAGGACGGTGTTGCGCATGGGGAAACTCCTTGGCTATGAATTTGCAGAGCAGCATTTCCTTGGCTGCTACCGAAACCTAGACCGGCAAGAGAGTCGGCGCAAATGTGTCCACAGCGGATTGTTTTACCAAACAAGTCTCAACAGTATTCGAGCGTAGCTGTAGCACAAACGCTTGTGCAAACGCGCCCCACTACAACAGATGTAGTAAACTCCCGCGCACTTTGTGAGGGGGAGTCAAATGCGTAGAAGGGAATTTATTGTTGGCCTGGGCGTGGTTGCCCTGGCAGGGATCGCCACGAAAGTTATTGTTTCGGGTTCGTCGAATGCACTTAAAACACCAACCGGCATGGACTGGCTGCCGTTTGACTTGCTGGCCCTGAATGCCGATGGAACCGTTACAGTAAGTAAAGACGCGGCCAAGATCATGGACAAGATTTCCATGCTGCCGTCGGCCGATGCCGAGTCGCTGGCAGCCGGCGCGCATGATCCTTTCCAGATCCGCATCGACAACGGCTCGGGTGCCAGTGCTCGCAGTTTCATTGGCGCCAGCAATCCAAACCAAGGCCCGTTTGACCTGAGCAAGCTGACCGTCATCCGCGCGCCGGGGCCTGAGCCCAAAGCGCTCGACTGGGCCCAGGGCGGCAAGTTTTACCGCGCGTTGATTCCGGCCGGCTCCGATCCACGGGCCGTTACTGTATCGAATGTGCTGGACGAATACTCCCGGCCAAAGCCGCTGCGCGAGTTCGCCGACCTGGAACAGGCTGGCGAGGAAGGCTGGTTCTTTGATCAGAAAGAACGCACGCTCTATGTCAGCAAAAAACTTGCAACTAATGTCAACGCACTGAAAGATATCCTCGGCATTGTGTATCGCCAGCCCGGCACCACTACAATGCGCGTACAAGGCGGTGAAGCCTATTTCGAAAACATATTGTTCCTCGGTGTCCTGCCGTGGGTACTGAATGCCTCTGGCCTGGTGTCCAAGGCGGTCTTCAAGAACTGCGCGTTCTGGTATTCCCCGGGTTCAGGTATCGCCAACGAAGGCGGCTATGTTGTTCTCGACAACTGTGAAATCTATCGCAGTCGGGATCATGGCATCAGTTCCCGCAAAAAAGATGACGCGCAACCTAAACATATCGCCATCAACACTAAAGTACGTTATGCCGGGGATATCGACACCCATGGCAATCAGCGTAGTGGCAAAAATGGCATGTCGATGAGCGACGGCGGCCTGGCGGCAGTTCTTGGCTGCGACATTCGACAGTCGCTTGGCACGAACATCGCCGACGGCGGCAGTATCGCTAGCCAGGGGATCTCCTGGTGGTATGGCGTGCATTGCGAAGACAGCCTGAGTGAACACTCGATCAACTTTAGTGTTCAGGGCTCACGTACCGTCTGGATGGAACACTGCAGCGAAGACAATACCCGTGGCATTTCAGTACGGGTTACCGGTGAAGGCTCGGTACTTCGTCACGCCAACAATAGTGTTGGCAAGTACCTGACCGACAATGGCGGTCAAGCTTTACCCTTCAGTGACGCCTGAATACTGACGCCTTGAGACCTTGAAAAAAGTCGCCCATGGGCGACTTTTTTCATGTAGTGAAGGCATCAGCAACGAGGGCCGATCACTCTTTGCCTGTGCAACTTCCGCGGTTTTTGCCCTGATCAGTAACGGCAAGCAGCACTGCCAATGGCAACCAGACTATGGTCCAGTAATCGCCCGGCCGGGTGAAGATCCTCTCGACATCCGTCAGCATGACGATCAGTGCATAACACAGCGCGGGCAATGTAAGGCAGATCAACGGATCACGGCGCATGCTCCAGGCTTTCTTAAATACACAGGCCAACCCCGCCAATAGCAGTCCCAGCGCGATCAGGCCGCTGTCATACACTTGCTGCAAATACAGACTGTGTGCATGAGGTGACACCGTCTTGCCATCTGGCCAATGATAGGCGAAGGGAGTACCAAGCCCGTGCCCGACTAACCAGGAGCCGGACATACTGGAGAAAAAATACTCCCAGATGGGACTACGCCCGGAGAGACGACGCGTCAACAATTCGTTGAGTACATGATCTTTCCAGATCACCGCGACGCCCAGGGACACTAGCAGACCAGCACCAAGAATCCACCACCCAAGTTTTGAACGCTGGAGCAAAATGGCCACCAGACAACTCGCCGCTAAACCGATCCACGCGCCACGCGCGTAGGTCAACAGCACATAAGCTGCAAGCACCAGAAACACCGCCATCCAGGCAACAGCCTTGCGCAACGAAGTTGTTCTATCGACTGCAAGCGCAAACGCCCAGCTGGCTATAGCGCCATGAAACATGCCGGCAGCGACCGGATAGCGATAGTTGGCAAAGTCGCCGATGCCCAGGCGATCCAGGCGAAAGGCTCGGTAGTGCAAGGGGCGGTCCAGCCAATAGAACTGAAAGAACAACGTAGCCAATGCCCCCAGGGCAACGACGATGACCGCAGCGTAGAGCGCCTTGCGAAAGACCTGGGGCGACCCATTGACGAGGATGTGAACCGCAGCCATGAACAAGGCTATGAACACACCGCGCTTGGCCAGCGCCAGAACATCACGCTCACTACCGGTTGCCCACAAACCGGATAAGGCGACCCACACCAGGTAGCTCGACCAGATCCAATAGCACAAACCAGGCATGCGCACTTTTCTGCTTGCGATGGCGGCTATTGCATACACCAGGGCCGGCAACAGCAAGAGGAAATACACCTGACTGTTACGCGCGCTCCCTGAGGTCAACCATACCTTGCCACTGATCAGCACAAACAAGCCCAGTGCCAACACCCAGCCTGTCAGGTACCGCCAACGATTGTCATCATTCCAGTAGCTACCCATGGTCA
Organism: Pseudomonas sp. TE4620; assembly: GCF_056279045.1. NCBI lineage: Bacteria > Pseudomonadati > Pseudomonadota > Gammaproteobacteria > Pseudomonadales > Pseudomonadaceae > Pseudomonas > Pseudomonas sp. TE4620. The sequence continues at coordinate 3,561,703 of NZ_JBWBQO010000001.1, forward strand.
GCACTCACATCAAACCGCCTTCTAGAACGCATTTTTGTTGATGAACCCCTTGAACACGGTGCTGGCAATGATCTTCAGGTCCAGCCACAGCGACCAGTTATCGATGTACCAGAGATCATGCTCCACCCGCTTCTGCATCTTCTCGAGGGTGTCGGTTTCACCACGAAAACCGCTGACCTGAGCCCAACCGGTGATACCCGGCTTGACTTTGTGCCGCTGCATATAAGACTCGACCAGGTCCTTGTAATACTCGTTATGTACCAGTGCATGAGGACGTGGCCCGACCAGAGACATGCGCCCCTGAAGGACATTGAAGAACTGTGGCAGTTCGTCAAGGCTGGTGCGCCGCAAGAACGCGCCCACTTTGGTCACACGCATATCGTTGCGCGTCGCCTGGGTTACATCCTTGTCATCGTGGACGACCATCGAACGGAACTTGTACACCTTGAAGCGCACCCCATTGATCCCGGTGCGGTACTGCTTGAACAACATCGGGCCAGGCGAGCTGAGCTTGACCACAATGCCGATGACGGCACATACCGGCAGGATCATCAGACTGATCAGGCCGCCGACCACCAGATCTTCCAGGCGCTTGACGATCTGCGCCGGCCCGTCGATCGGACTGCAGCTCAAGTCCAGCGAATACAGCCCGGCAATGTAGCTGACACGATGATTGAGCAAGCGGATATCGCCCCACTCCGGAATGAAGCGTACTGCCACCGTGTGATGCCTCAAGGCGTACATTACCGCCTGAATACCGCCGCCCTCGCTAAGCGGCAAGCACAGCCAGACTTCATGAGCCCCATGCCTTTCAACTTGTTCGACCAGCTCGGCCAACCAGCTTTCGTCTGCCCGATAGTTGAAGGACGTCGCCACCTTGAAGCCAAACTCGTTCAACTTGCGTGTACGGTTCAGGCGCCGTGCCGTTTCGCCACCGGTGTCTACCAGCAAAACAGACTTCAGGTTCATCCCCGAAGATCGCAGCTGGCGCAGGACCAGATAAACGATCACGCGAAACGACAGGCTGAATACTGCGCCCAGAATCAAGGTCGAAGAAAACCATATCCGCGAGTAATTACCCGACACTTTCAAGAAGAATGACAGCGACAACAAGATTCCCGCAGCAAGACACCAGCACGCCAGAAGAATGCCCAGTTGTCGCCAGATGGATACGCCACGTTGCGATCCATAGCCGCCGCCAAAGGTGATACACAGGACAACAACCGCCGCGATCAGCAGTGTCGTGGTGTTGTAGCGGCCTGCCATGTCAAACGTTGCAAATCGATAATCGTGGGCAAGCAAGGAGGCCACAATAACAATCAACATATCCAGCAACGCTACAACGAACGGTACCGGATAGCGCTCTGAAAACGTGGGCTGATAACGATTGATCAGTTCCATACCCTACACATCCTCCCCCATTCCGGAGCCTGACGGCCTCTTGGCCGCGCCCCGGAAGTCCTATAAAAATGTTGCTTGTTATTGCCCTATGGCGCCTGGGTTCTTTGCCCATGATCGCCATCGATGCAGCCAACCCGAAGTTGACTGGCTGCTGGTCTGCTCCCGACAGCACCAGCTTTCATCACACGTTATTGATGGTGTCGCCAGCCAGCGAAAAACGTCTGGCACTTGTCATCGACAAAACGCTTGAACCTCTCTCGAAAAATCTCGGGAGCAAATTGTTCGGCATGCGCACGAATGCTTGCCGGATCAAAATCCCCAGCGCTTTCAAACTGGCTGATGGCGGCACAAATCGCAGCCTCGGTCTGCTCATAGAAAAACATCCCGGTTTTCCCCTCGACGACGGTTTCGAGGGCACCGCCCTTACCGAAGGCAATGACCGGCGTGCCGCAAGCCTGGGCTTCGACCGGGGTGATGCCAAAGTCCTCCTCGGCAGCGAACACAAATGCCCGACACCGCTGCATATGGTCACGCAGGACCTCGAAAGGCTGATACCCCAGCACCTGCACATTCGGTCCGGCAGCCTGCGTGACTTTATCGAACTGCGGCCCGTCGCCGATCACCACCAGTTTCTTGTCGGGCATGGCACTGAAGGCCCTGACAATCAGGTCCATTTTTTTATAGGGGACCATGCGCGAAGCGGTCAGGTAGAAGTCTTCCTTGTCAGGCGTGAAAGCAAAGTCCTGAACATCCACCCCCGGGTAGATGGTGGTCGCCTCACGTTTGTAGACCTTGCCGATACGGCGGCCGATGTAATTGCTGTTGGAGACGAAATGCTCGACGTTGTTGGCCGTGCGCGCGTCCCAGTTGCGAATTTTGAACAGCAGGTAACGGGCCAGCCAGCCCTTGAGCCCTTCACTCTTGTTGGACTCGATCAGGTACTGGTTCTGCAGGTCCCAGGCGTAGCGGATCGGTGAGTGGCAATAACAGATGTGCAACTGGTCAGGGCCGGTCATCACCCCTTTGGCCACCGCGTGGCTGCTGCTGATGATCAGGTCATAACCCGACAGGTCCAGTTGTTCAATCGCCAGTGGCATCAACGGCAAGTACAGTTGATAGCGCTTGCGGGCCTGTGGAAGACGCTGGATGAAGGTCGTCGTGGCAACTTTGCCACCGATCTTTTTACGCTCGGCGTCAGAAAAGAAATCCACCACAGAGAACAGATCTGCCTGAGGCCAGAGACTGATAATTTCAGCCAACACCTTCTCTGCACCTGCGAATGTCACCAGCCAATCATGAACAACCGCTACCCTGATATTCACTACATCACCATCGCAAATTTTCAAAAAATCAATGTGTTGCCGCGACTGCCTGTTACACCGCGTCAGACGCTTTGAACAACGTTGAATAGAACACGCGGAGTATCAATCCCAGGAGCACTGCGGCAATCATTGCGTACTGCCCGATACCACTGACAAACAGATTGACGACCAGAAAGAACGGCAAGAACGAACAAAAAATCAGGTACATCGGCAACCAGGCGATACCCTGACGGCTCACGGCCCTGGCTACCAGCCCCAGCACCACGGCAAAGATCAGACATGCCAGAGCCCCACCCCAGATGCCAAAGTCATAGACCACGGGCCCGAACAACGTGGTGTAGACACCCGGGCGAATGACACCGTCAATCAACACCTCCTCGATATCCCCTTTACCCAGGGCCGACATGATGATCTTGGCGGGAATGTAGAAGCTCTGCAGCCCATAGGTACTGGCGCCATCAACTAACGAGGCCAGATAGAAAAACTCGTACAACCCGTGGGTGATGTATTGAGAAAAGTGGGTCAGCGCATAAATCAGTCCAGCCAGACCCGAGCTGTCGTTCTGCCCCAGATACTCCACGACCTGAGCGCTGGCTGGGGCAAATCGGGCATAACCGGAAAGCTCCATTGACGCTACCGGATCCAGACCCATTTGCTGGGTACGGATCCAGAAGACCATGCCCCCCAGCCAGATAAAAGCAACGGCCAGTGCAAGGCCAAGCAACAGGTTGCGCAGGGAAAGCCTGACATATCCGGTCATCAGTGCAGCGGTCAACGAAGTCGCCATGAACACCACCAGTCCACTTCTGGAGCCCTGCAGGACCATGTCGAAAACGGCAAACAACAGGCAGCAGAACAACATCGGAAAGTGATACCAGCGGCGCGCGCCGGCCACCCGCATCATGCAGATGAAGATGGGTAAGAATAGAAAGAATGAAGACAACACCGCACCGACCAGCGCAATGCTGCCCGAGCCACCGGTGGCAATCAGCTCGCGGTTTTCCATAAAATCGGAACTGATATTGCCGCCGGCCCGGATAAAGATCCGTTCGATAACCCGAAGCACCAAACCGACGCTTCCAAGGCCATAAACAAGCCACACCAGGCGGCCAATGGAGCGCGCATCACATTCAAGCGTCAGAACTTTCGCCCGGGTCAAGCCAGCCGAAAAAAACAAGGCCAGGAAGAACAGGTAGACATAGGCCACGAGGATAAAGAGCGAAGACGGGCCAGCTTCATACAGGTAGTCAATCGGGGCAAAAAACCAGATCAACAGACAGCACAAGCCACCCCAGAGAAAAATCCGGTAGGGCGGAAACACCGCAAGCCTTATCAACAACGGCGTCATCGCAAACCCACTTTCAATATGTTCTCCAGCCTGAAGGTGAACAGTTCCAGTTTCACTGCCCAATACAGTTGCATGCCCACGATCATCAGAAATCCGGCGATCCAGGCCAGCGTGATCAACCCAGTGAAGCTGACAGTCGGCAACAGGTAACCAATGCCTACAAACAGCACAAATACACTGATCCCCGCGGCGACACACAGGGTTTGCAAGCCCGGTCGTGCCGCACTGGCCAAAACGCCTTCAAGGCTTGCGCTGGTCGCCCAGAGCACCATGACCAGCGCCATGCTACTTACCAACCAGCGATCTTGCGGCAACGGCCAGGGAAGGCCGAGTTCGGCCCCGGGAACAAACCAGAGCACTGTCGCTATAACGGCCGCAGCCAGGGCAACCAGCGTCACGCAAGCCATGATTGCTGTACTTCTGAATGCGACCACGCTGCCATAGACGCGCCGGAAGAACACAGTGTTGATAAATTGATGCACGACAATGGCAATGGACAGCCAGCGAAATACAATTGAAAACGCCGCAACGGTGGTTTCTGTGTCCAGTACCCCGAGCACTATTCGCGGGCCGCCCATGAACGCGCCCATCAACACCCCTCCCAGCAGGAACTTGTAGCTGTGGCGAAATACTCCACGCAACGCACCCAAACGCAGCGCCTCACGCCCGGGCAGTTGCGAGACCTTGAGCAATACCCCGATCATGAGCACGCCACAGAGCGCCATGACCTGCACATAGAAGGCCATGAAGTCCACACCCAGCCAATGTGAGGCCAAGCCAAAAAGCAGGGTGAGATACAGGGCACTCTCGAATATCGACGCCACCGCGCCTTTGCCCAACGCTTTAAGCCGGGCTGAGGTTGCCAGTTGCAGCACGACAAGTGCACTTTGCAAGCCGATAACCGCGGCAGCAGCCAGCGATGGCTCCGTGACCAGATGAAATGCCAGCCAACTCGCAGCCATGACCGTCGCGCAGGCGATAAGCACATACGCGGTGGCAGTTTGTACGCCACTGGCTAAAGGTCCACCCAAGGTGCCATAGGCGATGACGCCATGCATGCCCAGTGCAAGCAACGGCCCCAGCGCCATCGACACTGATAGCCACCACTCAACCGCACCATACTGGGCATTGCTCAACGTCCAGGCAGCGAGAAACGGCGCGAACAACACTGCTGATTTCGATAACCCGAAAAGACCTGCCTGTACCAGCAGCCGCTTGGCATGGATGAGCAACGCTAAATCCCCGGCTTCTTGTTATAGACCCGCTCCACCAATCCCCGGACTTCGACTTTGGGATGGCGAACCATGGCCTGCTCATAATCCAGGGCGATCCAGCGCAGCGGCTGCGCGACATACAGCCCTGGCTTGAGCAACGATTTGGAAACGCAGGAAGCGGCCCCGACCGTAACCCCATCGCTGATCGACACTGCTGCATTGACCACTGTCATCGAGCCGATGTAGACGTTGTCACCGATACGCACGCTACCATCGACCCGAAAACGATCCAGCCCCGAAGGCGCATGCATGTATCCATGCGTCCAGATCTGGCTGCCCGATCCAGCGAGCGTTGAGTAATCGCCAAAGCGAACACTTCGGGTACAGTCGACGATGTGTTTCGAGGTGATTTTCGAGTAGACCCCAAGCCGCAACACTGCCCGACCCCAGGTAACGCCACGGCGTGCCCGGTACACTTTGTTCATGTTGCCAAGTGCCGCATTCGGCAACAGGAACACCCAGATGTCGCCCTTCACCAGGTTGAAGTGCTGAATGTAAGCCGCCGGCCGCATGACCAGGCATTTGCAGTCCAGGTAGTTACCGTGGCCAACCGAAACCCGTTCGCCGAGCATGACCGATTCGGCACGAATCCAGGAAAAACCGATTCGGCACCCGGCACCGATATGCCAGCCCAGGGCGCGCAGGATCATATTCTTCAGGGCACATGCTGGCAGGCATAACCCCAACAGCGACGCCAAGGTGCGTTTCATCTGTGTTGCTCCGCCACTCGAACCAGGTTGTTTGCAATTTGCCGGACATTGTCCTGGTCGAGCACTGCTGGCAACGATGCAGGGTCGGAGACCAGCCCGGCAAAGGTGGTGGTATACAGCTTGCGGACCAACTGGGTTCTGGCCGCATCGTCGGCAAGCGTGAATGTTCCGCTTTCCACGTCCTGAATAACCTGCGAAATCCCTTCGACATCACTCAACTGTACGTATCCTGGCTCGCCGGCAAGCACGCCTGGACCGAATTGAACCAGTGGCTTGCGCGACAAGACCGCCTCCACGGCAATAGTCCCGGTAACGGTACAGATCAGTTTGACGTGCTCGAGCAGGGAACCCATTGCGACTTCGTAGGGAACCGGGATGATATTGTCCACGGATACGATCTGTTCAAGCAGGGCATCGTCCAGTTCATATTTGGTCTTGGGGTTAAGTTTGACCAGCAGTTTCCAGTGGGCGGGAAGCGCTCGTGCCAACGCTGCAATCAACTCGGCCTGGTTACGGAAATCCTGTCCCCACAGGTCGAGGTTGGATTCGGGTTGCATCTGCATTGGGTACAGCAGGTAATGTTGATCGGCATCCAGGCTGAAGCGCTCGCCACTGAGTTGCGCCCAACGCGCCAGCCGCGCTTTTACCGCCCGGTCCAGCAACCACTTCTTTACCGGTGAAGGCGTATTGAACCGCTCCCCCCCCAGGTAGCTTTTGATCAACGTCAGCCGGTTGGGCCAGGAACCGTGCAACGGAAACACCCGCCCCGGATCCGAAGGCAGGGCGGGACGCATGTAGTCCGGAACCTTCTCGCGCTTGCGAATAGCTTCAGCCAGGGCAAAACAGTCCTCGTCCGCCGGGCAGTCCGCGGACGTACCAATAGCCTCCTTGCTGTCTGCGGCGTAGATGCTGTAGCGCCCTCCCGGATAGCCGGGCATGGAGGGATGAAAAAAGGCTACTCCGCGAGCCTTGCACCATTCTACCGCCAGCAGTTCATGAAACAGCGTGGCCTCGCCAATGACCAGGTCCGGCTTGGCGTCATCCAGCGCCTGCCAGATGGCCTGCCGGTAGTAGTGGTAGTGGGTAGGCTGACCGCCAAAATAATTGACGAAACGATCTGACTGACGTGTCCGGGTGAACAGATCGTCGCCACCCAGCGGGCTGAAGTCCTTCCCTCGGGGAAAGCCGATCAGCCTGGCCTGACCATGGGCCGGTGCAAAAAGCGGGTTCTGTACAATCCACTGGACATTATGGCCATCAGCAATGAAGCACTTGGCCAGCGCATCCCAGAAATAGGTCTTGTACCTATTTTCTATCAGTACAATATTCATAGGTCAGTAGCTTTCTTTCCGCTCGATAAACCTGAATCCCGATCCGACTACGATCGAGTTTTCCGGGACACTTTTGCTGACCACGACGCCGGCACCAATCACTGAGTTACGGCCAATGGTTACCCCGGCCAGTACGATGCAATGCGCGCCCAGCCAGACCCCGTCTTCGATACAGACCGGCTTCGAGACATGCTGATAGGGCAACGGACCATTGATATCCAGGGAGGCCGTTTCAATATGCACACCCTGGGAAAGGCGCACTTCATTCCCCAGGTGCACAGGTGATTTTGCCCCGATAACGCAATCGGGACTGATCATGACCCGGCCATGAAACTTGATGTTCTCGGGGTACTTCAGGACGACACTCCAGTGACAGTTGCTACCGCGTGGAATATCGGCGACAGCCCTGATTTTGACAAAGGTCCAGAACCGTCCCAGCAGATCAACTACATGAATCATCGCGCGCACCAGCGCCCTGACCAACGACAGTCGGAAAAAGCTTTCGAACAAGCGCTTCAGCGTGCCTTTCATTTGACGTACAACCGATTGATATAATTATCCAGGGGCGCACCCAGCTCGACGCTTACCGGTGCATATTCGTAAATACCTATGGGATGCAGTGAATACTGCGCCTGAAACAGCAACCGTGGCTTATGCGTCGGCAGTTGCCCCTTGTGCAGGCCAAAGGTGTTTTCCAGGAAGGCACTGCCCTGCTCTCCGGTAAAGTACTTGATCCCGTCTTGACCAAAGGCCTCGATCACTTCTGAATCGCTGTAACGTCGGATCTTGTTGAAACCATCATGTTTGTGACTGCCCGGCACGAAGACGTGGGGACCGGCGCCTTCGTCGACATCTGAAAGGTAGATAAACAACTTGATGAAACGCAGGTCATCAACATCGCGGTGAAAGCACTCGGCCTCTTGTGGGGTGTCATGACCGGGGTAAGACCACCACACGCTGAGGTTCGACAATGTCGGTTTGGCGCCCAGCCAGTTCTCAACAATCGCCAGCACGCGACTGTCGTTGGCCCATTTCAACGCCCATGGCGACTGCGCGATATCGGAATTGAGGAATGGCGCGGTATGGCAATCTGCAGGCGGATGCGCGGGATCGAACAACCCCGACGCCGCATTCCAGCGGTCGAATGCCTGCTTGTCCTGGAAGTATTCCTTCATCTGGGCAACCTGGTCGGAGGTGACCAGGTCGTCGAGCATGACATAACCGTTGCGGCCCAGTTCGCCCAGTTCATGTTGCGGCAATGGGCTCGAAGAAGACTTGGCTGGAAGTCGCTTGCAGGCCACCTCGGAAAGCGCTTCGCGGTGACCAGGCCTGGTGATCAGGCGCTGGGTAAAAAAGGCCAGCCGACGAAACGGATAGACCCTTCCGACAATCTTCTTCAATGTACTCCCAGCCATTTTCAACTCCTTGAACTACGGGTTCGAGCCCAGCGTGCACCGGGTTATTCAGTCAACATCGAGAGAGGCAAAATCGACAGGTGTGTTTTCCAGCACCGCAGTCTTTACTCGCTTGCCAACAACGTCATCGAAGTATTTCGGCGCAACACCACGCCCTGGACGGACGCTGCGGATCGCATCGGCGGTAACCACATCACCTGCGGCCAGTGACTTGACGAAGTAGAGCGAGCGACGGAACTGCACATTGCCCTGCTCGCTGGATTTGCGCGCGTAGTTGACGTCACCCAGTGCCGCCCATGCGGTTTTGCTGTCCTGACACAGCGCCTTGAGCTCCAGTGGCTCCAGCGAGAAACTGTCGTCCGGTCCTCCACCCTTGCGATCCAGGGTGAAATGCTTCTCGACGATCGAAGCGCCCAAGGTAACGGCGGCAATCGCAGTGGTGTTGTCCAGGGTGTGATCGGAAAGCCCGGTGACCAAACCAAAACGGCGAACCATGTCGGGAATGGTGCGCAAGTTGTATTCCGCAGCCGGCGCCGGATAGCCGCTGACACAATGAAGAATTGCCAGCTCCTTGCAGCCGCCCTCACGCGCGGCCTCGATCGCTTCGCTGATCTCTTCGGCATCGGCCATGCCGGTAGAAATGATCATGGGTTTGCCAGTGCCAGCCACATATTTGATCAATGGCAGGTCGATTGCCTCGAAGGAGGCAATCTTGTAAGCCGGGGCATTCAGGCTTTCCAGCAAGTCGACGGCAGTAAAGTCAAAGGGCGAACTGAAAATGGTGATACCCAGTTTGCGGGCATGCTCGAACAACGGCTGGTGCCACTCCCAGGGCATCTGCGCCTCCAGATAAAGGTCGTACAGGGTACGGCCATCCCACAGCCCCCCGTGAATGCGGAACTCTTCAGCATCGCTGTTCAGCGTGATGGTATCTGCGGTGTAGGTTTGCAGCTTGACCGCATCGGCGCCGGCTTTCTTCGCTTCCTCGATGATCCTCATTGCTGTTTCGAGCTTGCCATTATGGTTGGCAGACAGCTCGGCAATGATGTAAGGCGCATGCGCGGCACCGATTGCCCGCCCTGCAATGGATATCATCGGATTCATCATTGGCCTCGAATTAATTTATTCAGTTTTTCTTGCATGACATCACGGTGCATATCCCACTCACGGGACAGCAGCGCCAGCCTGTATATATCGACGTACGCGTCGTCCACACGGTGCTGCTCGCGAAAAATACCTTCCACCTGGAAGGCGAACTTCTGGTGAAGCTTGATGACGGCACTGTTGAATGCCAGCACCTCGCAATTGAGCTTGTTCAGCTGCAGCACGTTGAACGCATGCTCCAGCGCGAGAAACTCCATACGGCTGCCAGTGCCCTTGGCGGCATCCGGGGCGGCATAGAACGCCCAGCTGGCATTGGCGCTGTGGGTGTCGATGTCGGTGAAGCCGACAATCCCCGCAGCCCCCCCCTGCCACTCGTACATGAAGTACTGCTGGTCCTGGCGCTGCTGCAGGCGTTGCCACCATGCCAGGTGTTCCTGCTCGCTGATTACATGCCGGGTGTACATGTTGGCCCGCACGGCGGGTGCGTTTCGCCACTCAAGCATCAGGCCGACTTCGTCAGCCTCGATATTTCGCAGTTTTCCAAATGCCTGCACGTGTTCAATCCTTTTCCGATTCAGCCATAACCTGCGCGACGACCCGGCAGCCGGAGCCGTCGACAATCTTTCGTGCCTGCTGGCTCATTTGTTCCAACATGGACGGATCCCCACTCGCCTGTTCCAGATACCGGGCAAGGTCGCGGCCCAAAGTCTCATCCAGCGCCAGCGTCAGCACGGCGCCGGTAGCTGCCAGTTGTCGGGCGGCAAATACCTGGTTTTCCGCCAGCACAACCATCAGCGTCGGCAAACCCAGGCAGCAACGCTCCCATGAGGTTGCACCGGCCGCACCGATAGCAAGGTCAGAGGCAGCCATCAGCTCTGCCATGTTGCTGACATTGGTCTTGACCTCGGTGCTGAATGGCAGGGTCCGGGCTTGGGCACGAACCTCTTCGAGCCAGGGCGCGGTAGCCCCCATCACTACGGTTACCCGGGAGATAGTGGCCAGGGAAAGCGTTTCCAGGACCGATAAAATGCGTCCCGTGACGTTGTCCTTATCGACGCCACCCATGGTGATCAACACGTTCCTGAGGGCAAATGCCGCCCGGCGCTGCAGGCTATCGCCCCGCAACGCGGAAAAATCCGGTCGCAGCAATGCATGCTGTACACCGCACAGTAACCTGCAGTGCGCAGGCACCCATCGGCAATAATCCTGAGGCGAACGTCCCAACGACTGATCAAGCAACAGGTCGCACTGATGGGCTCGATCGGCTAGGTCGTCTATGACCATCAACTTGCGGGACAACCCCGCAATACTGCCCTCCCATTGCTGGTCCAGAGCGTAATGATCAACAACCAGCCAGTCCGGCCTGATGCTTTCAAGCAGCGCAGCACACGCAGCCGCATCCTCTACCTGGCTGGCCCCCAGCCAATAACCGTAGATTCCGCGGTCCGCCCCCGGATTGCCGGCAATGCCGGTCACCACTTGCAGCGGATGGACCTGATAGCCGCGGGACCTGATCTGCTCGATCAGATTCCCGGTATGCGCCCGGCAAATGAAGTGACAGTGCGCGCCCTGTGCGGTCAGCTCATCGGCCAGGGTCAGGCAGCGCATGACATGCCCGATGCCAATCTCGACGGAGGCGTCTGCACGGAACACAACTTTCAATCGATCCACCCGCCTACCTCAATGATCTTACGCAGCATCACAACAACCCTGGCAACTTACCCTGAAAGCCCTTTCGCGACTCCTGAGCCGGATCAAGGTTTACCGGTTCATTTCCCGGAACATCCATTCAGCCCGAACCCAATCTTCAAGCGTGTCGATATCCTGGACCCTGTGGCCTGGCAGCACTACCGGTACCGAGCCGGGCCCAAACACGGGCTTGCCCAACCGCCAGGCCTGCGTACGCCCCCAATAGAACTGGCCAGCGTCATGAAAGGTTTCCTGTAGATCTTGCGAGCGGGTATTGAATTGCTCCGGATAGATCATTTCAATCCGGCCCTGGGTGTTGATCCGTACTGCCCGCTGGACAGGAAATGCATAGCGGGTAACGGCAAAGGCAAAATCGCATTGTTCACGGATCAAGGCGTCGAGCCCTGCCTGCAAATCCTCGGGCCTTACAAAGGGTGCCGTTGCGTAAAGGCAGCACAGGTAATCGATCTGCTGCCCGTCCTGTTCGAACCACTCAATGGCATGCTGAATCACCGGCACTGTGCCGCTGTGATCGTCAGCCAGTAGCGCGGGACGGATAAATGGCACCTGTGCCCCGGACTGGCGGGCCACCTCGGCGATCTCCAGATCGTCGGTCGAGACGATCACCCGGTCAAAAACACCGCTATTGAGGGCGGCCTCGATCGACCAGGCGATCATCGGCTTGCCGCAGAACATCTTGATGTTCTTGCGCGCAATACGCTTGCTGCCGCCACGGGCGGGAATGACCGCCAGTTTCATGCCTGCAAGGCCTTGGTCAGTGCAGCGACGACCACGTCCTGCTGAGACTCGCTCATGGTCTGGAACATCGGGATGCTGATGGCGTCCCGGTAATAGGCTTCAGCTTCAGGGAAATCGCCGCGGGCAAACCCCATGGCGGTGTAGTAAGGCTGGGTATGTACCGGAATGTAGTGAAGATTGACTCCGATACCCTGCTCCCGCAACGACTCGAAAACCTGGCGATGGGTCTTGTCGATCTTGTCCAGTTGCAGGCGAATCACATACAGGTGCAATCCGGAATAACTGTCTGGATGCTGCCACGGCAGGGTCAGCGGTAATGCTGCCAGCAGTTCATTGTAGCGCGCCGCCAGTTCATGCCGGCGAGCGATGAACTGATCGAGGCGCTGCATCTGGCTCACACCCAAGGCCGCCTGCAGTTCGGTCATGCGGTAGTTGAAACCCAGATCGATCTGCTGGTAGCACCAGGGCCCATCAGCTTCATGGGTCATCTGTTGCGGGTCGCGGGTGATGCCATGGCTGCGCAGCAAGGCCATCTTTTGTGCCAATGCGTCGTCGTTGGTGACCGCCATACCGCCTTCGGCGGTGGTGATGATCTTCACCGGATGGAAGCTGAACACAGTAATGTCACTGTACTTGCCGTTACCGATGAACTCGCCCTGGTATTGGCCACCAATGGCATGCGAGGCATCTTCGATGACTTTGAATCCGTATCGCACGGCCAACGCATGGATCGCCTGCATGTCGCAGGGCTGACCACAAAGATGCACCGGGACCACAACCTTGGGCAGCGTCCCCGCTTGCTCCGCCAGCTCCAACTTGCGCGCCAGGGCTTGTGGGCAGAGGTTATAGGTGCGTGGGTCGATGTCCACGAAATCGACCTGCGCCCCACAGTACAAGGCGCAGTTTGCCGATGCGACAAAAGTAACCGGGGTAGTCCACAAACGATCACCAGGCCCCAGCCCCAGGGCCAGGCAGGCAACATGCAATGCCGACGTTGCACTATTGAGCGCAAGTGCGTGACGCGCGCCTACATGCTGTGCAACCCGCTGCTCGAACTCCGGCACCATTGGGCCCTGAGTGAGAAAGTCGGACTGCAGGACGCTGACGACAGCGTCGATATCAGCCTGGCTGATGTCCTGGCGACCATAAGGGATCATGGCTCAGATGCTCCCGATTTTTTCTTTGTTGATGGTGATCCACTCTTGCAGATCGGCATCACTCATCCACTCCGTGTTGTTGTCACTGGCGTAGACGAAACCTTCCGGCACTTTCTTGCCGTCCTTGATGCGCTTCTCGCAGTTGGCCCAGTCATTGATGACCGGCAGGATCTTGAAGTGCTCGGCATACTCGTAGGTGTAATAAGCGTCTTCAGCACTGATCATCTGTTCATGCAGTTTCTCGCCCGGGCGGATACCGACGACTTTCTGCCGAGCCTCGGGAGCGACAACCCGTGCCAGGTCGGTCACCTTCATGGACGGGATCTTCTTCACATAGATTTCGCCGCCTTCCATATCTTCGAAAGCATGCCAGACCAGTTCCACGCCCTCTTCCAGGGAGATCATGAAGCGCGTCATACGCTCATCGGTGATCGGCAACTCACCCTTGTCCTTGATCGACATGAAGAACGGGATGACCGAACCACGCGAGCCCATCACGTTGCCGTAACGGACCACCGACATGCGCGTGTCATGGCCGCCAGCGTAGGAGTTACCGGCAACAAAGAGCTTGTCGGAAGCCAGTTTAGTGGCGCCGTACAGGTTAACCGGGCTGCTGGCCTTGTCGGTGGACAACGCCACGACCCGCTTCACGCCCTTGTCGATGCAGGCGTCGATCAGGTTCATTGCACCATTGATGTTGGTCTTGATGCATTCGAACGGGTTGTACTCCGCAGTCGGAACAATCTTCGTTGCCGCCGCGTGCACCACGTAATCGACGCCATCCAGCGCCCGGTACAGACGATCCTTGTCTCGCACGTCACCAATGAAGAAGCGCACGCGGGAATCACCTTCGAATTTCTTCGCCATGTCCCACTGCTTCATTTCATCACGCGAGAAGATGATGATCTTCTTGGGGTTGTACTTGGCCAGTGTCATCGGCACGAACGTGTTGCCGAAGGAGCCGGTACCACCTGTGATGAGAATGGTCTTGTTAGTGAACATGTAACGCGTCCCTATGTAAAATCTGACCAGTTGGTCTTGATGAACTGAATAATGCTGGCCGCGGCCCTTCAAGAAAGCCGTCTGCCGTGCACATTAACTTGAGAAGTAACCATGCCCCTTTCACGGAGCCAGGCAGCGGACCTGCCCGCAGCCCGTACAAGGGCTGCGAACCTGTGTTGACTTACTGGGGATTGCCCAATGGCTCGCCGCCCTTTGCCACCTTCGTCATCCGCAAGACGACAAAGTAACGAATGATCGCCAGCAACACCCCCAACATCCCCCCCACGGCCAGGCCCGCTAGAATCATCAGCGACTTTTTCGGCCAGACGGGTTTGAGTGGCTCCAGCGCGTACTGGTCAATGGTGACCAGATTCAAGCGCATCACATCGATATCGAGCTTTTTCAAGCGGGCCATTTCAGAACGCAACGGTTCGATGTTCTGCAAGAACACATCTTCGTTCTCTCGCTGTTTCAATGATTCGATCCGGCGATTGTTCTTCAGCAGCATGAGTTCTTTGCCGATCTGCGCCACCCGCGGGTCGGTGAAGTCATCGGAAGTTCGCTGACGGAGGGCCTTGCGCTCGGCCTCCAGGGCATCGGTACCCATGAAGTACAGCGGGATCTGCTGGTTATTGACCTCAGTACGGATCACATTGCCACCAGACTCGCCTTCGCTGGCCATGGCCGAAGGGGTAGACGGCTTCTTCAAGCCCAGCGAACGGGCGATGCTGATGGCTTCATCCAGCTGGGCGATTCGGTCGGCACGGCGCGCCTTGAGCTGAACGCGCAGTGCCCGAAGTTCATCTTGCAGTTGCGCGCGCGTGAGATTGTCCTTCTCCAGCAGCGTGGCAATTTGTGACTCCTTGCCTGCTTCATATCCGGCACGGGCTGCGTCGAGCTTGCCATCCAGTTCATTCAAGCGGTTCTTGATAATGACCGACAAGTCCGAGGCCACTTGCTGGCGCTCGCTTTCAATGGCGTATTTAACGAAGCCGTTGAGGATCTCGTCACCGTCGACATTCTTTGGATAGCGCAACTCCATGCCAATGTAGGCGCTGAGCAGGTCAACCTTCTTTTTGGGGTCCGGCTGCACCAGCTTGATGGAATTGCGGTTGAACTCTTCGAAAGCTTGTTCGTCGGTCTGGCCAGGCATGCGCAAAGGAGCGAAAAGCTGAGGATTGGCGCGAAAGTAACCCAGGCGCACATCGTAGGAATCAAGCGCGGCGCCGACGCGGGTGAGCGCCTGCTCACGCGGCAGCGAGTAAACACCAGAGCGGTTCAGGGCATCCAGATCGTTGAGCGCAGCAGGGCGCAGCGTGGTGCTGACCTGATACTCGGGAGTGGTGAGGAAGGCATAGGCTCCCGCCGCCGCCCCAACTGCCAGAGTGACAGCAACGATCAGAAATTTCTGCTTCCAGAGGCTTTGAACCACGGCAAAAAAATCGATATCGCTACTTTGGCTTACGGGGGGTATACGGGAAATGCTGGTCACGCACATGCCTGCCTGGTCGAGTAACAATGGCTCCAACGACAAGCGAGGTGTCACCAAAATCCTGGTAAGCAGCGCTCCCTGCCCCATTGACTCGATCCCGGAGAAACTTCCCTGTCATCAGACGAGAAAGGCGCGCATTGTGACAGTTTATGCAAAGGCAAACCACTCTCTGGCCAATCTTTGTAGGAAAAGTTCCCGACCAAAAGGTCGCAAAGCCCAGCAAAATAGGCACTTTTTCGGGTTTGCCCGTCAGAAACAGACGAACGGCAGGCAAGGTATTCCAGCACAATTGATCGACAATATCCTGGCGCGCCAGGGCGGCGCGTTTTGACTCAGGGTGTTGACAGGTACTGCGTTTCCAACTCGAGCAGGCCCTTGTTGCGATTCTTGATTCGCTTGGCCGGGATTCCGAAATAGATACCCCAGGCTTCAGTGGATTTGGTCACCAGGGTCATCGCCCCGACAGAACAGCCATCCTCGACGTTGACTCCGGGCACTACGATCGAGGAGGTGCCGATGATCACGTGACGACCAAGTCGGACCGCGGCCTTGGTTTCGCCCTTGAACTGCGCGGGGACCGTGGGATTGGTCATGGTCTTGCCGGAATAGTCATCGGACTGGGCAAATACATGACAGCCATAGGCCAGGCCGGAAAAATCTTCCAGGGTGATACCTGGCTCGCCCCCGGCAACATTGCAGAAAACGGCGATATGCACATTGCGACCGATCGACACCTTACCGGAGACGACACAGAAATCGTCAATTCGGGAGTTATCGCCGATCTCGATCTGGTCGCAATTGTAAATAGAGGCCTTGTCACTGATCAGTACGTTGGAACCCAGTTTCTTGAACCCTTTTGACGCCAGTTCAGCAGGTGTAAGGAATGCCATTAACGCCTCACCGTTTTATACGCTTCACGAAGAACCACCCTATCAACACTCCCAGATGAAGACAAGGCAGCGCGCGGCTCACAATTTAATGGTACAGATCACGGATCCAGGCGGCGCTGCTGATAGATCCAGTCGACAATTTCACCGTCCGGCGTATAGCCACTAACGGTTTCACGCAGCAACTGGCGAACCCGCCCGTAGTCATCACCGGCAACCGCCGCCAGTAACCGGTGCAGACGCTCCTTGAGCGTCTCCCAAGGCAGATGATCTTCGGCAGCGCTCATGATCATCGGGTGTCGGGTAGCAACGACGTTGTCACCGATCAGCAATTCTTCATAGAGTTTCTCGCCTGGACGCAGCCCGGTGAACTCAATAGCAATATCGCCGTGCGGATTCTTTTCAGAACGCACGCTTAGCCCGGAAAGGTGGATCATTTTTTCCGCGAGTTCGGCAATGCGGACCGGCTCGCCCATGTCCAGCACGAACACATCCCCACCCTGCCCCATGGAGCCGGCCTGGATAACCAACTGGGCCGCCTCGGGGATGGTCATGAAGTAGCGAGTGATCTTCGGGTGGGTGACCGTCAGTGGCCCGCCCGCCTTGATCTGCTTGTGGAACAACGGAATCACCGAGCCTGACGAGCCCAGCACGTTGCCGAACCGCACCATGGTAAAACGCGTCTTGTTGACCTGAGAGACTTTGTCCGAGTCACCAAACAGAACCGGCGCGAGCTCCTGGCTGAGCGCCTGCAGGGTCATTTCCGCCAGACGCTTGGTACTGCCCATGATATTGGTGGGACGAACCGCCTTGTCCGTGGAGATAAGGACAAAGTTGGCAACTCCGGCCTGCAATGCGCTTTGCGCCGTATTGAGCGTGCCGATGACGTTGTTCAACACGCCTTCGGCGATATTGTGCTCAACCATGGGAACATGCTTGTAGGCTGCAGCGTGATACACCGTATCGACACTCCAGGTCTTCATGACATCCAGCAACTGCGCCTGATTACGGATGGAGCCAAGAATAGGCAAGACCCTTACCGGCAACGAAGACCTGCTGATGGTCTGCTCCAGCTCGCTGAGAATGGTGTAGAGGTTGAACTCACTGTGCTCGAACAACAGCAAGGTAGTAGGTTGCGACTTGAGGATCTGCCGGCACAGCTCCGAACCGATCGAACCACCGGCCCCGGTCACCATTACCGACTGCCCCTTGATGCAACGTTCGATCAGGTCATCCTGTGCCGGAACCGCGTCGCGGCCCAGCAGGTCGGCGATATCCACTTCCTGGATATCATCGACCTTGACCCGGCCACTGGCCAGATCCATGAAGCCGGGCACACTACGCACATGCAGCGGGAAGCCTTCCAGGTAACTGAGTATCTCCCGCCGGCGCGCGCGCGTGGCAGACGGAATGGCCAGGAGAATCTCCTGGGCGCCGGTCATATCGACCATGCGCTGGATATGCTTGGACTTGAAAACCTGCAGACCGGAAATCGTCCGGTCAGTGATGCTGGCGTCATCATCGATGAATGCAACCGGACGCATCACCTTGCCCATGCGCAACGCGGCCACAAGCTGGTTGCCCGCAGCCCCGGCACCGTAGATGGCTACCTTGGGCAAACCATCGTCACGGTTGGTAAAAGGTACATTCTGAATGCCCGCGAACCAGTCACCGAGAAAATACTGACGCATGGCCAGGCGCAAGCCTCCGACCATGATCAGACTCAGCCACCAATAGTTGAACACGATCGAACGGGGGATCACGACTTGATGGTTGCTGTACCAGTAAACCGCTACGCCCAGTATCAGCGAGGACAGGCTCACCGCCTTGATAATGGTCACCAGCGCATCGTTGCCGAAGTAGCGCATCACCGCACGGTACATGCCGAAACGGATAAACAGCGGAATGGCAATCAACGGCGCGGTAACAAATATCCACAGGTGCGTGGTGAAAGGGTTGATGGCTTCTTCAATACCCAGGCGAACGACAAACGCCATCCACAGCGCAATCCAGACCAGTACCACGTCTGCCGCGACTTGAATCAACCGTTTGTAACGGCGCGGCAATGAAACCAGCCAGAGCCGTAGCCTATCGTATTTCACCATCTTCAAACTCCACTACGCCTGAGCCGACACTGCCATTGCTGCAGCATTCCATGTTCATACACCCCGTTCCCGGCGCTCCAGCGGTGGCAACAATTCATCACCACCCTGTGATTTACCAGGGTAACGGCTACCTCATCGAGAAACGATCTTTGCAAGTGTGGCAAAAATGATCTTGATATCGGTCACCACACCATGTTGCTCGACATACTCCAGATAGTACTTCTGCTTGATTGGCAGAATTACATCAATATAGGCCTGCCGAGGATCCGGGTACTGGCCCAGGATCAAACTTTCATCAACCATCTCGATGGATGCCCGATCAGTGATCCCTGGGCGCACCGAGAGCACTTTGCGGCGCACCGATTCTTCATAGCAGTTCATGAATTCTGGTACTTCCGGGCGCGGTCCGACCAGGCTCATGTCCCCCAGCAACACGTCGATGAGCTGCGGCAGCTCATCGATCTTGGTGCGACGTAAAAAACGACCGGAGCGGGTAATACGCGAATCTTCGCCAATGGTCAGGCGCCCGGCACTTTCCGCGTGCAGCTTCATGGTCCGGAACTTATGAATCCTGAACAGATTACCGAAACGTCCGACACGCTCCTGTCGAAAGAATACCGGCCCGGGCGAATCCAGCTTGACCCACAGAAAAATCGCCAACAGCAACGGCGACAGCACCAGGAGACCCAGCGCAGCACAGACAATGTCAAAGAGCCGCTTAAGCATTGGCCAACACCGATCGCACCGCCGCAATCACACGTTCCTGATCGGCTTCGGTCATCTTGGTGTAGAGCGGGATCGAAACCTCCTGCTCGAACAGGCTCTGGGCTACCGGGAACTGCTCGGGACTCAGGGCACAGCTTTCACGCCAGTAGGGTTGCAGGTGCAGCGGAATGAAATGCACCGAGCAACCAATGCCCAGTTCGGCCATCTTGATGATGAAGTCGTCGCGCTTGATATTTGCCTCTGCGCGCAGACGCAGCGGGAACAGATGCCATGCATGCATGTCGCCAGCAGCGGCCACTGGCGGCAACACCAATGGCAGATCGCTCAGCGCCTCAAGGTAACGCTCGGCCATGGCCTGACGCTTGAGTTGGAAGCCTTCAAGACGACGCAACTGGTGAATGCCCATGGCGGCGGCGACGTCGCTCATGTTGTATTTGAAACCGGGAGCGACAATTTCGTAGAACCAGGCCGGCGTCTTCGACACATAACGATCGAAGGCATCGCGACTGATACCGTGCAGGCGCATGATCCGGCAGCGCTTGGCCAGTTCCGCATTGCGGGTCACCAGCATGCCGCCTTCACCGGTGGTCATGGTTTTGTTGGCGTAGAAACTGAACACTGTGATATCGGACTCGAGGGTACCGATCTTGCTGCCTTTCCAGGTGGTTGGCAGTGCATGCGCAGCATCTTCCACCACCTTCAGGCCATGGCGACGGGCAATCTGCAAAATCGCATCCATGTCACAGCTCAGTCCGGCGAAGTGCACAGGCATGATCGCACGGGTCTT
This sequence comes from Pseudomonas sp. TE4620, assembly GCF_056279045.1. NCBI lineage: Bacteria > Pseudomonadati > Pseudomonadota > Gammaproteobacteria > Pseudomonadales > Pseudomonadaceae > Pseudomonas > Pseudomonas sp. TE4620. The sequence continues at coordinate 3,582,212 of NZ_JBWBQO010000001.1, forward strand.
GTCGGTAATCGCCGCCTCGATCGCCGCCGGATCGATATTGAAGGTCTCTTCCAGCACATCCACGATAACCGGCGTGCCGCCCAGATACCGGACAACCTCGGCAGTTGCCGTGAAGGTATAGGACGGCAGAATGACTTCATCGCCTGGGCCGATACCAATGGCTTCCAGCGCCAGGTGCAGCCCGGCGGTTGCCGAGTTCACGGCAATGCTTTCAACATCACCACCAAGAAAACTGGAAAAGTCCGCTTCGAATTGCTTGGCTTTTGGCCCGGTGGTCACCCAGCCGGAACGCAGGGTGTCGACAACTTCATTGATTTCCTCTTCACCCAGTTCAGGAAGAGCGAAGGGCAGGAACGGAGTATTCTGCATAGGTTCACCGCAAGCGTTTGATGTAACGGTTCATGATGCGATTGCCACTTTTCTTCAGCGTGGACTCCAGCACATAACCATTGCGTTGATAAAAACCGTTGACCTCGACATTGGCATCGCGATCAGTTGTCAGGTACACAAAAGCGGCGCCGGATTCGGCAGCCCACGCCTCTACTTCTTGCAGCAGTTGCCTGCCCACACCCTGCCCCTGCGCCTGCGGCGACACCGAAATGGTGCTCAGCAGCACCGCATTCTCGGTATCGAGACTCTCGACCTGATCGCCTCGATAAAACACCGCCGCCCATAATTTTTTGGCGACGAACAACGGGTTCTTCAGCAGGCTCGGCAAGGCGCGCAAGGCAAATGCCAGCCAATGCTTGGCAAACAGGTCCTTGTAGAACAGCGATGGCTGGCGAATGGCAACCGCCAACCCCTTGGGCGCCCGGCCTGCCGAATCATCAGAGGCAAGGATGCAGGCGCACTGTTCGGACTGCAGGTAATGGGTGTAGAGCAAGGCCAGAAACTTCGGCCCCAACTGACTGAGAAAAAAGCCTGGAAACGCCTGAACATGCAAGTCGGCAAATGCCTGGACCTGAGCACTGTCAACCAACCTAACCCGTTCAAGCTTCATAGACATCCTCAACAATTGCCTTCAGTTTGGGCACTGCTCGCTCAGCCGAGTAAAACTCCTGGGCGTATTCACGACCGTTGCTTCCCATTGCGGCCAGACGCTCAGATGAGGCATTGAGCAAATAGTTCATCCCCTCCAGTACTGCCGCATTGGTACGCACACCAATGGTATGGCCCGCATCCGATTTGCCCAGCTCGATTGCCGACTCGCTACGCTCATCGGCCAGCAACAGAATGGGCCGGCCAGCCAGCATATAGGTGATCAGCTTGGAAGGCACTGAGGCGAACTCCTGACCTGCGGCGGTTGGCAGCAACAAAGCATCTGCGGCACCGAACACTGCCGGAGTCAGTTCGAACGGCCAAGGCGAAAGGAAGTGGCAACGGGACTCCAGACCGCGGGCCTGTAGCAACCGCTTGAGCTCCGGCACCAGCGATCCGTCACCTGCAAACAGGAACACTGCCCGTGGATCGACGCCATCCAGATAACCCATGAACTCATCCAGGCCGGAAGCGACGCCCATATTGCCGCCATACACGAAAAGAAACTGCTCAGGCGCCAGGCGCAAGCCCATCACCTTCTCAAGCTCCCCTCGCGCCTGCTCCTTGGGTAAGGCCTGAATCTGACTGCCTTGAACCCAGTTTCGGACAAGCGTCACCTTCGATGGATCGATTTTTCGCGTCTCGGTATAAGCACGATGGAATCCATCGGAAATCACCACCAAGTGATCGCAGTTACGCGCGATGAGCGTATCAAGCTTGAGCAGGCCGCGATAAATGCCGCCGGTTTCCTCGATACGCTTTTGCACGGCCAAGGACTCCGGATACAGGTCCTGGACACTGGCGACCACCTTGATGCCCTTGAGCCTGGCCGCCATCAGCAGCAGGCCGAGGGAGAACAACGGCCACACGTTGGCGTAGATCACATCAACCTTGCGCTGACGCAAGATGAAGAAAAATACTGACAACCCGAAAGAGATGTTCTCCAGAAATCGTGAGACGAAGCTGGATTTTTTCGAAGAAAAGGCAAACAGGCGTGACACCGGAAACGGCATGTTCAAACCGGCGATCTTCTCATCCAGCCCTTCGGCGGCGACGTTGCGGGTTGGTGTCGGACATGCCACCAGCACCTCATGCCCTTGGGCATGCAGGTACTGGGCGACATCAGCACTGGTTCTGGCACTCACCACCGGCTCCGGCGGAAAAACACAACTCGCAACTAAGACTTTCAACCGCAACCCCTCGCTTACGCCCGCCCGTAGATATCTTCGAAACGAACAATGTCGTCTTCACCCAGATAGGAACCCGATTGCACCTCGATCAGCTCGAGGGGCACTTTTCCTGGGTTCTCCAGGGCATGCACCTGACCGATAGGAATATAGGTCGACTGGTTTTCGGTCACCAGATAGGTTTCCTTGCCATTGGTGACCTTCGCCGTACCGCTGACCACGATCCAGTGCTCGGCACGGTGATGATGCATCTGCACCGACAGCTTGGCGCCCGGCTTTACAGTGATACGCTTGACCTGGTAGCGATGCCCCTGGTCTATGGCCTCGTAGCTACCCCACGGGCGATACACTTCGCTGTTGCAATGAAACTCCTGGCGCTGCTGGGCCTTGAGGTTCTCAACGATTTTCTTGACCCCCTGGACCTTGTCCTTGTGCGCTACCAGCAGAGCATCCTTGGTCTCAACGATGATCAGGTCGCGGACCCCTACGGCAGCCACCAGGCGGCTGGTCGACTTGATGTAGCTGTGCTCCACTTCATCAGCCATGACATCGCCGCTGACGACGTTGCCACTTTCATCCTTCTGGCCAACATCCCACAAGGCGGACCAGGAACCGATATCGTTCCAGCCGGCATTCATTGGCACTACTACCGCATCGGCAGTCTTTTCCATGACGGCGTAGTCGATGGAGTCGCTCGGGCAGCGTGCAAAGGCCTCGGCACCGACGCGGGTGAAATGCAGATCACGGGAACTTTGCTCCAGGGCTTCGGCGCAACAAGCATGGATCTGCGGAGCAAACGCCTTGACCTCGTCAAGCAGACGGCTTGCCTTGAACAGAAACATACCGCTGTTCCACAGGAACTTCTTGCTGGCCAGATAGCGTTGGGCGGTGGCCAGGTCAGGCTTTTCGACAAACCGTGCAATCGCATACCCAGAACCCACGGCCGGCCCCTGTTCGATATAGCCGTAGCCGGTTTCCGGAGACAGCGGCTGGATGCCGAAGGTGACTAGCTTGCCTGCCTGAGCCAGCGGCAATGCGCTGCGAACGCACTGCTGGAAAACTTCGGCATCACTGATCAAATGATCTGCCGCCAGTACCAACAGGAGCGGATCCTGACCGTCCTGTACGGCCTTCAGGGCAGCAAGCGTAATAGCAGCGGCGGTGTTGCGCGCCACAGGCTCGAGAAGTAGCTCGCAATCATCGAAACCCAACTGGCGCATCTGTTCCGCGGCAACGAAACGATGGGCTTCGTTGCAGATGATTTGCGGCTTCAGATCGGTAAGACCGGACAGGCGCTCGACCGTCACCTGGAGCATGGTGTGCTCATCTGCCAATGACAGGAATTGCTTCGGGTTGAGCTCACGGGACATTGGCCACAAACGCGACCCGGAGCCGCCAGCCATCACAATAGGTAAAATCATAAGCCACCCAGGACCGAAGTATACGGTTGCACAAAGCCTAGGACTTGCAACACATAGATGATTTGGAATGTTGATACTGCGAGCATCCCTGCAGCGCCGACAACGCGACCAAACAGAATGGCGTACGCAAGCAGCGAGAATACCATGAAATGATTGAAAATATCCGATATCCGGTAGGCCACAACCTGGGCATCGTGCAACGCCAGCAAGATCAGCAAGCCACTTAGATGGAGGATCACCGAGTAAGCAATAAAGGGCTGTTGGCGCTGTATACGAGCAAACATAAAGACCAACGGCGATAACAGCGCAAAATGAAATATCGCCCGAAAAAAGTTGATCGAACCACCCTGACCACTAAGAATATTATTAATATAAAAGTCGAGCCTAGGGTTCTCCAGCAGCGACAAGAGCTGTAAAAACCCTTTAAGCACACTGATGTCCAGCAAGTAGAGTGCAAACAGCGCGCAGCAACACAAATATATATAAAATACCGTACGCACCCCGGCTGCGCGGAGCAACATAAAGGGCAGAAACAGAATGGCCGAATAATGAAATAACACGGCCCCACACAAGACCGCCAGACTTTTCGACCACTGCCCATTAAACACCAGGTAAGCTGAACACATTACCAAGCCGGTGGCCACACCGATACGAATCTGCGTGAAGTCCTGCAGCAAGAAGAAGTAAGACAGGTAAATTGCAACACTCAACCAACGATACGGTGTTGCCCGCTCCATCACATAAAATTTGCTACCGACGCCCAAAACCGCGTAAAAAACAAACAGCAGTATCGCTGAACCCGTCAGTAGCGAAGACAGCTTCGCCAGAACGAAAAAAGTTGGCTCGACAAAAAACGGCCCAAATTCACCAGAAACAATACCTGCATAATAATCAAGGTAGTTCCCGTGATCGTCCGATACCCCGGGCGCCTGGAAGGCACACATGGCAATCAGCAAGGCGGCCAAGCCCCAGTAGCAAAGCTTGCGCTTGCCACCCAGCAACGAGAGTAGCGCCGAAACCATGAAAGGCAGATAGTAGAAAAGCATACGACGCAACCCTAGACAGAACCCCGAGCGACCATGTGAAACAGAGCAACTGCCCGCTTCGCTTAACCCTCAGCCCTGATCGAAATAGTCCAAGACATGCTGATGCACGCGCAACGAAGTTGTGCGCACGTCGACCCAGCGATATTCAGCATGCTGTTCACGTGGCAGGCTTTCAAGTGCCGAATCTGCCAGTAACAGGGTATAGGCGAGTACCACATAGTGAGTGCCCGAATCGTGCTCATCTGCCGAAAAGTAACTATCGCGGTAGAAGTGTTCGTACACACCGCGAAACGTCGCGCTCGCCATTAACAGTTGCACCCCGAGCTCGGAGTGACTGATGCGGCGAAACGCCTGTTCCAGTGACTCGTTCTTGCGCACCCGCCCCCCGGGGGTAAACCAGTATCCCTGGGCGGGACGATTCAAACGCTCGCCCAGAAGCACTTGCCCGTGCTCATTCAACACGAGCAGGTCAATCGCTATCAGAGGCGTATGCATGACGACTGTGCGGAATGCATCCGCCTGCAGATAGCCGGCCATTAGCGTCTGGCCGAACTTTCGTGATCGACAAACCACTGATAGGCATCGACCAGGCCATCTTCGAGACTGATAGAGGCCTGCCAGCCGAGGTTCTTCAAACGAGAGACGTCCAGCAGCTTTCTTGGCGTGCCATCAGGCTTGCTGGCATCAAAGCCAAGACGCCCCTGATAACCGGTCACTCGACAAATGGTTTCAGCCAGCTCACGAATAGTGCAGTCGACGCCTGTCCCCACGTTAATGTGTGACAAGGTCGGCTGGGTATGCTGCTGATACACCTGCGACTCCATGTTCATGACATGCAGGCAGGCCGCCGCCATATCATCTACGTGCAGAAACTCGCGCATCGGTGTGCCGCTGCCCCAGATGACCACCTCCTGGTCACCCCGCACCTTGGCCTCATGAAAACGACGAATCAGCGCCGGAATCACATGGCTGTTTTGCGGATGATAGTTGTCATGAGGACCGTACAGGTTGGTCGGCATGACACTGCGGTAATCCACCCCATACTGGCGGTTGTAACTTTCACACAGCTTGATACCGGCAATCTTGGCGATGGCGTAAGGCTCGTTGGTAGGCTCCAGTACGCCAGTCAACAACGCTCGCTCTTCAATTGGTTGCTCAGCGAACTTTGGATAGATACACGAAGACCCGAGAAACAGCAGCTTTTTTACGCCGCTGGCGTACGCGCCCTGAATGATGTTGGCCTCAATCATCAGGTTTTCATAAATGAACTGAGCTGGGTATTCATTGTTGGCATGAATACCCCCTACCTTGGCCGCTGCCAGGTAAACCTGATCGATCTGCTGCTCGGCAAAGAACGCACTGACCTGGCGCTGATCCAGCAGGTCGAGCTCTTCCCGGGTTCGCGTAACGATGTTGGTGTAGCCCTGCTGCTTCAATGCACGCATCAATGCCGAGCCGACCATACCGCGGTCACCGGCAACGAAAACCGTTTCTTTGCTCACGATTAACGCTCCACCGCTACATGCACGTCATGACCATGGGACTTGAGCAGCGCGTGGCGCTGGGCCACCTTGAGATCTTCGCTGACCATTTCCGCACACATTTCCTGAACGGTAATTTCCGGCACCCAGCCCAGCTTCTCTTTTGCCTTGGCTGGATCGCCCAGCAAAGTTTCTACTTCCGCAGGACGGAAGTAGCGCGGGTCGACACGCACAATGACATCGCCAACCTTCAGCGCTGGCGCCTTGTCACCTTCGATGGCGGAAACGATCGCAACCTCATCAACACCCGTGCCTTCGAAGCGCAACGAGACACCCAACTCCGCTGCTGACCACTCGACGAACTGGCGAACCGAGTACTGCACACCCGTAGCAATGACGAAATCATCAGCAACTTCCTGCTGCAGCATCATCCACTGCATGCGAACGTAGTCCTTGGCATGCCCCCAGTCACGCAGCGCGTCCATGTTGCCCAGGTACAGGCAATCTTCCAGCCCCTGACTGATATTGGCCAAGGCACGGGTAATCTTGCGGGTCACGAAAGTCTCGCCGCGACGCGGCGACTCGTGGTTGAAGAGAATACCGTTACAGGCATACATACCGTAGGCTTCACGGTAGTTGACCGTGATCCAGTAGGCATACATCTTCGCCACCGCATAGGGCGAACGCGGATAGAACGGCGTGGTTTCACGCTGCGGCGTCTCTTGGACGAGGCCATACAGCTCAGAGGTCGACGCCTGATAGAAGCGGGTTTTCTTTTCCAGGCCGAGCAAGCGAATGGCTTCGAGAATCCGCAGGGTACCCAAGGCATCGACATCCGCGGTGTACTCAGGCGACTCAAAACTTACCGCAACATGAGACTGGGCGCCCAGGTTGTAGACCTCATCAGGCTGAACTTCCTTGATGATGCGGGTCAAGTTGGAAGCGTCGGAAAGATCACCGTAGTGCAAAACGAAATTTTGATTGGCAACATGTGGATCCTGATAGATATGGTCCACACGCTGGGTATTGAATGAAGAAGCCCGGCGCTTGATTCCGTGAACTTCGTAACCTTTTTCCAGCAGCAATTCGGCGAGATAAGAACCGTCTTGCCCGGTAACGCCAGTAATTAAAGCTTTCTTTTTCATTTCAATTATCCAGTTCTATATTTCAGCCGAAATCAAATCAGAAACCCTGTCAGCCCAGTGCAGATGGCTGAACACACGCGCTGCGCGCTCGTGAATGACGCCGGGTTGCTCGAGATCAGGCGCTTGCGCCCGGTAAACACTGAGGATACGTACTGCCATCTGCCGGACATCAAGCCGGTCGACGATAAAACCATTGCGACCTTCTTCCACGAGCTCCGTGGCGATGCCGACATCAAATGCCACTACGGGTACGCCACACATTAGCGCTTCCCCTACCATCATAGGGCCAGCATCTTCGATTGACGTACTGACAAACAGATCAGCCTTACGATAAAGCGCCGCCAACGCGGCATCGCCTTGACAGTAGTCGAATTGGATCACTTTAACACGCTCAAGACCCAGATGAGAGAAGCGATCCGGCGCCAGGCACAGGAGACCAATCTCCTCCCCCGCGAGCAACTGCTGCTCCAGACAGACGAGCACTTGGGAGAGGTATTCAAAACCCTTGCGCGGGTCGTCAGCATCATTGGCATTGGTAAGCATCCGGAACTGCACCGAACGCTCCGGAGCACGCTGCGCCAGTTCTGGCTTGAACAGGTCGGCGTCCAGCGGCAGCGACAACAGCTGATGGTCAGCATATTGAATGGCAGAGCGCTTTCCGGCCTCATGAATGCGCTGGCTACCCGACAATAATGTCGCCTTCATCTGCAGAATATTCACCGACTTGGCGCGCAACTGATAAGCCGCATAATTTTTCTGGCGCTGATCGAGCGCCGGACAATCAGAGCAATCGACCTGGAAACCCGTGCACTGCCAGTAGTAGTGGCAGCCACCGGTCAGGTGCGCCATGTCCATTGAGGTGTAATACACCTTGCAACCAGTTTTTCTCTGGATCTGCAGGACATCGAAGCTGTTGGCAAAGCCCGCAACCCAGTGCACAAAGAGCACATCTGCCGAGGTAATACGCTGAACCAGCTCGGGATTGATGCCTTGAACCGCGGACTCGCCGACAGAAAAGAACAGGTACTTTCTTTTTGCCGAAAATCGCTCGCGAGCGGCAAAGTGGGCCCGCACCCTGGAGAACACTTTTGATGGCAAGTGCTTCCTGGCAAACGCCTTGATACGGACCTTGAACAGTTCGCTCACCACCCGCGTTACCGCCGGCACGGTATGGGACGATCGGGATTCAGCCACAAACAATTGCGAGTCGTGCCCGGCTGCCAGCAAGGACGCGTGAAAGCGCAAAGCCGCACTGCCGGCACCACCAAAATCATTGGTAGACAAGTGAATGACCCTGGCACTGAACGCTTGCTGCGCCCGCTCGGACGCACCGGTTTCCTTGAGACTCAACGCTGCTTCCTCATATAAACCCGCAAACCGATCAAGCAAATAACGAAGTACAGGATATAAGTAACAACGTATGCTTGCATAACACTTTCAACGCCCACCTGAGCGCGACTCATCAGCCAGGCACCCAACAAAAACAAACCGCCCTGGAGCACCTCGGCAATAATATATAACTTCGTTGCCGCCTTCGCCACGGCGATAAAACCGATTACATAGGCCGATATTTTGAAAAAGTCCCCCAGCAACTGATAAATAATCAGGTCGGCCAGCGGGCTAAACTCTTCGGAAAAAATAAGCTTTATGAAGAACGTTCGCCCCAGGTACAGCGTCCCCGCACCAAGGACAAAAATAGCCTGAACCAGATACAGGTGCCGGAGTGTCATCTTCACCACGACAGTACTGTTCTGTTCAGGGGAAATCCGTGGCACAAAATAGAAGGCCAGGAACATGGTAAAGAAACCCAAGTACGCCGCAGAAAAGCGAATCGCCGCCTGCCAGATCCCCGCATCGTGATAGCCCACCTGGGAAATCAACATGCTGCGCACAGTGATTTCTACCAGCGGGAATGCCAGCGTGCTGACCACCAGCATTGTGGTATAGGCAAACAATTGCCGGAACGACAGCCCATCAATCTTGAATAGGCGAATCCGCCCCCAAAAAGGTGAGCGACGGTAAAAGTACAGTGCTGGTAGCGCGCACAAGGATGAAGCCAGAACGATGGAAACCCCGGCCCCATACTCCAGATAACGGGAGATACAGAGCCATAACAAAGGGACCGCCAGGACGTTGCCAAGAATCTGGCTGTAGGCGAAAACGTGGGTTACACGCAAGCCATTGGTGACACCGAAAACAACATTTGCAAACGCCAGTGCCAACTGGGCAATGGCCAGCAGAATGATGATCGACTGATAGTCATCGACACCAAATACAAACAGTGAAAGCGGCCGTGAAAGCACTATCCCCGCAATACAAACCAACAGGGAGAATAACAGGGCATAGGTGACCGCAGCCGAAATGAAACGCAGCAGTTTCCTGGGCGTCTGGTGGTACTCAGAACAGTACTTGACCAACGCATTGATGATGCCGCCTCCGGAAAGAATCGTCAGCACACTGACAACACTCATCAGGTGCCCGAGCTTACCCACGCCCTCCGGACCAAGATAAACAGCCATGACCTTAAGAAGGATGAAGCCCATGAGCACTTTCGATGCATGGGCGCCACCCGTGAACAGGGCTGAACGGACAGCACTCATTGAATTGAACTCAGCCCCTCGAGCGCTGCATCAATGACGGTAGCCACCATGGCATCAGTCATGTTGAACCAGACCGGAAGGCGAACCAGTCGTTCACTGTCACGAGTCGTTACTACGTCGTCACCGACAAACCTGCCGAACTGCTGGCCTGCAGGGCTGGCATGCAGAGGGATATAGTGGAATGGCGTCAAGATTTCGCGCTGACGCATATGGCTGATGAACTTCGCACGCTGGTCGAGCGACTGGAGTTTCAGGTAGTACATATGGCCATTGTGCTCGCAGCCCTCCGGAACCTGGGGACGCTGAACCAGCCCATGCAATTCCGAAGCCGCAAAGGCCTGGTGATACATATCCCAGATTTGCAGTCGACGGGCATTGATCTCTTTCGATTTTTCCAACTGTGCATAGAGGTAAGCAGCCTGCAACTCACCCGGCAAGAAACTTGAGCCAATGTCACGCCACGTGTACTTGTCGACCTGCCCACGAAAGAACTGCGAGCGGTTCGTACCTTTCTCACGAATGACTTCTGCACGCAAAACAAAGCGCTCGTCATTAATCAGCAGCAAGCCCCCCTCACCACCGCTGGTATAGTTCTTGGTCTCGTGAAAGCTGTAAGCCGCCAAATGCCCAATGGTGCCCAGCGGCCGTCCTTTGTAGGTCGACATCATGCCTTGAGCCGCATCTTCGACAACGAACAGGCCGTGCTTCTCGGCAATGGCCATCAACGTGTCCATTTCGCAGGCAACACCGGCATAGTGCACAGGAACGATCGCTTTTGTTCGTTCGGTAATCGCCTGTTCAACCAAGGTTTCGTCGATATTCATGGTGTCAGCCCGAACATCAACAAAGACAATTTTGGCACCGCGCAAAACAAAGGCGTTGGCGGTACTGACAAAGGTATAGCTTGGCATGATGACTTCATCGCCAGGGCCAATATCCAGAAGCAGTGCTGCCATTTCGAGCGCCTGGGTACAGGACGGCGTTAACAACGTGCGCAAGCAAGCAAAGCTTGTCTCAAACCACTGTTGGCAGCGTTGACTAAACTCGCCATCTCCGGACATTTTATCGCTGCGCATCGCCGCAATAACGTACTGATCTTCCGCACCGGTGTAAGGTGGTTTGTTGAACGGAATCATGCTACACCCTCGAAAATTCGCTTTCAGGCCGCCTTGCTGCACGATAGCAAAGCGGGCCTCACGATAAAACAGAGCCTGCCCCGGAAACACCAAAAGCGGCGCCGCCGCTTTTGGAGTCATGACCGAGCACTTTAATTATTGCGGTCGAACCGGCCGCCGGCGCATCGCTGCCGCCAACAGGACATAGCCTACACCCAGGAGCAATCCAGCCAGCGCAGCCATGGCCAGCACCACAGATTTTCTTGGCTTGATCGGGGCGTCAGGCTGTTCTATAGGACCGTCGATGCGAAAAACCGCTACACTCTCAGGGTTGACTTCAACACTCATATAGAACGCATACCGGGCCTGCAGGTCACGCAAACGGGTAATGAACGGATCGTCAGACCTGCGCTGCTCGAGGTTCTGAATCTCCGCCTCCAGCGCCTTGGTACCACGCATGTAGCTCAAGTGCCCATCCATACCCGCAGACACTTCGGTAGACAAATTCCCACTGATAATCGGCGGCTCTTTCAAACCAATTGCACGCGCAACATTCAGCGCCTCGCGCAACTGAACAATAAGGTCCTCGCGCACCTTCTGCCCACCTTCGCGCAAACGATCAATCTGTTGAGCCAGATTCCTCGCGCGAACTTCTGCTTCGCGGGTGACGTTCTTTATCATCTCTTCACGAGCCGAATCACCGGCGCGCATAACGTAAGTCTTGGCCCAGGCGACCACACGCTGTGGATCCTCGCCTTGCACTGTCAACGAATAGCGATCAGGGGAGTCTTTTCCACTGGGTGAAATCACCAACTCACGAGAAAATTTTTCGTAAAGTCGAGTTTGCGAACCCGCACGCTCTGACTCGCTGAGCGATGGCAGATAAAACTCTTCAAAAAAACTACGGCGCAACGATTCCGCTTGAAGATCACGCAAAAAAACCTCGTACACATCCTTGACCGAGTACGGTTTCAGCTCAGCCTCGGCAGTACGACCGTAGTTGAAATCGGCGATACCATTCTGGGTCGGCGGAATGACAAAAACCCGGGCTTCATAAACAGGCTTGGCGATGAACAGATAAATCACAGCTGCCAGGACGGCGAGGAACATGACTGACAAGATAATCAGTTTTTTCGCCCAAAGGCTTCCAAGTAACTCAAGCACGTCCAACTCTGGATCTAACCGATTACTCTCGGGGGTGTTGCGCATTTATAATTCAGTCCTTATCAGGTTTCGCTGCGCTCTTATCGTTGAGCGTTTTTACATCTATAACAGCCACGCCCTTGCCATTGGCAATCGCCAAGCAGGCTACGAAAATCAAACTTTGGCTCGCCCCCGCCCTTCTTTGCCAAGCAATCGGCCGGCCAGCACCAACAAGGGGCCCACAGCCAGACCAACCAGCAATGCGATAAGTACAAATACAGCCAACGGCAGGGAAGGCAGTGTCCAGGCCATGAAATGCAATGACGCCGGCTGCTGATTATCCAGCACAAAAATCAGCACCATCGCTGCTAGCAGCAAAAGAAATACGACCAAAATCAACCGCTTGAAGTTCCGCACGGAGGCTTCCTTTTATCCGATTAGTGTTCTTGGGACTCTTCCTCATTCACCCGATCCCGCAGCTCCTTGCCTGGCTTGAAGTGTGGCACAAACTTGCCATCCAGGCTGACGGACTGACCGGTTTTTGGGTTGCGACCTACGCGGGGGGCACGATAGTGCAGGGAGAAGCTGCCAAAGCCGCGGATTTCGATGCGGTCGCCAGTGGCCAGGCACTGGGACATTTGCTCAAGCATGGTCTTGATGGCCAGCTCGACATCCTTGGATGAGAGCAGCCCTTGATGGGTGACAATACGTTCGATCAGCTCCGACTTCGTCATATTTTTCCCTTCTTTATCAAGCAGCTAGATCATTGCTCCGTTGTTTTTAGCATGACCTGAGGGATTTGAACAGGGCGGTTCTTGACTTAATCGGATTTTGAAGAAATACGCCTTGGCGTAATGGATGATAGCTGTTTGCCATTGATTACGCCGAAGCTCACTGGCGTAAGGGTTTCAGCCGCAAGCAAGAATCGCAGGCATAAAAAAGGGCGACCGAAGTCGCCCTTTTTTAACACCAGCAGAACTTAGTTCTGTTTGGCCATTGCCTGACGCAGCAGCGCAGCCATGGTGGTGTCAGCAGCAGCTTCCGGAGCGGATTCTTTCAGGCTCTGGATAGCTTCTTTCTCTTCAGCGTCGTCTTTCGACTTGATCGACAGCTGGATGACGCGCGATTTGCGGTCAACGCTGATGATCTTCGCTTCGATCTCTTCGCCTTCCTTCAGGACGTTACGCGCGTCTTCAACGCGGTCACGGCTGATTTCGGAAGCTTTCAGAGTGGCTTCGATGTCGTCGGCCAGGGTGATGATGGCGCCTTTGGCGTCAACTTCTTTTACAACACCCTTGACGATTGCACCCTTGTCGTTGCTAGCAACGTACTCGGAGAACGGATCGCTTTCCAGTTGCTTGATACCCAGCGAGATGCGCTCGCGCTCTGGGTCAACCGACAGGATGACGGTGTCCAGCTCGTCGCCCTTCTTGAAGCGACGTACGGCTTCTTCGCCGACTTCGTTCCAGGAGATGTCCGACAGGTGAACCAGGCCGTCGATGCCGCCGTCCAGACCAATGAAGATACCGAAATCGGTGATCGACTTGATGGTGCCGGAGATCTTGTCGCCCTTGTTGAACTGGCCAGAGAAGTCTTCCCATGGGTTGGACTTGCACTGTTTGATGCCCAGGGAGATACGACGACGCTCTTCGTCGATGTCCAGAACCATGACTTCCACTTCGTCGCCGACTTGTACGACTTTCGAAGGATGGATGTTCTTGTTGGTCCAGTCCATTTCGGAAACGTGTACCAGGCCTTCCACGCCTTCTTCCAGCTCTGCGAAGCAGCCGTAGTCGGTCAGGTTGGTAACACGCGCCATGACGCGGGTGCTTTCTGGGTAACGAGCCTTGATAGCAACCCATGGGTCTTCACCCAGTTGCTTCAGACCCAGGGATACACGATTGCGCTCGCGATCGTACTTCAGAACCTTGACATCGATCTCGTCGCCAACGTTGACGATTTCCGATGGGTGCTTGATACGTTTCCAAGCCATGTCGGTGATGTGCAGCAGGCCATCAACGCCGCCCAGGTCAACGAATGCGCCGTAGTCGGTGAGGTTCTTGACGATACCTTTGACTTGCTGGCCTTCCTGCAGGGATTCCAGCAGAGCTTCGCGCTCGGCGCTGTTCTCGGCTTCCAGGACGCTGCGACGGGAAACGACAACGTTGTTGCGCTTCTGGTCCAGTTTGATGACCTTGAATTCCAGCTCTTTGCCTTCCAGGTGGGTGGTGTCGCGCACTGGGCGGACATCAACCAGGGAACCAGGCAGGAACGCACGGATACCGTTAACGTCGACAGTGAAGCCGCCTTTAACCTTACCGTTGATAACGCCCTTGACCACTTCTTCGGCGGCGAAAGCTGCTTCCAGAACAATCCAGCACTCGGCGCGCTTGGCTTTTTCACGGGACAGTTTGGTTTCGCCAAAGCCGTCTTCGACCGCGTCCAGCGCAACGTGAACTTCGTCACCGACCTTGATGGTCAGCTCGCCAGCTTCGTTGTAGAACTGCTCGAGCGGGATGACGCCCTCGGACTTCAGGCCAGCGTGTACGGTAACCCAGTCGCCGTCGATGTCGACAACGATACCGGTGATGATCGCACCCGGCTGAAGATTGAGGGTTTTCAGGCTTTCTTCAAAGAGTTCTGCAAAGCTTTCGCTCATTTTAATTCCTGTAGATTAGGGCGGGACATACGCCCATCAGCCACATTCCAGACAATGTGGGTTTCGTTCATATAAAGGAAAGCCGACAGGACGTTGACTGGTGCCCCTGCCTGCTCTCCTGGTCATCAGGCGATATCGCGCAGGGCGATCTCGCTCTTGATGCGTTGCAACACCTGCTCGATGGACAACTCCGTGGAATCCAGCTGGATCGCATCGGCCGCCGGCTTGAGCGGGGCCACTGCGCGCTGGGTGTCGCGCTCATCGCGCGCACGAATCTCATCTAGCAGACTCGACAGACTAACATCTTCGCCCTTGCCCTTCAACTGCAAGTAACGACGGCGGGCACGCTCCTCGGCGCTGGCGGTCAGAAAAACCTTCAGAGGCGCATTCGGGAACACCACGGTGCCCATGTCGCGGCCGTCGGCAATCAGCCCCGGCGCTTCCTGGAACGCCCGCTGGCGCTGCAGCAAGGCTTCACGCACCGCCGGCAGCGAGGCGACCATGGAAGCACCGGCACCCACGGTTTCGGTACGGATGACATTGCTGACATCCTCACCTTCGAGAATGATCTGCTGCAGCTTGCCCGGCTCGGCGGCGATGAACTGCACATCCAGATGTGCGGCCAGGGCCTTGAGCAATTCTTCGTTGGTCAGGTCGACACCGTGGTTGTTGGCGTTGAAGGCCAGCAAGCGGTACAGCGCGCCGGAATCCAGCAGCTTCCAGCCCAGCTCGCGGGCCAGCAGGCCGGCGACGGTGCCCTTGCCCGAGCCGCTTGGCCCGTCAATGGTGATGACCGGTGCGTTGGAATTCACGACTTGCCCTCTTCTGCCACACGGATGCCGACTTCGGCGCACAGGGCGAGGAAGTTCGGGAACGAGGTCGCGACGTTGGCACAATCATGGATGCGGATCGGCGCGGTGGCGCGCAACGAGGCCACACTGAAGGCCATGGAGATGCGATGGTCGCCATGACCGTGCACTTCGCCGCCGCCGATCACGCCGCCGTCGATGATAATGCCGTCCGGGGTTGGCTCGCACTTTACGCCCAGGGCCAGCAGGCCGTCGGCCATGACCTGGATGCGATCGGATTCCTTGACCCGCAGCTCTTCGGCACCGCGCAGCACGGTACGGCCTTGGGCGCAGGCCGCGGCGACGAACAGCACCGGGAACTCGTCGATGGCCAGCGGTACCAGGTGCTCGGGGATCTCGATACCTTTGAGTTTAGCCCCGCGTACGCGCAGGTCAGCCACCGGCTCACCGCCGACTTCACGCTGGTTTTCCAGGGTGATGTCGCCGCCCATCAGGCGCAGGATATCGATGACGCCGGTACGGGTCGGGTTGATGCCGACGTGCTCGAGCAGCAGTTCAGAGCCTTCGGCAATCGATGCAGCCACCAGGAAGAACGCCGCCGAGGAAATATCCGCCGGCACTTCGATATGAGTTGCCGTCAGCTTGCCGCCAGATTCCAGCGAAGCCGTAGGACCCTCAACGTCAACGCTGTAGCCAAAGCCACGGAGCATGCGCTCGGTGTGGTCGCGGGTTGGCGCAGGCTCGGTAACCGTGGTCTTGCCTTGGGCGTACAGGCCGGCCAGCAGCAGGCAGGATTTGACCTGGGCACTGGCCATCGGCAGCGTGTAGGTCAGGGCCTTGAGGGTGTGGCCACCACGGATGGTCATCGGCGGACGACCTTCGGCGGCAGTTTCGATCACCGCGCCCATTTCCCGCAGCGGGTTGGCCACGCGATTCATCGGCCGCTTGGACAGCGAGGCATCGCCGGTCAGCACGGTGTCGAACGGCTGCGCCGCCAGCAGGCCGGAGAGCAGACGCATGGAGGTACCGGAGTTACCCAGGTAGATCGGGCCCGGTGGCGGCTTCAGGCCATTGAGGCCGACACCATGGATAGTCACACGGCCATGGTGCGGGCCTTCAATGACCACACCCATGTCGCGGAAGGCCTGCAAGGTTGCCAGGGCGTCTTCGCCCTCGAGGAAACCTTCCACTTCGGTGGTGCCTTCGGCCAGGGAGCCGAGCATGATCGAGCGATGGGAAATCGATTTGTCACCTGGTACACGAATACGGCCAGACACGCGGCCACCAGGATTTGCCAGGAAAATCAGGTCGTTGGAGTTCATAGCGTCCACATAGGCCCGGCGGGCCAGGATTTTACTGAAATGCTCGCGGGCAACACGGGCGCGCGTGAAGACGCCCAGCAGTTGATGCCCATCCCCTGCATCGACCGCGTCGCGCAAGGCGTCGAGGTCGCTGCGAAATGTATCCAGCGTGCGCAGGACAGCCTCGCGATTGGCGAGAAAGATGTCGTGCCACATGACCGGGTCGCTTCCGGCGATTCTCGTGAAATCGCGGAAACCTCCGGCAGCGTAACGGAAGATATCGAGGTTTTCATTGCGCTTGGCCAGGGAATCGACCAGGCCGAAGGCCAGCAGGTGCGGCAAGTGGCTGGTCGCGGCCAGGACTTCGTCGTGACGCTCGACCTGCATGTGCTCGACATCGGCCTCAAGCGCACGCCAGAGCTGATCGACCAGCGCCAGCGCGGCCGGCTCGGTTTCAGCCAGCGGCGTGAGAATGACTTTGTGGCGGCGGAACAGCGAAGCATTGGAAGCCTCCACCCCGCTCTGCTCGGAGCCGGCAATCGGATGCCCGGGTACAAAACGCGGCAATCGCGCACCGAGGGCCTCGCGGGCGGCGCGCACGACATTACCCTTGGCACTGCCGACGTCGGTCAGCACCGCCTGGCCGAGATCCAGTTGAGCCAGGCGCGCGAGGAGCTTTTCCATGGCCAGGATCGGCACGGCCAGCTGAATGACATCAGCGCCGACGCAGGCGGCAGCGAGGTCTTCTTCGCAGCGGTCGACCACGCCCAGCTCCACCGCCAGCTTGCGCGACTGCGGATCGAGGTCGACACCGACCACTTCGCGGCACAGACCGCTTTCACGCAAGCCCTTGGCGAAAGACCCGCCAATCAGGCCCAACCCGACCACCACCAGCCGGCCGATGATCGGCCCAGGCTTGTTTACCACGACTTCAACCACGGAGCTGGACCCTGTTCAAAACTGCATGCACGCCATTCATACCTCAGAGTACCGCTTTAGGGTAGGAACCCAGCACCTTCAGGGCCACGGCTTCCTGACTGATCTGCTCGAGCACGGCCTTGATCAGCGGATCGCGGTGGTGGCCGACGAAATCGATGAAGAACACGTAGGTCCATTTGCCGCTGCGCGACGGACGGGTCTCGATACGAGTGAGGTCAATACCATTCTCGTGGAACGGCACCAACAGCTCGTGCAAGGCACCCGGCTTGTTGCTCATGGAGACGATGATCGAGGTCTTGTCGTCGCCGGTCGGCGGCACTTCCTGGTTACCAATCATCAGAAAGCGCGTGGAGTTGTCCGGACGGTCTTCGATCTTCTCGGCCAGGCGCGTAAGGCCGTACAGGCCAGCCGCCATGTCGCCGGCAATGGCCGCCGAGTTCCACTCACCCTTGACCCGCTTGGCCGCTTCGGCGTTGCTCGACACCGCCACGCGCTCGACATTCGGGTAATGGGCATCCAGCCACTTGCGGCACTGGGCCAGCGACTGGGCGTGGGAGTAGATGCGGCTGATGCTGTCGGTCTTGGTGTTCTCACCCACCAGCAGGTGGTGGTGAATACGCAGCTCGACTTCGCCGCAGATCACCATGTCGTGCTCGAGGAAGCTGTCGAGGGTGTGATTGACCGCACCCTCGGTGGAGTTCTCCACCGGCACCACGCCGAAGTTGACGGCGCCGGCCGCCACTTCGCGGAACACTTCGTCGATGGCTGCCATCGGCTTGCTGATCACCGCATGGCCGAAATGCTTCATCGCCGCGGCCTGGGTGAAGGTCCCCTCAGGGCCGAGGTAGGCGACCTTCAGCGGTTGCTCCAGGGCCAGGCACGAAGACATGATTTCGCGGAACAACCGCGCCATCTCTTCGTTGCCCAGTGGCCCCTGGTTGCGCTGCATGACGCGCTTGAGCACCTGCGCCTCACGCTCGGGACGGTAGAACACCGGCGTCTCGCCTTCGGCCAGGGTCGCGGTTTTGACCCGCGCCACTTCCTGCGCGCAGCGAGCACGGTCACTGATCAGCTCGAGGATCTTCTCGTCGAGGCTGTCAATGCGCACCCGCAGCGCCTTGAGTTCCTGCTCCGACATCAGCCGTGCTCCTTCTCGAATTCAGCCATGTAGCCAACCAGCGCTTCGACCGCGTCCAGGCCCAGGGCGTTGTAGATCGAGGCACGCATGCCGCCGACCGAACGGTGCCCCTTGAGGTTGAGCAGGCCACGGGCGTCGGCACCGGCGAGGAAAGCCTTGTCCAGGCGCTCGTCGGCCAGGCGGAACGGCACGTTCATCCACGAACGGGCGTTGACGCTGATCGGGTTGGTGTAGAAGTCGCTGTTGTCGATGAAGCCGTACAGGCGGTCTTTCTTGGCCCGGTTGCGCTGCTCCATGGCCTCGACGCCGCCCTGCTCTTTCAGCCACTCGAAGACCAGCCCCGACAGGTACCAGGAATAGGTTGCCGGGGTGTTGTACATCGAGCCGTTGTCGGCCGCGACCTTATAGTCGAGCATGGTCGGGCAACTGCTGCGGGCGCGGCCGAGCAGGTCTTCACGGACAATCACCACCACCAGGCCGCTCGGGCCGATGTTCTTCTGGGCGCCAGCGTAGATCAGGCCGAAGTTGGAGACGTCGATCGGACGCGAGAGAATGTCCGAGGACATGTCGACCACCAGCGGCACGTCACCGGTCTGCGGCACCCAGTCGAACTCCAGACCACCGATGGTCTCGTTCGAGGCGTAGTGCACGTAGGCGGCGTTGTTGCTCAGGTTCCATTCGTTCTGACCAGGGATGGCCAGGTAGTCGTAGGCCTTGGCACTGGCAGCAACGTTGATGTTGCCGTAGCGGCGGGCTTCTTCGATGGCTTTTTTCGACCAGATACCGGTTTCGATATAGTCGGCGGTGCCGTCTTCAGGCAGCAGGTTGAGCGGAATCTCGGCGAACTGCTGGCTCGCACCGCCCTGCAGGAACAGCACCTTGTAATTGGAAGGAATGGACATCAGGTCGCGCAGATCCTGCTCGGCCTTCTCGGCAATGGCCACGTAGTCGTCGCTACGGTGACTCATCTCCATCACCGACAGGCCTTTGCCACGCCAGTTCAGCATTTCAGCCTGGGCGCGCTGCAGTACAGCGTCAGGGAGCGCAGCAGGGCCTGCGCAGAAGTTAAAGGCTCGTTTGCTCACATCCACTCTCGCTCTGCTCTTGATGTCCGCAGGAGCCGGTCGGGCAGCGAGCCGTGCCCGACTGCCGCGACCTCCCCCACCAGGATTGCGCTACTAATAGGTTATTCCGGCTGTGCCTCTTCGTCGGCAACGGCATCGGCCTGTGGCGCCGCATCGGCGTCCACTTCGGTGCCATCCACGTCGGCGTCGAAGTCCTCGTCACCTTCCTCTTCGGATGGCTCCTGGACCCGCTCCAGACCCACCAGGGTCTCGTCGCTGGCCAGTTTGATGAGGGTCACACCCTGGGTATTACGGCCCAGGCTGGAGACTTCACCGACACGGGTACGGACCAGGGTGCCCTGGTCGGAAATCAGCATGATTTCTTCGCCGTCGAGCACCTGCACAGCCCCGACCAGACGGCCGTTACGCTCGTTGCTGACCATGGCGATTACGCCCTGACCGCCACGCTTGTACTCCGGGAACTCGCTAATGGCAGTACGTTTGCCGTAGCCGCGCTCGGAGGCGGTAAGGATCTGGCTGCCTTCTTCCGGGATGATCATGGAGATCAGCTTCTGCCCTTCGGCCAGACGCATGCCGCGTACACCGCGGGCAGTACGGCCCATGGCGCGAACGTCGGACTCCTTGAAGCGGGTCACCTTGCCAGCGTCGGAGAACAGCATGACCTCACGCTCGCCATCGGTGATGGCCGCGGAAATCAGTACGTCGCCTTCGTCCAGCTCCAGGGCGATCAGGCCGACACTGCGCTGGCGGCTGAAGGATTCCAGCGGGGTCTTCTTCACGGTGCCGTTGGCGGTGGCCATGAAGATGAAGTGACCTTCGGTGTATTCCTCGACCGGCAGCATGGTCGAAATGTACTCGCCCTCATCCAGCGGCAGCAGGTTGACCAGCGGTCGACCGCGCGCGGCACGGGAGGCTTCGGGGATTTCATAGGTCTTGAGCCAGTACACCTTGCCCTTGCTGGAGAACAGCAGCAGGGTGGTGTGGCTGTTGGCGACCAGCAGGTGCGAGATGTAGTCCTCGTCCTTGACGCCGGTAGCCGACTTGCCTTTACCACCGCGACGCTGGGCTTGGTAGGCGGCCAGTGGCTGGGTCTTGGCGTAGCCGCCATGGGAGATGGTCACGACCCGGTCTTCTTCCGGAATCATGTCACCCAGGGTCAGGTCCAGTCGCGCATCGAGGATCTCGGTACGGCGCACGTCGCCGTACTCGGCGCGGATCAGCTCCAGCTCTTCACGGATCACTTCCATCAGGCGCTCGGCGCTGTTGAGGATGCGGATCAGCTCGCCGATCTGGTTGAGGATCTCCTGGTACTCGGCCAGCAGCTTCTCGTGCTCCAGGCCGGTCAGGCGGTGCAGGCGCAGGTCGAGAATGGCCTGGGCCTGTTCCGGCGACAGGAAGTACTTGCCATCGCGCAGACCGAACTGCGGATCAAGGTTCTCCGGACGGCAGGAGTCGGCGCCGGCGCGCTCGACCATGACCTGCACGGCGCTGGATTCCCACGGCGTGCTGATCAGCGCTTCCTTGGCCTCGGAAGGCGTCGGCGAAGCCTTGATCAGGGCGATCACCGGATCGATGTTGGACAGGGCAACCGCCTGGCCTTCAAGGATGTGCCCGCGCTCACGCGCCTTGCGCAGTTCGAACACGGTACGGCGGGTAACCACTTCGCGGCGGTGGCGAACGAAGGCCTCGAGCAACTCCTTGAGGTTCAGCACCCGTGGACGGCCGTCGATCAGCGCTACCACGTTGATGCCGAAGACGCTCTGCAGCTGGGTCTGGGCGTAGAGATTGTTGAGGATCACCTCAGGCACTTCGCCACGACGCAGCTCGATGACGATACGCATACCGTCCTTGTCGGACTCGTCGCGCAGCTCGGTAATACCTTCGAGCTTCTTCTCCTTGACCAGCTCGGCGATCTTCTCGATCAGACGCGCCTTGTTCAGCTGGTACGGCAGCTCGGTGACGACGATCTGCTGGCGGCCACCGACCTTGTCGATGTCTTCGACCATCGAGCGGGCGCGCATGTAGATACGGCCACGGCCGGTGCGATAGGCCTCGATGATGCCCTGGCGACCGTTGATGATCGCCGCGGTCGGGAAGTCCGGGCCGGGGATGAACTGCATCAGTTCGTCGACAGTGATGTCGGCGTTGTCGATCAGCGCCAGGCAACCGTCGATGACTTCACCGAGGTTGTGCGGCGGAATGTTGGTCGCCATGCCCACGGCGATACCGCTGGAACCGTTGACCAGCAGGTTGGGGATCTTGGTCGGCATGACCGCCGGGATCTGCTCGGTACCGTCGTAGTTGGGTACCCAGTCGACCGTCTCTTTATGCAGGTCGGCCAGCAGCTCGTGGGCCAGCTTGGTCATGCGCACTTCGGTGTATCGCATGGCGGCGGCATTGTCGCCGTCGACCGAACCGAAGTTACCCTGGCCGTCGACCAGCAGGTAACGCAGCGAGAACGGCTGGGCCATACGTACGATGGTGTCGTAAACGGCGGTATCACCATGCGGGTGGTACTTACCGATCACGTCACCGACCACACGGGCGGATTTCTTGTACGGTTTGTTCCAGTCGTTACCCAGTTCGCTCATCGCATACAGAACGCGGCGATGCACGGGCTTCAAGCCATCACGCGCATCGGGCAGTGCACGCCCGACAATGACGCTCATCGCGTAGTCGAGGTAGGACTGTCTCAGCTCGTCTTCGATATTGACCGGGAGGATTTCTTTGGCCAGTTCGCCCATGAGAAGCCTGATTCCTTTTTCTGGTGAAACCTCGTCACATCCATATGGGACGAACGAAGCTCGCCGCTGCAAAGTGACTCCTTGCAACGACTTACGACAAATCAACGAGTTATGCCATGGATCTGCGCAGTAAAGACGGCCCCGCAGGGCGGCCTTGGAAACCGTCGGATGTTACCACAATCGCCCAGAGGGTGGGAGTAGCCTGCGGCACTACTACCCTACTGCTCGTCGATAACGCCCGTTAGCCGCTACAACAGGCCGCAGACGACGGCAAAGACTCAATGCAAACGCTTGCGACACATCAGTTGCGCCATCTTCACCTTGTCCGGGCGCTCGACGATGCCTTTCTCGGTGATGATCACGTCGATCAGGTCGGCCGGAGTTACATCAAAGACCGGATTGAACGCCTCGAAGTCGGCGCTTAGCGACTCGCCGCCGAGCTCCAGCAACTCGCTGGGGCTGCGCTCTTCAAGGAGGATGTCGTCGCCACTTTCAAGGTTCATGTCGATGCTCGAGCTCGGCGCCACGACCATGAAGCGCACGCCGTGGTGCATGGCATTGACCGCCAGCTGGTAGGTGCCGATCTTGCTCGCCACATCGCCATTGGCAGTAATGCGCTCGGCGCCGACGATCACCCAGGTGATGCCCTTGGTTTTCATCAGGTGGGCAGCCGCCGAGTCGGCAGTGATGGTAGCCGGGATACCCTCGCCGGCCAGCTCCCAGGCGCTCAGGCGCGAGCCCTGCAGCCACGGGCGGGTTTCATCGACATAGACGCGCTCGATCATGCCTTCCAGGTAAGCGCCGCGCACCACCCCGAGGGCGGTACCGAAGCCGCCGGTGGCCAGGGCCCCGGTGTTGCCATGGGTGAGAATGGCCTGTTCGTTGCCCTGGTGCTTGCGGATCAGGTCGACGCCCAGCTGGGCCATGGTCAGGTTGGCTTCACGGTCGCTTTCATGAATGGCCACGGCCTCAGCCGCCATGATGGCCTGCACGTCATCGCCATCCTTGAGCCGCAGCAGGCGCTCACGCATGCGGTTCAGGGCCCAGAACAGGTTGGCGGCGGTCGGCCGCGCGTGCACCAGCAGCTCGAAATCCTCTTCCAGGGCCATTTCCCAGTCACCGCCGGCGGCCAGGCGCTGGGCAATCGCCATGGCCAGGCCGTAGGCGGCGCTGATGCCAATGGCCGGGGCGCCGCGCACCACCATTGTGCGGATAGCCTCGGCCACTGCGGCGGCGTCCTTGCAGGCCAGCCAGACCTGCGCCGACGGCAACGCGCGCTGGTCGAGCAGATAGAGGGTGCCATCCCGCCAATCGATGGCTTTCACCTTCTCTGCTGCCATTAGTCGATCGCGCATGCCTCACCCCATCATTCGGACATCAAAAGCGGACGATTATAGCGAGCCCCAGGCGCGGACGCTCGGGTATACTTCGCCCTCACCTTCTATCGCCCAGGGAAACCTGACATGCCCAAACCCGCTTTGCCGCTCGACCTGCTGCTCCTGCCTGCCTGGCTGGTGCCGGTCGAGCCTGCCGGGGTGGTTTTGCAGGACCATGCCCTGGGCGTGCGCGACGGGCAGATCGTGTTCATCGGCCCGCGCAGCCAGGCCCAGGCGTTCATCGCGGCGCAAACCCGCGAGCTGCCGGGCTGCCTGCTTAGCCCGGGGCTGGTCAACGCCCACGGCCATGCGGCGATGACCCTGTTTCGCGGCCTGGCCGACGACCTGCCGTTGATGACCTGGCTGCAGGAGCAGATCTGGCCGGCCGAAGAGCGCTGGGTCGACGAAGATTTCGTCCGCGACGGCACCGACCTTGCCATCGCCGAGCAGGTAAAAGGCGGCATCACCTGCTTCAGCGACATGTACTTCTACCCCAAGGTAGCCAGCGAGCGCGTGCACCACAGCGGCATCCGCGCGCAAATCGCCGTGCCCCTGATGGATTTCCCGATCCCTGGTGCGCGCAGCACCGAAGAAGCCCTGCAGCTGGGCATCGAGCTGTTCGGCGACCTGCGCCACCACCCGCGCATCACCGTGGCCCTGGGCCCGCACGCGCCGTACACGGTCAGCGACGCCAACCTGGAAAAGATCCGCGTCATCGCCGAAGAGCTCGACGCGCCGATCCACATGCATATCCATGAAACCGCCCTGGAGGTCGAGCAATCGCTGCACACCCGCGGCGAGCGCCCGCTGGCCCGGCTGGCTCGCCTGGGCCTGCTCGGGCCGCGCCTGCAGGCGGTTCACATGACCCAGGTCAGCGACGAGGATCTGGCCCTGCTGGTAGAAAGCAACACCAGTGTGGTGCACTGCCCGGAGTCCAACCTCAAGCTGGCCAGCGGTTTCTGCCCGGTCGAGCGCTTGTGGCAGGCCGGCGTCAACGTCGCCGTCGGTACCGACGGGGCGGCCAGCAACAATGACCTCGACCTGCTCGGCGAAACCCGTACCGCGGCGCTGCTGGCCAAGGCCGTGGCCGGCTCGGCCAGCGCCCTGGATGCCCACCGGGCGTTGCGCATGGCCACCCTCAACGGCGCCCGGGCACTGGGCCTGGAGGCGATCACCGGTTCGCTGGAAGTGGGCAAGGCCGCCGACCTGGTCGCGTTCGACCTTTCCGGCCTGGCCCAGCAACCGCTGTATGACCCGGTGTCGCAATTGATCTACACCAGCGGCCGGGACTGCGTGAAGCATGTCTGGGTCGCCGGCAAGCCACTGCTTGACGACCGGCGCCTGATCCGCCTGGACGAACAGGCCCTGCACGCCACCGCCTGTGCCTGGGGCCAGCGGATCGGCGCGCGCAACGAATAAACGTCCGGCAGCCAGTGCTGGCGGGCAAAAGCAAATTATCCAAGTTTCAGAGGACTGTTCCATGAGCAACGTCGACCACGCCGAAATCGCCAAGTTCGAAGCCCTGGCCCACCGCTGGTGGGACCGCGAAAGCGAGTTCAAGCCACTGCACGACATCAACCCGCTGCGGGTCAACTGGATCGACGAGCGGGTCAAGCTGGCCGGCAAGAAGGTCCTCGACATCGGCTGTGGCGGCGGCATCCTCAGCGAAGCGATGGCCCTGCGCGGCGCCACTGTGACCGGTATCGACATGGGTGAGGCGCCGCTGGCCGTGGCCCAGCTGCATCAGCTCGAGTCCGGGGTCAACGTCGAGTACCGGCAGATCACTGCCGAGGCCCTGGCCGAAGAGATGCCCGAGCAGTTCGACGTGGTCACCTGCCTTGAAATGCTCGAGCACGTGCCAGACCCTTCCTCAGTAATTCGCGCGTGCTTCCGTATGGTCAAGCCCGGTGGCCAGGTGTTCCTCTCGACCATCAACCGCAACCCCAAGGCCTACCTGTTCGCCATCATCGGCGCCGAATACATCATGAAGCTGCTGCCGCGCGGCACCCATGACTTCAAGAAATTCATCCGCCCGTCCGAGCTCGGCGCCTGGAGCCGCGACGCCGGCCTGACCGTCAAGGACATCACCGGCCTGACCTACAACCCGCTGACCAAGCATTACAAGCTGGCCAACGACGTTGACGTCAACTACATGATCCAGACCCTGCGCGAGGAATAAGCATGCGTTTGCGAGCGGTACTTTTCGACATGGACGGCACCCTGCTCGACACGGCGCCGGACTTCATCGCCATCTGCCAGGCCATGCTCGCCGAGCGCGGCCTGCCGGCAATCGAAGACCAGAAAATTCGCGACGTGGTCTCGGGCGGTGCCAAGGCCATGGTCTCGGTGACCTTCAACCTCGACCCCGAGGACGAAGGCTTCGAGGCCTTGCGCCTGGAATTCCTCGAGCGTTACCAGCAAGGTTGCGCGGTGCACAGCAAGCTCTACGACGGCATGGCCGAACTGCTGGCCGACATCGAGAAAGGCAAGCTGATCTGGGGCGTGGTCACCAACAAGCCGGTGCGCTTCGCCGAGCCAATCATGCAGCGACTGGGTCTGAGCGAGCGTTCGGCGCTGTTGATCTGCCCGGACCACGTGAAGAACAGCAAGCCAGACCCCGAGCCGCTGATCCTCGCCTGCAAGACCCTCAACCTGGACCCGGCCAGCGTGCTGTTCGTCGGCGACGACCTGCGCGACATCGAGTCGGGCCGCGATGCCGGCACCCGTACTGCTGCGGTGCGCTACGGCTATATTCATCCAGATGACAACCCCAACAACTGGGGTGCGGATGTGGTGGTCGACCATCCGCTGGAGCTGCGCAAGGTGCTCGACAACGCGCTTTGCGGCTGCTGATTTCAGACACGCATCGCGGGGCAAGCCCGCTCCCACAGCCCCGCGATGAAGTCACACCCATTTCCAGGAGGTAACCCCATGTTCGATTACTCTGCCCGCCCCGACCTGCTCAAGGGCCGGACCATCCTGGTCACCGGTGCCGGTCGCGGCATCGGTGCGGCCGCGGCCAAGAGCTATGCCGCCCATGGCGCCACCGTCTTGCTGCTGGGCAAGACCGAAGCCAACCTGAGCCAGGTCTACGACGAGATCGAAGCGGCCGGCCACCCCAAGCCTGCGGTCATCCCGTTCAACCTGGAAACCGCCCTGCCGCACCAGTACGACGAACTGGCGGCGATGATCGAAGCCGAGTTCGGGCATATCGACGGCCTGCTGCACAACGCCTCGATCATCGGCCCGCGCACGCCGCTGGAGCAGCTCTCGGGCGACAACTTCATGCGCGTGATGCAGATCAACGTCAATGCCATGTTCATGCTCACCAGCACCCTGCTGCCGCTGCTCAAGCTGTCAACCGATGCCTCGGTGATCTTCACCTCCAGCAGCGTCGGGCGCAAAGGCCGGGCCTACTGGGGTGCCTATGGAGTGTCGAAGTTCGCCACCGAGGGTCTGATGCAGACCCTCGCCGACGAGCTTGAAGGGGTGGCGCCGGTGCGGGCCAACAGTGTCAACCCGGGCGCCACCCGCACCAGCATGCGCGCCCAGGCCTACCCTGCAGAAACACCGGAAAACAATCCGCTGCCAGAGCAGATCATGCCGGTTTACCTGTACCTGATGGGCCCGGACAGCACCGGCATCAACGGCCAGGCGTTCAACGCCCAGTAAGCTCAGCCCTCGGCCAGCTCCGCCCGGGCCCGGGCGGGCTGCTGGCGCTGTTCCTGTTCTTGTTGCATGCAGCGTTCAAGGAACAGGAACATATAGTCGTAGCTCTTGCAGACGGCCCGGCGCAGTTCGGTTTGCAGCGCCGCCGACGGGTTGTTGCCGGCCAGGGTGCAGACGATCTCCAAAGCCTCCCACGGGTGCGCGTCATCGTACTGGGCGTGCATCTTCAGCCATTTCATGGCGCGCTTGCGACCCTCTTCCGGGAAGCCCTGGGCATAGACACCGGTTGAGCACACCACCGCCGACCACTCGCCGGTTGCGCCTTCGATGGCGTAGTTGGTGGCGGCAATCGCCACTACCAGCGCATCGGTCGCACAGGTGTGCCAGCACCAGTCGCTGAGGGCATTGAGTTCGCTGGGAACTTCCTGCGCCTGCAGCTCTTCGAGGCTGACGCCATGGGCCTGGGCCCAGAACCGCCAGTAATCGGCGTGGTTGAGTTCGACACGGATGTTGCGCATCAGCCAGCGCCGCGCCATGTCTTCACCAGGGTGGCGGGCGTACTGGGTCTTGGTGAGGTTCTTGGCCATGTACAGCGAGAACTGCTCGACCACCGGCCAGCCACCAATCAGGTACTGGCGCATGGTCCGGCCACTGAGGCGGCCATCGCGCATGCGTTGATAAAGCTCGTGCTCCACCACCCGACGCTTGCTCTCGCTGCAGTCCTTGATCAACTGCTGGGCCCAAAGCGGGTAACTGCTGGGGTCCATCAATGGACCAGTACGTATGAACGCGTCAATCACTGTCAGCTCCTTGTTCCTTGTGATTATCGGTGGATCTCAGCGAAAGGTCCCCGGCGCCTTGAACAACAGGGGCCTTGCAGCAATCCGTTTGCGCTGCAAGCTGTCACAGGTGAACACCTGTGGCCGCTCGATCAGGTATCCCTGGGCGTAGTCGACGCCAATTTCCTGCAGGGCCTGCTCGATCAACGGGGTTTCGACAAACTCGGCAATGGTGCGTTTGCCCATCACGTGACCGATGTGATTGATCACCTCGACCATGGCCCGGTTGATCGGGTCATCGAGCATGTCCTTGACAAAACTTCCGTCGATTTTCAGAAAGTCTACAGGCAAATGCTTCAAATAAGCGAACGACGACATACCGGCGCAAAAGTCATCCAGCGAGAACCGGCAACCTAGGCCCTTGAGCTCGTTGATAAAGCGAATGGCGCTGCCAAGGTTGGCGATGGCGCTGGTTTCGGTTATTTCGAAACAAATCATGTGCGGCGGGATGGCGAACTCGCTGAACAGCCGTTGCAGGTATTCAAGGAATTTGTCGTCACCAATACTGCTGCCCGACAGGTTGATCGCGCACATGGCCAACGGGCCTTCGCGCTGCTCGTCCAGGCACTGGCGGATGACCTTGAACACACTGCGCACCACCCAGCGGTCCAGCGCAGTCATCAGGCCATAGCGCTCGGCGGCGGGGATGAAGCTGTCGGGCAGAATAATGCGCCCGCTCTCGTCATGCAGGCGCAGCAGAATCTCGATATGCCCGGCGCCCTCATGGGGGCCGAGGGCGGCAATTTCCTGGGCATACAGGCAGAAGCGGTTTTCTTCCAGGGCCACGTGCAGGCGCTGGATCCAGGCCATCTCGCCAAAGCGCATGGACAGCTCGCTGTCGTCGGCGTGGTACACCTGTACGCGGTTGCGGCCCTTCTCCTTGGCCATGTAGCAGGCCATGTCGGCGGCCCGCAGCGAAGCTTCAAGAGTGGTCGGGCCCTGGGCGATATGCACCAGGCCCAGGCTCACGGTGGTCATGAACGGTCGCCCTTTCCAGACGAAATGCAGGCTCTGCACGGCCTGTCGCAGGCTCTCGGCAATCCGCTCGGCCTGCTCCTGTGGGCAGTTTTCGAGGAGGATGCCGAACTCGTCGCCGCCCAGCCGCGCCAGGGTGTCGCCTTCGCGCAGGCCGGCCTGGAGCACCGCACAGATATGGCGCAGCAGTTCATCGCCAGCGGCATGGCCGCAGGTATCGTTGACCAGCTTGAACTGGTCCAGGTCGAGGAACATCAGTGAATGCCGTGCCGGCTTGCGCGCCATGGCGTTGAGCGCCAGCTCCAGGCGATATTCGAACTCGCGACGGTTGGCCAGGCCAGTCAGGGCGTCGTGAGTCGCCTGCCAGGACAGGTTGGCGATGTACTGGCGTTCCTGGGTCATGTCGTGCAGCACCAGGACAATACCGCTGACCTTGCCTTCGGCCATGATCGGCGCGCCCACCAGCGTCACTGACACGGTGCTGCCGTCCAGGCGCTGGATCAGCTTGGTGTGTTCGCTGCCACCCTTGAGGCCACCTTCAAGCACGCGCTCGACCAGGGTCAGGCTGTCTTTTTCGGCGTTCTCGTCGAGCAGGCTGAACAGCGCCGCCAGCGGCAGGCCCTGGGCCTGGGCGGCATGCCAGTGGGTCAACTGCTCGGCGGCCGGGTTCATGTAGGCGATGCAGCCTTCGACATCGGTGGTGATCACGCCATCGCCGATCGATTCGAGGGTGATCTGCGCCCGCTCCTTCTCCACCTCAAGGGCATTGGCAAAGGCCTGGCGCTGGGCCAGCAGCTTGCTCGAGCGCATCCAGGCCAGGGCAATCAGAAACAATGCAGTAGCGAGGTTAGTGACCAGCAGCACCCGCAGCAACATCCGCGAGCCTTCGCCCAGGGCATCGCTGAACGCCCGCGCGGCCGGGGTCACGGCATCGTTGATCGCGGCAATCTGCGCCTTCCAGCCGGCAACGCTGCGGGCGTCGGCCTGGCCGGTGCGAAAACCGCTGTGCATCTGCTCGGCCACTTCGTCCAGCTGGCGCAGAAATCCGTCACCGACTGCCCACAGCTCGATGGCCTTTTGCATATAGCTGACCTGATGAAAGTTCAGGTACAGCCAGATCACGCTGGAAACGTCGTCGGGATGGTTGCCGCCCTGGAGGATGCCACGGCGCGCGGCGTCGATATCCGGGCTCGGCAAGTCGAGGGCTACACGCAGGTCATGGCCGCCCTGGGGCACGGCGATGGCCTTGCGATACTTCTTGAAGACCGCCTCGTCGCGGCTGTCAGCGTATTGATTGAGGTAATAGATGGCGTCTTTCTGGCCCTTGGACCACAGGCTCTCGCCCGCCACATAACCACGCACTGCCGACAGCGCGTACAGGCTGATGCTCCCGAGCAAGGCCTGAAACAGCACCACAGCAACAAATGGCCAGATAATGCCCAACAACTTTGGCGCTTCGAGAGTCCGTTTTCGCTTCATGAGGTCCCTTGCAACAGAGCCGGATGAATCCCACCTACCAAAGCACAGCCTAGGCTATTTGCCATTAATCCTGCAGAGCTTTTCTCACTTGCTAACCAATTTGCCCTAACTCTGTTGCAAATGGCCGTACAGCTTGGCGTACAAGCCACCTTCGGCGATCAATTGCTGGTGATCGCCGTCCTCGGCGACATGGCCGCCGTCAAACACCAGCACCCGGTCGGCCTGCTTCACCGCCGACAGGCGGTGGGCAATGATCAGCGTGGTGCGGGCGCTGAGAAAACGGGTCAGAGCCTGGTGCAGGTTGTATTCGGTGGCCGCATCCAGGGCCGAGGTGGCCTCGTCGAGAATCACCACCTTGGGCTCGGCCAGCACCATCCGCGCAATGGCCAGGCGCTGACGCTGGCCACCGGACAAACGCACCCCGGAGCGACCAACCACGCTGTCCAGGCCTTGCGGCAAGGCGGCGATGGTAGCGTCGAGCTGGGCGATGTTCAGCGCCTGCCAGCAGGCATCATCGCTGCAGTCGCGGCCCATGGTCAGGTTGGCGCGCACCGTGTCGTTGAACAGCGACGGGTGCTGGAGTACCACCGCAACATGCTCGCGCAGGGTTTCCAGGCCGATTTCCTGCAGGGTCGAGCCACCAAAGCGGATGGTCCCGGCCTGGGCGCTGTACAGGCCCAGCAGCAGTTGCACCAGGGTGCTCTTGCCACCGCCACTGGCGCCGACGATGGCGACCTTTTCGCCGGGGGCAATCGACAGGTTGAGCTGGTCGAGCACCGGCTCGTCGTTGTAGGCAAAGCGCAGGCCCTGCACCTCGATGCCGACAGTGTCGCGGCCCTTGAACGGGTCGATGCCACCGGGGTATTGCGGCTCGTCGGCCCGCGCCAGCAGCTCGTTGAGCCGGCTCAGGGCGCCGCCAGCGGCGTAGTAGGCGTATTGCAGGTTGAGCAGTTGCTCGACCGGGCCGATCATGAACCACAGGTAGCTGAACACCGCCAGCATCTGCCCGATCGAGAGGTCGGAGAACAGCACCGTGAGCATCGCCGCGGCGCGGAAAATGTCGATGCCGAACTGGAACAGCAAGCCGCTGGCACGCCCGCTCGCGTCGCTTTTCCACTGCGAGGCGACGGCGTAGTTGCGTACCTCCTGGGCGCGCAGGCCAAGGCGGCCGAGGAAATAGCCCTGGCGGTTGCTGGCACGGATTTCCTGGATCGCGTCGAGGGTCTCGGTCAGCGCCTGGGTGAAGCGCGAGGTGCTGTCGTTCTCAAGCTTCTTCAGGTGCTTGACCCGCTTGCCCAACTGCACCGTGGCGAAGATCACCAAGGGGTTGAACAGCAGGATCAGCAACGCCAGCTTCCAGTGCATCCACATAAGGATGGCGGCGGTGCCGGTCAGGGTCAGCATGGCCACCAGGAAGCGGCTGAGGGTTTCGCCGACGAACTTGTCGAGGGTGTCCAGGTCGGTGACCAGGTGGGTGGTCACGGTACCGCTGCCCAGACTTTCGTATTCACTCAGGGAAATGCGCTTGAGGCGCTCGATCAGGCGAATGCGCAAGCGGTAGACGATGTCTTTGGCAAGGCCGGCGAACAGCTTGGCCTGCACCACGTTGAAGGCCAGGGCGGCGCAGCGCAGGGTCAGGGTGAATACCAGCATCAGGCCGATGTAGCCACCAGCAACCTGCCAGTTGCCGGGCAGGAACTGGTTCATCCATTTGAGCGCGGCATCGCCATGGCCGAGCAGCACTTCGTCAACCAGCAACGGCAGCAGCAAGGGGATCGGCACACTGCACAACGCCGCCAGCACGGCCACGCCGTTGGCGATCCACAGGGCTTTTTTATGGCGCAGGGCCAGGCGGCGGATTTCTGCCCAGCTCAAGCGATCAGCATGCACAGGGCCTGGCCCTGGTACCGGGTCGGGTGAACCCGGCAGGTCAAGCACAGGCGGCCTGCTGCAGCCAGCGGCCGAGCAGCGGCTCAAGCGATTCGAGGGCTTGATAGCCATTGGTCAGCAAGGCCAGCTGGCCATTGCGTTCGGCCAGCAGGGTCGGGAAACCGGCAATGCCCAGGTCCTGGACCCAGGTGAAGTCCGCCGCCGTGGCCGCGCGCTGTTCGGCGCTGGTAAAGGCTTCGGCAAAGGCGGCGCGCTGGTAACCGGCCTGCTCGGCCAGTTCTACCAGCAAGGGCGCACGAGTGACGTCTTCGCCGCGCTGGTAGAAGGCCTGCTGGATCAGCTTGAGCAAGGCACCCACGTATTGCGGGTCAAGGCTACGGGCGGTGACCAGGGCCCGACAGGCAGGCTCGGTGTCGTAGACAAAACCGTCAGGCAGTGCGCCTTCGAATTGAAAATCCTGCCCGGTGGCGTCGTGTACCGCCTGCCAGTGATCAAGGATGTAGCCGCGGGTCGAGGCATCCAGCGCACGGCTGCCGGAACGCAGGCCGCCGAGCACCACCCGGGTCGGCACGCCCGCCGCCTGTGCCTGGGCGATCAGGGCCTCGGCGACCGGGGCAAAGCCCCAGCACCATGAGCACATCGGGTCCATCACATACAGCAGGCGTGCGGACATCAATCAGGCCTCGGCAGCTTTGCGGTAGTTGTGACCGATCGGGTGAGGCTGATTGCGCGCCTTGGCCAGTTCGATCTGCTTCTGCCGGTCAATGGCGCTGCGCCGGGTCTTTTCGCTCAGGCTGTCCCAGCAATGCGGGCAGCTGATGCCTGGCGAGTAGTGCTCGGACGCACGGTCTTCCACGCTGATCGGGGTGCGGCAGGCATGGCACTGGTCGTAATCGCCCTCGGTCAGGTCGTGACGCACGGTGACCCGGTTGTCGAACACGAAGCAGTCGCCCTGCCAGCGGCTTTGATCCTGTGGCACCTCTTCGAGGTATTTGAGGATCCCGCCCTTAAGATGATAGACCTCTTCGAAACCCTCGCCGAGCATATAGCTGGAGGCTTTTTCGCAACGAATGCCGCCGGTGCAGAACATCGCCACTTTCTTGTGCTTGGCCGGGTCGAAGTTGGCCTTGATGTACTCGGGGAACTCGCGGAAGGTGGTGGTCTTGGGGTCGATCGCGCCTTCGAAGGTGCCGATCGCCACTTCGTAGTCGTTGCGGGTGTCGATCAGCAGCACTTCAGGGTCGCTGATCAGCGCGTTCCAGTCCTGGGGCTCGACGTAGGTACCGACCTTGTAGTTCGGGTCAACGCCCGCCACGCCAAGGGTGACGATCTCTTTCTTGAGCTTGACCTTGGTGCGGTAGAACGGCTGTTCGTCGCAGTAGGACTCTTTGTGGTCGATATCCACCAGGCGCGCATCGCTGCGCAGCCAGGCCAGCAGGCCGTCGATGCCTTCACGGGTACCGGAGACGGTGCCGTTGATACCTTCCTCGGCCAGCAACAAGGTGCCCTTGATGCCATTGGCCATCATGCTCTCGAGCAGCGGCTCGCGCAGCTCGAGGTAATCTTTCAGGGTGACGAATTTGTACAGCGCCGCAACGACGATAGCTTGGGACATGCAGTAACTTCTCCAGGTGGTCACCCTCGCAAAGGGCGGACCGGATGCCAAATAAAAACGCGCCGACAAGCGGCGCGTTGATCATTCTAGCAAAAACCTGACGAGGAAATCAGTGCTTGCTGCCACCGGCGCAGGTCGGCGACGCCGGGGCGACACCGATTTTCTGCCATTCCTGCGGCGTATAGGTGTGCAGCGCCAGGGCGTGAAACTTGCTCATCAGCTCACCGAGGGTGGCATACACTTTCTGGTGACGCTTGACGCTGTTCAGCCCCTCGAACTGCTCGCTCACCAGCACCGCCTTGTAATGGGTCTGCTGCCCACGGCTGTGCATGTGGCTTTCATCGAGCACCTGCAAGTGCGTGGGTGCCAGCGCTTGCAGGCGGTGCTCGATCTTTTGCTGCATGGTCATGTCGGGCTCCGCTGCTTACTTCTTGGCTGGCGCGGCGGCCTTGCCGGCGTTCGGGTCGAGTTCCTTGGTCATGTCAGCCAGCAGCTTGTTGACCACCGGTACCGCGCTTTCCAGTTTCTGCTGGGTCAGCTGCGCCGATTGCTGGGTCACCTGCGGCATCTTCTCGAGGACTTTCTTGCCCAGAGGCGACTGGTAGAAGGCGACCAGGTCTTTCAGTTCGCTTTCAGTGAAGGTGGTGGTGTAGAGCTTGACCATGTCCGGCTTGAGCTTGTTCCAGCCGATGGCCTGGTCCAGGGCGGCGTTGGCCTTGGCCTGGTAGCTGTCGAGCACGGATTTCTTCGAGGCTGGGGCCTTGGTCTGTTCGAAACGCTGGGCAAACATCTGCTGCACCTGCATGTAGACCGGAGTACCGAGCTTGTCGGCATGCGCCATCATGAGGAATTTTTCAGCACTGGCGTTGTGGCTGGCGGTATCTGCAAGCACCTGGCCGCTGGCGCAGACCAGCGCTACAGCAGTGCAGAGGGCGCGAAGACGGGTCATCGGAATTCCTTCAATAGACAGAGGAGGTAGTACCCCAGAGTAGAGCATTCTGCGCCGACAGTGGCACAGTGCTCAAGTGGGTCGACGCGCGATGGAACCGCTACGCCAAATAAGGACCTAAACTGCGAATTCAGACCACAAGGGAGTGAGCGCAGCATGAGCCGTATCGAAACTGACAGCCTGGGGCAGGTCGAAGTTCCTGACCAGGCCTACTGGGGTGCCCAGACGCAACGCTCGCTGATCAACTTTGCCATCGGCAAGGAACGCATGCCGCTGGCGGTGTTGCATGCCCTGGCACTGATCAAGAAAGCCGCGGCACGGGTCAACAACCGCAACGGAGACCTCGCGGCGGACATCGCCCGGCTGATCGAACAAGCCGCCGACGAAGTGCTCGACGGGCAACTGGACGACCAGTTTCCGCTCGTCGTCTGGCAGACCGGCAGTGGCACCCAGAGCAACATGAACGTCAACGAAGTGATCGCCGGTCGTGCCAACGAACTGGCCGGCAATGGCCGTGGCGGCAAAACGCCAGTGCACCCCAACGATCACGTCAACCGCTCGCAAAGTTCCAACGACTGCTTCCCCACCGCCATGCACATCGCCGCCGCCCAGGCCGTGCAGCACAAGCTGCTGCCGGCGATCACCGAACTGTCGTCGGGGCTGGCGGAACTCTCGGCGCGCCACCAGCACCTGGTGAAAACCGGTCGCACCCATATGATGGACGCCACACCGATCACCTTCGGCCAGGAACTCTCGGCCTATGTCGCCCAGCTCGACTACGCCCAGCGGGCGATCCGTTCGGCCTTGCCGGCGGTGTGCGAGCTGGCCCAGGGCGGCACCGCCGTCGGCACCGGGCTGAACGCCCCGCACGGCTTTGCCGAAGCCATCGCCGCCGAGCTCGCCGCGCTTTCCGGCCTGCCGTTTGTTACCGCACCGAACAAGTTCGCCGCCCTGGCCGGGCATGAACCGCTGACCACCCTCGCCGGCGGCCTGAAAACCCTCGCCGTGGCCCTGATGAAACTGGCCAACGACCTGCGCCTGCTCGGCTCCGGGCCGCGCGGCGGGATTGCCGAAGTACGCCTGCCGGCCAACGAACCGGGCAGCTCGATCATGCCCGGCAAGGTCAACCCGACCCAGTGCGAGGCCCTGTCGATGCTGGCCTGCCAGGTGCTGGGCAACGACACCGCGATCGGCTTTGCGGCAAGCCAGGGGCACTTGCAGTTGAACGTGTTCAAGCCGGTGATCATCCACAACCTGCTGCAGTCCATCGAACTGCTGGCCGACGGTTGCAGCAACTTCCAGCAGCACTGCATTGCCGGGATCGAACCGGATCCCGAACAGATGGCCGCGCACCTGGAGCGCGGGCTGATGCTGGTGACCGCGCTCAACCCGCACATTGGCTACGACAAGGCGGCAGAAATCGCCAAGAAGGCCTACAGCGAAGGCACCACCCTGCGCGAGGCGGCGCTGAGCCTGGGTTACCTGAGCAACGAGCAGTTCGACCAGTGGGTGCGCCCGGAAAAAATGCTCGAACCGGGCGCCAAGGGCTGAATCACCGGGCCAGGCGAACGCGCCTGGCCCGCCAGCCGGCCATGATCGAGGGGCCCAGGGCGGTCAGCGCCGAGCCCAGCACCACCACCAGCGCACCGATGTAGCCCAGGGTGTTGATCTGCTCGGCGTGGACAAAGTCGGGCCAGAACCAGGCTGCCAGGGCCACCGCCACGAAGGTGATCAGCGGCGTCACCGCCAGGGTCGCACTGACCTTGGAGGCTTCCCAGTGCGCCAGGGCTTCGGCAAACGCGCCGTAGGCCACCAGGGTGTTCAAACAGCAGGCAAGCAGCAGCCAGCCTTGCAGCGGGCTCAATTGCAGCGCCTCCAACGGATGCACCCAAGGGGTCAGCAAGGCTGCGCAAAACAGGTAGATCACCATCATCACCTGCATCGAGTTCCATACAGTCAGCAGCTGCTTCTGGCTCAGGGCATAGAACACCCAGATAGAGGTCGCCAGGAGGATGGTCAGCACGCCGGTGGTGTAGACGCTCAGGGAGGTGAGCAGCTCATCCAGGCGTTGATTGAAGAACAGGCCAAAGCCCAGCAGCAGGATCACCAGGCCCATGCCCTGCCCCAGGCTAAAGCGTTCCTTGAACAGGAACACGCTGGCCACCAGCAACAGCACCGGGCCCATCTGCACCACCAGCTGGGCGGTGCCGGGGCTGAGCAGCTTGAGCCCGACCAGGTACAGCACATAGTTGCCCACCAGCCCGCAGGTAGCCAGCAGCACCAGGCCCCAGCCCTTGCGCCCGAGGCCATTGAACGAGGGCAGGCGCTTGCTTGCCGCCAGCCAGGCCAGCAACAGGCCGCCGGACACCAGCAGGCGAAACCAGGTCACGGTGATCGGGTCCATCACCTGCAGCACCTGTTTGAGCTTGATCGGCAGGATGCCCCAGAGCACGGCGGTCAGCAGCGACAAGGACAGACCGTAGACCCAGCGTCCGGAAGAAATATGCATAACCAGCCTCGATAGCCCTTTGGTGGGGGGAAACTGGATTCTACGGGCTGGGTTGGTGGCGAGACAGGCAAGAATGCGGAAAAGAATTCAGTACTTCATTCCCTGAGCTCCTGCTGGGGCTGCTTTCGCAGCCCCCGCTATCATTTCTTGTGCTTCTTGAACGCCGCCTCCAGCGCCTGGTTGATGGTGCGCAACACCTTGACCCGCGCCCAGCGCTTGTCATTGGCCTCGACCAGGGTCCAGGGCGCAATCTCGGTGCTGGTACGGTCGACCATGTCGCCCACAGCCTCCGCGTACTGCCCCCACTTCTCGCGGTTGCGCCAGTCTTCCTCGGTGATCTTGAAGCGCTTGAACGGGATCTGCTCGCGCTCCTGAAAGCGCTCGAGCTGGGTCTGTTCGTCAATCGACAGCCAGAACTTCACCACCACCACGCCAGCATTGCTCAGTTGTTCTTCGAAGTCGTTGATCTCGCCATAGGCGCGCATCCAGTCGGCCTGGCTGCAAAAGCCTTCGATCCGCTCGACCAGTACCCGGCCATACCAGGAACGGTCGAACACGGTGAACTTGCCACGCGCCGGAATGTGCCGCCAAAAGCGCCACAGGTACGGCTGCGCGCGCTCTTCTTCGGTGGGCGCGGCGATCGGCACGATGCGGTACTGGCGCGGGTCGAGGGCTGCCGCCACCCGGCGAATGGCACCGCCCTTGCCCGCCGCATCGTTGCCTTCGAACACGGCAATCAGGGCGTGGCGGCGCATGCGCTTGTCACGCAGCAGGCCGGCCAGGCGCGCCTGTTCGGTAATCAGTTGTTCCTGGTAGTCGTCCTTGTCCAGGCGCAGGCTCAGGTCGAGGCTGCCGAGCAGGCTGCGCTGGTCGATGCTTTCACCCAGCGGCGCGATGTTGGCCTGGTGGATCGGCCCGTGATCGGACTTGAGCGCGGCCTGCAGCCCTTCGAGCAGAATCTTGCCCACAGCCAGGCTGCGGTAATGCGGATCGACGCCCTCGATCACATGCCAGGGCGCGTAGTCGCGACTGGTCTGGCGCAGCACCCGCTCGCCAAAGCGCACGAAACGGTCGTAGGTTTCGGACTGCTGCCAGTCCAGCGGGCTGATCCGCCAGCTGTGCAGCGGATCGTCCTTGAGCGCCTTGAGGCGGGCTTTCATCTGCTTCTTGGACAGGTGAAACCAGAACTTGAAGATCAGCGCGCCTTCATCGCAGAGCATCTCTTCGAGGCGCTCGGCGCCGCGGATGGCCTGGTCGAGCACGGCATCCTTGAACTGGCCATGCACGCGGCCCTGGAGCATCTGGCTGTACCAGTTGCCAAAAAATACGCCCATCCGCCCCTTGGCCGGCAGTGCCCGCCAGTAGCGCCAGGCCGGTGGACGGGCGAGTTCTTCGTCGGTTTGCTGGTCGAAGGTGCGCACCTCGATCAGGCGCGGGTCCATCCATTCGTTGAGCAGCTTGACCGTCTCGCCCTTGCCGGCACCTTCGATGCCGTTGATCAGTACGATCACCGGGAAACGCGCCTGCTGCTTGAGCTCGAACTGCGCCTCCAGCAACGCTTCACGCAGCGCCGGGACCTCGGCGTCATAGGTGTCTTTGTCGATGGCGTGACCAATTTCAGCGGATTCGAACATACCAGGCTCCCTACTTGGATAAGCAAGACTAGCGGATTGTCGAAACCTTTGTCGGCACAAAACAAAGCCTGCCACAAGTCAAACAGCCTGGCGCCGATCAGCTAA
Organism: Pseudomonas sp. TE4620; assembly: GCF_056279045.1. Lineage (NCBI taxonomy): Bacteria > Pseudomonadati > Pseudomonadota > Gammaproteobacteria > Pseudomonadales > Pseudomonadaceae > Pseudomonas > Pseudomonas sp. TE4620. Next base: position 3,622,103 of record NZ_JBWBQO010000001.1, read on the forward strand.
AATGGCCCTCTTGCCAATGCTGAGCCGAACATGACCGAAGTAACCCAATACGCCCAGATCGACTGGGACGACCAGGGCCGACCGCACTCGCGCCAATACGACGACATCTATTTCTCCAAGGAGCAGAGCCTGGAGGAAACCCGTCACGTGTTCATCGACCAGAACGACTTGCGCCAGCGTTTCAGCGCAATGCAGCCGGGCCAGTGCCTGGTGATCGGCGAAACCGGCTTCGGCACCGGCCTGAACTTCTTCTGCGCCTGGCAGCTGTTTGCCGAGTGCGCCCCGGCTGATGCGCGGCTGCACTTCATCAGCGTCGAAAAATACCCCCTGACCCGCGCCGACCTCAGTCGCGCCCTGGCCCTGTGGCCGCAGCTGGCGCCGTTCAGCAGCCAGTTGCTGAGCCAGTACGTGGCAGTGCACGAAGGCTTCCAGCCGTTCGCGTTCGAGCAGGGCCGGGTGCGCCTGACCCTGATGATCGGCGACGTGCTGGAGCAACTGCCGCAGCTCGATGCACAGGTGGATGCCTGGTTCCTCGACGGCTTTGCCCCGGCCAAAAACCCGGAAATGTGGACCCCGGAGCTGTTCGCCGAGATCGGCCGGCTGTCAGCGCCCGGCACCACCCTCGGCACCTTCACCAGCACCGGCTGGGTGCGCCGCGGCCTGATCGCCGTAGGCTTTAGCATGAAGCGCATTCCCGGCATCGGCAAGAAATGGGAAGTGCTGCGCGGCACCTTCAATGGCTGGCCGGCCGAGCAGCCGCAACCGGCCGCCAGCGCGCCGTGGTTTGCCCGGCCGCCTGCCCTGCGCGGCCCACGCCAGGCGCTGGTGATCGGCGCTGGCCTTGCCGGGTGCGCCAGCGCCGCCAGCCTGGCCGCCCGCGGCTGGCAGGTAAAGGTGCTGGAGCGCCATGCGACGCCAGCAGCAGAAGCTTCGGGCAACCCGCAAGGGGTGCTGTACCTGAAGCTGTCTGCACACGGCACGGCGTTGTCGCGCCTGATCCTCAGCGGTTTCGGCTACACCCGGCGGCTGCTCGAACGCCTGCAGCGCGGCCAGGACTGGGATGGCTGCGGGGTGCTGCAGCTGGCCTTCGACGCCAAGGAAGACCAGCGCCAGCAGCAACTGGCCGCAGCCTTCAACCCGCAATTGCTGCAACGCCTGGACCGTGAGCAGGCTGAACAACTGGCCGGGGTTGCCCTGGACAGCGGCGGGCTGTTCTACCCTGAAGGCGGCTGGGTGCATCCGCCGGCGCTGTGCCAGGCGCAACTGCAGCACCCGAACATCACCCTGCTGACCCATCATCAGGTACTGCAACTGCGTAAGGTCGACGGCCTCTGGCAAGCCTGGGAAAGCGACAAACTGCTGGCCAGCGCGCCGCTGGTGGTGTTGGCGACCGCCGCCGAAATCCACAACTTCGAGCCTTGCGCCGGGTTGCCGCTCAAGCGCATTCGCGGGCAGGTCACCCGCCTGCCCGTGACAGCGCAAAGCCAGGCATTGACCACGGTGGTGTGCGCCGACGGCTATGTCGCGCCGCCGCGCAATGGCGAGCACACCCTCGGCGCCAGCTTCGACTTTCACAGCACCGACCTCACGCCCACCCCCGGCGAGCACGTCGGCAACCTTGGCCTGCTTGAGGCGATCTCCAGCGACCTGGCCCAGCGCCTGGGCGCCCACAGTCTCGACCCGCATACGCTGCAGGGCCGCGCCGCGTTTCGCTGCACCAGCCCCGACTACCTGCCGATTGTCGGCCCGCTGGCCGAACAGGCGCAGTTCAACCAGGACTACGCCGTGCTGGCCCGCGATGCCCGGCAAATTCCCGCCACCCCCTGCCCCTGGCTAGAAGGCCTGTTCATCAACAGCGGCCATGGCTCGCGGGGGCTGATCACCGCGCCACTGGCGGGCGAAATGATCGCCGCCTGGGCCGACAACGCACCGCTGCCGGTGCCCCGCGCCGTGGCCGAAGCCTGCCACCCGAATCGCTTCATGTTGCGTGAATTGATCAGGAATAAAAAAGCAGCGACAAGCGCCAAGCCACACACTAAAAGCTGATTGACCCGGCGTGCTCTTGCAGCTTGAAGCTTGTCGCTTGCAGCTACCGCTTATAACCGATTGATCTAAAACTCTCGCTATCCGCACCGGTCAGTTTCCATGTGCCCGGGTTTCGGGCACCTTCCCCAACGGCAAAACCGGTAAGGACTTATGTGCGGATTAGCTGGAGAGTTTCGTTTCACCCCTGTTGCCCACCCACCACGCCCGGCGGACCTCGCCGCGGTCGAGCGGATCACCCATCACCTGGCACCTCGCGGCCCTGACGCCTGGGGTTTCCATAGCCAGGGGCCGATTGCCCTGGGCCATCGCCGGCTGAAAATCATGGACCTGTCCGACGGCTCGGCGCAGCCCATGGTCGATAACCAGTTGGGCCTGTCGCTGGCCTTCAACGGCGCCATCTACAACTTCCCCGAGCTGCGCAGCGAGCTGGAAAGCCTAGGCTATGCCTTCTACTCGGACGGCGACACCGAGGTGCTGCTCAAGGGCTATCACGCCTGGGGCGCCGACTTGCTGCCGCGCCTGAACGGCATGTTCGCCCTGGCGATCTGGGAACGTGACAGCCAGCAGCTGTTCCTCGCCCGCGACCGCCTCGGGGTCAAGCCGCTGTACCTGTCGCGCACCGGCGAACGCCTGCGCTTCGCTTCGAGCCTGCCGGCGCTGCTCAAGGGCGGCGACATCAACCCGGTGCTCGACCCAGTGGCGCTCAACCACTACCTGAACTTCCACGCCGTGGTGCCAGCGCCACGCACCCTGCTGGCCAATATCGAGAAACTGCCACCGGCCAGCTGGATGCGCATCGATGCCCAGGGCCGCTGCGAGCAGCAAGTCTGGTGGCACCTGCACTATGGCCCGCGCACCGACGAACAGGACCTGAGCCTGGAAGACTGGCGCGACCGCGTCCTCGACAGCACCCGCGAGGCGGTGGCGATTCGTCAACGCGCTGCGGTGGATGTCGGTGTGTTGCTGTCCGGCGGTGTCGACTCGAGCCTGCTCGTCGGCCTGCTGCGCGAGGTCGGTGTCGATGACCTGTCGACCTTCTCCATCGGCTTCGAGGATGCCGGCGGCGAGCGCGGCGACGAGTTCCAGTACTCCGACCTGATCGCCCGCCACTACGGTACCCGCCATCATCAATTGCGCATCGATGAGCGGGAGATCATCGAGCAGTTGCCCGCGGCCTTTCGCGCCATGAGCGAGCCGATGGTCAGCCATGACTGCATTGCCTTCTACCTGCTGTCGCGGGAAGTGGCCAGGCACTGCAAGGTGGTGCAAAGCGGCCAGGGCGCCGACGAGCTGTTCGCCGGTTACCACTGGTACCCGCAGGTGGACGGCGCGCGCGATCCGTTCGCAGCCTACCGCGAGGCGTTCTTCGACCGCAGCTACGACGACTATGCCGCCACCGTGCAAGCGCCTTGGCTGCTCGATCACGACGCCGCCGGCGACTTTGTCCGCCAGCACTTCGCCCAGCCCGGCGCCAGCGATGCGGTGGATAAAGCCCTGCGCCTGGACAGCACGGTGATGCTGGTCGACGACCCGGTCAAACGGGTCGACAACATGACCATGGCCTGGGGCCTGGAAGCGCGCACGCCGTTCCTCGACTATCGCCTGGTCGAGCTCTCGGCGCGCATCCCGGCGCGCTTCAAGCTGCCCGACGGTGGCAAGCAGGTGCTCAAGGAAGCCGCGCGGCTGGTCATCCCCAGTGAAGTCATCGACCGCAAGAAGGGCTACTTCCCGGTACCGGGGCTCAAGCACCTGCAGGGCGCAACCCTGGACTGGGTGCGTGAGTTGCTGCTTGACCCCAGCCAGGACCGCGGCCTGTTCAACCCCGCCGCCCTCGACCGCCTGCTCAGCGATCCCCACGGCCAGCTGACGCCGCTGCGCGGCTCCAAGCTCTGGCAACTGGCTGCCTTGAACCTGTGGCTCAGCGAACAAGGAATCTGATCGATGAAAGCCCATGCCTCACCTTACGGCCAGCGCCTGCTGCGCGGCCAGGTGCCGTCCTATGAGCGACTGCAGGCGCAACTGGCCGGCGATGGCAGCCAGCCCCACGACCAGCCGCGTTCGCTGCACTGCGGCTGGGGGCGGCTGCTGATCGGCCACACCTACCCCGACCCGGCCAGCCTGGCCAGCGCCCTGCTCGACGAACGCCCCGGCGAGCGCGACATTGCCCTGTACGTAGCGGCGCCGCAGCAGGTGCTGGCCCAGGCCCCGCAGCAATTGTTCCTCGACCCGTCCGACACCCTGCGCCTGTGGTTCAGCGACTACCGCCCGGCGCAACGGGTGTTTCGCGGTTTTCGTATCCGCCGGGCGCAGAGCGACAGCGACTGGCAGGCGATCAACGCCCTGTACCAGGCCCGCGGCATGCTGCCGATCGACCCCGAGTTGCTGACCCCGCGCCATCAGGGCGGGCCGGTGTACTGGCTGGCCGAAGACGAAGACAGCGGCGCGATCATCGGCAGCGTCATGGGCCTGAATCATCACAAGGCCTTTGCCGACCCGGAACACGGCAGCAGCCTCTGGTGCCTGGCGGTGGACCCACAGTGCACCCGCCCGGGTGTCGGCGAAGTGCTGGTGCGGCATTTGATCGAGCACTTCATGAGCCGCGGCCTGACCTGCCTCGACCTCTCGGTGCTGCACGACAACCGCCAGGCCAAACGCCTGTACGCCAAGCTGGGGTTTCGCAACCTGCCGACCTTCGCGGTCAAGCGCAAGAACGGCATCAACCAGCCGCTGTTCCTCGGCCCAGGCCCTGAAACCGGGCTCAACCCCTATGCGCGGATCATCGTCGAGGAGGCGTACCGGCGCGGTATCGAGGTGCAGGTCGACGATGCCGATGGCGGCCTGTTCACCCTTATCCATGGTGGTCGGCGGGTACGTTGCCGCGAGTCTCTGAGCGACCTGACCACGGCGGTGAGCATGACCCTGTGCCAGGACAAAAGCCTGACCCACAAGGTACTGAGCGCCGCAGGCTTGCAGGTGCCGGCGCAGCAACTGGCCGGCAATGCCGATGACAACCTGGCCTTCCTCGAAGACCACGGCGCGGTGGTGGTCAAGCCGCTGGACGGTGAGCAAGGCAACGGCGTGGCGGTAAACCTCAGCACCCTCGATGAAATCAGTGCAGCGGTAGAAAGCGCCCGACGCTTCGACAGCCGCGTGCTGCTGGAAAGCTTTCATGCCGGCCTCGACCTGCGCATCGTGGTCATCGGTTTCGACGTGGTCGCCGCCGCCATCCGCCACCCGGCGCAGATTGTCGGCGACGGCCAGCACGCCGTCGGCGCCCTGATCGAAGCCCAGAGCCGTCGGCGTCAGGCGGCAACGGGCGGTGAAAGCCGCATCCCCCTGGACCACGAAACCCAGCGCACCCTGCACGCTGCCGGGGTCGATTACGACAGCGTACTGCCTGCCGGCCAGCGCCTGGCTGTGCGCGGCACCGCCAACCTGCACACCGGCGGCTGCCTGGAGGACGTCACCGAGCGCCTGCACCCGGTGCTGGTCGACGCTGCCATCCGCGCCGCCCGCGCCCTGGACATCCCGGTGGTGGGCCTGGACCTGATGGTCAAGGCCGCCGACCAGCCCGACTACGTGTTCATCGAAGCCAATGAACGCGTCGGCCTGGCCAACCATGAACCGCAACCGACTGCCGAGCGCTTCGTCGACCTGTTGTTCCCCCACAGTCGACCCGCGCCATGAGCACAGGAGTTCGCATGCCCCAACAGCTTCCCGAACCGGACCTCACGTACTTGCAGAAAGTCCTGCTGGAAATGCTCGCCATTCCCAGCCCCACCGGATTTACCGACACCATTGTGCGCTATGTCGCCGAGCGCCTCGAGGAGCTCGGCATCCCCTTCGAACTGACCCGTCGCGGCACCATCCGCGCTACCCTCAAGGGCCGCAAGAGCTCGCCCGACCGGGCGGTGTCCGCCCATCTGGATACCATCGGCGCCAGCGTGCGGGCGATCCAGGACAACGGCCGGCTGTCGCTGGCGGCGGTGGGCTGCTGGTCCAGCCGCTTTGCCGAAGGCAGCCGCGTCAGCGTGTTCACCGACAGCGGCGTGCTGCGCGGCAGCGTGTTGCCGCTGATGGCCAGCGGCCACGCGTTCAACACCGCCATCGATCAGATGCCGGTCAGTTGGGAGCACATTGAGTTGCGCCTGGATGCCTACTGCACCACCCGCGCCGATTGCGAGTCGCTGGGCATCGGCATCGGTGACTTCGTCGCCTTCGACCCACTGCCCGAGTTCACCGAAAGCGGCCATATCAGCGCCCGCCACCTGGATGACAAAGCCGGTGTCGCGGCGCTGCTGGCGTCGCTCAAGGCCATTGTTGAAAGCGGCGCACAGCCGTTGATCGACTGCCACCCGCTGTTCACCATCACCGAAGAGACCGGCTCCGGCGCCGCTGCCGCCCTGCCCTGGGACGTCAGCGAGTTCGTCGGCATCGATATTGCCCCGGTCGCGCCCGGGCAACACTCCAGCGAACACGCGGTCAGCGTCGCCATGCAGGATTCGGCCGGCCCCTATGACTATCACCTGACGCGCCACTTGCTCAAACTTGCCCGCGAACACGAACTGCCGGCTCGCCGCGATGTGTTTCGCTACTACTTCAGCGACGCGCATTCGGCGATCACCGCCGGTCACGATATTCGCACCGCCCTGCTGGCCTTCGGTTGCGACGCCACCCATGGCTACGAACGCACGCACATCGACAGCCTGGCGGCGCTGAGCCGCCTGCTGACCGCCTACCTGCTCAGCCCGCCGGTGTTTGCCAGCGACTCGCAAGCCACCGGCAGTTCGCTGGAAAGTTTCAGCCACCAGCTTGAGCACGATGCACAGATGGAAAGCGATACCCGGGTGCCGGCCGTCGACAGCCTGGTCGGCAACAAAAACTAGCGCCTACACAGCCAGGACAGGTTTGGCGTAGCATGGCGCTACCTTTTCGCCAGACCTGTCCTGTTCATGCTGATTCCCTACGACCAACTGGAAGCCGAAACCCTCACCCGCTTGATCGAGGATTTCGTCACCCGCGACGGCACCGACAACGGTGACGACACCCCGCTGGAAACCCGCGTGCTGCGGGTGCGCCAGGCGCTGGCAAAAAAACAGGCGTTCATTCTGTTCGACCTTGAAAGCCAGCAATGCCAGCTGCTGGCCAAGCACGACGTGCCCAAGGAACTGCTCGACTGATTCAACCGGCCTGCTTGGCCAGTTGCTCGACGATACGCTTGTAGATCTCCGCCCGGTGCACCTCGATGTGCCGCGGCGCGCTGATGCCGAAGCGCACGGTGTTGCCGTCCACCGACAACACCTTGATCTTGATGTCATCGTCGATGGCGATGATTTCGCCTATTTCGCGGCCTATTACCAACATGCTCCGATCCTCCACAAATCAGGGAATTCGGAGACTGCACGGGGTGCCGGACGCCTTCAATGCTCCGACGGCGAATTAGACCCATCCCACTTAGCTGGGCGATTTTGCCTACAGATTTCTTGAGTTTTCGACCCTTCAGGCACTCTGCAAACGTGGCCCGAGGACGATGATGCTGGCCCCCAGCACGCACAACAACGCGCCGATCCAGTCAGTGCCCAGCGGCCGCGCCCGCTCGACCAGCGCCAGCCACAACAGCGAAGTGACGATGTAGATACCGCCATAGGCGGCATAGGCGCGCCCGGCATACGCCGCTTCGACCCGGGTGAGGATCAGCGCGAACAGGGTCAGGCTGAGCAAGGCCGGGGCAATCCACCAGGCGCTCTTGCCCAGGCGCAGCCACATGTAGAAGGCATAGCAACCGCCGATCTCGAAGATCGCCGCGAGGAAAAACCACAGGTAATTGATCACACCAGGTACTCAAGGCTGTTCAAAGGATGGCCAAGAATACCTGATGGCGACGCTCAAGCCTGGGACGGCCGCGCCTTGGCGCGCATTTTCTCGGCCATGCTGGCCATCTCGTCGTAGAGCATCTGCGGGTTGCGCTGCTTGAGCTTCCAGGCTTCGCGGCCCTGCTCATGAGGCAGGATCAGGAACTCGCCGGCGGCCACTTGCTGATGGATGTAGTCGGCGATATCGGCGGCGCTGATCGGCGAGCTTTCCAGCAGCTTGCCGACCTGGGCTTTCATCGCCGGGGTCGGGCCACGGAACGAGTCGAGCAGGTTGGTCTGGAAGAACGACGGGCACACCACGTGCACCGCGACCTCCTGCTGGCGCAGCTCGATCAGCAAGCTTTCCGACAGGGCCAGCACCCCGGCCTTGGCGACGTTGTAGTTGCTCATCGCCGGGCCTTGCATCAGGGCGGCCATCGAGGCGATGTTGATGATCCTGCCCTTGCTGCGCTCGAGCAGTGGCAGGAAAGCCTTGCAGCCCTTGACCACGCCCATCAGGTTGATTGCGATCTGCCAGTCCCAGTCCTCCAGCGACAGCTCGGCGAAAAACCCGCCCGAGGCCACCCCGGCGTTGTTGACGATCACATCGATGCCGCCGAACTTTTCTTCGCAGGCCTGGGCCAGGGCGGTGAGCTGACTGTAGTCACGCACATCGCAGCGCTGCACGAAACCGTCGGTGCCGGCCTCGCGTACCAGCGCCAGGGTTTGCTTGAGGCCGGCCTCGTTGACATCGGCCAGGGCCAGTTGCCAGCCCTCGCGCGCCCAGCGCAAGGCAATTTCGCGCCCAAGCCCCGAGCCGGCACCGGTAATCATCATGCGCTTTTGCATAGCAGCTGCCTTGTACTGTTCTGGAAAGTTCAGGCCAGTGTAGCGAAGCCAAGGCCGCCACCCTCGCAGTATCAGGATGCTGAATGGCCGGGGCAAACAGCGGTGAACGTGACTAATAAAGATGGGATAAAACTTTTAGCCACTGGCAGCAGTCGGAATTAACAGGCGGGCATGAAACACATGACCGAAGAGATGGATTGCAGCGTAACGCCTACTTCTCAAGCCAAACAAGGAAACTGCCATGGGCACCATACTTATCATCATCCTGATTCTGCTGTTGATCGGTGGCTTACCCGTCTTTCCGCACTCCAGAAGTTGGGGCTATGGGCCATCCGGCATCATCGGTACGGTGCTGATCATCCTGCTGATCCTGTTGTTGCTCGGCAAGATATAGAAAAGCTGCAAGCCATAAGCAGCAAGCCGCAAGTCAAAGCAGTACGCGTACGGCTTCAACTTGCGGCTTGTGACTTGGAGCTTGCAGCCAAAAAGGCAGCCAAAGGCTGCCTTTTTGCTTACTTAGTGAGACACCGCACCGCTGGCACCCAGGCCAGTCTGCGAGCGCACGAACTGCGGGAAGAACAGCGCACGTTCATCATCGGCGGCCTTGGACTTGTCGGTGATCGAGAAGAACCAGATACCGGTAAAGGCAATGATCATCGAGAACAGCGCCGGGTACTCGTACGGGTAGATCGCCTTCTCGTGGCCGAGGATCTGCACCCAGATGGTCGGGCCGAGGATCATCAGCGCCACGGCACTGATCAGGCCCATCCAGCCACCGATCATGGCGCCACGGGTGGTCAGTTTCTTCCAGTACATCGACAGCAGCAGTACCGGGAAGTTACAGCTGGCAGCGATGGAGAACGCCAGGCCGACCATGAAGGCGATGTTCTGGCTTTCAAACAGGATGCCCAGGCCGATCGCCAACACGCCAAGGGCGACGGTGGTGATCTTCGACACGCGGATCTCATCCTTCTCGTTGGCTTTGCCCTTCTTGATCACGCTGGCATACAGGTCGTGGGACACTGCCGAGGCACCGGCCAGGGTCAGGCCGGCAACCACCGCCAGGATGGTGGCGAAGGCCACTGCCGAGATGAAACCGAGGAACACGCTGCCACCCACGGCATCGGCCAGGTGCACCGCCGCCATGTTGTTGCCGCCGATCAGGGCGCCGGCAGCGTCCTTGAACTCAGGGTTGGTGCTGACCAGCAGGATCGCGCCGAAGCCGATGATGAAGGTCAGGATGTAGAAGTAGCCGATGAAACCGGTGGCGTACAGCACGCTCTTGCGCGCTTCCTTGGCGTCGCTGACAGTGAAGAAGCGCATCAGGATGTGCGGCAGGCCAGCGGTACCGAACATCAGCGCCAGGCCCAGCGAAAACGCCGAGATCGGATCTTTGACCAGCCCGCCCGGGCTCATGATCGCTTCACCTTTGGGGTGAACCTTGATCGCTTCGGAGAACAGCGCGTTGAAGTCGAAGTTGACGTGCTTCATCACCATCAGCGCCATGAAGCTGGCACCGGAGAGCAACAGCACGGCCTTGATGATCTGTACCCAGGTGGTCGCGAGCATGCCGCCGAACAGCACATACATGCACATCAGGATACCGACCAGGATCACCGCGACGTGGTAGTCCAGGCCGAACAGCAGCTGAATCAGCTTGCCGGCACCGACCATCTGCGCGATCAGGTAGAAGGCCACCACCACCAGCGAGCCCGAGGCCGACAGGGTGCGGATTTCCTTCTGCCCGAGGCGATACGAGGCGACGTCGGCAAAGGTGTACTTACCCAGGTTGCGCAGGCGCTCGGCGATCAGGAAGAGGATGATCGGCCAGCCGACCAGGAAGCCGATCGAGTAGATCAGGCCATCGTAACCGGAGGTGAACACCAGGGCGGAAATACCCAGGAAGGATGCGGCCGACATATAGTCGCCGGCAATCGCCAGGCCGTTCTGGAAACCGGTGATGCGCCCGCCGGCGGCATAGTAGTCGGAGGCGGACTTGTTGCGCTTGGACGCCCAGTAGGTGATGCACAGGGTGGCACCGACGAAGGCGACGAACATGACGATCGCCGAGACGTTCAAGGGTTGTTTCTGCACCGCGCCGGTGAGGGCGTCAGCGGCCCAGACGGCGGGTGCAAAAACGCCGAAGGCCAGGGTTGCCAGTAGACGCCGGATCATTGCTGAGCCTCCTTGAGGATCGCCTTGTTCATCTCGTCGAACTCGCCATTGGCGCGACGCACGTAGATGGCCGTGAGGATGAAAGCCGAGATGATCAGACCGACACCAAGGGGAATACCCCAGGTGATCGACGAGTCAGGGCTGAGCTTGGCACCGAGAATATGCGGGCCATAGGCAATCAACAGGATGAAGGCGGCGTAGAGACCGAGCATGATCGCCGAGAGAATCCAGGCGAAACGTTCGCGTTTTGAAACCAGCTCCTTGAACCGCGGGCTGTTTTGTATCGAGAGGTAAATGCTGTCGTTCATTGTTTTTGTCCTCGCAGCACAGATTAGGTAGTACCCACTCCACTTTATGCTGCCTTCGAACGCACTCCAGACGACCTTAGTCTTAGATGCAAAACTCTTTTACCGATTCGGTAACAGCCTGAAACGACAAGGGCCGCACCGGCGTTTCGCGGGTGCGGCCCTGGAAGGTGCCAGATAGAGGCTTTAGGCCATTATTTGCCGGTCCACTCGGCTACGCGCTCCGGGTGCTTGGCCACCCAGTCCTTGGCTGCGGCTTCAGGTTTTGCGCCCTCTTGAATGGCCAACATGACCTCACCGATTTCATCCTTGGACTGCCACTGGAATTTCTTCAGGAACGCCGCCACTTCCGGCGCCTTGCTGTCCAGTTCTTTGCTGCCAATGCTGTTGACGGTTTCGGCGGCGCCGTACACGCCTTTGGGGTCTTCGAGGAACTTGAGCTTCCACTTGGCGAACATCCAGTGCGGCACCCAGCCGGTCACCGCGATCGATTGCTGCTTGGCATAGGCGCGGCCAAGCTCTGCGGTCATCGCCGCGCCAGAGCTTGCCTGCAGTTTGTAGCCGGTGAGGTCGTAGTCCTTGATGGCCTGGTCGGTCTTGAGCATGACCCCGGAGCCTGCGTCGATGCCGACGATTTTCTGTTTGAAGCTGTCATCGGTCTTGAGGTCGGCCACCGAGCTGGCCTTGACGTATTCGGGGACGATCAGGCCGATCTTGGCATCCTTGAAGTTGGGGCCGTAGTCGACCACGTTGTCCTTGTTCTTGGTCCAGTATTCGCCATGGGTTACCGGCAACCAGGCCGAGAGCATGGCGTCGAGCTTGCCGGTAGCCACCCCCTGCCACATGATGCCGGTGGCCACGGCCTGCAGTTTGACGTCATAGCCGAGCTTCTGCCTGATGACTTCGGCGGCGACGTTGGTGGTCGCCACACTGTCGGACCAGCCATCGACATAGCCGATGCTCACTTCCTTGGCCAGCGCTTGCCCCGCGCCAATGGCCAGTACCAGGGCGGTGCCCACCCCCAGGAGTCGTCGCATTTTCATCCAAGCATCCCCTCGTCACGTCACGGAAGCTGCATCATCAACCGCGCATGGTCGCTGACCTGCTCTGGTAGCGACCTCGGGACAACGAGAAACGACATCACATCGCCAGCCATTGAAATCGATACATCAAGCAACACCCACCCTGACGATCTTTGTAGCCCAAGGCTTTGGCCGGCGCCATTTGCGGGTACTATTGACGGCTTTGTTTCCAGACGGTCTGTTCCATGTCCTCGACTGCGCGCTTCCCGCTATTACCCTACCTGTTCGCCTGCCTGCTGGGCCTGTTCGCCCTCGCAGGGCTGTGGTACGGCCTGGGCAAGCCGGTGGTGCTGCCGGATGCGGCCAGCGCGTCGCACAAGCTGCAGTGCGCCTCCTACACCCCGTTCGACAAGGACCAGTCGCCGTTCGACCAACCGTTCCAGCTGCGCCCGGCGCGCATGGACGCCGACCTGGCCTTGCTGGCCGAGCGTTTCGAGTGCATCCGCACCTACTCGATGACCGGCCTTGAGGCCATCCCCGACCTTGCCCGCAAGCATGGCCTGAAGGTGATGCTCGGCGCCTGGATCAACGCCAACCCGGTGGATTCGCAAAAAGAGGTCAAGGCCCTGATCGCCTCGGCCAATGCCAACCCGGATGTGGTCAAGGCGGTGATCGTCGGCAACGAAACCCTGCTGCGCAAGGAAGTCACCGGCCCGCAACTGGCGGCGCTGATCAACCAGGTGAAAAGCCAGGTCAGCGTGCCGGTGACCTACGCCGATGTCTGGGAGTTCTGGCTGCAACACCCCGAGATCGCTCCGGCGGTGGACTTCCTGACCATCCACCTGCTGCCCTACTGGGAAGATGACCCGAAGAGCATCGACGATGCCCTGGTGCACGTCGGCGAGATCCGCCAGGTGTTCGGCAACCGCTTCGCGCCCAAGGAGATCGTCATTGGCGAAACCGGCTGGCCGAGCGAAGGCCGCCAGCGCGAAACCGCCCTGCCCAGCCGGGTCAACGAGGCACGCTTCATTCGCGGCTTCGTCGCCATGGCCGAACAGCACGGCTGGCAGTACAACCTGATCGAAGCTTTCGACCAGCCCTGGAAACGTGCCAGCGAAGGCGCCGTGGGCGGCTACTGGGGCCTGTATGACGCCGACCGCCAGGACAAGGGCATCCTTGAAGGGCCGGTGAGCAACCTGGCGTTCTGGCCGCAGTGGCTGGGCGCAGGTGTCGTGCTGTTCGCCGCCACCCTGCTGCTGGCCGGGCGCGTACGCGGCACTCGCAGCGCTTTGCTGTTGCCACTGCTGGCGGCCCTGGCTGCGGCCAGCCTGGGCCTGTGGGGCGAACAGTTGCGCATCAACAGCCGCTTTGTCGGCGAGTGGGTCTGGGCGATTGTGCTGGTGGGCCTGAACCTGCTGGTGCTCGCCCATGCTGCGCTGGCCTTGTCGCAACGCCAGGGCTGGCGCCAGCGGGCCTTCGCCTGGCTCCAAGCGCGTGGCGGCTGGTGGTTGCTGGCGGCCGGTTTTGCCGCGGCGGTGAGCATGCTGGCGCTGGTGTTCGACCCGCGTTATCGCAGCTTCCCCAGCCCCGCCTTGCTGTTGCCGGCAGTGGTGTACCTGCTGCGGCCGGTGGCGGCACGCCGGGGCGAAGCGGCCTTGCTGGCGTTGATCATCGGCGCCGGCATCGCCCCGCAGCTGTACCGTGAAGGGCTGAGCAACCAGCAGGCGCTGGTCTGGGCCGGGGTGAGCGTGCTGATGGTGGCGGCGTTGTGGCGTAGCTTGCGGGTTCGGGTTCAGCAGTGAACCATCGCGGGGCAAGTCGGATCGCCGCACCGCCGCTCCCACAGAGATCACTGTAGGAGCGGCGGTGCGACGACTCGACTTGACCCGCGATAAGACAACTAACGCCGTACCAGCCGCAACCCCGCCAGCACCACGGCAAACACGGCAATGCTCGCGGTGTACAGCACCAATGCCGGCACCCCGCACACCAGTGCCGCCACCGCCAGGCGCCAACCCGCGCGCCCTGGCACCAGCATGGCCAGCAGTGCCAGGCCCAGGGCCGACCAGGCCACGATCCTGAAGTGAATCATCAACCCCATCAGCGAACGCGCCTGGCAGCCCCACAGTTGTGCCTGGTCGGTGCAGGTCGCCACCCAGTGGGCATCTTCCATCAGCACATAACGCAGCCCATAGCTTGCCGCCAGCCACAAGGGCAGAAACACCAGCAATGCGATCAGCGGTAAACGGCGGGACATGCGACACTCCAGAAACATGAAAATCGGCGCCCAGCATAATCGTCCGGGGCGTCTATGCAAGGCAAAAGCGCCAGCCTCAGCTACTTTGTCCTGTAGATAAATGGAACCAATTGTTGCGAATCCTCATTGGACGGCGGCAACATCTGGGACGATAAATGCCGGAGCGCCAGGCAACTTTGCCGGGGCCACCATGGTCCTAGCCTGCGTAACGCACTTTGCTGCTGCATTTTTGGGGATCCGTCATGCTTCGTTCTCTGCGCCTCGCTGCCCTGTTGGGTGGCTTTATCTCGAGTGCGTGCGCTTGGGCACAAACCATCGACGCGGCCAGTTACGGCTATCCGTTGACCAACCCGTTCGAGGCGACCATCGCCACGACGCCGCCGGAGCTACGCCCGGAGCTGCCTAGCGACGACGACATCACCCAGTCCGACTACAGCCTGAACATGCGCCCGGAACGGGCCTTCACCCTGCCCGACAATTTCTGGCCGGTGAAAAAGCTCAAGTATCGCCTGGCCCGCCAGGACCACGAGGCGCCGCTGATTTTCCTGATTGCCGGCACCGGCGCGCCCTACTCCAGCAGCATCAACGAGTACCTGAAAAAGCTCTACTACAAGGCTGGCTACCACGTGGTGCAGTTGTCATCGCCGACCAGCTTCGACTTCATCACCGCCGCCTCGCGCTACGCCACCCCAGGGGTGACCAAGGAAGACGCCGAAGACCTTTACCGGGTGATGCAGGGCGTGCGCGCTCAGCACCCGCGCCTGCCGGTCAGCGAGTACTACCTCAGCGGCTACAGCCTCGGCGCCCTGGATGCGGCGTTTGTCAGCCACCTGGATGAAACCCGGCGCAGCTTCAACTTCAAGCGCGTGCTGCTGCTCAACCCGCCGGTCAACCTCTACACCTCGATCAGCAACCTCGACAAGCTGGTGCAGACCGAGGTCAAGGGCGTCAACAACAGCACCACCTTCTATGAGCTGGTGCTCAACAAGCTGACCCGCTACTTCCAGCAGAAGGGCTACATCGACCTCAACGATGCGCTGCTGTACGACTTCCAGCAGTCACGCCAGCACCTGTCCAACGAGCAGATGGCAATGGTCATCGGCACCTCGTTCCGTTTCTCGGCGGCCGATATCGCCTTTACCTCCGACCTGATCAACCGCCGCGGCCTGATCATCCCGCCCAAGTACCCGATCACCGAAGGCAGTAGCCTCACGCCGTTCTTCAAGCGCGCGTTGCAATGCGACTTCGACTGCTACCTGACCGAGCAGGTGATCCCCATGTGGCGTGCCCGCACCGACGGCGGCAGCCTGTTGCAACTGGTCGACCAGGTCAGCCTCTACGCGCTCAAGGACTACCTGCAACAGAGCCCGAAAATCGCCGTGATGCACAACGCCGACGACGTCATCCTCGGCCCTGGCGACCTGGGCTTCCTGCGCAGCGCCTTCGGCGATCGCCTGACCCTGTACCCCCACGGCGGCCATTGCGGCAACCTCAATTATCGCGTCAACAGCGACGCCATGCTGGAGTTCTTCCGTGGTTAAACGCCTACTGATCATTAGCGCGCTGCTGGCCTGCGGCCTGGCCCAGGCGGCTGAAGAAACCGCACCGCGCGCCAGCGTCATCGAAGCCGATCCGGTCGATGCCGATGGCTTCACCGAACCGCTCAAGGCACTCAAGTTCAACCCCGGCCTGGACCAGCGCGAATTCGAACGCTCGACCCTGGCGGCGCTGAACGTCTACGACCCGCTGGAATCGATGAACCGGCGCATCTACCACTTCAACTACCGCTTCGACCAATGGGTGTTCCTGCCGGTGGTCAACGGCTACCGCTACATCACCCCGCACTTTGTGCGCAGCGGCGTGAGCAACTTCTTCAGTAACGTCGGCGATGTGCCGAACCTGCTCAACAGCCTGCTGCAGCTCAAGGGCAAGCGCTCGATGGAAATCACCGCGCGCCTGCTGCTCAACACCACCATCGGCGTCGCCGGCCTGTGGGACCCGGCAAGCAAAATGGGCCTGCCGCACCAGAGCGAGGATTTCGGCCAGACCCTGGGCTTCTACGGCGTGCCGGAAGGCCCATACCTGATGCTGCCGATCATCGGCCCGTCGAACCTGCGCGATACCGGTGGCCTGGCGGTGGACTATGGCGCCGAGAACTGGATCAACTTCCTCAACGTCGCCGAAGTCAGCAGCAACCATCCGGAAGTCTGGGTACTGCGCGCCGTCGACAAGCGCTACACCACCAGCTTCCGCTATGGCCAGCTCAACTCGCCGTTCGAGTACGAGAAGGTGCGCTACGTCTACACCGAGGCGCGCAAGCTGCAGATCGCCGAGTAAGCGCCCTCAGCTGGGCGCCGGCAGGCCAAGAAAGCCGCACAGCTCGCGGCGCTTGGCCAGGGCGTCGCGGCGCCCGAGTTCGATCAGCTCGCTGCAATAGCCGGCTTCGAACAGCAGGTAGCTGAGCACCCCGGCGCCGCTGGTTTTGGTCGCCCCCGGGCCGCGCAGAAACAGCCGCAGCGCCGCCGGCAACTCACGTCGGTGGCGCGCGGCGATCTCGTCCAGCGGCTGGCTGGGCGCAACCACCAGCACCTCGACCGGCGCCAGGCCCAGGCGCCGGCGCTCGAGGTGTTCGGGCATCAGGTGGCTAAGGTGGTTGAGCCGCTGCAGCAGCTCGATATCGTCTTCCAGGCTGTCAATGAAGGTGCTGTTGAGCATGTGCCCGCCGATCTGTGCCAGGCTCGGCTGCTGGCCGCTGAAGATGCGCTGGCGCATTTCGCCTTCATGGGGCCGCTGCGGGTTGCCGCTGACCCCGACCACCAGTACCCGGCTGGCGCCCAGGTGCAGGGCCGGGCTGATCGGCGCCGACTGGCGCACCGCGCCATCACCGAAGAATTCCTCACCGAGCTTGACCGGAGCGAACAGCAAGGGGATCGCCGAGCTGGCCAACAGGTGCTCGACGCTCAGGCGGGTCGGCAGGCCGATACGCCGGTGGCGCAGCCAGGGGTCGATGGCGCCCTTGCCCTGGTAGAAGGTCACCGCCTGGCCGGACTCGTAGCCAAAGGCCGTCACCGCCACCGCGCGCAGGTGCTGCTGCTCGATGGCGTGGCCGATGCCGTTGAGGTCCAGGTGCTGGCTGAGCAGTGTGCGCAACGGCGAGCTGTCGAGCAGCGCCACCGGAACCGGCGCGCCGAGACCAAGCAGGCTGTGGCCGACGAAGCGGCTGGCCTGGCGGATCACCCCGGGCCAGTCGCTGCGCAGCACCTGATGGCTGCGAAAGCCCTGCCAGAAACTGGTCAGGCGGCGGATCGCGTCAGCAAAATGAGTGGCGCCGCTGGCCAGGGTCACGGCATTGATGGCGCCGGCCGAGGTGCCGACGATCACCGGAAAGGGGTTGGCGGCACCGGGCGGCAGCAGATCGGCAATGCCGGCCAGCACACCGACCTGGTAGGCGGCGCGGGCGCCGCCGCCAGAGAGGATCAAGCCGGTGATCGGTTCAGCCATTTTACCTTCCTGGATTTTTGGTGAATTCATCGCCGGTCAAGCCCGCTCCCACAGATAGTTGTGGGAGCGGCGGTGCGACGACTCGACTTGACCCGCGATAGCCTCAACGCCGTTTTTCGTAGAGCTTCGGCGCCCCCGGCGGACGCGACTTGAAGCGCCGATGCGCCCACAGGTACTGCTCCGGGCATTCGCGCAGCGCCGTTTCGATCCACTGGTTGATGCGCAGGCAGTCGGCCTCTTCGGTCTCACCAGGGAAGTCCGCAAGCGGCGGATGAATCACCAGCCGGTAACCGCTGCCATCGGCCAGGCGCTGCTGGGTGAAGGGGATCACCCGTGCCTTGCCCAGGCGGGCGAACTTGGTGGTGGCGGTGACGGTCGCCGCTTCGATGCCGAACAGCGGCACGAACAGGCTCTGCTTGGCGCCGTAGTCCTGGTCGGGTGCGTACCAGATGGCACGGCCGGCGCGCAGCAGCTTGAGCATGCCGCGCACGTCCTCGCGCTCTACCGCCAGCGAATCGAGGTTGTGCCGCTCGCGGCCACGGCGCTGGATGAAGTCGAACACCGGGTTGCCGTGCTCGCGGTACATGCCGTCGATGGTGTGTTCCTGCCCCAGCAGCGCGGCGCCGATCTCCAGGGTGGTGAAGTGCAGGGCCATGAGGATGGCACCCTGGCCATCACGCTGGGCGGCCTGCAGGTGCTCGAGCCCTTCGATGTGCGCCAGGCGCGCCAACCGGGCCTTTGGCCACCACCAGCTCATGGCCATTTCGAAGAAGGCGATGCCGGTGGAAGCGAAATTTTCCTTGAGCAGGCGCTGCCGTTCGACGGACGGTAGCTCGGGGAAACACAGTTCCAGGTTGCGCGCCGCGATGTAGCGGCGTTCGCCGGCCACCAGGTACATCAGCGCCCCCAGGGCACGGCCGATCACCAGCAAGGCCCGGTACGGCAGCTGCACGATCAGCCACAACAGGCCCAGGCCCAGCCACAGCGGCCAGAAGCGCGGGTGCAGAAAGTAACGACGAAAACGCGGGCGATCCATTAAAGATTCCGGAAAGACAAGGGCCGGGCATTCTACAACGGTTCGGCACGGGTTGCGGCCAACCGGTGTTCTCGTTATAAGTCTGGGCACTTTTTCGTAACAAGCCGCCCTAATGCAGACCATGAGCCAAACCCAAACGCCAGACCAAGACCCCGTGTTCCAGCTCAAGGGCAGCATGCTCGCCATTACCGTGCTCGAGCTCGCCAGGAACAACCTCGAAGGCCTCGACCGGCAGTTGGCGGCCAAGGTCGCCCAGGCGCCGAATTTCTTCAGCAATACCCCGCTGGTACTGGCCCTGGACAAGCTCCCGGCCGGCGAAGGCGCGGTCGACTTGCCCGGGCTGATGCGCGTCTGCCGCCATCACGGCCTGCGCACCCTGGCCATCCGCGCCAGCCGTATCGAAGACATTGCCGCGGCGATCGCCATCGACCTGCCGGTGCTGCCGCCCTCCGGTGCCCGTGAGCGGCCGCTGGAGCCGGAGCCGGAAGTGAAGAAGCCCGAGCCTGCGCCCGCCCCCGTGGCGCCGCCGGAGCCGGCCATCCGCCCGACCAAGATCATCACCACCCCGGTACGCGGCGGCCAGCAGATCTACGCTCAGGGTGGCGATCTGGTAGTAGTGTCGTCGGTCAGCCCGGGCGCGGAACTTCTCGCCGATGGCAACATCCATGTGTACGGTGCAATGCGTGGGCGGGCACTGGCCGGGATCAAGGGCAATACCCGGGCGCGGATCTTCTGCCAGCAGCTGACCGCCGAGATGGTCTCGATCGCCGGGCAATACAAGGTCTCCGAAGACCTGCGCCGCGATCCGCTGTGGGGGGCCGGGGTACAGGTCAGCCTGTCCGGTGACGTGTTGAACATCACCCGTCTTTAACGGATACTTGCCGCCATTTTCTGCGCAACTTTTTTCGATGTTGCCGTTTTTTGTATTTTTTGGGACTCGACGTCCTTTTCTTTAGGGGTGAAACACCTTGGCCAAGATTCTCGTGGTTACATCCGGCAAGGGTGGTGTGGGTAAGACCACCACCAGCGCCGCTATTGGTACCGGCCTCGCACTGCGCGGCCACAAGACTGTCATCGTCGACTTCGACGTCGGCCTGCGTAACCTCGACCTGATCATGGGCTGCGAACGCCGCGTGGTGTACGACTTCGTCAACGTCGTCAACGGCGAAGCCAACCTGCAGCAAGCGCTGATCAAGGACAAGCGCCTTGAGAACCTCTACGTGCTGGCCGCCAGCCAGACCCGCGACAAGGACGCGCTGACCCAGGAAGGCGTGGAAAAAGTCCTGATGCAGCTCAAAGAGGACTTCGAATACGTGGTCTGCGACTCGCCGGCCGGTATCGAGAAAGGCGCCCACTTGGCCATGTACTTCGCTGACGAAGCGATCGTCGTGACCAACCCGGAAGTCTCCTCGGTACGTGACTCGGACCGTATGCTGGGCCTGCTGGCGAGCAAATCGCGCCGCGCCGAACGCAACGAAGACCCGATCAAGGAACACCTGCTGATCACCCGCTACCACCCGGAGCGCGTCAGCCAGGGCGAAATGCTCGGCGTCGAAGACGTCAAGGAAATCCTCTCGGTGGCCCTGCTGGGCGTGATCCCTGAATCCCAGGCGGTGCTCAAGGCATCCAACCAGGGCGTACCGGTCATCCTTGACGACCAGAGCGATGCTGGCCAGGCCTATAGCGATACCGTTGACCGCCTGCTGGGCAAAAACGTGGAACATCGGTTCCTTGATGTGAAGAAGAAGGGATTCTTCGAGCGCCTGTTTGGAGGCAACTAACCAATGAACCTTTTTGACTTCTTTCGTGCCAGCAAAAAAGTAAGCACCGCCTCGGTCGCGAAAGAGCGTCTACAGATCATCGTGGCGCACGAGCGCGGTCAGCGCAGTACTCCGGACTACCTGCCAGCCCTGCAGAAGGAACTGGTGGAAGTGATCCGCAAGTACGTCAACATCGGCTCCGATGATGTGCAGGTCGCTCTGGAGAACCAGGGCAGCTGCTCGATCCTCGAACTCAACATCACCCTGCCCGATCGCTGATAGCGTTTTCGGGCACCCTGTGGGAGCGGGCTTGACCCGCGATTGCGATCTGCCAGTCATATCGCGTCGCGGGTCAAGCCCGCTCCCACAGCTATTTTGGAACACGCAATGCCGCTGTCCAACGTACACATCCTGCATGAAGATGACGCCATCCTGGTGATCAACAAGCCGACCCTACTGCTGTCCGTACCGGGCCGGGCCGAAGACAACAAGG
Source organism: Pseudomonas sp. TE4620 (assembly GCF_056279045.1). Classification (NCBI taxonomy): domain Bacteria; kingdom Pseudomonadati; phylum Pseudomonadota; class Gammaproteobacteria; order Pseudomonadales; family Pseudomonadaceae; genus Pseudomonas; species Pseudomonas sp. TE4620. The sequence goes on from NZ_JBWBQO010000001.1 coordinate 3,643,399, forward strand.
ATTGCCTGATCACCCGCCTGCAGGAAAACGGCTACCCTGATGCCCTGATCGTCCACCGCCTGGACTGGGAAACCTCGGGGATCATCCTCCTGGCCCGCGACGCCGACAGTCATCGCGAACTGTCCCGGCAGTTCCACGACCGCGAAACCGAGAAGGCCTACACCGCACTGTGCTGGGGCCAGCCGCAGCTCGACAGCGGCAGCATCGACCTGCCGCTGCGCTACGACCCGCCGACCAAGCCACGGCACGTGGTCGACCATGAGCAGGGCAAGCATGCCCTGACCTTCTGGCGCATCGTCGAGCGCTGTGGCGATCATTGCCGGGTCGAGCTGACGCCGATCACCGGGCGCTCGCACCAGTTGCGCGTGCACATGCTGTCGATCGGTCATCCGTTGCTGGGTGATCGCCTGTATGCCTGCCCCGAGGCGCTGGCGGCCCATGAGCGGCTGTGCCTGCATGCAAGCATGCTGAGCTTTACCCACCCGGTGTCCGGGGAGCGGTTGCGCTTCGAGTGTCCGGCGCCGTTTTGACGGCGCCAGCGGCAAGCTTCAAGCTTCAAGCTTCAAGCAGTCACCCTGCATTGAGTTGCGCCGCCTCTTGCAGCTTGCAGCTTGCAGCTCACCCGCTAAAATGCCGCCACTGCTGTCTGGAGTGACCTATGCGCGATGCACTGAATCAAGGCCTGATCGACTTCCTCAAGGCCTCCCCTACGCCGTTCCATGCCACCGCCGCCCTGGCCCAGCGCCTCGATGCCGCCGGTTACCAGCGCCTGGACGAGCGCGACAGCTGGGCCACCGTGGCCGGCGGTCGCTACTACCTGACCCGCAACGATTCCTCGATCATCGCCTTCAAGCTCGGCCGTCACTCGCCGCTGCTCGACGGCATCCGCCTGGTCGGCGCCCACACCGACAGCCCGTGCCTGCGGGTCAAGCCGCAGCCCGAACTGCAGCGCCAGGGCTTCTGGCAACTGGGCGTGGAAGTCTACGGTGGCGCCCTGCTGGCGCCGTGGTTCGACCGTGACCTGTCGCTGGCCGGGCGGGTAACCTTCCGCCGTGACGGCAAGGTCGAAAGCCAGCTGGTCGATTTCAAGCTGCCGATCGCGGTGATTCCGAACCTGGCGATCCACCTCAATCGCACCGCCAACGAAGGCTGGGCGATCAACCCGCAGACCGAGCTGCCGCCGATCCTGGCCCAGGTGGCTGGTGACGAGCGCGTCGATTTTCGTGCCCTGCTTACCGACCAGCTGGCCCGCGAGCACGGCCTGAACGCCGATGTGGTGCTGGACTACGAACTGAGCTTCTACGACACCCAGAGCGCCGCCCTGATTGGCCTGCATGGCGAGTTCATCGCCGGCGCACGCCTGGACAACCTGCTGTCGTGCTATGCCGGCCTGCAGGCGCTGCTCAACGCCGACAGCGATGAAACCTGCGTGCTGGTGTGCAACGACCACGAAGAGGTGGGTTCCTGCTCGGCCTGTGGCGCCGACGGGCCGATGCTCGAACAGACCCTGCGCCGCCTGCTGCCCGACGGCGACGACTTCGTCCGCGCGATCCAGCGCTCGCTGCTGGTCTCGGCCGACAACGCCCACGGCGTGCACCCCAACTATGCCGAGAAGCACGACGGCAATCACGGGCCCAAGCTCAATGCCGGCCCGGTGATCAAGGTCAACAACAACCAGCGCTACGCCACCAACAGCGAAACCGCCGGCTTCTTCCGCCACCTGTGCATGGCCGAGGAAGTACCGGTGCAAAGCTTCGTGGTGCGCAGCGACATGGGTTGCGGCTCGACCATCGGCCCGATCACCGCCAGCCACCTGGGCGTGCGCACCGTCGACATCGGCCTGCCGACCTTCGCCATGCACTCGATCCGCGAGCTGTGCGGCAGCCAGGACCTGGCGCACCTGGTGAAAGTGCTGACGGCGTTCTATCGCAGTCGCGATTTGCCTTGATGAAAGCATCGCGGGTCAAGTCGACCCGCGATGAGGCCCGCCAGCCTGACCCCGATCAACCCCTAGCCGGCGAATCCCGCTATGCTTGAGCCATAACTCTCAAGTAAGGACCTTGCCGCATGTCAGCCTTTGCCTCTCTGTTCCTTCCGGTCATCGCCGGCCTGATCCTGCTGACCGTAGGCTTCAACCTGCGCGATCGCAATATCGGCGTGTTGATGATGTGGGTCGGCACCCTGGGCATGATCGGCATCATGTGCTGGAAGATCCTCGAGAAACTCAACTGACAAATACACTACACTCGGGCGATTGATCGTTTTGAGGTTGATTGTCCGGTGCCTGTCTTTTTCCGCGTTTTTCTCCTGCTCCTGCCCTTGCTCTTCGTTGCGCCCGCGCACGCCGCCGGCCTGCCGGGCCTGCTCGGCGGCGGCAGCAAGGCCCAGCCCGAAGCTAGCGAACCCCTGGGCCAGTCACTGGACGAAGTCATCAAGAGCCTGGAGAACGACCAGCAGCGGGCCAAGCTGCTGGCCGACCTGAAAAAGCTGCGCGACAGCACCAAACAGGCGCAACCCAGCGCCGAACAAGGCGTACTGGGCCTTATCGGCACGACCTTCGGCGAGCTGGAAAAACAGTTCAGCGGTGAGGCCAGCCCGTTCAACCGCTGGACCCGCGAGCTGGAGCTGGCGCAGATCGAGCTCGACGCCCGCCTGGTGCCCTGGCACGAATGGCCACCGATCCTCTTTGGCTTTGCCGCGATCATCGCCCTGTGGAGCCTGCTGGCCTACGCCCTGAACTGGGTCGGCCACCAGGTCCGGCTGCGCTTTGGCCTGACCGAAGAACTGCCACAACACCCGCGCACCTGGGACCTGGTGCGCTTCGCCTTGCGCAAGCTCGGGCCCTGGCTGGTGGCGCTGGTGATCACCGTGTACCTGAGCTTTGCCCTGCCCTCGTCACTGGGCAAGTCGATGGCCATGGTCCTGGCCTACGCGCTGGTGGTCGGTACCTGCTTCTCGGCAATCTGCGTCATCGCCTTCTCCCTGCTTGACGGCCCGCACCGCCACCGCGCCCTGCACATCCTGCGCCACCAGGCGTTCCGCCCGCTGTGGCTGATTGGCAGCTTCGCCGCCTTCGGCGAGGCCATGAACGACCCGCGCATGGCCAGCGCCCTGGGCGATCACCTCTCGCACACCCTGGCGACCCTGGCCAACATCCTCGCCGGGCTGTCGACCGGGTTGTTCATCCTGCGCTTTCGCCGGCCCATCGCCCACCTGATCCGCAACCAGCCGCTGTCACGACGGCTGACCCGCCGGGCCTTGAGCGACACCATCGAAATCCTTGGCACTTTCTGGTACCTGCCGGCGCTGGTGCTGGTGGCGATTTCGCTGTTTGCCACGTTCATTTCCGCCGGCGACACCAGCACTGCCCTGCGCCAGTCACTGATGTGCACGGTGCTGCTGATCTTGTGCATGGTCATCAACGGCCTGGTCCGTCGCCACGGGCTCAAGCCGCAACGGGCCAACCGCCGCCAGGCGGTGTACTCGGAGCGCTTGCGCAGCTTTGGCTACACCCTGGTGCACCTGGGCATCTGGCTGGTGTTCATCGAACTTGGCTTGCGCGTCTGGGGCTTTTCGCTGATCACCTTCACCGAGGGCGAAGGCCATGAGGTGGCGGTGCGCCTGTTCGGCCTGGCCGGCACCCTGATCGCCGCCTGGCTGGTGTGGATTCTCGCCGACACCGCCGTGCACCACGCCCTCACCCGCTCGCGCAAAGGCCTGGCCAACGCTCGTGCGCAAACCATGATGCCGCTGATCCGCAACGTGCTGTTCGTGACGATCTTCATCATTGCGGTGATCGTCGCCCTGGCCAACATGGGCATGAACGTCACCCCGCTGCTGGCCGGTGCCGGTGTCATCGGCCTGGCCATCGGTTTTGGCGCGCAATCGCTGGTCGCCGACCTGATCACCGGGCTGTTCATCATCATCGAAGACTCCCTGGCCATCGATGATTACGTCGATGTCGGCGGCCACCTGGGCACGGTCGAGGGCCTGACCATCCGTACCGTGCGCCTGCGCGATATCGACGGCATCGTCCACACCATCCCGTTCAGCGAGATCAAGAGCATCAAGAACTACTCCCGCGAGTTCGGCTACGCGATCTTTCGCGTGGCCATCCCGCACAGCATGAACATCGACCAGGCAATCACCCTGATCCGCGATGTCGGGCAGAAGATGCGCAACGACCCGCTGATGCGCCGCAACATCTGGTCGCCGCTGGAGCTGCAAGGGGTGGAGAGCTTCGAGTCGGGTTCGGCGATCCTGCGTGCGCGCTTCAAGACCGCGCCGATCAAGCAGTGGGAAGTGTCGCGAGCCTTCAACCTGGCGCTCAAGCGCCAGCTCGACGAATCCGGCCTGGACCTGGCTACCCCGCGCCTGAGCGTGCAGGTGATCACCGCCGACGCCAGCACACCGTTCAGCGAAAGCCCGCCCAAGTCCTAACCGGCTTGAGCCTTGATGCGGATTGCGTCATGGCGCCAGTACTCAAGGTCACAGTCGATCAGCCGCCCGTGCTGGTCGCTGTTGACCCGGGTAATGTGCAGGCCGGGGCTACCGGCCGACACTTTAAGCGCCAGCGCTGCCGCTACCGGCAAGGCGGTCGGCAGGATCTCGAAGCGCACCCGTCCGTACTCGATGCCGTAGTGGCCGGCATACAACTCGGTCAGCGAGCGGCTCAGGTCGTGCTCAAGAATGCCCGGGAAGTATTCGGGGTTCAGGTAGTGCTCGGCATACAGCACCGCCCGGCCATCGATCCGGCGTAACCGGCAGATCTGGATCACGCTCGACAGCGGCGCCAGTTGCAGCCGCGCACACACCGCTGCCGCTGCTGGCTGCAGGCGCGCCGACAACAACTCGGTACGCGCCTCGCGGCCCTGCTCGCGGACCATGGCATGAAAGTGGCTGCGCTCGATCAGGTCGTAGGTCAGGCGCTCGGGCGCGACGAACCAGCCGCGGCGTTCCTCGCGGTAAATCAAACCCCGCGCCTCCAGTTGCACCAGCGCCTCACGCAGGGTGATGCGCGTGGTGTCGAACACCTCGCTGAGCTTGCGCTCGGCCGGTAGCTTGCAGCCGGGCGACAGGAGGCCATGCTCGATCTGCTCCTGCAGGGCATGACAGATGGCTGTTACTGCTCGCGGTGGCAGTGGCTGCATCAAAGGTTACCTATCTGGACTAGTCCAGCCCCGGTAGCGCCCCAATCTGGCGCCGTAGGGCTATGAGAATAGTGCAAGCCTAGGCACTGCAGATGAATGCCAGATGACAGTGAGGGTGGTCTACGCTTGATTTCCAGGGGCAAAAGCCCGGCCGGGGCAATGCCTGGACATCAAATTGTCATGCAACAGGCCTACCTTGGCTCAGGTATTGCTGACCTAGACCAACCGAACCGCAACAACGTCCAACAACACCTTTTGCGTTTTGTACGGCACCCATCAAGGAGCTTCGGATGAAAAAGCTTTTTCTGGCGTCACTGTTAGGCTCGAGTATCGCGATGTGCACAGCGGCCATGGCCGCCGACACTGACCTCAAGGCCCTCGAGGACGCCGCCCGCAAGGAAGGCGTAGTCAACAGCGTGGGCATGCCCGATGCCTGGGCCAACTGGAAAGGCACCTGGGACGACCTGGCGACAAAATACGGCCTCAAGCACATGGACACCGACATGAGCTCGGCCCAGGAAGTGGCCAAGTTCGACGCCGAAAAAGACAACGCCAGCGCCGACATCGGTGACGTCGGCGCCGCCTTCGGCCCGATCGCGGTGGCCAAGGGCGTGACCAAGCCGTACAAGCCAAGCACCTGGGAGCAGGTCCCGGACTGGGCCAAGGACAAAGACGGCCACTGGGCCCTGGCCTATACCGGCACCATTGCCTTCATCATCAACAAGCAACTGGTGAAGGAGGCAGACATCCCGAAAACCTGGCATGACCTGGAAAAGGGCAAGTACAAGGTCGCCATCGGTGACGTCGGCACCGCCGCCCAGGCTGCCAACGGTGTTCTGGCCGCTGCCATCGCCTATAAAGGCGACGAGAGCAACATCGAACCAGGCCTGCAGCTGTTCACCAAGCTGGCCCAGCAAAAACGCCTGTCGCTGGCCAACCCGACCATCCAGACCCTGGAGAAGGGCGAGATCGAAGTCGGCGTGGTCTGGGACTTCAACGGCCTGAGCTACCGCCAGCAGATCGACCCGAAACGCTTCGAGGTGCTGATCCCGTCTGACGGTTCAGTGATGTCCGGTTACACCACCATCATCAACAAGTACGCAAAAAACCCCAACGCCGCCAAGCTGACCCGCGAGTACATCTTCAGCGATGCCGGGCAGATCAACCTGGCCAAGGGGCATGCCCGGCCGATCCGTGCCGAGCACCTGAAACTGCCGGCTGAGGTACAGGCCAAACTGCTGCCCAACGAGCAGTACAGCGCCGCGCAGCCGATCAAGAATGCCGAAGCCTGGGAAGCGACCTCCAAGGCCCTGCCGCAGAAGTGGCAGGAGCAAGTGATCATCGAGATGGAGTGAACCCATCGCGGGTCAAGTCGGATCGCCGCACCGCCGCTCCCACGGAGATCCCTGTGGGAGCGGCGGTGCGACGACTCGACTTGACCCGCGATGCGGCCACCACATAACCCGGAGATACCATGAACCACAACGTCATCCTGGTCCTGCTCGATGGCCTCAACCATCAGGTCGCGCACCACGCCATGGGCCATCTGCATGCCTATGTCGAAGCCGACCGTGCAGCGCTTTACCGGGTCGAATGCGAGCTGCCGTCGTTGTCACGGCCGCTGTACGAATGCATCCTCACCGGGGTCGCGCCGATCGACAGCGGCATCGTCCACAACAACGTCAACCGCCTGTCCAACCAGCGCAGCGTGTTCCACTACGCCCGCGAGGCCGGCCTGGGCACGGCCGCGGCGGCCTATCACTGGATGAGCGAGCTGTACAACCGCTCGCCCTTCGACCCGCTGCGCGACCGCCACACCCACGCCCCCAAGCTGCCGATCCAGCACGGGCTGTTCTATTACGCCGACCACTACCCCGATTCGCACCTGTTCGCCGACGCCGAGTACCTGCGCCGCCGTCATGCACCGAATTTTCTCCTGGTGCACCCGATGAACATCGACGACGCCGGCCACCGCCACGGCCTGGACAGCAGCCAGTACCGCAACAGCGCGCGCAGCGCCGATATCCTTCTGGCCGATTACCTGCGCACCTGGCTCGAAGAGGGCTATCAGGTATTGGTGACCGCCGACCACGGCATGAACAACGACCGCTCGCACAACGGCCTGCTGGCCGAAGAGCGCGAAGTGCCGCTGTTCGTCTTTGGCCAGGCGTTCAGCCTCGACCCGGCGGCCAAGCCGCTGCAGACCGAACTGTGTGGCACCATTTGCGAGTTGCTCGGCGTGCCCCACGACAAGCCGGTGTGCCGGGAGCTGCTCAAGTGAATTCGATCAAGCGCGGCAAATGGCTGGCCCTGCTCTGCCTGGTGCCTTTCGCGGTGTTTTTCATCATCTTCCAGATCGCCCCGCTGGCCTGGGTCATGCTCCACAGCGTGCAGGTGGAATCAAGCTGGGGCCTGGACAATTTCAGCAAGATATTCAGTTCCAGGTTCTACCGCCAGGCGATCCAGCACAGCCTGGAGATCAGCTTCTGGTCAAGCCTGTTCGGCATCCTCATCGCCATCCTCGGCAGCTACTCGTTGCGCCGGGTCGACTCGCGCCTGCGCGATTTCGTCAACGCCTTCGCCAACATGACCAGCAACTTCTCCGGGGTGCCGCTGGCCTTCGCCTTCATCATCCTGCTCGGCTTCAACGGCGCGCTGACCATGCTGCTGAAGCAGGCCGGGATCATCGAAGACTTCAACCTCTACTCCAAGACCGGGCTGATCATCCTCTACACCTATTTCCAGATCCCCCTCGGCGTGCTGCTGCTCTACCCGGCCTTCGACGCCCTGCGCGAAGACTGGCGCGAGTCCGCCGAGCTGCTCGGCGCTGGCGCCTGGCAATACTGGCGGCACATCGGCCTGCCGGTGCTGACCCCGGCGCTGTTGGGCACCTTCGTGATCCTCCTGGCCAACGCCCTGGGCGCCTATGCCACGGTCTATGCGCTGACCACCGGCAACTTCAACGTGCTGCCGATCCGCATCGCCGCGCTGGTGGCCGGCGACATCTCGCTGGACCCGAACCTGGCCAGCGCCCTGGCGGTCATCCTGGTCGGGCTGATGACCCTGGTGACCTTCGTCCATCAATGGCTATTGAAGCGGAGCTACCATGTCGCGCGCTGAACCGGGCACCTCGTCGCTGTACCACCGCCTGGTGGTCTACCTGCTGTTCATCATCCTCTTGCTGCCGCTGGCCGGCACCCTGCTCTACTCGCTGGCCACCAGCTGGTCGGCGAGCCTGCTGCCCAGCGGCCTGACCTTCAAGTGGTACCTGGCGCTATGGAGCGACCCGCGCTTTCTCGCCGCCTTCGGCCAGTCGCTGCTGGTGTGTGTCGGCGCCCTGCTGTTGTCGGTGCTGTTGATATTGCCGCTGCTGTTCGTGGTGCATTACCACTTCCCGCGCCTCGATGCGCTGATGAACATCCTCATCCTGCTGCCCTTCGCGGTGCCGCCGGTGGTGTCGTCGGTGGGCCTGCTGCAGCTCTACGGCTCGGGGCCGATGGCCATGGTCGGCACGCCGTGGATCCTCATCGGTTGCTACTTCACCGTGGCCCTGCCGTTCATGTACCGGGCAATCACCAACAACCTGCAGGCGATCAACCTGCGCGACCTGATGGACGCCGCCCAGTTGCTGGGCGCCAGCACCTTCCAGGCGGCGTTCCTGGTGGTGCTGCCAAACCTGCGCAAGGGCCTGATGGTGGCCTTGCTGCTGTCGTTCTCGTTCCTGTTCGGCGAGTTCGTGTTCGCCAACCTGCTGGTCGGCACCCGCTACGAGACCCTGCAGGTGTACCTCAACAACATGCGCAACAGCAGCGGCCACTTCAACAGTGCCCTGGTGGTTTCCTATTTCCTCTTCGTGCTGGCGCTGACCTGGGCAGCCAACCGCCTGAACAAGGACAAGTCCTGATATGAGCTTTGTCAGCGTACAGAACCTGCAAAAAAGCTATGCCGGCAGCCCGGTGTTCAACGACATCAACTGCCAGATCGAACGCGGCGAATTCGTTACCCTGCTCGGCCCGTCCGGCTGCGGCAAGTCCACCCTGCTGCGCTGTATCGCCGGGCTGACCGCGGTGGACAGCGGGCGCATCTTGCTCGATGGCACCGACCTGGTGCCGCTCAGCCCGCAAAAACGCGGGATCGGCATGGTGTTCCAGAGCTATGCGCTGTTCCCCAACATGACCGTCGAACAGAACGTCGCCTTCGGCCTGCGCATGCAGAAGGTCAACAGCGACGACAGCCAGGCGCGGGTCCGCGAGGTACTGCAACTGGTCGAGCTGCAGGACTTCGCCCGGCGCTACCCGCACCAGTTGTCCGGCGGCCAGTGCCAGCGCGTGGCCCTGGCCCGCTCGCTGGTCACCCGCCCGCGCCTGCTGCTGCTCGACGAGCCGCTGTCGGCGCTGGATGCGCGGATTCGCAAGCACCTGCGCGAGCAGATCCGCGCGATCCAGCGCGAGCTGGGCCTGACCACCATCTTCGTCACCCACGACCAGGAAGAAGCGCTGACCATGTCCGATCGCATCTTCCTCATGAACCAGGGCCGCATCGTCCAGAGCGGCGATGCCGAAACCCTCTATACCGCGCCGGTGGACGTGTTCGCCGCAGGCTTTATCGGCAACTACAACCTGCTCGACGCCGACAGCGCCAGCCGCCTGCTGCAGCGCCCGGTGAACAGCCGCCTGGCAATTCGCCCGGAAGCCATCGCCCTGAGCCTGGACGGCGAGCGGGAGGGGCTGGTACGCAGCCACAGCCTGCTGGGCAACGTGATCCGCTACCGGGTTGAAGCGCGCGGGGTAGAATTGCTGGTCGATGTGCTCAACCGCTCGTCCGCCGACCTGCACCCGGACGGCCAGCGGGTATCCTTGTCGATCGATCCCACCGCCCTCTGCGAAGTCGCCTGAGGGTTGCACAGGAGTTTTTCTGAATATGGCACTCGCGATTTTCGATCTGGATGAAACCCTGATCCACGGTGACTGCGCCACGCTCTGGAGCGAGCAGATGGGCCGTCTGGGCTGGGTCGATCCAGCGTCTTTCATGCGCACCAACAACGAACTGATGGACGCCTACAGCCATGGCAAGCTGCGCATGGAAGACTACATGGCCTTCAGCCTGGAACCTTTGATCGGCCGCACCCCGGAAGAAGTCGAGCACCTTGTAGCGCCCTGGGTGGAAGATTTCATCGAACCGATCATCTTCAGCGACGCCACCAAGACCATCGCCGCCCACCGCAAGGCCGGCGACCGGATCCTGGTGATTTCGGCTTCCGGCACCCACCTGGTCAAGCCGATTGCCGAACGTCTGGGCATCGATGAGATTCTCGGCATTGAGCTGGAGGTTGAGCGCGGTGTTTACAACGGCAAGACCAAGGGCGTGCTGACCTACCGCGAAGGCAAGATCACCCGTTTGCTGGAATGGCTCGACCAGGAAGAAGAGAACCTTGAAGGCGCGAGTTTCTACTCGGATTCACGCAACGACCTGCCGTTGCTGCTGAAGGTGGATTTCCCGCATGTGGTCAATCCGGATCCGGTGTTGCGCGAGCAGGCCGAGACTCAAGGCTGGCCGATTCATAGCTGGAAATGATTGAAGCCATCGCGGGGCAAGCCGCTCCTGTGGGAGCGGCGGTGCGACGACTCGACTTGACCCGCGATCGGCGGACTACACCAGACTCTCGTCAATAACCAACACCAGCTTGCCCGACACCTGATTGCCGGCAAGCTCGGCAAACGCCGCCTCGGCATCCTTGATCGGGAAGGCCCTGGCCAGTTGCGGCTTGAGCCGGCCTTCGCTGAACAGCGGCCACACTTGCTGGCCGAGGTCGCTGAGCAGGTCTGCCTTGAACTGGTCATCGCGGGTGCGCAAGGTCGAACCCAGGACCTGTATGCGCTTGCCCAGCAGTTGCGCCAGGTCCAGCTCGGCCTTGCGCCCGCCCATCAAGCCGATGATCACCCAGCGCCCGTCACGGGCCAGCAGCTTGAGGTTGAGCTCGGCATAGTTGGCGCCGACCGGGTCGAGAATCACGTTGAACGGGGCAAAGTCATTCAAAGCCTCGAGGTCTTCACCGCGAACCACGCCGCCGCTGGCCCCCAGGCCTTCGCAATAGGCCAGCCGCTCGGCCGAGCCGACGCTGACCCAGCACGGGCTGCCAAAGGCCTTGCACAGCTGGATCGCCGCCGAGCCGACACCGCTGGCCCCGGCATGCAGCAAGACTTTCTCACCGGGCTTGAGCGCGGCCAGCTGGAACACATTGAGCCAGGCCGTGGCATACACCTCGGGGATTGCCGCCGCTTCCTGCAGGCTCAAGCCCTCGGGCACCGGCAGTACGTGGCGGCCATCGACCACCACTTCCTCGGCCATGCCGCCACCGGCGAGCAAGGCACAGACCCGATCGCCGACCTGCCAGGAAGAACCGGCGCCCACTTCGCTGATCACCCCCGAGCACTCCAGGCCGAGAAATTCGCTGGCCCCCGGTGGTGGCGGGTAGAGCCCGGCACGCTGGAGCAGGTCGGCGCGATTGAGGCCGGCGGCGGCCACGCGAATTCGTACTTGACCGATATCGCAAGTTGGACTTGTCGTCGCAACCCACTCCACATGTCCGTCAACGCCTTGCAATGCCTTCACAGTGCCTCCATAGTTGAGTCATGACTGAGCCCGGGAGCTGTAGCCCCGGGCTTTTTGCATTATGCGTCCGGTTTTCATGGAACCGGCGAATTCAAAGACGGCCTAATATGCGTGATCAATTGTCCCTACGTCGAATCAGCATGAAGCATTTTCTGCCAAGCACCACCCTCGCCCTGTTGATCGGTCTGGGCAGTCTGCCATTGGCGGGCAGTGCATGGGCCGCCAACAGCTGGGATAAGCTCCAGCCCGACCGCGATGAAGTGGTCGCCAGCCTGAACGTGGTCGAGCTGCTCAAGCGCCACCACTACAGCAAGCCGCCGCTCAACGATGCGCGCTCGGTGATCATCTACGACAGCTACCTCAAACTCCTTGATCCTGCGCGCAGCTACTTCACTGCCAGCGACATCGCCGAGTTCGACAAGTGGAAGACCCAGTTCGACGATTTCCTCAAAAGCGGCAATCTCGACCCCGGCTTCACCATCTACAAGCGCTACCTGGACCGGGTCAAATCGCGCCTGGACTTCGCCCTCGCCGAGCTGAGCAAGGGCGTCGACAACTTCGACTTCACCACCCATGAGACCTTGCTGATCGATCGCAAGGACGCCCCGTGGATGAAGAACCAGGCCGAGCTCGACGACCTCTGGCGCAAACGCGTCAAGGATGAAGTGCTGCGCCTGAAGATCGCCGGCAAAGAACCCAAGGCAATCCAGGAACTGCTGACCAAGCGCTACAAGAACCAGCTCACGCGCCTGGACCAGACCCGCGCCGAAGACATCTTCCAGGCCTATATCAACACCTTCGCCCAGTCCTACGACCCGCACACCAACTACCTGTCGCCCGACAACGCAGAAAACTTCGATATCAACATGAGCCTGTCGCTCGAAGGTATCGGCGCCGTACTGCAAAGCGACAACGACCAGGTCAAGATCGTGCGCCTGGTGCCGGCCGGCCCTGCGGCCAAAACCAAATTGGTAGCTCCGGCCGACAAGATCATCGGCGTGGCCCAGGGCAACAAGGAAATGGTCGACGTGATCGGCTGGCGCCTGGACGAAGTGGTCAAGCTGATCCGCGGGCCGAAAGGTTCGGTGGTGCGCCTGGAAATCATCCCGGCCAGCAACGCCCCTAACGACCAGACCACCAAGATCGTGCCGATCACCCGTGAAGCGGTGAAGCTCGAAGAGCAGGCGGCGAAAAAGTCGGTGCTCAAGCTCAAGCAGGACGGCCGTGACTACAAGCTCGGAATCATCGAGATTCCGGCCTTCTACCTCGACTTCAAGGCCTTCCGCGCCGGCGATCCGGAGTACAAGAGCACCACCCGCGACGTTAAAAAACTGCTGACCGAACTGCAGAAGGAAAAAGTCGACGGCGTGGTCATCGACCTGCGCAACAACGGCGGCGGCTCGCTGCAGGAAGCCACCGAGCTGACCAGCCTGTTCATCGACAAGGGCCCGACGGTGCTGGTGCGCAACAGCGACGGCCGCGTCGACGTGCTTGAAGACGAAAACAGCGGCGCCTTCTACAAAGGCCCGCTGGCACTGGTGGTCAACCGCCTGTCGGCCTCGGCTTCGGAGATTTTCGCCGGCGCCATGCAGGACTATCACCGTGCGCTGATCCTCGGCGGGCAGACCTTCGGCAAAGGCACGGTGCAAACCATCCAGCCGCTCAATCATGGCGAGCTGAAGCTGACCCTGGCCAAGTTCTACCGGGTTTCCGGGCAGAGCACCCAGCACCAGGGCGTGCTGCCGGACATCGACTACCCGTCGATCATCGACACCAAGGAAATCGGTGAAAGCGCCCTGCCCGAAGCCATGCCATGGGACACCATCCGCCCGGCGATCAAGCCTGCGGTCGACCCGTTCAAGCCGTTCCTGGCCCAGCTCAAGGCCCGTCACGACAGCCGTACGGCCAAGGATCCGGAGTTCGTCTACATCCGCGACCGCCTGGCCCTGACCCAGAAGCTGATGAACGAGAAAACCGTCAGCCTCAACGAGGCCGAACGCCGTGCCCAGCACGCCGATATCGAAAGCAAGCAGCTGGCGCTGGAAAACACCCGACGCAAGGCCAAGGGCGAAGAACCGCTCAAGGAACTGAAGAAGGAAGACGAAGACGCGCTGCCGGTCGAGCCGGACGATACCAAGCCCGAAGACGACGCCTACCTGAAGGAGTCCGGGTTGATCCTGCTGGACTACCTGGGGCTGAATTCGCAGGTGGCGCGCAACAACCCGTAAACCGGTGATGGCAAAATAATGTGACCGCGCTTCATTGCGTCATCAAATAGTCATCAGACTGTCGTGAAATAAGGGACTGAGCGCCGCGGGTGCTCAGTCCCTTATTTCTAGGTAGGCCTGCCATGACCATCAACGAACAGCTCAGCGCGTTGAGCACCATCCTGGCTCAAAGCGGCTTGCACAGCCTGTTCCAACCCATTGTCTGCCTTTCCGAACGGCGCATCCTCGGCTACGAAGCGCTGAGCCGCGGCCCGTCCAACAGCCCGCTGCATTCGCCGATCAACCTGTTTGCCGTGGCCCGCCAGGCCGGGCGCCTGACCGAGCTGGAAGTGGCCTGCCGCGAGAGCGCCTGCCGGCGCTTCAGCCAGCAGAACCTTGAAGGCAAGCTGTTCCTCAACGTCTCACCCGAGTCCCTGCTCGAACCGCAGTACCAGTCCGGGCGCACCCTGAAGATGCTCCACGAGCTGGGCGTGCCGCCCAGCCGGGTAGTGATCGAGCTCACCGAACAGACCCCCACCGACGATTTCCAGCTGCTGTTCAACGCCCTGCACCACTACCGCGACATGGGCTTTTCCATCGCCCTGGATGATCTGGGGGCCGGCTATTCGAGCCTGCGCCTGTGGTCGGAGCTGCGCCCGGACTACGTCAAGATCGACCGCCACTTCATCGACGGTATTCACCTGGATGCGGTCAAGCGCGAGTTCGTCGGTTCGATCCTGCAGATCGCCCGGGCCTCGCGGGCCCAGGTGATTGCCGAAGGCATCGAGCTGGCCGAAGAGCTCAAGGTGCTCACCGAGATGGGCGTCGACCTGGTCCAGGGCTACCTGCTGGGCCGCCCGCAGGAACAGGCGGCGCGCGATGTGCAAAGCATGCTCGGGCAGCCGGTACAGGCGCTGCAGAGCCTCAATGAAGACAGCGGCAACCTCGCCGCGCTACTGATCGAACAACCGGCGGTGAACCGCGAGGCGCCCACCCCGCAGGTGCTGGAACTGTTTCGCAGCCAGGCCAACCTCAATTCCCTGGCGGTGCTCGACGCGCATGGGCAGCCGTGCGGCATCGTTCATCGCCATTCGCTCTCCGACGCGCTGCTCAAGCCGTTTGCCACCGACCTGTTCGCGCGCAAGCCGATCAGCCGCTTGATGAGCGATGACTTTCTCGCCGTGGATCTGGGCCAATCGCTGCAACAGGTCAGCCGCCTGCTCACCAGCCGCGCCCGCCAGCGCATCGAGGAAGATTTCATCATCACCCACAACGGCCGCTACCTGGGCCTGGGGCGGGTGATCGACGTGCTCAAGCTGATCACCGAGCAGAAGATCCAACAGGCCCGCTATGCCAACCCGCTGACCCTGCTGCCGGGCAACGTACCGATCCAGCAATGCCTGACTCGCCTGCTGCAACAGCAACGCGCAGCGGCGATCTGCTACGTCGATATCGACAGCTTCAAGCCGTTCAACGATATCTACGGGTATGCCCGTGGCGATGAGGTATTGCTGTGCCTGGCCCAGTGCCTGGGCGAACGGGTCGACCCCAGCCGCGATTTCGTCGGCCATATCGGCGGCGACGATTTCATGCTGGTGCTCGGCTCAGATGATTGGCAACAACGCTTGCAGTTGTTGCTGGAGGACTTTCACAAACAGTGCCGGCGCTTCTACCGGGCCGAGCACCTGCAGGCCGGGTGCTTCATCGCCACCGACCGCCAGGGCCGGCGCCAGGAATTTGCCCTGCTGTCGTTGTCGATCGGCGTGGTGCAGTTGCACCCGCAAGCCTGTGCCGGGCTCGATGCCGGGCAACTGGCGGAGTTGGCCTCACAGGCCAAGCACCAGGCCAAGGATGTGCCCGGGCACAGCCTGTACCTGATCGATACCGCCCCTGGCGCTCAGGCTTCTTCGTGTTCGGGGTAGCTGTACTCGAACACCCGCACCACTTCCGAGGCGTGCCAGGAGGCTGCGGCCATGCCATCGGACGGGCCGGAAAAGCGCCCCAGGCGCTCGACGCATTCGAAGAACCCGGTGCGCGGCAAGCGGCTGGCGCCCTGGCTGATCACCAGCGAGCTGCGCAGCGGCTGCTCGGCGCGGGCGTCGAGCGCGGCCAGGTGCTCCAGCGCCGCGGTCAGCGTTTGCATGGCCGGGCTGGGCAATTGCAGACGCTCAAGCAAGGCCCGGTAGGTCAGCAGGTGGCGCTGGCGGCGGGCGACATCCAGCTCGCCGAGCAGGCCTTCCCAGTGCTGGCGGCTGATGCGCACGCTCACGACGGCTCGCTCCAGCCAGCCACACCCAGCTCCCAGGCCAGGCTGCGGCGAATCGCGGCATCCGGCTGGCGTTCACCGCTTTCGATCAGCGCCAGGTACACCGGGCTGATACCGACGCTGCGCGCCAGTTGCTCCGGCGCCAGGCCCTTGCCCTCACGCAAACGCGCCAGCTCGCTGAAATTCGGCAAGCTGGCGCTGTCGGTGGCGCTTGAAGCTGTGTTTGTGCCGGCAAGTGGCTCGCCTTGCCCGGCAGCTTTAAGCAGTGCCTGGTACTGCTCCCAGGGAACAACCGCGTACTCGGGTTGACCGTCCCGGCTGATGACCTGAATACCCATTACAACCCCCTTGTAGGATTACGATATGTAATCGGTAGGCATAATCCTTATGCCAATTATATTACCAGCCAACAAGGGTGTGCAGGGTCGTGATGTGATCAGCTTTTTTCCTGTTCCAGGCGCAGGGCTTCGGGGGTGTCGGGCAGGCGTTCGACCACCCGCAGTTTTTCTGGTGCCTGGCGGTTGCGCCAGGCGCTGAACGCGGCCAGTTCATCAGACACCGCCTTCATCACCCAGGCCAGCACGGCGATGTCGTCGAGCATGCCGACGCCCAGCAGCCAGTCGGGGATCGCATCCAGCGGGCTGACAAAATACAGCAGCCCCGCCACCACGGTGACCAGTGCCTTGGGGCTGATTGCCCGGTACTCGCCGCGCCACCAGGCCAGGCACAGGGCCTGCATCAGGCGCACGTCCTCGCGCAGTTTGCCCAGCCGCGGACCTTTGCGCGCCACGGCAAAAATCAACGCCGGCAAACGCCCGCGGCTGAGCAGGCGCTCGGCCAGGGGCAGAAATCGGGCGAAATTCCACGGTGCTTTCATACGGCCTCCAGGGCCAGTGCCAAGGAAGGTTATCCACAATAATTGTGGATAACCTTGTGAACAGAGCTCAGTTTCAGGCTCAAGGCGCCCGCCCGGCAAGGGTCCGGGTTAAATCGGGCGTTTTTTACACACCTGTTTCAATTGCGCAAACGTTTTGCCCGCTGCGCCCTGATTCATCAACAGTTGCAGTGACTAAGACCGTGCATGGCCCTATGGGTTCGGTAAAACCCAGAAACGACAACGCCCCGTCGAGACGGGGCGTTGCAGGTATCAGCTGGCCTTACTCGGCAGCTGGATCGGCAGGCTCTTCAGCCTTGGCCGGGTCCTTGATGGCGATCAGTTCCAGATCGAACACCAGCACCGAGTTGGCCGGAATGGTCGGGCTCGGGCTCTGCGCGCCGTAAGCAAGGTCGGACGGGATGTACAGCTTGTACTTCTCGCCGACGTGCATCAGTTGCAGGCCTTCGACCCAACCCGGGATCACGCCGCTAACCGGCAGGTCGATCGGGCTGCCACGCTCGACGGAGCTGTCGAAGACCTTGCCGTCGATCAGCTTGCCTTCGTAGTGGACGGTAACCACGTCAGTCGGCTTTGGCTGGGCGCCGTCGGCCTTCTTGATGACTTCGTACTGCAGGCCCGAAGCGGTGGTGACCACGCCAGCCTTCTTACCGTTTTCTTCGAGGAATTTCTTGCCGGCGGCAGCCGACTCTTCGCTCATTTTCACCAGGCGCTCTTCAGCGCGCTTCTGCAAGGCCGAGAAGGCTTCAACCAGCTCTTCGTCCTTGATCTTCTGTTCTTTCTTGCCAACGGCGTCTTCGATACCTTGAGCAACAGCTTTCGAATCAAGGTCGTCCATGCCTTCCTGAGCCAGGCTTTTGCCCATGTTCAGGCCAATACCGTAGGAGGCTTTCTGTGCCGGAGTCTTCAGCTCGACGCTGGTCTGCGAATCGCAACCCGCCAGTACCAGGCTAACCAGGGCAACCGCAGCCGCCAACCGATGCTGTTTCATGCTATTTCCTTGTTCATGCGCCAATAGGGCAATCGAGTAAAGCCGCGAGCTTATCAGGCGGCCACGACCAATGGCTACCGGCATGAGAGCAAGAAAACCCGGATAAGTTCAGCCAGATTAAACCTTCTTCATCCTCGGCTGCAGCCAGTGGCCAGTATTGACGGGACCGGGCGGTTGGGCAAATCCGCCGATGAGGTTTTGTAGCAGTTTGTATCGACGCTCAGGGATAACCGCCGTCGCGGTACTGCGCCGCCACTTCGCGCAAAACTTCGCACAGCCACTGTGCCGGCAAGGCCAGCGGCAAGGCGGCATTGCTGCAGATGCCGACCGAGCCGCCCGGCTCGCTGACACCCAGGTCCAGCTCGCACAATTCACCACGGCTGAGGTCGACGCGCACCGCATCGCGTGGCGCCACCCAGACCGCATCGCTGCCCTGTACATAACGACGGCTGAGGGCCGGCGACAGGGTTTCCAGGCGCTGCGCGGGTTGCTCGATGGCGCACTGCACGAACAGGCTGTCGGCGTGCTTGCGGATGGTCGTGCCGGCCAGCGGCAACACCAGCGGGTAGCGCCCGACCTGGCTGCGCTCGAGCGGCTGGCGGCCAAGCAAAGGATGGCCAGGGCGCACCACCAGCGACATCGACTCGCTGTACAGGTGCTCAAACATCAGCCCCTGGATCTGCGGGCTGTCGGTCATGCGCCCGATCACCAGGTCCAGCTCACCGACGTGCAACTGCCCCAGCAGGTGCGCGCTGGGGCCGGTGGCGACGCTGACCACCAGCGCCTCATGGCGCTGGTGCAGACGGCACAGCACTTCGGGCATCAGCAGGCTTTCGACGGTCGACAGCACGCCGACCCGCACCTGCGGCGGCGCATGCTCTTCACCGCGCAAGGTGCTGACGCCTTCGCGCAAGGCCTGCACGCTGGGGCCGGCGTAGCGCATGAAACGCACCCCGGCCGGGGTCAGCTCGACGCCCTGCTTGCTGCGCTCGAACAGCCGCGTTTCGAGCAGCGCTTCAAGCTCCTTGAGGGTCTTGGAGATCGCTGGCTGACTGATCGCCATGGCGTCGGCGGCCCTGGCGAAACTGCCCTGGCGGGCGATTTCGAGAAAGCACAGCAGGTGGCGGAATTTGATCCGGGTGTCGAGGTTCATCCGGGGAGTTTATCGGGGCTCGGCCCGGACTGCGACCGCTTCGCGCTCGATCGCGGGGCAAGGCCCGCTCCTACAGGTCCGGTGCATGCAGGCCTATTGTGGGAGCAACTGTCTTAAGCAGCTTGCAAGTATTGGGGCAGCCAGGCTGTGTTTGAGCTGATCCATTTGATGATGAGGCGCTGCCGGCGCCTTCCGCCCTTACGGCGGGTCACTTTTGCTGGGCGGCAAAAGTAACCAAAAACGCCCTGTCCCTTCATCGGCCCTGCGCTGCGCTCCGGGTTCCCTCCTTCCACCCTTGCTCCCGTGGGGGCGCGCCGAAGGGCCGTCCCTGGCCCTGCGGCGCTCGCCGGCCATCCATGGCCGTCGCCCCACTACGCAAGGGTTCCACTCGGCCTTCTGCAAGGGACGATCGGTGGCGTCTGCAATTACGTACATCTAGAAGCAGAGCGCTTTTTTGCTTTCGCTTCTCGTGCATCGCCGGTCCATTCGCCGACAAGACGCAAAGGTGAAGTGTGAGCAGCATCGCCAATGGATCAGCTCGCGCCTCTAAAGGCCTACGCTACCTGTGGGAGCGGCGGTGCGGCGACCCGACTTGACCCGCGATGAGGCCATCAACAGCGGCCCAATTCCACCTGCTCGCCACTGATGCGCACCGGCCACACCTGCAACGCCTGCTGCGGATCCTCCAGGCAACGCCCATCGCGCAAACAAAAATGCTGCTTGTACAACGGCGCCGCCACCACCAGCTCGCCCTTGAGCTCGCCCACCAATCCACGACCAATCACATTGGCCCCGGACTTGGGGTCATGGTTGTCGACGGCGAACACCGGCGTGGCCTGCCCGGGCAGGTAGAACAGCGCCACCTGGCGCCCTTCGAACCACACCACCACCCCCGACTGGGCGACCAGGTCGGCACGGCTGCAAACCCTCTGCCAGGGTTGCGCTTGAACACTTACTGCTGCATTGGACGGGCTCATCAAAGCACCTCCTCGGTGGTCGGGATCAAGTGAAGTTCGCCGGCGCCGATGGGCCGGCGCTGGCCGCGTTCGCGGACAAAGTGCACACCCGGGTCGGGGCGCTGGTCATTGACGAAGGTGCGAAAGCGCTTGAGCTTTTCAGGGTCTTTCAGGGCATTGGCCCATTCGCACTCATAGCGCTCGACCACCAGCTGCATTTGCGCTTCGAGCTCTGCGCCAAGGCCCAGGCTGTCGTCGAGGATCACCTGCTTGAGGTAGTCCAGCCCGCCCTCCAGGCTCTCGCGCCACACCGAGGTGCGCTGCAGCTTGTCGGCGGTGCGGATGTAGAACATCAGCACGCGGTCGATGGTGCGGATCAGGCTGGCATCGTCCAGGTCGGTGGCGAACAGTTCGGCATGGCGCGGGCGCATGCCGCCGTTGCCGCAGACGTACAGGTTCCAGCCCTTCTCGGTGGCGATCACGCCGATGTCCTTGCTCTGCGCCTCGGCGCATTCGCGGGTGCAGCCGGACACCGCAAACTTGAGCTTGTGCGGCGAACGCAGGCCCTTGTAGCGGTCTTCCAGGGTCAGGGCCATCTGCACGCTGTCCTGCACGCCATAACGGCACCAGGTGCTGCCTACGCAGGATTTCACCGTACGCGTCGACTTGCCGTAGGCATGGCCGGTCTCGAAGCCTGCGCCAATCAGCTCGGCCCAGATCTCGGGCAATTCGTGCAGTTGGGCGCCGAACAGGTCGATGCGCTGGCCGCCGGTGATCTTGGTGTAGAGGTCGTACTTTTTCGCCACTTCGCCGATGACGATCAGCTTCTCGGGGGTGATCTCGCCGCCGGGAATCCGCGGCACCACCGAGTAGGTGCCGTTCTTCTGCATGTTGGCCATGAAGGTGTCGTTGGTGTCCTGCAGCGGCACCAGCGACGGCTCCATGATCGGCTGGTTCCAGCACGAGGCGAGGATCGAGCCGACCGTGGGTTTGCAGATATCGCAGCCGACGTACCCGCGTCCATGCTTGGCGAGCATCTCGTCGAAACTGACAATGCCTTCGACCCGCACCAGCGCGTAGAGCTCCTGGCGGGTGTAGGCGAAGTGTTCGCACAGGCTCTTGTCGACGCTGACGCCGCGGGCGATCAATTCATGCTCGAAGACCTGCTTGAGCAGCGCCGCACAACCACCACAACCGGTGCAGGCCTTGGTCTGCTGCTTGAGCTGGCCAAGCTCGCCGCAGCCACTGTCGATGGCGGCGCAGATCGCGCCCTTGCTGACGTTATGGCAGGAGCAGATAGTCGCGCTGGCGGGCAAGGCATCAGCGCCCAGTGCCGGCGCGCCGGCCGACTGCGGCAGGATCAGCGCGGCCGGATCGGCGGGCAGGGCAATGCTGTTCTGCACGAATTGCAGCAGGGTGTCGTAATAGCTGTTGTCGCCAACCAGCACCGCGCCGATCACCCGTTTGCCACTGCCATCGACCACCAGCCGGCGGTAGGCCGACGCCGCTTCGTCGATAAAGCGATAGCTGCGCGCACCCGGGGTCACGCCGTGGGCATCACCAATGGAGCCGACATCGACACCGAGCAGCTTGAGCTTGGTCGACATGTCGGCCCCGGTAAAACTGCCCGCGTCTTCACCGGCCAGCGTCGCCGCCACTGTACGCGCCATGCTGTAGCCCGGCGCCACCAGGCCGAACACGCTGCCGTTCCACGACGCGCATTCGCCGATGGCGAAGATCCGCGGGTCGCTGCTGCGGCACGCGCTGTCGATCACCACACCGCCGCGTTGGGCGATTTCCAGGCCACTGCTGCGGCCCAGGGCATCCTGCGGGCGGATACCGGCGGAGAACACGACAAGGTCGGTTTCAAGGAACTCGCCGCCCTCGAAGTTCATCCGGTAGCGATAGTCTTCACCGGCAACGATGGCCTGGGTCGCCCGCGACAGGTGCACGCCACCCCCCAGGGCTTCGATCTGCGCCCGCAAGGCCGCGCCGCCCTCGCCATCCAGTTGCACCGGCATAAGGCGCGGGGCGAACTCCACCACATGAGCTTCCAGGCCCAGCGACTTCAAGGCATTGGCCGCTTCCAGGCCGAGCAGGCCGCCACCGACCACCACCCCACGGCGAGCGCTGGCGGCCGCGGTGCGGATCGCATCGAGATCATCAAGGGTGCGATAGACCAGCCGCGCCGCCCCTTGCGAGCCTTCAATGGGCGGCACGAACGGATAGGAGCCGGTGGCCAGCACCAGTTGATCGTAAGGGTAGCGCCCGGCGCAGGTGACCACCTCGCAGCGTTCGCGGTCGATCTCCAGCACCGGCTCGCCCAGGTGCAAGTCAATGCCGTGCCGGGTGTACAAGCCTGCCTCGCCCAGGGCCAGGGTTTCGGCATCGCTGCCACTGAAGTATTCCGACAGGTGCACGCGGTCGTAGGCGCGCTGGCGCTCTTCACCGAACACCCGCACCTGGAAACGGCCCAGGGCACCGCGTTCGATCAGTTGCTCGACGCAGTGATGACCGACCATGCCGTTGCCGACGATGATCAGCTGTTGCCGCGCTTCGATGCTGGTAAACCCATTCATACCCGTTCCTCACTCAAGGCCAATCACGCTGGCTTTGCTGCTGGGGGCCAACCCCGAAAAACAAAAAAAGGCGCCTGGAGCCGAAGCTCCAGGCGCCTTTGCCTGGTCGTTTTTTGTAGTCCCGGTTGCGAATCGCCATTGACCCGCGAGGACGTTGTAAATCTGTAAAAGCAGGGAGCGTGCCAACTGCCAAAGCCTTTGAAACCGGGGCTTGCGCGCGATCCACTGGCGCCGTTATCGACCCAGGCTGGTGCAGCGCTCCCCCTTATGGGGCACTTCAGTACACGTCACGCAGGTAACGCTTGGCGCGATTCAGTTCGCCGACATAAGCCTCGGCCCGTTCCACACTCATGCCACCGTGCTGCTGCACCAGTTGCTTGAGCGCCGTATCAACATCGCGGGCCATGCGCCCGGCATCGCCACAGATATAGAAGTGCGCGCCCTCCTCCAGCCAGCGCCACAGCTCGGCACCCTGCTCAAGCATGCGCTGCTGCACGTAGATCTTCTGCGCCTGGTCGCGGGAGAAGGCGGTGTCCAGGCGGGTCAGGTGACCGTCGCGCTGCCAGGCCAGCAACTCGTCGCGGTAGTAGAAATCGGTGGCCGCCTGCTGCTCGCCGAACAGCAGCCAGTTGCGACCGTGGGCCCCTTCGGCCTGACGTTCCTGCAGGAACGCGCGAAACGGCGCCACACCGGTGCCGGGGCCGACCATGATCACCGGCGCCGTGCTGTCGCCAGGCAGGCGAAAGTGTGTGGTCGGCTGCGCGAATATCTCGACCCGGCCAGGCTCGCTGCGGTCGGCCAGGTAGGTCGAGCACACGCCCTTGCGCTGGCCGTAACGGACAGTGGAAACCGTCAGGTGCACTTGATCCGGATGCAGCTTCTGGCTTGAGCTGATCGAGTACAGCCGCGGCTGCATGGGTTTGAGCAGGTCGAGCCAAGCCTGCAGGCTCAGTTGGGGCTTGCACGCATGCACCAGGTCGATCAGTTGTTTGCCCCACAGCCAGTCCTTGAGCGCAGCCTTGTTGTGCGGCTCAAGCAATGCGCGCAGTTGCGCATCACCCGGGGCGAAAGCCTCGAGCAACTGCGGGGTAATGCGGGCGATCTCCAGGTGCTCAAGCAATGCCTCGGCCAAGGGCATGTCGGCCTGGCCCTTGAGGCTGACGCAGTGCCCGCCATCGAAGCGGGTTGCGGTCAGTAGCTCATCGACCAGCGCCGGACAGTTGCGCGGCCATACACCCAAGGCGTCGCCGGCGTGATAGGTGAACCCGCTGTCGCCCAGATCGAACACCAGTTGCCGGGTTTCCTTGACCGCGCCAGGGCCGTTAAGCAGGCGGTTGCCGACCAGGGTGGCTGGCAACGGCCGGGTCTTGCTGAAACCGCTGGCCGTTGGCGTTGGCGCTTCGAGCAGCAGTTCGCCGTGGCCCAGTTTGCCCAGCAGTGCCTGCAGCCATTGCCCCGTCGATTCATGCAAATCGCCCTCGCAATCGACCCGTTCCAGCAAGCGCTTGGCGCCCAGTTCGGCCAGGCGCTGATCGAGCTTACGACCAAAGCCGCAGAACTGCTCGTAGCTGGAATCCCCCAGGGCCAGTACCGCATAAGGCACGCCGACGCAGCGTTGGGCATGCTCGCCATGCAGGCCGCGCCAGAACGCCGCGCCGCTGTCCGGCGCATCGCCGTCGCCGAAGGTACTGGCGATCAGCAGCAGGCTGGCGGGGCGGTCCAGTTGCTCCAGGGCCAGGTCTTGCATGCAACTCAACTGCACCGGCAAGCCGACCTGGCGCAGGCGTGCGGCGCACTGCTCGGCCAGGGCCTGACTGTTGCCGGTCTGCGAAGCCCAGAGCAGCAGGTGCTGGTCCTGCACTGCCATGGTTTGACGATCGATCTGGGTGGCGTTGATGCGCTCGCCGGCAACCCGGCTCAGGGCCACCGCGCAGTACTTGAAGGCCGGTTGCAGCGACAGCGGATCGACCGCGTCGCTGGTGACGGCATTGATCGCCAGGTTCTCGCCATAAACGTCGTTCCAGTGAAACGGCGCAAAGCAGTTGCCCGGCAGCACCCGAGCGGTAATCCGTGCCGGCAGCAGCGCCTGCCCGCGTCGGGAGCGGATCTGCACCTGATCCTTGTCAGCGATGCCCAGGCGCTCGGCATCATCCGGGTGAATCTCTACGAACGGCCCGGGGTCGAGCTTGTTCAGCGCCGCCACCTTGCCGGTCTTGGTCAGGGTGTGCCACTGGTGCTGGACCCGACCAGTGTTGAGCACCAGCGGAAAGTCGGCGTCCGGCAGCTCGGCGGCGGGCAGCCAGGGCCGGGCGAAAAAGCGTGCCTTGCCGCTGCGAGTGGGGAAGGCAATGGCCGGTACTTCGCCTTGGCCGTCGTGGCGCAGGGCCTGGCTGACGCCGTCGTTGCGATAGCGCAACGGGCTGCGGTCATTGTTGCGCCCAGGCTCACACGGCCACTGCCGCGGCGCCTCACGCAAACCGGCGTAGCTGACGCCGCGCACATCGTAACCGGTGGCCGGGTTCCAGGCCTGGCGCAGCTCGTCGAACACCGCTTCGGCATTGGCGTAACTGAAGGCCTCGGCGTAACCCATGGCGCAAGCGATTCGGGCGATGATCTGCCAGTCGGGCAGGCTCTCGCCCGGCGCCTCGACGGCCTGGTTCATCAAGGTCAGGTTGCGCTCGGAATTGACCATAACCCCCTCGCCTTCGGCCCACAGCGCGGCGGGCAAGAGGATATCGGCGTAACGGTTGGTCTCGGTGTCGAGAAAGGCGTCCTGGGTGATCACCAGCTCAGCCGCCTGCAACCCTTCGATCACCTGCTGGCGATTGGCGACGCTGGCCACCGGGTTGCTGCAGATGATCCAGCAGGCCTTGACCTGCCCGGCGGCGAGGTTTTCGAACAGCGCCACCGTGCCGTCACCGGCTTCGCTGCGCAGGCTGCCAGCGGGGATCTGCCACAGTTGCTCGACAAAGGCGCGATCGCGATCGACCAATGCCGAACGCTGCCCCGGCAAGCCCGGGCCCATATAGCCCATTTCTCGCCCGCCCATGGCGTTGGGCTGGCCGGTCAGCGAGAACGGCCCGCTGCCCGGCCGACAGATAGCACCAGTGGCCAGGTGCAGGTTGCACAGGGCGTTGCTGTGCCAGGTGCCATGGATGCTCTGGTTCAGGCCCATGGTCCAGCAACTCATCCACTCCGGGGCCTGGCCGATCCACTTGGCGGCCTGGCGGATATCGGCCTCGCTCAGCCCGGTGAGGGCGGCAACTCGCTCAGGTGTGTAGTCCTGCAAAAAGGCCGGCATGTCCTCCCAGCCTTCGGTGTAGCGCTGGATGAACTCGGCGTCGCACTGGCCGTTTTCCAGCAGCAGGTAGAGCAGGCCGTTGAGCAGCGCCAGGTCGCTGCCCGGTTTGATCTGCAGGAACAAATCGGCCTTGTCGGCGGTGGCGCTGCGCCGCGGGTCAACGACGATCAACCGGGCCCCGGCCTTGAGCCGGTCGAGCAGGCGCAAAAACAGGATCGGGTGACAATCGGCCATGTTCGCGCCGATCACCAGGAACACCTCGGCGCGGTCGAAATCCTGGTAGCTGCCGGGCGGCCCGTCGGCGCCCAGCGACAGCTTGTAGCCGCTGCTGGCGCTGGCCATGCACAGGCGCGAGTTGGACTCGATATGGCGGCTGCGGACAAAGCCCTTGGCCAGTTTGTTGATCAGGTACTGGGCCTCCAGCGACATCTGCCCGGAGACATAAAAGCCCAGGGCGTCCGGGCCATACTTATCAATGATCGCCCGCAGGCGCCGGGCCGCCTGTTCTATAGCGGTGTCGATGGCGCGCTGCACCGGGTCGCGCTGGCGCTGCTCGCGCACATAGGCATGCGTCGTGCGCCCGGACGCACTCAACGGTTGATGGGCGGTGAGGCCCTTGGTGCACAGGCGGCCAAAGTTGCTGGGGTGCTGTTTGTCGCCACTGATCTTGGTCACCCGCCCGCCTTCGACGTTCATGACGATGCCACAACCGACGCCACAATACGGGCACACGCTGCGCACGCTGGTGCTGCTCATCGGCCTACCTCCTGATTGCGCAAACAAAAAGGCGCCCTGCTGCCCCGGCCTGAATGAACAAGCGGGGGCAACACGGCGCCTTTGTCGTGAACGGGGCAATCTGCGTTGATTGCCGGATGCTCAGGCTGTAGCAAGGGTCGCGCCACAATTGGCAGCGCCTTGTGCGGCGCGGTTCAGGCGTTCAGGGCGCCTGCCCGGCCGCACTGCATTGGGCCGGCCTGCACCATCGGATGGCACAGCCAGCGGGCCAGGCCTTATCATGGGCAGACATTCCGAGAGATGAAAAACCTCCTCCCATGAACCAAGTGGTTTTGAAAAACGCCGAACAACTGGCCCTGATGCGCAATGCCGGGCAATTGCTCAGCCAGGTGTTCGCCCACCTCGACAGCTTCATTGCTCCCGGGGTCAGCACCCTGCAGATCAACGACCGGGCCGAGGCCTTTATCGTCGATGTGCTCAAGGCGCGCCCGGCGAGCAAGGGCCAGTACGGTTTTGCCTATTCGCTCAATACCTCGGTCGACCATGTGGTGTGCCACGGCGTGCCGCATGCCGATGAGGTGCTCAAGGCCGGCTCGATCGTCAACGTCGACATTACCCTGGAACAAGGCGGCTACATTGCCGACTCGTCGAAGATGTACTGCCTGGGGCAGATCGATGCAGCCGCCCAGCGACTGGTCGACACCACCTATGCCGCGCTCTGGCAAGGCATTCGCCAGGTGCGTCCGGGCGCGACCCTGGGCGATATCGGCCACGCCATCCAGCGCCATGCCGAGGCAGCGGGCTACAACGTGGTGCGCGAATACTGCGGCCACGGCATCGGCCGGCAGATGCACGAGGCGCCCGAGGTTCTGCATTACGGGCACAAGGGCAGCGGCCTGCAGCTCAAGCCGGGGATGGTGTTTACCATCGAACCGATGATCAACCAGGGCGGGCGCGGGGTGCGCACGCTCAAGGACGGCTGGACGGTGATCACCCGCGACCGCAGCCTGTCCGCGCAATGGGAGCACACCATCGCCGTCACCGCCGAAGGTTTCGAAGTGCTGACCCTGCGCGAAGAAGAGCGCGCCATGCTGGTCCACGCTTAAGTCAGTTTGCCGCGCACCGCGCGGCTCTCTACAATCCGCGCCATTACGGCCGGCACCCGCACATTTTCCTACCGGCCCCGGAGCTTTTTCATGGAAGAAATCGAGCAGCACTGGCTGTACGCCCTTTCCGCCCCCATGGCCGCCCTCAACGGCGCCAGCTACACCGCCGCGACCTACTTCGAGACTTACGACGAAGACGAGACCGACCTCAAGAAGTGGTGGGGCATCCACAATCGCCAGGAGCTGCTGAACATGCTCAGCATGGCCGACACCGGCCATGCCCTGGAGCTCAAGGACGCCTATTGGCAAGCCGCCCGCTGCCTGCCCAGCGAATGGCCGCAGGTGCTCGAAGCGCTGACCCCGCGCCAGCGCATCCAGTACGAATTCGCCCGGCGCACCCTCGGCGACTGCGGCCAGGGTGGTGTGCGCGCCTGGGACCTGGGACGCATGGGCTACCTGCTGCGTGCCGGGTTGCGCAAAGGCTACCTGAGCATTCATGAAAGCCACTATCTGCAAGGCCGCCTGGCCGTGCGCGCCCGCCACTACTACAACGGCTGGGACCGCTACCTGGCCGGCTACCTGTTCGGCAAGGCGCTGTGGAACTGCTCCAGCGCCAGCGACGAAGAACTGGCGCAATGCCTGGAGCGCCAGGGCAGCGAACACTGGAACCGCTGCATCATGATGAACCTGAGCCACGACGCCCTGGGCTTTTTCGCCAGCATCCCCTGGGACCTGCCGCTGAACCTGCCGGAACGCCCTGACACCCTGCAAGGAGGCTGGTCATGAGTTGCTGGATTCACCTGGGCATCGAGCCGACCAACGATCCCGATGTCATCCGCGGCGCCTACCGCGCACTGCTGCCGCAGCACCACCCGGAAACCGACCCGCAGGGTTTCCAGGCCTTGCGCGAGGCTTACGAGCACGCCCTGCGCCTGGCCCGCGACGAGCCGGATGAGGCCGCTGAGGATGCACAGCACGACGATTCGGCGCCGGTGCGCAATGCCCTGATCGAACAGACCATGAGCGACTTTTCCAAGTTGCTCGGCGACCCTGCCCGCCGCTTCGATCCCCCGGCCTGGCAGGCCTTCATCGATGGTTTCAGCGGCCTGACCCTGGGTGACCAGGAGCAGGTCAGCTGGCACTTGCTGTACCGGCTGATGGAAACCGGGCCGTTGTCGCACGCCTGCGTGCAACTGATGGCCCGGCACCTGGGCTGGGAAAACGAAGTGCTGCGCCTGGAAGATCCGCGCCAGGCTGACGAATTCCTCGAGCGCATCAGCGAACCGGACCCGTTCGACACCAGCTTGATGAAGCACTGGTCGATGCCAGTGCAAGTCGAAACCCTGTGGTATGCCCGGAACCTGGATTTCCTCTACCACACCCGGCCGCTGTTCGAGTTCGAAAGCTTCGTCAGCCTGCACACCTGCCAGCCGTTCCCGGATGACCCGGCCTATATCCAGCGCCTGCTGGTCAAGCTGTGCCAGGCCGGCATCGGCAGCAGCAGCTTCTTTGCCCTGATCGCCGAGCAGCAACGCCAGGCGCCGGACGATATCGACCTGCTGTACCTGCTCGCCTGCCAGGCCAGCGACACCGGCCAGGAAGAACTCGCCCGCCAGTGCTGGACCCGCCTGTGGCGCGAGCACCAGCATCCGGAAGCCGCACGCTGGCTGCTCAACCTGTGCGCCAAGCATCAACCGCAGCGCTTGGCGCTGTTGATCCAGGCCCTCGACCGCCTGGAGCCGGTGTATGAATGGCCGCAAGACCTCAACGATCCGGCACAGATCTGGGGCAGCCCGTCGCAGCGCCCGGAAACCCTGACGCGCTGGTTCGACGCCGCCCGTGACGAGCAGGAAGGTATCGCCGGCGAGTTCATCAAGTGGCGCCTGGACGGCAAGGACGAACTGCCGCTGCTGGCCTGGCTGCTCGACGACCAACTGGATCGCCAGCTGCAGCGCCTGTACCGCCACGCGTGGGCCCTGCACCGCGGTGACAGTGGCCTGCTGCGACAGATCATGGCCGAGCCGCTGGGCGACGATCCGCTCGACCAGCTGATTATCGAAGGCTTCAAGTACCAGGCCGAACAGCAGTTGCGCTGGCTCGAGCAGTCACCGCTGGCCCTGGCCCTGACCGCCTTTATCAACAGCCCGGCGGCGCAACCGCAACTGCCCGAGGTGCTGCAGGAAGGCCCATGCCAGACAGTCGCCCGCGACTGGCTGCGGCGCATGCGCAGCTACCCGGCCGCGACCCTACCGAAGCTGACCGCGCTGATCAAGCCGGCCAACCTGATGCCGACGCCTTTTGCCCTGCAGCTGCTGTCCGACCTCGCCGAAGCCGGCATCGAACTGCCACGCCCGCCTGCCGACGACGGCCTGTGGACCTGGCACCGGCAGAACCTGTTCATGCTTGCCCTGGTCGAACAGCCCGAGCGTTGGCTGGCGATGGTGCCGGCGCAGTTGCTGGCCAGCCTGCCCTACCCGGCGGAGCATCCGTTCGCCCGCCTGCAGCAACTGTTGCTGCGCCTGCAAAGCCAGCAAGGCAATGTCGATGGCCTGCTCGGCTGGCTGGATGACAACGATCCGCTGCAGTGCTTTATCGGCCAGCGCCTGTCGACGGTGCAACAAGCCCTGGACAGCGCCAAGCTGCCCAGCAACCTGAAACTCTACGCCTGCCTTGAGAACGACCCGCGCGCCTTTGATGAAGACGTGCTGGGCATGATGGTGCTATGCGCCGTCCTCTATCACGACCCGACCCTGAACGCCGAACAGCATGGCAGCCTGCTGCGACGCATCTCTACCTTGACCTGCCCGGATGACTGGTTCGAGCCGTTTCGCAACGGCCTAATCAAGGGCGAGCCGGTGCGCCCGCCACGCAAGGTGCTGGAAGAAGACGAACTGATCAACAGCACGCTGTTCTACAGCATGCTCGACAGCCTCAAGGACCTGGCCCGCTACGGCCGCGCCGGGGTACCGCGGGCCAAAGTGCTCAAAGAGCTGCAGCGCGGCAAGGATTACCCGGGCATGGACGCCGGCATTCGCGCAGCGATCACCGCCTTGCTGTCGTGGTCCGAACGCCTGCTGCTGGAAAACTCCGGCAGCCAGCCGGTACCGGCCTCGCACCTGTGGAAACTGGGCAGCCGCCTGGGCCGCAAGGGTTATGGTGTGCAGGTGGCCGTGAGTGTCCTTCTCGGGCCGATCCTGACCTTGATGGCCGGCAGCGCGATCGAGCAGATATTCTTCGGCCTGCTGTTCGTCGGTGTGCTTGGCAGCGCCACGCTGCGCCGCCTGCACGACATTGGCCGGGGCATCCCGATGATGATCATCTTCGTGATGCTGATCCCGTTCCTGCAGTTCTTGCCGCTGGTGCTGTTGCTGCTACCGGGCGAACCGCTGCCCAACCGCTACGGCGTGCCGCCCGGCAATCAGCCGCAGGACACCTTGGAGGGTGGCCTGCAGGCCGCCTTGCGGCGGCTCAACGGTCAGTAACGCATGTCGTCCAGCGCCTCGATCAGGCGCTGGCGGGCCCCGGCGATCTCGCTCGACTCCTGACCGGCCAGGATCGCGCTGAACTCTTTGAGCCTGTCGCCGATCGCATCGCGCTCAGGCCCCAGGCTCTGCGCCCAGGCCCGCTCCAGGCGGGCCAGCAAGGTGCGGTTGGGCAAGGCGTCGCGCGGGTGGATCTTCAGCCCGGCCAGGCGCTCATGGCTGGCCTGGCGCGCCTCGTCGTCAAGCCCGGTGGGGCTGCGATCGATCACGTGGCTGAATTGCTCGCGCGTCTGCGGCAAGGTCACATCGACTTCCAGCAGGCCGTTGATGTCATAGCTGAAGCGCACGTCCAGGCGCTGGATCTTGCCGTTGGGGGTCAGCGGGATCGTGAAGGCGTCGACAAAGATGTTGTCTTCGACCCACGGCCGTTCACCTTGGTAGACACGGATGCTGATGGCTTTTTGCTCAACATGGGTGCTGTAGAACGGCTTGATCCGTGAGGTCGGGATCACCGTATTGCGGTCGATGATCGGCGCAAATATCTCGGTCTGGTAGTCGCCATCCATTGCCGCAATTCCCAGGGTGTAGGGGCAGACATCGGTGAGGATCAGCTCTTCGATCGCCGAATCGCGCGCCTTGCATGCCGCCTGGGTGGCAGCACCGAGGGCAACGATGGTGTCCGGGTCGAGGTGGCGGTAAGGCAGGCGGCCAAACAGGGTCGAGACCATCTGCTGGACCACCGGCATGCGCGTGGCGCCGCCGACCAGCACCAGGCTGTCGAGGTCACTGGCACGCAGCCGCGCATCGCGCAGGGCCTGCTCGATCGGCGCGCGAATCCGCGCCAGCAACGGCGCCCAGATCTTCTGCGCGCGGGCTTCATCCAGCAGCCACTGGCGGCTGACGCCATCACCGTTCCAGCTCAGGTGCTGCTCGCCTTCGCCCAGCTTGCACTTGAGCTGCTCGATGGCGTCGGCAAGGCTGGCCAGGGCCTGGGGCGCGAGCATCGTCGGCTTGAGCTGCCAGTCTTGCAGGCAGGCCTGAAGCAAAGCGCCGGTAAAGTCTTCGCCACCGAGGAAGTTGTCGCCGGTCGAGGCATACACCTCGATCAACGGCAGCGCGTATTCCAGCACCGTGACGTCGAAGGTACCGCCACCGAGGTCGAAAATCAGCGTGCGTTCGAACTTCTGCTCGTGCAGGCCGTAGGCCATGGCCGCGGCGGTCGGTTCGTTGATCAGGCGCTGGACTTTCAGCCCGGCAAGCTCGGCGGCAAAGCTGGTGCGCTTGCGCTGCTCGTCGCTGAAATAGGCCGGTACGGAAATCACCGCTTCGCTGATCGGGCAGCCGAGGAAGGCTTCGGCATCGGCCTTGAGCGCACCGAGCACCAGCGCCGAGAGCTCTTCCGGGCTGAAGGCCTGCTCACCGAGGCTGATCTTTTTTTCGCTGCCCATGAAACGCTTGAAGGCAGCAGCCGTGCGTTGCGGGTGGGTGGTCAGTCGTGAACGCGCGGCCTTGCCAACCAGGATGCTGCCGTCTTCGTCGAGGCTGACCACTGAAGGCGTGAGCACGTCGCCCAGGGCGTTGGGGATCAGTTGTGCCCGGCCGTCCTGCCAGACCGCCACCAGGCTGTTGGTGGTACCCAGGTCGATACCCAGCATTGGCGCCGGGGAGGTGCTTGCATCCTGCATGTGTGATCTCTTGCTCAGAAGTGGGGCTGGCACGGAGAAAAACAGTAGCGTCCCAGCGTACTGGTGGATTCTGGACGAATTCCAGAAACAAAAAAAGCGACCCTAAGGTCGCTTTCTTTGTGGCTTCAGGGTGTTCAGTGGGCCCTGAAGCTAAATATGGCGCAGCGGACGGGACTCGAACCCGCGACCCCCGGCGTGACAGGCCGGTATTCTAACCGACTGAACTACCGCTGCGCGATACACTGAGAAGTGGTGGGTGATGACGGGATCGAACCGCCGACCCTCTGCTTGTAAGGCAGATGCTCTCCCAGCTGAGCTAATCACCCTTCGTCTCGGTGTGGCGCGCATTCTACGGAGCACCGAACACTCTGGCAAGCACTTTTTTAAAAAAATTTTTCAGGCGTTCCAAAGACTTAGCGGTGCTTGGCCTGAAGCGCCCGCTCGGAGTTTAATGCCCTCCTTATGTGTTGAGGAGAGATTCACCCCATGTGGTTCAAAAACCTGCTGACCTACCGCCTGACCCAGGACATCCCGTTCGACCCCGAGGCACTGGAAACCGCTCTGGCCAGCAAGCCGGCTCGCCCCTGCGCCAGCCAGGAGTTGACCACGTACGGCTTCGTCGCCCCGTTCGGCAAAGGTGAAGACGCGCCCCTGGTGCATGTCAGCGGTGACTTCCTGCTGATCGCCGCGCGTAAAGAAGAACGCATTTTGCCCGGCAGCGTCGTGCGCGATGCGGTTAAAGAGAAGATCGACGAGATCGAAGCCGAGCAGATGCGCAAGGTCTATAAGAAGGAGCGTGACCAGATCAAGGACGAGATCATCCAGGCCTTCCTGCCGCGTGCCTTTATCCGCCGCTCGATGATCTTCGCCGCCATCGCCCCCAAGCAAGGCCTGATCCTGGTCAACTCGGCCAGCGCCAAGCGTGCCGAAGACCTGCTGTCGACCCTGCGTGAAGTGATCGGCTCGCTGCCGGTGCGCCCGGTGACCGTCAAGATCGCCCCGAGCGCGACCATGACCGACTGGGTCAAAACCCAGCAAGCGGCGCCGGACTTCTATGTACTGGACGAGTGCGAGCTGCGCGACACCCATGAAGACGGCGGCATCGTCCGCTGCAAGCGCCAGGACTTGACCAGCGACGAGATCCAGCTGCACCTGGGTACCGGCAAGGTGGTCACGCAACTGTCGCTGGCCTGGCAGGACAAACTGTCGTTCGTGCTCGACGACAAGATGGTCATCAAGCGCCTGCGCTTTGAAGAACTGCTGCAGGACCAGGCCGAAGAAGACGGCGGCGACGAGGCCCTGGGCCAGCTCGATGCCAGCTTCACCCTGATGATGCTGACCTTTGGCGAGTTCCTGCCGGCGCTGTTCGAGGCATTGGGCGGGGAAGAGATCCCACAGGGGATCTGACTTTAAGCTTCAAGCTTCAAGCTGCAAGAGAGAGCAACAGCCACCCGCGCTGCCTTTGCTTGCAGCTTGTCGCTTGCAGCTGATAGCTTATGCCCCCTGTGAGGACGGCCTCACGACGCACCGCGTGACCATTCCGGGGACGGCCCCATCACTTGATGGAGACTCTGCATGTCCTGGATCATCCTGTTTTTCGCCGGCCTGTTCGAAGTCGGCTGGGCTGTCGGCCTGAAATACACCGACGGCTTTTCCCGCCCGCTACCCACCGTACTCACCGTCGGCGCCATGGTCATCAGCCTCGGCCTGCTGGGCCTGGCCATGAAGGAATTGCCGCTGGGCACCGCCTATGCCATCTGGACCGGGGTCGGCGCCGTCGGCACGGTGATCGCCGGGATCATCCTGTTCGGCGAATCCATGGCCCTGGTGCGCCTGGTCAGCGTGGCGCTGATCATCTGTGGCCTGGTCGGGCTCAAGGTCAGCGCCAGCTGACCCCGCCCTGCCCTGTCAGCGTGAGTCGCCGCGCAAGGCGCTGACCCGCTCACGCAACAACGCCGGCTCTGCCGCTTCCACCGGGACGGCAGAACCGGCCACCAGGGTCACCCGCGACCACAAGCGGCGAAAGAAACCCTTGGCCGGATCGCGGCTGAAGAAACTCCCCCACAAGCCCTGCAATGCCATCGGGATCACCGGCACCGGCGTCTGCTCGATGATCCGCCGCAGGCCGCCCTTGAACTCGTCGATTTCACCGTCACTGGTCAGCTTGCCTTCAGGGAAGATACACACCAGCTCGCCATCGGCCAGGTACGCGGCAATCTGCTTGAAGGCCCGCTCGTAGGTCTCGGCATCTTCATTGCGCCCGGCAATCGGGATCGCCCCGGCGGTGCGGAAAATGAAGTTGAGTACCGGCAAGCGGTAGATCTTGTAGTACATGACGAAGCGGATCGGCCGGCGCACCGCGCCACCGATCAGCAACGCATCGACGAACGACACATGGTTGCACACCAGCAGCGCTGCACCCTGGTCCGGAATCTGCTGCAGGTCGCGGTGCTCGACGCGGTACATGGAATGGCTGAGCAGCCAGATCATGAAGCGCATGGTGAATTCGGGCACGATGCGGAAGATGTAGAAGTTCACCGCAATATTGAGCAGCGACACCACCAGGAACAACTGCGGGATGCTCAGCTTGAGGACACTCAGCAGCACCACGCTGAAGACCGCCGAGACCACCATGAACAGCGCGTTGAGGATGTTGTTGGCGGCAATCACCCGCGAGCGTTGATCCTCGGGGGTGCGCGACTGGATCAGCGCATACAGCGGCACGATATAGAAGCCACCGAACACACCCAGGCCGAGAATCGACCCCAGCACCCACCAGGCCTGGCCAATGCCCAGCACCGCCAGCCAGTCATACGGCGCGGCCGCCGGCTGGATCTCACCGGAGTGCCACCACCAGAGCAGGCCGAACAGGCTCAGGCCAAAGGAGCCGAACGGCACCAGGCCGATTTCCACCTTGTGCCCGCTCATGCGCTCGCACAGCAGCGAGCCGACAGCGATGCCCACCGAGAACAGGGTCAGGATCAGAGTCACCACGGTCTCGTCGCCATGCAGCCATTGCTGGGCGTAACCGGGAATTTGCGTCAGGTACACCGCACCGACGAACCAGAACCACGAGTTGCCGACGATCGAGCGCGACACCGCTGGCGTCTGCTTGAGGCCCATGCGCAAGGTGGCGATCGTCTGGCTGGCGATGTTCCAGTTGATTTTCAGCGCCGGCGTGGACGCAGCGGCGCGCGGGATGGCGCGGCTGGACAGGTAGCCGAGCACCGCCACCAGCAGCACTGCCGACGACGCCCAGACACCGTAATGGGCGCTGGACATCAGCACCCCGGCACAAATGGTGCCGGCCAGGATGGCCAGGAAGGTGCCCATTTCCACCAGGCCATTGCCGCCGACCAGCTCTTCTTCGCGCAAGGCCTGGGGCATGATCGAGTACTTCACCGGGCCGAACAGCGCCGAGTGGGTGCCCATGCCGAACAACGCCAGGAGCATCAGCCCCGGAATCTGGTTCAAGATGCCGATGGCGCCGACCGCCATGATGGCGATCTCGGCCAGCTTGATCACGCGGATCAAAGCGTCCTTGGCGTACTTCTCGCCAAACTGCCCGGCCAGCGCCGAGAACAGGAAGAACGGCAGGATGAACATCAAGGCACAGGCATTGACCCAGATGGCAGTGTCCTGGCCATGGGAGCTGGCGATTTTGTAGAGAAACAGCAGGATGACCGACTGCTTGAACAGGTTGTCATTGAACGCACCCAGCGACTGGGTGACGAAGAACGGCAAGAAGCGCCGTTTGCCAAGCAGGCTGAATTGTGAAGATTGACTCATCGTCCGTGTACCTGAGTGGGGCTTTGTTATTGGATACGCGCAGGCCGCACAAAGCCACAAACACTCAGGTAAATGCAATCTACTTGTTCAGCCCGGCAATGCACGGCGATACAAACAGCTCACCGCGCCAGGCGCCACGCAGGGTCAGGGCCGTGACCAGCAACCACATTGCCGCCAGCGCCAGCACCAGCAGCATGCCCATGTGCAGGAAGAAACCGAGGCCCAGCCAGGCCGCCAGCTTCAGGGTGGCCAGGGTGTACACCCCGAGCGGGAAGGTAAAGCCCCACCAGCCGAGGTTGAACGGCATGCCATGGCGGATGTAGCGCAGGGTGATCAGCACGGCGGTCAGCAACCACCAGAGCCCGGCGCCCCACAGCACGATACCGGCGATCAGGCCCAGGCCACGGGCGATTTCACCCAGGCTGCCGAGGCCGTTGGCAGCGAAAATCGCCGGGGCATCGGCGCCCAGCAGCAGCATGCCCAGCGCACCGGTACCGATCGGCCCCAAGGCCAGCCAGCTCGATGCGGCCATGTTGGCATGCGGCAATTTGTGCAGGGCCATGCGCAGCATGAGGATGGTGAGGATGCTGAACGCCACCGGCAACGACACCGCCCACAGCACGTAGCTGGTGATCAGCACCTGGAACTGCGCATGGGCATCCACCAGGTGCGGCGCCAGCAGGCCGCCGCTGGCAGCGGCGACTTCCGCGGCCACCACCGGCAGCAACCACACCGCGGTCATCTGGTCGATGCTGTGTTCCTGGCGGGTGAACATCAGGTAGGGAATGGCCACCCCGCACAGCAGCGCCAGGCCGACGTCGAACCACCACAGCGCTTCGACCCACGGCAGGATCCCTTCGCCCCAGCGATTGATGCCGAACACCAGGCAGCCGTTGAGGATGGTCGCCAGGCCCATGGGGATGGTGCCGAAGAACATCGATACGGTGGAATGGGCGAAAATCCGCCGCGCTTCATCGAAGAACATGACCCAACGCGCGGTGTACAGCAGGGTAAACAGCACGAACAGGCCGATGGTCAACAACCACAGCGATTCGGCCAGGCCACGCAGGCCGGGTACATCGACCTGTGCCAGGGCCAGGGCGAGCACGCCGGTGCCCATGGTCGCGGCGAACCAGTTGGGGGTGAACTGACGGATCACTTCACGCGGGTGCGCCAGCTGGCTCAGCGGGCGTAACGGCGAGGTGCGGGTTTGGCTGCAAGACATGATGGATTCTCCTGTCCTCCGGTGAGGTTGTATCCATCTTAGGCCGGGAAAATATATCTATATAACGGGTATTTTCTCTATCTGTTATCGGTTTTACAGATATACAGATTTCACTGCCCGCGGCGTATGCTCGGCAGCGATAACAACAAGGACGTGGTCACTCAATGCTCACCGCTATCAAAGGTTACTCGGCGCAGGTACGCCTGCTGCTGGCAACTACCTTCATCCTCACCCTCGCCCGTGCAATCACCCTGCCCTACCTGGTGGTCTACCTGGCGCAGAACTTCGCCCTGGATATCAGCGGCATCGGCCTGATGATCGGCGGTGCGCTGATAGTCGCCTCGTTGCTGAGCCTGTATGGCGGCTACCTGATCGACACCCTGCGCAGCTACACGGTGATCATCGCCGCGACCCTGACCTTTACTTTGGCCTTTGTCGGTGCGGTGGTCAGCCGCGAACTGAGCCTGTTCTTCACCTGCCTGGTGCTGATCAACCTGGCCCTGGCGGTGGTGGACATCGCCGCCAAAGCCGGCTTCTGTGCACTGCTGCCGCTGGAAGAACGCAGCGAGGTGTTCTCGATCAAGTACACCCTGAGCAACGTCGCCTACGCGGTCGGGCCCTTCGTCGGCGTGGCGCTGGTGCTGCTGGACGATCACCTGCCGTTCCTGCTCTCGGCGCTGCTGGGCCTGGCCATGTGCCTGAGCTACCAGCGCTGGGGCGAGCGCGCGGCGCGGGCGCGGGTCGAAGGCGGCGAACAGGCCGGTTTCTTTAGCGTTGGCGGGCAACTGGTCAAAGATCGCCGGCTGATCTGCTTCACCCTCGGTGGCGCCTTGAGCGCGGTGGTGTTCGGCCAGTTCACCGCCTACCTGTCGCAGTACCTGGTGGTGACCAGCAGCGCCAGCGAGGCGGCGCGCTACATCAGCTACCTGGTGGCCACCAACGCGGTCACGGTAATTGCCCTGCAGTACGTGATTGGCCGGCGCATCAGCAGCCGCCAGTTGATGCCCTGGCTGATGGCCGGCATGGCGCTGTTTCTGGTTGGCCTGCTGGGTTTCTCGCTGGCGCAAACGCTGCTGGCCTGGTGCCTGGCGATGCTGGTGTTCACCCTTGGCGAGATCATCGTCATCCCCGCCGAGTACATGTTCATCGACAGCATCGCCCCGGAACATCTGCGCGGCGTGTATTACGGCGCGCAAAACCTGTCCAACCTCGGCGCGGCGCTGGGCCCGGTGATCTGCGGCTTTGCCCTCGCGCACCTGGTGCCGGTGGCGACCTTTTACCTGCTGATTCTTTCGGTGTTGCTGGCGGCGCTGTTCTATTACCTGGGGGCCCGGCGAGCGCCGAATTAAAGCATCGCGGGGTCTACGATGAACCAGTGGGAGCGGCGGTGCGGCGACCCGACTTGCCCCGCGATGAGGCCAGTACAGTCAGCCGCGGGACAAAGCCCGCAGCGGCAAACTCAGAACCGCCGCAACGGCGCACAAAATGATCACCGCCAAGGCATACACCTCGCCGGTCGGCACCAGGCCGAAGCTGCGCACCATCCACCCGGCCAGCATGGCCGGCACGCAGAACGCCAGGTAGCTCAGCACATAGAACGTCGCCATCAGCCCGGCGCGTTCGTGGGCCTCGGCCAGCGGCATGATGCTACGCAACGCTCCAAGGAAGCTGGCGCCAAAGCCGATGCCGGTGACTACAGTGGCGAGGAAAAACAGCCCCAGCTCACCGCGATGCAACGCCAGCAGGATCAACAGCATCCCGACCGGCAACACCCCTGTGCCCAGGCGCAGGATCTGCCCGGCCGGACGCAGCCGCAGGTGGTAGATCGCCACGGCGCCGGTCACCGTCAACGCCGCCACCAGGCCGCCGCCCACCAAATTCGAGGTTGCCCCGGTGGCCTCGCGCGCCAGTGATGGCGCCAGCGACAGGAAGAACCCACCCAGCGCCCAACCGGCGACGTTCACCGGCAGCATACGCAGCACTGCAGCCCGCGCCTGGGGCGGTACATGCAGGGCCGGACGCAAGGATGCCAGGGCGCCGGGCTGGCGGCTGACGCTCTCGGGCAGATGCCACACCAGCAACGCCAGCGTGACGAACAAGCCGAGCAACAGCCAGTAGGCCAAACGCAGCGGCCACGGCGCAAATTCCACCAGCAGGCTGGTACCCAGGGCGCCGCTGGCCATGCCGAGCAAGGGCGTCAGGCTGTTGACCAACGGCCCCTGCTCGCGATCGATATCCAGCAACGCAGCGCCCAGCACGCTGGTAGCCATGCCGGTGGCGAAGCCTTGCAGAATGCGCGCAGCAATCAACCAGCCGACACTGTCGGCCTGCAGGAACAACAGCATGGAGACGCTTTCCAGCACCAATGCAGTGAAGATCAGTGGCCGCCGCCCCAGGTAGTCCGACAGCGAACCGACTGTCAGCAGCGCCGCCAGCAAGCTGACGGCATACACCGCAAAAATCAGCGTCAGGGTTACCGCCGAGAACTGCCAGGCTTGCTGGTACAGGTGATACAAAGGCGTCGGGGTGCTCGAGGCGGCGAGAAAGCCGAGCAAGGCAAGTGCCAGGAACATCAGACGAAAACGCCGTGAGGCCGGGGCTTTGAACAACATGAACATGATCAGCACTCCGCTAAAGCAATTATTTAGCTTTTGCGCAGTCTGCTCGCCTTCATTCCTTAACGCAAACCCTTTGTGTTAAGGTCGACCGATGGCGATTAAAGAAGGTATCCGCACGGGTGGGCGCAGCGCCCGTGTGCAGGCATCGGTACATGCGGCGGTACGCGAACTGCTCAAGGAGCAGGACCGCGCGAGCCTGACCGTGCCGCAAATTGCCGCTCGCGCCGGCGTCACCCCGTCAACTATCTATAGGCGCTGGGGCGAATTGGCCGCCCTGCTCGCCGATGTCGCCGTCGAACGCGTGCTGCCTGACGTGGCGCCGCTGGACACCGGCGAGCTGCGTACCGACCTGCGCGCCTGGACCGAACAGTACCTCGACGAAATCACCTCCGAACCAGGCCGCAACCTGATGCGCGACGTGCTCAGCAGCGCCTGCCCGGGTTACTGCACCAACATCCTGCGCGGGCAACTGCAGGTCATCCTCGACCGCGCCCAGGCGCGCGGCGAGGCCCTGCCAGACATCGAACGCCTGCTGGATCTGCTGGTCGCACCGACCGTCTACCGCACCTTGTTCGCCGAAGCCCCGCCGACCCTGGAACAGCTCTACAGCCTGCTTGACCTGGCCTTGCCCGGCTAAGGCCCTGCGACGCTCTGCCACTGCGACCATCGTCGGCGCTGACGAAGCCTTTGCGGCGTGCCAGACTGATTGATCGAGGTTCGCTGTCAGACTGAATCACCCTTTTGTTTCGGAGTTGTCATGTCGCTGTCCAGTGGGCTGATCGCCGTGGTCGCCCTGGCCTATATGGCCATCATGTTCGCCATCGCCTTTTACGGCGACCGCCGCAGCACACCGCTGCCGCCGCGCCTGCGTGCCTGGGTGTACAGCCTGTCGCTGGCGGTGTACTGCACCAGCTGGACCTTCTTCGGCGCCGTCGGCCAGGCCGCCGAACAACTCTGGGCGTTCCTGCCGATCTACCTGGGCCCTGTGCTACTGCTGCTGTTCGCGCCCTGGGTGCTGCAGAAGATGGTGCTGATCAGCAAACAGGAAAACATCACCTCGATCGCCGACTTCATCGCCGCCCGCTACGGTAAATCCCAGAGCCTGGCGGTGGTGGTGGCGCTGATCTGCCTGATCGGCGTGCTGCCGTACATCGCCTTGCAGCTCAAGGGCATCGTGCTTGGCGTCAACCTGCTGATCGGCGCAGGCGCCGATGCTACTGGCAGCCGTGTGCAGGACACCGCGCTGGTGGTGTCGCTGGTGCTGGCACTGTTTTCGATTGTCTTCGGTACCCGTAGCCTGGACGTCACCGAACACCACCGCGGCATGGTCCTGGCGATTGCCTTCGAATCGCTGGTCAAGCTGCTGGCGTTCCTCGCCGTCGGCGCCTTCGTCACCTTCGGCCTGTTCAACGGTTTCGAAGACCTGTTCAGCAAGGCGCAACTGGCGCCACGCCTGGAAGGCTTCTGGAACGAAACCATCAACTGGCCGTCGATGATCGTGCAGACCGGCGTGGCGATGATGGCGATCATCTGCCTGCCGCGCCAGTTCCACGTCACCGTGGTGGAGAACATCGAACCCCAGGACCTGCGCCTGGCGCGCTGGGTGTTCCCGATGTACCTGATCCTCGCCGCGCTGTTCGTGGTACCAATCGCTCTGGCCGGGCAGATGCTGCTGCCCGACTCGGTGCTGCCCGACTCCTTCGTGATCAGCCTGCCGCTGGCCGAGGCGCATCCGGCGCTGGCCCTGCTGGCCTTTATCGGCGGCGCGTCGGCGGCCACCGGCATGGTCATTGTCGAGGCCGTGGCGCTGTCGACCATGGTTTCCAACGACATGCTGCTGCCCTGGCTGCTGCGGCGCAACAACGCCGAGCGCCCGTTCGAAGCCTTCCGCCACTGGATGCTCTCGGTACGCCGGGTGACCATCGTCGTCATCCTTTTGCTGGCCTATGTCAGCTACCGCCTGCTCGGCTCTACCGCAAGCCTTGCGACCATCGGCCAGGTGGCGTTTGCCGCCGTGACCCAGCTGACCCCGGCCATGCTTGGCGCCCTGTACTGGAAGCAGGCCAACCGCCGCGGGGTGTTCGCAGGCCTGGCCGCCGGGGTGTTCCTGTGGTTCTACACCCTGGTGCTGCCGATTGCCGCCCATAGCCTGGGCTGGTCGCTGGAGCTGTTCCCGGGCCTGGCCTGGCTGCATGGCAACCCGCTGAACCTGCCGATCACGCCGCTGACCCAAGGCGTGGTGCTGTCGCTGGCGGGTAACTTCACCCTGTTCGCCTGGGTGTCGATCCTCTCGCGCACACGGGTGTCCGAGCACTGGCAGGCCGGGCGTTTCATCGGCCAGCAGACCAGCGCCCGCCCCAGCAGCCGGTCGCTGCTGGCGGTGCAGATCGACGACCTGCTGCACCTGGCTGCGCGCTTTGTGGGTGAAGAGCGCGCGCGGCAGAGTTTCATCCGTTTTGCCTATCGCCAGGGCAAGGGTTTCAACCCCAACCAGAATGCCGACGGCGAATGGATCGAACACACCGAGCGCCTGCTCGCCGGCGTGCTCGGCACCTCCTCGACCCGCGCAGTGGTCAAGGCCGCGATCGAAGGCCGCGACATGCAGCTTGAGGACGTGGTGCGCATCGCTGACGAAGCCTCGGAAGTGCTGCAGTTCAACCGCGCCCTGCTGCAAGGGGCAATCGAGAACATCAGCCAGGGCATCAGCGTGGTCGACCAGTCGCTGCGCCTGGTGGCCTGGAACCGCCGCTACCTGGAGCTGTTCAACTACCCCGACGGGCTGATCAGCGTCGGCCGGCCGATTGCCGACATTATCCGCTACAACGCCGAGCGCGGCCTGTGCGGCCCGGGCGAGGCCCAGGTGCACGTGGCCAGGCGCCTGCACTGGATGCGCCAGGGCCGTGCGCATACCTCCGAGCGCTTGTTCCCCAACGGCCGGGTGATCGAGCTGATCGGCAACCCGATGCCCGGCGGCGGCTTTGTCATGAGCTTTACCGACATCACCCCGTTCCGCGAAGCCGAACAGGCGCTCAAGGGCGCCAACGAAAGCCTTGAGCAACGGGTCGCCGAACGCACCCACGAGCTGTCGCAACTGAACCAGGCACTGAGCGAAGCCAAGAGCCACGCCGAGGCCGCCAACCAGTCCAAGACCCGCTTCCTCGCAGCGGTCAGCCACGACCTGATGCAGCCGCTGAACGCCGCGCGGCTGTTCTCGGCGGCGCTGTCGCATCAGGGCGATGGCTTGTCGGCCGATGCCCAGCAACTGGTCCAGCACATGGACAGCTCGCTGCGTTCGGCCGAAGAGCTGATCAGCGACCTGCTGGACATCTCGCGCCTGGAAAACGGCAAGATCACCCCGGACGTCAAACCCTTCGCCCTCAACGAACTGTTCGACACCCTCGGCGCTGAATTCAAGGTTCTGGCCCAGCAGCAAGGCCTGGATTTCCGCCTGCGCGGCAGCCGCCTGCGGGTGCAGAGCGACATGAAACTGCTGCGCCGGATTCTGCAGAACTTCCTCACCAACGCCTTCCGCTATGGCAAAAGCCCGATTCTGCTCGGCGTGCGCCGCCAGCAGGGGCGCTTGTGGCTGGAGGTCTGGGACCGTGGCAGCGGCATCGCCGACGACAAGCTGCAGGTGATCTTCGAGGAATTCAAACGCCTGGACAGCCACCAGACCCGCGCGGAAAAAGGCCTGGGCCTGGGCCTGGCGATCGCCGATGGCCTGTGCAAGGTGCTTGGCCATCCGCTTGAGGTGCAGTCGTGGCCGGGCAAGGGCAGCGTGTTCCGCGTCAGCGTGCCGCTGGCCACGGCGCCGGCGGCCCC
Source organism: Pseudomonas sp. TE4620 (assembly GCF_056279045.1). Taxonomy (NCBI): domain Bacteria; kingdom Pseudomonadati; phylum Pseudomonadota; class Gammaproteobacteria; order Pseudomonadales; family Pseudomonadaceae; genus Pseudomonas; species Pseudomonas sp. TE4620. Next base: position 3,687,971 of record NZ_JBWBQO010000001.1, read on the forward strand.
GGTGGCCAGCCCTGCCGAACAGGCCGGGCAGCCATTGGCAGGCCTGCAGGTGCTGTGCGTCGACAACGAAGACAGCATCCTCATCGGCATGAACAGCCTGCTCAGCCGCTGGGGCTGCCAGGTATCCATCGCGCGCAATCGCGCCGAGTGTGAAGCCTTGCTGGCAAGCGGCCTGCGCCCGCACCTGGCGCTGGTGGACTACCACCTTGACGACGGCGAGGTCGGCACCGAGCTGATGGCCTGGTTACGCACACGCCTGGGCGAGCCGGTCCCCGGCGTGGTGATCAGCGCCGACGGGCGCAGCGAGATGGTCGCCCAGGTGCATGCCGCAGGGCTCGACTACCTGGCCAAGCCGGTCAAGCCGGCGGCCTTGCGCGCCCTGCTCAATCGGCATCTGAGCCTGGTCCAGTAAGGGCGCTGGCAGCCAGCGGGTCGCCTTCGCTCATGGCGCGCTCGAGCAGGTCGGCCGGCAGGCTCTTGCTGGCCCGGGCACCGAGCAGCTTGAGCTGTTCGCTGCGGCTGATCAGGTTGCCGCGCCCTTCGCAGAGCTTGTTGCGCGCCGCGCTATAGGCTTTGTCGACCTGCTGCAGGCGGCTGCCAAGCTCGTCCAGGTCCTGGATGAACAGCACGAACTTGTCGTACAGCCAACCGGCACGCTCGGCGATCTCCCGGGCGTTCTGGCTCTGGCGCTCCTGCTTCCAGAGGCTGTCGATAACCCGCAAGGTGGCCAGCAAGGTGGTCGGGCTGACGATCACGATCTGGCGGTCGAAGGCTTCCTGGAACAGGTTCGGCTCTGCCTGCAAGGCGGCCGAAAACGCCGCCTCGATAGGCACGAAGAGCAGGACGAAATCCAGGCTGTGCAGGCCTTCGAGGCGGTTGTAGTCCTTGCCGGACAAGCCTTTGACATGGTTGCGCAGCGACAGCACGTGTTGCTTGAGCGCGGCCTGGGCAATCTCGCTGTCGTCGGCGCCAACGTACTGCTGGTAGGCGGTGAGGCTGACCTTGGAGTCGACCACCACCTGTTTGTCGCCCGGCAGCATGATCAGCACGTCGGGCTGAAAGCGCTCGCCGTCGGCGCTCTTGAGGCTGACCTGGGTCTGGTACTCGCGGCCCTTCTCAAGCCCGGCGTGCTCCAGCACCCGCTCCAGAATCAGCTCGCCCCAGTTGCCCTGGGTCTTCTGGCCCTTGAGTGCCTGGGTCAGGTTGGTGGCCTCATCGCTCAGGCGCAGGTTGAGCTGCTGCAGGCGTTCAAGCTCCTTGGCCAGCGAGAAGCGCTCGCGGGCCTCTTGCTGATAGCTGTCTTCGACGCGCTTTTCAAAGGCCTGGATGCGCTCCTTGAGCGGGTCGAGCAACTGCCCCAGGTGCTGTTGGCTGGTCTGGGCGAAGCGCTGTTCGCGCTCATCGAAAATCTTCGTGGCCATTTCGGCGAACTGCGCCCGCAGCTCGTCACGCGAGCCCTGCAGGTCGTCGAGGCGTTGCTGATGGCTTTCCTGCTGTTCGCGCAGCTCGGCGCTCAGGGCTGCGCTCTGGGCGTCCAGGCGACGCAATTCGGCTTCGCGGCTGGCGCGTTCGAGCTGCCAGGCATGGGCGGCATCGCGCGCTTCGTCGCGATCGATCTGCAGCAATTCAAGCTCACGGGCCTGAGCGGCCAGCGTCGCCTGCTTGGCGGCATTGGCCTGGCTCAGGTCGCTGATTTCGTCGCGGCTGGCATCGAGCTGGGCGAGCAAGCCTTCCTGAGCCAGCTGCACACTGCTCAGGCGCTCCTCAAGCAAGGCCGCGTCGGCCTGCCGCGCACTCAGGCGCCGTTGCACCTGCAGCACCAGCGCCAGCGACGGCACGGCCGCCACCACAATACCCAGCACAATGCTGGTCAGATCCACTGCCATAGCCACCCCGATCTCCCTCGGCCAACGATCAACGGCTCAGCTTATCAGCCTTGGGCGCACGCGCCGCATTCAGGCTTCAGGCAATTGCCTGAGCAGGCGCAAGGCCTCCTGCGAACCCTGGGCAGCGGCCTGTTCGAGCCAGTAGCGGCCCTGGGCGGGTTCGTTCAGTTGCCCCAAGGCGCACAGCCGGCCGTACTCGAGCTGGGCCCGGCGATCACCGGCGCGCGCCGCCTGGCGCAGCAGTTCGTGGCCGATCCGGCGGTCGCGGGCATTGCCACAATCACGGCAGAGCATCTGCCCCAGGCGGCTCTGGGCCACCACCACGCCCTGGCGCGCTGGCTGCTTGAGCAAGCGCCCGGCAAAGTGCTTGACGTTGGGGTTGTCACCCAGGCGCGGGCTGTCGAGCAACCACAAGGCCACTTTCAAGGAGAAGCGCTTGGGCTCGGGCAGAGGCGACTGGGCAGTGGGGGCAACGAGTTTTTTGGAGCGAAACTTCATAAAAAACAGCGGAGGCAACTCGAGAGGCGCGCCACTCTACTCCATTTTTCTGACAATGGCCCGGTGCTTTTCTGCACTTTTTTCAAAATATTTCAGTGTTTTTTTCTTGACGTCAGGACGGGTATTTTGTCCCTGACGGAAGACTGTCGAAGGATTGTCGGACACCGGCCAAAAAGCTGGCACGCCCGTCCTAGAGCAAGCGCTCGGGACAATCCACAGAAGCTGTGGATAACTCGGTGGACAACCCCCTAAACCTCCCCGCAAACCCCTATGGAATGGGGCTTTCAGTCAAACTGTCGATTTTTTCACCAGCTAAAATAAGTGTTTTTTTTCATTGACTTAAGGCAACGGCCAAGTCATTGGCGGCCACTTGCCGCCTTGTTGCAGCGCTGTAACAAGGGCTGCCCCAAGTGTGCACAACCGCCCTTTAGCGAGGTATTTCCCTGCACGAAATTGGCACGTTCCCTGCCTTGTTGCACTGCAAAGCCGGCGAATTAGCCCTTCACAGACAGCCTGGAACGCGACATACTGATCGGCTCGCCAGACGAAAAGCCAAAAAGCTTGCCAGCAACGAAAAACTGCGGTAGTCTTGCCGCCGTTAGTACCAAGCTGAAAGTCAATTCTGGCCAAAGCAGTCCTTACAGTGCCCTGCCCCCTCACATCGGACAGGCCTGTTGAAACCAGGACCGGCCCACTCGATGGTTCCCCAGGTAAATCACTTCTTACTCTGACCGAACCAACCTGCAGATTGATCAGGATCTTCACCCAGCGGCATTGAACCCGACCCTGGCTGTTGCCTGTCCTCTGACGTACCTACCAGTCAGCCCCAGCGCCACATGATAAATGCGCCCAAAACTGGCTGCCCTGTTCCAGTCAGGTTCTTCGCACCGGCTTAAATGCTCGCGTTACTGGAACGTTTTATATGTGCACGGATCGAAACCGTGTCTATTGCAGGAACATCTAATAACTATGAATCACTCTACTCATACTCAGGCTGCCATTCGCACCCTTTCCCAGGCATTTGCCCCTCTGAACTGCTTGATCCTGGCGTCGCGCAAAGGCGGCTTCAGCTTCACCCTGGTCAACGAGCACGGCATTGCCCGGCACAGCGAGCGCCTGTACCCGGAGCAATACTCCGAAGCCGAGCCGCTGCAGGCCGTTATCGAGCGCACCCGTCAGGCCCTGGTGGCCTGATCCGCACGACGCTGCAAACGCTCAAGCCCCGCCCTCTGGCGGGGCTTTTTTATGCCTGGCGCCCAGCAATCACTAATTGCCGCACGGCATATGATTTATAACTAAAAGCCGCAAATGTTTTAAAAACAGACCTTTACAGCGCGAATATGACACTACACTTCAACTCAAGCGGCAAAGGCCGCTTCCGGCGGGCCTGACCGACTCTCCAGCTGCCAAGCTCCAGCGTCCGCCGGCCAATTTCAAGTTCGAGGGCATCATGGGTATCGCCGCGAGCGAGTTGAGCCAGTTTGTCATTCGTCCGACCCTGATCTACCTGGGTCGCCACTGCGCCAGCGCCGAAGCCCTGCTGCTCGGCGTCGCCGCCAGCCAGTCAGCACTCGGCTCAGCATTGCACGACCGCCGCGGCCACGGCCTGTACCGCATTGGCGAACTGCGCCACCAAAGCCTCTGGGACCAGTTCCTGGCCCGCGACCCGGATCTCGCCAGCCTGGTCCGTGGCCTTGCCAGCCAGCATGCCTTCCTCAGCGGCCCGCACCTGGAACTGACCGTAAACCTGCGCTATGCCACCGCCATCGCCTGGATGCTGATCGAAGAACAAGCCCCCGAACTGCCCGCCGCCGACGATCTGCTCGGGCTTGCACGTATCTGGCGACAAACCTTCCAGCCTCAGGGGCGCCTGCGCGATTTCACCTGCGCCTGGCAAACCTGCATCGCCCCTGTGACTCTTCAGGCCTGCTGAGAGTCACTGCTTTCCATAATCGGAAAATTCCCGCCATTTTGGTCGGATTGTCCTACAAAACCGCTCTATCTCCTGCGATACAGCCTATAGCGCTGCGGGCGAACTGATGGTAATTTTCGCCCCGGAGATCCCAAGGAGTTCTAATAATGAAAAAAGTAATGCTCAAAACCTCTCTCAGCCTCGCCGTCACTCTCGCCTCGACTCAACTGTTCGCCAGCGGCTTTGCCCTCAACGAACAAAGCGTCAGTGGCATGGGCACAGGTTTCGCGGGTCGTTCTTCTTCTGCCGATGATGCCAGCACCGTATTCGGCAACCCTGCCGGTATGTCGCGCCTGAAACGCGAGCAGATCACCGTTGGCGGCGCAGCCGTCATCGCCAAGTCCGATATTTCCGGCGGCGGGCGCCCAGGTGGCACCACCGACGGCGACATGGTGCCGTTCGTCGGCGTGCCCATGGGCTACTACGTCAAGCCTCTGGATGATCACTGGACCGTCGGTTTCGGTGTCTACGCGCCGTTCGGCCTGGTCACCGATTACGAGAGCACTGCCGCCAGCCGTTACTGGGGCAAGAAAAGCCACGTTGAAGTGGTCACCTTCCAGCCAACCATCAGCTACGCCTTCAACGACAAGGTGTCGATCGGTTTCGGCCCGACCATCAACAAGATCAAGGGTGAGCTCAGCGCCAACACCCTCAACCCGCGCACCCCGGGTTTCAACGATGGCGAAGTGAAAATCAAGGGTGACGACACTGCCGTCGGCTACAACATCGGCGTGCTGGTCCAGGCCACCGACAAGACCCGCCTGGGCCTGACCTACCACTCGATGGTCGACTACAAGCTCGAAGGCAACACCAAGATCAACAACGCCCTGATCGGCCCGTTCAGCGGCAGCAAGTTCGACGCTGAACTGAAGATCAAGACCCCTGAATCGGTCGACTTCTCGGTTACCCACGAGCTGGATGACCAGTGGACTATCTATGCTGGTAGCACCTGGACCCGCTGGAGCCGCCTGGAAGCCATCACCGTCACCAACAAGGTTCCTGCCCCGCTGGCCGGCCAGTTCGGCACCATCAGCGAAGAGCAGAACTGGCACGACACCTGGGCCCACGCCATCGGCGCGTCCTACAAGCTGAACAAGGAGTGGGTACTGCGTACCGGCTTCACCGTCGACCAGTCGCCGACCAACAACCACGACCGTTCGCCACGCATCCCGACTGGCGATCGCAAGATCTTCAGCCTGGGCGCCGGCTACAGCCCAACCGACGACATGACCATCGACGTGGCGTACTCCTACCTGTGGGAAGAAGACACCAAGGTCAACCTGGCCAGCCCGACCAAGGGTTCGTACAACGCCAAGTACGAAAACAGCGCTCACGGTATTGGCGCGTCGCTGACCTATCGCTTCTGATAACAGCGCCGCAACGAAAAACCGCCGTCATCGGCGGTTTTTTTATGCCTGAGCAATCGGCCAGGCGTGCCCGACTTCCAGCTGGAGGTACTCCATGAACGCCCGCACCTTGAGGCTCAAGGCGAAACGGTCGGCCACGCACAGGTAGATATCCATCAGTTCGGTCTGGGCGTAGGCCCGTGCCGGCTGCGAATACTCGAACAACGCCACCAGCTGGCCGCGCTCGAGCAAAGGGCGGGCGACGAACTCGGCCAGGCGAGCGATACCGCCATCGCGCACCGCCATCTGCGTCAGTACGTCGATGTCATCGCTGATCAGCACCTTGTCGAACTCGGCATCAAAACGCAGCCCCTCGCGGATAAAGCCCCAGCGCAAAAAGCGCCCGTCCACCGGGTAGCGGAACACCAGGCAGCGGTGTTCCTTGAGCTGCTCGGGCGATTGTGGCCAACCGGCCGCCGCCAGATAGCCCGGGGAAGCGCAGCAAATGAACGGCACCCGGGCAATGTGCTGGGCCAGCAGGCCGTCTTCGAGCTGTGGCTGGATGCGGATACTGACATCAACGCCTTCCTGGGCGTGATTGACCCGCCGATCATTCGTAACCAATTCAATTGAAAGCTGCGGGTAGCGTGCACTGAAGGCCGGAATCAGCGGCGCCAGTACATGGCGGCCAAAGGCCGACGACGAAGCGATGCACAAGCGCCCCTTGGGCTCGCAATCCGGGGCGGTGACCGCCTGCTGGGCCTGCTCGAGGTCGCGCTCGATGTGCTTGACCTTGTCGTAGTACAGGCTGCCACTGGGCGTCAGCACCATACTGCGCGTGGTACGCGCCAGCAGGCGCACCTGCAGGTGGGCTTCCAGGCGGGCGATATTCTGGCTCACCGCGGCGGCGCTCAAGCCCAGGCTGCGAGCGCCACCGGCGATGCTGCCGGCCTCGACCACCTTGATGAAACTCTTGATCGAACCGAGCAGGTTCATGACGGCATCCAGGCATTCGTAAGATCTTCTTTATAAAGACCTAAGTCCAGCTCGTCTACCGCAGTCCAACGCCCCCTTGCTAGGCTGCCCCCTCACCCACCAGAAGGAGTCAGCATGACCTCCCAGACCAGCGCCCGCGGCCGGCGCAAACTCGGCGTTCGCGCCACCCCCTACGTGTTTGCCTTCTACATGTCGGCAATCATGGCCCTGTTGATGTGCTTCGTGATTACCGCCGCCAACGCAGGCATCAACGAGCAGTACCTGGGCAACGTGCTCAAAGCCTATCAACTGGCCATGCCAGTAGCCTTTGCCTGTGTGCTGGTGGTGCGCCCGATCGTGCTCAAGCTGGTGGCCTGGACCGTGCATCCGAGCCACTGACGCCGCTCAGGGCCGGGAAGCAATGGCCTTTTCAATCGCCGCCTTGAACGCCGGGTCATCCGGCTTGGTCAGGCTGGTGAAACTGGCCACTACCTTGCCCTGGCGATCAACCACGTACTTGTAAAAATTCCACTTCGGCGCACTGCTCTGCGCGGCCAGCTCCTTGAACAGCGGTGTGGCATCGTCGCCGCGCACGGGCCGGGCCTGGGTCATGGTGAAGGTCACGCCATAGTTGGCGTAGCAGACCTTGGCGGTTTTCTCGGCATCGGCGTCTTCCTGCTTGAAGTCGTTGGACGGCACCCCGAGCATTTCCAGGCCCTGTTCGTGGTACTCCTTGTAGACGCTTTCAAGCCCTTCGAACTGCGGGGCAAAGCCGCAATAGCTGGCGGTATTGACCACCACCAAAGGCTTGCCGGCAAAGCGCTGGCACAGGTCGATCTGCTCCTTGCCGCGCAGCTCCGGCAACGAGCCCTTGAGCAGCGCCGGGCAATCGGCGGCCAGGGCATTGGCCGCAGCGGCCAAGGTCAACAACGGAACCAACATCCAGCGTGCGCGCATCGTCTCTCTCCCTCGAACGTTCCCGAAGTATTCAGAGTACTCCTAGCACACGCCCATGCCCAACTGCATCAACGCCAGGCCGCCCTCATGCCAGCCCCACCAGGCCAGCGCCAGCAGCAATAGCGCGGCGAGGCCGAGCACGCTGCCAATGGCGACCCGCTTCATGCTGCCTGCGCCTGCAAGCGCGCTACCGGGCGTTCGCGTACTGGCCAGTTCAGCGCTGCGGCGAGCAGGCTGAGGAGGATGGAAATTTGCCAGACCAAATCGTAGTTGCCGGTGCGGTCATACACCACCCCGCCCAGCCAGCCGCCCAGAAATGCCCCCAACTGGTGGAACAGGAAGACGATACCGCCGAGCATCGACAAATTGCGCACACCAAACAGGGTGGCCACGGTGCCGTTGGTCAAGGGTACGGTCGACAGCCACAGCAGGCCCATGGCAATGCCGAACAGGTAGGCGCTGAACTGGCTGATTGGCGCCCACAGGAACAACACGATGACTACCGCGCGCAGCAGGTACAGCGCGGTCAGCAGCCGCGGCTTGGACATGCGCCCACCCAGCCAGCCGGCGGTGTAGGTGCCGACGATATTGAACAGCCCGACCAGCGCCAGCACTGTGGTGCCGATGGTCGCCGGCAGGTGCTGGTCGACCAGGTAGGCCGGCAGGTGCACGCCGATGAACACCACCTGGAAACCACAGACGAAAAAGCCCAGGGCCAGCAGCCAGAAACCGGAGTGCGAGCAGGCTTCGCGCAGGGCCTGGCCGAGGGTCTGGTCATTGCCCTGACTGGGCAGCGGACGATCACGCAGCAGCCCTACCAGCGGCACGATAAAGGCCACCAGCAAACCCAGCACCAGCAAGGCCGCCGACCAGCCCAGCCAGCCGATCAGGCCGAGCGTACCCGGCAGCATGGCGAACTGGCCGAAGGAGCCGGCGGCGCTGGCAATGCCCATGGCCATGCTGCGTTTTTCTGGCGGCACGGCACGGCCAACCACGCCGAGGATCACCGAAAACGAGGTGCCCGACAGGCCGATACCGATCAACAAACCGGCACTGAGCGACAGGGTCAGGGCCGAGTCGGACATGCCCATCAGCACAAGGCCGGCGGCATAAAGCATACCGCCGACCATCACCACCTTGGCAGCACCGAGGCGATCGGCCAGGGCTCCGGCAAACGGCTGGGCCAGGCCCCAGATCAGGTTCTGCAAGGCAATGGCAAAGGCAAACACGCCGCGCCCCCAGCCAAAGTCGGCGCTCATCGGCGCCAGGAACAGGCCAAAGCCGTGCCGCACGCCCAGCGACAAGGCCAGGATCAGCGCCGCGCCAAGCAGAATCCACCCACTGGTTCGCCATACTGATGTCATTTTTGTTGTCTCCAGTGCCGCAAGGTTATGCGGGTATATACCCGCTTATAATCGTAAAAAGCTCAGGCCAACAGCTCCAGCAGGCGCACCAGTTCGTCACGCTGACCTTCGCCGAGGGTCTCGATCAAGCCGCTTTGCGCTTGCTCCCAGGCCGGCTCCGCCGCTTGCAGGCGTGCCCGGCCCTGCTCGGTCAGCAACACGATACGGTTGCGCAAGTCCTGCCCTTCGGCCAGGGCCACCAGGCCCTCGGCTTCCAGTACCCGCAGGTTGCGCCCCAAGGTGCTGCGGTCCAGGCCCATGGCCTCGGCCAGGGTGGAAATACTCGGTTGATCCAGGCGGCGTAAATGACGCAACAGGGAAAACTGCGCGACATTGATCCCGAAGCCTTCGAGGGCCTCGTCGTAGTGTCGGCTCACCCCACGGGCGGCGCGACGCAGGTGGGTGCAGATGCATTCGCTGGTCAACATAATGCGTGTATATACCCGCACTTTGGCAACTGCAAGCTTTTATTCGCCGCTCACAGCACCAAAGCGATCAATACCGCCAGCTCCAGCAGCTCGAGCAGGGCCCCGGCGGTATCACCGGTGGTGCCACCCAGACGGCGCACCATCACGTGGCGCAGCCAGGCGAAGACGATGGCGGCAACCAGCAGCACCCACAGGCCCTTGAACCCTGCCAGCAGCACACAGGCCAACGCACTGACGAGCATCACCAGCTGGCCCGCCCGACGCGGCAAATGATCGGCAAGCGCCTGGCCGAGCCCGCCGCTGCGCACATAGGGCGTGCACAGGAACAAGCCCAGTAACCCCGCGCGGCCGATCAGCGGTGCGAGCAACAGCAGCAGCCCGTCACCGCGCTCGATCAACGCCAGTAAGGCGCAGAACTTGAGCAACAGCACCAGTACCAGGGTGACCACGGCAATCGGCCCGCTGCGCGGGTCTTTCATGATCAGCAAGGTACGTTCGCGGTCGCCGAAACCGCCGAGCCAGGCATCGGCGCTGTCGGCCAGGCCGTCCAGGTGCAAGGCGCCGCTGAGCAGCACCCAGGCGCTGAGCAGCAAGGCGGCGTGCAACAGCACCGGCCTACCGGCCAGCAGCGCGTTCAACCCCCAGAGCACCACCCCGAACAACAGCCCTACCAGCGGGTAAAACAGCAATGAGCGGCCCATTTGTTCCGGCGCCGGCATGCCCGGCAGGCGCACCGGCAAGCTGCTGAGAAACTGCAGGGCGATCCAGAACCCCAGCATCTCAGCACACCTCGCGCAGGCTGCCGTCGGCCAGCAGTTCCAGGCGGCACAAGGCGCCATGGACCACTTCGACCTGCAGCAGCTGTTCACGCGGCAGGCCACGGGCGCGGGCCAGCAACAGGCGCATGACGCCGCCGTGGGTGACCAGCAGCAACTGCTGGCCGGCATGGGCCTGGTGCAAGGTGCTGATGGCCTGCAACACCCGTACGGAGAAATCCGCCACCGGCTCGCCACCTGGCGGTGTGTAGGCATAAGGGTCAGCCCAGAACCGGCCGAGCTCGGCTTCATGGGTGAGCATCAGCGCTGCCGCGCTGCGCCCTTCCCACTCACCGAAATGCAGCTCTTGCAGCCCCGGCGCCAGCTGCAGCGGCAGGTTCAACTGCGCGCCCAGCTCCTGGGCAAAGCGTGCGCAGCGCTGCAATGGCGAGCTGACCAATGCATCCCAAGGGCCGGCATCACTCACCGCCGCGCGCATCTGCGCCCAGCCCTTGTCAGTCAGGGCATCGTCGAGGCTACCGCGCAGGCCGCCGCCCAGTTCGGTTTCTCCGTGGCGCAGCAGGTCGATGATCATGCCGGGCGGTCCGCTACCGCAGCTTCGGCGAAGGTCGCCATCTGCCCGTGCAGGTCACAGGCCAGGCGCAACAGCGGCACCGCCAGTGCCGCACCACTGCCCTCGCCCAGGCGCAGGCCCAGCTCCAGCAGCGGCTCGGCGTCGAGTTCGGCGAGCACCCGGCGATGACCGGGCTCGGCGCCGCGATGACCGAACAGCAGCCAGTCGCGGCAACCCGGATTGATACGCGTCGCCACCAGCGCGGCAACGGTGCAGATAAACCCATCCACCAGCACCGCAACACCAGCCTGGGCGCAACCCAGGTAGGCGCCGACCAGCGCGGCGATCTCGAAACCACCAAAACACAACAGCCGCTGCAGCGGGTCGTCGCCAAGATTGGCATGCTGCAGCAAGGCGCGCTCGATGACCTCGGCCTTGTGCCGCACACCGGCGGCGTCCAGGCCGGTACCCGGACCACTGAGCTCGCTGGCCGGACAACCGAGCACGGCGCAGGCCAGGGCGCTGGCGGCGGTGGTGTTACCGATGCCCATCTCGCCGCCGATAAACAACCGGGCGCCGCTGGCGGCCGCGCGCAGGGCACTCTCGCGCCCGCCTTGCAGAGCCTGCAGGCCTTGTTCGTAGGTCATCGCCGGTACCCGAGCGAAGTTGGCCGTGCCCGGGCCGACGCGCAGGTGGCGCACGTCCGGCAGGTCCAGGGCCAGGTCGATGGTACCCAGGTCGATCACTTCCAGGTGAGCATTCAGCTGCCGCGCCAGCACGCTGATCGCAGCGCCGCCGCTGACGAAATTGAGCAGCATCTGCCCGGTCACCGCCTGCGGGTAAGCCGAGATGCCTTCGGCGACCACACCGTGATCGCCGGCAAAAATCGCGATCCACACCTGCTCGACGCTCGGCTTGAGCTGGCCTTGCAAGCCGGCCAGTTGCACTGCCAGCTGCTCCAGGCGACCCAGCGAGCCTGCCGGCTTGGTCAGTTGCTGTTGCCGCGCCAGGGCCTGTTCGCGAACAATCGGGTCGACAGCTCGACAGGCTTCACGCCACCAGGTTTGACTCATAGTGCAGGTCCTTTCAGGGTAAGCGGCAAGCCGGCGACAGTCAGCACCACGCGCTGGCAGCGCTCGGCAATGGCCTGGTGCAGCGCGCCTGCTTCATCGACATAACGGCGGGTCAGCTCGCCCATGGGCACCACGCCCAGGCCGGTTTCGTTGCTGACCAGTATGATTTCGCCCGGCAACGCTGCCAGGCACTCGAGCAGCGCCGTGCGTTCGGCCGCCAGGCGCTCCGGGTTGTCGAGCATCAGCAGGTTGGTCAGCCACAGGGTCAGGCAATCGACCAGCAGGCAGCGCTCGGCACTGGCAGTGGCACGCAGCACCCGCGCCAACTCCAGCGGCTCTTCGATCAATCCCCACTCGGCCGGACGCCGCTCGCGGTGCAACTGCACCCGTGCATTCATCTCGCCGTCGAGCGGTTCGCTGGTGGCGATGTAGGTGACCGCCAGGCCGCTCTGCACCGCCAGTTGTTCGGCCAGGCGGCTCTTGCCCGAACGGGCGCCGCCAAGGATCAGGTTGAGCATTTCAGTTCTGTCCGCAGAGTTGGCGCAGGCGCGCGGTGTCCAGGTGCTGCTCGACCAGGTCGGCCAGGCGCTCGATGTCGCGTTCGCGCAGGGCGTGGTAGTCGATCTGCTCGACCTCCTGCAGCCCGGCCCAGCGCAACAGCGCGGCGCAGCAATGCGGCGCCTCGAACAGGCCATGCAGGTAGGTGGCGAGGATCTGCCCGTCGGCGCTGATGGCGCCATCGGCGCGGCCGCCGTCGAGCAACACTGCCGGGCGCTCCAGCGCCGGCCCCTGGGTTACCCCGGCATGAATCTCGTAGCCGCTGATGGCCGCCTGCTCCAGCTGCAGGGTGCCGGCGACATTGCGCAGCTGCTTTTCGGCTTCGAGCACGGTGACAAAATCCAGCAGACCGAGGCCATCGCTGGCCCCCGCTGGGCCTTCCAGGCCCAAGGGGTCTTCCACCCGCTGGCCGAGCATCTGCAGCCCGCCGCAAATGCCCAGGACCTTGCCGCCGTAACGCAGGTGGCGACTGATCGCCTGGTCCCAACCACGCTCACGCAATTGCGCCAGGTCGCCGCGCACGCTCTTGGAGCCAGGCAAAATGATCAGGTCAGCGGGCGGAATCGGCTGACCGGGGCCGATAAACTGCAGATCGACCTGCGGGTGCAGGCGCAGCGGGTCGAAATCGGTGTGGTTGCTGATGCGCGGCAGCACCGGCACGATCACCTTGAGCTGGCGCCCGGCCTTGAGGCCCTGGCGCTGGTCGATACCGTCTTCGGCTTCCAGGTGCAGGTCCAGCACATAGGGCAGCACGCCCAGCACTGGCTTGCCGGTACGTTCTTCAAGCCAGTCCAGACCCGGCTGGAGCAAGGCGATATCGCCACGAAAACGGTTGATGACAAAGCCTTTGACCCGCGCCTGTTCGCTCGTCGAGAGCAACTCCAGGGTACCGACCAGATGCGCAAACACCCCGCCCCGATTGATGTCGGCAATCAGGATCACCGGGCAGTCGACTGCCTCGGCAAAGCCCATGTTGGCAATGTCGCCGGCACGCAGGTTGATTTCAGCCGGCGAGCCGGCGCCTTCGACCATTACCACCGGATAGGCCGCGCTCAGGCGCTGGTGCGAAGCCAGCACGGCCTGCATGGCGATGGCCTTGTAGTCGTGATAGGCCACGGCGTTCATGCTGGTGACCGCGCGGCCATGGACGATCACCTGGGCGCCGGTGTCGCTGTTGGGCTTGAGCAGCACCGGGTTCATGTCGGTGTGGGGCGCCAGGCCCGCGGCCTGCGCCTGCACCGCCTGGGCGCGGCCGATCTCGCCGCCCTCGGCGGTCACAGCACTGTTGAGCGCCATGTTCTGCGGCTTGAACGGCACCACGGCAATACCCTGGCGCAACAGCCAGCGGCACAGCGCGGTCACCAGGGTGCTTTTGCCGGCATCGGAGGTGGTGCCCTGCACCATCAGGGTGGTCATGCTTGTTCCTTGCGGTAATCGCTGAAAGCCTGGGCCAGGCGCTGAAAGTCCGGTTCACTGGCCGGCAGGCCGAAACGCAGGCTCGGCGGCTGGCTGAACAGGCGCAGGAGGATGCCGCGCCGGGCCATGAATTCATGCAGGCGCGGCGCCTGCTCGGTGACCAGGTACTGGAACAGGTCGCAGCTGCCGCTGGGGGCGAAACCTGCCGCACTGAGCACCTCGGCCAGGCGCTGGCTGGCAGCGGCGCAGCGGATGATCTGCTGCTGATGGGCGGCGCCGTCGAGCAGGCAGGCCTGGCCGAGGATCCGCGTCGGGCCGCTGATGGTCCAGGGCCCGAGCTGTTCGGCGAGCAGTTGCAACAACTGGCGCTCGGCCAGAACAAAGCCCAGGCGTACGCCGGCCAAGCCGAAGAACTTGCCGAACGAGCGCAGCACGATCAACCCGCTGCGCTCGGCATGGGCGCCAATGCTGTGTTGCGGGGTGTTGTCCATGAACGCTTCATCAACCAGCAGCCAGCCGCCACGGCGGGCCAGGCGACCATGCCATTCCAGCAGTTGCTCGGCAGCAATCAACTGCCCGGTGGGGTTGTTGGGGTTGACCACCACCAGCACATCGAGGCTGTCGAGGTAATAATCGACCTGGTCCAGCGGCAACTCGCGCACCCGGTGCCCAGCGCGGCGCCAGCCTTCGGCGTGTTCGGCGTAGCACGGCGACAGCACCCCGACCGTGCCGGGGCGACGCAGGCGTGGCAAAGCCTGGATCGCCGCCTGGGAGCCGGCCACTGGCAACAGTTGCTCGACCTGATAGTAATCACGGGCCGCCTGCTCGAGACCGTCTTCGGTTTCGGGCAAGCGCGCCCAGGCCCGCAGCGGAATCTCAGGGATGGAATAAGACCACGGGGCGATGCCGCTGGACAGGTCCAGCCAGTCTTCGCGGGCGATGCCGTATTGCTGCACTGCGCGTTGCAGGCGACCACCGTGTTCAAGCATAGAATTCAGCCCCCAGGCACAACAGCAGCAACCACAACCACACGCCCTGGCAAACCAGGCGCCAACCGCGTTCGATGGCGTCGGCATCGGCCTGCGGGCCTTCGCCCAGTTGCGGGCGCTCGTGCAACTCGCCGTGATACACCGCCGGCCCGCCCAGCTCGACGCCCAGGGCTCCGGCCCCGGCCGCCATCACCGGCCCGGCATTGGGGCTGTCCCACAACGGCGCCTGGCGCCGCCAGCAGCTCAGGGCCAGGCGGGTCTTGCCCAGCAGCGCGTAAGTCAGCGCCACCAAGCGTGCCGGAATATAGTTGAGCACATCGTCGATCTTCGCCGCAGCCCAGCCAAAACGCTCGAAGCGTTCATTACGATAGCCCCACATGGCGTCGAGGGTGTTGCTCAGGCGATAGAGCACCACCCCCGGTACGCCGGCAACGACAAACCAGAACAGCGCGGCGAACACCGCATCGCTGCCGTTCTCCAGCACCGACTCGGTGGCGGCGCGGGCCACGGCGGTTTCGTCCAGCTCGCGGGTTTCGCGGCTGACCAGATAACCGACGCGCTGGCGGGCTTTTTCCAGGTCGCCCTGGCGCAGGGCTTCGGCCACCGGCGTTACGTGCTCGCCAAGGCTGCGCAGGCCGAGGGCGCAGTACAGCGCCAAAACTTCAATCAGCCAGCCAATGTACGGCAGCCAGGACAACAGCATGGCGATGAAGGTCAGCGGCACCACCGCCAGGAACCAGGCGCTGACGCCGTGGCTGCGCCAGCCACGGCCGCCGGCATTCAAGCGCTGTTCCAGGCGCCCGGCCAGGCGCCCGAAGGCTACCAGCGGATGCCGGCGCTTGGGCTCACCCAGCAGCGCATCCAGCGCCACCCCGGCCACTGTCAGCAACGCCACGCTCATCAAGACTCCCCCCACTGGTTTTCAAACAGCATGTCGTGCAGCGGCCGCGCTGTGGTCCAGCCTTCAAGCACCAGCATCGGCGCCGGGTAAAATTCGTGAACCGGACCCAGGCAGAGGATTGCCAACGGCTTGGCACCGGCCGGCATGCCGAGCAGCTCGGCCAGGGCCCGGGGCTCGAACAGCGACACCCAGCCCATGCCCAGACCTTCGGCGCGGGCCGCCAGCCACAAGTTCTGGATCGCACAGGACAACGACGCCAGGTCCATCTCCGGCAAGGTCCGGCGGCCGAAAATGTGCGCTTCGCGCCCATCCATCAGCGCCGCCACCAGCAGCTCGGCGCAGTCGTTGATGCCTTCGACCTTGAGTTTCATGAAGTCATCGGAGCGCTCACCGAGCGCCTGCGCTGTACGCAGGCGCTCCTCTTCCACCAGGGCCTGGATCCGCTGGCGCAGTTCGCGCTGGGTGATACGGATGAAACGCCAGGGCTGCATCAGCCCGACGCTGGGCGCCTGGTGCGCGGCCTCAAGCAGGCGCGCGAGCAACTCGGGGGCGACTTCGCCGCCACTGAAGTGACGCATGTCGCGACGCTCGCCGATGGCGCGGTAGACCGCCGCACGTTCGGCCTCGGTAAAAGCATGTTCAGTCATGGACACAGCAGCGCCGCCGACGCCTGGGGGTTGGAAGCAAAATAGAAATGCACGTAGGAGGCGGTCAAGCGCCCCTGGCGGTACACCGCCTCGGCACCACGACCACCGTTGGGGCTCTGGCCGCGGGCAACCGGCTCAAGCTCGGTATGGGTCAGCGAATGATGATAGGTGTGCCCGCGCAAGGTGCCTTCAGGCAGCTCTACGGCCTGCAGGGCCAAGGCGGCCAGGCGCTTTTGCATCACTGCCTCGCCTGCCAGCAGGCCGAGCAGTTCGGCACGCTCGCCGGCAACATCGGTGAGCGCATCGAGCAGGTAGAGCATGCCGCCGCATTCGGCGAGCAAAGGCTTGCCGGCGTGGTGATGGGCGCGGATAGCCTCGAGCATCGGTGTGTTGGCCGCCAGCGCCTGGTGATGCAATTCGGGGTAACCGCCAGGCAGATACAAGCTGTCGGCTGGCGGCAAGCTTGTGTCATGCAGCGGCGAGAAAAACGCCAGCTGCGCGCCCATGGCCCGCAGCAGGTCGAGGTTGGCGCCATAGGTAAAGGCAAAGGCTTCGTCGCGGGCAACCGCAATGCGCACGCCTTGCAGCAACGGCTCGATGGCAAACTCGGTCGGCGCGGCAAAGCGCACCGCTGGCGGCAACGCCGCATCGCAACTGGCGCCCAGGGCCGCTGCGGCAGCATCCAGCCGCGCATCAAGGTCGTTCAGTTCACTGGCTTGCACCAGCCCCAGGTGACGGCTCGGCAATTCGATGCCGGTTTCTCGCGACAGCCCACCGTACCAGCGCAGCCCCTCGGTCAGGCTGCCTTCAAGCAACTGGGCATGGCGCAGGGTACCGACACGGTTGGCCAACACCCCGGCAAACGGCAGGTCCGGCTGATAGCGCGCCAGGCCCAGGGCCAGGGCGCCGAAGGTCTGGGCCATGGCGGTACCATCGATCACCGCCAGCACCGGCACGCCAAAATGCCGGGCCAGGTCGGCGCTCGATGGCGTGCCGTCGAACAGGCCCATGACCCCTTCGATGAGGATCAGGTCGGCCTCGCCCGCCGCCTCCCACAATAGCCGGCGGCTTTCCTGCTCGCCGACCATCCACAGGTCGAGCTGATACACCGGCGCACCACTGGCGCGCTCGAGGATCATCGGGTCAAGAAAGTCCGGGCCGCACTTGAATACGCGAACCTTGCGCCCCTGGTTGCGATGCAGGCGCGCCAGTGCGGCGGTCACCGTGGTCTTGCCCTGGCCGGAGGCCGGTGCGGCGATCAATACCGCCGGGCAATGGCGCGCATCACTCATAGTTCGACGCCCTTCTGGGCACGGATGCCGGCCTGGAAGGCGTGCTTGATCATGCCCATTTCGGTGACGGTGTCGGCCAGTTCGATCATTTCGTCTTTGGCCGCGCGACCGGTGACGATCACGTGCTGCATCGGCGGGCGAGCATGCAGGTCGCTGAGCACCTGGTCGAGGTCGAGGTAGCCGTGCTTGAGGGCGATGTTCAGTTCATCAAGCACCACGAAGGCGATCGACGGGTCCTGGAGCATCTGCCGCGACACTGCCCAGGCAGCTTCGGCGGCGGCGATGTCGCGCTGGCGGTCCTGGGTTTCCCAGGTAAAGCCCTCGCCCATCACGTGGTAGCGCACCTGCTCGGGAAAGCGCCGGAAGAACAGCTCTTCGCCAGTGCTGTTGCGGCCCTTGATGAACTGCACCACGCCGCACTGCATGCCGTGGCCCATGGCCCGGGCGAGCATGCCGAAGGCCGAACTGCTCTTGCCCTTGCCGTTGCCGGTAAGTACCAGCAGCAAGCCGCATTCGTTGGGCGAGTTGGCGATGCGCTCGTCGATCACGGCCTTTTTGCGCTGCATGCGCGCCAGGTGGCGTTCGTCGCGCTCGGTGGATTCAGTCATGAGGTTCTCCGCAAACCACTGTCGGCCGATCTCACCGAACGCAGCAGCCGACGGCTGCTCAGCGTATCGAAGGAACGGGCGTGACAGATGAATGGATATGGCAGACGGAAAACGCGCAGGGCTGCGGCACAGGCCGGAGGAACCGCGCATCACCCTCCGTGATGCCGTTGGCTGTTACAGGCCGGTCTCCGGGCTTGTGAGCGGGGCCATCGACACCCGGGGCTGCGCGCCTTCCCGGGCATGAATGCCCAGTGGCCCTGCACAGCCTTGACTCACCTACCGTTGCGGGGGCAGCGCCGGATTCGCGCGTTTTACGCGCCCACCGGCTTCCCTGTTTCACCCTGCCAGGCCATCGCCTGCAGAGCACCTGAAACAAGTCGCGAAGGTTAGAGGGTTGCACCCGGAGCGTCAATGAAAGGCGCTGCACTGGCCTGGATCAATGGCGCCTTTGTCATCTTGTGCAACACTGACTTCAGTGATATCAAATAGCCATACCTCGGCTGTACTCGATCACAACTATAAGGGAGAGCAGCATGCAAGGCCTGATCATCAATAATGCGCGCCTGGAGTTCCTGCGCCCGGCCCTGGAACGCTGGGTCGATTGCATCGACCGCTTCAACCAGACCCTCGGTGACGGTGAGGCGCCCTATTGGCACGGCGCCCAGGCCAACCTCGGGCTGCTCTCGGCCGCCGCCTGGCAGGCCGAGCTGGTGACCCTGCAGCAGCACCAGAGCAAGAAGCAGCGCGATGACGGCGATCGCGAAGGCCGCTGCGACCTGTACATCGCCAACCGCGAAGAGGCCGCCTACCTGCAGGCCAGCCAGCGCTGGCCACGCATCGCCAAGCTCGACCTGAATAACGCCCTGGGCGAAACTGTCCAGGCTGCTCGGCAAATTGCCGCGCCCAGCCAGCTTAAAGTCGCTGCGCTGTTCGCCAGCCCCTGGAAAGCCGGCCAGCACGCCAGCCCCGAAGAGCTGCAGGACCTGGTCGACGACCTGCAAAAGCATAACGCCTGCGCCATCGCCTGGTACTTTCCCTACGCCTACCGCAAGCTGCACAACGAAGCCGGCCAGTATCACCCCGGCATCGCCCTGTTGCTCAAGCAGGCCTGACCCGGGGAACCTCCCACCCCTGGCGTGCCTCTACTGGCAATAGCGGCCATCATTGCGAGGGAAACGACATGGGTATCAAGCCGATTGCACTGCTGCTGGCAGTGACTGCGGGGTTAAGCGGCTGCGGCGAGAACGCCCGCCTTGAGGTCAGCGACGGGGTCGGCCCGTCGCCGCAATTGCCCGAACCGAACAAGACCCTGATCCCCACCGTCAACATCGCCCCCGCCATTGGCTGGCCCCAGGGCATGACGCCCAAGGCCGCGCCCGGCACCCAGGTGGCGGCCTTCGCCGCAGGCCTGGACCACCCGCGCTGGCTCTATGCCCTGCCCAACGGCGACATCCTGGTGGCCGAAACCAATGCCCCGCCCAAACCCGATGACGGCAAGGGTATTCGCGGTTGGGTGATGGGCAAGGTCATGGACCGCGCCGGCGCCGGCGTGCCCAGCGCCAACCGCATCAGCCTGCTGCGCGACAGCGACCACGACGGCGTGGCGGAAACCCGCACGACGTTTATCGAGAACCTCAATTCACCGTTCGGCATGGCCCTGGTCGGCAATGACTTCTACGTCGCCGACACCGATCGCCTGCTGCGCTTTCACTATGAACCCGGCGCGACTTCGATCAAGGGCCCGGGTACAGCCGTGGCCGAACTACCGGGCGGCACGCTGAACCATCACTGGACCAAGAACGTGATCGCCAGCCGTGACGGCAAGAAGCTCTACGTCACCGTCGGCTCCAATAGCAATGTCGGCGAGAACGGCATGGACCAGGAAAAAGGCCGCGCGGCGATCTGGGAAATCGACCCGGCCAGCGGCCAGACGCGGATCTTCGCCTCAGGCCTGCGCAACCCCAACG
Source organism: Pseudomonas sp. TE4620 (assembly GCF_056279045.1). NCBI lineage: Bacteria > Pseudomonadati > Pseudomonadota > Gammaproteobacteria > Pseudomonadales > Pseudomonadaceae > Pseudomonas > Pseudomonas sp. TE4620. The sequence goes on from NZ_JBWBQO010000001.1 coordinate 3,708,216, forward strand.
GCCTGGCCTGGGAGCCGCACACCGGACAGCTGTGGACCGCAGTCAACGAGCGTGACGAGATCGGCAGCGACCTGGTGCCCGACTACATTACCTCGGTCAAGGATGGCGGCTTCTATGGCTGGCCCTACAGCTATTACGGCCAGCACATCGATCAGCGGGTCAACCCGTCTGATCCGAACCTGGTGGCCAGCGCCATTGCCCCGGACTATGCGGTGGGGCCGCACACGGCGTCGCTGGGCCTGACCTTCGCCGAAGCAGGGGTGCTGCCGGCACCGTTCGAGCAAGGCGCGTTCATTGGCCAGCATGGCTCGTGGAACCGCAAGCCGCACAGTGGCTACAAGGTGATCTTCGTACCCTTCAGCACTGCCGGCAAACCTGCGGGCAAGCCGATCGACGTGCTCAGCGGGTTTCTCAATGATGAAGGCAAGGCCATGGGCCGGCCGGTCGGGGTGATCAACGATCAGCGCGGCGGGCTGCTGGTAGCCGATGATGTCGGGAACACGATCTGGCGGGTGAGCAAGGCCCGGTAAGCCGGGGGAGCTTAGCGTTTGCGGCAGAGGGTCAGGCCATCGCCAATCGGCAACATCGACAGGTCCACCCGTGGGTCGTCCTTGAGCGTGCGGTTCAAGGCCTGAATGGCGCGGGTATCTTCGCTGTCCGGCTTTTGCTCAAGCACCCGCCCGCTCCACAAGGTGTTGTCGAACAGTACCAGCCCGCCCACTCGCAGCAGTCGCAGGGCCTCTTCCAGATAGTGCGGGTAGTTGGCCTTGTCGGCATCGATGAAGATCAGGTCGTAGCGCGCTGATGGCAGTGTCGCCAGGGTCTGCAACGCCGGCGCCAGGCGTAGCTCGATGCGCTCGGCGACTCCAGCCTCCTGCCAGTAGCGCCAGGCCACGGCGTTGTAGCTGCCTTCAAGGTCGCAACAGAGCAACTGCCCGTGCGCCATGGCCTGAGCCATGCACAAAGCGCTGTAGCCGGTGAAAGTACCCACCTCGATCACCCGCTCGGCACCGATCAGGCGCACCAGCAGCGCCAGCAACTGGCCTTGCTCCGGTGCCACCTGCCAGCGTGCTTCGGCCAGGGCCTGGGTTTCTTCACGCAAACGGGCGAGCAACGGCGTCTCGCGCAGCGACACGCTTTGCAGGTAGTGGTAGAGGGGGTCGTCGAGGTAGAGCGTCTGGGCGGTCATCGTCTACCTCGCACAGGTCAGGGGTTGCGCGCCAGGTGCGCTGGCTGCAGCACCCGCTTGGCGTTCAGGTAGGTCTTTTGCCAATAGCTGTTGGACAGGTAGTCCAGGCGCACCGTTCCGCCGGTGGCCGGGGCATGGACGAAGCGCCCTTCGCCGACATAGATACCGGCATGGCTGACCTGCGAGCCACCATTGGTGGCAAAGAACACCAGGTCGCCGGACTGCAGGTCGTTGCGCTCGATGCTCGGTGCGCGGATGCCGATCATCTCCCGGGTCGAACGGGGCAACGAGATGCCCGCAGCATCACGATAGACGTAGCCAATCAGGCCGCTGCAGTCGAAACCCGAATCCGGGGTGTTGCCGCCCCAACGGTACGGCGTGCCGACCAGGCCGAGGGCGCGGAACAGCACGTCTTCGGCAACCGGGGAGAAATACACTTGCGGGGCCATGACTGCCGGCTCGACCACTTTACGCGGGGCCGGGGCATGACTTGAGCAGGCACCGAGCAGTGCTGCGAGGGAAAGTAGAGCGAAGCGCGCCATCATCGCCATGGTCAGAACATCCTGTCTGAAGCCGCTTCGGCCAAGAGCCGAAAAGAGTTGAGAATTTAGATTAGACGCTTTCTGTAAACACGCACGGCGACGAGCTTTTCAGCTACGTCGCCGTGGTCAAACCTGTCGAAGGATCAGTTGCGCGAGAGCGTGGTCGCGGCCGGAGCCATGGCCAGTGCACGCTTGGCTTCGATGAAGGTCTTGCTCCAGTAGCGATCACCGAGCTTGTCGATGCGCACGCCACCGCTGCGGCGGCTGCTGGAGTGGATGAACTGATCGTCGCCGAGGTAGATACCGGCGTGGCTGACGCGGCCGCGACCATTGGTGCTGAAGAACAGCAGGTCGCCTGGCTTGAGGTTGTTGCGAGCAACCAGCGGGGCCTTGACGTTGATCATTTCGCGGGTAGAGCGCGGCAGGTTGAGGCCGGCTTCTTCGCGGAACAGGTAGCCGATGAAGCCGCTGCAATCAAAGCCGGTGTTCTCGGAGGTACCACCGAAACGGTAGCGGGTACCGATCAGCGACATGCCGCGCTCGAGAATGTTGTCGGCCAGGGCTGGCAGCTGGTAAGGCTTGCTGCTGGAGAAATCTTGCAGCTCTTCTTCGGTGGCCAGCTCTTCCTCGAACGTCGCCTGGACGGAGGACTTGGTCGAAACCTGAGCGGAAACCGGTTGCTGCTGAACCTGCTGCTGCGATACGGGACCGGTGGTCGCGCAGCCAAAAAGCAGGGTCACGAGTGCGAGGGGCACGAGGGGTGCGAAGCGATTTAGCATGGGCACGACCGTGTCTGGAATTTAAAGAAGTCGAGACTATGCCTTCTATCGCATCGATTTGCAAATTCAATCGAAAAAAATGTGACTTTTATGTGCCGAGGCTCTAGCCCCTGCCTTACCAGCCCAAAGTTTCTTTCAAGAACGGGATGGTGAGCTTGCGTTGAGCCTGCAAAGAGGCCTGGTCGAGGCGCTCAAGCAGGTCGAACAGTGCGCTCATGCTACGGGTGCCACGGGTGAGGATGAAGTGCCCGACCTCGTCGGTCAGGTGCAGGCCGCGGCGCGAAGCACGCAATTGCAGGGCGCGCAGCTTGTCTTCGTCCGACAGCGCACGCATCTGGAAGATCAGCGCCAGGGTCAGGCGCGACTTGAGGTCGGCGAGCTTGATCGGCAGTTCGCGGGGCGAGCTGGAGGCAGCCAGCAACAGGCGCCGACCACTGTCGCGCAGGCGATTGAAGAGGTGGAACATGGCCTCTTCCCACTCCGGCTTGCCGGCAATGACATGCAGGTCGTCGAGGCAGACCAGTTCATACTGTTCGAGGTTGTCGAGCAATTCGACGCCGCGATCGAGCAATTGCGCCAGGGGCAGGTACACCGCCGGTTCACCCAGTTGCTCGAAGCGCAGGCAGGCGGCCTGCAGCAGGTGGGTGCGGCCCACGCCCTGTTTGCCCCACAGGTAGATCAGGCTTTCGGTCCAGCCGGCGTCGGCTTCGCAGAGTCGCTCGACGTAGCCCAAAGCGGCGGCGTTGGCACCCGGATAGTAGTTGATGAAGGTGGCGTCATCACGCAGACGCACACCCAGGGGCAACTGGATCGGTTTCATGCTGGCTGGGCAGTTCCGGGGAACCGCAAGGGGCCTTTTGTGAAAAGTCTGCAAAGTTTATACCCGTGGAGCCCCTCGCACAATCGGCGCAGACCACAAGTAAAATCAAAGGCTTGCATTAGCGGGTAAAGGCCAATGCAAGCCAGGTGCTATCAAGCTAGAGATCCGGGTCGATTTCACCCGCGTAGATATCCGACTCTTTATACAGGTCATGCACATGGCGCAGCAGCACCATGATCACCGCCGCCACCGGCAAGGCCAGCAACACCCCGGTAAAACCGAACATCTCGCCACCGGCCAGGATCGCGAAGATCACCGCCACCGGGTGCAGGCCAATGCGATCGCCCACCAGCAGCGGTGTCAGCACCATGCCTTCGAGCGCCTGGCCGACCATGAATACGGCTGCGATGCCAAGCAAAGGATAAGGGTCGCCGCCAAACTGGAACAGCCCGGCAATCATCGCCGCGCCGATACCAATAATGAAGCCCATGTACGGCACGATCGCCGCCAGACCCGCCAGCAGGCCGATCAGCAAGCCCAGCTCCAGGCCCACCAGCATCAGCCCCGAGGCATAGATGATACCCAGGGCCAGCATCACCAGCAGCTGGCCACGGACGAAGGCGCCCAGCACTTCGTGACACTCACCGGCCAGGGCCACCACTCGTTCCTCGCGCTGGCGCGGCAGCAGGCTGCGGATCTTGGCCATCATCAGGTCCCAGTCGCGCAGCAGGTAGAAGCTCACCACCGGGATCAGCACCAGGTTGGCCAGCCAGCCAATCAGGGCCAGGCCCGAAGCAGTGGCCTGGGACAGGATGACCCCGACGATGTCGGTGGTCTGGCCCATGTGCTCGCTGATGGCGGCCTTGATCTTGTCGAACTTCCAGAAGCCGTCGGCCAGGCCCAGGCGCGTCTGCACCCAGGGCAGGGCCTGGTGCTGCAGCCAGTCGAGCATCTGCGGCGCCAGCTCATACAGGCGCACCAGCTGTTTGGCCAGCATCGGCACCAATACCAGCAGCAACAAGGTCAGCAGCAGGGTGAACAGGGCAAACACCACCACCACACCCCAGGTGCGCGACAGGCCGGCGCGCTCCAGACGGTCGACCAGCGGATCGGCCAGGTAGGCCAGCAAAATGCCGACCAGAAACGGCGAAAGAATCGGGTGCAGCCAATACAGCAAGGCCGCGCACAGCAGCGCCCCACCTACCCATACCCAGCGACGTGTATCAGTCATGAACGGCTCCCGGCCAGGTCAGGGTTTACCAACGAAAACGCAGCCCGTTGAAAGGTTGCGGGGCGGCGGCCTGGGTTGCCCCGGGGTTGGCCGGATCGACGGCTGCAGGTGCCGCGGGCGCATCGGCCGGCAGCTCCTGCAACTTGGCCAGGCCCAGTTGCGCGCGCAACTGATCGCTGTTGCCGGTGACCTGATAGGTCAGGGTATCGCCCTGCACCACCTTGAGCCGCGCGCCGTAAGGCTCGAGCACCCGGCCCAGTTCGGCATAACGTTCCAGGGTCATGCCCTGGACCTGCACCTGCATTTCGCTGCTGGCCCCTGGACGGGCGACGAAGCGCGGCGCCAGGCGGTTGCTGACGGCGAGCATCACGGCATCGGCCAGGGCCGCCTGATCAGCGCCCTCGGCAGTGCCCTGCTCGCGCTGCTCGCCCAGCCACAGGCGCCACTTACCCTGCCATTTGCCATCGGCTTCGCTGGCGTGCACCGCCAGCAAGGCATCGGCGCCGTAGCGCTCGGAAGCCTCGCGCAGCGGCGCCGGGTCGGTGCCTTCAAGATTCTTGCCGGTTGCCACCAGTTGCTCCTGCAGATCGGCCAGCGGCAAGCGCAGCGGCAGGCCGCGGTGCTGGGCGGCGCGACGCAGCGGTTCGGCGCTGCCCTGGCCGTCACCAACCAGGTTCGAACCTTCGACGCTGTCGTTCAACCACCAGCCGAGGATCGCTGGCCGGTTATTGCCCCACAGGGCCAGGCCCGCCTGACGCAAGGCGCGCTCGGTGCTGCCCGGGTCGAAGTCGACCAGCACGGTTTCCGGCGGGCCGGCCTCGAAGCCGAACTGGCTGATGATTTGTTGCGGGTCTTTGCGCAGCGCAGCCAGGCCCGGGCTTTGCACAGCCTTGGCGTCGCCGGTCAGGCGCAACACCAGGGTTTCGAGGGCTTTTTCGGTGGCCTGGGTACGGGCTTCGGCGCCCTGGCCGGTGACCGGTTCGCGGACCTGATAAAGGCCGGAGAGGGTTTCGGCCTGAGCCGAGAGGCCGAACAGGGCCAGACAGCCGGCGGCCAGGTAATTACGCAAACGCATGGAGGATTCCTGTCCAGGTAATAAAGAAGCGTGGGCGACAAAAACGGACGCAGCTCAGACCGCAGCACCCGGTAAAACATTCAACCGCTGGCGGCAAATTGCGCCCATCGCCTTTGCTATACCTTATACAGCCTGCGCCGTGGCAACCAGTCGCGCACTGTTAAAGCGTATTTTTCGCAACATTTAAGGCCCTGCCCGTCGGCCTGAGGATGGCCGCTACCGGGCAACCCTGATAAAATCGCGCGCCTTCGCAGACCGGCGACGGTCAGGCAGCCGGATTCCCTCCGCCTTGCCTGGCAGGTCACGGTCGATTCCCCTGAATCCCTCCCCCCTAAAGGCCTGGATCATGAGCAAGCAACCCTCCCTGAGCTACAAGGACGCCGGTGTAGACATCGACGCCGGTGAAGCATTGGTCGAACGCATCAAAGGCGTTGCCAAGCGCACGGCGCGCCCGGAAGTCATGGGCGGCCTGGGCGGTTTTGGCGCCCTCTGCGAGATCCCGGCCGGCTACAAGCAGCCGGTTCTGGTCTCCGGCACCGACGGCGTCGGCACCAAGCTGCGCCTGGCACTGAACCTGAACAAGCACGACAGCATCGGCCAGGACCTGGTCGCCATGTGCGTCAACGACCTGGTGGTCTGCGGTGCCGAGCCGCTGTTCTTCCTCGACTACTACGCCACCGGCAAACTCAATGTCGACGTTGCCGCTACCGTGGTCACCGGTATCGGCGCTGGCTGCGAACTGGCTGGTTGCTCCCTGGTCGGCGGTGAAACCGCTGAAATGCCAGGCATGTACGAAGGCGAAGACTACGACCTGGCCGGCTTCTGCGTTGGCGTGGTAGAAAAAGCCGAAATCATCGACGGCTCCAAGGTTGCCACTGGCGACGCGCTGATCGCCCTGCCATCGTCCGGCCCGCACTCCAACGGCTACTCGCTGATCCGCAAGATCATCGAAGTTTCCGGTGCCGACATCGAAACCGTCCAGCTCGACGGCAAGCCGCTGACCGAACTGCTGATGGCCCCGACGCGCATCTACGTAAAGCCGCTGCTCAAGCTGATCAAGGACACCGGCGCGGTCAAGGCCATGGCCCACATCACCGGTGGCGGCCTGCTCGACAACATCCCGCGCGTCCTGCCAAAAGGCGCCCAGGCTGTGGTTGACGTGGCCAGCTGGAATCGCCCGGTGGTGTTCGACTGGCTGCAACAGCAAGGCAACGTCGACGAGCACGAAATGCACCGCGTATTGAACTGCGGCGTCGGCATGGTCATCTGCGTCGCCCAGGACCAGGTCGACATCGCCCTGAAGGTCCTGCGTGAAGCCGGCGAGCAGCCATGGGTCATCGGCCAGATCGGCATCGCCGCCGAAGGCGCTGCCCAGGTTGAGCTGAAGAACGTCAAGGCACACTGATGCCGAGCAAGACCTGTGATGTCGTGGTGCTGTTGTCCGGCACCGGCAGCAACCTGCAAGCATTGATCGACAGCACCCGCACCGGCGACAGCCCGGTGCGGATCTGCGCGGTCATCTCCAACCGCGCCGACGCCTATGGCCTGCAGCGCGCCAAAGACGCCGGTATCGCCACCGCCGTGCTCGACCACAAGGCCTTCGACGGCCGCGAGGCATTCGACGCGGCACTGGTCGAACTGATCGATGGCTACCGCCCGCAACTGGTGGTGCTGGCCGGTTTCATGCGCATCCTCAGTGCCGGCTTTGTCCGTCACTACCAGGGCCGCCTGCTGAACATTCACCCTTCCCTACTGCCCAAGTACAAGGGCCTGCACACTCATCAACGAGCGCTGGAAGCCGGCGATGCCGAGCATGGCTGCAGCGTGCACTTCGTCACCGAGGAACTCGATGGCGGACCGCTGGTCGTACAGGCAGTGATACCGGTAGAGTTGGATGACACGCCAGAACGTCTGGCACAGCGGGTTCACAGCCAGGAACACCTGATCTATCCGCTGGCGGTGCGCTGGTTTGCCGAGGGCCGTTTGCGCCTGGGCGAGCACGGTGCTCTACTGGATGGCCAGCCTCTGGCGGCCAGCGGCCACTTGATTCGACCCTAGGAGAAATTATGCGTCGTGCCCTGCTCTTCGCTCTCGCCGTGCTCGCGCTGCCGTTGCAGGCAGCCGATCTGAAGCCATTCTCGGCCAGCTACACCGCCGACTGGAAGCAACTGCCCATGAGTGGCACTGCCGAGCGCAGCCTGGAAAAGAACGCCAACGGTACCTGGAACCTCAATTTCAAGGCGTCGATGATGATTGCCAGCCTGATTGAGCAAAGTACCCTGAAGCTGGACAAGGACACCCTGCTGCCCCAGACCTACCACTTCGAACGTGGCGGCCTGGGCAAGGCCAAGAAGGTCGATCTGGATTTCGACTGGAGCAGCAAGAAGATCACCGGCACCGACCGCGGCGATGCGATCAACCTGCCGCTCAACCGCGGTGTGCTCGACAAGTCCACCTATCAACTGGCCCTGCAGCATGACGTGGCAGCCGGCAAGAAGAGCGTGAGCTACCAGGTGGTCGATGGCGACGAGATCGACACCTACGACTTCCGCGTCCTGGGCAGCGAGAAAGTCACCACCAAGACCGGCCAGGTCGATGCCATCAAGGTCGAGCGCGTGCGCGACCCGAGCCAGAGCAAGCGCATCACCGAGCTGTGGTTCGCCAAGGACTGGGATTACCTGCTGGTGCAACTGCGCCAGGTCGAGACCGACGGCAAGGAGTACGTGATCGTCCTGCAGGACGGCACGGTCGACGGCAAGACAGTCAAGGGCAACTGATTGCCTGACTGCTGGTAACACCCGAAACCCCGCCAAGTGCGGGGTTTTTTTTACACCCTTGGTAGGAGCGGGCTTACCCCGCGATCGCAGGCTACCAGTCACATCGCATCGCGGGGCAAGCCCGCCCCCACAGGGACATGAAAGATGTTTCATGCGCCGTTTATTTACTTAGCCTGCTAACAAATTCTATAAAAGAGACCTGCGACACGGTGCCGCAGTTAACTGAAAGTGGAGTTTGCAGATGACTGTCAAAGTAACTGAGCGCGACGAAAGCAAAATGTCTCACGAAGGCCTGGCTGCAGGCGTGCGCATCTGGGATGTGCATCAGCAGGGTGAGCTGGTCGGCATGTTCCACAACGAGCATGAGGCCCACAGCTACCGCATCGAGCTGGAATACCTCGAGAACAGACGGCAACAGCAATAACCCCCTCCAGAAAAAACAAACCCCGCCGAAGCGGGGTTTGTCGTCTTTACCACATCAGATCGTCAGGGATCACGTAGGCCGCGTACGGATCGTCGGCATCCGGCTCTTCAACCTGGGTGTTGAGCAGGACAATGCGCTGCGGGTCGCGCTCCTGGATTTTCAGCGCCGCTTCACGGGGGATCACTTCGTAACCACCGCCATGGGCCACGATGGCCAGCGAACCGCTGCTCAGCTTGCTGCGCATCAGGGCGTTGACCGACAGACGCTTGACCTTCTTGTCGTCGACGAAGTTGTAGTAGTCCTCGGTGGTCAGCTTGGGCAGGCGCGAGACTTCGATCAATTGCTTGACCTGGGCGGCGCGGGCCTTCTGCTCGGCCTTCTCCTGCTGCTGGCGGTTGAGCTCCTGGTCGCGCTTGGCTTTTTCCGCCATGGCTTCCTTGGCCAGCCGCTGCTGGGTATCGTCGACCTCGACCTGGCCTTTGTGCTCCAGGCGCTTTTGTTTCTTCTGATCTTTACTGACCTGCTTGACCTGTTTCTGGTTGACCAGACCGGCCTTGAGCAATTGGTCGCGAAGGGAAAGGCTCATCGTTCACTCACTTATGCAACAGCTCAGCCGCAGCTGGGCAGGTTCTTTTCCTGACGTTTGGCTTCGCCCCAGAGCGCATCCATGTCTTCGAGGGTGCAATCTTCAATCGGACGGCCTATGTCGCGCAATGCCTGTTCGATAAAACGGAAACGTCGCTCAAACTTTTTGTTCGCCCCGCGCAGGGCGTTTTCCGGGTCGACCTTCAGGTGCCGGGCCAGGTTGACCGCCGCGAACAGCAAATCGCCAAGCTCGTCGGCCAGGGCCACGCTGTCGTCGTCGGCCATGGCCTGCAGCACTTCGTCGAGTTCTTCGCGAACCTTGTCGAGCACCGGCAAGGCGTGTGGCCAGTCGAAACCGACCTGGGCGGCACGCTTTTGCAGTTTGGCCGCCCGCGACAAGGCCGGCAACGCGGCCGGCACGTCGTCGAGCAACGACAACTGCTCGGGCTCGCCCTTCTCGGCGCGCTCCTGGGCCTTGATCTGTTCCCAGCGCTGCTTGACCTGGGCTTCGTCGAGCTTGGGTGTGTCGAGGGCAGCGTAGAGTTCACCGCTTGGGAATACGTGCGGATGGCGGCGGATCAGCTTGCGGGTGATGCTGTCGACCACGCCATCGAACTCGAAACGGCCTTCTTCGCGTGCCAGCTGGCTGTAGTAGACCACCTGGAACAGCAGGTCACCGAGTTCGCCCTGCAAGTGCTCGAAGTCGCTGCGCTCGATGGCGTCGGCCACTTCGTAGGCTTCTTCGAGGGTGTAGGGGACGATGGTCGCGTAGGTCTGCTTGAGGTCCCACGGGCAGCCATGCTGCGGGTCGCGCAGGCGGGCCATGAGGTGGAGCAGGTCGTCTAGGGTATACATCTTGGGTTCCTTATCGCGGGTCAAGCCCGCTCCCACAGAGGATGCCTGCAGGAGCGGGCCTGGCCCGCGATAGCAGTCTCACGGCGTACGGTTACGCCGCGTCTCGATGATGTTCGGCAGTTGCGAAATCCGCCCCAGCAGGCGCCCGAGGGCATCCAGGCCAGGAATCTCGATGGTCAGCGACATCAGTGCGGTGTTGTCTTCCTTGTTCGAGCGGGTGTTGACCGCCAGCACGTTGATCCGCTCGTTGAGCAGGACCTGGGAAACGTCACGCAGCAAGCCCGGACGGTCGTAGGCACGGATGATGATATCCACCGGGTAGGTCTGTACCGGCACCGGCCCCCAGCTGACCTGGATGATCCGCTCCGGCTCGCGCCCGGCCAGTTGCAGCACCGAGGCGCAGTCCTGACGGTGGATGGTCACGCCACGGCCCTGGGTGATGTAGCCAACAATCGCATCGCCCGGCAGCGGCTGGCAGCAACCGGCCATTTGCGTGAGCAGGTTGCCGACGCCCTGGATCTGGATGTCGCCACGCTTGCCCGGCTTGTAGCCGGTGGCCTTGCGCGGCACCAGCTCGACATGATCGCTGCGCTCGGGCTCGACCAGTTGCTGCGCGGCGTTGACCAGGTGCGCCAGGCGCAGGTCCCCGGCGCCCAGCGAGGCGAACATGTCCTCGGCGGTACGCAGGTTGGCTTTTTCCGCCAGGCGTTCGAAGTCGACCTGCGGCAGGCCTAGGCGGTTGAGTTCGCGCTCGAGCAGGGTCTTGCCGGCGGCGACGTTCTGGTCGCGGGCCTGCAGCTTGAACCAGTGGACGATCTTCGCCCGCGCCCGCGAGGTGGTGACGTAGCCCAGGTTCGAGTTCAGCCAGTCGCGGCTGGGGTTGCCGTGCTTGCTGGTGATGATCTCGACCTGCTCGCCGGTCTGCAGGCTGTAGTTGAGCGGCACGATGCGGCCGTTGATCTTCGCCCCGCGGCAGTTGTGGCCGATCTCGGTGTGCACCCGGTAGGCAAAGTCCAGCGGCGTGGCGCCCTTGGGCAGGTCGATGGCGTGGCCATCGGGGGTGAATACGTAGACCCGGTCCGGTTCGATATCAACGCGCAGCTGTTCGGCCAGGCCACCGATGTCGCCCAGCTCCTCATGCCATTCCAGCACCTGGCGCAACCAGGAGATTTTCTCCTCGTAGTGGTTGGAGCTGGGTTTGACATCGGTGCCCTTGTAGCGCCAGTGCGCGCAGACGCCGAGCTCGGCCTCTTCGTGCATGGCATGGGTGCGGATCTGCACCTCGAGGACCTTGCCCTCAGGGCCGATCACCGCGGTGTGCAACGAGCGGTAGCCGTTTTCCTTGGGGTTGGCGATGTAGTCGTCGAACTCTTTGGGAATGTGCCGCCAGAGGGTGTGGACGATACCCAGCGCGGTGTAGCAGTCGCGCATTTCCGGGACCAGCACGCGCACTGCGCGCACGTCGTAGATCTGGCTGAATTCCAGGCCCTTGCGCTGCATTTTGCGCCAGATCGAATAGATGTGCTTGGCCCGGCCGCTGATGTCGGCGTTGACGCCGGTGGCCAGCAGTTCGTTCTGCAGCTGGTTCATCACGTCGCTGATGAAGCGCTCGCGGTCCAGCCGGCGCTCGTGCAAAAGCTTGGCGATCTGCTTGTACTGATCGGATTCGAGGTAGCGGAAGGACAGGTCTTCCAGCTCCCACTTGATATGACCGATGCCCAGTCGGTGGGCCAGCGGTGCGTAGATATCGAAGACTTCGCGGGCGACGCGATTGCGTTTCTCGTCGTCGGCGCCTTTGACCGCGCGAATCGCGCAGGTCCGCTCGGCCAGCTTGATCAACGCCACGCGCACGTCGTCGACCATTGCCACGAGCATCTTGCGCAGGTTCTCGACCTGCGCCTGCGAGCCCAGCACCAGCGACTGGCGCGGGCTGAGACTGGCACTGATGGCTGCCATGCGCAGCACGCCGTCGATCAGTTTGGAGACCACCGGGCCAAAACGCTGGCCGACTTCAGCCAGGGTCACCTTGCCTTCGCGCACGGCGCGGTAGATGACCGCGGCGACCAGCGAGTCCTGGTCGAGCTTGAGGTCGGCCAGGATTTCAGCGATTTCCAGGCCGGCCTGGAAACTCGACGTACCATCGGCCCAGGAATGCTTGGCCGGGTTGCCCTTTTTTTCGATGTCCTGGGCGAACTCGCAAGCGGCCTTGAGGGCCTCCCGGTCCAGCGCCAGGTCGACGCTCACCACATGATCCAGCCATGCTTCGAGATTGATACTGCCGTCGGTGTTGACCGGCTGGTGCACTCTCACCTGTACCATCTTTGTTTACCTTTCCCTACAGCGCATTCGCGATGCGCTTGAAATCACTGGTGCTGCCCCTGCCGGACCCAAGGTGCAGCGCCGAACGCGTCAGCCTGGCTAACCCGCTTCGAATAACGCCATGGCTTCGACATGCGCCGTCTGAGGAAACATGTCGAGAATCCCGGCACTTTTTAACCGGTAACCCTGCCTGACCAGTTCAACGGTGTCGCGGGCCAGGGTCGCCGGATTGCACGATACATAAACAAGACGTTTCGCGCCGAGGTCTGCGATTTTTCGCACAACCTCAAATGCACCATCACGCGGTGGGTCCAAGAGTACCGCAGAAAAGCCTCCTGCGGCCCAGCCCGACGCCGCCAAAGGCTGCGATAAATCGGCCTGAAAAAACTGCGTGTTATGCAAATTGTTGCTACGGGCATTGGCGGCGGCCCGCTCGACCATCGCCTGCACCCCCTCCACCGCCACCACTTCCTTGGCCTGCCGGGCCAGCGGCAAGGCAAAGTTGCCCAGGCCACAGAACAGGTCGAGCACGCGCTCATCGGCCTGCGGCGCCAACCAGGCCAGGGCCTGCTCGATCATCGCGGTGTTGACCTGGGCGTTGACCTGGACGAAATCGCCCGGCCGGTACGCAAGCTCCAGGTTCCACGGTTCAAGGCGGAAACCGAGGCTCTGACCGGCGTCCAGCGGCAAAGGTTCACTCTCCCCTTGCAGCCACAGCTGCGCACCGGCCTCGGCGCAGAACGCCTGCAGGCGCGCCAGGTCGCCCTCACCCAATGGCCCGGTGTGGCGCAACAGCAGCGCCAGCGCGGTACCGCTGAACAGTTCGACGTGACCCACCACTTGCGGCTTGCTCAGGCTGCGTAACAGCGTAGGCAGGTGACGCATGATTGATTGCAAGGGTTGTACCAGCACCGGGCAGTCGTCGATGGGGACGATGTCCTGGCTGGCTTCGGCGCGAAAACCGACTTCAAGCTGTTTTGCCTTGTTGTCCCAACGCACCGCAACCCGCGCCCGGCGCCGGTAGCCGAATTCCGGACCGCTCAGCGGCGCGGCCCAATGCTCGGGCTGCACGCCGGCAACCCGCTGCAACTGCTCGGCCAGCAGGCGTTGCTTGAGCGCCAGTTGCTCGGCATGGGGCAGGTGCTGCAGGTTGCAGCCGCCACAGCGGTCGAAGTGCTTGCACGGGGCCTCGCGGCGCGCCGGGCTGGCACTGAACACCCGCTCAAGGCGCGCCTCGACCACCTTGCCGTGGGTGTTGAGCACCCGCGCTTCGACCTCTTCCTCGGCCAGCGCGCCACTGACGAACCAGGTACGACCGTCGAGAAAGGCGATGCCCCGGCCGTCACCGGCCAGGCGCTCGATGCTCAGGCGCTGCTTTTTACCGGTGGGGATCTGTGGCGCGCGGGTGCCACCGGCCGGCTGAAAGCGCAGGCCGCTGTTACGTTTGTTCTTGGACATCAGTTCACTGAATCGAAAATGCCGGTCGACAGGTAACGGTCGCCACGGTCGCAAATGATCGCCACCATCACGGCGTTTTCCAGCTCGCGGGACAGGCGCAGCATGGCTGCCACTGCACCACCGGAGGACACACCACAGAAAATGCCCTCTTCCCGGGCCAGGCGGCGGGTGGTTTCTTCGGCTTCGCTCTGGGCCATGTCGACCACACGGTCAACGCGCTCGGACTGGTAGATCTTCGGCAGGTATTCCTGCGGCCAGCGACGGATGCCGGGGATGGCCGAGCCTTCCATCGGCTGCAGGCCGACGATCTGCACCGCCGGGTTCTGCTCCTTGAGGTAGCGCGAGCAGCCCATGATGGTGCCGGTGGTGCCCATGGAGCTGACGAAGTGGGTAATGCTGCCCTGGGTCTGGCGCCAGATTTCCGGGCCGGTGCTCACGTAGTGGGCTTCAGGGTTGTCGCCATTGCCGAACTGGTCGAGCACCAGGCCACGGCCTTCAGCCTGCAGGCGGTCGGCCAGGTCGCGGGCGCCTTCCATGCCATCTTCCTTGCTGACCAGGATCAGCTCGGCGCCATAGGCGGTCATCGCCGCCTTGCGTTCGGCGCTGGAATTGTCGGGCATGATCAGGATCATCTTGTAACCCTTGATCGCCGCCGCCATGGCCAGAGCGATGCCGGTGTTGCCCGAGGTCGCTTCGATCAGGGTATCGCCCGGCTTGATCTGCCCACGCAGCTCGGCGCGGGTGATCATCGACAGCGCCGGCCGGTCCTTGACCGAGCCTGCCGGGTTGTTGCCTTCAAGCTTGAGCAGGAGGGTATTGCTGGTTTCGCCGGCAATGCGCTGCAGGCGGACCAGAGGCGTGTTGCCGACGCAATCGGCGATGGTTGGGTACTGCAAGGTCATGGCGTATTCGCAATCCAGACTGCGGGGGCGCCTATCATACCGGCAAACGGGATTTGCCCATATCACGCAATGTGTTGGGGTTATAGCTGCGAGCTATAAGCTGGGATTGCGGAGCCTGTTGCAGCCCTATCGGGGGTCAAGTCGGGTCGCCGCACCGCCGCTCCCAAAGGAGATCACACTGCTGGCAGCTGCATGTTCAGGCGCAAGCCCTGCCCGGTGTTCTGCGCCCACAAGCGCCCGCCCTGGCGGACCACGGCATTGCGGGCAATGCTCAGGCCCAGCCCGAAGCCGCCATCGCCGGGGCGCGATCCGTCCAGGCGGGTAAAGGGTGCGAAAATGCGCTCCAGCTCGCTTTCGGCGACGCCACCACCCTGGTCTTCCAGCCAGATCAGCCAGGTATCGCCCTGGCGCCGCCCGTCCAGACGGATCACCCCCGTGGCCGAGGAATGCCGAATGGCATTGCGCAGGATGTTCTCCAGGGCCTGGGCCAGGCTGTTGAGGTTGCCTTGCACCCAGCACGAGGCATCCAGCCCGCAGCGCAGTTGCGCGGCCGGCCAGGCGCTTTCGTAGCAGGCGTCTTCAGCGAGCATTTCCCACAGGGCCTGGACCTGAATCGGCTCTTTGCTCAAGGGCGCCCGCTCAGTGTCGAGCCAGGCCAGTTGCAAGGCATCTTCGACCAGATGCTGCATGCAGTCGATTTCGCGCCCCAGGCGTACGCGTAGCTGATTGGCATCCGCCTCGCTGTCGCAGGCCACGCGCAAGCGGCTCAAGGGCGTGCGCAGCTCGTGGGAAAGGTCGCGCAACAGCTGCTGTTGCAAGGCCACCGTGCCCTGCAGACGTTCGGCCATGTCATCGAAGGCACGGCCCAGTTCGCCCAACTCGTCCTGGCGGCTGGTGGTGCTGCTGGCGACCCGGGCCGATAGCTGGTCGGCACGCCAGGCATTGGCCTGCTCGCGCAACTGGATCAGCGGCACAACCAGCATGCGGTAGAGGCCGACGCATAGCAGCAAGGTAAACAGCCCGGGGATGATGCCGTTGGTCACCACCCGCCACAGCACCCGGTACTGCCCCGGCGCCAGGCGCTGCGGCAGCTCCATGACCAAGGTGCCCAAATGTGGCTGTTGCGGGAACGGCAGGCGCATCCACGGCATGCCGATCGCGCGCGGGCTTACTGGCCAGTCGATGCCGCGCAGAAAGGTCAGGCGCCGGCTTTCAGCCTCGTTGAGCGGCGTGCTGCTCAACGACTGCAGGTTCGGGCCGATCACCCCGACCCAGCCGCTTTCCTTTTCACCCACCGCCGCCAGCCAGGCGTCGATACCGGCCTGCCCGCCTTGCAGCCAGGCCTGCTCGGCTTCGCTGGCATAGCCTTGCAGGATGCTTTTGGCCTGTTCGGAAAGGAAGGCGTTCTGGGTGTCCATGTGCCGGCCCCAGGTCCAGCTCAGGCCGATCATCAGCAGGCAGAAGCCCACCAGCAGGATCGCCAGTTTCCAGAACACGGAATGACGATTGGGCACCTCAGTGCACCTCAACGCTACTGAGCACGTAGCCCTTGCCCCACACCGTGCGCACCTCGCGCTCCAGGTAGCCGATGGCCTTGAGCTTGCGGCGGATCTGGCTGACGTGCATGTCCAGGCTGCGATCGTGGCGAGCATAGCCGCGCTGCAACACCTGCTGATAAAGGAAGGCCTTGCTCAGCACCTCTTCATCGCTGCGCTGCAGGGTGTCGAGCAGGCGGTACTCGCTGAGGGTCAACCCCGCCCACTGCTGGCCATAACAGACATCGCTGGCCTCTTCGTCGAAGCGCAGTTCACCGGCCAGCATCGCAGCCGGTTGCTGGTGGCGCCGCTCCAGCGCTACCCGGCGCAGGATCGCTTCGATGCGAACCTGCAGCTCGACCATACTGAAGGGCTTGGGCAGGTAGTCATCGGCGCCACGCTTGAAACCGCTGATGCGGTCGGCCTCGGCGCCCAGCGCCGACATCAGGATCACCGGCGTCGAGCTGCTTTTGCGCAACTGCGCCAGTACATCCAGGCCGTTGAGGCCGGGCAGCAGGATATCCATCAGCACCACATCAAAGCGGCTGCTCTGCGCGACCTGCAGGCCCTCCTTGCCATTCTGGCACCAGGTGACCTTGAAGCCGCCGCGTTGCAGCTCTTCGCGCAGGTAGGCACCCAGGACCGGATCGTCCTCGATGGCAAGGATGTTGGAGGTACTAATAGATACAGGAGTCATTGGCCGATGCTAGCAATTCTCAATCACGCGATTATTCGGCATTCCCCCTGCACAGGCAACCGCAGCTCGACCAAAGCCCCGGTTATCCTTGGCAATCGACAAAAGCAGATACAAATGAGTGCATTACGCGAGTAGGCGCGGTACTTTTCCGACTGGTCCGTCAGCAGGAGCTGGCGGAGGCTTACAGCGCTTACCGGGCACAGGAGAGTGGCGTGCTGAATAGATTGGGGATCAGAAGCCGCGTGCTGTTGCTCGCCTTGTTGCCAGCCGGCCTGATGGCGCTGGTGCTGGGCGGCTACTTCACCTGGTTGCAGCAGAGCGAGCTGCAGACCCAACTGCTGCAACGCGGCAAGATGATTGCCGAGCAACTGGCCCCGCTGGTGGCGCCGGCCCTGGCACGGCACGACCCGGCGCAGCTGGAGCGCATTGCCGCCCAGGCCCTGGAGCAGTCCGATGTGCGTGCCGTGGCTTTTCTCGGCCCCGACCGCAACGCCCTGGCCCACGCCGGCCCGAGCATGCTCAACCAGGCACCCACCGGTGGCGGCACGCAGTTGCTGCAGCGCACCGGCAATGACGCCACCCGTTACTTGCTGCCGGTGTTCGGCCGCCACCGCGACCTGGCCGGCGAGCTGATTCCCGGCGAAGCCGATCGCCTGCTCGGCTGGGTGGAAATCGAGCTGTCCCACGACGGCACCCTGCTGCGCGGCTACCGCAGCCTGTTTACCAGCCTGCTGCTGATTTTCCTCGGCCTGGCCGCCACCGCCCTGCTGGCCCTGCGCATGAGCCGCACGATCAACGGCCCGATCGGCCAGATCAAATACGCAGTCACCCAGTTGAAAGACGGCAACCTCGAAGAACGCTTGCCGGCAATGGGCAGTTACGAGCTTGATGAACTGGCTGCGGGGATCAACCGTATGGCCGAAACCCTGCACAACGCCCACGAAGAGCTGCAGCACAGCATCGACCAGGCCACCGAAGATGTGCGCCAGAACCTGGAAACCATCGAGATCCAGAACATCGAGCTGGACATGGCGCGTAAGGAGGCCCTGGAGGCCAGCCGGATCAAGTCCGAGTTCCTCGCCAACATGAGCCATGAAATCCGTACGCCGCTGAACGGCATTCTTGGTTTCACTCATTTACTGCAAAAAAGCGAACTGACCCCGCGCCAGCTCGACTACCTGGGCACCATCGAAAAGTCCGCCGGCAGCCTCTTGGGCATCATCAACGAGATCCTCGATTTCTCCAAGATCGAGGCCGGCAAGCTGGTGCTCGACAGCATTCCGTTCAACCTGCGCGACCTGATCCAGGACACCCTGACCATCCTCGCCCCGGCGGCCCACGCCAAACAGCTGGAGCTGGTCAGCCTGGTGTACCGCGATACACCGCTGTCGCTGGTTGGCGACCCGCTGCGGCTCAAGCAGATCCTTACCAACCTGGTCAGCAACGCCATCAAGTTTACCCGCGAGGGCACCATCGTCGCCCGGGCCATGCTCGAGGACGAGCGCGAAGACAGCGTGCAGTTGCGCATCAGCGTTCAGGACACCGGCATCGGCTTGTCCAGCCAGGATGTGCGGGCACTGTTCCAGGCCTTCAGCCAGGCCGACAACTCGCTGTCGCGCCAACCCGGTGGCACAGGCCTGGGCCTGGTGATTTCCAAGCGCCTGATCGAACAGATGGGCGGTGAGATCGGCGTCGACAGTACGCCCGGCGAAGGCTCGCAGTTCTGGATCAGCCTGAGCCTGCCCAAGGCCCGCGACGACGCCGAAGACCTGCCAACGCAACCGCTGGTGGGCCGCCGCGTAGCAATTGTCGACAGCCACGAACTGGCGCGCCAGGCCCTGGAGCATCAACTGGAAGACTGTGGCCTGAGCGTCAGCCTGTACACCACGGTCGAACAACTGCTGCACGCGGTCGAAGCCGCCAGCCTGGCCGGGCAACCTTTCGAGCTGGCGGTGCTTGGGGTCAACCTCGACAGCCTCTCGCCGGAGCGCCTCGGTCAGTACATCCAGCAACTGGAAAACCTCGCCTGCCAGGCCCTGGTGCTGTGCCCGACCACCGAACAGGCGCTGTACCACCCTTACCTGCCCAATGCTCACGGCCAGTTGCAGGCCAAGCCTGCCTGCACGCGCAAATTGCGCCGGGCCCTGGTCGAGATGGTCCAGCCGCGGCGCCCGGGCAGCGAGAGCAAGCCGGTGTCCGACCAGCCGTTGCCGAAGGTGCTGTGCGTCGACGACAACCCGGCCAACCTGCTGCTGGTGCAAACCCTGCTCGAAGACCTGGGTGCCGAAGTGCTGGCGGTCGACAGCGGCTATGCGGCGGTTCAGGCGGTGCAGGACGAGCGCTTCGACCTGGTGCTGATGGACGTGCAGATGCCCGGCATGGACGGGCGCGAATGCACCGAGCAGATCCGCCAGTGGGAAACCAGCCAGAGCGGCCCGGCGCTGCCAATCGTGGCGCTGACCGCCCACGCCATGGCCAACGAAAAACGCGCCCTGCTGCACAGCGGCATGGACGACTACCTGACCAAACCGATCAGCGAGCGCCAACTGGCCCAGGTGGTGCTCAAATGGACCGGCATGGCCCTCGGTGCGCCGCGCCCGGAACGCCCGCTGGAGCGCACGCCGGACAGCAGCGAACTGAAGGTGCTCGACCCCGAGGAAGGCCTGCGCCTGGCTGCCGGCAAGCCGGACCTGGCCGCCGACATGCTGGCGATGCTGCTGGCGTCGCTGGAGTCCGACCGCGAAGCGATTCGTGTCGCCCGCGAGGCAGCCGACCGCAATGGCATGATCGAGCGCGTGCACCGCCTCAATGGCGCCTCGCGCTACTGCGGGGTGCCGCAACTGCGCGCCGCCTGCCAACGCAGTGAAACCTTGCTCAAGCAGGATGACCCACAGGCGCCGCAAGCGCTGGACGAACTGGACCGGGCCATCACCCGGCTGACTGCCCAGGCGCGCATGAGCGCCTGAACCCTGGCTGACCTGGGGCAAGGCCCGATCCTTGCCCCTTGGTTAAACTTTCCGGCAAAGCCTTCAGGAACATCCCATGCGCGTATTGTTTTTCAGCAGCCAGACCTACGACCAGGACAGCTTCACCAGCGCTTCACCGGCGCCGGAGGTTGAGCTGCACTTTCAACCGGCGCGCCTTACCGAAGACACCGCGCCGCTGGCGGCCGGCCACGAAGTGGTCTGCGCCTTCATCAATGACGACCTTGGCGCTGCGGTACTGGAGCGCCTGGCGGCCGCTGGCACGCGCCTGATCGCCCTGCGCTCGGCCGGCTACAACCACGTCGACCTGGCCGCCGCCAAACGCCTGGGCCTGGCCGTGGTACGGGTGCCGGCCTACTCACCACATGCCGTGGCCGAGCATGCGGTGGCGCTGATCCTGGCGCTCAACCGGCGCCTGCACCGGGCCTACAACCGCACCCGCGAAGGCGACTTCACCTTGCACGGCCTGACCGGCTTCGACCTGCACGGCAAGACCGTCGGCGTGGTCGGTACCGGGCAGATCGGCGCGGCCTTTGCGCGGATCATGGCCGGTTTCGGTTGCCAGTTGCTGGCCTACGACCCCTACCCCAACCCCGAACTGCTGGCGCTCGGTGCGCGCTACCTGAGCCTGCCGCAGCTGCTGCGCCAGGCCCAGGTCATCAGCCTGCACTGCCCGCTGACCGACGACACCCGCCACTTGATCAACGCCCAGAGCCTGGCCGACCTGCAACCCGGGGCCATGCTGATCAATACCGGCCGCGGCGCCCTGGTCGACACGCCGGCGCTGATCGAGGCACTGAAAAGCGGCCAGCTCGGCTACCTGGGCCTGGATGTCTATGAAGAGGAAGCCCAGCTGTTCTTCGAAGACCGCTCCGACCTGCCCTTGCAGGACGACGTGCTGGCGCGGCTGCTGACTTTCCCCAATGTCATCGTCACCGCCCACCAGGCCTTCCTCACCCGTGAAGCGCTGGCGGCCATCGCCGCCACCACCCTGGACAACATAAGCCGCTGGGCGGCAGGCAATCCGCAGAACTTGGTCGAGGGTTGATGCTAGGATACGCGGCAGATTTGGAGGACCCATGGTCGAACACGATTTCCGCTACACCCTGTTTAACCCGCAACACACCCTGATCGAGTGCCGCGCCCTGGTGCCAGGTCGCTATCAAGTGACCGGCAACGGCGGCTCGATCCAGAAGAACGACGTTCTGCTGGTGACCCTCAAGGGCAGCAAGGACTTGTCCATGCGCCTGACCGTGGAGTCGGTGCGCCACTTGATCAACCCGACCGGCCAATGGGTCGCGGTAGCCAGCGGCCCGGTGTTCGGCGAACTGGCGATCCACACCTGGGAGGTCAACTGCGACAGCTGCCAGGCCGCCCTGAGCTTCGAATTCGCGGTCGACGCCAAACTGGGTAAAAAAGCCCAGCAACCGGCCGCCAGCGCACGCATCGCCGAGCTTGGCTGGATCAGCCGCGGCGACAAACACCTGTGCCCGAAATGCAAGGAGACGGCCCAGTGAAAACGCTGTTGCTCTCAGCCCTGATCGGCACTGCCCTGCTGGGTTGCGCCGCCGAGCCGATGAAGCTGGAACAGGAACGCAGCTACCTGCTGGAATGGATTGGCGAGCGTCCGCTGATGGACTACAGCCACCTGACCCTGACCCTCGCCGCCGACGGCCGCGCCTATGGCAACGGCGGCTGCAACCACTGGTTCGCGCCGTACCAGCTGGACGGCGACAAGCTGAGCTTCGGCAAGGTCGGCAGTACCCGCAAGCTGTGTGCACCGGCGCTGATGGAGCAGGAAAGACGCTTCCTGCAGGCGCTGGAAACCGTGCAGCGCTGGGATATCTCGCCGATCGAGCAAGTGCGCTTCTGGCCCGCCGAGGGCAAGCCGCTGCGTTTCTGGCCTGAGGAGGGGTGACTTAAGCGGCAAGCCACAAGCTTCAAGCCGCAAGTAAGAGCAGACTGTGCGCGCTCTGGCTCTTTCTTGCAGCTTGTAGCTTGTAGCTTGAGCCGTCAGGCGCCTTTGAGCGCCTTGATCTTCTGGTTCAGGCCCTCAAGCGTCTGCTCGCCCAGCAACTGCTCACGCACCTTGCCCTTGTCATCGATGATGTAGGTCACCGGCAAGGCTTCGCTGCGCGGCAATTGGTAACGCTCGGCCGGGTCGCTGGCCAGTACGGTGAAGCCGATACCCAGGGCTTCGCTGGCCTTTTTCAGGTCTTCACCCTGCAGGCCGTCGAAGTTCACCCCCACTACCTGCACGCCCTGCCCCTGCCATTGCTTGGCCGCGGCGTTGAGTTCGGGAATTTCGATACGGCACGGGCCGCACCATTCCGCCCAGTAGTTGAGCACCAGCCAGTGCCCTTCAATCTGCTCGGCTTTCACTGCCTGGCCGTGCTGGTCCAGGCCGTAATCTGCACCGCAACCGCCGAGCAACAGGCTCGCGGTGATGGCCAGTGCTGCTGCCAAACGCCTTGTCATGGGTCAATCCTTCTCGAAGATTCAAGCAAAATGCGAAGTCGCTGCGGTTAGAATAGCCGCCACACCCTGCTGGATGCGACCCGAACATGACTGACCTGACCCTCTATCACAATCCGCGCTGCTCCAAATCCCGTGGCGCCCTGGAGCTGCTCGAAGCCCGCGGCCTGGCCCCGACCGTGGTGCGCTACCTGGAAACCCCGCCGACGGCCGGCGAGCTCAAGGCCCTGCTCGGCAAGCTTGGCATCAGTGCCCGCCAGCTTCTGCGCAGCGGTGAAGACGAATACAAGACGCTCAACCTGGCCGATGCCAGCCTCAGCGAGGCGCAGTTGATCGAGGCCATGGTCCAGCACCCGAAGCTGATCGAGCGGCCGATCCTGATTGCCGGCGATAAAGCCGCGATCGGCCGGCCACCAGAGAAGGTGCTGGAGATCCTGCCGTGAGCGCGCCATATATCCTGATCCTGTTCTACAGCCGCCACGGCTCGACCAGCGAGATGGCCCGGCAGATTGCCCGCGGCGTCGAGATGGCCGGCCTTGAGGCACGTATCCGCACGGTACCGGCGATTTCCACCGAGTGCGAAGCCGTCGCCCCGGACATCCCCGACACCGGCGCCCTGTATGCCAGCCTCGACGACCTGCGCCACTGCTCGGGCCTGGCCCTGGGCAGCCCGACGCGCTTTGGCAACATGGCCGCACCGCTCAAGTACTTCATCGACGGCACCAGCAGCCTGTGGCTGAGCGGCGGCCTGGTCGGCAAGCCAGCGGCGGCGTTCACCTCCACCGCCAGCCTGCACGGCGGCCAGGAATCGACCCTGCTGTCGATGCTATTGCCGCTGATGCACCACGGCATGCTGATCATGGGCCTGCCCTACAGCGAGTCGGCATTGCTGGAAACCCGGGGCGGCGGTACGCCTTATGGCGCCAGCCACCATGCTGGCGCCGACGGCAAGCGCGACCTGGATGCCGACGAAATCGCCCTGTGCCGCGCCCTGGGCCAGCGTCTGGCGTCTACCGCCAAACTACTGGAGAACGGCCGTGGCTAAAAAGCCCAAGGTATTGCCGTCGCTCGAATGGCTGGCGCCGCGCCTGCGCCTGACCCGGGCGCTGAGCCTGGCGAGCTTTTTCGGCCTGGTCGCCCTGCTGACCCTGAACAACCTGCTGTTCGCCGACCTTCATGGTGCGCGGGTCGGGGTGATCCTGGCGATCGAGCTGGTGCCGCTGGCCCTGCTGCTGCCAGGCATGCTGCTGGGCAACGCCCGCGCCCATGCCTGGACCTGCTTTGTGGTCAATCTGTACTTCATCAAGGGCGTGCTCGCCGCCTTCGACCCGGCGCGGGCGCTGTTCGGCTGGCTGGAAGTGGCGATCAGCCTGGCGCTGTTCGTCAGTGCCTTGCTGTATGTGCGCTGGCGCTTTCAGTATGAGCGGCGGTTGGCCGGAGAAGGTTCGCACTAGGCGGTGAGTTCATCGCGGGGCAAGTCGGGTCGCCGCACCGCCGCTCCCACAGGGTTTTGCGGGAGTTGGCTTGCCAGCGATGGCGGCACCAGCGATTTCAGTGATTGACGGTGTGCGCCAGCATCACCGACAGCTGGCACAGCGGCCGCCCGCTCTGCGCATGCCACTGGTTGAAGGCTTCCTGCACCAGGGCCAGGTCGCGCTGGCTGGTCGGCGGCTTGTCGATGATGTCCTGGGCGATCAGCGCCGCGGCCATGTCATTGGTGGGGATGAAGGTGTCCTTGCCGCACATGCGCAAGAAACGCGGCGCCGACAGCCCGCCCAGCTGGTTGCCATGCTTGGCCAGGTACTTCCACAGACCGACGATGTCGGTCACCGGCCAGTCGGCAATGAACGCGCCAAAGCTGCCGTGCTGCTTCTCGATGTCGAGGATCATCTGCGCATTGCGCGGCACGCTCTTGAGCTTGCCCAGGTGGCGGATGATGCGCGTGTCCTGCATCAGCCGCTCCAGGTGCTCGGCACCCATCAGCACGACCTTTTGCGGGTCGAAGCCGAAAAACACCTGCTCGAAGGCCGGCCACTTGGCGTCCACCAGGCTGTGCTTCAAGCCGGCGCGAAACACCCGCAGGGCCAGGGTCGACAGGTAGCGGTCGGCGCCGATCTCACGCAACTGCCCGGGGCTTTTCGCCTGGGGCAGGTGCGCTTCGAGGGCGGCGGCCGAGCCGAAGCGGTTCAGGCAATACTCATGCAGCCATTGGTAATCGCGCATGGCCGTCAGATGTTCAGCACGTCGACAAAGCGCGGGGTGGCGGTTTCGTCGATCTTCAGGCTGGTGAAGTCGAACAGGTTACGGTCAGCCAGCTGCGACGGCACCACGTTCTGCAGGCCACGGAAGATGTTCTCGGTACGCCCCGGGGTCTTGCGCTCCCACTCCACCAGCATGTCCTTGACCACCTGGCGCTGCAGGTTTTCCTGGGAGCCGCAGAGGTTGCACGGGATGATCGGGAATTCCTTCATGTCCGAGTAGGCCTGGATGTCCTTCTCGCTGCAGTAGGCCAGCGGGCGGATTACCACGTTGCGCCCGTCGTCGGCACGCAGCTTGGGCGGCATGGCCTTGAGGGTGCCGTTGAAGAACATGTTGAGGAAGAAGGTCTCGACGATGTCGTCGCGGTGATGCCCCAGGGCCATCTTGGTCGCGCCGATTTCGTCGGCGAAGGTGTACAGGGTGCCACGGCGCAGGCGCGAGCACAGCGAGCAGGTGGTCTTGCCCTCCGGGATCAGTTCCTTGACCACCGAGTAGGTGTCTTTCTCGACGATGTGGTACTCGACACCGAGCGCCTCGAGGTAGGCCGGCAGCACGTGCTCGGGAAAGCCCGGCTGCTTCTGGTCCATGTTCACCGCGACGATGTCGAACTTGATCGGCGCCACTTTCTGCAGGTGCAGCAGAACATCGAGCATGGTGTAGCTGTCTTTGCCGCCGGACAGGCAGACCATGACCTTGTCACCGTCTTCGATCATGTTGAAGTCGGTGATGGCTTCGCCGGCGAGACGACGCAGGCGTTTTTGCAGTTTGTTCTGGTTGACCGAAAGGGTGCCCATAGCGCTTGGAATCCGCGAGGTGTGACAAAAGCCGAGCATTTTACCCTTAAACCGCCAGTGGGCGTAGGCCAATCCGATAAAGACTGCATCGTGATTAAGCACGGCCCTGACAGCGCGATTTGCTCTAAAAAGCCGGCTTTATGCGGCGAACGCCTTCCTATACTGCGACATAAGGCCACACAAAGGTGACCTCCAACCTCTGGCCCAGACTTGGGGCCGCAAGCGCTCCGCTGGGGGGCGATGGCAACAACGAAAGGAGTGACCGGCATGATCCATCACGTTGTTGGGCTATTTACCCATCCCGATCAGGAATGGAAAGAAATACGCGGTGAAGAAGAAAGCATAAGCCACATGTACCTGACCCACACGCTGATCCTCGCCGCGATCCCGGCGGTTTCGGCGTTTATCGGCACCACCCAGGTCGGCTGGGTCATCGGTGATCGCGCGCCGGTCATGCTGACCCAGGAAAGCGCGCTGTGGATGACCATCATGTCCTACCTGGCCATGCTCGGCGGCGTGGCGGTGATGGGCGCGTTCATCCACTGGATGGCCCGCACCTACGATGCCAACCCAAGCCTGGCGCGCTGCATCGCCTTTGCCACCTACACCGCGACGCCCCTGTTCGTCGGCGGCCTGGCGGCGCTGTACCCGCACCTGTGGCTGGGCATGATCGTCGGCACCGCAGCGGTGTGCTACACGGTGTACCTGCTGTATGTCGGCCTGCCGACCTTCATGATCATTCCTTCCGATGAGGGCTTTCTGTTCTCGAGTTCGGTACTGGCGGTAGGGCTGGTGGTGCTGGTCGCCATCATGGCCTTCACCGTGATTGTCTGGGGACTGGGCGTGGGGCCCGTCTACACCAACTGACCTGCATTATTAGAAACAGCAACATAGGTGCACTCACCATCAGGCCGCCGCAAGGCGGCCTGATACTGTGCGCTGACAGGTGGCTCGGCAGCGCCGCCGCGGTTGCGGCATAATTGTCGGCCAGGAGTGTTCCCCGATATGCCCGAACTGCTCAAATCCCGCGTCGAAACCTGTTACCAGCAAGCCGAAACCTTTTTCAAACGGCCCTTCCCGCGCCCCGAAGTCAGCTTCAAGCTGCGCGGCCAGAAGGCCGGCGTCGCGCACCTGCACGAGAACCTGCTGCGCTTCAACCTGCAGCTGTACCGCGAAAACAGCGAAGACTTCCTCAAGCAGACCGTACCCCACGAGGTCGCCCACCTGGTGGCCCACCAACTGTTTGGCGAGCGTATCCAGCCCCATGGCGAGGAATGGCAGCTGATCATGCGCGGCGTGTACGAGCTGCCGCCACACCGCTGCCACAACTACGCGGTCAAGCGCCGCACGGTCACCCGCTACATCTACCGCTGCCCGTGCGCCGGCAGCGACTTCCCGTTCTCGGCGCAACGCCACAGCCTGGTGCGCCAGGGGCGGCGCTACCTGTGCCGGCGCTGTCGCCATACCCTGGTGTATAGCGGCGAGACCCGGGTGGAGTAAAAGCATCGCGGGGCAAGCCCGCTCCCACCCCATCTGCAGGAGCGGGCTTGCCCCACGATGAAGCCCCCGCAGACACAAAAAAGCCCATCCAAAGATGGGCTTTTTGCATTACAGCGCCTGCCGGTTAGCGAGCAGGGCCTTCAGCCACACCGAGGTCATCCATCGGGCGGGTGTCGGTCAGCGGCGAGCCGCCGGACGCCAGCTCGGCGTGCAGCTTGTCTTCGTCCAGTTCCTTGACCCACTTGGCCACGACCACGGTGGCCACAGCGTTGCCGATCAGGTTGGTCAGGGCGCGGGCTTCGGACATGAAGCGGTCGATGCCAAGGATCAGCGCCAGGCCGGCAACCGGCAGGTGGCCAACGGCCGACAGGGTTGCGGCGAGGACGATGAAGCCACTACCGGTAACGCCGGCAGCACCTTTGGAAGCCACCAGCAGCACCAGCAGCAGGGTGATCTGGTGGGTGATGTCCATGGTGGTGTCGGTGGCCTGGGCGATAAACACCGCGGCCATGGTCAGGTAGATCGAGGTGCCGTCGAGGTTGAACGAGTAGCCGGTCGGGATCACCAGGCCAACCACGGATTTCTTCGCGCCCAGACGCTCCATCTTGGTCAGCATGCGTGGCAGCGCCGACTCCGAGGAGGAGGTACCGAGGACGATCATCAGCTCTTCACGGATGTAGCGGATCAGCTTGAGGATGCTGAAACCGTGGGCGCGGGCGATACCGCCGAGCACCACCAGGATGAACAGCACGCAGGTGACGTAGAAGCAGATCATCAGCTGGCCCAGTTGCACCAGCGAACCGACGCCGTACTGGCCGATGGTGAAGGCCATGGCACCGAATGCACCGACCGGCGCCAGCTTCATGATCATGTTGATGATGTTGAACATGACATGGGCGAAGCGGTCGATCAGGTCCAGCAACGGCTTGCCATAGGCACCCAGGCGATGCAGGGCGAAGCCGAAGATCACCGAGAACATCAGCACTTGCAGGATGTCGCCGTTGGCGAAGGCGCCGACCACGGTGTTGGGGATGATGTTGAGCAGGAAGCCGACGGTGGTCTGCTGCGCGCCGGCGGCGGCGTAAGCGGCCACGCTGCTGGCGTTGAGGGTGCTGACATCGATGTGCATGCCGGCGCCCGGCTTGACCACGTTGACCACCACCAGGCCGATGATCAGGGCGATGGTCGAGACGATTTCGAAGTAGAGCAGCGCGTAGCCACCGGTCTTGCCGACCGACTTCATGTTCTGCATGCCGGCGATGCCGCTGACCACGGTACAGAAGATGATCGGAGCAATGACCATTTTGATCAGTTTGACGAACCCGTCACCCAGTGGCTTCAGGGCCACGCCGGTTTCAGGGTAGTAATGGCCCAGCAGGATACCGATGGTGATCGCTACTAACACCTGGATATACAGCGATTTGTACAGTGGCTGACGCGTCGTCATGGCTAATTCCTCAAGGGTACCGGCTCATCCTTCCCAGGATGCGGGGTACCTAAAGCGCGAACCCTCCTGCACTGGAGGGATTTGTTGTGTCGAGCTGCCTGGCAGAACTCTGATGAGTCCATAGCAAGCCCGATGCCAAAATGCGCTTTAACGGTGCAAGCCCCGGTTTTACGGGGCTGCGATGCACAAAGAGGTTGCAGGTCGAGGGGCTGGGGTTGGCGGATTTCCGCACGCCATGCAAAGGTTTGTGACAATGATGGCGGTAATCCGCCTAGGTATTTCGCTCCAGCTCAAAACGGATGCGAAAGGCCGCACCGCCCAGCGGCGAGTCATCGAGGGTCAGGGTGGCGTCGTAGCTTTCGATGATGTCCTTGACCACCGCCAGGCCAATGCCCTGCCCCGGGTTCTGCCGGTCGAGGCGCTCGCCACGCTGGAGGATGCGTTCGCGCTGGTCGGGCGGCACGCCCGGGCCGTCGTCCTCGATGCACAGCACCACCTGTGCCTCATTGGCCTGCAGGCTGATGCGAACCTGGCCCAGGCACAGGCGGTAGGCGTTCTCCAGCAGGTTGCCGAGCAGCTCGAGCAAGGCGCCCTGCTCCATAGGCACCATGGCGTTGGCCGGCACGTCCACGCTGATGTGCACATGTTTGTCGCGGTAGACCTTGGCCAGGGTGCTGCACAGGCTGTCGAGCAATGGTCGCAACTGCACCTGGTGGCGCACCAGGCCGCTCTTGCGCAGGCTGGCGCGCTGCAACTGGTAGTCGATCTGCTGGCTCATGCGCTCGATCTGGCTTTGCAGCACCCGCGCCTGCTCACGGTCTTCGCGGCGCTGGGCCATGCTCTCACTGACGCCCTGGAGCACGGTCAACGGGGTTTTCAGGCTGTGGGCCAGGTCCCCGAGCGAATCCCGATAGCGCCGGCGCTGCTCGCGTTCGCTGCGCAGCAGGCGGTTGAGCGAATCGGTCAGGCGCAGCAACTCCCGCGGGTGCTCACCGCTCAGGCCTTCGCGGGCACCGGATTCGACATCATCAAGCTCGCGGCTCATCTGCCGCAGCGAACGCAGGCCCCAGGTCAGGCCGGCCCAGAGCAGCACCAGCAACGCCAGCAACGCCGCGCCAAAGCCCAGGTAGAGTTTTTCGCGCAGGCCGTCGAGGGTGTGCTGGTATTCACGCACCGGTTGCAGGGCGACGATGCTGAAGGCGGCGGTCTTGCCGCCAAGCAGCTTGACCTCGACGTCGTAGACGAAGAACTCCTCGCCGTTGTCCTGGCGAATCCGCGCAAACTCGTTGCCGCGCCCGTCGTAGCGCGGGGTGTAGTTGATGTTCTCATCCGCCGTGGCCCGTGAGCGCCACACCAGGTTGCCCTGGCGGTCGTAGATGTAGCCGAGCAGGCGGCTGTCGGGCAGGTTGAATTTCTCGTCGGGTAACAGCACCGGCATCTGCAGGTTGCCTTTCTCGATGCGCGCGGCGGAAATCAAGGTAGTGACGTCCGAGGCCAGGCGCTGCTCGATCGATTCCTGCAAGGCCAGGCTGAAGGCCTTCTGCAAGGCCGGCAGCAAGCCGAGCATGAACAGCAGCGCCAGCACCGCAGCCGCCAGCATCAAGCGCAGACGTAACGAACGGATCATCGGCAACGCTCGGTGAACAGATAACCCAGGCCGCGCACGGTATCGATCGGCTTGAAGCCGTTGCTGCCCTCAAGCTTGCGCCGCAGGCGGCCGACCAGCACCTCTATGACATTCGGGTCGCGCTCGTCATCGTCCGGGTACAGCTGCTCCATCAGGCGGTCCTTGGCCACCACCTGCTGGTGATGACGCATCAGGTACTCGAGGATGCGGTATTCATAGGCAGTCAGCGCCAGGGGTTGTTCGTCGAGGGTGGCCTGCTTGCGATTGAGGTCGAGCACCAGGGGACCGGCGGCAATGGTCGACTGGGTAAAGCCGCTGGAGCGGCGCAGCAAGGCGTTGAGACGGGCTTCGAGTTCTTCGAACTGAAAGGGTTTGACCACATAGTCGTCGGCGCCGGCGGCCAGGCCTTCGACCTTGTCCTGCCAGTTGCCACGGGCGGTGAGGATCAGGATCGGGAAACTCTTGCCCTGGGAACGCAATTGGCGGATCAGGTCGAGCCCGCTCATGCCCGGCAGGCCCAGGTCGATCACCGCCAGGTCATGGTTGAACTGCTCGGCCTGGTACAGGGCCTCCTCGGCATCGGCCACCGCTTCGACCACATGCCCGCTTTCCGTCAAGCGGCTGTACAAGTGATGACGCAAGAGTGCCTCATCCTCGACCACCAGCAGTTTCATACGCTCCTCCAGACCCGTGCCGGCCTTCATTGGCCAGTCAATTTTGTAGACGAATGCAGAATAACAGCGAACCGGCCGTGCGCATGCAGGCCGGTTCGGACATCGCCAGGCGACTTAGAACGCGTAGTTGGCCGACAGGTAGGTCTGGGCGCTGCTGTTCAGGCGCAGGCTGCCGACTTTCGGACCGTCATGCTCGGACAGCTCGGTGCTGGCGTTGCTGCGCAGGTAACGGTAGCCCAGTTCAACCGAAGCATTGTCGCTGACTTGCTGCAGTACGCCGGCCTGCAGGCCGATGGCGTAACCGGTGTCGGTGTCGCGGCTGTAGCCGGAGGATTCCATGCTCATCTTGGTCAGGCCGGCGCTGGCGCCACCGAACAGCTTGGTGGTGTTGCCCAGCGGGTAGAACATGTCGTAGCTGCCCAGGAGGTTTTCCTGGCGTACTTTCAGGCCGCTGTGGTCGTTGGAGACGTTGTCGTAGGTCAGGTAGTAGCGGCCCTGGTCGTTCATCTGGCCGACGCGGATGCCGTAGGTGCTGTTCTTGCTGATGATGCCGTCGGTGTTCAGGTGATCGGTGTTGCGGGTCAACAGGCCGGACTTTTTCATCTTGTCGCTGGTCTGACCATAAGTGACGCCGGCGAAGGTGGTGTCAGCGGCCTGGGCGGCGGCGCTGGCGCCAAGGAAAGCAACGGTGAGCAGCAGGGTGTTGAGCTTTTTCATCGTGTGGTACTCCAGGTGATGCACTGTGTTGGTGTGGAAGCTAGAGTAAGCAAGCCCTCCTGAACCGCCGCTGAACCCTGGCTGAACCTCGGCTGAACAGCTGCACTGAGAGCAAAACCGACTGCAATCAAGGAGTACGACCATGCGTTGTCTGCTCGCTCTGGCCCTGATCGGTGCCGCCAGCCTGGCCCAGGCGGCGGTGCAAACCCGTGAGATTCCCTACCAGGATGCCGATGGCAAGCGCCTGGTCGGCTATTACGCCTACGACGACGCCGCCGAGGGCAAACGCCCGGGCGTGGTGGTGGTGCATGAATGGTGGGGGCTCAACGACTATGCCAAGCGCCGCGCCCGCGACCTTGCCGGGCTTGGCTACAGCGCCCTGGCCATCGACATGTATGGCGACGGCAAGCACACCGAGCACCCGGCCGATGCCCAGGCGTTCATGGCTGCCGCGCTGAAAGACCCGAGCGCGGCAGCCGAGCGCTTCGATGCCGGGGTTGAACTGCTCAAGCTTCAGCCACAGACCGATAAAGAGCAGATCGCCGCCATCGGCTACTGTTTCGGCGGCAAGGTGGTGCTCGACGCCGCGCGCCGTGGTGAAGCGCTGGCCGGGGTGGCCAGCTTCCATGGTGCGCTGGTCACCAACACGCCGGCGACAGCGGGCAGCGTCAAGGCCAAAGTGCTGGTAGAGCATGGCGCCAGCGACAGCATGGTGACCGCGGAGCAGGTGGAGAAATTCAAGGAAGAAATGGACGCAGCCGGGGCGACCTATGAGTTCGTCAGCATTCCCGGGGCCAAGCACGGCTTTACCAACCCCGATGCCGACCGCCTCAGCCATGGCGAGCATGGCGGGCCGGATATTGGCTACAACAAGGCGGCGGATGAAAGCTCGTGGGCGGACTTGCAGGCGTTCTTCAAGAAGATCTTCACTAAAGGTTGACCCCCGGCAGGAGCGGGCTTGCCCCGCGCTAGCGGTGTGACAGACACGCCGCTAGCGCGAGGCAAGCCCGCGCCTATACCGTGACACGTTGGCAGCAGCCACGGCACAATACCGGCCATGAACCGACTGCCCACCTGCTGCGCCCCGCTCCTGCACCACTGGCCCCTGCCGCGTCCGGTCCCCGGCGCGATCCTGGTCAGTTGCCCGTTCGACCCCGCCCTGCTTGCCAGCGACGACTTCGCTCGCGCCGGTATCGAGCAAACCGCCAGCCTGCAACGCTCGGTGGCCAAGCGCCAGGCCGAGTACCTGGCCGGCCGGGTGTGTGCCCGCGCCGCCTTGATGCAGCTCGATGGCCGCGACTATGTCCCCGGCACCGATGAAGACCGCGCGCCGATCTGGCCGGCCGGCATCTGCGGCTCGATCACCCACGGCAAAGGCTGGGCCGCCGCCGTGGTGGCGCGCAGCAGCGATTGCCAGGGCCTGGGCCTGGACCAGGAATGCCTGCTCAGCGACGAGCGCGCCGAACGCCTGGCCCGGGAGATTCTTACCGACGCCGAACTGCAGCGTATGGACCCCGGCCAGGTGGGCCTGACCGTGACCCTGACCTTCTCGCTGAAAGAAAGCCTGTTCAAGGCGCTCTACCCGATCGTCAAGCAGCGCTTCTATTTCGAGCATGCCGAAGTGCTGGAGTGGTCCGCAGACGGCCATGCGCGCCTGCGCCTGCTGACCGACCTGTCGGCGCACTGGCACCACGGCCGGGAGCTTGAGGGGCAGTTCTGCCTGCAGGATGACCAGCTGTTGAGCCTGATCAGCGTCTGAGTTTCAGGGCAGCAACGGGCAATGTTCGCAATGCCCGACCCAGTTGACCTTGTAACTCAGGCAGCAGGTGCGGCGCCGACGCCGTCCTCGAGCATCCTGGCTGACGGCGGCATACAAAGGGCTGCCGGGCGTTGACAGCAGCACCTGCAAGCCTGAGCTGTCGCCACTGCCTTGCAGCAGTTGATCCAGGCAATCACCGGCATTGCCCCACAACACCGCCGTTGCCAGCGCGCCCCGCTCGGCCAGGCGCGCAACCAGCGGTTGCAGATGCTCAGCCAGCAAGTCCTGGCAGGGGGCGCCGTCGGCGATCAGCGCAAGCGGCAAGCCGCGCTCATCCAGCAGCAGCGATGTCTGGCTGAAAGCCGCCAGGCTTGCACCCTCGCGCAACGTCCGCCAGAGCAGCGCGAAATAGTACTTGGACCACTGCGAGACCAGCACCGGCCGCTGCGCTGGCATCAGTTCGGGGCCATACAATGCCAGCAGCAAGGCATCGAAGCGGGTTTCGTCGAGCAACGCCTGCAGGGTGATCGGCGAACTCATGCGCCGTCCTGGTTGCGCGGCCAGTTGAGGCTGAAGCAGGCGCCGCCCAGGCGCTCGCTGCGCCCCACAGACGCCCGCCCGCCATGCCAGTAAATGATCCTCCGCACGATAGACAAGCCCAGGCCATGCCCGCCAGAGGCACGCGTGCGGCTGTCGTCGAGGCGGGTAAAGGGGGTGAAGATGCGCTCCCAGACGCTTTCCGGCACGCCGGGGCCATCGTCCTCGACATCGATCCGGCACCGTTGCAGGCCCAGCTGATAGCTGAGGCTGACCTGTGATTCGGCGTGGCGCATGGCATTGCTGACCAAGTTCTGCAGCGCCCGGTGCAGGTAGCGCGGCTCGGCCTCGACCCACGGCCCCTGCCCGTCCGGACCCTTTTCGCCGCCCTGGCAGGGACCGCGCAGCACCCGCACCTCGCGGCGCAGCGGCGCCAGCTCGGCGATCACCTGGTCGAGCAAGGCATCCAGGTCGACGCGCTGGAAATGCAGGGCCGGCGCGCCCTGCTCCAGGCGCGCGTAGGTGAGCATCTCATCGACCAGCTTGTCGAGGTCCTGGATATCGCCGTCCATGCCAGTCAGGTACTTGTCCCGGGCCTGGTCATTACTGGCGCTGGCGATCATCTCCAGGCCAAAGCGCAAGCGCGCAACCGGCGTGCGCAGCTCGTGAGACACCGCCCGCACCAGCTCGCGCTGGATGGTCAGCGAGCGCTGCAGGTGTTCGGCCATGCCATTGAACGCTGCGGCCAGGCGCCCGACCGAGTCGGCGTCGTCGGCCGCCACGCGGGTTTCCAGGCTGCCCTGGGCGATCAGCGTTGCCGCGGCCTCAAGCCCCGACAGGCGCCGCTCCAGCTGGCGCACCAACAGGTAGACGATCAGGCCGATCAGGCACAGGCCCAGCACCGCAATCAGTACCAGCAACTGCGGCGGATAGGGGTTCATCTGGTACAGCGGGCCGATTTCCAGTACCCAGGGCGTGCCGACCAGGCCGGCGAACACGCGGATCGAGTCACCGTCCTTGCCCAGGGCCATCACCGTGTCGCCTTCATCGATGCGCCGGCGCTGGTCTTCGTCCATGTCGGTCTGATTGACCCGCTGCAGGCGCAGGTCGAAGCCAAAACCCTTGCTCTGCTTGAGGGCGGCCAGGCGCTGGGGCTGCTCGGCCACCGGGTAGCGCACCAGTTCATCGGCGAGCAGATAAATAGTGGCGCGGGCCAGTTGCTCGCTGATCTGCTGCACCTCACCGACCAGCAGCAAATCCTGATCACCGACCTGGCGCAGCACCTTGGCCGCGTGCGGGCCGGTCTTCTCGACCAGTACCTGCCCACGCTGCAAGCCGCTGCGCTGGCTACCGTCCAGCGCAGTACTGCTCAGCGCCTGCAACTCCAGGGGAATCCCCAGCAGGCGCTCCCAGATCAACAGCGCGCGCTTGCGCTCGACAGCATCCAGCGGCGCCAGGTTGTCAGCCATCAGGGTAAAGGTGCCGTGGGCCAGGCGTTCGCGGTACTGGCCGGCGCGCACCTCGTTGAGCAGGTGCAGGCTGAGCACGCCAAGCACCGCCACCAGCACCAGGGCGGCGAGCATGCCGCCATAGATGCGCAAAAAGATCGAGTTCATGGCACCTGGCCCATGGCTTGGGCCGCTTCACGAACGAACAGGTAGCCTTTGCTGCGGATGGTCTTGATCATCCGTGGGTGCTCCGGGTCGTCGCCTATTTTCGGGCGGATGCGCGAAATACGCACATCAATGGAGCGGTCCTGGCCGTCATAGCCGACGCCGCGCAGGGAGGTGAAGATCTCCTCGCGCGACAAGGTGCGCCCGGCGTTGCTTACCAGCAGCCATAAAAGGTCGAACTCGGCGCTGGTCAGTTCGATGCCGCTGTCGTACAGCCAGGCCTCGCGCAAGGTGTTATCGACCCGCAACGGGCCGAACTGCAAAGCTTGCGGTACTTGCGGCTCGGCCGCAGCCTCGCTGCGCCGCAGCAGGGCGTTGATACGCGCCAGCAGCAAGCGCGGGCGCACCGGTTTGCACACGTAGTCGTCGGCGCCCAGGTCCAGGCCCTGGACCTGGTCGAGGTCGTCGCTGCGCGCGGTGAGCATCAGGATCGGCCCGGGGTACTGCTTGCGCACCTTGCGGCAGATACTCAGGCCGTCCTCGCCAGGCAGCATCAGGTCGAGGATCACCAGGTCGGGCTGCTCGGCGATGATTCGCGCCGCCGCCCGGGCGCCATCGCCCTCCACGTCCACGACAAAGCCATTGGCCTGCAGGTATTCACGGGTCAGGTCAGCCAGCCGCTGGTCATCCTCGACGATCAATACCCGACTGCTCTGCTCCACGGCTCACCTCAACAGCTTGTTGTTATAAAGAGTGCCCAGATCACCAAAAGGCAACATTGGCCCCGGATACTACGTCGGGTACCGGCGCCTGCCAACCGCCGTTACCCGCAGTAAAAAACCAGTGGGCAAGGCGCTCGGACAAGCCGATTTTTTGTGATAGGGTTCGCGCCCGCAAAATCCGCCTGCGACCCTTTGCCCCGCGAAAAAATCGGTGACGGGCGGTCATTGCGCGCTAAGACGCGGCCTACAAGGGGTTGAGTGAAATCACTCACAAAATACGCACAAGTTATCCACAGACCGCGACCTTGCATTACCCCCAAGACCGCATTATCTTGTATCCCAAGCGAAACAAAACACTACATCTTGGGGTTTCCTGAAAATCCCAAGCACAAGTCAAGCAGAGAACTCAAGCCCTCAACGGCTAGATTTTTTGCTGGAACTTTAGAAGAGATCAGCAGCCAAACCGCTCCTGCGCAGGCTTCCGTTGCAAACCCTTGGAGGGTGTTGTTTCGGGTACGGGTGTTGCAAGCCATCGGCACACCCGACAGCAACAGTTTTGAGTCGTAGATTCAAGACCTTTGACTTCGGCCAGGGAGCGGCAAGCATTTGCCCTAATTCCTGAACTGTCCCGAAGTGAGTATGCCCGACCTGTGCGGCATGCCGGAACGCTCGTTCCTGCGCGCCCTCAAGGTCGGTTGTTGGGCTTTCGGACGGAACGGTTGGCGCTCACAAAGCGCCTAAACATACTTAGAGAACGTGGAGACACCCATGCAAACCGACACAACTCGCGAGAACCCGCAGGCTTTGGCGCCGCAGGCCGCTGATTCGAACCAGGATCTGGCTGCCACCGCTCCGGGCCAACTGCGCGTGATCAAGCGTAACGGCACTGTCGTCGCCTACACCGATGACAAGATCACCGTGGCCATCACCAAAGCGTTCCTCGCAGTTGAAGGCGGCACCGCCGCCGCCTCGTCGCGCATCCACGACACCGTTGCCCGCCTGACCGAACAAGTCACCGCGACCTTCAAGCGTCGCATGCCTTCGGGCGGCACCATCCACATCGAAGAAATCCAGGACCAGGTCGAACTGGCCCTGATGCGTGCCGGCGAACAGAAAGTCGCCCGTGACTACGTGATCTACCGCGACCAGCGTGCCAAGGAGCGTGCCACCCGTGGCCACGCCGAAGACGCCGGCGTGCAGCCGCACCCAAGCATCCGCATCACCCGCGCCGACGGCAGCCTGGCGCCACTGGACATGAACCGCCTGAACACCATCATCAGCGAAGCCTGCGAAGGCCTGGCCGAAGTCGATGGCGACCTGATCCAGCGCGAAACCCTGAAGAACCTCTACGACGGCGTGGCCCTCACCGACGTCAACACCGCCCTGGTGATGACCGCCCGTACCCTGGTCGAGCGCGAGCCGAACTACTCGTTCGTGACCGCCCGCCTGCTGATGGACACCCTGCGCGCCGAAGGCCTGGGCTTCCTCGAAGTCGCCGAGAGCGCCACCCACCACGAAATGGCCGAGCTGTACGCCAAGGCCCTGCCTGCCTACATCGCCAAGGGTGTCGAGTTCGAACTGCTCAACCCTGCCCTGGCCGACTTCGACCTGGAAAAACTGGGCAAGGCGATCAACCACGAGCGCGACCAGCAATTCACCTACCTGGGCCTGCAGACCCTGTACGACCGCTACTTCATCCACAAGGATGGCGTACGCTTCGAGCTGCCTCAGGTGTTCTTCATGCGCGTGGCCATGGGCCTGGCGCTGGAAGAGAAAGACAAAGAAGCCCGTGCCATCGAGTTCTACAACCTGTTGTCGTCCTTCGACTACATGGCCTCGACCCCGACCCTGTTCAACGCCGGTACCCTGCGCCCGCAGCTGTCGAGCTGCTACCTGACCACCGTGCCGGACGACCTGTCGGGCATCTACCACGCGATCCACGACAACGCCATGCTGTCGAAATTCGCCGGTGGCCTGGGCAACGACTGGACCCCTGTGCGTGCACTGGGCTCCTACATCAAGGGCACCAACGGTAAATCCCAGGGCGTCGTGCCGTTCCTGAAAGTGGTCAACGACACCGCCGTCGCCGTTAACCAGGGTGGCAAGCGCAAGGGCGCTGTCTGTGCCTACCTGGAAACCTGGCACCTGGACATCGAAGAATTCATCGAGCTGCGCAAGAACACCGGTGATGACCGTCGTCGTACCCACGACATGAACACCGCCAACTGGATCCCTGACCTGTTCATGAAGCGCGTCTTCGATGACGGCAAGTGGACCCTGTTCTCGCCATCGGAAGTGCCAGACCTGCACGACCTGACCGGCAAGGCCTTCGAAGAGCGCTACGAGTACTACGAAGCCCTGACCGAGTACAACAAGATCAAGGTGTTCAAGACCATCCAGGCCAAAGACCTGTGGCGCAAGATGCTCTCGATGCTGTTCGAGACCGGCCACCCATGGCTGACCTTCAAGGACCCGTGCAACCTGCGTTCGCCGCAGCAGCACGTGGGCGTGGTGCACAGCTCGAACCTGTGCACCGAGATCACCCTGAACACCAACAAGGACGAGATCGCGGTCTGCAACCTGGGCTCGATCAACCTGCCGAACCACATTGTCGATGGCAAGCTGGACACCACCAAGCTGCAGCGCACCGTCAACACCGCCGTGCGCATGCTCGACAACGTGATCGACATCAACTACTACTCGGTGCCGCAAGCGCGTAACTCGAACTTCAAGCACCGTCCGGTCGGCCTGGGCATCATGGGCTTCCAGGACGCGCTGTACCTGCAGCACATCCCTTACGGCTCCGACGCTGCCGTCGAGTTCGCCGACAAGTCGATGGAAGCGGTCAGCTACTTCGCCATCCAGGCGTCCTGCGACCTGGCCGACGAGCGTGGCGCCTACGAGACCTTCCAGGGCTCGCTGTGGTCCAAAGGCATCCTGCCGCTGGATTCGCAACAGATCCTGATCGAAGCCCGTGGCCAGAAGTACATCGACGTCGACCTGAACGAAACCCTGGACTGGGCACCGGTACGTGCCCGTGTACAAAAAGGTATTCGTAACTCGAACATCATGGCCATCGCGCCGACCGCGACCATCGCCAACATCACCGGCGTATCGCAGTCCATCGAGCCGACCTACCAGAACCTGTACGTGAAATCGAACCTCTCGGGCGAATTCACCGTGATCAACCCGTACCTGGTTCGCGACCTCAAGGCCCGCGGCCTGTGGGACTCGGTCATGATCAACGACCTGAAGTACTACGACGGTTCGGTGCAGCAGATCGAGCGCATTCCGCAAGAGCTCAAAGACCTCTACGCGACCGCCTTCGAAGTGGAAACCAAGTGGATCGTCGATGCCGCCTCCCGTCGCCAGAAGTGGATCGACCAGGCCCAGTCGCTGAACCTGTACATCGCCGGCGCTTCGGGCAAGAAGCTCGACGTGACCTACCGCATGGCCTGGTACCGTGGCCTGAAAACCACCTACTACCTCCGTGCCCTGGCCGCGACCAGCACCGAGAAGTCGACCATCAACACCGGCAAGCTCAACGCCGTCTCCAGCGGTGGCGACAGCGCCCCGGTACAGGCAGCGCCAGCCGGCCCTGCTCCGGTACCAAAGGCCTGCGCGATCGACGAGCCGGATTGCGAAGCCTGCCAATAAGCGCCTGAAGGCCCGCTCCCTGTAGGAGCGGGCTTGACCCGCGAAAGGGCCGGCCCTGCCGCCCCCTTTCCAAAGCGCCGAACAACAAGGTCGGGGCCACCCCGACCTCCCCCGAGGGCCTCAGCCCGGGGAAGCATTCCAAGTTTTTGCGTGCACCGCAGTACCCAACCGCAAGCACCGCAACCAAGATCCACCGGCCATACTGATATGGCCCTCAAGCAGGAGACCCACCATGCTGAGCTGGGACGAATTCGATAAAGACGAAGGCGAAGAAGCCGCAAAAGGCACTACCGCCACTCAAGCTGCTGCCGCAGGCATCGACAAGCTCGATAACGCTGGCGGTGTGGCTGCCCTGGAAGCGCGCGCCGTGACTGCCGACGACTCCGAAGCGGTCAAACGCGCCAAGGCGGCCCTGGACAAACTCGACATCGCCGAAGGCCTGGCTGAGCTGGAAGGTTCTGCTGCCCGCGTCGCGGTTGACGAAAAGCGCATGATCAACTGCCGCGCCGACCTCAACCAGCTGGTACCGTTCAAATACGACTGGGCCTGGCAGAAGTACCTGGACGGCTGCGCCAACCACTGGATGCCGCAAGAGGTCAACATGACCGCGGACATCGCCCTGTGGAAAAACCCGGAAGGCCTGACCGACGACGAGCGTCGCATCGTCATGCGCAACCTGGGCTTCTTCTCCACCGCCGACTCCCTGGTTGCCAACAACCTGGCCCTGGCCGTGTACCGCCTGATCACCAACCCCGAGTGCCGCCAGTACATCCTGCGCCAGGCCTTCGAAGAGGCGATCCATACCCACGCCTACCAGTACTGCATCGAGTCGCTGGGCATGGATGAAGGCGAGATCTTCAACATGTACCACGAGATCCCGTCGGTCGCTAAAAAAGCCGCCTGGGGCCTGAGCTACACCCGCGCGATCTCCGACCCTGAGTTCAACACCGGCACCGTCGAGACCGACAAAGAGCTGCTGCGCAACCTGATCGCCTACTACTGCGTCCTGGAAGGCATCTTCTTCTACTGCGGCTTCACCCAGATCCTGTCCATGGGTCGTCGCAACAAGATGACTGGCGTTGCCGAACAGTTCCAGTACATCCTGCGTGACGAGTCCATGCACCTGAACTTCGGTATCGACGTGATCAACCAGATCAAGATCGAAAACCCGCACCTGTGGGATGCCGAAATGAAGGAAGAAGCCTCGCAGATGATTCTGCAGGGCACCCAGCTGGAAATCGAATACGCCCGCGACACCATGCCGCGCGGCGTGCTGGGCATGAACGCAGCGATGATGGAGGACTACCTCAAGTTCATCGCCAACCGTCGCCTGTCGCAGATCGGCCTGAAGGAAGAGTACCCAGGTACCACCAACCCGTTCCCATGGATGAGCGAGATCATGGACTTGAAGAAAGAGAAGAACTTCTTCGAGACTCGGGTTATCGAGTATCAGACTGGTGGGGCGTTGAGCTGGGATTGATTTCCACGTTCATGTTCGACAACAAAAGGCTGCCGCTAGGCGGCCTTTTTTATTTGTCCTGCTCAAGCCTCAGCGAAACGCCCAAGTACAGTCTCGACAAAGCACCGAAGCTTGGCCGTGCGCTGACGGCTTGCCGTATAGAGCAAATGCATCTGCCGGCTCGGCGGCTGGTAGTCCGCCAGCACCCGCACCAGCTCGCCACTTTGCAGCGCCGGGCGCAG
This sequence comes from Pseudomonas sp. TE4620, assembly GCF_056279045.1. Classification (NCBI taxonomy): domain Bacteria; kingdom Pseudomonadati; phylum Pseudomonadota; class Gammaproteobacteria; order Pseudomonadales; family Pseudomonadaceae; genus Pseudomonas; species Pseudomonas sp. TE4620. Next base: position 3,749,870 of record NZ_JBWBQO010000001.1, read on the forward strand.
AAAGTCTTCCGGCCCCAGCACAATGCCGAAGCCATCCAGCGCCGCTGACATCAGCGCCCTGCTCTCGTTGACCTGCAAACGGCTGGTGACCTGCACCTTGTGCAGCGTATCGCCCTGGACGAATTGCCATTCACGGTCGGCTGGGCGCGACCAGTAGGCGTAGCCCAGGCAGTCGTGCTGTTCGAGATCGGCTGGCGTTCCTGGGATACCGTGGGCGGTCAGGTAGCGCGGTGAAGCGCAGGTCACCAGGCGGTAAGGTGCCAGGGGCCTGGCGGTGAGGCTGGAAGTGCCCAGGGGGCCGATGCGAAATGCCACTTCGAAGCCCTCCTCGACCAGGTCGACGAAACGGTCGGTCAGGTGCAGGTCAATTTCGACCTGCGGGTACTGGCGTAGAAAGTCGGTAACCATTGGCATCAGGCTGTAGGAGCCAAAGGTAACTGGCGCACTGACCTTCAGTTTGCCCCGCGGCGTATCATTCATGATCTGCGCCAGGGAATCGGCCGCCTGCGCCTCGCTGAGGATATGCTTGCAGCGCTCGTAGTAGGCGCTGCCAAGCTCGGTCAGGCTTTGCCGTCGAGTTGTACGGTTGAGCAGGCGCGCGCCCAGGCGATGCTCCAGGGCGGCTACATGCTTGGCCACCATCTGCGGCGACATGCCCAGACGCTGCGCCGCACTGGCGTAGGACCCCTCTTCAGCGGCCATTACAAAGGCGCCCATGCTGGTCAGGCGATCCATCATTCAACACTCCTGGTAACGACACTCGATCCAGCTTGGTAATTTATCTACTACTGGTTGCCAATCATCATAAACGCTCCTATCACGCAACGGAGCAAGGACATGCGCATTGGCATAATCGGGGCAGGTTTTATCGGTCGGGCAGTGGCGCAGCTGGCGCTGGCCGCCGGGCATAAGGTGATGCTCAGCAACTCACGGGGGGCGCAGACCATGAGCAGCGTGCGCAGCGGCATTCTCGGCTGCGAAGTGGGCAGTGCAGAAGAAGCTGCACGGTTTGCTGACGTGGTACTGCTGGCAATTCCCTTCGCGCACTACCTCAGCGTGCCCGCGCAGTGGCTGCAGGGCAAAATCGTCATGGACGCCAACAACTACTACCCGGACCGCGATGGTCTGTTTCCTGCGCTGGACCGTTTCGAAACCACTACCAGTCGCCTGCTTGCCGAGCATCTGCCGGGTTCGCGGGTAGTGAAGGTATTCAATGCAATTCTTGCCCAGGATTTGGAGAAAGACGCCCGTGGTAACGGCGCAGCAGATCGGCGCGCCCTGCCTGTTGCCAGCGATGATGATGAAGCGAAATCGGTGGTGAGCAGGCTGCTCGACGACCTGGGTTACGACGCGGTCGATGCCGGGGGCCTGGATGAAAGCTGGCGGTTCGAACGGGCCAAACCGGCTTATTGCATACCTTTTGATGCCGAGGACTTGAAGCGCGCCCTGGCGCAAGCCGAGCGGGAGGTTGAAGTGCCTGAAGGTGCCTGGCGACGTTGAACAACAGCACTCCAGTTGATCTGATCCGCATTTTGCCGCGCCATCTGAATCTGTTTCGGTAACAGCGCCAGAGCGAAAATAGTCTTGCGCCCCGCTCTACCGGGCGCATTTCGCGACTGCAGCCTGGCGCTGCACCGCAAAACCTTCATCTGGAGCGCTCCATGGGTAAGCTTGCAATCTTCGTCGTGGGTTTTCTGGCGCTGGCCATTGCGATTGGCGCACTCGGTACCATTTCTCCCCTGTAAACAACGCCGTTCTTCAACCTTCTGACTCAAGCCTCCAGCATCGCGTTGACGATGGCGCCGCATCCGCCGCCAACCTGTGCGAAAATAGGGGGCTTTTGTTCATATGTTTGGAGATGTACAGCTTGGTAATGCACTACTCAACCAGCGGCGACGCAGTCGCTTGCGGTCGCGCCGGTAATAACCTCACCAGCACCTCCACCCCTGACCAGGTTTCCTGCAAATCGTGTCAGCGGTCCCTGGTCAAGACGGAGTCGCCTGCGTCGGCCAAGAAATCCACCCCGTCCCTGGCAGAGCTGCGTAAACAACGCATGGCCAAGGCCAGCCCTGCCCCGAGCACGTTCTGCTTCAAGGCCAACTGGCGTGCACGCCTGAGCGCCCTGCCTGGCAGCAGCCGCCTGCCGCGCGGCGTAGCACCTCAGCGCTTCGTCTAAGGGCCCCTGCGAAGACACGTGGGGCCGACACGCGGCCCCACGTGACCTTCCCCTCATCGCGGCTGACGATACCCGGCCAGCCAGTGCTCCAGCTCGTCATCCATCCCGCAGCCGATCAGCACCCACAGCAGTACCCGGCATTTACGCGGACACAAGAAACCCGCCATCAGTGCGCCTTTGCGTTGCAGGTCCATTTCGCCGCCGTCGAAGCCATAGGTGTGATTTGCCGTAGGCCCCGAACCGGTTCGCGAGGCAATAATCACCGGCATCCGGGTGGTGATGTAACCCAAGCACTTGGCCCAGGCTGCCGACACATGCCCGGCGCCGAACCCGGCGATCACCAGCCCTTCATAACCAAGCCCGGCGACTTGCTCGAGCAGCAGGGTATCGGCGGCAAAATAAGCCTCCAGCAGCACCACACGCTGATCCAGGCGCCAGGGTTCGGGTAACGGCTGACGCGGCCGGGCGGGTTTCAGGTAACAGACACGCCCCTCTATCAGGAGGCCTTCGCAGCCGAAGTGCGGTGAGCTGAAAGCCGCCATGGCCAGGCTCTCGGTTTTACGCACATGGGCCGCGGCATGGATCTGATCATTGATCACTACCAACGCACCACGACCGCGGCTCTGCGCATCCAGCGCCACCCGCACCGCTGCCAGCAGATTGGCAGGGCCGTCAGCGCCGGGCTCGCTGGCGGCACGCATGGCACCGGTGAGGATCAGGGGCGCATCGAAGGGCCAGAGCAGTTCGAGAAAGTACGCTACCTCCTCCAGGGTGTCAGTGCCCTGGCTCAGCACCACGGCGTGGGCGCCCTCTTCCACCTGGACCTTGGCCCAGTACAGGACATCGATCAGTTGAATGAACGACAACGAGGCACTGGGTAACAGCTGCAGGGTTTTCGCCGAGATGTGCGCAAGATCTGCAAGCCCGGGCGCGTCGGCGAGCATCTGCAAGCTGTCCAGGCCCGGCGTGACACCTTCGCCTGCCGCTGACTGGAGCATGCTCAGGGTACCGCCCAGGGTTCCTATGGCGAGTTTGGGCAGGGTCATACGCCAGCTCCTGTAACCAGATGGCAGGAGCGAGAGAGACTGATCGGGGCAGCATTTGCAGACATGGGCGTTGGCCTTCTTATCGTTATGGAGGGACGCCAGTTAAGCGGACACTCGGTTAGATAAGACAGTCAGGCGGGTCTGAAGCTGGGGCGGGAATGGTCTTGGGTTGGGGAAAGGGCAATCATGCTAGCGGGTGTTTCCAGCTAATCAGGCGTTGCCTGCATCGCCGGCAAGGCCGGCGCCCACAGGGATCGCAACTAGCAGTTGAATCGCCAGAAAGACAAAACCCCTACCTGCATATGCAGATAGGGGTTTCGGAATTTAATCTTGACGATGACCTACTCTCACATGGGGAAACCCCACACTACCATCGGCGATGCATCGTTTCACTGCTGAGTTCGGGATGGGATCAGGTGGTTCCAATGCTCTATGGTCGTCAAGAAATTCTGTTGCCAGAAGGTCTTGTTAGACACTCCAGCGAATCGGGTATGTGATGTTTGTGAGTTACAAATCTTCGGCTGTGCAGTCTTCACAACACCGCAATCTGGCTTTCGCTCAAATTGCTTGGGTGTTATATGGTCAAGCCTCACGGGCAATTAGTATTGGTTAGCTCAACGCCTCACAGCGCTTACACACCCAACCTATCAACGTCGTAGTCTTCGACGGCCCTTCAGGGAGCTCAAGGCTCCAGTGAGATCTCATCTTGAGGCAAGTTTCCCGCTTAGATGCTTTCAGCGGTTATCTCTTCCGAACATAGCTACCCGGCAATGCCACTGGCGTGACAACCGGAACACCAGAGGTTCGTCCACTCCGGTCCTCTCGTACTAGGAGCAGCCCCTCTCAAATCTCAAACGTCCACGGCAGATAGGGACCGAACTGTCTCACGACGTTCTAAACCCAGCTCGCGTACCACTTTAAATGGCGAACAGCCATACCCTTGGGACCGGCTTCAGCCCCAGGATGTGATGAGCCGACATCGAGGTGCCAAACACCGCCGTCGATATGAACTCTTGGGCGGTATCAGCCTGTTATCCCCGGAGTACCTTTTATCCGTTGAGCGATGGCCCTTCCATACAGAACCACCGGATCACTAAGACCTACTTTCGTACCTGCTCGACGTGTCTGTCTCGCAGTCAAGCGCGCTTTTGCCTTTATACTCTACGACCGATTTCCGACCGGTCTGAGCGCACCTTCGTACTCCTCCGTTACTCTTTAGGAGGAGACCGCCCCAGTCAAACTACCCACCATACACTGTCCTCGATCCGGATAACGGACCTGAGTTAGAACCTCAAAGTTGCCAGGGTGGTATTTCAAGGATGGCTCCACGCGAACTGGCGTCCACGCTTCAAAGCCTCCCACCTATCCTACACAAGCAAATTCAAAGTCCAGTGCAAAGCTATAGTAAAGGTTCACGGGGTCTTTCCGTCTAGCCGCGGATACACTGCATCTTCACAGCGATTTCAATTTCACTGAGTCTCGGGTGGAGACAGCGCCGCCATCGTTACGCCATTCGTGCAGGTCGGAACTTACCCGACAAGGAATTTCGCTACCTTAGGACCGTTATAGTTACGGCCGCCGTTTACCGGGGCTTCGATCAAGAGCTTCGCGTTAGCTAACCCCATCAATTAACCTTCCGGCACCGGGCAGGCGTCACACCCTATACGTCCACTTTCGTGTTTGCAGAGTGCTGTGTTTTTAATAAACAGTCGCAGCGGCCTGGTATCTTCGACCGGCATGGGCTTACGGAGCAAGTCCTTCACCCTCACCGGCGCACCTTCTCCCGAAGTTACGGTGCCATTTTGCCTAGTTCCTTCACCCGAGTTCTCTCAAGCGCCTTGGTATTCTCTACCCAACCACCTGTGTCGGTTTGGGGTACGGTTCCTGGTTATCTGAAGCTTAGAAGCTTTTCTTGGAAGCATGGCATCAACCACTTCGTCGCCTAATGGCAACTCGTCATCAGCTCTCGGCCTTAAGATCCCGGATTTACCTAAGATCTCAGCCTACCACCTTAAACTTGGACAACCAACGCCAAGCTGGCCTAGCCTTCTCCGTCCCTCCATCGCAATAACCAGAAGTACAGGAATATTAACCTGTTTTCCATCGACTACGCTTTTCAGCCTCGCCTTAGGGACCGACTAACCCTGCGTCGATTAACGTTGCGCAGGAAACCTTGGTCTTTCGGCGTGGGAGTTTTTCACTCCCATTGTCGTTACTCATGTCAGCATTCGCACTTCTGATACCTCCAGCAAGCTTCTCAACTCACCTTCACAGGCTTACAGAACGCTCCTCTACCGCATCACCTAAGTGATACCCGTAGCTTCGGTGTATGGTTTGAGCCCCGTTACATCTTCCGCGCAGGCCGACTCGACTAGTGAGCTATTACGCTTTCTTTAAAGGGTGGCTGCTTCTAAGCCAACCTCCTAGCTGTCTAAGCCTTCCCACATCGTTTCCCACTTAACCATAACTTTGGGACCTTAGCTGACGGTCTGGGTTGTTTCCCTTTTCACGACGGACGTTAGCACCCGCCGTGTGTCTCCCATGCTCGGCACTTGTAGGTATTCGGAGTTTGCATCGGTTTGGTAAGTCGGGATGACCCCCTAGCCGAAACAGTGCTCTACCCCCTACAGTGATACATGAGGCGCTACCTAAATAGCTTTCGAGGAGAACCAGCTATCTCCGAGCTTGATTAGCCTTTCACTCCGATCCACAGGTCATCCGCTAACTTTTCAACGGTAGTCGGTTCGGTCCTCCAGTCAGTGTTACCTAACCTTCAACCTGCCCATGGATAGATCGCCCGGTTTCGGGTCTATACCCAGCGACTAAACGCCCTATTAAGACTCGCTTTCGCTACGCCTCCCCTATTCGGTTAAGCTCGCCACTGAATATAAGTCGCTGACCCATTATACAAAAGGTACGCAGTCACCTAACAAGTAGGCTCCCACTGCTTGTACGCATACGGTTTCAGGATCTATTTCACTCCCCTCTCCGGGGTTCTTTTCGCCTTTCCCTCACGGTACTGGTTCACTATCGGTCAGTCAGTAGTATTTAGCCTTGGAGGATGGTCCCCCCATATTCAGACAAAGTTTCTCGTGCTCCGTCCTACTCGATTTCATGACTAAGAGATTTTCGCGTACAGGGCTATCACCCACTATGGCCGCACTTTCCAGAGCGTTCCGCTAATCTCAAAGCCACTTAAGGGCTAGTCCCCGTTCGCTCGCCACTACTAAGGGAATCTCGGTTGATTTCTTTTCCTCAGGGTACTTAGATGTTTCAGTTCCCCTGGTTCGCCTCTTGCACCTATGTATTCAGTACAAGATACTCAGCTTATGCTGAGTGGGTTCCCCCATTCAGAGATCTCCGGATCAAAGTCTGTTTGCCGACTCCCCGAAGCTTATCGCAGGCTACCACGTCTTTCATCGCCTCTGACTGCCAAGGCATCCACCGTATGCGCTTCTTCACTTGACCATATAACCCCAAGCAATCTGGTTATACTGTGAAGACAACATTCGCCGAAAACTTGTAATTACTCACAAATTTTACCTTAGCCTGAACACACACCAGTGAAAGTGCTGTCCAGTCTATCTTTCTATCACATACCCAAATTTTTAAAGAACGATTCTGAAAAAGTTCAGAAATCAATATTCGATACGAATATTCATTTCTAAGCTTTGACACGGTAGCAAGGGGTGGTGGAGCCAAGCGGGATCGAACCGCTGACCTCCTGCGTGCAAGGCAGGCGCTCTCCCAGCTGAGCTATGGCCCCAACAAGAAACTGGTGGGTCTGGGCAGATTCGAACTGCCGACCTCACCCTTATCAGGGGTGCGCTCTAACCAACTGAGCTACAGACCCAGTTAAGAGCTGTTACCGATATCGTCTTCTTCAATGAATCAAGCAATTCGTGTGGGAGCTCATAAGACAGCTGATGTCTGTCGATTAAGGAGGTGATCCAGCCGCAGGTTCCCCTACGGCTACCTTGTTACGACTTCACCCCAGTCATGAATCACACCGTGGTAACCGTCCTCCCGAAGGTTAGACTAGCTACTTCTGGTGCAACCCACTCCCATGGTGTGACGGGCGGTGTGTACAAGGCCCGGGAACGTATTCACCGCGACATTCTGATTCGCGATTACTAGCGATTCCGACTTCACGCAGTCGAGTTGCAGACTGCGATCCGGACTACGATCGGTTTTGTGAGATTAGCTCCACCTCGCGGCTTGGCAACCCTCTGTACCGACCATTGTAGCACGTGTGTAGCCCAGGCCGTAAGGGCCATGATGACTTGACGTCATCCCCACCTTCCTCCGGTTTGTCACCGGCAGTCTCCTTAGAGTGCCCACCATAACGTGCTGGTAACTAAGGACAAGGGTTGCGCTCGTTACGGGACTTAACCCAACATCTCACGACACGAGCTGACGACAGCCATGCAGCACCTGTGTCAGAGTTCCCGAAGGCACCAATCCATCTCTGGAAAGTTCTCTGCATGTCAAGGCCTGGTAAGGTTCTTCGCGTTGCTTCGAATTAAACCACATGCTCCACCGCTTGTGCGGGCCCCCGTCAATTCATTTGAGTTTTAACCTTGCGGCCGTACTCCCCAGGCGGTCAACTTAATGCGTTAGCTGCGCCACTAAAATCTCAAGGATTCCAACGGCTAGTTGACATCGTTTACGGCGTGGACTACCAGGGTATCTAATCCTGTTTGCTCCCCACGCTTTCGCACCTCAGTGTCAGTATGAGCCCAGGTGGTCGCCTTCGCCACTGGTGTTCCTTCCTATATCTACGCATTTCACCGCTACACAGGAAATTCCACCACCCTCTGCCCTACTCTAGCTTGCCAGTTTTGGATGCAGTTCCCAGGTTGAGCCCGGGGATTTCACATCCAACTTAACAAACCACCTACGCGCGCTTTACGCCCAGTAATTCCGATTAACGCTTGCACCCTCTGTATTACCGCGGCTGCTGGCACAGAGTTAGCCGGTGCTTATTCTGTCGGTAACGTCAAAATACTCACGTATTAGGTAAGTACCCTTCCTCCCAACTTAAAGTGCTTTACAATCCGAAGACCTTCTTCACACACGCGGCATGGCTGGATCAGGCTTTCGCCCATTGTCCAATATTCCCCACTGCTGCCTCCCGTAGGAGTCTGGACCGTGTCTCAGTTCCAGTGTGACTGATCATCCTCTCAGACCAGTTACGGATCGTCGCCTTGGTGAGCCATTACCTCACCAACTAGCTAATCCGACCTAGGCTCATCTGATAGCGCAAGGCCCGAAGGTCCCCTGCTTTCTCCCGTAGGACGTATGCGGTATTAGCGTTCCTTTCGAAACGTTGTCCCCCACTACCAGGCAGATTCCTAGGTATTACTCACCCGTCCGCCGCTGAATCGAAGAGCAAGCTCTTCTCATCCGCTCGACTTGCATGTGTTAGGCCTGCCGCCAGCGTTCAATCTGAGCCATGATCAAACTCTTCAGTTCAATACTGCTTGGGTTTTGAGAAAACCCTAAACTTGGCTCAGCAATCTCAAATGACTTACTTTCAAATCTTTCGATTTTCGTGTAGCCACTTGCGATGCTGATAATCTTTTTGACTATCAGTCTGAGCTCACAAGCACCCACACGAATTACTTGATTCAGTTGTTAAAGAGCGGTTGGTTAAGAGCTTTTCGCCTCAACCGAGGCGCGCATTCTACGCTTTCCTCAGAGCCTGTCAAGCGTTTATTTTGAAGTTTTTCAGAATTTCTCTTTCAACTTCAACCACTTGACTCGCTGCGATCTCTCGTCAGCGGGAGGCGAATTCTACAGCGTTTCAAACCGCTGTCAACTGCCTTTTTCACCGCTGCCGATCTTTCGATCGAAGCACCTCCGGATGACCCTGGAACCGCTAACTCTTTGAAACTCAAGGAGTTTTCAGTTCCGACTGCGCCGGAAGTGGGGCGAATTATAGACACATCCGCGGGGGCGTCAAGGACTTATTTCAACTTTGTTTCAGCGGGGGCGTTTTGGCTATAAGCCACAAGCTTCAAGCTGCAAGTAAAAGCGGCAGCACCGCGCTCAACTTGAAGCTTGAAGCTTGCAGCTACCATCCTTTAAAGCAACTATTCAAAGCCGCGTTGATCTGTAGATAAGGCACCCTACAAGATGAGCCACCGCCATGAGTGAAGCGCAAAGCGGCAAGACCCCGGGCCTGTCTGCAGACGAAGAGCAGGAAGTCAGCCACAACCAGCCGCCCCGCGCGGCGGTGCTACACGAGATCATTCGTTATCAGGGTGATCAGGAACTGGAGCGCACCATTGCCGCACTGTTCTGGTCGGCGCTGGCTGCCGGCCTGACCATGGGCCTGTCGCTGATGGCCATGGGGCTGTTCTATTCGCGCCTGCCGCAAGGCGACAGCAGCCAAGTGATTGCCAGCCTCGGCTACTCGGCCGGGTTTCTCGCGGTGATCCTCGCCCGCCAGCAACTGTTTACCGAAAACACCCTGACGGCGGTGTTGCCGGTAATGACCGAACCGACCGTGCGCAACTTCGGCCGCTTGCTGCGTTTATGGTCGGTGGTGCTGGTCGGTAACCTGGCCGGCACCATCCTGGTGTCTTACGTGATGCTCAACCTGCCGATCTTCGACAGCAAGACCGACGTCGCCTTTCTCGACGTTGGCCGCAAGGTGATGGAGAACGACCTGAACCAGATGTTCGCCAAGGGCATCATCTCGGGCTGGATGATCGCCACCATGGTGTGGATGATCCCGTCGATGGAGACTGCCAAGGTATGGATCATCCTGATGATCACCTACCTGATGGCCCTGGGTGATTTCACCCATATTGTTGTAGGCTCGGTGGAAGTTTCCTACCTGGTCTGGGCCAGAGAGGTAAGCTGGGCGGCCTTCTGGCTGGACTTCGCAGCACCGACGCTGATCGGCAACATCATAGGCGGCAGCTTTATATTCGCCCTGATCAGCCACGCCCAGGTGCGCAGCGATAGCGGCAAGCCACCCTCCGCCCTGCCCCGCCGTGAGCCGCACAAACAACCGTCGGCAGACAAGGAGCCCTAGGGCTCGCGCGCCGCCAGCGCCCGCTCACCGCCCTTGCGTAATTCCCGTTGTGGCTTGGGCTGCCACCAGGCCGGCCCGCTGTGTGGCTGCTCGATACTGACCCGCTCGCCGATCTGCGGCGTGCTCAAAGGTACCTGCACCGCGTTGGCCAGGGCCAGGATACGGTCGAAGGGTTCATGCCAGCTGTGGGTGGAGAGGTCGAAGGTGCTGTTATGAATCGGCAACAGCCAGCGCCCGCGCAGGTCGAGGTGCGCCTGCAGGCTTTGCTCGGGCTGCATGTGTACATCAGGCCAATTGACGTTGTAGGCGCCGGTTTCGATCAGGGTCAGGTCGAAGGGACCGTACTGCCTGCCGATTTCCTTGAAGCCGTCGAAATAGCCGGTATCGCCACTGAAGAACACTTTCAGCTGGTCATCGATCATCACCCAGGAGGCCCACAGGGTGCTGTTGCTGTCGAACAGGCCGCGGCCAGAAAAATGCTGCGCCGGGGTGGCGACAAATCGCACACCTTCGACGCTGGTTTCCTGCCACCAATCCAGCTGCCTGACCTTGGCCGCCGGTACGCCCCAGCCGATCAGAATATCGCCCACCCCCAAAGGCGCAATAAAGTGCTCGGCGCTAACGGCCAGTTGGCGTATGGCCTGCTCGTCGAGGTGGTCAAAGTGGTCATGGGAGAGGATCACCGCGGTCAACGGCGGCAACTCCTCGAGTTTCAGCGGTGGCGGGTGAAAGCGCAGGGGCCCGGCCCATTGCACCGGCGAGGCGCGCTCGGCGAACACCGGGTCGGTAATGAAGAAGCGCTCGCGCAGTTTCAGCAATACCGTGGAATGCCCCAGGCGCCAGACGCTGTGGTCCGGGGCCTCGAGCAACTGCTGGCGGCTCAGTGGCTGCACGGCGATGCTGACACTGGGGCGGGTATCGGCGGGCTTTTTCAGGAACAGGTACTTGAGGCCGATACGCAGTTTTTTCATCACCCCGTCCTGGGGCAACTGCGCCTGGTTGCGATAACGCCCATCCTGGCGTTGCGCCGGTTCACCGGCCTGGGGAGTCAGCGGGGCCATGAGCAGAAACACTCCAAGGATGAAGGTAAGTTTCATGGTACCCCACAGTGATTGCATCAACCGTGAAATGGCTTGTAAGGCCATTTTTCAACAGCCTGCGATTGTTCAACAATATTGACAGCATTTATGCGATAAACGGCGCCCCGGAACAGACCAGCATCCATGATGGAAAAGAAAAACGGCAAGGGACTTTCATTTGTACAGCGGATCTACCTGCCGCGCATCATCGGCCTGGGGATCGGCATGCTCAGCGTTATGGCCGGGATTTCCAGCCTGCCGGTGCCCGCCTGGGTATGGGGCCTGCTGCTGTTCAACGGCCTGGTGTGGCCGCACCTGGCTTATCAGATTGCCTTGCGCGCCAAGGTTCCGTATCACGCCGAGTACCGCAACCTGCAACTGGACTCGCTGATGGGCGGGTTCTGGACCGCCACCCTGCAGTTCAATCCCCTGCCCAGCGTGACCATCCTGGCGATGATGGCCATGAACAACTTCGCTGCCGGTGGCCAGCGCCTGTTCATCAAGGGCCTGCTGATCCAGGGCCTGGGCATGCTGGTGTCGATGGCCCTGTTCGGCCCCGGGCTGCAATTGCATGCCAGCACCCTGCAGGTCTATGCCTGCCTGCCGATGCTGACCCTGTATCCCATGGCCGTTGGCTGGGTCTGCTACCGCCTGGCGATGAAGCTGTCTGAGCACAAGCGCCGGCTAAGCGCCCTGAGCCGTACCGACAGCCTCACCGGCCTGCTCAATCACGGCTCGTGGAAGGACCTGCTGCAGCTCAAGTTCCAGATCTGCCAGCAGCAAGGCCGCGAGGCGGTGATCGCGATCATCGATATTGACCATTTCAAGGCCATCAACGACACCTACGGCCATGTGGTCGGCGATTGCGTCCTGCACCAGTTGAGCAACGAGCTCAAACGCACCCTGCGCGAAGATGACCTGGCCGGACGCTACGGCGGTGACGAGTTCTGCGTGATTCTGCCGGATACCCGCATGGAACACGCCAGTCAGGCCATGGAACGCCTGCGCGAGCGGGTTGGCAGCTACCGCAACCCGCAACTGCCGGAGCTGCGCATCAGCCTCAGTATCGGCCTGGCCAGTTGCAGCGCGGCCCTGCCCGACCCTGAAGCCTGGCTCAACGAGGCCGACAAAGCCCTGTACTGCGCGAAGAAAGCCGGGCGTAACCAGGTCAATTTCGCCCATTCGGACCTCAGCGCGCTGAAGCTGGCCTATCCTGACTGAACGTTCGTCCTTGCGGTACGGCCGCAGGGATGCTGCTTCATTAAGGAACAGCTCGCGTATGGACAGGATTGCCGATGTTCCGCCAGCCAGCCAGCGCCCCAGCCTGCAGACGCGCAAGCTTATTGCCGCGATTGCCGCGTTGTTCGCCCTGGCCTGCCTGATCGCCCTGGGGGCATTGTTCAACATCGCCACCACGCTCAATGCCAACGAGCGGGAAAAAAGCAGTTTCTACGCCCATAAAGCCCTGGACCAGCGCCTGGAGTCGTCGCGCCAGTTTCTCTCCAGCTATGCGGTATGGAACGCCGCTTACGAGCACCTCAATGCCAGCCCCGACCTGCATTGGGCCTATGACGAGAAGAACGTCGGCGATTCGCTGTACACCGCCAGCGGCTACGAAGGGGTGTTCGTCGTCGATGACCAAACCACCAAATACGCCCTGTTCAAAGGCCAGTTGAGCAAGGCGCCAGCGAGCACCTATATAGAGAACCCGCTGGGCCCGATTATCGCCAAGGCGCGCAAAGTTGCAGCCGAGCGCCAGCAGATCACCGAGCATGTGTTGTTCAACGGCTGGCCCGCCGTGCTGGTTGCCGCCGCCATTCGCCCGGACGACGAGGTGCTGAGCATCGACCCGCAAACCACCTCGGTCATGCTCTTCGTCGATCAGCTGACCCCGGAAAAACTCACCCGCCTGGGCACCGGTGTCGGCCTTGCCGGCATGCACATCGAAAAAGCCGACGCGCCGCTGGCGGACCAGCCCAGCCTGATGCTCGGCGACACCGGCTACCGGCTCGACTGGATCACCCCGCGCCCTGGCGACCAACTGCTCTGGGCCGTGTTGCCGCCGCTGCTTGGCGCCATGCTGGTGCTGGGCCTGCTGATGGTGTACTTCTTCCGCTATGCCCTGCGCACTTCACGGCAAATCGATGCCAACCTGCGCCGCCTGCAAGCCAGCAACCTGGCGTTGGAAGCCAGCGAGCAACGCTTTCGCGCCGTGGCCGAGGCGGCCTCGGACTGGATCTGGGAAACCGACCGCCATCACCGCCTCAGCTACCTGTCCCAGCGCTTCGTCGCCGTGACCGGTTTTCAGAGTGAAGACTGGCTGGGCCAGCCGCTCAATCAATTGCTCAGTTGCGAGACCACGCCGCTGATCCAGTGGCTCGACAACCAGGCCGATTCCGACTCGCAGCAGGTCGCCAACCTGCGCTGCGCCTACCGCGACCATACCGGCCAGGTGCGCTTCTGCCGGGTCTCGGCGCGCTCGATCGTGTTCGATGGCAAGCTGGTCGGCTATCGCGGCACCGCCAGCGACATTACCGATGAGGTGGCGGCCCATGCGCGCATCCAGCACCTGTCGATGCACGACGCGCTGACGGGCCTGGCCAACCGCAACAAGCTCTCACGCTTTCTTGATCAGGCATTGCTCAAGGGCCAGGACGCCACTCCATTGACCTTGCTGTTGCTTGACCTGGACAGCTTCAAGCCGATCAACGATTCCCTCGGCCACGCTGCCGGCGACGCCGTGTTGCTTGAGGTAGCCGCGCGCCTGCGCGAATCGACCCGTGACGGCGACCTGGTGGCGCGGCTGGGTGGCGACGAGTTCGTGCTGGTGATGAACGGCATGGACAGCCGCAACGAAATCGACCGCTTTTGCGCGCGCTTGATCGACAGCCTGCACCAGCCGATCTACTTCGAAGAACAGGCCCTGCACATCGGCGCCAGCCTCGGTGTGGCGCAAACGCGCCTGCAGGGCTTCGATGCCGGCGAGCTGATCCGCTGCGCCGACATCGCCCTGTACCAGGCCAAGGCCGAGGGCAAGAACACCTGGCGTTACTTCTCGCCAGAGATGAACGAGCAGATCCAGTACCGCCGCCAATTGGAAAACGACTTGCGCAAGGCGCTGAAAAACAACGAGTTCATCCTTCACTACCAGCCCCGCTACCGCCTCGAGACCCTCGAGATCGTCTCGGTCGAGGCCTTGGTGCGCTGGCAGCATCCAGTCGAGGGTCTATTAGGCCCGGACACCTTCATCCCCTTGGCCGAGCAGACCGACCTGATCGTGCCCCTGGGCCGCTGGGTGCTGCGCGAAGCCTGCGAAACCGCGCGCAACTGGCCGGCCGGCCTGCTGGTTTCGGTCAACCTTTCGCCTGCGCAGTTCTCGCGCAGCGACGTGGTCAGGGATGTTCACCAGATTCTGGTCGAGACCGGCTTCCCGGCCCAGCGCCTGGAACTGGAGATCACCGAGAACGTGATGCTCAACGATATCGAAGGTGCGCTGGGCACCATGAATGCACTCAAGGAACTGGGAGTGCGCCTGAACATGGATGACTTCGGCACCGGTTACTCGTCGCTGGGCTACCTGCGTACCTACCCGTTCGACAGCATCAAGATCGACAAGCGCTTCATCGCCGGGCTCAGCAGCGATGGCAACGACCGCGCCGTGGTGCAGGCGATCATCAACCTGGGCAAGGCCATGGGCCTGACCGTGACCGCCGAAGGGGTGGAGACCGAGCAGCAACTCAAGGCCCTGGGCAAGGAGCAATGCCACGAGGTGCAGGGCTACTACCTGAGCAAACCGATCGACAAACTGGCTTTCGAGGCGCTGCTGCAATCTGCCGCCAACAACCGCGCCAGCGTCTCCTAGGCCGCAGGTAACCCCAACCGCGCCCGCACCAGCTTGAGCAGGTTCGGCCCGACCTGGTCGAAGCCCTTGTTCTGCGCAACGATCTGTACCCCCTCAAGCAGCAGCGTCAGCTCGAACGCTGCCTGCTGCGGTTCGACCATCGCTGCCTCTTCGCACAAGCGCACCAGGCGCGCCGCCTGACGACGCTTGTGCGCCTCGATCAACTCGCGTGCCGGGCTGTCACACACCGGCAACTCCGCCAGGGTGTTGGTATAGGCGCAGCCACGGTGCGAAGACAGCAGCGGTTCCTGGACCAGGAATTCGGCAAATCCGAGGATCTGTCGCGTCGGCTGGCCGTTGAACTGTTCGGCCAGGCGCGCCCATAGCTCATCGTATTCGGCCATCAACAGACGCAACCACTCCACTACCAGCACGTCCTTGGATTCAAAATGCCGGTACACGGTCATCTTGGTGGTTTCTGCCTTGGCAGCAATGGCATCGACGGTGACGCGGCTGATGCCCTCGTTGAAAAACAGCTCGTGGGCGGCATCCAGGACCCGCTCGCGTGGGGGCAAGCGGGCGATTCGTTGCGAACGCATGGGCAAACTCCGGTTGACGACGATACTAATCAGTATCATTCTATACTCTTGAGTATCGCTCGATACCCATCGGTATTTTATCGTCAATTGCCCCGGGAGTGCGCAATGAAGGTGAGTGAATATGTGCAATTCGATGCCATTGGCCTGGCCGAGCTGATTGCTCGAAGGCAAGTCAGTGCCGTTGAAGTGCAGGCGGCGGCGCGACAGGCCATCGCCAACGTCGAACCCCGGCTCAATGCGCTGGCTGAACATTGGCAGGACGAACCTCTGCCAAGCGCTGCTGAAGGTCCGTTGTATGGCGTGCCGTTTCTGATCAAGGACCTGGCGATCAGCATGCAGGGCCGTGCTCATGAGTTCGGCAGCCGCCTGGCCCAGGGCACCGGAAGCAGTGCCGACTCGTTCCTGATGCAGCGGTTTCGCCGCGCAGGATTGCTCACCCTGGGGCGCACTACCGTCCCGGAACTGGCGATCAGCACCACCACCGAATCGCGCCTGTGCGGCCCGACCCGCAACCCCTGGGACCTGAACCGCAGCGCCGGTGGCTCCAGCGGCGGTTCGGCAGCAGCGGTAGCCAGCGCCATGGTGCCGGTCGCCCATGCCACCGATGGCGGCGGTTCGATCCGGGTGCCGGCTGCAGCCTGCGGCTTGTTTGGCTTGAAGCCCAGCCGCGGGTTGATTTCCATGGGGCCGTTCCTGGACGAGGCCTGGAACGGCCTGGCGGTACAGGGGGTGCTCAGCCGTTCGGTGCGTGACAGCGCCCTGCTGCTCGATTGCATGGCCGGGGCAGAACCCGGTGACCCGTTCCAGGTGGCGCCAGCACAGGGCAGTTACCTGAGTGCGCTCAAGCAAGCGCCTGGGCCGTTGAAAATTGCCGTGCAGTTGCATCCGCTCAATGGCCAGCGCAGCGATCCGCTGATGCTCGAGGCGCTACAGGGCCTGGTCCGCACCCTTGAAGGTCTTGGCCACCAGTGCGATCAGGTAGACCTGGACATCGGCCTGTCGTGGGATGCTTTTGTCGAGATGAACGCGCGCTTCTGGGCCAGCAATACCGCAGCCTGGCTCGACGCATTGAGTGCCCAGACGGGTCGCCCGCTCGATGCTGACTGGCTTGAACCGGCAACCTTGGCGCTTCACCGTTACGGCCAGGCGCTGCCGGCTACCGACCTGCTGGCGGCGATGGACCAGCGCAATCAGGTCAGCCGGCAACTGGGCGGGTTCTTCAAGCGTTTTGACCTGTTGCTGAGCCCGACCCTGAGCCAGTTGCCGCCGGTGATCGGCGCCTACAACGCCGGCCAGGAACAGCTCGACGGGTTGGGCTGGATGCACCGGGTGTTCAACCACTCGCCTTTCACCGCCCTGGCCAACATCGGCGGTACGCCGTCGATGTCGCTGCCGCTGTATCAGGATCCGGCCAGCGGCTTGCCGGTGGGTATGCAGTTTACCGCCGGGGCTGCGGGGGAGCGCCTGCTGCTGAGCCTGGCCGGGCAACTGGAGCAGGCGTTGCCCTGGCGCGGGCGCACCCCGCCGGTCTGGGCGGCGCATAGTTGAAAAGCACCGCCGGCAACGCCGGCGATGTGGCCGCTCAGGCCCGCAGCCGTCGCTGCGCGGCGATCTCCGGCAAATCCTTGCGGCGCAGGTAAACCCGCAGCGGCTCGGTCACATTCAACCGTTCATCGACGTTCTGCGCCAGAAGAATCTCGATCAAGGCTCGGCTCAAGGTCATGACCTCGGCCTCGGCGGCCTGCCAGACGAATTCGTTGCTCGGGGTGATGCTATCGTCAGCCACGTCCATGCCGAACGAGTCTTCGCTGAAACGCACGATGTGCTTGCCAAGCTTGCGATGAAAGCCGACAAAGCCCTTGAGCTGGTCAGCAGCGGCGCAGATATCCTGGGATGTGATGTGCATGTCAAACCTCACTTGAAAAAGGGGATTGGCACGCTGGGCGATAGGGGTTGCGCTCTGGCGGGCAACTCGGGGATCAAGGTTAATGGAAATTCATCGCATTCGGTAAAGGATTTTTTTACCCAAGCGGCAGTTGCTCGCTAGACTTATCTTTCTCAACGCCTTCCAGTAGTCAGCGAACGTGGATGATTCATGAGCACCGCCGTCACTTCCGATATCGCCACGATCAGCCGAATCAACGCAGTACCGGCCATCCTGCAGGTGATCTGCGAGACCACCGGCTTGCGTTTCGCCGCCGTCGCCCGGGTCACCGACAGCAGCTGGACGGCCTGCGCGGTGCTCGACTCGCTGGGCTTTGGCCTGGAGGTCGGCGGCGAACTCGACCTGATCACCACCCTGTGTCACGAGATCCGCGCCAGCCACCAGACCATCGTGATCGACAAGGCCAGCGAAGACGAGCTGTACTGCAACCACCACACCCCGCGTATCTACAAGTTCGAAAGCTATATTTCGGTGCCGGTGTTTCGCACCGACGGCAGCTTCTTCGGCACCATCTGCGCCCTCGACCCATTGCCGGCCAATCTCAAAGGCAGCGCCATCCAGCCGATGATGGAGTCCTTCGCCCGCCTGCTGTCGATCCAGATCGAAAGCGAAGAGAACGCCCAGCAAACCGAACAGGCCCTGGAAGAAGAACGCGCCATCGCCGACTTGCGTGAACAGTTCATCGCCGTGCTCGGCCACGACCTGCGCAATCCGCTGTTCGCCATCACCGCCGGTGCCGAACTGCTCAGCCAGCGCCTGCAAGACGAAAAAAGCCGCGCCATCGCCCAGCACATCCTGACCTGTGGCCGGCGCGCCAACCAGCTGGTCCGCGATGTCCTGGACTTTGCCCGTGGCCGCCTGGGCAACGGCATCATGATCAACGTCCAACCCTGCCCGGATCTAGCCGACGCCCTCAGCCACGTGGCTTCGGAGCTGCAACGGGTGCATCCGCAGCGCTTGATTCGGCTGAACATCGGCGATCTCGGCGACATCCAATGCGACCGTGAACGGGTCACCCAATTGCTGTCCAACCTGATTGCCAACGCCCTCACCCACGGCGCCGCCGACAGCCCGGTAAATGTCATGGCCGATATCCGCGAGCGGGTGTTCGTCCTCGGTGTGCACAACCTCGGTGAACCGATTGCACCCCAGGTGATGGCGCAGTTGTTCCAGCCCTTTTCACGGCCACGCGATGATGCGCCGCAACCCGGCCTGGGCCTGGGCCTGTATATCGCCAACCAGATTGCCCTGGCCCACGGCGGACGCATGGAGGTGGTGTCGAGCGCCGAAGCCGGTACGCTGTTTACCTTTCGCTTGCCGCTTGATCGAGTGGTGCCTGAAGCAACTGCGCCAGCCAGTCCATGAAAGCCCGCACCCGTTGCGGCAGGTGCAGTTGCCCGGCGTAAAGCAATGACACCGGCATCGGCGGCGCATTGAAGGCCTGCAGCACCGGTACCAGCTCGCCGCGCTCGATGTACTCGCGCAAACCTGCGGCCGGTGCCTGAATCAGCCCCAGCCCGGCCAGGCAGGCGCTTTCGTAGGCTTCGCTGCTGTTGACGGTGATGACCCCGGGCATGGCCTGGTAACGCGTGGCGCCATCCTGTTGATATTCGAAGCCCGGGCTGCGGGCGCCCAGTTGCCTCACATAGTGAATCAACTGGTGGTTGGCCAAGTCCGACAGGCGGGTGGGTGTACCAAAGCGCTGCAGGTAGGCGGGGCTCGCGCAGTTGATCATGGGCAAGCTACCCAGGGGCCGGGCGACCAGGTTCAGGTCGCTCAACATGCCGATGCGCAGCACGCAGTCAAAACCCTCACGCAGCAGGTCGACCTGGCGATCAGTGCAACTGATTTCCAGGGTCAGGCCCGGGTGGCGGTCAACGAACTGCGGCAAGTTCGGCAAGATGATGCGCCGTGCCACCAAGGTCGGCAGATCGATGCGCAAGCGTCCGCTGAGGGCGGCGGCATCCGTGCGAAACAGCCCCTCCAGCTCATCCATGCGCCCCAGCAGGTCTTTGCTACGCTCGTACAGTTGCAGGCCATCCTGGGTCGCCTGCACCCGCCGCGTGGTGCGATTGAACAGGCGCGCGCCAAGCAGCGTTTCCAGGGCCTGAACCTGTTCGGAGACACTCGAGCGCGGCAACCCCAGGCTCTCGGCGGCCAAGGTAAAACTTGCCAGCTCGCTGACCCGGACAAAGGTGCGCAGCAGTTCCAGCTTGTTCATGAAGGGGCATCCAACTGTTCGGATTATCCGACCAGTATTTCCGATTTCGGTGGATTTATCAGCCCATGTGCGACCAATAAACTCCTCCCGACTTCAGCCACCGGTTCGACCACGAGGACCACACCATGACCCGCAAAATCGCATTGATCACCGGCGCCAGCCGCGGCCTGGGCAAGAACACCGCCCAGCACCTGGCTGCCCAGGGCATCGATATCATCGGCACCTACCACAGCAAGGCCGACGAAGCCCAGGCGCTGGTCAAAACCCTTGAGGCCAGCGGCGTTCGAGCGGCCATGCTGCAACTGGACGTGAGCAATAGCGCCAGCTTCGAGGCCTTTGCCCACCAGCTGAGCGCCACCCTGCAACAGGTGTTTGGCCGTCAGCAGCTGGACTTTCTGGTCAACAATGCCGGCATCGGTATCAATGCACCGTTCAGCGAAACCAGCGAAGCGCAGTTCGAGCAGCTGTTCAATATCCAGCTCAAAGGCCCGTTCTTCCTGACCCAACGCTTGCTGCCGCTGATTGCCGAGCAGGGCCGGATCGTCAATATTTCTACCGGCCTGACCCGCTTTGCCCTGCCCGGCTATGCCGCCTATGCGGCCATGAAAGGCGCCATGGAGGTGCTGACCCGCTATCAGGCCAAAGAGCTAGGGGCGCGTGGCATTCGCGTCAACATCCTCGCCCCGGGGGCGATCGAAACCGATTTCGGCGGCGGCGTGGTGCGTGACAACACCGAGGTCAATGACTTTATCGCCGGCAACACCGCCCTGGGCCGGGTCGGCCTGCCAGACGACATCGGCGCCGCAGTTGCCCTGTTGCTTGGCGATGGCGGCGGCTGGATTACCGGCCAGCGTCTGGAAGTCTCCGGCGGCATGTTTCTTTAAGCGCTCAGCGCTGCACTTGGTCCTCGCGCACCTGCACACTGGCGGTCATGCCGGCGCTGAGGTTGACCCCTTCAGGCACCTGATCAAGCTTGATCCGCACCGGAATGCGCTGGGCCAGGCGCACCCAGTTGAAGGTCGGTTCTACTTCGGCGAGCAACTGGCTGTCGGGGTTGGCGTTGCGGTCGGTGATGCCGCGGCTGATGCTCTCGACATGCCCCTGCATAGGCTCGCCAGCGCTCATCAGCCAGACCTTGACCGGGTCACCGACGCGGATGCGTGGCAGCTTGGTCTCTTCGAAGTAGGCCTGGACGTAGAAGGTCGAGTCGTCCACCAGGGCCATCACCGACTGCCCGGCATTGACGTAGTTGCCTTCGGCCAGGCGCAGGTTGGTGATATGCCCGCTGCGCGGCGCCTTGACCTGGCTGCGCGCCAGGTTGATGGCCGCGACCTTGACCTCAGCCAACGCTTCGCGCAATTCGCCACGGGCAACGGCGGCGTTGATCTGGGCATTTTCGCGCAGTTCCGCGCTGATCGCCTGAGGGCCGAGGGCGGCACGGCGCGAGGCTTCGTGTTCGCGCAGGCGCAGTTGTTGCTGGCGGGTTTCGGCCACGGCGTTGGCTTTGTCCAGGGCGGCCTCGAAGCGGTCACGGTCGATCGACATGAGCAACTCGCCGGCCTTGACCTGCTGGTTGTCACGCACCTTCAGCTCACGTACCCAGCCAGATACGTCCGGGGCAATGATCACCACGTCGGCGCGAATCTTCGCATCACGGGTCCAGGGCGTGAGCATGTAGTACTGCCAGAGCTTCCAGCCGGCAAAAATCGCCACCGCCACCAGGCACAGGGTTACTGCGATACGTACAGCAGCACGCATGGTCACACTCCTTATAACGGCCCCAGCACGTGGGTCACCAGGGTCAGAATACAAACGAACAGCGCGCAGTCGAACAACGCCTCATGCCAGACCCAGCGCCCCAACGGCGTGTAGCGCAACAACAGGCGCAACACCCCGGTCAGCAGCAAGGCCAACAACACATACAGCAGAAACGGACTGAGCAACACACCGCCCAGCGCCCATTCACGCAAGCCCATGGATTTCCTCCTGTCGACGGCACCACTTGCCCCAGCTCTTCTGCAATTGCAGCACAGCACCGATGGCCAGGCGCAGCGGGTCACTCGAAGGCACGCTCTGCAGTGCGTCGATGAACTGCTCGCTGGCCGCATCCAGGCGCTGGCCACGCCCCGGGGCCGGGCCGCTGGCCAATACTGATTCAAGTTGTTGCAGGTACTGGCGCTCGGCGGCGGCCACCGGCGCCTGGGCGACTGCCAGGCACATGCGCAGGTGCAGTAGCTCGTCGCCGATATCCAGGCCGTGCAGGCCATCGTCCCAACGCCCGCGCTCCTGTTCGGGCAAGGCGCCGTAGTGCCGGGCCAGTTGCAACAGGCGATCGGCCATGCGTCCACCAAACCAGCTGTCGGCGCCGCGCAGGTCGCAGCGGGTCAGGCGCACCAGATCGCTTTGGGTGGCAGCGCGCAGGCGCTTGCCATGCCAGGCCGGGTTGCGCAGCACCAGCAACTTGAACGCCAGCACTGCGGCGCCGACCCCCATGAGCATGGCCTGGGCGCTGTTGAAGAAGTTGGCGACATCGAAACTCATGACATTGAGCGGCGCCACCAGCACGATAAAGTGCAGGCAATAAGAAGTAGCGGTGGCGCCAATACGCGGATTGGCCATGCCCAGGGCGCCAAAGAACAGCGGCACGCCCATGGCCAGGCAGAGCATGGCAAAACCGCTGAGCTCCGGCAGGAGGATCTGCCCGACCACGAATGCCACCGGTATCGCCAACAGTATCCCGCGCAAAAAACTCATGCCGATCTGCGCGCCATTCTCGCGGCTGGCGAACAAGCTGCAGACCACGCAGGTCAGCACCAGGCCACCGGGGGCAGCCTGCCAGGCAGTGGCCAACCAGAAGCTGGCCATGGCCAGGAACGCCAGGGCGCTGCGCGAGCCGAACAGCAGCGCCAGCGATACATCGCGGTGAACCGCCAGGCTGTCGGGTACATCGACGGCCGGCTTGCCCTCCTCTACCCCACGCAGGGCTAGGGTCGCAGCCATGGCGTTGTCCAGCAGCAAGGTCAGGCGCGCCAGGCAGTAATGCTCGGCGGAGCTGATTTGCTCATCGTGGGCTGCATCCCAGACACGCTGGCGCAACAGCAACAGGCTGGCCTGGTCGGGGCTGGCCAGCAGCGCCTGAACCTCTTCCAGCCACGGCGCCAGGTGCTGCGCCTGCTGTTCATCCAGTTGCCGCCATTGCCGGCGCACCGAACGGGAAATGCGCAGCAGCACCAGCAGTTTCTGGCTCAGCCCGCGAATCGCCCGGGCGCGCTGACGGCCGAGGCTGCCTTCGAACCAGGCATGTTCACGCTGGGAATCCACCGCCACGATGCGCCCGAGAATCTCCAGCAGGCCCTTGCGCCCCTGTTCTTCACCACTCAAGGCGGCGCTGGCGGCCTGCAGCCCGCTTTGCCAGGCCTGGCGCGCCTGCCCGCTCAGCTGTTGCTCGACGCGCATCGGCCAGAGCAAGGCGCTGGTGGCCGTGGCGCAGACAATCCCCAGGCAGATTTCGGTACAGCGCGCCACCGCCTGGTCGAACACCAGCAGCGGATGGTTGATGGCCGGCAAAGCGATGATTGCCACGGTGTAACCGGCCAGCACGAACGAATAAGCCCAGGCACTGCGCAGCAAGGTCGAGCAGGCGGTGCACAGCGCCAGCCACAAGGCCAGGGCGAACAGGAACAGCCACGGGGTCTGGGCGAAGGCGCCAATGAACAGCACCGACATGACCGTGCCGACCAGGGTGCCGAGCAGGCGCGCCAGGCCCTTCTGCACCACCATCCCCGACAGCGGCTGGGCAACGATGAACGCGGTCATCAGTGCCCAGGCCGGCTGCTCAAGCCCCCAGCGCAGCGCCAGCCACAGGGCCAGGCCGCCACCGAGCAGGGTTTTGAGGGCAAATTGCACAGCGGTTTTGTTTGGCGCCAGCAGGGCCTGCAACGTGATGGGCACGGGACGCACCTTGAACGACGGTGTAGTAAAGATAGTCAGGATGAAGCGAGAAGTTCAGGGCTTAATTATTAGCTAGCTAACTATTAATAGTCCAGAGGTGCTGAAAGGTTTTTTCACCAGACAAAAAAATGGGCGACCGAAGTCGCCCTAAATGCCTTGCGTGCTCGTGACTGGAAAGGATCAGCGCTCTTTGCGCTTGTTCGAGTCTTTCCAGATGAAAATTCCGAATCCGACGAAGAACATCAGCATCAGACCGACCGTAATCACTCCAGCGATAACCACATTATCGAAGAACATGTCGGCCTCCATTCGCCTGAACCTGTCCGATGGGCTTAAGGTAGCGAATGGTTCGGGGGAGGAAATTGACCGAGGTCAATAGCGCCCGGAACCGGGCGCGCAAGGCGGGTGCAGGCTTGACCTGCATCAAGTTTTCAGCGCTTCTTGGGTTTGCCCTTGGGCTTTTTCTTCTTGGCCTTGCCCAGCGGCATGGCCTGCTCGAACGCCTGACGAACTTCGTTCAGACGCTTTTCATTGAGGTCGTGGACCCGGCGTGCACGTTCGGCACCGAGGTCGATCAGGTTGTTTTCTTGGCTCATGGCGGGCTCGGAAAGCTGACTGCAGTGCTGCAATCATGAAGGCTGCAGCCGGCGCTGACCAGTGGCGCTTGTATCTTCAGACTTCGATGTCCACCAGCAGCCCCTGGCGCGGCTGCTCACCCATCAAGGGTGCCACCGGCACGGTGTTGTCGGCGTTGACTTCATCGCCGGGCAACGCCTGGTACAGCTCTTCGTCCTGGCTCGACGGGCGTCGGCGCTGCTGACGGCGCTGCTCTTCGCGCAAGAGGATCGCGGCCTGCTCCGGGTCACGCTGCTTGAGGTCAATGGTACTGTCGCTGGAGCTCGGTTGCGCCGGGACCACGGGCTTGATGTCTGGCGTCGGCTTTACCGGGTCCAGTTGTTGTGTCACGGGTGCAGCACTGAGCGGGATGAGGGGCGGCAGCATGGGATGATCTCCTGTCGCCAGTGTGTCGGCTGATGGCCACGGGCCTTGAGCCAGTGCCGGCAAAATGTGCGGGGCGCTTCACAGTTGCCGGCTACTGTTCTTCGTCCTCGTCCGTCGGGGCGGGCTGGGCTTCGCTCCACGGCCGTTTGAGCACTTTGTTCCAGACGTCGTTCACGTGATCGCGCAACACTTGTGGTGCATCCTTGAGCGACGGGCTGTCTTCGCGCTCACCGCCATATGGCTGCTCGCCCTCGATAGCGATCAGCGACTGGCCATTGATAGCATAGCTGGCCTGGCCCTCACGCAACTCGACACGCAGTTCATGGGGGTCGACGCCGCCGCCACAAAAGGCGTGGCTGGCGACCGTCAGCTCGGCCAGGCCGTTGTTGTCGAGGTCACTGACGCCGCTGACGTCGGTATAAAAGCCGACATCCAGGTCGAGCCCGGAGCAGGTGGTCTCGTTCTCGATCTTCCAGCGCGGCTTGAAGCTGTCATCGCCCTGGCGCTCATACAGCGTTGCCGTGAGCACCACGCGATCGACGTCCTGATCGGTCTCTTCATCGCTGACCTGGTCGTCATTGCGGCTGAGCACCAGCAAACCTTCGCCCTCGCGGTCGTGGTAATGCACGCTCTGCACCGGCGATTGCACGCCCAGGGCCTCGAGTTGCGCAGCGGGAATCGGCGCCAGAATTTCGAAACCTTTGTTGTCACAGGCAGCCAGCAGAAGCACGCCCGCCACGGCCAGCGTTCGGATGAACCACGGGTTGGAGATCGGCATGGCTGTATCGGGCCCTCAATGGCGACAGCGGTTTTCGTCGATGAAGTTGCTAGACTCTTTGGTCTGCACAGAGCTATCCGTTAAGATAGTCGGCTTTTTCATGGCGGGAGTCAGGCAGTATGGCGCAGCAGTATCAACCGGGGCAACGCTGGATCAGCGACAGCGAAGCCGAGCTAGGTCTGGGGACCGTTCTGGCACAGGACGGCCGCTTGTTGACCGTGCTCTACCCGGCCACTGGCGACACCCGCCAGTACTCCCTGCGCAATGCGCCCCTGACCCGGGTGCGCTTCTCGCCTGGCGACCAGATCACCCATTTCGAAGGGTGGAAGCTGACCGTGCGCGAGGTCGAGGATGTCGACGGCCTGCTGGTCTATCACGGCCTCGACGCGCAGAACCAGGCGCGTACCCTGCCGGAAACCCAGCTGTCGAACTTCATCCAGTTCCGCCTGGCCAGTGACCGCCTGTTCGCCGGGCAGATCGACCCGCTGCCGTGGTTCTCGTTGCGCTACAACACCCTCGAGCACACCAGCCGTCAGTTGCAGTCGTCGCTCTGGGGCCTGGGCGGCACCCGCGCGCAACCGATTGCCCACCAGTTGCATATCGCCCGTGAAGTGGCCGACCGTATCGCCCCGCGGGTTCTGCTGGCCGACGAAGTAGGCCTGGGCAAGACCATCGAAGCCGGCCTGGTGATCCATCGCCAGTTGCTCTCGGGCCGCGCCAGCCGTGTGCTGATCCTGGTCCCGGAGAACCTGCAGCACCAGTGGCTGGTGGAAATGCGCCGGCGCTTCAACCTGCAGGTCGCGCTGTTCGATGCCGAGCGCTTTATCGAAAGCGACGCCAGCAACCCCTTCGAGGATGCCCAACTGGCGCTGGTTGCCCTGGAATGGCTGACTGAAGACGAAAAGGCCCAGGACGCGCTGTTTGCCGCCGGCTGGGACCTGCTGGTGGTCGACGAGGCGCACCACCTGGTCTGGCATGAAGACCAGGTCAGCCCCGAGTACGCCCTGGTCGAGCAACTGGCCGAGGTCATCCCCGGCGTGCTGCTGCTCACCGCGACCCCGGAGCAACTGGGCCAGGACAGCCACTTCGCGCGCCTGCGCCTGCTCGACCCGAACCGATTCCACGACCTGGCCGCGTTCCGCGCCGAAAGCGAGCACTATCGCCCGGTAGCCGAAGCGGTCCAGGAGCTGCTCGACGAAGGCCGCCTGTCGCCCAAGGCCCACGCCACCATCGAGGGTTTCCTCGGTGCCGAAGGCGAAGCCCTGCTGGCTGCGGTCAACGATGGCGATACCCAGGCCAGCGCCCGCCTGATTCGCGAGTTGCTCGACCGCCACGGCACCGGCCGCGTGCTGTTCCGTAACACCCGCGCGGCGGTCCAGGGTTTCCCTGAGCGCAACCTGCACCCCTACCCGCTGCCCAACCCCGACCAGTACATGGAGCTGCCGCTGGGCGAGCACGCCGAGCTGTACCCTGAGGTTGCTTTCCAGTCCCAGAGCGAAGGCAGCGAAGAAGAGCGCTGGTGGCGCTTCGACCCTCGGGTCGACTGGCTGATCGACACCCTGAAGATGCTCAAGCGGGTCAAGGTCCTGGTGATCTGCGCCCACGCCGAAACCGCCATGGACCTGGAAGACGCCCTGCGCGTGCGTTCCGGTATCCCCGCGACGGTGTTCCATGAAGGCATGAGCATTCTTGAGCGCGACCGCGCTGCGGCCTACTTCGCCGACGAAGAATTCGGCGCCCAGGTGCTGATCTGCTCGGAAATCGGCAGTGAAGGCCGCAACTTCCAGTTCGCCCACCACTTGGTGCTGTTCGACCTGCCAGCCCACCCGGACCTGCTCGAGCAGCGAATCGGCCGCCTGGACCGCATCGGCCAGAAGCACACCATCGAGCTGCACGTGCCGCACCTGCAGAACAGCCCGCAAGAGCGCCTGTTCCAGTGGTACAACCAGGCCCTGAACGCCTTCCTCAACACCTGCCCGACCGGCAACGCCCTGCAGCACCAGTTTGGCCCGCGCCTGCTGCCGCTGCTCGAAAGCGGCGATGACGATGAGTGGCAAGCGCTGGTCGACGAGGCCCATGCCGAACGCGAGCGCCTCGAAGCCGAGCTGCATAGCGGTCGCGACCGTTTGCTGGAGCTCAACTCCGGTGGCGCCGGTGAAGGCCAGGAGCTGGTCGAGGCGATCCTTGAGCAGGATGACCAGTTCGCCCTGCCGATCTACATGGAAACCCTGTTCGACGCGTTTGGCATCGACAGTGAAGACCACTCGGAAAACGCCCTGATCCTCAAGCCGAGCGAAAAAATGCTCGACGCCAGCTTCCCGCTGGGCGACGACGAAGGCGTGACCATCACCTACGACCGCAACCAGGCGCTGTCACGTGAAGACATGCAGTTCATCACCTGGGAGCACCCGATGGTCCAGGGCGGCATGGACCTGGTGCTGTCCGGTTCGATGGGCAACACTTCGGTGGCGCTGATCAAGAACAAGGCGCTCAAGCCCGGCACCGTGCTGCTGGAGCTGCTGTACGTCAGTGAAGTGGTGGCTCCGCGCGCCCTGCAGCTGGGCCGGTACTTGCCGCCGGCCGCGCTGCGCTGCCTGCTCGACGCCAACGGCAACGACCTGGCTTCGCGGGTGTCCTTCGAGACCCTCAACGACCAGCTCGAGAGCGTGCCCAAGGCCAGCGCCAACAAGTTCATCCAGGCCCAGCGCGACGTGCTGGCGCCGCGGATCAACGACGGCGAAGCCAAGATCATGCCGCGCCATGCCGAACGTGTCGCCGAAGCCCAACGCCGGCTGGCGGCGCAAACCGATGAAGAGCTGGCGCGCCTGATCGCCCTGCAAGCGGTCAACCCGACCGTTCGCGACAGCGAAATCGACGCCCTGCGCAAGCAGCGTGAACAAGGCCTGGCGATGCTTGATAAAGCGGCGCTGCGCCTGGAAGCGATTCGGGTGCTGGTCGCCGGATAATTTGCATCGGTTCAATCGCGGGTCAAGTCGAGTCGTCGCACCGCCGCTCCCACAGAGATATTGATGATTCTGTGGGAGCGGCGGTGCGACGACTCGACTTGACCCGCGATGCTTTTTCAAGCCACCACAGGCTTGGCGGCCATCATTTCGCTGTCAGCCACCATCCCCTCGCGCATCCTCTGCGCATCCCGGCTGAAGCACCGCGAGGCCAGCAGCAGGAACACCAGCGTCAACATCAACGCCACCGGTATCAGGTACATCGCCCCGTGCAGGCCTTCAGCCTTGAATGCCTCGCTCATCTGCACCGCCCCCGCTGCCTGCATGGCCGCCACGGCAAAATGGTCCGAAAGCGCCCCCACCACCACCGGCCCCAGGCCGCCACCGAGCAGATAAAGCCCGGCAAAGAACAGCGCCATGGCCGTGGCCCGCAGACGCGGCTGCACCACATCCTGAATCGCGGTGTAGACACAGGTATAGAAGTTGTAGGCAAACAACCAGCCGACACCGAACACCGCCACGAACACGCCGATCTCGATCCGCCCGGCATGCAGTGCCCAGGCGGTGGCCAGGGTGGCGATCAGCATGCTCAGGGCACCGAACAACAAGCGCCCGTTGGCAAAGCGCTGGTGTACCTTGTCGGCAATCCAGCCGCCAAGGGTCAGGCCAACCAGCCCGGTCAGGCCGACAATGACCCCGGTGGCCACCGCGGCCTGCTGCAGCGAGAGCAAAAAGTAACGCTGCAGCATCGGCACCATGAACGAGTTGCAGGCGTAGGTGGCGAAGTTGAAGGTAAGGCCCGCAAGCACCAGCCAGCAGAAGGTCGGCACACTCAGAACCCGGCGCAACGGCCGGTCCACGGGCGCCTGGGAGATCGCCACCGACTCCGCCGCGCCGCGCGCCGGCTCGCGGATCATGAACATGAACAGCGCCAGCAACAACCCGGGCACTGCGGCGATAAAGAACGGCGCCCGCCAGCTGTCAAAGGCCTGCACCATCGCGCCGATGGTGAAGAACGCCAGCAACAGGCCCAACGGCAGGCCGAGCATGAAGATGCCCATGGCCCGCGCGCGCTTCTCGGCGGGGAACAGGTCGCCGATCAGTGAGTTGGCGGCTGGCGCATAGCTGGCCTCACCGATGCCTACGCCCATGCGCACCAGCAAAAAGCTCCAGAAGCTGCCGACCATGCCATTGACCGCTGTCAACCCGCTCCAGGCCATCAGCCCCCACCCCATCAGTTTGCTGCGTGAACCGTTATCGGCCAGGCGCCCCAGCGGCAGGCCGGCAATGGCATAGACCAGGGTGAAGGCGGTACCGATCAAGCCGATCTGAAAGTCGCTCAGGTGCCATTCCAGGCGGATCGGCTCGATGATGATGGCGGGAATGGTGCGGTCGAAGAAGTTGAACAGGTTGGCCAGAAACAGCAGGAACAGGATTCGCCAGGCGTTGGCCGCTTGAGTGGAGCTCTGCATCGATCAGTCCCTCGTTATTATTGTTCGGGGCTTTCCAGCACGCCGAACTGAATCTAGAGGGCACTTGCCGATCTGTCTGCCACCATTGACCGGACTGATACCGGGTAATTGTAACCATTTGCAGTTTTAGAACCTGGCGCTATTGGTTCAATGACCAAATCGTAGGAATCAATATGCCATTATTCAGGATGGACTAATGCTGAGTTCCTATACTCCTGCACAACGGTCTCCAAGCGGGCTATAGGGGGACGAGTGCCAACTCGAAAAAGAGGCATGCTATGGAGTGGCTGGGGCTGCAAATGCTCGCCGAACTTCCGGCAACCGGACAGATCCTTCTCGATTGCAGGCACAACCCCTACCTGGTGCTGCTTGCCTTTCTGATCGCCTGTGCCGGCAGCTTCGCCACCCTCGACATGGCCGAGCGCCTGAGCCACGTCGAGCAACCCGCGGCCCAGCGGCAATGGCGCTTGCTCGGCGCCTGCTGTCTGGCTGGCGGCATCTGGGCCATGCACTTCATCAGCATGCTGGCCCTGCAAACGCCGCTGGAGGTTCACTACGACGTGGCCCTGACCGGGGTCTCGCTGCTGATTATGCTGCTGGCCGGCTGGATGGCCATGAATACCCTGAGCCGCCAGCAACTGCTGCCGCGCCACTACCTGCAAGCGGCGGTGTGCTTCGGCCTGGGGATCATTGCCATGCACTACACCGGCATGGCCGCCATGCGCTCCAGCGCCCAGCAGTTCTATCGCCCCGACCTGTTCGCCGCCTCGGTCGCTGCCGCCATCGCCACCAGCCTCGCGGCGCTGCTGTTCGCCCGTTATTTGCGCAATGGCAGCGGCA
This sequence comes from Pseudomonas sp. TE4620, assembly GCF_056279045.1. Taxonomy (NCBI): domain Bacteria; kingdom Pseudomonadati; phylum Pseudomonadota; class Gammaproteobacteria; order Pseudomonadales; family Pseudomonadaceae; genus Pseudomonas; species Pseudomonas sp. TE4620. Next base: position 3,780,828 of record NZ_JBWBQO010000001.1, read on the forward strand.
CCCTCTTTCAACTGATGAAATACGGCGCCAGCCTGCTGATGGCCGGCGGCATTGTCGCGACCCATCTGCTGGGCATGGCCGCCTTGACCCTGGTACTACCCGCGGACACCGCGCTGTCGCTGCCGGTCAGCGACAACAGCCTGCAACTGAGCCTGACCATCGCCTTCATTACCCTGTTGATCAGCGCCAGCAGCATCAGCGCCGCGCTCTCGGACAAGAAGCTGCAAAGCAAGGAGCACGACCTGCGCCGGGTCAACGTGCTGCTCAGCCAGCTCGACCAGGCCCGGGTGTCCTTGCAGCAGGCCGCCCACTACGACGCCCTGACCAACCTGGTCAACCGCCGCGGCTTCAACCAGGTGTTCGCCGAGCGCCTGGCCGAGCAAACCGCCAATGACGGCATGCTGGCGGTGATGTTCCTCGACATCGATCACTTCAAGCGCATCAACGACAGCCTCGGCCATGATGCAGGCGACGAGTTGCTCAAGGTGATTGCCGCGCACATCAAGACCGCCACCCGCAGCCAGGACGTGGTCGCCCGTTTCGGTGGCGACGAGTTCTGCATCCTCACCGCCCTGCACAGCCGCGATGAGGCCCGGCACCTGGCCCAGCGCATCATGCAGAAGATGAAGGAGCCGATCGACCTGGCCGGTCGGCGCATGGTCATGACCACCAGCATTGGTATCAGCGTGTTCCCCGATGATGGCCGCAGTTGTGACGAGCTGTTGAAAAACGCCGACCTGGCCCTGTATCAATCCAAGGGTTGCGGGCGCAACAACCTGAACTTCTTCAACAGCAACCTGAAAACCCGCGCCACCCTCGAGCTGCAACTGGAAGAAGAACTGCGCATCGCCCTGCTCGAAGAACGTGGCCTGCGCATCCACTACCAACCGATTTTCGACCTTCACAGCGGCCAGGTGGCCAAGCTCGAGGCCCTGGTGCGCTGGCAACATCCACAGCACGGGCTGCTCAGCCCGGACCGCTTCATCGGCATTGCCGAAGCCAACGGCCTGATCGCCGAACTCGACCTATGGGTGTTGCGCCATGCCTGCGAAGACCTGGCCCAGCTCAACCGCCACGGTTACGACGGGCTCAAGGTGACCGTCAACTGCTCGGCGTTGACCCTGGCCCGCGAAGAACTGGCCCAGGAAGTCGAAGATGCCCTGCGTCAGGCCGGCATTCCGGCGCGCCAGCTGGAGCTGGAAGTCACCGAAAACGCGCTGATGGGCAACATTCACAACACCATCGCCCTGCTCAAGCGCATCCGCGCCCAGGGCGTGTCGCTGTCGATCGATGACTTTGGCACCGGCTACTCGTCACTGGCCTACCTCAAGCGCTTGCCGCTGGACACCCTGAAGATCGATCGCTCGTTCATTCAGGATGTACCGCGTTGCCGCCAGGACATGGAAATCGTCCAGGCCATCATCGTCATGGCCCACACCCTGCACCTGCAGGTGATCACCGAAGGCGTTGAAACCACCGAACAGTACCAGTTCCTCGCCCAGCAAGGCTGCGATTACCTCCAGGGCTACCTGCTCAGCCGGCCCGTGCCACTGGGTGAACTGCGGCCGATCCTGGGCGAACTCAACCAGCGCCATGAACAGGCGCTGAGCAGCATCAATCCTTACGCCGGTACAGATCAATCAGTGTCGCCGGATCTTTTTGCAGATAGCCCTGGCTACCATGCAAGCGCATCAGTTGGGCGGCCAGGCCGCTGATCGGGGTCGACGAACCCTGTTCGCGGGAAAATTTCACCGCGCTATCCAGATCCTTGAGCAAGGTGCGCACGTGCCACTTCACCGGCTCGAAGCGACTGGCGGCCATTTGCGGGGCCAGGATCTGCAGCGGCCTTGAATCGGCGAAACCACCCGCCAGGGCCTCGGCGATCAGGCTGGCGTCGACGCCTGATTGCTCGGCCAGCGCCACCACCTCGGCAATCACCAGCGCATTGCAGGCAACGATCATCTGGTTGCAGGCCTTGGTTACCTGCCCTGCCCCGACCGGCCCCATGTGGGTCACGCGTTGACCAAGGGTCAACAACAGCGGGCGCACGCGCTCAAGGTCGGCCGCCTCACCACCGGCCATGATCGCCAAAGTGCCGGCTTCGGCGCCTGGCGTGCCGCCGGAGACCGGGGTGTCGAGCCAGTGCATGCCGGTTTTCGCCGCCAGTTCGCTGGCCATCTCACGGGTAGCGGTCGGCTCGAGGCTGGAAAAATCCACCAGCAACTGGCCGGCCTTGCCTGCGCCAGCAATGCCCTGCTCACCAAACACCACCTCGCGCACCACCGCCGTGTCGGCCAGGCACAGCATCAGCACCTCGGCGTGCTGGCACAGCTCGGCCGGAGTCGCCACCTGGCGGGCACCGGCCTTGACCAGTTCGGCGCATTTGTCCGCCGAGCGGTTCCACACCGTCAGCGGATAACCTGCGGCCAGCAACCGCCGACACATGGGCAAGCCCATCAGCCCGATACCGGCAAACCCCAACGAAGGACGTGCAGTGCTCATGTACAGCTCCAGACAGATTAAAGAAGTTGACTGATCGGACGATTCAGTTTGCAGGCGTGGCAAGGAAAACTCCTACACAGGCATCGGGTTAACCCCTATCGCCCACGCCAAATGCGCACTGATACAGTCGCGAACCTCATCCAGTGATGGCTCTATGCTACCTACTAGAACAGCCACCCACCCCCAGGCAAATGGCGCAAAATGACCTCCAAGACTACTTCTGCCAACGCGGTTTCCGAGCTGACATCACCCACTCCCGCGTACAGCGCTCCCGGCTCGAGCTACTACAGCCCGCGGGCGCTCAACCCGCAGCAGTACCTGTACTTCACCGAAACCGATATCCAGCGCATCCTCGACAACCTCGATGGCCTGCGTGACCTGGTGTTCCCGCCCAGCGTGCATGTCGAAGACGACACCCAGCTGCGCCTGGACCAGCAGTTCCCCTCGGTGTGCCTGATTGGCCTGGGCCGTTGTGGCTCGAACATCGCCCTGGATGTCGCAGAACTTGTATACAACGCCAGGACCTTCTACCTCAACGAATTCAACAACGAAGACCGCGCCGGCAGCGAACCGAACTACAGCCCGGCGCGCTGGATTCGCAACAACCTGCGCCTGGTGCAGAACAAGGGCACCAAGCCGGTGTTCCTGGTAGAGCCGCTGGTGATGCTCGGCGACCTCGACAAGGACATCGCCGGACGCATCCGTTTTTCGCGCAAGGGTGAGAAGAGCGGTTTTATCCGCGACTACAGCAAGATGAAAATCATGGACCTGTCGGAAGTCCATGCCGGTGGCGCCGGTAACGCGCCGATCCTCGGCCAGTACCTGGCCAAGATCATCCTCAACAAGGAAACCCACCGCTTCTCCAGCGCCGACTGGAAGCTGATCCACTCGTACCTGATCGACTCCTGCGGGATCAAGGCCAACCAGTCACGCCTGTATTTCTACATCTTCAGCGCCGGTGGCGGTACCGGCTCGGGCATGGCTTCGGAGTTCGGCCTGGCCCAGCAATATTCGTACATGAACAAGACTTTCGACACCAAGCCGGCCGACGAAAACGATGGCAAGAGCGGTCATTCGTTCGTCTTCGAGCCGATCTTCACCAGCGGTATCTGCGTGCTGCCGAACATCTCCGATCATCGCAGCGAAATGTCCGAAGCCCTGCACATCAACGCCGGCCGGTTGTTGTGCAAGTACCTGTCCGAGGAATGGGATTTCTCGTACAACTTCGACAATGAAGACAGCAGCGAGGCCAGCGTCATGGGCCGCATCCGCCCCTGGAACGCCATGATGCTGATCTCCAACGACATCATGCGCTACGCCGAAGAGAACGATGACGGCAACATCCAGAACATCGACGTCAACGCCATGGAGAAGCACGCCAACCAGTACATCTCCCAGCAGATCTTCAACATCCTCACCGCCCAGGCAGTGACCACCGACTACGACCAGAACTACTTCCGTCGTGCCGGCATCGACATCGGCGAAACCATCCGCCTGGATGCCAACGACCTGTTCATGAGCCTGGCAGGCCCCGTGGCCATCGCCTACGCCGAATCGGTAGTGCCGGAACAGCCCTCGCCCAGCTCGGACAAATTCAAAGTGTTCGAGAAAGAGCAGCCGCGGCTGAACATCGACGACCTGTTCTTCCGCTCCATCGACCTGCCGCACTTCAACAAGGTGACCCAGGCGATCGAAGGCATCAGCCTGCTGCCGATTGAATCCCGCCGCTACCGCGCCGCCCTTGAGCAATACCAGGCCTCCGGCTACGACGCGGCGGCGCTGCACGACCTGCATTTTTTCAAGAACTGCTCGTCGGTGGTGTCGATCGTGTCGCTGCCCAAGGACTACAAGCTGTCGTACATGGACCTGAACCGGCTCAAGACTCACCTCAACAGCCTGTTCCCCAACACCACGCTCAAGCGCTATGCGCTGGTGATCGGTGCCTCGGCGAACCTGTCGCTGACCACCCTGATCGCCAAGAGCCCGTGCCTGTCGGACGACTTCCTGACCCTGATCGTGGCCTTTATCAAGCGCTGTTTTGCGCGTAACCCGTACCGCTTCGACGATACCCTGGACAATGCCATCCTTGAGTTCATCACCAGCGATGCCTTCGATGAAGACCGCATCGATGACCTGCTCAACGAGTTCGAGAACCCGGCGAAGATCCTCGATACCAACTGGTACGCGATCAAACCGATGTACGAAAAGAAATACCGCGAGCTGATCAACGACAAGAGCAAGTTCGTCTCGATCAATGACATCCGGCTGTCACGCGAATGCGTGAAGAAAGCGGTGAAATACCTGCGTGAGATCTACCGTCACCGCATCGGCAAGACCCGGGTGATCTCGTTGAACAGCCATACCGGCAAAGTGGATTACTGATTGAAAGCATCGCGGGGCAAGCCCGCTCCTACATCGGTAGGAGCAGGCTTGCCCCGCGATCAGACTGTTACCGCACTGCCTTGGCACACCCAACTGTTACCAACAGCCACCCCGGCTGAACAGTCCCGCGCACCAAAACCATCCCGCTGTGCATTTTCACGCACCATTTTGGCGCGTGATCAGCCGTTGGTCTTTTCCTGAATCACAATAAACGGCGAGACCACCACGGCCCAGATCTCTGGATCGCGGCTCTGAAGGTCTAGTGCCTGCTCTGCAGTGACCGCTCCGACAGTGCCAGCATTACGCCATGCAGCGACGCTTTCGCTACGGTTTTCGGCCATTGCCTGTGCAACATCGATCAGGTCCAGGGTCGGCTCGACCCAAATCAGGTCACCCTTGGCCCAAAAACGCTCCAGCGCTTTCCACTCGATTATTGCTGTCTCGCCGAGCAATTTGGCATAGAGGGTGCTTGGTTGATCTGTCATGGGTTCCTACCAGAAATAATTCGACCGCGATAAAGGTCGGTATTTTTGCAGAAAAACCCAGTTTCAAAATAAGTAATTGATCGACAAGGTGGTAAATGCCCGGGTTTGACCAGAGAAACTGGCAAAACAACGGCGTTTTTCTATAACTTTCTGTCGATTAGGCGACACCCCTGGTTTTTGCCCCGGCGGGCCTGCTTTTCAAGCGACAAAGCAGCGCTCTACACTGTACCGGTACAGTTGCCAGGGCCGTTCCGGGGGTTATCCGGGTCCGTGACGAGGCGTGGCCTCTCATGGAACCTGATCCGGTCCTCAAGCTCTGGCCGCCAGGACTATAAAAATTACAACAGAATGAGTGGAGCACTATGAGTAAGGCTACTAAGCAGATTTCCAAACTGTTTGCCGCAATGGTTCTGGCCGGGGTTGCCAGCCATTCGTTTGCAGCCGATACCATCAAGATCGGCATCGCCGGCCCGAAAACCGGCCCGGTCACTCAGTACGGCGACATGCAGTTCATCGGTGCAAAACAGGCCATCAAGGACATCAACGCCAAGGGCGGCGTCGACGGCAAGATGCTTGAAGCCAAAGAATACGATGACGCTTGCGACCCTAAACAGGCCGTGGCAGTCGCCAACAAAGTGGTCAACGACGGCGTCAAGTACGTAGTCGGCCACCTGTGCTCCAGCTCCACCCAGCCTGCGTCCGACATCTACGAAGACGAAGGCGTGATCATGATCACCCCGGCTGCCACCAGCCCGGAAATCACCTCCCGCGGCTACAAGCTGATCTTCCGCACCATCGGCCTGGACAGCGCCCAGGGCCCTGCGGCTGGCAACTACATTGCCGACCATGTGAAACCGAAAGTGGTTGCGGTACTGCACGACAAGCAGCAGTACGGTGAAGGCATCGCCAGCGCGGTCAAAACCACCCTCGAAGGCAAAGGCGTCAAGGTTGCCGTGTTCGAAGGCCTGAACGCCGGCGACAAGGACTTCTCCTCGATCATTCAGAAGCTCAAGCAAGCCAATGTCGACTTCGTCTACTACGGCGGCTACCACCCGGAGCTGGGCCTGATCCTGCGTCAAGCCAAAGAGAAAGGCCTGAACGCCAAGTTCATGGGCCCTGAAGGTGTCGGTAACGACTCCATCTCGCAGATCGCCCAAGGCGCTTCCGAAGGCCTGCTGGTGACCCTGCCGAAATCCTTCGACGCCGACCCTGCGAACAAGGCCATCGCCGATGCCATCAAGGCTGACGGCAAAGACCCAAGCGGCCCGTTCGTGTTCCCGGCCTACTCGGCTGTCGAGCTGATCGCCGAAGGCATCAAGGCGGCCAAGTCCGAAGACACCGATAAAGTGGCTGCAGCCATCCATGCCGGCACCTTCAAGACCCCGACCGGCGACCTGTCGTACGACGCCAAAGGCGACCTGAAAGACTTCAAATTCGTGGTCTACGAATGGCATTTCGGCAAACCTAAAACCGAAGTTTCCCCTCAGTAATCCCGTCTGACTATATGACTACAAGCCCACTGTGCGAGCAGTGGGCTTTGTTTTACGAGGTTCATGGGCCTGATTCCCGCGATCCGGGAGCAGGTTCACCTGAAAATCTTAAAACCGTCACCAGCGGTTCGCTGGCAGTTGCCTGTGCCGAAGTGGCCAAGACCACAAGACCAGGCCGGGGGCATCCCCACCAGTGAAATGCGTATCAGGTTTTTAGGAGCGCTGTAATGCCTGAGATCTATCACTTCTTCCAACAGCTGGTTAATGGCCTGACCATTGGCAGCACCTATGCCTTGATAGCCATTGGCTACACAATGGTTTACGGCATCATTGGAATGATCAACTTCGCCCATGGCGAGGTGTACATGATCGGTTCCTACGTGGCCTTCATCGCCCTTGCGGGCCTGGCCATGATGGGGATCGATTCACTGCCGATATTGATGACCGTCGCCTTCGTCGCCACGATCTTCGTTACCAGTGCCTATGGCTACAGTATCGAACGGGTCGCCTACCGTCCGTTGCGTAACAGCAACCGGTTGATCCCGCTGATTTCTGCCATCGGTATGTCGATTTTCCTGCAAAACACCGTATTGCTATCCCAGGACTCCAAGGACAAGTCCATCCCCAACCTGATCCCTGGGAGTATCTCCTTCGGCCCGGGCGGCGCAGAGGAAGTGCTGATCTCCTACATGCAGATCCTGGTTTTCGTAGTCACCCTGGTGGCCATGACCGGTTTGACCCTGTTCATCTCCCGCTCGCGTCTGGGCCGGGCCTGCCGGGCCTGTGCCGAAGACATCAAGATGGCCAACCTGCTTGGCATCAACACCAACAACATCATCGCCCTGACCTTCGTCATCGGTGCCGCCCTGGCGGCCGTGGCGGCCGTGCTGCTGAGCATGCAGTACGGGGTGATCAACCCCAACGCCGGTTTCCTGGTGGGCCTGAAGGCCTTTACCGCGGCTGTGCTGGGCGGCATCGGCAGCATTCCGGGCGCCATGCTCGGCGGGCTGGTGCTGGGGGTGGCTGAAGCCTTTGGCGCCGATATCTTCGGTGACCAGTACAAGGACGTCGTGGCATTCGGCCTGTTGGTTCTGGTGCTGTTGTTCCGTCCGACCGGCATCCTCGGCCGTCCGGAGGTTGAAAAAGTATGAACAAAAATCTTAAACAGGCGTTCTTCAGCGCCTTGCTGGTCTGGGCTGTCGCCTTCCCGGTGCTGGGCCTGAAACTCAGCATCGACGGCATCAACCTGATCGTTCACAGCCAAGGGCCTTTCACCCTCACGGTCATCGCCGTGTGTTCGGTGCTGATGTTCTTGCGCGTGCTGTTCGACAAGCAATGGAGCGCGGCAACCAGCCGCCGTTCGGGCCGTAAGTTGATCTCGCCGGCCATGAGCAACTTCCTGACCCTGCCCAAGACCCAGCGCTGGATCATCATCGGCCTGATCATGGTTGCACTGGTGTGGCCGTTCTTCGGCTCACGCGGCGCGGTCGACATCGCCACCCTGATCCTGATCTACGTGTTGCTGGGCCTTGGCCTGAACATCGTGGTCGGCCTGGCTGGCCTGCTCGACCTGGGTTACGTCGGCTTCTATGCCGTCGGCGCCTACAGCTACGCCCTGCTGTCGCACTACTACGGCCTGAGCTTCTGGATCTGCCTGCCGATTGCCGGCCTGATGGCGGCGACCTTCGGCTTCCTGCTCGGCTTCCCGGTATTGCGTCTGCGCGGCGACTACCTGGCCATCGTGACCCTGGGTTTCGGTGAAATCATCCGCCTGTTCCTGCGAAACCTCACCGGTCTTACCGGCGGCCCCAACGGGATCAGCAACATCGAGAAACCAACCTTCTTCGGCCTGACCTTCGAACGCAAGGCCGCCGAGGGCATGCAGACCTTCCACGAGTTCTTCGGCCTGCAGTACAACTCGATCAACAAGGTGATCTTCCTCTACCTGGTGGCGCTGCTGCTGGCGTTGCTGGCGCTGTTCGTGATCAACCGCCTGCTGCGCATGCCGATCGGTCGCGCCTGGGAAGCCCTGCGTGAAGATGAAATCGCCTGTCGCGCACTGGGCCTGAACCCGACCATCATCAAGCTCTCGGCGTTCACCCTGGGTGCCTGCTTCGCCGGTTTCGCCGGCAGCTTCTTCGCCGCACGCCAGGGTCTGGTGACACCGGAGTCGTTCACCTTCATCGAATCGGCCATCATCCTCGCCATCGTCGTGCTCGGCGGCATGGGCTCGCAACTGGGCGTGATCCTTGCGGCCATCGTGATGATCCTGCTGCCTGAGCTGATGCGTGAATTCAGCGAATACCGCATGTTGATGTTCGGTGCGCTGATGGTGTTGATGATGATCTGGCGTCCGCAAGGCCTGCTGCCTATGCAACGTCCACATATGGAGCTGCGTCGATGAGCCGCGAAATTCTGCAAGTCAGCGGCCTGAGCATGCGCTTCGGCGGCTTGTTGGCGGTCAACGGCGTGGCCCTGACCGTCAAGGAAAAACAGGTAGTGGCGTTGATCGGCCCGAACGGCGCCGGCAAGACCACGGTGTTCAATTGCCTGACCGGTTTCTACAAGCCGAGCGCCGGCAGCATCCTGCTCGACGGCCAGCCGATCCAGGGCCTGGCCGGCCATCAGATCGCCCGCAAGGGTGTGGTGCGGACCTTCCAGAACGTGCGTCTGTTCAAAGAGATGACCGCCCTGGAAAACCTGCTGATCGCCCAGCACCGGCACCTGAACACCAACTTCTTTGCCGGCCTGCTCAAGACCCCGTCCTTCCGCCGCAGCGAGCTCGAAGCAAAAGAGTACGCACGGTACTGGCTGGAGAAGGTCGACCTGCTCGAGTTCGCCAACCGCCCCGCCGGTACGCTTGCCTACGGCCAGCAACGGCGCCTGGAAATCGCCCGCTGCATGATGACCCGTCCACGGATCATCATGCTCGACGAACCGGCGGCCGGCCTCAACCCGAAAGAGACCGAAGACCTCAAAGCGCTGATCAGCGTGCTGCGTGAAGAGCACAACGTCACCGTGCTGCTGATCGAGCACGACATGAAACTGGTCATGAGCATCTCCGACCACATCGTGGTGATCAACCAGGGCACGCCCCTGGCCGACGGTACGCCGGAACAGATCCGCGACAACCCTGAAGTGATCAAAGCCTACCTGGGGGAAGCGTAAATGCTGCAGTTCGAAAACGTTTCCACCTTCTACGGCAAGATCCAGGCACTGCACAGCGTCAACGTCGAGATCCGCCAGGGCGAGATCGTCACCCTGATCGGTGCCAACGGTGCCGGCAAATCGACCCTGCTGATGACCCTCTGCGGCTCGCCGCAAGCGAGCAGCGGCAGCATCCGCTACCTGGGTGAAGAGCTGGTCGGCCAGCCGTCCTCGCACATCATGCGCAAGAGCATCGCTGTGGTCCCTGAAGGCCGCCGCGTGTTCGCCCGCCTGACCGTGGAAGAAAACCTGGCCATGGGCGGTTTCTTCACCGACAAGGGCGATTACCAGGAGCAGATGGACAAGGTCCTGCAACTGTTCCCGCGCCTGAAGGAGCGCTTCAGCCAGCGTGGCGGCACCATGTCCGGCGGCGAGCAGCAGATGCTCGCCATCGGCCGGGCGCTGATGAGCAAACCCAAGCTGCTGCTGCTCGACGAGCCATCGCTGGGCCTGGCACCGATCATCATCCAGCAGATCTTCGACATCATCGAACAACTGCGCCGTGATGGCGTGACGGTGTTCCTGGTCGAACAGAACGCCAACCAGGCGCTGAAAGTCGCCGACCGTGCCTATGTGCTGGAAAACGGCCGGGTGGTGATGGAAGGCACCGGTGAAGCGCTGCTGACCGACCCGAAAGTCCGCGACGCCTACCTGGGCGGTTGATGCCAGACGCTTTATGCCACAAATGAAAAAAGGCCTTCGGGCCTTTTTTCTTGCCTGCTGTAACGCCTCCAGGGCACCGGACTCTAGTGCTGCAGGTGGGCCAGAAGCGCTGGCTCTAACCTCCCCTTACTACTGGAGCCTCATCATGACCAAGTCCCTCAGCGCCGCCGCACTTATCCTCTCCCTGGGCTCGAGCCTGGCCTTCCTGCCTGTTGTCCACGCCGCCGACGACATGAAAATGAGCAAGGAAGCAAGCATGGAGAAAGACATGAAAATGGACAAGAAAATGGCCGACGACAAGAAGATGGACATGAGCAACGACATGAAGATGGACAAGAAGATGGACAAGAACGACAAGATGATGAAAAACGAAATGCACGACGACAAGATGTAACCCCTACAGGGTCCGCAAGGCCTGGCTGCTGCGCCTGAACCAGGCCAGCAGGTAATCGGCCAGCACCTGGACCCGCTGCGGCATCCCGCCTTGATAGGGGTGCACCAGGAACAACGGCACGCTGCGCGTCTGATAGTCGCGCAGCAACCACTGCAAGCGGCCGTCAGCCAGTTCTGCATGGAGCATGTACGACGGCAGACGGGCGACCCCGGCGCCCAGCAGCGCCGCCTTCTTCAGCAAACTGTAATGATTGCTGGCAAAGCTGCCCGCCACCTGCACCCGCAACAGTTCGTGCTGCTGGTGATACAACCACTCTTCACGGCCGCTGTAATGGCTGTTGAGCAGGCAGCGATGGCTGCTCAGTTCGCCCGGCACCATCGGTTCGCCATAGCGCTGCAAGTAGGCCGGGCTGGCGCAGGTCAGCTCCTGCATGGCCAGCACCGGGCGGGCAACCAGTCGCGCGTCATCCTGGACATCGGTGCGAATCGCCAGGTCAAAGCCGTCGCCCAGCAAGTCGCGATAGCCGTTATTGAGCTCAAGCTCCACTTGCAGGTCCGGGTAGCGAGCGGCGAACTCCAGCAGCAATCCTTCAAAAAACGTCTCGCCCAACGACACCGGCACGGTGATACGCACCGGTCCCGCCAGTTCGTCCTTGAGCATGGCCAGGGTTTGCCGCGCCCCTTCCATTTGCCGCACCAGTGCCTGCGCCTGGGGCAGCAACATGGCGCCGGCAGCGGTCAGGCTCAGCCGCCGGGTAGTGCGGTGCAGCAACTTCACCGAATGGCTGGCTTCAAGGGCGCTGATGCGCTTGGACAGTTGCCCCTTGCTCCAGCCCAGTTGTTGCGCGGCCAAGGTAAAGCTGCCGGCATCCATCAGCACGGCAAAGGCCGCCAGATCATCGAGGTCGCTCATGGATTGTTTCCATATGAAAACCAAAGGTTGCCTATTAGCACGCTTATCTACAGAAAAATCCACCCTAGACTTGAGCCTTGTCTACACACCCTACGAGGAATGGCTCAATGAAAATCCTGTTGATCGGCGCCAGCGGTACCATCGGTTCGGCGGTTGCCAAAGAGCTGGAGCAACGTCATGAAGTGCTGCGCATCGGCCGCAGCAGCGGCGACTATCAGGTGGACATCAGCGACAGCGCCTCGATCCGGCGCCTGTTCGAGCAAACCGGCCGCTTCGATGCCCTGGTCTGCGCCGCCGGCAATGTCACCTTCGCCGCCCTCGATGAAATGAACGCGGAGCACTTCGCCCTGGGCCTGAACGACAAGCTCATGGGCCAAGTCAACCTGCTGCTGATCGGCCGCGAGTTCATCAATGATGGCGGCTCGTTCACCTTTACCAGCGGCATCCTCAACCGCGACCCGATTCGCACCGGGGCCTCGGCCGCGCTGGTTAACGGCGCCCTCGATGCGTTCGTCAAGGCTGCCGCCATCGAATTGCCCCGTGGCCTGCGGGTCAACACCATCAGCCCCACTGTACTGGTCGAAGCCATGCCGGCCTATGCGCCATATTTTCGCGGTTTCAAACCCGTTCCGGCCGCCGACGTGGCACTGGCCTATGCCAAGAGCGTCGAAGGTTTGCAAACCGGCCAGACCTACCAGGTGGGCTAAGGCCTTGTGATCGGCGACCAGCCTGCGTAACGTGGCGGCACCTTTTGCTCGAGATGCTGGAGTTTGCTTGATGCGTGCTGCCCCTTCGCTGTTGCTTGTCGCCTTGTTGCCGCTGTTCGCCGGCTGCCAGATGCTGGCTGAAAAGCCGCAAGCCGCCTCTACCGCCGGCCAGACCCGCATGCAGGGCGAACTGACGGCCCAGGGCGGACAACTGCTGTTCAAGCCCTGTGAAGAGACCCGCCGCTTTGCCGTGACCGACAGCGGCAACACCGGCCTGCTGCAGGAAGCCAGCGCGCTGGCGGCCACCCCCGGCACCCTGTTCGCCGACGTGCGCGGTACCTTGTCGGCCAGCGCAAAGGCCGGCAACGACGGCCAGTTGAACGTACAACGCCTGTACCGCATCGAACACTCCAGCAGCGCCTGCAGCGACCCCAACTTCAAGCGCCTGACCCTGCGCGCCAGTGGCCACGAGCCGGACTGGAACCTCAAGGCCGGCGGCAAGGGCATGGTCCTCGAACGCCTCGGCCAGCCAACACTGGCGGTCCCTTTCCTGGAAGAACAGCTGCCCGACGGGCGCTTCAGCCTCAACACCGAGGCCAACGGCCAGAAAGTCGAGCTCTGGGTCGCTCCGCAACGCTGCGTCGACAGCGCCACCGGCAGTGTCCAGCATCTGATCGCCGAGCTACGGGTGGACGGCCAGACCCTGCGCGGCTGCGCCTACTACGGTGGCTCACGCAACGACTGATCATCGGCGCCTGCGTTTAACCTGCCTGCAAAGGCGGCGAACAGCTTATACTTGGCGGTTTGTGTAAAGCCGCCGGCCGTCCATGGCCGGGATACTGGACCCTGCCATGTTACGAATCACCGAACTGAAGCTGCCGCTGGATCATCCTGATGAAGCCCTGCGCGAGGCCATCGTGCAACGCCTTGGGATCAGCGACGAGCAACTGCTGGACTTCACCCTGTTCAAGCGCAGCTACGATGCGCGCAAGAAGAACAGCGAGCTGCTGTTCATCTACACCATCGACCTGCAGGCGAGCAACGAAGCCGAACTGCTGCAAAAGTTCGCCGACGATCACAACGTCAACGTCGCCCCCGATGTCAGCTACAAAGTGGTTGGCCAGGCACCTGCCGACCTGCAGGAGCGGCCCATTGTGGTCGGCTTCGGCCCGTGCGGGATCTTCGCCGGCCTGCTGCTGGCGCAGATGGGCTTCAAGCCGATCATCCTCGAGCGCGGCAAGGAAGTTCGCCAGCGCACCAAGGACACCTGGGGCCTGTGGCGCAAAAGCGTGCTCAATCCCGAGTCGAACGTGCAGTTCGGCGAAGGCGGCGCCGGGACCTTCTCCGACGGCAAGCTGTACAGCCAGATCAAGGACCCGCAGCACCACGGCCGCAAGGTATTGCACGAGTTCGTCAGAGCCGGTGCACCGGACGAGATCCTCTACGTCAGCAAGCCGCACATCGGTACCTTCCGCCTGACCGGCATGGTCGAAAACATGCGTCAGGAAATTCAGGCGCTGGGCGGCGAAGTACGCTTCGAACAGAAGGTCACCGACCTGTTGATGGACGACGGCCAGCTCAATGGCGTAGTCCTGGAAAGTGGCGAACAGCTGCACTCGCGCCACGTCGTCCTGGCCCTGGGCCACAGTGCCCGTGACACCTTCCGCATGCTACACGCCCGTGGCGTGTTCATGGAAGCCAAGCCGTTCTCCATCGGTTTTCGGATCGAGCACCCGCAATCGCTGATCGACCAGGCGCGCCTGGGCAAGTATGCCGGCCACCCGAAACTCGGTGCAGCCGATTACAAGCTGGTGTACCACGCCAAGAACGGCCGTTCGGTCTACAGCTTCTGCATGTGCCCGGGCGGCACCGTGGTTGCCGCTACCAGCGAGCCGGGCCGGGTAGTCACCAACGGCATGAGCCAGTACTCGCGTAACGAGCGCAATGCCAACTCCGGTATTGTTGTCGGCATTACCCCCGAGCAGGACTACCCGGGTGGCCCGCTGGCCGGTATCGAGCTGCAGGAAAAACTCGAAGCCCACGCTTACGTGCTGGGCGGCAGCAACTACCAGGCACCTGCGCAGCTGGTCGGTGACTTCGTTGCCGGGCGGCCGTCCACCGCCATCGGCAGTGTCGAGCCGTCCTACAAACCGGGGGTGAACCTCGGCGACCTGGCGCCAAGCCTGCCGGATTTTGCCATCGAAGCCATTCGCGAAGCATTGCCAGCCTTCGATCGGCAGATCAAGGGCTACAACCTGCCAGACGCGGTGTTGACCGGGATCGAAACCCGCACCTCATCGCCGCTGCGCATCACCCGTGATGCCAGCATGCAGAGCCTGAACCTCAAGGGCCTGTTCCCGGCGGGTGAAGGTGCTGGTTATGCCGGCGGGATCCTTTCGGCAGGTGTCGACGGGATTCGCATTGCTGAAGCGGTGGCGCGCAGCATGCTCGGTCTGCAGGCCTAAGTAGCTATCGCGGGTCAAGTCGGGTCGCCGCACCGCCGCTCCCACAGAGATATCTGCAATCCTGTGGGAGCAGCGGTGCGACGACTCGACGTGATCCGCGATGGGCTGCAAGGCAGCCCGCCTTCAAACACCCTCGCGCAACACCGACTCCGGCAACGCCTCACCGCGCTCGACACACGCCGTCACCGCCGCGATCATCCCCTCCAGCTGATACCCCTGCCCGCTCAACCAGTCCTGGTCATAGTAGGTAGTGGCGTAGCGATCGCCGCCGTCGCAGAGGATCGCCACGATCGAGCCGGCCTCCCCCGCCGCGCGCATGTGTTGCGCCGCCGCCAGGGCGCCGATCAGGTTGGTGCCGCTGGAGCCGCCGACCCGCCGCCCCAGGCGCTGGGCCAGGTAATGCATGGCCGCCAGTGACAGGGCGTCCGGCACCTTGACCATGGCGTCGATCACCTGCGCCAGGAACGACGCCTCGACCCGCGGTCGGCCGATGCCTTCGATGCGCGAACCACAGTCCAGGCGCAGCGAGCGGTCACCGGTCTTGTAGCAGTCGAAAAATACCGAGCGCTCGGCATCGGCGCACAACACCCGGGTGGCGTGCTGGCGATAACGCACGTAACGGCCCAGGGTCGCGGTAGTGCCACCGGTACCGGGGCTGGAAATCAGCCAGCTCGGTTCGGGAAATTGCTCGAAGCGCATCTGGGCAAAGATCGACTCGGCGATGTTGTTGTTCGCCCGCCAGTCGGTAGCGCGCTCGGCATAGGTGAACTGGTCCATGAAGTGTCCGCCGCTTTCCCGGGCCAGACGCTCGGACTCGGCGTAGATCTGCGTCGGATCCTGCACCAGGTGGCTCTGGCCACCATAGAAGGCGATCTGGGCGATCTTTTCCTGCGAGGTACTGGCCGGTACCACGGCAATGAAGGGCAGCCCAAGCAAGCGCGCAAAGTAGGCTTCGGAAATCGCCGTCGAGCCGCTCGACGCCTCGATCACCGGCGCGCCCGGACGCAACCAGCCGTTACACAGGGCATAAAGAAACAACGAACGCGCGAGCCGGTGCTTGAGGCTGCCGGTGGGGTGGCTCGACTCATCCTTGAAATACAGCTCGACCTCAGGAAACCCAGGCAGCGGCAGCGGGATCAGGTGGGTATCGGCGCTGCGCTGGAAGTCCGCTTCGATGATGCGGATGGCTTCACGGGCCCACTGGCGGTGATCGGTCATAGTCGATTCTCGGGCAAAAAGTTCGAAGTTCAGCAGAACATGTTAGGAAAATTCTGATAATTGCTACAGATACAGCCACGGTGAATTATCGACTGCAACTGCTAGGCTGCATGGCGTGAGTTGGTTACAGCTTATAACAAAAAAGAATATAGTTTTTGTTTTAAAGAATATCACCACAGGGTAGGGTGTGCCCCTATCAGAACCTTCAGGATGGAGAGCGCCCTTGCCCCTGCGTAGCACTTTCACTCGTTTCTTTCAGTTGGAAGCTGCCAGCGGTCTATTACTGATTGCTGCAGCTGCCCTGGCCTTGATCATCAACAACTCGCCCTTGTCGTACCTGTACAACGGCTTGCTGGATGTTCCCGTAGTCGCCCAGATTGGCGCGCTGAAAATCGCCAAGCCCCTGTTGTTATGGATCAACGACGGGCTGATGGCCCTGTTCTTTCTGCTGATTGGCCTGGAGGTCAAGCGCGAGGTGGTCGACGGGCATCTGTCCAAGCCTTCGCAGATCGTCTTGCCCGGCGCAGCCGCTATCGGCGGCATGGTGGTACCGGCGCTGATCTACTGGTTCCTCAACAAGGACAACCCGGCTGCCGTGGCTGGCTGGGCAATCCCCATGGCCACCGACATCGCCTTCGCTCTCGGCGTGCTGGCCTTGCTCGGCAAGCGCGTACCGGTTTCACTCAAGCTGTTCCTGATGACCCTGGCGATCATCGACGACCTGGGGGCGATCATCGTCATCGCCCTGTTCTACTCGGGTACCCTGTCGAGCCTGTCGCTGGGCCTGGCGGCAGCTTGCCTGCTGGTACTGATCGCGATGAACCGCATGGGCGTGGTCAAGCTTGGCCCGTACATGGTGGTCGGCCTGATCCTCTGGGTCTGCGTGCTCAAGAGCGGTGTGCACGCCACCCTGGCCGGTGTCACCCTGGCGCTGTGCATTCCGCTGCGCACCAAGAACGCCGAGCCTTCGCCGCTGCTGAGCCTGGAGCATGCCCTGCACCCCTGGGTTGCCTATGGCATCCTGCCGCTGTTCGCCTTCGCCAACGCCGGTGTGTCACTGGCCGGGGTCAGCCTCGAAAGCTTCACCCATCACGTGCCGATGGGCATTGCCGTAGGTTTGCTGGTGGGCAAGACCCTCGGCGTGTTCGGCTTCGCCTGGGTGATGATCAAGGCAGGCATGGCCGCCTTGCCGGCGGGTGCCAACTGGGGCCAGGTGCTGGGTGTGGCGATTCTCTGCGGCATCGGCTTCACCATGAGCCTGTTTGTCGGCTCCCTGGCCTTCGTGCCGGGTAGCAGCGAATACGCCGGCATGGACCGCATGGGCATTCTCACCGGCTCCATTCTGGCCGCGCTGATCGGCTATGGCATCACCGCGCTGTCGAGTCGCAAGCCCGTCACGGCCTGAGTCTCAAGGCAATAAAAAACCCCGACCGGCTTTGCCGAGTCGGGGTTTTTAATGGGTGGTGCAAAACTCAGTGAGTGACGCGACTGGTGCCGTCGACGGTCATGATCCGCACACGCTCGCCGACGCGGAAGATCTCGTTCTGCTGCACGGCCTGCACGTAGGCACGCATGCTGCCGTCATCTTCACGCACGGTGATTTCCACGCCTTGGGTGCGGGTCAGGCCTTCTTCGGCGGCGGAGCCTGCCAGGCCACCGGCCACGGCGCCGATCACGGCGGCAACGATACTGCCGCGGCCACCACCTACCGCACTGCCGGCGACGCCGCCGACGATGGCACCGGCGCCGCCGCCGATCGGGGTCTTGGTCCCTTCGATTTTTACCGGCCGCAGGGACTCGATGGTGCCCATGCGCACGGTCTGCACACGGCGCGCTTCATCACGGGAGTACGAATCGCCGGTCAGGCTCGAGGCACAACCACCAAGCAGCAGCGACATTGTGGTGAAGCTTGCCACCAGCAGAACAGATTTACGCATTGGATGATCTCCGTAAGACAGATGCTCATTAGACTCCGCGCATTGACGACTGTCACGACACATGCGGGGTAAAATTGCTTCCATTCAGCTTCCGTACAGCCTGTTGCTATAGGGGCAGCCTGTAGAAACTTCTAGCGCAAGGATAGACATGGATTACTTCATCGTCGTCATAACCACCGTGGCAGGCTTGTACTTCCACTGGTGGATCTACGTTCGCATCAAGCGCTGGATGGACCGTGACCTGGCCTTGTCGCTGGCAGGCCAGGACGAAGGCAAGAAAGCCTTCATGCTACAACGTCTGGACAGCGCCAAGGCGCAAAAGGTCAAACGCAGTGAACTGGCGGCCTGGCTGGAACGCGAGGCCGCCGGTTACCAGGCCGATTAAGGCGCGAGGCGCTCACGCAGCCAGTTACCTTGCTGCAAGCGATAGTTGAGGCGGTCGTGCAGGCGGCTGGCGCGGCCCTGCCAGAACTCGATGCGCTCGGGTAGCAGGCGGTAGCCACCCCAGTGCTCCGGGCAGTGTGGCTGGTTGTCGCTAAAGCGCTGTTCGGTGGCCTTGACCAGGCCCTCGAGCTCGGCGCGGTTGGCGATCACCCGGCTCTGCGGTGAGGCCCAGGCGCCCAGGCGGCTGCCCAGCGGGCGCACCTGGTAATACTCGTCCGATTCTTGCGGGCTGACCTTGACCACCCGGCCCTCAATACGCACCTGACGCTCCAGCGCCGGCCAGAAGAAGGTCATGGCCGCGAACGGGTTGGCCAGCAGCTGCTGGCCCTTGGCGCTGTCGTAGTTGGTGAAGAAGGTAAAACCCTCCTCGTCCAGGCCCTTGAGCAGGACGATCCGGCAATGCGGGCGGCCTTCGCTATCCACCGTCGCCAGGGTCATGGCGTTGGCTTCCACCGGTGGCTGCTCGGTGTTCAGGGCATCATCGAACCATTGACGAAACAACGCGAACGGCTGCGCCGGAGCCTGGGCTTCGGTCAGGCCATCGCGGGTGTAATCGCGGCGCATATCGGCCAGGGACTGGGTCATTACTGCGTTCCTTGACGATCAGTTAGTCTTCGCAGGGCTGGTGTTGGCGGCGACTTTTTTCGCCACCGGTGCCGCCGCCTTCTTCGCCGCAGGCTTGGCGGCAGGCTTCTTGGCAGCGGCCTTGGCCGGCGCGGCTTTCTTGGCCACAGTGGCCTTTTTCGCTGGCGCCTTGGCTGCAGGCTTGGCAGCCGGTTTCGCTGCAGCCTTGGCCGGAGCCTTGGCATCCTGTACGGCAACCAGTTCGGCCGGGCTCGGGGTTGGCTGCTTGTACTTGGCCAGCAGGGCAACCATGGTGTTCTGCGGGGTCAGTACCAGTTCAACGCGACGGTTCAAGGCGCGGCCTTCAACGCTGTCGTTGGCGGCACGCGGCATTTGCGAGCCCATGCCGCGCAGCATCAGGCGATCACGCTCCAGGCCGCTGAGGCGGAAGATCGCCGCCACGGAACCGGCGCGCTCCTGGCTGAGTTTGGTGTTGGTGGCGGCAACACCGCTGGTGTCGGCATGCCCCAGGACCAGCACGGCAGTCTGCTTGTCGGCCTCGACGGCTTTGGCTACGCGAGTGATCGGGCCGAGGGTGACCGGCAGCAGCATCGCTGGGCGATCCGGGTTGTAGGAGCTGTCGACCGGCACGGTCACGACCAATACGTCTTCACGGCGCTCGACTTCGAACTTGCTGTCCTTGATCGCTTCGCGCAGCTTTGGCTCGTAGCTGTCGAGCCAGGCCTGGGTGGCCTTGTGGTCGATTTTCGGTACGGCAGCGGTCTTGCCCTTGGCGTCGTCACCAAACGGCCACCACCAGCGGCTGGCGCTTTCCGACTTGGCGTCGGCCTTGGCGACTTTTTCGGTGACCACTTCCTTAACTTCCTTGTCGACGACCTGGTCCGAGCCAAACGGCCACCAGTTGAAGCCGGCATCTGCGGCGCCATCTTTCTGAGGATGCTGCGCGCAGCCGGTCACGGCCAGGCACAGGGCGAGAGCTAAGGATTTATGCGAAGACATCAGCGATACACCATGAAAATGAAAGAAATTTGGCCCAGCAATGCAGGGCTTTGGAATTCAGAATAGCCAAAGGGTTCAGGCCCCATGGGGGTTAACCGATCAAAGGCAGCTGGCCAATACCCGCACCAGCTTCTGCGCCCGAGGGTCCATAAGCACGTAAGGGCCCAGGGTATTGGTAACAAAACCAAAGGAAACATCGTGTTCCGGATCGGCAAAGCCCACCGAACCGCCCGCCCCCGGGTGACCGAAGGCGCGCGCGCCCAGACCAAAGGTCGCGTTGGCGACGCTCGGCTGGTCAAGCATGCAGCCAAGACCGAAACGGGTCGAGGTCAACAAGGTCCGATCCTGGCCAAGGCTGTGCTCGCGGGTCAGCTCATCGAGCAGCTCCGACTCCAGCAAACTGCCATCGAGCAGGCCTGCGTAGAAACCGGCGAGGCTGCGGGCGTTGCCGTGGCCGTTGGCCGCCGGTTGCTGCATGCGCCGCCACTCGGGTTTGTTGACGCTGGTAAGCATCCCCGGCGGGTTGGTAAAGGCCCGGGTCGACAGGGCTTGCGGCTCGCGCAGGGTGACCTGGAGCAGGCGCTGGGCCGCCTCGTCGCCCATGTTGCCTTTGCTGCGGGCGATATGCGCAACGCGGGGGAAGTCTTCTTCGCCAAGGCCGATATGAAAGTCCAGGCCCAGCGGCCTGGCCGTGCGGGCAACGATCGATTCGCCTGGCTCGCGGCCATCGGCACGGCGAATCAGTTCGCCGATCAACCAGCCAAAGGTAATGGCCGCATAGCCGTGGGCCGTACCCGGGGTCCACCACGGTGATTCGCCAGCCAGTGCCTGGACCATGGCGTGCCAGTCGTAGAGGGCTTCGGCCGGCATCAGCTCACGCAGGGCCGGCACACCGGCGCGATGGCTGAGCAGTTGCCGCAAGGTGATCGATTGCTTGTCGGCCTGGGCGAACTCCGGCCAGTACCGCGCCACCGGCGCATCCAGGGCCAGCTTGCCTTCGCCGACCAGCTGCAGGGCGGTTACGGCGGTGAACATCTTGGTGCAGGAGAACAGGTTGGCAATGGTATCGCTGTGCCAGGCCTCGGCGCCGTCTTTATCGGCGCTGCCGGCCCAGAGGTCGATGACGGTTTCGCCGCCAACCTGGATGCACAGCGCCGCGCCACGCTCCTGAGGAGCGTCGAACAGCGCCGCAAAGGCTTCACGTACCGCTTCAAACTTAAGCTCGTAATGACCCTGAATCTGCACCCAGCAACTCCCGCGAAACCGGCTTATCAAATGGCTGTGCATTGTTTCAGCCTGCGCACGATTTGGGAACAGACAGAAGCCGGGCGGTGCATGCCCGGCAGCAGGTGTCAGGGAGTCTTCGGCGCTTTTTCCGGGGTCACCAGGGTTTTACCGAACTGTTCCTGGGTTTGCAGATTGCTCCTGCGCACGCCGTCGACAAAGCCCTGGAACGGTACATTGGTAATGCCGACCAGGCCGAAATGGCCGTTCTCGCCATCGAGCAGGCGCCCGCTGGCAGGTTGGTCGAGGTACTGGAACCAGTGCACACCGACGATTGACGGTTCATCCAGCGCGGCCTTGATGAAGCTGGCATAGGCCGGCGCCCTGCCCTCTTCCTTGGCCACCTCCATCGGCCCCGGCCAGAACGGGCCACGGTCGCGGGAACCGAACTGGAACTCGGAGACCAGCACCGGCTTGTCCAGCGCCTTGAGCTGGTTGAAGTCGTAGCCGTCCTGCGGTTTGGGCGTGTAGAAATTGAAGCTGATGACGTCGCAGTACTCGGCACAGGCGCCGACTGCTTCCGGGGTGCTCACGGCATAACGGCCGCCAAGCAACAGATGATTGGGCGCATGCCACTTCAGCGAGTCGGAAATGGTCTTGAAATAGGTTTCGGCGAAGACCTTCTGGAAGTATTTGAAGTCGGCCTCGATTTCCGGGTGCTCAGGGCTTGGCAGCGGCGGTTCGAACCCTGGGTCTTCCATCAGCTCCCAAGCGGGCAGATCGATGCCCCAGGCCTTGGACAGGCCGGCCTGGTTGCGGTACTTGTCGCGCAACTGCTTGAGGAAGGCACGCTTGGCCGGTACATCGGTGGTCAGGCGCAAGGTGCCGTAGGCCAGGGCGTAGCGGGCCTTGGGATCGTCACCGGGGGCGGCCCAGGCCAGCTCGTTGTCGGCAAAGTAGCCGATCAGCCAGGGGTCGTCGCGGTGATCGCGGGCGGCAATCGCCACCGCACGCTCGGTGGCCATGGCAAAGCGCGGGTCGAACGGGTCAGGCATGCCGCCCCACCAGTCCATGCCGGTGCTGATGCTGGTGTAGTCACCAACGATCGACAGCGGCAAGGTGTACGGCATGCGGTTGGCCTGGCCAAGCGTCGGCTCGCTCCAGTTGCCCAGGGTATTGAAGCCCCAGGCTTGCAGGCGGTCGAGGGTGTGGCCCTGCCAGCGCTGCTTGTCGAAGCTGGCGGGTGGACAGTCCACCGCCGCGCCTTTGTCACTGGCCGCCACCGGCGTGCATGGGGTGGAGTGGCTGCGCTCGATGTTGGCGGCATAGAAGTCGAACCAGCGCCCCTGGTTGAAGTTGCGACCACGGGCCGAGCCATTGCCGTCGTTGTTGTTGCCTTCACCGTAGAACTGCGCCAGCGCCTCACCTGCTTGCGGCAGTGCGCTGAACATGCTCTCGCGCCCTGCCACATAGGTGCGGCCACCGTCGGCTGCCACGGTGTTGACGCCCAGGGAATAGAACGGATGGCCTTCGGGGGTCACCAGGTACCAGCGACCTTCGCGTTTCTCGGTGCGAAAGAAGCCCTTGGCCTCGAACGCCGGGCCTTCGCTGATGCCACCGAACTTGTCGAGCTTGAGCTTGCTGCGTTCGCCCAGCCAGCCTTTGAGCTGCAGCTGTTCGCGGCCGGCGGCGGCCTTGAGCTGGTCATCGCTGACGATCTTTTCCGGCCAGCGACCGCGGGTCGACTGGCCATAGCCGTCGATCAGGCCGGTGTACACGGCCTTTTGCAGTTGCTCGTCATCCTGGGTGCCGACGCGCTCGATGAGGATGCTCTGGGCGACGTTGGGCTTGTTCATCGACAAGGTCACCGACACCACCTGCTTGAGATCGACCTCGCCAGCGCTGCTGGTCAGCAGTACCCGCTGGCCCTCGTGCACCCAAGGCATCGGCGGCCCGGCGCGCATGCCCTGGCTCAGCGGCGAACTGGCCTTGAGCGGTACATAGACGGTTTGCGCCGGGCCCGCCGGCAGGTCGATGCGGCTGGTGAGGGTCTTGCCGTCGCTGCTTAGCACCGTGACATCGACGGTCAGCGCCCAGTCCATGGCGCTTTGCAGACGCAAGGTCAGGGCCGTGGCGCTGGACCAGTCCCAGGCCCCGGCCTGCGGAGTCAGGCGCAGCTTGGGCTGCGCCACCGGGTTGAACACCACGCGGCGCAGCACCTCGCCCTCGGCCGTCTGCTCTGCATTGTACTGCGGCAGGCTGGCATCTTCGGTCAGCACATTGACCACGGCGGCCGGGCGAACGAAGCTGAACAGCGTCTGTTGCCCAGCCAGCAACGGCGTGCTGAACAACAGTGCGAATACGGCAGGCAAGGTACGGCGAATCATAGGGCTGGAGCTCTCCTTGAGGGCCCATGGGGCCTTGAACTGAGTGATAGACAACGCCCGGAGCATTGCGCTCCGGGTTTTCAGGAAATTTCCCGGCGAAACGGTGGCAACGCATTGAGAATAGCCTTGCCGTAGCGCTGGGTGACCACCCGCCGGTCAAGCAGGGTGATGGTGCCGCGGTCCTCTTCGGTGCGCAGCAGCCGCCCGCAGGCCTGGATCAGCCGCAACGAGGCGTCCGGCACGGCAATTTCCATGAACGGGTTGCCACCACGGGCCTCGATCCATTCGGCCAGGGCGGCTTCGACCGGGTCATCCGGCACGGCGAAAGGAATCTTGGCGATCACCACGTGCTCGCAATATGCGCCCGGCAGGTCGACGCCTTCGGCGAAGCTGGCGAGGCCGAACAGCACGCTGGAATCACCGCCATCGACCCGCGCCTTGTGCTTGTTGAGGGTTTCCTGCTTGGACAGGTTGCCCTGGATGAACACCTGCTTGCGCCAGTCGCGGTCCAGGCCATCGAACACGTCCTGCATCTGCTTGCGCGAGGAAAACAGCACCAGCGAACCGCGCGAGCCTTCCACCAGCTCCGGCAGGTCGCGGATGATCGCCGCGGTGTGGGCGGCGGCATCGCGCGGGTCGGCACGCAGGTCTGGCACCCGCAGCACGCCGGCGTCAACGTGGTGGAAGGGGCTCGGCACAACACTGGTAACGGCGGTCTTGGGCAGCCCGGCACGCATGCGAAAACGATCGAACTTGCCCAGTGCCGTCAGAGTCGCCGAGGTCACCAGGGCGCCGTGGGCGACGTTCCACAGGTTGCGCCGAAGCATTTCGGCGGCAAGGATCGGGCTGGCATTGACCTCGATATCGAACAACGCGCCGCTTTCGGCCAGGGTCAGCCAGCGGGCCATGGGCGGGCTGTCTTCCGGGTCTTCGGCGGTGAAGGCGGTCCACAACTCCCAGTTGCCCTGGGCGCGCATCAGCAGGCTGCCGAACAGCGGGTACCACTCCTCGGCCTGATGGCTGGCGATGCCGATATTGACCTCGCCATCCATGCCTTCCTTGAGCAGCTCGGTCAGGCGGGTGAACAGGTCGCTGAGGCGCGAAAAGCCCTTTTTCAGCTCGATGCCCATCTCGCGCATGTGCTCAGGCACCACGCCGCCTTCGAAACGATGACGAGGCCGCTCACGGCCTTCCATGTCTTCGCCCGGGCGGAAATCGGCAACCTGCTCGCAGGCGCTGAACATGAACTGCTGCTGGGCCTTGATCTCACGGGCCAGCTCCGGCACCTGCTCGATAAATTTGCCCAGGTCGCCCGGCAGCGGATGCTGGGCCAGCAGCTTGGTCAGGTTCTTGGCGGTTTGCTCGAGCCAGTCGGCAGTCGAGCGCAAACGGGTGTAATGGGCGAAATGGCCGATGGCCTTGTCGGGCAGGTGGTGGCCTTCGTCGAATACATAGATGGTGTCGCGCGGGTCCGGCAGCACGGCGCCGCCGCCCAGGGCCAGGTCGGCGAGAACCATGTCGTGGTTGGTGACGATTACATCGACCTTGCCCATGCCTTCGCGGGCCTTGTAGAAGGTGCACTGGCCGAAGTTCGGGCAATGGCGCCCGGTGCACTGGCTGTGGTCGGTGGTCAGGCGCGCCCAGTCCTGGTCTTCCAGAGCCTGGGGCCAGCTGTCACGATCGCCATCCCAGCGGTTGCCGGCGAGCTTTTCGATCATGCTGGTAAAGAGCTTCTGGCTGGCCTCGTCGACCTCGATCCGGAAGCCTTCTTCCTCGAACAGCTGGGCAGTGGCCGATTGCGCCTGGCCTTCCTGCAGCAGCACGTCGAGTTTCGACAGGCACAAGTAGCGGCCACGGCCCTTGGCCAGGGCGAAGCTGAAATTGAGGCCGCTGTTGCGCATCAGGTCGGGCAGGTCCTTGAAGACGATCTGCTCCTGCAGGGCAACCGTGGCGGTGGCGATCACCAGGCGCTTGCCGGCCGCCTTGGCCGCCGGAATCGAGGCCAGGCTGTAGGCCACTGTCTTGCCAGTACCGGTGCCGGCCTCGACCGCGACCACCGCTGGTTCACCGACGCGCCGGCCTTCGTCGTCACAGTCGATATCGCCGAGCACCTTGGCCACTTCGGCAATCATCAGACGCTGGCCGTAGCGCGGCTTGAGGCTCTTGGCTTCGAGAAAACGCGAATAGGCGCCCTGAATCGTGGTTTTGAGTTCGTTGCTGATCATGGTGTCGGGCGCCCGAAGGGCTGGATAAATTTTCAGTGTTTCGATTGGGTCGCTATCATACCCCGCTATTGCCCTTTGCGCCGAATGGAGATCCCCATGCCCGTCTTTGCCCTGTCTTACAGCCTGCATGTTCTGGCCGCCCTGGTGTGGGTCGGGGGGATGTTCTTTGCCTGGCTGATCCTGCGCCCGGCGGCGGTTGCAGCCCTGGAAGGCCCCGCTCGCCTACGCCTGTGGGTAGAAGTGTTTCAGCGTTTTTTTGGCTGGGTATGGATCGCAATCGCGGTGCTGGCGATCAGCGGCATGTTCATGGTCAACACCCGTTTTGCCAGCTTCGAGACCACGCCACGGCATGTCCAGGTGATGATCGGCGGTGCGATTGCGATGTTTGCCGTGTTCTTTCGTGTCCAGTCGTTGCTGTTCCCGGAACTGCGCCAGGCGGTGCAGGCTGAGGACTGGCCGGCGGGCGCGGCGGTGATGGCGAGGATTCGGCGGATGGTCGGGCTCAACCTGGTGCTGGGGATTGCGGTGGTGCTGTCGGGTGGGGTGCTGTGGTGAACCAGGTCAAGGGGCTGCTTTGCAGCCCGTCGCCGGCAAAGCCGGCTCCAACAGGGGCCGGCGCGTGCTTTTACAGGCGCTGCAAGATCAACTCTCCAACTGCACCCGCCGCTCCCGGCTGACCCGCAGCCCCAGGTTTGCCTGCCGCACCACCCGCAGTGCTGTACACCAGGCAGCCCTTGCTTGCGCCACCGGCCCCCGGCTTGCCGGCTGCACCCGCCACGCCTGGCGCACCGCCATCAAGCTGGACCACGATGCGCTCAGCAGGAAAACCTGCCGGCAACGCCAGCCGCACCCGGCCACCCGGCGCGCCGTCATGGCCATTGCCACCGTTGTCGCCATTGGCGCCGCGGCTGGCCTGGCCCCAGGTGCAGCCCCCCGGCTTGCCATTGGCGCCATCAAGGCCGACATAACCCGGCGCACCGGCGCCGCCACGGGCATCAATGGCCAGGGTCGAGGCTTTGAGCTCATGCAGTTGCAATTCCAGGTTGCGCCCGGCCTTTGCCGCTTTTTCGTAAGTGCCCGGGGCACCATGGGCAACGATCTGGCTGCCCTCGCCGAAGCTGGCCCGTTGCACTTCAAGCTGCAGGGTGGTTTCGGCCGGCACGATGGCAATTCGCGCCTCCTGGCCCAGGTGCAACTCATCGATCCTGAGATCGACCAGGCTGGCGGGCAGCACCAGGGTGGCGGAATCAGCAACCTCCAGGCGCTGCAAATGCACGACGCTGGCCTTGTTTGGCAGGCGCAGCACCGAATGGGCCGCCACGCTGATGGCGTCGGCCAGGGCCAGGGGGCTGAACAACGCAGCCAGAATGATCAATTTACGCATTAGCAGCTTCCTTGCGGGGTGCCGGAATTGAAAG
Organism: Pseudomonas sp. TE4620; assembly: GCF_056279045.1. Taxonomy (NCBI): domain Bacteria; kingdom Pseudomonadati; phylum Pseudomonadota; class Gammaproteobacteria; order Pseudomonadales; family Pseudomonadaceae; genus Pseudomonas; species Pseudomonas sp. TE4620. The sequence continues at coordinate 3,808,472 of NZ_JBWBQO010000001.1, forward strand.
AACATGAAAAATACCGACCAGCAGGATCTGCAAGCGATCGAACCAACGATGGCTGCGCTCACGCAGGCAACCATTGAACATCAATACTTCCAGCAAGTGCAGGCCAAGCAGGGCGGCACCGGCGGCATTGATCAGCAGGTGGAAGGGGTGCTCCAGCGGTATCAGCAAATTGACCAGTACCACCCACCAGAACACCACGGTCAGGGCCTTGGCCAGCCCCAGTAACCCTTGCATAGGCGCCCCCCGTTGTTATTTTTCGGTGGCGATGCCAGGGGTGCTGGCATCGCCTGCAACAGTAACGGCTGACACGCTCCTTGTGCCAGTCCTTGTGTCAGTGGCCCGATCAATTAAGGTGCAGTTCCACCCTGCGGTTCTGCGCCCGCCCGGCATCAGTGTCGTTATCGGCAACCGGCTGGCTTTCACCCTGGCCCTGGCTGGTGACCTTGGCGGGCGACAGGCCCTGGCTGATCAGGTACTCGGCAACACTGCTGGCTCGCCGTTCGGACAGCGCCTGGTTGTAGGCGTCCGAGCCCTGGCTGTCGGTATGGCCGACGACTTTGACGCTGGTTACATTGGCGCCATTGAGCTTGCTGGTCAGCGCCTGCAACTGCTGTTGGGCCGCGCTGGTCAACTGCGCCGAGTCAAAGGCGAACATCACCGCGCCCTGGTCGCTGAGGGTAATCACTTCCGAGGTCGGTGCAGGCTCCGGCGCTTTCTGGCTCGCTGGGTATTGCGGCAGCGGGCAACCGGTATGGCTGACCGGGGTGTTGGCCGGCGTGTCGGGGCAGAGGTCGCGACGGTCGAACACGCCGTCTTCATCCTCGTCACCGTCCTGGGCATAACAGATCAGGCCGCCGGCAATCGCGCCGGCAGCACCGGCACCGGCTGCCCAGGCGGAACTTTCGATGGCACCCAGACCGCCACCGACCAGACCGCCAAGCAGGCTGCAGATAGGCCAGGTCCTTTGATTGAGTGGGGCGCTGCCATCGCTGTGGGTCGCACAACCGGAGAGCAGGCTTGCGGCCAGAAGGACCGGCAGTGTGGCCTTGAAGAGAACACTCATGAGAATTGCTCCTGTGTCACCGGCCTCTACCGGTCACACAGGAGTAAAGACCGGCCTGCGGTACTTCTCAAGCCGCAGGCCGCTGGCGCTTCAGCGCTCGATGCGAATTTCCGTACGACGGTTCTGCGCCCGGCCATCGGCAGTGGCGTTGTCGGCAACCGGCTGGGTCTCACCGGCACCGCGCACCGAGACGAAGCTGGCACGTGGCACGCCGCTCTCGATCAGGTATTCGGTGACCGAATGCGCGCGGCGCTCCGAGAGTTTCTGGTTATAGGCATCGGAGCCTTTGCTGTCGGTGTGGCCAGTGACACTCAAGCGCGCGCTCGCCGCTTCGTTTTTCAGGCGCGTGGCAATGGTATTGAGGCGCTCCTTGTCGGTTGCGGTCAGCTTGGCCGAATCGAACTCGAAGTGAACATCGCGAATGACAATGACCTCTTCCTTGACCACGGCGACTTCTTCGACCACGGCGACAGGCTCCGGCGGGCATCCGTTGGCATCGACCTGCACGCCACGTGGCGTGCCCGGGCACTTGTCGCGGCTGTCCGGCACGCCATCGCCGTCTTCGTCGCCATCGCCGTGGGCCCAGCAGTAACCGGCGGCCATGCCCGCGCCAAGCAGCGCGCCCCAGCCTGCCCAGCTGGAGCTCTCGATAGCGCCCAGGGCTGCGCCGCCTACGCCCCCGACGGCAGCACACTTCGGCCAGTCGGTTTTTTGCAAACCTGCACAACCAGTCAACACGCTGGTTAGCAGAACCAGAGGTAATGCTGTGCGTACTATGCTCATTTTGTTGCATCTCCTAGGGGGAATCGGTGCAAAACCGATGCTCTGGGAGTAAAGACCGCCTCATTGATATCCGCCAGCAATAGGCCATGATGCGGCGCCGCGGCACTATGCCAAGTGGCGCCAGACCGTTAGTCTTGCCCCATCTGACCGAGGATTCCCGATGATGGACGGTTTTTCCCAGCGCACCCCGCAACAGGCCCTGGCCGCCCTGCTTGATCGCTATGCGCCACAACGCCTGCTATTGATAGGTGAGCGCTTTCCGGCTCTGGAGGCTTTCGCCCAGGCGCACCCGCAGGCGCAAATCGCCGTGGCCAACCCCGGCGCTCTGCCGGCCGAGCTTGCGGCGCAACGCTTCGACCTGGCGCTGCTGGTCGATTGCCTCGAGCACCTGAGCAAACGCGATGGCCTGCAATTGCTCGGCGGCATCCGCAACCTCAATGCCAGCCGCGTGGCGGTGCTGGCCGACCTGAGCGCCTGCGATTGGCAAGAAACCGACTTCTTCGCCCTGGCCCTGCAAGCCAGTGAAAAATTCCAGCGCGATGCGCAGGTTTTGAACCTGTTCACCTATGATCTACGTGAATACAAACAGGTCCCGGACTGGCTCAACGCCAAGTTCTGGGCCAACCCGGAAAATTTTGGCAAGTACTGGTGGTGAAGCAATGAGTGTCTCGGTTTGTCCTTGCGGTAGCGGCGATCTGCTCGATACCTGCTGCGGGCATTATCACGCTGGGCTCCCCGCCCCCGACGCGCAGACCCTGATGCGTTCGCGCTACAGCGCCTACGTGCTGGGGCTGGTCGACTATCTGGTGACCACCACCCTGCCAGCGCAGCAAGCCGGGCTCGACCGCGAGGCGATCCGCAACTGGAGCCAGCAGAGCACCTGGCTGGGCCTTGAAGTCGAAGGCGCCGAGGTGTTCGGCGGCAAGCCCGAACATGCCTTTGTCACCTTTACCGCTCGCTGGCACGACAGCGATGGCGAGCATTGCCATCGCGAACGCTCGGCCTTTGTGCAGAACCACGGCCGCTGGTACTTCATTGACCCGACCGTCGGCCTCAAGGCCACGCGCAACGATCCCTGCCCATGCGAAAGCGGGCAGAAGTTCAAGAAGTGCTGCTCCAGTTACCTGGGTAGCTGAGCTGATGGCCCGCCTGCTGCTGATCAGCGCTCTGCTCCTGCAACTGGCGGGCTGCGCCAGCTGGCTGGACAGCGACTACCAGGACCCACAGGTGCATCTGCTCAAGGTTGAACCGCTGAAGATGCGCCTGCTGCAGCAGGAATTCGTACTGCATGTCCAGGTCGACAACCCCAACGACAGCCGCCTGTTCATCCGTTACCTGGGCTACAAGGTGCTGATCAACGACCTGCCGTTGACCGAAGGCGAGGCCAGCCTGTGGCGCAGTGTCGGCCCGCACGCGCGGCGCATCTTCAAGATCCCGGTGCGCACCAACCTCTGGCAGCAGGTCAAACCCCTGGCCAAACTGCTCAAAGGCAGCGAAGGCCCACTGCGCTATCGCCTGGAAGGTGAGATGAGCAGCGGATTATTCTTCGCCCGCGACCTGCACTTGTCGCGCAGTGGTGAGATAATTCCCGGCGATCTTATTCCGGAGTAACCCAAGATGACCCAGCAACCCCATGTCCATGGCCCTGACTGCAACCACGATCATGATCATCACGACCATGACCATGGCCATGTACACGGCCCGCACTGCAACCACGGCCACCAGGAGCCGGTGCGCAACGCCCTGAAGGACGTCGGCCGCAACGATCCGTGCCCATGCGGCAGCAGCAAGAAGTTCAAGAAGTGCCACGGCGCCTGATCGCGGCCTTTTGCTAGTGGTCGGCGCTTGCGCAGTACGCCGGCGCGACCGCTAGCTCCCCTGCCGGCCCGACGCCTCGTCAGCTGGTGAAAATAAAGGCTGCGCCCCGCTTGCATGGTGTGATCGCGCTCACTAACGTAGCGCCTTTTACCGCCACGCCCTGCAGGAGCCTGATCATGGCCGCGCCAGCCCTTCCCCCTTTTACCCCCCGGTTCGGCGTAGTCGCTGCGATGCTCGGGCTGCTCAGCCTGGGTGGCTGCCAGATGGCCGGCCAGCGCGACAGCGTGCTGCCTGCCACGGGCGTGCAACCGCTCAAAGGCCTGGCACAGAATGTGTCGGTGCGCCGCAACGCCCTGGGCATGCCGCTGATCGAATCGAACAACTTCCACGACGCGCTGTTCGCCCTGGGCTATATCCACGCCGGTGACCGCATCGGGCAGATGGTTGGCATGCGCCTGCTGGCTCAAGGCCGGCTGGCGGAAATGGCCGGTGCCGACGTGCTGGAAGTCGACCGCCTGATGCGCGCGGCCAACCTCAAGGCCAGCGCCAACCAGCTGTATGCCGATGCCTCGCCACGCCTCAAGCGTTTCTTCGAGGTGTATGCCCGTGGCGTCAACGCTTATATGTTCCGCTACCGCGACAAGCTGCCGGCACCATTGGCGCAAAGCGGCTACCGTCCGGAATACTGGAAGCCCGAGGACTCGGCGCTGATCTTCTGCCTGTACAACTTCAGCCAGTCGGTCAACCTGCAGGAAGAACTCGCAGCCCTGGGCCTGGCGCAAAAAGTCGGTACCGACAAACTGGCCTGGCTGCTGCCAAGCTACCCTGACGAACCGCTGGCGCTGAGCGAAACCGACAAGCTCAAAGGCCTGAACCTGAACACCCAGCTCGCGGGCCTGGCACCGTTGACCGCAGTCAGCGAGCAACTGGCCGCACTCAACCTGCTCGGCAGCGCCGGCTCGAGCAACTGGGCGATTGCCCCGCAGCGCAGCCGCAGCGGCAAGAGCCTGATGGCCAGCGATACCCTTGGTGCCTGGGCGATGAGCCCGGTGCAGATCCGTTCGCCCAAGTACCAGGCCGCTGGCGTATCCATCGCCGGCCTGCCGCTGGTGCTTTCAGGCTACAACGGCAAGCTGGCCTGGAGCGCCAGCGCGGTGATGGCAGACAACCAGGACCTGTTCCTGGAAAAACTGCGCAAGGAAGGCAGCCGCCTGATGTACCAGGCCGACGGTAAATGGCTGCCAGCCCAGGCCCGCAACGAAACCTTCTTCATCAAGGGCCAGCGCCCGCTGCGTGAAACCCTGTACGACACCCGCCACGGCACCCTGCTCGGCCAGCCGCAGAACGCCAGCCTGGGCCTGGCCCTGCGCATGCCCGAGCTCAAGGGCGACCAGAGCCTGGATGCGTTCTTCAACCTGTCGCGGGCGCAGAATGTCGAGCGCGCCTTCGACAACACCCGCGAGATTGGCGCTGCGGCGCTGAACTTCGTATTTGCCGACGCCAGCAATATCGGCTGGCAGGTCAGCGGGCGCTTCCCCAACCGCCGCGAGGGCCAGGGCCTGCTGCCGTCGCCGGGCTGGGACGGTCGCTACGACTGGGACGGCTACGCCGACCCGATGCTCCACCCCTACGACCAGGACCCGCCCCAAGGCTGGATCGGCAATGCCAACCAGCGCAGCGTGCCCAAAGGCTATGGCATGCAGCTGTCCAACAGCTGGTACTACCCCGAGCGTGCCGAGCGCCTGGCGCAACTGGCCGGCAACGGCAAGCACGACAGCCGCAGCCTGATGCTGATGCAAAGCGACCAGACCACGCTGTTTGCCGACAAGCTGAAGAAAATGTTCCAAGCCCCCGGCATGGCCCAACCGCTGAAGCAGGCAATCGACGCCCTGCCTGCCGAGCAACGGACCAAGGCACGCGAAGCCTACACCCGGTTGATGGCCTTCGACGGCCGACTGAGCACCACCTCGGCAGATGCCGCCCTGTACCAACTGTTCCTGCAGGAAAGCGCCAAGCTGACCTTCCTCGACGAGCTCGGCCCTGAATCCAGCCCGAGCTGGCAGGCTTTTGTCGGTAACGCCCGGCTGTCGTACTCGGCCCAGGCCGACCACTTGCTCGGCCGCGAAGACAGCCCGTTCTGGGACGATCAGAACACCGCGCAAAAAGAAGACAAGCCGGCCATTCTCGCCCGCAGCCTGGCAGCAGCAATCACTGCCGGCGAAGCGCAACTGGGCAATAATCAGCGCGCCTGGCAATGGGGCAAACTGCACCAGTACCGCTGGCCGGCGCCGACTTTTCATGGCCTGGGTGACGCGGTCAGTCGCGGCCCGCTGGCCACGGGCGGCGACCACAGCACCCTGAACCTTGCGCCCTACGCCTGGGGCAAGGACTTCAACGCACAACTGGCACCGTCGCTGCGCATGGTGGTGGACTTCGGCCAGATTGAACCGCTGCAACTGCAAAGCAGTAGCGGCCAGTCCGGCAACCCGGCCAGCCCGCACTTTGCCGATGGCCTGGATGCCTGGTTCAAGGGCCGCTACATGAGCCTGCCGCTGCAACCACAAAACTTCGACCGCGCCTACGGCAACAAGCGCCTGACCCTGGTACCGGGCAGGTAAAACCGCGCAATCCGCACGCGCAGCCGGTGCAATGCCGGCTGCGCTGATCCATATCAACAGCCCCCGCCGACAAATCCCTTACAACGAAACTGAGGCAGGTTTCGTTACCTGCCTCTGCCTGATGAACCATAAAAACGATTGCAGCCCTGCGCCCAGGGGACCACCCCAGGCCAGGTGACTAAAGGAATAATGCAATGGCATCTGCCTTCTCCCGTCTGGCCCTGGTGGCCACGACCGTGTTCTCGATCTCCGTATTCGCCAGCGAACCGCCCCCGGCAGCGGCGGCCGACAGCGAACTGCTTGCCCGAGGCAAATACATCGCCCAGCTCGGCGACTGCATTGCTTGCCACACCGCACCGCAAGCACCGGAAATGGCCGGTGGCCTGCAGCTGAAAACGCCGATGGGCACCATCTACTCAAGCAACATCACCCCCGACCCGGACACTGGCATCGGCCGCTACAGCTTCGAGCAGTTCGACAAGGCCATGCGCGAAGGCGTGACCCCGGACGGCACCAACCTGTACCCGGCAATGCCCTACCCGTCCTACGCGAAAATGAGCGAAGCGGACATGCGCGCCCTGTACGCCTACCTGATGCAGGGCGTGACGCCGATCAGCCAGTCCAACCAGGAAGCGGACATGAGCTGGCCGTTCAACATGCGCTGGGGCCTGTCGCTGTGGAACTTCGCCTTCGTCGACAGCGAGCCCTTCGAGCCCGATCCCGCCAAGGACGAAGTGCTCAATCGGGGCGCCTACCTGGTGCAGGGCCTGGGCCATTGTGGTGCCTGCCATACCCCACGCGGCATCGCCTTCCAGGAAAAGGCCATGAGCGACGCCGGCCGCAGCGGCAAGCACTTCCTCGCCGGTGAAACCGTAGAGCACTGGCAGGCCCTGAGCCTGCGCAACCTGTGGACCGTGCAAGACACCGTGCAATTGCTCAAGACCGGGCAGAACCGCTTCGCCACGGTGTCGGGCAACATGGCCGACGTCATTCATCACAGTACCCAGCACTTCAGCGACGGCGACCTGGTGGCCATCGCCAGCTACCTGAAATCGCTGCCGCCGGGCAAGGATGACCTGCCGATGCCGGATATCCCGCTGGCCGCAGCCGTCGCCCCGGTTGACCTGTTCAGCAGCCGCGGCGGCCTGGGCTACACCCAGTTCTGCAGCGATTGCCACCGCCCGGACGGGCGTGGGGTCCCGGGCCTGTTCCCGCCACTGGCCGGCAACCCGAGCATCGCCTCGACCAACCCGACCTCGCTGCTGCACATCACCCTCACCGGCTGGGAAACCGCGCAAACCGCCACCCATTCACGGGTTTACACCATGCCCGGCTTCGCCCGCCTGGCCGATCAAGAGATCGCCGAGATCCTCACCTTCGTGCGCGGTCGCTGGGGCAACAACAGCTCGCCGATCACTGCCAAGCAGGTGAAAACCCTGCGTGACCAGCTCAATCCGCAGACCACCGACTCCAGCGCCTTTGAAACCCCGCGCCTGGCCAACCTGCTCGCCGCAGCCAACGCCGACCAGGTGATCCGCGGCATGCGCTTGCACCTGCAAACCCGCGAGCTGTTGCCGGACAACGTCGGCAACGCGCTGAACTGCACCAGCTGTCACCTCAACGCCGGCACCGTGGCCGACGGCTCGCCGTTTGTCGGCGTCTCGGCGTTCTTCCCCAGCTACGCTCCGCGGGCGGGCAAGGAAGTCACCCTTGAAGAGCGCATCAACGGCTGCTTCCGGCGTTCGATGAACGGCAAGCCGATACCGCCGCAATCGGCGGACATGCAGGCGATGGTGGCCTATTTCGACTGGATGAAGATGAACACCCAGCCGGGCGACAAGGTGGCCGGGCGCGGGGTCGGCAAGATCGACACGGCGATCAAGCCAGACCTGGACAACGGCAAGCAGGTGTATGCCGAGCAGTGCGCGGTGTGCCATGGCAGCAATGGCGAGGGCCTGGCCCGAGAAGACGGCAGCCTGGTGTACCCGCCGCTGTGGGGCGATCAGTCGTTCAACATCGGCGCCGGCATGGCCCGCACCTATACCGCCGCAGCGTTCGTCAAACGCAACATGCCGATCGGCTTTCACGAGAAATTCCCCCTGGGCCAGGGCGGCTTGAGTGACCAGGAGGCAGTGGACGTCGCGGCCTGGTTCTCGCAACAGCCACGGCCGGACTTCCCGGACAAGGTCAAGGACTGGCCCAACGGCGGCAAGCCGGTGGATGCGCGATACTGAGGCTGTTCGGGGCCGCGCTGCGGCCCCTCGCTGGCAAGGCCTGCTCCCACTGAATGTGGGGCTGGCCTGGAATATGGTGTGAAACTTGCTATCACTGTGTTGTCTGGCATCGACCGGTAACGGCCCTTTGCCACCCCAACACTTTGCGAATCCAAGGACACACAATGAAAAAAGCATGGCTGACGCTTTCCGCACTCGCGTTGTGTCTGGCTGCGGGGAACACCCTGGCCAAGGAATACAAGGAGCTGCGCTTCGGCGTCGATCCGTCTTATGCACCGTTCGAATCGAAAGCCGCCAACGGTTCCCTGGTGGGCTTCGACATCGACCTGGGCAATGCCATCTGTGCTGAGCTCAAGGTCAAGTGCAAGTGGGTGGAAAGTGACTTTGACGGCATGATTCCGGGGCTCAAGGCCAACAAGTTCGACGGTGTGATCTCGTCGATGACCGTTACCCCGGCCCGGGAAAAAGTCATCGATTTCTCCAGCGAGCTGTTTTCCGGCCCTACCGCCCTGGTGTTCAAAAAAGGTGCAGGCCTGACCGCCGACCCGGCCTCGCTCAAGGGCAAGACTGTCGGCTACGAGCAAGGCACCATCCAGGAAGCCTACGCCAAGGCCGTGCTGGACAAGGCCGGGGTCAAGACCCAGGCCTACCAGAACCAGGACCAGGTCTATTCCGACCTGACCTCCGGACGCCTGGATGCCTCGATCCAGGACATGCTCCAGGCCGAACTGGGCTTTCTCAAGTCGCCACAAGGCGCCGACTATGAAGTCAGTGAGCCGGTCGACAGCGAATTGCTGCCGTCCAAGACCGCAGTCGGTATCAAAAAAGGTAACACTGAGCTCAAGGCACTCCTGAACAAAGGTATCAAAGCGTTACACGACGACGGCACCTACGCCACGATCCAGAAAAAGCACTTCGGTGACCTGAACCTCTACAGCGGCAAATAACCACTGCGGGAACCGGCAAACGCCGGTTCCCGCATGATCGCGTCCACTGGCATAGGTTCGCTTCATGTTCGAAGACCTGCTGCAGTTCCTGGGGCTCTCGGCATTCAGCTTGAAGGGCTTCGGCCCCTTGCTGCTGCAGGGCACCTGGATGACCCTCAAACTGTCCTTCATGTCGCTGCTGGTCAGCGTTGGCCTGGGCCTGCTCGGCGCCAGTGCCAAGCTCTCGCCGCTGCGCCCGCTACGCCTGATCGCCCAGGCCTACACCACGCTGATTCGCGGCGTGCCTGACCTGGTGCTGATGCTGCTGATTTTCTACAGCCTGCAAACCTGGCTGACCAGCCTCACCGACGCCATGGAGTGGGAATACATCGAGATCGACCCGTTCGCCGCCGGGGTCATCACCCTGGGCTTCATCTACGGCGCCTATTTCACCGAAACCTTTCGCGGCGCAATTCTCGCCGTGCCGCGCGGCCAGGTCGAAGCGGCCACTGCTTACGGCCTCAAGCGCCTGCAACGCTTTCGCTTCGTGGTCTTTCCGCAAATGATGCGCTTCGCCCTGCCCGGCATCGGCAACAACTGGATGGTGATGCTCAAGGCCACTGCTCTGGTGTCGATCATCGGCCTGGCCGACCTGGTCAAGGCCGCCCAGGACGCCGGCAAGAGCAGCTACCAGTTGTTCTACTTCCTGGTGGTCGCGGCGTTCATCTACCTGTTGATCACCAGCGCCTCCAACGTCGCCCTGCGCTGGCTGGAACGGCGCTATAACGTCGGCACCCGGGAGGCCATCCGATGATCGAGCTCTTGCAGGAATACTGGCGCGCCTTCCTCTACACCGACGGCACCCACATCACCGGCCTGGCCATGACCCTGTGGTTGCTCACCGCAGCCCTGGCGATTGGCTTCGTGGTTTCGATCCCGTTGTCGATTGCGCGGGTTTCGCCGCGCTTCTGGGTTCGCTGGCCCGTGCAGTTCTATACCTACCTGTTCCGCGGCACGCCGCTGTATATCCAGTTGCTGATCTGCTACACCGGGATCTACAGCCTGGAAGCGGTGCGCGCGCAGCCGCTGCTCGACAGCTTTTTTCGCGATGCGATGAACTGCACCATCCTCGCCTTTGCCCTCAACACCTGCGCCTACACCACGGAGATTTTCGCCGGGGCGATCCGCAGCATGAACCATGGTGAAGTCGAGGCCGCCAAGGCCTATGGCCTGCGCGGCTGGAAACTTTATGCTTATATCATCATGCCGTCGGCGCTGCGCCGCTCGCTGCCCTACTACAGCAACGAAGTGATCCTGATGCTGCACTCCACCACGGTGGCCTTCACCGCCACCGTGCCGGACATCCTCAAGGTCGCCCGCGACGCCAACTCGGCCACATTTCTGACCTTTCAGTCGTTCGGCATCGCCGCGCTGATCTACCTGTGCGTGACCTTCGCCCTGGTAGGGCTGTTTCGCATCGCCGAACGTCGCTGGCTGGCTTTTCTAGGACCGACACACTAGGACTGATATGCATCACTCGACTCATGACATTCTGGCACCGGTTCCCGGCATTGCCCGCCAGATCCACAGCTTTCACTTCGGCCCCCGCGGCGCCGGCAAAATCTACATCCAGGCCTCGCTGCATGCCGATGAACTGCCCGGCATGCTGGTGGCCTGGCACCTCAAGCAACGCCTGACCGAACTTGAGGCCCAGGGCCTGCTGCGCCGCGAAATCGTGCTGGTGCCGATCGCCAACCCGGTAGGCCTGGAACAGGTACTGATGGATGTGCCGCTGGGCCGTTACGAGCTGCAAAGCGGCGAGAATTTCAACCGCCATTTCGTTGACTTGAGCGACCAGATCGGCGACCAGATTGCCGATCACCTGACCCAGGACCCGCAGCACAACATTGCCCTGATCCGCGAAAGCCTGCGCCGCGCCCTGGATGCCCATGCTGCCCACACCCCGCTGCAATCCCAGCGCCTGACCCTGCAGCGCCTGGCCTGCGACGCCGAGATGGTGCTCGACCTGCATTGCGACTTCGAAGCCGTGGCGCACCTGTACACCACGCCCGAAGCCTGGCCGCAGGTCGAACCGCTGTCGCGCTACCTGGGCGCCCAGGCCAGCCTGCTGGCCACCGACTCGGGCGGGCAGTCCTTCGATGAATGTTTCACCCTGGTCTGGTGGCAATTGCAGCAGCGCTTCGCCAAGCAGTTCCCGATCCCCCAGGGCAGCTTTTCGGTGACCGTCGAATTGCGTGGCCAGGGCGATGTCAGCCATCCGTTGGCGGAACAGGACTGCACGGCGATTCTCGAGTACCTGACCCGTTACGGCGCCATTGAAGGCGAACCTGCCACCTTGCCCGCCCTCAGCTACCCGGCAACGCCGCTGGCCGGGGTGGAACCGGTGGCAACGCCGCTGGGCGGCCTGTTGGTGTTCCACGCCAAGCCGGGCCAGTACCTGCAGGCCGACCAACTGATCGCCGAAGTTATCGACCCGCTCAGCGACCGGGTCACCCCGGTGCGCAACAGCCAGCCCGGCCTGCTCTATGCCCGCTCGCTGCGGCGCATGGCCACCGCCGGCATGGTCATCGCCCATGTGGCAGGCAACCAGGCCTACCGCAGCGGCTACCTGCTGTCGCCTTGACCCCTTACCTTTAGAGCCTGCGCATGTACAAACTGACCATCGAAGACCTGCACAAACGCTACGGCGAGCACCATGTGCTCAAGGGCGTATCGCTCAAGGCCAGGACCGGCGACGTGATCTGCCTGATCGGCGCCAGCGGCTCGGGCAAGAGTACCTTCCTGCGCTGCATCAACTTCCTCGAGCAACCCAACGAAGGCAGCATGACCCTCGATGGCAAGCCGGTGCACATGACCCAGGACCATCATGGCCTGCACGTCACCGATCCGGACGAGCTGCAGCGCCTGCGCACGCGCCTGGCCATGGTGTTCCAGCACTTCAACCTGTGGAGCCACCTGAGCGTGCTGGACAACATCGCCATGGCGCCGCGACGGGTGCTGGGCGTGAGCAAGCACGAGGCCGAAGAACGCGCCCGGCGCTACCTGGACAAAGTCGGCCTGGCACCGCGGGTGGCCGATCAATACCCGGCATTTCTCTCCGGCGGCCAGCAGCAACGGGTGGCTATCGCCCGGGCACTGGCCATGGAGCCGGAAGTCATGCTGTTCGACGAGCCGACCTCGGCGCTGGACCCGGAGCTGGTCGGCGAAGTGTTGCGGGTGATTCAGGGCCTGGCCGAAGAGGGCCGGACCATGATCATGGTGACCCACGAAATGGCCTTCGCACGCAAGGTGGCGAGCCAGGTGATGTTCCTCCACCAGGGGTTGGTGGAGGAGCAAGGGCCGCCGGACGAGGTACTGGGCAATCCAAAAAGCGAACGCCTGCGTCAGTTTCTCAGCGGCAACCTCAAGTAGCAGTCAGGCGACGGGGGCCGGTGGCGGCTCGTCAGGCAGAGTGGGCTCACCCGGCTCCATCGGCGGGGTATCACCCGGCTGTGCAGGGATAGGCGTGTCTGGATCAGGCTGACCGGGCACGCCGCCTGCGTGGAGGATGTGCGGGTGCGGATGGGCCAGCAGCGACCAGGCCAACATCCCAACGCTGTTGGGCTGCAGCACGGCCAGCTTGGCACTGATGGTCGGGTCGAGTTTCATGGGCGGCTCCTGGTTGACGTCCGCCTGGCGTGTTGCCGGGCGGAACAATTCAACTCATTGGAGTACGCCGCAGGCAAGGAATTCCCTCGCCTTGTCGCCTCAGGTGCGTGGCAGGGTAACGCCGCGCTGGCCCTGGTATTTACCGCCACGATCCTTATAGGACACTTCGCATTCTTCGTCGGATTCGAGGAAGAGCATCTGCGCCACGCCTTCGTTGGCGTAGATTTTCGCCGGCAGCGTGGTGGTGTTGGAGAACTCCAGGGTCACGTGACCTTCCCACTCGGGCTCAAGCGGGGTGACGTTGACAATGATGCCGCAGCGGGCGTAGGTGCTCTTGCCCAGGCAGATGGTCAGCACGTTGCGCGGGATACGGAAGTATTCGACGGTGCGGGCCAGCGCGAAGGAGTTCGGCGGGATGATGCAGACGTCGCTCTTGACGTCGACAAAGCTGCCGGCGTCGAAGTTTTTCGGATCGACGGTCGCCGAGTTGATGTTGGTGAACACCTTGAATTCGTCGGCGCAGCGCACGTCGTAGCCGTAGCTGGAGACGCCGAAGGAGATCAGCCGGTTGTCGCTCTCACCGCGCACCTGGCGCTCGACGAACGGCTCGATCATGCCGTGTTCCTGCGCCATGCGGCGAATCCACTTGTCCGATTTGATGCTCATGGCGGGGTGTCCTGAAATTGCGTGGTGAAAAAATTCTGTGGCGCATCTTACCGGGCCCGGCGCCGGGTTCAAAGTTCCATGCAGCATCAACCGTCGGATCCCCGTACCACGGGGCCTGCACGGGAGCGCGAGGCACCGTCAGTCATGAATTATGAGAAAGCGTCACAAGACCATTGGCACGTTCTGGAAAAAGGGTTAAGGTGACGCCACTGTGCTGCACGTGTCACTGAGAATATCTACCTGATGCAAGATTTCGATCAACCCATCTTCATGAATTTTCTGCCTCTTTGCACTCAGTCTCGGCCAGGGCGTTTCCTGAGTCGTAGTTAACTTTGTCCAAGGAGACAGACCATGTCCAATCGCCAAACCGGTACCGTTAAGTGGTTCAACGATGAAAAAGGCTTCGGCTTCATCACCCCACAATCCGGTGACGACCTGTTCGTACACTTCAAAGCCATCAAAGCTGACGGTTTCAAAAGCCTGAAAGAAGGCCAAGCGGTCTCTTTCATCGCTACCCGCGGTCAGAAAGGCATGCAGGCTGAAGAAGTAGAAGTTATCTAACTTCCGCTTTACAGCTTGAAGAAAGCCCCGCCCTTAACAGGTGGGGCTTTTTTTATGCCCTGGATTTTGACCTCATCGCGGGGCAAGCCCGCTCCTACGGTAGGAGCGGGCTTGCCCCGCGAAAATCACCTCAGTCCTCGCTGATAGTGATATTCGGCATCGCCGGCGCCGCCGCTTCCTGCAACACGATCCGTGCACCGACCTGACGGGCCAGCTCCTGGTAGACCATGGCGATCTGGCTTTCCGGCTCGGCAATCGCCGTCGGCTTGCCGCTGTCGGCCTGTTCGCGGATCAGCATCGACAGCGGCAACGAGGCCAGCAGTTCGACACCGTACTGCGCCGCCAGCTTCTCGCCACCGCCCTCACCGAACAGATGCTCGGCATGGCCGCAGTTCGAACAGATGTGCACGGCCATGTTCTCGACCACGCCCAGCACCGGGATATTGACCTTGCGGAACATCTCCACGCCCTTCTTGGCGTCAAGCAGCGCCAGGTCTTGCGGGGTGGTAACGATCACCGAGCCGGCCACCGGGACTTTCTGCGCCAGGGTCAGCTGGATGTCGCCGGTGCCAGGCGGCATGTCGATCACCAGATAGTCGAGATCGTCCCAGGCGGTCTGGGTCACCAGTTGCAGCAAGGCCCCGGAGACCATCGGACCGCGCCAGACCATCGGCGTGTTGTCGTCGGTCAGGAAAGCCATGGACATGACCTCGACACCGTGGGCCTTGAGCGGCACGAACCACTTTTGCTCGCGAATCTGCGGGCGGGTGCCTTCGGCGATACCGAACATCACGCCCTGGCTCGGGCCATAGATGTCGGCATCGAGAATGCCTACCCGCGCGCCTTCGCGAGCCAGGGCCAGGGCCAGGTTGGCGGCGGTGGTCGATTTGCCGACACCGCCCTTGCCGGAGGCCACGGCGATGATGTTCTTGACGTTGGCCAGGCCCGGGATCTGCGCCTGGGCCTTGTGTGCGGCGATCACGCAGTTGATTTCGACCCGCGCCGAGGTAACCCCGTCGAGACCTTCGACAGCCGTTTGCAGCACCTGCGCCCAGCCATTTTTGAACAGGCCGGCGGCATAGCCCAGTTGCAGCTGCACGCTGACGCGATCGCCCTGGATATCAATGGCCTGGACACAGCCGGCGCTGACCGGGTCCTGGTTCAGGTATGGGTCGGTGTACTGGCGAAGAACGGCTTCGACGGCTGCGCGAGTGACGGCACTCATGGAGACTCCCGTGATAAAGACTGAGCAAAACAGACCACTATGCTAACCCGTCATCCCTCTTCAGATACGTCCATGGGGTGAAATATATTTCCCGGCGTTTTATAGTGGCCGATCACCGTTTCATCTCAAGTAGCCGAAAAAAGTAGCCGAGCCCCCATGTCCGAGCCACGTCAGATTCTCGTCACCAGCGCCCTGCCCTATGCCAATGGTTCCATTCACCTTGGCCATATGCTCGAGTACATCCAGACAGACATGTGGGTGCGCTTCCAGAAGCTTCGCGGCAACCAGTGCATTTATGTCTGCGCTGACGACGCCCACGGCTCGGCCATCATGCTGCGCGCCGAGAAAGAAGGCATCACCCCCGAGCAACTGATTGCCGCCGTCCAGGCCGAGCACAGCGGGGATTTCGCCGACTTTCTGGTCGACTTCGACAACTTCCACTCGACCCACGCCGAAGAAAACCGCGAACTGTCGAGCCAGATCTACCTCAAGCTGCGTGACGCCGGGCACATCGCTACCCGCTCGATCACCCAGTATTTCGACCCGGACAAAAAAATGTTCCTGGCCGACCGCTTCATCAAGGGCACCTGCCCCAAGTGCGCGGCTGAAGACCAGTACGGCGACAACTGCGAAAAATGCGGCGCCACCTACGCACCAACCGAGCTGAAGAACCCCAAGTCGGCGATTTCCGGCGCCACCCCGGTGCTCAAGGATTCGCAACACTTCTTCTTCAAGCTGCCAGACTTCCAGGCCATGCTCCAGCAGTGGACCCGCAGCGGTACCCTGCAGGACGCGGTGGCCAACAAGATCGCCGAATGGCTGGATGCCGGCCTGCAGGAATGGGACATCTCCCGTGATGCGCCGTACTTCGGCTTCGAGATTCCCGACGAGCCGGGCAAGTACTTCTACGTCTGGCTGGACGCCCCGATCGGCTACATGGCCAGCTTCAAGAACCTGTGCGCCCGCCGCCCGGAGCTGGACTTCGACGCGTTCTGGAACAAGGATTCGAAAGCCGAGCTGTACCACTTCATCGGCAAGGACATCGTCAACTTCCACGCCCTGTTCTGGCCAGCCATGCTCGAAGGCGCCGGCTACCGCAAGCCGACCGGCATCAACGTGCACGGCTACCTGACCGTCAACGGTTCGAAGATGTCCAAGTCGCGCGGCACCTTCATCAAGGCCCGCACCTACCTGGATCACCTGGCGCCGGAATACCTGCGTTACTACTACGCCTCCAAACTGGGCCGCGGCGTCGACGACCTCGACCTGAACCTTGAAGACTTCATCCAGAAGGTCAACTCCGACCTGGTTGGCAAGGTAGTCAACATCGCCAGCCGCTGTGCAGGCTTCATCCACAAGGGTAACGACGGCGTCATGGTGGCCGGCGACGCCGCACCGGAACTGACCGAGGCCTTCCTCGCTGCCGCCCCGGGTATTGCCGAAGCCTACGAAGGCCGCGACTTTGCCCGTGCCATGCGCGAAATCATGGCCCTGGCCGACCGCGCCAACGCCTGGATCGCCGACAAGGCGCCGTGGTCGCTGGCCAAGCAGGAAGGCAAGCAGGACGAAGTCCAGGCGATCTGCGCCCAGGGCATTAACCTGTTCCGCCAGCTGGTAATCTTCCTCAAGCCGGTGCTGCCGGTGCTGGCCGCCGACGCCGAGGCGTTCCTCAATGTCGCGCCACTGACCTGGGCCGATCACCAGACCCGCCTGAGCAACCATCAGCTCAACCCGTTCAAGGCGCTGATGAGCCGCATCGACCCGGCCAAGGTCGAAGCCATGACCGCCGCTTCCAAGGAAGACCTGGCCGCCAGCCAGACCAGCGTTGTCACCGGCAATGGCGAACTGGCCAAGGATCCGCTGTCGGCCGAGATCGACTTCGACACCTTCGCCGCGGTCGACCTTCGGGTGGCCCTGATCCTCAAGGCCGAAGCCGTCGAGGGCGCCGACAAGCTGCTGCGCCTGACCCTGGACATCGGTGACGAGCAACGCAACGTGTTCTCCGGCATCAAGTCGGCGTACCCGGACCCGGCCAAGCTCGAAGGTCGCCTGACCATGATGATCGCCAACCTCAAGCCGCGCAAAATGCGTTTCGGCATCTCCGAAGGCATGGTCATGGCCGCAGGCCCCGGCGGTGAAGAAATTTACCTGCTCAGCCCTGACAGCGGCGCCAAGCCGGGCCAGCGCATCAAGTAAGGCTCACGCCCCGGCCGATTGCGGCCGGGGCGTTCTCATCTTCGCGTCATTGCCGGATAATGGCGGACAGCCTCAGCATTCGGCCCCCTCATGAGCGAATTCTTCCTGGCCCTGGTCAGCGCTGCGCTGATCAATAACCTGGTCCTGCACCAGGGGCTGGCCATCGACCCCTTGCTGCGCAGCGACACCGATCCGGATCGGCGCCAGGTGCATGCGTTGGGCCTGGCGACCCTGGTGTCGCTGGTAGTGGCGGTCGGGCTTGGGCAACTGATTTATCACCTGGCGTTGCTGCCCCTGCAGCTTGAATACCTGCGCCTGTTCGTGTTCCTGGCGCTGTGCGTGTTACCGATCAAGCCGCTGCTCGCAGTGCTGACACGCCTGCTGCCAACCCTGCCCTTCGACGGTTTGTTGCCCCTGATGGTGGGTAACCTGGCGCTGCTAGGCTTGAGCCTGCAAGCCAGTGAAGGCAGCTATGGGATTTTGCAAACCCTGGGCTGGAGCCTGGGCGGTGGCCTGGGTTTCTGGCTGGCCCTGGGCCTGTTCAGCGACCTGCGCCAGCGCAGCGACCACGATGACATCCCCCTGGCCTTTCGCGGCCTGCCGATCGAGCTGATCGGCGCCGGGATCATGGCCATGGCGTTTCTCGGATTCAACGGACTATTCAACCCATGAGCTTGATTCAACGCATCGACGCCCTGTTGCCGCAGACCCAATGCGGCAAATGTGGCCATCCTGGTTGCCGGCCTTACGCCGAAGGCCTGGCGGCGGGCGAAGCGATCAACAAATGCCCACCCGGAGGCGGCGAAACCATCGCAGCCTTGGCCAAGCTGTTGCACGTGCCGGTGATCGAACTCGACCACGAGCGCGGCCGTGCACCGGCGCAAGTCGCCTATATCCGTGAAGCCGAATGTATCGGCTGCACCAAATGCATCCAGGCCTGCCCGGTGGACGCCATCATCGGTGCCGCCAAGCTGATGCACACCGTGATCAGCGCCGAATGCACCGGCTGCGACCTGTGCGTGGCACCGTGCCCGGTGGACTGCATCGACCTGCTGCCATTGACCGCCAACAGCAACATCGTGCCGATTGTCGGTGGCCTGGCCGAAGACACCCAGACCCTCGAGGCCCGCAGCCACAAACGTAACCAGGCGCGGCGGCGCTTCGAGCAGCGCAACAACCGCCTGCAGCGCGAAGAAGCCCGCAAGCAGGCCGACCGCCTGGCCCGCAGCCAGCGTGCGGCCACTGCCACAATCACCACGCCGGGCGCCACTGTCGACGACCCGATCAAGGCCGCCATCGAACGGGTCAAGGCGCAGAAAGCCGCGGCCGCCGATGCAGCGCTGAAGCAGGCAAAAATCGCCGCCGCCATGAGCCGGGCGCAACTGAGCAAGGCCCGAAGCGCCTTTGGCGAGGCGCCGAACCAGGCCCAGCAAGCACAATTGGCTGAACTTGAGCACGAAGCGCAACAGGCCCAGGCTCGCCTGCAAGCACTGCAACCGGCGGCCGCCAATGGCCACGGCTGATAGCAGCGAGCGCCTGCGCAGCACCATGGCCATGGTGCTGCTGGCCAGCGCACCCGGGTTGCTGACCCTGCTGTGGCTGCATGGCTGGGGGCTGCTGCTGAACCTGCTGCTGTGCGCCGTTGCGGCGCTGGCGACTGAAGCGGCGCTGCTGCGACTGCAACAACGGCCAGGCCTGCCGGCGCTGAACGACGGCAGCGCCCTGGTGACTGCGGTGCTGCTGACAGCGGCACTGCCCGCCTACGCGCCCTGGTGGCTGCCAGCAATTGCCGCCAGCAGTGCCATTGCCCTGGGCAAGCAACTGTACGGCGGCGTCGGCAAGAACCTGTTCAACCCGGCGATGCTCGGCTATGCGCTGGTGTTGCTGTCGTTCCCGCAGCACATGACCCAGTGGCCGGTCACCCAGGTGCTGGGCCTGACCGACACGCTGCAGCAAGTGTTCGGCCTTGATTTGGGCAACCAGCCCGACGCCTGGGCGCAAGCCACGGTACTCGACGGCCTGCGCAACAACCGCAGCCTGACCATCGATGAATTGTTCGCCAGTCATCCAGGCTTCGGCCACCTTGGCGGTCGCGGCAGCGAATTCGTCAACCTGGCCTTTTTGCTCGGCGGCTTGCTTCTGGTGCAACGCAAGGTCATCAGTTGGCATGCGCCGCTCGGCCTGCTGGCCAGCCTGTTCGTGGCCAGCCTGCTGTGCTGGAACGGCTCGGGCTCGGACTCAAACGGCTCGCCGTTGCTGCACCTGCTGTCCGGTTCAACCATGCTGGTGGCGTTCTTCATTGTCACCGAGCCGGTTTCAGGAGCGAAAAGCCCGAAGGCCAAGCTGCTGTTTGGCGTCGGCGCGGGCTTGCTCATCTACCTGATCAGAACCTGGGGCAGCTACCCCGACGGCGCCGCCTTCGCGGTCCTGCTGATGAATCTTTGTGTTCCGTCCCTGGAGCGCTGGGCAGAACGCGGGCAAACATCATGAGCACCTCGTCGATTCGCACCACCGCCCTGCTACTGAGCCTTGCCGTGCTGGCCGTGGGTGGTACGGTGCTTTGGCAACAGTTCACCACCGCGCGCATCACTGCCGCCGAGCAGCAACTCAAGGCCCAACGCTGGCTGAGCGTGCTGGCGCAGCAGGCCTACGACAACCAACCGCTGCAACAGCCCCTGACTCTGGGCGCCACCAACCTGGACCACAGCCGGCTGCTCGCAGGCTATCTGGCAACCTTGAAAGGCCAGCCGAGCGCCGTTGTGCTGCACAGCCAGAGCCAGGGTTACGGCGGCCCGCTGGACCTGCTGATTGCCATTGATGAGGGGGGTCGCCTGATCGGCGTCAAGGTGCTGCAACAACAGGAGACGCCAGGCCTGGGCGGCAAGCTGGTGGAACCCGGCAACACCTGGCTGCAAGGCTTTGTCGGCAACAGCCGGCAAAAAACGCCTGATTCAGCCTGGGCGCTCAAGCGTGACAACGGCCAGTTCGATCAGTTGGCCGGTGCCACCGTCACCTCCCGCGCCGTCATTCAAGCCACCCACGATGCCCTGCGCTATTTCGACGAGCATCGCCAACAGTTGCTAAGCGCAGGTGCGGATGAATAGGCAATGGCTCGCTGCAATAAGCCTGGCGCCCGTGCTGGGCGCCACCCAGACATTGCTGCAGGCCAGCACCATGGCGCTGTTAAGCCTGCTGGCCGTCGGCCTGCACCGTCTGTGCATGACACCCCTGCGCAAACAGCTGGACGCTGACGCCCGCCTGTTCGCAAGCGTGCTGATGGCCGCCCTGCTGGTCACCTGCCTTGAGCTAGGCTTGCGCGCCTGGGCCCTGCCGCTGGCACTGGAGCTGGGCCGCTATCCGGCATTGATCGCCGTACAATGCCTGCTGTTCGAGCTGGCCCTGGGTAACAGTGCCCGCTGGCGTACCGCAGCTACCACACTGGCAGCATTTGCTGCGCTGTGCATGGCCGCGGGGTTCACGCGCCAGCTGCTCAGTGAGTTTGCCAACCTGCGCCTGGCCGGCATGTTGCCCGGCGCCTTGATCCTTCTGGGCCTGATACTCGCCCTGTATAACCGGGTTTGCCAACGGCGAGCCCTTTCCCGTCGTCAAGGAACACTTTGACCCCATGAATGCCGCCAAACGCCTGGAAATTTTTCGCAGGTTGCATGAAGACAACCCCGAGCCGAAAACCGAGCTGGCCTACACCAGTCCTTTCGAACTGCTGATTGCGGTCATCCTCTCGGCACAGGCTACCGACGTCAGCGTGAACAAGGCCACGGCCAAACTGTACCCGGTCGCCAATACCCCGCAAGCCATCCATGCCCTGGGTGTTGACGGCCTGTCGGAGTACATCAAGACCATCGGCCTGTACAACAGCAAGGCGAAAAACGTCATCGAAACCTGTCGCCTGCTGATGGAGCAACATGGCAGCCAGGTACCAGAAACCCGAGAAGCGCTTGAAGCACTACCCGGGGTTGGCCGCAAGACCGCCAACGTGGTGCTCAACACCGCCTTTCGGCAACTGGCCATGGCCGTTGATACGCATATTTTCCGGGTCAGCAACCGCACCGGCATTGCCCCGGGCAAGACCGTTCTGGAAGTTGAAAAGGCCTTGATGAAGTTCGTGCCCAAGCCGTACCTGCTTGACGCCCACCATTGGTTGATCCTGCACGGGCGCTATGTGTGCCAGGCGCGCAAACCCCGTTGCGGTAGTTGCCGGATCGAAGATTTGTGCGAGTACAAGCAGAAAACTTCGGACGATTGAGCCGATAGTGAAAAGACAGCTTGGTCGATTGAAAAAATCTTTTTTACCCGGTCAAAATTTCTCGCTATAAGGTGCGCCAATGGCCCTCTTGGCTTGGAGTGACTTATGAGCACCGATAAAGAAGACCTGGTTGTAGATGATGACATCGTCACTGAAGACGCAGACGACGAGGTCCCGGTTGAAGTGGCGAAAACCAACCTGAGCAAACGCCGCACCATCGACAACCTGCTGGAAGAGCGTCGCTTGCAAAAACAGCTGGCCGATTACGACTTCGACCTCTGAAGGATCGATACCGACAGATCACAAAAGCCTCCTTGATGGAGGCTTTGTTGTTTCTGGGCATTTCAAACAAGCCCGTTGCGCTGGGCCAGTTCGATCAGGTCAACCAACGAGCGAGCATTGAGTTTGAGCAATAATCGCGTTTTGTAGGTACTCACCGTCTTGTTGCTGAGGAACATGCCATCGGCAATCTCCTTGTTGGTTTTTCCGCGGGCCAGTTGCTGCAGCACCATCATCTCCCGGCCTGACAAACGCTCGACCATGTCCGCCTCGCTGGCGCCGCCCAGGTTCGAGCGAACCGAATGCAGCGCCTGGTTGGGGAAGTAGCTATACCCGGAAAGCACTGCCTTGATAGCGCTAAGCAACTCGGTCAGGTCCTGCTGCTTGCAGACATAGCCCGCAGCCCCTGCCTGCATGCAGCGCATGGAAAAATGCCCGGGCGCCTGCGAGGTCAATACCAGCACTTTGATGCTGGCATTGTTGGCGGTCAGCCGGGCGATCACCTCAAGGCCGTCAAGTTTGGGGATGCCGATGTCCAGGATAACGATATCCGGACCATGCTCGCGTGCCAGCTGCAATGCGTCCACGCCGTTATCCGTCTCGGCAATGACTTCATAACCATGCCGCTCCATCAACATGCGTACAGCCAGGCGAATGACCGGATGATCATCCACGATCAGGACTTTATTCATGGGCAAAATCCAATTGTTCGCTGTTCTATTGTTTTGAGCCAGCACAATAGCCTAGTTACACGACATATTGTATTGCGCCATTAACAAGCAAATGCACACAAGGACACAACCTACAACCATTAAAGAATTATCCTACAAGCGGGAAATACCAATAATTCTTTAAGGAATCAACACCTCGCTGGTAATTGCAGACCGTGTAAAGGCCGTACAAAACTTTCTCTATCACGGTAGCACCAGAGAATAAAATAACCTATAAAACCCAGCCTTATTACCTGAAGGAAATGTCCTATAGACTTGTTTGATAAAACCATATTGCAATTTGTGTATAATCGTTACATGTCCGTATTGGACACATTACCCAACCGAGAAACACAGCATGCTGCCTGGCATGGCGCAGCCCATGTAAACCTCGCAGTCACTGCGAACTTGCCCCGGTGGGCACATGGGAATCCTGGATGAGCAAAATCGAGCCGAAAAGCCCTTTGACGATCATTGCGATTTTCGCCGGCATCATCGAAGCCTCGGCGCTAGCCTCGCTGCCATTTCTGGGTGAAGACAGCCAGGGTATTTATACCTGGTTCCTGGTGGGCTTTCCGTTCTTCCTCACGGTATTGTTCTTCCTGACCCTTAACTTCAACTACAAATCGCTTTACTCACCTGAGTTGAACGAACCGACACCAGGCGTTATTCCAGCACCTGACACTGCCGATGCAAAAACTACTCTTGAGTCTCCAGCCCCCGCCCTTGTTACTTCCAGTCCGGTTGATACTCCAGCCGACCGCCCCATAGAAACTCCGAAAGCAATCGAAACAGCGAATGCATCCGCCATTAATAGCGGATGCACTACCGTCACGATTGCGCTGCGCGGCCCGGCAGCGGCCGACTTGATAAGCTACTTCGCCTTGCACGCACTCAAATCCCCGCCCGCACCGGACAGCAAATGGATTTTGTGCAACCTCGATAGCGGCAGGCAAACCGTGTTGCTGACGCGGCCGTTGAATGGTCCGGCACACTAATGTTCAGGCAAAAAAAACCCCGGCACAGGCCGGGGTTCTTCTGCACAACAAGCCTCAGACCAGCTTGCGGCCCTTGTTCGCAGCAATACGCATGCGCAGGGCATTGAGCTTGATGAAGCCCGCTGCGTCGGCCTGGTTGTAGGCGCCACCATCTTCTTCGAAGGTGGCGATGTTGGCGTCGAACAGCGAATCGTCGGACTTGCGGCCGGTGACGATGACGTTGCCTTTGTACAGCTTCAGGCGCACGACACCGTTCACGTTGACCTGCGAAGCGTCGATCATCTGTTGCAGCATCAGACGCTCAGGGCTCCACCAGTAGCCGGTATAGATCAGGCTGGCGTACTTGACCATCAGCTCATCTTTGAGGTGAGCGACTTCGCGGTCCAGGGTGATCGACTCGATCGCCCGGTGGGCGCGCAGCATGATGGTGCCGCCCGGGGTTTCGTAGCAGCCGCGGGACTTCATGCCGACGTAACGGTTTTCGACGATGTCCAGACGACCGATACCGTTCTCGCCGCCGATGCGGTTGAGGGTGGCCAGCACCGTGGCCGGCGACATTTCAACGCCGTCCAGAGCAACGATGTCGCCGTTGCGGTAGGTCAGTTCCAGGTAGGTCGGAACGTCCGGAGCGGTTTCTGGCGACTTGGTCCAGCGCCACATGTCTTCTTCGTGCTCGGTCCAGGTATCTTCCAGCACGCCGCCTTCATACGAGATGTGCAGCAGGTTGGCGTCCATCGAGTACGGCGACTTCTTCTTGCCGTGACGTTCGATCGGGATGCCGTGCTTCTCGGCGTAGTCCATCAGTTTTTCACGGGACAGCAGGTCCCATTCACGCCATGGCGCGATGACCTTGACGCCTGGCTTGAGGGCGTAGGCACCCAGTTCGAAACGGACCTGGTCGTTGCCTTTGCCGGTGGCACCATGGGAAATGGCATCGGCGCCGGTTTCGTTGGCGATTTCGATCAGGCGCTTGGCGATCAGCGGACGAGCGATGGAAGTACCCAGCAGGTACTCGCCCTCGTAGACGGTGTTGGCGCGGAACATCGGGAACACGAAGTCGCGTACGAACTCTTCGCGCAGGTCATCGATGTAGATTTCCTTGACGCCCATGGCCTGGGCCTTGGCGCGGGCCGGTTCGACCTCTTCGCCTTGTCCAAGGTCAGCGGTGAAGGTCACCACTTCACAGTTGTAGGTATCCTGCAGCCACTTGAGAATCACCGAAGTATCAAGGCCGCCGGAATACGCCAGTACGACCTTTTTTACGTCCGCCATGCCATCACTCCACGGGGTTGTACGGAAAGCCGTCGATTCTACCGGCCTTGCGACAAAATTTACAGTGGGGCGACAGCTTGTGACGACAAAGCGACAGGAACTGTCGAGAGCGCGACGGACGGTCGCACCTCAGGACGTGGCGACGGGCTTCGCGGTACTGGCTGCGGCAGCAGGTGCGGCCGGTGGTTTGGCTGCAGGTTCAACGGCCTTTTCCAGGGGTTTTTCGACAGGCGTAACCCGATCAAGCTGAATATTCACCCGTCGGTTGCGCGCGCGGTTGGCTGCGCTGTTGTTGCGCGCCAGCGGATAACGCTCGCCATGGAAGCGCACGGTGATCTGCTCTTCGGGAATACCGTGGGCCTTGAGGTACTCCATCACCGCCAGTGCCCGGCGCCGCGACAGGTCGCGGTTGGTCAGGCGGTTGCCGCTGTTGTCGGAGTGGCCGTCGAGTTCGATATGGTTAACAGTGGGGTCGGCCTTGAGGAAGTCGAGGATCACGTCCAGGCGTGCCCGGGCATCGGCATCCAGGTCAATGCCGCCGCCCGGAAAGCCGACCCGCGCCTGACGCACCTGGTCATAATTCATCGGCAAAAGTTTTGCCGCGCAGGCCTGATAGTCGCCGTAGGCCTTGCTGAACTTGACTGGCAACACCCGCACTTCCATGGTTCGCCCGGCTTCACCGGCGTAGTTGCGCACCACGGTGCTACGGCCATCGAGCAGGCCGTTGATCAAGCGGCTGGCCTGGCCCTGGGAACTGGTAAAAAGCACGCCGCTGCGGGCCATGCGCACCGCGCCCAGGTTGATATCGCCACGTCCGGGCTGCCACGGCGCGGCCGCCGCCAGCAGGGTGGCGGAACCGGCACCAAGGACGTTACTGCTTGAGCGCAGCTGGAAAGTTGGCTGCTCGCCGGCCCGGCGAACGAACTCGCCGCTGCCGAAATCGGCAATGGGTTGAACCAGCCGACATTCGAACTGATCGCCTTCGACCTTCCACTCGACGTTCTCCAGACGGGTCTGGAAAGTGAGTGCCATGGCGGGCATGCTGGCAAACACACTGAGCAGGGCTAGATAACGCTGGCGCACGGGCGGCTCCACAGATTTTCACGGTATACCTGCACGCTATCGGTCGGTCGCGGCAAAACTTGATAGCGAGTGCTCGTAACCGGCTTTTCCGGTAGCATTCACCTTGAGTTCGACCCGCCTGGAATCCCCAATGTCCGACCGCCTGACCCTCCTGCGTCCCGACGACTGGCACATCCATCTTCGTGATGGCGCTGTATTGCCGCATACCGTCGGCGACGTTGCGCGCACCTTTGCCCGCGCAATCATCATGCCCAACCTGGTACCACCGGTGCGCAACGCCGCCCAAGCCGGTGCCTACCGTGAGCGCATCCTTGCCGCACGCCCTGCCGGCAGCCGTTTCGAGCCGCTGATGGTGCTGTACCTCACCGACCGCACCCAGCCCGAGGAAATCCGCGCGGCCAAGGCCACCGGTTTTGTCCATGCCGCCAAGATGTATCCAGCCGGCGCGACGACCAACTCCGATTCCGGCGTCACCAGTGTCGACAAGATCTTCCCGGTGCTCGAAGCCATGGCCGAGGTCGGCATGCCACTGCTGGTGCACGGTGAAGTAACGCGCCCCGAGATCGACGTGTTCGACCGCGAGAAGCTGTTCATCGACGAGCACCTGCGCCGTGTGGTCGAGCGCTTCCCGACCCTCAAGGTGGTGTTCGAACACATCACCACCAGCGAAGCCGTGCAGTTCGTCAACGAGGCCCCGGCCAACGTCGGCGCGACCATCACTGCCCAGCACCTGCTGTACAACCGCAACCACATGCTGGTGGGCGGCATTCGTCCGCACTTCTATTGCCTGCCGATCCTCAAGCGCAACACCCACCAGGTGGCTTTGCTGGACGCCGCCACCAGCGGCAGCAGCAAGTTCTTCCTCGGTACCGACTCGGCGCCCCATGCCCAGCACGCCAAGGAAGCCGCCTGTGGCTGTGCCGGCTGCTACACCGCCTATGCCGCGATCGAGCTGTACGCCGAGGCATTCGAGCAGCGTAACGCGCTGGACAAGCTCGAAGGCTTCGCCAGCCTGCACGGCCCAAGCTTCTATGGCCTACCGGCCAACACCGATACGATTACCCTGGTCCGCGACAGCTGGACCGCCCCAAGCAGCTTGCCGTTCGGCGAGCAGACCGTTATCCCGCTGCGCGCCGGTGAGCAACTGCGCTGGCGCCTGCTGGAGGAAACTGCGTGAGCGAAGATCAGTACGAAGACGACCAGGAAGGTCATGGCGGCGGTCCGCGCCACCCGATGGCTGAACGCTTTCGCGGTTACCTGCCGGTAGTGGTCGACGTCGAGACCGGCGGTTTCAACAGCGCCACCGACGCCCTGCTGGAAATCGCCGCAGTCACCATCGGCATGGACGAAAAGGGCTTCCTGTTCCCGGAACACACCTATTTCTTCCGCGTCGAGCCGTTCGAAGGCGCCAACATCGAGCAAGCGGCTCTGGAGTTCACCGGGATCAAGCTCGATCACCCGCTGCGCATGGCCGTCAGCGAAGAGTCGGCACTGACCGACATCTTCCGTGGCGTGCGCAAGGCGCTCAAGGCCAATGGCTGCAAACGGGCGATCCTGGTCGGCCACAACAGCAGCTTCGACCTGGGCTTCCTCAATGCCGCCGTGGCCCGCCACGACATGAAGCGCAACCCGTTTCATCCGTTCTCAAGCTTCGACACCGCCACCCTGGCCGGCCTTGCCTATGGCCAGACCGTGCTGGCGCGGGCCTGCCAGAGCGCCGACATCGACTTCGATGGCCGTGAGGCGCACTCGGCGCGTTACGACACCGAGAAGACTGCCGAGCTGTTCTGCGGCATCGTCAACCGCTGGAAGGAAATGGGCGGCTGGCAGGACTTCAACGACTGAAGCCTGTGCACCGCGCATAAAAAAACCGGCCATCAAGGCCGGTTTTTTTATGCCTGGCAAATTACAGCTTGCCAGCGTTCTCGCTCAGGTAAGCAGCAACGCCTTCTGGCGAAGCGGTCATGCCCTTGTCGCCTTTTTTCCAGTTGGCAGGGCAGACTTCGCCGTGCTCTTCGTGGAATTGCAGGGCGTCGACCAGACGCAGCAGTTCGTCCATGTTACGGCCCAGTGGCAGGTCGTTGACGATCTGCGAGCGGACAACGCCCTTGTCGTCGATCAGGAACGCGCCACGGAAAGCTACGCCGCCTTCGGACTCTACGTCGTAGGCCTTGGCGATGTCGTGCTTCATGTCGGCAGCCATGATGTACTGGACCTGACCGATGCCGCCGGCATTGATCGGGGTGTTGCGCCAGGCGTTGTGGGTGAAGTGCGAGTCGATCGACACGGCGATCACTTCAACGTTACGCGCCTTGAATTCGGCCATGCGGTGGTCCAGGGCGATCAGCTCGGACGGGCAGACGAAGGTGAAGTCCAGCGGGTAGAAGAACACCAGGCCGTACTTGCCCTTGATGGCCGAAGCCAGGTTGAAGCTGTCGACGATTTCGCCGTTGCCCAGAACAGCTGGAACGGTGAAGTCCGGGGCATTTTTGCCAACGAGTACGCTCATGCGATATCTCCTGATGGGGTGGAATCATCTTGCACAGGCCAGCATGCACTGGCCCGGCAGCGAAATGGCCGACCATCATACACCGCCCGGCGCCGCTCGCCGAATTTCAGTCCGAACGCTCGACAATCTGCCGTCGGTCGCTCTAGTTCGCCTATTACAGAAAGAGTTTTGACAAGCATTCTCATTAACATTAAGCTTCTTCGCATTGAGCCTTAACCAGCGATGGTCAGCCCTATGTATGTGTGTCTTTGTGTTGGTGTGACCGACGGACAGATCCGCGATGCGATCTATGAAGGATGCTGCAGCTACAAGGAAGTCAGAAGCGCCACCAACGTGGCCAGCCAGTGTGGCAAATGTGCCTGCCTGGCCAAGCAGGTGGTGCGCGAAACCCTCACCGAGCTTCAGGTCAGCCAGGCTGCCCTGCCCTATCCTGTAGAATTTACTGCAGCATAATTCAACGAATTCCAAGAACCGGACCCAGTGTCCGGTTTTTTTATGCCTGTAATTCAAGTAGTTAGGGGTTTAACGCGGAACACAAACATTCTTATTCCGATTAATTTTCATTTATTATTCAATAACTTAGGTTTGACAGTAGAAGTTGCGGGGCTCAGACTTGCCTTTATAGACACACTTACAGGGCAGGACCCCATCATGAAAGGCGACGTTAGCGTCATCCAGCATCTCAACAAGATCCTCGGAAACGAGCTGGTCGCAATCAACCAATACTTCCTGCATGCGCGCATGTACGAAGACTGGGGTCTGGAGAAACTCGGCAAGCACGAGTACAAAGAATCCATCGAAGAGATGAAACACGCTGACAAACTGATCAAGCGTATTCTGTTCCTCGAAGGCATCCCCAACGTCCAGGACCTGGGCAAGTTGCTGATTGGTGAACACACCAAGGAAATGCTCGAGTGCGACCTGAAGATCGAGCAAAAAGGCCTGGTCGACCTCAAGGCCGCCATCGCCCACTGTGAGACCGTCGGCGACTTCGGCAGCCGTGAGCTGCTCGAAGACATCCTCGAAGCCGAGGAAGAGCACATCGACTGGCTGGAAACCCAGCTGAGCCTGATCGACAAGGTCTCCCTGGAGAACTACCTGCAGTCGCAGATGGGCGAGTAAGTACGCTGCCCTACAGGCACAAAAAAGCCCCGCACTGCGGGGCTTTTTTTGACCAATGTCCTGGAATCAGGACTCGGTTGACTTAGCCTTGGCTGCTTCCTTGATCAGGGTCTGCAGTTCGCCGTTGGCAAACATCTCAGCCATGATGTCGGAACCGCCAACCAGCTCGCCGGCAACCCACAGCTGTGGGAAGGTCGGCCAGTTGGCGTATTTTGGCAGGTTGGCGCGGATTTCCGGATTCTGCAGGATATCCACGTAAGCGAATTTCTCGCCGCAACCCATCACGGCTTGCGCCGCCTTGGCCGAAAAACCGCACTGCGGGGCATTCGGCGAGCCTTTCATGTAAAGCAGAATGGTGTTGTTGGCAATCTGCTCTTTGATTGTTTCGATGATATCCATGAAGCACCTCGCGGCTGAACTTTCCGACCTGGTTGTCGGCACGGTGACGCATTGTATCGGAAAGCCGAGCAGGACGCTCGGCCTTGCCGATATCAGGCCGCAACCACCTGCACTGGCACGCCATTAAGCGCCGCATTACCCGACACTGCATCGAGCTGACGCTCATCGGTGAGGTCGTTGGCGCTGGCGCCGGGCTGGCCCTGGGCGATCTCCATGCGCACCCCGGCACGGGCATGGCCAAAGCCATGCGGCAGGCTGACCACCCCCGGCATCATGTCGCTGCTGGCCTGCACTTCGACCTCGATTTCGCCGACCCGCGAGCTGACGCGCACACGCTGGCCATCCTGCAACTGGCGACCGGCCAGGTCGTCCGGGTGCATCAACAACTGATGACGGGGTTTGCCTTTTACCAGGCGATGATAGTTGTGCATCCATGAATTATTGCTGCGCACATGGCGGCGCCCGATCAGCAGCAGTTGACCCGCCGCCAGCGGCGGCTGCCCGGCAAAGCGCTGCAGGTCGCCGAGGATTTCCTGGGGTGCGGCCTGAATCCGTTGGTTAGCCGTCTTCAGGCGTGCAGCAAGGTTGGGCTGCAGCGGGCCCAGGTCGATACCATGGGGGTGCTGGTCGAGGGTCTCAAGCGACAGCTTGAACGCCGAGGCCTCGCCATAGCGGCCCTGGCGCAGGCCGATATCGATCATTTGTGCCGGCGGCAGGGTCGGTTTCAAAGGCTTGTCGCTAAGGGCGGCAAAGGCCTTGGCCAGGCCGACGAAGATTTCCCAGTCATGCAAGGCACCTTCGGGCTTGGGCAGGATGGCCCGATTGAAGCGGCTGACATTGCGCACCGCAAACAGGTTGAAGGTGGTGTCGTAGTGATCGTTCTCCAATGCCGAGGTGGACGGCAGGATCAGGTCGGCGTAACGGGTGGTCTCGTTGATGTACAGGTCGATGCTGAGCATGAACTCAAGACCGTCCAGGGCGCGTTCAAGCTGGCGGCCATTGGGCGTGGACAACACCGGGTTGCCCGCCACCGTCACCAGCGCGCGAACCTGCCCCTGGCCTTCAACCAGCATCTCTTCGGCCAGAGCCGCCACCGGCAATTCGCCGCCATACTCGGGCAGCCCCGAGACCCGGCTCTGCCAGGCATTGAAATGCCCGCCTGAAGTACTCGCTACCAGATCCACCGCAGGCTCGGTACACAGCGCGCCACCGACCCGGTCGAGGTTGCCGCTGACTAGGTTGAGCAACTGCACCAGCCAGTGGCACAAGGTGCCGAAGGCCTGGGTCGATACGCCCATGCGCCCGTAGCAGACGGCCTTGTCGGCGCTGGCGAAATCCCGCGCCAACTGGCGTATCACCGTGGCGTCGACACCGCATAGGGCGCTCATGGCCTCGGCGGTGAACGGCGCAATGGCCGCTTGTACCCTGTCCAGGCCATCCACCGGCAAGGCCGAGGGGCGAGTCAGGCCTTCGCCAAACAGGGTGTTGAGCAGGCCACAGAGCAGCGCCGCGTCAGTGCCGGGGCGAATGAACACATGCTGGTCGGCCATCGCCGCAGTCTCGCTGCGGCGCGGGTCGACCACCACCAACTTGCCGCCACGGGCCTGGATCGCCTTAAGGCGTTTCTCGACGTCCGGCACGGTCATGATGCTGCCGTTGGAGGCCAGCGGGTTGCCGCCCAGAATCAGCATGAACTCGGTGTGGTCGATGTCAGGGATCGGCAACAACAACCCATGGCCGTACATCAGGTAGCTGGTCAGGTGGTGCGGCAGCTGGTCCACCGAGGTGGCGGAGAAACGATTGCGGGTCTTGAGCAGGCCGAGAAAATAGTTGCTGTGGGTCATCAACCCGTAGTTGTGCACGCTGGGGTTGCCCTGGTAGACCGCCACGGCGTTCTGCCCATGGGCCTGCTGGATGGCCCAGAGCTTTTGCGCAGCCAGTGCAAAGGCCTCCTCCCAGCTGATGGCTTGCCAGCTGTCACCGACACGCTTGTGCGGCGCGCGCAGTCGGTCAGGATCGTTCTGGATATCCTGCAGGGCCACCGCCTTGGGGCAGATGTGGCCGCGACTGAAGCTGTCTTCGGGGTCGCCCTTGATCGAGCTGATACGCAGTGGGGCGTCGGGCTCGTGGGTGATTTCCAGGGTCAAGCCGCAGATGGCTTCGCACAGATGACAGGCACGGTGATGCTGGGTCTTGTTCATGGCCACCTCTTGCTCGGGTGTCTGGGATCAACCGACTATGAGCCTGACCCGAGCTTGCGGCCAGTGAGGTTCGTCGCGTGAATCTTCGTCCATCAGGCAAGGCGATTCAGCGCAGGCCCGCTACCGGGTTTGCCAAGGCGCTGGCAGGCAGTGTAAAACCCTTGTGCAGCGTATAAAAAAAGCTTCAGCCCAATGGGTTACGACACTGCCTGAAACATCGGCGACGAAACCCCCTCTTGGTATGACGCGACATTTAATTATAGTATTGCGTCTTCCCCTAATTCGTCGCCCCGTGCGGCTTTCGCCGCAGGTCACTTCCGTTGTTAAAAAAAACCGGTATGGCTGATCTGCGGTCTGTTGCAAAAAGGTAGTCAAACATGAGCGCTAGGCACTTTCTCTCCCTGATGGATTTCACACCCGAAGAACTGCTCAGTGTGATCCGTCGAGGTATCGAGCTGAAGGACCTGCGTAACCGCGGCGTACTGTTCGAACCGCTGAAAAATCGCGTGCTGGGGATGATCTTCGAGAAGTCCTCAACCCGCACCCGCCTGTCGTTCGAAGCCGGCATGATCCAGCTCGGCGGCCAGGCCATCTTCCTCTCGCCACGGGACACCCAGCTGGGCCGCGGCGAGCCGATCGGCGATTGCGCCATCGTCATGTCGCGCATGCTCGATGCGGTGATGATCCGCACCTTTGCCCACAGCACCCTGACCGAATTCGCCGCCAATTCGCGCGTACCGGTGATCAACGGCCTGTCCGACGATCTGCACCCGTGCCAGCTGCTGGCCGACATGCAGACCTTCCTCGAGCACCGCGGCGCCATCCAGGGCAAGACCGTGGCCTGGATCGGCGACGGCAACAACATGTGCAACAGCTATATAGAAGCGGCCATCCAGTTCGACTTCCAGCTGCGCATCGCCTGCCCGGCCGAATTCGAGCCCAATCCGCAGTTCCTGGCCCAGGCCGGTGACCGCGTGCAAATCTTCCGTGAACCCAAAGAAGCCCTGCAGGGCGCCCACCTGGTGAGCACCGATGTCTGGACTTCCATGGGTCAGGAAGAGGAAACTGCACGGCGCCTGGCCTTGTTCGCGCCTTACCAGGTAACCCGCGAACTGCTCGACCTGGCAGCACCCGATGCCCTGTTCATGCACTGCCTGCCCGCCCATCGCGGCGAGGAAATCAGCCTGGACCTGCTCGACGACCCCCGTTCGGTCGCCTGGGACCAGGCCGAAAACCGCTTGCATGCACAGAAGGCGCTTCTCGAATTTCTTGTTGAACCGGCCTATCACCACGCATGAGTCAACCTTTACTGCTTAACCTGCGCGAGCTCGCCTGTGGCTATGGCGAGCAGCGCATCGTCCAGAACCTCAACCTGCACCTGAACGCCGGCGACATCGGTTGTCTGCTGGGCTCCTCCGGCTGCGGCAAGACCACCACCCTGCGCGCCATCGCCGGTTTCGAGCCGGTGCACGAGGGCGAAATCCAGCTGGGTGGCGAAGTCATCTCCAAAGCCGGGTTCACCCTGGCACCGGAGAAACGTCGGATTGGCATGGTGTTCCAGGACTACGCGCTGTTCCCGCACCTGACTGTGGCCGAGAACATCGCCTTCGGCATCGGCAAGCACCCGCAGCAGCGCCAGGTGGTCGACGAGATGCTCGAGCTGGTCAAGCTCGGCGGCCTGGGCAAACGCTACCCGCACGAGCTTTCCGGTGGCCAGCAGCAACGTGTGGCCCTGGCCCGCGCGCTGGCGCCCGAGCCGCAACTGCTGCTGCTCGACGAGCCGTTCTCCAACCTCGATGTCGAGCTGCGCCGACGCCTGAGCCACGAGGTGCGCGACATCCTCAAAAGCCGCGGCACCAGCGCAATCCTGGTCACCCACGACCAGGAAGAAGCCTTTGCCGTCAGCGACCACGTCGGGGTGTTCAAGGAAGGTCGCCTGGAGCAGTGGGATACACCCTACAACCTCTACCACGAACCACTGACACCGTTCGTAGCCAGCTTCATCGGCCAGGGCTATTTCATTCGTGGCCAGCTGACCAGCCCGGAGTCGGTACGCACCGAGCTCGGCGAGCTGCACGGCAACCGCGCCTATACCCTGACGCCCGGCAGCGCCGTGGATGTGCTGCTGCGTCCGGACGACATCATTCATGCACCGGACAGCGAGCTCAAAGCGCTGATCGTCGGCAAGAGTTTCCTCGGCGCCTCGACCCTCTACCGCCTGCAACTGCCGACCGGCAGCCAGCTGGAAGCGATTTTCCCGAGCCACAATGACCATCAGGTCGGCAGCGAAGTGGGGATCGAAGTAGCGGCGGATCACCTGGTGGTGTTTGCCGTGCCTGGCAGTGTCGCAGCGCAGTTGCCGGTGCCGGAGAACGGCGTTCGTCGGTATAGCTCGGCGGTCTGACAGCGGGGCTGCGTTGCAGCCCATCGCCGGCAAAGCCGGCCCCCACAAGGTCTGCGTTCTACCCTGCGGGCGTAGGCCTTGTCAGTCCAGCGTCAAAACCCCGCTGGCCACACGTCTGGCGTACCCGCCAATCTTCACCCGTTCCCCCTCCAGCCGGCAGAACAATTCGCCGCCGCGACTCGAACACTGGAACGCCCGCAGCTGATTCTTGCCCAGGCGTTGCGCCCAGTACGGGATCAGGCTGCAATGGGTAGAGCCGGTCACCGGATCTTCAGGAATGCCGATACCCGGCGCAAAGTAGCGCGAAACAAAATCGTGTTCGATACCCGGCGCGGTAACGATCACCCCCAGCCCCGGCAATTGCGCCAGTGCCGTCATGTCCGGGGTACAGGCACGCAACACCTGCTCGGATTCGACCCGAACCAGCAGCTCACTGGTTTTCCACACTTCCAGCACCGGGCAGCCCAGTGCTTCGGCCACCGCTACCGCTTCATTCAACGGCTGTGGCTCGACCCGGGGGAAATCCAGTTGCAGGCGCGGACCGTCACGGCTGACGCTCAGCGGACCGGACTTGCTCTGGAACAACAAGCGCTCACCCGGCTCTTTATAGACCTCCCACAGCACATGAGCGCTGGCCAGGGTTGCATGGCCACACAGCGGCACTTCGGTGCTCGGGGTAAACCAGCGGATCTGCCAGCCTTCGGCATGGGGGACGACGAACGCGGTCTCGGCCAGATTGTGTTCGGCGGCAATCTGCTGCATCAGCTCATCGGCGAGCCAGCTGTCGAGGCGATAGACCATGGCCGGGTTGCCAGCGAAAGGACGGTCGCTGAAGGCATCGACCTGATGGAATTCAAGCGGCATGAGGTGAATCTCAGAGTGGCGGGCCGCAGAGCATGCCCGCCAGACAGCCTCGGCCGACAGAGACAGAATCAAGCGATTTTGAGCATACAGATGTCAGTCGCGGCCAATGGCGGCGAATTTACCCTGGGTATGCTCGGCCAGCACTGCCGCAGCTAGCTCGACTTCCAGGCCGCGGCGGCCAGCGCTGACGAAAATTGTTTCAAAGGTTTGAGCGGTTTCATCAATAAAAGTGCGCAGGCGCTTTTTCTGTCCCAAGGGGCTGATCCCGCCCAACAGGTAACCGGTCGAACGCTGCGCCGCCGCCGGATCGGCCATCTCGCACTTCTTCACCCCGGCCGCATGGGCCAGGCCTTTCAGATCCAGACTACCGACTACCGGCACTACCGCTACCAGCAACTCACCCTTTTCGCTGCAGGCGAGCAAGGTCTTGAACACCCGTGCGGGCTCTAGGTTGAGCTTTTCCGCCGCCTCCAGGCCGTAGGACGCAGCCTTGGGGTCATGTTCGTAACTGTGGATGTGGTGTTCGGCGCGAACCTTTTTCAGCAGATCCAGGGCGGGGGTCATGCAGGACTCCAAGCAGAAGGGTGAATGCCATTTCGCCGGTTACTTTAGGGCAAAAGCCCAGGCGCAACCAACGCCCATCAGCGCCACCAATAGTCAGATTGTGAACGGTGGTTCACTTTCGACCTTTGACATAAGCGTTTCTTGTCTATATTTTTTCGATTCTGAATATAGCTATGCCCCGATAAGGTGCATTTCCTGCCGCCGCCCGACCGAAATGGGGATTTCTGTCGGGTTTTTGTCGAGCGCTCACTGCGCCTCACAACAACAAGAACCGAGGTAACGAATGACGACTGCTCTGCGACAACCAACACTTTCAAGCCAGTGCATGGCCGAATTTCTCGGCACCGCGCTGCTGATCTTTTTCGGCACTGGCTGCGTTGCTGCGCTCAAGGTTGCGGGTGCCAGCTTCGGCCTGTGGGAAATCAGCATCATCTGGGGCGTCGGCGTGAGCATGGCGATTTACCTCACCGCCGGGGTGTCCGGCGCGCACCTGAACCCGGCCGTGAGCATCGCCCTGTGCCTGTTCGCCGGTTTCGAGAAGCACAAACTACCGTTCTACATCGTTGCCCAGATCGCCGGCGCCTTCTGTGGGGCGGCGTTGGTTTACACGCTGTACAGCAACCTGTTCTTCGATTTCGAACAGGCCCACGCAATGATCCGCGGCAGCCAGGCCAGCCTTGAGCTGGCCTCGGTGTTTTCCACCTACCCGCACCCGGCGCTGTCCACCAGCCAGGCCTTCCTGGTCGAAGTGATCATCACCGCCGTACTGATGGCGGTGATCATGGCCCTGACCGACGACAACAACGGCTTGCCGCGTGGCGCCATGGCACCCCTGCTGATTGGCCTGCTGATTGCCGTGATCGGCAGCGCCATGGGCCCGCTGACCGGCTTTGCGATGAACCCGGCGCGGGACTTCGGGCCCAAGCTGATGACTTTCCTCGCCGGCTGGGGCGAAGTCGCCTTTACTGGCGGTCGTGATATTCCCTATTTCCTGATTCCGATTTTTGCGCCGATCATAGGAGCGAGCCTTGGGGCCGCCCTGTACCGCGGCGTGATCGCCCGCAACCTGCCGGTTGCCGAGAGCGAAAACGCCCAGACCGACGCCAACCCTCAGGGCAAGACCCAGGCATCCTGATGCCTGCGGTGGCGAGCCAGGCTCGCCGCGCCCTGATCTCTACCCCATTTAGTGCAAGGCCAACGACATGACAGACACCCAGAACAAGAACTACATCATTGCCCTGGACCAGGGCACGACCAGTTCGCGGGCCATCATTTTCGACCGTGACGCCAACGTGGTTGGCACCTCGCAGCGCGAATTCGCACAACATTACCCTCAAGCCGGCTGGGTCGAGCACGACCCGATGGAAATCTTCGCCACCCAGAGCGCGACCATGGTCGAAGCCCTGGCCCAGGCTGGCCTGAGCCATGACCAGGTCGCCGCCATCGGTATCACCAACCAGCGTGAAACCACCGTGGTCTGGGACAAGGAGACCGGCCGCCCGGTGTACAACGCCATCGTCTGGCAATGCCGGCGCAGCACCGAGATCTGCGAGCAGCTCAAGCGTGACGGCCTGCAGGACTACATCCGCGAAACCACCGGCCTGGTCACCGACCCCTACTTCTCCGGCACCAAGCTCAAGTGGATTCTCGACAACGTTGAAGGCGCCCGCGAGCGCGCCGAGCGTGGCGACCTGCTGTTCGGCACCGTCGACAGCTGGCTGATCTGGAAATTCTCCGGCGGCAAAGTGCACGTCACTGACTACACCAACGCCTCGCGCACCATGCTCTTCAACATCCACACCCTGGAGTGGGACGAGAAGATGCTCGAGGTGCTGAACATCCCTCGGCAGATGCTGCCCGAGGTGCGCAGCTCCTCGGAAGTCTACGGCCGCACCAAGAGCGGTATCGCCATTGCCGGTATCGCTGGCGACCAGCAGGCCGCGCTGTTCGGCCAGATGTGCGTGGAGCCCGGCCAGGCCAAGAACACCTACGGCACCGGCTGTTTCCTGCTGATGAACACCGGCGACAAGGCAGTGACCTCCTCCCACGGCCTGCTCACCACCATCGCCTGCGGCCCGCGCGGCGAAGTGGCCTACGCCCTGGAAGGCGCGGTGTTCAACGGCGGCTCCACCGTGCAGTGGCTGCGTGACGAACTGAAGATCGTCAACGATGCCCACGACACCGAGTACTTCGCCAGCAAGGTCAAGGACAGCAACGGCGTATACCTGGTGCCGGCCTTCACCGGCCTCGGCGCACCGTACTGGGACCCGTACGCCCGCGGCGCGCTGTTCGGCCTGACCCGCGGGGTCAAGGTCGATCACATCATCCGCGCGGCGCTGGAGTCGATCGCCTACCAGACCCGCGACGTGCTCGACGCCATGCAGCAGGATTGCGGCCAGCGCCTGAGCGAACTGCGGGTTGACGGCGGCGCTGTCGCCAACAATTTCCTCATGCAGTTCCAGGCCGACATCCTCGGCACTTGTGTCGAGCGCCCGCAAATGCGCGAAACCACCGCCCTCGGCGCCGCCTACCTGGCGGGCCTGGCCTGCGGTTTCTGGAGCGGCCTGGATGAACTGCGCGGCAAGGCGATCATCGAGCGCGAGTTCACTCCGCAACTGGACGAAGTGGCCAAAGAGAAGCTGTATGCCGGCTGGCTGAAGGCCGTGGATCGCACCCGCGACTGGGAACCGCACGAAGAGTAGGCAGTAGACGCAAGCTGTAAGCTACAAGCTGCAAGTGCGTAAGACGCGAATCATCTTGTGGCTTGCAGCTTGTAGCTTGAGCTGTTTTCATGGCGCAATTTGCCCGGCTGCCCCAAAGGACCGCCCATGAATCTGCCCCCTCGCCAACAACAAATCCTCGAACTGGTCCGCGAACGCGGTTATGTCAGTATCGAAGAAATGGCGCAGCTGTTCGTCGTCACCCCGCAAACCATCCGCCGTGATATCAACCAGCTGGCGGAGGTCAACCTGCTGCGCCGCTACCACGGGGGCGCGGCCTACGATTCCAGCATCGAAAATACCGCCTATGCCATGCGCGCCGATCAGATGCGCGATGAAAAGCAGCGCATCGCCGAAGCGATTGCCGCGCAGATTCCCGACCACGCTTCGCTGTTCATCAACATCGGTACCACCACCGAATCCATCGCCCGCGCCCTGCTCAACCACAACCACCTGAAAATCATCACCAACAACCTGCACGTGGCGTCGATCCTCAGTGCCAAGGACGATTTCGAAGTGTTGCTGGCCGGCGGCAACGTGCGCCGTGACGGCGGCGTGGTCGGCCAGGCCAGTGTCGACTTCATCAACCAGTTCAAGGTCGATTTCGCCCTGGTCGGTATCAGCGGCATCGACGAGGACGGCAGCCTGCTGGATTTCGACTACCAGGAAGTGCGTGTCTCCCAGGCGATCATCGCCAATGCCCGCCAGGTGATCCTGGCCGCCGACTCGAGCAAGTTCGGCCGTAATGCCATGGTGCGCCTGGGCTCGATCAGCCTGATCGACTGCCTGGTGACCGACCAGGCGCCGGTCCCCGCCCTCAGCCAATTGCTCAACCAGTACAAGATCCGCCTCGAAGTGGTCTGAGCCGGCGCACGCTGCCACCGCAACGGTGGCAGCTCGAATGTTCGTTATTTTTCATTTATTTGTCATCTGATCAGTATTTTCTATGGGAAGTGACTGGCGAGCCGCATTCTGTTGCGCTAGTATTTTCGAAAGTGAACATTAATGTTCAGATTCGATGTCGGAAAGACCTTCAGGAGGCCACCCGTGTCCCAATCCAGCTTGCCATCGCCCGCCCTTGCCGAAATCTATGACCTCGCTGTAATCGGCGGTGGCATCAACGGTGTGGGGATTGCCGCCGATGCAGCCGGACGCGGTCTTTCGGTGTTCCTTTGCGAAAAGGACGACCTGGCCAGCCATACCTCCTCGGCAAGCAGCAAGCTGATCCACGGCGGCCTGCGCTACCTCGAGCATTACGAATTCCGCCTGGTGCGTGAGGCTCTGGCCGAGCGCGAAGTGCTGTTGGCCAAGGCGCCGCACATCGTCAAGCCGATGCGCTTCGTGCTGCCGCACCGCCCACACCTGCGCCCGGCCTGGATGATCCGCGCCGGCCTGTTCCTCTACGACAACCTGGGCAAGCGCAAGCAGCTCGGTGCGTCGCGCAGCCTGCGTTTTGGCCCGGGCAACCCGCTCAAACCGGCGATTACCCGTGGCTTCGAATATGCCGACTGCGCCGTCGATGACGCCCGCCTGGTGGTGCTCAACGCCATGGCCGCCCGCGAAAAAGGCGCCGACATCCGGACCCGCACGCGCTGCATCAGCGCCCGCCGGGTCGATGGGGTGTGGAACGTGCAACTGGAAAACGCCGATGGCAGCCAGCAGTCGATCAAGGCCCGCGCGCTGGTCAATGCCGCAGGCCCTTGGGTGGCCAAGTTCATCGAGGACGACCTCAAGCTCGATGCACCGTACGGCATCCGCCTGATCCAGGGCAGCCACCTGATCGTGCCGAAGCTGTACGACGGCGAACATGCCTACATCCTGCAGAACGAAGACCAGCGCATCGTCTTCGCCATTCCGTACCTCGAACGCTTCACCCTGATCGGCACCACCGACCGCGAGTACACCGGCGACCCGGCCAAAGTGGCAATCACCGAGGGCGAGACCGATTACCTGCTGAAAGTGGTCAACGAGCACTTCAACCACCAGCTCAGCCGCGCCGATATCCTCCACACCTATGCCGGTGTTCGCCCACTGTGCAACGACGAATCCGACAACCCGTCGGCCGTTACCCGCGACTACACCCTGGCGCTGTCGGCCAGCGCCGGTGAAGCACCGCTGCTGTCGGTGTTCGGCGGCAAGCTGACCACCTACCGCAAACTGGCCGAGTCGGCCATGAGCGAACTGGCACCGTTCTTCACCCAGATGCGCGGCAGCTGGACCGCCAGCGCTCCCCTGCCGGGCGGTGAAGACATGAGCACCCCGCAGGCACTGGTGGATGCCATCCTGGCCCGCTGTGGCTGGTTGCCGGCGGAAATCGCCAAGCGCTGGGCGCGCACCTACGGCAGCCGCGTCTGGCGCCTGCTCGAAGGCGTACAGGGCCCGCAAGACCTGGGTGAGGCGATTGGCGGCGGCTTGTTCACCCGCGAGGTGGATTACCTGTGCAGCGAGGAATGGGCGGTGAATGCCGACGACATCCTCTGGCGCCGGAGCAAGCTGGGGCTGTTCACTACCGCCGCCGAACAGCAGGCGTTGCAGGATTACCTGCAGCGCCTGGAACTGAACCGCGCGCGGGTTCAGGCGGCCTGATCGCTGAACATCATCGCGGGGCAAAGCCTCGCGATGAACTCATCCATTCGGATTTCCGAACACTAAACACCACCTCATTCGGCCATCCGGACGAATCCTACCTTCCGCAAACCGTCAAAAAAGATTAATCCCCCGATTTTTCATGGCGTTATGATCGAAATCAGGGCTTGGCACGAGTCATGCTCTACACTCAGTACCCGAATGCGCAAAACGCTTCACTGCAGTGTTCGCTGAACGAAAGAGCCGGCCAACGGCTCCATAAAAAAAACAACGTCGAGGAAATTTTGATGCGTATCGTTCCCCATCTGTTGGGCGCCGCTGTTGCGGCCGCTTTGATCAGCGCGCCAGCCTTCGCTGCCGAACTGACCGGCACCCTGAAAAAGATCAACGACTCGGGCACCATTACCCTGGGGCACCGCGACGCTTCCATTCCGTTCTCCTACATCGCCGACGCTTCGGGCAAACCCGTCGGTTATTCCCATGACATCCAGCTGGCAATCGTCGAGGCCCTGAAAAAGGACCTGAACAAGCCGGACCTGAAGGTCAAATACAACCTCGTCACCTCCCAGACCCGTATCCCGCTGGTCCAGAACGGCACCGT
Source organism: Pseudomonas sp. TE4620 (assembly GCF_056279045.1). Taxonomy (NCBI): domain Bacteria; kingdom Pseudomonadati; phylum Pseudomonadota; class Gammaproteobacteria; order Pseudomonadales; family Pseudomonadaceae; genus Pseudomonas; species Pseudomonas sp. TE4620. Next base: position 3,850,807 of record NZ_JBWBQO010000001.1, read on the forward strand.
TGACGTCGAGTGCGGCTCGACCACCAACAACGTCGAGCGCCAGCAGCAGGTCGACTTCTCGGTCGGTATCTTCGAGGTGGGCACCCGCCTGCTGACCAAAGCAGAAGACGGCAAGCCGGAAAACGCCAAGTACAAAGACTTCGCGGACCTGGCCGGCAAGAACGTGGTTACCACCGCCGGTACCACTTCCGAGCGCATCCTCAAGGCCATGAACGCCGACAAGCAGATGAAGATGAACGTCATCTCGGCCAAAGATCATGGCGAGTCGTTCCAGATGCTTGAATCCGGCCGTGCCGTGGCTTTCATGATGGACGACGCACTGCTCGCCGGTGAAATGGCCAAGGCCAAGAACCCGAAGGGCTGGGCAATTGTCGGCACCCCGCAGTCCTATGAAATCTACGGCTGCATGGTCCGCAAGGACGATCCTGCGTTCAAGAAAGCCGTCGACGATGCCATCGTCGCCCTCTACAAGTCGGGCGAGATCAACAAGATCTACGACAAGTGGTTCAACCAGCCAGTGCCACCTAAAGGCCTGAACCTGCAGTTCCCGATGAGCGACGAACTCAAGAAGCTGATCGCCGAACCAACCGACAAAGCTGCAGACGAAAAGAAGTCCTGATCCCCAGCTAGTTAGTGTCTAACCTTTCATCCGAGGGTGCCTCGCGCACCCCCGGATGCTCGAAGGTGCCCGTGAAAAACTGATCTGAGGGGAGATCCCGATGAATTACAACTGGGACTGGGGCGTATTCTTCAAGTCCACTGGCGTGGGCAGCGAAACCTATCTGGACTGGTACATCACCGGCCTGGGCTGGACCATCGCCATTGCCATTGCCGCCTGGATCATTGCCTTGCTGCTGGGTTCGATACTCGGCGTCATGCGTACCGTGCCAAACCGTCTGGTGTCGGGCATTGCCACCGCCTACGTGGAACTCTTTCGTAACGTACCGCTGCTGGTGCAGCTGTTCATCTGGTACTTCCTGGTGCCCGACCTGCTGCCAGAGAACCTGCAGGAGTGGTACAAGCAGGACCTCAACCCGACCACCTCGGCGTTGATCAGCGTGATCGTCTGCCTGGGCCTGTTCACTGCCGCCCGTGTTTGCGAGCAGGTGCGTACCGGCATTCAGGCGCTGCCCCGCGGCCAGGAAGCCGCCGCCCGCGCCATGGGCTTCAGCCTGCCGCAGGTGTACTGGAACGTGCTGCTGCCGCAAGCCTACCGGATCATCATTCCGCCGCTGACCTCGGAATTTCTGAACGTGTTCAAGAACTCCTCGGTGGCCTCGCTGATCGGCCTGATGGAGCTGCTGGCGCAAACCAAACAGACCGCCGAGTTCTCGGCCAACCTGTTTGAAGCCTTCACCCTGGCGACCCTGATCTACTTCACCCTGAACATGGGCCTGATGTTGCTGATGCGCCTGGTCGAGAAGAAAGTCGCCGTGCCCGGCCTGATCTCCGTGGGGGGTAAATAATGGACTTCAGTGGAATCATTCCTGCCCTGCCGGGCCTGTGGAACGGCATGCTCATGACCCTGCAGCTGATGGTCATGGGCGTTGTCGGCGGTATCGTGCTGGGCACCATCCTGGCCCTGATGCGCCTGTCGTCGAACAAGCTGCTGTCGAACGTGGCCGGCGCCTACGTCAACTACTTTCGCTCCATCCCGCTGCTGCTGGTGATCACCTGGTTCTACCTGGCGGTACCGTTCGTGCTGCGCTGGATCACTGGCGAAGACACCCCGATCGGGGCGTTCACCTCCTGCGTCGTGGCGTTCATGATGTTCGAGGCGGCGTATTTCTGTGAAATCGTCCGCGCCGGCGTGCAGTCGATCGCCAAGGGCCAGATGGGCGCCGCCCAGGCCCTGGGTATGACCTACGGCCAGACCATGCGCTTGATCATCCTGCCCCAGGCGTTTCGCAAGATGACCCCGCTGCTGCTGCAGCAGAGCATCATCCTGTTCCAGGACACCTCGCTGGTCTATACCGTCGGCCTGGTCGACTTCCTCAACTCGGCACGGGCCAGTGGCGACATCATCGGGCGCTCCAACGAGTTCCTGGTGTTTGCCGGCGCCGTGTACTTCGTCATCAGCTTCTCCGCTTCCTTCCTGGTCAAGCGTCTGCAGAAAAGGATAACCGTATGATCTCCATCAAGAACGTCAACAAGTGGTACGGGGACTTCCAGGTTCTGACCGACTGCAACACCGAGGTCAAGAAAGGCGAGGTGGTTGTCGTCTGCGGTCCGTCGGGCTCGGGCAAATCGACCCTGATCAAGTGCGTCAACGCCCTGGAACCCTTCCAGAAGGGTGACATCGTGGTCGACGGCACCTCGATCGCCGACCCCAAGACCAACCTGCCCAAGCTGCGTTCGCGGGTCGGCATGGTGTTCCAGCACTTCGAGCTGTTCCCGCACCTGACCATCACCGAAAACCTGACCATCGCGCAGATCAAGGTGCTCGGCCGCAGCAAGGAAGAAGCCACCAAGAAGGGCCTGCAACTGCTTGAGCGGGTCGGCCTCTCGGCGCATGCCCACAAGCACCCGGGCCAGCTCTCCGGTGGTCAGCAACAGCGCGTGGCGATTGCCCGCGCCCTGGCCATGGACCCGATCGTCATGCTGTTCGACGAACCGACCTCGGCACTGGACCCGGAAATGGTCAGCGAAGTACTCGACGTCATGGTCCAGCTGGCCAACGAAGGCATGACCATGATGTGCGTGACCCATGAAATGGGCTTTGCCCGCAAGGTCGCCAACCGGGTGATCTTCATGGACAAGGGCAACATCATCGAAGACTGCACCAAGGAAGAGTTCTTTGGTGACCAGAGCGTGCGCGACGAGCGTACCCAGCACTTCCTCAGCAAGATCCTGCAACACTGAGGTGATCATCACGCTCTGTCCGGTGTACGCCGGCAGAGCGTGCTGGCCGTACCAAGGCTACTGTGATGAAATGCGACCCTACGCTCTTTCGCCCTGCCAAGCCTGCCCTTGCCGTGAAACCCCGTCTGATTCGCCAGCTGCTGTTACCGCCACTGATCATCCTGCTGATGATCGGCCTCGGCGTGGCCGGCTTCATGATCAGCGAACACAACGGCATCCGCACCTTGAGCGAAAACGGCGAGCGACAGCTCGAGCTGCACGCGCGCGCGGTCGAGAGCGAGATCAGCAAGTACACCTACCTGCCAAGCCTGCTGGAGCTTGAAAACAGCGTTTCCAGCCTGCTCACCGAAGCCGATGGCGAACACCGCCAGGCGGTCAACGAATACCTTGAAGGCCTGAACCGCCGCAGTCGCAGCCGGGCGATCTTCGTCCTCGACACCAGCGGCCGGGTCCAGGCCACCAGCAACTGGCGCGATGTCGATAGCTTCCTCGGCGAAGACCTGTCGTTCCGCGCCTATTTCCAGGACGCCGTGCGCGGCCAGCCGGGGCGCTTTTATGGCATCGGCAGCACCACCGGGGAGCCGGGTTATTTCCTCGCCCACGGCCTGGAAGAACACGGCAAGATCATCGGCGTGGCGGTGATCAAGGTGCGCCTTGAGGCCATGGAAGAGCGCTGGCAACGGGCTCGCCTGGAGGCGTTCGTCAGCGACGAGAACGGCATCATCATCCTTTCCAGCGACCCGGCACGGCGGCTCAAGTCGGTGCGCCCGCTGACCCCGGAAATCAAGGAACGCCTGGCGCGCAGCCTGCAGTACTACTGGTGGCCGCTGAATGAACTGGAGCCGCTGTCGCGGGAGAAAATCGCCGACGGCGTCGAGAAGCTGAGCTTCCCGGCCAATGCCGAACTCGGCGATGGCCGCCGCGAAGTGGCGTACCTGGCGCAAACCCGGCGCCTGAGCGACACCCCCTGGCACTTCACCCTGCTCACGCCGCTGCAGGATCTGCGCCGCGAATCCATGGTCCAGGGCATCCTGGTCGGCGTCGCCTTTGCCCTGCTGGCGATCCTGCTGATTGCCTGGAACGAACGGCGCAAGGTGATCGCCACGCGCCTGGCCGCCCGTGAAGCGCTGGAAGAAGCCAACAGCCAGCTGGAGCGCAAGATCGCCGAACGCACCGCCGACCTGCGCGCCAGCAATGAACGCCTCAAGGGCCAGATCCGCGAACGCCGGCATGCCGAGCAGACCCTGCGCCACGCCCAGGACGAGTTGGTCCAGGCCGGCAAGCTGGCCGCCATCGGCCAGATGTCGACCAGCATCGCCCACGAACTGAACCAGCCGCTGGCGGCCCTGCGCACTTTGTCGGGCAACAGCGTGCGCTTCCTCGAACGCGGCGCGCTGGAAACCGTCAGCACCAACCTGCGCACCATGAACGACCTGATTGACCGCATGGGCCGCATCACCGCCAGCCTGCGCTCCTTCGCCCGCCGTGGCGAAGACAGCGGCAAGGCCTCGCTGGGCAAGGCCGTCGAGGCCAGCCTGCAAGTGCTGGGCAACCGCATCGCCGGCTGTCACCTGCAGTTGCACAGCAACTACGAAGACCAGAAGCTGGCCATTGACCAGACCCGCCTGGAGCAGATTCTGGTCAACCTGATCGGCAACGCCCTCGATGCCATGGCCGCGCAACCGATGCCGCAGCTGTGGCTGGAAGGCGAGCTGCAGGGCGACAAGTACCGCCTGCGCGTACGCGACAACGGTCACGGTATCGATGACGAAGCACGCAAGCACCTGTTCGAACCGTTTTTCACCACCAAACCGGGAGAGCACGGCCTGGGCCTGGGCCTGACCCTGTCTGCCAGCCTCGCCGCCGCCGCCAAGGGCAGCCTCAGCGTCGAACACCCCGCCAGCGGCGGTACTGCGTTCGTGCTCGGCCTGCCGCTGGTCAATGCCCCCACAGAATCAGCCGAGTCCCTATGAACCAAGCGCCCCTAACTGTCCTGATCGTCGAAGACGACCCGCATGTGCTGCTCGGCTGCCAGCAGGCGCTGGCCCTGGAAGACATTGCCTGCGAAGGCGTTGGCAGCGCCGAAGAGGCCCTGCAGCGCATCGGCGATGACTTTGCCGGCATCGTTGTCAGCGACATCCGCCTGCCCGGCATCGATGGCCTGGAACTGCTCAGCCGCCTCAAGGCCCGCGACCGCAGCCTGCCGGTGGTGCTGATCACCGGTCACGGCGATATCGACATGGCGGTCGGCGCCATGCGCAACGGCGCCTACGACTTCATGGAAAAACCCTTCGCCCCGGAGCGCCTGGTCGAAGTGGTGCGCCGTGCCCTGGAGCAGCGCGGGCTGTCCCGCGAAGTGTTTGCCCTGCGCCGGCAACTGGCTGGGCAGAGTACCCTTGAAGGGCGAATCATCGGCCGCTCGCCGGCCATGCAGAACCTGCGTGAACTGATCGCCAACGTCGCCGATACCTCGGCCAACGTGTTGATCGAGGGCGAGACCGGCACCGGCAAGGAACTGGTCGCCCGTTGCCTGCATGATTTCAGCCGCCGACAGGGCGCGCCGTTCGTGGCCCTGAACTGCGGCGGCCTGCCGGAGAACCTGTTCGAAAGCGAGATTTTCGGCCACGAAGCCAACGCCTTTACCGGCGCCGGCAAGCGCCGGATCGGCAAGATCGAGCACGCCAACGGTGGCACGCTGTTCCTCGACGAAGTCGAAAGCATGCCGCTGAACCTGCAGATCAAGCTGCTGCGCGTGCTGCAGGAGCGCACCCTGGAACGCCTGGGCTCGAACCAGAGCATCGCCGTCGATTGCCGGGTGATCGCCGCGACCAAGTCCGACCTCGACGCCCTGGGCCAGAGCGGGCAGTTTCGCAGCGACCTGTATTACCGCCTGAACGTGGTGACCCTGGAACTGCCGCCGCTGCGCGAACGCCGCGAAGACATCCTGCAGTTGTTCGAACACTTCCTGCAGCAGTCGTCATTGCGCTTCGACCGGGAAGTCCCGCAACTGGACAGCCAGACCCTGTCGCGGCTGATGGCCCACGACTGGCCAGGCAACGTGCGCGAACTGCGCAACGTCGCCGAGCGCTATGCCCTGGGTTTGCCGGCATTCAAAAAGGCCGGTACCAGCGCCAACCAGGGCCTGGGTTTTGCCGAAGCGGTCGAGGCCTTCGAGCGCAACCTGCTCGGCGATGCCCTGCAACGTACCGGCGGCAACCTCAGCCAGGCCAGCCAGGAGCTGGGCATGGCCAAGACCACGCTGTTCGACAAAGTGAAAAAGTATGGCCTGGGCTGACCGGCCGCAGAAACGGAACAAAACGTGGACCTGATCCTCAAAGCCTGCCTGGGTGCGGCCGTGGTGGTGATCCTTGCCGCCCTGGCCAAGACCCGCAACTACTACATAGCCGGCCTGGTGCCGTTGTTCCCGACCTTCGCCCTGATCGCCCACTACATCGTCGGCAAGGGGCGTTCACTGGAGGACCTGAAGACCACCATCCTGTTCAGTGCGTGGTCGATCATCCCCTACTTCGTTTACCTGGCGACGCTGTACCTGCTGGTCGAGCGCCTGCGCCTGGAAACTTCGCTGGCCCTGGCGACCCTGGCCTGGCTGGTGGCGGCGACGGTGCTGGTGAGTGTCTGGGTCAGGTTGCATTGACCTGTTCAGGGCAGCAGCAGTCTCAATACACCGCCACATGGGTATCGGCCAGGCGCTGCGTGTTCAGATACGGCAACACCGCACCCAGCAACGGCCCTTTGAACTGCTCCTGAAAGCGATGCGCCAACCCTGGAATCAGGCGTAGCTGGCTGCCCTTGATGTGCGCGGCCAGGTGTACGCCATGCATCACCGGCAGCAGCGGGTCGGCGGTGCCATGCACCACCAGGGTCGGCAGGCGCAGGTTGTTGAGCAGCTCAACCCGGCTCTGTTCGGCGAGGATCGCCATGATCTGGCGCTTGACCCCTTCGGGGTTGAAGGCGCGGTCGTAGGCTATCGCTGCCTGCTCAAGCAGCGCCTGACGATCATCCTTGACCTCGGGGCTGCCTAAGGCGGCCAGCAAGTCGGCCTGCTGTTCAAGCGCCACCTCGCGATTCGGCGCACCGCGCCTGGCCAGCAACTGCACCAGCGCCGGGCTTGGTGCCGGCAGGCCCTGGGCACCGGAACTGGACATGATCAGGGTCAGGCTCTCGACCCGCTGCGGTGCCAGCGCCGCCAGATGCTGGGCGATCATGCCGCCCATGCTCACGCCCAGGACATGAAAGCGCTCGACCTGCAGGGCATCCATCAACCCCAGGCCGTCTTCGGCCATGTCGCTCAGGGTGTAAGGCGCGGCCACCGGCAAACCCAGCTTGTAGCGCAGTACTTCGAAGGTCAGGTTGGCGTCGTCTGGCGCCTGGTTCCAGCTGGACAGGCCGACATCGCGGTTATCGTAGCGGATCACCCGAAAGCCCTGCTGACACAGGGCCACCACCACTTCATCGGGCCAGTGGATCAGTTGCCCGCCCAGGCCCATGACCAGCAGCAAGACCGGGTCCGAATCACGCCCGATGCTCTGGTAAGCCAGGCTGACCTGCGCCAGCTCGACCCGTTCAGTGGGCACGTTGACGTCGCAACGCGACGCTGCAAAAGAAGGAATGGCGCACATCAGCGCCAGAAAAAAAACCAAAGCCCGCATGAGCGAAACACCAGAATGCAAATCCCCAGTAGAGCGCGAGTCTGATGAAATTCGTTCAAGCGCGCTGCCACAGTTGCGTGACAGTTTGATGAATGTCGCCCGACGGTTATCCGCAGTACCTATGTACCGCATCTAGCGGCAACGCCTCGCGCCCAATGTGAACGCCATTTCCGGCCATAACTTCACGTTTGGGATACCGCCATGAGCGATTTGCCAGAAGTCCCCGCCCCTCACTCTCCTGTGGATTTCATTTCAGTCATAAACCACGACACTGCGTTGCTGGCAGATGCCAGCAAACGCTGGAAAGACCACCGCGATACTTTCACCACCTTGCTTGCACAAGCACCCGGCGTTTACCAGACACTACAGGACGTAGTACGCGAACAGCTGGGTGTCGATCCACTGAGCACTGCCCTGCGATTCCGTATCTCCGATGCACACGACAGCGATGTCAGCCTGGTCGCCCTGGCGCTACACACGCGCCAGTATCCCCAGCCGCCCGCTGATCTTGACCAGCACGCCCAGGTGACCGCTCAGGGCCCCGATCATCCGACCTTGCGCCTGACACCCACACAACTGCTCGCCAGGCTTGCGCAACTGGACCTTCCCGCAGCGGTCCGACGCCAGTGGGATCGCTACTGGCAAGCGCGGGCCGCCGATACCGTCGTCAGCCGCCGTACCCATGCCCAGCACCAGTACCAGTACCTGGATATTTTCAAGGCCAGTTGGGATGTGGCGCTGGCAACCGGCAAATTCGATAGGCAACAGCAGCGCGCGGTCCAAGAGGTGCTCGACAACCCTGAATGGCAAAGCCAGCAAGGTATCGAGATCCAGACCGTCGCGATAGACGGACAGGCAATGCCAGGAGCGCTGCTGTTCAAAATCGAAGACGAACCACAGCTGATGCTGTATCGCCCCGACAGCGGCTTCAGTACCCACGCGTCCCAGGCGGACCTGGAGGCGGCCATTGGCGCCACGGTCTCCAGCGTCAGCTATGAAAGCCACGGCAGCCTTTCAGGCGGTTTCAGCCCGCTGTTCAACAGCCTGCTCAATGAGCGTTTGAGCGCGCTGGACTTCAAGCCCGGCGAAGATATTCGCCAGTTTGGCGAACTTGCGCTGTCGATGGTCCACTGGGTCGATACTCAGCAGCGCAGTTCAAGCATCTTCAGCCTGCCGCCTGCCCTTGAATCAACCGACAGCGAAGACGCCTCGCAGCGTTCGCTCTACGACTTTGGCAGCTTGAACCTCGACATCCCTTATTCCATCCGCCTGCAACAGATCAACACCCAGCGGGCACTGATGGCCAGCATTGCCGAAACCGATCTGCAAGCGCTCAAGGATCATCAGCAAACTCTTGGCGATGCCTGCCAACAAGCGGAACAGGCCATTGAGCAGCAACTGAAGGCCGACACCTGGCACCAGGAGCAATCCCCCGCCGCCAATGCTGCGCTGCTCCAGGCGCATTACCACGGCTTGCGCGCCCACGCGCGCTTTCAGAACCTGCTGGGGCAAATCGATAACGAAGAATTGAGGTGGCTCGAAAGCCTTCTCGATCAACCCGACACCTTCCCGCGCCTGGGCTCCAGTATTGTCGCGGCGCATCCAGTGCTCAACACAACGTCGATGGACAATGGCGTCCAAATCTCTACCAGCACCACCCTCAATGATTGCCTGGTCGTGACCCTGCAGGACGGTGACAACCCGCAGAGCCTGCTGCTGTACTGGCCGGGTGAAGCCGGCGGGCTGCTACGCTGCGCCAACCAAGCGGAACTGACCCGCTGCTTCGCCATCAACGATCAGAGCGAGCAGTCACTGAGCCTGAGCCCGGTGACCGGCGATGTCCTGGCCGTGGTTCTGGCCCACCATTTAAGCCAGGCCAAGACTGCGCTGACCACCGAGGAGGCGCCCGCGGCGGTGAAAGAAGCACTGGCCCGGCGCCTGCAGGTCCCCCGCCACGCCGCGCGCGAGTACGCGTTCAACCTGATCCAGGAACAGGAAACCAGTGCCACGTTGACGGGCGCTCCCCTGAACTGGCTGGACAAGTTGTCGGCCAGCGATCGCGCGATGCTCAAGGCCGGCACCCTCGGCTTCATCGCGGCCATGCACCGGGCCCAGGCCCTGGTCGCCCGCGACCTGCCCCACCGCGAACTGTTCTGCCGCCAGCTCATCAGCCAACGCCTGAAGCAGGACTTCCCTGGCTACGACGACAGCCCCATCACCCTCTACCTGCCAGAGAGCACCTCGTGGGTGCCCATTGTGGTTGACAGCACCAGCCCCCAGGGCATTGCCACCAAGCCGACGCTCAAGGCCAGCAACAAATGGGTCGACCTGACGCTGGATGCCTTGTTGCTGGACAACATCGACGAGGCCATGAAAGAGCGTCTGAGTTTTCTCAAGCTGAAGCTCAACACATCGAATCAGGCGCTTGTTCAACAGCTCAAGGACAGCATCGACAAAACCTACCTGAGCGGCTTGGCCACCGACCTTGACCTGGCCCAGCAATACGAAAACAAGATCACCGAGGCGTATCGGGGCACTCACGAAGGCGCTTTTTCCCGGGCCTATCGGCGTCAATGCCTGGGTGAACCTTTCCGCCAGATGCTCATCATGCATAGCGCCCAGGCCAGGGCCAAGGGCGAGCTGGACGACAGGGGCCAGACGATCTTCAATATCGCCATCGACGCCGACAGCAAAGCGGCCTACCAAGCCGACGGCCATGATATTGAACTGATTTCTGCCCGGCTGACCGCAGGCGGCGAAGACACCGACAGCTACGGCACTACGCTGTCCGGGGTCACCTTCATCAGCGATCAGAACAGCGGCATCACCGTACTCTACCGACCCGAGCATCCCACCCGCCTGGTACGCCAGTACAGCAGCCTGGAAGCGGCCCGTTCCGGGCTGTATGACCTGAGCAAGCAGAGCGGCGAAATCGACTACCTGGCCGGGCGCGCCTTGCTGGGCAACCCGGACGCACACCGATCGCGGATGCGCCAGGCCATCAAACATCGCTTCGACGGCATTATTGGCCTGGGCACGACATGGCCCTCGACCACCTCACTGGCCCAGCACCTACTCGACGCCCAGGGTGGCCGCATTCTCGAAGCCCATCGCGCCACCTCGCGCTCGAACCGCGACCTGTGGCTGGAAAACTTCGCCTACCAGAGCGGCATGATCTTTAACTACATCAAGATGGCGCTGGGCTTCATTCCGGTAATCGGGACCGTCGTCGCCGTCTACGACTTCTTTGAAGCCAGTGCCCGACTGGTCAGCGCATTGCGCCAGGATGAGGTGTACAAGGCGCTGGAGGCGCTGCAACAAGTGCTGCTGGCTTTCGTCGATGCTGCCATCGACCTCGCGCCCGGCCTGCCCCTCAAGGCCCTGAGCGCCCGTCAGCTGACCCGCCAGCGTCAGTTGCAACTGTTGCAAGCAGGCCCGGCGGCGGGCTTTGCGCCCGGCAGCGCCCAACGCCTGTCGCGCTTTGAAGGTTACGAATACCAGACGCCGTTGTCGCTGGCCGGGATCGAGCCGGGGCGCCACGGCAAGTACAAAGGCATCTACCAGCACGCCAAAGGCGACTTCATCCTGGTGGGCGACCGCCCCTGCCAGGTGCAATGGCTGGAGACGGAACACACCTGGCGTCTGCGTGGCACACAGTTCAAGACCTGGCGGAAAAATATCGCGCTGAATGAAAACGGCCAGTGGGACACCCATTTCGCGCTGTATGGCGTGCACCTGCGCGGCGGCGGTGCAGGCGGCGGCCAGGTACTGGGGCATCTGGCGGATGTATTGGCACCGTACTGGCCGGCGGCGATTCGCGAGCGGCTACCGATATCATGGACGGATGTACGTCAGCGCCAATACCAAAGGCTTTTAAACAAGTTAAGGTCAGACGGTGAAGCCTTTCAACTGCAAACACGCAGAGTCAATGACAAACACCGCCAAGGGCTCGCTGTCACAGAACAAGAGCTCGAAAAGGACATCAAGGACGCAATTGCGCTGTACACAACCTACGAAGACTTCCTGGCACTGGCAACCCGCTCCAATGCCCAGGCAACAAAAGATCAAATGAGCGTCACAGCGAAAATGCTGACCAGCCGTTACCACCTCAGATTGAACAACGCCATCACACGCATCGAGTCTATTAATACCGAAATAGCGAACATCGGCCTGGAGGTCAACAGACTGGTCCAGAGAATCCCGCAAACCCTGGCGGCGGACGGAACCGCAGGAGAGGCTTTTTACACCCTTGCCCGTCAAATGGCGCAGAAGAGAAATCAGGCTCTGCCCCTTCGCCGCAACATTCTTGAAGCGCTTGAACTGATGGCACGCCATCTCGACAACATGAGGATCTGGAAACTCAAAATCACCCAGGGCATTGACCGAAGGGACTTTATCAGCGACATCGATCGCGTGACCGATACCCTCACACCCGTGGTGCTCAACGGCCTGCGAATCGACCAGCTCAAAGAGTTGATCAGTAAACCGCTAAGCGGTTTCGACCTAGGCTGGGCCAATCTTCAGATAAAATTGTCAGCACCGCGCAATCGCCTTGACCGGATGCTCTATGCCCTGAGCCAGCTTGCTTCGGTCAGCCATAGCAGAGCGCAACGCAGTGCAATACTCAAACAAGGGGTCGATGAACTTCAAGCCTTCAAGAACAATCTGCGCTACTGGAGCATCAGCGATGATGAGTACTTCGACGCCGCTGTTGTAAAGGTACTAGAGAGTCGCCTCGACGACAGCATCAATTACTACAGCCGCTACTTGAATACACCCACCGAAAATCTTCCAACCGTGCCGAAAAACCAGCCCACAAGCGCTCGGGTGTTTCAGACCACTGACGACCTTTACCTTATTGGTACTCCCACACAACAGCGCAACACCTACACGCTCACGGGTATCAATGGCCGTGACGAAATCTACATTCAAGGCGCCGACGGTAAGTTCATCCTGCAAAACCCCGACACGTCCGCAGGTTCAGCCAGTCAACCGTCGCTTTCACAAAGCCGTTCCGAGGCACGCAAGTTTCTCGACGGATCCTCTGCGTTTCGCAACAAAGTAGATGGTTATGCCACTCAAAATCTGGAACCCGCCAGCCTTGAGGACTTGATGCTCAAACGGGCCGACGACCTGAATGCTGCCGCCAACACAATCGAACGCCTAAGCCCCACCGACGACTTGATCAACGAACTGCGCGAAGCCGCAAGACAGCTGGTGAACGATGGACGTCAACTGCGCGTCCAGCAAATTCTGCAAACCAAACAGCCTAACGGCGGCCACCTTGAGTACTTAGAGAATCAACGGGGTGTGGTGGAGATCGAAAAGGTTGGCGGCCTTGTGGAACTAAGAAAACGCCCCGATGGACGTCCGGACTTTCTGCAGGAGTACGTCATCTATGATCGCACCCAACAACCGCGACGTACCCTCTGGTATGCGCACTTCCATTACAACAAGCAGAAGCCGCGCTTTGCCGAGTTCGACAAAGCCCATTTGAAAATACCGGCCCAGCGCAAACTGGGCACAGAATGGCAAAGCAGCCAGATCGAAGAAGTGCAAATCTGGCGAGGTGACCTGGGCCGGCCATTGGCCGAACGTGTCTTCGCCAACCTCTTCTGAAACCACACCGGGCATCCTTGAACAGGATGCCCGGTTCGCGCTCTACGCCAGTTCGCTGCGCAATTGCCGCGCCGCCGCGACCATGTTGATAAGTGCCGCTTCAGTCTCCGGCCAGGCACGGGTCTTCAGGCCGCAGTCCGGATTGACCCACAGGCGTTCAGCCGGGATGCGCTTGACCGCCTTGCTCATCAACTTGACCATCTCGGCCGTGTCCGGCACCCGCGGTGAGTGGATGTCGTAGACGCCCGGGCCGATGTCGTTGGGGTAGTCGAAAGCTTCGAAGGCCTCCAACAACTCCATGTCCGAACGTGAAGTCTCGATGGTGATGACGTCGGCGTCCATGGCCGCGATCGCTTCGATCACATCGTTGAACTCGCTGTAGCACATGTGGGTGTGGATCTGGGTTTCATCGCGCACGCCGCTTGAGCACAGGCGGAAGGCTTCCACCGCCCAACCCAGGTATTGCTGCCATTGCGCCCGGCGCAGCGGCAGACCTTCACGGAACGCGGCTTCGTCGATCTGCACGATCTTGATGCCGGCGGCTTCCAGGTCCTGCACTTCGTCACGAATGGCCAGCGCCAGTTGCTCGGCCTGGACCTTGCGCGACACGTCTTCGCGCGGGAACGACCACATCAGCATGGTCACCGGGCCCGTCAGCATGCCCTTCATGACCTTGCTGGTCAGGCGCTGGGCGTATTCGATCCAGGCCACGGTCATGGCCTGCGGACGGCTGAGGTCGCCGTAGATGATCGCAGGCTTTACGCAACGCGAACCGTAGCTCTGCACCCAGCCAAAGCGGGTGAAGGCATAGCCGTCCAGTTGCTCGGCAAAGTACTCGACCATGTCATTGCGCTCGGCTTCACCGTGCACCAGCACGTCCAGGCCCAGGCGCTCCTGGACCTGCACGGCATGGCGAATCTCGCTGTGCATGGCATCGGTGTAATCGTTGGCCGAGAGCTTGCCCTGCTTAAAGGCCTGACGCGCCAGGCGGATCGCCGAGGTCTGCGGGAAAGAACCGATGGTGGTGGTCGGGAACGCCGGCAATTGCAGGCGCTGACGCTGGGCTTCGATACGCTGGGCGAAGGCCGACTGACGCCGGCTATCGGCAGCGGTGACGGCGGCCAGGCGCGCCTGGACCTGCGGCTTGTGAATGCGTGGCGACTCGGCACGGCTTTTCTGTACCGCGCGGCTGTGGCTCAGGGCGTTTTGTACTGCTGGCAAGTGCGGGGTATCCAGGGCCTTGGCCAGCACGGCGATCTCTTCACACTTTTGCACGGCGAAGGCCAGCCAGCTTTTCAGCTCGGCATCGAGCTTGTCTTCACGGGACAGGTCCACGGGACTGTGCAGCAACGAGCAGGAACCGGCGACCCAGAGGTTGGCACCGAAGCGCTGCTGGGCCTGTTGCAGCTGCTCCAGGGCCTTGTCCAGGTCGCAGCGCCAGACGTTGCGGCCGTTGACCACACCCAGCGACAGTACCTTGTAGGTTGGCAGGCGATCGAGCACGGCCGGCAGTTGTTCCGGGGCGCGCACCAGGTCGATGTGCAGGCCATCCACCGGCAGGCCGACGGCCAGGCCGAGGTTGTCTTCCAGGCCACTGAAGTAGGTGGCGACCAGTTTCTTCAGGGGCGAGTACTGGAGGATGTGGTAGGCACGTTCGAAGGCGTTCTTCCATTCCTGCGGCAGGTCCAGGCCAAGGATCGGCTCGTCGATCTGCACCCACTCCACACCCTGGCGCGACAGGCGGCTGAGGATTTCACCATACACTGGCAGCAGGCGCTCAAGCAGGTCGAGCTTGTCGAACTCGCCGCCCTTGGCCTTGCCCAGCCACAGGTAGGTCAGCGGGCCGATCAGCACCGGTTTCACCGCGTGGCCGAGGGCCTGGGCTTCGGCGACTTCTTCGAACAGTTGCTCCCAACTGAGCAAAAAGCGCTGGTCAGCACTGAATTCCGGGACCAGGTAGTGGTAGTTGGTGTCGAACCACTTGGTCAGCTCTTGCGCATATTGCGTCTGGCCGTGGCTGGCACCGCAGCAGGTGCTGGCGCCACGGGCCATGGCGAACAGGGTATCGAGGGTCGGCAGGCCGTTATCACCGGTAACCTGGGCGAAGCGCTCGGGAATTGCACCGAAGGTCAGCGAGTGAGTCAGCACCTGGTCGTACCAGGCAAAGTCGCCAACCGGCAGCAGCTCGATCCCGGCGTCTTTCTGCACCTGCCAGTGACGGGCACGCAGTTCGCGGCCAACGGCTTCAAGGCCGGCCTGATCGAGATCGCCTTTCCAGTAGGCTTCTTGTGCTTTTTTCAGTTCGCGGTCAGCGCCGATGCGCGGGAAACCAAGGTTGTGGGCCAGTGCCATGAGAAAACGTCCTCCCTGTAAAAGATGACGCTATTGTCGACAGCCAGACCAACATGAGACAAACTCAATAAATTCGTGTTCATCTCAAAGTTTACTCATGGAGCCCCTCGGTGCTGGAAATTCGCCACCTGAAAACCCTGCACGCCTTGCGCGAAGCCGACAGCCTGGTCGAGGCCGCTGAACGCCTGCACCTGACCCAGTCGGCACTGTCCCATCAGTTCAAGGAGCTCGAGGAGCGCCTGGGCATGCCGCTGTTCATGCGCAAGACCAAGCCGCTGCGTTTTACCAGCGCCGGCCTGCGCCTGCTGCAGCTGGCCGATGCCACCCTGCCATTGTTGCGCGGCGCCGAGCGTGACATCGCCCGCCTGGCCGGCGGCACTGCCGGGCGCCTGCACATGGCCATCGAATGCCATAGTTGCTTCCAGTGGCTGATGCCGACCATCGACCAGTTCCGCGATGCCTGGCCGGAGGTCGAACTGGACCTGGCCTCGGGCTTTGCCTTCGCCCCGCTGCCGGCGCTGGCCCGCGGCGACCTCGACCTGGTGGTGACCTCCGACCCGCTGGAGCTCAGCGGCATCACCTACGTGCCGCTGTTTACCTACGAAGCCATGCTTGCCGTGGCCAACCAGCACCCGTTGGCGCACAAGCCGTACATGGTGCCGGAAGACCTGGCCACGGAGACCCTGATCACCTACCCGGTAGAGCGTGACCGCCTGGACATCTTCACCCGCTTCCTGGAGCCGGCCGACGTCGAGCCCGCGCAGGTGCGCACGGCCGAATTGACGGTGATGATGATGCAACTGGTGGCCAGCGGCCGCGGGGTCTGCGGCATGCCGCACTGGGCCTTGCACGAGTACAGTTCGCGCGGCTACGTGAAGGCCAAGCGCCTGGGCGAGAAAGGCCTGTTCGCCACGCTCTACGCGGCGGTGCGCAGCGACATGCTCGATGCGCCGTACATGCGCGATTTTCTGCTGACCGCCAAGGACACCTCGTTCTCGACCCTCGATGGCGTCAGCGCGGTACGCTGAGCCTTACACGGCCCGGCGTTGCTCCTGCACCAGGCGCAACGCCAGGCCGGCCAGGACGAAACCCATCACGTAGCGCTGCAGCATCAGCCACAGCGGGTAGCGTACAAACCAACCGGCGATGCCGGCGGCGAACAATGCGATCAGCAGGTTGACCGAAAAGCTTACGGCGATCTGGGTCAGGCCCAGGGCCAGGCTCTGGAGCAGCACCGAGCCGTTTTCCGGCGAGACGAACTGTGGCAGCACCGAGAGGTAGAACACCGCCACCTTGGGGTTGAGCACGCTGGTCAGAAAACCCATCAACACCAGTTTGCGCGGTGAGTCCGGCGCCAGCTCGCGAGGCTCGAACGGCGAACGGGCACCCGGCTTGACCGCCTGCCAGGCCAGCCACAGCAGGTAGCCGGCACCGGCCCACTTGAGCAGGTCGTAGGCCAGCGGCACGGCCATGAACAAAGCAGTCAGGCCAATGGCTGCGGCCGTCATGTGCACCAGAAAGCCGCCGACCACCCCCAGCAGCGACGTCACCCCAGCCATGCGGCCCTGGCAGATCGAACGGGAAATCAGGTAGATCATGTTCGGCCCGGGGGTGAGCACCATCAGCAGCGCGGCGCCGATAAACAGCAGCCATTCATGGGTGGGGATCATCGGCATTCCTTTGCAAGTGAGATCAGGCAGGTGCTGTAGTTAACTGCCGGTACAGCGGCAGAATCAAGTCCCGGGTCAACGGCGCCAGCTCAAGGGTCAGTTGCTTGCGCGCCGAGACCCAGACCACCTCTTCGATTTCCGCGGCAGGCTCGACCGGCATGGCGGTGTGCACCTTGAAAATCTCGGCCTGGACGACAAAACCCGGCTCGTTGGCGGCCGGGGCACTGAACTGCCCCAGGTACTCGGCGTCCTGCGCCTCGATCGCCAGGCCCAGCTCTTCGAACAGCTCGCGGGCCAGGGCGCTGACCGGCTGCTCGTCGGCCTCGATCTTGCCGCCCGGCTGCATGAACGCCTGGGTACCGCGCTTGCGCACCAGCAGGGTACGGCCTTGCGGGTCAAGCAGGAGGGCGGCGGCGATGCGGATGGTTTTGCTCATGGGACGCTCGTGAACAGGAAAGCGCGCAAGGATCACATGTTGGCAGGTGCCTTTCAATCCTGGGCCGGTCTGACGAACGCCCCTTGCAAGCCCGCGCCATTGGCCGCATAAACAGGCCATGAACCTACCCGCCTGCAAGCACCCGGAACTGGACGCCTTCCACCGCGCGGTCCGCACCTGGTTCGAGCGCCAGTTCCCGACGGTCACCGCCGCCCAGGCCCGGGCCTGGCCGTTGATCGGCAGCGGGCAATCGTTGTTGGTGGCAGCGCCTACCGGCTCGGGCAAAACCCTCACTGCCTTCCTGGCCATCCTCGACGAGCTGTTCGTGCAGGGCCTGGCCGCCGGCCAGTTGCCGGACCAGACCCAGGTGGTCTACGTCTCGCCACTCAAGGCGCTGTCCAACGATATCCAGATCAACCTGCAGGCGCCGCTGGCCGGGATCAACGCGGTACTGGCCGAGCAAGGCCTGGCGCCGCTGGAAATCCGCACGGCGGTGCGCAGCGGCGATACCCCGCAAAAAGAACGCACAGCCATGCGCCGCCAGGCGCCGCATATTCTGGTGACCACCCCCGAATCGCTGTATGTGTTGCTCGGCTCGGCCTCCGGGCGCCAGGGCCTGGCCAGCGTGCACACGGTGATCGTCGACGAAATCCACGCCCTGGCCGGCAACAAGCGCGGCAGCCATCTGGCCCTGAGCCTGGAACGCCTTGAAGCGCTGTGCGGGCGGCCGCTGCGACGCATCGGCCTGTCGGCCACGCAACGCCCGGTCGAGCGCGTGGCGCAGTTTCTGGTGGGCCAGGGGCGCGAGTGCGCGATTGTCGATATCGGCCATGCCCGCCCCCGCGACCTGGGCCTGGAAGTGCCGCCGGTGCCGCTTGGCGCGGTGATGGCCACAGATGTCTGGGGCCTGGTCTACGATCGCCTGGCGGCCTTGGCCCGCGAGCACCGCACCACCCTGGTGTTCGTCAACACCCGGCGCCTGGCCGAGCGCCTGACCCGCCATTTGAGTGAACGCCTGGGCCGCGACGCCGTGGCCGCGCACCACGGCAGCATGGCCAAGGAGTACCGCCTGGACGCCGAGCAACGGCTCAAGCGTGGTGAGCTGCAGGTCCTGGTAGCCACCGCCTCGCTGGAGCTGGGCATCGATATCGGTGAGGTCGAGCTGGTCTGCCAGATCGGCTCGCCCGGCTCGATTGCCGCGTTTTTGCAAAGAGTCGGGCGCTCCGGGCACCAGGTCGAAGGCACGCCCAAGGGCCGGCTGTTCCCGCTGTCGCGCGATGACCTGATCGAATGCGCAGCGTTGCTCGATTGCGTACGGCGCGGCGAGCTCGATCGCCTGCAGGTGCCGCAGGCACCGCTGGACGTATTGGCGCAACAGATCGTCGCCGAAGTCAGCAGCCAGGAATGGCATGAACAGGCGTTGTTCGACTGCCTGCGCCGGGCCATGCCCTACGCCGAGCTGGATCAAGGCCACTACCAGGCGCTGCTGCGCATGCTCGGCGAAGGCTTCAATGGTCGCCAGGGTATCCGCAGCGCCTATCTGCACCGCGATGCGGTCAACGGTACCCTGCGCGGGCGCCGTGGCGCGCAACTGACGGCGCTGACCAGCGGCGGCACCATCCCCGATAACGCCGACTACAGCGTGGTGCTCGAACCGCAGAGCTTGAACATCGGCACGGTCAACGAAGACTTCGCGGTGGAAAGCATCGCTGGCGATATCTTCCAGCTGGGCAACGCCTCTTACCGCATCCTGCGCGTGGAAAGCGGCCGGGTGCGGGTCGAGGACGCCAAGGGCCTGCCGCCGAGCATCCCGTTCTGGCTCGGTGAAGCGCCGGGGCGCAGTGACGAGTTGTCGGCAGGCGTGGCACGCTTGCAAGGCGAGATCGACCAGCGCCTGGGCGCTGCCGACGGCCAGTTGCAACCGCTGCTCGACTGGCTGACGACCGAGCTGAGCCTGGGCCTGGACAGCGCCGAGCAATTGCTTGAATACCTGGCCCATACTCGCCAGGTGCTCGGCGCCCTGCCCTCGCAGCAGACCCTGGTGATGGAGCGTTTTTTCGACGAGTCCGGCGGCACCCAGCTGATCATCCACTCACCGTTCGGCAGCCGCATCAATCGCGCCTGGGGCCTGGCCCTGCGCAAGCGCTTCTGCCGTACCTTCAACTTCGAGCTGCAGGCGGCGGCCAGCGAAGATGCGATTGTCCTGTCGCTGTCGGCCAGCCACAGCTTTGCCCTCGAAGAAGTCTGGCGTTACCTGCACAGCAACAGCGCCGAGGCGGTGCTGATCCAGGCCCTGCTCGATGCGCCGCTGTTCGGCGTGCGCTGGCGCTGGAATGCCGGCACCGCGCTGGCCCTGCCGCGCTTTGTCGGCGGGCGCAAGGTGGCGCCGCAAATCCAGCGGATGAAAAGCGAAGACCTGATAGCCGCAGTGTTCCCCGACCAGATTGCCTGCCTGGAAAACCTCGCCGGCGAGCGGCAGATTCCCGATCACCCACTGGTCGAGCAGACCCTCGACGACTGCCTGCACGAAGCCATGGACAGCGAAGGCTGGCTGGCGCTGCTGCGGCGTATCGAACACGGCCAGATCACGCTGATTGCCCGTGACCTGCCCGCGCCTTCGCCGCTGGCCTCGGCCATTCTCAACGCCCGGCCCTATACCTTCCTGGATGATGCGCCGCTAGAAGAACGACGCACCCAGGCCGTACTCAATCGCCGCTGGAACGAGGCGCAAAGCAGCGATGACCTCGGCGCGCTCGACCCGCAGGCCATCGCCGCCGTACAAAGCGAGGCGTGGCCGACGCCCACCCGCAGCGATGAAATGCATGAGGCTCTGATGAGCCTGGCCTGCATCAGCCAGGCCGAAGCCGAGGCCAATGACGGCTGGCAAGAGTGGCTGGCGGCGCTGGGCAATGAAGGCCGCGCCTGCCGCCTGCAACTGAGCGGTGGCCAAGCATTGTGGCTGGCCCGCGAACGCCTGATGCTGCTGCGCGCCCTGTACCCAAACGCGCCCCTGACACCCGACGTCAGCGCCCTGCCCGGCTTTGATCAGGCCATGGACGCCGAAGCCGCATTGGTCGAGCTGCTGCGCGCACGCCTGAGCGGCTTCGGCCCGCTGACGACCGAGCAGATTGCCGCGCCGCTGCAACTGCCGGTCAGCGCCATCGAGCAGGCCCTGGCCCGCCTGGAAGGCGAAGGCTACGTGATGCGCGGGTACTACTTTCAACCAAATCAGCAACCGAACCAGCAACCGGGCCAGCAAGCGCTGCAATGGTGCGAACGGCACCTGCTGGCGCGGATTCATCGCTACACCATCAAGCGCCTGCGCCGGGAAATCGAACCGGTCAGCCTGCAGGACTTCACCCGCTTTCTGTTCGACTGGCAGCACCTGACACCCGGCTCGCGCCTGCAAGGCCAGGCCGCGCTGAGCGCCGTGCTCGATCAGTTCGAAGGTTACCCCGCAGCGGCGGCGGCCTGGGAAAGCGACCTGCTGCCCACCCGGCTCAAGGACTACAGCCCGCGCTGGCTCGACGAAGCCTGCCGCGCCGGCAAATATGCCTGGGCGCGCCTGGCCCCGAGCGCCGCGGCGAGCACCCTGCGCAGCACGCCGCTGGTGCTGTTGCCACGCCCCCGCCTGGGCTTGTGGCGGGCCCTGAGCCCGGCGCTGGACAGCAGCGAACTGGGCCTGCGTGCCCAACGCGTACACACGGTGTTGAGCGAACACGGCGCATTGTTCTTCGATGAGCTGGTGCACGACGCCCACCTGCTGCCCAGCGAACTGGAAAACGCCTTGCAAGAGCTGGTGGCCGCCGGTTTGATCAGCGCCGACAGCTTTGCCGGCCTGCGTGCACTGATTACCCCGGCGAGCAAACGCCAGGGCCGTAGCCATCGCCGCGGTCGCGGGCCATTGTTCGGCGGTATGGAAGACGCCGGGCGCTGGGCGCTGTTGCGCAAACCCACTGCCAAGCGTGACGAGGACCTTGAACACATCGCCCGCACCTTGCTGCGCCGCTATGGCGTGATGTGCTGGCGCTTGCTGGATCGCGAGGCCGACTGGCTGCCCAGCTGGCGCGAGCTGCTGCGCTGCTACCACCGCCTGGAAGCCCGCGGCGAAATCCGTGGCGGGCGCTTTATCAGCGGCCTGGCCGGCGAGCAGTTCGCCCTGCCCGAGGCCGTGGCACTGCTGCGCGAAGTGCGCCGGCGCCCGCTCGATGGCAGCCTGGTGGCGATCAGCGCCAGCGACCCGCTGAACCTGGTCGGCACCCTGCTGCCGGGCAGCAAGGTGCCTGCAGTCAGCGGCAATCGCCTGCTTTATCGCGATGGTGTGCCGGTGGCGACGCTGATTGCCGGCAAGCTCCAGTTCAATGCAGAAGATGAACTGGCGGCGCATGGCGAATGGCGCGAGCGCCTGATCCGCGATGCTGCTCTGGTCACTTGACCTGCGGCGCGGCGAACCCGGCAAAGCGCTTGTTGAAACCGGCCACCCGACCTTCGACCGTGGTCTTGCGTTGCTGGCCGGTATAGATCGGATGCGAAGCGCTGGAAACATCCAGGGCCACGTAGGGGTAGGTTTTGCCGTCGCTATGGGTGTGGCTGCGGTCAGTGTCGACGGTCGAGCCGATCAGGAAGTACACATCGGCGGCAGTGTCGTGGAACAGCACGGGGCGATAGTCGGGGTGAATGCCGGGTTTCATGGCCAAGCCTCTTGGGAAAATGAACGAATACGAACTGATACAATATAACATATCAATTACTCGCAAATACAAATGATTTTCGATTCCAAGATGAAGCTTGCAGCCCTTGCGCGCTGCGGGCTGGCGCTGGAAACCCCAACCGGGCTAAGGTCGGGGTTTGTCCAGGCCCTGAGCCTGACCGTGCCATCGCAAGGAAACCGTATGAGCCTGTCACTTCTCAGCCGCTACGCCTTCTTCGCTGCCTGTGTGTTGTTCACCCTGGTCAGCCTGCCCTTCCTCCACCACGAATGGCTGTGGCCGTTCACCCTGGTGACCGCCGTGCTCAGCCTGATCGGCCTTGGCGACCTGCTGCAAAGCCGTCACGCGGTGCGCCGCAACTACCCGATTCTGGGCAATATCCGCTACCTGGTCGAAGGCATTCGCCCGGAAATCCGCCAGTACTTGCTTGAAGCCGACAGCGATGCCCTGCCGTTTTCCCGGGCGCAGCGCTCGCTGGTGTATGCGCGGGCCAAGAACGAAGCTTCGGACAAGCCTTTCGGCACCCTGATCGACGTGTACCAGTCCGGTTTCGAGTTCATCGGCCACTCCATGCGCCCGGCGCCGCTCAGCGACCCGTCGAGCTTTCGGGTAATCGTCGGCGGCCCGCAGTGCACGCAGCCGTACTCGGCGTCGGTGTTCAATATCTCGGCGATGAGCTTCGGCTCACTCAGCGCCAACGCCATCCGTGCCCTGAACCAGGGGGCCAAGCTGGGCAACTTCGCCCACGACACCGGTGAAGGCAGCATCAGCCCCTACCACCGCGAGCACGGTGGCGACCTGACCTGGGAACTGGGCAGCGGCTACTTTGGCTGCCGCACCTCGGACGGGCGCTTTGACCCCGAGCGCTTTGCCGAGCAGGCGCGCAACCCGCAAGTGCGGATGATCGAAATCAAGATGAGCCAGGGCGCCAAACCCGGCCACGGCGGCATCCTGCCCAAGCACAAGGTCACCCGCGAAATCGCCGAAACCCGCGGGGTAATGATGGGTGAAGACTGCATCTCGCCGTCACGCCACAGTGCGTTCTCTACCCCGATCGAGATGATGCAGTTCATCGCCCAATTGCGTGAACTGTCAGGTGGCAAACCGGTGGGCTTCAAGTTCTGCCTCGGCCACCCCTGGGAGTTCATGGGCATCGCCAAGGCCATGCTGGAAACCGGCATCCTGCCTGACTTCATCGTCGTCGACGGCAAGGAAGGCGGCACCGGCGCGGCGCCAGTGGAGTTTACCGACCATATCGGCGTGCCACTGCGCGAAGGCCTGCTGTTCGTCCACAACACCCTGGTGGGCCTGAACCTGCGCGACAAGATCAAGCTCGGCGCCAGCGGCAAGATCGTCAGCGCCTTCGACATCGCCAGCGTACTGGCCATCGGCGCCGACTGGGCCAACTCGGCGCGCGGCTTCATGTTTGCCATCGGCTGCATCCAGTCGCAAAGCTGCCACACCAACAAGTGCCCGACTGGCGTTGCCACCCAGGACCCGCTGCGCCAGCGCGCCCTGGTAGTGCCCGACAAGGCCCAGCGGGTGCACAACTTTCACCACAACACCCTCAAGGCCCTGGCTGAAATGCTCGCCGCCGCCGGCCTCGATCACCCCTCGCAACTGCAAGCCAAGCACCTGGTGCGGCGCATCTCGGCCACCGAGATCAAGCTGTTCTCGCAGATGCATGTGTTCCTCAAGCCGGGTGAATTGCTCAACGGCGAGGTCAACGGCGAGTTCTATTCGCGGATGTGGCAGATGGCGCGGGCGGACAGCTTCGAGCCGCAAGAGGTGGCGGCGGCCTGAAGATCGGTAACGCTAGGGGACGCGGGGCCAGTTGTGATTGTAGTTTTCATCTTCCAGGATGGGCTTCATGACAATGAAGCCCTGCTCACCGGTGACGTAGATCGAATAGAACCGGTTGTCCACCAGCGGCGCGCCCACGCCCCCTGCCGCCACCAACCGCTCAAAGTCCGAGCGTTCACCGCCAATGACATTATTGATCCCCAGCCGGGGAAAAAACTGCGCATGCAACACCGAATTGGAGCCGCTGAGGATGTATCTCAGTAGCGGCATGTGGGTGATGGCGCCATGTCCTCTGGGCAACCAGTTACCGTCACCGGGTGCCCTCAGGTAGTTGTACCTGTTTACGTCGCGCAGCTCACTGCGTGATACCAGGTCATTGGCAATGTAGTGCGCCATGGCTGATTCAAGTTCTTTCTTGGCGATGATCACCTGGCCATAGGCATAGCTGAAGGCAAACATGAACAGCGTTGGCAAGATCAACAGCCAGCGCAATCCCGGCCAGACCCGCCCCAGCAACTCGTGACTGAACAACAACAGTAAAACCAGCACTGGCGAAAAGCCGATGAAGTTTCGAGCCTCAAGGTTGGGCTCGACAAGAAACAGCATCATGCCCGGCACACTCCAGACCAGGGCCACCGGGCTGAGCAGGTACAGCAGCGCAACGCCAAACCTGGCGGACGGCCGCCCGTGCATCTGGCGAATGTTTCCCATGAGCAATACAAAACCGGCACCTGCCCCCAATAGCAGGGCAAGCGTCAGCACATTGCCCGCAGAGGCCATCAGCAAGCCCAGCATCTGCATTGAAACGCACAACTTCTGCCACACCACACCGAGCCACTGCTGATCAACGGGCAGGTGGCTGCCGCGGGTATCGACAGCCAGTGGGTAGGCGGTAAGAAAATACATCAGGCCACCGACTACCAGTTGCACAAGCCGCTCCACAAGCATCACCAGCACTGCCTGGAGCGCAACCTTGTCTCTTACCCCGCGGATGAACTCGACAATGCACAAGCCAATAAACAGGCTGATGCTCAGTTGATATAGGCTCAGCGTTACGGCAATCAACAGGGCCGCCAGCAGCGTGCGAATAGTGCGATGTTCAAGCCGGCAGGTTATTGCATAGATCACCGCGACCAGCGCCAGCACCATCCCCGGACCGTCGTATTGATAGGTCAGATTGCCGAGGAAAAACGGATTGCATAGCACTGGCAGGATCACCAGGCAGCTGGTAATCCCGGGGCGAGGAAACAGCCACAACGTCAGGCGCGCCATGGCCATGGCCAGGGCAACAATGCTGATCAGCAAGGGCATCGGGAAGATATTGATCGTTGCCTGGCTGAAGGTCAGTACCTTGTACAGCCACTCGAGCAGAATTCTGCCTTGATTGCGCCAGGCGTCCTGGGCCTGCAGCAACGCCCGCCAGTTGTCATCCACATAGGCGTAGTCGGCATGAACAATGGGAAACACGTAAGCCAGGGACAGAACAATAAAAAACAACAGCACCTGTTGGGGGCTTAACACCCGTTCACTCGCCAACACGCTTGGCCCCCTTTCGATAGCTCGTGCCATTGGCCCTGACGATCTCTTTGACCACATACCGGGGTCGATGCTTGGCCTCCATGTAGATACGGCCGATGTACTCCCCCAATATGCCGATACCGATCAGTTGCACCCCGCCCAGAAACAGTATCGCTGTCATCAATGACGGATATCCGGGCACCTCATTGCCGAACAGTAGCTTGTCCACTACCAGGTAACCGGCGTACAGCAACGCCAACAACGAGATGCATGCGCCGACGTAGCTCCACAAGCGCAAAGGCCAGGTGCTGAACGAAGTTATGCCGTCCAGCGCCAGGTTCCACAGCCGCCAGGCGTTGAACTTGCTGCGCCCCACCGCCCTCGGCGCGCGGTCGTATTCAACGATGGCGACGTTGAACCCCGCCCACGACAGCACCCCCTTCATGAACAACTGCTGCTCGGGCAAGGTCTTGATCACGTCCACCACCTTGCGGTCCATCAGGCGGAAATCGCCGACGTTTTCTTCAATATGGGTGTAGGCAATACGGTTAAGCAGACGATAGAACAGCGAGGCGCTGCGACGCTTCAGGTAACCATCGTTGGAGCGATCCCGACGCTTGGCCAGGACCACGTCGGCACCGTCGCGCCACGCGTCGATCAACTGCGCAACCACCGCTACCGGGTCTTGCAGGTCAACATCCATGGGCACCACGGCGTCACCGCTGGCGTACTCCAGGCCGGCGAACAGTGCCGGTTCCTTACCGAAGTTGCGCGAGAAGTTGATCAGCACCACGTCCCTGTCCGCCAGCGCGAGCGAACGGGCGACCTCGGCAGTGCGGTCGCTGCTGCCGTCGTTGATGAAGACGATTTCAATGCAGTGTGCCTGCAATGAGGGTTCTTGACGCACAGCCTGGTAAAACAGTCTGAGCGCCTGTTCTTCGTTGAACACCGGCACGATCAGCGAGACGTTCATGACTCGGCCCCGCGAAACACCAGCCATTTGGCCAGCAGGAAGCCGCAGGTCAGGCTGATCAGGGAAAAACTCACTACCGTGATCATCCCGTGCAGCCGCCAGTGGTCGCCCAGCCAACCCACCGCCAGGCTGACCGTGCCCAGACACAACATGAACAGCAGGTAGCGGCCGATCGAGGGCGGCACGGCGAAGGTGTAGAGCGCATTGACGTAGTAGGAAAGGCTCGCGGCAACACAAAACGCCAGCAGGTTGCTCAGGGCCTGGCTCAGGTCGAACTCGACCCGCAGGACGAAAAACAGCTGCCAATGAACCAGGGTATTGGCGATGCCAATTACGCTGTAGGTGGAAAATCCTTTCCATATGTTGGCCATTGCCTGTCACGCCTCGCTGAACGTTGCGCCTGGGCTCAGCAGGCCATGCCGTCAGCGATTCGTCCACTGATAGCAACATCAGCAACACGAGTTTTACGACCAACGGTCCGTTGTTCAGGCGCCAATCGAGACATCCGGTAATACGCAACTTTTGCAATTACCCGCCAATACCGCCACCCTGCCCCCCGCCCGACGTGCGGCGCATGTGTTTGCCGGCGTCTGCCTGTCACTATTAAACCCACTGTTCAAGAGCCCGCTGCCATGCTTAACGGACGCGACCCGCGCATCGATTTCTTTCGAGGCCTGGCGTTGATCTTCATTTTCTGGGATCACGTCCCCCACAACCCTTTAGGCCAGATCACCCTGCGTAACATCGGCTTCAGCGATGCCGCCGAGGTTTTCGTCTTCCTTGCCGGCTACGCTGCAGTGCTGGCCTACGGCAAGGTGCTGCAGCGCGACGGTTATCTGATCGCCTGCGTGAAAATCCTGCGCCGCACCTGGGTGCTGTATGTGGTGCATATCTTCCTGCTGGCGATGCTGATGGGCATCGTGTTCTTTGCCAACAGCCATGTAGAAACTCGCGACCTGGTCCAGGAAATGGGTCTTACCCACTTCGTCACCAACCCTCAGCAAGCCCTGACCGACGAGCTGCTGTTGCGCTTCAAACCCAACCTGATGGACCCGCTGCCGCTGTACATCGTGCTACTGGCCGGCCTGGCGCTGGGGCTGCCGCTGCTGATGCGCAACACCCTGGCGGTGGTCGGTGTATCGATGGCGGTGTACCTGGCGGCCCCCGGCATGGGCTGGAACCTGGCGAATTTTTCCGATGGCGTGTGGTACTTCAACCCGGTCACCTGGCAGTTCCTGTTCGTGCTGGGCGGCGCCGCGGCGTTGTACGGGCAGCAGGCGCGGCCAGCACAAACCCGACCGTTGCGCCGCCAGCCACTGTTCCTGGCAGCTGCCGCCTATTCACTGACAGCCGGCATCATTACCCTGTCCTGGCGCTGGCCAGAGATTCACGATGCGTGGATGCCGGCCAGCCTCAACAACCTGCTGTACCCGATCAGCAAGACCGACCTGTCGCCGGTGCGCTTGCTGCACTTCCTGGCCCTGGCCTACGTCACCGCCAAGCTGCTGCCCGGCAGCGGCTGGACGCAGAACTGGCTGGCGCAGCAAACCGGGCGCATGGGCCGCTATTCGCTTGAAGTATTCTGCCTGGGGGTGCTGCTGGCGCCGCTGGCGGACATGATCAATGCCATGGCCGGCGATGCCTTTGCCATGCAGGTATTCACCGCCCTGGTGGGCGTCGCGATCATGGCCCTGCTCGGCGCCTGGCTGGACTTCAACAAGCGCCTGACCCAGCCGATGCGGGCGGTTGCTACCTGATTCGCGCAGGTAAAAAAAAGGTTCTTCACGGAATCCCGGGGGGCTATGATTCTTGGGTTGGGTTGCGGGCTTATCCATTCGGTGTGGCGCCGCTGTCGGCCCCTTCCGCCCTTACGGCGGGTCCCTTTTGTTCTTGGCAAAAGGAACCAAAACCGCTCGCTCCAGCATACGGCCCTACGCTGCGCTCCGGGTTCCTTCGCTACGGTGCCTTCCAGGGGCATCGCGGCCTACGACTTGCTACGCAAGTCTACATCTCGCGACTTCGGCTTAGGCCGAAGGGTGCTACGCACCAGCCCCCTCCAGACACCTACACTCAGCCTACTGAAGTCGCGAAGTTACGGGCGGCGCCTGCACTGACGTATCTGCGAAAGCAGATGTTGGCGAAGCCATGCTGACGCAGGAGCGGGACAAGCCCGCTGATAAAACGAGCACCAACTTGTTTGGTCTTGATCTTGATCTTGATGTTCATGCACGTACTTCCAGGCGCCGCGAAAAGCGACTTCAGGAGGCCGAGCGTAGGTGCCTGTAGGGGCGGTGCGCAGCACCTTCGGCGGCAGCCGAAGACGCGAGATGTAGACTTGCGTAGCAAGTCGTAGGCCGCGATGCCCCGGAAGGTGCCGTAGCGAGGGAACCCGAAGCGCAGCGTAGGGCCGTATGCAGGAGCAAGCGGTTTTGCCTACCTTTTCCCAAGAGAAAAGTAGGCCGCCGTAAAGGCGGAAGGGGCCAGCAGCAGCCCCACACTGAATGGATAAACTCGCAGCCTCAACATCCCAACCCGGGACAGTGAGCCCAAAAAAAGCCCGTATCCAAGGATACGGGCTTTTTTACTTACGCGAGGATCAGGACGCCGAACTTGCCGCGCGCTGTTCCACGCTGTTTGGCGACAGCTTGAACACGTAGTACAGCACGGTCAGCATCACCAGGAACGCCGGGCCGATGTACAGGGCTACGCGGGTTTCCTCGAAGTAGGCCATCAGGCCGACCACCAGGATCAGGAACGCCAGCGCCAGGTAGGAGCTCAGCGGCCACAGCCACATGCGGTACTTCAAGGCAGCGCGCTCGGCGTTGCTCAGGCCGGCGCGGAACTTCAGCTGGGCCAGGAGGATCATCACCCAGGTCCAGATCGCGCCGAAGGTGGCAATGGCGGTTACCCAGACGAAGACTTTCTCCGGCACCAGATAGTTGGCCAGCACGCCCAGCAGCAAGGCTGCGATCGACAGCAGCAAGGCATTGCGCGGTACGCCGTTGCTCGAGGTGCGGGCAAAGGTGGCCGGCGCCTGGCCGTTCTGCGCCAGGCTGTAGAGCATGCGCCCGGTGCTGAAGATGCCGCCGTTGCACGACGACAGCGCGGCAGTGATCACCACGAAGTTGATGATACCGGCAGCAGTCTTGATGCCCAGCCGCTCGAAGGTCATCACGAACGGGCTGCCCTGGCTGCCGATTTCGTTCCACGGGTAGATCGACAGGATCACGAACAGGGCGCCGACGTAGAACAGCAGGATGCGCCAGAACACCGAGCCGATGGCCTGGGGAATGGTCTTTTGCGGGTTGCGCGCTTCACCGGCGGTCAGGCCGATCATCTCGACGCCCAGGTAGGCGAACATCACCATCTGCAGCGACATCAGCACGCCGGTCACGCCATTGGGCATGAAGCCGCCGTTGCTCCAGAGGTTGGAGATGCCCATGGCCACGCCATCGTTGCCGAAACCGAAGGCGATGATGCCGACGCCGCCCAGGACCATGGCGATGATGGTGACGATCTTGATCAGGGCGAACCAGAACTCGAACTCACCGAAGGCCTTGACCGCGATCAGGTTGATCGCGCCCATGCTGCCCAGAGCCGCCAGGGCCCAGATCCAGCGCGGCACTTCCGGGAACCAGATGCCCATATAGATGGCCACCGCGGTGATTTCCGCCACGCAGGTCACCAGCCACAGGAACCAGTAGTTCCAGCCGGTAAGAAAACCCGCCAGCGGGCCGAGGTAGTCTTGGGCGTAGCGGCTGAACGAGCCGGCTACCGGGTTGTGCACGGCCATCTCGCCAAGGGCGCGCATGATCACCAGGATCGCCAGACCGCCAATGATGTACGACAGCATGATGGCCGGACCGGCCATTTCGATGGCCTTGGCCGAACCGAGGAACAGGCCGACACCGATACAGGCGCCCAGCGCCATCAGGCGAATGTGGCGTTCGCCGAGTTCTCGCTTGAGTGGGCCGCCCTGGGCGGTCTCACCATGAGAAGGGTGGTTGCCGACTGGCATAGAAATACAACCTCATTTTGTTATTGGATATGACCATTCGTGCAGGCCTGGCACCGCCGATAGGCTGGATGCGCTGCCTCGCCGGGCACCACCTTGTGAGCGGACCCGTCTGCCGGGTGTGCAAAACCGGCAGAGCGAAAGGGGCGAGCAGTATAGAAAGGCCCCTGCAGGGCATTTCACTGTATAAAGCGCGATATTTGGCGAGAACTCTCGGCAAAAACCGCTTCTACGGAGGGGCATTCCCCGTGCTAGAGCCTCTGCAGGAAACAGGGCGGCTAACATAGCACCAAAACGGGGCAATTCAAGCTCCACCAAAGGCGCATTTCTGACACGTTTTTAGGAAATGCCCGGCAACTGACTACAAATTTTTCACCAAACCCGGCCACCGTCTAAGCTTCAGGCAAGCAAGACGAAAATACGTAGCCGGGCTGAAGACTATGGGCGCATTGTGGCAATCGGAACCGAACAGTACGGAAGCTCCCTCTGAACACCTCGAACCTTCGCCATTGCCGAAAAGCCCACGCCAGCGCCGTCTTTGGTGGCGCCTTTTGTGGCTGGTGCTGCTGCTCGCCCTGATCGCCCTGGGCTATGCCGCCTCCGAAGAAATGCGCACTTCGCGCCTGCAGGCGCGAGAATTCAGCCAGTTCGCCGCGACCCTCAGTTATTCCATGCAACCCGGCCCCAGCGATGCCATTCGCTACCCTGGCGACGGCCCGTTCGACAAGCGCCTGGGCTACAGCTCGCTGGGGGAGTTCCTGCCGCGCCTGCTCAAGCGGGACTACGTCATCAATGAACAGACGCGTTTTTCGCCCGCATTGATGGACTACGTCGATCATGGCTTTTTCGTGCCTTATGCCGAGAAGATTCAGGCAGGCCTGTCGATTACCGACTGCAAGGGCGACGCCCTGTACCAGTTTCATTACCCGCAGCACCTGTACCCCGACTTCGCCTCGATCCCGCCGGTCATCGTCCACAGCCTGCTGTTCATCGAGAACCGCGACCTGCTCGACCCCGACGACCCACTGAACAACCCCGCCGTGGACTGGCCGCGCTTCGCCAAAGCGGCCTACACCCAGGTGGCCAAGTACCTGGCCCTGCCCGGCCAGTCGGCAGGCGGCAGTACCCTGGCGACCCAGCTGGAAAAATACCGGCATTCGCCCGACGGCCTGACCGCCTCGGGCAGCGAGAAGATTCGCCAGATGATTTCCGCCAGCGTGCGCGCTTATCAGGATGGCCCACAGACCCTGGAAGCCCGCCAGCGCATCGTCCGTGATTACCTCAATAGCGTGCCGCTGTCGGCGGTTCCCGGGCATGGTGAAGTACATGGCATGGCCGAAGGCTTGCGGGTCTGGTACGGCGCCGACTTCGCCCAGGTCAACCAGGCCCTGTCGTCCACCGACACCGACCCGGCCAGCCTCGCCGCCCGTGGCCTGGCCCTGCGCCAGGTGCTGTCGCTGATGATCGCTCAACGCCGGCCCTCGCACTTTTTGTCCAAGGGCCGGGCGGAACTGGCGTTGCTGACCGACAGCCACATCCGCATCCTCGCGGCCAGCAACATCATCGACAAGCCGCTGGCGGACGCCGCCCTGGCCAGCAAGGCCATCTACCGCGACTGGGTGGCCCAGCCGACCATTCAGCCAATCGTCACCAACAAAGGCATCAGCGTTGCCCGCAGCCGGCTGTCTTCGGCCCTCGGCCGGCCACTGTACGACCTCGACCGTCTCGACCTGTCGGCCACCAGCACCCTGCAGTCGGATTTGCAGGGCCAGGTCAGCCAGTACCTCAAGGACCTCGCCGACCCGGCCTTTGCGGAAAAAATGGGCCTGTTCGGCGAACGCCTGCTGACCCCGACCAGTACCACCCAGGTGCGCTATAGCTTCACCCTGCTCGAACGCACCGCCGACGGCTCAAGGGTGCGGGTGCAGACCGACAGCACCGACCAGCCGTTCGACATCAACGAAGGCAGCAAGCTCGAGCTGGGCTCGACCGCCAAGCTGCGGGTGCTGACCAGCTACCTGGAAATCATCGGCGAACTGCACGACAAGTACGCCAACACCCCGGCTGCGGAGCTGAAAAAAGTCCCGGTGGCGGAACTGGACTTCATTACCCGCTGGGCCATCGACTACCTGATCCAGAACAAGGACCGCGACCTCAGCGCCATGCTCAACGCCGCCCTTGAGCGCAAGTACTCCGCCAGCCCCGGCGAAGCCTTCTTCACTGGCGGCGGCCTGCATGTGTTCAACAACTTTCGCAAGGAAGACAACGGCCGTATCCCTACCCTCAAAGACGCCTTGCGCGAGTCGATCAACCTGCCGTTTATTCGCCTGATGCGCGACCTGGTGCGCTACAGCACCTACCAGCAGCCGGGCAACAGCGCCAGCCTGCTCAAGGACGATGCCGAGCCGCGCCGCCAGGAGTACCTGGCACGCTTTGCCGACAAGGAAGGCACCGATTACATGCGCAGGTTCTGGAAAAAGTACCAGCGCAAGACGTCGCAGCAGCGCCTGGACACCTTCCTCGACAGCCTGCGGGTCACCCCGATCCGCCTGGCCGCAGTGCACCGCTACCTGTTTCCCGAGGCTGACCAGGCGACTTTCAACGCGTTCGTCCAGGCGCACCTGAAAAAGGACCGGGTCGAGAACAAGACCCCGGCGACCAAGCAGAACACCGTCACCGAGAAACGCCTGCAAGAGCTGTACGAAGCCTACCGCCCGGGCGCCTACGACCTGCCCGACCAGGGCTTTATCGCCAAGGTCCATCCACTGGACCTGTGGCTGCTTGGCTACCTGCTCCAGCACCCCAGCGCCACCTTCCAGGAGGCGGCTGAGGCCGGTCACTTCGAGCGTCAGGAAGTCTATGGCTGGCTGTTCAAGAGCCGGCACAAGGGCGCACGCGACAGCCGTATCCGCACCCTGGTGGAAATCGAAGCCTTCCTCGATATTCATCAGCGCTGGAAACGTGTCGGCTACCCGTTCGACCACCTGGTGCCGTCGCTGGCCACCGCCATCGGCAGCTCCGGCGACCGTCCGGCAGCCCTGGCCGAGCTGATCGGGATCATCCAGAACGATGGCGTACGCCTGCCGGTGCTGCGCATCGACACCCTGCACTTCGCCGCCGACACCCCGTATGAAACCCGCCTGACCAGCGACCCCGACCTCGGCCAGCGGGTGCTCTCGGTGGAAGTTGCCCGGGCCCTGCGCGGCGCCCTCTCGCAAGTGGTCGACGCCGGTACTGCGCGGCGGGTGTCGGGCAGCTTCAAACTGGCCGACGGCACCCCGCTGGTGATGGGCGGCAAGACCGGTACCGGCGACAATCGCATCGAAAGCTTCGGTGCCGGCGGGCGGCTGATCGGCTCACGCTCGCTGAACCGCACCGCGACTTTCGTGTTCTACCTCGGCGAAAACCACTTCGGCACCCTCACCGCCTTCGTACCTGGCCGTGCGGCGGAATCCTTCCGCTTTACCTCGGCCTTGCCGGTGCAGGTGCTCAAGGGCATGGCGCCAATCCTGATGCCCTACCTGGAACCAGGCAGCCACACCCTGTGCAAGCCGCCACGGATGGTCCAGCGTTAGTGGAAGCGCTTGGCGGTCGTGTAGCTTTTGGCCCAGTAACTGTTGCTCAGCGAGTCAATACGAATGTTCTTGCCGGTCCGTGGGGCGTGGATGAAACGCCCTTCGCCGATGTACAGGCCGACGTGGCCGATCCGGCCCTGGCCATTACGGTTGAAGAACACCGCGTCGCCACGTTTTAGCTGGCTCTGCTTGATGGTCCGGGCACCGGACTTGAGCATCGCCGCGGTGGTACGCGGAATCCTGATATCGGCCTCGTGGCGAAACAGGTAGACCAGCAGGCCGCTGCAATCAAACCCGCCCTTGACCGACATGCCGCCCCAGCGGTACGGCACGCCGATCAACTCGTGTGCACGCTCGACCAGACGATCGAGGTTGGCTTCCAGCTCGTGCCGCACCGTGTGCTCGCGAGCGATTTGGGTAACGGAGAAATTGGCCTGGGCAAAAAACGACAGCCCCCAGAGCAGGCTGATGAAAAAAATTGAACGCGCCACGGTGAAATACTCACAGGTGAAGAAAACGTGGCGAATCTTAGGGGTGATTTCCGTGGGTGTAGATCAAGCCAATCTGAGGCGCTTGTAGGAAAAACCTTAAGCATTCCTACACGAATTCAGCACGTCCTACGCTGATCATGAGAAATATTCTTATTCT
The DNA here is from genome assembly GCF_056279045.1 of Pseudomonas sp. TE4620. NCBI lineage: Bacteria > Pseudomonadati > Pseudomonadota > Gammaproteobacteria > Pseudomonadales > Pseudomonadaceae > Pseudomonas > Pseudomonas sp. TE4620. The sequence continues at coordinate 3,885,657 of NZ_JBWBQO010000001.1, forward strand.
CGCGCTTGCTTTAAGATATATCTTGAGTAATATCTGAAGATACATCTAACGCAAACGGAGATCCCCCATGCGTGACCATCATCCCCACCGCGAGCATGGCGACCGGCATGACGGCTTCGAACGCCGTCACGGCCGTGAACGCGGCGATCGCGGCCCCCGCGTGTTTGCCCCAGGCGACCTGAAACTGCTGTTGTTGTCGATGCTGGCCGAGCAGCCCTGCCACGGCTACGACCTGATCCGCCAGATCGAAAGCCTCTTCGATGGCAGCTACAGCCCCAGCCCCGGGGTGATCTACCCGACCTTGAATTTTCTTGAAGAAGCCGAGCTGATCAGCGGCCAGACCCAGGGCAGCAAGCGCCTCTACGGCATTACCGCAGCCGGGGAGAAGTCCCTGGCCGACCAGGCCATCGCCCTGGACGGGGTGCGCATGCGCATTGAAGTCAGCAAGCGTTCGCTGCGCGGCCACGACCGCCCGGCCGAGATCCACGAAGCGGTCCACAACCTGCGCCATGCCCTGCAGATGCACAGCGGGCGCTGGAACCCGGCAGAAATCGAGCGGGTCCGCACCCTGCTCAACGACACCGCCAAAGCCATCGTCGCAGGGCCCATTGCGACCTCAACGGAGCAAGCCGAATGACTGTTAGCGAAAACGCCACCATTCACCGCGTCAACCACGAGATCAAGCACCGCCGCCTGAACGTGCTGCGGGTCACCGAGCTGACCCCGCGCATGCGCCGCATCACCCTCGGCGGGCCAGAACTGCAGGGCTTTACCAGCGTTGGCAGCGACGATCACGTCAAACTGATGTTCGCCTGCTCGGCAGAAGAACAGGCCGTGCTCGACAACCTCGACTTCAGCCGCGACGGCCTGCGCCCGACCATGCGCGAGTACACGCCGCGGCGCATCGACCTGGCCGGCGGCGAGATGGACATCGACTTTGTCCTGCACGGCGACGGCCCTGCTTCGACCTGGGCGGCCCAGGCGCAAGTCGGCCAAGTGCTCAACATGGCCGGGCCACGGGCCTCGCTGGTGGTCCCGGATATCTTCGACAGCTACCTGCTGGTCGGTGACGAAACCGCGATCCCGGCCATCGCCCGGCGCCTGGAAGAACTGCCGGCCGGCCGCAAGGTGCTGGCAGTGATCGAGATCGAGAATGCCCAGGAGCAACAAGCACTGGCCAGCGCCGCGCAGGTCGAAGTGATCTGGGTTCTGCGCCAGCAGCAGGATCTGCTTGAAGTAGTGAAGGATCTGTCCTTGCCAAGCGGTCAGTTGTATACCTGGGTAGCCTTGGAAAAATCGCTGATGCGTAAGGCCAAGCGCCTGCTGATCGATGACAAGGGCGTCAAGGAAGACCTGATCAAAGCCGCCTCGTACTGGCAGCTCGACCCGCACGACGAATGAACGGCTGCCTCAGGGTTGCGTCCTGGCCTTGGCCAGGCGCCCGCCCTGCCAATGATCGAGGCCGAGCAACAGCAGACTGATGGCGACAAACCCGGCGAGAATCGCCAGCGCATTAAGAAGCACCTGGCCATAGCCCAGTTCGGCCACATCGATGAACGGATAGGGATAGACACCTATCACATGCCCGCGCAGCAGTGCGTAGGCAAAATACCCCAGCGGATACAGCAGCCAGGCCAGCAGATGCCTGAATCGCAGGCTGCCCTTCTCCACACAGCACCACCAATAGACCACGAACAGCAGCGGCATGACATCGTGCAGCAGCTCGTCCGCCAGCCATTGCCAACCTTGCGGGTGCCACAGGTGCCGCAGCAACAGGCTGTAGGCCAGGCCCACGAGGATAATGCTCGCGGCAATCCCGGAACTGACCCAGGGCGCGAGGAAGAACCGTCGCAGCGCCGACTCGCGGCCGAATGCCGCGTGGCTCAGCACCACCGCGACCAGGGTGTTGCTGAGTACGGTGAAAAAACTGAACAAGGTCACCAGGCCGCCCAGCAGGCTCGCCTGCTCCTGCCAGCGCGCCAGCAACAGCAGGTACATCTGGATCGCCAGCGCGCTCCAGCCCAGGCACGCAGTCAGGGCAATCAACAGCCTGCGCCGGCTCACCGGCTCAGCGGCCGCGCTGCATTTTCAGGTACAGGCGCTCGACTTTCTCGCGGGCCCAGGGGGTCTTGCGCAAGAAGGTCAGGCTCGACTTGATGCTCGGGTCGCTCTTGAAGCAGCGGATATCAATGCGCTCAGCCAGGCCGTCCCATTGGTACTTCGCGACCAGCGCGGTAAGGATCTGCTCCAGGGTCACGCCATGCAGCGGGTTTTGATTAGCGGCGGTCATGCCTGTGCTCCAGCCAACGAAAGGTGCGCACCTTAGCCGAGGCACGGCTGCAAGTCTTCAGACTTTTCGCATCCCAGGTGCTGCTAACAGACATTCTAGTGTGGGCAAAGGCTCTAGCCAGCGCTTGAGCGTTTTATCTTTAATGGTAATGTTATATTGTATCAACACTATAACACTGCCAAGGACCCCTTCCCTCCATGCGTCACTTACCCCTGCGCCTCTCTCCCCTTGCCGCTGCGCTCTGGCTCGCGTCCCCCGTGAGCCAGGCTGTCGAACTGCAACCCCAGGTGATCACCGCCAACCCGCTGGGCAACAGCGAGCTGGCTGCGCCCACCACTGTGCTCGATGGCGACGACCTGGCCCTGCAACAAAAAGGCAGCCTCGGCCAGACCCTCAACAACCAGCCCGGCGTCGCCTCGACCTGGTTCGGCCCCGGTGCCAGCCGCCCGGTGATCCGCGGCCTGGACGGCGACCGGATCCGCATCCTGCGCAACGGCGTTGGCGCCCTGGATGCCTCGTCGCTGTCCTATGACCACGCCGTGCCGCTGGACCCGGCCACCGTCGAGCGTATCGAAATCGTCCGCGGCCCGGCTGCCCTGCTCTACGGCGGCAACGCCATCGGCGGGGTGGTCAACAGCTTCGACAACCGCATTCCGACTTCGCCCATCGACGGCATTCACGGCGCTGGCGAGTTGCGCTATGGCGGCGCCAACACCACCCGCAGCAGCGCCGGCAAACTGGAGGCTGGTGATGGCCGCTTCGCCCTGCACCTGGACGCCAACAGCCGCCAGTTCAATGACCTGCGCATCCCAGGCTACGCCCGCAGCTCGAAAGTGCGCGACGCCGACGAACCGGGCAGCAAGCACCGCCTGGAAAACAGCGACGGTCGCCAGGACGGCGGTGCCGTTGGCGGTTCCTACCATTGGGATCACGGCTATGCCGGCCTTTCCTACAGCCGCTATGACTCCAACTACGGCTCGGTGGCCGAACCGGGCGTGCGCCTGGACATGCAGCAGGATCATTACGGCTTCGCTTCGGAGTTGCGCGACCTCGACGGCCCGTTCAGTTCGGTGAAGGTCGATCTTGGCTATACCGACTACCAGCACCGCGAGCTGGAAAGCGGCGAGGTGCACACCACCTTCAAGAACAAAGGCTACGAGGCGCGGGTCGAGGCGCGGCATCAGCCACTGGGGCCAGTCGAAGGGGTGATTGGCGCCCAGGTCAGCCGCAACGAGTTCTCCGCCCTCGGCGAAGAAGCTTTCGTGCCGCACACCGACACCAACAGCCTGGCGCTGTTCATGCTCGAGCAGTGGCAAGCCACCGAACGCCTGAACCTGAGCCTCGGCGGGCGCCTGGAGCACACCCGGGTCGAACCCGACAGCAAGGGCAGCGAACGTTTTGCCGAGGCTGAGCGTTCAAGCAGTTTCACCGCCGCCAGCCTGTCCTCCGGCGCGGTCTACGAGCTGACCCCGGTGTGGTCCCTGGCCGCGACCCTGGGCTACACCGAGCGTGCTCCGACCTTCTACGAGCTGTACGCCAACGGCGCCCACGTCGCCACCGGCACCTACGAGGTCGGTGACCCGAACCTGAGCAAGGAAAAAGCCATCTCCAGCGACCTGGCCCTGCGCTTCGACAACGGCACGCACAAGGGCAGCGTCGGTGTGTTCTACAGCCACTTTCGCAATTACATCGGCCTGCTGGCCAGCGGCAACCTGCGCGAAGGCCACGACCACGACCACGACCATGATCACGGCGATGAAGACCACGATCACGACCATGATCATGACCACGGCGGCGATGTACCCGAATACCTCTACCACGGGGTTCGCGCGCGCTTCTACGGCATCGAGGCCCAGGACCGCTGGCAACTGGCGCAGAACCGTTATGGCAGCTTTGCCCTGGAGCTGTCCGGCGACTATACCCGGGCCAAGAACCTCGACACCGGCGAGGACCTGCCGCGCATCGCCCCGCTGCGCCTGAACAGCGGCCTGTTGTGGGAACTGGACCGTTGGCAGGCGCGGGTGGACGTGCAGCACGCCAGCGCTCAGCACAAGAAACCGGCCAACGAGACCAGCACCGACGGCTACACCACCCTCGGCGCCAGCGTCGGCTACCGCTTCGATATCGGCCAGAGCCAGTGGCTGGCCTTCGTCCGGGGCGAGAACCTGACCGACCAGACCGTGCGCTACTCAAGTTCGATCCTGCGTGACATCGCCCCGGCACCAGGGCGCAGTGTCGAAGTCGGCTTGCGTACCACCTTCTAAAGCAATAGCTCCCTGTGGGCGCCGGCCTTGCTGGCTCCCACAGCGGATCAGAGTCGCCTGCCTCAACCGCACTGTTACCAATCCGGCAACGGTGCCTCTTGCTGAATTGACTTTTTTTCTTACAAGTTCAGCTATATCCTCCCCGCCGCAAGCTGAACCGCTTCAGTCTATTTCCCTGCAGCTTTATCGCCGATGATCCTCGGAACTCGGTGGCCTTGCCGTTTTTTCAATAATCAAAAGATAGCGCTATCTCATGCCTCAGAACGATCGTTTCCGCTTTTCCCCCGCCACCCGGACACTGCTTTCGGGTCTGGCCATCGCCAGCCTCGCGCCTTGCGCCCAGGCCGCGGCGATGTTCGCCAGCGACTCGCCATGGATGCTTGGCGATTGGGGCGGCACCCGCACGGAGCTGGCTGAACGCGGCTACGACTTCACCCTTGGTTATACCGGCGAGATGGGCGCCAACCTGCACGGCGGCCATGACAACGACAAGACCGCGCGCTACAGCGACCAGTTCGCCCTCGGCACCCACCTGGACCTGCAGAAGATCCTTGGCTGGCATGATGCCGAGTTCCAGCTGACGGTCACCGAGCGTCACGGCAACAACATCAGTAATGACCGCATCAACGACCCGCGCGTTGGCGGCTTTACCTCGGCCCAGGAAGTCTGGGGACGTGGGCAGACCTGGCGGCTGACGCAGATGTGGATCAAGCAAAAATACTTCGACGGCGCGCTGGATGTGAAATTCGGCCGCTTCGGCCAGGGCGAGGACTTCAACAGCTTCCCGTGCGACTTCCAGAACCTGGCGTTCTGCGGCTCGCAGGTGGGCAACTGGGTCGGTGACATCTGGTACAACTGGCCGGTCAGCCAGTGGGCCCTGCGGGTCAAGTACAACCTGACTCCCGAGCTGTACGCGCAGATCGGCGCCTACGAACAGAACCCTTCCAACCTTGATCGCGGCAACGGCTTCAAGCTCAGCGGCAGCGGCACCCAGGGCGCGGTGATTCCGGTCGAACTGGTGTGGAGCCCGGCGGTCAATGGCCTGAAAGGGGAATATCGCGCCGGTTACTACTACAGTAATGCCAAGGCAAGCGATGTCTACAAGGACAGCAACGATCAACCGGCAGCACTGAGCGGCCAGGCTTACCGCAGCAGTTCGAGCAAGCACGGCTTCTGGCTCGGTGCCCAGCAACAGGTGACGTCGCTGGCATCTGACCATTCGCGTGGTTTGAGCGTATTCGCCAACGCCACGCTGCACGACAAGAAGACCAATGCCATCGACAACTATGTTCAGGCAGGTGTGGTGTACAAGGGGCCCTTCGATGCCCGCGCCAAGGACGACATCGGTTTCGCCCTGGCACGCGTGCACGTCAACCCTGCCTACCGCAAGAACGCCCAGGCCATCAACCAGGCCCGCGACGTCAGCGACTTCAACGACTCCCTGTTCCGTCCGATCCAGGACACCGAATACAGCGCCGAGCTGTACTACGGCATCCACCTGGCCGACTGGCTGACCGTGCGCCCGAACCTGCAATACATCCGCCACCCCGGTGGCGTGAGCCAGGTCGATGACGCGCTGATCGGCGGGATCAAGATCCAGAGCAGTTTCTAACCACCCTTTTCACCTAACGGAGAACACACGATGAGCACTGATGGTGCCTTGAGTAGAACCCGCTGGCTGCCGCGACTGATCGGTGTGCTGTTGTTGCTGATGGGCCTGGCCCTGCTGGCTGGCGGTATCAAACTGAGCCAGCTGGGCGGTTCGCTGTATTACCTGATCGCCGGCATCGGCTTTGCCCTGTCCGGCATCCTCTTGCTGGCCCTGCGCCGCAACGCCCTGGGCCTGTATGGCCTGGTGCTGCTCGGTAGCACGCTGTGGGCCTTGTGGGAAGTCGGCCTGGACTGGTGGCAGCTGGTGCCGCGCCTGGCCCTGTGGTTCGCCCTGGGTGTGGTGTTGCTGCTGCCGTGGGCACGCCGCCCGCTGCTGGGCAACCCGTCCAAGGTCAACAGCGGCCTGCTGAGCCTGGCCGTAGTGCTGTCGGGCGCTACTGCAGTGGCCAGCCAGTTCACCCACCCGGGTGAAATCAAGGGCGAGCTGGGCCGTGAAAGCGCCGAGATGAGCAGCACTGCGCCACAGATGCCGGATGGCGAGTGGCAGGCCTACGGCCGTACCGAATTCGGCGACCGCTACTCGCCGCTGCGCCAGATCACCCCGCAGAACGTGCACAAGCTGCAGGAAGCCTGGCGCATCCGCACTGGCGACCTGCCGACCGACAACGACCCGGTCGAGCTGACCAACCAGAACACCCCGCTGAAGGTCAACGGCAAGCTGTACGCCTGCACCGCCCACAGCAAGGTGCTGGCCCTGGACCCGGACACCGGTGCCGAAATCTGGCGTTTCGACCCGCAGATCAAGAGCCCGGTGGGCTTCAAGGGCTTCGCCCACATGACCTGCCGTGGTGTGTCGTATTACGACGAAAACAACTACGTCAACGTTGACGGCAGCCCGGCGCCGAAAATCAGCGATGCCGGCCAGGCCGTTGCCGTCGCCTGCCCGCGTCGCCTCTACCTGCCGACTGCCGACGCCCGTCTGATCGCCCTCAACGCCGACACCGGCAAGGTCTGTGAAGGTTTCGGCAACCAGGGCGTGATCGACCTGACCACCGGCATCGGCCCGTTCACCGCCGGCGGTTACTACTCCACCTCGCCTGCGGCGATCACCCGCGAACTGGTGATCATCGGCGGCCATGTCACCGACAACGAGTCGACCAACGAGCCGTCCGGGGTGATCCGCGCCTACGACGTGCACGATGGCCGCCTGGTATGGAACTGGGACAGCAACAACCCGGACGACACCGCACCATTGGCGCCGGGCAAGACCTACAGCCGCAACTCGGCGAACATGTGGTCGCTGGCCAGTGTCGACGAGAAACTGGGCATGGTCTTCCTCCCGCTGGGCAACCAGACCCCCGACCAGTGGGGCGCTGATCGCACCCCGGGCGCCGAGAAGTACAGCGCCGGTATCGTTGCGCTGGACCTTGCCAACGGCAAAGTCCGCTGGAACTACCAGTTCACCCACCACGACCTGTGGGACATGGACGTCGGCAGCCAGCCAACCCTGCTCGACCTGAAGACCGCAGACGGCGTCAAACCTGCGCTGATCGCCCCGACCAAGCAAGGCAGCCTGTACGTGCTCGACCGTCGCGACGGTACGCCGATCGTGCCGATCCGCGAAATCCCGGTACCGCAAGGTGCGGTCGAAGGCGATCATACCGCGCCGACCCAGGCCCGTTCGGACCTCAACCTGCTCGGCCCGGACCTGACCGAACAGGCCATGTGGGGCGCCAGCCCGTTCGACCAGATGCTTTGCCGCATCCAGTTCCGCGAACTGCGTTACGAAGGCCAGTACACCCCACCGTCGGTGCAGGGCAGCCTGGTCTACCCGGGTAACGTCGGCGTGTTCAACTGGGGCAGCGTCTCGGTCGACCCGGTCCGCCAGTTGCTGTTCACCAGCCCCAACTACATGGCCTTCGTTTCGAAAATGGTGCCGCGCGCCGAAGTCGCCGCCGGCAGCAAGCGCGAGAGCGAAACCAGCGGTGTGCAGCCGAACACCGGCGCACCCTATGCGGTGATCATGCACCCGTTCATGTCGCCACTGGGCGTACCGTGCCAGGCGCCAGCCTGGGGTTACGTGGCCGGTATCGACCTGACCACCAACCAGGTGGTGTGGAAGCATAAGAACGGCACCAGCCGCGACAGCTCGCCGATCCCGATCGGCCTGCCGATTGGCGTGCCAAGCATGGGCGGCTCGATCGTCACCGCCGGCGGCCTGGGCTTCCTCAGCGGCACCCTGGACCAGTACCTGCGTGCCTATGACAGCAACACCGGCAAGGAGCTGTGGAAATCGCGCCTGCCGGCCGGTGGCCAGGCCACGCCGATGACCTACACCGGTAAGGACGGCAAGCAGTACGTGCTGGTGACCGCCGGTGGTCACGGCTCGCTGGGTACCAAGATGGGCGATTACGTAATCGCTTACAAACTGGCTGAGTAGGCCTTAGCTGCAAGCTGCAAGCTTCAAGCTGCAAGTACCGCTCTCCTCATTTGCGGCTTGTAGCTTGAAGCTTGAATCTTTGCCCCACCCGCCCCATCTAAGCACCATAGTCATTGAGCAGGTGCGCCATGAGCGATCAGCAGGATCTACCGGAACGTCCCGAGGAAAACGCCGAAGTCGAGCATCTCGAAGCCGCCGAAAACAGCGGCCATAACCTTGCTTTGCCGGGCCAACAGCTGCCGGACAAGGTCTATATCATCCCGATCCACAACCGCCCGTTCTTCCCCGCGCAAGTATTGCCGGTGATCGTCAACGAAGAACCCTGGGCCGAAACCCTGGACCTGGTCGCCAAGACCCCGCACCACTCCCTGGCCCTGTTCTTCATGGACACGCCGCCGGAAGACCACCGTCATTTCGACACCTCGGCCCTGCCGCTGTACGGCACCCTGGTCAAGGTTCACCACGCCAGCCGCGAGAACGGCAAGTTGCAGTTCGTCGCCCAGGGCCTGACCCGGGTGCGCATCCGTACCTGGCTCAAGCACCATCGCCCGCCTTACCTGGTCGAGGTCGAGTACCCGCATCAACCCAGTGAGCCGACCGACGAGGTCAAGGCCTACGGCATGGCCCTGATCAACGCGATCAAGGAGCTGCTGCCGCTCAACCCGCTGTACAGCGAAGAGCTGAAGAACTACCTCAACCGCTTCAGTCCCAACGATCCGTCGCCGCTGACCGACTTTGCCGCGGCGCTGACCTCGGCCACCGGCAATCAGCTGCAGGAAGTGCTCGACTGCGTACCGATGCTCAAGCGCATGGAAAAAGTCCTGCCGATGCTGCGTAAAGAGGTCGAAGTCGCGCACCTGCAGAACGAGATCTCCGCCGAGGTCAACCGGCAGATCGGCGAGCACCAGCGCGAGTTTTTCCTCAAGGAGCAGCTCAAGGTCATTCAGCAGGAGCTGGGCCTGACCAAAGACGACCGCAGTGCCGACCTCGAACAATTCGAGCAGCGCCTGCAAGGCAAGACCCTGCCCGCAGCCGCACAAAAGCGCATCGACGAAGAGCTGGGCAAGCTGTCGATCCTCGAGACCGGCTCGCCCGAGTACGCCGTCACCCGCAACTACCTGGACTGGGCCACCGCCCTGCCCTGGGGTGTCTACGGCAAGGACAAGCTCGACCTCAAGCACGCGCGCAAGGTGCTCGACCAGCATCACGCCGGCCTCGATGACATCAAGGAACGCATCCTCGAGTTCCTCGCCGTGGGTGCCTACAAAGGCGAGATCAGCGGCTCCATCGTGCTGTTGGTAGGCCCGCCGGGGGTTGGCAAGACCAGCATCGGCAAGTCGATTGCCGAATCCCTGGGCCGACCGTTCTACCGTTTCAGCGTCGGCGGTATGCGCGACGAGGCCGAGATCAAGGGCCATCGCCGCACCTACATCGGCGCCCAGCCGGGCAAACTGGTGCAGGCGCTGAAAGACGTCGAGGTGATGAACCCGGTGATCATGCTCGACGAGATCGACAAGATGGGCCAGAGCTACCAGGGCGACCCGGCCTCGGCGCTGCTGGAAACCCTCGACCCGGAGCAGAACGTCGACTTCCTCGACCATTACCTGGACCTGCGCCTGGACCTGTCCAAGGTGCTGTTCGTGTGCACCGCCAACACCCTCGACTCGATCCCCGGGCCGTTGCTCGACCGCATGGAAGTGATCCGCCTGTCCGGCTATATCACTGAAGAAAAACTGGCCATCGCCAAGCGCCACCTGTGGCCCAAGCAGTTGCAAAAGGCCGGGGTGGCCAAGACCAGCCTGAGCATCAGCGACAGCGCCTTGCGCACGGTGATCGAGGGTTATGCCCGCGAAGCCGGGGTACGCCAGCTTGAAAAACAGCTGGGCAAGCTGGTGCGCAAGGCCGTGGTGCAACTGCTCGAAGATCCCGAGAAAAAGATCAAGATCGGCCCCAAGGACCTCGAAACGTCACTGGGCATGCCGGTGTTTCGCAGCGAACAGGTGCTGACCGGCAAAGGCGTGATCACCGGCCTTGCCTGGACCAGCATGGGCGGCGCCACCCTGCCGATCGAGGCGACGCGCATCCACACCCTCAATCGTGGTTTCAAGCTCACCGGCCAGTTGGGTGAGGTGATGAAAGAGTCCGCTGAAATTGCCTACAGCTACGTCAGCGCCAACCTCAAGCAATATGGCGGTGATCCGAGCTTCTTCAACGAGGCCTTCATTCATCTGCACGTACCCGAAGGCGCCACGCCCAAGGACGGCCCCAGCGCCGGGGTGACCATGGCCAGTGCGCTGCTGTCGCTGGCGCGCGACCAGGCGCCGAAGAAAGGCGTGGCCATGACCGGCGAGCTGACCCTGACCGGCAAGGTCCTGCCGATTGGCGGGGTGCGCGAGAAGGTGATTGCGGCGCGGCGGCAGAAAATTTTCGAGCTGATCCTGCCGGAAGCCAACCGCGGTGATTTCGAAGAATTGCCGGATTACCTCAAGGAGGGTTTGAGCGTGCACTTTGCCAAGCGCTTCAGTGATGTGGCGAAGGTGCTGTTCTAACCCCGGACCATAGATGTGGGAGCGGGCTTGCCCCGCGATCGGGCGCGCAGCGGGCGCAATTCAGGCTTCACCTGGAGTGCTGGCTGTACCGGCCTCATCGCGGGTCAAGCCCGCTCCCACAGACGATGCAGGCCCTTGCCCCGCGATCATCTTCGGTTATGCTGCGCTATCGTCGCCTATCCGGAGCCATCATGACTGCCGCCCGCCTGCTCGTTCCCCTGGGCCTTGCCCTGCTAGCTGCCTGCGCACAAAAACCTGTGCACAACGTCGAACTGGACAACCAGGCCGACTGCCCGCTGCAACTGCAAAACGGCCAGAACCTCACCCTGACCCTACCGAGCAACCCCAGCACCGGCTATCGCTGGCTGGTGCAGAACCCGGCCGCAGGCATCCTGCGTAGCCTCGGCCCCGAGGTCTACAGCCACCCGGAAGATGCCGGCATCGTCGGTAGCGCCGGGCAATCGGTGTGGCGTTTCCAGGCCCAGGCCGCCGGTGAAGGCCATCTGCTGTTGGTCTACCAGCAACCCTGGGCCCCGGAAGTGCGCCCGGTGCAGACCTTCGACTGCGCAATCACGGTCAAGTAGGCCGCGCTGGTCAGCGGGCCATGCATCCTGGCGCCAGTTTGGCTAAAATGCCGGCCTTTTACCGCCCAACGCCTGGATTGCCCCCGTGAGCAAAGAACCCGACCGCCTTTTCGCCCAGCCCCTTGGCCAGGTGCCCGACTTCGCCTTCAACGAAGACGTGGTGCGGGTGTTCCCGGACATGATCAAGCGTTCGGTGCCCGGTTACCCGACCATTGTCGAGAACCTCGGCGTGCTCGCCGCCCAGTTTGCCCAGCCCAACACCGCCCTGTATGACCTGGGCAGCTCGCTCGGCGCGGTGACCCAGGCGCTGCGCCGGCATGTGCGCAGCGATGGTTGCCGGGTGATTGCCATCGACAATTCGGCGGCCATGGTCGAGCGCTGCCGGCAGTACCTCAATGCCCAGGACTCGATGTTCCAGGAGCTGTTGCCGGTCGAGGTGATCGAAGGCGACATCCTTGCCCTCGAGTTCCAGCCGGCCTCGGTGGTGGCGATGAACTTCACCCTGCAGTTCATTGCCCCCGAACAACGCCTGGAGCTGCTCACACGTATTCGCCAGGCGCTGCTGCCGGGCGGTGCGCTGATCCTTTCGGAGAAGCTGCGCTTCGAAGACGCTGATGAACACGCGCTGCTCACTGACCTGCACGTGGCCTTCAAGCGCGCCAATGGCTACAGCGAACTGGAAATTGCCCAGAAGCGCAGCGCCATCGAGAACGTGATGAAGCCCGACAGCCTCGAAGAACACCGCCAGCGCCTGCTGGCGGCTGGTTTCTCCAAGGTTGTGCCCTGGTTCCAATGCCTTAACTTTGCCTCGTTGATTGCCCTGCCATGATTGATCTGTCCCCCCTGGTCCGCCGCTTGGCGGGCACCCCCCTGGCGCAATGGGCGCAAGGCCTGCAAGCGCAACTCGACGCCAAGATGGAAAAAGGTCATGGCGACCTGGAACGCTGGCAAGCGGCGCTGGATGCCTTGCCAGTGCTGGAACCCACGCGCATCGATCTGCAAAACGGCCTCAACCTCGATTGCGACTGCGACGACGACACCCGCGCGCGCATGCAGCAGGCGCTGATGGGCCTGTCGCCGTGGCGCAAGGGGCCGTTCGACCTGTTCGGCGTGCACGTCGACACCGAATGGCGCTCGGACTGGAAGTGGTCGCGCGTCGCCCCGCACCTGGACCTCAAGGGCAAGCGGGTGCTGGATGTCGGTTGCGGTAATGGTTACTACCAGTGGCGCATGCTCGGCGCCGGAGCCGACAGCGTCATCGGCGTCGACCCCAACTGGCTGTTCTTCTGCCAGTTCCAGGCGGTGCAGCGCTACCTGCCGCAGCTGCCGGCCTGGCACCTGCCCTTCGCCCTGGAGGACCTGCCGGCCAACCTCGAAGGTTTCGACACGGTGTTCTCCATGGGCGTGTTCTACCATCGCCGCTCGCCCATCGAGCACCTGCTGGCGCTCAAGGACTGCCTGGTCAAGGGCGGTGAACTGGTGCTGGAAACCCTGGTGATCGAAGGCGACGAAAACCAGGTGCTGGTGCCGGAAGACCGCTACGCGCAAATGCGCAACGTCTGGTTCCTGCCGTCGGTGCCGGCCCTTGAGCGCTGGTTGCGCCGCGCCGGTTTCAGCGATGTGCGCTGCGTCGATGTCAGCACCACCAGCATCGAAGAACAACGCAGCACCGAGTGGATGCGCTATCAGTCGCTCAGCGACTTCCTCGACCCCGACGACCACAGCCGCACCATCGAAGGCCTGCCAGCGCCGCGCCGCGCCGTACTGGTGGCGCGCAAATAAAACAGGCGCCCGTAACGGGCGCCGAAGATTCACCTTTCCAAAGGAGCTGGGGAGCTTCCAAGGTGAACGGAGCTACTCTTTGGCGACCTGCTTCTGTTTGCTCTCACGCTCGGACTCCGCCACGGCCTGGTCCTTCTTGCCGTGAATCTGCTCCTGGCTGAGGCGGAAGTTTTCCCAGAACTGCCTGGAACGCTCCGCCCCGCCTTCGGCCAGTGCCGCGCTACTGCCCAGGGCCAATACGGCCATCAGCACATACTTGTTCAGGCTCATGTTGCTCACCTCGTGATTGAATTTCAGGACAGTTCAATCTTACGGGGGGCAAGCTAACGCCAAGGTGAGGCGGACATTACAGTGCTGCAAGATTCGCCTTACAGCACGCTCAGCGGATACTCGACAATCAGGCGCACCTCATCGAGGTCCGATTCGAATGCCGTGGCCCGGGTCGTGGCCTGGCGCACGCGCAGCGACAGGTCCTTGAGGCTGCCGGACTGCACCACATACTTCGCCTCGATATCGCGCTCCCAGCGCTTCTGCCCGGTCAGCGGGTTGCCCTCGGCATCGCGGCGCATGTACACGCCGTTGGCATCGGAGTAATCAATGCCGCTGCCGCGCCCGTAGCGGCTCATGAACGACAGGCCCGGCACGCCATAGGCGGCCATGTCGAGGTCGTAACGGAGCATCCACGAGCGCTCTTTCGGCGAGTTGAAGTCGCTGTACTGGATCGAGTTGTCGAGGTAGATCGAGTCGGACTGGCGCAGGTAGTCAAAATCGTTGTCACCCTGGTTGCGCTGGTGCGACAAGGCCAAGGTGTGGGCGCCGTAGCTGACACCGACGCGGGCGCTCCAGATGTCGTTGTCAAACGTGCCGAGCAGTTGCTGGCCCTCGTCCTTGGCCTTGTAGTAGTTGAAGCTGGTAAAGCCGGTGAGGTCGCGGGTGATCGGGTACTTGTAGCTGACTCCGGCGTAGTACTGGTCCCAGGCGTCCTTCAGGCGGCTGCTGTAGAGGCTCAGGCTGAGGTTGTCGGTGGCCTGGTAATCGCCGCCGAAATAGCCCAGCCAGGGCGAATCCACGGGGCCGGCGTAGAAAGTCACGAAACCGTCGCGGTTGTTGCTCGACAGCGGCTGGCTCATGGCATGCAGGCGCCCGCCCTGCACTTTCAGGCCAGCCAGGCTGGTGTTCTCCAGGGTCCAGCCGGTGAAGCTTTCCGGCAACAGCCGCGAGTCGCCGAAATGCACCACCGGGGTGGTCGGGAACACGTCGCCGAACTTGAGCTCGGTGTCGAACAAACGCGCCTTGATCGCGCCACCGAGCTTGCTGAAGTTGCTGGCGGTATCGCCATTGCGGTCCACCGGCAGCATGTCGAACGAACTGCGCCCGCCGCTGCGGCCATCGCCGCTGTCGAGCTTGAGGGCGAGCATGGCGTGGGCATCCAGGCCAAAGCCGACCGTGCCCTCGGTGTAACCTGACTCAAAGCGGGCGATAAAGGCCTGGGCCCAGGCTTCGGCGTAACCGGCCTTGCCGGTAGGCGATTGCTCACCGTTACGGTAGTCGCGGTTGAAATAGAAGTTACGGCTGAGCACCGTCAGGCTGCTGTCTTCGACAAAGCCTCCGCCTGCGGGCTGGCTGACGGCATTGGCGGTCGCACAACTGGCCAGGGCCAGGGCGCCGGTAAAACAGGCTGTGGATTTGTTCCCCATCTTCAACTCCTGATTATTGGCAGAGATACCCAAGGCGCCCGCAATGCGGGCGCCTTGGGTATCCTGACAAGGGCTGAATAACCCGAAGATGAGCGGCGAATTACAGTTTCGTCACCTCGGATGCGACCTCCTGCTCTTCATCCTTGCGGTGCGCCCAGTAATACAACGCCGGCAGTACCAGCAGGGTCAGCGCCGTCGACGAGAGAATGCCGCCGATCACCACAGTGGCCAGCGGTCGCTGCACTTCAGCACCGGTGCCGGTGGCCAGGGCCATGGGAATAAAGCCCAGGGATGCCACCAGGGCAGTCATCAGCACCGGGCGCAAACGCGTCAGTGCGCCTTCGTCGATCGCCTGGTGCAGCGAACGACCTTGCTCGCGCAGGCCGCGGATAAAGGCAATCATCACCAGGCCGTTGAGCACCGCGACCCCAGACAGGGCAATAAAGCCCACGCCCGCCGAGATCGACAAGGGGATATCCCGCAGCCACAGGGCAACCACCCCGCCGGTCAGGGCAAACGGAATGCCGGTGAACACCAGCAGCCCGTCCTTGAGGTTGTTGAACATCATGAACAACAGGCCGAACACCAGCAGCAACGCCACCGGCACCACCACTTGCAGGCGCTGCGCCGCCGACTGCAACTGCTCGAACTGACCGCCCCAGCGGGTCCAGTAACCGGCCGGAATGCTCACCTGGCTGTCGATGCACGCCGCCGCCTCGTCGACGAACGAGCCGATATCGCGACCGCGCACGTTGGCGCTGACCACCACCAGGCGCTTGCCATCTTCACGGCTGACCTGGTTGGGGCCTTGCACCAGCTCAAGGCTGGCGACATCGCTAAGGGTGATAAAGCCGATCTGGCCGCCACTGCCGCTGCTGGCCGGCACCGGTATCAACAACTGCGACAGGCCGTCGATATCGGTACGCAGGGTGTCGGACAAACGCACCACCATGTCGAAACGCCGATCGCCTTCATACAAGGTCCCGGCCTGGCGGCCGCCGACGGCCACGGCGATGGTGTCCTGCACATCGCCGACGTTGAGGCCATAGCGCGCGGCTTTGTCGCGGTCGACGTCGATGGTCAGCACCGGCAGCCCCGAGGTCTGCTCGACCTTCACTTCCGAGGCGCCCGGCACCGCCTGCAAGGTACTGGCGATCTTCGCCGCAGTGCTGTTGAGCACCGCCATGTCGTCGCCAAACACCTTCACCGCGACATCACTGCGCACCCCGGAAATCAGCTCGTTGAAGCGCAACTGGATCGGCTGCGACAGTTCATAGTTGCTGCCCGGCACCCGCGCGCTGGCACGCTGGATATCGGCGATCAGTTGCTCGCGGCTCTTGCCCGGATCGGGCCATTGCTCTTGTGGCTTGAGCATCACGTAACTATCGGAAATGTTCGGCGGCATCGGGTCCGAGGCGATTTCAGCGGTACCGGTGCGGGCGAACACCCGCTCTACCTCCGGCACCTGGCTGAGCACGCTTTGCTCCAGGCGCTGCTGCAACTGCACCGACTGGCTCAGGCTGGTGCCGGGCACGCGCAGGGCCTGCAGGGCAAAGTCGCCCTCGCTCAGGCTCGGCACGAACTCGCTGCCCATGCGGCTGGCCAGCACACCCGAAAGCAGCACGGTAATCGCGGCAAGGGAGAACGCCAGCGGGCGATGGCTCATGACCCATTTGAGCAGCGGCGCATAGCCACGCTTGGCGCTGCGCATCAGCAGGTTTTCGTCTTCCTTGACCTTGCCGGTGACGAACAGGGCGATGGCCGCCGGCACGAAGGTCACCGACAGCAGCATGGCGCCGAGCAAGGCGATGACCACGGTGAAGGCCATCGGGTGGAACATCTTGCCCTCGACCCCGCTCAGGGCAAAGATCGGCAAGTACACCACCATGATGATCAGCTGGCCGAAAATCAGCGGCCGGCGCGCTTCGCGGGCGGCATTGAAGACTTCGTGCAAGCGCTCGGAGCGGGTCAGCAGGCGGCCGTGATGCTGCTGGGCATGAGCCAGGCGCCTGATCGCGTTTTCAACGATCACCACTGCACCATCGACGATGATGCCGAAGTCCAGCGCGCCCAGGCTCATCAGGTTGGCACTGACCTTGTTGCTGAACATGCCGGTGAAGGTGAACAGCATCGACAACGGGATGACCATGGCGGTGATCAGCGCCGCACGGATGTTACCGAGGAACAGGAATAGAATGACGATGACCAGGATCGCGCCTTCGATGAGGTTCTTCTTCACCGTGGCGATGGCCTTGTCGACCAGGTTGGTGCGGTCGTAGACGGTGACCGCACTCACCCCTGGCGGCAGCGAGCGGTTGATCTCCACCAGCTTTTGCGCCACCGCCTGGGACACCGTGCGGCTGTTCTCGCCGATCAGCATGAACACCGTGCCGAGCACCACTTCGCGGCCGTTCTC
This sequence comes from Pseudomonas sp. TE4620, assembly GCF_056279045.1. Classification (NCBI taxonomy): domain Bacteria; kingdom Pseudomonadati; phylum Pseudomonadota; class Gammaproteobacteria; order Pseudomonadales; family Pseudomonadaceae; genus Pseudomonas; species Pseudomonas sp. TE4620. Next base: position 3,903,290 of record NZ_JBWBQO010000001.1, read on the forward strand.
GGTCGCCGCGCCGCTGCGCAGCTCACGGCCGATACCGACCTCGGCGACATTGCGCACGCGGATCGGCGTGCCGTCGACGTTGGCCAGGACGATATTGGCAATGTCATCGAGACCGGCCAGTTGCCCCGGCGCGCGGATCAGCAACTGCTCGCCACGGCGCTCGATATAGCCGGCGCCAACGTTGGCGTTGTTGCGTTCAAGGGCGGTGAGCAGGTCGCCCAGGGTCAGCTTGTAGGACGCCAGCCGTTTTGGGTCTGGGGCAATCTGGTATTCCTTGGCGAAACCGCCGATGGTGTTGATCTCCGCCACCCCGCGCACGTTGCGCAGTTGCGGCTTGATGATCCAGTCCTGGATCTCGCGCAGGTCGGTCGGCGTGTACGGGCTGCCATCGGCCTTGCGCGCATCGTCAGCCGCTTCGACGGTCCACAGGAAAATCTCGCCAAGGCCGGTGGAGATCGGCCCCATGGCCGCTTCAACGCCTTCGGGCAATTGTTCACGTGCCTGCTGCAGGCGCTCGTTGACCAGTTGCCGGGCAAAGAACAGGTCGGTGCCTTCTTCGAAAATCACCGTCACCTGCGACAGGCCCGAACGCGACAGCGAACGGGTCTGTTCCAGCCCCGGCAAGCCGGCCATGGCGGTTTCGATGGCGAAGGTAATGCGTTGCTCGGTTTCCAGCGGCGAAAAGCCCGCGGCCTGGGTGTTGATCTGCACCTGGACGTTGGTGATGTCCGGCACGGCGTCGATCGGCAGCTTCTGGTAGCTGGCAACCCCAAGCCCAGCCATCAGCAGCACCGCCAGCAGCACCATCAGGCGCTGTTCGATGGCAAATTGTATGAGGCGTTCGAACATGTGAGCTTCCCGGTCAGTGGGCGTGTTCGGCGCTGGCCTTGCCCAGCTCCGACTTGAGGATGAAGCTGCCCTGCGCCGCTACTTGCTGGCCGGCTTGCAGGCCCTTGCGAATCTCGACGAAACCGTTGGCACTGGCGCCCGGCTCAACCGCCTGGGCGATAAAGCCTTCGGCAGTGCGCACGAACACCGTGGGCTTTTCTTCCAGGGTCTGCAGGGCTTGGTCCGGTACGCTGAGGGCGGCGGCATACTGCTCGGTGGGCACCTGCACGGCGACAAACAAGCCGGGGCGCCAGGCCCCTTGCGGGTTGTCGAGGGTGACGCGCACCGCAGCGGTACGGGTCTGTTCGCCGAGCAGGCTGCCGACATGAGTAACCGTGCCACTCACCTGCTGGCCCAGCTCGCTGGCAACGATGGTCACCGGCATGCCGGCGCGCACCTTGGGCAGGTCACGGGGCGCCACGCCGAAAGTCGCCCAGACCCGCGACAGGTCCGAAAGGGTGAAGGCGGCGCTGGTTTCGTTGACCACCTCGCCCGGCACCAAGTGCTTCTCGACGATTTGCCCGGCAAACGGTGCGCGCAACTCGTAGCGGTTGCCGCCGGCCAGCACCACACTGCCGCTCAGGGCGCTGATCTTCTGCCGGGCATTGGCCTGGGCGATTTCTGCCTCTTGCAGGGTCTGGCGCGCCTGCTGGTAATCCTGCTCGGCGGAAATGCCCTCTTGCCACAGGTCCTTCTCGCGTTGGTAGCTGCTGCGCGCCAGTTCCAGGCGGCGCTGGCTGGCGGCCAGTTCACTGCGCTGCTCGGAGATCTGCGGGCTGGCGATCACCGCCAACAGATCGCCGGCCTTGACCTGCTGGCCGAGCACCACGGCGACCGACTCGACCACCCCGGCTGCGCGCGGCACCAGGTGCGCGGTGCGGTCTTCGTCGAAACGGATCTCGCCGGGCAGTGCCAGGCTGCGCTGCAGTTGGCGCGGGGCAACGGCGGCCAGCTCGATACCGGCGAGATCTATCTGCTCCTGGCTTAGGGTCAGCGCGCCCTCCTCTTCATGACCTTCTTCGGCTTGTTCCGCTTGGCCATGTTCCTCTTCTTCATGATCGCCTTCGGCATGGGCGTGGGCGGCGGCAGGGGCGGCGGCAACCGGGCCGCCCTGGCGCGCCAGCAGCACGCCCAGGCCCAGGCCGAGCAGCAGGGCCGCGACCAGCAGCGTGATGGACTTGTTGTTCATGCAGGTTCCTCAGCAAAGTGTCGGGTGATGGTCGCGATCAGCGACTGGCGAGGCTCAGGTCGCCAAAGATCCGTTCCAGGCGCACCCGTGCCTCGCTGCTCTGGGCCTGGGCCTGCAGGTATTGCAGGCGCGCAGCCACCAGGGTGCGTTGGGCGTCGAGTACATCAAGGAAGGCAAACTTGCCGCGCTCAAAGCCGCGGGTGGCGGCATCCAGCGCCTGCTGCGCCGAAGGCAGGATCGAGCGGTCGAAGGTCTGCACCTCGCTGGCCGCCGTGCTCCACTGCGCCAGGGCCTGGACCACTTCGCTGCGCAGGCGCAGTTCGGCGCCATTACGCTGGTCACGGGCCTGGTCGGCGCGCCGGGCAGCGGCCAGCACATTGCCCTGGTTGCGGTCGAACAAAGGAACCGGCACCGACAAGCCGACCACATTGATGCGCTCGCGGTCGGTTTCGCTGTACTGGCTGCCGACACTGACCGTCAGGTCGGGAATACGCTGGCTGCGGGCCAGGCCCAGGGCGGCTTCGCGCTGGTCGATCTGCAGGCGGGCAAGGCGCAAGTCGGCCGTCTGCTCCAGGCGATCGAGCAGCAGTGTGCGGCTGGGGATGTCGTTGTTCGCCTGCAGGCCGCCGTCAACGCGGCTGAACTGCACCCTGGCGGCGCCGGTGACGGCGGCCAGATGCTGGTAGGCAACGGTCAGCGCCTGCTCGGCGCGGCCCTGCTCCAGGCGCACTTCTGACAGTTGCACCTGGGCGCGGGTAGCCTCGACCGGCGAGGCGCTACCGGCCCTGACCCGGCCTTGCACCACTTGCAGCGCACGCTCGCTCAGGCGCAACGACTGCTCGGCCAGTTGCAAGCCTTCCTGGGCTTGGGCAGCGGCCTGGAAGGCAGCAATAACCTCAGCCCGCAGCACGTTGCGCTGGCGCTCCAGTTCCAGCGCCGCCAGCTCGGCATCGCGGCCGGCAACGTCCAGGCGCGCCCCCCGTTTGCCGCCCAGCTCGAACAGCTGGCTGACGCCAACGGTGGTGGTCTGCGAGCCTTTGCGGGTGTCTTCCACTTCCCAGCTCAGTTGCGGGTTGGGCAGTACACCGGCCTGGCGCCGCTCGCCTTCGGCAATGTCGATGCCCCAACGCGCCGCAGCCAGCTCGGGGTTGTTGTCACGGGCCGTCTGCAGCGCCGATTCCAGCGTTAATACGGGCTCCTGCGCCAGGGCCAGTGACGGCAAGGCCAGCAACAACAGGGCCAGCAATAGTCGGCCAGGGCCTGTGCCTGGCCGCTCCAGGGTGCAAAACATGGCGGACTCCTGCGCCGTGATCGGAGCCCGCACTCTAGTAATCGGGGTTTATCGCCAGGATGACTCAAGTATTACAAATCTGTAATCCAGGCAAACCGCAGGCGCGGATGGCTTAGTATCCGCCGCTCAATGCACTCCAGCGCTTGACCTTACAGTTACTACAGGGTTGAGAATCAGCGCCTTTCACTGCCAACGAGTCATCCCATGCGTCTACTGATTGTCGAGGACGAACTGCGCACCGCCGAATACCTGCAACAGGGCCTGCGCGAAAACGGCTACATCGTCGATTGCGCCCACACTGGCGCCGACGGCCTGCACCTGGCGCGCCAGCAGGCCTATGACCTGGTGATTCTCGACGTCAACCTGCCCGAGCTCGATGGCTGGACCGTGCTGCAGCGCCTGCGCGCCGAGTCCAGCACGCGGATCATGATGCTCACCGCCCACGGCCGCCTGGCCGATCGGGTCAAGGGCCTGGACCTGGGCGCCGACGATTACCTGCTCAAGCCCTTCGAGTTCCCCGAACTGCTGGCGCGCATCCGCAGCCTGTTGCGGCGCAACGACCAGGCCCTGCAACCGAATACCCTCAAGGTCGCCGACCTGGAGCTGGACCCCAGCCGCCACCGCGCCTACCGCAGCGGCCAGCGCATCGACCTGACCGCCAAGGAGTTCGCCCTGCTGCACCTGCTGATGCGCCAGAGCGGCGAGGTACTGTCGCGCACACAGATCATTTCGCTGGTCTGGGACATGAATTTCGATTGCGACACCAACGTGGTGGAAGTGTCGATCCGCCGCCTGCGGGCGAAAATCGACGATCCTTTCGAAAACAAGCTGATCCACACCCTGCGCGGCGTCGGCTACGTACTTGAGGCCCGCGAATGAAACCTGCGCGCCTGTCGCTGCGCCTGGGCCTGAGCGTCAGCCTGATGGGCGCGGCGCTGGTGCTGCTGCTCGCATGCCTTGCGGTATTTGCCCTCGACCATGAGCTGGACAGCCGTGCACGCAAGCACCTGGCCAACAAGATGGCGCAGATCGAACACAGCCTGACGATTGACCTCAAGGCCGCCGACCTGGGCACGCCGGTGCATCCGTTGCTGGATGTGGTCATGGGCCACGACAACCTGAGCCTGAGCGTCATTGCCCTGACCGGCCGTCACTCAGCCCTGCTCACTCTGGGCCCGGCCCTGGAAGCCAACGCCTTGCTGCAGATCGAAAGCGGCCCGCACCTGGCTTTCAGCCCCTGGCGCGACCAGGACGGCGAACACCTGCTCACCGCCTCGCGGCTTATGCGCCTGCAGGACGGCACCCTGGCGCGGGTGCTGCTGACGGTCAATCGTGCCGACGACCATGCCCTGCTCCAGGCCTACCTGGGCTCGACTCTGTGGGCCTTGCCGCTGCTGCTGGTGCTGATCGGCCTGGGCGCCTGGAAGCTGGTCCAGCGCGGGCTGCTGCCATTGCGCCGTTTTCGCCGGGTGGCCGAACAGGTCTCGGCGCAAACCCTCAGCCACCGCCTGCCGGAAACCGGCCTGCCGCAAGAACTGGGCGATCTGGCCGGTGGTATCAACATCATGCTCGACCGCCTGGACGACGGCGTGCAGCGGTTGTCGCAGTTTTCCGACGACCTTGCCCATGAACTGCGCACGCCCATCGGCAACCTGATGGGCAAGGCCCAGGTCACCCTGACCCGCGAGCGATCCAACGAGCAATACCGTGAAGCGCTGGAAAACAGCATCGAAGAGCTGACCCGGTTGAATCGCATCATCAACGACATGCTGTTCCTCGCCCAGGTCAGCCAGCCGCAGGCGCAGGTGCCGCTCAAGCCGGTGGTGCTGGCCGACGAGGTGCAGCGGGTTTGCGAACTGTTCGAATGCAACGCCGAGCAAAAAGGTATTGCCCTGCGCGTACAGGGCTGGGGCACGGTGCTGGGTGATCGCTTGATGGTGCAGCGGGCGCTGTCGAATCTGCTCAGCAATGCGATTCGCCATGGCGATGAGGGCCAGCCGATCAACATCGCGATTGAACGCCGCGACGGCTCGGTGTGGGTATCAGTGGAAAATCGCGGTCCCGGTATTGCCGCGATGCATTTGCCGCACCTGTTCGAGCGCTTTTACCGCGTGGGCTCGGGGCGCTCGCGCCTGGAAGGCGGTACCGGGCTGGGGCTGGCAATCGTGCGCTCGATCATGCAGGTGCATGGCGGGCGGGTTGAGGTGCAGAGCGAGCTGCAGGGGGTGACGCGGTTTAGCCTGGTGTTTGCCGATCAGGTTGGCTGATCGGGCCGGCTCCCACAGGGTTGCTTACTTTGTGGGAGCTGGCCTTGCCGGCGATGGGCTGCAAAGCAGCCCCGGACAATCTCAGTGCCGGCTGGCCGCCAGAATCAGCGCCTTCATCTCCGCTACCGCCGACTTGAAGCCAACGAACAGCGCATGGGCCACCAGCGCATGGCCGATGTTCAGTTCGTTGATGCCCTTGATCGCCGCCACCGCTTCAACGTTGTGGTAATGCAGGCCGTGACCGGCATTGACGATCAGGCCCTGGCCGAGCCCAAAGGCTACGCCGTCGGCCACGCGCTTGAGCTCTTCAGCCACTTCGCTCGGGGTTTGCGCATCGGCATAACGGCCGGTGTGCAGCTCGATGGCCGGCGCACCGACACGGCGCGAGGCTTCGATCTGGCGCTCGTCAGCATCGATGAACAAGGACACTTCCGCGCCCAGACGCGACAGGCGCTCAACCGCAGCCTTGATCCGTGCTTCCTGGCCGGCGACGTCCAGGCCGCCTTCGGTGGTCAGCTCCTGACGGGTTTCCGGAACCAGGCAGATGTGCGCCGGGCGAATGCGCTCGGCAAACACCATCATTTCTTCGGTGACGCCCATTTCGAAGTTCATGCGCGTCTGCAGCACATCCTTGAGCAGCAGCACGTCACGCTCCTGGATGTGCCGGCGGTCTTCGCGCAAGTGCACGGTAATGCCATCGGCACCGGCTTCTTCGGCGTCCAGCGCGGCTTTGACCGGGTCCGGGTAGCGGGTACCACGCGCCTGGCGCAGGGTCGCCACGTGGTCGATGTTCACGCCGAGCAGCATGCGGTTGCTTTGAGTCACGAAGAGGCTCTCCTGAAGATTGAGCCCCACAGCATACGACGTTGTTCAGCGCTTGCGAAACAGTTCGCGACTGACCAGCGGCCGACCGCCCAGGTGTACGGCCAGGGCCTGGCGCATCAGGCGCTTGGCGGCGCCCAGGGCACCGGGGATTTCCCAGGCGGCTTCAGCCATGGCCAATAGCTCGGCACCGTTGAACAGCCCCGGCTGCAACAGGTAGACGCGCTCGAGCCCGGCATCGACCTGCAAGCGGTACAGGCCATCGACCGCAAGGGGATCGCCGTTGACGTCGTGATCGAGAGCGAAGGCATAACCCAGTTCGTCCAGCAGGCGCCACTCGAACGCCCTCAGCAGCGGCTCCAGCGGGCGACCGGCGGCCAGCGCCTGCAAGGTCGCCGCATAGTGCTCGAATACCACCGGATGCGGGTCTTCAGCCGGCAGCAGGCGAATCAGCAACTCGTTGAGGTACAGCCCGCTGAACAGCGCATCGCCGTGCAGCCAGGCAGCGACACCGACGCTGTCCAGACGGCCGACGTTCTTCAGCTCGCCGCGGCCGCGAAACTCGACTTCAAGCGGGACGAACGGCCGCACCTGGCTGCCGCCTTTGCCACGGGCACGGCGCATGACCGCGCGCAGGCGTCCTTGCGGGGTGAGGAAATCCACCAGCGCGCTGGTTTCACGGTAGGCCCGGCTGTGCAGCACGTAGGCCGGTTGGCCAACTGGCAGTTCCATGAGCGGCGCTTCAGAAAAGGTTCGACCCGGCGGCGGACGCTACCGGGCCTGGAGCGATCAGAGGTCGCCGTAGCCCAGCGAGCGCAGGGCGCGCTCGTCGTCGGACCAGCCACCCTTGACCTTGACCCAGAGGTTGAGCATGACCTTGGCGTCGAACAGCACTTCCATGTCCTTGCGCGCCTCGGAGCCGATGCGTTTGATCCGCTCGCCCTTGTCGCCAATGATGATCTTCTTCTGGCCGTCACGCTCGACCAGGATCAGCGCATGGATGTGCAGGATCTTGCCCTGCTGCTTGAACTCTTCGATCTCGACGGTGATCTGGTACGGCAGCTCGGCGCCGAGTTGGCGCATGATCTTCTCGCGCACCAGTTCCGCGGCCAGGAAGCGGCTGCTGCGGTCGGTGATCTGGTCTTCCGGGAAGAAGTGCTCGTTTTCCGGCAGGTGTTTGGCGATCAGCCCTTCCAGTGCCTCGAGGTTGTGCCCCTGCTGGGCCGAGATCGGCACGATTTCGGCGTTCGGCAGTTGCTCCTGCAGCCATTGCAGGTGCGGGATCAGGTCGGCTTTCTCTTCGATCCGGTCGGTCTTGTTGATCGCCAGGATCACCGGGCCCTGCACGTACTGCACGCGCTCGAGCACCAATTGGTCTTCGTCGGTCCACTTGGTGCGGTCAACCACGAAGATCACCACGTCGACGTCCTTGAGGGCGGCCGAAGCGGTCTTGTTCATGTAACGGTTGAGCGCCTTTTCGTTGCTCTTGTGCATGCCCGGGGTATCGACGTAGATCGCCTGCACATCACCTTCGGTCTTGATCCCGAGCATGTTGTGGCGGGTGGTCTGCGGCTTGCGCGAGGTGATTGCGAGCTTTTGCCCGAGGATGTGGTTGAGCAGGGTCGACTTGCCGACGTTCGGGCGGCCGACAATGGCGACATAGCCGCAGCGGGTAGTGTTGGTATCAGTCATTGCCATTCTCCACGCCCAGGGCGATCAGTGCTGCGGCGGCCGCGACTTGCTCGGCGATACGCCGGCTGACGCCTTGCCCTCGGCTTTTTTCAGTCAAAAGGGTCACTTCGCATTCGACGAAAAACGTCCGGCAATGGGGTTCACCTTGAATATCCACCACTTCGTAGCGCGGCAGTTCGCAGGCCCGCGACTGCAGGAATTCCTGCAGACGGGTTTTCGGGTCCTTGTTGGTATCGACCAGGGTCAGGCTTTCGAATTCACCCGCCAGCCATGCCAGTACCCGCTCGCGAGCGGTCTGCATGTCCGAATCCAGGTAGATGGCGCCAATCAGCGCCTCCAGGGCATCGGCCAGGATCGACTCGCGGCGAAAACCGCCGCTTTTCAGCTCGCCCGAACCCAGGCGCAGGTATTCGCCCAGGTCAAAGCCCCGGGCCAGTACCGCCAGGGTCTCGCCCTTGACCAGCCGCGCACGCAGGCGCGACAGCTGGCCTTCGCGGGCCTGGGGGAAGCGCTCGAACAGCGCTTCACCGGCGACGAAGTTGAGGATCGCATCGCCGAGGAACTCGAGGCGTTCGTTGTTGCGCCCGGCAAAACTGCGGTGCGTCAGGGCCAGCAGCATCAGCTCCTGGTTCTTGAAGGTGTAGCCGAGCTGGCGCTCGAGGCGGCTCAAGGAAACGCTCACAGTGTACCCACGCGCAGTTCGTGGCCGAAATTCAGCCCGCACGCCTGGGCGCGGGGCTCACACTTTGCAACTCGGTACGCCGCCATCGGGGCTACCGTCGGATTTAACGCATTGTTCAAATCAACATCCTGAAAGACTGTTTGGCTCATGCTCGCTGGCCGGGGTGATCGGTTGCATCCAGGCTTCCCTGAACACAGCCTATGCCAGAAACGCATTCGGCGCTGTCCCAGGACAGCGCCGTTGTAGTGTTACTTGATCAGGCCGACCCGCGACAGGTTCGGGAAGTGGCTCAGTTTAGGCTCTGGCCAGCTCATCCAGACCGCAAAGGCCTTGCCGACGATGTTCTGGTCCGGGACCATGCCGTGCAGTTCCTTGGGAATGTTGGGATCATCCCAGTAACGGCTGTCGTTGGAGTTGTCGCGGTTGTCGCCCATCATGAAGTAATGGCCGGCCGGGACTGTCCATTGCTGGTCAGGCGGCATGCGGTAGCGGCTCATTTCCTTGCGGATCAGGTGCTCGGCTTCACCGAGCTTTTCCTTGTACAGCTCGGCGCTGCCCAGGGTACCCGGCTCGGTGCCGACCAGCTGCTCGGCGATCGCCTGACCGTTGACGAACAGCTTCTTGTCGCTGGTGTAGCGAATCTGATCGCCCGGCAGGCCAACCACACGCTTGATGTAGTTGACGTTCGGGTCGCTCGGGTAGCGGAACACCATGACATCGCCACGCTGCGGATCACCCACCTCGATGACCTTCTTGTCGATCACCGGCAGGCGGATCCCGTAAGAGAACTTGTTCACCAGGATGAAGTCGCCCACTTCCAGGGTCGGCTTCATCGACCCCGAAGGGATCTGGAACGGCTCGATCAGGAACGAGCGCAGCACCAGGACGATGAACAGCACCGGGAAGAACGATTTACCGTACTCGACCAGCAACGGTTCCTTGTTCAGGCGCTCGACCACTGCCATTTCTGGCTGGCTGACGCTGCCCTGATAGTTGGCGATCGCCGAACGCCGGCGCGGGGCCAGGAACAGCAGGTCGACCAGGGCCAACAGACCGCAGACGGCGACGGCGATGACAAGCAACAGCGGGAAATTTAGCGACATAGGACCTAACTATCCAACCTGAGCACGGCGAGGAAGGCTTCTTGTGGGATTTCCACGTTACCGACCTGTTTCATGCGTTTCTTACCGGCCTTCTGCTTCTCCAACAGCTTGCGCTTACGGCTAACGTCACCACCGTAGCATTTGGCCAGTACGTTCTTTCTGAGCGCCTTGACAGTCGTACGCGCAACAATCTGCCCGCCAATGGCGGCCTGGATTGCCACATCGAACATCTGCCGAGGAATCAGTTCCTTCATCTTCTCGGTCAATGCGCGGCCCTTGTAGTGCGCATTGTCGCGGTGCACGATCAGCGCCAGGGCGTCGACCTTGTCACCGTTGATCAGTACATCGAGCTTGACCAGGTTAGCCGACTGGTAGCGGTCGAAATGATAGTCCAGCGAGGCGTAGCCGCGGCTGGTGGACTTCAGGCGGTCGAAGAAGTCCAGTACCACTTCGTTCATCGGCAGGTCGTAGCGTACTTGCACCTGCGAGCCGAGGAACTGCATGTCGCGCTGTACGCCACGCTTCTCGATGCACAGGGTAATGACGTTGCCCAGGTGCTCCTGCGGCACCAGGATGGTGGCCGATACGATCGGCTCACGGAAGTCTTCGACCGAGGACACGTCCGGCAGCTTCGACGGGTTGTCGACGTAGATGGTTTCGCCGGTCTTGAGCTTGACCTCGAAGATTACGCTCGGCGCGGTGGTGATCAGGTCCAGGTCGTACTCGCGCTCCAGGCGCTCCTGGATGATCTCCATGTGCAGCATGCCGAGGAAGCCGCAACGGAAGCCGAAGCCCAGGGCGTCGGAGCTTTCCGGCAGGTACTGCAGCGACGAGTCGTTCAGGGTCAGTTTCTGCAATGCATCACGAAAATCTTCGAAATCATCGGAACTGACCGGGAACAGACCGGCATACACCTGCGGTTGAATACGTTTGAAGCCTGGCAGCACCTCGACCTCGGGGGTCGTGCTCAGGGTCAGGGTGTCACCCACCGGCGCGCCGTGAATGTCCTTGATGCTGGCGATGATGAAGCCTACTTCGCCGGCCTTGAGATCAGCGGTCTGGGTGTGCTTGGGGGTGAACACACCGACGCTGTCGACCAGGTGGACCTTGCCGGTGGACTTGACCAGGATCTTGTCGCCCTTCTTCACCCGGCCGTGACGGACACGCACCAGGGAGACAACGCCCAGGTAGTTGTCGAACCAGGAGTCGATGATCAGCGCCTGCAGCGGCGCCTCGATGTCACCGGTAGGCGCCGGGATGGTGTGCACCAGGCGCTCGAGCACCTCGTCGACGCCCATGCCGCTCTTGGCACTGCAGGCCACGGCGTCGGTGGCGTCGATACCGATGATCTTCTCGATCTCGTCCTTGACCTTGTCCGGGTCGGCCTGGGGCAGGTCCATCTTGTTCAGTACCGGCATGACCTCAAGGCCCTGCTCGATGGCGGTGTAGCAGTTGGCGACCGACTGGGCTTCTACACCCTGGCCGGCGTCGACCACCAGCAAGGCACCTTCACAGGCCGCCAGCGAGCGGCTGACTTCGTAGGTGAAGTCAACGTGGCCGGGGGTGTCGATGAAGTTCAGCTGATAGGTTTTGCCGTCTTGCGCCTTGTAGTGCAGGGTGACGCTGTGGGCTTTGATGGTGATACCGCGTTCACGCTCCAGGTCCATGGAATCGAGTACCTGGGCCTCCATTTCACGCGCAGTCAGGCCACCGCACATCTGAATGAAGCGGTCGGCCAGGGTCGACTTGCCATGGTCAATGTGGGCGATGATGAGAGAAATTGCGGATATGACTCAAATCACTCACGGGTCAACACTCAAAAAGGCTGCGGGCCGGACGCCCACCGAAAAATAGCCGGGAATTGTACCTGAAGCTTGACGTTGGCGTCACGTGAACTGTGGGTACCGCGATTGTGGGAAATCGGTGCATGCCCCGGGAAACCTGCGCGGCGCCCAGAAAAAAGGGCAGCCGAGGCTGCCCTTTTCTGCTCAAGCCGGCTTATTCAGCCAGTTTGAAGGTGATGAAGCTGGCGCGCCCCTGACGCAGGACGCGCATCGACACCGAACGGTTCTTCGGCAGCTCTTTGGCGATTTCGGTGAACTGCTTGGCCGAAAGGATCGCCTGGTTGTTCAGATGACTGATGACGTCGCCCGGACGCAGGCCGATCAGCGCTGCCGGACCGTCCTGGACTTCCTTGATGACCACGCCGCCCTTGAGCTCGAGGGACTTCTTCTGCTCGGCGGTCAGGTCGGCCACCGACACACCCAGGCGGTTGCTGCTGCGCTCGACGCCGCCATTGGCGTTGGTGGTGATGTCGGCATCTTCATCCGGCAGTGCGCCGATGGTGATGTCCAGCGACTGGCGTTTGCCATTGCGGATGATGTCGAGCTTGGCCTTGGCGCCATCCTTGAGGCCACCGACCAGGTGCGGCAGGTCGGCAGACATGACGATCGGCTGACCGTTCATGCTCAGGATCACGTCACCGACCTGCAGGCCACCCTTGGCGGCCGGGCCATCTTCCAGCACCTGGGCGACCAGGGCACCGGCCGGCTTGTCGAGACCGAAGGACTCAGCCAGGTCCTTGTTGACCTCCTGAATCACCACGCCCAGCCAGCCGCGGCTGACCTTGCCGTCTTTCTTCAGCTGATTGGAAACATCCAGCGCGACATCGATCGGGATGGCGAACGACAGGCCCATGAAGCCACCGGAACGGGTGAAGATCTGCGAGTTGATACCCACCACTTCGCCGTTCATGTTGAACAGCGGGCCACCGGAGTTACCCGGGTTGATCGCCACGTCGGTCTGGATGAATGGCACGTAGGTGTCGTTGGGCAGGGTGCGGCCCTTGGCACTGACGATACCTTTGGTCACCGAATGGTCGAAGCCGAACGGCGAACCGATGGCCAGCACCCACTCACCGACCTTGAGCTTCTCGGAGTCACCCAGCTTGACGGTCGGCAGGTCCTTGCCTTCGACCTTGAGCAGGGCCACGTCGGTGCGCGGGTCGGTGCCGACCAGCTTGGCCTGCAGCTCGCTGCGGTCCGACAGGCGGACGATGATCTCATCGGCGTCGGCGACCACATGGTTGTTGGTCAGCACGTAACCGTCGCTGGAGATGATGAAGCCCGAACCCAGCGATTGCGCTTCACGCTGGCGGTCACCGCGCGGCGAACGCGGCGTCTGCGGCATGTTGCGCTCGAAGAATTCGCGGAACATCGGCGGCAGGCCTTCAAGATCAGGCATCTGCCCGGCGGCGTACTTGCGGTCCGGCAGTTTCTGCTTGGTACTGATGTTCACCACCGCAGGCGAGGCCTGCTCGACCAGGGTGGTGAAGTCCGGCAGGGCTTCGGCCTGGGCGGTGAGCACCTGACCGAGCATGAACACGGCGGCGACCATCGATAGGTAGGTTTTCAAGCGTGGTATTGACATACGGCTCCCGTCACAACGAGCGTGGTTAGCAGTAGGGACCTGCAGAAGCAGGAAAGGCCAGCCCCCGAAAGGACTGACCTATAGAAAAATTCTGGAGTTTTTGCAAACTGCAAAGCTTGCCAATCATGTCAGCCAAGCAATCCTCGACCTGTCAGCCTCATTGCCTGCGCCTCATTTTTTAGCCTGGGCATCCTGGGCGCGCATGGACAGCGCAATGCGTTCGGCGGTGCCGATAGGGATCTCGCCCACCACAGTCACCATCATTTCGCCCTGGGGCGTGGTCAGGCGCCGCGAGACGGCGACCGTCGGGCCCAGCTGCGTGCGGATATCGGCGGCCGAGCCTTTGTCGAGGGCTTCGACGAACACCGAAAAGCGCGCCAGGCCGTCGTCGTACATCAGGCTGCTGACGGCATTCTTGCTTTGCGGGTCCTTGCGCACGGAGCTGGTGATCAGCTCGAATCCAGGTGGCAACCAGTCCGATCGCCAGCCGGTGACAGGTTGTGCAGCCTGCGCGGTCAGTTGGGCAACCGGCTTGCAGATGCCACTGGCCTTGAGCTGTTCATCGCTTGGTGCGACGGCGGTATTCAGGCGAGTGAACTGGAAACGCTCGAGCAATCGCCCACCGTCGTCGAGCATCAACGACTTGAGCGGCAGCCCGGTGTCTTTATCCAGGTGCAGCTCGAAGGCATAGCGGTGTTGATCACGCGGGGTAAGGGTGACGATTACCGCTTCACGGTCGGCCACCCGCGATTTGCCGGCGACCCCGAGGTCGTACCAGCTCATCAGTTTCAGAGGATCAAGCACTCGCGCCGCAGACTCCGGCGTGTTGGCCACTCCCGGTACCAGGGCCCCGCTTACGCACTGGGTCTGCCCGTCGACACGCACGACTTCCTGGGCCGAGCCATCGAGCTGCAACAGCCGCTCGCTGACTTTGCCGCTCTGGACGCGATGCCAGATGTCGTGGGTGGAGAAGCTACCGTTACGCTCGTAAACGAAAGTACCCTGATAACTCTGCTGTTGCTCGGCCTGGGCCAGACGCTTGAGCCAGTCACCTGCCTGCGCAGAGGAGTTGGCGGCAAGGGCCGGTAGCGTCAACCAGCCACCCAGCAGCAGCGGTATGAGAGGTAGCGCGCGCATGATCCTCCTTACTTAGCGATTTTCCAGGCTGGCTGCACGTGCATACGGCAGAGCGCTCTCGGTACCCTTGAGGGCTGCTTCCTGAGCATGCTGACGCAGGTAGCCAGGCAGACGCTGGTCGTGCCAGCCGGTTTGCCCCTGCAGCACGCCATTGGCCATCGGGCCTGGCTGTTCTGCACTTTCACTATAGCCTGCCAATACGGCCGGGCCCTGTGCTTGTGGCAAGCTCAGGCCTTGCTGCGCCGGTTGTTGGGCAGCCAGCTGGGCACCGCTGATTTCGTCCTGGTTGTACAGGCGTACACCGGCCAGTACCGCGACAGTCACCGAAGCGGCAACGGCCAGGCGGCCCAGGCTGCGCCAGGGTCCACGGGAGACCTTGGCCGGAGCGGCTTCATCGGCCAGGGCTGCGGATACGGCCGAGGCGATATCCAGCTGTGGCAGTACCAGCTCTTTGTGCATGGCTGCACGGGCTACCTGGTAACGCGACCAGGTGGCACGGGTTTCGGGATCATCGACGGCATTCAACACCCGTCGTAATTCCAGTTCGTCCGCTTCGTTATCCATCACCGCGGACAGCGATTCCTGCAAAGCTTCACGACTCATGGCGGTTCCTCTCTTGGCTGTCGCCGCTGTCTCAGGTTTCCTGCAACAACGGCTGCAGGGCTTTGTCTATGGCCTCCCGAGCGCGGAAGATTCGAGAGCGCACGGTACCCACCGGACACTGCATGACGCTCGCAATGTCCTCGTAACTCAGACCATCGAATTCACGTAAAGTTAACGCCGTACGCAAATCTTCTGGCAGTTGCTGGATGGTCCGATGGACGGTGCCTTCGATCTCATCTCGCAACAACGCGCGCTCGGGGGACTCCAGATCCTTGAGGCCATGATCGCCGTCGTAAAATTCCGCATCCTCGGAACTTACATCGCTGTCTGGTGGCCGCCGACCGCGGGACACCAGATAGTTTTTTGCCGTGTTGATGGCAATGCGGTACAGCCAGGTATAAAAGGCGCTGTCCCCGCGAAAATTACCAAGCGCCCGGTAAGCCTTGATGAAAGCTTCCTGCGCCACATCCTGGGCTTCATGGGTGTCGTGGACAAAACGCACGATCAACCCGAGAATCTTGTGCTGATACTTCAGCACCAACAGATCGAACGCTCGCCTGTCGCCACGCTGCACGCGCTCGACAAGCTGCTGATCCTCTTCCTGGGTTAGCATGAACACTCCTCAGTGAACTCGAAGGAGCGTTGCACCTGCCATCGTTCAGGCTTGCAACCATAGACTCGGGCTTTGCGCAAAAGTTCTCCCCTCCAAGCAAGTTTCCTGCGGCCCTTGGTCGGCTCGCACGAAAAACGCAGCGCGGTCACGGCCGGCTGCGTCGATAATCGGGTCTCGAATACGCAAACAGTGCCTTCAAGGGGCGCCTGCCATGCGTCGCCGCGGCATTGTGGCGTGCGGGCATCCTTCTATGGATATCCGTACATCACGGAAAGTTCCCACAAAAGGCTCCCTGGACTGCACAAGCGCCATTGGAAATCAGGGCCTTGGGGCTGCTATAAAGGCAGCCGGTCCAGATTCACGATAGTTTCACAATGCCATAAGCGCCTGACTATTGTGCCGATCCCCCCCTTCAGATACTAGTGTCCTGACATGAGCCAACAATTCCAACATGATGTTCTCGTGATCGGCAGCGGCGCCGCCGGCCTCAGCCTGGCCCTGACCCTCCCCGGTCACCTGCGCGTCGCCGTGCTCAGCAAGGGCGACCTCGCCAATGGCTCGACCTTCTGGGCCCAGGGCGGCGTGGCCGCGGTGCTGGACGACACCGACACGGTGCAGTCCCACGTCGAAGACACCCTCAATGCCGGTGGCGGCCTGTGTCACGAAGACGCCGTGCGCTTCACCGTTGAGCATAGCCGCGAAGCGATCCAGTGGCTGATTGACCAGGGCGTGCCCTTTACCCGCGACGAACACGCCGGCGATGAAGAAAGCGGCTTCGAGTTCCACCTGACCCGCGAAGGCGGCCACAGCCATCGGCGCATCATCCACGCCGCTGATGCCACCGGCGCGGCGATCTTCACCACCCTGCTGGCGCAAGCGCGGCTGCGGCCGAACATCGAGCTGCTGGAACAGCGAGTAGCGGTCGACCTGATTACCGAACGGCGCCTGGGCCTGGACGGCGATCGCTGCCTGGGGGCGTATGTGCTGGACCGCACCAGCGGCGAAGTCGACACCTTCGGCGCGCGCTTTACCGTGCTCGCCACCGGCGGCGCAGCCAAGGTCTACCTCTACACCAGCAACCCCGACGGCGCCTGTGGCGACGGCATTGCCATGGCCTGGCGCGCCGGTTGCCGGGTGGCCAACCTTGAGTTCAACCAGTTCCACCCGACTTGCCTGTACCACCCGCAGGCCAAGAGCTTTTTGATCACCGAAGCCCTGCGCGGCGAAGGCGGCCTGCTCAAGCTGCCCAATGGCGAGCGTTTCATGCCGCGCTTCGACCCGCGCGAAGAACTGGCCCCGCGCGACATCGTCGCCCGCGCCATCGACCATGAAATGAAGCGCCTGGGGGTGGACTGCGTCTACCTGGACATCAGCCACAAGCCGGCCGAATTCGTCAAAAGCCACTTCCCCACCGTTTACGAGCGCTGCCTGGGCTTTGGCATCGATATCACCCGCCAGCCGATCCCGGTAGTACCGGCCGCCCATTACACCTGCGGCGGGGTGATGGTCGATGAACAAGGCCTGACCGACGTGCCGGGCCTGTACGCCATCGGCGAAACCAGTTTTACCGGCCTGCACGGCGCCAACCGCATGGCCAGCAACTCGCTGCTCGAATGTTTCGTCTACGGGCGTTCAGCGGCCAACGACATCGTCGCTCGCCTGGACCAGACCGCAATGCCCCGGGCGCTGCCGTGCTGGGATGCCAGCCAGGTGACCGATTCGGACGAAGACGTGATCATCGCGCACAACTGGGACGAACTGCGGCGCTTCATGTGGGACTACGTCGGTATCGTGCGCACCAACAAGCGCCTGCAGCGCGCCGAACACCGGGTGCGTCTGCTGCTCGATGAGATCGACGAGTTTTACAGCAACTACAAAGTCAGCCGCGACCTGATTGAGTTGAGGAACCTTGCCCAGGTCGCCGAACTGATGATCCGCTCGGCCATGCAACGCAAGGAAAGCCGCGGCCTGCACTACACCCTGGATTACCCGGGCATGCTCACAGAGGCCCGCGACACTATCCTGCAGCCGCCCACCTACGCCGACTGAATTTCAGGCGCAAACGCAGGCGCCGGTGCTGCACCGGCTCCAGCGCGTCGAAGGCGATGCACTGGCCCTCGTTGAAACGCCGCCCGGCCCGGCGAAAGCGCAATACCACGCATCCGGGCAAGGCCAGGCTGTCGGGCTTGAGCTGCACCGCCTGCCAGCCCTGGGCGCGGCTGAACAACTGCCAGCCGTGGGCATCGCGGCGCAGGGCGGTAATGGCGTTGGGGTGGGTCAGCAGGATGCACCGGGGAATGACCCAGGCGCCATGCAGCAGGCACAAGGCAATGGCCGCCAGGCGCAACCACAGGGGCACCTGCAGCAGGCTCAGGGCCAGCAAGGCCAGCAGCAGGCTGGCCAGGTATGCCGCCAACAGTGCCCTTGAGCCCTGCCAGCGACATTCGAAACGCTCACTTGGGCTGGACACGGTCCAGGATGATGCGAACCATGCGTTGCAGCTCCGGGTCTTCGGACTCGCTGCGCTCCATGAACCAGCCGAACATGTCCTGGTCTTCGCAGCCGAGCAAGCGCCAGTACAGTTCCCGGTCTTCCGGGCTCAGGGTTGGAAAAACGTCCTGGCTGAAAGGAACCAGCAACACGTCCAGCTCGAGCATGCCACGGCGGCTGTGCCAAAAGAGCTTGTTGAGTTCAATTTGTTCGACCATGAAGCCCTCCAAAAATAGGCCGCCAGTATACAGAGCCAGCGCCCGAGGGACACGCGACGTTGGTCCGGACATGTGAGCAAATAATGACAGAGGCCTGTACTCAACTACCTATTTTGCCGACAGCGCTCTATCATGGGCCCCAGTCCTATCACCTTGCGATAAACCATGGCCGATTCCGCTTTTTTCTGCACCCTTTCCCACGAAGGCGTTCTCGCCGTCCGCGGCTCGGACGCCGGCAAGTTCCTGCAAGGCCAGCTGACCTGCAACATCAGTTACCTCAACGAGCATACCGCCAGCCTCGGCGCCCGCTGCATGGTCAAGGGCCGCATGCAGTCGAGCTTTCGCATCCTCTCCGAGGGCGATGGCTACTTGCTGGCGATGACCCGCGAACTGCTCGAACCGCAACTGGCCGACCTTAAAAAGTACGCAGTGTTCTCCAAGGCCAAGCTGACCGACGACAGCGCTGCCTGGGTGCGTTTCGGCCTGCACGACGGTGCAGCCGCGCTGCCGGCCCTGGGCCTGGAAGTGCCGGTGCAGACTGACGCGGTCACCCGTCACAACGGCTTGGTCGCCATTGCCGTATCGGCTGGGCGCATCGAGCTATGGGTACCTGCCGAGCAGGCCCTGGCGGTGCAAGCGCAACTGGCGGCGCAGTTGGCCGAGGCCGGGCTCAACGACTGGCTGCTCGGACAGATCCGCGCCGGAATCGGCCAGGTCATGCTGCAAACCCGCGAGCTGTTCATTCCGCAGATGATCAACCTGCAGGCCGTGGGTGGCGTGAGCTTCAAGAAAGGCTGCTACACCGGCCAGGAAATCGTCGCGCGCATGCAGTACCTGGGCAAGCTCAAGCGTCGCCAATACCGCCTGGCCCTGGCCGAGGGTGACCTGCCGCAGCCCGGTACCGAAGTGTTCTCGCCCACCCACAACTCCTCCGTTGGTGAAGTGGTACTGGCGGCCCGCAGTGAACAGGGCTGCGAACTGCTGGCCGTGCTGACCGCCGACGCGGTTGCCGACAACAACCTGCACCTGGGCAGCGCCGAAGGTCCGCGCCTGGAGCTGCTGACGCTTCCTTACGAACTGGACCGCGATCGCGAAATCCAGCGCTGAGCCTGCGCCCGCCCTGCACGGGCGGGGCACTCGTCAATTGCGGTAGAGAATCACCATGAACAAGATGGCCGAGATGATCCAGGCCCACCTGCTGAGCGCCATCGACAACGATGACCTGGTGCTGCCGACCCTGCCGGAAGTGGCCTTGAGCATTCGCGAAGCCGCCGAAGACAGCGAGATCAGCGTCAGTACCCTGAGCAAGGTGATCGGTCGCGATGCAGCGTTGTCGGCGCGCCTGATCAAGGTGGTCAACAGCCCCTTGCTGCGCGCCGCCACCGAGGTCACCGACCTGCAAACGGCCATCACCCGCCTGGGCATCAACTACAGCTGCAACCTGGCGATCGGCCTGGTGATCGAGCAGATCTTCCATGCCCGCTCGGATGTGGTTGAGCAAAAAATGCGCGAGATCTGGTCAAAAAGCCTCGAAGTGGCTGGCATCAGCTATGAGCTGTGCCTGCGATTCACCCAGCTCAAGCCGGACCAGGCAGCCCTCGCTGGCCTGGTTCATCAGATTGGCGCGCTGCCGATCCTGCTGTATGCCGAAGAGCACAACGAGCTGCTCTCCGACCCGGTCAGCCTGAACTATGTAATCGAACAGATTCACCCGGCACTGGGCGACAAGATCCTCAGCGTCTGGGAGTTCCCCGAGCAACTGGTGCACCTGCCCGGGCTGATCCAGGACCTGGATCGCGGCACCGACAAGGTCGACTACGTCGATATTGTGCAGATCGCCCAGGTACTCAGCAGCAACAGCAAGGAGCGACCGCTGGCCGCCCTGCCCGCCTACCGCCACCTTGGCCTGCCCACCGGCACTGAGCTGCAGGCCAGCGACCTGCTAAATGCCAAGGCGATGTTCCGCTAGTCAGCGCTGAAGCTGACCCGCACCTTCAAGCCGCCACGCTCACCATCGTGCAGGCTGATCTGCGCCAGGTGCGCGCGGCAGATCTCGCCGACAATCGCCAGGCCCAGGCCAGTGCCCTGGGCGCCGCGCCGGTAGAAGCGCTCGAAGACCTTTTCGCGCTCGCTTTCAGGAATCCCCGGGCCGTCGTCTTCGACTTCGAGAATGCCCGGCTCAACCACGCGCAGAATCACATCGCCCCCCTTGGGCGTATACGCCATGGCGTTATCGACCAGGTTGCTCAGCAGCTCATTGAGCAGCGTCGGCTCGCCGCGCACCCACACCGGCCCCTCGGTCTCCAGCGCCAGGGCGACGCCACGCGCATGGGCCAGCGGCGCCATGGCCATGCCCAGCTCACGGGCCAATTGGCTGAGGTCGAGCAATTGCGCGCCGCCTTCGGCAATCGCCCGGGCGCCGTTTTCGACCCGCGCCAGCGACAGCAACTGGTTGGCCAGGTGGGTCAGGCGATCGGTGCCTTGCGCGGCGGCCTCAAGGGTTTCGCGCCAGACTTGCGGCTCGTTGGAGCGCAAGCCCAGTTCGACCCGCGCCTTTAGCGCTGCCAGCGGCGTGCGCAGTTCATGGGCGGCCTCGGCGATAAACTGTGCCTGGCGCTCGAACTGGCCGCGCAAGCGTTCGGTAAAGTGGTTCAGGGCGCGCACCAGCGGGCTCAGCTCGCGCTGCACCTGGACCACCGGCAAGGCCCGCAGGTCATCGGGCTGGCGCTCCTCCACAGCGCTGCGCAAGCGCTCCAGCGGGCGCAGGGCGGCGCTGACGGCAAACCACACCAGCATCAGCGCGCCGAGGGCGAGCATACCCAGGCGCAGCAGGGTATCGGCCATCAGGCTGCGGGCCATGCGCACCCGCGCCTCTTCGGTTTCGGCCACGCGGATTTCGGCCATGCCGTTCATGTTCGGCTCGCTGACCGCCTTGAGCAGGCTGACCACGCGCACGTCCTGGCCCAGGTAACGGGCGTTGTAAAAGCGCGCCAGGGCCGGGTAATCGTCGGTGCGCGGGGTATTGGGCGGCGGCGCCGGGAGGTTTTCGTAGCCGGAGATCAAGCGCTGGTGAATATCGTTGACCTGGTAGTAGATTCGCCCGGCGCTGTCGTAGGCGAAAGTGTCCAGGGCCACGTAGGGCACATCGGCGCTGAGGGTGCCGTCGCGTTGCGACAGGCCCGCGGCGATGGTCCGTGCCGAGGCCAGCAAGGTGCGATCGTAGGCGGTGTCGGCGGCTTCACGGCCGTTCCAGTAAGCGCTCAGGCCGCTGGCCAGCATCAGCACCACCAGCAGAATTGCCAGGTTCCACAGCAGTCGCCCGCGCAGGCTGTCGCTGTTACGCATCTTTGTGCTCGAGCAGGTAGCCGAGCCCCCTGAAGGTGACGATCGCCACGGCATGGCCGTCGAGTTTCTTGCGCAGGCGGTGCACGTAGATTTCGATAGCATCGGCGCTGGCTTCTTCGTCCAGGCCGAACACCTGGGCGGCCAGTTGCTCCTTGCTCATCACCCGCCCGGGCCGCGCAATCAGTGCTTCGAGCACCGCCTGCTCGCGGGAGGTCAGGGTCAGCAGTTCTTCGCCGAGGGTGAAGCGCCGGGTATCGAGGTCGTAAACCAGTGGCCCGCAGCGCTGCTGGCGCTCTCCACCGAGCACGCTACGGCGCAGCAGGGCCTTGACCCGCGCCTCAAGCTCGGTCAGCTCGAACGGCTTGGCCAGGTAATCGTCGGCGCCCAGGTTCAGGCCATGGACCCGGTCCTTGACGTCGCTGCGCGCGGTCAGCATCAGCACCGGCACGGTCTTGCCGCGGGCCCGCAGGCGCGCCAGCACCTCGAATCCGTCCATCCGCGGCAGGCCGACATCGAGCACCGCCACGGCGTATTCCTCGCTGGCCAGGGCCAGGTCGGCGGCCACGCCATCATGCAGCACATCCACGGTCAGGCCGGTGCTTTTCAGGGCCTGGGCCACGCTTTCGGCCAGTTGCAGATGGTCTTCGACGAGCAGCACACGCATCGATTTCTCCCCTTTGCGTCGCGTTCAATGGCGCGGAGTGTACAGCCGACAGCCCGCCTGTGAAGCCTTCGGCGCAATCAAAAGCTGCTGAAAGGTTAGCGAAAGGTTCACGCCCTAGCATCCTCTCACGGCTCACTCTGCTTGCCGTAAAACCGGACCCAAGGTCCGAACTAATAAGAACAATAACGGAGTCACTCCACGATGCTGTCCATGCAGCCGCAGGCGTACGCGCCTACCCGACGTCTACCTTCCCGCCAGACCGCAGTTGCCAGCGCCCTCGCCCTTGCCGGCGTCGCCCCGTTGAGCCAGGCCGCCTTCTTCGATGACAGCAAGGCGAGCTTCGAAACCCGCAACATGTACTTCAACCGCGACTTTCGCGATGGCACCAGCGCCCAGCAATCCAAGCGTGACGAATGGGCCCAGGGCTTCATGCTCAATTTCGAGTCAGGTTATACCGACGGCACTGTAGGCTTCGGCCTGGATGCCCTGGGGATGCTCGGTATCAAGCTCGACTCAAGCCCCGACCGCACCGGCACCGGCCTGCTGCCAACCCACGACGATGGCCGCGCCGCCGACGAGTATTCCAAACTCGGCCTGACCGGCAAGGTGAAGATTTCCGCGACCGAACTCAAGATCGGCACGCTGATCCCGGAGCTGCCGACCCTGCAGCCCAACGACGGGCGCATCCTGCCGCAGACCTTCGAGGGCGGCCTGCTGACCTCGGGCGAGATCAAAAACCTGACTTTTACCGGCGGGCGCCTGGAAAAAGCCCGCGACCGCGACAGCACCAACAACGAGGACATCGCCCTCAACAACAAGAACAGCCGATTTCTTGGCACCGTCGCCGGCAACCATTTCGACATGGCCGGCCTGGACTACAGGTTCACCGACAAGATTACCGGCAGCTACCACTGGGCCCAGCTCGATGACGTCTACCGCCAGCACTTCGTCGGCCTGATCGCCTCCCAGCCGTGGGGCCCGGGCACCTTCGGCGCCGACCTGCGCATGGCCTTCAGTGACGACCAGGGCCAGGCCCGCGGTGGCAACATCGACAACACCGCGCTCAACGGCATGCTCAGCTACGGCCTGAACGGCCACAAGCTCAGCGCCGGCTACCAGCACCTGTCCGGCGACACCGCCTTACCCTATGTCGATGGCGCCGACCCGTACCTGGTCAACTTCGTACAGATCAACGACTTCGCCGGCGCCGACGAGCGCTCCTGGCAAGCCCGTTACGACTACGACTTCAGCAAGCTCGGCATCCCCGGCCTGACCTTCATGAGCCGCTACATCAGCGGCGATAATGTCAGCCTGGCCGATGGTGGCGAGGGCAAGGAGTGGGAACGCAACACCGAGTTCAAGTACGTGGTGCAAAGTGGCGCCCTGAAAAACGTCGCCGTGCGCCTGCGCAACGCCACCTTCCGCTCCAACTTCGCCCGCGATGCCGACGAAGTGCGACTGCTGGTGAGTTACAGCCTTGCGCTGTGGTAATCCCTGATAACAATAACGTTCACGGAGAGACACGATGACTTTTTCACTGCGCCGCATTGCCCTCGCCACCGGTTGCCTGCTGCTGGCCGGCAACGTTCTGGCGGGCGAACCGAAACGCCCTGAATGCATCGCCCCGGCTTCGCCCGGCGGCGGTTTCGACCTGACCTGCAAACTGGTGCAAAGCGCCCTGGTCAACGAAAAGATCCTCAGCAAACCGATGCGCGTCACCTACATGCCCGGCGGTGTCGGCGCGGTGGCCTATAACGCGGTGGTCGCCCAGCGTCCGGCCGATGCCGGCACCCTGGTGGCCTGGTCCAGTGGTTCGTTGCTGAACCTGGCCCAGGGCAAGTTCGGCCGTTTCGATGAAAACGCCGTGCGCTGGCTGGCGGCGGTAGGCACCAGCTATGGTGCCATTGCCGTGAAAAGCGATTCGCCCTACAAGACCCTCGACGACCTGGTCGCGGCGCTGAAAAAAGACCCGAGCAAGGTGGTGATCGGCTCCGGCGGCACCGTCGGCAGCCAGGACTGGATGCAGACCGCGCTGATCGCCAAGGCCGCCGGGATCAACCCGCGCGACCTGCGCTACGTGGCCCTGGAAGGCGGCGGCGAAATCGCCACGGCGCTGCTCGGCGGGCACATTCAGGTCGGCAGTACCGACATCTCCGACTCCATGCCGCACATCCAGAGCGGTGACATGCGCCTGCTTGCAGTGTTCGCCGAAACCCGCCTGGACGAGCCGGAAATGAAGGACATCCCCACCGCCAAGGAACAAGGCTACGACATCGTCTGGCCGGTGGTGCGCGGTTTCTACCTCGGGCCGAAAGTCACCGATGAAGAGTACGACTGGTGGAAAGCCTCGTTCGACAAGCTGCTGGCCTCCGAAGAGTTCGCCAAGCTGCGCGATCAGCGCGAGCTGTTCCCCTTCGCCATGACCGGTGTCGAGCTGGACACCTACGTCAAGAAGCAGGTGGCTGACTACAAGGCCCTGGCCAAGGAATTTGGCTTGATTCAATAAGCCTCTCCCCTTTCGAACGCATCGCGGGGCAAGCCCGCTCCCACTTGCCCCGCGAAAAGAGGATTCCGCAATGATCCTGCAACGTCTCTTCGCCCTGTTTTTGCTGGCGCTGTGCGCCGCCCTGGCCGTCATGGCCTGGCCCTACCAGGCAGCCTTTTCCTACGAACCGGTCGGGCCACGTGCCTATCCCTTGCTGATGCTCGGCCTGATGGCCGCCGGCCTGCTGTACCTGGCCTTTCGTCCCACGCCGATCGTGCACAAGGACGACGAACCCGAACTGGACCGCGAAACCCTGAACAAGATCGGCCTCTGCGTCGCCTTGCTGCTGGTCTTTGCCGCCACCTTCGAGCCACTGGGCTTCATTGTCAGCAGCATCCTCATCGGCGTGCCGATGGCGCGCCTGTATGGCGGGCGCTGGTTGCCCAGCGTGGTGATCATCGGCCTGATGAGCATCGCCCTGTACTGGCTGTTCGACCGTGTGATGGATGTGCCCCTGCCCCTCGGCCTGCTCGACGTTCTGGAGAACTGACATGGATACGCTTGGTTATCTCGGCCAGGGCTTCGGCGTCGCCCTGAGCCCCTACAACCTGGTTACCGCCCTCGCCGGCACTCTGATCGGCACCGTGGTCGGCCTGCTGCCGGGCCTGGGCCCGATCAACGGCGTGGCGCTGCTGATCCCGATTGCCTTCGCTCTCGGCCTGCCGCCGGAGTCGGCGTTGATTTTGCTGGCAGCGGTGTACCTGGGGTGCGAATACGGCGGGCGGATCAGCTCGATCCTGCTCAATATCCCCGGTGAAGCGTCGACGGTCATGACTACCCTCGACGGCTACCCCATGGCCCGCCAGGGCCTGGCCGGGGTGGCGCTGTCGCTGTCGGCCTGGAGTTCGTTCATCGGCGCCTTTATCGCTACCTGCGGCATGGTGCTGTTCGCGCCGCTATTGGCGAAATGGGCGATTGCCTTCGGCCCGGCGGAGTATTTCGTGCTGATGGTGTTCGCCATTGTCTGCCTGGGTGGCATGGCCGGCGACCGGCCGTTGAAGACCTTCATCGCCGCGCTGATCGGGCTGTTTCTTTCCAGTGTCGGCATCGACGCCAACAGCGGCGTGTACCGCTTCACCGGTGACAGCGTGCACCTGGCCGATGGCATTCAGTTCGTGGTGCTGGTGCTGGGGCTGTTCTCCATCAGCGAGATTCTCCTGCTGCTGGAAAAAACCCACCATGGCCACGAAGCGGTGAAAGCCACCGGGCGCATGCTGTTCAACTTCAAGGAAGCGGCCTCGGTATTCGTCGTCAACATTCGCTGCGGCCTGCTCGGTTTCATCATGGGCGTGCTGCCCGGTGCCGGCGCAACCCTGGCCAGCGCCGTGGCCTACATGACCGAAAAGCGCATCGCCGGTGCCAGCGGCACCTTCGGCAAGGGCGACAAGCGCGGCCTGGCCGCACCGGAAACCGCCATCGGCGCCTCCTGCTGCGGCGCCCTGGTGCCAATGCTGACCCTCGGCGTACCCGGCTCGGGCACCACCGCCGTGATGATCGGCGCCCTGACCCTGTACAACATCACCCCGGGGCCGATGCTGTTCGCCCAGCAACCGGACATCGTCTGGGGCCTGATCGCGTCGTTGTTCATCGCCAACATCATGCTGGTGATCCTCAACATCCCGATGATCCGCATCTTCACCCGCATCCTCGCCGTGCCGAACTGGGCGCTGGTGCCGGTGATCGCGATCATCACCGCGATCGGTGTGTACGCGGTGCATGCCACCACCTTCGACCTGTTCCTGATGATCGGCATCGGTATCTTCGGTTACATCCTGCGCAAGCTGGACTTCCCGCTGTCGCCAATCTTGCTGGGCTTCATCCTCGGCGGGCTGATGGAGCAGAACCTGCGCCGCGCGCTGTCGATTTCCAATGGTGCCCTGGACATCCTCTGGTCGAGCCCGATCAGCATGAGCGTGTGGGGCCTGACCATCGCCATGATGCTTTTGCCGCTGCTGCGCATCTGGCGCAAGCGCAGCCTTCAGCGTCGTGCCCTGGCCGATGTCTGATGGCCGCTTGAAACTGTACTGGGCCACCGGCCTGGTCGGCCTGGCCGGCGGTTACCTCGCCAGCAGGGTCGGCTGGCCGCTGCCGTGGATGGTCGGCTCGTTGCTGGCGATCATCCTCGTGCGTTGCCTGACGCCCTGGCAATTGAGCGAGATCCCCGGCGGGCGCAAATGCGGGCAGTGGATCATCGGTATCGGGATCGGCCTGCACTTCACCCCGGCGGTGGTCGAGCAGGTGGCGAGCAACTTCGGCCTGATTTTCTGCGGGGCGCTGATCACCAGTGTTTCCAGTGTGGTCGGGGTGTGGTTGCTGCGCCGTACTGGCGAAGACCGGGCCACAGCGTTCTTTTCCAGCATGCCCGGTGGCTCCGGGGAGATGGTCAACCTCGGCGCCCGTAACGGTGCGGTGCTCAGCCAGGTGGCGGCAGCGCAGAGTTTGCGGGTGCTGGCGGTGGTGCTGTGTGTGCCGGCGCTGTTCAAGTTTTTGCTCGGCAATGGCGTGCCGCTGACCCACGCCGGGAGCGTGCACTGGGGCTGGCTGGTTGTGATCTGCCCGCTGGGGGTGTTGCTGGCCCTGGGCTGGCAGCGTTTGAAACAACCCAACCCGTGGCTGTTCGGGCCGTTGCTGGTGGCGGCGGTGGCCAGTGTCAGCGCCAACCTGCAGGTGGCCCTGCCCGATGGCGCCAGCCAGATCGGCCAATGGCTGATCGGCAGCGGTCTGGGTTGTCACTTCAACCGCGCGTTCTTTCGCCGGGCACCGTCGTTTCTCGGCCGCACCTTGATTGCCACGGCGCTGACCATGTTGATCGCAGGCCTTGCGGCGGGTGTGCTCAGTGTCATGACCAACCTCGACCTGCGCTCGCTGACCCTGGGCATGATGCCCGGCGGCATCGCCGAAATGAGCCTGACCGCCGAAACCCTGCAACTGTCGGTGCCACTGGTCACGGCGCTACAGGTGATGCGTTTGCTGTTCGTGCTGTTTCTGGCCGAACCGTTATTCAGGCACTGGGACAAACGCTGCGACTGAAACAAAAAAAGAGGAAGCCAAGGCGTCCTCTTTTCAGTTACGCGCTTACCAGGTGAAACGCACGCCGACGTTGGCACCGAACGGCTTTTCGATCTTGTCGCCGTTGCTGTAATCGATATCGGCATGCAACTGCAGGCGCTCGGACAGCGACACGGCAATACCGGCACCGACCTCGGCACGCGAGCCGGACAGGTCGTTGTTGAACACGTTGTCGTTGACCTTGACCTGGTTGTTCTTGGCGAACTCGTGCACCGCGGCAGCGCGCAGGTACGGCTGGGCAAAGCGCCCCTCGCCAAGATCAAAGTTGCGACCTACCGTGGCACCGGCCTTGCCGAGTACCGACATGGTGCGGTCACCTTCAGCCTTCAGGCCGCTGTCCAGGTCGTAGGATGCACCCTGGATGCTCACTGCCGACACTTGGGCGAAAGGTTCAACGAAGTAGCCGTCATCGAGCTTGATGTGACGACCGAACTCGGCCGACGCACCGACGCCGTTGGTCTTGTAGTTGCCCTTGGCCTGGCTGCCGTCGCTCATGGCCACCTTGGACTTGTTGTCGAAGCGGTTGACCTTGGCCACCGCGTCAAAGTAGTAACCGCTGTCCTGGTCCAGCCAGGTGGTGTAGGCACCGGCGTAGTAGCTGTCGACCGTACCGGTAGTACCGCGGCTCAGGTCCAGGTCGGACTTGCTATGACCGGCCAGCACACCCACCAGCCACTGGCTGTCGCCCACCTGGGCATCGGCACCCAGGGTGAAGCCCTGCTGGGTTTGCTTGTAGGCGGTGCCAGACGACTCGGCAACGTTGTACTTGCTGCCATAGGCACGGCCCCAGGCGCCGCTTTTACCTTCGTTGTAGCGCAACTCGCCCATGCGGGTGCGCAGCGACGACAGCTCGCCATACCACACGGTCGGTGCGGTATTGAACAGCGCCAGGACCGAACGGGTGCCGGGGCTGATGACTTTCTTCTCGGTGTCCAGGTGCCAGTCGTTGCCTTCCTTGGTCAGGTCATAGGAAAACGCGCCCAGGTCGACAGGACCGTTCACCAGGCTGAACTCGGCATCGCCGCCGCCGGTAGTGACCACGGTGATCCGCTCGACAGCGGCCGGGTCGTGACCACTGGCACTGATGGCGAGGGTGTGCTGACCGTTGGCCTGACCGCTGACATTGAGCAGGTCGCCTTCGCCAGTGGCGAAGTCAGCCGACATATGAAAGGTGCCGTTGCCAGACAGCTCTCCCAGGTCCAGGCGATAGAACTGGCCAGGCTCGCCAAACTGCACATGGCCGCCCTGCAGGCTCAATTGTTCAACCTGGCTGTCACCCACCAGCGCCCAGGTACTGTCGCCGTTGAGCGCCAGTGCGTCGACGTTTTCCAGGCGCCCCTTGAACAGCGATTGATCGTTCAGGCTCAGTTGCGCCGCGCCGCCAGTGGCGACAATCACATCACCTTCCAGGCTGGCATTGCTCAGGGTCAGTTGCGCAGTGCTGCCATCGCCTACCTGAATATTGCCGACCAGGTCGCTGCGGCCAATCTGCATCTCTGCCGAACCACCGTTCTTGAGCTCAAGCAGGGTGCCATTGGCGCCTTCCAGGCTCGAACCATTGAGTACGTCGATACGGGCGGTGGTTGCAGAATCCACCACCAGGGCCGGCCCTGCTTCCCCGATCACTTTGCTGTTGTCCAGCAGCAAAGTCGGCGCCTGCTCGTTGGCTTCAGAGCCATAGTATTCATGAGACAAACGCACACCGCTCTCGGCGCCCTTGATCACGCTGTTGTGCGCCTGGGCCTGGCCGCCGATCATCAACAGACCATCAGCCGTAGCACCGGTCAGGCTCGAGTCTTTGAGCGACAGATTGCTATAGGCGCTGAGGGTTGCACCGAATCGGCCACCGTTGATTTCGCTGCTCTGGACCTGGACCTCGGACCCGGTCGCCGAACCATCGAGCAATCGGCCAACCGTCAGGCCGTTGCCCTGGGCGCTATCGATACGTGCGTTGGCGATACGGGCGGTACTGCTCACCAGGGCAACAGCGTTGTTCGAGCCGACGGCAGTGACGGTGCCACCCTCGATGTTCAGTTGGCCCTTGCGCACTTGAATGTGCTCGGTCCGCGCACCCTGGACATTCAGAGTGGCATTTTCCAATACGCGATAGTTGTAGGACGGCGTCCCCGAGGTAGCGGTAAAGGTCTGGTTGCTTTCGACAACCTTGGTGATAGCCAGGGCCTGAGCCGATGCGATCACCAAAGGTGCGACAAGGGCTGCCTGCAAGGCGCACGAAAGCGCCGAGGGTTTGAAGATGCTTGGTTTGGTCATGAGATTCTACTCCGCAGCATTGAGACTATTCAGTTCCGGATTAAACAGAGCCAACTAGTTCAAGCCCCGTTTGTTCGGAGCGCAGAATAGAAACTTCTGACAGAATCTTATGTAGGAATATTCCTCATAAGAAGTAGGCGTAATCAACAGGCAGTGTCGCGCCCATATAGATAAAATGAAGCCGAGCATTGCTCGGCCTCATTCATTATCAAACACTCAGCTTATGGCCTTCCTGGGCAAAGCCCGGTCCCCTCTTCGCCATAGTAATCGTAAGATTTCACTGGAGAACGGCCAATATCCTGGCCACCACGTTCCTGAATCCAATATAACTCGACATATCCGCTGCGCAGCGGCTCCATGCAGGGAACCCACGGGATAGTAAGGTTTACCCCAGTATCAACTTCGTTCTGATTAAGCACCTGCCGTGAAAACGAAGAACGCGTCGATTCGACAGGTACCCTATCGACAAAGCCTTCCAGACCTATCCAGTGCACCGTAACGGTGTCGTCTACTTGAAGATTTTGAGCATCAACAATCTTGACAGTTACCCCATTCCACGGCGTGTCCACGCAAGCAATAGCGTGTGAATGTACCACGACTAACGTTGGCTCGTTGACCTCTACCAATGGAGTGGCACTGACATCCACCAACTGACTACCCGACGACTGAAAATTGGTGGTAGTGGCATTGGCAAAAATCTTGTAGAACAGCGGAATGTCTGTTCCATTGCCAACCGTGGCAATATCGTCCCAGCTGATTTGCAACTCGATCAGGTCACCGGGATTGTCTGTGCTCCGCACTGTGTAAGTGGCCACCAACAGGTTTTCCGGTCCATAGTAAAGCCGAATAACCTCCCCCATCTGCGCAGGACCATAAAGGGTAAAACTGACGTCGGCAGGCTGGCCTGCATCCTCTGGGCGCAAAAGATTCAGCTCACCCGTCGACGAGGTCAGGAGTGGAACATCAAGCACCGGGTTGGCCGGATCGGGCTCGCCTGGGTTAGGCGGCCCAATCAACTTCAGGTCTACCTCCACGTCCAGTACCAGGGAGTGATAGGTCTTGCTACGGATGACTTCATAGCGCACCTGGGCCGTATGCGCGGTCCCTTCGACGCCACTGGAGATAACTGCCCACGGTGCGGTGAACGGTAAAGGCCAGTTAGGCGTGGGCGGCAGCAAGACCCGACCCACATAAATTTCATTCCAGTAAACGCGCACTTCGTCATTCGACGCCGCATTGGTATACTCATCCACCTCGATCAGCACCCCCTCACGTGCTTCGACAATATCAATGGGCGCAGCATCCACCCTGGGTGCCAGCAAGTCGATGGGTGTTGGCTCAAGGATGACGAACACTGGCTGGCGGTACGCCAGGCTAGTCGGATTGCCGGCCCGGTCCTCCAGTATATAGGTCACCCGTTTGAGGCCAGGCCCGGCAAGGAGCAGCTCGTCCTTTGTCATCTCTACAATGATAGGTCTTTCGCTGACCACCCCGCCCTTATTGGGTTGGGACTGCTCATCGCCAAAGAGGATTGCCCAATAATCACCCACTTGCGGGTCAAGGTAGTCTGGAATCTGCAACACTAACTTATTGTCGTGAGCTTCCAGATACTCGGGCGTCACCGTAGCCTCCTCCAGATCCAGCGGAAGAATGATGGCGTCCGGGAAACCACCATGAGTCGGATTGAGCCTGTCTACTGTTACCCTAAGACTCTGCGAAGTCCCCTTATTGGGGTTTCTGGAGTTGACGACTTCAAAATAGACAATTTTCTCACCGTGCGACTCAAGCACCGGGTCTTGTAGCAGCACGGGAGTGGGGTTCGAGTCTGCATGGGGCACAGGTTTCTCAAAGGAATAAACCGGCCTTTCGTTAATATAAACGGTTACCGTATCGATCGAATTTGGCGGCCCCACGGTAGAGAAAGCCGGAATATCCACCTTGAGCCCTTCTGGAATTTTCGGTGTTCGTAGTAAATTAATTTGCCCCCCGGGGATATTCGGTTCTGTGTTAGTAGGCACCGGCGGATTATACAAGTTTCGAAAACTTCTAGGCTGTGGGGCCCGTGTTTTGGCTTTTTCGGCTGACGCCTTGGTTGTCGCTTCAAACTTGGTCATCTTGGTATCTCCTGCAAATAGAAATAGGCTTGGAACACCATCAGCACCTCAGTCGACCCAGCCGCCGTCCTGCCAAGCAACGGCATTGCGGGGGCGAAGCCAAACCTTTTTTCAGAGCAAAACGTCGTCTTGTTTATTGCAACTGCGCAATCACTTCAGCGTATTGAGTCAACATCCTTGAACACAGTATTCACGCCTCTAGATCACAATACAGGCCCGTACTCAGATCGATGACTGACAACCTCGCACGGGCCAACCCCGACTCCCCCACACCACTACCGTCGCCTTTCTCCAGCCGATAACGGACATTACCGCCCCCCCCACCCGGCGCACTTCGAGCCGCCAACTTGATCAGCGGGTCGTAGGGCAATACGGTGAACCTGTAGCCATGCTCGGCTTCGAGGTCTTCGCGGGTCAGAACATGCTCGAAACGTCCCTGGGTTCCAGGGATCGGGTTATTGCCCGATTGGTTGTAGTCGCCCTCCCAAAGCAGGATGAGCTTGTCATCCACCTGCAGTTGCGGGTCTTTGGGGATCTCTACCCGAACGCCCAACCATGGCTGTTCTTCGCAACGTATCCATTGATTGGTCTTGGCATCTGGAAAGGTGGCGGGCGCCAGGCCTTCGATGACTCGCACCTCGACACGCACGGATGTTACGGGTGACCGTTGCCGGTTAACCCCATTGAACGTGGTGTACTGCATCGGCAAGGCAGGTGAATTGCCGACACTATGGATAATCGCCCAAGGAACCCTCAGCACGCTCAATTGCCCGCCAACATCCTCAGCCTTCACCTCGTAGCGATCCACCGCCTGCGGATGACTGCCCCAGAACAGTTCCAGCACCTGACCGAATTGCGGGTTGTCATACAGAAGGATCTCGACGCGCGCGTCCTGCCCGGCATCGGCGCCTGTGAGCACATTATCGGCTGTCGTGCCCTTGACTACAGCCGGTAGCAACAAGGGGTTGACCGGATCCGGGCCGGGAGGCGGACCGGCCACCGTCAGGTCGATGTCTACCCATAAGGTCGAAGAGGTGAGCGAAGCCCCACCGCGTCGCCAGGTGTAGTGCACCCGATCAACAAAAGGTGCAGCAAAACCTCCTGCCGCTAGAATTGCCCAACTGACCGGGGCCTTTAAAGGCCATTGCTGGTTCTCGGCAATGGTGATGAGGCGAAGCGCCAGCCCGCGCCAGTAGACCTGAACCTGATCGCCTTGCTGTGCGTCGCTGATGACGTCGATGTGAACCTCGACACCTGCACGGGCATCTTCCAGGTCAATCAGCCCATCGACATCGAACCTGGGCACCCGAGGGTCAGGCAGGTCGCCCGGCAATTCATCCAGCACTACCTCAATTGGCTGGACCTCGGACGTTGGCCCGCGATTACCGGTTCGATCTTCCAGGCGATAGTAGGCGTTATGCGGGCCTGAACCGCTCTCTCGGACCAGCATCGCATCGTATCGCACAATGATCGGCGCATTGACATCGGTGATGCGCAACTCACCGGCATAGGGCAGTTCGCGTGGTTGCTCATCCGTATCGATAACGGGCAACTTTTCCCAGTAGTAGGTCAGCAGGTCGCCCACCCTGATATCTGGCCAAGGCTCGACCCGGGCATCGACCGTGTCGTGCCGGCTGAGATAATCCTCGGTAACGCCGCTGATCAGGACTTCCTGGTCAAACTGCAGGGGTGTACCTTCTTCGTCGCCATTGGGCGCCTGCTTATCGATGAACAGGTGCGTTGCGTGCGAAGTGGACGGGTTCAACGATACCGTAACGCGGTACTCGACCCGGGCGGGGCCAGGCGCCGCCATGTACTCCGAGGGCATCTTGCAGACAACCGGGATCACATCATCCGGGATCACTGGCTGAGAAAAGGTAAATGTTTCAACTACGTCGTTTCGCCAGAGAAATTCAACTTTTGTATCCACGCCCGGAGGAGCGGCATTGTAATCCGCCCAGATCTCCCTGATGCTGATTTCCAATGGGCGTAACTGGTCTTCCCTGCGGACCAAATGCCCCAGCACGTCATCTTCCGTCAACTCCATAGCGGCCGGAACGAACGGCGCGGCGTAGCGCTCCCGGGGATTTACCGGTTCATCAGTAGCATCAGAATCGTCCGAGCCCATGGCGACAGTTCCTTCCAGCGAAGAGCACCCTGGCAGCGAGCCTGTAGCTGGCTGCCGTGGAAAACCTGGAAGTATTAGATGCCTATTTCAAATCGGCCGAAACTGACAAAAATGCTAGGTACCCGGCGTTAAACCGGTGGCAAACGCCAGTCGATCGGGGTCAGTCCGCACTGCTTTAGGAAGCGGTTGGCCTGGCTGAAATGGCCGCAGCCGAGAAAGCCACGGTAGGCCGACAACGGCGATGGATGCACCGACTTGAGCACCAGGTGCTTGGTGGCATCGATCAGTTTCTGCTTGCTCTGGGCATGGGCGCCCCAAAGCAGGAACACGCTGTTGGGCTGGTGCTCGCTGACCACTTCGATGATGCGGTCGGTGAAGAACTGCCAGCCCTTGTTGGCATGAGACGCGGCGTTGGCGCGCTCGACGGTCATGGTGGTGTTTAGCAGTAATACGCCCTGCTCGGCCCAGGACTGCAGGCAGCCGTGCTTGGGGATTTCGATGTTGAGGTCACGCTGCAGCTCTTTGTAGATGTTCACCAGCGACGGCGGCGTTGCCACCCCCGGTTGCACCGAGAAGCACAGGCCATGGGCCTGGCCGGGGCCGTGGTACGGGTCCTGACCGAGGATCACCACCTTGACCTGGTCCAGCGGGGTGGAGTTGAGGGCGTTGAAGATCAGCGGGCCAGGTGGGTAGATCTCTTTGCCGGCAGCGTGCTCTTCGCGCAGGAACTCGCGCAACTGGTGCATGTAGGGCTGGTCGAATTCGGCGCGCAGGGCCTCTTTCCAGCTCGGTTCAAGTTTGATGCGATCGTCGTCAGTCATGGTCGGGTCCGTAAAACAATGGCGCGACACTAGGAAAGCTGCCTGCGCTTGTCAATCGATCCGACCGGCGACCGCCGAAATCGCCAGCAGCGGCCATACTTGTGCGGATCAACCACGAGGTCGCCCATGGCTGCAGTACAGTGCGAAGAACTCACCGGCGTCGACGGCGCGCGCATCGGCGTTGCCACCCTCAATACGCCGCAAACCCTCAATGCCTTGTCGCTGCCGATGATCGAGGTACTCGACGAACAGCTCAAGGCCTGGGCCGATGACCCGGATGTGGTCTGCGTGCTGCTGCGCGGCGAAGGCGCCAAGGCCTTCTGCGCCGGTGGCGAGGTGCGCAGCCTGGCCCAGGCTTGCCTTGACCACCCCGGCCGGGTACCGCCCCTGGCGGCGCAGTTCTTTGCCGCCGAATACCGCTTCGACTACCGCCTGCATACCTACCCCAAGCCGCTGATCTGCTGGGGCCACGGCCATGTGCTGGGTGGCGGCATGGGTTTGTTGCAGGGGGCCAGTGTACGCGTGGTCACCCCCAGCAGCCGCCTGGCCATGCCGGAGATCAGCATCGGCCTGTATCCGGATGTCGGCGGCAGTTGGTTCTTGTCGCGCCTGCCCGGCAAGCTGGGCTTGTTCCTCGGCCTTACCGGCGCGCCGATCAACGCCAGCGATGCCCTCGACCTGGGCCTGGCCGACCGTCTGCTGGGCGAAAGCCAGCAGGAAGAGTTGCTCGACGACCTGCTGCAATTGAACTGGCAGGAGCAGACCGCCCTGCAGCTCAACAGCCTGCTCAAGGCCCAGCAGAACGGCGCCCAGGCGCAAAGGCCCGAAGCCCAGTGGCTGCCCAGGCGCCAGCAGATCGACGCGTTGCTGGATGTCGCCGACCCGGTGTGCGCCTGGCGTGCCATCGCCCAGCTGCGCAACCACGCCGACCCGCTGCTGGCCAAGGCCGCGCAGACCATGCTCGAAGGCTGCCCGCTGACCGCGCACCTGGTCTGGGAGCAAATCCAGCGTGCCAAGTACCTGTCGCTGGCCCAGGTGTTCCAGATGGAATACACCCTGAGCCTCAATTGCTGCCAGCATCCGGAGTTCAGCGAAGGGGTGCGCGCGCGGCTGATCGACAAGGACCAAAAACCGCGCTGGCACTGGGCAGATATCGCCCAGGTGCCAACGGCGGTGGTTGAAGCGCATTTCAGCAAGGCGTGGGAAGGTCGTCACCCCTTGGCGGACCTGGCCTGAATGGCGCCTCAGCGACGCCAGTTGCGATCCGGCCAGCCGTCACGGCTGCGCTCGTGACGTGACGATCCCTGGCGGTAGCGGTCATGGCCGCGCCCCGGGTAAGGCTTGTAGTAGTTATGCGGCGTTTCCCGGTAATAGCCGTGGGGCGCCGGACGGTAGTAATGCGGTGGCGGCGCGTAGTAACGCGGCGGTGGTGCCACGTAGTAGCGCGGCTGCGGCGCTACGTAGTAGCCGCGGCTGTAGGGATACGACGGCCGGTAGTAACCCGGATAGCCATAGCGATCGGCGGTGTAGACCTCGGTGCGGTAGTAACCGTTACCTCCATAGGGGACACAGGCGGTGGTCAGCAAACCCAACACTGCAAGCAGCAAAAGTCGGCGATACATGGCGGCCTCCCGGACCGCGAAACTGCCCATCCCAGCGGCGCTGGTCGGCGTCGATCGGCAAGTGTTCATCGACATTGAATAAGACTGTCAAAACCAGGTCCGGTGCCATTGCTGCAATAAATTGATACAAGGCCGATACCCTTAAAAATCGTAAAGTTATTTTTCTGCCACACCACTAGAATGAAGGCCATTGGCCTACAGACCGGGAATGTCATGCCGCCTCGTTCCGCCCTGTTTTCGCAGCGCTCGCTGATCCTGACATTACTGCTGTTGCTCGCCTGCGGCTTCTTGGCGACCTCTCTGCTCAGCTACTTCGCCTCACGCAGCTCGATTCGCGACAACATCGTCAACACCGAACTGCCGCTGACCTCCGATACGGTCTATTCGGAAATCCAGAAAGACCTGGTACGCCCGATCCTGATCTCGTCGATGATGGCTCACGACACTTTCTTGCGCGACTGGGCCCTGGGCGGCGAGCGCGACACCGCCCAGGTCACCCGTTACCTGGACGAAATCATGCGCCAGCACCACGCCTATACGGCGTTCTTCGTCTCCAGCAACAGCGGTATCTATTACCAGACCAAAGGCGTACTGAAGAAAATCGACCCGCAAGAACCCCGTGATGCCTGGTACCAGCGGGTACTGAAAATGAACACGCCCTACGAGATCAACGTCGACCTCGACATGGCCAACCAGGACCGCCTCACGGTGTTCATCAACTACCGGGTGTTCGATTACGACGGCAAGTTCATCGGCGTTGCCGGCATCGGCCTGACGGTCGAGGCGGTGATCCGCCTGATCGACGATTACCAGCAGCGCTACCAGCGCCAGGTGTTCTTCGTCGATCCGCAGGGGCGTATCGTACTTACCGGCTCCAATGGCGGTCCCCATGGCGCCAGGACCGGGCAGCCGCTGGTCGAACTGGACGGGCTCGGGCAAATGCCACAACCGGTCAGCGGCAGCCATGAATACAACAGCAGCGATGGCCATAGTCATTTCCTCAACGTGCGCCTGGTGCCGGAGCTGAACTGGTACCTGTTCGTCGACAAGCGCGAAGACGGCGCCATGGATGCCATTCGCCAGTCGCTGTACCTGAACCTGGCGATCTGCGCGATGATCACCCTGGTGGTGTTGTCGCTGCTCAATGCCATGGTCAAGCGCCATCAGGACAACATCGAAGCCCTGGCCACCCTCGACAGCCTCACCGGCCTGCCCAACCGCCGTGGCTTCGACCTGCTGGCCGCGCAAGCGCTGCAAGAAGCCCAGCGCGAACCCAAGCCGCTGATCGCCCTGCTGATCGACCTCGACCACTTCAAGGCGCTCAACGACACCCATGGCCACCTGGCCGGCGACGAAGTGCTACGCCAGTTCGCCCAGGTGCTGGAGGAATGCCTGCGCCATGCTGATATCATCTGCCGCTGGGGTGGTGAGGAATTCATCGTGCTGCTCAAGGACACCGACAGCCAGAACGCCGCGGCGGTGGCCGAAAAAATTCGCAGCAAGACCGAGGCCCTGGCCTTTACCTATGCCGAGCAGCCGATCCACCTGACCGCCAGCATCGGCTTGAGCAACCTGCAGGCCGACGATACCCTGCACAGCCTGATCGCCCGCGCCGACCGTGCCCTGTACCGGGCCAAACAAAGTGGGCGCAACCGTGTCTGCAGCGAGATACCCCGAACCGACCATGAACAGCCCCGATCATGAATGACAGCCGCCGCTGCCCCGCCTGCGGCGCCAGCAACGATTGCAGCCTGGCCGACCCGCGCACGGCCGCCCAGGCCTGCTGGTGCTACGGCGTGAGCATCGACCCCAAGGTACTCGAAGCCCTGCCCGCCGAACTGCGCAACCAGGCCTGCCTGTGCCCGCGCTGCGCCGAGGTCGAGGCGCAATTGCAGGCAGCCAAGGCCACGCCAGCCGGTTAAACTGTCGCGCCCTGCACCTGGTTTTGTATGCGTCTCGATCGCTTCCTCAGCAACCTGCCCTGCTTCAGCCGTCAGCACGTGCGTTTGGTGCTGGTCGAACGGCGCGTGCGCGTGGATGGCCAGCAGGTCAGCGATCCACGCTTCGAGGTGCGCGAATTCAGCCGCATCGAGGTCGACGAGCAACTGCTGCAGGCCGGGCGCCCATTGCGCTACCTGATGCTGCACAAGCCCCAGGGCTGCGTCAGCGCCACCCAGGACCCGCAGCACCCCACGGTGATCGAGTTGATCGACCAAGCCGACACCGAAGATTTGCACATCGCCGGGCGCCTGGACTTCAACACCACCGGGCTGATGCTGCTGACCAACGATGGCCTGTGGTCGCGGCGCCTGACCCAGCCGCAGACCAAGCTGCCCAAGGTTTACTACGTCGAGACCGAGCAGGAGATCGGCGAGCACTACATCGAGAAATTCCGCCAGGGTTTCTACTTCGCCTTTGAAGACCTCACCACCCTGCCCGCCGAATTGACCTTGCTCGGCCCACGCAGCGCGCGCCTGAGCATCGTCGAAGGCCGCTACCACCAGGTCAAGCGCATGTTCGGCCACTTCGACAACAAGGTCGTGCGCCTGCACCGCGAACGCATGGGCCCGTTGCAGCTGGACCCCGACCTGCAGCCCGGTCAGTACCGCGCGCTCTACCCTGAAGAAATCCGGGCAATCTGAGCCTGCGACCGCCTGGCGGAAAATTTTCGTCAATTGCCCGAAAGGCACTTGCGGGTTGGCCGGGTGCCTGCTTGAATCCAATCGTCGGTCTGCATGTGACCAGCCAGTCACGATCGTAGTCCAAGACACCTTTTTGCCAGCGACCAGTGCCTCGAAGCCCCGGCGTCCGGCAGATTGCCCTCCTAGAACAATACCGGTCGACCAACGTGCCACATGGATCGACCAGGGCCCTCAGCTTCTCTTCAAGGCGTATGCCTACCTGTCATAAAGAACGCGCATCCTTGCATGTGCGAACACCCTTTTTGCGCCAGGAGTCGACGACATGAGGCCAGAAATCGCTGTGCTTGATATACAAGGTCAGTATCGGGTTTACACGGAGTTCTATCGCGCAGATGCCGCTGAGAAGACGATCATCCTGATCAATGGCTCGCTGGCCACGACGGCCTCGTTTGCCCAGACGGTGCGCAACCTGCACCCGCAATTCAACGTGGTGCTTTATGACCAGCCCTACGCCGGCAAGTCCAAGGCGCACAACCGCAACGAACACTTGCTGACCAAGGAAACCGAAGGGCAGATCCTCCTGGAGCTGATCGACCACTTTGGCGCCGATCATGTCATGTCCTTCTCCTGGGGCGGCGCCTGCACCCTGCTGGCCCTGGCGCACAAGCCGCGGCGCATCGAAAAGGCGGTGGTCAGCTCGTTCTCGCCGGTAATCAACGAACCGATGCGCGACTACCTCGAACGCGGCTGCCAGTACCTGAGCGCTTGCGATCGTTACCGGGTCGGCAACCTGGTCAACGACACCATCGGCAAGCACCTGCCGTCGCTGTTCAAGCGCTTCAACTACCGCCACGTCAGCAGCCTGGACAACCACGAATACGCGCAGATGCACTTTCACATCAACCAGGTGCTCGACCACGACCTGGGCAATGCCCTGCGGGCGGCGCGGGTGATCGACATTCCGGTGCTGTTCATGAATGGCGAGTGGGACGAATACACCACCACCGAAGATGCCCGCCAGTTCGGCCAACACGTGCGCAACAGCCACTTTCGCGAGATCCGCGCCACCGGCCACTTCCTCGACATGGAACACAAGGCCGCCTGCCGCGATACCCGCGAAGCCCTGCTGGGTTTTCTCAAACCTGCCCTGAAGGAATCGCGCCCGCGTTACAGCTACACCCAGGAGCATCATGCACTGGCTATCTGAGCGACACGGTCGCCGGTAGCGCAGCCTCCTGCATCAACGGCCCAAAAGGCCAAACAGAAGATGCACGACCTCGCGCTACTGGCCACCGGCAGATGACGCTTAAGCAACATAGGGCTTCAAATCGCGACGAAGTTCTGGTACAAAGTCAGCCCTGAAAGCGGGTGTCGTATAATGGCATTACTCCAGCTTCCCAAGCTGATAACGAGGGTTCGATTCCCTTCACCCGCTCCAGCTTCCTTCAGGTTTCAGCGCCGCTGAGGCCTTGGCCACCGCCCTGGTGGCTGTTTCGCTAGATCCCCTTCGCTTCGGCTGCTGCCAGCACCAGTATTCCCTGGGCCAGGTCGCGATCCGTTGCGCCTGGCGCACGCCCTTCGCTACGCAACCAGTTCAACGCCGATTCCAGATAGACACCCCGGTAAGCCCCGTCGCTGGCAATGAACGCCGCAGCATCGTCGCGAGCCTGCGCCATCACGCGTTTGCCATCTTTGCCGGAACTGGCCTCAGAGGCCATGGTGGGTCCATAAGTGGTTGCGCCAGTGAGCATGAAGGGCAGATAAAACGTGGCTCCAAGGGTCAACATGCCATCGACGTCGCCGCCGCTACCAAAGATGTCGCCCTGGCCCTGGGCACTACAGCACCAGGCCAGGCTCAGCAACATTGCGCGCTTTTTCCAGCGATTGATCCTGCGTTCCATCGGTATCCATTCACTGTCCCTGTAATCGGCCGGCATTCTCCACGGCTTGAGCCAGACTTAACAGCAGTGTTTTTGACTTGGCGCCCTGCCCAGGCGCCGCGCGCTGCGCTTTAATAGCCCACCGCGAAACACTCGAAAGGATCCGTGCATGTTTCTCTCCCGCTGGCTGCCTGGCCTGGCCAATCTGTTGCAGTACCGCCGCGAATGGTTTCGTCATGACCTGCAGGCCGGCCTGTCGGTGGCGGCGATCCAGATTCCCATCGCCATCGCCTATGCGCAGATCGTCGGCCTGCCACCGCAGTACGGGCTGTACGCGTGCATCCTGCCGATGATGGTCTATGCGCTGATCGGCAGTTCGCGGCAGTTGATGGTCGGCCCGGATGCCGCCACCTGCGCCATGGTCGCCGGGGCCATTGCGCCACTGGCCATGGGCGACCCGGCGCGGCTGGCGCAGTTGTCGGTGATTGTCACCATCCTCGTTGGCCTGATGCTGATCGGTGCCGGGCTGGCGCGAGCCGGGTTCATTGCCAGTTTCTTCTCGCGACCGATCCTTATCGGTTACCTCAACGGTATCGGCCTGAGCCTGCTGGCCGGGCAACTGGGCAAGGTGCTGGGCTTTCAGATCGAGGGCAACGGCTTTGTCCTCAGCCTGATCAACCTGCTGCAGCGCCTGGGCGAAATCCACTGGCTGACCCTGGTGATCGGCGTTGCCGGGCTGGGTTTGCTGATCTGGTTGCCGCGCCGCTACCCGCGCCTGCCGGCGGCGTTGGTCACCGTGGCAGTGGCCACCCTGGTAGTCGGGCTGTTTGGCCTCGACCGCTTTGGCGTGGCGATCCTCGGCCCGGTGCCGGCCGGCATGCCGGAACTGGCCTGGCCGCAAACCAATCTGGAAGAAATGAAAAGCCTGTTGCGCGACGCCCTGGGTATCGCCACCGTGAGCTTTTGCAGCGCCATGCTGACTGCCCGCAGCTTTGCTGCCCGCCATGGCTATGCGATCAACGCCAACCATGAGTTCCTTGCTCTCGGGGTCACCAATATCGCCGCTGGGGTTTCCCAAGGCTTTGCCATCAGCGGCGCCGACTCGCGCACCGCGGTCAACGACATGGTCGGCGGCAAAAGCCAGTTGGTCGGCATTATTGCCGCCCTGGTCATCGCCCTGATCCTGCTGGCCTTCACCACGCCCATGGCCTGGATTCCCCAGGCTGCCCTCGGTGCGGTTTTGCTGATGGCCGGCTGGGGGCTGATCGATGTGCAGTCGCTGAAAAAAATCTACCGCCTCAGCCGCTTCGAGTTCTGGCTGTGCGTGCTGACTACCGTCGGCGTGCTCGGCGTCGGTGTGCTGCCGGGCATCATCATCGCTGTGACCCTGGCGATCCTGCGTTTGCTCTACAGCATCTACCAGCCTACCGATGCGGTGCTCGGCTGGGTGCCGGGCATCGAGGGCCAGGTCGACATCCGCCGCCACCAGGATGCGCGCACGGTGCAGGGGCTGGTGGTGTATCGCTTTGACGATGCGATCCTGTTCTTCAATGCCGACTACTTCAAGATGCGTTTGCTCGAGGCGGTGCAGCGCGAGGAGCAGCCGCGCGCGGTGCTGTTCGATGCCGAAGCGGTCAGTTCCATCGATGTCAGCGGCATTGCTGCCCTGCGCGAAGTGCGCGATACCCTGACAGCCCGCGGCATCTACTTCG
Source organism: Pseudomonas sp. TE4620 (assembly GCF_056279045.1). Lineage (NCBI taxonomy): Bacteria > Pseudomonadati > Pseudomonadota > Gammaproteobacteria > Pseudomonadales > Pseudomonadaceae > Pseudomonas > Pseudomonas sp. TE4620. The sequence continues at coordinate 3,946,527 of NZ_JBWBQO010000001.1, forward strand.
GTATCGCCCGGGCACGCGGGCGCTTCTTGCGCATGCTGGTGCGCTCGGGGATCGCCCGGGAGATGGAGAACGGCTTGTTGTTTGGCTCGGTACGCTCGGGGATCCGGGCGTATCGGTTGTGGCGCAATCGCAGTCGTAAGGAAGAGAACAAATGAAGATCCGTCCCACATCTTTTCAGGATGCACGCCTCTGACGTGTCCGACCTGGAGCTATTAGCCTTGGGGCTCCTGGTGAACGCTGAAACACGACGGTATCGAAAGATGAAGTCATAGCTACGGGTCATCTACTACCACTTTGTTTCGGCGTCACAAATTGCAATGCTGTTCATCTACTCCAAGAACGAACAACAGGACCTCGACCCGAACCAACGAAAAGCACTGAAGGCCGTTATCGAGAACTGGAGGTAAGCGTGAGTGCATTCTTTGACGAACTGATGGAGAGCGTAAAGCAGATGGACGAAATCGTCCGCGGCGAACGCCAGCCGTCACGCGAGTTCTCTATCGATGCTGTTCAGGTCAAAACCATCCGCAAGGCAACCGGCCTGTCGCAGGCCAAGTTTGCCGCCATGATCGACGTCCAAGTTGGCACGTTGCGCAATTGGGAACAGGGCCGCAGGGAGCCCACAGGTCCGGCCAAAGCCTTGCTGAGGGCGATACACAACGACCCTGAACATGTTCTTGAGGCGCTTTCTCGCTGAGCCCCGCCGTCAGCCTGGCTGACAGGCTTTCGGCAACTGCTGCACCTCGCCGATCAAGCTGATCAAGCCACACGGCAGGCTGCCCCGCCACTGCAAATAATCATGCCCGGCCGGGTACTCGACCTGCTCCACCGCATACCCCTTGGCCAGCAGAACGTCACGCAGATGGCGGTTGGTGTCGAGGATTTTCGGCCCTTCGAACAGGCCCGACTGCAGGTAAAAGCGCAGCGCTTGCCTGGGCGCCTTGACGTATTCGCGGGTGAGCCAGCCCGGCTCTTCGCCCTCACGTCCCCACCAGTAGGAACCGGACATGCTCAAGACATTGCCGAACAGCTGCGGGTGCTTGAGACCCAGGTAGGCCGACGCCAGGCCGCCGTAGCTGGAACCGGCCACCACCGTGCGTTCTGACGCTGCCGCAAGACCTTGCCGGCGCGCCCAGGGCATCAGTTCTTCAGCCATGAAGCGGGCGAACTGCGGGTTGGGCGGCAGTTCCTGCTGGCGGCTGAGGTCACTGGGGTTGGCGATGATCAACGCCGCGGTCGGCGCGATCAGGCCATCGGCGATCAGGTTGTCGAGAATCGTCGGGGTCGGCACCTGGCGGGTATAGGCGTGGGCATCGAACAGCACCAGCAAACCCTGGCCCTTGGCGCCCGGCTGCCACTGCGCCGGGCGGTACAGGTAAACGTCACGCTCGTTGCCGAGCAATTTACTGCTCAACACCTTGCGTTCCAGGCTGCCCCGAGCAATGCCGGGACGCTCGGCAACCCAGGGTTGCGCAGGCGCTGCCGCCAATTCCAGGCGTGAGCGCGAGAGGAACGGGTCGCCGCTGCCATCGGCAAAGCCGTTGGGGTTGAGTGGATCGCGGCGGGTGCTGGCGAGGATCATCCGCCGATCATCCGAGGCCGGCACGTCCGGGGCCATCTGGTAGCTCAAGCGCGCAGACGCCGGCAGCAGATAGCTGCGAAACCACACGTCGCTGTCGCCCAGGCGTTGCAGTTCATCATGATTGCCCGAGGGCGCGCCGAACACCCGCACGTTGTCCCGCGCTCCGCGCCAGAGGAAGGTCACCAGGGCCATGCCGGGCTGGTCTGCCACGCTTTCGACCATCGGCGTGCCCTGCTGCTGACGGGCCTGCCAGAAGGCTTCGGTACTCGCGCCCTGAGCCAGCTGTTGCTGCAACTCGCGCAGGGTCGGGCTTGGCAACGGGGCGGCCGTGCGCTTCTGCTCGCTGGCCGCGATTACTTGCTTCAGGGTCAGTGCATAAGTGGCTTGCGCGCGGCTGGCCAGCGCCTCGGCGCGCAGGCCATAGGCGCCATCGCGCTCGGCGATGAAAATGAACTCGCGCGGCTGGTCCTGGCCATCGATGAGCAGCCGTACAGGTTGGCCCTGGGCATCGAGCAGGCGCAGGCTGGCATCGCCCTGCAGCCGCCCCTGAACCAGGTCGCCGGCTTTGAGCTGCAAGGTCCAGACCGGTTGCTGGCCCTGGGCAAAGCTGGCGCTGACGGTTTGCCCAGGTTGCAGGAGGTTGCCGCTACTGGCCATCGCGCTGCCACTCATGCACAGGGCCAGCGCCAGGGCGCAGCGCCATTGATTGAATATTTGCATGGTCACCTCAGAAATCGATGCTGGCGGAGAGTTTCAGCGTGCGCGGCTCGCTGACCGTGGCGTAACCGTCGTTGAACACTCCGGCCCAGTAGGCGCGGTTCTCGACGTTCTCCAGGCTTGCGCGCAGCACCACGTCCTTGCTGAGGATACGCGTGCTGTAGCGACCGCCGAGGTCATAGCGGGTCCATTGCGGGATCTTCAGGTCGTTGGCGCTATCGAGGTATTGCGAGCTGCTGTGGATGCCCAGCGCGGTCAGGGTCAGGCCCTCGATCCAGGGGGTGTCCCACTCGGCGCCGAGGTTGGCCGACCAGGCCGGCACGCCACGGGCGGTGTTGCCGTCAAAGCTGCCGCCAGCGGTGCGGGTCAGTTCGGCGCGGGTGTAGGTGACGCCACCGAGCAGGCGCACACTCGGGGTCAGCGAGCCGAACAGGTTCCATTCCACGCCACGGTTACGCTGCTCGCCATCGTCGGTGTAACGGTTGCTGGCGCGGTCCAGAAGCATGCTCGGCTTCTCGATCTGGAACACGCTGAGGGTGTGGGTGAAGTCGCCCAGGTCCCACTTGACCCCGGCCTCCATCTGCTTGGCCTTGTACGGGGCGAACTGCTCGCCGTAGTTGGCAGCGGCAAGGTCGGTGACCATGCCGCCCTGGGTCAGGCCTTCGATGTAGTTGGCGTACAGCGACACCGGCGCGTCCCAGGGCTTGAGCACCAGGCCCAGGGCCGGGGTCAGGGCGCGTTCGTCGTAGGCCGGGTTGCTCATCTTCTGCCGCACCCGTTGCGAACGCACGCCCAGGGTCAGCAGCACCTTGTCGTCGATAAAGCCCAGGGTGTCGGCGACGGCGAAGCTGGACAGGGTGTTGTCGCCGGTCTTGTCGCTGGAGCCGATATCGCCGGCAATGATCGGCTTGCCCGGGTGGTAGATGTTGGTCACGTATTTCTTGCTGGTGACGGTGGCGGCGCGGCCGATGTCCTGGTGCAGCAAGGTGGTGCTCAACACCACCTGGTGGTTCACCGGGCCGGTGACGAAGTTGCCACGTACCCCGGCTTCGGTGGACAGGCTGTGGGTGTAGCCGGCCTGGTTGTAGGTCTCGCCGCTGGCATCGCCGTTGGCGCCGGTGACGATCACCCGGGTGCCATTGAGAAAGCCCTTGTAGCGGGTGCGGGCGCTGCCGACGCTGGCGTAGGCGGTCCAGTCATCGTTGAGGTCGTATTCGCCGCGCAGCACCACGGCCTTGCTGACTTGCTTGGCGTAGATGCCGTCGAGGATGTTGGTGTCCGGTTTCGGCGCCTTGGTGACATGCCCCAGCTTGCTGAAGCCGGCCATCATCGGGCTGCCGTCTTCGAGCTTTTCATGGCTTTCGTAAGCGTCCAGCTCGAGCTTCCAGCCATCGCCGCGATAGTCCATGCCCAGCGACGCCAGGGTGCGGTCCTTGGACTGCTGGTCGACACCGGTTTCGCCGCTGCCGTAGACGCCGTTGAAGCGGATGCCGAAACGCTGCTCATCGCCCAGGCGCCGGCCCAGGTCGATATGGTTGGCGATATAAGCGTCGGACACGTAGCTGCTGGTCAGGCGCGTCAGCGGTGCTTCGCCGGCGCGCTTGGGCACCAGGTTGATCACCCCGCCGACACCGCCGTTGGGCGCCATGCCGTTGAGCAAGGCGCCGGGGCCCTTGAGCACCTCGACACGTTCCAGAAACTCGGTCGCCACGTGGCCGTCCGGGGCCAGGCCGTACAGGCCGTTCAGCGCAAGCTCGGTGGAATCGAGGGAGTAGCCACGAATCATGAAGTTCTCGTAGGCGTGGCCTTCGCCGGTACTGAAGCGGATCGACGGGTCGTTGCGCAGCACCGCGCCAACCGTGCCGCTTTGCTGGTTTTCCATGTGCTGGGCGGTGTAGGCGGTGACGTTGAACGGCGTCTCCATCACCTCGCGATTGCCCAGCATGCCCAGCCGCGCGCCACGGGCGACCTGGCCACCGCTGTAGGTCTCGGGGATGCCGTTGGCGTTGCTGTTGGCGTTGATGTTCAGCTCGCCAAGGGTCAGGGCGCCATCGCTGTCGAGGCTGCGCAGAATGATCACGCCGTTCTCTTCGCTGGCCACCAGGCCACTGTTGGCCAGCAAGCGCTGCAAGGCCTGCTGCAAGGTGAACCGACCCTGCAAGGCCGGGGCACTACGGCCAGCCAGCAACTGGCTGTCGGCGGCGATGGCCACCCCGGCTTCGCGGGCCAGGGCATGCACCGCGGCTTCCAGGGACTGGCCCGGCAGGTTCAGGCTCAAGGCCTGCGCATCGGCGGCCAGAGCGCCGGCATGGGCCGCGCTCAACGGCAACAGGCTGGCGCTGCCCAGGGCACAGGCCAGCGCCAATCGACGCAGGGTGCCGGGAAAAGCCACAGGGTGTGCCGGGCGGGCATGGGGAAGCGACATGATCTGTCCTTGCAGAGGTGGGTTCAGCGATGAAGACGGGCCACCTCGGCGTTACCCCTCAAAATTATTTTCAGCGCCGTTGCAGGGTGCGCTGCTGCCCCTGGTTGACCAGGCTCACCGGGAGGATTTTCGGCAGCGCCTGCAGGAGCATTTCCGGCTGGTTGCTGGGGAAGCTACCGGTCAGGTGCAACTGGGCGGCGCTAGCCGCGAGGGTCACCGGTTGCAGGGCATAGGCGTTGACCTCGGCGATTACCTCGGCCAGCGGCGTATCGGTAAACGACCACCAGCCCCGCTGCCAATGCTCAAGACTCGCTGCAGCATGCGCATCAGCCCTGCGCGCGAGCAGGCGCCCGTATGCGTCGAGGTTGATGCGCTCACCCGCCTGCAACACCTGCGAGCCCTCACGCAGGCCACGCACCTCGACCCGCCCGCGAGCCACCGCGACCTGAATCTCGCCACCGCGATCGCTGACGCTGAAGGCCGTGCCCAGCACTTCCACCTCGCCCAGGCGGGTGCTGATCAGAAACGGTCGCAAGCGCTCGCGCGCCACATCGAAATAGACATTGCCCTGCAGCAGGCGCACCTGGCGCAAGCCGTTGCTGTACTCGATGCGCAAGCTGGTTTCGGCCGCCAGCAACAATTGGCTGCCATCGGGCAGAATCTCCTGCCGCGGCGGCTCGGCATGCACGGTTTGCAGCAGGCGATCGAACTGCGGCGCACGCCGCCACAACCAGCCCAGCCAACTGGCCCCGGCCACCGCCACCAGCAAGCCGCCGCCCTGGCGCAGCAGACGCCGACGACTGAGATTAACCGGCTCCGGGGTTACTGCCGTGCGCAGTTGCGGGGTCAGCCGATGCACCAGTTGCCAGCGTTGTTCGGCCTCTTGCCAGGCCCGTTCGTGCTCACTGCTTTTGCCGCGCCAACGCTCCAGCTGGCCACGTGTCTGCTGCACCCGCTGCGGGTCGTCGCTGTTCAGCGCGGCCAGGTAGGTCAGGGCTTGCTGCACCTTGCGTGGAGAAACCGGCGACGACTCAGACATGCCGTGCCGCCAGGCTCAGCTCGGACAAATCGAACACCGCCCGGGCGATGTGCAGCTCTACGGCCTTGGCCGACAGCTCAAGTTCAGCACATACCTGGCGATGGGGCTGGCCGTGCAGACGCACACGGACGAACACCTCGCGGCGCAGGCGCGGCATGCGCTCGATACGCTCGATCAATTGCTGCAGCTGCTCGCGGGCGATGATGATGTCTTCGACGCTGGGGCTCAGCACATCGACGCGGGTCAGCCAGTCTTCCAGCGCCGCCAGCTCGTTGCTGCGCCGCCGGTACTGATCAATGCACAGATTGCGCGCGGCCTGGAACAGTAACGCCCGGGCGTTGACCACTGGCGCGTTCAGAGCATGGGCGTAAGCCTGGGCAAAGCTTGACTGGGCAATGTCGGCGGCATCATCCGGGTTGCGCAGACGGCCGCACAGGTAACGGCGCAGGTCGCTGTAATTGGCCAGCAGATCGTCGACGACCGCCTGCAGGGCCGGAGCAGCGGCGGTCCAGGGCATGGAGAGCGAAGTCATGAAGGTCCGGCGTGGAAGATGAACATGAATAGGAATTCATATCATTCTCACATACCTGTGCGGCCTTCTGCCAGCCCTCAGCTGTTGCGCGGCAGCAGCCCCGGCAAGGCGTGGGCCAGGGCATTGACGGCAAAGCCAATGAACATCACCCCGCAGGCGCGGGTGATCCACAGCTCGTAGCGGGTGTACAGGGTGCGCACATGACGGGCACCGACCACGCCGATCAGAATCAGGTAGGCCAGCAAGCCGCCAACAAAGCTCAGGGCGATCAAGGCTGGCAGCATCGACCAGTCCAGCGCTTCGGCGCGGCTCGAGAGCAAGGCGGTGAACGTCGCCACCGCCACCGGGTAGGCCTTGGGGTTGGTCAGGCCAAATACCACGCCATGCCAGAACGGCTTGCGCACCGGCCCCTGCTCGCCGTCGCCACTGCCCGGGCGGCTGCGCAAGGCGCGCATGCCCAGCCAGAACAGGTACAGGCCGCTGATCACACCGAGGATGTCGAACACCGAACTGCCGATTTGCCGGGCACCGACGATCGCCACCAATGCGGTACTGCACCACAGCACATCGCCGAGCAAGTGCCCGCAAAGAAACCCCGCGCCGGCGCGGCGCCCGCGGGTGGCGCCAATGCCGAGCACCGCCAGCACGCCGGGGCCCGGGGTAATACCGTAGATAAAACCGGAAGCGATTACCGCGAGCAGCAGCGAAAAGGTCATCGGGGCAGTGTCCTGAAAGTCCGTGCAAGGCGCGAAGTCTACGGCAGCCGCGCGGCGCCAGCCAGCCTCTCAGTAGCCCTCGGCACGCAGGATCTGCGCCTCGCTGCGGGCACTGGGGCGGCCCAGATAGCGCAGCAGCTGGCCGCTGCGGTTGCTGAAGATGCCGTCCACACCCGCCTCCAGCACCTGGCGAAAATCCACCGGTTCATCGACGGTGTACACGTGCACCAGCAGGCCCTTGTCGTGGCTGAGCTGGTTCATCCACGGCTGCACCAGGTCGGCGTAACTCTGCGCGCCGCCCCCGGCCAGCGCCGCCGAAGGTCCGGTGCCGATGGCGCCGGCGGCCTTGGCGTAATCCAGCCAGCGCACGAACTCGGCCTTGTCCCGGGGTTGCTGACGGGCATAGAAGGCGGCCTTGTCGGTTTCACCGGATTCGGCGAAGGTCTGCTGCGAGGCGGGCTCGATGCTGCCCTTGCCGATCCACAGCAACAGCACCTTGGGCACCTGGGGCATGTGCTGGTGCAGCAGCGCCAGGCTGTTGCGGTCAAAGCTCTGCAGCACCACCCTGCCCGGCCGCTCGAGCCAGCCACGGGCCTGCAGGGCTTTGTTCAGGTCGGCTTCGATACCGGGAAACAGGTTCGGCACCTTGGTTTCGATGTACAAGCCGGGCTGGCGCTGCGGATTGGCCGCGGCGATGCCCATGACTTCATCGAGGGTCTGGATTTTCAAACCCTTGAAGCTTGCCCGGGCACGTTCGGGGTAGGCCTTGTTGAACCAGCTGCCGACGTCCAGGGATTTCAGCTCGGCCAGGGTGAAGGCACTCACCGGCTGGTCCTGGCGTTCGGGAAAGCGCTCGGCCACGTCGCTGGTGCGCAGCAGGTTATCGTCATGCACAGCAACCAGCACGCCGTCGCTGGAGCGTTGCAGGTCCAGCTCCAGGTAATCGGCGCCCAGCTCCCGTGCCAGCCGGTAGGCCGGCGCCGTGGACTCCGGTGCATCATACGAGGCGCCGCGATGGGCGATCACCGCCGGGTAGGCAATGCCCTGCGCCCTGGCCAATTCAGTGCCCGGCCCGGCCTCGGCCAGCGCCGCCAGCGGCAATAGCGCCAGGCAACATACATGTTTAACGGTTTTGAACATCTTCAGGCTTCCTTTGCTGCGCAGCGAATCCAGCATAGTCGCCAACGCTGATGACAGACCGGTTGCATGCTAAAGTCGCCGGCGATTGCCTGCCCTGCCACAGAGATGCCCGATGCCCCACGCCGACCTCGACGCCAGCCTCAACCACTGGCCAGACCTGAACGCCAGTCACCCCTGCAGCGGCCTGCTGCTGGGCAATGGCGCCAGCCGTGCACTGTGGCGGCCGTTCAGCTACTTCTCGCTGTTCGAGGAGGCCCAGCGGGTGCGGCACAAGCCCCTGAACCTGAGCGATCAGGCGCTGTTCAAGTCGCTGGGCAGCGAGCTGTTCGAACCGGTGCTCAGTGCCCTGAACACCACGGTGCGGATCAACGCCGCGCTGGCGATCAGTTCCTCGGCGCCGCTGAACCGCTACTACGCGATCAAGGAAGCGCTGATCCACGCCATCCGCAGCGTGCACATCCCCTGGCGCATGCTGCCAAGCCAGACCTTGCAACAGATCAACCGCGAGCTGGGCAACTACCAGAGCGTCTACTCCAGCAACTACGACCTGATCTGCCATTGGGCCGCCAGCCAGAAGCCGGAAGGTTTCCAGCAGTTGTTCGACGAAGACGGCAACTTCGATATCCGCCGCACTCGCGGCCCGGGCACGCGCCTGCTGTACCTGCACGGCGGCCTGCACCTGCTCAAGCAGCAGGACGGCAGCACCCGCCAGCGCAGCGCCAGCGACGGCCAGTTGCTCGACGGCTTTGCCGTCAACACCCCCGGTGATGTGCCGCTGTTCGTCAACGAAAGCAGCAGCGACGACAAGCTCAAGGCCATCCGCAGTTCCGATTACTTAAGCTGGGCGCTTGGTGAACTGGCCGGCCATCAAGGCGGCCTGTGCATTTTCGGCCAGCACCTGGACAGCACCGACCGCCACCTGCTGGAGGCGATCAAGCAAGCACGCCCGGCGCACCTGACCATCGCCATCCGGCCGTTAAGCGCAGCCTCGATCATCAGCCAGAAGCAGCACTACGTGCAGCGCTTTGCCGATATGCCCACGCTGCAATTGCACTTCTTCGATGCCAGCAGCCACCCGCTGGGAGCGCCCGGGCTGGAAGTGCCGGTGCCGGTGCCGATCCGCAAGCGGCATTGAGCGGCGACAAAAACAGGCATGGTAAATAACAATTATTCTCGATACCATTCGCAACCTTTCTCTCCGGTCCGTCCTGGAAAGCTTGCATGCCGCGCCCCAAACCCGACCCTTTTGCCCACGACACCTGCCGCGGGTTCTATGCCGACATCCTGCATTTTTTGCGCAAGCGCATGGACAATGCCAACGATGCGGCAGACATGACCCAGGACGTGTTCACCCAGTGGCTGGGCTATCGCGACCGGGCGCGGGTCGAGCAACCACGGGCGTTTCTGTTCCAGATGGCGCGCAACCTGCTCAGCGATCACTGGCGTCGGCAGAAGGTGCGCCACAGCGTGCTCGACGAGGATGCCCAGGCCAGCGAACAGACACCGGCCGGCACCGCCAGCGACCCGCTCAAGCATGCCCAGCAGCAACAACGCCTGGAACAATTGAAACTTGTCCTCGCCGAACTCTCGCCGCGCCGCCGCGAAGCCCTTATGCTGCACCGCTTCGAAGGTTTGACGCAGGCGCAGATCAGCACGCGCATGGGCATTTCCGTAAGCATGGTGGAAAAGCACATCGCCGCGGCCCTGCTGCATTGCAAGCATCGCCTGGACAGTGACAACGGCATGGAGCAGCCAGAATGACCCCCACTCCTGAAGTCGATAAGCGCAGCATCGATGCCCAGGCGGCCAGCTGGTTTACCCGTAACCGCAACGACAACTCGCGCACAGCCCGCAAGGCCTTCGCTCAGTGGCTGCAAAACCCCGAGCATGCCCGCGCCTATGCCCAGTTCGAACAGCTCTGGGACGACCTGGCTGCGCTCAAGAGCCTGAACAAACCGGTCGCCCTGCCCAGCCGCCAACCGTTGCGCTGGCGCCCGGCCCTGGCCATCGCCGCCGGGCTGGTGTGTGCGCTGCTGGCGGCCAACCTCGGCCTGCCGAACCGCCATCACCAGCAACAACTGGCCGCGCAGAGCGAACGCCCACAACACCTGGCCCTGCCCGATGGCAGCCAGCTGGACGTCAACGCCCGCACCCGGCTGAGCCTGAGTTTTGACAACGAACGCCGGCTGATTCGCCTCGACCAGGGCCAGCTGTACATCGAAGTGGCGCCCGACATGGAGCGGCCGCTGTTCGTCGATGCCGGCAACGCCCGGGTACGCGTGGTGGGTACCGGTTTCGACCTGCGCCGCGGCCAGCAGGAGCTGGTGCTCAGCGTCGCCCACGGCCAGGTAGCGCTGGAAACCCCCGGCGAGAATCGCCCGCCGCTGCTACTGAGCGCCGGCCAGCGAGCGGTTTATGACCTGGCCCGCGGCAGCCTCAACGTGCACAACCTGAGCGCAGCAGAAATCGCCGACTGGCGCAGCGGCCACGTGAGTTTTCGCAACCGCGAACTGGCCAGCCTGATCGACGAATTATCGCTCTACCGTACTGCACCGGTGCTGCTCGCCGATCCCTCGTTGGGCCGCTACAAGGTCTCGGGCAATCTCGACGTCAACGACCCTGACGCCCTGCTCACTGCGCTGCCAGTGCTGCTGCCGATCAAGGCGGTGAACCTTGCCGACGGTCGGGTGCGGATCGAACGCAAACAGTAATTTGAGAATATTTTTCATTCGCATGTGAGGGTTTTCCGCAGCCCTGCGTCTTCCTCCCGTCTGCGTAATCACTGCAGGCCTTTTCTGGCCTTTGTTGCCGTATTGGGGGGTTTTATCTTGCGTGCGTTTGCTCCTTTCAAGCCGTTGTCTGTTCGTCCTTCGCTGCTGGCCGCGTGCCTGGCCCTGAGCCTGCAGGCCCAGGCCGCACCGGTGCAACTGAACCTGCCGGCGCAGCCGCTGGCGACGTCGCTGAGCCAGCTGGCGCAGCAGGCCAAGCTGCAGCTGCTGTTTGACGAATCCTTGCTCAACAGCGTCCAGGCCCCGGCGCTGCAAGGTGCTTACGAACCGCTCGAAGCAATCAGCCAGTTGCTGCACAACAGCCGCTTTGCCCTGGTCAAGGTCGGCAACACCTATGTGGTGCGCCTGCGTGAAGACAACGATGCTACCGCCGACAACAGCATCCAGCTTGGCGCGGTGAGCGTGGTGGGTAACGGCCAGCAGGTCGACCCGAGCACCGTCGGCCGCTCGACCCTGACCCAGGAAGACATCGACCGCTATCAGCCGAGCAACATCCCCAGCGTGCTCGCGACCCTGCCCGGGGTGAACATGGGCGGTTCGGCCAAGCCCGGCGGCCAGACCATCAACATCTGGGGCCTGGGCGATGCCGAAGACGTGCCGATGACCGTCGACGGCGCGACCAAGAGCGGCTTTGAGCGCTATCAGCAAGGCACCATCTTCATCGAGCCGGAGCTGATCAAGAACATCGAAGTAGAAAAGGGCCCGCACTCGATCTACACCGGCAACGGCGGCTTCGGCGGCAGCGTCAACATGACCACCAAGGACGCCCCCGACCTGCTCCAGGAAGGTCGCAACAGCGGCGCCATGCTCAAGTATGGTTATGCCAGCAACGACCATCAGCAGGTCTACAGCTCGGCATTGTTCGGTCGCACCGACGATGGCCGCATGGACGCCCTGGTGTACCTGACCAAGCGTGACGGCGATGACATGAAACTGGCCGGTACCCTGCCCGACCCCGAGGGCCGCTACCCGATCAACCCCCAGCGCCTGCCCAACAGTGCCCTGGACCTGGACGGCGCGCTGCTCAAGGCCAACATGCACTTTACCGACGAGCACAGCCTGGGCTTCTCCTGGTCGCGCTCGGAAAGTGAGCGCTGGGCGCCGTTCTCTTCCACCGCCTACCCGACGCCGCCGACCCAGTCGGACATCAACAGGTTCGGCTACAAGGATGCCCTCAAGCGCTTCCTGGCCAATCGCACGACCACCGACACCACCTGGTCGACCACCTACAAGTACCAGCCGGTGAACAACCCGCTGATCGACCTGCAGGTCAAATACTCCGAGTCCGACACCAAGCAGACCGATGAGCGCGATGCCACGGCGTTCTTCCAGCCGTCCACCGGCGGGCGCAAGATGGACACCGAATACCAGGACCAGATGCTCGATGTGCGCAACACCAGCCTGTTTACCACCGGCCCGCTGGAGCACGCCTTCACCAGCGGCTTTCAGATCCGCCACCACGACCGTGACACACAGATGTGGATGCCCGGCAAAAGCTACGAGATTCCCAAGTACAACAACGGCCACTACCAGCCGTACTTCATGCCCAGCGGCACCGTCGACAGCCAGGGCTATTTCATCCAGGACGCCATCACCCTCGGTGACGTGACCATCACCCCGTCGCTGCGCTACGACCATGTTGCCAACAAGGGCAAGCCGAACCAGGCGCCGTACTACAACGTTGCCGAGAATGGCCACGACTACAGCGAAAAAACCTACACCGGTTGGTCGCCACGCCTGTCAGTGTTCTGGAAAGCCACCGCCAACACCGCCTTCTTTGCCGACTACAGCAAGACCTGGCGCGCTCCGGTGCTTGATGAGCAATACGAAGTCCAGGGCATCGGCAGCCGCACCGCCAGCAGCCGCAACCTCGACCCGGAACGCATCACCGCCCTGCGTGCCGGTAACGTCACCGACTTTGCTAACGTCTTCACCGCTGACGACAGCATGCAGATCCGCACCACGCTGTTTCGTAACGAGATCAAGGACGAGATCTTCAAGGCCACCGGCATCGGCTGCGAAGCACAGCTGGCCAAGGGCGAAAGCATCTCCGACGCCTGCGGTAAAGGCCTGATGTCCAACTACCGCAACCTCAAGGGTGTGACCATCAAGGGCTTCGAGGTCGAAAGCTTCTACGACTCGACCTACCTGTTCGGTTCGGTGTCCTACTCGTGGATGACCGGCCGCCATGAAGGCGCCTACACCAACCCTTGGGGGCCGGACGTCTGGGCCAAGGACATTCCGGCACCGAAATGGATCACCACCCTGGGTGTGAAGATCCCCAGCTGGGACGCCAAGGTCGGCTGGCAGGCGCAGTTCGTGCGCAAGACCGACCGCCTGCCGAGCGACAACTACCGCGAAGGCCCGGCCAGCGCCCTGGGTGATCGCTATTACGACCACTATGCCAACGACGACTATCAGATCCATGGCCTGTTCGCCAACTGGAAGCCGCAGCAGCCTTACCTGAAAGGCACCGAGGTGAACCTGACGGTGGACAACCTGTTCAACAAGGACTACCGCTCCGAGCTCAGTGGCGAGTACGCCTACAGCCAGGGCCGGAACGCCAAGGTCAGCATCACCCGCTTCTTCTGAGGCAACTGTACGGATGAACTTGTCAGCAACTGTAACAAGATCATCCGTCCGCCCTGTGGCTCAATGAAAGCACTTATCTGCCACAGGCGCTCCGTATGTCCAGCCGCGAAAACACCGGGATGGCCCTTGGCCTTCTCGGTGTGATTATTTTCAGCCTGACCCTGCCCATGACGCGCATCGTCGTACAGGAGCTACACCCCTTGCTCAACGGCCTGGGGCGGGCCTTGCTGGCGGCGATCCCGGCTGCGGCGCTGCTGCTCTGGCGCCGGGAAAAATGGCCAACCTGGGCGCAGATCAAGGGCCTGAGCCTGGTGGCGCTGGGGGTGATCCTCGGCTTTCCGGTGTTCTCGGCCTGGGCCATGCAAAGCGTGCCGGCGTCCCACGGAGCACTGGTCAACGGCCTGCAGCCTTTATGCGTGGCGGTGTACGCCGCCTGGTTGTCCCATGAGCGGCCATCGAAAGCCTTCTGGGCCTGCGCCGCGCTGGGCAGTGCGCTGGTGCTGGCCTACGCGATGATCATGGGCGCCGGGCAGATCCAGGCCGGCGACCTGCTGATGCTCGCGGCGATTGCCGTGGGCGGCCTGGGGTATGCCGAAGGCGGCCGGCTGGCGCGGGAAATGGGCGGTTGGCAGGTGATCTGCTGGGCGCTGGTGCTGTCGGCGCCGCTGTTGCTCGGACCGGTGATCTACCTGGCCCTGCAGCACCAGGGGCCGGTAAGTGCCAAGGCCTGGTGGGCGTTCGGCTATGTGTCGCTGTTCTCGCAGTTCATCGGCTTCTTTGCCTGGTACGCCGGGCTGGCCTTGGGCGGCATTGCCCGGGTAAGCCAGATCCAGCTGCTGCAGATCTTCTTCACCATCGCCTTTTCGGCGCTGTTCTTTGGCGAGCAGGTCGAGCCGATTACCTGGCTGTTTGCCGCCGGGGTGATTGCCACGGTGGTGCTGGGGCGCAAGACCCGGGTGCAGCCTGCGCCTGTGCGGGGCCTGGGCTGACGCCTCGACTTGCCCCGCGATGATTCAGGCAGGAATCAAGCCATCGGCGCGCAACAAGGTCTCCAGGCAATGCTCCTTGACCCCGTAGAAGTCCTTGAGCTGCTGGATCTTCTCCAACAATGCTGAAGCCTCAACCGGTGCCTGGCGCTTGACCGCCAGGATCATCTTGTTCTTGTTGGTGTGCTCCAGGGAAATGAACTCGAAAACCTTGGTTTCGTAACCGCAGGCTTCCAGGTACAAGGCGCGCAAGCTGTCGGTGAGCATCTCGGCCTGCTGGCCCAAGTGCAATCCGTACTGCAGCATCGGCTTGAGCAAGCCTGGGCTGTGCAGTTGCGGGCGGATCTGCTTGTGGCAGCACGGCGAGCACATGATGATCGCCGCGCCGCAACGAATGCCGGTATGAATCGCGTAATCGGTGGCGATATCGCAGGCATGCAAGGCGATCATCACCTCGATGGCGCTGGGCACCACACTGCGCACGTCACCGCATTCGAACACCAGGCCCGGGTGCTCCAGGCGCGAGGCCGCGGCGTTGCACAGCTCGACCATGTCCGCGCGCAGTTCGACGCCGGTAACCTGCGCCTCGCGCTGCAGGGTATTGCGCAGGTAATCGTGGATGGCGAAAGTCAGGTAGCCCTTGCCCGAGCCGAAGTCGGCCACCCGCAGCGTCTGGTCGGCGGCCAGCGGCGCCGAATTCAGGGCATGGGAAAACACTTCGATGAACTTGTTGATCTGCTTCCACTTGCGCGACATCGCCGGGATCAGCGCCTGCTGCTTGTCGGTCACGCCCAGGTCGTGCAAGAACGGCCGGCTCAGCTCCAGGTAGCGCTTTTTCTCGCGGTCATGCTCCCCGGCCGGCGCCTGGCGCGCCTGCTGCACGGCGCTGCGATGGAGCATCGGCTTGCCCTTCTTGCTGAATTCCAGCTGCGCTTCGTCGCTGAGGCTGAGCAGATGGGCGTTGCGAAACGACGCCGGCAGCAGCTCATCGACCAGCGCCAGGGCTTCATCGTTGCCCAGGTTGCGGGTGATGTCGCGGGTCTTGTAGCGGTAGACGAACGACACGCAAGCCTGGCCCTTGACTGTCAGCGGCTTGGCGATGATGCGCTGCAGGGTTTCTTCGTTGCCGACATGGCGCGCCAGCACCAGCTTGATCAGGGCGTTCTGTTCCAGGCTGGTGGCGAGCAGGCTCAGAAACTGCGCACGCGCATCCGGCGCGGCCTGGGCGGTGGGGGAATCGGACATCGGGAAAGGGTGCCTCGGGTTGCGGAGGGGGCGCAGGGATGCGCAGTGCCGGGAATTTTACGTGGATGCGCTTTCCCTGCACAGCTTTTGTCGACCGATGCCGCCGCGGCTAACCGAGCACCACCAGGCGGTTGGGCAGCTCGTTGCGCTCGTGAGTCTGCGGCACATGGGTGCGCAGCAGCTCGCCGCAGGCCTCGATGCAACTGACGAACCCCTGCAGCGTCTGGCCCTGGCGCACCTGTGCGGTAAAGCGCTTGACGATCGCGTCCCAGACCTTGTTGTCCAGGTGCCGGGAGATGCCTTCATCGACGAGAATCTCGACATAGCGCTCGGCCTCGCTGACAAAGATCAGCATGCCGGTGCCACCCACGGTGTGGTGCAGGTTCTGTTCGAGAAACTGCCGGCGGGCCAGGTTCGCCGCGCGCCAGTGGCGCACCGAGCGCGGAATCAGGCGGGTGGTCAGCGACGGGATGCGAAACAGCAGGCACAAGGCAATAAAGGTCAGCCACTGCACGATCAGCAAACTGTGCACGCTCATCCAGCCGCTGAGGTAATGGACGACGCCCGGCACCACCAGGGCCAGCAGGCTGGCCCACAGCAAGGGGATATAGGCATAGTCGTCGGCGCGGCTGGCCAGCACCGTGACCAGTTCGGCATCGGTATGCCGCTCGACCCGGGCAATGGCTTCAGCGACCTGGCGCTGTTGTTGTTCAGTGAGCAAAGTCATGCGCTGCGCTACCCGTTGTTGTTCATTTACCAGCCCCCCGACGACCCACCGCCGCCGAAGCTGCCCCCGCCACCGCTGAAGCCCCCTCCGCCACCGCCGCCGCCAAAACCACCGCCGCCGTAGCCACCGCCGAAACCGCCGCCCATGCCGCCGCGCCCGCTGCCGCCAAGGCCCAGCGACTGCAGGGCGAACACCACCAGGATCAGCAGGATGAACAAACCGATGCCCCAGGCCGGCGCACCGTCCTGGCCATCGTTGCCCAGCGCCCGCGAAGGCTCGGCCAAGGGGTTGCCGCCCAGCACCTGGAGTATCGCCGCCGTGCCCTGGACGATGCCCTGACTGTACTCGCCACGACGAAACGCCGGGGTGATGATGCGGTTGATGATCACCGACGACTGCGCATCGGTCAGGCGCTCTTCCAGGCCATAGCCGACTTCGATGCGCAGCTTGCGCTCCTGGGGGGCGACGATCAACAGCGCGCCGTTGTCCTTGCCTTTCTGGCCAATGCCCCAGTGACGGCCGAGCTGGTAGCCGTAGTCTTCGATGCTCTGCCCCTGCAGGTCGGCCAGGGTCACCACCACGACCTGTTCGCCGGTGCCCTGCTCATGGGCCTTGAGCATGTTGTCGAGCTGGCTGCGGCTGGCACCGTCGAGCAGGCCGGCGTTGTCCACCACCCGCCCGCTCAGCGCCGGGAAGCTGAGCTCGGCGCGCAGCGGCGTAGCGATCAGCAGCGCTAGCAGCAGCGCAAGCTTGAACAGGCGCATCAGAATTTCACTTCAGGCGCTTTTTCGGCATCGGCGCTGGTGGCCTCGAAGTTCTCGCGGATCGGCAGGTCGCTGTACATCACGCTGTGCCAGAGTCGCCCGGGAAAGGTGCGAATCTCGGTGTTGTAGCGCTGCACGGCGGCGATGAAATCCTTGCGCGCCACGGCGATGCGGTTCTCGGTGCCTTCCAGTTGCGACTGCAAGGCCAGGAAGTTCTGGTTCGACTTGAGGTCCGGGTAACGCTCGGACACCACCATCAAGCGGCTCAAGGCCCCGGTCAGCTGCGACTGCGCCTGCTGAAATTGTTGCAACTTTTGTGGATCGTCCAGCGTACTGGCATCGACCTGGATCGAGGTCGCCTTGGCCCGGGCTTCTATGACCGCGGTCAGGGTTTCCTGCTCCTGCCTGGCGTAGCCTTTGACCGTTTCGACCAGGTTGGGAATCAGGTCGGCGCGGCGCTGGTACTGGTTCTGCACCTGAGCCCAGGCGGCCTTTACCTGCTCGTCGTAGTTGGGGATGTTGTTGATCCCGCAACCGGCCAGCAGGCTGCCAAGCATCAGCAGCAGCCACAGGCGTACGCCCTTGAATTGAATTACCTGCATGTCGCTACGCTCCTTGATCGCCGTGATTCACCGGACTTGAGGCATAATCCGTCATCGCCGCTGGATCGGGATCGCCCAATCGGCTAAAAGATGCCCCAGCAAACTACAACAATAGCCGCTTCCCCAACTTCGGCTGGGCAGTATCACCGTGAATACTGCCGCAAGCCTTGAGAACAGAATTCATGAACAAGCTGTGTTTGCTGGGTCTGGTTGTCAGCCTGGCCAGTCAATCGGCCTTTGCCGACACCTCTGCCGCCCCGCTGCAGGACAAACAGGCGTTCATCGCCAACCTGATCAAGCAGATGACCCTGGATGAAAAGATCGGCCAGTTGCGCCTGATCAGCATCGGCCCGGAAATGCCCCGCGAGATGATCCGCAAGGAAATCGCTGCCGGCCGCATCGGCGGGACCTTCAACTCGATCACCCGCGCAGAAAACCGGCCGATGCAGGATGCCGCCGCCAAGAGCCGGCTGAAAATCCCGATGTTCTTCGCCTACGACGTGATCCACGGCCACCGCACGATCTTCCCGATCAGCCTGGGCCTGGCCGCCAGCTGGGACATGGAAGCGATCGCCAAGGTTGGCCGGGTGTCCGCCGCCGAGGCCGCCTCCGACGGCATCGACATGACCTTCGCACCGATGGTCGACATCGCCCGCGACCCGCGCTGGGGCCGTACCAGTGAAGGCTTCGGCGAAGACACCTACCTGGTCTCGCGCATCTCCAAGGTGATGGTCGAATCCTTCCAGGGCCCGAGCCCGGCGGCGGCAACCAGCCTGATGGCCGCGGTCAAGCACTTCGCCCTGTACGGCGCGGTGGAAGGCGGGCGCGACTACAACACGGTCGACATGAGCCCGACCAAGATGTTCAACGACTACCTGCCACCCTACCGCGCCGCCATCGATGCCGGCGCCGGTGGGGTCATGGTGGCGCTGAACTCGATCAACGGCGTACCGGCGACCTCCAACACCTGGTTGATGAACGACCTGCTGCGCAAGGACTGGGGCTTCAAAGGCGTGACCGTCAGCGACCACGGGGCGATCACCGAACTGGTGCGTCACGGTGTCGCCCGCGATGGCCGCGAAGCCGCCAAGCTGGCGATCAAGGCCGGCATCGACCTGAGCATGAACGACTCGCTGTACGGCGAAGAGCTGGCCAGCCTGCTCAAGGCCGGTGAAATCCAGCAGGCCGATATCGACAACGCCGTGCGCGAAGTGCTCGGCGCCAAGTACGACATGGGCCTGTTCGAAGACCCCTACCGGCGCATCGGCAAGGCCAGCGACGACCCGGCCGACACCTATGCCGACAGCCGCCTGCACCGCGCCGAGGCCCGTGACGTCGCGCGCCGCAGCCTGGTCTTGCTGGAAAACCGCCAGCAGACCCTGCCGCTGGCAAAAGCCGGCACCATCGCCCTGGTCGGCCCGCTGGCCGATGCCCCGATCGACATGATGGGCAGCTGGGCCGCCGCCGGCCGCCCGCAGCAATCGATCACTGTGCGCGAAGGCATGCGCCAGGCGCTCGGTGACAAGGCCAAGGTGATCTACGCCAAAGGCTCCAACGTCACCCACGACAAGGCCATCCTCGACTACCTGAACTTCCTCAACTTCGATGCCCCGGAAATCATCGACGATCCGCGCCCTGCCGCGGTGCTGATCGATGAAGCGGTCAAGGCTGCCAGGCAGTCCGACGTGGTGGTGGCGGTGGTGGGCGAGTCCCGTGGCATGTCCCACGAATCGTCCAGCCGCACCACCCTGGAAATCCCCGCCGCCCAGCGCGAGCTGATCAAGGCCCTGAAAGCCACCGGCAAACCGCTGGTGCTGGTGCTGATGAACGGCCGGCCGCTGTCGCTGGCCTGGGAACGCGAGCAGGCCGATGCGATTCTGGAAACCTGGTTCAGCGGCACCGAAGGCGGCAACGCCATTGCCGACGTGCTGTTCGGCGACTACAACCCGTCGGGCAAGCTGGCGATCACCTTCCCGCGCTCGGTCGGGCAGATCCCGATGTACTACAACCACCTGAGCATCGGCCGCCCGTTCACCCCAGGCAAGCCAGGCAACTACACCTCGCAGTACTTTGAAGAGCCAAACGGCCCGCTGTACCCCTTCGGCTACGGCCTGAGCTACAGCGACTTCAGCCTGGCGAACCTGAAGCTTTCGAGCAAGACGGTCAAACAGGGCCAGGACCTGGAAGCCAGCATCGTGGTCAAGAACACCGGCAAGCGTGATGGCGAAACCGTGGTGCAGCTGTACCTGCAGGACGTCACCGCGTCCATGAGCCGCCCGGTCAAGGAGCTGAAGAACTTCCAGAAAGTCATGCTCAAGGCTGGCGAAGAACGCACCCTGCGCTTCACCATCAAAGCCGACGACCTGAAGTTCTACAACGGCCAGCTGCAATGGGCGGCGGAACCGGGCGAGTTCCGGGTCCAGGTCGGCCTCGATTCGCAGGCCGTGCAACAACAGAGCTTCGAGCTGCTGTAACAACGTTGCCATGCTCCAAGGGAAGGCCAGGAGGCCTTCCCCACTGCCGGGACTTGCACCATGCCTTCTTCCTTTCGCGCCCTGCGTCTGGGCCTGATTCTGTTCTTCATCCTTGCCGGTACCCTGCTGACCGCAGGCTGGGCCATGCACCATGCCAAGCGCCAGTCGATGGTCGAGGATGCCCGCCGGGCCAATGAGCAACTGGGGCTGTATGCCACGTCGCTGCACACCCTGATCGAGCGCTACCGCGCCTTGCCCGCCGTGCTGGCACTCGACCCGGAACTGATCAGCGCCTTGCGCGGGCCAGTCGCAGGCCCGGTGCAGGACGCCCTGAACCGCAAACTGGAACGCATCAACGGCGCGGCCAATTCCTCGACCCTGGAACTGCTCGACCGCACCGGCCTGGCCGTGGCCGCCAGCAACTGGCGCCTGCCCAGCACCTATGTCGGCTCCAACTATGGCTTTCGCCCGTACTTCAAGCAGACCCGCAGCCAGGGCAGTGGCCGCTTCTATGCGGTGGGCGTGACCAGCGGCGTGCCGGGGTATTTCTTGTCCAGTGCCGTGCATGATGAAAACAGCCGTTTTCTCGGCGCCATGGTGGTCAAGCTGGAGTTCCCCGAGCTTGAGCGCGAATGGCGCCAGGGCAGCGATATCCTCCTGGTCAGCGACGCCCGCGGGATCATCTTCATCGCCAACCAGGACGGCTGGCGCTACCGCGAACTGCAACCATTGAGCAGCGCCGACCGCGCGGAACTGGCCGCTACCCGCCAGTACGACAAGCAACCGCTGGTGCCATTGCAGCACCATATCCTCAGCAGCTTCGACGCCAACAGCCACCTGATGCGCGTGCAGGGCCCCGAGGGCAGCACCGATTACCTGTGGGAAAGCCTGCCGCTGGAGGCCGAAGGCTGGACCCTGCACCTGCTGCGCAAGCCGCAGGTCAGCGATGACGGGCGCAACGCCGCGCTGGCCGCCGCTGCCGTGTGGCTAAGCCTGGTGTTCGCCCTGTTGTTCATCAGCCAGCGCCTGCGCCTGGCGCGCTTGCGCCAACGCAGCCGCGAAGAGCTCGAACGCCTGGTCGAGGCCCGCACCCGCGACCTGCGCACCGCCCAGGAAGGCCTGGTGCAATCGGCCAAACTGGCGGCGCTGGGGCAGATGTCGGCGGCCCTGGCCCACGAAATCAACCAACCCTTGACCACCCAGCGCATGCAACTGGCAACCCTGCGCCTGCTGCTCGACAACCAGCGCCTGGACGAAGCGCGCCAGGCCCTGGAGCCGCTGGAGCAGATGCTGACGCGCATGGCGGCGCTCACCGGGCACCTGAAGACCTTCGCCCGCAACAGCCCCAGCGGCCTGCGCGAACGCCTGGACCTGGCCACCGTGGTCGACCAGGCGCTGCAGTTGCTCGATGCGCGGATCCGCGCCGAAGACGTCAGCGTCGCCCTGTACCTGGCCCGCCCGGCCTGGGTGCGCGGCGATGCGATCCGCCTTGAGCAGGTGCTGATCAACCTGCTGCGCAACGCCCTGGATGCCATGGCCGAAAAGAGCTACAAACGCCTTGAGGTGCGCATCGATGCCGAGCAGGAGCACTGGCGCCTGAGCGTGCTCGACAGCGGTGGCGGTATCCCCGCCGAACACCTGGGCAGTGTCTTCGACCCGTTCTTCACCACCAAGCCGGTGGGCGAAGGATTGGGCCTGGGCCTGGCGATTTCCTATGGCATCATTCACGAAGCCGGTGGCCGCCTGCAGGTTGAAAACCAGCCCGGCGGCGCCCGTTTCAGCCTGACCCTGCCTATGGACCCGGAACCTGCATGTTGAACTCAGTAATGGTCGTCGACGATGAAGCCAGCATCCGCACCGCCGTAGAGCAGTGGCTGAGCCTGTCGGGCTTCAACGTGCAACTGTTCAGCCGCGCCGAAGACTGCCTTGAGCAACTGCCCGGGCACTTCCCCGGGGTGATCCTCAGTGACGTGCGCATGCCAGGGATGGACGGCCTGCAGTTGCTTGGAAAGCTGCAGGCCAGCGATGCCGACCTGCCGGTGATTCTGCTCACCGGGCACGGCGATGTGCCGATGGCGGTCGAGGCCATGCGCAACGGCGCCTACGACTTTCTGGAAAAACCCTTCAGCCCCGAAGCCCTGCTCGGCAGCCTGCGCCGCGCCCTGGAAAAACGCCAGCTGGTGCTGGAGAACCGCCGCCTGCATGAGCAGGCCGATTTCAAGGTGCGCCTGGAGGCGAACCTGCTGGGTGTGTCCCTGGGCATGCAGCAGTTGCGCAAGCAGGTGCTGGACCTCGCCAGCCTGCCGGTCAATGTGCTGATTCGCGGCG
Organism: Pseudomonas sp. TE4620; assembly: GCF_056279045.1. NCBI lineage: Bacteria > Pseudomonadati > Pseudomonadota > Gammaproteobacteria > Pseudomonadales > Pseudomonadaceae > Pseudomonas > Pseudomonas sp. TE4620. Next base: position 3,969,185 of record NZ_JBWBQO010000001.1, read on the forward strand.
AAACCGGCAGCGGCAAGGAGCAGGTCGCACGCTGCCTGCACGACTTCGGCCCGCGCGCCGGCAAGCCTTTCGTTGCCCTCAACTGCGCGGCAATCCCAGAGCAACTGTTCGAGGCCGAGCTGTTCGGCCATGAAAGCGGCGCCTTCACCGGCGCCCAGGGCAAGCGCATCGGCAAGCTTGAATACGCCAACGGCGGCACGGTGTTCCTCGACGAAATCGAAAGCATGCCGCTGGCCCAGCAGGCCAAGCTGCTGCGCGTGCTGCAGGAGCAGAAGCTCGAACGCCTGGGCGCCAACCAGAGCATCAGCGTCGACCTGCGGATCATCGCCGCAACCAAGCCCGACCTGCTCGAAGAGGCCCGCGCTGGACGCTTTCGCGAAGACCTCGCGTACCGCCTGAACGTCGCCGAATTGCGCCTGGCGCCTTTGCGCGAGCGCCGTGAAGACATTCCGCTGCTGTTCAACCACTTCGCCCGCCTGGCCGCCGAGCGCGTTGGCCGCAGTGCGCCGCTACTCAGTGGCGCGCACCTGGGCAAGCTGCTGGGGCACGACTGGCCGGGCAACGTCCGTGAACTGGCCAACGCCGCCGAACGCCATGCCCTGGGCCTGGGCGAGCCGGCAGCGGCGCCCATCGAAGCCGGGCAGTCGCTGGCCGCCCAGCAGGAGGCCTTCGAGGCCCAGTGCCTGCGCGCCGCCTTGAGCCGGCACAAGGGCGAGATCAAGGCGGTCATGGAAGAGCTGCAACTGCCGCGGCGCACCCTCAACGAGAAGATGCAACGCCACGGCCTGTTGCGTGAAGATTTTCTCGGCCCTGCTTGATCGAAACGCCGATCAACATAAGCGGATTTTCGCCGACCCACCCGTTTGAATAGGCGGATTTCCGCTCACCACATCCATACAACCCTTCTAGACCGGGCTTCCAGCACCTGGCACAGCTTCTGCTATAGCCCTGGCAGGCTGCGTTTCGGCGCGCTCCACAAAAACAACTATGAAGGTCCCTTCGATGGATAACTCCACCACCCTGCCCGCCGGGGCGGCCGTTGCGCCCGCCGCGGAAAAAACCACCCGAAGCCGACTCAAGTCGATTTTCAGCGGTTCGATCGGCAACATGGTCGAATGGTACGACTGGTACGTTTACGCCGCGTTTTCCCTGTACTTCGCCAAAGCCTTCTTCCCTGCTGGCGACACCACTGCCCAGTTGCTCAACACCGCTGCGATCTTCGCCGTGGGCTTTTTGATGCGCCCGATCGGCGGCTGGCTGATGGGTATCTACGCCGACCGCAAGGGCCGCAAGGCCGCACTGATGGCCTCGGTACTGCTGATGTGCGCAGGCTCGCTGGTCATCGCCCTGACCCCGGGCTATGAAACCATCGGCGTCGCCGCACCGGTACTGCTGGTCATCGCCCGCCTGATGCAAGGCCTGTCGGTAGGCGGTGAGTACGGCACCTCCGCCACCTACCTCAGCGAGATGGCCACCAAGGAACGCCGTGGCTTCTTCTCCAGCTTCCAGTACGTGACGCTGATCTCCGGCCAGCTCATCGCCCTGGCGGTGCTGATCATCCTGCAGCAGACCCTGACCACCGAGCAGCTGTATGCCTGGGGCTGGCGCGTACCCTTCGTGATCGGCGCACTGTGTGCGGTGGTTGCCCTGTACCTGCGTCGCGGCATGGAAGAAACCGCCTCCTTCACCAAGAAGGAAAAGTCCAAGGAAAGCCTGATGCGCACCCTGATGCGCCATCCGAAAGAGCTGGCTACCGTGGTCGGCCTGACCATGGGCGGCACCCTGGCCTTCTACACCTACACCACCTACATGCAGAAGTACCTGGTGAACACGGTGGGCATGAGCATCTCCGACTCGACCACCATTTCGGCGGCCACCCTGTTCCTGTTCATGTGCCTGCAGCCGGTCATCGGCAGCCTCTCCGACAAGATCGGCCGACGCCCGATCCTGATCGCCTTCGGCGTGCTCGGCACCCTGTGCACGGTCCCGATCCTGACCACCCTGCACACCATCGAAACATGGTGGGGCGCGTTCTTCCTGATCATGGCGGCGCTGATCATCGTCAGCGGCTACACCTCGATCAACGCCGTGGTCAAAGCCGAGCTGTTCCCGACCGAAATCCGCGCCCTGGGCGTTGGCCTGCCGTACGCCCTGACCGTGTCGATCTTCGGCGGTACCGCTGAATACGTCGCGCTGTGGTTCAAGAGCATCGGCATGGAGACCGGCTATTACTGGTATGTGACTGCCTGTATCGCCTGCTCGTTGCTGGTGTATGTGTTCATGAAGGACACCCGCAAGCATTCGCGGATCACCACTGACTGACAGCCAACTTTGCGCTGTAAATGAAAAGGGGCGTCCAGCAATGGACGCCCCTTTTTTGCATGACCCGGTTCAGGACAACTCGGCCAGCGCCTGGCGCTGATTGCGATTGTTGTAGTAATAGGCCAGGCCGATCATCGCCAGCAAGATACCGCCCAATACCGCCGATGAGCCTACCGTGCCGAAGTCCAGGCCGCCCTTTTCATGGGGTTTGGTGAGGAAGTCGCCCAGGGTCGCACCAAAGGGCCGGGTCAGCACGAAGGCGATCCAGAACAACACCACGCCGGACAGCCGGGTCCAGTACCGGGCCACTACCACCAGGGCAATGGCACTGCCGATCAGCAAGGCGCCACCGGCAAAGCCCAGGCCCGAATCGTCTGCCAGGTAGTCGCCCAGCGCCGTGCCCAGGGTGTTGGAGAACAGGATCGCCACCCAGTAAAACAGCTCGCCCTTGCGCGTCTTGATGTGATTGACGTTGAGCGGATTGCCGCTCAGGCGCCAGAGGGCAAAGGTCAGCAACAGAATGCCGATCAGGATCGCCGAGCCGGTGGCGTAGCCCAGGCCCAGCGTGCGGTCCATGAAGTCGGACATGGTCGTGCCGGCGGTGCTGGTAGAAAGGATTACCAGCCAGTACAGCACTGGGTGGTAGGCCCTGGAAAACAGTTGGGTGACCAGGGTGGCGAGAAACACGCTGATCAGGATCAGCGAGCTCATGGCGTAGCCCACGTTCAATGTCATTGAAAGCAGGTCGCCGGCGGTCTCGCCGAGGGTGGTGGCGCAGATCTTCATGACCCAGAAGGCCAAGGTGATCTGGGGGAGTTTATTCATCGGGTAGCGCTCCAGTGTCAGGTGCGGCAGAGACTGCGCAAGCGCCGATGAAAAATCGGTAGTGGGCTGATGAAAAAAGTGTTTTGGCCGGTTTAACGACTGATTAATCCTGGGGGGGCATTGTTCACCCATGGGAGATCGGGTTGCCTGCATCGCGGGTCAAGCCCGCTCCCACAGGTGCGCGATAAAGGCGGGACTGTCGCCAAACACATCTAGTTATTCGATTTTTATACGCTATTTTTTGCGCTTTTTAATCAATTTAATCGGCGTAGCATTAAACCCATAGAAACAAACAACCCCTCACCACCTCGGAGCAACGACCATGAAAAGCAAACTGATCCTGACCCTGGCCTTCTCGGTACTGGCTGCCAACGCATTCGCCGAAGACGGCTTCGACCGCACCAACGGCCACAACTTCAGCGCCGTGCAAAGCCAGTCGGCCACTTATGCAGAAGATGGTTTCGATCGCACCGGCGCGGCCAAATTTGCCGAAGACGGTTTCGATCGCACTGGCGGCGCCAAATTCGCTGAAGACGGCTTCGATCGCACTCAGGCCCACCGCATCAGCTAACCCCTGCTGCGACGCAGTCAGCCCGGCTTCGGCCGGGCTTAGTCATTTTCAGCAAGGCCAAGCCTTGGCACACTAGAGGCTTACTCACAGGGAAGGCCTTCGGGCCAGCGCAGATGTATTACTACGAACCGGCAAAAGGCCACGGCCTGCCCCACGATCCGTTCAATGCCATCGTCGGCCCCCGCCCGATTGGCTGGATTTCCTCCCAGGACGCCGAAGGTCGCCTGAACCTTGCGCCCTACAGCTTCTTCAACGCCTTCAACTACATTCCGCCGATCATTGGTTTTTCCAGCGTCGGGCGTAAAGACAGCCTGAACAACATCGAGCAGACCGGCGAGTTCGCCTGGAACCTGGCCACCCTGCCGCTGGCCGAGGCCATGAACCAGAGCTGCGCTGCGGTTGCGCCGCAGGTCGACGAGTTCGCCCTGAGCGGGCTGACGCCCGTCGCGTCAAAGGTGATTGCGGTGCCGCGGGTGCAAGAAAGCCCGGTGTCGTTCGAGTGCAAGGTGACCCAGATCATCCAGCTGCAAAGTGCCGACCAGGCATTGGTGCCTAGCTGGCTGGTGCTGGGTGAAGTGGTGGCGGTGCATATCGCCGAGCACCTGCTCAAGGACGGTATCTACGATACCGCTGCGGGCCAGCCGATCCTGCGTGGCGGCGGCCCGGCGGATTACTTCGAGCTGGGCAACCTGTTCAAAATGGCCCGCCCGCAGGTCAACAGCTGAGTTGCCAGACCAGCTCGGCGTCGTCATCGACGCCCTGCAGGCGTTCAAGTTCGGCGCAGGCTGCTTCATCAGCGGCCAATGCGGTCTTGAAGGTCTGCTCCAGCAAGACCTTGTGAAAGCGCGGCGCCCCGGAGGCGCCCAGGCCTTTGACGGCGATGGCGGCGTGGTAGCCGTCGTCGCCGCGCACGGCTGCCGATACTGCTTCGAACTGCGAAAATTCTTTACGTGCCATGTGCCTTGAATCCACATCAATTGCCGAAAGCCGCCATTCTAACCTGCAGATGGTTCGCCGAAGGTATGCAGGTCGAGGCTGTCGACCACCCGCGCCTGTACCAACTCGCCGAACAGCTCGAGGGTCGGTGAAGCGAAGTAGCCACTCATCGATTGCTGATCGCGCCAGAAGCCGCTGAGCAGCCACAGGTCGGCGTCGGCCTGGGAGCGTTGCAGGCTGAATTTCAGGCAGCCGGGGGCCTGGCGCGAGGGTTCCAGCAGATCACGCAGGCGCTCGCCCAGTTCGTCTGAACGACCACTGCTGGCGCGGATAAAAGCAAGGTGGGTGACCGATTGTGCCGAGGTCATGAGCGTTTCTCCATGTGCAGCCAGATGAAATTGCCAGGCTGCACAGGTTAGGCCACGCGCCTGCGCGGCGGTTAGGCGATTCCTGTCGAGCGCTTGCCTGATCCTGCGCGCCTTGCAGGATCAGGCAAGCAGGCGGCAGCTTTCGACTAGCGCCGTGGCTTGCACAAACCTATCCTGCAGTCGTTCTCCGAGGAATCGCTCCCATGTCCGCTACCGACCCCAACCGCTTGATCCTCGACCCTGCCCTGGAGCGCCAGCGCCAGGAGCTGGCCGATCTTATCCAGCGCCATGCACCACGCCAGGCTGGCGTCGAGTCGGCGGTTGAAGACCTGTTTCTGGTGCGCTACGAAGAAAGCGTGCGCTCCATGCCGGCCCTGGCGGAGCCTGCGCTGTGCATCCTGGCCCATGGCAGCAAGGAGGTGTGCCTGGGCGACGAGCGCTATATGTACGACCCGTTGCATTACATGGTGGTGTCGGTGGCACTACCGATCAGCGGCGTGCTGCTCGAGGCCAGCCCGGAAAACCCCAGCCTGGGCGTGCGCCTGAACATCGACCCGGCGCAGATCAACAACCTGCTGGCCGATGCCGGCCCGCTGGGCGTACCGAGCTTGCCGTCGGGGCGCGGGCTGTATGTGGAACGGACCGATCCGCTGTTGCTCGATGCGTTGCTGCGGCTGATTCGTTTGCTCGATTCACCCAAGGACATCCCGATCCTCGCACCGCTGATCCAGCGCGAGATTCTCTATCGGCTGCTACGAGGCCCGCAGGGTTACCGGCTGTATGAAATCGCCATGGCCAACAGCCAGACCCACCGGGTGTGCCAGGCCATCGAATGGCTCAACCAGCACTTTGATCGGCCATTGCGCATCGACGAACTGGCGCGCGAGGTCAACCTCAGTACTTCGACCCTGCATCACCGGTTCAAGGCAGTGACGTCCATGAGCCCGTTGCAGTACCAGAAGCAGTTGCGCCTGCAGGAAGCGCGGCGGCTGATGCTTAATGACGGGCTGGAGGCGGCAGTGGCGGGTTATCGCGTGGGCTATGAAAGCCCATCGCAGTTCAGCCGCGAGTACAGCCGCTTGTATGGGGCGCCGCCGGTGCGGGATTTGGCTCGGTTGCGCAGCGCGCTCTAGATAGCTATCGCGGGTCAAGTCGGATCGCCGCACCGCCGCTCCCACTCAGGGCATAGCATCCAACCTGTGGGAGCGGCGGTGCGACGATCCGACTTGACCCGCGATGAAGTCTACACCGCCCTGACTACGTGCTTGATCTCCTGAAACGCACTCAAGCCCCAAGGCCCCAGCTCCCGTCCCAGGCTGCTCTGCTTGTAGCCACCCCAGGCCGTCTGCGGGAAGATCACCTGCGGCGCGTTGATCCACACCAGCCCGGCCTGCAAGGCATTGGCAACCCGCTCGGCAGCCTGCAAGTCACGGCTGAGCACGCTGGCCACCAAGCCGAACTCGGTGTCGTTGGCCAGCGCCAGCGCCTCGGCTTCGGTGGCAAACGAGCGCACACACAGCACCGGACCGAAGATTTCCTCTCGCCACAAGGCGCTGTCCACTGGCACCTCGGTGAACACCGTCGGGCTGACAAAATAGCCGCAAGGCAGCTGCGCCGGCCGTGAGCCGCCACACAGCAACTGCGCCCCTGCTTGCAGGCCTGCGGCGATATGCGCCTGCACCCTTTGGTACTGGGCCTGGTTGACCAGCGGCCCCATTTCGCTGTCGCCGCTGAACGGCTCGCCGACGCGAATCCCTTCGGCGCGGGCCTTCAGGGCATCGATAAATGCCGGGTACAGGGCTTCGGCGACCAGCACCCGGCTGGTCGCCGAACACATCTGCCCGGCATTGAAGAAGCCACCCAGGCAAGCCAGCTCCACTGCCAGTTCGAGGTCGGCGTCCTCGAGCACCAGCAACGGCGACTTGCCGCCCAGCTCAAGGCTCACGCCCTTGACCGTTTCCGCCGCTCGCTGCATGACCTGCACACCCACCGCATTGCTGCCGGTGAAGGAAATCTTGGCAACACGCGGATCGGCCGCCAGCGGCGCGCCCACTGCAAGGCCAGTACCACAGACCAGGTTGAACACCCCGTGCGGTAGCCCCGCTTCGGCGATGATTGCCGCCAGTTCCAGCTCGGCCAGCGGCGTGACTTCCGACGGTTTGAGCACCACGCAGCAGCCGGCCGCCAGGGCTGGCGCGAGCTTCCAGGCGGTAGTGACCATGGGGAAGTTCCACGGCACGATCAAGCCGACCACGCCGCACGGTTCACGGCGCACCCGGGCGACAAAGTCTTCGCTGGGCAGCGCCACCGAGCGGTCACGCCCGAGGTTATCGGCAAGCTCCGCGTAATAGCGGAAAGTGGCGACGACATCATCGACATCGATATGGGCTTCAGCCAGCGGCTTGCCGTTGTTGCTGGCTTGCAACTGCACCAGGCGCTCGCGGCGCGCTTCGACGCCCTCGGCAATGGCCCGCAAGATCGCCGCACGGGTCGGCCCGCTGGAGGTGGACCACTCAACAAACGCAGCCTGGGCAGCCAGCGTTGCCCGTTCGACGGCTTCAGCGTCACCCCCGGCAACTTCCGCCAGCATCTGCTCGTTGCTCGGGTTGATTACCGCCAGCGCTTGCGGGCCATGCTGCCAGACGCCTTCGATATAGATGCCAGGCAGCTTGATCATGCGGGCACCGCCTGCATCCAGGTGGCCTGGTCGATTTCGATCAGGCTCGGGCCTTTGCGATCGCAAGCCTGGCGCAAGGCTTCACGCAACTGGGCAAGGTCACCCACCGATTCGGCGCTGCAGCCCAGGGCCTTGGCCACGCCAATAAAGTCAGGGGTGTAGATGTCGACACCGACCGGTTCGATGGCGCGGTTGACCATGTAGCGCTTGATCTCTTCGTAGCCCTGGTTGTTCCACAACAGCACGATCAGCGGCACCTGCGCCTCACGGGCACTGGCCAGCTCCGGCAGGGTGAACTGCAAGCCACCGTCACCGATCAGGCACACCACCGGCGCGCGCTCGGCCGCCACTTCAGCGCTACCCAGCCAGGCGCCCATGGCTGCCGGCAGGGCGTAACCGAGGGTACCGTAGCCGGTCGAGGCGTTGAACCAACGCCGCGGTTGGTCCATGTCCAGAGTCAGGTTGCCGGTGTACACCGGCTGTGTCGAATCGCCGACCAGCACTGCGCCGGGCAGGGTTTCGAGGAGGGTTGTGAGCATGCGCGTCTGGCTGCGCATCGGCAGGTCGCGCTCGGCTTGCAGCACCTCACGCAGGTGCGCGGCACGGGCCGCACCCCATTCGGCGCCGCGCACCGGGGCCGGTTGCTCGGCCAGGGCGACCAGCAGGGCCTGGGTGGCGATGGTCGAATCGGCGACCAAAGCGACCTTCGGCGGGTAGTTGCGCACGGTCTGGTCGGGGTCGATGTCGATGCGCAGCAGCTCACCGGGGATCTCGAAACCGCCCTTGAAGGTCACGTCGTAGTCGGTCTCGGCAAGCTCGGTACCGATCGCCAGCACCACATCGGCCTCGGCGACCAGGGCGCGGGTGGCCACCAGCGACTGGGTCGAGCCGATCTGCAGCGGGTGGCTGGCCGGCAGTACGCCCTTGGCGTTGATGGTCAGCGCTACCGGGGCCTGCAGGTATTCAGCCAGGCGAGTCAGCGCGGCGCTGGCGTCAATGGCGCCACCTCCGGCGAGAATCAGTGGCCGCCGGGCGGCAGCGAGCATGGCGGCCATTTGCGCAACCGGCGCAGGCGCGGCGCCAGCACGGGCGATGCGCACCGGGGCACAGGCCAGCAGGTGATCGGCGTCTTCGACCAGTACATCCAGCGGAATCTCGATATGCACCGGGCGTGGCCGGGCGCCATCGAACACGGCAAAGGCACGGGCCAGCACCGACGGCAGGTCATCGGCGCTCATCAGCGTGTGGGAAAACGCCGCCACACCGGCCACCAGGTTGCCCTGCGCCGGCAACTCGTGCAGCTTGCCGCGCCCACCACCCAGCTGGTCGCGCGACTGCACGCTGGAGATCACCAGCATCGGGATCGAATCGGCATAGGCCTGGCCCATGGCGGTGGTGATGTTGGTCATGCCCGGGCCGGTGATGATGAAGCACACACCCGGCTTGCCACGGGTACGGGCATAGCCGTCAGCCATGAAACCGGCGCCTTGCTCGTGGCGCGGAGTGATGTGGCGGATGCTCGAGCCTGCCAGCCCGCGATAGAGTTCCACGGTATGCACGCCGGGAATTCCAAAGACATGGTCTACGCCATAGCCTTCAAGGAGTTTGACCAGTACTTCGCCGCAAGTCGCCATGATCGTGTGCCTGTAATTGTTCGGGAAACAGCCTGTATTGGACCGCCCGACGGCTACCTGCACAATGCAAAAAAGCTCATACTAGCCATGTTTCCAAGTCATGGCTCAAGCTGATGAAACGCCTGCCTCCATTGCCTGCGCTGCACACCTTTCTGGTCACCGCCCAGTGCTGCAACTTCACCCGCGCCGCGCAATTGCTGCACATCACCCAGGGTGCGGTGAGCCGGCAGATTGCCGGCCTTGAAGAGCACCTGGGTTATCCGCTGTTCCTGCGTCAGGCCCGCGGCCTGAGCCTGACCCGCGAAGGCCAGGACTGGCTGCCGCGGGTGCAGCAGGTGTTCGCCCTGATCGAGGAAGGCGTGCAGCAGGTCGGGGCGCGCAGTACCACCTTGCAGCTCAAAGCCCCGACCTGCGTGATGCGCTGGCTGCTGCCACGGCTGATGGAATGGCAGGCGCTGCGCCCGGACGTGCCGGTGGAGCTGACCACCACGGTGCAGCACGGGGTGGATTTTCGTCGGGAAGTGTTCGATGCGGCGGTGGTCTATGGCGCCCGGCCCAACCATGGCCTACAGACCCAGAAGCTCTTTGATGAACAACTGACGCCGGTGTGCGCGCCGCAACTGCTGAGCGGCGCCCTGCCCTTGCAACAGGTCGCCGACCTTGATCAGCACATGCTCCTGCACCCGACCCGCGACCAGCGCGACTGGAATGCCTGGCTCGATGCCGCCGGGGCGAACCTGCCCCGGCAGGGCAAGGGCCAGCATTTCGAAACCCTGGACATGGCCATGTCCATGGCCTCTCAGGGCACCGGGGTGGCCATCGGCGACTGGTCGCTGATCGGTGATGACCTCAAGTGCGGACGGCTGGTGATGCCGTTCCCGCTCAAGGTCAGCACTGGCCAGGCCTATTACCTGGTGCGACCGCAAGGGTCGGCTTCAGCGGCTTTGCTGGAGCTGCTCGCCTGGTTGTGCGAGCAGGCCCAGGTGCCTCAGTAACCGACGGTGAAGCGCTGGCGCGAGTGTGCCGGTTTCTCTACTTCATCGAGCATGGCGATAGCGTAGTCGGCAAAGCTGATCCAGCTCTTGCCGTCGGCGCCGATCAGCAGGTGATCCTTGCCCAGTTTGTAAGCGCCGCGGCGCTCACCTTCGACGAACTCGGCCGAAGGCGAGAGGAAGCTCCAGTCCAGTTCCTGTTCCTGACGCAGAGTGTCAAGGTAGTGGCCGCCGGCGGTGGCTTCAGCCTTGTAGGCCTCGGGAAAGTCCGGGCTGTCTATGACCTTGTGCCCCGACGGCAGCAACAGGCTGCCGGCCCCGCCTACTACCAGCAGGCGCTTGACCCCGGCGCGCTTGACCGGCTCGATGATGGCCTGCGGCTTGATGCTGGAAAAGTGTGCGGCGCTCAGTACCACGTCGTGGCCAGCGACTGCCTGTTCAAGGGCGGCGGCATCGCTGACGTCCAGCGCCACGCTTTTCACCCTCTCACGCCCCTGCAGTTTCGACGGGTCTCGGGCAATGGCGGTAACGCTGTGGCCGCGGCGCAGGGCCTCTTCCAGCAACTGGCTGCCAGCACGGCCGGTAGCCCCAATGATTGCGATCTTGCTCATGGACATTCTCCAGTCAGGATTGAACAACGCTTACCACTTCATCTCGCCCTTGGCGACCTTGGCGCCGAGCTGCAGCGAGCTCTCTTCGCCCAGGTCCGGGTAACGTTTTTTCATCGCCGCGATCAGTTCGGCGGCGTTGCCAGCCTTGGCGGTTTCTTCGTCGAAGGCCCGGATATAGTCCGCAGTGAACTGCACCGCCTTGAGCGAACGGCTGCTCTGGCCCAGGTAGTGGCCAGGAATCACGGTGTCGGGCTTGAGCTGCTCGATACGCTTGAGGGTCGCCAGCCAGTCCTTGTGCGATTGCGCCGACTGCGTGTCGGCCATCCACACGTGCAGGTTCTCGGCGACTACCACGCCACCGACCACCGCCTTGATCGACGGAATCCACACGAAACTGCGGTCCGGTTGCGGGCCGTCGAGGCCAACCACTTGCAGGCGCTGGCCTTCAAGCTTGAGCTCGGTACCTTGCAGCACTTGCGGCACGATCAGCTTCGCCGGCTTGTCGGCGCCCATCTGCGGGCCCCAGTAGGCCAGCTTGCCATCCATGGTCTGCTTGATATGGGCGACGGTCGCCGCCGAGGCCACGACTTTGGCCTTGGGGTAGGCGTCGGTCAGGGTCTGCAGGCCGAAGTAGTAGTCCGGGTCACCGTGGCTGATATAGATAGTGGTCAGTTGCTTGCCGCTCGCTTGCAGCTTGGCCAGTACCTGTTCGGCCTGGGCCTTGCCGAACTGGGCGTCAACGAGGATGGCGTCATGCTTGCCGCTGACGATCACCGAACTGACCGGAAACAGGGCATTGCTACCCGGATTGTAGACATCCAGGTTCAGCGGCTCGGCGGCCGAAGCCTGGGCCATGACCCCAAGGGTGGCAAAGGCGAGCAACAAGCGGCGCAGGGAGAACGAACGAGGCATCAAGGTGATTCCTGTGAAGTGGGCAATGAGCAACAGCTTAGTTGCACGATCCGTCACAAAAAATGCGATGCTTAGGATTAGTTTGTTTCTGAAAGCGGGCAAATCATGGATCGTCTGACAGCAATGCGGGTCTTCGTCAGCGTGGTCGACCTGGGCAGCCAATCGGCTGCCGCCGACCACCTGGAACTCTCCCGGCCGGTGGTTTCCCGCTACCTGGCCGAGCTTGAGGACTGGGTCGGCGCGCGCCTGATGCAGCGCACCACCAGGCGCCTGAGCCTGACCGCCGCCGGCCAGGAAACCCTGCCGCGCTGCCGGCAGATGCTCGAGCTTGCCGGCGACCTGCAGGCCGCGGTCAGTACCCCCAACGATGCGCCGCGCGGCGAGTTGCGCATCAGCGTCAGCACCTCGTTCGGCCAGGCACAGTTGATGGACGCCGTAGCCGACTACGTCAAACGCTATCCCGGGGTAAAGATCGACCTGCAGATGCTCGACCGCACGGTGAACCTGGTGGATGAGCGCATCGACCTGGCGATCCGCACCAGCAACGACCTGGACCCGAACCTGATCGCCCGGCGCCTGAGCGTATGCCGCTCGGTGATCTGCGCCTCGCCCGCCTACCTGCGCCAGCACCCGGCGCCGCAGCAGGTGCAGGAGCTCAGCCAGCACAACTGCCTGACCCATTCTTACTTCGGTCGCAGCCTGTGGCATTTCGACGTGGCTGGCGAGGTGGTGTCGGTACCGGTGCAAGGCAACATCAGCGCCAACGAAGCCATGACCCTGCAACGGGCGGCGCTGGCTGGCGCCGGTGTGGCCATGCTGCCGACCTACCAGGCTGCCGGCGCCCTGCGCAGTGGCGAGCTGGTTCGCCTGCTGCCCCGGGCCAAGCCGCGCGAGCTGAACCTCAACGCTGTGTACACCTCGCGCAAGCACATGCCGGCGACCCTGCGCAGCATGCTCGACTTTCTCGCCGAGCGCTTTACCGCCGAGCCTATCTGGGACCAGGACCTGCTCTAGACGGGCACACCCGGCCAAGCTGACCTATGCTTTGAATAGCACCTGTAGGTGGTTGGCAGGAGGTGAGCATCATGGGCGTCAAATCCAGAAAATGCGCCGTTATCTGTGCCATGGCCGCTGTGGTCGGCTTGTATGCCACCGCCGCCTGGCGGGTTGAACAGATCCGCAATCAGCCCTACTCCGCCGCCAGTTGCAGCCTGGCGCACTGCGTGCCGCACACCGCGACGCTGAGCGCACTCAAGTAGGTGATTGCCCGGGCTGGTGACGAAAGTCACTGGGCGCCTTGCCGGTCAGGCGGCGGAAGAACCGCGAGAAATACGCAGGGTCGGCAAAGCCCAGGCTGTCGGCCAGTTGCTTGATGCTCAGGCTGGTGTAGATCAGCTCGCGCTTGGCTTCAAGCAACAGGCGTTGATGGATGATCTGCAAGGCCGACTGCCCGGCCAGTTCGCGGCAGATGCTGTTCAGGTGCGCCACCGAAATCCCCACCTCATGGGCCAGCGCCTCGACGCTCGGCTGCTGACGAAACTGCTGCTCGACCAGCGCGTTGAAGCGCTCCAGATACTCACGTCCGCGTGCCACCGCCAGGCCTTGGCCATGACGCTGCAAACATTGGCGACTGATCCACACCACCAACAGGTTTATCAATGAGCGCAACTGCAAATCGCGCCCGGGCAGGTCCCGCTGGTACTCCTGCTGCAAGGCGCTGAACAGGCTGTAGAGATAGTTGCGATCGTCGCCTGCCAGGTAGGTGCCGGCCTGGGCCAGGGCCGCTGGTGCGCCGGCCAGTTGCGTGTGCAGCAGGTTGACCAGCGGCGCCGCCAGCGTCACCACGTAGCCGTCGACATCGCTGGAAAAACGAAAGCCGTGCACGCACAGCGCCGGTACCACCTGGATCGCCGCCTGCTCCAGACGCCGCACCTGGCCTTCGACTTCGATCTCGGCCTGGCCGGCATAAAGGAACAGCAGTTGGCACAGATCGGCGTGCCGATGGGGCTCGATTTCCCAGTCGTGCAAGCGGCTGCGCGCCGGGATCGACTCGCAGTGCAGCAGGTCCGGGGTCGGCCACTGCAACTGTTCGCCATACAGTTTGAATACCGGTATCGACGCCTTGCTCATTGATCAACTGGCTCCAGGGCAATGCCCGATAATCGCACTGATTAGTGAAAAGTCCTGCTTCCTGCGGTTTTTATCCCTTCTTCGCCCGTCTTTCCAAGCGAAAAATGCAAGCACAACAATCATAAGCTGCTTTCGGCCCTGCGCTGAAGCTTGCCTGGGATAACAACCATGAAGACTCAAGTCGCCATTATCGGTGCCGGCCCTGCCGGACTGCTGCTCGGCCAGTTGCTGCACAAGGCCGGGATTGCCAACGTCATCGTCGAGCGCCAGAGCGCCGACTACGTGCTCGGGCGCATCCGTGCCGGGGTGCTGGAACAAGGCATGGTCCAATTGCTGCGCGAAGCCGGCGTCGGTGCGCGCATGGACGCCGAAGGCCTGCCCCACAGCGGTTTTGAACTGGCCTTCGACGGGCGCCGCGAACACATCGACCTCAAGGGCCTGACCGGCGGCAAAGGGGTGATGATCTACGGCCAGACCGAAGTCACCCGTGACCTGATGCAAGCGCGCCAGGCCTGCGGCGCCGTGACGGTCTATCAAGCCGACAACGTCCGGCCCCATGATCTGAAGTCCGAGCACCCTTACCTGACCTTCGAAAAAAACGGCGAAGTGCTTCGCCTGGACTGCGACTACATTGCTGGCTGCGACGGCTACCACGGCATCGCCCGGCAATCGATTCCCGCCGAGGCGCTGAAGATTTTCGAGCGGGTCTACCCGTTCGGCTGGCTCGGCGTGCTGGCCGATACCCCGCCGGTCAGCGACGAACTGGTGTACGCCCGCCACGAGCGCGGCTTCGCCCTGTGCAGCATGCGCTCACCGACACGCACTCGCTATTACGTGCAGGTGGCGGCTGAAGAAAAGGTCGAGGACTGGTCCGATGAGCGCTTCTGGACTGAACTGAAATCGCGCCTGCCCACGGATCTTGCCGAGCGCCTGGTGACCGGCCCGTCAATCGAGAAAAGCATCGCGCCGCTGCGCAGCTTCGTCGTCGAACCCATGCAGTACGGCAAGCTGTTCCTGCTCGGAGACGCCGCGCACATCGTCCCGCCCACCGGCGCCAAGGGCCTGAACCTGGCGGCCAGCGATGTCAGCACCTTGTACAACATCCTGCGCAAGGTCTACGGCGAAGGTCGCACCGATCTGCTCGAGCGCTACTCGCAGATCTGCCTGCGGCGGATCTGGAAAGCCGAACGGTTTTCCTGGTGGATGACCTCCATGCTGCATCGATTCCCGGACAGCGACGCCTTCAGCCAGCGTATCCAGCAAACCGAGCTTGAGTATTACGTGAGCTCCGCAGCCGGTCGCACAACACTGGCAGAAAACTACGTCGGCCTGCCCTACGAGCCAATCGAAGAAGACGCTTAGCAAGCTATCGAGTAGACTGGTCAGCACCTGTTCCCGCAGCGTAACGGCTGCGGGCTTCACCTGCCCCCGAGCTGGCCCGTGACTCAACTGAACACTCCGCAACCGGTGCTGCGCAGCGTGCTCGTCGCGCTGATGCTGGCGATCTTCCTCGGCGCCCTCGACCAGACCATCGTCGCCGTGTCGATGCCGGCGATTTCGGCGCAATTCAACGACGTCGGCCTGCTCGCCTGGGTGATTTCCGGCTACATGGTGGCCATGACCGTAGCGGTGCCGATCTACGGCAAGCTCGGCGACTTGTACGGCCGGCGGCGGATGATTCTTACCGGCACTGCGCTATTTACCCTGGCGTCGATCTTCTGCGCACTGGCGCAGAACATGGAGCAACTGGTGCTCGCGCGGGTGCTGCAGGGTATCGGCGCCGGCGGCATGGTCTCGGTCAGCCAGGCGATCATCGGCGACTTCGTGCCGCCGCGCGAACGCGGCCGTTACCAGGGCTATTTCAGCAGCATGTACGCCCTGGCCAGTGTCGCCGGGCCGGTGCTGGGCGGAATACTCACCGAATACCTGTCGTGGCGCTGGGTGTTCTGGCTCAACCTGCCGCTGGGCCTGACCGCCTGGTGGGTGACCCGCCGAGCCCTGCGCAGCCTGCAGGTGCCTACACGCAAGGCGCAGGTCGATTACCTCGGCGCCGCGCTGCTGATTCTTGGCCTGGGCAGCCTGCTGCTGGGCATCACCCTGATCGGCCAGGGCCAGCCCTGGGATTCTGCGCAAGTGGCCAGCTTGCTCGGCTGTGCGCTGATCGGCCTGCTGCTGTTCGTACTGCATGAACAGCGAACCGCCGAACCGCTGCTGCCGCTCAAGTTGTTCGCCAATCGCATCGCCACCCTGTGCTGGTGCACGATTTTCTTTACCAGCTTCCAGGCCATCTCGCTGACCATGCTGATGCCGCTGCGCTACCAGAGCATCACCGGTGCCGGCGCCGACAGCGCCGCGTTGCACCTGCTGCCGCTGGCCATCGGCTTGCCCATCGGCGCTTATTGCGGCGGCCGCATGACTTCGCACACAGGGCGCTACAAACCGCAGATTCTCGGCGGCGCGCTGCTGATGCCGTTTGCCATCGTCGGCATGGCCTTCAGCCCGCCGCAGGCAGCCTGGTTCAGTGGCGTGTTCATGTTGTTGACCGGCATTGCCTCGGGCCTGCAGTTCCCCACCTCGCTGGTGGCAACCCAGAGTGCGGTAGAACCGCGAGATATCGGCGTGGCCACCAGTACCACCAACCTGTTCCGCTCACTGGGCGGGGCCATGGGCGTGGCTATCATGTCCACCCTGTTGCTGGCGATGCTGGCCCAGGGCGGCTTGAGCCTGGCCGGCGATGCCCTGCTTGGCAGCCTGCAGGCCGGCGAACCGACCGCGGCAATGCAGGCTGAATTGCTGCTGACCTTTCGCAACCTGCTGCTCGGCAGCGCGGCAGTTTCACTGCTGGGGCTGACGGCGGCGCTGGCCTTGCCTGACAGACAATTGCGCGGCCGCCCGTAAGACCTTATAACTGACGTGGAAACAAATGATCACAAAGCTTCACAAAGTCTCATTTGCGCAAGGCGGGGCTCAAGCGCAGCATATCCAGCCCGGTATCGATCCACTGCTCGGCCTGGTTGAGCAGGTCGAAGCTGTCGGGCAGCAGTAGCCAGCGGCGAATCAGTCCGTCTATATAGGCATAGATGGCCAGCGCTGCGCGCTCTGGGTCCACGTCGGCGGGCAGTTGCCCGCGCTTGACTGCATTGCCCAGCGACAACGCAATATGGGCATGACATTCGATCGTCGAGGCCTGCCGTTGCTGGCGGATCTCGCACATATCATCGGTGAACTCGCATTTGTGATGCAGAATTTCATTGATTCGCCGGGTCTTCGGATCGAGCACCATCTGGTGCATCAAGCGTACCAGCAGCTTGCGCATGCAGCCGAGCGGGTCGAGTTCATCCTCGCTTTCGCTGGCCCGGGCCAGGGCGTCCAGCGGCTCGTGCAGGCTGTCGAGCATGGCCTGCACCAGTTCGGCCTTGTCGTTGAAGTGCCAGTAGATAGCACCGCGGGTCACACCCGCCTCCTTGGCGATATCGGCCAGGGTGGTACGCGCTACCCCGCGCTTGTAGAAGGCCTTTTCCGCAGCTTCGAGAATCTGGGCGCGGGTTTCCTGGGCTTCTTCTTTGGTTCGACGGACCATGGCAGTACAACCTCATCAGGCCCGGGCACGCACGCAGGGTGCCTGGGAGTCGGGCCGGGTCAGCCTCTGCAGGCTGTTACCGGCTGTATTAATTTGGGGGCTCGCATTGGCTGAACACGTCGCCTGCGAGGTATTTACAAACAACCATGAATGTAAGTATATTCCTTAGCAAGCTATTTATCCACTCGACAGCATTTTTTATAGCGCACCCTTTCCATTATTCTTGAGCGTCTTCAGCTCTTGCGACCCGAGGATCTTCATGCAATTCAAGCCAGCTGTTACCGCTCTGGTTTCCGCCGTCGCCCTGGCAACACTGCTCAGCGGCTGTAAAAAGGAAGAGGCGGCGCCTGCGGCGCAAGCTCCTCAGGTCGGCGTCGTAACCCTGCAAACCCAGGCCTATACCCTGACATCCGACCTCCCCGGCCGTACCACTGCGTACCGCATCGCCGAGGTTCGCCCACAGGTCAACGGCATCATTCTCAAACGTCTGTTCAAGGAAGGCAGCGAGGTCAAAGACGGCCAGCAGCTGTACCAGATCGACCCGTCGGTGTACGAGGCGACCCTGAACAGCGCCCAGGCCAACCTGCAATCGACCCGTTCGCTGTCCGAGCGTTACAAGCAGCTGGTCAACGAACAGGCTGTCAGCCGCCAGGAATACGACGACGCCCAAGCCAAACGTTTGCAGGCTGAAGCCTCGCTGCGCAGTGCCCAGATCGACCTGCGCTACACCAAGGTCCTGGCGCCTATCAGCGGCCGTATCGGCCGCTCTTCGGTAACCGAAGGCGCGCTGGTCAACAACGGCCAGGCCGAAGCCATGGCCGTTATCCAGCAGCTCGACCCGATCTATGTCGACGTCACCCAGTCCTCGGCCGAGCTGCTCAAACTGCGCCGCGAGCTGGAAAGCGGCCAGTTGCAGAAGGTCGGCGACAACGCCGCCAAGGTCACCCTGACCCTGGAAGACGGCAGCACCTACGCCAAGGAAGGTCGCCTGGAGTTCTCCGAAGTCTCGGTTGACCAGACCACCGGCTCCGTGACCCTGCGCGCCGTGTTCCCCAACCCCGAGCACAACCTGCTGCCGGGCATGTTCGTGCATGCGCGCCTGGCTGCCGGGGTCAACAGCGCCGCCATCCTCGCGCCACAGCAAGGCGTGACCCGCGACCTCAAGGGCCAGCCGACCGCGTTGATCGTCAACAAGGACAACAAGGTCGAGCTGCGTCAGCTCAAGGCCAGCCGTACCGTCGGTAGCGACTGGCTGATCGAGGAAGGCCTGAACCCGGGCGACCGCCTGATCACCGAAGGCCTGCAGTTCGTCAAGCCGGGCGTCGAGGTCAAGGTCAGCGAAGCCACCAACGTCAAGCCTGCCCAGCCAACCCAGGCCAATGCAACGACTGCAGGGGCCAAAGGGGAGTAAACCATGTCGAGATTCTTTATCGATCGCCCGATCTTTGCCTGGGTGATCGCCTTGGTGATCATGCTGGTCGGCGCCTTGTCGATCCTCAAGTTGCCGATCAACCAGTACCCGAGCATCGCGCCGCCGGCCATCGCCATCGCCGTGACCTACCCGGGCGCTTCGGCGCAGACCGTGCAGGACACCGTGGTGCAGGTGATCGAGCAGCAGCTCAACGGTATCGACAACCTGCGTTATGTGTCGTCGGAAAGTAACTCCGACGGCAGCATGACCATTACCGCGACCTTCGAGCAGGGTACCAACCCCGATACCGCGCAGGTCCAGGTGCAGAACAAGCTCAACCTGGCCACCCCGCTGCTGCCGCAAGAAGTGCAGCAACAGGGTATCCGCGTGACCAAGGCGGTGAAGAACTTCCTGCTGGTGATCGGCCTGGTGTCCGAAGACGGCAGCATGTCCAAGGACGACCTGGCCAACTACATCGTCTCCAACATGCAGGACCCGATCTCGCGCACTGCCGGTGTCGGTGACTTCCAGGTATTCGGTGCGCAGTACGCCATGCGCATCTGGCTCGATCCGGCCAAGCTGAACAAGTATCAGCTGACTCCGGTCGATGTGCGTACCGCCGTGGCCGCGCAGAACGTCCAGGTGTCCTCCGGCCAGCTCGGCGGCCTGCCTGCCCTGCCGGGTACCCAGCTGAACGCCACGATCATCGGCAAGACCCGCCTGCAGACCGCCGAGCAGTTCGAGAAGATCCTGCTCAAGGTCAACCGTGACGGCTCCCAGGTGCGCCTGAGCGATGTCGCCGAGGTCGGCCTGGGTGGTGAAAACTACGCAATCAGCGCCCAGTTCAACGGCAAGCCGGCCTCTGGCCTTGCGGTGAAACTGGCCACCGGCGCCAACGCCCTGGATACCGCCAAGGCCCTGCGCCAGACCATCACCGACCTGGAACCGTTCTTCCCGGAAGGCATGAAGGCGGTGTTCCCGTATGACACCACGCCAGTGGTGACCGAGTCGATCAGCGGGGTAATCCACACCCTGATCGAAGCGATCGTGCTGGTGTTCCTGGTGATGTACCTGTTCCTGCAGAACTTCCGCGCCACCATCATCACCACCATGACCGTACCGGTGGTATTGCTGGGTACGTTCGGGATTCTTGCGGCGTTCGATTTCAGCATCAACACCCTGACCATGTTCGGCATGGTACTGGCCATCGGCTTGCTGGTGGACGATGCCATCGTCGTGGTGGAGAACGTCGAGCGGGTAATGTCCGAAGAAGGGCTGTCACCCAAGGAAGCGACCAAGAAGTCCATGGGCCAGATCCAGGGCGCCCTGGTCGGTATCGCCCTGGTGCTGTCGGCGGTACTGCTGCCCATGGCCTTCTTCGGCGGCTCCACCGGTGTGATTTATAAACAGTTCTCCATCACTATCGTCTCGGCCATGGCCCTGTCGGTACTGGTGGCACTGATCTTCACCCCGGCACTGTGCGCGACCATGCTCAAGCCGATTGCCAAGGGCGAGCACCACGTTGCCAAGCGCGGCTTCTTCGGCTGGTTCAACCGCAACTTCGACCGCAGCGTGCGCAGCTACGAGCGCGGCGTCGGCAACATGCTGCGGCACAAGGCCCCGTACCTGCTGGCCTACCTGTTGATCGTGGTCGGCATGATCTGGCTGTTCACCCGCATTCCGACGGCGTTCCTGCCTGAAGAAGACCAGGGCGTACTGTTTGCCCAGGTGCAGACCCCGGCCGGTTCCAGCGCCGAGCGCACCCAGGTGGTGATCGACGAGATGCGCAGCTACCTGCTCGACAAGGAAGCCGATACCGTTGCCTCGGTGTTCACCGTCAACGGCTTCAACTTCGCCGGTCGCGGCCAGAGCTCGGGCATGGCCTTCATCATGCTCAAGCCATGGGGCGAACGTTCGGCCGAGAACAACGTGTTCAACCTGGCCAACCGTGCCCAGCAGCACTTCTTCAGCTTCCGCGACGCGATGGTGTTCGCCTTTGCCCCGCCTGCGGTACTGGAGCTGGGTAACGCCACCGGTTTCGACGTGTTCCTGCAAGACCGTGCCGGTGTCGGCCACGAAAAACTGATGCAAGCGCGTAACCAGTTCCTCGGCATGGCTGCGCAAAGCAAGATCCTCTCGGCAGTGCGCCCGAACGGCCTGAACGATGAACCGCAGTACCAGCTGACCGTCGACGACGAGCGCGCCAGTGCCCTGGGCGTGACCATCGCCGACATCAACAACACCCTGTCGATTGCCCTGGGTGCCAGCTACGTCAACGACTTCATCGACCGCGGCCGGGTCAAGAAGGTCTACATCCAGGGTGAAGCCGGTGCACGGATGAGCCCGGAAGACCTGCAGAAGTGGTTCGTGCGCAACGCCGCCGGCGAGATGGTGCCGTTCTCCTCCTTCGCCAAGGGCGAGTGGATCTACGGTGCACCGAAGCTGTCGCGTTACAACGGTGTCGAAGCCATGGAAATCCTCGGTGCACCAGCCCCTGGCTACAGTACCGGTGAAGCCATGCTTGAGGTCGAGCGCCTGGCCGCGCAACTGCCGGCGGGTATCGGTTACTCATGGACGGGCCTGTCGTACGAGGAGCGGCTGTCCGGCTCCCAGGCGCCAGCGCTGTACGCCCTGTCGCTGCTGATGGTGTTCCTCTGTCTGGCAGCGCTGTATGAAAGCTGGTCGATCCCGATCGCGGTCATGCTCGTGGTACCGCTGGGGATCATCGGTGCGCTGCTGGCCACCAGCCTGCGCGGGTTGTCCAACGACGTGTATTTCCAGGTGGGTCTGTTGACCACCATCGGCCTGGCGGCGAAGAACGCGATCCTGATCGTCGAATTCGCCAAAGAGCTGCACGAGCAGGGCCGCAGCCTGATCGACGCGGCCATCGAAGCCTGCCGGATGCGTCTGCGGCCGATCATCATGACCTCGCTGGCGTTCATCCTCGGCGTGGTACCGTTGGCCATTTCCAGCGGTGCAGGCTCGGGTAGCCAGCATGCGATCGGTACCGGGGTGATCGGCGGCATGATCACCGCCACGGTACTGGCGATCTTCTGGGTGCCATTGTTCTTCGTAAGTGTGTCGTCGCTGTTCGGTAGCAAGAAGCCCGAAGAGGACGCCACCCCTGAAACTCCACGCTATGAGGCCGGGCAATGAGTAAGTCCCTGTTGTCCCTGGCAGTAACCGCTTTCATTCTTGGCGGCTGCTCGCTGATCCCTGACTACCAGACCCCGGAATCGCCGGTGGCCGCGCAGTGGCCGCAAGGCCCTGCCTACTCGCCGACCGAGTCGGCCGAGGTGGCCGCCGCCGAACAGGGCTGGCGTCAGTTCTTCCATGACCCGGCGCTGCAGCAATTGATCCAGACCGCGCTGGTCAACAACCGCGACCTCAAGGTCGCGGCGCTGAACATCGATGCCTACCGTGCGCAATACCGCATCCAGCGTGCCGACCTGTTCCCGGCGGTTTCGGCCAATGGCAGCGGCAGCCGCCAGCGGATGCCGGCGAACATGTCGCAAACCGGCGAATCGGGCATCACCAGCCAGTACTCGGCGACCCTCGGGGTCAGCGCCTATGAGCTGGACCTGTTCGGCCGGGTGCGCAGCCTGACCGAACAACAGCTGGAGAACTACCTGTCCAGCGAAGAAGCCCGGCGCTCGACGCAGATCAGCCTGGTGGCCAGTGTGGCCAACGCCTACTTCACCTGGCAGGCCGACCAGGCACTGCTCAAGCTGACCGAAGACACCCTCAAGACCTACGAGGAAAGCTATCAGCTGACCGCGCGTAGCAATGAAGTGGGGGTGGCCTCGGCTCTGGACCTGAGCCAGGCACGCACCTCGGTTGAGGGCGCGCGGGTCAAGCTGGCGCAGTTCCAGCGCCAGGTTGCTCAGGACCTCAACAGCCTGACCGTGCTGCTCGGCACCGGCGTGCCGGCCAACCTGCCGACCGCGCAGAAGCTCGACAGCGACCTGCTGGCCGAAGTGCCGGCGGGCCTGCCGTCCGACCTGCTGCAACGCCGGCCAGACATCCAGGAAGCCGAACACCTGCTCAAGGCCGCCAATGCCAACATTGGCGCCGCCCGCGCAGCGTTCTTCCCGAGCATCAGCCTGACCGCCAATGCCGGCACCCTGAGCCCGGACATGGGCGGCCTGTTCAAGGGTGGTTCGGGCACCTGGCTGTTCCAGCCGCAGATCAACCTGCCGATCTTCAACGCCGGTGCCCTGCGCGCCAGCCTCGACTACTCGAAGATCCAGAAGGACATCAACGTCGCGAAATACGAGAAAACCATCCAGACCGCCTTCCAGGAAGTCTCCGATGGCCTCGCCGCGCGCCAGACCTTCAACCAGCAGTTGCAGGCCCAGCGTGATCTGGTTGCCGCCAACCAGGACTACTACCGCCTGGCCGAGCGTCGCTACCGCATCGGTATCGACAGCAACCTGACCTTCCTCGACGCCCAGCGTCAGCTGTTCAACACCCAGCAGTCGTTGATCAGCGATCGCCTGTCGCAGCTGGTCAGCGAGGTCAACCTGTACAAGGCCCTCGGTGGCGGCTGGTACGAGCAGACCGGTCAGGCGCAGCAGCAGGCAGCGGTCCAGACGCCGAAAGGCTGAGTCCCTGTGCTGTAGAAGAGCCCACCCTTGGCGGTGGGCTTTTTATTATGGTTATTTGGGGAGTTCCGGGTGTAGGGTTTAGATGTGGGTTTGCGAGCTTATCCATTCGTTGTGGCGCTGCTGCCGGCCCCTTCCGCCCTTACGGCGGCCTACTTTTCTCTTGGGAAGAAGTAGGCCGCCGTAAGGGCGGAAGGGGCCGGCAGCCGCGCCACATCAAATGGATAAGCTTGCAAACCCAACCACAAAAATCATAGATCTCAGGATTGCATGAAGAGCCTTTTGTAACCCCGGGCCAAGGAATTAACCAAACAGTTACCGTTCGATTATCGCCCAATTCCGCCCGTAACGAATTGATTCATCCCCGCCCGCCGCCGCACCATCGCTTCGCAGCTTTTCCAAAGCGTATTCCCAAAGATCGTAGCCCGGCCTGTGACCTCCAAGCGTCGCAGCGGATGGCTTCGGCTTACATAAAAACAAGAGACAACTGACGATGACCACACCCGCACGACACCTGCTTCCCGGCTTGCTGGCCATGACTTGCGCCCTGCCCGCCCTCGCGGCCGAAGGCGGCTTTGTCGAGGACGCCAAGGCCAGCCTCAACCTGCGCAACTTTTACATCAACCGCAACTTCGTCGACCCGGCCAACCCCCAGGGCAAGGGCGAGGAATGGACCCAGAGTTTCATCCTCGACGCCCGCTCCGGCTTTACTCAGGGCCTGGTCGGTTTTGGCGTGGATGTATTGGGCCTGTACTCGGTCAAGCTCGATGGCGGCAAGGGCACAGCGGGTACCCACCTGCTGCCGGTGCACGATGATGGCCGCCCGGCCGACGACTTCGGCCGCCTGGGGGTGGCGCTGAAGGCGAAGATCTCCAACACTGAGCTTAAGGTTGGCGAATGGATGCCGGTGCTGCCGATCCTGCGCTCCGACGACGGCCGCTCGCTGCCGCAGACCTTCCGTGGCGGCCAGCTCACCTCGCAGGAAATCGCCGGCCTGACCCTGTATGCCGGGCAGTTTCGCGGCAACAGCCCGCGTAACGATGCGAGCATGGAAGACATGTCGATGAACGGCCGCGCGGCCTTCACCTCCGACCGTTTCAACTTTGCCGGTGGCGAATACAGCTTCAACGACAAGCGCACGATGATCGGTTTGTGGAACGCCGAGCTCAAGGACATCTACAACCAGCAGTACCTCAACCTGGTGCACAGCCAGCCGCTGGGCGACTGGACCCTGGGCGCCAACCTCGGCTACTTCATCGGCAAGGAAGACGGCGCCGAACGCGCAGGCAAACTGGACAACCGCACTGCCTCGGCAATGCTCTCGGCCAAGTACGGCGCCAGTACCTTCTATGTCGGCCTGCAGAAAGTCAGCGGCGACGATGCCTGGATGCGGGTAAATGGCACCAGTGGTGGCACCCTGGCCAACGACAGCTACAACTCAAGCTTCGACAACGCCCAGGAGCGCTCCTGGCAGTTGCGTCACGACTACAACTTCGCCGCCCTCGGCGTGCCCGGGCTGACCCTGATGAACCGCTACATCAGCGGCGACAACGTGCATACCGGCGCCATCACCGATGGCAAGGAATGGGCGCGGGAATCGGAGCTGGCTTATGTAATCCAGTCCGGGACCTTGAAGAGCCTGTCGCTGAAATGGCGCAACTCGACCATGCGCCGGGACTACAGCACCAACGCCTTTGACGAGAACCGGCTGATCATCAGTTATCCGATCGGTATTCTCTGAATCTGCTGCTACGCCAGTTCCCACAGGTATTTGGGACACCTGTGGGAGCGGCGGTGCGACGACTCGACTTGACCCGCGATGGCTTCAAGCCCCGCGAGTCGTGCGGCTGCGCTGCCCGGCAATCCCCACCGGCACATCGCCCTGCAAAGTCACCCGGCGCACCACCCGGCCCTGGGTGCCATAGTCGTCCACTGCGTAATGCTGGGTCGCGCGGTTGTCCCAGATCGCTACGTCACCGGCCTGCCAGCGCCAGCGTACGGTGTTTTCCAACCGGGTGACATGGCTTTGCAGCAGGTTGAACAAGTGCGCCGAGTCGCTCTGCGAGTAGCCCTTGATGCGTTTGACGAAGTGCCCCAGCAGCAGGTTTTTCTCGCCGCTGACCGGGTGCACGCGCACTACTGGATGCTCGGTTTCGTACACCGTCGAGGTGAAGACCTTGCGGTAGTTTTCCAGCTGCTCAAGGCTCACGTTGGGTTTGGCGGCGGCGTAGTCGTACTCGTTGCTGTGCACCGCCCAGAGCTGGTCCGCCAAGGCCTGCAGCTCAGCGGAAAGGTCCTGGTAAGCCGTGGCGGTGTTAGCCCAGACGGTATCGCCGCCGGATTCAGGTGCCACCACCGAGCGCAGGATCGACGCCTTGGGGTAGGCATCGACGAAAGTCACGTCGGTGTGCCAGGAATTGGCCCGGCGCCCTTCGCCACCATCAAGCTCAAACAGGTAGCGGGTGCCTTCGCGCACCGGCACGGTCGGGTGGGCGATCGGCTCGCCGAGCAGGTGCGCGAAGGCCTCCTGCCCCTGGTCATCAAGGTGGGTCTGGGCGCGGAAGAACACCACCTTGTACTGCACCAGCGCAGCCTGGATGGCCTCGATCACGGCCGGTTCAAGGTCGGCGCTCAACTGGACGCCACGAATCTCGGCACCGATGCGCCCGGCCACCGGGTGAATCTCCAGGGTATGGGTGACAGGTACTACGGCGCGTGCGGCATTGCTCATGGTTTGACCCTCATCTGGCTAGGTTGCGCTAAGTGCCGATGAAAGCTCTGCTCTATTGATATGCAAATAAGCTCTAACAAATACGCAGATGCTTCATTGACGGAATAAGAGATTGCATTTAAAACCTGAGCCTGCGCGGCGGCAAATACCTTCGCCGTATTTTTGGAATGCCGGGAAAGCATATGGATCTTCGCCAACTGCGTTACTTCATCGCCCTCACCGAACACCGCAGTTTTGTCCGCGCCGCCGATGCCATGGGCATCACCCAGCCGGCTTTCAGCCGCAGTATCCAGGGGCTGGAACAAGAGTTTGGCTGCGTGCTGATCGATCGCGGCAACAAGGACCTGCGCCCCACCCCCGAAGGCCAGGTGGTGCTGCAACACGCCCTGCGCCTGGTGCAAGGCGCGGCTCAGCTCAACAGCGAGGTGCAGCAGATGACCAAGCTCGATGCCGGCGAGCTGCGCTTTGGCTGCGGCCCGGCGCCGGCAGTGCACCTGGTGCCGCAGGCGGTGGCGCGCTTTCTCGCCGCCCACCCTAAGGTGCGCACCTGCTTCGACGTGGATAACTGGGAAAAACTCAGCCGCGCGCTAAACCGTGAAGAGATCGAATTCTTCGTCGCCGATATCCGCCACTTCGAGGCCGACCCGAACTTCCAGACCCAAGCGCTGAGCCCGCGCCGCGGCCTGTTCTTCTGCCGCCCGGGGCACCCGCTGCTGGCCAAGGACAGCCTGTCGACCAACGACATGTTCGACTACCCGCTGGCCACCACCCTGATCCCGCCGGGGGTGCGCAAGCTGCTGGCCAACCTCAGCGGCAAGACCGACTTCGCCCCACAGGTGCAAACCGAGCACCTGCCGACCCTGGTGAAAATCGTGCTGGGTACCGATGCCATTGGCATCGGCACCGAAGAAGCCTTTGCCGAGGACATCGACCACGGCCGCCTGGTGCGCCTGCACTGGCGCAACCTGCCGGCCAACCTTGATAGCCTCAACGCCCGCTGCGGCATCGTCAGCCGCAGCGGATACCGCCTCTCGCCCGCCGCCCGGGCAATGATCGAAACCCTGGTCAGCCTCGATCGGCAGCCAGAGGTGCAGGTGCTGGCCGGATAGCCTGCGGTGCCAGCCACTGATCGACCTTGAACCCTTTGCGGATCAGCCGCTGCTCGGCGGCCAGGTCCACTGACGCCTGCAATTTGCTCAGGAAGTCGGCATCCAGGGTCGAGGGGAAGATCTTGCTCAGTTGCTCATCCTGCAAGTCTTGCTGGAGGATCGCCGGCGGGTAGCTGGCCAGCCCCGAAACCAGCTGGATATAAGCGTCCTTGTTGTCGTCCTGGGTCAGCCAGTGCACGGCCTGCTGCTGGGCGGCCAGCAGTTTTTCCACCAGTTCGGGATGCTCGTCGACAAAGCGCCCGGAGCCCACCAGCACCGCCTGGACATTGCCGGCGCCGCCCAGGTCGCGGGTATTCAACGGCAGCTCGGCCAGGCCGCGTTGCTTGAGGGCGCTGATGCCGGTCGAGCCCCAAGTGGCGTCGATCTGCCTGGCGGCCAGGGCGGCAATCGCCGCGTTGAAATCCAGGTTGATGACCTTCAGGTCCTTCTCGCTCAGGCCCTGGCTGGCCAGGGCGGCGTCGAACGACAGCTGGGTGGCGGTGCCGCGGAACACCGCCACGCGCTTGCCCTTGAGGTCTTGCAGGGTCTTGATGTTGCTGCCCGGCGCCACCCCCAGGTAGTGCTTGATGCCGCGCCCGGTGGCGGCCAGCAGGCGGGTGTCGAGGCCATTGGCCTTGCCGATGATCGCCGCCAGGTCGCCAAGGTAGGCGAAGTCGACCTGGCCGTTGGCAAAGGCCTCGTTGATCACCGGGCCGGCGCCCTTGAAGTAGTTCCATTGAATGTGGATGCCATCGGCGGCGAAGGCTTTTTCCAGCAGTTGCTGGTCGCGCAGCACGTCGGTCACACCGCCACCGGAATGCTGGGTGCCGGCGCTCAGGTCAGGCACGGCAATGCGGATTTCCTTGACCTCGCCAGCCAGGGCCAGCGGCGGCAGCCAGCCGACCACCGCGGCCAGGGCGGGAACGGCAAACAGGTTAAACACACGGTTGATCGACAGGTTCATGGCACGCGACTCCTGGTAATGGTGCGCCCACGCTACCGACAACCCAAACCATTAAATAAATACTAATAAATTACATTTTAATAACCTGTAAGCATAAATACCGCAGCACGTGCCTTGCAGCGCGCCATGCATCAGACACAAGAAAAATATGCTTCGAATGCATTGGCTGCGGGTTATGGCAGCGGCTTTAAATGCAGGTTCTTATCACCTAAACGCATTGAAACTCACAGAATAATTCAATTTAAGAATAAGCAAATAGCCAATGTGCGGAGGTTTTCCATGGCCCGAGCTTCACTTTCCAGCCTGCCACTGGCAAGCCCCCCAGGCCGGACGCGACGGTTCGGCGGCCTGCCCCTGCGCCGCCTGCAAGCCTGGTATCTGCCGCTGTCATTGGCCGCCCTGTGGTGGCTGGCCAGTCGCAACCAGTGGATGAGCGAACAGATACTGCCAGCGCCGAGCCTGGTCTGGCAGAGCGGCCTGGAACTGGCCCAGGGCGAGCTGTGGACACACCTGGCGATCAGCCTGCAACGCCTGGCCCTGGGCCTGCTGCTGGGGGTTGCCAGCGGCGCCTTGCTCGGCGCCTGGCTGGGGTTCAGCCGTCGCGCCGAACGCCTGGTGCTGCCGACCTTCAATGCCCTGGCGCAGATCCCGACCCTGGCCTGGGTGCCGCTGTTCATGGTGCTGTTCGGTATCGGCGAGGTGCTCAAGCTGGTGGTGCTGGTCAAGGCGATCATCGTCCCGGTGACCCTGCACACCCTGGTCGGCGTGCGCGATGCCCAGCCACGCCTGCGCGAAGCGGCGACGGTACTGCGCCTGCCGCCGCACCTGTTGATCAGCCGGCTGATTTTTCCGGCGGCCCTGCCGGCCTTTCTCGCCGGCGTGCGCCTGGCCCTGGCCACAGGCTGGACTTCATTGCTGGCGGTAGAGCTGCTGGCCTCCAGTGAAGGCATCGGCTACCTGATGGTCTGGGCCCGGCAGCTGTTCATGCTCGATATCGTCTTCGTCTGCATCCTGGTCATCGGCCTGCTGGGTTTTGTCATGGACCGTGGCTTGGCTTGGCTCGACCGGCGCCTGGTGCACTGGCCGCACCCGCCCAGCGCCGAGCTGCGGGTGTCGCGCTTGCAAGGTGGCCAGCGCCTGCAGGCGTTGCTGCTACCGTTGGCGCTGCTGGTGCTGTGGCAACTGGCCAATCAGCTGGACTGGGTCGACACGCAGATCCTGGTCGCCCCGCTGCAGGTCTTGCAGACCACCTGGGACGGCCTGCTTGACGGCTCGCTCAGCGGCGCACTGGCCATCAGTGTCGGCCGGGCACTGGGCGGTTTGCTGCTCGGCGGTGGCCTGGGCTTCGCCCTGGGCCTGTGGCTGGGGCTGTCGACGCCTGCCGAACGCCTGCTCGGGCCCAGCCTGGCCGGCTTGCGGCAGATCGCAATCTTCGCCTGGGTGCCGCTGCTGACCGCCTGGTTCGGCCTTGGTGAACTGGCCAAGTGGGTGTTCGTTGGCCTGGCGGCGTTCTTCCCGCTGTTCATTGCCACCCAGCGGGCGGTGGCCAGCCGTTCGCCACAGCTGGAGGAAGCCGCCCGCGTACTGCACCTCGATCTGCCCCAGCGCTTGCGCCGGCTGGTGCTGCCGGGCGCGGCGCCGGGGATTTTCGCCGGCCTGCGCATCAGCCTGATCTACGCCTGGCTGGGCACCATCGGCGCCGAGTATTTCATGCCTTCGGGCGGCGGTATCGGCAGCTTGATGATCGGCGCCCAGCAACTGCTGCGCATGGACATCATCATGGCCGGGATGCTCCTGGTCGGCCTCACCGGCGCCCTGCTGGGCGCCCTCGGACAACACCTCGAATTGCGCGCCACGCGCTGGAGACGAGCATGAACGCCATCGCCCCTGCCCTGGTCAGTTTCAATCAGGTCGGCAAACACTTCGCCGTTGCTGGCGGCGAGCTGGAAGCCATCCGCGACTTCAACCTGCAGATCGCCGACGGTGAATTCGTCGCCATCGTCGGCGCCAGCGGCTGCGGCAAATCCACCCTGCTGCGCCTGCTGATCGGCCTGGACAACGACTACCAGGGGCAGATCCTGATCGATGGCAAGCCGCTCGATGGCATCGGCAGCGAACGCGGCATCGTCTTTCAGGAGCACCGGCTGTTCCCCTGGCTAACCGTTTCGCAAAACATCGCCCTGGGCCTGGTCAACGACCCCTTGAACAACGAGCAGCGCCAGCAACGCATCAACCAGTACATCGCCCTGGTGGGCCTTGAGGACTTCAGCCAGGCCTACCCGCACCAGCTGTCCGGTGGCATGGCCCAGCGCGTGGCGATTGCCCGCGGCCTGGTGGCCAGCCCGCGCATTCTTCTGCTCGATGAACCCTTCGGCGCCCTCGACGCGCTGACCCGCCAGCAGATGCAGGACGAGCTGCTGGCGATTCGCGAGCGCGCGCGCATCACCACCCTGCTGGTGACCCACGATGTCGAGGAAGCGCTGTTTCTTGCCGACCGCGTGGTGGTGCTGGAGCCGCGCCCGGGGCGGATCAAGCGCATCGTCGAGATCGACCTGGCGCACCCGCGCCAACGCGCAAGCCTGGCCTTCCACCGCCTGCGCGAAGACCTGCTGCACGAACTGACCGCCGACGCGCGCTACCTGCCACCGGCGCAGGAACAGATCCGCGACCTGCCCTTGACCTACCTTGCCTACTGAGAACCGACCATGAGCCAACGCCCCAACTTTCTGGTCATCGTTGCCGACGACCTGGGTTTCTCCGATATCGGCGCCTTCGGCGGCGAAATCGCCACGCCGAACCTCGACGCGCTGGCCACTGCCGGCCTGCGCCTGACCGACTTTCATACCGCGCCGACCTGCTCGCCCACCCGCTCGATGCTGCTCACCGGCACCGATCACCATATCGCCGGCATCGGCACCATGGCCGAGGCGCTGACCCCGGAGCTGATCGGCAAGCCGGGCTACGAAGGCTACCTCAACGACCGCGTGGTGGCCTTGCCGGAGCTGCTGCGCGATGCCGGATACCAGCCCCTGATGAGCGGCAAATGGCACCTGGGCCTGACCGCCGAGCTGGCGCCCCAGGCCCGCGGCTTCGAGCGCTCCTTCGCCCTGCTGCCGGGCGCGGCCAACCACTATGGCTTTGAACCGACCTACGACGAACACACCCCGGGCCTGCTCAAATCAACGCCGGCGTTGTACATCGAAGACCAGACCTTCATCGACGAACTGCCCAAGGATTTCTATTCTTCCGACGCCTTCGGCGACAAGCTGCTGCAGTACCTGAAGGAGCGCGACCAGAGCCGGCCGTTCTTCGCCTACCTGCCGTTCTCGGCGCCGCACTGGCCGTTGCAGGCGCCGGCCGAAGTGGTGGCGCGCTACCAGGGCCGCTACGACGCCGGCCCCGAAGTGCTGCGCCAGGAGCGCCTGGAAAAACTGCGCACGCTCGGCCTGATCGCCGCCGACACCCAGGCCCACCCGGTCGACAACCACTGGTACAGCCTCAGCGACGAGCAACGCCAGCGCTCGGCGCGGGCCATGGAGGTGTACGCGGCGATGGTCGAGCGCATGGACTGGAACATCGGCCGGGTGCTCGACTACCTGCGCAACCAGGGCCTGCTCGACAACACCCTGGTGCTGTTCATGTCCGACAACGGCGCCGAAGGTGCGCTGCTCGAGGCCTTCCCCAAGTTCGGCCCGCAACTGGCCAGCTACCTCGACCAACATTATGACAACAGCCTGGACAACATCGGCCGGGCCAACTCCTATGTTTGGTATGGCCCGCACTGGGCCCAGGCGGCCACCGCACCGTCGCGGCTGTACAAGGCCTTTACCAGCGAAGGCGGGATTCGCGTACCGGCGCTGGTGCATTACCCGGCATTGGCACGCCAGGGTCAGATCAGCCAGCAGTTCAGCACGGTGATGGACATCACCCCGACCCTGCTCGATCTTGCCGGCGTGCGCCACCCCGGCAAGCGCTGGCGCGGCCGTGAGGTAGCGCCGCTGCGCGGTAAATCCTGGCTGGGTTACCTGTCGGGCGAGACCGAGCAAGTGCACGACGAAAACACCGTCACCGGCTGGGAGCTGTTCGGCCGCCGGGCCATTCGCCAGGGCCATTGGAAAGCGCTGTACATTCCCGGCCCGGTCGGCCCGGCCACCTGGCAGTTGTACGACCTGGCCAGCGACCCGGGCGAAATCAACGACCTGGCCGCAGTACAACCGGCGAAGCTGCAGGCGCTGCTGGGCGAATGGCAGAAGTATGTCGAGGAGACCGGAGTGATCCTCAGTCAGTCGCCGTTCCAGCCGGACTAGCCAGGGCCTGCAGGCGTGCCGGGTCGAGGATCTCGATCTCGCCATAGCCCAGGCGCAAGGCGCCTTCCTGCTGCAGCGACTTGAGGATCTGGTTGGTGGTCTGGCGCGACAGCGAGAGCATCAGCGCCAGTTGCTCCTGGGACAGTTGCAGCACGCGCCGGCTGCCAAGCAACTCGCCATAGCCGGCGGCGATCTGCAACAGCCTGTGGGCCACCCTCGGTGCGGCGGCCAGCAGGCTCTGCTGCTCCAGCGCAACAAACACCACGCGCAGTTTATGGCTCATCAACAAGGCCACGTCGCGCCAGTGCCGGGGCTGTTGATCGAGCAACTTCAACAGCGGCGCCTGGGGGATCCACAGCAACTGGGTCAGTCCTTCGGCCTGGGCGTCGTGGGTGCGCGGCTGGCCGTCGAACAGGCTGATCTCGCCGAACCAGTGCGGCGCTTCGATCAGGGTCAGCAGCGCCTCCTTGCCATCGGTGGCCACCGCGCCCACGCGCATCGCCCCGTCGAGCACCGCATACAGCCCGCACGGCGCATCGCCGCGCTGGAACAGGTATTGCCCGGCCGCCAGCTGACGCGGCCGGGCCAGTGCCAGCAGGCTATCCTGAAAGCTGGGAGGCAATGCCTGGAACCAGTGACCTTGCAGCAGGGTTTCGCGCATAGCGCCTCGAAGCTGAACTCTGTCGGCTAGCCGACAGACAGGTGGATATCTGTAGGACATGCTCACGTTACCTACAGGAGGAACAACAATGAAAAACCTGGTCGAACACCTGAGTCAATACGCCGCCTACCACCGCGACCCGCGCAACATCGCCACCCACTTCATCGGCATACCGCTGATCGTGCTGGCGGTAACGGTTTTGCTGTCACGCCCGGGCACCGAACTAGCTGGCGTCTGGCTGTCGCCAGCACTGCTGGTGGCGCTGGTTACCGGCTGGTTCTACCTGCGCCTGGACCAACGCCTGGGCCTGCTGATGGCGTTGTTGCTGGGCTTGTGCCTGTGGGCCGGGCAGGCGCTGGCGGTGCAAAGCACCCTGGTCTGGCTGAGTGCCGGGCTGGTGTTGTTCGTGATCGGCTGGGTGATCCAGTTTGTCGGCCACCACTATGAAGGCCGCAAGCCGGCGTTTGTCGATGATCTGATGGGCTTGATCATCGGGCCGTTGTTCGTGGTGGTGGAGCTGGGGTTCTTGCTGGGGTTGCGCCCGGAGCTGAAGAAGGCCATCGAGGAGAATGTCGGGCCGGTGGCGGTTCGGCAGAAGAAGGCAGCGGTCTGAGCGGGGCTGCTTTGCAGCCCTGCTCTTACACCAAACCTGTTGGAGCGGGCTTGCCCCGCGATGAGGCCCTGAGGGTCAGCCCCTGGACTCAACCCCCAACTCATCCCACACCGACTCGGCCAGGTGGAAGGTGGCATTGGCCGCCGGAATGCCGCAGTAGATCGCGCTCTGCATCAGCACTTCCTTGATCTCCTCACGGGTCACGCCATTGTTGGCCGCCGCGCGCAGGTGCAACTTCAGCTCCTCGTTGCGGTTCATGCCAATCAGCATGGCAATGGTGATCAGGCTGCGGGTATGCCGCGGCAGGCCCGGGCGGGTCCAGATGTCACCCCAGGCGTGGCGGGTGATCATTTCCTGGAACTCGCTGTTGAACTCGCTCAGGTTGCTCAGGCTACGGTCGACATGGGCATCGCCGAGCACCGCGCGGCGCACTTGCATGCCGGCGTCATAACGTTGTTTCTCGTCCATGGTCAGCCCTCTCGGCCCAGCAGAAAATCAATTACCCGGCGGCTGAACGGCGCACCGACTTCGACGTTGGAAAGGTGCGCAGCGTGGAATTCGGCGTACTGCGCGCCCGCCACGTTCTCCTGGATGAAACGCCCACCGGCCGGCGGCGTCACCGCGTCGTGGCTGCCGGAGATCACCAGCAGCGGAACCGCGATCTGGCCCAGTTGCTCACGAAAATCAGCATCGCGCACCGCCCCGCAGTTGGCCGCATAGCCTTCAGGCGAGGTGGCGGCGAGCATATCGGTAATCCGCTTGGCCTGGTCGGGATTGCCCTCGGCATAGGTTTTGGTGAACCAGCGCTCGATCGAGGCATCACGCAAGCCCACCATCGCGTCTTGACGATCACGCAATACCAGCTCGATGCGCGGGTTCCAGGTGTCCGGCGCGCCGATCTTGGCCGCGGTGTTGCACACGATCAGGCGGTTCAGCCGCTCGCCGGCGTTGATCCCCAGCCACTGGCCGATCAGCCCGCCCATCGACAGACCGCAGAAATGCGCCTGTTCGATGTGCAAGGCATCGAGCAACGCCACTACATCCTGCCCCAGTTGTTCGATGCTGTACGGCCCCGGGGTCACCAGCGAACCGCCATGGCCGCGGGTGTCGTAGCGCAGCACGCGAAAATGCGCAGTCAAAGCCGGCACCTGGGTGTCCCACATGTGCAGGTCAGTACCCAGAGAATTGGACAGCACCAGCACCGGCAGGTGTTCCGGGCCTTCGAGTTGATAGTTGAGTACGCCATCGGTGAGTTGTACCTGTGCCACTGCAGCCTCCTTCAGGCATTGACGCGGTGATGTTCAGCCAGCGCCCGCTCGACCCAGGCACGAGCCTGGCCGAGGTAGTGGGCTGGGTCGAGCAGACGATCGAGCTCGTCTGGCGAAAGTTCGGCACTGACCTGCGGCTCGTCGCCCAGCACGGCGCGCAGATGGCGCTGCTCGGCCACGGCCC
This sequence comes from Pseudomonas sp. TE4620, assembly GCF_056279045.1. Taxonomy (NCBI): domain Bacteria; kingdom Pseudomonadati; phylum Pseudomonadota; class Gammaproteobacteria; order Pseudomonadales; family Pseudomonadaceae; genus Pseudomonas; species Pseudomonas sp. TE4620. The sequence continues at coordinate 4,004,634 of NZ_JBWBQO010000001.1, forward strand.
GCTTGCAGCAGGTTTCCAGCAGATGGTGGGCATGGTCACGGCCCAGGCGCTGGGCCAGGACGATACTCACCGCTTCCGCCAGCACCAGGCCCTGGGTCAGGTCGAGGTTGCGGCGCATGCGCTCGGCGTCCACTTCCAGGCCATCGGCGATGATCTGTGCCTGGCGCAGCGCCCCGGAGACCAGGCAGCAGATCTCCGGCAGGGTTTCCCATTCGGCATGCCACAGGCCGAGGCTGCGCTCGTGCTCCTGGGGCATGGCGGCATACAGCGTGGCCAGCAGGCCCGGGACCCGGGTGGCGGCGCCGATCAGCACCGCAGCGCCGACCGGGTTGCGCTTGTGCGGCATGGTCGAGGAACCGCCCTTGCCCGGCGCCGAAGGCTCGAACACCTCAGCCGCTTCAGTCTGCATCAGCAGGCTGACGTCACGGCCGAGCTTGCCAAGGCTGCCGGCAATCATGCCGAGCACCGCCGCGAACTCCACCAGACGGTCGCGCTGGGTGTGCCAGGGTTGTTCAGGCAGCGTCAGCTGCAAATCTGCGGCCAAGGCTTCGGCCACCGGCAAGGCCTTGTCGCCCAACGCCGCCAGGGTCCCGGAGGCGCCGCCAAACTGCAGGGTCAGCAGGCGCGGCTTGAGTTCCTGCAGGCGCTGGCGATGGCGATTCAAGGCGCCCAGCCAGCTGGCAATCTTCATGCCCAAGGTGACCGGCGTAGCATGTTGCAGCCAGGTGCGCCCGGCCAGGGGCGTCTCGGCGTGAATCTCGGCCTGGCGCGCCAGGGCGTTGGTCAGTTGCGCCAGGTCGGCCTCGATCAAGGCCAGCGCCGCCCGCAGTTGCAACACCAGGCCGGTGTCCATGGCATCCTGGCTGGTGGCGCCCAGGTGCACATAACGCTCGGCCTCCGGTACGCCACTGGCAATCACCTTGCCCAGCGCCTTGACCAGCGGGATCGCCGAGTTGCCGGCCACGGCAATCGCCTCGGCCAGCGCGGCAAAGTCATAGCGTTCGGCATGACAGGCGGTTTCGATCGCCGCCACCGCCACCTGGGGGATTACCCCAGTGGCCGCTTCGGCACGGGCCAGGGCCGCTTCGAAATCAAGCATGCCCTGCACCCGGCCACGGTCAGAGAAAATCTCGCGCATTCCCTGCGCGGTGAAATAGGCATCGAACAGCTGATTGCCCGGACGCGGGTTCATTGGCAGGTCCTTGAACAGGTCAATGGTCGTGGTGCAGGTACGCAGCCTGCTTCGGCAAGCGCAGGCTGAACAGGAAGGCAATCGCCATCATCGCCGTAACGTACCAGTAAAAGGTGTTTTCCATGCCCATGGATTTCAGCCCCAAGGCGACGTACTCGGCCGAGCCGCCAAACAGCGCGTTGGCCACCGCATACGCCAGGCCGACGCCCAGGGCGCGTACCTGCGGCGGGAACATTTCGGCTTTGACCAGACCGCTGATCGAGGTGTAGAAGCTGACGATGCACAGCGCCAGGGTAATCAGCACGAAGGCCAGGAACGGGCTGGTGACGGTTTTCAGCGCCAGCAGGATCGGCACGGTGAACAGCGTGCCCAACGCGCCGAACAGCAGCATCGAATTACGCCGGCCGATACGGTCCGAGAGCATGCCGAACAACGGCTGCATGCACATGTACAAAAACAATGCGCCGGTCATGATGAAGCTTGCGGTCTTGGCGCTCATGCCGGCGGTGTTGACCAGGTACTTCTGCATGTAAGTGGTGAAGGTGTAGAAGATCAGCGAGCCGCCGGCGGTGTAGCCAAGCACGGTGATGAACGCCGCCTTGTGGTTGCGAAACAGCCCGGCGATGCTGCCGGCGTCCTTGTCGTTGCGGGTTTCGGCGCTGCTGGTTTCTTCCAGCGAGCGGCGCAGAAACAACGAGATCAGCGCAGCAATGGCGCCGACCACAAACGGGATGCGCCAGCCCCAGGCGCGCAGTTCGTCTTCACTGAGCAACTGCTGAAGAATCACTACCACCAGCACCGCCAGCAACTGCCCGCCGATCAGGGTCACGTACTGGAACGAGGCAAAAAAACCGCGCTGGCCGCGCAGCGCCACTTCACTCATGTAGGTGGCGGTAGTGCCATATTCACCGCCCACCGACAGGCCCTGGAACAGCCGCGCCAGCAACAGCAGCGCCGGCGCCCAGGCGCCGATCGAGGCATAGGTGGGCAGGCAGGCGATGACCAGCGATCCGGCGCACATCATCAGCACCGAGATCATCATCGAGTTCTTGCGGCCGTGACGGTCGGCAACGCGGCCGAACAGCCAGCCACCAATCGGTCGCATCAGAAAGCCGGCGGCGAACACCCCGGCGGTGTTGAGCAACTGTACCGTCGGATCGTCGGAGGGGAAAAAGGCCGGGGCGAAATAGATGGCGCAGAAGGCATAGACGTAAAAGTCGAACCATTCGACCAGGTTGCCCGAGGACGCACCGACAATGGCAAAGATGCGTTTACTACGCTCCTCACCGGTGTAATAGGCTGAAGTCATGGCTGCTTACTCTTGGTGGGTTCTGAGAGTCTAGACACACTCAGTAACACTCACGTTCCACAGAACAATCACGCCGGCCGCGCCGCCTTGCGTGGAGGCGGCGCGGCCGGGCCATTGGTTTACACCCGCTCGATGGCCAGGGCCAGGCCCTGGCCGACGCCGACACACATGGTCGCCAGGCCTTTGCGTCCGCCGGATTTCTCCAGGTGGTGCAAAGCGGTAAGGACCAGGCGCGCGCCGCTCATACCCAGCGGATGGCCAAGGGCAATGGCGCCGCCGTTGGGATTGACCTGCGGCGCATCGTCGGCCAGGCCGAGTTCGCGCAGCACGGCCAGGCCCTGGCTGGCAAAGGCTTCGTTGAGTTCGATGACATCAAAATCAGCCACCGCCACGCCCAGGCGCTCGGTCAGTTTGCGCACCGCCGGCACCGGGCCGATGCCCATTACCCGCGGCGCCACACCGGCACTGGCCATGCCAAGCACCCGCGCCCGCGGGGTCAGGCCATGCTTTTTCACTGCGTCTGCCGAGGCCAGGATCAGCGCCGCAGCACCGTCGTTGACCCCCGAGGCATTGCCGGCGGTGACGGTCTTGTCCGCGCCGTTGACTGGCTTGAGCCGGGCCAGGGCTTCGAGGGTGGTGTCGGCGCGCGGGTGCTCGTCGTGCTCAACGACCGTCTCGCCCTTTTTATGGGCGATGCGCACCGGCACGATCTCTTCGGCAAAGAAGCCCGCAGCCTGGGCGGCAGCCGTGCGTTGCTGGCTGCGCAGGGCAAAGGCGTCCTGGTCGGCACGCGAGACCTGGTAATCGTCGGCAACGTTGTCGGCGGTCTGCGGCATGGCATCGACGCCGTACTGGGCCTTCACCAGCGGGTTGATGAAGCGCCAGCCGATGGTGGTGTCTTCCAGCTTCATGTTGCGCGAGTAGGCGTTGTCGGCCTTGCCCATGACGAACGGCGCCCGGGACATCGACTCGACGCCGCCGGCAATCGCCAGCTCCATCTCGCCGCTGGCGATGGCGCGAAAGGCCGTGCCCACCGCGTCCATGCCCGAGGCGCAGAGGCGGTTGAGGGTCACCCCCGGCACGCTGTCCGGCAAGCCGGCCAGCAGCAGCGCCATGCGCGCGACGTTACGGTTGTCTTCACCGGCCTGGTTGGCGCAGCCGAGGAACACCTCGTCGAGCTGATCCCACTGTACCTGCGGGTTACGCTCGATCAATGCCTTGAGCGGCACTGCCGCCAGGTCGTCGGCGCGCACGCTGGCCAGGGCGCCGCCAAAGCGGCCAATGGGGGTGCGAATGGCATCGCAGATAAATACGTCACGCATCAGGCTTCTCCTGGCGCTTGGCCGTGGGCGGCGGCGGTGCGCGCTTCAAGGTCGCGCAGGGCGTTGAGCTCGACATCGCTCGGTGCGACGGTGGTTTGCACGTTGTCGGCAAAACGGATGGCCCAGCCGGTGGCAGCGATGATCTGCTCGCGGGTCACACCCGGGTGGATCGAGGTCACCACGAACTCATGAGTACCGGCTTCCGGCTCCATGATGCACAGGTCGGTAATAATGCCTACCGGCCCCTCGCCTGGCAGGCCCAGGCGCTTGCGTGAATCACCGCCTTCGCCGTGGCCGACCGAGGTAATGAAGTCGAGCTTGTCGACAAAGGCACGGTTCGACTGCTTGAGGATGATCAGCACCTGCTTGGCGGAACCGGCGATCTCCGGCGCGCCACCGGCACCTGGCAGGCGAACTTTGGGCTGGTGATAGTCACCGACCACGGTGGTGTTGATGTTGCCGAAGCGGTCGACCTGGGCCGCGCCGAGAAAGCCCACATCGATGCGCCCGCCCTGCAGCCAGTAGCGAAAGATCTCGCCGGTCGGCACCACGGTGTCGGCGGTTTCCGCCAGCTCGCCGTCACCGATCGACAGCGGCAGCACGCTTGGCTTGGCGCCGATCGGGCCGGACTCGTAAATCAGCACGACATCGGGCGACGAAGTCAGGCGCGCCAGGTTGGCGGCCTTGGACGGCAGGCCGATGCCGACGAAGCAGACGGCGCCATTGCGCAGGCGACGGGCTGCGGCAACGGTCATCATTTCATTGGTGGAGTAGCTCATTGTGCAGCCTCCGCGCTGGCCAGTTTTGCCTTGAATTCAGTGAAGTCGGCGGTGCCGCGAATGTACTGGTCGACCCACGCCGTGAAGCTTTCGCGGCTGCGGGCAATCGGGTCCCAGGCCTGGTAGAAGCGATTGTCCCGCTCGTAGTAACCATGGGCGTAGGACGGATGCGCGCCGCCCGGTACCAGGCACACCGCAGACAGCGCCCAGGTCGGCAGCACGCAGGCGTTCATCGGCGCCTGGAGGTCGTCGACAATTTCCTCGACGGTGACGATGCAGCGCTTGGCCGCCAGGGCTGCTTCCTTCTGCACACCGAGAATGCCCCAGAGCAGCACGTTGCCCTTGCGGTCGGCCTTTTGCGCGTGAATCACGGTGACGTCCGGGCGTACCGAAGGCACGGCGGCGAGGACTTCACCGGTGAACGGGCAAGTCACGCTCTTGATCAGTGGGTTGACCTTCGGCAGGTCGGAACCTGCGTAGGCACGCAGCACCGCGAAGGGCAGGCCCGAGGCGCCGGCGACGTAGGCGTTGGCCAGGTCGGCGTGGCTGTGTTCTTCGATCTCGATAGCGTGCGGCCAGTGTTTTTCAACCGCGTCGCGCAGGCGATGGAGGGAACCGACACCCGGGTTGCCGCCCCAGGAGAAAATCAGCTTGCGGGCGCAACCGGCGCCGATCAGCTGGTCGTAGATCAGGTCAGGCGTCATGCGTACCAGGGTCAGATCTTTCTTGCCCTGACGAATGATTTCATGCCCGGCGGCAGTCGGAATCAAGTGCGTGAAGCCTTCGAGGGCGACGCTGTCTCCGTCGTTGACGAACTGCTTCACGGCGTCGTGGAGCGAGAGGATTTCAGCCATTGCAGACTCCTGGATATGCTGAGTCGGGGTCGGTTTCAAGGCGCCTCGGGCGGCGCCGGTCATGGGTTCAGATTAAGATGGGCTGGGGGGCTGTTCAATCCGATAATCGACTAACTGTTCGATTATCGAACTGATTGTTATCTTGCTAACAACACGTGCGAGGGCTGTCAGGTCGCATCTGCGTGACTGACCATGCCCTTGATAATCACCGCCGTGGTGGCCAGTGCCGCCGGGATCACCAGCGCGGTCAGCACTTGTTCGAAATTCCAGCCCAGGCCCAACAGGGTTGCGCCCATCCACGCCCCGAGAATCGCCCCGAAACGGCCGATACCGAGCATCCACGACACCCCGGTGGCGCGCCCCTGGGTCGGGTAGAAGCGGGCCGCCAGCGACGGCATCGCCGACTGCGCACCGTTGACGCACATACCGGCAATCAGCACCAGGGTCGCGAGAAGGGTGATGTTGCCCAGGCTCTGCCCTACCGCGTAGGCAAACACCCCGGCCAGCAAGTAGAAGGTGCCGATAACCTTGTGCGGGTTGTAACGGTCCATGGCCCAGCCCACCGCCACGGCGCTGAGCACCCCGCCAAACTGGAACAGCGCACCGATGAAGGCAGCCTGCTCCATGCTCGCGCCACTGTCGCGCATCAGGGTTGGCAGCCAGCTGGTCAGCAGGTAGACAATCACCAGGCCCATGAAATAGGTCAGCCACAAGAGCAGAGTGCCGACGCTGTAAGTCCCGGAGAAGATCACCGCAAACACGTTGCGGGCTTTGACTGTCTTTTGCTCCGGCACGCTGAAGCTCGATGCCTGGCCGACGATGGCCGGCTCGATCGGCGCCAGGGTCTTGCGTACCTTGTCGGTGCCCCGGTTGCGCACTACCAGGTAACGCGCCGACTCCGGCAGCCAGAACACCAGCACCACCGCCAGCACCAGTGGCAGAACCCCGCCGATCAGCAGCAGGCTGTGCCAGCCGAACGCCGGGATCAGCTTGGCAGAAATGAAGCCACCCCCGGCCATGCCCAGGTTGAAGCCGCAGAACATGCTGGTCACCAGCAGCGACTTGTGCCGCTCCGGGGTGTATTCGGACAGCAGCGTCGTGGCATTGGGCATGCCCGCGCCCAGGCCCAGCCCGGTGAGAAAACGCAGCACCAGCAACTGGTCAACATTGGTGCTGTAGGCCGACGCCAGGCTGAACGCGCCGAACAGCAGCACTGCCCCCACCAGTACGACTTTGCGCCCGAAACGATCGGCCAGCGGCCCGGACCCCAGCGCACCGAAGACCATGCCGATCAACGCAGCGCTCATCACCGGGCCGAGGCTGGCCCGGTCAATGCCCCAGTCCTGGGACAGGGCCGGGGCGATAAAGCCCATGGCCGCCGTATCGAGGCCGTCGAGGAAGACGATCAGAAAGCACAGGATCACCACCCGCCATTGGTAGCGCGACAGCGGTTGGCTATTGATAAAGGACTGCACATCAAGGCAGTTTCCGACAGCAGCTTGAGGACTATTCATTATTTTTATCCAGAAGAAGCGCGCGCGTGTGCGGGTGCGCGCGTGAACGGCACGGACGAACAGGGACGGGATCGAAAAACTGGATCAGCTGCCGCGCAGTCCCGCGTAGGACAGGTGCAAACCGTGCAGGGACAGGAAGTCGGTCATGGGGCGTTTGCCTCTCGCTCATTATTATGGGCGGCCAGGGCAGGCTGACCGCTGCGAGGGACATTAATAAGCAGGCGGGCGCGGCGCAATTCGATAAACGCATCTCTGTGCGTTTATCGAACAGGAACGTTCAGGCGAACAATTGCGCGCTGAGGTCACGACTGGCGGCAAGCATGATCGGCAGGAAGCGCTGTTCAAGCTCGGTGCGGCTGACCCGTCCGGCATGGGTACTGACGTTGAGCGCCGCCAGCACCTGGCCGGAGGCGTCGTAAACCGGAACGGCAATCGAGCGCAAGCCCTGCTCCAGCTCCTGGTCGACCACGCACCAGCCCTGCTGGCGAACCAGCTGCAGGCACTCGAGCAAGGCCACCGGGTCATGGAGGGTGCGGCTGGTCTTGGCCTGCAGGTCGGCGTGCTCGAGGTATTCGTGCAGGGTTGCGTCGTCCAGCGCCGCCAACAGGATACGGCCCATGGAGGTGCAATAAGCCGGCAGGCGCCCGCCAACCGACAGGTCGACCGAAATCAGGCGCTGCACCGTGGCCGAGCGGGCGATGTAGAGAATGTCGTCGCCCTCCAGGGTGGCCATGTTGCAAGCCTCGTGCAACTGGTCGCTCATGCGGTCCAGATAAGGCTGCGCTGATACCGCCAGCGGCGTCGACGACAAGTAGGCGTGACCCAGGGTCAGCACCTTGGGCAGCAGCGAATAGGTGCGCCCGTCGGTGGTGGCGTAGCCGAGCTTGATCAGCGTATGCAGGCAGCGGCGTACCGCGGCGCGGGGGATTTCCGTGCGGTGGCTGATCTGGGCGATGGTCAGGTGGCGCTTGCGCTCCTGGAACGCCTGAACTACCGCCAGGCCCCGGGCCAGCGAGGTCATGAAATCGGGGTCACCGGTAAAGGCCTGGATACGCTTGGCCGGCGAGGCAACGATAGGCGGCGCCAGGGACGCAAACGAGCTACGCACGTTGTCGTTCAATCCTGGCCCTTTGGGCGTGGTTTCTTCTGTCATGGCTAGCCTCGGCAACACGGTCACTGGGGCGATTATCGAACCATCGACCGATAATCGCAATTGACCGCTACCCTCAATTGCTTATACCTTTCTCCCGCCACCATGTGGCTTCTTGGAGAGACTGGTCAGGTACCCACCGTAGAAGTCCCAGGCACGGCCTTGCCCACGAAGCGAGGCCGTTTTTCCTTCCTCCGTAAAAGACGGGGTCGGTGGCCAGAGAACTTTTTCTCGGCGCCCGGTTCAAATTTCATACTCGGCGGACTGAGCGCATTCATAACTTGGTAACAAAACCGCCGCTCTATTGTTCTTATCAACAATAGAGAGTACTAGTGTCAGACAATCTGCTTGCTATAATAAAACTTCGTATCCACGCCCTTGGGCGGGGATAGTGCGGATCCAATCCGCTGCTGCCCCCAGGCAGACACAACCGGATCGCTGCAAGTGCCATTAACGTGAACACCTCGATGTTCACTTTCGCTTGCACCACCACAACCTACTGTTGCTGCGACAGTTATGCCGCTCTGGCCGCGTAGCCGTGTGCATGTTGTGCCCCGCGCACTCAATTGCCCGCGTAAACGCCAGGGTTTATATCCATACAGGTAATACTGTGACCAAAGATGAACTGCGCGCCGAACTAGAGCGCCAGGAACAACGTTACAAGGACGTCTATGGCGGTGAAGTCACCACTTATGCCGCGCAACCCGACCCGGAACGCAAGCCATGGCGCAAACGCGCAAGCGTGCTAGACCAGGCCTTCGCCCAGGAACTGGAAAAAATCGAGAAAGAACTCAAGGACCCGGCGCCCTGAGCCACGCCTGATGGCGATCGCAACACGCCGCGCCACGGCGTGCGGGGATGCTTTTAGCTGAGCACGATGCAGCTGATTTTTGCGCCGTCATACGCATGCGGTAACGGAATTTCACAAATTTCATACGGCCGTTTGATTTTTTTCTGACACGCATGAAATCATGCAAATGTTTAATTTTTCTCGATTTTTTTCGATTTTAGCCGACGATCACCGAAGCATCGCCGACTCAGCGGCTTGGGCAATGGGGTAGAAAAGTCGTCGAGCGGTCCGTCGCAGGGGCATCGATTACCGGGGATTTCTGGCATAATCGCGCCCCCTTATGACCGGGTCAGAATTCCTTCATGATCGATTTATTCAGCGGACTTGATGCCTGGGTACTGGTGAGCTTGCTGCTCGCTCTGACCTTCGTACTCGCCTTCGAGTTCATCAATGGCTTTCATGACACCGCTAACGCGGTAGCTACAGTCATCTATACCAAAGCCATGCCGCCGCACCTGGCCGTGTTCTTCTCCGGCGTGTTCAACTTCCTCGGGGTTCTGCTCGGCGGTGTCGGCGTGGCGTATGCCATCGTTCACCTGCTGCCGGTCGAACTGCTGATCAACGTGAACACCGGCCACGGCCTGGCGATGGTCTTCTCTCTATTGGCTGCCGCCATCACCTGGAACCTGGGTACCTGGTACTTCGGGATCCCGGCGTCCAGTTCGCACACGTTGATCGGCTCGATCCTCGGCGTGGGCCTGGCCAACGCCCTGATCAGCGACATTCCGCTGGGTGACGGGGTCAACTGGCAGAAGGCAATCGATATCGGCATGTCGCTGGTACTGTCGCCGATGGCCGGTTTCGCTGTCGCCGCGCTGGTGCTGCTGGGCCTGAAATGGTGGCGACCACTGTCGAAGATGCACAAGACGCCGGAACAGCGCCGCAAACTCGACGACAAGAAGCACCCGCCATTCTGGAACCGCCTGGTGCTGGTAATTTCGGCGATGGGTGTGAGCTTCGTGCACGGTTCCAACGACGGTCAGAAAGGTATCGGCCTGATCATGCTGGTACTGATCGGTATCGTTCCATCGGCGTTCGTTCTCGACCTCAACAGCACCACCTACCAGATCGAGCGGACCCGCGACGCCACGCTGCACCTGAACCAGTTCTACCAGCGCAACGAAGCGACCCTGGGCGAATTCCTGGCCCTGGGCAAAGCCAAAGAAGGCGACCTGCCAGAACAGTTCAGTTGCAACCCGCAGCAGACCGAGCCGACCATCAATGCCTTGCTCGATTCGCTCAAAGGCGTGGCCGACTACCGTTCGCTGACGCCGGAAAAACGCATTGAAGTACGTCGTTACCTGCTCTGCCTGGACGACACGGCCAAGAAGGTCGGCAAGCTGCCAGGCCTGCAGGCACGCGAGAAGGCGGACCTGGACAAACTGCGCAAGGACCTCACCGCCACCACCGAGTACGCACCGTTCTGGGTGATTCTCGCGGTCGCCCTGGCCCTGGGCCTGGGTACCATGGTCGGCTGGAAACGCGTAGTGCTGACCATCGGCGAGAAGATCGGCAAGCAGGGCATGACCTATGCCCAGGGCATGTCGGCGCAGATCACCGCAGCCTGCGCCATCGGCATGGCCAACATCTTCAGCCTGCCGGTCTCGACCACCCACGTACTGTCCTCGGGTGTGGCCGGTACCATGGTGGCGAACAAGAGCGGCCTGCAAGGTGGCACCGTGCGCACCATCCTGCTGGCCTGGGTACTGACCCTTCCGGCTACCGTGGGCTTGTCGGCAGCTTTGTTCTGGCTGGCGACCAAAGCCATCGGCTAATACACCCCGCAGTAAAAAGGCGCCCCGAGGGGCGCCTTTTTTATGCCTGATGCAATCAGCGGCGCTTGCTGCCGCCGAGCAACGAACCCATCAGGCCCCGTACCAACTGGCGCCCGAACTGGTTGGCCGCCTGGCGTACCGCCGACTTGATCGCCTGCCCTGCTGCGCTTTGCAGGAACTCGCCGGCTTTGTCGGCCAAGCTCTCTTCAGCCGCAGCCGGCGCCTGCTCAGGCTCAGCGGCGCCGCCTTTACGGGCATTGAGCATTTCATAGGCCGATTCACGGTCGATCGGTTTGTCATAACGCCCGACCAAGGGCGAAGCGGCAATCAGCGCTGCCCGTTCGGCGGCGCTCAGCGGCCCGATGCGCGACTGCGGCGGGGCAATCAGTACACGCTGGACCATACCCGGCGTGCCCTTTTCCTGCAGGGTACCGACCAGGGCCTCACCGATGCCCAGCTCGGTGAGCACGCTCAAGGTGTCGAATTGCGGGTTGGGGCGGAAACCATCGGCCACGGCCTTGAGGGATTTCTGCTCCTTGGCGGTGAATGCCCGCAGGCCGTGCTGGACGCGCAGGCCCAACTGCGCGAGGACATCATCCGGCAGATCGCCCGGCGACTGGGTGACAAAGTACACACCTACGCCCTTGGAACGGATCAGCCGCACCACCTGCTCCAGCCGGTCCTGCAGGGCCTTGGGGGTGCCATTGAACAGCAAGTGGGCCTCATCAAAGAACAGCGCCAGCAACGGTTTGTCGGCATCGCCACGCTCGGGCAATTGCTCGAACAGTTCGGCCAACAGCCACAGCAGGAAGGTCGCATAGACCTTCGGCGCCTCATGCACCAGGCGGCTGGCGTCGAGCAGGTGAATGCGTCCGCGACCATCGACATCCGGCTGCAGGATATCTTCCAGTTGCAAGGCCGGTTCGCCGAACAACGCTTCGGCGCCCTGCTGCTCGAGGGTTGCCAGGCGCCGCAACAGGGCCTGGCTGGAGCCGGTGGTCATCAGCGCACTGTCTTCACCGAGCAGTTGCGGGTTGTCCTTCAGGTGCGCCAGCAGCGCTTTGAGGTCCTTGATGTCGAGTAGCAACAGGCCTTCGCGGTCGGCGACCTTGAACGCGGCATACAACGCCGCCTGCTGGCTGTCGGTCAGCTCCAGCAAATTACCCAACAACAACGGGCCCATTTCGCTGAGGGTGGTGCGCAGCGGATGACCAGACTGGCCGTGAATATCCCACAAGCTGACCGGATAAGCCTGAGGCCGATGGTTCAGCCAGGGCATGCCGGCAATGCGCTCGGCCACCTTACCCTGGGGGTTGCCCGCCGCGCCCAGGCCGCACAGGTCGCCTTTGACATCAGCGGCAAACACCGCCACGCCAGCGTCGCTGAAGGCTTCGGCCATGTGTTGCAGGGTTACGGTCTTGCCGGTACCGGTCGCCCCGGCCACCAGGCCGTGACGGTTAGCCAGGCGCATGGCCTGGGCCACCGGCTGCCCGGCGAGGTCGGCGCCGAGCACGAATTGCGAAGAGTCAGGCATGTTTTTTCACCCTCTGTTTAAAGCTTTGGCTTGAAACGGCCGATATTAAATAGCGATAGACCACCAGGAAGACAGGAATAGCCCGACAAGGAATTGGGACCTGCACTGCTTTCACGCTGTTCTTTGTGCGAACGACCCGGATAACAAGACCTTAGCGGACCGACACGTTATGAACAAAAGCCTCCGATTCAGCCACAAGATCCTATTGGCCGCCTCGCTGATCGTCATGATCGCCTTTACCCTGTTTACCTTGTACAACGATTTCTTGCAGCGTAATGCCATTCGCGAGGATCTGGAAAACTATCTTGAAGAAATGGGCGAAACCACTTCGACCAATATCAAGAACCTGTTTGACGGTCGTATTCTGCTGGTACAAAACGTTGCACAAAACATTGCCGCGTTTCCCGAGGCTGACAAAGTCGGCACGCTGCTCGGCCAACAAGCGCTGGTCTCAAGTTTCCTGACCATTTACCTGGGTGACGTCAACGGCGGTTTCACCATCCGCCCACAGACCAAGATGCCCGACGGCTACGACCCGCGCGTACGCCCCTGGTATAAAGACGGCATGGCCGCCAACGGGCCGATCCTGACCGAACCTTATATTGATGTCAGCACCGGCAAGATGGTCATTTCGGTGGTGGCGACCGCTGCGCGCAACGTTGGCGTGGTCGGTGGCGACCTGGCCCTCGACGGCCTGACCGAGATCATCAACTCGCTGAACTTCGGCGGCATGGGCTACGCCTTCCTGATCAACGATCAAGGCAAGATCCTCGTGCACCCGGATAAAAACCTGGTGATGAAGTCGCTGTCGGACCTGTTTCCACAGAACACCCCGCGCATCAGCAAGGAACCGAGCGAGGTCGAACTTGACGGCAAGACCCGGATCCTCAGCTTCGCCCCGGTCAAGGGCCTGCCTTCAGCCAACTGGTACATCGGCCTGTCGGTAGACAAGGACGAGGCCTACTCGATGCTGAGCAAATTCCGCACCTCGGCGGTGATTGCCACCCTGGTCGCCGTGGTCATCATCATTGCCCTGCTCGGCCTGCTGATCCGCGTACTGATGCAACCGCTGCACACCATGACCCGGGCCATGGAGGACATCGCCGAAGGTGAGGGCGACCTGACCAAGCGTCTGGCGATCCATAACCACGACGAATTCGGCATCCTCGGCACCGCCTTCAACCGCTTCGTCGAGCGCATCCACGGTTCGATCCGCGAAGTGTCTTCGGCCACCGAGCAGGTCAACGAAGTGGCCCTGCGGGTCGTCAGCGCCTCCAACTCGTCGATGGTCAACTCCGACGAGCAGTCCAACCGCACCAACAGCGTTGCCGCGGCGATCAACCAGTTGGGCGCCGCCGCCCAGGAAATCGCCCACAACGCCGCGCAAGCCTCGCAACAGGCAAGCTCGGCACGGCATCTGGCTGAAGAAGGCCAGCAGGTGGTCGATCGCAGCATCCAGGCGATGAACCGTCTGTCGGACCTGATCTGCACTTCCAGCGCACACATCGAGACGCTCAACAGCAAGACGGTGAACATCGGCCAGATCCTCGAAGTGATCACCAGCATCTCGCAGCAGACCAACCTGCTGGCGCTCAACGCCGCCATCGAGGCGGCACGCGCAGGGGAAGCCGGTCGCGGTTTTGCCGTGGTCGCCGATGAAGTACGCAACCTGGCGCACCGCACCCAGGAGTCGGCGCAGCAAGTGCAGAACATGATCGAAGAGCTGCAGGTCGGCGCCCGTGAATCGGTCGACACCATGGGCCAAAGCCAGCGCCACAGCCAGGACAGCGTCGAGATCGCCAACCAGGCCGGTGAGCGCCTGGGCAGCGTAACCCTGCGCATCGGCGAGATCGACGGCATGAACCAGTCGGTGGCCACCGCCACCGAAGAACAAACCGCCGTGGTCGATTCGATCAACATGGACATCAACGAAATCAACATGCTCAACCAGGAAGGGGTCGAGAACCTGCAGTCGACCCTGCGCGCCTGCGCCGACCTTGAGCAACAAGCCAGCCGCCTGAAACAACTGGTGGGCAGCTTCCGTATTTGAGCTTGAGCGGCAAGCTACAAGCTGTAAGGTGCAAGAAGAAACAGAGCCTAGTGCGCTCTGCTTTTTCTTGCAGCTTGTAGCTTGCCGCTAGCCGCTACCGAACCCAATCGAACAAACTATCCTTCATAGAGGTCAACCTTAGGGCGCGTCTCCAGCGGCGAAAAGCCGCCTGGTGACACACTCTGGAGACGATCTCGGAGGGATGCTGATCGTGCACATCGCTGACATCACCATGTTCTACGCGCCCGCCAGCGGCGGCGTGCGTACCTATCTTGATGCCAAACACCGCCGCCTGGGCCTTACTCCCGGTGTTCGTCACAGCCTGTTGATTCCCGGCGCCAGCGCCAGCCACGATAACGGCATCTACAAGGTGCCGGCCCCGGCCCTGCCATTCGGCAACGGCTATCGCTTCCCCCTGCGCCTGGCACCTTGGCGCAATGTCCTGCACGATCTTCAGCCGGACCTGATCGAGGTCGGTGACCCCTATCTGACCGCCTGGGCGGCGCTGGATGCCCGGCGCCAGCTGGATGTGCCGGTGATCGGCTTCTATCACTCCGACCTGCCGTTGCTGGTGAGCAACCGCATGGGCAACTGGTTCACGCCCAACGTCGAAGCCTATGTCAGCAAACTCTATGGCAATTTCGACCGGGTGCTGGCGCCGAGTCAGGTAATGGCCGACAAGTTGCGCGGCCTGGGTATCGACAATGTCCATGTGCAGCGCCTGGGCGTCGACCTGGCAACCTTCCACCCGCAGCACCGTGACCTGTCGCTGCGCCGGCAACTGGGTCTCGCCGATACCACGCGCCTGCTGGTGTTCGCCGGACGCGGCTCGCGGGAGAAGAACCTGCCGGTGCTGCTCGACTGCATGAAACGTCTGGGCAAGCACTATCACCTGCTGCTGGTGGGCTCGCACATGCCGGCCACGGTGCCGGCCAACGTCAGCGTCATCGATCACTTCTGCCCGGCCGCTGAAGTCGCCCGCCTGCTGGCCAGCGCCGATGCCCTGCTGCACGCAGGCGACCAGGAGACCTTCGGCCTGGTGATTCTCGAAGCCATGGCCAGTGCCATTCCGGTCATTGCCGTGGCCGCCGGGGCCTTCAGCGAAATCGTCAACGAGCACTGCGGGCGCCTGTGCCCGCCCAACGATGGCCAGGCCATGGCCCGCACGGTGCGCGAGGTGTTCGAGGCCGGTGCCCGGCAAATGGGCCTGCAGGCCCGCGCCCATGTCGAGCAGCACTACGGATGGGACAGCGTAGTCAATGGCCTGCTCGAGCATTACCGGGCGGTGCTCGGCCACCCGATGCCGGTACGCGCTCATGCCTGAGCCTGCCGATCGCCCGAGCCTGCTGCTGGTGCTGCATGATGTTGCGCCGGAAACCTGGCCGGACTACCAACCCTTCGTCGAAGCCATCGACGCTCTGGGCAACATTCCCATGACCTGGCTGGTGGTGCCGGACTTTCACAAGCGCAATGCCCTGGAGCAGGCCCCCGGATTTCGCCTGATGCTCGACCGGCGCTTGCAGCGTGGCGACGAAATGGCCCTGCATGGCTACTTTCATGCCGATGACAGCCCGCCACCGCGCTCGCCGCGGGACTACTTCATGCGCCGCATCTATACCTGGGAAGGCGAGTTCTACAGCCTCGACCAGCCCCAGGCGCGGCAACGCCTTGAAGCCGGTATCGACCTGTTCCGCCGCTATGACTGGCCCCTGGCGGGTTTTGTCGCCCCGGCCTGGCTGATGAGCGACGGCACCCGCCAGGCCTTGCGCCAACTCCCGCTGCGTTACACCAGCGACCCGCAGCACATCTTTCAATTGCCCGACTTCAGCCCGATCGCGGCCCCCGGCCTGGTCTGGAGCGCCCGCAGCCGTTGGCGCCGCGGGCTGTCGAAAGTGTTGTGCGACGTACGTGAGGCGCGCCTGCGCCAAGCGCCGGTGATCCGCCTGGGCCTGCACCCGGTGGACATGCGCCATGGCTTTTCCCGCCGCTACTGGCTGCAAACGGTCCAGCGCTTGCTGCGCCAGGGCCGCGAGCCGATGACCAAATCCGCCTGGCTGGCCAGCAGGCACCCTCGGTGAACCGCCTGCCCTGGCTGCTGATGGCGCTGATCGTGGCGCTGCTGGTGCCAGCCCTGCTCGGAGGCAGCGAGCTGTTGCCGCGCCTGCGTGGTTTTGCCCCGCACCTGCTGCTGGGCCTGTTCGCCATGATTGTAGTGTGCTGGATCATCAACGCCATGCGCCTGCGTCTGCTGCTCGGCAGCCAGGGCGCGGCGCTGGGGCGCTTGCGCAGCCTGGGGGTGATCATGGCCACCGAGTTTGCCATCTGTACAACGCCGGGCGGCAGCGGCGGGCCGCTGGCACTGATGGCCTTGCTGGCCCGCGATCGCATCGGGCCGGCGCGCAGCAGCGCGGTATTTGCTGCCGACCAGCTCAATGATCTGCTGTTCTTTTTCTGCGCCATGCTGGGGATCGCCGGCTACGCGCTGTTCCACAGTCTCAACCGCAGCCTGGAGGGCCTGCTGCTCAGCAGCGCGCTGTTGATGTGCACCGCCTTCGCCACCCTGCTCTGCTTGCTGCGATACCGTCGCGCGCTACTGCGCCTCAATGGCCGGTTGCTGCACAGGCTCAAGGTGTCCGCCCGCAGGCGCCGACGCTGGACGCGCAAGCTGCTGCACTTCTTTCGCGCCCTGGGCGAAACCTGGCGGCTACCCAAACGCACCCTGGCGCTGGTGTTTGCCCTGACCTGCGTGCACTGGGGGCTGCGCTACAGCGTGCTGTACCTGGCGTTGCGCGGGCTTGGGGTCGATCTGCAGTGGATACCGAGCTTTCTGGTGCAGATGCTGTCGCTCAGCGCCGGGCAATTCAGCCTGCTGCCGGGCGGTGCAGGCGCGGCTGAAATGACCTCGGCCGCATTGCTTTCGCCTTTGGTGGGCACATCGACCGCGGCGGCGGCCATCCTGATCTGGCGGCTGGTGACCTACTATTTCTACCTGGTCGCCGGTGGCCCGGTGTTCCTCTGCCTGCTGGGTCGGCCGCTGCTGGAGCGCTGGCGGCTCAGTCAGGCGCGGGTTCGTCGCTAGCCGGCTTGAGCTGCTCCCAGAGCTCGGCGGCACCGGGAAAATCGGTGCCGTCTTCGCTGTCCAGCGCATCCGGGTCGTAGCGGCTCAGGCAGCCCTCGCCGAGGGTCGGCGGGCCTTGGAGGTAGCCTTGTCGAGTGGATCGGCCATTGGCCAACCTCCGGCACTGAGGCTTAGTTGAACACCACGGTCTTGTTGCCGTGGACCAGCACGCGGTCTTCCAGGTGATAACGCAGGCCGCGGGCCAGGACCATTTTCTCGACGTCACGGCCGAAACGCACCATGTCTTCGATGCTGTCGCTATGGCTGACGCGAACCACGTCCTGCTCGATGATCGGGCCGGCATCGAGTTCTTCGGTGACGTAGTGGCAGGTCGCGCCGATCAGCTTGACGCCGCGCAGCGACGCCTGGTGGTACGGTTTGGCGCCGACGAACGAAGGCAGGAAGCTGTGGTGGATGTTGATCACCTGCTGGGCGTATTCCTGGCACAGTTGCGGCGGCAGGATCTGCATGTAGCGCGCCAGTACCACCACGTCGGCACCGTGCTCCTTGACCAAGCGCGAGACTTCGGCAAAGGCCGGCTGCTTGTTCTGCGGATCGACCGGCACATGGAAGAACGGGATGCCGTGCCACTCGACCATGCTGCGCAGGTCGTTGTGGTTGGAAATCACACAGGGAATGTCGCACTCCAGTTCCTTGGCATGCCAGCGGTGCAGCAGGTCGGCCAGGCAGTGGGACTCGCGGCTGGCCATCAATACTACGCGCTTCTTCTGGTCGGTATCGGTGATGCGCCAGACCATCGAGAACTCTTCGGCGATCGGTGCGAAGGCTTCACGAAATTCCTCGATACCGAACGGCAGGGTTTCGGCGCGGATTTCGTGGCGCATGAAGAACCAGCCGCTCTGCTCGTCGGAGTGGTGGTTGGCTTCGTTGATCCAGCCGTTATAGGACGCCAGGAAATTACTGACTTTGGCGACGATGCCAACGCGGTCGGGGCAGGCAATCACCAGCCGGTAGGTGCGCATGAAATGGACTCCAGAAACTTTCGCAAAGGCGCACATTCTAGCGAGTGCCCGGCAAAACTGCAGTACTCATTGCACGCGCCCTGTCGCCTGCCCGGGTGGCGCGGTAGAGGGCACTGCCGTGTAGCGCTGCGGGCTGGCGATCAAGTTAACTATTGGAAAAACCACTTAGTTTGTAAATTTTTCTTAACCTAATCCCTCAAGGTGTTTAAGCATTCATTGAGCTAATTGCCTGCTTAAATGTTTACTTGGGGGTACTGTCTGATTATTATTGCCGCACTGTCTGTCCAAAATCCTTCATTTCCAAGGAACGCCTCATGTCCCTGATCAACGAATATCGCGCTACCGAAGAAGCCATCAAAGAACTGCAAGCGCGTCTGCAGAACCTGTCGCAAGACGACAAGCTGCAAACCGAGCTGGAATTCGAAGGCAAACTGCGTGCACTGATGGGCGAATATTCGAAGTCCCTGCGTGACATCATTGCGCTGCTGGATCCAGAAGCCAAACTGAACAAAGCCCCGCGCGGCGCGGTTAAAACCACCGGCACCAAACGTGCGCGCAAGGTCAAGCAATACAAAAACCCGCACAACGGTGAAGTCATCGAAACCAAAGGCGGCAACCACAAAACCCTGAAAGAATGGAAAGCCAAATGGGGTGGTGACGTGGTTGAAGGCTGGGCAACCCTGCTGGGTTAATAAGCCCGCTGGTAACCTTGTGTTACTCGCTAAAAACGCCAGCCTTGCTGGCGTTTTTTATTTTCAACGTTTGCTTACATTCCCAATTGCAACTTAAGCGCCTGCACATGGTTACGCCACTGGCCGAGCAACAGTTGTTGCTGGGCGTCGGCGTCCAGCCAGCATTCCTGCAGGGCCCGCTCGAAATCCCCAAGGGTATTGGGCGCGCCCATCAACGGGTCGCTCAGGCGTTGCTGGCAGAAGGTTTGCCAACGCTGGCGTTCCTCGGCATTCAAGGTTTCGCTGAAATTGCGTGCGCGATAACGAAACAACAATTCTGGCAAACGTTCATCATCGAACATCCACTGCCCCTGCCCTAGTTGCTGCGGATCGACACTGCGCACTTGCTCGCACAAACGCCGATCACGATCGCCAAGAAAGCCATCATACAACTGCTGTTCCGGGTCTTCGCTGGGAGCAAACTCCTCGGCGCTATAAACCAGCGGCAATTTCTCCTGCCATTGCCCGGCGGCGGCAATCAGACTCGCCGCGCGCGCCTGATAAACAGCCATATCCAGTTGCAAACGCTGCTGATCTTCGCCACGCAATACACTCAACGGGGCGACCACCGGGCAGCGATTGATATGGATTAATTTCAACGGCACCGGCAATTGTCCGTCAGGCATTTCCTCACGACGAGTGTATAAACGCTGACGCAGTGAATCAGCATCCTCATCTATCAAGGGCTGAACATCCAGGTGCAGGTCACAGACAATCAAGGCATTGCGATTGCGCGGGTGCCAGGCCAGAGGTAATACCACCCCCAGATAATTGCGTGCCGCAGAGAAACGGCCAGAGATATGCACCATCGGTTGTAATAATCGAATCTGGTCGAGGACTTTCTGCTTGCTGCGCAGTTGAAACAACCAGTCATAAAGCTTGGGCTGTTTCTGTCGGATCAATCGCGCAAGTGCAATGGTGGCGCGCACGTCAGACAACGCTTCATGGGCCTGGCCATGGTCGATGCCATTGGCGGCAGTGAGCAACTCCAGGCGCAAACTGGTGCGCCCGTCCTGTTGTGGCCACTCGATACCGTCCGGGCGCAGGGCATAAGCAGTGCGTACGATGTCGATCAAGTCCCAGCGGCTGTTGCCGCCCTGCCACTCGCGGGCATAGGGATCAAAAAAGTTGCGATACAGGCTGTAGCGGGTGACTTCGTCGTCGAACCGCAAGCTGTTGTAGCCGGCGCCACAGGTGCCGGGGCGGGCCAGTTCGGCATGCACCCGGGTCATGAACTCGGCTTCGCTCAAGCCGTTGGCGGCCAGTTGCTGCGGAGTGATGCCGGTGACCAGGCAAGCCTTGGGATGCGGCAGGATATCGGCGCTGGGCTGGCAATAGAAGTTGATCGGCGCCTCGATCTCGTTGAGGTCAAGGTCGGTGCGCACCCCGGCGACCTGCAAGGGCCGGTCGTTGCGCGGGTTGATACCGGTGGTTTCGTAGTCGTGCCAGAAAATGCTGGAGCTCACGGGGTCGTCCTGAACAGAAGGTCGCCCAGAGTCTAGGGCCAGCAGCCCGTCACGGCCAGCGTCAGGCCGAAGCGTTCAACGGATGGAAGCTGAAATAGTTGCGCAGGGCACGCACCAGTTGCTCGTAGTCACGTGGCGCCTGCAGCAGCATGAAACCCGAGTCGTAATGCCCGGGCGTCTGGTCTTCATGGCTCCACAGGCAACTGGCGGTGAGGTTGATCAGGTGCACTGCGCCATCGCGGCCCGGGACTTTGAGCTGCAACTCGAAATCCGGGCCGACCAGCATCGGCAGCTGGCTGATCAGCATCAGGCCGTCTTCGGACACATTTCCCAGGTAGCCGATGGGCTGGTCGGTGAAGCGGTTGAAGACTTTGAGAAAATAAGGGAGCTGGTGACGCTCGATGCGGCGCTCGTCAAACATGGTCGGGATCGCTGTCGAAGACCCTTTTAGCAGGGCCGCGCTAGGGCTGCTGTTTTTCATTCATTTCAGCAACAAGATTAGCGCACCCTGACCCGCGCGTCACAATCAGACCTGCTGACTTTAGTATTAACGCCAAGGCGTGGTGGTTGCCGGGCGGGCAATCGCCGCTTCGCCGCTGCGGTAGTGGCCCAGTTGTTCGAGGGTCTGCAGCCGGGCACGGGCACGGAACGCGTACTCGCTCTGCGGGTAGCGCTGAAGAATGAACTGGTAGGTCTGCGCCGCATCGACGAACAATTTCTGCCGTTCCAGGCACTGGCCACGCAGCAGCGACACTTCCGGCTGGATGAACGGTCGGGCACGGCTGGTGCGCTCGACCTGGGACAGCTCGAGCATGACCTTCTCGCAGTTGCCCCGGTCATAGGCGCGGTAGGCGTTGTTCAAATGATGGTCCATCGACCAGCGGGTGCAACCGACGACGCTGGTGGCCAGGGCTAAAACGATCAAGGCTCGCATGGGGGATCTCCTGTATTGAGCAGTGTATCGGCTTTGTGCGGAAAATCTGTAGACATGGCTGGCTGCACTGGCCTCATCGCGGGTCAAGTCGAGTCGTCGCACCGCCGCTCCCACACCAGCGGCGCTCGGGCCCTGTAGCCGTTCAAACGCCACCCGCGCTAACCGCCAGGTAGTGCAAAGGAACAATGACTACAGCGATTTTCCGGAGTAGCCTTTCGCTGCGCTTCACTATAGGAGTCTGTGCATGACCATCCGCCGTACCAAAATCGTCGCCACCCTTGGCCCCGCCAGCAACTCGCCGGAAGTGATCGAGCAACTGATCCTCGCCGGCCTGGATGTCGCTCGCCTGAACTTCTCCCACGGCACGCCTGACGAGCACAAGGCTCGCGCGCGCCTGATCCGCGATATCGCTGCCCGCCTGGGCCGCCACGTGGCGCTGCTCGGTGACCTGCAAGGGCCGAAGATCCGTATCGCCAAGTTCAGCAACAAGCGTATCGAACTCAAGGTCGGTGACCGCTTCACCTTCTCCACCGCCCATCCGCTGACCGAAGGCACCCAGGATATCGTCGGCATCGACTATCCGGACCTGGTCAAGGACTGCGGCGTCGGCGATGAGCTGCTGCTCGACGACGGCCGCGTGGTCATGCGCGTAACCAGCGCCACCGCCGACGCCCTGCACTGCGAAGTGCTGATCGGCGGCCCGCTGTCCGACCATAAAGGCATCAACCGTCGCGGCGGCGGCCTGACAGCTCCGGCGCTGACCGAAAAAGACAAGGCCGACATCAAGCTGGCAGCCGAAATGGACCTGGACTACCTGGCCGTTTCCTTCCCGCGCGACGCCTCCGACATGGAATACGCCCGTCGCCTGCGCGACGAAGCCGGCGGTAGCGCCTGGCTGGTGGCCAAGATCGAGCGCGCCGAAGCGGTCGCCGATGACGAGACCCTCGACGGCCTGATCGCCGCCAGTGACGCGGTCATGGTGGCCCGTGGCGACCTGGGCGTGGAAATCGGCGATGCCGAGCTGATCGCGATCCAGAAGAAGATCATCCAGCACGCCCGCCGCAACAACAAGGCGGTGATCGTGGCGACCCAGATGATGGAGTCGATGATCCAGAACCCGATGCCGACCCGCGCCGAAGTGTCCGACGTGGCCAACGCCGTGCTGGACAACACCGATGCGGTGATGCTCTCGGCCGAAAGCGCCGCCGGCGCCTACCCGATCGAAGCAGTACAGGCCATGGCACGCATCTGCCTGGGCGCGGAAAAGCACCCGACCAGCCAGAAGTCCAGCCACCGTCTGCACACCCGCTTCGAGCGCTGCGACGAAAGCATCGCCCTGGCGGCCATGTACACCGCCAACCACTTCCCCGGCGTCAAGGCGATCATCGCCCTCACCGAAAGTGGCTACACCCCGCTGATCATGTCGCGCCTGCGTTCCTCGGTGCCGATCTACGCGTTCTCGCCGCACCGCGCCACCCTGGCTCGCGCTGCGATGTTCCGTGGCGTGTACCCGGTGGCTTTCGATCCGGCAGCCCTGCCGGCGGAGAAAGTCAGCCAGGCGGCAGTCGACGAGTTGCTGCAGCGCGGCGCGGTCGAGCCAGGTGACTGGGCGATCCTGACCAAAGGCGACAGCTACCACACCATCGGTGGTACCAACGGCATGAAGATCCTGCACGTCGGTGATTCGCTGGTCTGATGCTCAGGCCCTGCTGAACAAAGCCCCGTAGCCTGTGCTGCGGGGCTTTTTTTTGCCTGCTGGAATCAGGCATGACCGGTGAACACATCGGCAAGCAACTGATTGCGCGGCAGGCCGGCGAGAAACATGCGCCGGGCAAACTGCTCGACACTGGCCGCCGAGCCACAGGCCAGGGTCACGGTCTGGCGTGACGGCAGGCGTAACGCCGCCAGAGCCTGGGGCAACTGCGGTGGGGTCAGCAGCTCGACCTGCAGTTGCGGATGCTGGCTGGCAAGCGCCGTCAGTGCGGGCGCCAGGTAATGTTCCTGCGGGTCATGGGCCAGGTGCAGCAGGCGAATCGGGCCGTGGTGTTCCTGGCGCAAGGCTTCGCGCACAATCCCCCATAACGGCGCCAGGCCAGTGCCGGCGGCCAGCAGCCACAACGGGCGCTCCTGCCAGTCCGGATCGTAATGCAAGGCGCCGCCGCGCAACTCGCCCAAGCGCAACGTCGCACCGATAGTCAGTTGCCGGGCGGCATCGCAGAAGGCACCGGGTTGCCGGCAATCGAGGTGAAACTCGAGAAAGCCCTCCTCCCCCGGCAGGCTCGCCAGCGAATAAGGCCGGGCGACCCCGTTCGGGCTCCACAACACCAGGTGCTGGCCGGCCTGGTAGCGTAGTGCCCTTTGCGGCTCAAGCCGCAGGCGCAGCACCGTCGGGCTCAGCCAGTCGAGGCCGCTGACCTCGGTCGGCAGGCCATCTGCGAGCGGGTCGAACAAGGCCACCTGCAAATCTTCTTCGACACTGCATTGGCACGCCAGGCGCCAACCTTGCTGGCGTTTGTCCGCCGCCAGGGCATCGGGCCGGGCATCTGCGGGCTGGCCTTGCAGGCAGCGCACCAGGCAGGCGTGGCAACTGCCGGCACGGCAACTGTAGGGCACCGCCAGCCCGGCATCATTAAGGGCATCGAGCAGGTTGCTGCCCGCGGCCACCTGCCATTGTCGCTCAGCGACCCGCAACTCAGGCATCGACGGCCTCCCAGGCGGCCAGGCAGCGGTTGCGCCCACAGTGTTTGGCCCGGTACAAGGCCTGATCGGCACGTTGCAAGGCGTCGTCGAGATCATCGCCAGGCGCCAACAGGGTCAGCCCGGCCGACAGGCTTAACGGTTCGACGCGCAAGCCGACCGCTGGTGGCTGGGCCAGGGCAAAGGCCTTGCGCAAGCGTTCACAACAGCTGAACAGCTGCGCTTGGCTGCAATCGGGCAGCAACAGCACGAACTCTTCGCCACCGTAACGGGCCAGCACCGCAGTGTCGCCCAGGCAATCGCTGGCGATCGAGGCGAAGGCTTGCAGCACCTGGTCGCCGGCGGCATGCCCATAGACATCGTTGATGCGCTTGAAATGATCGAGGTCGATCAACGCCAGGCCGTGGCTGCTGTCTGCGCGCATGCGCGCAAGCTCGCGGCTGGCCAGGCTGAGAAAATGCCGACGGTTGAACAGCCCGGTCAGTTCGTCGGTGGCCACCAGGTCTTCAAGCTGGCGCATCATGCCGCGCAAGGTGTCCTGATGGGCCTGCAAGGCATAGCGGCGTTGGCGCATGCGCTGGCGAGCGGCCTGCACATAGCGGGCATACAGGCACAACCAGCACAGCACCACCAGCAAGGCACTGGCCTGCAACGCCAGCAGCGAACCGGCGAAATGCGGCACCTGCCAGGCCTCCCAGGCAATCAGGCCGAAGAAGCTGCACAGCACCAGCAGCGCGCAGCGCACGAACACCCGCCCCCTCAGGTGAAACAGGCCGAACATCAGAATCAACGGATAAAACATCAGAAAAGTACCGCGGCCCTGGTCAAGCTGGGCCAGCAGCCAGGTTTGCCAGGCAATCGCCAGCAACACCTGGAATTCGGTCAGGCTCGGATCGCCAAAGCGCAGGTTGCGGCCACTGGCAAACACCCAGCCGAGCAGCAACTGGCTCATCAGCAACAAGCCGCTGCCCAGCAACAAGACATCCAGGGAGGCTTGCAGATGGCCATTCAACAGCGCAACCCAGACCAGCGCCAACACCAACAGATAGGTGCCGGCCGCCATGAGAAAACGTTTGAGGAGAAGCTTCTGCAGCGCTGTTTCGGTCACAGGTGGCTCACCGTGCTCTGGCCAGGGCAGAGGAATAAGGCATGGCCAACCGCCACTTTAGGGTGTGTGAAGAATAATTGCCATGTTTGCACATATCGGCCCTGGCAGGCATTCAGGCAAGAACAGTGCCCGGCCACTGCCGACCTTGGTGGGGACCTTTGGTACGTGTGCCAACCGCGGATGCGCGCTATACTGCCGCGCCTTTTTTGCGCCGACAGCCTTGCGTTGGCGCCTGTTGAAGGTCGTTTCGACACCTCGGCCAGTCCGCGTCGGAATACCTTAATGAATGTTCCCGTCTTTAAGAGGAGCGCGCTGCATGACCGTGATCAAGCAAGACGACCTGATTCAGAGCGTTGCCGACGCCCTGCAGTTCATTTCGTACTACCACCCCGTTGATTTCATCCAGGCCATGCATGAGGCCTATCTGCGTGAAGAGTCGCCGGCTGCGCGCGATTCCATCGCCCAGATCCTGATCAACTCGCGCATGTGCGCCACCGGCCACCGGCCGATCTGCCAGGACACCGGTATCGTTACCGTGTTCGTGCGCGTCGGTATGGATGTGCGCTGGGACGGCGCGACCATGAGCCTGGACGACATGATCAACGAAGGCGTGCGCCGCGCCTATAACCTGCCGGAAAACGTCCTGCGTGCATCCATCCTGGCCGACCCGGCCGGCGCGCGTAAGAACACCAAGGACAACACCCCGGCGGTCATCCACTACTCCATCGTCCCGGGCAACACCGTGGAAGTGGACGTAGCGGCCAAGGGCGGCGGCTCCGAGAACAAGTCGAAGATGGCCATGCTCAACCCGTCCGACTCGATTGTCGACTGGGTACTCAAGACCGTTCCGACCATGGGTGCCGGCTGGTGCCCACCGGGCATGCTCGGTATCGGCATCGGCGGTACCGCCGAGAAAGCCGCGGTGATGGCCAAGGAAGTCTTGATGGAGTCCATCGACATCCACGAGCTCAAGGCCCGTGGCCCGCAGAACCGCGTCGAAGAGATCCGCCTGGAACTGTTCGACAAGGTCAACCAGCTGGGTATCGGCGCCCAGGGCCTGGGCGGCCTGACCACCGTGCTCGACGTCAAGATCATGGATTACCCGACCCACGCCGCCTCGTTGCCGGTGTGCATGATCCCCAACTGCGCCGCCACCCGTCACGCCCATTTCGTGCTCGACGGTTCCGGCCCGGCCGACCTGGAAGCGCCATCGCTGGACGCCTACCCGGAGATCGTCTGGGAAGCCGGCCCATCGGCCCGCCGCGTCAACCTCGACACCCTGACCCCGGAAGACGTGCAGAGCTGGAAGCCGGGCGAGACCATCCTGCTCAACGGCAAGATGCTCACCGGTCGCGACGCTGCGCACAAGCGCATGGTCGAGATGCTCAACAAGGGCGAAGAATTGCCGGTCGACCTCAAGGGTCGCTTCATCTACTACGTCGGCCCGGTTGATCCGGTCGGTGACGAAGTGGTTGGCCCGGCCGGCCCGACCACCGCAACGCGGATGGACAAGTTCACCCGGCAGATCCTCGAGCAGACCGGCCTGTTGGGCATGATCGGCAAATCCGAGCGCGGCCCGACCGCCATCGAAGCGATCAAGGACAACAAGGCCGTGTACCTGATGGCCGTCGGCGGCGCTGCCTACCTGGTGGCCCAGGCGATCAAGAAGTCCAAGGTCCTGGCCTTTGCCGAACTGGGCATGGAAGCGATCTACGAGTTCGAGGTCAAGGACATGCCGGTCACCGTCGCGGTCGACAGCAACGGCGAGTCGGTACACATCACCGGCCCTGCGATCTGGCAGCACAAGATCGCTGAAAGCCTGGCGGTGGAAGTGAAGTAAGCCTCAGGGTTTGCTGGTACAAGAAAGCGGCAGGTGGATTATTCCCCTGCCGCTTTTTTATTGCCTGTACGGGCCTCATCGCTGGCGAACAAGGACACCATAGACCGCCAACCGGCCTCAGGCTCAATCGCGCCGATCGAGCAGGTTGACCACCAGCCGGTCGAGCCAGCCCCACAAGCGTTGCTGCACCCGCTTCCACAACGGTCGCGCATGCCAGTGGGCAAGGTCCACGGCCAGGCTCTGGGCAAAGTCGCGCTCAAAGCTCGCCGCCACGTCGGCGGTCAGGGGTGGGTCGATGGCTTCGACGTTGGCTTCGAGGTTGAAGCGCAGGTTCCAGTGGTCGAAGTTGCACGAGCCGATGCTCACCCAGTCATCCACCAGCACCATCTTCAGGTGCAGGAAGCACGGCTGGTACTCGAAGATCTTCACCCCGGCGCGCAACAGCCGCGGGTAATAGCGATGGCCGGCATACCGCACCGACGGGTGATCGGTACGCGGCCCGGTCAGCAGCAAACGCACATCGACGCCGCGGGAAGCAGCACGGCGCAGGGAACGGCGCACTTTCCAGGTCGGCAAGAAGTACGGCGTGGCCAGCCAGATGCGCCGCTGGCCGCTGTTCAGCGCACGCACCAGCGACTGCAGAATGTCCCGGTGCTGGCGGGCGTCGGCATAGGCCACGCGGCCCAGGCCGGCGCCACTGAGCGGGATCGGCGGCAAACGCGGCAGGCCGAAGTGGGTTGGCGGCCGCCAGGCGGTGCGGCGCAGGTTGGCCCGCCACTGGCGGTCGAAGAGCATCTGCCAGTCGGCCACCAGCGGGCCTTGCATCTGCACCATCACTTCGTGCCACTCGCTGACGTCTTCAGTGGGCGTCCAGAACTGGTCGGTAACCCCGGTACCGCCGACCACCGCCCAGCGCTGGTCGACCAGCAGCAGCTTGCGATGATCGCGATACAGGTTGCGCAAGCCCCGGCGCCAGCGCAAGCGGTTGTACCAGCGCAGCTCGACGCCAGCGGCCAGCAAGCGCTGGCGCAGGCTCAGGGTAAAAGCCAGCGAGCCGTAGTCATCGAACAGGCAACGCACTTGCACACCGCGCTCGGCGGCCTGCACCAGGGCCTGGACCATGGTTTCGGCGCAGGCGCCCGCCTCCACCAGGTACAGCTCTAGGTCCACCTGGTGCTCGGCGCGCACGATTGCGGTAAGCATGCGCGGGAAAAACTCGGGACCGTCGATCAATAGCTCGAACTGATTGCCATCGCGCCAGGGAAAGACCGGTCCGGCCATCTCAGCGCGCCGTAAAGATCAGCACCGCAGCCACCGGCACCGACGGGCTGATGGACTTGAGCCCGGCCAGCTTGCGCAGGGTGGCAAGGCCTGGGAGCAGATCGAAATCATCGGCGCGCAGCATCAACGGCTCCAGGGTGACCACCTGAAAGCGCCGCTCATCCAGGCGGGTCGCCAGCAACAGGGCGCTGTAGCTGTGCTGCTTGCCATGCAGGCTGACCGTCACCGGCAGGCGCAGTTCGACCTGGGCGCCATTGGCCAGGTCGTTGATCGGACGCAGGTCGATCTGTGCGTTGACCTTGGCCTCGGGAAATTTGCTGAACTCGAACAGTTCCTTGCGCATGCGCTCGTCACGCAGCGGCACACTGCTGCTGTTGGAGTCCATCTCGATCAGCAGCTCGGCGGCGCCCTTGCGATCGACTTTGCCATGCAGGACGAGGAAGCGATGCACCTCGGCGGTGTCGCCATTCTTGCTGGAGACGAACGACAGGCGCGACGATTCGCCGTCCAGGTGCCAGTTGGCCTGGGCAGGGAGACTCAAGACGACCAGCAGGGCAAGCAGAAGACGCGGCAGACTGAACATGTGAAATCCTGTAACACAATGGTCGTCAACCTTACCCGGCTGTCTTCACGGCAGCAAGCGACAGCCCTCGCGCGGCCCCAGCCACTGCGCATGATTCTCCACCCCCAGGCCGGCAGCGCTGATCAGCCGCTGCTGCGCGTCTTCGTCCAGGCGGCTGAGCGGCAGGTACTGCTGCACGTAGCTGCGACAGTACTGCGGATCGAAACCCATGACATAACGGCACGAGCAGTACTCCTTGGCCGAGTAGGCACTGAGAATGCCTGGGAAATCCATCAGTGCCTGGCGCTCATACCAGGCCCAGGCGCCAGCCAGCAGCACCAGCACCAGCAACACGCGCTTCATGGCCGCACCTCATCGACCGCAGCCAGTACCCGCTTGAGCAGTTCGTTGTGGGCGTAACTGGCATCGCGATCATCGGCGTAGCGCACGATCACCAGCTTCTGCGCCGGCAGCACATACAGCGCCTGCCCCCAGTGCCCGAGGGCTGCGTAGGTATCGGCCGGCGCATCCGGCCAGGGTCGCGGACTGCCGGGCAGCGGCTGGTTGAGCCACCAGTGCCCACCCGGGTTGGCTTCACCCGGCTGGGCGGTGGCCGGCAGGAACGGCTGGCGATTGAACGCCACCCAGTCGCTGGACAGTAGCTGGCGCGACTGCCAGCGACCTTCGCGCAGCATCAACAGGCCGATACGGGCCAGGTCGCGGGCGCTCATGTACAGGTAGGAGGAACCCACCAGGGTGTTTTTAGCGTCACGCTCCCAGACCGCACTGCTGATGCCCAGGGGCTCGAACAAGGCGTGCCAGGGATAATTCGCATAGTCAGCTTCGCCGAGCATGCCGCGCAAGGCCGCCGCCAGCACATTGCTGTCGCCACTGGAGTAAAGAAAACGCTGCCCGGCGCTGGCCGCTTCGGGTCTGGCTGCGGTGTAGCCGGCCATGTCGCCGCGCCCGCGGGTATAGAGCATTGCCACCACCGACGACTTGAGCGGCGCGTACTCGTAAACTTCCTGCCAGTCCAGGCCGCTGGCCCAGTGCAGCAGGTCTTCGATGCGCACCTGGGGATGGGCGCGCATCGGCGGGTAGAAACGCGCCAGCGGATCGTGCAGGTCAAAGCGGCCTTCGCCGTGGGCGACGCCGAGCAGGGTCGCCAGCACGCTCTTGCTGATCGACCAGGTCAGGTGCGCGGTTGCAGCGCTGCTGGGCGCGGCATAGCGTTCATAGACAATGCGCCCGCCGGCGATCACCAGCAGCGCGTCGGTGCGTACGCCCTGGCGCTGCTGATCATCGCGAGGGGCGAAGGCATAACGCTCCACCGCCTGCCAGGCGCTACGGTTGGCCACGGGCGCAACGGTCCAGTCAGGTACAGGCCACAACTCCTGCGCTGGCACGGCCTTGCTCAAGGCCAACAGCGCCAGCATCCACCACGCCACGTTGCTCATGCCGCTTACTCAAGGCCAGGGTTTGCACAGCCTGCCAGCGTTTCATGACAGTCCGGCGGCAGCCCAGGCCTTGGCCAAACGCTTGGCCCGGGCGGCGCTGGCGATTTCCAGCAGGCCCTGGTCGCGCTGCCACAGGCTTGCCCATTCACCAGGGCTGGCCAGCAGCGCCTGGTTGATCTCCTCCTTCATGGCGTTGAACTGCGCGAACAGGCCGCCCAGCAATAAATGGCTGGCTGAAGCCTCCGCGCATTGGCGGGTGCTTTCGGCACAGGCGCCGAGCAAGCCGATCAGGCGCAGTTGCAGGTTTTGCGCCCAGCCCGATTCCTGGCCGACGCCATACAGCCAGGCGCACAGGGCACTGAGCACGTAGAGGTCTTCCAAGGAGCGGAAGGGTTTGACGTAGGCATCCCAACCATCGCCCGCCAGCCGTTCGCACAACGCCCCTTGCAGGTGCAGGCGGGCATGGCCGACCTCCGGCATCAATGGCAAGGCCGGCAGCGGTTCGAGGCGCACCCCGGGCTCGCCGGCATAAACCACCGCCAGGCTCAGCTCAGGCGCCTGCCCTTGTGGCTCGCAGCGCGCCGCCACCAGCAGCCATTCGGCATCCAGCCCGGCGGTGACGAAGTCCTTGCTGCCGCTCAGGCGCAGGTCATCCAGGCGCACCTGCATGTCGGCCGGACGCACGCTGCGCCGCTCGCTGGCGCACAGGGCGCCGAGGCTCGGCGGCGCGCTCGGCCACAGTACCCGCAGGGCCGCCTGGTAGCCGAGCAGAAACGCCAGGCCCGGGGTGGCCATGGCGCGTGCGCCGAGCACCGCCAGCTCGAACGGGCTGACCGTGCCCAGGCGTGCCAGCAAGGTGGAATAGGTATCGGCCAGCGTGGCCGCCTGGGGGTGTCGCTGTCGGTCGTTGAGTCGTTGCAGCCAGGCCATCGAAGCGCTCCTTGGGGGCTGTCATACAAGCATCACCAATTGTTCACGGGGGTGACACCGCATCTACCTAGGCTGACTTTGCACAACAAAGTCGACCGGCCGCAACCCCATGGCTGGCTTATGGAGACACGCAATGACTCGGATCGCTCGCTCTGGCGACAACAGCACTGAACGCCGTCTGCAAGCCGAACGCCTGGTCGGCCCGGCAGCCCTGCAGGAAGCCCAGGCCCTGAGGTTCAGCGTATTCAGCGGTGAATTCAAGGCCAAGCTCAAAGGCGCCGAACTGGGCCTGGACATGGATGACTACGACATTCATTGCCGCCACATCGGCGTGCGCGACTTGACCAGCGGGCGCCTGGTCGCCACCACCCGCCTGCTCGACCATCAGGCTGCCAGCAGCCTGGGGCGCTTCTACAGCGAAGAGGAATTCAGCCTGCACGGCCTGGGCCACCTGCAAGGGCCAATCCTCGAACTGGGGCGCACCTGCGTCGACCCGGCCTACCGCAACGGCGGCACCATCGCCGTGCTCTGGGCGGAACTCGCCGAAGTGCTCAACGAGGGCCGCTACAGCTACCTCATGGGTTGCGCCAGCATCCCCATGCAGGATGGCGGCGTGCAGGCCCATGCGATCATGCAACGCCTGCGCGAACGCTACCTGTGCACCGAGCACCTGCGCGCCGAACCGAAAAACCCGCTGCCAAGCCTGGCCCTGCCGGGTAACGTCATCGCCGAGATGCCGCCGCTGCTCAAGGCGTATATGCGCCTGGGGGCGAAGATCTGCGGCGAGCCGTGCTGGGACGAAGACTTCCAGGTCGCCGACGTGTTCATCCTGCTCAAGCGCGACGAGCTGTGCCCGCGCTATGCCCGGCACTTCAAGGCGGCGGTCTGATGCAGCGCCTGCGCGTCTATGGGCGCGTGGTCCGGGTGCTGCTGGTGGTGCTGTTCGGCCTGGCCATGGCCGCGCTGTTCACCCTCTACGAGCGCCTGCGCGTACCGGCCTCGACCGAGCGTCGGCAGCGCTGGTCGCAGCTGTTCATGGGCAGGCTGAGCAACGCCCTGCCGTTCAAGGTGCGGGTGGTGGGCCAGGTGCCGCAGCAACCGATGCTGTGGGTCAGCAACCATGTGTCCTGGACCGACATCCCGTTGCTGGGCATGCTTGCGCCGCTGTCGTTCCTGTCCAAGGCCGAAGTGCGCACCTGGCCGATTGCCGGCTGGCTGGCGCTCAAGGCCGGCACTCTATTTATCCGCCGCGGTGGTAACGACAGCCAGCTGCTGCGCCAGCAGATCAGCCAGCACCTGCAACAAGGCAGTGCATTGTTGATTTTCCCCGAAGGCACCACCACCGACGGGCGCAGCCTGCGCACCTTTCATGGGCGCCTGCTGGCCAGTGCCATCGATACACAAACCCCGTTGCAGCCGGTCGCCCTGCGCTACCTGCGCAACGGCCAGAGCGATGCGATCGCACCGTTTATCGGTAATGACGATTTGCTCTCGCACCTGTTCCGGCTGTTTGCCAATGATTGCGCCGAGGTCGAGATCCATCTGCTCGCGCCAATTGCCAGCGCCGGCGAAGAACGCGCCGCCCTGGCGTTCAAGGCGCAGCAGGTAATCCAGCAGGCACTGTTCGGCAGCGAACCGGTTGCCCAGCCACAACGCCGGGCCAGGGCCGCCTAGGTATTGGCCCTGGCAAAGCGCTGAAGCTCTGGGTAGAAATTGCGAAAGTCATTCAGCAATGGCTGGTACAGCGCCGTCACCTCCTCTATCGCACCGTCCATGCCTTCGGGCCGTGACAGGCGCCGGGCAATGCCGCGAAACACTTGTTCGAGCACCGCGAATTCGCGGTAAGACCCCAGCCAGTCATCGGCGGCCATGTACGGCGCGATTTGCGCCAGGCGCCCGGGCAAGGCCGGCTCGGCGGCGAGGACCTGGTACACGCGGTCGGTGAACTGGCCCAATGGCTGCTCAGCGTAGTCCTGCCAGTGCAAGGCCAGGCAGTGGTCGAAAAACACATCGAGGATGATCCCGGCATAACGCCGCCGCTGCCGCGGAAAACGCGCCAGCGCCGCCAGCACCAGTGGATGGCTGTCGGTGTAGACGTCGATCTGCCGGTGCAAACGAATCGCCGCTTCCAGCGACGGGGCAAAGCGCCCCTGCAACGGCCCTTTGACGAAATCGCCATAGAGGCTGCCGAGCAATTGCTCGGGCTGCTGACCGCCGAGGTGAAGGTGTGCGAGGTAGTTCATGGACTGGGATTCTAGCACCCCGGCATCTATATCGTTATAACCCGATATAGCGATTTACGCTGAACTCAGAACCACATCATATTTGTATATCGCGAAATACCGATTTATATTTCGCCACATCGCGATATACCGCTACACAACCACGAGCCCAACCATGCCTCTCGATCTCGACGAAATAATAAAAGCCCTGGCCCACCCAGTACGGCGAGAAATCCTCAACTGGCTGAAGGACCCCGACGCGCAGTTCCCCGACCAGCACCACAGCACCGAACACGGTGTGTGTGCCGGGCAGATCGATCAACGCTGCGGCCTGTCGCAGTCGACCGTTTCTGCCCACCTGGCGACCCTGCAGCGCGCGGGCCTGATCAGCAGCCAGAAGATTGGCCAGTGGCATTTTTTCAAACGCAACGAGGAAACCATCCAGGCCTTCCTCCAGCAGATGAGCCAAGAGCTCTGACAAGGACCTTGCAATGCCCCTTTCGCTGATAATCCTGGCGCTCAGCGCCTTCGCCATCGGTACCACCGAGTTCGTCATCATGGGTCTGCTGCCCGACGTGGCGGCAGACCTGGGTGTGTCGATTCCCGGGGCCGGCTGGCTGGTCACCGGTTACGCCCTGGGCGTGGCCATCGGTGCGCCGTTCATGGCTCTGGCCACCTCGCGCCTGCCGCGTAAAGCGGCGCTGATTGCGCTGATGGGCGTGTTCATCGTCGGCAACCTGCTGTGTGCGGTGGCCAGCGACTACAACCTGCTGATGTTCGCCCGGGTGGTGACCGCCCTGTGCCACGGTGCCTTCTTCGGAATCGGCTCGGTGGTCGCGGCCAGCCTGGTGCCGGCCAACCGCCGCGCCTCGGCCGTGGCCTTGATGTTCACCGGCCTGACCCTGGCCAACGTGCTGGGTGTGCCGCTGGGCACCGCGCTGGGCCAGGAATACGGCTGGCGCTCGACTTTCTGGGCGGTAACCGTGATCGGCGTGATTGCCTTGATCGGCCTGATCCGCTTCCTGCCGTTTCGCCATGACGAAGAAAAACTCGACATGCGCGCCGAACTGGCTGCGCTCAAAGGCGCCGGAATCTGGCTGTCGCTGTCGATGACCGTACTGTTCTCAGCCTCGATGTTCGCCTTGTTCACCTATGTCGCGCCGCTGCTTGGCGACGTCACCGGCGTTTCGCCACGGGGCGTGACCTGGACCCTGCTGCTGATCGGCGTCGGCCTGACCCTGGGCAATATCGTCGGCGGCAAGCTGGCCGACAAGCGCCTGGGCGCCACCCTGGTCGGCGTGTTCGCCAGCATGGCGGTGGTCTCCACCGTGCTGAGCTGGACCAGCGTCGCGCTGATTCCGGCCGAAATCACCCTGTTCCTCTGGGCCACCGCCGCCTTTGCCGCCGTGCCTGCCCTGCAAGTCAACGTGGTGACCTTCGGCAAGGCCGCGCCGAACCTGGTCTCGACCCTGAACATCGGCGCCTTCAACCTGGGCAACGCCCTTGGCGCCTGGGTCGGCGGCACCGTCATCGCCCAGGGCCTGGGCCTGACCCGCGTGCCCCTGGCCGCCGCAGCGCTGGCGGTACTGGCGCTGATCGTCACCCTGATCACCTTCAGCCAGGGCGGCAAAAAAGCCGAACTGGCACCTGCCACTCACTGATAAGCCTTGAGGTATTTATGACGACGCTTTTTGATCCGATCACCCTCGGCGACCTCGTGCTGCCGAACCGCATCATCATGGCCCCACTGACCCGCTGCCGCGCCGATGAAGGCCGGGTGCCCAACGCACTGATGGCCGAGTACTACGTGCAGCGCGCCAGCGCCGGGCTGATCCTCAGCGAAGCGACCTCGGTGACGCCCATGGGCGTCGGCTACCCGGACACCCCGGGCATCTGGTCCAACGACCAGGTGCGCGGCTGGACCAACGTGACCAAGGCCGTGCATGGCGCCGGCGGGCGGATTTTCCTGCAGCTGTGGCACGTAGGGCGGATCTCTCACCCCAGCTACCTCAATGGTGAAACCCCGGTCGCGCCGAGCGCCATCCAGCCCAAAGGCCATGTCAGCCTGGTGCGTCCACTGGCCGATTACCCGACCCCGCGGGCACTGGAAACCGCAGAAATCGCCGACATTGTCGAGGCTTACCGTACCGGCGCCGAGAATGCCAAGGCGGCCGGTTTCGATGGCGTTGAAGTGCACGCGGCCAACGGCTACCTGATCGACCAGTTCCTGCAGAGCAGCACCAACCAGCGCGATGACCAGTACGGCGGTTCGCTGGAGAACCGTGCTCGGCTGTTGCTGGAAGTGACTGACGCGGTGAGCGAAGTCTGGGGTGCGCAACGGGTGGGTGTACACCTGGCACCGCGCGCCGACTCCCATGACATGGGCGACGCCAACCGCGCCGAGACTTTCACTTATGTGGCGCGCGAACTGGGCAAGCGCGGCATCGCCTTCATCTGCTCGCGGGAGAAGGAAGCCGACGACAGCATCGGCGCACTGATCAAAGAAGCCTTTGGCGGCCCGTATATCGTCAACGAGCGCTTCACCAAGGCCAGCGCCAACACAGCGCTGGCCAGCGGTAAAGCCGATGCGGTGGCCTTCGGCATTCCGTTCATTGCCAACCCGGACCTGCCGGCGCGGCTGGCGGCGGATGCGCCACTGAACGAAGCGCATCCGGAGACCTTCTATGGCAAGGGGCCAGTGGGTTACATCGATTATCCGCGGCTGTAGGTGCTGAACGCGATGAGGCCCTCAAGGCCGGGCGTTGATCTGCTGCTGCAGGTTCTGCACCTGGCTTTGCAGGGTATTGATACTGCGCGTCACCTGGCCACGAAACGCATCAAACTCCGCCGTCGAGGCACCGCTGCTGGCCGCCGGCGCCGGGCGGTTCTCCTGCTCGCTCTTGAGCACGATCAGGTCCTGCTCCAGGCGCTGAATCGCCGCTGAAGGGTTGCCCTGCTTCTTCAAGGCTGCCACATCAGCGTTCAGGCTCTTGAGCTCACCTTCAAGCTTGCCGCCATCCACCTGGGCCGTCTTCAATGCGGCCAGCTCCTCGTTCACACGCTTGAGCTGGGCCTGCAACTGCTCCTGCAATTTGGCATTGGCCGCTTGCTGTTCGCTGGCCTGCGCCAGCACTTGCTCCAGGCGTTTACCCAGGTCACCGGTCTGCCCGGCTACACCCTGCTGTTGCTTGCCCTGCTCGGTCAGGCTCGCCTGCAACTGCCTGATCTGCAGCTTCAGGGCTTCGCTGTCGGTGCTGACACTGCTCTCGCTGGCCGCCACCTTGCCGCTGATCGCCTGCAGGCGCCCCGCCGCTTCTTCACTGATGCGGGCAAAGCTCTCCTGGGTGGCAACCAGTTGCTGCTCCATCAGCGAAATCTGCTGAAAGCTCCACCAACCAAGGCCCGCCAGGGCAATGAACGAGGCGCCGAGCAACGCCCACAACGGGCCGCTGCTGGCCACCTTGGGCTGGGCATGCGCGGCCGCCGCACCGCCACGACGCACGCCGGCAACCGGGACAACATCATCGTCGTCACGGCTACCGGCACTCAAGGTCGGTACGTTATCGAAATCATCTGGGGCATTGTTACGCATGGGATCCCTTCAACCACGGTGATAGCAAATGGTCATTAGTATAAAGCCTGATCTGCGCACTGATCGACCGCAAAGCCGTGATCGGGTTCAGTGCTGGCCGGACGCAAGGTCCTGGGCTTTCCACCAGCCGCAGAACTCATCCAGTGCCGACCACAGGCTGACGCTGGGGCGGTAATCAAGAAACTGCCGGGCGCGGCTGATGTCGAGGGTGAAGTCCTTGCTCATCACCTGCATCCCCAAGCGTGACAGGGTCGGCTGCGGGCGGCCCGGCCAGAGCAGGCAGGCGCCTTCGTTCAAGGCTGCAAGGCTGTAGGCCAGGCCGTAGGAACGGTAGCGGGTGACTTGCGGCAGGTGCATTTGCCGCATCACATAATTGACCACATCCCACAGCGGCAAGGGATGACCGTTGCTGATGTTGTAGGCCTGGCCAAGCGCCGCGTTATCGGCGAGCAAGGCACTGATCAGCGCTTCGTTGAGGTTCTGCACGCTGGTGAAGTCGACCTTGTTCAGGCCATTGCCGATGATCGCCAGGCGCCGCTTGCGTTGCATCTGCAGCAAGCGCGGGAAGATGCTCACATCACCCGCGCCGGTGACAAAGCGCGGACGCAGGGCCAGCACTTCGAGGCCAAACTCCTGGGCGCCGAAGACCTTCTGTTCGGCCAGGTGCTTGGTGGCCCCGTAATGGTCATGAAAGCGCCGTGGCACCTGGTCTTCAGTAATGCCCAGCTGCGAGCGGCCATTGAAATAGATCGACGGCGAAGACAGGTGCACCAAGCGCCGTACATGCTCCTTCAGGCAAGCCTCGACAACGTTTTCAGTGACCACCACGTTGCCTTGGTAAAAGTCCTGGTAACGCCCCCAGTTGCCCACCGCACCGGCGCAATGCACCACCGCCTCGACGCCCTGGCACAGGCGTCGGGCCAGGTCCGGATCGCCAAGGTCACCCGGGATGAACTGCGCGCCGCGTCGCACCAGGTGCTCGACGCCTTCGGCGCGGCGGCCGTTGACCCGAACGTCAAAGCCCTGCTCCAGGGCAAAGCGCGCAAAGCGCCCGCCTATGAAGCCGCTCGCGCCGGTGACCAGAATTTGCATGTAGCACTCCGCCTAAAACAGGTTTTTCAGATACTGCTGACGCCGCCAATGCCTACAAGGGCACCAGCCACTGCCCGGCCGTCAGGCGCAGGTGATCCGTCAGTTGGCCGAGCAACTGCCCACCATTGCGCCAATGATGCCAGTACAAGGGCACGTCGATGGGTTTATCCGCGGATATTTCTACCAGGCGCCCGCTGGCCAGCTGATCGCGCACCTGCAGTTCCGGCACCAGGCCCCAGCCCAGGCCCGCTTCGGTCATGCGCAAGAAGCCTTCGGATGACGGGCACAGGTGATGGAGGAAACCGTCCTGAATACCTAACGAGGCCAGGTAACGGTGCTGAAGAAAGTCATCCGGCCCGAACACCAGCGCCGGCGTGCGCGACAGCCGCGCGGCAGCGAAACCGGCTGGAAAGTAGCGGGCCATGAACGCCGGGCTGGCCAGCGCCCGGTAGCGCATGGCGCCGAGCAACAGGCTGCGTGCGCCGGCCACCGGCCGCTCGCTGCCGCACAGGCAGGCTGCCACTTCGCCGGCACGCATGCGTTTGAGGCCGACTTCCTGGTCTTCGACCACCAGGTCGAGCAACACCTGCTGATCGGCACAGAATTCGCCCACAGCGCCTGCCCACCAGGTCGCCAGGCTGTCGGCATTGAGGGCGATGCGCAGGCGCTCGGGCATGCCCTCTGCATCCAGCGCTGGCACCTGGCTCTGCAGATCGCGCTCAAGCAGGCGCACCTGTTGCACATGGTTGAGCAGGCGCCGGCCGACATCGGTGGGGCTCGGCGGATTGGCGCGCACCAGCACCGGCTGGCCAACGCGCGCCTCGAGCAACTTGATGCGCTGGGAAATCGCCGACTGCGACAAGCCCAGCACCTGGGCGGCGCGCTCGAAACCGGCCTGTTCAATCACGGCGGCGAGGGCAGACAGCAGTTTGTAATCGAACATTATTTTTCCTAATGCCAGATCAGCTTTATTTGTTTTTCTTATACAGAGGAAATCCCCACAATGGCCAGCATCTTCTTTGTATTTGCGCCCGCGCCCTGCGGGTGTCTTGTGGAGTTCCCCTTATGTGGCAAAGCTACCTGAACGGCCTGTTGGTCGCCTTCGGCCTGATCATGGCGATCGGCACGCAAAACGCCTTTGTCCTGGCACAGAGCCTGCGCCGCGAACATCACCTGCCGGTGGCGGCGCTGTGCGTGGTCTGCGATGCCATCCTGGTGGCCGCGGGCGTGTTTGGCCTGGCCACGGTGCTGGCGCAAAACCCGACCCTGCTGGCGGTGGCGCGCTGGGGTGGCGCGGTGTTTCTGATCTGGTACGGCGGCAAGGCGTTGCTGCGCGCCTGCTCGCAACAAAGCCTGCAACAGGGCGAAGGCCAGGGCTTGCGTTCGCGTCGGGCGGTGCTGCTCAGCGCCCTGGCGGTAACCCTGCTCAACCCCCATGTGTACCTCGACACGGTATTGCTGATCGGCTCGCTGGGCGCCCAGCAGACCGTGCCCGGTGCTTACGTGGCCGGCGCCGCCAGCGCCTCGCTGCTGTGGTTTTTCACCCTCGCCCTGGGCGCCGCCTGGCTGGCCCCGTGGCTGGCGCGCCCAGGCACCTGGCGGC
The DNA here is from genome assembly GCF_056279045.1 of Pseudomonas sp. TE4620. Lineage (NCBI taxonomy): Bacteria > Pseudomonadati > Pseudomonadota > Gammaproteobacteria > Pseudomonadales > Pseudomonadaceae > Pseudomonas > Pseudomonas sp. TE4620. The sequence continues at coordinate 4,044,579 of NZ_JBWBQO010000001.1, forward strand.
TGCTCGACCTGATGGTGGCGGTGATGATGTTTGCCGTGGCGGCGCAGCTGATCTTTACCTGAGGCGCCGCTCGTCCGGCACCGGCAAAGGCTCTGGAACCTCTTTCCCGTACACTTGTTGCGTGGTTATGCACCGGGCCCGGTGCTATGATCCAGCCCTTGCGTCGCAAAGAGTACAAACTCGCCGACGCACACCGGCCGCCCGTGATCGGCCTTGCGCTCACCGCAACAGACCTGATTAGGAGAATCACCATGGCTTTTGAATTGCCGCCGCTGCCTTACGCCCACGACGCCCTGCAGCCGCACATTTCCAAGGAAACCCTGGAATACCACCACGACAAGCACCACAACACCTATGTCGTGAACCTGAACAACCTGGTGCCAGGCACCGAGTTCGAAGGCAAGACCCTGGAAGAGATCGTCAAGACTTCCTCGGGCGGTATCTTCAACAACGCCGCTCAGGTCTGGAACCACACCTTCTACTGGAACTGCCTGGCGCCAAACGCCGGCGGCCAACCAACCGGCGCCCTGGCTGAAGCCATCAACGCCGCGTTCGGTTCGTTCGACAAGTTCAAGGAAGAGTTCACCAAGACTTCGGTCGGCACCTTCGGTTCCGGTTGGGGCTGGCTGGTGAAAAAATCCGACGGTTCCCTGGCCCTGGCCAGCACCATCGGCGCCGGCAACCCGCTGACCAACGGCGACACCCCGCTGCTGACCTGCGACGTCTGGGAACACGCCTACTACATCGACTACCGTAACGTGCGTCCGAAGTACGTCGAGGCGTTCTGGAACCTGGTCAACTGGAAGTTCGTCGCCGAGCAGTTCGAAGGCAAAACCTTCACTGCCTGAGCCGGCTGCTGAGCAATACCTTGCACAAGGTATTGAGCGCGCGAAAAGCCCACCCTAGCGGTGGGCTTTTTTATGCGCGTCTGCGCTGCAACATTTTTCATCCTATTCAGGCGCCGTGCATCTTGCCGCGCACGCAGAGCACGCTAACATCAAACGTTGGGAAACTCGTTGCCACGGATTAAAGTCGCGAGGCCGGGCAACCGATACAGTGACGGCAGGCAGCCAACCTGCTCCTGGTGCAAAATGCACCGTCAAGGAGCTGGAGAAGTCCTGTTGACGGCCGATAGTGGATTGCCAAGTTTGATGGCAAAATGATGCCATGCGCATGGATTAAGGAAACCCCATTGAAGCTGGAACTCAAGAACAGCTTATCGGTCAAGTTGCTCAGGGTAGTACTGCTCTCGGCGTTGGTCGTCGGTGTAGTTCTCAGTTGTGCGCAGATCGTCTTTGATGCCTACAAGACCCGCCAGGCCGTCGCCAATGACGCCCAACGGATCCTCGACATGTTCCGCGACCCTTCGACCCAGGCGGTGTACAGCCTGGACAAGGAAATGGGCATGCAGGTCATGGAGGGCTTGTTCCAGGACGAGTCCGTGCGCATGGCCTCCATCGGCCATCCCAACGAGACCATGCTGGCGGAAAAATCCCGCCCGCTGCAGGAGGTTTCCAGCCGCTGGCTGACCGACCTGATTCTCGGCCAGGAGCGCAACTTCACCACCCAGCTGGTCGGCCGTGGCCCCTATAGCGAATATTACGGCGACCTGAGCATCACCCTCGACACCGCCTCCTACGGCGAGGGCTTCCTGGTCAGTTCAGTGATCATCTTCATTTCCGGCGTGCTGCGCGCCCTGGCCATGGGCCTGGTGCTGTACCTGGTCTATCACTGGATGCTGACCAAGCCGCTGTCGAAGATCATCGAGCACCTCACCCAGATCAACCCCGACCGTCCCAGCCAGCACCAGTTGCCGCTGATCAAGGGCCACGAAAAGAACGAGCTGGGCCTGTGGGTCAATACCGCCAACCAGTTGCTGGCCTCGATCGAGCGCAATACCCACCTGCGCCATGAAGCCGAGAACAGCCTGTTGCGCATGGCCCAGTACGACTTTCTCACCGGCCTGCCGAACCGCCAGCAACTGCAGCAGCAACTGGACAAGATCCTCGTCGACGCCGGGCGCCTGCAACGCCGGGTGGCGGTACTGTGCGTGGGCCTTGACGACTTCAAGGGCATCAACGAGCAGTTCAGCTACCAGGCCGGCGACCAGTTGCTGCTGGCCCTGGCCGACCGCCTGCGCGCCCACAGTGGCCGCCTCGGTGCCCTGGCCCGCCTGGGCGGCGACCAGTTCGCCCTGGTCCAGGCCGATATCGAGCAGCCCTACGAAGCGGCGGAGCTGGCCCAGAGCATTCTCGATGACCTCGAAGCACCGTTCGCCCTCGACCATCAGGAAATCCGCCTGCGCGCGACCATCGGCATCACCCTGTTCCCCGAAGACGGCGACAGCACCGAGAAGCTGCTGCAAAAGGCCGAGCAGACCATGACCCTGGCCAAGGCCCGCTCGCGCAACCGCTACCAGTTCTACATCGCCAGTGTCGACAGCGAGATGCGCCGGCGCCGCGAGCTGGAAAAAGACCTGCGCGAAGCGCTGCCGCGCAACCAGCTGTTCCTGGTCTACCAGCCACAGATCAGCTACCGCGACCATCGCGTGGTCGGTGTCGAGGCGCTGCTGCGCTGGCAGCATCCGGAACTGGGCATGGTCCCGCCGGACCAGTTCATCCCCCTGGCCGAGCAGAACGGCAACATCATCAGCATCGGCGAATGGGTGCTCGACCAGGCTTGCCGGCAACTACGCGACTGGCACGATCAGGGCTTCAGCGAACTGCGCATGGCGGTCAACCTGTCGACCGTGCAACTGCACCACAACGAGTTGCCGCGAGTGGTCAACAACCTGCTGCAGATCTACCGCCTGCCGCCGCGCAGCCTGGAGCTGGAAGTCACCGAGACCGGCCTGATGGAAGACATCAGCACCGCTGCCCAGCACCTGCTGAGCCTGCGCCGATCCGGGGCGCTGATTGCCATTGACGACTTCGGCACCGGCTACTCGTCGCTCAGCTACCTGAAGTCGCTGCCGCTGGACAAGATCAAGATCGACAAGAGCTTCGTCCAGGACCTGCTCGATGACGACGACGATGCCACCATCGTCCGCGCCATCATCCAGCTGGGCAAGAGCCTGGGCATGCAAGTCATTGCCGAAGGGGTCGAGACGGCGGAACAGGAAGCCTACATCATCGCCCAGGGTTGCCATGAAGGTCAGGGCTACCACTACAGCAAACCCTTGCCGGCCCGGGAGCTGACTGCGTTCCTCAAACAGGCCCAGCGCAACCAGGTTTCGATTCTCTAACCCCTGTACGCATTGCTCGAAGCGGTCAACCCACGCATTTGAATATTTACGTGACTGCCCCTTTACACAAAATGCAAATCTTTCGCATTATGTTGCAGTTTTGCGTGCCTCCGGTACGCCTGTCCAACCTCTCGACGCAGGAATTCGCCATGATTCGTATGCCTCTGGCCACCGCCAGTCTGTTGGCCATTGCCATCTCTCTCGCCGGTTGCGGCGACAGCAAGGACAAGGACAAAGCCGCCGCACCGCAAGCCCCGGCCACCACCTCGGCTACCGCCCCTGCTGCCGCTGGCGCCGTCGACGAGGCAGCGGCCAAAGCCGTGGTCAAGCATTACGCCGACATGGTCCACGCCGTCTACAGCGACTCGCTGAGCACCGCCAAGACCCTGCAAACCGCGATCGACGCCTTCCTTGCCAAGCCCAGCGACGAAACCCTGAACGCTGCCAAAGCCGCCTGGGTCGCTGCCCGTGTGCCATACCTGCAGAGCGAAGTGTTCCGCTTCGGCAACACCATCATCGACGACTGGGAAGGCCAGGTGAATGCCTGGCCGCTGGACGAAGGCCTGATCGACTATGTCGACAAGAGCTACGAGCATGCTCTGGGCAACCCTGGCGCGACCGCCAACATCATCGCCAATACCCAGGTTCAGGTCGGCGAAGACAAGGTTGACGTCAAGGACATCACCCCGGAGAAGCTCGCCAGCCTGAACGAGCTGGGCGGCTCCGAAGCCAACGTTGCCACCGGTTACCACGCCATCGAATTCCTGCTCTGGGGCCAGGACCTCAACGGCACCGGCCCGGGCGCCGGCGCCCGTCCTGCCTCCGACTACCTGGAAGGCCAGGGCGCTACCGGCGGCCACAACGAGCGCCGCCGTGCCTACCTCAAAGCCGTGACCCAACTGCTGGTCAACGACCTCGAGGAAATGGTCGGCAACTGGGCACCGAACGTTGCCACCAACTACCGTGCCACCCTCGAAGCCGAGCCAGTGGCCGACGGCCTGCGCAAGATGCTGTTCGGCATGGGCAGCCTGTCGCTGGGCGAACTGGCTGGCGAGCGCATGAAGGTTTCCCTGGAAGCCAATTCGCCTGAAGACGAGCAGGACTGCTTCAGCGACAACACCCACAACTCGCACTTCTATGACGCCAAGGGCATCCGCAACGTCTACCTGGGCGAGTACACCCGCACCGACGGCACCAAGCTGAGCGGCCCGAGCCTGTCGTCGCTGGTGGCCAAGATCGACGCCGCCACCGACACCACCCTCAAGGCCGACCTGCAAGCAACCGAAGCCAAGATTCAGGTGATGGTCGACCATGCCGCCAAAGGCGAGCACTACGACCAGCTGATCGCGGCCGACAACGCTGCCGGCAACCAGATCGTGCGTGACGCCATCGCCGCCCTGGTCAAGCAGACCGGTGCGATCGAACAGGCCGCAAGCAAACTGGGCATCGCCAACCTGGCACCGGACACCGCTGATCACGAGTTCTGATTCAGCGGCGGCTTGATAGAGGCGACCTTCGGGTCGCCTTCTTTATGCGCATCATCGCGGGTCGAGCCCGCTCCCACAGGATTGGTGCAGGCAGGTCCACTGGAGGAGCCGGCTTGCCCCGCGATAGATTTCATCGAGCAAACGCAAATCCCTCTTATTCAATTACCCCGAGCCTGCTAAGCTTGCACGCCGGTTTTTTGCCCAAGCCCCAGGATTATTGATGTCCTCGTTGCTTCCCCGTCTCAGCCCCCTGCTTCTGGTCGCCGTTCTGGCCGGTTGCGACGACGCCCCGCGATTCACCCAGGCCGAGCCCGGTGAAGCGCTGGCCGGTGGCAAGGCGACGGTGAACAAGCGCGACCAGAACGCCTATTCCATGCCTTCGGCCAACCTGCCGCCGAGCCGGCGCCTGGACTTCAGTGTCGGCAACAGCTTTTTCCGCAGCCCCTGGGTGATTGCCCCGTCGACCACCACCGCCCGCGACGGCCTGGGCCCGCTGTTCAATACCAATGCCTGCCAGAACTGCCACATCAAGGACGGCCGCGGCCACCCGCCCGGGCCCAACGCCGCCAACGCGGTGTCGATGCTGGTGCGCCTGTCGATCCCCGATCAGCCGCAGTACGCCAAGGTTATCGAGCAACTGGGCATCGTCCCGGAGCCGGTGTATGGCGGTCAGTTGCAGGACATGGCGGTGCCGGGTGTCGCCCCCGAAGGCAAGGTGCGGGTCGAGTACGATACGCAACAGGTCACCTTCAAGGACGGCACCCAGGTCGAGCTGCGCAAGCCGCGCCTGCAGATCACCCAGCTGGGCTACGGGCCGATGCACCCCGATACGCGCTTCTCGGCCCGGGTCGCCCCGCCGATGATCGGCCTGGGTCTGCTCGAGGCCATCCCCGAGGCGGCGCTGCTGGCTAATGCCGACCCCGACGACCGCAACGGCGATGGCATCCGCGGCCGCGCCAACCGGGTCTGGGACGATGCTCAGGGCAAGACCGTGGTCGGCCGCTTCGGCTGGAAGGCCGGGCAGCCGAACCTCAATCAGCAGAACGTCCATGCGTTTTCCGGTGACATGGGCCTGACCACCAGCCTGCGGCCAATGGACGACTGCACCCCGGCGCAGACCGACTGCCTCAACGCCGCCAACGGCAACGGTGCCAACGGCGAGCAGGAAGTCAGCGACAACATCCTGCGCCTGGTGCTGTTCTATACCCGCAACCTGGCAGTGCCGGTGCGCAAGGACGTCGATTCGCCCCAGGTGCTGGCCGGCAAGAACCTGTTCCACCAGGCCGGCTGCCAAGGCTGCCACACGCCACAGTTCACCACCGCCAGCGACGCCGCCGAGCCGGAGCTGGCCAACCAGCTGATCCGCCCCTACAGCGACCTGCTGCTGCATGACATGGGCCCGGGCCTGGCCGACAACCGCAGCGAGTTCGCCGCCAGCGGCCAGGACTGGCGCACCGCGCCGCTGTGGGGTATCGGCCTGAACGAGACCGTCAGCGGTCACACCCAGTTTCTTCACGATGGCCGCGCCCGCAACCTGCTCGAAGCTGTGCTCTGGCACGGTGGCGAAGCCGAAGCGGCCAAACAGTACGTCTTGAGCTTCAACGCCGGGCAACGCACCGCGTTGCTGGCTTTCCTGAATTCACTTTAAGCAAAGGAGCCGGGCATGTTCCGTCCCAAACTGTTGTTCACCAGCCTTGCCGCCCTCGCCCTCGGCGCCTGCTCGCCGCAAGACCCGCAAGCGGTGACCTCGGCGGCGATCGCCAAACAGGTAATCCTGCCGACCTACAGCCGCTGGGTCGAAGCCGACCGCCAGCTGGCCGTCAGCGCCCTGGCCTTCTGTGAAGGCAAGGCGGACCTGGCCACTGCCCGCGCCGATTTTCTCCATGCGCAAAAAGCCTGGGCCGAGTTGCAGCCCCTGTTGATCGGCCCGCTGGCCGAAGGCAACCGTGCCTGGCAGGTGCAGTTCTGGCCCGACAAGAAGAACCTGGTCGGCCGTCAGGTCGAGCAACTGGTCAACGGTGACAAGCCACTCGACGCCGAAACCCTGGGCAAATCCAGTGTCGTCGTGCGCGGCCTGTCGGCCTACGAGTACATCCTCTTCGATAGCAAGCCGGATGCCGCCAACGCCGAACAGAAAGCCCGCTACTGCCCGCTGCTGGTGGCCATCGGCGAGCACCAGAAGGCCCTGGCCGAGGAAATCCTCAAAGGCTGGAACAGCACCGACGGCATGCTCGCGCAGATGACCAAGTTCCCCAACCAGCGCTACGCCGATTCCCACGAGGCCATCGCCGACCTGCTGCGGGCCCAGGTTACCGCCCTGGATACCCTGAAGAAGAAACTCGGCGCGCCCATGGGCCGCCTGAGCAAGGGTATCCCGCAGCCGCTGCAGGCCGAGGCCTGGCGCAGCCACTCCTCGCTGAAAAGCCTGGAAGCCAGCCTCAATGCTGCCCAGACCGTCTGGGTTGGGGTCGACAACAAAGGCCTGCGCGGCCTGCTGGGCAAAGACCAGCAAGCCTTGGCGGACAAGATCGACGCTGCCTACGCCAACGCCTCCAAGCTGCTGGCCGGCAACCAGAAAACCCTCGGCGAGTTGCTCGACGACGAAGCCGGCCGCCAGCAGCTGAACACTATTTACGACAGCCTCAACGCCGTTCACCGCCTGCACGAAGGCGAGCTGGCCAAGGCGCTGGGCATCCAGCTGGGCTTCAACGCCAACGACGGTGACTGATCATGTTGCGACGCCAGGCTCTCAAACTCGGTAGCGTTGTGCTCAGCGCCCTCACCCTCGGCGGCTGGACCCTGTTTCGCAACAAGGCCGGCACGCCGCTGCTGCTCTCGGCGCGTGACGATGGCGACGGCAAGCACTACGCCGTCGGCTACCGCCTGGACGGCACCCAGGTGTTCGCCACCGAGGTGGGCCAGCGTTGCCATGACATCATCAACCATCCCGAACAGCCAATTGCCCTGTTCGTCGCCCGCCGACCCGGCACCGAGAGCTACCTGATCGACCTGCGCGATGGCCGCTTGCTGCAGACCCTCACCTCGCAGCCGAACCGGCATTTCTACGGCCATGCGGTGATCCACAAGAGCGGCGAATGGCTCTACGCCACCGAGAACGACACCACCGACCCTGGCCGTGGCGTACTCGGTGTCTACCGTTTCGACGGCGAGCGCCTGAGCCATGCTGGCGAAATCTCGACCCACGGCATCGGCCCGCACCAGGTGTCGTGGATGCCCGATGGCGAAACCCTGGTGGTGGCCAACGGCGGCATTCGCACCGAGGCCGAAAGCCGGGTGGAGATGAACCTCGATGCCATGCAGCCGAGCCTGGTGCTGATGCAGCGCGACGGCACGCTGCTGAGCAAAGAAGTACTCAGCCAGCAGATGAACAGCGTGCGCCATTTGGCGATTGCCGCCGACGGCACCATCGTCGCCGGCCAGCAGTTCATGGGCGCCAGCCACGAGACTGCCGAGCTGCTGGCGATCAAGCGCCCGGGCCAGGCCTTTGAAGCCTTCCCGGTGCCCGAGCAGCAATTGCAGTCCATGGCCCACTACACCGCCAGCGTCGCCATTCACAACGAGCTGCGCCTGGTGGCCCTGACCGCGCCACGGGCCAACCGGCTGTTTATCTGGGACCTGGACAGCGCCCAGGTACGCCTGGATGCACCGATGCCCGATTGCGCCGGTGTCGGCGCGGTGGCCGACGGTTTTGTCGTGACCTCAGGCCAAGGCCGTTGCCGCCTGTACGATTGCCGCAAGCCCGAACTGATCGGCCAGCCCCTGCAATTGCCGTCCGGGCTCTGGGACAACCACCTGCACCTGGCCTGAAAATAGCCGGGAACACAGGCTTCCCAGGCCCGGTCAACAGAGTAATATTCGGCTACATCGCACGTGGGCAGGATCGCCCGTCGTCGTGCCAAGCGAACAACAATTCGTCTCCAAGGAACTGGACTATGCTGCGCCGCCGCATGCTGATCATGTTGGGTGTTGTCTTGCTGCTCGTGCTGATCCTGGGGGGCTACAAGGCCTTTGCCATCTATCAGCAGATCCAGATGTTCTCGGCCCCCAAGCCGCCGATCAGCGTGGCGGCGACCGAGGCCAGCGAACGTGCCTGGCAGAACCGCCTGCCGGCCGTGGGCAGCCTCAAGGCGCTGCAAGGGGTCGACCTGAGCCTGGAGATCGCCGGCACGGTCAAGGCCCTGCAGTTCGAGTCCGGGCAGAAAGTCAGCAAGGGCCAGTTGTTGTTGCAACTGGACAGCGATGTCGAAACCGCATTGCTGGGGACCGCCCTCGCCGACCTGGGCCTGGCCCAGGTCGACTACAACCGCGGCAGCCAGCTGGTCGGCAGCCAGGCGATTTCCAAGGGTGAGTTCGATCGCTTGAGCGCCCAGTTCAAGCGCAACAAGGCAGTGGTCGATCAACTCAAGGCGGCGCTGGCAAAAAAGAGCATCAATGCGCCCTTCAGCGGCACCATCGGCATCCGCCAGGTGGACGTTGGCGACTACCTGGCCAGCGGCACGGTGATCGCCACCTTGCAAGACCTGAGCAGCCTCTACGTCGATTTCTTCGTCCCCGAACAGTCGATTCCCAAGCTGAGCATTGGCCAGCAAGTGCTGGTCAGCGTCGCCGCCTACCCGCAAGAGCACTTCCCCGGCAGCATCAGCGCGATCAACCCCAAGGTCGAGGACAGCACCCGCAACGTGCAGGTCCGCGCCACCCTGGCCAACCCCGACGGCAAGCTGCTGCCCGGCATGTTCACCAGCCTGCAAGTGCTGCTGCCCGACCCGCAGCCACAGGTGGTGGTGCCGGAAAGCGCGGTGACCTACACCCTGTATGGCAACTCGGTGTATGTCGCCACGGCGAAAAAGCCTGAAGACGGCAAAGTGCCAGACAACGACGACGCCCAGCCAACCCTGATTGCCGAACGCCGCTTCGTCGAGACCGGCGAACGCCGCGATGGCCTGGTGATCATCAGCAAGGGGCTCAAGGCCGGCGAAACGGTGGTTACTGCCGGCCAGTTGAAACTCACCCAGGGCGCGCCGATCAGCATCAGCCCGGACAAAGCCCTGCAAGCCCCCGACAGCCCGCCGCGCAGCAACTGATCAAGGAACCGTCATGGCCTTTACCGATCCGTTCATCCGCCGCCCGGTGCTGGCCAGCGTGGTCAGCCTGCTGATCGTGCTGCTGGGCTTCCAGGCCTGGAGCAAGTTGCCGATCCGCCAATACCCGCAAATGGAAAACGCCCTGATCACGGTGACCACCGCCTACCCCGGGGCCAACGCCGAAACCATCCAGGGCTACATCACCCAGCCGCTGCAGCAAAGCCTGGCCAGCGCCGAAGGCATCGACTACATGACCTCGGTGAGCCGGCAGAACTTCTCGGTGATTTCGATCTATGCGCGCATCGGCTCGGACAGCGACCGGCTGTTCACCGAGTTGCTGGCCAAGGCCAACGAGGTCAAGAACAAGCTGCCCCAGGACGCCGAAGACCCGGTGCTGAGCAAGGAGGCCGCCGACGCCTCGGCGCTGATGTACGTAAGCTTCTACAGCAGCGAGTTGAGCAACCCGCAGATCACCGATTACCTGTCGCGGGTCATCCAGCCCAAGCTTGCGACCCTGCCGGGCATGGCCGAAGCCGAGATCCTCGGCAACCAGCTGTTCGCCATGCGCCTGTGGATCGACCCGGTAAAGCTTGCCGGCTACGGCCTGAGCGCCAACGACGTGACCCAGGCGGTGCGCGGCTACAACTTCCTGTCGGCGGCCGGCGAGCTCAAGGGCGAGTACATCGTCACCAGTATCAACGCCACCACCGAACTGAAGAGCGCCGAAGCCTTCGCCAATATCCCGCTCAAGACCAGTGGCGACAGCCGGGTGCTGCTCGGCGACGTGGCGCGGGTTGAAATGGGCGCCGAGAACTACGACACCGTGAGCTCCTTCGACGGCACGCCGTCGGTGTACATCGGCATCAAGGCCACCCCCGGGGCCAACCCGCTGGAAGTGATCAAGGAGGTGCGCAAGCTCATGCCCGAGCTTGAAAGCCAGCTACCGCCGAACCTGAAATCCTCGATCGCCTACGACGCCACGCTGTTCATCCAGGCCTCGATCGACGAAGTGGTCAAGACCCTGGTCGAAGCGGTGCTGATCGTCATCGTCGTGGTCTTCCTGTTCCTCGGCGCCTTGCGCTCGGTGCTGATCCCGGTCATTACCATCCCGCTGTCGATGATCGGCGTGCTGTTTTTCATGCAGTTGATGGGCTATTCGCTGAACTTGCTCACCTTGTTGGCCATGGTCCTGGCCATCGGCCTGGTGGTCGATGACGCTATCGTCGTGGTGGAAAACATCCACCGTCATATCGAAGAAGGTAAATCGCCCTACGACGCGGCCCTGGAAGGCGCTCGCGAAATTGCCATGCCGGTGGTGTCGATGACCATCACCCTGGCGGCGGTGTACGCCCCTATAGGCTTTCTGCAGGGGCTCACCGGCGCGCTGTTCAAGGAGTTCGCCCTGACCCTGGCCGGCGCCGTGGTGATTTCCGGGATCGTCGCCCTGACCCTGTCACCGATGATGTGCGCCCTGCTGTTGCGGCACGAGCAGAACCCCAGCGGCCTGGCCCACCGTCTGGATGTACTCTTCGAACGGCTCAAACTGCGCTACCAGAAAACCCTCCATGGCACCCTCAACACCCGGCCGGTGGTGCTGGTGTTCGCGCTGATCGTGCTGTGCCTGATTCCGGTGTTTCTGATGTTCACCAAGAACGAGCTGGCGCCCGATGAAGACCAGGGCATCATCTTCATGATGGCCACCGCCCCGCAGCCAACCAACCTCGATTACCTGAACAGCTACACCGACGAGTTCATCAAGATCTTCAAGGACTTCCCCGAGTACTATTCGTCGTTCCAGATCAACGGCTTCAACGGCGTGCAATCGGGCATCGGCGGCTTTTTGCTCAAGCCGTGGAACGAACGCGAGCGCACCCAGATGCAGCTGCTGCCATTGGTACAGGCCAAGCTCGAAGGCATCAGCGGCCTGCAGATCTTCGGCTTCAACCTGCCCTCGCTACCGGGCACCGGTGAAGGCTTGCCGTTCGCCTTCGTGATCAACACCGCCAACGACTACGCCTCGTTGCTGGAGGTGGCCGAACGGGTCAAGGCGCGTGCCCAGGCGTCGGGCAAGTTCGCCTTCCTCGACATCGACCTGGCCTTCGACAAGCCCGAGGTGGTGGTCGATATCGACCGCGCCAAGGCGGCGCAGATGGGCGTGTCCATGGACGCCCTGGGCGGCACCCTGGCGACCCTGCTGGGCGAGGCGGAGATCAACCGCTTCACTATCGACGGGCGCAGCTACAAGGTCATTGCCCAGGTCGAGCGGCCCTACCGCGACAATCCCGACTGGCTGAACAACTACTACGTGAAGAACCAGCAGGGGCAGATGCTGGCGTTGTCGACCCTGATCAGCATCAGCGACCGCGCCCGCCCGCGTCAGCTCAACCAGTTCCAGCAACTGAACTCGGCGATCATCCAGGGCTTCCCGATGGTCAGCATGGGCGAGGCGCTGGATACCGTGCGCACGATTGCCCGTGAGGAAGCGCCGGAGGGCTACGGCTTTGACTATGGCGGCGCGGCGCGTCAGTTCGTTCAGGAAGGCAGCGCCCTGTGGGTAACCTTCGGCCTGGCGCTGGCGATCATCTTCCTGGTACTGGCGGCGCAATTCGAAAGCTTGCGCGACCCGCTGGTGATCCTGGTGACTGTGCCGCTGTCGATCTGCGGGGCGTTGATTCCCCTGTTCCTGGGGATCTCGAGCATGAACATCTATACCCAGGTGGGCCTGGTGACCCTGATCGGGCTGATCAGCAAGCACGGCATCCTGATCGTCGAGTTCGCCAACCAGTTGCGCCAGCAAAAAGGCCTGAGCGCCCGCGAAGCGGTGGAAGAAGCCGCAGCCATCCGCCTGCGCCCGGTGCTGATGACCACTGCGGCGATGGTATTTGGCATGGTGCCGCTGATCCTTGCCACCGGCGCCGGCGCGGTCAGCCGCTTCGACATCGGCACGGTGATCGCCACCGGCATGTCGGTGGGCACCTTGTTCACCCTGTTCGTGCTGCCGTGCATCTATACCTTGCTGGCCAAGGCCGATGCGCCGCAAGCCGCCACGCAAACGGTATGAAATGCAAAGGCCTCGTCGATGACGAGGCCTTTGCCCGAACGCCTTGCAAGGTTTCAGCCGCTGGCGCGTACGCCCTGGCTCAACCCGAACAGCAACAACAGCAGATCGTGATCGGGTTTGGCATCGACCTGGGGCTTGACCACCCGGGGCAACGGACATTGCGCACCGGCGTCGACCTTGCTGACTATTTGCGGGCGTGGCTCTTCCCACGCGGCCACGGCGACAGTTGCCACGCCCAGCGCCATCAGCAGGAACACACCTCGAGCTATTTCTAGTTTCATTACTCTAAACCTTTGACAGCGCTGCCAAACGCCATCTGGTAAAAATAGAGCAGTTTTTGCCACTCTGCGTCAGTGAAAGACGAATGGCGGCGCAATTGTTTAAGGTCATTGGCGGCAGCGCGCTGGCAACTGATGCGCCGGCGGCATTTTTCCAGGTCCAGCAATGCCACCTCGGCCCTGGCTTCGGCGCCCTCACCGACGACCTTGACGAACACGTGCTTGCCATACAGGCAACCATGCTGCCAGTGACCACGGTGCATACGCACCAGGTTCTGCGCCAGGTCCAGCAGGACCCGCTCGTGCAATGCCGGGTGATAGCGCTCACGGGCGCCGGCAGCAAACCAGCTGTCGATGTCCTCGAAACCTTCCAGCGCCTCGCTGACCAGCAACGCGCGCCACTGGTGCTCGGCATCGCGCTCGACGCCGCAATAGACGATATGCGGCACCCGCACGCCAAGCTGCTCGAAACTGTTCAGGGCCTCGTACTCACGGAGCACGGTGGGCCGGCCGAAGGGGTGCAAAAGGCTGCGGTAGATATGGCCGATCTGACGCTTGGCATAGAACGTATGGCCCGTGTCGTCGCTCAGGCGTTGTACACCACTCTCGCCGCCGCGACGCTGATTGGGCTCCTCGACCCATTCACCCTGCTGCTGCCAGAAATGATCGAACTGATCCTTGTTCGTCGTTGCTGCTGTGCGCTCAAACCCCATGCCCCGCTCACCCCTTACGCAATAGATAGACTCGCCACATGGCATAGAACGGCAAGAAGTCCAATCGTTCCTGAATGCGGAACCCTGCGGCTTCGAATTCTTCTTCAACCGTAGCAGCTGGTAACACAAAACGATTCTGGTAACTGCCCTGCCCGCTTTCGGCGTAACGCCGTTGCTCGAGCTTTTTGCGCCGCCAGGCTTTGAAGTTGCCATCCACCCACAGCGAAACGATCACGCTGTCGCGGGTAACTCGTTGAAATTCCGAGAGTAATGTCTTGCGATGGGCGGCTTCACCGATGTGATGCATCAGCCGCATGCAAAAAATACTGTCGACCGAGTTATCCGGTAAATCGATGGCGAAGGCAGATGTCTGCAAGGTACGTACCCGTTCCACCACATGGGCCGGCTGCGAGGCGCGTGCAGTTTCGAGCATGGCTTCGGAGTTGTCGGCGCCGATGATCACCCGGTTGGGTTTTTCTGCCAGCAACGGCCAGAAACGCCCGGCGCCGCACGGCAGGTCGAGGACCAGCCCGGGCTCGCCAGCCAGCGCCAGGGCGCGACGGGCCAGTTGCTCGTCACGCTGGTGGGACATCCGCCGCGCCAGGCCATCCTGGTGCTTGAGGAAGTATTCCTGGGCGTGCTGCTGGTCGTACTTTTCCGAAAACTCGAGTTTGATAGGGCTACGCATTGTGCATCTCCTGACTCCAATGCACTCACCTTAGGCAGGCAAGCGTTGGCGTCAGGTCATGCTGGTGTGAAAAATTTGTTAGTTTTCACGGTAAAGGTTTCAACAAATTACAAACTTTCACACCGGCCAATGCCCTGTTACCCCTCGAGCGGCCGCTCGGGTGCCAGGCTCAGGTCGACATGGAAGCGGCAGCCATGGGGCACCATAGCGCTAAGGCTGACCGACCAGCCCTGATCGTCACAGATCCGCTGCACCAGCGACAAACCCAGGCCCAGGCCTTCGCCACGCCGTTCGTCGCCGCGCACGAACGGCCGGAACATGGCTTCGCGCTGCTCTTCGGGAATCCCCACGCCACTGTCCTCGACCAGAAACCCGGCAGGCTCCAGGGTCAGGCGGATAAAGCCTTGGTCGGTGTAGTGCGCGGCGTTGCGCAGCAGGTTGCCCATCACCGCCTGCAGAAAGGTGGCGTTGTACAAGGTCGAGGTTGCGGCCTTGGGGTCGTACAGCAAGGTCAGGCCTTTCTGCTCGATGGTGTCGCGCCAGACGCCAATCAGGTCATCGGCGACTTCCTTCATGGTTGCCTGCGAGGCCACTGCGCCTTCGTCGCGCTGGGCACGGGCAAGCATCAGGAAGGTTTTCACCAGTTCCTGCATCTCTTCAGTGGCGCGGGCGATACGTTCGACCTGGGAGCGCGCCCGGGGCTCCATGTTGGGGTTGACCAGCAACAGCTCGCAGGAGCTGGCCAGCACCATCAGCGGCGTGCGCAGCTCGTGGCTGACGTCGCTGGTAAACAGGCGTTCACGGGTCAGAGCATCGCGCAGACGCCCAAGGGTGTCGTCGAAGGCCACCGCCAGCTGGCCGACTTCATCCGCGGCGTAATCTGGTGCCAAAGGTGGTGCCAGGCCGAGCAACTGGTCGCGGTGACGAACCTGGCGCGCCAGGCGGATCACCGGCGCCATAACCCGGCGGGCCAGAACCCAGCCGAGGAACACTGCCAGCGCCAGGCTCAACACGAAGCCGACCACCACGACGGCGAACAGCACCCGCTCGCGTTCTTCGAAATCGCTCTGGTCCTGGAGCAGGACATAGCGCCGGCCATCAACGATTTCGACCATCGCGTGGTAGGACAAGTCTTCGCGAAACACTTCGTGAAAGCCTCGTTCGAGATGGCGCAAATCCTTGGGCAGTTCGAATTCGTCGCGCCCGCCGCTGAAATAGAACAGTTGGTCCGGCCGTGGCCGGTGGCTCCAGTCGCCGACGCTGTCCATGCGCAGCAAGCGCTGCAGATCGCCGCCCAGTACCGCGGAAATCAGCCGCTCTTCGACCAGGTGCACGGTGGCAACAATGCCAAAGGCAAACGCCCCGGCCACCAGTGCGCTCATCAGGGCAAAAGCAATGATGATGCGCTGGGCAAGGCTCTGTCTAAACTCCATCACGGCCCTCGGCCAGACGATAGCCGACGCCGTGGACGGTATGCAGCAGGGGTTTTTCGAAGGGTTTGTCGATCACCTGGCGCAACTGGTGAACATGGCTGCGCAGGCTGTCGCTGTCCGGGCAGTCATCGCCCCACAGCGCCTCTTCGAGCACTTCGCGGCGCAGTACGTGCGGGCTCTTCTGCATCAGCACAGCCAGCAGCTTGAGGCCCACCGGGTTGAGTTTGAGCAGCTTGCCTTCGCGGGTCACTTCCAGGGTGTCCAGGTCGTAGATCAGGTCGCTGATCTGCAAGGTCCGGCGACCGCCGCCCTGGGCCCGGCGCAGTACTGCCTCGATGCGCGCGGCCAGCTCCGACAGCGCGAACGGCTTGAGCAGGTAATCGTCAGCGCCAGAACGAAAACCCTGCAAGCGGTCATCGAGCTGGTCTCGGGCGGTGAGCATGATCACCGGGGTATCACGCCGGGCATCTTCGCGCAGACGCTTGCACAGGGTGTAGCCGTCGATGCCGGGCAGCATGATGTCGAGCACGATCAGGTCGTAGTGCTCGGTAGCGGCCAGGTGCAGGCCGGACAGGCCATCCTGGGCACAATCCACCGTGTAGCCCTTCAGGCCCAGGTAGTCGGCCAGGTTGGCCAGGATATCGCGGTTGTCTTCAACCAGTAGAATTCGCATTGGGGTGTCTCCGGTCCGACGCTTTTGCCTGCTTGGCAGGCGCAGCTTAAGGCCATCAGCGCCGCCAGGCTAGGTCGGCGCGACTTTATTGCAGGTTAACGTTTTTTTCACCGAGCCTTCACGGACAGGTGATGGCGGCTGCCCGAGAATTGCCGGTCGGACTCCCCTTTGACCTGCCTGGACTTGCCATGTCACTACCCGCCTACTCCCGTCCGCTGAATTTCTGGATCGCCCTGGGCATTCCCGCCATTACCGCAATCATATTGATCCTGCTGGAACTGACCTCGCTGGACATGGACCTGGCCAAGCTGGCGTTCGATCCGGTAGCCGGGCAGTTCATCGGCCGGCACAGCTATTTTCTCGAAGATATCCTGCACGACCGGGCCAAACAGGCGGTAATCGCCCTCGGTTTGCTGGCGATTGTCGCCTTCGCCGTGAGTTTCTTCTGGTCGCGGCTGTTCAGCTGGCGGCGGGAACTGGGTTGCCTGGTGCTGGCCATGGGTTTGTCGACCAGCTTTGTCACCCCGGTCAAGGCAGTAACTGCGGTGCAGTGCCCGTGGAGCCTGAGCGAGTTTGGTGGCAAGGAAACCTACAGCGAGCTGCTCAGCCCGCGCCCGGCTACCGACAAGCCCGGACGCTGCTGGCCAGGCGGCCATGCGGCAACCGGTTTTACCCTGTTTGCACTGTTTTTTGTTTTGCGTGATCGGCGCCCGCGCCTGGCCAGGGCCGCGCTGGTATTCGCCTTTGGCCTGGGTACGCTGTTTTCGGTGGGGCGCATGCTGCAGGGCGCGCACTTCTTTTCGCACAACGTATGGACGGCGGTGTTTTGCTGGCTGATCAGCCTTGGCTGTTACTACTGGGTGCTGTACCGCCGGCCGGTTGAGGTCAAGCAGGACGCGCTGGTTGCTGCAAAGTAAAAACGCAGGCATAAAAAAGCCCCGCACAAGGCGGGGCTTTTTATCGAGCGGGTAAGGCTGGCTTACATCATGCCGCCCATGCCACCCATACCACCCATGCCGCCCATGTCTGGCATGCCGCCGCCAGCACCAGCTTCCACTGGAGCGTCAGCAACCATGGCTTCGGTGGTGATCATCAGACCGCCAATCGAAGCTGCAGCTTGCAGGGCCGAACGGGTTACTTTGGCAGGGTCGAGGATACCCATCTCGATCATGTCGCCGTACTCGCCGGTCGCAGCGTTGTAACCGAAGTTGCCGGAACCTTGCTTGACCTTGTCGACAACCACGCTTGGCTCGTCGCCGGCGTTGGCAACGATCTGACGCAGTGGCGCTTCAACAGCGCGACGCAGCAGCTGAATACCGACGTTCTGGTCTTCGTTGTCGCCTTTGAGCTCGGAGATAGCTTGCAGCGAGCGAACCAGGGCAACACCACCGCCAGGCACCACGCCTTCTTCGACGGCTGCACGGGTAGCGTGCAGGGCGTCTTCAACGCGGGCTTTCTTCTCTTTCATTTCGACTTCGGTGCCAGCACCGACCTTGATCACGGCAACACCGCCAGCCAGCTTGGCCAGACGCTCTTGCAGTTTTTCACGGTCGTAGTCCGAGGAAGTCTCGGCAACCTGAGCGCGGATCTGGGTGATGCGCGCTTCGATATCGCCTTGAACACCAGCGCCGTCGACGATGATGGTGTTTTCCTTGGACAGGGTCACACGCTTGGCGTTACCCAGGTGCTCCAGGGTAGCGGATTCCAGGCTCAGGCCGATTTCTTCGGAGATCACGGTACCGCCGGTCAGGACGGCGATGTCCTGCAGCATGGCCTTGCGGCGATCGCCGAAGCCAGGGGCCTTGACTGCAGCAACCTTGACGATGCCGCGCATGTTGTTGACCACCAGGGTGGCCAGCGCTTCGCCTTCGACGTCTTCAGCCACGATCAGCAGCGGACGGCCGGCCTTGGCAACGGCTTCCAGAACTGGCAGCAGTTCGCGGATGTTGGAGATTTTCTTGTCAACCAGCAGCAGCAGCGGGCCATCCAGCTCGGCGACCATGGTGTCTGGCTTGTTGACGAAGTAAGGGGACAGGTAGCCGCGGTCGAACTGCATGCCTTCTACGACCGACAGTTCGTTTTCCAGGCCCGAGCCTTCTTCGACGGTAATCACGCCTTCTTTACCGACTTTTTCCATGGCTTCGGCGATGATGTCACCGATGGAGTTGTCGGAGTTGGCCGAGATGGTGCCGACCTGAGCGATGGCCTTGGAGTCGGCGCATGGCTTGGACAGGGACTTCAGCTCTTTGACGATGGCGATGGTGGCTTTGTCGATACCACGCTTGAGGTCCATCGGGTTCATGCCGGCAGCAACGGCTTTCAGGCCTTCGCTAACAATGGCCTGAGCCAGAACGGTAGCGGTGGTGGTGCCGTCACCAGCTTCGTCGTTGGCCTTGGAGGCAACGTCTTTCAGCAGCTGGGCGCCCATGTTTTCAAAGGCGTCTTTGAGCTCGATTTCTTTGGCAACCGACACACCGTCTTTGGTGATGGTTGGAGCGCCGAAGCTCTTGGCCAGAACAACGTTACGGCCTTTCGGGCCCAGGGTGGCTTTTACAGCGTCAGCCAGAACGTTGACACCAACGAGCATTTTCTTACGGGCGGAGTCGCCGAATTTTACGTCTTTAGCAGCCATGATCGTTTAATCCTTGAATACTTTGGAGTAACGGGAAACCAGCGGAATCAGCCTTCGATGACAGCGAGAATTTCGTTCTCAGCCATCACCAGCAGGTCTTCGCCGTCAACTTTCACAGTGTTGCTGCCCGAGTAAGGGCCGAAAACCACCTTGTCACCCACTTTCACGGCCAGCGCACGCACTTCACCGTTGTCCAGGATGCGACCGGTACCTACAGCGACGACTTCGCCACGGTTAGGTTTTTCCGCGGCCGAACCTGGCAGAACGATACCGCCAGCGGTTTTCGATTCTTCTTCGCTGCGACGGATAACGACGCGGTCATGCAGAGGACGAAGCTTCATTGTCGATCTCTCCTAATTGTGGTTTTCATCGGCCGGTATCGACACCGGCGGGTTGATGCTTGCGGCGTAGCCGCTCGTAGCCCGCGGGGCGGACCACACATGTAATGTCTGGTGCAAATCACCAGAAACCTTGCGGTGACCCATACATGAGGTCGCCAAGAGCAATTACAAGGCTTGGCTGTGAAAATTTTTAGCGATCGGCGCTGCACAAAGCAAAACGGCCCCGATAGGGGCCGTTGGCAAAGCACAGGTAACCTTTACAAGTCCCGTGGATTGCGCAGGTTAGGCTGAGCAGGATCTTCACGACCGACCACTTCACCTTCGATCACCGTTGGCTGGTGGCCACCGGGCTGGCCCGGCCGCGCCATGAACGGATCATCGCCAAAGGCGCGCTGGCGCATGGCCTGGGCCTCGGCGCGCTCGCGCATCTTGCGCCCGAGCAAGCGACGGGTGAACGGCAGCAGGCAGACCAGGCCGATCACGTCACTGATGAAGCCGGGCAACAGCAGCAGGCCGCCACCGAGCGCCAGCATCAGGCCGTGGAACATGTCCTCGGCCGGCAACTCGCCGCGCTGCAGGCTCTCGCGGGCACGCAGGGCGGTGGCCAGGCCCGCCACCCGCACCACCAGCACGCCCAGGGCGGAGCCAGCGATGATCAGCAGCAGCGCGGGAAAGAAGCCGATCGCGGTGCTGACCTTGAAAAACACATACAGCTCCAGCACCGGAAAAATCAGAAACAGCAATAGAAAAGCACGCATCAACGGTTCCTCTGCGCAAGATGTCCTTGCAGTAGACCTTTAATGGATGCGATCCCTCGCCATTTCAAGCCTCGGCGGCTTGCCGTTGAGGCCATTGATCGGCGCGGGCCAGAAAAACCAGGGCTTCGCGCACTTGTATCGGCGTATTGCAAGGCGCTGCGAACGGCAACCAGTGCAGGGCCTGGCCAATGCGCAGGTGCATGCCCTCGCTGTCGATGCCGACCATCTGCGCCGCCGCGCCCTGGGGCAGGCCGCTGAGCTGGACGTAGTGCTCGATGGCGTTGGCGTGATCGCTGTTCATGTGCTCGATCATGCTCTGTTCGGCCTTGCCGGCAAAGGGGTTGGCCAGGTTCAGGTGATCGATCCAGTGGATTGCGCCGAAGCCGCCGATGTAGCGATGGCGCACCGGCTTGAGCACCCAGAAGTCGAAATCGTGGGCTTTATGGTAGTTGGCCGATTCGGGGAAGTAACGGTAATAGCGCTCGGCAGCGGCTTCGACTGCCTCGGTCTCGACCAGCTGTTGCGCCTCGGCCAGCACGGTCAGGCGGCCCACCGCCTGGACGTCCTCGGCGTCGCGCTCGCCCACCAGCAACGAGCACTTGGGGTCTTTTTGCAGGTTGTGGGTGTGCTGGGCAATGCGGCTGATCAGGATCAGCGGATTGCCGTCGGCATCCAGGCAATAGGGCACCACCGATCCGAACGGAAAGCCCGGCATCGATTTGGAATGGGTCGACAGCACCCCGCGGTATTCCTTGAGCAGCAGCTCCCGTGCCTGTGTTGCGGCTTTAGCGCTCACTGTATGACTCCCCGCTCGATAATCGTCGTAATGCCGAGCGTGCATGCGCGCACGCCCAGGCTAGTTAACCGACAAAATAATCATTATCGCTCGGTGTTGCCAGCGTGCTTACCAGGCCACACCGAAACCTGCGGTATAGCGGGTCTTGTCCAGGTCGCTGTCGCGGGTGCCGCTGATGATGTCTTTCTCGGCCTTGAGGTTGAGCGAGGCCCACTCGGTAACCTTGTAGCGCAGGCCGACCTCGGCATCCAGAGCGTACTCGGCGACGCCGCCCAGCGGTTTGCCGACTTCGCCGTTGGTGAAGAACTCGACGCGCTTGCCAATCAGGTAGCGGTTGTAGTCCCACTTCATGGCCAGCGAGTAGAAGTTGTCCTTGCCGCCGTCGGCGTATTCATAGTCGGTACGGTTGACCAGCGAACCGAGCGAGAACGCGCCCAGTTCGTCATCCCAGAACTGGTAGCCCGGGCCGGTACCCACGGTGCGCTGGCGGGCGAGGTCTTCGATGTGGTCACGCTTGTATTCCAGACGGCCCTGCCAGAACCACTTCTCGGTGATGAAGCGGTCCAGCGCGTATTCGGCGCTCCAGTTGTTGGTGGTGGTGACCTCGTCCTTGCTTTCGCGGTTGTATTCGCCTTCGGCCTGATGGCGCCAGCGGCCGTGACGGGCGGTGGTCTTGAAGTCGATGTCGTAGTCGTCGCTGTCGGTTTCGGCGCGCTTATAGTCCATGGCCAGGTCGACATTGCCCTTCCACGACAGGTCCTCGACCACAGGCTTTGGCTTCATGATCTGCTGGATGCTGGCCAGTTCGACAGTCTTGGGGGCCTCGCCGTTGGCCAGAACGACCTTGCCGTCTTCGGCAGCCTGCAGCGACTTGGCTTTTTCGCCGCTGTAGGCGTCTTGCTTGACCAGCAACTCCTGATCGCTTTCCAGGGTCTGCACCTGCTTCCAGTCCAGGGCGATGGAGCCGCCATAAGGCGTTTCGAGCAACAGTTTGCCGCCATCGAAAACCTTGATCTTGCCGCTCAGCTTGTCACCGTTTTTCATCCACACGGTGTCGGCAAGGGCGGGGGAACAGGCAGCAGCGAGGGCAACGCACAACAAGGCTCTAGGAAACATAAGCGGCAACGGACTCGGGTTCGCGAAAAAAGTCGGGCATTATCCAGATACCCGCCATCAGAGCAAGGACTGACCTGCCCCATGTCGATGAGTTCAATTCTTATTTGCTCGAACAAACCTGCGCGTGCAGCGCGCAATAAGCGAATCCCGCGATGAACGGGATTCCCGGCGATCCGACCGAAAGCGCCGAAGCCCGACGAATGGCACTCTACCTGGTGCTTGGCCAGGTGCCCGCGGGCAAGGTGATCAGCTACGGCGAACTGGCGCAACTGGCAGGTTTAGGCCGTGCGGCGCGCTGGGTCGGGCGTACCCTCAGCCAGTTGCCCAGCGATACCCAGTTGCCCTGGCACCGGGTGCTGGGCGCCGGCGGACGCCTGAGCCTGGCCCTGGGCACCCCTTCAGGCGATGAACAGCGGGCCCGGCTGCGCGCAGAAGGCATCACCTTGCACAATAATCGTGTGGATATGTTGCGCCATGGCTGGCGCCCGATGGAGCACAGCGGTTAGAGTGCGCGCTTTGTTTTCGTAAACTTGAGGCAGATGTTGGCCCATGCCCCGTAAAACCTGGCGCGCTGCGCTCGCTGCCTATGCCAGCCCGTCGACACTGGTGCTGTTGTTGCTCGGCTTTGCCGCCGGCCTGCCTTACATGCTGGTGTTTTCGACCCTGTCGGTATGGCTGCGCGAGGCCGGCGTGGCCCGTGAAACCATCGGCTATGCCAGCCTGATCGGCCTGGCCTATGCCTTCAAATGGGTGTGGTCGCCGCTGCTCGACCAATGGCGCCTGCCGTTGCTCGGCAAACTCGGGCGCCGCCGCTCCTGGCTGGTGCTGTCGCAAATCCTGGTGGTTATCGGCCTGATCGGCATGGGCTTCTGCGACCCGCAAAAGCACCTGTCCTGGCTGATTGCCCTGGCGGTGCTGGTGGCCTTTGCCTCGGCCACCCAGGACATTGCTGTCGACGCCTACCGCCTGGAAATCGCCGATGACCAGCGCCAGGCCGCGCTGGCCGCCAGCTACATGGCCGGCTACCGGGTTGCCGCGCTGCTGGCTACCGCCGGTGCCTTGTTCTTCGCCGAAGGCTTCGGCTCAACCGGCTTCAGCTACCTGCACAAGGCCTGGACCGGCACCTACGTGCTGTTCGGCGTGATGATGCTGCCGGCGCTGATCACCACCCTGCTGATGCGCGAACCGCCGGTGCCACTGCGCACCCAGCTGTCGGCGGCGCGCTACGGCCTGGCCCACCAGCTGGTGTCGGTGTTCGTGCTGATCATCCTGCTGGTGTCGGTACCGGCTACCTTCACCCAGCTGTACAACACCGATTTCGCCAGCGTGCTGTTCGAAGGCGTGAGCCTGCTCGACTTGCTGCTCGAAGACCGCGCCTTCCTGCGCGCAATCCTCTATATCACCCTCACCGCCCTGTGCCTGTCGTCCATGGGCCGCCGCGGCCTGGCACCGGTGCTGACGCCGGTCAACGACTTCATCACCCGCTATCGCTGGCAGGCCCTGCTGCTGCTCGGGTTGATCGCCACCTACCGGATGTCCGACACGGTGATGGGCGTAATGGCCAACGTGTTCTACATCGACCAGGGCTTCACCAAGGACCAGATCGCCAGCGTCAGCAAGATCTTCGGCCTGATCATGACCCTGGTGGGTGCCGGTTTCGGCGGCTTGCTGATTGTGCGCTTCGGCATCTTGCCGATCCTGTTCATCGGCGGCGTGGCGTCGGCGGCGACCAACATCCTGTTCCTGATGCTCGCCGACATGGGCGCCAACCTGCAGATGCTGATCGTCACCATCTCGCTGGACAACTTCAGCTCGGGCCTGGCCACCTCGGCGTTTGTCGCCTACCTGTCGAGCCTGACCAACCTGAAGTTCTCGGCGACCCAGTACGCCCTGCTCAGCTCGATCATGCTGCTGTTGCCGCGGCTGATCGGCGGCTATTCAGGGGTCATGGTCGAGAAGTTCGGCTACCACGACTTCTTCCTGATCACCGCCCTGCTCGGCGTGCCGACCCTGATCCTGATCGCCCTGCAATGGCGTCAGGAGCGCGGCAAGCCAGAGCCGGTCGAGCATCAGGTTGCAGAACGCCCCTGAACCGCGCTGAGGCTATCGCCGGGATTACTCCGGGATAGCCTCTGGCAGGTTGCTGGAAGCGCTCAGAACGACCCTCAGCGGCCATAGCGCAAGAATCCCCGCAGCGCCCGCCGCCAGGGCGAAGTGCACCAGGCTGGCACCCGCGCCGAGCATCGCCAGCAACGCCCCGCCAAGGCCCAGCAGGGCAATGGTGATCATCCCCAGCATCGCCGACACCAGGCCCTTGCTCTGCTCGCTGGAAAACAGCGTCATGCGGTACAGCACCGCGTTGGCGATGCCCAGGCCCAGGGCGTACACCGACAGGCCGGCCACCAGGCTCAGCACCGAAGGCAGCAGCCAGGTGCCGAGCATCATGCCCAGCAAACCGATCAGGAACGGCCACAGCGCCCGCCGTACCAGGGTAGTCAGCGCGTAGCGGTCGGCGATGCGGTTGATGATCAGGTTGCCGAGGATCAACCCGCCGAACACTGGCAATTGCCACAGGGCGTAATCCAGGGTGCTCAGGCCCTCGTCATGGATCAGCAGCACCGGCGACAGGCCGATCCAGCCGATCAGCGGCAAGCCGACCAGGCCCAGGGCGGCACTGCCGGCGACAAAGCGGCGGTTGGCCAATAGTTGCCCGTAGCCGGCCAGCAACGGCAACAAGTGGATCGGCTGGAACGCCAGGCGCGAGCCGTCGCGGCGCTCGACGCCAAGGGTTTCCGGCATGAACCGATACAGGGCAAACCAGGCCAGCACCGCCGCCGCGCCGAACAGCACGAACAGCCAGCGCCAGGACACCCACTCCAGCAGCAGGGTGCCGACCAATGGCCCGAGCAGCGGCGAGAGCAAGGCAATATTGGCCAGCAAGGCCATCATCCGCACCGCGTCGGCCTCGCTGAACGCCTCGTTGAGCGCCGGGTAGCTGACGGTCACGACAAAGCCCAGGCCGATGCCCTGCAGCAGGCGCAGCAGGTTGAACAACTCGATGCCCTGCACCCAGAAGGTAGCGATGCAGGCCAGGCAGAAGAACGCGCAGCCACCCAGCAGCAGCGGTCGCCGCCCGTAACGGTCGGCCAGCGGGCCGATCAGCCATTGCAGGACAACGCCGCCAAGCAGGTAGAGGTTCAGCGCGTGGGGAATGAATTCGGGGCTGGCGTTCAGGTCACCGACCACCACCGGCATCGCCGGCATTACCACGTCACTGGCGAGGTAAGTGAGCAGTTCGAACAGCGCCAGGGTCATGGCGAAACAAAACGCCCGCAACGGCGTGATGTTGATCAGGGGGGTAAGCATGATAAGACCGGGCAAACAGAAGTAAGCGAGCCTATATGCCAGAAAGCACCGGGCGCAGGTAGCGCGAAGACGTGAACAAGTGTAATGACTGCTGAAAGCATCGCGGGGCAAGCCCGCTCCTGCAGCATTGTGCAGGAGCGGGCTTGCCCCGCGATGGCGTCGGTCGTTACTGCACCGCCGCTTCCTGCACCACGCGGATTACCCGCTGCGGAAAGGGAATGTCGATGCCTTCGGCCTTGAGGCGGTCACGGGCATGCTCGTTGAGCATGAACAGCACGTCCCAGTAGTCGGCGGTGTTGACCCAGATGCGCAGCGATACCGTGATCGAGCTGTCGCCCAGGGTCGAAATCACTGCCTGTGGCGCCGGGTCCTGGTGCACCCGCGGGTCCTGGGCCAGTTCCAGCAGCACGTTGCGGGCCTTTTGCAGGTCGGCGTCGTAGTCCACGCCCACATCGAACACCACCTTGCGCGTCGGCTGGCGGTTGGTGTTGGTGATGATGCCGTTGGACAGGCTGCCATTAGGCAGGATCACGGTCTTGTTGTCGCCGGTGCGCAGCACGGTGTGGAAGATCTGGATGCTGTCGACGGTACCCGCAACCCCCTGGGCTTCGATCCAGTCACCGATGCGGAACGGGCGGAACAGCAAAATCAATACGCCACCGGCGAAGTTGGCCAGGCTGCCCTGCAGCGCCAGGCCGATGGCCAGGCCTGCGGCACCGATGGCGGCGACGAAGGAGGTGGTTTCGATGCCGATCATCGAGGCCACGCTGACAATCAGCAGGATCTTCAGGATGATGTTGGCCAGGCTGCTGATGAAGCCTTGCAGGGCCTGGTCGGCATTGCGCAGGGCCAGCAGTTTGCCCAGGCGGAAAGTGACTTTGTTGATCAGCCACCAGCCGATGGCCAGGGTCAGCAGCGCCAGCAACAGGCGGCTGCCGTATTCCATGATCAGCGGAAGCCAGGTTTGCGAAGCCTTGACCAGCTGGTCGACCTCAGCGTTGAAATCCATCGTATGTTCTCCTGATGCCGAGCGGCAAAGAGCTGAAAAAGACCTGCCGCAAACGTTTCAGCGGCACCTCGGCCCTCGGACGCCAAAAAGGCGCCAAGGTTCCGGGCTCCGCGACTTCAGTCGCGGAAATTGTTGAACTGCAGGGGCATGCCGAACTCTTTGGCGCGCAGGGCGGCGATCGCTTCTTGCAGGTCGTCGCGCTTCTTGCCGGTGACGCGCACCTGCTCGCCCTGGATGGCGGCCTGGACCTTGAGCTTGGCGTCCTTGATGTGGGCGACGATCTTCTTCGCCAGTTCTTTATCGATACCCTCTTTGAGCACCGCTTCCTGCTTCATGACCTTGCCCGAAGCGAAGGCGTCCTTCACTTCCAGGCACTGCACGTCGATCTTGCGCTTGACCAGGGCCAGCTTGAGGATCTCGATCATCGCTTCGAGCTGGAACTCGGCCTCGGCGGTCAGGTTGACGGTCAGTTCCTTTTCCTTGAACTCGAAGCTGCCCTTGCCCTTGAGGTCATAGCGACGGTCCAGGTCCTTGACCGCGTTTTCCACGGCGTTGGTGACTTCGTGCTTGTCCAGTTCCGATACCACGTCGAACGACGGCATACCTTTTCTCCAAAAAATAAAGGCACCCTCGCGGCTCTGCTGAAAGAGCGCGATGGAGCGCGCAGGGTTTGACGGTTAAAATACCGGATCATTATAACGGTTGCGAAACGCTGATGAGCAGCACCTGGCATATTCTCGGCGCCGGCAGTCTGGGCAGCCTCTGGGCCTGCCGGCTGGCCCGCGCCGGCAAACCGGTCCGGCTGATCCTGCGCGACAAGGCGCGGCTGCAGGCCTATGAAGCCGCAGGCGGCCTGACCCTGGTTGAACAGGGCAAGGCGCAGTTACAGGCGATCCCCGCACAACTGGCCGACGACCACACGCCGATCCACCGCTTGCTGGTGGCCTGCAAGGCCTACGACGCCGAACAGGCGGTGGCGCAACTGGCGCCGCGCCTGGCTAAAGATGCCGAGCTGATCCTGCTGCAGAACGGTCTGGGCAGCCAGGAAGCTGTGGCCAACCGCGTACCCCACGCCCGCTGCGTGTCCGCCTCGAGCACCGAAGGCGCGTTCCGCGAGCAGGACTGGCAGGTGAATTTCGCCGGGCACGGCTTCAACTGGCTGGGCGATCCGGCCAACCCCGGCGCCCCGGACTGGCTCGATGACCTGAGCGAAGCCGGCATTCCCCACCAGTGGACCCCGGACATCCTCACCCGCCTGTGGCGCAAGCTGGCGCTCAATTGTGCGATCAACCCGCTGACCGTGCTGCATGACTGTCGCAATGGCGGCCTGCAGGCGCATCAGTGCGAAGTCGCGACCCTGTGCGCCGAACTTGCCGAGCTGCTGCAATACTGCGGCCAGCCGCAAGCGGCCGAGGGCCTGGTCGATGAAGTGGAACGGGTGATCCATGCCACGGCGGCCAACTACTCTTCCATGTACCAGGATGTTCGCCACGGCCGGCGCACCGAAATCCACTACCTGCTCGGCCATGCCTGCCGCACCGCCAGCCGCCACGGCCGGCAGCTGCCGCACCTGGAACGGCTGTACCGGCGCCTGGTCGAACACCTGAACACGCGCGGATTGCCCAGCGACTGAGCACGGCGCTACCCTGCCCCTTCACCTACAGACCGGGACTACGCCTTTCACATGACTTTGCGCGAACGCCTGGAGAACCTGCCGGTCGGCCAGAAGTTGCTGGCCGCCCTGCTGGTGCTGCTGATCACTATCCTGCTGGTGGCCAACCTGACTTTTATCAGCGCCGCCTACTGGATTTCCCAGGAGAGCATGGCCCCGCAGGCCCTGCAGACCATTGGCCGGCTGGTGTCCAACCCGCAACTGGCACAACAGGCCAGCGATTCGCCGGAGGCCGCCAAGGCCCTGCTCAAGGAACTCGACAGCTACACCCCGCTGCGCGCCGCCGCCCTGTACGGCAGCGACGGCAAGATACTTGCGCAATTGCAGCACGGCGAAGCCCTGCCGTTGCCCAAGCGCTACCGCAACATCGACAACTGGCGCCTGACCGAATTTCGCAGCACGCAACTGGTGAGCCTGCCGCGCGCGGGCGGCCCGCCCGGCCATCTGCTGCTGGTGGCCAGCAGCGAGCTGCCGATGGCCTTCTACACCGGCACCCTGACCGCCAGCCTGGGCATCCTGGTGTTCAGCATCCTGCTGTGGATGATCATCGCCCGGCAGATCAAACGCCTGATCACCCAGCCGATCTACCAGCTTGAAGAACTCTCGCGCCAGGTCACCCGCGAAGAAAACTACGCCCTGCGCGCCAAGCGCGGCAACGATGACGAGATCGGCAGCCTGGCCGACGCCTTCAACACCATGCTCTCGCGCATCGAAGCCCGCGAGCAGCAGCTCAAGCGCACCCGCGACGAATTCCAGGACGCCTACGACCAGGCCCAGGGCCTGGCCGAAGAAACCCGTCATACCAACCGCAAGCTGGAGCTGGAAGTCCAGGTGCGCAGCAAGATCGAGAAAAAACTCACCGGTTTTCAGAACTATCTCAACAGCATCATCGACTCCATGCCCTCGGCGCTGATCGCCCTCGATGAGCAGCTCTATGTCACCCAGTGGAACCAGGAAGCCAGTGCGCTCTCTGGAACGCCGCTAGACGAAGCGCTGAACCAGCCGATCTTCCTTGCCTTCGAACCCCTCAAGCCGTTTTTGCCGCAGCTCAAGGAGAGCGTCGAGAAGCACCGGGTGGCGAAGATCGAGCGGGTAACCTGGACCAAGGACGACGACGCCCGCCACTATGCCCTGACCTTTTACCCGCTGATGGGCGGTGGCGGCCGCGGCGTGGTGATCCGCATCGACGACATCACCCAGCGCCTGTCGCTGGAAGAGATGATGGTGCAGTCGGAGAAGATGCTCTCGGTCGGCGGCCTGGCGGCGGGCATGGCCCACGAGATCAACAACCCGCTGGGCGCCATCCTGCACAACGTGCAGAACATTCGCCGGCGGCTATCGCCGGACCTTGCCAGGAACCTCGAACAGGCCGACGAGATCGGCATCGACCTGCCGACCGTCAACCGCTACCTGCAAAGCCGCGAAGTGCCGCAGTTGCTCGACGGCATCCAGCAGGCCGGCGCCCGCGCGGCAAAAATAGTGACCCACATGCTCAGCTTCAGCCGGCGCAGCAACCGCCAGTTGGCGCCTTGCGATTTGCCAGCGCTGATCGACCAGGCGGTGGAAATTGCCGGCAACGACTTTGACCTGACCATCGGCTTCGACTTCAAGGGCCAGGCCATCGTCCGCCAGTTCGACCCCAACCTGGGCCCGGTGCCGTGCACCGCCAACGAACTGGAACAGGTGTTGCTCAACCTGCTGAAAAACGCCGCCCAGGCCATTCACCTGCGCCACGACGACAGTGAGCCCGGGCGCATCACCCTGCGCACCCGGCTCAACCCGCCGTGGGCGGAGATCCAGGTCGAGGACAACGGCATCGGCATGCCCGAAGCGGTGCGCAAACGCACCTTCGAGCCGTTCTTCACCACCAAGGAAATCGGCCAGGGCACGGGCCTGGGCCTGTCGGTGTCGTATTTCATCATCACCAACAATCACAAGGGGCAGATGGAAGTGCAATCGGCACCGGGCCAGGGTACTTGCTTCACCTTGCGCCTGCCGCTTGCCCCAAGCAAAACGGAGTCTTGAGCATGGGTTTTCGTTTGTCGAAGATTTACACCCGCACCGGCGACAAAGGTGAAACCGGGCTGGGCGATGGCCGCCGCGTGCCAAAGGACCATCCGCGAATCGAAGCGATTGGCGAGGTCGACAGCCTCAACAGCCAGTTGGGCCTGTTACTGGCCGGGTTGGCCGAACAGCGGCTGGATGAGCTCACTGAGGTACTCGCACCTTGTCAGCACCGGCTGTTCGATCTGGGCGGGGAACTGGCGATGCCGGCGTATCAAGCACTGAACAGCGCTGAAGTGGAGCGCCTGGAGGCGGCGATCGACCGCTGGAACGAAGAGCTGGGGCCGCTGGAGAACTTCATTCTGCCCAGTGGTTCGGCGCTGATCGCCCAGGCCCACGTGTGCCGCAGCCTGGCCCGCAGTGCCGAGCGGCGCTGCCAGCAGTTGAACAGCATCGAGCCGCTGGCCGGGGTGGGCCTGGCGTATATCAATCGGTTGTCGGATTTGCTGTTTGTCGCGGCACGCTTGATAGCACGGCGTCAGGGAGTGGCCGAGGTGTTGTGGCAGGCTGCGGCCAAACCCTGAGGGCCTCATCGCGGGTCAAGCCCGCTCCTACAGGTGGCGATCCTGTAGGAGCGGACTTGCCCCGCGATCAATTCAGAGCTCAGGCCAGAACGCGCGGATCCCCGCCACACCCTGAGCGCCATGCTGCCAGGCCTTTTCCTGCTCGGCAGCGCCCACACCACCAAGCAGATACACAGGCTTGCTGAAGCCTTCGATCAGTTGCTGCGCCTGGTCCCAGCCCAGTGGCACGGCATCCGGATGGGTCTGGGTCGCCTGCACCGGTGACAGGGTGACGAAATCCACGCCCATCTGCTCGGCCAGTGCCAGTTCTTCAGCGTTATGACACGAC
This sequence comes from Pseudomonas sp. TE4620, assembly GCF_056279045.1. Lineage (NCBI taxonomy): Bacteria > Pseudomonadati > Pseudomonadota > Gammaproteobacteria > Pseudomonadales > Pseudomonadaceae > Pseudomonas > Pseudomonas sp. TE4620. The sequence continues at coordinate 4,075,864 of NZ_JBWBQO010000001.1, forward strand.
GCCGCCAGCCAGCGCTGCCTGGGGAACGGCCGGCCTTTGCTGGCGTACTTGCGCAGCTGCTCAGAGGTCAGGTGCCAACCGGCCGCCGGGAAGTCGCCCAGCCATTCCAGCGGGCCCTTGAGCATCAACTGCGCCTTGCCCGCGCACAGACCGACCGCATCCACCGCGACATCGCGGTATTTGGGGTCGTACATGTTCGGCGCACGCAGTTGTACCAGCTTGATTCCGTCGGCAATGGCCTTCTGGATGCCTCGCAACATCTGCGGGACTTCCAGCCCCTCGGGAGTAATCAGGTATTGCCCTGGCAAACGCGCGGCGGCAACGATTGGCTGGTTGGCTTCAGGGAAGTCGTAGTCCGGCAACTCCCGCGCAGTCACCCAGGCCAGCGGCTGGCCTTCGGCGCCATGGGGTTCGCCGCTAAAGCCGTTAACGTCCCAGACATCCAGCAGTACCTGTTTGTCCGGGTAATCGTGCTTGACCTTGATCAGCGGCCGCGCCGCAGTGACAACGATGCCCAGCTCTTCGTGCAACTCACGAGCCAGGGCCACTTCGACCGCTTCGCCGTCTTCGACCTTGCCACCGGGAAATTCCCACAGGCCGCCCTGGTGCTGGCTGTCAGCGCGGCGGGCAATCAGGATGCGTCCGTCGGTGCCGCGGATGACCGCGGCGGCTACATGCACACGTTTCACCCTTCACGCTCCGCCAGGCCAGCTTGTTGCCAGGCCTGGAAGGCTGGCCACTGGTAGATGGTCTCGATATAGGCCGCCGCATCTGCCGGCACTTCGACCCGGTAGGTGCGCAGGCGCACGGCGATCGGGGCAAAGAAGGCATCGGCCAGGCTCAGGCTGCCGAACAGGTAAGGGCCAGCCTCTTTGGCTGCCAGGCGGCATTCGGACCACAGCGCGACGATGCGGTCGATATCGACCTGCACGTCCAGCGGCATGCTTTCCAGCGCTTGATCGCGAGAAAGGTCGAACGGCATGTTGCCACGCAGGGCGAAGAAGCCGCTGTGCATCTGCGCGCAAGCAGAACGGGCCTGGGCACGGGCAGCGACGTCGGTAGGCCAGAGGTTGGCTTGCGGGTGACGCTCGGCCAGGTATTCGGCAATCGCCAGGGAGTCGGCAATCACCCCGTGCTCGCTCTTGAGCAGCGGTACCTTGGCGGTGGGCGAATGCTCGAGCAGGCGCTGGCGGGTGTCAGGCTGGTTGAGCTTGATCAGGGTTTCATCGTAAGTAGCACCGGCCAGCTCAAGGGCCAGGGCGGCGCGCAGCGACCAGGAGGAGTACAGCTTGTCGCCGATGATCAGGTGGTAGCTCATGGTTCGGCTCCATCAGGGGCTTTTCGCGGGGCAAGCCCGCTCCTACAGGTTTGGTAGGAGCGGGCTTGCCCGGCGATGAGGTTAAGTACGGTATTCAGCGTTGATTTTCACGTACTCGTGGGACAGGTCGGTGGTCCAGATGGTTTCGCTGCACTGGCCACGGCCCAGCTCGATACGGATGGTGATTTCTTCACGGGCCATGACTGCCGAGCCCTGGGCTTCGGTGTAGCTGGCGCTGCGCCCGCCCTGGCTGGCGATGCACACATCACCCAGGTAGACGTCGATCAGGCTGACGTCCAGGTCCGGTACACCGGCCCGGCCGACCGCGGCGAGGATCCGGCCCCAGTTCGGGTCGGAGGCGAACAGTGCGGTCTTGATCAGCGGCGAGTGAGCCACGGCATAGCCGACGTCCAGGCACTCCTGATGGTTGCCGCCGCCGTTGACTTCAACAGTGACGAATTTGGTCGCACCTTCGCCGTCGCGGACGATGGCCTGGGCGACTTCCATGCACACTTCGAACACGGCTTTTTTCAGCGCTTCGAACAGCGGGCCACTGGCTTCGCTGACTTCGGCGACATCGGCCTTGCCGGTGGCAATCAGCATGCAGCAGTCGTTGGTGGAGGTATCGCCGTCGATGGTAATTCGGTTGAACGACTTGTTGGCGCCGTCGAGGATCAGGTCCTTGAGCACCGCCGGGGCCACCTTGGCGTCGGTGGCGATGTAACCGAGCATGGTCGCCATGTTCGGGCGGATCATGCCCGCGCCTTTGCTGATGCCGGTGACGGTGATGGTCACGCCGTCATGCTGGAACTGGCGGCTGGCGCCTTTAGGCAGGGTGTCGGTGGTCATGATGCCGGTGGCGGCAGCGGCCCAGTTGTTTTCCGACAAGTCATCGATGGCTGCCTGCAGGGCGCCTTCGATCTTCTCGACCGGCAGCGGCTCGCCGATCACGCCGGTGGAGAATGGCAGCACGGCACTGGCGTCGACGCCAGTCAGCTCGGCCAGCTTGGCGCAGGTGCGCTCGGCCGCAGCCAGGCCTGGCGCGCCGGTGCCGGCGTTGGCGTTGCCGGTGTTGGTCAGCAGGTAGCGCACGGTACCCTGTACGCGCTGTTTGGCGAGGATCACCGGGGCGGCGCAAAAGGCGTTCAGGGTAAACACGCCGGCGACGCTGGAGCCTTCGGCGCAGCGCATTACCACCACGTCCTTGCGCCCGGGGCGCTTGATGCCCGCAGAGGCGATGCCGAGTTCGAAACCTGGAACCGGGTGCAACGTTGGCAAAGGACCAAGACCAACAGCCATGAAAGCGCTCCTAGAAAAAAGGCACCGGGACGAGATTACCGGCGCTTGAGATGGAACAACGCCGCGACGGTCAGGACCAGTCGCGGCGCGGTGTTCAGATGTCAGCGAGGTACTACGGCGTGATGATCAGTCGATCTTGCCGTGGCACTGCTTGAACTTCTTGCCCGAACCGCACCAGCATGGCTCGTTGCGGCCCAGCTTCTGCTCGTTGCGCACAGGCGCGGCGGCCACGGCAACGTCAGCACCGTCTTCCTGCGGTTCAGCTTCAAGGCCCGGGGCCTCGGCGTGCTGGAACTGCATGCGCGCAGCCAGCTCTTCGGCTTCGCGGCGCAGACGGGCCTCTTCCTCGACCGGATCTTCGCGGCGCACCTGAACGTGCGAGAGCACGCGGATGGTGTCGCGCTTGATCGAATCGAGCAGCTCCTGGAACAGGTTGAACGACTCGCGCTTGTACTCCTGCTTCGGGTTCTTCTGCGCATAGCCGCGCAGGTGGATACCGTGGCGCAGATGGTCCATGGTCGACAGGTGGTCTTTCCACAGGTCGTCGAGCACACGCAGCAGGATCTGCTTCTCGAAGGTACGCAGGGCTTCGGCGCTGGCCTGCTCTTCCTTCTCGTTGTAGGCCGCCAGCAGCTCGGTCATGAGCTTGGCACGCAGGGTTTCTTCGTACAGGTGGTCGTCTTCGTCGAGCCATTGCTGAATCGGCAGCTTGACCCCGAAATCGCTGGCCAGGGCCGCTTCCAGGCCGGCCACGTCCCACTGCTCGGGCAGCGATTGCGGCGGAATGTGCTGGGCGACGGTGACGTCGAGCACTTCCTGGCGGAAGTCGGCGATGGTGTCGCCAATGTTGTCGGCTGCCAGCAGGCTGTTACGCATGTGGTAGATGACTTTACGCTGTTCGTTGGCGACGTCGTCGAATTCGAGCAACTGCTTGCGAATGTCGAAGTTGCGGCCTTCGACCTTGCGCTGGGCTTTTTCGATGGCGTTGGTGACCATGCGGTGTTCGATGGCTTCACCGGACTGCATGCCCAGGGCCTTCATGAAGTTCTTCACCCGGTCAGAGGCGAAGATACGCATCAGGCTGTCTTCCAGCGACAGGTAGAAACGGCTCGAACCCGGGTCACCCTGACGACCGGAACGGCCACGCAGCTGGTTGTCGATACGGCGCGATTCGTGACGCTCGGAAGCAATCACGTGCAGGCCACCGGACTCGATCACCTGCTGGTGACGCTTCTGCCAGTCGGCCTTGATCTGCGCGACCTGCTCGGCGGTCGGGCTGTCCATGGCGGCGACTTCGACTTCCCAGTTACCGCCCAGGAGGATGTCGGTACCGCGACCGGCCATGTTGGTGGCGATGGTCAGCGCACCCGGGCGACCGGCCTGGGCAATGATCTCGGCTTCTTTTTCGTGGTACTTGGCGTTCAGGACCTTGTGATCGATGCCTTCCTTCTGCAGCAAGTTGGACATGTGCTCGGAGGTTTCGATGGTCGCGGTGCCCACCAGGACCGGACGGCCCTGGGTCATGCTTTCCTTGATGTCGGCGATGATCGCCTGGTACTTCTCGTCGGCGGTCAGGTACACCAGGTCGTTGAAGTCCTTACGGGCCAACGGCTTGTTCGGCGGGATCACCATCACGTTGAGGCCGTAGATCGACTGGAACTCGAACGCTTCGGTGTCGGCGGTACCGGTCATGCCCGACAGTTTGTTGTACAGGCGGAAGTAGTTCTGGAAGGTGGTCGAGGCCAGGGTCTGGCTCTCGGCCTGAATGTTCAGGTTCTCTTTCGCTTCGATCGCCTGGTGCAGGCCTTCGGACAGACGACGGCCCGGCATGGTACGCCCGGTGTGTTCGTCGATCAGCAGGATCTGGCCGTCCTGGACGATGTACTCGATGTTGCGATGGAACAGCTTGTGCGCGCGCAGGCCGGCGTAGACGTGGGTCAGCAGGCCCAGGTTGTGCGCCGAGTAGAGGCTCTCGCCCTCGGCCAGCAGGCCGACCTGGGTGAGCATCTCTTCGATGAACTGGTGGCCGGCTTCGTTGAGTTCAACCTGACGGCTCTTCTCGTCGATGCTGTAGTGGCCTTCCTGGGTAACCTGGCCCTCGACTTCCTCGATGTGCTGCTTGAGGCGCGGGATCAGCTTGTTGATCTCGATGTACAGCTTGGAGCTGTCTTCGGCCTGGCCGGAGATGATCAGCGGGGTACGGGCTTCATCGATGAGAATGGAGTCGACTTCGTCGATCACGGCGAAATTCAGCTCGCGCTGGAATTTCTCTTCCATGCTGAAGGCCATGTTGTCGCGCAGGTAGTCGAAACCGAATTCGTTGTTGGTGCCGTAGGTGATGTCGGCGGCGTAGGCAATGCGCTTCTCTTCCGGCGGCTGGAACGGTGTGACGACACCGACGGTCAGGCCGAGGAATTCGTACAGCGGACGCATCCAGTTGGCGTCGCGGCGGGCCAGGTAGTCGTTCACCGTGACCACGTGCACACCTTTGCCCGACAAGGCATTGAGGTACACGCCCAGGGTTGCGACCAAGGTCTTGCCTTCACCGGTACGCATTTCTGCGATCATGCCTTCGTGCAAGGTCATGCCGCCGATCAGCTGCACATCGAAGTGACGCATGCCCATGACCCGCTTGCCCGCTTCACGGGCGACCGCGAAGGCTTCAGGCAACAGCTGGTCGAGGGTCTCGCCTTTGGCCAGGCGCTCTTTGAACGCTGCGGTCTTGGCGCGCAGCTGCTCGTCCGAGAGGGCCACCATCTGCTCTTCGAAGGCATTGACGATCTGTACCGTCTTGAGCATGCGTTTGACTTCACGCTCGTTCTTGCTTCCAAAAAGTTTTTTTAACAAAGGCGCAAACATATCGGCAGGATCTTCCACACGTGGGGATGGAGGGCGGCCCCGTAAGTCGCCCGTGCAGCCCTAATGGCCGCATGCGAACGAGCATTCTACCCGGAAACGATGGTGAGGAAAGTGGCGGATTTCCACGATGCTGGCACAGCGCTTTGACGGGGCATGGTATAAAATAAGGCCTTTTTCGCCAACTTCAAGCCATTGCAACATGAAGTTTTACCCTCGCAGCGCAAACAGGGCCTGCCTGTGGCGATCTGCTAAGATGGCAGCTCTGTAACTTCAGGTGTCCCTTCATGGCTTTTTGCCCCTCGCCAGCCCGCGCTCCCGCTGTCCTTCTGCGCGAAGCCCGGCCGCTCAAAGCCCTGTTCAGCCAGGCCCAGCGCCTGGCGCAACTGCAGAAGCTGCTCGACAGCCAGCTGCAGCCGGCGGCCCGCGAACATTGCCACCTCGCTTCCTGGCGCGAGGGCACGCTGTTGTTGATCGTCACCGACGGCCACTGGGCCACCCGCCTGCGTTACCAGCAAAAACGCCTGCAACGCCAGTTGCAGACCCTGGAAGCCTTTGCCAGCCTGACGCGGATTGTGTTCAAGGTACAGCCACCGACCACCCAGAGCCGCGCGGCCGGGCACACCGCCGACCTGTCGAGCCGGGCGGCCGAAAGTATTCAGGCGACGGCTGAAGGCATCAGCGATCCGAAGCTGCGGGCGGCGCTGGAGCGGTTGGCCAGCCATGCGCGGGATAAGGATGCGGCGGACTCTTGAGGGTATGACTCGACTTGCCCCCGATGCGCCTGCTATCGCGGGGCATGCCCGCTCCTACAGGGGCAACAGGCATAAAAAAGGCCACCCGAAGGTGGCCGAAAAAAACTAAAGAAGAGAGTGTTCGTACTTACACTGCCGCAACCGGACGCATGTAAGAGATCGGTGCCGTGCTGGCATCTTCGAAAGTCACCACTTCCCAGGCGTCTGTTTCCTCGATCAGCTTGCGCAGCAGCTGGTTGTTCAGCGCGTGTCCGGACTTGTAGCCCTTGAACTCGCCGATCAGGCTGTTGCCCAGCAGGTAGAGGTCGCCGATGGCGTCGAGGATCTTGTGCTTGACGAATTCGTCTTCGTAGCGAAGACCGTCTTCGTTGAGCACGCCGTCCTTGTCGACCACGATGGCGTTTTCCACACTGCCACCGAGTGCGAGGTTGTGCTTGCGCAGGTACTCGATGTCACTCATGAACCCGAAGGTACGGGCGCGGCTGACTTCCTTCACAAACGAGGTGCTGGAAAAGTCCACGCTGGCGCTTTGGGTCCGGTTGCGGAACACCGGGTGATCGAAATCGATCTCGAAACTCACCTTGAACCCGTCGAATGGCAGGAAAGTAGCGCGCTTGTCGCCGTCTTCCACTGTCACTTCGCGCAGGATGCGGATGAACTTCTTGGCTGCGTCCTGTTCTTCCAGGCCGGCAGATTGAATCAGGAATACAAAGGGCCCAGCGCTACCGTCCATGATCGGCACTTCGGACGCGGAGAGCTCGACGTAGGCGTTATCGATGCCCAGGCCAGCCATGGCCGAGAGCAAGTGCTCAACCGTGTCTACCTTGGTATCGCCGTTGACCAGTGTCGTCGACATGGTGGTCTCGCCGACGTTGGCCGCGCGGGCGGGAATTTCCACCACGGGGTCGAGGTCGGCACGGCGAAATACGATGCCGGTATCCACAGGTGCAGGTTTGAGGGTCAGGTAAACCTTTTCCCCGGAGTGCAGGCCGACACCTGTGGCACGGATAATATTCTTCAGGGTGCGTTGTTTAATCATGGCATTGGCCGCTTCAGCGCAAATTGCGAACTGGTATCAACAAAGGCTGAGGATAATACCAGACCCGGCCTTTGCTGAACACCAATCACCCTTATACCCCTGATAAATTTCATTAATCGGCCTGACGACGCAGGAATGCCGGGATGTCCAGGTAGTCCAGATCGTCTTGCGGATTAAGTTTTGCAGCAGCCGCAGCACCGGCGTGGGCCTGGTTGCGCATCACGGTCGGACGCTCCAGGTCACGGTAGTTAACCGACGACTCGTTGCGTACAGGGGCCGGAGCCGGGGTCTGCGCCGCAGCGGTCTGCATGGTGTTGTCGATAACCTTGACCGGCTTCTCGATTTTCGCACCCAGGCCAGTGGCAACCACAGTAACGTGCAGCTCGTCGCGCATGTCCGGATCGATAACGGTACCGACCTTGACCATGGCGTGATCGGATGCGAAGGCCTCGATGATGCTACCGACGTCCGAGTACTCACCCAGCGACAGGTCAGGACCTGCGGTGATGTTCACCAGGATGCCGCGAGCGCCCTGCAGGTTGACGTCTTCGAGCAGCGGGTTGCGGATGGCTGCCTCGGTCGCTTCACGTGCACGGTTAGGACCGCTGGCACAGCCGGTACCCATCATGGCCATGCCCATCTCGCTCATCACGGTACGCACGTCGGCGAAGTCGACGTTGATCATGCCCGGGCGCTTGATGATGTCGGAGATACCGCGAACGGCACCGGCCAGTACGTCGTCAGCCTTGGCGAACGCCGACAGCAGGCTGGCGTCCTTGCCGAGGATGGTCAGCAGCTTCTCGTTGGGGATGGTGATCAGCGAGTCGACGCTGTCAGCCAGTGCACGGATGCCCTCGTCGGCAATCTGCATGCGCTTGCGGCCTTCGAACGGGAACGGCCGGGTCACCACGGCAACGGTGAGGATGCCCAGTTCCTTGGCCACTTCGGCGATGATTGGCGCCGCACCGGTACCGGTACCGCCGCCCATGCCGGTGGTGATGAACACCATGTTGGTGCCTTGCAGCACTTCAGCGATGCGCTCACGGTCTTCCAGCGCGGCCTGGCGGCCGACTTCCGGATTGGCCCCGGCACCCAGGCCCTTGGTCACGCCGGTACCCAGTTGCAGGATGGTGCGCGCGCCGATGTTTTTCAGCGCTTGAGCATCGGTGTTGGCGCAGATGAATTCGACGCCTTCGATGTTGCTCTTGACCATGTGATTGACGGCGTTGCCACCGCCGCCACCGACGCCGATCACTTTGATGACCGGACTTTGCGGGACGTTGTCTACGAGCTCGAACATTTTCCCTCTCCTTACAGTTCTCTAGTTTTTGCGCCTACTACTACTGCTTTGAAACTTTAAAAGTTGCCCTGGACCCAGCGTTTGAAGCGTTCGAACGCTGGAGCCTTCGGTTCATCGCCATAGCCGTTGTTGCTGCTGCTGATACCGGTCAGGGTCAAGCCGTCGGACTGCTTCTGCAGGCCGTAGGTCAAAAGGCCCACACCGGTGGAATAAATCGGGTTGCGCACCACATCGCTAAGGCCGCGAACACTGTGCGGCACGCCCAGGCGTACCGGCATGTGGAAGATTTCCTCGGCAAGTTCTACCGCGCCTTCCATTTTCGAGGTACCGCCGGTCAGGACGATGCCCGCCGGTACCAGGTCTTCGTAGCCGCTGCGACGCAGTTCGGCCTGGATCAGGGTGAAGAGCTCGTCGTAACGCGGCTCGACCACTTCGGCCAGGGCCTGGCGCGACAGTTCGCGCGGCGGACGGTCGCCGACGCTCGGCACCTTGATGGTTTCACCGGCGCCGGCCAGCTTGGCCAGGGCGCAGGCGTAACGGATCTTGATCTCTTCGGCGTATTGGGTCGGGGTACGCAGGGCCATGGCGATGTCGTTGGTCACCTGGTCGCCGGCAATCGGGATCACCGCGGTGTGACGGATTGCGCCTTCAGTGAAGATGGCGATGTCGGTGGTGCCGCCACCGATGTCGACCAGGCACACGCCGAGCTCTTTCTCGTCATCGGTCAGCACCGAGTAAGCCGAGGCCAGTTGCTCGAGGATGATGTCGTCGATTTCCAGGCCGCAGCGACGCACGCACTTTTCGATGTTCTGCGCGGCATTGACGGCGCAGGTGACCACGTGGACCTTGGCTTCCAGACGCACGCCGGACATCCCCAGTGGCTCGCGCACGCCTTCCTGGTTGTCGATCACGTAGTCCTGCGGCAGGGTGTGCAGGACCCGCTGGTCGGCCGGAATGGCCACGGCCTGGGCGGCGTCGAGCACGCGCTCAAGGTCGGCGGCGCTGACTTCACGGTCGCGGATGGCGACGATGCCGTGGGAGTTCAGGCTGCGGATGTGATTGCCGGCAACACCGACGAACGCCGAGTGGATCCGGCAGCCAGCCATCAGCTGGGCCTCTTCGACTGCACGCTGGATCGACTGCACGGTGGACTCGATATTGACCACCACGCCCTTCTTCAGCCCGCGCGATGGGTGGGTGCCGATACCGACGATTTCCAGGGTGCCGTCGGCGGCGACTTCGCCCACCAGTGCCACGACCTTGGAGGTGCCGATATCCAGCCCGACGATCATTTTGCCGCTATGCGCATTTGCCATGGGTCCTGCCTCTCTCTAATTCTTCGCAACGGCGGGTTGGGCCGTCGTCGGTGCATTCGGTTCCCGCCAGCCAACAGCCAGGCCATTGGCATAACGCAGATCGATGCGGGCGATGTTCGTGATCTGTTCTTTGAGTGTCTTGTCGTAAATGGCAATGAAGCGGCGCATCTTTTCCACCAGATGATCGCGTCCCAGCAGCAGTTCGATACCTGGCCCGGCGCTACCGGCACCGGTGGTCAGGAACCAGCTGCCGCGCTCGCGCAACTCCAGCCGGGCAATCGAAAAGCCCATCGGCCGCAACATCTGGCTCAGGACCTGATATTGCTGCATTACTTTTTGCTGCGCCCGCTGCGGCCCGAACAGCTGCGGCAGGTGCTCGTAGTTGGCCAGTTCACGCGGGGTAAAGGCCTGGCCCTGGTTATTGAGCAAGGCTTCGTCACCCCAGCGCGCGACCGGCAACTGTTCTTCCAGGCGGATCACCACTTCATCCGGCCACACCCGGCGCACTTCGGCGTGGGCGATCCAGGGCATCTGCTCCAGTTCCGCGCGCATGCTCGCCAGGTCGACGGTGAAGAAGCTCGCCGCTACGTAGGGGGCGATCCGTTGCTGCACCGCCTGCTGGCTGATGTAGCTGAGGTCGCCCTGCACGGCGATCTTGGTAATCGGCCGATCGGCGTATGGCATCAGGCGCTGGGCACCTTCGTAGGCGCCAAAACCTGCGACGACCAGCAGCACCGGCCACAGCAGGCGCTTGAACACGCTGAAGTTGGCCTTGGGAAGGCGCGCCGACAGTGGCTCCTTGGCCACCATCCGGCTGGCACCACGCGGCACCGGCTTGTTACGGCCGGGGGCGGGTTGCTGATGACGTAACATCGCGCCTTGCATGGGCTTAACCTCGCGCCTCGACGCTTGCCGCCAGGATCGCCAGCACCAACTGCTGGAAGTCCAGGCCGGCCGCGCGTGCCGCCATCGGGACCAGGCTGTGATCAGTCATGCCTGGTGCGGTGTTGACCTCGAGCAGCCAGAAACGCCCCTGCTCGTCCTGCATCACGTCCAGGCGGCCCCAGCCGGCGATGCCGATGGCGTCGCAGGCACGGGCAGTCAGGTCGATCAGCTCTTGTTCCTTGGCCGCGTCCAGGCCGCACGGGATGCGGTACTGGGTATCGTTGGCAATGTACTTGGCGTCGTAGTCATAGAAGGTGTGCGGCGTGCCCAGGGCAATCGGCGGCAACACCTGGCCACGCAGGGTCGCGACGGTGAACTCCGGACCATGAATCCATTGTTCGACCAACACTTGCGAATCGTAGGTAGCGGCGTCCTTCCAGGCGGCGATCAATTCGTCGACACCCTGCACTTTCGCCATACCGATACTGGAACCTTCATGGGCCGGTTTGACGATCAAAGGGAAGCCCAGTTCCGCACCTGCAGAAATACAGTCGGCTTCGCTGCTCAGTACGGCGTGACGAGGGGTCGGAATCCCCAGGCTGTGCCACACCTGCTTGGTCCGCAGCTTGTCCATGGCCAGTGCCGAAGCGAGGATGCCGCTGCCGGTATAGGGGATGCCCAGGCACTCCAGCAAGCCCTGCATGCTGCCGTCTTCACCGCCACGGCCGTGGAGGATGATGAAGGCGCGGTCGATCTTCTCGCTCAGCAGGCGCTGCAGCAGATCGTCACCGACGTCGATGGCGACCACATCGACACCGGCGCTGGTCAGCGCCTGGATGACTGCGGCGCCGGACTTCAGCGAAACCTCGCGCTCGGCGCTCTTGCCGCCGTACAGCACGGCAACGCGGCCGAAGGCTTTCGGGTCGATGGTCGAGTGCAAAGTGGCGTATGCGTTATCAGTCATTTCGACTTCCCCTGACTGGCAACAGCACCAGCGAACAACGGACTCTTGAGTAATTGCGGGGCCAGGCCACCGATGTCACCGGCACCTTGGCACAGCAGGATGTCGCCAGCGCGCAGCAGCGGCTTGACCAGCGGCGCCAGCTCGATGCCGCGCTCGATGTAGATCGGGTCGAGCTGGCCGCGCTGGCGGATGCTGTGGCACAGCTGACGGCTGTCGGCACCGGGGATCGGCTCTTCGCCGGCCGGGTAGACTTCCATCAGCAACAGTACGTTGGCGTCGGCCAGGACCTGGACGAAATCGTCGTAGAGGTCGCGGGTGCGGCTGTAACGGTGCGGCTGGTAAACCATCACCAGGCGCCGCTCAGGCCAGCCACCGCGCACGGCCTTGATCACCGCCGCGACTTCGGTCGGGTGGTGGCCGTAGTCGTCGACCAGCATCACGCTGCCGCCCTCTACCGGCAGTTCGCCGTAGACCTGGAAGCGCCGCCCTACCCCCTGGAACCCCGAAAGGCCCTGGACAATGGCTTCATCGCTGATGCCCTCGTCGGTGGCAATGGCGATGGTCGCCAGGGCGTTGAGCACGTTGTGATTGCCCGGCATGTTGACCGACACGTCCAGCGGCTCGCGATCGCGGCGCAGCACGGTGAAGTGGGTCTGCATGCCCGACTGGCGGACATTGATCGCGCGCACGTCGGCTTCTTCGCTGAAGCCATAGGTGACCGCCGGCCGCTTGACCTGCGGGAGGATCTCGCGCACCACCGGATCGTCCAGGCACATCACCGCCAGCCCGTAGAACGGCAGGTTGTGGAGGAACTCGACGAAGGTTTTCTTCAGTTTGTTGAAGTCGCCTTCGTAGGTCGCCATATGGTCGGCGTCGATGTTGGTGACCACCGCCACCAGCGGCTGCAGGTGCAGGAAGCTGGCGTCGCTTTCATCGGCTTCGGCGATCAGGTAGCGGCTGGTGCCGAGCTGGGCATTGGTGCCGGCTGCATTGAGGCGGCCACCGATGACGAAGGTCGGGTCCAGGCCACCGGCGGCGAACACCGAGGCCAGCAGGCTGGTGGTGGTGGTCTTGCCATGGGTACCGGCAACGGCGATGCCGTGGCGGTAGCGCATCAGCTCGGCGAGCATCTCGGCCCGCGGCACCACCGGAATGCGCCGCTCAAGGGCGGTGGCGACTTCCGGGTTGGCGGTGTTGATGGCGCTCGAGACCACCAGCACATCGGCGCTGGCGGCGTTCTCGGCACGGTGACCGATGAAGATCTGCGCACCGAAGGATTCCAGACGCTCGGTGACCGGCGAGGTCTTGAGGTCGGAGCCCGACACCTGGTAACCCAGGTTCAGCAGCACTTCGGCAATACCGCACATGCCCACGCCGCCGATACCGACGAAGTGGATGCGACGGATACGGCGCATTTCCGGTTGTGGCATGGCTTTTTGATTCTCAACCATGGGCCACCTCCAGACAGATATCGACCACGGTGCGGGTGGCAGCGGGCTTGGCCAGGCGCCGGGCAGTGGCGGCCATGGTGGTGAGTTTTTCCGGTTGCATCAGCACCTCGTTCAGGCGTTCAGCGAGTTGCGCTGCGCCAGTTGTCGCTTGTGGCATCAGGAAGGCAGCGCCTTCACGGGCCAGATAATGGGCGTTGTGGGTCTGGTGGTCGTCGATGGCATGGGGCAAGGGCACCAGCATCGAGGGCAAGCCGGCCGCAGCCAGCTCGCTGACAGTCAGCGCACCCGCGCGGCAGACCACCAGATCAGCCCAGCCATAGGCATGGGCCATGTCCTTGATGAACGGCTCTACCTGAGCCTCGACACCCGCCTGGCGATAACGCTCGGCGGTAATCTGGTCGTGCTGCTTGCCAGCCTGGTGGAACACCTCGGGACGAATCTCCTGAGGCACCTGGGCCAGGGCCTGGGGCAGCAGCTTGTTCAGCGGTTCGGCACCCAGGCTTCCGCCGAGTACCAGCAAGCGAGGCCTGCGCGCGCCCAGGGGCTCGCGCAGGGTTTCCATGAACAGTTCGCTGCGCACCGGGTTTCCGGTGGTGCGCAGTTTGTCCGACGCCGCGAAGGTGTCGGGGAAAGCTTCGCAGACTCGGCCAGCCAAGGGCACCAGCAGCCGATTGGCGGTACCGGCGCGGGCGTTCTGCTCGTGAATCACCACCGGCACGCCGCAGAGCTTGGCGGCTACGCCACCGGGGCCGGTCACGTAGCCACCGAAGCCGACCACGCACACCGGCTTGAGCTGACGAATGATCCGCCGCGCCTGCAGCACCGCCTTGACCAGGGTGAACGGCGCCTTGAGCAACGACAGCTTGCTCTTGCCGCGCAGGCCGGTGACCTGGATCAGGTGCAATTGCAGGCCTGCCTGGGGCACCAGCTCGTTCTCGATACCGCGAGGGGTGCCCAGCCAGTGCACGCTGAAGCCGCGCGCCTGGAACTCACGGGCGCAGGCCAGCGCCGGGAACACGTGGCCCCCGGTGCCGCCGGCCATGATCAATACGTTCTTGCCGTTAGCGGCCATGATTCGGCTCCTCGGCAAAATCGCTTTCATCGAATTCGTGTTCTTCACTGCCCAGGTGCGTGCGGCTCTCCCACTCGATCCGCAGCAGCAAGCCGACGCAGGCGCAGCAGATCACCAGCGAGCTACCGCCGTAACTGAGGAACGGCAGGGTCAGACCCTTGGTCGGCAGCAGGCCGACGTTCACGCCGATGTTGATCAGGAACTGACCAATCCACAGGAAGGCCAGGCCGAAAGCCATGTAGGCGGCAAAGAACTGCTTGGCTTTTTCAGCCCACAGGCCGATGTACAGCGCGCGCACAGTGACAAACACAAACAGCGCCACGGTGACCAGCGAGCCGACCACGCCCAGTTCTTCGGCAAGCACCGAGAAGACGAAGTCGGTGTGCGCTTCGGGCAGGTAGAACTGCTTCTGCACGCTGTTGCCCAGGCCGACACCCAGCCACTCGCCGCGACCGAAGGCGATCAGCGCCTGGGTCAGCTGGTAGCCGGAGCCGAACTGATCCGACCAGGGGTCGGTAAAGGTAATCAAACGTGCCATCCGGTAGGGCTGGGCCTGGACCAGGATGAACACCGCCGCCACCGCCAGCACCACCATCAAGCTGAAACGGAACAGACCGACGCCACCAAGGAACAGCATCGCTGCCGCCGCGCCCATCATGACCACCGTGGCACCGAAGTCCGGCTCCATCAGCAGCAGGCCGGCCATTGGCAACAGCACGATGAACGGCTTGAAGAAGCCCATCCAGCTTTCGCGCACTTCCTGCTGGCGACGCACCAGGTAACCGGCCAGGTAAATGACCACGAAGACCTTGGCGATTTCCGAGGGCTGGACGTTGAAGAAGCTGAAGCCGATCCAGCGCATCGAGCCGTTCACTTCGCGGCCGATGCCCGGCACCAGTACCAGCACCAGCAGGCCGAAGGCGCCGACCAGCATGGTGAAGCCCATCTTCTGCCAGGTGGCGATCGGCACCATCATGGTGACGATGCAGGCAAAGACGCCGATGGCCACGTACACCAGGTGGCGAAACATGTGATACAGCGGGTTGCCCGACTGCGCCGCGGCGACTTCCGAGGACGCCGAGGTGATCATCACCAGGCCGAGGCCGAGCAGCGCCAGGCAACCGGCGAGCATGGCGAAATCGAGGTCGATGCCGCGACCGCTGATCAGCGGCGATGGATAAGGCTTGATGATGCCGAAGATCATGCCAGCCCTCCTGCGGCCTGGGCGAACAGGCGCCCACGCTCTTCGAAGTTTTTGAACATGTCCAGGCTCGCGCAGGCCGGCGACAACAGCACGGCATCGCCAGGCTGGGCCAGTTCGGCGCATTGCTGCACGGCTTCATCGAGGGTGTTCACCCGGATCTGCGGCACGTCGTCGCCCAGGGCTTGCGCCAGGCGCTCGGCATCGCGGCCAAGCAGCACAACGGCGCGGCAGTTGGCTGCAACCGGTGCGCGCAGGGCGCTGAAGTCGGCACCTTTGCCATCGCCGCCGGCGACCAGCACCAGCTTGCCGTCGATATCGGCGCCCAGGCCTTCGATCGCCGCCAGGGCGGCACCGACGTTGGTCGCCTTGGAGTCGTCATACCAGTTCACGCCGTTACGCTCGCGGATCCACTGGCAACGGTGGGCAAGGCCTGCGAAGGTGCGCAGGCTGGAGAGCATGGCGTCCATCGGCAAACCGACCGCATGGCCCAGGGCCAGGGCCGCCAGGGCGTTGGACTGGTTGTGGGCGCCGCGAATCTTCAGCTCGCGCACCGGCATCAGATTCTGGAATTCGAACGCCAGGTACTTCTCGCCGCTCTCTTCGCGCAGACCGAAGGCTTTGAAGTCGGGGGCGTTCAGACCAAAGGTCCATACCGGTTGGCCTTCAGACAACAGAGGCCGGCTCAGGGCATCCTGGCGGTTGACCACCACCTGGCGCGCACCACGGAAGATCCGGTGCTTGGCCAGATGATAGGCCGGCAGGCCGCTGTAGCGGTCCATGTGGTCTTCGCTGACGTTGAGCACGGTGGCCACTTCGGCGTTGAGCTGGTCGGTGGTCTCCAACTGAAAGCTCGACAGCTCCATCACGTACAGCTCGACGTCGTCGCTGAGCAAATCCAGCGCCGGGGTACCGAGGTTGCCGCCGACCGCCACACGTTTGCCTGCCGCGGCGGCCATTTCGCCAACCAGGGTGGTGACGGTGCTTTTGGCGTTGGAGCCGCTGATGGCAATGATCGGCGCCTTGGCGTTGCGGGCGAACAGTTCGATATCGCCCGACAGCTTCACGCCGCGGGCAGCGGCCTGTTGCAGGGCCGGGGTGGCAAGGGCCAGGCCGGGGCTGACATACAGCTCGTCGGCGCGGCAGAGAAACTCGACGTCCAGCTCGCCACAGCGCACTTCCACCTGCGGGAAATCACGGCGCAGGGTGTCCAGTTCCGGCGGGTTGTCACGGGTGTCGGCAACCGCAAAGGCAATGCCCCGGTTCGCCAGGAAGCGAACCAGGGACATGCCGCTCTTGCCGAGGCCGACAACGATGCGGAAGTGGTCAGAAGCGATCAAGGACACGCGTTTCTACCTCAGTTTCAGGGTGGCAAGGCCGATCAGCACCAGAATCACGGTGATGATCCAGAAGCGGACGATCACCCGAGGCTCGGGCCAACCCTTGAGTTCAAAGTGGTGGTGGATCGGCGCCATGCGGAACACGCGCTTGCCGGTCAACTTGAAGGAGGCCACCTGAATCACCACCGACAGGGTCTCCATGACGAACACACCGCCCATGATGAACAGGACGATTTCCTGGCGCACGATCACCGCGATCGTGCCCAGTGCGGCGCCCAGTGCCAGGGCACCGACGTCGCCCATGAACACCTGGGCCGGATAGGTGTTGAACCACAAAAAGCCCAGGCCGGCACCGATCAGCGCGCCACAGAACACGATCAGTTCGCCTGCGCCCGGTACATAAGGGATCAGCAGGTATTCAGCGAATTTCACGTTACCCGACAGGTAGCAGAAGATGCCCAGGGCGCCGCCGACCATGACTGTTGGCATGATCGCCAGGCCATCGAGGCCGTCGGTGAGGTTCACCGCGTTGCTGGAGCCAACGATGACGAAGTAGGTCAGGACGACGAAACCGATACCCAACGGGATGGTGACATCCTTGAGCATCGGCACGATCAGGGTGGTTTCGACGCTGGTCGGCGCGGTCATGTAAAGGAAGATCGCCGCGCCCAGGCCGAACACCGACTGCCAGAAATACTTCCAGCGACTCGGCAGGCCGCGCGAGTTCTTCTCGATCACCTTGCGGTAGTCATCGACCCAGCCGATAGCGCCGAACAGCAGGGTGACGATCAGCACCACCCAGACATAACGGTTGGTCAGGTCGGCCCACAGCAGGGTGCTGATGCCGATGGCCGACAGGATCAGTGCGCCACCCATGGTCGGGGTGCCGGATTTGGACAGGTGCGATTGCGGGCCGTCGTTACGAACGGCTTGACCGATCTGGCGAATCTGCAGGGTACGAATCATCCATGGGCCCAGCCACAGGGCCAGCGACAACGCGGTCAGTACACCCAGAATCCCGCGCAGGGACAGGTACTGAAAGACCGCGAAGCCTTTGTAGAACTGTTGCAGATACTCAGCCAGCAGCAGCAGCATTAATGTTTCTCCCCGCTGGAACCGCACAAAGCCGCCACGACGTTCTCCATCGCAGCGCTGCGCGAACCCTTGATCAAAATAGTGGTGTTGGTGGCCTGTTCGGCGGCGCGAACGGCGTCGATCAGGTCAGCTTGATTAGCGAAATGTCGGGCATTGGTGCCGAACGCAGCTACCGCGTGGGCCATGTTGGTGCCCACCGCATAGAGTGCCGAAACCTTGTCTTTGGCGTACTCGCCTACCTGCCGATGCCCTTCCTCAGCCCACTGGCCCAATTCGCCGATATCCCCGAGCACCAGGACGGTGCGGCCGGAAAAGCCGGCGAGTATATCAACGGCAGCGCACATCGAGGTGGGGTTTGCGTTGTAAGTGTCATCAATCACCCGCACACCGTTGGCCGTCATCTGCACCACAGTGCGGCCCTTGACCGGTTGCACGGCATTGAGGCCCTGGACGATACCGTCCAGGGTCAGACCAAAGGCATGCGCGGCAGCGGCGGCCGCCAGTGCGTTGGCCACGTTGTGGGTGCCCAGCAGGTTGAGCTGGACCCGCGCCACGCCCAGCGGGCTGTGCAGGTCGAACGACGGGCAACCGCGCGGGTCGTGGGCGATGTTGGCAGCGTGGAAATCGGCGTCGGCGTTGTTCAGGGCGAAGGTCAGCAGTGGGCGATTGCCCGCGCGCTTTTTCCAGATGGCGAAGGCCTTGTCATCAAGGTTCAATACGGCCACGCCATCCTGACCCAGACCTTCGAGGATCTCGCCCTTGGCTTCGACAATCTTCTCTGGCCCGCCGAACTCGCCGACATGAGCAGTTCCGGCATTGTTGATCAACGCGACCTGTGGCTTGGTCAGGCCGACGGTGTAGGCAATTTCGCCGATGCGCGAGGCGCCCAGCTCGATCACCGCCGCGGTGTGTTCCGGAGCCAGTTCGAGCAGGGTCAGCGGTGCGCCAAAATCGTTGTTGAGGTTGCCACGGGTGGCCAGCACCGGGCCACGGGTGCGCAGGATGCTGGCAAGCATCTCCTTGACCGTGGTCTTGCCGCTGGAGCCGGTAATGGCGGCGACCGGCTTGTCGAAAGCGGCGCGGTTCAACGCGCCGAGCTGGCCCAGGGCCAGGCGGGTATCGGCAACCACCAACTGCGCCAGGCTGCTGCCCGGCACTTCGCGCTGCACCAGGGCGGCGACCGCGCCTTTGCCAGCAACGTCGTTCAAGTAATCGTGGCCGTCAAAACGCGGCCCGGCCAGGGCAACGAAAAGCTGCCCGGTGGTGATGGCACGGCTGTCGATGCTGACGCCATTGAAGGTTGCATCCTGACCGTGCAGGCGGCCGTTGAGCGGCGCCGCCAGCTGGCTGAGGGACAATGGCTTAAGCATGGGCAGCCTCCCACACGGCCAGGGCCTTCTCGGCTTCAACCAGGTCGGAGAAGTCGTGGCGCTCGCCGTTGATTTCCTGATAATCCTCATGCCCCTTGCCGGCCAGGACGATGACATCGTCAACGCCGGCGCTGGCAATCAGCTGAGCGATGGCGGCACCGCGGCCGGCAACGAATTCGACCGCATCGGCCTGGGCAAAACCCGGGCGGATGTCGGCGAAGATCTGCTGCGGGTCTTCAGTGCGCGGGTTGTCGTCGGTAACCAGCACGCGGTCAGCCAGGCGCTCGGCAACTTCGGCCATCAGCGGCCGCTTGCCGCGATCGCGATCGCCGCCGCAACCGAACAGGCACAGCAACTGGCCCTTGGCGTGCGGGCGCAACGCTTGCAGCACCTGCTCCAGGGCATCGGGGGTATGCGCGTAATCGACCACCACCAGCGGCTTGCTGCCGCCGCCCAGGCGCTGCATGCGCCCGACCGGGCCTTCCAGCGCCGGGGTAACCTTGAGAATTTCGTCCAGCGGGAAATCCAGCGCCAGCAAGGTGCCGACCGCCGCGAGCATGTTGCTCAGGTTGAAGCGCCCGAGCAGGCGGCTGCGCAGCGCGTGCTCACCCTGGGCGGTGACGATCACGGCGCGCACGCCATCATCATCGAAATGCGCTTCGCGGCAGTACAGCGACGCGGCCGGATCCTTGAGGCTGTAGCTGATCAGGCGCGACTCGCCCTGCCCGGCTGCCAGGCGCCGGCCAAAATCGTCATCGAGGTTGACCACCCGGCAACGCAGGTTCGGCCAGGCGAACAGGCGCGCCTTGGCGTCTTCGTAAGCCTGCATGCTGCCGTGGTAGTCGAGGTGATCACGGGACAGGTTGGTCATCACCGCAATATCGAATGCCAGAGCCGCGACCCGGCCCTGGTCCAGGGCATGGGAAGAGACTTCCATGGCCACGGCCTTGGCCCCGGCCTTTTTCAGGTCACTCAGGGTTGCCTGCACGGCGATCGGGTCCGGCGTGGTCAGGCGACCGCTTTGCAGGGCGCCATAGAAACCGGTCCCGAGGGTGCCGATCAGGCCACAGTGCTGGCCGAGCTGGTCCAGCGCCTGGGCTACCAGCTGGGTGACGCTGGTCTTGCCGTTGGTGCCGGTGACGCCGACCAGGTCGAGCAGGCGGCTCGGCTCGCCGTAGAAACGCCCGGCGATGTCCGACAGTTGCGCGGCCAGGCCCTTGACCGGGATCAACGGCACCTCGGCGATCGGCAGCACGGTAGCGCCTTCGGCTTCATAGGCGACCGCCGCCGCACCGCGCTTGAGCGCGTCGGCAATGTGTTCACGGCCATCCATGCGCGTACCCGGCACCGCCAGGAACAGGTCGCCCGGGCGCACGTTGCGGCTGTCCAGGGTCAGTTCGCGGATCGACGGATCGCGGCTGGCCTGGGTAAAAAGCTTGCTCAATGGCATTGTCATCAACCGCGTCCTCCCTTGACCGGTGCAGCGTTGACTTGCTGCGTAGGTGTTGCCGGCGGCAGGTTGTCCGGCGGAATGTTCATCAGGCGCAGGGTGCCGGACATGACTTTGCTGAACACCGGCGCCGATACCAGGCCACCGAAGTAGCCGCCCTTGCTCGGCTCATCGATGACCACGACCACGGCATAGCGCGGGTCGCTCATCGGCCCGAAGCCGGCGAACAGCGAACGGTACGAATTCTCGGTGTAACCCTTGGAACCGATAGTGGCTTTACGCGCGGTGCCCGACTTGCCACCCACGTGGTAGAACGGCACCTGGGCGCGGAACACCCCGCGCGGCGCCTCGATAACCTGCTGGACCATGCCCTGGATGGTCTCGGCGACTTCCTTGGGCACGACCTGGGTAGACTCCGGCGCCTTGTCGACCTTGAGGATGCTCAGCGGCACCATCTTGCCGTCGTTGGCCAGCGCCGCGTAGGCATGCACCAGTTGCAGCGCGGTCACCGACAGGCCGTAGCCGTAGGACAGGGTCGCGGTCTCGGCCTTGCGCCACTCGCGGTGGTTGGGCAGGTTGCCGACGCGCTCGCCCGGGAAGCCCAGGCCGGTGTACTGGCCAAGCCCCAGCTGGGACATGACCCGGTAGATCGATTCGCCACCGATATCGAAGGCGATCTTGCTCATGCCGACGTTACTGGAGTTGATCAGGATGCCGGTCAGGTCAAGGATCGGCCCTTCGCTGCGCGATACGTCGCGAATGGTGTAGCGGCCCAGTTGCAGGGTGCCCGGGTAGACCTCGACCTTGTCGGTCGGCTTCCAGCGCCCGCTCTGCAGGGCCGCGCTCATGGACAGCGGCTTGACCGTCGAACCTGGCTCGAACACGTCGATGATCGCCCGGTTACGCATGGCCGCCGGGAACATGCTGCGACGGTTGTTGGGGTTGTAGGTCGGCTGGTTGACCATGGCCAGCACTTCGCCGGTCTTGACGTCGAGGATCACCAGGCTGCCGGCCTTGGCTTCCTGTTCGGCAATGGCGTTGCGCAACTCGCGGGTGGCCAGGTATTGCAGGCGCAGGTCGATCGACAACGCCAAGGTCTTTCCGGCCTTGGCGTTTTTGGTTACCTGGATGTCCTTGATCAGCCGGCCGCGCCGGTCCTTGATCACCTGTCGCTTGCCGGGCACGCCGGCCAGCCATTCATCGTAGGCCAGCTCCACGCCTTCGCGGCCATGGTCGTCGAGGTCGGTAAAGCCGACCATGTGCGCGGCGACATCGCCGGCCGGGTAGAAACGACGGAATTCCTCGATGCCATAGACACCGGGGACTTTAAGATCGAGCACCACCTGGCCCTGCTCCGGGGTCAGGCCGCGGACCAGGTAGATGAACTCCTTGCTGGCCTGCTGTTCCAGGCGCGCTGCCAGTTGCTGCGGGTTCTGCTTGAGCGCGGCAGCCAGGGCCGGCCAGCGGTCCTTGGCAGCCTGCATTTCTTTCGGGTTGGCCCACAGGGTGGTCACCGGGGTACTGACGGCCAGCGGCTCGCCATTACGGTCGGTGATCAGCCCGCGGTGCGCAGGAATAGGAATATGTCGCAGGCTGCGGGCATCGCCCTGGCCCTTGAGGAAGTCACGGTCGACCACCTGCAGGTCGATGATGCGCCAGGCAATCGCGCCGACCATCAGTGCCAGCAGGGCGATGACCACGCGGAACCGCCATGGGTAGAGTGCGCCTTCAAGTTTCATCATGGCGCCACCATCCGTACTTCGTCAGCGGCCGGAATACGCATTTTCAGCTGTTCGCTGGCAAGGTTCTCGATACGGCTGTGGGCCGTCCAGGTGCTCTGCTCGAGAATCAGTCGGCCCCACTCGGCCTGGGCCTTGTCGCGCTCGCTGAGTTCGCCGTACAGGGTGTTGAGCAACTGACGGTTCCAGTGCGCGCTGTAGGACACCGCCACCGAAGAAACGAGCACGCCAATGAACAGCAGAAGCATCAGGAAGCTTCCGCCTGGCAAAGGCTTGGCGAACAAACGGCTCACCGCAGTTTCTCGGCGACGCGCATGACCGCGCTACGCGAACGTGGGTTGGCCTTGAGCTCGGCTTCGGAAGCGAACTGGGCCTTGCCGTGGACCTTGATCTTCGGCTCGAAGTGCTTGTGCTGGACCGGCAGGTTGCGCGGCAGGTTGTCGGCCTCACCCTTGACCAGCTTGCGCATGAACAGTTTGACGATGCGGTCTTCCAGCGAATGGAAGCTGATCACCACCAGGCGCCCGCCGACTTCCAGCGCTTCGAGCGCAGCCTCAAGGCCGGCCTCAAGGTCACCGAGTTCGTTGTTGACGTGGATGCGCAGGCCCTGGAAGGCACGGGTTGCCGGGTTCTTGCCCTTTTCCCAGGCCGGGTTGGCAACCTTGAGCACTTCGGCAAGGTCGGCGGTGCGGGTAAACGGAGTTTCTTCACGGCGCAGCACCACGGCACGGGCCATGCGCTTGGCAAAGCGCTCTTCGCCGTATTCCTTGAACACCCGGGCGATTTCTTCTTCCGGCGCAGTGGCGATGAACTCTGCAGCGCTGACGCCGCGAGTCGGGTCCATGCGCATGTCCAGCGGGCCGTCGTTGAGGAAGCTGAAGCCGCGCTCAGGGTCGTCCAGCTGTGGCGACGAGACGCCCAGGTCGAGCAGGATGCCGCTGACCTTGCCGGCCAGGCCGCGCTCGGCAACTTCGGCGCCCAGCTCGGCAAAACTGCGCTGCACAATGACAAAGCGGCCGTCTTCGGCCGCCAGCGCTTGCCCGGTGGCAATCGCTTGTGGGTCCTTGTCAAAACCCAGCAGCCGGCCCTGCGGCCCGAGCTTGCTGAGGACTAACCGGCTATGCCCGCCGCGCCCGAAGGTGCCATCCAGATAGCAGCCATCGGCGCGTACGGCGAGAGCCTCGACGGCTTCGTCAAGCAGTACGGTGATGTGGTTAAAGCCGCTATCTATAGTCACAGGATCAAATCACGCAGTTCATCAGGCATGGCGCCCGGTTGTTGGATAGCTGCGAGGTCGGCTGCCGAAACCGCGTTCCAGGCATCCTCGTCCCACAGCTGAAATTTGTTCAGTTGCCCCACCAGCATTGCCTTCTTGTCGAGCTTGGCGTACTCGCGCAAACGCGGCGGCACCAGGAAACGCCCACTGCCATCAAGCTCAAGATCCACCGCATTGCCGATCAGCAAACGCTGCAGGCGGCGGTTCTCTTCACGCAATGACGGCAAGGCGCGCAACTTGGCTTCAATCAGCTCCCACTCATCGAGCGGGTACACACATAAACAGGGATCAACCGCATCGATGGTCACGATCAACTGCCCGGAACTACGCGAATCGAGCTCGTCACGGTACCGGCTCGGCATTGCGAGACGGCCCTTTGCGTCGAGGTTGATGGCGTTGGCTCCGCGGAACACGGCTGCGATTCCCCACAATGTTAGCGTTTTTGTGTCAGAAAACCCACTTCATGCCACTTTCTGCCACTTGCGCACACTATAGGAATCCGCCTACCACACCGTCAAGGCACGCTTATAAGGAAATCCCTTACAGATCGGAGATTTAGCGCGCACAGAGAAGATAGAAGGACAATTCGGAAGGGATTTTGACGAAAAAACTCAAACCCACTCAGACGGATAGAGAGCGAAGTTAAAGTAATTTATTAAGAGTAAGATTTTTTCGGTATTACCAGCACGCATCTGCTATCGATTCAAGCAGGAGGGGAAGAGGTGGAGAGTCGATCTGTAAGCCGGGTTCTGTCGAGGACAGTCATTCCTCTACGACGGCCATCACTGGACGCCTTTAGCAACCTACCCGGTTCCAACGCGGGCCGCGCCATATGGAACCCTATTTGGTCTTGCTCCGAGTGGGGTTTACCTAGCCATGAACTGTTGCCAGTCATGCGGTGCGCTCTTACCGCACCTTTTCACCCTTACCGGCACCGAAGTGCTTAGGCGGTTATTTTCTGTGGCACTTTCCGTAGGCTCGCGCCCCCCAGGCATTACCTGGCACTCTGCCCTATGGAGCCCGGACTTTCCTCCCCCCTCTATTGCGGAACAATAGAAGGCAGCGACTGTCCAATCGACTCTCCGCCGCAAAGGTTAACGGTAGCGGGCGCCAAGAACAAGCGATAAAACTGATAATAGCACTATAACATCAGTGGGCTTTCTGTTTTTCCAGTGCCGCCTGGTACAGCAGGTTTTTGCGCACCCCGGTGATTTCCGCCGCCAGCGCAGCGGCGCGCTTGAGCGGCATTTCCGCCAGCAGCAGGTCGAGAATACGCATTGCCTCGCTGCTGACCGCCTGCTCATCTTCCGGCGCGGTATAGCCCGCCACCAGCACCACACACTCGCCACGCTGCTGATTGCTGTCAGCCTCGACGAAGGCGCGCAGCTCGGCCAGCGGCAAACCCTTGAGGGTCTCGAAGGTTTTGGTCAGCTCGCGGGCCAGCAACGCCGGGCGCTCGCCACCGAATACCTCTTCCATGTCCTGCAAGCACTCGAGAATCCGGTGTGGTGCTTCGTAGAAGATCAACGTGCGCGGCTCTTCCTTTACCTGACTCAGGCGCGCGCGACGTCCTACAGCCTTGGCTGGCAGGAAGCCTTCGAAGATGAACCGGTCCGACGGCAGGCCAGCGGCCGACAGCGCCGCGATCAGCGCGCAGGCACCGGGCACCGGCACCACGGCGATGCCGGCGGCGCGGGCCTGGCGTACCAAGTGATAGCCAGGATCGGAAATCAGCGGCGTACCGGCGTCGGAAATCAGCGCGACATTGTCGCCCGCCAGCAAACGGGTGATAAAACGACTGCCCTCATCACGCTCGTTGTGCTCGTGGCAGGCCGCCAGCGGCGTGTTGATACCAAAGTGTTGCATCAGACGAATGGAGTGACGGGTGTCTTCGGCGGCGATCAGCGCCACATCACCGAGTATTTTCAGTGCCCGGGCACTCATGTCATCCAGGTTGCCGATCGGCGTGGCCACCACATAAAGCGTGCCCGAAGTGGATTGGGAAGCCCCTGGAACATCAGTCACTGCACACACCTGTCGTCATGATCAAAGCGCCATTGTAGCCCGAGAGTCGGCAACATTGGGCAATCAGGATTGCCGCAAAGCGGCGTTCCAGCACCTATATTGAAGGATTAACGCCAGCAAGATCGCGCCCCGGCCAGCGCTTGGGTACAATTGCCAGTTAATTTGATCGAGTAACAGGACCCTTACATGATCGCTTGCCTGCGGCTGTTCACAGCCCTTTGCCTCGCCGCCCTGCTGGCAGCCTGCGCCAGCTCGCCCTCGTCGAGCCTCGGCGAACTGCCGCGCACACCGGATGCCAGCATCGAGCAACTGCTTGAACAGGCCACCACCAGCAAGACGCCGGAGCAAGCTGCACTGTTGCGCCTGAGCGCCGCCGACCTGGCCTACAAGCAAAAGGACAATGCCCGCGCCGCGCGCATCCTCGAGCAGGTGCCGCTGGAGCAGCTCAAACCGGCCCAGCAGATCTTCGCCAGCACCCTGGCGGCAGAACTGGCCATGAGCCGCAACCAGCCGAAAATGGCCCTGACCGCCTTGAGCCACCCAAGCCTGGCGCGCCTCAACGAGCTGCCGGAAGATCAACAGATCCGTACCCGCAGCGTGCATGCCGCAGTGCTGGAAGCCAACGGCCAGCCACTGGCCGCCGCCCAGGAGCGCGCGCAACTGACGCCGCTGCTCAAGGGCGATGCTGCCAACGCCAACAACGACGCGATCTGGAACCTGGTGGCCGCCACCCCGCGCGATCAGCTCAATAACCTCAGCAGCGGCACCGACACCATGGCCGGCTGGGCCAGCCTGGCCCTGGCGGTAAAAGGCGCCGGCACCGTCGAGCAGCAACAAGCCGCCATCGACGCCTGGCGCGCCCAGCACGCCGATCACCCGGCCGCCGCCCAGCTGCCACCGTCGCTGATCAAGCTGATGGAGCTGACCAGCCAGCCGCTGACCAAAATCGCCCTGCTGCTGCCACAGGAAGGCCAGCTGGCCGGCGTTGCCCGCGCCCTGCGTGACGGTTTCATGGCCGCGCACTTCCAGGCCCAGCAAGCCGGCCAGAAGCCGCCGACCATCGAAGTCTTCGACAGCTCGCGACTGACCTCGCTGGACGACTTCTACCGCCAGGCCCAGGCCTCTGGCGTGCAACTGGTGGTTGGCCCGCTGGAAAAACCGCTGGTGAAAAAGCTCGCCGCCTACCCGCAATTGCCGATCACCACCCTCGCCCTGAACTACAGCGACGCCGGCCAGAAAGGCCCGGAGCAGCTGTATCAGTTCGGC
Source organism: Pseudomonas sp. TE4620 (assembly GCF_056279045.1). Taxonomy (NCBI): domain Bacteria; kingdom Pseudomonadati; phylum Pseudomonadota; class Gammaproteobacteria; order Pseudomonadales; family Pseudomonadaceae; genus Pseudomonas; species Pseudomonas sp. TE4620. Next base: position 4,102,881 of record NZ_JBWBQO010000001.1, read on the forward strand.
CTCGCCGCCGAAGACGAAGCCCGTGAAGTGTCGCGCCGCGCCCGCGCCGACGGCATGGTGCGCGCCGTCGCCCTGGTGCCGAAAGGCGAATGGGGCGACCGCGTGCTCAAGGCCTTCCGCCAGGACTGGGAAGCCAACGGTGGCAGCCTGCTGGCCGCCCAGCACATCGACCAGCCGGTAGCCCTGGCCCAGCAGATCGCCGAGCTGTTCCAGCTGCGCCAGAGCGAAGGCCGCGCCAAGAGCCTGCAAAGCACCGTCGGCGGCGCCGTATCGGCCCAGCCATCGCGCCGCCAGGACATCGACTTCATCTTCCTTGCCGCCACCCCGCAGCAAGGCCAGCAGATCAAGCCGACCCTGAACTTCCAGTACGCTGGCGACGTACCGGTGTATGCCACCTCGCACGTTTACAGCGCCAGCGGCGACGTCAACCAGTACCGCGACCTCACCGGCGTGCGCTTTTGCGATACTCCATGGCTGCTCGACAGCGGCAACCCGTTGCGCCAGCAGGTAGAACGTCAGTGGCCACAAGCGGCCGGCAGCCTCGGCCGCCTGTACGCCATGGGCATCGACGCCTTCAGCCTGGCACCACGCCTGGGCCAGCTGCGCGCGCTGCCGGAAAACCGCATTGACGGCCTGTCCGGCAGCCTGAGCATGAACGAGAACCAGCGCATCGAGCGGCAACTGCCGTGGGCCGAGTTCACCGGCGGCCAAATCAAACGCCTGCCCGACACCCCACGCTGATGCCCGACAGTTCGCGCCAACAGGCCGGCCAGGCCGCCGAACGGCAAGCCCTTGAATACCTTCAAGGGCAAGGCCTGCGGCTGCTGGCGCAGAACTGGCGATGCAAACGCGGCGAGCTTGATCTGGTCATGCTCGACAGCGATACAGTAGTATTCGTCGAAGTCCGCTACCGGCTGCACGCGGATTTTGGCGGTGCGCTCGCCAGTATCGACGGGCGCAAGCAGGACAAACTGGTGCTAGCCGCCGAGTCTTTTCTGCAAAAGGAAACACGCTGGGCCAACCACCCCTGCCGTTTCGATGTCATCGCCTTGCAAGGCAGAGGCCATTCGGGCCCACCGCTGGACTGGCTGAAAAATGCCTTCGAGTGCTGAACCCGCCACTGCCCTGCGCCATTACCCCTACAACTTTTTTGCTCTTTGCTTCACGGGCTGCACAGTCATGTGCCGGGACCTTTTTTGTATACTCCCGACGCGCCCGGCCAGCCGCCCTACTTAAGGTCACACTGATGGACATGCAATCCCGAATTCGCCAGCTTTTTCAGGCCAGCATCAACACCAAGCAACAGGCGATGGAAGTCCTTGCACCACACATCGAGCAAGCCAGTCAGGTCATGGTCAATGCGCTGCTCAACGAGGGCAAGATGCTTGCCTGCGGCAACGGCGGCTCGGCCGGCGATGCCCAGCACTTTTCTTCCGAACTGCTCAACCGCTTCGAGCGTGAGCGCCCGAGCCTGCCGGCCATCGCCCTGACCACCGACAGCTCGACCATCACCTCGATCGCCAACGACTACAGCTACAACGAAATATTCTCCAAGCAGATCCGCGCCCTGGGCCAGCCCGGCGATGTGCTGCTGGCGATTTCGACCAGCGGTAACTCGGCGAACATTATTCAGGCGATCCAGGCCGCACATGATCGCGAAATGATTGTCGTAGCTCTGACCGGGCGCGATGGCGGCGGCATGGCCTCGCTGCTGCTGCCTGAAGACGTCGAGATCCGCGTACCGGCCAACGTCACCGCACGTATCCAGGAAGTCCACCTGCTGGCGATCCACTGCCTCTGCGACCTGATCGACAGCCAACTGTTCGGGAGTGAAGAATGACCCCTAACCGCCTCGGCCTGATGGCCCTGACCCTGTGCCTGAGCCTCACCGGTTGCAGCTCGGTGCTCACCGCCACCCGCGACAAGCCGATCGAGGACGACCGCGGCACCCGCACCTTCGGCAGCAAGATCGATGACTCGCTGATCGAAACCAAAGTCGCGGTGAACGTCGCCAAGGCCAGCCCTGACCTGGACAAGAACTCGCACATTGTCGTCAGCAGCTTCAACGGCATCGTCCTGCTCGCCGGGCAAACCCCGCGCGCCGACCTCAAGGGCCTGGCCGAACAGGCTGCCGGCCAGGTCCAGCGGGTGAAAAAGGTGCATAACGAGCTGCAGGTGCTGCCGCCCTCCTCGATCCTGGCGCGCAACAACGACGCCTGGCTGACCACCAAGATCAAGACCCAGATGCTCACCGACAGCAACATTCCCGGTTCGCGCATCAAGGTCATCACCGAAAACGGCATCGTCTACATGCTCGGCCTGCTGACCCAGCAGGAAGCCTCGCGCGCCACCAACCTGGTGCAGGGCGTGTCGGGCGTGCAGAAGATCGTCAAGCTGTTCGAATACATCGACTGATAAACCCATCGCGGGGCAAGCGCCCCGCGATCCAACCATCCTTAGGAAGTCCCCATGAAAAACGGCCTGCTGCCAACCTTGCTGATTGGCGCCTTCGCCACCCTGGCCGGCTGCTCCACCCCAACCCAGATCACCCTCAACGACGGCCGCGAATTCCAGGCAGTCGACGCGCCGCACTACGACCGCGCAGCCGGCTTCTACGAGTTCAAGCAGCTCGATGGCAAGGTGATCAAGGTCAACAAGGACCAGGTCCGCACCATCACCGACCTGTAATCCAGGCCGGCAGACACAAAAAAGGCGATCCATGCGGATCGCCTTTTTTGTTACTTGACCACCTTCAAGCTCGGACGCCCGCTTGGCCGCGGCGGCTGGCCGCCGGCAGGCGGACCGTCGTCATCCGGCTCGACGCTGTCGTCTTCTTCATCTTCATCATCGAGCAGCGGCGGCTCGAGTTCGAAGACCATACCCTGGCCGTTTTCCCGGGCATAAATACCGAGGATGGCACCGGCAGGCACGAACAGGGTGTGAGCAACGCCGCCAAAGCGGCCCTCGAAGCTCACAGCCTCGTTATCCATGTGCAGGTGACGTACGGCACTGGGTGAGATGTTGAGGACGATCTGGCCGTCACTGGCGAAGCTCTGGGGTACCTGGACGGCCGGGTATTCGGCGTTGACCAGCATATGCGGTGTGCAGTCGTTGTCCACGATCCACTCATAGAGTGCACGTACCAAATAGGGGCGACTGGAGTTCATCGACAGCTCCTTAAAACCTAGCGCATTTCACGTTCAGCAGCGGACAGGCTTGCCTGGAAGGCTTCGCGGGCAAACTGTCGCTCCATGTAGTCGAGCAACGGCTTGGCCGGCCGCGGCAGTTCGATACCCAACACCGGCAAACGCCAGAGTATGGGCAATAGACAACAATCGACCAGACTTTGCTCCTCACTCAAGAAACAAGGCTTGTCTGCAAACAACGGCGACACTCCGGTCAGGCTCTCGCGCAGCTCCTTGCGCGCCTGTACCCGTGCCGGCTCCTTGCTGCGCGGGTCGAGTATCAGGTCGACCAGCGCACACCAGTCGCGCTGGATACGGTGGATCAGCAGGCGACTGTTGGCCCGCGCCACCGGATACACCGGCAACAATGGCGGGTGCGGGTAACGTTCATCGAGGTATTCCATCACCACGGTCGACTCGTACAACGCCAGGTCGCGATCGACCAGGGTTGGCACGCTGCCATAGGGGTTCACTTCAACCAGCTTGGGCGGAAGGCGACCAGGATCGACGTTGATGATCTCGACACTGACACCCTTCTCGGCGAGAACGATGCGCACCCGATGAGAATAATGGTCAGCGGGGTCGGAGTAGCAGGCTAACCGGTTGGTCACGCCCATAGTGGTCCTCCTCGCGTATGAATTTATAAATGCTGCAAATGCAAACGCGCCCTGCGAGCGCCCCTGTGATTCCAGAGGCGCCCCAGGGCGCGTTCAACTACCAGAAACTACTGCGTGATCAGTGCACGTCCTTCCAGTATTCGCGCTTGAGCAGATAAGCGAATACGAAGAAGAAGGCCAGATACAGCAGCACATAGGTACCGATGCGCTGGCTTTCCAGTTTGACCGGGTTAGCCGAGTAGGCCAGGAAGGTCACCAGGTTCTTGACCTTCTCGTCGAACTGCTCTGGCGTCAGGGTACCGGATTTCGGCTCCACGGTCAGCTGGTCGCATGCTTCATGAGTCAAAGGCGAGCCGGTCAGCGGGTCGTATTGCTTCTTGCCATCGACCACGGTCTGCACTTGCTTGCAGCCAATCACCTGGTTGCCCTGCAGGCCAACCAGCACGTTAGGCATGCCGACGTTGGGGAAAACCTTGTTGTTCACCCCGTACGGACGCGACTTGTCCTCATAGAAACTACGCAGGTAGCTGTACAGCCAGTCGGTACCACGGACCCGGGCAACCAGGGTCAGGTCAGGCGGCGCAGCACCGAACCAGGTCTTGGCATCTTCAGGCTTCATGCCGATCTTCATGTGGTCGCCAATCTTGGCGCCGGTGAACACCAGCTTCTCGAGCATCAGCTCGTGAGGAATGCCCAGGTCGTCAGCCACGCGCTCGTAACGCTGGAACTTGGCGCTATGGCAACCCATGCAATAGTTGGCGAAGGTGCGTGCGCCGTCCTGCATGGCGGCCTTGTCGGTCAGGTCGATATCGACCTTGTCCAGCTCCAGGCCGTGTTCGGCGGCGAAGGTGAACGCGGGCATCACTGCCAGAATCAATACTGCAAATAGCTTTTTCATCAGCCAGTCACCCTTTCCGGAACCGGTTTGGTCTTCTCGAGCCGGGTGTAGAACGGCATCAGAAGGAAGTAGGCGAAATACAGGAAGGTGCATACCTGCGACAGCAGCGTACGGCCCGGGGTAGGCGCCAGAACGCCGAGCACACCGAGGATCACGAACGAGATGCAGAACACCAGCAGCCAGACCTTGCTCATCCAGCCCTTGTAGCGCATGGACTTGACCGGGCTGCGATCCAGCCACGGCAGGACGAACAGCACGGCGATCGCGGCGCCCATGGCAATTACACCGAGCAGCTTGTCCGGAACGGCGCGCAAGATCGCGTAGAACGGAGTGAAGTACCAGACCGGGGCAATGTGCTCAGGGGTCTTGAAGGCGTTGGCCTGTTCGAAGTTCGGTTTTTCCAGGAAGTAACCGCCCATTTCCGGGAAGAAAAACACGATGGCGCAGAACACGAAGAGGAACACGACGACGCCGACGATATCCTTCACGGTGTAGTAAGGGTGGAACGCGATACCGTCCAGCGGCACGCCGTTCTCGTCCTTGTGCTTCTTGATGTCAACACCGTCAGGGTTGTTCGAACCGACTTCGTGCAGCGCCAGGATATGCAGCACCACCAGGCCGAGAATGACGATCGGCAGGGCCACCACGTGCAGGGCGAAGAAGCGGTTCAGGGTGATGCCGGAGATCAGGTAGTCACCGCGGATCCACTGGGTCAGGTCATCGCCGATCACCGGAATGGCGCCGAACAGCGAGATGATCACCTGGGCACCCCAGTAGGACATCTGGCCCCATGGCAGCAGGTAGCCCATGAACGCTTCGGCCATCAGCGCCAGGTAGATCAGCATGCCGAACACCCAGACCAGTTCGCGAGGCTTCTGGTACGAGCCGTACAGCAGGCCGCGGAACATGTGCAGGTAGACGACGATGAAGAACGCCGAGGCGCCGGTGGAGTGCAGGTAGCGCAGGATCCAGCCGTATTCGACGTCACGCATGATGTATTCGACCGAGGCGAACGCCTCTTCGGCCGAAGGGGTGAAGCTCATGGTCAGCCACACGCCGGTGACGATCTGGTTGACCAGGACCAGCAGGGCCAGGGAGCCGAAGAAATAGAAGAAGTTGAAGTTCTTCGGTGCGTAATACTTGCTGAGATGGTCTTCCCACATCTTGGTCGCGGGGAAGCGGGCGTCAACCCAATCCATGAACTTACTCATCACGCGTTCTCCTGATCGACGCCGACGACAATGATGTCGTCCGACTCATAAGAGTGCGGCGGCACTGGCAGATTGAGCGGCGCCGGCTGGGATTTGTAGACGCGGCCAGCCAGGTCGTAGTGGGAGCCGTGGCACGGGCAGAAGTAGCCACCGACCCACTTCGGACCCAGGTCGACAGGTGCCACTTCCGGACGGAAGGTCGGCGAGCAGCCCAGGTGGGTGCACAGGCCGACCAGCACGAGGATTTCCGGCTTGATCGAGCGGTTCGACGGATCGACGTAAGTGGGTTGAACCGAAGCCTTGGACTCTGGGTCGGAGAGGTCGCCGGTGATCTTCTTGAGGTTACCGAGGATCTCCTCGGTACGACGGACGATGAACACCGGTTGGCCGCGCCACTCAGCAATCATCTGCTGACCAGGCTCTACCTTGGCGATATTGACCTTCACCGGTGCACCCGCGGCTTTCGCCTTGGCACTGGGGAACCATGACCCTACGAACGGGACCGCAGCCCCCACCGCTCCTGCAGCACCCACCACGGACGTGGCTGCTACGAGGAAGCGACGCCGGCCTGCATTGACGCCGTCATTGCTCATTCAGTCCTCTCCCATCAGCTTTATGGCCTGTTGCAACAGGCATCTACTAAGTAATTTCTGAACTGCTAAAAATTTGCCGCATGGTAATGAAAAGACCCTTCTCTGACAAGGTGATTAGCCTTGTGCCACCCCGCTATCCCTTGTAACTCTTGACTTGCGTCTATGCGGCAAGTTGTCACAGTAAACAACAGCATAGTTATTCAAGACATAAAAAAAGCCCGGTTCCACCAGGAACCGGGCTTTTTTTGAACGCCGAAGCGAAATTAACGCTTGGAGTACTGAGGACGCTTACGTGCTTTACGCAGACCCACTTTCTTACGCTCGACTTCACGGGCGTCGCGGGTGACGTAGCCAGCTTTGCGCAGAGCGCCACGCAGGGTTTCGTCGTAGTCCATCAGTGCACGGGTGATACCGTGACGGATTGCACCGGCCTGGCCGCTGACACCACCACCGATAACGGTGACGTAGATGTCGAACTTTTCGGTGGTCTCGGTCAGTTCCAGCGGCTGGCGTACTACCATGCGCGCGGTTTCACGACCGAAGAACACGTCCAGAGAACGGTTGTTGATGGAGATGTTACCGGTACCTGGACGCAGGAAAACGCGAGCGGTTGCGGTCTTGCGACGGCCAGTGCCGTAATTTTGAGTCGCCGACATAATGAACTATTCCGTTAAATCTTCAGTTCTTGGGGCTGCTGAGCAGTATGAGGGTGAGTAGCGCCCGCATAGACTTTCAGCTTACGGTACATGTCGCGACCCAGTGGGTTCTTAGGCAGCATGCCTTTAACCGCGGTCTCGATCACGCGCTCTGGGGCCTTGGCGATCAACTTCTCGAAGTTGATTTCCTTGATACCGCCCGGGAAGCCGGAGTGGGAGTAGTACATTTTGTCCGAAGTCTTGGCACCAGTGACACGAACCTGCTCGGCGTTGATGACGACGATGTAGTCGCCGGTGTCAACGTGAGGAGTGTACTCTGGCTTGTGCTTGCCACGCAGACGGCTCGCGATCTCAGTGGCCAGACGACCCAGGGTCTTGCCAGCAGCGTCAACGACGAACCAGTCGCGCTTTACTGTTTCCGGTTTAGCAGTAAAAGTTTTCATTCTTTATAGCCTCAGGGGCCGCCCAGCGAAAATAAGACGGCAGATCTTACTGGATAGTGCGCACCTTGACAAGTCAAGGACACAGCCGCACACGGACGCTATCGGGGGCTCGGGTCAGCGCGTCCAATATTCGGCAGGGTTCTTCTATGGAGCGGGGCATCACTCCCGCTGCACGGAGAGGGGCTGAATTATCCAGATTGCGAAAAAAAATTCAACCTGCTTTTATGCTTCTTTTAGACAGGAAGCAGTCGAATGGACTATCGCCAGCTGGGCCGAACCGACCTCAACGTCAGCGCCCTGTGCCTTGGCAGCATGACCTGGGGCGAGCAGAACGACCAGACCCAGGCCTTCGCCCAGATCGAACGGGCCAAGGCCGCCGGGATCAATTTCATCGATACCGCCGAGATGTACCCCGTCCCTCCCCGCCCGGAAACCTACGCCGCCACCGAGCGCATGATCGGTAACTGGTTCAAGCAGCGCGGCGATCGCGCCCAGTGGATCCTGGCCAGCAAGGTGGCCGGCCCCGGCAACGGCATCAACCATATCCGCGACGGCCTGCTCAAGCACAACCGCCAGCACATCGTCGCCGCCCTGGACGACAGCCTCAAGCGCCTGCAGACCGACTGGATCGACCTCTACCAGTTGCACTGGCCAGAGCGCAGCACCAACTTCTTCGGCAAGCTGGGTTACCAGCATGCGCCGCAAGACCTGTTCACCCCGCTGGAAGAAACCCTCGAAGTGCTCGACGAGCAGGTCAAGGCCGGCAAGATCCGCCACATCGGCCTGTCCAACGAAACCCCGTGGGGCACCATGAAGTTCCTGCAACTGGCCGAAAGCCGCGGCTGGAGCCGCGCGGTGTCGATCCAGAACCCCTACAACCTGCTCAACCGCAGCTTCGAAGTGGGCCTGGCGGAAATCGCCATCCGCGAACAGTGCGGCCTGCTGGCCTACTCGCCCCTGGCTTTCGGCATGCTCTCGGGCAAGTACGAAAACGGCGCACGCCCGGCCGCGGGCCGCCTGACCCTGTTCAGCCGCTTCTCGCGCTACTCCAACCCGCAAACCGTGGCTGCCTGCAGCCGCTACGTGAAGCTGGCCCGCGACCATGGCCTGGACCCGGCGCAAATGGCCCTGGCCTTCGTCACCCGCCAGCCGTTCGTGACCAGCAACATCATCGGTGCCACCACCCTCGAGCAACTGGACAGCAACCTGGCAAGCGCCGACCTCAAGCTCAGCGACGAGCTGCTGGCGGCCATCGAGGCCATCCATCAGGACCAGCCCAACCCCGCGCCCTGAGACGCAATCCCGGTTCCCATCAACAAGGTGGGAACCGAGGGTAGACACAATCGCCAAAAAATAAGACGATCCAGCCGGTGATTGACCACTCTACCCTATAAGAATAAAGAAAATGATGTTTACCCAACCCACGGCGTCCTTGCGGCGCGTCAGTATCCTGGCCATCGACAATGTCTTCGCATCGACCCTGATGCAGGCCAAGGATTTCTTCCATCTCGCCAGCCTGCGCTACAGCAAGCAGTTGGGCCTGGGCCTGCAGCCGATGTTCGAAACCCGCCTGGTGAGCCCTGACGGCCAGCCTGTGCGCAGCTTCAGCGAAGTGATGCTGCCGGTCGACAGCGGCCTGGAGCAGGCCGACATCATCATCCTGCCGGCGTTCTGGGACGATTTCGATGCCCTCTGCCAGCGCTACCCGCAAGTATTGCCCTGGCTACGCGAGCAACACGCCCGCGGCGCCGTGCTCTGCGGCGAGGCCAGCGGCGTGTTCTGGCTGGCCGAAGCCGGGTTGCTCGACGGCAAGGAGGCGACCACCTACTGGCGCTTCTTCAGCCAGTTCGAAGAGCGCTTCCCCAAGGTCAGCCTCAACCAGGACAAGCACCTGACCGACGCCGACAACCTCTATTGCGCCGGCGGCACCACCTCGGCCTGCGACCTGTACATCTACCTGATCGAGCGTTTCTGCGGGGCAAACGTTGCGCAAGCGGTGGCCCGTGACATCCTCTACGAAGTACAGCGCAACTACACCCCGGGGCGCATGGGCTTTGGCGGGCAGAAACTGCACCAGGACCTGATCATCCTGCAGATCCAGCACTGGCTCGAAGAGCATTTCGCCGACAAGTTCCGCTTCGAGGACGTGGCCCGCAACCACGGCATGAGCATCCGCAACTTCATGCGCCGCTTCCAGAGCGCCACCGGCGACAAGCCGCTGCACTACCTGCAACGGCTGCGGATCGAAACGGCCAAGGGCTTGCTGTCGGGCACACGCAAAAGCATCAAGACCATCAGCTATGAAGTTGGTTATGACGATGCGAGTTTCTTTGCCCGGTTGTTCAGGCAGCACACAGAGTTGTCGCCGAATCAGTATCGGCAGCAGTTTATGCAGGAGGCCTGAAAGGCCTCCTCAGCTTCAAGCCTCAAGCTTCAAGCGGCAAGCAAGAGCAAGAGCAAGAGCAAGAGCAAGAGCAGGATCAAAAGCAGCACGCGGTCGGCTCTTGATCCTGCTTGCAGCTTGAAGCTTGAAACTTGCAGCTGCTTTTAAGGCTTATGCGCCCGCGACAGGAATTCGTGGGACTGCATTTCCAGCAGGCGGCTCAGGGTGCGCTGGAACTCGAAGGTCAGCCGACCACCGGTGTACAGGTCCTTGAGTTCAACCTCGGCCGAGATGATCAGCTTGACGTTGCGGTCATAGAACTCGTCGACCATGTTGATGAAGCGTCGGGCGATGTCGTCGGTGGCGACGCTCATCTGCTCGACGCCGCTGAGCAGCACGGCATGGAAGATCTTGCCCAGTTCGATGTAGTCGTTCTGGCTGCGCGGGCCGTCGCACAGTTCGCGGAATTCGAACCAGGCCACGTCGTCACAGGTACGCAGGGCGCGGATTTCGCGGTTCTCGATCACCAGCACATCGTTCTCGACCGCCTGGGTGCACTCCGGGGTCAGTGCCTTGAAGCTTTTGCGCAGGCTTTCGTGGGCCGCTTCGTCGAGCGGGAAGTGGAACAGCTCGGCTTGTTCCAGGTGCCGCAGGCGATAGTCGACGCCGCTGTCGACGTTGACGATCTCGGTGTTCTGCTTGATCAGGGCAATCGCCGGCAGGAAGCGTGCGCGCTGCAGGCCGTCCTTGTACAGGCCGTCAGGGACGATGTTGGAGGTGGCCACCAGGGTCACGCCGTTCTTGAACAGCTCCTCCATCAGAGTGCCGAGGATCATCGCATCGGTAATGTCGGAGACGAAGAACTCGTCGAAGCAGATCACCCGGGCCTCGTCGGAGAAGCGCTTGGCGATGATGGTCAGCGGGTTCTTCTCGCCCTTGAGGGTTTTCATTTCCTCGTGGACGCGCTTCATGAAGCGGTGGAAGTGCGTGCGCACCTTCTGCTTGAACGGCAGCGCTTCAAAGAAGGTATCGACCAGGTAGGTCTTGCCGCGGCCTACCCCACCCCAGAAGTACAAGCCCTTGACCGGTGCCTGGTCCTTCTTGCCGAACAACTTGCCGAACACACCCGGCTTGTTGTTCTGCGCCGCGATCAGATCGTCGTACAGGCGCTGCAGATGACGCACTGCAGTTTCCTGCGCCGCGTCATGGAAGAATTCGGGACGTTTCAGATCTGCTTGATATCGTTCTAGGGGCGTCATAATTCGTTAGCAAGGTAACAAAAACGGGCCGTCACTGTAGCGACGGCCCGGGATAATGGCAATCAGACTTCCGATAAGCCGTTCAGTCCTGCTGGGGCACCAGGGCCGCGCGCAGGGTTTCGATGGCGCTGTCGCGGGCGGCGCCGTCGGCAAACTGCGGGCCGTCGCCAACGCACTCACCTTCCAGCCACAGGCTGAAGCCCAGGCCTTCGTGGCGCACGTCAAGCTCGCCGCCCTGTTGCAATTGCTTGCTCACAGCACCTGCGGTCTTGCCGTCGGCGAAGTTGCGCGACAACAGCAGTTGCTCGCCATCGGCCGCCAGCAGGCGGAAGCGGAAGCTGCCGTCGTCTTCGCGGAAGCTGACAAAGCGCGCGGTCTTGGCCGCCTTCTTCTTGACCTGGGCAGTGGCCTGCTCGACGTTACGGAACGAGCGCAGGCCGACCGCTTCGCGCAGCTCCTCAAGGAACGGCGTGGCCACCTTGCGGGCTTTTTGCGCGCCGGCCAGGAGGATGTCCTCAAGGTCGGCCGGGCGGCTGATCAACTGGTGATAACGCTCGCGCGGCTCGCTCAGCTGGCCATCGAGCAACTGGAACAGGCGCTGCTTGGCTTCGCCCCAACCCAGGCCCTGGAGCAGTTCGCTGCGAAACTCATCGGCCTGGGAGGCAGTGGCGAAGGCCTGGAACAGGGTGAACAGGTGCGCATTGTCCGGATCCTTGGCTTCGCCCGGGGCGCGGGAGTCGGTGACGATGCGCGAGATGGCATCCTTCATGTCCTTGGCGCTGGTGAACAACGGGATGGTGTTGTCGTAGCTCTTGGACATCTTGCGCCCGTCCAGACCCGGCAGGGTGGCGACGCTTTCTTCGATCAGCGCTTCGGGCATGGCGAAGAATTCCTTGCCCTGGCCGAACAGGTGGTTGAAGCGCTGGCCGATGTCGCGGGCCATTTCCACGTGCTGGATCTGGTCACGGCCGACTGGCACCTTGTTGGCGTTGAACATCAGGATGTCGGCGGCCATCAGTACCGGGTAGCTGTACAGGCCCATGCTGATGCCGGCATCCGGGTCTTCGCCGTTCTCAACGTTCTTGTCCACCGACGCCTTGTAGGCGTGCGCGCGGTTGAGCAGGCCCTTGGCCGCAACGCAGGTCAGCAGCCAGGTCAGCTCGGGAATCTCGGGGATGTCGGACTGACGATAGAAAGTCACTCGCTCCGGGTCCAGGCCACCGGCCAGCCAGGTCGCGGCGATTTCCAGGCGCGAGCGCTGGATGCGCTGCGGGTCGTCGCATTTGATCAGGGCGTGGTAGTCGGCCAGAAAATAGAACGAGTCGACACCCGGCTCACGGCTGGCGAGGATCGCCGGGCGGATGGCACCGGCGTAGTTGCCCAGGTGAGGCGTGCCCGTGGTGGTGATACCGGTAAGGATGCGCGTAGTCATGGGTAATCGCTTATCAGGCTTGTATCAGTTCGAAAGGCGTGGCAGCACCAGTTCCTTGAGGTCGGTGAGCTTGCCATGGAAAAAGTGTCCGCATTCTGCCACTTTCAGCAGCTCATGGGGGCGTGGCAGTGCGCCGGACCAAGCGTAGACGATCTGCGGATCGATCACTTCGTCGGTTTGCGGCTGGATCACGCTCAGCGCGCAGCCTTGTGGCAAGGTGTCGTGATCCTGCAGGCGCATCACCGCTGGCGCAACCATGAACAGGTGCTTCAATTCGATACCGTTTGCTTCCAGACGCCCGCCGAGGCTGGCCGCAACAAAGCCGCCGAATGAAAAACCCATCAGGGTCAGGGGCAGCTGTGGATGTTGTTCCAGCAGCCAGCTTGCTGCCGCCTGAGCATCGTCCACTTCGCCGCTGCCCATGTCATGGTTACCGGCGCTGGCACCGACACCACGGTAGTTGAATCGCAAGGTGATGTAACCGGCATCGCGGGCGGTGCGCTGCAGCATCGACACCACCTTGTTGGTCATGGTCCCGCCCTGCACCGGGTTAGGGTGACACAGCAACACCACGCCACGGGCGTCGGCAACATCAAGGTACAAGGCTTCCAGTTGGCCGACCGGGCCATCGATGAATACGGGGGTTTCGCGGATAAGCAAGGATAAACTCCGTGACCTCGGAAAGGGTCGACTCGTCTAGCTGAATGATTCTGTCTGAGATATTTGCGATCGTTCGCGGTATACAGCGCAGGTCCGAGCCGTTAACGTAAAGCAAAGCCGTTTATAGAGGAAGGACTCGTGGAACTCTCGCTCTTAGTTTGGTTGTTGCCGACCCTGGCCCTCGTCGTGGGTGTCGTCGTTGGTTTCCTGGTCGCCCGCCTGCTGCCCAATGCCGCACCGAGCAGCACCCAGCGTCAGCTGGATGATATCCAGGAACGTTTCGACAGCTACCAGAATGAGGTGGTTACTCACTTCAACAGTACGGCTGCGCTGGTCAAAAAGCTGACCCAAAGTTACCAGGACGTCCAGGATCACCTGGCCGAGGGCGCCAACCGCCTGGCCCTGGACGAACTCACCCGCCAGCGCCTGCTGGCCGCCCTGCACTCCGAAGCCGTGCAGCCTGCGCGTGATCGCCTGACCCCGCCGAAGGACACCGAGGTGCCGCGCGACTACGCACCGAAAGCGCCCAACGCACCGGGCATGCTCGATGAGCATTACGGGCTCAAGCGTTAAAAATGCAAACCCCGCCAACTGGCGGGGTTTTTTATTATGGCTGCTGTTGCAGCCTGCAGGAGCGGGCTTGCCCCGTGATGAGCCTCAGCAATACCAAGGCGCCTCCCCCTCCCGGTAGCCGTACTTCTCCCGCGCCTCATCCAGCACCCGCCGCTCAACTCCACCCTGGCGCACCAGGCTGTGCAGGCTTGCCAGAACGATACTGAAGCGATCGACCTCGAAGAAGCGCCGCAGCTGCTGGCGGGTATCGCTTCGGCCAAAGCCATCAGTGCCAAGCGTCACATAAGGTGCCTGTACATATTCAGCAATCAATTGTGGCCAGGCCCGCACGTAATCGGTTGCGGCAATCACCGGCGCGTCACCGTCCAGGCAGCGCTGCACATGGCTCAGATCAGCACTGCCCTGCCCCAACCGGCCGGCGCGATCTACATCCCGCGCCTCACGCGCCAGCTCGCTGAAGCTGGTGACACTGAACACTTCACTGGCAACCTGCCAGTCGCTGGCCAGCAGTTCACTGGCAGCAATCACCTCGCGCAGAATCGCCCCGGAGCCCAGCAGGCGCACCCGCCCCTGGGCAGCCGGCAGCTGCTGTTCGACATAACGGTACATGCCGCGCAAAACCTCTTCATGCACCTGCGCCGGCAGGGACGGCTGTGGATAGTTTTCGTTCATCACCGCGACATAATGAAATTCATCGCACTGTTCAGTGAGCATGCGCCGCGCCGCGTACTCGAGGATCACCGCCAGCTCGCCAGCAAAGCACGGCTCCCAGGCCCGGCAGTTGGGCACCATCGAGGCCATCACCAGGCTTGAACCGTCCTGATGCTGCAGCCCTTCTCCGCCCAACGTGGTGCGCCCGGCAGTGGCGCCCAGCAGCAGGCCACGGGCGCGCTGGTCGGCGGCGGCCCAGATCAGGTCACCGACGCGTTGAAAGCCGAACATCGAGTAATAGATGTACACCGGCAGCATCGGTTCGCCATGCACCGCGTAGGACGTTGCCGCCGCCACCCAGGAAGAAATCGCCCCGGCTTCGGTAATACCTTCCTCCAGCAACTGGCCATCGCGCGCTTCCTTGTAGGACAGCAACGACCCTGCGTCTTCCGGCTCGTAGCATTGCCCCTGGGGCGAGTAGATGCCGATCTGCCGGAACAGGCTGGCCATGCCGAAGGTGCGCGCCTCGTCGGCGACTATCGGCACCACCCGCGGCCCCAGCTGCGGCGCCTTGAGCCAGGCGCTGAGCATGCGCACGGCGGCCATGGTGGTGGACATTTCCTTGCCGTCGGCCTGCAGGGCGAAGCCGCCCATGGCTTCCAGCGCTGGCACCGGCACCGGGCGTACGTCGCTGCGCCGAGCAGGCAGCGGCCCACCCAGAGCTTCCCGCCGCTCGCGCAGGTAGCGCATTTCTGCGCTGTCTTGGTCCGGTCGATAGAACTGCAACTGTTCGACCTGCGCGTCCGACAGCGGCAAATGAAAACGATCACGAAAGGCCAGCAAGGCCTGCACGTCGAGCTTCTTGGCCTGGTGCGCGGTCATTCGCGATTCACCGGCGGCGCTCATGCCGTAGCCCTTCTTGGTCTTGGCCAGAATAACCGTTGGCCGGCCCTTGCAGGCCTTGGCGGCGGCGAAGGCGGCGTACAGTTTGCGAAAATCGTGGCCACCGCGTTTCAACGCATTGATCTCGGCCGAGCTCATGTGCTCCACCAGCTTTTGCAAGGCCGGTTGCTGGTTGAAAAAGTGCTCGAGGTTGTAGGCGCCATCTTTGGCCCCAAGGTTCTGGAACTGCCCGTCCGGGGTCGCCGCCAACTGGCGCAACAGCACGTGCTCGGTGTCACGAGCGAACAATGCGTCCCACTCCGAGCCCCAGAGCACCTTGATCACGTTCCAGCCGGCGCCACTGAACAGCGCCTCCAGTTCCTGGATGATCTGGCCGTTGCCGCGCACCGGGCCGTCCAGGCGCTGCAGGTTGCAGTTGACCACGAAGGTCAGGTTGTCCAGTTGCTCGCGGGCGGCCAGGGTCAGGCCGGCAATCGACTCCGGCTCGTCCATCTCGCCATCGCCAAACACCCCCCAGACGTGCCGGGCACTGGTATCGAGCAACTGGCGGTTGTGCAGGTAGCGCATGAACCGCGCCTGGTAGATCGCGTTGAGTGGGCCGATGCCCATGGATCCTGTCGGAAACTGCCAGAAGTCCGGCATCAGCCACGGATGTGGGTAGGAGCACAGGCCCTTGCCAGCCACTTCCTGGCGATAGCTGGCCAGTTGCTCTTCGCTCAAACGTCCTTCAAGGAAGGCCCGGGCATAAATGCCCGGCGCCGAATGCGGCTGGAAGAACACCAGGTCAGCGCTGCGTTGCTCGCCACCGGCCTCACCGCGAAAAAAGTGCTGGAAACCGACTTCGAAAATCTCTGCGGCCGAGGCATAACTGGCGATGTGCCCGCCGAGGTCGCCATAAGCGTGGTTGGCCCGCATGACCATGGCCAGGGCGTTCCAGCGCAGGATGCTGGTGATGCGCTCATCGAGCTCCAGATCACCCGGATAGACGCCCTGCTGCTCCACCGACAAGCTATTGCGATAGGCCGAAAAGGCCTGGGCCCCGCGCTCCAGGCCCAACTCGCGGGCATGGGTTTGCAGTTGCTGCAGCAGAAACCGCGCACGCTCCGGGCCGCAGTGCAGCAGGGTCGAATCCAGTGCGTCCAGCCATTCGGCGGTTTCCCCCGGATCGCTGTCCTGCTGTGGATCGCCCGGGCGCCGCGGCACACCTTCGCCAGGCACAAGGTTCATCATTGCCACCATTGCATTGACCTCGTCCGTGAAAGGTTAGGCGCAGGCCTTGAGCGCTTGTTGAATATCCGCCAGCAGGTCGTCGATGTCCTCCAGGCCCACCGACAGGCGTACCAGCCCTTCGGAAATGCCGTACTGCGCACGCTCCTCTGGGGTATAGCTGGAGTGGGTCATGCTTGCCGGGTGTTGGGCCAGCGATTCGGCATCGCCAAGGCTGACGGCACGGCTGAACAACTGCAGGGCATTCATGAAACGCCTGCCGGCAGTGATGCCGCCCTTGAGTTCAAAGGCGATCATGCCGCCCGGCAAACGCATCTGCCGCTGGGCCAGCTCATATTGAGCAAAGCCGGGCAGGCCGGGGTAATTGAGCATTTCAACTTCCGGCTGTTGCTCGAGGTATTCGGCAATGGCCTGGGCATTGCTGCAGTGGCGCTCCATGCGCAAGTTCAGGGTTTTCATCCCGCGCATCAGCAAGGCGGCGTCATGGGGCGACATCACTGCACCGGTCATGTCCTTCAAGCCTTCCAGGCGAATCCTGTCCACCAGCGCCTTGCGCCCCACCACCAGGCCGGCAGTGATATCGCCATGGCCACTGAGGTACTTGGTCGCCGAATGCACCACCAGGTCGGCGCCCAGCTCCAGGGGTCGCTGCAGGTACGGCGTGCAGTAGGTGTTGTCGACCACCACGCTGATATCGTGCTGGTGCGCAAGCGCGGCCACGGCAGCGATATCGGTCATCTGCATATTGGGGTTGGCCGGGGTTTCGAAATAAATAACCCGGGTATTGCCGTTGATCGCCGCGGCGACAGCCTGCAGGTCGCTCATGTCGACATGCCGGACCTTGACCCCGAACTCGCCGATACCATGGTGTAAAAAGGCAAAGGTGCAGCCGTACAGGGTGCGCCCCACCAGCACCTCGTCGCCGGGGCGCAGCAGGGTCCACAGGGTCGCGGTAATCGCGCCCATCCCCGAGGCCAGCGCCAGGCCAGCTTCGCCGCCTTCGAGCGAGGCCATGCGTTGTTCCAGCAAGGCCAGGGTAGGGTTGGAAATCCGGCTGTAGAAATGTCCGGCCTGTTCACCGGCGAAGCAGGCAGCGCCGTACTCGACGGTCGGAAAAGCAAAGGTCGCGGTCTGGTAGATCGGTGGCACCAGGGCACCACTGTGTTCCAGTGGATCGTAACCGTGGTGAATGGCGCGGGTGGCAAAACCTGAATTTTTATTGGAGCCGCTCATGGCAAACAGCCTCTAGTGGTTTGTTATAAGCTTATGCCACTGAGGTGCTGATTTTTTTCCAAATGTAGCCGTCCTTGCGGAAGGTTATTGACATAAAAACAACGATTTCAGACCACGGAGGGTAAAACATGCCTACAACCATCGATCGCACCGATCGAGCGTTGCTCGCGGCCTTGCAAGACAACGCGCGCTTGACGGTTTCCGAGCTGGCCGACCAGGTCGCACTGACCACCTCGCCGTGCTGGCGACGGATCAAGCTACTGGAAGAAGCCGGCTACATCATCGGCTACCAGGCCATCCTCTCGCCCAAGTCGCTGGGCTTTGGCGTAACCGCTTTCGTCAGCATCATGATGGACTCGCACAGCAAGGAAATGGCCCGCGCCTTCGAGCAGCGGCTGATGGAAATCCCCGAAATCGTCGCCTGCCACAACATCTCCGGGCGTTATGACTTCCTGCTGGAAATCCTTGCCCGCGACCTTGAGTCATTCGGTGAGTTTGCCCGCGAAGTGCTGCAGACCTTGCCCGGGGTGAAAGAGATTTACTCGAGCTTCTCGTTCAAGGCAGTGAAGGAGAAGCGGGTGATTCCGGTTTCGGAAAAGCACATCTGAATTCAAATCCCGTTCCTACAATGTGGGAGCGGGCTTGCCCCGCGATTTTCCCACTGCATCGCCCTGTAGGAAGCAAATTTCTTGCTGCTCAGAAAATCCTGACTCCAACTCCCACCCCGCGCGCCATTTTCAGAAACGGTCAAGAATCGCCGTTCTTATGAAATGCGCCATATCGTGCCAACGAGCGAGGGCGGTGCACTGTATGACCTGGACAACCTGCCGAGGCCGCTGGCACCGAGCTCTATCAGGACACCTTGCTTGAGCACTTCATCGCTGTGACGCAACATCCAGAGGGCTCGGACCTGATTTTTTACCCGGCTGGCGGTCAGGAGCCAACGCCGCAGAAAATTATGAAGCAGATCCTGGAGTGGCGAGTAGCCAACGGCAGGCCTGGACTGAAGGTGGGCTGAATGAGGGCCCTTCGCGGGGCAAGCCCGCTCCTGCCGTGCGGTGAATTCGGCCAACAAAAAGCCCCACCGAAGTGGGGCTTCTTGTTCAGCGCCAGCGCTTAGATCGCGCCACGCTTGCGCAGCAGCTCCAGCACCTGCTTGACGCCGTCTTCCAGGCTGACGTTCTGGGTGTCGATCACCAGGTCCGCATCCAGCGGTACGTCATACGGGAAGCTCTCGCCCGGGATGTTGTCGCCGCCGGCGGCATACAGGCCCTGCGGGTCGCGCTCGCGGCACGCCAGAGGCGAAGCCTGGACGTAGACCGTGAGCAGGCGTTCCTTGCCGATCAGCGCCTTGGCCTGTTCGCGGCCTTCGGCGTCCGGGGCGACGAAGGCGGCCAGGGTCAGCAGGCCGGCTTCGTTGAACTGACGCGCAACGTGCGCGGCACGGCGCCAGTTCTCGGTGCGCCCGGCGCGGTCCTGCGGCAAGCCTTTGTTCAGGTCGTGGCGCAGGTTCTGGCCATCGAGCACATACACCGCACGGCCCATGTCGAACAGCTTGCGCTCCACGGCATAGGCCAGGGTGCTCTTGCCCGCGCCCGAGAGGCCGCTGAACAGCACGGTGGCTGGCTGCTGACCGAAACGCAGGGCACGTTCTGCGGTGTCCACGTGGGCCAGTTTGCCGTGCTGGCCAACGCTGCCATGGGGCACAACCGGTGGCGCGATGATCATGCCGGCACCGACGGTGCCGTTGGTCAGGCGGTCGATGACAATAAAGGCACCGGTGGTGCGGTTGCTGTCATAGCCGTCCAGCGCGATCGGCGCATCGAGGCTGACCTTGACCTTGCCGATCTCGTTGAGCTGCAGGGCACTGGCGGCGCCCTGCTCCAGGGTGTTGACATCGACCTTGTGGGCGATGCTGGCAATCGAGCCCGGCACATAGCTGGTGGCGCGCTTGATGTCGTATTTTTTGCCCGGCAGCATCGGCTCTTCAGCCATCCATACCAGCATGGCGTCGAACTGGTCGGTCACCGGCGGGACGTTGTCGGCATGCACCAGCAGGTCGCCACGGGAGATGTCGATCTCGTCTTCCATGGTCAGGGTCACGGCCTGGCCGGGGCCGGCGTTTTCCAGCTCGCCTTCGAAGGTGACGATGGACTTGACCCGGCTGCTCTTGCCCGACGGCAGCACGACGATTTCATCGCCCTTGTGCACCACGCCGCTGGCCAGGGTACCGGCGAAGCCGCGGAAGTTCAGGTTCGGCCGGTTGACGTACTGCACCGGGAAGCGCAGGTCGGTGAAGTTGCGGTCGGCCGCGACTTCGACGGTTTCGAGGATTTCCATCAGTGCCGGGCCCGTGTACCACGGCGAACGCTCGCTGCGGTTGACCACGTTGTCGCCCTTGAGCGCCGACATCGGCACGAAGTGCAGGCTGCTCGGGCTCATGTTGATGGCTTCGGCGAACTTCAGGTAGTCGGCCTTGATGCTCTCGAACACGCCCTCGTCAAAGCCTTTGAGGTCCATCTTGTTGACCGCGACGACGATGTGCTTGATGCCCAGCAACGAGGCAATGTAGCTGTGCCGGCGGGTCTGGGTCTGCACACCGTAGCGGGCATCGACCAGGATGATCGCCAGGTCGCAGGTCGACGCACCGGTGGCCATGTTGCGGGTGTACTGCTCGTGGCCCGGGGTGTCGGCGATGATGAATTTGCGCTTGGCGGTGGAGAAGTAGCGGTAGGCCACATCGATGGTGATGCCTTGCTCGCGCTCGGCCTGCAGGCCGTCGACCAGCAGCGCCAGGTCGATGTCGTCACCGGTGGTGCCGACTTTCTTCGAGTCGCGGGTGATGGCTTCCAGATGGTCTTCGTAGATCATCTTCGAGTCGTGCAGCAGGCGCCCGATCAGCGTGCTCTTGCCGTCGTCGACGTTACCGCAGGTAAGGAAGCGCAGCAGCTCTTTACGTTCGTGCTGGGCCAGGTAAGCGAGGATGTCCTCGCTGATCAGATCAGATTGGTGGCTCATTACATTCAAGCTCCAAGCTGTAAGCTTCAAGCGGCAAGCTTGTCGGCATACAACTAGTCAGAAATTTTGTTGATCAACCCGCTCAGCATTCTTGAAAGCTCACGAGTCTCTGTAATCCACTCATTCGACAAAGGCTTTGGCAGATAGC
This sequence comes from Pseudomonas sp. TE4620, assembly GCF_056279045.1. Lineage (NCBI taxonomy): Bacteria > Pseudomonadati > Pseudomonadota > Gammaproteobacteria > Pseudomonadales > Pseudomonadaceae > Pseudomonas > Pseudomonas sp. TE4620. The sequence goes on from NZ_JBWBQO010000001.1 coordinate 4,123,971, forward strand.
CTACCTCTCCCCCGATGATGATCTGCGTACGCAACTCACCGCAGGACGCCTTGGCAATACACAGATAGCGAACCTTTTCTTTTGCCGTTCTGCGCTCCATGCCTTCGGCGATATTCGACGGAACGGAAAGTGCCGCCCGGGTGATCTGATCCTTGAATCCAAGATCCCGGCACACCCTCTGCTGCGTGTAAATCGCTACCGCCAAATCTTTGCTTCTCTGCCAAACAGCAAGCTTCTCAAAGTCCATTGTTAAGCACTTTCACGCACCCACAATGGGGCGGCAGCCGACAAAACCCAGAAGCTACGCACTTTGCTTCTAACTTGCAGCTTGCCGCTTGTAACTTGAAGCTTAGAAGTACCCTTGACGTTTTTTGTCTTCCATGGAGCCAGCGCCATCGTGGTCGATGACCCGGCCCTGGCGCTCGGAAGTGCGCGTCAGGAGCATTTCCTGAATGATGTCGGTGAGGCTTTCGGCCTCCGACTCCACCGCGCCCGTCAACGGGTAGCAGCCAAGGGTACGGAAACGCACCTTCTTCTTGACGATACGGGCCTTTTCTTCCTCCGAGAGGTGCTCGAGGATGCGCGCGTCGTCGATCATGATCAGGGTGCCGTTCTTCTCGATCACTTCACGCTCGGCGGCGAAGTACAGCGGCACGATCGGGATGCCTTCGAGGTAGATGTACTGCCAGATGTCCAGCTCGGTCCAGTTCGACAGCGGGAACACGCGAATCGATTCGCCCTTGTTGACCTTGCCGTTGTAGACGTTCCACAGCTCCGGACGCTGGTTCTTCGGGTCCCAGCGGTGCTTGCTGTCACGGAACGAGTAGACCCGCTCCTTGGCTCGCGACTTCTCTTCGTCGCGGCGCGCGCCACCGAAGGCGGCATCGAAGCCGTACTTGTCGAGCGCCTGCTTGAGGCCCTCGGTCTTCATGATGTCGGTGTGCTTGGCACTGCCGTGGGTGAACGGGTTGATGCCCTGGGCGACGCCGTCCGGGTTGACGTGGGTGATCAGCTCCAGGCCCATTTCCTCGACCATCTTGTCGCGGAAGCTGTACATCTCCTGGAATTTCCACTGGGTGTCGACGTGCATCACCGGAAACGGCAGCTTGCCCGGGAAGAAGGCCTTGCGCGCCAGGTGCAGCATCACGGCCGAGTCCTTGCCAATCGAGTACAGCATCACCGGGTTATCGAACTCGGCGGCCACCTCACGAATGATGTGGATGCTTTCCGCCTCCAACTGTTTCAAATGCGTCAGTTTGTCGACCATGGCTACTCACGGAAATACGATCTTATGGACGGCCAGCGGGCCGTGTTCGAGCGGGCCACTTTATCACAGCGCCCGATTCTATTTAGGCAGCCAACTAGAACGAAACAGTATAAGAATATGCCCTGCCGTTTTAGCTTTATATAGGGTTCGGGCAGTCGATGAACAGGTGTTCCAGGGCAAACCGTCGGGCCAGGTAATCGCCCAGCGCCTGCACGCCGTAACGCTCGGTGGCGTGGTGGCCGGCGGCGATGAAGCTGATGCCGTTCTCGCGGGCGCTGTGGAAGGTCTGCTCGGAGGCTTCGCCGCTCAGGAACAGGTCGACACCGGCAGCAATCGCCTGGTCGATATAGCCCTGGCCGCCGCCGGTACACCAGCCGACCCGGCGGATGATCTGCTCGCCTTCGATCAACAGCGGCTCACGGCCCATCACCTCCTGCACCTTGCGGGCAAAATCGCGCGCCGACATGGGTTCGGCGAGCGAGCCGACCAATCCGACAATGCGCGGGTTCTGCGGGTCCAGCGGGCCTTCGACAGTGATGTCGAGCTGGCGCGCCAGCTGCACGTTGTTGCCCACTTCCGCGTGCAGGTCCAGCGGCAGGTGGTAGGACAACAGGCTCAGGTCGTTTTTCAGCAGGGTTTTCAGCCGGCGCTGCTTCATGCCGGTGATGCACGGGTTCTCGCCCTTCCAGAAATAGCCGTGGTGCACCAGTACCAGGTCGGCGTCGGCTTCGACTGCAGCGTCGAGCAACGCCTGGCTTGCGGTCACACCACTGACGATGCGGGTCACTTGCGGGCGGCCCTCGACCTGCAGGCCGTTGGGGCAGTAGTCCTGGATTTTGGCGCTACCGAGGTAGCGTTCGGCTTCCTCGACCAGGGTACTCAAGGCAACAGCCATGGAAAGACTCCTCAATTTCGCAGTTCAGCGCGGCCCAAGGCCCCGTATAATGAGCGGCATTATGGGCCGTCGCCGGGTTTGGGGAAACCGACGGCAGTTGCCTGGGGGCTGGCATTGTTGGTTTTCGTGACGATTTAACAGTTCCTGCACAAGCCGCAGCGCAGTATGATCGCGCGCGTTTACGCTCCCAGCTGTCATCGGCCCTCTGCCAACTCCCAGGATTCGTTCAATGTTCAAGGCTTTGCGTTACTTTGGCTGGCCGCTGCTGGTCGGCGTGCTGATCGCCCTGTTGGTCATCCAGCGCTTTCCGCAGTGGGTCGGCCTGCCCAGCCAGGACGTCAACCTGCAGCAAGCCCCGCAAACCACGCGGATCATGCAGGGGCCGGTGTCCTACGCCGACGCCGTGAGCATCGCCGCCCCCGCGGTGGCCAACCTGTACACCACCAAGGTGGTCAACAAGACCGCCCACCCGCTGTTCGAAGACCCGCAGTTCCGCCGCTTCTTTGGCGACAACCTGCCCAAGCAGCGCCGCTGGGAGTCGAGCCTGGGGTCGGCAGTGATCATGAGCCCGGAAGGCTACCTGCTGACCAACAACCACGTGACCTCCGGTGCCGACCAGATCGTGGTGGCGCTCAAGGACGGCCGCGAAACCCTGGCACGGGTGATCGGCAGCGACCCGGAAACCGACCTCGCGGTGCTGAAGATCGACCTGAAGAACCTGCCGTCGATCACCATCGGCCGCTCCGACAACATCCATATCGGCGACGTCGCCCTGGCCATCGGCAACCCCTTCGGTGTCGGCCAGACCGTGACCATGGGCATCATCAGCGCCACCGGCCGCAACCAGCTGGGCCTGAACAACTACGAAGACTTCATCCAGACCGACGCCGCAATCAACCCGGGCAACTCCGGTGGTGCGCTGGTCGACGCCAATGGCAACCTCACCGGCATCAACACGGCGATCTTCTCCAAATCCGGCGGCTCGCAAGGCATCGGCTTTGCCATCCCGACCAAGCTCGCTCTGGAGGTGATGAAGTCGATCATCGAGCACGGCCAGGTGATTCGGGGCTGGTTGGGGATCGAGGTGCAGCCGCTGAGCCAGGAGCTGGCCGAGTCGTTCGGCATGCAGGGACGCCCGGGCATTGTCGTGGCAGGGATTTTCCGTGATGGCCCGGCACAGAAGGCCGGCCTGGAGCTGGGTGACGTGATCCTCAGCATCAACGGCGAACCGGCCGGCGATGGCCGCCGCTCGATGAACCAGGTGGCGCGGATCAAGCCCAATGACAAGGTGGCGATCCAGGTCATGCGCAACGGCAAGGAGCTCAAGCTGACCGCCGAGATCGGCTTGCGTCCACCGCCGGCACCGGCAGCCAAAGAAGAAAACTGATGGGTTAACAGCATCGCGGGGCAAGCCCGCTCCCACAGGTTTTGTGGTTTACCTGTGGGAGCGGGCTTGCCCCGCGATGGGGTCAGTGCAGAATCTGGCTCAAGAACAGCTTGGTCCGCTCATTCTGCGGCCGGTCGAAGAAATCGTCCGGCGCCGCCTGCTCTACAATCTCGCCTTTATCCATGAAGATCACCCGGTTCGCCACGGTGCGGGCAAAGCCCATTTCGTGGGTCACGCAGAGCATGGTCATGCCGTCTTCGGCAAGGCCAACCATGGTATCGAGCACTTCCTTGACCATCTCAGGGTCGAGCGCCGAGGTCGGTTCGTCGAACAGCATGATCTTCGGCTTCATGCACAGCGCCCGGGCAATCGCTACCCGTTGTTGCTGGCCACCCGATAGCTGCCCGGGAAACTTGTTGGCCTGCTCCGGAATTCGCACCCGCTCCAGATAGTGCATGGCAATTTCCTCGGCCTTGCGCTTGGGCATCTTGCGCACCCACATCGGCGCCAGGGTGCAGTTCTGCAGGATGGTCAGGTGCGGGAACAGGTTGAAGTGCTGGAACACCATGCCGACTTCGCGGCGGATCGCTTCGATCTGCTTGAGGTCGTTGGTCAGCTCCACGCCATCGACGACGATGCGCCCTTGCTGGTGCTCCTCAAGACGGTTGAGGCAGCGGATGGTGGTCGACTTGCCCGAGCCCGACGGCCCGCACAGCACGATACGCTCGCCCTGGCGCACGTTCAGGTTGATGTCCTTGAGCACGTGGAACTGGCCGTACCACTTGTTCACGCCCTGCATCTGAATAATGCCTTCAGGGCTCACAGGCTGTTTGATCGCTTCACTCATGGGAACACTCCTAACGCTTGTGGCCTGTGTCCAGCTTGCGCTCCAGATGCATGGAGTAGCGGGACATACCGAAACAGAAAATCCAGAAAACCAGGGCGGCAAATACATAGCCCTCGGTCGCCATGCCCAGCCAGGTCGGGTCGGCAGCGGCCTGCTTGACGCTGTTGAGCAGGTCGAAGAGGCCGATGATGATCACAAGGCTGGTGTCCTTGAACAGGGCAATGAAGGTGTTGACGATGCCGGGGATTACCAGCTTCAGGGCTTGCGGCAGAATCACCAGGCCCATCGAGCGCCAGTAGCCCAGGCCCATCGCCGCAGCGGCTTCGTACTGGCCCTTGGGAATAGCCTGCAGGCCGCCGCGCACCACTTCGGCGATGTACGCCGACTGGAACAGGATCACCCCGATCATGGCCCGCAGCAGCTTGTCGAAGCTCATGCCCTCAGGCAGGAACAACGGCAGCATCACCGAGGACATGAACAGCACGGTAATCAGCGGCACGCCGCGCCAGAACTCGATGAAGGTCACGCAGACCACCTTCACCGCCGGCATGTTCGAACGCCGCCCCAGCGCCAGCAGGATGCCCAGCGGCAAGGCCCCGACGATGCCCACGGTGGCGATCACCAGGGTCAGCATCAGCCCGCCCCACTGGTTGGTCGGTACCGTGGCCAGGCCCAGGTAGCCGCCGTGCAGCAGGGTGTAGGCGATGATCGGGTACAGCACCAGAAAGCCCAGGCCGTAAACCGCCTTGCGCGGGAAGCGCGAGATGAACAACGGCGCGGCGCCGATGACCGCCAGCCAGACGGTCAAATCGACACGCCAGCGCAGCTCGCTCGGGTAGTAACCGTACATGAACTGGCCGAAGCGCTGCTGGATGAACACCCAGCAGGCGCCCTCCTTGGTGCAGTCGGCGCGGGTGGTGCCCACCCAGTTGGCGTCGAAGATCGACCACTGCAGCAGCGGCGGCACGATCAGCCACACCAGGTACACGGCAAACAGCGTCAGCAGGGTGTTGAGCCAACTGGAGAACAGGTTGGCGCGCATCCAGGCCATTACGCCGACGGCTTTGACCGGTGGCGGCATATCAGGTTTGAAAACATGGGTACTCATGCGCTTGTCCTCACCGCTCGATCAGCGCAATGCGCTTGTTGTACCAGTTCATCAGCAGGGAAATGCTGATGCTGATGGCCAGATAGACGCTCATGGTGATGGCGATCACCTCGATGGCCTGGCCGGTCTGGTTAAGCACGGTACCGGCGAACAGCGAGACCATTTCCGGGTAGCCGATACCGGCCGCCAGCGAAGAGTTCTTCGCCAGGTTCAGGTACTGGCTGGTCAGCGGCGGGATGATCACCCGCAGCGCCTGGGGAATGATCACCTTGCGCAGCGTCGGCCCTTCGCGCAGGCCCAGGGAGCGAGCCGCCTCGGTCTGGCCGTAGCTCACCGAACGGATGCCGGAACGCACGATTTCGGCGATGAACGCTGCGGTATAGATGGTCAGTGCCAGGGTCAGCGCCAGCAGTTCCGGGATCAATACCCAGCCGCCGACGAAGTTGAAGCCCTTGAGCTGCGGCATCTCCCAGTGCACCGGCGCGCCGAACAGCAGCACGCACAACGCCGGAATGCCGAAGAACAGGAACAGGCCAACCCAGAACTTGTGGAACGGCTCGCCGGTGGCCTCAAAGCGCCGGTTGGCCAGGCGCACCATTACCACAATGGCGAGGATTGCCAGTGCGACGGCGACGACGAATGGCCAGAATCCATCGGCCATGGCAGCACCGGGCATGTTCAGGCCCCGGTTGCTGATAAAGAAGGTGTCGTTGAGATTGATGCTACCCCGCGGTCCCGGCAGGGTCAGGAACACCGCGAAGTACCAGAACAGGATCTGCAGCAGCGGTGGGATGTTACGGAAAGTCTCGACATACACAGTGGCCAGCTTGCTGATCATCCAGTTCGGTGACAGTCGTGCCACACCGATGATGAAGCCCAGCAGGGTCGCGAGGATGATGCCGATGAAGGTTACCAGCAGGGTGTTGAGCAGGCCGATAACGAACACCCGCGCATAACTGTCCTGTTCGGTATAGGGGATCAGGTGCTGGGCGATGCCGAAACCGGCACTGCGTTCGAGAAAGTCGAAGCCCGAAGTGATCCCGCGGTGTTGCAGGTTGGTCTGGGTATTGTGAAACAGGTACCAGCCCAGACCGACCACCGCGACCACGGTGATAATCTGGAACAGCCACGCACGCACACGTGGATCGCTCAGGGATAGTCCCTTGGGTGCGCCGATATTATTTTGCATGTAATGCCCCGCAAGGAAGGGAACCGAACAGCCTGCGGCGGCCGGATGCCGCCGCAGGCCGCAACCGTCAGCGCACCGGTGGCGCGTACTGGATGCCGCCGTTGTTCCACAGGGCGTTCAGACCGCGGTCGATTTGCAGTGGGGTTTCCTTGCCCAGGTTTTTCTCGAAGACTTCGCCGTAGTTGCCGACCTGCTTGACGATCTGCACTACCCAGTCCTTCGGCAGTTTCAGGTCTTTGCCGTACTCGCCGTCGGCGCCGAGCATGCGGGCCACGTCAGGGTTCTTGGTGGCCTTGGCTTCGGCTTCGACGTTTTTCGAGCTGATGCCCATCTCTTCGGCGTTGAGCATGGCGAACAGGGTCCACTTGACGATGCTGAACCACTCTTCATCGCCTTTGCGCACCACCGGGCCCAGTGGCTCCTTGGAGATGGTCTCTGGCAGCACCACGTAATCGGCCGGGGCGGCCAGCTTGGAGCGTTGTGCGTAGAGCTGCGACTTGTCCGAGGTGAGCACGTCGCAACGGCCGGATTCCAGCGACTTGGCGCTCTCGTCGGAGGTGTCGAAGGTGATCGGGGTGTATTTCAGGCCGTTGGCGCGAAAGTAGTCGGAGACGTTGAGTTCGGTGGTGGTACCGGCCTGGATGCAGATGGTTGCACCGTCCAGTTCCTTGGCGCTGGAAACGCCGAGCTTCTTGTTGACCAGAAAACCGATGCCGTCGTAGTAGGTAACACCGGCGAACACCAGGCCCATGCCGGCGTCGCGCGAGCTGGTCCAGGTGGTATTGCGCGACAGCACGTCGACTTCGCCCGATTGCAGCGCGGTGAAGCGCTCCTTGGCGTTGAGCTGGCTGAACTTGACCTTCTTGGCGTCGCCGAACACCGCAGCGGCGACCGCGCGGCAGACGTCGGCGTCGATACCGACGATGTTGCCCTTGGCATCCGGTACCGAGAAGCCCGGCAAGCCGTCACTGACGCCACATTGAACGAATCCCTTCTTCTGTACTGCGTCCAGGGTCGCACCTGCCTGTGCGAAACCGCTGATACCCAACGCGGTAGCAGCGGTAACCACTGCCAGTGTGGATTTCAACATCTTCATTCAAACCTCCAGTTTTGCTCTTGTTGTGTGAGCCGGGATTGCACCGCACCCTTATGAGGCGCATCCGACCCGTGTTGGCTTGTTTTTGGGTCAATTGGCGCAATGCGCTGTTCTGTGACAGCCTTGGGGACCGCTAACGGGTGTTACCGTCCAAAACGTGTAACCTCGCATCTGGAGTTTCATAGCAAAGCGCGTACCACACTGAAGGGCTAAAGCGTTTCAGTTAACGTCAATAGGAAAACTTGCAACCTTGCGACAGGTTTTTCCCGGATTTACCCGACGCGCCTTCATTTCATGCACGCAAACAAGAGCGCGCGCACACTTTCGGAGCAGTCATGACCCACCCGCTGATTCTCGAACCACAAAAAACCGCAGACGCCTGTGTGATCTGGTTGCACGGCCTGGGGGCCGATCGTTACGACTTCATGCCGGTGGCTGAGGCCCTGCAGGAAGTTCTGCTGACCACCCGCTTCGTCATGCCCCAGGCACCCACCCGTCCGGTGACCATCAACGGCGGCTACGCCATGCCCAGCTGGTACGACATCAAGGCCATGAGCCCGGCGCGGGCCATCGATGAAGACCAATTGCACGAATCGGCGGAACAGGTGATCGAACTGATCAAGGCCGAGCAGGCCAAGGGCGTGGCCCTGTCGCGGATCATCCTCGCCGGCTTCTCCCAGGGCGGCGCCGTGGTGCTGCACACTGCCTATATAAAGTGGCAAGAAGCCCTGGGCGGCGTACTGGCGCTTTCGACCTATGCCCCGACTTTCACCGAGGCACGCGAACTGAGCGCCTGCCAGCAACGCACCCCGGCCCTGTGCCTGCACGGTGTGTACGACCTGGTCGTGCTACCGGCCATGGGGCGCAGCGCCTACGAGCACCTGAAGAACTGGGGCGTCAGCGCCAAGTGGGCCGAGTACCCGATGGAGCACGAAGTGCTGCAGGAAGAAATTCGCGATATCTCCAACTGGCTGGCCGAGCGCCTGCGCTAAAAGAAGCGTTCCCTGTAGTTGTCAGTGCAATCCACTACGCCGCGCCCGATTCTTGCATTACACTGCCCGGCGTACATTCCTTAACCAATTGATGAGATGACCGTGCTCAAAGCACTCAAGAAGATGTTCGGCAAGAGCGAGGTTGAGCAACTCGCCACCGAAACCGCTGCCCCCGTGAAGCAGCCGCCCGCAGCACCCCAGGCCCCTGCCCCGTCGGCACCGCTCAAGACCGAAGCCGTGGACCCTGCCCCGGCACGCGCCGAAAAACCGGCCGAGGCCAAGCCGCGCCGTGAGCGCAAGCCAAAGCCCGCCGCCTCCACCTGGAAGCTCGAAGACTTCGCCGTCGAGCCGCAGGAAGGCAAGACCCGCTTCCATGACTTCAAGCTCTCGCCCGAGCTGATGCATGCGATCCACGACCTAGGGTTCCCGTACTGCACGCCAATCCAGGCCCAGGTGCTGGGCTACACCCTGCGTGGCAAAGACGCCATTGGCCGGGCCCAGACCGGTACCGGCAAGACCGCAGCCTTCCTGATTTCGATCATCACCCAGCTGCAGCAGACCCCGCCGCCGAAAGAGCGCTACATGGGCGAGCCACGGGCGCTGATCATCGCCCCGACCCGCGAGCTGGTGGTGCAGATCGCCAAGGACGCCGCGGCGCTGACCAAATACACCGGCCTCAACGTCATGACCTTCGTCGGCGGCATGGACTTCGACAAGCAGCTCAAGGCCCTCGAAGCCCGCCACTGCGACATCCTGGTCGCCACCCCGGGCCGCCTGCTGGACTTCAACCAGCGCGGCGAAGCACACCTGGACATGGTCGAGGTGCTGGTACTGGACGAAGCCGACCGCATGCTCGACATGGGCTTCATCCCCCAGGTGCGGCAGATCATCCGCCAGACCCCGCCCAAGAGCGAGCGCCAGACCCTGCTGTTCTCGGCAACCTTCACCGAAGACGTGATGAACCTGGCCAAGCAGTGGACCACCGACCCTGCCATCGTCGAGATCGAGCCGGAGAACGTCGCCAGCGAGACCGTCGAGCAGCACGTCTATGCCGTGGCCGGCAGCGACAAGTACAAGCTGCTGTACAACCTGGTGACCGAGAACAAGTGGGAACGGGTGATGGTCTTTGCCAACCGCAAGGACGAAGTACGACGCATCGAAGAGCGCCTGGTGCGCGATGGCGTCAACGCCGCCCAGCTGTCGGGCGACGTGCCGCAGCACAAGCGGATCAAGACCCTCGAGAGTTTTCGCGAAGGGCGCATCACCGTGCTGGTAGCCACTGACGTGGCTGGCCGCGGTATCCACATCGACGGCATCAGCCACGTGATCAACTTCACCCTGCCGGAAGACCCGGACGACTACGTGCACCGCATTGGTCGTACCGGTCGTGCCGGCACCAGCGGCGTGTCGATCAGCTTCGCCGGTGAGGATGACTCCTACCAGCTGCCAGCCATCGAAGAACTGCTGGGGCGCAAGATCAGCTGCGAGATGCCGCCGACCGAGTTGCTCAAGCCGGTACCGCGCAAGCATCACTGAGTGCAGTAACACCAATCGCGGGGCAAGCCCGCTCCTACACCACCCTGTAGGAGCGGGCTTGCCCCGCGATGCTTTTTACACCTCGGCATATTGCCCAAATAAACTAAAAGTCCATAATAGACAAAATAGTTCATTTGGAGCTTCGCATGTCTGCGCCTCTCGTCATCGATCAACAGCACGCTCGCCAACTGCTCGCCCAGGTGGATGTTCCGCAGATCCTGCGCAACCTGTTCCGTGACCTGGCGGCCGGGCAAGCGGTGCAACCGCCCCAGCAACTGGTGGAATTCCCGGCCGGCAAAGGCGACTTCATCAACTACGGTGGCGTGCTGGCCGAACAGCGCGTGTACGGGGTCAAGACCTCGCCCTATATCGTCCGCGAGCAGGGACCGCTGGTCACCGCCTGGACCCTGCTGATGTCCATGGACAGCGGCCAGCCGCTGCTGCTGTGCGATGCCGGTGAACTGACCACCGCGCGCACCGCCGCCACTACCGCCGTTGCCGTCGATGCCCTGGCAGCCAGCGAGGCCCGGCGCCTGACCATCATCGGCAGCGGCCCGATTGCCCGCGCCCACCTGCATTACGCCCGCAGCCTGCGTCCATGGCAGGACATCCGCCTGTACTCGCCAAGCCTGGGCCGGCAATCGACCGAACAGCGTCAGGCCCTGAGTAATCTCGACCCGCGCCTGGTGCTCAGCGAAAGCCTGGAGCAGGCGGTGCTGGATGCCGACGTGATCATGCTCTGCACCTCATGCGCCACGCCGGTGCTCGACCCGCGCCAATTGAGCAAGCCCGCGCTGATCACCTCCATCAGCACCAATGCGGTGCGTGCCCACGAAGTGCCGCCAGCGACCTTAAGCGAGATGGACGTTTACTGCGACTACCGCGTAACCACCCCGGGCAGCGCCGGCGAGATGCGCATCGCCGCCGAACAACATGGCTGGCAAGCCGATGCGATCGTCGGCGATCTGGCGCAATTGATCAGTGGTGCGGCGCACAAGCCGGGCTACCAGCGCCACGCTTTTTTCCGCTCCATCGGCCTGGGCCTGGAAGACATCGCCCTGGCCAACGCCCTGTACCGCCTGCAACGCGCCGACTGAGGAAACCTTCATGCAACAGGCTGATTTCATCATCATCGGCGCCGGTATTGCCGGTGCCTCCACCGGTTTCTGGCTGGCCGGCCACGGCCGGGTACTGCTGCTTGAGCGCGAGTCGCAGCCGGGCTACCACTCCACCGGCCGCTCGGCAGCGCTGTACACCGCCGCCTATGGCACCCCGCAAGTGCGCGCACTGACCCTGGCCAGCCGGGCGTTTTTCGACCAGCCGCCAGCGGGTTTTACCGAGCACCCGCTGCTCAGCCCGCGCGGGGAAATGACCGTCGATCTCAATGGCGACCCTGAAGAGCTGCAGCGTCAGTACCAGAGCGCCAAGGCCTGCGTGCCCGAGGTCGAGCTGCTCAGCGCCGAGCAAGCCTGCGCGCGCCTGCCGGTGCTGCGCCGCGACAAGGTGCATGGCGCCCTGTACGACCCGAGTGCCAGCGACATCGACACCGACGCCCTGCACCAGGGTTACCTGCGCGGCATTCGTCGCCAGCAGGGTGAAGTGCACAGCGACTGCGAAGTACAACACCTGAGCCGCGACGCCGACGGCCTCTGGCACGTGCAGACCAGCCGCGGCACCTTCACCGCCCCGGTGCTGATCAACGCTGCCGGTGCCTGGGCCGACAAAGTCGGCGAACTGGCCGGCGCCCAACCCCTGGGCCTGCAGCCAAAGCGCCGCGCCGCGTTCATCTTCGCCGGCCCCGAAGGCATCGACAGCCATGCCTGGCCGATGCTGGTCAGCCTCGATGAGTCGTTCTACATGAAGCCTGACGCCGGCATGCTGCTCGGCTCACCGGCCAATGCCGACCCGGTCGAGCCCCACGACGTGCAGGCCGAAGAGCTGGACATCGCCATGGGCATCTACCAGATCGAAGAAGCCACCACCCTGAGCATTCGTCGCCCGACCCGTACCTGGGCCGGCTTGCGCAGCTTCGTCGCTGACGGCGACCTGGTGGCCGGCTTCGATCCGCAGGTGCCCGGGCTGTTCTGGGTGGCCGCGCAAGGCGGCTATGGTATCCAGACCTCGCCGGCCATGGGCCAGGCCAGCGCTGCCCTGGTGCGCGGTGAAGACTTGCCTGACACCCTCAAGGGCTTTGGCCTCAACGCTGCGATGCTGTCGCCGCGCCGCCTGCAAGGGTGACGCCCGGCCGCGATTGCGGCACACTCCCAGCGCCCTGTCGCAAGGGCGCTGACACCGCCTGGAGCCCGTCCGAATGCCCACACCCCAAGCCGATCCCGTCCTGCACAACTACCGGGCCATCGCCGACGCCATCGCCACCCTGTTCTTCCCCCACGCCGAAGTGGTGCTGCACGATTTGCGCAGCCAGAAGATCGACTACATTGCCAACAACCTGTCCAAGCGCGAGATTGGCGATGATGCGGCGCTGGAGGACATGTTCGAGGAAGGTACCGACGAGACCAACATCGGACCGTACGAAAAGCTCAACTGGGACGGTCAGAAGATCCGCTCGCTGAGCACCGTACTGCGCGACCCGGCCGGCAAGCCGCTGGCGGTGCTGTGCATCAACCTGAATATTTCCCTGTTCGAAAACGCCAAGGCGGCGCTCGACCTGTTCTTGTCGCCGAGCAAGCTGATCCCGCAGCCCGATGCGCTGTTTCGCGATGACTGGCAGGAGCGCATCAACACCTTCCTCAACAGCTGGCTGCGCCAACGTCAACTGAGCCTCAACCTGCTCAGCCGCGACCATAAGCGCGAACTGGTACTGGCCCTGCACGCCGAGGGTGCGTTCAAGGGCAAGAGTGCCGCCAACTATGTGGCCAATGTGCTGGGGATGGGACGGGCGACGGTGTACAAGCACCTGAAGGAACTCAAGGCCTGATCACGCTCAGGCCTTGAGTAAAGCGGCGATCAGTCGCCGTAGATATCAGACTTGAAGTACTTGGCCTGGATCTTCTGGTATTCGCCGTTGGCGCGAATGGCGTCGATGGCCTGGTTCAGCTCGGTCACCAGTTGTGTGTTGCCCTTGCGCACCGCGATACCCGCGCCTTCACCCACATAGCTCGGGTCTTTCAGCTCTGGGCCGACGAAAGCGTAGCCTTTGCCCTTCTCGGTATTCAGAAAACCCTGCTCCAGCGGAATGGTGTCGGCGAAAACGCCGTCCAGACGCCCGGAAACCAGGTCCATGAAGATCTCTTCGTTACTGGTGTAGCGCACCACCTCGATACCCTTGGGGGCCAGCACCTCGGTGACGTAACGGTCAGTGGTAGTTGCCCGCTGCACACCGATGCGCTTGCCCTTGAGGCTGACGAACTGGTCGTCGACCTGGCTGCCTTCCTTCATCGCCAGGCGCGCGGAGGTGAAGTAGTACTTGTGGGTGAAGTCCACCGAGCGCTTGCGCTCTTCGGTGATGGTGATCGACGACAGCGCCGCATCGATCTTCTTGACCTTCAGCGACGGGATCAAGCCGTCATACTCCTGCTCGGTCCACTGGCATTTGACCTGCATCTGCGCGCACAGGGCATTGCCGATGTCGTAGTCGAAGCCGCTGATATTGCCGTCAGGGGTCTTGAATGCGAACGGCGGGTACGCGGCTTCGATGCCAATGCGCAATGTCTTCTCGGCGGCAAACAGACTGCTGCTGGCCATCAGGCTCAGGGCCAGGCCGCTGATCAGGGTGAACTTGTTCATGACGGGGCTCTCTCGCTCGTTGTTGGAGGTGTGGTGCCAGACAGAGGGAAAGGGGCAGGCGCGGGTCGGCCTGGAATTATTTTGTACTTATAATTCCATACTGGACTTTTTGGTATGAAAATTCAACAAGCAAAAGCATCGCGGGACAAGCCCGCTCCTACCTTGATCCCTGTAGGAGCGGGCTTGCCCCGCGATCAGATTTACCAGCGCCCGGCAGCCTCTTCATCACTCTGCTTGCCCTCGACCCAGCGCGGGCCGTCGCCGGTCTGTTCCTTCTTCCAGAACGGCGCGCGGGTTTTCAGGTAGTCCATGATGAAATTGCAGGCATCGAATGCGGCCTGACGATGGGCACTGGCAACACCGACAAAAACGATCGGCTCACCGGGCTCCAGGCCGCCGATGCGGTGCAGCACCTCGACCTTGAGCAACGGCCAGCGCTGCTGGGCTTCAACCACGATCTTGGCCAGGGCCTTTTCGGTCATGCCCGGATAATGCTCGAGGAACATCCCTGCTACGTCCTGGCCATCATTGAAGTCGCGCACGTAGCCGACAAAACCGACCACCGCCCCGACACCGACGTTGGCCGCGTGCATCGCATTGACTTCAGCCCCCGGGTCAAAGGGCTCGCTCTGGACTCGAACGCTCATGCTCAGCCTCCAGTCACGGGCGGAAAGAACGCCACTTCGTCACCGTCTTCAAGCGGCTCGTCCAGCTTGCACAGCTCTTCATTGCGCGCGCACATCAGGTTCTGTTCGCGCAGCACATCATGCTTGTCACCTTTTGCAACCAGCGCCTTGCGTACGTCATCCAGGGTAGCGAACGAACCCTCGAGCTTTTCGGCATCAACCCCCAGAAACTCCCGGTAACGGGCGAAATACATCACCTTGATTTTCATTTCACTTCATCCGCCTGGTAATGGCCGCTCTTGCCGCCGAGCTTTTCCAGCACGCGCACGCCGTCGATGATCATGCCGCGGTCGACCGCCTTGCACATGTCATAGATGGTCAGGGCCGCGACGCTGGCAGCGGTCAGCGCTTCCATTTCTACCCCGGTCTGCCCGGCCAGCTTGCAACGGGCGACGATATAGACAGTGTCGTTGCCTTCGGCGCTGAGCTCGACCTTGACGCTGGTCAGCAGCAACGGGTGGCACAACGGAATCAGGTCACTGGTCTTCTTCGCCGCCTGGATACCGGCAATGCGCGCCACGGCAAACACGTCACCCTTGGGGTGTTCGCCTTCGACGATCATCTGCAGGGTTTGCGGGAGCATGCGCACCCGCGCTTCGGCCACCGCCTCACGCGACGTCACGGCTTTATCGGTGACGTCGACCATGTTGGCGCGACCTTGGGAATCGAGATGGGTCAGCACAGCTTTCCTCCTATTCAGGAGCAAAGAGTGTAAACCCTGGGGTCAGGTCTTCGAAGCGAAAAATAGCCTGGGCCGGCGTCAAGGCGCTTTATTGGGGTGTATGGCTGAATATAGGTTTTACAGTGCAAAAACTAGAAAGCTCCATACTCATGATCATTTGAAACCATTCAGCCTGAAGACAAAGTAATACACCAAAATTCATTAGACCAATAAACACCAAACCCACGAATATTCTTACAGCATTATAAGACCCCCCTTACCCGCATTAGCCTTGACATTGCCCAGAGCAAAATTACCCTCACACATCAAGCCTAAGAACTTCACCAGCCACAATGAAAAACCCTTGTTGAAGATAGTCATGCCGCGCCAAATTAATAAACCACCGAACAACACCTATCGACCGACCGAATGCCAAACAGACACTTTTGCACCAAACACAAAACAATAACATTTGTGATAAACAATACAACGCACATCAAGCCAGGAGACCGTTGAAGTGCAACAGATCAGCACCAAGAACTACTTCTCTCTGTGTGGAATCCGGTTCTGCAGCTCTGTTGTACTATGGCTCGACTTCATACTCATTTTTTCGACGCTAACTTTCATTTTCGATGCCTCGGCACAAACGCTAGCATTAGCAGCTTCCTTGTATGGGATTCCGGCGCTTCTCTTTGGCCCTTATCTAGGATCATTGGCAGACCGATTCAACCCCTGCATAATAATCTCGGTCAGTTTCTGTATTCGTTTCATTGCATCTTGCGCTCTGTTTGCAGCCCCTTCCGTTGAGTTGTTTTTGGCATTTACAATGCTAAAGGGCTTATCTAACCTTGGCTCAACAGCGGCCGAAGTCGTTCTCACAAGAAACTTGCTGACCGCACCGCAGATTATCCGAAACACTTCATTAATTATGATAATAGATCAAACCGTAAAAATCGTATCCCCCCTTGCAGCTGGGATTCTCACAGGATTGAGTTTTAAGTCAGCCGGTTTTTTACTTTCCGCTTTTGTGTGTTTGTGTGGTTTACTATTCGTAACTTTATTATCTGCAAGGATCATGAGAAGCGAGGCCACATGTCCTTTAATTCCAAAAACCAGCAACCGACAAATCTATAGTTTTTTCAAAAAACAATTGACCGCACGTATTTTTTTAATGTGCATACTTTCCCAGTCAGCCGCCTTGGGTCTATACGACTCCCTATTGAGCTTGCTGTTGAAGGGGAACGGACAAAGTGCAACGTCTTTCGGCGTTATCGTCAGTGCAACTGCACTGGGCGGCATTTTTGCAGGCTTCTTGTTTCCACGCCTTTATCGTAGTGGTTCGCGTATCTGCTCCACAATAGCGTCGATGTGTTTTGGTCTCGCAGTACTCGCAGTCGGATCTCTCAGCTTTTTTCCTGCGTATTTCGAGCTTAATCTCTTGTCGCTACTTTTTCTTCTCGCCGGATTCGCCTATGGTCTGACAACTCAGGGCCTCACAACCACTTTGCAACTCACTTGCCCCCCTAACAAATTGGGTACGACATTTGCGACTGTGCGCACTCTATCCATCGCTCTGTTCATCAGTTTCCCCATACTGGGTGGTTGGCTAGCGGAATTGGCCAACATCGCCAGCGTTCTCTTAGCAGCAGGTATCTCCACCACCTTGATCGCTTGTACGCTACATGTTACCCATCGGACGAATCATTCAGAAAGTACCAGCATACGAGATAGCGCAACCATAGACTGAAACACTGCAAGCCTGCGAAAGCGCAGGCTTGCAGTTAAAGGTTTGCGGGAGCATGCGCACCCGCGCTTCGGCCACCGCCTCACGCGACGTCACGGCTTTATCGGTGACGTCGACCATGTTGGCGCGACCTTGGGAATCGAGATGGGTCAGCACAGCGTTACTCCTGTTTCAGGACAGTCGATTGTAAACCCTTGAGTCAGACCTTAGCGACAAGCGCGGACACTGCCTGGGGCTTTAAACATGCGATATCCATCTACTACACACTGATGCGTCTGCAGGTAGAAGCCGCCAATGCAACAACCTTGCACGCACCCTAACCTGATGCCAGGAGGCACCGATATGGTCATGAACGCGAAAGACTACGAAAAAATGCAACCCGTCTTTGCTCCCTACATTGGCAAGACATTCAGCAAGGAGTTAGCCGACGAGATCTGCAAAAATGCGGGTGGAGGTGAAGTCAGCGAGATTCGGCCGGGAGTCATTGGTTATACCGGGCAGAGCCCTTACCTGCTGATTCTCGACAAGGACGACAGCATAGTGAGCGTAATTTTCACCGGTTGGGGTGCTTTTGGCCGCGGTTGGAAATGAAATTACCAGCAATGAAAAAGCCCGCATCGGCTGATGCGGGCTTTTTGCAACCTCCGTACCGGGTTACAGGTGCGATTCGGCGTATTCGGCCAGAATCGAGCGCGGTACGCCCTGCAGGGTGATGTGCACGCCGTTGGGGAAGTCCTTGAAGCGCTCGGTCAGGTAGGTCAGGCCGGAGCTGGTGGCGGACAGGTAAGGGGTGTCGATCTGCGCCAGGTTGCCCAGGCAGATCACTTTGGAACCGGCGCCGGCACGGGTGATGATGGTTTTCATCTGGTGCGGGGTGAGGTTCTGGCATTCATCGATCAGGATCAGGCTCTGCTGGAAGCTGCGACCGCGAATGTAGTTCAGCGATTTGAACTGCAGCGGCACCCGCTCAAGGATGTACTCGACGCTGCCATGGGTGTTTTCGTCATCCATGTGCAGGGCTTCGAGGTTGTCGGTGATTGCCCCGAGCCAGGGCTCCATTTTTTCTGCTTCAGTGCCCGGCAGGAAGCCGATCTCCTGGTCCAGCCCCTGCACGCTTCGGGTGGCGATGATGCGCCGGTAGCGCTTGCTGACCATGGTCTGCTCGATGGCGGCGGCCAGGGCCAGGATGGTCTTGCCGGAACCGGCCGCGCCGGTCAGGTTGACCAGGTGAATGTCCGGGTCGAGCAAGGCGAACAGCGCCAGGCTCTGGTGGATGTCACGCGGCTTGAGGCCCCAGGCTTCCTGGTGCAGCAGCGGCTCCTGGTGCAGGTCGAGCAGCACCAGCTCGCCATCCTTGATGCCCTTGATCCAGCCGACGAAGCCCTGCTCGTCAATGATGAACTCGTTGATGTGCACGGCCGGCAGGTTGTCGATCATCTGCACCCGGTGCCAGGTGCGGCCATGGTCCTGGCGGGTCTCGACCTTGCTGACGCGGTCCCAGAACGAGCCGGTGACGCTGTGGTAACCCTTGGACAGCAGGGAGACGTCGTCCACCAGCTGGTCGGTGCTGTAGTCCTCGGCCGCGATCCCGCAGGCGCGGGCCTTGAGGCGCATGTTGATGTCTTTGGTCACCAGCACCACGTCCAGTTCCTTGCGCCGGCTACGCAGCTCGAGCAACTGGTTGATGATGATGTTGTCGTTGAGGTTCTCCGGCAGCAGGCGGTTGGGCTCGTTGCGCGGGCTCATGAGAATCGACAGGAAGCCCTTGGGGCCACTCTTGCCGCGCTGGATCGGCACGCCCTGCTCGACATCGGCCGGCGAGGCATCGCCCAGGGTCTGGTCGATCAGGCGGATGGCCTGGCGACATTCGGCGGCAATCGTATGTTTGCCCGTCTTGAGTTTGTCGAGCTCCTCCAGCACCGTCATCGGGATGGCGACGTGGTGCTCCTCGAAGTTGAGCAAAGCGTTGGGATCGTGAATCAGTACATTGGTATCGAGCACATAAAGGATTGGCTGGTTGGAGGAAGTGCTGCGTCCTTGATCATCCATACTCGGTCACCTTTGTGGGAGCCAGACGACGCAATACCTGAGCGGTGCTGCGCCGCGAAGTGGCCGCCGGTTCTCCCCTGGTCCGCGTCGTTACGGGTAGGGAGCTGCGAACAAAGAATGGGCCGTAGGACGCCACCTGTGCTGCAGGGTTCGGCGGTCTGTCTTCGTAATACCGCAAAACCCATGACCGGAAAAAGCGTTTTTACGTTTTTTTGAAGTTTATTTTTCGATCGGCCAATTAGCCCTTGGCGCAGGGGCAAAGCACCGCTACAGTCATAAATCCAGTCATGTGAAATGCCTGCGATCTTTCCTTCCCGCCTCTTAGCGAAACTTTACACTTTCAACGCTTTTCGCCGAAATTACGGCAATCTTCCCAGCCAATTCCACTCTGAGCCGTTTGCTTGAGCAACCAGGCCACTGCCTCCTGCGCCTTGGGCTGGGCGTCGTGAAACTGGATCAGCCCCTTGCGCCACAGCAACATCAAGGTCAGCACCCGCTGGGCCGCCTGTTCGCTGTTCAACGCGCCCTGATCCTGGGCGTCGATATCCCACAACACCACCTGCAAATGCTGGCCGGCGAAGAATGCCTGGCTGTCGGCACGGCGCTGGCCATAAGGCGGCCGGAACAACGGCACATACTGCTGCGGCAAGTCGCCCTGCACCCGCGCCTGGCTGCGCAGCACCGAGTCCTGCCAGCCCTGCCACTGCCCGTGGGAGCGGTACTGCCAGCCTTGCAAGCCCACGCACTGGCCCTGGTAGAGCGCCCGCAGGTCGCCAAGCGAGGTCTTGTCGCGCCGGTTCTGCAGGCTGTTGCCCAGCACAAAAAAGGTCGCCGACAGCCGTTGCCGGCGCAGGAACTCGGCCAGGCCGTCGGTACTGCCGCCCGCCAAGGATGGGCCGCCATCGAAGGTCAGCATGAATAGCCGGTCGTTGAGCTCGTCGCCATTGCGCTCAAGGTCGGAGAAGCGCTCGATTTCGCTGGCGGTCTGCGGGAACAGCGCGGCCTTGCGCAGCAGCTCGTCCAGGTAGCGCTCGTGAAAGGCCCGGCTGGGCTCGGCCCAGCTCGCGTAGAACGAGTCGGCGGCGACTTCGAAGGTTGCCGTCTGCTTGCGAAAATCGCCCAGGTCGTCGATGGCATAACAGAACGAGGCATCCTGCTCGCAGCTCTTCTGCGCCAGGTCGTAGTTGCGCCATAAGCGCTGCCACAGGCGCTGGCGCAGCGTGTTGATCGACAGCAGATTGACCTGGCGCAGGTTCAGCCGCGCCGCCAGGGCGCTCTGGTCGAGCATTTCGCTTTCAGCCAGCACCCGGGCAAACCCGAGGATTTCGGCGCGCGAGGCGACATCGAACAGCGCCGGGCTGTCGAGCTGCTCTGGCCAGTGGTTGCGGTCGAAAGTGGCGACCGGGGCTGGCGCGGCCTGGGCCGTGACGCTGAACAGGCCAGCCAGTAAAACAAGGGCAATGCGCACGATCGGGCTCTCCGTTTTCCTCGCCGCGCACTATAGCGCCAAGTGTCGGGATGGTCTGTGGCTATTGCCTTGATAGCTGGAGATCGCCGCCCCCGCCCCGTAGAATCGGCGCCACGAATAAAGGAGCCGACCTGATGCTGACGGTGATTTCCCCCGCCAAGACCCTCGACTACGACACCCCGCCGGTAACCCAGCGCTACACCCAGCCGCAGTACCTGGATGATTCCCAGGAACTGATCGTGCAGTTGCGCGAGCTGTCGCCGGCGCAGATCAGCGAGCTGATGCACCTCTCCGACAAGCTCGCCGGGCTCAACGCCGCGCGCTTCGGCAGCTGGACGCCAGCCTTCACCCCGGACAACGCCAAGCAGGCGCTGCTGGCGTTCAAGGGCGACGTGTATACCGGGCTCGACGCGCAAAGCCTCAGCGAAGACGACTTCAGCTACGCCCAGGAGCACCTGCGCATGCTCTCCGGGCTGTACGGCCTGCTGCGCCCGCTGGACCTGATGCAACCGTACCGTCTGGAGATGGGCACCAAGCTTGCCAACGCCCGCGGCAAGGACCTGTATGCCTTCTGGGGCACGCGCATCAGCGAGTGGCTGAACCAGGCCCTGGCCGAGCAAGGCGACGACCTGCTGCTGAACCTGGCCAGCAACGAGTACTTCAGCGCGGTCAAGCGCAATGCCCTCAAAGCGCGGGTGATCAACACCGAGTTCCGCGACTTCAAGAACGGCCAGTACAAGATCATCAGCTTCTACGCCAAAAAGGCCCGCGGCATGATGAGCCGCTTCGTGATCCAGGAACGCATCAACGATCCCGAGCAGCTCAAGCAGTTCGATGTGCAGGGCTACTACTACAGTGCCGAGCTGTCGAAGGCCGACAACCTGGTATTTCTGCGCGATCACGCGGACGAGTAAAAGCTTTCGCGGGGCAAGTCGGGCCACCGCATCGCCGCTCCTACCCGTCGGAGTGGGAGCGGCGATGCGGCCCGACTTGTCCCGCGATAAATACGCCACAATCCTGGCGCCAAAAAACCACCCTTCTAGCTTTATCGCAAAACGCCATAAGACCGTTCGTAATTTTTTGACGAATTTTGAAAAAAAATTTCCGGTACTGGCATAAAAACATCCCACCTCGAGTTCGTCCTTTATATACAGGGACGAAACTGACAAGTGCTATCAAAGTGAAAGTATGGCCATCAGATAAAATATTAAAAAATCTTTCACGGCCCCTGAACCGCCCCCGGAACTTATCCCTTCAGCCATCGCTCATACCACCCGTAACGATTCTCGAGCATTATGTGAGAGATGACCTACAGCATTGATTGGAGCGCACAGTCATTGTGCATCCAGACAACTTTGACTTGAGTGTCGGTCACCCGACCCACAGTTGAACCCAGGAGAAACGCGCCCCTAAAAATCGTCCTTGTGGTTGATTTCAAAGGATTTTATTCACTTGAAAGAACAAGCACTGCAGTTTCGGGTAACCGATCTGCAATAAAGACGGCTGCATAACAGGGCACGCCCATAATTATTGGCCTTTGGCTGCCAACTTTAAGTGCAACGACTTTTGCACTTGATATTTATATGCCTGCACACGGTGAAGTGACATCTTTCTGCCACGCCTCCGTGTGCCCGATAACTGCTGGTTAATCAACCCGGTCTGGCTCTATTTATTGAGCCGGCGTGATAAACACATGAGGTGAATGCGATGCGTATCAGCATCTTTGGTTTGGGTTATGTGGGTGCAGTCTGTGCTGGCTGCCTGTCGGCACGTGGCCATGAAGTGATTGGCGTCGATGTATCCACCACCAAGATCGACCTGATCAACCAAGGCAAATCGCCGATTGTCGAACCGGGGCTCGAAGCCCTGTTGCAACAGGGTATCGACAATGGCCGCCTGCGTGGCACCACCGATTTTGCCGCGGCAATTCGCGACAGCGACCTGTCGATGATCTGCGTCGGCACGCCAAGCAAGAAGAACGGCGACCTGGGCCTGGAATACATCGAGTCGGTGTGCCGCGAAATCGGCTTCGTACTGCGGGAAAAATCCAGCCGCCACACCATCGTGGTACGCAGCACCGTGCTGCCGGGCACGGTGAAGAACGTGGTGATCCCGATCCTCGAAGACTGCTCGGGGAAAAAAGCCGGCGTCGACTTCGGCGTAGCGGTCAACCCGGAATTCCTGCGCGAAAGCACCGCGATCAAGGACTACGACCAGCCACCCATGACCGTCATCGGCGAACTGGACAAGACCAGTGGCGACCTTCTGCAATCGCTGTACGAAGAACTCGACGCGCCGATCATCCGCAAGGACATCGAAGTGGCCGAGATGATCAAGTACACCTGCAACGTCTGGCACGCCACCAAAGTTACCTTCGCCAACGAGATCGGCAACATTGCCAAGGCGGTCGGCGTCGATGGTCGTGACGTGATGGATGTGGTCTGCCAGGACAAGGCCCTGAACCTTTCGCAGTACTACATGCGCCCGGGCTTTGCCTTCGGCGGTTCGTGCCTGCCCAAGGACGTGCGCGCGCTGACCTATCGCGCCGGCAGCCTGGACGTCAAGGCGCCACTGCTCAACTCGCTGATGACCAGCAACGAGTCGCAGGTACAGAACGCCTTCGACATCATCGAAAGCCACGACAAGCGCAAGGTCGCCCTGCTCGGCCTGAGCTTCAAGGCCGGTACCGACGACCTGCGCGAAAGCCCGCTGGTGGAGCTTGCCGAACGCCTGATCGGCAAGGGCTACGAGCTGAACATCTACGACAGCAACGTCGAGTATGCGCGGGTCAACGGCGCCAACAAGGAATACATCGAGTCGAAAATCCCTCACGTGTCGTCGCTGCTCAATGCTGACTTCGAGCAGGTGATCAACCACGCCGACGTCATCGTGCTGGGCAACCGCGACGAGAAGTTTCGCGCCCTGGCCCAGCAGGCGCCCGCCGGCAAGCAGGTCATCGACCTGGTCGGTTTCATGAGCAAGGCCTCCTGCCCGAGCAGCCGTACCGAAGGTATCTGCTGGTAACCCGCAGGTTGCGCGGGGCCGCCCGGCCCCGCGCGCCATCAACGCCCCTTCCATTCGATACGGATGCAGAACATGCACAGGCTCAAGCACGGCCTGCTACAGGTCGCCGGTTGGCTGTTCTACGTGAGCCTGCTCATGTTGATCGCCCTGGCCTTGCCCAACTCCATTTTCGACCCCGACTCGAAGGACTTCATTTTCCTGGTCGGCGCCGTCGGCATCTGGCGCTATTCCATGGGTGCCACGCACTTTGTCCGCGGCATGCTGTTTCTCTACGTGGTCTACCCCTACCTGCGGCGCAAGGTGCGCAAGCTCGGTAGCGCCGCCGACCCATCTCATGTGTACCTGATGGTCACCAGTTTTCGCATCGATGCCCTGACCACCGCCCAGGTCTACAGCTCGGTGATCCGCGAAGCGATCGACTGCGGCTACCCGACCACTGTGGTCTGTTCGCTGGTGGAAATGTCCGACGAACTGCTGGTGAAAAGCCTGTGGGAGAAATACAACCCGCCGCAGCGCGTGACCCTCGATTTCGTGCGCATTGCCGGTACCGGCAAGCGCGACGGCCTGGCCTACGGCTTTCGGGCCATCTCCCGCCACCTGCCGGATGAAAACGCCGTGGTCGCGGTGATCGATGGCGACACCGTGCTCGGCGAAGGCGTGGTGCGCAAGACCGTGCCCTGGTTCAAGCTGTTCAGCAATGTCGGCGGCCTGACCACCAACGAATTCTGTGAAGTACGTGGCGGCTACATCATGAGCGAGTGGCACAAGCTGCGCTTCGCCCAGCGCCACATCAACATGTGCTCGATGGCCCTGTCCAAGCGCGTGCTGACCATGACCGGACGCATGTCGGTGTTCCGCGCCGCCGTGGTGACCAACCCCGAGTTCATCGCCGACGTCGAGAACGACTCGCTGCAGCACTGGCGCCTGGGCCGCTTCAAGTTCCTCACCGGCGACGACAAGTCGAGCTGGTTCAGCCTCATGCGCCTGGGCTACGACACCTTCTACGTGCCGGACGCGGCGATCAACACGGTCGAGCACCCGCCGGAAAAGAGCTTCATCAAGGCCAGCCGCAAACTGATGTACCGCTGGTACGGCAACAACCTGCGGCAGAACTCCCGCGCCCTGGGCCTGGGCATCCGCCGCCTGGGCCTGTTCACCAGCGTGGTGCTGTTCGACCAGCGCGTGTCGATGTGGACCAGCCTGCTGGGCCTGACCGTCGCGGTGATCGCCAGCCTCAAGTTCGGCCCGGCGTTCCTGCTGGTGTACCTGCTGTGGATCGGCATCACCCGGCTGATCCTGACCCTGATGCTGTTGTGCTCGGGCCACAACATCGGCCCGGCCTACCCGCTGATTCTTTATTACAACCAGATCGTCGGCGCGATCATGAAGATCTACGTGTTCTTCCGCCTCGACAAGCAGTCCTGGACCCGCCAGCCCACTGCCCTCAAGCGCGACCTCGCCAGCTTTCAACAATGGTTCAACACCTGGTCCTCCCGGACCATGACCTTCTCGGCGGCCAGCATCTTCATTGCTGTGCTGTTCATGGTCGTGTGAGCCGGAACCCGATTGGATTAAACAGGAACAAATCGCCATGAATACCGCCGTGAACGTCAATGTCGTGCATGAGTCCGAAGCCCAGC
Organism: Pseudomonas sp. TE4620; assembly: GCF_056279045.1. Lineage (NCBI taxonomy): Bacteria > Pseudomonadati > Pseudomonadota > Gammaproteobacteria > Pseudomonadales > Pseudomonadaceae > Pseudomonas > Pseudomonas sp. TE4620. The sequence goes on from NZ_JBWBQO010000001.1 coordinate 4,149,307, forward strand.
GCCAGCACGCCCGGGTACGCATCCCGGCCAAGCTGCGCTACCTGGGGGAGAACCGCGAAACCCTCGAAGTGAAGGTCGACGACCTTTCCGCCGGCGGCCTGAGCTTCCATGCCAAGCACCCGTTGAAAGTCGGCGAAGTGCTGCGCGGGCGCTTGCAGTTCACCGTCGACAAGCTCGGCCTGGCCATGGACATCGAGTTCCAGGTGCGCTCCTTCGACCCCTCCAGCGGCCGCGCCGGCGTGCAGTTCCAGAACCTCGAACCCCGCGATATCGCCACCCTGCGCCACATCATCACCTCGCACCTGTCGGGCGAACTGATCACCATCGGCGACGTACTCAGTACCCTGCAGCGTGACAACTTCACCAAGGCGCGCAAACAGAAAGACGCCAGCGGCGGGATGAGCGCCTTCGGCCGCTTGCGGGCGGTGACCTTCAGCCTCGGCGTGTTCGTGGTTGGCGTTGCCGCCTTCGGCTTTATCGCCAAGTCGGTATACGGCCTGTACTTCGTCAGCCATGCCCAGGCCGGGGTGGTCAGCGTGCCGACCAGCAACGTCACCATGCCCCGCGACGGTACCGTGCAGGGCCTGGTGGAGAGCGGCGGCCAGGTGGTCAAGGGCGCGCCATTGGCCTCGTTCAGCACCAGCATGCTGGACATGCTCAAAGGCCACCTGGATGACCAGCAACTGGAGCCGGCCAAGGTCGAGGAGCTGTTCGGCAAACAGATGAGCGGCACCCTGACCAGCCCCTGCGATTGCGTGGTCGCCCGCCAGCTGGTGGATGACGGCCAGTATGCAAGCAAGGGCCAGGTGATCTTCCAGCTGGTCCCGCGCACCACCATTCCCACGGTCGAAGCGCGCTTCAGCTACCGCCAGTTCGACGACGTCAAACCAGGCTCGCGCGTGCACTTCACCGTCGCTGGCGAAGAGCAGACCCGTACCGGGCAGATCGTCAGCAGTAGCAGCCTGAACAGCGAAGACCTGTCCTCGGACATCCGCGTGCAGATCAAGCCGGACGAATCGCTGCCCAGCGAACTGGCCGGCCGCCCGGTGGCGGTAGACAGCAATCGAGGCCCGTCGCTGGACTGGCTGATCGATAAAGCCGTGGCCCGTGGGCTCTAAGAGGATTTGCCCATGAATATGCTCAACACCCCAACTGTGGGAGCGGGCTTGCCCCGCGATGAAGCCCCTCAATTCCTCAAAGCGTTGTGCTCGATCGCGGGGCAAGCCCGCTCCCACAGTGGCACCCTTCTCGGCCTGGCCCTGGCCATCAGCCTGGCCGGTTGTGCCGGCCTGCCCGACCAGCGCCTGGCCAATGAAGCGCTCAAGCGCGGCGACACCGCCCTGGCCGAACAGAACTACCGCCAGCTCGCCGACCTCGGTTACAGCGAAGCCCAGGTGGGCCTCGCCGATATCCAGGTGGAAACCCGCGACCCGGCCAAGCTCAAGGAGGCCGAAGCCACCTACCGCGCCGCCGCTGATATCTCGCCGCGCGCCCAGGCCCGTCTCGGCCGTTTGCTGGCGGCCAAGCCGGACGCCAGCGAAGCCGAGCGCCAGGAAGCCGAAACCCTATTGAAAAAAGCCTTCGCCAATGGCGAGGGCAACACCCTGATCCCGCTGGCGATGCTCTACCTGCAATACCCGCAGAGCTTCCCCGGCACCAACGCCCAGCAGCAGATCGACACGTGGCGCAGCACCGGCTACCCCGAAGCCGGCCTGGCCCAGATCCTGCTGTACCGCACCCAGGACAGCTACGACCAGCACCTGGACGAGGTCGAGCGCATCTGCAAAGCGGCGCTGAGCAGCACTGACATCTGCTACGTGGAACTGGCCACCGTCTACCAGAAGCGCGCCCAGCCCGAGCAGCAAGCGGCGCTGCTCGAGCAAGTCAAAAGCGCCTACCAGCGCGGTGCAATCCCGGCCACCCGGGTCGACAGCGTGGCCCGCGTCCTGGCCGACCGCAGCCTCGGCCAGACTGACGAGAAAACCGCCCAGGCCCTGCTTGAGCAAGTGGCGCCGGTCAACCCCGGTTCCTGGGTCAGCCTGGCGCAGTTGCTCTACGACTTCCCGGAGCTTGGCGACACCGACAAGCTGATGGAATACATCGACAAGGGCCGCGCCGCCGAACAACCGCGCGCCGAACTGCTGCTGGGCCGCCTGTACTACGAAGGCAAGACCGTGCCGGCCGATGCGCAGCAGGCCGAAACTCATTTGCTCAGCGCCGCCAACGCCGGCGAAGTCAGCGCCCATTACTACCTGGGCCAGCTGTATCGCCGCGGTTACCTGGGCAGCGTTGACCCGCAAAAGGCCGTCGATCATCTGCTCAGCGCTGCCCGCGGCGGCCAGCTCAGCGCCGACTACGCCCTGGCCCAGTTGTTCAGCGAAGGCCACGGCATTCGCCAGGACCTGGTCAACGCCTGGGTGTTCAGCCAACTGGCGCAAGCCAACCCCAGCGATCAGTCGCGCGAGTTGGCCGCCCAGCTCGACCAGCAACTCACTCCCGCGCAAAAAGCCCAGGCCGAGCGCCTGCTGCAGCAAGAGCGCCAGGCCCGTGGCGCCATGGGCCCGGGTGCCGATGCACTGGCCCTGCAGGCCCAAGCGCAACCCGAACAAGGCGAGGACTCCCTATGACACTCAATCCGTGGATGAAAGCAGGCGTAGGCCTGGGCTTCGCCCTGCTCTGGTCGTGCCCGACCCTGGCGGCAATGACCGCTGAAAAAAACTTCGGCCTGGACGTGAAGATCACCGGCCAGTCCGAAGACGACCGCGACCTGGGTACCCGCTCCGACGGCGACGTCAACGGCCTGGGCCTGGACCTGCGCCCCTGGGTGTACGGCGAGCGCGGCAACTGGAGCGCCTTTGCCATGGGCCAGGCGGTGGCCGCCAGCGACATCATCGAGACCGACACCCTGCGCCAGTCCGGCGATGAGGCCGAGTCCGACAGCGGCCGCGCCCATGGCCGCGAAGCCGATAAAAGCTACCTGGCCATGCGCGAGTTCTGGGTCGGCTACAGCGGCCTGACCGCCTACCCCGGCGAGCAACTGCGCTTTGGCCGCCAACGCCTGCGCAACGACGACGGCATGTGGCGCGACACCAACATCGAAGCGCTGAACTGGACCTTCGACACCACCCTGCTGCGCGCCAACCTGGGCGTGGCCGAGCGCTTCAGCGAGTACCGTACCGACCTCACCGAGCTGGCGCCGGAAGACAAGGACCGCCTGCACATTTACGGCGACGTTGCCACGCAGTGGACGCCCGGGCACTGGGTCGGCCTGCGCGCCCACCACACCCACGACGACGGCAAGCTGAAAAATCCCGGCGAAACCGTCGACGCCCTGGACAAGACCCGCACCGGCGACCTCACCTGGCTGGGACTGGAAGCCAACAGCGACGCCTATAACTGGCGCAACCAGAACCGCGTCAACTACTGGGGCAGCCTGACCTGGCTGAGCGGCGATCGCGACAGCCTCAACACCACCACGGTCAACGGCGAGCAAGTGGCCAGCGGTAAGCAGAGCGGCGACGTCAATGCCTGGGCCACCGACCTCGGTATCCGCCTGCGCCTCGATCCCAACTGGCAGGTCGGCGCCGCTTATGCCCGCGGCAGCGGCGGCGGTGGTAGCGACGGTTCAGGCAACTACGAGCAGACCGGCCTTGAGAGCAACCGCTCCAACTTCACCGGCACCCGCTCGCGCGTACACCGCTTCGGCGAGGCCTTCCGTGGCGAACTGGGCAATGTCCAGGCGGCGACCCTGTTCACCTCCTGGCAACTGCGCGACGACTACGACGCCAGCCTGATCTACCACAAGTTCTGGCGCGTCGATGGCGACCAGAACATCGGCAGCAGCGGTATCAATGCCGTGGTCGAGGACAACGGCATCAACCGGCCGCTGATCCAGGGCGAGAAAGACCTCGGCCAGGAGATGGACCTGGTGGTCACCAAGTACTTCAAGCAGGGCCTGTTGCCCGCCGCGCTGAGCCAGTCGATCGACGAGCCGTCGGCGCTGGTGCGCTTTCGTGGCGGCGTGTTCAAGCCCGGTGACGCCTATGGCAAGGAAGCGGACTCCTACATGCACCGCGCTTTCGTCGACGTGATCTGGCGCTTCTGACGCCTGGGGTGCAATCAAATGAGCCATCAACCGAACAAGCTCCACACCTTATTGGCCGGCACCCTGCTGCTGGCCAGCAGCATCGCCCTGGCCAACGGCCAGGCGCCGACGCCGGTGGCCAAAGAGCTGCAGCAGGCCAAGACCTACACGGTCAGCAGCGCGCCGATCGAGCCGCTGCAGATCCCGGCGCCGACCCTGCCCGACCTGTCCGGCTATAGCGCGCAAGCGGTGCAGAAAAAGATCGACCGCTCGCACAAGGGCAAGGTCTCGGTGCGGCGCATGCTCCAGGAAAACAGCCTCAAGGAGTTCATCGGCGGCGACAACAAGATGGCCGAATGGGTGGCGCGCCAGCATGGCATTCCCCAGGCGATCTTCATCGACGACGGCCATGTGAACTTCACCGAGCTGAGCAAGCAGGTGCCCGCCCAGTACCTGCGCGAAACCGCGCCGGGCGTGTACCTGGCGCGCCTGCCGATCGTGGTCGGGCAAAAAGGCGTGCTCGAGATCGACGCCAAGGTCAAGGAACTGCGCCTGTCCCAGGAGGGTGGCGCGTTCATCGTCAACGACGGCAAATTGTTCGTCAGCGACACCCGGGTGACTGGCTGGCGCGAGAAAGACAACGGCCCGGCGACCTTCCGCTCGCCGAAGGAATTCCGCCCGTTCCTGCTGTCGTGGGGCGGCACCGAGACCTACATCGTCAACAGCAAGATGGCCAGCTTCGGCTATGCCAAGAGCAAGTCCTACGGCGTGAGCATTTCTCAGTACACACCGAACATGGCCAAGCAGATGGGCCGCCCGGAACCCACCGGCTGGATCATCGGCTCCGAGTTCAGCGACATGTGGTACGGCTTCTACTGCTACGAAACCAGCGACTTCGTGGTCAAGGACAGCACCTACCGCGACAACATCGTCTACGGCATCGACCCCCACGACCGCTCGCACCGATTGATCATCGCCGGCAACACCGTGTACGGGACCAAGAAGAAGCACGGCATCATCGTTTCACGCGAGGTCAACGACAGCTGGATCATCAACAACAAGAGCTACGACAACAAGCTCTCGGGCGTGGTCATCGACCGTAACAGCGTCAACAACCTGATCGCCTACAACGAGATCTACCGCAACCACACGGACGGCATCACCCTGTACGAGAGCGGTGACAACCTGATCTGGGGCAACAAGCTGATCAGTAACCGCCGCCACGGCATTCGCGTGCGCAACAGCGTCAACATCCGCCTGTACGAGAACGTCGCCATGGCCAACGGCCTGGTAGGCGTCTACGGGCACATCAAGGACTTGTCCGAGACCGACCGCAACATCGCCCTCGACCCGTTCGACACCAAGGTCTCGCTAATCGTCGTCGGCGGTGAGCTGGCGGCCAACGGCAGCGGCCCGCTGTCGATCGATTCGCCGCTGAGCGTGGAGCTGTACCGGGTGTCGATGCTGGCGCCGAGCAAGGCCAGCGGCATCAGTTTTTCCGGAGTACTGGGCGATCGCCAGGACGAGATTCTCGACCTGATGGTGCGCCAGGGCAAAGCCGTGCTGATCGATCCGGTCGAGCGCCAGACCGAAATGCTGGACTGAGGAAGCCAATCCTATGCAACCACAACTGACCAAGCTGCTGAGCCTTTGCGGCCTCGCCACTGCCCTGCTGGCCATCAGCGCCGGCGCCTCGGCCGAACAGGTCCAGGCACCGGACTTCACCGCCGAGCCGTGCTGCCAACTGTGCCCGCAGGCCCACGACGCCAGCCGCTACACCACCCGTTACCAGCAGAACTTCACCACCCTGGTGCAAGCCCAGGGCGACTGGCTGTTCCGCACCCGCGAAGACCTGCGCACCGAATTCGACACCACCCCGGCCGGCTACCGGCGCCTGCAGCAGTTGCACGATGCGTTCAAGGCCAAGGGCGTGGAACTGGTGATCGTCTACCAGCCGACCCGCGGCCTGGTGAACCGCAACATGCTCAAGCCGGCCGAAAAGGCCGCGTTCAATTACGCCAAGGCGCTGCACAACTACCAGGCCATGCTCGGGCGCTTCAGCCAGATGGGCTACACCGTGCCCGACCTGTCGCCGCTGACCAACGAACAACTGGCTGCGGCCGACCAGGGCAAGGACTTCTACTTCCGTGGCGACCAGCACTGGACCCCGTACGGCGCCGAGCGCGCGGCAAAAATCGTCGCCGACAGCGTGCACAAGATGCCGGCCTTCGCCGACGTACCCAAGCGTGAGTTCGAGAGCCACAAGTCCGGGCGCATGGGCAAGACCGGCACCCTGCACAACGTCGCCGGGCAGCTGTGCGGCACCAGCTATGCGGTGCAGTACATGGACCAGTTCGTCACCGAGCCCAAGGGCGAGAGCGGCAGCGACGACCTGTTTGGCGACTCCGGCAACCCGCAGATCACCCTGGTCGGCACCAGCCACAGCGGCAAGAACTACAACTTCTCGGGCTTCCTTGAGCAGTACATCGGCGCCGACGTGCTCAACGTCGCCTTCCCCGGCGGTGGCCTGGAAGGCTCGATGATCCAGTACCTGGGCAGCGAAGACTTCCAGAACAACCCGCCGAAGATCCTCATCTGGGAATTCTCGCCGCTGTACCGCCTCGACCAGGAAACCATCTGGCGACAGATGCTCGCCCTGGTCGACAACGGCTGCGAAGGCAAGCCTGCGCAGATGAGCGCCAGCACCGCGCTCAAGCCGGGCAAGAACGAGCTGATGGTCAACGGCCGTAACGGCGTGATCAAGGACCTGACCAATGGCCGTCACCAACTGGATATCCAGTTCGAAGACAAGTCGGTCAAGACCCTGCAAGCCACCCTCTGGTACATGAACGGCCGCCACGAAGACCTGAAGATCGAGAAGCCGGAAACCGCCGACACCGATGGCCGCTTTGCCTTCGAGCTGCGCGAGGATGAGGACTGGGCCGCCCAGACCCTGCTCGCCGTCGAAGTCCAGGGGCCGCAAAGCGGCAGCCAGAAAGTCGAAGCCACGCTGTGCAAACGAATGTGAGGCGCCTATGAAAAATTTCAGCACATCCCCTGTAGCAGCACTCGCACTGGCGCTGGCCCTGTTCGGCCCGGCCGCGCACGCGCCGCCGGGCTGGTCCCTCCCCAGGGCTATTACGCCGGGATCGAAAAACTCAAGACCGGCGACAGTGACTTCAAATGCGCAGCCATCCCCACGCCCTACACCGACAAGCTGCAGTTTCGCAGCAAGTACGAAGGCTCGGACAAGGCCCGCGCAACGCTGAACAAAGCCTCGGAAAAGGCCTTCCGCGACTCCACCGCGAGCATCACCACCCTCGAGCGCGGGGTCAGTAAACAGGTCATGCAGTACATGCGCGATGGCCGCCCGCAACAGCTCGATTGCACCCTGGAGTGGCTGAGCAGTTGGGCCAGCGCCAATGCGCTGATGTCCACCGACTACAACCACACCGGCAAGTCGATGCGCAAATGGGCGCTGGGCAGCCTCAGCTCGGCCTGGCTGCGCCTGAAGTTCTCCAACTCCCAGCCGCTGGCGGCGCACCAACAACAGGCCGAACTGATCGAGAAATGGTTCGGGCGCCTGGCCGACCAGGTGATCAAGGACTGGAGCGACCTGCCGCTGGAGAAGATCAACAACCACTCCTACTGGGCGGCCTGGTCGGTGATGGCCACCGCCGTCGCCACCGACCGCCGCGACCTGTTCGACTGGTCGATCAAGGAATACCGCGTGGCCGCCAACCAGGTCGACGCCCAGGGCTTCTTGCCCAACGAGCTCAAGCGCAAGCAGCGCGCCCTGGCCTACCACAACTACGCCCTGCCGCCGCTGGCGATGATCGCAAGCTTCGCCCAGGCCAATGGTGTCGATGTGCGCCCGGAAAACAACGGCGCGCTCAAGCGCCTGGGTGAGCGGGTGCTGTCGGGCTCGAAAGACCCGAGCCCGTTCAAGGCAAAGAACGGCGAGAAACAGGACATGGACGACCTCAAGATCGACAGCAAATACGCCTGGCTCGAGCCCTGGTGCAGCCTCTACAGCTGCAACAGCGACGTGCTCGGGCGCAAGCACGACATGCAGCCGTTCAAGAGCTTCCGCCTGGGCGGCGACCTGACCCGGGTCTATGACCCGCAGGCCGAACAGAAAAAATGAGCTAGGACCTGTCGCGGGTCAAGCCCGCTCCCACAGGAGCGCGGCGAACCCGCAATGCTTTAAACACTGCCCCCCGCGTTCCGACATGGGGGGTTTGGGGGGCTGCTGCCCCGGTTGCTAACGACAAGGAGAGATCGGGATGGTGTTTTCATCCAACGTGTTTCTGTTCCTGTTCCTGCCGATCTTTCTCGGCTTGTACTACCTGAGCGGGCAACGCTATCGCAACGCCCTGTTGCTGCTGGCCAGCTACGTGTTCTATGCCTGGTGGCGGGTGGACTTCCTGGCGCTGTTTGCCGGGGTCACCCTGTGGAACTACTGGATCGGCCTGAAAGTCGGCGCCGCCGGCGTGCGCAGCAAGCCGGCCCAGCGCTGGCTGCTGCTGGGGGTTGCGGTCGACCTGGGCATCCTCGGCTACTTCAAGTACGCCAACTTCGGCGTCGACAGCATCAACGCGATCATGACCTCGTTCGGCCTTGAGCCGTTCATCCTCACCCATGTGCTGCTGCCGATCGGTATCTCGTTCTACATCTTCGAGTCGATCAGCTACATCATCGACGTGTACCGCGGCGACACCCCGGCAACCCGCAACCTGATCGATTTCGCCGCCTTCGTGGCGATCTTCCCGCACCTGATCGCCGGCCCTGTGCTGCGTTTCAAGGACCTGGCCGACCAGTTCAACCACCGCACCCACACCCTCGACAAGTTCTCCGAAGGCTGCACGCGCTTCATGCAGGGCTTCATCAAGAAGGTGTTCATCGCCGACACCCTGGCGGTGGTCGCCGACCATTGCTTCGCCCTGCAGAACCCGAGCACCGGCGACGCCTGGCTCGGCGCCCTGGCCTACACCGCGCAGCTGTACTTCGACTTCTCCGGCTACAGCGACATGGCCATCGGCCTGGGCCTGATGATGGGCTTTCGCTTCATGGAGAACTTCAAGCAGCCGTACATCAGCCAGTCGATCACCGAGTTCTGGCGGCGCTGGCATATCAGCCTGTCGACCTGGCTGCGCGACTACCTGTACATCACCCTGGGCGGCAACCGCGGCGGCACCTTCGCCACCTACCGCAACCTGTTCCTGACCATGTTGCTGGGCGGCCTGTGGCACGGCGCCAACTTCACCTACATCGTCTGGGGTGCCTGGCATGGCATGTGGCTGGCGATCGAGCGGGCCCTGGGCATCAACGCCGCGCCGCAGCGATTCAACCTGGTGCGCTGGGCCTTCACCTTCCTGCTGGTGGTGATGGGCTGGGTGATCTTCCGCGCCGAAAACCTGCACGTCGCCGCACGCATGTACGGCGCCATGTTCAGCTTCGGTGACTGGCAACTGTCGGAGCTCAACCGCGCCAGCCTCACCGGCCTGCAAGTGGCAACCCTGGTGCTGGCCTACGTGACTCTGGCGTACTTCGGCCTGCGCGACTTCTATCGCAACGCCAGGCCCGCGCCCAAGGCCAGCCCGGTGGCCGTGCATGCCGACGGCAGCCTGAGCCTGGACTGGGGCCTGTACGCCACCCGCGCGTTGGTGCTGCTGCTGTTCGTGGCCTCGATCCTCAAGCTCTCGGCGCAAAGCTACTCGCCGTTCCTCTACTTCCAGTTCTGAGCGAGCCGACCATGACCCGACATTTACGCAAACTCTACGCCCTGCTGTTCCTCGCCCTGTTGCTGGGCCTGGGCCTGTGGTCGCTGGGCGGCCTGGGCAGCTTCCAGCGCACTGCGCAGATGAGCGCCCTCGACGGCAAACTGGCCAAGGCCGCCGAAACCCACTACGACGAGCAGTTCCCGCTCAAGCGCATCGGCACCAACCTGTGGGCGGCGCTGGACTTCAAACTGTTCAACGAAGGCCGCCCGGGCGTGGTGCTGGGCCGCGAGCACTGGCTGTTCAGTGACGAGGAGTTCAAGCCGGTGGCCAACAGCGACCAGTACGAACAAGAGAACCTGGCGCTGATCCGCGGTGTGCGCGACACCCTGCAGCAACACGGCGTGCAACTGGTGCTGGCGATTGTGCCGGCCAAGGCGCGGCTGTATCCGGAGTATGTCGGCGAACAGACCCCGGCCAGCCTGCACACCGACCTGTACAACGAGTTCCACGCCCAGGCCCGCCAGGCCGGCGTGTTCGCCCCCGACCTGCTGGCGCCGCTGCAAGAGGCCAAAGCCCGTGGCCAGGTGTTCCTGCGCACCGACACCCACTGGACGCCGATGGGCGCCGAAGTGGTTGCCCAGCACCTGGCCGCCGCCGTGGCGCGCCAGACCCTGCTCAACGGCGAGCCCCAGCAGTTCGTCACCGAACAACGCCAGAGCACGCCATACAAGGGCGATTTGACCAACTTCCTGCCGCTCGACCCGCTGTTCAGCAACCTGCTGCCGCCGCCGGACAGCCTGCAAAAACGCAGCACCCGCCCGGCCGAGGCTGAAGGTGAAAGCGGCGATGCATTGTTCGCCGACAGTGAAATCCCGGTGGCGCTGATCGGCACCAGCTACAGCGCCAACCCCAACTGGAACTTCCTCGGAGCCCTGCAGCAAGCGCTGCGCAGCGACGTGGTCAATTACGCCGAAGACGGCCATGGCCCACTGCTGCCGATGCTCAAGTACCTGCAAACCGACGCCTTCAAGAACAGCGCGCCGCAAGTGCTGATCTGGGAGTTCCCGGAACGTTATCTGCCAATGAAAAACGACCTCAGCGCATTCGATCCGCAGTGGATCGCGCAGCTGAAAAAAACCCGCAATGCCAATCAAGACCTGGCCCTGTCGTCCCATCGGACGGAAAACTGAAGAGGAAACGCACATGACCTTGCATACCCAAAAGCTGCGCATCGCCAAAGCCTGCGCCCTGGCCGCCGGCCTCAGCCTGCTCTCGCTGCAAGCCCTGGCCGGCGCCGACGCCGCGCTGTATGGCCCGACCGCGCCGAAAGGCTCGACCTTCGTGCGCATCTACAACGCCGGCGCCCAGCCAGTGAGCGCCAGCGTTGGCAACACCCAGATCAGCGAAGTGGCAGCCCAGGGCAGCAGTGACTTCAGCTTCATGCCCCAGGGCGATTACAGCGCCAAGGTCGGCAGCCAGAGCCTGCCGGTCAAGCTCGCCGCCGATCACTACTACACCCTGGTCAACAACGCCTCGGGCCAGCCGCAACTGGTCGAGGAGCCACCGTTCAAGAACAAGCAGAAATCCCTGGTGCGGGTACAGAACCTCAGTAGCCAGGCCCTGACCCTGAAGACCGCCGACGGCAAGACCGAAGTGGTCAAGCCGGTGGCCGCCAAGGCCCGTGGCGAGCGCGAGATCAACCCAGTCAAGGTCAGCCTGGCGCTGTATGAAGGCGATAAAAAAGTCAGCGATCTGAAGCCTGTGGCTCTGGAGCGCGGCGAAGCAGCGGTGCTGTACGTGACCGGTTCCGGCAGCAGCCTGTCGCCGGTCTGGGTCAAGCGCCCGGTATCCACCCGTTAACCACCTGCCTATTTCTATTTTTGGAGAACACCCATGATTCCAGTCATTCTGTCCGGTGGTAGCGGTTCGCGTCTGTGGCCGCTGTCGCGCAAGCAGTTTCCCAAGCAGTTCCTGGCCCTGACCGGTGAACACACCCTGTTCCAGCAAACCCTCTCGCGCCTGGTGTTCGACGGCATGGACGCGCCCATCGTGGTCTGCAACAAAGACCACAAGTTCATCGTCAGCGAGCAGCTGCAAAGCCTCAAACTTCAAACCCAGGGCATCCTCATGGAGCCCTTCGGCCGCAACACCGCGCCGGCAGTGGCACTGACCGCGATGAAGCTGGTTAACGAAGGCCGTGACGAGCTGATGCTGGTGCTCCCGGCCGATCATGTGATCGACGACCAGAAAGCCCTGCAACGGGCCCTGGCCCTGGCCACCGTGGCCGCCGAGCGCGGCGAGATGGTGCTGTTCGGGGTGCCGGCGACCAAGCCGGAAACCGGCTACGGCTACATCAAGTCGAGCCAGGACGTGCTGCTGCCCGAAGGCGTCAGCCGGGTGGCGCAGTTCGTCGAGAAACCGGATGAAAAACGCGCCGCCGAGTTCGTCCGGGCCGGTGGCTACTTCTGGAACAGCGGCATGTTCCTGTTCCGCGCCAGCCGCTTCCTCGAAGAGCTGAAAAAGCACGACGCCGATATCTACGACACCTGTCTGCTGACCCTGGAGCGCAGCGAGGAAGACGGCGATAACCTGAGCATCGACGAAGCCACCTTCGCCTGCTGCCCGGACAACTCCATCGACTACGCGGTGATGGAAAAGACCCAGCGCGCCTGCGTGGTGCCGCTGTCGGCGGGCTGGAGCGATGTCGGCTGCTGGTCGTCGCTGTGGGATGTGCATGAAAAAGACCACAACGGCAACGTCACCAAGGGCGACGTGGTGGTCCAGGACAGCCACAACTGCATGATCCACGGCAACGGCAAGCTGGTATCGGTGATCGGCCTTGAGAACATCGTCGTGGTCGAGACCAAGGACGCCATGATGATTGCCCACAAGGACAAGGTCCAGGGCGTCAAGCAACTGGTCAACACCCTCAACGAACAAGGCCGCAGCGAAACCCAGAACCACTGCGAGGTGTACCGACCGTGGGGCTCGTACGACTCGGTGGACATGGGCGGGCGTTTCCAGGTCAAGCACATCACCGTCAAGCCCGGTGCCAGCCTGTCGCTGCAGATGCACCACCACCGCGCCGAGCACTGGATCGTGGTGTCCGGCACTGCCGAGGTGACCTGCGACGAGAACGTGTTCCTGCTCACCGAAAACCAGTCCACCTACATCCCGATCGCTTCGGTGCACCGCCTGCGTAACCCGGGCAAGATCCCCCTGGAGATCATCGAAGTGCAGTCGGGCAGCTACCTGGGCGAGGACGATATCGAGCGCTTTGAAGATATCTACGGACGCTCGACGCCGATCGAGCGCGGGATCTCGATCAAGACCATCGCGCAGTAAAACCCCAATCGCGGGGCAAGCCCGCTCCTACACATTGTGGGAGCGGGCTTGCCCCGCGATGCTTTTTGGTTAGGATGAAAGCACCCCCACCCACAAGGTTCGCTCCATGTTCATCGGCGCCCTGCTCATCCTCACCTGGCTGGTCCTGCTGCTGCGCTACCCGGCCAAAGCCCTGCCGATTTCGCTGGCGGCACTGTTCGGCCTGGGCCTGGTGGCGTTGTGGGTGGTCTGGCTGGACAACCGCGAAGCCAGGCAACTGGCCCACCTGGAGCTGCGCCTGACCTACGCCCCGGAGCAATGCCCGGCCGATCGCCCGCTGCAGGTGCACATCAACAACGGCAACCCGGTGCCACTGGTGGAGCTGCGCTGGCGGGTCGCGGCCTATGCCCCGGGCGATACTGTCAACCTCGCTGAGAACACCTACGCCGCCCCGCGCTACCGCGGCCCCGGCGAGCTGCAGCCCGGCGCCAGCTGGCAGGAGTGCCTGCCGTTGCCGCCACTGCGTTCCGGCTACCGGCCACAGAGCGTCGACTACCGCGCCGAGCACCTGCAAGGCAGCTTCGCCGACTGAGCACCTGGTATTTTTGCCAGGTTACCCAAGCGGCAAAATCCTGTTGAATGACTCCGCGTACTTCACTGCCTAGCGGAGTAAGGTCATGGTCGATACATCGCCAGCGGTTCAGGACCAGTTCAAGCAACTGTTCGAACGGATCAATCATCATCAACCGCTGGCCAGGCCCGTGGTGATCCTGGTGTATTCGGACACCTGCCCGGCATGTGCCGATGCCAAGCGCAACGTGACAACCCTGGCCGATAACGGCTATCGGGACCGGGTTGACTTCTACCAGCTGACATTCGCTGCCTTTCAAACGTTGTCCCTCGACACCCAGGTCACCCACGTGCCCACTCAACTGCTGTATGACAGGGCAAGCCAACGCCAGCTCTGGACCGGCATTTGCACCGATCGGTTGGAAAATGCATTGAAAACGCTGATTGCTGAACTATGATCCAGTACCCCCACTGCTCAAGGACAGCAGCTCATGCCCAGCGTGTTGATCACCGGATGCTCCAGCGGTATCGGTCTGGCTTTGGCCGAGACCTTCAAGAATGCCGGTTTCGAGGTCTGGGCCACGGCGCGCAAGGCCGAGGACGTAGACCGCCTGGCCGCCAGCGGCTTCAATGCCCGCCAACTGGACGTCAATGACCAGCAGGCGCTGACGCAACTGGCCGGTGAACTGGAACAGCACGGCCAGGGCCTCGATGTACTGATCAACAACGCCGGCTACGGCGCCATGGGGCCGCTGCTCGATGGCGGCGCCGAGGCGATGCGCCGGCAATTCGAAACCAATGTGTTCGCCGTGGTCGGGGTCACCCGCGCATTGTTCCCGGCGCTACGCCGCAACAAAGGCCTGGTGGTGAATATCGGCAGTGTTTCCGGGGTACTGGTCACGCCGTTCGCCGGCGCCTACTGCGCCTCCAAGGCGGCCGTGCACGCCCTGAGCGAAGCCTTGCGCCTGGAAGTGGCGCCCTTTGGCATACGGGTCATGGAAGTACAGCCTGGCGCAATTGCCTCGCAATTCGCCAGCAACGCCGGGCACGAAGCCGAACAACTGATCGGTGAACAATCGCCGTGGTGGCCGCTGCGCGAAGGCATCCGTGCCCGCTCACGCGCCTCCCAGGACAAACCGACCCCAGCGGCCGACTTCGCCCGCGATGTCCTCAAGGCCGTGCGCCAGCCAGAGCCGGCGGCGCTGGTACGCCTGGGCAATGGCAGCCGCGCCTTGCCGCTGCTGCAAAACTGGCTGCCGCGGGGCTTGCTGCAGCGCGTGCTGAAAAAACGCTTCGGCCTGGACCGCGCGCTCTAGGCGATCGAGCGCAGCACGCCGGGTGCATGACCGCGCAACGATCACCCCTGGGCGGCGGTCTGCAACGGCTCGCTGAACGGCTGCCATCCACCGCCCAGCGACTTGTACAAGCCAACCAGGGCCTGGGACACCGCCGCCGAACTTTCGACCCACTGCTCCTGGCTGGCCAGCAAGGCGCCCTGCACGCTGAGTACATTGAGAAAGTCCACGGCGCCCTCGACATACTGCTGCTGCGCGGTCTGCAGGGCGATGCGGTTCTGGCGCACGGCCTCTTCGAGCAGGTCGCGACGCAACTGGCTGGCGTTGTACAGGCGCAGCACATCGTCGATTTCGTGCCAGGCGCGCAGTACCACCTGCTGGTAGCGCAGGGCCGCTTCCTGCTGCTGGGCTTCGCGCAACTTGAGCACGCCGCGCAGGCGCCCGCCTTCGAAAATCGGCAAGTTCAGTTGCGGGCCGATGGCGAATCGACGCGCATCCCAGCTGCCGAAATCCGACAACTGCAGTGACTGCAAACCGACATTGCCCGACAAGCGGATGCTCGGATAAAAATCCGCCTTGGCCACCCCGATACTGGCGGTGGCGGCATGCAGCTGGGCCTCGGCCTGAAGAATGTCCGGGCGCCGCTCGGCCAGCTCCGACGGCACGCCGATGGCAAAGCGTTGCTGCGGCGTCGGCATCGCGCCTGGCTCCAGCAATTCGGCCTGCAGGCTGCGTGGCGGCTCGGCCAGCAACAGGCCGAGGGCGTTGATCAATTGTGCCTGGCGCTCTTCCAGGGTCGGCAGGCGGGCCTCGACCGAGGCGACCTGAGCACTGGCCTGGGCCACATCGAGGGCGGTGGCTACCCCGTCGCGCAGGCGCATTTGCGACAGGCGCAGGCTGTGCCGCGAAACCTCAAGGTTCTCCCGGGTGACGGCCAGGGTGCTCTGCACCGCTCGCAGCTGGATGTAGTTGCCGGCGGTCTCGGCCAGCAGCGACAACAGCACGCCACGGCGGTCGTTCTCGGCGACTTCGACCACCGCGTCGGCGGCTTCGACCTGGCGGCGTACGCGGCCCCAGAGGTCAAGCTCCCAACTGGCGGTAAAGTCGCCCTGCCAGAGGTTGAAGGCCGACTTGCCGCCGTTGCCGGACGGGTCGTTGAGGCCTTCGGCACTGTTGCGCGCCCGGCTGTATCCGCCGCCCAGATCAACCGACGGGGTTTGCTCGGAAGCGATGCTCATGCGCAGCGCGCGGCTTTGCAGCAAGCGCGCGCTGGCGATCTGCAGGTCGAGGTTGCGCTGGCTGGCGCGCTCGATCAGGGCACTGAGCTTGGGGTCGTGAAAGCTTTCCCACCAGCGCTGCTCCAGCGGTGTGGCCTGGGCCTGACTGGCGGCGGGGGTTTCCTGCAGCGCCGGCCATGCGGCCGGGGCATGGCTGTCAGGCGCGCTGAAATCCGGGCCCAGGCTGCAGCCGGCCAGCAGGCTCAGCAGCAGCGGGCAAAGGGCGAATGCAGGTTTCATCGGGCGCTGACCTCTTTACCGGTACTCAGGCTCGCGCCGGTATCGATCGTGGCCACCACCGACATGCCGACCCGCAGGCGATCCAGCAATGGCTGGTTGGCGTCGAAGACAATTTTCACCGGAATGCGCTGCACCACCTTGGTGAAGTTGCCGGTGGCGTTGTCCGGCTTGACCGCCGCGAAGGTGACACCGGTAGCCGGGGCGATGCTCTCGACCCGCCCGTGCAGGTATTCATCGGCGAAGGTGTCCACGCGGATCTGCACCGGCTGCCCGGGTTGCACGTGGGTCAGTTGGGTTTCCTGGAAGTTGCCGAGCACATAGGCGTGCTCCAGCGGCACCACCGACAGCAACCGCGCCCCCGGGTTGACGTAGGCGCCAACGCGCAGCGCGCGCTCGCCGACCATGCCGTCGATGGGTGCGACGATGCGCGTGTACGACAGGTCCAGTTGCGCCCGCTCAAGGCTTGCCTGGGCATGTTTGAAGCCCCCTTCGGCGCTGTCGACCTGGGCGCTGAGGATATCCACCTGCTTGCGCGCCGCCGCCAGCGCCGCCTGCGAGTTGGCCAGCCGCGCCCGCGCCTGATCAACCCGGCTGCGCGCCTGCTGGGCGTTCTGCACGGTACCGGCGCCCTGCTCGGCCAGGCGGCTGTGGCGGGTCAGTTCGTGATTGGCGAAGGCCAGCTCAGCCTGGTCGGCACTGACCGCGGCCTGGGCCTGGTCGATCAGCGAGGCCTGGCGCTCGAGGGTCGCCCGGGCGTTGTGGCTTTGCGCGCTGGACACCAGCAGTTGCGCCTGCGCCGCCGCCAGCGCCGCCTGGTAGTCGCGGTCGTCGATCTGCGCCAGCAACTGGCCGGCCTTGACCTGCTGGTTGTCCTCCACCAGCACCTGCTTGATAAAGCCGGCCACCTTCGGTGCGATCACCGTGTAGTCGGCAGACACGTAGGCGTCGTTGGTGCTCTGCGCGCTGTCGTGGCCCAGCAGCATCGGGCCGAACACGCCGGCAATCCCTGCCACCACCAGGGCGGCGACGATCAAGGCGGTTTTTCGGTGAGTTGTTGTCGTGGTCATGTCTTTCTCTCAAATCCGCAAACCTAGGCCACCGCGCGCGGTGGGTAGATCCGGGTAGGCACAAAAGGAATCAGTACAATCAGCGCCGCAGCCAGCAGTGCCATGCACAGGTAAAGATCGGCCGAGGTCAGCACCAGGGCTTGTTCATGGATGCGCCTGGCCAGGCCCGGGGCGCTGCTGTCGGCCAGCGGCGAATTGCCCAGGCTGTCGACCAGCGCATTGGAGTGAAAATGCCGGCGCACGGTGGTCAGCGCCTCGATCAAGCCGGCCGCAACCACCGAAGCCAGGCCCTTGACCGTGTTGAACCAGGCCGAGGCAAACGGCCCGTCCTGTGGGGTCATGCCGCCGGTGGCCAGCATCAGCAAGGGGATCACCGACATCGGCTGGCCGAAGATGTGCAGCAGTTGCAGCAGGTAGAAGTTGTCGCGAATCCACACGCTGGTGAGCTGGGTGCCCAGCGCGCACGACAGCGACAACATGCCCAGCCCCGCCGCCAGCACCCAGCGGCAATCCACTGCGCGAATGTTGCACAGCGCCGCCACCAGCGGCAGCGCCAGCAACTGCGGCAAGGCCACCAGCAGCATCAGCGGGCCGGTCTGCGCCGGGCGGTAACCCTGGATCTGCGCCAGGTAGCTGGAGGGGATGATGATCACTGCCGTCAGCACGATCAGCACGCCGAACAGGGTCACCAGGGCGTGGGTCAGGTTGCGCACCTTGAGCATCTGCAGCTTGAAGAATGGCAGCGGCTCGGACCACTCGTTGCACAGGAACAGCACCAGCAGCACCAGGCCGCCGCCGAGCAGCCAGCAGATCAGCGGCGAGTCGAACCAGCCCATGCGATCCCCCAGGGTCAGGCCGATCACCAGCGTGCAGATGGCCGGCAGGCCGAGCAGCAGCCCGCGCCAGTCGAACTGCCTGAAGCGCTCCAGGCGCAGCGGGTCCTGGGGCAGGCCCCAGGCAACACAGGCCATTGCCAGCAATGACGGCAGAATGATCTGCCAGAACGCCCACTGCCAGCCGACATATTCAGTCCACAACCCGGCCAGCGGCGTGCCCAGGTTGGGCCCGAAGGTCGCGGTCAAGGCATAGCCGGCCAGGCCGTAGACCTTGATCCCCGGCGGCAGGAAACGCAGGGCGACGCTCATCAGCATCGGCGGCAACGCCCCCGATGCCAGGCCCTGCAAGGTGCGCAGCAGCATCAGGCTGGACAGGTTGGGCGCATACGGCTGCACCAGCCCGAGCAGGGCAAACACGGCAATGGCGCACAGGGTAAAACGGCGCAGGGAAAAGGTCGCCGCCAGCCACGGCGAAAAGGCCATGGCCGAGACCGACGCCGCCGAATACACCGCGATCAGCCAGGCGCCCTCATCGGCGCCGATGAACATGCCACCACGGATATCGGCCAGCGAGGCTTTGGTGACCATCTCGTTGAGGCCGGCGCAGAGCACCGCCAGCAGTACCCCGAGCAGGCCGACCAGAATGCGCGTGCCAAAAGCTGCCGGCGCTGCCGTAGCGGCAACCGGTCGGGGCAGCACAGGTAAAGGAGTCGCGGTCAGCGAACTCATCACAGACATCTCCGGACAAACAAAAGAACCGGCGCAAGTCTATGAAGGGGCAATGCTTACGAAAACTGACATATTGGCAGTTTACTAGTGCAGCAAACGCAATCGACTGGTTCAGCGTTGCTCGCTGCAGCACGCCTTGAGGGTCTGGCGCAGCCAGCGGTGGGCCGGGTCGTTGTCAAAACGCGGGTGCCAGGCCTGCATCACCGTCACCCGTTCCAGTGGCAACGGGATGTGGAACGAGCGCAGCGGCAGGCCGAGCTTGGTCACGCTGCTGAGGATATTGGCCGGCATCGGCAGCAACAGGTCGGAGTCAGGCAAGGAGAACATCGCCGAATGAAAGCTCGGGGTGATCAGCGCCACCCGCCGCTGCACCTTGTAGTTGGCCAGCTCGACATCGATCGGGCCGTTGGCGCGGCCGCGGCGCGAGACGCTGATCTGCGGGTAGGCGGCAAAGCGCTGGGGGGTGATTTCGGCCTCGAAGATCGGGTGATCCTGGCGCGCCAGGCCGACGTAGATGGTGTTGAACAGGCTCTGCATCTTGATCTCGGGGCCCAGGTCGATGGTCGAGCTGACGATCAGGTCAGTGCCGCCGTCGCGCAGCACCGCATCATCGTCACCACCGCCTTCCGGGACAAAACGCAGCACGGTGTGCGGCGCCTGCTCGTGCATCATCTGCAGCAGTTGCGCGCCATACAGGGCGATGAACAGGTCGTTGGTGCGGATGTTGAAGGCCCGGTCGAGGGTTGCCAGGTCGACTTCTTCGCGGCTGCGAAACACCAGCCCGGCCTGCTCGACCAGGGCCCGCACCTGCTCGTGCAGGGCCAGCGCCCGCGGCGTCGGCACCAGGCCACGGCCGGCGCGGACCAGGATCGGGTCGCCGATGGCCTCGCGGATTCGCCCCAGGGTCCGGCTCATGGCCGCCGGGCTGAGGTTCATGCGCCGCGCTGCGCCGACCACACTGCCCTCATCAAGCAGGGCATCGAGAGCGACCAACAGGTTCATATCCGGGATCTGCATTGCCAGGCATCCATGACGGGTAAACAAGGGCCGATCTTAACAGCTCGGCAGCGGCCATCGGGTTGCGCGTCACGCAACTACACAGTGCATGCCAGGCCATTTATCCGCAGGCCGCCGATCCTCAACAATAGCCGGCTCGACTGCCGCCCAGAGAAGCCGCCCATGCTCAGCCCCGTATTGATTGCCATCGATGGATCGCCCGCCTCCCAGGGCCTGGTCGAGCTCGCGCAACAGTACTGTTTGCCCAACTGCCATCGCCTGCAGGTGGTGCTGGCCATCGACAGCGCCTTCGCCCTGAGCGACGGCCCGGGGGCGATCAGCCTGTACGAGCAGCAGGAATACCCGGCGGCCACCGATGAGCAGCGCCATGCCGTCCAGGCCGTGCGCCAGGCCCTGGAGAACCTGCGGGCGCTGGGCTTCGAGAGCGAAGGCAGGCTGGTGCCGGGCGAGCCGGTGGCGGCCATCGTGACTGCTGCCCGCGCGCTTGAGTGCGAGCTGATCATCATCGGCCACCGGCACTTGAACCGCCTCGGGCGATTGCTCGACCCGTCGATCAGCAATAAGGTGATTGATCAGGTCAGTTGCCCGGTGCTGGTGGATTCGCGTCAGGCTTGAGGCGCTTTTAGCCTTCTTTCCGAGCCGGCTTGACCACCACCGTGCAGGTGGTCCCCGCCGCCAGTAAAAAGCCTTCCGGCACTTCATCGATGTGAATCCGCACCGGCACCCTCTGGGCCAGGCGCACCCAGTTGAAGGTCGGGTTGACGTCGGCGATCAATTCTCGGCTTTCAGGGTTGTCGCGGTCATAGATACCGCGCGAGATGCTCTCGACATGGCCCTTGAGCCGCTCGCCGCTCATCATCTGCAGCTCGGCCTGGTCACCCACGCGCACGTGCGGCAGCTTGGTTTCTTCGAAAAAGCCATAAACCCAGAACGAGTCCTTGTCGACCACCGCCATCTTCGCCTCGCCGGTGCGCGCGTAATCGCCGCGATGAACGTTGAGGTTGGTGACATAGCCATCGACCGTGGCGAGGATCCGGGTTCGCTTGAGGTCCAGCTCGGCCGCCGCCAGCTGGGCCTGGGCCTGCTGGTAATCGGCCAGCGCCGAGTTGGCGATGTTGCTGGCATCGTCACGGTTCTCCCGCGAGATCACCAGGTTGTCCATGTCGGCGCGGCGATGGGCGTTGACCTTGCGCATCTCCCAGGTGGCCTTGCGCGAGGCGACCAGCGCCTGGGCCTGGCGGACCGCCACCTGGTAATGCTCGGGGTCGATCTGCAGCAGCACGTCGCCCTTCTTCACCAATTGGTTGTCGCGCACCGGCACGTCGACCACATAGCCCGGCACGTCGGCGGCGACGTTGATGATATCGGCGCGCACCCGCCCGTCACGGGTCCAGGGCGTGTTCATGTAATGCACCCAGAGCTGGCGACCGATCACCACGGCAGCGGCCAGCACGAGCAAGGTGGCGATCAGGCTGAAAAACTTTTTCATCAACAGGGGTCTCAACGGTAGAGAGTCAGGGCCATGGATCCGAACAGGCAGATAAACAGGCACAGGCGCAGCAGCGCCGGGTGCCAGAAAAAGCGGTAGCCGTCATGGCTGGCGATGAACCGGTCCAGGCCCCAGGCAAGCCCGGCGGCGAACAGGAACATCAAGGTCATGGTCGGCATGTAGACGCCATGGAAGGCGATTTCACGAGGCATGGGGCAGTCCTTTGGCCGGGGCCAGTTCGGCCAGCGGCGACTGAGGGTCGAGCAACGAAGTACGGATGAAGTGCAGGTAGCTCTGCACCCGGCGCAGGGCCGAGGTGTCGAAGTGGCGGGCGAACGGCTCGTCGGTGGCCTGTACGCGGCTGATGGCGTGATCCACCGCCACCAGGGCGCGCTCGTGGTTGCTGGCGCTCGGTTGCATGAACAGCCGCGCCAACGCCCGGCCCATGACCCGGATGGCCTGGCGCCAGGGCTGCGATTCGGCATAGCACGGGTGCACTGGCAAGATTGCCTGTTCCTTGCGCAGCTCGATGATCGCGTGGCCAACCTCAAGCACCACGAACATCCAGCGCAGCAGCTTGCTCTGCACCAACGGCTGGCCGACCGCCAGGCCATAGGCCTGGTGCAGCAGGTCGCGGGTGCGGCTTTCGAAGCTCGAACCCAGGCCGCGCAGGCGCCCGGTAATTGCATACAGCACCTGGGCGCGCAGGTCCTGCTCCAGGCGGCTCCACAACCAGCGGCTGTTGGGCGGCAGGATGATCGCCCCGGCAGCGGCGCAGACCAGCATGCCGATGACCATGGCGATGTAGTCGTTGATGAAGTTGTAGGGGTTGTAGATGGTCAGGTTGTCGGGCACGGAACCGGTGGCAAAAAAGATCAGCAGGCCCAGGCCATAACCGGCATAGGCCGGGCGCGAGGCGAGGAACGCACCGAACACGAACACCGGCGCCAGCACCAGGCACAGCAACGGGAAACCGTCGATCCAGGGGAACACGAAGAAGGTTTCGAAGAAGCCGACAAAGGCGCCGAACAAAGTGCCGCAGGCCATCTGGAACGACATGCGCTTGGGGTTCGGCGTCGCCGCCGAGAGGCCGACGGTGGCGGCGGCGATCAATGTCATCATCGCCCCGCTCGGCCAGGCGGTAAGAATCCAGAAACTGCCCAGCACCAGCAAAATGAACGAAGCGCGCACACCGGCGGCCAGCGAAGCCATCCAGTTGGTCTGCGCGACATAGGGCTCATCCCACTGCTCGCGGGCATGGTTGTGTTCGGTCAGCGAGGCGTGGGTCTGGGCGTAGCTGTGCATGTCGTCGACGAAGCGGTACAGCAGCTCATAGGCGGTGTGAAAATCCAGCAGGTCGGCGTCGCTCGGGCCGCTTTCGACATAGGCCGCGCGCAGCGTGCGCACGCGCTCCGGCAAGCCTTCCTTGTAGGCCGCCAGTTGCTCGGCCAGGCGCGCCGCATCGCGCTCGGTGAGGCCGCGCCCGGCATAACCGTCGAGCAGCTCGGCCAGGGCGGTGAGCCCGGGTTCGATGGCGGTGACGATCTGCAGCGGCCCACGCAAACGCAGGCGCTCAAGCAACTGGTGCAAGGCGTTGAAGCGCGTGGTGATGGCCATGAATTCGCTGTTCATCCGCCCCAGGCGACCGTTGCGCCGGCGCATGTGCGGGTCTTCGAAGGCGGTAACGCTGCGCAGGCTCTCCAGGCCCACGGCCTCGGCGATAAAACGCACGTTGCTGCTTTCGAAGCGGTCGCGCTGGCTGTCGCCACGCAGACCCTCGGCAACGAAACCGGCGAACACGCCGAAGCGCTGGTACAGGGCGTTGCGCATCGAGGCACTGGCCGACTGCGGCAAAATCGCGGCGCTGACCAGGGTCGAGACCAGAATCCCCAGGGAGATCTCCAGCACCCGCCACACGGCGGCCATGAACGCGCCGTCGGGGTGCTGCAGGGCCGGCAAGCCGACCATCGCCGCGGTATAACCGGCGAGCACGAAACCATAGGCGCGGAAGGTGCGGTAGCGCATGGCACCGGCCGAACACAGGCCGACCCAGATCGCCAGGCTCGGCAGGAACAGCTCGGTGTTTTGCGGAAACAGGGCGATCAGCGCGACCATCATCGAAGAGCCGGCCAGGGTGCCGAGCAGCCGGTAGAAGCTCTTGGCGAACACATGGCCGCTCTGCGGCTGCATGACGATGAACACGGTGATCATCGCCGTGCGCGGTTGCGGCAACTCCAGGCGCATGGCCAGCCACAGGGTCAGGAAGGCGGCGCTGAGGACCTTGAAGATGTACACCCAGGTCACCCCGTCGGTGCGCAGCCATTCAAAGAACCCGCGACGCCACTCCAGGGTGGCCAGCCAGCGAAACGGCAGGGTCAGCGCGCTCATTGGGCGTGAACCGGCTTATCGAAAATCGCCAGGGTCGCCGGGGTCTTCGGCGCCTGCTGACGGTCTTCGCCGGGCACATCGCTACCCGCGCCCAGGCCGCCGCCCAGGGCAGTAACCAGCTCGGCATGGGCACTCAGGCGCGCAGCCTGGACCTGCTGCTGGATCTGCTGCTGGCGGAACAACTGGGTTTGCGCGTTGAGCACATTGAGGTAATCGGTCAGGCCGCGCTGAAAAGCGATCATGGCGATGTCGTAGGTTTTTTGCGCCGAAGCCACCGACTCGGCGGCAAAGTGCTGCTGCTCGTTCATCGACTCACGACGAATCAGCTGGTCGGAAATGCCCTTGAGCGCCTCGACCACGGTCTGGTTGTAGCGCGCCACGGCGATGTCGTAACCGGCCGAGGCAACCCCCAGCTGCGAGCGCAGGCGGCCGCCGTCGAACACCGGCAGGCTGATCGCCGGGCCGACGTTGTAGTTGAATTTGCGCCCGGTCAGAAACTCCAGCGCGCCGCCACCGGTGGCCATGAAGCCGAGACCACCGACCAGGTCGACATTGGGGAAGAAACCGGCATGGGCGACATCGATACCACGGGCTTGAGCCGCCACCTGCCAGCGGCTGGCGACCACGTCCGGGCGCTGGCCGACCAGTTCGGCGGGCAACGCCGAGGGCAGCTTCAACGCGGTACCCAGGGCCAGTTGCGGGCGCTGCAACTGCGCGCCCTGCCCCGGCCCTTTGCCGGCCAACGCCGCCAGTTGATTACGCGCCAGGGCGATTTCTTCATTCAGGGCATCGAGCTGGCGGCGGGTTTCCGGCAGCGGCGTCTGCGCCTGGCTGACTTCGAAATGGGTGCCGATACCGCCGGCCAGGCGCCGTTCGGCCAAGGCCAGGATCTGCTCCTGCTGCTCAAGCTCGGCCTTGACGATATCGCGCTGGGCAAAGTGCAGCGACAGCTGGATATAGACCTTGACGATGTTGTTCTGCAGCTCGAGCTGGGCCTGACGGGCCTGGGCCACGCTCACGTGGGCCATGTCCACGGCCTGCTCGCTGGCATTACGCTCGCGGCCCCAGAGGTCGAGGGCGTAACTGAAGCCCAATGCCGCATTGTTGTCCCAGGTGTTGGAACCCGACAGTGCGCCGGGGCCATAGAACTGGTCTTCCGGCCAGTTGTGGCGCTTGAGCGTCGACTGGCCGTTGACCTGCAGTTTCTCCGCCGACTCGACCACCCCGGCCATGGCCCTGGCTTCGCGCACACGGGCGGCGGCCATGGCCATGCTGGGGCTGTCGTGTACGGCCAGGGCGATCCAGCGATCGAGTTGCGGGTCGCCGTAGGCCCGCCACCATTGCTGCTCGGGCCAGTGGGCGTCGAGGGCGGCTTCACGGATGGCCGCGTCGGTGGTCAGGGTATTGGCTTGCAGCGTCTTGCTTTGCGGGGCAATGCCCCAGGTTCCGATACAGCCGCTCAAGGTCAAGCTAAAGGCACAGGCACTGAGCGCATTGAGCGCTCTGATAATGCGACGCGGCACAGCTGCGAATTCCCGACGTAGAAGGTGGATGACGCTTGGAGAGGCAATTCTAGGGGGCCGCCGCACTGGCGATAAGCGTGCATTACTGCGAATCTTTGTTACGAAAACAGCGATAATCCGGCTTTAGTCTGAAGACCGCCCCGGTTACTTCATGTCACAATTTGTCGTCTACTTTGAGAGCGACCCATGGACACCCTGCAAAACATGCGTGCTTTTAGTTGCGTCGCGCAAGTCGGCAGCTTCACTGCCGCGGCCGTGCAACTGGATACGACCACCGCCAACGTGTCGCGGGCGGTCTCCAATCTTGAAGCCCATCTGCAAACCCGCTTGCTCAACCGCACCACCCGGCGCATTGCCCTGACCGAAGCCGGCAAGCGCTACCTGATGCGCTGCGAACAGATCCTCACCTACGTCGAAGAAGCCGAAGCCGAAGCCAGCGACGCCCATGCGCGCCCGGCCGGGCAGCTCAAGGTGCATTCGATGACCGGAGTCGGCCAGCATTTCGTCATCGATGCCATCGCCCGCTACCGCGAAACCCACCCGGACGTGACCTTCGACCTGACCATGGCCAACCGCGTGCCGGACCTGCTCGACGAGGGCTACGACGTGTCGATCGTGCTGGCCAGCGAGCTGCCAGACTCGGGCTTCGTCTCCCAGCGCCTGGGCATTACCTACAGCATCGTCTGCGCATCGCCCGAATACGTGAAGCGCCACGGCATCGCCCACAAGCCCAGTGACCTGCTCAACCACGCCTGCCTGCGCATGGTCAGCCCGGTGATCCCGCTGGAAAAATGGCTGTTCGACGGGCCCGAAGGCCAGGAAGTGGTGAACATCACCCAGGCGCCGTTCCAGGTGAACTCCGCCGATGCGATGAAAACCGCGATCCGCAGCGGCATGGGCGTTGGCGTGCTGCCGATCTACTCGGCCATAGAGGGCCTGCGCGATGGCTCGCTGGTGCGGGTAATGCCCGAGTACCGCCTGCAGGAGCTGAACCTGTACGCGATCTACCCGTCGCGCCAGTACCTGGATGCCAAGATCAAGACCTGGGTCGAGTACCTGCGCAACTCGCTGCCGGAAATTCTCGCCGCCCATGAAGCGGACCTGAAAACCCACGAACTGCGCATCGCCACCTGAAATCTTGCTGCACAGCGGTGGTGGAGAATGATAGCGTGCTACCAATTCTCCACCGCCCGCAGAGATTTCGCCGATGAAAAAGACCGTCCTTGCCTTCAGCCGCATCACCCCGGCGATGGTCGAACGCCTGCAGCAAGACTTCAACGTGATCGTGCCGAACCCCAAGCTCGGCGACATCAGCGCCCAGTTCAACCAAGCCCTGCCCCAAGCGCATGGCCTGATCGGCGTCGGCCGCAAACTCGGCCAGGCGCAGCTGGAAAACGCCAGCAAGCTGGAAGTGGTCGCCAGCGTCTCGGTGGGCTATGACAACTATGACCTGGCCTACTTCAACCAGCGCGGCATCGCCCTGACCAACACCCCCGACGTGCTTACCGAAAGTACTGCCGACCTCGGTTTTGCCCTGCTCATGGGTGCGGCGCGGCGGGTCGCCGAGCTGGATGCCTGGACCAAGGCCGGGCAATGGCAAGCCACCGTCGGCCCGGCGCAGTTCGGCAGCGACGTGCACGGCAAGACCCTGGGCATCGTCGGCCTGGGCAATATCGGCGCGGCCATCGCCCGGCGCGGGCGCTTCGGTTTCAACATGCCGGTGATCTACAGCGGCAACAGCCGCAAGCCGGCGCTGGAGCAGGAACTCGGCGCGCAGTACCGCAGCCTCGATGAACTGCTGGCTGAAGCTGATTTCGTCTGCCTGGTGGTGCCACTGGGCGCGCAGACCAAACACCTGATCAGCAGTCGCGAACTGCAACTGATGAAACCCAGCGCGTTTCTGATCAACGTCTCCCGTGGGCCGGTGGTCGATGAAGCGGCGCTGGTCGAAGCCTTGCAGGCCGGCACTATTCGCGGCGCCGGGCTGGATGTCTACGAGAAGGAGCCGCTGGCCGAATCACCGCTGTTCCAGCTGAAAAACGCCCTGACCTTGCCGCATGTAGGTTCGGCTACCGCTGAAACCCGCGAGGCCATGGCCAATCGGGCGATTGATAACCTGCGCAGCGCCTTGCTCGGTGAACGGCCACGGGATCTGGTCAATCCGCAGGTGTGGAAGTCGGCCTAATCAACCACCCTTACCGTTACCAGTGGTGAAATCTGCGACGGCAGGCTGAGCACCGAGAGATCGAAAAACAGCACACCAGTACCGCCCAGCGCGCTTTGCAAATAGCGCCTGGGCAGTACGAAGTCGTGCCCTCGGTAATCTTCCCAACGCTCGATCGCAAGCGAGTCACCGTAGGTTTCCGGCGCCCCTCCCGGTGGAAAGCCAATCCAGCCAAGCAGCAAGGTTGCCCCTTGAGAGCCCTGCAAGCCTGGCAAGGCGTAACCACTGAGCGTCAGCCCCGCCTCGTCCACCTGGGAAAGGCTGACCGTCCAGCTCGCATCTTTGAGCGTGGACGGCGCGACCAACGGTTTATTGGACTTACCCATCATCACTTCCATGACCGTTGCCTCGAACGCGGCGGATGTGTTGTGCAAGCTACGCCTTTGGCACGCCCTTGAAACCTGGCATTTTTGCCAGGTACCGCTAATCAGCTGCAACGGCTACATCGCTGTAACGAACCTGAAATTTGAGACTCCATAAGCGTGTTTAGCCTAAGGTCACCAACAGCATGGAAACCTTCTCGACTCACGGATTGATCCGCCTCGGCAAAATACTGCTCACAGCGTTCATTGGGATCTTCGGTGCGCTAGTGGTATTCGGCAACCTCACCGACTACGCCAGCAACTTTGTCTTCGTCCAACACACCTTGAGCATGGACACGACCTTCCCGGGCAATGCCCTGCTCTACCGCTCAATCACCTCGCCGCCTCTGCACCACCTGTTCTACTGGTTGATCATTGCCGCCCAGGTCCTCTGTACCTTGTGCTTCGTAGTCGGTGCCTGGCAGATGTTCAAACACCGATGTGCCGACGCCCGACACTTTCACAAGGCCAAGCGCTTCGCCGTTGCCGGTTGCCTGCTGGGGCTGCTGATCTGGTACCTGTTCTTCCAGGTGGTAGGCGGTGAATGGTTTGCCATGTGGCAATCCACGCAGTGGAACGCCCTGGCCACTGCGGGGCGGATCGTCGACTTTCTGTTCGCCACGCTGATTTTCATCAGCCTCAAAATAGATGATTGAGGCCGGTTGCCAACAATGCTCCTGCTTGAGCCGGCCCCTGTGGGCTGGCTGTACCGGCCTCATCGCGGGGCAAGCCCGCTCCCACAGGTTCGGTGCGATAGCTACCGCAAGGCCACCACCGGCTCGACCACCTTGGGCCGGGGTTTGCGAAACACCAGCACATTGCCCAGCATCACCAGCACCAGGCCTGCCAGCGCCGGTGCCGTCCATTGATAACCCTCATAGAACGCCGAGACGTTCAGCGCCACCAGCGGGAACAACACCGTGCAGTAAGCGGCCCGCTCCGGGCCCATGCGCCCGACCAGAGTCAGGTAGGCGGTAAAGCCGATCACCGAGCCCGGAATCACCAGGTACATCAGCGAACCGATGTAGCGCGTGTTCCATTCCATGGCGAACGGAATACCGCTGACCAGGCAATACAGGCCAAGCATGCTGGCGCCATAGAGCATGCCCCAGGCATTGGTGGTCAGCGGGCGCAAACCGGCTTTTTGTTGCAGGCTGGAGAGCATGTTGCCGGCCGAAAAGCACAGGGTTCCCAGCAGCGCCAGGCCCAGGCCGATGATGGTTTCACGGCTGGCGGCATGCCCGGACAGCTCGGGCCAGAACAACAGGCCCAGCCCGGCCAAGCCGAGGGCGCCACCGGCCAGCACATTGGCGGCCACCTTCTGGCCGAAGAACACCCGCGCATTCAGCGCGTTCCACAAGGTCGCGGTAGAGAACACCACGGCGATCAGGCCGCTGGGAATCCACTGGCTGGCGGTCAGAAAGCACATGAAGTTGACGCAGAACAGGCACAAGCCCTGAGCCAGGCAGATCATGTGACCGCGACGGTTCATCGGTTGCAGGCGGCGGCTGAGCAGCAGAATGACAAACAGCACCAGCGCCGCCAGGGCAAAGCGGTAGACGATCGACACCGGGATGGCGACCACCCCCAGTTGCAGCTTCAAGGCAATCCAGGTGGTGCCCCAGATCAGCACAGTGAGCAGGTATAACGACAGGTTCATGGCGGCACTCCTCAATTCCAGGCCACCAGTGTGCAGCCGTCCCCGCCAGTGGCACTTGCACATTCTTGCGCTTTTGCGCAGGCAGCAGCTGTCAGCCCGGACGTGGCGGAGTAGGATGGCCAACAGAGGTAGCGACCATGACGCCGTTGGACCAGCTGCAAGTTTTCAAAGCCATGCACGACTCACCCCATGCCCGCCTGGAACACAGCGCGCACCTGGGGGACGGCCTGGCGGCAGCCCTGTGGAACAACCGCCACGACGCCCGCGACTACGAAGCGCCCAGCCATCACACCCTGTCGTGCTACATCGCCGACGGCACCGGCACCTTTCGCCGCGACCGCCCCGGCCACACCGGCTCGCCCGACAAACTGTGCATCATGCCCGCCGGTTCCGCCTCGCACTGGGTGGTCAACGGCTCGATCCGCCTGGCGCACCTGTATATCAGCCAGGAGCAGTTCGCTCTCGGCTGCGTCAGCCTGCTGGACCGCGAACCGCGCGAGCTGCAATTGCAGGAAGCGACCTTTCTCGACGATCCCGAGCAGGCCCGGCGCTTTCGTCAGTTGATTGCCCTGGACTGGGACGAGCCCGCCGAACGCCTGCTGACCAGCAGCCTGGCTCACGAGATTCTCGACCACGCCCTGCTCAGCCAGGTCGGCCTGCGCCAGGGCCTGCGCCTGAAGGGCGGGCTGGCCGCGCACCAGCGCCGGCAACTGAGTGAATATGTCGAAGGCCACCTGGATCAGCCGCTGAGCCTTGGTGAGCTGGCGACGCTGTGCAACCTTTCCGAGTACCACTTCGCGCGAATGTTTCGTCAAAGCTTCGGCCTGCCGCCGCACCAGTACCTGCTGGCCCGACGCCTGGCCAAAGCGCGGCAATTGCTCCGCCATGGCCAACTGCCGCTGGGCGAAGTGGCGCTGCTGTGCGGCTTTGCCAGCGCCAGCCATTTCAGCAACCGCTTCCGCCAGGCCCTGGGAGCAACGCCCGGCGCCTACCGGACGGCCTTCAACAGTTAAAATTCGAGGGTGCTGGACAGGCTGACCTGGCGCGCATCGCCCACCGAGACAAAGTTGCGGTTCACCGCCGAGCTGTAATAGGTGCGGTCGAACACGTTCTTGACGTTCAATTGCAAGCGCACCTTGTGTTCGTCCAGGCGGGTTTCGTAACTGGCGAAGGCATCGGCGACGGTGTAGCCCGGCAGCTCGAAATCGTTCTCGGCGTTGCCGGCCCGCTCGCCGACATAGCGCGCCCCGGCGCCCAGGCGCAGGCGGTCGCCACCGAACAGGCTGCCGGCGTCATACACCGCCGACAGCGAGCCGCTGTGGCGCGCCACGTTCTGCAGGCGATTGCCTTCAAGCGTCGGGTCCTGGGTGACCTCGGCGTCGGTGAAGGCATAGTTGCCGATCAGGCTCCAGCGCTCGCTCAACTGCCCGGTCAGGTCCAGCTCAATGCCGCGCGAGCGCACCTCGCCGGCGTTGCTGTAGAGCGTGTCGCCGGTAGCGGAATCGAAGTTGGCCACCAGCACGTTGCGCTTGCGGATGTCGAACAGCGCCAGGGTGCCGGTCAGCGCCCCCGGCATGTCGAGCTTGGCGCCCAGTTCCCAGGATTTACCCTCCTCCGGTTCGATCCCCGAATCCAGAACCAGGCCGCCGGTCAGCGGGGCGATGCTGGAGTTGGGCTTGAACGATTCGCTGTAGCTGCCGTACAACGACAGCTGCTCGTCAACCTTGTACACCAGCCCCACCCGCGGCACCCAGGCCTGTCCGTTGGTGTTGGTATTGGCCTTGAACGGCCGCCCGCGCCCGGCGAGCTGGTCGTACATCTGGTAGCGCGCACCGGCGACCAGAATCCAGTGTTCATCGAGGTGGATAGAATCCTGGAAGAACAACGAGTCGCTGCGCAGCTTGTCGGTCTGTGCGCTGTCGCTGTCGCGCACGCTGGTGCCCTCAACTTCGCGGCTATACACCGGGTCGAGGTAACTGAAAGTGCTGAGGCTGCCCTGGCGGATCAGGTCGGCGCGGTAGACTTTGCGGTACTCATTGTCGAGGCCGAGCAGCAGGTCATGCTGCATGCCCGCCAGTTGCACCTTGCCCTCCAGGCTTGCGGTGGCGAAACGGTCGCTGCTGAGCGCGCCACGGGTGCCGTCCATGCTTCGGCTCAGGGTGCCGCGGGCGGCGTTGACGGCGGTTACCCGCACCTGGCTGGCGTCGTAGGTTTCGCGGTTGTAGCTGAAGCCGAAGTGGGCTTTCCAGTCGTCCGCAAGCTGATGATCGACCTCCAGGCGGTAAAGGTCCGAGCGCCCTTGCATGTCGTTGAACGGCTCGTCCAGGCGCCGGGTGCTGGGGATGTCCAGCGGGTGGTTGGTGCGCGGGTCGATGGCCGTGCCGCGGTCGAACGGGTAGAGAAACTCGCGGTGCTCGTAGGCCAGCAGCACCTGGGTGTCTTCGCCGAACCAGGCCAGCGACGGCGCCACCAGCGATTCACGGTGGGTACCAAAGTTGCGCCAGTAGTCTTCGTCTTCATGGTCGAGCACCAGGCGGTAGGCGAAGTTGCTCTGGCCCAGGGCACCCGTGCTGTCCAGGCCGCCACCGCTGCCGTTCTTGCCGCTGCCATAGGTCGAGCCGCGCAGGTTCAGGGCGTTGTATTGCTGCAGTAGCGGGCGCTTGCTGACCACGTTGATCACCCCGCCCGGGTCCTGGATGCCATACAGCAACGAAGCCGGGCCCTTGAGCACTTCGACCCGCTCAGTGCTGGCATTGAGGCTGCGGCCCTGCACGATCGGCATGCCGTCGCGCATGATCGAGCCGTCACGGTTGTCGCCAAAGCCGCGCTTCATCACCGTGTCCTGGGTGCCGCCGAAGTTGTTGCCCTGGGTCACGCCGCTGACATTGGCCAGGGCGTCGTCGAGGTTGCGCGGGGTCTGGTCCTTGAGCACCTGGGCCGGCACCACGTTGATCGCCTGGGGCGTCTGCATGATCAAAGCCTGGCTGCGCATCACCGAGCTGCTGGCTGGCGGCTGGTAGCTGTAGTCGGCATCGACTTGCGAGTTCACCGTGGTCGCGTCGAGCTTGAGCGCAGCGCCGGCATCGAGTGGTTCGAGGGTCAGGGTGCGGGCATCGACCCGGCGTGCGGCAAAACCGGAATTGCCCAGCAGTTGCTGCAGGGCCTGCTCGGCGCTGAGGCTGCCGTGCAGGGCCGGGGCGTTGAGCGCCGGCAGGTCGGTGGTATAGATCACGCTTTGCCCGGTCAGCCGGCTGAAGTCATTGAGTGCCTGCACCAGCGGCTTGCTCGGCTGGGCAAACACATAGACCTGCTGCGCGGCCACCGCGCCCAGGGGGAATGCGCCCGCTGTGGCCAGGGCCGAGACACTGAGCCAGATTGAAAAGCTGCGCGCTGCCGAGGGGGTGAACTTCATGACCGGTAACCTATGAAGGAGTGACGTTTATGCGAATGAATCGCACTTTCACTCACTACACGGTTGTCGCGCGAACTTACCTCATCAGTTTTCTGAAAATATTTTTCAGCGGATCAGCGTCACCCGCTCCAGCAGGGTATTGCGCTTGAAGCCCAGCACCGCGCCGAGCGAATCCAGCGCCGCCAGCGGCTGGCTGGCCGGGAAGCTGCCGCTGACCTTGCGTTTGCCCAGTTCGCTGTCGAGCACGATGATGCGCCCTGGATAGTAGCGGGCCAGGTCGTCGATCACCGTGCTCAGCGGCACCTGGTAGTAATTGAGCCAGCCTTGGCGCCAGGCCAGGCGCGATTCGCTGTCCACCGCTTCGACGGCGCTGGCGGTGCCGTGGCGGTAGGCCACCTGCTGGCCGCCGCTCAGCTGTTGCTGCAAGCGCCCGGGCTCGGCGGTCACCGCCACCCGGCCATCGAGCACGGTGACCCGCGCGCCGCCATTGTGCTTGCGCACCTCGAAGCGGGTGCCGAGTACCCGCGTCTCGCCCTTTGCCGCCTCGACCACGAACGGCGCGCCGGTGTGGGTGACATGAAAGAACGCCGCGCCACGGCGGATCGTCACCTGGCGCTGACCCTCGCTGAAATCTACCGATACGGCGCTGCCAGCATCCAGAGTCATGTGCGAGTTGTCGGCCAGCACCACTTCCTCGACCTGCCCCGGCGCCGTGACGTAATCCGCCTGCAGGTCATCCAGCCAGTAGGCCGGATGCCAGCCGGCAGCGGTGCCCAGCGCCAGTACCAGGCAGGCAGCGGCAGCCAAGGTGGCGACACGGCGCCAGGTGCGCCCCGCTGGCGGTTGCTGCATGGCGCGCAAATAGCCTTGCAAGGCCGGGTCGTCCTCGGCTGCCAACAGGCTCGCCGGCGCTTCGCTCAGGCGCCACAACGCCTGGGCCTGGGCATAGGCGCGGCCATGGGCCGGATGGGCGAGCAACCAGCGCTTGAACTCGGCGCGCTCGGCCAGTTGCGGTTGCTCGTTGATCCGGCTCAGCCAGCCCTGTGCGGCCTGGTGCTGCGCGGCGGTGATGTCAGTCATGGTGCTTTCCCTGGCTTGCGGGTGCTGGCCGGCGGCAGCTCGATACTCGCCTTGCACGCCTCCAGTGCGCGCATCATATGTTTTTCCACCGCACTCTGGGACAGGCCCATGGCCTTGGCGATCTCGGCGTACTTGCGCCCGTGAATGCGGTTGAGCAAGAAGATCTGCCGGGTACGCTCGGGCAGCAGGCGCAGCGCCGCCTCGATGCGCTGCAGGTCGCTGTTTACCTCCAGGGCCACTTGCGGTGCGCTGACATGCTCGTCGGCCACCTCCAGTTGCAGGCTGTCGTTGACCCGCTCGCGGGCACCTTCGCTGCGCAGGTGATCGATGGCGATATTGCCGGCGCAGCGCAGCAGGTAGGTATCGAGCGCCTCGACCTTGATCTGCGGCCGGCGCCAGAAGCGCAGGAACAACTCCTGGATCAGGTCAGAAGCTGTGGCCCGGCAGCCGATGCGGCGGCTGACCAGGGCTTCCATCTGCGCCCGTTGGGCGAGAAACACCTGCACAAATCGCGCGCGCCCGTTGGCCCCGTCGGTGTCGTTGCCACCTTCGGCGGGCAGATCGAGCGGCTCGTTGACCAAGCTACAGCGACGCCAGGGCAGTCAATGGCGCCAGCACCACGCTGGCCGCCGCCAGGCCCAGCAGCAGGCGCGGCTGGTAAGGCAGGAGGAACACCCACAGGGTGACGCCGGCCATCAGCACCGCGAACAGCTCGACCAGGCCCATGGCCCAGCCGCTGTGGCGCACCGCCAACAACAGCGCCAGGGCCAGCAGCGCCCAGCCCGCCACCCGCAGCGCCGCACGCCGCGCATTGCTCGGTGGCTGTCCGAGCAGGTCCTTGTAGTGTTTCTCCATAGCCAGGCACAGCGCGGCGAAACCGGCAAAACCAAACAGGGCAATGGCCAGCATCAGTTCACCTCGCTTTCAATCAACGTGCCAGGCGCGGCCTTGGGCTTGCGCTTGGGCGCGACTAGCGGCGCCCGCCACATCTTGCTGGCAGCCCAGGCCAGGAACAGGCCGCTGGCCAAGGCGGTCAGGTCGAAACCAGCCATGGCCCAGTCGCCGACGGCGAGCGAGTGGTTCAGGCCCTGGCCGGTGGTCAGGCCGTTGAGCAGCGGCAAGCCCGCCCACATCAGCGCGCCGAGGCCCAGTTGCTCGGCCCAGGCTCGGCGGCCGCGGCGCAGCATGGCGTGCACCAGTGACAAGGCCCAGAGCAGGAAGAAGCAGTTGGTCTCCCAGTCGGCACGGCCTTCAAGGTCGATCGGCAACAAGCGGTTGGCCCAGAAGAACGCCGCCACACCCAGCAGCAAGCCGCTCATGCTGGCGATGTTGAGCACCTCGACCAGGCGCAGCTCGAACGGCTGGGTGCCGCTCTTGGCATGCTTGAGCTGGCGCTTGCCCAGCCACATGACCAGGCCGGTGCCGATCACTGCGGTGCCGGCCAGGCCAAAGAAGAAGTACAGCCAGCGCAGCCACGGCCCGGCGAAAATGCCCATGTGCAGGCCGTACATGCCGCCGGAAATCAGCACCGGCGTGGCCTCGATCTGGCTGCCGCCCTCAAGCGTGCCGTTAACCCCGTCAAACAGCCAGCCACCGCCGCGCTGGTGAGCAATGCGGTCACCGGCATGGCGGGCGAACCGGACCCGGGCGTTCTGGTCACCGGGGTTCTGTACCTCGACCCAGGCAAGATTGGCCCCGGGCGCCTGCTCCTGGACCTTGGCGTACAGCTGCGGCAAGGGCAGCAACGGCGCCGCGGTGCCGGCGGCCTGGACCTGGCTCTGGCCGCCGAACAGGTCGTTGAAAAAGCCACGGGTGTTGTCGCCATAGCTGGCGATGATGCTGGCCGGCATGACCATGGCCATGAAGATCACCAGGCTGCTGTAGCTGATCATCAGGTGAAACGGCAGCACCAATACGCCGATGGCGTTATGCCCGTCGAGCCAGGAACGCTGGCCCTTGCCCGGGCGGAAGGTGAAGAACTCCTTGAAGATCTTCTTGTGGGTAATGATCCCGGTCACCAGGCCCAGGAGCATGATGAACGCGGCAAAGGTCGACAGCCAGCGGCCCCAGGGGTGAGGCATCTCCAGCTGGAAATGGAAACGGTAGAAAAAATTGCCGCCACGGGTCTCGCGCGCCTGCAATTCGGCGCCGGTGGCAGGGTCGAGGGTTTTGGAAGTGAAGTCGCGGCGCCCGCCTCCAGCCTTGGGCCAGCTCACGCTCAGCGCCGGTTCGCGAGCGTTGGGCAACTCGATGAACCAGCTGCCCGCAGTCGGCGCATGCTCTTGCAGGTAGCGTTGGGCCAGGTCCAGGCTGGCCGCCGGATCCAGCGCCCGGCTGGGTACTTCCGGCTGGGTCCAGTGGCTGATTTCTTCCTTGAAGTAGGACATGGTCCCGGTCAGGAAAATCGCAAACAGCAACCAGCCGAAGATCAGCCCGGTCCAGGTATGCAACCAGGCCATGGCCTGGCGAAAGCCCTCTTTCATGGGTTTTTCATCCAGTAGGCCAGGCCGCTGATCATCGCCAGCACCAGGCTCGGCACCAGTACTCCCAGCCAGGCCTGCCAGGCACTACGACAGGCGAAGCACCAGAGAAAAGCCACCAGGTAGAACAGGAACGACAGCATCATGCCGCTGATCACCGCCTCGGCACGCGGAACCGGCAACAGCAGGGTGATACAGACGCTGGCCATGGCCGCCAGCAGGTAGCCACCGAACACGGCAGCCAGGCTGCGGGAAGTCACGGCCAGGCGATAGCTGATGGGCAGCCCGGCGGCTTTGCTTTTCATGGCATCGGTCCATTACGAGAAGCGCACAATAATAATGATTTATATTCTCATAAGCAAAACCGCAGGCCGGCCGATCAGAACGACAGGTCGACGCCCATGGTGTAGCGGCGGCCGTCCAGCACGGTCTGGTAGTTGTCGTAGTCCACTTCCTTGTTGAAGACGTTGTACATACCGGCCAGCAGCTTGACGTTCTTGGTCACCCGGTAGGTGCCGCCGAAGTCGACGAAGGTGTACGACGGCGTGCCGTCGGACATGGTGGTGCGGCCCAGGTAGTCCGAGGTCTTGCCGCGATAGTTCAGGCGCGCCCAGGTGCCCAGCTGGTCGGTGGCCTGCCAGTCGAGGGTGGCGTTGAACATGTGCCGCGGCATCTGGTTCAGGGCCTTGCCTTTCTGCGGGCCGCTCTTCTGCTCGGAGGCGGTGAAGGTGTAGTTGGTGGCCAGCGACACGGTCTGGGTGATGTCCCAGTCCAGGGTCGCTTCGATGCCGCGCATCTGCGCCTCGTCAACGTTGACCCGGTCACTGATGAACTTGTACGAGGTACCGCCGATCTGGCACTGGCCCGAGGCATTGCCGGTGCTGTCGGTGCAGCGGCGGGTCTCGGTGATCTTGTCCTTGAAGTCGGTGTTGAACAGGGTCAGGCCGGTGGAGAATCCTTCGAGGTTGTCCCAGATAAAGCCGATTTCCTGGCTCAGGCTCTTCTCCGGCTTGAGGCTGGAGTTGCCGACGATGATCGCCGGGTCGCCACCGCCACCGGTGATCTGGCCCCAGTCATCGACGGCGGCGCGGATGTCCGGCGAGCGGTAGCCGCTGGATACACCCCCCTTGATGGTCCACTGCTCGGTCGGGTGGTAGACCCCGTACAGGCGTGGCGACCAGTGCGTGCCGTAGTTCTCGTCGCGGTCCATGCGCAGGCCGCCGGTCAGGGCGAAGGCTTCGGTCAGGCGCCATTCGTCTTCGGCAAACAGGGCCCACGACCAGCGGGTCAACTGGTTGACGCTGGCCGCCGAGGCCAGTTGGTTGCCTTCGTCGCTGAGGTCTTCGTACTTGTACTGGCCACCGAAGGTGGTGATGTGCGAATCGCTGAAGAACGACACCTGCGAATTAAGCACAGTGTTTTCCAGCTCCATGCGCCGGCCCGGGTTCTCGATCTTTTCGCGCTGCAGGTAGCTTTCGCTGGTAAGGCTGTCCCAGCGCCCGGAATGGGTGATGGAAAAGTTGGTACGGTCGTAGTCGTTACGGCTGGCGGAACGACTGGCCGAACGGCCGACGTGGGAGTTGCGCTCCTGCTCGGACTTGCCCGCTTCGAGGGTGATGTCGTTGTGTTCATCCGGGGTGAACGACAGCTTGGCCGTAGCGCTGTCGGTGCTCTGCTCGTTGAAGCCGTTGACGATATGGTCTTCGTCGCGGCGCGAGCGCTGGCCGTACAGCTGCAGGCCGACCAGGTTGTCGACCAGGGGCCCGGAGATGAAGGCGTTGGTGCTGTTGTAGTTGCCCGAGTCGGAGCGGTCCTGGAAGGTTGCTTCGGTGCGCACGCCGCCGTACCACTGCGGGGTGACCTTGCGGGTGATGATGTTGATCACCCCACCCATGGCGTCGGAGCCATACAGCGAAGACATCGGCCCGCGCACCACTTCGATGCGCTCGATGGCTTCCAGCGGCGGCATCCAGCCCTGTTCGATACCGGCGCCGTCACTGTTCGGGCGGGTGGCACGCGAGTCCTGGCGTTTGCCGTCGACCAACATCAGGGTGTACTTGGAGGCCATGCCGCGAATGCTGATGTCGCTGGAGCTGGCGCCACCGGTGACCACCACGCCCGGCACATCGCGCAGGGCATCGGTGACGTCACGGTAGGACTTGTTCTCGATCTGCTCGCGGGTAATCACCGAAATCGATGCCGGCGCATCCTTGATCTGCTGGGAGAAACCCGACGCAGTCACCACCATGTTGTCCAGCTCCAGCGGCTGGTTCTGAGCTGTGGCTTGCGCGGTGTAGAGCGAGCAGAGGGTAAGCGCGAGGCAGGATTTACTGAAAGTCGGGGACACGAGGACCTCTCCCTGAGAAATGTAAAGGTTGCGTAAATTCATCTAGGGAGCGAATGCTATTCATTCTCAAATGTGAGTAAAGCGTATTTACGTTTTTTACATTTCCCCGATCCTCTGCTACGCCCGTCAGTCAGGCACCGATTGCCGAGTAGTGGCACCTTTCACTACAATGCGAACAATTCTTATTCTGTTGCGCATCCCGGCGCCGGAGTGTTCACGGTGCCCAGCGCTCCCTCTTCCTCGCTCGAAGGCCTCTACCTCGACCATCACAACTGGCTGACCGGCTGGTTGCGCCGGCGTCTGGGCTGCCCCGACAGCGCCGCCGACCTGGCCCAGGACACCTTCATGCGCCTGCTCCAGGGCCGCGAAACGCCGCTGCTCAACGAGCCACGGGCGTTCCTCACCACCGTCGCCAAACGCGTACTGT
Source organism: Pseudomonas sp. TE4620 (assembly GCF_056279045.1). Taxonomy (NCBI): domain Bacteria; kingdom Pseudomonadati; phylum Pseudomonadota; class Gammaproteobacteria; order Pseudomonadales; family Pseudomonadaceae; genus Pseudomonas; species Pseudomonas sp. TE4620. The sequence goes on from NZ_JBWBQO010000001.1 coordinate 4,188,861, forward strand.
GCAACCATTACCGCCGCCAGGACCTGGAGCGCGCCTACCTCCAGGCGCTGGCGCAGTTACCCGAGGCACTGGCGCCGTCGGAAGAACACCGGGCAATCATTTTCGAAACCCTGCTGGAGCTCGACCGCCTGCTCGACGGCCTGCCACTGGTGGTCAAGCGCGCTTTCCTGATGGCCCAGGTCGACGGCCTGAGTTACGCCGAGATCGGCGCGCAACTGGGCATCTCCCTGGCCACGGTCAAGCGCTACCTGAACAAGGCGGCCATGCGCTGTTACTTCGCCCTGTGAACGGCCATCAGGAGTTTTCCCCGCAGGTGGCCGAACAGGCCGTGCACTGGCTGATCGAGCTGCAGGGCGGCGCCCTCGATGCGCGTCAGCAACAGGCCCTGCAGCAATGGTTGCAGGCCGACGACAACCACCAACGCGCCTGGGAGCACATCCAGCGGGTCAACCAGCGTTTGCGCGGCTTATCCTCGCCCCTGGCCCACGCCGCGTTGCAGGCGCCACGTTCGGCCAGCCGCCGCCGGGCGCTGAAAACCCTGCTGATCCTCGGGGTCGGCAGCGCCAGTGGCCTGGCCTTGCAGCAGCACACCCCGTTGCCGACATTGCTCGCCGATTACCGCAGCCCGGTCGGCGAACGCCGGCGCCTGGCTCTGGACGACGGCAGCCTGCTGCAGCTCAACACCCGCAGCGCCGCCGACGTGCGTTTCGATGCCAGCCAGCGCCTGGTGCACCTGCTCGAAGGTGAACTGCAACTGACCGTGGCCGGCGATAGCCGACCGCTGCAACTGCGCAGCGAACACGGCCTGCTGAACCTGGGCAACGGCCGCTACAACCTGCGCCAGTTCGCCGGCTACAGCCAGTTGGCGGTGTTCGAAGGCAGCGCCAGCCTGGCCGGCAATCGCCTGGGGGCGGGCCAGCAAGCGCGCTTCAACGGCCCGCATTGGCAGGCCAGCCAGGCCCTGGACAGCAACCTCGGGGCCTGGGTCGACGGCATGCTGGTGGCTGCGCACATGCCCCTTGGCGCGTTTCTCGACGAGCTCGGCCGCTACCGCCGCGGCCAGCTCAACTGTGCACCCGAGGTGGCCAGTTTGCTGATCTCCGGCAGTTATCCGCTGGCCGACAGCGAACGCATTCTCGACCTGCTCGAGGTGGCACTGCCGGTGCGCGTGCGGCGCTTTACCCGCTACTGGGTGACGGTCGAAGCGCGGGCCTGAAGGTTTTTTCCACTGACCTGAGCCGTTTTCACCTCTCGCGTGACAGAGAAGGCAGAACCCTTTGCTTCGACCTTCTCAAGGATCTTCTGCATGCCCCTTCGACCGAGTCCACTTGCCCAGGCCCTGCGCACCCTGCTGCTGGGTGCCAGCCTGAGTTTCAGCGCCGTTGCCGCCCAGGCAGCCGAGGCCCCGGCGCGCACTTACCAGATCGCCCCGAGCACGCTGGAAAACGCCCTGAACCAGTTCGGCCGTGAAAGCGGCGTGCTGATCTCGTTTGGCTCGCAGCTCACTCGCGGTGTGCATAGCCCCGGCCTGCAGGGCCAGTACAGCCCGCAGCAGGGTCTCGATACATTGCTGCAAGGCACCGGCCTGCAAGCCCGTGCCGAAGGTGACAACGCCTTCAGCCTGCAACCGCTCGCGGCCCCCAGCGCGCCGGTCGAGCTCGGCGCCTCCACCGTGGTCGGCGACTGGCTGGGCGCGGCGCAGCAAGACAACGTCTTCGAACATGCCGGTGCCCGCGATGTAATCCGCCGCGAAGAATTCGAGCGCAGCGGCGCTACCACCGCGCGCGAAGTGCTCAACCGCATCCCCGGGGTCAACGCCCCGGAAAACAACGGCACCGGCAGCCACGACATGGCGCTGAACTTCGGCATTCGCGGGCTCAACCCGCGCCTGGCCTCGCGCTCGACGGTGCTGATGGACGGCATTCCGGTGCCGTTCGCACCCTATGGCCAGCCACAGCTGTCGTTCGCTCCGATCAGCATGGGCAACATGGACGCGGTGGACGTCGTGCGCGGCGGCGGCGCGGTGCGCTACGGCCCGCAGAACGTCGGCGGCATCGTCAACTTCGTGACCCGGGCGATCCCCGACGAGCCGACGGTCAAAGCCGGTTTCCAGACCCAGACCAGCCCGTCGTCCAGTCACGACGGCTTCAAGACCAGCGCCAACCTGCTCGCCGGCGGCACCAACGCCAACGGCCTGGGCGGCGCCCTGCTGTACTCCGGCAGCCGTGGCGGTGACTGGCGCGAGCACAGCGACACGCAGATCGACGACCTGATCCTCAAGGGCAAATACCAGCTCGACGAGGCCAACAGCCTGCACGCCATGGCCCAGTACTACGAAGGCGAAGCGCAGATGCCCGGCGGCCTGAGCGTTGCCGACTACGATGCCGACCCGTACCAGTCGACCCGCCTGCAGGACAAGTTCTGGGGCCGGCGAACGATGTTCAACTTCGGCTATGACTACAAGGAAGACGCCCGCCAGTTCAGCGTCAACAGCTTCTTCACCAAGACCCTGCGCAGCGGCTATCTGGACCAGGGCAGCTTCGTCTCGCTGTCGCCGCGCGAGTACTGGGTACGCGGCATCGAAACACGCTTCTCCCAGGGCTTTGCCCTCGGCGAGAGCTGGCATGAAGTGGGCGTCGGTTACCGTTACGTCAACGAAGCCGGCCACGAGCTGCGCTACCGCGAGCCGATCGCTGCCAACCAGTTGCCGACCAGCGCCAGCCGCAACGACCGCGACACCCGTGGCAGCACCGAAGCCCACGCGCTTTTCCTCGATGACCGCATCGACATCGGCCAGTGGACCATCACCCCGGGCATCCGCTACGAAATGATCGATTCCGAGCAGTCGAACAAACTCAACGGCCAGCGCTACCAGGGCGACTACAACACTGCGCTGCCGGCGCTCAATGTCATGTACCACCTGACTGACAGCTGGAACCTGTACGCCAACACCGAAGGCTCGTTCGGCAGCGTGCAGTACAGCCAGATGCCCAACCGGGTCAGCAGCGGCGAAGTGAAACCGGAAAAAGCCCGCACCTGGGAACTGGGAACCCGCTACGACAACGGCAACCTGCAAGCCGAGATCGGCGCCTTCCTGATCAACTTCGACAACCAGTACGAAAGCAACCAGACCAACGATTCAGTGATCGCCCGCGGCGAAACCCGTCACCAGGGCATCGAGACCAGCGTCAAGTACGCCCTCGAAGGCCTCAACCCGGCGCTGGCAGGTTTCGACGTGTATGCCACCTACGCCTTCGTCGACGCTAAAATCCGCGAAGACGGGCCGAACAAGGGCAATCGTGTGCCCTTCTCCTCGCGCCACAAAGGCACCTTGGGCATCGGTTATACCGAAGGCCAGTGGCGGCTCAACCTCGACAGCAGCTACCAGAGCGACCAGTTCGCCGACAACGCCAATACCGCGGCCGAAAGCGCTGACGGCAGCACCGGGCGCATCCCCGGCTACATGCTGTTCAGTAGCCGCGCGGCCTACGATTTCGGCCCGCAACTGTCGAACCTCAACGTCGCCGTGGGGGTGAAAAACATCTTCAATCACCAGTACTACACCCGCTCGTTCGACGACAACAACAAGGGCAAGTACGTGGGTGAACCCCGTACGGTATACCTGCAGACCTCCGTCGCGTTCTGATCCAGCGCATGCAAAAGCCCGGCCTGTGCCGGGCTATTTGCTACAAGATATTTTTATTTCAAAAGGGCTTGAATTGTTTGGCCAAGTGCCTGACCTTGTAGTCAAGAGGCGATGGTTGTCACAGGCCGCCAAGGCCCCATCGATTCTCTTGCGAGCTAGCTGAATAAGGGATTGAACTATGCAAATCCAGGTCAATAGCGACAACCATATTCAAGGCAACATCCGGCTGGAAGAGTGGGTCCGCAGCACGGTAGAAAGCACGCTCGAACGATATGACGAAGACCTCACCCGCATCGAGGTCCACCTGCGCGACGAGAACGGCGACAAGCCAGGTCCGCACGACAAACGCTGCCAGATGGAGGCACGCCCAAAAGGCCATCAACCGATTTCCGTAAGCCACAAGTCCGCATCCCTCGACCAGGCTGTCGAAGGCGCCGCAATCAAACTGAACCACGCCCTGGAGCATTTCTACGGCAAACTGCGCAGCAAACGCGCGGTGGCCCAGCAAAGCATCGACGGCGCCCAGAATGACGGGCTGTTGCAGGAAGAGTTCCTGGAGAACGAGCAAGCTCGCATCAACTGAACAAGCAGCAACGCAGACGGTAAAAAGGCGAGCCCCTGGGGCTCGCTTTTTTTATGCTCAGGTTTTTGAAAGTTTGATCAGACCGACTCCGATAAACAGCCACACCGAACCAATGATGATCAACCAGGAAGCAATCAACAATCGCCGCCGAAGCCATGGCGGAAAGTTGCGCAGATCCTCTGCATCCATCATTCCCAGGCGGATACTGAGCTTTGGATAAAGCATTGCGCCGCAAATCGTGCTGAGCAAATAACAGCGCGATTTCAACCTGGTGGTCCCCCAGAACGGTATCTGCTGCTTGAGCCAGAGACTGTTTGGGAGACTGGCAATGACGAGGTCGAAGTCACGGCTTCGGGCGATGTAGGTTTCCATGGCTACGCCAAATAAGAGGATGACAAAGGGTGCAAAACCGAAAGCGATCGCAACGCTCGGCGGCCAAGTGTTTATGTCAATCATGTTTCACCTGATAAATCTTGTCTCCTAGGCATTCTCCGATGGTGTTGAAGTCGCGGCTGCAGGCGATATACGCGCCTATCGCCACGCCGGAAAGACTGGGCACGAAAGGAGTCAGCATGAAAGTAAATACCCACCAAGAACTACAAAATTCCGTTATGGATTGACCTTTTTATAAACGAATCCCCTGAGCCATTCGCCACCTGCTTTAACTCCTGGCCCGCCCGCAAGCGACCCACCAGAAAAGCCTCCGGCCTCAGCAAATCGAATCTTTTTACACTCCTGAGTCTCCTCTGCCCTGCAAACTTCCAAGGCGAGCCCATGGGGCTCGCTTTGGAATGCTCAGGTTGCTGAAAGTTTGAGAAGGCATACACTTAGGAGCATTCCTATGCACCCCAAAATCGTGAGCCAGAACGATGCGATCAACCACCGTCGAAGGTAAGGTGGAAAGTTACGTAAGTCTTCTGCATTCAGCCTCCCGGTGCGAACACTGAAGCTCGGGAACACAAGAAAGCCCGAGATACCGGCAACCCGATTGACTCGAGCCGCCGGAAGGATCAGCCCTCCCTTTAATATCTGCTGCTCTGGCCAACGACTGTTCTTAAGGGCTGCAAGCATGACGTTCAAGTGTCGACTACTAGCCACGTATCGGTTGATAAATACGCCTGTCACACCAGTTACAATGGGGGTGAGCAGGAATGAAATCTGGATATCAGAATGCCAAGTGTAGTAATCAAACATCATGGTTCCATCCGGTTGTAAATCACCTTCACCTTGGGCTCAAATAATTCCTGAATAACGAGCAAACTCGCCTCAACTGGTAATCAACGACGCAGACGGTAAAAAGGAGAGCCCCTGGGGCTCGCCTTTTTTATGCTCAGATTTTTGAAAGTTTGATCAGGCCGACACCGATAAACATCCACACCGAACCAATGATGATCAACCAGGAAGCAATCAACAATCGCCGCCGAAGCCGTGGCGGAAAGTTGCGCAGATCCTCTGCATCCATCATTCCCAGGCGGATACTGAGCTTTGGATAAAGCATTGCACCGCAAATCGTGCTGAGCAAATAACAGCGCGATTTCAACCTGGTGGTCCCCCAGAACGGTATCTGCTGCTTGAGCCAGACACTGTTTGGTAGGCTGGCAATGACGAGGTCGAAGTCACGGCTTCGGGCGATGTAAGTTTCCATGGCTACGCCGGCTATACCCATCACGAAGGGGGTCAGCATGAAGGCAAATGCCCACCAAGAGCTCCAGAAGTTGCTCATGGACTTGTCTTCTCATACAAAAATTCCCCAATCCATTCGCCACCTGCTCCAACCCCCACCCCTCCTGCAAATGATCCCCCTCCCACTAGGACGATTCCACATACCGCCAGACCAATTCCGCCGGCAGCCGCAGCGGCGACGCCACATACAGCTACAGCTGTCTTCCCTCCCAGATAGGCACCAGCAGCACCACCCGCCAGCCCCCCAGAAAAGCTCCCAGCCTCAGTAAATCGAATCTTCTTGCATTCCTCCGTCTCCCCCGCTCTACACACTTCCTGCACTTTGAGAACCGAAGCGCCGCCCCCCAGGGCAATACCGACATACCCACCGTGCTTAAGGTATTTCGCGGTCCGGGATACCTGCTCAAGATGCGTGGCATAACCCGGGATCTCTCCCGGCGCACCGGCACGCCTCCAGTGGTGAACCAGGCTTTTGGTCGAGATGCCGAGGTCTCGACGCAGGCTCTCGTAATTGCCCAGGTTCAATGGCTTGTTGAGAAACGCCGTCTTCAACTGGGCATCCAGCTGGCGGTACAGCTGTTGGCGGGAGGCGAAAAACTGCGGGCTGTTCAGATGCCCGTAGGTGCTGAACGAGCGCTGATGCAGCTGTTCAAGCGCGCGCAGGCTGTTTTCAACCTGGCTCAAACCATGACCGAGCATGTCTTTGCCGACGCCCATCGACTGGCTGGCGCCGCTGAACAAGCCGGCAATTTCACCCTGGTAGCGGACCATGAAGTTGGCCTCTTCCTCGGTCAGCGGCGCCAGTACCTCGCGCACCTGGGCGGCAGCGGCCATCAGTTGTGCTTCCTCGCGGGTACAACTCATGCCGTTGTCGGGGTCGCCGAGGACGAACAGCTCACCGGCCTTGAAGCCTTCGGCGAAGCTGGGGTTAAGCCGTTGCAGCCGGGCGCTGAGGTAGCGGTTTTCGCCGCCAAGCCGGGCCAGCACCTGCTGGCCCGACATGCTGCGTGGCACCACATAGAAGCCAGGCTCCAGCGTGCCGGGCGCACTGGACATGGCTGAAGCGGGCCCGGTCGTACCGATGGCAGTTGGCCTGAGCGTCGCCGCAGGCGGCTTGAAGGCCTGGCCAGCCGGCGCGGCAAAGCCGCCCGCTACCGGCGCCGCTCTGGCGCCGCCACCATCCAGCGGCGCGACCAGGTGGTTACTGCCGGCCGGGCAGCCGCAGTCGATCTGCGCACCATCAAAGGCGATCGGCAGCCCGTTGATGGTCCAGTCAGCATACCCTTCGGCAATCTTGCCGGCCTGGCCGCACTCCGGGCAAGGCGTGGTGGCATCCCCCAGGCGCAGGCTGCCGACCCCGTTCTGCAGGTGACTGGACTGGCTGCTGAGGCAGGTCGCCCCGCTGGTGGTCGGGTCGCCATGCTGCCCGGCGCCGCGACCATTGAGGCTCAGGCGATAGACCATCGCTCACCTCGCGCTCGTGAGGAAATCGTCCGCCATGGGTACACCTTGCTGCTTGCTGATCAGCACGGTGTTTTGTGGGGTATCGATGATTTCATCACCGTTGCTCAAGGCACTGCCGACCAGGGCAATGGCCTGATCCTGCAGTTGCCCTTGGGCTCCGGCGCCGCTAATGATGTGCGCGCGGCTGCCGTCCGGATACTCGGCATAGTCACCGGTCTGCGCCACGCGCACCACCTGGCCATCGTCCAGGGTGATGGTCAGTGGGGCACTGGCCTGGCGAATGACACCCCCCTTGCGCGTGCGGCTGCCTTGGGTTGCCAGACGATAGATGGCTTCGGTAACAGAGGATGAAACGGCTGCGCTCTGTTGCGAAGTCAGCGCGTTGGTGAAGGAAGAGGTGGGTTGATTATTCCGTGTCATGTGTAGCTTCCTTGGGCAAATGAAGCCCGGAACCTAGCACGGTAAAGGTGGCCTTCTGCTTGGGCAGAAGCAATTCAGAAGCATCCCACTCGGTCGTAGGATTTAGCTGTCAGATATCGCAAAAGACCGTGAGAAAAATCACCTGAACCAACCCTCCCTCACCCGGTCAATCACTGCATGTCTTTGCCAGGTGAAGCTCCATGATCAACCCTTTCGCACAGATCAACGCCGCTTTTGCCCCCGAGTACCGGGTCAACCTGAGTATCGAGCGGCTCGACGGCAGCATCATGCTGACCCTCTCCAACGACACCGGCATCGTCGCCAAGCGGCTGATCAGCCCGGCCCAGCGCAACGACCCGCAGCGCCTGCAGCGCTTGATCGAGAGCGTCCAGTTCGGTATCGCCATCGAACAGGGCCACAGCGCCGTGGAAACCCTCGCCGCCATGACCCGCAACGGTGCAAAAGCCGGCCAGGTTACTTGGCTTCCTCGATCTCCTTGCCACTAGCATCGATGGCTTTGGTCGACGGGTAGCGGTACGAGGCGTAGCGCACCACCAGGATCGAGAACGCCAGCAGCAGGATGCCGCCGCACACGTACAGCAAACCGGCGTCCGGCGCCTTGTGGTGCGACACGTCGCCAATCAGCAGGCGGGTCAGCGCGGTGATCGCTACATACAGCAGGAAGCGGATCGGCATGTGGTTGGTCTTGACCACGCGGTCTGACATTCGCCTTTATCTATGGCACAGCTGGAGGCCTTGGATGCTAATATTTTTGCCTCGCAAAGCAGAGCTTCGACATTCCTACCGGTTGACAGAGAAAACTCTGACCCTATGATAGCAATTGGCCAAAAACTACAACCGCCAAAAACTACAACCGCCAATATACTACATAAGGAAATACATGAAAGCTTTTGGGGTAGGATGTTTTCACTTTTCATTGAAAGACAACATAGACAAAGAAATCTCCGTACAAGAATATATCGATGAAATAACCAAAACCCTTAAAAATCTTACAAACGCATCAGACGTAACCATATCTTTCGATGAAGATATTAAAGATGAGAAAATAGACACATCACCCCCCAACCCTAAAATTAGAGAGGGTGACCATGGCTATCCACTTATTACATTCTTAAATTTAACTTTTAAAATCTATATACCATCTCGAATTCAAGCAGAGTTAATAAATCTACCAGAAAAATATTTAGATACGGGCACCGAGAACTTTAAAATCACTGTGCGACATGAGTGGCATGGCCCAGTGAGCTATATCGAGTGTCTATCCGCCACAGAAGACACCCTACCCTCTACAGCGGTTCAAGTAGTCAGGGAGTTCTTAACTAAAGAACTACAAAAGATCGAAACATTCCTAGAGTATGATTTTCTAGGCCCGTCACCCTTTCACGCAAATTTCTACCTAAACGAAAGCGACACAACCATTGAAAGTTCGTCATTTACACTCAATGAAATAAAGAGCCGAGGATACAACACTCTTAAATTTAATTACAACCCACATAAATTTAAAAACGAGGACAAAGCTCTTGAAGAACTACAAGAAACCCTCGCGGACGAATTGTCATTTTTCTACCAATTAAACAAAGATGCACAATTCAGTTTGAAAAAATGGGGAGAGATTCAGGACACAACACATTCGATCCTTGAGCTTCAAGAAAAAACAAACAAGAAAAACATCATAAAAAGGACAATAGAAAAGCCAAAGCTCTTCCAAAAAGCATTTAAGGATATCGGCTTACTTAAGGGACATTTAATATTCAGAAAAGGGCAGATCGCTAGCAACTACGCTGCGATGTATAAAAGCGGAGAATCAGAGACATACCTGCAAGAATACATCGACCAAGAAATATCCGAGCACCCTCAATACCCCCTCAACGAAACAAGCGAACTTATAAAATACTTCGATCAAAAAAACAGCAAAGCAATCGAGCTTTTGACTATTCTTTCGGCAGGTATTCTCGGGGGAATAGTAGGATCTACAATCACAACAGCTTTTGGCAGTTAACAACCTCCCTAAAGCAATGGCACGTTAATACGTGCCAAAACTGCATGTTCAACTCGCACTATTAAAAATCCTGCCACAAAGACCCTTAATGCATTGAGGCCATAATTATGGAAAAAGAGAAAATATCGGCATCCGACGTTTCCAGCACAAAGAATCAGTGCCTAATACTTTGGGTCATTTTTACAGGCAGTATTATCACTGACCACAAGACACACTCAGCACGAATTCACTTAAAAACTCTAAGCAGTCTCAAGCTTAGAACCCTCAACTGAAGCAGTCTTAAATGCATCAAGAACCTTCACCAACTCAGAAACACAAATAAATCGGCTGTGGTCACAATACTCACCATCGTTACCAATACCAACAACACCTACTACTCGACTATCCTGATTAAGCACTGGCCCGCCGCTATTTCCGGCATACAACTCTTTATCTACCTCAACAAAACCAACCCCACTTATGGGGAATTTATTTCGAACAAAGGCAGTTTGATTCCCTGCACTCTGAGCACCGAGCTTGTCTTGCGGGAAGCCCAAGATAGAAACTTCATCACCGACATCAGCCAACACTGAAGCTTCCAAATCAAAATAGTCAAACTCAGACTTATCAACTAAAATCTTAAGCAAAGCTATATCTCTATGGTCGTCACGATAAAGCAAATTAGCTTTATAACTTCTCGACCTAGAGGATGCTTGATAAACTGTTGCTTCATCCAGCTTAACGCCTTTTAAATCCAACACATGGGAGCATGTCACAAGCACCTGATCAGAAATCATGAAACCAGAACCCTGACCACACTCAAACTCCCCGCGTATCTCACCCTCAACCTCCACAACCCAGCACTTGGAGTCATACCACTTGGTAAATTTCCTAAACTCCTCGCTGAATTTATTTTTTGAAACCCCTAGAGGCACTCTATATTTTAATCCAAGAAGGTTGAAACGTAACGCCAGTCGTCTGTAAACCTGCGACTCAAGCCCGACAACCTGCTTCAAAAACAACAGTCGCCCCTGTATATGAGCCTCAACCGGTGGAACTTTGATCTCTTCGTCCTTACCACCTCTACTCTTTTTTTCTTGCTTAATAATTTTCTCCGAGTGTATCCTCCTGGCTTCCTCCAGTCCCTTTGTTTCAATCGAGTGAATCATCGCAGCCGTCTTTCTGACGTATTGCCGATTTACATTTGGTTTTTTGTTTACTACTAGACCAGTAACTACTTGCCTCTCGTATCGCCCCTGCAACCTAACCTTTAAGTAATTTACCTTAAAACCAGCGTCAACAACTAACCTCTCCAAGCTTCGCCCACACCTTGCAAAGTAGTGATTAGGAAGCTCGTCTCCTTTCAAAACCTGAACTATATCGCTCGCAAGATATTCAAGATCATCATAGAAAGAAAAGGTTATATCATCAGCATATCTTGTGTATTCAGCTCGATTTTGCACCGCAAGAGTTTTCAGCTTCCTATCCAGCGATGAGCAAATCATATTTGAAATTACAGGAGAACAAGGACCACCTTGTGGCAATTTCCCATTCACTGTTACAAGGTGGGATATTACAGTTGCTACAGATGAATCTAGGGAATAGGGTTTAGAAATTAATAACCCACGAACACGAGCAAATGTTATTGAAGGAAAAAAATCTTGCAAGTCCAGATTAAAAACAAACTTCTTTCTGGTGTGAGGCTTTGCATTTGCGACAATAGATTTTCCATTAACAAAACCTGTCACATACTTTTTAGGCTCGTAAATCTCACTGAGTAAAACCTTCAATCGCCCCTGAAGAGTTTTTAACTTATCAGAGGGAGCTGAGATCTCTCGTACGCCACCACTCTTCTTCTTTATCTCGAAAGTTGAGTAGCTTTCTGATGTAGGGTGCAAATAATAGAAATACCGGATTTTCCCATATGTAGTACCAAGCAGAGCAGCCAGCTCGTCGACAGATTTACATAATTTAAGCTTGCTCAAAAAACCCCCACCCGCATTTCACTCTATAGACTTAAGGGTAGCCAAACGTTAACCATTAGGATTAGCGTAGAGCAGTTGCTTATAGCATTTTTGAATCAGGTCGCATTTGAACAACCTATTTAATTGCGGGTGGAGGTGACGGCTTTCTATCAAAAAATCACTACTACGTCAATTTTTTTCAACCATTTTATCCTCAACGAAGTCACCAGTCGCATCTATCGCTTTACTGGAGGGGAATTTATTTGAAGCAACCCTAACCGCCAAAACGGATAGCGACAGGAAAAAGATCCCACCACATAGGTACAACAGCCCAATATCTGGAGCTCTATGATGCGATACATCGCCAATCAGATATCGGGTAAGTGCGGTTATTGCTATGTACAGCAGAAATCGAATAGGCAGGTGATTGGTTTTGAAATATATGCCTACCATCGCTCCCAGCTCTAAATAAATAAATAGCAAGAGAATATCATCAATGCTGGCATTTCCTTTTTCGAACATCTGCATAAAGGCCATTACAGAGGCCCATGCCGTAGCAGCACCAATAGCAAACAAACCCAAATAGTGGAAGCTTTCCACCAGCAAGTTGCCAATCGAGTTGGCACCGTCGTGTAAGCGTTTTCGGCTGACATCCGCCCACTTCATACTCAATTACTCCAAATTACGCCAGATAGAATGAGATCTAGGCTTGCCAACCAGCAGGCCGCAGAGAAAACTGTGTTAGATACGGTTGGTTGGTCTTGAAGTAGATCCCGACCATGGCGCCGAGTTCGAGGTAGATGAACAGCAGCAGGATGTCGTCGACGCTGACGCCCTTGCCGAGCATCTCGATGAAGGTGACCACGGCCGCGTAGGCGGTGATGCCACCGATGCCGAACAGGGCCAGGTAGTGGAACGCCTCGACGCACAGGTTGCCCAGCGAGTCGGCCGAGCCATGCAGGCTCTTGCGCAGTTTGTCAGCCCAATTGATGCTCACGATACGGTTTCCTTGATACGGCTGGAAGGATGATGCGCCAGGCGCATGACGCTTTGTCTGCATGCAGTAAAAAGGCCAGGCCCCCCTGCTTGAGAAGGCGACCGATTGCCGCAAGGCACAGCCATCGCTGGCCGTGCCCCTATCCTTTCAGTTCGCGGTTACCGAAACGTTTACTCAAGCGCCGAGGCCGGGCCGAAAAATTCGTAGCGGCTCTGCTGCTCGGGCACGCCCAGGCCCTTGAGGTGGCGCTTGACGCTGGCCATGAAGGCTTTCGGGCCGAGGAAGTAGGCGTCCACATCACGCTCTTGCGGCAACCACTGGCCAAGCTGATCGGCGCTGAGCAAACCCACGGCGTCCGCCGGCTGGCTGACGCCATCGTCCTCGGCATAGCAGTAGAAGCGCTTGACCTGCGGGTGGCGCGCCGCCAGCTCATCGACCCAGTCGCGGAAGGCGTGCACCGCGCCGTTGCGCGCGCAGTGAATGAAGTGCACCAAACGGCCGCTTTCCAGCGCCGCTTCGAGCATCGGCAAGGTCGGGGTGATGCCGACGCCGCCGCTGATCAGCACCAGCGGCTTGTCGCTGGCACTCAAGGTGAACTCGCCCGATGGCGGGAACAGGTTGATGCTGTCGCCTACCGCCAGCTGCTGGTGCAGGTAGTTGGAGACTTTGCCGCCGGCTTCGCGCTTGACGCTGATGCGGTACTGGCCGGCATTGCTCAGGGCCGACAGCGAATAGTTGCGGCGCTGTTCGACGCCGTCGATCAGCAGTTGCAACCCGATGTACTGGCCAGGCTCGGCCTGCAGGATCGCGCCGCCATCAACCGGGGCGAAGTAGAACGAGACGATTTCGCTGCTCTCCTCGACCCGCTCGACCAGCTTGAATGCGCGCGCGCCACGCCAGCCACCAGGGGCCGCAGCTTTTTGTGCATAGACCTCGCCTTCGGCGCCGATGAGGATATCGGCCAGTTGCTGATAGGCCGCGCCCCAGGCGGCGATCACTTCAGGGGTGGCGATGTCTTTGCCGAGGACTTCTTCGATGGCGCGCAGCAGGCAGCTACCGACAATCGGGTAATGTTCCGGCAGGATCTGCAAAGCCACATGCTTGTTGATGATCTGCCCGACCAGGCCACCCAGTTGTTCGAGCTGGTCGATGTGCCGGGCGTACATCAGCACGCCATTGGCCAAGGCCCGTGGCTGGTCGCCGCTGGCCTGGTGGGCCTGGTTGAACAGCGGGCGCACTTCGGGGTACTCGCTGAGCATCAGCTTGTAAAAATGGGTGGTCAGCGCTTCACCGCCGCTTTCCAGCAGGGGTACGGTGGCTTTGACGATTGCACGATCCTGGGCATTGAGCATGGATGACTCCTGAGCCTGTGGCTTCTTGATGAATGCCTGAGTTATTACAGCTTTCATGCCAACTATTTAATCCATATAAATCAACAACTTATAAATTATAGAGTCATAACGACAACATCTGCGATATAGTCATTTTGACCCACAGGAGTCTTTATGACCGCAAAATCCCTGCTCACCGCCTTGCTGCCGCTGGTCAGCGACCTGTCCCGCGAATTGCCCGAACGCGAGCGCTACCGGCGCCTGCTCCAAGCCATGCGCAGCCTGCTGCCGTGCGATGCCGCGGCGCTGTTGCGCCTGGACGGCGAATGGCTGGTGCCCCTGGCGGTGGACGGCTTGAGCACCGATACCCTCGGGCGGCGCTTCAAGGTCGATGAACATCCACGCTTTGCCGCCATCCTCAGCCGCGAAGAGCCCACCCGCTTCGCCAGCGACAGCGACTTGCCCGACCCTTATGACGGCCTGGTCGAAGGCCTGCATCATCAGCTTGAAGTCCACGACTGCATGGGCTGCCCGCTGTTTGTCGACGAACAGCCCTGGGGCCTGATCACCCTCGATGCGCTCGACCCGGAGCAGTTCCAGCAGGTCGAGCTCGATGCCCTGCAGGCCTTTGCAAGCCTGGCCGCGGCTACGGTCAATGTTGCCGAGCGCATCGAACAACTGGCCTTGCGCGCCGAAGACGAACACCAGCGCGCCGAGGTGTATCGCCAGGCCAGCGGCCAACAGCACAAAGAACTGATCGGCCAGAGCAAGGCGCACAAACGCCTGCTGGAAGAAATCCGCCTGGTCGGCAGCAGCGACCTGACGGTGTTGATCACCGGCGAAACCGGGGTCGGCAAGGAGTTGGTGGCCCAGGCTATCCACCGGGCCTCGAGCCGCGCCGAGCGGCCGATGATCAGCCTCAACTGTGCGGCGCTGCCCGACACCCTGGTCGAGAGCGAGCTGTTCGGCCATGTGCGTGGCGCCTTTACCGGCGCGGTCGGCGAGCGCCGTGGCAAGTTCGAGCTGGCCAATGGCGGCACGTTGTTTCTCGATGAAGTCGGCGAGTTGTCGCTGAGCGTGCAGGCCAAGCTGTTGCGCGTGCTGCAAAGCGGCCAGTTGCAACGCCTGGGCTCGGACCAGGAGCACCGCGTCGATGTACGCCTGATCGCCGCCACCAACCGCGACCTGGCCGAAGAAGTGCGCGCCGGGCGTTACCGCGCCGACTTCTACCACCGCCTGAGCGTGTATCCGCTGCTGGTACCGTCGCTGCGTGAGCGCGGGCGCGATGTGCTGCTGCTCAGCGGCTACTTTCTTGAACAGAACCGCTCGCGCATGGGCCTCGGTAGCCTGCGCCTGAGCGCCGAAGCCCAGGCCGCGTTGCTTGCCTACAGCTGGCCGGGCAACGTGCGCGAGCTGGAACACCTGATCGGCCGCTCGGCGCTCAAGGCCCTGGGGCAACATGCACAGCGGCCGAAAATCCTCACCCTGGAGGCCGCCGACCTGGACCTGCGCCCGCTCGAGGCGCTGCCGACACAAGCCGAAACACAGCCGCTGGTCGAAGCGCCGCTGCCCGTTGGCGACCTGCGCCAGGCCCTGGATGACTACCAGCGCCAGCTGATCCAGGCCTGCCTGGAGCGCCACCAGCACAACTGGGCCAGCACCGCCCGCGAGCTGGGCCTGGACCGGGCCAATCTCAGTCGCCTGGCGCGGCGCTTGGGTCTACGCTGATTTCACCGAGTGATTAAAGCCACGGGCTGCCGGGTCGATAACCTGGCATCTCCCCCTATTACTCTGCCCTGAAGGTGCCTATGGCGTCGCAAAATGCCCGCGCGGACTCGCTGTCGCTGCTGCTGTTTACCCTGCGCAGCGGCAAGCTGATGGCGATCAACCTGCTCAAGGTCAGTGAAATCATCCCCTGCCCGCCGCTGACCAAGCTGCCGGAGTCGCACCCCCACGTCAAAGGCGTGGCCACCCTGCGCGGCAACTCGCTGTCGGTCATCGACCTGTCCCGGGCCATCGGCGAACGGCCGCTGGCAGACCCGGACGGCGGCTGCCTGATCGTCACCGACATCAGCCGCTCCAAACAGGGCCTGCACGTGCAGGCGGTGAGCAAGATCGTCCATTGCCTGAGCACCGACATCAAGCCGCCGCCCTACGGCTCGGGGAGCAAGTCGTTCATCACCGGCGTGACCCGGGTCGACAACACCCTGGTACAGGTACTGGATATCGAGAAGGTCATCCACGGCATCGCCCCGCCGCCCCATGAGGTGGCCAGCTCCGAGCTCAATGCCGAAGATGCTGCGGTACTGGCCGCCACCAACATTCTGGTGGTCGATGACAGCCAGGTGGCCCTGCAGCAGTCGGTGCACACCCTGCGCAACCTCGGCATCGAATGCCACACCGCGCGCAGCGCCAAGGATGCAATCAACACCCTGCTGGAACTGCAAGGCACCGAGCGCGAGATCAACGTAGTGGTATCGGACATCGAGATGTCAGAGATGGACGGCTACGCCTTCACCCGCACCCTGCGCGAAACCCCTGACTTCCAGCACCTCTATGTGTTGCTGCACACCTCGCTGGACAGCGCCATGAACAGCGACAAAGCCAAGGATGCCGGGGCCAACGCGGTGCTGACCAAGTTCTCCTCGCCGGAGCTGACCGACTGCCTGATCGTCGCCGCGCGCACCGTGGCCTTCGAAGAACGCTGACACATACCCGCGAAGCGCTGCGCTTGAATGTGCCTGAGGCTCAGGCACAATTGTGCGCACACCTTTGCGAGTACCCGCCATGAAAGCCCTCCTCTTCACCCTGCTCGGCTGCGCTGTGTTCAGTGCCGGCGCCCAGGCTTCCAGCAGCCAGGCCTGGAGCGAGCATGAACAGCAGGTCCTGAAAAGCTGCATCGCCGCCAGCCAGCTCAAACAGGTCAAGGCCCTGGGCAAGGCCGCCGAGTTCGACGACCGCGTCGGTTACAGCGCCTTGCTGCTCGAAGGCCGCTACCCGCAAAAACACATGAACAACCGCAAAGGCACCGAGCTGTGCCTGTTCGATAAAAAACGCAAGGCGGCTTACGTCACCGAGTGGGCACCCGGCCAACCGTGAACAGCGCACCTGCCTCCGATATCCGTTTCGACTGCACCGGCTGTGGCAAATGCTGCACCGGACATCATGTGCCCCTGACCTTGAGCGAAGCTCGCCAATGGGCTGGCTCTGGCGGCCAGGTCATCGTCCTGGTCGAAGCCTTCCTCGCCAACGGCCTGGGCCTGCCGGCCGAGCAGCGCGAGCACGCCATGCGCCGCTCCTGGCCGGTGCCCTGCGGCAGCAGCGAAGCCTGGGTGACCATCACCTTCGCTGCCTTCAACCCCGGCCGCTGCCGCAACCTGGATGACGACAACCGCTGCGGCATCTACGAGATCCGCCCGCTGGTGTGCCGCATCTACCCGATGGAAATCAACCCGCACATCCCGCTGCGCCCCGAAGCCAAGGACTGCCCGGGCGAAGCCTGGCAAAGCGGCCCGGCGCTGATCCACGGCAATCAATTGGTCGATAAGCGCCTGGCGGAGCTGATCGAGCGTTCACGCCAGGCCGACCGCGATGATATCCGTGCCAAGGTTGCCATCTGCCAGGCGCTGGGCATCGATGTCAGCGCGCTCAAGGGCAATGGCTTTACCGCATACCTGCCCGACACTGCCGCGCTTGCCCAGGCCCTGCAACAACCAGCGCTGGAGCAGCCGCTGGCGCCGTGGACGCTGCATGTGGTCGATCCGCAACTGAGCGCCGAGCTTGAGGCCTGCGGCGCACAGGTGCGCAGCGAGCCGAGCCTGTACTACAGCTTCATCGGTTTTTGAATCACCCTACTGGCAGCGCCGCCAGAACTCATCGGCCAGCCGGCGCAGGTCTTGCGCCAGCCCGGCCACGTCGGTGGCGCTCAGGTGGCTCTGCTGGCCGACCTGCACGGTGGCTTCGCTGGCCTGGCGAATGCTGATGATGTTGCGGTTGATGCTCTCGCTGACCTGGCTTTGCTGCTCCACTGCCGCGGCAATCTGCAGGCTCATTTCACTGATCTGGTTGACCCGCAGGCTGATGCCGTCCAGGGCGCTGGCGGCGCGCTGCGCCTGTTCGACACTGTGCCCGGCATGTTCGCTGCTCTGCTGCATGACCTGCACCGCTTCGCGCGCACCATTTTGCAGGGCGCTGATCATCCGCTGGATCTCGTGGGTCGACTGCGCGGTGCGCTGGGCCAGGCCGCGTACTTCGTCGGCAACCACGGCAAAACCACGGCCCTGGTCACCGGCTCGCGCTGCTTCGATGGCAGCGTTGAGGGCCAGCAGGTTGGTCTGCTCGGCGATGCCGCGAATCACCTCGAGCACCCCGGTGATCTCGCTGCTGTGGCTTTCCAGATTGTGGATAACTTCGGTGGCCGAATTCAGCGAGTTGGCCAGGTTCTGGATGGCGCTGCGGTTGAGATCGACCAGTTGATGCCCGGCCTGAGTTTCCCCTTCGGCCTGGTCGGCAGCCTGCGAGGCTTGCTGGGCGCTGCTGGCGACCTGGGCAACGCTGGCGGCCATCTGGTTGATCGCGGTGGCCACCTGGTCGGCTTCGCTCTGTTGCTCCAGGCTGTTGCTGTGGCTGCTTTGCAGCGACTGGGCAAGGCTGCCGGTATGCCCGGCCAGGCGCCGCGAGGTATCGCCGATACGCCCGACCACCGCGCCCAACTGGCCCTTGAGCATGCGCAGGGCGAAGTCGATCTGGCCGATGCCGTCGCGCCGGCCGGTGTACAGCTGCTGGCTCAAGGGGTTGTCGGCAATCGCCTGGGCCTGCACGCGCAGGCGCTCCAGCGGGCGCAGGGCAATGAAGATCATCAACGCCGCCAGGCCGCTGGCCACAATCAGCTCCAGCGCACCTTGCCATGGCAGCACCGGCAGCAGCAGGCGACTGATGGCAAACACCGCCGCCAGCGCCAGGGTCACCCCGCCCCACAACTGCCAGCCCAACCCCAGCACCGGCAGACGCTGCCACCAGCGGTTGCGGCCACTGCGCAGGTGGGCGTAACAACGCTCAGCGGCCTCGACCTGCTCGGCACTGGGCTTGGTCCGCACCGACTGGTACTCCATGGCCTGACCGTTGCTGGAGATGGGCGTAACAAAGGCGCTGACCCAGTAATGGTCGCCGTTCTTGCAACGGTTTTTCACCAGGCCCATCCATGAGCGGCCGCTCTTCAGCGTTTGCCACATTTGCGCGAAAGCCTGGGGCGGCATGTCCGGGTGGCGGACGATATGGTGGGGGTTGCCGATCAACTCTTCGCGGGTAAAGCCACTGATCTTGATGAAATCGTCATTGGCGTAGGTGATCTGGCTGGTCAGGTCAGTGGTGGAAAGGATATTGGCGTCACCGGGATAATCCACATTGCGACCGGTCACAGGCAAATTGCTCTTCATCGGAGGCACTCGTTTTTGTCGGGGAGAATCGGCAGGGCGTACGACTCTAGTGGCAAATTTTTGCGCAATCTTGATCCAGCTCAGGATATTGGCACTTGGCCATTACCGAGCTGAAATACACAGAATCTGCTGTGTTGGCAGGTCGGGCCTCATCGCGGGTCAAGCCCGCTCCCACAAAGGAGCGGTGTACGCCAAACCTGTCAGCGCTGTCAGTTAGCGGTCACGCTGCTGACCTGATTGAGCAGCTATAACGCTAAATACTCACCCTTCCGTCCGCGGTGCCCTGCAAGCATGCGAATCAAGCCTCGTTCCCTCGTTATCTGCGCCCTGCTCATCGCCCTGGCAGGCATCGCCCTGTGGCTGGTCAACCGCCCCGGCAAGGAACAATCCACCACCAGTAGCGCCATCCCGGTGCGCGTGGTCAGCGTCAAGCAGCAGGACGTGCCGCGCTTTGTCAGCGGCATCGGTTCGGTGCTGTCGCTGCACAGCGTGGTGATTCGCCCGCAGGTCGAAGGGCTGCTGACGCAGTTGCTGGTCAAAGAAGGCCAGGCGGTCAAGCAAGGCGACCTGCTGGCCACCATCGACGACCGTTCGATCCGCGCCACCCTCGAACAGGCCAAGGCCCAACTGGGCCAGAGCCAGGCGCAGTTGCAGGTGGCCGAAGTCGACCTCAAGCGCTATAGGCTGCTGAGCACCGACAACAGCGTCTCAAAACAGACCCTCGACCAGCAGCAGGCACTGTTCAACCAGCTCAAGGCCACGGTACTCGGCAACCAGGCCGCGATTGCCGCCGCTCAAGTGCAACTTTCGTACACGCAGATTCGCTCGCCGGTGACCGGCCGGGTCGGTATTCGCAATGTCGACGAGGGCAACTTCCTGCGCGTGGCCGACACCCAGGGGCTGTTCAGCGTGACCCAGATCGACCCGATCGGTGTCGAGTTCTCGCTGCCGCAGCAATTGCTGCCAACCCTGCAGGGCCTGCTCACCGCGCCAACCCCGGCGGTGGTGCAAGCCTACCTGGAAGGCGACGGCGACAGCGGCGGCACGCTGCTGGGCGAGGGCAGGCTTAGCCTGATCGACAACCAGGTGGCGGCCAACACCGGCACCATCCGGATCAAGGCCGAGTTCGCCAACCCGGATGCGCGGCTGTGGCCCGGGCAACTGGTGACCCTCAAGCTGCAGACCGCGCTGGATCAAAAAGCCCTGGTGGTGCCACCGCAAGTGGTGCAGCGCGGCATCGACGGCCATTACGTGTACCGCCTCAATGGCGACAAGGTCGACAGCGTGCCGGTCAAGGTGCTTTACCAGGACAGCGTGCTGAACATCATTGCCGGGGTCGCAGCTGGCGACCGGTTGGTGTCCGACGGCCAGTCGCGGCTCAAGCCCGGCGCCCATGTCGAAATCGCCCCTGAGGCACCGCCGCCAGAAGACGTGACCAGCGCCAAGGTGCAGCCATGAACCCGCGCGGCTCGATCAGCGCCTGGTGCATCGACCGCCCGATCGCCACCCTGCTGCTGACCTTCGCCCTGGTGCTGCTCGGGGTCATCGCCTTTCCGCGCCTGCCGGTGGCGCCATTGCCCGAAGCCGATTTCCCGACCATCCAGGTTACCGCGCAACTGCCCGGCGCCAGCCCGGAAACCATGGCCTCGTCGGTGGCCACGCCGCTGGAGGTGCAGTTCAGCGCCATCCCCGGCATGACCCAGATGACCTCCAGCAGCGCCCTGGGCTCGACCAACCTGATCTTGCAGTTCACCCTCGACAAGAGCATCGACACCGCCGCCCAGGAAGTCCAGGCAGCAATCAACACCGCCACCGCGCGCCTGCCCCAGGACATGCCCAGCCCACCGACCTGGCGCAAGGTCAACCCGGCCGACAGCCCGGTGCTGATTCTTACCGTAAGCTCGGCGCAGATGCCGGCCAACGAGCTCAGTGATTACGCCGAAACCCTGCTGGCCCGCCAGTTGAGCCAGATCGACGGGGTCGGCCTGATCAACATCACCGGGCAGTTGCGCCCGGCCATCCGCGTACAGGCCCAGCCAGAAAAACTCGCCGCCCTGGGCCTGACCCTGGCCGACCTGCGCCAGGCCATCCAGCAGACCAGCCTGAACCTGGCCAAGGGCGCGCTATACGGGCAGAACAGCGTGTCGACCATCGCCACCAACGACCAGTTGTTCCACCCCGAGGAATACGCCCAACTGATCGTCTCGTACCGCGACGGCGCGCCGGTGCACCTGCAGGATGTTGCCAAGGTCATCAATGGCGCCGAAAACGCTTACGTCAAAGCCTGGTCCGGCAAGCAGCAGGGCCTGAACCTGGTGGTGTTCCGCCAGCCCGGGGCGAACATCGTCGATACCGTCGACGGCATCATGGCGGCCTTGCCGGGGCTTGAGCAGATGCTGCCGGCATCCGTGCAGGTGTCGGTGCTCAACGACCGCACCCAGACCATCCGCGCCTCGCTGCACGAGGTGGAGATCACCCTGATGATCGCCGTGCTGCTGGTGATCGGGGTAATGGCGCTGTTCCTGCGCCAATGGTCGGCGACCCTGATCGTGTCGAGCGTGCTCGGTGTGTCGCTGGTGGCCAGCTTCGCCCTGATGTACCTGTTCGGTTTCAGCCTGAACAACCTGACCCTGGTGGCCATCGTCATCTCCGTGGGCTTTGTGGTCGATGATGCGATCGTGGTGGTGGAGAACATTCACCGTCACCTGGAAGCCGGTGACGGCATGCGCGAGGCGGCGATCAAGGGCTCGGGCGAAATCGGCTTTACCGTGGTGTCGATCAGTTTTTCGCTGATTGCCGCGTTCATTCCGCTGCTGTTCATGGGCGGCGTGGTCGGGCGGCTGTTCAAGGAGTTCGCCCTCACCGCCACCTCGACCATCCTGATTTCCGTGGTAGTGTCGCTGACCCTGGCGCCGACCCTCTGCGCCCTGTTCATGCGCCGCCCGCAGCACAACGCCCATGACGCCCCGAGCCGCCTGCTCGGCTGGTACGAGCGCGGGCTGGTCAAGGCCCTGGCCCACCAGCGACTGATGCTGGGCCTGTTCGGCCTGACCTTCGCCCTGGCGGTGGTCGGCTACATTGCCATCCCCAAAGGCTTCTTCCCGGTGCAGGACACCGGCTTCGTGCTCGGCACCAGCGAGGCGGCGGCCGATGTCTCCTACCCGGACATGCTCGAAAAACATAAGGCGCTGGCCAGGATCGTCGAGGCCGACCCGGCCGTGCGAGCCTTCTCCCATGCTGTCGGAGTGACCGGCAGCAACCAGACCATCGCCAACGGCCGCTTCTGGATCGCCCTCAAGGACCGCGGCGATCGCGACGTCTCGGCCAGCGAATTCATCGACCGCCTGCGGCCGAAGCTGGCCAAGGTGCCAGGCGTGGTCCTGTACCTGCGCGCCGGCCAGGACATCAACCTCAGCTCCGGACCGAGCCGCAGCCAGTACCAGTACGTGCTCAAGAGCAACGACGGCCCGGCCCTGAACCTCTGGACCCAGCGCCTGACCGAGCGGCTGAAGGCCAACCCGGCCTTTCGCGACCTGTCCAACGACCTGCAACTGGGCGCCAGCGTTACCCGCATCGACATCGACCGCAAGGCCGCGGCGCGTTTCGGCCTGACCACCACCGACGTCGACCAGGCGCTCTACGATGCCTTCGGCCAGCGGCAGATCAGCGAGTTCCAGACCGAGACCAACCAGTACAAGGTGATCCTCGAACTCGACGCCCGCCAGCGCGGCAAGGCCGAGAGCCTCAACTACTTCTACCTGCGCTCGCCCTTGAGCGGCGAGATGGTGCCGTTGTCGGTGCTGGCCAAGGTCGCGGCGCCGAGCACCGGGCCGTTGTCGATTGCCCATGACGGCCTGTTCCCGGCTGCCAACCTGTCGTTCAACCTGGCCCCCGGCGTCGCCTTGGGCGACGCGGTGCAGATTCTTGAACGCACCCAGCGCGAACTGGGCATGCCCGATTCGATCATCGGCACCTTCCAGGGTGCGGCCCAGGCCTTCCAGAGTTCGCTGTCGAGCCAGCCGTGGCTGATCCTCGCGGCGCTGGTGGCGGTGTACATCATCCTCGGCGTGCTCTACGAGAGCTTCGTCCATCCGCTGACCATCATCTCCACCCTGCCCTCGGCCGGGCTCGGCGCCCTGGCGCTGTTGTGGCTGTCGGGCGAGGATTTTTCGATCATGGGCTTGATCGGCATCGTGCTGCTGATTGGCATCGTCAAGAAGAACGGCATCCTGCTCATCGATTTTGCCCTCGACGCCCAGCGCCACCAGGGCCTGAGCGCCGAAGAGGCGATCCACAAGGCCTGCCTGACACGTTTTCGGCCGATCATGATGACCACCCTCGCCGCCCTGCTTGGCGCCGTGCCGCTGATGTTCGGCATGGGCGCCGGCGCCGAGCTGCGCCAGCCACTGGGCATTGCTGTGGTCGGCGGGCTGCTGGTCAGCCAGGCGCTGACACTGTTCACCACACCGGTCATATACTTGGCCCTGGAACGCCTGTTCCACCGGCGCCAGACGGCCGTGACCATGGCGCAAACCGATGCCAGTTGAGAGCCGACCATGCGTGTGCTGATTATCGAAGACGAACAAAAGACCGCCGACTACCTGCACCGCGGCCTCAGCGAGCAAGGCTTTACCGTGGACCTGGCGCGCGACGGTATCGATGGCCTGCACATGGCCCTGGAAGGCGACTATGCGGTGATCGTCCTCGATGTGATGCTCCCGGGCCTGGACGGCTACGGTGTGCTGCGCGCCCTGCGTGCGCGCAAGCAGACGCCGGTGATCATGCTCACCGCCCGCGAGCGGGTCGAAGACCGCATCCACGGCCTGCGCGAAGGCGCCGACGACTACCTTGGCAAGCCGTTCTCGTTCCTCGAACTGGTCGCCCGCCTGCAAGCCCTGACCCGCCGTGGCGGCGGCCATGAGCCGGTGCAGATCCAGGTCGCCGACCTCTGGGTCGACCTGATCAGCCGCAAGGCCAGCCGCGCCGGGCAGCGCCTGGAGCTGACCGCCAAGGAGTTCTCGCTGCTCAGCGTGCTGGCCCGCCGGCATGGCGAAATTCTGTCGAAAACGGCGATTGCCGAGCTGGTCTGGGATATCAATTTCGACAGCGACGCCAACGTCGTCGAGGTAGCGATCAAGCGTCTGCGCGCCAAGCTCGACGGGCCTTTCGAAACCAAACTGCTGCACACCATCCGAGGCATGGGCTATGTTCTGGAAAACCGTGCCGACTAACTCCATCGCCCTGCGCCTGAGCGCGCTGTTCACCCTGGTGGCGCTGGGTGTGTTCCTGGTGATCGGAACCGCGCTGTACAAGCAGGTCGACCGCAGCCTCGACCTGCTGCCCACCGCCGAGCTTGAAGCGCGCTTCAGCGTGCTGGAGTCGTCGCTGACCCGCTACGACACCCGCGAGCACTGGCAGAAGATCACCAACAAGCTCAATTTGCTCAGCGAAGAAGACCGGCGCATCCGCTTCTGGGTGGTCAGCGACGGTAGCCCGTTCGAGTATGGCCAGCCAGACGCCAGCATCCGCACCTTTGCCCAGGGCCGGCTGGGCATGCGCGACCTGCACCTGGCCGCCAGCCCCTACCCTTACAAGGTACTGGTCAGCGAACTGCCGGCCATGGGCAAGCGCCCGGCCCTGCGCTTTTTGATCGGCATCGACACCGAGACTTTCTGGCAAACCCAGCACACCTTGCTGGTGGCGATCATCAGCCTGTCGGTACTGGGCGTGGTGCTGGCCTCGTTGCTCGGTTACTGGGTGGCGCGCTATGGTTTGCGGCCGTTGCTGGCACTCTCGGCCGAAGCTCAAAAGCTGGCGCCACCGCGCCTGAGCGGGCGCCTGCAACTGGCCGACCTCGCCCCGGAGCTGGCGCAGTTCGCCAGCGCCTTCAACTCGACCCTGGAGCGCGTCGACCAGGCCTACAGCCGCCTGGAAGCCTTCAACGCCGACGTCGCCCATGAACTGCGCTCGCCGCTGACCAACCTGATCGGCCAGACCCAGGTCGCCCTGACCCGTGGGCGCAGCGCCGAGCACTACTTCGAGGTGCTGCAATCGAACCTTGAAGAACTCGAGCGCCTGCGCAGCATCATCAACGACATGCTCTTCCTCGCCAGCGCCGACCAGGGCAGCAAGGCCACGGCGCTGACCAGCACCTCGCTGGCCGAAGAAGTGGCGACCACTCTCGACTACCTGGACTACATCCTCGAGGACGCGCGCATCAGTGTGCAGGTCAGCGGCGATGCCCAGGCGCGCATCGAAAAGGCCCAGCTGCGCCGGGCGCTGATCAACCTGCTGAACAACGCGGTGCAGCACACCTTGCCCGAGCAGGTGATCCAGGTGCGAATCGAGGAGCAGCACGGCCAGGTAAGCATCGCCGTGAGCAACCCGGGGCCGGCGATTGGCGAGGAACACCTGGCGATGCTGTTCGAACGCTTCTACCGGGTGGATGCAGCGCGCAGCAACAGCGGCGCCGGCAACCACGGGCTGGGGCTCGCGATCGTCAAGGCGATTGCGCTGATGCATGGCGGCAGCGTGTTCGTGCGCAGCCAGGCGGGGGCCAATACCTTCGGGATCCTGTTGCCGGCCTGAGGGCCTCATCGCAGGTCCGGTGTACACAGATCCATTGTGGGAGCGGGCTTGACCCGCGATGACTATTACCTTTGACGCAACAGTGCTTATCCTAAAAGTAACTGTTTCTATCACCCATTTCCGACTAATTTAGTCAAACCTAATCCACACTTGCCAAGCAAGAAGGTTGTTGCAAATGTCCAACAGTATGGGTGTTGCCAGCGTATTCGTCCTGTCGTCCCTGTTGCTGTCGCCACTGGCCATGGCTGAAGAATCCCCGGCCTTTGTTGCCCGTAATGCCGAGCGCGCCGCCGTCGTTCAGGAAGCCTTCGCCGCGCAACGTTCCGAGCAGGCCAAAGGCCTGGAACAGACCGCTTCCAAGGCTCAAGCGAGTGACGCTTCCGATAGCTGATAGCGACACGCTCCACTCCTTCGACTCCCTCGATGGCCGTACAGGTGACTTGAGCGCCTGTGCGGTTGTCTTTCAAAGCCGCTGCCGATCAGCGGCTTTTTTTCGTGTGTCGAAAAATGCCAGCGCGCTGGCTCGTTTGTTCATAACAAGACCGTCTTTCACACAATAAAAACTGCCGTACATTCACCCCAAGGAGTCCACACCGGTGAACACTGCTTTACGCTTCACCCCACTGTTCGTTGCATTGGCTGCAACGATGCCCTGCAGCGCCCAGGCCGACGAGGAAAAGGCCGAAGGCTTCATCGAAGGGTCGAGCCTCAATGTGCACGCTCGCAACTACTACCTGAACCGCAACCAGCTGCTGCCAGGCGTGCGTGACAACCGCGAATGGGGCCAGGGTTTTCTCGGCAAGTTCGAATCGGGCTACACCCCAGGCACGGTGGGTTTCGGCCTCGATGCCCACGCCATGCTCGGGCTGAAACTCGACGGCGGTGGCGGTACCTCCGGCTCGAGTATTTTGCCCATCAACACCAAGGGCGATGGCGAACCGGGCAAGGCCCACGATTCGTTCTCCACTGCCGGCGCTGCGCTGAAGATGAAAGCCTTCGACACCGAGCTCAAGGCCGGCGACCTGTTCCTCACCAACCCGGTGATCGCCGGCGGCGAGTCGCGCATGCTGCCGCAGACCTTCCGTGGCGTCAGCGTCACCAACAACAGCTTTGACGGGGTGATGCTCGAAGCCGGCCAGGCCAGCTTCACCAAGCCCTACAACCAGAGCGGCCATCGGCGCATCGACACCTTCTACGGCAAGTTGCAGGACGAGCGCGACAGCCGCCACCTGAACTGGGCCGGGGTGGCCTGGAGCGGCGTACCGAACCTGACCTCGAGCCTGTATGCCGCCGAGCTCAAGGACATCTGGAACCAGTACTACTTCGATCTGGACTACACCTGGCAGCTCAACGAGCTGGTCAGCCTCAACCCCGGCCTGCACTTCTACCACACCCAGGACACCGGCCAGGCGCTGCTCGGGCACATCGACAACAACACCTACAGCCTGCATTTCACCGTCAACGTCGGCTACAACAGCCTCACCGCGGTGTACCAGCGGGTCAACGGCAACACCCCGTTCGACTACATCAACCAGGGCGACAGCGTCTTTCTCGACAACTCGCAGATTTACTCGGACTTCAACGGCCCCAACGAGCGCTCGTGGAAGCTCAAGTACGCCTACGACTTCGCCGGTGCCGGCATCCCCGGCCTGACCTCGATTGTGTCCTACTCGCGCGGTGAGCTGGACATGAGCAAGGTCGACCCCAACAGCGTCGGCTACGGCCACTGGTACAACGCCGACGGCGAGAATGCCCAGCACTGGGAACGTGACGTCGACCTGCAGTACGTGTTCCAGCAAGGCCAGCTCAAGGACCTCTCGGTACTGCTGCGCTGGGCCTCGCACCGTGGCACTCAGGGCTACTCGCACATCGACAACGATGTCGACGAGTACCGGGTGATCGTTGACTACCCGCTGAACATTTTCTGATCGAAGCTGTAGGCGCGAGCTTGACTCGCGATGCGATGGGTCTGACCCATTGCAATCGCGGGGCAAGCCCGCTCCCACATTCGTCAGAATGTCACCATTAAATCCTTGTCCGACAATCCGCGCGCCCCTAGAATACGGCCGCCGCGCAGTAATACCGCACTTTCCAGACGGTCTTCGGCATCAGTGACCATGACGTTGCCCACCCGATCCCAGCGATCCGCCCTGTACAAGTCTCATCCGGAGCTGATCCTCAACCTGGGCAGTTGCCTCGCGGTGCTCGCCATCGTCGCCATCGTCACCTTCCTGTTGATGCGCGAACGCAGCAGCGTCGAACAGGCTGCCGCACGCTCGGCCAGCAACATAGTGCAGCTGATCGAAAGCGACATCGTGCGCAATGTCGAACTCTATGACCTTTCCCTGCAAGGCCTGATCTGGGCCGTGCAGCGCCCGGAACTGCTCGCCGTGCCGGTCGAGCTGCGCCAGCAGATTCTCTTCAACCAGGCCGTTACCGCACCGGTACGTGGCGATATCCTCTGGCTCGATGCCAAGGGCGACGTGGTTGCAGACTCCACCAGCGCCATCCCGCGCCAGGCCAACTTCGCCGACAGCAAGGACTTCCAGCAGCATCGCGACAACCCTGACCTGGGGCTGGTCATCGGCCAACCGTTCAAGGCGCGGCTGGGCGACCTGGACTGGTGCATCAGCTTCAGCCGGCGCATCTCCGGGCCACACGGCGAGTTTCTCGGCGTGGCTGCCGGGGCCTTGCGCCTGTCGTACTTCAGCACGCTGTTCCAGCGCCTGGACATCGGCACCGACAGCAGCATCAACCTGATGAACACCGACGGCGCCCTGCTGGTACGCCAGCCGGGCAGCCCGGATGAACCAAAAATCGGCCAGAACTACAGCGACCGGCCGAACTTCCAGCGCATGCGCGCCGATGTCAGCGGCACCTTTGCCGGGGTTTCCACCCGCACCGGTAAAGAACGGCTGTTTACCTTCGCCCGGGTTGGCGACTTGCCGCTGATCGTCATCGTCGCCCACTCCGCCGACGAAGTCTTCGAGTCGTGGCGGCGCACCGCCGTGCTGGTCAGCGTCGCCACCGGCGTACTGTGCATCGGCATTCTCTGGCTGACCCTGCTATTGGGTCGCGAATTACGCCGCCGACAGAGCGCCGAACAAGGCCTGGCGGCGCTGGCCGCCACCGACAGCCTGACCGGCCTTGCCAACCGCCGGCGCCTCGACCAGGTGCTGCGCCAGGAATGGGCGCGAAGCCTGCGCAATGCCCGGCCGCTGGCGGTGCTGATGGTCGATGTCGATCACTTCAAGGCCTTCAACGATCGCCATGGCCACCCGGGTGGCGATGCCGCCTTGCGCCAGGTGGCCGCAGCGATTGCCAGCAGCATTCGCCGCCCGGCCGACCTGGCCGCACGCTATGGGGGTGAGGAATTTCTGGTGGTGTTGCCGGAGACTGAACTGCCGGGGGCACTGCTGCTGGCCGAACGCATTCGCACAGCCGTCGAGGCGTTGCCGCCGTTTGGCGCTGACACAGCGCCGGTGACCGTCAGTATCGGCATCGGTTGCCACACGCCAGGCGCCCAGCAAGATCTTGCGACCTTGCTGGGCGATGCCGACGAGGCGCTTTACCGTGCCAAGGGCAACGGCCGCAACCGGGTCGAGGCTGCGCGTTAAGAGCTGGCGCGAGCCTGGTTGCGCAGGGCCTTGACCTGGTCATGGTTACGCTGCACACCGTGGTACTGGCGTTCAACCAGCGCGTACACCTCGCTGCTTGGCAGGGTGTTGAGGCGAGCCAGTTTTTCCAGGGCGTCCTTGTAGGCTTTCAGGGCGTGGTCCTCGCCGCGCTCGACTTCGTTGAGCACCGCTTCTTCATCCTTGCCGGTGAGCATCGACTTCAGGTTGACCCAACCACGGTGCAGGTCACCGCTGACGCTGGTGGAGGTTTCCGGGTCGCCGCCCAGGCTGCGCACTTGCTGTTGCAGTTCGGCGGCGGCGCTACCGCACTCACCGGCACGCTGGATGAAGTAGCTTTTGAGCTGCGGATTTTTCACATCCTCGGCAGAGGTTTTGAAACCCTTTTCGCCATCCTTGCTGAACTCGATCAGTTCGTTGAGAACCGAGACCACTTCTTTGTTGGGGGTAGTCATGACGTTGCTCCTTTGCATGAGGGAAGTGCAATAGATCGGAGCAGGGTTCGTGCCAGCCGGCGAACATAAAAAATATCGTTAACTTTCAATAACTTGAAATTAAATGAACTTATCACTTGCACGCGTTCTGCATGAACTGTCCTTTGGCCTTCATGCAGATTGCATGTATGTTGGCCCACCTCTTCAAAGAACAGCCTTGCCATGAACCCGGAAGCCCTCGTCCTGCTGGTCACCCGCGAAATGCCCTACGGCAAATACCAGGGCCGGCTGATCGCCGACCTGCCTGGTCACTACCTCAACTGGTTCGCCCGCCAGGGCTTTCCCAAGGGCGAGCTGGGTAGCCTGCTGGCGCTGATGCACGAGGTCGATCACAACGGCCTGAGCGACCTGCTGGTCCCCCTGCGCAAGAAGTACCCGCGCCCGCGCAACTGATCAGGCCTTGGCCGGCTGCACGGTCAGCTCCACCCCTTCACCACGCTTGAGCACGGCATACACCACTGCCGTCAGCAGGCTGCCGGCGACGATCGCCAGCAAGTACAACACGGCATGGTTGATCGCATTGGGGATCAGCATGACGAACAGGCCGCCATGGGGCGCCATCAGCTTGCAGCCGAAGTACATCGACAAGGCGCCGGTCAGCGCACCGCCGACGACACTGGCCGGGATCACCCGCAGCGGGTCTTTGGCGGCAAACGGAATCGCCCCCTCGGAAATAAAACACAGGCCCAGCACCAGCGCCGCCTTGCCGGCTTCGCGCTCGCTCTGGGCGAACTTGCGCCGGGCAATGAAGCTGGCGATGCCCAGGCCAATCGGCGGTACCATGCCGGCGGCCATGGTCGCGGCCATCGGTGCATAACTCTGCGACGCCAGCAGCCCGACCGAAAACGCATAGGCCGCCTTGTTGATCGGCCCGCCGAGGTCGACGCACATCATCCCGCCGAGCAACACGCCGAGCAGAATCGCGTTGGTGGTGCCCATGCTGTCGAGAAAATGGGTCAGGCCTTCGAGCATGCCGGCCACCGGCTTGCCGACCACGTAAATCATCACCAGGCCGGTGAACAGGCTGGCCAGCAGCGGGATGATCAGGATCGGCTTGAGCGCCTCAAGGCTGCTGGGCAGGCGCGCCCAGCGGCTGATGGCCTTGGCGCTGTAACCGGCGAGAAAGCCTGCGACGATCCCGCCGATAAACCCCGCGCCCAAGGTACTGGCGAGCAAGCCGCCAATCATCCCCGGCGCCAGCCCCGGACGGTCGGCTATCGAATAAGCGATGTAACCGGCCAGCAGCGGCACCATCAGTTTGAACGCCGCGTCACCGCCGATTTGCATCAATGCTGCAGGCAGGGTGCCGGGCTCTTTGAAAGCCTCGATACCGAACACAAACGACAGCGCGATCAGCAAACCGCCGGCCACCACCATCGGCAGCATGAACGACACGCCGGTGAGCAGGTGCTTGTACACCCCGGTTTTTTCGCTGCGCGCAGGCGCTGCGTTTGCACCTTGCACGGCAGCTTCTTCGCGGGCTTCGGCCAGGGCTTTTTTCAGTGTCGCCTGGGCCTGCTTGAGGGCAACGCCGGTGCCGCAGCGGTAGATGCGCTTGCCGGCAAAGCGCGCGGTGGGCACCTCGATATCAGCGGCCAGCAGCACCACGTCGGCGTCGGCAATGGCCGCTGCCGACAAGGGGTTACGCGCCCCCACCGAGCCCTGGGTCTCGACGCTGAGCTGGTAGCCCAGCTGCTGCGCCGCCTGCTGCAAAGCCTCGGCGGCCATGAAGGTATGGGCGACGCCAGTCGGGCAGGCAGTGACCGCGACAATCTTCGCGCTGCGCTCTACCGGCGCTGCAACCGGCTCGGCTTCGGGCTGATAAACCACAGCCTTTTCGGCCGCTTCACGGAGAAAGTTTTCGACATCCGCCAGGGCTTGCGCCGGGGTGCTCTGGTACAGGCGCTTGCCGGCGAAACGGCGCAGCTCCAGCGGGCCGGTGTTGACCACCAGCACCCAGTCGGCGGCAGCGATCGCCGCCGCCGATAACTGCCGCTCGGGTTGCTGCGGGTCGTGCACTTCAACGCTGGTGCTCCAGCCCTGGCGCAGCGCGGCCGCTTCCAGCAGGCGCGCACTGAGCACACTGGAGACCTGGCCATTGGGGCAGGCGGTGACGATGGCAATGTTCATCTGCAAGCCTCTTGTTGTGCTTCTGTCAGCTGCACCTGGCTTTCCAGTTGCGCCAGTTGCGCCCGGTCGTTGATGCCAAAACCGATCTGGGTCACCGCCTGGGCGGCAATCGCCGTGGCCCGACGCAGGGTTTGCGCCGGCGTGTCGGCACTCAGCAGGCCATGGACCATGCCCGCCAGCAGCGAATCACCGGCGCCGACGGTACTGGCTACTGTGACCTTGGGCGGCACGGCGCTGAGGACGCTGCCCTGGCGGAACCAGTTGACGCCCTGCTCGCCCTGGGACACCACCACATGTTCGACACCCTGGCCGATCAACCGGGTTGCAGCTTGTTGCTGCTGGGCAACATCATGCACCGCAGTGCCAAGCACTTCGCTCAGCTCATCGGTGTTCGGCTTGACCAGCCACGGCCCGCAGGCAAGCCCGGCCCGCAAGGCTTCACCGCTAGTGTCCAGAGCCACTTTCAGGCCCATGGCCTTGAGCCGGGCCAGGAGCATCTGCAACCACTGCGGGCTGATGCCCTGCGGCAGGCTGCCGGCGACCACCACCGCAGCGTGACCGGGGGCGATCTGCTCCAGGCGGGTCAGCAGTTCCAGACGCGCCTGCTCATCGACCTGCGGGCCGGGGCCGTTGATATCGGTGACCTGGCCGCAGGCTTCGACCAGCTTGATGTTGCAGCGGGTCTCGCCGGCTACCCGCACGAAGCAATCGGCAAAGCCACGGCGGCCGATCAGGGCCTCGAACGGCGCCAGGTTGTCGCGACCGAGAAAGCCGCCCACCGTCACGCTATGGCCAAGATCGGCCAGTACCTGGGCAACGTTCAGGCCCTTGCCGGCGGCATGGCTGTGCTGCGCCTGGCTGCGGTTGACCTGGCCGGCCTGCAGGCTGTCGAGGCGGACGGTAAGGTCCAGCGCTGGGTTCAGGGTCAGGGTCAGTATCTTGGCCATCAACGGGTCTCCAGCAGTGCCCGCACTGCACCGGCACTGCCCTGCAGCAAGGCTTGGCGCGCAAGCTTTTGGGCATGTTCAAAGTTCAGTTCACGTACTTCGGCTTTCACCTCGGCGATGCTGCGCGCAGCAACGCTCAGCTCATCGACGCCAAGGCCGAGCAGCAGCGCCACCGCCTGCGGATCGGCCGCCAGCTCGCCGCACACGCCGACCCATTTGCCATGGGCATGGGCGGCGCGCACGGTGATGTCGATCAGTTGCAGCACCGCCGGGTGCAGGCCGTCGGCTTGCGCCGAAAGGCTCGGGTGGCCGCGGTCGATGGCCAGGGTGTACTGGGTCAGGTCGTTGGTGCCGACGCTGAAAAAGTCCACTTCCTGGGCCAGCACCGGCGCCAGCAAGGCGGCCGATGGCACCTCGATCATGATCCCCAGTTGCAGGTCGCTGACGCTGATTTCCTCGCGCAGGCGCTCGACCATGGCCCGCGCCTGGCGCCACTCTTCGAGCTGGCCGACCATCGGGAACATGATCCGCAGCGGCCGGTCGCCAGCAGCGCGCAGCAAGGCGCGCAGCTGGCTTTCCATCACCTGCGGGCGTTGCAGGGTCAGGCGAATGCCGCGCACGCCGAGGAAGGGGTTTTCTTCCTTGGCGATCGGCCAGTAAGGCAAGGGTTTGTCGCCGCCGACATCGAGGGTGCGCACCACCAGCGGCCGGCCAGCAAGGCCATCGAGCACGCGGCGGTACTCGGCCTCTTGCACGGCTTCGTCGGGGGCTTGCGGGTGAGCCATGAAGATCAGTTCGGTGCGCAGCAGGCCAACGCCTTCGGCGCCCTGATCAACCACCGCTTCGATCCCGGCGCTTTCGCCGATATTGGCGAACACCTCGATGGCATGGCCGTCGCGGGTGATTGCAGGCTCCAGGCGCCGGGCCTTGGCGGCCTGCAGGCGTTGCTCGCGGCGGTCGCGTTCGGCCAGGGCCCGTTCGAGTTGGTCAGCGGCGGGGGCGACGGTCAGGCGCCCGCGTTGGCCGTCAAGCAGCAGCGGCGTACCCGGGGCAATCAGCAGCACGGCATCGCCGGCACCCACCACAGTGGGGATGCCCAGGGCACGAGCGACGATGGCGCTGTGGGCGGTGGCGCCGCCCCGAGCGGTCAGAATTCCGGCTACCCGTTGCGGGTCGAGGCGCGCCACATCGGAGGGGCCGACCTCTTCCATCACCAACACATAGGGTTGCTCCGGCGCCGGCACGTCGGCTTCGCCACACAGTTGGGCCAATACCCGCCGGCCGATATCGCGCAGGTCGGCGGCACGTTCGGCGAGCAACGCATCGTGCAAGGACTCCTGCTGGCGCGCGGCGGCATCGATCACCGCCATCCACGCAGCGGCGGCGCTTTCGCCCTGGCGCAGGCGCTGGTCGACTTCGTTGGTAAGGTCCGGGTCGGCGAGCATTTCCTGGTGGGTGACGAAAATCTCGCGGATGGCCTTGGCCGGGCTGCGCTGGGTCAGCGCTGCGATCTCCTGGTTCACATTGCTAAGCGCTTGCTGCAAGCGCTGGCGTTCAATCGGCAGCGATTCACCGCGCAGCGGGTAGTCGAACTCGCGCAGCACCTGGATATGCGCCGGGCCGCTGGCAATGCCCGGCGCGGCGGCAACGCCGTGGATCAGCGCGCCCGCTGCCGGTGGCACAAGCTCTGGCTCGGCGATCACCTCGATGACCGCCTCGACGACGGGCGCCAGCGCCTCCACCTCTTCGCCCAGGCCCGCTTCAATCGCGGCCAGCAACGCCGGCAAGGCATCGCCGGCAATGGCGGGTTCGGCGATGATTTCCAGCATCTGCCCACGCCGGGCGCCGAGGCTCAGCAGCTTGCTCAGGCTCTTGGCCGACACCGCCGGCTGGCCGCTGTCGACCAGGCGCAGGCGAATCTCGCCATCAAAGTTTTTCGCCAGTTGCGCCAGCTCCTTGGCCGGCCGCGCATGCAGGCCGTGAGCATTGGCCAGGCCGATACGCGCGCTGGGCCAGTCGGCAGGCAGCTCGCCGCCCAGCACTTCCAGCACGGTGCGGCTGTTGGTGGCGCGGCACAGCTCCTGGCCGCGGCCTTCGATCAACAGCGTGCACAGGCGCTCGAGCAAGGCCTGATACGCAGCGCCAAGGCTAGCCAGGCAGAACAGGCCCTGCACCGGCTGGCCATTGTGGCGCAGCGGTTGCTGCGGGGTGACGAAGGCCAGGCCCGGCTGGCGCACCGCCTGCTCGCTGTGCAGCCACCACAGCCCCTCGCCCAGCGGCAGCGGGTCGAGCTGCTGCAACACCCCGGCAAAGCCGCCGCCGACACACTGCGCGCGGGTCAGCAGGCGTGCGGCGCGCCATACCAGCTCGTCAAAATCTTCGGCGGGCACGCCCAGGCCGATCATCTGCGCATCCAGCGCCAGCTCTTGCGGCGCGCCTTGCAGCAACTTCAGCAATGCCTCAGCAGAGCTGGCACGGCGCAGGGCTTCGGCCAAGTCCGTCTCGCCCAGGGCGCGGGTCAGCAGTTGCAGCAGACGCAGGTGCTCATCGGAGCGGGCGGCGATGCCAATGGCCAGGTAGACGATCTGGCCATCGCCCCAGTCGACCCCTTCGGGAAACTGCAGCAGGCGCACCCCGGTGGCATGCACCAGCTCGCGGGTTGCGGGGGTGCCATGGGGGATGGCAATACCTTGGCCGAGGAAGGTCGAGCCCTGCGCTTCACGGGCTTGCAGGCCGGCCAGATAGCCTTCGGCAACCAGGCCGTCGCTGACCAGGCGCTCGGCCAACAGGTGCAGCGCCGCCGACTTATCCACAGCCGACTGGCCCATGGATATCTGCTCCACGGTGAGCTCGAGCATGACCTTCTCCTTTGCAGCACCAGGGCGGTGCTGAGGTATTGTTGTGAATTGTTCAGCTAAGGGCCAGTTGCAATGGCCCTGTCCAGGCGAAGGGATCGGCAGTAAATCGCCTGCTGAAACGTTTAATCTAGATTCACGAGCACGTTACTCGATAATGTGGGATGAATGAAGCCCTGCTTGTCGTATTGCTATAGGAGCGGGCTTGCCCTGCGATCGAATGCGAAGCGGTCGTAATGATGTGTGGGCTGTACTGGCCTCATCGCGGGGCAAGCCCGCTCCTACAGGTACTGCGCTCCAACTGTGAACAACATTGCCCATGTTGTAGGACAATTGCGACAATGGTCGTCTGCGCCATCCTTCCAGGATCGGCGACAATACCCGGTCAGGCTTTGCAGCCAGTCTCGGTAATAACAAGGAAAATGCGGTGAAACTCAGCGATATCGCGCGTCTGGCCGGTGTGTCCGTCACCACCGCCAGCTACGTCATCAATGGCAAGGCCGAACAGCAACGCATCAGCAAAAGCACTGTCGAGCGGGTGCAGGCGGTGGTCGAAGCCCACGGCTTTACCCCTAACCCCCAGGCTGCAGGTTTGCGCAGCCGGCACACGCGTACCCTCGGCTTCATCCTCCCCGACCTGGAAAACCCCAGCTACGCGCGAATCGCCAAGCAACTGGAACAACGCGCCCGGGCCCAGGGTTACCAACTTCTGATCGCCAGCAGCGACGACCAGCCCGACAGCGAGCGCCAGCTGCAGCAGCTGTTTCGCGCCCGCCGTTGCGACGCCCTGTTCGTCGCCAGTTGCCTGCCGCTAGAAGACGACAGCTACCGCGAACTGCAAGCCAAGGGCATGCCGATCATCGCCATCGACCGCAGCCTCGACCCCGCGCACTTCTGCTCGATCGTCAGCGACGACCGCAACGCCAGCCAGCAACTGACCCGCAGCCTGCTGGCCACCCAGCCTGCGCACATCGCCCTGATCGGCGCGCGCCCGGAGCTGAGCGTCAGCCAGGCCCGCGCCGGTGGTTTCGACCAGGCCCTGGAAGGCTTCAGCGGTAACGTCAGCCGCCTGCAAGGCGAAGCCTTCAGCCGCGAGTGCGGCCAGCGCCTGATGAACCAGTTGCTCGAAGACCTCGGCCGCTTGCCCGACGCCTTGGTGACCACTTCCTACGTGCTGCTGCAAGGCGTGTTCGACGTACTGCAAGCGCGCCCGGCCGACTCGCGCCGCCTGCAACTGGGCACCTTCGGTGACAACCAACTGCTCGACTTTCTGCCGCTGCCGGTCAACGCCATGGCCCAGCAACACGGCCTAATCGCTGAAACCGCGCTAAAACTGGCCCTCGCCGCCGTTGAACAGAAGCAATACCAACCTGGCGTGCACGCCATCGGTCGAACCTTCAAACAGCGAATCTTCCCGGCCTGAACATGCGCCTGATCGACACCCACACCCACCTGGACTTTCCAGACTTCGACCCCGACCGCCCGGCCTTAATGGCCAACGCCCGGGCCGGTGGGGTCGAGCGCATGGTGGTGCTGGGGGTGCATCAGGATAATTGGCAGCGGGTCTGGGACCTGGTGCGCAGCGACTCGCAACTTTATGCCGCGTTCGGCCTGCACCCGGTCTACCTAGACCAGCACCGCCCCGAGCACCTTGTCGAATTGGGCGACTGGCTGACCCGCCTGCAGGGCGAGCGCCAGCTGTGCGCGGTCGGTGAATTCGGCCTGGATTACTACCTGCCCGAACTCGACCGCGAACGCCAGCAGGCGCTGTTCGAAGCACAACTGCAACTGGCCGCAGACTGCAACCTGCCCGCCCTGCTGCACGTGCGCCGCAGCCACGCCGTGGTCATCGCCACGCTCAAACGCTACAAACTCAAGCGCGGCGGCATCATCCACGCCTTTGCCGGCAGCGTCGAAGAAGCCCGCGAGTACCACAAGCTCGGCTTCAAACTCGGCCTCGGCGGCGCCGCGACCTGGCCGCAAGCGCTGCGCTTGCACAAGGTGCTGCCACAGTTACCGCTCGACAGCGTGGTGCTGGAAACCGACGCGCCAGACATGCCCCCGGTGATGTTCCCCGGCGTGCGCAACAGCCCGGAGCACCTGCCGCAGATTGCCCAGGCGCTGGCTGGGATCATGGGGATCGAGGTTGAGCGGTTGGCTGAGGTGAGTACGGGTAATGCTTGTGAGTTGTTTGGCTGGGCGTAAATCTTTCAGGCCAAAGCGACAATTTTCGGAAACGACCTACATACCCATCAACTTATTCGAATCTAGGCTGCGCTCTCTGACTACAGGGAGTAACGCTTATGGCCAATCATGGATACATGACCATCACCGGCAGGCAGCAAGGGTTGATCTCGGCTGGCTGCTCCACCGCAGATTCAATGGGCAACAAGTATCAGTCCGGGCATTGCGACGAGATCATGGTGCTGGCGTACAGTCATAACCTTTCCAACCTCGGCAACACCCAGAACGCCACCCACCGCCCGATTGTCATCAGCAAAAACATAGACAAGGCATCACCGTTACTGGCTCAGGCGCTGGCCAATCGAGAGGAGCTGAAGTGCCTGATCAACTTCTTTCGAATCTCTTCCAGCGGCCACCATGAGAAGTACTACACCATAGAACTCAGGGGCGGGATGGTCGTCGATTTGAGAATCGATGTACCCCACGCGGTTCTCCAGCACGACATGGATGCCCAGGAACACCTTGCCATCCGCTATCGCGACATTTTCTGGACTCATCACCTGGCAGGCACCAGCGGTCATGCCTTTTGGGGGGACAAGCAATGGAGCGAATGAAGAAAAAACCTGAACTGCGCTCACACGATCTATGGGACGTCAGTAGCGCCGCCGCACGCCTGACCAGCTACGCCTGCTCGATCAGTGCCCGACATCTTCAGGATGATGGTGTACGCATGCAATTCAACCGCGAGCTGGCGTACTACGCCAAGCGCGTGGTCGATGATGTCGAGCAGCGACGCTTGAGCCCTGAGGAAGGGCTTAGAGAAATTCAGGAGGAGCAGCGGAGTTTGCTCAAACAGTCGCAGGAGATATTTTTCAAAGGATTCGGTGTGGCTGTTGGCACCGCTCAGGTCGTAGCTGGCGGAGGTATTTGTTACGCCAGTGTTGGATCCCTATGTGTATTTTTTGGAGTGCCACTTATGGCACATGGAACAAATAACATTTATGAAAATGGGCGAAATCTCGTTACAAGAAGCAATGATACCGAAGGTCCGGTCCGTAAGGGATATCAGTCCCTTGCTAAAACGGCCGGCTTTCAAAATCGCGAAGGAAATATCGCATACAACAGTATTGACTTAGGTTTATCGGCTTACGGCTTCGGCAGAAATGTTCTCAAGAAAGACTCCTGGCGCTTATTTCGCTACCTGAAATCTGACTTCGAGCGGGGCTATAAAAATATGGGGGCAGGGACGCTGGGTTCCGAAGTCATAGCTGACATACTCACAGGAATGCAAATCCATGATGAAATAAAAAAATGATCCCATTAGCATTTATAGGATTTGCAATTATTGGCATTGCGTCTTCTATTTTTTTAAAATTACATTTTTCCGGGCCATCCTTAGGCTGGACCAAGCTATTGTTTTGCTTGGCTTACAATGCCTTTTTTGGGGTTTGCTATCTTTTAATCGCAAAACAGGATCATTTTGTTTATTTCGGATACCGCCCCGACATAATCGAAGACTATCAATTTATTGGCTGGTGCGCTCCACTTCTATTTCTCTTTCATGGATTCAGCTACCCCAAGAAAGAAAAGCGAAGATGAGGCCCAACACCACCTGAAGCGCGCCTCACCTTGCACCCTTTCCGATTCTGGAAAACGGCCTATGTACGCGCATTCAAAAAATTGGAAAACGTATCACTAGCCACTAAAATCATGAACGACGCCATAACAAACAAGAAAGTATGCGACGAATTTAAAAATGATAATTACTGCTTTTTTCGTGTTTGCAACCCTGGGCATTTCATTAGCACTTCTATTAAAGAAGCGCTTCACTGGGGCTGACCTAGGCTGGACAAAGTTCCTCATCTCCTTGACCTGCAATGTCTTTTTCAGCAGTTGCTACCTCTATCTGGTGAACCATGAAAAATACACCTACCTTAGAATTCAAAACTATTCATCGGGTGATTACCCACTCATAGATTGGCTCTCCATGGCACTAGTACTATTTCATGGATGGGCTTATCCGCGAAAGCTATAAAACCCGAGTACGAGCCCAGCGAGAAATGATCCCACCAGCTTTCATCGGGTTTTCGCTTTCTGCAGGGACTCAGCCACCCCACAAAAGGACATCAGCCAACACACCGCAACCGTGGCCACTTACTCAACCACGCCTTACCCGCAATCCGCTCCTCATAAACCTGCCGCTTATCCATCACAAAGCGCCGACTCGGCCTGAGCAGCAGCGCGAACAAGTCATCAAGCCCCAAAGGCGCCGACACTTCACACCTGTCATCGGCAGTACGCCGTACCCCAATGGCGGTAGCCGTTTCACACCAGAAGGACATTGCTTCGGCGGATGAACCGTAGGGCGCATCGCCGTTGCGGCTGTGCATGCGCGCCTGGTTTTTTACCGACCAGTCGATGCCGGGAGCCAGCACGCGCAACGTCGCTTCCAGGCGTTGGTCTTCGGCAGCGTCTGCCCGAGCCGGATCAAACCAGATGACATCCACATCCCCGGTCAGCGCTGACGGCGTACGACCGTGCAAATAATCCCACACCGCATTACGCACAAATCCGGCACCGATCCAGCAGTCCGGCAGATCCAGGCGCCGGACCACCTCAAGCACCTGCCAGCGGCGCGTATCGGTCGAGATAATCTGCTGCACCTGTGCTTCATGATTCATAGCGCATCCTTGCTGAAATACCGACTCGGCGCCGCTCCCAGCACCTTGCGAAACACACTGGTGAACGCACTCGGGCTGCTATAGCCCAGGTCCACCGCCACCCGGGTGATCGGCTCGCCATTGCCCAGGCGCACCACCGCTGCCAACAGGCATGCCTGCTGGCGCCATTCGACAAAGCTGATACCGGTTTGCTGACGAAACAGCCGGGTAAACG
Organism: Pseudomonas sp. TE4620; assembly: GCF_056279045.1. Taxonomy (NCBI): domain Bacteria; kingdom Pseudomonadati; phylum Pseudomonadota; class Gammaproteobacteria; order Pseudomonadales; family Pseudomonadaceae; genus Pseudomonas; species Pseudomonas sp. TE4620. The sequence goes on from NZ_JBWBQO010000001.1 coordinate 4,230,111, forward strand.
TACGCCGGCTCCGGCCCACCTGCCGGGCCATGTCATCGATGCTCACGTCAAGCGAGGGTTGCTGCAACAGCCGCTGGCACGCCTGGGCCAGGCGCGGATCATCCGGCAGCGGCGCATTCAGCGACAGCGGCGCCATGCTGGCGATTTCGTGTAGCAGCAAGGCCATCAAATGACCGTCGCGCTGTTCTTGCGCATACAGCGCCGGCACGTCTGCTGCCTGAATCAGCAACTGGCGCAAAAACGCCGACACATCAAACACCTGACACAACCCCGGCAGCGCCAAACGTGCCGCCGCCTCGTTGCTGATATAGGTGTTGAGCATGGTCACCGGCCCGCTCATGACCATCTCATGGGGCACCTGCGCCGGCACCCAGATCGCCCGTTGCGGCGGCACCACCCAGTTGCCCTGGCGGGTGAACACGGTAATCACCCCACAGGCCGCGTAGGCGAACTGCCCGCGCTGGTGGGTATGCAGCGCGAAGTGATGGCCATCGGCATAATCAACGGCGGTCACCACTACATCGCGGGGAATGTGTTCAGACGGGTCAATTTCAATCATGGCCCGAATCTACCGGCCTGCGACCCGATAACGCAAGCGGGCCAGCGCCTGCATTGCGCATAGTGGCGCCCTGCCCGCCTGTGGATAACAACACCATGCAACCAAAACACTTGCTGCTCGCCGTGCTGGTGACCGCCGTCTGGGGCCTGAACTTCCCCATCAGCAAACTGGCCCTGGCCGAGATCGACCCGCTGTTGCTTACCGCCCTGCGCTTCGGCCTCGCCGCCCTACCCTGGGTATTCTTCATCAAACGCCCGCCCGTGGCCCTGGGTTGGTTGGCCGCCTATGGCTTGATCTTCGGCGTGGCAATGTGGGCGCTGATCAACTTAGGGATCAGCCTGGGCGTGCCACCCGGCACCGCTGCCCTGCTGATCCAGTTCAGTGCCTTCTTCACCTTGGGTTGGGGCGTGCTGCTGTTTCGCGAAGGCATGAGCCTTGGCCAGTGCGTTGGCGTGCTACTCGCAGCCCTCGGCTTGCTCTGCATTATCGCCAGCAGCCCCGGCCAGGCGACGACCGTGGGGTACAGCGTATTGCTGGTCAGCGCCTTCAGCTGGAGCGTTGGCAACGTCATCATCAAACGCTCGAAAGTGCGTGAGATGTTTGCCTTTGTAGTGTGGGCCAGCCTCTTCCCGCCGATCCCCTTGCTGCTGCTCACCTGGCTCAGCCAGGGCAGCGCGCCGTTCACCGCCCTGGCCAGCCACCTTGAGGGCATCGCCCTGCTATCGCTGTTGTTCCAGGTCTACGCGGCGACGCACTTCTGCTACTGGGGCTGGAACCTGTTGCTGCGCGAATACCCGGTTTCAACCGTTGCGCCGCTGTCGTTGCTGATCCCGATATTCGGCATCGCCGGCTCCATCGTCATGCTCGGCCACCACATCGAGCGCAACGAAGGCATCGCCATTGCCCTGATTCTGGCGGCCCTTGCGGCGGGGCTGATCAAGACCCGCCCGCTGCTGCGCCGAACGGTCTAGAACCAACCGCGATCATCTTCCAGCTCCTGGCGACAGGCCTTGAGCTGGGCGCCATAGACCCGCGACTGCGCCTCCACCTTGCGCGCCACCTGCATCAGCCACGGCTTGCTGCGATAAGTCCCACGACTAAAACCTCCGCGCCCTTCGTGATAGGCCAGGTACTGATTGTAGGTATCCCACTTGGAAATCCCCAACTGACGCTGGGTGCCGGCGGTGTACCAGCCGATGAACATCACCGCGTCATCGAAGTTATCCCGCGAGCCGCCATTGCCGGTGCCGGATTTGTACTCACCCCAGACCGGATCCTGGGCCTGTGCATAACCATAGGCCGAACTCACCCGCCCCCACGGAATTACCCACAGCAAGTAGTCGCGGGGCGGCAGCGCATCGGAGACGAAGCTGCTTTCCTGCTTCATGATCGCCATCGCCACATGTTGCGGCGTGCCGAACTGCTGCTGCATCTTCAGCGAATCTTCGTACCAGTCCGGGTACTGGCGGTAGATATTGCACAGATTGTTCTGATCCCTCGGCGGCGCCGTGGCGCAGCCCGACAAGACCGCAACCATCAACATCAGCGCCCACACTCGCCCTTGTTTCATCCATCGCCCCAGCAGAAAAAGAGGGCTCTCGTTGCCCTTCGTATAAAACGCAGCGCCTGGACAGGCCAGGTTGCGGTGACCTCCTATGATGGCTTGGGTGATGGCAGGGTCACCAGCGTGGAGCGTGGATTTGTAACGAATAGTCGCGAGAACGGTACTTTAACGGCGGAAATCTTCAGAATTTCCTGATTCCATGTAGTCCATTTCCCAATCATACTTTTGCCGCTTTCAAAGCATTGCAGTGGTCCCGGGAGGACACTAGTCTCGGCCGGTCGTTGGCAATTTCAGCGACCGGTTTTGACAGGCCGACTACACCGTGGACATGTGCAAGCCTTTATGGCGATTGTACGTGGGGCACCTTCGTGTGCGCCGAGTTCTCCGGTGTTCGGTCTGTCAACCCGCGTACAGTTGCCACCCATTTGTTTGACAGCAGATTCGTGGCGACTCCATTCACCGGGGAGACACCATGTTAAAAATCGTCCCAGACCCACCGCATCATCCCAACCAATCCCTTGAAGACCTTCTCGTCCAGACGTCCGGATATTTGGTCCGTGCGCTGACTATTGCTCAGCAGACCGTGCTGCTCCATCCCAGGCCGCCTGAGCAGGTACTGACCTTGGCCACCATGCACGAGATTGAACACGCCCGAAGCTTGATTGAAGTGGCTTTGAGCAAGGTTCAGTTGAAGCACTGAGGTCAATTTCAGAAGAGCGCCAGTGTTGCTTCGGCAATGCTGGCTGCCTGCTTTGGGAGGTATGGATGAGCGAAGATCGTGCTTCAGTTCTGAAAACGATAGGCGTCGGCACCTTCGGCGAAGGCCCGGGCGGGAAGACCACCGAACGACTGTTTCGGGTTGAGCCAGGGCACAGTGTGGAATTTGTGCTGGAACAGGCAGCTTTGTTGATGGGCTGCGTGAGCAAGCTGACTCATCACGTGATGATTGAAGAAGATGAAGCGATGACTTGTGCGGCTCATTTTCTCAGTGGGATGGCGAAGGCATTGATCGAGGATTTGGCGACGGCAAATGAATCGCCTGGTCTCGCAGAAACCTCTTTGCCTTAACATGGTCTGCTAACCTGCAGCGCCGTGGCTTGCGTAAATCTGAAACCCACTGAACGAAGTCCAATGAGTATGAATAAATCACCTCTACTGTTCTCTTTGGCGCTGCTGCTGGCCGTGGGCGTGATGCCCGCACAGGCCAAACAGCGAACCGCACTGAAAACGCCTGCATCGGGCGTACTCTGCGACCGTTACGTGTGCGCCAATGACAAAGGCATCTCCCGCGAGCTAACGGAAAAGTACCTAGGCAAGAAGGCAGCGACGACCGACGTATTCACATCGAGTGACGTTGACCTGACCGAATTCACCTTCGTTAACGGGATATTCTGCGACGTGAAAGAGCGGCTATGTCGCGAGGATCGGTACTACGGCGCGAACGGGGAGCGATCCGGGGCCGTCTCCAAAAAATACACCAAGGCGCTGTTTGGCGAATGACCAAAAGGTGGCGGGCGAGGTTGAGCAAGTTTGGTTATCCTCGCCAACACCGCCTCCCTGTTGCACTCAGCCCTCCGCTGTTCCCTTCCTCAAGCAAGCGCCGGCCTTCCCGAGTTCGAAAAATCTTCTCAAATTATCGAGAACGTCGTACTCGGATACTTTCTCGTCCCGAACCATGATGGCCTTTTGTTTAGTTAGCCATAGATGGTTTTCCTTGTTCTTATTAGGAACTACAGAAATTTCGAAGCTCATCTTTGAGCTCCCCGGCACGGCGCCGGGCACCTTGGCGTGAGTGAAGCTGAACGTGAGTTCATTGTCTTTGCTTGGCGAGGCGTTTTGCACGCTAATAATGGGCATTTCGGCTTTTGCAACTGATGGGAGCTTGGCGGAGTACGACACGCTTCCAGTGTTTACCTGCTTGGTTATTTCTAAAAAATATTTCTCGTTGTCTTCCGCACTTGCCGGAATCTTGCAGTCTTCACCTTCAGTTATGAAGTATGTGCCCTCGAACTCATAAGAGGGTGCTTTCTCGCAGGCTGCGAGGAACAGCGAAACTGTACCGATTAATACTAACCTCCATTTTTTCACACTGGACACTCCATGAATTCCATTATCCGTAACACTTATCTATGGTACCACCTGAACATCCATACTCAATCCCTGGACCAGCAGAGAGACAACAGGACATCAGAAAAAACCAGAAACAACAAAGCCCGCACAAGGCAGGATTTGTTGGGTATTTCGTAGAGGCCTCAGACAGCTAGAAATCAGATATCTGGTGCGGAGACAGGAGTCGAATCTTGGCAATTCAGACCAGCAAATACTGAGGTTTAAAGAAAATAGTCGCCCAACGTATCCGTAAATCGAAAACTACCTGCCAGTGACCGCACCTGAGTCCTCGACGGTCAACACTGATACCTGTCTTTGATTACCCGATCATAGTAAGCACCAACTGAGCCTGCATTCATCAGGCCCTGATGCACCTCTGGCGGTACCCCGCAGAAATCGTATGTGCGACCCTGCTTGAATGTGATCTTCATTCTCCGCGTCGTAGCGTCGTAACCAACGGCAGCAATAGCGGATGATCTGACCTGGACCATTTGCATCGCGTATTCCCTCGCTCTTATGGTGGCCATGATGGCCAGCCCCGGCAGATACTAGGACACCTGATCGGCTCCCGTAACCTGAGCACCGACAGCCAGCACTAAGATAAGACTTCTGACCACCTTCAACTCCGGGCCCCTGCAAAATTTCTATTAGCACGGGGTCGGGAACCCGCGCCGCTTTGCTAGCGGCTGCCGGTTGACGATGGTTGACAGTTGACGAGGTTGACGGTGCCCGCAGCCAGCCACATCAACTATCATTTGCTCCTGGCCAAAGAAAAGCCCGGCTTTTAGCCGGGCCTCCTGTAACGCACTGCGGATCAAGCGTCCTTCACTTGCGCTGCAACCATGATTTCATTTTGACGCTTGGTCGCCTCAATCAGGACAGTGCTGTAGATACGCTTCTTCTCGTCAGATTTCGCATTGCGAATGAACTCAGCGAAGGGGCTTTTGACCTTCTCAGAACGTGACTTGAACGGGTTCATGGGTAGCTCCTAGGGCATTGCGTTCCCAATCGCGGCAACCAGCTGCTCGCGGGTGAAGCGCTCGGGGATATGGTAGTCAATCTTTTCGACCCCAGCCTTGTATAGGCGGTCCGAATTGTCGATGTGCTTCAGCAGGAGATCGACGTGGATGTCTTTTCCATACTCTAGCTTAAGCCTGTTCACGACGTCACGCGCCGCAAAATACTGCTCGACGAAATACTCCACGAGGATCCGCCGGCCTTCAGCCTGCTCTCGCGCTTTCACGAACTCCCAGGCCAGCAAGGGATTCTGGTAAACGTAGAGGATCTGGACATATCGTCCTTTGGCCAGGGACCTGTCGACATTTTGTCTCGCAACGTCGAGATTCGACAGAGTGCCGTCGAGCAAAAAAGACTGCCTTCTATCCAGCGCGAAGTCGAGAATTTTGGAAACAAGTATCGAGACGGCGCCTTGGAAAAGGTAGGCGTTCCCTCCCCTGTACTCAGGGAACTCACCTCTCAGTTCGTCTGGATCTATGCGCAGGATCGCAGAATTGGAGAAGAGGGTCACCAAGGCAATCGACGCCTCGGTCTTGCCTGCACCCGGAGATCCTGACATGAAAACCGAGACGGGCTCCTCTTCAGCCGGATAGATATCCACTGACGTCAAACGTCGTCCGATAGCCTTCTTGTTGCTCCTCGCGAAGCCTATCGCATCATCCCAAATCCGCTGCTCATCGGCCGTAAAGGGCATCCGTTGCATCCTCTGAGACAAGCTTCCCACTAGGGTTAGCGATTCAGCCGCCCCGAGAAGCAAAAAACCGCCCGAAGGCGGTTCATCAGCCCGATAGAGTAACTGAACACTATCGACAACTCTGGTGCCGGAGACAGGAATCGAACCTGCGACCTTCGCGTTACGAGTGCGCTGCTCTACCGACTGAGCTACACCGGCGTGGCGATAACGCTACCACTGCCGGATCGCTTACGCAAATCACTGTTTATTAACAGCAATTGCGTCTGTTTCAGAGGGCTTTGCAGCCTGCCGGGGCGAGGTCTTCGTTGAGGGTGCTGGTGCAGGCCCAGCCGCTTGCGGCGCGGGTCAGGGTGATGGTTTTGTCGGTGGCGATGGCCGGGGCGTCGATCAGGGTGCAGACGATGCTGCCCACGCCCGTGGCCGCGGTGCCGCTGGCGGCGATGGCGCAGTGGGCGGTGCGCTCCTGGCCGCCCAGGGCGGCGACGTTGGCGATGTCTTTGCCTTCGTTCAGGCGCAGGTCGAAGGCGGTCTTCAACGCAGAAATTTCTACCAGGGCCGCCGTGGCTTTGGTGCGGACCTGGCTGTTGGTGTAAATCGGTAAGGCGATGGTCGCCAGAATGCCGATGATCGCCACCACGATCATCAGTTCGATCAAGGTAATACCGCGTTGCCCTTTCATGGACACTCTCCCTCACAAAATCAGTTCATGCCGGCCGCAGTGGTGCGGCGCCAGCAGGCGCGCCAGTAGGCCCGAACAGACACCTTTTGTCACCCCGTGACGGTCATTCGGTCGCTCTGGCTCGACTACTCTAGTGGGCGGCGGGCAACCCTGCTCGCCACTCGGGGCCTGGAGCTGTTACCAGGCTTGTGCAAGGCAGCGCAACAAGGATGTGGCGATGACCGAAAGCAACCGGATGTACAGCTGGCAAGGCACTAACGCCCAGGGTGCCTTGATCAGCGGCCAGAGTGCGGCGCGCAGCCCGGCGTTGATCAGGGCGCAGTTGCGCCAGCGCGGGATTCGCCCGGGGCGTATCGCCAGTGTGCGCCAGCCACTGTGGCAATGGCGGCGGCCACTGGATGGCAAGGCGCTGAGCCAGTTCAGCCGCCAGCTGGCCACCTTGGTCAAGGCCGGGGTGGCGCTGTTGCAGGCGTTGGATGTAGTGGCCCAGAGCAGCACCAACCCGGCGCTGGCCAGCCTGCTGGGGGCGATCAAGGCCGATATCGCCGCTGGTAGCAGCCTGGCCACTGCGCTGCGCCGCCACCCGCAGTACTTCGATCGGCTGTACTGCAACCTGGTGGACGCCGGTGAGCAGTCCGGCAGCCTGGAGACGGTGCTGGCCCAGGTGGCGGCGCTGCAGGAGCAACGCCAGGCCCTGCGCATGCGGCTGAAAAAAGCCATGACCTATCCTCTGCTGGTGTTGCTGGTGGGCTTTGGAGTGTCGGCGTTGTTATTGCTGGAGGTGGGTGCCGCGCTTTCAGTCGTTGTTCGGCGGTTTTGGTGCCGAGCTGCCGGCGTTTACTCAACAGGTGATCAATTTGTCGCAGTGGTTGGGCGCGCACCTTGGGTGGCTGTTGATAACGTTTGGCGGCGCTTGTAGTGCGCTGGTTTGGGCTTATCGGCACAAGCTTGGGGTGCGTTTGTGGCTGGTGCGCGTGGCGCTGCGCTTGCCGGTGCTGGGCAGCCTGCTCCGGCACGCCGCCCTCGCCCGCTTTGCCCGCACCCTGTCGACCTCGTTTGCCGCCGGGGTGCCGCTGGTGGAGGCGCTGGGGCCGGTTGCCGGGGCCTGCGGCAATCCGTTGTATGAGCAGGCGGTGCACAAGGTGCGCGACGACCTTGCCAGTGGCCTGGCCTTGAACGTGGCGTTACGTATCAGCGGGCTGTTCCCGGCGCTGGTGGTGCAGATGTGCGCCATTGGCGAGACAGCCGGCACGCTGGACGATATGCTCGCCAGGATCGCCAGCCATTATGAACAGGCCATCGACCACCTGATCGACACCCTCACGGCCATGCTCGAGCCGTTGATCGTGCTGATCCTGGGGTTGCTGGTGGGCAGCCTGGTGATCGCCATGTACCTGCCAATCTTCCAGCTGGGCAATGTGATCTGACCATGAACCTGTTGAACACCCTGGCCAGCCAGCCACTGATGTACCTGAGCTTCGCCCTGTTGCTCGGGCTGATTGTCGGCAGTTTTCTCAATGTGCTGGTGCATCGCCTGCCGATCATGCTCGAACGCCAATGGCAGGCCGAGGCCCGTGAGGTGCTGGCGTTGCCCAGCGAGGCACAAGCGCCGCGCTTCGATCTGTTTTTACCGCCCTCGCAATGCCCGCATTGCGCCCACCGCATTCGCCCGTGGGAAAACATACCGGTGGTGAGTTACCTGGCCTTGCGCGGGCGCTGTTCCGCTTGCCAGGCGCGCATCAGCCCGCGCTACCCGCTGGTGGAGGTTGCCTGCGGGGCGCTGACGCTGTTTGCCGCCTGGCATCTGGGTTTTACCGCTGCGGCCCTGGCGCTGATGGTGCTGAGTTGGGGCCTGCTGGCCATGAGCTTGATCGATATCGAGCACCATCTGTTGCCCGATGCCCTGGTGCTGCCGTTGTTGTGGCTGGGGCTGATCGCCAATGCCTTTGAGCTGTTCGTGCCGCTGGAGGATGCCCTGTGGGGCACGGTGGCCGGTTACCTGAGCCTGTGGTCGGTGTTCTGGGTGTTCAAGCTGGTCACCGGCAAAGAGGGCATGGGCTATGGCGATTTCAAATTGCTGGCCATGCTTGGCGCCTGGGGCGGCTGGCAGATTTTGCCGCTGACCTTGCTGTTGTCGTCGCTGCTGGGGGCGGTGATCGGCCTGGTTATGCTGCGCCTGCAGCGCAAGCAGGCGAGCACGCCGATCCCCTTTGGTCCCTATCTGGCCATTGCGGGCTGGATCGCGCTGCTCTGGGGTGGTCAAATAACCACTTCCTATCTGAAATATTCCGGATTCTGATGACCACCGCTGCTTTCACCCCCTGGATTCTCGGCCTTACCGGCGGCATCGGCAGTGGCAAGAGCGCCGCCGCGCAGCGCTTTGTCGAGCTGGGTGTGCACCTGGTCGACGCCGACCAGGCCGCGCGCTGGGTGGTCGAGCCGGGCCGCCCGGCGCTGGCGAGTATCGTCGAGCGTTTCGGCCCGGGGGTGCTGCTCGAAGACGGCCAGCTCAACCGCGCGGCCCTGCGCGAGCTGATCTTCGCCGACCCGCAGCAACGGCTGTGGCTCGAAGCGCTGCTGCATCCGTTGATCGGCCAGGAGATCTTCAGCTACCTGGCCAAGGCCGAGTCGCCCTATGCGGTGTTTGTTTCGCCGTTGATGGTCGAGTCTGGCCAGTACAAACGCACCGACCGCCTACTGGTGATCGATGCGCCGCAGGCACTGCAGGTGCAACGCACCCTGCTGCGCGACCAGACCAGCACTGAGCAGGTGCAGGCCATCCTCAAGGCCCAGGCCAGCCGTGAACAACGCCTTAGCCACGCCCACGACGTGATCGTCAACGACCGCGACCTGGCCTGGCTGCATTCGGAGGTCGACCGCCTGCACCACTTTTACCTGACTTTGCGAGGAGGCCAAGCATGAGCCAACCAACGACCGTAGATTGCCCGACCTGTGGCGCCCCTGTGGAATGGAGCGCCGCCAGCGCGTTTAGGCCGTTCTGTTCCGACCGCTGCAAGCTGATCGACCTGGGTGCCTGGGCCTCGGAAGAGCACAAGATTCCGGTCGCTCCGGATGCCGAAGACGAGCTGTTCTCCGGCGAGCTCGACCCGCGTCACTGAGGCCTCAGCGCTCGGGGTCGTCATCCTTCCACGGGGCCTGCAGGTAGCGGGTCCGGTTGAAGGTCTCCAGCCACTCCGGGCAGAACACCACCAGGGCGCTGACCACCATGCCGTTGATGAAGGCTTCGGGGAAGATGATCAGCCACAGGTAGCCGATAAAGTCCTCGATCCACTCCGGCATGACGAACCGCCCGTCCATCCACAGCAACCCCAGCCCACCGAGCAGGCACAAGAGTGCCGACAGCGCCGCGGCAAAAAAGCCTGAACAGAAGATATAGACGAACAGGTTGCGCGGCTGGGCTCGCTCCACCAGGATCGCGCACACCTCGGTGACCAGCACCGGCAGGCCGATCAGCAGCAGGCCATTGACCCCCATCGCCGCCAGGTCCTGACGCCCCAGCGCCAGCAGGCCGAGCTGCGCCAGCAAGCCACCGACAATCGCCAGCGGCCAGTCCAGCAGCAGGGTGACGGCGGTCATGCCGATAAAGTGATACGACACCCCGGTGTCGAAGTCGCGGCGCACCAGCCACAGGGCAAACAAGGCGAACACCGTGCCAAACAGCAAGTGCTGGCGCCGGCTGTCAGCGAACAGTTCCAGCCAGCGGGTACGCGCCACCGCCCAGATCAGCACGGGTACGTAGGCGACCCAGGCGATGGTCAGGGTCTGGCTGGAAAGTACGGCGGCACTGATCACGGCAAATAACCCTTGTGCGAGTAAGGCAATAGACCTGGGGGCAGTCTACACCTCGGGGCTGGCTTGATCAGCCTCCGCCGGTGCTTTGGGCGCCTCGAACAGGCGGAACACCGCGCCTTCAACCAGCCAGTCTGCTGGCTGGCAACTCGGGTTGCGCTGCAGCTCGACCACGCTGACGGTGGTCGCCGACACCTGCACATCGGCCCAGGCGCCGTAGCAAGCGAACTCGTTCAGGGTCAGACGCAAGCGGTAATCGCCGGGCATGACGCTGAGTACCTTGGGGTTGAACTCGGCGTAGCTGCGCACGATTTCATCTTCTGCGCCGCGATGGTCGATGAGTTTGACGCTGTAGGGCGCTGAGTCGCCCTCCTTGAGCACTACATAGCGGCCATCCGGGGTGTCGTAGGGCACGGTAGGCGTCCAGAACAAAAAGCCCACGCCGTACACCACCAGGGCACAGACCACCGTGCCAGAACCGAATATGCCGCCCATCTTCACTACGCTCATGTTTCTTCCCTGATATTCACTGAGCCCACAACGGGTGCGCAGTCTAGGCGCTGGCCCGGCGTTGCAGCAATGGCTTGCAGACATTTCCTGCAAAGCTCAATTGAACGCTAAGCTTGTGCCCATGGACGACTCAGACTACTTGCGCCTGCTCACCATTCAGGCCGAACAAGCCAATGCGTTTCTATCCAATGCCCGTAAATGGGAACGTGAGCGTTGGGTCTGCCAGCGCCTGCTGCAAGGCCTGAATATTCCTTACCGCAGCGAAGATTTTGCCGCCGCCGGGCAAGAGCCGCCTGACGTGCTGTTTCGCGATGCCGCCTTCGAGGTGTTTTTTGTCCTCGATGAGGGCCGGCGCCTGAACGACGAGTGGCGCGAAGAGCTGCAGCGCCGGCGCAGTGCCTTTTCGTTGAGCCAGCTGGTGCGCCGCGAGGCCCGGCCACGGCGGATCAGCGCCCAGGAACTGCTGCAGCGCCTGGCGCCGACCCTGCGGAAAAAATCGCACAACTATCAGGAACGCGGCCTCGACCTGAGCGAGCTGGACATCATTGCCTTCGCCAGCCTCAAGCGCGAAGTGCTCGACCTCAATAGCCACTTCCCGCCACCCACCGAATACCTGCGCCAGGGCTGGCGCTCGTTGTCGCTGGTGGGCCCGACCTTCGCCCGGGTGCTGTTCGCCCACCCCGATGCGCCGGATTTCTTGCGTGGCAATCTGGGGCGCAGCATCGTTTTTGATGTCGGAATCAGCCTCTGAGCTGGCCCCCTGCCAAAGCCCGATGGCATAAATTCTGCGCCGGTGATACAAAGCGCAATCATTCGTTATAAAGACAGCCAAGTGACTGAAAGATGGGCGACCTTCGAGCAACTACAGTGAACACTGTAGCTTTCCCACAGTCACAAGCGTCTATCTGACGAGGCCCTCATGACCAGCCGCCTGAATCCCGATGACCAGCGTCGTGTCGATGAATACCTGCAAGCCCCTCAGCACCAAGTCGAGCGCAAGCCTTTCCGGCCCTGGCTGCTCCTTGTGCTGGTGGTGGCCGTAACGGTTGCGCTCGGCTTGTTGAGCCGCCTCTTGAGTCAACTGGTGCTATGAGCTGCCTTGCGCTCGCCCACAACGCCCGCCCCGTGCGGCCTACCACTCAAGACCCGAATTCCGTAAACCTTATGAGATATCTCCATGACTCACCGTATAGTGATTGTCGGCGGCGGCGCCGGCGGCCTGGAACTGGCGACCCGCCTGGGTAAGACCCTGGGCAAAAAGGGTAGCGCCAGCATTACCCTGGTCGACGCCAACCTGACGCACATCTGGAAGCCGCTGCTGCACGAAGTGGCGGCCGGCTCGCTCAACTCTTCCGAAGACGAACTGAACTACGTGGCCCAGGCCAAGTGGAATCACTTCCAGTTCCAGCTCGGGCGCATGAGCGGCCTGGACCGCGAAACCAAGCAGATCCAGCTGGCCGCGACCCTCGATGAAGACGGCCGCGAGCTGCTGCCTGCGCGCACCCTGGGCTATGACACCCTGGTGATCGCGGTGGGCAGCAACACCAACGACTTCGGCACCCTGGGCGCGGCGCAGCATTGCCTGTTCCTCGACACCCGCAAGCAGGCCGAGCGTTTCCACCAGCAGTTGCTCAACCATTACCTGCGTGCCCACGCAGGTGATCAGGCCCATGAAAAAATCAGCGTGGCCATCGTTGGTGCCGGTGCCACCGGTGTCGAGCTTGCCGCCGAGCTGCATCACGCGGCCCACGAGCTGGCGGCTTATGGCCTGGATCGTATCCAGCCAAAAGACATGCACATCACCCTGATCGAAGCCGGCCCGCGGGTGCTGCCAGCCCTGCCGGAGCGCATCAGCGTGCCGGTGCACAAGACCCTGGAAAAACTCGGTGTAACGGTGATGACCAACGCGGCGGTCAGCGAAGTGACGGCCGATGAGCTGCGCACCAGCAATGGCGAGGTGATTCAGGCCAGCCTCAAGGTGTGGGCGGCGGGTATTCGGGCGCCGGGGTTCCTCAAGGACATCGACGGCCTGGAAACCAACCGCATCAACCAGCTAGTGGTGCGCCCTACCCTGCAGACTACTCTGGACGACAACATTTTCGCCTTTGGCGACTGTGCTGCCTGCCCGCAACCGGGTAGCGACCGTAACGTGCCGCCACGGGCACAGGCTGCGCATCAGCAGGCGTCGTTGCTGGCCAAGGGGCTCAAGGCGCGCCTGGAAGGCAAGCCGTTACCGACTTATGCGTACCGGGATTACGGCTCGCTGGTGTCGCTGTCGCGCTTCTCGGCGGTGGGTAACCTGATGGGCAACCTGACCGGTAGCGTGATGCTCGAGGGCTGGTTGGCGCGGATGTTTTATGTGTCGCTGTATCGCATGCACCAGATGGCGCTGTATGGGACTTTCCGTACGCTGATGCTGATGCTCGGCAGCCGGATTGGTCGCGGGACTGAGCCGCGGTTGAAGCTGCACTGATTTTGTATTGGCTTTGAGGGCCTCATCGCGGGTCAAGTCGAGGCGTCGCACCGCCGCTCCCACAGGTATGGCGGTGTTTCTGTGGGAGCGGCGGTGCGGCGACCCGACTTGACCCGCGATGGCGTCGGCATTGTTTATTTCAGTACCCGATAAGTACTCTGCACAAAGCCGCTTTCAAAGGTGGTGCTGCGCATATGCTGCAGCGTCACGTCCTTCGCCAGGGCCCCAAACAGCGGGATGCCGCTGCCCAGCAACACCGGTATGCGGGTGATGGTCAGTTCATCCAGCCGGCCTTCGCGCAAAAAGCTCTGAATCACCTGCCCGCCATCGAGGTACAGGCCCTTGGCGCCTGTTTCATTCAGGTGCTCGACCAGGTCGGCGACCGGCCCCGGGTGCACTTCAACGCCATGCTGCATATCGGCCTGCTGCAAGGTGCTGCTCAGCACCACCACGCGCTTGTGCGGATACGGCCACTCGCCAAAGGTCAGGACCTTCTCGAAGGTGTTGCGGCCCATGACCAGGGTGTCGATGGTGGCCATGTACGCCGCATAGCCGTGATCGTCACTGGAGCTGGTGGCAACCATCAGCCAGTCCAGCTCACCGCTCTCACGGGCGATGAAGCCATCGAGGCTGGTGGCGATGTACACGGAGGTTTTCAGGGGCACGGCGCAACTCCTTTGCAGGAAATAGCCGGATAGTATCAGCCAGGGCGCAGAAACGAAAAAAGGGCACCTTTTGCAAGGTGCCCTTCTTTCTGAAGATGGTCGGGGTAAGGGGATTCGAACTCCTGACATCCTGCTCCCAAAGCAGGCGCGCTACCGGACTGCGCTATACCCCGGTAAAAAAAAAGGCTCCGATTAAGGTGCCTTTTTTATGGCTGGCTGCTAATGGCAAACCAACCTTTTAAGATTTGAACCCAGCGTACCGGATTCAAAAATGGTGGGTCGTGTAGGATTCGAACCTACGACCAATTGGTTAAAAGCCAACTGCTCTACCAACTGAGCTAACGACCCTAAGATGGTCGGGGTAAGGGGATTCGAACTCCTGACATCCTGCTCCCAAAGCAGGCGCGCTACCGGACTGCGCTATACCCCGGCTTGAAATTTGGCTCCGCGACCAGGACTCGAACCTGGGACCCAATGATTAACAGTCATTTGCTCTACCGACTGAGCTATCGCGGAACTATCAATTTCAATTACAACAGTGCTGCAATTTCGAGTGCTGTATCACTACCGCTTCGAACTCTTCGACCTTGTGCATCGCTGCGTTCATGTCTCTGAGGCGCGCTATTCTACAACCTTCAAAACCCTTGTCAACCCCTAATTTGCATTCAACTTACTGATTTGCAACTTTTTTTCAGATTCCCAATTTTGCCGGGAAGCTGCGGGGCGACATACAGCGGGGCGCACTTTACAAGCACTCGAGAAAAAATGCAAAGAAAAAAGGCCTCGAAATTCGAGGCCTTAGCGTAACCCGCCGAAAACTCAGGCGAAGACGATCTCTTCGCCCTCGACCTTCGCCGTGATGGCGCTGCCTGGCAGGAACTGGCCCGACAGGATCAACTGCGCCAACGGGTTCTCGATCCAGCGCTGGATCGCCCGTTTCAGCGGCCGTGCGCCATAGACCGGGTCGTAACCGACGGCGATCAGTTTATCCAGCGCCTCGGGGCTCAGCTCAAGGCTCAGCTCACGTTCGGCCAGACGGCTGCGCAGGCGGCCGAGCTGGATCTGGGTGATGCCGGCAATCTGCTCGCGACCCAGCGGTTCGAACACCACCACTTCGTCGATCCGGTTGATGAACTCCGGCCGGAAGTGCGAACCCACGGCATCCATCACCGCCGCACGCTGTGCTTCACGATCACCCACCAGTTCCTGGATCTGCGAAGAGCCCAGGTTGGAGGTCATGACGATCACGGTATTACGGAAATCCACCGTCCGCCCGTGGCTGTCAGTCAGGCGACCGTCTTCCAGCACCTGCAGCAAAACGTTGAACACATCAGGGTGGGCCTTCTCGACCTCGTCCAACAGCACCACCGCATAAGGTTTGCGCCGCACGGCTTCGGTCAGGTAGCCGCCCTCTTCATACCCTACGTAGCCTGGTGGTGCACCGATCAGGCGAGCCACGGAGTGTTTCTCCATGAACTCGGACATGTCGATGCGCACCATGGCCTCTTCAGTGTCGAAGAGAAACTCCGCCAGCGCCTTGCACAGCTCGGTTTTACCGACACCGGTCGGGCCGAGGAACAGGAAGGAGCCGCTCGGGCGGTTCGGGTCCGAAAGGCCGGCACGCGAACGGCGCACGGCGTTGGACACTGCCATCACGGCTTCTTCCTGGCCGATCACCCGCTCGTGCAGCAGGCTTTCCATCTTCAGCAGTTTTTCCCGCTCGCCTTCGAGCATCTTCGACACCGGGATGCCGGTCCACTTCGACACGACTTCGGCGATCTCTTCTTCAGTCACCTTGTTACGCAGCAACTGGTTTTCTGCCTTGCCGTGCTGGTCGACCATCTGCAGGCTGCGCTCCAGGTCCGGGATCACCCCGTACTGCAGCTCGGCCATGCGGCTGAGGTCGCCCTTGCGCCGGGCCGCTTCGAGCTCCTGACGCGATTGCTCGATTTTCTGCTGGATCTGCGCCGAGCCCTGTACTTCGGCTTTTTCCGAGGTCCAGATCTCTTCCAGGTCAGCGTACTCGCGCTCGAGCCGGGCGATCTCTTCGGTGAGTTTCTCCAGGCGTTTGAGCGCGGCCTCGTCGTCCTCTTTCTTCAGCGCCTGGGACTCAACCTTCAGTTGAATCAGGCGGCGCTCCAGGCGGTCGAGCACTTCCGGCTTGGAGTCGATCTCCATGCGGATGCGGCTGGCCGCTTCGTCGATCAAGTCGATGGCCTTGTCCGGCAGCTGCCGGTCAGTGATGTAGCGATGGCTGAGCTTGGCCGCGGCGATGATCGCGCCGTCGGTGATCGCCACCTTGTGGTGCACCTCGTAACGTTCTTTGAGGCCACGCAGGATGGCGATGGTGTCTTCTTCGCTCGGCTCTTCTACCAGCACCTTCTGGAAACGCCGCTCAAGCGCTGCGTCCTTTTCAATGTACTGGCGGTACTCGTTCAGCGTAGTGGCGCCGACGCAGTGCAGTTCACCACGGGCCAGGGCCGGCTTGAGCATGTTGCCGGCGTCCATCGAGCCTTCGCCTTTACCGGCGCCGACCATGGTGTGCAGCTCGTCGATGAACAGGATGATCTGCCCTTCCTGCTTGGACAGTTCGTTGAGCAAGCCTTTGAGGCGCTCTTCGAACTCACCGCGGAACTTGGCACCGGCGATCAGCGCGCCCATGTCCAGCGACAGCAGGCGCTTGCCTTTAAGGCCGTCCGGCACTTCACCATTAATGATGCGCTGGGCCAGGCCTTCGGCGATGGCGGTCTTACCGACGCCAGGCTCACCGATCAGCACCGGGTTGTTCTTGGTCCGGCGTTGCAGCACCTGGATGGTCCGGCGGATTTCATCGTCACGGCCGATCACCGGGTCAAGCTTGCCGTCTTCGGCGCGCTTGGTCAGGTCGACGGTGTATTTGTCCAGGGCCTGGCGCGACTCTTCGGCGTTGGGGTCATTGACCGCCTCGCCGCCGCGCAGGTTGCTGATGGCATTTTCCAGGGCCTTTTTGCTCACGCCCTGGCTGAGCAGCAACTTGCCAAGCTTGCTGTTCTCGTCCATGGCCGCCAGCAGCACAAGCTCGCTGGAGATGAACTGGTCGCCCTTCTGCTGGGCCAGGCGGTCGGCCTGGTTGAGCAGACGCGCCAGGTCCTGGGACATGTTGACGTCGCCGGTCGGGTTCTGGATTTTCGGCAGCTGGTCGAGCTCTTTGCTCAACGCCTTGCGCAGGCTGTTGACGTCAAAGCCGACCTGCATCAGCAACGGCTTGATCGAACCGCCCTGCTGATCGATCAGGGCCTGCACCAGGTGCGCAGGCTCGATGGCCGGATGGTCCATACCCACGGCCAGGGATTGGGAATCGGATAATGCTAATTGCAGCTTGCTGGTCAAACGGTCTATTCGCATGGGTTACCTTCCTTTATGGGCAGGTCGGAGCGATGGACACACCTGATGAAGAAAAACCTGCCAGAGATACCACTGTAGATAAGGGTGATTCTGGAAGATTCAAGCTAGGCGGGCTTGATCCAGGTCAGCGCGCTGCCAGCCAGACCAGCGAAGCGAAGCGGCCACCCTGCGGGGTGCGCCGATAAGAATAGAAGCGCGGGTCGCTGACGGTGCACAAGCCACCACCATAGACGGCATTGACGCCGCGCGCTGCAAGGCGAAGGCGGGCCAGCTGGTAGATATCGGCCATCAGCTTGCCGGGCTGGGCACCGGGCACGAAGGCCTGGGCAGTTTCCGGATGAACGGTCGTGAACGCGTCACGAACCTCAAGGCCGACTTCAAAGGCTTGCGGGCCAATCGCCGGGCCCAGCCACACCAGCACCTCTTCGGGCGGCAGTGCCAAGCGCTTCAGGGTCGCCTCCAGCACACCGTTGGCCAGCCCGCGCCAGCCCGCATGGGCGGCGGCTACGCGGGTGCCGGCGCGGTCGCAGAACAGCACCGGCAAGCAGTCGGCGGTCATGACCGTGCAGGCAATGCCGGGGGTATCGCTGTAGCTGGCATCAGCCTCGGCAATAACGCCAGGGTCGGCATCGGCTACAACTACGCCATGCACCTGCTTGAGCCAGGCTGGCTGGATGCCGAACTCGGCGGTCAGGCGCCGGCGGTTCTCGGCCACCGCTGCTGGCGCATCGCCAACATGGTCACCGAGGTTGAAACTTTCATAGGGCGGCAGGCTGACCCCGCCGCTGCGCGTAGTGACGCAGGCGCGCACCCGGGCTGGCGCAGGCCAGTCCGGGAACAGCAGCGCTTGCGTCAGCTCGCTCATCCGACGAACGCCTCGCGGTCCTGCTTGAGCAGCGACAGCAGCCAGACGAAGTCGTCCGGCAGCGCCGATTCCCAACCCATGCGCTCGCCGGTCACCGGGTGATCGAGCTCCAGGAAGCGTGCATGCAGGGCCTGGCGCGGGAAGGTCTTGAGCGCGTCGACCATGGTCAGGCTGGCCGCTGGCGGAATGCGGAAGCGCCCGCCGTAGACCGGGTCGCCGACCAACGGGAAGTTGACGTGGGCCATGTGCACGCGAATCTGGTGGGTACGCCCGGTTTCGAGCTTGACCCGCACGTGGGTGTGCGAGCGGAAGCGCTCCAGTACGCGATAGTGGCTGACCGCAGGCTTGCCGCCTTCGGTGACCGCCATGCGCTGGCGCTGACCGCCGTGGCGACCGATCGGCGCGTTGATCTTGCCGCCGGCCGTGACCACACCGATCACGATGCATTCATAGATGCGGCTGACGCTGCGGCTTTGCAACTGGGCAACCAGCTGGGTCTGCGCCTGGATGGTCTTGGCCACCACCATCAGACCGGTGGTGTCCTTGTCCAGGCGGTGGACGATACCGGCGCGCGGCACGTTGATGATGTCCGGCACGTGGTGCAGCAGGGCATTGAGCAGGGTGCCATCGGCGTGGCCCGCAGCCGGGTGGACCACAAGCCCGGCAGGCTTGTTGATCACCAGGATGTGGTCGTCTTCATAGACGATATCCAGCTCGATGTCCTGGGCCACCCACTCGCCCTGGGCTTCCTGCTCGGCATCGAGCGCCAGCAGCGCACCGCCGTGGACGATATCGCGCGGACGCAGGACAGCGCCATCGACCGTCAGGCGCCCCTCCTTGATCCAGGTGGACAGGCGCGAGCGCGAGTGCTCAGCGAACAATTGGGCGGCGACTTGGTCGAGGCGTTGCCCGCCCAATTCGGACGGCACCTCTGCGCGAAGTTGAATGATCTCGGACATGCTCGAATCAGCGGGCGGCACAGCCTTTGGTTTCGACTGCGCGCTTGTGGTTAAATACGACGTCTTTTGCCCCGAGGGTTGCATCGGGGTGCTCATCATAACAGGACGGCCACGCCCAAGACAGCGGCCGTCATAGGGACGCAAGCCGCCATGCAAGTGAAACACCTGCTGCTGATCGCCATCCTCGGACTGACCGCTGCTTGTTCTTCGAAGGAAGTCGTCGACGAAAACCTGAGCGAAGCCGAGCTGTACCAGCAGGCGCAGGCCGACCTGGACAACCACAGCTATACCAGCGCCACAAGCAAGCTGAAGGCTCTGGAATCGCGCTATCCGTTCGGCCGCTACGCCGACCAGGCCCAGCTCGAGCTGATCTACGCGAACTATAAAAACGCCGAACCGGAGGCTGCCAAGTCTGCCGCCGAGCGCTTCATTCGCTTGCATCCGCAGCATCCGAACGTCGACTACGCCTACTACCTCAAGGGTCTGACCTCGTTCGACCAGGACCGCGGCCTGCTGGCGCGCTTCCTGCCGCTGGACATGACCAAGCGTGACCCGGGCGCTGCCCGCGACTCGTACAACGAATTCGCCCAGCTGACCAGCCGCTTCCCCAACAGCCGCTATTCGCCTGACGCCAAGCAGCGCATGATCTACCTGCGCAACCTGCTGGCTTCCTACGAAATCCACGTGGCCGACTACTACCTGACCCGTCAGGCCTATGTCGCTGCCGCCAACCGTGGCCGCTATGTAGTAGAGAACTTCCAGGAAACCCCATCGGTCGGCGACGGCCTGGCGGTGATGACCGAAGCCTACATGCGTCTGCACCTGGACGAACTGGCGGCCACCAGCCTGGAAACCCTCAAGCTCAACTACCCGGACCACCCGAGCCTGGTCGATGGCCAGTTCGTGCCGCAGCAGAACGAAGCCGACAACCGCTCGTGGCTGTCCAAGGCCACCCTGGGCCTGATCAATACCGCCCCGCCGCTGCCGCCGGGTGAAACCCGTGCCAACCAGGACGTGGTGAAGCAGTACCAGGACGCCAAGGACGCGATCCCGCAAGAGCTGCTGCCTAAAGATGCCAACGGTGACGTCATCGAAGAAGAAAACCACGAAGCGGAAGGTAACAACGAAGACCGCTCCTGGTTCAGCTACATGACCTTCGGTGTGTTCGACTGAGCCATCGTGTAAAAGATAAAGGGAGGCCAAGGCCTCCCTTTTTTCATGCCCGAGCCCTAGACTGAAGGCTCTTCACTGACAAAGCTGGACACCATGGTTCGCCTACTTTTCTGGATTGCCCTGATTGCTGCTGCCTTCTGGTTGTGGCGCAAGTTCAAGGCCAGCAATGCTGCTGGGCAAAACAACAGCCTCGAAGACCCGCTGAAGATGGTCCGCTGCGCCCATTGCGGCGTGCATTTGCCCAGTGACCGGGCGCTGCATCGCGGGGCGCAGTGGTATTGCAGTCAGGCGCATCTGGAGCAGGGGCCTGGGGCGCAGCGCTGATTGCGCGGCGCCTGCATCGCGGGGCAAGCCCGCCCCTACCAGATTGTAGGAGCGGGCTTGCCCCGCGATGAGCCCTAAAGAGCAGCCACCCGCCCAGCCGGTGCATATGGCGCCGGATCAATGATTGGCTCACGCCCCAGCAACAAATCCGCAAACAACTGGCAGGACGCCGGCGCCAGCACCAGGCCATTGCGGTAATGCCCGCAGTTCAGCCACAGCCCGGCATAGCCCGGCACCTCGCCGATGTACGGAATGCCCTCAGGCGAACCCGGCCGCAGCCCCGCCCAATGGGCCACCGGGGTGGCGTCGGCCAGCGCCGGCAGCAACTCCACCGCCGATGCCTTGAGGCTTTCCAACGCTTCGTCGGTCGGGGTCTTGTCGTAACCGGCATGCTCCAGGGTACTGCCCACCAGAATATGCCCGTCGCGCCGCGGGATCGCATAACGCCCCTTGGCCAGCACCATGCTCGGCAAAAAGTCTTCGGCGCACTTGTACAGGATCATCTGCCCTTTCACCGGCTCCACCGGCAGCTCCAGGCCCAATGGCCGCAGTAAGTCGCCGCTCCAGGCGCCAGCCGTCAGCACCACGCGATCGGCCGGAATCGGCCCGGCTGCAGTCTCGACCCCGGTGATGTGCTCGCCCTCACGGCTGAAGCCGGTGATTTCGCACTGCTCGCGAATGCTCACGTTCGGCAGCGCCAGCAAGGCGGCCTTGAGTGATTTGACCAGGCGTGGGTTACGCACGTTGGCAACCCCGGCCATATAGATGGCGCGGCGGAAACCGCCACCCAGCACCGGCACCGCGTCATAGGCCGCCGAGATATCCACAGCACTTAGCGGCCGTCCTTCGCGCTTGGCCCAGGCCAGGGCTTCGGCTTCGTCGTCGAGGTCCAGCCAGTACAGGCCGGTGGTGTGCACTTCAGGGTCAACCCCGGTGCTGGCGAACAGGCGCTCGCCCAGCTGTGGATAAAAATCCTGCGACCAATGCGCCAGGGCCGTTACCGCCGGGCTATAGCGCCACGGGTACAGCGGCGAGACGATGCCGCCGCCAGCCCAGGAAGACTCCTGGCCGAGCGCGCCACGGTCACACAGCACCACCTGCTCGACCTCGGCCGCCAGGTTGAACGCTGTCAGCAGGCCGATTACCCCGCCACCGACAATCACTACTTGCTTGGTCATGTATTGATCCAACGTCTGAAGTAAACCTCAGCCACCCCAACAGCCGCGGCCGCCATCAACGGCGCCGGGATTGCGGCGCACACCGGCCTGGTCGAGTTCGAAATCGGCGCAGCGGTCACTGTTCATCAAACCACCGCCAATGCGCCGGGCGGTAAGGGTGAATGACGTCGAAAGACGAACGGCCTGCAGCCGGTAGTGCTCGGTCCCGGGCGCCAATGGGGTGACCAGGGCTTCGCTGTCGGCGTACTGGCCGCTGCGGGCATAGTGACGTTCGAGCAGTTGCGCGCTTTCGAACAGCAACCCGGCGATTTCCGTGCGTGCGGCCTTGCGGACCTGTTCGCTGTAGCTGGGATAGGCAATGCCCGCCAGAATGCCGACCACGGCGACGACAAGCAACAGTTCAATCAGGCTCAAACCTTTCTGCAGGGTGGACATAAGTCGAACTCCTAGTGAAGCTGGCGCCAGAGAATGCGCCTGGGTGGCTGGGCGCCCTCTTCTACAGCCTGTGCATAAACGCTTTCGAGCACGCTGCGCCCTACCCCGGCGTGGCTGACGGCGGTGATCCGGTACAAGGTAACGGACAGGTTGGCAGGCCAGTGCGCGGCGTGGGTACTCTGGCCAAGGTTCTGTACCAGGTGGAAGCCGCTGGCGCCGCCTTGCCAGCTCAGGCCGGAGGTCGGCCCTTCGCCGCGGTAGACGCCAGGCGCCCGCACCCGTGCAGCTTCCGGCGGCGGTAAACAGTACGAGCATGGCAGCACGCCGACGACGGTCGACTCTCCCAGCAGCAAGGCCTGCTCCGCCTGCTCGAGGCCGTGCAAGGCTGCTTGCAGGTTGCCGGCCATGCGCCCCTGCAAGGTGGCACTGACCATCGCCGAGACGCCGAGCAAAGCCAACAGCCCCAGCAGCACCAGGCTGACCAGCAGGACCACCCCACGCTGGCTGCCGGGCCTAGCCATTGCGCAGGGCCACTGTCAGTTGATACTGCTGCGGCCTTACCCGCGCCAGCGGGTCAAGCAAGGTCAGGCTCAGGCGCAGTCCGGCGATGCGGGTGGCACTCCGGCTGATAATGTCGACGCGCAGCTCACCTAGGTTGTCGATCAGCGGCGCATAACTGGCGCCGCTGCCGAGCATCAGGCTGGTGCCATCAACGCGATAGGTCTGGCGTCGTATCGGTATCGCGAAGTGCCCGGCCGGCGCCGCCTGGACATCGAGATAGACCCGCGCCTGGCTTATGCAATCGGTGACCAGCGTCCAGTTCGGCCGCCCACCGGCGCCAGCGACTTCGGCGCTGATCAGGCTCAATTGCTGCAATTGGCCGTCCGCTGCGCGGATTACCTCCAGCGGTTGGGCAAACGCCTGTGCCGAGGACGGGTTCACATGGCTGATTGCATCCGCACGCAAGCAGCCGAACATGCCGCTCATGCGAATATCCTGGGCCATGCGCTGCAACGCCAGGCGCGCGTCTTCCTGCAGTTGTGCGGCGATGCCCTGAGCCTGCCAGTTCGAAGTGGCCGCCAGAAACAAGCGGCTGACACCGAGCAGCAGCACCAAGCCGAGGCTGAGGGCCAGCAACACTTCGACCAGGCCGACGCCGGCTTGCCGGGTCATCGGCCTGGCCCTGCGTTGATGCGCGCTTGTTCGAGCGCGCCATGCTGCAGATACGCCGCCTGAGTACTGTGCAAAGCACTGTCGGTGGCCTGCAGCGCCCGTACCTGCGCAGCCGCTGCAGCAAACACACCCAGCCCCAGCACCAGCATGGCCAGCAGCACTTCGAGCAAGCTCATTCCTTGTTGCCGTCCGCCATCCATGGCGCCATCCCTCCTGCGACTTTTCCCCAGCCCTTTGCCAACCCGGCCGACTGGACGCTGTTGTCCGCCGGCCTGACTCTATAGAAGCACTTCCAGGGAGGAATGCACGGTGAAGCAACAGGGCGTAACACTGATACAAATGATGTTCGCGTTGGCGCTGGTGGGGATGCTCACGCACATCAGCCTGCCGGCCTACAACACCATGAGCAGCGGGCTACAACAGCACGCCGCCGCAAAGGACCTGGCCCAGGCCCTGCGCACCGCACGCAGCGAGGCCTTGCTGCGCAACCAGGTGGTTCGCCTGCAGGCGCTGGAAGACAACTGGAGCAATGGCTGGCGCATGGTCGTCGAGCAGGATGGCCTACAGTTGCTGTACGAGCAGCGGCTTGAGCGGGCAAGCATCGTCGGCAATCAACCGGTGGCCCGGCAGGTGCGCTTCAGTGGGCTGGGGGTGCCGTTGCACGCGGGGGGAGCGTTTCAGGCCGGGACGCTGTTCATTTGCCAGCGCCCCGAGCCCTTCAGCCAGTACCGGGTGGTACTGGCGCACACAGGCCGGGTCAGCCTGCGCGAAGAGCCCGGCGAGCAGCCGCTGTGCGCGGCCGGCGGGTCAGATCAGTGAACGTACGCGCAACTCTTTGGGCATCGAGAAGGTGATGTTCTCTTCGCGGCCATCAAGCTCTTCGGCGCCCGTGGCACCCCAGGCACGCAGTTGTTCGATCACGCCACGCACCAGCACCTCGGGGGCCGAAGCACCGGCGGTGATACCAATGCGCTCAACGCCATCGAACCAGCTTTTTTGCAGGTCTTCGGCGCCGTCGATCAGGTAGGCCGGGGTCGACATGCGCTCGGCCAGTTCACGCAGGCGGTTGGAGTTGGAGCTGTTCGGGCTGCCGACCACCAGGACCACATCACATTCATTGGCCAGTTGCTTGACCGCGTCCTGACGGTTCTGGGTGGCGTAGCAGATGTCGTCCTTGCGCGGCCCGCCGATATTCGGGAAGCGCGCGCGCAGGGCATCGATCACCCGGCTGGTGTCGTCCATCGACAGCGTAGTCTGGGTGACGAAGGCCAGTTTGTCCGGGTCGTTGACCTGCAGGCTGGCAACATCGTCCTCGTCTTCGACCAGGTAGATGGCGCCACCGTTGCTGGTGTCGTACTGGCCCATGGTGCCTTCGACTTCCGGGTGGCCTTCGTGGCCAATCAGGATGCACTCGCGGCCGTCACGGCTGTAGCGCGCCACCTCGATATGCACCTTGGTGACCAGTGGGCAGGTCGCGTCGAATACCTTCAGGCCGCGCCCCGCCGCTTCCTGGCGCACGGCCTGGGAAACACCGTGGGCGCTGAAGATGACGATGACGTCGTCCGGCACCTGGTCGAGTTCTTCGACAAAAATCGCCCCGCGCGCGCGCAGGTCTTCGACCACGAACTTGTTGTGCACCACTTCGTGACGCACGTAGATCGGCGGGCCAAACACTTCGAGGGCACGATTGACGATCTCGATCGCCCGGTCCACACCGGCACAGAAGCCACGGGGGTTGGCGAGTTTGATTTGCATGGCAGGCTCCAGGCTCACAGGGCCTTGACCGCGAGGATTTCCACCTCGAAGTTCAGGGTCTTGCCGGCCAGTGGATGGTTGAAGTCGATGGTCACCTGGGCATCATCGAAGGCTTTCACCACACCGGGCAATTCGGCGTTGGCGGCGTCGTTGAAGATCACCAGCAGGCCCTCGGACAACTCCATGTCCTGGAACTGCGAACGCGGCATGACCTGCACGTTCTGTGGGTTTGGCTGGCCGAAGGCGTTTTCCGGGTTGACGGTCACGGTGCGCTTGTCGCCGCTCTTGAAGCCGAACAGCGCCGCTTCGAAGCCCGGCAGCAGGTTGCCGTCGCCGACCTTGAACACCGCTGGCGCCTTGTCGAAGGTGCTGTCGACGGTGTCGCCGTTTTCCAGGTGCAGTGCGAAGTGCAGGGTCACTTCGGTGTTCTGGCCGATACGGGTCTCAGTCATGGACGGGTTCTCCGGACTTTTTGCTCTTGAACATATCCAGCGCCAGCATCACCGCACCCACGGTAATGGCGCTGTCGGCCAGGTTGAAGGCCGGGAAGTACCAGCGGTTCTGCCAGTGCACGAGGATGAAGTCGACTACGTGGCCGAGCACGATGCGGTCGTACAGATTGCCCAGCGCACCACCCAGCACCAGTGCCAGGGCGACGGCCAGCCAGGTCTCGTTGCGCCCCAGGCGCTTGAGCCAGACCACCAGCACGGCACTGACCACTATGGCGATCAGGGCGAACAGCCAGCGCTGCCAGCCGGAGCTGTCAGCCAGGAAGCTGAAGGCGGCACCGGTGTTGTAGGCCAGGGTCCAGCTGAAGTAGTCGGGAATGACCACGATCTGCTGGTACAGGCTCAGCGCGCCCTCGAAGTAGAACTTGCTGGCCTGGTCGAGGACCAGGACCAGCACGCTCAGCCACAGCCAGCTGAGGCGCCCGAAGCGCCCCACACCAGGGTTAGGCATAGTGGCGCACCTCGCCTTTGCCGCCGATGTTGTCGGCGCAACGGGCGCAGATTTCCGGGTGCTCCGGGTTCGCGCCGACGTCCGCGCGGAAGTGCCAGCAACGACCGCACTTGGCGTGGCCGGACTTGACCACTTTCAGCTTCAGGCCCGGGACTTCGGTCTCGACCGCATCGGCTGGCGCCTGGGCGAATGGCGCAACGCTGGCCGCCGAGGTGATCAGCACGAAGCGCAGCTCGTCGCCCAGCTTGTTCAGGTCGGCGCTCAGGGCGTCGTCGGCGAACAGGGTGACTTCGGCTTGCAGGTTGCCACCGATGGCCTTGGCCGCACGCTGGTTTTCCAGTTCCTTGTTGACCGCGGTTTTGGCGGCCATGATCCGCTCCCAGTAGGCGCGACCCAGCTCGAAGCCTTCCGGCAGCTCGCTCAGGCCTTCATACCAGGTGTTGAGCATCACCGACTCGTTGCGCTCGCCCGGCAGGTACTGCCACAGCTCGTCGGCGGTGAACGCCAGGATCGGCGCGATCCAGCGCACCAGCGCTTCGCTGATGTGGTACAGCGCGGTCTGGCAGGAACGACGGGCAACACTGTTGGCGCCAGTGGTGTACTGACGGTCCTTGATGATGTCCAGGTAGAAGCCGCCCAGCTCCTGCACGCAGAAGTTGTGGATCTTCGAGTAGACGTTCCAGAAGCGGTATTCGCCGTAGTGCTCTTCCAGCTCGCGCTGCAGCAGCAGGGTACGGTCGACCGCCCAGCGGTCCAGCGCCAGCATGTCTTCGGCCGGCAACAGGTCGCGGGCCGGGTCGAAGCCGGACAGGTTGGAGAGCAGGAAGCGCGCGGTGTTGCGGATACGCCGGTAGGCGTCGGCGCTGCGCTGCAGGATCTGCTCGGAAACCGCCATCTCGCCGGAGTAGTCGGTGGCCGAAACCCACAGGCGCAGGATGTCGGCACCCAGGGTGTCGTTGACCTTCTGCGGCTCGATGGTGTTACCCAGCGACTTGGACATCTTGCGACCGTTCTCGTCGACGGTGAAGCCGTGCGTCAGCAGCTCGCGGTACGGTGCGTGGTTGTCGATGGCACAACCGGTCAGCAGCGAGGAATGGAACCAGCCGCGGTGCTGGTCGGAACCTTCCAGGTACAGGTCGGCGCGCGGGCCGGTTTCGTGGCCGATGCTGTGCGAGCCACGCAGCACGTGCCAGTGGGTGGTACCGGAGTCGAACCAGACGTCGAGGGTGTCGGCGATCTTGTCGTACTGGCCGGCCTCGTCACCGAGCAGTTCGGCGGCGTCGAGCTTGAACCAGGCTTCGATGCCTTCTTTCTCGACACGCTTGGCCACTTCTTCCATCAGCTCGACGGTGCGCGGGTGCAGCTCGCCGGACTGCTTGTCGAGGAAGAACGGGATCGGTACGCCCCAGTTGCGCTGACGCGAGATGCACCAGTCCGGACGGTTGGCGATCATCGAGTGCAGGCGCGCCTGGCCCCAGGCCGGGACGAACTTGGTCTCTTCGATGGCCTTGACCGCACGCTTGCGCAGGGTGTCGCCGTTGTCGGGCTGCTTGTCCATGCCGACGAACCATTGCGCGGTGGCGCGATAGATCAGCGGGGTCTTGTGGCGCCAGCAGTGCATGTAGCTGTGGCTGATGGTTTCGGTGTGCATCAGCGCACCGACTTCCGAGAGTTTTTCGACGATGGCCGGGTTGGCCTTCCAGATGAACTGGCTGCCGAAGAATTCCAGCGACGGCACGTACACGCCGTTGCTCTGCACCGGGGTGAGGATGTCGTCGTTGACCATGCCGTAGCGCTTGCAGGTGACGAAGTCGTCTTCACCGTAGGCTGGCGCGGAGTGCACCACACCGGTACCGGCGCCCAGCTCGACGTAGTCGGCCAGGTATACCGGCGACAGGCGATCGTAGAACGGGTGACGGAAGTTGATCAGCTCAAGCGCCGAGCCTGGCGCGGTGGCGATCACCGAACCTTCCAGCGCATAACGCTTCAGGCACGACTCGACCAGCTCTTCGGCCAGCACCAGCAGCTTGTCGCCGGTATCGACCAGGGCGTACTTGAACTCCGGGTGGACGTTCAGCGCCTGGTTGGCCGGGATGGTCCACGGCGTGGTGGTCCAGATCACAATCGAAGCAGGCCTGGCCAGCGAAG
Organism: Pseudomonas sp. TE4620; assembly: GCF_056279045.1. Classification (NCBI taxonomy): domain Bacteria; kingdom Pseudomonadati; phylum Pseudomonadota; class Gammaproteobacteria; order Pseudomonadales; family Pseudomonadaceae; genus Pseudomonas; species Pseudomonas sp. TE4620. Next base: position 4,258,545 of record NZ_JBWBQO010000001.1, read on the forward strand.
CCAGGCCGAACGCGGCGGCCAGCTTGGCCTCATCGACCACCGGGAAGGCGACGTCGATGGTCTGCGATTTTTTATCGGCGTACTCGACCTCGGCTTCGGCCAGGGCCGAACCGCAATCGAAACACCAGTTGACCGGTTTCAGGCCCTTGAACACGAAGCCGTGCTTGACCATTTCGGCCAGCGCGCGGATTTCACCGGCTTCGTTGGCGAAGTTCATGGTCTTGTATGGGTTGTCCCAGTCGCCCAGCACACCCAGGCGGATGAACTCGGTCTTCTGCCCTTCGATCTGCTCGGCGGCGTAGGCGCGGCACAGCTCGCGGGTCTGGTCGGCGCTCAGGTGCTTGCCGTGGGTCACTTCGACCTTGTGCTCGATCGGCAGGCCATGGCAGTCCCAACCCGGGACGTACGGGGCGTCGAAACCGGACAGGGTCTTGGAGCGGACAATCATGTCCTTGAGAATCTTGTTCAGCGCATGACCGATGTGGATCTTGCCGTTGGCGTAGGGCGGGCCGTCGTGCAGCACGAACTTCGGACGATCCTTGCCAATTTCGCGCAGCTTCTGGTACAGGCCAATGCTGTCCCAGCGCTGCAGGATCTGCGGTTCGCGCTGTGGCAGGCCGGCCTTCATCGGGAAGGCGGTGTCCGGAAGGTTTAGCGTGGCTTTATAGTCGGTCATTTCAGGCTCTTCGTTAGCGGTTGACCGTGCCAATGGGCACGTGCGGCGGCGATATCCGCATCGATCGCCGACTTCAGCGCCTCCAGGGAGGCGAATCGCTGCTCTTCACGCAGCTTGTGGTGGAATTCCACCGTCAGACGCCGGCCATAGAGATCGCCGGCAAAATCCAGAAGATGTACTTCCAGGTGGGCTTTGCCATCACCTGAAACAGTTGGCCGTACGCCGATGTTGGCGACGCCCGGCCAGTTCTTGCCATCGACCTCGACGCTGACCAGGTAAACCCCGGTAAGCGGTACCCGATGGCGCTTGAGCTGGATGTTGGCTGTCGGAGTACCCAGCTGGCGGGCCAGCTTCTGCCCGTGCAGCACGCGCCCGCGGATGCGGAACGGCCGCCCCAGCAAACGCTCGGCCAGGGCGAAATCGGCATTGGCCAGGGCATCGCGCACTTGCGTGCTGCTGACCCGCAGGCCATCGAGTTCGACGGTTTGCGCCGCTTCGACGGTAAAGCCCTGAAGGATACCGGCCTGCTCGAGGAAGTCGAAGTCGCCAACCCGGTCGCAGCCAAAGCGGAAATCGTCGCCCACTTCCAGGTGCTTCACGCCCAGGCCATCGACCAGGATGGTGTCGACGAACTCGGCGGCGCTGAGCTTGCTCAGGCGCTGGTTGAACGCCAGGCACAGCACCCGGTCGACACCGGCGGCGGCCAGCAGGGCGACCTTGTCGCGCAGGCGCGCCAGGCGTGCGGGCGCAGTGTCGGGGGCAAAGTATTCACGCGGCTGTGGCTCGAAAATCACCACGCAGCTGGGCACGCCCAACTCGTCCGCTCGCTCACGCAGGCGCGCCAGGATTGCCTGGTGGCCGCGGTGAACACCGTCGAAGTTGCCAATAGTGGCGACACAGCCCCGGTGCTGGGGGCGCAGGTTGTGGAGGCCTCGAACCAGCTGCATAACGCGCTTCTTGCTCATAAAGTGGTCGATTATAACCACACCCGGGCGCTGACGACAGGCAGCAGCGTCACCCCGTGGCGTGGAATGTGTAAAACCGACGTCTGACCGCCGTTACGCCTTAATGCAACGCCTTGCGGGCGAAGTCACGCGGGCGGAATCCGAACAGCAGCAGACAGCCGAAATAGGTCACGACTCCGGCCAGGATCAGCGCGCCAAGGCGCAGAAAGCGCTCAAGCATCTGCCCTTCGGCCCAGGCCGGCATGTAGTGCATGCCAACCAGCAACACCGCCGACATCAGCAGCACTGCCACCACCAACTTGGCGAGGAACTTGGCCCAGCCCGGTTGTGGCTGGAACAACTGCTGCTGGCGTAGCTTCCAGTACAGCAGGCCGGCGTTCAGGCAGGCGCCGAGGCTGATGGCCAGGGCCAGGCCGGCGTGCTGCAGGTGGCTGATGAAGGCCAGGTTGAACAGCTGGGTGCAGACCAGGGTGAAGATGGCGATCTTCACTGGAGTACGAATGTTCTGCTGGGCGTAGAAGCCAGGGGCCAGGACCTTGACCAGGATAATCGCCAGCAGCCCGAGGGAATAGGCAATCAGCGCACGCTGGGTCATGGCCGCATCGAAGGCGCTGAATCTACCGTATTGGAACAACGCCACGGTCAGCGGCTCGGCCAGGATCGCCATGGCCAGGGTGCACGGCAGCACCAGCAAAAAGCACAGGCGCAGGCCCCAGTCGAGGATCCGCGAGTATTCGTGCCGGTCGCGGTTGGCGTAGGTCTTGGCCAGGGTGGGCAGCAGGATAGTACCCAGGGCTACACCCAGCACTCCGGAAGGCAGCTCCATCAGGCGGTCGGCGTAGTACATCCACGACACCGAACCTGCGACCAGGAACGAGGCGAAGATGGTGTTGATGATCAGCGAGATCTGGCTTACCGAAACCCCGAGGATCGCCGGCAGCATCTGCTTGAGCACTCGCCATACACCGCTGTCGCGCAGGTTCAGGCGCGGCAGCACGAGCATGCCGATCTTCTTCAGGTGCGGCAGCTGGTACAGAAGCTGCGCCAGGCCGCCAGCCAGCACGCCCCAGGCCAGGGCCATGATCGGCGGGTCGAAATATGGCGTGAGGAACAGGGTAAAGCCGATCATCGCCACGTTGAGCAGGGTCGGCACGAAGGCCGGCACCGAAAAGCGGTTCCAGGTATTGAGGATGGCGCCGGCCAGCGATGACAGCGAGATCAGCAATATATAAGGAAAGGTCACCCGCAGCAGGTCGGTGGTCAGCTGGTATTTTTCTGTGCTGTCGACAAAGCCTGGGGCTGTTACCCACACCACCCAGGGCGCGGCGAGGATACCCAGGGCGGTGACCAGGGCCAGCACCAGGGTCAGCAGGCCACTGACATAGGCGATGAAGGTGCGGGTCGCCTCCTCGCCTTGCTGGGTCTTGTATTCGGCCAGAATCGGCACGAACGCCTGGGAAAACGCGCCTTCGGCAAAGATGCGCCGCAGCAGGTTGGGCAGCTTGAAGGCAATGAAGAAGGCGTCTGTGGCCACGCCGGCACCGAATACCCGCGCCAGGATGGTGTCGCGGACAAAGCCCAGCACCCGCGAGATCATGGTGATGGAGCTGACCGCGGCCAGGGATTTAAGAAGATTCATCGAAAGTTTTTCACGCCTGAGGATAAAGGGCTGTGCCGCAACGCGCCCAGTTGTGCGATACTCCGCGCCGCAACGCAAGCAGAGCAAAAGCTCCCGAGTTTACAGGTCGTACCGCAGAAGGGAATCACTCCCTTGTACAGAACGACCACTCAGCGGAACCATGCAAGTGCCCTTGACAACCGATCAACTCATCGGCATGATTCGCGGCCTATTTTGTTTGCTATTTACCAAGTCTTTCGAGGAGCTCGACGGTGGCCAACTCACCTTCCGCCAAAAAACGTGCAAAACAGGCTGAGAAGCGTCGCAGCCACAACGCCAGCCTGCGTTCCATGGTTCGTACCTACATCAAGAATGTAGTTAAAGCCATCGACGCAAAAGACGCCGAAAAAGCGCAAGCTGCTTACACTCTGGCTGTTCCAGTTATCGACCGTATGGCCGATAAAGGTATCATCCACAAGAACAAGGCTGCTCGCCATAAAGGCCGTCTGAATGGCCACATCAAGGCGCTGAAAGAAGCTGCAGCTGCCTAAGCGACATGCTTGTTGAAAAACCGACCCTAGGGTCGGTTTTTTATTGCCTGTGATTTGGGTTGCGGGCAGAAAAGCATCGCGGGTCAAGCCCGCTCCTACAGGTTTGTGTAGGAGCGGGCTTGACCCGCGATGGCTAGCGACTACTTACCAATCTGAATCTTCGGTGCCCACTGCAGCCATTCATCCTCGGCCTTGTCGAACAGGGCGAAGGTCTGCTGCGGCCGCGCCGGATTGCCCATCTTCTCGCCGTCTGGCGTGGCGAAGGCGATGCCGCCCTCTATCAGGGTCTCCAGCGACTCGGTACGCACCGTCGCGCCCTTGAACAGGCCGATATCGAAGCCGAAGCCGCTGCTGTTCCAGAAACGGCTACCGCCACGCACCAGCGCTGCATACCTGGGCTCGATCAGGATATGGATCAGTACCCGGTCGGCGGTCTGGCCCAATTCGAAGCCGGTGACCTTGCCGACCGGAATCTCGCGGTAGGTAACCGGTACGCCCGGCTTGATCGAACCCCGCCGCGCAGCACTGAGCACCAGCGACAGGCCAGCTTCGCGCTCAGAGAAATCCGGCGCCTGAGGCAAGGCATTGAAGTTGAGCTGCGGCCCGGTGCTTCTGACTGCCGGCTGCACTTCCAGGTACTGGCCGGTGACCAGGGTTTCCAGGTTGGCGGTCTTGACGATGCCCAGGGCCGGCTTGACCACCCAGAACTGCGTACCTTCGCGGGCAATGCGCTCCGGCACTTCGGTAATCCGCGCCTTGAGCAGCACCGCCTGCAAATCATTGGTCAGGTCGACCTGTTCGATTTTGCCGACATCCAGACCCTTGAAGCGAACAGGCGTGCCAACCTTGAGGCCGTCTGCGCGATCGACGCGGATGGTCACCGTGGTACCGCTGCGGTTGGCCGCTTCCTGGCTTTCATTGAGGCGGAAGAACGGAATGCGGCGCTTGAGCTTCACATTCGGGATAGGTGTGTCGAAAGCGATACCGCCAGCCATCAGGCTCTGCAGCGATTCACTCTTGATCTGGATGCCCGACAGGCCGCCACTCAGGGTAATGCCGCTAGCATTCCAGAAGCGCGTCGAACCGTTGACCAGGCCGGCGTACTCTTTCTCGATGTGCACACCGATCAGCAGGCGCTTGCTCTTCTTCGAGAACTGGTAGCTCTGCACCGTACCGACCTTGACCTGGCGGTAGAGGATCGGGCTGCCGACTTCCAGCGAGCCAAGGTTGTCGCTGTACAGCACCAGGTGCAGGCCGGGCGCCTTGAGGTCCAGTGGCGGTGCCTTGGCTCGCGCCTCGAACTCGCGCTGCGGCGTCGCGCCCTTGTCGCCCGGGCGGATGGCAATGTAGTTACCCTTGACCAGCGCTTCCAGGCCGGTAATACCGGCGAGGGAGATCGATGGCTTGACCACCCAGAACTGCGTACCGTCGACCAGGTAGTCTTCGGCCAGCGGATCGAGGGTCAGCTCGGCCATGGCACTGGCCAGGTCGGGATCAACCTTGAGGGTCTTCAGCGAGCCGACCTGGATGCCTTTGTACATCACCGGGGTACGCCCGGCCTGCAGGCCCTCGAAGTCGCTCAGCTTGACCTTGACGCGAATCCCGGCCTGGGCCGCATCAAAGTCTTCGTACAAGCGAAACGGCAGGTTCGGATCAGTGGGCGGGCTGTCCTTGCGGTGCTCGGGGGTGGCGAAGGCAATACCGCCGGCGACGATGCTGGCCAGCGACTCGCTGCGTACCTTCACCCCGGAGAGGTTGGCGTCGATGCTGATGCCGCTGGCATTCCAGAAGCGCGTATGTTTGCGCACCAGGTCGGCGTAGGCCGGCTCGATGAACACCTTGATCTCGACCGTGCCCTGGTCTTCGGCGAGGCGATAGCTCTTCACCCGGCCAACCTGGATCTGCTTGTAGAACACCGGGCTGTCGCGGTTGAGCGAACCCAGGCGGTCGGCCTTGAGGGTCAGGTGCAGGCCCGGCTCGCTGTCGGACAACGGCGGCGCTTCATCCAGTGCCTTGAAGCGCTTGGTCGGCTCGCCCTGCCCCGGGCTGACGGCAATGTAGTTGCCCGATACCAAGGTTTCCAGGCCGGTGATCCCGGCCAGGCTAACGCTCGGTTTGACCAGCCAGAAGCGCGTACCGGTGTTCAGGTGCGGCTCGGCCTCCTTGTTCATTTCGATGGTGGCGATGACCCCGGTATTGCTGCCCTTGGCATCCAGCACCAGCTCTTTCACCTTACCGACCGACATGCCCTTGAAGACCACTTCGGTCTTGTTGGCGACGATACCTTCACCGCTCTCAAAGCGGACCTGGATGTTCACACCTGACTCGCGATAGGCCTGCCAGCCAAGCCAGCCACCAATCACCAGGGCGATCAGGGGCAATATCCATATGGCCGACCAGTTCGAAGCTGGGCGGGTTTTAGCCGTAGGCAAATCACTCATGGTCGTCATCCGACTCCGTGTTATCCCAAATCAGTCGGGGATCGAAGGTTACTGCAGCGAGCATCGTCAGAATCACCACACTGGCGAAGGCGACGGCGCCCAGATTGGCTTCGACACTGGCGATCCTGCCGAAATTCACCACCGCCACCAGAATGGCGATCACGAAAATATCCAGCATCGACCAGCGTCCGATGAATTCGATGAAGCGGTACATCAGGATCCGTTGCCGGGCCGACAACGGTTGGTGGCGCTGCACCGAATAGAGCAGCAGGGCAATGCCGACCAGCTTGAAAGTCGGCACCAGAATACTGGCGATGAACACTACCGCGGCGATCGGCAGCATGCCGTGCTTCATCAGGGTGATGACGCCGGACATTATTGTGTCCGGGCTACCCTGCCCCAGAGCGCTGACGGTCATGATCGGCAACACGTTGGCCGGGATGTACAAGATTGCCGAAGTAATCAGCAACGCCCAGGTTCGCACCAGGCTGTTTGGCCGCCGGGCGTGCACCACCGCACCACAGCGGGTGCAGGTTTGCGCGTTACTGTCCGGCTCCTGGCGATTCAGTTCATGGCATTCGCCACAAACCAGAATCCCGGCATCAATCGCACGCATGCAGGTCTTCCCCCGATAAAGCACTCCATATCTGGTGGGGCGACATCACCACCTCCAGCCACACCTGCACCAACAACAAACTGATAAAGCAGGCCAGGCCCAGGCCGAGGCTGAGCTCAGCCAGGTCGACCAGCTTGACCATCGCCACCAGCACGCCCATGAAATAGACCTCGAGCATGCCCCAATCGCGTAGATGGTGATAAATCCGATAAAGCAACAAACCGTAACTGCGACCAACGTTCAGGCGAATGCTCAATAGCACTGCCAGCTGGCACAACAGTTTGAGCAAGGGAATCGCCATGCTGCAGAGAAACACCACCACCGCTACGCCGCGCATACCGGTGTTGTACAGCCCGACCACGCCGCTCCAGACCGTATCGTTGGAGGTTTGCCCCAGCAGGTGCAGTTGCATGATCGGCAGGAAGTTGGCCGGTACGTATAGCAGCAAGGCGGCCAGCACCAGGGCCAGGCTGCGCTGGACCACATTGTGTCGATGGGCGTAGAGCTCGTAGCCACAGCGCGGGCAGTGGGCCTTTTCGTCTTGCTTGAGCACAGGCTTGCGCATCAGCAGGTCGCATTCGTGACAGGCCACCAGGTCTTCCAGGGGCAGGTCGGCGAGCTGATGGGGGTCGGCAGGTTCTGACATAGTGAACTTCTGAGTCAACGCGAGGGCGCTATTCTAACCGATGTAGGAGCGGGCTTGCCCCGCGATACCCTTCTGTCAGCCACATCGCATCGCGGGGCAAGTCGAGGCGTCGCACCGCCGTTCGCACAGACGCCAGAAAGACAAAACCCCTACCTGCGTACGCAGATAGGGGTTTCGGAATTTAATCTTGACGATGACCTACTCTCACATGGGGAAACCCCACACTACCATCGGCGATGCATCGTTTCACTGCTGAGTTCGGGATGGGATCAGGTGGTTCCAATGCTCTATGGTCGTCAAGAAATTCTGTTGCCAGAAGGTCTTGTTTAAGACACTCCAGCGAATCGGGTATGTGATGTTTGTGAGTTACAAATCTTCGGCTGTGCAGTCTTCACAACACCGCAATCTGGCTTTCGCTCAAATTGCTTGGGTGTTATATGGTCAAGCCTCACGGGCAATTAGTATTGGTTAGCTCAACGCCTCACAGCGCTTACACACCCAACCTATCAACGTCGTAGTCTTCGACGGCCCTTCAGGGAGCTCAAGGCTCCAGTGAGATCTCATCTTGAGGCAAGTTTCCCGCTTAGATGCTTTCAGCGGTTATCTCTTCCGAACATAGCTACCCGGCAATGCCACTGGCGTGACAACCGGAACACCAGAGGTTCGTCCACTCCGGTCCTCTCGTACTAGGAGCAGCCCCTCTCAAATCTCAAACGTCCACGGCAGATAGGGACCGAACTGTCTCACGACGTTCTAAACCCAGCTCGCGTACCACTTTAAATGGCGAACAGCCATACCCTTGGGACCGGCTTCAGCCCCAGGATGTGATGAGCCGACATCGAGGTGCCAAACACCGCCGTCGATATGAACTCTTGGGCGGTATCAGCCTGTTATCCCCGGAGTACCTTTTATCCGTTGAGCGATGGCCCTTCCATACAGAACCACCGGATCACTAAGACCTACTTTCGTACCTGCTCGACGTGTCTGTCTCGCAGTCAAGCGCGCTTTTGCCTTTATACTCTACGACCGATTTCCGACCGGTCTGAGCGCACCTTCGTACTCCTCCGTTACTCTTTAGGAGGAGACCGCCCCAGTCAAACTACCCACCATACACTGTCCTCGATCCGGATAACGGACCTGAGTTAGAACCTCAAAGTTGCCAGGGTGGTATTTCAAGGATGGCTCCACGCGAACTGGCGTCCACGCTTCAAAGCCTCCCACCTATCCTACACAAGCAAATTCAAAGTCCAGTGCAAAGCTATAGTAAAGGTTCACGGGGTCTTTCCGTCTAGCCGCGGATACACTGCATCTTCACAGCGATTTCAATTTCACTGAGTCTCGGGTGGAGACAGCGCCGCCATCGTTACGCCATTCGTGCAGGTCGGAACTTACCCGACAAGGAATTTCGCTACCTTAGGACCGTTATAGTTACGGCCGCCGTTTACCGGGGCTTCGATCAAGAGCTTCGCGTTAGCTAACCCCATCAATTAACCTTCCGGCACCGGGCAGGCGTCACACCCTATACGTCCACTTTCGTGTTTGCAGAGTGCTGTGTTTTTAATAAACAGTCGCAGCGGCCTGGTATCTTCGACCGGCATGGGCTTACGGAGCAAGTCCTTCACCCTCACCGGCGCACCTTCTCCCGAAGTTACGGTGCCATTTTGCCTAGTTCCTTCACCCGAGTTCTCTCAAGCGCCTTGGTATTCTCTACCCAACCACCTGTGTCGGTTTGGGGTACGGTTCCTGGTTATCTGAAGCTTAGAAGCTTTTCTTGGAAGCATGGCATCAACCACTTCGTCGCCTAATGGCAACTCGTCATCAGCTCTCGGCCTTAAGATCCCGGATTTACCTAAGATCTCAGCCTACCACCTTAAACTTGGACAACCAACGCCAAGCTGGCCTAGCCTTCTCCGTCCCTCCATCGCAATAACCAGAAGTACAGGAATATTAACCTGTTTTCCATCGACTACGCTTTTCAGCCTCGCCTTAGGGACCGACTAACCCTGCGTCGATTAACGTTGCGCAGGAAACCTTGGTCTTTCGGCGTGGGAGTTTTTCACTCCCATTGTCGTTACTCATGTCAGCATTCGCACTTCTGATACCTCCAGCAAGCTTCTCAACTCACCTTCACAGGCTTACAGAACGCTCCTCTACCGCATCACCTAAGTGATACCCGTAGCTTCGGTGTATGGTTTGAGCCCCGTTACATCTTCCGCGCAGGCCGACTCGACTAGTGAGCTATTACGCTTTCTTTAAAGGGTGGCTGCTTCTAAGCCAACCTCCTAGCTGTCTAAGCCTTCCCACATCGTTTCCCACTTAACCATAACTTTGGGACCTTAGCTGACGGTCTGGGTTGTTTCCCTTTTCACGACGGACGTTAGCACCCGCCGTGTGTCTCCCATGCTCGGCACTTGTAGGTATTCGGAGTTTGCATCGGTTTGGTAAGTCGGGATGACCCCCTAGCCGAAACAGTGCTCTACCCCCTACAGTGATACATGAGGCGCTACCTAAATAGCTTTCGAGGAGAACCAGCTATCTCCGAGCTTGATTAGCCTTTCACTCCGATCCACAGGTCATCCGCTAACTTTTCAACGGTAGTCGGTTCGGTCCTCCAGTCAGTGTTACCTAACCTTCAACCTGCCCATGGATAGATCGCCCGGTTTCGGGTCTATACCCAGCGACTAAACGCCCTATTAAGACTCGCTTTCGCTACGCCTCCCCTATTCGGTTAAGCTCGCCACTGAATATAAGTCGCTGACCCATTATACAAAAGGTACGCAGTCACCTAACAAAGTAGGCTCCCACTGCTTGTACGCATACGGTTTCAGGATCTATTTCACTCCCCTCTCCGGGGTTCTTTTCGCCTTTCCCTCACGGTACTGGTTCACTATCGGTCAGTCAGTAGTATTTAGCCTTGGAGGATGGTCCCCCCATATTCAGACAAAGTTTCTCGTGCTCCGTCCTACTCGATTTCATGACTAAGAGATTTTCGCGTACAGGGCTATCACCCACTATGGCCGCACTTTCCAGAGCGTTCCGCTAATCTCAAAGCCACTTAAGGGCTAGTCCCCGTTCGCTCGCCACTACTAAGGGAATCTCGGTTGATTTCTTTTCCTCAGGGTACTTAGATGTTTCAGTTCCCCTGGTTCGCCTCTTGCACCTATGTATTCAGTACAAGATACTCAGCTTATGCTGAGTGGGTTCCCCCATTCAGAGATCTCCGGATCAAAGTCTGTTTGCCGACTCCCCGAAGCTTATCGCAGGCTACCACGTCTTTCATCGCCTCTGACTGCCAAGGCATCCACCGTATGCGCTTCTTCACTTGACCATATAACCCCAAGCAATCTGGTTATACTGTGAAGACAACATTCGCCGAAAACTTGTAATTACTCACAAATTTTACCTTAGCCTGAACACACACCAGTGAAAGTGCTGTCCAGTCTATCTTTCTATCACATACCCAAATTTTTAAAGAACGATTCTGAAAAAGTTCAGAAATCAATATTCGATACGAATATTCATTTCTAAGCTTTGACGTAAGGTGGTGGAGCCAAGCGGGATCGAACCGCTGACCTCCTGCGTGCAAGGCAGGCGCTCTCCCAGCTGAGCTATGGCCCCGTATTGCTACAGGCTGCACCACATGTAATTGGTGGGTCTGGGCAGATTCGAACTGCCGACCTCACCCTTATCAGGGGTGCGCTCTAACCAACTGAGCTACAGACCCAATCGTCTTCTTCAATGAATCAAGCAATTCGTGTGGGAGCTCATAAGACAGCTGATGTCTGTCGATTAAGGAGGTGATCCAGCCGCAGGTTCCCCTACGGCTACCTTGTTACGACTTCACCCCAGTCATGAATCACACCGTGGTAACCGTCCTCCCGAAGGTTAGACTAGCTACTTCTGGTGCAACCCACTCCCATGGTGTGACGGGCGGTGTGTACAA
>NZ_JBWBQO010000001.1:4272500-5260000 GCF_056279045.1 Pseudomonas sp. TE4620
GTTCTTCCGCAGGTCGAGGCCGCTGTAAAGCCCTGCCACTTCTTCGGCATAGCCATTGAACATCTGCGTGGGCCGCACATTGGGGCTGAACAGGCCGCTGGGCAGGCGCCGCTCACGTGCCTGGGTCCAGCGCGGGTGATCGACCTCGGGGTTGACGTTGGCATAGAAGCCATATTCATCCGGGGCAATCGCCTGCCAGGTGGTACGCGGCTGTTCTTCGACCAGGCTGATGCGCACGATCGACTTGATGCTCTTGAACCCATACTTCCATGGCACCACCAAACGCAACGGCGCGCCGTTCTGGTTGGGCAGTTCGCGCCCGTACATGCCGACGGCGAGAATGGCCAGCGGGTTCATCGCCTCATCCAGGCGCAAGCCTTCTATATAAGGCCAGTCGATCAGGGCAAAGCTTGAGCGCTGACCAGGCATGGTCTTCGGGTCCTGCAACGTTTCGAAGCGAATGTAGCGGGCCTTGGAGGTTGGCTCGACCTGCTTGAGCAGTGCCGAAATCGGAAAGCCCAACCAGGGGATGACCATCGACCAGGCCTCCACGCAGCGCAGACGATAGATGCGCTCCTCCAGCTGGTAGGGCTTCATGAAGTCTTCGAGGGCATAACGCCCGGGCTTGCCGACCTCGCCATCCACCACCACGGTCCAGGGTTCGGTTTTCAGGCTGCCGGCATTGGCCGCCGGATCACCCTTGTCGGTACCGAACTCATAGAAATTGTTGTAGTGGGTGGCGTCCTTGAATGGCGTGGTCGCCTCCCCCGGCGCGGTTACGGCTTGCCACTGGGTAGCGGCGAGCTTGTCGTTGAACCAGCCTGGCGCCCTGCCCGCCTCGACATCGGCATAGCGCGATGGATCGGCAGCACTGGCCCAGCGTGGCAGCGCGGTTGCCGCCAGGGCAGCCAGCGACCCACCAAGCATGGCGCGGCGAGAGACATAGAGAGATTCGGGGGTGACGTCCGATTCTTTGCAATCGGAGGCTTTGGGCAGCTTGATGAGCATGATGGCTCCGTAGAACTGGAGGACTGATGCACCAGTAGACTACGGAGCCCTAGCGAAATTACATCACTCGATGTTTTTCCGCCGACGCATGCGCAACAGGTATTGCACAGGACCGGAGGCCGCATAGCCGAGGAACACCAGCAGCAGGATGCGCGGCGGGTCACTGAAGACTACCGCGAACACCAGCACCACGGCGAGGATCGCTACGAACGGCACGCGCCCCTTGAGGTCCAGCTCCTTGAAGCTGTTGTACTTGATGTTGCTGACCATCAGCATACCGGCCGCCGCCACCAGCAGCGCCACCAGGAACGACAGCTTCGAGCCCTGGATGCCGTAGTCGCTGAAAGCCCAGACGGTACCAGCCACCACGCCGGCTGCCGCCGGGCTGGCCAGGCCGATGAAGTAACGCTTGTCGGCCTTGCCGACCTGGGTGTTGAAGCGCGCCAGACGCAGCGCGGCGCCAGCGACATAGATGAAGGCAACCATCCAGCCGACCTTGCCCATGTCACCCAAGGCCCAGCCGAAGGCCAGCAATGCCGGGGCGACACCGAAGGCAACCATGTCCGACAGCGAGTCGTACTCGGCACCGAAGGCGCTCTGGGTGTTGGTCATGCGTGCCACGCGGCCGTCCAGGCCATCAAGGACCATGGCGACAAAAATGGCGATGGCGGCGAAGGCGAAATACTTGCTCGCCTCGCGTGGATCACCCGCACTGAGGGCCGCCTGGGCACTCATGGAGTTGATGATCGAATAGAAACCGGCGAACAGGTTCGCAGTGGTGAACAGGTTGGGCAGCAGATAGATGCCGCGATGCCGAACCTTGCGTCCTTCGGCGTCATGCCCTTCTTCAACATGCTCATCGATCGGTAGCAGGCTTTCGGCGTCAGAGGCCTTGTTCGGCTCTTCGGGACGTTCGCTCATGGACATTACCTTGCAACGGTGTGGAAAGTTTCGACAGACGTCTGCGACGAGGGTTCGCCGACAAACGATGAAGCTTTATACCAGAAGCTGACCGCCTAAACGAAAAAACGCGGCCGAAGCCGCGTTTTCATCGCATCAGGACAAGATCAGTTCTTGGCCTTGTCGACGATTTTGTTCGCTGCGATCCAAGGCATCATCGAGCGCAGTTGCTCGCCGATGACTTCGATGCCGTGGGCAGCGTTGTTACGACGCTTGGCGGTCATCGAAGGGTAGCCGGTGGCGCCTTCGCTGATGAACATCTTGGCGTATTCGCCGTCCTGGATGCGCTTCAGAGCGTTGCGCATGGCCTGGCGGGATTCGGCGTTGATGACTTCTGGGCCGGTCACGTACTCGCCGTACTCGGCGTTGTTGGAGATCGAGTAGTTCATGTTGGCGATACCGCCTTCGTACATGAGGTCAACGATCAGCTTCAGTTCGTGCAGGCACTCGAAGTAGGCCATTTCTGGCGCGTAGCCCGCTTCAACCAGGGTTTCGAAACCGGCTTTGACCAGCTCGACGGTACCGCCGCAGAGAACGGCTTGTTCACCGAACAGGTCGGTTTCAGTCTCGTCCTTGAAGGTGGTTTCGATGATGCCGGTACGGCCGCCACCGACGCCCGCGGCGTACGACAGGGCAACGTTTTTGGCATTGCCGGAAGCGTCCTGGTAGATCGCGATCAGGTCAGGGATGCCGCCGCCTTTGACAAACTCGGAACGTACGGTGTGACCTGGCGCTTTTGGCGCGATCATGATCACGTCCAGGTCAGCGCGTGGAACGACCTGGTTGTAGTGGATGGCGAAACCGTGGGAGAAGGCCAGGGTGGCGCCTTTCTTGATGTTCGGCTCGACTTCGTTCTTGTACAGCTGGGACTGGAACTCGTCCGGGGTCAGGATCATGACCAGGTCGGCACCGGCAACAGCGGTCGCTACATCGGCAACTTTCAGGCCGTGAGCTTCGGCTTTGGCAACGGTGTTCGAACCTTTACGCAGACCGACAGTGACGTCCACACCGGAGTCTTTCAGGTTGCACGCCTGAGCGTGGCCCTGGGAGCCGTAACCGATGATGGCAACTTTCTTGCCCTGGATGATGGAAAGGTCACAGTCTTTGTCGTAATAAACTTTCATGAAAATACCCCTGTTATCTCGGCCCATAGGGCCATCGCTAATTTTTTGAGTTAGATGCTGAGCACTTTGTCGCCACGGGCAATGCCGGTAACGCCGCTGCGCACTGTTTCGAGAATGGACGCGGTACCGATGGCCTGAATGAAGCTGTCAAGCTTGTCGCTGGCGCCAGTCAGCTGAACGGTATAGACGCTGCTGCTGACGTCGACGATCTGCCCACGATAGATATCGGTGGTGCGTTTGATCTCCGCGCGCTGGGCGCCCGTGGCCTTGATCTTGACCAGCATCAGTTCACGTTCGATGTGCGCGCTTTCCGAGAGGTCGACCAGCTTGACGACTTCAACCAGCTTGTTCAGGTTTTTGGTGATCTGCTCGATCACCTCATCATGACCGACCGTGGTCAACGTCAGACGCGACAGGGTCGGGTCTTCGGTTGGCGCCACCGTCAGGCTTTCGATGTTGTAGTTACGCTGCGAGAACAGACCGACCACGCGAGACAAGGCACCGGGTTCGTTTTCCAACAGCAGGGAAATAATGTGCCGCATGATTAGGTACGCTCCGTCTTGCTCAGCCACATGTCGCGCATGGAGCCGTCTTTGATCTGCATCGGGTAGACGTGCTCGCTGTTGTCGACCTGGATATCGATGAACACCAGGCGGTCTTTCATGGCGAACGCTTCCTCGAGCTTGGGCTTGAGGTCTTTCAGGCTGGTGATGCGGATACCCACGTGACCATAGGCCTCGGCCAGCTTGACGAAGTCAGGCAGCGATTCCATGTAGGAGTGCGAGTGACGGCTGTTGTAGGCCATGTCCTGCCATTGGCGGACCATGCCCAAGACGCCGTTGTTCAGGTTGACGATCTTCACCGGCAGGTCGTACTGCAGGCAGGTCGACAGCTCCTGGATGTTCATCTGGATGCTGCCCTCGCCGGTAACGCAGGCAACGTCCTGGTCCGGGAAGTTCAACTTCACGCCCATGGCCGCCGGGAAACCGAAGCCCATGGTGCCCAGGCCGCCGGAGTTGATCCAGCGATTGGGTTTGTTGAAGCGGTAGTACTGCGCCGCGAACATCTGGTGCTGACCCACGTCGGAGGTAACAAAGGCATCGCCCTTGGTCACTTCGCAGAGGGTCTCGATCACGGTCTGCGGCTTGATCACGCTGCCGTCGCCCTTGTCGTAAGGGAACATGTCGCGATCGCCACGCCATTCTTCGATCTGCTTCCACCAGGCGTCCATGGCGGCTTTGTCTGGCTGCTCGCCGATTTCGCGCAAGGTCGCGACCATTTCGCTCAGCACGCTCTCGACCGGGCCAACAATCGGCACGTCGGCCTTGATGGTCTTGGAGATCGACGCCGGGTCGATGTCGATGTGGATAACCTTGGCGTTCGGGCAGAACTTGGCCGGGCCGTTGACCACGCGGTCGTCAAAGCGCGCACCGACAGCGAAAATCACGTCAGCGTGGTGCATGGCCAGGTTGGCGGTGTAGCTGCCGTGCATGCCGAGCATGCCGAGGAACTGGCGATCGGTACCCGGATAGCCGCCCAGGCCCATCAAGGTATTGGTGACCGGCAGGTTGAGCATCTGCGCAACTTCGGTCAGGGCTGCAGAGCCGCCGCCGAGGATCACGCCGCCACCGGCATAGACCACTGGACGCTTGGCAGCCAGCAACATCTCGGCAGCCTTGCGGATCTGCCCCGAGTGGCCACGAACAGCCGGGCTGTAGGAACGCATCTTGACCTTTTTGGGGTAGACGTATTCGAACTTTTCCGCAGGGTTGGTCATGTCTTTGGGGATATCGACCACGACCGGGCCCGGGCGACCGGATTGCGCCAGATAGAAAGCTTTTTTCAGGATTTCAGGAATTTCCGAAGCGTGTTTGATCATGAAGCTGTGCTTCACGATCGGCCGGGAAATACCGATCATGTCGGTTTCCTGGAAGGCATCGGTACCGACCATGGTGCTTGGCACCTGACCGGAGAGGATGACCATCGGAATGGAGTCCATGTACGCGGTGGCAATACCGGTGATGGCATTGGTCGCGCCAGGGCCCGAGGTCACCAGTACCACGCCGGCCTTGCCGGTGGCACGGGCGTAACCGTCCGCCATATGGGTTGCGGCCTGCTCGTGACGAACCAGGATGTGGCTTACTTCCGGTTCTTTGAACAGGGCATCGTAAACATGAAGGAGAGCACCACCAGGGTACCCGTAGATGTGCTTAACGCCTTCGTCACGCAAAAAGCGGACGACCATCTCAGCGCCAGATAAAAGCTCCACGTTGTTCACCTCTAAAACGCCAGAATACCGTCCACGGTGGACGGGTCTTAATAGGTTTACTGCCAAGCAGAGCATGAGCGACGAAATCGCCGACTACGTCAGCACTGACTGAGCAAGTATTGGGAGCGCCCCAAAGTGTTGCGGGGTTTTCCCACCCAGCGCGAGGTAACGCGTTGCGGGGTGTAACAGGTCGGCGCGGGTGTGCGCCTCATGATCTGCTTAGCGGGTCTGCTTCTGGCAGTCCCTCTACAGCGGAATCTGGATTCTTCTTTTTCGGCGCGCGCAAGTCAAGAAAAATTATTGCCAATTTCGCCCAAGGACTATCTACAGCCACCACTAATACCAGTGACAGCAGCAGAAATACTAACAATACAAACAAAAAGAGCCACAATCTGTGGCTCCAAGGGTGAAAAGAGGGAAATTCAGGCAGAAGGACTGATCAAACGGTCAAACTCTGCTAGCAGCCTGCGTAGCTCGCGGCTTTGCTCCGGGCGGTCGACGTATACCGTTTCAGCCATGACCAGGATCCCGGAGGCATTTGGCAGCGCCAGTCCGTTCTCGAGAATCACTTTCATTCTTGGCAGGAAAATCCACTGCAGCCACTGATCGAAGTTCATGCTGTCGACCGCAAAGGGCACTGTGCTTGCCAGCGCCTCGGGGCTTGGCGGCTGCTCGCTCCACCAGCCCTGGACGTGCAGCTCGCGCTCGATCAACAGCAGGTGATCGGCGATATCGAGGATGCGTTGATCCATTACAGGTTGACCTGGGCTTTCTGCCGGGCCAGCGCTGCACCGGCCGAGTCACCCTGCTTCTCGCGCGACTGGGCAATGATGTTCCACAGCCCGGCCTGCAGGTCGGGGCGACCGTTGGCGTAGGTCAGCGCGCGGCGCGCCAGTTGCTCGGACTGCGCAGCATCGCCCTGGGCCAGGCGTACCTGGGCCAGACGGTAAAGCACCTGCGGCTCACGTGGGGCAATGCGCTGGGCACGCTCCAGGCTCGACGAAGCGCCGTTGTAGTCGCCGCCGCTCTGCTGTTGCTGGGCGGTGGTCAGCAGCGCCAGCACCGGGCCGTCGAGCTGTTCGTCAGCCGACAGGCCACCGCTGGCAGCGCTGGAGCGCGGAATGCCGCTCGGCGCACTCGGCGCGCTGGTGCTCGGCATGGTGTAGCTGCCGGCGTTGGTCGAGCTACTGTCGAACGGCGTCGTACTGCTCGGGCCCGGAGTAATGGGGCCGGTGCTGATCGGCGCGGCGCCGGTGGCCGCCGGGAAGGTCTGGATCGGCGCGGCGCCGGAACCCTGCGGGACCATGACCATCACCCCGGAGTCCTGCGGCACGGCTTGCGCCTGGCGCGTACCGTTATTGACCTGCGCCGGCGCGCCACGGTTGGCCGTAACCCGCTCGCTGTTGGAGACCCGGGTACTGGAGTCGACCACGGGAATGGAGCCGCGCGGATTGCTGGCGCAGCCATTGAGCAAAGCCAGCGCCGTCAAGGCTGGAAACCACCACTTGTTCACTGCACACCCTCTCTAGGCTAATGCTTAATTCATCCAACCCTTGACCCAGTCCATGACGGACTCGGCAGGATCCGGCTCACCGCCACAGGCGGCCCCGGCCGGCGGTTCACTTCCGCGAATATACGGCATCTGCACGGCGCCCGGGCAACTGGCGTCCGAGCCCTGGCCGCTATGCGGATCGATCCAGGCCTGCACCACGTTGTCGGGCAGCGGCATGTCCAGTGGCAGCGGGTCGGCCTTGCGCATGAAACTGGTCCAGACCTGCAGCGCACCGGTGGCTCCGGTAAATGGCGTTTTACCGTTGTCGTCACGCCCCAGCCACACCACTGCCAGCAAATCCTGGCTGAAGCCTGCGAACCAGCTGTCACGGGAATCGTTACTGGTACCGGTCTTGCCCGCCAGGTTCAACGAGCTTGGCAGCACACTGTAGACCGAACGCCCGGTACCTTCGCGCATGACCCGCTGCATGGCGTTCTGCACCAGATAAATGGCGCCCGGATCGAAGGTTTGCTGGATCTGGAACGGATAGCGCTTGAGCGGCTCGCCTTCGGCAGTCAGCACGCTGCGAATACCGCGCATCGGCGTGTTGAAGCCGCCATTGGCCAGGGTCTGGTACATGGTTGCGACTTGCATCGGCGACATGCCGCCGGCGCCGAGCATCATCGACGGGAACGCCGGCCAGTCGACGTTGACGCCCAGCCGGCCGATGGTTTTCAGTACGTTCGGCACGCCCAGTTCCAGGCCGAGCTTGGCGGTCGACAGGTTGTAGGAGTTGGCCAGGCCCTGATACAGATAAATGGTGCCGTGGGAACGACGGTCGTAGTTCTGCGGCTTCCATACCTGGCCATCGGCGCCTTTGACCGAGAACGGCTCGTCCTGCACCCACGTGGTCAGGGTGTATTTGCTCGGTTTTTCCAGGGCGGTCAGGTACACCGCCGGCTTGAC
The DNA here is from genome assembly GCF_056279045.1 of Pseudomonas sp. TE4620. Lineage (NCBI taxonomy): Bacteria > Pseudomonadati > Pseudomonadota > Gammaproteobacteria > Pseudomonadales > Pseudomonadaceae > Pseudomonas > Pseudomonas sp. TE4620. The sequence goes on from NZ_JBWBQO010000001.1 coordinate 4,280,320, forward strand.
CAGCGAGCCGATCGGCCGTACCGCGTCGATCGCGCGGTTGAAACCAGCAAAACCTGCCTGGCGGCTACCGATCAGGGCCTGGACTTCGCCGGTCTCCGGGTTGGTTACAACCATCGCCGCTTCGACTTCATCGGCGCCCTTGCGCCCGGCCAGACGCTTGAAGGTCTCGGCCATGGCCGCTTCGGATTTCATCTGCAGGATCGGATCGAAGCTGGTGAAGATGCGCAGGCCTTCTTCGGTCAAGTCTTCGTCACGATAGTCCTGGCGCAGCTGGCGTTTGACCAGGTCGAGGAAGCCCGGGTAGGAGCTGTCGGCCAGGCTGCCGCGCTTGGTCACACCCAGTGGCATTTTCTTCGCTGCTTCCACCGCTTCCGGGGTGGCCACGCCCTGTTCGGCCAGCAGGTCGAGCACCAGGTTACGCCGCACCGTCGCCCGCTCCGGGTAGCGCCGCGGGTTGTAATAGGAAGGGCCCTTGACCATGCCGACCAGCAAGGCGATCTGGTGCAGCTTGAGCTCCGACAGCGGCTGGCTGAAGAAGAACTGGCTGGCAAGGCCGAAGCCGTGCACCGCACGCTGGCCGTCCTGGCCGACGAACACTTCGTTGAGGTAGGCCTCGAGGATTTCGCGCTTGTCGTAATGCAGCTCAAGCAACAGGGCCATCATCGCTTCATTGAGCTTGCGGCTGAGGCTGCGTTCGTTGGTCAGGTAGAAGTTCTTCACCAACTGCTGGGTCAGGGTACTGCCGCCCTGGCGCATGGCGCCGGACGAGGTGTTGACCCACACTGCCCGGGCAATCGACTTGGGCGACACGCCGAAGTGGTGATAGAAGTCGCGATCTTCCACGGCCACCAGGGTTTCCAGCAGGTACGGCGGCACCTGGTCGATCTTGATCAGGATCCGGTCTTCGAGGTTTTTCGGGTACAGGCCGCCGATCAGCAGCGGCTCAAGGCGCACCACGTCGAGTTTCGAGCCGTTGGCGCCACTGAGCCCGGCAACATAGTCGCCAGAGAAGCGCACGCGCACCGCTTGTGCGCTTTCCATGCCTTCATAGAACTGAAAGCCACGGGTATTGAGATCGACGGTATTGCCGTTGACCGCCGCCGCACCCGGGCCATTGGCGACGCTTTCACGGCGATAGCCGAGGGCATCGAGCTCGATGAGGAAGTCGGCCTTGCTCAGCTTCTGGCCGACGAACAGCTCCAGCGGCCGGGCATACACCTTGGCCGGGATGGTCCAGCGCTTGCCGGAGAATTTCTCCTGGACCACGGCATCGAGGTAAATGGCATAGCCCGCCACCAGCACAAGGCCGACCAAGCTGAGCTTGAAGGCCCAGCCCAGCCAGGCACGCGAGCGGCCAGACGGGCGTTTTTTAGCGGTACGGGGGGATCGGGATCGAGTCATGGCGGCGGATTATACGCACTTTATCAATCATCGACAGGCGCCCTCCGGCGGTTTGCACCAGCCCCGCTTGCGGCCATAATGGCCGATTCGAATCTCCGACCCAGAAGGATCGCCCGTGAGCCAAGCCTTGATCACAGCCCTGCAGAATCCCGCCCTGTTCCCTCACCCGGTGAAGGCATTTCAGGTCATCGAGACGCATATCTCCTGGGTGCTGCTCACCGGTGACTATGCCTACAAGATCAAGAAGCCGATGAACTTCGGTTTCCTCGATTTTACCGAGCTGTCCCAGCGTGCCCACTTCTGCGCCGAAGAGCTGCGCCTGAACCAGCGCCTGACCGACGACCTGTACCTGGAAGTACTGCCGATCACCGGCAGCGCCGAAGCGCCCCAACTGGGCGGCGAAGGCGAGCCGATCGAATACGCGCTGAAAATGCGCCAGTTCCCCCAGAGCCAGATGCTCAGCACCCTGCAGGCCAACAGCGAACTGACCGCCGCGCACATCGATCAGATGGCCGAGCAGATCGCCCGCTTCCACCTGGCTGCGCCAAAAGTTGCCGTCGAGCATCCGCTGGGCACGCCGGACAGCGTCATGGCCCCGGTCGAGCAGAACTTCGAGCAGATTCGCCCGTTCCTTTCCGACAAGGCCGACCTGCAGCAGCTCGATGCCCTGCAAGCCTGGGCCCAGGACAGCTTCAAGCGCCTGCATGGCCTGCTCGAGCAGCGCAAGGCCGAAGGTTTCATTCGCGAATGCCACGGTGACATCCATCTGGGCAACGCCACCCTGATCGATGGCAAGGTGGTGATTTTCGACTGCATTGAATTCAACGAGCCGTTCCGCCTGACCGACGTCTACGCCGATGCCGCGTTCCTGGCCATGGACCTCGAAGACCGCGGGCTGAAATCGCTGTCGCGCCGCTTCGTCAGCCAGTACCTGGAACTCACCGGTGACTACGCCGGCCTGGAACTGCTGAACTTCTACAAGGCCTACCGTGCCCTGGTGCGGGCCAAGGTCGCCCTGTTCAGCATGCCGGCCAACGCCGATGCGGTGCAGCGCGCCACTACCCTGCGCACCTACCGCAACTATGCCAACCTGGCGGAAAGCTACAGCGCCATCCCTTCGCGCTTTCTGGCCATCACCCATGGTGTGTCTGCAGTCGGCAAGAGCCACGTGGCCATGCGCCTGGTCGACGCCCTGGGCGCCATTCGCCTGCGTTCGGACGTCGAGCGCAAGCGCATGTTCGGTGAGCAAGCCAGCGCCAATGCCGGTCAGTTGCAAGCCGGCATCTATAGCGAAGACGCCAGCCAGGCCACCTACCAGCGTCTGCACCAGCTGGCCGAAACCATCCTGCGTGCTGGCTTCCCGGTAGTTATCGACGCCACCTACCTCAAGCACGAGCAGCGCCAGGCCGCCGCCGGCGTTGCCAGCGAAACCGGCGTGCCGTTCCTGATCCTCGACTGCAACGCCCCGGATGCGGTGATCGCTAGCTGGCTGGCCCAGCGTCAGGCCGATCAGAACGATCCGTCGGATGCCACCCTGGACGTGGTCAAGGCGCAACAGGCCAGCCGTGATCCGCTCAGCGCCGAAGAGCTGCTGCAAAGCAAGCGCGTGGAAACCAACGAAAGTGGCAGCCTCGACCTGTTGGTCAAGCAGATCCGCCAGCGCCTGCCCGGGCTCTGATACCACCCAGGACGTGAAGCAGTCGACAGTTCACGCCTGATTCCGGGCGCCCCCTTGATGATGGCACTATAGTGTCACCACAAGTGCAAACAAGGAGGCGCCTCATGAATCAGCCACGGCAACTGGACAGCGCGCTGTATGCGCTGGTGCATGACGAACAGATCGCCAGTTTCAATCGCGAGAAACCCAAGGATGGCACCGTCGACTTTCGTGGCGGCGATTTTCGCGGGCTCGACCTGCGCGAGCTGGACACCACCGGCATCGACTTCACCGATGCTTACTTTCGCGCCTCCGACCTGCGCGGCCTGGACCTGCGTCACAACGGCCTGGAAGGCGCAAGCCTGGCCCATGCGCAGATTTCCGGCACCTACTTTCCCAGCGAACTGAGCGCCGACGAGATTCTCATGTCGGTCAACTTCGGCACCCGCCTGCGCTACCGCACACGCTGACAGCAACCTTCGAAACCCCCGCCGGCCGTGGCCTGGCGGGGGCTTTCGGCTACCCGTCGGCACATGGATGGCAAAACGCCGCGTATTTCCCAAGTGCCGCTACACTGCTCATTGACCTGCCGCGATTACTAAATCAAGACCCGTTCAGCCGTCGCAAGGAGGCTTGATGAACGATGAACTCCAGCATCTGAAAAACCTTGGCAAGACTTCTGCGCAGTGGCTGCATGCGGTCGGCATCCACAGTGCTTCGGATCTACGCCGGCTGGGTGCGGTCAACGCCTACAAGGCCGTCCGTACCCGGGGTTTCCGGGCCTCGAAGGTGCTGCTGTACGCGATTGAAGGCGCCTTGCTTGATGTGCACTGGAACGATATTCCGGCTGAACGCAAGGAAGCCCTGAACCAGCAACTCGACGGCAAAATTGCCGTACAGAAAAATAATCGGGAATTTTGAATCACGACGCTTGACTACGAAATGAGAATCGTTATGATTATCACAACTGGTCGCGAGACTGGTTGGGTAACCTGAAAGCCCCTGGTTCGGACTCTCAGATTATCTCCTCATCAGGCTAATCACGGTTATTGACCCGGCACTTTGCCGGGTCTTTTTTTGCCTGGGCTTTTTACTCGCCCTTACGCATCTGCGCGCAGTAGTCCTGCTCCGGTAAGGCCGGGGTGTACCAGACATAATCAGCCATCTGCGCATCAACCCCCTGCCCCACTTCGGCGAGCATCAACACCTGCGTGCCGGCTTCGGCGCCCAGGTCGGCCAAATGCAAGGGCACGCCGATGTCCTTGCGCACGTGATAGCCACCGGCTAACAGCAACGCTGGCTGTGGCGCGGCCAGCAGGCGCTCGGCCATACGCCGGTCGCGCTGTTGCTGAACCGCCAGCATCGCCGGCAACTGGCTTTCGGGCAGCAGGCCGCAATGGGACTCCCGGACTTGCTCCAGCAGCACGGCCCGGACCTTGGCGGCGGTCGAGCGCTCACCTTTCAATGGTGGCGGCTGGCGATAGAGGCTGCGCACCTCCTCGGTGTCGAGGTTGGCGGCCAGCAACGGGTTAGGCTGGCCCAGGGCCTCGCGGACGATCGGTCCGTACAGGGCCCAATCCCAGCCTTGCTGCCAGCCAAGCGCCAGCGGCAGATCGGCCGGCAAGGCCTGCTGCTTCAGCGCATCGACCTTGGCTTGCTGCACCGGCTGCAGCATCTCCAGCAGCAGGCTGCCCTGCGGCCGTTGCCCCTGCAGGGCGCGCAGCAGCCACAACTGCAGGGCATGGTGGTCGGGGTTGTCGTGTTTCTCGCCTACCAGCAGCCGCGGCGCCTGCGCCAGCCGCTCCAGCAGTTGCGCGGGCGTCAACAGGCGCCCGCTGCTCAGCTCACGAATCTGCCCAAGCTCGGCATGCTCGCGGCCTTCGGGGCTTTGCCAGGCGGGCAATGGCGGTACTTCGGCCCGGGACTGGCAGCCGGCGAGCCCCCAGACCAGCAACAGCAACAATGCGGGCAAGCGGGGACAACGCATGGGCGGTACTCCTAACGGGCGATGATCAGCGGGTGCCCCCGCTCGGGGTGAGGCTGGACCAGCACATCGATGCCGAACACCGCCTTGAGCGAATCGGGGCGCAATACCTGCTGCGGGGTATCCAGGGCATGGCTGCGGCCCTGTTCGAGCAAGAGGATACGATCACAGTAGCGTGCCGCCAGGTTCAGGTCATGAAGGATGACCATCACCGCGGCGCCGCGATCGGCGAATTCGCGCACCGCTTGCAAGGTGGTGTGCTGGTGCAGCGGGTCGAGCATCGAGGTCGGCTCGTCGAGCAGCAGGATGCGCCCGTCTTCGCCTGGCCACAGCTGCGCCAGTACCCGCGCCAGGTGCACGCGCTGACGCTCGCCACCAGAGAGCGCCAGATAGCTGCGCCCGAGCAGGTGGCCGGCATCGGCCGCCTGTAGGGCCGCGTCGATGATCTGCTGGTCGCGCTCAAGACCGGTTTTATGCGGCAAGCGACCCATGCCGACCACTTCTTCGACCTTGAAGGCAAAGCCCAGACTGGACACCTGCGGCAGCACCGCCAGGCGCTGGGCCCGCTGCTGCCCGGGCCAGTCGCACAGCCCGCGGTCATCCAGGCTCACCCGTCCGTGGCTGGGATTCAACTCACCGCACATCACCCCGAGCAGGCTGCTTTTACCGGCACCGTTGGGGCCCAGCACGCCCAGTACCTGGCCGGGCTGCAGGGCCAGGCTGATATCGCTGAGGACCTGGTTTTCGCCACGGCGCAGCGACAGGTTTTCGACACGCAGCATCAGGCACGCCCCCGCAACAGCAGATAGAGGAAGAACGGCGCACCGATGAACGCGGTAACGATACCGATCGGCAGCTCCGCAGGTGCCAGCGCCAAGCGCGCGATCAGGTCGGCGAACAGCAACAGCGAGGCCCCGGCCAACAAAGATGCCGGCAGCAATACGCGGTGGTCCGGCCCGGCCAGCAAACGCACCAGGTGCGGCACCACCAGGCCGATAAAGCCGATCAGCCCCGCCGCCGCCACTGCCGCGCCCACCCCCAGCGCCGTGCAGAACACCAGTTCGCGCTTGAGCTTCTCGACCTCGATGCCCAGGTGGCGGGCTTCGGACTCGCCCAGCAACAAGGCATTCAAGGCCTGGGCCCGGCGTGGCAGCCACAGCGAGACCCCCACGGTCACCAGCACCAGCGGCCACAGGCGCTGGTAACTGGCGCCATTGAGGCTGCCCAGGTTCCAGAACGTCAGGGTGCGCAAGGTGGCGTCATCGGCCAGGTAAGTGAACAGCCCTACCGCCGCGCCGGCCAGGGCGGTCAAGGCGATGCCGGCAAGGAGCATGGTCGCCACATTGGTCTGGCCATCGCGCCGGCCCAGGCGATACACCAGCGCCGTCACCCCCAGGCCACCAAGAAATGCACACAGCGATAACAGATAAGGGCCGAAGGCCTCGGGAATACCGCCCATCCACGAGCCGCCGACAATCGCCACTGCCGCACCGAGCGCGGCACCCGCAGACACCCCGACCAGGCCGGGGTCGGCCAGCGGGTTGCGAAACAGCCCCTGCATCGCCACCCCGGACAGCGCCAGCACGGCACCCACGGCCAACCCCAGCAGGGTCCGTGGCAAGCGGATCTGGCCGAGGATCAGCTCGGCCTGCTCCAGCCCGTCGCCGGCCACCGGCAGCCCGATCAACCGGGCTCCGGCGCGCAGGGTATCGAACAACGGCAGGCTGACCGGCCCCAGCGCCAGCGACAACCAGATCGCCAACAGGCACAGCAGCGTCAGGGTGACGAACAGCGTGCGCGGCTTGACCAGCCGGTTCATTGCGCGGTCGGGTAAAAGGCGTGGGAAAGGTTCTGCAAGGTAACCGGCAGACGCGGGCCGAGCCCCCCCACCAGCAAAGTCGGGTCCAGTTCGATCAGGCGTTTGTTACGGGCGGCGCGCGAAGCATTCAGGGCCGGGTTTTCCTTGAGCAGCGCCTGCAAGGCCTGCTCACCGCTGAGGCTGCGGTCGGCGAACACCAGCACATCCGGGTCAAGGGCTGCCAAGGCCTCGACAGAGAAGTTCTTGTAGCCTTCGTTATCTGCCAGGTTGCGCGCACCGGCCTGTTTGAGCAGCCAGTCGCCAGCAGTGCCTTTGCCGGCGATCATCGGTTTGGAGCCGGCATGACCGACCAGCAGAATCACTCCGGGAGCGGCCTGGGTGGTTTGCAGTTGCTTGATCTTGCCCTGCAGCTCATCGAGTTGCTGGCGGTAGTCGGCGAACAGTTGCCGGGCTTGTTGCTCATTGCCGAGCAAGCGCCCCAGTTGCTGCAGGTTGCTTTCCACCGCACCCAGGGCGGCCTTGCTCGACAGCAGTTCGACCTTGACCCCGGCGCCGCGGATTTGCGCGAGCACCGGCGGCGGGCCCATTTCTTCGGTGCCCACCAGCACATCCGGACGCAGGCTCAGCACCCCTTCGGCGGACAGCTGGCGCTGATAACCGATACTCGGCAAGGCCTTGAGCGATTGCGGATGCTGACTGGTGGTATCGACCCCGACCAGCTTCTGCTCACCGCCCAGCGCCGCCACCCACTCGCTCAGTGCCCCACCGGCGCTGACCCAGCGCTGCGGCAAGGTGTCGGCCTGGGCCAGGGTGTTGAACACAAGACCGGCACACAGGGGCGATCAGGCGGGCACGTGGGCGCATAACAGGCTTCCTTGAATGAGGAGGAGCGGCAATCCGGGTGGATAATGCCGGGGACGCACGGTATAAAGCGTCCGATACGGCTGATGCAGGCAATTTGATAATTATTTGCATTTGCACGTCAAGCCGTCACTGTGACTTCGAGTAACCCTCACCATGCATTTTCTTTGTCATTCCGAGCACCTGGGCGAAGGCCAGAGCCGAGGCTTCAGTGTCAATGACCTGGGGATTTTCGCGGTCCGGCGTGCGGGCACAGTCTACCTGTACCGCAATCAATGCCCTCATCGTGGCATCCCCCTGAATTGGGAACCTGACGCCTTTCTCGACAGCAGCGCCAGCCTGATTGCCTGCGGGCGCCACGGCGCGCTGTTTCTGATCGAGTCCGGCGAATGCGTGGCCGGCCCTTGCGAGGGCGAGCAATTGACGGCCCTGAACTGTCGCGAAGACAGCCAGGGCATCTGGCTTATCGACTGAGCAACACCGGCAAAGGCCGATCGATATAAACCTGTTCGCCATCGATCCGCGTGCCGTAGGCAAGCACTTCGACGCCATCGGCCACCGCTGCGCGCAGGGCATCGGCATAGGCGCTGTCGATCTCGTCGGCAGGGCGTACGGCTTCGACCCCGCTGAGGTTCACACAATATAGCTGCACCGCGCGCACACCCTGGCGGGCCAGGGTCGCCAGCTCGCGCAGGTGCTTGGCACCGCGCTGGGTGACGGCGTCAGGGAAGGCGGCGACTGCCGAGTCGTCAAAGCCCAGGGTGACGCTCTTGACCTCGACATAGGCCGGCCCTTCGGCAAACTCCAGGCGAAAATCCACCCGGCTGCTCTCCTCGCCGTAAGCCACTTCGCGCTTGAGCCCGGTAAACCCGGCCAGTTCGCTGATGACGCCAGCACGCAAGGCTTCTTCCACCAGCGCGTTGGCGCGCCCGGTGTTGACACAGGCCAGGCGCCCCTGCGGGGTTTCACTGATTTCCCAGGTGCCGGGCAGCTTGCGCTTAGGGTCGTTGGAGCGGCTGAACCAGACCTGGCCGCCCTCGACCATGCAATTGAACATCGAGCCGGTATTGGGGCAATGGATGGTCATTTGCTCGCCGCTGGCCAGTTCGATGTCAGCCAGGAAGCGCTTGTAGCGGCGCAGCAAACGTGCGGTTTCAAGGGGTGGAGAAAAGCGCATCAGCCTTGCCAGCTCCGTAGTCCGCGGGCAATCCGCTCGACCGCCTCCTGCAGGCGCGGCAAGCTCTGGGTGTAGGCAAAGCGCACATGGTGCCCGGCCTGGTGGCGACCGAAGTCCAGGCCCGGGGTGAAGGCCACGTGCTCGGTTTCGAGGAAGTGCCGGCAGAAGGCAAAGGCATCGCCGCCAAAGGCGCTGATGTCGGCGTACAGATAAAAGGCACCCTGTGGCTCTACGGCTATCTTGAAGCCCAGCTCACGCAAGGCCGGCAAGAGGAAATCGCGGCGGCGGGCGAACTCGGCCCGACGTTCTTCGAGAATCGCCAGGGTGCCAGGCTGGAAACACGCCAGGGCGGCATGCTGGGCCATGCTCGGGGCACTGATGTAGAGGTTCTGCGCCAGCTTTTCGAGGTCAGCCACCGCAGCCGGTGGCGCCACCAGCCAGCCCAGGCGCCAGCCGGTCATGCCGAAATACTTGGAAAAACTATTCAGGACGAAGGCTTCGTCGTCGACTTCCAGCACGCTCGGTGCATCCATGCCGTAGGTCAGGCCGTGGTAGATCTCGTCCACCACCAAATGGCCGTTACGCGCGCGGGTGGCAGCCGAGAGGCTTGCCAGCTCATCGCGATCGAGCACCGTGCCGGTGGGGTTGGCAGGTGACGCCACCAGGGCGCCGACGGTGTCCTGGTCCCAGTAGCGCTCGACCAGGTCGGCGGTGAGTTGGTAATTGGCCTCGGGGCCGACCGGCACCAGTTGTGCGGCGCCTTCGACCAGGCGCAAAAAATGCCGGTTGCACGGGTAGCCCGGGTCGGCCAGCAGCCAGTGCTTGCCCGGGTCGACCAACAGGCTGGCGGCCAGCAGCAAGGCGCCGGAACCGCCCGGGGTGATGAGGATGCGCTGCGGGTCGATGCTCAGCCCGTAGCGCTGCTGGTAGAACCCGGCAATCGCTTCGCGCAGCGCCGGCAGCCCGCGGGCAGCGGTATAACGGGTATGCCCCTGGGCCAGTGCGGCCTGGCCGGCCTCGATGATCGGCGCGGCGGTGGTGAAATCCGGTTCGCCGATTTCCAGGTGGATCACGTCGCAGCCGCTCGTTTGCAGCTCGTTGGCGCGGGCCAGCAGGGCCATCACGTGGAAAGGTTCGATGGCGCGGCTGCGCGCACTGTAGGGCTGGGCCATTAGCCTTCTCTCAAAAGGGTCTAGAATAATGATTCTACCCACGCGCGGGGTCGAACGTGTGGCAAAAGCTGCGGTCCACTGCAAAGATCATCAAGGCCAGGTAGCGTTGCCCTGGCCTTGACAACCGGGAGTAGCGCACCCCGATTCGATCTGGTAAGTTCGGCGGCTCGCAGTCGCAGGGCCGGCGGGCGCCGGAGATGGAGCAGCCTGCGCAATGGATTAGAAAAGTGAGAGGCGGTCTATTCATGTCCACCCTAGAAAAGCAAAAAACTCAGACCATGTACGGTGTCGAGCCCTATCAGGTAACCAAGGGTGAAGAGTACATGGGCGATCCCATGCGCAAGCACTTCGTCAAACTCCTGGGTGCCTGGAAGCAGGAGCTGATGACCAGTGTGGACCGGACTGTGGACCACATGAAGGACGAGGCGGCCAATTTCCCGGACCCCGCCGACCGCGCCAGCCAGGAAGAAGAATTTGCCCTTGAACTGCGCAACCGCGATCGCGAGCGCAAGCTGATCAAGAAAATCGACAAAACCCTGCAGAAGATCCAGGACGAAGAATACGGCTGGTGCGACGCCTGCGGCGTTGAAATCGGTCTTCGCCGACTGGAAGCCCGCCCTACCGCGGACCTGTGCTTTGACTGCAAGGAAATCGCGGAGAAGAAAGAAAAAACGGTCGGCAAAGGCTGATCCTTCTCCCATCCGAACGGGGCGCATCAGGCGCCCCGTTTCATTTTCATACCTGCTCGCCATGAACGACTCCCGCTACATCGGACGCTTCGCCCCCACGCCCAGTGGATTTCTGCACTTTGGTTCGCTGGTCGCGGCCCTGGCCTCGTGGCTGGATGCCCGGGCAGTCGGCGGCACCTGGCTGGTGCGCATGGAAGACATCGACCCGCCCCGCGAAGCTCCCGGCGCCCAGGCCGCCATTCTGCAAACCCTGGAAAGCTACGGCCTGGAATGGGACGGCGAGGTGGTCTACCAAAGCCAGCGCCACGCGGCCTATGCCGAAGTGCTCGAGCGCCTGTTCCGCCAGGGCCTGGCCTACGCCTGCACCTGCTCGCGCAAGCAACTCGAAGGCTACAACGGCGTTTACCCGGGCCTGTGCCGCAATGCCGCGCATGCCTGCGAAGGCGCCGCCATCCGCGTGCGGGTGCCGGAGCTGGCCTACCATTTCGATGACCGCGTGCAGGGCCGTTTCGAACAGCACCTGGGCCGTGAGGTGGGTGACTTTGTCATTCGCCGTCGCGATGGCCTGTACGCTTATCAACTGGCGGTGGTGCTTGATGATGCCTGGCAGGGTGTGACCGATATCGTGCGCGGCGCCGACCTGCTGGATAACACCCCGCGCCAGCTGTACCTGCAGGAACTGCTGGGCCTGTCGCAGCCGCGTTACCTGCACGTGCCGCTGATCGTGCAGCCTGACGGGCACAAGCTGGGCAAGTCCTACCGCTCGCCACCACTGGCCGCCGACCAGGCCACGCCCCTGCTGCTGCGCGCCCTGCGCGCACTGGGGCAAAAGACCGAAGCAGGCATGGAGTACGGTACCCCGGGCGAAGTGCTGGCGCATGCCGCATTGCACTGGAACCCCGACGCCCTGCCCCGGTGCCTGAGCGTGCCCGAGGCCGATCTGCACTGATCCCTGGGGGGCCCGGCCCCACAGAAAGCCCAGTAAATTCAATTCTTTGGCAAAAACCCACAAGCCCGTTACCATCGCCGCAGCCATTTGCGCCAATAATAAGTCCAAGCCGCAGCGCCCTAACCTTTGAGGCCAGCATGTATATCTATCGTTTGGTCCTGCTTCTGGTCGTGGGGATCTACCTGTTCTCCCCGGCCATCATGGACTGGTGGATCGAGCCAACCGGAGCCTGGTATCGCCCTTACCTGCTCTGGCTGATCCTGATCGTCGTGACCTTTATCCTGCAGAGCCAACGTGATGCCGATGAGCTTTAGCCTGACCCAGATGATCCTGATCAGCGCCGCCTACCTGCTGGTGCTGTTCGGCGTGGCCTGGGTCAGCGAACGCGGGATGATCCCGCGCTCGATCATCCGCCACCCGCTGACCTACACCCTGTCGCTGGGCGTCTATGCCAGTGCCTGGGCCTTTTATGGCTCGGTGGGCCTGGCCTACCAATACGGCTACGGCTTTCTCGCCTGTTACCTGGGGGTGTCCGGGGCCTTTCTGCTGGCACCGGTGCTGCTGTACCCGATCCTGAAGATCACCCGCACTTACCAATTGTCGTCGCTGGCCGACCTGATCGCCTTCCGCTTTCGCAGTACCTGGGCCGGGGCGCTGACCACCATCTTCATGTTGATCGGCGTGCTGCCGCTGCTGGCCCTGCAGATCCAGGCGGTGGCCGACTCGATCAGCATTCTGACCGGCGAACCGGTCAAGGCGCGGGTCGCCTTTGCCTTTTGCGCATTGATCACCCTGTTCACCATTTTCTTCGGTTCGCGGCACATCGCTACCCGGGAGAAACACGAGGGCCTGGTGTTCGCCATTGCCTTCGAATCGGTGATCAAGCTGCTGGCCCTCGGCGGCATTGGCCTGTATGCGCTGTACGGCGTGTTTGGCGGCCCGCATGAGCTGGAAGTCTGGCTGCTGCAGAACCAGACCGCCCTCGCCGCCCTGCACACCCCCTTGCAGGAAGGCCCATGGCGCACGCTGCTGCTGGTGTTCTTCGCCTCGGCCATCGTCATGCCGCACATGTACCACATGGCCTTTACCGAAAACCTCAACCCGCGCTCGCTGGTCAGCGCCAGTTGGGGCCTGCCGCTGTTCCTGCTGCTGATGAGCCTGGCGGTGCCATTGATTCTCTGGGCCGGCCTGAAAATGGGCGCCAGCACCAGCCCGGAATACTTCACCCTGGGCCTGGGCATCGCCGCCAACAACCAGGCACTGGCGCTATTGGCCTATATCGGTGGGCTCTCGGCCTCCAGCGGGCTGATCATCGTCACCACCCTGGCGCTTTCGGGCATGGCCCTCAACCACCTGGTGCTGCCGCTGTACCAGCCACCGGCCGAGGGCAACATCTACCGCTGGCTGAAATGGACCCGGCGGGCGCTGATCGTCGCCATCATCGCCGCCGGTTTCGGCTTCTACCTGACCCTGGGCAGCCAGCAGGACCTGGCCAACCTCGGCATCGTCGCCTTCGTCGCCACCTTGCAGTTCCTGCCGGGCGTGCTCTCGGTGCTGTACTGGCCGACCGCCAACCGCCGCGGCTTCATTGCCGGCCTGCTGGCGGGGATCCTGGTGTGGATGGTGACCATGCTGTTGCCGCTGGTGGGCAACCTGCAAGGCTTCTACATCCCGCTGCTGAACATGATCTATGTGCTCGACGACACCAGTTGGCACATGGCTGCGATCGCCTCGCTGGCCGCCAACGTGCTGCTGTTTACCCTGATCTCGCTGTTCACCAACGCCAGCAGTGAAGAAGTCAGCGCCGCCGAGGCCTGCGCGGTGGATAACGTGCGCCGCCCGCAGCGCCGTGAGCTGCACGCGGCCTCGCCGCAGGAATTCGCCACGCAACTGGCCAAGCCGCTAGGTGCCAAGGCTGCGCAGAAGGAAGTGGAACAGGCCCTGCGCGACCTCTACCTGCCTTTCGACGAGCGCCGCCCGTATGCCCTGCGCCGCCTGCGCGACCGCATCGAGGCCAACCTGTCGGGGCTGATGGGCCCGAGTGTGGCCCAGGACATGGTCGAGACCTTCCTGCCCTACAAGTCCGGTAACGAAAACTACGTGACCGAAGACATCCACTTCATCGAAAGCCGCCTGGAAGACTACCACTCGCGCCTGACCGGCCTTGCCGCCGAGCTCGATGCCCTGCGCCGTTACCACCGCCAGACCCTGCAGGAGTTGCCGATGGGCGTCTGCTCGCTGGCCAAGGACCAGGAGATCCTGATGTGGAACAAGGCCATGGAAGAGCTCACCGGCATCCCCGCCAAGCGCGTGGTCGGCTCGCGCCTGACCACCATTGCCGACCCCTGGCGCGGCCTGCTTTTGGGCTTCATCAACGTGCCGGATGAACACCTGCACAAACAACGCCTGGGCCTCGATGGCCAGACCCGCTGGCTGAACCTGCACAAGGCGGCCATCGACGAGCCACTGGCACCGGGTAACAGCGGCCTGGTGCTGCTGGTTGAAGACCTCACCGAAACCCAGGCTCTGGAAGACAAGCTGGTGCACTCCGAGCGCCTGGCCAGCATTGGCCGCCTGGCTGCCGGGGTGGCCCACGAGATCGGCAACCCGGTCACCGGTATCGCCTGCCTTGCACAGAACCTGCGCGAAGAGCGCGAAGAAGACGGCGAGATCACCGAACTGAGTAGCCAGATCCTGGAGCAGACCAAGCGCATCTCGCGCATCGTCCAGTCGCTGATGAGCTTTGCCCATGCCGGCAGCCACCAGCACAGCGACGAGCCGGTGTGCCTGGCCGAAGTGGCCCAGGACGCCATCGGTCTGCTGGCCTTGAACCGGCGCAATTTCGAAGTACAGTTCTTCAACCTGTGCGACCCGGACCACTGGGTCGAGGGCGACCCGCAACGCCTGGCCCAGGTGCTGATCAACCTGCTGTCCAACGCCCGCGACGCCTCCCCGCCCGGCAGTGCCGTGCGGGTCAAGAGCGAAGCCAGCGAGCATACCGTCGACCTGATCGTCGAGGACGAAGGCAGCGGCATCCCGAAAAACATCATGGATCGTCTGTTCGAACCCTTCTTCACCACCAAGGACCCGGGCGAAGGCACCGGACTGGGGCTTGCTCTGGTCTATTCCATCGTGGAAGAGCATTATGGACAAATCACCATCGACAGCCCGGCCGATAGCCAGAGCCAACGCGGCACCCGGATCCGAGTGACCCTGCCGCGCCATGTCGTAGCGACGTCCGCTGTGAACTGAGACCGTCGAGAGAATTGAATCAATGCCGCATATTCTGATCGTCGAAGACGAAACCATCATCCGCTCGGCGTTGCGCCGATTGCTCGAGCGCAACCAGTACCAGGTCAGCGAGGCCGGCTCGGTGCAGGAAGCCCAGGAACGCTTCAGCATTGCGACCTTCGACTTGATTGTCAGCGACCTGCGCCTGCCCGGCGCACCGGGCACCGAACTGATCAAGCTCGGCCAGGGCACGCCGGTGCTGATCATGACCAGCTACGCCAGCCTGCGCTCTGCCGTCGACTCGATGAAAATGGGCGCGGTGGACTACATCGCCAAGCCGTTCGATCACGACGAAATGCTCCAGGCCGTGGCGCGCATCCTGCGTGACCGGCAGAACGCGCCGGCCGCCCCGGCCGAGCGCGGCAACGGCAAGGCGGTGCCCGGCGACAAGGCGGCCAGCACTGCAGCCAACGGCGAGATCGGCATCATCGGTTCCTGCCCGCCGATGCAGGACCTGTACGGCAAGATCCGCAAGGTTGCGCCAACCGATTCCAATGTATTGATCCAGGGCGAGTCGGGTACCGGTAAAGAGCTGGTGGCCCGCGCCCTGCACAACCTCTCGCGGCGCGCCAAGGCGCCGATGATCTCGGTGAACTGCGCGGCGATTCCCGAGACCCTGATCGAATCGGAACTGTTCGGCCACGAGAAAGGCGCCTTTACCGGTGCCAGCGCCGGTCGTGCCGGCCTGGTCGAAGCCGCCGATGGCGGTACGCTGTTCCTCGACGAAATCGGCGAACTACCGCTCGAAGCCCAGGCCCGCCTGTTGCGCGTGCTGCAGGAAGGCGAGATTCGCCGGGTCGGCTCGGTGCAATCGCAAAAGGTCGATGTGCGCCTGATTGCCGCGACCCACCGCGACCTTAAGAACCTGGCCAAGGTCGGCCAGTTCCGCGAAGACCTTTACTACCGCCTGCACGTCATCGCCCTCAAGTTGCCGGCCCTGCGCGAGCGGGGCGCCGACGTCAACGAGATCGCCAATGCCTTCCTCGCTCGCCAGAGTGCGCGCGTGGGGCGTAACGACCTGCGCTTTGGCCACGACGCCGAGCAGGCGATCCGGCATTACTCCTGGCCAGGTAACGTGCGCGAGCTGGAAAACGCCGTGGAGCGTGCGGTAATCCTCTGCGAGAGCCCGGAAATTTCCGCCGACCTGCTGGGCATCGACATCGAACTGAGCGATCTCGAAGACGACGATCCGTTTGCCGGCCTGCCGGGTACCGGCAGCAATGCCAGCAACACCAGCCACGAGCCGACTGAAGACCTGTCGCTGGAGGACTACTTCCAGCATTTCGTCCTCGAGCACCAGGACCACATGACCGAGACCGAGCTTGCACGCAAACTCGGAGTCAGTCGCAAGTGCCTGTGGGAACGTCGTCAGCGCCTGGGTATCCCGCGGCGCAAGAGCGGGGCCACCAGCGAAGGCTGAGGCGTTTCAGCAGTTTTCGACGGTGGGCGGCGGTAACACTGTCACCTTGCGACAAACTGTTACCGCAGCACGAAGTCGTAACAAAAACCGGGGCTTACGGTAACGAAGCCCCGGTTTTTTTTCGCCCCGCGAACCCCGCAAAACCGCTCCAAGCCCTTGTTTTACTGGGCTTTGCAAAAGTTGGCACGGCACCTGCTATATGTTTGGTACAAGAACAATAACAAGCACTGCAAAAGACAATAAAAATAAGACGAATCGGCTCACGCACAATAAGAACAAGACGGCGGAGGCGCAGCTAACTGATTCTTTTGGAGAGGAGTTGTATTTGGGGCTTGCCCCACAACCAGGCAGAGAACAATAAAAACTGCACTCAAGCAGGGCCTGAACTGGTTGGATCGCATGATCATTGCAACCTCAGCGACCAAAGCAATCCGTTTGCTCTTGATCCCGGTTAGGGAGACCGCCCACAAGCTTTTTTTGTGGGCAGGGCACTCAACAAAAACAAGAAGCCCGGCAAAAAAACAATAAGAGCACGCAACTACTTCTTGGGGAGCTTCGGCTCCCCTTGTAGTTTCTGCCGCCCCAGCCTGCCCGCGCGTCGTCCGACGCGACCGCCTACACCATCCACCGAGTAAATGCTAGAATCCCCGCCCATCATGCGGCCATTCTTCGTTTTTGGCCGAACATTCCTTCAAACAGTGCATCCCATGCTGAAGAAGCTGTTCCAGTCATTCCGTCCTACCGTGCGTGGCCAGCACCATATCCGCACCACGCCCGAAGTGATCAATAGTGGTCAACATTCGCTGCAACGTGGCCAGTTCAGCCGCCACGCGGTGAACATCGTCGAGCGCCTGCAAAACGCTGGCTACCAGGCCTACCTGGTCGGTGGCTGCGTACGCGACCAGCTCCTGGGCATCACCCCCAAGGACTTCGACGTCGCCACCAGCGCCACCCCTGAACAGGTCCGCGGCGAATTTCGTAACGCCCGTATCATCGGTCGCCGTTTCAAGCTGGTTCACATCCATTTCGGCCGTGAAATCATCGAAGTCGCCACCTTCCGCGCCAACCACCCGGAAAGCGAAGAAGAGAACAGCCATACCTCGTCGCGTAACGAGAGTGGGCGAATTTTGCGCGACAACGTCTACGGCACCCTGGAAGAAGACGCCCAACGCCGCGACTTCACCATCAACGCCCTGTATTACGATCCGGTCAGCGAGCGCATCCTCGACTACGCCAACGGCGTACACGACATCCGCAACCGCCTGATTCGCCTGATCGGCGACCCGACCCAGCGCTACCAGGAAGACCCGGTGCGCATGCTGCGTGCTGTGCGTTTCGCCGCCAAGCTCAACTTCGGTATCGAGAAGCACACCGTGCAGCCGATTCGCCAACTGGCACCGATGCTGCGCGAGATCCCGGCGGCGCGCCTGTTCGAAGAATCGCTCAAGCTGTTCCTCTCCGGGCAGGCTGCCGACACCTTTGAAATGCTCGTCGACCTGGAGTTGTTCAACCCGCTGTTCCCGGCCAGTGCCGAAGCGCTCGAAGAACACCCGACCTACACCCACACCCTGATCAGCCAGGCTTTGATCAACACCGACCTGCGTGTCAAGCAGGGCAAGCCGGTGACTCCGGCCTTCCTGTTCGCCGCGATGCTCTGGCCAGCCCTGCCGGGTCGCGCCCTGCGCCTGCAGAGCCGTGGCATGCCGCCGATCCCGGCGATGAACGAAGCCGCCCACGAGCTGATCGCCGAACAATGCCAGCGCATTGCGATCCCCAAGCGCTTCACCATGCCGATCCGCGAGATCTGGGACATGCAGGAGCGCCTGCCACGGCGCAGCGGCAAGCGTGCCGACCTGTTGCTCGACAACCCGCGTTTCCGCGCCGGTTACGACTTCCTGCTGCTGCGTGAAAGCGCGGGCGAAGAAACCGATGGCCTCGGCCAATGGTGGACTGACTACCAGGACTGCAACGACAGCGAGCGCCGCGACATGATTCGTGAGCTCGGCAGCCGTGACGAAGGCGCCGGTGCCGGCCCGCGCAAACGCAAGCGCAGCCCGAGCAAGCGTAAGCGCGCCGACGGCGCTGCAGGCGAGTAACCGATGGTCCGCGCCTTCATTGGCCTGGGCAGCAACCTGGCCGATCCCGAGCAGCAATTGCGCAGCGCCGTCGAGGCGCTGGGGCAGTTGCATGAAAGCGCCCTGGCCGGGGTTTCGGCTTTCTACAGCAGCGAATCGCTATCGCCCGGGCAGCCGCGCTACACCAACGCCGTGGCAGCGCTGGATACCGCCCTCGCGCCGCTTGAGCTGCTCGATGCGCTGCAGGCCATCGAGGCCGATCAGGGCCGCGAGCGCAAAGAGCGCTGGGGCCCGCGCACCCTCGACCTGGATATCCTGCTGTACGGCGACCAGGTCATCGATGTGCCACGCCTGAAAGTGCCGCATTACCACATGCAGGCGCGACCGTTCGTCCTCTACCCGCTGGCCGAGCTGGTACCCGAAGACTTCTGCCTGGCCGATCAAAGGCCCCTGTCCCAATTACTGGCAGATTGCCCGTTCGTCGGCCTCGAGCGCCTGTAGCCGGGCGCTCCCCCAGCCGGTAACGCCCGTAACAGCGCATTAGTAACAATGCGGTAACAGGGTAATTGACTTCAGCCCCCTCGCTCACGACTATAGGCGTCCCGTGGCGCCCCGAGCGTCGCAAAAAGGCGTATATAGGCCTGGAACAGGTCGTAATTCAAACACCACGATCGATGATGTGCTGTTCCAGAAGATGAATACACGCGTTGTACGCAGTCGTTTTTCACAGCGCCTGAACGAGGATTCCTTTTCATGCCAGAAGTAACCCTGACCACCCTGCAGAGCCTCAAGGCCAAGGGTGAGAAAATAACCATGCTGACCTGCTACGACGCGACCTTTGCCCAGGCCGCCAGCCGTGCCGGCGTGGAAGTATTGCTGGTGGGTGACTCCCTGGGCATGGTCCTCCAGGGCCATGACAGCACCTTGCCAGTAACCAATGCCGAGATGGCCTATCACACTGCCTGCGTCAAACGCGGCAACGAAGGTGCGCTGATTCTTGCCGACCTGCCGTTCATGGCCTGCGCCACCACCGAGCAGGCGTTCGCCAACAGCGGCGCGCTGATGCAAGCCGGCGCGCACATGGTCAAGGTCGAAGGCGCCGCCTGGCTGGCGGAGACCATCCGCCTGCTGGCCGAACGTGGCGTGCCGGTGTGCGCACACATGGGCCTGACCCCGCAAACCGTGAACATCCTCGGTGGCTACAAGGTCCAGGGCCGCCAGGAAAACCAGGCCCGGCAGATGCGTGCCGACGCCATCGCCCTGGAGCAAGCCGGCGCGGCCATGTTGCTGCTCGAGTGCGTGCCGACCGAACTTGCCGCCGAAATCACCCAGGCGGTGAGCATTCCGGTCATCGGTATTGGTGCCGGTAGCGCCACCGACGGCCAGGTCCTGGTGCTGCACGACATGCTCGGCCTGTCGCTGACCGGCCGGGTACCGAAGTTCGTGAAGAACTTCATGGCCGGCCAGAGCGACATTCAAGGTGCGCTCAAGGCTTATGTAACCGCCGTCAAGGAAGTCAGCTTCCCCGCCAGCGAACACGGGTTCAGTGCATGAATACAGTCAAGACCGTCCTCGAACTGCGCGCCGCCGTGGCGCGGGCGCGCAGTGAGGGCAAACGCATCGGCTTCGTGCCGACCATGGGCAACCTGCACAGCGGCCATGCCGCGCTGGTGACCAAGGCCGCGCAACGGGTCGACTTCGTCGTCGCCAGCATCTTCGTCAACCCGCTGCAGTTCGGCCCCAGCGAAGACCTCGACAAGTACCCGCGGACCCTCGCCGCCGACCAGGAGAAACTGCTCCAGGCCGGCTGCCACCTGCTGTTCGCCCCCACTGTCGAAGAAATATACCCCGACGGCATGGCCGGGCAGACCCGGGTCAGCGTCCCGCAGCTGTCCGACGGGCTCTGTGGTGCCAGCCGTCCGGGCCATTTCGAAGGCGTGGCGACGGTGGTCAGCAAGCTGTTCAACATGGTCCAGCCGGACCTGGCGGTATTTGGCCAGAAAGACTTCCAGCAACTGGCGGTAATCCGCGCGCTGGTGCGCGACCTGAACATGCCGATCCAGATCATCGGCGAGCCGACCGTGCGCGCCGAAGACGGCCTGGCGCTGTCGTCGCGCAACGGCTACCTGAGCGACGAGCAGCGCGCCACGGCGCCAGCGCTGTATCGCCTGCTGAGCCAGATGGCCGCCGCCATCGAGCAAGGCGAACGCGACTACCCGGCGCTTATCGCCAACGGCCAGCAGCAACTGGCTGCAGCAGGCTTTCGCCCGGACTACCTGGAAGTCCGCCAGGCCCTGAGCCTGCGCCCGGCGACGCCTGAAGACCGCGATCTGGTGATCCTGGTAGCCGCCTTCCTCGGAGCTACCCGCCTGATCGACAACCTGCACCTGAACCTTGACGACAAGTAACCCGGTCGCCCGCTGAGCTGCCTCTCCCTGTAACGCAGGCTGCATGCCTATAATTGGCATCAGCCTGCAAACGGGGCGCTGTTTTCAGTGTCCAAGGCAGTTCACGCAATAAGGAAACCTGCAGCGATGGCGTATTACCGCACCCCTCATGATGTTACCGCCCTGCCCGCCTGGCAGGCGCTCCAGCAACACCGCGAAGCCATGCAGGACTTCAGCATGCGCGACGCATTCACTGCCGAGCCAAAGCGCTTCGAAGAATTCTCCCTGAGCACCTGCGGGCTGTTCCTCGACTACTCGAAAAACCTGATCAACGCCCAGACCCGCGAGCTGCTGGTGGGCCTGGCCAACGAGGTCGGTCTGCAAGAGGCCATCAAGGGCCTGTTCGCCGGCGAGATCCTTAACGCCTCCGAAGGCCGCCCGGCGCTACATACCGCCCTGCGCCGCCCGGTGGGCGACAAGCTGAGCGTCAACGGCGTCAACGTGATGCCCGAGGTGCACAAGGTCCTCAACCAGGTGACCGAGCTGGTTGGCCGCATCCATGATGGCCTGTGGCGCGGCTACAGCGAGAAGCCGATCACCGACGTGGTCAACATCGGCATCGGTGGCTCGTTCCTCGGCCCCGAGCTGGTCTCCGAAGCCCTGCTGCCTTACGCCCAGCGCGGCGTGCGCTGCCATTACCTGGCAAACATCGACGGCAGCGAGTTCCACGAGCTGTCGGCCAAGCTGCGCGCCGAAACCACGCTGTTCATCGTTTCGTCCAAGTCGTTCAACACCCTCGAAACACTGAAGAACGCCCAGGCCGCCCGCGCCTGGTACCTGGCCCAGGGTGGCTCGGAAGCCGAGCTGTACAAGCACTTCATCGCTGTTTCCAGCAACAAGGCCGCCGCCGTGGCCTTCGGCATCCGTGAAGAAAACATTTTCCCGATGTGGGACTGGGTCGGCGGGCGTTACTCGCTGTGGTCAGCCATCGGCTTGCCGATTGCGCTGGCCATCGGTACCGCCAACTTCAAGGAACTGCTGTCCGGTGCCTACACCATGGACCAGCACTTCCAGAACGCGCCGTTCGAACAGAACATGCCGGTGCTGCTGGCCTTGCTCGGCGTGTGGTACGGCAACTTCTGGGGCGCGCAAAGCCACGCGATCCTGCCGTACGACCACTACCTGCGTAACATCACCAAGCACCTGCAACAGCTGGACATGGAATCCAACGGCAAGAGCGTCCGCCAGGACGGCACGCCGGTCAACCACGACACCGGCCCGGTCATCTGGGGCGGCGTGGGTTGCAACGGCCAGCATGCCTACCACCAGTTGCTGCACCAGGGCACCCAGCTGATTCCGGCCGACTTCATCGTCCCGGTGGTCAGCTTCAACCCGGTCGCCGACCATCACCAGTGGCTGTACGCCAACTGCCTGTCGCAGAGCCAGGCACTGATGCTGGGCAAGACCCGCAGCGAAGCCGAAGCCGAGCTGCGTGACAAAGGCATGGCCGAAGCCGAGA
The DNA here is from genome assembly GCF_056279045.1 of Pseudomonas sp. TE4620. Taxonomy (NCBI): domain Bacteria; kingdom Pseudomonadati; phylum Pseudomonadota; class Gammaproteobacteria; order Pseudomonadales; family Pseudomonadaceae; genus Pseudomonas; species Pseudomonas sp. TE4620. Next base: position 4,302,721 of record NZ_JBWBQO010000001.1, read on the forward strand.
TCCAGAAGCTGGCACCGCACAAGGTGATTCCGGGCAACCGCCCGAGCAATACCCTGGTGGTCGAGCGCATCAGCCCACGGCGTCTTGGCGCACTGGTGGCGATGTACGAGCACAAGGTATTCGTGCAAAGCGTCATCTGGGGTATCAACGCCTTCGACCAGTGGGGCGTGGAGCTGGGCAAGGAGCTCGGCAAGGGCGTCTACCAGCGCCTGACCGGCGGCATTGAAGAGCCTGCCGAAGACGCCTCGACCCAGGGCCTGATCAACTTCTTCCGCAGCCGTCACCGCGGTTGACCGCCCGCGCTGCCCCTGGCCGAACGAACACGGCCGGGGGCAGCGGCTACACTGTCCTGACAAAAACAATCCGTCAGAACAGGACCCCGCCATGTTCGATATCAGCGACTTTCCCCAAGCCGATGCCGTCAGCAGAGCGGCGCAACTGAGCCAGGCCGACTACCAGCGCCTGTACCGCCAGTCCATCGACGACCCGGATACCTTCTGGTGCGAACAGGCCAAGGCCCTGGACTGGATCAAGCCCTGGAGCCAGGTCCAGCAGAGCGACATGAAGACCGGCCAGGCCGCCTGGTTCAAGGGCGCGCAACTCAATGTCAGCTACAACTGCATCGATCGTCACCTGGCCACCCGGGGCGATCGACCGGCGATCATTCGCGAAGGCGACAACCCTGCCGACTCCAGCGTCATCACCTACCGCGAACTGCACCAGCAGGTCTGCCGCCTGGCCAACGTACTCAAGCAGCGCGGGGTGAAAAAAGGCGACCGGGTGTGCATCTACATGCCCATGGTCCCGGAGGCGGCCTACGCCATGCTCGCCTGCAGCCGCATTGGCGCCATTCACTCGGTGGTGTTCGGTGGCTTTTCGCCGGATGCCCTGCGTGACCGGATTCTCGACGCCGACTGTCGCACGCTGATCACCGCCGATGAAGGCGTGCGCGGCGGCAAGAGCGTGGCGCTGAAGCACAACGTCGACAAGGCCCTGCTCAGTTGCCCGGATGTCAGTACGGTGGTGGTGATCAAGCGTACTGGCGGCAAGATCGACTGGAGCGAAGGCCGCGATCTCTGGTACCACGAAGCGATCAAGCAGGTCAGCGATAACTGCCCACCCGAGCCGATGGACGCCGAAGACCCGCTGTTCATCCTCTATACCTCCGGCAGCACCGGCAAACCCAAGGGCGTACTGCACACCACCGCCGGCTACCTGCTGCAGGCAGCGCTGACCTTCAAGACCGTGTTCGATTACCGCGAGGGCGAGGTGTTCTGGTGCACCGCCGATGTCGGCTGGGTGACCGGCCACAGCTATATCGTCTACGGGCCGCTGGCCAACGGTGCAATTACCCTGATGTTCGAAGGCGTGCCCAACTACCCCGATGCCTCGCGCTTCTGGCAGGTGGTCGACAAGCACCAGGTCAATATCTTCTACACCGCGCCCACCGCCCTGCGCGCGCTGATGCGCGAAGGCCAGGGCCCGTTGGCGGGCACCTCGCGCAAGAGCCTGCGCCTGCTCGGCAGCGTCGGAGAGCCAATCAACCCGGAAGCCTGGGAATGGTACTTCGAGGCCGTAGGCGAAAAGCGCTGCCCGATCGTCGACACCTGGTGGCAGACCGAAACCGGCGGCATCATGATCAGCCCGCTGGTGGGCACCCGGCGAATCAAGCCCGGGTGCGCCACCCAGCCGCTGTTCGGCGTGCAACCGGTGTTGCTGGACGAAAAAGGCAAGCTGATCGAAGGCCCCGGCAGCGGCATGCTGGCGATCAAGGCCAGCTGGCCTGGGCAGATCCGCGGCGTGTACGGCGATCCGCAGCGGATGATCGATACCTACTTCAAGCCGCTGCCGGGCTATTACTTCACCGGCGACGGTGCGCGCCGCGACGCAGACGGCGACCTGTGGATAACCGGGCGCATCGATGACGTGATCAACGTCTCCGGGCACCGGATCGGCACCGCCGAGGTGGAAAGCGCTCTGGTACTGCACGACAGCATCGCCGAAGCGGCCGTTGTCGGGTACCCTCACGATCTCAAGGGCCAAGGCATCTATGCCTTTGTCACGCCCATGAACGGTGTGACCCCGGACGACAGCCTCAAGCAGCAGCTGCTGGCCCTGGTCAGCAAAGAGATTGGCAGCTTCGCCAAACCCGAGCTGATCCAGTGGGCGCCGGCACTGCCCAAGACCCGTTCGGGCAAGATCATGCGGCGCATCCTGCGCAAGATCGCCTGCAACGAGCTCGACAGCCTCGGCGATACCTCGACCCTGGCCGACCCGAGCGTGGTCCAGGGCCTGATCGACAAACGCCTGAACACTTAAACGGCAGCGCTGATCGGCTGCCTTGAACACAAGGTAACCATGGAAGCGATTCGCCGCCGTATCGAAACCCAGGTAATGAGCCTGACCGGCTTGTCCCTGGGTCAGCTCGACCTGGAAAACCCCAAGGGCGACCCCGGCCTGTTCGGCCCGGACAGCCTCAGCTGGCGTGTGCACGGCGACTTCCCGAGCATGCTGATCGGCGGCATCAGTGCCCTGCTCCTGCAGTTGCTGCACCCGCTGGCGCTGGCTGGCGTATGGGATCATTCCAACTTTCGCCAGGACCTGCTCGGCCGCTTGCGCCGCACCAGCCAGTTCATCTCCGGCACCACCTTTGGTTCGAGCCGGGATGCCAACTGGCTGATCGAAAAAGTGCGCACCATTCACCTGCAGGTGGTCGGCAGCGCTGCCGATGGCCGGCCCTATGCCGCCAGCGATCCGGACCTGCTGACCTGGGTGCATGTGGCCGAGGTCAGCAGCTTTCTTGCCGCCCACATGCGCTACCGCAACCCGCAGATGCCGGTCACCGAACAGGACGCCTACTACGCCGAGATCGCCCTGATCGCCGAGCGCCTGGGCGCGCGCAACGTGCCGCGCTCACGCCAGCAAATTGCCGACTACCTGCAGGCCATGCGCCCGCAACTGCTGTGCGACGCGCGCAGCCATGAAGTGGTGCAGGTGCTGCTCGACGCGCCGGCGCCCAGCCGCCTGGCGCAACCGGTCGGCGCCTTGATGCTGCGCGCCGGTATCGACCTGCTGCCGGAATGGGCCAGCGCGATGCTCGAGCTGGGCCAGAACCCGCTGCAACGCCGATTGATTCGCCTGGGCATCCACAGCACTGCTCCGGTGCTGCGCTGGGCCATGCGCGACGGCTCGGCCCATCGCGCCCGGCGACGTATGGGAATCGCCTGAGCGGTACGCCAATAGCCCTCGCCCGCTCATCTATGCCACCATGCCGGTCTATCCAGGCCCTGGGGCCTGAACCGTTCTGACGCCAAATCCAATAAGAGTGAGGACCCGCGCCATGCAAGATGTCGTAATCGTTGCCGCCACCCGTACTGCTGTCGGGAGCTACCAGGGGGCGCTGGCCAACATTCCTGCCGTCGACCTCGGCGCTGCGGTGATCCGCCAGTTGCTGACCCAGACCGGCATCGATGCCGAACTGGTCGATGAAGTCATCCTCGGCCAGGTACTGACCGCCGGTGCCGGGCAGAACCCGGCGCGTCAGGCCGCGATCAAGGCCGGCCTGCCCCACGCGGTACCGGCCATGACCCTGAACAAGGTCTGCGGCTCGGGCCTCAAGGCCCTGCACCTGGCGACCCAGGCAATTCGCTGCGGCGATGCCGAGGTGATCATCGCCGGCGGCCAGGAAAACATGAGCCTGGCCAACTACGTCATGCCGGGTGCCCGTACCGGCCTACGCATGGGCCACAGCACACTGATCGACAGCATGATCAGCGACGGCCTGTGGGATGCGTTCAACGACTACCACATGGGCATCACCGCCGAGAACCTGGTGGAAAAATACGGCATCAGCCGGGAAGAACAGGACGCCTTCGCCGCCGCCTCGCAGCAGAAAGCCGCCGCAGCCATCGAAGCCCGGCGCTTCGTCGACGAAATCACCCCGATCCTGATTCCGCAGCGCAAGGGCGAGCCGGTAGCCTTCGCCACCGACGAGCAACCCCGCGCCGGCACTACCGCCGAGTCGCTGGGCAAGCTCAAGCCGGCGTTCAAGAAAGACGGCACGGTAACAGCCGGTAACGCCTCGTCGCTCAACGACGGTGCGGCAGCGGTACTGCTGATGAGTGCGGCCAAGGCGCAACAGCTGGGCCTGCCGATCCTGGCGCGGATCAAGGCCTACGCCAACGCCGGGGTTGATCCGGCGATCATGGGCATCGGCCCGGTCAGCGCCACCCGCCGCTGCCTGGACAAGGCCGGCTGGCAGTTGAGCGACCTCGATCTGATCGAGGCCAACGAAGCCTTTGCCGCCCAGGCCCTGTCGGTGGGCAAGGAGCTGGGCTGGGACGCCAGCAAGGTCAACGTCAATGGCGGCGCGATTGCCCTGGGGCACCCGATTGGCGCCTCGGGTTGCCGGGTGCTGGTAACTTTGCTGCACGAAATGATCAAGCGTGACGTCAGCAAAGGCCTGGCGACCCTGTGCATCGGCGGTGGTCAGGGCGTGGCCCTGGCGATCGAGCGCTGATCACTGCGGGAGGGGCTGCAACGGCCCCTCCCCTGGCCTGAACTGATAAACTGCACGTCCGCAAACCAAGGCCACGTGCATGTCCCTCTTGAATCAGGCGCTGCGCGCCGCCCTCGACGCCCGCCAGGGCCTTCTCGCCGAACTGCATGCCCAGGGCACCGACTGCTATCGCCTGTTCCATGGCAGCCAGGAAGGCGCCAGCGGCCTGACCATCGACCGCTATGGCCCGCAGTTGCTGGTGCAAAGCTTCCACCAAAGCCTTGAGACCGGCGCCTTGCTGGAGCTGCACGCGGCGGTGCAAGCGCACCTGGGCCTGGAACTGCTGTTGGTCTACAACGACCGCTCCCAGGGCAACAGCCGCATCGATCGTCGCGACCCGGTGTATCAGGCGAGCGAGGCCGCGCTGGCCGATCATGTCGGTCACGAATGGGGCCTGAACTACCGGATACGTGGCCGCCATGCCGGGCAGGATCCGCTACTGTTCCTCGACCTGCGCAATGCCCGTGGCTGGGTCAAGCAGCACAGTGCCGGCAAAAGCGTGCTCAACCTCTTTGCCTATACCTGCGGCGTCGGCCTCAGCGCCGCAGCGGGCGGCGCGCGCGAGGTGTGCAACCTGGACTTCGCCGAAGGCAACCTGGCGGTCGGCAAGGAGAACGGCGCACTCAACCCGCAACTGTTGCCGATGAGCTTTATCCAGTCCGATTACTTTCCGGCGATCCGCCAGTTCGCCGGCTTGCCGGTCAGCCAGCGTCGCGGCCACAAGCTGCCGCCGTATCCGCGCCTGGAGCAGCGCCAGTTCGACCTGGTGTTCCTCGACCCGCCGGCCTGGGCCAAGAGCGCCTTCGGCACCGTCGACCTGCTGCGCGACTACCAGAGCCTGCTCAAGCCGGCCCTGTTGAGCACCGCCGACGACGGTGTACTGATTTGCTGTAACAACCTGGCCAAGGTCAGTCTCGACGACTGGCGCGAGCAAGTGCTGCGCTGCGCCGAGAAAGCCGGGCGCCCGGTACGCGACTGGCAAGTGCTCAAACCTGCCGGCGACTTTCCGTCGCAGGATGGCCAGCCGCCACTGAAGACCTTGATTCTTCAGCTCTGAAACAAAATTTCGTTAATTTTCGGAGTAGCTTCGGAACCGTTTTTACGTGCCATACTCCAAGCACTCCCGTTCGAGACAGACGACGCCACACATGCCCAAAGGATTGAAACGCGCCCTCGGCGCCATGCTGGCCGCAGTGGCCTTGTACAGCCTGCTAGGCTTTCTGATTCTCCCAGGGGTTGCCCTGCGTATCGCCAACCAGCAACTGGCCAGTTACGCCACGGTGCCGGCGCACCTGCAGCGGATCGAGCTCAACCCGTTCAGCCTCGAACTGACCCTCTGGGGCCTGCAGATCGGCGAGCCGGGCAAAGAGCAGGTCGGCTTCGAACGCCTGTACGCCAACCTGCAAATCAACAGCCTGTGGAGCGGTGCCCTGCACCTGGACAGTGTCGAGCTGGACAAGGCGCGTACCGAGCTGCTGTTCGCCAAGGACGGCAGCCTCAACCTGACGCAACTGTTCAAGCTGCCGCCGAGCGAGCCCAAGCCGCAAGAACCCGCCGGCGATCCGTTCCCGCTGCGCATCGGCAGTATCAAGCTCAGCGAAGGCTACCTGCATTTCCAGGACCTGCGCCCGAGCGAGCCGATCGAGTTTCTCTACGACTCGATGAACCTGGAACTGAAGAACCTCAGCACCCTGCCCGAAGACAGTACCGAAATGACCCTGGTGGCCAATGGTCCGGCGGGCGGGCGCATCGACTGGGCCGGCAACTTCAGCCTGGTACCGATCGCCTCCGAAGGCACCCTGAAGGTCACCGACGGCAAGATGAAAGCTTTCTGGCCTTATGTGCGCGATGCCGTGCCGCTGGTGCTGGAAGAAGGCGTGGTCAGCCTCGATACCCACTACAAGCTGAACCTGTCCAAGGAAACCGAGCTGCTGCTGGACAACACCTCGGTGAGCATCGCACCCTTTGCCATCAAGGCACCGGATGGCCGCCCGCTGGCACGCCTGGCGCGCCTGGATGTCAGCGAAACCTCGATTGACCTGGCCAAGCAGCGGGTCACCGTTGGCAAGATCCGCAGCGAAAAGCTCGAAACCTGGGCGGCAGTAGAGTCCGATGGCCAGCTCGACTGGCAGAAGCTGTTCGCCAGCCAGCCGGCCAAAGCCACGGCCAAAGAGAAAGCCGAACCTGCCGCCGCCGAGCCGGATGCCAAGGAAAAGGCCGCCGCCGAGGCACCGAGCAAGCCATGGCAAGTGCTGCTCAAGGACGTGCAACTGCGCAATTACCAGGTACACCTGGCCGACCGCTCGCAGAAACAACCGGTCGCCCTCGAGGTTGGCCCGCTGAACCTCGACCTGCAGAATTTCGACAGCCTCAACCAGTCGCCCTTCACCCTCAAGCTCGACACCGGTGTCGGCAAGCAAGGCAAGCTGCAGGCGGCCGGTGAGGTCAACCTGGCGCCGGTGAGCGCCAAGCTCAAGGTCAACACCCAGGACATCGACCTGCGTGTCGCCCAGGCCTACATCAGCCCGTACATCCGCCTGGAACTGCGCAGCGGCATGCTCGGCAGCGACCTCAACGTCGACCTCAAGAGCACCGAGCCGCTGGCCTTCAGCATTGACGGCAAGGCCCAGGTCAACCAGCTGCACACCCTGGACACCATCAAGGATCGCGACTTCGTCAAATGGCAGCAACTGAACCTCGACGGTCTGTCGTACCGCCACGGTGACGCCCTGAGCATCGGCAAAGTGACCCTCAAGCAGCCCTACGCGCGCTTCATGATCAACGAAGACCGCACCACCAACGTCGATGACCTGCTGATCCCGCAACCGGCTACCGCGCAGTCCAAGGCGCCGGCCAAAGCCAAGGCGCCTGCGGAAAAACCACTGGGCATCCGTATCGGTGAAATCGATATCAATGACGGTTCGGCCAACTTTGCCGACTTCAGCCTGACCCCGAACTTCGCCACCGCCATCCAGCAGCTCAACGGCCAGATCGGCACCATCGACAACCGTCAGCCGAAACCTGCCAAGGTCGATATCAAGGGCAAGGTCGATCGCTATGCACCGGTGACCATCAAAGGCTCGCTGAACCCCTTCGACCCGATGGCCGCCCTGGACATCGCCACCAGCTTCAAACGCGTCGAGCTGACCACCCTGACGCCTTACTCGGGCAAGTTCGCCGGTTTTCGCATTCGTAAGGGCCGGCTGAACATCGACCTGCACTACGTGATCACCCAAGGCAAGCTCAAGGCCGAGAACAAGGTAGTGGTCGAGCAACTGCAGCTGGGTGAGAAGGTCGACAGCCCGGATGCGGTGGACCTGCCGATTCGCCTGGCAGTGGCCTTGCTCAAGGACACCGACGGCAAGATCTCCATCGAGCTACCGGTGACTGGCGACCTCAATGACCCGCAGTTCAGCGTCATGCCGATTGTCTGGCAGACCCTGCGCAACCTGGTGCTGCGCGCGGCCCAGGCGCCCTTCAAGTTCATCGGCGGGCTGGTCAGCGGCGGCGATTCCCAGGACCTGGGCAACGTCGCCTTTGCCGCTGGCTCCAGCGACCTGGGCCCGGATGCGCAAAGCGCCCTGGACAAGCTGGCGACAGCGCTCAAAGAGCGCCCTGCCTTGCGCCTGGAGATCGAAGGCACCAGCGCCCAGAGCAGCGACGGACCGTTGATTGCCCAGCAGCGCCTGGAGCGTGAGTACCAGAGTACCTACTACAAGATCCTCCAGCGCCGCGGCGACAAGGTGCCAGCCCAGGCCTCCGAGCTGAAGGTGCCGGATGGCGACAAGCCGGCGATGCTTGAAGGCATCTACCGTACCCGCATGAAGAAACAGCCTCCAGCGGAGTGGGAACAACTCGATCGCGAACAGCGCACCACCCAGTTGCGCGATGCCGTGCTCAAGTCCTGGGGCGAAAGCGCCCTGCTGCTGCGTCAGTTGGGTCAGGCCCGGGCCAGCAGTATCAAGGACTACCTGGTAGATAAAGGCCAGCTGGCGGATGACCGGGTGTACTTCGTCGATGCCAGCCTGGGCCAGGCCGAGGCGGATGGCCGAGTGATCTCGCCGCTGCATCTGGACGCGGAATAACCACCTCTTCTTCCCCTCCTTTCCCCCAAAAAAGAAGCCCCGGCAACCAGTGCCGGGGCTTTGAGTGACCAAGTCCTTTTGGTCTTTCGCATGAACCTGTAAGGGTCAGCGAGTCGGGACAAACGCCTTAGTTGCTTTTCAGGCCATCAGCCGAGACGGCTTGAACGCCTTTGATTTTTTTGGCGATAGCGACCGCCATGTCTTTCTGCGAATCGGTCACGGCAACCTCGGAAGACAGGGAGACCACGCCTTTGTTGGTTTCGACCTTGATGTCGGTACCCGGAATGCCTTTCTCGGTCATCAGGTCAGCTTTGACCTTGGTGGTGATCCAGGTGTCGGAGGTCGCTTCTTTTGCTTTGGTAACTTCACCAGCAGCAACGGTCAGCGGAGCCTGGGAAGGCTGTTGGGCAAACGCCGCGTTAGCCAGGGTCAGGGTCAGGGCGGTGGCAGTAGCGGCAGCAATAGCGAACTTCTTCATACGAGACACTCCTGTTTTTCGAAAAGTCTGCGCCGTAAGTCCTGGCAGCAGGGGTATGAATACTATTGCAGGGCCTGTGCCAGCTTTTGTGAATAATTTTCTCCTTATAAAACAGTAACTTATCTAATCAAGCAAAAAACTGGATCGTGCATTTTGCAAGCAGTGGCAAAATCCTGCATGCAAGATGCAAGTCCGCAAGACAATTTCTGCAGGCATAAAAAAAGGACCCCGAAGGGTCCTTTTTCTTAAGCGGCGATCTTAGACGCCCGATGCCTTGGCAGCGGCAACGTCCTTGATCGACAGCTTGATACGGCCGCGGTTGTCCACGTCCAGTACCAGTACTTCAACTTCCTGGCCTTCTTTGAGGATGTCGGTCACTTTCTCGACGCGAGCATCGCTCAGCATCGAGATGTGAACCAGACCGTCCTTGCCAGGCAAGATGTTGACGAAGGCACCGAAGTCGACGATGCGCTCAACCTTACCGACGTAGATCTTGCCGATCTCGGCCTCGGCAGTGATGCTCAGAACGCGCTGGCGAGCAGCTTCAGCGGCGTCTTTGGTCTCACCGAAGATCTTGATCGAACCGTCGTCTTCGATGTCGATCGAAGCCTTGGTTTCTTCGCAGATGGCACGGATGGTCGCGCCGCCTTTACCGATGACGTCACGGATCTTGTCGGTGTCGATCTTCATGGCGATCATGGTCGGAGCGTTTTCCGACAGTTCGCTACGGGACTGACCAATGATCTGGTTCATCTGGCCGAGGATGTTCAGGCGCGCTTCCAGGGCCTGGCCCAGGGCGATTTCCATGATCTCTTCGGTGATGCCGTTGATCTTGATGTCCATCTGCAGCGCGGTAACACCTTTGGCGGTACCGGCTACCTTGAAGTCCATGTCGCCCAGGTGGTCTTCGTCACCGAGGATGTCGGTCAGAATGGCGAATTTCTCGCCTTCTTTAACCAGGCCCATGGCGATACCGGCAACCGGCGCCTTCATCGGCACACCAGCGTCCATCAGTGCCAGGGATGCACCACAGACCGAAGCCATCGAGCTGGAACCGTTGGATTCGGTGATTTCCGAAACAACGCGGATGGTGTACGGGAACACGTCGGCAGCAGGCAGCATGGCCTGGACCGAACGGCGGGCCAGACGGCCGTGACCGATTTCGCGACGGCCAGCACCGCCCATGCGACCACACTCGCCGACCGAGAACGGCGGGAAGTTGTAGTGCAGCATGAAGGGGTCTTTCTTCTCGCCTTCGAGGGTATCCAAAAGCTGGGCGTCACGGGCAGTACCCAGGGTCGCAACGACCAGGGCCTGGGTTTCGCCACGGGTGAACAGCGCCGAACCGTGGGTCTTTGGCAGTACGCCGACTTCGATGTTCAGCGGACGTACGGTCTTGGTGTCGCGGCCGTCGATACGTGGCTTGCCGTTGACGATGTTTTCGCGAACGGTGCGGTATTCGATTTCGCCGAAGATTTCTTTGACTTCGGAAGCCGAAGGTTGGCCTTCTTCACCGGAGAACTGGGCGATCACTTGCTCGCGCAGTTCGCCCAGGCGAGCGTAACGGTCAGCCTTGACGGTGATGGTGTAGGCGTCGGAAACCGCAGCACCGAATTCGCCACGGATGGCGCTCAGCAGAGGGGTGTTCTCGGCCTTGGCAGTCCAGTCCCAGGTCGGCTTGGCAGCTTCGGCGGCCAGCTCTTTGACAGCCTGGATCACAGCCTGGAATTCATCGTGGGCGAACAGTACGGCGCCCAGCATCTGGTCTTCGGTCAGCTCTTTGGCTTCCGATTCAACCATCAGTACGGCGTCGGAGGTACCGGCAACGACCATGTCCAGGCTCGAGGCAGCCAGTTGCTCGTAGGTCGGGTTCAGCAGGTAGCCGGTGCTTTCGTGGAAAGCAACGCGGGCGGCGCCGATCGGGCCTTCGAACGGAATGCCGGAGATGGCCAGGGCAGCCGAGGTACCGATCATCGCAGCGATGTCCGGATCGGTCTTCTTGCTGGTGGAAACGACGGTGCAGACAACCTGCACTTCGTTCATGAAGCCTTCCGGGAACAGCGGACGGATCGGACGGTCGATCAGACGCGAGGTCAGGGTCTCTTTCTCGGAAGGACGGCCTTCACGCTTGAAGAAACCACCAGGGATCTTGCCGGCGGCGTAGGTCTTTTCCTGATAGTGAACGGACAGGGGGAAGAAGCCTTTGCCTGGATCGGCCTGTTTGGCACCGACCACGGTCACCAGTACGGTGACATCGTTGTCGACGGTGACCAATACGGCGCCGGACGCTTGACGAGCAATACGGCCCGTCTCGAGGGTAACGGTCGATTGACCGAACTGGAATTTCTTGATTACCGGGTTCACGGTTTCCTACCTTTTTCAGTGGCTCTGGGGGAACGGGTTCTTGCGAATTCTTGGGCAGAACAGGGAATCGGCCCTGTTGGCAGTCCAGATAAAACTAGAGGTTGGGAGCCTGCCCTGCCCTCGCGGTAAACCGCTCAGGCGAGACAGACAGCCAACCTCATAGATAGGCAAGGCGTGCTCACCGACACGGGGGCCAAAGGCTCCGTGCGGTGACTGCAGCACGCCGTGCACACCACTGGCCAGGCCGCTATTAGCGACGCAGACCCAGACGACCGATCAGGGCGCTGTAACGGGTGGTGTCCTTGCCTTTCAGGTAGTCCAGCAGCTTGCGACGCTGGTTAACCATGCGGATCAGACCACGACGGGAGTGGTGGTCTTTGCCGTTGGCCTTGAAGTGGCCTTGCAGCTTGTTGATGTTGGCGGTCAGCAGAGCAACCTGTACTTCCGGGCTACCGGTGTCACCGGCGGCTTGCTGGTATTCGCCAACGATCTTTGCTTTTTCTTCAACGCTGAGTGCCATCTGGCTTCTCCAAATCAAGGGAAACCGAACAAACGGCTTCCAATAGGCCAGGGACTGCTCCCTGTATTCATAAAGTGAGGCGTGACCGTGCCTATTAACAGCCATCCTCTTTACCACCAGTGCCAGGCCTGGGCCTGACACTGAAGGTTTCGATCATTCTGACCGAATCAAGCGACGCGGCGCGATGCGCCCGTCTTCGCTCACTTCACCGATGCCGATGAAGCGACCGTTGTGATCCTGTACCCGGACCATGCCGAACTTCGGCGCGTCGGGGGCTCTGACCGGCTGACCATTGAGCCAGTAGAACGCACTGTGCTCGGAGAACTGCAACAGTGGCCAGTCCAGCAGACCGCTGTCCGATGGCATCAGGAAACGATCGACCGCTTCGTTGCCACCTTCGGCGTGGACCGCTTCGAGTTCTTCGAGGGTCACGGTCTGGGCCAGCTCGAAAGGACCGGCGTGCGTACGACGCAGTTCAGCGACATAGGCTCCGCAACCGAGCACCTCGCCGATGTCCTCGACCAGGGTGCGGATGTAGGTGCCTTTGCTGCAGCCGACCGACAACCGGACACGGGTGCCTTCGCACTCGAGCAATTCCAAGCGGTTAATAGTAACAGAACGCGCCTCGCGCTCCACTACTTCACCTGCACGGGCAAGCTTGTACAGCGGCTGGCCGTCACGCTTGAGGGCCGAGTACATCGGCGGTATCTGGCTGATTTGACCACGAAATTGTGGCAAAACCGCTTCGATATCGGCGCGACCAACGGTCACGTCACGGGTTTTCAGCACTTCACCTTCGGCGTCGCCCGTGGTGGTGGTCTGACCCAGTTGCATGACCGTCTCGTAGCCCTTGTCGGAATCGAGCAGGTATTGCGAGAACTTGGTCGCCTCACCGAAGCACAGCGGCAGCACGCCGCTGGCCAGTGGATCGAGGCTGCCGGTGTGCCCGGCCTTTTCGGCATTGAGCAGCCAGCGGACCTTCTGCAGGGCAGCGTTGGAGGTGAACCCCAACGGCTTGTCGAGCAGGATGATGCCGCTGACGTTACGACGGATACGCTTGACCTGAGCCACCGCTTACTCCTTGGTGTCCAGGGGCGTGTCGGCAGCCTGGTGCAGCTTGTCTTCGGCGACGGCGCGCTCGATCAGGGCCGACAGGTGGGCACCGCGACTGATGCTTTCGTCATAGTGGAAATGCAGTTGCGGCACGCTGCGCAGTTGCATTTCCTTGCCCAGGTGCACGCGCAGGAAACTGGCCGCGCCGTTGAGCACCTTGAGGGTCTGCTTGATGTCTTCCGCGCCTTCCTGGCCCATGGAGGTGATGAACACCTTGGCATGGCCGACATCGCGGCTGACATCCACAGCGGTAATGGTGACCACGCCGACGCGCGGGTCCTTGACTTCACGACGGATCAACTGGGCCAGCTCGCGCTGGATCTGATCGCCGATGCGTTGGGTACGGCTATATTCTTTTGCCATTTTTGCTACCTGTAACTAAAGCGGCAAACGCCCGGCCAGGCTAGAGCCGGACCGGGCGTTGCGTTCAGAGCCGCCAAGCGGCGCCCTGGGGCGGGCGATTGGCGGTTCCCATGCTCGCGGCTTAGAGCGTACGAGCCACTTGGACTTTCTCGAAGACTTCGATCTTGTCGCCGACCTTGACGTCGTTGTAGCTCTTGACGCCGATACCGCATTCCATGCCGGCACGTACTTCGGACGCATCGTCCTTGAAGCGACGCAGCGATTCCAGCTCGCCTTCGAAGATCACCACGTCCTCGCGCAGTACGCGGATCGGACGGTTGCGGTAGACCACACCCTCGACAACCATGCAGCCGGCGATGGCGCCGAACTTCGGCGAACGGAACACGTCACGCACTTCGGCGATACCCAGGATGTTCTCGCGAACATCGCTGCCGAGCATGCCGGTCAGGGCTTTCTTGACGTCTTCAATGATGTCGTAGATCACGTTGTAGTAACGCATATCCAGACCTTCCTGCTCGACGATCTTGCGCGCGCCGGCATCGGCACGCACGTTGAAGCCGAACAGTACTGCATTGGACGCCAGGGCCAGGTTGGCATCGCTCTCGGTGATACCACCGACACCGCCGCCAATCACGCGAACCTGTACTTCGTCGTTGCCCAGGCCGCTCAGGGAGCCCTGCAGGGCCTCGAGAGAACCACGAACATCGGACTTGAGCACGATGTTGAGGGTCTTCTTCTCTTCCTGGCCCATGTTCTCGAAGATGTTCTCGAGTTTGCCAGCGTGAGCGCGAGCCAGCTTGACCTCGCGGAACTTGCCTTGACGGAACAGGGCAACTTCACGGGCTTTCTTCTCGTCAGCCACTACCGACAGCTCGTCACCGGCGTCCGGAGTGCCATCCAGGCCGAGGATCTCGACCGGGATCGACGGGCCGGCTTCCTTAACAGGCTTGCCGTTCTCGTCGAGCATGGCCCGTACGCGACCGTAGTTCGAACCGCACAGGACCATGTCGCCCTGACGCAGGGTACCGTCCTGAACCAGTACGGTAGCCACCGGGCCACGGCCCTTGTCCAGACGCGATTCAACTACCACACCACGACCTGGAGCCGATGGAGTGGCCTTGAGTTCGAGGATCTCGGCTTGCAGCAGGACCGCTTCGAGCAGTTCGTCGACACCGGTACCCATCTTCGCCGACACCTTGACGAACGGAGTATCTCCACCCCAGTCCTCGGAAGTGACGCCTTCGACGGCCAGTTCGTTACGGATACGATCGAGGTCGGCACCTGGCTTGTCGATCTTGTTCACCGCAACCACCAGCGGAACACCGGCAGCCTTGGCGTGCTGGACCGCTTCGCGGGTTTGCGGCATCACGCCGTCGTCCGCCGCAACCACCAGGATCACGATGTCGGTCGCCTTGGCACCACGGGCACGCATGGCGGTAAACGCGGCGTGGCCAGGGGTGTCGAGGAAGGTGACCATGCCGCGGTCGGTTTCCACGTGGTACGCACCGATGTGCTGGGTAATACCACCGGCTTCGCCAGCAGCAACCTTGGCACGACGGATGTAGTCGAGCAGCGAGGTCTTACCGTGGTCAACGTGGCCCATTACGGTCACGACTGGTGCACGGGAGAAGGTCTCGCCTTCGAACTTCAACGACTCGGCCAGGGAATCTTCCAGGGCGGTGTCGCTGACCAGGGTGACCTTGTGGCCCAGCTCTTCGGCGATCAGCTGAGCTGTCTCCTGGTCGAGCACCTGGTTGATGGTCACCGGAGTGCCCAGTTTGAACATGAACTTGACCACTTCAGCGCCCTTGACGGACATCTGGTTGGCCAGGTCGGAAACCGTGATGGTCTCGCCGATCTGCACGTCGCGGATAACCGGACCGGTCGGGTTCTGGAAACCGTGGGCGTTGCGCTTCTTCGGCTTGCCCTTGCCACGGCCACCACGACGGAAGCCATCGCTTTCTTCGTCGGTGGTACGCGGAGCGGCACGCGGGGTAGGCGCCTTTTCCTTTTCCTTGACCTTGACCGAAACACGCGGCGCTTCGTTACGGCGCTCGCCGCCACGGCGCTCGTCGTCACGCGACTTGTCGCTGCGACGCACGTCGTCTTTCTTGCGCTCGGCAACCGGTGCCGGAGCATCGGCGGCTGCGGCTTCGATTACAGGCGCTGGAGCCGGCGCAGCGGCAGCAGCCGGTGCGGCGTTGGCAGCGGCTGGCTGGCGACGGGACTCTTCCTCGGCACGCTGACGTGCTTCGGCATCGGCCTTTTCGCGGGCAGCGTTTTCCGCTGCACGGCGCTCTTCCAGCTCGCGCTTCTGCTCGGCCTGGATTTCTTCCGGGCTGCGCTGAACGAATACTTTCTTCTTGCGTACTTCTACGCTGATGCTCTTGCTACCGGCGACACGCAGGGTGCTGGTGGTTTTGCGCTGCAAGGTGATCTTGCGCGGCTCTTCCACTTTTGCCTTGTGGCTGCTCTTCAAATGAGCCAGCAATGCCTGCTTCTCATTGTCGGTCACTACCTGACCGGCGTCGGTGTGCGGCAGACCTGCCTCACGCATCTGCTGCAGCAGGCGCTCTACCGGTGCAGCGACCTCTTGGGCCAATTCTTTCACCGTGACTTGCGTCATGCACTTCTCTCCTCAGGCCGCGCCTAATTACTCGAACCAGTGGGCTCGGGCGGCCATGATCAACTTGCCGGCACGCTCTTGGTCGATGCCGTCGATGTCGAGCAGGTCATCAATCGACTGCTCGGCCAGGTCTTCGCGGGTAACTACGCCGCGCACCGCCAGTTCCATCGCCAAATCCTTGTCCATACCCTCAAGCGAGAGCAGGTCTTCGGCCGGATGGGCGTCTGCCAGCTTTTCCTCAGTAGCGATGGCTTTGGTCAACAGGCGATCCTTGGCGCGAGCACGAAGCTCGTTGACGATGTCTTCGTCAAAGCCGTCGATGTTGAGCATTTCTTCCAGCGGTACGTAGGCAATCTCTTCCAGGCTGGTGAAGCCTTCATCGACCAGCACCTGTGCCAGCTCTTCGTCGACTTCCAGCTCGTCGATGAAGTTGCGCAGGATGTCACCGGTTTCAGCTTGCTGCTTGGCCTGGATGTCCGATTCGGTCATCACGTTCAGGGTCCAGCCGGTCAACTGACTGGCCAGGCGCACGTTCTGGCCACCACGGCCAATCGCCTGGGCCAGGTTGTCGGCACCCACGGCGATGTCCATGGCGTGGGCGTCTTCATCGACGATGATCGCCGCGACTTCAGCCGGCGACATGGCGTTGATGACGAACTGTGCAGGGTTGTCGTCCCAGAGGACGATGTCCACACGCTCGCCACCCAGTTCACCGGACACCGCCTGGACACGCGAACCGCGCATGCCGATACAGGCACCTTGCGGGTCGATGCGTTTGTCCTTGGAGCGCACGGCGATCTTGGCGCGCGAACCCGGATCACGGGACGCGGCCATGACTTCGATCAGGCCCTCGGCGATTTCCGGCACTTCGATGCGGAACAGTTCGATCAGCATCTGTGGCGCGGTACGCGACAGGATCAACTGCGGGCCGCGGTTCTCGGTGCGGATTTCCTTGAGCAGTGCACGCAGGCGCACACCGACACGGAAAGTCTCGCGGGAGATGATGTCTTCACGGGCCAGCAACGCTTCGGCGTTGTTGCCCAGGTCAACGATGACGTTGTCACGGGTGACCTTCTTGACGGTGCCGGAGATGATCTCGCCCAGACGCTCGCGGTAGGCATCTACCACTTGAGCGCGCTCGGCTTCACGGACCTTCTGGACGATGACTTGCTTGGCGGTCTGGGCGGCAATGCGGCCGAACTCGATCGACTCGATCTTCTCTTCGATCACGTCACCGACCTTGGCTTCAGGATGGGTGTCCTGAATCTTCGCTGGCCACACTTCGATCGCCGGATCGTCCAGATCCTTTTCTTCGACGACAGTCCAGCGACGGAAGGTTTCGTAGCTACCGGTGTGGCGGTTGATTTCCACACGCAGGTCGACTTCGTCGTCAAAACGTTTTTTGGTTGCAGTGGCCAGGGCCACTTCCAGCGCTTCAAAAATTACGCCGGCCGGTACGCCCTTTTCGTTGGATACCGACTCAACAACCAGCAGTACTTCTTTGCTCATCGTACGCCTCGCCTTTCGCAAGCCATTGGATCCGCGCGGTCCGCGGGATCCGGCACGTCTCAGTCAAAACTGGGAATAATGTTGGCCTTGTCGATCGAGTCGATCGGCAACAGGAATTCGTTGTTATCCACCTGGACCACAACATCCTGCTCCTCCACGCCACGGAGAAGGCCCTGAAAGTTACGACGACCTTCAAAGGGCGTACGCAGCTTGATCTTCACTTGTTCACCGGCATGCGAAGCGAACTGTTCCAAGGTGAACAGTGGGCGTTCCATGCCAGGAGAGGACACTTCAAGGGTGTACTCGGAACTGATCGGATCTTCGACATCGAGAACACCGCTGATTTGACGACTGACAATCGCGCAGTCATCAACCAGGATTCCATCCTCTTTATCGATATAGATACGCAGTACCGAATGTTTGCCTTGAGAGATGAATTCGATCCCCCAGCATTGATAGCCAAGAGCCTCGACCACCGGGGCCAACAAGGCCTGCAACTGTTCTAGCTTGCTCGACACCTGAACCCCCTCGTGCATGCTATGCAAATAAAAAATGGGCAAAGCGCCCATCCCTGATACGCCGTTGAATACCGGCGTTATGACTGTTCAGCCAAGAAAAAGCCCCTGCAAAAGGGGCTCCGCTGAAACTGGTTGCGGGGGCTGGATTTGAACCAACGACCTTCGGGTTATGAGCCCGACGAGCTACCAGACTGCTCCACCCCGCGACAAAGCTGGGGCGAAAGTATACGACCGAACCCCGACAGGGTCAATCTAACCTCCACCTACAAGAAAGCCCGCTGTAGCGGGCTGTCTTGTTTCAATTGGTACCGAGAAGGGGACTCGAACCCCTACACCCTATGGGCACAACCACCTCAAGGTTGCGTGTCTACCAATTCCACCACCTCGGCAATACTACTTTGAAACCCGTTACTTCTGCTCTTGAGCGGGAGGAACATCGCCAGTGTTAGTGGCTTCGCTCTTCTGCTCCTGGAGCACCGGTACATCATCTGTTGCCGGCTTTTGCTGCTTCACTTCCAAGACCGCTGGATCTGGCAACCCTACTTGAGTCAGCTCGTGAGCTTTCTCCTTAGCAAAGTATCCTAACCCAAGAGCAGTTAAGAAGAAAGAGGCAGCTAGTATAGCAGTAAACTTACTCAGAAAGGTAGCAGAACCTTGGCTTCCGAACACAGTATTTGAAGCACCTGCGCCGAAAGATGCACCCGCTTCCGCACCTTTACCCTGTTGCAGCAACACCAGCACTACCAAACCCAGCGCGCCCAACAGATGCAAAACAACGATCACTGTTTCCAGCATTTTTCAGTTTCCTGCGGCGCGACAAATTGCACCGAATTCGTCTGCGTTCAGGGAAGCCCCACCAATCAGGCCCCCATCGATATCCGGCATGCCGAACAGTTCAGCCGCATTGGCCGCCTTCACGCTGCCGCCGTATAGAAGCCGCACATTCGCTGCGACTTCCGGGTTCTTTGCCGCCAGCTGCTCGCGAATGGCTTTATGCACATCCTGAGCCTGCTGTGGCGAGGCCGTCAGCCCTGTACCGATGGCCCATACAGGCTCATAGGCAATCACCGCACTGGCGAAGACTTCGACACCGAACGCTTCGATGACGCTGTCCAGCTGACGCCCGACAATCTCAAGCGTTTTACCCGCTTCGCGCTCTTCGAGGGTTTCCCCTACACAGAGCACCGGCTTCAAACCGCAAGCCTGTGCCGCAGCGAACTTGCGATTGAGGACTTCGTCGTTCTCGCCAATGATCTGGCGGCGTTCGGAGTGCCCAATCAGTACCAGCTCGCAACCTGCCTCGGCCAGTTGACTCGGTGCAATCTCACCGGTCAGTGCGCCTTGCTCAGGCTGTACCGCAGAATTCTGAGCGCCGACGGCGATCGCCTTGCCTTGTACGCCATCAATTACCTGATTGATGTACAGGGCGGGGGGAAACACCGCGACCTCGACACCGCTCGGCAGGGCGAGATTACTCAAGCCCTTGATCAGCTCAGCGACGCTGGCGCGGGTACCGTGCATCTTCCAGTTACCAGCTACCATAGGGCGACGCATGCTGTACCTCGTCGGTCAAAGAGGGCGCAGATGTTACCCAACCCGATCACCTCTGGCAAGCCTATTTCAAACGCAAACTTCACTTACCAGTTTTGCCAGGGCTTCGGCGTGGCCGCGCACCTGACTTTCGTCCTCGCCTTCGACCATTACCCGCACCAGAGGCTCTGTCCCGGACTTGCGCAGCAGCACACGGCCACGACCGGCCAGGGCCTCGGTAACCTTGGCACTGGCTTCCTGAACGGCCGGATGCTCAAGCGGGTCGACCTTGCTCGCGCCGAAGCGCACATTGATCAGTACCTGCGGGCATTTGCGCAGGGCCTGGCGAGCCTGGGCGAGGGTTTCCTCACGGCGTTTGAGGGCCATCAGCACCTGCAGCGCGGCGATGATCGCATCACCGGTGGTGGTGTGGTTGCAGCACACCACGTGCCCGGAGTTCTCGCCACCGATCACCCAATCGCGCTCCAGCAGCTCGGCCATCACGTAGCGGTCACCGACCTTGGCGCGCACGAACGGAATGTCCAGGTCCTTCAGGGCCAGCTCCAGGCCCAGATTACTCATCAGGGTACCCACCACCCCGCCCTGCAGCTTGCCGCGCTCGTGCAGGTCACGGGGCGATGATGAACAGCAGTTCGTCACCATCGACGATGGTGCCCGTGTGGTCCACCATCAGCACCCGATCGCCGTCACCATCGAAGGCAATACCCAGATCGGCATGACCAACCAGCACCGCCGCCTGCAGCGACTCGATATGGGTCGAGCCGCAGTTCTCGTTGATGTTCAGGCCGTCAGGCTGCGCCGATAGCACGGTGACATCGGCACCCAGCTCGCGGAACACGCTGGGCGCAACCTTGTAGGTAGCGCCGTGGGCGCAGTCGACCACCAGCTTGAGGCCGGCGAAATCGGTGCTGCTCGGCACGCTGCTCTTGCAGAACTCGATATAGCGACCGGCCGCATCGTTGATGCGCGAAACCTTGCCCAGCTTGCTCGATTCGACCACGGTCATCGGCTGGTCGAGCAACTCTTCGATCATCAGCTCGACTTCATCCGGCAGCTTGGTGCCTTGGCCGGAGAAGAACTTGATGCCGTTGTCGTCATGGGGGTTGTGCGAGGCACTGATGACGATGCCCGCTTCGGCATGGAAGGTACGGGTCAGGTAGGCGATGGCCGGGGTCGGCATCGGCCCCAGCAGCATCACATCGGCGCCGGCGGCGGAAAGGCCTGCTTCCAGAGCCGACTCGAACATGTAGCCGGAAATGCGCGTGTCTTTACCCACCAACACCCGGCAGGCACCCTGCTTGCGAAAGGCCATGCCAGCCGCCCAGCCGAGCTTGAGCATGAAGTCAGGGGTGATGGGGTATTCGCCGACACGGCCACGAATACCGTCGGTACCAAAATATTTTCTGCTCATAGATGCTCCATCACTCTTATTCGGCGGCTTGCACCGCAGCAATCATCCGCACTACATCGGCGGTTTCGGCGACATCGTGAACGCGCAGTATGCTCGCGCCCTGGGTCATCGCCAGCGCAGCCAGGGCCAGGCTGCCATAGAGCCGCTCACCGACCGGACGGCCCAGGGCCAGGCCGATCATGCTCTTGCGTGAAACGCCCACCAGCAACGGACGCCCCAATCGATAGAGCGCCTGCATGTGCTTGAACAGGCTGAGGTTGTGCCCGAGGGTCTTGGCAAAGCCGAAACCCGGATCAAGGATGATCCGTTCGGCCTCGATGCCCACGGCCGCACACGCAGCCATTCGCTCTTCAAGATAGCTCGCCACCTCGGCGGTGACATCCTGGTATTGAGGATCGTCCTGCATGTCGCCGGGCTCACCGCGCATGTGCATCAGGCACACCGGCAAACCAGTGGCTGCCGCAGCATCCAGGGCGCCATCACGACTGAGCGAGCGCACATCGTTGATCAACCCGGCACCAAGCCTGGCCGACTCGCGGATTACGGCTGGCGTCGAGGTATCGACCGAGATGATCACATCGAGTTCGCGATTGATCGCTTCGACGATAGGCGCGACACGCTCCAGCTCTTCCAGTGCCGACACCGCGCGAGCGCCTGGGCGAGTGGACTCGCCACCGACATCGACCAGGGTTGCGCCGGCATCCACCATCGCCTCGGCGTGGCGCAAGGCCGCATCACGCTGGGTGAAGCGACCGCCATCGGAGAAGGAATCGGGGGTGATATTGAGGATACCCATGACATGGGTACGGGACAAATCAAGAACCCGGTTGCCGCAAGGCAACCGGGTCGGGTACTGCTGTGAGGTCATATATGCCCTTAGACTTGCGCCGCTGGACCGCCGATCGGCGACTCTGGGCGTGGAGCCGAGGCATCTGGAGTGCCTGATCCACCCTCCCAGTCACGCGGCTCGCGTGGCTCGCGACCGGCCATGATGTCGTCGATCTGATCGGCATCGATGGTCTCGTACTTCATCAGCGCGTCGGCCATGGCGTCGAGCTTGTCGCGGTTCTCGGTGAGGATCTGCTTGGCCGTGGCATAGCACTGGTCAATGATGCTGCGCACTTCGGAGTCGATCAGCTTGGCGGTTTCACCGGAGACGCTGGCGTGCTGGGAACCGGCACTGCGACCGAGGAACACCTCGCCCTCTTCTTCGGCATACATCAAAGGACCCAGTTTTTCCGATAGCCCCCACTTGGTGACCATGTTGCGAGCAATCTGGCTGGCCCGCATGATGTCGTTGGAGGCACCGGTGGTGACACCATCGAAGCCCAGGGTCATCTCTTCGGCGATACGGCCGCCGTACAGCGAGCAGATCTGGCTGATCAGCGCGCGCTTGGACAGGCTGTAACGGTCTTCCTCAGGCAGGAACATGGTTACACCCAGTGCCCGGCCGCGAGGGATGATCGACACTTTGTAGACCGGATCGTGCTCGGGCACGACGCGACCGACAATGGCATGGCCAGCTTCGTGATACGCGGTGTTCTGCTTCTCTTTCTCGGACATGACCATGGTCTTGCGCTCGGCGCCCATCATGATCTTGTCTTTGGCCAGCTCGAACTCTTTCATCTCGACCACGCGCTTGCCGCCACGGGCAGCGAACAACGAGGCTTCGTTGACCAGGTTGGCAAGGTCGGCACCGGAGAAGCCCGGGGTACCACGGGCAATAACGGCTGGATTGACGTTGTCGCCAATCGGCACCTTGCGCATGTGCACCTTGAGGATCTGCTCACGACCGCGGATATCCGGCAGGCCAACGACAACCTGGCGGTCGAAACGGCCTGGACGCAGCAGCGCCGGGTCGAGTACGTCCGGACGGTTGGTCGCGGCGATGACGATGATGCCGTCGTTCATTTCGAAGCCGTCCATCTCTACCAGCAACTGGTTGAGGGTCTGCTCGCGCTCGTCGTGACCGCCACCCATGCCGGCGCCACGATGGCGACCGACGGCGTCGATTTCGTCGATGAAGATGATGCACGGTGCATGCTTCTTGGCCTGCTCGAACATGTCGCGAACACGGCTGGCACCGACACCAACAAACATCTCGACGAAGTCGGAACCGGAGATGGTGAAGAACGGCACCTTGGCTTCACCGGCAATGGCCTTGGCCAGCAGGGTTTTACCGGTACCTGGCGGGCCGACCATCAGCACGCCGCGCGGAATACGACCGCCCAGGCGCTGGAATTTGCCCGGATCGCGCAGGAACTCAACCAGCTCGCCGACTTCTTCTTTAGCTTCGTCGCAACCGGCAACGTCGGCCAGGGTAGTTTTTACCTGGTCTTCGGAGAGCAGGCGCGCCTTGCTCTTGCCGAAGCTCATCGGCCCGCCCTTGCCACCGGCGCCGCCCTGCATCTGGCGCATGAAGAACATGAATACGGCAATGATGACCAGGATCGGGAAGCTGGCGACCAGCAGTTGGGTCCAGATGCTCTGTTGCTCTGGCTGCTTGCCTTCAACCACGACGTGGTTGTCGACCAGATCACCGATCAGGCCGTTGTCCTGAATGGCCGGACGGATGGTCTTGAAGCTGTCGCCATCGGTGCGTTTACCGGTAATGACGTAGCCGTCGACCGCAACGCGCTCGACCTTGCCATCCTTGACCTGCTGAATGAAGTCGGAATAGTTGAGGGTCTGCGGCTCATTCGGGCTGGAGAAGTTGTTCATCACCGTCACCAGGACAGCCGCGATGATCAACCACAGGATCAAGTTCTTTGCCATATCGTTCAATTAGCTACCCTCTGAAGCCGGCTGACGGCGCAGCCGTGCCTCGCATGATATTCACCGGCTTAACTTACTACATAACCTACACATCTGCAGGCGCCGTCTGTAACCCTTTGTGAAACCTAGACTACACGAAGTACATCCAGGTCAGGCAGGAGAGCCGATTGGAAAAAACTATCGGATACCCTGGAAGCCGCCGGCCTGACGCCCCTACTCGCCGCGATACCCCCGCGCCAGCAAGTACTGCTCGCGGGAGCGGTCCCGCGAAGAATCAGGCTTGAGCATCTGGACCTTGTCGAATTTCTGACGAGCGTCCTTGAGGTATACGTCAAACCCTTCGCCCTGGAAAATCTTGATCAAAAAATCACCACCCGGCTTGAGTACCCGGGTCGCCAGATCAAGGGCCAGCTCACAGAGAAACATGGCCTTGGGAATATCCACGGCAGGCGTACCACTCATATTGGGGGCCATATCGGAAATCACAAGGTCTACGTGTGAATTACCCACTGCTTCGAGAATCTGCGCCAGCACTTCGTCCTGGGTAAAGTCGCCCTGGATGAAGGTAACGTCGGGAATGCTGTCCATTTCGAGGATATCGGAGGCGATCAAACGGCCCTGACCGCCGATCAGACGACTGGTCACCTGCGACCAGCCACCGGGCGCCGCGCCGAGGTCGACGACACTCATGCCGGGGCGAATAATCCGGTACTTTTCCTGGATTTCCAGCAATTTATAGCTCGCACGCGAGCGATAACCATCCTTTTGCGCTTTTTTAACGTAAGGATCGTTGAAGTGTTCTTTCAGCCAGCCAAGGCTTGTCTTGGAACGCGCCATTGGGCACCTCGATGATAAGGGTCGTGATTAACTGGGCGGATCCACGGGCCCTCGGGTAAAATGGCCGCCATTTTTACAGAATCAGACAAAGGGTCAGATTATGCCGCTCAATAACGAGCAGAAGAAACAGTACAAATCCATTGGCCACGATCTGAAACCAGTTCTGATTGTGGCAGGCAATGGGCTGACTGAAGGGGTTATCGCCGAACTCGAACGCGCCCTGGCCGATCACGAGCTGATCAAGGTCGAAATTCGCTCCGAAGACCGCGAAGAACGTGCCGCCGCAATCGCCGCGCTGTGCAAGGCCGGCCGCGCCGAACTGGTACAGACCATCGGCAAGAAGGCGCTGATCTATCGCCGCAATCCACAGCCGAACAAACAGCTGTCGAACATCCACCGTTACAAGTGATGTTCGCCGCGGTCAGTGGCGCGCCTTGCGCGCCCTGCCCGGCACGGGTTGCATGACCAGCAGCAGGCCGGTCAGGCCCAGCACCAGGTAGCAGAACAGCTGCCAGCGCAACTCCTCCGGCATGCCCACGCGCAAGGCGAAATACACCACGCACGCCAGCATCGCCATCGACAGCAATTGCCCCCGCATATCCCGCCACAGACTGGCCAGGCCCTGAGCCTGCATCAGCACCAATGCCTGCACGCCTGCGCAAAACGCCGCAAACGCGACCAGCAACGATGCCATCAGGCTGCCGATATCCTCGATCAGCAGCGGCGCCAGGCCAATCTTGCCCAAAGCCGGCAGCAAACCGAAATGCAACATCCACAGGCCGCCAACCCAGAACACCTGGGTCAGTTGCCAGATCACCGCGGCCGCGGCAAAGCCGCGGCGTCGGTCAGATGTGTTTGACTTCGACAATCTCGTACTCGACCGTACCGCTTGGCGTCTTGATCACCACGGCATCGCCCTCTTCCTTGCCGATGATGGCGCGGGCGATCGGCGCACCGACCGAGAGCTTGCCGTTCTTGACGTCCGCCTCGTCCTCGCCAACGATCTGGTAGGTCACCTCTTCGTCGGTTTCGGTGTTGGCCAACACTACGGTGGTGCCGAAAATCACTTTGCCGGTATGGGCAATGGTGGTGACGTCGATCACCACCGAGTTCTGCAGACGGCCTTCGATATCGCGGATACGCGCCTCGACCATACCCTGCTCTTCACGGGCAGCGTGGTACTCGGCGTTTTCCTTGAGGTCGCCCAGCTCACGGGCCTCACCAATGGCCTGGCTCAGGCGCGGACGCTCGGTCTTGCTCAGGAACAGGTGCTCTTCCTCCAGGGCGCGAGCGCCCTGGACGGTCATCGGGTACTTGGTAATGCTCATGCTTTGAGTCCTGCATGCAGATCCTGCAAGCGGCGAACGGTCTTTTCCGGACCAAATTTCAGCGCTTCGCAGATGGCTTCACCGGCCGCAATGGTGGTGGTGCAGTAGATCTTGTGCTGCAACGCATTGCGACGAATCGAGTAGGAGTCGGCGATCGACTGACGACCTTCGGTGGTGTTGATGATCAGCGACACTTCGTCGTTCTTGATCATGTCGACCACGTGCGGACGACCTTCGGTCACCTTGTTCACGCGACGCACTTTCAGGCCAGCCGCTTCGATGACCTTGGCGGTACCGACGGTGGCAACCACTTCGAAGCCCAGGGCGATCAGGTCGCGGGCAACGCCGGCCACTTGTGGCTTGTCGTCGTCACGCACGCTGATGAACGCGGTACCGCCAGTCGGCAGCACTTCGCTGGCACCCATCTGGGCCTTGGCGAAGGCTTCACCGAAGCTGTCGCCGACACCCATGACTTCACCGGTGGATTTCATCTCAGGGCCAAGGATCGGGTCAACACCCGGGAACTTGGCAAACGGGAACACCGCTTCCTTGACGCTGTAGAAGTTAGGAATGATTTCCTTGGTGAAGCCGATTTCCTTCAGCGATTTACCAGCCATGACGCGCGCGGCAATCATCGCCAGCGAGGTGCCGATGCACTTGGAGACGAACGGTACGGTACGCGAGGCGCGCGGGTTGACTTCGATCACGTAGATCTTGTCGCCCTGCAGGGCCAGCTGCACGTTCATCAGGCCGACAACGCCCAGCTCCAGGGCCATTTTCTTGACCTGTTCGCGGACTTCGTCCTGCACATGGGCCGGCAGCGAGTACGGTGGCAGCGAGCACGCCGAGTCACCAGAGTGAACACCGGCTTGTTCGATGTGCTGCATGATCGCGCCGATCACCACATCGGTGCCGTCGCAGACCGCATCCACGTCCATCTCGATAGCGCAGTTGAGGAAGTGGTCGAGCAGCACCGGGCTGTCGTTGGACACTTGCACCGCTTCACGCAGGTAGCGCTTGAGCTCGTCCAGCTCGTAGACGATCTCCATGGCGCGGCCGCCCAGTACGTAGGACGGGCGAACCACCAGCGGGTAACCGATCACGCCGGCAGCGCGAATCGCTTCGTCTTCGCTGCGCACGGTGGCGTTTGGCGGCTGCAGCAGGTTCAGGCGCTGAACCATCTGTTGGAAACGCTCGCGGTCTTCGGCGCGGTCGATGGCGTCCGGGCTGGTACCGATGATCGGCACGCCGGCTTCTTCCAGGGCGCGAGCCAGTTTCAGCGGGGTCTGGCCGCCGTAGTGGACGATCACGCCTTTGGGCTTCTCGACGCGAACCACTTCCAGCACGTCTTCCAGGGTCAGCGGCTCGAAGTACAGGCGGTCGGAAGTGTCGTAGTCGGTGGAGACGGTTTCCGGGTTGCAGTTGACCATGATGGTCTCGTAACCGTCTTCACGCAGGGCCAGTGCTGCGTGCACGCAGCAGTAGTCGAACTCGATACCCTGGCCGATACGGTTAGGACCGCCACCGAGGATCATGATCTTGTCACGGGTCGACGGCTTGGCCTCGCACTCTTCCTCATAGGTCGAGTACAGGTAGGCGGTGTCGGTGGCGAACTCGGCGGCGCAGGTGTCGACGCGCTTGTAGACCGGGAACACTTCCAGCTTGTGGCGGTGACGACGCAGGTTCTTGTCGGTGATACCCAGCAGCTTGGCCAGACGCTGGTCAGAGAAGCCCTTGCGCTTCAGACGCAGCATCAGGTCCTTGTCGATCGCCGACAGGGCCAGGGTCTTGACCTTCTCTTCTTCCTTGATCAGGTCTTCCATCTGCACCAGGAACCAGTGATCGATACCGGTCAGGGCGAAGATTTCGTCGCAGGTCATGCCCGAACGCATGGCGTCGGCGACGTACCAGATGCGCTCGGCGCCCGGCACGGTCAGCTCGCGCTTGAGGATGCTGGCAGCGTCAGGGCTGGCCAGGTCGACTTTCGGGTCCAGGCCGCAAACGCCAACTTCCAGGCCGCGCAGGGCTTTCTGCAGCGATTCCTGGAAGGTCCGGCCGATGGCCATGACTTCACCCACGGACTTCATCTGGGTGGTCAGGCGGGCGTCGGCTTTCGGGAATTTCTCGAAGGCGAAACGCGGCAGCTTGGTGACGACGTAGTCGATCGACGGCTCGAAGGACGCCGGGGTACGGCCGCCGGTGATGTCGTTCTGCAGCTCGTCGAGGGTGTAACCGACGGCCAGCTTGGCGGCGATCTTGGCGATCGGGAAGCCGGTGGCTTTCGAGGCCAGCGCCGAGGAACGGGAAACCCGCGGGTTCATCTCGATCACGACCATGCGGCCGGTGTCCGGGCAGATACCGAACTGCACGTTGGAACCGCCGGTCTCGACACCGATTTCACGCAGCACCGCCAGCGAGGCGTTGCGCATGATCTGGTATTCCTTGTCGGTCAGGGTCTGTGCTGGCGCCACGGTGATCGAGTCACCGGTGTGCACGCCCATCGGGTCGAAGTTCTCGATCGAGCAGACGATGATGCAGTTGTCCTTTTTGTCGCGGACCACTTCCATCTCGTACTCTTTCCAGCCGATCAGCGATTCGTCGATCAGCAGCTCTTTGGTTGGCGACAGGTCCAGACCACGGGCGCAGATTTCTTCGAATTCTTCACGGTTGTAGGCGATGCCGCCACCGGTGCCACCCATGGTGAAGGACGGACGGATGATGCACGGGAAGCCGAGCTTCTCGAGCACCGCGTTGGCCTCTTCCATGCTGTGGGCGATGCCGGAGCGCGGGCACTCAAGGCCAATGGCCTTCATAGCGGTGTCGAAGCGCGAACGGTCTTCAGCCTTGTCGATGGTGTCGGCGTTGGCGCCGATCATCTCTACGCCGAACTTTTCCAGAACGCCTTCGCGCTCCAGGTCCAGGGCGCAGTTCAGGGCAGTCTGGCCACCCATGGTCGGCAGCAGCGCGTCAGGACGCTCCTTCTCGATGATCTTGGCAACGGTCTGCCACTTGATCGGCTCGATGTAGGTGGCGTCGGCCATGGCCGGGTCGGTCATGATGGTGGCCGGGTTGGAGTTCACCAGGATGACGCGGTAGCCCTCTTCGCGCAGGGCTTTACAGGCCTGGGCGCCGGAGTAGTCGAATTCGCAGGCCTGGCCGATCACGATCGGGCCAGCGCCGAGAATCAGGATGCTTTTGATGTCTGTACGTTTTGGCATGGGTTGTCACTCAATTCCGCAGGTCAGTCGGCAAGCCGCATTGAACAATCTTGGGGGCGGCACCTGAACGCGGCTTGCACCGGTCCAGGGCCTTCTCGCCAGATGCTCAGCGGCGCTTGGCCATGGCATCGATGAAACGGTCGAACAGTGGCGCGACGTCGGTCGGGCCCGGGCTGGCTTCAGGGTGGCCCTGGAAGCTGAACGCGCTCTTGTCGGTGCGCTCGATACCCTGCAGGGTACCGTCGAACAGCGACTTGTGGATGGCGCGCACGTTGCCCGGCAGGGTCGCTTCGTCAACCGCAAAGCCGTGGTTCTGGCTGGTGATCATGACCACGCCGGTGTCCAGGTCCTGGACCGGGTGGTTGGCGCCGTGGTGACCATGACCCATTTTCACGGTCTTGGCACCGGAGGCCAGGGCCAGCAACTGGTGGCCCAGGCAGATGCCGAATACCGGGATCTCGGTTTCGAGGATGTCCTTGATCGCCTGGATCGCGTAGTCGCAAGGCTCCGGATCGCCAGGGCCGTTGGACAGGAACACGCCATCAGGGTTGAGTGCCAGAACTTCGCTGGCCGGGGTTTGCGCCGGCACTACGGTCAGGCGGCAACCGCGGGCAACCAGCATGCGCAGGATGTTCAGCTTGACGCCGAAGTCGTAGGCAACCACGTGGTAAGGCAGCTCGGACGCCTCGATTGTGGCGTGGCTGTCGGTCTTCAGCTCCCAGACGCTGGAGCGCCATTCGTAGCTGCTCTTGGTGCTGACGACTTTCGCCAGGTCCATGCCCTTCAGGCCCGGAAAACCGCGAGCGGCGGCGATTGCAGCCTCTTCGCTGATGTTGTCGCCGGCGAGGATGCAGCCGTTCTGCGCGCCCTTCTCACGCAGGATGCGGGTCAGGCGACGGGTGTCGATACCTGCGATCGCCACTACGTTGTTGGCCTTGAGGTAGTCAGGCAGGGATTGCTTGTTCCGCCAGTTGCTCGCGATCAGAGGCAGGTCGCGAATCACCAGGCCCGCCGACCAGACGCGGTCGGACTCGGCGTCTTCCGGCGTGGTGCCGGTGTTGCCGATGTGCGGGTAAGTCAGGGTAACGATTTGCTGCGCATAGGAAGGGTCAGTCAGGATTTCCTGATAGCCGGTCATTGCGGTGTTAAACACCACCTCACCAACGGTTTGTCCGTCGGCTCCAATGGCTTCACCGCGAAAAATGCTGCCATCGGCAAGGGCGAGTATGGCTGGCTTAGTCAAGAAGACCTCCCGTAAATCAAGCCTGAAGGGGCGATCGCAGGTTGCAAAAAAGCGGAATGACGTATAGACACGTCACCCCGCTTTCTTCGTCGAATTATCTGCGCGCTTTTAGTGGACACACTAAAGCTGTAGCTTACAGAAAAACGCTTTTTTGGTCTACCACTGATGTGCCTGAAAGGCGCAGGAATGCGACAGGGCGCACTGGGAGGGTCTTGTGGGAGCGGGCTTGACCCGCGATTGCGGCGTGACAGACAAACCGCAATCGCGGGTCAAGCCCGCTCCCACAGGGGATACAGCGCAGGTCAACGCAGGTCGAGCACGTCCTGCATGTCGTACAAGCCAGGCTCGCGCCCGTCCAGCCACAGCGCGGCACGTACCGCACCCTTGGCGAAGGTCATGCGACTGGAGGCCTTGTGGGTGATCTCCAGGCGCTCACCTTCGGCAGCGAACAGCACGGTGTGATCACCGACCACATCGCCAGCGCGCACAGTGGCAAAACCGATGGTCTTGCGATCACGGGCGCCGGTCTGGCCTTCACGGCCATACACCGCCACTTCCTGCAGGTCACGGCCCAGGGCATTGGCAACCACTTCACCCATGCGCAGCGCGGTACCCGACGGCGCATCGACCTTGTGCCGGTGGTGCGCCTCGATGATCTCGATATCGACATCATCGCCCAGCACCCGCGCCGCCATGTCCAGCAACTTGAGGCTGAGGTTGACGCCAACGCTGAAGTTGGCGGCGAAGACGATAGGAATGTCCTTGCCCGCCTCGGCCAGCAGTTGCTTTTCTTCGACCGAGAAACCGGTGGTGCCGATGATCATCGCCTTGCCTGCCTTGCGGCAGAACGCCAGGTTCTTCAGGGTCACCGAGGGGTGAGTGAAGTCGATCAGCACGTCGAACTCGTCGGCAACCTTGGCCAGGTCGTCCGACAGCAACACACCGATTCGGCCCAGAGCCGCCAGTTCACCGGCATCAGCGCCGACCAGCGAACTGTCCGGGCGATCGATCGCTGCGGTCAGCCCGGCACCCGGGGTTTGCTGCACCGCTTCGATCAGGGTCTTGCCCATGCGCCCTGCAGCGCCCATTACCGCTATACGTCGCATGCCCTATTCCTTCTTACAGATCGCCGAAGAAGCGTTTCACGCCTTCGAACCAGCCATTGGCTTTCGGCGAGTGGGAACTGTCGCCCTCCAGCGAATCACGCAGCTCTTCGAGCAGCTCACGCTGGCGACGGCTGAGGTTGACCGGGGTTTCCACCGCGACCCGGCACATCAGGTCACCGGCACCACCACCGCGAACCGGTGCCACACCTTTGCCGCGCAGACGGAACTGCTTGCCGGTCTGGGTGCCTTCCGGGATCTTCAGCTTGACCCGGCCATCGAGGGTCGGCACTTCCAGCTCGCCACCCAGGGCAGCGTCGGTGTAGCTGATCGGCACTTCACAATACAGGTGCTTGCCGTCGCGCTGGAAAATCGGGTGCTCACGCACGTTGATGACAACGTACAGGTCGCCAGTCGGGCCGCCGTGCGAACCGGCTTCACCTTCACCAGACAGACGAATACGATCGCCGGTATCAACGCCAGCCGGGACCTTGACCGACAGCGTTTTGTACTCTTCGATGCGCCCTTCGCCGTGGCACGAATCGCACGGATCGGTGATGATCTTGCCCTGGCCGTGGCAGCGCGGGCAGGTCTGCTGGACCGAGAAGAAGCCCTGCTGCATGCGCACCTGGCCGATACCGCCGCAGGTCGGGCAGGTCGACGGCGACGAGCCTTTCTTGGCCCCGGAACCGTCGCACGGCTTGCAGTTGACCAGCGTCGGCACACGGATATTGACCGTGGTGCCGCGCACGGCTTCTTCCAGGTTCAGTTCCAGGGTGTAGCGCAGGTCGCTGCCACGCTGGGCGCCACCGCGCGAACCACCACGGCCACCGCCGAAGAAATCGCTGAACACATCGCCGAAGATATCCGAGAAGTTCGCGCCGCCGAAACCGGCACCGCCGCCACCCATGCTCGGATCCACGCCGGCATGACCATACTGGTCATAGGCCGCACGCTTGCTGGCATCGGAGAGCACTTCGTAAGCCTCGTTGGCTTCCTTGAATTTCTCTTCCGAGTCCTTGTCATCAGGATTACGGTCCGGGTGATGCTTCATCGCCAGGCGGCGATAGGCCTTCTTCAGGTCCGCTTCACTGGAGCCGCGCTCAACTCCCAGAACTTCGTAATAGTCACGCTTTGCCATAAGTCTTTGCACTCTTGAGGACGTTCGGCAAACCTCTGCGCATTCCGCGCTGTGCCGCCAGCACCCGCCTCACCTGCCCCACGGGCGGCTGACAGATGCTGTAAAAATTCGGGTATTGCAGACACGCCAACGCGGGAGCAAGCCCCCGCGCGGCGACATCCTACCAGCCAACCATCAATAAACAGTCAACTGGCCGACAACCTGTAGCAATTACTTGTTGTCTTTGACTTCTTCAAACTCGGCATCGACGACGTCGTCGTGCTTGGCTTCCGGCTCAGCTTGCTGGGCGCCACCCTGAGGCTGTTCAGCCGACTGCTCGGCGTACATCTTCTGGGCAACCGGAGCCGAGACCTTCGACAGCTCTTCGACTTTAGCGTCGATGGCAGCCTTGTCGTCGCCCTTGATGGCGGCTTCCAGGGCAACCACGGCCGCTTCGATCGCGGTTTTCTCGTCAGCAGTGACCTTGTCACCAGCGTCAACGACCATCTTGCGAGTCGAGTGAACCAGCGCATCACCCTGGTTACGGGCAGCGGCCAGCTCTTCGAACTTGCGGTCTTCTTCCGAGTTCGCTTCGGCGTCGCGGATCATCTGCTGAATTTCTTCATCAGACAGGCCGGAGTTGGCCTTGATCACGATCGACTGGGTCTTGCCAGTGGCCTTGTCTTTGGCGCCGACGTGCAGGATGCCGTTGGCGTCGATGTCGAAGGTCACTTCGATTTGTGGCACACCACGTGGAGCAGGTGGAATGTCGGCCAGGTCGAACTTGCCCAGGGACTTGTTCTGAGCAGCCTGCTTACGCTCACCTTGCAGCACGTGAATGGTCACGGCGCCCTGGTTGTCATCGGCAGTCGAGAACACTTGCGACTTCTTGGTCGGAATAGTGGTGTTCTTCTCGATCAGCGCGGTCATCACGCCGCCCATGGTTTCGATACCCAGGGTCAGCGGGCTGACGTCCAGCAGCAGTACGTCCTTGACGTCACCGGCCAGTACCGCACCCTGGATGGCAGCACCCATGGCAACCGCTTCGTCCGGGTTGACGTCTTTACGCGCTTCTTTGCCGAAGAAGTCGGTAACCGCTTTTTGCACCAGCGGCATACGGGTCTGACCGCCGACCAGGATCACGTCGTCGATCTTGCTGACGTCGATACCGGCGTCTTTCATGGCGATGCGGCATGGCTCGATGGTGCGCTGAACCAGGTCTTCTACCAGCGATTCCAGCTTGGCGCGGGAGATCTTCACGTTCAGGTGCTTAGGACCGGTGGCGTCTGCAGTGATGTACGGCAGGTTGACGTCGGTCATCTGGCTCGAAGACAGCTCGATCTTGGCCTTTTCAGCGGCTTCTTTCAGGCGCTGCATAGCCAGCGGGTCACCCTTGAGGTTCATGCCGCTTTCTTTCTTGAACTCGTCGACGAGGTAGTCGATCAGGCGGATGTCGAAGTCTTCACCACCGAGGAAAGTGTCACCGTTGGTGGCCAGAACTTCAAACTGGTGCTCGCCATCGACTTCGGCGATTTCGATTACCGAAACGTCGAAGGTACCGCCACCCAGGTCATAAACGATCACGGTGTGATCGCCCTTGGCCTTGTCCATGCCATAGGCCAGCGCAGCCGCGGTCGGCTCGTTGATGATCCGCTTGACGTCCAGACCGGCGATACGGCCGGCGTCTTTGGTGGCCTGGCGCTGGCTGTCGTTGAAGTAGGCCGGAACAGTGATCACCGCTTCGGTCACTGGCTCGCCGAGGTAGTCTTCGGCGGTCTTCTTCATTTTTTTCAGGATTTCAGCCGAGATTTGTGGCGGCGCCATTTTCTGGCCGTTCACTTCAACCCAGGCGTCGTTGTTGTCAGCTTTGACAATTTTGTACGGAACCATCTGGATGTCTTTCTGCACCACTTCTTCTTCGAAGCGACGACCGATCAGACGTTTTACCGCGTACAGGGTGTTGTGCGGGTTGGTGACCGCCTGGCGCTTGGCCGACTGGCCAACCAGGATTTCGCCGTCGTTGGCGTAGGCGATGATCGACGGCGTGGTACGAGCGCCTTCGGCGTTCTCGATGACCTTGACGTTGCCGTTTTCCAGAATGGAGACACAGGAGTTGGTGGTCCCCAGGTCGATACCGATGATTTTACCCATGTTAACTCTCCCGAAACTTGAATTTGGTTGCCGCAGCAGTGGTGGCTAACTGCGGTAATACTTGAATGCTTGACACCTAGATGGGGGCGCCGAAAACGATTTCAAGCCTGCTCGTCAATCGACGGCGAAACCGCTGCCGGGGCCTTGCTGACCACGACCATGGCCGGGCGCAGCAGGCGACCGTTGAGCTGGTAGCCCTTCTGGAACACCTTGAGCACGCTGTTGGGCTCGACCTCGGCGCTTTCCTGCATGGCCATCGCCTGATGGTGCTCGGCATTGAACGGTTCGCCGTGCGGGTCGATGGCCTCGAGGTTGTAGCGCTTGAGGGTGTCGTGGAACATCTTCAGGGTCAGCTCGATACCTTCGCGCATCGGGCGAATGCTCTCGTCGTCGGGGCTGGACAGTTCCAGGCCGCGCTCGAGGCTGTCGATGACCGGCAGCAGGTCACCGGCGAATTTTTCCAGGGCGAACTTGTGCGCCTTTTCTACGTCCTGCTCGGCGCGGCGGCGCACGTTCTGCAGGTCGGCGGCGGTGCGCAGGGATTGATCCTGGGCCGCCGCCAGCTGCTCTTCGAGCACCTGCACGCGGGCGCTCAGCTCTTGGTCGCCAGTCGCTTCGGCGTTCAGATTCTGTTCATCCAGCTGTTCGTCAGCCATAAAATCTCTCCTCTCGAATAAGGTCTGCGAGCATTACTCGCGCGTCTGCCGGCTATATGGGGTCGCAAAACCCAGGTTCAAGGGCCGGCAACACAGCTTGTACACATTCGCTCATAACCCAGCGCAATCAGAACCGCGCCGCGATTACCAAATTGAACTAAACATCAGCATTGTCAGTGGATTTAAAAACACTGTATAAATAACCAGACCTAACGCCTGGGAGCCGCCCCAATGCTGGTGCACCTGTCCGTACACAACTACGCCATCGTCGAACACCTGGACCTCGAGCTCGCTCGCGGGATGAGCGTCATCACCGGTGAAACCGGGGCCGGCAAATCGATCATGCTCGACGCCCTGGGCCTGACCCTGGGCGATCGCGCCGACAGTGGCGTGGTGCGCCCAGGGGCCGACAAGGCCGACATCCTTGCCACCTTCGACCTGGTCGACATCCCCGAGGCGCGCAGCTGGCTCGCCGAACGCGACCTCGACAGCGACGGCCCGTGCATCCTGCGCCGGGTGATCACCGCCGAAGGCCGTAGCCGTGGCTATATCAACGGCACGCCCTGCCCGCTCGGCGACCTCAAGGCCCTGGGCGAGCTGCTGATCGATATCCACAGCCAGCACGAACACCAGTCACTGCTGAAAACCGACACGCATCGGCGCCTGCTCGATGAATACGCCGGCGCCACCGACCTCGCCCGCCAGGTCCAGCTTGCCGCCCAGCGCTGGCGCCAGACCCGCCAGGAGCTGGAGCGGCTGTCCAATTCCGGCGATGAGCAGCGCGCGCAGCACCAGCTGCTCAGCTATCAGCTCGAAGAACTCGACAACCTTGGCCTGGGCGAGAACGAGCTGGAACTGCTGGAGCAGGAACACAAGAACCTGACCAACGCCGAAGCACTGTTCGGCATCTGCCGCCAGGTCATCGACCACTGCAGCGAGAACGACTCGGGCAACGTGCTCAATGCCCTGACCGCCAGCCTCAACCGCCTGACCGCCGTGCACAACGCGCCCAAGGCCCTGGGCGAGGCAGCCAGCATGATCGCCAGTGCGCAGATCCAGGTAGAAGAAGCGGTGGGCGAGCTGAACCGCTTCCTCGACAACTTCGACGCCGACCCGGCGCGCCTGCAACAGCTCGAAGAGCGCCTCGACACCATCTATACCCTCGCCCGCAAACACCGGGTGCACCCCACCGAGCTGGCTGGCTTGCAGCAGCGCCTGATGGAGGAGCTGGAGAACCTCAACGCCAACGACGAATCGATCGAGCGCCTGGGTGAAGAACTGGCCGCCTATGCCCGCCACTACCAGGACAAGGCCGGCGAACTGAGCGCCCTGCGCCAGCAAGCCGCCAGCCAGCTGGCCAGTGCAGTGGAGCAGGAAATCCAGCGCCTGGGCATGCCAGGCGGGCGTTTCAGCATCGAGCTGCGACCCAACAGCAGCGACGAACTGCAACCCCAGGGCCTGGAGCAGGTCGAGCTGCTGGTCAGCGCCAACCCCGGGCAGCCGCTCAAGGCCCTGGCCAAGGTGGCTTCCGGTGGCGAGCTGTCGCGGATCAGTCTGGCGATCCAGGTGATTACTGCACAGACCTCGCGCATCCCGACCCTGGTGTTCGACGAAGTCGACGTCGGCATCGGCGGGCCAACGGCAGAGATCGTCGGCCAGCTGCTGCGCCGCCTGGGTGAACGCGGCCAGGTGCTGACCGTCACTCACTTGCCTCAAGTAGCAGCCCAGGGCCATCACCACCTGTTCGTGCACAAGGTGCGCGACAGCGATGCCACCCACACCGCAGTGGCCAACCTGGGCAAGCGCGAGCGCGTTGAAGAGGTTGCACGCATGCTCGGCGGCATCGACCTGACCAAAGAATCCCTGGCCCACGCCCGCAAGATGGTGGTCACCAGCAAGGCCTGAAACGCGCAGCTATAAAAAGCTGCCAGCCAGAAAGCACGAAGGCGACCCCAGGGTCGCCTTCAGTACATATGCAGCAATGTAATAATTGCTTACTTTTTCTTGCGTACGTACAGGACCAGATTGTGGTCCACCAGCTCGAAACCGTGCTCTTCCACGATTTGCTTCTGGCGCTTCTCGATTTCACTGTCGAAGAACTCGATGACTTCGCCGGAATCGACGTTGACCATGTGATCGTGGTGACCACCGTCAGCCAGCTCGAACACGGCGTGGCCGCCATCGAAGTTGTGGCGCACGACCAGGCCTGCGGCTTCGAACTGGGTCAGAACACGGTAAACCGTGGCCAGACCGACGTCCTCGCCTGCCTCCATCAGCGCTTTGTAGACATCCTCAGCACTCATGTGACGCTGCTCGGTAGAGTCGAGCATCTGTAGAATTTTCACTCGAGGCAGTGTCACCTTGAGACCGGCTTTGCGCAGTTCGCTATTTTCAACCATGGTCAGCTTTCTCGCCGATGCTGCTTCGCAGCTTCTCTGAATACGGGTATGATCGGGGTTTACGTTGTCCAGCCAAGATAGTGGAAGTCGCCCACCGATGCAAAACACCAAGCTCTTGCTAACCAGCCTCACCTTCGTGGGACTGCTCGCACTCGCCGGTTGCTCGTTCCCCGGGGTTTACAAAATCGACATCCAGCAGGGCAATGTCGTCACGCAAGACATGATAGACCAATTGCGCCCCGGAATGACCCGTCGGCAAGTACGGTTTATCATGGGCAACCCGCTGATCCAGGATACGTTCCATACCAATCGCTGGGATTACCTGTACAGCCTGCAGCCTGGCGGCGGTGAGCGCCAACAGGAGCGCATGAGCATCTTCTTCAACGAGAACGATCAGCTCAGCAGCCTGTCCGGCGACTTCATGCCAGGTGTCAGCCGCGACCAGGAAATCCTCGGTGGCAGCGGCGATACGACTGTCAGCCCGACCGGCAGCACCGAACCCGCTGCGCAGGAAAAACCTGCCAAGCCAGGCTCGCTGGAAGACACCATCCAGAAAGACGTCGATACCATTGAGGTTATCCCGGTGCCGGTGCCCGAGCCACTGGATACCTCGCCGCAGTAAGCCTGCAGCGCGTACAAAAAAGCCCGGACCCGTCCGGGCTTTTTATTGCCTGAAATTCAGCGCTTGGCTTTCTTGAAGACCCTTGCAACCTTGGCCGCGCGCTGCTTGCGCACCTCTTTCGGGTCCGCCAGCAAAGGCCGATAAAGCTCGATGCGATCACCCGCCTCAACCTTGTGCGCTTCAGGATTGGCGATCACCCGGCCAAAGACCCCGACCGGGCAGGCCTGAATATCGGCCTCGGGAAAATGCGCGGCGATCCCCGACAGTTTTACTGCTTCATTGATAGTCGCACCCGCCGGCACCTCAACACTGAGCAGCACCTGCCGCTCAGCCACGGCATACACCACCTCGACGGTCAGCAAGGCTTCAGACATGGAGCTGCTTGGCACGCTGGCAGAAAGCATCGACAAGAGTGTTGGCGGCCTGGTTGAACAACGGCCCCAAGGTGGCACGCACCAATGGCCCGGCGTAATCGAACGACAGGTCGAGGCTGATCTTGCAGGCTTTCTCGCCCAACGGCTTGAACACCCAGACACCATGCAGCTGGGAAAATGGCCCTTCTTCAAGGTTCATTTCGATGGACTGGCCCGGCACCAGCACATTGCTGGTTACAAACTGCTGGCTCATCCCGCCCTTGGCTACCTC
Organism: Pseudomonas sp. TE4620; assembly: GCF_056279045.1. Lineage (NCBI taxonomy): Bacteria > Pseudomonadati > Pseudomonadota > Gammaproteobacteria > Pseudomonadales > Pseudomonadaceae > Pseudomonas > Pseudomonas sp. TE4620. The sequence continues at coordinate 4,341,914 of NZ_JBWBQO010000001.1, forward strand.
AAGGCGTGCGCGCATGTGCGTGTCGCTTTCTTCGATCACGGTGCTGGACGAACACCAGGGCAGGAACTCCGGGTAGCGCGCGACATCATTGACCAGGTCGTACAGGGCCTGGGCGGGATATGGCAGCAGGGCCGAACGTTGAATATGGGTAGTCATCCAGGGGTCGATTCCAAAGCTGAGCGGCAAACGCAACCCGAATGCCGATGGGCGCCATTGAGCGCATCAAGTGCGCGCATTGTCCGGGATTCACGGCAATGGCTCAAGCGCACCGCTACCCATAGCCGACAGCGCGGCGACTGCCTATAATGCCGCCCCTATGGCTAAACAAAAGAAACATCCGACAGGGACTATCGCGCAGAATAAAAAGGCGCGTCACGATTACTTCATCGAGCACAAGTTCGAGGCCGGATTGGTCCTGTCCGGTTGGGAAGTAAAAAGTCTGCGTGCCGGCAAGGCGCACCTGACCGACAGTTACGTGGTGCTCAAGGATGGCGAGGCCTGGCTGATGGGCAGCCACATCACGCCGCTGACAGCCGCCAGTACTCACGTCATCGCCGACCCGACACGTACCCGCAAACTGCTGCTCAACCGTCGAGAGCTGGAACGCCTGCATGCGGCCGTTCAGCAGAAGGGCTACACCTGCGTGGCCTTGTCGATCTATTGGAGCAAGCACTTGATCAAGTGCGAAATCGCACTGGGCAAGGGCAAGAAGGAATACGACAAGCGCGATACCCAGCGCGAGCGCGATTCCGACCGCGAGTTGCAGCGCGCGGTACGCAACAAGGGCAAGGAAGACTGATTACAGCCTGAAGCGCCCTCATCGCGGGGCAAGCCCGCTCCTACAGGGGCGAGTTTGCCCCACGATTGCTAGCGCCCGCTGCGCCGCTCCGCCCGCGCCACCCGCTGAACCTCCTGGCGCACTTCATCGAGCACTTCCTGCACATAGGTGATGTGCCGGCTGGAGACTTCGCGTGCATCTTCGGCACGCCCTTCGACAATCGCCAGGTACAGCTCGCGGTGCTGGCTGATGAGCATGTCGCGGGTTTCGCTGCGCTGTTTGTACATGCCGCCGATGTTGGTCACCACGTTGCGCTTGAGCAGGTCGAACAGGCCACGAATGGTGTGCAACAACACCGCGTTATGACTGGCTTCGGCGATTGCCAGATGAAAACGCGCATCGGCCGCGCCCTCTTCGGCCCGGTCGACTTCATCAGCGCGGGCGTAGCAATCCTGCAAAGTGTCGAAGGCCGCCTTGAGCCGCAGGCGATCCGGCTCGGTGGCGCGGATCGCCGCATAATAGGCGCAGGATGCCTCCAGGGTATGCCGGAATTCCAGCAAGTCGCGCTGCGCTTCAGGGTTGCTTTCGAGCAACTGCAGCAGCGGGTCACTGAAGGTCGAGCCGAGCGATTCGGCCACATAGTTACCACCGCCCTGGCGGCTGACCAACAAGCCCTTGGCCACCAGCTTCTGGATCGCTTCGCGCAACGACGGTCGTGACACGCCGAACTGCTCGGCCAGCGCCCGCTCGGCAGGCAGGCGCTGACCGGCCGTCAAGGTGCCTTCGAGAATCATCCCTTCCAGCCGTTCGACGATATCGTCGGACAAACGGCGTTGGCGGACCTGATCAAAAACCATCACATGCTCTCCACAATCCCGAGTGCGTTCGGGGCTGTCTATTCTGGCGCATCCGCGACCCGCCGACACTAATCAGTTGGCAAATTTCCCTGCCGTTCAGGCCCGCTCCCCTTCAACCATCCCAAGAAAAGTTTCCTGGGACAAATTGACACAGCCACTTCGAGGCTTTTAACCTAGCGCCTCGACATTGTAAATTGGTCTTACCAATTATCCAATGCCAGTGCCTGACCAACAACAATTAGGGGCCACCCCATATGCAAACCTGGCAACAGCTTTACAGTCCGCTTGGTAGTCTTGGCCTGTCCGCGCTCGCGGCAGTCATCCCGATCGTGTTCTTTTTCCTCGCGCTGGCGGTGTTCCGCCTCAAGGGTCACGTGGCTGGCAGCATCACGCTGGGCCTGTCGATCCTGGTGGCGATCTTTGCTTTCCAGATGCCTGCCGACATGGCCCTTGCCGCCGCCGGATACGGCTTTGCCTATGGCCTGTGGCCGATTGCCTGGATCATTGTCGCCGCAGTGTTCCTGTACAAGCTGACGGTCAAGAGCGGCCAGTTCGAAGTGATCCGCAGCTCGGTGCTGTCGATTACCGACGACCAGCGCCTGCAGGTGCTGTTGATCGGTTTCTGCTTCGGCGCCTTCCTTGAAGGTGCGGCAGGCTTCGGCGCCCCGGTGGCGATCACCGCCGCCCTGCTCGTGGGCCTGGGCTTCAACCCGCTGTACGCCGCCGGCCTGTGCCTGATCGCCAACACCGCGCCTGTGGCCTTCGGCGCCCTGGGCATCCCGATCATCGTGGCCGGCCAGGTCACCGGTATCGATGCGTTCAAGATCGGCGCCATGACCGGCCGCCAGCTGCCCTTGCTGTCGCTATTCGTACCGTTCTGGCTGGTGTTCATGATGGACGGCCTGCGCGGCGTCAAAGAGACCTGGCCAGCCGCCCTGGTGGCCGGCCTGAGCTTTGCCGTGACCCAGTACTTCACCTCGAACTTCATTGGCCCGGAACTGCCGGACATCACCTCGGCCCTGGCCAGCCTGATTTCCCTGACCCTGTTCCTCAAGGTCTGGCAGCCCAAGCGTTCGTTCGCCGCCACCCCCGGTAGTGTTGGCGCCGCTGTGGTACAGAGCGGTGGCAGCCAGCCTTCGCCGTACAGCTTCGGCGAGATCTTCAAAGCCTGGTCGCCGTTCCTGATCCTCACCGTGCTGGTCACCATCTGGACCCTCAAGCCGTTCAAGGCCGCTTTCGCCGCCGGTGGCTCGATGTACAGCTGGGTATTCAACTTCGCCATCCCGCACCTTGACCAACTGGTGATCAAGACCGCACCGATCGTCGCCACCCCGACGGCGATCCCGGCGGTGTTCAAGCTCGACCCGATTTCTGCCACCGGTACCGCGATTTTCTTCTCGGCGCTGATCTCGATGCTGGTGCTGAAGATCAATTTCAAAACTGGTCTGACCACTTTGAAAGAGACCTTCTTCGAACTGCGCTGGCCGATCCTGTCGATCGGCATGGTCCTGGCCTTTGCCTTCGTCACCAACTACTCGGGCATGTCGTCGACCATGGCCCTGGTACTGGCCGGCACTGGCGCGGCGTTCCCGTTCTTCTCGCCGTTCCTCGGCTGGCTGGGCGTGTTTCTGACCGGTTCCGATACTTCGTCGAACGCCCTGTTCAGCTCGCTGCAGGCCACCACCGCGCACCAGATCGGGGTCAACGACACCCTGCTGGTGGCCGCCAACACCAGCGGCGGCGTGACCGGCAAAATGATTTCGCCGCAGTCGATCGCCGTGGCCTGCGCCGCTACCGGCCTGGTCGGCAAAGAGTCGGACCTGTTCCGCTTCACCCTCAAGCACAGCTTGTTCTTCGCCACTATCGTTGGCCTGATCACCTTGATCCAGGCTTATTGGCTGACCGGCATGCTGGTTCACTAAAGTGTCAGGGGCCGGGCGCGTTGTGGTGCGCCCGGCAGCTCCCCTTCACCCAACGCTGCGAGACCCCATGATCATTTCTGCCGCTACCGATTACCGCGCAGCAGCCCAACGCAAGCTGCCGCCATTCCTGTTCCACTACGCCGACGGCGGTGCCTACGCCGAGCACACGCTGCGCCACAACGTCGAAGACCTGGCCGGCATCGCCCTGCGCCAGCGCGTATTGAAGAACATGTCCGAGCTGAGCCTCGAGACCCAACTGTTCAACGAAACCCTGAGCATGCCGGTGGCCCTGGCGCCGGTCGGCCTGACCGGCATGTACGCACGCCGCGGCGAAGTCCAGGCGGCGCGGGCGGCAGCGGCCAAAGGCATTCCGTTCACCCTGTCGACGGTGTCGGTGTGCCCGATCGAAGAAGTGGCGCCGGCCATTGACCGGCCGATGTGGTTCCAGCTCTATGTGCTCAAGGATCGCGGCTTCATGCGCAACGCCCTGGAGCGCGCCAAGGCCGCTGGCGTTACCACCCTGGTGTTCACCGTGGACATGCCGGTGCCCGGCGCCCGCTACCGCGATGCGCACTCCGGCATGAGCGGCCCGAACGCGCCGCTGCGCCGCGTCTGGCAGGCCATGACCCACCCGCAGTGGGCCGTGGATGTCGGCCTGCTGGGCAAACCCCATGACCTGGGCAACATCTCCGCCTACCGCGGCAGCCCCACGGGGCTGGCCGATTACATCGGCTGGCTGGGCGCCAATTTCGACCCGTCGATTTCCTGGAAAGACCTTGAGTGGATCCGCGAATTCTGGGAAGGCCCGATGGTGATCAAGGGCATCCTCGACCCGCAAGATGCCAAGGACGCCGTGAAGTTCGGCGCCGACGGCATCGTCGTCTCCAACCACGGCGGCCGCCAGCTCGATGGCGTGCTGTCGAGTGCCCGCGCCCTGCCGGCGATTGCCGACGCGGTCAAAGGCGATCTGAAGATTCTCGCCGACTCCGGCATCCGCAGCGGCCTGGACGTGGTGCGCATGATTGCCCTGGGCGCCGACACCGTGTTGATCGGCCGTGCATTCCTCTACGCCCTGGCCACCGCCGGTGAAGCCGGGGTGAAGAACCTGCTGGAGCTGTTCGAAAAAGAAATGCGCGTGGCCATGGTGCTGACAGGCGCCAAATCGATCAGCGAAATCACCCGCGACTCGCTGGTCCGCGAACTGGGTGCCTGATAGCCGCGCCTTCGAATCACCGCCTGATTGACCGGGGCACGCGGCGCACCAGACGCCACGGCCCCGCGAGGAGATTGCATGAGTCTGCCCGCCGCGTTTCTCGACTCGGTAGCACGCCTGATACCCGCCGAGCGCCGTTTCGACGATCCGCTGTCGACCCTGGCTTTCGGCACCGATGCCAGCTTCTACCGGCTGATTCCCAAACTGGTGATACGGGTCGAATCCGAAGATGAAGTGGTCGCCCTGCTCAAGCTGGCCCAGCGCGAGCGCGTGCCGGTCACCTTCCGCGCCGCCGGCACCAGCCTGTCCGGCCAGGCCATCAGCGATTCGGTGCTGATCGTCCTCGGCGATAACTGGAACGGCCGCGAGATTCGCCACCAGGGCCAGCAGATCCGTCTGCAACCGGGCGTGATCGGCGCCCAGGCCAATGCCTGGCTGGCCCCGTTCGGGCGCAAGATCGGCCCGGACCCTGCCTCGATCAACGCCTGCAAGATTGGCGGTATCGTCGCCAACAATGCCAGCGGCATGTGCTGCGGCACCGCGCAGAACACCTATCACACCCTGGCCGGCATGCGCCTGGTGCTGGCCGACGGCACGCGCCTGGACAGCGAAGACCCGGCCAGCGTCGCCGCCTTCGAACAGAGCCACGCCGACCTGCTCGATAAGCTCGCGCGCCTGGCCCGGGACACCCGCGCCAACACTGAGCTAGCCGCCAGAATTCGCCACAAGTACCGCCTGAAGAACACCACCGGCCTGTCGCTCAATGCCCTGATCGACTATGACCAGCCGCTGGATATCCTCAGCCACCTGCTGGTCGGCTCCGAGGGCACCCTGGGCTTTATCAGTGCCGTGACCTACGACACGGTGATCGATCACCCGAACAAAGCCTCGGCACTGATCGTCTTCCCGGATGTAGAAACCTGCTGCAACGCCGTTACCGTACTCAAGAGCCAACCGGTATCGGCGGTGGAACTGCTCGACCGACGCAGCCTGCGCTCGGTGCAGGACAAGCCCGGGATGCCGGCCTTCGTCCAGCAACTGTCCGATGGCGCCTGCGCACTTTTGATCGAATCCCGCGCAGCAACCCAGGCGCTGCTGCACGAGCAACTGGCGCAAATCATGGCCTCGCTGGCCAGCTTCCCGGTGGAAAAGCAGGTCAACTTTACCGAAGACGCCAAGGAGAACGCCAAGCTCTGGGCCATCCGCAAGGACACCTTCCCGGCCGTTGGCGCGGTGCGCAAGACCGGCACCACGGTGATCATCGAAGACGTGACCTTCCCGGTCGAGCAACTGGCCATCGGCGTCAATCGCCTGATTGCGCTGTTCGACAAACATCACTATGACGAGGCGATCCTGTTCGGCCATGCCCTGGAAGGCAACCTGCACTTCGTCTTCACCCAGGGCTTCAACAGCGCCGAAGAGGTCGCGCGTTACCAGGCCTTCATGGACGACGTGGCGCAACTGGTGGCGGTCGAATTCGGCGGCTCGCTCAAGGCCGAACACGGCACCGGGCGCAACATGGCACCCTTTGTTGAGCTGGAATGGGGCAGCGATGCCTACCAGTTGATGTGGCAGCTCAAGCGCCTGCTCGACCCCAATGGCATTCTCAACCCGGACGTGGTGCTCAGCGAAGACCCGCAAATCCATCTGAAAAACCTCAAGCCGCTACCGGCGGCTGACGAGATCGTCGACAAGTGCATCGAATGCGGCTTCTGCGAGCCGGTCTGCCCGTCCAAGGGGCTGACCCTGAGCCCGCGCCAGCGCATCGTCATGTGGCGCGATATCCAGGCGAAAAAACGCGCTGGCAGCGATACCCGCGAGCTGGAACGCAACTACCAGTACCAGGGCATCGACACCTGCGCCGCCACCGGCCTGTGCGCCCAACGCTGCCCGGTGGGTATCAATACCGGTGAGCTGGTGAAAAAGCTGCGCGGCCAGGCTGCCGAACACGTGAAGACTGCCGATTGGCTGGCTGACAATTTCCATACCGCCCTCAGTGGCGCGCGCCTTACCTTGCAAGCCGCCAACGGCGCCCGTCGCCTGCTTGGCGCGCCGCGCCTGAGTCGCCTGAGCGCCAGCCTCAGTAAGCTCAGCCACGGCCGAGTACCACAGTGGACGCCGGCCATGCCACAACCGCTAAAAGCGGTGCAGCTCAGCCCGGCCAGCAACGATGCGCGGCCCCGAGTCGTCTATCTGGCCGCCTGTGTTTCAAGGGTGATGGGTCCGGCGGCGGCGGATCGCGAGCAAACCTCGTTGCTGGACAAGACCCGCGCCCTGCTGGAAAAGGCCGGCTATCAAGTGGTATTCCCGGACAACCAGGACAACCTGTGCTGTGGCCAGCCGTTTGCTTCCAAGGGCTATGCCGAGCAGGCCGAGCACAAGCGCCAGGAGCTGATCAACGCCCTGCTGCACGCCAGCCGCGGCGGCCTTGACCCGATCTACTGCGATACCAGCCCGTGCACCTTGCGCCTGGTCCAGGATCTCGCCGAAACGCGCCTGGACCTGTATGACCCGGTGCGCTTCATCCGCACCCACCTGGTCGACAAGCTGGAGTTCACCCCCCAGGACGAGCCGATCGCCGTACACGTGACCTGCAGCACCCAGCACCTGGGTGAAAGCCAGGCGCTGATCGACCTGGCGCGGCGTTGCAGCAAACAGGTGGTGATTCCCGAAGGCATCCATTGCTGCGGTTTTGCCGGTGACAAGGGCTTTACCACCCCGCAGCTCAATGCCCATTCGCTGCGCAGCCTCAAGGATGCGGTGCAGTACTGCAGCGAAGGCATCTCTACCAGCCGCACCTGCGAGATCGGCCTGTCGAACCATGGCGGGATCGATTATCACGGGCTGGTGTACCTGGTGGACCGGGTAACACGGGCGCGGGCTATCTGAACCTTTGTGAGAGCGGAGCAGTCCATCAAATTAGGCCCCCCTTTCCCGAGGCCTTCCCAGCCAAGGAGATTCACATGAAGCGTACTGCGATTTCCGGACTGTTCATTGCCGCCGCACTGCTTGCCTCCCCTGTGTTTGCGGAAGAAGACCTGTGCGCCCTAAACCTGCAGAAGATTGAAGATGCCACGGCTACCGCCGGAGCTACCTCCGAAGGTATGGACAACGCCGTGGCCGAGCATGTCAAGGACGCCAAGGCTGCCCAGGCAGCGGGTAACACGAAAGACTGCATTGCTATTACCAGCAAGACTCTGGAGCGCCTGGAGAAAACCGAGAAAGGCAGCAACGGCCAATAACCCGTCTGCCGGGCGATGTCAGACCAGCAGTCGACGTCGCCCGACCGATGGCGTATACTGGACCTCGAGCGTTGAAAAACGCTTACAGCTAGAGCGCAACACATGGGGCCGATTAGGATTCGACGCCGGTAGTGAAACTCTAGGTGCATGCCGAGTTGGTAACAGAACTCGTAAATCCACTGTTGCAACTTTCTATAGTTGCCAATGACGAAAACTACGAGGGTTACGCTCTCGCTGCGTAAGCAGCCGAGCCCGCTCTCCTGGTAGCTTCGGCTCCAGCAATCACTAGGGGATGCCTGTAAACCCGAAGTGATTGTCATACAGAACAGGATCGCCGTGCAGTACGTTGTGGACGAAGCGGCTAAAACTTACACAACTCGTCCAAAGCACCCTGCCCGTCGGGCGGCTGCGGATTAACTCAATAGACACGGCTAAGCATGTAGTACCGACAGCGGATCACTGGCGGACGGGGGTTCAAATCCCCCCGGTTCCACCAAATACGCAAAACGAAAAAGGCATCTGGCGCTTGCGCCGATGCCTTTTTTGTTGCCCGCAGAACCCTGACTGAACCCGCCTGTCGGCCATCGACACGCTGCGGACAAAACCGTGCTCATCCTATTGGCGCAGCGGTCGATAAACACCTGGAAGGACCGCCCCGTCTCGTATCCTTGTCGACTCCGGGGGGCCGCAACCACCACAGAACAGGAGCAGGCATGAAAGTCTGTATGACCCACCGCGAGACCTTCTACCACGTTCTCAAGGCAGTGTTTGACGCCTGCAATAAAAAGCCGGTCATCGCCGAGCTTGGCGTCTTGCGCGGGCAAAATGCGCTGAACCTCTATAACGCCCTCAGCCCTGAACAGATGGTCTTGATCGACAGCTGGAGCCCCTCGGCCACCGAAGCCTACAGCCCGTTCGACCAGCTGCCACCTTGGGTTGACCCTGTAGATAGCTATGATTACTACTATGGCGGCTCGCTTTATGACATGGCCACCTGGGACAACCTGTATGAAGAATGCCAGGGCAAATTCGCCGACAAGCCCAACGTCACCCTCATTCGCGCCGAGACGATCGACGCCATTCCTGAGATCCAGCCAAGAACCGGTATCGAGAAATTCGACCTGATCTACATTGATGCCAACCATCAATACGAGTACATCCTGCGCGACATGATGTACTACCAGGACCTGCTGGCCGATGATGGCTTCATGCTTCTCAACGATTGCTGCCATAGCCTGCAAGGCACCAAGCAGAACCTGGGTGTACTGGAAGCCCTCAGCAGCTTCCTCAAGCGTTCCGACTTCGTGCCTGTGGCCGTGACCAACACTGACTGGTCGGATGTCATCCTGGTCAAAAAGAACTCGATGATGCTGCAACTTGTGGACATCGCCATCACCAACTCGGATATCCCGTTCGTCGAAATCCCGCATCAACTGATGTCCGCCGCCCGGGTTGTTTACGGCAAGCAGCGCACCAACATCAGCTTTGCCTGATCCGGCGTACTTCAAGGACGAAGCCATTGCGCCCATTGATTATCCTGACCCTGCTCCTGCTGTGCGGGTCGCTGCAGGCCGCACCTAAGTGCGAGGACTTCCTCGGCACATTGGGCGCGTACCCCAAGGGCATCCAGTACCAGGGCTGCCATCAGGACATCGAAGGACAGACGGCGCCCTTGATCGCGACCTACAAGGTCAGGGGCACCGAAGCAGCGGTGGCCGAGGCCCACCTGCAGCAAACCTATGGCATGGGCCGCCTGCAGTTTTTCTGCTGCATGTGGGACTCGCTGCGCCACTTCCACCGCGACCCACACAGCGGCATCACTTACCAAGTCCTCATGGCCTCCGAAGAGACGCTGGCCAACCAGCGCTCGCAGTGGGCACAGATCGAGTTCTTCTACATCACCGTCAGCGTCGATACCCTCGAACCCTGAGCGGCCATCAGCCCTTGGCGAACTGCAGCAGCACCTCCAGCGGATGACGCAACTGGCGCTCAGCCATGCGCTTGACCTGGCTGCGGCAGGAATAACCGGTGGCCAATGCTTCCCCCGGTTTATCCAGCTTGCCGGCCCAGGATTGCTCGAAGATGGTCCGCGAGGTGTCCTGGTTGCGCGCTTCGTGGCCATAGGTACCCGACATGCCACAGCAGCCAGTGGCTTCGGTAACCAGTTTCAGCCCCAGGCGGGCGAATACCTGTTCCCACTGACGGGTGCTGGCCGGCACGTTGGTTTTTTCGGTGCAGTGGGCCAGCAGGCGGAAGGTTTCGCTGGCGCCCGCAGCCTGTTCAGGCAGCACGTCGATCAACCATTCCTGCGGCAGCAGCACCTTCGGGCAATCGCTCAGGCCTTCGACCTTCTGGTATTCCTGGCGATACACCAGGGTCATGGCCGGATCGAGGCCGACCAGCGGCACGCCGCAATCGGCCAGGGCCTTGAGCTGGGTGGCGTTGCGAATCGCCGCTTTGCCAAAGGCTGCGAGGAAGCCCTGGACATGCAAGGGTTTGCCGTTGGCGCTGTAGGGCGCGAGGAACACCTTGTGACCCAGCCGATGGGCCAGTTCGATGAACGACGCCAGCAACGGTGTTTCGAAGTAGCGGGTGAAGGCATCCTGAACCAGAACGATGCTGCGCTCGCGCTGGGCAGGGGTCAGCTCGCGCAGCACGGGTACGCTGGCCGCGCGCACGTTGCAGCGGGTCAAGGTGTTCTGCAGGTTGTAGCGGCTGATCAGCGGGCTGTCGAGCATGCCGACATGGCGCTCAAGCAGGCGGCTGACCCACTTCGAACCCATCACCGCGTTGTACAAGCCTGGCGCATAAGCCATGTAAGGAATGCTGAACTCCAGCGAACCGATCAGGTAGTCACGCAGCGGACGCTGATAGCGGCCGTGGTACAGCTCCAGAAAGCGTGAACGAAACTCCGGCACGTTGACCTTGATCGGACACTGCCCCGCGCAGGATTTGCACGCCAGGCAGCCGGCCATGGCTTCGTAGACTTCGTGGGAAAAGTCAGCCTCGCCACGGGAGCGGGCCTGGTTGTTGCGCAGGCGCTTGGGCAGCTCCTTGAGCCAGGAGGTCTTGTTCTTTGCCGCCGCCAGCACATCGATACTGGCCGCACCCTGCAGGCGCAACCATTCGCGGATCAGCGAGGCACGGCCCTTGGGCGAATGCTGGCGTTCGCGGGTGGCTTTCCACGATGGGCACATGGCGTCGTTGGGGTCGAAGTTGTAGCAGGCGCCGTTGCCGTTGCAGTGCACGGCGCTGCCAAAGCTCTGCCACACCCGCTCATCAATCTGCCGGTCAAAGTCGCCGCGCATCGGTGCTTCGTTGACCTTTATCAGACCCTGTTCGCTGTCCGGCGGGGTGCAGATCTTGCCGGGGTTGAGCTGATTGTAGGGGTCGAAGGCGCCCTTGAGCGATTGCAGCGCCGGGTACAGGGCGCCGAAGAAATCCGGCACGTATTCCGAACGCAGGCCCTTGCCGTGTTCGCCCCAGAGCAGGCCGCCGTAGCGATGGGTCAGCGCCGCCACGGCATCGGAAATCGGCTTGACCAGCGCCGCCTGGGCCGGATCTTTCATGTCCAGCGCCGGGCGCACGTGGAGCACGCCGGCATCGACGTGGCCGAACATGCCGTAGGCCAGGCCGTAGCTGTCGAGCAAGGCACGGAAATCGGCAATGTAGTCGGCCAGTTGCTCGGGCGGTACGGCGGTGTCTTCCACGAACGGCTGCGGGCGCACTTCGCCTTCAACGTTGCCAAGCAGGCCCACCGAGCGCTTGCGCATGGTGTAGACGCGGGTCACCGCTTCGGCGCCTTCAGCCAGGGTGTGGCCCAGGCGCTCGACGCCGGTATCGGCCTGCAGGTGGGCGACGAAGGCTTGCACCCGCGCGTTCACTTCTGCCGGATCATCACCGCAGAACTCCACCAGGTTGATACCGAGGGTCGGGCGCTCGGCTTCGGCGGGGAAGTACTCGGCGACGCTGTGCCAGACGATGTCCTTCATCGCCAGCATCAGCACCTTGGAGTCCACCGTCTCGATCGACAGTGGCTTGTGCGCCATCAGCGCATTGGCATCGCGCAGGGCATCCATGAAGCTGCTGTAGCGTACGTTGACCAGCACGGCGTACTTGGGAATCGGCAGCACATTGAGCTTGGCCTCGACCAGGTAACCCAACGAGCCTTCGGCACCGCACAGCACGCTGTTGAGGTTGAAGCGGCCCTGCTCGTCGCGCAGGTGCGCGAGGTCGTAGCCGGTCAGGCAGCGGTTGAGCTTGGGGAAGATGGTCTCGATCAGTTCGGCCTGGGTTTCCTGAATCTGCCGGGCCATGCGGTACACCTCACCGCTGCGGCCTTCTTGTGCACAAGCCTGCTCCAGCGCCTGATCATCAATCGGCAGGCTGTGCAGGCGCTCGCCGCCGAGCAGCACACTGTGCAGTTCGAGCACGTGGTCGCGGGTCTTGCCGTAGGTGCAACTGCCCTGGCCGCTGGCATCGGTGTTGATCATGCCGCCGACGGTGGCGCGGTTGGAGGTCGACAGCTCCGGGGCGAAGAACAGCCCGTGGGGCTTGAGCGCTGCGTTGAGCTGGTCCTTGACCACCCCGGCCTGTACCCGCACCCAACGCTCCTCGACGTTGATCTCGAGAATGTTGTTCATGTGCCGCGACAGGTCGACGACGATGCCGTCGGTCAGCGACTGGCCGTTGGTGCCGGTGCCACCGCCGCGCGGGGTGAGCTTGATCTGGCGAAAGCGCGGTTCGGCCATCAGCGTAGCGACGCGGGCAACATCCTCGGCATCCAGCGGAAACACCGCCGCTTGCGGCAGGCGCTGGTAGATCGAGTTGTCGGTGGCGAGCACCGTGCGGGTGGCATAGTCGGCGCTGAACTGGCCACGGAAACCGCTGGCGCGCAGGGCGGCGAGAAAATCGGCATAGTCGCCAGCGGGGGCGCTGGTCGGCAACTGGGCGATCATCAAAGGATGGCCTCTTTAATTTGGCTAATCACGGGAATATCGGAACACTTGCTGGCTGAGCATAATTAGGTCAGCCTCAAGACACTGATATGCCAATGATCCCGGAGCGCGACGCTGCGGACAACTGGATATTTCTGCCGCTATCGATGACTTTTACGAATGAATTACCGCCATCTCACACCGTCCATGTCATTGCTGCTGGCGTTCGAAGCCGCCGCCCGGCATGAAAGCTATACCCGCGCCGCCACCGAGCTGTCGCTGACCCAAAGCGCGGTGAGCCGCCAGGTGCAGGCGCTGGAGCAGCAACTGGGCCTGACCCTGTTCCGCCGCGAAGGCCGCCAGGTGCGCCTGACCGATGTCGGCCGGCTGTATCAACGGGAGATGAGCGAAGCCCTTGGGCGCATTCGCAGCGCCACCTTGCAGGCCATGGCCTATCAGTCCGGCGAAGGCAGCCTGCGCCTGGCCACCCTGCCGACCTTCGGTTCCAAGTGGCTACTGCCGCGCCTGCATGAATTCTACAAATTGCACCCGGGCATGCTGGTGCACATCAATTCGCGCATCGAAGCCATCGATTTCGAAACCAGCGGCATCGACGCCGCCATTATCGTCGGCAATGCCGATGTGCCCGGGCTGGTCTGTCATCGCCTGCATGCCGAAGAGTTGCTGGTGATTCTGTCGCCGGAGACTGCCGCCAGCCAGGCCGACTGGTCGCCGCCGCGCCTGCCTGAGCAATTGCTGCTCAACGTGGCCAACAACCCCAACGCCTGGGGCGAGTGGTTTTCCCATCATGGCCTGGCGCACCGCAGCATGCGCCTGGGGCCAAGCTTCGAGCTGACCTCGCACCTGATCCAGGCGGTGCGCGCCGGCATCGGTATCGGCCTGGTGCCGCGCATCCTGGTGGCCGACGAGCTGGCCAGCGGGGAGCTGGTCAGCGTCGGCGCGCCGTTTGCCAGCCAGCGCAGCTATTACCTGATCTACCCGCCGCGCAACCAGTCGCTGCCGTCATTGGCGGCATTTCGCGGCTGGTTGCTGGGGCAGATCTGAGGCGCTGGCTCAGATGCTCAGGCAGATCTTGCCGAAGTGCTGGTTGCTTTCCTGGTAACGGAAGGCCTCGACGATCTGTTCCAGCTCGAAGGTCTTGTCGATCACCGGGCGCAGGCCATTGGCATCGATGGCGCGGACCATCGCCTGCTGCTGGGCGCGGCTGCCAACCAGCACACCCTGCAGGCGGATCTGCCGCACCAGCGCCTGGACCAGCGGCAGGTTGCCCGCCACGCCGGTAAGAATGCCGATCAGCGACACATGCCCGCCGATACGCGCGGCGATCATCGACTGCTCCAGGGTCGCCGGACCACCGACCTCGATCACGTGATCGACACCGCGGTTGGCGGTGAGCTGGCGTACTTTCTCGCCCCAGGCCGGGGTTTTGCGGTAGTTGATCAGGTGGTCGGCGCCCAGGGCCTTGAGGCGTTCGAGCTTGTCGTCGCTGGAGGACGTGGCGATCACCGTGGCGCCCGCCAGCTTGGCGAACTGCAGGGCGAAAATCGACACGCCACCGGTGCCTTGCACCAGCACGGTATCGCCCGGCTTGAGCGAGTCGTCGGCCATCAGCGCACGCCAGGCAGTCAGGCCGGCGGTAGTCAGGGTCGCCGCTTGCGCGTGGCTGTAGCCCTTGGGTGCATGAGTAAAGGACGTCGCGCGAGCGGTGACCTGTTCGCGGGCGTAACCATCGATGCCGTCGCCCGGAACGCTGGCGAAACCTTCGACCAACGGTTGGCCGTCCAGCCAGTCCGGGAAGAACGTACTGACCACCGAATCACCGACAGCGAACTCGTTGACGCCAGTGCCCACTGCGGTCACCACGCCAGCGCCATCGGCCATGGGAATACGCGGCGCAGTCGGCCCCCACATGCCGCTGACCACGGCGAAGTCGTGATAGTTGAGCGAGTTGGCATGCAGGCGCACGCTGATTTCGCCGGCTTGCGGGGCGGCTGCCTCGCGGGTGCCTACCTGCACCTTGTCGTAACCACCGCCGGTCTGGACGATAATGGCCCTGCTGGTCATGGAAACCTCCTGAGTCGATTCGGCAAATAGCTGACCAGTCTTCGCCCGACCCTGCCCCAGGTCAAGCACGAGCGCTTGCATAGTGCGCCAGCAAACCACAATAATGCGACTAATTATCAATTACTCGATATTGCCCCGCCATGCCCGCTCCCGATCATGCTGCCCTGCACGCGCTCTACAGCGAACATAACGGTTGGTTGAAAAACTGGCTGCGTACCCGCCTGGGCAATGCCGCCGATGCCGCCGACCTTGCCCAGGACACCTTTATCCGGGTATTGAATGCACGCAATGCAGACACCATTCGCGAGCCGCGCAGCTACCTGGGCGCCATCGCCCATGCGCTGATGATCGACAAGTTTCGCCGCAAGGCGCTTGAACAGGCCTATCTGGACGAACTGGCGCTGCGCCCGGAGCGGGTCGCCGAATCACCGGAAAGCCGCTTGCTGATCCTCGAAACCCTGCTGGCGGTGGACCAGATGCTCGATGGCCTGGGCGAGCGCACGCGCTCTATCTTCCTGGCCGTGCAACTCGAAGGCCTGAGCTATGTGGCTACCGCCGAACGCCTGGGGATATCGGTGACCACGGTGAAAAAACACCTGATCCGCGCCATGACCCACTGCCTGCTGCTCACGGACGACTGACATGGCCCAGCCGCTGGACTATCGCACCCTCGAAGCTGCCGCCACCTGGTACGTGCAGCTCAACGCCGCGCCGCCCAGCGCTGCGCAGTTGCAGGCCTGGCAAGACTGGTTGGGCAAGAACCAGGCCCATGCCCAGGCCTGGGCGCGGGTCGAAAAGCTGCAGCGCCAACTGGGCCGGCTGCCCGCTGATGTCGCCCTGCCGACGCTTGCCGGCGTGCGCGCCCGGCGCCGCGCCGTGCTCAAGACCCTGGCGCTGCTCGTGGCCGTTGGCGCAACCGGCTGGGCGGTACAACAAAGTACCCCGGGCCAGGCGTGGATGGCCGAGCTGCGCACCGGCAAGGGCCAGCGCCGCCAGGTGCGCCTGGACGATGGCAGCCAGCTTGAACTGAACACCGACAGTGCCGTGGATATCCGCTACGACAGCCAGCAACGCCTGCTGCGCCTGTACAGTGGTGAGATCATGGTGCAAACCGCCCCTGACAGCGCGGCGCGCCCGTTCATGGTCGAAACCGCCGAAGGCCGGGTGCGCGCCCTCGGCACGCGCTTCAACGTGCGTAGCGACAATGGCCTGAGCCGGGTCAGCGTGCTCGAACATGCGGTGCAGGTGCGCCCGCTCGACCAGCCGCTGCTGATGCTGCGCCTGGAGGCCGGGCAAAGCGTCAGCTTCAACCGCAAGCAGATTGCTGCCGCCAGCACCGCCCTGCCTGGCACCGGCGCCTGGACCCAGGGCATGCTGACCGTGATCGAATGGCGCCTGGCCGATTTCATCAGCGAACTGCGCCGCTACCGCCCCGGCGTGCTGCGCTGCGCCGAGGGCATCGCTGACCTGCGCCTGTCAGGTGCGTTTCGCATCGACGACACCGACACGATTCTGGAAAACCTCGGCGTGTCGTTGCCGGTCAGGGTGCGTTACATGACTCGCTACTGGGTCAGCATTGAAGCTGTCTGAAGAAATTTCGTACAAAGGGTTGCCGATTTTCATTCTCATTCGGCTACGCAGTTAAAGCGGCAAATTTCGACCGCCCCTCTGCCCAGCCAATCGAAGGAAATCCTGCATGACCCCGACTTGTCCGCGCGCCCCTCGCCCGCTGGTTCGCGCTGTCCACCTGGCGCTGTTCGGCCTGACCCTGGCACCGCTGCCGCTGCTCGCGCTGCTGCCGGCCCAGGCCATGGCGCAAAGCGCCAGCACCCAGTTCCAGATCGCCCCGGGCCCGCTGGGCACTACCCTGAGCCTGTTCGCCACCCGCGCCAACATCACCCTGTCGTTCGATGCCCGCCAGACTCAAGGCCAGCAGTCGGCCGGCCTGCACGGCACCTACTCGGTCGAGGAAGGCCTGGCGCGCCTGCTCAGCGGCACCGGCCTGCAGGCCCAGCGTCAGTCCAACGGCGGCCACGTGCTGGTGCCCGCCAATACTGGCGCGGCGATGGAACTGGGCGCCACCAGCATCAATGCTCAAGGCCTGGGTGAAACCACCGAGGGTACGCATTCCTACACTACCGCAGCGACCCGCACTGCGACCAAGCTGCCGTTGTCGATCCGCGAGACGCCACAAACCATCACCGTGGTTACCCGCCAGCAGATGGACGATCAGGGCGCCCAGAGTATTTCCGATGTGCTGCGCAATACCCCCGGCGTCTCGGCGCAAACCTATGACAGCGACCGCACCGAGTTCACCAGCCGCGGCCTGGTGATCACCAACTACCAGTACGACGGCGTCAACACCGTGTATGACGGGGTGTACGGCGAAGGTACCGCGCATGTCGACATGTCGATCTATGACCGTGTGGAGGTGCTCAAGGGCGCCACCGGCCTGATGACCGGCTCCGGCGACCCGTCGGCCACAGTCAACCTGATCCGCAAGAAACCGACCGCGCAGTTCCAGGGCTCGCTCACCGGCAGTGCCGGCAGCTGGGACAACTACCGCGGCGAAGTCGATGTCTCCGGCCCGATCAACAGCAGCGGTAGCGTGCGTGGACGTTTCGTCAGCGCCCAGCAGGACAAGAAGGGCTACCAGGACCATTACCAGCAGAACAAAGAGGTGTACTACGGCATCCTCGAGGCCGACATCACCCCGGATACCCTGCTGACCGTCGGTATCGACCAGCAGACCACCACCCCGCGCGGCAGCTCCTGGACCGGCAACCCGGTGTACTACACCGACGGCGGTCGCACTGACTTCTCCCGCTCGTTCAACCCGGGCGCCGACTGGAGCCGCCGCGACTTCCAGAACCGCACCTATTTCGCCTCGCTGGAACAGGCGCTGGCCAACGACTGGTCGCTCAAGCTCAGCGTCAACCAGTTGCAGAGCGATCACGACACCCGCCTGGCCTCAGCCAGCGGTGGCGCGCCGGATCGCAATGGTGACGGCATGTACTTTTTCTGGGGCCGCTGGGAAGGCCACCGGGTGCAGAACAGTGCCGACCTGAATATCTCCGGCCCGTTCACCCTGTTCGGCCGCCAGCACGACCTGGTCGTCGGCCTTGACACCAACCATTCGCGCCAGACCGGCGCCACCTGGGACACCGGCGAATTTGGCACGGTGCCCGGCAGCATCTTTGACTGGGACGGCCACATCGGCGTGCCGGACTTCCCGAAAAACGGCAAGTACGAACAGAAGAAGAGCCAGAACGGCGCCTACATCGCCACCCGCCTGCACCCGACCGATGACTTTTCAGTCATCCTCGGCACCCGGGTCAGCACCTTCAAGTACAGCGACAATTACGACTACGACGGCCTGAACCCGAACTTTGCCGACAGCCAGGCCAGCTACAAGCAACACGGCGTGGTCACGCCCTACGCCGGAGTGGTCTATGACCTGAACGACACCTACTCGGTGTACGCCAGCTACACCTCGATCTACCAGCCACAGAGCAACAAAGACAGCAACGGTGCCACCCTCGACCCGGTCGAAGGCGACAGCTACGAAACCGGCCTGAAAGCGGCCTACTTCGACGGCAAGCTCAACGCCAGCCTGGCGCTGTTTCGCATCGAGCAGGACAACGTCGCCGAGTCGATCGGCACCAACCCTGCGACCAATGAGGGCATCTACAAGGCGACCAGTGGCGCCACCACCCAGGGCATCGAGCTGGAAGTGGCTGGTGAGCTGCAGGAAGGCTGGAACCTCTCGGCCGGCTATACCTACGCGCGTTCACGCGATGCCGACGAGCAGCGTATCTATGGCTTCCCGATGAGCACCAGCAAACCTGAACACCTGGTGCGGCTGTTCACCACCTACCGCCTGCCGGGGGTGCTGGACAAGGTGACAGTGGGGGGTGGAATCAACTGGCAGAGCGCGTTCTACGGCAAGATCTACAACCGCTCGATCGAGGATTACAGCTTCATCAAGCAAGGCGGCTATACCCTGGTCGATCTGATGACCCGTTATCAATACAACGAGCAACTGAGCTTCACGGTCAATGCCAACAACGTCTTCGACAAGCGCTACCTGACCGGGCTGGGCAACTTCGACACCACCTACTACGGTGATCCGCGCAATGTGATGCTGACGACGCGCTGGGAGTTCTGAGGCCCCATCGCGGGGCAAGCCCGCTCCTGCACACCGAATGTAGGAGCGGGCTGGACCCGCGATGAATTCAACTCAATTGTCGAGCATCACCTGCAACGCCCGGCAATCCGCTGCATGCCAGTCGGCCAGCTCCGGCCAGGGGTTATCCGGCAGGTTCACCAGAATCGTCCGCGCCCCCGCTGCCCGGCCGCAGTCCAGGTCAAAGCGGTAGTCGCCGACCATGACCATCTCACTCGGTGCCACCGCCCAGGCGTCGGCCAGCTTCAGCAAGCCGCCAGGATGCGGCTTGGGCGGCGCTTCATCACGCCCGACCACGTGCTCGACGGCAAAGCAGTCGGCCAGGCCGATTGCCTCAAGGGTGATATGCGCAAGCTCCCGGGCATTGCGGGTAAGGATACCCAGCTGGCAACCGCGCGCCGCCAGCTCGCGGACCAGCTCCACGGCACCGGTAGCCGGGCGTGAACCAATCGCCAGCTCACGTTCATGCTCCAGCAACCAGGCGTGCTTGGCTGCGGCTTCATCGGCCGGCAGGGCCGCCAGGTGGGTGAGGATGTCGTGGGTCTGGGGAATTTCCAGCGCCACCTTGATCGCGGCAAAATCATGCACGGCAACGGTCAGGGTGCCGTCCATGTCGAACACCCAGTGGCGAATCTGCTGCAGGCTCATTGCCAGTCCTGGCGATGACGAATCAGGCCTTCCTGGCACGACGAGGCCACCAGTTGCCCGGCCTGGTTGTAGATGTTGCCGCGGGCAAAACCACGGGCATTGCCGGCCCACGGGCTGTCCATGGCGTACAGCAGCCACTGGTCGGCGCGCAGGTTGCCGTGGAACCACAGCGCGTGGTCGAGGCTGGCGATCTGCATGTCCTTGTGCCACACCGATTTGCCATGGGGCAGCAGCGAGGTGGTCAACAGGCCAAAATCCGAGGCATAAGCGAGCATGTACTTGTGCAGCGCCGGCACGTCCGGCAGGTTGCCGTCAGCACGGAACCAGACGTACTTGACCGGCTCGCCGGGCTTGGGGTTGAACGGATCCTCGGCAGTTACCGGACGCATTTCGATCGGCTTGGCGCAGAGCATCTTGTCGCGAATGGCTTCAGGCAGGCGATCGGCCATGCGCTTGGCCAGCTCGACTTCCGACGGCAGGTTTTCCGGGCCGACCACCTTGGGCATCTGGCTCTGGTGCTCGAAGCCTTCCTCGTCGTACTGGAACGAGGCGCTGCAGGTGAAGATGGTCTTGCCCTTCTGGATCGCCGTCACCCGCCGGGTGCTGAAACTGCCACCATCGCGTACGCGGTCGACCGAATAGACCACCGGCATGCTGGCGTCGCCCGGGCGCAGGAAGTAGCCGTGCAGCGAGTGCACGTGGCGCGCCTCCTCGACCGTCTGGCTGGCCGCCGACAGCGACTGGCCCAGTACCTGCCCACCGTACAACTGACGAAAGCCCAGGTCCTGGCTTCGCCCGCGGAACAGGTTTTCCTCGATCGATTCCAGGCTCAACAGGTCAACCAGATCGTCCAACACGTGGCTCATTCAAGATTCTCCAAGGCAATGCGCAACTGCGGCAAATAATACAGGGTTTGTCATTGCCGGCCCGTATGTTGTGCAATTCAGCCGCGCAGGGTGGCCTGCCACTGGGCGCGGTCGATGCGGTACAACACGTGCGCTCGCAAAGGGTCGCCAGGCTCTAGCCTGGGGTGTTCGAAGCTGCCGGCCAGGTCCTGCTGCATGCCGATGGCCTGCATGACTTTTTGCGATGGCAGGTTGCTCTCGGTGGTGAACGACACCACCTGCTCCAGGCCCAGTTGAGCGAAGGCGCAGCGCAGGCTGGTCCAGGCCGCTTCACTGGCAAAACCCAGCCCCCAGTGGCGCCGGGCCAGGCGCCAGCCGATCTCCACCGCCGGGGTAAAATCGGCGGCAAAACTCACGTTGAGCAGGCCGGTCATGCCGATAAAGGCGCCGGTGTCCTTGCGCTCCAGGGCCCACAGGCCAAAGCCGTATTCATTGAAGTGGCCGCGAATCCGGCCGATCAGCGCAGCGCTCTCGACCCGGGTCAAGGGTGCAGGAAAGTAACGCATGACCTGCGGGTCGGCGCACATCGCGGCGAACTCCCTGAGGTCGTCATCCTGCCATTGGCGCAACAGCAACCGTGCGCTTTCCAGTTGCAATATCGGGGTCATGCTCGGCTCCTTATCCACAGCCTGCTGTTTATAGCGTAGGTAACAACCTCGGCTCCAAGCTATTTTTCACATCCCTTTCACTGGTTCTGAACCTGACCTTTTCTACAGTGCGTTCACTCTTGAACCTGCCTGAAGTGGTCCTATGTCATCTTCCCACCTGACGCCTGCGCTTACCGCCAGCACTGCCACCCAGCGACGACGCGGCGCTCCCTGGCGCCAACCGCTGACCGGGCTGGGCCTCCTGCTCGCCCTGGTCATCCTTGCACTGTGGTGGACATCGAGGACACCGATCGTGGACCTGGGCAGCGACAATCAGATGCACAACAGTGGTGTTTACAGCGAATGGGCCAAGGGCGCGGTCATCGTCCTGATCCGCCATGCCGAACGTTGCGACCGTTCGCACAACCGCTGCCTGGGCGACCCCAGCGGCATTACCCTTGAGGGTAGCCAGGCGGCCAGCGACGTCGGTAACGGCATCCTGCGCCTGGGCCTGAACAACGCTCAGGTGCTGAGCAGCCCGGAGGTGCGCACCCAGCAAACTGCGCACTTCATGTTCGGCAAGGCGATCGCCAGCGAGGACTGGCTCAAGCAATGCGACAAGGGTTTTGCCGATGCCGCCTTCAAGCACAAGCGCGCCGACCATAACCTGGTGCTGGTCACCCACAGTGGTTGCATCGATCATCTTGAGCGGCAGTTGAATGTGCCCGGTGGTGAACGCTCCAGCGCCTATGCCAGTGCCTTGTTCGTGTCCATGGGCAGCAACGGCAAGGCGCGGATTCTCGGGCAGATGAACGCCAATGAATGGCGCAAACTTGTCGCCAGCGCAGGAATGTAAAGCATGCCGGGCCCCTCTCGCCGCGACTTCTATCTGATCAACCTGGGTTTGCCGCTGCTGCTGGCTGCCGTGGTTTTTTTGCTGTTCGACCTCACCAGCCTCGACCGGCTGATCAGCAACCTGCTGCTCGACCCGGCCAGCGGCCAGTTCCCGCTGCTGCACAACCAATGGTTCGAGAAAGTGACCCACAAGTGGCCGCGCATCTTGCCGAACTGGACCGGCGAGCTGGCAGTCATCGGCTCGCTGTTGTCGTTTATCTGGCCACGCTTTGCCGCTTATCCACAGTCCACTGCCAGCCGCATGTTGAACACCTGGCGTATCGCTGCGGTGCTGCGCTTGACCACCCGCTACCGTCGCGACTTGCTGTTCGTGGTGGTGGCCTTTGCCCTGAGCACCACGGTCATCCATTACCTGAAAAGCCACACCAGCGTGTACTGCCCGGTGGAGACCACCCTGTACGGCGGCAGCGAGCTGCGCCAGGAATGGTTCGAGAACTTCAGCTGGCTGGACAAGGCCGGTGCCGGGCGTTGCTGGCCGGGTGGCCACGCCTCCAGCGGCTTTACCTTGCTGGCGCTGTACTTCGTTGCCCGACGCCATCGCTGGGCGCATGCGCGCAAACTGCAGGTGGCGGTGTTGTTGCTGGGGCTGGTGTTTGGCACCACGCGCGTGCTGCAGGGCTGGCACTATATGTCGCACACCTTCTGGGCAGGGATTTTCGTCTGGCTGACGACCTGGCTGACAGCACTGTTATTTTACGGCCGGCTGGCATTACAGGCTCCCGCGCGGGTGGCGACCAGAGCACGCACGCCGGCGTTGATCAACGCCACGCCAGCATCACTACGCCCAGAGTGACCAGGCTGATGCCGGCCCACTGGCGCAAGTCAAGCCGCTCGCCCAACAGGGTTACGCCAAGTACCGCCACCAGCACCACGCTGAGTTTATCCACAGGCGCCACCTGTGACGCCTGGCCCAACTGCAGGGCTCGGAAGTAACAGATCCATGAGGCGCCGGTGGCCAGCCCCGACAACACCAGAAACAGATAGCTGCGGGCCGGGATCGAACTCAGCGACTGGTACTGGCCGGTGGCATACAGAATCAGCGCCAGGCTGATCAGCACCACCACCGTACGCAGCAAGGTGGCGAAGTCGGAGTTGATGCCGCTGATGCCGACCTTGGCGAAGATCGCGGTCAACGCGGCGAACACGGCGGATAACACCGCCCAGAAAGTCCATGAAGCCAACACCATAAGTACGCCTGTGCAAGGGATTGCTACTCATTGTAGAAGCTGGCGTAACGGCCTTGGTAACTGGCAAGATCAGCTTCTGTCTCGCTCAAGACCCTGCCATGCCGCTGCCGCTGATCTACCACGACGACTAC
The DNA here is from genome assembly GCF_056279045.1 of Pseudomonas sp. TE4620. Lineage (NCBI taxonomy): Bacteria > Pseudomonadati > Pseudomonadota > Gammaproteobacteria > Pseudomonadales > Pseudomonadaceae > Pseudomonas > Pseudomonas sp. TE4620. The sequence continues at coordinate 4,365,507 of NZ_JBWBQO010000001.1, forward strand.
AGCCCGGAGTTTCCCGCCGAGCACCGCTTTCCGATGGATAAGTTCCGCCTGTTGCGCGACCACCTGGTCGCCAGCGGCCTGACTACCGACGCGGCGTTGCTACGCCCCGAGGTTTGCCCCAACGACATCCTCGCCCTGGCCCATGACCGCACCTATATCGAGCGCTACATGAACGGCGAGCTGTCGCGCGAAGACCAGCGCCGCCTTGGCTTGCCCTGGAGCGAAGCCCTGGCGCGGCGTACCGTGCGCGCGGTCGGCGGCTCGCTGCTGGCAGCCGAGCAGGCGCTGGAGCATGGCATCGCCTGTCACCTGGCCGGTGGCACCCATCACGCCCATTACGATCACCCGGCCGGCTTTTGCATCTTCAATGACCTGGCGGTGATCAGCCATTACCTGCTCGCCGCCGGGCGGGTGCACAAGGTGCTGATCTTCGATTGCGACGTGCACCAGGGCGACGGTACCGCGCGCATCCTCCATGACACCCCGGACGCGATCACCGTATCGCTGCATTGCGAGCAGAACTTCCCCGCGCGCAAGGCCGAAAGCGACTGGGACATCCCTCTACCGCGCGGCATGGGCGACCAGGCGTACCTGAAGGTGGTCGATGACGCGCTCAACTACCTGTTGCCGCTGTACCGCCCGGACCTGGTGCTGTACGACGCCGGGGTCGATGTGCACAAGGACGACGCCCTGGGTTATCTGCAACTGACCGATGAAGGCGTCGCCGCCCGTGACCAAAGCGTGCTGCGCCACTGCCTGGGCCGGGACATTCCGGTGGTTGGGGTGATTGGCGGTGGCTACAGCAAGGACCGCGAGGCCCTCGCCCGCCGCCACGGCATACTGCACCACAGCGCCAGCCGTGTGCTGGGTTACTCACAATGACTGTGGAACCGCCTGTGGATAACCTGCGGGAAAGCCCCTCAAGGCCTTTAACCACAGGGCCTTGAGGCCGCTGTACGTTTTTTGATCAGTGATTCCGGGCGCCGCGCTAAGGTAGAATGCCGGCTCTTTTTTCCAGCTTGCAGCCGACCATGACCGACACTTGCACCACCGACCGCCCACACGTTGCCATTATCGGAGGCGGGCCGGCCGGGTTGATGGCCGCCGAAGTGCTGAGCCAGGCCGGGGTCGCCGTCGAGCTGTACGACGCCATGCCCTCGGTGGGGCGCAAGTTTCTCCTGGCCGGGGTCGGTGGCATGAACATCACCCACTCCGAGCCTTACCCGGCATTCATCGCCCGTTATGCCGAGCGCACGCAAGACGTTGCCCGCCTGCTCGAAGGCTTCGATGCCGATGTGCTGCGCCAGTGGATTCACGACCTGGGCATCGAAACCTTCGTCGGCAGTTCCGGCCGGGTGTTCCCCCGCGACATGAAAGCCGCGCCACTTTTGCGCGCCTGGCTCAAGCGCCTGCGCGATGCCGGGGTCGTTATCCACACCCGCCATCGCTGGTTGGGCTGGAATGCCGATGGCAGTTTGCGAATCGCTTATCCACAGGGCGAGCTGACACTAAAGCCGACCGCCACCGTGCTGGCGCTGGGCGGCGGCAGCTGGGCACGCCTGGGCTCCGATGCGGCCTGGCTGCCCTGGCTGCAAGCGCAAGGCGTGCAGATCGCGCCATTGCAGGCGGCCAACAGCGGCTTCGAGGTCGAAGGCTGGAGCGCGCTGCTCAAGGACAAGTTTGCCGGCGCGCCGCTGAAGAACATCGCCCTGAGCCTTGCCGGCCAGGCGCCGCGCCTGGGCGAATGCGTGCTCACTGCCCAAGGCCTGGAGGGCAGCCTGGTGTACGCCTGGTCGGCGCAGATCCGCGAAGCGATCAACCGCGATGGCAGCGCCAGGGTGCTGGTCGACCTGCTGCCCAACCGGCCTGTGGATAAAATCCAGCAGGCCCTGGCCAAGCCGCGAGGTTCGCGCTCAATGGCCAAGCACCTGCACAGTCAACTGGGGCTGGACGGGGTCAAGGCGGCGTTGTTGCGAGAGCAGACCGATCAACCGACCTTTGCTGACCCGGCCTTGCTGGCGCAGGCGATCAAGGCCTTGCCGATCACCCTGGTGCGCCCTCGCCCGCTGGACGAAGCGATCAGCAGCGCGGGCGGGGTGACCTTTGAAGCACTGGATCAGCGCTTGATGCTCAAGCAACTGCCCGGCGTGTTCTGTGCCGGTGAAATGCTCGACTGGGAAGCGCCAACCGGCGGCTATCTGTTGACTGCCTGTTTTGCCAGTGGGCGCAAGGCCGGGTTGGGTCTGCTGGAGTGGCTTAACGGCTGAATAATCGCGGGTCAAGGCTTGCGCTTGCGCGGCCCGGTATTGAAGGCCGGCACCTTGCGTACCGGCTTGGCCTGCGGCGCTGCCGCTGGCGCTTCAGCGCTGTCCATCCAGCGCCCGAGGCTGCGCTTGCTGCTGCTTTCCTTGGGCTTCTTCGGCTTTTTCGGCTTCTTCAGCACCTGGCCGCTGGCATCGGTCATCGGCACCTTGTGGTCCGGAATGAAATCCGGCTCTTCGTGGCGTGGCAAGGTCTTGCGGGTCAGGGTTTCAATCGCCGACAGCAGCTGCACTTCGTCGGCGCACACCAGCGAAATCGCCTCACCGCTATTGCCTTTGCGCCCGGTACGACCGATGCGGTGAATGTAGTCCTCGGCGACGATCGGCAGGTCGAAGTTGACCACCAGCGGCAGGTCGTCGATATCCAGCCCGCGCGCCGCCACATCGGTGGCGACCAGGATCTGGATCTCGCGGGCCTTGAAGCTGTCCAGGGCACGCTGGCGGGTTGCCTGGGGCTTGTCGCCATGAATGCCGTCGGCATTGACGCCCTGGCCACGCAGGCGCTCGACCAACTGGTCAACGCCATTGCGGGTCTTGGCGAACACCAGCACCTGCTTCCAGCGCTGCTTGCGCATCAGGTGGCTGAACAGCTCCGGCTTGCGCTTCTTGTCCACCGGCACGATCCACTGTTTGACCGTACTGGCGGTGACATTGCGCGGGCTGACTTCGATGCTCAGCGGGTCATTGAGGGTCTGCGCGGCCAGTTGGCGGATCTCGTCAGAGAACGTCGCTGAGAACAGCAGGGTTTGCCGGCGTGCCGGCAGGGCGGCGTACACCGCGCGCAGCTCTTCGGCAAAACCCAGGTCGAGCATGCGGTCGGCTTCATCGAGCACCAGCGCCTGCAACTGGTTGAACTTGACTGCGTTCTGGCGGAACAGGTCGAGCAGCCGGCCCGGGGTGGCCACCAGCAGGTCGATGCCCTTGCGCAGCTTCATCATCTGCGGGTTGATGCTGACCCCGCCGTACACCGCATAGGTGCTCAGCGGCAGGTGCTCGGCGTACTCACGAATGTTGGCGTGAACCTGTTCGGCCAGTTCACGGGTCGGCACCAGCACCAGGGCGCGCACCGAGTTGCTGGCGACCTTGGCCCCTTCCAGGGTCAGGCGTTGCAGCAGCGGCAGGGCAAAACCTGCGGTCTTGCCGGTGCCGGTCTGGGCGGCGGCCATCAGGTCGCGGCCGGCCAGTACGGCAGGAATGGCCTGGGCCTGGACCGGTGTCGGGGTGTTGTAGTCCAGGCGCTCGAGCGCGCGCAGCAAGGGTTCGATCAGGCCGAGTTTGGCGAAAGTCATGGCAATACCGTCAGGGGAATTCAGCAATGGCGGCAGTTTACCTTGTTCAGGCCCGGCGCGTGCCGCCATCGCTATCAGCCTTGCGGTGCAAAGCGTACCTTGAGCAGGCGATCGAGCCCTTCACCCAGGTAGAACGAAAACGGCCTGCCGCTCTGGTAGGCAATCGCACGACATGCCGCGAATGCTTCGGGATCGCTGCGGATGAAAAACAGGTAAGGCTGATCCCTGACAGTGCCAATTTTGCCGAACTCGAACACCAACCGGTCGATAGTCTCCGGGCGCTGGATACGCACCCGCATATCGCCCATTTCCAGGCGCTCAAGCAATCGCTGCTCATCGAACGACAATTGCGCCGGCGCCCGCAGTTGTAAACCGCTGGGCATGCGCAGTTTCATCTCGCCGCGCAGATCGGCGCCACTGACATTGAAGTCGGTGACTTCGAAGGGCAAGGCGCCATTCAGCCTGGCGCTAGCCTCGCAGATCATATCGGCTTGCGGCTTTTGCGCAGTCGCCTGCTCGTTGCGCCGCAGTTGCACATCGATTTGCGAAGGAAAGCTGAAGTGCAGCGCCAGCGACATCTCGCCAAGCGCGACGACTTCAGCGGGCGCCGGGCCAAAATCGTAAACACCCAGGCCCACCTGACGCGCCTGACGCATGTCGACCAGCAGCCGGCCTGTGGGCCGGACCTCTTCCCGAGCGGGCTCGAATGACTCGAACAGCGCCCGCAGTTGCTGACGCTGCCCGGCGTCCAGGGCATCCTTGGCAAAACGCACCTGCAACGCTTGCCGGTTGCCGGGCTCAAGACGCAGTTCGAGCTTGCCCGCCGGGATCGGCCAGGGGGCCATGGCTTGGCGCACGGCCTGCAAATAGGCGGCCTCGATTTCGAAACTGTTTTCCAGAGAGATGGGTTCCTGGAAATACAGGGTCATGAAGGTTTGCTTACCGTCATACAGCATCACCACGCCCATTACGAGCAAGGCCACACAAGCAAAAATCTTCACTGCCTTCCTGGCAAAACGTCCTTTCATTTACACAGTTCACCTTCCACTTCGCCAACAGTTTTGGCTTTTTCCACTGCCGGCCGGCGCCACTGCGGCACACCGATCAGCACAACGGCGCCAATGATAACCGCCATTGCCACGCATTCCTCGAAACCAATTTGCTCGCCGGCAAAAACAATCCCCAGCAACACCGCCACCGCCGGGTTGACATAGGCATAACTGGTGGCCGCGGCCGGGCGCACATGCTTGAGCAGGTACATGTAGGCGCTGAAGGCCAGGATCGAGCCGAAGAACACCAGATAGGCCAGCGCCCCCCAGCCAGCGGCGGTAGGCATCTGGGTCATGCGTTCGCCACTCAGGGCGCTGCCGAGCAGCAAGACCACGCCACCGACAAGCATTTCTGCGGCGCTGGCCATCGGCCCGGCGGGCAGCGGCAGGCTTTTGCTCCAGACCGAACCGAAGGCCCAGGAGGCGGCGGCAAACAGGATCAGCGCAGCGCCGACCGGGCTGGCCTGCAGGTTGGAGCCGAGGTTGAGCAAGGCGATGCCGACCAGGCCGAGGACAATCCCGGCCCATTCCAGACGGGTGTTGCGATGGCCCCAGAGCAGGCCGAACATCAAGGTGAACAGCGGCACTGTAGCCACCGCCAGCGCTGCCACGCCTGAAGCTACACCGGCATGTTCAGCCAGGGTTACGCCGCCGTTGCCGCAACTGAGCAGCAATACGCCGATGACACTCGCCGCCCGCCATTGCGGCCAGGTCGGCGCCGGCACGCCGCGCCAGCGCAAAAAGCCGTAGAGCAAGGAGCCGGCAATGACGAAACGCACCCCGGCCATCAGCAACGGCGGCCAGGATTCGACGCCGATGCGAATCACCAGGTAAGTCGAGCCCCAGACCAGGTACAAGGCGAGAAAGGCACCGATCAAGACTAACGGGAAGCGACGGGAGGCAGGCATGGGGGGCTCGAATTATGGGTGTCGGGCAGTTAGTTTAGAAAGGCAGCGCAGTAAACATAAGTTACAAAACCTGTTTAAACGAACCGTACACTTTTGAAACAACGGATCTTTTGGCCTTGCGCCTTGGAATCAACAACCCGCCCCTGGAAACCCATGGACAAATACGATCGCATGCTCCTCAGCGCCCTGCTGGACAACGGCCGCGCCTCCTTCGCCGAGCTCGCGCGCAAGGTCAATCTCTCCGCTCCGGCGGTGGCCGAGCGGGTGGCCAAGCTTGAGGCCAGCGGGGTGATTACCGGCTACCAGGCCAAGGTCGACCTGGAGAAGATCGGCCTGCCGATCCAGTGCGTGATCGAACTGCGCCTGGCCAGCCATGGCAACCAGCAAACCTACGAAGAACTCACGCAGATTCCGCAACTGACCGAGTGCCACCGGGTGACCGGCGACCCCTGCGTGATCATGCAGGCGGCAGTGGGTTCGATGCCGGAACTCGAAGAGCTGATCAACCGGGTCGCCCGGTTCGGCTTCAGCAAGACCTCGATCATTCTCTCCAGCGCCGTGGAACGGCGCTTGCCGCTGGGCCACCTGGAACACAACGGCAAGAAGGCCTAGCGATAGGTTTTAAGCGCCTCGCCGATCTTCGCCGCGGGGACTTTCTGCAGGCTGCAGAACAATTGGTGGGAAACGCCGTTGACGCCCTGCTGGCGCAATTGTCCGGCCAGGTGCTGGGCGAGGTTGGCGGCCATTTCGGCATCGGCCATGGCCCGGTGCGCGGTGCCGGTGTCAGGCAGGCCGGCCCAGCGGGTCAGGGTGCCGAGCTTGTGGTTTGGCGCCGAGGGCATCAGGCGCCGCGCCAGCAACATCGAGCAGGCGAAACGCTGACTACGGCTACGGCCGATCTGCGCCAGCTCGTAGTCCCAGAACTTCTGGTCGAACGAGGCGTTGTGGGCGAGCATCGGCGTATCGCCAACGAACTCGGCTACTTCGTTCATCACCCGGGCAATTGGCGGCGCGCTGCGCAGCATGGCGGTGGTGATACCGGTCAGGCCGGCGACAAACGCCGGTACCGGTACCCCGGCATTCATCAGGCTTTGGTAGCGCTCGACGATGCGCCCGCGTTCCAGCATGACCACCGCCACTTCGGTGGCGCGGCAACCGGCGCCGGGTGAAATGCCAGTGGTTTCAAAGTCGATGACAGCGATACGTTCCAAAACGACAACCTCAAAAATCTTAATGCTTGAGCAGCAGGCTGCCCTCGATGGGCACATATCGGCTAGCAGCGCGAATCAGTGAATTGGCGGTCAGCCCCGGCACGCCATAGGCAACGGCCTGAATGCCGTGACGGCTGATGACCCGTTCCAGCAGCAGGTCGAAATCGCCGTCGCCGGAGGCCAGCACCACCTCATCGACCCGCGCGGCGGCATCGATCACATCGAGGGTGATGCCCACGTCCCAGTCGCCCTTGGCCGAGCCGTCGCTGCGCTGGATGTAGGGTTTGAGTTTGACCGTGAAACCGAGGTTGCGCAGGATCTGTTGAAACTGCTGCTGCTTGCTGTCGCCGCGGTCGATGGCGTAAGCCACCGCCTCGACGATCTGCCCGTGCTGGCTGATATCGGCCCACAGCGCCGCGTAGTTGAAGTGGCAACCGTAGGCCTGGCGCACGGTGTAGTAGAGGTTTTGCACATCGGCGAATACCGCGATCTTCTTCACCGCTTTTCCTCATGGCGCCACGGCGCTGTTGCCGGCCGCCGCACACCGGGGCCGTTTCGGCGCCCAGTATGCCAGCCCGCGGGCCATGCGGGTAAGCGCGGTCAGACGAAGCTGTCGTCGTCGCCGCCGAAGAAGCCGCCATCATCGCTGCCGTAGTCGGTGTCGATGAAGCCGCCCTGGTCGTTGCCATAGCCGCCGTTGTCGGCGGTCAGGCGCTGCTCGTCGTTGCTGCCCCAGCCGCCGCTATCGCTGGCGGGTGCTGGTTCTTCCTTGATCACTTCGACCACCTCTTCAGGCTGCGAGTGATGGTTGAACAGGCTGCTGATGCCCTGGGCCAGCATCACCCCGCCGGCCACGCCTGCAGCAGTTTGCAGCGCGCCACCAAGGAAGCTGCTGGCACCGCCGCGGGCCGGGGCCTGGGCGGGAGCTGCGTTGAAGCCCTGCTGCTGGGCAGGCGGGTTGAACGAGGGACGCGAAGGTTCGCGCCAGCCGCCACCACTGGCAGGAGCGCTGGCCGCCGCCTGGTTTTGCACCGGCTGCGGGTCGCGGGTGCCGCTGCCGAAGATGCTCGACAGGAAGCCGCCACTGCTGCTCGGTGCGGTAGCGGCTACCTGGGCCTTGGCCTGTTTGAGCTCGGCCTGCAGTTGCTTGTTCTGTTCATCCAGGCGCTTGAGCGCCGCTTCCTGCACCAGGATCGCCTGGGCCATGTAGTAAGGCGCCGCCGGTTGCTGCTGCAGGTGCTCGCCAATGCGCGCCTGGGCCTGGGCATCACGCGGCACGGCCGGATCTTCGGCCTGCTTGAGCCGACCGAACAGGCCGTCGATCAGGGTTTGTTCTTCACTGTTCATGGGCAACCTCACTGCAAAAGCGGAAAAACGGGTACCGGTAAAATGGGGTGCCGAGGCGCCAGATTCAACACAAGCCGGGATTAAACTTTCTTCAGGTTGGCCAGCGCCTGGGCTAAAGTGACGCCCTGCTTTTATTCAATGCGATATCGACCGATGAATCCGCTTAGTGTTCTGCGCGACTCCCTGTATTTCTTCCGCCGTCACCTGCTGAGCATTGCCCAGTTGTGCCTGCCGCTGGTGGTGCTCGAAGCCCTGTGCGCCCAGTTGCTGTACCAGCAACTGGGCAAGGACGCCTCGCCAGGCTACGGCATGCTGGTCAGCCTGCTGTTCTACCCGCTGTACAGCGCCGCGCTGATCCTCTACCTCGACAGCCGCAGCAACGGCTACGCCCCGCTCAAGCGCAACCTGCTGGCCATGGCCTTGCGCCTGTGGCCGTCGTTTGCGCTGATGGTGATGCTCAGCTCGTTGCTGATCATGGCCGGCGCCGCGCTGTTCATCATTCCCGGCATCTGGGTGATGATCCACCTGGTGTTTGCCGAATACGCCCTGGTATTGCGCGGCCAACCACCGATCGAAGCCATGCGTACCAGTTTCCAGATGACCACCGGCAACTTCTGGCGCATCTTCAGTTGCGTCCTCGGCGTAATGGCAGTGCTGTGGCTGATCGACGGCCTGAGCATGATGCTGGTGCCCGAGCCGTCGCCGCTGGCGCAACTGGCTCTGGATAGCGGCAACGGCTTTTTGCAGCTGTTCAGCACCGTAGTGATGTTCCGCCTGTACATGCTGGTCAGCGAACCGGCGACAGAGCCACCGCTGTCCTGACTGGTTAGCCGATGACCCGACTACTGCGCAACGCCCTGCTGACCCTGCTTGTTGTGATCGCCCTGCTGTGGCTGCTGGCCAGCCAGCTGAGCTCGCAACCTGAACCGCGCGAGAGCCTGGCGGTCAGTTGCCGGGCCAGCACGGCGGCGCTGGTACCCGGCCAGGTGCTCAAGGTGATGACCTGGAACGTGCAGTACCTGGCCGGCAAGCGCTACGTATTCTGGTACGACCAGGGCCGCGGCGACGATACCCGCCCTACCCCTGAAGACCTCGCCTTCAACCTTGATGAAGTGGCGCGGGTAATCCGCGCCGAGCAGCCGGACATCGTCCTGCTCCAGGAACTGGACAACAACGCCAAGGCCAGCGGCTACCAAGACCAACTGGCACTGCTGCGCGAACGGCTGGTGGATATTTACCCCTGCGCGGTGCAGGCCTACGACTGGAAAGCCGATTTCGTCCCCGACTGGCACATCTTCGGCAGTGTCGGCCGCAGCCTGGCGACCCTGAGCCGCTACCCGATCAAGCAGGCCGAGCGCCTGCAATTGCCGGTCGACGCCAGCAATGCCTGGCAGCGCTTGCTGCAACCGCAGCAGGCGATTGTTGCCAGCTACCTGCCGCTGCGCGATGGCGGTCAGCTGGCGGTGCTCAACACCCGCCTGGCGACCTTCGAAGCCGGCAGCGATATCCAGCGCCAGCAGGTGCAACAGGTGACGCGCCTGCTCGACAAGCTGGAAAGCCAAGGCACGCCGTGGTTGATCGGCGGCGACTTCAACCTGCTGCCGCTCGGCCAGTACCGCCGCCTGCCGGCCGAACTGCGCGGCCAGTACGGCGCCGACAGCGACCTGCATCTGCTCTGGGACAAATACCCGATGATCCCCAGCAACGCCGAAGCCAGCGGCGCCGACCGCGCGGCCTGGCTGACCCACTACCCCAACGACCGCAACCTGCAAGGCCCGGACCGCACCCTCGACTACCTGTTCCACAGCCCCAAACTGCAGCGTCTGGGGGCACGGGTAATTCAGCAGGACACCCTGGAGATTTCCGATCACCTGCCAGTGACGGCGCGCCTGCTGTTGCCTGCGCAGCCGTGACTACTTGCGCGGCTTGGCCCGCGCCGTGGCTTCGGCCACCAACGGGTCATCCGGCCAGTAGTGCTTGGGGTAGCGCCCTTTGAGGTCTTTCTTCACTTCGGCATAGGTACTGCGCCAGAAGTTGGCCAGGTCCTGAGTCACCTGTACCGGCCTGCGCGCGGGCGACAGCAAATGCAGCAGGACTTGCTGACGGCCCTGGGCGATGCGCGGAGTTTCGGCCAGGCCGAACAGTTCCTGCAGACGCACGGCGAGAATCGGCGGGGTTTCGCTGTAGTCCAGGCGAATGTTCGAACCCGAGGGCACACTCAGGTGCACCGGCGCCTGCTCATCCAGGCGCTGGGGCAGCGGCCAGGGCAGCAGGTTGCGCAAGATCGACGCGAGGTCGAGCTGGGCAAAATGGCTCAGGCGGGTGACCTTGCCCAGGTAGGGTTGCAACCACTCGGACAGGTTCGCCAGCAGCGCGGCATCCCCCAGGTCCGGCCACTCGCTTTCACCACGGCTTGCCAGGTCGAGCTGGCGCAACAGCGCCACCCGTGCCTGCCACTGGCGCAGCTCGGGCGTCCACGACAGCAACTCCAGACCCTTGCGCCGCACCAGTTCCAGCAAGGCCCGGGCGCGGGCGTCTTCATCCAGGCCGGTCAAAGGCTCGCGGCTGAGCACCAGCTCGCCGACCTTGCGCTGACGCTCGGCACGCAAAACGTTCTCGCGTTCGTCCCAGTCAAGGATATCCAGGCTGCGCACCTGTTCGGCCAGCACCCCGTCGAACAGTGCCGGGTCGAAATCGGCGGCCAGGTAAATGCGCTCCTCGCGCTGGCCCTGACGGCTGCCCAGATCGGCGATCACCAGCCACGAATGTTTCATCAAGGCATCGGCTTCGCCAAACAACGCAGCGCGACCGTTGGCCAGGCGATATTCCGCACCGCCGGCACGCCGCTGCTGCGCAACGCGGTCGGGATAAGCCAGTGCCAGCAGGGCGCCGAGCCAGCGCGAATGCTCGGGGTCGGCGACGGCTGCAGTGGCGTTGCCACGCAGGTAACCGCGGTACTGGCGGGCCAGTTGCCGGGCGCGCTGCACACCGCCCTGCGCGCCTTTGGCCGCGCGGGTTTCGCCGCTGAGCAGGGCCAGGCGGCTATGCAGGTCGGCACCGCCGCCGCGCAGAATGTCGCGCTCACCGAGCAAGGCGGCGACATCGCAGGCCATGTCGGCCAGGCCCAGGTCCTGGCCGCGCAACAGCAGGTGGGCGATGCGCGGATGCGCCGGCAGTTCGGCCATGGCCTGGCCGTGGGCGCTGAGGCTGTCCGGGCTGTCGGCCTTGAATGCGCCCAGGCGCTGCAACAGCTCCAGCGCCTGGCCATAGGCGGCCGCAGGCGGTTGGTCGAGCCAGCGCAGTTGTTCGGGGGTAACGCCCCAGCGCGACAGTTGCAGGGCCAATCCAGCCAGGTCAGCCTGGAGAATTTCGGCCGCGCCATAGGCCGCCAGTTGCTCGTGCTGGGCTTCGGACCACAAGCGATAACACACGCCGGGCTCCAGGCGCCCAGCGCGGCCAGCACGCTGGGTGGCGCTGGCGCGGGAGATGCGCTGGGTGTCCAGGCGGGTCATGCCGCTGCCAGGATCAAAGCGCGGCACCCGCGCCAGGCCCGCATCGACCACCACGCGCACACCGTCGATGGTCAGGCTGGTCTCGGCGATGTTGGTCGCCAGCACCACTTTGCGCAGGCCGGCGGCTGGCGTGTCGATGGCGGCGCGCTGGGCATTGAGATCGAGCTCGCCATGCAGCGGGCACAGGAGGATATCGCGGCGCTCGCCCAGGGCCTCCTGCAGTGACTGATGCACGCGGCGAATCTCCGCCTGCCCCGGCAGGAACACCAGCACGCTGCCCGACTCGTCGCTGATGGCCTGCAGCACCGTCTCGACCACCCGCGGCTCGATGAACTCGCCCGCCTGGAACGGCCGGCTCCAGCGAATATCCACCGGGTACATGCGCCCTTCGCTACTGACCACCGGAGCATCGTCGAGCAGGCTCGACAGGCGCTCGCCCTCAAGGGTCGCCGACATCAGCAGGATTTTCAGCGGCGGGTCGTCACGCAACAGTTCGCGACCATTGAGGCTCAGGGCCAGGGCCAGGTCAGCATCGAGGCTGCGCTCGTGGAATTCGTCGAAGATCAGCAGGCCCACTCCGTCCAGCGCCGGATCGGCCTGCAGGCGGCGGGTGAGAATCCCTTCGGTGACCACCTCGATGCGCGTGTTCGGCCCGACCTTGCTGTCCAGGCGAATGCGGTAACCGACCGTTTGCCCGACCTGCTCACCCAGCTCGCTGGCCAGCCGTTCGGCCGCCGCCCGCGCCGCCAGGCGCCGAGGTTCGAGCATGAGGATGCGCTGCCCGGCCAGCCACGGCTCATCGAGCAGCGCCAGCGGTACGCGGGTGGTCTTGCCGGCGCCAGGGGGCGCTTCGAGCACCGCTTCGTGGCGCTGGCTCAAGGCGGCGCGCAAGGCTGGCAGTGCGGCATCGATCGGTAATGATTTCATGGTGGCCCTCAAACAATCCGCCGAGTATAACGGCGAACCGAGCCTGCCTTATCATGGTCTTAGCTGTAGATACAGGCTCTTTGCCTGTATCTTTGTCGCCTTCATTCCGGAGACTTCCATGCGTATTCCCTCCCATGTCATTGGCGGCGTCGTGATCGCCACCCTGCTGAGCCAACTGACCGCCTGCGGCACCCTGTTCTTCCCCGACCGGCGCGGCCAGATCGAAGGCAAGATCGACCCGGTGGTTGCTGCCCTCGACGCCATCGGCATTCTTTTCTATGTGATCCCGGGCCTGATCGCTTTCGGCATCGACTTCGCCACCGGCGCCATCTACCTGCCCGGCGGCACCACCGCCCAGGTCGCGCCTGAAAAACTCAATGAAGCCATCAGCGCCGACGGCAAGGTCGACAACAGCAAGCTGCAGGCTATTCTCGAAAGCGAACTGGGCCAGCGCCTGCCGCTCAACGACCCGCGCCTGATCCAGCACAAGGGTAGTGTCGAGCAACTGGCCATGTACGGCCTCAAGCCCGCTGCTTGAACTCTGACAGGAAGCCACTTTAGGCATGACTCCCTCGGCTGAACACCAACGCCTGCTGCGCCTGGCCACCCGCGCATCGCTAGCGGTGGCCAGTATCCTGATCCTGACCAAGGCGCTGGCCTGGTGGCTCAGTGGTTCGGTCAGCCTGCTGGCCGGGTTGACCGACTCGGCCCTCGATGGCGTGGCCTCGTTCCTCAACCTGCTGGCGGTGCACTACGCCCTGCGCCCGGCCGATGACGACCACCGTTACGGCCACGGCAAGGCCGAGGCCATGGCCGGCATGGCCCAGGCGCTGTTCATCGGCGTCAGCGCGGTGCTGATCGGCGTGCAGGCGGTTGAGCGGCTGCAGAATCCGCAGCCTCTGGGTGACACCGGCATCGGCATTGCGGTGATGCTGTTGTCGCTGGTGCTGACCATTGCCTTGCTGATGCTGCAGGGCAAGGTGATCCGCATCACCGGCTCGACCGCGGTGCGCGCCGATTCACTGCACTATCGCTCCGACCTGCTGCTCAACGGCAGCATCCTCGTTGCCCTGGTGCTGGCGCGCTTTGGTTGGCCACAGCTGGATGCAATCTTCGGCCTGGGCATTGCCCTGTACATCCTCTGGAGCGCCCTGCAGATTGCCCGCGAGAGCAGCTCGATCCTGATGGATCAGGAGCTGCCCGGCGACATCAGCGAGCAGATGCTGGCGCTGGCCTGCAGTGTGCCGGGGGTGCGCGGCGCCCACGACTTGCGTACGCGGGTGTCGGGTAGCCACTGGTTCGTGCAATTGCACCTGGAGTTGCCCGGGGACCTGCCGCTGACCCAGGCCCATGCCTTGTGTGACCAGGCAGCGGCGGCGATCAACAGCAAGTACCCCAAGGCTGAAGTGCTGGTGCATGCAGATCCGGTGATGTGAGGCAGTTGGCGAGGCTGCTCTTTGCCAGCGAGGGGCTGCGCAGCAGCCCTGGGTCAATTGACGCTATAACCTCGCCCGCTCAAACAAGCACCCTGCGCCCGCCGATAGTTATCGGCCACCTGCGCCGACGGCGCGTAGCTGGCCGCAGCCGGGTCAAAACCGGTCTGCTGCACCGCCCAGCGATGGCATTCGTAGCGGTCGCGATCAAGCTGCTGCGGGCTCTGGCCCTGCGCGGGATAAGCAATCACGTCATAACCTGGGCCGCTTCGGGCCGGCGTACTGGCCGCCGGCGGGTTGACCACCACATACTCGCGGCTGTCTTCCAGGTACTGGTAATACGTCCCTGCCGCCAGAAAGAACAGCGCACTGCCTATCCACACTTGCTGGGCATAGTCGGGCAGGTAGTTGACCCGCACGCCATAGGGCGGAGTCACCACTACATAGCGCGGGCCTTGCGGGCGATACCAGTAACCGCCGGAATAGAAGTAGTCATGCCCGCGATAGGGTACTTTCCAGTACTGCTCGGGGAAGTGTTCGATGGTTTGCCCCGGGCGGTATTGCGGCCCCGGCCCCCAGCCATTGCCGTGGCCATTCCCATGCCCGCCGCCACCGGCGTGGTAATAGCGGTTGTCGTTGCGCCGCGGGATATCCTGGTAATAGCCGGTGCGTGGCTCCTGGGTCTGGCGCACTTCATCGGGCCGCGACTGCAGGGGTGAAGCTCCCTGCCCCTCAGCCAGCAGCGGCAGATTGACACTCATGCACAGCACACCCACACCCGCCATACCCCAGACACGCGACTTCATACTTTCCTCTCGGACCGATAACAAGGGGCCTGTGATTACTCTATCAGGCCGTCTGCCAGGGGTTATCGGCCGCCAGATGAAATTTGAGTAATAAAAAAGGGAGACCCTGGGGTCTCCCTTTGAGAATTTTGTCCGTGCTCGGCGCTTGTGACACCGGCTCACCTCACGCCGTCTTGTGGACAGTGTGTAGCCCGGGGGCCGAGCACAACCTGGTGGGGTTGCTGGCCGCAGCTGGCCTGATTCGGCCCGCCGCACTGGACTGATGTCCGGGCAGTGATTCTGGTAATAAGAATACGGCGATGGCAGCGGCAGAGGATTGCGAAGATTGCTCATTTAAATATCACTTGCGCAATTTTTGCCTACAGATTGATAATTCGACGCAATCGAAACAGAAAAGGCCAATCCCATGAGCAAGCTCGACCGTTATGACCTGAGCATTCTTGCCGAATTGCAGCGCGATGCGCGTATCTCCAACCAGGAACTGGCCGAACGCATCGGCCTGTCACCTTCGCCCTGCTCGCGTCGGGTCAAGCAACTGGAAGACGACGGTTATATTGCCCGCCAGGTCGCCCTGCTCGACCGCAAGAAGCTCGGCCTGAGCCTGACCGCCTATGTGCTGATCGGCATGGACCGGCACACTCCCGAGCGTTTCGAGACCTTCGAGGCGGCGATCCGCAGCCTGCCGCAGGTGCTCGAATGCAGCCTGGTGACCGGAATGGATGCCGACTACCAACTGAAAGTCGTGGTGCCCGACATGGACCATTACCAGCAGTTGCTGCTCGGCCACCTGACCCGTATCGAAGGCGTGACCAGCGTGCGCTCCAGCTTTGTTCTCAACCAGGTACTGGCCAGCACCGAACTGCCGCTCACGCACCTGCGTTAGTCAGGCTGGCAACGGCGGCGTATAATCGCGCGCCTCAACCTGCCGGAGAGTATCGATGGATCCTGCGTTGTTCGAAGAATGGATGATGACCATCCTGGTCACCATCCTGATTGGTTTCATGGGTTTTATCGTCTGGGACCTGGCGAAAAAATCCAAGGCCGGCAAGTTCGGCACCTTCATCCTGTTTTTCGTGCTGGGCCTGGGCATCCTCGCCTTCATCATCAAAAGCGTGGTGATCGGCTTCATCGAAGGCGTCTAAAGCCTGGCCGGGACTTCCCGCCACTGGCCCTGATCGAGGCCATCCAGGCTCCAGTCGCCGATCCGCACGCGCACCAGGCGCAGGGTCGGCAAGCCGACGGCAGCGGTCATGCGCCGCACCTGACGGTTGCGCCCTTCCTTGATGACCAGCTCCAGCCAGCTTGTCGGTACGCTTTTGCGAAAGCGTACCGGCGGGTTGCGTGGCCACAGTTCGGGCTCGTCGAGCTGACGGGCCTGGGCCGGCAAGGTCGGGCCGTCGTTGAGCTCGACGCCATCGCGCAAACGCTGCAGTTGCTCCTCGCTCGGCTCCCCTTCTACCTGTACCCAATAGGTTTTCGCCAGCTTGTGCCTGGGGTCGGCGATCCGCGCCTGCAACTGGCCGTCGTTGGTCAACAGCAGCAGGCCCTCGCTGTCACGGTCCAGGCGCCCAGCCGGGTAGATGCCGGGGATGGCGATGAAGTCCTTGAGGGTCGCGCGCCCTTCGCCGTCGCTGAACTGGGTCAGCACGTCAAAGGGCTTGTTGAACAGGATCAACCGCGGCTCGGCCGGCGGCGCCTTGGCGTGGCGACGCGGGCCGGCGGGTTTGGCTGCGGGGCGCCGCGGCTTGGAGCGTGGGGGTAACGACATGGGGCCTCAGCGGAACGGCGGCTCGTCAAAACTGCGCAGTTTACGCGAGTGCAGCGAGTTGAGCTCGGTACGCAGCAGGTCGAGGGCAGCGATGCCGATCTTCAGGTGCTGGCTGACCGCCCGGTTGTAGAAGGCATTGGCCGCTCCCGGCAGTTTAATTTCGCTGTGCAGCGGTTTGTCGGAGACGCACAGCAAAGTGCCGTAGGGTACCCGCAGACGATAGCCCTGGGCGGCGATGGTGCCGCTTTCCATGTCCACCGCCACCGCCCGCGACAGGTTGATCAACGGCCGTTCCTGCGCCCAGCGCAACTCCCAGTTACGGTCGTCGTAGGTCAGCACGGTGCCGGTGCGCAGGCGCTTTTTCAGCTCGTCGCCACGCTCGCCGGTCACCTGCGCCGCCGCTTCCTGCAGGGCCAGTTGCACTTCGGCCAGGGCCGGAATCGGAATGTTCGGCGGTACTACCCGGTCGAGAATCCCGTCGCGGCGCATGTAGGCGTGGGCCAGCACGTAGTCGCCGATGGTCTGCGATTGGCGCAGGCCGCCACAGTGGCCGATCATCAGCCAGCAATGCGGGCGCAGTACCGCCAGGTGGTCGGTGATGTTCTTGGCGTTGGACGGGCCGACGCCGATGTTGACCAGGGTGATGCCGTCGCCATCAGCGGCGATCAGGTGGTAGGCCGGCATCTGGTAGCGGTGCCACACCACTCCGGCAACCAGGGCCTGGGCTTCACCGTTGTCCATGGCCTTTTCGATGATCACGTTGCCGGGCAGGACCATGCGTACGAAACGCGGGTCGTCACGCAACCGCTCAAGGCCGTGGCTGATGAACTGGTCGACATAGCGGTGGTAGTTGGTCAGCAGGATCCACGGCTGCACATGGCGCCAGTCGCTGCCGGTGTAATGCACCAGGCGGCGCAGGGAAAAATCCACCCGCGCGGCGTCGAACAGCGCCAGCGGCAACGGGTCGACGTTGGCCCAGTCGTACAGGCCGTCAGCGATGCCGTCGGTGGCGGCAGAAAGATCGGTGCTGGGGAACACCCGCGCCAGCGCCGCAGCCGTAATGCCCGTACCGGCCAGCTCATCGCCCTGCTCGACCACATAGGGGTAAGGAATGTTCTGCTGGCTGACGCCCACTTCAACCGTGACGGTGAAGTCGCGCATCAGCGGCTTCAATTGCTCCAGCAGGTAACCCCGGAACGCCGCCGGCTGGGTCACGGTCACGCTGTAGGTGCCCGGCAACTGGACCTTGGCATAGGCGCGGGTGATCGCCGGCACTTCGCCATGGTACTGGTAGGTCAGGCGCAGCTCGGGGTAGCGGAACAGTGCGCGCTCCTCGGCATCCGGCTCGGTACGGTCCTTGAGGTAGCGCTTGAGCGCCTGGCTCAGGGCCGCGGTGGCTTGTTCGTGCAGGGCGGCGAGGCGATCGACGGCCTGCTCGGCGGTTGCTACGACAACGAAGGCTTCATCAGTACGGCTCACAATGTACTTCCTGTCTGACATGCATACGCCCATCTTGCCTATATCCGGCGGCAAAGGCACGCACGTTAGAGCGGCCAGTTCGGGGTCGAGCGTTGCACCAGCGCGGCGACGTCGACACCACGGGGCAGTACGCCATACACCCGGCCATTGCCGCCCAGGCGGCTGGCAATAAAGGCATCGCTGACCGCGGCGTTACCGGCTTCGAGCAGCAGCTTGGCCTGCAGGCCGACGGCGATGTCTTCGGTGAGCTGGCGGGCGCGGTACTGGATGTCCGCGGTGTCGGCAAAGGCCGCCTTGAGGTTACCGATATGTGCGGCCAGGCGCGGGTCGCCGTGGCCATCACCGAGCTCGGCGAACAACGTGTCGAGCACACCTGGCTCCTTGGACAGTGCGCGCAACACGTCCAGACACTGGACATTGCCCGAACCTTCCCAGGTCGAGTTGACCGGCGCTTCGCGGTACAGCCGCGGCAGGATGCTGTCTTCGACATAACCGGCGCCGCCCATGCATTCGGCCGCTTCGTTGATCATTGCCGGCGCACGCTTGCAGATCCAGTACTTGCCCACGGCGGTAATCAAGCGGGCAAAACGCGCCTGGTGCGGATCATCCGGCTGGTCGAGGGCACGGCCCATGCGCAGGCTCAGGGCCAGCGCCGCTTCGCTTTCCAGGGCCAGATCGGCCAACACGTTCTGCATCAATGGCTGCTCGGCCAGCAAGCGCCCGCCGACCTGGCGATGGGCACAATGATGGGCAGCCTGGGTCAGGGCCTGACGCATCAGGGCGCTGGAGCCGACCATGCAGTCGAAGCGGGTCATGGCCACCATCTCGATGATGGTCGGCACGCCGCGGCCTTCTTCGCCGATCATCCAGGCCAGGGCACCACGGAACTCGACCTCGCTGGAGGCGTTGGAGCAGTTGCCGAGCTTGTTCTTCAGGCGCTGGATATAGAACTGGTTGCGGCTGTCATCCGGGCGGTGGCGCGGCAGCAGGAAGCAGCTCAAGCCCTTGTCAGTCTGCGCCAGGGTCAGGAAGGCATCACACATCGGCGCCGAACAGAACCATTTATGCCCGACCAGCTCATAGGCCTGTCCCGGGCCGGGTGCTCCCACCGGATAGGCGCGGGTGGTGTTGGCACGCACATCGGTGCCGCCCTGCTTCTCGGTCATGGCCATGCCCAGGGTCACGCCGGCCTTGTGGCGATCGCCGAGGTTGCGCGGGTCGTATTTGGTGGCCAGCACTTTCGGCAGCCAGTACTCGGCCAGCTCAGGTTGCAGCTTGAGCGCCGGCACCGCGGCAAAGGTCATGGTTAGCGGGCAACCACTGCCGGCTTCGGCCTGGCTGTGCAGGTAGGTCATCGAGGCGCGGGCGACATGCGCGCCTTCACGCGGGTCGGTCCACGGCAAGGACGGCAGGCCATGCTCGATGGCCGTGCGCATCAGTTCATGATAGGCCGGATGGAACTCCACCAGGTCGATGCGATGGCCATAACGGTCATGGCTGCTGAACTGCGGCTTGTTCTGGTTGGCCAGAAAGCCTGCGGCCATCAGCGGCCCGCCGGCCAGGGCACCGTACGCGTCGATGCGCTCCTGCGCCCAACCCGCCCCGTAGCGCCGCGACCATTCCTGCAGTGGCAGGTCGATGCGGTACAGGTTGGCCCCGTCCAGGGACGGTGGCTGGTTGGTGACCTCATGGGTTTCAGCGTACTGGTGCAGGTTCATCGAGGGGCCTCCTGGATCCTGGCGTGACTGAATTTTCAGTGAATCACGCCCTGCCCCCCTGTCAAAGTGACAAAAACGCCTAACTAGCCGTGGTTTAACCCTGGCCGAGGCATGCCCAACTGCGCCTGGGGCGGGCTCAAGGGCACGCTCAGGTTCAGCTCGAAACGGCTGCCCAGGCCCGGGTTGGATTCGTGCTGCAGGCGTGCACCGATCAACTCGACCAACTGCCGGCAAATCGCCAGGCCAATGCCCAAGCCGCCGTATTCACGGGTCATCGAACCGTCGACCTGGAAGAAGCGCTGGTACAGCGTGGCTTCGTCCAGGCAGTCAAAACCGATGCCGCTGTCGCTGACACTGATGCTCAGGCCCAACAGGTCCGGCCCCAGCCGTGTGCCGCGGGCCTGCAACATGACTCCACCCTGGTGGGTGAATTTGATGCCGTTGTCCATCAGGTAACCCAGGCACATGGCCAGCTTGTGTCGATCGCCGATCAGTACGTCAGGCAGCTCCGCCGGGATATCCAGGCTCAGGTACAAGCCCTTGGCCATGGCCGGCGCGGCGTATTCGGCACGCACTTCCTGCAGCAGCGAGCGCAGGCTGAACGGTGCATTTTGCGCGCTGAGGCGGCCGGCCTGCAGTTCGGTGAGGATGAGGATGTCATCGACCATGCCCATCATGTCCTGGGCCGCGGAGCTTGCGGTGTGCTGGTACTGGGCCAGCTCGCCGTCCAGCGACATGGTCTGCATCAGTTCCAGCGAACCGATCACACCGTTCATCGGCGTGCGCAGTTCGTGGGTGACGGTAGCCAGGAACTGGTCCTTGAGACGGTTGCTGTTGGCCAGCTCGATGTTCAGCTGTTCCAGGGTACGGCCGGTTTCGCGCAGGGTCCGGGCCTGCTCGTCGCGCATGCTGTTGATGCGGTCGGCCAGGGCCAGGGACAACAGGCCGACCTCCAGCGCCGAACCGATCTGGCTGGCATACATGGTCAGGAACACGTTCGGCAGGTAACCCAGCACCATCAGGGTGTTGACCAGGCCGCCGAGCAAGAATGCCGACCAGGCGATGATGAAGTAGCGGGCCACGCGCAAACCACGGCGCCAGGCGAAAATCCCGGCGGCGAAAATGCACACGGTAAACAGCAGGGCCAAGGCGGTGGCCAGGCGCAGGGCAACACCGTAGCTGCTGGTCAGCGACAACAGCATGACCAGCGCGCCGCAGCCCATCAGCACCTTGAGCACTGCATCGAAGACACGGCTGTGATTGCTCAATTGCAGGAAACTGCGGGCAAACTGGCAACCGAACAAACCTGCCGCGCCGATGAACATCGGCGTGGCGGCGTTCGCCCACCAGGGATTGTCCGGCCAGAAATACGCCACGCCAGCGCCGTTGACCGACACCTGGTACAGGCCGAACGAGGCGATGTAGAGGATGTAATACAGGTAACTGGTGTCGCGTACGCTCAGGTAGATGAACAGGTTGTACACCAGCATCCCCAGCAATACGCCGTAGATCAGGCCCAACACGTACAAGCGGGTGGGCTGTGCTTCGAGGTAAGCCTGGGCCGACCACAGGGTCAGCGGCGCTTGCACCGAACCTTCGCTGTGCAGGCGCAAATAAGCGGTGGTGGTCTGGCCGGGGGTGAACGGTAATTCGAACAGGTAGTTGTTCTGTTTGATCTGCCGGCTGGCATAGGGCAAGGCGTCGCCGGTGCGCTGGGCCAGGTGGAAGGTGCCGCTGGCGTCGGCCAGGTAGAGTTCCAGGTGATCGAGCGGCGGGTAGGCCAGTTCCAGCAACCAAGCGCGGGGCGCAGCCGAGGGCAAGGCGGTGTAGCGCAGCTGGACTTTCAGCCAGAACACCGAGGTGGAGTAACCGGCGTTGAGGACCTCGGCCCGGTGCGGGCGAAAATGCTCGGCGAACGAGGGCGCACTGACCTGCGCAATGCTGGCATTGCCATCGCGGTCTTCGAACACTTGCATCACTTGCCCCAGCGGCAAGCTGCGGGTGGAGTCGTCGAAATCGACCGCCGGGGCCAGTAACGGCAACCAGCCCAGCACAACAATCAGCAAATAGCGCATACAGCCCCAGCATGGCCTGTCCCGGTCGCGTCGCGTAGCCTCCTGTCCGTTTGAGGCGATGCAATCCGGCAGTAACCGTTATCGGTTTATTCGAGCACTCTAGCATAGCTTTCCGAGCCTGCCAGATGCCACTGAAAACTTTACGCCGAAGGCTCTAGAACGCCACTTTCAGCGATTTCACAAGTACAGTTCAAACGCCCGTTGAAAAATCCCCGGCGCCGGGGCGGACCCAGCAAAAGCGTTTGGTGATAAGCTCGCGCACCATGAATACCTACAGCTCCCGCCCCGTTGTCCTCTGTCTCTCCGGCCACGACCCCAGTGGCGGTGCCGGCTTGCAGGCAGATATCGAAGCCCTGATTGCGCAAGGCTGTCATGCCGCTCCGGCCGTGACCGCCCTGACCGTTCAGGATACCGTCAATGTCACTGACTTCCGTGTCCTCGACCGCGAGTGGGTACTGGCCCAGGCCAATGCCGTGCTTGCCGATTCGACCGTAGCGGCGGTCAAGCTGGGCATGCTCGGCTCGACCGAAATGGTCGATACCGTGGTCGAACTGCTCAGTGCCCACCCGCACCTGCCGCTGGTCTGCGACCCGGTCCTGCGCGCTGGCGGCGGTGGCCGCCTGGGCAAGGATGAAGTCGGCTACGCCATGCGCGAACGCCTGCTGCCGCTGGCAACCATTGCTACCCCCAACCTTCCCGAAGCGCGCATCCTGGCCGAGCTGCCCGACGGCAGCGCCGATGAATGCGCCGAAAAACTCCTGCCGTTTGTCAGACACCTGCTGATCACCGGCGGTCACGGTGACGAACACGAAATCCACAACCGCCTGTACAGCCGCGACGGCCAGCGTCATACCTGGACCTGCCAGCGCCTGCCCGGCAGCTACCACGGTTCCGGCTGCACCCTGGCCAGCGCCCTGGCCGGCCGCCTGGCCCTTGGCGAGCAACTGCAAAGCGCGGTGCGTTCGGCCCTGGACTACACCTGGCGGACCCTGCGCGACGCCGAGCAACTGGGCAAAGGCCAGTACGTGCCGCGCCGCCTGCCCCTGGATTTCTGTTCCTGATCTTCGCTTGAGGTCTACACCATGAAGTTACGCGGCCTGTATGCCATCACTGACAGCCAGTTGCTGGCCGGCAAGTTCCTGCCCTATGTCGAAGCGGCGCTTGAAGGCGGCGTGACCTTGCTGCAGTACCGTGACAAAAGCCAGGACGAGTCCCGTCGGCTGCGCGAAGCCGAAGCCCTGGCCGAGCTTTGCGCACGCTACAAGACCCAACTGATCATCAACGACGATGCCGAGCTGGCCGCGCGCCTGGGTGTCGGTGTGCACCTGGGCCAGACCGATGGCCCGCTGACGCCAGCGCGCACCCTGCTCGGCCGCGAAGCGATCATCGGCTCGACCTGCCATGCCCAGCTTGAGCTGGCCGAACAGGCCGCCCGCGAAGGCGCCAGCTACGTCGCCTTTGGCCGCTTCTTCAACTCGGTGACCAAGCCGGGCGTGCCCGCCGCCGACATCGCCTTGCTGGAACAAGCGCGCACCCGCATCAAGCTGCCGATCTGCGTGATCGGCGGCATCACCCTCGACAACGCCGCCCCGCTGGTCGCCCACGGCGCCGACCTGCTGGCGGTGATTCACGGCCTGTTCGGCGCCGACAGCACGCAGGAAGTCACCCCGCCGTGCACGCGCCTTCAACGCCCTGTTCGCATCTGCCTGATTGAGAGAGCCCATCATGTCTCGTTCCGAAACCCTGTTTGCCAACGCCCAGAAACACATCCCCGGTGGCGTCAACTCGCCGGTGCGGGCGTTCAAGAGCGTTGGCGGCACGCCACTGTTCTTCAAGCATGCCGCTGGCGCCTATGTCACCGATGAAGATGACAAACGCTACGTCGACTACGTTGGTTCCTGGGGCCCGATGATCCTTGGCCACAGCCACCCGGACGTGCTCGACTCGGTGCGCAAGCAGCTGGAACACGGTTTGTCTTATGGCGCGCCAACCGCCATGGAAACCGAAATGGCTGACCTGGTCTGCTCGATCGTGCCCTCGATGGAAATGGTCCGCATGGTCAGCTCCGGCACCGAGGCGACCATGAGCGCCATCCGTCTGGCCCGTGGTTACACCGGCCGCGACAGCATCATCAAGTTCGAAGGCTGCTACCACGGCCACTCCGACAGCCTGCTGGTCAAAGCCGGCTCCGGCCTGTTGACCCAGGGCGTGCCAAGCTCGGCCGGCGTGCCAGCAGCCTTTGCCAAACACACCCTGACCCTGCCGTTCAACGACATCGACGCGGTCGAGAAGATGCTCGCCGAAGTCGGCCAGGAGGTTGCCTGCATCATCGTCGAGCCGGTAGCCGGCAACATGAACTGCGTACCGCCGGCGCCGGGCTTCCTCGAAGGCCTGCGCACCCTGTGCGACAAGCACGGCGTGGTGCTGATTTTCGACGAAGTGATGACCGGTTTTCGCGTCGCCCTGGGTGGCGCCCAGGCGCACTACGGCGTTACCCCGGACCTGTCGACCTTCGGCAAGATCGTCGGCGGCGGCATGCCGGTGGGCTGCTTCGGCGGCAAGCGCAAGATCATGGAACAGATCGCGCCGCTGGGCCCGGTCTACCAGGCCGGCACCCTGTCGGGCAACCCGCTGGCCATGGCCGCCGGCCTGACCACCCTCAAGCTGATCAGTCGCCCGGGCTTTCATGACGAGCTGAGCGCCTTCACCAGCCGCCTGCTCGATGGCCTGCAACAGCGCGCCGATGCTGCTGGCATCCCGTTCGTCACCACCCAGGCCGGTGGCATGTTCGGCCTGTACTTCAGTGGCGCCGACGATATCGTTACTTTCGATGACGTCATGGCCAGCGATGCCGAGCGCTTCAAGCGCTTCTTCCACCTGATGCTCGAAGGTGGCGTGTACCTGGCGCCAAGCGCCTTCGAAGCCGGCTTTACCTCGATCGCCCACGGTGACACCGAGCTGCAGATCACCCTGGATGCGGCTGAGAAGGCGTTTGCCAAGCTGTAATTCAGTGGACCATCGCGGGGCAATCGTGCGCCTGCAGGCGCACGATTGCCCCGCGATGGGGCCTTGCAAAGCAGAAAATCGAGTAAAGACTTTGTAAGGTAGGCGCTGCTTATCCCATAATGTGCCACCAGACACTTTGGCCGCAGCTTTGCAGAGGTATGTCGATCCCCATGAACCGCACCGGCCGCGCCCTCGCCCTGGGCTGCCTGTTGCTTCTTCAGCCCCTGCTGGCCACGGCAGGCGGTAACTCGTTGCTGATTCCGGCAACGGGCCGCTGCACCCTCGATTCCCAGCCCGAAGACCTGCCGCAAGCCCTCGCCGCCTGCCAGGACGCGGCAAAGTCCGGGGATGCCCAGGCCCAGTACGAGTTGGGTGAGTTCTACTACGAGGGCACCAACACCCCGCGCGACCTCAACCAGGCCCTGAGCTACTTCGAGCAAGCCTCGCTGCAAGGCCACGCCGAGGCGCAATACCGCCTGGGCAGCATGTTCTACAAGGGTGAAGGTGTGGCGGCCAACAATGTGCAGGCCTACATCGTGCTGAAGATGGCGGCGGTCAACGGCGCCGAAGATGCCCTGGACATGGCCGACGAGGTGTCTGCGAAGATGCCCCGCGATGAACTGGAAGTCGCCACCCAGGTGCTGGGGCAGATTTTCCGCAAGTACCTGCTGGAGCTGCAGACCGCCGAAGGCCGCACGCCCTTCTCGCCGCTGCCCTGATCCCCGCTTACTTTTCCGGCATTGGCATCGGGAATGGCATTACATTGCCAGTACCGCGTGCTTCGCTGATCTTCGGCGTGCCCAGACGCTCCACCTCGTCGATACGCACGATCGAATGCATCGGCACAAAGCTGCGCACCACGCCTTCGAACTGGGCCTTGAGCTTTTCTTCGCTCGGGTCGACCACCACCTGGGTGCGCTCGCCAAAGACAAACTCCTCGACCTCAAGGAAGCCCCACAGATCGCTTTGGTAGATCTGTTTGGCGTACATCTCGTACACCTGGCCCTGGTTGAGAAAGATCACTTTGTAGATCGGAGCTTCGCGTTTGGTCATTTTGGGCGGGGACAATCAAGGGTGGTAAAGAAGTCGCAAACTATAACATAGGCACCGGGCCGACAACGCTAGGATCCACGGCGCCGGCCCCTTATAATGTGCGGTTCTTCGAATTACCAGATGATCTCCCATGGCCAAGAAGCTTTACATCGAAACCCACGGTTGCCAGATGAACGAGTACGACAGCTCGCGCATGGTCGATCTGCTGGGTGAACATCAAGCCCTTGAAGTCACGGCCCGCGCCGAAGACGCCGACGTCATCCTGCTCAACACCTGCTCGATCCGCGAGCGTGCCCAGGACCGGGTGTACTCCCAGCTGGGCCGCTGGCGTGAACTCAAGGACCTCAAACCGGACATGGTCATCGCCGTCGGCGGCTGCGTGGCCAGCCAGGAAGGCGAGTCGATCCGCAAGCGCGCGCCCTATGTCGACGTGGTCTTCGGCCCGCAGACCCTGCACCGCCTGCCGGAGATGATCGACGCCGCACGCACCACGCGCCTGCCGCAGGTCGATGTGTCGTTCCCGGAGATCGAAAAATTCGACCACCTGCCCGAGCCACGCATCGACGGCCCCACCGCCTATGTCTCAGTGATGGAAGGCTGCAGCAAGTACTGCACCTTCTGCGTGGTGCCCTACACCCGCGGCGAGGAAGTCAGCCGGCCGTTCGACGACGTGCTGGCCGAGGTCATCCACCTGGCCGAGAACGGCGTGCGTGAAGTCACCCTGTTGGGGCAGAACGTCAACGGCTACCGCGGCCAGACCCACGACGGCCGCCTTGCCGACCTTGCCGAGCTGATCCGCGTGGTCGCCGCCGTCGATGGCATCGAGCGCATCCGCTACACCACCTCGCACCCGCTGGAATTTTCCGACAGCCTGATCCAGGCCCACGCCGAGGTGCCGGAGCTGGTCAAGCACCTGCACCTGCCGGTGCAATCGGGCTCCGACCGGGTGCTGGCGGCGATGAAGCGCAACCACACCGTCCTCGAGTACAAGTCCAAGCTGCGCAAGCTCAAGGCGGCGGTACCGGGCATCTGCATCAGCTCGGACTTCATTGTCGGCTTCCCCGGCGAAACCGAGAAAGACTTCGAGCAGACCATGAAGCTGGTGGCCGACGTCGGTTTCGATTTTTCCTACTCGTTCGTCTACAGCCAGCGCCCGGGCACCCCGGCCTCGGACTTGCCGGACGAAACCCCGGAAGAACTGAAAAAAGAGCGCCTCAAGGCCCTGCAGCACCGCCTCGACACCCAGGGCTTCGAGATCAGCCGACAAATGGTCGGTACGGTCCAGCGCATTCTGGTCACCGACTACTCGCGCCGCGATCCTGGCCAGTTGCAGGGGCGTACCGAGAATAATCGTATCGTCAACTTTCGCTGCGACAATCCCAAGCTGATCGGCCAGTTCGTCGATATCCATATCGACGACGCGCGCCCACACTCGCTGTTCGGCTCGCTGGCCCACTGAGCTGTCCTGCCGGGCCTGGTTACAGGCCCGGCGACCCTTGATCGTTTCAGCGCTTTCGCCCTGCAGCGGCTAGGGTTATCCTTGAGACCATATCCTTTGCCGTTGGGCGGCTGAAAAACGACCTTGAACGCACCTATCGAACCACATCGTTTCATCCTCGAGCCTTTCGAGGCCCATCGCTTCGCCAACCTGTGCGGGCAGTTCGACGAGCATTTGCGCCTGATCGAACAGCGCCTGGCCATCGAAATCCGCAACCGCGGCAATCAGTTCGAACTGATCGGCGAACCCAAGCACACCTCCTCTGCCGAGCAACTGCTGCGCCGCCTCTATCGCGAGGCCAAGGCCACCGAGCTGTCGCCGGAAATGGTCCACCTGTACCTGCAGGAATCGGCCGTCGAAGAGCTGGAGAACCCGGCCGTCAACGAAGTCAGTGTTTCCTTGCGCACGCGCAAGGGCATGATTCGTCCGCGCGGGCTGAACCAGCAGCGCTACGTGAAGGAAATCCTCGGCAACGACATCAACTTCGGCATCGGCCCGGCCGGTACCGGCAAGACCTACCTGGCCGTGGCCTGCGCGGTTGATGCCCTGGAGCGTGAACAGGTGCGACGCATCCTGCTGGTGCGTCCGGCGGTCGAAGCGGGTGAAAAACTCGGCTTCCTGCCCGGCGACCTGGCACAGAAGATCGACCCGTACCTGCGCCCGCTGTATGACGCGCTGTACGAGATGCTCGGCTTTGAACACGTGGCCAAGCTGATCGAACGCCAGGTGATCGAGATCGCGCCGCTGGCCTACATGCGCGGGCGCACCCTGAACAACAGCTTCATCATCCTCGACGAAAGCCAGAACACCACGGTCGAGCAGATGAAGATGTTCCTCACCCGCATTGGGTTCGGTTCCACCGCGGTGATCACCGGTGACATCACCCAGGTCGACCTGCCGCGTGGCACCAAGTCGGGCCTGGCCCATGTCATCGAGGTGCTCAAGGGCGTGCCGGGCATCAGCTTTACGCACTTCCAGCCCAAGGACGTGGTCCGCCACCCGTTGGTGCAGCGCATTGTCGAGGCCTACGAGCGCTTCGACAGCCAGCAGCAGAACCCGACCGAAGGCAAACACCGCGATGCTTGAGCTCGATCTGCAGCTGGCAAGCGATGCGAACCACCCGACCGAAGATCAATTCCGCCAATGGTGCGAGCTGGCCCTGCGCCAGCGCACGGCCGACTCGGAAATGACCATCCGTCTGGTCGATGAAGCCGAAGGCCGCGAACTGAATCACACCTGGCGGCACAAAGACTACGCCACCAACGTGCTGTCGTTCCCGGCCGATGTGCCTGACGAGTTGCTCGACATTCCGCTGCTCGGCGACCTGGTGATCTGCATCGCCGTGGTCGAACGCGAGGCTGTCGAACAGGGCAAGGCGCTCGAGGCCCACTGGGCGCACCTGGTCATCCATGGCTGCCTGCACCTGCTGGGCTACGACCACATCGACGACGATGAGGCCGAGGAAATGGAAGCACTGGAACGAACGTTGCTTGCTGAACTGGGTCATCCGGACCCGTACGCCGACGACGAACACGACGACAATTCAACACTGATATCTGCAAAGGATCACGAGTAACCGCCATGAGCGAAGATCGATCGAGCAACGGGCAAAAGTCCTGGCTGGGCAAACTGACCCAGGCTTTTGCCCACGAGCCGAAAAACCGTCAGGAGCTGCTTGAGCTGCTGCGCGAAGCCCATCAGAACAAGCTGCTCGACAGCGAGGCGCTGACCATTGTCGAGGGCGCCATCCAGGTCGCCGACCTGCAGGTGCGCGACATCATGGTGCCGCGCTCGCAGATGATGAGCATCAAGGCGACCCAGTCGCCGCGTGAGTTCCTGCCGGCGGTGATCGACGCCGCCCACTCGCGCTACCCGGTGGTCGGCGAAAGCCACGATGACGTGCTCGGCGTGCTGCTGGCCAAAGACCTGCTGCCGTTGATCCTCAAGGAGAACGGCGACAGCTTCAACATCAAGGACCTGCTGCGCCCGGCCACCTTCGTGCCCGAGTCCAAGCGCCTGAACGTGCTGCTGCGCGAGTTTCGCGCCAACCACAACCACATGGCCATCGTCATCGACGAGTACGGCGGCGTGGCGGGCCTGGTGACCATCGAAGACGTCCTCGAGCAAATCGTCGGCGACATCGAAGACGAGCATGACGTCGAGGAAGACAGCTACATCAAGCCACTGCCCAGCGGCGACTTCCTGATCAAAGCGCTGACGCCGATCGAGAACTTCAACGAGTTCTTCGACAGCCAGTTCTCCGACGACGAGTTCGACACCGTCGGCGGCCTGGTGATGAGCGCCTTCGGCCACCTGCCCAAGCGTAACGAGACCACCGAGATCGGCCCGTACCGTTTCCGTATTCTCAACGCTGACAGCCGCCGGATTCACCTGCTGCGTCTGACCCCTATCACCCGTTAAGGACAACCATGCGCTGGATCACCCGCCCCGGCTGGCCCGGTAACCTGCTGGCCGTGGCGGCCGGTGCAATCACCACCCTGGCCCTGGCGCCGTTCGACATCTGGCCGCTGGCATTGCTTGCGGCCGGCCTGTTCTACCTCGGCCTGCGCGAGCTCAGCCCGCGCCAGGCCCTGGGCCGCGGCTGGTGCTTCGGCTTTGGCCTGTACGCTGCCGGCACCAGTTGGATCTACGTCAGCATCAATACCTACGGCGGCGCCACGCCGCTGCTGGCCACCGGGCTGTTGCTGGCGTTCTTTGCCGCCATTGCCTGGTTCTTCGCCCTGCCCGCCTGGCTCTGGGCGCGCTGGCTACGGCGCAACGAGGCGCCGTTGGCCGATGCTCTGTGCTTCGCCGCCTTATGGGTCGGCCAGGAGGCGTTCCGCGGCTGGTTCCTTACCGGTTTCCCCTGGCTGTACTCCGGTTACAGCCAGCTCGACGGCCCGCTGTCGGGCCTGGCGCCGCTGGGCGGCATGTGGCTGATCTCGTTCTGCCTGGCGCTGTGCGCGGCGCTGCTGTGCAACCTGCCACGCCTGCGCGCGCGCACGTCGTTTCTGGCAGTGGCCGTGGTCTTGCTGCTGGCGCCCTGGGCCATCGGCCTGGCGCTGAAAAACCATGCCTGGACCAGCCCGGCGGGCAAGCCGCTGACCGTTGCTGCGCTGCAAGGCAACGTCGAGCAGGAAATGAAGTGGAACCCCGAACACGTCAACGCTCAACTGGCCCTGTACCGCGACATGAGCTTCAGTTCCAAGCCGGTCGACCTGCTGGTGTGGCCGGAAACCGCGGTGCCGATCCTCAAGGACCAGGCCCAGGGCTACCTGGACATGATGGGCAACTTCGCCGCCGAGCGTAATACCGCCTTGATCACCGGGGTTCCGGTACGTGAAGTGGTGCACGAGCAACGCCGCTATTACAACGGCATCACTGTCACCGGCGAAGGCGATGGCACCTACCTCAAGCAAAAACTGGTGCCATTTGGCGAGTACGTGCCGCTGCAGGACATGCTCCGTGGCCTGATCGCCTTCTTTGACCTGCCAATGTCGGACTTCGCCCGTGGCCCGGCCGATCAGCCACTGTTGCAGGCCAAGGGCTATCAAATCGCGCCGTACATCTGCTACGAAGTGGTTTATCCGGAGTTTGCCGCAAGCCTGGCGGCCCGCAGCGATATCC
This sequence comes from Pseudomonas sp. TE4620, assembly GCF_056279045.1. Classification (NCBI taxonomy): domain Bacteria; kingdom Pseudomonadati; phylum Pseudomonadota; class Gammaproteobacteria; order Pseudomonadales; family Pseudomonadaceae; genus Pseudomonas; species Pseudomonas sp. TE4620. The sequence goes on from NZ_JBWBQO010000001.1 coordinate 4,396,534, forward strand.
TCCTGACCATCAGCAACGACACCTGGTTCGGCACCTCGATCGGCCCCCTGCAGCATCTGCAAATGGCGCAGATGCGCGCCCTGGAAGCCGGCCGCTGGATGATCCGCGCCACCAACAACGGTGTCACCGGCCTGATCGACCCGTTCGGGCGCATCACCGCACAGATCCCGCAGTTCGAGCGTGGCATCCTCTATGGCGAAGTGGTGCCGATGCAGCAACTCACCCCGTACCTGCAGTGGCGCTCCTGGCCATTGGTGATTCTCTGCGCGCTGCTGCTGGGCTGGGCCCTGCTGGCCAGCCGGATCGCCAAGACCGTCTAGTAGAACAGCTTGTAGCCGAGCAGGCCGACTGCCTCATTGAGCAGTTGGCCGCTCTGCCACAACGACTTGCCTTCCGGCAGCCAGCCACCGAAGGGGCGGGCATGGTCACGACCCAGAAAGCCCACCGGTGCCGGCACCACGACAAACCCCGCCTGCTCGAAGCTCCAGCGTGAACGCTGCATGTGCCAGGCCTGGGTCACCACCACTACGCGCTTGATCCCCAGAGGCTGCAACAACTCGGCACTCATCTGCGCGTTTTCCCAGGTGGTACGGCTGCGCTCTTCCTTCCAGCGCACGCTGACCCCGAGGTCTCGCTGCAAGGAATCGGCCATCAGCTGCGCTTCGCTGGGCGGCGTACCGTAATGCAATCCGCCGCTGGTCAATACTGGCAACCCCGAGGCCTTGGCCAGTTGCGCGGCGTAACGCATGCGCTCCATGGCCACGCCCGTGGGCTGGTCCTGCGAATCCCAGGCAGGGTCGCCGCGCTCGCGCCCGGCCCCGAGGATGACGATGGCATCGGCCTGTTGCGCAAGCCCCGCCCACTGGCTGCTGGCCAGGGCCGGCTCGCTTTCCAGTTGCCGGGCAGCCTGCTCCACCACGATCGGCAGGCTCATCAGCCACAAGCCGCCCAGGCCCAGGACAAAGCACAGGGTCGACAGCCGCGGCCAGGAATTGCGTAGCCACCAGGCAGCAATCAGCAAAAGAAACAGGATGCCAGGCGGCATGATCATTTGTTTGATGAGATAGCGAATGGGCACAGGACACCTCCTTGGAGGTGCGCAGCCTAAGAGGAACGGCACCTGGCAACAATAGTCAGGTGCCGCTCCGGGAAGTTTTTGCTGCAGTGGCGCACTCCGCCTTGCGCCGGAAAAACCCGAACAGCTACTTGAAATGCAGCGTCCTGGACTTCGCTGTGGTAGCGGAGCGCTTGTCCTTGAGCCAGACAACTCTGGCCGCAGGTGGCGTCTCCACGTGTGGCAATGCGCCGACGCGTCCATGCCCGCCCTCCGGAAGGGATTCCAGATAGGCCTTGATCACTTCGAATTCAGCGCGGCTCAAACCACGCAACTCCAATTCAGCAGGCACTTCATCGCGTAATCGAACGGAGGTTCTGGCGACCTCGAGGGCCAGGCCCAGACGATCGATCAGCCGTTCGTAAAGCTCCGGTTTGGTTACTTGTTGCTGCGACTCTCCCATCCGTTCACCTCATTGAAGATAAATATATCTCCCCCCACACATGAGCTTAGCGTTACTCGCAAAAGCAGCCGGACGCCGCGACCAACGGCCCGCCGCGCCAAAGGCGGTGCAATCAGGGTTTCCCTCGGTGGACAGGGGTCATGTATGCTAGGGCGTTCACCATACTTGACACCGGATTGCCGATGCAGCGGTTTGATCGCTGCCTGGATAAGGTCTCCCATTTCTCAGCGCAAAGTAGCCATGCACGAACTCTATCAGCCCCGCGAAATCGAAGCCGCCGCCCAGTCTTACTGGGATGAGCGAAAGTCTTTTGAAGTCAGTGAACAGCCAGGCAAGGACACGTACTACTGCCTATCGATGTTCCCGTACCCAAGCGGCAAGCTACATATGGGCCACGTGCGCAACTACACCATCGGTGACGTGATCGCCCGTTACCAGCGCATGCTCGGCAAGAACGTCCTGCAGCCAATGGGCTGGGACGCCTTCGGCATGCCGGCGGAAAACGCCGCGATGAAGAACAACGTCGCCCCGGCCAAGTGGACCTACGAAAACATCGACTACATGAAGACCCAGCTCAAGAGCCTGGGCCTGGCATTCGACTGGTCGCGTGAAGTCACCACTTGCAAGCCGGACTACTACCGCTGGGAACAGTGGCTGTTCACCCGCCTGTTCGAAAAAGGCGTGATCTACCGCAAGAACGGTACCGTGAACTGGGACCCGGCCGACCAGACCGTGCTCGCCAACGAGCAGGTCATCGACGGTCGCGGCTGGCGTTCGGGCGCGCTGATCGAGAAGCGCGAAATCCCGATGTACTACTTCAAGATCACCGACTACGCCGACGAGCTGCTGGAAAGCCTCGACGAGCTGCCGGGCTGGCCTGAGCAGGTCAAGACCATGCAGCGCAACTGGATCGGCAAGTCCCGCGGCATGGAAGTGCAGTTCCCCTACGACCAGGCCAGCATCGGCCACGCCGGGGTGCTGAAAGTCTTCACCACCCGTCCGGACACCCTGATGGGCGCCACCTACGTGGCCGTTGCCGCCGAGCACCCGCTGGCCACCCAGGCCGCCCAGGGCAACCCCGAGCTGCAAGCCTTCATCGATGAATGCAAGAGCGGCAGCGTCGCTGAAGCCGACATCGCCACCCAGGAGAAAAAGGGCCTGGCCACCTCGCTGTTCGTCGAGCACCCGCTGACCGGCGAGAAGTTGCCGGTGTGGGTCGCCAACTACGTGCTGATGCACTACGGCGATGGCGCAGTAATGGCGGTACCGGCACACGACGAGCGCGATTTCGAGTTCGCCCACAAGTACAACCTGCCAGTGAAGGCCGTGGTGCGCACCAGTGCCGGCGATGAAGTCGGCAACGAGTGGCTGGCCGCCTATGGCGAGCACGGCCAGCTGATCAATTCCGGCGAATTCGACGGCCTGGACTTCGCCGGCGCGTTCGACGCCATCGAAGTGGCGCTGATCAAGAAAGAGCTGGGCAAATCCCGCACCCAGTTCCGCCTGCGCGACTGGGGCATCAGCCGCCAGCGCTACTGGGGCTGCCCGATCCCGATTATCCACTGCCCGTCCTGTGGCGATGTGCCGGTACCGGAAGAGCAACTGCCGGTCATCCTGCCAGAAAACGTCGTGCCCGATGGCGCCGGCTCGCCGCTGGCGCGCATGCCCGAGTTCTACGAGTGCAGCTGCCCGAAATGCGGCACCGCAGCCAAGCGTGAAACCGACACCATGGACACCTTCGTCGAGTCGTCGTGGTATTTCGCCCGCTACGCCTCGCCTAACTACGAAGGCGGCATGGTCGACCCGAAAGCGGCCAACCACTGGCTGCCGGTCGACCAGTACATCGGCGGTATCGAACACGCGATCCTGCACCTGCTGTACGCGCGCTTCTTCCACAAGCTGATGCGCGACGAAGGCCTGGTCACCTCCAACGAGCCGTTCAAGAACCTGCTGACCCAGGGCATGGTCGTTGCCGAAACCTACTACCGCGTTGCCAGCAACGGCGGCAAGGACTGGTTCAACCCGGCCGACGTCGAGATCGAGCGCGACGCCAAGGCCAAGATCATCGGCGCCACGCTGAAAACCGACGGCCTGCCGGTCGAGATCGGCGGCACCGAGAAGATGTCCAAGTCCAAGAACAACGGCGTTGACCCGCAGGCGATGATCGAAGCCTACGGCGCCGACACCTGCCGCCTGTTCATGATGTTCGCCTCGCCGCCGGACATGAGCCTGGAATGGTCCGACTCCGGTGTCGAAGGTGCCAACCGCTTCCTGCGCCGCGTCTGGCGCCTGGCTCAGGCCCACGTGGCCCAGGGCCTGCCGGGCAAGCTGGATGTCGCCAGCCTCGATGACGGGCAAAAAGTGATCCGCCGCGCCATCCACGCAGCCATCAAGCAGGCCAGCACCGATGTCGGCCAGCACCACAAGTTCAACACCGCCATCGCCCAGGTGATGACCGTGATGAACGTACTGGAGAAAGCCCCGCAAGCCAGCGAACAGGACCGCGCCCTGCTGCAGGAAGGCCTGGAAGCTGTAACCTTGCTGCTGGCGCCGATTACCCCGCACATCAGCCACGAGCTGTGGCAGCGCCTGGGCCACCAGGACGCAGTGATCGATGCGGCCTGGCCGGTACTGGACGAGAGCGCCCTGGTCCAGGACAGCATCGTCCTGGTCATCCAGGTCAACGGCAAGCTGCGTGGCCAGATCGAAATGCCGGCCGCGGCCAGCCGTGAAGAAGTCGAAGCCGCCGCGCGCAGCAACGAGAACGTGCTGCGCTTCACCGAAGGCCTGAGCATCCGCAAGGTCATCGTGGTACCGGGCAAGCTGGTCAACATCGTCGCCAACTGACAGGAAAAGCCGGCCCGCCACAGCGCGGGCCGGCGCACAGAATCGGCCCACAAGGGAGCTACAACATGATCAAACGCAATCTGCTGGTAATGGGCCTGGCCGTTATGCTCAGCGCCTGCGGTTTCCAGCTGCGCGGTACCGGCAACACGGAACTGGCGATCAAGGAACTGGACCTGAGCGCGCGTAACGCCTACGGCGATACCGTGCTGCAGTTGCGCCAGGCATTGCAAAGCAACGGCGTCAATGTCCACGCCGGCGCGCCTTACAAGCTGGTGCTGACCAACGAACAAGAGTCCCAGCGTGCGGCAACCTACGCCGGTTCCGGGCGCTCGGCCGAGTACGAACTGACCACCGTGCTGAGCTACAGCATCGAAGGTCACAACGACACCAACCTGCTCAACGACAAGCTCGAAGTGCGCAAGATCTACGTGCATGACGGCAACAACATCACCGGTTCCGACCAGGAAGCCAACCAGACCCGCAAGGAAATGCGCCGCGACCTGGTGCAGAACATGCTCGTACGCCTGCAACTGCTGACCCCGAGCCAGCTTGAAGGCCTGCAACAAAAGGCTGACGAACGCGCGCAAGCCGAAGCCGACGCCCTGGAAGCTGCCCGCCGTGCCCAGGACGAAACGCCTCAGCAGTCGCCGCTGCAACTGCCGCGCAACTGAGACTGAACGGGGCACTTCGGTGCCCCGTCTGCCATCATGAAACTCACTCCCGCCCAGCTCAACAAACACCTGCAAGGCAGCCTCGCGCCGGTTTACGTGATCAGCGGCGATGACCCGCTGCTGTGCCAGGAAGCGGCCGACGCCGTGCGTGCCGCGGCGCGCCAGCAAGGCTTCGATGAACGCCAGGTGTTCAGCGCCGACGCCAACTTCGACTGGGGCACCCTGCTCCAGGCCGGGGCCAGCCTGTCGCTGTTCGCCCAGCGCCGCCTGCTCGAGCTGCGCCTGCCCTCCGGCAAGCCTGGCGACAAGGGCGCGGCAGCACTGATCGAGTACTGCGCCAAGCCTGCCGAAGACAACCTGCTGCTGATCAGCCTGCCCAAGCTCGATGGCAGTGCGCAGAAGACCAAGTGGGGCAAGGCCTTGATCGAAGGCCAGCACGTCCAGTTCGTGCAGATCTGGCCGGTAGACAGCCACCAGTTGCCGCAATGGATCAGCCAGCGCCTGTCCCAGGCCGGGCTGAGCGCCCAGCGCGACGCGGTTGACCTGATCGCCGCCCGGGTTGAAGGCAACCTGCTGGCAGCAGCCCAGGAGATCGAGAAGCTCAAGCTGCTGGCCGAAGGCAATCAGATCACGGTTGAAACGGTCCAGGCGGCAGTAGCCGACAGTGCCCGTTTCGATGTGTTCGGCCTGGTCGATGCGATCCTCAATGGCGAGGCAGCCCATGCTTTGCGCATGCTTGAGGGCTTGCGCGGCGAAGGGGTCGAGCCACCGGTGATTCTCTGGGCCCTGGCCCGGGAACTGCGCCTGCTGGCCGGGCTTGCCCAGCAGTTCAGCCAGGGCGTGCCGCTGGACAAGGCCTTCAGCCAGGCCCGGCCGCCGGTCTGGGACAAGCGCAAGCCGCTGATGAGCAAAGCCCTGCAACGCCATTCGGCGCAGCGCTGGAGCCAGTTGCTGCAGGATGCCCAGCGCATCGATGCGCAGATCAAGGGCCAGGCCCAGGGTTCGCCGTGGACCAGCCTGGCGCGCCTGTCGTTGTTGATGGCGGGGCAGCGCCTGGCTTTGCCGGCGGAGTGAAATGTATCGCGGGGCAAGCCCGCTCCTACCGATTTGTGTGGGAGCGGGCTTGCCCCGCGATAACTTCACACCTATATTGCGCCCCACACCCACCCTGCAGGACTCCCTGTCATGAGCAAAAAACCCGCAAAGCCCGGGCCCAACAAGGCCAAATCCATCGTCGCCCAGCCCTTGTTCCGCAGCCGCCAGGAACGCGCCGGCAAAGGCAAAGGCAGCTACCGCCGCGAAGCCTTCCAATCGAGAGATTGGGAGGCTTCTTACTTTTTGGCCGCATAAAGGCAAGAATCCGGCAGGCATGGTATGGTCGGCACCTGACCTGAAATACCTGGACCTGTGCATGCCCCTTTGTCTTTCCCGTCGCTGGCAACCTCGCCAGCTGATTGCCGCCTCCAGCCTCATCCTGCTTGTCGCCTGCGCGGAGAAACCCACCGCCGCCGATGCGCTGCCGCTGGCCCCTGCCCAACCGGCTCCAGTCGTCACCCTGCCCACCCCTGCCGTCGACACGCTCAGCGAGATCCAGCCGCTGCAAAGCTTCGCCCAATGGCAGGCGGGATTCCGCCAGCAAGCCCTGCAAGCGGGTATCAATGCCAGCACCTTCGACCGCGCATTCCTCGGTGTCACACCCGACATGGACGTGATCAAGGCCGACCGCAGCCAGCCTGAGTTTACCCGGCCGGTATGGGAGTACCTCGATGGTGCGCTGTCGCCACTGCGGGTACGCAACGGCAAAGGCCTGCTGGAAAAACATGCCGAGTTGCTGAGCCAGATCGAACAACGCTACGGCGTCGACCGCAATGTGCTGGTGTCGGTGTGGGGAATGGAGAGCAACTTTGGCCAGTTCCAGGGCAACAAATCGGTTATCCGCTCTCTCGCCACCCTGGCCTATGAAGGCCGCCGCCCGGCATTCGCCCAGGCGCAGTTGATCGCGGCGCTGCAAATCCTGCAAAACGGTGATATCCAGCCCGACGCCATGAAGGGCTCGTGGGCCGGGGCCATGGGCCAGACCCAGTTCATCCCCACCACCTACAACACCCATGCCGTGGATTTTGACGGCGACGGCCGCCGGGATATCTGGAACAGCTCGGCTGACGCCCTGGCCTCGACTGCGCATTACCTGCAGAGCTCCGGCTGGAAACGCGGCGAACCCTGGGGTTTTGAGGTGCAGCTGGCGCCTGGCTTCGACTACTGGCTGGCCGATGGCAGCCAGCGCAAGCCGGTATCGGAATGGCTGCAGATGGGCCTGAAACTGCCCGCCGGCGTACGTTTGCCAGCCGGCAGCGAGCAGCTGTCCGCCGCCCTGCTGTTGCCGGCCGGTTATCGCGGCCCGGCATTCCTGGTACTGGACAACTTCCGCGCGATCCTCAAGTACAACAACTCGTCGTCCTACGCCATGGCCGTCGGCCTGCTCGGCCAGCGCTTCGATGGCTCGGGCTACATTGCCGGCTCATGGCCCAAGGATGACCTGCCACTGAGCCGCAGCGAGCGTGTCGAGCTGCAGACCCTGCTCAGTGCCCGCAACTACGACGCCGGCGCCGCCGACGGCATCATCGGCGCCAACACCCGCAAGGCCATCCGCAGCGCCCAGCAGGCGCTGGGCTGGCCGGCTGATGGCTATCCGACGCACAAGCTGCTCGATAGCTTGCGTCAGCGCTGAAGCACCTCGCGGGGCAGGTCACTCTGGCCTGCCCCGCGATGGCGCTCAAACAAATCCTGCTCCAGTCGCAAACACTTGCCATCGGCATCCAGGCACACCCTGGCCCCCATCGGCAACGTCAGGTTCGGGTCGCAATGACCACTGCGCCAGCCGGCCAGCACCGGCACCTGCAGCGGTGCAAAGAACTGGCGCAGCAAGGGCGCCAGCGCCTCTAGTGCAATCCCGGCGAAATCCCCGACCAGCACGCCACGAATCCCTTCGAGCTTGCCCGCCAGACGCAATTGCGTCAGCAGGCGGTCGACCCGGTACAGCGGCTCGTTGACGTCTTCGATAAACAGAATACCGCCATCACAGTGGATTTCTGCCGGGGTGCCCAGGGTCGCGCACAACAACGACAGATTACCCCCCAGTAAAGGCCCGCTGGCAGTGCCTGGCAGGATGGTGGTCAATGGCCAGGCCTGAGGGTGCTCAAGACGGTCACCGGCGCCCAGCTGGCCGCGCAGCTGCTCGAACAACGAAGAGAGTGTCGGCTCCTGCTTGTTGCCCAGCAGCTCCGACTTGAGCATGGCACCATGGAAAGTCACAAACCCGGCATGACGGGCAATCGCCGTGTGCAGCGCGGTAATGTCGCTGTAGCCGACCAACGGCTTGGGATGCCGGCGCAGCAAGTCGAAATCGATGTTTTCCAGCAGGCGCATGCTGCCGTAGCCACCGCGCAGGCAGATGATGGCATCGACATCCTTAGCGGCAAATGCACTGTGCAGGTCCTGCAGGCGCTGCGCATCGCTACCGGCCAGATAACCCTCGGCGGCGGTTACTCCCGGGTAGATCCGGCAGCGATAGCCGCGCGCCTCGAACCACTGGTTGACCTTGAGCGTATCGACCTGGGCGGGACCTGCCGGGGCGATGATTGCGATCAGCCCGCCAGCGGGCAAGGCCATGGGCAACGGCTGGGCGTGAGACAGCACATCGGCCTGATGGGTGAAGGGAAGGTTCATCCAGACGACTCCTTGTGTGGACAGGTCGGCAAACAAAAATGCCGATGTCGCTTTGCAGCAGACATCGGCATCGAGACAACCAGGCTGTCGATCAGAGCTTGATCTTGGCCTCATGCGCCTGCTGGTCGGCATGGTACGAAGAACGCACCAGCGGACCGGAAGCAACGTTCTTGAAGCCCATCTTGTAACCTTCTTCGGCGAACCAGGCAAAGGTGTCCGGGTGCACGAAACGCTGCACCGGCAAGTGGCTGCGCGACGGCTGCAGGTACTGGCCGAGGGTCAGCATGTCGATGTTGTGCTCGCGCATGCGATGCATCACTTCGATCACTTCTTCATCGGTTTCGCCAAGGCCCAGCATCAGCCCGGACTTGGTCGGTACGTGCGGCACCAGTTCCTTGAACTTCTGCAGCAAGGTCAGCGACCACTGGTAGTCCGAACCCGGACGCGCGGCCTTGTACAGGCGCGGTACGGTTTCGAGGTTGTGGTTGAACACATCCGGCGGGGTTTCGGCGGTAATCGCCAGGGCTACATCCATGCGCCCGCGGTAGTCCGGCACCAGGGTCTCGAGCTGCACACCCGGCGACAGCGCGCGGATCTCACGGATACAGTCGGCAAAATGCTGGGCACCACCGTCGCGCAGGTCGTCGCGGTCCACCGAGGTGATCACCACGTACTTCAGGCGCAGGTCGGCAATGGCCACGGCGAGGTTCTTCGGCTCGTCGACGTCCAAGGGCTTCGGCCGGCCATGGCCGACGTCGCAGAACGGGCAGCGACGGGTGCAGATGTCACCCATGATCATGAAGGTCGCGGTGCCGCCCGAGAAGCACTCGCCCAGGTTCGGGCAGGAGGCTTCTTCGCAGACGCTGTGCAGCTTGTGCTTGCGCAGCAGTTGCTTGATGCGGTCGACTTCCGGCGAAACCGGGATACGCACGCGAATCCAGTCAGGCTTCTTTGGCAGCTCGTCAGTGGGGATGATCTTTACCGGGATACGCGCGACTTTTTCCGCGCCACGCAGTTTGACACCCGCCTCGACCTTCGGCCGAGGCGCTGGCGTCACGCTTTGCACTGGTTCTTGCACAACAGTAGTCATATTCAGAAGATTCCGCCCGTAAGGGTCGTCTGCTCAGCATAGTCGAGGTGCTTGACCAGCTGCCCGCGCAGCCTTGCCCTTACCTCAGAGAGTTCGATCGAGCCTGCCTGGTCGCGCAGCTGGGTCATGGCCAGCCCCGCATACCCGCAGGGGTTAATCCGGCGGAATGGCGCCAGGTCCATGTCCACGTTCAAGGCAAGGCCGTGGAACGAACAGCCATTGCGAATCCGCAGGCCGAGCGAGGCGATCTTCGCCCCGTCGACATAAACGCCTGGGGCATCGGCCTTGGCCGCCGCCTCGACGTTGTAACTGGCCAGCAACTCGATCAGGCAGCGCTCGATGCGGCTGACCAGATCGCGCACGCCAAAACCCAGGCGGCGTACATCCAGCAGCAAGTACGCCACCAGCTGACCCGGGCCGTGATAGGTCACCTGGCCGCCGCGATCGGTCTGCACCACCGGGATGTCACCCGGTACCAGCAGATGCTCGGCCTTGCCGGCCTGGCCCTGGGTGAACACCGCCGGGTGTTCAACCAGCCATACCTCATCCGCGGTGCCCGGGCCACGCTGGTCGGTAAACCGACGCATGGCCTCCAGCACCGGCTCGTAAGGCAGCAGGCCGAGGTCGCGAAAGCCGAGGCACGCGGGCATCAGAGCACCATTTTCACGATTCCGGTCGCGCGCAGGGCGCTGTTGATATCGTGCAGCTGGTCTTCACCCGTGGCGATGATGTGCAGTTGCACCGTGGTGTACTTGCCTTCCTTGCTCTGACGTTCAGCCAGGGTACTCATGTCGACCGTGGCGTACTTCTTGAGGATCTCGATCACCGTGTCCTTGAAATTGACCACGGTGTCGCCGATGACCTTGATCGGGTAATCGGCGCAGGGGAATTCGATTTTGTGCGACTTGTCAGCTTCGGTCATAGCAGTAACGGCCTCGTAAGCCGTGGCAACAACAACGCCCCCGCATGAGTGGCGGGGGCGTGGCAGGTCACGATATCAGTTGAACAACCCGTAGAAGAATAGCCGAATGCTATCCCACACACGACGGAAGAAACCACCTTCCTCAACGCCATCCAGCGCGATCAGGTCGGCACTGTGGACAACTTTGTCATCCAGTTTGACTTCCACTTTACCGATCACGTCACCTTTGTTGATCGGAGCGATCAATTGCGGGTTCATGGTCATGCTTGCGGCCAGCTTTTTCAATTGGCCTTTAGGCAAAGTCATGGTCAGGTCTTCGGCGAGACCGGCTTTGACCTGATTGGTTGCGCCCTTCCAGACCGGTGCCTGGGCAAGCTCGGTACCCTTCTGGTAGAAGGTCTGGGTTTCGAAGAAGCGGAAGCCGTAGGTCAGCAGCTTCTGGGTTTCGGCCGCACGCGATTGCTCGCTGTTGGTACCGAAGACCACGGCGATCAGGCGCATGCCGTCACGTACTGCCGAAGACACCATGCAGTAGCCGGCTTCGTCGGTGTGGCCGGTTTTCAGGCCGTCGACGGTCTTGTCGCGCCACAGCAGCAGGTTGCGGTTAGGCTGCTTGATGTTGTTCCAGAAGAACTCTTTCTGCGAGTAGATCGCATAGTGAGCCGGGTCTTCGTGGATGATCGCGCGCGCCAGCACTGCCATGTCGTGGGCCGACGAGTAGTGCTCGGGGTTCGGCAGGCCGGTCGGGTTCATGAAGTGGCTGTTGCTCATGCCCAGGTCGCCGGCGGTCTTGTTCATCATGTCGGCGAAGGCGTCTTCGCTGCCGGCGATGTGCTCGGCGAGGGCGACGCTGGCGTCGTTACCCGACTGGATGATGATGCCGTGCAGCAGGTCGCTGACGCTGACCTGGGTGCCGACCTTGATGAACATCCGCGAACCGCCGGTGCGCCAGGCGTTTTCGCTGACGGTGACCGGGTCGTTTTCGCCGATCTGCCCGCGGCGGATATCCAGGGTCGCGATGTAGGCGGTCATCAGCTTGGTCAGGCTCGCCGGAGGCAGACGCTGGTCACCATTGTTCTCGACCAGGATGTTGCCGCTGGAGGCTTCCATGAGCACGTAGGACTTGGCAGCCAGTTGCGGCGGCGACGGCATCATTTGCTCTGCCGCGAAGGCGGCGGGGGCAATCATCAGCGGTACAAGCAGGCAAAGGCGTTTGGCAAAGCTGGTTATGTTCATCCGTCTCTCGAAATGGCTAATGGGCTCATGCCCTCATGGGCAAAACGTTTACAGGCGCATGGCCTGACGGGCAAAACCGCCATTGTACATGGCGGCTGCGCCCGGCTGCATGACAAACCGATCAGTCCCCCCGATCAGTCTGCCGTGACGACTTTGGGCTGCCCCAGATTGGCCAGGCGCACGCTGTCCTGCATCTGCTGGGCTTCACCCTGGCTGTTGATCGGCCCCAGGCGGACCCGGTGCAGGGTCTGCTGGTTGCGCACGATCGAACTGATGAACACCGGTGCGCTGACCATGCTGCTGAGCTTGGAGCGCAGCAGTTCGGCGGCATCGGGGTTGGCAAAAGCGCCGACCTGCAAGTAAAGACCATTGCTGGCCATCGTGTTGTTGCTGGCGACTTGCAGGGGTACGACCGCAGCGGCGTGCTGCTGCGGCGGTGGCGTCCATTGCTCGACCGTGCCGGTGCTGGCCGGCAGCGCCTGGGTCTGGGCCACTTGCGGCTGGTCGAGGACCATCGGCGCCGGCTGGCCGCGCTGGGCCCACCATTGTTTCGGGTCGATGCCTTCAACGCGCACCCGCGCGGTGCCGGTCTCGGCATAGCCGAGCTTCTTCGCCGCCGCGTACGACAGGTCGATGATGCGGTCGGAATAGAACGGCCCGCGGTCGTTGACCCGCAGGATCACGCTGCGCTGGTTGTCGAGGTTGGTAACCTTGACGTAGGCCGGCAGCGGCAGGGTCTTGTGCGCCGCGCTCATACCGTAGAGGTCATAGACCTCGCCGTTGGCGGTGTTCTGGCCGTGGAACTTGGTGCCGTACCAGGATGCCGTGCCCTCGGCGCGGTAGTTGCGCGAGTCGGGGATCGGGAAGTAGGTCTTGCCCAGCACGGTGTAGGGGTTGGCCTTGTAGTTGCCGGTGTGCACGGTCGGGGTCGCGTCGGGGATCTTCGAGACGTCGACGTCCCACCATGGCGCGCCGTCCTTGTGGGCCCGGTTGATGTCCAGGCCGGGCTTGGCCCGCACGACATTGGCATTACCCTGGGTGGAGGTGCTCGGGCGGCTGCTCGAACAGCTCACCAGCACCAGGCCCAGGGCCGCGCAACCCAGCAGTTTCAGCGATGTAGCGGAGAACATTACGCGCATTACTTGGCGCCCCGTGCTTGAACCAGCAGGTCCGAGAGCTGATGCACTGCCATGGCATACATCACGCTGCGGTTATAGCGAGTGATCGCGTAGAAGTTTTTCAGGCCCAGCCAGTATTCCGGGCCGTTGTCACCTTCGAGCCGGAAGGCGGTGACCGGCAGATCATCGCGCAGCGCATCATGACTCGACCAGCCCAGTGCCCGCAACTCCCCGACCGTCTTGACCGCGTCGATGCCCGGGCTCAGGCCTTCGTCGACGCGTTCGCCACGCACCGTGGCGCGGCTGACCACCTGTTCGCCGGCTACCCAGCCATGACGCTTGAAGTAGCTGGCAACGCTGCCGATGGCATCGTCCGGGTTGTTCCAGATATTGATGTGGCCGTCGCCGTCAAAATCCACGGCGTAGGCGCGAAAGCTGCTCGGCATGAACTGCGGCAAGCCCATGGCCCCGGCGTAGGAGCCCTTGAGGGTCAGTGGGTCAACCTGCTCTTCACGGGCCAGCAACAGGTACTCGCGCAGCTCCTTGCGGAAGAATTCGGCACGCGGCGGATAATCGAAGCCCAGGGTCGACAGCGCATCAATCACCCGGTAATTGCCGGTGTTGCGGCCAAAGAAGGTTTCGACGCCGATGATCGAGACGATCACCTGGGCCGGCACGCCGTATTCCTGTTCGGCGCGGGCCAGGGTGGCCTCATGCTGGCGCCAGAAGTCGACGCCGCGGGCGACGCGGGCGTCGGTGAGGAACATCGGCCGGTAGTCTTTCCAGGGTTTTACCCGTTCAGCCGGGCGCGAGATCGCGTCAAGGATCGACTGCTTGCGCTGAACCTCGCGAAACACCCCCATTAGTTGCTCACCGGCAAAACCGTAGTCGCGGGTCATTTCGCCGACGAACTCGGCTACCTGGGGCGAGCCGTCGTAGTCGCCGGCAGCAGCGCCTTGCGCTCCGCCGAGCAAACCTACAAAGCCGACCCAGGGCGCACAACGAGCCGCCCAGCCACGCATTGCTTGCATGTAATTCTTCACCTTATTCAAACCTGCGCAATCCATTTGCGATGCGTATGGATCGACATTAAAACCCCAAACGCTGACAGCAGCGTCACCAACGAAGTTCCGCCATAACTAATGAAGGGCAGCGGCACCCCCACCACGGGCAACAAGCCGCTGACCATACCGATATTGACGAACACATAAACAAAGAAGGTCATGGTCAGGCTGCCGGCCAGCAACTTGCCGTAGAGCGTCTGGGCCTGGGCGGTAATCACCAGGCCGCGGCCGATCAGCAGCAGGTAGATCAAAAGCAGCGCGCAGATGCCGACCAGGCCGAACTCCTCGCCAAGCACGGCGATGATGAAGTCGGTGTGGCTTTCCGGGAGAAAGTCCAGGTGCGACTGGGTGCCCAGCAGCCAGCCCTTGCCGAACACCCCGCCCGAGCCGATCGCCGCTTTCGACTGGATGATGTTCCAGCCGGTGCCCAGCGGATCGCTTTCCGGGTCGAGAAAGGTCAGTACCCGCTGTTTCTGGTAGTCGTGCATGACGAAGAACCACATCGCCACCGCCACCGGCACTGCCGCCGCCACCACGCTGAGGATCCAGCGCCAGCGCAGGCCGCCCATGAACAGCACGAAGGCGCCGGAGGCGAGGATCAGCAAGGCGGTACCCAGGTCTGGCTGGCGCACGATGAGGATGAACGGCAGGCCGATCAGGATCAGGCTGATCACCACGTGCTTCAAATGCGGCGGCAGCGAGCGCTTGGCCAGGTACCAGGCGATGGTCGCCGGCATGATGATCTTCATGAACTCCGAGGGCTGGAAGCGGATCACCCCGGGAATGTTGATCCAGCGCGTGGCGCCCATGGCGTTGTGGCCCATAACGTCGACCACCACCAGCAGGATCACCCCGACCACATAGGCAAGGGGCACCCAGCGCGCCATGAAACGTGGTTCGAGCTGGGCAATGACGAACATCGACACCAGGCCGATGCCGAACGAACTGGCTTGCTTGAGCAGCAGGTCCCAGTTCTTGCCGCTGGCCGAATAGAGCACGAACAGGCTGCCGGCAGCCAGGGTCAGCAGCAGGATCAGCAACGGGCCGTCGACATGGATGCGCTGCAGGAAGCTTGCGCGACGACGCATTACGTCCTCGCTGGAAAGCATGCGATCGAAATTGTTCTTCACTGGGCCGATTCCTGAACGACGGTGGCGGGAGCGAACTCGGATTTGAGCCGGCCATGCTCGTCGAGCAACCAGGCGTCCATTACCTGACGCATCACCGGCGCCGCGACGCGGCCACCCGCTTCGCCGTTTTCGATCATCACCGAAACCACGATCTTCGGGTTCTCTGCCGGGGCGAAGCCGACGAACAGGGCGTGGTCGCGGTGGCGTTCCTGAACCTTGTTGCGGTCGTACTTCTCGCCCTGCTTGATCGCTACCACCTGGGCGGTACCACTCTTGCCGGCAATCCGGTACTGGGCACCGGCGGCGGCGGCGCGGGCGGTACCGCGGGCGTTGTGCATCACCTGCTCCATGCCATGGGTGACCCTGGCCCAGTCGGACTTGTCACGCAAGACGATGTCTTCCATCGGGTTCTCGTCCACCGGCGGCTGGCCTTCGATGGTCTTGGCCAGGTGCGGACGGTTCCACTTGCCCTTGCTGGCGATCAGGGCGATGGCCTGGGCCATCTGCAGCGGCGTGGTCTGCATGTAGCCCTGGCCGATACCGAGGATCAGCGTCTCGCCCGGGAACCAGGCCTGGCGGCGGGTGGCGCGCTTCCATTCGCGAGTCGGCATCAGGCCGGCGGACTCCTCGAACATGTCGAGGGAGACTTTCTGCCCGAGGCCGAACTTGTTCATGTAGCTGGACAGACGGTCGATGCCCATCTTGTGCGCCAGGTCGTAGAAGTAGGTGTCGTTGGAGCGCATGATCGCCAGGTCGAGGTCGACCCAGCCGTCGCCGCTGCGGTTCCAGTTGCGGTATTTGTGGTCATAGTTGGGCAACTGGTAGAAGCCCGGGTCGAACACCCGGCTGCTGGCGGTGACCACACCACTGTCGAGTCCGGCGATGGCCACTGCCGGCTTGATGGTCGAACCCGGCGGGTACAGGCCACGCAGCACGCGGTTGAACAGCGGTCGGTCGATCGAATCGCGCAGCTCGGCATAGGCCTTGAAGCTGATGCCGGTGACGAACGGGTTGGGGTCAAAGCTTGGCTGGCTGACCATCGCCAGTACTTCGCCGGTATTTGGGTCGAGTGCGACAATGGCGCCGCGGCGCCCGCCCAGCGCGGCCTCGGCAGCTTCCTGCAGCTTGATGTCGAGGCTCAGGACGATGTCTTTGCCGGGGATCGGGTCGGTGCGCTTGAGCACCCGCAATACCCGGCCACGGGCGTTGGTCTCGACCTCTTCGTAACCCACCTGGCCGTGCAGTTCCGGCTCGTAGAAGCGCTCGATGCCGGTCTTGCCGATATGGTGGGTGCCGCTGTAGTTGACCGGGTCGAGGGTCTTCAGCTCTTTCTCGTTGATCCGCCCGACATAACCGACCGAGTGAGCAAAGTGCGCCCCCTGCGGGTAATGGCGCACCAGTTGGGCGACCACCTCGACGCCGGGCAGGCGGAACTGGTTCACCGCAACCCGGGCGATCTGCTCTTCGGTCAGTTCGAACAGGATCGGCACCGGCTCGAACGGCCGGCGGCCCTGGCGCATGCGCTTTTCAAACAGGGTGCGGTCGTCCGGGGTCAGCTCGAGCACCTCGACGATCACATCGAGTACCTGCTGCCAGTCGCCGGAGCGCTCACGGGTCATGGTCAGGCTGAAGCTTGGCCGGTTATCGGCGACGATCACCCCGTTGCGGTCGAAGATCAGCCCGCGAGTCGGCGGAATCGGCTGCACATGCACCCGGTTATTTTCCGACAGGGTCGAGTGATAGTCGTACTGGATCACCTGCAGGTAATACAGGCGGGCGATCAACACGCAAATCAGCAGGACGATCGCCACTGCACCGACCACGACGCGGCTACGCACCAGACGGGCGTCTTTCTCGTGATCCTTGAGGCGAATCGGCTGCGACATTGAAAAGGCTTAAGGCTTATTTGTGGTAGGGGTGCCCGGACAATACGGTCCAGGCGCGGTACAGCTGTTCGCCGATCAGTATCCTTACCAACGGGTGGGGCAGTGTCAGCGGCGACAGCGACCAGCGCTGCTCGGCCCGCGCACAGACTTCCGGCGCCAGCCCTTCGGGGCCGCCGACCATGAAGTTGACGGTACGCGAATCCAGCCGCCAGCGGTCCAGTTCGACCGCCAGTTGCTCGGTACTCCAGGGCTTGCCATGGACCTCCAGGGTGACAATCCGTTCCCCTGGCTGGACCTTGGCAAGCATGGCCTCACCCTCCTGACGGATCAGGCGGGCGACGTCGGCATTCTTGCCCCGGGTATTGAGCGGTATTTCCACCAGCTCCAGCGACAGCTCCGCGGGCAGGCGCTTGGCATATTCATGCCAACCGTCCTCGACCCACTTGGGCATGCGCGAGCCGACCGCGATCAGACGCAGACGCACGAGCCTTCCTTATTCCCGATCTTTCAGCTTATCTGCAAAGTCGTGGGTGTTTTCCGGGCTGTGGTGCTTGCCATCGGCGGCACGGCTCTGCTCGGCACCCATCCACAGACGCTCAAGGTCGTAGAACTGACGGGCAGCGGCAGTCATCATGTGGACGATGACATCATTCAGGTCCAGCAGTACCCAGTCGCTGTCGCCCTTGCCTTCTTCGCCCAGTGGCTGCACGCCCTTGGCCTTGACCTGCTCACGGACCTTTTCCAGCATCGCGCTGATCTGGCGGTTGGAGGTACCGGTGGCGATGATCATGTAGTCGGTCAGGCTGTGCTTTTCTTTTACGTCGATAATCTGGATGTCCTGGGCCTTGACGTCTTCCAGGGCGGACTTGGTCAGTTCGACCAGCTCTTCGGCGCTGACGTTGTGTTTTTGCTTGGTCATATAAAACTCATTCAACTCTATAGTTTGAGGCGCTTCTCAGCACCCTCAGTTCGGCGCACGGTAAAGGTTGTGCGCATCGATGTAGGCCAGTACTGCGTCCGGCACCAGAAACCGCACCGACTTGCCGCTGGCCAGCAGCTGTCGGATCTGCGTGGCTGACACCGCAAGCGGCGTCTGCCAGACGAATGCAATATTCCCGGCAGGCCCTTCAAGGGCCTGCGGATCACTGACCGAACGTGCGGCCAGCAGGTTGCGCAAGGCATCCGGCGGCTCGACGTCGGCATCCGGGCGTTGCAGCACCAGGATGTGACAGTGTTGCAGCAATTCTTCCCAACGGTGCCAACTGGGCAGGCCGCAGAACGCGTCCCAGCCCAGCAGCAGAAACAGCTGCTCTGAGGCGGCCATTTCGGCACGCATCAGTTCCAGCGTTTCGATGGTGTACGACGGCTTGTCACGGGCCAGTTCGCGGGCATCGACCGACAGCGTAGGCACGCCCTGAACCGCGCACTGGACCATCGCCAGCCGGTCCTGGGCCGACACTTGCGGCGTATCACGGTGCGGCGGGCGGGCGTTGGGCATCAGCCGCAGCTCGTCGAGCGCCAGCACTTCGGCGACCTCCAGCGCACTGCGCAGGTGTCCGATGTGCACCGGGTCGAAAGTCCCGCCGAGCACGCCGATGCGCCGGGCGGGCGACATCGTCGAGACTGGGGCGAGCGGTTTGCGCTCGGCCAAGTCAGAGCGACTCCTGTCCGCGCAGCTGACCGTCGCCGATCACCACGTATTTTTCGCAGGTCAGGCCTTCCAGGCCAACCGGGCCTCGGGCGTGCAGCTTGTCGGTGGAAATCCCGATCTCCGCGCCCAGGCCGTACTCGAAACCGTCGGCAAAGCAGGTCGGGGTGTTAATCATTACCGAGGACGAATCGACCTCGGCCACGAACTGGCGAGCCTGCGCCTGGTGTTCGGTAACGATGGAATCGGTATGGTGCGAGCCATAGCGATTGATGTGTTCGATGGCCTGGTCCAGACCGTCCACTACGCGGATCGACAGAATCGCCGCGAGGTATTCGGTGTTCCAGTCCGCTTCGGTCGCTGGCAGCGCCTCGATGATTTTCAGCGTGCGCTCACAACCGCGCAGTTCGACGCCTTTTTCCCGAAATTGGCGGGCCATTTCCGGCAGGAACTCGGCCGCGACCGACTGATCGACCAGCAGGGTTTCCATCGCCCCGCAGATGCCGTAGCGGTAGGTCTTGGCGTTGAAGGCGATGCGCCGGGCTTTGTCCAGCTCGGCGTGCTCAGCCACATAGACGTGGCAGATACCATCGAGGTGCTTGATCACCGGCACCCGCGCGTCGCGGCTGATGCGCTCGATCAGGCCCTTGCCGCCACGCGGCACGATGACGTCGACGAACTCCGGCATGCTGATCAGCGCGCCGACCGCTTCGCGATCGGTGGTTTCGACCACTTGCACCACCGCCGCCGGCAAGCCGGCCTCGGCCAGGCCGCGCTGGATGCAGGCGGCAATGGCACGGTTGGAATGGATGGCTTCGGAGCCGCCGCGCAGGATGGTGGCGTTGCCCGACTTCAGGCACAGGCTGGCAGCGTCGATCGTCACGTTCGGACGCGACTCGTAGATGATGCCGATTACCCCCAGCGGCACCCGCATCTTGCCGACCTGGATACCCGATGGCCGGTAGCTCATGTCGCGGATCGCGCCGACCGGGTCCGGCAGGCTGGCCACCTGGCGCAGGCCGACGATCATGCCGTCGATGCGTGCCGGGGTCAGCGCCAGGCGCTCGAGCATGGCCGCTTCCAGGCCATTGGCGCGGCCAGCAGCGAGGTCCAGCTCGTTGGCGGCGGTCAGCTCGGCGCGGGCAGCGTCCAGGGCGTTGGCGGCGGCTTGCAGGGCGCGGTTCTTTTGCGCAGTGCTGGCACGGCCGATCACGCGCGACGCCGCGCGGGCAGCGCGACCCAGGCGGGTCATGTAGTCAAGAACGGACTCAGTCATGGGCTCAGTGGTCTTGGCGAAGGGGAAAATCGGATGATTATAACTGTCGTGTGGCCCCACGCCCAGCGGTGACAGGCGGATGGTCGAAAAGAGTGCCGGCCCCTCGCTTCATAATGGCCATTCAGGGTTGGTTAAGACAGAAATTGCTATCATCGCCCACCTGTCCACCCGCGAACCTGCCCGCATGCCAGACTCCGCCCCCTGCCCGCCCAAGGCCCTGCCCGACAGCTTCTTCGACCGCGACGCTGGCGAATTGGCCAGGGCCCTGCTGGGCAAGGTCATCCGCCACCGCCACGGTCCGTACTGGCTGGCGGCACGGATTATCGAGACCGAGGCCTACTACCTCAGCGACAAGGGCAGCCACGCTTCGCTCGGCTACACCGAAAAACGCCGGGCGCTGTTTCTCGACGGCGGGCACATCTACATGTATTACGCCCGCGGCGGCGACTCGCTGAACTTCAGCGCCCACGGGCCGGGCAATGCGGTGTTGATCAAATCGGCCTACCCCTTCGTCGATGCCTTGTCGGATGACAACAGCCTGGCACAGATGCAACTGAACAACCCTGACGCCAGCGGCCAGGCGCGCCCGCCCGAACGCCTGTGCGCCGGCCAGACCCTGCTGTGCAAGGCCCTGGGCCTGAAAGTGCCGCACTGGGACGGCAAACGCTTTGATGCCGAGCAGCTGTTTGTCGAGGACTGCGGTATCAAAGTGAAACAAATTATCCAGACCACCCGCTTGGGGATTCCCCACGGCCGCGATGAACATCTGCCCTACCGTTTCGTCGACGCCGACTTTGCCCGCCATTGCACACGGAACCCGCTGCGCCGGGGCCAAGTCGAAGGCCGGGACTACTTTTTACTGACACAAGGAAACTGACACGATGGGCCCATGGCTCGACAGCCTGACCACCTGGCTCAGCGCCAACCCGCAGTGGCTGGGATTAGCGATTTTTCTGGTGGCCTGCGTGGAATGCCTGGCGATTGCCGGGATTATCGTCCCCGGCACCGTTTTGCTGTTCGCCGTCGCGGTACTGGCCGGCAGCGGTGCCTTGAGCCTGGGCGAAACCCTGTTGCTGGGCTTTGCCGGTGGTTTGCTCGGCGACGCGATCTCCTACACCTTAGGCCGGCGCTTTCACCAGAACATCCGCCGCTTGCCGCTGCTGCGCCACCATCCGGAATGGATCGGCAGCGCCGAAACCTACTTTCAGCGCTATGGTATCGCCAGCCTGCTAGTCGGGCGCTTCATCGGCCCGCTGCGGCCGATGCTGCCCATGGTCGCCGGCATGTTCGACATGCCGCTGCCGCGTTTTATCGCCGTCAGCCTGCTGGCCGGGGCCGGTTGGGCAGTGGCTTACCTGCTGCCGGGCTGGGCAACCGGCGCGGCCATGCGCCTGCCGTTGCCGGAAGGCTTCTGGCCACAGGCTGGGGTAGTGATGGGCGGCCTGGCGGTGCTGGTCGGCCTGAGCATCAACAGCAGCCTGCGCAGCATGCGCCGCGGCACCCGGCTGATTGCCGGGATGAGCTTGCTGGCCCTGACCGGGCTGTTTCTCGGCTGGCCATACCTGACCCAGTTCGACCAGGGCCTGATGACCCTGATCCAGGAGAACCGCAGCCGCGCCATCGACGGCACGGTGGTGCTGATCACCCGCCTCGGCGATTTCCGAACCCAGTTCTTCCTCGGCGGCCTGCTCACCGGCCTGTTATTGCTGGCCCGCCAGTGGCGCCCGGCGATTTTCGCCGGCAGCACCCTGATCGGCACGGCCCTGGCCAATGGCAGCCTCAAGTGGCTGTTTGCCCGGGCGCGCCCGGAGGTACTCACTGATCCGCTGACCACCTACAGCATGCCCAGCGGCCACAGCTCGGCGTCGTTTGCGTTCTTCCTGGTACTGGCGGTGCTGGCCGGGCGCGGGCAGCCGCCGCGCATGCGCCTGACCTGGATCATGCTGGGTTGCATTCCGGCACTGGCGATCGCGCTGTCACGGGTGTACCTGGGGGCGCACTGGCCGACCGACATCCTCGCCGGCGCCATGCTCGCCTGCTGCGTGTGCGCTACCAGCCTGACCCTGACCCAATACCGGCAACCGCTCACCGCCCTGCCGCTACGGGTCTGGTGGCTGATCCTGCCGGCCTGCGTCGCCCTGCTGGCGTTCTTCGCCCTGCACTCGCTGCCGCACGCCTTGCTGCGCTACCAGTACTGAGGCATCAGGCGAACAGCTCGCCTTGCAGCCGGTCAAGCAGCGCCTGGATAGCCTCCAGGCGCTTGTGCGGTGAGTCGATGGCCAGCAGGTCGAGTTTATCTTCTTCAACGAACGGCAGCAGGTAGGCGAGCTGGTTGGCCAGGGCCTGCTGGCCCTGGACCGTCACCGGCATGCCCAGCGCCTCGACCATCGGGTGCTCGCCCAGGGCTTGCAGCAGCGCCAGCAAGTCGTGATGGTCATCTTCCAGCGGCTCGTCGGCAAGCTCCGGCAGCCACGACACATCAGCGACCAGCAACTGGTCCTTCTGCACCTCGAACGGCCCGACACGAAAGCGCCGGGTGCCTTCGACCCGAATCCCCAGCAGGCCGTTGTCCTGCTGCTGAAAATCGCGAATCAGCGCCTCGCAGCCAACCTGCGAGAAACCGCTGGGCGCAGCGCCAACCTGCTCGCCCTCAAGGATGCACACCACGCCAAAACCGCCGCCCTGCTTCATGATGCGACCAATCATGTCCAGGTAACGCGCCTCGAATATCTGCAGATCGAGAAAGCAGCCCGGGAACAGCACGGTATTGAGCGGAAACAGGGGTAACGTCATTGCAACTCCTCAAGCAACCAGGCTAACCGCCAGTGGCAGGAATACCGCCGTGGCAACCCCCATCAGGCTCATCGCCAGGGCCGCGAAGGCCCCGCATTCTTCACTTTCCTGCAGCGCTACCGAAGTACCAACCGCATGCGCAGTCACGCCTAAAGCCATGCCGCGCGCTTCAGGGCTGTGCACACCACAACGCGACAGCAGCGCCGGGCCGAAAATCGCCCCGATCACCCCGGTGATCAACACGAACACCGCCGCCAGCGCGGCCACGCCGCCAATCTGCTCGGCCACCAGCATGGCAATCGGCGAGGTCACCGATTTTGGCGCCATGGTCATCAGGATCATGTGCTCGGCGCCAAACCACCAGCCCAGCAACAGGCAGGCGCCGGTGGCGAACACCCCTCCGATTACCAGCGTAGTAAAGGTCGGCCAGAACAGCTGGCGAATGCGCCGCAGGTTGAGATAGAGCGGCACCGCCAGGGCCACGGTCGCCGGGCCCAGGAGGATGTTCATGATCTCGGTGCTTTTGCGATATTCGCTGTAAGTCAGGCCACAGCCCAGCAGTACGCCAATGACTACCAGCATCGACACCAGCACCGGCTGCAGGAAGATCCAGCGGGTTTTCTCGTAGGCCGCCAGCACCAGCTGGTAGGCGCCCAGGGTGATGCCGATGCCAAACAGCGGATGGTGAATGACGGCGTTGACGGCGCCGCTCCAGTCCAGGCTCATGGCTGCTCCTCATGGCTGCCCTGGCGGGCCATCAGCTTGTGCATCAGCACGCCGACGAACACCAGGGTGAGCAGCGCCGACAGCACCAGGGCGCCGACGATGGCCCAGAAGTCGGCGGCGATATCCGCGGCATAGACCATTACCCCCACCGCCGGCGGCACCAGCAGCAGTGGCAAGTAGCGCAGCAGGCTGTTGGCCGCCTCGCTCAGGGGCGCGCCCACCTCGCCACGCAGCATCAGGTACACCAGCAGCAACAGCAGGCCGATGATCGGCCCGGGGAGGATCGGCACCACCAGGTGATTGATCGCCGTTCCGAGCAACTGGAACAGCACCAGCCAGGTCAAACCACGCAACAGCATAAGCATCTCCTTGAGGCCTGGCGGCCATTATAAGCACGCTAACGACCGGGCTATAAGCCGATCTTCGCCGACTTGACCACTTCCTGCAGGCGTGCTGATCTTAGACTTTCGAATCTGCCGAAGTCATAACAAAACCAAAGACAATCTGGAGAGTCACAATGCCCTATGTACCTGTTGCAGAGCTTTCGCAGTACGTTGGAAAGGAACTGGGACGTTCCGAATGGCTGACCATCGATCAACAGCGCATCAACCTGTTTGCCGAGGCGACAGGCGACTTTCAGTTCATCCATGTCGACCCGGACAAGGCGGCAAAAACGCCATTTGGCAGTACCATCGCTCACGGCTTTCTCACCCTGTCGCTGATCCCCAAGTTGATGGAAGGCATTCTGGTTGTGCCTGAAGGCCTGAAAATGGCCGTCAACTATGGCCTGGACAGCGTGCGTTTCATCCAGCCGGTGAAAGTCGACAGCAAGGTGCGGCTCAAGGTCGATCTGGCCGAGGTGACCGAGAAGAAACCCGGACAGTGGCTGCTCAAGGTCACCGCCACCCTGGAAATCGAAGGCCAGGAAAAACCTGCCTATATCGCCGAACCGCTGTCGCTCTGCTTCATCTGAGCCAGGCACTGGGTGAAACCGTCCTGGCGACTGTTTCACCCCCCGCGTTCTACGGCATACTCGGGGCCTCACTTGTCCGGACCCCGCCATGCGCCCACTCGTTCCCCTTGCCCTGACCCTGCTACTGGCCGCTTGCGGTGACGGCGAACCCCTGTCGCCGCCCGATGCGCGCCTGCCCGATGGCGGCCGCTATCGGGGCGAGGTGGTCGACGGCCTGCTGCAAGGTGCCGGGCGCATCGACTACCCCAACGGCAGTTGGTACAAGGGCAACTTCCTCAATGGCCAGTGGCATGGCCAGGGTGAATGGCATGGTAGCAATGGCGAGGTCTACCGCGGCGGGTTCCAGCAGGGCCTGTTCCACGGCCTGGGCACCCTGAAAACACCGGGCAGCAGCTACACCGGTGGGTTCAAGCTCGGCCGCCGCGACGGCGAAGGCACCCTCAAGGAACCCGGCCTGCTTTACCGTGGCCAGTTCAAGGACGACCAGTACCACGGCGCCGGCCATCTCGAACTGGCTGACGGCAGCCAGTACCAGGGCCTGTTCGCCCGCGGCAAACCCAATGGCGAAGGCATCCGCAGCGACGCCAGCGGCAACCAGTTCAGCGGCCGTTTCGTCAACGGCCAGCTCGAAGGCAGCGGTACCTTCAACAGCGCCGAAGGCGACCAGTACATCGGTGCCTTCCATGACAACCGCCTGGAAGGCCGCGGCCGTTACGAAAACACTGATGGTGACGTGTGGATCGGCCAGTTCAAGGACGGCTCGCTCAGCGGCAAGGGCGAGCTGATCGGCAGCGACGGCAGCCACTACAAGGGTTATTTTCGCGACTGGCGGTTTTCCGGTAACGGGCGCCTACAGTTGCCGGACGGCAGTGTCTATGTCGGCGGCTTCGAGAACGACACCTACCAGGGCAACGGCCGCCTGACCCTGCTCGACGGGCGCAATGAAAGCGGCCAGTGGCTCAATGGCCAGCGCGTGCGCGACGAGCACGGCAAACTGCTGCCCGACCCGCTGGAACTGGCGCTGCTCAACCAGGGCGGCCTGCTCGACCAAGCGCTGGCCAAGGTGCCGGCCTCGACCCCGGACATCGAACTCTACAGCCTGGCCCTGGGGGGCGATGGCAAACAGAGCGTGTTCCTGCGCGAGGCCGATTACGTCAGCAACATGCTCAAGAGCCGCTTTGGCGCGGTCGGCCAGATCAGCCTGGTCAACCACCGCGACCACCTCAGCGACCGGCCCATGGCCACCCGCGAGAACCTTGCCCGCGCCGTGCGCACCCTGGCCGAACGCAGCGGCCCGGAAGACCTGGTGTTCATCTACCTGACCAGCCACGGCAGCCACGAGCACGAACTGGTACTCGACCAGCCGCGCCTGCAACTGGCAGACCTGCCCGCCGATGCCCTGGCCACGACCCTGGCGCCCTTGAAAGACCGCGACAAGATCATTGTCATCTCGGCCTGTTATTCAGGCGGCTATATCGCCCCGCTCAAAGACGAGCGGACTCTGATCATGACCGCCTCGCGCGCCGACCGGGTGTCGTTCGGCTGCTCCGAAGAAGCCGACTTCACCTACTTTGGCGACGCCCTGTTCGCCCAGGCCCTGAACCAGACCGACGACCTGCAGCAGGCCTTCGAGCGGGCCAGCGCCAGCGTCTCCGAGCGCGAGGCCATTGAAGGCTTCGATGCCTCCGAGCCGCAGATCTGGGCACCCAAGGGCGTACTCGATCACTGGCAGCGCCTGCGCCAGCAACAAGCGCGCAAAGCCTTGCAAAGTGATGCGGGCAAGCAACAGGCCGAGCATGCAAAAAATGCTGGCAACCACTAAGCTGACTGTATCAAGGGAGAGACATCATGTACTTGACGCCTCAGCACATCCTGCTTGCCGGAGCCACCGGTCTTACCGGTGAACACTTACTTGATCGGCTGCTCAACGAGCCCACCGTCAGCCGCGTATTGGCCCCCACCCGTCGCCCACTGGCCGAACACCCGCACCTGGAAAACCCGGTGGGTGACCCGGCGGTGTTCCTCCCGCAACTGGCAGGTCGCGTCGACATCGCCTTCTGCTGCCTGGGCACCACGATCAAGCAGGCAGGGTCAGAGCCGGCCTTTCGCGCGGTCGACCTGGACATGGTCGTCGCCTTCGGCAAACGCGCCCGGGAGATGGGCGCGCGGCACCTGCTGGTGGTCAGCGCCCTGGGCGCCGACCGCAGATCGCCGATCTTCTACAACCGGGTCAAAGGCGAAATGGAGGCCGCATTGAAGGCCCAGGACTGGCCGCAACTGACCATCGCCCGGCCTTCGCTGCTGCTGGGTGACCGCATCGAACCGCGGATGTCGGAACGCTTGGCCGGGCCGCTGTCGAAGCTGATCCCGGGCAAGTACCGGGGCATCGAGGCCTGCCAACTGGCCAGGGCGCTGTGGCGTTTGGCGCTGGAAGAGCAGGACGGGATCCGGATTGTCGAGTCGGATGAATTGCGCCGGTTGGGCAAGTAGCAATCGCGGGGCAAGCCCGCTCCCACAGAGTGTGTGGGAGCGGGCTTGCCCCGCGATCAGGCCAGCCGCTACAACCCGCCCGTCGCCTGAAAGCCAATCCCCAGCGCGGTCAATACCGACAGCGGTAGCAGCACGGTATCAAGCAAGGCACTGCCCGGCAGGTCCAGCCCGGGATACTTCGGCGCCTCGGCGCCAAAGCGGTCAATGGCGCAACAACCGCCCTGCAACGCATACAGATCCAGGCGCGTACCGGCATATACCACCGGCGCCCCCGGTTTGGCCGCATCCAGGGTGCGCACGCTGGCGCAACCGCTAGCCATCACGCACAGCAGCATCACGCCCAGCAGGCGCTTCATTCATCCGCGCCCAGATGATGCTCGCCCCAACGCGGCAGCATGTCCTGGGGAATGTTCAGCAGGTTGAGGATCCGTGCGACAACAAAGTCGATCAGGTCGTCGATGGTTTGCGGCTGATGATAAAAGCCCGGCGCCGCCGGCAGGATCACCGCGCCCAGGTTCGACAGCTTGAGCATGTTCTCCAGGTGGATGGTCGAGAACGGTGCCTCACGCGGCACCAGGATCAACTGCCGACGCTCCTTCAGGGTAACGTCTGCAGCCCGCTCGATCAGATTGTTGCAGGCGCCGGTGGCAATCGCCGACAAGGTCCCGGTCGAGCATGGCACCACCACCATCGCCGCCGGCGCGCCGGAGCCCGAGGCGACCGGCGACATCCAGTCTTCCTTGCCATACACGCGGATCTGCCCGGCGGCAGCGCCGGTGTACTCGGTGAGGAAGGCTTGCATGGCTTGCGGTTTGGCCGGCAGCAACACATCAGTCTCGGTGGCCATCACCAGTTGCGCGGCCTTGGAGATCAGAAAATGCACCTCGCGGTCTTCGCGCACCAGGCAATCGAGCAGGCGCAGCCCATACTGCGCCCCCGAAGCCCCGGTCATGGCCAGGGTGATGCGTTCCGGCCCGCTCATTTCAGCGCCTCGGCCAGCTTGCCGTGCAGGCCGCCGAAGCCGCCATTGCTCATGATCACCACCTGGGTGCCGGGCTTGGCCTGGCTCTTGACCCGTTCGATGATCGCTTCAAGGCTGTCGGCCACCACAGCCGGCACCTTGCATTCGGCGGCGGTGGCGGCCAGGTCCCAGCCCAGGTTCGGCGGTGCGTACCAGATCACCTGGTCGGCATCGTTGACGCTCTCGGGCAGGCCATCGCGGTGGGCGCCGAGCTTCATCGAGTTGGAGCGCGGCTCGATCACGGCAATCAGCGGAGCATCGCCGATGCGTTTGCGCAAGCCGTCGAGGGTGGTGGCGATAGCGGTCGGGTGGTGAGCGAAGTCGTCATAGATGGTCACGCCCTGTACTTCAGCGACCTTTTCCATCCGCCGCTTGACGCTCTTGAACGCGCTCAATGCGGCAATACCCATGGCCGGTACCACGCCGACATGACGTGCAGCCGCCAAAGTAGCCAGGGCGTTGGCGACGTTGTGCTGGCCGGTCAGCTCCCACTCGACCACGCCCTGGGTTGCGCCTTCGAAGCTGACTTCGAAACGCGAACCGTCGGCGCTGAGCAGTTTGACCTGCCACTGCCCGCCTTCACCGGTGGTCTGCACCGGCGTCCAGCAGCCCATCTTGATCACGCGCTCAAGGGCCGGCTCGGTGGTCGGATGGATCACCAGGCCTTCGCTTGGAATGGTTCGCACCAAGTGGTGGAACTGTCGCTCGATGGCGGCCAGGTCAGGGAAGATATCCGCATGATCGAACTCAAGGTTATTGAGGATCGCGGTACGGGGACGGTAGTGCACGAACTTCGAGCGCTTGTCGAAGAAGGCGCTGTCATATTCGTCGGCCTCGACCACGAAGAACGGCGTGCCGCCCAGGCGCGCCGAGACCGAGAAATTCTGCGGCACGCCGCCGATCAGGAAGCCCGGGCTCATGCCGGCGTGCTCCAGCACCCAGGCAAGCATGCTGCTGGTGGTGGTCTTGCCATGGGTTCCGGCAACCGCCAGCACCCAGCGGCCTTGCAGCACGTGGTCGGCCAGCCACTGCGGGCCCGACACGTAGGGCAGGCCCTTGTTCAGTACGTACTCGACTGCCGGGTTGCCCCGCGACAGGGCGTTGCCGATCACCACCAGGTCGGGCGCCGGGTCCAGTTGGGCGGCGTCATAGCCCTGGGTCAGTTCGATGCCCTGGGCTTCAAGCTGGGTGCTCATCGGTGGGTAGACGTTGGCATCGGAGCCGGTGACCCGATGGCCAAGCTCCTTGGCCAGCACGGCCAGCGAACCCATGAAAGTGCCGCAAATACCGAGAATATGAATGTGCATGATCGACCTCGCAAAACGTCGAGGCAGGGTAGCCTAGGGCGCGACAAATCGCATCCTGTGTTTCGCTCAGGCGTCCCGGGCGATGCCGTGTTTGCGAAGTTTTCGATACAAGGTATTACGGCTAACCCCCAACTGCGCGGCGACATGGGTCATGTGCCAGCGCTGCTGCTCCAGCACTGCCAGCAAGGCGTTGCGCTCGGCGCTGTCCAGCAGCGACGCGGGGTTATCCACAGGTGAGGAGCTTTTGATAAGTGCCGGCGGCTGGCGAACGACCGCCGGCAGGTCGGCAAACTCGATGTGCCCCTCTTCGCTCAGCGCCACCAAGGTACGCAGGACGTTGCGCAGCTGGCGCACGTTGCCCGGCCAGGCGAAATCGAGCAACGCCCGGCGCGCCGCAGGGTCCAGGCTTACGCTTTGCTCACCGGCCTCTTCGGCCAGGATGAAGTCGAGCAACTGCGACTTGTCGCTGCGCTCGCGCAAGGCCGGCAGATCGATTTCCAGGCCGTTGAGACGGTAGTAAAGGTCTTCGCGGAAACTGCCATCCTCGACCCGCTCGAGCAAGTTGCGGTGGCTGGCGCTGATGATGCGCACGTTGACGGCCTGCGGTTCGCCGCCGATGGGCACCACCATGCGGTCTTCCAGCACCCGGAGCAAACGGGTCTGCAGGGCCAGCGGCATGTCGCCGATCTCGTCGAGCAATAGCGTGCCACCGTCGGCCTGCTGCAGCTTGCCGCGCATGCCCTCTTTGCGCGCCCCGGTAAAACTGCCGCCGCGATAGCCGAACAACTCGCTCTCGATCAGGCTCTCGGGGATCGACGCACAGTTAAGCGCAACAAACGCCTTGCTGCTGCGTTGGCTGGCCTGGTGCACGGCTTTGGCGAAGGCCTCCTTGCCGCAGCCGGTCTCGCCGCGCAGCAGCAATGGCACATCGCGTTCGAACACACGAACGGCCCGGCGAAAATCGTTCTGCAGGGCCGGATCGACCAGGCAGATACCACCGGGCTGCGAGGTTTTCGCCGGGGCAACAAACGGCGCCGCTGCCGGCGGCAGCGAACGCACCTGGCCGCGCAGACTGGCGAACAATACCCGGCCATCGCGGGTGCGTAATGGCCAACTGGTGTTGGCCTGGGCAGTGGCGCGGCTGAACAACTCATCCTGCGCACAATCGAAGAACATATCCACAGGCTTGCCGAGCACACCGCCACGGATGGTGCCCAGCAGGTTCAAGGCGCTCTGGTTGACCGCGCAGATCCGCCCGTCGCCATCAAAGGCCAGCAGCCCTTCGCTGAACATCCCTACCGATTCGGCCTGCAGATGAAAGCGCAGGAGGAACTGGTTATCGAAATAGCGCAAAAAGTAGCTGCTCTCGATCATCTTCGCCGAGAGGTTGACCAGCGCCATGGTGTGAAACTGGCTCTGGCGCGAAACATCAGCGCGGGCAGACGATACATCGAGCACCGCCAGCAACTCGCCGTGCGGGTCGAACACCGGGCTGGCCGAGCAGGTCAGGCCGGTATGACGGCCACGAAAGTGCTCATCCTGGTGGATGGTTACCGCCTGGCGCTCGACCAGGCAGGTGCCGATGCCGTTGGTACCTTCACGTGCCTCGCTCCAGTCGGCACCCAGCCACAGCCCGGCGCGCTCGAAGATGCGCCGTTCGGTAGGCGCGGTGACGCAATTGAGGATGACCCCGCGGGCATCGGTGAGCAGCACCGCATGGCCGGCACCGGACAGCTGCTGGTGCAGGCTGTTCATCTCGTTGCCGGCGATCTGCAGTACCTGCTGCAAGCGCTCGCGGCTTTCCAGCACGCGGCCGTGCTCGAGCACGGTCGGGGCCATGCTCTGGGCCGGATCCAGGTGATAGTCCTCAAGGCAACGCAGCCAGGAACGGGCAATCGACGGATCGCTGCCGGGGCCCTGTGCCAGGGCCTTACCCTGGGTCACGGTGAGGACTTGCCGGGCATGCCGGCTAAGGTGATTGCTCTGCACTTTTTATTGTTCTCCGCAGACGAGATAAGCCCAGCATCCTCCACCCGTCGGCGCAATGCAATGCTGGCTTGACCGCCGGGTCACGCTTTGTGTCAGCAACGGTACAAAGTGTCACCCAGGCTGTACCGGCGCTGCTACAGCGCCCTTCCTGCACCTGCGTAAAAACCTGCCAAGCCCTTGATTTAACTGGGGTCGGCCACACTGGCCCAACCCTTGCTCTATGCTTTACATCCTCCCCAACAAGCACAATAGCCAGGAGAAACATCATGCGTTATGCACATCCCGGTACCGAAGGCGCCAAGGTTTCCTTCAAGAGCCGTTACGGGAACTACATCGGTGGCGAGTTCGTTGCCCCAGTCAAAGGCCAGTACTTCGAAAACACCTCGCCGGTGAACGGCCAGCTGATCGCCGAATTCCCCCGCTCGACTGCCGAAGACATCGAAAAAGCCCTGGATGCCGCCCACGCCGCCGCTGATGCCTGGGGCACAACCTCGGTGCAGGCACGTTCGCTGATCCTGCTGAAAATCGCCGACCGTATCGAACAGAACCTCGAACTGCTGGCCATCACCGAAACCTGGGACAACGGCAAGGCCATCCGCGAAACCCTCAACGCTGACATCCCGCTGGCTGCCGACCATTTCCGCTACTTCGCCGGTTGCCTGCGCGCCCAGGAAGGCAGCGCCGCCGAAATCGACGGCAACACCGTTGCCTACCACATCCATGAACCACTGGGTGTGGTCGGCCAGATCATCCCGTGGAACTTCCCGATCCTGATGGCCGCGTGGAAACTCGCCCCGGCCCTGGCCGCCGGCAACTGCGTGGTACTCAAGCCGGCCGAGCAAACCCCGCTGGGCATCAGCGTACTGCTGGAGGTGATCGGCGACCTGCTGCCGCCTGGCGTGCTCAACGTGGTGCAAGGCTATGGCCGCGAAGCCGGTGAAGCCCTGGCCACCAGCAAGCGCATCGCCAAGATCGCCTTTACCGGCTCTACCCCGGTCGGTTCGCACATCATGAAATGCGCCGCCGAAAACATTATTCCGTCGACCGTCGAACTGGGCGGCAAGTCGCCGAACATCTTCTTCGAAGACATCATGCAGGCCGAGCAGAGCTTCATCGAGAAAGCCGCCGAAGGCCTGGTGCTGGCATTCTTCAACCAGGGCGAAGTGTGCACCTGCCCATCGCGAGCACTGGTGCAGGAGTCGATCTACCCGGCGTTCATGCAAGAGGTGATGAAGAAGATCAAGCAGATCAAGCGCGGCGACCCGCTGGACACCGACACCATGGTCGGCGCCCAGGCCTCCGAGCAACAGTTCGACAAGATCCTCTCGTACCTGGAAATCGCCGAGAAGGAAGGCGCCGAACTGCTCACCGGCGGCAAGGTGGAAAAACTCGAAGGCAGCCTGTCGACCGGCTATTACATCCAGCCGACCCTGCTCAAGGGCACCAACCAGATGCGCGTGTTCCAGGAAGAAATCTTTGGCCCGGTGGTGAGCATCACCACCTTCAAGGACGAAGCCGAAGCCCTGGCGATTGCCAACGACACCGAGTTCGGCCTCGGCGCCGGAGTCTGGACCCGCGACATCAACCGCGCCTACCGCATGGGCCGCGGCATCAAGGCCGGTCGCGTCTGGACCAACTGCTACCACCTGTACCCGGCCCACGCCGCGTTCGGTGGCTACAAAAAGTCCGGCGTCGGCCGTGAAACCCACAAGATGATGCTCGATCACTACCAGCAAACCAAAAACCTGCTGGTCAGCTACGACATCAACCCGCTGGGCTTCTTCTAAACGAGATACAGCGCGGCTTCGAACCCGGGCCGCGCTGGCTCGCTTCCTGCAAGACCATCACCAGACAAACCGGCACCCGCCGGTATTGATAAAAACAACAGGTGAATCCTATGCCAAGCGATCATACCGGCAGCGTGCCGGCAGGCTCTTCTGTCGACTTCGAAAAGGTCGGCTCCGACTATTTCCAACAACGTGAACTGAAAAAGGGCGCCGCCGGCTGGGTATTGCTGGTGGGCCTGGGCGTTGCCTACGTGATTTCCGGCGACTATGCCGGCTGGAACTTCGGCCTGGCCCAGGGTGGCTGGGGCGGCATGTTCCTCGCCACCTTGCTGATGGCGACCATGTACCTGTGCATGTGCTTCTCGCTGGCCGAGCTGTCGTCGATGATCCCTACCGCCGGTGGTGGCTACGGTTTTGCCCGCAGCGCCTTCGGGCCCTGGGGCGGGTTTCTCACCGGCACGGCGATCCTCATCGAATACGCGATTGCCCCGGCGGCCATTGCCGTGTTCATCGGCGCCTACTGCCAGTCGCTGTTCGGCATCGGCGGCTGGATGATCTACCTGGCCTTCTACATCATCTTCATCGGCATCCACATTTTTGGGGTCGGTGAAGCGCTCAAGCTGATGTTCATCATCACCGCCGTGGCCGCCATTGCCCTGGGCGTGTTCCTGGTGGCGATGGTGCCGCACTTCGACGTCAACAACCTGTTCGATATTGCCCAGACCGACGCCGTCGGCGCCAGCAGCTTCCTGCCGTTCGGCTATGTCGGGGTATGGGCGGCGATCCCTTACGCGATCTGGTTCTTCCTCGCCGTCGAAGGTGTGCCGCTGGCTGCCGAAGAAACCAAGAACCCCAAGCGCGACCTGCCCCGCGGCCTGATCGGCGCCATGCTGGTGCTGCTGGCCTTTGCCCTGCTGATCCTGGTGGTCGGACCGGGTGGTGCCGGTGCCGAGGCGCTCAAAGCCTCCGGTAACCCGTTGGTGGAGGCGCTGTCGAAAGCCTACGGCGGTTCGACCTGGATGGGCGGTTTCGTCAACCTGGTGGGCCTGGCCGGCCTGATCGCCAGCTTTTTCTCGATTATCTACGCCTATTCGCGGCAGATTTTTGCTTTGTCGCGTGCCGGCTACTTGCCACGCAAGCTCTCGGAAACCAATAAGAGCAAAGCGCCGGTACTGGCCCTGGTGATCCCCGGGATCATCGGCTTTGGCCTGTCGCTGACCGGCCAGGGCGACCTGCTGATCCTGGTCGCGGTGTTCGGCGCTACGCTGTCTTATGTACTGATGATGGCCGCGCACATCACCCTGCGCATCCGCCGGCCGAAAATGGAGCGGCCGTATCGCACCCCGGGCGGCATCTTCACTTCGGGCGTGGCCCTGGTGCTGGCCTGCATCGCGGTGGTGGCCGGCTTTCTGGTCGACCCACGGGTAGTGATTGGCGCCGCGGCGATTTATGCGGTATTGATTGCCTACTTTGCTTTCTACAGCCGCACCACCTGGTCGCCGGGACCCCGGAAGAAGAATTCGCCGCGATCCAGAAGGCCGAAGAGGCCCTGCACTGATCAACGCCACCTACGCCGCAGGCCAGCCCTGCGGCGTTCTGGAGAGTCTGTATGGCAAGTTTTGTTCACACGGCAGGCAACCAGACCTACCGTTTCGACAGCCTCAAGGAAGTCATGGCCAAGGCCAGCCCGGCGCGTTCGGGTGACTTTCTCGCCGGTGTCGCCGCCAGCAACGACGGCGAACGGGTGGCGGCGCAGATGGCCCTGGCCGACATCCCGCTCAAGCATTTTCTGACTGAAGCGCTGATCCCCTACGAAGACGATGAAGTCACCCGGCTGATCATCGACACCCATGATGCCAATGCCTTTGCCGCCGTCAGCCACCTGACCGTCGGCGGGCTGCGTGACTGGCTACTCAGCGAAGCCGCCGATGAAGACAGCATGCGTGCCCTGGCCCCGGGGCTGACCCCGGAAATGGCTGCGGCCGTGTCGAAAATCATGCGCGTGCAGGACCTGGTGCTGGTGGCGCAGAAGATCCGCGTGGTCACCCGCTTTCGCGGCACCATGGGCCTGCGCGGGCGCCTGTCGACCCGCCTGCAGCCCAACCACCCGACCGACGAGCCGGCCGGGATTGCCGCGAGCATTCTCGACGGCCTGCTCTACGGCAATGGCGATGCGATGATCGGCATCAACCCGGCCACCGACAGCATTGCCTCGATCTGCGCCCTGCTGGAGATGCTCGACGCCATCATCCAGCGCTATGACATCCCCACCCAGGCCTGTGTGCTGACCCACGTGACCACCTCGATCGAGGCGATCAACCGCGGCGTGCCGCTGGACCTGGTGTTCCAGTCGATTGCCGGCACCGAAGCGGCCAACGCCAGCTTCGGCATCAACCTCAATGTGCTCAAGGAGGGTTACGACGCAGGTCTGAGCCTCAACCGCGGCACCCTCGGGCAGAACCTGATGTACTTCGAGACCGGCCAGGGCAGCGCCCTCTCGGCCAACGCCCACCATGGCGTCGACCAGCAGACCTGCGAAACCCGCGCCTACGCCGTGGCCCGTCACTTCAAGCCGTTTCTGGTCAACACCGTGGTCGGCTTCATCGGCCCGGAGTACCTGTACAACGGCAAGCAGATCATTCGCGCCGGGCTTGAAGACCACTTCTGCGGCAAGTTGCTGGGCGTGCCCATGGGCTGCGACATCTGCTACACCAACCATGCCGAAGCCGACCAGGACGACATGGACATGCTCCTGACCCTGCTGGGTGTGGCCGGTATCAACTTCATCATGGGCATCCCCGGCTCCGACGACATCATGCTCAACTACCAGACCACTTCATTCCATGATGCGCTCTACGCCCGCCAGACCCTGGGCCTCAAGCCTGCGCCGGAGTTCGAAAGCTGGCTGGCGCGCATGGGCATCTTCACCCAGGCCGACGGCCGGGTGCGTTTCGGTGACAACCTGCCACCGGCCTTCCGCCAGGCCCTGGCGCAACTGGGATAAGCGAGTCGACTATGGCCAATACTCCCCAACACGACAACAGCGCCAATCCCTGGCTGGAACTGCGCCGCCTGACCCCGGCGCGCATCGCCCTGGGCCGCACCGGCACCAGCCTGCCGACCGGCGCCCAGCTGGACTTTCAGTTCGCCCACGCCCAGGCCCGCGACGCCGTGCACCTGGCCTTCGACCATGCAGGCCTGCGCCAGCAATTGAGCGAGCGCGGACGTGAAAGCCTGCTGCTGCACAGCGCCGCCGCCGATCGTCACAGCTACCTGCAACGCCCCGATCTGGGGCGCCGCCTGCACGAAGATTCAGCACAACGGCTGCGCGAACACGCCCAGGCCAACCCCGGCGGCGTCGATTTGGCCATCGTCGTTGCCGACGGCCTCTCGGCCCTGGCCGTGCATCGCCATACCCTGCCGTTTCTCGCCCGCCTGGAAGAACAGAGCGCCGCCGACGGCTGGTCGACCTCTCCGGTGGTGTTGGTCGAACAAGGCCGGGTGGCGGTGGCCGATGAAGTGGGCGAGCTGCTCGGGGCGAAAATGACCGTGATCCTGATCGGCGAACGCCCGGGCTTGAGCTCGCCGGACAGCCTCGGGCTGTACTTCACCTACAACCCCAAGGTCGGCCTCACCGACGCCTACCGCAACTGCATCTCCAACGTGCGCCTGGAAGGCCTGAGCTACGGCATGGCCGCCCACCGCCTGCTGTACCTGATGCGCGAGGCCTGTCGGCGGCAGTTGTCGGGGGTCAATCTGAAGGATGAAGCCCAGGTGCAAACCCTTGAGTCAGACACCGATACGCCGAAAAGCGGAAATTTCCTGTTGAGTAAACCTTGAGATCGTAGATTGCGCTTTCTAATTGCTTTCAGGCAGCATCTGCCAAGGCTGCCGGCGATTCGCCGCAAACTCCCATGGACCCTGAGGCCTGCTTATGCGAATCATCAAAGCAACCCTGGAACATCTGGACCTGCTTGCCCCGCTGTTCGTCAAATACCGCGAGTTCTACGGCCAGCTGCCCTACCCGGATTCCTCGCGCTCGTTCCTGAAAAAACGCCTGGAACGTGGCGAGTCGACCATCTACCTGGCCCTGCCGGACGATGACGACAGCAAACTGATGGGCTTTTGCCAGCTCTACCCGAGCTTCTCGTCGCTGTCGCTCAAGCGCGTGTGGATCCTCAACGACATCTACGTCGCCGAAGACTCCCGGCGCATGCTGGTGGCCGACCACCTGATGCGCGAAGCCAAGAAGCTGGCCAAGGAAACCAACGCCGTGCGCCTGCGGGTATCGACCAGCAGCGACAACGAAGTGGCGATGAAAACCTACGAATCCATCGGTTTTCACGAAGACACCGAGTTCAAGAGCTACATCCTGCCTATCAACTCGGACTGATCCGGGCGCAACGGCAGGCGCGACGCCTGCCGTTCACATTCATTCGACATCCGCCGCTACAAACTGCGCAGGCACAATCTGTTCGTGGCCGTATAATGCGCCTCTTCATTGTGTGTGAAACTTTACCCATCTTCCGGGTAGCGACCGTCCGCATTCGCACTGCCAGTCATCGCAAGCCCGTCGCCCGGGTCAAGAACACAAGGTGCTGTACATGGATTTCAACCCGCTGGACCTTATTCTGCATCTCGACGCTTACCTGGACCTGTTGGTCAACAACTACGGCCCGTGGATCTACGCGATCCTGTTCCTGGTGATCTTTTGCGAGACCGGTCTGGTGGTCATGCCGTTCCTGCCGGGTGACTCCCTGCTGTTCATCGCCGGCGCCGTGGCCGCAGGCGGCGGTATGGACCCGGTGCTGCTCGGCGGCCTGCTGATGGCGGCGGCAATCCTGGGCGACAGCACCAATTACGTGATTGGCCGAACAGCAGGCGAACGCTTGTTCCGCAACCCCAACTCGAAGATCTTCCGCCGCGACTACCTGCAGCAGACCCACGACTTTTATGAGCGTCATGGCGGCAAGACCGTGACCCTGGCGCGCTTCCTGCCGATCCTGCGCACCTTTGCGCCGTTCGTCGCCGGCATCGCCAAAATGCACTACCCGCGTTTCCTCGGTTTCAGCGTCGCCGGCACCGTGCTCTGGGTAGGCGGCCTGGTCACCCTCGGCTACTTCTTCGGCAACGTGCCGTTCATCAAGCAGAACCTGTCGCTGATGATCGTCGCCATCATCCTGCTGTCGCTGGTGCCGATGATCATCGGCATCGTGCGCAGCCGCATGGGCCGCAACGAAGCCAAGGTTCACTAAGCCCGGTTTATGTGGTCGCTGAGCGCCTGGCGCCGTCGCCGCACCCTGGCCCGACACCCGCTCGACCCGCAGCGCTGGCAGCGGGTGCGCGAGCGCCTGCCGATGCTCGATGGCCTGAGTGAAGAAGAAGACCAATGGCTGCGTGAAGCCTGCGTATTGTTCCTCGATCACAAGCACCTGACCGCCCTGCCCGGGGTAGAGCTGGACGGCGAGCAGCGGCTGTTTCTTGCCGCCCAGGCGCAACTGCCGCTGCTGCACCTGGGCGAGCTGAACTGGTACCAGGGTTTTCACGAAATCATCCTCTACCCCGACGACTTCGTAAGCCCCCAGCGCCATCGCGACGCCAGCGGCATCGAGCACGAATGGGACGGCGAGCACAGCGGCGAAGCCTGGCAGCAGGGCCCGGTGATCCTGGCCTGGCCTGGCGTGCTGGCCAGTGGCGGCTGGGAAGGCTACAACCTGGTGATCCACGAACTGGCGCACAAGCTCGACATGCTCAATGGCGATGCCAACGGCCTGCCGCCGCTGCACAGTGACCTGCGCGTCAGCGACTGGGCCCAGGTCATGCAAGCGGCCTTTGACGACCTCAACGCCCAGCTCGACCGCAACCCCGACGCCGAAACCGCCATCGACCCCTATGCCGCGGAAAACCCGGCAGAATTCTTCGCCGTCACCTGCGAATACTTCTTCAGCGCCCCGGACCTGCTCAACGACGCCTACCCCGCGGTGTACCAGCAATTGCGCGGCTTCTACCGCCAGGACCCGCTGGCCCGCCTGCAGCAGTTGCAGCGCCACCACCCGCATTACCAGGACGCGCAGGACTGAGCCTGCCGGACATCCGCCCGGGCGTGGCAAGCGCGCTGGAATGTGCCTATAATCGCGACCAATTTTTGGCCAAACATGGGGGCACTGCCCAATGAGCTACAGCAAGATTCCGGCTGGCAAAGACCTGCCGAACGACATCTACGTCGCCATCGAGATTCCAGCCAACCACGCGCCGATCAAATACGAGATCGACAAGGACAGCGACTGCCTGTTCGTTGACCGTTTCATGGCTACCCCGATGTTCTACCCGGCCAACTACGGCTACATCCCCAACACCCTGGCCGACGACGGTGACCCCCTCGACGTGCTGGTTGTTACCCCGTACCCGGTAGCGCCAGGCTCGGTAATCCGCGCCCGTCCGGTCGGCATCCTGAACATGACCGACGACGGCGGTGGCGACGCCAAAGTCATCGCCGTACCGCACGACAAACTGTCGCAACTGTACGTCGACGTCAAAGAATACACCGACCTGCCAGCCCTGCTGATCCAGCAGATCGAGCACTTCTTCGCGAACTACAAAGATCTCGAGAAAGGCAAGTGGGTCAAGATCGAAGGCTGGGATGGCGCTGACGCCGCCCGCGCTGCGATCACCAAGTCGGTTGCCGCTTACAAAGGCTAAGCAAGCGCTTGAGCAAAAAGCCCCGCACACGCGGGGTTTTTTTATGTCTGGCTGAAAAATTTCCTACAGCATCCTAAGCCAACGCCTGTAAACCGATCACATTCCCCGGCAAAAGAAGAACTTTGCGTTTATTTCCCGCAGCCGATAAGCCCACTAAACTCGGGCCTCATGAATACATCCGGTGATCGTCTCAAAGCGCTCCTGAGCGAGTGCAACCTGTCCCCTTCCGACTTTGCCGCGCAGCGCAAGGTTACGCCGCAGCACGTCAACAACTGGTTCAAGCGCGGCGTGCCCCTGGCCCGGCTGGATGAAATCGCCGAACTGCTGTGCGTGCGCAGCCGCTGGCTGCGCAACGGCGAAGGCCCCAAGCACCCCAACCCCTTGCCGCGCCTCAACAGCCAGGCCGCCCGCCCAGGCGTCGAAGGCCCCGATGCCAGCGCGCTGGCGGCACACAGCTACAACGACATCCAGGTGCCGTTCTACAGCATCCAGACCCGCCAGCTAAAACCGGTCGAAGACCGTTACCTGCGCCTGCCGCTGCGTGCCCTCGACGCCGTCGGCGTCGACCCGGGCGATGCCCTGTGCCTGAGCATGCCCGGGCACAACATGAGCCCGCTGCTGCCACGCGGCACCACCCTGGCCGTCGACCGCAGCCTGACCCGGGTGGTCGAAGGCGAAATCTATGCCTTGCTGCACAACGGCCGCCTGCGCATCAACAGCCTCAGCCGCCGCGCCAACGGCGCCTTGCGCCTGCACAGCCAGGACAGCGACGAATACCCCACCGAAACCTACAGCCCGGCACAACTGAAAACCCAGCGTCTGGAAGTACTGGGCTGGGTATTCTGGTGGGGCCACCTGCGCGACAGCCGCCCGGGCTGAGCACCGGCCAGTGATTTTTTGCTGGGCATCGCCGGCCAATCCCAGTATGCTACGCCGCACATTTAGCCCGACGGCCCAGCCCGTCCGCGGCCCTGGCGCGGCACCCCACAGCTTGCCCGCCACCTCCCGGCCCTAGCGCCGGAGCAACGATTTTAAGGCGGTTGCGGCTTACCAAAAATTAGCCAAGCCCGTCCCCGGAAGCCGGCCACAAGCCGGCTTTTTAATGCCTGAAACATTCCCCTGCGCACACCTGAGCTGCCAAGCCCACACTTCGAACCACACCGGGAAAAACTCGACTACTTTTACTCGGTCGTAACCTGTTCTCACTGGAGTGGTCATGAAACTCATCGGCATGCTCGATTCCCCCTACGTGCGCCGCGTCGCGGTGTCGCTGGAGCTGTACGGCATCAGCTTCGAACACCAGGCGCTGTCGGTGTTTCGCAATTTTGCCGAGTTCGCCGCGATCAATCCGGTGGTCAAGGCGCCGAGCCTGGTGCTGGACGACGGCACGCTGCTGATGGATTCGACGCTGATTCTGGATTACTTCGAAGCCCTGGCCGTACCCGCCAAAAAGTTATTGCCACAAGACCCGCTGGCCCGCGCCAGCGATTTGCAGGTGATCGGCCTGGCGCTGGCGGCCAGTGAGAAGTCGGTGCAGATCTACTACGAGCACAACCTGCGCCCGCAAGAGAAGCTGCACACGCCCTGGCTGGAGCGGGTGACCGGGCAGTTGCAGGCGGCGTATGCGCGGCTCGACGGCTTGCTCGCCGAACAGCCGAGCAAGTGCCCCACCCTGCCCTTGAGCCAGGCAGAAATCAGCACGGCGGTGGCCTGGTCGTTCACCCAGTACGTATGCGCCGAGGTGGTTGCGGCCAGCGACTATGCGCATGTGCAGCGTCTGGCGCAGAAGATCGAAGGGCATCCGGCGATGCTCAAGTACCCGATCGAATAGCGTCCGGCGCCAACCCCTCGCGCAGCATCTGCACGAAGGCATCCCGGGCCGGATGCCTTGCTGCCTGGGCATGCCAGTAGAAGGCGTTGCTGATGGCCTTGAGTTCGGCGAACTCATGGCCGCTCCAGCCGGCGCCCTTGCGGTATTGCTCGAAGATGCCCCTGGGCACCAGCGACACTCCGGCGCCAGCACTGACGCAACTGACGATGGCGCCATAGCTGGCAATGCCGACAATCGGCAGTCTTTGCCCCTGTTCGAGCAACCAGTGCTCCAGAGCCGCGCGGTATGGGCAACCTTCCGGCCACATGAAGATAGCCTTGCCCTGCAGGTCTTCAGCGCTGCGAATCGGCCCCAGCGATTCAGGCGCGATCAGCACCAGGTCTTCCTGGTACATGGGCGTGCGCTTGAGCAACGGCCGCTCGACCTCCACTGCGACAATCGCCCCGTCGAGGCGATGGTTGAGCACGTCATCGAGCAGTTGCGACCAGGTGCTCGTGCTCAATTCCAGTGATACCTGCGGGAAGCGCGCATGGTATTCGGCCAGTAGCCGCGGAAGCCGGCCACTGGCCGAGGACTCGATGGCGCCGATACGCAGGCGCCCGCTGGGCATGGCTTGCGGGCTCAGAGCGGCCTTCGAGGCTTCGACCAGGGCGAGCATCTGGGTGGCGTATTCAAGGAAGGTTTCGCCTGCCGGGCTGATCTTCAAACCGCGACCATGGCGAAAGAACAGCGCCACGCCCAGCTCTTGTTCAAGCGCCTTGATCCGCGCAGTGATGTTCGACGGCACGTAGTGCAACACCTCGGCCGCACGGGCGATGCTGCCGGTGTCGTAGACCGTCTTGAACATGCGAATCTGCATCAGCTCCATACATCACCCAAAGTGAACGATACGCTCAGTATAAGTCGATTGTGGTGAGCATAGGCCTTTCTGATACTGAAGCTCCCAGCCCCCCCCGGAGCCTCTTGCGATGCCACGCGCCCAATCCCTGAAAATCGTCCTGGCGACCCTGTTCGTGGTGCTGTGCTGGGCCTACTCACCCACGGGCATCCATATCGCCCTGCAAGGCTACGAACCGGGCCATCTGGCCTTGGCGCGGTTTATCGTGGCGTCGGTATTCATGGCCTTTGTCGCACTGTGGCGAGGGATCAGCCTGCCCCGGCTCAAGGACTTGCCGCTGTTGATGCTGCTCGGTTTTTTCGCAGTGTTTGCTCACCATGTGGCGATCAACTTCGGCCAGCGCGGGATCAGTGCCGGGGCATCCAGTGTGCTGGCGCAATCCACACCGTTGTTCAGCCTGTTGATCGGCTGTTTTGTTCTGCGTCAGAAGGCCAGCGCCTGGCACTGGGGCTGCCTGGTGCTGGGCATGCTTGGCGCGGCGATGGTGGTTGCCGGGGATCACGGGCCAGGCGCACTGAACGCCCACGGCCTGCTGGTGCTGTTGGCCGCGCTGTCGTGGAGTATCTACTTCACCCTGCAGAAACTTCATGGCCATCGGTACGACGGCCTGACCATGGTCTGCTACACCATCTGGGCCGGCACCGCCTTGCTGCTGGTGTATCTGCCGGGCCTGGCCGGCGCCGTGAAGGCCGCGCCACTGCAGGCAGACCTGGCGGTGTTGATGCTGGGCGTATTTCCCAGCGCCCTGGCCTACCTGGGCTGGGCCTTTGTACTGAGCCACACGCAGGTCAGCCGGGCAACCATGGCGCTGTACCTGATCCCGCCCTGCGCCATGCTGATCGCGGCCTCGCTGCTCGGCGAGCAGCCTTCGCTGATGGTGATAGTCGCAGCGGTGGTCGTGTTGATCAGTGTGCTGGCCTTGAACATTCCATCACGGCGGCGCATTCAACGGCCTGAACAGTTGCACCAATAGCCGGCCAAGTATGTAGAGCAGTGGTACCGCGAACAGCAGGCTGAACAGCACGATGTTCATCGCTTCACCGGCAATGACCTGCGGATCGCAACTGATCGGCCCGCTATTACCGCGCCCAAGGCGGATACACCCGGACTTGGGGTGGGCCGTCCAGTACGCCGCCGCGATGCACAAGCCGACCATCACTGAAAGCAGCAGCATCACCACCTGATCGCTGCCGCTTATCTGCAACCGTCGCCAGCGTTCTCTCACGCGCAGCTTCAGCATGCCGCGCTCTGAATCACGTCCTTGTTCATGCTCAACTCCTTTGCGTAACGGCGCACCGTCAGGCCGCCTCGGCAAATTTCACCTTGAAGTAATCCAGCAGGGTTTTGCCCCGGTAAAAAACCTCGCGTACCTCGGCACTTTCTTTGAGCAGCGCCTCACTGGGGAGCGCATGCTGATCTGCCGGCAAGGGCCGGGACCACTCCTGCACCGCTTTGGGGAACAGGGCCCTGGGGCGATTGTTGACCCAGTTGGAGATATGGCACGGCAAGGTCCAGCCACCGAACGCCTGGACGAACAGAAAGCCGAACACGTACTGCAGCCACGGGAAATTTTCCCGATAGCCGAGGCGGGCCATGTGGAAAAACGCCACCGTGCCCTCTTCGAATTC
Organism: Pseudomonas sp. TE4620; assembly: GCF_056279045.1. Lineage (NCBI taxonomy): Bacteria > Pseudomonadati > Pseudomonadota > Gammaproteobacteria > Pseudomonadales > Pseudomonadaceae > Pseudomonas > Pseudomonas sp. TE4620. The sequence continues at coordinate 4,440,807 of NZ_JBWBQO010000001.1, forward strand.
TTCTGACGGTGGCGCCGGCAAGGCTGCCGGGCCCTCTTCCATGTAGGCGCGAATCGCCTCCCACTCGGCCACTGCAGCGCGCAGGCTGCCGCAGGCCACAGTCAGCCAGAGGACGTTACCGCTGGCGGCGTCACGCAGGCCGATCATCAGTTTGAACTCGGGCAGCACCGCGTATTCGGTGACCAGTTTGCCGGCCGAGACACAGGCGATAACCTCTTCCCACGGCACATAATGGGGGGCTGCACCTTTCTTCGGCACCATCGCCACTTCGCGTCGCTGGCGGTTGAAACGGATCGGCGGCTGGACTCTGAGCTCGCGCACGGTCTTGCAGAAAATGAACACGTACATCAGCGCCAACGCGCCGATAAAGCCCCAGATCGGCGGCGAGGCGAGAAAGTCGAGAACACCCGACCAGAACGGCTCGTACTTGCGCCGTGCCCAGCCCGCGAGCAGCGCCGTCATCACAAAGCTGGTGATCACGCCCATGACCGCGGCAATGCCGCAGCGGGCCATGAACTCGAAGTTGCCCCGGCCGATGCCGAAGTCCAGGTAGACCTCGTTGGCATCACGGTGCAGGAGCTGGTAGCTGTAGGCCTCGACGCCCGTGGGCAAGGGTTTGGGCGACAGGTAGACAATCTCGGTGCCAGAGACTTGCTCGAAGTCTCCGGCATGGGGCAGGCGTTGGTACTTACTGTCAGGCATGAAAACGGTCCGAGTCCTTTCGACAAGGAAGGCACGCCAAGGCGCGCCTCCTATGAATAACGCCGCACAGTATCGCGCAAATAGTCATCCAGCTGTTGCGTATCACCGCGCAGCCGCGGCAAGGCTGGTGAAGTTTCTGCACGCAGCAGCTCACTGTCGATGAACTGCTGCAGCACCACCCGTCGCGGCCCGTAATCGGCCTCGACCGCCCGGCGCTTGATGCGCAGCAATTCATCGATCTCGGCAAGCATCTGTGGCTCGTTCAAGGTGCCTGCCAAGAGGTCGGCAAAGGCCGTCGGCGGCAGGCCCAGGCCCAGGTCGATCCAGCGCACCGCCAACAGCGAACGCAGCACGTAAAGGTACTTCTTGAAGCGCACCTGCTCGCCCTGGAGAAAGTCGCGGTGGTTCTTTTTCGCCATCGACAAGTAGTGATGCCGCGCCGCCCGGGCGCTGTAGAAGTTCAGCGCCAGCGCCCGCAGCGACTCGACCGCACCGGGCTCGGCGCGATACACCAGCGGCGAGCCGAGCCATTCGAGCAGGGTCGGGTTGGAGTTGCGCAGCAGCTTCAGGGTCTTGCGCAACTCCCAACCGCTGATGTCCAGCTCGTCGGTCAGCGGCCGTTCGATCACGTCGCGCGGCTCATCGACACGCAGGTACCAGTCCTGGCGCGGGACGTAGATGAAGCGCACGTCGAAATCGCTGTCGGTGGAGGCAAAGCCCCAGGCACGGCTGCCGGATTCGCAGGCGTAGAGCACGCGCACATCGTGTTCAAGCTCGACCCGGCGCAATTCTTCAAGCACCCACTCGCGCATGGCGCCCGGCAGTGGGTGACGGTCTTCCTTGTTCATGGTGTATCCCTTCCTATCCCTTTACGCACACCACCTGACGCAGGGTGTGCACTACTTCCACCAGTTCGCGCTGGGCCTGCATCACCGCGTCGATGTCCTTGTAGGCCATGGGGATCTCGTCGATCACGTCCTTGTCCTTGCGGCATTCGACATGGGCAGTGGCGCGGCGCTGATCCTCAACGGTGAACGCCTGCTTGGCCCGGGTACGGCTCATCACCCGCCCGGCGCCATGGCTGCAGGAGCAGAACGCCTCTTCGTTGCCCAGGCCACGAACGATGAAACTCTTGGCGCCCATGGAGCCGGGAATAATCCCCAGCTCGCCCTTTTGCGCCGACACTGCGCCCTTGCGGGTGACCAGCACGTCGTGGCCAAAGTGATGCTCGCGCTGCACATAGTTGTGGTGGCAGTTGACCGCTTCGAGGTTGGCCTCAAAGGGTTTGCCGAGCACCTTGCGTGTAGCGGCGATCACCGCGTGCATCATCAGCGCACGGTTCTGCCGGGCGAAATCCTGAGCCCACTCCACCGCCTCGACGTAGTCGGCAAAGTGCCGGCTGCCTTCTTCGAAATAGGCCAGGTTGCGGTCCGGCAGGTTGGCGATGTGCTGGCGCATGTCGGCCTGGGCCAGTTCAATGAACAGGTTGCCGATGGCATTGCCGACCCCGCGTGAACCGCTGTGCAACATGAACCAGACGCGGTTGGCTTCATCCAGGCAAACCTCGATGAAATGATTGCCGCCGCCGAGGGTGCCCAGGTGCTGGCGGTTGTTGGTTTTCTCAAGCTTCGGGTACTTGTCGGTGATCGCCTTGAATCGCGCCGCCAGGTCGTGCCAGGCACGGTCGGCCATGGCCGGCACGCTGTCCCAGGCGCCCTGGTCGCGGCGGCCGAAGGTCTTGCCATGGGGCACAGCCTTTTCGATCGCCGAGCGCAGGCCGTGCAGGTTGTCCGGCAGGTCGCTGGCGGTCAGCGAGGTGCGCGCGGCAATCATGCCGCAGCCGATGTCGACGCCAACCGCCGCCGGGATGATCGCGCCCAGGGTCGGGATCACGCTGCCGATGGTCGAGCCCTTGCCCAGGTGCACATCGGGCATCACCGCCAGGTGCTTGAAGATGAACGGCATCTTCGCGGTGTTCAGCAGTTGCTCACGGGCGCCCTCGTCCACCGGGACGCCGTCGGTCCAGAGCTTGATCGGCTTGCCGCCGGCCACTTCGAGTATGTTCATGTCGGTACTTCCATTTTTATCTGTTGCTGCCGGGCTGCTTGAGCCCGGCAAAACTCATCCGGCCTTGATGCTGACCAGTCCATTCAACACCTGATCCAGGCCGCCGAACACCGAAATCCGGTCGATGCGCTCGGCCACCCGCTCCAGGGTCTCCAGCTCCTTCAGGCGCAGGGCCGTCGGGTTGTCTTCCATGACTTTGGCGGTGTTGAGCAGCGATCGGGTCGCCGAGGTCTCTTCACGGCGGCGGATGACGTTGGCTTGCGCCGCTTTCTCTGCCTCCACCACCTGCGCCAGCAGGGTTTTCATCTCGCCTGGGAGGATGATGTCGCGCACCCCCAGGCCGCTGACTTCGATGCCGCTGCCAGCGAGTTTTTCCTGCAGGTACTGGCTGACCGAATCGTCGATCAACTGCTTGTTTTCCAACAGCTCATCGAGGGTGCGGGTACCCACCGCCGCCCGCAGGCCGAACTGCACCTCGCGGTACAGATGCTCCAGCGGTTTGCTCAACTGCGCGAACGCACCGAGCACATCGCTGTAGCGCCAGTTGGCCGCAAGATTCAGGCGCAGGCTGACCTTGTCGCGGGTGAGAATTTCCTGCCCGCTGATTTCCATGGCCTGGATCCGCATGTCGACCAACTCGACACTCACCTGACGGTTGAAGCGCCAGAAGCCGTACTGCCCGGCACCCAGCAACTCTTCCACCACGCCATCGACCTTCAACACACCGACATGGAACGCCGGCACCGCCGCCAGCAGAACCGCATCCAGCCCGGCCAGGCTGCGACCGCGCAGTTTAGGCTGGTTGAGCTGGGCTACCAGGGCGCTATCCAGGCGATAGGCCTGGCTCAGGTCGATGCGCTGCAGGGTCTGCGCGCTCTGGCCCTTCCAGTACAGCTGGCGGCTGCCCGGAGCCAGCAATTCGACCAGGGCACCGTCCTCAAAACGCAGGCCGGCTTCGTTTTCCGCCAGGTCCATGCGCTCGAAATACTGCTCGACCAAGGCCGGCTCGCTCTGACGCAGGTAGCCCGCCAGGCGATGTTCGAACAGCGAAGTATTGAGGCTGAAGGTTTCTACCGTCAGCCGGTTGTGCAGGTCGAAACGCTTGTGCACGCCAGGTTCGAGGATCGACACAAAGTCGCCTTCGCAGAACAGCAGGCCGCGTTCGTTCTTTTTCACGATAAAGCGTTTCAACAGTTTCATCTTGATCATCCTGTGCAATTAAGTCCTTGGTGCCGGTGTTGCCAAAGCGCCGAGCGTTGCGGGCGTGGCCCGGAGGAGGCAGTTGCCGGGACTTCCTGTCCACTGACCGCATCCTGCGGTGCGGCAACTGCCTTGCTCCGGGCCCGGCCGGCAAGCCGGGCAAATCGGCGGTGGGCGTGTGCGCTCCGTGCGCACCTTGCAGCCTTGCCTGGCTACGCCCCACCGGCGGGTACAACATTCGAATACCTTGGAGGGTATGTAAGGTTCGAGTCAGGCCTCGAGACCAGCGTCTCCGTGAGGAGCCACGCTATCGACTGCACGTTGCGGCGGCGGCATGCACGACACCTACACCAGGGGTGGGCTCGTGCACCGGCGGGGACATAAACCCCGTCCCGTTGGCCAGCTTGGCGATGCGGTCGGGGAAGAGATTGCGAGGGGCGTGCCAGGTTTTGAATAAAGTCCAAAATTAATTCTTATCATATTGATTTATAAGGTTTTTATTTTTACCAACAAAAAACCATGAGTTTTCTCAGCCCACACCAGACAAGATTTTTATATATTATTGGATACACATTTATCTATTGAGCTAAACAGCAATGAGCAAGCGCAGCGTCGCCATCGGCTTTCTCGGCACCACCCTGGATCGCAACGGCAAAGGCGCGGCGCGCTGGCAGCGCTGGCGGCCGACCATCAGCCTGTGCCAGCAGGCACAAACCCCCATCGACCGCCTGGAGCTGATCCACGGCACCAGCGCTCGCGACCTGGGCCTGGCCGAGCGCATTCGCGAAGATATCCAGAGCATCTCGCCGCACACCGAGGTGCGTTTGCAGCCGATGGTTCTGCGTAACCCTTGGGACTTCGAGGAGGTCTATGGCGCGCTGCACGACTTTGCCAGCGCCTACCCCTTCGATACCGAGCACGAGGACTACCTGGTGCATATCACCACCGGTACCCACGTGGCGCAGATCTGCTGGTTCCTGCTGACCGAGGCGCGCTACCTGCCGGCGCGGCTGATCCAGACCTCGCCAGCGCGCGGCAAGGAAGACATCGCCGACCCGGCCGGCACCAGCACGCTGATTGACCTCGACCTGTCGCGCTATGACCACATCGCATCGCGCTTTCAGCGCGAACAGGCCGACAGCCTGAATTTTCTCAAGGCCGGCATCGCTACCCGCAACGCCGCCTTCAACCGCTCCATCGAGCAGATCGAGCGGGTGGCGCTGCGCTCACGGGCACCGATGCTGCTGGTCGGCCCGACCGGCGCTGGCAAGTCGTTCCTGGCTCGGCGCATCTATGAGCTCAAGCGCGGCCGCCATCAGCTGGAGGGACGCTTCGTTGAAGTGAACTGCGCCACCCTGCGCGGCGACGGCGCCATGTCGACACTGTTTGGCCATAGCAAAGGCGCCTTCACCGGCGCCCAGAACGCCCGCGAAGGTCTACTGCGCGCCGCCGATGGCGGCATGTTGTTCCTTGATGAAATCGGCGAACTGGGCGCTGATGAACAAGCCATGCTGCTCAAGGCCATCGAAGAAAAACGCTTCTTCCCGCTGGGCTCGGACCGTGAGGTAGAGAGCGACTTCCAGCTGATCGCCGGCACCCACCGCGACCTGCGCAGCCGGGTCGCCGAAGGGCTGTTTCGCGAAGACCTGTACGCGCGCATCAACCTCTGGACCTTCGCCCTGCCAGGCCTGGCAGGGCGCCGCGAAGACATCGAGCCGAACATCGATTTCGAACTGCAGCGCCATGCCCGCGAACAGAACCGCCAGGTGCGCTTCAACCTCGAAGCCAAGCGCCGCTACCTGGCCTTTGCCAACTCGCCGCAAGCGCGCTGGACCGGTAACTTTCGCGAGCTGTCGGCGTCGATCACGCGCATGGCCACCCTCGCCGACAGCGGCCGTATCGACGAGCCGCTGGTACTGGAAGAAATCGAGCGCCTGCAACACGCCTGGGGCCTGGAGCAAGGTGCCGACCCACTCGACGCCTTGCTCGGCGACCAGGCCCTTGACCAGTTCGACCGTCTGCAACTGCAGGCGGTACTCAAGGTGTGCGGCAACGCCCGCACACTGTCCGAGGCCGGGCGCCAGTTGTTCGATGTCTCGCGCCTGGAAAAAGAAAAGCCCAATGACGCCGACCGTTTGCGCAAATACCTGGCACGCTTTGGCCTGGACTGGAATCAACTCAAGGGCTGAACAGGGTGCTAGAATCCGCGCCCTCTTCGGCCGCACCTGGCCGAGCACTACCGAAAAAGGACTCTCGGCTATGTCATTGCTGACAGCGACCCGCCTGCACCTCTGCTCCTTCGGCCTGCTGGCCGGCCTCAGCCTCACCGCAACCACTGCTTTCGCCGACGAGGCCACCGACCAGGCCCTGCACAAAGGCCGCTGGCAAGGCATGGCCGCCATGGCCAACCTGTACCTCAACGACGCCACCCCGGCCGAGTTCATGGATGCCGGTGACAAAGAGAAGAGCGAGCACGACAATTATGCCGGCGCCCTGGCCTTCTACCTGACCGCCGCCCGCCTCGACCCGAAGAACGCCTTCGCCGCGTACCAGGCCGCTGCCGCGCTGTCGTCCATGGACAGCCCGGAACTGGCCGCGCAATACCTCGACGAGGCCCGCGAGCGCGGCTTCTGGCAAGCGGTGATCCTCAAGGAAGACGACGAACTGGAGCCGATGAAAAACGACCCGGCCTACCAGAAGCTGCTGCAAGCGGCCGAGAAGAACTACCCGACCCAGGCCAAGGACGCCGGCCTCGCCGCCTTCAGCATCCCTGAAGGCAAGGCCCCGGCTGGCGGCTGGCCGGTGGTGGTGTGGCTGGCAGGCTTTGGCACCGAAGGCGTCAAGGGCACCAACATGCGCGCCGACCTGGTCGGCGACAAGGCCGTGCTGGTGGCCCTGAACGGTACCCTCAAGCGCGACGAGCATCAGTTCATGTGGCAGCAACAGTCGGTCGAGCCGACCGAACAAGCGGTGGCCGCAGCGCTGAAGAAGCTGGAAAAAGACACCCGCATCGACCGCTCGAAAGTCGCCCTGATCGGCTTCTCCCAGGGTGCTGAACACGCCGCCCACCTGATCGCCCAGTACCCGCAGAACTACAGCGGCGCGGTGCTGCTGTCGCCGGGCGGCTTCAAGATCCCGTTCACCGTGCAGAAGGCCAAGGACAAGCGCCTGGTCGTGGTCCACGGCGCCCAGGAGCATGAAAGCAACCTGCAACTGACCGCCACCACCGAAAAAGCCTTCGCCAGCAACAACAAGGTGCAGAGCCACGAACACCCTGAAGGCCACACCTTCCAGGACGACTGGCGCAAGGCCTACCCAGGCTACCTGGACTACGCCCTGGGCCTTTGAGTGCGCGCCAGGCAGCCCCGGAAAGCACCTGAGAAATAATCTGTTCGAGAAAATTTACAGCCCCGCACACAGCTACTAAGGTGAATGCAGAGGAATGAACCGCGACTGATTCAAGGCAGTCGCATCGTGCTGAGCGGGGGCGGTTGCACGCCCCCGGGTTTGCCTCTGTTAAGGGGCGGGAAGACGACTTCATGGGGCGCCGCAAGCCAACCCTGAGTCGTCCCCGCCTCTACTTTTTTCTGCCCTACTTCAAGCCCAGCTGGTTGCGCAAAAACTCGTGCAGGCCGGCCGCGCTTTTCTTGTAGCCATCAGCCGTCAGGTGCACCAGATCACCACGGGCCAGGCCCGACGCCTGCCAGCCGACAATCGAGCACTGCCCGCCCATGTACGCCTGCCAGTCCCAGAACAGCGCATTGGCCTGCTTGGCCGCCTGGCGCTGGATGCGGATCACCTGGGCCAGTTGCTGCGGCTGGCGCGCACTGCAGCTACGAGCCTTGCGCTGCTTGATCGAGTCCGGCGGGCCGACCAGCAATATCACCGCGCGCGGCAGATCCTGGCGCAGGCGCTTGAGGGTGTTGCGCAGTTGCGTCTGGTACAGGCCAAGATCGAGGGTGTCATCGAAGGCTTCGTTGGTGCCGTAGGCGAGAATCACCAGGTCCGGGCGCAGGGTCTTGAGGTTGTCCTGCCAGCCGGCCTGCCATTTGTCCTGCACTTCCAGGCGAGCGCCATTGATGCCCAGCGCCGAGTAGATCACCCCGGCATTCTTCTGGCCCTGGATATACCAGCCACCCAGCAGCGTGCCGGGGCGGTTGCTGACGCTCAGGTCCAGCGGCAGAGCCAGGTTGCTGACTTGCGGGCCGAAGCGCCACTGCCCGCCGGTGGCCGCCAGCAGGCGCTGGTTGCGCCCACGGCCATCGCGCAGCACCAGGGTGCTGTTTTCCCGCGCCTGGTACAGCGCCTGCACCCGATAGCGTTGCGCCGTAGGCTCGCGGGCTTCGATGCGCACGCTGGGGTTGGCCGCCATCGGCACCGACAGGTAACCGCCAAGCGGGAATTGCGTGCTCTGCTGGTTGCGCGCCGACACCAGCTCCCACTGGCGCTTGGCGGTTTTCAGGATCACCTGGTCGTAGCGGGTGCCGGGCACCGGCGTGGCGGCAATCAGGCCGATACCGCCATCGCCATAACGCGCCTGCAGCAGGCGGCGCATCTCGCCGCTGAACAGGTCGGCAGCGGTGTGCGAATCGCCAAACTGGATGATGTTGACCGGTGCGCGGTTGGCGTTTTTGAACTTGCCCGCCAGTACCGCCAGGTTGCCGTCGACGCGGCTGGCCGGGGCCTTGGCCGCCGTATTGGCAGGCTTGGCCGAGGTGTTGACCGCCGCCACCGGGCTACAGCCCGGCAACGCGCAGATCAGCAGGGCCAACCCCAGAATGTTGTGCAGTCGAGGCATCAGTGTCCCGTTACAGTGAGGCCGGGAAAGGCGATCAACGAGAGAATCCGTTCCGAGATCAGCTTCTGTCCGGTGGTAGTGAAATGGATGCCGTCATCGACCCGGGTCTTGATCCGTTTGCCCTGAGCGTTCTGCAAGGTATAGGAGAAACTGTCGTCGTTGTAACCCAGGACCGGGTTGGCCGAAACGTAATGCTGCTGATACAGGCCGGTCTGTTGCTCGTACAGCCCGCTCAGGTAAGCCATGGCCGTAGACAGCTTGGGCTTTTGCATGTTCGGCGGCCCGACCCAGATCACCTGCACATTGTGCTCACGGGCCTGGTCGAGGATCGAGTCGATACGCTGGCGATAGGTGACTTCCCACTCCGGCGACTTGAAGCGCAAAAACGGCTTGCCCTTGCCCTGGGGCATGTCCCAGGGGTCGTTGGGGCCGAGGAAGATCACCATCAGGCGGATGTTCGGCTCGCTTTCCAGGGTCTTGGCCACGGTCTGCGGCCAGTTGAAGAAACCGGGATAGGCAAGGCCGGTGCTCTGCTTGCTGAGGTTGACGCTCTTGATCTGGTAACGCTTGCGCAGGCTGTTGGCCAGGTGCGGAGCGACGCCCTGCATCAGTGAGTCGCCGACCAGGAAGACTTCGTCACCCGCCGCCAGGGACACCACGGTGCCGGCTTGCAAAGGTGCCTGGGCAACTTGCGCTGCGGGTTGCGGCACTGGCGTAGCCACTGTTGCCGGCACAGGCGCAGACGTTGTCGCAACCTTGACTGGCACCGGGTGAGCCGGAACGGGCGGCTTGTCCAGGTGCACCGGGACCACAGGAATCGGCGCTGGCAGCTCCACGGTGTCGTTGGTCTCAACCTTGGCCACCAGCACCTGCTCGCTGCGTTTTTCCAGGCTGTCGATAAAGCTGTCGCGAGCATCGCCCAGGGCATGGGTGAGGTTGCCACCCATGCGCCAGGCCGGGCTCTGGCCAAGTACCGGCAGCTCGCAGCTCTGGTGATACTTCTGCTGGCAATACAGGCTGATCGAATCCTGGTTCAGCCAGAACAGCAACAGCGTGGTGATGACAACGGCGTAGAAAGCCTTGGCCGCGCCCAGTTGCGACGACAGCAAACGACCGGCATTAGAAGCTTGCATAGATGAACCCCGGTACGCCCGATTGCGAAGCAAAAATGACCAAGGAAATGAACAACCCCAGCGGTATTGGATACAGCTGCCAGGGCAAGCGCGTGGTGGTAGCAAAGAACTGGCGCAGCAGCACCAGCAACTGCGGGTAGACGGCGACATACAACACGCTCGCCAGCAACAGCAGGCCGGTACTGGAGAACAATCCATCCAGGCTCAAGCCGCCGATACCGGCGAGCATGTCCATGGCTTCATCAAGGCTGGCGCTACGGAAGAAGATCCAGGCGAAGGCCACGTAGTGGAAGGTCAGCAGGCGCGCCGCCAGGCCGGCGCCCGGCCAGCGCATCGGCTGCGGCAGGATGTAGGTCGAAGCCTTGTACAGCGCCAGGCCAATACCATGCAGCGCCCCCCAGATGATGAAGTTGATGCTCGCCCCGTGCCACAGGCCGGAAATCAGCATCGCCAGCAGCATGTTCAGGTTGCCGCGCCACACCCCCTGGCGATTGCCGCCCAGCGGAATGTAGACATAGTCGCGAATGAACAGCGACAGGCTGATGTGCCAGCGGCCCCAGAACTCCTTGAGGTTGTGCGCGGCATAAGGCGCATTGAAGTTGTCGGGCAGGCGAAAGCCCAGCAGCAAGGCAATGCCGGTGACCAGGTTGGTGTAACCGCTGAAGTTGAAATAAATCAGAAAGCTGTAGCCATACACGCTCAGCAGTATCTGCTCGGGCGAATAGCTGCCCGGCGTCTCGAACACCGGGTCAACCCACTCACTGGCCAGCCAGGCACTGCAGAAGAACAGCTTGACCACCGCCAGGGCAATCAACCCCAGGGCCCGTTGCGGCTCCAGCACTTCACGGATAGTACTCGTGCGAATTTGCGGCAGCATATGGCTGGCGCGGTTGACCGGGCCGGCGATCAGGCTGGGGAAGAACGCCAGGTACAGGGCCAGGTCGAACGGCGAAGCCGAGGGCACCTCGCGGCGGTTGATCGACACCAGGTAGCTGACCGAGTGAAAGGCGTAGAACGACAGGCCGATCGGCACCAGCACTTCCAGCACCGGCAGCGACACGTCCAGCCCGGCACTGGCCAGGGCGCCCTGCACGCCGCCGACAAAGAACTCCTGGTACTTGAACAGGTAGAAACAGCCCAGCACCAGCAGCAACACCAACAAATAGCTGAAGCGCCGCCCGGGATAACGCTCACCGACCAGGCCGAGCAGATACACCAGGGCGCTGTAGCCCAGCAGGATGTACAGGGAGTTGAAGCTGAAACTGGCCACCAGGCCGTAACTGGCGGCCAGCAGCAGGACGTTCTGCAAGCGAACGCTCCAGCACAGGCTCCAGTAAACGATGAAAAACAGTGTGAAGCAGAGGCCGAACTCGATCGAAAGGAAGCTCACAACGTAGTCCATTACGTGACAACAGAAATAGGAGGCGTTACCGCCGCAGAGCCGCGGGGCAAAGCGGGCGCGATTATGGCAGAGAGCCACAAGCCCTCACAATGCGAGCCCTGTAGAAAAATCAAGACTTCACCGTCGGCCTTTGTGCAACAGAATGCGACGAAAGATCGACCCTATCGATTTGCTCCCCCCGCCCCGCTCTGCTAGTGTCGCGCCGTTTATACTGCCACCGAGACAGCCGCCATGGCCCGAAAAAAAGCCTCCATTGATTTCGAGCAATCCCTCGCCGACCTGCAGGTCCTGGTCGAGCGCCTGGAGAACGGCGAGCTGTCGCTGGAAGACTCGCTGACTGCCTTCGAGCAAGGCATCAGCCTGACCCGCGACTGCCAGAGCGCGCTGGCCCAGGCCGAACAGAAGGTCCAAGTGCTGCTCGAGCGCGATGGCGAACTGGCGGCCGAGCCTTTCGATGCGGAACAGCCGGAATGATCGCCGCCTACCAGGCCAGTTGCCAGGCGCGGGTCGACGCCGCCCTCGAACACCTGTTCATCGCCCCCTCGGTTGAGCTCAGCCGCCTCTATGAGGCCATGCGCTACAGCGTCATGAATGGCGGCAAACGGGTACGCCCGCTGCTCGCCTATGCCGCCTGCCAGGCCCTCGGTGCTGCACCGGAGCAGGCCAACGGCGCGGCCTGCGCGGTCGAATTGATTCACGCCTACTCGCTGGTGCACGACGACCTGCCGGCGATGGACGATGACGACCTGCGCCGCGGCCAGCCGACCACCCACAAGGCCTTCGATGAAGCCTGCGCGATCCTCGCTGGCGACGGTTTGCAGAGCCTGGCCTTCAGCGCCCTGCTCGACCCGCAATTGAGCCCGCAGCAAGACAGCATCCGCCTGGCCATGGTCCAGACCCTGGCGCTGGCTGCAGGGCCTGCCGGCATGGTCGGCGGCCAGGCCATCGACCTGGGCTCGGTGGGCCTCAAGCTCGACCAGACGGCGCTGGAGTTCATGCACCGGCACAAGACCGGCGCGCTGATCGAAGCCAGCGTCAAGCTCGGCGCCCTGGCCAGCGCCCGCGCCGACCAGACCCAACTCAAGGCCCTGCAAACCTATGCACAGGCCATCGGCCTGGCCTTCCAGGTTCAGGACGATATCCTCGACGTCGAGAGCGACACCGCCACCCTGGGCAAGCGCCAGGGCGCCGACATCGCCCGCGACAAGCCGACCTACCCGGCCCTGCTCGGCCTCGAAGCAGCCAAGGCCTATGCCCTGGAACTGCGCGACCAGGCCCTGCATGCCCTGCGTCCGTTTGACGCGGCAGCCGAGCCGCTGCGCGAACTTGCGCGGTACATCGTTGAGCGCCGTAACTAAGCAGCGCGGGTATCGCGGGGCAAGCCCGCTCCCACAGCGATCACTGTAGGAGCGGGCTTGCCCCGCGATTAGCTCAAATGGGCAGCCAACACCGCAATAAGGTAAACTGCCGCCACTTCATATCTATAACGATTCGCCTGATGCCCACGACGTTTCAAGAGATCCCCCGCGAACGCCCGGTCACGCCGCTGCTTGACCGTGCCGATACGCCTGCCGGCCTGCGCCGCCTGGCTGAAGCCGACCTGGAGAACCTGGCCGACGAGTTGCGCCAGGAATTGCTCTATACCGTTGGTCAGACCGGCGGGCATTTCGGTGCCGGCCTGGGCGTCATCGAGCTGACGATCGCCCTGCACTACGTCTTCGACACCCCGGACGACCGTCTGGTGTGGGACGTCGGTCATCAGGCCTATCCGCACAAGATCCTCACCGGTCGCCGCCAGCGCATGCACACCCTGCGCCAGAAGGACGGCCTGGCCGCCTTCCCGCGCCGCGCCGAGAGCGAGTACGACACCTTTGGCGTCGGTCACTCCAGCACCTCGATCAGTGCGGCCCTGGGCATGGCCATCGCCGCCCGTCTGCAGAACGATCCGCGCAAGTCGATTGCCGTGATCGGTGACGGCGCGCTGACCGCCGGCATGGCCTTCGAGGCGTTGAACCACGCCCAGGAAGTCGACGCCGACATGCTGGTGATCCTCAACGACAACGACATGTCGATTTCGCGCAATGTCGGCGGCCTGTCCAACTACCTGGCCAAGATTCTTTCCAGCCGCACCTACTCGAGCATGCGCGAGGGCAGCAAGAAGGTCCTCTCGCGCCTGCCCGGCGCCTGGGAAATCGCCCGCCGCACCGAAGAGTACGCCAAGGGCATGCTGGTACCCGGCACCCTGTTCGAAGAGCTGGGCTGGAACTACATCGGCCCGATCGATGGCCACGACCTGCCGACCCTGGTCACCACCCTGCGCAACATGCGTGACCTCAAGGGCCCGCAGTTCCTGCACGTGGTCACCAAAAAGGGCAAGGGTTTCGCCCCGGCCGAAGTCGACCCGATCGGCTACCACGCGATCACCAAGCTTGAGCCTGTGGACAAACCCGCCGCCGCGCCGAAACAGGCTGCCGGACCGAAGTACTCCGCAGTGTTCGGCCAATGGCTGTGCGACATGGCGGCTGCTGACCAGCGCCTGGTCGGCATTACCCCGGCCATGAAGGAAGGCTCCGACCTGGTGGCCTTCAGCGAGCGCTATCCGGATCGCTACTTCGATGTCGCCATCGCCGAGCAGCACGCGGTCACCCTGGCTGCGGGCATGGCCTGCGAAGGCGCCAAGCCGGTGGTGGCGATCTATTCGACCTTCCTTCAGCGCGCCTACGACCAGTTGATCCATGACGTCGCGGTACAGAATCTCGACGTGCTGTTCGCCATCGACCGCGCCGGCCTGGTCGGCGAAGACGGCCCGACCCACGCGGGCAGCTTCGACCTGTCGTTCCTGCGCTGCATCCCCGGCATGCTGGTGATGACCCCGAGCGACGAGAACGAACTGCGCAAGATGCTCAGCACCGGCCACCTGTACAACGGCCCGGCCGCCGTGCGTTACCCACGTGGCAGCGGCCCGAACGCAACCATCGAGAGCAACCTTGAGCCACTGGAAATCGGCAAGGGCATCGTCCGCCGCCAGGGCAGCAAGGTCGCCTTGCTGGTATTCGGCGTGCAGCTGAGCGAAGCCCTCAAGGTTGCCGAGCAGATCGATGCCACCGTGGTCGACATGCGTTTCGTCAAACCGCTGGATGAAGCCCTGGTGCGCGAGATTGCCGGTAGCCACGAACTGCTGGTGACCATCGAAGAAAACGCCATCATGGGCGGCGCCGGTGCGGCAGTGAGCGAGTTCCTCGCCCGCGAAGCGGTGCTCAAGCCAGTGCTGCACCTGGGCCTGCCGGATGTGTATGTCGAGCATGCCAAGCCTGCGCAGATGCTCGCCGAGTGCGGCCTGGATGCCGCCGGCATCGAGGCTTCGGTGCGTCAGCGGATGCAACTGCTCGGTCTTTGAGACCGCATCGCGGGTCAAGCCCGCTCCTACAGGTTTTGTGGGAGCGGGCTTGCCCCGCGATTGCAATGGAACTGCCCATGAAATCCCTGCGCCTTGCTCCCCTCCTGCTATGCCTGCCAACCACCCTGCTGGCCGACCCGATCGACCGCGAAAGCGCCCTGAAACTGCCCAACACACTGATCAGTGCCAACCGCCAGGTTGAAGACCGCACGCAAACCAGCGCCGCCAATACGGTGTTCACCCGCGACGACATCGACCGCCTGCAGCCTTCCAGTGTTACTGACCTGCTGACTCGGGTGCCGGGGGTTCAGGTGGCACCTACAGGCGGGCGCGGCAGCGTTCCAGGCATTTACATCCGTGGCAGCAAGACAGCACAAAGCCTGGTACTGGTGGACGGTGTGCGCATTGCCAATGCCACCTCCGGTGACAGTGGCTTGCAGTTTCTCAGTATTGACCAGATCGAACGTGTCGAGGTACTGCGCGGTTCACGCTCGGCGGTCTATGGCAGCGACGCCATTGGTGGCGTCATTCAGATCTTCACTCGCCGCAGTGCACAACAGGGCCTGCAACCACGCCTGCGCCTGGCCGCCGGCAGTGAACAGACCTGGCAGCGCAGCCTCGGTGTTTCAGGCGGTGATCAGAATACCCGCTTCAATCTTGGCGCCAGCCTCGATGAAAGCGCCGGTATCAATTGGACCCACACCTCCTACCCCAGCGATGGCGACCACGACGCCTACCGTAACAAGTCGTTCAACCTGAGCCTGAGCCATAGTTTCAACGACAACATCGAGGCCGGTCTGAACCTGCTCGACAGCCATGGCCGCAGCGAGTACGACAACCCGTACGGGCGCTTCGACATGGACACTTTCCAGAGCTTCGGCCAGGCCCCTTACACCGATTTCAACGTCAGCAGCCTGGGGACGTATTTAGGCGCCCAGCTCAATGATCGCTGGTACTCGCGCCTGGAACTCGGCCATAGCGAAAACCGCGACAAGAAACGAGACAAACTCAGCGCAGACGCCAGCGAGTTCAATACCTATCGCGACTCCGCCAGCTGGCAGAACGACCTGGCTTTCGATGACCAGAACAGCGTGATGCTGGGCGCCGACT
This sequence comes from Pseudomonas sp. TE4620, assembly GCF_056279045.1. Taxonomy (NCBI): domain Bacteria; kingdom Pseudomonadati; phylum Pseudomonadota; class Gammaproteobacteria; order Pseudomonadales; family Pseudomonadaceae; genus Pseudomonas; species Pseudomonas sp. TE4620. The sequence continues at coordinate 4,456,616 of NZ_JBWBQO010000001.1, forward strand.
GGTACCAGGACCGCGTACATGGCAGTACCAACTTCGACGAAGATAGCCGCTGGAATCGCGCAGCCTTCGTTCAGCACCGCTTCAAAGGCCAATGGTTCGCCACCGAAATCGGCTTGCGCCGCGATCAGAACCAGCAATTCGGCGGGAATAATACCTGGAGTGGCAGCCTGACCTTGCCGGTCAACGCCAACAATGACCTGCTGCTCTCCTACAGCGAAGGCTTTCGTGCACCCACGTTCAATGACCTGTACTACCCCCAGTACAGCAACCCGAACCTAAAGCCTGAGCGCTCGAAAAGCTACGAATTACAATGGCGCAGCCAGCTGAGTGAAGACAGCCGACTGGAAACGTCGATTTATCGTACAGAGCTGCGCGATGCGATCATTTTCGGTGAAGGTTCGATCCCAAGAAACGTCGCCTCCGCGCGAGTGAGCGGCTTCGAGGCTGCATTGCATCAGCAATGGTTTGGCTGGCAAAGCAATCTGGGCCTGGCGTTGATCGACCCCCGTGACCGCGACAGCGGTCACACCCTGGCACGACGAGCCCGCAGAACACTGAGCCTGGACCTTGACCGGCAATACGATAAATGGGGCGTGGGCGCCAGCTGGCAAGCAGTGAGCAGCAGTTACGACGATGAAGCCAACAGCAGCAAGCTCGGCGGCTACGGCCTGCTCGGACTGCGTGGCAGTTGGGCGTTAAACCGCGAGATCAAGCTGGACTTCAAGCTGGATAACCTCTTCGACAAGGCCTACTCACGCGCCCTGTACAACTACGAGGGTGCAAGCTACGGCTACCGCGAAGAGGGCCGCACCTGGCTGCTTGGCGTCACCTGGACACCGGCGCTTTAGCCAGCAGCAGTTCGCACAGCTTGGCCGTCGCTTCGATCATCTGCCCGCTGGGGCGCTCCAGGCCTTTGTCCGGCACCTGCAGCAACAGGCCATCACGCACGGCAGCGACGTGCGGCCAGGCCTTCCAGGCCTCGAGCTGGAGCTGATCAGGGGCAAGGATCACCTGCGGGTTGCGCGCCAGCACGGTCTCCAGGTTAACCTGCGGCGCCGGCTGGGGGAGGTCGGCAAACACATTGCGCGCGCCGCAGACACTCAGCGCATCGGAGATGATCTGGTAACCACCAACCGTATACAGCGGCTTGTCCCAGACCTGGTAGAACACCGTCAGCGCCTGCTCGCGATGGTACTGCTGGCGCAACGCGGCAAGGCGCTGGCGCAAGGCTGTGGATAACTGCCCGCCCTGCGCCTTGCGCCCGATCCGCAGGCCAATTTCGTCCACCTGCGACACCAGGTCATCCAGCTCGTGCACATCGACGCTGTATAGCGGGATACCCAGGCGTTCGAGCTGGTCGCGCTGGGCCGCCGGCACGCTGCCCGGCCAGTACAGCACCAGGTCCGGGCGCACGCTGAGCAGGCGCTCCATGTCCAGTTGGCCATAACGGCCCACCAACGGTACGGTGCTTAACTGCGTCGGCCGTTCGTGCCACTCGGCCATGCCCACCAGCAGGTCGCCGGCTTGCAGCTCGAGGATGATTTCAGTGATCGAGGGCGCCAGGCTGACCACCCGCGGCGCCGCGGCCAGCGGCATACCGAAGGCCAGCAGCAACAGCCACAGGTAGCGACGCATCAGCCGAGCTGGCGAGGAATGCGATAGAGGTAGAGCAGGACCACGCTGGAGATTGCCAGGAGGATCTGCGGCACCGCCTCAAGGCCAACGAATACCGACAACGCGGCGACCCAGGCCGGCAGGCAGGCGAACAACATGCCCAGGCGGCGGATACGTGCCAGCTCGATCCAGGCCGCAGGTTCATCGTCGCTGTTCAGGGCTTTCTGGGTGGCGATCAGCCCGTGCTTGTAGGCGCCAAAGCGCGGCAGGCTGAGAAACATCGAGGCCACGCCGGCGATAAACATCGGCATGGCCAGGATCGGAATCAACGCCTGCACGCCACCGAAGGCCCAGGCAAACACCAGCAACGGCGCCAGCGCCACCGCCAGGTACTGCCACCAGGCCAGCTCCAGGCGACGGCGAACCTGGGCGCGGGTCACGCCCGACCGGCCTCGCCCTGGTGCTCGTTGCCCATCATGTGGCCGAGCTTGCCGGCTTTGGTCGCCAGGTAGTGTTTGTTATGCGGGTTGTGGCCGGTGTGCAGCGGCACCCGCTCGGCAACCGGAATGCCCATGCCGGTCAGTGCCTTGACCTTGCGCGGATTGTTGGTCATCAGCCGCAGCGACTTGACACCCAGGTGCTCGAGCATCGGCTGGCACATGCCGTAGTCACGCTGGTCGGCGGCAAAGCCCAGGCGTTCGTTGGCTTCGACGGTGTCGGCGCCGCCATCTTGCAGCTCGTAGGCGCGGATCTTGTTCAACAGGCCAATGCCACGGCCTTCCTGACGCAGGTACAGCAGCACGCCGCGGCCTTCGCGGGCGATCGCCTGCAGGGCCGCTTCGAGTTGCGAACCGCAGTCGCAGCGCTGGCTGAACAAGGCGTCGCCGGTCAGGCATTCGGAATGCAGGCGCCCCAGCACCGGCTGCCCATCGGCCACATCACCCAGGCTGAGCACGACGTGCTCGCGGCCGGTGGCTTCATCGAGAAAACCATGCATGGTGAAGGTCGCAAACGGGGTAGGCAGCTTGGAAGCGGCAACAAAAACGACGGGCACGTTGTGCTCCTGATCAGTAACTTGAAAATTGACGTGGGCCGATTGTATCAGCAGCGTGGCGCCGCTGCTTAGGCTGAATTATTGGGCAAACAGATCGACAAGTTCGATATCAGCTACGGCCGCTTGCCCTCGCCGTCGAACGGATAGGGCTGCTTCCAGTGCTCGAAGATCGCCTGCAACTCGCCACTGGCCACCAGCTTGTCCATGCGCTGGTCGAACAGCGCGCGCAACGCCTTGCCCTCGGCGGTGCGGCCAAAGGCCAGGTACAGCGGCAGCTCCGCCAGGTGGCTGCGGCGAAACAGCTTGGGATCGGGGGCCTGGCCGAGCACATAGTCGACTTCGGTCAGGGCATCGATGTAGTAGTCGACGCGATCATGTTCAAGCATCGGCAAGATCCCCTCGCGGCGCTGGATTTCGCGAAAGTGACCGACATTGGGCAGATAGCTTTTGTAGTCATAGCCGCGCACCCAGGCCAGGCGATACTGGCCGAGGGTCTGCTGGGTCGGCACAGGGCTGGTGGCCAGGCCCAGGGCATAGATATGGTCCATATCGAAATGCCAGCGCGGATAGAGGTTGTCGGCGTTCTCTTCGTGATAGGAACCGACCCAGGCATCGGCCTCACCGCGTTTGACCAGGCCTACCGCGCGGCTGTACGGCGCACTCTGGGTGCGAACCTTGACGCCGGCCGGCTCGAACACCTTGCGCAGCACGTCCCAGGCCAGGCCGCTGCCGTCGGCGTTGGTGTAGTCGAGCCACTCTTCACTGACCAGACGAACCTGGCCAGGTGTCGCCGACGGCGCGTCCGCCGCCTTGACCACACCTGCCGCCAGGACCAGCAACACCAGCAACAGCCGCCATCCCGTCATCGCCCCGCTCCTTAGGTGAAACTCCATACCAGAACCTGCATGCCCAGCCAGGCAAACACCCCGGCCAGAACATCGTCGAGCATGATCCCGACCCCGCCATGCACATGACGATCAATCCAGCGGATCGGCCAGGGCTTGAGGATGTCGAAGAAACGGAACATCAAAAAGCCCGCCAGCAGCCACATCCAGCCCTCCGGCACCAGCCACAGGGTTATCCACATGCCGACCATTTCGTCCCAGACGATGCCCTCATGGTCGTGGACCTTGAGGTCATCCGCGACCTTGCCGCACAGCCAGAAGCCGAACAGCATGGTCAACCCGAGCATCAGCCAGTAGCCCCAATCGGGCAGCATCTGCCACAACGGGATAAACGGTAGAGCCACCAGCGAGCCCCAGGTTCCCGGCGCCTTGGGCAGGGTTCCGGAGCCAAAGCCGAATGCCAGGAAATGCCAGGGATTGCGCCAGACCGACGGCGGAACGAACTCCGCAGGCACCTGTTTGGGGTGATCGGTCACGGTGTCTCCTTAAAATGTTGATAGCCCCGGGTGTGCGGGGTGATGTCCTGGCCACTGCCATCAAGCAGGCGCACGCCGCTGCCGGCACTCACCCGCCCGACCACATGGACCGGCCAGCCGGCCGCCAGCAACGGTGCAAGCTCAGCTTCGGGCAAGGTGAAGGCCAGGACGTAATCGTCGCCGCCGGCCAATGCCGCCTGTTGCGCGCCTGCGCGACCGAAAAAGGCCAGCAGCGCCGCCGACAACGGTAGCCGCTCCAGCTCGACCTGCAATGCCACCTGCGACGCCTTGGCGATATGTCCGCAATCGGCGAGCAGGCCGTCGGAGATATCCAGCGCCGAGGTTGCCTTGCCGCGCAGCACCTGGCCCAGCGCCAGTTGCGGTTGCGGCGACCAGTAATGGGCCAGCAATGGTTCGGCCTGGGCCGCCTCGGCCATGCGCTCGCCCAGCACCAGCGGCAAGGCGCCGGCGGCATTGCCCAGTTCGCCGCCGACGCACAGCAGGTCGCCGGCGCGGGCACCGCTGCGGGTCAGGGCCTGGCCGCCGGGTACGCGGCCGAACACGGTCATGGTCAGGCTCAGCGGGCCACGGGTGGTGTCGCCGCCGATCAAGCTCAGCTGGCAGCTTTCGGCCATCTGGTTCAAACCGCGGGCATAAGCCTGCAGCCAGTCGGCGCGAACCTCGGGCAGGGTCAGGGCAAGGGTAAAGCCGATGGGCGTGGCGCCCATGGCAGCCAGGTCACTGGCAGCGACGGCCAGCGAACGCTGACCGAGCAGAAAAGGGTCGCAGACAGCCGGGAAATGCACCCCGGCCACCAGCGTATCGGTAGAGATCGCCAGCTGTTCGCCGGCTGGCACGCTGAGCAAGGCGCAATCATCGCCAATGCCCAGGGCCACACCTTCGCCGCCTTGCGCACAGGACGCGGCGGCGAAGTAATGACGGATCAGCTCGAACTCACCCATTGGCACAGAGCGCCGGAATCAGCGCTTGAACGCCTTGACTTCGGCTTCACGCAGGCGTGGTGCCAGCTTGTCGAGCACGCCGTTGACGAACTTGTGGCCGTCGGTCGAACCGAACACCTTGGCCAGTTCGATACCTTCGTTGATCACAACGCGGTACGGAACATCAACGCGCATCATGAACTCCCAGGTGGACAGGCGCAGCACCGCCAGTTCAACCGGATCGAGCTCTTCAATAGTCAGGTCAAGGCACGGCTTGAGTGCTTCGTCGATTTCGACTTTCTTCGCCGGAACCCCATGGAGGATTTCGCGGAAGTAGGCACCGTCGACATCGGTGAAATCGTTATCGACCCGGAACTGCGCTTCGATCTCGTTCAGCGACTGCTTGGCCATATGCCATTGGTACAGGGCCTGGGTCGCGAGCTGACGGGCTTCGCGACGCTTGGCGCTTTTCGATGGCTTGCCAGCATCCGCAGGTTTTGGATCGCGCGGGTTGAAACGATCGCTTTCGTCGCTAATCACTTGGCCTCCAACTGCGCCAGCAGGCTGACCATTTCCAGAGCGGACAGGGCAGCTTCGGCGCCCTTGTTGCCGGCCTTGGTGCCGGAACGCTCAATGGCCTGTTCGATCGAATCGACGGTCAGGACACCGAAGGAGACCGGCACGCCGAACTCCATGGACACCTGGGCCAGGCCCTTGGTGCATTCGCCCGCAACGTATTCGAAGTGCGGGGTACCGCCACGGATCACGGCGCCCAGGGCGATGATCGCGGCATATTCGCTTTGCTGGGCGACTTTCTGCGCCACCAGCGGGATTTCGAAGGCACCCGGGGCACGGATGATGGTGATGTCGCTTTCGTTCACACCGTGGCGAACCAGGGCATCAACGGCACCGCTCACCAGGCTTTCGACGACGAAGCTGTTGAAGCGGCCAACCACCAAAGCATAGCGACCTTTGGGGGCAATGAAGGTACCTTCGATGGTCTTCAGGGTCATTGCGGAGTTCTCATCTTAAAGAGCCAGGCCGCAAACAGGCGGCCTGTGGGTGTTTGGGACACGAATGGCAGCGCGAAAAACCGCCTGCTTTATTCGGAGGGCACGTATTCTACAACTTCCAGATCGAATCCGGATATCGCATTGAACTTCATTGGCGAACTCATCAGGCGCATTTTGCGCACGCCCAGGTCGCGCAGGATCTGCGAACCGGCACCGACGGTGCTGTAGGTGGTCGGGGTTTTCGCCTGGACGCCAGCGTCGGCGCTTTCGCGAATGTGCGCCAGCAGCACGTCGCCATCGAGCGGGTGGCCGAGCAGCAGCACCACGCCGCTGCCGGCGTCTGCAACGGCGCTCATGGCCGCGCGCAGGCTCCAGCGGCCCGGTTGTTTGACCATCAGCAGGTCGCGCAGCGGGTCCATGTTGTGCACCCGCACCAGGGTCGGTTCTTCGGCGCAAATGTTACCCAGGGTCAGCGCCATGTGCACATCGCCTTCGACCGAATCACGGTAGGTGACCAGGTTGAAATGGCCCAGCTCGCTGTCCAGCGGCTGCTCGGAAACCCGCTGAACGGTACGTTCGTGGATCATCCGGTAGTGGATCAGGTCGGCAATGGTGCCGATCTTGATGTTGTGTTCGGCGGCAAAAGTCTCGAGTTCGGCGCGACGCGACATGGTGCCGTCGTCGTTCATCACCTCGCAAATCACCCCGCTCGGCTCGAAACCGGCCATGCGCGCCAGGTCGCAGGCAGCTTCGGTGTGGCCGGCACGGGCCAGGGTACCGCCAGGCTGGGCCATCAGCGGGAAAATGTGACCGGGGCTGACAATGTCTTCGGCCTTGGCATCACGGGCGGCGGCAGCCTGCACGGTGCGCGCGCGGTCGGCGGCGGAAATGCCGGTGGTGACGCCGGTGGCGGCTTCGATCGACACGGTGAACTTGGTGCCGAAACCCGAGCCATTGCGTGGCGCCATCAGCGGCAGCTTGAGCGTTTCGCAGCGCTCGCGCGACATCGGCATGCAGATCAGGCCGCGGGCGTGCTTGGCCATGAAGTTGATGTGCTCGGCCTTGCAGCACTCGGCGGCCATGATCAGGTCGCCTTCGTTCTCGCGGTCTTCGTCATCCATGAGGATGACCATTTTGCCTTGGCGGATGTCTTCGACCAGTTCTTCGATGCTGTTGAGCGCCACTCGGCACCCCCTTTCAAATCAGGATTTCAGGTAGCCGTTGGCGGCCAGGAAACTTTCGGTGATGCCGCTGCCTTTGCTTGGCTCGGCGGCCTTGTCACCCAGCAGCAGACGCTCCAGGTAACGTGCCAGCAGGTCGACCTCAAGGTTCACCCGACGACCTGGACGGTAGTCGGCCATGATGGTTTCGGCCAGGGTGTGCGGGACGATGGTCAGCTCGAACTCGGCGCCATCGACGACGTTCACCGTCAGGCTGGTGCCGTCGACGGTGATCGAGCCCTTGTGGGCAATGTACTTGGCCAGCTCCTTGGGTGCACGGATGCGGAACTGGATGGCGCGGGCGTTATCGCTGCGCGAGACCACTTCGCCGACGCCGTCGACATGGCCGCTGACCAGGTGACCGCCCAGGCGGGTGGTCGGCGTCAGGGCTTTTTCGAGGTTGACCCGGCTGCCGCTTTTGAGCTCGTTGAAGGCGGTGCAGTCGAGGGTTTCGCGGCTGACGTCGGCCCAGAAGCCATCGCCAGGCAGCTCGACCGCGGTCAGGCACACGCCGTTGACGGCGATGCTGTCGCCCAGCTTGACGTCGCCCAGGTCGAGCTTGCCGGTTTCGACATACACCCGCACGTCACCGCCTTTTGGGGTCAGGGAACGGATGCTGCCAATCGATTCGATGATGCCGGTGAACATGAAGTCCTCCTCGAGAACAGGGCTGCGCATGGCGCTAGCCGCAAATTATACGCCGGGCGCAGGCTTGGGTACTGCAGTGACTCGCCAGTCATCGCCTACTGCGCGCATTTCGGTGATCTGCAAATGGGGCGCCTGGCTCATTTTATCCAGGGGCCAGTCGAGCAACGGCCGGGCACTGGAGCCAAGGATGCGTCCGGCGACAAAAATCTGGTACTCGTCGATCAGTCCCTGCCGGGCAAAGGCGCCGACCAGGCCGGCACCGGCTTCGACCAGCACTTCGTTGACGCCACGCGCGGCCAGCTCAAGCATCAGCGCCGGCAGGTCGACGCGGCCAGCACTGCCGGGCAGGCTCAGCAGCTCATGACCGGCCTGGGCATAACGTGCGTCGGCTTCAGCGGCGGTGACCACCAGGGCCGGGCCGGCGGTAAAGAACGGCGCATCGAGCGGCACACGCAAGCGACCATCGATCAACACCCGCAAGGGCGGACGCGCCAGGGCCAGCGCGGTGGTTGCCGGGTCCAGGCCCAGTTCTTCGGCGCGCACGGTCATCCGCGCGTTGTCGGCCAATACGCTTTCGGCACTGGTCAGCACCACGCTGGAGCGGGCGCGCAAACGCTGCACTGCCGAGCGCGCCGCCGGGCCGGTAATCCACTGGCTCTCGCCGCTGGCCATGGCCGTGCGGCCGTCCAGGCTCATCGCCAGCTTGGCCCGGACGAACGGCAGGCCGTGTTCCATACGCTTGAGAAAGCCCGGGTTCAGGGCTCGGGCCTCGGCCTCCAGCACACCGCTGGCAACCTCGATACCCGCATCGGCCAGGCGCTTGAGGCCGTTGCCGGCGACTTGCGGATTGGGGTCCTGCATGGCCGCGACCACCCGCGCCACACCGGCCTTGACCAGCGCCTCGGCACACGGCGGCGTGCGCCCATGGTGGCTGCACGGCTCAAGGGTGACGTAGGCGCAAGCGCCGCGGGCCAGCTCGCCGGCCTGGCGCAAGGCATGCACCTCGGCATGCGGCTCGCCGGCGCGCACGTGCCAGCCTTCGCCAACCACCTGGCCGTCACGGACGATCACGCAGCCCACGCGAGGGTTCGGGTGAGTGGAGTACAAGCCTTTGCGGGCCAACTCGACGGCCCGGGCCATGTAGTGCGCATCAAGCACCGCGCGTTCGCTGGACATGCTCACTCTTTAGCCGGCACACGGGCCAGGCGGTCGATTTCTTCACGGAACTCGTTGAGGTCCTGGAAACGCCGGTACACCGAGGCGAAGCGGATATAGGCGACTTCATCGAGCTTTTGCAGCTCGGCCATCACCAGCTCGCCGACCACCAGCGACTTGATCTCGCGCTCACCGGTAGCCCGCAGCTTGTGCTTGATATGCGCCAGCGCCGCTTCCAGGCGCTCGACGCTGACCGGACGTTTTTCCAGAGCACGCTGCATACCGGCACGCAGTTTTTCTTCGTCGAAAGGCTGGCGGCTGCCGTCCTGCTTGATCAGCCGGGGCAGAACCAGTTCGGCGGTTTCGAAGGTGGTGAAGCGCTCACCGCAGGCTACGCATTCGCGCCGACGGCGCACTTGCTCGCCCTCGGCAACCAGTCGCGAGTCGATGACCTTGGTGTCGTTGGCACCGCAGAAGGGACAGTGCATGGTGGCAGGCAACAAAAAAAGGGAGGGCCATGGTAGCGCATCCCACTGGCAAGACAAGCCAAAGGGGTTACCATCCAGTGAGGAAATACGCCGCGAAGGAATTCCCCATGCCATCAAGAGCGCTTGTCGTGCTCAGTTTTGCTGCCGTGCTGAGCGCGTGCAGCAGCGATAAACCCCAGCCTGTGCCGGCGCCCAAAGCCCCGGTAGCCAGCAAACCGGCCAAGGAGCTCGGGCCGCTGCCGGCCTATCAACGCGAATTGAGCGGCACCTTGCAGAACATTCCGGCCGGCGCCGAAGTCGAACTGGCCCTGCTAGTGATCGATGAACGCGGGCGGCCGCAAGGCTTGCTAGCCAGCAGCACGTTCAGCGGCAATGGCCTGGACCTGCCGTTTCGCCTGCGCTTCAACCCCGAGGCCTTTCCCGCCGGGGCGCGGGTCGAGCTGCGCGGTCGCGCGAGCAAGTCCGGCCAGTTGATCCTGCACCTGCCGCCCCTGCGCATCGCCCAGGCGCAAACCCAGGCCACCGGCCCGCTGCGCTTCGAAAAGGCGCCATGATGGCGCCCGCTCCACTGCAACAGGCCTTGAGCGAGTTGCTTGGGGATGCGCAACTGGTGGTCAGCGACCTGCCCGAGTGCGCGCTCAAGTTGTGGCTGATCGATGCGCAGAACATGGACCGCGCCTTCAGCTCCGAAGAAACCCGGCGCATCCTTCACGAGCCGCCGTACTGGAGCTTCTGCTGGGCCAGCGGCCTGGCCATGGCCCGCTACCTGGATGAGCATCGGCATTGGGTCGAAGGCAAGCGCGTGCTGGACTTTGGCGCAGGCTCCGGGATTGCCGGTATCGCGGCAGCCAAGGCCGGCGCGCTGGAAGTGGTGGCTTGCGACCTTGACCCGCTGGCGCTGCAGGCCTGCCGGGCGAATGCCGAGCTCAATGAGGTGGAACTGAGTTATTCCAGCGATTTTTTCCAGGAGGCCGACCGTTTCGACCTGATCCTGGTCGCCGACGTGCTCTACGACCGCGCCAACCTACCGTTGCTGGACGAGTTTCTCAGCCGTGGCCAGCAGGCCCTGGTCGCCGATTCGCGGGTACGGGATTTCCGCCACCCGCTGTACCGGTCGCTGGGCGTGCTCGATGCCCTGACCCTGCCGGACCTGGCCGAGCCCCACGAATTCCGCCGGGTCAGCCTGTACCACGCCAGCCGCCAGCCTTTATAGTGATGCCATTCACGGATTTTCGAGAGTCGCGATGAACCCTGCTACCCCGTACATTTTCGATGCCACTGGCGCCGACTTCGATCAGTTGGTGATCCAGAACTCTTTCCATAAACCGGTACTGGTCGACTTCTGGGCCGAGTGGTGCGCGCCGTGCAAGGCACTGATGCCGCTGCTGGCGCAGATCACCGAGAGCTACCAGGGCGAACTGCTGCTGGCCAAGGTCAACTGCGATATCGAGCAGGACATCGTCGCCCGCTTCGGCATCCGCAGCCTGCCCACCGTAGTGCTGTTCAAGGATGGCCAGCCGGTCGACGGCTTTGCCGGTGCCCAACCCGAGTCGGCGATTCGCGCCCTGCTCGAACCCCATGTACAACTGCCGCCACCGGCTGCCGCCGACCCGCTGGAGCAAGCCCAGGCGCTGTTTGCCGAAGGCCGTTTCAGCGAAGCCGAAAGCACCCTCAAGGCGCTGCTCAGCGAAGACAACAGCAATGCCGGCGCGCTGATCCTCTACGCCCGCTGCCTGGCTGAGCGCGGCGAACTGGGTGAAGCCCAGAGCGTGCTCGACGCGGTCAAGAGCGACGAGCACAAGGCTGCCCTGGCCGGTGCCAAGGCGCAGCTGACCTTTCTCGGCCTGGCCGCCAGCCTGCCGGAAGTCGCCGACCTTAAAGCGCGCCTGGCGCAGAATGCTGAAGATGACGAGGCCGCGTACCAGCTGTGTATCCAGCAGTTGTCGCGTCAGCAGTACGAAGCGGCGCTGGAAGGCTTGCTCAAGCTGTTCAAGCGCAATCGCGGCTATGACGGCGGGGTGGCACACAAGACCTTGCTGCAGGTGTTTGACCTGCTGGGCAACGACCACCCGCTAGTTGGCAACTACCGTCGCAAGTTGTTTGCTGCCTTGTATTGAATTGATCGCGGGCCAAGCCCGCTCCTACTGATCTTGTAGGAGCGAGCTTGGCCCGCGATACCCTCATTACCCCACCCAGTGATAAACCGGCGCATCCGCCCCGCTTTGCACCTTCACCTCGGCACTGTGGCGCAGGCGCACCAGCAGTCGCTTGCCCGCCGCGGTATTGCCCGCCAGCCCTTCCAAGTGTTCAAGCAACTCCGGCCCGTTGAGCTGCCCGGCCATGCGCAGTACCTCGCGCGCCGCCTGCCAGAGCGCATCATCCGGTCGCACCGCCGCAACCGCACTCGCCGCTGCTGCAGGCGCTGGCGTCACAGCGGCCAGCTGGCCGCCCAGTTGCGCCCATTCCGCCGGGTCCAGTTCCAGGGTCAGGTCTACCGGCCAGTCGCCGATGTGTCCGCGAATTCGCATGGGGGTGTCCTTGTGCGCAGTCAATGGGCCCATGCTCCCACGCCAACGCTTCATCGCCAAGCACACTGGCGCACGCCGAACAAGTTGTTATAACATTACCAAATCATTCCAGTGCCTCCGCGGAGTCAGCCCATGCGTCGTCTGTTGCTCGCCTTGCCGTTTGCCTTGTTGCCCCTGGCCGTCGCCCACGCCCATGAAGGCCACGACCACGATCATGACCACGCCCATGGCAGCCTCGGCGCCCATGAACACGGCGTCGCGCGCTTGAATGTGGTGCTCGACGACAAGTCCCTGGAACTGGAACTGGACAGCCCGGCGATGAACCTGGTCGGCTTCGAACACCCGGCCACCAGCGCCGCCGACAAAGCCAAGGTTGCTGCCGTGCGTTCACAATTGGAAAAACCATTGGCGCTGTTCGGCCTGGCCAAGGCGGCCAACTGCAGCGAAAGTGACCAGGAGCTGGAAAGCCCGCTGTTCGGCGACAAGCCGGCAGTCGATGATGACGGCGACGAGCACGAAGGCCATGAGCACAGTGAGGTCCATGCCCATTACCGGCTGACCTGCGACAAGCCCGCTGAGCTCAAGAGCCTCGACCTGACTCCGTTGTTCAAGGCCTTCCCCGCCACCCAGAAAATTACCCTGCAACTGATCGGGCCCAACGGCCAGCAAGGTGTCGAAGCGACCCCGGCCAAGGCCACGATCAACTTCTGATAGCCCTTTTGCAGCGAAACGCCCGGGGTAACCCGGGCGTTCATTTATGAGCCAGGCACTGATTGAACTGACCGACCTGGGCTTCGCCTGGCCGGGCCAAGCCCCCCTGCTGGAGATTCCCGCCCTGCGCCTGGAAGCCGGCGAATCGTTGTTTCTCAAAGGCCCCAGCGGCAGCGGCAAGACCACCCTGCTGGGCCTTTTGGGCGGAGTGCAAAAGCCCGATCGCGGCAGCATCCGCCTGCTCGGCCAGGACTTGAGCGAACTGAAGCTGGCCGCCCGCGACCGTTTTCGCGTCGATCACACCGGCTACATCTTCCAGCAGTTCAACCTGCTGCCGTTTCTCTCGGTACGGGAGAACGTCGAACTGCCCTGCCGCTTCTCGCGCAGCCGCGCGCAACGCGCCGCCGAGCGCCATGGCAGCATCGACCAGGCCGCCGCCAGCCTGCTCGCCCACCTGGGCCTGAAAGACCCGGCGTTGCTTGCCCGCCGCGCGGGCAGCCTGTCGATCGGCCAGCAACAGCGCGTTGCCGCCGCCCGGGCCTTGATCGGCCAGCCGGAGCTGGTAATCGCCGACGAGCCAACATCAGCCCTCGACGCCGACACCCGCGAAGCCTTCATCCGCCTGTTGTTCGCCGAATGCCGTGCGGCCGGCTCGAGCCTGCTGTTCGTCAGCCACGACCAGAGCCTGGCACCGTTGTTTGACCGCCAGCTGTCCCTTGCCGAACTCAACCGCGCGGCCCGCCCGGCCAACGACCTGGAGGCCTGATGTACCTGCTCCGCCTTGCCCTGGCCAGCCTGGCCAACCGCCGCTTTACTGCATTTTTGACCGCCTTCGCCATCGCCCTGTCGGTGTGCCTGCTGCTGGCGGTCGAGCGGGTGCGCACCGAAGCCCGCGCCAGCTTTGCCAGCACCATCAGCGGCACCGACCTGATCGTCGGCGCCCGCTCGGGCTCGGTGAACCTGCTGCTGTACTCGGTGTTTCGCATCGGCAACGCCACCAACAACATCCGCTGGGAGAGCTTCGAACACTACGCCAGCGACAAACGGGTGAAATGGGCCATTCCCATCTCCCTGGGCGATTCCCATCGCGGCTACCGGGTGATGGGCACCGACGCGCGCTATTTCGAGCACTACCAGTACGGCCGCAAGCAGAACCTGCAACTGGCCGAGGGCCGCGCTTTCGCCAGCGACCCGTTCGAGGTGGTGCTTGGTGCCGAGGTGGCCGATGCCCTGCACTACAAGCTGGGCGACAAGCTGGTTCTGGCCCATGGCGTGGCGGCCATCAGCCTGGTCAAACACGATGACAAACCGTTCACCGTGGTCGGCGTGCTGCAACGCACCGGCACCCCGGTCGACCGCACCCTGCACATCAGCCTGGGCGGTATGGAAGCCATCCACATCGACTGGCACAACGGCATGCCGGCCCGCGGCGCCGGGCGTATCAGCGCCGATCAGGCGCGCAACATGGACCTCAAGCCCGCCGCCATCACCGCCTTCATGCTCGGCCTGAACAACAAGGTGGCCACCTTCAGCCTGCAACGGGAGATCAACGAGTACCGCAACGAGCCGCTGCTGGCGATCCTCCCGGGCGTGGCCCTGCAAGAACTCTGGAGCCTGATGGGCACGGCCGAGCAGGCGCTGTTCGTGGTCTCGCTGTTCGTGGTGCTGACCGGCCTGATTGGCATGCTCACGGCGATCCTCACCAGCCTCAACGAACGGCGCCGGGAAATGGCCATCCTGCGCTCGGTCGGCGCGCGTCCCTGGCACATTGCCGGGCTGCTGGTGCTCGAAGCACTGGCCCTGGCGGTGGCCGGCATCATCGCCGGGGTGGCTTTGTTGTACGCCTGCATCGCCCTGGCCCAGGGTTACGTGCAGGCCAATTACGGCCTGTTGCTGCCGCTGGCCTGGCCCAGCGCCCATGAATGGACCCTGCTGGGCATCATCCTTGGCGCCGCCTTGCTGATGGGCAGCGTGCCGGCCTGGCGCGCCTATCGCCAGTCGCTGGCCGACGGCCTGTCCATTCACCTGTGAGTAACTCGATGAACCGCGCCTTGCTGCTGTTGCTGCTGTTGATTGCCTCGCCCCTGTGGGCCGCTGAACCGCGCACCCTGGAGTGGCAGCAACTGATCCCGGCCGGGGCGCCGGTGATCCAGCCGCAACTGGCGCCGCTGCACGACCTTTCGCAACTGAGCGACGCCCTGGCTGCCGAATCGGCACCCGCTGCGCGGCAAACCGCACCCAATGCCCCGGTGGTCAAGGCCCTGGATGGCCAGCAGGTCAAACTGCCGGGGTATATCGTGCCGCTGGAGGTCAGCGAAGAAGGCCGCACCACCGAGTTCCTGCTGGTGCCTTACTACGGCGCCTGCATTCATGTACCGCCACCGCCGTCGAACCAGATCGTTCACATCTTCAGCGAGATCGGCGTCAAGGTCGAAGACCTCTACCAACCGTACTGGATTGAAGGCCAGATGCAGGTCAAAGCCTCCAGCAGCGAGCTGGCCGATGCCGGATATCAAATGGAAGCCGAGAAAATCTACGCATACGAGCTAGAATGAATGGCCGCTTGTCAGCCTTTGACGATTTCATTGAGCTGCGTCAAAAGTCGCCGTCCGTCAGCTCCTTACCATTGGACTCATTAAATTCTAAACGTCCTTTGGGAGCTTCCATGAACAAGTCCTTGCTTGGCGCCTCGCTCGTTGCTCTGGCGCTTGCAGCCCCTGTTGCCCACGCCCACCAGGCTGGCGACTTCATCCTGCGTGCCGGTGCGATCACTACCGCTCCCAACGAGAACAGCGGCGACATCAAGCTCGACGGCACCAAGATGTCCGGCACCAAGGCTACTCTGGACAGCGACACCCAGCTGGGCCTGGCGTTTGCCTACATGCTGACCGACCACATCGGCCTCGAGCTGCTGGCCGCCACTCCGTTCCAGCACACCGTGGGCGTCAAGGGCCTGGGCGCTGGCCTGGATGGCAAGCTGGGCGACATCAAGCAACTGCCACCGACCCTGTCGCTGCAGTACTACCCGATGGAAGCTTCGTCGAAGTTCCAGCCTTACGCCGGTATCGGTCTGAACTACACCATGTTCTTTGACGAAGACCTGAGCAGCAACCGCAAGGCTCAAGGCTTCAGCAACATGAAGTTGAAGGATTCGGTCGGCCTGGCCGGTCAGTTGGGCATGGACTACATGATCAACGACAACTTCCTGATCAACGCCGCGGTCTGGTACGTCGACATCGACACCAAGGCCACCATCGACGGCCCGAGCGCCCTGGGCGTTGGCAAGACCAAGGTCGACGTCGATGTCGATCCATGGGTCTACATGGTTGGCGTGGGTTACAAGTTCTAAGCGTCTTCAAACGCACATCGCGGGGCAAGCCCGCTCCTACAACGTGATGTAGGAGCGGGCTTGCCCCGCGCTGCTTTTCAGCGTCCTAAAAGTCGCGCCAGCCCCACCACCAGCGGCGTCGGCTCAGGGAAATCAAAACGCGCCAGCAAGCGCTGGTTGTTCGCCCGCGAATGGCGGATATCGCCCGAGCGCGCCGGCCCATGGCTGATCGCCGGCAAATCGCCAACCACCGACTTCAATGCCGCCAGCAACTGGTTCAGCGAAGTGGCCTGGTTCAGGCCGATGTTCACCGCGCCCTCCTCGACCTGTGCCAACTCCAGCGCCTGGACCATTACCGTGACCAGATCGCCAACATAGAGAAAATCGCGGGTCTGCTCACCGTCGCCAAACAGGGTGATCGGCGTGCCGTTCAGGGCGCGCTCGCAGAAGATGCTGATAACCCCGGAATACGGCGAGGAAGGATCCTGGCGCGGGCCGAAGATATTGAAAAAGCGGAACACCACCGGCTCCAGGCCATGCTGGCGGCGGTAGAAGTCCAGATACTGCTCGCTGGCCAGTTTATCCACCGCGTAAGGCGTCAACGGCGCCTTGGGCGTGTCTTCGACAATCGACTGGCCTTCGCCATTGTTGCCGTACACCGCCGCGCTGGAGGCAAACAGCACGCGCTTGATGCCGTTCAGGCGCATGGCCTCGCACACGTTGAGGGTGCCGATGAAGTTGCTCTGGTGGGTTTTCACCGGGTCGTCCACCGAGGCCTGTACCGAGGCGACCGCGGCCAGGTGCACCACCGCCTGGCAACCGGCCGCGGCGCGCTTGACCAGTTCGGCGTCGGCGACATCACCTTCGACCAGTTGCAGCCGGGGGTTGTCGATCTGCAGGTTGCTGCGCTTGCCCGTCGACAGGTCGTCGAGGATACGCACGCTATAGCCTTTTTCCAGCAACGCATCGCTGAGGTGGGAACCGATGAAGCCGGCGCCACCGGTGATCAGAATAGGGGCATCAGCCATGACGATAGAAGCGATCCAGTAAGGGCGGCAAACCGGCGCGCCAGGCGCGGGGCTTGATGCCGAAGGTGTGGAGGATTTTCTTGCAGGCCAGCACCGCATGCTGCGGTTCTTCGCTGGCGTCCGGGCGCGCGGCGTGGGCCTGCGCGGTCGGGGCCTGTACCGCCAGCTTATGCAACTGGGCCGCTTCCGTGAGGATAGCCTGCCCCAGCGCCAGCGGCGTGGTCGCCTCGTTCCCGGCGTAGTGATAGGTGCCCCACAGGGGCGCGGCGCAATCGAGCTGCTTGAGCACCGAGAGGATTACCCGCGCAGCGTCGTCCACCGGCGTCGGGTTGCCGCGCCGGTCATCGGCCAGCAGCAGTTCCTGCGGTTGCTCGGCGCGGGTCAGGAAGCGGCCGAGGACGCCATCGATACTCTCGTCGAGCACCCAGCCAAAGCGCAGCAACACATGCTGCGGGCAGGTGGCGCGCACGCTCTGCTCGATGCGCCACAGGGCCTGGCCACGCAGGCCCAGCGGCACTGGCTCGTCCTTTTCGCTGTAGGCGGTCGCCCGCGAGCCATCGAAGACCCGGTAGCTGGACGGCTGGACAAGAATGATGTTGTGGTGCTGACACAGCTCGGCCAGGCGCTCGACGGCGCGCTCCTGCTGGGCCAGGCGCTGCTCGCTGACCGCTTCGGCCTGGAACCAGTCGAAGTAGTAAGCCAGGTTGATCAGCGCATCAGGGCGGGTGTCGTCGAGCAACTGGGTCAGGCTCGCCGGATCCCAGCCGCTGTCCGGCGGGCGCGGTGCCAGAAAGCCGATATCTTCCTCGGCCCCGAGTCGAATCAGCGCTTGCCCGAGGGCACTTCCACCACCCAACAGCATCAGGCGCATTCGCATAGAGTCAGCAGGTCCGATCAGATTATTGGAAGAAAGCCTTCATTTTGCGGTTTCCGGCAGGGGAAGTCCAACACAGGGGCGCCCGTCCTGCCCGGCGCGGCGCTGAAGGCAAGGTTTTTCCTGTGCTTACACAAATCCGGAAACTGCCTATACTGCGCCCGGAATGAGCTGACTCGCCTGAATGGATTAACCAGGAGAATAGTTAGCTTATTCGTTCGCCGGGGCGCAGCAGCACTTTCTGCACCCTGGCCGGCACGGATTGCCAGATAAAACCAATAACAAAGGAATGTTTCCCATGCAGGATTCGGAAGTCGCGTACCTGAGTTTCGACCAAGACCAGGCCCGTACGCTGGCAGCTGCCAGCCAGCACCTCGCCGAACTCGGCGGCCCTCAGGCCCGCGGAGTCGCCAACCAGGCGCGCCAGTGGGCACAACGCCTGCACCCTACCCTCGACGCCAGCCAGAAGGCCGTGTTGCAACGCTTTGCCGATGGCCAGTTGTCCGCCCTGATGTGCTCGCAGATGGCCTGCCTCGGCAGCGATCCGCTGCCCGAGCATCTGCCTGAGCTGGCCACCCTGGCTCAGAGCGAGCGCTGCCTGTACCTGGCCTCGCGCAACCAGTTGCTGCTGGAGCTGGTGAACTACCGGGCCTTTGCCTTCGATATCGACAACGAAGGCCAGATCATGCGGCTGGTCGGCAACTTCAAAGGCGGCGGCAGCGTGCCCCGCCCCGACGAACACCAGCACACCGAAGTCGAACTCAGCTCTCACGCCGGGTTGCGCCTGGGCCCGCATACCGAAGCGCCCTACAACTGTTCGGTTGCCGCCAGCGAGGGCCGCTCACCTGCGCCGTCAGCGCTGATCCTTTCCGCGCGCTGGAACCCGGCGGGCGAACCGACCCGGATCATCCCGCTGCGCGCCATCATCGAGCAACTGGGCAGCCTGCATGCGCTGGCGTTGACCTCGGCCTCCTTCGACTTCACCCGCAGCGAGTGCTTTGTCGCCGGTCAAGGCGAGGCCGGCCAGGCCACGTCGATGCTGCAGTTCGATCCCGACGGCGGTTTCAGCCTGCGCTACAACTCGTATCGTTTCTCGTTGAACGATCACGCCAGCGACGCCGCAGCCCGTGCCTTCGACGCCTTCCAGGCGCTGGTCCGGGACGCCCAGCCCTTGCCGTTCGTGCTCCAACCCGATAGCGCCTTGCTGATCAATAACTGCCGCGCCCTACACGGGCGCGACATTCTCCAGGACAACCGGCGCCTGCTGGTGCGCCTGTTCGGCTACTCGCGATTCGCGCGCCCGATAGTCCTCAATGATGACCCGCTGCTGGTACGTGGCTGAACAAGGGAACCCCCCGATGATGGAAATTGATATCACCCTGCTGCTGACCCTGGCGTCGGTAGCGCTGATGGCCGGATTTTTCGATGCCATCGCCGGCGGCGGCGGGCTGATCACCCTGCCGGTGCTGTTCGTTGCCGGCATCGACCCGCTGGCAGCGATCGCCACCAACAAGTTCCAGGCCGCCTCGGCGACGGTCTCGGCCACCTTTGCCTTTGCCCGCAAGGGCATGATCGACTGGAAGCGCGGCCTGCCCATGGCGGCCATGGCTTTTGCCGGTGGCGCCCTCGGGGCGCTGTCGGTGAGCCTGGTGCCCAAGAGTTTCCTCCAGGCCTGCGTACCGGTGCTGCTGATCCTGGTGGCCGCCTACTTTGCCTTCAGCCCCAAGCCGGACGAGCAGCAGCGCAAGGCGAGGATCTCGATCAGCCTGTTCTGCCTGGCGGTGGCGCCAGTGATCGGCTTCTACGACGGGGTGTTCGGCCCCGGCGTTGGCTCGTTCTACATGGTGGCGTGCGTGGTTCTGCTCGGCCAGCCGATGCTGCGCGCGGTGTGCAACAGCAAACTGCTCAACGCCGCCTGCAACCTCGGGGCGCTGTCGGTGTTTTCCCTGAGCGGCGCGATCGTCTGGCCGCTGGCCCTGGCGATGGCTTGCGCGGCCTTCGTCGGCGCGCAACTGGGGGCTCGCTGCGCGGTGCATTTCGGTCCTAAACTGATCAAGCCGCTGCTGGTCTGCGTGTGCTGCATCATGGCCCTCAAGCTGCTGCTCAGCGCCGGCAACCCCCTTGGCGAATGGCTGCAACATCAGCTTCTATAGGCGGTGTCCATGCACCTGGAAGCAATTTCGACCCAACGTTCCACCTGGCAGTACGACGAACCCGCGCCAGCTACCGAGCGCTTCATCAGCGAAACCTTCGACGGTTTCCAGCAACAGGCGCGGCTGCTTATACCTGACCAGGAGCGCGCTGCGCCGATGTTCGTAATCGGTGGCGCGCGCTCGGACTTCACTCGCCTCAACCCGCTGCTGTATCGCCTGCAGCAGCAGGGGATCGGCTCGCTGACCGGCAACCTCTCCGGCCACAGCCTGGCCGCCGAGCCCGGCGCGCCGCAGCCGTCGCTGACCACCAACCTGGAAGAAGCGCAGCGCTTTCACCGGCATATCGCCGAGCGCTGCCAGACCCTGCTCGGCCACAGCCTGGGCGGCGCCATCGCGTTGAAACTGGCAGCGCAAACGCCGGCCATCGACAAACTGGTGCTGATCTGCCCGGCGGTTTACCCGGACGCCGCCCACCAGGCGCCGTTCGGCCCGGCCTTCAGCGCAGCGATCCGCCAGCCCTACGGCTTTCTCGACTGCGACAGCTACGAGTTTCTGCGCTCGTTTGCGGGCCGGGTGCTGCTGGTGATCGGCGAATTCGACGGGCTCAACTCCAAAGCCTACGGGCAAGCCGAAGGCACCTCGGCCGGCACCTTGTGGCTGGCCGGCGCCCAGCGCTATAGCCCGATCCCTGAAGAAGTCACCCAGGCCCTGCTGCGCGCCGTGCCGGCACCGCACCTGGAATGCCTGCTGCTGACCGACTGCGATCACGGCATTGCCGCACACCTGCGCGACAAGCCGGCGGTGGCCAATCAGGTGGCGCAGGTGGTGGCCGAGTTCATTCTCGGCTAAGCGGGTTATTCAATCTCGAACAGGCCGTTGCGGATCGGCCCGGCGCTCAGGCGTTCACGCACGTCGTCGTCGATCCGTGGATCGTCCGGGCGGTACAGCTTGACCTGGCGGTAGGCGCTGATGCGGTTGATCTCGGTGCCGAGGAACTCCCACACCACCCGGGTGCAGGCCGGGGTACGCCGGTCACCACTGGAAACCCCGGTCTTGAGACCGTTGAGGCGGGTGATGCGGCTCTTGAAGCTGGGAATGAGGATGGTCTGGCTCATCTCGTTGACCGTCAACGACTCGTAATCGAGCAGAAACAGGCGGTCCTGCAACTGGAACGCCGCGCCCAGGTAACGGCAGCGCACCCAGTCTTCGGCCTGCACATCGGTACTGCTGGAGCGCTCCTGACGCTCCTGGCGCTCGAACAGAAAACTGCCGCGCTCTTCGCGCAGGTGCACCAGCGACAGCAGGATGGAGCCGGGTACCGACATGCAGTTGGAGTATTCGAAGTAGTAACCGCAATAGCGCGACAGGTTGCCGGCGTGTTCGCGCAACGGCCGCAGCAGCTCGGCCAGCGGATCGTTGTGGCTGAGCGCCTGGTTGGCGGTACTGCGCGCACCAATCAGGCGCGCGAACTGCTCCGGCGGCAAACCCAGTTCGTAATCCTCGACACCGAAGAAATCGCCGATGCGCTTGAGGTTGTACGCCGTCGGCTGGCTTTGCCCGCTCAGGTACTTGTTGAACTGTGCACGATTGATCGACAGCTGCCGGCAAACTTCCGAGATAGAGCGGTAGTGGCTGCAGGCGAGCTTGAGATTGGCGCCGAGATGTTCGCTCATGTGAGCTGTTCCAGGTGATGCGACAGGCGCCAGTTTAGCATCAAGTCGCATCAACTGAGAGCAACCCGCGAAATTGTAACCAGTCTTGTCATGACCAACCATGCGCCCCACGGACACGGCGCATCGACGCCGACCTGTCGTCTTTCATGCGAAGAATAAGAATCGAGGTCATTTCATGCTCGAAGCGCTCAACGATTTCCTCTCGGGGAAACTCCTCATCGTGCTTATCGTCGGACTCGGCAGCTACTTCACCCTGCGCTCCCGTTTCGTCCAGTTCCGCCATTTCGGCCACATGTTCAGCGTCTTCAAGGAATCCCTACGCGGCCAGGCAGGCCAGCTGAGCTCGTTCCAGGCGCTGATGCTGAGCCTGGCCGGCCGCGTCGGTGCCGGTAACATCGCCGGTGTCGGCATCGCCGTGACCCTCGGCGGCCCGGGCGCGGTGTTCTGGATGTGGGTGACCGCGCTGGTGGGCATGTCCAGCAGCTTTTTCGAGTGCACCCTGGCCCAGGTCTACAAACGTAGCGACGGCGACGGCCTGTACCGTGGCGGCCCGGCCTACTACATCCAGCACGGCCTGAAGCTGCGCTGGATGGCGATGGTGTTCGCGATTCTGCTGCTGGTGACCTACGGCTTTACCTTCAATGGCCTGCAGTCCTACACCGTGACCCACTCGCTGCAGAACGCCTTCGGCTTCGAGCCGAAATACACCGGTATCGCCCTCGCCGCCCTGCTCGGCCTGGTGTTCATCGGCGGTATCAAGCGTATCGCCTCGGTGTCCGACCTGCTGGTCCCGGTCAAGACCCTGGCCTACATCGGCGTGACCCTGTACGTGATCTTCACCCAGATCGAACACGTGCCGGCCATGCTCGAAACCATCGTCAAGAGCGCTTTCGGCCTTGATCCGGCCTTTGCCGGCCTGCTCGGCAGCGCTATCGTCATGGGCGTCAAACGTGGCGTGTTCGCCAACGAAGCCGGCCTTGGCAGTGCACCGAACGTCGCCGCCGTGGCCGCGGTGAAACACCCGGCCGCCCAAGGTGTGGTCCAGGCGTTCAGCGTGTTCCTCGACACCTTCGTGATCTGCACCTGCACCGCACTGCTGATCCTGCTGTCGGGCTTCTACACCCCAGGCTTTGAAGGTGACGGCATCGCCCTGACCCAGAACTCCCTGGCTGCGGTAGTCGGTGACTGGGGACGGATTTTCGTCAGTGTCGCGCTGTCGCTGTTCGTCTTCACCTGCATCCTCTACAACTACTACCTGGGCGAAACCAGCCTGCAGTTCTTCACCCGCAACCGCCTGGTGCTGCTGGGCTACCGCGGCCTGGTACTGCTGCTGATTCTCTGGGGTTCGGTGCAAAACCTGTCGACCGTGTTCGCTTTCGCCGACATCACCATGACCTGCCTGGCGTTCGTCAACCTGGTAGCCCTGGCCCTGCTGTTCAAGGTCGGCCTGCGGGTGATGCGCGACTACGACGAACAGCGCCGCGCCGGTATCGCCCAGCCAGTGTTCGACGCGTCGAAGTTTTCCGACCTGGACCTGGACCCGGCTGCCTGGCCAGTGAATCCGCAGGTCGAGACCCGGACCGACGTCAACGTCGCCAACGCACAGACGCAGAGCTGACATGCGCGCCGTCAACAACCTTCTGGTGCTGTACACCGGCGGCACCATCGGCATGCTGCAAACCCCGCAGGGCCTGGCGCCTGCCGGCGGCTTTGAAGCGCGTATGCGCGAGCACCTGGAACAACTGGCCGATGCACCGCTACTGAGCTGGCGGCTGCGCGAACTGCGGCCATTGATCGACAGCGCCAACATGCAGCAAAGCAACTGGCTGGCCATGCGCGAGGCGATTGTCGAAGCGGTGGAGCGCGATGGCCACGACGGTATCCTGCTGCTGCACGGCACCGACACCCTGGCCTACACCGCAGCGGCGCTGTCGTTTTTGCTGCTCGGCCTGCCAGTACCGGTACTGCTGACCGGCTCGATGTTGCCGGCCGGCACCGCCGACAGCGACGCCTGGGACAACCTTTGCGGCGCCCTGCGGGTGATGGCATCCGGTATCGACAATGGCGTGCAGCTGTATTTCCACGGCCAGCTGCTGCACGGCGCGCGCACGTCGAAGCTGCGCAGCGAAGCCTTCGATGCCTTCGCCGCGCTGCCGCGTGAGCGCGATGGACAACGCGCCGAGTCGCTCCCGGCCTGCCTGGATTACCGCCAGCCACGCCAACCGGTAAACCTGATGGTGCTGCCGGTGTTCCCCGGGCTGCAGGTCGGCCATCTGCGCGGCCTGCTCTCTAGCGGCGTGCAGGGCTTGCTGCTGGAGTGCTACGGCAGCGGCACCGGGCCATCGGACGATCAGGACCTGCTCGATGCGCTGCACGACGCCCGCCAAGGCGGGGTGTTGATTGCGGCCATCAGCCAGTGTCCGGAAGGCGCGGTGCACTTCGACACCTATGCGGCCGGCAGCCGCCTGCGCGATACCGGCCTGGTCAGCGCCGGCGGCATGACCCGCGAAGCGGCGCTGGGCAAGATGTTCGCATTGCTCGGTGCCGGGCTCGATGTGCAAGCGGCGGAACACTGGTTCGCCCAGGACCTGTGCGGCGAGCGCGCCCAGTAGAAATGGCGGAAGGCAGCGGGAGTCGAACCTGCCCGGGAACGGCTGCCGTCCCCAACCGGGTTTGAAGCCCGGCCGCGCCACCGGGCGCGATTGCCTTCCTTGAACGGGTTACTGCCCCGGCGCCTGGGCCAGGGCATTGTCGGCGCGAACCTGGCGTCGGTCACCGACACGCCGGGTCAGGCCGATGCGGTCGAAGTACTCGAGTATCTGCACACTGCGCTTGCGCCCGATCCCCAGCACATCGCGAAACGCCGCCACCTGCACCACCGGATCGTCGCTGGCCAGCTGCAAGAGCATAGCCGCCATTTGCCGGATCGTGGCCTCAGGATAGAACAGATCGCGCACCACCTGGTGCACCTGGCCCAAACGCCCAAGCTTGCGCAGCAACAGGCGCACCTCGGCTTCATCGACTTGTAGTGACCTGGCCAGGTCGCGTACCCAGGGCGGGTCGAACAGCCCCTCGACCAGCAATGGCTGCACCTGGCTCCACAGCTGCGAGTCAGCATCGCTCAAGCGTATCTGGTGCTCGGGCAGGTGCAGCCAGGGCCCGCTGCTGACCAACCTGCCGCTGGCGAGCAGTTCATCCACCAGGCTGATGAAGGCCGGGCGCTCAAGGGTCAGGCCAACAAAACGGCGCAAGCGATCACGATCAGGACCGAGCTGGTCCGGCTCCTGTTCATGAAACCGCGCCAGCCCCTCCAGCAACGCCGTTTGCAATGTTTGCCAATGCTCATCGGTGAACAGCAGCGGGCCTTGGCGAGTGGCGATTACCCGGACATTGGCCGGCAGTTGCCAGCGGCTGCGCAGGCGATTGAACTGGCGCTCCAGGCGTTGCGGGTCGAGGCCCAGGTCATCACTGGCCAGCAGCGCCGGCAAGGCCTGCTCAAGGCTGTCGGCGCCAGCCAGGGCCTGCAACTGGGCAATGCGCGCCTCGCTGCGGCGCTGGCGCGCAGGTGCAAAGGGATCGAGCACCCGGCCGCCACCGAGGGTACGTTGCGCACGCTGGTCACGCAACACCAAGCGATCACCGTGCACCGCCTGTACCGGTGCATTGGTGAGCAGTTGGGCGAACATGCGCTTGCCCGGTAGCACATGCTCGCCCTGCAACAACGCTACCCGGGCGGTGACATCCTGGGTGCCCAGGTGCACATGCACCGGGCTGAAGTGCTCGAAGGCGCGCAGTTCGCTGGCCAGCAGTTGCAGCTCGATGTCCACGCGCTGGGTCGGCGCATGCAGCCACTCGGCAAGCAGCCAGTCACCGCGGTGAATCTGCTCAAGGGCCAGGCGCTCGGCACTGATGTTCAAGGCCACCCGCTGCCCAGCTTGGGCCTCGACGGCGGCCTGGTTCTGCGCATGCAGGCCACGCACCCGCACCGGCTTGCCGGCTTTGCCGAGCAGCAAGCTGTCACCCAGTTGCACACGCCCGTCCAGCGCCGTGCCGGTGACCACGATGCCGGCACCGGCAACCGCAAAAGCGCGGTCAATGGCCAGGCGAAAACTGCCCTGGCTGCTGCGCTGGCTAACCTCAGCCTGAGCCGCCAGCAAGGCCTGGCGCAGCGCCTCGATGCCCTCGCCAGTGACGCTGGAAACTGCAAACTGCAATGCCCCCGCATACGGCCCGGCAGCCAGCAGCACGCTGACCTGGGCTTGCACTTCCTGCAGCCGCTGCGGCTCGACCCGGTCGCATTTGCTGATCACCACCAAGGCCTGGGGAATGCCCAGCAGCTCGACGATCGCCAGGTGCTCGCGGGTCTGCGGCATCACCCCGTCATCGGCGGCCACGACCAGCAGCACCAGGTCGATGCCCTGGGCGCCAGCGAGCATGTTGTGGATAAACCGCTCGTGACCGGGCACGTCGATAAAGCCGGTTAGAGCTGCGCCAGGGCTGAGGGCGGCATAACGATAACCGAGGTCGATGGTCATGCCGCGCTCGCGCTCTTCCCGGCGCTGGTCGCCCGCCTGGCCGGTCAGGGCCTCGAGCAAAGCGGTCTTGCCGTGGTCGATATGCCCGGCGGTACCGATAATCACGCCTGCACCTGCGCCAGTTGCGCCAGCCACGCGGTTTCGTCATCGAGCTGGCGCAGGTCCAGCCACAGGGCATCGTCATCGATGCGCCCGAGCACTGGAATCGGCAAGGCCCGCAGCGCGCGTTCCAGGCCATGCAAGGCGCGACCGCGCAGGCGCTTGGACACCTGCGGGCGCACACACAAGGCCGCACTGGGCAAGCGCGCCACCGGCTGGCTGCCACTGCCGATCATGCCCAGTGCAAGCTCTGCGCTGACCGTCCACTGCTCGCCCAGCTGTTGCGCCAACGCTGGCTGCAAGCGCTCGGCCTGCTGGTGGATCTCGGCCTGCGGCCGGGTCAGCAGGCGCAGGCTGGGCAGGCGCTCGGCCAGTTGATCAGGATTACGGTACAAGCCCAGCACCGCCTCAAGCGCTGCGAGGGTGAGCTTGTCGACCCGCAAGGCGCGCTTGAGCGGGTTCTTTTTGATCCGCGCGATCAAGTCCTTGCGCCCGACAATGATGCCAGCCTGTGGCCCGCCCAACAGCTTGTCGCCGCTGAAGGTGACAAGATCGGCGCCATCGGCCAGGGCCTGGCGCACAGTCGGCTCGGCCGGCAGGCCCCAGCGGCTCAAGTCGAGCAGGCTGCCGCTGCCGAGGTCTTCGAGCAGGGGCAAATCATGGCGATGAGCCAAGCGCGCCAGTTCTGCGGTCGGCACCTGGGTGGTGAAGCCTTGAATGCTGTAATTGCTGCAATGCACGCGCATCAACAGGCCGCTGCGCGGGCCGATGGCCGCCTCGTAATCGCGGGCATGGGTGCGATTGGTGGTGCCCACCTCATGCAGCTTGACCCCGGCGCGGGCCATGATGTCGGGAATGCGAAAAGCGCCACCGATCTCGATCAACTCACCGCGCGAGATGATCCCCTCTTTGCGCGCACCGAGGCTATTGAGCGCCAGCAGTACGGCAGCGGCGTTGTTGTTGACCACAGTGACGGCTTCGGCGCCGGTGAGCTCGCGGATCAAGCCTTCAATCAGGTCATCGCGATCGCCGCGCTTGCCGCTGGCCAGGTCGAACTCGAGGTTGAGCGGATAGCGGGCCGCCAGTTGCACCGCATCGATAGCTTCCTCGGGCAGCAAGGCCCGGCCCAGGTTGGTGTGCAGCACCGTGCCGGTGAGGTTGAAGACCCGCCGCACCTGGCTGCGGTGGCGAACCACCAGGCGCTCGCCGGCGCGGCCGAGCAGCACCGGCGCGGCCAGTTCGGCGGCGTCCAGTTGGCCGAGCCGGGCGTCCTCGCGCAGGTCGTCGAGCAACTGGCGCAAGGTCGCCAGCAGCGCGTCGCGACCGTAACGCTCGGTCAGCGGCTGGCTGGCGGGGTGACGCAACAGAGTGTCGATGGAGGGCAGGCGGATCGGGAGCTTGGCGAGGTTGGACGGCATGCAGACGGTTCTCAACTTCAGTGGGCGCTGGCCATGGGCAAAACCTCAGTGTAGACCCGATCTCACTCCCCTCCCGGCGCCAGCAAAAGGTTCGGCGCCAGGCGCTGGAAGCCTTCCTGATCCAGGCGCAGGTCCAGCGCCAGGCTGGCAAGGTCGGCCGACAGTGCTTCGGCATCGGCGTCGTTTTCCAGGTAGATATGCTTGAGGTAGGTGTTGCAGCCCGGGCAGCATTCGGCCTGCAGCGGCGCCTTGGCGCTGGCGTAACGGTCATCCTCGAAGCTGAAGTACTTGAGGCCCTTGCTCTGTTCGCAGTACACGCATTTGACCCGCACCACATGCCATTCGCAGGCACACAGCGAACACACCAGGTAACGTAGGCCGCTGTACTTGCCGCGATGGCGGATGACCCCGGCCATGGCCGGCGAGCCACAGGCCGGGCATTGGCAGAGGCTGTCCGCCGCTTTCAGTTCGCCCCCCTGCAGGCTCAGCAGCCAATGGCTCCAGGCCGCCTGCAGTGCAGCGCCCAGGAACGGCACCAGCGCCGCCGGCACCAGGCTGTATGAACCTGTGAGCAAGGCGATGGCCCACAGCTTGCGCTGCTCATCGGCGGCGCATTGCAGCACAGACACGGCATCGGCCACGGCGCCACTCGAAGCCGGATAGCGCTGCAACAACGCCTGTAGATAAGCCAGCCAGTGTCCGTCGCGCACCAGGCTGTCGGCAGCCAGCGGCGGCAAGCCATGCTCGACACACAGGCGCTGGCGTTCGCTGTCGCTAGGAGCTGCGGCAGGCGGCTGGTCGAGCAGGCTCTGTTGCACATGGCAGAGGCCGGCCAGCAGACGCAGGTAATCCGCCAGCGGGTTGCCCTCGGCCAGTTGCTCCAGGCGCTGCGCACGCAGGGCGAACAGGTTCTTCGGCGGCAGGTAGAGAAACGGCGGCGTGCTGGCCGCCGCTTCGATCTGCCCGGGTTCCAGAAGAGTACTCAAGCGCTCATCCTTTTTTATTGATCGGCGGTGGCGGCTGTTTGTCGCCGGTCACTTCCCGATACCACAGCTCATGGTGTTTTTTCGCCCAGGCGCGGCTGACCCACCCATGCAGCATGGCGCTGACCGAACCCTTGATCCAGATCCCGGCGTAAATATGGACGATGATGCTCAGCACCAGCACGAACGCCGCCAGGGCGTGCGCCAGGGTCGCCAGGCGAATCGAACCGATACCGAAATAACTGCTGAAGTAGGCCCGCCAGATCACCACGCCGCTGATCAACAGCACCAGCATGCACAGCAGCAAGGTCCAGAACAGCAGCTTCTGCCCGGGGTTGTACTTGCCGATTGGCGGTACGCCCTCCTCTTCGTTGCGCATCACCCGGTCGATACGCTTGAGCCATAGGCGGTCGTTGGCGATGAAGTAGTTCGCCCGCCAGAAACGCAGCACCAGGCCAACAAAAAACACGAACATCAACACGCCCATGAACGGATGCAAAATCCGTGTCCACGGCCCGCCGCCGAACAGATGGCTGAGCCAGAACAGTGCCGGGTGAAACAGTGCCAGCCCCGACAACCCGGCCATGATGAACAGGATCGCCACCAGCCAGTGATTGGTCCGTTCGTTGGCGTTGTAGCGCAGGATAGGTTTGTCGTTCATGGTCGTTCCTCCCCTTGCCCGCCCGGCCGGTTCGGGTCATAGACATGCACCGCCGGGTCGACCACCTGCACACTGGTATCCGCAGGGCTCGGGTGCTCGTCCTCTTCGACCCGCTGCGGGCCGACGCGCACATAGTGGAAGAACCCGGCGAGCACCGCCGCGCCCATGGCCAGCAGCGCCAGCGGCTTGGTCACGCCTTTCCACAGGCCTACCAGCGGGCTGATGATCGGCTGGTCCGGCAGGCCCGCGTACAAACGCGGGGTATCGGCATGGTGCAGCACGTACATCACGTGGGTACCGCCGACACCATCGGGATCGTACAGGCCGGCGTTGTCGAAACCCCGCGACTTGAGGTCGACGATGCGCTCGGCGGCGTGCTCCTTCATGTCCTGCTTGCTGCCGAAGACAATGGCGCCGGTCGGACAGGTTTTCACACAGGCCGGCTCCAGCCCCACCGACACCCGGTCGGAACACAGGGTGCACTTGTAGGCCTTGTGGTCCTTCTGCGAGATTCGCGGGATGTTGAACGGGCAGCCGGTGATGCAGTAGCCGCAGCCAATGCAGTGGTCCTGGTTGAAATCGACGATGCCGTTGGCATGCTTGATGATTGCCCCCGGGCTCGGACAGGCCTTCAGGCAACCGGGATCGGCGCAGTGCATGCAACCGTCCTTGCGGATCAGCCACTCCAGGTTGCCGTCGCCGGTTTCGTGCTCGGTAAAGCGCATCAGCGTCCAGGTTTCGGCGCTCAGGTCCTGGGGGTTGTCGTAGGTGCCATGGTTGTGACCGACCTCGTCTCGCAGCTCGTTCCACTCCGAACAGGCCACCTGGCAGGCCTTGCAACCGATGCACTTGGTGGTGTCGATCAGCTTGGCCACCTCCTCCAGCTGGCGGATCGACGAGGGCGGCGTGGTGGTGGCCGAACGGGCGATGATGTCTTGGCTAGCCATCAGATTTTCTCCACGTTGACCAGGAACGACTTCGATTCCGGCGTCTGCGTATTACCATCACCGAGGAACGGCACCAGGGTGTTGGTCAGGTAGCCGTGGCGGGTACTGCCGGTGAAGCCCCAGTGCAGCGGAATGCCGATCTGGTGCACGGTCTGGTTGTTGACCTGCAACGGCCGGATGCGCTTGGTGACCACCGCTACCGCTTCGATATGCCCGCGCTTGCAGGTGACCCGCACGCGGTCGCCGGCGACGATGCCCTTCTCTTGCGCCAGCACTTCGCCGATCTCGACAAACTGCTCGGGCTGGGCAATGGCGTTGAGCTTGCAGTGCTTGCTCCAGAAGTGGAAATGCTCGGTCAGCCGGTAACTGGTCGCCGCGTAAGGGAAATCCTTGGCCTGGCCAAGGGTGTCCCACACCGAATCGAAGATGCGCCCGGCCGGGTTGCTGGTCGCCTGCTTGTTGTTCGGGTGCAGCGGGTTGATGCCGATCGGCGTTTCGAAAGGCTCGTAATGCTCGGGGAACGGGCCTTCGTTCATCTTGTCGACGGCAAAGAAGCGCGCCACCCCTTCAGGGTTCATGATGAACGGGTTCATGCCGGCCTCTGGCGGCACGTCGGCCTTGTAGTCCGGGGTATCGGTGCCGCCCCAGGCTTTGCCGTTCCACCACACCAGGCGCTTGTTCGGGTCCCACGGCTTGCCTTGCGGATCGGCCGAGGCGCGGTTGTAGAGGATCCGCCGGTTGGCCGGCCAGGCCCAGGCCCAGCCGAGGTTCTGCTTCATGCCGAATGGGTCGCTGTTGTCGCGCCGGGCCATCTGGTTACCCTGCTCGGTCCAGCTGCCGCAGAAGATCCAGCAGCCAGAAGCAGTACTGCCGTCATCCTTGAGCTGGGCAAAACCGGACAACTGCTGGCCGGCCTTGAGGGTAGCGCCAGTGGCATCAGTGAGGTCGCTGACGGCGTTGCCGTTGAGCTCCCTGGCCAGTTCTTCGGGCGACGGTTCATCGGCTACCTTGTAGGGCCAGCTGAGGTTCAACAGCGGCTCGGCAAAGGCGCCGCCTTCGGTCTGGTAGCGTTTGCGCAGGCGCAGGAACAGCTCACTCATGATGCGCACGTCGGTGCGGGTTTCCCCCGGGCCGTCGGCGCCCTTCCAGTGCCATTGCAACCAGCGGCTGCTGTTGACCAGCGAGCCGTCCTCTTCGGCAAAGCAGGTGGTGGGCAGGCGGATGACTTCGGTCTGGATAGCCTCGCTCTGCACGTCGTTATAGGGCCCGACGTTGCGCCAGAACTCCGAGGTCTCGGTGGCCAGCGGGTCCATCACCACCAGCCACTTGAGCTTGCTCAGGGCCGCAGTCACGCGGTTTTTGTCCGGCAACGCGGCAATCGGGTTAAAGCCCTGGCACATGTAGCCGTTGACCTTGCCCTGGCCCATCAGGTCGAACATCTTCAGCACGTCGTAACCGGGAATATCCAGCTTCGGCAGCCAGTCGTAGCCCCAATGGTTCTCTGCGCTGGCATTGGCGCCATACCAGGCCTTCATCAGGCTGACGTGGAACTTGCCGTAGTTCTGCCAGTACGACAGCTGCCCCGGCCGCAACGGTTTGAGCGCCCGCTTGGCGATGTAGGCGTCGTAGTCCTGCTCGGCATCGCCCGGCAGGGTCAAGTAGCCCGGCAGCGAGTTGGACAGCAGGCCGAGGTCGGTCAGGCCCTGGATGTTGGAGTGCCCGCGCAGGGCATTGACACCGCCACCGGGCATGCCGACGTTACCCAGCAGCAGTTGCACCATCGCCGCACTGCGAATGATCTGCGCACCGATCGAGTGCTGGGTCCAGCCCAGGGCATAGAGGATCGTCATGGTCTTGCCCGGTTGCGAGCAGGTGGCGATCTCTTCCCAGATCTTCAGCATGCGGTCTTGCGGCATGCCGCAGGTCATGCTCGCCAGTTCCGCGGTGTAGCGGCTGTAGTGCAGCTTCATCAGCTGGTAGACGCAGCGCGGGTCCTGCAGGGTCGGGTCGACCTTGGCAAAGCCGTCCTCGCCCAGCTCGTAACCCCAGCCGGACTTGTCGGTGTAGCTGCGCTTGGCCGAGTCATAGCCACTGAACAGGCCATCCTCGAAGCCAAAGCCGGCTTTGACGATAAACGACACGTCGGTGTAGTTGCGCACGTACTCGTGCTGGATCTTGTCGTTACTCAGCAGGTAATTGATCAGGCCCCCCATGAAGGCGATATCGCTACCGGTGCGAATCGGCGCGTAGTAATCGGCCACCGACGCGGTACGGGTAAACCGCGGGTCGACCACGATCAGCCGGGCCTTGTTATGGGCCTTGGCTTCGGTCACCCATTTGAAGCCGCACGGGTGCGCTTCTGCTGCGTTGCCGCCCATCACCAGGATCAGATTCGCGTTGGCGATATCGGTCCAGTGGTTGGTCATGGCACCACGGCCGTACGTCGGGGCAAGACTTGCCACCGTCGGACCATGTCAGACACGCGCTTGGTTATCGAACCCCAGCATGCCCAGGCTGCGAATGACCTTGTGGGTCAGGTAACCGGCTTCGCTGGACGCCGCCGATGCCGCCAAAAAACCCGTGGTCAGCCAACGGTTGACCGTCTGCCCCTGGGCGTTCTTCTCGATGAAGTTGGCGTCGCGGTCGGTCTTGACCAGATCGGCGATACGGTCCAGCGCCTCATCCCAGGACACCCGCGTCCACTCGCTGCTGCCGGGCTTGCGCACTTGCGGGTACTGCAGGCGGCTGGGGCTGTGGATAAAGTCGAGCAGGCCGGCGCCTTTCGGGCACAGCGTACCGCGGTTCACCGGATGGTCGGCGTCGCCTTCGATATGGATGATGTTCTGCGCAACGTTCTTGCCGCCGTCCCCCTGGCTGTACAGGATCAGGCCACAGCCGACCGAGCAATAGGGGCAGGTGTTGCGCGTTTCCTTAGTGTGCGCCAGCTTGAAGTGGCGCACCTGCTCGGCGAAGGCAGGTGTCGGGGCCATGCCCAACGCTGCCAGGCTCGAGCCTCCAAGGCCAACTGCTGCGACCTTGAAGAACTGCCGACGGTTGAGATCCATCGTGCACTCCTGATCAGGTGGTGGACGCGCGGGACGTTGCCGGCGTCTCTTGAAACGATCACGGTGGCGGCAGATTGATGGCTGCCAACTGTCACTCTAGTCAAGATTCCCGGGAACGGGATGAAAACGGATTGTCGGTCGACAAAAAGCAAAACGCCCGATGCGATGCACCGGGCGTTTTGAGGGTATTGCGGTCAGCGTGGCGAATCAGAACGGAATATCGTCATCGAAGCTGTCGAAGTCCGGAGCCGGCTGCGGTGCGGCCTGCTGAGGCGCCGGGCGCTGTTGCGGCGCGGACTGCTGTGGACGCGGAGCCTGTTGGCGTGGCGCCTGGTTGTAGTTGTTGCCGCCTTGCGGGGCGCCGTCCTGGTTCTGCGGGCGGCCACCGAGCAGTTGCATGGTGCCCTGCATGTCGACGACGATCTCGGTGGTGTAACGCTTGATGCCGTCCTTTTCCCACTCGCGGGTCTGCAGCTTGCCTTCGATGTAGACTTGCGAGCCTTTGCGCAGGTATTCACCGGCGATTTCGGCAACTTTGCCGAACATCGATACGCGGTGCCATTCGGTGCGCTCGACCTTCTGGCCGGTCTGCTTGTCGGTCCACTGCTCGCTGGTAGCCAGGCTCAGGTTGGTCACGGCGTTACCGTTGGGCAGGTAGCGGACTTCGGGATCCTGGCCGCAGGTACCGACCAGAATGACTTTGTTAACCCCACGGGCCATAACGTTCTCCTAGGCTTCGCACGCGGAGGAAGCCGGGTTTACCAGGCGTTCCAGGGTCGTGCGATCCAAAATTTGTGTATCAAGTTTGATATAGATGGCGGCTTCATCGGCCACCACCACTGCGTCGGTCACACCCGGGACGGCCATCAGCCGCTCGGTCAGCCCCGCTTCCCGTACCGCCTCGGCCGATAACGGCATGCGCAGGCTGGTCACGTACGGCGGTTCACGCATGCTCAGCGCCACGACCCACCACAGGGCACACAACGCTGCGCAGCCAAGGAACACCGTGCTCAGGCCACCGTGCTGGAACAACCAGCCACCGAGAATTCCTCCCAACGCGGCACCAAGGAACTGGCTGGTGGAATATACCCCCATGGCCGTGCCCTTGCCGCCGGCGGGCGACACCTTGCTTACCAGTGAAGGCAAGGATGCCTCCAGCAGGTTGAAGGCGGTGAAGAATATCACGGTGCCGATCACCAGTTCGTGCAAGTTGTCTGCTGACAGCCAGAAGAATAGCTCGGTGAGCATCAACACACTGACCGCGCCCAGCAGGACACGTTTCATCTTGCGCTTTTTTTCGCCGTAGATGATGAACGGGATCATTGCAAAGAATGAAATCAGCAAGGCGGTCAGGTACACCCACCAGTGCTCTTCTTTCGGCAGGCCGCCGCGCTCGACGAAAGCCAGCGGCAAAGCGATGAAACTGGCCATCAGAATGGCATGCAAGACGAAGATGCCCACGTCCAGGCGCAGCAGGTCCGGGTGGCGCAGGGTCGGCATTAGCGCCTGCTTGGCGACCCCGGACTCACGATGCTGCAACGCGCCGTGGGACGGCGGCACGACAAAGGCAATGATCGCAATACCGACTACGGCCATGGCCGCGGTGGCCAGGAACAACCCCGAGAGGCCAAAGGCACGGGTGACCAGCGGGCCGACGACCATGGCCACGGCAAACGACAGGCCGATGCTCATGCCGATCATGGCCATGGCCTTGGTGCGGTGCTGTTCGCGGGTCAGGTCCGAGAGCAAGGCCATGACCGCGGCAGAAATCGCCCCGGCGCCTTGCAGGATGCGTCCGGCAATCACCCCCCAGATCGAGTCGGCCTGGGCCGCCAGCACGCTGCCCAGGGCAAAGATCACCAGGCCCAGGTAAATCACCGGGCGACGGCCGATGCGATCGGAAATCACCCCGAACGGGATCTGCAGGAAAGCCTGGGTCAGGCCGTAGGCACCAATGGCCAGGCCGATCAGTGCCGGGGTGGCACCGGCCAGGTCCATGCCATAGGTCGCCAGTACCGGCAGGACCATGAACATGCCCAGCATACGGAAGGCGAACACCAGGGCCAGGCCGCCTGCGGCGCGGGTCTCGCTGCCACTCATGCGTTCGCTGTGGGGATCGTGCATGGATAAACCTCGTGTGAACCGGCGGCGATTCTACCAGTCCCATCGCATAACGGCATATACGCGACGCTTTGCCGCGTAATGGCATGGAGCCGTATACTCAACCGTTTATGCCCGCCGAGCGAGGCCGCAGTGGACAAGATCCTGATTCGTGGGGCACGTACCCACAACCTGAAGAACATCGACCTGACCCTGCCCCGGGACAAGTTGATCGTCATCACCGGCCTGTCCGGTTCCGGCAAGTCGTCCCTGGCCTTCGATACCCTGTACGCCGAAGGCCAGCGCCGTTATGTCGAATCCCTGTCGGCGTACGCCCGGCAGTTCCTGTCGATGATGGAAAAGCCCGACGTCGATACCATCGAAGGCCTGTCGCCAGCGATCTCCATCGAGCAAAAGTCGACCTCGCACAACCCGCGTTCGACCGTCGGCACCATCACCGAAATCTACGACTACCTGCGCCTGCTCTACGCCCGCGTCGGTACCCCGCGCTGCCCGGACCACGACATCCCGCTGGAAGCGCAGACCGTCAGCCAGATGGTCGACCTGGTCCTGGCCCAGCCCGAAGGCAGCAAGCTGATGCTGCTGGCGCCGGTGATTCGCGAGCGCAAGGGTGAACACCTGGCGGTATTCGAAGAGCTGCGCGCCCAGGGCTTCGTCCGCGCGCGGGTCAACGGCAAGCTGTTCGAGCTCGATGAACTGCCCAAGCTCGACAAGCAGAAAAAGCACACCATCGAAGTAGTCGTCGACCGCTTCAAGGTGCGTGATGACCTGCAGCAGCGCCTGGCCGAGTCGTTCGAAACCGCGCTGAAACTGGCCGACGGCATCGCCCTGGTCGCTTCGATGGACGACCAACCGTTCGAAGAAATGATCTTCTCCGCCCGCTTCGCCTGCCCGATCTGCGGCCATGCGATCAGCGAGCTGGAGCCCAAGCTGTTCTCCTTCAACAACCCGGCCGGCGCCTGCCCGACCTGCGACGGCCTGGGGGTCAAGCAGTTCTTCGACATCAAGCGCCTGGTCAATAGCGAGCTGACCCTGGCTGAAGGTGCGATTCGCGGCTGGGACCGGCGCAACGTCTATTACTTCCAGATGCTCGGCTCGCTGGCCGCGCATTATGACTTCAGCCTCGAGATCCCCTTCGGCGAACTACCGGCCGAGCAGCAGAAAGTCATCCTCCACGGCAGCGGCAAGCAGAACGTTGATTTCAAATACCTCAACGACCGCGGCGACATCGTCAAGCGCTCGCACCCGTTCGAAGGCATCGTGCCGAACCTGGAGCGCCGCTACCGCGAGACTGAGTCGGCGACCGTGCGCGAAGAGCTGGCCAAGTTCCTCAGCACCCAGCCCTGCCCGGATTGCCGTGGCACGCGCCTGCGCCGTGAAGCGCGGCACGTGTGGGTCGGCGAGAAGACCCTGCCGGCAGTCACTTGCCTGCCGATCGGCGATGCCAGCGGTTACTTCGGTGGCCTCAAGCTGACCGGTCGCCGGGGCGAAATTGCCGACAAGATCCTCAAGGAAATCTGCGAGCGCCTGCAGTTTCTGGTCAACGTCGGTCTCGACTACCTGACCCTCGATCGCAGCGCCGATACCCTCTCCGGCGGTGAAGCCCAGCGTATCCGCCTGGCCAGCCAGATCGGCGCCGGCCTGGTCGGGGTCATGTACATCCTCGACGAGCCGTCCATCGGCCTGCACCAGCGCGACAACGACCGCTTGCTCGGCACCCTCAATCACCTGCGCGACATCGGCAACACGGTGATCGTGGTCGAGCATGACGAGGACGCCATTCGCCTGGCCGACTACGTCGTCGACATTGGCCCGGGCGCCGGCGTGCATGGCGGCCAGATCGTCGCCGAAGGCACCCCGGCCGAGGTCATGGCCCATCCCGACTCGCTGACCGGCAAGTACTTGTCTGGCCGAGTGAAGATTGCCGTACCGGCCAAGCGTACGCCACGTAACAAGAAGCTCTCGATCAAGCTCAAGGGCGCGCGCGGCAACAACCTGCAGAACGTCGACCTGGAAATTCCGATCGGCCTGCTGACGTGCGTGACTGGCGTGTCCGGCTCCGGCAAATCGACCCTGATCAACAACACCTTGTTCCCGCTCAGCGCCACCGCCCTCAACGGTGCCAGCACCCTGGAAGCGGCGCCGCACGACAGCTGCGATGGCCTGCAGCACCTGGACAAGGTGGTCGACATCGACCAGAGCCCGATCGGCCGTACCCCGCGCTCGAACCCGGCGACCTACACCGGACTGTTCACGCCAATTCGCGAGCTGTTCTCCGGCGTGCCGGAGTCGCGCTCGCGCGGCTACGGCCCGGGTCGTTTCTCGTTCAACGTCAAGGGTGGGCGCTGCGAAGCGTGCCAGGGCGACGGCCTGATCAAGGTCGAGATGCACTTTTTGCCGGACATCTACGTGCCGTGCGATGTGTGCAAGAGCAAGCGCTACAACCGCGAAACCCTGGAGATCAAGTACAAGGGCAAGAACATCCACGAGGTCCTGGAAATGACCATCGAGGAAGCCCGCGAGTTCTTCGACGCGGTACCGGCGCTGGCGCGCAAGCTGCAGACACTGATGGATGTCGGCCTGTCCTACATCAAGCTCGGCCAGTCGGCGACAACCCTCTCCGGTGGCGAAGCGCAGCGGGTCAAGCTGTCACGCGAGCTGTCCAAGCGTGACACCGGCAAGACCCTGTACATCCTCGACGAACCGACTACCGGCCTGCACTTTGCCGATATCCAGCAGTTGCTCGATGTGCTGCACCGCCTGCGCGATCACGGCAACACCGTAGTGGTGATCGAGCACAACCTGGACGTGATCAAGACTGCCGACTGGATCGTCGACCTCGGCCCCGAGGGCGGTTCCAAAGGCGGACAGATCATCGGCTTCGGTACACCGGAACAAGTGGCCGAGATGAAGCAGTCGTATACCGGCTACTACCTCAAGCCGCTGCTGGAACGTGACCGCGCCTGATTCGGCCCGCTCGCACATGAAAAAGCCCCGCACTGGCGGGGCTTTTTTTGCTCCGGAAAATTACATCTGCGATTGCAGGTAGTTCTCCAGACCGATCGACTTGATCAGGCCCTGCTGTTTTTCCAGCCAGTAGGTGTGATCTTCTTCGGTATCGGCCAGCTGCAGGCGCAGGATGTCGCGGCTGATGTAGTCCTTGTGCAGTTCGCACAGCTCGATGCCTTTGCACAGTGCCGCGCGCACCTTGTACTCCAGGCGCAGGTCGGCGGCGATCATGTCCGGCACGGTGGTGCCGACGTCCAGGTCATCAGGACGCATGCGCGGGGTGCCTTCGAGCATGAGGATACGACGCATCAGGGCATCGGCGTGTTGCGCCTCTTCTTCCATTTCGTGGTTGATACGCTCGTAGAGCTTGCTCAAGCCCCAGTCCTCGTACATCCGCGAGTGGATGAAATATTGGTCACGTGCCGCCAGTTCGCCCGTCAGCAACGTGTTGAGATAATCGATTACGTCCGGGTGACCTTGCATCGCCCTGCCTCTCCCTGTGTGAAAGTCATAGTTTGAACCAGGATGACCGGAAGGTCACTGAGAATTGGGCAAAAAAGTGCAAAAAAGCGGGTAAACGGTAGTGATATTCATTGAAAAACCGCCCAAATGAGGGCGGTTCTTCTTATCACTTCGACTTAGGCGAGATTTATGCCCAAAGCCTTGGCAATCCCTTCGCCATAGGCCGGATCGGCCTTGAAGAAGTGCTGCAACTGACGCTGGACCACCTCTTCAGAAACTCCGCCCATGGCGCCGGCGATGTTGCTGATCAGCAGCGCCTTCTGCTCCGGGTTCATCAGGCGGAACAGCGCACCGGCATGGCTGTAGTAGTCGGTGTCTTCGCGGTGATCGTAACGATCGGCGACACCGTTGAGCGCCAGTGGCGGCTCAGCATACTGCGGCGCTTGCTTGGGCGCATTGGCGTAGCTGTTCGGCTCATAGTTCGGCGCCGCACCACCGTTGCTGCCAAACGCCATAGAACCATCACGCTGGTAGCTGTTTACCGGGCTGCGTGGGGCGTTTACCGGCAGTTGCTGGTGGTTGGTACCGACGCGGTAGCGATGGGCGTCTGCGTAAGCGAACACGCGCCCCTGCAGCATGCGGTCTGGCGACAGGCCGACACCGGGCACCATGTTGCTCGGGCCAAACGCGGCTTGTTCGACTTCGGCAAAGTAGTTCAGCGGGTTGCGGTTGAGTTCCAGTTCGCCGATCTCGATGAGCGGGTAGTCCTTCTGCGACCAGGTCTTGGTCACATCAAACGGGTTCTCGTCGCGGCTGGCCGCTTCTTCTTCGCTCATGACCTGGATGCACACGGCCCATTTCGGGAAGTCACCGCGCTCGATCGCTTCGAACAGGTCGCGCTGGGCGTAATCCGGATCGGTACCGGCCAGGCGCGCGGCCTCGGCAGGAGCCAGGTTCTTGATGCCCTGCTTGGTCTTGAAGTGCCATTTGACCCAGGTGCGCTGGCCCTGAGCGTTGATCAGGCTGTAGGTATGGCTGCCAAAACCATGCATGTGCCGGTAGCCGTCCGGAATGCCGCGGTCGGAGAACAGGATAGTGACCTGGTGCAGCGCTTCAGGCGAGTGCGACCAGAAGTCCCACATCATCTGCGCGCTTTTCAGGTTGCTTTGCGGCAGGCGTTTCTGGGTGTGGATGAAGTCGGGGAATTTCAGCGGGTCACGGATGAAGAACACCGGGGTGTTGTTGCCAACGATGTCCCAGTTGCCTTCCTCGGTGTAGAACTTCAGGGCGAAACCACGCGGGTCGCGCTCGGTATCGGCCGACCCCCGCTCGCCACCGACGGTGGAGAAACGCAGGAAGGTTTCGGTCTGCTTGCCGAGGTTGCTGAACAGCTTGGCGCAGCTGTACTGGGTGATATCACGGGTAACGGTAAAGGTGCCATAGGCACCCGAGCCTTTGGCGTGTACGCGGCGTTCAGGGATGTTCTCGCGGTTGAAATGCGCGAGCTTCTCGATGAGATGGAAGTCATCCAGCAACAGCGGGCCGCGTGGGCCTGCCGAACGCGAATTCTGGTTGTCGGCTACCGGGGCGCCGCTGGCGGTGGTCAGTATTTTGTTCTGGCTCATGCTCTCTCTCCCTATCGGTCTTGAACGGCCGGCTAATCGGCTTGGGAGGAGTATCGACCACAACTATGACAACAACAAATTCATTGCCTGACTCAGATCAATAGATTATTACAATACATATAGACACAAAAAACCGGGCACTAGGCCCGGTTTCTTGTTACAGACTGTTCGCCTTACTCAGCAGCTTCAACCGAGCCACCAACAGGACGATCAACCAGCTCGACGTACGCCATAGGTGCGTTATCGCCAGCGCGGAAGCCGCACTTGAGGATACGCAGGTAGCCGCCCTGACGGGTGGCATAGCGCTTGCCCAGATCGTTGAACAGCTTGCCGACGATTTCTTTCGAACGGGTACGGTCGAAAGCCAGACGACGGTTAGCAACGCTGTCTTCCTTGGCCAGGGTGATCAGCGGCTCGGCAACGCGGCGCAGTTCCTTGGCTTTTGGCAGAGTAGTTTTGATCAGCTCGTGCTCGAACAGCGACACCGCCATGTTCTGGAACATGGCCTTACGGTGAGAGCTAGTACGGCTCAGGTGACGTCCACTTTTACGATGACGCATGGGTTCATTCCTTACCAAACACTACGTTCGGTGATTACGACGATCAGGCAGTCGCCTTGTCGTCCTTCTTAAGACTTGCAGGCGGCCAGTTGTCGAGGCGCATGCCGAGGGACAGACCACGGGAGGCCAGAACGTCCTTGATTTCGGTCAAGGATTTCTTGCCCAGGTTCGGAGTCTTCAACAGTTCTACTTCGGTGCGCTGAATCAGGTCGCCGATGTAGTAAATGTTCTCCGCCTTAAGGCAGTTGGCCGAACGCACGGTCAATTCCAGATCGTCAACCGGACGAAGCAGGATCGGATCGATCTCGTCTTCCTGTTCGACTACCACTGGTTCACTGTCACCTTTGAGGTCGACGAACGCAGCCAGCTGCTGTTGCAGGATGGTTGCGGCACGACGGATGGCCTCTTCAGGATCCAGGGTA
Source organism: Pseudomonas sp. TE4620 (assembly GCF_056279045.1). NCBI lineage: Bacteria > Pseudomonadati > Pseudomonadota > Gammaproteobacteria > Pseudomonadales > Pseudomonadaceae > Pseudomonas > Pseudomonas sp. TE4620. Next base: position 4,498,332 of record NZ_JBWBQO010000001.1, read on the forward strand.
CCGTTGGTTTCCAGATCAATTACCAGCTTGTCCAGGTTGGTACGCTGCTCGACACGGGCGTTTTCCACCACGTATGCGATACGGCGAACCGGGCTGAACGAAGAGTCGAGCTGCAAGCGACCAATGCTGCGGCTTTCGTCTTCATCGCTCTGACGCGAATCGGCCGGCTCATAACCACGACCACGAGCTACGGTGAGCTTCATGTTCAAGGCGCCATTCGACGCCAGGTTAGCGATTACGTGATCGGGGTTAACGATCTCGACATCATGATCCAGCTGAATATCGGCAGCGGTAACCACCCCCGAACCCTTCTTCGACAAGGTCAGCGTAACTTCGTCACGACCGTGCAGTTTGATAGCCAGGCCTTTCAGGTTCAACAGGATTTCAATGACATCTTCCTGTACACCTTCGATTGCCGAGTACTCGTGGAGTACACCGTCAATCTCGGCCTCGACTACTGCACAGCCAGGCATGGAGGACAACAGGATGCGGCGCAGCGCGTTGCCCAGGGTATGGCCAAAGCCACGCTCGAGAGGCTCGAGCGTGATTTTAGCGCGGGTTGGACTGACGACCTGCACATCGATGTGGCGGGGCGTCAGGAACTCATTTACCGAAATCTGCATGGATGCACCTATTTTCTAGCCCTTACTTGGAGTAGAGCTCGACAATCAGGCTTTCGTTGATGTCGGCGGACAGGTCGCTGCGAGCAGGAACGTTCTTGAAAACGCCCGACTTCTTGGCAGCATCCACATCTACCCACTCAACGCGGCCACGCTGGGCGCACAGTTCAAGGGCTTGAACAATGCGCAGCTGGTTCAGCGACTTCTCGCGAACCGCGACCACGTCACCCGGACGAACTTGGTAGGACGGAACGTTTACAGTCTTGCCGTTTACGCTGATCGCTTTGTGCGAAACCAGCTGACGGGATTCGGCACGAGTAGCGCCAAAGCCCATACGATAAACGACGTTATCCAGACGGCACTCGAGCAGTTGCAGCAGGTTCTCACCAGTAGCGCCCTTCTTGGAGGCCGCTTGCTTGTAGTAACCGCTGAATTGACGCTCAAGTACGCCGTAGATACGACGGACTTTTTGTTTCTCACGCAGCTGGGTGCCGTAGTCGGACTGACGACCGCGGCGCTGACCGTGGATACCTGGGGCTGCTTCGATGTTGCACTTCGATTCCAGAGCGCGAACGCCGCTCTTCAGGAACAGATCGGTGCCTTCACGACGAGACAGTTTGCATTTTGGACCAATGTAACGTGCCATTTATCTGTCTCCTGATTACACGCGGCGCTTCTTCGGCGGACGGCACCCGTTATGCGGGATTGGCGTCACGTCGGTGATGCTGGCGATCTTATAGCCACAGCCGTTCAGAGCACGAACAGCGGACTCACGACCTGGACCTGGACCCTTGACGTTGACGTCGAGGTTCTTCAGACCATATTCCAGCGCAGCTTGACCAGCACGTTCAGCAGCTACCTGAGCAGCGAACGGGGTGGACTTGCGGGAACCGCGGAAACCCGAACCGCCGGAGGTAGCCCAGGACAGAGCGTTACCTTGACGATCGGTGATGGTCACGATGGTGTTGTTAAAAGAGGCATGGATGTGGGCGATGCCATCAACCACTGTCTTTTTGACTTTTTTACGAGGACGAGCAGCAGGTTTTGCCATTTCTAAATTCCTGTCGATTCGCTGGTGCGATTACTTGCGGATCGGCTTACGCGGGCCCTTACGGGTACGCGCGTTGGTCTTGGTACGCTGACCGCGTACTGGCAGACCCCGACGATGACGCAGGCCGCGGTAGCAACCCAGGTCCATCAACCGCTTGATTTTCATGTTGATGTCACGGCGCAGATCACCTTCGGTGATGTACTTCGCGACTTCAGTACGCAGCGATTCAACCTGCTCGTCGCTCAGATCCTTGATCTTTGCGGCTGGGTTGACCCCAGTCTCTGCACAGATTTTCTGTGCAGTAGTGCGACCAACACCATAGATGTAGGTCAGCGAGATAACAGTGTGCTTGTTATCTGGAATGTTGACGCCTGCAATACGGGCCATTCAGTGGGACTCCAATTGACAGCTACCTACGCCCCGGAAGCCAAGAAATAGGGCGCGAGATAATATCGCTGTAGAAACAAATAATCAACCCAGCAGCGCACTAGCTGCTGGGTTTGTAGCGCAGATCACAATCAGCCTTGGCGCTGCTTGTGACGTGGTTCCGCACTGCAAATTACTCGAACGACACCTTCGCGGCGAATAATTTTGCAGTTACGGCACAGCTTTTTCACCGATGCACGAACTTTCATCACCAACTCCTCGAACCTTAAGGGTCAATCAGCGCAGCAGACCGCTGCCACCGTAGCCTTTCAGGTTGGCTTTCTTCATCAGGGATTCGTACTGGTGCGAAACGAGGTGCGATTGTACTTGGGACATGAAGTCCATCACAACCACTACCACAATCAGCAACGAGGTCCCGCCAAGGTAGAACGGAACGTTTGCCGCGACCACCAGGAACTGGGGAAGCAGACACACGGCCGTCATATAAAGAGCACCGAACATGGTCAAGCGGGTCAGAACGCCATCAATGTAGCGCGCCGACTGCTCACCTGGACGGATGCCCGGAATAAAGGCACCGGACTTCTTCAGGTTTTCCGCTACGTCTTTCGGATTGAACATCAACGCCGTATAGAAGAAGCAGAAGAAAATAATCCCTGCACTAAACAGCAGAATATTCAACGGCTGACCAGGAGCGATCGACTGCGAGATGTCCTGCAACCAGCCCATACCTTCGGACTGACCGAACCAGGCACCCAGCGAAGCCGGGAACAGCAAGATGCTGCTCGCGAAAATGGCAGGGATTACACCCGCCATGTTCACTTTCAACGGCAGGTGGCTGGTCTGCGCAGCGAAGACCTTGCGGCCCTGCTGACGCTTGGCGTAGTGAACGGCGATACGACGCTGACCACGCTCAATGAACACCACGAAACCGATAATCGCTACTGCCAGCAAACCGATAGCGACCAGGGCGAAAATGTTGATATCGCCTGTGCGTGCAGACTCGAAAGACTGCCCGATTGCTCTCGGAAGACCGGCGACGATACCTGCGAAAATCAACATCGAGATACCGTTGCCTACACCGCGCTCGGTGATCTGCTCGCCCAGCCACATCATGAACATCGCGCCGGCCACGAACGTGGACACCGCAACGAAATGGAAGCCAAAGTCAGCAGAAAACGCCACGCCCTGACCGGCCAGGCCAATGGACATGCCAATGGCCTGGACCAGCGCCAGGATAACGGTGCCGTAGCGGGTGTACTGGCTGATCTTGCGACGGCCAGCTTCACCTTCCTTCTTCAACTGCTCCAGCTGCGGGCTGACGGCGGTCATCAATTGCATGATGATCGATGCCGAAATGTACGGCATGATCCCCAGCGCAAAGATGCTCATCCGTTCCAGCGCGCCGCCGGAAAACATGTTGAACAAGCTAAGAATGGTCCCCTCATTCTGTCGAAACAGTTCCGCCAGCCGGTCCGGGTTGATACCTGGAACTGGGATGTGTGCGCCTATCCGGTAGACGATGATCGCCAGGAACAGAAAACGCAGACGAGCCCAGAGTTCAGACATCCCGCCTTTGCCGAGCGAAGAGAGAGCACCTTGCTTAGCCATTTATTCCTCGAACTTGCCGCCAGCTGCTTCGATAGCCGCACGCGCACCTTTGGTGGCTGCGATACCCTTGATGGTGACCGCGCGAGTAACTTCGCCGGACAGCATGATTTTCACACGCTGTACGTTTTGGTTAATCACGTTGGCATCCTTCAGGGATTGCACGGTGACAACGTCGCCTTCCACTTTGGCCAGCTCGGACAGACGCACTTCTGCGCGGTCCATGGCTTTCAGGGAAACGAAGCCGAATTTCGGCAGACGACGGTGCAGCGGCTGTTGACCGCCTTCAAAGCCTGGAGCAATGGTGCCACCGGAACGGGAGGTCTGACCTTTGTGGCCGCGGCCACCAGTCTTACCCAAACCGCTACCGATACCACGGCCCGGACGATGCTTCTCGCGACGGGAACCCGGCGCTGGACTCAGATCATTGAGTTTCATCGATTAACCCTCGACGCGCAGCATGTAGTAAGCCTTGTTGATCATCCCGCGATTCTCGGGAGTATCCAGGACTTCTACAGTGTGACCGATGCGGCGCAGACCCAGACCCTTAACACACAGTTTGTGGTTAGGGAGACGGCCGGCGGTGCTTTTGATCAGCGTTACTTTAACGGTAGCCATGATCAGCGGATCTCCTCAACGCTCTTGCCGCGCTTGGCAGCAATGGACTCAGGAGATTGCATAGCCTTCAGACCCTTGAAAGTGGCATGAACCACGTTCACTGGGTTGGTCGAGCCGTAGCACTTGGCCAGGACGTTCTGAACGCCAGCAACTTCCAGGACGGCACGCATTGCGCCACCGGCGATGATACCGGTACCTTCCGAGGCAGGCTGCATGTACACCTTCGACGCGCCATGGGCGGACTTGGTGGCGTACTGCAGAGTAGTGCCGTTCAGGTCTACCTGAATCATGTTGCGACGGGCAGCTTCCATGGCTTTCTGGATCGCAGCAGGTACTTCGCGCGATTTGCCACGGCCGAAGCCAACACGACCTTTACCATCACCCACCACGGTCAACGCGGTGAAAGTGAAGATACGGCCGCCTTTGACGGTTTTAGCAACGCGGTTAACTTGAACCAGCTTCTCGATGTAGCCTTCGTCGCGCTTTTGATCGTTATTTGCCATAACTTAGAACTCCAGCCCGCCTTCACGAGCAGCATCAGCCAGCGCTTTGACGCGGCCATGGTACTTGAAGCCGGAACGGTCAAAGGCAACTTGAGATACACCGGCGGCTTTCGCGCGCTCAGCTACCAGCTTGCCAACCTTAGTGGCCGCGTCGATGTTGCCGGTGGCACCATCACGCAGTTCTTTGTCCAAGGTCGAGGCACTGGCCAGAACCTTGCTGCCGTCGGCCGAAATGACCTGGGCGTAGATGTGCTGCGAGGAGCGGAACACGCAGAGACGCACGACTTCGAGTTCGTGCATTTTCAGGCGTGCTTTGCGAGCGCGACGCAGTCGAGTAACTTTTTTGTCGGTCATTTGCTAGGCCCTACTTCTTCTTGGCTTCTTTACGACGGACGACTTCGTCCGCGTAACGCACACCCTTGCCTTTGTACGGCTCTGGTGGACGGAAGTCGCGGATTTCAGCGGCCACCTGACCTACCAGCTGCTTGTCGATACCCTTGATCAGGATATCGGTCTGGCTTGGGGTCTCTGCGGTGATACCGGCCGGCAGTTCGTAATCCACTGGATGCGAGAAGCCGAGTGCCAGGTTCAGCACGGTGCCTTTGGCTTGTGCTTTGTAACCAACACCGACCAGCTGGAGCTTACGCTCGAAGCCTTGGCTTACGCCCTGGACCATGTTGTTCACCAGGGCGCGGGTAGTACCGGCCATAGCGCGAGTTTGTTGATCGCCATTGCGAGCAGCGAAACGCAGCTCACCAGCTTCTTCAACGATTTCAACCGACGAGTGAACGTTCAGTTCGAGAGTGCCCTTGGCACCCTTCACCGAAAGCTGTTGGCCGACGAATTTGACTTCGACACCGGCTGGCAGCTTAACGGGGTTCTTAGCGACGCGAGACATGCTTATCCCCCCTTAGAACACTGTGCAGAGAACTTCGCCGCCGACACCGGCAGCGCGCGCAGCACGATCAGTCATCACACCTTTGTTGGTGGAGACGATAGACACGCCCAGACCGCCACGTACTTTCGGCAGTTCTTCGACGGACTTGTACTGACGCAGGCCTGGACGACTTACGCGCTTGACTTCCTCGATGACCGGACGGCCTTCGAAGTATTTCAGCTCGATGGAAAGCGATGGTTTTACTTCGCTGCTGACTTGGTAGCCAGCGATGTAACCTTCATCTTTCAGAACTTTGGCTACCGCAACCTTCAGAGTCGACGAAGGCATGCTTACGACGGACTTTTCAGCCATCTGGGCATTACGGATGCGAGTTAGCATGTCCGCTAACGGGTCCTGCATACTCATGGGCTAGACGCTCCTGATACAAGAAAAATTAGCCTCTCGGCTACTACAGTCCCCTGAAATCGCCGGGCGTAAAAACCCGGGCTCAGGAGAGCCGGTCATTCTAGACAGTTCCCAGAAACGAAACAAGCCCCAGAAGGGGCTTGTTTCGTTGCAAGGTCACCGGTGGTCGGAAGATTGCTCCCCCGCCACCTGGACGCTGCCGGTACGTCTTACCAGCTGGCTTTAACCAGACCTGGAACGTCACCGCGCATTGCTGCTTCACGCAGCTTGTTACGGCCGAGGCCGAACTTGCGGTAAACGCCGTGTGGACGACCGGTGATGCGGCAACGGTTCCGCAGGCGCGAGGCGCTGGCGTCACGTGGTTGCTTCTGCAGAGCTACGACAGCGGCAAAACGCTCTTCTGGAGTTGCTTCCAGGTTGACGATGGTCGCTTTCAGCTCGGCACGCTTCTTGGCGTACTTGGCAACAGTGAGCTGACGCTTCAGCTCACGGTTTTTCATGCTCTTCTTGGCCATTTTCCTACTCCAATCAGTTGCGGAACGGGAATTTGAAAGCACGCATCAGAGCGCGGCCTTCGTCATCGTTCTTGGCAGTGGTGGTCAGGGTAATGTCCAGACCGCGCAGAGCATCGATCTTGTCGTAGTCGATTTCCGGGAAGATGATCTGCTCTTTCACGCCCATGCTGTAGTTGCCACGACCGTCGAAGGACTTGGCATTCAGGCCGCGGAAGTCGCGAACCCGAGGCAGGGAGATCGCCAGCAGGCGGTCCAGGAATTCGTACATACGATCACGGCGCAGGGTAACTTTAACGCCGATCGGCCAGCCCTCACGGACTTTGAAGCCCGCGATGGATTTCCGAGCGAAAGTCACAACGGCTTTCTGACCGGTGATCTTCTCCAGGTCAGCAACAGCGTGTTCGATGACTTTTTTGTCGCCGACAGCTTCGCCCAGACCCATGTTCAGGGTGATCTTGGTAACGCGCGGAACTTCCATCACGTTCGCCAGCTTAAGTTCTTCCTTAAGCTTGGGAGCAATCTCGTTCCGGTAAATCTCTTTCAGTCGTGCCATGGTCTTCTACCTAGCAGTGTTCAAGCATCAACCGCTTTTTGGGTCGACTTGAAGACACGAATTTTTTTGCCGTCTTCTACTTTGAAACCAACGCGGTCAGCCTTGTTGGTTTCGCCGTTGAAAATGGCGACGTTGGAAGCGTGCAGTGGCGCTTCTTTCTCGACGATACCGCCCTGTACGCCCGACATCGGGTTAGGCTTGGTATGACGCTTCACCAGGTTGATCCCACCAACGACCAGACGGTCGTCAGCGAGAACCTTGAGCACCTTACCGCGCTTACCTTTGTCTTTGCCGGCGATCACGATGATCTCGTCGTCACGACGAATCTTTTGCATGTCGGATCTCCTTACAGCACTTCTGGGGCGAGCGAGACGATCTTCATGAACTTCTCAGTACGAAGTTCACGGGTCACTGGCCCAAAGATACGGGTGCCGATCGGCTCTTGCTTGTTGTTCAACAGAACAGCAGCATTGCCATCAAAGCGGATGATGGAGCCGTCAGCACGACGGACACCGTGGCGAGTGCGGACTACAACAGCAGTCATCACTTGGCCTTTCTTCACTTTACCGCGAGGAATTGCTTCCTTGACGGTTACCTTGATGATGTCACCGATGCCGGCGTAACGGCGGTGCGAACCGCCGAGAACCTTGATGCACATGACGCGACGAGCGCCGCTGTTATCGGCCACATCGAGCATGGATTGAGTCTGAATCATAAAATTTCTCCGACCCTTAGCCCTTAGACTTCAACAGCGCGTTCGAGAACTTCAACCAGTGCCCAGGACTTGGTCTTGGCCAGCGGACGGGTCTCACGGATGGAGACCTTGTCGCCGATATGGCACTGGTTGGTTTCGTCGTGCGCGTGCAGCTTAGTCGAACGCTTAACGTATTTACCGTAGATCGGGTGCTTTACGCGACGCTCGATCAGTACGGTGATGGTTTTGTCCATCTTGTCGCTGACGACACGGCCAGTCAGCGTACGGACGGTTTTTTCAGCTTCAGCCATGATCACTTACCTGCCTGCTGGTTGAGCACAGTTTTCACGCGAGCGATGTCACGCTTAACTTGCGAGAGCAGGTGCGACTGCCCCAACTGGCCAGTTGCTTTCTGCATACGCAGATTGAACTGGTCGCGCAGCAAGCCGAGCAGTTGCTCGTTCAGCTGCTGTGCTGATTTTTCACGAAGTTCATTCGCTTTCATCACATCACCGTCCGCTTAACAAAGGAGGTGGCGAGAGGCAGCTTTGCAGCCGCCAGGGCGAAAGCCTCACGCGCCAGCTCTTCAGAAACACCCTCGATCTCGTACAGGACTTTGCCTGGCTGGATCTGGGCAACCCAGTACTCCACGGAACCTTTACCTTTACCCATCCGCACTTCGAGAGGCTTCTTGGAGATCGGCTTGTCCGGGAACACACGGATCCAGATTTTACCGCCACGTTTTACGTGACGGGTCAGAGCACGACGTGCCGACTCAATCTGGCGGGCGGTGAGACGACCGCGAGCAACAGCTTTCAGAGCAAACTCGCCGAAGCTGACTTTGCTACCGCGCAGTGCCAGACCACGGTTGTGGCCAGTCATCTGCTTGCGGAATTTTGTACGCTTTGGTTGCAACATTTGGCGTACCCCTTACTTAGCAGCTTTTTTACGAGGCGCTGGTGCTTGTGGTTTCAGTTCTTCTTGGCGACCACCAATTACTTCGCCTTTGAAAATCCAAACCTTCACACCGATCACACCGTAAGTGGTGTGAGCTTCGTAGGTGGCATAGTCGATATCGGCACGCAGGGTGTGCAGCGGCACACGACCTTCGCGATACCATTCAGTACGTGCGATTTCAGCACCGCCGAGACGACCGCTCACTTGGATCTTGATGCCTTTGGCACCAATGCGCATGGCGTTCTGTACGGCGCGCTTCATGGCGCGACGGAACATCACACGACGCTCCAGCTGCTGAGCTACGCTCTGAGCTACCAGCATACCGTCGAGTTCCGGCTTGCGGATCTCTTCGATGTTGATGTGCACAGGCACACCCATTTGCTTGGTCAGGTCCTGACGCAGTTTCTCAACATCTTCACCTTTCTTCCCGATAACGATACCTGGACGAGCGGTGTGGATGGTGATGCGTGCAGTTTGGGCCGGACGATGGATATCGATACGGCTAACGGACGCGCTTTTTAGTTTGTCTTGGAGGTACTCACGCACATTCAGATCTGCGAGCAAATAGTCCGCATAAGTCCGACCGTCTGCGTACCAGACGGAGGTGTGCTCCTTGACGATTCCCAGGCGAATGCCAGTGGGATGTACTTTCTGACCCATCTGATCGACTCCGTTACTTGTCCGCAACCTTGACAGTGATATGGCAAGACCGCTTGACGATGCGATCAGCGCGGCCTTTGGCACGCGGCATGATGCGCTTCAGCGAACGCCCTTCGTTGACGAAAACGGTGGAGACCTTCAGGTCATCAACGTCTGCGCCTTCGTTATGCTCGGCGTTGGCTACGGCCGACTCGAGGACTTTCTTCATGATTTCAGCGGCTTTTTTGCTGCTGAAAGCCAACAGGTTGAGCGCTTCGCCCACCTTCTTCCCGCGGATCTGGTCGGCGACCAAGCGGGCTTTCTGGGCGGAGATTCGAGCGCCCGACAACTTAGCGGCTACTTCCATTTCCTTACCCCTTAACGCTTGGCTTTCTTGTCAGCCACGTGCCCACGATAAGTGCGGGTACCGGCAAACTCGCCCAGTTTATGGCCGACCATGTCTTCGTTCACGAGAACTGGGACGTGTTGGCGACCGTTGTGTACCGCGATGGTCAGACCGACCATTTGTGGCAGGATCATGGAACGGCGCGACCAGGTCTTAACTGGTTTGCGATCGTTCTTTTCCGCCGCCACTTCGATCTTCTTCAGTAGGTGAAGATCGATAAAAGGACCTTTTTTCAGAGAACGTGGCACTGTCGTATCCCTCTATTTACTTGCGACGACGGACGATCATGTTGTCGGTACGCTTATTACCACGAGTCTTCGCGCCCTTAGTCGGGAAGCCCCATGGCGATACCGGATGACGACCACCGGAGGTACGACCTTCACCACCACCATGTGGGTGGTCAACCGGGTTCATGGCAACACCACGAACGGTTGGGCGAACGCCACGCCAGCGTTTGGCACCAGCTTTACCCAGCGAACGCAGGCTGTGCTCGGAGTTCGAGACTTCACCCAGGGTCGCACGGCATTCAGCCAGGACTTTACGCATTTCACCAGAGCGCAGACGCAGGGTCACATAGACACCTTCGCGAGCGATCAGCTGAGCCGAAGCACCAGCGGAACGAGCGATCTGTGCACCTTTGCCCGGCTTCAGTTCGATGCCGTGAATGGTGCTACCCACTGGGATGTTGCGCAGTTGCAGGGAGTTGCCTGGCTTGATTGGAGCCAGAGCGCCTGCGATCAGCTGGTCGCCAGCAGCAACGCCTTTAGGGGCGATGATGTAGCGGCGCTCGCCGTCTGCGTAGCACAGCAGTGCGATGTGAGCAGTACGGTTTGGATCGTATTCGATACGCTCGACAGTGGCGACGATGCCATCTTTGTCGTTGCGACGGAAATCGACCATACGGTAATGCTGCTTATGACCACCACCTACGTGACGAGTAGTGATACGGCCATTGTTGTTACGACCACCAGACTTCGATTTCTTCTCGAGCAGCGGTGCGTGAGGAGCGCCTTTATGCAGCTCCTTGTTGACCACCTTGACCACGAAACGGCGGCCAGGGGAAGTCGGTTTGCATTTAACGATTGCCATGATGCACCCCTTCCTTACTCAGCACTGCTGCTGAAATCGAGATCTTGGCCTGGCTGAAGCGAAACGATCGCTTTCTTCCAGTCATTGCGCTTGCCCAGACCACGTGCGGTACGCTTGGTTTTACCCAGAACGTTTACAGTCGACACGTTTTCGACTTTTACGCCGAACAGGCCTTCGACAGCTTTCTTGATTTCCAGCTTGGTTGCGTCAGTAGCAACCTTGAATACGAACTGGCCTTTTTTCTCAGCCAGAACGGTAGCCTTCTCGGAAACATGCGGGCCAAGGAGGACTTTAAATACGCGTTCCTGGTTCATCCCAGCAGCTCCTCGAATTTCTTCACGGCCGACACAGTGATCAACACTTTGTCGTATGCGATCAGACTGACCGGATCGGAACCCTGTACGTCACGTACGTCGACGTGCGGCAGGTTACGAGCAGCCAGGTACAGGTTCTGATCAACAGCGTCCGAAACGATCAGAACGTCGCTCAGACCCATGCCGTTCAGCTTGTTCAGCAGGTCTTTGGTTTTCGGTGCTTCAACAGCGAAGTCCTGAACCACGACCAGACGGTCGGTACGCACCAGCTCAGCGAGGATGGAACGCATTGCTGCGCGGTACATCTTCTTGTTGAGCTTCTGCGAGTGATCCTGAGGACGAGCTGCGAAAGTGGTACCGCCGCCACGCCAGATTGGGCTACGGATAGTACCGGCACGAGCACGGCCAGTGCCTTTCTGACGCCATGGGCGCTTACCGCCACCAGCAACGTCGGAACGGGTTTTCTGCTGCTTGGTGCCCTGACGGCCGCCGGCCATGTAGGCCACGACTGCTTGGTGTACCAGCGTCTCGTTGAATTCGCCGCCGAAAGTCAGTTCGGAAACTTCGATCGCTTGAGCGTCATTTACATTTAGTTGCATGTCAGCTTCCCCTTAACCGCGAGCCTTGGCAGCCGGACGCACAACCAGATCGCTGCCAGTTGCGCCTGGAACGGCACCCTTGACCAGCAACAGATTGCGTTCAGCGTCGACGCGCACTACTTCGAGGGACTGAACGGTCACGCGCTCGGCGCCCATGTGACCGGACATTTTTTTGCCCTTGAATACACGACCAGGAGTCTGGCACTGGCCGATAGAGCCCGGGACGCGGTGGGAGACGGAGTTACCGTGGGTGTTATCTTGACCGCGGAAATTCCAGCGCTTGATGGTACCGGCAAAGCCTTTACCCTTGGACTGGCCGGTAACGTCTACCAGCTGACCTGCAGCGAAGATTTCAGCGTTGATCGAATCACCGGCCTGGAACTCACCTTCTTCAAGGCGGAATTCCCAGACACCGCGACCCGCGGCAACGTTCGCCTTGGCGAAGTGACCTGCTTGAGCAGCAGTCACGCGCGAAGCGCGACGCTCACCGACAGTGACTTGCACTGCACGATAGCCATCGGTTTCTTCAGTTTTGAACTGGGTGACGCGATTCGGCTCGATCTCAATGACCGTGACCGGAATGGAGACACCTTCTTCGGTGAAAATACGGGTCATACCGCATTTACGACCGACTACACCAATAGTCATGTTGTAAACCTCATGAGTGTACGGGGCTTTCACCCGCTATGGCCGCCCATTTCAGAGCGTTACACGACTAAGACCGTGTCTTAGCCGAGGCTGATCTGCACTTCCACACCGGCCGCAAGATCAAGCTTCATAAGAGCATCAACGGTTTTATCCGTTGGCTGGACGATGTCCAGTACGCGCTTATGAGTACGGATCTCGTACTGGTCACGCGCGTCTTTGTTGACGTGCGGGGAGACCAGAACGGTGAACCGCTCTTTACGGGTAGGCAGTGGAATTGGACCACGCACTTGAGCACCAGTACGTTTCGCGGTTTCCACGATTTCCTGGGTGGATTGGTCGATCAGGCGATGGTCAAAAGCCTTCAACCTGATACGGATTTGCTGATTTTGCATTGGATTTCAGACTCCAGGCTGCTATTCCCACCGGGCGCACTACGCCCGTTAAAAGGAGGCGTGATTCTATAGAGGGCCCCACTGAGTGTCAACCCAATAAAAAAGCCCCCGCTGAGCGGGGGCCTTTTTAAGCGATCAACGATTACTCGATGATTTTGGCTACGACGCCGGCGCCGACGGTACGACCGCCTTCACGGATAGCGAAACGCAGACCATCTTCCATCGCGATGGTTTTGATCAGGGTAACAGTCATCTGAATGTTGTCACCTGGCATTACCATTTCAACGCCTTCTGGCAGCTCGCAGTTACCAGTCACGTCAGTAGTACGGAAGTAGAACTGTGGACGGTAGCCTTTGAAGAACGGAGTGTGACGACCGCCTTCTTCTTTGCTCAGAACGTAAACTTCTGCGGTGAACTTGGTGTGCGGCTTGACCGAACCTGGCTTGACCAGAACCTGGCCACGCTCAACGTCGTCACGCTTGGTGCCGCGCAGCAGCACGCCGCAGTTCTCGCCAGCACGACCTTCGTCCAGCAGCTTGCGGAACATCTCAACACCGGTGCAGGTGGTGGTGGTGGTGTCACGCAGACCAACGATTTCCAGGGCGTCTTGAACGCGGACGATACCACGCTCGATACGACCGGTAACAACGGTACCACGACCCGAGATCGAGAATACGTCTTCGATTGGCATCAGGAACGGCTTGTCGATAGCGCGCTCAGGCTCTGGGATGTAGCTGTCCAGAGTCTCAACCAGCTTCTTGACAGCGGTGGTGCCCATTTCGTTGTCGTCTTTGCCTTCCAGCGCCATACGAGCCGAACCGATGATGATCGGGGTGTCGTCGCCTGGGAAGTCATAGGTGGACAGCAGGTCGCGAACTTCCATCTCGACCAGTTCCAGCAGCTCAGCGTCGTCTACCAGGTCAGCCTTGTTCAGGAAGACCACGATGTACGGAACGCCAACCTGACGGGACAGCAGGATGTGCTCACGGGTTTGTGGCATCGGACCATCGGCGGCCGAGCAAACCAGGATCGCGCCGTCCATCTGGGCAGCACCGGTGATCATGTTCTTCACGTAGTCAGCGTGACCTGGGCAGTCGACGTGAGCATAGTGACGAATGTTCGAGTTGTACTCGACGTGTGCGGTGTTGATGGTGATACCGCGAGCTTTCTCTTCTGGAGCGCTGTCGATCTTGTCGAATTCGACGACGGCCGAACCGAAAACTTCGGAGCAGACGCGAGTCAGAGCTGCGGTCAGAGTGGTTTTACCGTGGTCAACGTGACCGATGGTGCCAACGTTGACGTGCGGAAGGGAACGATCAAATTTTTCTTTAGCCACGACAGTGAACCTCTTGCCTAAAGGGCTGGATTAGCCTTGTTTTTTAACGAGTGCTTCGACGATATTCGACGGAGCTTCGGCGTATTTGGAGAATTCCATGGAGTAGCTCGCGCGACCCTGAGACATGGAACGAACGTCGGTCGCATAACCGAACATTTCTCCGAGCGGAACTTCAGCACGGACAACCTTGCCGGACACCGAATCTTCCATACCCTGGATCAGACCACGACGACGGTTCAGGTCACCCATCACGTCACCCATGTAGTCCTCAGGGGTCACAACTTCTACCTTCATAATCGGCTCAAGCACTTTACCGCCGCCTTTGGCTGCGAGTTGCTTGGTCGCCATGGAGGCCGCCACCTTGAACGCCATCTCGTTGGAGTCGACGTCGTGGTAGGAACCATCAAACACGGTAGCCTTCAGGCCGATCAGCGGATAGCCGGCAACGATGCCGTTCTTCATCTGCTCTTCGATACCCTTCTGGATCGCCGGGATGTATTCCTTAGGAACCACACCACCTACAACCTCGTTGGTGAATTCCAGGCCTTCGGTGATGTTGCCTTGTGCGTCCACTGTTGGCTGCGAGAAGCGAATCCAGCAGTGACCGAACTGACCGCGACCACCGGACTGACGAACGAACTTACCTTCGATCTCGACGTTGTCCTTGGTGATCTGCTCGCGGTACGAAACCTGTGGCTTACCAATGTTGGCTTCGACGTTGAACTCGCGCTTCATGCGGTCAACGAGGATGTCCAGGTGAAGCTCACCCATACCGGAGATGATGGTCTGGCCGGTTTCTTCGTCGGTTTTGACGCGGAACGACGGGTCTTCCTGAGCCAGCTTGCCCAGTGCGATACCCATCTTTTCCTGGTCTTGCTTGGTCTTCGGCTCAACAGCTACCGAGATCACAGGCTCCGGGAAGTCCATACGCTCGAGGATGATCGGCTTGTCGGCGTTGCACAGGGTGTCACCGGTGGTGACGTCCTTCATGCCGATCAGAGCAGCGATGTCGCCTGCCAGTACTTCTTTGATTTCTTCACGCTGGTTGGCGTGCATCTGCACCATACGACCAACGCGCTCTTTCTTGCCCTTGACCGAGTTGATCACGGAGTCGCCGGACTGCAGCATACCCGAGTAAACGCGGACGAAGGTCAGAGTACCCACGAACGGGTCGGTGGCAATCTTGAACGCCAGAGCCGAGAACGGCTCGTTGTCGTCGGCATGACGCTCGTCGTAGTCGGCGTCAACCAGCTCTTCTTTCGGCTTCTCGATCAGATCAGGGTGGATACCCTTGATCGCCGGGATTTCGGTCGGAGCAGGCAGGAAGTCGATAACGGCGTCGAGAACCAGGGGAACGCCCTTGTTCTTGAACGACGAACCGCAGACAGCCGGAACGATCTCGCTGGCCAGGGTGCGCGCGCGCAGACCGGCTTTGATTTCTTCGACGGTCAGCTCACCTTCTTCAAGGTACTTGTTCATCAGCTCTTCGTTGGCTTCGGCAGCAGCTTCGACCATATTGGCGCGCCACTCTTCAGCCAGCTCCAGCATATCGGCAGGAATTTCTTCCTCGCGATAAGTGGTGCCTTTGTCGTCGTCGTTCCAGTAGATAGCCTTCATCTTGATCAGGTCGACCTGACCCTGGAAGTTATCTTCCGAACCGATGGCCAGCTGAACAGGAACCGGGGTGTGACCCAGACGGTTCTTGATCTGACCTACGACGCGCAGGAAGTTGGCACCGGCACGGTCCATCTTGTTCACGTAAACAACACGTGGAACGCCGTACTTGTTGGCTTGACGCCATACGGTTTCGGACTGTGGCTCAACGCCGGAAGTGCCGCAGAACACAACGACCGCGCCGTCGAGTACGCGCAGCGAACGTTCTACTTCAATGGTGAAGTCAACGTGGCCGGGGGTATCGATGACGTTTACGCGATAGTTGTCATACTGGCCACGGGAACCCTGCCAGAAGGTGGTAACAGCAGCGGAGGTAATGGTAATACCCCGCTCCTGCTCCTGCACCATCCAGTCGGTGGTCGCGGCGCCGTCATGCACCTCGCCCATCTTGTGGCTCAGGCCTGTGTAGAACAGGATCCGCTCGGTAGTGGTAGTTTTGCCCGCGTCAACGTGCGCGCAAATACCGATGTTACGGTAGCGGTTGATTGGTGTAGTACGAGCCATAGAGCCCTCGCAAAAATAGTGATGCCAGAATTAGAAGCGGTAGTGCGAGAACGCTTTGTTGGCTTCGGCCATACGGTGTACGTCTTCACGCTTCTTGACTGCAGCACCTTTGCCTTCAGCAGCATCCAGCAGCTCGCCAGCCAGGCGCAGAGCCATGGACTTCTCGCCACGCTTGCGGGCGTAGTCTACCAACCAGCGCATTGCCAGGGCGTTACGACGGGATGGACGAACTTCAACAGGAACCTGGTAAGTGGCACCGCCAACACGGCGCGACTTAACTTCGACCAGCGGAGCGATGGCGTCGAGAGCTTTCTCGAAGATTTCCAGGGGATCGCTGTTCTTGCGTTCTTTAACCTTGTCCAGTGCACCGTAAACGATACGCTCGGCAACGGCTTTTTTGCCGCTTTCCATTACGTGGTTCATGAACTTGGCGAGGATCTGGCTTCCGTATTTTGGATCGTCCAGAATCTCACGCTTGGCTGCTACACGACGTCTTGGCATTGATAAGCCCTCAAACGGTCTTCAGGTTAGCCCGGGACAGTGCCCCTTAAGGGTGCGTGCCCGACCTTACTCTTATCGACTCAATAAAATTGATAACTGCAAACTGCAACAAACGGCCGATTACTTCGGACGCTTGGTACCGTACTTCGAACGACCTTGGTTACGACCTTTGACGCCGGAGGTATCCAGGGAGCCGCGAACGGTGTGGTAACGAACACCTGGCAAGTCTTTTACACGACCGCCACGGATCAGTACGACGCTGTGCTCTTGCAGGTTGTGGCCTTCACCGCCGATGTACGAGGAAACCTCGAAACCGTTGGTCAGACGCACACGGCAAACTTTACGCAGTGCCGAGTTAGGTTTTTTCGGCGTGGTGGTGTACACACGGGTGCACACGCCACGACGTTGCGGGCAGTTCTGCAGCGCAGGAACGTCGGATTTCTCGACGATACGCTTACGCGGCTGACGTACCAGCTGGTTGATAGTTGCCATCTACTAGCTCCACTGTTGTCTTGCGACGCTATTGTCTTGCAAGAAAAGCAAAAATTGGCAGGACGGAGTCCCACCAAATTTAGGGGTACAAGAGTCTAAAGAGGATCTTGCCCCCAGTCAAGACAAGGCCCCGGCCCTCCCCTTCCAGTCATCGGCAACAAATTATGTCGCCGATGGCCAAAACAGGTTTGCCGGGGCCCTATCCTACTTTCAGTTACCGCTGGAATTCAGCGCTTCGGTCAGTGCGGCTTCCACCTCACTGGCACTTACGCGCAGCGGTTTGTCGGCATCACGGCGACGCTTGCGCTCGCTGTGGTAGGCCAGACCGGTACCGGCCGGGATCAGACGACCCACGACCACGTTTTCTTTCAGGCCGCGCAGGTAATCGCGCTTGCCGGTTACCGCCGCTTCGGTCAGTACGCGGGTGGTTTCCTGGAAGGAAGCCGCCGAGATGAACGATTCGGTGGACAGCGAGGCCTTGGTGATACCCAGCAGTACGCGCGAGAACTTGGAGATGAACTTGTCATCTGCGCCGAGACGCTCGTTCTCTACCAGTACCTGGGTCAGTTCCATCTGGTCGCCCTTGATGAAGCTGGAATCGCCGGACTCGGTGATCTCAACTTTACGCAGCATCTGACGCAGGATGGTCTCGATGTGCTTGTCGTTGATCTTCACGCCTTGCAGACGGTAAACGTCCTGAATCTCGTTGACGATGTACTTGGCCAGCGCGCTTACACCCAGCAGACGCAGGATGTCGTGCGGATCGCTCGGACCGTCGGAGATAACTTCGCCGCGGTTAACCTGTTCGCCTTCGAAGACGTTCAGGTGACGCCACTTCGGAATCAGCTCTTCGTACGGATCGCTGCCATCGTTCGGGGTGATGACCAGACGGCGCTTGCCCTTGGTCTCTTTACCGAAGGCGATGGTGCCGCTGACTTCAGCCAGAATCGAGGCTTCTTTCGGACGACGGGCTTCGAACAAGTCGGCAACCCGTGGCAGACCACCGGTGATGTCACGGGTCTTCGACGTTTCTTGCGGGATACGCGCGATAACGTCACCGACGCCGATCTGGGCACCGTCAGCCACACCAACCAGGGCGTTCGCCGGCAGGAAGTACTGAGCCGGTACGTCGGTACCTGGCAGCAGCAGATCCTTGCCATTGGCGTCGACCATCTTGATTGCAGGGCGGATTTCCTTACCTGCAGCCGGACGGTCTTTGACGTCCAGAACTTCAATGTTGGTCAAACCAGTCAATTCGTCAGTCTGACGCTTGATGGTGATGCCTTCTTCCATGCCCACGAAGGTCACGGTACCTTTCATTTCGGTAACGATCGGGTGGGTGTGCGGGTCCCACTTGGCGACGATTGCGCCAGCGTCGACCTTGTCGCCTTCCTTCACGGAAATGACCGCACCGTAAGGCAGCTTGTAACGCTCACGCTCACGACCGAATTCGTCGGCAATCGCCAACTCACCGGAACGCGATACGGCAACCAGGTTACCGTCGGCACGCTCAACCTGTTTCAGGTTGTGCAGGCGAACCATACCGCCGTTCTTCACCTGGACGCTGTCGGCAGCCGAGGTCCGGCTTGCAGCACCACCGATGTGGAACGTACGCATGGTCAGCTGGGTACCCGGCTCACCGATCGACTGGGCAGCGATAACGCCGACCGCTTCACCGATGTTCACCTGGTGACCGCGAGCCAGGTCGCGACCGTAGCACTTGGCGCAGATGCCGTAGCGAGTTTCGCAGCTGATCGGCGAACGCACGATCACTTCGTCGATGCTGTTCAGCTCGATGAATTCGACCCACTTCTCGTCGACCAGGGTACCGGCCGGAACGATAACGTCGTCGGTGCCTGGCTTGAACACGTCACGGGCGATAACACGACCCAGTACACGCTCACCCAGCGGCTCTACAACGTCGCCGCCTTCAATGTGCGGCGTCATCAGCAGGCCTTGCTCGGTGCCGCAGTCGATCTCGGTAACCACCAGATCCTGGGCAACGTCTACCAGACGACGAGTCAGGTAACCGGAGTTCGCGGTTTTCAGCGCGGTATCCGCCAGACCCTTACGAGCACCGTGAGTCGAGATGAAGTACTGGAGTACGCTCAGACCTTCACGGAAGTTCGCGGTGATCGGCGTCTCGATGATCGAGCCGTCCGGCTTGGCCATCAGACCACGCATACCGGCCAGCTGACGAATCTGAGCTGCCGAACCCCGGGCACCGGAGTCAGCCATCATGTACATCGAGTTGAAGGACTCTTGCTCGACTTCGTCGCCGTTGCGGTCGATGACTTTCTCTTTCGAGAGGTTGGCCATCATCGCTTTGGAAACTTCGTCGTTCGCCTTGGACCACAAGTCGATGACTTTGTTGTACTTCTCGCCCTGGGTTACCAGGCCGGAGGCGTACTGGCTCTCGATCTCTTTCACTTCGTCGGTAGCGGTACCGATGATGCGGGCTTTTTCATCCGGGATAACGAAGTCGTTAACACCGATGGAAACGCCGGAGATGGTCGAGTAGGCAAAACCGGTGTACATCAGCTGGTCAGCGAAGATCACGGTCTCTTTCAGACCAACCACGCGGTAGCACTGGTTGATCAGCTTGGAGATCGCCTTTTTCTTCATTGGCTGGTTGACCACGTCGTACGACAGACCTGGCGGTACAACCTGGAACAGCAGCGCACGGCCGACAGTAGTGTCGACGATACGGGTGTTCTTGACGCTGCCGCCATCACGATCGTTGACGGTTTCGTTGATACGAACCTTGATCTTGGCGTGCAGGGCAGCTTCGCCGGCGCGGAATACGCGGTCGACTTCCTGCAGGTCGGCGAACACGCGACCTTCGCCCTTGGCGTTGATGGCTTCACGGGTCATGTAGTACAGACCCAGTACAACGTCCTGCGACGGAACGATGATTGGCTCACCGTTGGCTGGCGACAGAATGTTGTTGGTCGACATCATCAGCGCGCGCGCTTCGAGCTGGGCTTCCAGCGTCAGCGGCACGTGAACGGCCATTTGGTCACCGTCGAAGTCGGCGTTGTACGCAGCACAGACCAGCGGGTGCAGCTGGATAGCCTTACCTTCGATCAGTACCGGTTCAAAGGCCTGGATACCCAGACGGTGAAGGGTCGGCGCACGGTTGAGCAGTACGGGGTGTTCGCGAATCACTTCGGCGAGAACGTCCCAGACCTCTGGCAGCTCGCGCTCGACCATCTTCTTGGCGGCCTTGATGGTGGTCGCCAGACCACGCATTTCCAGCTTGCCGAAAATGAACGGCTTGAACAGCTCGAGAGCCATTTTCTTCGGCAGACCGCACTGGTGCAGACGCAGGGTCGGACCTACGGTAATTACCGAACGGCCGGAGTAGTCAACGCGCTTACCGAGCAAGTTCTGACGGAAACGACCTTGCTTACCCTTGATCATGTCGGCCAGGGATTTCAGAGGACGCTTGTTCGAGCCGGTGATGGCACGACCGCGACGGCCGTTATCCAGCAAGGCGTCGACCGCTTCCTGCAGCATGCGCTTTTCGTTGCGCACGATGATGTCCGGCGCGGACAGGTCGAGCAGGCGCTTCAGACGGTTGTTACGGTTGATCACCCGACGATACAGGTCGTTCAGGTCGGAAGTCGCGAAGCGACCGCCATCCAGCGGAACCAGTGGACGCAGGTCTGGCGGCAGAACCGGCAGAACGGTCAGGACCATCCACTCAGGCAGGTTGCCCGAGCCCTGGAAGGCTTCCATCAGTTTCAGACGCTTGGACAGCTTCTTGATCTTGGTTTCCGAGTTGGTCTGCGGAATCTCTTCGCGCAGGCGACCGATCTCGTGCTCCAGGTCGATAGCGTGCAGCAGCTCGCGGACAGCCTCGGCACCCATGCGGGCGTCGAAGTCGTCACCGAACTCTTCCAGCGCTTCGAAGTACTGCTCGTCGTTGAGCAGCTGGCCTTTTTCCAGGGTGGTCATGCCCGGGTCGATAACGACATAGCTCTCGAAGTAGAGAACGCGCTCGATATCACGCAGGGTCATGTCCATCAGCAGGCCGATACGGGACGGCAGCGACTTCAGGAACCAGATGTGGGCAACCGGCGAAGCCAGTTCGATGTGCGCCATGCGCTCACGACGAACCTTGGCCAGGGCGACTTCAACGCCGCACTTCTCGCAGATCACGCCGCGGTGTTTCAGGCGCTTGTACTTACCGCACAGGCACTCGTAGTCCTTGACTGGGCCAAAGATCTTGGCGCAGAACAGGCCGTCACGCTCGGGTTTGAACGTACGGTAGTTGATGGTTTCCGGCTTTTTAACTTCACCGAACGACCACGAACGGATCATCTCAGGCGAGGCCAATCCGATACGGATGGCGTCGAACTCTTCGACTTGACCCTGGTTTTTCAGCAAATTCAGTAGGTCTTTCAAGGCCTTTCCTCCTGGCGGAGCAGGGAGCGGGCTTTTCAGCCACGCTCCCGATTCGCGTCACGTGTTATTCGGTTTCCAGATCGATATCGATACCGAGCGAACGAATCTCTTTGATCAACACGTTGAAGGACTCGGGCATGCCCGGCTCCATACGGTGATCGCCGTCCACGATGTTTTTGTACATCTTGGTCCGACCGTTCACGTCGTCCGACTTCACTGTGAGCATTTCTTGCAGGGTGTATGCCGCGCCGTATGCTTCCAGCGCCCACACTTCCATCTCCCCGAAACGCTGACCGCCGAACTGCGCCTTACCACCCAGCGGCTGCTGGGTAACCAGGCTGTAAGAACCAGTGGAACGCGCGTGCATCTTGTCGTCCACCAAGTGGTTCAGCTTGAGCATGTACATGTAACCAACGGTCACATGACGCTCGAACTTGTTGCCGGTACGACCGTCGAACAGCTGCATCTGACCGCTTTCTGGCATGTCTGCCAGTTTCAGCATGGCCTTGATCTCGCTTTCCTTGGCACCGTCGAAGACTGGAGTGGCCATTGGCACACCGCCTTTGAGGTTCTTCGCCAGGTCCAGGATTTCCTGGTCGGAGAAGGTCTCCAGTTGTTCCTGACGACCACCGATCTCGTTGTAGATCTCGGTGAGGAACTTGCGCAGCTCGATGACCTTGCGCTGCTCTTCGAGCATGCGGTTGATCTTCTCGCCCAGACCTTTGGCCGCCAGGCCCAGGTGGGTTTCGAGGATCTGACCGACGTTCATACGCGATGGTACGCCCAACGGGTTGAGGACCACGTCGACCGGAGTACCGTTGGCGTCGTGCGGCATGTCTTCGACCGGCATGATCACCGAGACCACACCTTTGTTACCGTGACGGCCGGCCATCTTGTCGCCCGGCTGGATGCGGCGACGGATTGCCAGGTAGACCTTGACGATCTTCAGTACGCCCGGTGCCAGGTCATCGCCCTGCTGCAGCTTGCGCTTCTTGTCTTCGAACTTGTCGTCCAGCAGACGGCGACGATCAACGATGTAGGCCTGGGCCTTCTCGAGCTGCTCGTTCAGCGCGTCTTCGGCCATGCGCAGTTTGAACCACTGGCCGTGCTCCAGACCGTCCAGGACTTCGTTGGTGATCACAGTGCCTTTCTTCAGGCCTGCACCACCGTCGACAACCTGGCCGTTCAGGGCCGAACGCAGACGTTCGAAGGTTGCGCCTTCGACGATGCGGAACTCTTCGTTGAGGTCCTTGCGGATCTCGTCCAGCTGCATCTTCTCGATGGACAGCGCACGACTGTCGCGCTCGACGCCATCACGGGTGAAGACCTGCACGTCGATGACAGTACCTTTGGTGCCGGTAGGCACGCGCAGGGAGGTGTCTTTAACGTCGCTGGCTTTCTCACCGAAGATTGCGCGCAGCAGTTTTTCTTCCGGAGTCAGCTGGGTTTCGCCTTTTGGCGTGACCTTGCCGACCAGGATGTCGCCAGCGCCAACTTCAGCACCAACATAAACGATACCGGCTTCGTCCAGCTTGTTCAGCGCAGCTTCACCGACGTTCGGGATGTCCGCGGTGATTTCCTCTGGGCCAAGCTTGGTGTCACGGGCCACACAGGTCAGTTCCTGGATGTGGATCGTGGTGAAGCGGTCTTCCTGAACAACACGCTCGGACAGGCAGATGGAGTCTTCGAAGTTGAAGCCGTTCCACGCCATGAACGCGATGCGCATGTTCTGACCCAGCGCCAGTTCACCCATGTCGGTGGACGGGCCGTCGGCCATGATGTCGCCACGCTGAACCGCGTCACCCTTGTTAACCAGCGGACGCTGGTTGATGCAGGTGTTCTGGTTCGAACGGGTGTATTTGGTCAGGTTGTAGATGTCGACACCGGCTTCACCGGTTTCAACTTCGTCATCGGCAACGCGAACAACGATACGGCTGGCATCGACAGAGTCGATCACGCCGCCACGACGGGCCACGACGCAAACGCCGGAGTCACGGGCAACGTTGCGCTCCATGCCGGTACCGACCAGCGGCTTGTCGGCGCGCAGGGTTGGTACAGCCTGACGCTGCATGTTCGAACCCATCAACGCACGGTTGGCGTCGTCGTGCTCGAGGAACGGAATCAGCGACGCTGCAACCGAAACTACCTGCTTCGGCGAAACGTCCATCAGGGTGACGTCTTCCGGCGCCTTGACGGTGAATTCGTTCAGGTGACGAACAGCTACCAGCTCATCGATCAGGTGCTTCTTCTCGTTCATCGTGGCCGAAGCCTGGGCGATGACGTGATCAGCTTCTTCGATCGCCGACAGGAACACGATGTCGTCGGTAACCACGCCCTCTTTCACCACGCGGTACGGGCTTTCCAGGAAGCCGTACTGGTTGGTGCGAGCGTATGCCGCCAGGGAGTTGATCAGACCGATGTTCGGACCTTCAGGGGTCTCGATCGGGCACACGCGGCCGTAGTGGGTCGGGTGTACGTCACGGACTTCGAAGCCTGCGCGCTCACGGGTCAGACCACCAGGGCCGAGTGCAGAAACACGACGCTTGTGGGTGATCTCGGACAGCGGGTTGTTCTGGTCCATGAACTGCGAGAGCTGGCTGGAGCCGAAGAACTCTTTCACCGCCGCCGCAACCGGCTTGGCGTTGATCAGGTCCTGAGGCATCAGGCCTTCGCTTTCTGCCATCGACAGACGCTCTTTGACCGCGCGCTCTACACGCACCAGGCCAACGCGGAACTGGTTCTCGGCCATCTCGCCGACACAGCGGACGCGACGGTTACCGAGGTGGTCGATGTCGTCGACGATGCCTTTGCCGTTACGGATGTCGACCAGGGTCTTGAGGACCTCGACGATATCTTCCTTGCTCAGCACGCCCGAACCTTCGATCTCGGTGCGACCGATACGACGGTTGAACTTCATGCGGCCTACGGCCGACAGGTCGTAACGCTCGGCGCTGAAGAACAGGTTGTTGAACAGGGTCTCGGCGGCATCCTTGGTTGGCGGCTCGCCAGGACGCATCATGCGATAGATCTCGACCAGCGCTTCCAGTTGGTTGCTGGTGGAGTCGATCTTCAGGGTATCCGAGATGAACGGACCGCAGTCGATGTCGTTGGTGTACAGGGTCTCGATGCGAACAACCTGGGCCTTGGCGATTTTCACCAGGACGTCGGTGCTCAGCTCGGTGTTGCACTCAGCCAGGATCTCGCCGGTAGCCGGGTGCACGATCGCCTTGGCGGTAGTGCGGCCCAGGACGTATTCCAGCGGCACGTCCAGCTGCTTGACGCCAGCTTTTTCCAGCTGGTTGATGTGGCGAGCAGTGATACGACGACCTTGCTCGACAATGACCTTGCCGGTTTCGTCATGGATGTCCATGACCGCAACTTCACCACGCAGGCGCTGAGGCACCAGCTCCAGGCTGAGCTTCTCGCCCGACACGTGGAAAACGTTGGTGGTGTAGAAAGCGTCCAGCACTTCTTCAGTGCTGTAGCCCAGCGCGCGCAGCAGAACCGACGCAGGCAGTTTGCGACGACGGTCGATACGGACGAATACACAGTCTTTCGGATCGAATTCGAAGTCCAGCCACGAGCCGCGGTAAGGAATGATCCGCGCCGAGTACAGCAGTTTGCCAGAGCTGTGCGTCTTGCCGCGGTCGTGATCGAAGAACACGCCCGGCGAACGGTGCAGCTGGGAAACGATAACACGCTCGGTACCGTTGATTACGAAGGTACCGTTTTCAGTCATCAGGGGGATTTCACCCATGTAGACTTCTTGCTCTTTGATGTCCTTGATCGCTTTGTTCGACGATTCTTTGTCGAAAATGATCAGGCGGACTTTTACCCGCAGCGGCACCGCGTAGGTCACGCCACGCAGTACGCATTCTTTGACATCAAAAGCCGGTTCGCCCAGACGATAGCCAACGTACTCCAGGGCAGCATTGCCGGAGTAGCTGATGATCGGGAAAACCGATTTGAAGGCCGCATGCAGGCCCACGTCGCGGAACTGATCTTTGGTCGCTCCCGCTTGCAAGAATTCACGATACGAATCCAGCTGGATGGCCAGGAGGTAAGGCACATCCATGACGTCCGGCAACTTGCTAAAGTCCTTGCGGATACGTTTTTTCTCAGTGTATGAGTAAGCCATCAGCGTTCCCCAGCTTGGTCACCTGCTTGTTTGGCTTCTCCCGACGGGAGCAGCCAGAAAATCGTGCAAACCCCTTGGTTTGCGCCACCATCATTGGTGGTTGCAGCTCGTTATCAGCGCCGACCTGGTCAGCTGCCAATAACGGAAAAAGGCCGGTGGCAAGAGCCACCAGCCATCAGCCTTTCGCTTGTCGCTCGGGCTGGAGACGCACAGTCGAAATTATTTCAGTTCGACGGTAGCGCCTGCTGCTTCCAGGTCAGCTTTAGCTTTGTCAGCGGCTTCTTTCGAAACGCCTTCAGCAACAACCTGAGGAGCGGTATCAACCTTTTCCTTGGCTTCTTTCAGGCCCAGGCCGGTCAGTTCGCGAACAGCCTTGATCACGTTTACTTTCTTGTCGCCAGCGGCAACCAGAACAACGTTGAACTCGGTTTGTTCTTCAACAACGGCAGCGGCAGCAGCTGGGCCAGCAGCGGCAACAGCAGCGGTAACGCCGAAGGTTTCTTCCATTGCTTTGATCAGCTCAACAACTTCCAGAACGGTTTTCTGGCCGATTGCTTCGATGATTTGCTCGTTAGTCAGAGACATGACTTAAATCCTGTATTGGGGTGACAGCCTACGCAGCCATCAAATTAAACGTATGATTTCGAAAGTGCTTTCTGCGCCTTAGGCTGCAGCAGCTTCTTTCTGGTCGCGAACGGCTGCCAGAGTACGAGCCAGCTTGCTGGTAGCGCCTTGGATCACGCTCATCAGCTTTGCAATAGCTTCGTCGCGGGTCGGCAGCGAAGCCAACACGTCGATCTGGTTTGCGGCAAGGAACTTGCCGTCGAACGCAGCTGCCTTGATCTCGAACTTGCTCTGACCCTTGGCGAATTCTGCGAACAGACGGGCAGCAGCGCCCGGGTGTTCGTTGGAGAACGCGATCAGGGTAGGGCCGGTGAAGGCGTCGTTGAGGACACTGAATTCAGTGTCAGCAACAGCGCGCTTGAGCAGGGTGTTACGTACAACACGTACGTAAACGCCAGCTTCACGAGCCTCTTTACGGAGTCCGGTCATTGCGCCTACAGTCACGCCACGGGCATCAGCCACGACAGCAGACAGAGCGACTTTGGCAGCCTCGTTGACTTCAGCGACGATGGCCTTCTTGTCTTCGAGTTTAATTGCCACGGGTAAAACTCCTGCTTGTTACCGTTTCATCCAGCCGGGGCCGGATGTCGTTTTGGTGTCTGATTCGGTAAGGAACCAGGGGCACCATCTGCGTAGGCTTGTGGTTTAAGACTTGCGTCGCCTACGGTCTTGGATAGCCCCCGCCAGGCAGGGACCCCAATTTTTCAACCTGGTGCGATCACTCGCACCGGGTTTTGTCTTACGCGTTCAGCGAGCTCTGGTCGATGACCAGACCTGGGCCCATGGTGGTGCTCAGGGTAACGCGCTTGACGTAGATACCTTTCGAGGAAGCTGGCTTGATACGCTTCAGATCAGCGATCAGGGCTTCAACGTTTTCCTTCAGCTTGCCAGCTTCAAAGCCGATTTTGCCAACGGAGGTGTGGATGATGCCGTTTTTGTCGGTGCGATAACGAACCTGACCAGCCTTGGCGTTTTTAACCGCGGTGGCTACGTCTGGAGTTACGGTACCGACTTTCGGGTTAGGCATCAGGCCGCGAGGACCCAGAACCTGACCCAGCTGACCTACAACACGCATTGCGTCCGGGGAAGCAATAACGACGTCATAGTTCAGGTCGCCGCCTTTCATTTCGGCAGCCAGATCGTCCATACCAACGCGGTCAGCGCCGGCAGCCAGAGCGGCCTCGGCAGCAGGACCCTGGGTGAAGACAGCTACACGTACGGTCTTGCCAGTGCCGTGTGGCAGCACGGTAGCGCTACGTACGACCTGGTCGGATTTACGTGGGTCAACACCGAGGTTGACAGCAACGTCGAAGGATTCGCTGAACTTCACGGTGGACAGTTCGGCCAGCAGCACTGCTGCTTCTTCGAAGTTGTAGACTTTGCCTGCTTCGATTTTCGAAGCAATGGCCTTTTGGCGCTTG
This sequence comes from Pseudomonas sp. TE4620, assembly GCF_056279045.1. Lineage (NCBI taxonomy): Bacteria > Pseudomonadati > Pseudomonadota > Gammaproteobacteria > Pseudomonadales > Pseudomonadaceae > Pseudomonas > Pseudomonas sp. TE4620. The sequence continues at coordinate 4,526,325 of NZ_JBWBQO010000001.1, forward strand.
GTCAGCTTAGCCATTACACACCCTCCACGTTGAGGCCCATGCTGCGAGCGGAACCGGCGATGGTACGCACGGCCGCATCCATGTCAGCAGCGGTCAGATCAGCATTTTTGGTTTTTGCGATCTCTTCCAGCTGAGCACGGGTCACAGTACCGACTTTAACGGTGTTCGGACGTGCAGAACCGCTGGTCAGGCCAGCTGCTTTCTTCAGCAGAACCGAAGCAGGGGTGCTTTTGGTTTCGAAGGTGAAGCTGCGGTCACTGTAAACAGTGATGATCACAGGAGTCGGCAGGCCGGCTTCTTGACCCTGGGTACGGGCGTTGAAGGCCTTGCAGAATTCCATGATGTTCACACCGTGTTGACCCAGTGCTGGACCAACGGGTGGGCTTGGGTTGGCCTGGCCGGCCTTTACTTGCAGCTTGATGTAAGCCTGAATCTTCTTAGCCATGAGCTACTCCAATATCGGGTACGAACGCCAGATGGCTCCCCGGATGACTTGCGTTTTATCCCAGTGACGACAAAACCCCGCAGCACATAGGGCTGCGGGGTATGGGATGCTTTGTTCGGCTAGACCTTCTCGACCTGGCTGAACTCGAGCTCTACCGGGGTAGAGCGACCGAAAATAAGCACGGCCACTTGGATCCGGCTCTTCTCGTAGTTAACTTCTTCAACGGTACCGTTGAAATCAGCAAACGGACCATCGATAACACGGACCACTTCGCCCGGCTCGAACAGAGTCTTCGGCTTCGGCTTGTCGCTGCCATCGGCAACGCGACGCAGAATGGCCTCGGCTTCCTTGTCGGTGATCGGTGCAGGCTTGTCTGCAGTACCACCGATGAAGCCCATGACGCGAGGGGTGTCCTTGACCAAGTGCCAAGTCCCTTCGTTCATGTCCATTTGGACCAGCACATAACCTGGGAAGAACTTACGCTCGCTTTTGCGCTTCTGGCCATTGCGCATCTCAACCACTTCTTCAGTGGGGACCAGAATTTCGCCGAAGCCATCTTCCATGCCAGCCAGCTTTACGCGCTCGATCAGCGAGCGCATGACATGCTTCTCGTAACCCGAGTAAGCATGCACAACGTACCAACGCTTAGCCACGGGACACCCTTAGCCAACAATCAAGGAAATCAACCAACCCAGCAGGGAGTCGAGACCCCACAGCAGCAACGCCATCACCAGGACAACCGCCACTACGATGAGCGTGGTCTGAGTGGTTTCTTGGCGGGTTGGCCATACGACTTTACGAATCTCGGTGCGAGCTTCCTTTGCCAGCGCAAAGAACGACTTGCCTTTGGCGGTCTGCAGGGCAACAAAGCCAGCTACAGCAGCAAGGGCAAGCAGTGCAAGTACGCGGTACAGAATCGGCGAAGCAGAGTAATACTGGTTACCCACAACACCAACGACTACCAAAGCGACAACAGCCAGCCACTTGAGCAGATCAAAACGAGAGTCTTGGGCTTCAGCCTTGGGAGTCATCTAGGAAGATCCTGTGAAAAGAAAGCCAGACACACGAGGTGAATCTGGCAGGTCAGGAGGGAATCGAACCCCCAACCTACGGTTTTGGAGACCGTCGCTCTGCCAATTGAGCTACTGACCTAAAAGCTTATCAGGCCGACCATTATGCCGGCCTGATCGAGAGAAATCAACTACTTATTCGATAATCTTCGCTACTACGCCAGCGCCGACGGTACGACCGCCTTCACGGATAGCGAAACGCAGACCGTCTTCCATCGCGATGGTTTTGATCAGGGTAACAGTCATCTGAATGTTGTCACCTGGCATTACCATTTCAACGCCTTCTGGCAGCTCGCAGTTACCAGTCACGTCAGTAGTACGGAAGTAGAACTGTGGACGGTAGCCTTTGAAGAACGGAGTGTGACGACCGCCTTCTTCTTTGCTCAGAACGTAAACTTCTGCGGTGAACTTGGTGTGCGGCTTGACCGAACCTGGCTTGACCAGAACCTGGCCACGCTCAACGTCGTCACGCTTGGTGCCGCGCAGCAGCACGCCGCAGTTCTCGCCAGCACGACCTTCGTCCAGCAGCTTGCGGAACATCTCAACACCGGTGCAGGTGGTGGTGGTGGTGTCACGCAGACCAACGATTTCCAGGGCGTCTTGAACGCGGACGATACCACGCTCGATACGACCGGTAACAACAGTACCACGACCCGAGATCGAGAATACGTCTTCGATTGGCATCAGGAACGGCTTGTCGATAGCGCGCTCAGGCTCTGGGATGTAGCTGTCCAGAGTCTCAACCAGCTTCTTGACAGCGGTGGTGCCCATTTCGTTGTCGTCTTTGCCTTCCAGCGCCATACGAGCCGAACCGATGATGATCGGGGTGTCGTCGCCTGGGAAGTCATAGGTGGACAGCAGGTCGCGAACTTCCATCTCGACCAGTTCCAGCAGCTCAGCGTCGTCTACCAGGTCAGCCTTGTTCAGGAAGACCACGATGTACGGAACGCCAACCTGACGGGACAGCAGGATGTGCTCACGGGTTTGTGGCATCGGACCATCGGCGGCCGAGCAAACCAGGATCGCGCCGTCCATCTGGGCAGCACCGGTGATCATGTTCTTCACGTAGTCAGCGTGACCTGGGCAGTCGACGTGAGCGTAGTGACGAATGTTCGAGTTGTACTCGACGTGTGCGGTGTTAATGGTGATACCGCGAGCTTTCTCTTCTGGAGCGCTGTCGATCTTGTCGAATTCAACGACGGCCGAACCGAAAACTTCGGAGCAGACGCGGGTCAGTGCCGCAGTCAGCGTGGTCTTGCCATGGTCAACGTGACCAATGGTGCCGACGTTTACGTGCGGCAGACTACGATCGAACTTTTCCTTAGCCATCGAGACAATCCTCAGCAATAAGAAACAAGCAAGTCAATATGACCATTAAAACAAAGGCAGATATTTTCATATCTGCCTTGTTATATGGAGCTCTTGAGCGGATTTGAACCGCTGACCTCACCCTTACCAAGGGTGTGCTCTACCAACTGAGCTACAAGAGCGTAACACTGTGCAACAACAGCAAACCTGGAGCGGGTAGCGGGAATCGAACCCGCATCATCAGCTTGGAAGGCTGAGGTTCTACCACTAAACTATACCCGCGGAGCTTGCGGCTCTCGCTAAAACTGGTGGAGGGAGAAGGATTCGAACCTTCGAAGCTCTCGCAACGGATTTACAGTCCGTCCCCTTTGACCGCTCGGGAATCCCTCCAGAATTGGCCGGCATTCTATTCAGATACCGATCAAGTGTCAAGCGTTTTTTCAAATTTTTTCAATCAAATCTGAAACTTAGCTGCTTTGACACCGCTTCCAGCTCTACCACCTCAGTGGTGTTCCCTGTGAAGCGGGCGCCATTCTATCAAGCTATTCGCCAGTTGCAATACCCTCGCACAACATTATTTTATGTTTTAAGTCTTTGAAATCATGGGAAAGTGTCCCGAGCACGGTTTGGTCCAGCAAACGCTGGCTCTGGGGCGCAATCTGCAACCACAAACCCGTGCTGTCCCCCAGGCGGCCGGTCACTGGAGCAGCAGCGATATCCAGGGTCAGCAAGCGCTGACGCAGCGCTTTTAGCTGATCCTGGCCCACCAAGCCACCTACATAGAGGCACTCCTGGCCACGCTCGGGCGCAGTTTTACCCTTGCTCGACTCGCTCAGCAGACGAATATCCTGCTGATTTCCCTTGTACAGCGACAACGGCGCCACTTCCTTGGCCTTCAACGGCGCTTCCTGCTGGTGCCAGACGTAATAAAAGACGTTGAGCACCACCAACAACAGAAACAACCAACGCATAGGCACCTCAATCCAGGGGACAAGCCATGGCCAGGCCAACAAATACCAGGTCCGGAACCACCCGGGCCTGTGGAGCGGCCTTTTGCACCAGGAGCGCATCGCCCCCGGTCAGCAACACAGTGAAATCATCACCCCACAACTCATGGGCATGCTCAAGCTGCGAGCGGACAAAGCCCTGAAGCATGTGCACGCAGCCACGCTCTACCGCCTCGACGGTAGAACGCCCAGGGGCAAGGCTCGACAGTGCGCGCTCAGCGGAGGCATCGTCATAGCGGATGCGTCGGGTGTGGGTACGCAGCTGGCTACGCATCAACGGCATGCCCGGGCAGATGAAGCCACCCAGGTGCTCGCCGTCGGCCGAAACGAAGTCAGCCTTGGCCGCCGTACCGAAATCCATCACCAGACACGCGCCACGGGCCAAGTGAAAGCCGCCCAGCACCGCAAGCCAGCGATCCAGGCCGAGGCGCTGGTAATCTTCGTAGCCATTGCGTACGCCAGCGACCTCCCTGGCAGGCTGAGCCACCACGACGCTCAAGCCAAAATGCTGGGCGAGCAGCGCCGAAAGGCCAGCGGTCTCCTCCTCACTTCTGACACTGACCAGGCGGCAGCGCCGGGGCGCTGCAGGGAGCGCCGTGACGGCAGCCACCAGGGCCTGATCGGAGTCCACAATGCCGCCGGCAACAACGGCGCCCTCAGTAGCGCTGATGACTCGCCACTTGATAAAGCTGTTGCCACAATCGAGCTCAAGAATCATCACGCAACCTCAAACTGAGCTCACCACCGCTAAAGCTCTTTTCAACACCATCGACCTCGAGGCGCAGCGCCCCTTGCCGGTCAATGCCTAGAACAATTCCGTCAATCCGGTTGACTCCGGCAATCAAGGACACCGCAGCCCCCTGCCACAGATGGGATTGTTCCCACTCGGCCTGGAACGCGGCGAATCCGGATTGCCGATGGCGCTGCAGATCCTGCTGCAGGTTCTGACTGAGCGCAGCCACCAGTTTATTACGATCGACTGCCACCCCTGTCTCACGACGCACTGACGTCCACAACTGATCGATCTGCTCGTTGACCTGCATGTTGACGTTGATACCAATCCCCAGCACGACGTGACAGACGTCCGCAGGATCTCCGACCAGTTCCAGGAGGATACCGGCGATCTTCTGATTGTTTACCAGAACATCATTCGGCCATTTCAGTCCCGAGCCGGCAACACCAAAGGCCTGCAGCGTACGCATTACCGCCAGGCCAACCACCAGGCTCAGACCTTCCAGCTGGCGCATGCCGCCTTCAATACGCAGCACCAGGCTGTAATAGAGGTTTTCCGCGAATGGGCTGACCCACTGACGACCGCGTCGGCCGCGCCCCGCCGCCTGACGCTCAGCCAGCACCAGGAACGGCGCAGCCTGGCCTTCGCTGATTGAGCGCAGGGCCTGGGCATTGGTCGAGTCGATGGATTCGAATATCAATACTGGCCATTGTTCGCCCTGGGAAAGCTCGGCTATGGCCGATTCTTCCAGCAACGACAACGGCGTGGCCAACTGGTAGCCGCGGCCACGGACTTTATGAATGGGCAGGTTCAGCTCAGCCTCAAGAAGCTGTAATTGCTTCCAGACAGCGGCGCGACTGACGCCCAAGGCTGCGCCCAGGTCTTGCCCGGAATGGAACCGGCCATCCTTGAGGAGCTTCAACAACTTCAGCATGCCAATCTCGACTCACAATGAGGAGGGCATGATAGCCATGCAGGTGGGGATTGCATAGAAAACTGAGCTGTAGGAATGGCCCTCTGTGGTCACCGCCCGCAGAGGAAACAGCCAGAAAGACAAAACCCCTACCTGCATATGCAGATAGGGGTTTCGGAATTTAATCTTGACGATGACCTACTCTCACATGGGGAAACCCCACACTACCATCGGCGATGCATCGTTTCACTGCTGAGTTCGGGATGGGATCAGGTGGTTCCAATGCTCTATGGTCGTCAAGAAATTCTGTTGCCAGAAGGTCTTGTTCAGACACTCCAGCGAATCGGGTATGTGATGTTTGTGAGTTACAAATCTTCGGCTGTGCAGTCTTCACAACACCGCAATCTGGTCTTCGACGCAAATTGCTTGGGTGTTATATGGTCAAGCCTCACGGGCAATTAGTATTGGTTAGCTCAACGCCTCACAGCGCTTACACACCCAACCTATCAACGTCGTAGTCTTCGACGGCCCTTCAGGGAGCTCAAGGCTCCAGTGAGATCTCATCTTGAGGCAAGTTTCCCGCTTAGATGCTTTCAGCGGTTATCTCTTCCGAACATAGCTACCCGGCAATGCCACTGGCGTGACAACCGGAACACCAGAGGTTCGTCCACTCCGGTCCTCTCGTACTAGGAGCAGCCCCTCTCAAATCTCAAACGTCCACGGCAGATAGGGACCGAACTGTCTCACGACGTTCTAAACCCAGCTCGCGTACCACTTTAAATGGCGAACAGCCATACCCTTGGGACCGGCTTCAGCCCCAGGATGTGATGAGCCGACATCGAGGTGCCAAACACCGCCGTCGATATGAACTCTTGGGCGGTATCAGCCTGTTATCCCCGGAGTACCTTTTATCCGTTGAGCGATGGCCCTTCCATACAGAACCACCGGATCACTAAGACCTACTTTCGTACCTGCTCGACGTGTCTGTCTCGCAGTCAAGCGCGCTTTTGCCTTTATACTCTACGACCGATTTCCGACCGGTCTGAGCGCACCTTCGTACTCCTCCGTTACTCTTTAGGAGGAGACCGCCCCAGTCAAACTACCCACCATACACTGTCCTCGATCCGGATAACGGACCTGAGTTAGAACCTCAAAGTTGCCAGGGTGGTATTTCAAGGATGGCTCCACGCGAACTGGCGTCCACGCTTCAAAGCCTCCCACCTATCCTACACAAGCAAATTCAAAGTCCAGTGCAAAGCTATAGTAAAGGTTCACGGGGTCTTTCCGTCTAGCCGCGGATACACTGCATCTTCACAGCGATTTCAATTTCACTGAGTCTCGGGTGGAGACAGCGCCGCCATCGTTACGCCATTCGTGCAGGTCGGAACTTACCCGACAAGGAATTTCGCTACCTTAGGACCGTTATAGTTACGGCCGCCGTTTACCGGGGCTTCGATCAAGAGCTTCGCGTTAGCTAACCCCATCAATTAACCTTCCGGCACCGGGCAGGCGTCACACCCTATACGTCCACTTTCGTGTTTGCAGAGTGCTGTGTTTTTAATAAACAGTCGCAGCGGCCTGGTATCTTCGACCGGCATGGGCTTACGGAGCAAGTCCCTCACCCTCACCGGCGCACCTTCTCCCGAAGTTACGGTGCCATTTTGCCTAGTTCCTTCACCCGAGTTCTCTCAAGCGCCTTGGTATTCTCTACCCAACCACCTGTGTCGGTTTGGGGTACGGTTCCTGGTTATCTGAAGCTTAGAAGCTTTTCTTGGAAGCATGGCATCAACCACTTCGTCGCCTAATGGCAACTCGTCATCAGCTCTCGGCCTTAAGATCCCGGATTTACCTAAGATCTCAGCCTACCACCTTAAACTTGGACAACCAACGCCAAGCTGGCCTAGCCTTCTCCGTCCCTCCATCGCAATAACCAGAAGTACAGGAATATTAACCTGTTTTCCATCGACTACGCTTTTCAGCCTCGCCTTAGGGACCGACTAACCCTGCGTCGATTAACGTTGCGCAGGAAACCTTGGTCTTTCGGCGTGGGAGTTTTTCACTCCCATTGTCGTTACTCATGTCAGCATTCGCACTTCTGATACCTCCAGCAAGCTTCTCAACTCACCTTCACAGGCTTACAGAACGCTCCTCTACCGCATCACCTAAGTGATACCCGTAGCTTCGGTGTATGGTTTGAGCCCCGTTACATCTTCCGCGCAGGCCGACTCGACTAGTGAGCTATTACGCTTTCTTTAAAGGGTGGCTGCTTCTAAGCCAACCTCCTAGCTGTCTAAGCCTTCCCACATCGTTTCCCACTTAACCATAACTTTGGGACCTTAGCTGACGGTCTGGGTTGTTTCCCTTTTCACGACGGACGTTAGCACCCGCCGTGTGTCTCCCATGCTCGGCACTTGTAGGTATTCGGAGTTTGCATCGGTTTGGTAAGTCGGGATGACCCCCTAGCCGAAACAGTGCTCTACCCCCTACAGTGATACATGAGGCGCTACCTAAATAGCTTTCGAGGAGAACCAGCTATCTCCGAGCTTGATTAGCCTTTCACTCCGATCCACAGGTCATCCGCTAACTTTTCAACGGTAGTCGGTTCGGTCCTCCAGTCAGTGTTACCTAACCTTCAACCTGCCCATGGATAGATCGCCCGGTTTCGGGTCTATACCCAGCGACTAAACGCCCTATTAAGACTCGCTTTCGCTACGCCTCCCCTATTCGGTTAAGCTCGCCACTGAATATAAGTCGCTGACCCATTATACAAAAGGTACGCAGTCACCTAACAAAGTAGGCTCCCACTGCTTGTACGCATACGGTTTCAGGATCTATTTCACTCCCCTCTCCGGGGTTCTTTTCGCCTTTCCCTCACGGTACTGGTTCACTATCGGTCAGTCAGTAGTATTTAGCCTTGGAGGATGGTCCCCCCATATTCAGACAAAGTTTCTCGTGCTCCGTCCTACTCGATTTCATGACTAAGAGATTTTCGCGTACAGGGCTATCACCCACTATGGCCGCACTTTCCAGAGCGTTCCGCTAATCTCAAAGCCACTTAAGGGCTAGTCCCCGTTCGCTCGCCACTACTAAGGGAATCTCGGTTGATTTCTTTTCCTCAGGGTACTTAGATGTTTCAGTTCCCCTGGTTCGCCTCTTGCACCTATGTATTCAGTACAAGATACTCAGCTTATGCTGAGTGGGTTCCCCCATTCAGAGATCTCCGGATCAAAGTCTGTTTGCCGACTCCCCGAAGCTTATCGCAGGCTACCACGTCTTTCATCGCCTCTGACTGCCAAGGCATCCACCGTATGCGCTTCTTCACTTGACCATATAACCCCAAGCAATCTGGTTATACTGTGAAGACAACATTCGCCGAAAACTTGTAATTACTCACAAATTTTACCTTAGCCTGAACACACACCAGTGAAAGTGCTGTCCAGTCTATCTTTCTATCACATACCCAAATTTTTAAAGAACGATTCTGAAAAAGTTCAGAAATCAATATTCGATACGAATATTCATTTCTAAGCTTTGACGTAAGGTGGTGGAGCCAAGCGGGATCGAACCGCTGACCTCCTGCGTGCAAGGCAGGCGCTCTCCCAGCTGAGCTATGGCCCCGTATTGCTACAGGCTGCACCACATGTAATTGGTGGGTCTGGGCAGATTCGAACTGCCGACCTCACCCTTATCAGGGGTGCGCTCTAACCAACTGAGCTACAGACCCAATCGTCTTCTTCAATGAATCAAGCAATTCGTGTGGGAGCTCATAAGACAGCTGATGTCTGTCGATTAAGGAGGTGATCCAGCCGCAGGTTCCCCTACGGCTACCTTGTTACGACTTCACCCCAGTCATGAATCACACCGTGGTAACCGTCCTCCCGAAGGTTAGACTAGCTACTTCTGGTGCAACCCACTCCCATGGTGTGACGGGCGGTGTGTACAAGGCCCGGGAACGTATTCACCGCGACATTCTGATTCGCGATTACTAGCGATTCCGACTTCACGCAGTCGAGTTGCAGACTGCGATCCGGACTACGATCGGTTTTGTGAGATTAGCTCCACCTCGCGGCTTGGCAACCCTCTGTACCGACCATTGTAGCACGTGTGTAGCCCAGGCCGTAAGGGCCATGATGACTTGACGTCATCCCCACCTTCCTCCGGTTTGTCACCGGCAGTCTCCTTAGAGTGCCCACCATAACGTGCTGGTAACTAAGGACAAGGGTTGCGCTCGTTACGGGACTTAACCCAACATCTCACGACACGAGCTGACGACAGCCATGCAGCACCTGTGTCAGAGTTCCCGAAGGCACCAATCCATCTCTGGAAAGTTCTCTGCATGTCAAGGCCTGGTAAGGTTCTTCGCGTTGCTTCGAATTAAACCACATGCTCCACCGCTTGTGCGGGCCCCCGTCAATTCATTTGAGTTTTAACCTTGCGGCCGTACTCCCCAGGCGGTCAACTTAATGCGTTAGCTGCGCCACTAAAATCTCAAGGATTCCAACGGCTAGTTGACATCGTTTACGGCGTGGACTACCAGGGTATCTAATCCTGTTTGCTCCCCACGCTTTCGCACCTCAGTGTCAGTATGAGCCCAGGTGGTCGCCTTCGCCACTGGTGTTCCTTCCTATATCTACGCATTTCACCGCTACACAGGAAATTCCACCACCCTCTGCCCTACTCTAGCTCGCCAGTTTTGGATGCAGTTCCCAGGTTGAGCCCGGGGATTTCACATCCAACTTAACGAACCACCTACGCGCGCTTTACGCCCAGTAATTCCGATTAACGCTTGCACCCTCTGTATTACCGCGGCTGCTGGCACAGAGTTAGCCGGTGCTTATTCTGTCGGTAACGTCAAAATACTCACGTATTAGGTAAGTACCCTTCCTCCCAACTTAAAGTGCTTTACAATCCGAAGACCTTCTTCACACACGCGGCATGGCTGGATCAGGCTTTCGCCCATTGTCCAATATTCCCCACTGCTGCCTCCCGTAGGAGTCTGGACCGTGTCTCAGTTCCAGTGTGACTGATCATCCTCTCAGACCAGTTACGGATCGTCGCCTTGGTGAGCCATTACCTCACCAACTAGCTAATCCGACCTAGGCTCATCTGATAGCGCAAGGCCCGAAGGTCCCCTGCTTTCTCCCGTAGGACGTATGCGGTATTAGCGTTCCTTTCGAAACGTTGTCCCCCACTACCAGGCAGATTCCTAGGTATTACTCACCCGTCCGCCGCTGAATCGAAGAGCAAGCTCTTCTCATCCGCTCGACTTGCATGTGTTAGGCCTGCCGCCAGCGTTCAATCTGAGCCATGATCAAACTCTTCAGTTCAATACTGCTTGGGTTTTGAGAAAACCCTAAACTTGGCTCAGCAATCTCAAATGACTTACTTTCAAATCTTTCGATTTTCGTGTAGCCACTTGTGATGCTGATAATCTTTTTGACTATCAGTCTGAGCTCACAAGCACCCACACGAATTGCTTGATTCAGTTGTTAAAGAGCGGTTGGTTAAGAGCTTTTCGTCTCAACCGAGGCGCGCATTCTACGCTTTCCTCAGAGCCTGTCAAGCGTTTATTTTGAAGTTTTTCGTTTCGCTTCAAACACTTGACTCGCTGCGATCTCTCGTAGCGGGAGGCGAATTCTACAGCGTTTCAAACCGCTGTCAACCGCCTTTTTCACCGCTGCCGATCTTTCGATCGAAGCACCTCCGGATGACCCTGGAACCGCTAACTCTTTGAAACTCAAGGAGTTTTCAGTTCCGACTGCGCCGGAAGTGGGGCGAATTATAGAGAGATCTGCGGGGGCGTCAAGGACTTATTTCAACTTTGTTTCAGCGGGGGCGTTTTGGCTATAAGTAGCAAGCTTCAAGCTGCAAGTAAAAGCAGAGGCACCGCGCTCAACTTGTAGCTTGCAGCTTATAGCTTGCCGCTACCGCCTACTCAGCCTTGAGGGTAACCCGGGCAAATGCCTTCTTGCCCGCCTGGCATACATGGGTCGCGCCAAGTGCAAACATGAAATCACGATCAACCACCGCACCGTCGACCTTCACCGCGCCGCCATTGAGCAGATCCCGCGCCATCGCCGAGTTCTTCACCAGACCCGCGCGGTTCAACACGGCAGCGATCGGCAAGCCTTCAGCCGCAGAGACCTCAACCTCAGGCAGATCCTCCGGCAACTCGCCCTCTTTCATACGGTTACCTGCCGCGCGGTGAGCATTGGCGGCAGCCTCCTCGCCATGGAAGCGGGCAACGATCTCTTCCGCCAGCTTGATCTTAATGTCACGCGGGTTTGCGCCATTGGCGACATCGGCACGCAACTGCTCGATCTCTTCCATGGAACGGAAGCTCAGCAGTTCGAAGTAACGCCACATCAGGGTGTCAGGAATCGACACGAGCTTGCTGTACATCACCCCAGGGGCTTCCTGGATGCCGACATAATTGCCCAGGGACTTGGACATCTTCTTCACGCCGTCGAGCCCTTCGAGCAGCGGCATGGTCACGATGTTCTGTGCTTCCTGGCCGTAAGCACGTTGCAGCTCGCGCCCCATAAGCAGGTTGAACTTCTGGTCGGTACCGCCGAGCTCGACGTCGCACTTGAGTGCCACCGAGTCATAACCCTGCACCAGCGGATAGAGGAACTCATGGATCGCGATCGGCTGGTTGGTGGTGTAGCGCTTGTCGAAGTCGTCGCGCTCGAGCATGCGCGCCACGGTGTACTGCGACGCCAGGCGAATGAAGTCGGCCGGGGTGAGCTTGTCCATCCAGGTGGAGTTGAACGCGACTTCGGTCTTGGCCGGGTCGAGAATCTTGAACACCTGCTGTTTATAGGTCTCGGCGTTATCCAGTACCTGCTCGCGGGTCAGCGGCGGACGGGTAGCGCTCTTGCCGCTCGGGTCACCGATCATGCCGGTGAAGTCGCCAATCAGGAAGATCACCTGGTGACCCAGATCCTGGAACTGGCGCAGCTTGTTGATCAGGACGGTATGCCCCAGGTGCAGGTCAGGCGCAGTCGGGTCAAAACCCGCCTTGATCCGCAGCGGCTGCCCGCGCTTGAGCTTCTCGACCAACTCGGACTCGACCAGTACCTCTTCCGCTCCACGCTTGATCAGCGCTAGCTGCTCTTCAACCGACTTCATAACAGACCCGTAAGGCTCAGATTCAAAGGGACCCAACCATACAAGATCAGCCATCAAATACAAGTTTTTGCCCCGAGTGTGACCTCGAAGCCGACTGATGACGTCTGCGCGCTTGCGCTGAAGGGGATTTGGTTATATTTTATACAGTTATTTCATCTTCATCATGTCATTCATCTTTTCCACTTCATCTATTTCAAAGTCAATTCATCTATGACCAACGAACCGCCTAAAGCGCCCCCGCTTTATCCGAAGAGCCACCTGTTGGCCGCCAGCGGCATCGCCGCCTTACTCAGCCTGGCCTTGCTGGTGTTCCCATCCAGCGAGGTCGAAGCCAAGAAAACCACCCTGAACCTGGAGCTGGAAAGCCCGGCAGAGCAACTCAAGCAGGAACAGGACGCCCCACTTACCCAGAACACCGACGCCGCCCCCTCGCCGTTTGCGCAGATCGACAACAGCGCCGCAGCAACCGAGGAAACCGCTAAGACCGAGCCTGCGCCCGCCGCTGCCGAAGCCGCGCCAGCCAAGGACCCAAGCCACCGCGAAGTCACCGTAAGCCGCGGCGATACCCTGTCGACCCTGTTCGCCAAGGTCGGCCTGCCGGCTACCGCTGTGCATGAAGTGCTGGCCAGTAACAAGCAGGCCAAGCAGTTCAGCCAGCTCAAGCATGGCCAGGTACTGCAGATCGAACTGGACAAGGACGGTCAGCTGGCCAGCCTGCACAGCAAGCTCAGCGACCTGGAAACCATTCGCCTGACCAAGAGCGCAAACGGTTACGCGTTCAACCGTGAAATCAGCAAGCCCGTGGTGCGCTCGGCCTATGTACATGGCGTGATCAAGAGTTCGCTGTCGGCCTCGGCCCAGCGTGCCGGCCTGAATCACAACCTGACCATGGATATGGCGCGCATCTTCGGGTATGACATCGACTTCGCCCAGGATATCCGCCAGGGCGACGAGTTCGACGTGATCTATGAACAGAAGGTCATGAACGGCAAGGTCGTCGGTACCGGCAATATCCTCTCTGCCCGCTTCACCAACCGCGGCAAGAGTTTCACCGCAGTGCGCTACACCAACAAGCAGGGTAACACCAACTACTACACCGCCGACGGCAACAGCATGCGCAAGGCGTTCATCCGCACTCCGGTTGATTTCGCCCGCATCAGCTCGCGCTTCTCGGCTGGCCGCAAGCACCCGATCCTGAACAAGATCCGCGCGCACAAAGGTGTCGACTACGCAGCACCACGCGGCACACCGATCAAGGCGGCCGGTGACGGTAAAGTGCTGCTGGCAGGCCGCCGCGGCGGCTACGGCAACACCGTGATCATCCAGCACGGTAACCGCTACCAGACCCTGTACGGGCACATGCAGGGCTTCGCCAAGGGCGTGAAGACCGGCGGCACCGTCAAGCAAGGGCAAATCATCGGCTACATTGGCACCACCGGCCTGTCTACCGGCCCGCACCTGCACTACGAGTTCCAGGTCAACGGCGTCCACGTCGACCCGCTCGGGCAGAAGTTGCCAATGGCTGACCCGATCGCCAAGGCCGAGCGCCAGCGTTTCCTGCAGCAAAGCCAGCCACTGGTCGCGCGCATGGACCAGGAAAAGGCCACCCTGCTTGCTTCGAGCAAGCGTTAAGCAATGCCGCTCTATCTGGGTGTGATGTCCGGGACCAGCCTCGATGGCCTTGACATCGCCTTGATCGAACAGGAGCAGCAACTCACGCTGCTCGCCACCCATTACATCCCCATGCCCGCCGACCTGCGCCAGGACCTGCTGGCCCTGTGCGCCAGCGGGCCGGACGAGATTGCCCGCGCCGCCCTGGCCGAAAACCGCTGGGTGCAGCTTGCCGCCGAAGGTATCCAGCACCTGCTGGCCGCGCGCAACCTCACGCCCGAGGCCATTCGCGCCATCGGCAGCCACGGCCAGACCATCCGCCACGAACCGGCGCGCGGCTTTACCGTACAGATCGGCAACCCGGCGCTGCTGGCTGAGCTTACCGGCATCAGCGTGGTCAGCGACTTCCGTCGCCGTGACGTTGCCGCCGGCGGCCAGGGCGCTCCCCTGGTACCGGCCTTTCACGAAGCCCTGTTCGCCCATCAGGGCCAACGCCTGGCGGTGCTCAATGTCGGTGGCTTCAGCAATCTGAGCCTGATCGAGCAGGACAAACCAGTCAGCGGCTTCGACTGCGGGCCGGGTAACGTGCTGCTCGATGCCTGGATTCAGCAGAAACAAGGGCACAGCTATGACGCCAATGGTGCCTGGGCGGGCACCGGCCAGGTTATCCCAGGCCTGCTCGCCTCGCTGCTGAGCGATCCGTTCTTCGCAGGCAGCGGCCCGAAAAGTACCGGCCGCGAAGTGTTCAACCTGCCTTGGCTCAATCAGCACCTGGCCCCTCAGCCAAGCCTTCGGGATGAAGACGTGCAGGCCACCCTGCTGGAACTGACCGCCCGTAGCATCGTCAGCTCGCTGCAAGCGGCACAGCATGATACCCAGGCACTGCTGGTCTGCGGCGGCGGCGCCCACAACAGCGTGCTGATGCAGCGCCTGGCAGCCCTGCTGCCCAACGCCCGGGTCAGCAGCACTGCCGCTTGCGGGATCGACCCTGACTGGGTTGAGGCCATGGCCTTTGCCTGGCTGGCCCACTGCTGCCTGCAGCGCATCCCCGCCAACCGCCCCAGCGTCACCGCTGCCCGTGGCCTGCGGGTACTGGGCGCGATCTACCCGGCATAACTCGCAGACAGCAAAACGCCGCGCATCAGCGCGGCGTTTGCGGTACTGCCCTGGCGATCAGATCGAGAACGAAGAGCCGCAACCACAGGTCGTGGTGGCGTTCGGGTTCTTGATAACGAAACGCGAGCCTTCCAGGCCTTCCTGGTAATCCACCTCGGCTCCTGCCAGATACTGGAAACTCATCGGATCGACAACCAGAGCCACGCCTTCGCGCTCGACGATGGTGTCGTCTTCGGCAACGTCTTCATCGAAAGTGAAACCGTACTGAAAACCCGAGCAACCGCCGCCGGTCACGAAAACTCGCAACTTCAGGCGATCATTGCCTTCTTCATCGACCAGGGTCTTCACCTTGTGCGCTGCACCCTCAGTGAACTGCAATGCCACAGGGGTGAAGGATTCGACGCTCATGCTGACTATCTCCCGGCGCTATGCCGCCATAATGCGTGATGACGCGCATTATCCGCTTCTCCGAGAAAAGCGGTCAACAATACAAAAGCTGCAAGAGGTGCGCCGCAAGCTATAAGCGGATCGCATACACCTTTTACTTGCAGCTTGAAAGCTGGCGTTTACGGAAGCAGACCGGCGTGGGAAAGCCCCATGCGCTCGTCCAGGCCAAAGAGGATGTTGAGGTTCTGTACCGCCTGCCCCGACGCGCCCTTGACCAGGTTGTCGATCACCGACAACACCACCACCAGGTCGCCGCCTTGTGGACGGTGCACGGCAATTCGGCAGACGTTGGCACCGCGCACGCTGCGGGTTTCCGGATGGCTGCCGGCCGGCATTACGTCGACGAACGGTTCATCGGCGTAGCGTTTTTCGAATAGCGCCTGCAGATCGACCGAGGTATCGGCGACGGTTGCATACAGGGTCGAATGGATACCGCGGATCATCGGGGTCAGGTGCGGCACGAAGGTCAGTCCGACATCACCACCCGCCGCCCGGCGCAGGCCCTGGGTGATTTCCGGCAGGTGACGGTGCCCCTTGACCGCATAAGCCTTCATGCTTTCGCCCGCCTCACAGAACAGCGAGCCCACCGCCGCGCCACGGCCGGCGCCGCTGACCCCGGATTTGCAGTCGGCGATCAGCCGCGAGGCGTCGGCGATACCGGCTTCGAGCAGCGGCAGGAAGCCAAGCTGGGTAGCGGTTGGGTAGCAACCCGGTACGGCGATCAGGCGTGCCTGGCGAATTTGCTCGCGATTGACTTCAGGCAGACCGTAGACCGCGTCCTTGAGCAGCTCGGGCGCGCCGTGCGGCTGGCCGTACCACTTGGCCCACTCATCGGCGTCCTGCAGGCGGAAGTCGGCGGACAGGTCGATGACCTTGGTGCCCGCGGCCAGCAGCTCGCCGGCCAGGGCGTGGGCGACACCGTGCGGGGTGGCAAAGAACACTACGTCGCAGGCGGCCAGGGTCTTCACGTCCGGTACGCTGAAGGCCAGGCCGTCGTAGTGGCCACGCAGGTTCGGGTACATATCGGCAACCGCCAGACCAGCTTCGGAACGCGAGGTGATCACTGCCACCTCGGCCTGTGGATGCTGTGCCAACAGACGCAGCAGCTCGACCCCGGTGTAACCCGTGCCGCCAACGATACCGACCTTGACCATAACGCGTGCCCCTTATCAACGAACCATCAGGAAAGCCCACGATAATAGGGGCGCTGAAACACGCCCACAACTGTTGCGATGGCTCGCCGGGCCCCTTGCCTCTACTATCTGACCACCGTGAACCCTGAAGGAACTCAACCCCATGCTTTTTCTCTGGATCAAAGCGCTGCATATCGTCAGCGTGGTCTGCTGGTTTGCCGGCCTGTTCTACCTGCCGCGCCTGTTCGTCTATCACGCACAAAGCCAGGACAGCATCAGCCAGGAACGCTTCGTGATCATGGAGCGCAAGCTCTACCGCGGCATCATGCTGCCGGCGATGATCGCCAGCCTGGTCTTCGGCATCTGGCTGCTGAGCCTGACCCCGGGCTTCATGAGCCAGGGCTGGATGCACGCCAAGCTCACCCTGGTGGTGCTGCTGATCGGTTACCACCATATGTGCGGCGCACAGCTCAAGCGCTTCGCCCGCGGCGAAAACACCCGCAGCCACGTGTTCTACCGCTGGTTCAATGAAGTGCCGGTGCTGGTCCTGCTGGCCGTGGTAATTCTGGTGGTGGTCAAACCGTTCTAACCTAAACCCATACTCAGCCTCGGGAAACCTGCCATGTCATTGCCTGCCCTGCTCGAACAACGCTTGCGCCTGCCGGTGGTAGCGGCGCCGATGTTTCTGATCTCCAATCCGCAACTGGTACTGGCCTGTTGTGCCAACGGGGTGGTCGGCAGTTTCCCGGCCCTGAACCAGCGCGACAGCGCAGGCTTCAAGGCTTGGCTGGAAGAGATCGAAACGGGCCTGGCGGCCCTCGACAAACCTGCACCCTATGCCGTCAACCTGATCGTGCACCAGAGCAACCCGCGCCTGCAGGCAGACCTGGCGTTGTGCGTCGAGCACAAGGTGCCGATCGTCATCACCAGCCTCGGGGCGGTGAAGGAACTGGTCGATGCCGTGCACAGCTATGGCGGCCTGGTGTTCCATGACGTGACCACCCGCCGGCATGCCGAGAAAGCCGCCGAGGCCGGTGTCGACGGTCTGATTGCCGTAGCCGCGGGCGCCGGCGGCCACGCTGGCACCTGGAGCCCGTTCGCCCTGATCGCCGAGATTCGCCAGTTCTTCGACAAGACCTTGCTGCTGGCCGGTTGCATAAACCGTGGCCAGGAAATCCTCGCCGCGCAGTTGCTGGGCGCTGACCTCGCCTACCTGGGTACGCGCTTTATCGCCACCCACGAGAGCCAGGCGCCGGGGCCTTACAAAGAAATGATGCTTGAAGCCAAGGCAGCCGATATCATCCACACCGCTGCGGTTTCCGGGGTGCCTGCCAGCTTCATGCGCCAGAGCCTGGAAAACGCCGGTTTCGACATGGCCGCCCTGCGCAGCCACACCGAGACCAAGCTCAAACCCATCGACGACGAGGCCAAGGCCTGGAAGACCGTCTGGTCTGCCGGACAAGGTGTCGGTGCCATCGACCAGCTCTGCTCGGTCGAGCAACTGATTACCCGCCTGGATACCGAATACCGCCAGGCGCACGCCTCGGCCACAGCCCTTGGCCATCGCTGGCCGGGCTGACTCACGTTTTATCACGGCAAAGGAAGCCCGCATGTATGACACCCTGACTCTCGCCAACTCGAGCAAACCCAAGGTCATGAGCCTGGAAGGGCGAATTGGCCGCGTGCGCCTGCTGGCCTGGAGCCTGGTCTTGTTCGCTGCGACCATCGGCGGCATTTTCCTGGTGGCCTTGCTGTCCAGTTCAATGTCGCTGGACCTCGGCGGCCTGATGATGATCGGCCTGTTGTCGGCACGGATCCTGAGCATGCTGTTCATTGTCCAGCGCCTGCACGACCTGAACTGGAGCGGCTGGTTCTGCTGGCTGTCGATCCTTCCATGGGTCGGCAACTTCTTCATCCTGGTGCTGGTACTGATGCCCGGCACGCGTGGCAGCAACCGCTTCGGTGCGCCGCCAGTGCCCAACAACAACGCAGTGGTGATCCTGGCCTGGCTGTGGCTGGTCCTGGTTGCCGGGCTTGCATACGTCACCGTCACCCGCCCCGGCATCTAGACACGCCACGGGTAGCAGCACTCCGGGCCCGGCACCTGTAAACTGCGCACTTTGGCCACCCTTCCCGACTGGAGAACTGCATGACCCGTTACGCCATGATCACCGGTGCCTCCAGCGGCTTGGGCCTGGCACTGGCCGAGGCGCTGGCACGTCGGGGACGCAATTTGATCCTGGTGGCCCGACAGCGCGACCCGCTGGAAAGCATCGCCATCGAGCTGACCCAGCGGTTTGGCGTCGAAGTGCTGTTTCGTGCCTGCGACCTGGGCGAGCCGTTGCGGTTGTCGGGGTTCCTGCTGGAGCTGGAAGAAAGCGAGCGGCACATCGACTTGCTGGTCAACTGCGCCGGCATTCGCTCCTACGGGCACTTTCTGGCCCAGGAATGGAGCGATGAGCAGGACCTGATCGAGGTGAACATCCTCGCCCTGACCCGCCTCTGCCACGCCCTTGGCAATGCCATGGCGGTTCAGGGCGGCGGGCAGATACTCAACGTCGCTTCGCTTGCCGCCTTCGCGCCCGGCCCGTGGATGAGCAGCTACGCGGCAAGCAAAGCCTATGTGCTGCACTTTTCCGAAGGCCTGCGCGAAGAGCTCAAACGCACCGGCATCAAGGTTTCGGTGCTGTGCCCAGGCCCGGTGCGTTCGCCGTTGCGACGTATCCCGCGGCTGGAAAACGGCCAACGCAGCCTGAGCCCGGAAGAAGTCGCGCTGTATACCGTACGCGCCCTGGACAAGAACCGCGCATTGATCATCCCCGGCCGGCGCAACCGCTGGCTGGCCTTCAGCCCGCGCTGGCTATCGCGCTGGCTGGCACGCAAGCTGGCCGGTGCCATCAACCAGGCCTATTGCCCGCGCTAGTTGTACAGGGCTGGGCGCAAGCGTCTGGCCTGCGTACACTCAAGTCCGATCACCCTCATGGAGCAGCCGTAGTGGATACTCTGTTTACCAAGATCATCAACCGGGAAATCCCGGCCAAGATCATCTACGAGGACGACCAGGTTCTGGCCTTCCACGATATCGCCCCGCAGGCACCGGTACATTTTCTGGTCATCCCGAAAAAACCGATCCGCACCCTCAACGATCTGACCGAAGAAGACAAGGGCCTGGCCGGGCACATCCTGTTCACCGCCCAGCGGCTGGCCAAGGAACTGGGCTGCGAAGACGGCTTTCGCGTGGTCATGAACTGCAATGAGCTGGGTGGGCAGACCGTCTACCACATTCATATGCACGTGCTTGGCCAGCGTCAGATGCACTGGCCACCAGGCTGATCCAGGGCAAGCCCCGGCATCGCGATTGGGGTAAACTGTCGGGCACATTCTTGCGGAGGTGCCCGATGGCTACCGAACGTCACTATTCCCCGCTCGACCGCTTGTTGCTGCAGGCCGACACCGCCATGCGCACCTTGCTGCCCTTCAGCGGCCAGCCTTCCCGGCCGTCGCCGGCGATCATCCAGCCGGATGTCACCCTCGACGAAACCCAGACCCGCCATGTGGCCGGGCTCATGCGTATCAACCATACCGGTGAAGTCTGTGCCCAGGCGCTGTACCAGGGCCAGGCCCTGACCGCCAAGCTGCCCCAGGTTCGCAAGGCCATGGAACACGCCGCCGAAGAAGAAATCGACCACCTGGCCTGGTGCGAACAACGCATTCGCCAGCTCGGCAGCCACCCCAGCGTGCTCAACCCGCTGTTCTACGGTATGTCCTTCGGCATCGGCGCCCTCGCTGGCCTGGTCAGCGACAAGGTCAGCCTGGGTTTTGTCGCCGCCACCGAGCATCAGGTGTGCAAGCACCTGGACGAACACCTGGAGCAAATCCCGGCCGAGGATGAGAAATCCCGGGCGATTCTTGAGCAGATGCGCATCGACGAAGAGCAACATGCCGAATCGGCCCTGGATGCTGGCGGCTTCCGCTTCCCGGCACCGGTCAAGTTCGGCATGAGCCTGATGGCCAAGGTCATGACCAAAAGCACTTATCGTATCTAGGACCACCGATGACGGAACGCTTCGACGCCAAGGACCTGGCCCGCGCAGTCAGCGCCGGCGTTCTGAACCCGGGCCAGGATCAGGCCCTGCTTGAATTTCTCAAGCGCCAGCCGCAAACCCAGGCCAGTTTCCAGCTGGCCCACGTGGCGTTTTACTTCGGCGCCCTGCTGATCATGGCCGCCATGGGCTGGCTGCTCAGTGAAGCCTGGATGCGCGTCGGTGACAGCGCCCTGCTGCTGGTCTCACTGATTTATATCGGCGTACTGACCCTGGGCGCCTTGCTAATGCAACGCCGCGGCCAGGTCATCCCTGCTGGCGTACTTGCTGCGGTGGCGGTGAGCATCGTACCGCTGGCAGTGTTTGCGGCGGAGCGACTCAGCGGTTTCTGGCTACTGGACAACGCCCAGGGCAACTACCACAACTACTACACCTACGTGCAGGACGGTTGGCTGCTGATGGAGGCGGCGACGATACTGGCCGGCTTGTTGATGCTGCGCCTGATCCCGTTTCCGTTCATCGTCATGCCGATTGCCGTGGCCTTGTGGTTCATGTCCATGGACCTGAGCGAATGGTTCTATGGCGAGGCCTTCGACTGGAATCAGCGGCGTACGGTGTCACTGTGGTTTGGCCTGGCGACATTGCTGGTGTTCCTGGTGATCGACGGTCGCACCCGCCAGGACTATGCCTTCTGGGGCTATCTGGCCGGATTGCTGGCCTTCTGGCTCGGCTTGCCGCTGCTGGATACCGACAGTGAATGGGACAAAGCGCTTTATGGTCTGATCAACCTTGGCCTGATGGGCATAGCACTGTTGCTGCGCCGTCCGCTGTTCATGGTCTTTGGTGGCATGGGCGTGGCGATGTACCTGGGTTACCTGTCTTACGAGGTGTTTGCCGAGTCGCTGCTGTTCCCGGTGGTGCTGACCCTGATCGGGTTGGGCGTGATTGGCTTGGGGCTTTTCTATCAGAAGCACCGCGAGGCTTTGAGCAGCCGTTTGCAGGCGCGATTGCCGCAAGGCTTGCTGAAGCTGCTGCCGGGGTTGCGCCACTGATGATTCGGTTATTTTGCCTTCGCTTGCTGCAAAGCCTGGGGCTGGTGCTGGTGGCTTATCTGTTCGTGTGCCTGCTGACTGCCGGCATGAGCGGGGAACCCTTTAGCCTGAAACTGCCTGACATCTCCCAACCTGATGGCAACAGTGCCGTCGACCTGTGGGTGTTCTCACTGCCCGGGCAACTGCTGTTGCTGCTGGCCGGCTGCTTCATTCACAGGCAGCGCCTGCTTGCCTTGGCCTTTGTGCTATCGGCCGCGCTGACGGCCTGGCTGCAGTGCCTGATATTTGCCGACGCCTTTGGCAATACCTGGAGTAGCGCAGAAATCGTCGGTCTGCTCGTCTTCAACCTGCACTGGTTGGTGGTGGCGCTGGTTCCGGGGCTGGCCTGGCTGATCGGGCTGGAGCGCCTGCGCCGTTAGCCCGCCCCCACAGGAGCGGGCTTGCTGGTAATCAACCGAGCTCGACAATCTCGTAGCTGTGGGTGATCTCGACACCGGCCCGGCCGAGCATGATCGAGGCCGAGCAATACTTCTCTGCCGACAGCTCGACCGCACGCTTGACCTGGGCTTCTTTCAGGCCACGGCCCTTGACCACGAAATTCAGGTGGATTTTGGTGAATACCTTCGGGTCTTCGCTGGCGCGCTCGGCTTCAAGGAAAGCTTCGCAGCTCTCTACTGCCTGGCGGGATTTCTTCAGGATGCTGACCACATCGAAGTTGCTGCAGCCACCCAGGCCCAACAGCAGCATTTCCATGGGCCGTACACCCAGGTTGCGGCCACCGGCCTCGGGCGGGCCATCCATCACGACCACATGGCCACTGCCCGATTCGCCCAGAAACATGGCTTCACCTGCCCACTGGATACGCGCCTTCATTACCTGGACTCCCTTGATTGAAAAAAGACTGCCAGCTTAGACCCTGCGAGCCCGGCGGAAAAGCTCAAGCGCATGAGTAAATCTGCCGATAGAAGGACAAGTGTCTGATAAGCTGACGCCAAATCACTGGCGCTTATCGCCAGACTATCTATAAAAGAAATTGAAGCGTCGCCTCCTGACCGGGATCCAGCCATGGTTGCATCAGCCCTTCCAGCCAAGATCAAGAACATCGACAAGCTGCTGGTCCATTGCCAGCGCCGCCGCTATGCGGCCAAGAGCAACATCATCTGCGCCGGTGACAAGGCCGAAACCCTGTCCTTTATCGTCAAGGGCTCGGTGACCATCCTTATCGAGGATGACAACGGCCACGAAATGATCATCGCCTACCTCAACAGTGGCGACTTTTTCGGCGAGCTGGGGCTGTTTGAACCAGCCGGCCAGGAACACCAGCGCAGCGCCTGGGTGCGGGCCAAAAGCGAATGTGAAGTTGCAGAAATCAGCTACGAAAAATTCCGTGAACTGGCGCGTCACGACCCGGACATTCTCTATGCCCTGGGCAGCCAGATGGCCCAGCGCCTGCGCAACACCACGCGCAAGGTCGGCGACCTGGCCTTCTTCGACGTCACCGGCCGGGTAGCCCGCTGCCTGCTGGAATTGTGCAAGCAGCCAGACGCCATGACCCACCCCGACGGCATGCAGATCAAGATCACCCGCCAGGAAATCGGCCGCATCGTCGGTTGTTCGCGGGAGATGGTTGGCCGCGTCCTCAAGGATCTCGAAGAGCGCAGCCTGGTACACGTCAAGGGCAAGACCATGGTGGTCTTCGGTACCCGTTAATCGCGGGCGATGCCTTTGATCACTTCGGCATAGGCCTGGCCAAGGCGCTCGAGCAGTGGCGCCTCGGGTACCACCTCGTGCAAAGCGATGTGGCTGTCGGCCAGGCAGCGCTGCTCCAGCTCGCAGCATTCGTTGAAGCGGTTGACCGCCGCCACCATCGACTCGCGCTCGTTATCCAGCAGCAACGCACCATGAACCAACACCACCGGGCGCTTGCCACCCAGGCCCTGGCGCCAGCGCTGGGCAGTGCCGACCAGTTTGCGACCGTTAAGGTTGACGTTGTAGCGGCCATCACAGAACGCCCCTTCGATTTCCCCCACCGACGCCATCCCGCCCCATTCGCGCAGCACATCACACAGCGGCAGGCACAGACGCTCGTAGGCGTTTTCGATACGGCCGTGATCACCTTCGCTTTTCGGCGCGACGTAAACCAGGGCGATGTTGAGCACCGCCGGCGACTGCGGCACTGGCTCACCACCGGTTTCGCGCAGCAGCACCGGCCAACCGGCAATCGCAAGCTCGGCGCAGGCCGCCTCGAAGCCTTCGAGGCGGCTCATGCGCCGGGGCATGACCAGGGCATGATCGGTCGGTCGCCAGAACAACAGGCCATGATCCTTTTCGCCCTTGCATACCGCCGCCAGCAGTTCCTGTTCGGCGTGCAGCCCGGCCTCGACAGTGACATCAAGCACTTGATCAGTCATCGCATTAACCTTGTAGAGACAAAAAAGCCGGCATCGCCGGCTTCAGAGTTGAATCAGTCCAGGCCTTGCACCGGGTTCTGCACCACACGCTCCGGGAAGAACAGGCGCTGCAGCTCCAGCCCCGGGTGCTCGGCGCGCATGAACGCTTCGCCGACCAGGAAGGAGTAGACCTCGTTGATTTCCATCAGCTCGACGTCGGCGCGGTTGAGGATGCCGCTCTCGGTGATGGCCAGGCGATCACGGGGGATGCGCGGCAGCAGGTCGAGGGTGGTTTCCAGGCTGACTTCAAAGGTGTGCAGGTTGCGGTTGTTGACGCCCACCAGCGGCGTGTCGAGAGTCTTCAGCGCCCGCTCCAGCTCGTCGCCGTCGTGCACTTCGACCAGCACATCAAGGCCCACGCCTTTTGCCGTCGCGGCCAATTCGGCCATCTTCACATCATCCAGCGCGGCAACGATCAGCAGCACACAGTCGGCGCCCAAGGCCCGGGCTTCGACGATCTGATAAGGATCGATCATGAAGTCCTTGCGAATCACCGGCAGCTTGCACGCGGCGCGCGCCTGTTGCAGGTAGATGTCGCCGCCCTGGAAGTAATCGACGTCGGTCAGCACCGACAGGCAGGTCGCGCCGCCCTTCTCGTAGCTGACGGCAATGTCGGCCGGAATGAAGTTTTCGCGGATCACGCCCTTGCTTGGCGAGGCTTTCTTGATTTCGGCAATGACTGCAGGCTGCTTGCGCTTGGCCTGTTCGATAAGGGCCTTGGCAAAACCGCGTGGCGCATCGGCAGCGGCCGCCAGGCGTTCAAGCTCGGCAAGGCTGACACGGGCGCTGCGCTCGGCGACTTCCTCGACCTTGCGCGCCAGAATGTTTTCCAGAACCGTCGGCACACTCATCCTTCATTCTCCTGCTTGAATACCGCGGTAAAGGCACCGAGCTCTTCGAGTTTTTCCCGGGCAAGGCCAGTGTGCAATGCGTCGTGAGCCAGCTCCACGCCCTGCTTGAGGCTCATGGCGTGGTCGGCGGCGTACAGTGCGGCGCCGGCGTTGAGCACAATCATTTCCGCAGCCTTCTGGCCGTTCTCGGTCTTGCGCCGGCCCAGGGCATCGCGGATCAGCTCCAGCGACTTGGCCGGGCTCTCCACGGCCAGGCCATGCAGGCTCTGGCTTTTCATGCCGAGGTCTTCGGGCTCGACCCAGTACTCGCTGATCTGGTCGTTCTTGAGTTCAGCAACGAAGGTTGGCGCCGCCAGGCTGAATTCGTCCAGGCCATCTTTCGAATGCACCACCAGCACATGCTTGCTGCCCAGGCGTTGCAGCACTTCAGCCAGTGGGCGGCACAGTGCCTGGGTGAACACGCCGACGACCTGGTGCTTGACCCCGGCCGGATTCGTAAGCGGGCCGAGCATGTTGAACAGGGTACGCAAGCCCAGGTCACGACGCGGGCCAGCGGCGTATTTCATCGCCTTGTGGTGGGTCTGGGCAAACATGAAGCCAATGCCGACGCTATCGATGCAGCGTGCGACCTGAACCGGCGTCAGGTTCAGGTAGATGCCAGCGGCTTCCAGCAGGTCGGCGCTGCCACTCTTGCCCGAGACCGCACGGTTACCGTGCTTGGCCACGGTGCAACCGGCGGCGGCGACGACGAAGGCCGAAGCGGTGGATACGTTGAAGATGTTGGCGCCATCACCGCCAGTGCCGACCACGTCGACCACCTGGTCGAGGGTGTTGAGCTCGACCTTGTCGGCCAGCTCGCGCATCACCGACACGGCACCGACGATTTCATCGATGCTCTCGCTCTTCATGCGCATGCCCATCATGAAGGCGCCGATCTGCGCCTCGGTGCATTGGCCGGTCATGATTTCGCGCATGACGTCCCGCATTTCTTCGGTGCTCAGGTCCAGGTGGCCGACGATGCGGCTCAGCGCGCTCTTGATATCCATGTTCGATCCTTAACGGCGGCCGCCGGTCTGCTTGAGGAAGTTGGCGAACAGCTCGTGGCCCTGCTCGGTGAGGATCGATTCGGGGTGGAACTGCACCCCTTCGATGTTCAGCTCTTTATGGCGCAGGCCCATGATCTCGTCCACCGAGCCGTCTTCAAGGGCGGTCCAGGCGGTCAGTTCCAGGCAATCGGGCAGGGTTTCGCGCTTGACCACCAGCGAGTGGTAACGGGTGACGGTCAGCGGGTTGTTGAGGCCGGCAAACACGCCCTGGTCCTTGTGCAGCACCGGGCTGGTCTTGCCATGCATCACCTGGCGGGCGCGCACGACTTCACCGCCGAAGGCCTGGCCGATGGACTGGTGGCCCAGGCATACCCCGAGGATCGGCAGCTTGCCGGCAAAATGCTTGATGGCCTCCAGCGACACACCGGCTTCGGTCGGGGTGCAGGGGCCAGGGGAAACGACAATGCGCTCGGGGTTAAGGGCTTCGATCTGGGCGATGGTCAGTTCGTCATTGCGAATGACCTTGACCTCTGCACCCAGCTCGCCGAGGTATTGCACGACGTTGTAGGTAAAGGAGTCGTAGTTGTCGATCATCAGTAACATCTGGGTTCAACCTCTTGCATCTACTGACTTTGAATACATGCCTTTCGATGTGCCTGTGCTCGGTGCTACAGGTGCGAGCTTCCCGGTGCACACCAGCAAGCGCCGGTTACAGCAGGTAAAGCATTCAGAAAGGCAAAGCGGTACAGGGCCGGCTAACCGGCAAGAGATAAAGTCAGGCGCGCCAACGCCAACGGGCGTGGGCCTTGATAACGCGCATCAAGAGTTTGCTGACGATCAACACGGGGTAGGTCTCGTTCATACGTTCCCGCACAGTAGCCTACCGGCGCGGTCCACGCAATATGACGGTGGCATGCCGAAACGCTTTAGCGATGGAAGACGCGCGGAATGTTTTGCTAACGTCGTAAGGCGTCATCCGATAACAACAACGAAAAAGGATCTTTGCGATGTTGAACGCGCGCTCCCTGTTGCCTTGTGCATTCTCGCTGCTGGCCCTGGCCTGCTCCAGCGTCCATGCCGCCCCCTCCCCTTACTCAACTCTGATCGTCTTCGGCGACAGCCTTGCCGATGCCGGGCAGTTCCCCGACAGCAATGGCCCGGCGGGCTCCACCCAGCGCTTTACCAACCGGGTCGGGCCAACATATGCCAACGGCGAAGCCTTCGGCGCGGTTTCGCCCATGCTGCTCGGTGCCCAGCTGGGTGTTGCTGCGGCCGACCTGGGCGCTTCGACCTCGCCAGTCAATGCCGCGCTGGGTCGCCCGGACGGCAACAACTGGGCAGTGGGTGGTTACCGTACCGACCAGATTCTCGACTCGATCACTGGTACTTCCGACGTGATCATTCCACCAGGCAACCCCGGCGCCGGCACCGTGCTGCGCGAACGCCCGGGCTATCTGGCCGGTGGTCTGCGCGCCGACCCCAACGCGCTTTACTACCTGACCGGTGGCGGCAACGACTTCCTCCAGGGCCAGATCACCAGCCCGGCAACCGCCGCAGCTGCCGCCAATCGCCTGGCCGCCAGCGCCCAAGCCCTGCAACAGGGTGGCGCGCAGTACATCATGGTCTGGCTGCTGCCCGACCTGGGCCTGACTCCGGCCATCAACGGCACGCCGATGCAGGGCCCGGCTTCGCAGTTGAGCAGTATCTTCAACCAGCAACTGGTCGGCCAGCTGAGCCAGATTGATGCACAGGTTATTCCGCTCAATGTGCCGTTGCTGCTCCAGGAAGCCCTGGCTGCTCCGACGCAGTTCGGCCTGGCCAGCGGGCAGAACCTGGTCGGTACCTGTTTCAGCGGTAATGGCTGTGTGCAGAACGCAACCTACGGCATCAACGGTGCCACGCCCGACCCGAGCAAGCTGCTGTTCAACGATTCGGTCCACCCCACCAGTGCTGGGCAGGAGCTGATTGCCGACTACGCGTTTTCGATTCTTTCCGCCCCTTGGGAGCTGACGCTGTTACCAGAAATGGCCCACGCCAGCCTGCGCGCGCATCAAGATGAACTGCGCAACCAGTGGCAAGGCAGCTGGCAGCCGGTTGGCCAATGGCAGGCCATCGTAGCCGCCGGGGGGCAGAACCTGGATATCGACAGCCAGCGCAGCTCGGCCAGCGCCGACGGCCATGGCTATAACCTGACCCTGGGCGGCAGCTATCGTCTGGACGAGGCCTGGCGTATTGGCGTGGCCACAGGCGTTTACCAGCAGAAGCTCGAAGCCGGCGAGCAAGACTCCGACTACAAGCTCGACAGCTACCTGGCAACCGCTTTCGTGCAGTTCCAGCAGAACCAGTGGTGGGCCGATGCCGCCCTGACCGGCGGGCACCTGGACTACAGCGACTTGAAGCGCACCTTCGCCCTGGGGGTAAATGATCGCAGCGAGAAAGGTGATACCGACGGTGAGCTGTGGGCCTTCGCCGCTCGCCTGGGTTATGACCTGGCAGCGCCCGGCAGCCAGTGGAGCCTGTCGCCTTTTGTCAGCGCCGACTATGCACGGGTGAAAGTCGATGGCTATTCGGAGAAAGGCAGCCGCGCCACTGCCCTGAGCTTTGACGATCAGGACCGCGAATCACGACGCCTGGGCCTGGGCTTGCAGGGCAAGTACCAGGCCGGGCCCAGCACCTTGCTGTTCGCCGAAGTCGCTCACGAGCACGAGTTCGAGGACGACCAGCAGGACCTGACCCTCCACCTCAACAGCCTGCCGGGCAACGACTTCACCCTGACCGGCTACACCCCGCAGAGCAATCTGAACCGGGCGACCCTGGGTTTGAGCCAGAGCCTGGCACCGGGCCTGGCCCTGCGCGGCAGCTACAACTGGCGCAAGAGCGACGAACTGACCCAGCAGGGGATCAACCTGGCATTAAGCCTGGAGTTCTAGGGAGGGGGAAAACGGCGCCTGCTACCAACAGGCGCCGTGGATCAGGCTCAGCTACGTGGCGTCTGCTCGGCCAGCGCCACCGCACGGAACATCGCCCGGCGCTTGTTGATGGTTTCTTCCCACTCAAGCGCTGGCACCGAGTCGGCAACAATGCCGCCACCGGCCTGCACGTGCAGCTCGCCGTCCTTGATCACCGCGGTACGGATGGCAATTGCGGTATCCATGTTGCCGTTCCAGGCAAAATACCCCACCGCACCACCGTAGACGCCGCGTTTGACCGGCTCCAGCTCATCAATGATTTCCATGGCGCGGATTTTCGGCGCGCCGGACAAGGTGCCCGCCGGCAGGATGGCACGCAGGGCATCCATGGCGCTCAAGCCCTGCTTCAGCTCGCCGGTGACGTTGGACACAATGTGCATGACGTTGGAATAACGCTCGATCACCATCTTCTCGGTGACTTTGACCGAGCCGGTTTCCGACACCCGGCCGGCGTCGTTGCGGCCCAGATCGATGAGCATCAGGTGCTCGGCGATTTCCTTGTCGTCAGACAGCAAGTCTTCTTCCAGCGCGTGATCAGCCTCTTCGGTGGCGCCGCGTGGGCGGGTACCGGCGATCGGGCGCACGGTGACCAGGTTGTCTTCGACCCGCACCAGCACTTCCGGCGAGCTGCCCACTACGTGGAAGTCGCCGAAGTTGAAGAAGTACATGTATGGCGTCGGGTTGAAGCAGCGCAACGCCCGGTACAGGTCGATCGGCGCGGCCTTGAAGTCGATGGACATACGCTGCGATGGCACCACCTGCATGCAGTCGCCAGCGAGGATGTATTCCTTGATGGTATCGACCGCACGTTCGTAGTCGCTCTGGGTAAAGCTTGAGCGGAACTCAGGTTCTGCCGGCAGCGGCCCACCCAGATCGAGGCCGCGACGCGGGGCGATAGGCTGGCGCAGTTGCTCAAGCAGGCCTTCGAGCCGGGCCAGGCCGTTTTCGTAAGCGTCTTGTTCAGCCGGATCGGCGAGGACAATGGCGTGCATCTTGCCGGCCAGGTTGTCGAACACTACCACGGCATCGGAGACCATCAGCAAGATGTCCGGCACGCCCAGCGGATCAGGGTTCGGGCACTTGCCCAGGCGCCGCTCGACATAACGCACGCAGTCATAACCGAAGTAGCCGACCAGGCCGCCGTTGAAGCGCGGCAGGCCGGCGATGGTCGGCACCTGGTAGCGCTCCTTGAAAGCTTCGACGAAGGCCAGCGGATCTTCCACTTCGTGCTGCTCGACCAGTTCACCGTCATGGGTGATCCGCACCTGGTGATCGTGCACACGCAACACGGTGCGGCACGGCAGGCCGATGATCGAGTAACGCCCCCACTTCTCGCCGCCCTGCACCGATTCGAGCAGGTAGGAGTTGGCGTGGTCAGCCAGTTTCAGGTAGATCGACAGCGGCGTGTCGAAGTCGGCCAGGGTCTCGCAGGCCAGGGGAATGCGGTTGTAGCCGGCAGCGGCCAGGCGCAGGAATTCTTCGCGGGTCATGATAGCCTCGTGGCAAGCAGCAGATGGGTCAGGCAGGCAAGCAGGCCGGCGCGGGCCGGCGGATAGCAGTCAGGCGCGCCAACGCCAGCGGGCCAGGGCCTTGATGACTTTCATCCAGAGTTTGCCGATAACCGCCACGATGGAATCTCGATCTGAGGGGGATTGAACGTCCGCCAACGTTATCCCAGTGGCCGGATCTAAGCAACCAGGCAACAGCGCGCGCAGGTCGTCGATGACCAGGCACGGCGCCTCTTCGCTGATCGGCCGGCCATGGTTGTAGCCATAGGTCAGGCCAACGCATTTGACCCCGGCAGCCTTGGCCGCCAGCACGTCGCTGCGCGAGTCGCCAACGAACAGCGCCTGCTCGGGCTCGACGCTGGCCATTTTCATCACGAACAGCAAGGCAGCCGGATCGGGCTTTTTCTGCGGCAGGGTGTCGCCGCCGATGATCCAGCGGAAATAACGGCCGATTTTCATCTGGTCAAGCAAAGGTGCAACGAAGCGCTCGGGCTTGTTGGTGATCAGAGCCATTTCCACGCCCTGCTTGTGCAACCACTTGAGGGTGTCGCGCACGCCGGGGTAGACCACCGTCAGCTCATGGCTTTCGGCGTAGGCCTGCATGAACAGCTCCAGGCCCCGTTCGGCTTCGTCGTCATCCACTGCGCCATGCTCGATGCCACCGGCCAGCGCGCGGCGCACCAGCACCGGCGCACCATTGCCGACCCAGTGGCGTACCGCCTCAAGGCCAGCGGGCGGGCGGCCCATTGCGAGCAGCATGTTATCCACCGCCGCTGCCAGGTCCGGTACCGAATCGATCAGGGTACCGTCCAGATCAAACATCACCAGTTTGGGCAGGGCGCCGGGGAACAGCTGCTCGAAGCCACTCATGGGCGGGCCAGGGCCAGTTCGGCGTGCATCTTGGCAATCACCTCACGGTAGTCCGGGGTGTTGAAGATCGCCGAACCGGCGACGAAGGTGTCGGCGCCAGCAGCAGCGATTTCACGGATGTTGCCGACGTTGACGCCACCGTCGATTTCCAGGCGGATATCACGGCCGCTGGCGTCGATCAGCGCGCGGGCTTCGCGCAGCTTGTCGAGGGTGCCGGGGATGAATTTCTGGCCACCAAAGCCTGGGTTGACGCTCATCAACAGGATCATGTCGACCTTGTCCATCACGTACTTGAGGGTGTCTAACGGAGTCGCCGGGTTGAATACCAGGCCGGCCTTGCAACCGCCGTCGCGAATCAACTGTAGCGAACGATCGATGTGCAGGGTGGCTTCCGGATGGAAGGTAATGTAGCTGGCGCCGGCTTCGATGAAGTCACCGATAATGCGGTCGACCGGGCTGACCATCAAATGCACGTCGATCGGTGCAGTGATGCCGTACTTGCGCAGGGCGGTGCAGACCATCGGGCCGATGGTCAGGTTGGGCACGTAATGGTTGTCCATTACATCGAAGTGAACGATGTCGGCACCCGCGGCCAGGACATTGTCGACTTCCTCGCCGAGGCGGGCGAAGTCGGCAGAAAGAATCGAGGGGGCAATAGCGTAGGGCTGCATGGCGCACCTGTAGGCAGAATCACAGTGGCGCGCATTGTACCTCAGGCAAACGCTCAGGGGCTGACCGGTATCAAGGCGGTCGACGGGTGCTCATCGCGGGGCCAGTCGACTCGACTCGCCCCGCGAACGATCTCAACCCGGCTGCTGGGTACGCAGCTTCTCGCTGCGCCCACGCAACCACTCCAGGGTCAGCAACAGCACCACCGAGAAGGCAATCAGCAAGGTTGCAGCGGCGGCGATGGTCGGGCTGAGGTTCTCGCGAATGCCGCTGAACATCTGCCGTGGCAGGGTCGCCTGCTCGGGGCCGGCAAGGAACAGGGTGACCACCACTTCGTCAAAAGACGTGGCAAAAGCGAACAGCGCCCCGGAGATCACCCCCGGCGCAATCAGCGGCAGGGTAACCCGCCGGAAGGTGGTCAGCGGCGAGGCGCCCAGGCTGGCGGCGGCACGCACCAGGTTATGGTTGAAGCCCTGCAGGGTCGCCGAAACGGTGATGATGACGAACGGCACGCCCAACACCGCATGCACCAGGATCAGCGAGATAAAGCTGTTGCCCATACCCAGCGGGGCAAAGAACAGGTAGCTGGCCACACCGATGATCACCACCGGCACCACCATGGGCGAAATCACCAGGGCCATGATCAGCGACTTGCCGGGGAAATCACCGCGGGTCAGGCCGATCGAAGCCAGGGTGCCGAAGATCATCGCCAGCACCGTGGCCGCCGGGGCGACGATGATGCTGTTCTTCAGCGCGCGCATCCACTCGGCGGAGGCGAAGAAGTCGTGGTACCACTGCAGCGAAAAGCCCTGCAGCGGGTAGACCAGGAAGCTGCCGGAGTTGAACGACAGCGGAATGATCACCAGCACCGGCAACACCAGGAACAACAGGATCAGCCCGCAAAGGATGCGCAAGCTGTAGAACCAGACCCGCTCGACGGGCGACATGTAGGGGCTCAGCATGACAACGCTCCTCAGCTCAGGCGCAGGCGGCTGGCGCCGACCAGCCAGCTATAGATCAGGTAAAGCAGCACGGTGGCCAGCAACAGCAGGCCGCCCAGCGCGGTCGCCATGCCCCAGTTGATGCTGGTGTTGGTGTAGAAGGCCACGAAGTAGCTGACCATCTGGTCGTTGGGGCTGCCGAGCAGCGCCGGGGTGATGTAGTAGCCGATGGCGAGGATGAACACCAACAGGCAGCCCGCGCCTACGCCGGCGTAGGTTTGCGGGAAGTACACGCGCCAGAAGCTGGCGAACGGATGACAGCCCAGGGATATCGCCGCACGCATGTAGGTGGGCGAAATGCCCTTCATCACGCTGTAGATCGGCAGGATCATGAACGGCAGCAGGATGTGCACCATGGAGATGTACACCCCGGTGCGGTTGAACACCAGTTCCAGCGGTTTGTCGATGATGCCCATGGCCATCAGCGCGCTGTTGATCAGCCCGCCCGATTGCAGCAGCACGATCCAGGCCGCAACCCGCACCAGGATCGAGGTCCAGAACGGCAGCAGCACCAGAATCATCAGCAGGTTGCTCTGCCGGGTCGGCAGGTTGGCCAGCAGGTAGGCCAGCGGATAGGCCAGCACCAGGCAGATGGCGGTTATGACGAAGCCCATCCACAGGGTACGGGTGAAGATGTCCAGATAAATGGCCTGGTCCGGGGTGGCCTTGGCCAGCTCGCCGAGGTCATCGATACGATGGTCCAGGGCCGCCAGCAGGTAGAACGGGGTGACGCTACTGGTGTTACGGCGGATCGCCTGCCAGTAGGCCGGATCGCCCCAGCGCTCGTCCAGTTCCTGCAGGGCTTCTTTATAGGAAGCCGGCTCGGTCTTGAACGGCAACGCCCGCGCGGTCTTGGCCAGCAGGCTGCGATAGCCGGCCAGCTCCATGTTCAGACGCTTGGAGGTATCGCCCAGGGTCTGGTTCTTGCGTGCTTGCGCGAGGTCTTCGCTTAGCGCCTTATATACCGCCTCCCCTGGCAGGCCCTTGCCGTCCCACTCGGCCACAGCCGTCACAGTCAGCGGCAAGCCGCCGACCACTTCCGGGTTGCCCACGCTCTTGTACAACAGCGCGGCAATCGGCACGAGGAACACCAGCAGCAGAAACAGCGCCAGCGGTGCGATCAGCGCTTGCGCCTTCCAGCGGTTGACCCGCTCGGCACGCTTGAGACGCTGCTTGAGGTTGGAACCGGCGCCTTCATTCAGGGGCACTGCGATGGCCATAGCGAACTCCGAAATCTTGAGAACAAGGAGCGCCGGCGGCAAGCCGGCGCCCCATCAGCAGCCCTTACTTGGCAGCCCAGGCGTTGAAGCGTTGCTCCAGCTGCTCGCTGTTGTCGGCCCAGAACGCCACGTCGATCTGCACCTGGTTGGCGATGTTTTCCGGGGTGGTCGGCATGTCTTTCTTGATCTCGTCGGACAGCAGCGCGACGGCCTTGGAGTTGGCCGGGCCGTAGGCGATGTTCTCGGAGTAGGTCTTCTGCTGTTCAGGCTGGACCGAATAGGCGATGAATTTCTTTGCCTCTTCAACATCCTTGGCGCCTTTGGGGATGGCCCAGGCGTCGAAGTCGTAGATACCGCCGTTCCATACGACTTTCAGGTTGCTCTCTTTTTGCACCGCGGCAATCCGGCCGTTGTAGGCCGAGCTCATGACCACGTCACCCGAGGCCAGGTACTGCGGCGGCTGGGCACCGGCTTCCCACCACTGGATGCTCGGCTTGAGCTCGTCGAGTTTCTTGAAGGCGCGGTCCTGGCCTTCTTTGGTGCCAAGCACCTTGTAGACGTCCTTGGGCGCAACGCCGTCGGCCATCAGGGCAAACTCCAGGGTGTACTTGGCGCCTTTGCGCAGGCCGCGCTTGCCCGGGAACTGCTTGGTGTCCCAGAAGTCGGCCCAGCTGGTCGGCGCGGTCTTCAGTTTGTCGGCGTTGTAGGCCATGACTGTGGACCAGACGAAGAAGCCGACACCGCACGGCTGGATAGCGCCCTTCACATAGTCGCTTTCGTTGCCGAACAGTGCAGGATCGAGCTCTTCGAACATGCCTTCATCACACCCACGGGCCAGCTCCGGCGACTCGACTTCCACCAGGTTCCACGACACGCTCTTGGTGTCGACCATGGCTTTGACCTTGGCCATTTCACCGTTGTACTCGCCAGCGACGATCTTGCCCTTGCCCGCCTTCTCCCATGGCTCGTAGAACGCCTTGACCTGGGCCGCCTTGTTGGCGCCGCCGAAGGAAATCACGGTCAGGTCGGCCGCCATGGCCTGGCTTGCCGCAAACAGGCCCAGGGTCAGGGCGGTCAACTTCAAGTGCTTGAGCATTATTATTCTCTCCACAGAACAGGGTTGGTGAAGCAAACCTTCAATTGGCTTCCAGCAGAGGATCGAGCGCGCGGGCGTGCTCCACCTGCCAGCCAAGCGGTACCACATCGCCCACGGCCAGGGCCGGGTCGAGTTCGGCAATCGGCTGCTTCACGAAGAAATCGGCCTTGCCGCAGACTTCCAGGCGTACCCGCACGTGGTCGCCCAGGTAGATGAATTCGGCCACGCGCCCGGAGAAACGGTTGACGCAGCTTTCGCTGTGGCCGTTGAGGCGCACGCGCTCGGGGCGGATCGACAGGGTTACCGGCTCGCCGGCCTGGCCGACATTGACCGCCAGCGCCTCGACCTTCTCGCCGCGCGGCAGCAATACCTGGCAACGTTCGCCGTCGTGGCTGAGCAGGCGGCCATTGATGCGGTTGTTTTCACCGATGAAGTTGGCGACAAAGGTGTTCTTTGGCTCTTCATACAGGGTGCGCGGGTCGGCGATCTGCTGGATCTCGCCCTGGTGGAATACCGCGACGCGGTCGGACATGGTCAGCGCTTCGCCCTGGTCGTGGGTCACGTAGACCACAGTGACGCCCAGGCGCTGGTGCAGGTGCTTGATCTCCATCTGCATGTGTTCGCGCAGTTGCTTGTCCAGAGCGCCCAGCGGTTCATCCATCAGTACCAGCTGCGGCTCGAACACCAGCGCCCGGGCCAAAGCCACCCGTTGCTGCTGGCCACCGGAAAGCTGGCCGGGGTAACGCTGGGCGAAAGCGTCGAGCTGGACCATGTTGAGCACGCGCTTGACCCGTTCGCTGATGTCGGTCTTGCTCAGGTTGCGCACGCTCAAAGGGAAGGCCAGGTTCTCGGCAACGGTCATGTGCGGAAACAGCGCGTAGTTCTGGAACACCATGCCGATGTCGCGCTTGTGCGGCGGCACGTTGTTAATGGAACGGCCAGCCAGCTGGATCTCGCCTGCAGTCGGCGTTTCGAAGCCGGCGAGCATCATCAGGCTGGTGGTTTTGCCGGAACCGGACGGGCCGAGCAAGGTGAGAAACTCACCCTTGCGGATATCCAGGTTGAGGTCTTTGACGATCAGCGATTCGCCGTCGTAGCTCTTCTGCACACCACGGAAGCTGACCAGCACTTCGCCGGTTGCAGCGCTCGAATTCACCTCACTCATACCCGCACCTTTTTGTTGGATGACTGCTGTATCCAAAGCCTAGTGAAGGCGGCAAGCGGCGCAAATCGGCGGTGGAGAGAGATTGATATCAGCAGGATGGAAGGCTTGGGGTAGGGATTGCCCTACAAGAGTGACGTTTTTGGATATGTGCATGGCAGGTTCAATGCTATCGCGGGTCAAGCCCGCTCCTACAGATCCCTACTTTGTAGGAGCGGGCTTGACCCGCGATGAGCTCAGCGCAATGTCGCTTCTGGAACACTCACAACAGCTTGTGCTCCATCGCGTACTTCACCAGCTCCGCCAGCGAGGTGACGTTGAGCTTCTGCATCAGCCGCGCCTTGTGAGTGCTGATGGTCTTGTTGCTCAGCGCCAGTTGCTGGGCAATATCGTTGACGTTAGCGCCCTGGGCCAGGCGCTCGAACACCGAGAATTCGCGCTCAGACAGCAATGAATGCAGCGGCCGGGCATCGGTGAGGCCGACCTCGAAGACCATGCGGTCAGCCAGGTCCGGGTCGATGTAACGCCCGCCACCGGCGACCCGACGAATCGCGGTGAGCAGCAATGCCGGATCACTGTCCTTGGTGGCGTAGCCGGCAGCGCCGACTTTCAGCGCCCGCGCTGCCATCTGCGCTTCGTCGTGCATCGACAGCACCAGGATCGCCGGTGGGTTGTTCAAGGCGCGAATCCGCGGGATCGCCTCCAGGCCATTGACCCCGGGCATGGAAATATCCAGCAGCACCACCTCACACTCGGTATGGCGCAAGGTTTCCAGCAGCTGTTCGCCATTGCCGGCCTCCCCCGCTACCTGCATGTCCTTGGCCAGGCCGATCAACTGCTTGATGCCTTCACGGACAATGGTGTGGTCTTCGGCAACCAGTACTCGAATCACGCAATGCTCCTAATCCAGGGGGATGGCCACGCTCAGGCTGGTGCCCTCGCCCGGCTCGCTTTCCAGGGCCATGCTGCCACCGAGCATCAGCACCCGCTCACGCATACCGACCAGGCCAAAGGACGTTGGCCGACTTTGCTCAAGGACAAACCCTACGCCATCATCGATCACCGTCAGGCGCAGGGTCTGGCCATCGAGACTCAGGCTGATCTGCACAGTATGCGCCTGGGCATGGCGCATGACATTGGTCAGCGCCTCTTGCAGGATGCGGAACAGGCCAATGGCCTTGGCATCACTCAAGGGTGGCAGATTCTCCGGTACCTGCACCAGGCAGGGGATCTGCGTGCGCGCCTCGAAACGCCGGGCCTGCCACTCGATGGCCGAAGCAATGCCGGCATCGAGGATCGGCGGGCGCAAGGCGGTGGCCACATCGCGCACCAGCTGGAACAGCTGGGCGATCAGGCGCTTCATGCTGCCCAGGCGCTCGTTGAGGCCGGGGTCCAGTTCGGCGTAGGCCAGTTCGCACATGGATGTTTCAAGCTTGAGCACCGTGAGCATCTGTCCCAGCTCATCGTGCACTTCCCGGGCAATACGGGCTTTTTCTTCCTCGCGAACGCTTTCCAGGTGCGCCGACAGTTCGCGCAGTTGCTCCTGTGAACGGGCAAGCTGGAGTTCGACGCGCTTGCTCTGGCTGATGTCCCAGACCACTCCGTCCCAGACCACCCGGCCATCCGCCAGGGTGCGGGTACTGGCCTTGATGTCGGCCCAGCGCTGCTCGCCCTGGCGGGTCAGGATCCGCCCTTGCCAGGACCAGTCGCTGTCAGTGGCCAGGGCCAGGTCCTGGACCCGGTGGTAATCGGCGCGGTCGTCAGGGTGCACCAGGTTGCGCAGGCCCATGTCCGGATGCTGCAACGCCGCAGGCGCATAGCCCACCAGGGCTTCACTGCCTTCACTGATGTAGGGGAACTCCAGCTCGCCTTCGGCCGGGTTGCGTTCAAGGCGAAACACCAGGCCGGGTACGTTGCCGGCAATACCCTTGAGCCGTGCCTCGCTCTCGCGCAGCGCCGCCAGGGCGCGCCTGCGTTCGGTGACATCGGCAAGAAACACCACCAGGTATTCGGCATCACGAAAGCGCAGAAAGCTCAGCGACACATCCACCGGCAGCAGGCTGCGATCGGCACGCAGGCACCGGGTTTCAAAATGCTGCGGGGCTTCATCGCTGGCACGGGCACGCTTCCACAGATCGAGCCAGCGGTCCATGTGCAGGTTCGGCTCGAAATCAATCAGCGGCCGATCGATCAGCGCCCCCGAGGGGTATCCGAGCATGCTTTCGGCGGCCCGGTTGGCATAGCGCACATGGCTGTCCCAGTTGACCCAGAGAATGCCCACGGTGCTCTGGTCGATGGAAAACTGGCTCAGGCGCAAGGCTTCTTCGCGGGCCTGGCGCTGGGCCAGGGTGTCGCGGGTGGCCAATAGACTGTG
The DNA here is from genome assembly GCF_056279045.1 of Pseudomonas sp. TE4620. Taxonomy (NCBI): domain Bacteria; kingdom Pseudomonadati; phylum Pseudomonadota; class Gammaproteobacteria; order Pseudomonadales; family Pseudomonadaceae; genus Pseudomonas; species Pseudomonas sp. TE4620. Next base: position 4,565,550 of record NZ_JBWBQO010000001.1, read on the forward strand.
CTCGAGCTGCTGTAGTTGCCGACGCTGCCAAATGACGATGGCCACGCAACTGAGCAGCAGCGCCGCCAGCAACAGACCCAGGTTCTGCCAAAAGCCCGGGGATTCGCTCAGGCGCGGGTATTTAGGCTCCAGCCAGCGCTGGTGGAGTTGCTCCAGGTCCTTGGCCGGAACGGCCTGTAGGCCGCGCTCAAGAATCTCGGCCAGCTCCGGCCAGTCCCGGCGCGAGCCGACCCGCAGCAACTGCGGCAGGCCGATATCACCGACCACCACCAGCTCGCTGAATTCACTTTCCCGAGACAGACGGCTCAACTGCGCTTCATCTACCACGGCAAACCGCGCCTGTTCGCTGAGCACCAGCTGCAACGCCTGGCGCTCCTGAGGCACGCCTTGCAGGTTGAGGTTGGTGTAGGTGGCACGCAGGTAGTCGGCGACAGTGCTGGGCATGCGCACGGCGACCCGATCGGTACTGGCGAGCTTCTCCAGATCAACCGCCACCGCGCCAGTACGCGGGCCGACAATCAATTGCGGCACGCGCATGTAGGGATCGCTGAACAACCACAGGCGCAGGCTGGCAGGTGTCTGGGTCAGACCTGGGGCCAGATCGACTTCGCCGGCCTGCAGCGCATGCTCAAGGGCAGCCTGATCGGTAAAGTTGCGCCAGGTAAGGTCCAGCCCCAGCGAACGGCCAAGCCAGTTCATCAGCTCGACGTTGACCCCATAGAGCTGCTGCAGGCGCCGGTCGAACTGGGCAAAAGGTGCCTGCAGCACCAGCCCGACGCGCAGGCTGCGGTGTTGCTCAAGCCATTGCTGCTGGGCCGGCTCCAGCACAACCTGCGCAGGCGCGGCAGGCGAAGCTGCCCCTGTGATCAAGGGCAGGCAAAAACAGCCGATAAGCAACAGGCAGCGCAAAAGCTTCATCTGCACTCTCATCAAGGGTAGGACGGCCACCGAGCATGGCCGTCCCGAGCAAATACTATTAGGCTGCCGGTATTAATCTGGCCTGGATCGATCCATGTTCGCACTTTATCGCACGACGCTGCCGGCGTTATGCCTGTCACTGATACTACCTTGTACCGCACAAGCAGCCGCTGGCGAAACGCCAGAAGCGGCTGCCGACAGCAAACCTGCCGCAGTCGAACGCCAACCGCTGGCCGAACGCAGCCAGGAAGACGCCCAGGCCCTGGAACGCCAGGTTCCTGCAGCCGAACAGCAAACCCTGCAGGCTGGCAGCGACAGCTTCCTGGCCCTGTGGAAACCGGCCAACACTGCCGAACCCGAAGGCGCCCTGATCATTCTTGCCGGTGCTGGCGAAAATGCCGACTGGCCGAAAACCGTCGGCCCGCTGCGGCGCAAGTTTCCCGATGCCGGTTGGCACAGCCTGAGCCTGGCCCAGCCGGATTTGCTTGCCAGCGCCCCGCAGGCGCGCGTCGAAGTACCCCCGGCAGTGGAAAAAAAGGCCGAGCCAGGCGAAAGCGCACCGGCCAAGGACACCCCGGCCAATGCCAACGCCAGTATCGAGCAAGCCACGGCAGCCGAAAGCGAGAACAGCGAAAGTATCGAACAAGCGAAGGCGCCGGTCGACGATGACAAGGCCGATGCCGAACGCATCTTCGCCCGCCTCGATGCGGCCGTTGCTTATGCCCAGCAACAGAATGCCCGCAGCATTGTCCTGCTCGGTAACGGCAGCGGCGCCTACTGGGCAGCGCGTTACTTGAGCGAACGGCAACCGGCCCAGGTGCAGAAGCTGGTAATGGTCGCCGCGCAGACACCAGCCCAGGCCGAACAGAGCCTGGACAGCCTGGCGCCGAACCTCAAGGTAGCCACCGCAGACTTCTTCTACGCCACCCTGCCCCAGGCCAGGCGCGCCGCCGAGCAGCGCCTGCAAGCCAGTAAACGCTTGAAGGACGCCAACTACCGCCAGGTCAGCCTGACCGCCATGCCAGGCAACAGCGCGGCGGAACAGGAGCAATTGTTCCGCCGCATCCGCGGCTGGCTCAGCCCGGAAAAACTCGACTAGAAGCCACGGCGTTTACGGATGACGGCGTAGGCCTGATGCAGTTCGCGGGTTCGTTCGGTGGCCTCGCGAACCTGCGCGGGGCTTGCGCCATTGCCCACCAGCTTGTCCGGATGATGACGGCTGAGCAGGCGCCGGTAGGCTTGTTTGATCTGCCCGGCTTCGCTGTCGGCGCTGACCCCAAGCATGCGCAAGGCTTGTGGATAACCCAGCGTGCCGTCGGCCAGTGCGGCCTTTTGCGGCTCATAGTCCAGCGCCAGGGCCTGGACCTTGGCTGCCGACCAGCCAAGGGCCTGGCCCCACGCCAGCAGCAGCTCGCGTTCATGCCGGCCAGCCTGGCCATCAGCCCAGACCATGCGCCAGCATGCGCGCAACATGCCTTCGGCGGCATGCGGCTGTTGCTTGAGGCGGCGCAGATGAACACCCAGGCGCTCCTTGCCAGCCTTGCCACGATTGAACGCGGCGATGGCGCGGCGCCTGGCCGGTTCGCTCATTTCCAGGCGCTGCATCTCCACCCGTGCCTGCTGGATATGGCCATCGACCACCCGTCCGTCGCTCTTGGCCAGGCGCCCAAGCAGGACGAACAGTACCTCGTCGTCACGCAGCACCGGCCGCCCACCCAGGCGTTCACGCAGATGCGCCCAACTGTGCAACTGCAAACGGCGGTCCATCGCCTGGCCCAGCAACGCCCCCAGCAACGCCCCGGGAATACTGGCGATGGCAAAGCCTGCTCCGGCACCTATCACTGTGCTCGGCCACAACATGTCAGCGGCGCTCAGCGAGCAGTTGCTCGACTTCGGCCAGCCGCTCCAGGGTGCCGACATCCACCCAGTGTCCGCTGAAATGCTCACCACTGACCTGCCCGGCCGTCATCGCCTGGCGCAGCAGCGGCGCCAGCTTGAAGGCGCCGGCCTGGCAGTCGGCGAACAGCTGTGGGGCGAGGACGGCGATACCGCTGTAGGTCAGGGTGTCGGCATCGACGTCGGCATCGCTGACCTGGCCTTTATCCAGACAGAAGTCGCCCTTGCCATGATGACCAGGGTTATCCACCAGCACCAGGTGGGCCAGGCCGTCGAGGTGCTTCGGCAAGCCGGCGAAGTCGTACTCGGTCCAGATATCGCCATTGACCAGCACAAAAGGCTCATCGCCCAGCAACGGCAGGGCTTTGAAGATACCGCCGCCGGTTTCCAGCGGCTCACCTTCGGGTGAGTAACTGATGTTCAGGTCCCAGCGCGAACCATCGCCCAGGTGATCTTCGATCTGCTGCCCGAGCCAGGCGTGATTGATTACCACATCTTTGAGGCCGGCCGCTGCCAACGCACGCAGGTGGTACTCGATCAGCGGCATACCGGCTACCGGCACCAACGGCTTGGGGGTGTGCAGGGTCAGCGGGCGCATGCGCTCGCCTTTGCCTGCAGCAAGAATCATTGCTTTCATGGACGCGCTCCGGCTGCGGCCTGCAGGCTCTCGATCAGTTCATCGAGTTCGGCCAGCTCCGGCCTGCGCGCGATCACTTCATCTATATAGGCAAAGAAGCGCGGTACATCGGCCAGGTAACGCGGCTTGCCGTCGCGGTGGCAGATGCGCGCAAAGATGCCGATGACCTTGAGGTGACGCTGCACGCCCATCAGGTCGCTGGCGCGGTGGAATTCCTCGAAATCGGCCTGCACCGGGATGCCCTTGGCCTGGGCGCGCTGCCAGTAATCCTTGAGCCAGCCCTGCACGCGTGCCTGCGGCCAGCTCAGGAAGGCATCCTTGAACAGGCAGGTGATGTCATAGGTGACCGGCCCGTACACCGCGTCCTGGAAGTCCAGCACGCCGGGGTTTGGCTTGCTGTCCATCAGGTTGCGTGGCATATAGTCGCGGTGCACCAGCACCTTTGGCTGGGCCAGGGCGCTGTCGATCAACAGGCTGCTGATACGCTGCCAGGCGGCCAGTTGCGCATCGGTAAAGCCCAGGCCCAGTTCACGGCCGACGTACCACTCGGGGAACAGCTCAAGCTCGCGGCGCAACAGGGCCACGTCGTAGCTTGGCAGCGGCGCGTTCATCGGCAACTGCTGGAAGGCCAGCAGCGCATCAATGGCGTCGTTGAACAGGCCATCGGCGTTCTCGGCGTTGATCACATCGAGGTAGGTCTGGGTGCCCAGGTCGCTGAGCAACAGGAAACCACGTTCAAGGTCCTGGGCATGAATGACCGGAACATTGACCTCGGCCGTGGCCAGCAAGTGGGCAATATCAACGAATGGCCGGCAGTTTTCCTGCGGCGGTGGCGCATCCATGACAATAAAGCTGTGGCCTTCGGCCTGCCAGCGGAAGTAGCGGCGAAAGCTCGCATCGCTGCTGGCGGCGGTCAGGCTACCCGCGGGAACCGTGCCCCAGCCCTGTTTATGGAACAGATTTGCCAGCTGCTCGGCGAGCCAGACATTCAGGTGTTGCAAGCGTACATCGTGATCGGGCATTACAAGGGTCTCCGACGGCCCTAGCCGTCAAGCGGGTCATGCTTTATTATCCAGCATCTTTTTCAGACCATCGAGAGGCGTGCGGCCCCACACGCGGGCAGATGGCACGCAGGAAGCCCGGACTAATAAGATGGCATTGAAATCCCCCGCGTTTCGTAAAAAATTCCCGTTGCTGGTCACCGGCGGTTTGCTGGCGATGCAACCTCTGGCCACCCCATACGTGGTTGCCGCAGAGCAGTTCGACTGCCAAGTGTCTGCTGCCGGAGGCTGGGACTGCAAGCCCAAAACCCCTGCCGCCGCACTGCCGCCGCGCCCGGTGCACGCCGGAGCGGCCGCCAGCTCGTCCGGTGAAACGCCAGCCGGCTCCGGCGAGGTCGCCCAGGAGCAGGCTCAAGGTCCGGTGCTGGTCACCGAAGCCAAAGGCCGCGTGCTGAAATCCCGTAGCCCCGATGCCAGCCACCTGGATTGGGTCCCTCGTGACCAGCTCACCCCAGCCCAGCTCGCCGAAACCGGGCCTTACTGCGCCGGTGCCTACATCGAGCCGACCCGTCCGGGCATGACCGACACCACGCCCAAAGACGAGTCGCCGACCTTCATCGGTGCCAAGGTTTCGCGCTACCAGCAGGAGCAGCAGATCGCCACCCTCGCCGGTGACGTGGTCATGCGCCAGGGCAGCATGCAGGTCGAGGCCGACGAGGCCAACCTGTACCAGGCCGAGAACCGTGGTGAGCTGAGCGGCAATGTGAAGATTCGCGACAACGGTTCGCTGGTGGTCGGCGATCACGCCGACATCCAGCTCGACACCGGTGAAGCCAAGGTCGATAACGCCGAATACGTGATGCACAAATCGCGCATCCGCGGCAGCGCCCTGTACGCCAAGCGTGCTGAAAACGCCATCATCCGCCTCAAGGACGGTACTTACACCACCTGTGAGCCGAACAGCAACGCCTGGCAGCTCAAGGGCAACAACATTACCCTGAACCCGGCCACCGGCTTCGGTACCGCGACCAACGTCACCCTGCGGGTCAAGGATTTCCCGGTGTTCTACACACCGTACATCTACTTCCCGATCGATGACCGCCGCCAGTCCGGTTTCCTGCCGCCGTCGTTCAGCACCAGCAGCGATACCGGCTTCATGCTGGTCACGCCGTACTATTTCAACCTGGCGCCAAACTACGACGCCACCTTGTATCCACGCTACATGGCCAAGCGCGGCATGTTGATGGAAGGCGAGTTCCGCTACCTGACCAAGTCCAGCGAAGGACAGTTCGGTGGTGCTTACCTGAATGACAAGGATGATGACCGCAAGCTGCAGACGGACTACAAAGATCAGCGCTGGATGGTCAACTGGCAGCACAAGGGCGGCCTCGACGAGCGCCTGATGACTGAAGTCGACTACACCGACTTCAGCGACCCGTTCTACTTCCAGGACCTGGAATCGGATCAGATCGGTGTCGAAAGTCGGGACTTCGTCAATCAGCAAGGTGCGTTGACCTATCGCGGCGATACCTACACCGCGCGGTTGAACGTGCAGGCTTTCGAGCTGGCGACCATTTCGCAGATCACCCCGTATGACCGCCTGCCGCAGGTCACTTTCAACGGCATGCTGCCTTACCACCCGGGCGGGATGAACTTCACCTACGAATCCGAGGCTGTACGCTTCGAGCGTGATCTGAAGAACGGCACTGTCTTCGACAAGGACGGCAAGCTCGATACCAGCGTTCGCGCTGACGGTGGCCGCATCGACCAGAACATCACCGGCCTGGCCCGAGCCAACGGTACTCGCCTGCACCTGGCGCCGACCATCAGCCTGCCGATGGAAGCAAGCTATGGTTATGTACGGCCATCGCTGAAGTACGCCTACACCCACTACGACCTTGACCTCGACAGTCAGGGCAAGGCCCAGGCGCCAGGCCAGCCGCGCGAATTCGGCCGGTTCAACTCTTCGCAGGATCGCGATGTTCCGATCGTCAGCGTCGACAGCGGGCTGTACTTCGACCGCAGCACCCAGTGGTTCGGCAAGAACTACACCCAGACCCTGGAACCACGTCTGTACTACCTGTACGTCCCGTACAAGAACCAGATGGACATCCCGGTCTTCGATACCAGCGAGTACACCTTCAACTACGCCTCGCTGTTTCGCGACAACCGTTTCAGTGGCAACGACCGTATCGGCGACGAGAACAAGCTGTCGCTGGGCGTGACCAACCGCTGGATCGAAGAGAACGGCTTTGAACGTCAGCGCCTGAGCGTTGGCCAGGCCCTGTACTTCAAGGACCGCAAGGTTCAGTTGCCTGGCATTGCCTACAAGGACCGTCAGGACGCACAGTCGGACGTTTCCCCGTACGCACTGGAATACGAATACCGCTTCAACCGCGACTGGCGCTTCAATTCCGACTTCAACTGGGATCCGGACAGCCGCAGCACCCGTTCGGGCAGCGCGATGTTCCATTACCAGCCTGAAGACAACGTCAACAAGGTGGTCAACCTCGGTTACCGCTACCGCAACGACATGGTCATCTACAACAGCGCCACTGGTCGCTGGCAGGTAGGTGGTGGCGACTATGGCCAGCCGGGTGATGCGAACTACATCAAGGACTACTACAAGATCCAGCAGCATGACTTCTCGGTCATGTGGCCGATCGTTCCGCAGTGGACCGCGATCGCGCGCTGGCAGCATGACTACAACCGCAACCGCACGCTGGAAGCCTTCGGTGGTTTCGAATATGACAACTGCTGCTGGAAGCTGCGTCTGATCAACCGTTACTGGATCGATTACGACGATTACAGCCAGGCAATTCCGCAAAACGAAAAAGGCGACCACGGCGTCTTCCTGCAGATTGTGCTGAAAGGCCTCGGCGGCGTAGTGGGCAACAAGGTCGAGTCGTTCCTCGACCAGGGCATTCAAGGTTATCGTACTCGTGAAGACCAAGCTTACTGATTGTCTGCGCCCGCTGTTGCTGGGCGCAGTATTGCTGACCGGCACGGCGCACGCCGCCGTGCAACCCCTGGACAGCGTTGTGGCCATCGTCGACAACGACGTGGTGATGAAAAGCCAGCTGGACAGCCGCGTACGCGAAGTCCAGCAGACCATCGCCAAGCGTGGCGGCCAGGTGCCGCCCGCCGGTGTCCTGGACCAACAGGTGCTCGAGCGCCTGATCGTCGAGAACCTGCAACTGCAGATCGGCGATCGCTCGGGCATCCGCATCACCGACGAAGAACTGAACCAGGCCATCGGCACCATTGCCCAGCGCAATGGCATGAACCTGGAGCAGTTCCGCGCCGCTTTGGCCCACGACGGCCTGTCGTACGAAGATGCCCGCGAGCAGGTTCGACGCGAGATGATCATCAGCCGCGTGCGTCAGCGCCGGGTTGCCGAGCGCATCCAGGTCTCGGAGCAGGAAGTGAAAAACTTCCTCGCCTCGGAGCAAGGCCAGATGCAACTGTCGGAAGAATGGCGCCTGGCCAATATCCTGATCCCGACCCCGGAAAGCGCCAACTCGGCGCAGATCCAGGCGGCCGCGCAAAAGGCTGGTGAGGTCTACTCGCGCCTGAAAAGCGGTGCCGACTTCGGCCAGATGGCAATCGCCAGCTCCGCCAGCGAAAACGCCCTGGAAGGCGGCGAAATGGGCTGGCGCAAAGCCGGTCAGCTGCCGCCGGAGCTCGCCAAGCTGCTCAGCAGCCTGAGCGTTGGCGACGTGACTCAGCCACTGCGTATTCCTACCGGTTTCCTCATCATCAAGATGCAGGAAAAACGCGGTGGCGGTGGTGCCACCATGCGCGACGAAGTGCATGTCCGCCACATCCTGATCAAGCCAAGCGAGATTCGCAGCGAAGCGGCGACCAAGGAACTGGCGCAACGGCTGTATGACCGCATCCAGAACGGCGAAGATTTCGCCACGCTGGCCAAGAGCTTCTCCGAAGACCCTGGCTCGGCACTCAATGGCGGCGACCTCAACTGGATCGATCCAAGCGCCCTGGTGCCAGAGTTCCGCGAAGAAATGGCCAACGCCCAACAGGGCCAGGTGACCAAGCCATTCAAGACCCAGTATGGCTGGCACGTGCTCGAAGTGCTGGGCCGCCGCGCCACCGACAGCACCGAACAGGCCCGCGAGCAACAAGCGATGAACGTACTGCGCAACCGCAAGTACGATGAAGAACTGCAGACCTGGCTGCGTCAGATCCGTGACGAAGCCTACGTCGAAATCAAGCTTCCTGGCGCCGATCAGGCCGCGCAGTGAAACCGCAGCGCTTCGCCCTCACACCCGGCGAGCCGGCCGGCATAGGTCCTGACCTGTGCCTGCTGCTCGCCACGCAAGCCCAGCCGCACCCCCTGATTGCCATTACCAGCCGTGACCTGCTCGCCGAGCGGGCCACGCAGCTGGGCGTGGCCGTCACGCTGCTGCCGGTGAGCCTCGACGCCCTCCCCGACCAGCCCGCTCCGGCAGGCAGCCTGTATGTCTGGGACACGCCGCTGCAAAACCCGGTGGTTGCCGGCCAGCTGGACAAAGCCAACGCCGCATTCGTCCTGCAAACCCTCACCCGCGCCGGGCAAGGCTGCCTGGACGGGCATTTCGCCGGGATGATCACCGCACCGGTGCACAAGGGCGTGATCAACGAAAGCGGTATCGCCTTTTCCGGGCACACCGAGTTTCTCGCCGACCTGACCAACACCGCGCAAGTGGTGATGATGCTGGCGACCCGCGGCCTGCGCGTGGCCCTGGTGACCACGCACCTGCCGCTGCGCGAGGTTGCCGATGCCATCACCAGCGAGCGCCTGGAGCGCGTCACGCGGATCCTGCATGCTGACCTGCAACACAAGTTCGGCATAGCCAACCCGCGCATCCTGGTCTGCGGCCTCAACCCGCATGCCGGCGAGGGTGGCCACCTGGGCCACGAAGAAATAGACACCATCGAACCGACATTGGCGCGCCTGCGCAGCGAAGGCATGGACCTTCGCGGCCCGTTGCCCGCCGACACCCTGTTTACCCCCAAATATCTGGAGCACTGCGATGCAGTGCTGGCGATGTACCACGACCAGGGCCTGCCCGTGCTCAAGTACAAAGGCTTCGGCGCTGCGGTCAACGTGACCCTGGGCCTGCCGATCATCCGCACCTCGGTCGACCACGGCACCGCCCTGGACCTGGCCGGCAGCGGCAAGATCGACACCGGCAGCCTGCAGGTCGCCCTGGAAACCGCCTACCAGATGGCCGAGACCCGAAAATGACCGAGCAATACCAACACAAGGCGCGCAAGCGCTTTGGCCAGAACTTCCTGCACGACGCCGGGGTCATCGACCGCATCCTGCGCTCGATCCACGCCAAGGCCGGCGAGCGCATGCTGGAAATCGGCCCGGGCCAGGGCGCCCTGACCTCCGGCCTGCTGGCCAGCGGCGCGCAGCTGGACGTGGTCGAGCTGGACAAAGACCTGGTACCGATCCTCAACCAGCAGTTCGCTAACCGCGACAACTTTCGCCTGCACCAGGGCGATGCACTGAAGTTCGACTTCACCACCCTCGGCGCTGCCCCCCACAGCCTGCGCGTGGTTGGCAACCTGCCGTATAACATCTCGACGCCACTGATCTTCCACCTGCTGGCCAACGCCGAGCTGATCCGCGACATGCATTTCATGCTGCAGAAGGAAGTGGTCGAGCGTCTGGCCGCAGGCCCTGGCGGTGGTGACTGGGGCCGTCTGTCGATCATGGTGCAGTACCACTGCCGGGTCGAACACCTGTTCAACGTCGGTCCCGGCGCGTTCAACCCGCCGCCCAAGGTCGATTCAGCGATCGTGCGCCTGGTGCCACACGAAACCCTGCCGTTCCCGGCCAAGGACCATCGCCTGCTCGAACGCATCGTTCGCGAAGCCTTCAACCAGCGCCGCAAAACCCTGCGCAACACCCTCAAGGCCCTGCTCAGCAGCGACGCCATTGAAGCTGCCGGCGTCGATGGCAGCCTGCGCCCCGAGCAACTCGACCTCGCCGCCTTCGTGCGCCTGGCCGACAAGCTGGCCGAGCAACAGGGCGCCGCGTAACCTGCGCCATAGGCCAGTCATGCCCGCATGACTGGCCGGCTACCCCACCGATAGCCTAGACTGACGCCATCGCCGTATCCGCGTCTGTTGCCAAGGCCCCTTGCATGTCTGATCCCCGTTACCAGATCGACGTCAGCGTCGTGACCCGCTTTCTCAAAGAACAATCCGACCCCGAAAACGACCGTTTCGCCTTCGCCTATACCATTACGGTGAAGAACAATGGCTCTGTGACCGCCAAGCTGATGTCACGACACTGGCTGATCACCAACGGTGATGGCCATGTCGAAGAGGTCAAGGGCGCCGGTGTGATCGGCCAGCAACCGGCCATTGAGCCCGGGCAAAGCCACACCTACAGCAGCGGCGCGGTGATCAGCACCAAAGTCGGCACCATGCAGGGCAGCTATCAGATGTTTGCCGAGGACGGTAAGCGTTTCGACGCCGTCATTGCCCCATTCCGCCTCGCCGTCCCCGGAGCCCTGCACTGATGGCGGTATACGCAGTCGGAGACCTGCAAGGCTGCCTGCAGCCGCTCAAGTGCCTGCTCGAACGGGTGAGATTCGATCCAAAGGTCGACCGCCTGTGGCTGGTCGGTGACCTGGTCAACCGCGGCCCGGAATCGCTGGAAACCTTGCGCTTCCTTTATTCCATCCGCGAATCGCTGGTGTGCGTACTGGGCAACCATGACCTGCACCTGCTGGCCGCCTGGCACAACATCGAGCGCCTGAAAAAAAGCGACACCCTGCGCGAAATTCTCGATGCGCCAGATGCTGGCGAACTGCTCGACTGGCTGCGCCGGCAAAAGCTGCTGCATTACGACGAGCAGCGCGGCGTAGTGCTGGTGCACGCCGGCATCCCGCCGCAGTGGACCCTGGGCAAGGCCCTGGAGCTGGCAGGCGAAGTTGAGGAAGCGCTGCGCGACGACAATCGCTTCAAGCCCTACCTCGATGGCATGTACGGCAACGAGCCGAACAAGTGGAGCAAGGACCTGAGCGGCGTCACCCGCCTGCGGGTGATCACCAACTACTTCACCCGCATGCGCTTTTGCACCAGCGAAGGCAAGCTCGACCTCAAGGGCAAGGAAGGCGCCGACACCGCCCCGCCCGGCTACAAGCCCTGGTTCGCCCACAAGGGCCGCCGCTCACGGCATGTGAAGATCATCTTCGGCCATTGGGCCGCCCTTGAAGGGCGCTGCAAGGAGCCCGGGGTGATCGCCCTGGACACCGGCTGCGTCTGGGGTGGCGCGATGACCCTGTACAACGTCGATACCGGCGCATTGCAGCGCTGTGAATGCACCGAGCAAGGCACCCCGCGCACGCAGCCTGCGTCCGCACAACCGGCTAGAATGAACGACCAGTCCTGAAGGAAACCGTACCCATGAGCGAATTCAAACGCATCCCTCCCGAGCAGGCCCAGGCGCTGCGCGAGCAAGGTGCGGTCGTGGTCGATATTCGCGACCCGCAAGCCTTTGCCGCCGGCCACATTACCGGCGCAAGCCACCTGGACAATCACTCGGTAGCGGACTTCATCCGCACTGCCGATCTCGATGCCCCCACCGTAGTGGTCTGCTATCACGGTAACTCCAGCCAGAGCGCTGCCGCCTACCTGATCAGCCAGGGCTTTTCCGACGTCTACAGCCTCGACGGCGGCTTCGAGCTGTGGCGTGGCACCTACCCTGCAGAAACCGCCCAAGGCACTGCCGAATAATTTTTTTCATCTCTCGCAGCCCGCGTCCTGTGCGGGCTCGCGCCTGGCCAGACGAACGGTCATGGCGAACTTCATGTACAACCGCCCTTGACCTCCCCGATAACGAACTATCCTTAAGCGCAGGCCATCCAAAAAGGGGAGAGCCGGTACACCGGCGTGCGGGTCATCGGTAGCGAGTTCTAGGTGTTCTGGGGGGTATACAGCAATCGGCGGTGTCGATTGCATGCCAGCATCAGCTGACTGATCCGGCGTCGGCTCCACGTATCGAGCGAGGTGACGTCATGAGTATTTTTAGCCACTTCCAACAACGTTTCGAGTCCACCCGTCAGGAAGAACTTTCGCTGCAAGAGTACCTTGAGCTCTGCAAAAGCGATCGCAGCGCTTATGCGTCGGCGGCCGAACGCCTGTTGATGGCTATCGGCGAGCCGGAACTGGTCGACACCTCGAACAACTCAAGGCTGTCGCGCATTTTCTCCAACAAGGTGATCCGCCGTTATCCGGCCTTTGAAGACTTCCATGGCATGGAAGAATGCATCGACCAGATCGTGTCGTATTTCCGCCATGCCGCCCAAGGCCTGGAAGAGAAGAAACAGATCCTTTACCTGCTGGGCCCGGTGGGCGGTGGTAAATCGTCCCTGGCCGAAAAGCTCAAACAATTGATGGAGAAGGTGCCCTTCTATGCCATCAAGGGCTCGCCGGTATTCGAATCGCCCCTGGGGCTGTTCAACGCCGCTGAAGACGGCGCCATTCTCGAAGAAGACTTCGGCATTCCACGACGCTACCTGAACACCATCATGTCGCCCTGGGCGACCAAGCGACTGGCCGAGTTCGGGGGCGACATCAGCCAGTTCAAAGTGGTCAAACTCTACCCGTCGATCCTCAACCAGATTGCCGTGGCCAAAACCGAACCGGGTGATGAAAACAACCAGGACATTTCCGCCCTGGTCGGCAAGGTCGACATCCGCAAACTCGAGGAATATCCGCAGAACGACGCCGACGCCTACAGCTACTCGGGCGCACTGTGCCGGGCCAACCAGGGCCTGATGGAATTCGTCGAGATGTTCAAGGCGCCAATCAAGGTCCTGCACCCGCTGCTGACGGCAACCCAGGAAGGTAACTACAACAGTACCGAAGGCCTTGGGGCGATCCCCTACTCCGGGATCCTGCTGGCTCACTCCAACGAATCGGAATGGCACAGTTTCCGCAACAACAAGAACAACGAAGCCTTCATCGACCGTATCTACATCGTCAAGGTGCCGTACTGCCTGCGGGTCAGCGACGAGATCAAGATCTACGACAAGCTGCTGTTCAACAGCTCGCTGGCCAAGGCCCATTGCGCGCCAGACACCCTGAAGATGCTCGCCCAGTTCACCGTGCTGTCACGGCTCAAAGAGCCGGAAAACTCGAACATCTACTCGAAAATGCGGGTGTACGACGGCGAAAACCTCAAGGACACCGATCCCAAGGCCAAGTCGATCCAGGAGTACCGCGACGCCGCTGGAGTGGACGAAGGCATGAACGGCCTGTCGACCCGCTTCGCCTTCAAGATCCTCTCCAAGGTGTTCAACTTCGACCCTCACGAAATTGCCGCCAACCCGGTGCACCTGCTGTATGTGCTGGAGCAGCAAATCGAACAGGAACAGTTCCCGGCCGAAGTGCGCGAACGCTACCTGCGCTACCTCAAAGAGTACCTGGCACCGCGCTACATCGAGTTCATCGGCAAGGAAATCCAGACCGCTTACCTGGAGTCCTACAGCGAGTACGGACAAAACATCTTCGACCGTTACGTGCTGTATGCCGACTTCTGGATTCAGGACCAGGAGTATCGCGACCCGGAAACCGGCGAGATCCTCAACCGCATCGCCCTCAACGAAGAGCTGGAGAAGATCGAGAAGCCGGCCGGCATCAGCAATCCGAAGGATTTCCGCAACGAAATCGTCAACTTCGTGTTGCGCGCCCGGGCCAACAACAACGGCAAGAACCCGACCTGGCTCAGCTACGAAAAACTGCGGGTGGTGATCGAGAAGAAAATGTTCTCCAACACCGAGGACCTGCTGCCGGTCATCAGCTTCAACGCCAAGGCCAGCAAAGAGGATCAACAAAAGCACAACGACTTCGTCACCCGAATGGTGGAACGCGGTTACACAGACAAGCAAGTTCGGCTGCTCTCGGAATGGTACCTGCGAGTCAGAAAATCGCAATAAGCGCCAAGCTGCAAGCTGTCAGCTGCAAGTCGCGCACGTAGGTCAAATACGTGTCGGCTTGCGGGGGCAGCGGTGATCCAACTTGAAGCTTGAAGCTTACAGCTTGCAGCTACCGCCTACTCCCGGAGGGGCCTATGAGCTATGTGATCGACCGACGCCTGAACGGCAAGAACAAGAGCACGGTCAACCGCCAGCGCTTTTTGCGGCGTTACCGTGACCATATCAAGAAGGCCGTCGAGGAGGCCGTGAGCCGCCGCTCCATCACCGATATGGAGCATGGCGAGCAGATCAGCATTCCCGGTCGCGACATCGACGAGCCGGTGCTGCACCATGGCCGCGGCGGCAAGCAGACCGTGGTGCACCCTGGCAACAAGGAATTCACCGCGGGCGAGCATATCGCCCGTCCGCAAGGAGGCGGCGGGGGCGGCGGCCGCGGCAAGGCCGGCAACTCTGGCGAAGGCATGGACGAGTTCGTCTTCCAGATTACCCAGGAAGAATTCCTCGAGTTCATGTTCGAAGACCTCGAACTGCCCAACCTGGTCAAACGTCACCTGACCGGCACCGACACCTTCAAGACCGTGCGCGCCGGTATCAGCAACGAAGGCAACCCGTCACGCATCAACATCATCCGCACCCTGCGTTCAGCCCATGCCCGGCGTATCGCCCTGTCCGGCAGCAGCCGGGCAAAACTGCGTGAGGCGCAAGAAGAACTGGCGCGCCTGAAGCGCGAAGAACCGGACAACTTCGGCGATATTCAGGAAATTGAAGCGGAAATCGAGCGATTGAGCGCGCGCATCCACCGCGTGCCGTTCCTCGACACCTTCGACCTCAAGTACAACCTGCTGGTCAAGCAACCCAACCCCAGTTCCAAGGCGGTGATGTTCTGCCTGATGGACGTTTCCGGCTCCATGACCCAGGCCACCAAGGACATCGCCAAGCGCTTCTTCATCCTTTTGTACCTGTTCCTCAAGCGCAACTACGACAAGATCGAAGTCGTGTTCATCCGCCATCACACCAGCGCCCGCGAAGTAGACGAAGAGGAGTTTTTCTACTCTCGGGAAACCGGCGGCACCATCGTCTCCAGCGCCCTGAAGCTGATGCAGGAAATCATGGCCGAGCGCTATCCGGCCAATGAATGGAACATCTACGCCGCCCAGGCTTCAGACGGCGACAACTGGAACGACGACTCGCCGATCTGCCGCGAGATTCTTACCAAGCAGATCATGCCGTTCGTCCAGTACTACACTTACGTTGAGATCACCCCTCGCGAACATCAGGCATTGTGGTACGAGTATGAGCGTATCGGCGAAGCCTTTGCCGATACGTTCGCCCAGCAGCAGCTGGTGTCGGCCGGCGATATCTATCCGGTCTTCCGTGAACTCTTCCAGCGCAGGTTAGTGACATGACCGCTAGAGAGCAGAAGCGCCACCCTATTTCTACCGGGTCCGAATGGACATTCGAACTGATCCAGGCCTATGACCGGGAAATCAGCCGCCTGGCCGAGCGCTACGCCCTGGACACCTACCCCAACCAGATCGAGGTGATCACTGCCGAGCAAATGATGGACGCCTACGCCTCCGTCGGCATGCCGCTGGGCTATCACCACTGGTCCTACGGCAAACACTTTCTTAGCACTGAAAAGTCCTATAGCCGCGGTCAGATGGGCCTGGCCTACGAGATCGTGATCAACTCCGACCCCTGCATCGCCTACCTGATGGAAGAAAACACCATCTGCATGCAGGCCCTGGTGGTTGCCCACGCCTGCTACGGGCACAACAGCTTCTTCAAGGGCAACTACCTGTTCCGCACCTGGACCGACGCCAGCTCGATCATCGACTACCTGGTGTTTGCCAAGCAGTACATCACCCAGTGCGAAGAACGCCATGGCATCGATGCCGTCGAAGACCTGCTCGACTCCTGCCACGCGCTGATGAACTACGGTGTCGACCGCTACAAGCGGCCCTACCCGATCTCCGCCGAAGAAGAGCGGCGCCGCCAGAAGGAACGCGAAGAGCACCTGCAAAAACAGATCAACGACCTGTGGCGCACCATTCCCAAGGGCGCCGACAAGAACAGCGACCGCGACAACGCGCGCTTCCCGGCCGAACCCCAGGAGAACATCCTCTACTTCATCGAGAAACACGCGCCGCTGCTCGAACCCTGGCAGCGTGAAATCGTGCGTATCGTGCGCAAGATCGCCCAGTACTTCTACCCACAGCGCCAGACCCAGGTGATGAACGAAGGCTGGGCAACCTTCTGGCACTACACCCTGATGAACGACCTGTATGACGAAGGCCTGGTGACCGAAGGCTTCATGATGGAGTTCCTGCAGTCGCACACCAGCGTGGTGTTCCAGCCAGGCTTCGACAGCCCCTATTACAGCGGCATCAACCCTTATGCCCTGGGCTTTGCGATGTACCGCGACATCCGCCGCATGTGCGAACACCCTACCGAAGAGGACCGCCGCTGGTTCCCCGACATCGCCGGCAGTGACTGGCTGTCGACCATCAAGTTCGCCATGAGCAGCTTCAAGGACGAAAGCTTCATTCTCCAGTACCTGTCGCCGACGGTAATCCGCGACCTAAAGCTGTTCAGCATCCTCGATGACGATCAGCGCGAAGACCTGCTGGTACCGGCCATCCACGACGAAAGTGGCTACCGGATCATCCGCGAGACCCTGGCCGCCCAGTACAACCTCGGCAACCGTGAACCCAACGTGCAGATCTGGAGCATCGACCGTCGCGGCGACCGCTCGCTGACCCTGCGCCACCAGCAACACGACCGCAAACCCCTGGGCGACTCAACCGAGGAGGTTCTCAAGCACCTGCACCGCCTCTGGGGCTTTGACATCCACCTGGAGACCCTGCAGGGCGAGCAGGTGATGAAAACCCACCATGTGCCGCCCAAAGGCGAGCACGGCGAAGCTGACTATGGTCGCCTGGACCTGGCGGTAGTGCACCTCTAGCACGCCCTCCGTTGCTGCCAGACAGGTTATCCTGTGGCATCAACGGAGGTTCTACATGCAGATCTACAAAGTCGGCGGCGCCGTACGCGACCGCCTGCTCGGCAGGCCGGTCAGTGATATCGACTGGGTCGTGGTCGGCGCCACGGCGGAACAAATGCAAGCCCTGGGCTATCGCCCGGTCGGGGCGGATTTCCCGGTGTTCCTGCACCCCAAAAGCGGTGAGGAATACGCCTTGGCGCGCACCGAGCGCAAGAGCGGACGCGGCTATGGCGGCTTCACCTTCCACGCCAGCCCCGAGGTTACCCTCGAGCAGGACCTGATCCGCCGCGACCTGACCATCAATGCCATGGCCGAGGACGACGAGGGTAATATCTGCGACCCGTATAACGGCCAGAAAGACCTAGAAGCCCGAATTTTGCGCCATGTTTCCCCGGCATTCGCCGAAGATCCCTTGCGCGTGCTGCGCGTCGCCCGCTTTGCCGCGCGCTATGCCGGCATGGGCTTTAGCGTGGCCCCGGAAACCATCGAGCTGATGCGCGAACTGGGAGATTCAGGCGAACTGCAAGCCCTGACTGCCGAGCGCAGCTGGAAGGAAATCGCCCGGGCGCTGATGGAGGACCAACCCCAGGTATTCATCCAGGTGCTGCGCGATTGTGGCGCCCTCAAGCAACTGATGCCCGAGCTCGATGCGCTGTTCGGGGTGCCGCAGCCTGAGGCCCATCACCCGGAGATCGACAGCGGCATCCATACCCTCTCGGTGCTCGAGCAAGCCGCCCTGCACCAGCAGCCCCTGAGCGTGCGCTGGGCCTGTTTGCTGCACGACCTGGGCAAGGGCCTTACCCCAGAGGAAGAATGGCCACGGCACATCGCTCACGAGCAACGCGGGCTGAAGTTGATCAAGGCGGTGAACCAGCGCTTCAAGGCGCCCCGTGAATGCCAGGAACTGGCCTTGCTGGTCGGGGAATATCACACCCACTGCCACCGGGCCCTGGAACTGCGCGCCTCGACCTTGCTGGAGCTGCTGCAAAGCTTCGATGTGTGCCGCCGGCCGCAGCGTTTCGAGGAGTTTATCGTCGCCTGCGAGATGGACGCCCGCGGCCGCAAGGGCCTGGAGCAACGTGATTATCCACAGGCTGATTACCTGCGCGGCGCAGCGGCGGCGGCGCGTGCAGTTCAGGTGCAACCGCTGGTGCAACGAGGGCTGACCGGGCAGGCGCTGGGCGAGGCGCTCAAGGGCGAGCGGCTGAAGGCGTTGAAGGCGTACAAGGAAGGTCTCGGGCGCTGAACCTATCGCGGGGCAAGCCCGCTCCTACAATCCTGTGGGAGCGGGCTTGCCCCGCGATCGAAGCTAAAGACCGGTCAACTGCTGCCCACGCCACTCGAACGGCACCGGCGCCAGCACTTGCTCGATTTGCGCCTCGGCCCACAGCTGGCCCATGGTTTTGCCCGCACCCGGGTGCTTAAGCGCTGGCGCAATCAACGCCAGCGGCCACAACACGAATGCGTTCTTGAGAATCTCTGCCCGCGGCAATACCAGCCCGTCGAAGCTGCCATGCAGGTCGTTGTACATCAGCACGTCGATATCCAGCGGCAGGCCTTTGCGCTCGGGGGCGTAGCGGCCATTGTCGGCCTCGATGAACTTGAGCCGGCGATCCAGTTCCATCAGCGGCAGCTCGGTCAAACCGCTGACCACCAGGTTGAAGAACGGTCCGCTCTTGATGCCCACCGCCTGGCTTTCGAACACCGCCGAACAGTGCATGTCGGTGAGCATTTCGGCCAAGGCATCGAGCCCGGCGGTCAAGTGCCGCTCGCGCTCGATATTACTGCCCAGCCCGAGGTAAACCCTGTTCAGAGACATCCGCGCTCGATCTCCACGCCGACCCCAGTGGCGGCCGGTACCGCGCCAGGCTTGGTCAGTTTCAGGCGCAACCAGGGAATCTGGAACTCACTCATCAGCACCGCCGCCAGGCGCTCGGCGAAGGTTTCCACCAACTGGAACTCGGACTGCTCGGCAAACGCCTGGATGCGCGCCGACACGCTGGCGTAGTCCAGGGCTTTGGTCAGGTCGTCTCCGGCTGCGGCCGGGCGGTTATCCCAGGCAAAGCTCAGGTCCAGGCGCAGGCACTGGCGGATTCCGCGCTCCCAGTCATAGGCGCCGATCACGGTATCGACTTCCAGCCCCTCGATGAACACTCTGTCCAAGCACTTCTCTCCACAGCACGACAAGGGCGCGTTGCGCCGTTAGAATCAGGGCGTCCTCGCCCGGAATGGTTAGCATGTTTTGGTTACTGGCGCTGTGCGCCTACCTGCTTGGCTCTCTGTCCTTTGCCATCGTCCTCAGCCGCCTCAATGGCAGCCCGGACCCGCGCATGAGCGGTTCAGGCAATGCCGGTGCAACCAACATGCTGCGCCTGGCCGGCCGCAAACTGGCGGTCCTGACCCTGCTTGGCGACCTGTGCAAGGGCCTGCTGCCCGTGCTGGTCGCCAATCTTGCTGGCCTCGACCTGCAGCAACAGGCCTGGATCGGCGTGTGCGCGGTGATTGGCCATCTGTTTCCGGTGTACTTCCGCTTTCGCGGCGGCAAAGGTGTCGCCACCGCCGCCGGCATGCTGCTGGGGCTTTACCCGCCAGCCGCCTTGCTGGCCATCAGCGCCTGGCTGCTGACCTTCTACCTGACCCGTACCAGCTCGCTGGCGGCGCTGGTGGCAACGCCACTGACCCTGCCACTACTGGCCTGGCGTGAGCCGGAAGCGTTGCTGCCAATCAGCGTGCTGACCGTGCTGATCGTCTGGCGTCACCGCGGCAATCTACGCGACCTTTTCGCCGGACGCGAACGGCATTTCTGAATCCAGCGCATGAGCAACGCTCAGCTTCACAGCGGCGCCAGTTGCTCCATTGGCCAGCGCGCCTGCACGCTGATCGCCAGGCTTTCCTGCTGCCCGGCGGCCAGACGCTGGCAGCCGGCGTAGGCAATCATGGCGCCGTTATCGGTGCAAAACTGCGGCCGGGCGTAGTACACATTACCCTTGATGCCAGCCAGCATGTCTTCCAGCGAAGCGCGCAAGGCCTTGTTGGCACTGACGCCGCCAGCGATCACCAGGCGCTTGAGGCCGGTCTGCTTGAGGGCTCGCTTGCACTTGATGGTCAAAGTCTCCACCACCGCCTGCTGGAAGGCCAGCGACACGTCGCAACGGGTTTGCTCACCGTCGTCCCCAGCACTCTGGCACTGCTGCCAGGTATTGAGGGCAAAGGTTTTCAGGCCGCTGAAGCTGAAATCCAGCCCCGGGCGGTCGGTCATCGGCCGCGGGAAGACAAAGCGCCCGGGCACGCCCTGGGTTGCCAGGCGAGCGATCTCCGGGCCACCCGGGTACGGCAGGCCGATCAGCTTGGCGGTCTTGTCGAAGGCTTCGCCGGCAGCGTCATCGAGGGTCTCGCCGAGCAACTCGTACTGACCGATACCGTCGACGCGCACCAACTGGGTATGCCCGCCCGACACCAGCAAGGCGACGAACGGGAACTCGGGTGGCTGCTCTTCGAGCATCGGCGCCAGCAGGTGACCTTCCATGTGATGCACGCCAAGCGCCGGAATCCCCCAGGCAAAGGCCAGGGCCTGGGCGCAGGAAGCGCCCACCAGGAGCGCGCCGACCAGGCCGGGGCCTGCGGTATAGGCGATGGCGTCGATCTCGGTGGCGACGCAGTCGGCTTCGGCCAGCACCTGGCGGATCAACGGCAGCATGCGCTTGACGTGATCACGCGAGGCCAGCTCCGGCACTACCCCGCCATAGACGCGGTGCAGGTCGATCTGACTGAACAATGCATCGGCCAAAAGGCCGCGTTCACTGTCGTATAATGCGACGCCGGTTTCGTCGCAGGATGTTTCCAATCCCAGTACTAGCATGGGTCCGTGCCTTGTTGAGGCTGAATTCGAAGGCGCGCATGATAGTCCCCGCTCCCGACGCCGACCAGCGGTTTTCGATCAGAGGCTTTGCATTCCGGTCGGCTAAGGGTTAACATCCGCAACCCTTAAAAACCGACGTTCTCCAGCGCACATTTTTGCCACGAGTTCGTTGACCCCGGTAATGAATGAAGGTAGCTCTGGATGCCAGCCGTCAAAGTTAAAGAGAATGAACCCTTCGACGTAGCTCTGCGTCGTTTCAAGCGCTCCTGCGAAAAAGCCGGTGTTCTGGCTGAAGTTCGTAGCCGCGAATTTTACGAGAAGCCGACTTCTGAGCGTAAGCGCAAAGCAGCAGCCGCTGTTAAACGTCACGCCAAGAAAGTTCAGCGCGAACAGCGCCGCGCCGTTCGTCTGTACTAATACAGACGTCCGTCGCAAGCTTCTGCCTCGCCCGGCCCACAGCCGGGCTGCCGGCAGTTGTTGCTTGATCCTTTGGCCTTCGGGCCCAAGGCGTCCTGTTGCCCTGCAGCATGGACAACCTGCCTGAATCGTCAGAACTGGCCGCAACGCCAGCTGTGCACGTCCTTCCTGACGAGCCTTCACCGGCTGCAGACGAGCACGTCTTTCCGTATTTTGTGTTACGCCATTCGACATCGCTCGAACGCGCAGCCGTTCCCGCCGCATTAGCGATTACACTTGCTTATCGCCTGATGATGAGAGTGCCATGGCCGGGCTGATTCCCCAGAGTTTTATCGACGACCTGCTCAACCGTACCGACATCGTCGATGTGGTGAGTTCGCGCGTGCAGCTGAAAAAAGCTGGCAAGAACCTCACGGCCTGCTGCCCGTTCCACAAGGAAAAGACCCCGTCCTTCAGCGTCAGCCCCGACAAACAGTTCTATTACTGCTTTGGCTGCGGCGCGGGCGGCAACGCCCTTGGCTTCATCATGGACCACGACAACCTGGATTTCCCCCAGGCCGTCGAGGAACTGGCCAAGGCCGCCGGCATGGAGATCCCCCGCGAAGAAAGCGGGCGTGGTCACAAACCCCGGCAACCAGTCGATTCACCGCTGTACCCGCTGCTTGAAGCCGCCGCCGAATTTTATCGCCAGGCGCTGCGCAGCCATCCGACGCGCAAATCCGCGGTCGACTACCTCAAGGGCCGCGGCCTGTCCGGCGAGATCGCCCGCGACTTCGGCCTGGGCTTTGCCCCGCCTGGCTGGGACAACCTGTTCAAACACTTGAGCAGCGATACCTTGCAGCAAAAGGCCATGATCGATGCCGGCCTGCTGATCGAGAACGCCGAGTCCGGCAAGCGCTACGACCGCTTCCGTGACCGGGTGATGTTTCCGATCCGCGACAGCCGTGGCCGGGTCATCGCCTTCGGCGGCCGGGTTCTGGGCGACGACAAGCCCAAGTACCTCAACTCCCCGGAAACCCCGGTGTTCCACAAGGGCCAGGAGCTGTACGGGCTGTACGAGGCGCGCAAGTTCAACCGCAACCTCGACGAGATCATCGTGGTCGAAGGCTACATGGACGTCATCGCCCTCGCGCAGCAAGGCTTGCGCAACGCGGTGGCAACCCTGGGCACGGCCACCAGCGAAGAGCACCTCAAGCGTCTGTTTCGCGTGGTGCCGAGCGTGCTGTTCTGTTTTGACGGCGACCAGGCCGGCCGCAATGCTGCCTGGCGCGCCCTGGAAGCAACGCTTTCGAGCCTGCAGGACGGGCGCAAGGCGCGCTTTCTGTTTTTGCCCGAAGGCGAAGACCCCGACACCATGGTACGCGCCGAAGGCACTGATGCCTTCCGCGCGCGCATCAATCAGCATGCGCAGCCGCTGGCCGATTATTTTTTCCAGCAGTTGACCGAGGAAGCTGACCCGCGCTCGCTCGAGGGCAAGGCACACATGGCCACCCTCGCTGCACCGTTGATCGAAAAAGTGCCCGGGGCGAATCTTCGCGCCTTGATGCGCAACCGCCTCAAGGAAATCACCGGCCTGGACAACCAGCAGGTCGAACAACTGGCGCACACTGCACCGGCTGAAGCTCCACCCAGTTACGACCCGGGCATCGATTACGACGCGATTCCCGACTACACACCGGATTACGCTGATTTTCACCAGCCCGAGTACGCCGCGCCACAACAGCAGTGGACACCGAACAAGGGCGGCAAGAAAAAGTGGGACGGCAAACCCTGGGACAAGAAGGGCAAGCCCTGGGAGCGCAATGGCCAGCGCCAGGATGCGCCACCACGGGTGCCGACCTCGGTAGAACCGCCGACCTTGAGCGCCCTGCGCACCTTGCTGCATCACCCGCAACTGGCGAAAAAGGTCGAAGATGCCAGCCAGCTGGCGGCCGAAGAACACGTCTATGCCCAGCTGCTGGTAGCCCTGCTCGAGGCGTTGCAAAAGAATCCTGAGCTACGCTCACTACAGCTGATCGCCCGCTGGCATGGCACCGAACAGGGCCGCCTGCTAAGGGCATTGGCAGAAAAGGAATGGCTGATCGATGCCGATAACCTTGAACAACAGTTTTTCGACACCATAACTAGCTTGTCCGCTCGCCAACGCGAGCGCAGCCTGGAACATCTGCTCAGGAAAGCACGTCAAAGTGACTTGAGCGCAGAGGAAAAAAATCAGCTGCGTGACCTGTTAAGCCGTAATGTTCCCGCACAAACCCCGACCTCAACTGGCGCGTGAGGTCCTAGCTCGGGTATAATCCTCGGCTTGTTTTTTGCCCGCCAAGACCTTCAGTGGATAGGGTGTTATGTCCGGAAAAGCGCAACAGCAGTCTCGCATCAAAGAGTTGATCACCCGCGGTCGTGAGCAGGGCTACCTGACTTACGCGGAGGTCAACGACCACCTGCCAGAGGATATTTCAGATCCGGAGCAGGTGGAAGACATCATCCGCATGATCAACGACATGGGGATCAACGTATTCGAGAGTGCTCCGGATGCGGATGCCCTTTTGTTGGCCGAAGCCGACACCGACGAAGCCGCAGCTGAAGAAGCCGCCGCAGCGTTGGCGGCTGTGGAAACCGATATTGGTCGCACGACTGACCCGGTGCGCATGTACATGCGTGAAATGGGTACCGTCGAGCTTCTGACCCGCGAAGGCGAAATCGAAATCGCCAAGCGGATCGAAGAAGGTATTCGTGAAGTCATGGGTGCTATCGCCCACTTCCCGGGTACTGTCGAGCACATCCTCTCCGAGTACGATCGCGTCACCACCGAAGGTGGCCGCCTGTCCGACGTTCTCAGCGGTTACATCGACCCGGACGACGGCATCGCGCCGCCGGCCGAGGTGCCGCCGCCGATCGACCCGAAAGCCCCGGCCAAGGCCGATGCTGACGACGACGAGGAAGAGAAAGAGGAAAGCAGCGACGAAGAGGAAGAAGTCGAAAGCGGTCCGGATCCGGTCGTCGCGCAACAGCGCTTCGGTGCCGTCCAGGATCAGCTCAACGCTACCCTCAAGGTACTGAAGAAGAACGGCCGCAGCCACAAGGACAGCCTCAAGGCGATGCTTGATCTGGCCGAGCTGTTCATGCCGATCAAGCTGGTACCAAAGCAGTTCGAAGCCCTGGTTGAGCGCGTTCGTAGCGCCCTGGACCGCCTGCGTCAGCAAGAACGCGCCATCATGCAACTGTGCGTCCGTGACGCGCGCATGCCACGTGCCGACTTCCTGCGCCTGTTCCCGAGCAACGAAATCGACCAGACCTGGGCCAGCGACCTGGCCAAGCGCAGCACCAAATGGGCGGCTGCCCTGGGTGAGAAAAGCGACGCCATCGTGGCCTGCCAGCAGAAGCTGATCGACCTCGAAAGCGAAACCGGCCTGACCATCGCCGAGATCAAGGACATCAACCGTCGCATGTCGATCGGTGAAGCCAAGGCTCGTCGCGCCAAGAAAGAAATGGTCGAGGCCAACCTGCGTCTGGTTATCTCGATCGCCAAGAAGTACACCAACCGCGGCCTGCAGTTCCTCGACCTGATCCAGGAAGGCAACATCGGCCTGATGAAGGCGGTGGACAAGTTCGAATACCGTCGTGGCTACAAGTTCTCGACCTATGCCACCTGGTGGATTCGCCAGGCGATCACCCGTTCGATCGCAGACCAGGCCCGCACCATCCGTATTCCGGTGCACATGATCGAGACGATCAACAAGCTCAACCGTATTTCCCGGCAGATGTTGCAGGAAATGGGTCGCGAACCGACCCCGGAAGAGCTGGGTGAGCGCATGGAAATGCCTGAGGACAAGATCCGCAAGGTATTGAAGATCGCCAAAGAGCCGATCTCCATGGAAACCCCGATCGGTGACGACGAAGATTCGCACCTGGGTGACTTCATCGAAGACTCGACCATGCAGTCGCCAATCGATGTGGCCACGGTCGAAAGCCTCAAGGAAGCGACCCGTGACGTGCTCTCCGGTCTGACCGCACGCGAAGCCAAGGTGCTGCGCATGCGTTTCGGTATCGACATGAACACCGATCACACCCTCGAAGAGGTCGGCAAACAATTCGACGTGACCCGCGAGCGGATCCGTCAGATTGAAGCCAAGGCGCTGCGCAAGCTGCGCCATCCGACGCGAAGCGAGCATCTGCGCTCCTTCCTCGACGAGTGATGACAAACCCCGGCCCAGGCCGGGGTTTTTCTTTTCCGGCGAACGGCGCTTTTCAGCCTTTGCCCACTACCCCGCCGCTGAAATGCCCGTCTACACTCGAATCAATCCACCTGTGTGACGAGGCCGTTATGCCCCGAATGCCGGCCCTTCTGTTGGCTCTCCTGCTCGTCTGGAGTGCAACTGCCGGCGCCTTGACCCTGACTGAGGAAGAACAAGCCTGGCTCAGCGCACACCCGCAGCTGCGCCTGGGCGTCGATGCATCCTGGCCACCTTTTGAATACCGGGACCAGGACGGTCGCTACCAGGGATTGGCCGCCGACTACATTGCCCTTATCCAGGACCGCCTGGACGTGCAGTTCAAGCCGATCGAGCCGATCAGCTGGACTGCCGTGCTCGAGCAGGCCCGGCAGAACAAGCTCGACCTGCTGCCCGGCATCATGTCGACCCCAGAGCGCCAGAGCTTTCTGGCCTTCACCCGCCCGTACCTGGATTTTCCGATCGTCATCCTCGCCCATGATGGCGGGCCGCAACCACGAACCATCAAGGACCTCTACGGCCTGAAGATCGCCGTGGTGGAAAACTACGCGCCCCACGAGCTGTTGCGCACCCACCACCCGGACCTCAACCTGGTGGCCCTGCCCAATGTCAGCTCGGCGCTGCAGGCCCTGGCCACCGATGAAGTGGATGCCGTGGTGGGCGACCTTGCCTCGAGCATCTGGAGCCTGCGCCAGCTCAAGCTCGAAGGCCTCTACGTCAGCGGCGAAACGCCCTACCGCTATCAGCTGGCCATGGCAGTGCCACGGGAACAGAAGATCCTCGTCGGCATTCTCGACAAGGTCATGGCCGACATGAGCCCCGGCGAAATCAGCAATATCCAGGAGCGCTGGGTCGGCAAAGTGCTTGACCACCGCACGCTGTGGTACGACCTGCTGATCTACGGCCTGCCCGCCCTGCTGCTGATGATCGCCATCCTTGCTGCGGTGATCCGCGTCAACCGCCGCCTGAGCTCGGAGATTTCCCGGCGCATCGCCCTTGAGCAGGAACTGCGCAGCAGCGAATACCACTACCGCGGCCTGGTCGAAAGCCTTTCGGCCATTGCCTGGGAAGCCGACGCCAACGACTTCACCTACAGCTACGTCTCGCCCCATGCCGAAGACCTGCTCGGCTACCCGTTGAACCAGTGGCTGCGCCCGGGCTTCTGGCGCAGCATCATCCACCCTGACGACGCCCTCTGGGCCCAGGCCTATTGCGACAGCGAAACCGCCGCCGGCCGCGATCACAGCCTTGATTACCGCGTAATCCGCGCCGACGGCCGCAGCCTGTGGGTGCGCGATATCGTCAGCCTCATCGAACACGGGCACAAACCAGTGATGCGCGGGCTGATGATCGACATCAGCGAAACCAAGAACGCCGAAGAAGCCCTGCGCCTGTCGGAGCAGAAGTTCGCCTCGGTGTTTCAGCAGTGCCCGGATATCCTGGTCATCGCCCGGATGAGCGACGGCTGCCTGCTGGAAGTCAATGAGGCCTTTGAAGAACAGATCGGCCTGAGTCCGGCGCAAGTGCTGGGCCGCACCGCCACCGAGCTGAACATCTGGGGCATCGACGGCGTTGGCCCGGACCTGCTCAAGCGCTTGCAGGCAGGCAGCATCCGCAACCTGGAAATGCTCTTCCGGCGCAGCAACGGCCAGCTGTTCACCGGCCTGACCTCCGCCGAGACCTTCCAGCTCGACAGCACGCCGGCGCTGGTAGTGGCAGTACGCGACATCAGCCAGCTGAAAGAAACCCAGGAGCAGCTGCAGACCTCCGAAGAGAAGTTCGCCAAGGCCTTCCACGCCTCCCCCGACGGCCTGTTGCTGTCGCGCCAGAGTGACGGTTTGCTGATCGAAGTAAACGAAGGCTTCTGCCGCCTGACCGGCTACGACACCCACATGTCGCTGGACCACACCTCCCTGGACCTGGGTATCTGGGTCGACCTCAACGAGCGCCGGCGGCTGCTGGACATGCTCCAGCGCGACGGCTTCGTGCGTGATTTCAGCTGCCATATCCGCCGCAGCGACGGCCAGATCCGCCTCTGCGAACTGTCAGCCAGGCCGCTGCCGATTGCCGGGGTCGATTGCATGCTGACCATCGCCCGCGACATCACCGAGCGCCACCTGATGCAGGAAAAACTGCAACTGGCCGCCACCGTATTCGAGAACACCGCCGAAGGCGTGTTGATCACCGACATCGACCAGCGCATCAGTGCGGTCAACCGCGCCTTCAGCGAAATCACCGGCTACAGCGAGTTTGAAGCGCTGGGTCAGACCCCACGGCTGCTCGCCTCCGGCCAGCACGATAGCGCCTTCTATGTGGCCATGTGGCACCAACTGACGGCCGAGGGCCATTGGCAGGGCGAAATCCACAACCGGCGCAAGAACGGCGAGGTTTACCCCAGTTGGCTGACCATCAGCGCGGTGCGCAACAGCGAGCGCGCCATCACCCACTTTGTCGCGGTGTTCGCCGATATCTCCAGCCTCAAGCACGCCCAGGCCAAGCTCGATTACCAGGCCCATCACGACCCGCTGACCGGCCTGCCCAATCGCACCCTGTTCGAAAGCCGCCTGCAGGCCGCGCTCAACTGTTCCCAGGCCTCCAAGCGCCAGGGCGCGGTGCTGTTTCTCGATCTCGATCGCTTCAAGCACATCAACGACAGCCTCGGCCATCCGGTCGGCGACCTGTTGCTTAAAGGCATCGCCCAGCGGCTCAAGGAACAGGTGCGCGACATCGATACCGTCGCACGCCTGGGCGGCGACGAGTTCATCATCCTGCTGCCCGGCCTGCACCAGCCCAGTGATGCCGAGCACATCGCGCACAAACTGCTGGCCTGCTTCGGCGCACCGTTCCAGGCTGGCGAACATGAGTTCTTCACCAGCGCCAGCATCGGCACCAGCCTTTATCCACAGGACGGCACCGACGTCGCCTCGCTGATCCGCAACGCCGACGCCGCCATGTACCGCTCGAAGGCCAAGGGGCGCAACCGGGTCGAGTCCTACACCCGCGACCTCACCGCCCAGGCCAGCGAGCGCATCGCTCTGGAGCACGAACTGCGTCGGGCCATCGAGCGCAATGAACTGAGCCTGTGCTACCAGCCCAAGTTCAGCCTCAAGACCCAGAGCCTGGTCGGCGCCGAAGCGCTGATCCGCTGGACCAACCCGACGTTCGGCGACGTCCCGCCGGAGCACTTCATTGCACTGGCCGAAGAGAACGGCATGATCCTGCAACTGGGCGACTGGGTACTGGAACAAGCCTGCCGGCAAATGCAGGTCTGGAAGCATAACTACCTGGCGTTCGGCCCGCTGTCGGTCAACCTCGCCGGCGCTCAGTTGCGCCAGCCAAGCCTGGTCAAACGCATCGAACAACTGCTCAAGACCCACCAGCTCAAGGCCGGTGACCTGCAGTTGGAAATCACCGAGAACTTCATCATGAGCCAGGCCGAAGAAGCCCTGGCCATCCTCCATCAACTCAAGCACCTGGGCGTGCAACTG
The DNA here is from genome assembly GCF_056279045.1 of Pseudomonas sp. TE4620. Taxonomy (NCBI): domain Bacteria; kingdom Pseudomonadati; phylum Pseudomonadota; class Gammaproteobacteria; order Pseudomonadales; family Pseudomonadaceae; genus Pseudomonas; species Pseudomonas sp. TE4620. The sequence goes on from NZ_JBWBQO010000001.1 coordinate 4,594,958, forward strand.
GCGATCGACGACTTCGGCACCGGCTACTCGTCGCTGAGCTACCTCAAACGCCTGCCGCTGGATATCCTCAAGATCGACCAGTCGTTCATCCGCGGCCTGCCCGACGATCCTCATGATGCGGCAATTGCCCGCGCCATCATCGCCCTGGGCCGCAGCATGCAACTGACCATCATCGCCGAAGGGGTGGAAAGCCAGGCTCAGCAGCAGTTCCTCGCTGCCGAAGGCTGCGAGCAGATCCAGGGCTACATCGTCAGCCTGCCGCTGCCGCCCGAAGAATTTGCCGCGAGTTTCCTTCGCATAGCACTTTCAGATCTTTCGGATAGCACAGCCCGGAAACCCTCGTTATAATCCGCGTCCACTGGGGCCTATAGCTCAGTTGGTTAGAGCAGGGGACTCATAATCCCTTGGTCGCAGGTTCGAGTCCTGCTGGGCCCACCAAATAAAAAACCGCGCATGGCGCGGTTTTTTTGTGCCCGCTGTCAGCTGCGCAATTCTGCCGCCCACAAGCCCGGGGTCTTGCCGTAGTGGCGCTGGAACAAGGCGATGAACGCCGACACCGAGTCGTAGCCCAGCTCATTGGCCAGCGCCGTGACGCTCATGCCTTGCGCCAGCAACGGCAAGGCCGCCAACAGGCGCAAGCGTTGGCGCCATTCCCTGAACGACAACTGCGTCTGGGCCTGGAACAACCGCACCAGGGTGCGCCGCGAAGCCCCCACCTGCTGCGCCCAGTCTTCAATGCTGCGGTTGTCGGCCGGGTTGGCCTGCAAGGCTTCACTGATTCGGCGCAGGCGCGGATCACTGGGCAGCGGCAGGCCGAACGGCGCTTCGGGCAGTTCGCGCAACTCATCGACCAGCACCTGCAACAGCCGCGCCTGGGCGCCTTGGGCAGGGTATTGCGGTGCAAAGCTGTTGGCCTTGGCGATCAGCTCGCGTACCAGCGGCGTGACTTGCACCACACCGCAAGGACGCTGGTAGCCATTGAGCAGCGAGTCATCCAGGTACAGCCCGCGAAACTCGATGGCCTGGTCGCTGTAGGCGGTGTGCTCGACCCCCGCCGGTATCCACAACGCACATTGCGGCGGCAGCAGGTAGCTGTGCTGCTCGGTGACCACTTGCATGATCCCGGCGCTGGCGTAGGTGAACTGCACCCAGGGGTGTCTGTGCAATTGCACGCGATGGCCGGCCGGAATGGCAAACATGCGCCGGTAAACCGGCCCCGGCAGTTGCTGGAAGTCCGGCAACGGCGGTACTTCACTGCTTTGTCTCATTGGCGGCAATGCCTGTCTCCTTTGCTCAAGTGAGCCGACGAAGGCCGATGGTAGCCTGCGCCCGGCTTCGTTGAACAACCCAAGGAGAGACCGATGAGCAGCCATGTGCGTGAAAACCGTTTGAGCGTGCCCGCCATCCAGCAACGCAAGGGCGCTGGCAACCTGGTTGTGCTGACCGCCTACAGCATGCCGATGGCGCGTTGGGTAGATGCCGAAGCCGACGTAATTATCGTCGGCGACTCGGTGGGCATGGTGCTGTATGGCCTGCCCAGCACTTTGGGAGTCAGCCTGGAGATGATGATTGCCCATGGCCAGGCCGTGATGCGCGGCTCCCAGCGCGCTTGCGTGGTCATCGACCTGCCCTTTGGCAGCTATCAGGCCTCACCCGAACAGGCCTTCCTCAGCGCCGCCCGGCTGCTGCGCGAGACAGGTGCCCAGGGCGTCAAGCTTGAGGGCGGTGAAGAGCTGGCCGAGACCGTGGAATTCCTCACCCGCCGTGGGATTCCGGTCATGGCCCATGTCGGCCTGATGCCGCAACAGGTCAACTGCCTGGGAGGTTTCAAGGCCCAGGGCCGCGACGACCAGGGCGCCGCCAAAGTGCGCCAGGACGCCCTGGCCATGCAGGCCGCCGGTGCCTTTTCGGTGGTGCTCGAAGGCATCGCCGAACCCCTGGCACGCCGCGTGAGCGAAGAGCTGACAATCCCCACCATCGGCATCGGCGCTTCGCCTGCCTGCGATGGCCAGGTGCTGGTCACCGAGGACCTGCTGGGTTTGTTCGGTGAATACCAACCGCGCTTCGTCAAACGCTTTGCCGACCTTCAGCCGCAGATTGCCCAGGCATTGGCCGCCTATGCCCGGGAAGTACGCGACGGCAGCTTCCCCCAGGCCGAGCACTGCTTCAAGGCGCGCTGAGCACAGACGCCTTGCCCCAGGGTGAGGGCAATGGATAGGCTATCGCGCTTATTCCATGAGCCGCGCAAAGCGGCTCTTGCCAGAGAGTGCCCATGTCCGACAGCCGCCCCGTCGCCCTCGACGAAATCGATCGCCAGCTGATCTCGCTGCTGCAGATCAACGCCCGTGAAAGCGTCGCCACGCTCGCCCGGCAACTGGGTATCGCGCGCACCACGGTAACTTCGCGCCTGGCCCGTCTGGAAAAGACCAAGGTCATCAGCGGCTACGGCGTGCGCCTGGGTCAGCGCCTGATCGATGGTGGCCTGCAGGCCTATGTCGGGATCAAGGTACAACCGCGTTCGGGCAAGGACGTGGTGCGGCGCCTGAGCGCCATGGGCCAGGTGCAGCAGTTGTGCGCGGTCAGCGGCGAATTCGACTACGTCGCCTGGCTGCGCAGCGACTCGCCCGAGCAACTGGACCAGTTGCTCGACCAGATCGGCAGCGTTGAAGGCGTGGAAAAAACCACCACCTCGATCATCCTCAGCAGCAAGGTGGATCGCGGGCAGCCGGTTTGAAGCCGGCGCCCACAGAAGTCAATATGAATGACAGATACGTCATATCGACCAACAAGCCGACCAAACGACGACACTCTGCATCTTAATTACGTAACCCCCGCCCCCTAAAATGACCGCCAGTGTTTTTTCTATACTCAAGCTCCGCACCCCGCGCAGCGCCTGGCAAGGTCACTTATGAACAAGAACAATCGTCACCCCGCCGACGGCAAGAAACCCATCACCATTTTCGGCCCGGATTTTCCTTTTGCCTTTGACGACTGGATCGAGCACCCGGCCGGCTTGGGTAGCATCCCGGCGGCGCGCCATGGAGAGGAAGTGGCGATTGTCGGTGCCGGTATCGCCGGGCTGGTGGCGGCCTACGAGTTGATGAAGCTGGGCCTCAAGCCTGTGGTCTACGAAGCTTCGAAAATGGGTGGGCGCCTGCGCTCGCAAGCCTTCGAAGGCAGTGACGGGATCATCGCCGAGCTGGGTGGCATGCGCTTTCCGGTGTCGTCGACGGCGTTCTACCACTATGTCGACAAGCTCGGCCTTGAAACCAAGCCCTTCCCCAACCCGCTGACCCCGGCCTCGGGCAGCACAGTGATCGACCTCGAAGGCCAGACCCACTACGCGGAAAAACTCTCCGATTTGCCCAAGTTGTTCCAGGAGGTTGCCGACGCCTGGGCCGATGCCCTGGAAGACGGCGCCCGCTTCGGCGACATCCAGCAAGCCATCCGCGACCGCGATGTGCCGCGCCTCAAGGAGCTGTGGAACACCCTGGTACCGCTGTGGGACGACCGCACCTTCTACGACTTCGTCGCCACCTCAAAAGCCTTCGCCAAGCTCAGCTTCCTGCACCGCGAGGTGTTCGGCCAGGTCGGTTTCGGCACCGGTGGCTGGGACTCGGACTTCCCCAATTCGATGCTGGAAATCTTCCGCGTGGTGATGACCAACTGCGACGATCACCAGCACCTGGTAGTTGGCGGCGTCGAGCAAGTGCCGCTGGGCATCTGGCGCCATGTGCCGGAGCGTTGCGCGCACTGGCCGGCCGGCACCAGCCTCAGCTCGCTACACCGCGGCGCGCCACGTGCCGGGGTGAAAAGCATTGCCCGCGACAGCGACGGGCGCCTGGCGGTAACCGACACCTGGGGCGACACCCGCCACTACGCCGCGGTGCTGACCACCTGCCAGAGCTGGCTGCTGACCACCCAGATCGAGTGCGAAGAATCGCTGTTCTCGCAGAAGATGTGGATGGCCCTGGACCGCACCCGCTACATGCAGTCGTCGAAGACCTTCGTCATGGTCGACCGGCCGTTCTGGAAGGACAAGGATCCAGATACCGGCCGCGACCTGATGAGCATGACCCTGACCGACCGCCTGACCCGCGGTACCTACCTGTTCGACAACGGCGACGACAAGCCGGGGGTGATCTGCCTGTCGTACTCGTGGATGAGCGATGCGCTGAAAATGCTCCCGCACCCAGTGGAAAAGCGCGTCAAGCTGGCCCTCGATGCGCTGAAGAAGATCTACCCGGAAGTCGATATCGCCGGGCACATCATCGGCGACCCGATCACCGTGTCGTGGGAAGCCGACCCGCACTTCCTCGGCGCCTTCAAGGGCGCCCTGCCCGGCCATTACCGCTACAACCAGCGCATGTACGCGCACTTCATGCAGCAGGACATGCCGGCCGAGCAGCGCGGCATCTTCATTGCCGGTGACGATGTGTCGTGGACCCCGGCCTGGGTCGAAGGCGCGGTGCAAACGTCGCTCAATGCGGTGTGGGGTATCATCAATCACTTCGGTGGCCAGACCCACCCGGACAACCCAGGCCCGGGCGACGTGTTCAATGAAATCGGCCCGATCGCCCTGGCCGACTGACGGGAGAATCGCCATGCGCATCGCCCTGTTCCAAGGCGAACCGCAACCGCTGGACCTGTCCGGCAACCTCGAGCGCCTGCACCAGCAGGCGCAACTGGCAGCTGCCCGCGGCGCCGAACTGCTGGTATGCCCGGAGATGTTCCTGAGCGGCTACAACATCGGCAGCGAAGCCGTCGCGCGCCTGGCCGAAGCCGAAGACGGCCCCTCGGCCATGGCCGTGGTGGAGATCGCCCAGAGCAACCGCATCGCCATTGCCTACGGCTACCCGGAGCTGGCCGAGGACGGGCAGATCTTCAACAGCGTGCAGTTGATCGACGCCCACGGCAGCAGCCTGTGCAACTACCGCAAGACCCACCTGTTCGGTGGCCTCGACCGGGCGATGTTCAGCCCGGGGCCCGATCACTTTCCGGTGGTCGAGCTCAACGGCTGGCGCCTGGGCTTTTTGATCTGCTACGACATCGAGTTCCCGGAGAACGCCCGGCGCCTGGCCCTGGCCGGTGCCGAACTGATCCTGGTGCCGACGGCGAACATGGTGCCCTTCGACTTCATTGCCCAGGTCACCGTGCGCGCCCGCGCCTACGAGAACCAGTGCTACCTGGCGTACGCCAACTACTGCGGCAGCGAAGGCGAAATCCACTACTGCGGGCAGAGCAGCATCGTCGGCCCGGATGGCAGCATCCTGGCCATGGCCGGTCGTGACAGCGCGCTGCTGAGCGCCGACCTCGACCTGCAGCGAGTGCAGCAAGGGCGGGCCAACAACCCTTACCTGCACGACCTGCGCCCCGAGCTCTACAGCACGCCGCGGCAATAATCCGCTAGCATGACGGTTCGCCTGTACCCGGAGTCGTCATGCCCAGCGCCCTGCACAACCTGACCCTCGCCAATGGCCTGCAGGTCACCCTGCGCCATGCACCACAGCTAAAACGCTGTGCGGCGGCTGTGCGGGTAGCGGCCGGCAGCCATGACGCGCCACCGGCGTGGCCGGGGCTGGCACACTTTCTCGAGCATCTGTTCTTCCTCGGCAATCAACGCTTCGCCCTGGACGACGGCCTGATGCGCTATGTGCAGCACCACGGCGGGCAGGTCAACGCCAGCACCCGTGAACGCAGCACCGAGTTCTTTTTCGAAGTACCGCCCGCGGCTTTTGCCGGGGGGCTTGAGCGACTGTGCCAGATGCTCGCACAGCCGCAGTTCGACCTTGAGCGGCAAGTGCGCGAACGGGAAGTGATCCATGCCGAGTTCATTGCCTGGTCGCGCAATCCACAAGCGCAGCACCAGTTTGCCTTGCTTCAGGCTGCGGGCAGCGAACATCCGCTGAGCGCGTTCCAGGCTGGCAACCGCTACAGCCTGCAGGTTCAAAATCCGGCGTTCCAGGCGGCGTTGCGCGGCTTTCACCAGTGCTTCTACCAGGCCGGGCAAATCACCTTGAGCCTGAGCGGGCCACAAAGCCTCGACGAACTGCGGGCGTTGGCGAATCGCTTCGGCCAGGTGTTCAGTCGCGGGGCAAAAGTGCAGCAATCGCTACCACCGAGCTTCTATAGCCGGGCTGCGCTGTTGATGCACAACGAACGGCAACTGGATGTGCTGTACCCGTGCGAGCAACTCCCCACAGGTTTTGAGCAGGCAGTCGATTTTCTCGCTACCTGGCTGAGCGACATCCGGCCCGGCGGCTTGCCGGCGACCTTGCGCGCGCGGGGCTGGCTGGCGCACTTCGCGTTTTCCTCGCTGTACAGCTTTGCCGGCCAGACGCTGCTGCATGCGGGCTTCAAGCTCAACGACACGGCTGATGCCACGCAGGTCCAGGCGCTGTTGACTGACTGGTTGGCGTTTTTCCGCACGGCGGACCTGAGCAGCATCAATCAGGAATACGCCCGCTTGCAGCGTTGTCGCGAACTTGCCGCCAGCGCGCTGGAGCTGGCACGCCAGGACAGCACCGGGCAACGCTTCGACGCGCTGGACGCGCAAGGCTTGGCTGCGCTTGAACAGTTGCTCGAAACAATGCTCGCCGGCCAGGTAAAACCGCCTACCCACGCCTGGCAGTTGCCCGCTGCAAATCCGTTGCTGAGCGTGAAGGCGCAGACCCTCTCGGTCAGCGCCGTTCCCGAAGGCCTGACTGTCTCTCCCCTGCTACCGCCGTCGCGCGAGCATGGTGTGGTCTACCTGCGCTGGCAGCTCACCTCAGCCTTGCGTGGGCGCCTGTGGCAGGTACTTGATCGGGCGCTGCAAGCCCTGAGTGAACAGGCTGCGCAGGCTGGGGTGCAAGTGCAATTGAGCGCCTGCGACAAATACTGGCAGTTGCGCTGCGCCGGCAATGGCACCGTGGTGGGCGCAGTGATTGAACAGGCATTGGCCATCCTGCGGCAGCCGCCCAGCCAGAGCTGGACAACTGGCGCTGCCGAGCGGCCTGATACCATGCCGATCCGCGCGCTGCTCAGGCAGTTGCCGGAGCAACTACTAGGCCGCCGCGTCGACGAGCCCTTGCCGGCCTGCATAATCAGCCAGAGCGATCTGGATGCGTTGTGGGAGCATTCAACCTGGACTGGACTTTCGACCGGCTTCAGTGCCAGCCAGCAATCGGCGCTGAACCAGGCCCTAAGCGCAATGCCAGGGTGCGCTGGCAGGCATCTGCCGACCACAATCGAACCTGTGCGGCGCTGGCAAACGCGACCGCCAGCGGCCAGTGAACAGGCCTTGCTGCTGTTCTGCCCGATCGAGGACCAAGCCGCAGGCCGGCTGTTTGCCCAGCAGCTACAAGGGCCTTTCTATCAGCGCCTGCGGGTCGAACTGAACCTGGGCTACGCGGTATTCAGCGCCTTCCGACAGATCGAGGGCTGCAACGGCCTGTTGCTTGGCGTGCAGTCGCCATCGGCCAGCCATACCGAGATCATCGGGCACATCCAGGCATTGCTCGATAACCTGCCCGCCACACTGAGCTGCAACCCTGCAGATAAACAGGCCCTCGCCGCCCAGTTCGACGAAGCGGCGATGACCAACAACGAGGTGGCCGAATGGGCCTGGCAGGCGCATCTGGCCGGCCATCGCCAGCCGCAGTTGAGCGATCTGCAAGCGGCGATCCTGGCGGTCGAAACGCCGCAACTGCAGCACCTGGCCCGCCAGGTAAGCCAGGCCGAACACGGCTGGCTGTGCCTGGCCAACGGCCCGGCGCCCAGCGAAAACTGGCACTGATGCAGGCGATTCTTACCGTCCCGGTAATGGCGTTTATCTTAGATTTAACCATTCGGTTCGTATTTTTTTAGTAAGATAGCGCAATCTTGGCTATGGAACCCCTCACCTGGAGGGTGGACTAAATAAGTAGCTGACAACCCCCAGACCTATCCGGAAGGAGTAATCCCATGTGGACCAAACCTGCTTACACTGACCTGCGTATCGGCTTTGAAGTGACCATGTATTTCGCAAGCCGCTGAACCTGCTTGCGGTACAACGCCTCGGCCCGCCGGGGCGTTTTTATTTCAGGACGCGGCAGGAGTGGCCATGTACATCCAGATTCTAGGTTCCGCCGCCGGTGGCGGTTTTCCCCAGTGGAACTGCAACTGCGCCAACTGCAAAGGCTTTCGCGACGGCAGCCTGCGCGCCACGGCGCGCACCCAGTCATCGATTGCCCTGTCTGACGACGGCATCCACTGGGTGCTGTGCAACGCCTCGCCGGACATCCGCGCACAGCTGCAAAGCTTTGCCCCGATGCAGCCGGCCCGCGCCCTGCGCGACACCGGCATCAATGCCATCGTCCTGCTCGACAGCCAGATCGACCACACCACCGGCCTGCTCAGCCTGCGCGAAGGCTGCCCGCACCAGGTCTGGTGCACCGACATGGTCCATCAGGACCTGAGCACCGGCTTCCCGCTGTTCACCATGCTCAGCCACTGGAACGGTGGGCTGCAGTGGCAGCGCATCGAGCTCGAAGGCAGCTTCGTCATCGACGCCTGCCCGAACCTGCGCTTCACCCCCTTCCCGCTGCGTAGCGCCGCACCGCCCTACTCTCCGCACCGCTTCGACCCACACCCGGGTGACAACCTCGGGCTGATGGTCGAAGACCTGCGCACCGGCGGCAAGCTGTTCTACGCCCCGGGCCTGGGCCAGGTCGACGGCAAATTGTTGCAGATGATGAGCGACGCCGACTGCCTGCTGGTCGACGGCACCCTCTGGGAGGATGATGAAATGCAGCGCCGCGGTGTCGGCACCCGCACCGGCCGCGAGATGGGCCACCTGGCGCAGAACGGCCCGGGCGGCATGCTCGAGGTACTGGAAGGCTTCCCGCGTCAGCGCAAGGTGCTTATCCACATCAACAACACCAACCCGATTCTCGATGAGGATTCGGCCGAACGCGCCGAATGCGTACGCCGCGGCGTCGAAGTGGCCTTCGACGGCATGAGCATCACCCTCTAGGAGCCGACATGAGCGACGCCAAACCGCTGTCCCCCGCCGAATTCGAACAGGCCCTGCGCGCCAAGGGCGCCTATTACCACATTCATCACCCCTACCATGTGGCGATGTATGAAGGCCGCGCGAGCCGCGAGCAGATCCAGGGCTGGGTGGCCAACCGTTTCTATTACCAGGTCAACATCCCGATGAAAGACGCCGCGATCCTGGCCAACTGCCCGGACCGCGAAATCCGCCGCGAGTGGATTCAGCGCCTGCTCGACCATGACGGCGCCCCTGGCGAAGACGGCGGCATCGAAGCCTGGCTGCGCCTGGGCCAGGCGGTCGGCCTCGATCCGCAGCAGCTGCGTTCCCAGGAACTGGTGCTGCCCGGCGTGCGTTTTGCCGTGGATGCCTACGTCAACTTCGCCCGCCGCGCCAGTTGGCAAGAGGCCGCCAGCAGCTCGCTGACCGAGCTGTTCGCCCCGCAGATCCATCAGTCGCGGCTCGACAGCTGGCCGCAGCACTACCCATGGATCGACCCGGCCGGCTATGAGTACTTCCGCACTCGCCTGGGCCAGGCCCGGCGTGACGTCGAGCATGGGCTGGCGATTACCCTGCAGCACTACACTACAGTTGAAGGCCAGCAGCGCATGCTGGAGATCCTGCAGTTCAAGCTGGACATCCTCTGGAGCATGCTCGATGCCATGAGCATGGCTTACGAACTGAACCGCCCGCCCTATCACAGTGTCACCAGCGAAAGGGTCTGGCACAAAGGAATCGCCCTATGAGTTTTAATCGCGCGCAAGTTCCGGCCTGGCGCCCGGGCTATCGCTTCCAGTACGAGCCCGCGCAAAAGGGCCATGTGCTGTTGTACCCGGAAGGGATGATCAAGCTCAACGACAGCGCTGCGCTGATCGGCGGGCTGATCGACGGCCAGCGCGATGTCGCTGCGATCATCGCCGAGCTGGACAAGCAGTTCCCTGGCGTACCTGAGCTCGGTGACGACATCGAGCAGTTCATGGAGGTGGCCCGTGCCGAACACTGGATCAGCCTTGCCTGAATTGCCGGCAAAACCTGACGTCGGCCTGCCGCTGTGGCTGCTCGCCGAGCTGACCTACCGTTGCCCGCTGCAGTGCCCGTACTGCTCCAACCCCCTGGACTTCGCCGCCCAGGGCCAGGAGCTAAGCACCGCGCAGTGGTTCAAGGTGATGGCCGAAGCGCGGGAGATGGGCGCCGCGCAACTGGGCTTTTCCGGCGGTGAGCCGTTGGTGCGCCAGGACCTGGCCGAACTGATCGGCGAGGGCCGGCGCCTGGGTTACTACACCAACCTGATCACCTCCGGCATCGGCCTCACCGAGCAGAAGATCGCCGCCTTCAAAGAGGCCGGGCTGGACCATATCCAGATCAGCTTCCAGGCCAGCGACGAGCAGGTGAACAACCTGCTGGCCGGCTCGAAGAAGGCCTTCGCGCAAAAGCTGGAAATGGCCCGCGCGGTAAAAGCCCATGGCTACCCGATGGTGCTGAACTTCGTCACCCATCGGCACAATATCGACAAGATCGACCGCATCATCGAGCTGTGCGTGGCCCTGGAAGCCGACTTCGTTGAACTGGCCACTTGTCAGTTCTATGGCTGGGCGCACCTGAACCGCGTCGGCCTGCTGCCGACCCGCGCCCAGCTCGAACGCGCCGAGCGCATCACCAACGAGTACCGGGCCAAACTGCAAGCCGCCGGCAACCCGTGCAAGCTGATCTTCGTCACCCCGGACTATTACGAAGAGCGCCCCAAGGCCTGCATGAACGGCTGGGGCAGCGTGTTCCTCACCGTCACCCCGGACGGCACCGCCCTGCCCTGCCATAGCGCCCGGCAGTTACCGGTGCAGTTTCCCAATGTGCGCGACCACAGCATGCAGCACATCTGGTACGACTCGTTCGGGTTCAATCGCTTTCGCGGTTATGACTGGATGCCCGAGCCGTGCCGCTCCTGCGACGAAAAGGAGAAAGACTTCGGCGGCTGCCGCTGCCAGGCCTTCATGCTCACCGGCGACGCCAGCAATGCCGACCCGGTTTGCGCCAAGTCGGCCGAGCACGGCATCATCCTCAAGGCGCGTGAAGACGCCGAGCATGCCCATCAGACCATCGACGAGCTGACCTTCCGTAATGAGCGAAACTCCCGTGTCATTGTCCGCGGCTGAGCGCTTCAGCGCCGAACAGGCGGTCGCCGCCGGTACCGACTTTGCCGAGCTGCGGGTTGCCGCCCAAGGCCTGTTCTGGAACGAGTTTCGCCCCAGCGACGGCGCCTGCCGGATCTGGCTCTGGCGCGATGGCCAGGCCCGCTGCCTGACGCCCAATGGCTTCAGCGTGCGCAGCCGGGTGTATGAGTACGGTGGCGGCAGCTTCTGCCTGAGCGACGATGGCCTGGTGTTCGTCAACGAGGCCGACCAGCAGCTCTATTGCCAGGACCTTGACGGCGGGTTGCCGCAACCACTGACCGAGGGTCTGAAGCGTTACGGCGACCTGCGCTGGGCCAATGGCCAGGTGCTGGCAGTGGAAGAAAGCCATGGCCCGGGGGCGGTCGAGCATCGCCTGGTGGCCATCGCCAAGGGCAGCCGTGAAGTACTGGCCGAAGGCGCCGACTTCTACGCCGCGCCCACCCTCAGCGCCGATGGCTCGCGCCTGGCCTGGATAGAATGGAGCCGCCCCGAGCAACCATGGACCGCAACCCGGTTGCTGTGTTGCCAGCGCGAGGCCAATGGCCGCTGGAGCACACCGCGCTGTATCGCCGGTGAACAAGGCCCGCAACAGTCCCTGCAGCAACCACATTTTGATGCCGGCGGCCGCTTGTATTGCCTGTCCGACCGCAACGGTTATTGGCAACCCTGGGGCGAAACCGTCGCAGGCTGGAGCGCATTGCCGGCCGCCGCTGCCGACCACGCCGGCGCGCCCTGGCAACTGGGCGCCAGCACCTGGCTGGCGCTGGATCAGCAACACTACCTGGCCAGCTGGTTCGAAAACGGCTTCAGTCGTTTAGGCATCTGTCATGCCGACGGTTCGGTAGAAGACTACAGCGCGAACTACAACCGCTTCCGCTGCCTAGACCTCGACGAGCAGCACATCTATGCCATTGCCGCGTCGGCCATCAGCCCACCTGCGGTTATCGCCATCAACCGCCAGAGTCATCAGGTGCAGGTGTTGGCAGGCGGTGCCTTGCCGCTGCCGGCCGAACGCATCAGCCGCCCGCAGGCCCTGCGCTACCCCAGTGGCGATGGTTTCGCTCATGGTTTCTTCTACCCGGCCATGAACGGTGAGGCGCAGCCGCCACTGCTGGTGTTCATCCATGGCGGGCCGACCTCGGCCTGCTACCCGGTGCTCGACGCGCGCATCCAGTACTGGGCCCAGCGCGGTTTTGCCGTGGCCGACCTCAATTACCGAGGCAGCAGCAGCTATGGCCGCGACTATCGCCAGGCCCTGCACCTGCGCTGGGGCGAGATTGACGTCGAAGATGCCTGCGCGGTGGTCAGGCACCTGGCCGAACGCAAGCTGATCGACCCGCAGCGCGCGTTCATCCGTGGCGGCAGCGCTGGCGGCTACACCACCCTCTGTGCCCTGGCGTTCCATGATGTATTCCGCGCTGGTGCCAGCCTCTACGGCGTCAGCGACCCGCAGGCGCTGGCCCGCGCCACGCACAAATTCGAAGGCGATTACCTGGACTGGCTGATCGGCGACCCGGTAGCCGACGCCGAACGTTACCAGCAGCGCACGCCGTTGCTGCACGCCGCCAACATCAAGGTGCCGGTGATCTTCTTCCAGGGTGAGCTGGATGCCGTGGTGGTGCCGGAACAGACCCGTTCGATGCTGGATGCATTGAAAGCCAACGGCATTCGCGCCGAAGGGCATTTCTACCCATCGGAGCGTCACGGTTTTCTTACCGCGAGCAACCTGGCGCATGCGCTGGAAGAGGAATGGAAGTTCTATCGGCGGGTGCTGGAGGGCAGTTAGATCGCTATCGCGACCCGACTTGACCCGCGATTGGCCTCACCGCTTGGCGATGATATACACCGCATGCACGATGCCCGGAATGTACCCCAGCAACGTCAGCAGGATGTTCAGCCAGAAGGCGCCGCCGAAGCCGACCTGCAGGAACACGCCCAGCGGCGGCAGGAGAATGGCGATGATGATACGAATAAAATCCATTGGGCAGCTCCCTTCAAAGATGTACTAGAACTGACTCTAGCGCGGCACCAGGGTTCCACTCGTTGGCAGCAGACAAAAAAACGCCCCAAGCCAAAAACAACAGGCCCGGGGCGATGCGCAGGAACGCGAGACGGTTCGGAAAATTCGTTAACGCGATGTATTGATCAGGCCGTGGCCTCGCGTCGCTGGTTCTGCTGCGCGGCATGCACGCGGGCAAAGGCCCGGGCCAGGCGCAACAGCATTTCGTCGATGTTGCCCTTGCTCACCGTCAGTGCCGGCGAAAAGCGCAACACGTCGGCTTGCGGGGCATTGAGCAGCAGGCCTTCGTGCAAGGCAGCCTGGACCAGCTCACCCGCATTGTCTTCGCTCAGTTGCAGCGCCCAGAGCAGCCCCTGGCCACGCACCTCGACCTGGCCATAGCGGCCGGCCAACCGGCTCAGGCCATCGCGCAGGTGCCGCCCGGAATCTTGCACATGCTCGAAGAAGCCCACCTCCAGCACGGTCTGCAATACCGCCAGGCCTGCCGCAGTCATCAGTGCATTGCCATGGTGACTGCCTTCCAGCTCGCCGGGCGCGGCGCAGCAGGCGCTGCCACGGGCCAGCAGGGCCGCCAAGGGCACGCCGCCACCCAGGCCCTTGCCGAGGGTGAGAATATCGGCACGCACGCCGTACAGCTGTTCGGCGAGCATCGCCCCGCAGCGGCCGACGCCGGTCTGCACTTCATCGAGAATCAGCAGGATGCCCAGCTCGCGGCACAGCCGCTCGACGCCCTGCAGGTACGCCTGGGTCGCCGGAATCACCCCGGCTTCGCCCTGGATCGGTTCGAGCATGATCGCCACGGTGCGCGAGTCGACCGCCGCGTGCAGCGCTTCAAGGTCGTTGAACGGCACCTTGCTGAAGCCCGGCAACCCCGGCTCGCAGCGATTGCACGGCGACGGGTCGGAAGCCGACAGCGCGCCCAGGCTGCGGCCATGGCAGCTCTGGCTGGCGGTGATGATGTGGAAGGCGCCGTTGCGATGCAACTGGCCCCATTTGCGCGCCAGCTTGATCGCCCCTTCACAGGCTTCGGCGCCGCTGTTGAGAAGATAGGCCTGATCGCTGCCGGTGCTTTCGCACAGTTGGTTGACCAGATTCAACAGGCCGCGGTTATGAAAACCGGCACCCGGATTGATCAGCGCCTGGGCCTGGCTGCCCAAGGCTTTGACCAGCACACTGGGGCTGTGGCCGAGGCTGTTGACTGCACAGCCCTGGGTGAAGTCCAGGTAAGCGTGGCCTTCACTGTCCCATAACCACGAACCCTGGCCGCGAACGAACACCTGGGGCGCTCGCGCTACCGCCGGCATCAGGCATTCCCGCGACAGATCTTCTACCGGTTGCGCAGCGAGCTTGCGCTCGGCCACGGCCGGAGCCGGGCGGCGCAGGTTGAACAGGTTCATGCGCGCAGCCCCTCGAGCGGCAGACCAAGCAAACGCGCGCTCCAGTCTTCGACCTGACCGGTGCGCATGCGCTTGATGGCGATATCGCGCCAGCGAGACGAGAGGGCCGGACAATCCACCAGCTTTTTCAAACCTGCATGCTCCAGAGGTTCACGGTAAAAAGTGCGTAGCGCCCAGGCCACGGTCAGGCCCGGATAACTGCGTTGAATCAGTTCAAAAGGCTCGTCGGCGCTGACGAAACCAGGCCTGAGCACCCGGTAGAACCAGCCACAGCGGCCACTGTCCTGGGCCTGTTGCGGCAGGTTCGGCAAACCCCAGCGATGGCTCAGACGATAGCACGGTGAACGCGGCTGGCTGATCTGCAGCAGCGCCCCGCCCCAGCGGAACATGTCGCCCAGGCAGACCTGATGTTCATCCAGGCCGTGGGTCGAGAGGTTTTCGCCAAAACCCGGGGCGCGCCAGTCGATCTGTGGATAACGTTGCCGCCACCAGGCGTAATGCTCGGCCGGGTAGTGGTGCAAGGCCCGTTCGGGGCCGGTATGAAAGCGTGGGTCGCCGTGTTCGTCGCTACCCAACCCTTGCGGCCATAACCACAAGCGTCTTGCAACCTCCTGCTTATCGATATCAGTCAACAAGCCATGCCCGAGGTTTTTTGCCTTGCCTATGTAAACGCCATCCACATACACGGTATTCATCGCGCCTTCTGGCCCTGTAAACCTTGTGAATACGGGATAGACTAGGCTTCTTGGCGGCTAACGGCCATTTGGTTTTTCGAGCATTTTTGATAAGTATCAGTTATGGATTTTCGCCAACTGCGTTATTTCGTCGCGGTGTATGAAGAGGGCCACGTCGGCCGGGCCGCCGAGCGCCTGTCGCTGTCGCAACCGGCGCTGTCACAGCAGATCCGCCAGCTTGAACAGAACCTCGATGTCAGCCTGTTCGAGCGCGGCAACAAGCGCCTGCTGCCGACCCTGGCCGCGCACACCCTGTACAACCACGCCCTGCCCTTGCTCGATGGCCTGCAGCGGGCCCGTGAGGCCCTGCGCAATTTCAAGGGCCAGTCGTTGCGCACCTTGGCCATCGGCGTGCTGCAAACCGTGCGGCCAAGCCTGGTGCCGCAACTGCTAGACCGGGTGCGCAAGGCGCAGCCGCACCTGGTAGTGCAGATCTATGAGCTGTCGGGGCTGGAGATCGAGCGGCGCCTGCTCAATGGCAGCCTGGACATCGGCATCAGCTACCTGCCGCCGCGCCAGCCCGGCCTGCATGGGCTGTTACTGTACGAAGACGAGCTGCAACTGGTCATCCCCAACACCCACCCCTTGCGCGAATTCAAGAAGGTATCGCTCAAGCAGGCCGCCGAATTGCCGATGCTGCTGCTCGGCGAAGAATTTCAGGTGCGGCAGATCTGGCAGTCGCAACTGGCCAACCTCGGCCGGCGCCCGCAAGTGCAGGCGGAAATGAACAACATGGGCGGGATTCTCGACAGCCTCGCGCACACCTCGCTGGCAACGGTACTGCCCGGGCGCGCCAAGGAAGTGGTCGAAGATGACCAGGACTTGTTGTGGAAGCCATTGAGCGAACCACGGGTGCCGCTGAAGATCGGCCTGGTGTTTCGCGATGCGCAGCGCCAGCAAGCCTCGGTGGAGTTGCTGCGCAACCTGCTGGAAGAAGAAGCCGACCCGCGCCAGATCGGCGTGTCGCCGCTGGATGTACTGGGCTGAGGTCAAATCGCAGGCAAAAGAAAACCCCGCCGAAGCGGGGCTTTGCAGACTGTTTCCCTGACATCCTTTTCGCCCCGCCATCCTGGCAGGAATCCTTCGTGTCCGTGTTCTGTACTTTGCGCTTCCTGCGCTACGTCCATGTGAGAAGATTAACTGTGGATCCAATCTTCCGATAGAGGCGAAAAGTCACCACGTCATGTAAGAGAATGCTTACAAACAACTATTACGCTTAAAACTGCGCCGCATCCAGCAGGTACAGCGACTCGCTACCGGCTTTGACCGAAGCGCTCAGCGAGTGAATCCGCGGCAGCAGACGGGCGAAATAGAAGCGTGCGGTGCCCAGCTTGCTGGCGTAGAAATCGTCCTCGCCTTGCTTGGCCAGGGCGGTCCGGGCCATCAACGCCCACATGTAGGCATAAGCGGTATAGCCAAATGCCTGCAGGTATTCAACAGACGCCGCGCCGATTTCATTCGGGTTGCTCTTGGCCCGGTCGAGCACCCAGGCGGTCAGGTCGTCGAGGTTGTCGAGGGCGGCATTCAGCGGTTTGACGAACTCGCCCAGCTCGTTGCCAGCGCTGGCGGTGAAGTGGCGGATCTCGTCGGCGAACAACTTGTACAGCGCGCCGCCGCTACCAACCACCTTGCGCCCCATCAGGTCGAGGGCCTGGATGCCGTTGGTGCCTTCGTAGATCTGGGTGATGCGGACATCGCGCACCAGTTGCTCCTGGCCCCATTCACGAATGTAACCGTGGCCACCGAACACTTGCTGGCCATGCACCGCCGACTCCAGGCCGAGGTCGGTGAGAAATGCCTTGGCCACCGGCGTCAGCAAGGCCACCAGGTCTACACCGCGCTTGCGGGTCTGGGCGTCTTCGCTGAACTTGGCGGTATCGAGCTGCATCGCCACATAGGTGGAGAACGCACGCCCCCCTTCGTTGAGGGCCTTCATGGTCAGCAGCATGCGCCGCACATCAGGGTGGACGATGATCGGGTCGGCGACCTTGTCCTTGGCTTGCGGGCCGGTTGGCGAGCGGCTCTGCAGGCGGTCGCGGGCATATTCGATGGCGTTCTGGTAGGAGCGCTCGGCCGAGGCCAGGCCCTGGATACCAACGCCCAGGCGCTCGTAGTTCATCATGGTGAACATCGCCGCCAGGCCCTTGTTCGGTTCGCCGACCAGGTAACCGACCGCTTCATCGAAGTTCATCACACAGGTGGCCGAGGCCTGGATGCCCATCTTGTGCTCGATCGAGCCGCAAGTGGCCGGGTTGCGCGCGCCCAGGCTGCCATCGGCATTGACCAGGACCTTCGGTACCAGGAACAGGGAAATGCCCTTCGGCCCGGCAGGGGCGTCCGGCAACTTGGCCAGCACCAGGTGGATGATGTTCTCGGTGAGGTCGTGCTCGCCACCGGTGATGAAGATCTTCGTGCCGCTGACCTTGTAGCTGCCGTCCGCCTGAGGCTCGGCCTTGGTGCGGATGATGCCCAGGTCGGTGCCGGCGTGCGGCTCGGTCAGGCACATGGAGCCGGCCCAGATACCGGCGTACATGTTCGGCAGGTACTTTTCCTTGAGCTCTTCACTGGCGTGGGCGTTGATCGACAGGCAGGCACCGGCAGTCAGCATCGGGTACAGGCCGAACGCCAGGCTGGACGAGTTGACCATCTCCTCGACCTGGGCCGAGATCACCTTGGGCATGCCCATGCCGCCGTAGGCCGGGTCGCCACCGACGCCCACCCAGCCGCCTTCGGCGTAGGTCTGGTAGGCCTCGATGAAGCCGGCCGGGGTGCTCACCGCACCGTTGTCCCAGTGGCAGCCTTCTTCATCGGCGCTGCGGCTCAGCGGCGCGATGCTCTTGCTGGTGACCTTGCCGGCTTCTTCGAGCACCGCCAGCGCGGTTTCTTCGTCGACCACTTCGGCCAGGCCCGGCAACTGCGCCCAGAGCCTGGACACCTCGAAGACTTCATTGAGGACGAAGCGCATATCGCGCAGGGGCGCTTTATAGTCAGCCATGGCTACCTCTCACACTAGAGTCGGGGACGGCCCGCAGGCCGCATCACTGTTATGCAAGCAGTGTAACCGAACAACTTTTGTGACACATAGGGTCATCTGGCGACTGTATATTCTATTTCGGTCACGCCATGCGTACGGCACCACGCTTGGCCTGTACACCGTAGGCGACGACACAGTTACGCCCGGCACCTTTGGCGCTGTACAAGGCCTGGTCGGCGGACTTGAGCACTTCGTCGGGTGAGCGATGATCGGCCAGACGCTCGCTGACGCCGATACTGATGGTCACCGAAACGCTTGAGGCCGCCGACGCACCGCGGCGCTGGCGCCCTTGCTGGTCGTCCTGGGGGCGGCTGTCCTGATTGCGCAACTGGATGTTGTAGTTGGCGATCACCTCGCGCACGGCCTCAAGGTGCGGCATGCACTCCTCGATGCTCTTGCCGGCGAACACCACGGCAAATTCCTCACCGCCATAGCGATAGGCCCGACCACCGCCGGTAACTTTGGACAGCTTGCTGGCCACCAGGCGCAACACCTGGTCACCGACGTCGTGGCCATGGGTGTCGTTGAATTTCTTGAAGTGGTCGACGTCGGTCATCGCCAGCACATAGTTGCGCCCCAGGCGCTGCATGCGTTCGTTGAGCGCGCGGCGGCCGGGCAAGCCGGTCAGCTCATCGCGGAAGGCCATCTGATAAGCCTCGTGGGACACCGCTGCGGCAATCATCAGCATCACCTGGCTGCACATGATGTTCAGGGTGAACGGCAGGATGAAAGTCTTGGGCAGCATCCAGAAGATACCGATCAGGCCGATCAACTGCGCGGCATGCAACGGCCGTGGCTGGCGCAGGTACTGCACCACCAGCAGGATGAAGGCGCAGAAGAACACCGGGTAGGCCAGCTGGATCAGGCTCATCCACTGGCCGTGCAGCGATGGCCAGCGGATCTCCGCCAGCCAGCTCAGCAGTGCCTGCGGGAAACTCTGCTCCAGGCCCAGAGCGACGCTGCCCACGGCCAGCAGTACGGCGAAGCGCGCGACCATGTCCTGGAACAGGTGGGTACGCTCCTGCCAGGCGCCATACAGGGCAAACATCAGCGGCAACAGCAGGCAAACCAGGTGGAACACCACCGCTGCGTCTTCGCGCACGCGACCGTTGTCGCGGTAGAAGTCGGTCTGGGTGTCGAGGAGAAAGTAGGCGATGTACACCGTGAGCATCAGAAACAGTTCGCGCTGACGACGGTACACGGCGCAATAGGCGCCGCCGAGCAACAGGACCAGAGTAGGCAGGACATTGAACAGTGAGGTGAAAAAGACACTGAGGTCTCTCACATAAGCGGCCGCGAGCCCCGACACCAGCAAACAGACTGATGGCAGGAAGTGGCTCAGGCGTACAGCGGATAAACGAAACAAGGGTAATCTCCGACCCGGCAGATCAATAATGGCATTGTGCCTTAATGTATCGGCAGCGCACATGAATAGATGAATGCGCTTGGTCGGTGGGAGCGGGCTTGCCCCGCGATAGCATTCTGTCAGCTACCTCACATCGCGGGGCAAGCCCGCTCCCACAGAAAACAAAAGGCAAAAAAAACGCCTGCCGGTGAGGGCAGGCGTTTTTCCTTACAGCCTTTGAATCAGTACGACAGACCGAAGTGCTCTTCGTTCATGTCCATCAGGTTGTTGGCGCCCGACAGCATGGTTGCGACATGGGTGCGGGTACGCGGCAGGATGCGCTGGAAGTAGAAACGCGCGGTCTGCAGCTTGGCGGTGTAGAAGGCTTCTTCAGTGGTGCCGGCAGCCAGCTTCTCGGCAGCCAGGCGCGCCATGTCGGCCCAGAAGTAGGCAAGGCAGGCGTAACCGGAGTACATCAGGTAGTCCACCGAAGCGGCCCCGACTTCTTCGCGGTCTTTCATTGCGGCCATACCGACCTTCATGGTCAGCTCGCCCCACTCTTTGTTCAGCTGGGACAGCGGTGCGACGAACTCGCTGATCGCCTCGTTGCCTTCGTTGCCCTGGCAGAACTTGTGCACGATCTTGGTGAAGCCCTTGAGCGCTTCGCCCTGGGTCATCAGTACTTTACGGCCGAGCAGGTCCAGGGCCTGGATGCCGGTGGTGCCTTCGTACAGCATCGAGATGCGGCTGTCGCGAACGTTCTGCTCCATGCCCCACTCGGCGATGAAGCCGTGGCCGCCGTAGATCTGTACGCCGTGGTTGGCTGCTTCGAAGCCGACTTCAGTCATGAACGCCTTGGCGATCGGCGTCATGAAGGCCAGCAGTGCGTCGGCTTTCTTCTTCTCTTCTTCGTCCTGGCTGTACTTGACGATGTCCACCTGCTTGGCGGTGAAGTAGACCATGGCGCGGTTGCCTTCGGCGAACGCCTTCATGGTCAGCAGCATGCGACGTACGTCCGGGTGGACGATGATCGGGTCAGCGGCTTTGTCCGGCGCTTTCGGGCCAGTCAGCGAGCGCATTTGCAGGCGGTCGCGAGCGTATTTCAGGCCGCCCTGGAACGCCACTTCAGCGTGGGCCAGGCCTTGCAGCGCGGTACCCAGGCGAGCAGTGTTCATAAAGGTGAACATGCAGTTCAGGCCTTTGTTGGCCGGGCCGATCAGGTAGCCGGTAGCGGCGTCGAAGTTCATCACGCAGGTGGCGTTGCCGTGGATGCCCATCTTGTGTTCGATCGAGCCACAGGAAACGGCGTTGCGCTCACCGACAGTGCCTTCGGCGGTCGGCAGGAACTTCGGCACGATGAACAGCGAAATGCCTTTGGTGCCAGCCGGTGCATCGGGCAGGCGGGCCAGGACGATGTGGACGATGTTGTCGGCCATGTCGTGCTCACCGGCCGAGATGAAGATCTTGGTGCCGGTAACTTTGTAGGAACCATCAGCCTGAGGTTCGGCCTTGGTGCGCAGCATGCCCAGGTCGGTACCGCAGTGTGGCTCGGTCAGGCACATGGTGCCGGTCCATTCGCCGGATACCAGCTTGGTCAGGTAGGTCTCCTGCTGCTCGGCGGTGCCGTGCTCGGAGATGGTGTTCATCGCGCCGTGGGACAGGCCAGGGTACATGCCCCACGACCAGTTCGACTCGCCAACCATTTCGCTGACCGCCAGGCCCAGCGACTCAGGCAGGCCCTGACCGCCGTGCTCGACGTCATGGGCCAGGCTCGGCCAGCCACCTTCGACGAACTGCTTGTAGGCTTCCTTGAAGCCGGATGGGGTTTTTACGCCCGACTCGCTCCAGGTGCAGCCTTCAAGGTCACCGACACGGTTCAGCGGGGCCAGTACCTGTTCACAAAACTTGGCGCCTTCCTCGAGGATGGCGTCAACCATGTCCGGGGTGGCGTCCTGGCAAGCCGGCAGGCTCTGATAATGCGCTTCGTAGCCGAGCAGCTCGTCACGAACGAAGCGAATATCACGCAAGGGGGCTTTGTAATCAGGCATAGCGATGAACCTCTGCTGATGAATCCTGGATAGGGAGACCGCGATATACCGACCAGCTCTAGGCGGCTTTCGGTCAAACAGTTGTTTGAAACATACGTTTACGCCGAAAACTTGTCAAGCATCAAGCAGAGGGCAGTTCGGCCATGCCAGACTGCGCGATTGCCCTGGCCAAATACCCCGCAAACGCGCAGCCGAGCGCCGGCCTGCAAGGCCAAGGCGCTGATACATAAAGACTAGTTGAAGGCGCGCAGAGGGCGAGCCGCAGGGGGTCAGGCGTAGGTATCGATCAGGGTGCCGAGCATTTCGTCCGATGCTTTGGCCACTTTGACACCAAGTTCGACCTGATGCTTGCCCAGCGCCATCTCGACGCTGCTGGTGGCCAGGTCCATCTGCTGGCTGCGATCGACCGCACGCAGGCGCTCGGCCTGATAGTCGCTGGACTGGCTGGTGGCGGCACGCTCGACGGTGGTGTTGGCGATCTGGCTGGCGGCCTGATCGACGCGATTCTGCCCGGCCTGAATGGCGCCGAGCCCTGCGTAGTAGACTGAGTTGCCCGAGATTTCCATGTCGAAACTCCATGACGCTGAAGGCGAACAGCCTCTATTGAAGCAGACTTGCCAACAAAAGGCCCGTTGAAAACACTAATGGCACTGTGCCTTACGATAGACGAGCGTCAGTCCAGCAGGTCCAGTTGCAAGTGCGCGGCCACCGCTTCAGCGCTGACCTGCTTGAGCTTCGGCACCCGCCCGAGGCACGGCGCCGGTAAACGTTCGGCGAGGCTGGCGAGGTTTTCCTCCAGGCGCGAGGTGCGCGGGTCGACAATGTTGGCCACCCAGCCAGCCAGTTGCAGGCCGTCGCGGGCAATGGCTTCAGCCGTCAGCAAGGCGTGGTTGATGCAGCCCAGACGTACGCCGACCACAAGGATCACCGGCAGCTTCAGGGCCACGGCCAGGTCCGACAGATTGGCCTGGTCGGACAGCGGCACTCGCCAGCCGCCAGCACCTTCGATCAGGGTGAAATCAGCGCCTTGGGCCAGTACCTCGCGCATCGGCGTCAACAAGGCCTGCACGCTCAGGGCGATACCGGCCTCACGCGCCGCCAGGTGCGGGGCAATGGCCGGCGCGAAGGCGAACGGGTTGACCTGCTCGTAGGGCAGCTTGAGCGAACTTTCGGCGATCAGCGCCATGGCATCGGCGTTGCGCAGGCCCTGGCTGCTGGCCTCGCAACCGGACGCCACCGGCTTGGCACCGAGGGTGCTCAGGCCGGCCAGGTGCGCGGCGTGCAGCAGGCCGGCGGCGATGGTGGTCTTGCCGACGTCGGTGTCGGTCCCTGCAATGAAATAGGCCGGGTTCATCTCAATCCCCTTCTACCGGCGGCTTTTGCAGTACACCGTAGACCACCTGGTAGGTCGCCGGTAGTCCTTGCGGCTGGCGGAAGCGCTCATAGGCCTGCAATAGCCCCTGCATGCGCGCGCGTCCGGTCAGGCCTGCCGGACGGCCGGGGTTGAGGTTGTGGGCGCCGAGGGCCTTGAGTTCGTGGGTCAGGCTGCGTACATCCGGGTAGTGCAACACATGGGGCCGGGCCTGCAGGCTCAGCACCTGCAGCTCACTTTCGCCGCACAGGCGCTGATAGTCCTCAAGGCGCCGGAAGCGATTGACGTGCACCAGGCCATCGACCGCCTGCCAGCTTTCGCGCAGTTCATGCAGGGTGCCGACGCAGAGGCTGGCGAACGCCAGTACGCCACCCGGTTGCAGCACGCGCCGGGTCTCGCTGAGCACGGCACGAAAATCGCCGCACCATTGCACCGCCAGGCTGGTGAAAATCAACTCGACACTGGCGTCGCGCAGCGGCAAGCGCTCGGCATCGCCAGCTACATAATGATGCGCCCCGCCCTGCTCGCGGGCGTGCTCGAGCATGCCTTCGGCGATGTCCACGGCGATACCGGCGGCTTGGGGAAAACGGCTATTCAGGGCGCGACTGAAGTAGCCGGTGCCACTGCCCAGGTCCAGCCAGCGTTGCGGTTCAAGTGCACCCGGCAACTGCTCAAGCAGCGCAGTACCTACCGCGCGCTGCAGTTCGGCGACGCTGTCGTAGCTGGCGGCGGCGCGGGAGAACGACGCAGCAACCTGGCGTTTATCGGGCAAGGCGCCGGGCAGGCCCGGCAGGGAAAGATCAGTCATCGCCACTCTCATGTACAAAGGCCTTGATTGCTGCCGCCAACTCATGAGGTGTTTCCATCACAAAACCATGAGCACTGTCTTCCAGCAGCCCGACTTCCACGTCGGGCAGAATCTCCAGCAACTCGCCGGCGACCTCCGCCGGCACCAGCTCGTCACGCCCGGCAAACAGGTGCAACTGCGGGCCGCCATAAGCTTGCACAGCCTTCCGGGTATCGAGCTGGCCGAGCACCTGCAACCCCGCCACCAGTTCCTCGGGGGCCGGCGCGGGCATGCAGGCGCTGAGCAACCGGGCCAGGCTGCGCGGCTCTTGCGCGCCCTGGCTGCACAGCGAAACAAAGCGCTTGAGGGTGACCTGGGTGTGATAACGGCAGCCTTCGAGGAAGGTCTGGAAGGTATCCACCGCCATACCGTGCGGCCAGCCTGGGCGCGAAACAAAACTGAGGTTGCTGCCCAGGGTGATCAAGCCATGGCAGTCATCGCCTCGGCGAGCAGCGAGCTCTGCGGCGAGCATGCCGCCCAGCGACCAGCCACCCAGCCAGGCATGGCGTGGCAGTTGCCGGTCGAGCTTGTCGAGCCAGTCTTCGGGGTTGCTCGACACTTGGCTGGGCAAGGCCTGGATCTCGACCCGCAAACCGGGGTCGATGGCCCGTAGGGTCGCCACCAGCGGTTGCAAGGCGGAGCTGCCCAGGCCCCAGCCCGGCAACAGGATCAGATGATTACGCATCAGCAAGCTCCAGCAGCGGATAACAGTCAGCCAATGCATTCAACAATAGCTGCACCTGCGCCGCGCTGTGCGCCGCACTCAGGGTCACGCGCAGCCGCGCACTGCCGGTAGGCACCGTGGGTGGGCGGATCGCGGTCACCAGCAAGCCGCGCTCGCGCAGCAGCTGCGACAGGCGCAAAGCGCGCGCGCTGTCGCCGATCAGGATCGGCTGGATTGGCGTGAAGCTGTCCATCAACTGCAGGCCAATCTGCTCGGCGCCGCGGCGAAACTGCTGGATCAACGCCGCCAGGTGCTCACGTCGCCAGTGTTCGCTGCGCAGCAGTTCCAGGCTGCGCAGGGTGGCGCAGGCCAGCGCCGGTGGCTGGCTGGTGGTATAGATGTAGGGCCGGGCGAACTGGATCAGGCATTCGATCAGCTCTTCGCTACCCGCCACGAAAGCACCCGCGGTACCGCAAGCCTTGCCGAGCGTGCCGATCAGCACCGGCACCTGCGCCAGTGTCAGGCCGAAATGCTCGACGATGCCGCCGCCGTTGCGTCCCAAGGTACCCAGGCCATGGGCGTCGTCGACCATCAGCCAGGCGTCGCGGGCATTGGCCGCTGCAGCCAGGGCGGGCAGATCGGCCAGGTCGCCGTCCATGCTGAACACCCCGTCAGTCACCACCAGGGTGTTGCCGACGGCCTTGTCCAGGCGGCTGGCCAGGCTCTGGGCATCGTTGTGCAGGTAGCGGTTGAAGCGCGCGCCGCTGAGCAGCCCGGCATCGAGCAGCGAGGCGTGATTGAGGCGGTCTTGCAGCACCGTATCGCCCTGCCCGACCAACGCGGTCAGAGCACCGAGGTTGGCCATGTAGCCGGTAGTAAACAGCAGTGCCCGCGGCCGCCCGGTAAGTTCGGCCAGGGCTTCTTCGACCGCGTGATGCGGACTGCTGTGGCCGATCACCAAGTGCGAAGCGCCGCCGCCGACACCCCAGCGCTCGGCACCGGCGCGCCAGGCGGCGATCACTTCCGGGTGATTGGCCAGGCCCAGGTAGTCATTGCTGCAGAACGCCAGCAACGGCTGGCCGTCGACCACCACTTCAGGGCCCTGCGGGCTTTGCAGCAGCGGGCGCTGACGGTACAGGTCAGCCGCGCGGCGTTGCTCGAGCCGCGCGCGAAGATCAAAAGCCATGCGCGCCTCAGGCCGAGGCAGCGTTGTAGAACAGCTCGCTGCTCTTGTGCTCGACCAAGGCCTGCTCGATGGCCGCCTGGTGAACTTCGTCGGCGTGTTCTTCACCGGCTTCGGGCTGGATGCCCAGGCGCGCGAACAGTTGCATGTCCTTGTCGGCTTGCGGGTTGGCGGTGGTCAGCAGTTTCTCGCCGTAGAAGATCGAGTTGGCACCGGCAAAGAAGGCCAGGGCCTGCATCTGCTCGTTCATCGCTTCGCGGCCGGCGGACAGCCGCACGTGGGATTTGGGCATGAGGATGCGGGCCACGGCGAGCATGCGGATGAAATCGAACGGGTCAACGTCTTCGGCGTTTTCCAGCGGAGTGCCGGCGACCTTTACCAACATGTTGATCGGGACCGACTCCGGGTGCTCCGGCAGGTTGGCCAGCTGGATCAGCAACCCGGCGCGGTCGTCCAGCGACTCGCCCATGCCGAGGATGCCACCCGAACAGATTTTCATCCCGGCGTCGCGCACATAGGCCAGGGTCTGCAGGCGATCGCTGTAGGTGCGGGTGGTGATGATGCTGGCGTAAAACTCCGGCGAGGTGTCGAGGTTGTGGTTGTAGTAGTCCAGCCCGGCCTCGGCCAGCGCCTGGGTTTGCTCAAGGTCGAGCTTGCCGAGGGTCATGCAGGTTTCCAGGCCCATGGCCTTGACCCCTTTGACCATCTGCAGCACGTAGGGCATGTCCTTGGCCGACGGATGCTTCCAGGCCGCGCCCATGCAGAAGCGGGTCGAACCAATGGCTTTGGCGCGGGCGGCCTCTTCGAGGACCTTCTGCACTTCCATCAGCTTCTGTTTTTCCAGCCCGGTGTTGTAGTGGCCGGACTGCGGACAATATTTGCAATCTTCCGGGCAGGCGCCGGTCTTGATCGACAACAGGGTCGAGACCTGCACGCGGTTGGCGTCGAAATGCGCGCGGTGCACGGTTTGCGCCTGGAACAGCAAGTCATTGAACGGCTGCTGGAACAGGGCTTTGACCTCGGCCAGGGACCAGTCGTGACGTGTTGTTGCAGTTGTGCTGGCGCTCATCGGCGGTTCCTTGTTTAGGCTTGTACAAGCGCCGGCACAGGAAACCCCGCCAGCGCATCACGGATAGCTCGCATAGTTAAGGAAGGCTGATGCACTGTCAACCACAAGTCAAAAACAAGGTTTACAACTGGCTATTTAATAACCATACCTGTCTGCTCTGCAATGAAGCGGCCGAGCAGCCCTACCCTTTGTGTGTCGCCTGCGAAAGCGAACTGCCCTGGCTCGATGAGCATTGCCAGGTCTGTGCCCTGCCGCTGCCCATGCACGGTCTGGTTTGCGGCCAGTGCAGCCGGCGCCCGCCGGCTTTCTATCGGGTCGAGGCGCCCTGGCACTACGGCTTTCCGGTCGATGCGCTGGTCACCCGCTTCAAGCACAACAGCCAGTGGCCGCTGGGCCGCCTGCTGGCGCAACTGCTCGGGCGCTGGTTGATCCATCGCTTTGAAGAAGGGCTGCCGCGCCCGGCCTTGTTGCTGCCGGTGCCGTTGGCAAAGCGGCGTTTGCGCCAACGTGGCTACAACCAGGCGGGCATGCTCGGTCACTGGCTGGCGCAGCAACTGGGCATAAGCTGCAGCGAACAGGTGCTTATCCGCACCCTCGATACCCCGGCCCAGCAAGGTCTCAAGGCGCAGGCGCGCAAACGCAACCTGCGCCAGGCCTTCGCCATCCACGACAGCAAGCTGATTGCCGGGCGTCATGTGGCACTGGTGGATGACGTGCTGACCACTGGCGCTACTGCCCAGGCCTTGGCCAGCCTGCTGCTCAAGGCGGGCGCCCGGCGGGTCGATGTCTATTGCCTGGCGCGCACCGCCAAGCCCGGCAGCGCTTGACTTGCACGCAGGGTGCGGGCACTTTCGGGCTGTTTCCTTTCAGGTGCCCGTTACCGCTTATGTCTCTGCCTGCCCTGCTCACCCAGCACATCGTCCGCCGTCCGCAGCGTATTGCCTTGCTGCAACACATTGCCGAACAAGGCTCGATCACCCGTGCGGCGAAAAGCGCCGGCATGAGTTACAAGGCCGCCTGGGATGCCATCGACGAGCTCAACAACCTGGCGGCCAGCCCGCTGGTCGAGCGCAGTGTCGGCGGCCGTGGCGGCGGTGGGGCCAAACTGTCCACCGAAGGCCAACGGGTGCTGCGCCTGTACCAGCGCTTGCAGGCGCTGCAGGCGCAGATCCTCGAAGCCGCCGAAGACGCCAGCGATCTCGACCTGCTCGGCCGCCTGATGCTGCGCACCAGCGCGCGCAACCAACTGCACGGGCGTATCAGTTCGATCGAGACCCAGGGCCGCTATGACCGCATCAGCCTGACCCTGGCGGGTGATCTGCGCATCGACGCCGAGATCACCCACGACAGCACCGCTCGCCTGGAACTGAGCCCCGGTACCGCCGTCGTCGCCCTGATCAAGGCCGGCTGGCTGGAGTTGCTCGGCCTCGATGAACAACCTGCCGAGGGCTACAACTGCTTGCCGGTCAAGGTCGATGCCTTGCTTGACGACGCCGAGGGCCCCACCGAAGTGCGCCTGGCCCTGGCCAGCGGGCAAACCCTGTGTGCCTTTGCCGAAGCTCACTGGCTTAAGGATCACCGGGTCGTTGTAGGTAGCGACCTGCAAGTGCAGTTCCAGCCTTCCTACGTACTTCTCGGAACGCCGCTGTAAAACTGCCACAAAACCGTCATGCGCCCTGACTAAGGTGACTGCCAAACCCGCAGGAAGCCTGTCATGCACCTATTAGAAGAACACCAGCCAACCGACCTCGAACAGCTCACCCGTCTCAGCCGCCGGCGCTTTATCGGTGCCGGGGCCCTGTGCGGCGCAGCGTTGTTTCTCGGTGGCAATCTGCTCAGCCGCAGCGTTCTGGCCGCCAGCGTCAGCGCCGGCAACAGCAGCCTGCTGGGCTTTGCCAGCATTCCCGCCGCCAGCGCCGACAGCATCAGCCTGCCACCAGGCTACAAGGCCCGGGTGCTGATCAGCTGGGGCCAGCCGCTGCACGCCAACGCGCCAGCCTTTGACCCTTCCGGCAATGGCAGTGCCCAGGCCCAGGAACTGCAGTTCGGTGACCACAACGACGGCATGAGCCTGTTCCCCTTCCCCGGCGACGACAACCGCGCGCTGATGGCGATCAACAACGAGTACACCAACTACCGCTACCTGTTCAGCCACGGCGGCAAACCGGCCTCTGCCGAAGAGGTGCACAAGGCCCAGGCCGCTGAAGGGGTGTCGGTAATCGAAGTGCGACGCGCCGACGGCCAGTGGCAATTCATCCAGGATTCGCCCTACAACCGACGCATCCATGGCAACACGCCCATCAGCCTCAGCGGCCCCGCCGCCGGCGATGCCCTGCTCAGAACCGCGGCCGACAACAGCGGGCGCAAGGTGCTGGGTACCTTCCAGAACTGCGCCAACGGCAAAACCCCCTGGGGCACCTACCTGACCTGCGAAGAGAACTTCACCGACTGCTTCGGCAGCAGCGATCCGGCCCAGGCCTTCGATACCGCGCAGAAGCGTTATGGCGCTTCGGTCAGCGGCAAGGACGTCGACTGGCACCCGCACGACCCGCGCTTTGACCTGGCGAAAAACCCCAACGAACTCAACCGCCATGGCTGGGTGGTCGAGATCGACCCGTTCGATCCGCAATCAACACCGGTCAAGCGCACCGCCCTGGGCCGCTTCAAGCACGAAAATGCCGCCCTCGCCGAGACCGCCGACGGCCGCGCCGTGGTGTACATGGGCGACGACGAGCGAGGCGAGTTCATCTACAAGTTCATCAGCCGCGAGCGCATCGACCACAAGAACGCCAGCGCCAACCGCAACCTGCTGGACCACGGCACCTTGTATGTGGCGCGCTTCGACGATGGCGACCGTACCCCTGACCATCCGCGCGGCAAAGGCCAATGGCTGGAGCTGACCCACGGCAAGCACGGCCTCAACGCCGCCAACGGTTTTGCCAGCCAGGCCCAGGTGTTGATCCATGCACGCCTGGCCGCCAGTCACCTGCAGGCCACGCGCATGGACCGCCCGGAGTGGATCGTGGTCAGCCCCAAGGACGGCCAGGTCTATTGCACCCTGACCAATAACGTCAAACGCGGTGAAGACGGCCAGCCGGTCGGCGGCCCCAACCCGCGCGAGAAGAATGTCTACGGGCAGATCCTGCGCTGGCGCGAAAGCGCCGATGACCATGGCGCCATGAGCTTCGACTGGGACCTGTTCGTGGTGGCCGGCAATCCATCCGTGCATGCCGGTGATGCCAAGGCAGGTTCCGCCAACATCACCCCGCAAAACATGTTCAATAGCCCCGATGGCCTGGGCTTCGATGCCGATGGCCGCTTGTGGATACTGACTGACGGCGACTACAGCAACAGCGGTGACTTCGCTGGCATGGGCAACAACCAGATGCTCTGTGCAGATCCTGCCAGTGGCGAGATCCGCCGCTTCATGGTCGGCCCGGTGGCCTGCGAAGTGACCGGCATCGCCTTTGCCCCGGACCAGCGCACGCTGTTCGTCGGTATCCAGCATCCGGGCGAAACCGGCGGTTCGACCTTCCCCGAGCACCTGCCCAATGGCAAGCCGCGCTCGTCGGTGATGGCAATCAGCAGGGAGGATGGTGGGATCGTTGGCGCCCATCTGTAGGAGCGGCGGTGCGACAACTCAACTTGACCCGCGATGACGCCAGTGCAGACGGCACATCAGTTGGTGTCTGCATCGCGGGGCAAGCCCGCTCCCACACGAGCCGGCGATGTGCGATACCATGCAGGAACCTTGCGGCCACCTGCCGCATAGCAGGAGCGAGCATGTCCCACCCCTTTGAAACACTCACCCCCGACCTGGTCCTGGACGCCGTGGAAAGCATTGGCTTTCTCAGCGACGCCCGGGTGCTGGCACTCAACAGCTACGAGAACCGGGTCTACCAGGTGGGCATCGAAGGGGCTGAACCACTTATCGCCAAGTTCTACCGCCCGGACCGCTGGAGCGACGCGGCGATCCTCGAAGAACACAGCTTTACCGCGGAACTCGCCGAATGCGAAGTGCCGGTGGTGGCGCCACTGGTGCACAACGGCGAGACCCTGTTCGAGCACAGCGGCTTTCGCTTCACCCTGTTCCCGCGCCGCGGTGGTCGCGCGCCGGAGCCAGGTAATCTTGATCAGCTGTATCGCCTCGGGCAATTGCTCGGCCGCCTGCACGGGGTTGGCGCTACCCGCCCGTTCGAGCATCGCGAAGCGCTGGCGGTGGATAACTTCGGCCACGCCTCGCTGAACACCCTGCTCGAAGGCAACTTCATCCCTAAAAGCCTGCTGCCGGCTTTCGAATCGGTAGCCCGCGACCTGCTCAAGCGGGTCGAAGCGATCTACGCCAGCACCCCGCACCAGGTCATCCGCCTGCACGGCGACTGCCACCCGGGCAACATGATGTGCCGCGACGAAGTGTTCCACATCGTCGATCTCGACGACTGCCGCACCGGCCCGGCCGTGCAGGACCTGTGGATGATGCTTGCCGGCGAACGCCACGAGCGTCTTGGCCAACTCGCCGAGCTGATGGATGGCTACAACGAGTTCCACGATTTCGACCCGCGCGAGCTGGCGCTGATCGAGCCTCTGCGCGCCCTGCGCCTGTTGCATTACAGTGCCTGGCTGGCCCGGCGCTGGGACGATCCGGCGTTCCCGCGCAGCTTCCCCTGGTTCGGCCAGGAGCGCTACTGGGGCGACCAGATCCTCGCCCTGCGCGAACAAATGGCGGCGCTGGATGAAGAACCGCTGAAATTGTTCTGAAGCGCGTGCGAGTCTGTCTACAATAGCCCCCTGCTTTTAGATAGCTGCCTAAGCAAGGAATCTGCATGCACGCCGCCAACCCGCGCCGCGGGTACATCCTGGGCCTGAGCGCCTACATCATCTGGGGTTTGTTCCCGCTCTACTTCAAAGCGCTGCAAAGCGTCCCCGCGGTAGAAATCATCGTCCACCGGGTGCTCTGGTCGGCGCTGTTCGGCTCGTTGCTGCTGCTGGTCTGGAAACATCCGGGCTGGTTACGCGAACTGCGCGAAAACCCCAAGCGCCTGGCGATCCTGGCCCTGAGCGGCTCGCTGATCGCCGGCAACTGGCTGACTTACGTGTGGTCAGTAAACAATGGCCGCATGCTTGAAGCCAGCCTGGGCTACTACATCAACCCGCTGGTCAACGTGCTGCTGGGCATGCTTTTACTCGGTGAACGTCTGCGCCGTTTGCAGTGGGTCGCAGTAGGGCTGGCCGCGCTTGGGGTAGCGCAACAAGTTTGGCAGGTCGGTAGCCTGCCTTGGGTATCCCTGGTACTGGCGCTGAGCTTTGGTTTCTATGGCTTGATCCGCAAACAGGCGCCGGTCGCCGCCCTGCCCGGGCTGGTGGTGGAAACCTGGATGCTGGTGCCGCTGGCCATCGGCTGGATGCTGCTCAACCCCATGGCTCACAGCGCCCAGGCCAGTTTCTATACCAGTAGCGAAGCCTTGTGGCTGATAGCCGCAGGTCCGGTCACCCTGGTGCCGCTGGTGTGCTTCAACGCCGCCGCCCGGCACCTGCCCTACACCACCCTGGGCTTCTTGCAGTACCTGGCGCCAACCCTGGTCCTGCTGCAGGCGGTGTGGCTGTTCGGCGAGCACCTGTCGAGCAGCACCTTGGTGGCCTTCATGTTCATCTGGGCGGGCCTGGCGCTGTACAGCGTCGACGCCTGGCTGAGCCTGCGCCGGCGCAGCTGATCAAAAAACACACAACCACCTGCAGGCCACGCCAATCGTGGCCTGCAGCGACATCTCCCAAGCTTATCCACAGGCGCATCCCCGATAACCGGGATAACTAATCCTCGGGGCGCAGGTTCAATTCGACCATCAGGTCGTCGGCCAATGCCTCCAGCTTGCCCTGCAACACCTCCAGCGACAGCGTCAGCGGCACCGCCAGCAAGGCATCGGCATGGAACAGCGGTTCGCTGCTCATCGGCGCCGGTCGCACCTCGGTGGTCAGGCGCTCGACGTTGACGCCCTGCTCGGCCAGCAGCCGGGTAATGTCGCGAACGATACCCGGGCGGTCATTGCCCACCAGCTCCATGGCGATCGGCTTCCAGGTGCAGGACGGCTCAATGCCGCTCTCGGCGATCAGCACACGAATGTCGTGCTTGATCAGGGCCTTCAGCGCCTCGACCAGTTCATCGTAGGACTCGGCCGGCACCGCTACCTTGAGAATGCCGGCAAATTGCCCGGCCATGCGCGACATGCGGCTCTCCAACCAGTTACCGTTATGCTCGGCAATGCATTGAGCGATCCGCTCGACCTGCCCGGCCTTGTCGGGGGCGATCACTGTCAATACGAGATGATCCACGCGCTAACCCTCTGCTTTTGACGTTCAGCCCCCGAAATCAAAGGGCGCGCAGAAAGTATAGGCAAGGCGCGGCAACCTGCCGCAGGAGCAGCGATTGACTAATCGTGTACTGTTTCAAGATTTATCTGGAACAATCTGCCGCTTTTTTGAGAACATACGCACTCCCAGCGTGACCCTATGCGACCAATTGGTCGCAGAACGACGTATTTAGTCTGATTTTCACAACCGCAGCGCATCATGTAGTATGCCGCAGCGTGGACTACAAAACGTTGGATCGATGTCTGCCAAGGCGCCTGTGAAAATACGCCAACGCCTGCCAGCCTGTCTGGCAGGCCGCACCCAGCCGCCCACAAGGGCATGTTCTGGTGCCGTGTTTAGAGAAGCGCGCAAGGCTTAAATAGAAGAGCTGAATAGCTGAGCAGAGTGAGGCAAGCAATGACTGAACACGTTCAAGTCGGTGGCCTTCAGGTCGCCAAAGTCCTGTTCGACTTCGTGAACAACGAAGCCATTCCCGGAACCGGCGTCAACGCCGAACAATTCTGGGTGGGTGCGGAAAAGATCATCAACGACCTCGCTCCAAAGAACAAAGCACTGCTGGCCAAACGTGACGCACTGCAGGCGCAGATTGACGCCTGGCACCAGGCGCGCAAAGGCCAGGCTCACGATGCCGTGGCTTACAAGGCCTTCCTTCAGGACATCGGTTACCTGCTGCCAGAAGCTGCAGACTTCCAGGCCTCGACCCAGAACGTCGACGACGAAATCGCCCGCATGGCCGGCCCTCAGCTGGTCGTGCCGGTCATGAATGCCCGCTTTGCCCTGAACGCCTCCAACGCCCGTTGGGGTTCGCTGTACGACGCGCTGTATGGCACTGATGCCATCAGCGAAGCCGGCGGCGCAGAAAAAGGCAAAGGCTACAACAAGGTTCGCGGCGACAAGGTGATTGCCTTCGCCCGCGCCTTCCTCGACGAATCGGCGCCACTGGCTGCCGGCTCCCATGTCGACTCCACTGCCTACCGCATTGAAGGCGGCAAGCTGGTGGTCGCCCTCAAGGGTGGCAGCAACAGCGGCCTGCGCGACGATGCCCAGCTGATCGGCTATCAGGGCGACGCTTCGGCGCCGACTGCGATCCTGCTCAAGCACAACGGCCTGCACTTCGAAATCCAGATCGACGCCAGCACCCCGGTCGGCCAGACCGACGCCGCCGGGGTCAAGGACGTGCTGATGGAAGCCGCCCTGACCACCATCATGGACTGCGAAGACTCGGTTGCCGCCGTCGATGCCGACGATAAAGTGGTGATCTACCGCAACTGGCTGGGCCTGATGAAAGGCGACCTGGCCGAAAGCGTCAGCAAAGCTGGCCAGACCTTCACCCGGACCATGAACCCGGACCGCGAATACACCGCGCCTAACGGTGGTTCGGTCAGCCTGCACGGCCGTTCGCTGCTGTTCGTGCGTAACGTCGGGCACCTGATGACCATCGACGCCATCCTCGACAAGGACGGCAACGAAGTGCCGGAAGGCATCCTCGATGGCCTGGTTACCAGCCTCGCCTCGATGCACAACCTCAATGGCAACACCAGCCGCAAGAACAGCCGCACCGGCTCCATGTACATCGTCAAACCGAAGATGCATGGCCCGGAAGAAGCTGCGTTCACCAACGAGCTGTTCGGCCGCATCGAAGATGCCCTGGGCCTCAAGCGCAACACCCTGAAAGTCGGGATCATGGACGAGGAGCGCCGCACCACGGTCAACCTCAAGGCCTGTATCCAGGCGGCCAGCGAGCGCGTGGTGTTCATCAACACCGGCTTCCTCGACCGTACCGGTGACGAAATCCACACCTCCATGGAAGCCGGCGCCGTGGTGCGCAAAGGCGCCATGAAGACCCAGAAGTGGATCGGCGCCTACGAAAACTCCAACGTCGATATCGGCCTGGCCACCGGCCTGCAAGGCCGCGCCCAGATCGGTAAAGGTATGTGGGCCATGCCGGACCTGATGGCCGACATGCTCGAGCAGAAGATCGCCCACCCGCTGGCCGGTGCCAACACCGCCTGGGTACCGTCGCCGACTGCTGCCGCGCTGCACGCCCTGCACTACCACAAGGTTGATGTGTTCGCCCGTCAGGCGGAACTGGCCAAGCGTACACCGGCTTCGGTCGATGACATCCTGACCATCCCGCTGGCGACCGATACCAACTGGTCGGACGAAGAAAAGCGCAACGAACTGGACAACAACGCTCAGGGCATCCTCGGTTACGTGGTGCGCTGGATCGACCAGGGTGTCGGTTGTTCGAAGGTGCCGGACATCAACGATGTCGGCCTGATGGAAGACCGCGCCACCCTGCGGATTTCCGCACAGTTGCTGGCCAACTGGCTGCGTCACGGCGTGGTCAGCGAAGCGCAGGTTCTGGAGAGCCTCAAGCGCATGGCGCCGGTGGTCGACAAGCAGAACGCCAACGACCCGCTGTACCGCCCGCTGGCTCCGGACTTCGACAACAACATCGCCTTCCAGGCGGCGGTTGAGCTGGTCGTCGAAGGCAGCAAGCAACCGAATGGTTACACCGAGCCGGTGCTGCATCGTCGTCGTCGCGAGTTCAAGGCCCGGAACGGCCTGTAATCGCGTTGTCTTCATCGCGGGTCAAGTCGGAGCGGCGGTGCGCCGATCCGACTTGACCCGTGATGGCTTCAGCCTATCCCCAGTTCCCTGCGCACCAACCCCACCAGCTTGTCCAGATCGATCGGCTTGAGCAGAAAGTCGACGACGCTCAAGTGCATCGCCTCGATGGCGTCTTTCACATCCGCAGCCCCTGAGACGATGATGATCGGCATCGCCGCGCGCTCCGATTCGCGAATCTGACGTATCAGCTCAAGCCCACCGAACGAGCCCATGCGCAGGTCGGTGATCACCAGACCGATACCGCGCTCCTTGGCCAGGCACTCCAGCGCCTGCTTGCCGCTGTTGGCGGTCAGGCATTTGATGCGTTTTGAACTCAGGTACCTGGCCAGGGCATCGCGGGCCACACGGTTGTCGTCGACGATCAAAACCTTGGGCGGCGCAGCCTCAGGCGCAATCACCGATGCCAGGGCTTTGCGCTCGGCTTCGCTCAGTATGTCTTCGTGGTCGGACATGGCTGTCTCATCATCAATGACCTGCAAAATGTCCTGTGAATCAAGTTCAGACCGCATTGAGATTACTTGCAAACTGCCTTTCGTCGGCAAATTGACACATGACGCAACGCTTCAACAGCCTGACGCAGTTTATAGACTTACGTCCAATGGGCACTGAGCAGCCCGCGGCCGACCATGAACAACGAAAACAACAAGGTCGATGGTCACAGCTCGACACAAAGACGCGGTAATGCTCATGAGCAAAAAGGACGCCTTCGCCCAGGCAGGAAAGACTGCAGTCATGCAGAACATCCAGGGGACCATGCAGTTTCTGCAACGCTTTCCACCCTTCAATCAGATGGAGAACGCCCACCTGGCGTT
This sequence comes from Pseudomonas sp. TE4620, assembly GCF_056279045.1. Classification (NCBI taxonomy): domain Bacteria; kingdom Pseudomonadati; phylum Pseudomonadota; class Gammaproteobacteria; order Pseudomonadales; family Pseudomonadaceae; genus Pseudomonas; species Pseudomonas sp. TE4620. The sequence continues at coordinate 4,631,664 of NZ_JBWBQO010000001.1, forward strand.
TCTCGTCGAACAGTGCCAACTGCGCTTCTATGCGGCCAATGACAGCATCATCAAGCCCAGCGACGGCCCGGTCGAGCACTTCTACATCGTCAAGCAGGGCCGGGTGGTCGGTGAGCGTCAGCACGTAAGCCGCCCGGGCACCGAAACCACCTTCGAGATCACCAGCGGCGAGTGCTTCCCGCTCGCCGCCCTGCTCGGCGAACGGGCGACCCGTACCGAACACCTGGCCGGCGAAGATACCTTTTGCCTGCAATTGAACAAGGCCGCGTTCATCCGCCTGTTCACCCTGTCCGAAGCCTTCCGCGACTTCGCCCTGCGCGGGGTCAGCAGCCTGCTCGACCAGGTCAACCAGCAGGTCCAGCGCCGCGCGGTGGAAACCCTCGGCAACCAGTATTCACTGAACACCCGCCTGGGCGAGCTGGCCATGCGTCACCCGGTAGTCTGCGACCCGGCCACGCCGTTGCGTGAAGCGGTGCGGCTGATGCACGAGCAACAGGTCGGCAGCATTGTCATCGTCGACGAGCAGCGCTTTCCCATCGGCATCTTCACCCTGCGCGACCTGCGCCAGGTGGTGGCCGATGCCAGCGCCGACTTCGCTCAGCCAATCAGCCGGCACATGACCGCCGCGCCGTTCTACCTGAGCCCGCAAGCCAGCGCCTTCGACGCCGCCATCGCCATGACCGAGCGGCATATCGCCCACGTCTGCCTGGTCGAAGAGCGGCGCTTGTGCGGCGTGGTGTCCGAGCGGGACCTGTTCTCCCTGCAACGTGTCGACCTGGTGCACCTGGCGCGCACCATCCGCCACGCCAGCCGGGTCGAAAACCTGGTATCGCTACGCGGCGAAATCAGCCAGCTGGTTGAACGCATGCTCGCCCATGGCGCGTCTTCGACGCAGATCACCCAGATCATCACCCTGCTCAACGACCACACCGTGTGCCGGGTGATCGAGCTGGCCATCGAAGACAAGGGCGACCCGGGCGTGCCCTTCAGCTGGCTGTGCTTCGGCAGCGAAGGCCGCCGCGAACAGACCCTGCACACCGATCAGGACAACGGCATCCTCTTCGAAGCCCGCGATGCCGCCCATGCCGCCGAACTACGCGGGCGCCTGTTGCCGCTGGCCCAGCACATCAATCAGGGCCTGGCGCAATGCGGCTTCAGCCTGTGCAAGGGCAACATCATGGCCGGCAACCCCGAGCTGTGCCTGTCCCGCGCCGAATGGGCACGGCGCTTTGCCGCTTTCATTCGCGAAGCCACGCCCCAAAACCTGCTGGCGTCGAGCATTTACTTCGACCTGCGGGTGGTCTGGGGCGACGAACAGGCCTGTGAGCAACTGCGCCAGAGCATCCTCGAGCAGGTAGCCGACAACCGCCTGTTCCAGCGCATGATGGCCGATAATGCCCTGCGCCAGCGCCCGCCGGTGGGACGTTTCCGGGAGTTCGTGCTGACCCGCCAGGGTAACGACAAGGCCGCCACTCTCGACCTCAAGGTCCAGGGCCTGACGCCGTTCGTCGATGGCGCACGGTTACTGGCCCTGGCCAACGGCATCGGCGCCAACAACACCCTGGAGCGCCTGCGCCAACTGGTGGCCAGGCAAGTGATCGACCCGCTCGACGGCGCCGCCTATGAAGAGGCCTACCACTTCATTCAGCAAACCCGCATGCAGCAACATCAATTGCAAAGCCGGCAGAACCTGCCCTACTCCAACCGGGTCGACCCCGACAGCCTCAACCACCTGGACCGGCGCATCCTGCGCGAGTCGCTGCGCCAGGCCCAGCGCCTGCAAAGCAGCCTGGCCCTGCGGTACCAGCTATGAGCCTGTTTGCCTGGCTGCGCCCCAGCCAACCGCGGCTCGACGAGCACCTGCGCCAGCGCGTGGAGCAACTGACAGCCCCCGCGCCGCTGGCCGAACACAGCCTGCGCCAGCAGCGCTGGGTGGTGCTCGACCTGGAAACCAGCGGCCTGAACCTCAACCGCGACCAGGTGCTGTCGATTGGCGCGGTGGTGATCGAAGACGGTGCCATCGACTTCAGCCAGCAGTTCGAACGCACCCTGCACCAGCGGGACCACAAGCTCACCTCCAGTGTGCTGATCCACGGCCTGGGCCCCAGCGCCATCGCCGCTGGCAGTGATCCAGCCCAGGCGCTGCTGGAGCTGATGGACTTTATCGGCGACAGCCCGCTGCTGGCGTTTCATGCACCGTTCGATCAACGCATGCTTAGCCGAGCGCTGAAGGACCACCTGGGCTATCGCCTGCAGCATCCGTTCTTCGATGTCGCCGAGCTGGCACCGCTGCTCAACCCGCAGATCACCCTGCGTGAAGCCGGGCTGGATGACTGGACCGCCTACTTTGGCCTTGAGGCCGCCGAACGGCACAACGCCAGCGCCGATGCCATGGTCACCGCCGAGCTGGCGCTGATTCTGTTCAGCCAGGCCCGCCGCCAGCAGCTGGACAGCCCGGCCTTGCTCGACCAGCAGTTGCACCGCCTGCGCAGGCGGCGGCAACAAAGTCATGGCTTTTAAGCATCATCCGATGAGCGTGAATTGCGTCTAATGGGGAGCTTCTGCGACAATCGCGAATAATTCTCGTTAGTTAACGCATCTTTTCGGGGAACGCCTTGTCGTCTGTGCAAAGCCCACACACTGAGCTGGTCGGTACGCTTTACCGCGACCATCGCAGTTGGCTGCTCGCCTGGCTGCGGCGCAACATCGCCTGCGCCGAGCGCGCCGAAGACCTGAGCCAGGACACCTTCGTGCGCCTGCTCGGGCGCGAGCAATTGCCGGCGCCACGCGAACCCCGGGCGTTCCTCCTGGCCATTGCCAAGGGCCTGCTGTTCGACCACTTTCGCCGCGCGGCACTGGAACAGGCGTACCTGGCCGAACTGATGCTCATCCCCGAAGCCGAACAGCCCTCTGCGGAAGAACAGCACCTGATCCTCGAAGACCTCAAGGCCATCGACCGCCTGCTCGGCAAGCTGTCGAGCAAAGCCCGGGCGGCGTTCCTGTACAACCGCCTGGACGGCCTGGGCCATGGCGAGATCGCCGAGCGTCTGGGGGTTTCCGTGTCGCGGGTGCGCCAGTACCTGGCCCAGGGCATGCGCCAGTGCTACGTGGCGCTGTACGGTGAGCCGACATGAACAGCAAGCCGGTTTCGGCGCGGGTACTGGATGCCGCGATCGCCTGGCAGCTGTGCCTGGACTCGGGCAGCGGCAGCGCCGATGAGCGCGCCGAGTTCGCCCGCTGGCACGCCGCCAGCGAAGAGCACGCCCGTGCCTGGCTGCAACTGGGCATGCTCGACCAGCGCTTCAGCGCCGCTGCCGGCCCTGCGCGCCAGGCCCTGCTGCAATCACGCGCCGGCCTGCGCCAGCGGGTGCGCAAGCTGGGCAGCGGCCTGGCCAGCCTGGTGCTGGTGGTCGGCCTGCTGAGCTGGGTCAGTGCCCATCAATCGCTGGGCTATTGGTTGGCCGACCAGCGCACCGGCACCGGCGAGCAGCGTACCTTGCGCCTCACCGACGGCACCCTGATCAGCCTCAACACCCATTCGGCGGTGGATATCCGCTTCGACGAGAAACAGCGCCTGATCGTCCTGCACGAAGGCGAAATCTCCATCGAGACCGGCCACAAGGACGATCGTCCGTTTGTAGTCACCACCGAAGACGGTCGCCTGCGTGCCCTGGGAACGCGCTTCCTGGTCAAGCTCGAAGATCAGGGCACACGCCTGAGCGTGCTGCAGTCGGCAGTAGCGGCGCGCCCGCAAGACAGCGGCGACGAGCAGATTTTCAAGGAAGGCCAGCAGGTGCTGATGAACCACGACCGCCTGGGCCGCGCCGACGGCCTGGCCGCCGGAGCCGATGCCTGGACCCGCGGCATGCTGGTGGTCGACAACGTGCGCCTGGCCGATCTGGTCGAGGAGCTGGGGCGTTACCGCAGCGGGCACCTGGGGGTTGCTACGGATGTGGCCGACCTGCGCATTACCGGCAGCTTCCCGCTCAATGATATCGACCTGGCACTGACCTCGTTGCTACCGACCTTGCCGGTGCAGATCGAGCAGCGCACGCCGTGGTGGGTGACGGTGGTGGCTAAAAGCGATACGCCGGCGAGCAGCGTGAAATAAAAATCAAAATTATTTTCACTAACCCCTGACACTTTTTCCAACTCACTCGGCAAGGAAGCTAGTTAGCACTTACTTCCGTCGAGGAGCCGCTGTATGTCCCGCGCTTTTGAGAACTTCCTGCGTCCCGGTCTGCTGGCCGTGGCCATTGCCCTGACAGCACCTCTGGCGAGCAGCCCGCTGATCGCTGCCGAGCAATCGGCCACCCTGCGCAGCTACAACCTGCCTGCCGCGCCGCTGTCGACCACGCTCAACCAGATCGCCAGCCAGGCTGGCATCGCTCTGGCCCTGGACCCGAGCCTGGCCAGCGGCCGCACCTCGGCGCCGGTCAACGGCCAGTACGATGGCGTCGGCGCCCTGCAAGCGGCCCTGCGCGGCACCGGCCTGCAACTGCAGCAGAGCAGCGCCGGCACCTACAGTCTGATCGCCACCCCCGAGGGCACCCTGGCGCTGCCGGAAACCAGCGTCAACGCGCGCAGCGACTACGAAAGCGCCTGGGGCCCGGCCACCGGTTTTACCGCCACGCGCACCGCCGCTGGTACCAAAACCGACACCCCGATCGTTGAAGCACCCCGCTCGATGAGCGTGATCACCCGTGAACAACTGGACGACCGCCAGGTTCTCAACCTCAACGACGCCCTGCGCTACACCGCTGGCGTACAAAGCAGCGGCTATGGCTCCGACACCCGCGCCGACTGGCTGCGGGTGCGCGGTTTCGACCCGACCCAGTTCCTCGACGGCCTGCCTTTGCCCAAAGGCTCGTTCGCCAACCCGAAGGTCGAGCCGTGGAACCTTGAGCGCATTGCCGTGCTGCGCGGCCCGGCCTCGTCGGTGTATGGCCAGACCCCGCCCGGCGGCATGCTCGACATGGTCAGCCGTCGCCCCCAGGCTGAAAGCGCCCACCAGGTCGAAGCCCAGGTTGGCAGCAACAACCACCGCCAGATCAACTTCGACAGCACCGGCAAGATCGATGACGACGGCCAGTTCCTGTATCGCGTCAGCGGCGTGGTACGCGACAGCGGCGCACCGACCGACCACGTTCCAGACAAGCGCTACAACCTCGCGCCCAGCCTGACCTGGAACATGGATGAAGACACCAGCCTGACCTTCATCACCCAGTTCACCCGTGACGACACCGGTATCAGCGGCCAGTTCCTGCCGCTGCAGGGCACCAAGCTGGGCTCGCCGGCTGGCGACATCTCCCACCACAAGAACCTCGGTGACCCGGACTGGGAGTTCTACGATCGCACCTACTACGCCCTGGGCTATGCCTTCGAGCACCGTCTGAACGATGTCTGGCAGTTCCGTCAGAACCTGCGCTATACCAAGAGCGACCTGTCGTTCCAGGGCATCAACGTCGCGACCATGAACAACGGCCTGGTCGAAGCAGACGGCAGCGTCCCGCGTGAAACCGGCATCGTCAACGAAGACATCAGCCAGTTCGCCGTCGACAACAATTTCCAGGCCGACTTCCAGACCGGCGCCCTGAGCCACACCCTGCTGATCGGCCTCGATCACCAGCGCTCGAACACCAATTACCGCTGGGACTACGGCCTGGCCTTCAGCGTGCCGCCAGGCAACGTGATCAACCCGCCGTACGGCCAGGACTTCTCCAAGGTGTCGTACTTCACCATGTACGACTACGGCCAGAAAACCCGCCAGACCGGCTTCTACATTCAGGACCAGATCGCCCTCGACAACTGGCGCCTGACCCTGGGCGGGCGTGAAGACTGGGTGCACACCGGCACCACCTTCCACAACCAGAACGATGCCACCAGCACCGAGCGCGACAAGGCCTTCACCGGCAACATCGGCCTGAGCTACGTGTTCGACAATGGCGTAACCCCGTACATCTCCTACACCGAGTCGTTCCAGCCGACCACCGGCGCCGCCGTCGCCTCCACTGACTCGTTCAAACCCACCGAAGGCCGCCAGTACGAAGTCGGCATCAAGTACCAGCCGGTGGGCAGCAAGAACCTCTACACCGCTGCCGTGTATGACTTGCGCCAGGACAACGTGAAAGTCACCGAAGGCAACATTACCCAGCAGGTTGGCCAGTTGCAGGTCCGCGGCCTGGAACTGGAAGCCACCACCCAGGTGACCGAGAACCTCAAGGTGATCGGTTCCTACAGCTACACCGATACCGAGATCCTCAAGGGTGCGGCCAACGAGCAAGGCAACCGCATGGCCCTGATCCCGCGCAACCAGGCGACCCTGTGGGCCGACTACACCTGGCACAACGGCCTGCTCGACGGCTTCGGCGTCGGCGGTGGCGTGCGCTATGTCGGTGACAACTACGGCAACACCACCAACACCGATCTGGGCTATGTCGGCTCCTACACCGTCTACGACGCCTCGGTGCACTACGACCTGGGCCGCAAGGTCAGCACGCTCAAAGGCATGACCGTCGCCGTCGAGGCCAAGAACCTGTTCAACAAGGACTACCTGGCCAACTGCGACGGTTACTGGTGCTACTACGGTGACGAGCGCAACGTGGTTGCCAGCGTCAACTACAAGTTCTAAGGCCGCGGATGAACAGCCGAACCATCCGCCGCTGGTCCTTCGTGCATACCTGGACCAGCCTGATCTGCACCCTGTTCCTGCTGATGCTGGCAGTCACCGGCTTGCCGCTGATCTTTCATCACGAGATCGACCACCTGCTGGGCGATGCCCCCGAGCTCAAGGAGATGCCGGCCGACACGCCCAGGCTCGACTTGCAGGAACTGGTGCTCAAGGCCCAGGCCCATCGCCCCGGTGAAGTGATGCAGTACTTCGGCTGGGATGAAGACGACCGCAACGGCGTGGTCGCGATCATGGCCGCTACCGCAGGTACCGAGCCGAACTCGTCGCACACCTTCATGCTCGATGCGCGCAGCGGTGAAGCGGTGGAAATGCCTTCGGCCAACGGCGGTTTCATGATGACCATGCTGCGCCTGCACGTGGACATGTTTGCCGGCCTGCCCGGCAAACTGCTGCTGGCGTTCATGGGGCTGTTGTTCGTGGTGGCGATCATCTCTGGCGTGGTGCTCTATGCGCCGTTCATGCGCCGGCTGAAGTTCGCTACGGTGCGCAACGACAAATCCACGCGTCTGCGCTGGCTCGACCTGCACAACCTGATCGGCATCGTCACCCTGACCTGGGCGCTGGTGGTGGGCGTCACCGGGGTGATCAGCGCGCTGTCGGACCTGGTCATCGCCGCCTGGCGCAACGACAGCCTGACGGCGATGGTTGCGCCCTACCGCGATGCACCGCCGCTGACCGAACTGGCACCGGTCAGCCGTGTGCTGGATATCGCCGCCGACGCCGCACCGGGCATGCAGCCGGACTTCATCGCCTTCCCCGGTACGCGTTTCTCCAGCGAGCACCACTATGCGGTGTTCATGAAAGGCAGCACCCACCTGACCGCGCACCTGCTGACGCCGGTGCTGATCGACGCGAGCAACCTGCAAGTCACCGCCATCGGCGACCGCCCCTGGTACATGGACGCCATGGGCCTGTCGCAGCCGCTGCACTTTGGTGACTACGGCGGCCGGCCAATGCAGATCCTCTGGGCAGTGCTGGATGTGCTGACCATCATCGTCCTGGGTAGCGGCGTGTACCTTTGGGTGGTGCGCCGGCCGGCCAGCAAGCCGCTGGTTGCGGCGCAGATGGAGACGCTGCAATGAAGCGCAAGTCGTCAGGTTTCTGGAGCGTATTCGCCATACCGACAGTCATTGCCCTGCTGGGCGCGCTAGGGCTGTTTGCTGCCCTGCTCGGCGATGGCTGGTGGGATGCACTGGCCTGGGTAGGGCTGGGGCTGCCGGCCCTTTACAGTTTGCGAGGCTTGGCGAGATAGCTATCGCGGGTCAAGCCCGCTCCCACAGCATGGGTCCTGTAGGAGCGGCGGTGCGACGACTCGACTTGACCCGCGAAGCGCTTGATTAGCTCACCAGCTTCGGCAGGCACTCATCCAGCCGCTTGTACAGCGCACTGCCAGCGGGCCAGTTACGCAACAGCCGCGCGCGGTCGCGGGCGAAAGCCTGGGCGAAGCTCATCTGGGTGGCGTGCTGGCACATGGCATCGAGGTCAATCAACGACCATTGGCCGTCCTGCCAAAACAGGTTGTGGCCTTTCATGTCGCCATGGCTGATGCGCTCGTGGATCAGTTGCCCAAGCAGCTGTTGCAGGGCCTGCAACTGCTCCTCTGGCACCTCGCCAGACTCGACATAAGGCGCAAAACAGGCCAGCAAATCCGGGCCATCGGCATACTCGGTAACCAGGTAGGCGCGGCTGCGCAAGCCCATGAAGCGCAGCTCCTGCACCGCCAGCGGCTTGGGCGTGGCAATGCCGAGAAACTCCAGGCGATGCCCTTCGACCCACGAATGCCAGGCCCGGCTCGGACGCCAGAAGCGCTTGAACCAGTGGGCGGTGTTCTTGATGTTGTAGCGCTTGAGCACCAGCGGCCGGCCATCGACCTCGACTTTCGCGACACTGGCAGCGCCGCCGGTCTTGTACAGGTGGCCCTGGTCGATCAGCGCATCGGCCTGCTCCAGCACTGGCAGCATGGCGGCCACTTCAGTGCGGCGGATCGAACGCAGGCCCGACGGGCCGCGCTCGACGCTGAACAGCGTGCACTCGCGCCCGGCCTTGTCGAGGTAGTCCTTCAAGCGCCAGCTGCGCACCTTGTCGATCTGCTTTTGCAGTGCTTCGAGCGGCAAGGCGTGCTCGGCGTTGGCCAGCAGGTAGTGCACCAGCAGCTCTTCGATAAAAGGCTCCAGGCGCTTGGGCAACTGGGCGAACAGCACCCCGAGGTTGTGTAGCACTTGTTGGCGCGACAGGGGCTGGCCGAGGGTTTCGGCCTTGATCCCGGCGCCATCGATCAGATACAGCTGGCCGTCGTGACGCAGCAGGTTGTCCAGGTGCAGGTCGTCCTGCCACAGGCCCTTGGCGTGCATCTGCGCCACGGCGGTCAGCGCTTCGCCAAGTACCAGGTGCTGTTCATCGGCCAGCGGCGGCAGGGCTTCGACCTGCGCCCAGGCATCGGCCAGGCTTTGCGCGTTTTCGAGAAACTCGAACAGCAGCCAGCCACCCTCGCCTTCGCGCAAGCCATCGGCCAGCAGCAACGGCGTGGTCAGGCCCTGCGCGGCCAGCAGCCGTGCGCCGTCCAGCTCGCGTTGAAAATGCCGGGCGGCGCTGCTACCAACCAGCAACTTGGCCAACACCGGCTTGCCGCGCCAGATCCCGGCGCCGACGTATCGCTGGCCGGGCAACACCCGCAACAGGCTGAGCAATTGCAGCTCGGCGCTGCCAGCGGCGTCGGCCAGGCTGATGTTCAGTGGCAGGTCCGGGCTGCGCCCGGCATCCTTGAGTTCAGACAAACGCATCAGCGAGCCTCTTTCTCACGGCGGCGGCGCGTCAGGCGCTGCAGCCAGGTATCGACCAGCGGGCTGTCGCTGGGCTGGTCCAGGTAGGACGAGAGCATCACCCGCACTTCGACCTCGCTCCAGATCGGCGCCCGGCGTAACAGCGGCTCAAGGTCTTTGAGGCGGTCGCGCATGCCCAGCAGCAACGGCCGGGTTTTCTCCAGGTCGATCAGTTGCGCCAACCAGCCGTCGCTGCGGGTGCGCAGGAAGATATGCTTGGGATAAAAGCAGCCATGCACCTGGTTGGCCGCGTGCAGGGTGCGCGCCAGCTGCCCGCAGGCGCGCAGGATGCCCTGGCGCTGGCCGATGTCCAGCTGTGGCCACTGCGCCAGCAGGCTGTCGAGGTCGCTCCAGTCATCCAGGGCGCGGGTCATGAGGATCGCCCGGCGCTCGCCTTCAACCTTGCGCTCGCCGTAATACACCGCCTGCAATGCGGGAATGCCGAGCTTCTGGTAGCGGCTGATATTGCGAAACTCGCGGGCGAAGGTCGGCTCGCCAAACGGCTTGTGCAACGTGCGGGTCAGGTAGTCGCTCTGGCGCTTGAGGTAGTAGCCCTTGCCTTCAAGTTCCAGGCGATAGACGCTGCTCCAGCCGCCACGGCCGGTGTTGGGCTCATCCACCGCATCGAGCTGCAGGGCCCAGAGCTGGTCGAAACCGTTGAGGCCATGGCGCTCAAGCAGTGCCTTATCGGCACCGGCAAGAAAATCAGTCATTCGCGTCCCTCGAAAAACGTCACCACATGACGAATGCGGCGCTTGTCCGATTCATTCAGACGCTCGCGCCCGCGGTACTGCAGGTAAAAGCGCAGGCGCTGGGTGTTGGACAAGTGATACTTGGCCACTTTGTCCAGGCACGCCAGGTCTTTGGTGATGCGGTAACGCAGCATGAAGCCCCACCAGAAATCGCCGGTCGGGCAGTCGATGAAGAATAGCGTGGCCTGGTCGTCCACCAGCAGGTTGCGCCACTTCAGGTCGTTATGGGTGAAGTGATGGTCATGCATGATCCGCGTATGGCGGGCCAGCTGACGGCTGATGTGATCGACCCAGGCGCGATCGGCCAGGCGCGCATCGTTGCGCTCGGCCAGGGCCGAAAGGTCTTCGGTGCGCGGCAGCTCGCGGGTGATCATCGCCCCGCGGCCGAACGCCAGGCCATTGCGCTCATGACCGAAGGCGACCACTTCGGCGGTGGGAATGTCCCACTTGGCGAACTGCTTGAGGTTCTGCCATTCAGCCTTGATCCGCGGCCGCCCGAGGTAGCGGCGCAAGCCTTTGCCGGCGCCGGTATAGCGTTTGACGTAATAGTTGACCCCGTCGCGCTCGACCCGGATCACTTCGCTCAGCGGGTCGTGGGTCAGGCGCTCGCCCTTGAGGGCGAATACCGCGTCGATACTGCCAAAATCCGTCGCCAGGGCCTGATACGCAGGCTCCAGTTTCCAACCCGCCATCAGAGCGCGTCTCCGTACCGTTGTTTACGCTCGTAGAGCTTGCGCGCCTTGCCTTCCAGCCAGGCCAGCAGCCCCGCTTCTTCAGCCAGGATCTGGCGTAGCGGCTGCTGGAAGTAGCCCCGCAAGAAGCGCAACTTGTCGCGCCGGGTCAGGCCGATGTCCAGCGCCGAGAAGTACAGCGCGGCCAGGTCCTTGTCACGCCAGCGGCGAGAGATTTTCGCCCGGGTCTGGGCGCGGTGCAGGTCGATGACCGACAACTTGAAGTCATCGGCCGTCACCGGCCGGTCGGTGTGCAGCAAGAAGTGGCAGATGTAGCAGTCGCGGTGGTTGACCCCGGCGCGGTGCATCATGCCGGTCATACGCGCCACTTCAGCGATCAGCGCACGCTTGAGGCGTGGCTGCGGCGGTTGCTTGAGCCAGTCGATGCTGAAGTCTTCAAGGCTGACGGTCGGTGCCAGCTCTTCAGTGACGATAAACGAATGCTGGGTCGCCGGGTTGTCGCCACGTTCGCCATAGGCAACCGCGGTCATGGTCGGCACGCCCACCTGGTGCAGGCGCTGGATAGCCTGCCATTCCTGGCCGGCACCGAGCACCGGCAGCTTGGCGGTGAACAGGTTCTTGAAGATCTCGCCCCAGCCGATGCCGCGGTGAATCTTGACGAAATAGCCACGGCCTTCGACCTCGGTGCGCAGGGTACGGCGGCCTTCCAGCTCGCGGTACACCTCGCCCTGCAAGGCCTCGACGGCCTCGAAGGCATCACGCCCGGCCCACAGGCGCTTGAACGGCTCAGCCAATATCAGTTTCATGCGCGCTCCTGCGCCAGGATCACGTCGGCGGCATGCTCGGGCATGCTGTAGAGGTCGGCGGTATCGGCAAATGCCAGGCCATTGCGCGCCCAGTCGACGCGGGCCGGGCCGTCTTCGAGCATGCGTTGCAGGTAGCGATTGAGCTGCTCCTGCGCGAACGGCTCATCGAGCACCAGGCCGCTGTCGGCCTCGGCGATGTAATGGGCATAGCCGCACACGGCCGAGACCAGCACCGGCAGCCCGGCGACCAGTGCTTCAAGCAGCACGGTGCCGGTGTTTTCGTTGTAGGCCGGGTGAATGAGCAGGTCGGCGCCGAGCAGGAATCGCGGAATATCGCTGCGGCCCTTGAGGAACTGCACCTGCTCGGTCAGGCCGAGGGTCGCGCTTTGCAACTGGAACACCTTGGGGTCGTCCTGGCCGATGACCATCAGCCGCGTGCGCTTGCGCAAGGCCGACGGCAAGGCGGCCAGGGCCTTGAGGCTGCGGTCGACGCCCTTGGTCTTGAAGCCCGAACCGATCTGCACCAGCAGCAGCTGATCGTCTTTCAGGTCGAATTCGCGGCGGAACTCGGCGCGGATCTCGGCGGCATTGGCCCGGCGCCCGGCGATCCTGGCTGATGCCGGGTGGCAGCAGGTGGAAGCGCTCGATCGGCGTGTCGTAGTGTTTGATGAACAGCGGCTGCTGGACTTCGGAGATCATCAGGATCTCGGTCTTGGCGTCCTTGGCGAACACCGCCCGCTCGTATTCAGCGAAATGCCGGTAACGGCCCCAACGCCGATACAGCGAATTACGCAGGGTCTGCGCCTTGTCTTCGAAGCAGCCGTCGGCAGCAAAGTAGACATCCAGCCCGGGCATCTTGTTGAAGCCGATCAGGCGATCGACCGGGCGCTTGGCCAGATCCGCTTGCATCCAGGCACTGAGCTTCTCGTTACGCCGGTGGTTGAACAGCGCCTTGACCGGCGCCACCAGCACCTCGAAGCCCTCGGGCACGTCACCTTCCCAGATCAGCGTATAGACGCGGATCTGATGACCGCGACGCTGGCACTCCAGGGCAATGCGCATGAAGTCGCGCTGCAGGCCACCGAAGGGGAAATACTTGTACAGAACAAAAGCCAGTTGCATCAACGAACATCCTCAGCCAGCAGCAACGCGCGCAATTGGCTCGCCACACGCTCGGGATTCAGGCGAGTGAAGCACAGCGGCCACTCGCGTTTGAGATCGAACCGGCGCTGGTCATCAGCGCTCGGCTTGTAGGTACATTTTTTCTGCAGGCACGGCGCGCAGGCAAAATCGCTGGCGATGTGCACCTGGGACTTGCCATAGGCCCCGGTCAGCCCCGGGTTGGTCGGCCCGAACAGCGACAGGGTCGGCACATCCAGCGCCGCCGCCAGGTGACCGAGGCCGGTGTCCACGGCAATGCAGGCCTTGGCCGCCGCCAGCACCCGGGCGACACCCACCAGGTTGAGCTTGGGCAGTACCTGACAGTTGGCCAGGCCCTTGGCGATGCGCTCGGCACGCGCCTGTTCGGCCGGGTTGCCCCACGGCAAGCGTACCTGCAGGCCTTGCTGGCCAAGGCGTTCGGCCAATTGGCGCCAGTAGGCTTCCGGCCAGTGCTTGGTTGCCCAGGTGGTGCCGTGCAGGAACACCACGAACGGCGCCGCCGGCGGCAACTGCAGGCGGTTCAGGTCCAGGCCGTAATCACCCAGGCCTGCTGGCAGGTTGTAGCCCAGCGCCAGGGCAAACAACTGGCGTACCCGCTCTACCGCATGCTGGCCGCGCTCGACCGACAAACGCCGGTCGTAGAAGCGGCTGGACAGCCCTTCACGGGCCGAGTAACGGTCCATGCCGGCCACCGGCGCCTTGACGTAACGGGTCAGCCAGGCCGACTTGACCAGGCCTTGGGCGTCGATCACCAAATCGTACTTGCGCTCGCGCAGACGCTGCTTGAACTGGCGCCATTCGCCGCTCTTGAAGGTCTGCCAGAGGTTCTTGCGCCAGCGACGGATGGCCACCGGGATGATCGTGTCGACTGCCGGGTGCCAGCTGGGGATCTCGGCGAAGCCTTCTTCCACCACCCAGTCGAAGCGGATGCCGGGGATCGCCCGGGCAGCGTCGGTCAGCGCCGGCAGCGCGTGGATCACATCGCCCAGGGACGAGGTCTTGATCAGCAGTACCCGCACTTAGTCGACCTCGGCCATGACGTCGATCAGGCTCGGGCCGTTCAGGCGCTGCAACGCAGCTTCCACGGCTTCCGGTTCCAGCTGACGCAAGCAGTTGTAATGGCCGAAGCGACAGGTACGGTCGAAGCATGGGCTGCACTCCAGGCCCAGGCGCACCACCTCGACCTGATCGGCCAAAGGTGGGGTAAAGCCCGGCGAAGTAGAGCCGTAGACCGCCACCAGCGGGCGGTTCAGCGCCGCCGCCACGTGCATCAGCCCGGAATCGTTGGACACCACCGCATCGCTGCACGACAGCAGGTCGATGGCCTCGGCCAGCGAGGTTTCGCCGCTGAGGTTGGTTGCTTCTTCACGCAGGCCCGGGATCAGCCGCGCACGAATGGCCTCGCCGACCGCGTGGTCGTTCTTCGAGCCGAACAACCAGACCTGCCAGCCTTCGCGGATCTTGGTCTCGGCGACCTTGGCGTAATGCTCCGACGGCCAGCGCTTGGCTTCGCCGAACTCGGCACCGGGGCACAGTGCCAACACCGGGCGATCCAGGCTCAGGCCGAACTTGGCCAGGGCGGCGTCGCGGCTCGGCGCTTCGATCTGCAGGCTCGGGCGCGGGTACGGCTGCGGCAACTCGGCGCCGGCCGGGTAGGCCAGGGCCATGAAGCGCTCGATCATCAGCGGGTACTTGGCCTTGTCGAGCTTGCGCACGTCGTTGAGCAGGCCGAAACGCAGCTCGCCGCGCCAGCCGGTACGCTTGGGGATGCCGGCAAAGAACGGCACCAGCGCCGATTTCAGCGAGTTGGGCAGCAGGATCGCCTGGTCGTACTGGCCGGCCAGGGACTTGCCGATACGCCGGCGCGTGGCAAGCTCCAGCGCGCCGTGGCCGAGCGGGAAGCTCAAGGCCTGGCGCACTTCAGGCATGCGCTCGAGGATCGGCCGGCTCCACTCGGGCGCCAGCACATCGATCACACATTCCGGGTGACGCTGCTTCAGGCACTGGAACAGGGTCTGCGCCATTACCATGTCGCCCACCCAGCTGGGGCCAATGATCAAAATTCTCATGCTTTATCCAGAAACGATCAGGGAGGCTGCAAACTGTTCGCAAACAGCCTGGCCTCCCCTCTTTATATTCAGGCTATATGTCGACCAGTGTACGCCACTCGGGCTGTACTGTGGTCGTGGCAGGCGTCCTGGTGCCTGAACCGCCTGGCCGATGGCTCAACTCAAACCCAGCTGCGACCAGATCCGCCGCACCTCCTGGCGCTCCTGGACGAACTGCCCGGCATCGATTACCCCGGCCTGCTTTTGCAGGGCCTGGCGGTGCGCGGCGGAACGGAACGCCTTGTACACCTCGCGCAGCAGCACGGCATCGCTGGCGGGCATCAGCCCGGCCTGCTCAAGCTCTTCGAGGATGCGGATGTTGTCGGTCCAGCGCAACAGTGCCGGATGGTCGTGAGACCAGGCCAAAGCGGCGTATTGCACCATAAATTCGATATCGACGATACCACCGGCATCCTGCTTGATATCGAAGGGCACGCCGGCCTCGAAAGCATTGGCCGCAGTCCCGGCGGCGCTGAGCTTGGTGCCGAGGTTGTCGCGCATCTTGGCGCGCATCTCGCTGACCTCGGCCTGCAGCTTGGGCAGGTCGCGGGCCTGGCCAAGGATGCGCGCGCGCACCGCCTCGAACGCCGTGCCCACCTGCGGGCAACCGACCAGCACCCGGGCGCGGACCAAGGCTTGGTGCTCCCAGGTCCAGGCTTCGTTCTGCTGGTAACGCTCGAAGGCGCCCAGGGAGCTGACCAGCAACCCCGACGCACCCGAAGGTCGCAGGCGCATGTCCACGTCGTAGAGCTGCCCGGAGTTGGTCTGGGTGGTCAGCAGGTGAATGATGCGCTGGCCCAGGCGGGTAAAGAACTGCGCGCTGTCGATCGGCTTGGCGCCATCGGTTTCGGCCTGCGGGTCGCCGTCGTGGATGAACACCAGGTCCAGGTCCGAGCCGTGGCCCAGCTCGATGCCGCCAACCTTGCCGTAGCCGACAATAATGAAGCCTGGGTCGCACAGGCTGCCGTCGCTGCGCTTGGGCTGGCCGTGACGGCTGACCGTCTGGCGCCAGGCCAGGGCCAGCACCTGGTTGAGAATCGCCTCGGCCAGCCAGGTCAGGTAGTCGCTGACTTTCATCAACGGCAGGTTGCCGGCGATTTCTGAAGCGGCCACGCGCAGGCTGTGGGCCAGTTTGAAGTGGCGCAAGGCCTCCATTTGCTGCTCGAGATCGTCCTCGGGGATGCGCGTCAGCCGCTCGCGCAGCTCGGCGGCCAGTTCCGGGGCCTGCGGCGGGCTGAACAGGCGGCCTTCATTAAGCAACTCATCGAGCAGCAGCGGGAAGCGGGTGATCTGCTCGGCGATCCATGGGCTGGCGGCGCACAGGGTCAGCAGGCGGCGCAGGGCGCCGGGGTTTTCGGTGAGCAGCACCAGGTAGGCCGAACGCCGGGCTACCGCTTCGACCAGCGGCAACACCCGTTCCAGCACCAGGTCCGGGTCGGCATGCTCCACTGCTTGGGCCAGCAAACGCGGAATAAAGGCATCGAGGCGCTCACGCCCCAGGCGCTGCATGGCCCGCAACTGCGGGCTGACACGCAAGCCGGCGAGTTGCTTGAGGGCTTTTTGCGGGTCGGCAAAACCGGCGTCCTGCAACTGACGGCAGGCGGCCTCTTCATTCTGGGCTTCTTCCCACAGCGGCAGCCATTCGCCGCCGACAATCACTTCGCCTTCTTCATTCTCGTCTTCGTCCGGGTCGGCAATCACTTGACGGAAGTGCCAGTCGATGCGCCCACGCCAGTGCATCAGTTGCGCATGGAAGCTCGGCCAGTCGGCAAAGCCGAGCATGAAGGCGATGCGCGCGCGGTCCAGCTCATCGTCCGGGAGCATCTGGGTCTGGCGGTCGGCAATCGCCTGGATCGCGTGTTCGGTATAGCGCAGGAATTCATAGCCTTCGCGCAGCTCGGCAATCACCGCCGGCGGCAGGTAACCCTGGCCTTCGAGGGTCGACAGCACTTTGAGCAACGGCCGCTGCTGCAGGCTCAGGTCGCGCCCGCCGTGAATCAACTGGAAGGCCTGGGCAATAAATTCGACTTCGCGGATGCCGCCGGCACCCAGCTTGATATTCTCGGCCATGCCCTTGCGCCGCACTTCCTGCTGGATGAGCTGCTTCATGGTGCGCAACGCTTCGATCGCCGAGAAATCCAGGTAACGCCGGTAAACGAAGGGCCGCAGCAGGTCCAGCAACTGCGCGCCGGCCACCTGGTCACCGGCCACCACCCGCGCCTTGATCATCGCGTAGCGTTCCCAGTCGCGGCCCTGGTCCTGGTAGTACTGCTCCAGAGCATTGAAGCTGAGCACCAGGGCGCCGGCCGAGCCGTACGGGCGCAGGCGCATGTCGACCCGAAATACAAAGCCGTCGACGGTGATCGGGTCCAGGGCCTTGATCAGCCTCTGGCCCAGGCGGGTGAAGAACTCCTGGTTGTCCAGCGAGCGCTTGACCCCTTCGGTTTCGCCGCCTTCGGGGAAGGCGAAGATCAGGTCGATGTCCGACGACAGATTAAGCTCCACCGCGCCGAGCTTGCCCATGCCCAGCACCACCATGTGCTGCGGCTCACCGCTGCGATGGCCGATCGGCGTGCCGAACTGCTGGCAATGGCGCGGGTACAGCCAGTTGTAGGCCTGGTCTATACAGGCGTCGGCAAGGTCGGACAGGTCGCGGCAGGTCTGCACCAGGTCGGCCTGGCGAGTCAGGTCGCGCCAGATGATCCGCACCTGCTGGCGGCTGCGCTGGCGGCGCAGGTTGCGCGCCAGTTCGTCCTCGCTCTCGGCGGCCTGGCTGGCGGCAGCGATCTGCGCGCACAACTGGCCCGCGGCAAAGGCCCGGTCGAGTTCGCCACTGGCGGCCAGATCGACCAGCATCGCCGGGTCGCGCAGCACCTGTTCAAGGGCAAAATCACTGGCCGCGCTCACCCGGGCGAACTGCGCCCAGCGCTCGGCGTTCCAGTCAGCAACAGACAGTTCTGGCTGCAGGGCGACAGCCGCACGAAACGATTGCTCGTTACGGCTGACCAAGGCAGTGAGGGTGGCCGGCAGTTCGGCCAGCAAAGGCAGGCTCATGGTCTATCCTTGATCGGCGAGATTGGGTTGGCAGCGAGCGGACCGGGGAACCCTGACCACGGTTGGACTGTCGTACAAAAGTTAGAAATAGCTGTAAAAACTGATTTTCTGGCAGAAACCATCGCAGCAAACCTTTTCTTAACTTGTTTTTAACCACCGGTATCGATTTTTCCCACAACCCGAACTGCGGCCACGAGCCATTTTTGTGTAGTTTTACTACTGCCCGATCACTTCAAAAGCATGAAATGGTGA
Source organism: Pseudomonas sp. TE4620 (assembly GCF_056279045.1). NCBI lineage: Bacteria > Pseudomonadati > Pseudomonadota > Gammaproteobacteria > Pseudomonadales > Pseudomonadaceae > Pseudomonas > Pseudomonas sp. TE4620. The sequence continues at coordinate 4,649,999 of NZ_JBWBQO010000001.1, forward strand.
TTCATTTGTAGTAAAACTACACAACGCCGGTACACTCTCCGGTAATCCAAGAATTTTATGTCGTCTGCCCAAAAGGCCAGTCGCAAACTCAGGCAACCGATTCTGGAAGCCTTTCCGCCCTGGAGCAAGCCATGCAAGACCTCGATCCCGTCGAAACCCAGGAATGGCTGGACGCCCTGGAGTCGGTTCTCGACAAAGAAGGCGAAGACCGCGCTCACTACCTGATGACCCGTATGGGCGAGCTGGCCACCCGTAGTGGCTCTCAGCTGCCATATGCCATCACCACGCCATACCGCAACACCATCCCCGTTACCCACGAAGCACGCATGCCTGGCGACCTGTTCATGGAACGCCGCATTCGCTCGTTGGTCCGTTGGAACGCGCTGGCCATGGTGATGCGCACCAACCTGAAAGACTCGGACCTGGGCGGCCACATTTCGAGCTTCGCCTCCAGTGCCACCCTGTACGACATCGGCTTCAACTACTTCTTCCAGGCTCCGACCGAAGAACACGGCGGCGACCTGATCTTCTTCCAGGGCCACGCCTCGCCTGGCGTCTACGCCCGCGCCTTCATGGAAGGCCGCATCAGCGAAGACCAGATGAACAACTTCCGCCAGGAAGTCGATGGCAAGGGCCTGTCTTCGTACCCGCACCCATGGCTGATGCCTGACTTCTGGCAGTTCCCGACCGTTTCCATGGGTCTGGGCCCGATCCAGGCGATCTACCAGGCACGCTTCATGAAGTACCTGGAAAGCCGCGGCTACATCCCTGCAGGCAAGCAGAAAGTCTGGTGCTTCATGGGCGACGGCGAGTGCGACGAGCCGGAATCCCTGGGCGCAATCTCGCTGGCTGGCCGCGAGAAGCTCGACAACCTGATCTTCGTCATCAACTGCAACCTGCAGCGCCTCGACGGCCCGGTTCGCGGCAACGGCAAGATCATCCAGGAACTCGAAGGCGTGTTCCGTGGTGGTGGCTGGAACGTCAACAAAGTGGTCTGGGGCCGTTTCTGGGACCCACTGCTGGCCAAGGACGTCGACGGTATCCTGCAGCGTCGCATGGACGAAGTCATCGACGGCGAGTACCAGAACTACAAGGCCAAGGACGGCGCGTTCGTCCGTGAGCACTTCTTCAACACCCCAGAACTCAAGGCCATGGTCGCCGACCTGTCCGACGACGAGATCTGGAAGCTCAACCGTGGCGGCCACGACCCGTACAAGGTCTATGCGGCCTACCACCAGGCGGTCAACCACAAAGAGCAACCGACCGTCATCCTGGCCAAGACCATCAAGGGTTACGGCACCGGTGCTGGCGAAGCCAAGAACACCGCGCACAACACCAAGAAGGTCGACGTCGACAGCCTGCGTCACTTCCGCGATCGTTTCGACATCCCGGTCAAGGACGAAGAGCTGGAAAACCTGCCGTTCTTCAAGCCTGAAGAAGGCAGCGCCGAAGCCCGTTACCTGGCCGAGCGCCGCAGCGCCCTGGGTGGCTTCGTGCCGCAGCGCCGCGCCAAGAGCTTCAGCATCCCGACCCCGCCACTGGAAACCCTGAAGGCGATCCTCGACGGCTCGGGCGACCGTGAAATCTCCACCACCATGGCCTTCGTGCGGATCCTCGCGCAACTGGTCAAGGACAAGGAAATCGGCCAGCGCATCGTCCCGATCATCCCGGACGAAGCCCGTACCTTCGGTATGGAAGGCATGTTCCGCCAGCTGGGCATCTACTCGTCCGTCGGCCAGCTCTACGAGCCAGTCGATAAAGACCAGGTGATGTTCTACCGCGAAGACAAAAAGGGCCAGATCCTCGAAGAAGGCATCAACGAAGCAGGCGCCATGTCCTCCTTCATCGCTGCCGGTACTTCGTACTCGAACCACAACCAGCCGATGCTGCCGTTCTACATCTTCTACTCGATGTTCGGCTTCCAGCGTATCGGCGACCTGGCCTGGGCCGCTGGCGACAGCCGCACCCGTGGCTTCCTGATCGGCGGTACCGCCGGCCGTACCACCCTCAACGGTGAAGGCCTGCAGCACGAAGACGGTCACAGCCACATGCTGGCCGCGACCATCCCGAACTGCCGCACCTATGATCCGACCTACGGCTACGAGCTGGCGGTGATCATCCAGGACGGCATGAAGAAGATGACCGAAGAGCAACAGGACGTCTTCTACTACATCACCGTGATGAACGAGTCCTACCAGCAGCCAGCCATCCCGGCCGGTGTCGAGGAAGGCATCATCAAGGGCATGTACCTGCTCGAGGAAGACACCCGCGAAGCGGCGCACCACGTTCAGTTGCTGGGCTCCGGCACCATCCTGCGTGAAGTTCGCGAAGCGGCGAAGATCCTGCGTGAAGAGTTCAACGTTGGCGCCGACGTCTGGAGCGTTACCAGCTTCAACGAACTGCGTCGCGACGGCCTGGCCGTAGAGCGCAGCAACCGCCTCAAGCCTGGTCAGAAACCTCAGGTTACCTACGTCGAAGAGTGCCTGGCTGGCCGTAAGGGCCCGGTCATTGCCTCCACCGACTACATGAAGCTGTTCGCCGAGCAGATTCGCCAGTGGGTTCCGAGCAAAGAGTTCAAAGTCCTGGGTACCGATGGCTTCGGTCGCAGCGACAGCCGCAAGAAGCTGCGTCACTTCTTCGAAGTCGACCGCCACTTCGTGGTGCTGGCTGCCCTGGAAGCCTTGGCTGACCGTGGCGATATCGAACCGAAGGTCGTGGCTGAAGCCATCACCAAGTTCGGCATCGACCCGGACAAACGCAACCCACTGGACTGCTGAGGAGTATTTTTAAGTGAGCGAACTCATTCGCGTACCTGACATCGGCAGCGGTGAAGGTGAAGTCATCGAGCTGTTCGTCAAAGTTGGCGACCGTATTGAAGCCGACCAGAGCATCCTGACCCTGGAATCGGACAAGGCGAGCATGGAAATCCCTGCTCCCAAGGCCGGCGTGGTCAAGAGCCTGAAGGTCAAGCTGGGCGACCGTCTGAAAGAAGGCGACGAACTGCTGGAGCTGGAAGTCGAGGGCGCCGCTGCTGCCGCCCCGGCGGCTGCCGCCCCTGCCGCAGCGCCTGCTGGCGAAGAAAAACCTGCTGCTGCCCCGGCCCCGGCGGCCCCGGCCGCAGCACCGGCTGCCGCAACCGTCCAGGACATTCATGTTCCGGACATCGGCTCCTCGGGCAAGGCCAAGATCATCGAGCTGCTGGTCAAGGTCGGCGACAGCGTCGAAGCCGACCAGTCGCTGATCACCCTGGAATCGGACAAAGCCTCGATGGAAATCCCGTCGCCGGCTGCCGGCGTGGTGGAAAGCATCGGCGTCAAGCTTGAAGACGAAGTCGGCACTGGCGACTTCATCCTCAAGCTCAAGGTCCAGGGCGCTGCTGCCCCGGCGCCAGCGCCTGCCGCTGCTGCCCCGGCCGCCAAGGCTGAAGCCGCACCTGCTGCTGCACCTGCTCCGGCTGCCAAAGCCGAGGCCGCAGCGGCGCCTGCCGCTGCCCCTGCACCAAGCGGTGCCAAGGTTCACGCCGGCCCTGCCGTGCGTCAGCTGGCCCGTGAGTTCGGCGTCGAACTGAGCGCGGTTGCCGCCAGCGGCCCGCACGGTCGTGTGCTCAAAGAAGACGTGCAGGTTTACGTCAAGGCCATGATGCAGAAGGCCAAGGAAGCTCCAGCCGCCGGTGCCACCGGTGGTGCAGGCATCCCGCCGATCCCGGAAGTCGATTTCAGCCGCTTCGGCGAAATCGAAGAAGTGCCGATGACCCGCCTGATGCAAGTTGGTGCCACCAACCTGCACCGCAGCTGGCTGAACGTGCCACACGTGACCCAGTTCGACAGCGCCGACATCACCGAGCTGGAAGCTTTCCGCGTAGCCCAGAAGGCCGTGGCCGAGAAGGCTGGCGTCAAGCTGACCGTGCTGCCACTGCTGCTCAAGGCGTGCGCGCACCTGCTCAAGGAACTGCCGGACTTCAACAGCTCGCTGGCCCCGAGCGGCAAGGCGATCATCCGCAAGAAGTACGTCAACGTCGGCTTCGCGGTGGATACCCCGGACGGCCTGCTGGTCCCTGTGATCAAGAACGTCGACCAGAAGAGCCTGCTGCAACTGGCTGGCGAAGCGGCGGCCCTGGCAGAAAAAGCCCGGACCAAGAAGCTTTCGGCCGACGACATGCAAGGCGCCTGCTTCACCATTTCCAGCCTCGGCCACATTGGCGGCACCGGCTTTACGCCGATCGTCAACGCGCCGGAAGTGGCGATCCTCGGTGTCTCCAAGGCAACCATCCAGCCAGTCTGGGACGGTAAAGCCTTCCAGCCGAAGCTGATGCTGCCGCTGTCGCTGTCCTACGATCACCGCGTGATCAACGGTGCTGCTGCTGCGCGCTTCACCAAGCGCCTGGGCGACCTGCTGACCGACATCCGCACCATGCTGTTGTAATTGCTGTTTCCTGTCTCCCCTGCCGGGGAGACAGGCTCCCTTTTCGAGCTGCCACGCTCGTACCTCAACCCCGTCATTTTGGCGGGGCTTTTTTTATCTGCTGGAAAGGTCCTGTGGAAGTGGGCTGAGCCCGCGATGCGCTGTGTCCGACTTAAGATTCCTACGCCAATGCCGACACAGTTAGTACGGAGGTCTCTGTATCGCTTGTCAGCCTCAAGCGCATGATGCAACCTTGCCGACACGCGTAGTAGCAGATTGCTCTATTTGCGCGAACAGCCTTCTTGAAGCGAGCTCTCGATGAAAAGCCAACCTGATGCCGCCAGCCGTATGGTGGCCGAGGTCGTGACGCAGTTGCCCGTGCCCTCGCGGCTCGGGATGCTGCGTTTCGAGCGGCTGAACGAGGCGAGCTGGGCGCTGCTCTATCTGGACCCTGGTTGCGAACGGCAATTTGGCCTGGCCGCCGTCGAACTCTGCGCCCTGGTCGGCTCGCCCTACGCCAGCCTGATGGAGCCCGAAGCGCGCTACAAACTGCACGACGCCATCCAGCTGCAACTGGCCCAGCGCCCGCATTACCTGGTGCGCTACACCCTGCACACCGGCCAGGGCCCGCTGCACCTGCTGGAGCTGGGCGAGGCCTACAAGCAGCACAACCGCCAACTGCTGCGCGGTTACCTGATGGTCCTCGACAGCCAGCCGGGAGATACCCCGGACCTGTCGGCCGCCGACCTCGAGACCCGCAACAGTCGCCTGCAGATCGCCCTGCAGCTCAACCAGCGCGCCCAGCAGGAACAGCTCGAGCACCTGGAGCGAGTGCGCGCCCAGCAGGACCTGATCCTGCACCTGGCGCGCCATCGCTACAGCGCCAGCAACTCGCTGCTCGAAGCCGCCGAGCTGATCACCCGCAGTGCCTGCGAGATCTACAAGATCGACTGCGCAAGCATCTGGTACCTGGAAGAGCAGCAACTGCAGCCGATTTCGGCGTTTTACCGTTCGACCCAGGAATACCGCCTGCCCGAGCCCATCGACGCCAGCCGTTTTCCCGACTACCTTGAAGCGCTGCACACCAGCCGCGCCATCGACGCCCACAACGCCACCCACGACCCGCGCACCCGCGACATGGCCGAGAGCCTGCGCCCACGCGATATCAACGCCATGCTCGATGCCAGTATCCGCATCGATGGCCAGGTGGTCGGGGTGCTGTGCCTGGAGCAGACCGGCTCGGCGCGGGCCTGGCAAACCGATGAGATCGCCTTTGCTGGCGAGCTGGCCGACCAGTTCGCCCAGGTCATCAACAACCACAACCGGCGCACCGCGACCAATGCCCTGCACCTGTTCCAGCGCGCCGTCGAGCAAAGCGCCAACGCCTTCTTGCTGGTCAACCGCGACGGTGTGGTCGAGTACGTCAACCCAAGCTTTACCGCCATCACCCAGTACAGCACCGATGAAGTCCACGGCCACCGCCTGTCGGAGCTGCCGGCGCTGGAAAACCTCAGCGAGCTGCTGTTCGACGCGCCGTCGAGCCTGGCCATGGGCAACAGCTGGCAAGGCGAGTTCAAGAGCCGGCGCAAGAACCTCGAGCCCTACTGGGGCCAGCTGTCGATTTCCAAGGTGTTCGGCGACAATCGCGAACTGACCCACTATATCGGCATCTACGAAGACATCACCCAGAGCAAGCTGGCCCAGCAGCGCATCGAGCGCCTGGCCTACACCGACAACCTGACCAGCCTGGGCAACCGCCCGGCGTTCATCCGCAACCTCGACGAGCGCTTCGCCCGTGACAGCGACAGCCCGATCAGCCTGCTGCTGGTGGACATCGACAACTTCAAGCGGATCAACGACAGCCTCGGCCACCAGACCGGCGACAAGCTGCTGATCAGCCTGGCCCGGCGCCTGCGCAACAGCCTGAGCCCCGGCGGCAGTCTGGCGCGCTTTGCCAGTAACGAATTCGCCGTGCTGCTCGAAGACACCGACCTTGAAAGCGGCCAGCAGGTGGCCCAGCAACTGCTGCGCACCCTCGACAAACCGATGTTCGTCGACAACCAGCTGATCAACGTCACCGGCTCCGTGGGCCTGGCCTGCGCGCCGCTGCACGGGCGCGACCCGCAGACGCTGATGAAGAACGCAGGCCTGGCCCTGCATAAGGCCAAAGCCAACGGCAAGCACCAGGTCCAGGTGTTCACCGAAGCGCTCAATGCCGAAGCCAGCTACAAGCTGTTCGTCGAGAACAACCTGCGCCGCGCCCTGACCCAGAACGAGCTGGACGTGTTCTACCAGCCCAAGCTGTGCCTGCGCAGCGGCCGCCTGCTGGGCCTGGAAGCGCTGCTGCGCTGGAACCACCCGGAAAAGGGCATGATTCGCCCCGACCAGTTCATCAGCGTCGCCGAAGAGACCGGGCTGATCATCCCCATCGGCAAGTGGATCGCCCGCCAGGCCTGCCGCATGAGCCAGACGCTGCGCCTGGAGGGCCTGGGCAACCTGCAGGTGGCGATCAACCTCTCGCCCAAGCAGTTTTCCGATCCGGACCTGGTCGCCTCGATCGCCAATATCCTCAAGGAAGAAGCCCTGCCCCCGCACCTGCTGGAGCTGGAGCTGACCGAGGGCCTGCTGCTGGAAGCTACCGAAGACACTCACCGCCAGCTGGACCAGCTCAAGCAACTGGGCCTGACCCTGGCCATGGACGACTTCGGCACCGGCTATTCGTCGTTGAGCTACCTGAAGAAATTCCCGATCGACATCATCAAGATCGATCGCAGCTTCATCCACGAAATCCCCGACAACCAGGACGACATGGAGATTACCTCGGCGGTGGTGGCCATGGCCCACAATCTCAAGCTCAAGGTGGTGGCCGAAGGCATCGAGACCGCCGAGCAGCTGGCCTTCCTGCGTCGCCACCGCTGCGATGTCGGCCAGGGCTACCTGTTCGACCGGCCGATTCCGGGCAGCGAGCTGATCACCAAACTCAAACGCTATCCGCGTGGCCCTATCGCCTGACAGCGGCGTTTGTCTCGGGCAATATAGGTTCATTCGGGTCCCATCGCGGGTCAAGCCCGCTCCCACAGTGGGAGCGGGCTTGACCCGCGATGGGACCAGCCTTGCCTACCCCAATCAGCAGAGGAACGATCATGGTCCTGCGCTCGGAGATTCTGGTGAACAAAAACGTCCTGCCCACTGCCGAACAGGCCTTGCCTGGCCGCGAAACCCCGATGACCCTGCCCGAGAAGCATTTTGTCTTCAAGGACACCCCGCTGCTCGGCCCGTTCTTCGAAGGCGCCATCGACTTCGCAATCTTTGGTCTGGGCTGCTTCTGGGGGGCCGAGCGGCGCTTCTGGCAGCGTGAAGGCGTGGTCAGCACCGTGGTCGGCTATGCCGGCGGTTTCACCCCCAACCCGACCTACGAAGAAGTCTGCTCGGGCCTGACCGGCCACACCGAAGTGGTGCTGGTGGTGTTCGACAAGGACAAGGTCAGCTACCAAGAGCTGCTGGCGATGTTCTGGGAACTGCACAACCCGACCCAGGGCATGCGCCAGGGCAACGACATCGGCACCCAGTACCGCTCGGTAATTTACTGCACCAGCCCCCAGCAACTGGACGAGGCACTGGCCAGCAAGCAGGCCTACCAGGCCGAACTGAGCAAAGCCGGTTTCGGCGAGATCACCACAGAGATCGAGCAGGCGCCGACCGTGTACTTTGCCGAGGCCTACCACCAGCAGTACCTGGCCAAGAACCCCGACGGCTACTGCGGCATCGGCGGTACCGGTGTCTGCCTGCCACCGAGCCTGCAAGGCAACTGAGGGATCGACATGTCCGCACCAAGCATGACCCTGTTTCATTCGCCGGCCTCGCCGTTCGTGCGCAAGGTCCTGGTGGTGCTGCACGAAACCGGGCAAACCGACCGGGTGGCGCTGCAGACCGTCAACCTCACCCCGGTCGATCCGGTGGCCGAGCTCAACCAGGGCAACCCGGCCGGCAAGATCCCAGCCCTGCGCCTGGCTGACGGCAGCGTGCTGCACGACAGCCGGGTGATCTGCGAATACCTCGACCTGCAGCATGTCGGCAACCCGCTGATCCCCCGTGACGGCTGGCCGCGCTGGCATCGCCTGACCCTGGCGTCGCTGGCCGATGCGATCATGGATGCCGCGGTGCTGACCCGTTACGAAACCTTCCTGCGGCCCAAGGACAAGCAATGGGACAGCTGGATCGAGGCGCAACAGGACAAGATTCGTCGTGGCCTGAGCAACCTTGAGCAGCAGCATTTCGCCGACCTTGCCTCAGGCTTCGACATCGCCGCCATCGGTGTGGCCTGCGCCCTGGGTTACCTCGACCTGCGCTTCCCCGACTTCGGCTGGCGTGAGCAACAGCCGCAGCTGGCGGGGTGGTATACGCAGGTTTGCCTGCGTGAATCGATGCGCGCGACTGACCCTTCGATTGTCTGAGCCGGCCTTATCGCGGGGCAAGCCCGCTCCTACGTGCGTGGTAGGAGCGGGCTTGCCCCGCGATGCTGACTTCTGCCTCCCAGCGCACGAACAGCCTGGCGATTTTCATCGCCAGCACTGCCCCCAGATACCTCTCCTCGCGCAAGCCGCTCACGACAGCTTCACCTGGCCAACCCCATACCAGTCCAGGCGACGGGTCAGGACCATGAACACACCCAGCAGCGCGAACAGCAGCAGCGAACCCATCAGCAAAGCGTAATCCTCGGCCGTCAGCAGACCGTAGAGCATGCCGTAGAGCATCGCCAGGCCCAGGGCAAAGCCCATGCCGCGCAACACGCTGTGCAGCACGTGGCACAGGTAGAAGCCGATCAGCAACACACAACCGCTCGCCGACAAGGCATAGGCCATGGCAAAGCCCAGGTGTTCGGACAACGACAGCAACAGCAGATAGAAGAATGCCAGGGCCACGCCCACCAGGCCGTACTGGATCGGGTGCACGCTCAGGCCCTTGAGCACTTCGAAGAGGAAGAAGCCGGCAAAGGTCAGGGCGATGAATAGCAGCGCATATTTGATTGCCCGCTCGCTCTTGAGGTACTGGTCCACCGGGTCGATGAAGCTGACCCCGAAAGCGCGACCGTTGAAGGCATTGCACTTGTCATTGACCACGCACTGGGTCAGGGCGTCTTCGAGGTTGGTGGAGAAGAACGAGGTCTGCCAGCGCGCCGAGAAACCACCGGCATCGATCTTGCGGCTGACCGGCAGGTAGTTGCCGTCAAAGCTCGGGTGCGGCCAGTTGGCGGCCATGGCCACGCTGGTGCTACGCCCTACCGGCACCACCTGCAGCTGTTCGGTGCCTTGCAGGCTGAGGTCGAAGGCATAGTTGAGCACGCTGGCGACCTTGCCATCGACACCGGGCAACAGTGCGTGCACACCACCACTCATCCAGCCCAGCTTGGTGCCGGCGGCAAAGTCCAGGCGCTGGTCGTTGAGCTGCAGTTGCAGGCCTTTTTCGATGCCGCGGATGTCGCTGATACCGACGACCAGGAACGCAGGTTCGAAGCGGTAATCCTCGAAGTCCTCGGTAATGCCCCAGTTGGCCGGGATCTCGAAATGGCCGTTGATGTGGCTATTGGCGTGAAACAGGCGCGCTTCGTAGATACCGCGCGAACGCAGCTCGGTGTCGATGCTGGCGTTGAGGTCGAAGGTTTCCGGGAGGAAATACAAATGACCGTTGACCTGGCTGATTTCCTGGAAGCTCTTGCCCTCTTCGGTCTTCCAGCGCCGTTCAATCTTGCGGTACGGCACCACCAGCATCGGCCCGGTAATCTGCTGGGCGAAGCTTGAGCTTTCGGCAATGTCGCGCACCACGCGATCGCGTTGGTACTGACGGTCCTGGATCAAGCCGCCGATCATGAACAACGGGATCAGCAGCAATACGATCAAAAAGCCGATCACGGCCAGTTTGTAACTCAGTTTGCGGTGCATGGACAGGACTCCGGTTTCGATGGGCAGAGTCTGCGCAAACGAAATGGAGCCCTTGCGGACTTATGTGGAGCCTGTGTGCAGACTCTGTGAAGTTTTCAGCCCAGGCGCTTGGCCGGCAGCCACAACCGTACGCGCACGCCGTCCTCGACGTTGGCCACTTCCAGCGCGCCACCATGCAGCTGCATCACCTCTTCGACGAAATTCAGCCCCAGGCCGGTGCTCTTGCGCCCACTGAACGGTCGTGGCAGCGAATAGAAGCGCTCGCTGAGCCGGCCCAGGGCGTAGTCCGGAATCGACTCGCCCTGGTTGAACAGGCTCAAGGCCACGCGGCCATCGCCGTGCTCCAGCTCGAACACCAGCAAACCGCCTGGAGGGGTGAAGTCCAGGGCGTTGTCGAGCAGATTGGCGATGGCCTGGCGCATCAGGAACGGGTCACACAGCAGGCGCGCGGCCGCGGGCAGACGCTGACGCACCTGCAGCTCGGCGCTTTCGATCCGCGCGCCCTGGGCCAGCAGCAACTCGTCGACCAATGCTGCCAGCGGCACCTGTTGCTGTTCTTCCAGCGCTTGCATCTGCTCGACCTGAGCCAGGTTGAGCAGGCGTTCGATCAATTGCTGCATACGTGCGCTTTCGCTTTCGATATTGCCGGCAAAACGCTGGCGCTGTTCGTCGCTCATCGGCCCCTGGAGCAGCTCGCTGGCGCCGCGAATCGCCGCCAACGGGCTTTTCAGCTCGTGGGTCAGGGTGTGCACATAGCGCTCGACGTAATCCTTGCCTTCAAGCTGGGTGCGCATGCGCTCCACCGCCGCCGCCAGTTGCCACAACTCACCACCGCGATAATGCGGCAGCGCCGTGCGCTCGCCTTCACTGACCGCCTGGGCGTAGCGCGTCAGGCGGCGCAGCGAGCGCGCCAGCCACCACGACAATGCCGCGCCCACCAGCAGGCCAAGGCCGATCAGGCCCAGGCCGAGGTACAGCAGGCGCCGCTCGGAGCGGTCGATATAGGGTTGCAGCGATTTGTTCGGCTTGGCCACGGTGATCACGCCGATGATCTTGCCGTCATCGAGGATCGGCGCCGCCACGTGCATCACCGACGAATCCGGATCGTCCGGGTTGCTGCGAGTCGAGCGTGCACCGTATTGGCCGCGCAGGGTCAGGTAGACGTCGTTCCAGCGCGAATAGTCCTCGCCTACCGCCACGCCGGCCGAGTCGAGCAGCACTTTGCCCTGGGCATCGGTGACATAGATGCGGTGGTTGACCTGGTTCTTCGACAAGCCCCAGATATCGGCCTTGGGCTGGCGCTGGCCGTAGGCGCGCAGCAGCACCGGCAAACGGCTCTGGCCAAGGGTGCCGGCCTTGACGTCGTCGTGGAGGATTTCCGCCAGCAGGTTGGCGGTGTCGACCAGGGTTTCTTCGGTGGACTGACGCACACCGGGGCGGATCTGCTCGCGCACAGTGCTGAGGATGAAGTAGCCGGTCAGCCCGACGAACAGGAAGTACACCAGGAAAATCCGGATCCCCAGGCGCATCAGCTATGGCTCGGGCTGTAGCTGTAGCCCAGGCCGCGGTGGGTCTGGATCGGCTCGGCGTCGGCAGCCACCGCACGTAGCTTGGCGCGCAGGCTCTTGATATGGCTGTCGATGCTGCGCTCGTAGCCGGCATCGGCGGCGACCCCGACGGCATCGAGCAGTTGCTCGCGGCTGAACACCCGCTCCGGTTGCTCCAGCAGGCTTTGCAGCAGGCGAAACTCGTGGCGGGTCAGGCTCAGGGCCTGGCCACGGTAGTGGATCTGCATGCGCAGGGTATCGACCTGGAACAGCTCGGCGGCGCTCACCACAGGTTCCGCGCGCGGCGCCATGCGCTTGAGGATCGCCCGCACCCGGGCCGCCACTTCGCGAGGGCTGAAGGGTTTGACCACGTAATCGTCGGCGCCGATTTCCAGGCCCACCACCCGATCGATTTCGCCATCGCGAGCGCTGAGGAACATCACCGGCACCTCGCTGAAACGGCGCAGTTGCCGGCAGGTTTCAAAACCGCTGATGTCCGGCAGGCCAATGTCGAGGATGATCAGGTCGGCCGGGCGCTGGCGTTGCTGCTCCAGCGCGGCGCTGCCCAGGGTCACCCACTCGGTGCTGTGACCGTCGCCTTGCAGGGCGAAAATCAGCGTATCGGCGATGGCCGCTTCGTCTTCGACAATTAAAATGTGGGGCATCTGGAGCGGCAAGCCTCAAGCGACAAGCTTCAAGAAGAAGCGGATCGCGTGAAGTTACACTGAACCGCTTTTTCTTGCAGCTTGTCGCTTAAAGCTTGCAGCTAGTGAGCTGCTCAGCAGCTCGGCTTGTCTGCGGTAAAGCGCCGCGCCGGGTTTACCGCCGCCTTGAACTCGCGCAGCGCCTTGGCACCGATCAGCAACGGGTAGTTGAAACTGCTGCGGTCGGTCAGGTTGACCTCGACGGTGCGTTTCACGTCGCCCAGGCACAGCTCCAGGTCGACCACCGGGCGCTTGCTGATCTCGGCGCCCTCGCCGTCTTCGTCTTCATCGGCGCGGTTCTTGATCTTGCTGATGCGCGCCAGCTTGTGTTCATAGACCTTGCCGTCGGCGTCCTTGGTGGCGACCCGAAAGCGCACCCACTCTTCGCCGTCACGGGTGAAGGTTTCGATGTCCTTGGCCGACAGCGAAGCGGTCAGCGCGCCGGTGTCCATCTTGGCCTTGAAGGTCTGGCCACCGACTTCCGGCAGTTTGATGTATTCGTAGCGGCCATACAGGGTCGGCTCGGCGGCCAGGACCGGCAGGGCTAACAGGGACAGCAGTGCAAGTACCGATTTCACAGGATCCGCTTCCTTGAGATAAGACAGTGTTTAGACTGCGAAGGCAGGATAGGTTCGCGCCAATAGCTTATTCAACACAATGTGAAACATTTGTCCGGCGGGAGCAGACCGGAGCATTTGGCGTACGCCGACCGGGTGCTTATCATTGCCGACCGCTTACTTGAATATAAGAGCTTTCTTATGCGCCGCTTGCTGACGGGCATTCTTGTGACCTTGCTGTTGCTGCTCAACACCCTGGTCCTGATCGGCCCGCTGATGGTCTTTGCCCTGCTCAAACTGGTCCTGCCCGGCCGTTACCGCGACTATGCCTCGTGGGCGGTGATGTGGATCGCCGAAACCTGGGCCGAAATCGACAAACTGATCTTCCGCCTGTGCATCCCGACCATCTGGGACGTGCGCGGCGCCGCCGACCTGCGTATCGACACCTCGTACCTGGCGGTCAGCAACCACCAGAGCTGGGTGGATATCCCGGCGCTGATCCAGGTGCTCAACCGGCGCATTCCGTTCTTCAAGTTCTTCCTGAAAAAGGAACTGATCTGGGTACCCTTGCTGGGCCTGGCCTGGTGGGCCCTGGACTACCCGTTCATGAAGCGCTACAGCAAGGCCTTCCTCGACAAGCACCCCGAGCTCAAGGGCCAGGACCTGGAAATCACCAAGGCCGCCTGCGAGCTGTTCAAGCGCCAGCCGGTGACCGTGGTCAACTACCTCGAAGGCACGCGGTTCACCGAGGCCAAGCGCGCCGCCCAACAGTCACCCTTCAAGCATCTGCTCAAGCCCAAGGCCGGCGGCGTGGCCTTCGTGCTGGCGGCGCTGGGCGAACAGCTCGACGCCCTGCTGGATGTCACCATCGTCTACCCCGGCGACAAGGCCCCAGGGTTCTGGGACCTGCTCAGCGGCAATTTGCCCAAGGTGATCATCGACATCCAGGTACATGAGCTGGACCCGGCACTGTGGAGCGGCGACTACGAGAACGACCCGGTGTTTCGCCAGACCGTGCAGGACTGGGTCAACCAGCTCTGGCACGCCAAGGACGCCCGCATCGAGGCCTTGCGCGCCGAGCTGCGCTGATCAGTCGATGATCGCGTGGGGCAGAAAGCGGCTGCTGTCCTTGGTGATCAGCGAGTTGTCTTCGCGAATGCCGATGCCCGCCGGCAGGTCGCCGACCACCCAGCTGCCGATCACCGTGTAGCTGTCGCCAAAGCGCGGCAGCGCTTGGAACTGCTGGATGATGCTCGGCCCGCCGCCATACGGGCCATCTTCGACCACCCGCTTGCCGCTGGCGGTGTGGATCTCGATGTTGGCGCCTTCGCGCGAGAAGAACGGCTTGCGCACCCAGCCCTTGTCGAGGGGCGCGCCCGGGGTTTGCTCGATGAACGCCGGCAGCAGGTTCGGGTGGCCCTGGTGGCGTTCCCACAGCAGCGCCAGCATGCCCTTGTTGGAAAGGATCGCCTTCCACGGCGGCTCGACGAACAAGGTACCGCTGGTGGCGATCGCCGGGCCGTAGGGGTCATGGAAGATGTCTTCCCAGGGGTAGAGTTTGAACAGGCTCGGGATCGGTGCGCCAACATCATCGACAAATCGCCCGCCGCGGCTCAGGCCGATGTCTTCCATGTCTACCAGGCGCGCATCGAGCCCGGCGCCGAGGGCGATATCGCGCAGGTATTCGACGGTGCCGCGGTCTTCGATCGAGTCTTTCACCGAAGAAAAGTAGAACGGCGTGGCAAAGGTATTGGCACCCATCACCTGGGTGAGTTTGTCTTCCAGGCTGTTGAACTGGTCGGCGTCGGCCGGCAGCATGCCGCGCTGCATCTGCTGCTCCAGCCACAGGTACTGGAAGAAACTGGCTTCGTAGAGTGACGTCGGCGTGTCGTAGTTGGCCTCCAGCAGCTTGGCCGGGCCCTTGCCGTCGTAACACAGGTCCATGCGCCCGTAGAAATGCGGGTGGCCGTCGCGCCACGAGCGGCGGATCAAATCGAAGTACGGTGCCGGGATCGCCAGGCGCTCGAGCAGCTCTTCACTGTCGACCACCTCGGCCACCAGCGCCATGCACAGCTCATGCAGTTCGCGGGTGGGCTCTTCAAGATCGTCTTCGATCTGCCGCAGGCTGAACTGGTAATAGGCCGACTCGTCCCAGTAGGGCTCGTCGCCGAAGGTGTGGAAATTGAAACCGAACTGCTCGGCGGTGGCACGCCAGTCCGGGCGCGGGGCGATGGAAATTCGCTTCATCTGCAATCCTCAGGTGCTGTAGCCGCGTAGCGACGAGCGGCTGTTGAACCCGTTGCTATCCAGGGTCAACCAACGCGTCGAGCCATAGCTGTTACCGCCGAAAACACGCAATTGGGCAGGCGCCACGTCAGCTCTGCCCTGTTCACTCAATGCACTGCTGACAAACGCCTCGCGGCCCTTGCGCGCCCGGTACACAGGCTCCGCCAGGTAGCGCGGTGCGGCATCGACGTAGCGCAGGCTGGTCCAGTGCGCCTGGTCGATCGGCACCCCGTCGTCATAGACCTGGCGCTCGGTGGTCAGGTTGAAACCGTCCATGGCCGGCAGAAAAAAGCCGTTGCCCTCGACCTGCTGGCAGCGCTCAAAGCGCAGCTGGCAGGCGTTGAGGTCGTCAAAGCGCGGCGCGTGGGCATAGTGCAGCTGCTGCGCGACATCCCGTGCCTCATTGCACGCTTCAGCGCGGGTGCCACTGCCAATGCACTGCTGCACCCCTTGATGGTGACGCACCTCGCTATACGGCTTGATTGCCGCCACCTGGTTGTCGCAGGCACTGAGTACCAGCGGCAGGCTACCCAAGGCCAGCAGGCGCAGGGATTTGCTGCGTTTCATCGGCTGACCTCGTTCAGGAAGCGAAGCCGCCACGCCCCGAAGCACGCGAGACAAAACCGTTGTGGGTACCCACCGCGAACGGCCGGGCCGAGCTGATCAGCTTGTTAGTCTGGGCCATGGGGATAATCGCCGGATGGGCGCTGCCCACGTGCGCCGGGTCGCTGCCGGCAACGGCGCTACCGCCGCCACTCGCCGCCGCATGCTGCGCGGCTTCGCTGAACGGCTGCGAGGCCGGGTGCGAGGTGTCCAGGCCGGCGTAATAATTGTGATTTGCCACTTGCTCGGTCAGGGTGCTGACCTTGAACGCATTGCGCCCGTCGCGCTCGTGATAGATCGCCTCGGTCGAATAGCGCGCATCGGTGTCGGTGTACTCGTAATAGCGACGACCGCCGCCGGAGCCGCCGCTCGACGATGAGCTGTTGGTCGACGAACTGCTGCTGTTGTCCTCATCGTCGGCGTACACCTGGCGTTCGGTGGTCAGGGCAAAGCCTTCCATCGGCGGCACGTAGTTGTTGGCGTAACGGCGAAAATCGCACTTGAAATAGACTGCCTCACAGGCCTCGGCGGTCAAAAAGCGCGGGACGTTGGCGGCATGGTGGTTCTGCGCGGCGACCCAGGCTTGCTGGCACACCTGGCGCGGCTTGCCGTCCATGACGCAATAGTCGACGTCCTGGTAGCGCTTGGTTTCGCTGATGATTTTGGTCGGCCGGTCGCCACAGGCGGACAGCACCAGCGGCAGGCTGCCGAGGGCGACCAGGCGAATGGTTTTGCTGCGTTTCATTGTCGATCGTCCCTGATCAGGCGGCGGGGGTCATGCAGGCGGCGTTGAGCAGGCCAATACCAATGGACACGGCGGCCAGCAAAATGGCCGAGGCGGTTTCCTGGCGGGCAACCCGTTCAGCCATGCCTTTGACGCAGCGGTTGACCACCACGAACGCCAGCAACTGCACCACTGCGGCAATCAGCGCCCAGAGCAGGAAGTCGAGCAGCGAAATCGAATGGGAAATGGCACTGGCCACCGGAATCGCAAAACCGATCAAGGCACCGGCCAGGGCAATGGCGGCGGCATTGTTGCCTTCGCGGATCAAGCGCAATTCGTTGTAGGGGGTCAGGCGGGTGTAGATGAATGCGTAGAGGCCGAACAGCACGGCGGCGCCGAGCATGTAGACCACAAAGCCGAGCACGGCGTCGGCAGGCAAAGACATCTTCAGGGCGTCCATGAACATGGCGAATCACACTTCCTTGTAAAACGGGGCGGGACATATAGCACACCGCCCCGCCCGCGCAAATAGCTGGCTTACACGGAAGGCACGCCCGCCCCTGTGCCCCACAGGCTGCCCAGGCTCTGCAACAGCGAGCCGCCGACGCCTTGCTGGCCCAAGTACTGCAGGATCAACGGCGCGAACTGGCCGATCATGCCGGTGTCCATGCCCAGCGCGCTGAAGGCGTTGTTGAGGTCATTGGTGTCTTTGACATTACCCAGGGCATTGCTCAGGGCCGAGGACTTGTCGCTCTTGCCCAGCAGCGTGCCCAGACCGTTCAAACCGCCCAGGGCCTTCTCGCCGGAAAGCAGGTCAAGGCCGGGCACGGCTTTGCTCAGTTGCTCGTAATCGCCGCTGTTGAGCTGATTCTTGGCCAGGCCCAGCAATGCGCCGGTGCCGCCGATGGCTTGTTCGGGGGTGACTTTCAGTTCGCTGCCGAGGGTATTGAGCAGGTTCGCCGAAGCAGCGGGGGCCTGTACCGCGGCATCGCCGCTGTTGCCCTTGGCGGCGTTGTAGACATTGGCCGCGTCATTGAGGCTGAAGCCTGCGAATACCGGAGTGGCAGCCAGGGCCACCAGGGTGACCAGTGCGAAACGTTTCATCGAAATACCTCGTCAGCCGTTAAGGCAGGGAAAACGAGGTTTCGACCTTGTGGGCGGGGGATTGTTCCCTTGTAACCGGTGGAAGCGGGCTTGCCCCGCGATGTGTTTAGGCAGCGCTGAACAGCTTGTGCGGGTCGATGACGAATTTCTTCGGCACGCCGGCATCGAACTCGCCATAGCCTTCAGGCGCCTGGTCGAGGCTGATCACCTGCACACCCACCACTTCGGCAATGTTGATGCGGTCCCACATGATCGCCTGCATCAGTTGGCGGTTGTATTTCATCACCGGGGTCTGCCCGGTGTGGAAGCTGTGCGACTTGGCCCAGCCAAGACCAAAACGGATGCTCAGGCTGCCGATCTTCGCCGCGGCATCCACCGCGCCCGGGTCTTCGGTGACGTACAGGCCAGGGATACCGATCTTGCCGGCAACCCGCACCACGCCCATCAGCGAGTTGAGCACGGTGGCCGGCGCTTCGTGCTTGGCACCGGCATGGCCGTGGCCCCGGGCTTCGAAGCCCACGGCATCGACCGCGCAGTCGACTTCCGGCTCGCCCAGCAGGTTGGCGATCTGCTCGTGCAGCGGGGTGTCCTGGGACAGGTCGGCAATTTCGAAACCCTGGGCCTTGGCGTGGGCCAGGCGCACCGGGTTGACGTCGCCGACGATCACCACCGCAGCGCCCAGCAGGCGCGCCGACGCCGCTGCAGCCAGGCCCACCGGGCCGGCACCGGCGATGTACACCGAGCTGCCCGGGCCAACCCCGGCCGTCACCGCGCCGTGATAGCCGGTAGGGAGGATGTCCGACAGGCAGGTCAGATCGCGGATCTTCTCCATGGCCTTGTCGCGGTTCGGCAGTTTCAGCAGGTTGAAGTCGGCGTAAGGCACCAGCACATATTCGGCCTGGCCGCCGGTCCAGTCGCCCATGTCGACATAGCCGTAGGCACCACCGGCACGGGCCGGGTTGACGGTGAGGCAGACGCCGGTGTGCTGCTCTTTGCACGAGCGGCAGCGGCCGCAGGCGACGTTGAAGGGTACCGAAACCAGGTCACCGATCTGCAGGTTTTCGACGTCCCTGCCCTTCTCGATGACTTCGCCGGTGATTTCATGGCCCAGCACCAGGCCGACCTGGGCCGTGGTACGGCCACGGACCATGTGCTGATCGGAGCCACAGATATTGGTGGAGACCACCCGCAGGATCACCCCGTGCTCGATCTTGCGACCGCGCGGGTCCTGCATTTTCGGGTAGTCAATCTTCTGCACCTCGACCTTGCCAGCGCCGAGATACACCACACCACGATTACCAGACATGCTTTCACCTCGCTAAAGTTTGTTGTTATGTAGCGGTGCAAAGTGCGCTGCCCGTAGGCGGCGCTGTGTTACTGGAATCTGTTTTTGCCTTGAAGGCCTCATCGCGGGGCAAGCCCGCTCCTACCGGTGTGGGAGCGGGCTTGCCCCGCGATGGCGGCCGTCAGAGCACTACCGTCCGGTTGGCGTTGAGGAACACCCGCCGCTCGATGTGATAGCCCACCGCCCGCGCCAGGGTCAGGCACTCGATATCACGGCCCTTGGCGATCAGGTCTTCGGGGTAATGGCTGTGGTCCACCGCCTCGACGCCTTGGGCGATGATCGGCCCTTCGTCGAGGTCGTTGTTGATGTAGTGCGCGGTGGCACCGACCAGTTTCACGCCCTTGTTGTAGGCCTGGTGGTAGGGCTTGGCGCCCTTGAAGCCGGGCAGCAGCGAGTGATGGATGTTGATCGCCCAGCCGTCGAGCTTGCGGCACAACTCGGGCGACAGCACCTGCATGTAGCGGGCAAGGATTACCAGCTCGGCGCCGGACTCTTCGATCACCTGCAGCACCTTGCGCTCCTGCGCCGGTTTGTCATGGGGGTCGAGGGCGAAGTGGTAATAGGGAATGCGGTGCCAGTGGGCCAGGGGCTCTAGGTCCGGATGGTTGGAAACCACTGCCACCACGTCCATGCTCAACTGGCCGATGCGCTGGCGATAGAGCAGATCGTTGAGACAGTGATCGGCCTTGGAGACCATGATCACCACTTTCGGTCGGTGCTTGGGCGCGGTCAGCTCGAACAGCATGCCAAACGCCGCGCCGCGCTCGGCCAGGCCTGCGCGAAAGCTGGCCTCGTCGAAATCATCCGGCTGGCGGAATTCCACGCGAATGAAAAAGCGCCCGGACAGCCGGTCATCGAACGAGTGGTGCTCGGTAACGTAGCAGTGCTGCTCGAACAGGTAACGCGTCACCGCGTCGACCGTGCCGAGCAGGCTCGGGCAGTCGGCGGTGAGAATCCAGGTGTCCGGTGCACGACTCATGGCATTGCTCCTTAAGCCTGAATGCTCAGGCCGTATTCGGCGGAAGCGTCCTGCAGCCACAGCCACCAGTAGTCGGAGAAACTGCGGCGGATCAGCAGCTCCCAGGTTTCTTCACCGGTGCGGCGGATCACCAGTTGCGACTTGGCGAACACCGTGCCGACGGCCTTGCCCACCGGAAAGTTGTTTGGATGTACATCGTAGCTGGTGGATTTCATCAGCACGTCGCGCACGTTGGGGCCGCTCAGTTCCAGAACGGTTTGCCCGCCACTGACGTTGACGATCTGAATGTGCAGGCCATCGAGGGCGTCGCGCAGCTTTTGCTCGACGGCAAATTCCTCACCGCCGGGGACGATCAGCAGCCATTCATCCGGGCCCAGCCACTGCAGCGACATCTCGCCGTTGGCGACCACGGTCAGGGCCACCGGCAGCTCCAGGCCCAGGGCCTTGAACACACCGCCGGCAAAGGCCGGGTCCTTGCCATCGCCTCGCAGGGTCAGGTGGCCGAGGAGTTTTTTCTCGCGCAGGGTTACCCCGGCGTTTTTGCGACCCTTGCCGATCAGGCTCGGCAGGTCGGCGTGGTGCAGCGGCGTTTCAGCCTTGGCGTCGTTGCCGGGGCGTTGCTGGTAGACGTTGATCGTGCTCATTACACACCTGCCTTGAATTCTGTGGACCTGGTAACGCGATCCCTGTGGGAGCTACATCACGCCGGCGTTAGATGTTCTGCCGTTCACCCTTCGGATCGAAGAACACCGAAGAACAGATCTCGGCCTCGATCACGCTGCCATCGGCCTGGGGCGAGTAGACCCGTTCGCCGATGCGTTTGAGCCCGCCCTTGACCACACCCATGGCAAACGAATAGCCCAGGGAGTTGCTGGCGTAGCTGGAGGTGACGTGACCGACCATGTCCATCGGGATCGCTTGTTTCGGGTCGAACACCAGTTGCGCGCCTTCCGGCAGCCACTTGTTGGGGTCGACCGGCTTGAGCCCGACCAGCTGCTTGCGGTTCTCGCGCACGCAGTCTTCGCGGTTCATCCCGCGCCAGCCGATCCACGAAAACGGCTTGGTGCGGCCAACACACCAGCCCATGTTGAGGTCGTCCGGGGTCATCGAGCCGTCGGTGTCCTGGCCGACAATGATGAAGCCCTTCTCGGCGCGCAGTACGTGCATGGTTTCGGTGCCGTACGGGGTCAGGTTGTATTGCTTGCCGGCAGCGACGATCTTCTCCAGCACGCCCATGGCGTAGTTGGCCTGGACGTTGACTTCATACGACAGCTCGCCGGTGAACGAGATACGGAACACCCGCGCCGGCACACCGCCGACCAGGCCCTCCTTCCAGGTCATGAACGGGAAGGCGTCCTTGTCCAGGTCGATATCGCTGACTTCGCTGAGCAGCTTGCGGCTGTTGGGGCCCGACAGGGTCAGGGTCGCCCAGTGGTCGGTGACCGAGGTGAAGTACACTTTCAGGTCCGGCCATTCGGTCTGCTGGTAGATCTCCAGCCACTGCAGCACCCGCGCCGCGCCACCTGTGGTGGTGGTCATGATGAAGTGGTTGTCGCCGACACAGGCGGTGACGCCGTCGTCGAAGACCATGCCATCTTCTTTGCACATGAGGCCGTAGCGGGCCTTGCCAACATCGAGCTTGGTCCAGGCGTTGGTGTAGATGCGGTTGAGGAATTCGCGCGCGTCCGGGCCCTGGATGTCGATCTTGCCCAGGGTCGAGGCGTCGAGCAGGCCGACGCTGTCACGCACCGCCTTGCACTCGCGAGCCACGGCGGCATGAATGTCCTCGCCGTTGCGCGGGAAGTACCAGGGGCGCTTCCACTGGCCGACGTCTTCGAATTCGGCGCCGTTCTTCACATGCCAGGCATGCAGGGCAGTAAAGCGTACCGGCTCGAACAGGTGCCCGCAGTGTCGGCCCGCCACCGCGCCGAAGGTGATCGGCGTGTAGTTGGGGCGAAACATGGTGGTGCCCATTTCCGGGATGGTGATGCCCATCGAACGGGCGGCAATCGCCAGGCCGTTGATGTTGCCCAGCTTGCCCTGATCGGTACCAAAGCCCAGCGCGGTGTAGCGCTTGACGTGCTCGACCGACTCGAAGCCTTCGCGGGTAGCCAGTTCGATGGCGGCGGCGGTGACGTCGTTCTGCTGGTCGACGAACTGCTTCGGCGCCCGTGCTGTGTTCTTGTCGTGGGGCACCTGAAACAGCGCCACGGTTGGTTCTTCCTGGCGTGCCAGGACTTTCGGAATCACCCCCAGCACCGCCTTGAAACCGGCTTCGGTGGCGGCGCGCACGCCGCCTTCAAAACCATCGGCGAGGGTGTCGGCAAGGGCGAACACACCGTTGATGCCACCCACGCACACGCGTTTTTGCGGTGCTTCACCGGGTACGAAACCGAGAATGTCTTCACGCCAGACCGGTTTGCCGCCCAGGTGCGAAGCCAGGTGCACCACCGGGCTGTAGCCGCCGGAGGTGGCTACCAGGTCGCAATCCAGCCACTCGCCGGGGCTGCTGACCTTATGCGCCTTGACGTCGATGGCGGCAACCCGGGCTGCAGTCACGTGCTTGCTGCCGCGCGTCTCGATCACCGCACTGGAGGTGAGGATGCGAATGCCCTTGGCCCGCGCCTCTTCCACCAACGAACCGCGCGGGTTGTGGCGGGCATCGGCGACGGCGACCACGTTCAGGCCGGCGTCGTGCCAGTCCAGGGCTACGCGATAGGCGTGGTCATTGTTGGTCGACAGCACCAACTTGCGCCCCGGCGCCACGCCATAGCGGCGCACGTAGGTCGAGACCGCACCGGCGAGCATGTTGCCCGGCACATCGTTGTTGCCGTACACCAAAGGCCGCTCGTGGGCGCCAGTCGCCAGCACCACACGCTTGGCGCGTACCCGGTGCATGCGCTGGCGCACCTGGCCGATCGGCGCGCGATCGCCCAGATGGTCGGTCAGGCGCTCGTGAATGGTGAGGAAGTTGTGATCGTGGTAGCCGTTGACCGTGGCCCGTGGCAACAGGGTGACTTCCGGCAGTGCCTTGAGCTCGGCCACCACTGCCGCAACCCAGTCGGCGGCCGGCTTGCCGTCGAGAGTTTCACGGCTGTCGAGCAGGCTGCCGCCGAACTCTTCCTGTTCATCGGCGAGGATCACCCGCGCGCCGCTGCGGCCAGCCGCCAGGGCTGCGGCCAGGCCGGCGGGGCCGGCGCCGACCACCAGCACGTCGCAGTGGTGGTTCATGTAGTCGTAGCTGTCCGGGTCGTTCTGCAGCGGCGCACGGCCAAGGCCGGCGGCTTTGCGGATGTACTTCTCGTAGGTCATCCAGAACGACTGCGGGTACATGAACGTCTTGTAGTAGAAACCCGGCGGCATCAGCTTGCCGCCGACCTTGCCGAGGATGCCCATGACGTCGTTGTTCACATTCGGCCAGCCGTTGGTGCTGGTGGCCACAAGGCCGGCGTACAGCGCCTGCTGGGTGGCGCGCACGTTGGGCACCTGGGTGGCTTCGGTGGCGCCGATCTGCAGGATGGCGTTGGGCTCCTCGCTACCTGCGGCGATGATCCCGCGGGGGCGCGAGTACTTGAAGCTGCGCCCGACGATGTCGACGCCGTTGGCCAGCAGCGCGGCGGCCAGGGTGTCACCGGCAAAGCCCTGGTAGGTCTGGCCGTTGAAGGTGAAGTTCAAGACTTTGCTGCGATCGATACGACCGCCGTTGGACAGGCGATAGACCTGGCTCATACCTTTTCTCCCTGACCACTGACTGCCAACTGCGGGCTGGTGTTCTTGCCGGTGACCTGCGGCTTGGCGCCGATCGGATAGGTTTCGAGAATTTCGTAGGTCAGCGTGTCACGCGTGGCGTTGAAATACTGGCGGCAACCAGCGGCGTGAATCCACAGCTCGTGGTGCAGGCCACGGGGGTTATCGCGAAAGAACATGTAGTCGCCCCACTCCTCGTCGGAGCAGGCGTTGGGGTCCAGCGGCCGGGGAATGTGCGCCTGGCCTGCGGCGTGGAACTCCTCTTCGGAGCGCAGCTCGCCGCAGTGGGGACAGAAGATATGCAACATGGGGATTTCTCCTGTTAGTGGGCGACAGCGGCGGCGCCGTGTTCGTCGATCAGTGCACCGTTGTGGAAACGGTCGATGGAAAAGGGTTTGGCCAGCGGGTGCATTTCGCCCTTGGCCAGGCTTGCGGCAAAGACGTTGCCCGAGCCCGGGGTGGCCTTGAAGCCGCCGGTGCCCCAGCCGCAGTTGAAGAACATGTTCTTCACCGGGGTCTTGGAGATGATCGGGCAGGCGTCCGGGGTGGTATCGACGATGCCGCCCCACTGGCGGTTCATGCGCACCCGCGAGAGGATCGGGAACATTTCGACGATGGCCTGCAGGGTGTGCTCGATCACCGGGTACGAACCGCGCTGGCCGTAACCGACCCAGCCGTCGATGCCGGCGCCGATGACCAGGTCGCCCTTGTCCGACTGGCTGATGTAGCCGTGCACGGCGTTGGACATGATCACGCTGTCGATGATCGGCTTGAGCGGCTCGGACACCAGTGCTTGCAGCGGATGCGATTCGATCGGCAGGCGGAAACCTGCGAGCTTGGCCATGTGCCCGGAGTTACCGGCGGTGACCACGCCGACGCGCTTGGCGCCGATAAAGCCTTTGTTGGTCTCGACGCCGATGACCACGCCGTTTTCCTTGCGAAAACCGATCACTTCGGTTTGCTGGATCAGGTCGACGCCCAGGGCGTCGGCGGCGCGGGCAAAGCCCCAGGCCACGGCGTCGTGGCGGGCAACACCACCGCGGCGCTGCACGGTGGCGCCGATGATCGGGTAGCGGGTGTTCTTCGAGCAGTCCAGGTAAGGGATTTCTTCAGCTACTTGTTGAGCATTGAGCAGCTCGCCGTCGACGCCATTGAGGCGGTTGGCACTGACCCGACGCTCGGAATCACGCATGTCCTGCAAGGTATGACAGAGGTTGTAGACGCCGCGCTGGGAGAACATCACGTTGTAGTTGATGTCTTGTGACAGCCCTTCCCAGAGCTTCATCGCGTGTTCATACAGGTGCGCCGACTCGTCCCACAGGTAGTTGGAGCGGACGATGGTGGTGTTGCGCGCGGTGTTGCCGCCTCCCAGCCAGCCCTTCTCGACCACTGCCACGTTGGTGATGCCGTGTTCCTTGGCCAGGTAGTAGGCGGTGGCCAGGCCATGCCCGCCACCACCGACGATGACCACGTCGTAGACTTTTTTCGGGGTGGGCGTGCGCCACATGCGCTGCCAGTTTTCGTGGTGGCTGAGTGAGTGCTTGAAGAGGCCGAAGCCTGAGTAACGTTGCATAGTCTTTACTCCTGGACCACTCAGCGATAAACCGGAAAATCTGCACAGAGTGCCGACACGTTCTTCGCAACATCGGCCTCGACGTCGGCATCACCGAGGTTATCGAGGATGTCGCAGATCCAGCCGGCCAGCTCCACGCACTGGCTGACCTTGAAGCCGCGGCTGGTGACCGCCGGGGTGCCGATGCGCAGGCCGGAGGTGACGAACGGCGACTGCGGGTCGTTGGGCACGGCGTTCTTGTTGACGGTGATGTGCGCACGGCCGAGGGCGGCGTCGGCCTCTTTGCCGGTCAGGCCCTGGCGGATCAGGCTGACCAGGAACAGGTGGTTGTCGGTGCCGCCGGAAACCACGTCATAACCGCGTTTGATGAACACTTCGGCCATGGCCTGGGCGTTGTCGATCACCTGCTGTTGATAGGTCTTGAAGCCAGGCTCCAGCGCCTCCTTGAAGCACACCGCCTTGGCGGCGATCACGTGCATCAGCGGGCCGCCCTGGGCACCGGGGAACACCGCGGCGTTGAGCTTCTTCTCGATCTCTTCGTTGCTGCGCGCCAAAATCAGGCCGCCACGCGGGCCGCGCAGGGTCTTGTGGGTGGTGGTGGTGACCACATCAGCGTAAGGCAGCGGGTTCGGGTACAGGCCAGCGGCGACCAGGCCGGCAACGTGGGCCATGTCGACAAACAGATAAGCACCGACCTTGTCGGCGATCTGACGAAAGCGTGGGAAATCGAGGGTTTTTGAGTAGGCCGAGAACCCGGCGACGATCATCTTCGGCTTGTTCTCCAGCGCCAGGCGCTCGACTTCGTCGTAGTCGATCAGCCCGGTGTTGGTGTCGATGCCGTACTGCACGGCGTTGTACAGCTTGCCCGAGGACGACACCTTGGCGCCGTGGGTCAGGTGACCGCCGTGGGCCAGGCTCATGCCCAGGATGGTATCGCCGGCCTGCAGCAGGGCCAGGTATACGGCGCTGTTGGCCGAGGAGCCGGAGTGCGGCTGAACGTTGGCGTAATCGGCGCCGAACAGCTGCTTGGCGCGGTCGATGGCCAGTTGCTCGACTTTATCCACATGCTCGCAACCGCCGTAATAGCGCTTGCCCGGGTAGCCTTCGGCGTATTTGTTGGTCAGGCCGCTGCCCTGGGCCTGCATGACACGCTTGCTGGTGTAGTTTTCCGAGGCGATCAGCTCGATGTGATCTTCCTGGCGTTGCTCTTCGGCATTGATCGCCGCCAGCAGTGCATCGTCATAACCCTGGATCTGGTCTTGCTTGCTGAACATCGCAGTCTCTCCCGGCAGCGGCATCGGTTCTTGTCGGGCAATTGCCCTTTTGCAGCGATGGTATGACCGACGCAGACAGCCCAGATGCCTACGGACGCCACGCAAAGGTGCGTTTACGACATGTAGCCTCATCGCGGGGCAAGCCCGCTTCCACGGGGGCAATGCTTTGTATAGGCGACGCCGCAATTCTTGGTTTAGAGTGCTCGTCTGCGTCGTTCACAGGACAGTCTCATGCCAGATAAAAGCCAGCAATTCGCCAGCGACAACTACTCAGGTATCTGCCCCGAAGCCTGGGCCGCCATGGAAAAGGCCAACCAGGGCCACGAGCGCGCCTACGGCGACGACCAATGGACGGCACGTGCCTCGGAATACTTCCGCAAATTGTTCGAAACCGACTGCGAAGTGTTCTTCGCCTTCAACGGCACCGCCGCCAACTCGCTGGCGCTGTCGTCGCTGTGCCAGAGCTATCACAGCGTGATCTGCTCGGAGACCGCCCACGTCGAGACCGACGAATGCGGCGCCCCGGAGTTCTTCTCCAACGGCTCCAAGCTGCTCACCGCGCGCAGCGAAGCCGGCAAGCTGACCCCCGAGTCGATCCGCGAAGTGGCGCTCAAGCGCCAGGACATCCACTACCCCAAGCCAAGGGTGGTGACCATCACACAGGCCACCGAGGTCGGCAGCGTCTACCGCCCGGACGAGCTCAAGGCCATCAGCGCCACCTGCAAGGAGCTGGGCCTGAACCTGCACATGGACGGCGCCCGCTTCAGCAACGCCTGCGCGTTCCTTGGCTGCAGCCCGGCGGAGCTGACCTGGAAGGCCGGAGTCGATGTGCTGTGCTTTGGCGGCACCAAGAACGGCATGGCGGTGGGTGAAGCGATCCTGTTCTTCAACCGCGAGCTGGCCGAAGACTTCGACTACCGCTGCAAGCAGGCCGGGCAACTGGCGTCGAAGATGCGCTTTTTGTCGGCACCCTGGGTCGGTTTGCTGGAAGACGGCGCCTGGCAGCGCCACGCTGTGCATGCCAACCACTGCGCGCAGTTGCTCAGCGAACTGGTTCGCGATGTGCCGGGGGTTGAGCTGATGTTCCCGGTGGAAGCCAACGGGGTGTTCCTGCAAATGTCGGAGCCGGCGCTGGAAGCCTTGCGCAACAAGGGCTGGCGCTTCTATACCTTCATCGGCAGCGGCGGCGCACGCTTCATGTGCTCGTGGGATACCGAAGAGGCGCGGGTGCGTGAGCTGGCGGCAGATATCCGGGCGGTGATGGGGGCTTGAGGGCCTTATCGCGGGGCAAGCCCGCTCCCACCGAAGATCAATGAAATCCGGTGGGAGCGGGCTTGCCCCGCGATAATTTCAAAGGCGAAACCCACCCATCTGCCGCGCCAGGTCATCGGCCAGCCCGCGCAGCGCCTGGCACTCCTCCCGGCACCCCTGCACATCCACTGCCGTTTCCCGCGCCAGGTCGGAAATCCCCTGCACCGTACGGTTGATCTCCTCGGTCACCGCCGACTGCTCTTCAGTCGCTGTCGCCACCTGATGGTTCATGTCACTGATGTGCTCGACCTGCTCGGTGATGGTCCCCAGCGAAGCACCGGTCTGCTGGCTCGACTCCACGCCCGTGCCGGTTGCCGCCTGCCCGGCCTGCATCGACGCCACCGCACTGCCAGCACCCTGCTTGAGGCGCAGGATCATCTGCTGCACTTCATCGGTGGACACCTGGGTGCGCCGCGCCAGGGTTCGTACCTCATCGGCGACCACGGCAAAGCCGCGGCCCATCTCGCCGGCCCGCGCCGCTTCGATGGCAGCGTTGAGCGCCAGCAGGTTGGTCTGCTCGGAGATGCTGCGGATCACCGCCAGCACTTCGTCGATCGACGCCACCTCCGTAGCCAGCTCCCCCACTGCACTGGCCGCCTGGCCAATCTCCTCGGACATGCCCTCGATATGGGCAATCGAGCGGCGCACTACGTCGCGGGCCTGTAGCGCTTCGCTGCGCGCGGTTTGCGAGGCGTGCGCGGCATTGCCGGCATTCTGGGCAATGTCCTGCACGGTCAGGCCCATCTCATGCACGGCGGTGGCGACCATCTCGGTCATTTCCTGCTGGCGGCCGGAACGTTCGGCGGTGTTGTCCACCACTTGCGTGACTTGCGCCACCGAGGCCCGCAGGCGCTCACTGGTGCTCAGCACTTCGCCGATCAGGTCACGCTGGCTGTCGAGAAAGCGGTTGAAGCCACGGGCCAGGTCGCCGAGTTCGTCTGCACGGTTCTCGTCCAGGCGCTGGGTCAGGTCGCCGCCGCCATTGCCGATGGCCATCAGGGCAGCGGTCACGCGGCGGATCGGCCGGACGATACCACGTGCCAGCAGTACCACCAGCAACAGCGACACCAACGCCACTGCGCCGCCAATCAGGCTGGTCAGCCAGACGGTCTCGCGTACCTGGGCGTAGATCTGCGCTTCTGGCACTTCGGCAACCAGCGTCCAGTTGAGGTCACGCAGCGGCAGGCTGAGGGCCAGGTAGCCCTCGCCATCGCGCTCGAAGCGGCTGCTGTGCAGGCCCTGCTCACGGCTCAAGACAACTTTGGCAGCCTCGCCACCAATCTGTTCGGCCAACTGCCGCTTGCCGCTGAACTGCGCCTGCGGATGCACCTGGATCAAACCGTCGCCGCGCACCAGCATGACTCGCCCGTGCTCGCCAAAACTGAAGTTGTGAATCAGCTCGGACAGTTCTGTCATGCGCAGGCCAAGCCCGGCGATGCCCACCAGTTGCCCGGCTTTTTCCACCCGATAATCGATGAACAGCGCCAGTTCGCCGGTGCTGCCATCGGTATCGATGTTCAGCAGCCGCGGGTTGCCGCTGTCGATGAAGCCGAAGAACCATTTGTCCGCCGGGTTGCTGCGGCTGAGGGTGCGGTCCAGGCCTTTCTCGTTGTAGTAGTGGTTGCTCGCGGTCGCGGCAAACAGCGCGGTAAAGGCCTGGTTGTGCTTGCGCAGGGCTTCGAGGTACTCGATGAATTGCGGCGCCTGGGCACTGTCTTCGCCCGCCGCCAGCCAGTCGCGCAGCAGGGTGTTGTTGGCGATGTCCGCCGCCGCCGTCAGCGGCCGGCCAAGCATGCGCTCGATGTCGTTACGAATCGCCTCAATGCTCGCCGGCAAGGCAGTGTCGACCAGGTAACGCTCGGTCAGCCGATTGACCGCCACGCTGTAGATGCCGACCACCACCAGAATGCTCAGCAACAGCGCTGCGCCCATGCTTGCGATCAATTGCCACTGGATACTGCGCCGCCAGAACTGCATGTATTTCCCCTGGGTAAATAAGCCCTGTAGTGCAAGAGACAGGCCAATTGTATACAACAGGAAATACAATAATGACAGTGATCCACAGCAATGCCGGCCCACCCTCCCGAAGGCGGTGAGCTGGCAAAAAGGTTTAGCTTGGGGCTTTGGAGGCGATCAGCTGTTGCTGATGGTCCGCGCAATCACATCGACCGTGGCGTTGACTTGCTCTTGGTAACGGTCGAGGGCCTGCTGGTGCTGCTGTTGCAGTTCGATCTGCTGCGAGCACAGGTTGAGGGCTGCCAGTACCAGCAGCTTGTCACCGATCAGGGTCGGGTATTTACGCTTGGTATCGGCCAATGAGGCATTGAGCATCTGCACCGCTTGCGCCAGCGCCTGCTCCTGGCCTTCGGGGGCCTTGATCGAATAATCGCTGCCGAGGATCGACACGACATTGATCGGCTGCGCTGAGGTTTTCATGCGTTCACGGCACCAACGCTGGCACGCTCAACCAGGGCCTGGATGCGTGCGGCGGTAGCGCCCTGCTTTTCTTCCTGCTCCAGCAGGCTCAATTGCAAGCTGTCGTTTTCATCTTTGGCCTGGGCCAGTTCGGCACTGATTTGCGCGTTGCGCTCGGTCAGTTCCTGATTCTTCTGCACCAGGTCGCTGACCAGTTGCTCCAGTTGACTAAGGGAAGTTTCCAACATGATTGCCTTCTCGGGGTGTTTCAGGGGGCGCACACGATAAAGAAAAGTCCGCGTGCTAGCCAGGGATATCGGGTTTAGACGCTTCGGCCTGGTGCAGATTGACCCGCCGATCCGGGTCCGGTTCCCCGTTTTGCCTACCACCGGTCAGGAAAAAAGATAGCTGCCTCACAATTTCATCTTCGCCCGCTCAAGTCTTTACCCCGCCGACCGATAGGCATGGCAGTCCTGACTCCTGCGCACGGTTCGCGTGCCCTTTTCCCTCCTGGATACCACCATGTCCCTACGCAACATGAATATCGCCCCGCGCGCGCTTCTGGGCTTTGCTCTGATCGGTGCGCTGATGCTGGCCCTGGGTCTGTTCGCCCTGAACCAGATGAGCAAGATTCGCCAGGCCGGCGAAACCATCGAGACCTCGACGGTGCCAAGCCTGACCAACCTCGACCAACTGACCCAGCTGACCCTGCGCCTGCGCACTCTGTCGTACCGCCTGCTGCTCAACCGCGAAGCCGACACCCTGCAGGCCACCCTCAAGCTGATCGACCAGCGCAACCAGCAGATCGACGACGCGCGCCGCAACTACGAACCGTTGATCTTCGGCAACCAGGAACGCTCGGCCTACAACCAGTACGTGCAGTTGCTGGGCCAGTACCGCCAACTGGAAAACCGCATGCGCCTGGCCTCGCAGAACAATGACCTGGACACCCTGCGCAACCTGATCAACCGCGACATGCTCGACAGCTCCGAGCAGATCAACAGCGTCATGGATCAACTGGTCAGCATCAACACCGAACAAACCAGCGAGATCAACCGCACCGCCGCCGAACAATATTCCAATGCCGTGACTCTGGTGATCGGCCTGCTGCTGGCCGCCACCGCCCTGACCCTGATCTGCGCCCTGCTGCTGACCCGCAGCATCGTCAAGCCGATCGACGAAGCCCTGCAGGCCGCCGAGCGGATTGCCGAAGGCGACCTGACCCGCAGCATCCACGCCGAAGGCCAGGACGAAGCAGCGCGTCTGCTCAAGGCCATGGCCAAGATGCAGAACAAGCTGCGCGACACCCTGCAGCAGATTTCCGGCTCGGCCACCCAGCTGGCATCGGCGGCCGAAGAGCTCAACAGCGTCACCGACGAAAGCGCCCGTGGCCTGCAGCAACAGAACAACGAAATCGAACAGGCCGCCACGGCCGTCACCGAGATGACCAGCGCCGTCGAAGAAGTCGCGCGCAATGCCGTGAGCACCTCGGAAGCCTCCAAGGAAGCCACCCGTTCGGCCGGTGACGGCCGTGACCTGGTCATGGAAACCGTCAGCGCCATCGAGCGCATGAGCACCGACGTGCAAGGCACTGCCGAACTGATCGGCAACCTGGCGGAAGAGTCGCGTGATATTGGCAAGGTGCTCGATGTGATTCGCGGCCTGGCCGACCAGACCAACCTGCTGGCTCTCAACGCCGCCATCGAAGCGGCGCGTGCCGGGGAAGCCGGCCGCGGCTTTGCCGTAGTGGCTGATGAAGTGCGCGCCCTGGCCCACCGCACCCAGCAGTCGACCAGCGAAATCGAACGGATGATCGGCAGTATCCAGGGCGGCACCGAGCAGGCGGTCAACTCCATGCGCAACAGCACCGAACGCGCCGAGTCGACCCTGAACATCGCCCGTGGCGCCGGCCTGGCGCTGGAAACCATCACCGGCGCGGTGGCCGAGATCAACGAACGCAACCTGGTGATCGCCAGCGCCGCCGAAGAGCAGGCCCAGGTTGCCCGCGAAGTCGACCGCAACCTGGTCAACATCAACGATCTTTCGGTGCAGTCGGCCACCGGCGCCCACCAGACCAGCGCCGCCAGTGCCGAGCTGTCGCGCCTGGCGGTGGACCTGAGCGGGCTGGTGGCACGTTTCAGCGTTTGACCTGCAGATCGGCCAGCGCAGCCGGCTTGAGGGGGTCCCACTGCGCAATGGGACCGCCCTCGGGGCTGAAGCCGTTGTTGTAGCGCGTGGCCAGTTTGTCCACGGCATTAAGTGCCGTGGTCACCGCCCCTTCAGCCCAACCGCCGGTCCAGGACACATCGTCGCCGGCCAGGATGAAGCCATCCACTGCGCTACCGTCACTGCCCTCCTTGAACTGGCTGAACAACAGCCGCTGGTACTCGTACTGGCCCGGCAGGTTCATCTTGAAAGCCCCAAGATAGAAAGGCTCGTTCTCCCAGTTGATCTCGACAAAGGGGTCTGCCGCAGGGAAATGCGAAGCCAGGTCCAGGCCGGGATAAACCTGATCGAGCAAGGCGGTGCACAACTCGCCATGCTGCGGCAGGTCGCCCTGACGGTCACCGAGAAACTTCAGGCTGTCGTCGTTCCAGGTATATGACAAGAAAACCCCACTACCTTTGTAGGCTCCCGGGTTTCGGCTGTAGTCCACCAGGTAGGTGCCACGGGTCAGGCGGTCAGACAGGGTAATACTCATCAGTTGCTTGCCGTCCGGCCCGCGCTGGGTCCAGAACGGCTCGCGGGTAGCGGCAAATACCTTGGCCGACTGCATGTAGTGGGTATACATCACTGCTTCCCATTGCTGCTGCGTCAGCAGCGAACGGCTGGCCTCAAGGCCTTCGGCGCCGTTCATGTAGCGGAACTTGTCGAGTATCCGCACATGCGGGGTGTAGACCACACTGGCGTAGCGCAGGCGTTGGTCGCGTCCGCTCTGCAGGTCATGGCAGAGCACTTCGAAACCGCCACCTTCGCCCGCTGTCAGGCGCTTGATCTGCCGAACTTCCTGGCGCAGCGGGTCGCCCGGAAACGCGCTCGCCAGTTCTTCCAGGGTCATGTTCTGCGGCCAGAACACGCTGTCATCACCAAAGGCCGCTGCAGGTTGCTGCCAAAGCCGTAGGGGCAACTGGTCGGCACCGTCGCGCATCAACAGGTGGTTGATATCCAGCCCGGTATACAGCACCCGCAGTACTTCCAGAAAGCAATTGGGAAAGTCGGTGTTCCAGCCACCCGTACCAAAGCCGATCTGGCCGAACAGGTTAATCTCGTCGGCAGGCCAACGCGCCTGCTCGACCATCGCGGCATGAAAGCTGAGGTTGTCCCAGCCTTCGCGCAAAATTGCATTCCACAACAGTTTGATTTTCGCCTGGTCTATTGTCCCGGCAGACATGGTGTGTTCCATTTCCTTGAAATGGATAGGCGCCTGCTCGAGAAACTCATCGAAGAACTTGATTTCAATGTTCTCGAACGCCGGCGGCCGGGGAAAGTTGTCATTGCCGACTTCGTAGTAATATTTTTCGTCGGCATAATCAACGACGGTACTAACGGCGGCGGCACTTCCGGGATTGGGAAAGTCTTCAGTGTTATCCCGCATGCGCACTTTGCTGAAGTAATGCATCAGCGCCTGGCCCGACAACGGAAAGCGCATGGCACCGCGCTCAAACGGCACGCTATCGTTGACCGCGGTCGAATACAGGCGCCCGCCTATGCGTCCGCTGGCCTCCACCAAAACCGGATGCAGGCCCATGCGCATTGCTTCATAGGCGGCAACCAGCCCGGCCACGCCGGCCCCCACCACCAGCACTTGCTGGCCATGATGCTGTGGCTGGATTCGGCCAAGCGGTGCCGGCCCCTTGTCCGCCAGGTACTGCCCATAGTCAAAAGGAAAGTCTGGAATCAGCGCCCGAACCTGATTATCCAGCACACGCTTGGCGGAAAGAATTCGTGAAGGGATCGAGGACATATCAGGCTCCGCCTGAAGGCAGTGATGAACTCACAGCATAGAGCCGGGGGTCTTCAATAGTTATATTGATTGGCAATCAAAAACACGGAACTTGAACTAGCAAAAATGCCAGTTGACGCTAACTATTTTATATCGCCTGATCATTATTTTCAGGAGAGCACACATGAACACATCATCACTGCCGCTGCGCATTGCTTGCGCCCAAGTTGCACCGAAAGTTGCCGATGTAATCCATAACCGCGAAGTTTCCAATGCAGCGATCATCGAGGCCGCCCGGGAAGGCGCGGAACTGGTCGTGCTGCCGGAGCTTATGCAGAGCGGCTACGTGTTTGAAGACCGCGACGAAGCCTTGAGCGTTGCCGAGGGTTTATACGACGCCACGGTCAAGGGTTGGTTCGCCCTCGCCCGGCAACACGAGATCATGGTGGTGGCCGGCCTGTGCGAACGCCTGTCGGCAACCGAAGTCGCCAACAGCGTAGTGCTGATCGAGCCTCAGGGCTGGATCACCTGCTATCGCAAGGTGCACCTGTGGGACCGGGAAAAACTCATCTTCACACCGGGCGAACAACCGCCACCCGTTGTGCGAACGGCCAAAGGGCGAATAGCACTGATGATCTGTTATGACCTGGAGCTCCCGGAGTGGGTACGCCTGGCTGCGCTGAGTGGTGCACAGTTGTTGTGTGCGCCCGCCAACTGGCCAGAATTCCCCCGCCCTCCCGAGGAGCGCCCGGCAGAAATCGTCCGGGTTCAGGCGGGGGCAGCAGTGAATCGCATGTTCATCGCGGTTTGTGATCGCCATGGCAGCGAACGCGGGGTCGACTGGGTGGGCGGTTCAACCATTGTCGATGCCGACGGCTTTCCCCTGGCTGGCGCCAGCAGCCTGCCCGAAGCGCAACTGCTGCTGGCCGACCTGGACCTGAGCGACGCCGACTACAAGTGGATCAGCGACCACAACCATGTCCATGAAGATCGCCAGCCGCAGCTTTACGGCGGTGTCTGCAACACTAGTACTCAATCCGTACGTCACCCTTCGGCACACTGCAGCAGGACAAAATATAACCCTCCGCCACATCGTCATCAGTGATGCCACCGTTGTGTTCCATCTCCACTTCGCCGCCCAGCTTGAGCACCTTGCAGGTGCCGCAGATGCCCATGCCGCAGGCCTTGGGGATCATCAGCCCGAGCTTGGCCGCCGCCGCGTGCACGGTCTCGCCCGGGGCGACGCGGATGCTCTTGCCGGTGGCGGTGAATTCGACTTGGTGCAGGTCGCCGGCGTCCACCTCGGCAGCTTCGGCGGCTTGTTCGGCGTGTTCCACGGCATCGGCCTTGACCTCGGCCGGGGTCGCGCCGAACGACTCTTCATGGTAGCGGCTCATGTCGTAGCCGCTACTTTCCAGCAGGCGCTTGACCGCGTTCATGTAGGGCGTCGGGCCGCAGCAGAAAATCTCCCGTTCCAGGTAGTCCGGGGCGATCAACTCCATCAGCTTCTGGTTCAGGTAGCCGCGATAGCCCGCCCAGGGCTCGCCCAAGCCGTGCTTCTCGCAAATGATATGAAGGCTGAAGTTGTCGATTCGCGACGCCATATGTTCCAGCTCGCGGTGATAGATGATGTCTTTCGGTGAGCGCGCGCTATGAACGAAAACCATGTCGACATTGCCGTTGGTGTCATAGAACCAGCGGGCCATGGACATCACCGGGGTGATACCGACGCCGCCGCTGAGGTACAGCACCTTGGGGCTGGGGAAATCCATGGCGTTGAACAGCCCGACCGGGCCGTGCACCGCCAGCTCCTGGCCTTCGTGCAATGTGTCGTGCAGCCAGTTGGAGACCTTGCCGCCGGGCACGCGCTTGATGGTCACCGAGAAACTGTAGGGCACCGACGGCGAGCTTGAGATGGTGTACGAGCGCATGATCGGCTCGCCATCGATCTCAAGCTCCAGGGTGACGAACTGCCCGGGCTTGAAGAAGAACATGATCGGCTGGTCGGCCATGAAACAGAAGGTGCGCACGTCCCAGGTTTCCTGGATCACCTTGACGCAACGGACGATGTGGCGGCCGTTGGCCCAGGTCTGGGTGCTGACCGGATTGAGGAAGCTGTTGGACATGCTCGTCTCCACGGCCGACTGCGGCCTGATGGCTGCGATTCTGCTTAAGCCGCGCAGGCGACACTTACCTATCCGCGACATTGGCGTGCTTATCGCGACCAGCCCCCAGCCACGGGGGCTTACGCGTCGGAAACGGATCTGATCATGTCGTCCATGGATATGGTTCCTGCGCCCTTCGAACGCACACTCCATCGCACATGATCCTGCTGTACTTGAGCCTTGCGTCGCCATAACAACGATTAGCCACTTTCACCGGCCACAAGCACTGGCCATGAGGACCTACACGATGGACGTCACCGCAACTTTGAGTCTGGGCGATCCACTGGAACCTGCACGCAAGGCCACCGCCGAGATGCTGCAGAGCCGCGAGCGGACCTTCTCGCTGCCACAGCCGTTCTACTGCGACGAGCGCCTGTTCCAGATCGACATGGAAGAAATCTTCCAGAAGGAATGGCTGATCGCCGGGATGACCTGTGAAATCCCGACCAAGGGCAACTTCATCACCCTGCAGATCGGCAAGAACCCGATCCTGGTGGTGCGCGGTGCCGAAGGCCAGGTGCACGCCTTCCACAACGTCTGCCGCCATCGCGGTTCACGCCTGTGCACCAGCGACAAGGGCAAGGTCGCCAAGCTGGTCTGCCATTACCACCAGTGGACCTACGAGCTGGACGGCCGCCTGCTGTTTGCCGGCACCGAAATGGGCGCCGATTTCGACATGAAGCAGTACGGCCTCAAGCCTGTGAACGTCAAGACCGCCGGTGGCTACATCTTCATCAGCCTGGCCGAGAACCCGCCGGCGATTGACGACTTCCTCGCCACCCTGACCCACTACATGGAACCCTACGACATGGAGAACACCAAGGTGGCGGTGCAAACCACCTTGATGGAGAAGGCCAACTGGAAGCTGGTGCTGGAAAACAACCGCGAGTGCTACCACTGCAGCGGCTCGCACCCTGAACTGCTGAAAACCCTGCTGGAATGGGACGACGTCACCGACCCACGCGCCGACCAGGCGTTCAAGGACCACGTCGCCGCCTCGGCTGCCGCCTGGGATGCCGAGAAGATCCCCTACGCCCACGCAAGCTTCGGCCTGCGTAACCGTATCGTGCGCATGCCGCTGCTCAAGGGCACGGTGTCGATGACCCTGGATGGCAAGCAGGGCTGCCAGAAGCTCATGGGCCGGATCAAGAACCCGGATCTCGGCTCGATGCGCATCCTGCACCTGCCGCACTCGTGGAACCACTGCATGGGCGATCACATCATCGTCTTCACTGTGTGGCCGATCAGCGCCCTGGAGACCATGGTCACCACCAAGTGGCTGGTGCACAAGGATGCGGTTGAAGGTGTGGACTACGACCCGGCGCGCATGCGCCAGGTGTGGGACGCCACCAACGACCAGGACCGGCGCCTGGCTGAAGAGAACCAGCGTGGGATCAACTCCACGGCGTATCAGCCCGGGCCTTATTCGAAGACCTATGAGTTTGGCGTGGTTAATTTCGTCGATTGGTACAGCGAGCGGATGCTGAGCAACCTGGGGGCGGCGCCGGCGCCTTATCTGAAGGGTGTGGCTGCGCAGTAACCTTATCGCGGGGCAAGTCGAGGCGTCGCACCGCCGCTCCCACAGGATTTGTAGGTACCTGTAAATCCTGTGGGAGCTGATCAAATTTTGACCATACCCCGCAACACCCCGGCCTTACTGGGGCCCTCGATAGAACAAACACTTTATCCACAGGACAGCCCACAGCTAATGTGGGCAAGTCGTTGTTTTTTCCACTAAATTTTATTGATCAATATTTGATCAAATCTCTGCACGCCTTTAAATACAAGGCTCACAGCGGAAGGCGAACACCTTATCCACAGAGACGCCAACAGACTTTGTGTGCAAAAGTCGCAGCGGTGAAAAAGCGTTGTGGATAACGCCCTGAACAACCGAAAAAACGGGCGTGGGCAGGCATAAACACGGCAATTGGCTAGTTTTTGATCAACCGTGCGCAGCCCTTGCCACACGGGCCTCTCAGCCATGGGCGAACATATTATCCACAGACCCGCCAACAGCGATTGTGGGCAAACTCAGCCGAGCCAGAGGGAGAAAACCTCGAAAAATCCACAACTTAGCTTGATCATTTTTTGACCATAACGCCGAAGGGCACGCAATGCGTGCCCTGCAGCCATACACGAACACTTTATCCACAGATCGGCCAACAGACTTTGTGAGCAACTGTCAGCGTAATACGCCCTCTTCCACCAGCAGCTTGAGGATGGCTTGCGCGCCGTCTGCGGGGCAGAGGTCCTTGAGTACTTGCCCACCACCGCCACTGGCCTTGGCGGTAGCAGCTTTCATGCGGTCGGCGCCGCTCTTGGCCTTGATCACTTTCAGGCGCTTGGGCCGTGGCTTGGCCGGCTGCAGCTCGGCGCTTGTGAATAACTCGTCTTCGACAACATCCACCTGGCGCGCTGCCAACACCCCGCGCCGGGCCGGGCCAAAGGCGCTCTGGCGCGGCTTGGGCGCGGCGTTATCCACAGTCGCCAGCAGCGGCAGGCGTACCTTCAGACGCCGCCGCTGGCCCCGTGGCAGGGCCTGCAGCACCTGGGCGACACCATTGTGGATAGATTCAACTTCGGCCAGGCCCACCACCAGCGGCCAGCCCAGACGCTCGGCCAGGAGGAACGGCAGCATCCCCGAACCTTCGCCGGTTTCCGCCTGGCTGCCGGTCAGCACCAATTGAGCGCCAGCGTCGCGCAGGTAATCGCCGAGTACGCCCAGGGCATCGGCGCCATGTGGCTGTTCAAGCACGTCGATGTGCTCCAGGCCCATACCCAGGTAAGCGCGCAAGGCCGGCTCCTGCGGGTCGCCGGCGTGCAGCACCTGCAAGTTATCCCCAGCCAGCTGCAGGCCCAGCTCTACCGCCCGGGCATCCTGCTCGGCACGTCGAGAGCGGCCAGAGCTTGGGTGGGCACCGATTGAAACCAGACTGATGACCTTGGTGTGCATAGTTATCCCCTGCCCTCAGGCCGCATCGCGCTTGACGTCGTTGCGGTAGTTTTCCACAGCCTCGATCAGCGCCTGGAGAATCGCCGCGCTGTCGCCGATCACCGACAGGTCGGCACGCTTGATCATGTCGCAGCCCGGGTCCATGTTGATCGCCACCACCTTGTCGCAGGCGCCGATGCCCTGCAGGTGCTGGATCGCCCCGGAGATACCCACAGCCAGGTATACCCGCGCGGTCACCCAGGTACCGGTGGCACCGACCTGGCGATTGCGTGGCATAAAGCCGTCGTCCACTGCTACCCGCGAGGCGCCTTCGGTCGCGCCGAGGGCCACGGTGGCGCGGTGGAACAGTTCCCAATCCTTGACGCCATTACCGCCCGAGACAATGAATTCGGCCTCGGCCATGGCGATGGCCGCCGGATCGACGGCCACCGGGCCGAGGTCTTCAATGCGCGACAAGCTGCGCACAGCACTTGTGGATAACTGCACCGGCAAGGCTTCATGACGGGTTTCACTGACCGGTTCCGCACATTCGGCGGCTGCCAGGATCAAGCGCGGCAAGCCGCGCACCAGGTCTTGCTGGCCAGCGCCGGCACGGCCGCTGCACTGCCCGTCCTTGACCTGCCAGACCCGAGTCGCCGGGCGTTCGCCAATGGCCGCAGCAAAGCGCCGGCCCAGCTCGCCGCCACCCGTGCGGCTGTCTGGCAGCAGCCAGTGGCGTGGGCTGTACTGGTTATCCACAGCGCGCAGGCCCTGCACCAACTGCTCCGGTGCGTAACCTGCGAACTCGTCACCTTCGATGACCAGCAGACGATCGACACCGGCTGTGGAAAAGTTGCTTTCCTTGTGTTCGCCAAACACCACTGCCAGCACCGCGCCGTCGCTACCGGCCAGGCTGTGGGCCAGGCCCAGCAGGTCGCGGTCGTGACTGCCCAGGCGACCGCCGACCATGTCTGGAACCACGGCGATGTAGAACGCCGGCTGTGCCACCTGGTGCAGCAGCAATTGCACCACGGCCGCAGCCGTGCGCTTGCTGCTGCCACCCTGCTGGGCGCCGCTGCGGTCGATGCGCTTGAGGCCATTGGGGCCGATGAAGCCAACCCCGTGCGGGTTCTTGCGAATGATGCCGTTGGGCCCCATCCAGCTGTGTTGCTGGCCCTGCTGCATGGCCGCATGCAGCGGGTGCAAGCGGTTGCGGGCGATCCACTCGGCGCGCGGATCACGGCGAATAATGTCGCTCATCAGTGCACCTCCGCAGGTTCACGCTGTGCCGGAGCGGGTTTGCTCGGCGCCGCCGGTTCTTCGAGAATGGCGTCGGCAACCAGTTCCGCCAGGTCCTTGATCAGCGGACGGGGCTCGACTACGCCCTCAAGCATCGCCGTGCACTGTGGACAACCCACGGCCACCAGCTCGGCGGCGGTTTCGCGGATGTCATCCATACGCATGTCGGGGATCCGTTGTTTGCCCGGAATATCGGTAATCGGCGCTCCGCCGCCACCGCCGCAGCAGCGCGAACGCAAGCCCGACCGCTGCATCTCCCTGACCTCGATGCCGAGAGCGCGCAATACCTCGCGCGGCGCCTCGTACTCACCGTTGTAGCGGCCCAGGTAGCACGGGTCGTGGTAGGTCACGCTGCCGCCCTTGTGCTGGCCCAGGTTGAGCGCGCCTGCGCCAATCAGCTCGGCGATGTAAGTGCTGTGGTGCTGCACCAGGTAGTTGCCGCCGAAGGCCCCGTATTCGTTCTTGAGCACGTGGAAGCTGTGCGGATCGCAGGTGACGATGCGCTTGAAGCTGTACTTGGCCAGGGTCTGGATATTGCGCCGGGCCAGTTGCTGGAAGGTCGCTTCATCGCCCAGGCGCCGGGCCACGTCACCGCTGTCGCGCTCTTCCAGGCCGAGCACGGCGAAGTCCACTTGCGCGGCTTTGAGCACTTTGACGAAAGCGCGCAGGGTGCGCTGGTTGCGCATGTCGAAGGCACCATCGCCGACCCAGAACAGCACCTCGGCGGTCTTGATGTCGCCGAGCAGGTTGAGGTTGAGGTCCGCCGCCCAGTTCATCCGCCCGCCCGGGGCGAAGCCGCCGGGGTTGTCGGTGGCGATCAGGTTGTCCAGCACCTCGGCGCCCTTGTTCGGTGTCGCGCCTTTTTCCAGGGTCAGGTGGCGGCGCATGTCGACGATGGCATCGACGTGCTCGATCATCATCGGGCATTCCTCGACGCAGGCGCGGCAGGTGGTGCACGACCACAGGGTCTGGGCATCGACCAGGCCGTTGACGATCGGCTGGTGCGGGTTGCCGCCATGCTCGCCAATGGCTTTGCCAGGATAGGGGCTGCCGGCAAACTTGGCATCGGTACCACCGGCCAGGCCAACGACCATGTCCTGGATGAGTTTTTTCGGGTTCAGCGGCTGGCCGGCGGCAAACGCCGGGCACACGGCCTCGCACTTGCCGCACTGCACGCAGGCGTCAAAACCGAGCAATTGGTTCCAGGTGAAATCCTTGGGCTTTTCTACCCCCAGCAACGCTTGCGGGTCTTCCAGGTCGATGGGCTTGAGCCCGGTCGAACGGCCACCGCCAAAGCGCTCGGCACGCCGGTGCCAGGCCAGGTGCAGGGCACCGGCGAAGGCATGCTTCATCGGCCCGCCCCAGGTCATGCCGAAGAACAGCTCGGACACGCCCCACAGCACGCCAAGCCCCAGCAGCGCCACCAGCAGCCAGCCGCCGAAGCCTTCGGGGAGGATCCCGGCGACCGGCAAGGTGGCGATGAAGAAGCTTGCGGCGAACACCAGCAGGCTTTTCGGCAAGCGCATCCATGGGCCTTTGGACAGCCGCGACGGCGGATTGAGCCGGCGTTTGTAAACGAACAGCGCACCGGCAAACATCAGCACAGTAGCGAACAGCAAGGCGTAGCCGAGAATCTTGTTATGCAGACCGAAGCCATGCACCAGGATCGCCAGCACCGCCGCCAGGACAAAGCCGCCAGCGGTGGCCACGTGGGTGTTGGCCATGTACTTGTCGCGGGCGACCACGTGGTGCAGGTCAACCATATAGCGCCGGGGCATGGCCAGCAGGCCGCCGAGCAGATCGACCTTCGAAGGCCGACCCTGGCGCCACATCCGCACGCGCCGCAGCGCGCCCAGGACAGCAAGGCCCAGGGCGGCGAACAGGAGGATGGGGATAAGGGTGTTCAACATTTAGAGGCACCTTTCAGGTGCAAGCCTCAAGCCTCAAGCCGCAAGCCAGGGCAACACCGCGCTGCTCTTGCTTACCGCTTGAAGCTTGCCGCTTGCAGCTGCCTTAG
This sequence comes from Pseudomonas sp. TE4620, assembly GCF_056279045.1. Taxonomy (NCBI): domain Bacteria; kingdom Pseudomonadati; phylum Pseudomonadota; class Gammaproteobacteria; order Pseudomonadales; family Pseudomonadaceae; genus Pseudomonas; species Pseudomonas sp. TE4620. The sequence continues at coordinate 4,692,864 of NZ_JBWBQO010000001.1, forward strand.
AAATCCTTACAAAGCCGGAGTGCATCGTAGATAGCGGCATGGGTATTGCGCTGCGCCACGCAGTCGCCGATGCGATACAGCAAGTAGCCTTCGCCCGGCTGGCTGAGAATCGGCTGCGGCTTGATCGCGAACAGCGCTTCGATGTCGATCTGGCCCTTGTTGCGCGAGCCTTCCTTGAGGCCGTAGTACAGCGCCTCGTCCGGCCGTACGCCGTTCTCGATCACCACCTGGTCGACCACCCGCTCCTCTTTGGCGCCGGTGTATTCGTTCTCCAGCACCGCCACCAGTTTGTCACCCTCGCGGTAGACCTTTTCCAGCATCAGGTCACCGGTCATGATCACTTCTTTGGGGTACATGCTGCGGTAGTAGGTCGGGAACGACGTGCCACCAATGGCCACGCCCGGCTTGATGTCGTCGGTGACGATCTCGACCTGGCTGCCCTTGTCAGCGATGTAGTCGGCCACCGACATGCCGGTGAATTCGCAGATGGTGTCGTACACCAGCACGTTCTTGCCCGGCGCCACCTTGCCGTCGAGCACGTCCCAGCTGCTGACCACCAGCCCTTCGGCGGCGCCCCAGTTTTCGTTCTGCTCGATGAATGGATGGCCGCCCACCGCCAGCACGATGATGTCCGGGCGCAGGTCTTGAATGGTGTCGATATCGGCGGCAGAACCCAGGCGCAAGTCGACCTTCAGGCGCGCCAGCTCCAGCTGGTACCAGCGGGTGATACCGGCGATCTGGTCGCGCTGCGGCGCCTTGGCGGCAATGCTGATCTGCCCGCCGATGGCGTCCTTCTTCTCGAACAGGGTGACGTCATGGCCGCGCTCTGCTGCCACGCGCGCGGCTTCCATGCCCGCAGGCCCGGCGCCAACCACCACCACCTTGCGCTTGGGTCCGGTGCTTTTCTCGATGATGTGCGGCACGCCCATGTATTCACGGGAGGTCGCGGCGTTCTGGATGCACAGCACGTCCAGGCCCTGGTACTGGCGGTCGATGCAGTAGTTGGCACCCACGCACTGCTTGATCTGGTCGATCTGGCCCATCTTGATCTTGGCGATCAGGTGCGGGTCGGCGATGTGCGCACGGGTCATGCCGACCATGTCGACATAACCGCCTTCGAGAATGCGCGTAGCCTGGTTCGGGTCCTTGATGTTCTGCGCGTGCAGCACCGGCACCTTGACCACTTCCTTGATGCCGGCTGCCAGGTGCAGGAACGGCTCGGGCGGGAAACTCATGTTGGGAATGACGTTGGCCAGGGTGTTGTGGGTGTCGCAGCCCGAACCGATCACGCCGAAAAAATCCAGCATGCCGGTGGCGTCGTAGTACTTGGCGATTTCCTTCATGTCCTCGTGGCTGAGGCCATCGGGGTGGAACTCGTCACCGCAGATGCGCATGCCCACGCAAAAGTCCGGGCCCACTTCGGCACGCACGGCCTTGAGCACTTCCAGGCCGAACTTCATCCGCCCTTCAAAGGTGCCGCCCCATTCGTCGGTGCGCTTGTTGACCCGCGGGCTCCAGAACTGGTCGATCATGTGCTGGTGCACCGCCGACAGCTCGACGCCGTCCAGGCCACCTTCCTTGGCCCGGCGCGCGGCCTGCGCGTAGTTGCCGATCACCCGCCAGATTTCTTCTGGCTCGATGGTCTTGCAGGTGGCCCGGTGCACCGGCTCGCGCACCCCCGATGGCGACATCAGGGTCGGCCAGTTGAAGCCGTCCCAGCGCGAGCGACGGCCCATGTGGGTAATCTGGATCATGATCTTGGCGCCATGCTTGTGCATGGCGTCGGCCAGGTTCTGGAAGTGCGGGATGATGCGGTCGGTCGAGAGGTTCACCGACGCCCACCATTCCTGCGGGCTGTCGATGGCCACCACCGAGGAGCCGCCGCAAATCGCCAGGCCGATGCCGCCCTTGGCTTTCTCTTCGTAGTACTTCACGTAGCGCTCGGTGGTCATGCCGCCATCGGTGGCGTAGACCTCTGCGTGCGCAGTGCTCAGTACCCGGTTGCGGATGGTCAGTTTGCCGATCTGGATCGGCTGGAACATTGCTTCGAAAGCCATGGCGGGATCCTCGACTTACAACGGCTTGACGATGAACAGGCCGTCGTCGTGGCCTTCTTGCGAACCGCCGTAGACTTGCTCGGCGACCGTGCGAATGTTGCTGCCGCGGGCGGCCAGGATCTGGTCCATGGCCCCGGCGAACCAGCCGGTGAACATGTAGTCGACCTTGCGCCCGACCTTGCCGTACACATACACGAACGCCGAATGCTCGAGCTTGACGCTGGCGGTGCCCTTGTCGAGGTCGATGTCCTGGATCTTGAACAGGCCCCAGCCGCGCTGGGACAGGCGCTTCATGTAGTGCTCGAACACCGCCACGCCTTGCAGGCCGTGGCATTCGGCCTCTTTCTCGCACCAGTGCCAGGCAGACTTGTAGCCGGCCTTGTAGAGGATCTCGGCATAGGCCTCGGCGCCCAGTACTTCCTCGATGCCCATGTGGTTGTTGACGAAGAAATGCCGCGGCACGTACAGCATCGGCAGGGCGTCGCTGGTCCAGACACCGGTTTCGCTGTCGACTTCGATAGGCAATTGCGGGGCGATCTTGGCCATGGAAACTGAACTCCAGAAATGTGGTATTCACGATGCAAAGCCGCTTTGGCTTTGCTCTTCAATAAACAGCCGCTGTGAATGCCTTTGGAGCCGTAGCGAGCACGTCGAGAGCAAGGAAGGACCGGAGCGAAAGGCGAGACAGTACCGAGGTACGGCGAGCTTTTCGCGAGGACCTGACGCAGCTATCGGCGAGCGGAGTAGGCTCCAGAGGTATTCACTCGCCCCAGACGTCCTTTAGAACGTTGACCCAGTTCTCGCCCATGATCTTGCGCACCACGCGCTCGGAGTGGCCGCGTTTGAGCAGGGTCTCGGTGAGGTTGGGGAACTCGCCCACGGTGCGGATGCCCAGCGGGTTGATGATCTTGCCGAAGTTGGTCAGGCGCCGGGCGTAGCCCTTGTCGTGGGTCAGGTACTCGAAAAAATCCTGGCCGTGGCCTTGGGTGAAGTCGGTACCGATGCCGATGGAGTCTTCACCAACAATGTTCATGGTGTATTCGATGGCTTCGGCGTAGTCGTCGATGGTCGAATCGATACCCTTGGCCAAGAACGGCGCGAACATGGTAACGCCGACGAAACCGCCGTGATCGGCAATGAACTTGAGCTCTTCATCGGACTTGTTGCGCGGGTGTTCCTTGAGCCCGGAAGGCAGGCAGTGGGAGTAGCACACCGGCTTTTTCGATTCGAGGATGACTTCTTCGGAGGTCTTGGAACCGACATGGGAGAGGTCGCACATGACCCCGACGCGGTTCATCTCGGCGACGATCTCGCGGCCAAAGCCCGACAGCCCGCCGTCACGCTCGTAGCAACCGGTACCGACCAGGTTCTGGGTGTTGTAGCACATCTGCACGATGCCCACGCCCAGCTGCTTGAACACCTCGACGTAGCCGATCTGGTCTTCGAAGGCATGGGCGTTCTGGAAGCCGAAGAGGATGCCAGTCTTGCCCAACTCCTTGGCCTTGCGGATGTCGGCGGTGGTGCGCACCGGCATCACCAGGTCGCTGTTGTCGCGAATCAGCTTCTGGCTGGCGGCGATGTTGTTGACCGTGGCCTGGAAGCCTTCCCAGACCGACACTGTGCAGTTGGCTGCGGTCAGGCCGCCCTTGCGCATGTCCTCGAACAGCTCGCGGTTCCATTTGGCAATGATCAGCCCGTCGATAACGATGCTGTCTGCGTGTAATTCGGCTGGGCTCATCAGGCTGTCCCCTTTATTGGTAAAACCTGCGCCGAATCGTCTGCCGGCGCTTTGGGGCCAGCATATGCCTAGGGCCAATGTCGCCCAGATGCAAAAACGACAGGAGAATTGCCGAAAGCGTCAAACAACGACAAAGGGGCGTTGCCCCACGCTGCGGCACAGTCTTTAACAGTTTCCCGACAATCCATGCAAAGATTGCCGCAGGCCCCTGCCCTAGCATGCAATGACCGTCATTGCCGCTCAGGTGCCCCATGCTTCGCTCGCTTCGCCTTGCTTCGTTGTTCGGCCTGCTGCTCGTCAACACCGGCTGCGGTGAACGGCCGCCAACCAGCCTGCCGCCGATCGCCGAGGGTGACTACCGGGCGGTGATCGAACACCTGCGCCAGAGCATCCCCGAACAAATGCGCAAGAACCATGTGCCCGGGCTGTCGCTGGCATTGATCGACGGCCAGGAGCTGGTCTGGGCCGAAGGCTTCGGCCTGGCAGACCAGACGCTGCATATGCGGGTGACGCCGGCCACGGCGTTTCGAGCCGGTTCGCTGTCCAAGCTGTTCACCGCCAGCGCCACCCTGCAACTGGTGGAACAGCAGCGCCTGAGCCTGGACGCACCACTGTCGCGCAGCTTGCCGGAGTTTCGCGTGCGCTCGCGCTTTCATGCCGATGCCCGCAGCGCCAACGACGCCATCACCCTGCGCCGCCTGCTCAGCCACCAGGCGGGCCTGCCGAGCGAGTTCCTGCCGCGCTTGCGCACGGATGACCCACTGAAGAACCTGCCGCAGCGGGCCTCGGGGGTGTGGCTGAACACTGCGCCGGGCACGCAGATGGCCTATTCCAACCTGGGTTTTGCCCTGCTCGGCGCCGCCATCGAGCGCAGCAGCGGGCAACCCTTTGAAACCCGCCTGCAACAGCACTTGTTGCAACCCTTGGGCATGGAGCACTCGAGCTTCGTCGGCAACAGCGAACTGCAACCCTATCGCGCCCGCGGCTACCTGCAGGGCCAGCGCAGCAGCGACGAAGAGATCCGCGACCTGCCTGCCGGCGGCCTGTGGACCACACCTCGGGAGGTCGGCCAGTTCGTGCAGATGCTCTTCGCCCAGGGCCGTTTCGACGGTCGCCAGGTGCTCAGCCAGCAATCGATTGCCGAGATGTTCCGCCAGCAGAACCGAGCCAATGCCCTGGACTTCGATTGCCCGATCGGCCTGGCCTGGTACTTGGGCCCCTGCGGTGACCCGCGCATCGGCGCGCAGTTGCAACAATGGCAGCACAGTGGCTCGACCGGCGACTTTGCCGCGCAACTGAGCGTGCTCCCCGAGCCGCAGCTGGCGGTGGTGGTGATGGCCAATGCCGACACTGCCGAGGCGCTGGTCAGCGAGCTGGCCACCCAGGCGTTGCGCTTGATGCTGCAGGCCCGTGGCACTGCGCTCGCCTGCCCGCGCGACTGTACCCCGAGCCTGCCGCCGCTGACCTCAGCCGTGGTACCCAGCCCGCGAGACCGCCAGCGCCTGGCCGGCTTGTACGCCAGCCCCTTGGGCGTGATCCGCCTCAGCGACCAGCGCCAGCAGCTGTTTGCCGAACTGGCCGGCAAGCGCGTCGAGCTGCTGCGCGACAGTCAAGGCTGGTTGCGGGCACAAAAAAGGCTGCTGGGCGTGTGGTCGCTGGACCCAGGCCCGCTTCAGGACCTGCAGCTGGATGTGATCAGCGTCGCCAACAAACAGGTGCTGGCGATCAGGCGCCACGGCCAGACCCTGCCTCTGGGCGAGCGTATCGAGCCCGCGCCGATACCCGCCGACTGGCAAACCAGCGTCGGCCGTTACCGCCTGGTCAGCCCGAATGAGCGCGATCCGCTGCTCGACGGCCTGACCTTGCGCATCGATCAGGGCCTGCTGCTGGCCCAGGGCCGGCGCAACGGCGAAACCCTGGGCGAATTCCTGGTCCAGCCGCTGGATGACGTCCACGCCCTGCTGGCCGGCAGCGCGCTCGGCGCCGGCAACACCCTGACCCGGCGCAGCGACGGCTTGCGGGTACTCGGCTATCGCTTTGTGCGCGGCCCCGAGCAGGACGCCGGGCTGCAGTTCTAGGTATCAAACATCGCTGTGCGGCCAGCTCAACACGAAGCTGGCGCCACCTTCGCGGCTATCGCGTACCAGGGCATAGCCACCGTGCCACTGCGACACCCTGCGCACCAGCGCCAGGCCCAGGCCAAAGCCACCGGTACGCCGGTCACGACTGACATCCAGGCGCGAAAACGGCTCGAAAATCTTTTCCCGGGCGGCAAACGGCACGCCTGGGCCGTCGTCTTCCACCACGATGCAATACTGCTCGCCTTCTCGCTGCAGGCTGACCCGCACCTCGGCGTCGGCATAGCGAATGGCATTGCGCAGCAGGTTGATCACCGCCCGCGCCATGAACCGCGGCTCGATACGGATGCTTTGCACCGTACACGCCTGCAGCGTCAGCTGCACACCGGCAGCCTCGGCCTCCAGGGCAACACTGCCCAGGACACTGTCGAGCCAGTGATTGGCCTGGATGGTTTCGTGCTTGATCTCGGCGGCCCCGCGTTCGAGGCTGGCATAGGTGAGCAACTCCGAGACCATCTCTTCCAGGTCGCCGAGGTCGGCGTGCATGTCGTTGATCAGCTCGGCGCAACCTTCCTGGCGGGCCAGCCGGCGCAGTTGCTCAAGCTCGAACGACAGGCGGGCAATGGGCGTGCGCAGTTCGTGGGATACCGCATTGGTCAGTTCGCGTTGATTGGCGATCAGGCCTTCGATGCGCGCGGCCATCTGGTTGAAATGCTCGGCCAGTTGATGAATGTTCGAGCGCCGCGACAAGTGAATGCGCGAACGCAGATCGTTGTCACCAAAGCGCTGGGCCGCCAGGCGCAATCGCTCAAGGTCGCGCCAGTGCGGCCATACCCAGCAGAACACGGCAATGCCAAGCATGCTGGCAAACATGGCATAAGCGCTGACGGTAAAGGCGGTGGTCATGCGCAAGTCGGGCGGCAGGCTGACGCTCAGCAGCTGGCTGCCAGCATCGATGGGAATGATGAAATGGCTGACATCGTCGAGTATCAGCATCTGTTTGTCGGCCAACAGGGCCCGATCCTGCTCGCTTAATTGCAGCTGGTCGCGCTCGACCAGCTTGAGAGTCATCCCGTAGTGCGGCTGCAACGCATCAAGACGCTGCTGCCGCTCGGCCACGGGCAACGGCCGCAGTTGCTCCACCAGGCTGTAGGCCGGGCCGCGCATCGATTCGCGATAGTAAACATCGTCGCTGGTTTTCAGGTACCAATCGAAAAACGTGTTGATCGACGGTACAGCCAGGGCGAAGGCAATGACCAGAGTACTGAACAAGCCCAGAAACAAGCGCAGCATCTACAGCTCCCAGGCAAACGGATTGAACAGGTAGCCCTTGCCCCACACCGTCTTGATGCACACAGGCTCGCGGGGGTTGTCGCGCAATTTGCCGCGCAGCTTGCTGACATAGACATCGACGCTACGGTTGAAGCCGTCGAAGGCAATGCCGCGCAGGCGATTGAGGATGTCATCGCGCGACAGGGTCTGGCCGGCAGCGCTTGCCAGCAACCAGAGCAGCTCGAACTCCATGGTGCTCAGCTCGATCGGCTCCTCACCCAGGTGCGCCTCGCGACTGGCCCGGTCGATGCTCAGGTTGCCGAAACGCAGGCTGTCGCGACTAAGCGGCTCACTGCCCTTGCGCCGCTGCAGAGCACGCAGACGGGCCAGCAACACCAGTGGTTTGATCGGCTTGATCACATAGTCGTCGGCACCGGATTCAAGGCCAAGGATATGGTCCAGATCGTCCTCGCGGGCCGTCAGGATAACGATCGGGGTTGCCGCCTGGCTGCGAATCGCCCGACACACCTGCAAACGGGCTGCGAATCGCCCGACACACCTGCAAACCGCTCAAGCCCGGCAGCATCAGGTCAAGCACCACCAGCGCCGGCTTGAACTGGACAAAGGCCTCCAGCGCCTGGTCGCCACGATGCACGCAATGCACCTGAAAGCCGTGTTCGGCCAGAAAGTGCGCAACCAGGCCGGCCAGTTTCAGGTCATCCTCGACCAGCAGTACCTTGATCAGTGCGGTGCTTTCCATAGCGGATCCACGGGCTATTCAGAGTGGGTAAAGGCAAAGCGCCGAGTTTATGTGCAGCTTTATGAAACGTCTGTGAATAAGTGTTCACACTGCCGGTACGCTTTTTCACAGGAGCAGCGGCTACCCTGTTCTTTGCTGCGGCGCTGAGCGAGAATCGGCGCCCATGTTCGCGCAAGCTTTCGGAGGATGTCGCAGATGAGAACGATGGTAGGCCTGGCCCTGGTATTGCTGGCATTCGGCGCCCATGCCGAGGACGACGAAAGCACCCCGTGCGACAACGTCGACACCGACCAGCAAAGCTATGCGTGCGCCCAATACAGCCGCACTACCGCCGAACGCGAACTCAATGCCGCTTTCGATGACCTGCTGCAGCGCATTGGCGAGCAGTACGGCGGCCAGCAAGCCAAGGTCGACGAGCTGAGCAAGCGCCTGCGTGAGGCCCAAGCCATCTGGAAGCAACTGCGCGACGCCGATTGCAAGGTCGAGACCTATGACCAGCAACCCGGCAAGGCTTTCGACGCGGCCTTGAACACCTGCATTGCCCAACGTAGCGATGATCGCTCCGAATACTTGCAGTCCCTGGGGCTGCAGAACTCCGATTGAGACCAGCATGAAAATCTGCGGAATTGAAATCAAAGGCAGCGAAGCGCTGCTTGCCGTTGCCACCCTGGACGGCGCCAGCCCTGTGCACCTTGCCGTGGCGACGAAAAAAATCGCCCTGGCAGACGACGAACTGGCAGATAGCGTCAAAGCCTTTGCCCGCCAGGCCCAGGCCTTTATCGCCGAGCAGGGCATCAGCCACCTGGCGATCAAAAAGCGCAGCAAGAAAGGCGATTTCGCCGGCGGCCCGACCACCTTCAAGATCGAGGGCGTGCTGCAGTTGCTGGACAATTGCGAGGTCGAGCTGGTGTCACCGCAGACCGTCAGCGCCCAAGCGAAGAAACACGACCTTGAACTGCCGGCGTCGCTGAACAAGTACCAGCACGAAGCCTACAAAAGCGCCTGCGCGCTGTTGCTCAAGCGCCGCTGAGGCTGGCCGCCGCGGCCTTGCGGTCTTCGCGCGGGCAACGCTGGAAGCGCCCGCGGTAACAACGGGTGAAATACGACGCCGACTCGAACCCGCAAGCGATGCCCACCTCCAGCACGCTGAGGTCGGTCTGGCGCAGCAACTGCCGGGCCTTGTCCAGGCGCAGGCGCAGGTAGAAGCCGCTGGGGGTGTCGTGCAGGTAAAGCTTGAACAGGCGCTCCAGCTGGCGTCGGGTGACCTGCACCGACTCGGCGAGCACCAAGGTGTTGAGCGGTTGCTCGGTGTTGCGCTCCATCTCACCGATCACCTGCACCAGCTTCTTGTTGCTGATGCCGTAGCGTGAGGCGATCTGCATGCGCTGGTGATCCTGGCGCGGGCGAATCCGGCCGAGCACGAACTGCTCCGACACCTGGATCGCCAGCTCCGGGCCATGAGCCTGGGCGATCAGGTCGAGCATCAGGTCGATCGAAGCGGTGCCTCCCGCAGAGGTAATGCGCCGGCGATCGACTTCGAACAGCTCCTGGGTCGCCTGCAACTGCGGGTAACTTTCCTTGAAGGCCTCCAGCGCTTCCCAGTGCAGGGTCACCCGGTAACCCTCAAGCAAACCGGCCTCGGCCAGCACCACGCTGCCGGTATCGATGCCGCCCAATACCACGCCTTCGTGATCAAGCTTGCGCAACCAGTGCTGCAGGGCCGGGCCGAAGCTGCGCAGCGGCTCGAAACCGGCCACCACCAGCAGGGTAGCGCCCTTGCCCAACGGCTGCAGCGCGGCGTCGGCATTCACCGACATGCCGTTGCTGGCCTGCACCGCGCCGCCATCTATGCTCAGCACCTGCCAGCGGTACAGCTCGCCGCGAAAGCGGTTGGCCACCCGCAGCGGCTCTACCGCAGATATAAAACCGATCGCGGAGAAACCCGGCAACAGCAAGAAATGGAAATCCTGGGGCATAGCGACGACTCGACGGCCACGGATGCAGGGTTAATAGCGCGCTGGTCGCCACTGTGCAAGTGCCGGTCGCCACAGTGCGATTTTTACCCACGGCAGCCGCGTAGTTTGATCACACGGCACGCAGAGGCCGCCCCCTATAACAATTAGAACTGCCGTTGGAGGAGCCACCATGAACAGAATGATCAGCCGTAGCCTGCTGATGCTCGTCGGTACCGCAATCCTCAGCACCAACGTGATGGCCGCAGAACCGGCCGCCTGCAAGAACGTGCGCCTTGGCGTGGTGAACTGGACCGACGTGATGGCCACCAGCGCCATGACCCAGGTGCTGCTCGATGGCCTGGGCTACAAGACCAAGCAGACCAGCGCCTCGCAACAGATCATTTTCGCCGGCATTCGCGACCAGCGCCTGGACATGTTCCTCGGCTACTGGAACCCGATCATGACCCAGACCATCACCCCGTTCATCGACGCCAAGCAGGTCAAGGTCCTCGACCAGCCGAGCCTGGATGACGCCCGCGCCACCCTCGCGGTGCCAAGCTACCTGGCCGACAAGGGCCTGAAAACCTTCGCCGACATTGCCAGGTTCGAGAAGGAGCTGGGCGGCAAGATCTACGGCATCGAGCCAGGCTCCGGCGCCAACACCCAGATCAAGGCGATGATCAGCAAGAACCAGTTCGGCCTCGGCAAGTTCCAGCTGGTTGAGTCCAGCGAGGCCGGCATGCTCGCCGCCGTCGACCGCGCGGTACGGCGCAAGGAGGCGGTGGTGTTCTTCGGCTGGGCACCGCACCCGATGAACGTCAACATCGACATGGCCTACCTCAGCGGCAGCGAAGACGCCCTGGGCCCGGACGAAGGCCGCGCCACGGTGTGGACCGTTACCGCCCCCGACTACGCCCAGCGCTGCCCGAACGCCCATCGCCTGCTGAGCAACCTGAAATTCACCGCCGAAGACGAGAGCCGCATGATGCAGCCGCTGCTCGAGCACAAGGATGCGCTGGAGTCCGCCCGCCAGTGGCTCAAGGATCACCCGCAAGACCAGAAGCGCTGGCTTGAAGGGGTGACCACGTTTGACGGCAAACCGGCCGCCGAAAACCTGCAACTGACCGCTAACTGACAGACCCTGTGGGAGCGGGCTTGACCCGCGATGGCCCCAACTCGCCCGAAGGAAACCGCACATGAACCACGACGTCATCATCACCTGCGCCCTGACCGGCGCCGGCGACACCGCCATCAAAAGCCACCTGGTCCCGGTCACCCCGAAACAGATCGCCGCAGCCGCCGTAGAAGCCGCCAAAGCCGGTGCCACGGTGGTCCACTGCCACGTTCGCGATCCGCAAACCGGCCGTTTCAGCCGCGACGTCAACTTGTACCGCGAGGTGATGGAGCGCATCCGCGAATCCGACGTCGACATCATCGTCAACCTCACCGCCGGCATGGGTGGCGACCTGGAGATCGGCCCGGGCGAAACTCCGCTGGAGTTCGGCGCCGGCACCGACCTGATCGGCCCGCTGGAGCGCCTGGCCCACGTCGAGGCGCTGCTGCCGGAAATCTGCACCCTGGACTGCGGCACCCTCAACTTTGGCGACGGCAACAGCATCTACGTCTCGACTCCGGCGCAGCTGCGCGCTGGAGCCAGGCGCATCACTGAACTGGGCGTCAAAGCGGAGCTTGAAATCTTCGACACCGGCCACCTGTGGTTCGCCAAGCAGATGATCAAGGAAGGCCTGCTCGACGACCCGTTGTTCCAGCTGTGCCTGGGCATCCCCTGGGGCGCGCCGGCCGACACCGCCACCATGAAAGCCATGGTCGACAACCTGCCGCCAGGCGTGACCTGGGCCGGCTTCGGCATTGGCCGCATGCAGATGCCGATGGCCGCGCAAGCAGTGCTGCTGGGCGGCAACGTGCGGGTCGGCCTGGAAGACAACCTGTACCTGGACAAAGGCGTGCTGGCCAGCAACGGCCAACTGGTGGAACGCGCCAGCGAGATTCTCAGCCGCCTTGGCGCACGGGTACTCAGCCCTGCCGAGGGCCGCGCCAAAATGAACCTGACCCGTCGCTGATTGCTGGAGAAACCGATGAGCTTTATCACCGAGATCAAGACCTTTGCAGCCCTGGGCAGCGGCGTAATCGGCAGCGGCTGGGTGGCCCGCGCCCTGGCCCATGGCCTGGATGTAGTCGCCTGGGACCCGGCGCCGGGAGCAGAGGCGGCCTTGCGCAAGCGCATCGCCAATGCCTGGCCGGCCCTGGAGCAACAAGGCCTGACGCCCGGCGCCTCGCAGCAGCGCCTGCGCTTTGTGGCGACTATCGAGGAATGCGTGCGCGATGCCGATTTCATCCAGGAAAGCGCCCCCGAGCGCCTCGACCTCAAGCTCGACCTGCACAGCAAGATCAGCGCCGCAGCCAAGCCCAATGCGCTGATCGGCTCCAGTACTTCAGGGCTATTGCCCAGCGAGTTCTACGAGTCTTCGACCCACCCCGAGCGCTGCGTGGTCGGCCATCCGTTCAACCCGGTGTACCTGCTGCCGCTGGTAGAAATCGTCGGCAGCAACAAAACCGCGCCCGAGGCCATCGAAGCGGCAAAAACCGTCTACACCAACCTCGGCATGCGCCCGCTGCATGTGCGCAAGGAAGTGCCCGGTTTTATCGCCGACCGCCTGCTCGAAGCGCTGTGGCGCGAGGCTCTGCACCTGGTCAACGATGGCGTGGCGACCACCGGTGAGATCGACGACGCAATCCGCTTTGGCGCCGGTTTGCGCTGGTCGTTCATGGGCACCTTCCTCACCTATACCCTGGCCGGAGGCGACGCCGGCATGCGCCACTTCATGGCCCAGTTCGGCCCGGCGTTGCAACTGCCCTGGACCTACCTGCCCGCGCCCGAACTGACCGACGGCCTGATCGACGCCGTGGTCGAAGGCACCGGCGAACAACTGGGCGAGCGCAGCATCAGCGCGCTGGAGCGCTATCGTGATGATTGCCTGCTGGCCGTGCTGGATGCGGTAAAAACCACCAAGGCCAAGCACGGCATGGCCTTCAGCGACTGACCGGAGTGCAGCGATGCCCGCCTTGATCACCTACCAGACCCAGGTCCAGGCAGACTGGGTCGACTACAACGGGCATCTGCGCGATGCCTTTTACCTGCTGATCTTCAGCTATGCCACCGATGCCTTTATGGACCGCATCGGCCTGGACAGCGACAACCGCAGCGCCAGCGGCCACTCGCTGTTCACCCTGGAGTGCCACCTGAACTACTTGCATGAGGTAAAGCTCGGCACCCAGGTGTGGGTGCAGAGCCAGGTTATCGGTTTTGACCACAAGCGCCTGCACCTGTACCACAGCCTGCATCGCGAGGGGTTTGATGAAGCGCTGGCGGCCAGTGAACAGATGCTGTTGCATGTCGACCTTGCCGGACCGAGGTCAGCACCGTTTGCACCAGCGGTGCTTGAGCGCTTGCAGGGGGCCGTGAATGAGCAGGTTGATCTGCCCGCGGCCGAGTTTGTTGGCCGGGTGATCGGGTTGCCCCGCGCGCAGTGACAAAAAACAGCCCCGCAGCGGTGACGCAAACGGGGCTGAAGCGGACGGTGACCAAACCTTCCGTTGCTGTGCATGGCCCCAGTGTGCAGCCTCCCTCCCCCGCCGATTTACCCGAAAACGACCTGTGCTTAGGTAAAGCGGCCATTGCGACAATCTGCCCTTGCCGCAGTGCGCCCGGGCCCACAGAATCGACTGACGATCACACCTGCAAACAAGGACAACAACCATGATGCATGCGGATTTGATTGATCAGGACGACCTGCTGGGCCAGCTGCGCGCGCTGGGTTTCGAGACGCCGGCCGGGGCCAGTGCCGAGCAAGCCTGCGAGTGTGCGGTACGCGGTTTGAGTGAGCCGCGGGCCAAAGCCTTGAAGGTCATGGTCGAGCAGATGTACACCAGTAGTGCGACTATTCTGCCGGACGTTCGTAAAGCCATCGACAAACAGCTGTTGCCGGCATTGGCACAATTCCAGAATCGCTAAAAGCATCGCGGGTCAAGCCCGCTCCCACAGAGATCACCTAACTCCTGTGGGAGCGGGCTTGACCCGCGATGAATTCAGCTCGGAATCAGAGCCTCACACTGGCAAAAGTCGACTCATTGCGCGCCTGGCTCAACGCCGACATCGGCCCGGCCAGCGGCGACAGCACCAGCGCCTGCGGGATCGGCATCATCGCCACCTGCTGGGCAGTATTAGAGCCCACGCGCTCGTCACGCGGCGGAATGCCAAAGTACTCGCGGTAGCACTTGGAGAAATGCGGGGTCGAGACAAAGCCGCACACCGAAGCCACTTCGATGATCGACATCGGCGTCTGCTTGAGCAGTTGCCGGGCGCGGATCAGCCGCAGCTTCAGGTAGTAGCGTGACGGCGAGCAGTGCAGGTACTTCTGGAACAGGCGCTCAAGCTGGCGCCGCGACACCGACACATAAACGGCCAGTTCATCCAGGTCGATCGGCTCTTCGAGGTTGGCTTCCATCAACGCGACGATTTCCTGCAGTTTCGGTTGGTTGGTGCCGAGCATGTGCTTGAGCGGCACGCGCTGGTGGTCCTGTTCGTTGCGGATGCGCTCGTAGACAAACATCTCCGAGATCGCCGCCGACAGCTCGCGACCATGATCACGGCTGATCAGGTGCAGCATCATGTCCAGCGGCGCCGTGCCGCCGGAGCTGGTGAAGCGGTTGCGGTCGAGGGTGAATAAACGGGTGCTCATGCTCACCCGCGGGAAGGCTTCCTGCATCGCCGCCAGGCATTCCCAGTGCACGCTGCAGTCAAAACCATCGAGCAGGCCGGCACAGGCCAGGGCCCAGCTGCCGGTGCACACCGCACCCAGCCGTCGCGACTGGCGCGCCTGGCTCTGCAGCCAGGTGACGTGCTCGCGGGTAACGGTGCGCTGGATACCAATACCGCCACAGACAATCACGGTGTCCATAGCCGGTGCCTTGTGCATTGCCGCATCGGGAGTGATCTGCAAGCCGTCGCTGGCCCACACCTGGCCGCCATCCACGCTCAGGGTGCTCCAGCGGTACAGCTCGCGGCCGGACAGCTGGTTGGCCATGCGCAGCGGCTCAACAGCGGAAGCCAGGGAAATCAGCGTGAAATTGTCCAGCAGCAGGAAGCCGATGGATTGGGGCGTGCGGTTCTGGGTTGGGGTCCCGGAGTTGTACGACGTCATCGCGGTATCTCCTCACACAATGCAGGTTGTGCCTCAGGCAGGCACGGGCTTTTTTGTCACGGCCCCGATTCGGATGCAGGGGCTTTGCCAATCACAACGCAAATGCCATGCCTGAAATTGAATGGCCATTCAACAAAACCCAAAAACGACGTCGCGCAGCGTCTATATGGCCCTTGTTGCCGGGCGCGGTTATAAACGCAAACCAGCGGCCTAGCGCCGGTCTGTAGGACGCATGAGCAATTCGGTAGCACTTGTGTGAAGGATGCCCAGAAACGACATCGGCAACTGTCACCCAAGGCGCCAGGCACGGGGGTAACAGCGGATTGTTCGAGGCGGGAAAGGCCTGCGCGCCAAAAGGCGGCGCGCAGGCCGAAGGTGGGCGAAAACGGCGCAGGGCGCGTCAGCGATTCAACATTCGATGGCGCTGACCGCCAGGCCACCGCGCGAGGTTTCCTTGTACTTGTCGTGCATGTCGGCGCCGGTGTCACGCATGGTGCGGATCACCCGGTCGAGGGAGATGAAGTGCTCGCCGTCGCCGCGCAGGGCCATCTGCGCGGCATTGATGGCCTTGACCGCGGCAATCGCGTTGCGCTCGATACACGGCACCTGGACCAGCCCGCCAACCGGGTCGCAGGTCAGCCCCAGGTTGTGCTCAAGACCGATCTCGGCGGCGTTTTCCAGTTGCCCGGGGGTAGCCCCGAGCACCTCGGCAAGACCGGCGGCGGCCATGGCGCAGGCCGAACCGACTTCACCCTGGCAACCGACTTCAGCACCGGAGATCGAAGCATTCTTCTTGCACAAAATGCCCACTGCGGCGGCGCCGAGGAAGAAGTCGACGACGTTGGCTTCGCTGACTTCGTCGCTAAAGCGCATGTAGTAGTGCAGCACCGCAGGGATGATCCCTGCCGCGCCATTGGTCGGTGCGGTGACCATGCGCCCGCCAGCGGCGTTCTCTTCGTTGACCGCCAGGGCATAGAGGTTGACCCATTCCATGGCGCTCAGGGTCGAGCCGATGACATTGGGCTTGTTCAGTTCCTGCAGGCTGCGGTGCAGCTTGGCTGCGCGACGTTTGACATTGAGCCCGCCAGGCAGGATGCCTTCGTATTTGAGGCCGTTTTCGACACAGGCCTGCATGGCGTGCCACAACTTCAGCAGCCCGGCACGAATTTCTGCTTCACTGCGCCAGACCTTTTCGTTTTCCATCATCAATTGCGACACGCGCAGGTCGTTTTGCTTGCACAGTTCGAGCAACTCCACGGCACTGTCGAAATCGTAGGGCAGCACCGTGTTGTCGGCGTCCAGCACGCCGCTGGCAGCCTGTGCCGCATCAACGACAAAGCCGCCGCCCACCGAGTAATAGGTGTCGCGGTGCAGCTCGCCTGCGGCGCCTTCAGCGATGAGGGTCATGGCGTTGGGGTGGTACGGCAGGTTCTCGTCGAGCAGCAGCATGTCGCGGGCCCAGACGAAGCCGACGTGCAGCCGGCCATCGAGCAGCAAGGTGTCTGTTTCGCGCAGTGCAGCGATGCGCGGACCGATTTGCACGGGGTCGATGGCGTCCGGCCATTCGCCCATCAGGCCCATGATCACTGCGTTGTCGCTGCCGTGGCCGATACCGGTGGCCGACAGCGAGCCGTACAGGCGCACTTCGACGCGCCGCACCTGTTCAAGCTCGCCGCGCTCGCGCAGGCCCTGGACGAACAATGCTGCGGCGCGCATGGGCCCGACGGTATGGGAGCTGGATGGGCCAACGCCGATCTTGAACAGGTCGAACACACTGATGGCCATGCCACCTACCTCCTGAATGTACAGCCTGAATGTGCAGCCCCGCAGCCCAAGCCAAGGGCGTCGCAACTGCTACGCTGAATAGGCGGCAATCCGCCGATTCCGCGCATCATCAGGCTTTTGCCAGGACCTCTGACGTCTGCAACCGACGCGTTCTTGCCCAGCAACGCCGCCAGCTGTCAGCCGCGCTTGTGCGCCGTTTTTTTGCGGTGCACAAGTGCCGAAACTGCGTTTACAGGGCCGGATAAATCTGTAAACGACCTCATCGACACTGGATGCGACCCTGTCTGTACTGGATACGACGCACCCTGTAGGCGTTTGATTTTCGCTGTTAGATGATCGGTATCGACTCGATTGCACGGCAGCCGTCCCGCTATCGCCCGATAGTCAGGCCCGACCGAATGCAAACCATAAAGCACGGCGGTCCCGTGGGACATCCGAGAAAAAAACCCAGGAGTCCATCGAATGAAAGGTTCACCCTCGCTATTGCTGGCCGCAGTGCTGAGTCTGCCGGTGCTGGCCCAGGCCGCAGAGCCCGAGCAATGTCACACCGTCAACTTCTCCGATGTCGGCTGGACCGACATCACCGTGACCACCGCGGTCACCAGCGTCGTGCTCCAGTCGCTGGGCTACAAGACCAAGACCACGATGATTTCGGTACCGGTGACCTACAAGTCGCTGGCCGATGGCAAGAACATGGACGTGTTCCTCGGCAACTGGATGCCGACCATGGAAAACGACATCAAGCAGTACCGCGATGCCGGCACCGTGGAAACCGTTCGGGCCAACCTTGAGAACGCCAAGTACACCCTGGCGGTGCCCCAGGCGCTGTACGACAAGGGCCTGAAAAACTTCGCCGACATTGCCAAGTTCAAGAAGGAGCTGGACGGCAAGATCTACGGCATCGAGCCGGGCAACGACGGCAACCGCACCATCCAGAGCATGATCGACAAGAACGCCTTCGGCCTCAAGGACGCCGGTTTCAAGGTGGTCGAGTCCAGCGAGGCCGGCATGCTCTCGCAAGTCGAACGTGCCCAGCGCCGTGACACCGCCGTGGTGTTCCTGGGCTGGGAACCGCACCCGATGAACACCCGCTTCAAGATGAAATACCTGGACGGCGGCGATGACTTCTTCGGCCCCGACTACGGCAAGGCCACCGTCCTCACCAACACCCGCAAGGGCTATGTTCAGGAATGTAGCAACGTCGGCCAGTTGCTGAAGAACCTGTCCTTTACCCTCGACATGGAAAGCAAGCTGATGGGCAACGTCCTGGACGACAAGATGAAACCCGACGCCGCAGCCAAGGCCTGGCTGAAAAACAACCCGCAGGTGCTCGACACCTGGCTGGCCGGGGTCACCACCGTTGACGGCAAGCCTGGCCTGGAGGCAGCCAAAGCCAAACTCACGCAGTAAGCACTGCCTGCGGCGGGCTGGCCCCGCCGCAGGCTGTCTTCAAACTTTTGCAGGTGGACGCTCGCTATCATGCTGATCGATGAAAAACTCCCTTTGGGCCAGTACATCGCAGGCTTCGTTGAATGGTTGACGCAACACGGCGCCAATTACTTCGATGCCTTCGCGGCAGCACTGGAATACATGATTCATGGCGTGACCGGGGCACTGACCTGGTTCAATCCTTTCGTCCTGATCGGCCTGATTGCAGTAATCGCGCACCTGATCCAGCGCAAATGGGCGCTGACCGCATTCTGCGTACTGTCATTTTTGCTGATCCTCAACCTCGGTTACTGGCAGGAGACCATGGAGACCCTGGCCCAGGTGCTGTTCGCGACATTGGTCTGCGTGGCCATCGGCGTGCCGCTGGGCATCCTCGCCGCACACAAGCCGATGTTCTACACCGCCATGCGCCCGGTCCTCGACCTGATGCAGACGGTACCTACCTTCGTTTACCTGATCCCGACCCTGACCCTGTTCGGCCTGGGGGTGGTCCCCGGGTTGATCTCGACGGTGGTGTTCGCCATCGCCGCACCGATCCGCCTGACCTACCTGGGTATCTGTGACGTGCCCCAGGAACTGCTCGACGCCGGCAAGGCCTTCGGCTGCTCACGCCGCCAGCTGCTGTCGCGCATCGAGCTGCCCCACGCCATGCCGAGCATCGCCGCCGGCGTTACCCAATGCATCATGCTGTCGCTGTCGATGGTGGTGATTGCCGCGCTGGTGGGTGCCGACGGCCTGGGCAAACCTGTGGTCAACGCATTGAACACCGCCGATATCGCCCTGGGTTTTGAAGCGGGCCTGGCGATCGTGTTGCTGGCGATCATGCTCGACCGTATCTGCAAACAACCCGACGCGCCGGTAAGGAGTGAAGCATGAGCATTATTCGCTTCGAAGACGTAGACGTTATCTTCTCCAGCCGACCGCGCGAGGCCCTGAGCCTGCTCGACCAGGGCATGACCCGCGAACAGATCCTGAAGAAGACCGGCCTGGTGGTCGGTGTCGAGAAAGCCAACCTGGACATCAACAAGGGCGAGATCTGCGTGTTGATGGGCTTGTCCGGCTCAGGCAAGTCGAGCCTGCTGCGCTGTATCAATGGCCTCAACACCGTCAGCCGCGGCAAGCTGTTCGTCGAGCACGAAGGCTCGCATATCGACATCGCCCACTGCACCCCGGCGGAACTGAAGATGATGCGCACCAAGCGCATCGCCATGGTGTTCCAGAAGTTCGCCCTGATGCCCTGGCTGACGGTGCGCGAGAACATCAGCTTCGGCCTGGAAATGCAGGGCCGCCCGGAGAAGGAACGGCGCAAGCTGGTCGATGAAAAACTCGAACTGGTGGGCCTGACCCAATGGCGCAACAAGAAGCCCGATGAACTCTCGGGCGGCATGCAGCAGCGCGTCGGCCTGGCCCGGGCACTGGCAATGGACGCCGACATCCTGCTGATGGACGAACCCTTCTCGGCCCTCGACCCGCTGATCCGCCAGGGCCTGCAGGACGAGCTGCTGGAGCTGCAACGCAAGCTGAACAAGACCATCGTCTTCGTCAGCCACGACCTGGACGAAGCCCTGAAGCTGGGCAGCCGTATTGCGATCATGAAAGACGGGCGGATCATCCAGTACAGCAAGCCGGAAGAAATCGTCCTCAACCCCGCCGACGACTACGTGCGCACCTTCGTCGCCCACACCAACCCGCTCAACGTGCTGTGCGGCCGCAGCCTGATGCGCACCCTGGACAAGTGCAAACGCATCAACGGCTCGGTGTGCCTCGACCCGGGTGGCGACTCCTGGCTGGACCTGGCCGAAGGCAACACCATCAAGGGTGCGCGCCAGGGCGCCAACGGCATGGACCTGCAAAACTGGGCACCGGGCGAAGCGGTGGAAGGCCTGGGGCGCAAACCGACCCTGGTGAATGCCAACATCGGCATGCGCGAAGCCCTGCAGATCCGCTACCAGACCGGCAACAAGCTGGTGCTTCAAGAGGGCAACAAAGTGGTGGGGATTCTTGGCGACAGCGAGCTGTATCACGCGCTACTGGGCAAGAACCTGGGCTGAAAGCTATCGCGGGGCAAGTCGGGTCGCCGCACCGCCGCTCCCACCAGGATCACCTAAATCCCGGTGGGAGCGGCGGTGCGACGCCTCGACTTGCCCCGCGATAGAGGACCGTCAGCGAACGACGATACCCTGCTTGGCCATGAACGCCTTGGCCTCGGGTACGGTGTACTCACCGAAATGGAAGATGCTCGCCGCCAGCACTGCGCTGGCATGACCTTCGATAATCCCGTCGGCCAGGTGCTGCAGGTTGCCGACACCACCGGAGGCAATCACCGGAATGCCCAGGGCGTCGCTGATGGCGCGGGTCACGCCCAGGTCAAAACCGTTCTTCATGCCGTCCTGGTCCATGCTGGTCAGGAGGATCTCGCCGGCCCCCAGGCCTTCCATCTTCTTCGCCCACTCCACCGCGTCCAGGCCGGTCGGCTTGCGCCCGCCGTGGGTGAAGATCTCCCAGCGCGGGGTTTCGCCCGGGCCCGAGACCTTCTTGGCATCGATGGCCACCACAATGCACTGCGAGCCGAAGTGCGCGGCAGCTTCGCCGACGAACTCCGGGTTGAACACCGCGGCGGTGTTGATCGACACCTTGTCGGCACCGGCGTTGAGCAGGTTGCGGATGTCCTGCACGGTGCGCACGCCGCCGCCCACGGTCAGCGGGATGAACACCTGGCTGGCCATACGCTCGACGGTATGCAGGGTGGTGTCACGGCCATCGACGCTGGCGGTGATGTCGAGGAAGGTGATCTCGTCAGCGCCCTGTTCATCGTAGCGCCGGGCGATTTCCACCGGGTCGCCGGCATCGCGGATGTTCTCGAACTTGACGCCCTTGACCACCCGGCCGTTGTCGACGTCGAGGCAGGGAATTATGCGTTTGGCTAAAGCCATAGGTAGACCTCGAGTTGCAAGCTTCAAGCTTCAAGCTGCAAGAAAGAGCGACTCGGTCGCGCTTTTGACTTGCAGCTTGCAGCTTACGACTTGGAGCTAGCCGAATAGGCGTCACAGAAGGCTTGCGCCTCGGCGACATCCAGGGTGCCTTCGTAGATGGCGCGGCCGGTGATCGCACCGATGATGCCTGGCGCCTTGGCGTCGAGCAGGGCCTTGATGTCACCGAGGTTGTGGATACCGCCGGAGGCGATCACCGGGATCTTGGTGGCAGCGGCCAGGGCGGCGGTGAAGGGCACGTTGCAGCCCTGCATCATGCCGTCTTTGGCGATGTCGGTGTAGACGATAGCCGAGACGCCGTCGGCTTCGAAACGCTTGGCCAGGTCAATGACCTGCACCGAGCTGACTTCTGCCCAGCCGTCGGTGGCGACGAAACCGTCCTTGGCATCCAGGCCGACGATCACTTTGCCCGGGAAGGCGCGGCAGGCTTCGGCGACGAACTCCGGCTCTTTCACCGCCTTGGTGCCGATGATCACGTAGCTGACGCCGGCCTTGACGTAGTGCTCGATGGTTTCCAGCGAACGGATACCGCCACCGATCTGGATCGGCAGGTTCGGGTAGCGCTTGGCAATCGCGGTGACTACTTCACCGTTGACCGGCTGGCCTTCGAAGGCGCCATTGAGGTCAACCAGATGCAGGCGGCGGCAGCCCCCTTCAACCCATTTGGCGGCCATGCTCACCGGGTCGTCGGAGAATACCGTGGAGTCTTCCATGCGGCCCTGGCGCAGGCGTACGCAAGCACCGTCCTTGAGATCGATAGCGGGGATAATCAGCATGCTTTTTTCCTTCGTAAAAAAGAGCTGCAAGTTGCTAGCTACAAGCTGCAAGCATGCGCGTCTGTTCTCTTGCAGCTTGTCGCTTTCAGCTGCCTTTCTCTAGCGACCAGAGGTCGCTCTCGATACTCTCGAACCGTTCCTTGAGGTGGTTCTGCACATCGAAAATAGCCCTGTTGTAGTAGTGCGGGGCAATCTCTTTGGTGAACAGCTCCAGGACCTCGGCCACCTCGAACGACCCCAGCTGCAGCTCGAAACGGTCTTCGAGAAAGCGCTTGAGGGTATCGAGCGCTTCGCGTTCCTGTTCCGGCGCCAGCGTGAGGATCGGCGGCTTGGCCCTGGACTTGCCCATTACCAGCGCCCGTCCCAGGCGGCGAAGTTCTGCAGCAGCTGCAGGCCATGGGTATGGCTCTTCTCCGGATGGAACTGCACGGCAAAGCGCGAGCCTTCGGCCAGCGCTGCGGCGAAGTCGACGCCGTAATGGCCGCTACCGACCACCTGGCCCGGCTTGCCGGCGGTGATGTAGTAGCTGTGCACGAAGTAGAAGCGCGCACGCTCGGGGATGTTGTGCCACAGCGGGTGGTCGATGCTCTGGGCAACTTCGTTCCAGCCCATGTGCGGCACCTTGAGGTGCTCGCCGTCTTCGTGCAGGTCTTTGCCGAAAAAGCGCACATTGCCCGGGAACAGGCCGATACAATCGACGCCGTCGTTCTCTTCGCTGTGATCGAGCAAGGCTTGCATGCCCACACAGATGCCGAGGAACGGCCTGTCCTGGCTGACTTCGCGCACCAGGCTGTCGAAGCCCAGGCGGCGGATTTCGGCCATGCAGTCGCGGATCGCGCCAACACCGGGGAACACCACGCGGTCGGCTTCGCGAATCACCTCGGCGTCGCTGGTGATCAGAACCTTGCCGGCGCCCACGTGCTCGAGGGCCTTGGCCACCGAGTGCAGGTTACCCATGCCATAGTCGATAACGGCAACCGTCTGCATTACAGGCAACCCTTGGTCGATGGCATCTGCCCGGCCATGCGCTCGTCCAGCTCGATGGCCATGCGCAGCGCGCGGCCGAAGGCCTTGAACACGGTCTCGATCTGGTGGTGGGTGTTGTGCCCACGCAGGTTGTCGATGTGCAGGGTGACGTTGGCGTGGTTGACGAAGCCCTGGAAGAACTCCTGGAACAGGTCGACATCAAAGCCGCCCACCGAAGCGCGGGTATACGGTACGTGCATCTGCAGGCCGGGGCGGCCGGAGAAGTCGATGACCACCCGCGACAGCGCTTCGTCCAGCGGCACGTAGGCATGGCCGTAGCGGCGGATGCCCTTTTTGTCGCCGATGGCCTGGTTGAAGGCCTGGCCGAGGGTGATACCGACGTCTTCGACAGTATGGTGATCGTCGATATGCAGGTCGCCCTTGCACTCGATATCGAGGTCGATCAGCCCATGTCGGGCGATCTGGTCGAGCATATGTTCAAGGAAAGGCACACCGATATCGAATCGGGCCTTGCCGCTGCCATCCAGGTTGATCGAGGCCTTGATCTGGGTCTCCAGAGTATTGCGCTCGACGGAAGCCTTACGTTCGACCATCACCAGCTCCGCAAAATCATTGGGCGAAAAAGGTGACCATTATAGGCCCAGAAGCACGCGGCTTGAAACGCAGATGACGCGTGGCAGGGAATTTACCTGCGATCCGGCAATTTTCAGCTACTTCTGTAGGAGCGGGCTTGCCCCGCGATCGAATGCGGGTTCATCGCGGGGCAAGCCCGCTCCTACAGGGCAGACCTAGTTGAACAACACCGCAGTCTTCTGCAACGTCACCCAGATCCCCCAGGCCAGCGGCACCCCGACCACCAGCCAGGCCGCCAGCACCAAAGGCTTGCTGGCCGGGTCGGCCTTCCACTCCAGTACGCGCTCGCTGGCGCTGCCCTGGTCGTGGCTCAGGGCCCGTTCGGCGGCAAGCTCGGCATCGGTCATGAAGTACTTGTCGGCCACCGGCCGCACCAGCGCATTGCAGACAAAGCCCAACACCAGCAGCCCGGCGAGGATGTACAGAGTGATGTCATAGGCCGCCGCCCGCGGCACGCCCAGCGCCAGCTGGTACTCTCGCAGGTAGGTGATCAGCACCGGGCCCAGCACCCCGGCTGCGGCCCAGGCGGTCAGCAGGCGACCGTGAATGGCGCCGACCATCTGCGTGCCGAACAGGTCGGCCAGGTACGCCGGCACCGTGGCAAAACCGCCGCCGTACATCGACAGGATGATGCAGAACGCCGCCACGAACAGGGCGATATTGCCCAGGTGGCCCATGTTCGGCACCAGCGCATACAGAGCCACGCCCAGGGCGAAGAAGGCGAAATAGGTGTTTTTGCGCCCGATATAGTCGGAGAACGACGCCCAGAAGAAGCGCCCGCCAATGTTGAACAGGCTGAGCAAACCGGTAAAACCGGCGGCAATCGCGGCGATCTGGCCCAATTGCGCGGCGTTGAGCTGGCTGAAACTCAGGTCATTGCCCAGCAGCTTGCCGGCAAAAACCTCCTGCAGCAGCGGCGAAGCCATGCCGAGAATGCCGATACCTGCCGAAACGTTCAGGCACAAAACCAGCCAGATCAACACAAACTGCGGGGTTTTCCACGCCACACTGACATGCACATGGCGATGGGTGATCATCGCGTTGCCGGCTTTTTTCAGCGGCGCAGTCCAGCCTTCAGGCTTCCAGCCGGTAGGCGGCACGCGATAGGCCAGGGCGCCGCCGAGCATGAACACGAAGTAGATCACCGCCATGACCACGAAGCTCTGCCAGACCCCAACGTCGCCGGGCGTAGCGAAGTGGTTCATCAGCGCTGCCGCCAGCGGCGCGCCGACCATGGCGCCGCCGCCAAAACCCATGATCGCCATGCCGGTGGCCATGCCGCGTTTGTCCGGGAACCACTTGATCAGGGTCGAGACCGGGGAAATATAGCCAAGCCCCAGGCCAATACCGCCGATCACCCCGGAGCCCAGCCACATCAGCCACAGTTGGTGGGTATAGACGCCAAAGGCGGAAATCAGCAGGCCGCCGCACCAGCACAGGGTCGAGACCACCCCGGCCTTGCGCGGCCCGGCGTGCTCCAGCCAGCCGCCCCAGATGGCCGCCGAGCACCCCAGGAAGACAAAGAACAGCGTGTAGATCCAGCTGAGCATCGAGATCGGCCAGTCGCACTCGGTGGTGAACATGCGCATCAGGAAGTGGGTCTGTTCCGAGCAGACAACCGGCGCACTGATGCCGATGGCCTGCGACAGCGGCAACCAGAACACCGAAAAACCGTAGGCCATGCCGATGCACAGGTGGATGGCCAGGGCCGCTGGCGGTACCAACCAGCGGTTGAAGCCCGGACGGGCGATGATCCGCTCCTTGGACAGGAAGCCGGGCGCGCTGGCGACGGTTCCGGCCGTGATGCTGCTGCTCATTGTTGTGTTCCCCTCGTAGGAATGAAGCGCTCACCGCCCGCGACCTTGGCGCTTTGGCAACTGGTCGTTGTTATTGGCGAACGGCCCCGTTTGCGCGACAAATGGCCGCAGCAGGGCCTGAGAGCGGCGAGAGAGTAGCATTTGCCGTGGTCACTTAGCGCTAACTGATACCGTCGTTTGTTCTGCAACTGATCCCCCCGGCAAGGAACTGTCATGCCATGCGTTGTCGAATCCGACACTTATGCAGGACTAAACCTTCGCCCCATATCACCCAGCGGTGATAACCGCAGCGCTATACTCTGCGGCTGAATTTAGAAATCGGACTACAAGGACTCGCCCATGAAAGCGTTCGGCAAAATCCTGGGGCTGGTGCTTCTCGGGTTGTTGCTGATCATTGTGGCTCTGGGCTTCGCCCTGACCCACCTCTTCGATCCCAACGACTACAAAGACGAGATTCGCCAGCTGGCACGCGACAAGGCCCACGTCGAGCTGACGCTCAATGGCGACATTGGCTGGAGCCTGTTCCCGTGGCTGGGCCTTGAGCTGCATGAAGCCAGCATCGCCACCCTGAACAACCCGAAAGTGCCGTTTGCCGACCTGCAGATGCTTGGCCTGTCGGTACGCGTGCTGCCGTTGCTGCGCCGTGAAGTGCAAATGAGCGATGTGCGCGTCGAGGGCCTGAACCTGACCCTGAGCCGTGACGAAAATGGCCACGGCAACTGGGAAGACATCGGCAAGCCACTGCCCGCTGCCACCCCGGCCCCGGCCGAAAGCGCCGGCACTGCCCCGGCCCAGGCTAGCAGCGACAGCGCCAGCGAGCGCCCGGTCAAGCTCGATATCGACAGCCTGACCGTCAACAACGCCCGCGTGCAGTACAACGATGCCCGCAGCGGCCAGAGCTTCGGCGCCGAAAGCATCCAGCTGAGCACCGGCGCGGTGCATGAAGGGGTGAACATCCCGCTGAAGATGACCGCCTTCCTCAGTTCCGGCCAGCCAGTGGTCAAAGCGCGCACCGAGCTTAACGGCGAGCTGCGCTTCGATCGCCGGCTCAAGCGCTACCAGTTCGAAGACATGAAACTCAGCGGCGAAGCCTCGGGCGAGCCGCTGCAAGGCAAGACCATGACCTTCGCCGCCCAGGGCCAGTTGCTGGTCGATCTGGCGGCCAACGTCGCCGAATGGAACGGCCTCAAGCTCTCGGCCAACCAACTGCGCGCCCTCGGCGAGCTGAACCTGCGCGACCTCGACAAAACCCCGCAACTGAGCGGCGGCCTGTCGATTGCCCAATTCGACCTGCGCAACTTCCTCGACAGCATCGGCCACCCGCTGCCCGCCTCGGCCGATAACAGCACCCTGGGCAAGGTCGAGCTGGTCACCCGCCTGCAAGGCACGCCGAACAGCCTGGCCCTGGAAGACCTGGCGATCAAGCTCGACGACAGCACCTTCAGCGGCCGCCTGGCCATTGAAGACTTCGCCAAGCAGGCCCTGCGCGTGCAGCTCAAGGCCGACAAGTTCGACGCCGACCGCTACCTGCTGGCCAAGAGCGAGGCAGCCCAGGGCGCCAAGGCCGCACGCCAGGCCGAAGTGCAGAGCAAAGAGGCCGGTGCCCTCGCCGGTGCCGGTACCACGCCGCTGCCCGACGCGCCGACCCAGGTGGCCTGGAGCAACGACAAGCTGCTGCCGGTTGACCGCCTGCGCAAGGTCGACCTGCAGGCCGACCTGACATTTGGCCAGCTGACTCTGGACAAGCTGCCGATCGAAAACGCCCACCTCAAGGCCCAGGGCCAAGGCGGCCTGATCACCCTGGAAACCCTGCGCGGCGGCTTGTACAACGGCGACTTCGAAAGCAAGGGCACCCTCGATGTACGCCCAGCCGTGCCGCAGATTGGTCTTAACACCCGCATCAACCGGGTGCCGGTCGAGCACTTCATCAAGAGCGAAACCGGCACGCCACCGGTCAAGGGTCTGTTGACCCTCAACAGCGACCTGACCGCCACTGGCAACAGCCAGAAAGCCCTGGTCGACACCCTCAACGGCAACGCCAGCTTCGTCATCAACGACGGTATCCTGGTCAACGCCAACCTCGAACAGCAACTGTGCCAGGCCATCGCCACCCTCAACCGCAAGGCCCTGAGTGGCGAGCCACGCGGCAAGGACACGCCGTTCCAGGAGCTCAAGGGCAGCCTGGTAATGCGTAACGGCGTGGCCAGCAACCCTGACCTCAAGGCACGCATTCCCGGCCTGACCGTCAACGGCCATGGCGACCTCGACCTGCGCGTGCTGGGCATGGACTACCGCATTGGCGTGATCGTCGAAGGCGACAAGCGCGACATGCCCGACCCGGCCTGCCAGGTCGGCGAGCGCTATGTCGGCCTTGAACTGCCGCTGCGCTGCCGTGGCCCGCTGGAGCTGGGCGCCAAGGCTTGCCGCCTGGATAAAGACGGCCTGGGCAAGGTCGCGGCCAAGCTGGCTGGCGACAAGGTCAGCGAAAAACTCAGCGAGAAGATCGACGAGAAGCTCGGTGACAAGGTCAGCCCGGAACTCAAGGACGCGCTCAAGGGGTTGTTCAAGCGATGAGCCCCGAGCAGTTTTCCAGCGCCGTGCTGGATTGGTACGACCGTAACGGCCGCCACGACCTGCCCTGGCAACAGGGCATCACCCCCTACCGGGTCTGGGTCTCGGAGATCATGTTGCAGCAGACCCAGGTGAGCACCGTGCTCAACTACTTCGACCGCTTCATGCAGGCGCTGCCGACGGTCCAGGCCCTGGCCGAAGCGCCCGAGGATGAGGTGCTGCACCTGTGGACGGGCCTGGGTTACTACACCCGGGCGCGCAACCTGCAAAAGACCGCGAAGATCGTTGTCGAGCAATATGGCGGAGAATTCCCCCGCGATGTCGAGAAACTCACCGACCTGCCCGGCATTGGCCTGTCCACTGCCGGCGCTATTGCCAGCATCAGCATGGGCCTGCGTGCGCCGATCCTCGACGGCAACGTCAAGCGCGTGCTGGCCCGCTACACCGCGCAAGAGGGCTACCCCGGCGAGCCGAAAGTGGCCAAGGCGCTGTGGGCCAATGCCGAGCGCTATACCCCGCACAGCCGGGTGAACCACTACACCCAGGCGATGATGGACCTGGGCGCGACCTTGTGTACCCGCAGCAAGCCCAGTTGCCTGCTGTGCCCGCTCAAGGTCGGTTGCGAGGCGCACATGCTCGGCCAGGAAATCCGCTACCCGGTGCCCAAGCCGCGCAAGGAGCTGCCACAAAAGCGCACGCTGATGCCACTGCTGGCCAACCACCAAGGCGCCATCCTGCTTTACCGGCGGCCTTCCACGGGCCTGTGGGGCGGGTTGTGGAGCCTGCCGGAACTGGACAACCTCGCGCAGATCGACGAGCTGGCCGACCAGCACGGCCTGAGCCTGGCCGGCAGCCAGGCGCTGGACGGCCTGACCCACACCTTCAGCCACTTCCAGCTGGCCATCGAGCCCTGGCTGGTGCGCGTCAATGCCACCAGCGACCACGTGGCCGAGGCCGACTGGCTCTGGTATAACCTCGCCACCCCGCCGCGCCTGGGCCTTGCCGCCCCGGTGAAAAAACTGCTTAAACGCGCGGCCGACGTATTGCTTACAGGAGAGTCGCGATGACCCGCACCGTAATGTGCCGCAAGTACAAAGAACAATTGCCAGGCCTCGAGCGTCCACCCTACCCGGGCGCCAAGGGCCAGGACATCTTCGAGAACATCTCGCAGCAAGCTTGGGCCGACTGGCAGAAAGAGCAGACCATGCTGATCAACGAGAAGCGCCTGAACATGATGAACGCCGAGGACCGCAAATTTCTCCAGGGCGAGATGGACAAGTTCTTCTCCGGCCAGGATTACGAGAAGGCCGAAGGCTACGTTCCACCTAGCGAATAACCCCGGAAAATCGTAAGCGACGGAATTAATTTAAAAAATTTTCAAAAAGTCGTTGACGTAAATCCGAAAAACCCTTTTAATGCGCCCCGTTGCCCAGATAGCTCAGTCGGTAGAGCAGGGGATTGAAAATCCCCGTGTCGGCGGTTCGATTCCGTCTCTGGGCACCACTAATACCGAAAAGCCCCAAGCGAAGTGATTCCTTGGGGCTTTTTTCATGCCTGCGATTTATCAACGAACGCAGGCCTTCTCGCGCACGGAAAGGCCGCGAGCTTGTCGGAGCCAGGGATGAAATCGATTGCCGTCGCCGTCGCCATGCTGCTGAGCCTGACCGGCTGTGTCGGCGCCACCGTGGTGCTGCCGCATAAAGACACCTACCCCACCGCGGCCCATCGCATCCTGCGCCTGAAGAACATCACCCCCAAGGTCAGCAAATCGGAGAAATCCGACGTCACCCGCGAATGGTGCGGCGTCACCCTCTGGGCTGTGGTCGTGCCGGTGCCTTTGCTACTGCCGGTGTGCAGGACCTACAGTGAAGTGGCCTATGGCCCGGACATCGATGGCGACCAGGTCGTGCTGTTCAACACCAGGCAGACCATCAGCTCGCCCATGTACGCCTGTGGCCCGATGATGATCCTGGCGCCGATCATCCATGGTTACGAAGGCAATCAGATCTGCGGGATGCTGCGCTAGGCCAGCGCAGCCACTATCAACCGCGCCGCCTCGAACAGCGGCACCTGCACCCCGCCGACCTGCGACGCAACAATCAACCCCTCGCCCAGCAAAAACAGCTGCTGCGCAGCGCCCTGCTTGCACCCCGCCTGCTGGCAGGCCTGCTCAAGTGCGGCCATGACCTTGTCCTTGTGCAACCTGGCCAGCACATGGGGTGGCTCGGCCGGCCCGGCATACTCGGCCGAGGCGTTGATGAAGGCGCAGCCGTAGAAGTCTTCAGAGCGCGCCCAGGCCTCGATGAAGTCGATATAGGCCAGCGGCCGCGCTTTTGCCTCAACGGCCGCCAGAGCGCTTTGCAGGCGCGCCATGAAATCGTGATCGCGACGTTCCAGCGCCGCCTCGATCAACAGCTCCTTGCTGGGGAAATGCCGGTACAGGGTTTTCTTGGTCACCCCGGCCTCCTGGCTCAATTGCTCGACGCCGGTGCCGTGGTAACCCTGGCGGTAGAACAACTGCAGCGCCGACTCGGCGATTTTCTCGGACGTGCTCATGCCACACCTTCGATCAGGACATTTGCCAACAGTGTATACCGATCGGTTGACCTGCAGGTAAACCGATCGGTATCCTCGGCGCAAATCGCCCACCCGGAGAACTGTACCCATGCCATTCAAATCCAAGGCGCCCGCCGCCCCTTCCCTGCATTTCAGCCTGCTGTCACTGATCGGCGCGGCCCTGGCGATCGGCGCCACCGGCTGGCTCAGCCAGGTGTCCGGCGCGCTGTGGCTGATGGCCCCGTTTGGCGCCAGCTGCGTGCTGGCCTTCGGCATGCCCGACTCGCCGCTGGCGCAGCCGCGCAACATCATCGGCGGCCACGTAATTGCCACCCTGGTGGGCCTGGCAGTGCTGCATACCCTCGGCGACAGTTGGTGGAGCGCAGCCCTGGCCGTCGGCCTGGCCCTGGCTGCCATGCAGCAAACCCGCACCCTGCACGCACCAGCCGGGGCCAACCCGCTGGTGGTGATCGCCAGCCACGCACCACTGAGCTTCGTGATTACCCCGGTACTGGCCGGCTCGCTGGTGATCGTCGCCGTGGCCTGGTGCCTGAACAATGCGCGCCAGGCCAACAGCTACCCGAAATACTGGTACTGATGGCGCTATGCCAAGGGCTGTTGACCACCGTCAATATGCCCTTGGCCGGCGTCGATAAAATGCTCTGAGGATATTAGAAGGAACCAACAGGCCTCCCCATGAGCGAAGAATCCACTGCCCTGCCCCTGCCCTCGCCTGCCGCTGAAACACCTGCGAGCCCCAGCCCAAGCCCGGCACGCAAAGCTGCCACCCCCCGTCCACGGCGTCCACGCACGCCGCGCAAGCCTGCTGTCAGCGCCGCTGCCGAAAGCGAAATCAGCGCCATCAGCCAGCAACCGGCGGCCCTGAAAGTCGCCTCGGCGCCGCGCGGCTCCAACGAGGACAGCGCCTCGGCCAAGCTGCCGGCCAGCTACCCGTACAGCAACCGCATGCGCCGCGCCGAGTACGAAAAGGCCAAGCACGAACTGCAGATCGAACTGCTCAAGGTGCAAAGCTGGGTCAAGGAAACCGGTCAGCGCATCGTCGTGCTGTTCGAAGGCCGCGACGCCGCCGGCAAGGGTGGCACCATCAAGCGCTTCATGGAGCACCTCAACCCGCGTGGTGCGCGGATTGTCGCCCTGGAGAAACCCTCCGAGCAGGAGAAGGGCCAGTGGTACTTCCAGCGCTACGTCCAGCACCTGCCCACGTCCGGTGAAATGGTCTTCTTCGACCGCTCCTGGTACAACCGCGCCGGGGTCGAGCGGGTCATGGATTTTTGCTCGCCGCTGCAATACCTGGAGTTCATGCGCCAGGCGCCGGAGCTCGAACGCATGCTGTGCAACAGCGGCATCCTGCTGTTCAAGTACTGGTTCTCGGTGAACCGCGAAGAGCAGCTGCGCCGCTTCATCTCCCGCCGTGACGACCCGCTCAAGCACTGGAAGCTGTCGCCGATCGACATCAAGTCGCTGGACAAGTGGGACGAATACACCGCTGCCAAGGAGGCGATGTTCTTCCACACCGACACCGCCGACGCACCGTGGACGGTAATCAAATCCGACGACAAGAAGCGCGCGCGGATCAACTGTATCCGCCACTTCCTGCACTCGCTGGACTACCCCGGCAAGGACTTGAGTGTCGCCCACCAGCCTGACCCGCTGCTGGTGGACCGCGCCGCGCGCGTACTCGAAGAGGAAGACCGCGGCGAGCTGGCGCAACCGGCCTGAGCTTGCTCCAGGCCGTCGGCGGCACTTGGGTTTCCCGGCCAACTGCGATTCAATACGCAGAATTTATCCGGTTCAGCACAAGGGTTCACCGATGGCCTCCAGCAGCAAACAACAGAAACGCGCCAAGCGCGCCGCCAACAAGGCCCGCGAAAACCGCATGGTGCGTAGCGGCCAAGCGGTCAAGAGCTCGGGCGAAAGCTCCAGCGCCAGCGTCGAGCAGGTCTTCAACAAAGCCATGGAGTCGGGCAGCTATACCGCCCTGTTCGAAAAAATGAAGCAAGCCCAGGAAACCGGCCTGGTCGCGCTGATTTCGGTGTTCCTGGTCGACCCGCTGCTGACCCTGGTGCTCAAGGGCCACAAGGAAGAACACGCCACCGACTACATCGTCATGGTCTTCACTGCCTACCGCAAGTGGCTGGACGGCGCCGACGAAGCCACAACCATGGCCTGGCTCGAGAGCGACGAGTTCCAGGAAGCCTACATCAGCGCGTCCGAGGCGGTGGCCAAGCAGCAGAAGAAGTTTGGCTGACAGCTTGCCTGGCTCCTGATTCCTCGGGGGCCAGATCCCCTCAAAGAAAAATCCTACATCGACCACAGGTCCCTGGCCGATTGACCATCGCCTCGACGCCACCTAACCTTTGTTGACCGTTTACAACGTATACAAAGTCAGGAGCGTAGACATGGCTTCCCCGGTTCTGTCGTTTCGCGTCGAAGCATCCCTCGCCGAAAAGCTCGATCAACTGGCAGCCGCCACCGATCGAGATCGCCAATATCACCTCAAGCGCGCTTTGCTGCGCTATGTCGAAGCCGAGTCATGGCACGTGCAGGCGATTGCTGCCGGCATCAGCGATGCCGACACTGGCAACCTGACCGACCTCTCTGAGGTCAAGGCAAAGTGGGTGAAACGCGAAGATGATTGCACTGACGGCGAAGGCTGAAAGCGACCTGGATTCGATTTTCGAGCACCATCAGCTCAAGGCAGGCAGCAAAACGGCCTTTGCAATGGTTCAGGGCATATTGAGCAGCCTGGAAATTCTCGAGCGCTTCCCAGGTGCAGGCCGCCCCTCGCCAGTGCCGAATGTGCGTGAGCTGGTGCTCGCCCACATCCCCTTTATTGCCCCGTACCGCTTGCTCGACGGACGGGTCCAGGTATTGCGATTTCTGCATCAGCGCAGTGAGCGACCTGAGCACTGGTAAAGCCCACCGCGTGAGCCGCGATGAGCCCGCTACGGCCAAAACAAAAAGGCCGCGATCCTCACAGATCGCGGCCTTTGTCATTGCATCCGCATCACATCAGTTGTTCAGCACCGCCCGCCCGGCCGCCTCGGCCTTGCGCTTGCGCGCCACCAGCAAGCCGGCGGCGACCACGGCAATCGACAACAAGCCGGTCGCGACGATTTCAATACGATGGTCCGGACGGATCAGCATCACCGTCAGGATGCCGACGATGAAGGCAATGGTCGCCCAGGTCAGGCCCGGGAACAGCCACATCTTGAAGGCGATCTTCTCGCCGCGCTGCATACGCTGACGACGCATGCGCAGTTGCGACACGGCGATCACCAGGTACACCAGCAAGGCAATGGCGCCGGAACTCGCCAGCAGGAACTCGAACACCTGGGCAGGTGCCAGGTAGTTGGCGATCACGGTGAGGAACGCCGCCGCAGTCGACAGCACCACCGCCACGTACGGTGTGCCGCTGGAGGTGGTGCGCTGGGCCATGGCCGGCGCATCGCCACGCTTGCTCAGGGAGAAGAGCATGCGCGAGGAGGTGTACAGCGCCGAGTTCAGGCAACTGGTCACGGCGATCAGCACGACGATGTCGACGATCAGCTTGGCGTTGGGGATGCCCATCAGGTTGAGCACGGTCTGGTACGAACCGACTTCGGCCAGGTCACTGTTGGTCCACGGCACCAGGGCCACGACCACAAAGATCGACACCAGGTAGAACAGGAAGATCCGCCAGATCACCGAGTGGGTGGCCTTGGTGATCTGCTTGCCCGGGTCTTTCGACTCGGCGGCAGCGATGGTGACGATTTCAGTCCCCATGAACGAGAACATGGTGGTCAGCATCGCAGCCAGCACCGCGCCCATGCCGTTGGGCATGAAGCCCTGGGTGTCGAACAGGTGGCTGACGCCGCTGACCTGGCTGTTGGGCAGCAGGCCGAAAATCGCAGCCACACCAAGGATGATGAAGCCAATGATCGCCACTACCTTGAGCAACGCGAACCAGAACTCGAATTCACCGTAGTTCTTCACACTGAACAGGTTGGTCGCGGTCAGCAGCAAGGTGATCACCAGGGTAAACACCCAGATGCCGATATCGGGGAACCAGGCATGCAGAATGGTTGCGGCGGCGTTGGCCTCCAGCGGAATCACCAGAACCCAGAACCACCAGTACAGCCAGCCGATAGTAAAACCGGCCCAGTGGCCGATGGCTTTGTCGGCATACGTCGAAAACGAACCGGTATCCGGCGAGGCAACGGCCATTTCGGCCAGCATGCGCATCACCAGCACCACCAGGGTCCCGGCCGCGGCATAGGCCAGCAAGACCGCAGGGCCGGCTTCGGCGATGGCGTGGCCGGAGCCGACGAACAGCCCGGCGCCGATGACACCGGCAATCGACAGCATGGTCACATGCCGCTGCTTGAGCCCCTGAGCGAGGTCATTGGAATTGTGCGTACCGCTCATAAAACTACCTTTGCGAGAAATGGCGTTTTGATCCTGCTACTCGAGTCGCGCTCTTCAAAAAGAGTGCTACATCCTGTTGCCGATCGATAACGCAATTACCGCGCCAGGCCGATGACCGTTCGTTCGAAAATTCTCACAGCCCCGTTTAACAAGGCTTACAGGTCTTTCGGCCAAGACTTGACCGAAAGACCCTGAAAAACCGGCGGAATAGACCAATTACTGAAATACCCACTTACAAATGCCCCGGGTGCACCACACTTCGTCACCGGTAACACCTCATGCACTTCCTACGACCAAAAAGGTACAACCCAAAGGTACAACCAAAGCCGTAGATAAAGGCCCGAACCTGTGCACAAGGTCAGAAACGACTTCCCAGAAACGGCCAAAACTGGCACCATCGCGCCTTTTTTCATCAAGGCTCCGGCCCTGGAAACGAGGGTAGGCGGACATCTGCGCGACAGTCCACTGC
This sequence comes from Pseudomonas sp. TE4620, assembly GCF_056279045.1. Classification (NCBI taxonomy): domain Bacteria; kingdom Pseudomonadati; phylum Pseudomonadota; class Gammaproteobacteria; order Pseudomonadales; family Pseudomonadaceae; genus Pseudomonas; species Pseudomonas sp. TE4620. Next base: position 4,728,407 of record NZ_JBWBQO010000001.1, read on the forward strand.
AGCGATGCGACACCCGCCCTCCCACCAACCGATTGCCTCTCCCGACGTTATTGGCTGTCTTCGGACCGCTATGCTAGCTTGGCGCCTCGCCAGGAAGGCCGCTAACAGCAGGAGCGCACCAGAACACATGAGGACCGCACATGGCTGAGGCCACGCCCGCGCTGGAAATCCGCAACCTGCACAAACGCTACGGCGACCAGGAAATCCTCAAGGGAATTTCGCTGACCGCGCGTGATGGCGACGTGATCTCGATCCTGGGATCCTCCGGCTCCGGCAAGTCCACTCTGCTGCGCTGCATCAACCTGCTGGAAAACCCGCACCAGGGCCAGATCCTGGTGGCCGGCGAAGAGCTGCGGCTCAAGGCGGCAAAAAACGGTGAACTGGTGGCCGCCGACAACAAGCAGATCAATCGCCTGCGCAGCGAGATCGGCTTTGTCTTCCAGAATTTCAACCTGTGGCCGCACATGAGCATCCTCGACAACATCATCGAGGCGCCGCGCCGGGTGCTCGGCCAGAGCAAGGCCGAGGCCACCGAGCATGCCGAAGCGCTGCTGAACAAGGTTGGCATCCACAACAAGCGTCACAGCTACCCGGCCGAGCTGTCCGGTGGCCAGCAACAGCGTGCGGCCATTGCCCGCACCCTGGCAATGAAGCCCAAGGTTATCCTGTTCGACGAGCCGACCTCGGCCCTGGACCCGGAAATGGTCCAGGAAGTGCTCAACGTTATCCGTGCCCTCGCCGAAGAAGGCCGTACCATGCTACTGGTTACCCACGAAATGGGCTTTGCCCGCCAGGTGTCCAGCGAAGTCGTCTTCCTGCACCAGGGGCTGGTCGAAGAGCAAGGAACGCCGCAGCAGGTTTTCGAAAACCCGACCTCGGCGCGTTGTAAACAATTCATGTCCAGCAACCGCTAACGGAGCAACACGCATGCAGACCTATAAGAAATTCCTCCTGGCCGCTGCCGCCACGCTGGTGTTCTCGGCCAATGCCATGGCTGCCGAGAAACTGAAGATGGGCATCGAGGCGGCCTACCCGCCGTTCAACAACAAGGACGCCAGTGGCCAGGTCGTCGGTTTCGACAAAGACATCGGCGACGCCCTGTGCGCGAAGATGAAGGTCGAGTGTGAAGTGGTGGTTTCTGACTGGGACGGCATCATTCCCGCCCTGAACGCGAAGAAGTCCGACTTCATCATCTCTTCGCTGTCGATCACCGACGAGCGCAAGCAGGCGGTGGACTTCACCGACCCGTACTACTCGAACAAGCAGCAGTTCATCGCCCCGAAAAACGTCGACTTCAAGACTGATCCCAAGTCGCTCGAAGGCAAGACCCTCGGCACTCAGCGCGCCACCCAGGCAGCTATCTGGCTGGACGATAACGGCGGCATGGACAACAAGTTCAAGGTCAGCCTGTACGACACCCAGGAAAACGCCTACCTGGACCTGACCTCGGGCCGCGTCGACGCCCTGCTGGCTGACAAATACGCCAACTACGACTGGCTCAAGTCCGACGCCGGTAAAAACTACGAGTTCAAAGGCGATCCGGTGAACGAAAGCGACAAGGTTGGTATCGCTGTGCGCAAAGGTGACAACGAACTGCGCAACAAGCTCAACGCCGCCCTTAAAGAAATCGTTGCCGACGGCACCTACGAGAAGATCAACAACAAGTACTTCCCGTTCAGCATCTATTGATTCGCCCCGACCGGCATTGCCCTGCAGGCAATGCCGGTCCCTTGAACAAACCTGCCCATGAATATTGATCTTTACGGATTCGGTCCGGCCCTGATGGCCGGGACGCTGATGACCGTCAAACTCGCATTGTCGGCCCTGCTCCTGGGGCTGGTACTGGGACTGCTTGGCGCCCTGGCCAAGACCTCACCCTACAAACCCCTGCAATGGCTGGGTGGTTTCTACTCCACACTGGTTCGCGGCGTGCCGGAACTGCTCTGGGTGCTGTTGATCTACTTTGGCACCGTCAGCCTGATGAACCGGCTGGGCGAGCTTCTGAATATTCCCGGCCTTGAGCTCAATGCCTTTGCCGCAGGCGTGATTGCCCTGGGCCTGTGCTTCGGCGCCTATGCCACGGAAGTGTTCCGTGGTGCGCTGCTGGCGATCCCCAAGGGCCACCGTGAAGCCGGCCTGGCGCTCGGTCTGTCCAAGGGGCGGATCTTCTCCAGGCTGGTGCTGCCGCAAATGTGGCGCATCGCCCTGCCGGGGCTGGGCAATCTGTTCATGATCCTGATGAAAGACACCGCGCTGGTCTCGGTAATCGGCCTGGAAGAAATCATGCGTCATTCGCAAATCGCCGTGACCGTGAGCAAGCAACCCTTCACCTTCTACATGGTCGCCGCCATCATTTACCTGGGCCTTACCGTCCTGGCCATGACCGGCATGCACTTCATGGAAAAACGCGCCGGTCGCGGCTTCGCGAGGGCCAACCAATGAACTGGGAAGTCATCATCAAGTGGCTGCCACGCCTGGCCCAGGGCGCCACGCTGACGCTCGAGCTGGTCGCCATCGCGGTCATCGCCGGGCTGATCCTCGCCATTCCACTGGGTATCGCCCGCTCTTCGCGGCTCTGGTACGTACGGGCCCTGCCTTACGGCTACATTTTCTTCTTCCGCGGTACGCCGCTGCTGGTGCAGCTGTTTTTGGTGTATTACGGGCTGGCCCAGTTCGATGCCGTGCGCAACAGCGCCTTGTGGCCGTACCTGCGCGATCCGTTCTGGTGCACGGTGCTGACCATGACCCTGCACACTGCCGCCTACATCGCAGAAATCCTGCGTGGCGCGCTGCAGGCCATCCCCCGTGGCGAGATCGAAGCGGCGCGGGCCCTGGGCATGTCCCGGGCCAAGGCAATGCTCTACATCATGCTGCCGCGTGCCGCCCGCATCGGCCTGCCGGCCTACAGCAACGAAGTGATCCTGATGCTCAAGGCCAGTGCCCTGGCGAGTACCGTTACCCTGCTGGAGCTGACCGGCATGGCACGGACGATCATCGCCCGGACCTACCTGCCGGTGGAGATCTTCTTCGCGGCGGGACTGTTCTACCTGCTGATCTCCTTCTTGCTGGTGCAAGCCTTCAAGCAGCTGGAACGCTGGCTGCGCGTCGACGCCTGCCAGGGTCGATAAACCTGTATAACGGGGCTGATCTCAGCCCCGTTTTCGTATCCGCTCATGACCACTGCCCTCCCCCTCTGCGCCGACCAACTGCTCAGCCGCTTCCAGGCGCTGGACGACTTTCTGCGCGAGCATCAGGCGCTGTGGCGGCCACGGCCTTTCACCCAGTTGCAACTGCCGTGGGAAACCGAATACCGCGCCCTCGCCGACTGGTTGCGCCAGCGCTCGTTGAGCGAGGCGGAAGCGGCGCACAATCACCCCGAGCAACTCGCTGCACCGGCGCCTTTTCCTCAGCTGGCACGCCGGGCGGCAGCGCTGTCTGCCATCGGCGAGTTATCCACCGTTGCCCTGCCCCCTGCTGGCCCTCGCCTGAATGTCGACGTGCCGGGGCGCAAATGGCAGCAGATCGAAGCCTTCGCCAGCCACCTGGGTTTTATCCACAGCCCACGGCACTGGCTGGACTGGTGCGCCGGCAAAGGTCATCTGGGCCGGCGCTTGCTGCAGCCTCATAGTCAGCAACTGACCTGCCTGGAATACGACCCGGCGCTGGTCGAAGCCGGCAGCGCCCTCAGCCAGCATCACCAACTGCCCGCCGAGCACCGCCTGCAGGATGTACTGGCCGATAGCGCCGCCCAGCAACTGAGCGCCGAGCACACCGCAGTGGCCCTGCACGCCTGTGGCGACCTGCATGTACGCCTGATGCAACTGGCAAGCCTCAAGGGTTGCCGCCAACTGGCCATCGCGCCGTGCTGCTACAACCGCATCCAGGCGCCGCAGTACCAGCCGTTATCCACAGCCGCCAAGGCATCTGGCCTGCAGTTGTCGATTGATGATCTTGGCTTGCCGCTCAGCGAAACCGTTACCGCAGGTGCGCGGGTACGCCGCCAGCGTGACGAGTCCATGGCCAGGCGCCTGGGTTTCGATCTGTGGCAACGGCAGTTGCGTGGGGTAGATGAGTACCTGCCGACGCCTTCGCTGCCGGTCAGTTGGCTGCACAAGCCGTTCGCCGACTACTGCCGGGGCCTTGCCGAACTCAAGGAATTGCAGCCAGGTGCCGAGCCTGATTGGCCAGCATTGGAAGCGGCCGGCTGGCAGCGCCTGGCCCAGGTGCGCAACCTGGAATTGCTGCGCAATCTGTTCCGCCGCCCGCTGGAATTATGGCTGGTGCTGGATCGCGCACTGTTCCTGGAGGAACAGTCCTACCAGGTACAGCTCGGGGTGTTTTGCGAACAGCCTCTCACCCCGCGCAACCTGCTGCTGTTGGCCGAACGCCGGTAACGGCGCTCAGCCTGTGGATAAGTCTGTGCGCAACCTTGCGCCGAACCCCAGCAAATTCGTGGATCCAAGCGCTTTCACAGGCTGGTCATTTTTTGTTCACTGATTAATCGCCAGCAAAAACAGCCATTTGCGCAAAGACCAACGGCGGGCGTTGCTCCGATGCAATGCGCACCTGTTTGGCATGCGGCTTGTGCATAAGCCTTCGCGCGAATAGCACTAAGCAGGTTGAATCAGGCCAGTTTCAGCAGGCTCATGCCCACCAGCAACAGCGCCAGGCCCAACCAGCCGCGGCCTACCAGGCGCTGACCGAACAGTGCCCAACCCATGGCCACGGTGGCGAGGATGCCGAAGCCACCCCAGATGGCGTAAGCCAGCGACAGTTCGATATCTCGCACAGCCTGGGCCAGTGCGGTAAAGGCGGCCAGCACACAGAGAATCGAAGCAATGCCCAGGCCGCGCTTTTTAAAACCGTCGGAATACTTGAGCAGCAGGTTGGCGATCACTTCCAGCACGATCGCCAGGCCCAGCCAGGCGAAGGGAATCCAGTTCATGCTCAGCATGGCAGGGCCTCCATATTGCGCGGGGCAGGTGCGGCGCGGGTACCCGACTTGATCAGCAGGATACCGGCGATCATCACGCCCAGGCCGGCGGCCTTGAGCAGGCCCAGGCTCTCGCCCAGCCAAGTGACGCTGATCAGGGTGATCAACACGATGCCGATGCCTTCCCACAGGGCGTAGGCCACGCCCACCGGCACGCGTTTTACCGCCAGTGCCAGGAAAAAGTACGACAGGCCGATCATCAGGTACATCAACCCGTGACCAAGAATGGGGAAATGACTGGCGGCGAATTTCATCGACGCGGTGCCGATCACCTCGGCGGTGATGGCGATAAACAGATAGATCCAGGAACGCATGATGCCCTCCCACGGGCGACACAAACCGAGCGAAATCGCGCTGACGGCTACAGACAAAGAGAAGAAAAAGGCTGTTTGTCGGGGGAGGCGCTAGAGGTCGCCGGTCCAGTGACGTTCACGGGAAACCAGGCGGGAGGTGAGGAGCGGAAACGCTTTAGTGTTCAACATAATGAACAACAAATTAGCTCAAGGCATCGCTAAAGTCAAATCGATAGAAAATGACTAATTAATTTTCGCGTCTTTCAGTCCGTATTTAGGTGAAAGCCCTTAAAGGTTGCAGAAAGGTTCGTAAATTATATTACCCGGCCTGATAAAGGCATCGCGGGGCAAGCCCGCTCCCACCCTGTAGGAGCGGGCTTGCCCCGCGATCCCCCGTAAGATCCCACCTCACCCTCGTGTCAAAACGCCGCACCTTCGGCAAAATCACAATTAATTATTGTAATACGATAATTTTTCACAAATAATGCACCCCGCTCAACTAGCACGGAGGGAAACCATGAACAGTAAGACAGTGGCTTACGCGAGATCGCGTCTGCGAGTGATCGGTGCATTCGCGGCGGTACTCGCCTGGGGTACAGGGATCGTCGAGTTCGGCGGCAACGTACTATTGTGGGTGTTCGAAAAAGCCCAGGTGCAAGGCGCCTACCTGCAAAGCTTCGGTGAAAACATGCCGCTGCTGCTGGCCCCGGATTACCAGCCTTCGCACCTGGCCCTGGGCCTGGTGATCGGCCTGGAACTGATCCCCGCCAGCCTCTCGGCCTTTGCCTTGTACCTGACCGGCTTGTTCTTCCTGCGCCTGTCCCGGGGTGAAACCTGGACGACGCAAAACATCAAGATGCTCTGGTGGGTGGGCTTGCTGTGCATCGGCTTGCCGATGGTCTGGCCGATGATCGGCACCTTGCAGGGCCTGGCGTTCTCCATCGACCTGCCCAAAGGCGAGAGAAGCTTCAGCGTATCGATCGGTGTATCATCCCAGGCGGTTTACGAGATCATGAAAGGCATTTTCCTCTGCGCCTTCTCACTCCTCATGCGTGACGCCAAAACCATCAGCGATGAACACAACTGTTATGTCTAGCCTGCCCCTATGCCGATAATTATTCGACTCGATGTAGTCATGGCCAAGAACAAGATCCGCTCCAAGGATCTGGCCGAGATTATCGGTATTACGGAGGCGAACCTGTCGTTGCTGAAAAACGGCAAGATCAAGGGTTTCAAGATGGAAACCCTCGAGAAGCTCTGTCGCGCGTTGAACTGCCAGCCAGGTGACCTGCTGGAGTTCAGCGAGGAATGAACAAGGAACTGGCAACTCGTGAGCAATTCACTCAAATGGCGCGCTGCGCTAGTGCTGGCCGTCGGCCTGCTCGGCGGCTGCGGCCCCAGCTATACCTATAGATACTCCCCACCGCCCAGCATGGCGGGCATGAACTGCATCAACTCCTGCTCGATGGAACGCAACCACTGCAAACAGATGGCGCGCCTGCAGGAAAACAGCGACCACGCCCTGTACCAGGCCAACTACAGAAACTACCAGCTGTGCCAGGCCGGCAAGAGCAAAAAAGAAGCGCGCAAAAGCTGCTACTACCCCAGCTACCCGTTCAACAGCGGCTCCAGCTACTCGTGCGGCAGCGACTACGACAGCTGCTACCAATCTTGCGGCGGCACCATCCAGCGCATCCTCAACAAAGACTGACGCCTCGAATAAACGGAATTGACTGTGGATATCATCAGATCCATCGCCCTGCTTGCGTTCGCGTTTTACCTCAGCGGCTGCGCCTTCATGTCCGACTGGCAAGTCCCGCCACCCCGGTCCGACTGGCAAGTGCCGCCCATGCAGATGTACGGCAACCAGAGCTTCCCCGGGCCGGACTTCAGCAGAGACCGCCACGCCATCCAGCACTACCTCGACACACACAAACACTGACACTTCGACCAAACGGAATTGCCTGTGGCCATTATCAGATCCTTCCTCCTGCTGGCGTGCGCGCTCTACCTGAGCGGCTGCACCAGCGGCGACTACACCCCGATGTCTGGCTGGGAAATCCCGCAGATGCAGATATACGGCGACAAGGGCTACACCGGCCCGGCCTACAGCTGCAAGAAAAAGCACGGCTGCCGAGAGCACTGTAAAAAGCATGATTGCCGCTACAAACCGCTGATATTCGACCCCACCAAAGCCGAACCCAGCGCCACCACAATGCACCGCGGCTGGTAACAAAACACCCCGCGATGCCCGCTGAAACCGGGTATCGCGAGGAATGTTGCAGAAGTGGTTTACAGACGCAAACTGATCGCTATAATGACGCCCCTGTGCCGGTATAGCTCAGATGGTAGAGCAACTGACTTGTAATCAGTAGGTCCCGGGTTCGATTCCTGGTGCCGGCACCATACACAGTAAAAAAAGGCTCACCGCAAGGTGGGCCTTTTTTGTTTGCGTGGGCACACCCGCCGGTTGGGAGCAGGCTTGCCCGCAATGAGCTGCTGAAGGCGGCGTCTAAATCGCAACCGCAGTGCGCTTGATCACCTCCGCTGATCAACCCAGTTTGTCACATTCGCCACTGCACCTACCCCCTAAGAACTTGGCCCGATCCGGTGTCAACGCCGATGCCCCAAGCCAGAGTCTTATTTCTGAGTAGTGCAGAAATAAATAGCACCCTCAAAAAAACATAATCACTCATAGAATCGGGATTTTTCCTATGTGCAGCCAAAGCCATACGAACTAATCTCTCATTGCACCTGTTAAAAAGTGCACACTTAAATCAAATAAAAAAAGGATATTCCCATGGGTATGTGGTGCTGCATGTATATCAACGAATTCAAAGTCGACCAACCCACTGACGACGAAGTAGAGTCTGTCATAGCAGAAGAAGATTTCACCCCGGAAGAGCTCTCCATACTGGCTGAGTAACGAAAATGAATGAGGCGATTTTTTCGCCTCATTTTTTGGCTTATATGGAAACTTCCTGCCTATGAAAACAATTGCCCCAGAGCGTACGTTGTCACTGGACGATGCAGAAAGCGCAATCGATCAGCACTTTTCCAGCGAAGGAATTCATTTAACCCTACGCCGTTACGGTAGTCCGCTGTCCAGCACTGTTGCCACCCTTCACCTCCCCTATGACAGTAGCGGCATAGAATGTGTCGGTTGTGGCAAAGGCTATGAAGCAGAGGCTCGTGTGGGTGCGAAGTTCGAGGCTTATGAGCATTACATGGGCCCCTTTCAACTACGAAAGCATAGCGCACTGCATTGTTTTGATTCGGTTGTTTCTCAACCGTCCTTGCAAAACATACTGCCGATGCAAATGCTTCGCCACGCCGGCGCATCACAGATGGCTGTACTTTCCTTCGAGGCGCATGAAGCATCCGCAGGCGTTGAGTTACTCTATCCGTCATTTCTGATTAACCATCAGTATGCCAACGAGTCGCTTCCCGGCGATGATACCGACTATAGCGCTGCGCGCCGATACTCCTGCGGTACCGGTGTGGCGGCGGGTGTGGGATTTACGGAAGCGGCAATTCATGCCGCGAGCGAAGTCATAGAGCGCCATGGCATTGGGCGCTTTATTGCACAACATTTCTTTTATGATTCAAAAGAGCCGATAAGAAAGATTATTGACAATTCAATGCCAGAGCATCTGTTAAACACCTTGCGTGATGCAGAAACTGCCATAGGTGCTTCAATCGAGGTATTTGACGCCTCTAGTCAAATAGACTATCCCGTTTTTATTGCCTACTGCCCGGAGAAGACGATCGCTGATATTCATGTCGTTGGTGGCGGCTGTTCACTTTACCCGAGCCATGCCGCAGCACGTGCGATCAAGGAGCTGGTGCAGCAATACAAAGTCGCTGAAGGTGTGCAGCACGTCACACAAGAGTGGACCAGTTCAAAAAACAACCTGGCCAAAAACCCAAAGTTGCTGCGCTGCTTACGCATGGCGTTTGGGGCTACCCAGCGTGCCAAAACAGTACCTTACCCGATGCCTCAAGACCCGGAAAAAATTCCACTGGCGCTACACTTGTCCCATTTAAAAAATGAGTGTTTTAAAGCCAATCATCCCCTTTGGATAAAAGAACTACATTCCAGCCCCAACCAGGTTAGCCTGGCCTGTGCGGTCATGCCAAAAATGGAAAGATTTTCGATTGTCTCACTGGGCGGAAAAGTTGTCCCCTGCTATCAATACGAGTAAACAGCAAAGCCGTCGTGGCCATGACGGCCTGGTCATTGTCAAACGAGCTTTAAATCTCGTCATACGCCCCTCTGACGTAACCATTGCCGTCAAAGCGTCTCTCATTACCTTTCGGAACCAGGCCTTTCATGAGCCCAGCAGAAAAAAAGCGCCCACGCGAACTACCATGCCGTGACTATTTTCTTTCTCCTTCTTTAGGTATCGCTACCCAGGCGATCCATTTAGGGCAACATGAGAATGGCCTGAGTCAGTTTCCAGTTCCAGCGCTCATTTGTAACTCTGCAACACTCCTGAATTCAATTGAAGAAGGCAGAGAGATGCTAGGCAATGCAGAGCAGGAGAATTTTGCCTACCAACGTTATGCAAACCCTACCGTTTCAATTTTAGAAGCGAAATTTCGAGCCATTGAACACTGCTCCTATAGCCTCGCGGTCAATAGCGGAATGACCGCCTGCCTGCTTGCTTTTCGCGCCCTGTTGAGCGCAGGCGATCATGTCATCGTGCCCCACAGTGTATTTTACGAAATCATTGAGCAGCTTAATTATGAAGTCAACCATCGCGGGATTGAAATGTCGCTTATCGACAAATACCAAGCGGCGACATTTGAGTGCGCGATCCAAGCCAACACGAAAATGATCTTTATCGAAGCCCCCACCAACCCAGCATTTTTAGATATCAACATTCCTGACTTGGCAGAGCTTTGCAACAAGCGTGGCATTCTTCTTGTTGTTGATAACACCTTTCTTACACCTGCCTGCCAAAAGCCACTTTCCCTGGGGGCTGCAGTAACATTATATTCCATCACCAAACACATCAACGGTCACGGCGATGTGATGGGCGGCATGCTCAGTACCAATGAACCGGACCTGTTCAAGGCATTGAAGTATCACAGGGACAGTGCAGGGCTCATAGTAGATCCGTTCTCGGCCTGGCTCACTATACGAGGACTAAGGACACTGCCACTGCGATTAAAAAAACATACCGATAATGCACATGCGGTGATCGCCATGCTGCGCGAGGAGTTTCCGAAGCTGGAGTGGCGTGCAGTCTGGTCGACTAAAAGTGCGCAAACCAACGGAATTTCTCCGTCATTGCATACAGGCCTTATCGCCATTGTTTTTCCATCGCGAGAAACGGCTACAAGCTTTGTTCGTCATCTGCAGCTTATCCGAATAGGTACAACCTTCGGCAATATTGAGTCCTTATGTTATCACTACGGTAGTTTTAGCAGGGAGGGCAGCACCGACCTGGAAAAAATAGGCGTGCCGGACGGCTTGGTGCGAATCTCTGTTGGCCTGGAAGATAGCGATGATATTAATGCAGACATCCGACGTGCACTGCGCCTTGCAATGCAAATCAGAACCACTGCGCGAGGGTGAAGCGCAAGTCCGTCAGCGGTCGAGTATGAGATTCTGCCAAGCCCCCACCTTGTAATCCTCTCCCCCATCCGTTATAGCTAAAAAGGCATCCATAACCAAAAAGAGGCAGAATCAGCCCGCCATGTACGAGACCACACGTATCTTTCGCCCTTCAGGCCCGTTTGCCGCGCTGTTCGGCAAGCCTTACGGGCCCAACGCTGTCGCTAGCCCTTCGCTGACCAGCTCCCCCCTCTCGACGCTGTTCCACACCTTGTCGATTCCACCTCGCGACGTTTTGCTCGCGCACAAGCGCAAGCGCCCTGTCCCTCCACCTGCCAGCTGACACCTGAAGTTTCCGCTTCCTCTCGCCCTCGGTTCTGCCGTTCAGGGCTGGAGTCGCTTTGCATTTTTTCAGTGTTTTCTGTCAGGAAATCTTATGACTATTCGTATTGCCATTATCGGCGCAGGCCCGTCCGGCCTGGCGCAGTTGCGTGCCTTTCAATCCGCTCATGCCCAGGGTGCCGAGATGCCCGAGGTGGTGTGCTTCGAGAAACAGGCCGACTGGGGCGGGATGTGGAACTACACCTGGCGCACCGGCCTGGACGAGCATGGCGAGCCGGTGCACGGCAGCATGTACCGCTACCTGTGGTCGAACGGGCCGAAGGAATGCCTGGAGTTCGCCGACTACAGCTTTGATGAACATTTCGGGCGGCCGATTTCGTCTTATCCACCGCGCGAGGTGCTCTGGGATTACATCCAGGGCCGGGTAAAAAAGGCCGGTGTGCGGGATTACATTCGCTTCAATACCGCCGTCAAGGCAGTACGCTTTGATCAGGCCAGCCGCACCTTTACCGTCAGTGCCTATGACTACGGCACCGGCCAGGGGATCGAGCAGGTGTTCGACTTCGTGGTGGTCGCCAGCGGGCATTTTTCTACCCCGCATGTGCCGGAATTCGACGGCTTCGAGCGCTTCTCCGGGCGCATCCTTCACGCTCATGATTTCCGTGAGGCGGTGGAGTTTAAGGGCAAGGATGTGCTGATTGTCGGCAGCAGCTATTCGGCCGAAGACATCGGCTCGCAATGCTTCAAGTACGGTGCGCGCTCGATCACCAGTGCCTACCGCACCCAGCCCATGGGCTACAAATGGCCCAAAGGCTGGGAAGAGCGGCCGCAGTTGCTGCGGGTCGAGGGCGAGATGGCGTTCTTTGCCGACGGTTCGAGCAAGCGCGTGGATGCCATCATCCTCTGCACCGGCTACCAGCATCACTTCCCGTTCCTGCCCGACGAGCTGACGCTCAAGACCAGCAACCGCCTGTGGCCTGCCGGGCTGTACCAAGGGGTTGTCTGGGAACACAACCCGCAGCTGATCTACCTCGGCATGCAAGACCTCTGGTACAGCTTCAATCTGTTCGACGCTCAGGCCTGGTTTGCCCGCGACTACATGCTCGGGCGCATCAAGCTGCCGCAGCCGGCGGCAATGGCTGCCGACAGCGCACAGTGGCGGGCCGAGGAACTGGCGCTGGAGTCGACCGCCTCGATGTACGAGTTCCAGGGCCGCTATATCAAGCACCTGATCGAGCAGACCGATTACCCGAGCTTCGATATCGACGCAGTGAACCGGATTTTCCTCAAATGGAAGTCGGACAAAAAGCAGGACATTATGGGTTACCGCGACAAGTCCTACCGCTCGGTGATCACCGGTACCGCGGCCGTGCCGCACCATACCCGCTGGCTCAACGCGCTGGATGACTCACTGCAGGAGTACCTGCGCGAGACCTCGGGCAAGGGCGACCTGAAGACCTTGCGCCAGCACTGACTATGGCGTGCGCTGCAACCAGTCGCAGTAACGCGCCACACCCTGCTCCACCGTCAGCGTTGGCTGCTCATAGCCAACGCTGCGCAAGCGCTCAAGGTCGGCGCAGGTGTAGCACTGGTACTTGCCGCGCAGGTGCTCGGGAAATTCGCTGTATTCAAGAATGCCCTCCAGCAGGGCCATCTCCAGCGACAGCGGCGGCTGGTCCTGCTGCTCGCGCAGGCGGTTGATCACTGCCAAGGCCACGTCATTGAAAGGCTGGGCGCGGCCGCTGCCGACGTTGAAGAGGCCGCTCAGCTGCGGCCGGTCGAGGAAGAACAGGTTGACCTTGACCACATCCTCGACCGCCACGAAATCGCGCAGGTGGCCGCCGCTGGGGTAGTCGCCATAGCTGCCGAACAGGCTGACCTTGCCGTTGGCCTGGTACTGGTTGAAGCAGTGCAGGGCCACCGAGGCCATGGCGCCCTTGTGCTGCTCGTGGGGGCCGTAGACGTTGAAGTAACGCAGGCCGACGATCTGGCTGCGCGCCTGGGGCAGTTGCCGGCGCACGCGCTGGTCGAAGAGGAATTTCGAGTAGCCATATACGTTCAATGGCCGCTCGCACTCGCGCTGTTCGCGAAAGTCGCGCCCGGCGCCATACACCGCCGCCGACGAGGCATACAGCAGCGGCACCTGCAGGCCTTGAGCGGCGTCGAGCAGGTCGCGGCTGTAGCGGTAGTTGTTGTCCATCATCAAGCGCCCGTCGCCTTCGACGGTGCTCGAGCAAGCGCCCTGGTGCAGCACCGCGCGCACCTTGCCGAACTGGCCGCGAGCGAAGCGTTCGAGAAAATCGTCCTTGTCCAGGTAGTCGGCGATTTCGCTGTCAGCCAGGTTGCGAAACTTGTCGCCATCGCTCAAGTCATCGACCGCGATGATCTCGGTTTCGCCGCGTTGGTTGAGGGCCTGAACCAGGTTGCTACCGATAAAACCGGCAGCGCCGGTGACGATAATGGTCATGCCATGTCCCCCTTTGAGGGTGCAGAGTCCTCAGTTTAGGGGGTGGTGATTGTGCAAATATTAACCAGGGTCAATGATGTTGGCGTTTTTGCCGGCGTTCGTGGTGAAGCTTCTCGAGAGACTCGCGCATTTGACGATGGCCGGTGCTGTTCAGCAGGAGCAGACCAATAAGGGGGAACAGCAACCCCAGCATATACACGCCGCGATGGGGTTGAAACGAGTAAGTAGGTACTACCGTAATCAAGCTCGCACAGTACAGAAAGGCAATAATCCAAACTGCCCAGCGACGCCCTCGGACCATCAAGAAGTGACCAATAAAAACCAATACGGCAAGCACCAGCAAGGAAAAGGTACTGTAATCACTCCGATCCGCGTAGCCCGCAAAATAGGTAGCCGAAGCCAAGGACACCGCACACCCAATTGACAGGCACGCCATGAAGAATGCCGCCATGAAGTAGGGGAAGTAGCGCGCTTTGAAGCCTTCCGGGCTGTGATTTGGATTCATTCCGAAAACTCCTCATACAAACCAATTGCAATGCTTTTCGAGTAGCTGCTGCCCGCAACGCTGAGCGTGGCACCCAACGAGTCTTTGATCAGGTTGATCGTTCCATGCCTGAATTCGGTGGGTGTGTATCGTTTCGGCAATTCGCCCAAGCTTTGCTTTAGCCGCAGCTGTTTGGCTGTCAATGATGGATGTTTAAGCTTCAACAACTCGTCGGTGAGCGCCTTACGTTGCTGTCGACTCAAACGTTGCGACAAGTCGTTCCAGCTGCGCCCTGTAGTGGCTTTGCGAAGTTGCAGATACTTGATGGTAGTGGCTCCAGAAACACCTGCACCGAGTAGCGAAACAGCCTCAAGCATCGATGACATATTTCGGTACCATTCCAGAGAATCGAGGCGATCATTCTCGGCAGGATCCAGCACCTCGTTGAAAACTCTCTGCACACCTATTAAGCACTGGGCGGAGCTGGCAGCAGCAGCGGCCGCACCTATTGGTACCAGCACTGCGCTGACGCCAGCAGTAAAGGGGACTGCTACCGTACCGCTGAACACCACACTCCAGCCCAACCAGGCACTCACACAGGCAACCGAAGCACTCAATGCTTCTGCAATAACGCGGGATTCACGCGGATTATTCCGCAACTGATCCAAGAACTGTACAGGGGTCAGATATTTCTTGGTTTCGCGAAGAATCACCCGTTTGGGCGACACACTACACAGTGGCTGAAATTCACGCAGAATGATGATGTTGTAATCTGCATCGATATAGACCACTCCTGCCCCGACAATACCGGGGTCGGCATCAATGGCGGCAAACAGCTTGGGCAGATTAGTTTGGCTTTCGACACGTTGGCGCGCAAAGTACCTCGAGGGGCTGGCGCCCAGCCCACTCATCCTTGAGTCGGTCATGGGGTCTCCTTGAACCTAACACCCGTACTCCAAAGCTGACGAAGCAGATTGGGTCACCCGGGCAAAGAAGCCCTATTCATAGCAGCTCCAGCCAGCAACCTCAGTGCACTTTGGTTTCTTGATGTATCCATGACTCTAGAGCAATAGGTTAACCAAGCGCTTGCTCAACGGCAGGCTCGACTCCGAGCTCGAACTTTGGCCGCACGCACGGCCTTGAACAACTTGTTACGCGATTTGCGGATCGCCACCAGACGACTGCGCATTTCTCGCTGGCGTTGGCTGTTGAACATCAACATTGCCAACAATGGCGACATTGTCGCTAGCAAAAATCCGAAGTTACTTGAGCGCGGTGCGTAACTGAAAAGTAGCGCCAGCAGGTTGAACGCCAGCAAAGCCACCACCACCCATACCCCCCAGGGCCGCCCTCGCACTACCAGAAAATTGCCCAGGCACAACACCAAGGACGATACCAGCATAAGGAAGTAGGCAACTTTTACCTGATCGGAGCGGCTGCCGAAGCGTTGATCAATCACCAGTATTGCGGTGATTACGCATGAAAATGCGACGAGGAAGAAGGCGCCGATAAAGCTTGGAAAGTAACGCCGTAAAAACCCTGGTACGTCATGCAGATGAACCATGGAATAGTGCTCTCTTCGTCAACGACGTGCCTTGCTTTGCTGCGTCTCTTCGAACCGCACCTTGCGCAGGTCAACCAGGAAGCTGCGCAGCTCCCGATGACGTTTGCTGTTGAACAAAAGAAAGCCCAACAAAGGAAACAGCAGCGCAAAGGTAAATACACCCGCGTGTATGTGATGGCTGTAGGTGGATAGGGAAACCAGCATCGCCACCAGCATTACTGCCAGGATCGGCCAGAGGCTCCAGGCACGGCCTCGAACCAGCAACATATGACTACCACTGATGACCAGGGCCAGAACCATGAGCGACACCAGCGTGTAATTGGCCCGGTCCGGATTGTGGTTCAGGTAGGCGGCAGCGGCCAGCACCACCGCAAGCGACGCAGAGAAGCACGCCAGGAAGAATCCACCCAGAAAGGTTGGAAAGAAATGCGTCATGAAGTGCTTCCAGCGCTCATACGAATTCATCACTCCAACTCCTCATACAAGCCCACCGCAATGGTCTGGACGGTGTTACTTCCCGCAAAGCCGAACGTTGCGGCAATGGAGTCTTTGATCAGGGTTTTGGTCGCATGTTGCAGCTGTGTCGGGGTGTACCGTTTGGGCAATGCGCCAGAGCTCTGTTGCAACTTCAACTGTTTGGCCGTTAGTGACGGATGCTTGATCGACAGCAACTCTGTCGTCAGGGCCTTGCGTTGCTGCCTGCTCAGACTTCGGGACAGTTCATACCAACTGCTGCCTGTTGCAGCCTTGCGCATCTGTAGAAACTTGACCGTGGTCAGGCCGGAAGCACCCACTCCCATCAGTGACACGGCATCCAGGACGTTCGAGGTGTGACGAAACCACTCCTGCGCATCCAGTTCGTCGTTCAACGATGGATCGATAATTTCCTGGCCGGTTCTGGCGACGCCGATCATGCATTGCATCGCACCTGCTGCAATTGCGGCCTTGCCCGCAATCGCCACCACAGCGCCCAACCCACCACTGAACGGGACAGCGATGGTGCCGCTGACCATAACGAACCACCCAAGAATCGCACTGGCACAGGCAAGCGTGGTATTGACCGCTTCTTTCACCACTCGCGCTTCACGGGGGTTGTTCTGCAGTTGATCGGCAAACTGCGCAGGCGCCAGATACTTCTTCGCCTCACGCAAAATCACCCGCTTGGGTAGCACACTGCATATCGGCTGAAACTCACGCAGCGTCACCACGTTGTAATCCGCATCGATATACACCACCCCAGCACCGACAATGCCCGGATCGGCATCGATGGCGGCAAAGAGTTTCGGCAGGTTGATGCTGCTTTCGATGCGCTGCCTTGCGAAAAATTGCGACGGATTGTTATCCAGTCGGTTGAGTAACTCACTCATGAACGGTCTTCCTTGAAACGGCGCACAGGTCGCCCGGCCTTATGGCACCGAGCCGGGCGACGCTGTGGCTCAAGCCTTACACGTTAGGGCAAGGCACCGGTGCCCAGTCACCCATGTCCGGGTTCTTGCACATGTTGTTGACCTGGCTCTGGCCGGCGCTGGCAACCTTCTGGCTTTCAGCCTTCTTGGCGTTGGCGTCCTGCAGGGTCTTCTCGGTGGCGACGGCTTCCTTCGGTACCTCTGGCAGCTTTTTCTTCGCCGGTGGCGGGGTCTTGGTCTTGCCGGTATTGGTCTTCTTGGCGTTACCGGTGGCCAGCACCGGCGCCTGGGCTTCGGCGACGATCACCACATCGTTGCGCGGTACGCCGACCTGCTTGAGGTCTTGCTCGTAAGCCTGGGTGTAGTTGTTGAGGTTCTCACCCAGACGGCCGTTGACCGCGGTGATCAGGTTGTTCGACTCCTGCAGGCCGGCGATGATTTCCGCCAGGCGCTTGCGGCCTTCGCCATCGCTGATCTTGTTGCTCTTGCGGCCATCCATCAGGTTGGCGAACTCACGCTGGTAGCACGCCTGGGAGGCTTTGGCGTAAGCGGTGCTGCGGTCCATGTCGGCCGCGCTTTTGTTGATGTCGGTGGCGTAGGAGCCGATGCGCTGGTTGTCGTCGCTGATCTGCTTCTGGCGCTCGGTGTAGTAACCGGCTGCACCGCCGACCAGAGCACCACCGGCAGCACCGATGGCAGCATTGCGGCCACGGTTGTCGGAGTTGCCGGTCAGGGCGCCGGTCAGCGCGCCGCCGACGGCACCGATCAGGGCACCGGTGGCGACCGACTTGGTCATGTCCGAATCGGTGGCGCGCAGGTGCTGCACCGGCTCGTAGCAGCTCGGGTAGTACTCGACCTTGGTCGTCGCACCGACCTTGGACGCCGGCGAGCTGGCGCAGCCAGTCAGCAGGACGGTGCTGAAACCGGCCGCCAGCAGCAGCGCGGCCCGGCCGTTGGAAGCAGTGAAGAAGGGCTTGCGAGTTGAAAGCATGGTCAGGTTCTCTCTTTGTTTAAACACGCCCGGGACAACCTCATGTCGCCCCGGTCACTCCGATGCTCGCTCGACAGCCGCTCAAGGTTGCGGGGCGGCTGATGCGAGCAGTTCTTTCAAAATCGTCGCCGGGTCGGCGCGCCGTTGCTGGCGATAGTCCCCGACATGACGGACGAACAGGGTCGCGCGGCTGAGCAGGCTCTTGCCCAGCACTGGCTTGCGATTGAGCTCTTCCTTGACCCGCTGGAACTGCGCCTGGATCACCGCGTCGGTGTAGCGCGTGCCGGTGGCAAGGTTGTCGATGTAGATCGCCACGGCGCCGTCGAGGGCGCTGCGGCCGTTGTTGATGGCAGCGGCAAACAGCTTGGCGCTGGTCTCGTCACCAGAAGCCTTGGCCTGCTGCTGGGTTTTCTGCAGGTTGGTCAGGCGGATGTTGTAGTTATTGATGGTTTCGGCCACCAGCGCCGCCGACTGGATCAGGTTGCCGGCGGCTTCTTCGCGCTGCTGGGCGATCAGCGAGACGTTGCGCTTGAGCTCTTCGTTGACCAGGCCAAGCTCGGCTTGCAGGCGCGGGTCGGCGCTGGCGGCGATGATGCTGTCCAGGCGCTTGGTCGGGTCCTGGGCGTCGTCGATGGCATCGGTCAGCGCGGCCAGGCGGCCCTCTTTCTGCCATTGTTCGAACAGTTCCTCATAACGCGAACGCGGCGCCGACAGCGCGCCGATGGCGACACGAAAACCTGTGGTCTCGTTGCTTTGCTCGGTACCATCGGCGCCGAACAGCGGGTACTCGCGGCGCATGCCGGTAAACAGCGTGCCCTCGCCTTCAAGGTAATTGCCGCCCTTGACCACAAACCCGCCATAAGCACCCTGGCGCCGCCCGGCGTGCACCAGCTGGAACGATTCCTGGACCATCTCTGCGGCGTTGCCGAGTACGTCGAACATACCCAGCGGGTTGGGCAGCTTGGTGCCGATCGGGGTCAGGCGCGCGGCCTGGCCGGTGCCGCCGGCGACCTGGTTGAACACCGCCCAGTCGGCCAGCGGGCCGTCGCTTTCGCTGCCCTCGAGGCGGCGCGGGAACAGCCGCCCTTCCAGCTCCTGGCGGCTGACGGCGGAGCCGCCACGGGCAGCGAACTCCCACTCCACTTCGGTGGGCAGGCGCACAAAGCCGACACCGCCGTCTTCGGCCTTGTTGCCACGGCCACTGACCGGCAGCAGGTCACGATGGTTCTTCATCAACCAGGCGCTGTACACCGCGGAAAAACGCTCGGCCTCAAAGCGCGACAGTTTGACCTTGGGCAAGCGCCCGGCCATGCCACTCGGTGCTTCACAGGCCGGCGCCGGTTCGCCGCTGGCCAGCGACTGGGCCTGGGCCATCACCTGAGCGTACTGGCGGGCGGTGACTTCGTACTTGCCGATGAAGTACATCATCGGCTTCAGCGGGCTGCCGGCGTCGGTCTTCGGCAGACTCGGGCTAATGCGTTTTTTCCAGTCGGCGGACAGGTCCTGGAGGCTGAACTGGCCGTTGATAAAGTCACGGCGATAGCCGGAAATGAACGACTGCTTGTAGCCCGCTTCGCCTTCGCTGAAGGGGTAGCCAAGGTTCACCTCACGGTCGTCCAGGCTGCCCTGGGCCAGCACGTAGACGTGGCGAAAGACCATCTCGCCGTCGCACGGCAGCGGCAGGCTGATGTCGTCGGCCAGTGGCTTGGGGTTGTCCAGTTTATTGCTGGCAGGCTTGCTGTCGTCCTCGGCCTGGGCGCAGGACACCAGGCTCAGGGCGGCGACGATCAGCGCCAGGGCGGCTAAGCGGCGGTCAAACATCTCGAATTCCTTCACAAGCGTCTATTCGTGCCACGCGCCAGCCCCCCAGGGCGGCAGCGGCCGCGCTGGCCAGCAGCACAGCGAGCAAGGCAACGAGGTAATGCGACGGGAGCAGATGGCTGGCGTACTCGCCGGGCATCTGCATGAACAACTGGTTGAGGCCACTTTCGGCCAGGGCGTACAGCGCCGCGCCGATGACAGCGGCAAACACCCCGCTGTACAACGCCTGCAGCACGACAAATGCAAGCAAGGCAGCGGTGCTGAAACCGAGCAGGCGCAACACCGACAGCTCGCGGCGCTTGCGCTCGACCGCCGCCAGGGCGCCGGCGCAGATCGCCGCAAACGCGCCCGCCACGGCCAGCGCGGCAATGATCCAGAACACCAGGGTCAGGTTGCGGCTCAGCGACTGCACCTGGGCAATCGCCGGGGCCTGGGTCGAGACCAGCAACTGGCGATCGGCAAAAAAGCGCCGCAGCGGCTCGACATCGGTGAGGTTGCGCGCGTACAGCCGGAAGGCCGGATAAACCCGTTGCACCTCACCGGTATGGCGCTCACCTTCCCAGCCGAAAGCGGGCACGGCGCCACCATCACGGTAGTCTTCGGCGGCTTCCAGCAGCGCCAGCGGTGCAAACAAGGCATCGCGCTCGAAGGCTTCCAGCGGCAGCACAGCCACGACCTTCAAGGTGGTGCGCTGGGCCTGGATCTGCCCGGCAAGCTGGCGGCTGAACGAAGCATCGAGCTGATCACCCGCCTTCGCGCCAAGCTTTTCTGCCGCCGTACGGCTGAGGACGATCTGGTCGACCGTACCGGGGACGGCCAGCCCTTGCAGCAACGGATCGTTAAGCGCCGTGGGGATCATCTCGACATTGACCACGACCTTGCGCGCAGCCAGCACCAGGTCGGCGGTCGCGGCAATCTGCCGGGTACGCGGCAAGGCGAAGGCGACGTCGTTACGCGCCGCCAGTTCAGCGACGAAGTCGGCACTGAAACGACCGCCACCCAAGGGGATGACTTCCCGCACGGCCGGGTCGCGCTGCAAACGCTCGGTAAGGCTGCTGACCAGGCCGAATTTCAGACCGAACAGCACCAGCAACGGCGCGATCACCGCCACCAGGGCCAGCACGCTGCAAACGGACAGGCGCGCATCGTTGCGGTAGTCGCGCCAGGCCAGGCTTGCGATCAGCATCGGGCGCATTACGGCTGGCCCTCCAACGTGGCGGTGACACCACCGTCGGCATCGCGGCGGCAGACCATGCGCAACACCTGCAAGCCGGCATCACGGGCCAGCGCCTCGTCGTGGGTGGCGATCAGACAGGTCACCTGCCGTGCTTGCGCCTGGCGCAGCAGCAGTTGCATTACCCGTTGGGCATTGAGTGGGTCCAGGGCCGCGGTCGGCTCATCGGCCAGGAGCAAATCAGGGTTGTGCGCCAGGGCACGGGCGCAGCTGACCCGCTGGCGCTGGCCGACCGACAAGGCGCCTGGCTGCTTGTCGAGCTGATCGTCAATCTCCAGTTGCTCGGCCAGGCGCTGCACGCTGCCGTCATTGCCCAGGCCAAGCACCTGGCGCGGCAGGGCGATGTTGCTGCGCACATCGAGAAAGCCGAGCAAGCCCCCCGCTTGCAGCACATAGCCCAGATGCCGGCGGCGCAGGTGCGCCAGGTGCTCCTGGCGTTGTTCACGCCACAGCTGCTGAACGTCGTAGGTGTGCGAGTCGGTGCTGAACACAAAGCGCTCGGCCTGATCGGGCTGCAGCACCAAGGCCAGCAGGTCGAGCAAGGTGCTCTTGCCGCAGCCACTGGGGCCGACCAGCGCCAGCTGCTGACCGGCGCGCAGTTCCAGGCGCTCGATCTCCAGGCTGTAGCGCTGGTTGCCGAGGCCGCGGGTTTTGCGCAGCGCGTGCAGGTTGATCATCATGGCAGCGTCGACAACGGCACACGGTACAAGGCGTCACCGGGCTCGGCATTGCCGAAGCGCACCCAGTTGGCCATGTCGTTGTGGAAGGTTTCGTACAGGCGGATCTTCGAATCGAGCTCGTCGATGAAGTCTTCCTGTTCGCCAACGCTGAGCGACAACCACAGGTCCTGGGTCATGCTCAGGGACTTGCTGCGGTACGGCAGGCCCTCCAGGTATTCGCCCAGCACACCGCCTTCGGCGAGGTTGGCGCCCTTGCGCAGGGCGGCCGGGTCGCGGCTCATGTAGGCACTGGCGCTAGCGATTTCCTGGAAGAAATCCTTGGGCGAAGTGCGGGTCTTGCGCGCGGCATCGACGATCAGCTTCAGCGACTGCTGCAGGTCGTTGAGTTGCAGCTTGGTGAGCATCACGCAGACCTGCAGGGTCGGCAGCGCCGGGTTGGTCAGGTCGCGATCTGAGGTCCAGGCGCTGACCAGTTGCGGGGCCTGGCTGGCGCTCTTGCGGCCAAGAAAATCCATGTGCATGGCATAGCCGATGGCGGCGGATTTGTCGGCGATGCTCGGCGAAGCCGCCAGCAGCGGCGCCGGTTGCGCGGTGTTGCTGCGCACCTGGTGGACCAGATCGGCGAAGGTCGAACCGATCTCGCGCACCCGCTCGCCAAACTTGTGCACATCGCCACCGGGGACCGATACATACAGGTCGCCGATCTGCGGGTTGGCATCGGCCGTAAGCACCCGATACTGCTGCTCGGCGTAGGCGTGGTTCTTCTTGCCGGCCTCGGTGCGCAGGTGCAGGGCGTAGATCTTGATCTGCTTGCTCAAGGCCGCCTGGCGCACTTCGGCTTCGTTCATCTGGGTGCTGCTGTAGCGGTCGTTCTTGCGCAGGGAGCCGGCGTCACTGACCAGCAGGATCAGGCGCCCGCCGTAGCCGGACCAGTCCATGCCGTCGACCGCCTGCATGATCCCGGCAAAAGCGTCTTCGTTGAACGAATGGCTGGAGACGTTGGTGGCTTTCACCTGCTCGGCCAGCTTCAAAAAACGCTCGGGATCGCGGCCTTCATCGAGTGTTACCAGGGTCTTTGTCAGGTACTCCAGGGCAGGCGTGCGCGTGGTGTTGTTGCGAAAGCCGACAAGGCCGAAGCTGACGTTGTCCAGCTCGCCACGGCGCGAAATCTGCCCGTGCAGCTCGTGCACCACCTGGCGGACCTGATCGATATAAGGCTGCATCGATACCGAGGTATCCACCACCAGCACCACGGCGGTACGGAAGGCGTCGCCTGAGGTGGCCATGCCGGCGGCTTTCGCTTCGCCGGCGGGTGCGCTGTTGCCCGGGTCGATGGAGGCGACATTGAGCAACTGCAGCGGCTGGCCGTTTTCGTCGAAGCTCTCGCGCGCCTCGAAGATCGGCATCAGGTAGAACTGCTCTTGGGGCACGGCGCTGGCGCTGGGTTCCAGGGCCATCACTTGCGGCACTTCGTCGGGGTTGTTCTGCGCCTTGAGCAGCTCGGCACGGGCGGCCGAAGTGTCGCCAAGCAAACGCTCAAGCTCATCGGCCTGGCGCAGGAACATCACCGGCGCACGCCCCGAGCGTTCGGTGAACTTCAATACCAGGCTCTGCTTCCAGTCGCTGACCTGGGAGGCTGGCAACCAGCCGTCGCGGCGACCGTCACTGGCGGTGCCGACCTCAAGCCAGGGGCTGCCGTTGACGTCCTGGCGTTGGTAGACATAGAGCACGGTAAAGGCCGGCAAGGTATCGCTGGGCGTGGCGCCCGGCTGCTTGACGACCTGCGCGCCCGGCCGGCTCAGCACGCGCTGGAACAGGGTTTTCTTGCCGGCCATCAGCAATGGCCGGTCACTGTCGTTGCTCGCGGTTGCAACGGTGGACGCTATTGGCTCGCGGGCTTGTACCGGCTGCGCCTCCACTACCTGTTCGTCGCCACTCATGGCCCAGTAGCCAATCCCGCCCAGGCCCAGTGCGGCAGCAACGGCAATGGCGAGCAAGGCCGGTGTCGGGCGCTTGCGCGGGGCTGCAGGTGGCGAGGCCTTGGTGACCGGTTCTGGTTGCGTCGCTGGCGGTGCTGGCTCTACGGCTAGGGGTGGCACCGGCGCTGCAATCGGCAGCGGCTGGATCAGGGTGCTTTCGGTGTCTTGCACGGGTAGCCGGTCGAGCGCCGCCAGCAAGGTCTCGGCATCGGCAAAGCGCTCGGCCGGGTCCTTGGCCAGCAGGCCACGGAGAATGTCCTGATAGCGGCCGTGCTCGATCGGCAGCTCCGGCAACGGCTCGGTCAAATGCGCCAAGGCCGTCGACAGCGCGTCGTTGCCGCTGTAGGGCAGTTTGCCAACCAGCATCTCGTAAAACACCACGCCCAGGGCATAGAGGTCGGCGCGGCCGTCGATTTCCTGGCCGCGCGCCTGCTCCGGGCTCATGTAGCTGGGGGTGCCGACGGCAAACCCGGCCTGGGTGAACTGGGTGCGGTCATCCAGCGACTTGGCGATGCCGAAGTCCGACAGCACCGCAGTGCCGTCAGCACGAAAAAGAATGTTGGCCGGTTTCACATCCCGGTGCACCAGGCCCTGGGCATGGGCATAACCCAGCGCCGAAGCGATCTGGCGGATGTACAGCAGGCCCTGCTCCGGCGTGACCCCGGCGGCGATACGCTCCTTGAGCGTACCGTTGGGCAGGTACTCCATGGCCATGTAGTACAGCTCGCCGACATTGCCGATGTCGTGGATGGTCACCGTGTGCGGGTGCGACAAGCGCGCCAGGGTGCGGCCTTCACGCAGGAAGCGCTCGCAGAAGGTCGGGTCGGCAGCCAGCGCCGCGGCCATGACCTTCAAGGCCACCTTGCGCTCCAGCGAGCGCTGGGTGGCAAGGTAGACGGTGGCCATGGCGCCTTCGCCAATCTCGCCGTCGATGTCGTATCCGGGGATCACTTTGTCCATGTGCTTGGTCTTCAACCGGCCTTGATGACGACGGCGGTAATGTTATCGGGGGCGCCCCGGGTCAGGCCGAGGTGCACCAGGCTGCGGACCACCTGGTAGGGGTCGCTGTGGCCCAGCACTTCGCGAATTTCATGGTCTTCGGCGGTCTTGTTCAGACCATCGCTGCACAGCAGATAGGTATCGCCAGGGAGGACCTGCAGGTGCACGGCCTCAAGTTCGAGCTCGGGCTCGACGCCAATTGCCCGGGTGACGATGTTGGCCCGCGGGTGCACCCGCGCTTCGGCCTCGCTGAGCAGGCCGCTGTCCTGCAGTTCCTGCACGTAGCTGTGATCGCGCGAGATACCTTCCAGGCGCCCGTCGCGCAGGCGATACAGGCGGCTGTCCCCGGCCCACAGGCAGATACCCTGGTCAGCGCGCACCGCCAGCAGCACCAGGGTGCTGCCCATCATCGCCACGCCACGCCGGGCGCTTTCTTCGCGCACTGCCGCGTTGACCGCCGACAGCCGCTGGCGCAGCACTTGGGCGAAGTCATTGAGGGACGCCGTGGTCGGCAACTGGCGCAAAGTATCGACGATCAGGCAACTGACGTAGTCGCCCGCCGCATGCCCGCCCATGCCATCGGCAACTGCCCACAGGCCTTCGCTGGCAAGGTCCAGGCAAGCGTCTTCATTGATGCTGCGCACCAGGCCGACATGGCTGTAGCTGGCTGCGGTGTAATGCAAAGCCGTCATCTAGCGCGCCGCCTCACTACCCAAAAGAAAACTGGCGAAATCCTCGCTGTGCGGCAGGCCCGCACAGCGCAGCATTCCCGCCTCGATATGCTCCGAGCCGCGCCCCCACCACAGGCTCATGCCGGCGCAGGCGCTTTCGGCCAAGGCTGCCTGGCGCGCCTGCGAGGTCACCGCTGCAAAGCGTTGCAACCCACCCACAACCGGGCTTGAAACAACAGCACTACGAGGGGCATCAATGCCCTGCACTGCTGCATCGAACGCCTCAAAAGCGGCTTGCGGCTCGAGGGTTGCCAGTAACTGGGCTTCACACTGCTCGAACCAGTTATCCGGGCCACTCACCACTGCCGCCAGCGACTCATCCGGCGCCAGAACCTGGGCCAGGATAAGAGGGAAATAGCGCCCTACCCGGTCAATGCTGGGCATCAACACCCCCACTACAGCGTCGGGCCCGCATACTCCCGGGGCCAGGGCGAAGCGCCACAAGGGGCTGACCAGATAGGCCGGCAACCAGCGCTCGGCCAGTTGCTGCTGGCTGGCCACAAGCCCGGCCGCCAGCCACTGGTCCCAGGGCTGGATAAAGCTTTGCGGCAATCCGCGACTGACAAAGTCGCCGCGGCTGGCCAGCTTGCCGTAGAAGCCGACGCCCGCCATCACAGCCGCTCCGGCAGGCTGAAGCCGCTGAGCACGCGGCTCTTGAACGGGTTGAAGGCGCTGTTGGCGCGCAGCTCGTACGACACGCTGGCGCCATCGACGCGCAGGCGCAGGCTGAAGCGATCCGGGCCGTTGCCGGCCACCAGGTCGGATTGATCGAGCAAGCGGAACCAGGCCCACGGCCCTTCCAGGGTCAGGCCGGAGCGACCGCTGGCCGATGGCGGCATGATCGACAGGCGCACCACGCCGATGCTGTTGGGGTTTGGCCACTGCATCGCAACCGGGCGACTCGGGCCGTGGTCATAGCTGATCTGCTGGCCATCGAGGTCGAGCAAGAACTGGGTGACCGAGGCGTCCATGGCCACCGGCTTGAGCTCGAAGCGCACGGTCGGCTGCATGCCGCCCGAGCGGAAGAACGCATCGCGAATCGCCGCCGAACGCTGAAAGGTGTGCAACACGCCAGAGCCAATGCCGAGCTTCTGCGCCGCGCCCGGCTGCCAGCGCCAAGGGTTGGCCGAGGTATCGACATACGGCTGCAGGTACTTGCGAAAGTAGCTGTCCATCACCCCGCCGACACCGAAGAACTGGCCGAAATCGTCCAGTGTGGCATCCCGCGAGCTGCCCGCTGCCAGCGGATAACGACCGCTCAGCGACTGGCGATAAACGTTGACCACTTCGCTGGTCCAGGCGGCGTTCAGTTGATTGCGCACGCCGCCCATCATGGTGTTGGTGGTCGAGTTGACCACCGACTTGACCAGGCCCTGAACCATCGGCGGCTGGCGCTGCGCGGTGAGGCTGACGCGGTTGGCGGCGGCCGTGGCCTGGTTCTTGGCCTCGCCGAGCAGGGCGTCTCCACTGGCACCGACCATGGCACTGACCTGCACGTACAAGGCGTTCATGTCGGTGAGCAGGCCGTCGATGGCGGCCGGCTCGCCCTCGCCCTTGCTGACCAGGCTGGCGAGGTCGGCAAAGTGCGCGGTGACCGGGTCCTGGTCTTGCTGCGCCTGGCGGCTATCGGCCGGAGCATCCTGGCCCAGCAAGTTACCCAGGCGCTGCTTGAGCTGGTCGACACCAGCCTCGCTGGCTTTGGCCTGGGCCGCGGCAAGCGGGTCCTGCTGTTGCAGGTTAGTTTCCTTGGCCACGGCGCTCAGCAGCTTTTTCAGCGGCGAGGTCGGCCCGGAAATCACCCGCAGAACATCGGCGGCCTGGGCCACGCTGGTGATCGGCACAAAGTCGATATCGGCCAGCAGCGCGTCCCAGTGGCGGATGTAGTCGGCGAAATACAAACGGCGCACGTCGGCGGCCAGGCTAGTCACATCACCTTCATCGGCTTGCTCGCGGCCCAGCACCCAACGCTCTTCAGCCAGGGTATTGCTGTGTTGCAGGCTGGTGGCAAGAAACGCCTTGCGATAGCCATCGAGGGTAAACAGCCCGCTCAAGGGTTCACCCAAAGGCTTGCCGCTCTTGCGGCTGAACACCAGCGCGGCGTCGCGGCCAGCCGCTTCGCTCAGGCGAAAATCGCTGACGCCCTTGGGCAACTGCTGGCGTTTGACCCGGTCATAGACGCGCTGGGCCACCGGCAACTGCTGCAATTGGCGACGCAGGTCTTCGATCAGGTTGGCATCCAGGCGCGCATTCGGCGGACGCTTTTCAAACAGCGCCTGCAGATGCTCGCCCAATGCCGCACGCTGCTCCGGGGCCAGGTCGCGAGGCAGGCTCTGCTCCCAGTCGAGGCTGACCCAGGCCTTGATGAAGTCCGGGTCGTAATGCTCGCCGTCAGCCAGCATCAGGTAGGCCTTGAGGCCTTCGTAGAGAAAGTCCGAACCACCGCCGCTGTGCAGTTGCTCTTCGATACGGGTGACCAGGTGCGGAGCGAACACGGCAATCAGCAACTTGCGGTAGACGCTGGCCGACTCGGCTTCGAGCATGTCGCCCTGGTACAGCCCCAACCCCTCGGCCCAACTGGGCGGATCCTCGGCCAGATGGCGCACGGCATTGAGTAACGGCAGTACCGCCAGTACATCGCGCTGGGCCGGGCTCAAGGTTTGCAGGACTGGCCCCAGCGGCGCGAGCTTACGCTCGACCTGGGCGATGTAAGCCTGGTTTGCGCGATAGCTCAGCGCCCACACGCTGCCGACCAGCACTACCAGGGCAACGCTGGCGGCGAGTGCAGCACGGGCCAGCCATTTGCGCCGGCGCTCGACTTGCGGGTTGACCCCGACCAGCCCGCGCTCGGCAAACGCCACGGCGCTGAACAGTTTTTCAATGAAGTAGCTGCGCCCGGTGCCGCTCTGGCGTGCCAGATGCTGACGGTCCAGCCCCATGCTCTGGGCCATGGCGCCGATCAGGCGATCGATCGGGCTGCCTTCCTGGGTGCCGCTGGTGAAGTACACGCCGCGCAACAGGGCGCGTTCTTCATAGGCATTGGGCTTGAACACGCCGTCGAGAAAGCCCTGCAGGTTGGAGCGCAAGGCAGCGAACTGCTGGACAAAGCCGTAAACCAGATCGCGCCGCGCCGGGTCGCGCTCCTGCTGCAGGCGCTCGACCAGGCGCTCGTTGAGGCGTTGCTCAAGGCCGGCGAACTCGCTGTGGAACTGCGCCAGCGGCCCTTCGACCGACTTGTCGTCGTCCAGGGCAAAGGTCATACCCCACACTTGAGCGCGCTCTTCCTTGCTCAGGGTGTCGAAGAACTCCATGAAACCCGGCACCAGGTCGAGCTTGGTCAGCATCAGGTAAATCGGAAAACGCACGCCCAGCTGGCTGTACAACTCCTGGATACGCGAGCGGATGGCCGCAGCATGGGCAGCACGTTCGGCGTCGCTGCCCAGCAATAGGTCGGACAGGCTGATGGCAATGAAAGCGCCATCGATCGGCCGGCGCGCGCGCTGCTTTTTCAGCAGATCGAGAAAGCCCAGCCAGGCCGCCTTGTCGACCTGGGCGTGGCTGTCCTGGGTGGTATAGCGGCCAGCGGTGTCGAGCAACACCGCCTGGTCGGTAAACCACCAGTCGCAGTTGCGCGTGCCGCCGACGCCGCGAATCGCCCCGGCGCCAAGCTGCGCCGCCAGCGGAAAGTGCAGGCCGGAATTGACCAGCGCCGTGGTCTTGCCCGAGCCCGGCGGGCCGATGATCACGTACCACGGCAGCTCGTACAGGTTGCGCCGCTCATCGCCACCCAGGCGCGCCTTTTTCAGCAGGGCCAGGGCCTCGTCCATGCGCTGGCGCAGGGTTGCCAGTTCTTCGGCGGTGGCCACGCTGGCAGGGTCAGGAGCTGTTTCTGCAGCCAGGCTGCGCATGACTTCTGCCGCCTGGCGGCGGGCCTCGATGAAGCGCCACAGGCGATAGCCGAGCCACACTGCAAACAGCAGGGCAATCAGCGCCCAGCGCCGCCCTGCCGGGATCAGCATGTCCCACAGCGGGCCGACGAACCAGATGATCAGACTCAGGGCGATCAGGCCCAGCAGCGGAATGACCCAGCGAATGACAAATCCGAAAAACGCCTTCACTCGACCCCCTCCGCCAATACAGTGATTTCAACCCGGCGGTTCTTTGCCCGGCCTTCGGCCGTGTTGTTCGCTGCCAGTGGTTCGGTGTCGCTCAGGCCCTGCGCGGTAAAGCGCGCGGGCTGGCCGGTCTTGGCGGCCAGGATCTGCAGCACCTGCTCGGCGCGGGCCTGGGACAGCGCCCAGTTGGACGGGAAGCGCAAGGTCGCGATCGGCCGGTTGTCGCTGTGGCCGGTGATGCGCACCTGGCCCTTGACCTGGCCGATGGCGTCAGCAATGCGCAGCATCAGTGGCTGCAGGCTGTCGTTGATGCTGGTGCTGGCCGAGGCGAACAATTCGTCGCCACGGATGGTCACCACCGAACGGTCGACGGCGTCTTCGACGCTGACCCGCCCGGCCTTGATATCGCTGGCCAGAAAACCCGCCAGGCGTGGGCGTTCCACCGGCTTGGGCTGGGTCACCGGACGGTCGATGGCCTGCACCGGGATTTCGCCCAGGGCATGAATGTTCTTGAACACAGGCTCCGCGTCGGCGGCGAGCATCATGCGCAGGGCAAACAGCAGAGCCAGAAGCAACGCCAGGGCGATGGCCAGGCCCACCCAGGGCGGGATGAACTGCGACAGCCGATCTCGGCTGACGCTGACCCCGCGCCAGTGCGGCGACAGTTCGCGCTCGAACTCACCCCGGGCGCTGCGGATAGCGGTAGCAGTGCGTTCGCGCAAGGCTTCGAGCTGGGCGCGGCCACCGTTGATAACCCGGTAACGGCCCTCGAAGCCCAGGCACATGCACAGGTACAGCAACTCCAGCAGGTACAGGCGTTCGCGCGGGCTCTGCAGGCAATGCTCGAGCAGCTGGAAGACCTTCTCGCCCCCCCAGGCTTCGTTGTGCACAGTGATCAGCAGGCTCTGCTTGCCCCAGTCACTGCTGCTGCCCCACGGCGTGCTGAGCACCGCTTCATCGAGCGCAGTGCACAGCGCGTAACGGGCCAGCATGACTTCGTTACGGGCCACACCGGCGGCTTCGGCGCGCTCTTCGAACTGACGCAGATAAGCCAGCAACTGCGCACGCAGGCTGGCCGGGGCCGGATGGGCGATGGTGCTGCGCAAGCGGGTCAGCAAGGCCAACAATGGCCCGGCGGCGCTTTCCAGCGGGTTGAGGCCCAGCGCCTGGCCGGCGGGCAGCGGCTGCGCCGGCATCGACGGCGCCGCCACAGGCTCCGGCGTACCGGCCTGCGGGCCGCGGCCACCGGGGCGCGGCATGAACTGGGTGCGGTCGTTGGCCGGTGGCGCCGACGGGTCGTTAGGCTGCATTGCGGCTTATCCTCGGATGGCCCAGAAGGCCAGGTTCAGCCCCGGGAACTCGCCTGCGACGTAGAAGGCAAAGCCGCCGGCGTTCTGCAGTTGCTGCCAGTGCTCGCTGCCGCGATCGAGCTCGTAGTAGGTGGAGCCGGCATGGAACGGGATCTGCCGTGGTGCCACCGGCAGCGGCAACAGACCGATGCCCGGCAGTTGCAGGTTGACCAGGTCACGGATGTGCTCGACCGCGCCGATCTTGCTTTGCTGGGCGAAGCGCCCGCGCAGGGTTTCGCTCGGCACGTCGGCACGCACCACGAGAATGAAACTGGCATTGTCGAGCAGGCTGCGGTCGGCAAGCATGGCGACATGAATGCCATAGGCCTTCTCGACAATCGGGATCGGCGTGGCCTTGCTGTCGATCAGCATCGACAGGGCTTCGCGCAGCGCCTGCATGACCGGGGCGAAGCTCGCCGCCAGGTCGTCATGCTGGTACACCGGGAACTCACCCGGGCGGCGGTTGCTGGCACAGAAGGTGGCAAACTCACCGGCCAGGCTGACCAGCTCGCTGTACAGCCGCTCCGGGTGCAACGGGCTCAACTGGCTCAGGTGCTCGACCAGCGGTTGCGCGCGATTGACCAGTTGCAGGAGCATGAAGTCGGCGATCTCCGAAGCACCACCGGCACCGGAGGCCACCACCCGCCCGGCCAGTGCTTCACCGCGTTGATGCAAAAGGCCCAGCAGTTCGCTGCGAAATGCCGACAGGCTTTTGCTCGCCGATACATCCAGCACCGGCGCGATATAGCTGTCATCCAGCACCAGGGCGCGGTCAGCGCGTTTTTCCTTGATACGTACCAGGCCCAGCGCGGCATAGTCGCTCAGGCCTTCTTCGGCGGTGATCAAGCGCAGCGCACGGGAGCCAAGGGCGACCGGGGCGCGGTTCTCGAACGGCGCGTTGTCGTCACGCACTTCGGCCACCCGGCTGACATAACGCGCGCCACCTGCGGCTTCGCCTTCGTCCACGGTATCGCGGGCACCGGCGCGCTTGAGCGGCAAGGCCAGGTACACCAGGCCATCACGCAGGTTGTCGTCGATGTTCAGCGGGCTGGGCGCCAGGTCATCGTGGGGGATGTTGAACGGCGTGCCATCGGGCAGCAGCCCGCGGGCAGAAACGATGGCCAGCTTGCCCTGGGCCAGCAGGCCCTGGTCGACCAGCAGCTCGGAGAAGCCCCAGGCGCCCGCCGACAGCGGCCGGCTGCGGGCATCGATAAGGTTCTCGAGATAACGGTCATGTTGTTGAAAGTGCTGGGTTCCGAGGAACATGCCTTCCGACCAGACCACACGATTGTTCCAGGACATGGCTTCTCCGATCGCCTATTGGGCGGTGCTGGTTGGGGAGGTATGGGCAACGCTGCGCACAGCGCGAACATCGAGGCTGATCTGGTAGTCCAGCGGCGGCACTGGCAGCAGGCTGCGCCATTGCGCCTGGTCGATTTCGCGGTAGCCGACCACCAGGCCGATCTGGCGCGTCAGCGGGTTCAACGGCCGGTCGATGCGCACTTGCTCACCGGGCTGCACCAGCACTTCGTCCTGATCTAGCAGGTCGGCGCCCAGGGTCGCCGGGCCGCGTTCGGCCAGGGCAAAATAATCGGCGCGGCTGAAACCTGCGCTGTTCTTCAGTTCGAGAATGCGCACGCGCACAGGCGCGGCCTGGCCGTTGGCGCCCGGGTTGAGCCCGGCGGCGGCACTGAAATACAAGGTGACGCTGGTAGGCCCCGCCACCTCGGGCTGGACCGGTGCTGCGACTTCATCCTTGCTACAACCACTGAGCAGCAGTGTGGTTACCGCTGCCATCAGCATTGTTCGAATCATCCTGCGTCCTCAATGACGTGGCACTTTCCGTTTGTTTCAGGAGCGTTGCAGACGCGCGCTGTGCTCCTCGTAGGCGCGACTGAATTCGCGCCCGAACAGGTCCTGGAAGTCGTCTTCGGCTTCCCGGGAAATCTTGCTGTACAGCTCGGTGAACTGCTGCCAGTACTGCGCCTGGCGCGAACCTGCGAACAGCTTCGACAGCCCTGCCGGTTCGCCGAGCCGCGATTCCAGCTGCGCCGGCTCGAAACGCCCGAGCAGGTGCTTGATCGCCGCTTCAACACCGGCCATCACTGCCAGCTGATGCGCGCGCAAGTCGTCGAAACTGTCGCGTACCGCCTGGTCCGGCGCCATGAACGCGTGGTTGCCATGGCGCAGCAGCAACAGCAGCGCTTCATCGGCATTGGGCGCGAACTTGAGCGGGTTGTTTTCTGCCGGGCGGATCATCGTCTGCTGCATGCGGAACTCGCCCTTGAGGCTGCTGCGCGCACGTAACACATCGATCAGGCCCTCGACCATCAAGCGATAACTGCGGCCAAGGGCTTCCATCTGCGCCTCGACCTGGGCGCTGTCGATACGCAGATGTTCAAGGCCCGCACCGCGCAGGAACGCCTGGGCCAGCACACTGGAGTCGCCAGCCTGCGCCGAGGCCTCGACAGGCGCGGGCATGGGTGCGGGCATGGCTGGTTCGACAGGCGCGGGCGCCGCCGGCATCGGTTCGGCGAACAGGTCCCAGTCTTCGGGAATCACTCCAGGGCTTGCCGGTACCGGCTCAGGCGTCGACGCTACGGGCGTTGGCGGGCGAAAATCATGCTGCTGGGCAGGCACGTGATCGGCGCGGGTCACCGGCGCAATGCTCGCCGGTGCAAGAAAATCGAACAGGTCCGGCAAGGTGGCATTGCTCGACGCGCCCTGGATCAACGCTGGCGCAACAGCATTTTGGGGGGTCGCAGCGGCACCGGCCTGGTTGGCCATCAGCGCCTCGAAGCTGTTGGCGGCGTCAGCACCGTGCGGGTTGCCATCGGCAATCTTGAAGCTTGAATCGATCCGTGCCTGGATTTCGTACTCGCCGATACGGATGACTTCGCCATCCATCAACGGCTCACTGTTACCGCGACGCAAGCGAATACCGGCGTGAATTAATTCGACACCATTAGTGCTGTTATCGGTCAGGTAATAACGGCCGTCTTTATATTGAATTACACAATGTTGCGAAGAAACCAGACGCTCCGGATCGGGCAGCACCCAATCATTATCGGGGCCGCGACCAATACTGATGGCACCTGACTCAATGAACTTTTCAGGACATTGGCCAGGGGTAATCTTGTGATAACTGGTAATAGTAAGACTCAGCGACATCACGCCTCCTTAGCAACATCCCGAATCGCCTGTGGGCCCGCTGGAGGCCTGCCACACTTGCCACGATTCGCTTCCAATCCCTGAAAAAGTCTACTGAATGTCCGAATTTCGTTCACTTTTCGCTGATGTTCATCAGTTTCAAATGACATCCACCGCTACCCTGACCAACAAGTCAATAAACCTATTTGGCCCAGTATGCAGGTCACGATGGGCCGCTAGCTTACCTTGACAGCCAATTGGAAATAAACCAAAAATGCGCAACTTGCTGAACAGGCGTGATATCACTTTGATATCAACTAAGGACAACTCAGCAAATTATGTGCGCTATGTCACAAAACCAACTAGCACACATTAGCCACCCCCACCACGGGACGATACGGAGATCGATATCTGGTGAACTCAGCGCATTTGCTCGCTGCCGTTTCGGAAAACTTTCCTTGCGGCGACGACCTTGAATACGACCCGGACTTCCTGCAATTGGAGCGTGATGCCCAAGGCCGGCCCGAGCGTGTCATGGGCGATGCCATCCAGCCTGCCGAAGCTCCGCAGTGGCGGCAGATCGAACAGTCCTGCACCGCCCTGCTGCAACGCAGCAAAGACCTTCGCGTCACTCATTTCCTGTTGCAAAGTGCCCTCGCCCTGCACGGCATTGCCGGCCTGGCCAACACTCTGCAACTGATCAACGAGCTGTTGCGCCAGTACTGGCCGCAGGTCCATCCGCAGCTCGACGCCGATGACGACAACGACCCGACAGTGCGTATCAACGCCCTCGCCGGCCTGGTCTGCGAGACCAACATAGCCCTGCTGCGCGAAAGCCTGCTGACCCGCTCCCGCGCCTTCGGCCCGGTCAGCCTGCGCGCAGCCCTGCACGCCAGCGGTTTGCAGCACTTTGCCAGCGAGACGCTCAACGCCGACGAACTCGGCGGTGCCCTGCGCGACAGTGATGGCGAGCAACTGCAGGCCACCCGCGAGGCGCTACAGCAAGCCCGCGAGGCCGCCGAGGCAATCGAGCAATACGTCAACGAGCAGGTCGGATCGGCCAGCGGAGTTGATCTGAGCGCGCTCAAGCAGCCGCTGCGCCAGGCCGCGCAGATTCTTGCCGAACATGCGCCGGCCAGCGAACAGGCCGCCAACGACGCCAGCGAAACCAGCAGCGCTGCCGACAGCTCGACGCCGGTTGCCGAGGCCGCCCCCGCGCCCGCCATCGCCCGCGCTTCGGCCGATATCGCCAGCCGCGACGAAGTGCTGCGCAGCCTTGACCGAATTCTCAAGTACTACGCCCGCCACGAGCCCTCGAGCCCGCTGCCGGTGCTGCTCAACCGCGCGAAAAATCTGGTCAACGCCGATTTTGCCGCGATCGTCCGCGACTTGATCCCCGATGGGCTGTCGCAGTTCGAAACCCTGCGCGGACCCGAAGCTGACTGAGGCCTGCGGGCCTGACCTAACGCACATACGCAACACCGTTACCGGCAACGATCGATGACGCCAATACCGTCGCACCTGCGACCAGGAGGAACAACGTGGCGAACCCCAGTTCTCAGAAATTCATTGCGCGCAATCGCGCGCCGCGGGTGCAGATCGAGTATGACGTCGAGCTCTACGGCGCCGAAAAGAAGGTCCAGCTGCCTTTCGTCATGGGCGTCATGGCCGACCTCGCGGGCAAGCCTGCCGAGCCGCTGGCCCCGGTCGCCGAGCGCAAGTTCCTGGAAATCGACGTCGACAACTTCGACTCGCGCCTCAAGGCCATGCAGCCACGGGTGGCGTTCCACGTACCCAACGAGCTGACCGGCGAAGGCAACCTGAGCCTGGATATCACCTTCGAGAGCATGGACGACTTCAGCCCTGCCGCCGTGGCGCGCAAGGTCGATTCGCTGAACCAGCTGCTCGAAGCGCGGACCCAGCTGGCCAACCTGCTGACCTACATGGACGGCAAGACCGGCGCCGAAGAAATCATCATGAAAGCCATCAAGGATCCAGCCCTGCTCCAGGCCTTGGCCAGCGCGCCAAAGCCCCAGGATGCCGAGCCGAACGCTTAATCAGGACAAAGCCTCATGACCGATCCGATGCGTGATACCCAGGCCCAGCCAGCGGCCACCGAGCAAGCCAGCGAGTTCGCTTCGCTGCTGCTGCAAGAATTCAAACCCAAGACCGAGCGCGCCCGCGAGGCCGTCGAAACTGCGGTGCGCACCCTGGCCGAACAGGCCCTGGCGCAAACCGACCTGGTGTCCAATGACGCGATCAAGTCGATCGAATCGATCATTGCCGCCATCGACGCCAAGCTCACCGCCCAGGTCAACCAGGTGATCCACCACCCCGAGTTCCAGAAGCTGGAAAGCGCCTGGCGGGGCCTGCACTACCTGGTCAACAACACCGAGAGCGACGAGCAGCTGAAAATCCGCGTGCTCAACATCTCCAAGCCCGACCTGCACAAGACCCTGAAGAAATTCAAGGGCACGGCCTGGGACCAGAGCCCGCTGTTCAAGAAGATGTACGAAGAAGAGTACGGCCAGTTCGGCGGCGAGCCGTATGGTTGCCTGGTCGGCGACTACTACTTCGACCAGTCGCCACCGGACGTCGAGCTGCTCGGCGAGCTGTCCAAGGTGTGTGCCGCCATGCACTCGCCGTTCATCGCTGCGGCCTCGCCGACCGTGATGGGCATGGGCTCGTGGCAGGAGCTGTCGAACCCGCGCGACCTGACCAAAATCTTCACCACCCCCGAGTACGCCGGCTGGCGCTCGCTGCGTGAATCGGAAGACTCGCGCTACATCGGCCTGACCATGCCGCGCTTCCTGGCGCGCCTGCCGTATGGCGCCAAGACCGACCCGGTAGAAGCCTTCGCCTTCGAAGAAGACACCGATGGCGCCGACAGCGCCAAGTACACCTGGGCCAACGCCGCCTACGCGATGGCGGTGAACATCAACCGCTCGTTCAAGTACTACGGCTGGTGCTCGCGGATTCGCGGCGTCGAGTCCGGTGGCGAAGTGCAGAACCTGCCGGCGCACACCTTCCCTACCGATGACGGTGGCGTGGACATGAAGTGCCCGACTGAAATCGCCATCTCCGACCGCCGTGAAGCGGAACTGGCGAAGAACGGTTTCATGCCGCTGTTGCACAAGAAGAACACCGACTTCGCCGCCTTCATTGGCGCCCAGTCGCTGCAAAAACCTGCCGAGTACGACGACCCGGACGCCACCGCCAACGCCAACCTGGCCGCGCGCCTGCCGTACCTGTTCGCCACCTGCCGCTTCGCTCACTACCTGAAGTGCATCGTGCGCGACAAGATCGGCTCGTTCAAAGAGAAGGACGAGATGCAGCGCTGGCTGCAGGACTGGATCCTCAACTACGTCGATGGCGATCCGGCCCACTCCACCGAAACCACCAAGGCCCAGCACCCACTGGCAGCTGCCGAAGTGGTGGTCGAAGAAGTCGAAGGCAACCCGGGTTACTACAACTCGCGTTTCTACCTGCGCCCGCACTACCAGCTCGAAGGGCTGACCGTGTCGCTGCGCCTGGTATCGAAGTTGCCGTCGGCCAAGGGCGCCTGAGCCCAGGCTCGCTAGAACGCCCCGTGCTGCGGGGCGTGCACTGAAAAAATAATGTGGTAGATGCCACACTCTGGAGACAACATGGCAGTTGATATTTTCATCAAGATTGGCGACATCAAGGGCGAGTCCATGGACAAGGCCCACAAGGACGAAATCGATGTGCTGAACTGGAGCTGGGGCATGGCCCAGTCCGGCAACATGCACATGGGTGGTGGCGGCGGCGCCGGCAAGGTCAACATCCAGGACCTGTCGCTGACCAAGTACGTCGACAAATCCAGCCCCAACCTGATGATGCACTGCTCCAGCGGCAAGCACATCGACAAGGTCAAGCTGACCGTGCGCAAGGCCGGTGGCGAGAGCCAGGTCGAGTACCTGATCATCAACCTCGAAGAAGTGCTGATCAGCTCGCTGAGCACCGGTGGCTCGGGCGGCGATGACCGCCTGACCGAAAACGTCACCCTGAACTTCGGCAAAGTCACGGTCGATTACCAGCCGCAGAAAGCTGACGGCACCAAAGACGGCGGCCCGGTCAAGTACGGCTGGAACGTGCGCCAGAACGTCAAGATCTGATGCGTTTCGCCCTCTTCGCGGGGCAAACCCGCTCCCACCCTGTAGGAGCGGGCTTGCCCCGCGATAGGGATAACGCACTCACGCATATCACCACCGGAGCCGCCCCTTGGTAGCCGAAATCGCTGCACGTGACCGTCTGCAGCCTTCGCTGCTCGATCGTCTGACCGACGACGAGCCCGGCAACCTGCAAGAAGCCAACGACAAGCGCGTGCTTTCGCTGAGCCAGCTCAAGGCCTCGGTACTACGCGACCTCACCTGGCTGCTCAACACCACTTCACTGCTCGATGCGGCCGCCACCCTCAACACCCCGGCCGGCATTTCGGTGGTCAACTACGGCCTGCCGGCACTGGCCGGTAACAGCGCCTCGAACATTGATATCAGCGCACTGGAGAGCATCATTTACCAGGCCATCGCCACCTTCGAACCACGCATCCTGCGCAGCAGCCTGCGGGTGCGCGCCCAGGTCGCACCGGGGGAGATGAACAACAACGCCCTGAGTTTCGAGATCGAAGGCGACCTGTGGGCCCAGCCGGCGGCACTGCCGTTGCTGCTGCGCACCGACCTTGACCTCGAATCCGGGCATGTCCGGGTGGCCCCCGCCGAGCGCCGGAGACGTCCATGAACCCGCGCCTGCTCGAGCTGTACAACCAGGAACTGCAACACATCCGCGAAAGCGCGGCAGAATTTTCCAGAGAATACCCGAAGATCGCCGGGCGCCTGACCCTGTCCGGTATCGACTGCGCCGACCCCTATGTCGAGCGCCTGCTCGAAGGTTTTGCCTACCTGACCGCACGGGTGCAACTCAAGCTCGATGCCGAGTACCCGACCTTCACCCACAACCTGCTGGAGATCGCCTACCCGCACTACCTGGCGCCGACACCGTCGATGACGGTGGTGCAGATGCAGGCCGATCCAGATGAAGGTTCGCTAAGTGCCGGCTTCACCCTGCCCCGTGGCAGCGTGCTGCGCGCCACCCTTGGTCGCGATTCGCAAACGCCTTGCGAGTTTCGTAGTGCCCATGCCGTTACCCTGTGGCCGCTGCAAGTCGCCCAGGCGGAATACTTCGGCAACCCGGCAGCCCGCCTCGGGCGCCTGGCCGCCAGCGAACCGAAGGCCCGCGCCGGCTTGCGCATTACCTTGCGTACCGGCGCCGACCTGCCGTTCAACGCCCTCGACCTCAGCAGCCTGCCGCTGTACCTGAACGGCGCCGACGAACTGCCGTTTCGCCTGTACGAGCAGCTGCTGGGCAACGCCTGTGCGGTGTTCGCGCGCCAGCCTGGCAGCGACTGGGTCGAGCGCATCCCGA
Source organism: Pseudomonas sp. TE4620 (assembly GCF_056279045.1). Lineage (NCBI taxonomy): Bacteria > Pseudomonadati > Pseudomonadota > Gammaproteobacteria > Pseudomonadales > Pseudomonadaceae > Pseudomonas > Pseudomonas sp. TE4620. The sequence goes on from NZ_JBWBQO010000001.1 coordinate 4,768,007, forward strand.
CCTCGGCCCTGCGCCCTTGCGGCTTCGATGACCGCGAGGCGGCGCTACCGGTGGTGCCGCAGGCATTCCAGGGTTACCGCCTGCTGCAGGAGTACTTCGCCCTGCCGCAGCGTTTTCTGTTCGTAGAATTTGCCGAACTGGATCGCGCAGTAAAGCGTTGCGATGGTCAGGAGCTGGAGCTGATCGTGCTGTTCGAGCGCTACGACCAGAGCCTGGAAGGCAGCGTCGGCGCCGAGCAGTTCGTGCCCTTCTGCACACCGGCGATCAACCTGTTCCCGCGCCGGGTCGACCGCATCCACCTGAATGACCGGGTCAACGAACATCATGTGATTGCCGACCGCACCCGGCCAACGGATTTCGAGATCCACTCGTTGAGCAGCGTTACCGGCCACGGCACCGGCCCCGACCAGGCTTTCCTGCCCTTCTATGCCGTACGCGACCCGTCGCGCTACGGCCGTGACCAGGCCTATTACATCGTCCGCCGCGAGCCGCGCATGCTTTCCAGCGAGCAGCGCCGCAACGGTACCCGCTCGACCTACATGGGCAGCGAAACCTTCATCAGCCTGGTCGATGGCCAACAGGCGCCTTACCGCCACGACCTGCGACAACTGGGGGTCAGTGCCCTGTGCACCAATCGCGACCTGGCGCTGTTCATGAACGTCGGCGATGGCCGCAGCGATTTCACCCTGGCCGACAGCGCGCCGGTGGCCGCCATTCGCTGCCTGGCCGGGCCAAGCCGGCCACGGGCCAGCCATGCCCATGACAACAAGGCCTGGCGTCTGATCAGCCAGTTGTCGCTGAACTACCTGTCGCTGACCGAGCAAGGCCAGGGCGCCGCCGCCCTGCGCGAGTTGCTGCGCCTGTACGGCGACAGCCACGACGCCGCCCTGCAGCTGCAGATCGACGGCCTGCGCGAGGTCAGCAGCAAGGCCTGCACGCGACGCCTGCCGATGCCGGGGCCGATCGTCTTTGGCCGTGGCCTGGAGATCACCCTGGAATTCGACGAAAACGCCTTTCGCGGCACTGGCGTGTTCCTGCTCGGTGCGGTGTTCGAGCGCTTCCTGGCACGTTACGTGTCGATCAACAGCTTTACCGAGACGGTGCTCCGTACCACCGAACGCGGCGAGATCATGCGATGGAAAGCCAAGCCCGGACGCCGTCCGACCCTGTGAACATCCTCAGCGAAATGCAGGCCGAACCCTGGAACTACGATTTCTTCCAGGCCCTGCGCCGGCTGCAATGCGAGTCGCCGCAGCTGCCACGCTTCGGCCATTCGCTGCGCCTGGCCGATGATCCGGTGCGCCTTGGCCAGCAGCTCGACTGTGCGTTTGCGCCGGCCACCCTGGCGGCGCTGACGCCTGCCAGCGATCAGGGCCCGGCGCGCCTGGAGCAGTTCTTCTTTGGCCTAGGCGGCCCCAACGGCCCCTTACCGCTGCACCTGACCGAGTACATGCGCGAGCGCCAGCGCAACAACGCCGACAGCACCAGCAAGCGCTTTCTCGATGTCTTTCATCACCGTCTGCTGAGCCTGTTCTACCGGGCCTGGGCCGAAGCGCGGCCGACGGTCAGCCATGACCGGCCCAATGACGACTACTGGGCCGCCCGCCTGGCCGCCCTGAGCGGGCGCGGCACCCCGGCGCTGCGTGATCAGGGCCCGTTGCCGGATACCGCCAAGCTGCACTACAGCGGCCACCTCGCCGCCCAGACCCGCTATCCGGATGGCCTGCGCGGTATTCTCGGGGCCTACTTCGGCGTGCCGGTAAGCATCGAGGAATACGTTGGCCAGTGGCTGCAACTGCCTGAACGCAGCCGCCTGGGCGCGAGTGCCAATCAGCTGGGCATGGATGTGTGCCTGGGCAGCCATGTCTGGGACCGCCAGCACAAGTTCCGCATCTGCCTGGGGCCGCTGAGCCTGGAGCAATACCTGTCGCTATTGCCCGATGGCAGTGCCTTCGCCGAGCTGGTGGCCTGGGTCGCCGAGCACCAGGGGCACGAGCTGGACTGGGACCTGCAACTGATTCTGCAGCAGGACGAAATACCCGCCCTGCAACTCAACACTGGCCGACGCCTGGGTTTCGATACCTGGCTCGGCCGCCCGCAACACGATGCCAGCGACCTGACACTGGCTCGGTACTACGCCGAGACGCGCGCATCGCAATCCACAAGGAGTCCGGAACATGGGTGAAATCAGTCGCGCCGCGCTGTTCGGCAAGCTCAACAGCGTCGCTTACAAGGCCATCGAGGCCGCCACGGTGTTCTGCAAACTGCGGGGCAACCCCTATGTGGAACTGGCCCACTGGTTTCATCAGTTGCTGCAACTGCAGGACTCGGACCTGCACCGCATCATTCGCCAGTTCAACCTGGAGCCAGCGCGCCTGGCCCGCGAACTGACCGAGGCCCTGGACCGCCTGCCGCGCGGCTCGACCTCGATCACCGACCTGTCGTCCCAGGTCGAAGAGGCGGTGGAGCGTGGCTGGGTGTATGGCAGCCTGATGTTCGGCGAAAGCCAGGTGCGCACCGGTTACCTGGTGCTCGGCATCCTCAAGACTCCGAGCCTGCGCAATGCCCTGCTCGGCCTGTCGTCGGAGTTTGCCAAGATCAAGGTCGAAGCCCTCAGCGAGCGCTTTGACGAGTACGTCGGCGACTCACCGGAAAACGCCCTGGGCGCCAGCGACGGTTTCAATGCCGGCGCCGTGCCGGGCGAAGCCAGCGGCGCCATGGCCCCCAGCGCCCTGGGCAAGCAGGAAGCGCTCAAGCGCTTTACCGTCGACCTCACCGAGCAGGCGCGCAGCGGCAAGCTCGACCCGATCGTTGGTCGCGACGAAGAGATTCGCCAACTGGTGGATATCCTCATGCGTCGCCGGCAGAACAACCCGATCCTCACCGGTGAAGCCGGGGTGGGCAAAACCGCGGTGGTTGAAGGCTTTGCCCTGCGCATCGTTGCCGGCGATGTTCCGCCATCGCTCAAGGACGTCGAATTGCGCAGCCTGGATGTCGGCCTGCTACAGGCCGGGGCGAGCATGAAAGGCGAGTTCGAACAGCGCCTGCGCCAGGTCATCGAGGACGTGCAGGCCTCGCCCAGACCGATCATCCTGTTCATCGACGAAGCCCACACCCTGGTCGGTGCCGGTGGTGCCGCCGGCACCGGCGATGCTGCCAACCTGCTCAAGCCCGCGCTGGCCCGTGGCAGCTTGCGCACCGTGGCCGCCACCACCTGGGCCGAGTACAAGAAGCACATCGAGAAAGACCCGGCCCTGACCCGGCGTTTTCAGGTGGTGCAGGTCGCCGAGCCGAGCGAAGACAAGGCACTGCTGATGATGCGCGGCGTGGCCTCGACCATGGAGCAGCACCATCAGGTGCAGATCCTCGATGAAGCCCTGGAAGCCTCGGTCAAGCTCTCCCACCGCTACATCCCGGCGCGCCAGTTGCCAGACAAGTCCGTCAGCCTGCTCGACACCGCCTGCGCCCGTGTCGCCATCAGCCTGCATGCGGTACCGGCCGAGGTCGACGACAGCCGTCGACGCATCGAGGCACTGCAAACCGAGCTGCAGATCATCGCCCGCGAGCAGGCCATCGGTATCGCCATCGGCAACCGCCAGCAACAGTCTGAAACCTTGCTGGCTACCGAGCGCGAGCGCCTGGCCGAACTGGAAAGCCGTTGGGCCGAAGAGAAGGCCCTGGTCGACGAGCTGCTGGCCACCCGCGCGCAGCTGCGCGAAAACGTTGGGGTGGTCGACCGCGACACCGGCAGCGAACAGAGCCATGAGCTGCGCGAAAAACTCATCGAGCTGCAGCAGCGCCTGAGCGCCCTGCAAGGTGAAACCCCGCTGATCCTGCCAACCGTCGACTATCAGGCGGTGGCCTCGGTGGTTGCCGACTGGACCGGCATCCCGGTCGGACGCATGGCCCGCAACGAGCTCGAGACCGTGCTCAAGCTCGACCAGCACCTGGCCAAGCGCATCATTGGCCAGGACCATGCGCTGCAGATGATCGCCAAGCGTATCCAGACCTCCCGCGCCGGCCTCGACAACCCCAACAAACCAATCGGCGTGTTCATGCTCGCCGGCACCTCCGGGGTAGGCAAGACCGAAACCGCCCTGGCCCTGGCCGAAGCCATGTACGGCGGTGAGCAGAACGTCATCACCATCAACATGAGCGAGTTCCAGGAAGCCCATACCGTCTCGACCCTCAAGGGCGCCCCGCCCGGCTATGTCGGTTATGGCGAAGGCGGCGTGCTGACCGAAGCGGTGCGGCGCAAGCCCTACAGCGTGGTGCTGCTCGACGAGGTGGAAAAAGCCCACCCGGACGTGCACGAAATTTTCTTCCAGGTGTTCGACAAGGGCGTGATGGAAGACGGCGAAGGCCGGGTGATCGACTTCAAGAACACCTTGATCCTGCTCACCACCAACGCCGGTACCGAGCTGATTTCCCGGGTGTGCAAAGACCCGCAGAACACCCCTGAACCCGAGGCCATCGCCAGCGCCCTGCGCCAACCGCTGCTGGAAATCTTCCCGCCGGCGCTGCTCGGCCGCCTGGTGACCATCCCCTACTACCCGCTCAGCGACGAGATGCTCAAGGCCATCACCCGCCTGCAGCTCGAGCGCATCCGCAAGCGCGTGCAAGGCACCCACAAAGTGGCCTTCGACTACGACGACGAAGTGGTCGACTTGATCGTTTCGCGCTGCAGCGAGACCGAGAGCGGCGGGCGGATGATCGACGCGATCCTGACCAACAGCCTGCTGCCGGACATGAGCCGCGAGTTCCTCACCCGCATGCTCGAAGGCAAGGCCCTGGCCGGGGTGCGCATCAGCCGCCGCGACAACGACCTGCACTACCACTTCAGCGACGCGCCGTGATGGCGCGTTTGACGAGATAAGCGATGCTATTCAAGCAATTCACCCGACTGGCGCAGATCAACAGCCCGCTGGGCCCGGATGCGCTGATCCTGGCGGAAATGGGCGGCGGCGAAGAGCTGGGGCGGCTGTTCGACTACGAGTTGCAACTGACCTCGGACAACTCGGCCATCGACCTCAACCAGTTGCTCGGCAAGCCCATGAGCCTCAGCCTGCAACTGGAGCTGGGCCGCTCGCGGTATTTTCACGGCATTGTTTCGCGCTGCAGCCAGAGCATCGACCGCGGCCAGTTCGCCAGTTACCGGGTGACGCTGCGGCCTTGGCTGTGGCTGCTGAGCAAGACCTCCGATTGCCGCATCTTCCAGAACCAGAGCATCCCGCAGATCATCAAGCAGGTATTTCGCGACCTGGGGTTTTCCGACTTCGAAGACAGCTTGAGCCGCCCCTATCGCGAGTGGGAGTACTGCGTGCAGTACCGCGAGACCAGCTTCGACTTCGTCAGCCGCTTGATGGAACAGGAAGGTATCTACTACTACTTCCGCCACGAAAAGGACCGCCACGTGCTGGTGCTGGCCGATGCCTATGGCGCCCACCAGGTGGTGCCGGGCTACGAGTCGGTGCCGTACTTTCCACCTGATGGTCAGCACCGCGAGCGTGACCACCTCAACGACTGGCACCTGGCCCAGGAGGTGCAGTCCGGCTCGCTGGAGCTTAACGACTACGACTTCCAGCGCCCCAGCGCGCGCATCGACGTGCGCTCGCAAATGCCGCGCCCGCACAGCGCCGGCGACTACCCGCTGTACGACTACCCCGGCACCTATGTGCAGAGTGAGGACGGCGAGCATTACGCCCGTACCCGTATCGAAGCGCTGCAAAGCCTGCATGAACGCATCGAACTGCGCGGCAATGCCCGCGGCCTGGCGGCAGGCAACCTGTTCAGCATGAGCGGCTTCAGCCGCCAGGACCAGAATCGCGAATACCTGATCGTCGGTGCCCGCTATTACATCGTCCAGGAGCGCCTGGAAACCGGCGCCGGCGGCGGCAATGCACAGTTCGAAAGCAACCTCAGCTGCATCGATGCGCAGCAGAGCTTCCGCCCCCTGGCCAGCACCCTGCGCCCGCAGGTCAAGGGCCCGCAGACCGCCATCGTGGTTGGCCCGGCCGGGGAAGAGATCTGGACCGACCAGTATGGCCGGGTCAAGGTGCACTTCTACTGGGACCGCCATGACCAGTCCAACGAGAACAGCTCGTGCTGGATTCGCGTGTCCCAGGCCTGGGCCGGCAAGAACTGGGGTTCGATGCAGATCCCGCGGATCGGTCAGGAAGTGATCGTCAGCTTTCTTGAAGGCGACCCCGACCGGCCGATCATCACCGGCCGGGTCTACAACGCCGAGCAGACGGTGCCCTACGACCTGCCGGCCAATGCGACCCAGAGCGGAATGAAAAGCCGTTCGAGCAAAGGCGGCACGCCGGCGAACTTCAACGAAATCCGCATGGAGGACAAGAAGGGCGCCGAGCAGTTGTACATCCACGCCGAGCGCAACCAGGACATCGAAGTCGAGAACGACGAGAGCCACTGGGTGGGCCACAACCGCAACAAGGTGGTGGACTTCAGCGAAGTGGCGACCATCGGCGAAGACCGCATTCGCGCGGTCAAGCGCGATGACATTTTGCTGGTGGGCTCGACCAAGACCGACAGCATCAGCCGCAGCTACCTGATCGAGGTTGGCGAAAACCTGCGCCTGGTGTGCGGCAAGAGCGTGCTCGAACTCAACGCCAGCGGCCAGATCAACCTCACCGGCGTGCAGTTCAACTTCAACGCCGAAGGCAATGCCCAGTTCAACACCGGCGGCACCCTGGACCTGAACATCGGCGGCGCCCCCGGCGCCACTGCGGACGGGCAAGGCGTCAAAGGCACCATCGATGGCGCCGTGGAAGCGATCTTCCCCAAGCCCAAAGCCAGCCAATAAAGAGATTTGTGCGTCATGACTTATCGCCTCAACGAATTCCAGCTCGCCCTGCCCGATGCCGAAATGCAGGACACCAGCATCAACATCCTGCGCTTTGCCAAGCTCGGCACCTCGCTGATCATCAGCCGCAGCTTGCTGGCCGACGGCGAAACCCTGCAAAGCAACTTCGACGGCCAGCTCGAGCGCCTGCAACAACAGGTCAAGGACCTGCGCTTCCAGCCGCGCCAGGCCGTGCGCTTGGGCGCCGAGCAGACGGTGGAAGGCATCGAGCTGCGCAGCCAGTTCAGCAAGGGCAACGAAAAGGTCTTCCAGTACCAACTGGCCCTGGTACTGCCCGGCACGCGCAAGATGTTCGCCCTGAGTTACGTCAAAGCCCAACCGCTGGGTGATGCCGAGGCTGCGCACTGGGCAGCGATCAAGCAATCACTGAACTTCGACACCCTGGCCTGATGAGCACCTTGCATGTCTGACGCTCTTTGGGCCGCCCGCCAGGGCGATGCGCTGATGCACACCTCGATGATGGCCGACATCGTCGGCGGTGTGCTGGAAGTGGCCGCCAACGTCGCCATCGGCATGTTGGCCACCGCGGCGGTGACTGCGGCGCTTGGGCTTACCGTGGTCACCGGCGGCCTCGGCTGCTTCGTGCTCGGCGCGGTGGTCGGTATCGTGGTCGGCGTGGCCATGAGCAAGACCGGGGCCGACAAGGGTTTAAGCAGTTTATGCGAGGGTATCGGCAATTTTCTGTTCCCGCCTTCGGTGCAGGCCAACATCCTCACTGGCTCGAAGAACACCCACACCAATGGCAAACCGGCCGCCCGCGCTGCTGGCGTCATCGTCGCCGCGGCGGCGCCCGCTGGCAGTGATGCCGCCCAGCCACCTGCCGAAGAGGAAGAAGAAAGCTTCCTCGACATGGCCAAGGGCTTTTTCTCGCAGATGTGGCGGCCCACGGTCGCCAGCCCCGCACCAAACACCGAGCCTGCCGACGACGACAAGATCCTCTGCAGCAAGCACCCGCCAATGCCGCCGCAGTACCTGGCCGAAGGTTCGAGCAAGGTCACCATCAACGGCCATCCGGCTTGCCGCAGCGGCGATCGCAGCACCTGCGAGGCGGTGATCGTCGACGCCGGGCTGATCTCCAGTAACGTGCGCATTGGCGGCGGCTCGATCGTGGTCCGCGAGATTCGCAGTGGCAAGACCCCGGGCATCGGCCTGGCGATAACCGCTTTGATGCTGCTGCGCGGGCGTGGCGGCAAGTTCTACAGCGAACTGGGCTGTATGGTAATTGGCGGCGTTGCTACCTACCTGACCGAGCAGGTAGCAGGTGCGTTGACATCCGCTGTAGCCGGCTCTGCGCATCCGGTCCATAGCCCCACCGGGGCCAAGGTTCTTGCTGACGACGATGATCTGGACTTCAGCTTGCCCGGCTTGATCCCGCTGGAGTGGCAGCGCTTCTACAGCAGCCGTGACACCCGCCACGATGGCCTTTTCGGTGCGGGCTGGAGCGTCGATTACGAGGTATTTGTCAGGATCGAACTACACCCGCAAGGCGGCGAGCGAGTGCTGTTTACCGACGATCAGGCGCGTATTATCGACATGGGCCACATACCCCGCGGCGATGCCGTCTTCAGCGCAGGTGAAGGCCTGAGTGTACGCCGCGAGCATAACGGTGAACTGCTGATCGAGCGTACCGACGGATTGTATCGCCTGTTCCAGCCGACTCCGAACGACCCACTGCACCTGCGCCTGGTGCAATTGGGTGACCGCAACGATAACCGCATCTATCTTGATTACGACGCCAGTGGTCGTTTGACCGGGCTGCGCGATACCTTCGACTTGATCCAGGTACAACTGCATTACAGCACTCAATGGCCAGGGCGGATCAGTTCTCTCGAGCGCCTGTATAGCGACGGCGCATCCGAACTGCTGGTCAGTTATGGTTATGACGACAACGGCGACCTGGCCCAGGTGCGCGACGCCAATGGCCAGTTGCAACGCAGCTTCAGCTACGACCAGGGCCGACGCATGGTCGAGCACCAGTTGCCCAGCGGCCTGCGCTGCTTCTACGAATGGACTCGCGCTGCCGACGACTGGCGCGTCGCTCGGCACTGGACCGATGATGGCGACGAGTATCGTTTCGACTACGACATCGAGGCCGGCATCACCCGGATCACCGACAGCCTGCAACGGGTCAGCAGCCGCCACTGGAACCCGCAGTACCAGATCACCCAATACACCGACGCCCTCGGCCACACCTGGTGCTTCGAGTGGAACGACGAGCGCCAGTTGCTCGCTGCCACCGACCCGCAAGGTGGGCAATGGCAATACCTGTACGATGAGTCCGGCAACCTGTGCGAAAGCATCGACCCACTCGGGCGCAGCGAGTCAACCCTATGGCTGGAGCATTGGTCTCTACCCCGAGTAGAGACCGACTACGCAGGCAATCGGCGAAGCTATCGCTACGATCAGCGCGGCAACTGCAGCAGTGAAACCGACCCACAAGGCAACATAACTCGCTATCGCTACGACGAACGAGGCCAAGTGGTAGAGGTGATCGACGCTACAGGCAAGCGCCAACACTTGCGCTGGAATGATTACGGCCTGCTCAGTGAGCAGGTTGACTGTTCGGGCTATCCCACCCGTATGAACTATGACCGTCGTGGCCATCTACAATCTGTCACCGACGCCCTCGGCGAACGTACCGAATATGAATACGACGCACGAGGCCGCTTGCAACTGCGACGGTTACCGGATGGGCGCAGCGACCTTTACCAGTATCACTGCAACGGTCAGCTCAGTACCCATACCGACCCGGCCGGGCACACCACCCAGTTCCTCTATACCCGTCGCGGTCAGCTGCACCTGCGCATCGATCCGCACGGGCGCAAAGTTCAGTACGGCTATGACGCCTACGGCCGTTTGCTCACGCTGACCAACGAAAATGGTGAGCGTTATCGCTTCGCCTGGGATCAAGGAGATCGCTTGACCCAGCAACAGTATCTGGATTCAAGCACCCGCTGTTATCACTATGATGCGCTGAACAACGTTACGGCTCAGACCTATGTCCCGGCGCCCGATGACAACGAGCCGACACTCAAACCGATCTGTCACCACTACCAACTGGATGCAGCCGGCCGGGTAATCCAAAAACGCACTGACGATGGATTAACCGAGTACAGCTACGACGCACTTGATCACCTGATCGCCATCTGTTTCACCGATACCAGCGGCAACAGCGAACAATTGGAATTCGGCTATGACGAACTCGGACAGCTTGTTGAGGACTGCAGTCAGGCCGGCTTACTGCAGCACTACTACGATGAACTTGGCAACTTGACCCAGACCCGACTGGGCGACGGCCGCTGGCTAAATCGTCTTTACTATGGCAGTGGCCATCTGCACCAGCTCAATCTCGATGGCCAGGTGATCTGTGACTTCGAGCGCGACCGCCTGCATCGAGAAGTGTTTCGCTCCCAGGGACAGCTCTGCACCCGCAGCGAGTACGACCGTAGCGGCCGCCTACGCTCCCGGCTGCGTCGTTCACTCCAGCAGCCGCCACAGCTACCAGCGCCCGTTCAACAACGCTTTGACTTCGACCCTGCCGACAATTTGATCGGTCGTTTCAATCAGGATCTTGCAGGCCAGCACCAGCAACTGCTGCATTACGATGCCAGCGCTCGCATCATGGCCAGCCAGAACACAGGTCAGGGCCAGAGCGAAGTCTTTGCCTACGATGCCGCGGCTAATCTGCTCGACGGTTCAGAGCTCGGAAAGGGCCTTGTCCGCCATAATCGTTTGCTTTCTTACCAAGACAAGCGGTATCGCTACGACGCCTTTGGTCGGATGATCGAAAAACGTAGCAGCCGCCACGGCGTGCAACGGTTCAGCTACGACGCAGAACACCGCTTGATCCAGGTCCGCAGCCATATCGGCGGCCGAGAACGGGTGCTGAACATGCGTTATGACCCATTGGGTCGACGCGTCGAAAAAAGCCAGCACGACGATGCTGGCAATCTGCTGGAAAAGACCCGTTTTACCTGGGATGGACTGCGCCTTTTGCTGGAGCAGCAGCATGGCCGAACCAGTCTCTATCTCTATGATCAGGACAGCCATGAGCCTCTGGCGCGGGTCGACGGCGCTGGCGCACAACAACACGTGCGCTACTACCACAACGACCTTAACGGCTTGCCAGAGCAATTGACCGAATTCAAGGGTGACGTTCTCTGGCAGGCGAGCTATCTGGTATGGGGCAACACCCTGCAGGAAACCCGCGAAGGATATTACCTCGAAGAGCAGAATCTCAGGTTCCAAGGGCAGTACCTGGATCGGGAAAGCGGACTGCACTACAACACGTTTCGCTTCTATGATCCTGATATCGGACGCTTCACCACACCCGATCCCATCGGCCTGCTGGGGGGCATCAACCTTTATCAATACGCACCGAATCCGCTCGGTTGGATCGACCCGCTGGGTTGGAAGAAGAAATGCAGCTTCCGAAAACCCCGACGGGTAAAAAGCAAATCAACGGGGCGCACCAGACCCCGGAACCGCAACGAAGAGTTCGCTCTGGATCATGTCAAGAAACATCCGGAAAACGGGATAGAGATCATCAAGCCCGACCAGATCGGAGACCCTCACTTCAAAGGCAAGGGCTGGTCAAAAATGGAGCGTAAAGTAAACGGGGTCAACGTCCACTACATGGCCAAGCTCGATCCTAAAGGGAAAATGACCCACGTCACTGACTTCAAGATAAAGGACTGAAGATGAACTACACCCATCGAAACAGCAAAAATCAGAAGAGCCACTGGGAACAGTGCGAGCGGCAGCAGGCGCCCTACATAGAGATCAGCGACATCAATGAAACGTACAAGAATGTTTTCTACGACATTACCAATCTGTCAGGGGACCTCGAAGAAATTTCCGAAGCAGTGAAAGCGATCTACACAAGTTATGTTGCGTTCTACCTTGTGCCTCAGATCGATATCGAGCCTCTGTTCGAGCAATATTATTTTTTTAACCTGATCGTCAAATCTGCACACGCAGAGATCATTGCAGAGCAGCTGCATTGCTACCTGAGCGCACAACTCAACGGCCAATGAACCCCAGGCACATTACTGCGGCAGATTCCGCAATGGCCCTTGCTGACGTATCATCCGCACCCTGCTCAACCTCACATGGATGTCCGATGAAAGCCGCCGCGCGCTTGCTTCCTGCTGCCCTGTTCGCTGCCTGCCTGCACAGCCCCGCGACCCTTGCCGCAGGCTTTGACTGCAGCAAGGCCAGCACCCTGCTGGAAACCGCGATCTGCACCACACCGTCGCTGTCGGCCAAGGACGACACGCTCAACGAGCGCTACAAGCCGCTCAAGGACCGCAAGATCTTCCGCGAGCTGGAAAACTTCTGGCTGCGCGAGGTGCGTAACCGCTGCGAGACTGCCGCCTGCCTGGAAGTCGCCTACGACCAGCAGATCAAACTGCTGACGCCAGTACCGGCACTCTCCCAGGTTGATCCCAAAAGCCTGCAGCCCCTGCCCCGCGACCAGCGTTATACCCAGGTCGAGGATGAGCCGTGGCAGCGCTTTCCCCTGGCCACCGTTGCCGACATGAGCGAAGACAGTTTTGCCTATCTGGTGGACGTTGCCACCCTCGATGGCGTGCTGAACGTGGTGCTGTTCGTTGCCGAAAAGCAGGATGACGAAGGCAGCAACCCCGGCAATATCTATGACAGCCGCCCGATCGGCACCCTCTACGAATACTCCGACGCACGCCCTGGCCTGCACCCGTTCGCGCGCAATGTGCGCTTTGATGGCTGGAACAGTATCACCGCCAACGATCAGGGCCGGCGCTATGCCGGGATCATTGACGGGGTGTTCTACTACCGGCAGAAAATGAGCGGCGAGGCGCAGCAAAGCATGGCCTACACACTGGGTTCCAAGGCCACGCCGCAGCCTTCAACGCAACTGTACGCGGCCGAGTCCAACAGCAAGCGTTTCGCCAAGGCGCAGATCAGCGGCGACCTCAACCACGATAACTCCGGCCTGCTGATCTATTACCCGCACCTTACCGGCGACAGCAACCCCTACGACCGGGTGATGGACAAGGATGCCGGCGGCTGGAGCCTGGTCAACCCGACCTGGAGCCCGACCCGGCCGGTCCTGTACTTCGACAACAACGGCGGCTTCGCCTGCATCTGGAGGGTCGACCTGGTGACCAAGCGCCTGGAGAAGATCGTCCCCGAGCATGAGGCAGTTGCCGCTCGCCCGGTGGATGTCATCGGCCGCGAGGCGATCGTTTACCTGGAAGCCGACCAGTTAATGTTTGCCATCGCCCCGGACCAGTAACGCCTGCGCAACGCTACGGGCGCGCCTGCGCCCGAACAGGCGGCCAAGGCTGACCGCCCAGTTGAGCAACGCCACCAGCAGCAGGCACAGCATCATCGCCTCGGTGCCGCCGCTGACGATCAGCTGCCCGGCCAGCCAGGGAAAGCCGAACACCCCGAGAAAGTACGCCAGGCTGAATAGCAGCAAGGCCTGCGGGGTATGCCCGGGCGGTGCCTGGTTGGCGGCCAGGCCGTTGATTACCGAATAGTTCAGACCGTATCCAACCCCCAGCAGCGCTGCGGCCAGCAGATAGCCAAGGTTGCCCTGTACCCACCAGCCCAGCGCCAGCACGGCGAGCACGATAAAGCCCGAGAGCAGGCACGAGGCACGGTAGGCATCACGCTTGACCACCCAGCCGGCGATCAGCAAACGGCAACTGATGGCCGCACTCATGAAGCCGATGAAGAACAGCGAATAATCCAGGCCGCGCCCGGCGGCATAAGAGGTCTGGAAGCTGCCCAGACCACCGAAGATCGCGCCGCCCAGGCCGACCATGAGAACCGGCCAGCGTGCGGGCGAGGCCAGTACGGTTGCGCCAGCGCGGCGGCTGATGCCAACCGGCTGAGTGGCGTGCCGTGGCTGGCGGGCCAGATGGTTGAAGATCAGCAGGCCCGCGACTGCGGCACCCGCGGCGGTGTAGAACGCCGTCTGCACCGGCAGTTGCAACAGCGCTGCCAGCTTGCCCGCCAGCGGCCCGGAACCGATGCCGCTCATCATGCTGCCCGAGAGCAAAGCGAAGCAGTGGGTACGCCGCTGGGCTTCGACCCGCTCGGCCACCAGGATCGGGCCCAGGGTGTAAAAAGCCCCCCAACCCAGGCCCAGCATCAGGCCGCAGAGCATCAAGCCCGCGCCGGTGCCAGGCACCAGGGCGAAGCCCAGGCAAGCCGCCACCAGGCTCAGCGCCGACAGGGCGATGGCTCGTGCCGAACCCAAGCGGTCGGCCAGATGGCCACTGCCAAGTACGGCGACGATGGTGCTAAGCATGGCAACTGAAATGATCTGCCCGGCATCCTGCTCGTTGCCGCCACGGCTGCTGACCAACAGCGACAACAGGAAGGTCGAGCCATAGGACAACGACAGCAGGTAGCTGGCCAGGCACAGCAGGCCAAAGCCAGGGGCAGCTTGTTCGGTACGGATGGCGGACATGCTCGGACGTCACTCGGCGAAGTGGAGCTGCTTTGTAGCATGGCCTTGCTCCACGACCGTTATAAAACTGCCGGAGTTGGGTTCAGCCGGCAGCGAACTGTGCCTGCGCGCGGCCTATCCAGCGGTCAGTGCAACAGCTCGGCGCATTCCTTCATCACGCCAGCCTTCAACCGCAGGTAGTGCTCGAAAATCTCTCGCGCCGCCGCCTGGTCGATATTGATCTGCATGGCTTCGACAAACTGCTCGACCGCCGCCACCGCGTGGGCAAAATGATTGCTCTCGGTGCCGCCAGTGTGCACGGTGACCCAGGCCACCGTTGCCCGCGCGCGCTCTGCCGGTATGCCCATGTCACGGACGAACCACTGCTTGAACAACGGATGGATGAACTCGACCTCGCCGTGGGTATAAACCTCATGCACCAGGGTGGTCAGCAGGCCTTGCAGCAGGTCGCGCTCGCGCAGGCGCTGGCGATCGGTCCAGTCCTTGAAGGACTGGGCCGAAGGCAGGCAGTTGGCCTTGAGCATCCACTGATCATCACCGCAGAGGGGCGTCGCCATGTTGTAGAACAAATCGGCGTGCAGGGTATTGCCCAGGGCCCCGAGGTCTTCATCGGTGATCCGCTGCAGGCTGCCGCAGGCCCGATACAGCTGGTCGGCAGCCATGGAGCCGGCGTCGGAGCGGGCCAGCAGGGTCAGGCGGTTGGCAAGGCCCGAGACACTGGCCGCGGAGTTGTTGGTTTTCGACCAGCTGGCGAAGAACTTGCGCAGCACTGCCGGTGAATGCTTGCGCTCAGTCAACAGGGCAAAGGCCTTTTCAATCTCCATCAGCTCTTCTTCTACCGCCCAGAAGGCTTCGAACAACGCGTGCTTGAGGGTGCTGGCCGGCATGTCATTGAGGACCGGCTCGACGATCGAAAGCAGCTTGCTGTGCAGGGCTATCACGGTGTTCATTGGCGTATTTACGTCCTTGTAATGGAGGGGTCAGCGGTTTCTTTGAACGCGTTCTTGTCGGTGGAATCGGTGGGCTGCCAGCCGAACCAGGCGATCAGCATCACCAGCAACTGCGCGGCCATGATCAGCGGCACACAGCCTGACCAGCCCCAGCGCTGCCACAGCAGCGCCGGCAACAGCGCACCGACGCTGCCGCCCAGGTAATAGAACGTCAGATAGCAGCCCACCGCGCCGGCCTTGTTGTGCCTGGCAGTGGACGTAACAAAGGCATTGGCCGCCGCCTGGGCCAGGAACACGCCGGTGGAACTGAGCGCCAGCCCCAGCACGATCCACCACAGGCTGCTGAGCAAGGTCAGCATCGAGCCCAGCAGCCCCAGTACCCCGGCGAATACCACCAAGTGCGCCGGCGGCCTGGCGCTGGCCAGCTTGCCGGCAATCGGCGTGACCACCAGCGCCAGCAAAAACACCGCATAAACCGAACCCAGCGCGGCAACGCCAAGGTTGAACGGCGCGGCCAGCAGGTGCAGGCCGACATAGGTGAAGGTGGCGATCTGCGAAAACAGCACACAGAAACCAACCAGATAGGCCGCCAGCAACGGTCGGTTGCGCAGCATGCTGATACGACTGTTGGCGATGGTGATTTCGATCAGGCGCGCGCCGCTGGGCAGCAGCCGGTGAATGCTCAGGCCGATCAGCACGGTCAGCAACGCCAGCAGGATGAACGCTTCGCGCCAGCCCAGGTATTGGGTCATGACCCCGGTCAGAAAACGCCCGGCGAAACCGCCGAGAATGGTCCCGGCGACGTACAGGCTGGTAACTTCGGTGACTTTCGCCCCCTGCCAGCGCTCGCCGACGTAAGCCACGCTGGTGGCGAAGATCACCGGGATCAGCATGCCCTGGACAAAGCGCCAGAACAGCAGGCTGTTGAGGTCACTGGCCCCTGCCAGCATCAAGCCCGGCACGCTGAGCAACAGGGTTGCCGCCACCAGCACGGTCTTCTGGCTCCAGCGCCGGGTCAGCACGCCGACGAAGGGCGCGACCAGGGCCACGGCCAGGGTCGTGGCGGTGATGCTCCAGCTGACGTGCCGCGCATCCACGGCGAAGCTCTGCGCCAGCTCGGCGAGGATGCCCTGGGTAGCGTAGAGCGGCAGAAACGCGGCGCATCCGCAGAGGAACATCGCGATTCGTGCGGCAGACAGGCGCGATTGCATGGGAAAACTCGTTACAGTGACGAGTATTGTTTATAAGGTGCGGTCATTGGCACTGGCCAATACCGATTTCCGACCGATTGATACCTCAAGGTGCAACATGCTCGATGTGCGAAAGCTGCGCTATTTCATTGCCGTCGCCGACGACCTGCATTTCGGCCGCGCCGCGCAGCGCCTGCACCTGGCGCAACCGGCACTGACCCGGCAGATCTCGGCCCTGGAAAGCCAGCTGGGTTTTCGCCTGTTCGAGCGCAGCAGCCGTGCAGTCAGTCTGACCGGCGAAGGCCAGCAGTTCCTGCCTTACGCCCGCGGGGTACTGGAGCAACTGACACGCAGCGAAAGCTTCGCCGCCAAGCTGGCCGCCGGCACAGCCGGGCAGTTGAGCATCGGCTATGCCAGCTCGGTGGCCTTGAGTGACCACTTCACCCAGGCAATCCAGCAGTTTTCCCACGCCTACCCGCAGGTTCGCCTGACCCTGGTTGAAGAAGCCTCCAGCGCGCAATGGCGCAACATCGTCGAAGGCACCCTGGAAATCGGCCTCAGTCGGCTGTTGCCACCCCAGGAGTTCACGGAGCTGCACGTCCAGCCACTCGACCAGGAGCCGCTGCTGGTGGCACTGGCCACGAACGATCCGCTGGCGGCACTCGACACCATCAGCCTCACCCAGCTGCAAGCGCATCCTGTGGTGCTGTACACCGACGAGCAAGGCACCGGGCTCAACGATGCCATCGAGCGCTTGTTCCAGCATTGCCAATTGCCCTTGCTGCGGGGCCCGCGCGGACGGCAGATCACTTCGATCATTGCCCTGGTAGCCGCCGGCCAGGGCATTGCCCTGGTGCCTGCCTGCACCCGTGCCCTGAACCAGCGCGGCGTGTGCTACCGGCCCCTGAACGAAGCAGCCGCCAGCATCGACCTGCTCGCCATCAGCCACCGCCAGCGGCGCTCGCGGGCAGCCGAGGCGTTTCTGCAAATACTTGCCCGGGCAACCACACCCTGCGCATGAGCACGGCCCTCTGGCAAGCACGCCCGGGATAAAAGTGTTTTACCGAAACCACTGGTTTTCTGGCGGGACGCTTTGCCTATCCTAGGAAGGATCTCTCATATCAGCGGAAGATCCATGAAAGCTTCGCTTCCCAGCCGCTACGCCTGCCTTGTCGGCTGTCTCGTTTTCAGTTTTGCCAGCCTGCCGTTTGTTTCTGCCCATTCCTGGTTGTGGCCGTTCACCCTGATCAGCGCCCTGCTCAGCCTGGTCGGCCTCAATGACCTGCGCCAGAGCCACCACGCGGTGCGGCGCAACTACCCGATCCTGGGCAACATTCGCTACCTGATCGAAACCATCCGCCCGGAGATCCGCCAGTACTTGCTGGAAGGCGACGATGACAAGCTGCCGTTCTCCCGGGCCCAGCGCTCGCTGGTGTATGCACGGGCCAAGAACGAGAGCGCCGAGAAGGCCTTTGGTACGCTCAACGATGTCTACCGGCCAGGCTTCGAGTTCATCAGCCATTCCATGCTGCCAGTCGAAACCCCCGACCCTGCCTCATTTCGCATCAACATCGGCGGCCCGCAGTGCCGCCAGCCTTACTCGGCGTCGATCTTCAATATCTCGGCGATGAGCTTTGGGGCACTCAGTGCAAATGCCATTGCCGCGCTGAACAAGGGCGCAAAACGTGGCCGCTTCGCCCATGACACCGGCGAAGGCAGCATCAGCCCCCATCACCGCGAGCACGGTGGCGACCTGATCTGGGAAATCGGCAGCGGCTATTTTGGCTGCCGCACCCCGGAGGGTCGTTTCGATCCGCAGCGTTTCGCCGAACAGGCCGGCGACCCACAGGTGAAAATGATCGAGGTCAAGCTCAGCCAGGGCGCCAAACCCGGCCACGGCGGGATCCTGCCTGGGCACAAGGTCAGCGCCGAAATCGCCGCCACCCGTGGCGTGCTGATGGGCCAGGACTGCATCTCACCGGCGGCGCACAGCGCCTTCCGTAGCCCCGTGCAACTGCTGCAGTTCATTGGCCAGTTGCGTGAGCTGTCTGGCGGTAAACCGGTGGGCTTCAAGTTCTGCCTTGGCCACCCGTGGGAATTCATGGGTATCGCCAAGGCCATGCTGGCTACCGGCATCGTCCCGGACTTCATTGTCGTCGACGGCAAGGAAGGCGGCACCGGCGCCGCGCCACGGGAGTTCAGCGACAACATCGGCGTGCCGATGCGCGAAGGGCTGATGTTCGTGCACAACACCCTGGTGGGCCTGAACCTGCGCGACAAGATTCGCATTGGTGCCGGCGGCAAGATCGTCAGCGCCTTCGACATTGCCAGCGTGCTGGCCATTGGCGCCGACTGGGTCAACTCGGCCCGCGGCTTCATGTTCGCCATCGGCTGCATCCAGTCGCAAAGCTGCCACACCAACAAATGCCCGACCGGCGTGGCGACCCAGGATCCGTTACGCCAACGCGCCCTGGTGGTGCCGGAAAAGGCCGACAGGGTTTACAGCTTCCATCGCAACACCCTGCATGCCCTGGCCGAAATGCTGGCTGCTGCAGGCCTGGATCACCCGGCCGAGCTCAAGCCCAAGCACCTGGTTCGGCGCATCAGCGCCAGCGAGATCCGCCTGTTTTCGCAGTTGCATGTGTTCCTCAAGCCCGGTGAGTTGCTCAGCGGCTCGATCGACAGTGAATTCTATGCACGGATGTGGCGCATGGCCCGCAGCGACAGCTTCGAGCCGGAGAGCGGCGAGGTGCAGGCGATCAAACCTGCTGTGCGGCGAAAACAAACAACCCCGGCCTAGGCCGGGGTTGCTGGAGACACCAGACAGCTATCAGAGGATGCTGATCGGGTACTCGACGAACACGCGAACTTCGTTGCCGTCGTCGTTGTAGCCGTTCTGACGAACGCTTTCGGAGGTACGCAGGAACGAGCTACGCAGTTTGACGGACAGGTCCTTGGCCGGGCCTTCCTGAACCACGTACTTGAACTGGTTGAAGATTTCGCGCTCTTTACCTTCGCCGAAGCCGTGGGTGTTGATGTTGTCACCACGCACGTAGGCCACTTTGTAGGTCAGGCCCGGTACGCCGAAGGCGCCGAAGTCCAGGCCGTAGCCCAGCTGCCAGGAACGCTCGTCTTCAGCGTTGAAGTCGGACCAGTAGGAGTTGGCCAGGTAGATGGTCGAGCCACCGTCACCCACGCCACCGGCGTTCTGGTAGAAGCCGTACTGATAACCGGTGTCGCCAGTGCTGCGCTGGTGGGCGATGGTAATCGAGTGCGGGCCGAAGGCGTAGGTAGCCGCCAGGCTCCAGATGGTGTTGGAGTCACCGGTCAGGTCGGCGGCAGCGACGTACTTCTTGTCGATGTCCGACTTGTAGCCGTTGAAGTCCAGGGTCAGCGACTGGTCGTCGGCGATCGGGTGAACGTAGTTCACGCCCAGGTAGTGCTTCTTCAGCACGTCTTCGACGTCGGAGGTGTACAGCGAAGCCGAGAGGTTTTCGCTGAACTTGTAGCTGCCGCCGAATACGTTGATCGACTTCAGGCCACCGCTGTCACGGCCTTCAGCACTTTTACGGGCTTCCTGGGTGAAACGACCGGCGTTCAGTTCCAGGCCCTTGATCTCCTTGGAGGTGATCAGGGTACCGGTGTAGCTTTCTGGCAGCAGGCGACCATCGTCGTACTGCAGCACTGGCAGCTCAGGCATCTGGTCACCGTACTTCAGTACAGTGTTGGAGATGCGGAACTTGATTGCTGCGCCACCACGGGCCAGGTTGTGCGGGGAGTTCTGCTGGTTGGTCGGCGAGTCGCCGTCCGCCGGCTTGAAGAAGTCGATACCGCCACCGCCGTTGCGGCCTTTACCACCGTCCAGACGCACTGCGTACAGGCCGAAGGCGTCGACACCGACACCAACGGTGCCCTGGGTGTAGCCGGAGGAGAACTTGCCGATGAAGGCCTGGCCCCACTCGCTCTGGTCGTTGGTATGGTGCTTCTTGTCACGATTGATGAAGGCATTGCGCAGCAGAACGCTGGCTTTGCTGTCTTCTACGAAGCCCTTGGCCTCGGCCTGGTCATTGGCCATAGCCTGAGTCGCGGCCATAAGCCCCAGCGCGACCAGACTGATCCTGGTTTTCAACATTTTATTTTCCTTATTACTTAGTCAAAGACGCTCTGCGACCAAACGCCAAAAACCACGCCCCCTGCGTGGGTTGACGCTCACGGGTCTGAAAATAAAAAGCCCGCCTGCGAGTGTTCGCAGCGGGCCTTTTTTCTGGACTCTTGGCCGATGGGCCTACAGGCGTTGACCGAATCCTATCCGTGTGCGGATCAGCATGTCAAAAATTCGTGAAAAGTAAGTGTTTCTGCTTACAGATCGCAGCCATCCGCGGCACAGAACGCCGCGTTTGCGGTATCTTTCTCCGCGCTCAGATAGAACTCCCTGTCCAGCCAATGCACGAAGGCCTCAGGCTTGCCGAGGAAAGGACCGATGTCGATGACCTGCAGCCGCCCTTCGCGTTCCAGCACCAGGGTTGGATAGCCCTGGCCACCGACGCTGGCCATGAACGCACGACTGGTGCGCATATGGCTCTGGGTATCCACATCGCGCAATGCACTGGCAAAGGCGGGTGCAGGCAGGCCCATCTCGGCGGCGATGGCCTTGAGCACGCCATCATCGGCAATCCGCCGGCCTTCCACGTAGTGCGCACGCTGCAAGCGCGCCAGCAACTCCAGGCCACGCCCGGCGAGCTGCTCTGCTGCCAGGATCGCCGCTATGGGTGGCTGTGAATCGAAGACGGCGTCGTTGTCACGCAACAGGCCCTCGAAGTAGTCCTGGCCGAAGGGCTGCCCGGTGTACTCGGCAATACGCCGGTCATGGGGCATGACGAAGTCGCGCAACTGCGCCGAGACCTTCTGGCGATTGGCTCCGGCCATCATCCCGCCACCGTGCAGCACAACCGGCATCAGCCCGCTGGCCGCATTGATCAACGGCTCGGCGCCGTAGCACCAGCCGCACAGCGGATCGAACACATAGTGAAGGGTGGTTTGTACCGGCATGAGCGCCTCCTGAAAAAATGATGACGTCAGGTTAGGCCGGATGAAGGTTGCGAAAAACGCTGCACGGGTTACAGCTTTGTTGCGAAAAACAGTACAAATTCACCGCTAAAACTAAAGGCTGATAGACAGAAATATTTTGAAACAAACAGCTCGTCGATAGATCCAGAAACAATTAACGTTAGTAAATGGCAAGCATTATCATTCGCGCAAAATTTCCTCACTCTAATAAATGCCCGGATGTCCGTCATGCTTGCCCCTTGCCGCCTCTCTCCCCTGACCCTGGGCCTGTCGCTGTTTTTCAGCTCAGGGTTGGTCACTGCTGCCACCACCACGTTGCCCGAAGTCTCGGTTACCGCCGAGTCTGACCGTGAACGCGATGACCCGCGGGTACGTGAAGTCAGCACCGCAACCCGTACCGCCACGCCCGCCCGCTACGTGCCGCAGGCTATCGATTCGGTGAAGACCAGCAACGTGCTGGATTACGGCAGCAACGACCTTGGCAAAGCCCTGAGCGGCATCCCCAACGTCAGCAGCGGCGCCGATACGCGCTTTGACAGCGTGCGCATCCGTGGCTTCGATGCCAGCAACGACTTCTACCTCGACGGTATTCGCGACGACAGCCAATACGTGCGCGACCTGCACAATATCGAGCGGGTCGAGGTGCTCAAGGGCCCTGCCGCGGTGCTCTATGGCCGTGGCAGCCAGGGCGGGATCGTCAACCGGGTGAGCAAGATGCCGGAAGCCGGCCGCCGTTCCAGCATCGAGGCCCAGGGCGGCAGCGAGGACCTGCGCAGCCTGTATGCCGACCTCAGCGCCGACCCGAGCGACAACATCAGCCTGCGCCTGAACATGGGCAACCAGGACAACAACAGTTTCCGCGACGGCATCGACGGCAGCCGCCAGCTGTTCGCACCCTCGATGAGCTGGCAGCTGACCCCGCAGTTGAACTGGCTGGTGCAATACGAGTACAGCCGCTACAACCGTACCCCCGATCGCGGCATCCCCAGCGTCAACGGCCGCCCGGCCGACGTTGGTCGCGACACCACCTACGGCGATACCCAGCGCGACTTCATCGACGACAAGGCGCAATCGCTGCGCTCGCGCCTGAACTACCAGCTCAACGACACCTGGCAAGTGCGCCACACCCTGGGCCTGTTCAAGCTCAACAGCGATTTCGACAACACTTACCTGACCGGCTACAACGCCACCACCAACCAGGTTACCCGCCAGCGCTGGCAGCAGGACCTGAACACCCGCAACCTGTTCAACAACCTGGAACTGGAAGGCAATTTCGACACCTTCGGCCTGCAGCACACCCTGCTCACCGGCCTTGAGTTCGGTAACCAGCGCCGCGATCCGATCCTCTACACTGCAGCGACTTCCGGCGCAGGCGCTCGCCCGGTGCCGGGCCTGGACCTGAACAACCCCAACCGTAACCTGCAGCACAACGGCACCATGGTGGTCTCCAGCAACAACCACACCGTGGTCGACAGCCGCGGCCTGTACCTTCAGGACCAACTGCGCCTGAATGATCAGTGGCAAGTGCTGGCCGGGGTGCGTTTCGACCAGTTCGAAGTGCAAACCACCAACAAGGTCCGCGGTATCTCCGAGAAGCAGGACAGCAACAGCACCAGCCCGCGTCTGGGCGTGGTCTATTTGCCGTGGAAGGAACACTCCTTCTATGCCTCCTGGAGCAAGACCTTCTCGCCAGTCGGCGGCGGCCTGATCGGCATTACCCCGGGTGCGGCCGGCAATACCAACGAAACCAGCCCGGAGCAGACCCGGCAGAAGGAAATCGGGGTCAAGAGCGACTGGCTCGACGAACGCCTGAGCACCACTCTGGCGGTCTATGAGCTGGAACTCTACAACCGCCGCACCAGCGACCCGAACAACCCGGGCATCACCTTGCTCAGCGGCCTGCAGCGCTCACGCGGCGTCGAGCTGACCGCCACCGGCAACATCGTTGGCAACTGGTACGTACGCGGCGGTATCGGTATCCAGGATGCAACCATCGTCGAGGACAACAACGGCCAGGAAGGCAACCGCGTGAGCAACGTTGCCAAGCGCAACGGCAGCCTGTTCGTTACCTGGAAACCGGAAATGGGCTGGTACGGCGAAACCGGCCTGACCCTGGTCGGCGAGCGCTATGCCGACAACCAGAACACCGCCGTGCTGCCCGGCTATGGCCGTTGGGACGCGCTGGCGGGCTTTCGTACCAAGGACTGGGACCTGCGCGCGGCGCTCAACAACATCACCGATAAAACCTACTACAGCTCGGCCACCAGCGCCGCGCAGATCCAGTTTGGCGACCCGCGCAGCCTGATCGTGACCGGCACCTACAGCTTCTAAACACCAGGCAATAAAAAAAGGGCGTCATTGTTCAGGCAATGCCGCCCTTTTCATTGTTGTTGCCGAACCCTCTAGCGGCTGCCATCACCCAGCAGCGCTTCCAGCTCTGCCTCGCTCAGCAGGCCTGCCGGATAACGCGCCAGTAACGAGCGACGCTGATCGGCCTTCCTGACCCGGTTTGCTCCATGGTGTTTCAACCACTGCGCCACGCGCTGGAGGGACTCGTGATTCACCGCTGATGGGGGCGAAGCCGGCTCACTTGCTGCATTCATTTCGACACGTACTCCCTGGGGCCGTGAGCGGCTAACCTACTCAAACTTTGTGACAGAACCATGCTGGTCTATCTGTTTGAAATACAATGCAAAACAAATACAAGAGGTGTGCCAGAAGACTATGCCGGTCGTCGTCCACGCATAAAAAAGCCCGTCAATCGACGGGCTGTTTTCTTACTGCACTTCAGCCTTTGGCTGGCGCCGGTTGTTGCTGGGTCAGGCAATGGATGTTGCCGCCGCCCAGGAGCATCTCGCGCCCGGGGATCATGACCACTTCATGGTCAGGGAACACCCGCGCCAGAATCGCTCTAGCCTCGGCATCTGCCGGGTCGTCGAAGCTCGGGGCGATGATGCCGCCGTTGACGATCAGGAAGTTGACGTAGGAGCCAGCCAGGCGCACCGACGGGTTGCGCTCCTGGCTGCCGGCCACCGGATCGACCCCGGCGCACTCTTCTTCAGTGGCGAACAGCGGCCCCGGAATCGGCATCTTGTGCACGGTGAAGGCGCGACCTTTGGCGTCACGGCTGTTTTCCAGCACCTCAAGTGCGCTATGGCAGCGTGCATAGTTGGGGTCTTGCGGATCATCGGTCCAGGCCAGTAACACTTCTCCTGGGCGGACGTAACAACAGAAGTTGTCGACGTGGCCGTCGGTTTCGTCGTTGTACAGACCATCGGGCAGCCAGATGATGCTGTCCACGGCCAGGTGGTCACGCAGGATGGCTTCGATCTGCTCGCGGTTCAGGTGCGGGTTGCGGTTGTGGTTGAGCAGGCATTCTTCAGTGGTGATCAGGGTGCCTTCACCGTCGACATGGATCGAGCCGCCTTCGAGCACGAAGCCTTCGGTGTGGTAGCGCTGGCAGCGCTCCATCTCCAGCACCTTGCTGGCCAGTTGCTCGTCGCGGTTCCACGGCGCGTACAGGCCACCCTCGAAGCCGCCCCAGGCATTGAAACCCCAGTCGACGCCGCGTACTTCACCGCTGTCGTTGATGACGAAGGTCGGGCCGGTATCACGCACCCAGGCGTCGTCGTTGCTGATTTCCACCACGCGGATGTTCGGCAGGTCCAGACGGGCCTGGGCGTTGTCGTACTGCGCGGCCGAGACGGCAACGGTCACCGGCTCGAAACGGGCGATGGCCTTGGCCAGGGTCACGTGGGCAGCCTGTACCGGCTTGCCACCCAGGCGCCAGTTGTCCGGGCGCTCGGGCCAGACCATCCAGACCTGGGTTTGTGGCGCCCATTCGGCAGGCATGTGGAAGCCGTCGGCGCGCGGGGTACTGGTAAGCGTTTTCATAGAGGATCCTTGCTGAACTTTCAGGATTGCAGCGCGCCGTCGAGGGTCTTCAGCGGGCCGTACAGATTCGGACGACGGTCGCGGAAAGTACCCCAGGCACTGCGGGTGTGCTCAAGTTTATCGAGGTCGAAAGTATGCACCAGCACACCCTCCTCGGTCTCGTTCAGCGCCTGGACCTTCTCGCCGTACTGGTCGGCGATGAAGGAGGAGCCGTAGAAGGTGATGTCGTAGCCGTCCTGTTGTTCGCGGCCGATACGGTTACTGGCCACCAGCGGCATCAGGTTGGCACCGGCATGACCTTGCTGCACACGCTGCCAGTGGTCGCGCGAGCAGATGCTCTGGTCGTGCGGCTCGCTACCGATGGCGGTCGGGTAGAACAGCACCTCGGCGCCGAGCAGGGCCATGCTGCGTGCACACTCGGGGAACCACTGGTCCCAGCAGATGCCGACGCCGATTTTCGCGTAGCGGGTCTGCCAGACCTTGAAGCCGGTGTCGCCCGGGTTGAAGTAGTACTTTTCGTGGTAGCCGGGGCCATCCGGAATATGGGTCTTGCGGTACACACCGAGGTTGCTGCCGTCGGCATCGATGATCGCGATGCTGTTGAAACGCGCACGCCCGGCCAGCTCGTAGAAGCTGATCGGCAGCACCACCTGCAGCTCTTTGGCGAGCTTCTGGAAATGACCGATGGCGGCGTTGGTTTCAACCGCTGTGGCCAGTTGCAGGTAGTCCGGATTGGGCTTCTGGCAGAAGTACGGGGTTTCGAACAGTTCCTGGATCAGGATGATCTGCGCGCCCTTGGCAGCCGCTTCGCGGACCAGCCGCTCGGCGGTTTCCAGGTTGCCCTGGCGGTCCCAGGAGCAGGCCATCTGGGTGGCGGCAACAGTGACAGTGCGGCTCATGCATTCCTCCTCGGCAGGTGCTCGGGCCAACAAGGCCAGGCCACCCTGGTGATAATGGAGGCATTTATATCCGATAAATATCGGCTTTAAAAGTGGCAAATAGAAAATATCAGGCGTAAAAAAGCCGGTTAATTCGATAACAATCGGATTAACCGGCTTTAGCTCAAGGGTTACAGGTCTTCCAACAGTACCCGGTCGATGCTGTCGACGAAGAAGTCCACGCTCGCGCGGGTGGTGCACATCGGCGGCTTGATCTTGAGGATGTTGAGGTAATCGCCCGTAGGCTGCATGAAGATACCCAGGTCACGCAGGCGGTTGCACAGCAGGGTAGTCTCGGCACTGGCCGGCTCCAGGCTCTGGCGGTCACGCACCAATTCCAGCCCCAGGTAGAAGCCGGAGCCGTGCACGGCACCCGCCAGCGGATGTTTATCGACCAATTGTTGCAGCCGTGACTTGAAGTAGCCGCCGACTTCCCGGGCGTTGTCCCATAGCCCTTCTTCTTCCATGACATCAAGCACGGCCATGCCGATTCGGCAACTGACTGGGCTGCCGCCGGCGGAGGAGAAGAAATAGCCCTCGGCTTCCAGCGCCTCGGCAATCTCGCGGCGGGTGATGACCGCGCCCAGTGGCTGGCCGTTGCCCATGCCCTTGGCCATGGTGATGATGTCCGGCACCACGCCCTGCTCTTCAAAACCCCAAAACCAGGTGCCCAGCCGGCCATAGCCGACCTGCACTTCGTCGGCGATGCATACCCCGCCCGCCGCCCGCACCTTGGCATAGGCTTGCTGCAGGTAACCCGCAGGCAACGAGATGCCGCCGGCATTGCCGTACACCGGCTCGCAGATGAACCCGGCCAGTTGCCGCTGCTCGGCAGCCAGCGCGTCGAGCTTGGCATCGACGTCGCGCAGATAGTCGGCGGCGCTCTCGGCGCCACGGTAGGCGCCGCGATAGGTGTTGGGCGCAATCACCGGGTGAACCCAGTCCGGCCGGGTGCTCAAGGCCTGGGGGTTGTCGGCGATGGAGGTGGAAATCGCATCGGTGGCCACCGACCAGCCGTGATAGGCCTCAAGTACGCTCAGCAGGTCACGCCCACCGCTGTAGGCCCAGGCCAGGCGGATCGCCAGATCGTTGGCCTCGGTGCCGCTGTTGACCAGAAATACCCGGTCCATGCCGCTTGGTGCCAGGGCCAGCAAGCGCTCGGAGAATTCGGCGATGGCGGCATAATGAAAACGCGAGTTGGTATTGAGCAACGACCATTGCCGCGCCGACTCGGCGACCATGCGCGGGTGCCCGTGGCCGAGCACCGCAACGTTGTTGAGCATGTCCAGGTAGGCCCGCCCCTGCATGTCGAACAAGTAGTTGCGCCAGCCGCGCTCGATATGCGGCGGCTGCTGGTAATAGTGTTTTTGCGAGCGGGCGAAACTGGCATCGCGCCGAGCCAGCAAAGCCTGGGCATCGACCAGCGGTTCGGCGTCGCAGGCAAAGCCGAGGATGGCTTGCGGCGAGGGGCACAGTGCCTGCCAGGCCTGGGCCCGCGAAGGCACGACAAAAGCTGGCGGATACAAGCCGGCCACCCGGCATAACTGGACCGTCAACAATGCGCCAGTGGCGCCCAGAGACTGTCCGATGGCCAATGCCTGCCCGTCGGCCGGCGTCTGATCCAGCCCGTGCAACCACAGGCTGCATTCACTGCCCTCAAGGCAGCCACTGCCTTCGCCATATTGGTGCCAGGTCCCGGCCCAAGGAGCCTGGAGCACCGTGGCGCAAGGCAGATGCAGTTCGACATGCAGGGCGAACGTCGCAGGTTCCGCGGGATTGTCGATGTGGGTCTGCGACAGGCGGTACTGCCCATACAGGCTGCTGGCAGCGCCTGAAGCACTGCCCTGCTGCGCCAGCACGCGCTGGTCAATGCCGGCTTGCTGCCAGTTGCCCGCCTGGTAATGCTCGCTTAGCACGCCCAGGTCCACACCAATCACCTGGGCAGCCACCGGGTTCGGCAGGAGTGGCGCCGAGCCTTCCAGCGCCAGCGCAGGCAGCTCATGCCCGGTCGCCTGCAGAATCGCCGCCTGCATCAGTTCGGAAGGCACGCTGGTAGCGACGTCGAAAATTTCCCACTCATGGGCCAGATTGTCCCGGCTATAGCTGTTGCCGGGGTCGACGCTCAGTTGTTGCTCGCTGCTCAATACCAGCACCGCAGCGCGGGCCACCACCAATGGCCACAAGGCGTTGAGTTCGGCGGCGCTCAGCGGGTTGAACGCATGATAAGCCTCGATCGCCGGCAAGATGCGCAGGGGATCGCCTTCGGCGTGGTGCAGCAAGGCCGCGCAGGTGACCGAGAGGTCGGCAATGCGCCAGGTGTGCATCAGGTCGCCGAAATCGATGACCCCCTGCAGTTGCCACTGGCGTTGCTCATCGCGCGCCCATACGGCGTTGTCATCGGTAATGTCCAGGTGCACGGCTTGCGATGGCAGATCGTTGATCAACGGCTGCAGATGTCCCCAGGCCTGATCTGCGGCGGCTTTTACCCTGGCTTGCTGCGGGTTGTTATCCAGTATCGGCAACAGGTGATTGATCAACGCCT
This sequence comes from Pseudomonas sp. TE4620, assembly GCF_056279045.1. NCBI lineage: Bacteria > Pseudomonadati > Pseudomonadota > Gammaproteobacteria > Pseudomonadales > Pseudomonadaceae > Pseudomonas > Pseudomonas sp. TE4620. The sequence goes on from NZ_JBWBQO010000001.1 coordinate 4,796,933, forward strand.
GGGCATGGCGCGGATCCCACTGCAATGTGCGCTCAAGGCCCGGGTGGGTGAAACTGGCCAGAGCCTGGTCGACCCGCGCGCACAGGCGGCCGAGCTCAGCTACCAGGCGCGGCTCCATGTGCTTGATGCGGGTCAGTGACTGGCCTTCTATATAGTCGAGCAAGCGCACGCGTAGCGGTTGGCCGTCGACAGTCACCGTCAGCAGTTGCTCACCGGATCGGGCAGCCTGCACCGCAGGCACTGGCAGCCCCTGATCGCGCAGGAAGCCGAGGGCGGCATGCTGGGCTTGCAGTTCCTGCTCGGCATAGGCGCCATGGCAAACCTTCAGCACGTAGCGCCCATGGTCCGAATCGATAAGAAAATTCAGGTCTTGCTGGCTGCCCAATGCCTGCAATGAGCCGCTCAGGCCAAAGTGTTCCTGCAACAGGGTTGCGGCCTGCTGTTCACTGACTTCAGGGCATGGCTGGCTGGAGCGATGGATCAGGGTACTGAGCGACATGGGCAGGGGGACCTCATTTTTTTGTTGCCTATATCGCCACTGCTTGTGCCGGTTGGCAAGAATAACGGCTAAAATTGCGCAACATTTGCTCAGTTTTATCGAGCAGCCCGGGTAAGAAGGACTGTTCGGCGCTTTTTGCTTGCGCCTGCCTGCACCCGGCCACAAGCTGTGCACCCTAAGTTCAATGTCAGTTACGGAAGAAAGGCAGTCCGACATGCGAATTCTTATCACCGGCGGGGCCGGCTTTATCGGCTCGGCGCTGGTGCGTCACCTGATCACCAATACCGAGCACGAAGTGCTCAACCTCGACAAACTGACCTATGCAGGCAATCTGGAATCGCTGACCAGTATCGCGACCGACACCCGCTATGAGTTCGTCCAGGCGGATATCGTCGATCAGGCCACCGTTAGCGCTGTGCTTGAGCGCTTCAAGCCACATGCGATCATGCACCTGGCGGCAGAGTCGCATGTCGACCGCTCGATTGACGGCCCTTCGGACTTCATCCAGACCAATATCGTCGGCACCTACAGCCTGCTCGAGGCCACCCGCGCCTACTGGCTGAGCCTGCCGGCCGATGAGCGCACGGCGTTCCGTTTCCATCACATTTCCACCGACGAAGTGTATGGCGACCTGCATGGCGTCGATGACCTGTTCACCGAAACCACGCCTTACGCACCAAGCTCGCCCTACTCCGCCAGCAAGGCTGCGTCCGACCACCTGGTCCGCGCCTGGCAGCGCACCTATGGCCTGCCGGTACTGATCACCAACTGCTCGAACAACTACGGCCCATTCCACTTCCCGGAAAAACTCATTCCGCTGGTGATCCTCAATGCCCTGGCAGGCAAGCCGTTGCCTGTGTATGGCAACGGCCTGCAGGTGCGTGACTGGCTGTTCGTCGAAGACCATGCCCGCGCCCTGCTCAAGGTGGTAACCGAAGGCGAAGTTGGCGAGACCTACAACATTGGCGGCCACAACGAGCAGAAGAACATCGACGTCGTACGCGGCATCTGTGCCCTGCTCGAAGAGCTGGCGCCACAACGTCCGGCTGGCATTGCCAACTACGCCGACCTGATCACCTACGTTCAGGATCGCCCGGGCCACGACCAGCGCTACGCGATCGATGCCAGCAAGATCGAGCGTGAACTGGGCTGGGTTCCCGAAGAAACCTTCGAGACCGGCCTGCGCAAGACCGTACAGTGGTACCTGGACAACCTGCAATGGTGCCAGCGGGTACAAGACGGCAGTTATCAAGGCCAGCGCCTGGGCGCCAGCGAATTCAAGGATCTGATTGCATGACCAAAGGTATCGTCCTGGCGGGCGGCTCCGGCACCCGCCTGCACCCCATCACCCTGGGTGTTTCCAAGCAACTGCTGCCGATCTACGACAAACCGATGATCTACTACCCGATCTCGGTACTGATGCTGGCCGGTATTCGCGAAATCCTGCTGATCTCCACCCCGCAGGATCTTCCGCACTACAAGCAACTGCTGGGTGATGGCAGCCAGTTCGGTATCGAAATGAGCTATGCCGAGCAGCCCTCTCCGGACGGCCTGGCGCAGGCCTTCCTGATCGGCGAAGAATTCATTGGTGATGATTCGGTGTGCCTGATCCTGGGCGACAACATTTTCCACGGTCAGGGCTTCACTCCGCAGTTGCGCAAGGCAGCCCAGCAGGGTGCCGGTGCCACCGTGTTCGGCTACTGGGTCAAGGACCCGGAGCGTTTCGGCGTCGTCGAATTCGACGATGAAGGCCGCGCCCTTTCCATCGAAGAGAAACCGGCACAACCCAAGTCCAGTTACGCAGTGACAGGCCTGTATTTCTACGATAACGACGTGGTCGAGATCGCCAAGGCGGTCAAACCTTCGCCACGCGGCGAGCTGGAAATCACCGACATCAACAACGCCTATCTCAAGCGCGGCGACCTCAATGTCCAGTTGCTCGGGCGCGGTTTCGCCTGGCTGGACACCGGCACCCACGACAGTCTCCTGGAAGCATCGCAATACGTGCAGACCATCGAACACCGTCAGGGCCTCAAGGTCGCCTGCCTTGAAGAAATCGCGTACCAGCAGGGCTGGATCGATGAAGCGCATCTGCTGGAGCGAGGCAAGATGTTCGGCAAGACCGGCTACGGTCAGTACCTGTTCGGTCTCGTAGGGAAACGTTAATGAAAGTAACAGCCAGCGCGCTGCCTGATGTTCTTGTGATCGAGCCGAAGGTCTTCGGTGATGAACGAGGCTTTTTCTTCGAGAGCTTCAATGAGCGCTCGTTCCAGGAAGCAACAGGCATCGATGCCCACTTTGTTCAGGACAATCATTCCGGCTCACAAAAAAATGTGCTGCGCGGTTTGCATTACCAGGTTGAACATACCCAGGACAAGCTTGTGCGGGTAACTGCAGGCGAAGTGCTGGATGTGGCCGTCGATATCCGCCGCCACTCACCGACCTTTGGCCGTTGGGTCAGTGTCAGGCTTTCGGCCCAGAACAATCGCCAGTTGTGGATTCCCAAGGGCTTTGCCCATGGTTTTCTGGTGCTGAGCGACTTCGCCGAGTTTCTCTACAAGACCACTGACTACTATGTGCCGTCTGCCGAGCGCTGCATCCGCTGGGATGACCCGGACCTGGCGATCGACTGGGAACTTGAAAGCGCACCGGTGCTTTCAGCCAAGGACCAGGTCGGCAAGTTCCTGCATGAGGCAGACCTGTTCCCGTGAAGCACAGCCAACCGCGCATCCTTATCGCCGGCCGCAACGGCCAGGTTTCCCAGGCGCTGCAACAGCAACTGGGCGACCTGGCGCAGTTGCAGGTCCTGGGCAGTGACCAGCTCGACCTGGCGTACCCCGAAGCCATCCGTGGCCAGGTGCAGCAGCTCAAGCCCGACCTGATCATCAACGCCGCGGCCCACACTGCGGTGGATCAGGCCGAAAACGAGCCGGATCTGGCCTTTGCGATCAACGCCCAGGCCCCTGGCATTTTTGCCGAGGAAGCCGCGAAGCTTGGCATTCCGCTGATCCACTACTCCACCGACTACGTGTTCGATGGCAGCAAGGCCACCCCTTACACGGAGGGCGACGAGCCCAACCCGCTCGGCGTCTACGGCCACAGCAAGCTGGCCGGCGAACAGGCGATTGCCGCGGTAGGTGGCCAGCATCTGATCCTGCGTACCAGCTGGGTGTACTCACGCCACGGACGCAACTTCCTGCTGACCATGCAGCGCCTGTTGCAGGAAAAGCCCGAGCTGCGCATCGTCGCCGACCAGATCGGCGCGCCGACCTGGGCGGGCACCATCGCCCACAGCACCCGTGCCCTGATCGAACGCTGGCAGGCTGGCCAGGCCGGTGCCTGGGGTGTCTATCACCTGACCGCGCAAGGGGAGACCTCGTGGTTCGGTTTTGCCCAGGCCATTGGCGAGCAACTCAAGGCCCAGGGCCTGTCCTGCGCCAAGCTGTTGCCAATCGACTCCAGCGATTATCCGACCCCGGCTCGCCGCCCGCTGAACTCGCGCCTCGATTGCAGCCGCCTGCAACGCGAGTGGCACGTCAGCCAGCCGCACTGGCAGCAGGCGCTGATCGACTGCCTGAAGTAGCGCATAATGCGCCAGATCATTCTGGCGCAGTTGCGATGAACATAACTCCACCCGTACCCCGCCGCCCTCGCTGGCGCAGCCTGGCCATCCTTGCCGTGTGCCTGGCACCCTTGCTGTGGCCGTTGCAGCACCTCGCCGAGCGCTACTACCAGGACGAACTGGCCGGACAGAACCGCCAGACCCTCGACCTCTACGTGGCCAACCTGCTCGGCACCCTGCACCGTTACGAAACCCTGCCGCAGATCCTCGGCGACCTGCCGGCCCTGCGCGCAGTGCTGGCCGACCCGCTGCGCCTGGAAACCCTGACCAACGCCAACCGCCTGCTCAAGGACATCGCCACCCAGACCGGCGCCGAAGTCATGTACCTGATGGACGCCAACGGCAACACCCTGGCGGCCTCCAACTGGGACAAGCACGACAGTTTCATCGGCCGCAACTTTGCCTTCCGCCCTTATTTCAGCGAAGCCATTGCCGGGCGCCTGGGGCGCTTCTTCGGCCAGGGCACTACCTCGGCCAAGCGTGGTTACTTCTTCGCCGCCGCGGTGCGCGACCGCGATCAGGTGATCGGCGCGCTGGTGGTCAAGGTCGATCTGGACCATACCGAAACCCTCTGGGGCAAGACCCCGGAGCAGCTGCTGCTGACCGACCACAATGGCGTGGTGATCCTGACCTCGCGCCCCGACTGGCGCTTCCGTGCCACCCGGCCATTGAGCGACGCCGAGCGCGAAGCCATCGTTGCCATCCAGCCCTACCCGACCCAGTCACCCAAGCCGCTGACCCTCGACCCCAAGGCCTGGCTGACCCAGACCCAGGCCATCGACGAGACCGGCTGGCAGGTCAGCATCCTCGCCCCGCGCACGCTGATCGACCGCTCGGTACGCACGGTGGTGGCCATCGGCGGCGCCACCTTGCTGGTGCTAATGCTGCTGCTCGGCCTGATCATGCAGCGGCGCCGCCACTACATGGACCGCATCGACTTTGAAGCCCACGGCCGCCAGGAGCTGGAAAAGCGCGTGATCGAGCGCACCGCCGACCTCGAAGGCCTCAACAGCCGCCTCAAGGAAGAAGTGCTGGAGCGCGAACAGGCCCAGCAAGAACTGGTGCGCGCCCAGGACGAGCTGGTGCAGGCCGGCAAGTTGTCGGTACTGGGCACCATGTCGGCAAGCATCAGCCACGAACTCAACCAGCCGCTGGCGGCGATCCGCAGCTATGCCGAGAACGCCGAGATCCTCCTCGATCACCAGCGTACCGACGATGCCCGCAGCAACCTTAAGCTGATCAGCGAACTGACCGGGCGCATGGCCTCGATCATCGCCCATCTGCGCGCCTTCGCCCGCCGCGACCGCCACGCCCCGGAAAGCGTGGCCCTGCAGCCGGCGCTGGACGACGCACTGGCGCTGCTGGCCAAGCGTCGGCGGGCAATGGCCGTGGAACTGGTGCGCGACCTGCCAGAGGCAACCCTGTGGGTCCAGGCCGGCGAAACCCGCTTGCGCCAGGTGCTCGGCAACCTGCTGGCCAACGCCCTCGACGCGCTGACCGAAAAAGCCAACCCGCGCAAACTCTGGCTCAGTGCCGAACAGCGCGATGGCAACGTCTACCTGTACATACGCGACAACGGTCCGGGCTTCAGCAGCCAGGCCCTGGCCCGCGCCCGCGAGCCGTTTTTCACCACCAAGACGCGCACTCAGGGCCTTGGCCTGGGCCTGGCAATCTGCGATACCTTGATGCGGGCGCTGGGCGGCGAGCTGCTGCTGGGCAACCACCCGGAAGGCGGCGCCCTGCTTACCCTGCAACTGCGCATCGCCAAGCCCGGCGCCACCCTACCCACTTCGGAGGACCCATCGGCATGACGACCGAGCCGCTCATCGACAGCCGCACGCAGGTGATCCTGGTCGACGACGACCCGCACCTGCGCCAGGCGCTGAGCCAGACCCTCGACCTCGCCGGGCTGAAGATCCTGCCCCTGAGCGACGCCCAGGGCCTGGCCGGGCGCATCGAGCGCGCGACTGGCCGGGCGTGGTGGTCAGCGATATCCGCATGCCTGGCATCGACGGCCTTGAGTTGCTGCAGCAACTGCACGCCCAGGACCCGGAACTGCCGGTATTGCTGATCACCGGCCACGGCGACGTGCCGCTGGCGGTGCAGGCCATGCGTGCCGGCGCCTACGACTTTCTGGAGAAACCCTTCGCCAGCGATGCCCTGCTCGACAGTGTGCGCCGCGCCCTGGCCCTGCGCCGCCTGGTGCTGGACAACCGCAGCCTGCGCCTGGCCCTGAGCGATCGCCAGGAGTTGAGCACGCGCCTAGTCGGTCACTCGGCGCCGATGCTGCGCCTGCGCGAGCAAATTGGCGCATTGGCCGGCACCCGCGCCGATGTGCTGATCCTTGGCGAAACCGGCGCCGGCAAAGAGGTGGTGGCCCGCGCCCTGCACGACCTGTCGAGCCGCCGCGACGGCCCGTTCGTGGCCATCAACGCCGGCGCCCTGGCCGAATCGGTGGTCGAGAGCGAGCTGTTCGGCCACGAGCCAGGGGCTTTCACCGGCGCGCAGAAGCGTCGCATCGGCAAATTCGAATTCGCCAACGGCGGCACGTTGTTCCTCGATGAAATCGAAAGCATGAGCCTGGATGTCCAGGTCAAGCTGCTGCGCCTGCTGCAGGAGCGTGTAGTCGAGCGCCTGGGCGGCAACCAGTTGATCCCGCTGGATATCCGCATCATTGCCGCAACCAAGGAAGACCTGCGCCAGGCCGCTGACCAGGGGCGCTTTCGCGCCGACCTGTATTACCGCCTGAACGTCGCGCCACTGCGCATTCCGCCGCTGCGCGAGCGCGGCGAAGACATCCTGGTGCTGTTCCAGCACTTTGCCCACGCCGCCGGCGAGCGCCACGGCCTGCCAGTGCCGGCATTGCAACCGGCGCAACGGGCGTTGCTGCTGCGCCATGAATGGCCGGGCAACGTCCGTGAGCTGCAAAACGCTGCCGAGCGCTTCGCCCTGGGCCTGGAACTGGCCCTGGACGGTGACCTGCCGCCTGCTGGCCCTGGACGGTGACCTGCCGCCTGCGGCCAACGGTCCCGTGGCCAGCATCGGCAGCGGCAACCTCAGCGAACAGGTCGAGCAGTTCGAACGCTCGCTGATCGCCGCGGAGCTGGCGCGCTCGCACAGTTCGCTACGCAGCCTGGCCGAGGCCCTCGGCATCCCGCGCAAGACCCTGCACGACAAGCTGCGTAAACACGGCCTGAGCTTCGGCGACAACCATCACAGCGATGACCTGGAGGACAACCGTCCATGAGCACGGACAGCCACTACCTGGAATCGGTACTGCACAGCGACATCCCGCTGACCCGGCAAATGGGCCTGCAGGTGCTCGACTGGCAGCAGCATTGCCTGCGCCTGCAGCTACCGCTGGAGGCCAACGTCAACCACAAGAGCACCATGTTCGGCGGCAGCCTGTACTGCGCGGCGGTGCTGGTCGGTTGGGGCTGGCTGCACCTGAGGTTGCGCGAAGCGGGGGTCGATGACGGGCATATCGTCATCCAGGAAGGCCAGATCAGTTATCCGCTGCCGGTCACCGGCGCGGCCATCGCCACCTGCGCGGCACCGGAGGAGAAGGTCTGGGAGCGTTTCATCGCCACCTATCAGCGCCGGGGCCGGGCGCGGCTGAACCTGCACACCCAGGTCAGCAATGCCGGCAGCAGCGAGGCTGCCGTGCTATTCAGCGGCCAGTACGTGCTACACCGCTAGGGCTTGTTGCAGCAGCTTGTCGCGCCACGGCGCGGCCGCCGGCAAGGCCAGGAAGAACGGGTTGAGCAAGGACTCGCGCGCAGGGTAGACGAAGGCCTGGCCATCGAGGCCAAGCACTTCGCCGCCGGCGCCTTCGAGCACGCCCTGGGCTGCTGCGGTGTCCCACTGCGAGGTCGGTGCCAGGCGCGGGTAGCAATCGGCAACGCCCTCAGCCAATAAGCAGAACTTCAGCGAACTGCCGATATTGGCCAGCTCCAGCTCCCCTACCGACTGGCTCAGGCCGGCCAGCAAGGCTTCCTGTTGCGGGCTGGAGTGCCGGCGGCTGGCAACCACGGTAAATCGCTCACCCGCAGTCGGCGCGTTGCGCACGCTGATGGCCTTAGGCACGCCGCCCGCTTCCGCCAGCCAGGCCCCGAAGCCCTTGCCGCCGTAATAGCAACGCCCGTTGGTGGGAATCGCCACCACGCCAAACACCACCTGGCCTTGCTCGATGAGAGCGATGTTGACGGTGAATTCTTCAGTGCCGGCAATGAATTCCTTGGTGCCATCCAGCGGATCGACCAGCCACCAGCGCTGCCAGCCTTGCCGTTCGCCCAGGGGAATATCGCAGTCCTCTTCCGACAACACCGGGATCTGCGGCGCCAGGGCGCGCAAACCCTCGGCAATGACGTCATGGGCAGCCAGGTCGGCGGCGGTGACCGGCGATTCGTCGGCTTTGGCCGTCACCGCCACATCGGCACGCCAGAACGGCAAAATGGCCTTGCCCGCCTGGCGAGCCAGCTCCACCACGTGCTGCATCAGTTCAATATCGTTCATAGCGGGAACACCCCACGCTGGCTCAGCAAGTCGCGCACCAGGTACAGCGCCGCCAGGGCCCGGCCTTCGGAAAACTGCGGATGCTGGGCCAGGGCCGAGAGCTCGCGCAGGTTGATCTTGTCGACACGCATCGGCTCGGGCTCATCGCCTTCCAGGCGTTCCTCGTAGAGGTCGGTGGCCAGCACCACCTGGATCTTCTGGCTCATGTAACCCGGTGACAGCGAAAGCTCGGTCAGGTGCTCCAGTTGCCGGGCACCGAAACCTGCTTCTTCCTTGAGCTCTCGGTCGGCCGCCGCCAGCACGTCTTCGCCCGGCTCGATCAGGCCCTTGGGCAACGACAGCTCGTACTCGTCGGTACCGCCGCAGTATTCCTCCACCAGCACCGCGTGCTCGGCGTCGAGCATCGCCACGATCATCACCGCGCCATAACCGTTGCCGCGCCCGACCAGGCGCTCATAGGTGCGCTCGGCGCCGTTGGCAAAGCGCAATTGCACGGCTTCGACGCGAAACAGGCGACTGCTGGCGACAATCTCGCGAGAGAGGACGGTGGGTTTCTGGCGCATGGGGCGGCTCCTTGGCGTGAACGGGTTACTATACCGTGGCTTGCCCGGCCGCTGCCTAATGACTGTTCGAGAATTTCATATGCCCGTTTTAGCCTGGTCCACCATCGATACCGTCCTGCTGGACATGGACGGCACCCTGCTCGACCTGCACTTCGACAACCATTTCTGGCTCGAGCAGCTGCCCCAGCGCTACGCCGAACTGCACGGCATCAGCCGGGCCATGGCCGAGCTCGAGCTGCAGCCGCTGTTCGAGCAGCACGCCGGCTCGCTGAACTGGTACTGCCTGGACTTCTGGAGCCGCGAGCTGAACCTCCCGGTGCGCGAGCTGAAGCTTGAGACCGCCCACCTGATCGCCCTGCGCCCGGATGCCGACACCTTTTTGCAGGCGATCAAACAGGCCGGCAAGCGGGTGATCTTGATCACCAACGCCCATCGCGATTCGCTGTCGCTGAAACTGGAGCGGGTGGAGCTGGCGCCTTACTTCGAGCGCCTGATCAGCTCCCATGACTACGGCTACCCCAAGGAGAACCCGCAGTTCTGGAGCGCCCTGCAGGCCGATATCGGCTTCAGCCCGCAACGCAGCCTGTTTATCGATGACACCTTGTCGATCCTGCGCAGCGCCCGCGACTTCGGCGTGGCGCACCTGCTTGCGGTGCGCCAGCCCGATAGCCGCAAAGGGCCGCGGGATACCGAAGAGTTCGCCGCGGTGGAAGACTACCGGGCGTTGCTCGAAGGGTTGTGATTACTCGGGGATGCGCAGGGTCTGGCCCGGGTAGATCTTGTCCGGGTGGCTGAGCAGCGGCTTGTTGGCTTCAAAAATCTTGTTGTACTGGTTGGCATTGCCGTACACGGCCAGGGAAATGGCGCTCAGGGTGTCGCCTTTCTTGACCACGACGAAGCGGGCCGCCGCAACAACCGGGCCGGTAACGGTGATCTGGTCATCCACCGACTCCACACCTGCAATGTTGCCCAGGGCCAGGAGGATTTTTTCCTTCTCTTCCTGGGTCGCCACCTCGCCGGTGACCGTCACCTTGCTGCCCTCGACAGTTGTCTGAATGTTCGGATTGCCCAAGCCTACCTTGGAGACATGCTCCTTCAACTGCTCGCTGGCATTGGCATTACCCGGGGTCAACAGGTCGATAAGTTTCTCGCCTGCTTCTTTGACGAAACTGAAAATGCTCATACCGCTCTCCTTGGTGATGAATCTCGGAGCCTGGAGTCTAGGACAGGTTAGAATGCTTCGCCTGCTTTGCGCCGTGGAGCGACGATGGACATCAAACAACTCAAATTCCTCATCGCCCTGGATGAAACCCGCCACTTCGGCCAGGCCGCCGCCCGCTGCCACGTGACCCAGCCAACCCTGTCGATGCGCTTGCGCAACCTGGAGCAAGAGCTGGACCTGGCCCTGGTCAACCGTGGCCAGCGCTTCGAGGGTTTCACCGCCCAGGGCGAGCGGGTGCTGGCCTGGGCGCGCTCGGTGATCGCCGCCTACGATGGCCTGAACGCCGAAGCGGCCGCCTGCCGTGGCCACCTGGTCGGTACCCTGCGCCTGGGCGTGGTGCCGTTGTCGAGCTTCGACCCCTTGCCATTGTTACGGCGCATGCACCAGCAGCACCCGGAACTGCGCTTCGAACTCAGCGCCCTGAGCTCCGAGCAGATCCTCGAACAGCTGACCAGCAACCAGCTGGACCTGGGCGTGTCATACCTCGACCGGCTCGACCACGAACGCTTCCAGGCGCTGCCGCTGGGCGAGACGCGCATGGGGCTTTTATATGATCCAGATCATTTCCGCTTCGACGAGCAGCCCCTAAGCTGGCAACAGCTGACCGAACTGCCGCTGGGCTTGCTCACCGCCGGCATGCATTTTCGCCAGTCGATCGACCATAACTTCCACAGCCGCGGCCTGACCCCGCAGCTGTTGCTGCAGACCGATGCCGTCCATCAGTTGGCCCAGGCCGTCAGCGGCGGCCTGTGCTGCGCGATCATGCCGTTGGCGGCAGGGCTGGAAGTGCTCACCGAACGGCTGCGCCTGCAACCGATCGAACAGGCCTGCACCCTGGCACCATTGGGCCTGATCATGCGCCGCACGGCGCCGCGCTCGGCCCTGGCCGAGGTGTGCCTGGGCGAATATCAAGCGCTGCGCGGCGAGGCTTGATCGACGCCGTCTATCAAAGCATCAGCATTAGCGATTAGACGATACCCGAGCGCAAGCCTAGGCTTAAAGCTGAACAGCCGCCGGTACCTCTGCTGATGAGCACTAAACCCCCGGCCTGTGCGGCGTCCACCCCGCTTGTGACTGCGCCCGCGGCCAGCAACACCTACGACTACTGCCACCTTGACGACGACAGCCAGGCCCATACCGCACTGGCCGAGGAAGTCGCGCTGGCGATCGCCTATAACGGCATCAGCCAGGCCGTGATGCTGGTCAGCCCCACGGACCTTGAAGACTTTATCGTCGGTTTCAGCATCGGCAGCGGCATCATCGCTTCGGCCAACGAGATCTACGACGTCAAGTTCACCGGCAACGGTTCTGCCGTGCATGCCGAAGTCGAGATTGCCAACCGCGCCTTCTGGAACCTCAAGACCCAGCGCCGGCAACTGGCCGGCACCAGTGGCTGTGGCCTGTGCGGTGTTGAGGCGGTGGAGCAGGCGCTGCCCGACCTTGCCGTGCTGCCCGGTGCTCCGCTGCCACCCGCGCAATGGCTGGCCGGCCTGCGCCAGCGCATGGATGCCTTCCAGCCCCTGGGCCAGCACTGCGGCGCGGTGCATGCGGCACTGTTCATGAACAACCAGGGCGAGATCCTCCTGGGCCGCGAAGACATCGGCCGGCACAACGCCCTCGACAAGTTGATCGGTGCCCTGGTGCGCCAGCACATCAGCCTCGACGGCGGCCTGGCGATCGTCACCAGCCGCTGCAGCCTGGAGTTGATCCAGAAGGTGCTGCGCGCCGGCATCCAGACCCTGGTCAGCCTGTCCTCGCCTACCGGCCTGGCCCTGCAGTGGGCACGGCGGCACAACCTCAACCTTATTCACCTGCCCAAACACAGCGCACCACGGGTGTTCAGCCCCGTGCGGGAGAACCGAACGTGAGCCTGCATCACCAAGCCGACCACAAGCCTGTGCCCCGCTACAAACCCTACCACGGCGCCGCTGGCGGCTGGGGCGCGCTGCGCAGCGTGGCCCAGGCCTGGATCGGCAGCGACAATGCCCTGAAGAACATCCGCGCGCTGCTCAAGACCAACCAGAACGGCGGCTTCGACTGCCCTGGCTGCGCCTGGGGCGACTCGCCGGAAAGCGGCATGGTCAAGTTCTGCGAAAACGGCGCCAAGGCGGTGAACTGGGAAGCGACCAAGCGCCGCGTCGATGCCGCGTTCTTCGCCCGCCACAGCGTCACTTCGCTGCTGGCCCAGAGCGACTACTGGCTCGAATACCAGGGCCGGCTGACCGAACCGATGGTCTACGACGCCAGCACCGACCGCTACCAACCAATCGACTGGGATGGCGCCTTCGCCCTGATCGCCGAACACCTGCAACAGCTCGAAAGCCCGGACCAGGCCGAGTTCTATACCTCTGGCCGGGCCAGCAACGAGGCGGCCTACCTGTACCAACTGTTTGTGCGCGCCTACGGCACCAACAACTTCCCCGACTGCTCGAACATGTGCCACGAGGCCAGCGGCGTGGCGCTTGGGCAGAGTGTCGGGGTCGGTAAAGGCACGGTGACTTTCGACGATTTCGAACATGCCGACGCGATCTTCGTCTGGGGCCAGAACCCCGGCACCAACCATCCGCGCATGCTCGAACCGCTGCGCGAAGCGGTCAAGCGCGGCGCCCAGGTGGTCTGCGTCAACCCGCTGAAAGAACGCGGCCTGGAACGTTTCCAGCACCCGCAGCACCCGCTGGAGATGCTCACCAACGGCGACCGCCCGACCAACACCGCCTACTTCCGCCCAGCCCTGGGCGGCGACATGGCGGTGCTGCGCGGCATGGCCAAGTTCCTATTGCAGTGGGAGCGTGAAGCCCAGGCCAGCGGTGCCCCGGCAATTTTCGATCACGACTTTCTCAACCAGCACACCCAGGACGTACTGGGCTACCTGGCCGCGGTCGACGCCACCTCCTGGGAGCAGATCACCGCGCAGTCGGGCCTGACCCTGGCCGAGATCAAGCAAGCCGCGCGCATGTACTGCAAGGCCAAGAAGGTCATCATGTGCTGGGCCATGGGCATCACCCAGCATCGCCATTCGGTGGCGACCATCCAGGAAATCGCCAACCTGATGCTGCTGCGCGGTAACCTCGGCGTTCCCGGTGCCGGCCTGTGCCCGGTGCGTGGCCACAGCAACGTGCAGGGCGACCGCACCATGGGCATCAACGAACGGCCGCCGGTGGCCCTGCTCGACGCCCTGGAGCGCCGCTTCGGCTTCAAGGTACCGCGCCACAATGGCCACAACACCGTCGAGGCGATCCGCGCCATGGCCGACGGCCAGGCCAAGGTGTTTATTGCCCTGGGCGGCAACTTCGCCCAAGCCACCCCGGACACCGTACGCACCGCCCAGGCCCTGCGCAACTGCGCGCTGACCGTGCAGATCAGCACCAAGCTCAACCGCAGCCACCTGCTGCATGGCAAGCAGGCGCTGATTCTGCCGTGCCTGGGCCGGACCGATATCGACCTGCAGGGCCAAGGCCCTCAGGCAGTAACGGTGGAAGACTCGTTCAGCATGGTCCACGCCTCCAATGGCCAGTTGCAGCCACTGTCGCGGCAAATGCGCTCAGAGCCTGCAGTGATCGCCGGGATTGCCAACGCCACCCTCGGTGCCAAGCCTGTGGACTGGAACTGGCTGATCGCCGATTACGGGCGCATCCGCGACCTGATCGACCAGACCATCCCCGGCTTTGACAACTTCAACCAGCGCCTGCAAAACCCGGGCGGCTTCTACCTGGGTAACAGCGCCGGCCAGCGGCAATGGAAGACCGCCAGCGGCCGGGCCAACTTCAAGGCCAACGCCCTGCCGGACGACCTGCTGCACGAGCGTGTGCGCGCCAGCGGCCAGATGCCGGACCTGATCATGCAGTCGATGCGCTCGCACGATCAGTACAACACCACCATCTATGGCCTGGATGACCGCTACCGTGGGGTCAAGGGCCAGCGCAACGTGCTGTTCGCCAATGAGGCCGACATCGTCCGCCTGGGCTTCCACCCCGGGGACAAGGCCGATATCGTCTCGTTGTGGAGCGATGGTCGCGAGCGGCGGGTCAAGGGCTTCACCCTGCTGGCCTTCGATATTCCGGCCGGCCAGGCGGCGGCCTACTATCCGGAGGTCAACCCGCTGGTACCGCTGGAGAGCGTGGGCGATGGCAGCCACACGCCGACCTCCAAGTTCGTCGCGATCCAGTTGCAACCTGCCAGCGACAACGCCCGGATCCTCTGACAGAATCGGCGGCAAACAGGCACAAAAAAGGCCCTGACATCACTGTCAGGGCCGCGTTCCAAGTAAGCTCAGACACGCGAAAAACGATAAAGTTTCACAGTGAAAACAGTAACTTAGAAAATTGTGTACAACTCGTGTTACTCGTCGGATTTCGTTTGCCAGCCCCCCTCCCCAGCCTCAGGATCGCCTCGTCATCCCTATGAGGCTTTCTTGATGAAGTACTCCTCGATTCTGTTGTTGTCTCTTGGCCTGCTCAGCGGCGTTGCCTCGGCAGGTGGCACCACCGAAGCCGGTATTGGCGGCGCATTGGGTGGGGTACTGGGCTCGGTGGTCGGTCAGTCGATCGGCGGCAGCACCGGCGGTGCAATCGGTGCGGGCCTGGGCGGCGCAGCCGGCAGTGCGGTCGGTGCCGACAAGCGCCAGCGCGGTGAAGCCGCAATCGGTGGTGCCCTGGGCGCAGCCGGCGGCAACGTGGTCGGCCGCAGCATGGGCGGCACCACCGGTAGCTATATCGGTGCGGCCGCAGGCGGTGGTGCCGGCGGCGCGCTGGGTAACTACATGGGCAACAAGGCCGATGAAGACGAGCGCGATGACCGTCGCTACCGTCGCGGCTACGACGACCGTCGTTACTACGACCGTGGCCACCACTACGGCCACCGCAAGCACAAAAAGCACTGGCGTCACCGCTGAAGCCTTTCGGGCTTAAGCCAAACTCCTAGTCCCTGCCCCCATGGGCAGGGATCGCTGCATCACCCCGCGCGTTACCGATCAAGCCCTGCAGGCCGATCTTCCGGCCAGTCCCGGCAGGCCCTGAATTCCCTTCTGCTTGCCAGCCACCTGTGACCTAGGGGCAACCCCGATTCTGGCGGTTATAGCCAGTAGCTATCATCGGCCGTTCCCAATCAGCCAATGGACGCAGGGAATGCGCAGCTATCACGCAAAGACGGCCCGATTGCCCTGTGCACGAGGGGTGTGAGATGCCTGCCGGCAGCCGCCCTCCGTTACTGAGCGAAGCCCAGTTCCTGCGCTTTCGCACCCTGGTCAGCCAGCGCACCGGCGTGTTCCTCGCCGCCGACCGCCGCGCCGCCGTGGCAGCGCGCCTGGGAAAGCGCCTGCGGCACCTGCAACTGGCCTCCTTCGAACAGTACCTGCATCTGGTCGAACAGCCTGATCAGCAGCAGGAACAACAGCGGGTGCTCGACCTGCTGGTTGCCCGCGACAGCTACTTCTTCCGCGAACATCGCCATTTCGAATTCCTCGCCCAGTGGCTGCGCGACATGCCCCGCCCGTTAAGGCTCTGGAGCGCTGCCTGCGCCTCTGGCGAAGAAGCCTACAGCCTGGCCATGGTCGCCAACGAACACGCCGTGAACGACGACTGGAGCGTGCTGGCCAGCGACGTCAGCCGCAACCTGCTCGAGCAGGCAGGCGAAGGCATCTATGACGTCGCCCAGGCCCGTTACTTTCCCGAAGGCTGGCTGCAACGCTACTGCTTGTGCGGCGTCGGCGAAATGGCCGGGCGCATGCGCATGGTGGCGTCCCTGCGCGAGCGCCTGCGGTTTCGCCCGATCAACCTGATCCAGTCGCTGCCCACCGACCTGGGCCTGTTCGATGTGATTTTTCTGCGCAATTTGCTGACCTATTTCAGTCAGGATGAGAAGCAGCGCGTGGTTCATCGCCTGCTGGCCTGCCTGCGCCCGGGTGGCCTGCTGCTGATCGGGCATAGCGAGAGCATCCACGGCCTCGACCTGCCCTTGCGGCCGATCCTGCCCTCGGTGTTCGAACGCCTATGATGGCCGGCGCTGTCGGGACCTGCGGCAGGCCCCCGATACTGATCGCGCCACCGCGCGGCAGCGCTCATCCGGACCGAGCAAACCTGCCGCCCCTCTTCTTTTGCGAAACAGGCTCGAACCCATGCTTTGCCGAATACTACTTGCCGATGACTCGCCGCTCTTTCGAGCGGGCCTGCGAGCGCTGCTCGAACAAAAAAAACAATACGCCGTAGTCGGTGACGCAGGCGACGGCATGACCGCTGTCGCCCTGGCCGAGAAGCTCAAGCCCGACATCATCCTGCTGGACATGACCGCCGACACCCTCGACAGCGAGCAGATCCTGCGTGAGCTGTTTTTGCGCGTGCCCTCAAGCCATGTATTGATGCTCTCGTCGCGCTCGGAGCTGGACTTCGTCATGCGTTGCCTGCAGCTGGGTGCTCACGGGTTTCTGCTCAAGAGCGCCACCGTACTGGAGCTGGAGCAAGCCCTGCAGGCGCTGAAAAACGGCGGCCAGTACCTGTCGTCAGCGGTGCTGCCGATGGTCATTGGCCAGGCGGTGAAGCACAGCCGCAAGCGTCCCAGCGGCAGCACCACGATGCAGTTGACTGCGCGCCAGCTGGAAATCCTGCGCTTGATTGCCCGCGGCGAGTCGACCCGCTCGATTGCCGACGGCCTCGGCCTGAGCGTGAAGACTATCGAGGCGCACCGCTCGCAGATCATGCATCGCCTGCAGATTCACGATGTACCCGGCCTGGTGCTGTTTGCCGTACGCGAAGGCATCATCCGCCTCAACGATTGAGCGGTCTCAGCCTTGCAAGCGCTCCAGTGCCGCCTGCAGCGTGGCCGGCAACTGCGCCGGCCGCCCTGACTCGCGCTCGACGAACACCTGCACCACCTTGCCGGCCGCGCAAGGCTGCCCGTCCTCGACCCGGAACAACGCCAACTGGTACTCCACCGAACTGCCCGCCAGGCGTGCCACCCGCAGGCCGACTTCAAGGGTGTCGGGGAAGGCCGGCAAGGCGAAAAAATCCGCCGCCGAACTGACCACGAACCCGGCCACCTCGCCTTCCTGCAAATCCAGCCCGGCCTGTTGCAGCAGGTAGGCCTGGATCGCAGTGTCGAAGTAGGCGTAAACCGTGGCACCGGCGATATGACCATTGAGGTCGCTGTCCTGCCAGCGGCTGAGGATCGGGTGCAGATGGCGGAAGGCTTGGCGTTGTGGGAGTTCGGACATGAGGGACCTGAGACACTTGTGGAAGAGTGCGAAGCTTCCCACAAACACTTCAGAAGCCCTATAGTTGCAATCAACTATAGATTGCATAGCATGGATCGACCTTATGAAGCAGAGACATTCACCCATGCCAACTCATAACATGGACCATGCCGAACTCAGCAAGATGGTCGAGATTGGCTGCATCAACACCACGCATGTAGTCGCGCAAGCGGGGGGCTGGGCTGTTCAAGTCTCCGCCAGGGACCAGGAGCACATACTCACTGCACAACGCAGTGGCAATGTCCGGTTGTTCAAAAAACTCGAGACGCTGGTGAGCTATCTCCAGGCGCTAGGCATTGACTACTTCAAGGTCGACACTTCCAGCTACGACCCCGAGACACTCCAGACCTATCAAAGACCTGATCGTGCCCAGGCCCTTAAAACAGCACATGAAGCGGCGGCCTACGAAACCTGGTTCAGCGCACAAGTCGAAGCCAGCCTGCAGGACACTACTCCGTCAATCGAGGATGATGAAGCTCGCCGCTTGTTCGCCGAGCGCCGCGCAGCGCTGAAAGCTCGTTCGCATTGATGAGACTGGTGTGGCGAGCCATGGCACTGAGCGACCGCGAACTGATCATGGACCACATTGCAGCCGACAACCCGGAAGCGGCAATCGCGCTGGACGAGGCTTTTGAAAGCAAAGCCCGGAAAGCGCAATACTCACCGACGATGTACAAAGCGGGAAGATTTCCCGGTACGCATGAAATCGTGGTTCGTCCCAACTACTTAATGATCTATCGCGTGGTGGAAGACTGCGTCGAGATCATCCGGGTGCTGCATGCCAGGCAACAATGGCCATGATTGAACAGCCGGAAAACAAAAAGCCGCCCCTGAGGGCGGCTTTTTGTTTACGCAGGCTTCAGCTTACAGCTGTGGGCCAGCAGCCTTGATGGCGTCGGACACTTCGAACTTCTTGAAGTTTTCGATGAACAAGCCAGCCAGGGCTTTTGCAGCTTCATCGTAAGCAGCCTGGTCAGCCCAGGTGTTGCGTGGGTTGAGCAGGTTGGCTTCAACACCCGGTACGGCCAGTGGCACGTCGAGGTTGATGGTGTCCAGGTGCTCGGTTTCGCTGCCGATCAGGGCGCCGCTCTGGATCGCTGCGATCACCGCGCGGGTGGTCGGGATGTTGAAGCGCTTGCCCACACCGTAGCCACCGCCGGTCCAGCCGGTGTTGACCAGGTAGACCTTGGAGCCGAAACCGCGGATACGCTTGATCAGCAGCTCTGCGTATTCGCCAGCCGGACGCGGGAAGAACGGCGCGCCGAAGCAGGTGGAGAAGGTCGACTTGATGCCGCTGCCCGAACCCATTTCGGTCGAGCCCACCAGAGCGGTGTAGCCGGACAGGAAGTGGTAGGCCGCTTGTTCTTCGTTGAGGATCGACACTGGCGGCAGCACGCCGGTCAGGTCGCAGGTCAGGAAGATGACCGCGTTAGGCTCGCCACCGAGGTTCTTCTCGGAACGCTTGGCAACGTGCTCCAGCGGGTAGGCGGCGCGGCTGTTCTGGGTCAGGCTGACATCGGTGTAGTCGGCGTGCTTGGCATCGTCGATGACGACGTTTTCCAGTACTGCGCCGTGCTTGATGGCTTTCCAGATGACCGGCTCGTTCTTCTCGGACAAGTCGATGCACTTGGCGTAGCAGCCACCTTCGATGTTGAAGACAACGCCTTCGCCCCAACCGTGCTCGTCGTCGCCGATCAGGTAGCGGCTTTCGTCAGCCGACAGGGTGGTCTTGCCGGTACCCGACAGACCGAAGAACAGGGTCACGTCGCCCTCTTCGCCGATGTTGGCGGCGCAGTGCATTGGCAGCACGTCGGCAGCCGGCAGCAGGAAGTTCTGTACCGAGAACATGGCCTTTTTCATTTCACCGGCATAACGCATGCCGGCGATCAGGACTTTCTTCTGGGCGAAGTTGAGGATCACGCAACCATCGGAGTTGGTGCCGTCACGCTCAGGCACGCACTCGAAGTTGGCAACGTTGAGCACTTGCCACTGGTCACGGCCAGCAGGGTTGTACTGTTCAGGATTGATGAACAGGCAACGACCGAACAGGTTCTGCCAGGCAGTCTGGGTGGTCATCTTCACTGGCAGGTAGTGATCGGCAGCCGCGCCTACGTGAACGTAGGAAACGAAGTGATCCTGGGCGTTGTTGAACGCCTCGACGCGGTCCCACAGGGCATCGAACTTGTCGGCCGGGAACTTGCGGTTGATCGGGCCCCAGGCGATGGCGTCCTGAGTGGACGGCTCTTCGACGATGAAACGATCCACCGGCGAACGACCGGTACGGTGACCGGTTTTCACGACCAGCGCGCCAGTATCGGCCAGCTCGCCTTCACCGCGGTTCAGCGCTTCTTTTACCAGCTCATCGACGCTCAGGTCGGTGTAGACGGTGTTGTTGGCTTGCGTCATGAGATTCCCCATCCGGCCTGCGGCCGAGTGCTCCAAACGTTTTGTAGTAGAGCTTTGAAAACTACTACAGCGAAAAAAGTGGCCGGATTATGCCAGAAACGCCCAAAAAAAGTAGGGCCCTCCTGTCAGAACGGCGTGTTTCCGGCGTTAGACAGGAGATTTACCTGTGGTGAAACGTTTTAGTGACGAGTATCTGACGGTGTGTCTACACCGCCACCGGCGAACAATTGCTCGATATCGGCGGCATCAAATTGGTAGCGCTGATTGCAGAACTGGCAATCGACTTCGATCTGGCCGCCATGCTCGTTGATCAGCTCCAGCGCGTCATGCTTGCCCAGGCTCACCAGGGCATTGCCGGAGCGCTCACGGGAGCAGCTGCAGCGAAAATGCAGCGGCTGGATATCGAACAGGCGCACGGCATCCTCGTGATACAGGCGATGCAGAACGGTCTCGTTGTCCAGGCCTAGTAATTCCTCAGCCTTCAGGGTATTGGCCAGCGCCTTGACGTGGTTCCAGCTTTCCTCGCGTTCCTCAATGTCCTTCTGGCGGTCGGCCGGCAGCTGCTGCACCAGCAGACCACGGGCACGAATGCCGTCGGCGGCCAGGGTGATGCAGGTGTTGACCTGCTGGGACATGACGAAATAGTTGGTGAAGCATTCCGACAGATCCTTGCCGTCCAGTTCCACCGTGCCCTGATAGCGCTGGCCGTTGACCGGAATGATGGTCAGCACCAGGTGGCCGCCAGGCATCAGATCGGCGAGGGTTGCATCATCCTTGATCTGCTCGGCCGCATAACGGGCCAGGCCACGAATTTCGTGCTCGCTGGTGCACTCGATAGCCAGCAGGGGCACCGGCCCGCTCGACTGCGCCTGGAGGATCAGCAGGCCATCGAACTTCAGCGTACCGACCAGCAGCGCGGCTGCCGCCATCAGCTCGCCGAGCAGCTGTGCCACAGGCTGCGGATAAGGGTGCTTGGCCAGCACTTCGGCGTAGCTGCGCTCCAGCCCGACCATTTCACCGCGAACGTCGCGGTCGTCGAAAAGGAAGCGTTGTGTGTAGTCGGTATCTGGCAAATCGGACATGGGCTTTGGCTTTCTGAATGATGACAAAATAATTTCAAGGGCCTATAAAGCCCAGTCTAGAGCACCAGAATGGTGCACTCGTGGTTCGCAGCAAAGAGGTAGTTTATGGACAATTCTTCACTGTTCCAAGCAAGGTGGGCTTGGGGTCCCTTGATTCTCTGCACGGTTTTGCCCGTTGCTCTACTGTGTTTCTGGTTGTGGCCTGTTGGCCAGATCATCTGCCTGACTTTCGACGAATGGCTGTTTCACCTGCTCAACCGGCCACTGGCCGACAATAGCGTCTGGCGTTACATCTGGACCGTCGGCAGCCTGCGCCCGTTCGATATTGTCGTCGGCCTGATCCTCCTCAGCCTGCTGATCCGTGGCGACTGGGTATTCAAGGCCAGCCAGGTGCGCCAGGCCTTCTTCGGCTTCTTCGCTACCCTGGTCCTGCTGCTGGTGATCCGCGCGCTGTTCTCGAAATGGATGAACGCCATGGGCTGGCAGCACAACAGCCCGTCGATGGTGTTCAGCGATGCCATTCACCTCAGCGACTTCTACCCGCAACTTGAAGCACGCTGGGAACTCAAGGACCGCTCCAGCCAGAGCTTCCCTGGCGATCACGCCTCGGTGCTGCTGATCTGGGCGATGTTCATGAGCCTGTTCAGCCGCAAGCTGCTACAGCAATTGCTGGTCTGGGCCCTGGCGCTGCTGTTCATGTTGCCGCGCCTGGTGGCAGGCGCGCACTGGGGCCAGGACGACTACATCGGCGGCGTGCTGATGGCGGTACTGGCCTTGGGCTGGAGCTGCTATACCCCGTTTGCCGCCAAGGCCAGCGCTGCCCTGATGCGCCTGAGCGCACCGCTGTTCGAGCTCATGGCGCGGCTGCCACTGCTCGGGCGCCTGAATGTGGTCAACCCGCGCGCTTAACCGGCGCTGTCATGCAACTGATGCAGCTGGCGCCGCTGTTTCTTGGTGGGCCGGCCATCAGTGCTGACCCCCAGGGCACCGGCCTTGCGCATCGCCGCAGCCTGTTCCCGGCGGGCGATGCTCTGCGCGGTTTCCTCGTATAGCGCCTGAGCTTCAGGCGCGCCGCGACGCACTACCGACAGCGCCTTGACCACCACCGTACGCTCGTCAAAGCCGGTACGCAGGACGAACTCATCGCCCAACCGCGGCTCCTTGCCCGGCTTGCAGCGCTCGCCCCGGCAATGCACCTTGCCGCTTTCGATGGCCGCCTTGGCCAGCGCCCGGGTCTTGTAGAAGCGCGCCGCCCATAGCCATTTGTCCAGACGGACCTTGTCATCCTCTTCCGGCTTTTGTGCCATGACATTTCCCCACTTATTTTCGTAAAGGGAACTGTACTACCGTATCTGGCGGATGCAAAAAACACGCGGCGTGCTTACAGTTCACCGACCTGTCGTTCATGCCCGCCCTGGTGCCTGACGACTTACTACGCTGGTTGAGCATTTTGAAGACATTTGACCATTTGACCGTGATCGGCCTGCGCGAGTGGGTGGCCCTGCCGGACCTCGGCCTGGCCGGCCTGCGGGCCAAGATCGACACCGGCGCCAGCACCTCGAGCCTGCACGCCACCGAAGTCGAACCCTTCGAGCGCGATGGCGAACAGTGGGTGCGTTTC
Source organism: Pseudomonas sp. TE4620 (assembly GCF_056279045.1). Taxonomy (NCBI): domain Bacteria; kingdom Pseudomonadati; phylum Pseudomonadota; class Gammaproteobacteria; order Pseudomonadales; family Pseudomonadaceae; genus Pseudomonas; species Pseudomonas sp. TE4620. The sequence continues at coordinate 4,819,706 of NZ_JBWBQO010000001.1, forward strand.
AACGCCCATCTGGGTTCGGTGGTACAACTGCGTCACCGGCGCTGCGAGGCGCCGCTGGTGACGATGAAAACCATCAAGAGCTCCAACGGCCAAGCCCAGACCCGCTACGTGATCCGCACGCCCCTGGCGCTGGGTGACCGGGTGTGGGAGGTGGAATTCACCCTGGCCTGCCGCAAGGCCATGCGCTATCGCCTGTTGCTCGGTTCCAAAGCCCTGATCCATGGCCAGTTGGTGGTCAACCCGGGGCTCAAGTACGTTCAGGACAAGCCGGCATTCCCGGCCACTATCACTCCCTCCACAGGTGTTGCATGAAGATCGCCGTGCTGTCGCGAAACCCGCGTCTGTATTCCACTCGTCGCCTGGTCGAAGCCGGTACCGAACGAGGCCATGAGGTGGTTGTGATCGACACCCTGCGCGCCTATATGAACATTGCCAGCCATAAACCGCAGATCCACTACCGCGGCAAGCCGCTGGAAAACTTCGACGCGGTGATCCCACGAATCGGCGCTTCGGTGACCTTCTACGGCTGCGCGGTGCTGCGCCAGTTCGAAATGATGGGGGTGTTCCCGCTCAACGAATCGGTGGCCATCGCCCGCTCGCGGGACAAGCTGCGCTCGCTGCAGCTGCTGTCGCGCCGGGGTATCGGCCTGCCGGTCACCGGTTTTGCCCACTCGCCGGACGACATCCCCGACCTGATCCAGATGGTCAATGGCGCGCCGCTGGTGATCAAGGTGCTCGAAGGCACCCAGGGCATCGGCGTGGTGTTGTGCGAAACCACCAAGGCGGCCGAGTCGGTGATCGAAGCCTTCATGGGCCTGAAGCAGAACATCATGGTCCAGGAATACATCAAGGAAGCCGGAGGCGCCGATATCCGCTGTTTCGTGGTCGGCGACAAGGTCATCGCCTCGATGAAGCGCCAGGCCAAGCCCGGTGAGTTTCGCTCCAACCTGCACCGCGGCGGCAGCGCCAGCCTGATCAAGATCACCCCGGAAGAGCGCATGACCGCCATCCGCGCCGCCAAGGTCATGGGCCTGAGCGTGGCCGGTGTGGATATCCTGCGCTCCAATCACGGCCCGCTGGTGATGGAGGTCAACTCCTCGCCTGGCCTGGAAGGCATCGAAGTCACCACCGGCAAGAACGTTGCAGGGATGATCATCGAACACCTGGAGAAGAATGGCGGGCCGAACCTGACCCGCACCAAGGGCAAAGGCTAAACAGCGTCGCGCGGCAGCATCAGCCCCAGCGGCAGCCGCACCCGCGCCTCCAGGCCGCCGCCTGAACGGTTGCGCAACTGCACATTGCCACCGTGCTGGGCGGCGATCCGCTTGACGATCGCCAGGCCCAGCCCGGTGCCCTTGCCGCTGCGGGCACGGTCGCCGCGGATGAACGGGTTGAAGATGCCCTCCAGCTCGCCCGGGTCGATCCCGGCGCCGCGGTCGAGCACGCTCAATACCACGTAGGGCGCGCCATTCTCGCCAGACACATAGGCCGCCACTTCAACGCCCTTGCCGGCGTGGTACAGGGCGTTGCCGATCAGGTTGTTGAGCAAGCGCTTGAGCGACACCCGGCGCAGCGGGAACGGCGGGATCGGCTCCAGGCACAGGCGCACCTGTTCCTCCGGCTGGTTGAACGGCGCCACCACCTCACGCACCAGTTCACTGAAATCGACCTCTTCGACCGGCTCATCGCGACCATCGCGGATGAACGCCAAAAACTGGTCGAGAATCGCGTCCATGTCTTCGATATCGCGGACCATGTCGTCGGTCAGGTCGCTTTCGTTGGCCAGCAACGACAACGACAGGCGCAGGCGCGTCAGCGGTGTGCGCAGGTCATGGGAGACCCCGGCGAGCATCAGTTCACGTTCGCGCCCGGCCTGCTCGACATCCTCGGCCATCTGGTTGAAGGCACGGTACACCTCGGTCATTTCACTCGGCGTATCGCTGATCGGCAAGCGCACGCTGCGCCCCTGGCCCAATTGCCGGGCGGCGAACACCAGACGCTTGAGCGGCTGGTTGAGCTGGCGCACGAAAATCCAGGCCGAGGCGGTCGACAACAGGCCGATGGCCAGGAACCAGCCAAGCACGCTCCAGATCTTCTGCCCACGCAGCGGATGCGGATACAGCGGCACCTTCAGCCAGCCATCGCCCAGGCTCGGCGCCCGTACCCACAAGGCCGGCGGCGCATGTACACGCAGGCGCACCTCGGTGTCGGCGCCAAGTTCGGCCTGCATCTGGCGCTGGTAGATTTCGCTGTACGGCCAGTGCTGCTCACCCTCGGGCACCCCGGAGCCAACCACCCGGATCAGCCCCGCCGCCTCGGCGATCTTGTCGCGATCGGACTCATCGGCAGCCCAGTAGGCGCGCAGGGTCAGGGCCACGCCATGGCTGTATTGGCGGTCGACCAGCACGTCCTCGTTCATCAGCAGGTACACCAGGGTCAGGGCCTTGGAGAACAGCACAACGATCAGCACCAGCCAGAGGGTGCGGGCGAAGAAGCTTTGCGGGAACCACAGGGGCGTTTTCATCGACAACGGCTACACACTATGCGGGAACGAGCGGGGCTCGCAGGCTTTGCAAAGCGCTGCACAGGCAAAAACAGGGCAACCCCGAAGGCCTGCCCTGCTGGCGGTGAGCTACTCCTGCAAACGAAACATCACTTGCTGGCATTACCATCCGGCACAAACACATAACCAACGCCCCAGACGGTCTGGATGTAACGCGGCTTGGACGGGTCGGGTTCGATCATCCGGCGCAGGCGCGAGATCTGCACGTCGATGGAGCGTTCGAGGGCGTCCCACTCGCGGCCACGGGCCAGGTTCATCAGCTTGTCGCGGGTCAACGGCTCGCGGGCGTGCATCACCAGCGCCTTGAGCACGGCGAACTCACCGGTGGTGAGCATGTGCACTTCTTCGCCGCGCTTGAGTTCGCGGGTGGCCAGCGACAGCGCGTAGTCGCCGAAGGTGACGGTTTCGTCCTCGCTGCCCGGTGCACCCGGTACTGCCGGGGCCTGGCGGCGCAGCACGGCCTTGACCCGGGCCATCAGTTCGTCGGGGTTGAACGGCTTGGCCAGGTAGTCGTCGGCACCCAGCTCCAGGCCCTTGATGCGGCTCAGCTCGTCGCCCTTGGCGGTGAGCATGATGATCGGGATCTGGTTGTTGGCGGCGCGCAGGCGGCGGCAGGCGGTCAGGCCGTCTTCGCCGGGCAGCATCAGGTCGAGCACCACCAGGTTGAAAACCTCGCGGGCCAGCAGGCGGTCCATCTGTTCGGTATTGGGTACTGCACGGGCGCGATAACCCTTGCTGGTGAAGAACCGTTCCAGCAGGCTGCTCAGGCCCGGGTCATCGTCGACGATGAGAATTTTGTCGCCTTCGGCGGTTTGTGCAGTGCTGCTCATGGGTAGCTCCTCTAATCTCGGCACGCATTATGGCTTAGCCATCAATGGCCGTGCCGTGTGCATTGTTAGCAGATTTTTCCCCGGGTGCCAGTATTGCCGGGCCGACAACTGGCCTGCTGCTATCACCGCAAGCCGGACGCGCTGGGTATAATGCGCCGCTTTCAGCCAGCGCCGCATTGACCACAAGCGCTCTACAGCGCCCGCCCGCGGCCTTTGTATTCACAATTTGTCAGGTGGTTTTATGGACAGCATCAACAGCCGCATCGCCGAGGAACTCGGTGTCCGCCCACAACAGGTCGAAGCGGCCGTGGCTCTACTTGATGAAGGTTCGACCGTGCCTTTTATCGCCCGTTACCGGAAAGAAGTCACCGGTAGCCTGGATGACACCCAGCTGCGTCACCTTGAAGAGCGCCTGCGCTACTTGCGCGAGCTGGACGAACGGCGTGTCAGCATCCTTGCCAGCATCGAAGAGCAAGGCAAGCTGACCCCGGAACTGGCCCGTGAAATCAAATTGGCCGACACCAAGACCCGCCTCGAAGACCTGTACCTGCCGTACAAGCAAAAGCGCCGCACCAAGGGCCAGATCGCCCTGGAAGCCGGCCTCGGCGAGCTGGCCGACGGCCTGCTGAGCGACCCGCAACTGAGCCCTGAAACCGAAGCCGCGCGTTTCGTCGACGCCGAAAAAGGCGTGGCCGATGTCAAAGCCGCCCTCGAAGGCGCCAAGTACATCCTCATGGAGCGCTTTGCCGAAGACGCCAGCCTGCTCGACAAGCTGCGCAGCTTTCTCAAGCAGGAAGCGGTGCTCAGCGCCCGCCTGGTGGCCGGCAAGGAAGAGGAAGGGGCGAAGTTCCGTGACTACTTCGAGCACGACGAAGTGCTCAAGAGCGTACCGTCGCACCGCGCCCTGGCGATTTTCCGCGGCCGCAACGAAGGCGTGCTGTCCGCTTCGCTGAAAGTCGGCGAAGAACTGCCGGGCACCCTGCACCCGTGCGAAATGATGATCGCCGAGCGTTTCGGCCTGCAAAATCAGAACCGTCCTGCCGACAAATGGCTGGCCGAAGTGGTGCGCTGGACCTGGAAGGTCAAGCTCTACAGCCACCTTGAAACCGACCTGTTCGGCGAGCTGCGCGACAACGCCGAAGGCGAGGCGATCAACGTCTTCGCCCACAACCTGCACGACCTGCTGCTGGCCGCCCCGGCCGGCCCGCGCGCCACCCTGGGCCTGGACCCGGGCCTGCGCACCGGTTGCAAGGTCGCCGTGGTCGATGCCACCGGCAAGCTGCTGGACACCGCCACCGTCTACCCGCACGTACCAAAAAACCAGTGGGACCAGACCATCGCCGTGCTCGCCGCGCTGTGCGCCAAGCACTCGGTCGAGCTGATCGCCATCGGTAACGGCACCGCCAGCCGCGAAACCGACAAGCTCGCCGCCGAACTGATCAAAAAATATCCAGCGCTGAAAATGACTAAGGTCATGGTCTCCGAAGCCGGTGCTTCGGTGTACTCGGCCTCGGAGCTGGCGGCCAAGGAGTTCCCGGACCTCGACGTGTCGATCCGTGGCGCTGTGTCGATCGCCCGCCGCCTGCAAGACCCGCTGGCGGAACTGGTGAAGATCGAGCCGAAATCCATCGGTGTCGGCCAGTACCAGCACGATGTTTCGCAGTTGAAGCTGGCCCGTGGCCTGGATGCGGTGGTCGAGGACTGCGTGAACGCCGTCGGCGTCGACGTCAACACCGCGTCGGTGGCGCTACTGGCGCGCATCTCCGGCCTCAACAGCACCCTGGCACAGAACATCGTCGCCCACCGCGACGCCAACGGCGCCTTCAAGACCCGCGCCGCGCTGAAGAAAGTCAGCCGCCTGGGCGAAAAAACCTTCGAACAGGCCGCAGGCTTTCTGCGCGTCATGAACGGCGACAACCCGCTGGACGCCTCGGCGGTGCACCCGGAAGCCTACCCGCTGGTGCAACGCATTGCCGCCGAGACCGACCGTGACATCCGTTCGCTGATCGGCGACAGCGGCTTCCTCAAGCGCCTGGACCCGAAGAAGTTCACCGACGAAACCTTCGGCCTGCCGACGGTCACCGACATCCTCCAGGAACTGGACAAACCCGGCCGCGACCCACGCCCGGAGTTCAAGACCGCCGAGTTCCAGGAAGGCGTCGAAGACCTCAAGGACCTGCAACTGGGGATGATCCTCGAAGGCGTGGTGACCAACGTCACCAACTTCGGTGCCTTTGTCGACATCGGCGTGCACCAGGATGGCCTGGTGCATATCTCGGCGCTGTCGGAGAAGTTCATCAAGGATCCGCGTGAAGCGGTCAAGGCCGGCGACGTGGTCAAGGTCAAGGTCATGGAAGTCGACATCCCGCGCAAACGCGTCGGCCTGTCGATGCGCATGAGCGACACCCCGGGCGAGAAGATCGACGGCGCCCGTGGCAGCCGCCCGGGCTCGGCCCCGCGCCAACAGAGTGCCCCAGCCCGCGCCAAGGAAACCCCGGCACCGGCCAACAACGCCATGGCCTCGCTGTTCGCCAACGCCAAGCAGCTGAAGAAGAAGTGATGACGGTTCCCGACGACGTCGTCTTCAGCGCCTTCAGCCAGTTGCTCGGCTGCCGTCTGCAACGCCTGGAAAACGGCGTTGCCGAGGTGGCCATGGCCCTGGAGCCGCACCTGCGCAACCGCGGCGGCAAGCTGCATGGCGGGGCAATCTTCAGCCTGGTCGACACCACCATGGGCCTGGCCTGCTCCAGTTCCCATGGTTTCGACCAGCAGAGCGTGACCCTCGAATGCAAGATCAACTACCTGCGCGCGGTCAGCGAAGGTGACGTGCTGTGCATCGCCCGGGTGCTGCATGCCGGGCGGCGCACGCTGGTGGTCGACGCAGATGTACTCCAGGGCGACAAACTGGTGGCAAAAGCACAGGGGACTTTCGTCGTCCTCTAGCCGCAAATGGCCAAACTGCGGTACTTTCGGCAGAGCGCAGGCGCTGCCGAAAGCCGGCCAAAACCAGGCGACAACGCCAGTTCCTCTGTCCACCCTTGTAGACCGTCATCTCTACCCCCATATTGGGGCGACTGACGCGTGAAGGAATCCATCTTGAGCGAACTTCTCAACCGCCGCCTGAGCCTGCTCGGCCAAGGCGACAACCTCTCCCTGCTCAAGCAGTGCCTGCACGGCATCGAGCGTGAATGCCTGCGTGTGACCGAGGAAGGTCGTCTGGCCCAGACTCCGCACCCCGAAGCCCTGGGCGCGGCGTTGACCCACGAGCAGATCACCACGGACTACTCGGAGTCGCTGCTGGAGTTCATCACCCCAGCCCTGGCGGACCCGGCGCAGACCCTCGAAAGCCTGGAGAACATCCACCGCTTCGCTTACACCAAGCTTGGCAACGAGTTCCTCTGGAGCCCGTCGATGCCCTGCCCGCTGCCGGCCGAGGAAGACATTCCGATCGCCTGGTACGGCACCTCCAACATCGGTCAGCTCAAGTACGTCTACCGCAAGGGCCTGGCCCTGCGCTACGGCCGCACCATGCAGTGCATCGCCGGGATTCACTACAATTTCTCGCTGCCAGAAAAACTCTGGCCGCTGCTGCGCGAAGCGGAACACAGCACGGTGGATGATCGCGACTATCAGTCGTCGGCCTACATCGCCCTGATCCGCAACTTCCGTCGCTACAGCTGGCTGCTGATGTACCTGTTCGGCGCCTCGCCGGCCCTGGATGCCGGCTTCTTGCGTGGCCGCCCGCACCAGCTTGAGCAGTTCGACGCCGACACCCTGTACCTGCCCTACGCCACCAGCCTGCGCATGAGCGACCTGGGTTACCAGAGCAACGCCCAGGCCGGCCTGACGCCGTGCTACAACAACCTCGCCAGCTACACCGACAGCCTGCGCAAGGCGGTGGCCACGCCGTACGCGCCCTATGTCGAGATCGGTACGCACAAGGATGGCGAGTGGGTTCAGCTGAACACCAACATCCTGCAGATCGAAAACGAGTACTACTCCAACATTCGCCCCAAGCGCGTCACCTACAGCGGCGAGCGGCCGATCCAGGCGCTGATGGCCCGTGGCATCCAGTACGTCGAAGTACGCTGCCTGGACATCAACCCGTTCCTGCCCACCGGTATCGACCTGCCGCAAGCGCGTTTCCTCGACGCCTTCCTGCTGTTCTGCGCCCTGGAAGACAGCCCGCTGCTGGGCAACCAGGAGTGCGGCAACTGCACCGGCAACTTCCTCAGCGTGGTCAAGGAAGGTCGCCGCCCGGGCCTGCAACTGCAGCGTGACGGCCAGCCGGTCGAACTCAAGCAGTGGGCCGATGAATTGCTCGAACGCATCGCGCCACTGGCCGAACTGCTTGACCGCAGCCAGGGCGGCGACGAACACGCCAAGGCCCTGCAGGCGCAGAAAGCCAAGGTCAGCGACCCTGCCCTGACGCCATCGGCGCAGGTGCTGGCGAGCATGACCGAGCACAAGGAAAGCTTCAGCCGCTTCGCCTTGCGCCAAAGCCAGGTGCATGCCGAGTTCTTCCGCGCCCAAGCCCTTTCAGCCGAGCAGCAGCAAGGTTTCGAAAGCGCAGCGCGCCAGTCCCTGGAAGCCCAGGCCAAGCTTGAGCGTGAAGAGGACAAGGCTGATTTCGACCTGTTCGTCAGCGCTTACCAGGCGAGCATCCTGGCGATCAGCAACTGACATGACCCGCACCGTTACCCCGCGCAAACCCCGGGCCCGCAGCCAGGCGAGGATCGATTCGATCCTCGAGGCGGCGCGCACGCTGCTGGCCAGCGAAGGGGTGGCCAGCCTGTCGATTTACAGCGTGGCCGAGCGCGCGCAGATTCCGCCGTCGTCGGTGTATCACTTCTTCGCCAGTGTCCCGGCGTTGCTTGAAGCACTCACCGCCGACGTGCACGGCGCCTTTCGCGCCTGCCTTGAAGCACCGATTGATTCAGCGGCGCTGAACACCTGGCACGACCTGTCGCGCCTGGTCGAGCAGCGCATGCTGGTGATCTACAACGAAGACGCCGCGGCCCGGCAATTGATTCTCGCCCAGCATGGCCTGAGCGAAGTGACCCAGGCTGACCGCCAGCACGACATCGAGCTGGGCGACCTGATGCACAGGCTGTTTGCCGCGCATTTCCAGTTGCCGGTGTTACCGGAAGATGTCGATGTGTTTGCCCTGGCCATGGAGCTGGGAGACCGGGTGTATGCCCGTTCGGTGCAGTTGCATGGGCAGATTACGCCGCGCATGGCCGAGGAAGGGATGCGGGTGTTTGATGCGTATCTGGGCTTGTACCTACCGCCCTTTCTGCCTAAACGCTGACGGCCTCATCGCGGGTCAAGCCCGCTCCTACAGGGAGCGGGCTTGACCCGCGATTTTCAGAGCTTGGCGATCGACACTTCGGTCGACTTCACAAAGGCAATCACCTCGCTGCCAATAGTCAATTCCAGCTCACGCACCGAACGGGTGGTGATCACCGAGGTGACGATACCCGAGGCGGTCTGCACATCGATTTCCGACAATACCGGGCCTTCGAGGATTTCTTTGACGGTGCCTTTGAACTGGTTGCGTACGTTGATCGCTTTGATAGTCATCTGCTTGGTTCCTTACAGGTCAGAGAGCCCAACGCAATTGCGTCGGCAAAGGTGCGACAGGTTCCGGCTCGGGCGGTGTGCCCGGAATCGACAGAACCCGGTTGAGAACTTCGGTTTCCAGTGCAGCCAGGCGATGTGAGCCGCGTACCCGCGGGCGTGGCAGGTCGACGATAAGGTCCAGGCCCACCTCGCCGTCTTCGATGAGAATCACCCGGTCGGCTACCGCCACCGCCTCGCTGACGTCGTGGGTAACCAGCAACACGGTGAAGCCGTGCTGGCGCCACAGCCGTTCGATCAACTGCTGCATCTCGATCCGGGTCAGGGCATCCAGTGCCCCCAGCGGCTCATCGAGCAGCAACAGGCGTGGCTGGTGAATCAGTGCCCGGGCCAGGGCCACGCGCTGCTTCTGGCCACCCGACAAGGCCGCCGGCCATTCATTGGCACGCTCGGCCAGGCCGACCGCTGCCAGCGCTTCCAGCGCCCGTGGCCGCCAGTTGCCCGAGAGGCCCAGGCCAACGTTGTCGATAACCTTCTTCCACGGCAGCAGGCGCGCTTCCTGGAACATCAGGCGGGTGTCTTCCTGGGCTTCGCGCAGCGGCGCGGAACCTGCCAGCAACTCGCCGCCACTGGGTTGGTCGAGGCCGGCGAGCAAGCGCAGCAAGGTGCTCTTGCCGCAGCCACTGCGCCCGACAATGGCGACGAACTGCCCAGCCGGAATGTGCAGGTCGATATCGCGCAGTACCTGGCGCTGGCCGAAGGTCTTCTGCAGGTTCTGCGCCGCCAGCGGAATCCCGCGCAGCAGCCGTGGTGGTGGATCCTTGAGGATGGTCATGCGCCCTCTCCCCTGCTCGCTTGATAGGCCGGATGCCAGCGCAGCCAGACCCGCTCGAGGCCGCGTGCGGCCAGATCGGCAAGCTTGCCGAGCACGGCATAGAGAACGATCGCCAGGACCACCACATCGGTCTGCAGGAACTCGCGGGCGTTCATTGCCAGGTAGCCGATGCCGGCGTTAGCCGAAATGGTTTCGGCAACGATCAGGGTCAGCCACATAAAGCCCAGGGCAAAGCGCACGCCGACCAGGATCGACGGCAAGGCACCGGGCAGAATCACCTGGCGAAACAGCTCGAAGCCGGACAAACCATAGCTGCGGGCCATTTCCACCAGCGCCGGGTCGACGTTGCGGATGCCGTGGTAGGTGTTCAGGTAGATCGGGAACAAAGTGCCCAGGGCCACCAGAAAAATCTTTGCCGACTCGTCGATGCCGAACCACAGGATCACCAGCGGAATCAGCGCCAGGTGAGGTACGTTGCGGATCATCTGCACCGAACTGTCGAGCAGGCGTTCGCCCCATTTCGACAGGCCGGTGATAAAGCCCAGCGCCAGGCCGATGGCACCGCCAATCACAAAACCGACGGCGGCGCGCCAGCCACTGATTGCCAGGTGGGTCCAGATCTCGCCGCTGCGTACCAGCTCGACGCCAGCGCTTAATACCGCGCTGGGCGCCGGCAAAATCCGCGTCGACAGCCAGCCGACGCTGACTGCCAGTTGCCAGACCGCCAACAACAGCAGCGGCAACGCCCAGGGCGCCAGGCGTTGCTGCCAGGGAGTGGATTTACGACTCATGGCCCGGCCCTCAGCGCTGCGCCGAGGATTTAGGCAGGATGTCGTTGGCGACCATCTCGCCGAACGGGCTCACGTAGCCACCGCTTTGCGGCAGTTGCGGGCGCTCCACGTCCAGGTGCGGGAACAGCAGCTCGGCGACCCGGTACGACTCTTCCAGGTGTGGATAACCGGAGAAGATGAAGGTATCGATGCCCAATGCTGCGTATTCCTTGACCCGCTCGGCCACGGTCGGGCCGTCGCCGACCAGCGCCGTGCCGGCACCGCCGCGCACCAGGCCGACACCGGCCCAGAGGTTGGGGCTGACTTCGAGGTTGTCGCGGTTGCCGCCATGCAGCGCGGCCATGCGTTGCTGGCCGACCGAATCGAAGCGTGCCAGCGAGGCCTGGGCGCGGGCGATGGTGTCGTCGTCCAGGTGCGAGATCAGCCGCTCGGCGGCCTGCCAGGCTTCGGCGTTGGTTTCACGCACGATCACGTGCAGGCGGATGCCGAAGCGCACCGTGCGGCCTTGCTTGGCGGCCTTGGCGCGCACTTGCTCGATCTTCTCGGCCACCGCCGCAGGCGGCTCGCCCCAGGTCAGGTACAGCTCGACCTGCTCGGCTGCCAGGTCCTGGGCCGCTTCTGAAGAGCCGCCAAAGTACAGCGGCGGACGCGGCTGCTGGATCGGCGGATAGAGCAGCTTGGCGCCTTTGACCTGGATGTGCTGGCCGTCGTAGTCGACGGTTTCGCCTTCCAGCACCCGGCGCCAGATGCGGGTAAATTCCACCGAGGCCTGGTAGCGCTCTTCATGGCTGAGGAACAGGCCGTCACCGGACAGCTCTTCCGGATCGCCGCCGGTGACCAGGTTGAACAAGGCACGGCCACCGGAAAGACGATCCAGGGTTGCCGCCTGACGCGCCGCCACGGTCGGCGAGATGATCCCCGGGCGCAGCGCGACCAGGAACTTCAGGCGCTGGGTTACCGGGATCAGCGACGCGGCAACCAGCCAGGAGTCCTCGCAGGAACGCCCGGTCGGAATCAACACGCCACCAAAACCGAGGCGGTCGGCGGCCTGGGCAATCTGCTGCAGGTAGCCGTGATCGACGGCGCGCGCGCCCTCGGCGGTGCCAAGGTAATGGCCGTCGCCATGGGTGGGAAGAAACCAGAATACGTTGAGGCTCATTGGAGTTGTCTCCTAGGGGTGGCGCAGACCGGGGCGGCGCCCCGGCGCGGGCAAATCGTCAAGGGGCGCTGGCGACCTTGGCCGGTGGGGTCCAGATCACATCCTTGATGCTCAAGGGCTTGGGAATCAGCTTGAGCGTCTTGAAGGTGTCGGCGATCTTCTGCTGGGCAGCGATCACTTGCGGGGTCAGGAAGGCAGCGCCGTAGCCCTGGCGCTTGACCGAGGTCAGGGTGATGTCGGCCGGCAGGCCGAGCAGCGGCGCGACCTGGTCAGTGACTTCCTGCGGGTTGGCCTTGGACCACTCGCCCACCGCGCGCACTTCATCGACCAGCGCGCTGATCACTTCAGGGTGCTTTTGCGCATAAGGCTTGGTCGCCAGGTAGAACTGGTGGTTGTCGACGATGCCCTGGCCATCGCGCAGGGTTCGCGCCTGCAGCTGCTGCTCGGCAGCCGCCTGGTACGGGTCCCAGATCACCCAGGCATCGACGCTGCCGCGCTCGAAGGCGGCGCGGGCATCGGCGGGCGGCAGGAACACCGGCTGGATGTCGCTGTACTTGAGGCCGGCGTCTTCCAGGGCGCGAACCAGCAGGTAGTGAACGTTGGAGCCTTTGTTCAGCGCGACTTTCTTGCCCTTGAGTTCCTTCACCGACTGGATCGGCGAGCCCTTGGGCACCAGGATCGCTTCGCTGTGCGGCGCCGGCGGCTCGTAGGCGACATACAGCAGGTCGGCGCCAGCGGCCTGGGCGAACACCGGCGGGGTTTCGCCGGTGACGCCGAAGTCGATCGAGCCGACGTTCAGGCCTTCGAGCAGTTGCGGGCCACCGGGGAATTCAGTCCATTGCACCTGCACGCCCTGGGCGGCAAGGCGTTTTTCCAGCGTGCCCTTGGCTTTGAGCAGCACCAGGGTGCCGTACTTCTGGTAACCGATACGCAGGCTTTCAGCCTGGGCTTGAGTAATGGCGCCGAAGGACACAGCCGCAGCAAACAGAGCGACCAGACCACGACGCAAAATGACAGTGCGCATAGCGCTCTCCTTTGCTGTTGGGGTTCAGGCTGCACCTGCTTGCCCGTTGGCGGGCGAGTAAGGTGGGAATTACAGGTAACGGGTGGAAAGCCTCAGATGCTCCAGCGAGCACTGAGCAGACGTTCATTCAACACGCCCGGGGCGACCGGTTTGGGTCGACGCGCCAGGGCGCTGTGGAACAGTTCGAGCGATTCCAGCAGGCGCTGCTCCAGCGCCGGCGCCAGTTGCGCGGCGGCACTGCCTTCGCCGTAGGCGATCTGGCTGTCGTCGGCGAAGATGCCTTGCAGGGTTTCCTGGGCCTTGAGCGCAGACAGTACCGGCTTGAGCGCGTAGTCCACAGCGAGCATATGGGCGATGCTGCCGCCGGTTGCGATCGGCAGCACCACCTTGTGGTTCAGGGCGCGTTCGGGCAGCAGGTCGAGCAGGGTTTTCAGCGCACCGGCAAACGAAGCCTTGTACACCGGAGTGGCAACCACCAAGCCGTCGGCCTGCTCTACCAACTGCAGAAAATGCTGCACCCTGGGGCTGTCGAAGCGTGCATGCAGCAGGTCTTCGGCGGGAAAGTCGCGCACCTGGAATGTCACCACTTCCACGCCCTGACCCTGCAGCCACTGGCGGCTGCGCTCAAGCAGGACGCCGGAGCGCGAACGCAGACTGGGACTACCACCGAGAGAAACAACCAGCATTGGAGCGCATCCTTGATCGTGTTCTAGAGGGCCGCGAGTTGCAGTTCTCGCTGGAGTGGAGTGACCTTAACAGCTCGATACATATATCTATAAATCATATTTTTTCATTTGTTTATTCTTTACGGAACTATAGGAGCATCGCGGGGCAAGCCCGCTCCTACCGGCCTCCAGGGGAATAAAAAAAGGGCCGTAAACGGCCCGAGTTCCCTGCTATGGCTAAAGATCAACGATTGGGTTGCGGGGTCAGGCGCAGGTATGGCTTGACCGCCCGGTAACCCTTGGGAAAGCGGCGCTTGATTTCGTCTTCATCCTTGAGCGATGGCACGATCACCACTTCGTCACCGTCCTGCCAGTTGGCCGGGGTGGCAACCTTGTGGTTGTCGGTCAGTTGCAGCGAATCGATTACCCGCAAGATCTCGTGGAAGTTGCGCCCGGTGCTGGCCGGGTAGGTGATGGTCAGGCGGATCTTCTTGTTCGGGTCGATGACGAACAGGGAACGCACCGTCAGGGTGTCGCTGGCATTGGGATGAATCAGGTCGTAGAGGTCAGAAACCTTGCGATCGGCATCAGCCAGGATCGGGAAGTTGACGACAGTGTTCTGGGTTTCGTTGATGTCTTCGATCCAGCGGTGGTGCGAATCGACCGGGTCCACCGACAGGGCAATGGCCTTGACTCCGCGCTCGGCGAACTGCTCCTTGAGCTTGGCGGTGAAACCCAGTTCGGTGGTGCACACCGGAGTAAAGTCGGCCGGGTGGGAGAACAGCACGCCCCAGCTGTCGCCCAGCCATTCGTGGAAGCGGATCTTGCCGGTGCTGGAATCCTGTTCGAAGTCGGGGGCGATATCGCCGAGTCTGAGGCTCATGGTGCGGCTCCTTGGCTGGGTTCGTTATGGCTTCACTGTGCCTGCTTCCTGCTGAAATTAAAAAGAATAAATATTGATTTATTTAGAACTAACAGAAATATCAAAAAACAGGCAAAACAACGCCCGCGCGGCACAGGGCCGGGCGGGCGCGCTTTTCTCGCCTTACAGCAGCGGGATGGAGTAGCTGAGGATCAGACGGTTTTCGTCCTGGTCCTTGGTGTTGGCAATGTCGCTGCGCCAAGTGGCGTTTTTCCACATGATGCCCAGGCCCTTGAGGGTGCCTTCCGGTACCACGTAGGCCACGGTGATATCACGCTCCCACTCGGTACGGTCACCGATTGCCGAATCGATGTTATCGCCTTTGAGGTAGGTGACGCCGGCAGTAGCGCCCGCCAGGCCGACCTTGGCGAAATCGTAGGAGTAGCGAGCCTGCCAGGTACGCTCACCGGCACGGCCGAACTTCTGGATCTGCGAGTCGGTGATGGTGTAGTTGGACGAGCCGTCACCCTGGTTCAGCCAAGGGAAGTCGCTGTCACCGCTAGAGACCTGGTAACCGCCACCGAAGGTGTGACCCTGGACGGTGTAGAGGAACAGGGCGCTGTACAGATCGTTATCAACCTTGCCCTTGGTGCCGTTGCCGTACCAGCCACTGGTGAAGTAGGCCGGATCGTTGCTGTTGGCGCCGTCGTCAGTGCTGTGGAAGTAACGGAAGTCGGACTTCAGCACGCCCGGGCCGATTGCCCAGTTGTGTACCGCACCCAGGAAGTGCTGTTTGTAGAAGTCTTCCAGGTTGCCATAGTAGTACTGCAGCAGCAGGTCCTTGGTGACCTTGTAGTCGGCACCGGCGTAGAGGAACTTGTTGCTGAACTTGCCGGTACGGGCGTTGTTGGCGCCAGCGATCGACATTTCTTCGTTGTTGCTGGAGTTACGGCCTTTGACGTGCTCGATCTGACCACCGATCAGGGTCAGGTCCTTGAACTCGTTCGAGGTGATCTGACCACCTTCGAAGGTTTGCGGCAGCAGGCGACCATCGTTGTACGAGATGACCGGCAGCTTCGGCAGCAGGGTGCCGTAGCGCAGTTCGGTCTGGGAAATCTTGGCCTTGGCGGTCAGGCCCAGGCTGGAGTACTCGTCAACTGCACGACCGTTGCTGTCGGTCGGGAACACCGAACCGCCATAGGAGGCGCTGGTCGGGTTGCCATGACGGCCCTTGCCCGAGTCCAGACGCACGCCCAACAGGGCAATAGCGTCAACACCAAAGCCGACGGTGCCCTGGGTGAAGCCCGAGGCGTAATCGACCTGGAAGCCCTGACCCCATTCTTCCTGGTAGTTGGTGCTGGTGTTGGTACCGTGGTTACGGTTGTCGGTGTTGATATAGAAGTTGCGCAGCTTCAGTGT
Source organism: Pseudomonas sp. TE4620 (assembly GCF_056279045.1). NCBI lineage: Bacteria > Pseudomonadati > Pseudomonadota > Gammaproteobacteria > Pseudomonadales > Pseudomonadaceae > Pseudomonas > Pseudomonas sp. TE4620. The sequence continues at coordinate 4,835,434 of NZ_JBWBQO010000001.1, forward strand.
TGCCTTGCTGTCTTCGATGAAGCCGGCAGCACCCGCCTGCTGGGCCAGAACCCCAACGGCCACGGCAAGTGCCAAGGTGGACTTGTACATGTTTTGCTCCTCTACGTTCTAATTCTTGTGTGTCGCTTACGGCAGGATCTTTGTGTCCCGCTCGACGTCGATGGGCGATTAGCACCAAAGGGTGACCGTCAAGTCAATCGTAACTATTCATTTCACTACTTTGGTCTAATGCACCAGCGGTGGGGGTGAAGGATAATGACAATCCTATAAATCCAAAAAGACTTATTTCGTAATTTTTCAGATTATTACGGAATATCACCCAAGATTTTTCTTCGCTGCCGTTATCGGCACATAAGCTAATTCCTAAAGGATATTTCAAAGCGGTTTTTTAGATCGCTTAGCTTCGCCGATCCTTCCCCTTCGACAAAGTAGCCCTCATGGCCAGGCCATCATTGCGTTTCCTCTGCGCCCTGACCTTGACCAGCGTCACTTTTGTCGCCCAGGCCGATGGCGCCTATAGGCTGGAGCGGACTTGCCCCGCGATGACTCCCCCCTTTCGCAAGCCTTAAATCAATTGGCTCCTAAGCTAATGCTAAAAAGTTATTTATTTTAACTTTCTTAGATCATCTAGTCTTATCCCACACCAACACAATCGCCCGCCTGACAAGGAGTTAACCATGACCCTGCATGCTCCCCTGCGCCTGTTCGCCGCCCTGACCCTGGCCGGCACCAGCTGGTTTGCCCAGGCGGCCGACCTGACGGTGGCCTACCAGACCACCGTCGACCCGGCGAAAGTCGCCCAGGTCGACGGCACCTACGAGAAAACCAGCAAGGCCGATATCGACTGGCGCAAATTCGACAGCGGCGCCGACGTGATCACCGCCGTGGCCTCCGGCGACGTGCAGATCGGCTACCTCGGCTCCAGCCCGCTGGCCGCCGCTGCGACCCGCAAACTGCCGGTGGAAACCTTCCTGATCGCCACCCAGATCGGCGCAGCCGAAGCCCTGGTCGCCCGCGACGGCGCCGGCATCAACTCGCCACAGGACCTGATCGGCAAGAAGATTGCCGTGCCGTTCGTCTCCACCGGTCACTACAGCCTGCTGGCCGCACTCAAGCAATGGAACATCGACCCGGCCAAGGTACAGATCCTCAACCTCGCGCCACCGGCAATCATCGCCGCCTGGAAGCGCGGCGACATCGACGCCACCTACATCTGGGACCCGGCCCTGGGCGTGGCCAAGGAAAACGGCAAGGTGCTGATCACCTCCGCTGAGCTGGCCGAAAAAGGCGCGCCGACTTTCGATGCCTGGATCGTGCGCAAGGACTTCGCCGCCAAGCACCCGGAGATCGTCAAGGCCTTCGCCAAGGTCACCCTGGATGCCTACGCCGACTACCGCAAGGACCCGCAAGCGTGGCTGGCAAACCAGAGTAACGTCGACAAGCTGGTCAAGCTCTCCGGCGCCAAGGCGGCTGACATCCCTGGCCTGCTGCAAGGCAACGTGTTCCCGCTGGCCGCCGACCAGGTCGCAGCACTCGGTGCACCGACCACCCAGGCAATCACCGACACCGCCACCTTCCTCAAGGAGCAAGGCAAGGTCGAAGCGGTGCTGCCGGACTACGCGCCTTACGTCAGCGCCAAATTCATCGCCAACTGAGACTCGGAGCAGACCATGGCCCTGTTACAACTGGAGCGCATCAGCGCACAGTACCCCGGCGCGGCCGAGCCGGTGCTAGCCGATATCAACCTGAGCCTGGGCCCGCAGCAATTGCTGGTGGCCCTCGGCCCTTCGGGCAGCGGCAAGACCTCGTTGCTCAACCTGATTGCCGGTTTCGTGGCGCCCAGCAGTGGCCGTATCACCCTCGACGGCGAGCCGGTACAAGGTCCGGGCGCCGAGCGCGGCGTGGTGTTCCAGGATGATGCTCTACTGCCCTGGCAAGACGTGCTGGCCAACGTCGCCTTCGGCCTGGAACTGGCCGGCGTGCCACGCGCCAGCCGCGAGAAAAAGGCCCGCGAAATGCTCGCCCTGGTCGACCTGGCGGACTTCGGCAACCGGCGCATCTGGCAATTGTCCGGTGGCCAGAAGCAGCGCGTGGGCCTGGCCCGGGCGCTGGCCGCCGATCCGCGGGTTCTGCTGATGGACGAGCCGTTCGGCGCGCTGGATGCCTTTACCCGTGAACAGATGCAGGAGTTGCTGTTGCAGGTCTGGCAGCGTACCGCCAAGCCGGTATTCCTGATTACCCACGACATTGAAGAGGCGGTGTTCCTCGCCACCGAACTGGTGTTGCTGGCGCCGAACCCCGGGCAGATCGTCGAACGCCTGCAACTGGACTTTGGCCAGCGCTACAGCGCCGGCGAGTCGGCCCGTTCGATCAAGTCCGACCCGCGCTTTATCGAAACCCGCGAGCACGTGCTGGCCCGGGTGTTCTCCCAACGCAGTGCCGCAACGCGGCAGGAGTCCGCATGAGCAGCCTGGATGTCCCGGTAGCGAGCAAACGCACCGCCAGCCACACTGCGCCGAGCAAACCCCGGCGCAGCCTGAGCACCCGCTGGATCAGCGGCCTGACCCTGGCCACGCTGTTGCTGCTGTGGTGGGCGGTGACCGCCGCCGAATGGATCGAGCCACTTTTTTTGCCCTCGCCGGAAGCGGTGCTGGGCAAGGCCTGGTTGCTGCTGACCCAGGGCTACATGGAGTCCACCCTGTGGCAGCACCTGGGCGCCAGCCTGCAACGTATCGGCCTGGCCCTTGGCGCGGCGATTGTCACGGCAATCCCGATCGGCATCGCCATCGGCCATAACCGTATAGCCCGCGGCATTCTCGACCCGCTGATCGAGTTCTACCGGCCGATTCCGCCCCTGGCCTACCTGCCACTGATCGTGATCTGGTGCGGTATCGGCGAGCTGTCGAAAGTGCTGCTGATTTACCTGGCGATCTTCGCCCCGATCGCCATTGCCACCGCCACTGGCGTGCGCACCGTCGACCCGACCAGGCTGCGCGCGGCGCAGTCGCTGGGCGCCACCCGTTGGCAGCTGATTCGCCACGTGATTTTGCCCAGCGCCCTGCCCGACATTCTTACCGGCGTACGCATTGGCCTGGGGGTTGGCTGGTCAACCCTGGTGGCCGCCGAGCTGATCGCCGCCACCAGCGGCCTGGGTTTCATGGTGCAGTCGGCGGCGCAGTTTTTGGTCACCGACGTGGTGGTGCTGGGCATCCTGGTGATCGCCTTGATTGCCTTTGCCCTGGAAATGGGCCTGCGCGCCCTGCAGCGCAAGCTGGTGCCCTGGCACGGCCAGAGCCATTGAAAACGAACAGAGAACAACCATGAGCCTGACCATTACCCCGCTGAGCCCGGCGCTCGGCGCCCAGATCAGCGGCATCGACCTCAGCCGCGAAATCAACAAAGAACAACGCGACGCCATCGAACAGGCGCTGCTCAAGCACCAGGTACTGTTCTTTCGCGACCAGCCGATCAACCCGCAGCAGCAGGCCGATTTCGCCGCGCGCTTTGGCGACCTGCATATCCACCCGATCTACCCCAATGTACCGGAAACCCCGCAGGTGCTGGTGCTCGACACCGCCGTCACCGACGTGCGCGACAACGCCATCTGGCACACCGATGTGACCTTCCTGCCAACCCCGGCACTGGGTGCGGTGCTCAGTGCCAAGCAACTGCCGGCCTACGGTGGCGATACCTTGTGGGCCAGTGGCATTGCTACCTATGAGGCACTGTCGGCACCGCTGCAGCAGCTGTTGGCTGGCCTCACCGCCACCCATGATTTCACCAAGTCGTTCCCGCTGGAGCGTTTCGGCACCACCCCTGAGGACCTGGCGCGCTGGGAAACGGCACGGCGTAACAACCCGCCGCTGTCGCACCCGGTAATCCGTACCCACCCGGTGAGCAAGCGCAAGGCACTGTTCGTCAATGAGGGCTTCACCACCCGCATCAACGAACTGAGCGAGGCTGAAAGCGAGGCGACTCTCAAGCTGCTGTTCGCCCACGCGACCCGCCCGGAGTTCACCATTCGCTGGCGCTGGCAGGAAAACGACGTGGCGTTCTGGGATAACCGCGTGACCCAGCATTACGCGGTGGATGATTACCGGCCGGCGCGGCGGGTGATGCACCGGGCGACGATTCTCGGGGATGCGCCGTTTTAAGATCCATCGCGGTCTTGCCCGCTCCCAGCAGTCCACACTGTGGGAGCGGGCAAGACCGCGATGCTTTTAGCGCACCAGATGCAAGAACTGCATATGCCGTTCGTACTGATCCAGAATGTCGTTGATGATCTGCTCCTTGCTGTAGCCCACCAGGTCATAGTCCTGGCTGCCCTCGCTCAGGTGCACCTCGGCACGGTAGTAACGACGGTTCTTCAGCTCCTGGGTACCCAGGCCGCCCAAGGCAAATGACGGCGTGAAGTAACCGCGCATCTGCACCTGGTAAATGAACGGCTGCTCTTCGCCATGGCCGATCTTCAAGCTGACGTTGTCGTGGCTCGGGTCTTCCTGGGTGATGACGTGCAGGCCCTTCTCGCTAAACACCTCGGTCACCTCGGCAATCGCCGGGCGCACCACGTCGTCCATGAAGCGGTACACCTCGTCGCGTGACGGGAAGTGCACGGCCTGGCTCAGGCGCTGACGCCAGCCACCGCGGCCGCGCCGCGAATTGGCGAACGGCGCCAGCGAATGCAACTGGGCGATCTGTCGTTGCGACTCCAGATAGAAGGCCTTGTGCAGGCCCCACATCATCAGCAACAAGATCACCGAGAACGGCAGCGAGGTGAGCACTACCGCCGATTTCAGCGAATCGATACTGCCGGCGAACAGCAAGCCGCTGGTCACCAGTGCGGTCATCGCGCCCCAGAACACCCGCAGCCAGTTCGGCCCGTCTTCATCGGCATTGCCGCCACGGGCGGAGAGGGTCGAGAGCACCACGGTGCCAGAGTCTGCCGAGGTGACGAAGAACACGAAGCTGATGAACACCGTGACGGCGATCACCGCCTTGCTCCACGGGTAGGTTTCCAGCAACAGGTAGAGGGTCATCGACGGGTTGTCGAGGGCCGACTGGCCCAGCGCGGTCATGCCGTGCTCGAGCACCTGGAACAACGCGCTGTTACCAAAGATCGACATCCACGCCAGAGTGAAGCCCAGCGGAATCAGCAACACGCCGAAGACGAACTCGCGGATGGTCCGGCCGCGGGAAATCCGCGCGATGAACAGGCCGACAAACGGCGCCCAGGCAATCCACCAGGCCCAGTAGAACACCGTCCAGCCGCCCAGCCACTCATTGGCCTGGTTGTAGGCATAAACGTCAAAGCTCTTGCGCGGCAAGGCGCCAAGATAGTCACCGAGGTTCTGGATCAGGGTGTTGAACAGGTGCTGGGTAGGGCCGGCGAACAGCACAAACAGCAGCAGCGCGCAGGCCAGGAACATGTTGATGTCGGACATCACCCGCACGCCCTTCTCGACCCCGGCAACCGCCACCGCGACCGCCGCGCCCATCATCAGGGTGATGAGGATCACCTGCACCCACTGGGTGTGCGGCACGCCGAACAGGTAGTCCAGGCCGGAGTTCAGGTGCAACACGCCAAAGCCCATGTCGGCGCCCAGGCCGAACACCGTGGCGATGATGCCGAAGCCGTCGACGGCATAACCAATCGGACCGTTGATGCGCTTGCCGATCAACGGATACAGCGCCGAGCGCAGGGCCAGCGGCAGGTTATGGCGGTAGGCGAAATAGGCCAGGGCCATGCCGACAAAGGCGAACACCCCCCAGCCATGCAGGCCCCAGTGCAGGAACAGCAACTGCATGGCCTGGCGCCCGGCCTCGACCGTGCCGGCCTCGCCTTGCGGCGGCTGCAGCATGTGGGTCAGGGGTTCGGAGACGCAGAAAAAGAACAGGGTAATGCTGATGCCGGCGGCGAACAGCATGCCGGCCCAGGACAGGTAGCTGAACTCGGGCTCGTCGTGGTCGGCACCGAGCTTGATCTTGCCGTAGCCAGACAAGGCGGTGACCACCACGAAGACCAGGTACAGGGTCATCGCCAGCATGTAGTACCAGCCAACGGTGTTGGCCGCCCAGTTCTGCGCCGCCAGCAGCCACTCGCCAGCGGCTTGCGGGTTGCTGATGACCACCAGGCCGAATATCAGGATAAAGCTCGCCGCGAAGTAGAAAACCGGCGGGTTCATGCGGATCTTGCCGCTGGATTCGGAGCTGGGTGCACTCATTGGTTGTGCACCTCGCCGAGGGGGGAGAAGCTTGGATTGAACGGGTTCAGCAAAGGGTTTCCTCCTGTTGAACACCGGCAGCGGACCACCGTTTTAACTTGAACAAGCGTTCAAGTTAAACATGGATGGGGGTCGCGATGCGACCCGTTGCCGCAAGCCAAGCCTCGGATTGCCTACTTCTGGGTACCGTCATCATGCTGCAGATTGGCCTGGGTCAGGTTGCTGCCCGGCGCCACGCTGCGGGTCAGCCAGACGTTACCGCCGATGGTCGAACCCTTGCCAATGGTGATTCGTCCCAGAATAGTCGCGCCGGCATAAATCACCACGTCGTCCTCGACAATCGGGTGGCGCGGATGGCCCTTCTGCAACTGCCCGTCCTCGTCCGCAGGGAAGCGCTTGGCGCCCAGGGTCACGGCCTGGTAGATGCGTACCCGCTCGCCGATGATCGCCGTTTCGCCGATCACCACGCCGGTACCGTGGTCGATGAAGAAGCTCGGGCCGATCTGCGCCCCCGGGTGAATGTCGATGCCGGTGGCCGAATGCGCCAGCTCCGAGCTGATCCGCGCCAGCAATGGCAGGCCAGCGCGGTACAGATGGTGGGCCAGGCGGTGGTGAATCACCGCGAGGATGCCCGGGTAGCACAGCAGCACTTCATCGACGCTGCGCGCCGCCGGGTCGCCATGAAAAGCGGCCAGCACATCGGTATCGAGGATGCTGCGCAGGCTTGGCAGGGCGGCGGCAAAGTCCTGGATCAGGCGCAGCGCCGTGGCGTCGATCTCGGCCGTGGCCTGCTTGCCGTGGCGCGCCACGTAGCGCAGCTCCAGGCGCGCCTGGGCGAGCAAGGCGGTCAGCGCGGCATCGAGGGTATGGCCAACATAGAAGTCTTCGCTCTCTTCACGCAGGTCGACCGGGCCCAGGCGCATGGGGAACAGGGCACCACACAACTGCTCGAGAATATGGCGCATGGCCTCGCGTGACGGCAGCTCGCGGCCGCCCTGCTCGCCGCTGCTGCGCCCGTTACTGCTGCGCCACTGGTCGCGGGCGGCACGCAGCTGGCCGACGATGGTCTGCAACTGCCAATGCCCTGTTTGCGCGTTGTCGCTCACGGTTACCTCTCCTGCTGCAGCGGCGGTCGGTGGATGGTGGTGCCGCCGAAGTGCCGATTACTTTACGGCAATTTCCTGCGACAGAAAAAATAACCCTTTATTCCAGAACGCAATAAAGGGGGCATAAGCCCGGGAGTTGCCCACCTGCCCCGGGCTGCCTATAGTCGAATTTTACCTAGCCGACGTGACCCCATGATCGACCGACAGCTTGCCCGCTTCAATCGTCTGGACCTGCTTGGCGCCCCTACCGCGCTGGAAAAACTGCATCGGCTGTCAGCCTGGGCCGGCCGCGACATCTACGTCAAACGCGACGACTGCACGCCGTTGGCGCTGGGCGGCAACAAACTACGCAAGCTCGAATACCTGGCCGCCGATGCCCTGGCCAAGGGCGCCGACACCCTGGTCACCGCAGGCGCCATCCAGTCCAACCATGTGCGCCAGACCGCGGCGCTGGCCGCGCAACTGGGCCTGGCCTGCGTAGCCTTGCTGGAAAACCCGATCGCCAGCGACTCAGCCAACTACCAGCACAACGGCAACCGCCTGTTGCTGGAGCTGTTCGACGCCAAGGTCGAGCTGGTCGATAACCTCGACAATGCCGACGAACAACTGCAAGCCCTGGCTGTGCGCCTGCACGCCAGTGGCCGCAAGCCCTACATCGTGCCGATTGGCGGCTCCAACGCCCTCGGTGCCCTGGGGTATGTACGCGCAGGCCTGGAGCTGGCCGAACAGATCGAACATTGCGGCGAGCAGTTCGCCGGGGTGCTGCTGGCCTCCGGCAGTGCCGGTACCCACAGCGGCCTGGCCATCGCCCTGGCAGAAAAACTGCCGAAGCTGCCGGTGATCGGCGTCACCGTGTCGCGCAGCGACGAAGACCAGCGCCCGAAAGTCCAAGGCCTGGCCGAGCGCACCGCCGAGCTGCTGGGCCTGCGCCTGCCGGCCACCTTCAAGATCGAATTGTGGGATGAGTACTTCGCCCCGCGCTATGGCGAACCGAACGCCGGTACCCTCGCCGCCATCCGCCTGCTGGCCAGCCAGGAAGGCTTGCTGCTTGACCCGGTATACACCGGCAAGGCCATGGCCGGGCTGCTTGATGGTATTGCCCGTCAGCGATTCGATGACGGCCCGCTGATTTTTCTGCATACCGGTGGGGCCCCGGCATTATTCGCCTACCCTGAGGTCTGGAACGGCTAACTAACTTATTTGAAAATAATATAAGAAAATGAATTTATATTATTTTTAAGACTAAAAGCGTCACCCTATAGTCAGCGCCACACTCACAACAACATTGGGGCTAACCATGAAGATTTCCGCTTTCGGTAAACAGGCAGTCGCCGCAGGCCTCGGCTTGCTGCTCGGCGCCAGCCTGCTCGGCCAGGCTGTCGCTGGTGAGCAACTGCAGCAGATCAAAGACAAGGGCGTGATCAACATCGGCCTTGAAGGCACTTATCCACCGTTCAGCTTCGTCGACGCCGACGGCAAGCTGGCCGGCTTCGAAGTGGAGCTTTCCGAAGCCCTGGCCAAGGAGCTGGGGGTCAAGGTCAAGCTGCAGCCAACCAAGTGGGATGGCATCCTCGCGGCACTGGAGTCCAAGCGCCTGGACGCGGTGGTGAACCAGGTGACCATCTCCGATGAGCGCAAGAAGAAGTATGACTTCTCCGCGCCCTACACCGTTTCCGGGATTCAGGCGCTGGTGCTGACGAAAAAGGCCGCCGAGCTGAACATCAAGTCCGCTGCCGACCTGGGCGGCAAGAAAGTCGGCGTGGGCCTGGGCACCAACTACGAACAGTGGGTCAAAGCCAACGTGCCGACCGCGGACGTGCGCACCTACGAAGACGATCCGACCAAGTTCCAGGACCTGCGCGTCGGCCGGATCGACGCCATCCTGATCGACCGTCTGGCGGCGCTGGAATACGCCAAGAAAGCCAAGGACACCACTGCCGCCGGTGACGCCTTCTCCCGCCAGGAAGCCGGTATTGCCCTGCGCAAAGGCGAGCCGGAACTGCTGGCAGCAGTGAACAAAGCTCTCGACAAGCTACGCGCCGACGGCACACTGAAAAAGCTTTCGGAAAAGTACTTCAACGCTGACGTCACCCAATAATGGAAGCAGCTTTGCAACTGGCGCTGGAGTCCGCGCCCTTTTTGCTCAAGGGCGCATACTTTACGGTCATTCTCAGCCTCGGCGGGATGTTCTTTGGCCTGTTGCTGGGCTTTGGCCTGGCGCTGATGCGCCTGTCGTCGATCAAGCTGCTGAGCTGGACGGCGCGAGTCTACGTGTCGTTCTTTCGCGGCACGCCGCTGCTGGTGCAGCTGTTCATGATCTACTACGGCCTGCCGCAACTGGGCATCGAGCTCGACCCGCTGCCCGCAGCGTTGATCGGCTTCTCGCTGAACATGGCCGCCTATGCCTGTGAAATTCTCCGCGCCGCGATCAGTTCCATCGACCGCGGCCAGTGGGAGGCTGCCGCCAGCATCGGCATGACCCGTGGCCAGGCCATGCGCCGGGCAATCCTGCCGCAAGCGGCGCGCACCGCCTTGCCGCCACTGGGCAACAGCTTTATTTCGCTGGTCAAGGACACCGCCCTGGCCGCCACCATCCAGGTGCCGGAGCTGTTCCGCCAGGCGCAGCTGATTACTGCGCGCACCTTCGAGATCTTCACCATGTACCTTGCCGCCGCACTGATCTACTGGGTGCTGGCCAGCGTTCTCGCGCACCTGCAGAACCGCCTGGAAGCGCGGGTCAACCGGCACGACCAGGAGTCCTGAGGCATGATCGAGGTACAACGACTGAGCAAGCAGTTCAACGGCCAGACCGTGCTCGATGACATCAGCCTCAAGGTCGAGGCCGGCGAGGTGATCGCCATCATCGGCCCCAGCGGCTCGGGCAAGACCACCTTCCTGCGTTGCCTGAACCTGCTGGAAACCCCCAGCAGCGGGCGCATCAAGGTCGGCAAGGTAGAAATCGACGCCAACCGCCCGCTGGGCCAGCAAAGCGGGCTGATCCGCCAGTTGCGCCAGGAAGTCGGCTTCGTGTTTCAGAACTTCAACCTGTTCCCCCATCGTACCGCGCTGGAGAACGTCATCGAAGGCCCGCTGGTGGTCAAGAAAACTCCGCACGAACAAGCCGTGGCCCTGGGCATGAAGCTGCTGGCCAAGGTCGGCCTGGCCGGCAAGGAAGCCGCCTACCCGCGCAAGCTCTCCGGCGGTCAGCAGCAGCGGGTAGCGATTGCCCGGGCCCTGGCGATGGAGCCGGAAGTGATCCTCTTCGACGAGCCGACCTCGGCGCTCGACCCCGAGCTGGTCGGCGAAGTGCTGGCGACCATTCGTGGCCTGGCTGAAGAAAAGCGCACCATGATCATCGTCACCCACGAGATGAGTTTTGCTCGCGACGTGGCCAACCGGGTGATCTTCTTCGACAAGGGCGTGATCGTTGAACAGGGCGAAGCCAAGGCGCTGTTCGCCCACCCCAAGGAAGACCGCACACGCCAATTCCTGAGCAAGTTCCTCGGTACGCAGAACACCGGCTACTGAGTTTTCCCCGCCCTTTCCCCGCCCCTCTTACAGCGCCTGCCCAGCTCCGGCAGGCGTTCGTCCAGCGACCGCCAAGTACTTCTATATTTATTCCTAAAAGTTAGTTTATTTAATTTTTATACACTATTAGGGTATATGCACCGGACCACCGGACCAGCGCAATTTTGTCGTCGCAACCCGCGCCGACGTTTTCAATTCGTGAGGTAGGTATGGTCAGGAACACAATCACCCCAGTGCGTAACGCCAGGGCATTGAGTGCAGCCAAGGAGCGGTACTGATGTCCAATCTGGCAGAAACCACAGTCCACAGCGATCTGGACAGCGCCCCGCTGTTGCTGCCGGCCAAGGTGCTGAGCAACGACGAACAAGCCCTGCAGGCAGCCCACGAGCTGGCCGAAGCAGCACGCACCCAGGCGGCCAAGCGCGACCAGCAGCGCAAGCTGCCCTGGGCAGAAATCGAGCAGTTCACCCGCAGCGGCCTGGGCAGCATCAGCATCCCGCGCGCCTTTGGCGGCGCGCAGGTGTCGTTTGTCACCATCGCGGAAGTCTTTCGCATCATCAGCGCTGCCGACCCGGCGCTGGGGCAGATCCCGCAAAACCAGTTCGGCATCCTGCAACTGCTCAAAGGCACCGCCACGGAGCGGCAGAAAGAGCTGCTGTTCACCTCGGTGCTCGATGGCTGGCGCATCGGCAATGCCGGGCCGGAACGCGGCACCAAGCACACCCTGGACCTCAAGGCACGGATCACCCGCGAGGGCGATCACTATGTGCTCAGCGGCCAGAAGTTCTATTCCACCGGCGCCCTGTTTGCCCATTGGGTCGCGGTCAAGGCGTTGAACGATGACGGCCGTCAGGTCATGGCCTTTGTCCGCCGCGGCACCCCGGGCCTGCGCATCGTCGATGACTGGTCGGGTTTCGGCCAGCGCACCACCGCCAGCGGCACCGTGCTGCTGGACAAGGTGCAGGTCGATGCGGAGCTGGTGATCGACACCTGGAAACAGAGCGAAGTAGCAAACATCCAGGGCGCGGCTTCGCAGCTGATCCAGGCGGCCATCGATGCCGGTATCGCCGAAGCGGCGATTGCCGACACCATCGCCTTCGTTCGCGACAAAGCCCGGCCATGGATCGACGCCAAGGTCGATCGTGCCAGCGATGATCTCTATGTAATCGCCGACGTCGGCCGCCTGCAGCTTGAGCTGCATGCCGCCCAGGCGCTGCTTTCCAAGGCTGCGCGGGTGCTCGACGAAGTCAGCGCCGCGCCGGTCGATGCCGCTGCGGCCGCTCGCGCTTCGATTGCCGTGGCCGAAGCCAAGGTGCTGACCACCGAGATTTCGCTGCTGGCCAGCGAGAAGCTCTTCGAGCTCTCCGGCAGCCGCGCCACCCTGGCCGAGTTCAACCTCGACCGGCACTGGCGCAATGCCCGCGTGCACACCCTGCACGATCCGGTGCGCTGGAAATACCACGCCGTCGGCGCCTATCACCTCAACGGTACCTTGCCTGCCCGGCACTCCTGGATTTGACCAGACCACTGGAGCCCTGTTTATGAGCCTTTTGCCACAACCGCACGCCAACGTCGCGGTCATCCACACTGACGCCCAGGCATTGCAAGTCGCCGAGGAAATCGCCGTCCAGCTGCGCCGCGACAGCGCCCTGCGCGACCGCGAACGACGCCTGCCACACCCTGAACTTGAACTGTTCTCGCGCTCCGGCCTGTGGGGCATCAGCGTACCCAAGGCCTTTGGTGGCGCAGGCGTATCGAGCGTCACCCTGGCCAAGGTCATCGCCCGCATCGCCCAGGCGGACGCCTCGCTGGGGCAGATTCCGCAGAACCACTTCTATGCCCTCGAAGTGCTGCGGGTCAACGGCAGCGCGGCGCAACAGCAGCGCCTGTACGCCGAAGTACTGGCCGGCCAGCGCTTGGGCAATGCCCTGGCCGAGCTGGGCACCAAGACCGCCCACGACCGCACCACCGCCCTTAGCCGCGACGGCGATGCTTACCGCATCAACGGGCGCAAGTTCTACGCCACCGGTGCGCTCTATGCCCAGCGCATTCCCACCTCGGTTGTCGATGAGGACGGCATCCAGCGCCTGGCCTTCGTCCCGGCAGACAGTACCGGGCTGAAGGTCATCGACGACTGGAGCGGCTTCGGCCAGCGCACCACCGGCAGCGGTTCGGTGCTGTTCGATAACGTCCAGGTTGGCGCCGAAGACGTGCTGCCGTTCCAGAGCGCCTTCGAGCGCCCGACCACGGTCGGCCCGCTGGCGCAGATCCTCCACGCCGCCATCGACACCGGCATCGCCCGCGCCGCCTACGAAGATGCCCTGCACTTCGTGCGCACCCGCAGCCGGCCATGGGTCGACTCCGGGGTCGATAAGGCCAGCGAAGATCCACTGACGCTGAAATCCTTCGGCCACCTGGCGATCCGTTTGCACGCCACTGAAGCGCTGCTCGAACGCGCCGGCGAATACCTCGACCGCGCCCAGGCCGAGCCCAATGCCGCAACCGTCGCCGCCGCCTCCATCGCCGTGGCCGAAGCGCGGGCGATCAGCACCGAGATTTCCCTCGCCGCCGGCACCACTCTGTTCGAGCTGTCGGGCAGCCAGGCCACCCTGGCCGAGCATGGCCTCGACCGGCACTGGCGCAACGCCCGGGTGCACACCCTGCACGACCCGGTGCGCTGGAAGTACCACGCCATCGGCAACTACTACCTCAACGATGAAAACCCACCGTTGCGGGGCACCATCTGATGGCCAAGAAAAAGATCCTGCTCAACGCCTTCAACATGAACTGCGTTGGCCATATCAACCACGGCCTGTGGACCCACCCGCGGGACAACTCGAGCCAGTACAAAACCCTCGAATACTGGACCGAGCTTGCCCAGTTGCTCGAGCGCGGGCTGTTCGACGGGCTGTTCATCGCCGATATCGTCGGTGTCTACGACGTCTACCAGCAGTCGGTCGATGTACCGCTCAAAGAGTCGATCCAGCTACCGGTCAACGACCCGCTGCTGCTGGTCTCGGCCATGGCCGCAGTCACCCGCAACCTGGGTTTCGGCCTGACCGCCAACCTCACCTACGAGCCGCCGTACCTGTTTGCCCGGCGCCTTTCCACCCTCGACCACCTGAGCGGTGGCCGGGTCGGCTGGAACATCGTCACCGGCTACCTCGACAGCGCTGCCAAGGCCATGGGCCTGGACCAGCAACCCGAGCACGACCGCCGCTATGACCAGGCCGACGAGTACCTGCAGGTGCTGTACAAGCTCTGGGAAGGCAGCTGGGAAGACGGCGCGGTGCTCAATGATCAGCAGCAGCGGATCTACGCCCAGCCCGACAAGGTGCACAAGGTCAAGCATCAAGGCGAGTTCTACCGGGTCGAGGGCTATCACCTCTGCGAGCCGTCGCCGCAGCGTACGCCGGTGCTGTTCCAGGCTGGCAGCTCCGAGCGTGGCCTGGGCTTTGCCGGCAACCATGCCGAATGCGTGTTCATCAGCGGCCAGAACAAGGCCGCCACCCGCGCCCAGGTCGACAAGGTCCGCGCTGCCGCCGTCGCAGCCGGGCGCGACCCGCAAGCCATCAAGGTGTTCATGGGCCTGACGGTGATCGTCGCCCGCACAGAAGAACAGGCCAAGGCCAAGCACGCCGAGTACCTACGCTATGCCAGCCCCGAGGCCGGTGTTGCGCACTTTGCCAGTTCCACCGCTATCGATTTTTCCGAGTACGAACTGGACGAGCCGATCCAGTACGTGAAAAGCAATGCCATCCAGTCTGCAACCAAGAACCTGCAGAACAACGACTGGACCCGGCGCAAGCTGCTCGAACAGCACGCTCTGGGCGGGCGCTACATCACCCTGATCGGCTCGCCGATCCAGGTCGCCGACGCGCTGGAAAGCTGGATCGCCGAAACCGGCCTCGACGGTTTCAACCTGGCGCGCACGGTCACCCCGGAAAGCTATGTCGACTTCATCGACCTGGTCATCCCCGAGTTGCAACGCCGCGGCTCGTACAAGACCGCCTACGAACAGGGCAGCCTGCGCGAAAAACTCTTCGCCAGCGACCAGCCTCACCTGCCGGCAGACCATCCTGGCGCCAGCTATCGCCACACCACCACGACCCCGACGGGAGCGCTACAGCATGCTTAAGACCTTTATTGCCCGCCCGGTCGCAGCCCTGGCCTTGAGCCTCGGCCTGTTCGGCGCCGCCCAGGCCGCCGATGCCCTGAAAGTCGGCACCACCGCAGCCTTCTCGATCCCGCTTGAAGCCGCCGTCAGCGAGGCCAAGAAACAGGGCCTGGACGTCGAACTGATCGAGTTCAGCGACTGGATCGCGCCGAATGTCAGCCTGGCGGCCGGCGACATCGACGTGAACTACTTCCAGCACATCCCGTTCCTGGAAAACGCCAAGGCTGCTGCCGGTTTCGACCTGGTGCCCTTCGCCCCGGGGATCATCAACAACGTCGGCCTGTATTCGAAAAAGTACAAGAGCTTCGCCGAGCTGCCCGAGGGCGCCAGCGTGGCCATCGCCAACGACCCGATCAACAGCGGCCGCGGTTTGCAGTTGCTGGCCAAGGCCGGCCTGATCACCCTCAAGCCCGGCGTCGGCTACAAGGCTACCGAAGAAGACATTGTCGCCAATCCGAAGAAGCTGAAGATCCTCCAGGTTGAAGCAGTACAACTGGTGCGTGCCTACGACGACGCCGACCTGGTTCAGGGCTACCCGGCCTACATCCGCCTGGCCAAGACCTTCGACGCCACTTCGGCGCTGCTGTTCGACGGCCTCGACCACAAGGAATACGTGATCCAGTTCGTCATCCGCCCGCAGAGCAAGGACGACCCGCGCCTGGCCAGGTTCATCGACATCTACCAGCACTCGCCGGTGGTGCGTGCTGCCCTCGACCAGGCCCACGGCAAGCTCTACCAAGCCGGCTGGGAGAGCTGAAATGAGCGCCATCAGCGCCCGCGTGGCGCAGGAGCAGCAGGCCACTTTCGCGCCCCTGCAACAGGCCCGGCAACGGGCCTTGCACCCGGAGCTGGGCAACGCCCATGTACGCTTCATTGGCCTCGGCAAGACGTACCCTGGCCAACAGGCCCCGGCGCTGGACGGCATCGACCTGAACATCCAGCACGGCGAGATCTTCGGCATCATCGGCCGCAGCGGCGCCGGCAAGTCGTCGCTGATCCGCACCATCAACCGCCTGGAGCAACCCAGCCAGGGTCGGGTGCTGATCGACCAGGTAGACATCGGCGAGTACGACGAAGACCGCCTGGTGCGCCTGCGTCGGCGCATCGGCATGATCTTCCAGCACTTCAACCTGATGTCGGCCAAGACCGTCTGGCAGAACGTCGAGCTACCGCTCAAGGTCGCCGGCGTGCCCAAGGCCGAGCGCCAGCGCAAGGTTGCCCAATTGCTGGAACTGGTCGGCCTGCAGGAGAAGCATCACGTCTACCCGGCGCAGTTGTCCGGCGGGCAGAAGCAGCGCGTCGGCATTGCCCGGGCGCTGGTGCATGACCCCGAGATCCTGCTGTGTGACGAGGCTACGTCGGCACTCGACCCGGAAACCACCGAGTCGATCCTCGGCCTGCTACGCGATATCAACCAGCGCCTGGGTTTGACCATCGTGTTGATCACCCACGAGATGGCGGTGATCCGCGATATCTGCCACCGGGTAGTGGTGCTCGAGCGTGGGCGCATCGTTGAACAAGGCGCTGTCTGGCAGGTGTTCGGCGATCCGCAGCATGAGGTCAGCAAGACCCTGCTCGCGCCCTTGCAGCCTGCTCTGCCAGCTGCGTTGCAGGCTCGCTTGCAGCCGCAACCGGCGGGGCCTGAGGCAGCACTGGTGTTGAGCTTGCGGGTGAGTGGCAAAGACAAGCAGGCGCCGGAATTGTCTTCATTATTCGCCTTGCTCGGCGGTCGGATCAGCTTGCTGCAAGGCGGCATCGAACCGATCCAGGGCCGCGCGTTGGGGCAGCTTGTTGTGTCGGTGGCCAACTCGCCGCACCGCCACGAGCAAGTGATTGAGCGCGCCCGGCAATGGGCGGCACAAGTGGAGGTATTGGGTTATGTGGTTTGATCGCTTGCTCCAGGGCGTGCTCGACACCCTGCTGATGGTCGGCGTCTCATCGCTGATCGCCCTGCTCGCCGGCGTGCCGCTGGCGGTGATCCTGGTCACCAGTGGCAAGGGCGGGATCTTTGAAGCGCCTGCCCTGAACCGGGTGCTCGGCGCCTTCGTCAACCTGTTCCGCTCGATTCCGTTCCTGATCCTGATGGTGGCCTTGATTCCCTTCACCCGCTTGATCGTCGGCACCACCTACGGCGTCTGGGCGGCAGTGGTACCGCTGACCATTGCCGCCACACCGTTCTTTGCGCGCATTGCCGAAGTCAGCCTGCGCGAGGTCGACCACGGCCTGATCGAAGCGGCCCAGGCCATGGGCTGCCGGCGCTGGCATATCGTCTGGCATGTACTGCTGCCCGAAGCCCTGCCGGGCATTGTTGGCGGCTTTACCATCACCCTGGTGACCATGATCAACTCCTCGGCCATGGCCGGCGCCATCGGTGCCGGAGGCCTGGGCGACATCGCCTATCGCTATGGCTACCAGCGCTTCGACAGCCAGATCATGCTGACGGTGATCGTCATGCTGGTGGTGCTGGTGGCGTTGATTCAGCTGGGCGGGGACCGGTTGGCGAAGGGCTTGAACAAGCGCTGAATTTATCGCGGGTCAAGTCGGGTCGCCGCTCCCACATCTATGGCACAGGGAAACATTCTGTTTTCAAGACCTCCATGCTCCCCCAGCGAGTCCAGCTACCTTGAAGTTTCAAACTCAAGGAAGTCGACATGGACCGTCCACACTCCAAGCGCCTGCGACGGGGGCGAATTTCCGAACCCGGCAGGTTGTATCTACTGACGAGCATCACTGAAAACCGGGCCCCCATACTCAGAGAGTTTGGCTTGGCCCGGCTCGTCGTTGCCCAATTCAAACTAGCTGAGCAAGAAGGCGCTGCGCGATCACTGGCCTGGGTAGTAATGCCTGATCACTTTCATTGGCTCATCGAGTTGCAGTCCTGCACATTGAAAACACTAATGCGCAGGCTCAAGTCACGCAGTGGCTGCGCCATTTGCAAGGCGTGCAAACTCAAAAGCAGACTCTGGCAGCCTGGGTTTCATGATCGTGCATTGCGCTATGAAGAAGATGTCCAGGCAGTAGCTCGTTACATTGTTGCCAACCCTATTCGTGCAGGGCTGGTGCAGCGAATTGGTGACTATCCTCATTGGGATGCGGTCTGGATCTAAAAGCATCGCGGGTCAAGCCCGCTCCCACAGAATACACCGTTGAAACTGTGGGAGCGGGCTGGACCCGCGATGGCGTAATCACTGGCGCTGCGGCTCGCGGATCTTGTACCAGGCCACGTACAGCGCCGGCAAAAACAGCAGGGTCAGCAAGGTGGCGACGATGATCCCGCCGATCATGGCGTAGGCCATCGGCCCCCAGAACACTTCGCGGGCGATCGGGATCATGCCCAGGCTCGCCGCTGCCGCAGTCAGCAAAATCGGCCGGCGCCTGTGGTTGGTCGCTTCCAGCACCGCATCCCAGGGCGAGTAGCCCTGGGCTTCGTACTCGTCGATCTGGGTCACCAGGATCACCGAGTTGCGGATGATGATGCCGATCAGCGCAAGAATCCCCAGGATCGCCACAAAGCCCATCGGCGTGCCGGTCGGCACCAGCGCCAGGACCACGCCGATCAAGCCCAGCGGCGCCACGCTGGCGACCAGGAACAGCTTCTGCACGCTGTGCAGCTGGATCATCAGGAAGGTGCCCATCATGAACAGCATCAGCGGCACCACCTTGGCGATCGGGCCCTGGGCCTTGCCGCTTTCTTCTACGGTACCGCCGGTGGCCACGGCGTAACCCACCGGCAGTTTGCTGGCGAATTCGTCGATCTGCGGCTTGAGCTCGGCCACCAGGTCGGTCGGCTGGATTTCGCCGCGCACCGAGGCCTTGATGGTGATGGTCGGTTTGCGGTCGCGACGCCATACCAGCGGCTGTTCCAGCTCATAGCGCACGGTGGCGAAGGCCAGCAGCGGGATCGAGGTGCCGTTGGGGGTGACGATCTGCAGGTTTTGCAGGGTCTGCGGCGTGCCGCGCTCGCTGTCTACGGCGCGCGCGATGACGTCGATCAGGTAGATGTTGTCGTTGACCTCGGTCACCGGCGCGCCGCTGACGATGCTGTTCATCACATTGGCCACGTCTTCGGACGACAACCCGAGCTGGCGCGCCTTGTCTTGGGCGATCTCGACCCGCAGCACCTTGCCCGGCTCGTTCCAGTCGTAAATCATCTCGCCGATGTGCTCGTTCTGGTCGAGCAGCGAGGCCAGGGCAATGGCGTGCTTGCGCACTTCATCGATGTCCTTGCCGCTGACCCGGTACTGGATTGGTCGCCCGACCGGCGGGCCCATTTCCAGTGACTGGACGTTGCTGCCAATGCCGACGAAGTCTTCACGCAGACGCTTTTGCAGGCGCGCCATCAATGCCTCGCGCGACTCCAGGCCTTTGCTGACAATCACCAGCTGGGCGTAGTACGGGTTCTGCAGTTGCTGGTCCAGCGGCAGGTAGAAACGGATCGCGCCCTGGCCGATGTAAGTGCTCCAGCGCACGATATCCGGGTCGCCCTTGAGCGTCGCTTCCAGGCGATCCACCGCCTTGCGGGTTTCCTCGATCGAGGCGTTTTGCGGCAGGTTGAGGTCGACGAGAATTTCCGGGCGGTCCGAGGACGGGAAGAACTGGTTCTGCACGAATCGCATGCAGAACACCGCCAGCACGAACAGCAACACAGTGCCGATGATGGTCAGCCAGCGATGACGCATGCACCACAGCAGGCTGTTGCCAAAGGCCTTGCCGATACGCCCCGGCTCTTCGCTGTGCGGTTTGACCTTGGTGCTGAGGATATGCACGCCGAGTACCGGGGCAAATACTACGGCCACCACCCAGGACACCAGCAAGGCGGCCGCGATCACCGCGAACAGGGTGTAGGTGTACTCCCCTGCCGAGCTGGCATTGAGGCCGATCGGCACGAAGCCCGCGACCGTCACCAGGGTACCGGTAAGCATCGGAAAGGCGGTCGAGGTGTAGGCGAAGGTGGCTGCCTGCTCCTTGGACTCGCCCATTTCCAGGCGCGTGACCATGACCTCGACGGTGATCATCGCATCGTCCACCAACAGGCCCAGGGCAATGATCAGCGCGCCCAGGGAGATCCGCTGCATGGTGATGCCGCTGTATTCCATGAAGATGAAGACCATGGCCAGCACCAGCGGAATCGAACAGGCCACCACCAGACCGGCGCGTACCCCGAGGCTGATGAAGCTGACCACCAGGACGATCACCACCGCCTCGAACAGGGCGCTGGTAAAGCCGCCCACGGCCTCCTCTACTACCACCGCCTGGTCAGACACCGTATGCACGCCAACACCAACCGGCAACTCGGAGACCACGCGGTCCATCATCTTGTGCAGGTCGGCACCGAACACCTGGATGTTGCCGCCGGCCTTCATGCCGATGGCAAGACCAATGGCGGTCTGGCCGTTGTAGCGAAACATCGGCGCGGGTGGGTCGACAAAGCCTCGCTGGATCTCGGCGATATCCGCCAGGCGGAAAAAACGGTCGTTTATCCGCAGGTTGACCGCTTCCAGGTCTTTTTCCGAAGCGAACTGCCCGGTGGTGCGTACCGAAATGCGCTCGGGACCGGCCTCGATCACCCCGGCCGGGGTGACTGCGTTCTGGCTCTGCAGGGCCTGCAATACCTGGCGCTGGTCGATGCCGAACGACGCCAGCTTGCGGGTCGAGAAGTTCAGGTAGAGCACCTCGTCCTGGGTGCCGATCATTTCCACCTTGCCCAGGTTGGGCACTTCACGGATCTCGGCGCGCACCTGTTCGACGTAGTCGCGCAGCTGGCGCATGCTCAGGCCATCGGCGGTAAAGGCGTAGATCGAGCCGAACACGTCACCGAACTCATCGTTGAAACCCGGGCCCTGAATGCCTTGTGGAAACTCGCCGCGAATATCCTGGATCTTCTTGCGCACCTGATACCAGATCTGCGGGATGTCCGCCGCCTTGGTGGTGTCGCGCAGGTTGACGTAAACGGTCGACTCGCCAGGGCGGGTGTAGCTTTTCACATAGTCGAGGGAGTCCAGCTCTTCGAGCTTCTTTTCGATGCGGTCGGTGACCTGGTACAGGGTTTCATCCTGGGTCGCACCCGGCCAGCGGGTCTGAATGACCATGGTCTTGATGGTGAACGAAGGGTCTTCCTCACGCCCCAGGTTCATGTAGGAAAACACGCCCATCAGCAAGCCGACGAACATCAGGTACCAGACAAAGGATTGGTGCTTCAGCGCCCACTCCGACAGGTTGAAGCTTCCATTCATTGCGGGTCTTCCTCGTCGACGATGACCTTCTGGCCCGGTTTGAGACTGTTTACACCGGCGGTTACTACTCGCTCGCCAGGCTGTACGCCCGAGGCCAGCACTACGCTGCCGGGGGTACGCTCAAGCAGCTTCACATCACGTGTGGCGACGGTTTTTTGCTGCGGATCGACCACCCATACCCGGGTCTTGCCGTCGCTTTCGAGCAAGGCCGACGCCGGCAGTTCGGTGCGTGGCGAAACCGCCGAGGTCAGGGTGACGCTGATAGCCGTGCCGAGACGGAACGCATTCGGCGTATCGACCAAGGTCAGGCGGGCGCGACGGGTGCGCGTGGTGGCATCGGCCTGCGGCTCCAGCTCACGCAGGGTTGCTGTGGTGTTGATATCCGGGTCCAGTTGCGAGGCCACCAGGAACTGAAGCTGCGTGTTCAATTGCTCGGCCAGGCTGGTCGGCAGGTCGATCACCGCTTCCTTGATATCCGGTCGCGCCAGGGTCACCACGGCCTGGCCGGCACTCACCGTTTGCCCGGCCTCGGCCTGCCAATTGGTGACTACGGCGCCATGGTCGGCCTTCAGCTCGCTGTAACCCAGTTGATCACGGGCCTGGTCAACCGCCGCCCGCGCCTGCTTGAGGGAGGCTCCAGTGGTCTTCAGGTCGGTCTGCGCGATGTCCAGCTGGGCTTGCGCACCCACGCCGCGATCAAACAACTGCTGCTGACGTCGGGCGTTGGCCTGGGCGTTGATCCACTGCGCCTGGATCTTCGCCAGGTCGCCCTCAGCGGCGCGCAACTGGTTGCGCTGGTCGGTGGGATCAAGGCTGGCAAGCACATCGCCTGGTTGCACTTGACTGCCGACATCGACCCAGCGCCGGGCAATCCGGCCCCCCACACGAAAGCCCAGGGTGCTTTCAAAACGGGCCTGGATGCTGCCAGCGAAACGTCCAAGATTGGCCTGTACCTGTGGCTGGGCAATGACCGACAGCACTGGTCGCACAGGTTCTGGCGCACTGGCTTGCTTGCCGCAACCTACGAGCAGTAGTACGCCGCCCAAGACAAACGTGATTGCTTTCATTGCGCCACCCCGCTGTCCTTGAGCGGCGCGATTTCCACCTGCATGCCCGGATTTAGCAGTTGCCCGCCCGTTACCACAACGGTTTCCCCACCTTTGAGGCCATCGCCCACCACCACCTTGCCGGTCAGGTAGCGCATCACCTTGACCTTCTGCAAGCGCACCTTGTCACCCTCGCCCACCAGCCACACCGCCGGCTCATGCAGGTCTTTGGTCAGCGCTGACCAGGGCAACTCTACGCTCGGCTTGCCCTGAACTTTGCCGGTGGCAGTAACTGGCGAGCCCAGGTCCATGCCGGGCGGCACATCATTCAATGCCACCTTGACCTGCACCGTGCCGCTTTGCGCCGAAACCGTCGGGGTGACCTCACGGATGTAACCCTGAGCCTGGATTTTCGGGTTATCCACCAGGCTGACCTTGATTGCCTCACGGGTGGCCGGGGCCACCAGCAAGGCTTCGTAGACATTGAACACCGCATCGCGCTCACCATCGCGGGCCAGGCTGAAGATCGGCACCGTGGCCTGAACCACCTGGCCGACCTCGGCCTGGCGCTCGGTGATCACCCCGTCCGCCTCGGCGACCAGCGCGGTGTAGCTCAACTGCTCTCGGGCGTTGGCCAGTTGCGCCTGGGCGGCCTTGAGTGCGCTCTGGCTGCTGCGCAAGGCGGCTTCGGCCGAGTCGTACTCGCTCTGGCTGGTGTAGCCCTTGGGCAACAGTTTTTGCTGGCGAACAAAGGCCGCGGCAGTCTGGGTCACGCGCGCCTGCTCGGCGAAGACCTCGGCCTTGGCCGAGTCGACGTTGGTCTGCAGGTCCTTGGGGTCAAGCCTGGCCAGTACCTGGTTGGCCTTGATGTGATCGCCGACATCGACGCTGCGGGCAATGATCTTGCCGCCCACGCGAAAGGAAAGATCGGTCTGCACCCGCGCCTGAACATCGCCGGTCAGGGTTACGGACGCTGCGAAATCACTGGGCTGAACACGTTGAACACCAACCCTGGGCAGTTCGGCTTCAGGGGCTTTTTTCTCCCCGCATCCCGTCAGCACCAGCGACACCCCCAGGCAGACGAGCGATAAAGGACGCAACACCCTCATGCAGGCTCCTTGCATGTGCCAGATCTATTTAGGAATGCGAGTGTTAGCGTAGATCAGGGTTCCCTTGATCGCTTGTCGGTGTACACAATTCGTTCACCACGCGGAATCGGCGATACTGCCCTCTTTACCTGAATGGACGCTGCCATGCTGACCACCCTGGCTGTCGCCAACTACCGCTCGATCAATCACCTGGTACTGCCACTGGCACGCCTTAACGTCATCACCGGGCCCAACGGCAGCGGCAAGTCCAACCTGTACAAGGCCCTGCGCCTGCTCGCCGAAACGGCGCAAGGCGGTGTGGTCAACGCCCTGGCGGTGGAGGGCGGGCTGGAGTCGACGTTCTGGGCCGGCCCCGAGCAGATCAGCCGGCGCATGAGCAACGGCGAAGTCGCCATCCAGGGCGGCCCGCGCCAGCATGCACGGCGCTTGCGCCTGGGCTTTGGCGACGAAGAATTCGGCTACGCCATCGGTCTCGGCCTGCCGGAGCCGAGCAGGTCATCTTTCGCCCTCGACCCGCAGATCAAGCGCGAAAGCATCTGGGCAGGTCCGTTGTACCGCCCGGCCAGCCTGCTGGTGGACCGCCAGGGGCCGATGGTCAAGGTCCGTGAAGGCCGCCAATGGGAGGTGCTGGCGCAGCACACGCCGAGCTTCGACAGCCTGTTCGACCAGGTCGGCAACCTGCGCTCCTCACCGGAGGTGTTGCTGCTGCGCGAGCGCATCCGTGGCTGGCGCTTCTACGATCACTTTCGCACCGACCGTGATGCCCCGGCCCGCCGCCGGCAACTGGGTACGCGCACGCCGGTACTGCACCACGACGGCCGCGACCTGGCCGCCGCGCTGCAGACCATCATCGAGATCGGCGACCCGCAGGCCTTGCAGGCAACCATCGCCGATGCCTTCCCGGGCGCACGCCTGGAGATCGATGCAGTGCCGGGTGGGGCGTTCGGGGTGTTGTTTCATCAAGAGGGCTTGTTGCGGCCGCTGAGCGCCGCCGAGCTATCGGACGGTACCTTGCGCTACCTGCTGCTGGTCGCCGCGCTGCTGACGCCAAGGCCGCCGACCATGATGGTGCTGAACGAGCCGGAAACCAGCTTGCACCCGGATTTGCTGCCAGCGTTGGCGCGCTTGATCGTTCGCGCCTCGGAGCAGTGTCAGGTGTGGGTGGTGTCACATGCACGCCGCCTGGTGGCAGCGCTGGAACAGGATGCGAGCTGCAATTCGATCGTGCTGGAGAAGGTGCTGGGGCAGACCCGCGTTGCCGGTCAGGGGATGCTCGACGAGCCGGCCTGGCACTGGCCGGAGTGAAAACCAATCGCGGGGCAAGCCCGCTCCTGCCCATTTGTAGGAGCGGGCTTGCCCCGCGAAGGGTTTCAGATCACGCCGAAACCGGCGCCGGCGCGCGACGCACGTCCGGTTGTTTCCACGAGTCGGCAGCGCTTTCTTCGATAGCCTGCTGGATCGCCCGACGGCGACGCTCTTCGGCCTGACGGCTGAAGTACCAGACCATGAAGGTCACCAGCGACACGCTGAGCAGGATCAGGCTGGCCACGGCGTTGATTTCCGGCTTCACGCCCAGACGCACGGCAGAGAAGACTTCCATCGGCAGGGTGGTCGAACCCGGGCCCGAGACGAAGCTGGCCAGTACCAGGTCATCCAGCGACAGGGCAAAGGACATCATCCCGCCCGCTGCCAGCGACGGTGCGATCATCGGGATGGTGATCAGGAAGAACACCTTCCACGGCCGGGCACCGAGGTCCATGGCCGCTTCTTCGATCGACAGGTCGAGCTCACGCAGGCGCGCCGACACCACTACCGCCACATAGGCTGCGCAGAAGGTGGTGTGGGCGATCCAGATGGTGACGATGCCACGCTCCTGCGGCCAGCCGATCATCTGCGCCATGGCCACGAACAGCAGCAACAGCGACAGACCGGTGATCACCTCGGGCATTACCAACGGTGCGGTAACCAGGCCACCGAACAGCGTGCGGCCCTTGAAGCGGGTGACCCGGGTCAGCACGAAGGCGGCCAGGGTGCCCAGCGCCACGGCGGCGATCGCGGTGTAGCAGGCGATCTCCAGCGAGCGCATCACCGAGCCCATCAACTGGGTGTTGTCGAGCAGGCCGACGTACCACTTCACCGACCAGCCGCCCCACACCGTCACCAGCTTGGAGGCGTTGAACGAGTAGATCACCAGGATCAGCATGGGCAGGTAGATGAACAGCAGGCCCAGGACCAACATCAATTTGGAGAAACTGAAACGCTTCATGCCCTGCCCTCCATCTCTTTGGCCTGACTACGGTTGAAGAGCAGGATCGGTACGATCAGGATCGCCAGCATCACTACCGCCAGGGCAGAGGCCACCGGCCAGTCACGGTTGTTGAAGAACTCTTGCCAGAGCACTTTACCGATCATCAGGGTTTCCGGGCCGCCAAGCAGCTCAGGAATGACGAACTCGCCCACCACCGGAATGAACACCAGCATGCAGCCGGCGATGATGCCGTTCTTCGACAGCGGCACGGTGATTTTCCAGAAGCTGTTGAAGGTGCTCGAACCCAGGTCCGAGGCGGCTTCAAGCAGGCTCTGGTCATGCTTCACCAGGTTGGCGTAGAGCGGCAGGATCATGAACGGCAGGTACGAATAGACCACGCCGATATACACCGCAAGGTTGGTGTTGAGGATCTGCAACGGCTGATCGATCCAGCCCAGCCACAGCAGCAGGGCGTTAAGCAGGCCGTTGTTGCTGAGGATGCCCATCCAGGCATAGACGCGGATCAGGATTGCGGTCCAGGTCGGCATCATGATCAGCAGCAACAGTACCGTCTGGGTTTCCTTGCGGGCGTTGGCGATGGCGTAGGCCATCGGATAGCCGATCAGCAGGCACAGCAGCGTGCTGACGAAGGCCATCTTCAACGACCCCAGGTACGCCGAGATGTACAGTTCGTCTTCGGTCAACAGGCCATAGTTGGCCAGGTTGAGCACCAGCTGCACCTTGTCTTCGACGTAGCTGTAGATCTCGGTGTACGGCGGGATCGCCACGTCGGCTTCGGCGAAGCTGATCTTCAGAACGATGAAGAACGGCAGCATGAAGAACAGGAACAGCCAGATGAACGGCACGCCGATCACCACATGGCGCCCCTCGGGCTTTATTCGGTTGAAGGCTCGCTTGAGCTTGCGGGCGTTCATGAGCGCAGTACCACGCCGCTGTCATCCTCCCACCAGACGTAGACCTGGTCGTCCCAGGTCGGCCGGGTGCCCTGGCGCTCGGCGTTGGCAACGAACGACTGGACGATCTTGCCGCCAGGCAGCTCGACGTAGAACACCGAATGGCCACCCAGGTAGGCGATGTCGTGGACCTTGCCGCGCGACCAGTTGTGCTCGCAGGTCGGCTGCTCGGTGGTCACCAGCAGTTTTTCCGGGCGCAGGGCGTAGGTGATGCGCTTGTCTTCCACCGAAGTGGTGACACCGTGGCCGACGTAGATCTTGCGCTCAAGCTCGGGGCTGGCGATCACCGCGTGGCCTTCGGCATCGTCGACCACTTCGCCCTCGAACAGGTTGACGTTGCCGATGAACTCGCAAACCAGGCGGCTGGTCGGGGTTTCATAGATGTCGATCGGGCTGCCGATCTGGGCAATCCAGCCCAGGTGCATGATGGCGATGCGCTGGGCCATGGTCATGGCCTCTTCCTGATCGTGGGTCACCATCACACAGGTCACGCCGACCCGCTCGATGATCTCCACCAGCTCCAGTTGCATCTGCGAGCGCAGCTTCTTGTCCAGCGCGCCCATCGGCTCATCGAGCAGCAGCAGTTTCGGCCGCTTGGCCAGCGAACGGGCCAGGGCCACACGCTGACGCTGGCCACCGGAGAGCTGGTGCGGCTTGCGCTTGGCGTACTGGGTCATGTGCACCAGCTTGAGCATCTCGGCCACGCGGGCGTCGATCTCAGACCTGGGCATGCGGTCCTGCTGCAGGCCGAAGGCGATGTTCTGCGCCACGGTCATGTGCGGGAACAATGCGTACGACTGGAACATCATGTTGATCGGCCGCTCGTAGGGCGGCATATCGGTGATGTCTACGCCATCGAGGAAAATGCGCCCTTCGGTGGGCCGTTCGAAGCCGGCGAGCATGCGCAGCAAGGTGGATTTGCCCGAACCGGAACCACCGAGCAGGGCGAAGATCTCGCCCTTCTTGATTTCCAGGGACACATCGTCCACGGCGACCGTTTCGTCGAACTTTTTCGTGACCCGGTCGATTTTGACCAGCACCTGTTTAGGTTGCTGGTCGCCCTCGAGGGCTTTCTTATAGGCACCGGAGGCAACTGCCATTTGTGAAACTCCCAACAAGATTTTTTGCGTCCGCCCCTGCCGTGACGGACCCTGGATTTTTACTTGCCCGACTTGACCTTGGTCCAGCTACGGGTCATCAACCGTTGCACCTTGGGAGGCAGCTCGGAGTTGACGTACAACTTGTCCAGCACTTCTTGCGGTGGGTAAACCGCTGCGTCGGTTCGCACGCTCTGGTCCATCAGATCGCCAGCCTTGGGGTTCGGGTTGGCGTAACCGACGTAATCACTGACCTGGGCAATTACCTCAGGCTGCAGCAAATAGTTGATGAAGGCATGGGCCTCTTTGACATTCTTGGAGTCCTTGGGGATCGCCAGCATGTCGAACCAGAGGTTGCCGCCTTCCTTGGGAATCGCATAGGCCACCTTGACGCCCTTGCCGGCTTCTTCGGCGCGGGACTTGGCCTGGAATACATCGCCGGAGAAACCGGCAGCCACGCAGATGTCGCCGTTGGCAAGGTCGGAGATGTACTTGGAGGAGTGGAAGTAGGTCACGTAGGGACGCACGGCCAGCAGCTTTTTCTCGGCATCGGCGTAGTCCTTGGGGTTGGTGCTGTTGGGGTCGCGCCCCATATAGTTGAGCACCGCCGGGAGCATCTCGTCGGCCGAGTCGAGGAACGCGACTCCGCACTTGGAGAGCTTCTTGATGTTCTCCGGCTCGAGCAGCACGGCCCAGGAATCGATCTTGTCGGTACCCAGCGCCGCCTTGACCTTGTCGACGTTATAGCCGATGCCATTGGTGCCCCACAGGTAGGGGACGGCGTACTGGTTGCCCGGGTCGTTCTTTTCCAGGCGCTTCATCAGCGCCGGGTCGAGGTTCGCATAGTTTGGCAGCAGCGCCTTGTCGAGCTTCTGAAACGCGCCCGCCTTGATCTGCTTGCCGAGGAAATGGTTGGACGGCACCACCACGTCATAGCCGGTGCGACCGGCCAGCAGTTTGCCTTCCAGGGTTTCGTTGGAGTCGAAGACATCTTGCACCGGCTTGATGCCAGTGGCTTTTTCGAAGTCCGCGAGGGTGGTCTGACCGATGTAGTCGGACCAGTTATAAATGTGCACCGTGGGCGCCGCTTGGACGCTGATCGCCAGCGTCAGACCCGCTCCAGCCAACATGGCCTTGCGAAATACAGAAATAGACAAGTGGGAGGTCCTCACAAATGTGCCCGTGGCAAACGGCAGAAATACCTGCCGGATAAGCAAACCGGCGCGCAACTTACCTTCGATGCACTCATGCCGCAAAAAAAATTTGTGCTTTCATGCTCCCCGGGCGGGATTTACACCGCGCCCAGGGAGGTCACCGCTGTTACTTGCCCGACTTGATCTTGGTCCAGCTGCGCGTGATTTCGCGCTGGGCCTTGGCACCCGGGTCAGCAATTGCGTACAGCTGCTTCTTCACATCAGCCGGTGGGTAGATGCTCGGATCGCCCGAGATGTCCTTGTCCACCAGTGCGGTGGCCGCCTTGTTGCCGTTCGGGAAACGGACGGCATTGGTGATCTCGGCCATGACTTCCGGTTGCATCAGGAAGTCCATGAACTTGTAGGCAGCCTCGACGTTGACGGCATCTTTAGGGATGGCAACCATGTCGTAGAAGGTACCGGCGCCTTCTTTCGGAATGATGTAGTCGAGCTTGACCTTGTCGCCGGCTTCGTGGGCACGAGCCTTGGACTGCTCCAGGTCACCCGAATAACCTACGGCCACGCAGATGTTGCCGTTGGCCAGGTCCGAGATGTACTTGGAGGAGTGGAAGTAGCCGATCGAAGGACGCACGCTGAGGAACAGGTCTTCGGCGGCTTTGAGGTCTTCTTTTTTCGTGCTGTTGGTCGGCTTGCCCAGGTAGTGCAGCGCCGCCGGAATCATCTCGGTCGGGGCATCGAGGAAGCTCACGCCGCAGCTTTTGAGCTTGGCGATGTTTTCCGGCTTGAACACCACGTCCCAGGAATCGATCTTGTCGACGCCCAGCGCCGCCTTGACCTTCTCCGGGTTGTAGCCGATGCCGATGGAGCCCCACATGTACGGGAACGCATGCTTGTTGCCCGGGTCGCTGGCATCGCCAACGGCCTTGAGCAGGTCTTCGTCGAGGTTCTTCCAGTTTGGCAGCTTGGACTTGTCCAGCTCCTGATAGACGCCAGCCTTGATCTGCTTGGCCAGGAAGTTGTTCGACGGTACCACCACGTCGTAACCGGACTTGCCTGCCAGCAACTTGGCTTCGAGGGTTTCGTTGCTGTCGAAGACGTCGTAGACGACCTTGATACCGGACTGTTTCTCGAACTTGGCGACGGTGTCTGGTGCGATGTAG
Source organism: Pseudomonas sp. TE4620 (assembly GCF_056279045.1). Lineage (NCBI taxonomy): Bacteria > Pseudomonadati > Pseudomonadota > Gammaproteobacteria > Pseudomonadales > Pseudomonadaceae > Pseudomonas > Pseudomonas sp. TE4620. Next base: position 4,865,487 of record NZ_JBWBQO010000001.1, read on the forward strand.
TCGGACCAGTTATAGACGTGCAGTACTTTGTCATCCGCCTGAACAGCACTGGCCATGGCGCCCATCAGGGACACGGCCAACAACGTCTTGCCCAATTTCTTCATGCGTAATGCTCCAGAATTTTTTATTTAGCCATCTGTTCAGCGGCCGGCTTATTCGGCGCAAGCTCCGAGCGACTGAAACAGCCGCTAGTCTGGCAAGTTACAAGGCGCTCTTTCAACAACAGAGGCGCCTTGAAACCCATTGATGCCATTACGCTAGCCTAGCACCTGGCTATTTCAGCGCTTCGAGCGTCAGGTCCAGGCATTTGCGCGCCTTTTCCACCAGCTCGTCGATCTCGGCGTGGCTGATCACCAGCGGCGGCGCGATGATCATGGTGTCGCCCACGGCGCGCATGATCAGGCCGTTGTCGAAGCAGAACTGGCGGCAGATCATGCCCGCACCCTGGCCTTCGTAACGGGCACGGGTGGCCTTGTCCTTGACCAGCTCGATGGCACCGAGCATGCCCAGGCCACGCACTTCGCCCACCAGCGGGTGATCGTTGAGCTCACGCAGACGTTTCTGCAAATACGGTGCCGTTTCGGCCTGAACCCGCTCGATGATCTTCTCGTCGCGCAGAATCCGCAGGTTTTCCAGGCCTACCGCCGCCGCCACCGGGTGGCCGGAGTAAGTGAAGCCGTGGTTGAAGTCGCCGCCTTGGCTAAGCACCTTGGCCACTTCGTCACGTACGATCACACCGCCCATGGGGATGTAACCGGAGGTCAGGCCCTTGGCGATGGTCATCAGGTCGGGCTTGAGGTCGTAGTAATCGGAACCGAACCACTCGCCAGTGCGACCGAAGCCACAGATCACTTCGTCGGCAATGAACAGGATGTCGTACTTGGCGAGGATCTCCTTGATCTTCGGCCAGTAGGTTTCTGGCGGAATGATCACCCCGCCGGCGCCCTGGATCGGCTCGGCAATAAAGGCGGCGACCTTGTCTTCGCCGACTTCGAGGATTTTCTTTTCCAGCTGCTCGGCAGCCCAGACCCCGAATTCGTCCGGGGTCATGTCACCGCCCTCACCGAACCAGTATGGCTGCGGGATGTGCTCGATGCCCGGCAGCGTGCCACCCTGGGCATGCATGCCGCTCATGCCGCCCAGGGCGGCGCCGGCCACGGTGGAGCCGTGATAGCCATTGATACGGCCAATGATCACCTGTTTCTGCGGCTTGCCCTTGAGCGCCCAGTAATGGCGGACCATGCGCAGGTTGGTGTCGTTGCCTTCAGAACCGGAACCGGTGAAGAACACATGGGTCATGCCCTTGGGCGCCACGGCGGTAACCGCCTTGGCCAGCTCCAGTGCCGGTGGGTGGGCAGTCTGGAAGAACAGGTTGTAGTACGGCAGCTCGCGCATCTGCTTGGCGGCCACTTCAACCAGCTCTTCACGGCCATAACCGACCGCCACGCACCACAGGCCCGCCATGCCATCGAGGATTTTGTTGCCCTCGCTGTCCCACAGGTGCACGCCCTCGGCTTTGGTGATGATCCGCGGCCCCTTCTCTTTCAGCTGTTGGTAGTCACTGAAAGGTGCCAGGTGATGCTCACTGCTAAGGGTTTGCCACTCACGGGTTTGCGGGTTGTTGACGCTCATGTGCTTCTCCGTTTGTTGACGGCCGCGGTCCTGCGGCTCCGGGTTGATCAGACCGCAAACAGCAGGAACTCACGTTCCCAGGAGCTGATTACGCGTTTGAAGTTTTCATGCTCGGCGCGTTTGGTGGCGACGTAGCCGGTAATGAATTTCTTGCCCAGGTAGGGTTCCAGGGCCTTGCAGTTTTCCATGCGCTCGAGGGCGTCCTCGATGGTCAGCGGCAGGCGCAGGTTGCGCCGCTCGTAACCACGACCCTGTACCGGCGCGCTCGGTTTGATGCCTTCGACCATGCCGATGAAACCGCACAGCAGGCTGGCGGCGATCGCCAGGTAGGGGTTGGCGTCGGCGCCTGGCAGGCGGTTCTCGACCCGGCGGTTCTGCGGGCCGGCATCCGGTACGCGCAGGCCGACGGTACGGTTCTCTTCGCCCCACTCGACGTTCACCGGCGCCGAGGTGTCGGGCAGGAAGCGGCGGAACGAGTTGACGTTGGGGGCGAACAGCGGCAGCACCACCGGGATGAACTTCTGCAGGCCGCCGACGTGGTTGAGGAACAGCTCGCTCATGCGCCCGTCTTCGTCCGAGAAGATGTTCTTGCCGGTGTGCACGTCGATGATGCTCTGGTGCAGGTGCATGGCGCTGCCCGGCTCGCCGGTCATCGGCTTGGCCATGAAGGTGGCGGCGACGTTGTGCTTGAGCGCAGCCTCGCGCATGGTGCGCTTGAACACCAGAATCTGGTCGGCCAGCGACAAGGCATTCCCGTGACGGAAGTTGATTTCCATCTGCGCCGTGCCGTCTTCGTGGATCAGCGTGTCGAGGTCCAGGTTCTGCAGCTCGCACCAGTCGTAGACGTCCTCGAACAGCGGGTCGAATTCGTTGGCCGCTTCAATAGAGAAGGACTGGCGACCGGTTTCCGGGCGCCCGGAGCGGCCAATCGGCGGCTGCAGGGGGAAGTCCGGGTCTTCGCAGCGCTTGGTCAGGTAGAACTCCATCTCTGGCGCCACGATCGGCTGCCAGCCCTTGTCGGCGTAGAGCTTCAAAACCTTCTTGAGCACGTTGCGCGGCGACAGCTCGACCGGGTTGCCCTGCTTGTCGTAGGTGTCGTGGATCACCTGGGCGGTCGGCTCGATGGCCCAGGGCACGAGAAACACCGCGTTCTCGTCGGGGCGGCAGATCATGTCGATGTCGGCCGGGTCGAGCAGTTCGTAATAGATGTCGTCATCGACATAGTCGCCGGTCACGGTCTGCAGCAACACGCTCTCGGGCAGGCGCATGCCTTTTTCGGCGATGAACTTGTTGGTCGGCGAGATCTTGCCGCGGGTGATACCGGTGAGGTCGCTGATCAGGCACTCGACTTCGGTGATCTTGTGTTCTTTCAACCAATCGGTGAGCTGGTCGAGGTTGCTACTCATAAATACCTCAGGAGGTAAATGTCTGGACTGACGTCAGGACGTGACCCGGAGTGGGCCGTCCCAGACATTCTGGATGCCCCACGGGGCTAAAGCAAAAGTCAGGCGCAGGGAGGCCGCAACGGGCAGTTCCCGCAAGGCTGACGAGCCCGCTATAGTGATGGCAGAGGTCATTCGAAGTAGCGTCGACAGCAGGCAGGACGCCTGGGCCGTCAATTATTTCAGCCGGGGCGCAAGGTGCTGGCGCAGGGCGCAACCCACCCGCGAGGAATGCGTGCAAACCGTTCTGTGAACGGCGGGCGATGATGCCGGTTGTCGGCAGGCGTGACATGTAACCCCCGGTATTATTGGTGTTATGGGTTGCCACCGAGCTTAGCCTTGTTCATTTTTTTACACAACACCCCCGTAAAAAATAGAACACGGCCCGCTCAAGATCGCCGTTACCGTACGAAAGCAGCCCTTGTCGGCGCCCCCAATTGCAGCAAAAATGCCGCTTGAGGGCCATTTTAGGGCATCATGGGGCTGGCTTGACTTCAGCAAGGCTTTCCGATTGACTGAACCTGCAAGCCCCCATTGATTGATATTTTTAACAACAAAGGTGTTGCATCATGTCGGTACCCCCGCGTGCCGTTCAGCTTAACGAAGCGAACGCGTTCCTTAAGGAACATCCTGAGGTTCTCTACGTTGACCTTCTGATTGCAGATATGAATGGTGTGGTGCGCGGCAAGCGCATCGAGCGCACCAGCCTCCACAAGGTTTACGAGAAAGGCATCAACCTGCCGGCCTCCCTCTTCGCCCTGGATATCAACGGCTCGACCGTCGAAAGCACCGGCCTTGGCCTGGACATCGGCGATGCCGACCGCATCTGCTATCCAATCCCGGACACCCTGTCCAACGAGCCCTGGCAAAAGCGCCCGACCGCGCAACTGCTGATGACCATGCACGAGCTCGAAGGCGAACCGTTCTTCGCTGACCCGCGGGAAGTCCTGCGCCAGGTCGTGAGCAAGTTCGACGAGCTGGGCCTGACCATCTGCGCCGCATTCGAGCTTGAGTTCTACCTGATCGACCAGGAGAACGTGAACGGCCGCCCGCAACCGCCGCGCTCGCCGATCTCCGGCAAACGCCCGATCTCGACCCAGGTCTACCTGATCGATGACCTCGACGAATACGTCGACTGCCTCCAGGACATCCTCGAGGGTGCCAAGGAACAAGGCATTCCGGCTGACGCCATCGTCAAGGAAAGCGCCCCGGCACAGTTCGAAGTCAACCTGCACCACGTTGCCGACCCGATGAAGGCCTGCGACTACGCGGTACTGCTCAAGCGCCTGATCAAGAACATTGCCTACGACCATGAGATGGACACCACCTTCATGGCCAAGCCCTACCCGGGCCAGGCGGGTAATGGTCTGCATGTCCATATCTCGGTGCTGGACAAAGATGGCAAGAACATCTTCACCAGCGAGGATCCCGAGCAGAACGCCGCACTGCGTCACGCGATCGGCGGTGTGCTCGAGACCCTACCGGCGTCGATGGCGTTCCTGTGCCCGAACGTCAACTCGTACCGCCGTTTTGGTGCCCAGTTCTACGTGCCGAACTCGCCTAGCTGGGGCCTGGACAACCGTACCGTGGCCCTGCGCGTGCCGACCGGCACCCCGGACGCCGTGCGCATCGAACACCGCGTAGCCGGTGCCGATGCCAACCCGTACCTGCTGATGGCCGCTGTACTGGCCGGTGTTCACCATGGCCTGACCAACAAGGTCGACCCGGGCGAACCGGTTGAAGGCAACTCCTACGAGCAGAACGAGCAGAGCCTGCCGAACAACCTGCGTGATGCCCTGCGCGAGCTGGACGACAGCGAGATCCTGGCCCGGTACATCGATCCGAAATACATCGATATCTTCGTGGCCTGTAAAGAGAGCGAGCTGGAGGAGTTCGAACACTCCATCTCCGACCTTGAGTACAACTGGTATCTGCATACCGTTTGATGCTTGAGGGCCTTATCGCGGGTCAAGCCCGCTCCCACAAATATCTTCTGTGGGAGCGGGCTTGACCCGCGATGCTTTACAGCGCTTTTTCGAAGATCTTCGAATTGCGCTGATAGTTGTACAGCGATGCCCGCGCCGCCGGCAGCCGCTCGACGCCGCTAGGCACAAAGCCGCGTTCGCGGAACCAGTGCGCTGTCCGCGTTGTTAGCACAAACAGCGTGTTGAGCCCCATTTCCCGCGCCCGCGTCTCGATCCGTTCCAGCAGCTCGTCACCGCGACCGCCGTGGCGATACTCCGGGTTGACCGCCAGGCACGCCAGCTCGCCCGCTTCGGAATCGGCAATCGGGTACAGCGCCGCACAGGCGATGATCATGCCCTCGCGCTCGACCACACTGAACTGCTCGATCTCACGCTCCAGCACCTCACGCGAACGGCGCACGAGAATGCCCTGCTCCTCCAGCGGGCTGATCAGGTCGAGCAAGCCGCCGACATCCTCGATCGCGGCTTCACGCACCTTCTCGAACTGCTCCTGGGCCACCAGGGTACCGCCACCATCGCGGGTGAACAGCTCGGTGAGCAAGGCGCCATCTTCGCCATAGCTGACGATATGACTGCGCGCCACACCGCCCCGGCAGGCTTCGGCGGCGGCATCAAGCAGCTCGCCCTGGTAGTCGCTGCCCAGGCGCTGCAGGTGCGCCGGCACTTGCTGGGGGCGCAGTTCGCGTACCAGCCGGCCCTGTTCATCGAGCAGGCCGCGCTCGGCGCCGAACAGCAGCAGCTTGTCAGCATTCAGTTCAATCGCGGCGCGAGTGGCGACGTCTTCACAGGCGAGGTTGAAGATCTCGCCGGTGGGCGAATAGCCCAAAGGCGAAAGCAGGACGATAGAGCGCTCGTCGAGCAGGCGATTGATACCTTTGCGGTCGACCCGGCGCACTTCGCCGGTGTGGTGGTAATCAACGCCTTCGACCACGCCGATCGGCCGCGCGGTAACCAGGTTGCCGGCAGCCACGCGCAGGCGTGAGCCCTGCATCGGCGAGGCGGCCATGTCCATCGACAGGCGCGCCTCGATGGCGATGCGCAAGTGGCCTACGGCATCGATCACGCATTCAAGCGTCGCCGCATCGGTGATGCGCATGCCGCGGTGGTAGTGCGGGGTCAGGCCGCGGGCCGCCAGGCGGCTTTCGATCTGCGGGCGCGAGCCGTGGACCAGCACCAGGCGCACGCCAAGGCTGTGCAGCAGCACCAGGTCGTGAACGATATTGCCGAAGTTGGGGTGTTCGACACCGTCACCGGGCAGCATGACCACAAAGGTGCAGTCGCGGTGGGCGTTGATGTAAGGCGAAGCATGACGCAGCCAATTGACGTATTCGGGCATAACCGGAGAGCCTGTAGAAAATAGGGACAAGAACGGGAAAGCACACAGCGCTCGAAGGGTTATCGTCGGAACAGGCTTGGCGTCACGCGCAATCTCCTCTGCAAAACGGTTCAGCTCAGCGGGCAATTACCGGGCTGAGGCAATAATGTTCGATCAACTCACGCAATAGACGCACGGTAGGCTGCAAGCGTGACATTTCAAGGTATTCGCCCGGCTGGTGGGCGCAGGCGATGTCGCCGGGGCCCAGTACCAGGGTCTCGCAACCCAGGCGCTGAAGATAAGGCGCTTCGGTGCCAAAGGCTACCGCTTCGGCGCGATGGCCGGTAAGACGTTCGGCGACCCGTACCAGTTCCGCATCGGCGGCCTGCTCGAACGGCGGTACCTCGGGGAACAGCGGCGCGTAGTCGATGCGCACCTGATGCTGCTCGGCCAGCGGCGCCAGTTTGTGCCGGATGGCGTTGCGCAGTACTTCAGGGTCCATGCCCGGCAGCGGGCGCAGGTCGAACTCCAGGGCGCACTGCCCGCAGATGCGGTTGGGGTTGTCGCCGCCGTGGATGCAGCCGAAGTTCATCGTCGGTTGCGGCACGCTGAACTGGGCATTGTTGTATTCCCGCTGCCACTGCCGGCGCAGGCTCATTAGCTCGCCCATGACCTGGTGCATGGCCTCCAGCGCGCTGTGGCCCAGGCTCGGATCGGACGAATGGCCACTGCGCCCAAGAATGTCGATGCGCTCCATCATCACCCCTTTGTGCAGGCGGATCGGCTTGAGCCCGGTCGGCTCGCCGATCACCGCCGCACGGCCCAGCGGCCGTCCGGCCTCGGCCAGGGCGCGGGCGCCGGCCATCGAGCTCTCTTCGTCACAGGTGGCGAGAATCAACAATGGCTGCTTGAAGTCATGCGTCAGCAGCGGCTGCACGGCCTCGATGATCAGGGCGAAGAAGCCCTTCATGTCGCAACTGCCCAGGCCCACCCAGCGGCCGTCGACCTCGGTCAGCTTGAGCGGGTCGGTCTGCCACAGCTCGGGATCATACGGCACGGTATCGCTGTGCCCGGCCAGCACCAGGCCGCCCGGGCCGCTGCCGTAGCTCGCCAGCAGGTTGTACTTGCCCGGGGTCACCTGCTGAATGTCACAGGCAAAACCCAGGTCCCCCAGCCAGCCGGCCAGCAGGTCTATCACCGCACGGTTGGACTGATCCAGCGACGGCTGGGTACAACTGACCGATGGCGCGGCGATCAGGGCGGCGAACTGCTCTTTGAGCGATGGCAACGGCATGCGCTTTCTCCTTGGGCGAAGCTCATCATAGGGCCATCCGGCACCGGGAATAAACCGCCGCGAGCCGACTCCTGTACACTGCACCCCCAAGACGCTCCCTGTCATTCGAGCCTGGATTACCCAGCAATGCATAAAGAAACCGAAATCAAACTGCGGGTCAGCCGCGAGACCCTCGCCGCCCTGCGTGAACACCCATTGCTGAACAAGCGCAACAAGTCCGGGTGGCAAAGCCGCGAACTGCTCAACCAGTACTTCGACACTCCGGAGCGCGACCTGGCCGCCGCCAAGGTCGCCCTGCGCCTGCGCCGCGACGGCGAGGTGGTCATCCAGACCCTCAAGACCCGCGGCCAGAGCGTCGCCGGCCTGTCCCAGCGCAACGAGTTCGAATGGCAGTTGCCCAAGGCCAAGCTCGACCTGAAAAAGCTCGACGCCGAGTGCTGGCCAGAGCAACTGGCCGATGTCGACAAAAAAACCATCAAGGCGCTGTTCACCACCGATTTCACCCGTGAGTACGCCGAAGTCGCCTGGGGCCGCGGCAAGGCCAAAGTGGTAATCGAAGCCGCCCTGGACCTCGGCACCGTGGTCGCCGGCAAGCAAAAAGAAGAGATCTGCGAGCTGGAGCTCGAGCTGCGCGAAGGCGCCCCCGAAGCCCTGCTGGAACTGGCCGCCGAGCTGTCAGCCAAGCTGCCGCTGATGCCCTGCGACATCAGCAAGGCCGAGCGCGGCTACCGCCTGCTCGACGCCGGCAGCTACGCCCTGAGCCTGCCAGCCGCCGAACTGAACGCCGAAATGACCCTCGACGACGCCTTCGCCGCGTTGGCCTGGCAGTTGCTCGGCAGCAGCCAGCGCCTGGCCGAACAGTACCGTTTCAACGGTCACTGGCGCCTGCTGCAAGACTGGGTCGAAAACCTCTGGGAACTGCGTGCCCTGGCCAGCAGCCTCGGCCAGGCCGGCCCACGCGCCAGCACCCGCGAGTTGCGCAACAGCCTCGACGCCCTGCTCGAAGACTGGCGCCCGCTGGTGCTCGCCGGTGCCGACGACGAAGATGTACGCCGCGCAGCGCCCGAGCAGTTCGCCGAGGAGCTGCTGGAAACCCGCTGGGGCCAGTTCTCCCTGGAGACCTCGCGCTGGCTGCTGGCCCGTGCCTGGACCGTCGAGCGCAACAAGCGCGGCGACCGCCAGGGCGCCGCACAACTGGCCAACTGGCTGAACGTGCTGCTGGCCGAAGAAGCCAAGGCCCTCAACCTGCCGCTGTATCATCGCCAGCCCGAAGACCTGGCCGAGCAGCTGCCGCGCATCGAGCGCCTGCTGGCCTGGCTACATCATGCCCGCCAGGTGCTGGAAAGCCCGGACCTGGACCGCCTGTTCGGCGAGCTGAACAAGCTCCAGGAACTGGCCAACCTGCCGATCAGCGACGAAGTGCTCGAAGCCCGCGTCCACCAGGCCATGGCCGTGTTCCAGAGCCGCGGCTGGAAACACCTGCTGCGCAAGTAAGGCTCAAGGCAATACCGGCAAACTCGTCGTGGACTTGATTTCGGACAAGGCCACGGTCGAGTTGACCTCCTGGATCCCCGGCACCATCGACAGCTTTTCGAAAAAGAACCGTTCGTAGGCTTCGATGTCCGGGGTGACAATGCGCAGCAGAAAATCCACTGCGCCCATCAGCACATAACACTCCAACACTTCCGGAAAACCGCGGATCGCCTCGGTAAACTCGGTGAAGTTGGAGCGCCCGTGGGCGTTGAGTTTGACCTCGGCGAAGATCTGCGTGTTCAGGCCGATCTTCTTGCGGTCGAGCAGGGTCACCTGGGCGCGAATCACCCCCTCCTCTTTCAGACGCTGAATGCGCCGCCAGCACGGTGACTGCGACAGGCCTACACGCTCAGCGATCTGTGCGCTGGAGAGCGAGGCATCTTCCTGCAGCAAGGCCAGGATGCGCCGGTCATAAGCATCCAGTTCGCTGTGCATGATTATTTCTCCAAAGTCATTAGCTGCGAATTGATCTATTCAAGATTGAGCAATATCGCACGATCATAGAGAAGAAATACCCCAGCCCGCATGTAAAAATTTCTCCACTTTCTGCGGAGAAACCCATGAGCGCTCTCGAACGGCTGGACAGCCCCCTTACGCCCTTGCGCCACGATGTCTGGGCCGCCAACAACGCCCACAGCGATGTCTGCTATCAACTGCAGGTCGAAGCCGAGCCCGACAGCCTGTGCCGGGTGCTCAACCTGTTTGCCCTGCAATTTCTGGTACCACATCGCTTGAATGTCGAGCAGCAGGATGACCTGCTCAACGTCGAGATTGGCATCAGCGGCCTTAGCTGGCACCGCGCCGAGCTGATTGCGCAAAAAATGCGCAACCTGATTTGCGTAAGCGAAGTGCAGTTGAGCACTGCCGGAAAAGCCTGGTAACCCTTGTTCAGCGGGAAGCCCCGGCTCAGCCGCTAACCTTGCTCAAGCCATCACTGTCGGTGGCGCGGCAAGGAAGCCCGCAGCCATGCACAACCTTAGCGAAGATCGCTGGCTTGACCTGAACACCCTGCTGGACGAGCTGCTGGCCGAGCAACGCATCAGCCCGGCTGATCGCGGCAATTGCCCGCCGGTGCCGCACGACCAGCACCCGCTGGAGTGGATCGCCAGCCAGCAGCTTGCCGACCTGCTTAATCCCGGCCAGCACCTGGACCTCGATAGCCTGTGCCAATGGCTGGCCAGGCAGGCCGGGCAGCCGTACCTGCGTATCGATCCCCTGGAGATCGACCCCGCCCGCCTCACCGGCCTGATGTCTGCAGGCTTCGCCCGGCGCCACGGCATCCTCGCGGTGGCCGCCGATACCAGCGGCGTCACCGTGGCCAGCGCACAACCTTATGTACGCGCCTGGGAAGCGGACCTGACGCAGGTGCTGCAACGGCCAATCAAGCGCGTGCTGGCCAGCCCGGTGCAGATCCGTCAGCTCAGCCAGACGTTTTTCCAGGTCGCGCAATCGGTCAGCGGCGCCAGTCAGCAGCAGTCGACGCCAATCGCTGCGGGTAATCTTGAGCAGTTGCTTGAGCTGGGCGCGCGCGGGGCTGACGCACAAGCCAACGATGCGCACATTGTCAGCATCGTCGACTGGCTGTTGCAGTACGCCTTCGAGCAGCGCGCCAGCGATATCCACCTCGAGCCCCGGCGCGACCAGGGCCAGCTGCGCTTTCGCATCGACGGCGTGCTGCACCCGGTCTACCAGTTTCCGGGGCCGGTGACTCTGGCGGTGGTCAGCCGCCTGAAAAGCCTGGGGCGCATGAATGTCGCAGAAAAACGCCGGCCCCAGGACGGCCGGATCAAGACCCGCCTGCCAGGCGGCGCAGAGGTCGAGCTGCGGCTGTCGACCCTGCCGACCACATTCGGTGAAAAGCTCGTACTGCGTGTTTTCGATCCACAGTTGCTGCAACAGGACTTTGCCCAACTGGGCCTCGGCGGCGCCGACCTCAAGCGCTGGCTGGCCATGCTCGACCATCGCCACGGCATTATCCTGGTCACCGGGCCTACCGGCTCGGGCAAAACCAGCACCCTGTACGCCAGCCTCAAACACCTGGCTACCCCGCAGATCAACCTGTGCACCGTCGAAGACCCGATCGAGATGGTAGAACCGGCCTTCAACCAGTTGCAGGTGCAACCAGCCATCGACCTCGACTTTGCCGCCGGCACCCGCGCCCTGCTGCGCCAGGACCCGGATGTCATCATGATCGGCGAAATACGCGACCTGGAAACCGCTCAGGTGGCGATCCAGGCCGCCCTCACCGGCCACCTGGTGCTCTCGACCCTGCATACAAACGATGCCTGCAGCGCCATCACCCGCCTGCTGGAGCTGGGCATTGCGCCCTACCTGCTCAAGGCCAGCCTGATCGGGGTCATGGCCCAGCGCCTGGTGCGTACCCTGTGCCGGCACTGCAAGGGAGCGCCGCTGGGGTGCCGGGAATGCCGGCAGACCGGGTATCACGGCCGTAGCGCGATCTTCGAGTTGCTGGGCATCAGCGATGCGCTCAAGTCACTCATCAACCGTGAAGCCGACCTGCCTGGCCTGCGCCAACTGGCGTTGAAGGAAGGGATGCACAGCCTCAGGCAAAGTGGCCTGGACAAAGTCGCGGCCGGGCAGACAAGCCAGGCTGAAGTGCTTCGCGTCACGGCCTGAGGCTGCGCCAAAGCTTTTACCCGGGCAGGGAACTAGATCTGCGCAAAGCCGATCAAAGGCCCCAGTTCACCTCACGTTGGAGTCACCCCCGATGCGCCTCAAATTCGCAGTCGCCACCCTCGCCCTGCTGTCCCTGCCGGTTGGTTCTGCCATGGCCGATACCTTCTGGCGCAACGTCATCTCGTCCGGCGCCACCACCGGTTCCACCTACCTGACCTTCAAGGACCACAAACTGGTCATGGCGGCCCAGGATGATGCCGGCAGCTACGTCGCCAGCGAAGGCGCGATTCGCGGCCCGTACCTGGAAGCGGCGATGCACAAAGTGCGCGCCGACAACCCGGGGCTGCAAGTCAGCGACATGGAACTGGCCAATGCGATCCTGGCCAAGAATGCGCTAGCCAGCGAGTAAGCTCGCGACCGCTGTGGGAGCGGATAAATCCCCTCCCACACCAATAGCGCTTCAACGATAGTCATCCACCGGCACACAGGCGCAAAACAGGTTCCTGTCGCCATACACATTGTCGACGCGATTCACTGCCGGCCAGTACTTGTGCTGCCGCGCATGGGCACTGGGCGCCACGCCCTGGGCAATACTGTAGGGCCGCTCCCACACCCCTAGCACATCCTCCAGCGTATGCGGCGCATGCTTGAGCGGGTTGTCTTCGGCCGGCCAGTTACCCTCCTGCACTTCACGGATCTCGGCGCGAATGCTCAGCATCGCCTCGACAAAGCGATCCAGCTCGGCCTTCGACTCGCTCTCGGTCGGCTCGACCATCAGGGTGCCCGGCACCGGGAACGACATGGTCGGCGCGTGGAAACCGTAATCCATCAAGCGCTTGGCCACATCCTCCTCGGTGATGCCGGTCAAGGCCTTGAGCGGGCGCAGATCGAGGATGCATTCATGGGCCACCCGTTCGTTGCGCCCGCGATAAAGCACCGGGAAGGCGCCGCCCAATTGCTCGGCCAGGTAGTTGGCCGAGAGGATCGCCACCTCGCTGGCATCGGCCAGTTGCGGGCCCATCATGGCGATGTACATCCAGCTGATCGGCAAAATGCTCGCGCTGCCCCAGGGCGCGGCGCTGACTGCGGTGTTCTGCGGGTCGGGGCCAGGCAGCGGGATGACCGGGTGGCTGGCGACAAACGGCGCCAGGTGTGCGCGTACACCGATCGGGCCCATGCCCGGGCCGCCACCGCCGTGGGGGATGCAGAAGGTCTTGTGCAGGTTCATGTGCGAGACGTCGGCGCCGATATCCGCTGGCCGCGCCAGGCCGACCTGGGCATTGAGGTTGGCACCGTCCATGTACACCTGGCCGCCGTGCGTGTGGATAACCTCGCAGATCTCGCTGATGCCTTCCTCGTACACACCATGGGTCGATGGGTAGGTCGCCATCAGGCACGACAGCTTGTCGCCAGCCGCCTGCGCCTTGGCTTTGAGGTCGGCCAGGTCGACGTTGCCGGCCTGGTCGCACTCGACGATCACCACCTGCATCCCGGCCATCTGCGCCGAGGCCGGGTTGGTGCCATGGGCCGAGGCCGGGATCAGGCAGATATCACGTTGCGGTTGATGACGGCTGCGGTGGTACTTGGCAATTGCCATCAGCCCGGCATACTCGCCCTGAGCGCCGGAGTTGGGTTGCATGCAGATGGCATCGAAGCCGGTGATCGCGCACAGCCAGCTTTCCAGCTCGTCGATCATCGCCTTGTAGCCCTGCACCTGCGCGGCCGGGGCAAAGGGGTGCAGCAGGGCGAAACCCGGCCAGGTGATCGGGATCATCTCGCTGCTGGCATTGAGTTTCATCGTGCACGAGCCCAGCGGGATCATCGACTGGTTCAGCGCCAGGTCCTTGTTCTCCAGCTGCTTGAGGTAGCGCAGCATCTCGGTTTCGCTGTGGTGCAGGTTGAACACCGGGTGGCTGAGAAAAGCCGAGCGTCGCACCAATGCCGACGGAATGCCCTCGGGCTGCGCCAGAGCATCCAGCGCGGCGATATCCAGGCCGTGGTCGGCGCCCAGGAAGATATCGAACAGGCGCATCACCGTGGTTTCGTCACAGGTCTCGTCGAGGCTCACGCCCAGTTGCCCGCGACCCAGAATCCGCAGGTTGATCTGCGCCGCCTCGGCGCTTTCGATAATGGCCGTTTGACTGCCGCCGACTTCCAGGGTCAGGGTGTCGAAGAAGTGCTCGTTGAGGCGCTTGATGCCCTTGCTCTCCAGACCCGCCGCCAACACGAAGGTCAACGCATGCACGCGCTGGGCGATGCGCTGCAGGCCTTCCGGGCCGTGGTACACCGCATAGAAGGCGGCGATGTTGGCCAGCAGCACCTGGGCGGTGCAGATGTTGGAGTTGGCCTTCTCGCGGCGGATATGCTGTTCGCGGGTTTGCAGGGCCATACGCAACGCGGTGTTGCCGCGGGCATCCTTGGACACGCCGATGATGCGCCCAGGCATGGCCCGCTTGAATTCGTCCCGGCAGGCAAAGTACGCCGCATGCGGGCCACCAAAGCCCATGGGCACGCCGAAGCGCTGAGAGGAGCCCAGTACCACGTCGGCGCCCTGCTCACCCGGCGGCATCAGCATCACCAGGCTGAGCAGATCGGCAGCGACGCAGGCCAGCGCCTGCTGGGCATGCAGCTGAGTGATCAGCGGCCGCAAGTCACGCACTTCGCCGTGGGTATCGGGGTATTGCAGCAAGGCCCCGAACACCTGGTAGTTCGCGAGGTTATCCACAGCGTCGACGATCAGTTCGAAACCAAAGCCCTCGGCGCGGGTCTGCAGCACCGAGAGGGTTTGCGGGTGGCAGTGTTCATCGGCGAAGAAGGCATTGCTTTTCGACTTGGCCACGCGCTTGGCCAGAGCCATGGCTTCCGCCGCTGCAGTGGCTTCGTCGAGCAACGAGGCGTTGGCGAGGTCCAGGCCGGTGAGGTCGATGATCATTTGCTGGAAATTGAGCAAGGCTTCCAGGCGGCCCTGGGCGATTTCCGGTTGATACGGGGTATAGGCGGTGTACCAGCCCGGGTTTTCGAGGACGTTACGCAAAATGACGGTTGGCGTGATGGTGCCGTGATAACCCATGCCGATCAGGCTGGTCCACACCTGGTTCTGCTCGGCATAGCCCTTGAGCTTGGCCAGGGCAGCCTGTTCATCGAGGGCCTCAGGCAGCTCCAGTGGCCGGTTCAAACGGATGCCCGGCGGCACGGTCTGTTCGATCAGCTCGCGGCGGCTGCCAACCCCGAGGGTGGCGAGCATGGCCTGCTGCTCTGAGGCATCGGGGCCCAGGTGGCGACGCAGAAAAGGATTGCGGTCTTGCAGTTGGCTCAGGGACGGCGACTGGGACATAGCGGCTCTCTCTTCCTCGACCAAGCCTCGAGCACTCGAGGCATATTGAGTCTAGGAAGAGATTGCCGCCTGCGTGAAACTATTCGCCGATGGCGGCTTTGTAACCAGCGGCGTCGAGCAGTTTGTCCAGCTCGGCCTTGTCGCTTGGCTTGAGTTTGAAGATCCAGCTGGCATATGGGTCGCTGTTCAGCGACTCGGGGCTATCGGCCAGCTCTTCGTTTACCGCGATCACTTCACCGCTGACCGGTGCGTAGATATCGGAAGCGGCCTTGACCGACTCGACCACGCCCGCCGCATCGCCGGCGGCAAAGACCTTGCCCACTTCCGCCAGCTCGACGAACACCACGTCACCCAGGGCTTCCTGGGCATGGTCGCTGATCCCGACAGTCACAGAGCCATCGGCTTCCAGCCGGGCCCATTCGTGGCTTTCGGCAAAACGCAGGTCGGCGGGGATATTGCTCATAATTGTTGTCCTCGATTGGGTCAGCGGTTGGCCCGCCAGAATTGGGTTCAGATCAGGATCTTGCCATGGCGCACGAAGGTCGGCTTGACCACCCGCACCGGGTACCACTTGCCGCGAATCTCCACCTCGGCACGATCGGCGGTGGCCATCGGCACCCGCGCCAGGGCAATGGATTTGCTCAGCGTAGGAGAGAAACTACCACTGGTGATCTCCCCTTCGCCAATCCCGGCGACACGGACCACCTGATGGGCGCGTAAAACCCCGCGCTCTTCGAGCACCAGGCCGACCAGTTTCTGCTCGACGCCATGCTCGATTTCTTCCAGCAGGCCCTTGCGACCGATGAAGTCACGCGCTGCCGGCTCCCAGGCGATGCTCCAGCCCAGGTTCGAGGTCAGCGGCGTGTGGGCTTCGTCGATGTCCTGGCCATACAGGTTCATGCCCGCTTCCAGGCGCAGGGTATCGCGGGCGCCAAGGCCGCTGGGGGCGATGCCGGCGCCGACCAGGTCGTTGAAAAACGCCGGGGCCTGTACCGCCGGGAAAATGATTTCCAGGCCATCCTCACCGGTATAACCGGTGCGGGCGATGAACCAGTCACCGTCGGCCAGGCCTTCGAAGGGCTTGAGTTCACGGATCAAAGCGGCGCGGGCAGCGGTTACCAGCTTCGCGACCTCTTCTCGCGCCTGCGGGCCCTGGATGGCAAGGATGGCCAGTTCCGGGCGCTCGCTCAGCTCGACCTCGAAGCCGATCATCCGCGCCTGCAGCCAGGCCAGGTCCTTGTCGCGGGTCGAGGCGTTGACCACCAGGCGGTAACCGTCTTCACAGCGGTAGACGATCATGTCGTCGATCACCCCGCCCTGCTCGTTGAGCATGGTGCTGTACAGGGCCTTGCCGGTGGCGTTCAGGCGCGCGACATCATTGGCCAGCACCTGTTGCAGCCAGGCACCGGCCTGGGCGCCACGGATATCGATCACGGTCATATGGGATACATCGAAGACCCCGCAGGCCTGGCGCACCTGATGGTGTTCCTCGACTTGCGAGCCGTAATGCAGGGGCATATCCCAACCGCCAAAATCGACCATCTTGGCGCCGAGGGCCAAGTGCAGGTCATAAAGAGGCGTACGCTGTCCCATGGGTTTCTCCTTCCGGGCGTGGCGAGGCTACGGCGGCTGGCAGCGTTGCAGCTACCCGGTCTGTAGGACCGGCCGCAGCGAATGCCGCGCATTGTAGCTGCAAGCAAGCAGGCTTACACCCTCAGCGCGTTTGACCGGGGTGGCGGGCCGAACGTCGAATCAGGCCGATGACCGGCAGCAAGCCGACCAGCACCAGGGTCAGCGCCGGTAGCGAAGCCCGCGACCATTCGCCTTCGCTGGTCATCTCGAATACCCGAACCGCCAGGGTATCCCAGCCAAAGGGGCGCATCAGCAAGGTCGCCGGCATTTCCTTGAGCACGTCGACGAATACCAGCAGCGCCGCGCTCATGGCACCGGGCACCAGCAAGGGTAGATACACCTTGAAAAACAATCTCGGGCCACTGACCCCCAGGCTGCGCGAAGCTTCCGGCAAGGACGGGCGAATCCGTCCCAGGCTGTTTTCCAGCGGGCCGTAGGCCACGGCGATAAAGCGCACCAGATACGCCAGCAACAAGGCCGACAGGCTGCCGAGCAGCAACGGCTTGCCGGCACCACCGAGCCAGCCGGACAGCGGCACCACCAAGTGGTTATCGAGGTAACTGAAGGCCAGCATGATCGACACTGCCAGCACCGAGCCGGGCAAGGCATAGCCCAGGTTGGCCAGGCCGACGCCGGCGCGGATGGTCGAGGTCGGCGCCTGGCGCCGGGCAAACGCCAGCATCAGGGCAACACACACAGTAATCAGTGCCGCCATGGCGCCCAGGTACAGGGTATGCAGGATCAGCCCGGCATAGCGCTCGTCAAGGTCGAAACGCCCCCGCTGCCAGAACCACACCAGCAACTGCAGCATCGGCACCACGAAGGCACAGGCGAACACCAGCAGGCACCAGCTGCTGGCGGCCAGGGCCTTGATGCCCCGCAAGTGATACAAGGCCTGGCCGCGCGGGCGTTCGTTGCTGCTGCGCACGGCGCCACGGGCCCGGCGCTCGCCGTACAGCACCAGCATCACCGCCAGCAACAGCAGGCTGGCCAGTTGCGCGGCGCTTGAGAGGCTGAAGAAGCCATACCAGGTCTTGTAGATGGCGGTAGTGAAGGTGTCGAAGTTGAACACTGACACCGCGCCAAAATCCGCCAGGGTTTCCATCAATGCCAGGGCCACCCCGGCACCGATGGCCGGCCGCGCCATGGGCATGGCAACCCGCCAGAATGCCTGCAGCGGCGACAGTCCCAGAACCCGCGCCGCTTCCATCAGGCCCTTGCCCTGGGCCAGGAAGGCGTTACGGGCCAGCAGGTAGACGTAGGGGTAGAACACCAACACCAGCACGGTGATGACCCCGCCGGTAGAACGCACCCGCGGCAGGCGCAAGGGCCCGAACCATTCGCGCAACAAGCTTTGCACCGGCCCGGCGAAATCCAGCAGGCCGACAAACACGAACGCCAGCACATAGGCCGGAATCGCGAACGGTAGCATCAAGGCCCAGTCGAGCCAGCGCCGCCCGGGGAACTCGCACAGGCTGGTGAGCCAGGCCAGGCTCACGCCCAGCACCGTCACACCAATGCCGACACCGAGGATCAGCGTCAGGGTGTTGCCCAGCAGGCGGCTCATCTGGGTATCGAGCAGGTGCGACCAGATCTGCAGGTCGACCGACTGCCAGGACAACAACAGCACGCTCAGCGGCAGCAGCACCAGGGCGGCGATGATGAAGACCAGGGGGTACCAGCGGCGTTGGGCGGGGTGGGCCAAAAGGAAAAATCTCTATGTAGAAGCACAGGCTCTGTGGGAGCGGCCTTGCCCCGCGATTGCATTGTGTCAGTCACATTGCAATCGCGGGGCAAGCCCGCCCCCACAGGGGGCCGATAAGGGCCCCGGAAGGATAAAGCCTGGCGCTTAGTTCCAGCCAGCCCGATCCATCAGGCGGATGGCTTCGGCCTGGCGTTTGCCGGCCACTTCCACAGCAATGCTGTCGGCCTTGAAGGTGCCCCAGGCAGCCACTTCTTCAGATGGCGCCACGGCCGGGTTGGCCGGGAACTCCTGGTTCACGCCGGCGAAGATTTTCTGCGCCTCGGCACCGGTCATCCATTCGACCAGCTTCTTCGCCGCCTCAGGGTGCGGCGCATATTTGGTCAGGCCGATACCCGAGAGGTTGACGTGCACGCCACGGTCAGCCTGGTTGGGCCAGAACAGCTTGACTGCCAGCTTGGGGTTTTCCTTGTGCAGGCGGCCGTAGTAGTAGGTGTTGACGATGCCGACGTCGCACTGGCCGGCGTTGATCGCCTGGAGCAAGGCGGTGTCGTCGGAGAACACATCGGTGGACAGGTTGTTGACCCAGCCCTTGATGATCTCTTCGGTTTTTTGCTCGCCATGGGTTTCGATCAGGGTAGCGGTCAGCGACTGGTTGTAGACCTTCTTCGCCGTACGCAGGCACAGGCGACCTTCCCAGTTTTTGTCGGCCAGGGCCTCGTAGGTGCTCAGCTCTTCGGGTTTGACCCGCTCGGTGGAGTAGGCGATGGTCCGTGCGCGCAGGCTCAGGCCGGTCCAGTCGTGGGACGAGGCGCGGTACTGGGCGGGGATGTTCTTGTCGATGACGTCCGACTTGATCGGCTGCAGGATGCCCATCTGCTCGGCCTGCCAGAGGTTGCCGGCGTCGACGGTGAGCAGCAGGTCGGCGGTGGCGTTCTCACCCTCGGCCTTGATCCGCTGCATCAGCGGCGCTTCCTTGTCGGTGATGAACTTGATCTTCACCCCGGTTTCTTTGGTGTAGGCATCGAATACCGGTTTGATCAGCTCGTCGATGCGCGAGGAATACACCACCACCTCGTCCGCCGCCTGGGCGGCCGTGCCGAACAGGGTCAGAGCCAGGGCGGCCATTACGTGCTTGCGTGGCAACATGGTGCAGTCCTCGGAATTCATGAGAGGCGCAAATGGTAGTTAATCCCATTTGCCTTCTCAACCGAACTCACAAGGGAGGAGTTACCAGATGTTGCGGGGCCCTCAGGCCCGCGCCAGTTCCGGCAGGTCACCGCTCAAGCCCAAGGCCTGGCGCACGAACAGGGCCTTGGCTTCCGGCAATTGCTCGATCCATTTCAGGCCGCTGTTGCGCAACCAGCGCAACGGCAGTGGATCGGCCTGGAACAAGCGCTCGAAGCCTTCCATCGCCGCCATCAAGGCCAGGTTGTGCGGCATGCGTCGGCGCTCGAAACGGCTCAGCACGCGAATATCAGCCAGGCGCTCGCCACGCTCGTAGGCATGCAGCAACTCTTCGGCCAGTACCGCGGCATCAAGGAAACCGAGGTTGACGCCCTGCCCGGCCAGCGGGTGGATGGTGTGCGCGGCATCGCCGATCAGCGCCAGGCCTTCGGCCACGTAACGCTTGGCGTGACGCTGGCGCAGCGGCACGCAAACCCGTGGGTCGGCCTGCAGGACGCCGCCCAGGCGCCCTTCGAAGGCGCGCTCAAGCTCGGCGCAGAACGCCTCGTCGCTCAAGGCCATCAAGTGTTCAGCCTGCTCGGGCGTGGTCGACCAGACGATCGAGCACCAGTCCTGCTGGCCATCGCGCAACAACGGCAGGAACGCCAGCGGCCCCTCGTCGGTAAAGCGCTGCCAGGCGGTCGCCTGATGTGGCCGGGCACAACGCACGCTGGTGACGATGGCGTGGTGCAGATAATCCCACTCGCGGGTCTCGCAGCCAGTCAGGCGGCGTACCGCCGAGTTGGCGCCGTCGGCGGCAATCACCAGCGGCGCACGCAGGGTACGGCCGTCGGCCAGGGTCAGCAGCCAGTCGTCGCCGGAGCGGCGCATCTGCTCCAGACGGGCATTGGCCAGCAGGCCGATTTCGCTGTCGTGCAGACGCTCCAGCAGGCCATCCTGCACTACCCGGTTCTCGACGATATGGCCAAGCACTTCGGCGTGCACGCTGGCCGCCGAGAAGTGGATCTGACCGGTGCCGCTGCCATCCCACACGTGCATGTCCGAGTAGGGGCTCAGGCGTCGCTCGCTGACTCCCTGCCAGGCGCCCAGGCGTTCGAGAATGCGCTGGCTGGCCGCCGACAAGGCGCTGACCCGCGGCTCGAACGCCGACTGCTGGTCGAAGGGTTTGATCGACAAGGGGCTGCCGTCGAGCAAGAGAATTTCCAGGCCGCTGTGCTGCAACGCCAGGGCCAGGGCGCTGCCGACCATACCGGCACCGACAATCAACAGATCTGCGCGCATTTCCATGCCTTAAGCCTGTCTCGCTTGCGGCTTGAGCCGCACGTAAAGGGTTTTGTCGACCCGCGCCACCAGTTCACCGGCGGCGTCGCGGATATCGACCTGAAGTCGTGGCAGGTACTTTTTGCCGCCGGCGGTGTGCTGGCGGATGTCGTCGAGCAGGGCATCGTCGATGCGCAGGTCGGCGAACACCGGGCCCTTGCCCGGCGACACGAAATCGATGCTGGCGGCCTTGTCCCAGACGATGTACTCACGCCCGAGCAGCTCCATCAGCATCAGCATGTAGAACGGGTCGACCATCGAGTACAGGCTGCCGCCGAACTGGGTGCCGACATAGTTGCGGTTGAACCAGCGCAGGCCCATGCGCACGCGGATGTGGCGCAGGTCGGGGCTGACGCTGAGCACGCGAATGCCCGCGCCCAGGTACGGCGGGTAGATATTCAGCAGCCAGCGCAGCCTGCGCGCGCGCCGGGCCAGTTTGCGCGGGTCGCTCATGCTCAGCTCCGTGGATCCGGGCGAGTTCCCAGGCCCATGGCCTGGCGGGCGAACCAGCGCTTGGCCGGAGGCAGCAGGTCGAGGCCGAGCAGGCCCAGGTTGCGGCCGGTAGCGACCAAGGGTTGGGCGCTGCCGAACAATCGGGTGACGCGGTCGGAGAAGCCCACGGTCAGGTCCTGGTCCAGGCGCTGACGCTCACGGTAGGCCTGCAGGGTGGCGAAATCACCCGGCACTCCAGGGCTGGCCAGCAAGCCGTCGGCCAGCGACTGCACATCGCGCAGTGACAGGTTGAAGCCCTGCCCGGCAATCGGGTGCAGGCTGTGCGCAGCGTTGCCAAGGACTACCAGATGCGGGCGCACCTGCTCCTGGGCCTCGACCAGCGACAACGGATACAAGTGCCGGGCGCCGACCTGGCGCAGCGCACCGAGGCGGTAGCCAAACACGTCCTGCAGCTCGCTGAGGAAGCTGCGTTCGTCCAGCTCGGCCAGGCGCTTGGCGTCCATACCGGCGCGGGTCCAGACCAGCGCGCAGCGGTTCTCCGGCAATGGCAGCAAGGCCATCGGCCCTTCGTCGGTAAAGCGCTCGAAAGCCTGGCCGCAGTGGGCTTCGCTCGGGGTGATATTGGCGATCAGGGCGCTCTGGTTGTACGGCCGCTGGCTGACATGAATACCCAGTTGCTCGCGCAGGCCGGAGCGGCCGCCATCGGCCAGTACCGCCAGGTCGCATTCAAGCGTGGTGTCGTCGTTGAGCGACAGCCGGTAACCGTCTTCCAGCGGCTGCAGGGCGGTGACCTCCGCCGGGCAGCGCCAGCTCACCACCTCAGCGTCCAGGCCCTGCCACAGGCACTGGCCAAGCCAGGCGTTCTCGACCACGTAGCCGAGCGCCGGTACCCCTTCTTCCAGGGCGTCCAGGCGGGTGGCGCCAAAACGGCCACGGTCGGAGACCTGGATCTGACGGATCGGCTCGGCGCGGCGGCTGATCTGTTGCCACAGGCCAAGACGCTCGTAGATTTGCCGGGTACCGAAAGACAACGCCGAAGAGCGGGCGTCATAGCTCGGCTGGAAACTGTCACCCGGGGCGAACGGTTCGATCAGCAGGATCTTCCAGCCACGCGCCTTGGCGCCGACTTGCAGGGCCAGGGCCAGGCTGGCGCCGACCAGGCCGCCGCCAATGATCGCGAGGTTGACCCGGCTCATGCTGCGGCACTGCGCGCAGCAGCCATCAAGGCTTCGATTTCGGCAACCGTCTTGGGTACGCCGGAGGTCAGGATTTCACAGCCCTGCTTGGTTACCACTACGTCATCCTCGATTCGCACACCGATGCCACGCCATTTTTTCGCGACACTCTGGTTATCGGCACCAATGTAAATGCCAGGTTCAACAGTCAGGGACATGCCCGGCTCGAGCACTCGCCACTGGCCGCCGACCTTGTACTCGCCGACATCATGCACATCCATGCCCAGCCAGTGCCCGGCGCGGTGCATGTAGAAAGCCCGATAGGCTTCGCTTTCAATCAGTTCGTGCACCTGGCCCTTGAGCAGGCCCAGTTCCACCAGGCCTTCGGTAATCACTTGCACCGTGGCCTCATGGGCGTGATTCCAGTGCTTGCCCGGGGCGATGACCGCAAAGGCCGCTTCCTGGGCCTTGAGCACCAGCTCGTAGATGGCCTTCTGCTCCGGCGAAAAACGCCCGCTGACCGGGAAAGTGCGGGTGATGTCGCTGGCGTAGCAGTCAATCTCGCAACCGGCGTCGATCAGCACCAAGTCGCCGTCCTTGAGCAGCGCGTCGTTCTCCTGGTAATGCAGGATGCAGCTGTTGCGCCCAGCGGCGACGATCGAGCCGTAGGCCGGCATCTTCGCCCCGCCCTTGCGGAACTCGTAGTCGAGCTCGGCTTCCAGGCTGTATTCGCGCAGACCGGCGCGGCAGGCCTGCATGGCCCGCACGTGGGCACGGGCGGAAATCGCCGCGGCCTCGCGCATCACTTTCACTTCCGCCGCCGATTTATACAGGCGCATGTCGTGCAGCAGATGATCCAGGGCAACGAATTCGTTCGGCGGCTGCGCACCCAGCCGCGCTTTGGAGCGGATGACGTTGATCCACTCCATCAAGTGGCGGTCGAACTCGGCGTTGCTGCCCATGGCCGAATACACCCGGTCGCGACCTTCGATCAGGCCGGGGAGGATGTCGTCGATATCGGTGATGGGGAAAGCATCATCGGCGCCAAAATCGCGGATCGCCCCTTCCTGGCCAGCGCGCAGGCCGTCCCAGAGCTCGCGCTCGGGATTGCGCTCGCGGCAGAACAATACGTACTCGCCGTGCTCGCGGCCGGGGATCAGGGCGATCACCGCCTCGGGCTCGGGGAAGCCGCTGAGGTACTGGAAGTCGCTGTCCTGGCGGTACACGTGCTCGACGTCGCGGTTGCGGATGGCAACCGCGGCGGCGGGCAGGATGGCGATGCTGTTGGGTTCCATCTGCGCCATCAGCGCCTTGCGTCGACGGGCGTATTCCGACTTGGGGATGTGGCTCATGGGCAGTGGCAGTCCGTGGTTAATCAGTGCAACGAAGGTTTGGCCGCAGGCTCGACCGGCTGCTTCAGCTCGGTGTAGAGCAGCAGCGGGGCGACGCGCAGGTATTCCATGACTTCCATATAGTCGTTTTCGCCGTCTTCGGACTCTTCCAGGGCGTCCTGGACCTGAGAGATCGCGACCAGGTCCTGCAGCACTTCCTTGGCCTCGGTGCTCAGGTCCTTGCCACCGGCATTCAAACCGAAACCGGCAATGAAGCCCTGGCACCATTGACCCAGGGCGGTGGCACGCTCGGTCAGCGGCTCATCATCACCCGGCAGCAACAGCACCACGGTGATATCGTCGCTGGTCAGTTCGCCCTTGACCATTTCTTGCAGGCCGATCAAGGCGTTACGAACGTTGTCTGCCGGTTCGCTTTCCAGCAGGCCGGCGGCGTCTGCCAACCATGCCTCGGCATCGAAGCCGGCACCGGCGCAGCTGCGCCCGAGTAACAGCCCGTGCAGTTCGGCAGGGGAAACAGGATGCCCGTTGCTGCTGAGCAAGGTGGCGAAGGCGGTGTACGGCGAATTGATATTGGGCATGGGCAACTAGGCGCCAGACGGCGCAATGACTAGAATGAAGACCTTGTATCCTAGCACCGGCAGGCGCGCCAAGACCATCGACGCGGCCAACTCCGGGCCGGCCAGGGCATAAACCGGGCAACCACCCGCACGACCGAATCGAGTGGCAACCAATGCAAGAGAACGATCTGCAAGCGCTGATGGGCCGATTCGAACTGCTGATTGAGCGGGTCGAGCAACTAAAACGGCAAAACGCACTCTTATTAGCTCAGGAAAAATCCTGGCGCGAAGAGCGCGCCCACCTCATCGAAAAAAATGAAATCGCCCGGCGTAAGGTCGAATCGATGATTTTGCGACTCAAGGCCCTGGAGCAAGACTCATGAGCTCAAGCAATAGCGTCACTGTTCAGATTCTCGACAAAGAATATTCGATCATCTGTCCGCCGGAAGAACGCAGCAACCTGGTCAGCGCCGCGCGCTACCTGGACGGCAAGATGCGCGAAATCCGCAGCAGCGGCAAAGTCATCGGTGCCGACCGCATCGCCGTGATGGCTGCGCTGAACATTACCCACGACCTGCTGCATAACCAGGAACGCCCGCAAGCGACCGGCACTGGGGTCAACCGTGAACAGGTGCGCGACCTGCTTGAACGCGTCGATCAGGCATTGGCCGACGATCAAGATTCAAATAAGAGTTGAGTATCGGTATACTGGCGCCACTCCCTGGAGTGCTTGCCAGTCGGTCATGTCCCTGAGCCGATACGCACAACCACGGGGGTTGCACGTGGGGCCGGTGTGCATGTCCGCTTGACGGAAAGCCTTAACGCCTCCTGCAATCTCCACCTTGAACTTTCGGGTTCAAGGGCTACACCGACAGCGGTTCGTCGGGGAGCCTGAATTCTTTGCCCGCCCTTCTGCGCGGGCAATCGAGCTGTCACCCGGCGGGTGGCAGCCCTCTCTGGGACCGCCCGTGCCATGACCGACACCGCGCCGCTGACCCGCCCGCAACTTCGCCGCCTGCTTCGCGATGCCCGCCGTGCCCTGACGCCGGCCGAACAACGCCAGGCAGCCCGTGGCCTGTACCGTCAGCTGGCACAGCATCCGTTGTTTCGCCGGGCCCGGCACATCGCCCTGTACCTGCCCAATGATTGCGAGATCGACCCGCGCCTGCTGATGCGTGAAGCCCAGCGCCGTGGCAAACGCACCTACCTGCCGGTACTGCACGCCTGGCCAAAAACCAAGATGGTGTTCCAGCGCATCGAAGCCGGCGAGAAGCTGCGGCGCAACCGCTTTCGCATCCCCGAGCCGCACATCAGCCTGGCCCGGCAACGACCGATCTGGGCGCTGGACCTGATCCTGCTACCGCTGGTGGGTTTTGATGAAGTGGGTGGCCGGCTGGGCATGGGCGGCGGTTTCTATGACCGCAGCCTGGCCTATCAGGCCCGCCGCAAGGCCTGGAAAAAACCCTTGCTGCTGGGCCTGGCGCATGAATGCCAGAAGGTCGAACGACTGGCGCAAGCCAGCTGGGATGTGCCGCTGCAGGGGACGGTCTCGGACCGTGGCTGGTACCTGGCTATCAACGTTGTTGCGGATTGACCGGCATTTCGTAAGGGGCGTCGAGTTTGCGTTCCCAAAGGCTTTGCGCATAACCGGTAGTGACAACACCCAAACCGAACAGAAACACCAGAATCCAGAGCAAATCCGGTTTGCGATTCATCGATTGCCCCCCTCAGGCAAACTGATCACGTTGTCAGCAACGTTTTTGTTGTTGCAGCAGCGTCAAGCTTAAAATGCGCGCATTCTCCGACAACCTGAGGCGACACGCAAACGTTGACGCCAACCGACCGTCGGTTTCCTGAAACAGGTTATTTCAAACATTGTCTGGAGCACCACCCATGGCCTACTGGCTGATGAAATCCGAGCCCGACGAACTCTCGATCAAGGACCTCGCGCGGCTGGGCGAAGCGCGCTGGGATGGCGTGCGCAACTACCAGGCGCGCAATTTCTTGCGGGCCATGGCAGTCGGTGAGCAGTTCTTCTTCTACCACTCCAGTTGCCCGGAGCCGGGCATTGCCGGCATTGCCCGCATCAGTGCCGCAGCCTATCCCGACCCCACTGCACTCGACCCGCAAAGCCACTACTTCGACGCCAAGGCCAACGACGCCAAGAACCCCTGGAGCGCTGTCGATGTCGCCCATGTCGAAACCTTCGGCAGGGTCCTGCAACTGGGCTACCTCAAGCAGCAAACCGCCCTTGCCGAACTGGCGCTGGTACAGAAGGGCAGCCGCCTTTCAGTGATGCCGGTGACCGCCGAACAGTGGGCAGCGGTACTCGCACTGCGTTAAACAGGGTAGGATGGCCGCTCATTTGACGAACATCAACGCACCAGGACCGGTGCGGCGTCACAATTTGACGTTAATGCAGCAAGGATTGCCCAACCATGTCGATGAGCCAACACGCCCCGAAATTCTTCGCCGGTGCCTTGATCGCCCTGCTCCTGGCCGCGGGTGGCCTGGGCTACTGGAAGTCCCTGCATGACCGCCTGCCCGAAGGCCTGAGCATGGGCAACGGCAGGCTCGAAGCCACCGAAGTGCAGATCGCCAGCAAGATCCCCGGGCGCCTGGCCGAGGTGCTGGTCGACGAAGGCGATACCGTCAAGCAGGGCCAGTTGCTCGCCCGCATCGACACCCGCACCCTCGAAGCCCAGCGCAACCAGGCCGAAGCCGAAGTGCTACGGGCCCGGGAAAACTACTCCGCCGCCCAGGCCACGGTGCAATTGCGCCAGAGCGAACAACTGCTGGCCAGCCAGGAGCTCAAGCGCGTCCGCGAGATCTTCCAGCGCAAATATGCCAGCCAGCAGCTGCTCGACCAGCAGCAGGCCCGCTACGACACCAGCAACTCCGCCGTGGTCGCCGCCCGCGCGCAACTGGCGGCAATCAAGGCCGCCATCGGCGCCGCTGAAGCCCAGGTGGCACAGCTGACCAGCGAAATCGACGACAGCAGCCTGCGCGCGCCAATCAACGGCGTGATCCAGCTGCGCCTGGCCGAGCCAGGTGAAGTGCTCGGTGCCGGCGGCCGCGTGCTGATGCTGATCGACCCCAGCGACCAGTACATGAACCTTTACCTGCCCGCCTCCACGACCGGCCGCCTGACCGTCGGCGACCAGGCGCGCATCGTGCTCGACGCCCTGCCCGACCGGGCCTTGCCGGCGAAGATCGCCTTCGTCGCGGCCAAGGCGCAGTTCACCCCCAAGCAGGTGGAAACCCGTGACGAGCGCCAGAAGCTGGTGTTCCGGGTCAAGCTGCGCCTGACCGAACCAAGCGCCGTGCCCCAGGCCAAACCCGGCATGCCGGGCGCAGGCTATGTGCGCACCGCTGATGTGGACTGGCCGGCCAACCTGCAATGAGCGCGCTGGCGCTGCACGCCGAGGGCATCAACCACCGCTACGGCGGGCTGAACGCCCTGCAGGACATTGCCTTCAGCCTGCCGGCCGGCACCCGCTGCGGCCTGATCGGCCCGGACGGCGCCGGCAAGTCGAGCCTGCTCGGGCTGATCGCCGGGGTGAAGAAGCTGCAAAGCGGCGAACTGCAGGTGCTTGGCGGCTCGATCCGCCAGCGCCGCCATCGCAACAGCCTCTACCCGCGTATCGCCTTCATGCCCCAGGGGTTGGGCGGCAACCTTTACCCCGAGCTGTCGATCAGCGAGAACATCCGCTTCTTCGCCACCCTGTTCGGCCTTGGCGCCACGGAGTGCGAGCAGCGCATGCACAACCTGCTGCTGGCCACCGACCTGCTGCGCTTTGCCGAACGCCCGGCGGGCAAGTTGTCGGGCGGCATGAAGCAGAAGCTCGGC
The DNA here is from genome assembly GCF_056279045.1 of Pseudomonas sp. TE4620. Taxonomy (NCBI): domain Bacteria; kingdom Pseudomonadati; phylum Pseudomonadota; class Gammaproteobacteria; order Pseudomonadales; family Pseudomonadaceae; genus Pseudomonas; species Pseudomonas sp. TE4620. The sequence continues at coordinate 4,893,888 of NZ_JBWBQO010000001.1, forward strand.
CTGTGCTGTGCGCTGATCCACGAACCGGACCTGCTGATCCTCGACGAACCCACCACTGGCGTCGACCCGCTGTCGCGCCGGCGCTTCTGGGAGCTGGTCGAGCAGGTGCGCCAGGAACGCCCGCAACTGACCCTGCTGGTCGCCACGGCCTACATGGAAGAGGCCGAACAGTTCGAACACTGTCTGATGCTCGATCGTGGCCGGCTGATTGCCGCAGGCTTGAGCGAAGAGCTGGCCGCAGCCACCGCCAGCCACAAGCTCGATGACGCCTTTACCCACTTTCAGGGCGACAGCCAGCGCAGCCAGCAGCCCCTGGTGATCCCGCCGCGCGATAGCGGCGATGCCGAGATCGCTATCGAAGCCCATGAACTGACCTTGCGCTTTGGTGACTTCACCGCCGTGAACAAGGTCAGTTTCGCCATCGGCCGTGGCGAGATCTTCGGTTTTCTCGGCTCCAACGGCTGCGGCAAGACCACCACCATGAAGGTGCTCACCGGGCTGATGCCGGCCAGCGAGGGCAGCGCCACCCTGCTCGGTCGCCCGGTGAACGCCAAGGACCTGGCCACGCGCAAGCGCGTTGGCTTCATGTCCCAAAGCTTCTCGCTGTATGGCGAACTCAGCGTGCGGCAGAACCTTGAACTGCATGCGCGGCTGTTCGACCTGCCCAAGGCCGACAGCGGCCCGCGCATCGCCGAGCTGATCGAGCGTTTCGATCTGGGCGCCATCGCCGACCAGCAGTCCGGCGCCCTGCCCCTGGGTTTGCGCCAGCGCCTGTCGCTGGCAGTGGCGGTACTGCACCGTCCGGAAGTGCTGATCCTCGACGAGCCCACCTCAGGTGTGGACCCGGCAGCGCGCGACGACTTCTGGCGCCTGCTGATCGAGCTGTCGCGCGATCAGGGGGTGACGATCTTCCTCTCTACTCATTTCATGAACGAGGCCCTGCGCTGCGACCGGATCTCCCTGATGCATGCCGGCAAGGTCCTGGCCTGCGACACCCCGGCGGCGCTGCAGCAGCAGTTCGGCGGTGAAACCCTGGAAGATGCCTTCGTCACCTGCCTGGAACAGGCCCAGGGCGCCAGCGAAGCGCCAACGGCCCCAACCCAGTTCGACAGCCCGGCCAATACAGCAACGCAACCCCTGCGCCATGGCTTCAGCCTCAAGCGCCTGGTCGCCGTCGCCACCCGCGAAGGCAAGGAACTGCTGCGCGACAAAGTGCGCCTGGCGTTCGCCCTGCTTGGCGCGCTGTTCATGATGGTGATCTTCGGCTACGGCATCTCCCTGGACGTGGAAAACCTCGCTTTCGCCGTTTATGACCAGGACCAGAGCCCGCAAAGCCGCGCTTATCTTGAAGCCTTCCGCGGCTCGCGCTACTTCGCCGAACAGACGCCGATTCGCGATGCCGCACAGTTACACAAACGCCTGCAGCGCTCGGAAATCAAGCTGGCCCTGGAGATTCCACCAGGTTTTGGTCGCGATCTGCACGCCGGTCGCCAGCCGGTGGTAGCAGCCTGGCTGGACGGCGGCATGCCATTTCGCGCCGAGACCAGCCGTAACTATGTCGAAGCCGTGCACCAGGGCAATCTCGAACAACTGGCGGCGCTGAGCAGCAAGGCCCGGGCCGGGCAAACTCCAGTGCGCCTGGAAACCCGCTTTCGCTACAACCAGGACGTGGTCAGCGTCAACGCCATCGGCCCCGGGGTCATGGCGCTGATCCTGGCGTTCATTCCGGCAATGCTCACCGCACTGGGCATCGTGCGCGAAAAAGAGCTGGGCTCGATCACCAACTTCTATGCCACGCCCCTGACCCGCCTGGAGTTCCTGCTCGGCAAACAGGCGCCCTACCTGGCGGTAAGCCTGGTCAACCTGGCGCTGCTGGTAGCAATGAACCGCTGGCTGTTCGGCGTGCCGTTCAAGGGCAGCGCCCTGGCCCTGGCCTGCGGCGGCGTGCTCTACCTGCTGGCGACCACCAGCCTGGGCCTGCTGATCTCGGCGTTCACCCGCACGCAGATCGCCGCGATCCTCGGCACCATGATCATCACCAGCCTGCCGACCATCCAGTTCTCCGGGCTGATCGTGCCGCGTTCCTCGCTCGATGGCGCGGCGGCCTTGATGGGCCAGTTGTTCCCGGCCGGTTACTTTCTCGATATCGCCGTCGGCACCTTTACCAAAGCCCTGGACCTGCGCGAACTCTGGCCCCAGTGCCTGGCGCTGCTGGGCTTCTTTGTCGGTTTCACTGGCCTGAGTCTGGCCATGCTGAAGAAGCAGGAGGTCTGATGCATCGTCTGGCACATACCCTGCGCCTGGGGCTCAAGGAGCTGACCAGCCTGCGCCACGACAGCGTGCTGCTGTTGTTCCTGCTGTACGCCTTCAGCGTGGCGATCTACATGCCGGCCGCAGGCTCGGTGATCGGCGTGCACAACGCCAGCGTGGCGATCATCGACGAAGACCACAGCCTGGTCTCGCGCAAGCTCGCCGAGGCCCTGCAACCACCGGAATTCCAGCACGCCGTGCCGCTGCCCTACGACCAGCTCGACCAGGCCATGGATAGCGGCCGCTACACCTTCGTGATCAACGTACCGGTGAACTTCCAGACCGACCTGCTGGCCGGGCGCTCGCCCGAGCTGCAAGTCAACGTCGACGCCACGGCCATGAGCCAGGCGTTCATGGGCGCCGGTTACATCGGCAGGATCGTCGAGCGCGAGCTGCTCGACTATGCCAAGCAGGGCTCGGCTACCGCCGGCAGCCCGGCGCTGCTCAGTGCCCGGGCGTTGTTCAACCCCAACCTTGAGGGCGGCTGGTTTCTGGCGGTGATCCAGATCGTCAACAACATCACCATCCTGGCCATCATCCTCACCGGCACGGCACTGCTGCGCGAGCGCGAGCACGGCACCCTCGACCACCTGCTGGTGCTGCCGCTGACCGCGCTGGAAATCATGCTGGCGAAGATCGCCAGCAACGCCCTGGTGGTGGTGCTGTGCACCTGGGTATCGCTTGAGGTGATCGTCAAGGGCGCGCTGGGGGTACCGCTGGCGGGATCGTTGGGGTTGTTCCTGGCGGTGACGGCGCTGTACCTGTTCGCCAGCACCGCATTGGGGATCTTCCTCGCCACCCTGGCGCGCTCGACCCCGCAGTTCGGCCTGCTGGCGATTCCGGTGATCATCCCGATGCTGTTGCTGTCGGGCGGCAGCACGCCGCTGGACAGCATGCCGCAATGGCTGCAGTGGGTCATGCAGGGCTCGCCCTCGACCCACTTCGTCAGCCTCAGCGCGGCAATCCTGTTCCGTGACGCCGGGCTGGCAGTGGTCTGGCCAGACATCGCGGCGCTCGCCGCCATTGGCCTGGCCTTCTTCGCTATTGCCCTGGCGCGTTTTCGCCGCAGCCTGACCTCGTGATTACTGGACGATCAGGTTGTTGAACAGCAGGTCGTCGACGGTCGGCTTGCCTTCTTCGGATTCGAGCACCTGCTGGACCTGCTTCAGAGCTTCCTGACGCAGTTTTTCCTTGGCCTCGACGTTACTCATGGCCTCCAGGTTCTGCTGGGTGAACAGCGCCACCAGCTGGTTGCGGATCAGCGGCTCATGATGCTTTACCGCTGCGGCGGCGGCATCGCTGTTGACCCGCAGGGCCACGTCGGCCTTGTACACGCGCAGCTTCGGCCCGCCATCAAGGGCGTAGTTGCCCACAAAAGGCGGGCTCAGGGAAATGTAGGAGACCTTCGGTTCCCCTTCCTTGGCTTCCTCGGCCATGGCCGCCATCGGCAGCATCAGCGCCAGTACCATCAAGATCCACGCTTTCACGAATTCGCTCCTCATACAGTTGGCGCCAGCATACCCAGCGCACCGGTCAAACCCAAGCCCGGGCTTATGCCGGCCTATCAGGGCGGGCCATGCTCGTTGACCCGGCACCTCGCCCACCTACACTTATCGGCCACTACGCGCAAAGGAATAGTCCCGATGAAAGCAGTGTTGTGCAAAGCCCTTGGCCCGGCGCAAAACCTGGTCCTGGAAGAAGTCGCCAGCCCCGTGCCGAAAAAGAACGAGATCCTCCTCGACGTGCAGGCCGCCGGGGTCAACTTTCCCGACACCCTGATCATCGAAGGCAAGTACCAGTTCCAGCCGCCGCTGCCGTTCTCCCCTGGGGGCGAAGCCGCCGGCGTGGTCAGCGCCGTGGGTGAAAAAGCCGGCAACCTGAAGATCGGCGACCGGGTCATGGCCCTGACCGGCTGGGGCAGCTTTGCCGAACAGGTGGCGGTGCCGGCCTACAACGTATTGCCGATCCCGGCGCAGATGGACTTCACCACGGCGGCGGCCTTCGGCATGACCTACGGCACCTCGATGCATGCGCTCAGCCAGCGCGGCCAGCTCAAGGCCGGGGAAACCCTGCTGGTGCTGGGCGCCTCGGGCGGGGTTGGCCTGGCGGCGGTGGAAATCGGCAAGGCCATGGGCGCGCGGGTGATTGCCGCCGCCAGCAGCGCCGAGAAACTTGCCGTAGCCAAGGCGGCAGGCGCCGACGAGCTGATCAACTACAGCGAAACCAGCCTCAAGGACGAAATCAAGCGCCTGACCGGCGGCAACGGCGCCGATGTGATCTACGACCCGGTTGGCGGCGATCTGTTTGACCAGGCGGTGCGCGGCATTGCCTGGAATGGCCGGCTGCTGGTGGTCGGTTTTGCCAGCGGGCGCATCCCCGAGCTGCCAGTCAACCTGGCGCTACTCAAAGGTGCAGCGGTGCTCGGGGTGTTCTGGGGCGCCTTTGCCCAGCGCCAGCCGGCCGACAATGCGGCGAACTTCCAGCAGCTGTTTGCCTGGTTCGCCGAAGGCAAGCTCAAGCCGCTGGTATCGCAGACCTTCCCGCTGGCTGAAGCAGGTGCAGCCATCGAGATGCTGGGCCAGCGCAAGGCGGTGGGCAAGCTGGTGGTGACCATGGCCTGAACAGCTGAGCCCGCTCCTACCTGGAATGGCAGCGCCGAAAACGCGCCTCCAGGTTGCGATCGGGCATGGCATGGCTGCGCAAGGCATTGAGGGTCTGCTCGACATAATCGCGAGTGCTGCCGTAACGGCCCTTGGCATTGGCAAATATCTGGCTGAGCAAGGTGTCCGGCAGGTTGCCGGCATAGCATGGCAAATGCCGCTCCAGCACAAACCCCAGGGCCTGGACCTTGCTGCCGTCCTCAAGCCGGCAATTGAGCCAGTGCGGGCGGTACGCAGGGTAAGGCATTTCTCGTTGCCACAAGGCCAGCAACGAATCTTCCAGGCAGTCGTCCGGCAGGCGGTAGGCAAAACCGCTGCATGAACCACCACGATCAAGACCGAATACCAGCCCGGGGCATTCCGGCGTGCCGCGGTGCTCGTGGGACCACAAATACAGCCCGCGATGATAGCCGTGCACCCGTGCCCGTCGCCGTTCGGCGGCATTGCACTCCGGGCGCCAGATCAATGAGCCGTAGGCAAACAACCATACCGGGCCACCCTGGTGCCGGGACATGGTGTGTTGAACTGAATGCACAAGTTGCTCGCGAGTTAACTGTTCGCCGAAATCAAGCAACGGCGGATAGGCCACATTCAAAGATACCGTTTCGATCGCCGACATAGCTGCCGCCACACTTCCCCATGAATTACCAACGCATTGCACTATAAAGCAACGCACTGTGCACAGAGTTACCGTACGGCAGATAAGCGCCGCAATACAAGCCCCCAGACGCCATGAGACGGCGATAAAGGCCGCACCGGTGCGATAACAGGTGCACTGTTTCAAGTGTAGCGAAAGTTATTTTCGTTGCCGGCAATAATTAGTGGCTTATAACCGCTGGCGGCACCGGCAGTTATTTAAACCGGCACGCTGTTGCAGCGTGCCTTATTCCGTCAATCAATTGCGCGGGGCATAAGCGAATACATCGGCGCGCATTTGATGCGCGTCCATGCCGGCGTCGACCAGTGCGTCGAGGGTGGCGTAGATCATGTTTGGCGAACCGCTGGCGTACACATGCACGCCGGCCAGGTCACTGATGTCTTCGCATACCGCCTCGTGCAACAGGCCGCAGCGCCCTTCCCAGCCGCACAGGTCGCTGACCACCTTGTGCAGGAACAGGTTGGGCAGACTCTCCCACTCGGCCCAGTGCTCGATCTGGTAGAAGTCGTCCGGCAGGCGCACGCCCCAGTACAGGTGCACCGGGTGCTTGAAGCCGCTGGCCCGGCAATGTTCGATCAGGCTGTGCATCTGCGCCATGCCGGTGCCGGCCGCGATCAGCACCAGCGGGCCGTCCGGCAATTCGGCCAGGTGGGTGTCACCAAAGGGCATCTGCAGCCGCGCCATGCCGTTGCGCCGCAACTGAGCGATCAGCTCCAGGGCACTGTTCTCGCGGGCCAGTACATGCAGCTCGAGGTCGCGGCCACTGTGCGGCGCCGAGGCCAGCGAGAAGGCAGCCTTGTCGCCGCTGTCTCGCTCGATCATCAGGTACTGGCCAGCATGGTAGCGCGGTGGCTTGCCGGCAGGCGCCCGCAGGCGCACGCGCCAGACGTCGCCGCCGACTTCGACACACTCGCTGAGCTGACAGGCCAGGGTCCGTACCGGCAGCTCGCCCAGGGCCAGCACGCCATCCCACAACAAGACGCAATCCTCCAGTGGCTCGGCGATGCAGGTGAACAGCTCGCCGTGATCACGCTCGACGCCATCCTGACGCACCCGGCCCTCGACCAGCAGCGCGGCGCAGACATGGCAGTTGCCATTGCGACAGCTTTGCGGGCAGTCGTAGCCCAGGCGTCGCGCCGCATCCAGAATCCTTTCTCCGGGCTTGAGCGCCAACACGGCCCCGGACGGCTGCAAGGTTACCTGCATTTAGTCTATTCCCAACTGGTTCCACAGCTCATCGATCCGCCGGGTGACGGCTTCGTCCTTGACGATGACCCGTCCCCACTCGCGGGTGGTTTCACCCGGCCACTTGTGCGTCGCATCCAGGCCCATCTTCGACCCCAAACCGGACACCGGCGAAGCGAAGTCCAGGTAGTCAATCGGGGTGTTGTCGATCATTACCGTGTCGCGCTTGGGGTCCATGCGCGTGGTAATCGCCCAGATCACGTCGTTCCAGTCCCGCGCGTTGATATCGTCGTCCGTGACGATAACGAACTTGGTGTACATGAACTGTCGCAAAAACGACCAGACACCCAGCATCACGCGCTTGGCGTGTCCTGGGTACTGCTTTTTCATGGTCACCACCGCCATGCGGTACGAGCAGCCTTCCGGCGGCAGGTAGAAGTCGGTGATTTCCGGGAACTGCTTTTGCAGGATCGGCACGAATACTTCGTTCAGCGCCACGCCGAGAATCGCCGGCTCATCCGGCGGACGGCCGGTGTAGGTGCTGTGATAGATCGGCTTGCTGCGGTGAGTGATGCGCTCGACGGTGAACACCGGGAAGCTGTCGACTTCGTTGTAGTAGCCGGTGTGGTCGCCGTACGGGCCTTCCGGGGCCATTTCACCCGGATGGATCACGCCTTCGAGAATGATTTCGGCGGTGGCTGGCACCTGCAGGTCGTTGCCACGGCACTTGACCAGCTCGGTACGGTTGCCGCGCAACAGGCCGGCGAAGGCGTACTCGGAGAGGGTATCGGGCACCGGGGTCACGGCGCCAAGGATGGTCGCCGGGTCGGCGCCCAGGGCCACCGCCACCGGGAACGGCTGACCCGGGTGCTTCTCGCACCATTCGCGATAGTCCAGGGCGCCGCCGCGATGGCTCAACCAGCGCATGATGACCTTGTTGCGGCCAATCACCTGTTGACGGTAGATGCCGAGGTTCTGGCGGTCCTTGTTCGGCCCGCGGGTCACTGTCAGGCCCCAGGTGATCAGCGGCGCAACGTCGCCCGGCCAGCAGTGCTGCACCGGCAGCAGGCCGAGGTCGACATCATCGCCTTCGATGACCACTTCGTGGCATGCCGCGTCCTTGACCACCTTCGGCGCCATGGACACGACCTTCTTGAAGATCGGCAGCTTCGACCAGGCGTCCTTGAGGCCTTTCGGCGGCTCGGGCTCTTTGAGAAAGGCCAGCAGCTTGCCGATTTCACGCAGCTCGCTGACCGACTCGGCGCCCATCCCCATGGCCACCCGCTCCGGGGTGCCAAACAGGTTGCCCAGCACCGGGATGTCGAAGCCGGTAGGTTTTTCGAACAGCAGGGCCGGGCCTTTGGCGCGCAGGGTGCGGTCGCAGACTTCGGTCATTTCCAGGACTGGAGAGATCGGCACCTGGATGCGCTTGAGTTCGCCGCGCTGTTCCAGGCCACGGATAAAGTCGCGCAAATCGCGATACTGCATGCAAAAGCCTCGTATTGGCTGCCGTAGCGGTCGGGCTGCAGAGTGTAGCGCCGAACTCGGCTGCTCAGAATAGCCAAAGTACAGATAGCAAAAAGCCGGGTCGCCCCGGCTCTTGCCCAGCGCAACAGTTTACTTGCGCTTCATCGACAAGAAGAACTCGTCGTTGGTCTTGGTCTGCTTGAGTTTGTCGATCAGGAACTCGATGGCAGCCACTTCATCCATCGGGTGCAGCAGCTTGCGCAGGATCCACATGCGCTGCAGCTCGTCGTCGGCGGTCAGCAGCTCTTCGCGACGGGTACCCGAACGGTTGATGTTGATGGCCGGGAAGACGCGCTTCTCGGCGATCTTGCGGTCCAGGGGCAGCTCCATGTTACCGGTACCCTTGAACTCTTCGTAGATCACTTCGTCCATCTTCGAGCCGGTTTCAACCAGCGCGGTGGCGATGATGGTCAGCGAGCCGCCCTCTTCGATGTTACGCGCGGCGCCGAAGAAACGCTTCGGCTTCTCCAGGGCGTGGGCATCGACACCACCGGTGAGGACCTTGCCGGAGCTCGGGATCACGGTGTTGTAGGCACGGGCCAGACGGGTGATGGAGTCGAGCAGGATGACCACGTCTTTCTTGTGTTCAACCAGGCGCTTGGCCTTCTCGATAACCATTTCGGCAACCTGCACGTGGCGGGTTGGCGGCTCGTCGAAGGTCGAGGCAACCACTTCGCCGCGCACGGTGCGCTGCATTTCGGTTACTTCTTCCGGGCGCTCGTCGATCAGCAGGACGATCAGGTGGCACTCGGGGTTGTTACGGGTGATGTTGGCCGCGATGTTCTGCAGCATGATGGTCTTGCCCGCTTTTGGCGGAGCGACGATCAGGCCGCGCTGGCCTTTGCCGATCGGGGCGCAGAGGTCGATAACCCGGCCGGTGAGGTCTTCGGTGGAGCCGTTGCCGGCTTCCATCTTCAGGCGCTCGTTAGGGAACAGCGGCGTCAGGTTTTCGAACAGGATCTTGTTCTTCGCGTTTTCCGGCCGGTCGAAGTTGATGGTGTCGACTTTCAGCAGGGCGAAGTAACGCTCGCCTTCTTTTGGCGGGCGGATCTTGCCGACGATGGTGTCGCCGGTACGCAAGTTGAAGCGACGGATCTGGCTTGGCGACACGTAGATGTCGTCCGGGCCGGCCAGGTACGAGGCATCGGCCGAGCGCAGGAAGCCGAAGCCGTCCTGGAGAATCTCCAGCACGCCGTCACCGGAGATTTCCTCGCCGCTTTTCGCATGCTTTTTCAACAGGGAGAAAATCACATCTTGCTTGCGCGAACGGGCCATATTTTCTATGCCCATCTGTTCGGCCATTTCGAGCAGATCGGTAATCGGCTTTTGCTTGAGTTCAGTCAGGTTCATAAGGGGAGTGACGTAATCATGTAAGAAGGGGGAATTAAGCTTCTGGCTTAATGAAGCCGCGCCGCAAAGAAGGCGACAGGATCGCGTACTGATTCGAATTAGGGATGCGTCGGCGACGGCGTGCAGAGGGCACCGAAGAAACAGTGCGAGGCCGAATGTAACACCTGCTTTTTCTGGCGTCTAGTCACCAGATAAAGAAAAGCCCCGACGAATGCGGGGCTAATTTCACTCAGATATTGGCGTCCAGGAAGGCTGCCAGCTGAGATTTCGACAGCGCGCCGACCTTGGTGGCCTCGACGTTGCCGTTCTTGAACAGCATCAGCGTCGGGATGCCACGCACGCCGTGCTTGGCCGGGGTTTCCTGGTTGTCGTCGATGTTCAGCTTGGCGACGGTCAGTTTGCCCTGGTAGGTAGCGGCGATGTCGTCCAGAACCGGAGCGATCATTTTGCAAGGGCCGCACCATTCAGCCCAGTAGTCGACCAGCACCGGGCCTTCAGCCTTCAGGACTTCGGCTTCGAAGGTGGCGTCGGTGACGTGTTTGATAAGATCGCTGCTCATGGAAGTCTCCAAGGTCGTAAGCAAAAAAACGTGGCCCATCATAGCTGCACCGGCTGCCTACAGGAAGCCAGGAACGATTGAGTGTAACTATAGTTGTGCATGACCGCGCATATCGCTGCTGTCACGGGAAAGTCATAATTCCCGCACAACCTGCCCCATATCAAGCCTTGATACGCTGCGCGTTGGCGCCAGCGCCGGATCGTGGCAGGATTGCCGGGTTATCGACCGAGAACCCATGACCATGCCGCAAACCACAGCCAAGAATCTGTCCTTGATCGCTGCCATAGACCTGGGCTCCAACAGTTTCCACATGGTGGTCGCCAAGGCCCACCATAGCGAGATCCGCATCCTTGAGCGGCTCGGCGAAAAAGTTCAGCTGGCCGCCGGCATCAACGAAGAGCGCCAGCTCAGCGAAGAGTCCATGCAACGCGGCCTGGACTGCCTCAAGCGGTTTGCCCAACTGATCAACGGCATGCCCGATGGCGCCGTGCGCATCGTTGGCACCAACGCCCTGCGCGAAGCCCGCAACCGCGGCGAATTCATCCGCCGCGCCGAAGCCATTCTCGGCCACCCGGTGGAAGTCATCTCCGGTCGTGAAGAAGCGCGCCTGATCTACCTCGGCGTGTCCCACACGCTGGCCGACACGCCAGGCAAGCGCCTGGTCGCTGATATCGGCGGCGGCAGTACCGAATTCATCATTGGCCAGCGCTTTGAACCGCTACTGCGCGAAAGCCTGCAGATGGGCTGCGTCAGCTATACCCAGCGTTATTTCCGCGACGGCAAGATCACCCCGGCGCGCTATGCCCAGGCCTACACCGCCGCACGCCTGGAGCTGATGAGCATCGAGAACGCCCTGCATCGCCTGACCTGGGACGAAGCCATCGGCTCCTCGGGGACCATCCGCGCCATCGGCCTGGCGCTCAAATCCGGCGGCATGGGCAGCGGCGAGGTCAATGCCGAAGGCCTGGCCTGGCTCAAGCGCAAGCTGTTCAAGCTGGGGGAAACCGACAAGATCGATTTTGACGGGGTCAAACCCGACCGCCGGGCGATCTTCCCGGCGGGCCTGGCGATTCTCGAAGCGATTTTCGACGCCCTTGAGCTACAGCGCATGGACCACTGCGACGGCGCCCTGCGTGAAGGCGTGCTGTACGACCTGCTCGGCCGCCACCACCACGAAGACGTGCGCGAGCGCACCCTGACCTCGCTGATGGAGCGTTATCACGTTGACCAGGGCCAGGCGGCACGGGTCGAGCGCAAGGCGCTGCACGCCTTCGACCAGGTGGCCAAAGCCTGGGACCTGGAAGACGGCATCTGGCGTGAACTGCTAGGCTGGGCAGCCAAGGTGCATGAAGTGGGCCTGGACATCGCCCACTACCATTACCACAAGCACGGCGCCTACCTGATCGAGCACTCCGACCTGGCCGGCTTTTCCCGGGAAGACCAGCTGATGCTGGCGCTATTGGTGCGCGGCCATCGCCGCAACATTCCCAAGGATAAGTTCGCCGAATTCGGCGAGGACGCCGCCAAGCTGATTCGCCTGTGCGTACTGTTGCGCTTCGCGATCCTGTTCCATCACATCCGCGGCACCCAGCAGATGCCCACGGTCACCCTGCACGCCAAGGGCGACAGCCTGGACGTCGAGTTCCCGGCCGGCTGGCTGGAAGAAAACCAGCTGACCCAGGCCGACTTCGGCCTGGAGGCAGAATGGCTGGCCCGGGTCGGCTTCGTCCTCAGCGTACGATAAGCACCGGGTTGCTCAGGCGCTCGAGCAGAGCGGCCTGGGCACTGCGCGGGTTCTGGTTGCCGGTTGGCGTGCTGCGTACGTAACGGCCATCCGGTTGCAGGATCCAGGCGTGGGTGTTGTCGGTCAGATACCCTTCGAGTTCCTTTTTCACCCGCAGGATCAGTTTCTTGCCCTCGACCGGGAAGCAGGTCTCGACGCGCTTGTCGAGGTTGCGCTCCATCCAGTCGGCGCTGGAGAGGAACATCTGCTCTTCGCCGCCATTGAGGAAGTAGAACACCCGCGTGTGCTCGAGGAAGCGGCCGATGATCGAGCGCACCTGAATGTTGTGCGACACCCCGGCAATACCCGGACGCAGGCAGCACATGCCGCGCACCACCAGGTCGATACGCACCCCTGACTGGCTGGCCTTGTACAGCGCGCGGATGATCTTCGGATCGGTCAGCGAGTTGAACTTGGCGATGATGTGCGCAGGCTTGCCGTCGAGGGCGAACTGGGTTTCGCGCGCGATCATGTCGAGCATGCCCTTTTTCAGGGTGAACGGCGCGTGCAGCAGCTTCTTCATGCGCAGGGTCTTGCCCATGCCGATCAGCTGGCTGAACAGCTTGCCGACGTCTTCGCACAGGGCGTCGTCGGAGGTCAGCAGGCTGTAGTCGGTGTACAGGCGGGCGTTGCCGGCGTGGTAGTTACCGGTACCCAGGTGCGCATAGCGGACGATCTCGCCGGCTTCGCGGCGCAGGATCAGCATCATCTTGGCGTGGGTCTTGAAGCCCACCACACCGTAGATCACCACCGCACCGGCGGCCTGCAGGCGGCTGGCCATCTGCAGGTTGGACTCTTCGTCGAAACGCGCACGCAGCTCGATCACCGCAGTGACTTCCTTGCCGTTACGCGCGGCGTCGACCAGCGCGTCGACGATCTCCGAGTTGGCACCGCTGCGGTACAGGGTCTGGCGCACAGCCAGTACATGCGGATCCTTGGCGGCTTGGCGCAGCAGGTCGACTACCGGGGTGAACGACTCGAAGGGGTGCATCAGCAGGATGTCCTGCTTGCTGACCACGCTGAAAATGTTCTCGCTGTTCTGCAACAGCTTGGGGATTGCCGGGGTAAACGGCGTGTATTGCAGCTCCGGATGGCTGTCCAGGCTGGTGATGCTGAACAGCCGGGTCAGGTTGACCGGGCCGTTGACCTGGTACAGCTCGCTCTCGCTCAGGCTGAACTGTTTGAGCAGGTAGTCGGAGAGGTGTTTGGGGCAAGTGTCGGCCACTTCCAGGCGCACCGCATCACCGTAACGACGCGAGAACAGCTCGCCGCGCAGGGCCCGGGCCAGGTCTTCGACATCTTCGGAGTCCAGCGCCAGGTCGGCGTTGCGGGTCAGGCGGAACTGGTAGCAGCCCTTGACCTTCATGCCCTGGAACAGGTCATCGGCGTGAGCGTGGATCATCGACGACAGGAACACATAGTTGTCGCCAGGCCCACCGACCTCTTCCGGCACCTTGATCACCCGCGGCAGCAAACGCGGCGCCGGGATGATCGCCAGGCCCGAATCGCGGCCGAAGGCGTCGATGCCTTCAAGCTCGACGATGAAGTTCAGGCTCTTGTTCACCAACAACGGGAACGGGTGAGTCGGATCGAGGCCGATCGGGGTGATGATCGGCGCGATTTCGTCGCGGAAGAAGCGCCGCACCCAGGTCTTGAGCTTGGTGTTCCAGTGGCGGCGGCGAATGAAGCGGATCTGGTGCTTTTCCAGCTCCGGCAGCAGCACGTCGTTGAGGATCGCGTACTGGCGATCGACCTCGCCGTGCACCAGCTCGCTGATCCGCGCCAGCGCCTGGTGCGGCTGCAAGCCGTCGGCGCCGGCCTGTTCACGGGCAAAGGTGATCTGCTTCTTCAGGCCCGCCACACGAATTTCGAAGAACTCATCCAGGTTGCTGGAGAAGATCAGCAAGAACTTCAGTCGCTCCAGCAGCGGATAGGACTCATCCAGCGCCTGCTCAAGCACGCGGATGTTGAACTGCAGCTGGGACAATTCGCGGTGAATGTACAGGCTGCTGTCGTCCAGACCGGGAATGACGATGGCAGGCGCAGCCACTGGCGCCGGCGCCGGGGCCTCGACCACCGGCTCGGCAACCGCAGGCGGCTCCGGCGGGGTCTCGACCAGTTGCTCGGGCACGGGCTGGGCGTCTTTGACTGCAACGTCGGTAAGTACTTCGTTATTCATCTAGCGTTCCTGAAGGGCGTTACTGCCCTCTCATCAATTGAGCAGCGCGAACAGCGAAATAGGTGAGGATGCCATCGGCGCCCGCCCGTTTGAAAGCGGTGAGGGATTCAAGGATAACCCCTTCACTGAGCCAGCCGTTCTGAATCGCCGCCATGTGCATGGCGTACTCGCCGCTGACCTGGTAAACGAAGGTCGGCACTTTGAATTCGTCTTTGACCCGGTGAAGGATATCCAGGTACGGCATGCCCGGTTTGACCATGACCATATCGGCGCCTTCCGACAGGTCGGCGGCCACTTCGTGCAGGGCCTCATTACTGTTGGCCGGGTCCATCTGGTAGGAGGCCTTGTTGGCCTTGCCCAGGTTCAGCGCCGAGCCGACCGCATCGCGGAACGGACCGTAGTAGGCACTGGCATACTTGGCCGAGTAGGCCATGATGCGGACGTTGACGTGACCGGCCAGCTCCAGCGCTTCACGGATGGACTGGATGCGCCCGTCCATCATGTCCGATGGCGCGACCACCTGGGCACCGGCATCGGCGTGGGACAGCGCCTGGCGCACCAGGGCGTCGACGGTGATGTCGTTCTGAACGTAGCCTTCTTCGTCGAGGATACCGTCCTGGCCGTGGGTGGTGAACGGGTCCAGGGCAACGTCGGTGATCACCCCAAGTTCCGGGAAGCGCTCACGCAGGGCGCGGGTGGCGCGCTGGGCGATGCCGTCGGGGTTCCAGGCTTCAGCGCCGTCGAGGGATTTTTTCTCTACCGGGGTGACCGGGAACAGCGCCAGGGCTGGAATCCCGAGGTTTACCCACTCTTGCGCAGCTTCCAGCAACAGGTCGATGGACAGACGCTCGACGCCCGGCATCGAAGCGACTTCTTCGCGGCGGTTTTCGCCATCGAGGACAAACACCGGGAGGATCAGGTCATCGACAGTCAGAACATTTTCGCGAACCAGACGACGGCTGAAGTCGTCACGACGGTTGCGACGCAGACGGGTGGCAGGAAACAAACGGTTAGCGGGGGTAAAGCTCACGGCAGACTCCTGAGCCCGCGCAGGCGGGCGAGCGCGACAGTTATAAGCGGCCATTATGACGCCTGTATGACAGGCAAGGGCAACCCTGCGACTTGAGGACGCAGTCATTGTCCTTGTAGGAAATGTTCACGTCGAGACACATTTGGACACTTTCCCCAAAGGCCACGAAGGGTTAGGCTGCGCGTTCATTTCGCCAGCACCCAGAAAATGCTCCAACAATTCCTGCAGGATTTCGGCTACTTTGCCCTTTTTCTCGGCACGTTTTTCGAAGGTGAGACCATCCTGGTTCTCGCAGGCTTCCTTGCGTTCCGCGGATACATGGATATCAACCTGGTGGTCGTGGTGGCCTTCTTCGGCAGCTATGCCGGCGACCAGCTGTGGTACTTCATGGGGCGCCGTCACGGGCGCAAGTTGCTGGCACGCAAACCGCGCTGGCAGATGATGGGCGACCGTGCGCTGGAGCACATTCGCCGCCATCCGGACATCTGGGTCCTGAGTTTTCGCTTCGTCTACGGTTTGCGCACGGTGATGCCGGTGGCCATCGGTTTGTCCGGCTACCCGCCGCGCCGCTACCTGCTGCTCAACGGCATTGGTGCGGCCATCTGGGCCCTGGCCCTGGGCGCCGCCGCCTATCACTTCGGCGCCATTCTCGAAGGCCTGCTGGGCAACGTGAAGAAATACGAGCTATGGGTGCTCGGCGGCCTGCTGGTGCTCGGTGGCTGCCTGTGGCTGCGCCGGCGCTTCAAGGCCGCGCGCATTGCGCGCAAGGAAGCGGCTGCCGTAGAGGCCGAAAAGGCTGAGCAGGCTGTAGCCAAGCAGCAGGACCCAAGCCAGGGCAGTGACCGGCCCTGAGCCCGTCATCCCGGCCAGGACCATGGCCGGGACATTCAGCCCCAGACGCAGCAGCTCCAGCCGCAAAGCCCAGGGGCGGTTCTCCAGGGCCGTGCCAAGCACGAACAAGCCAAATGCCATCAAGCCGCAGCCCAGCACCAGGGCAGCCACCGACAACTGCTCGGCGTGCTCCATCAAGTAACTGCCCAAGCCCACGTACACCGCGAACTGCAGCGCCACATACAACTGTTGCGGCCAGGCCAGCGGCACCTCGAATTTCTGGAAGCGGCTCAGGTCCTGCTTGGCTTGCGCAAACCTCCTGACCACGTCATCCGGGCGCCAGCCGGTAGGCATGAACCAGATTCGCAGCTTGTCCCACCAGTGCTCGGCATGCCGCGCATCGCTCCACAACTGGGCATAGAACTGCAGGTTGGCCCACAGCGGGTTCCAGCTGGCCAGCGGCGTGGTCACGCCGAAAATCACCGGCTCGTTGTCGTCCTCTTCCTGGAAGGTGCCGAACAGACGATCCCAGACAATGAACACTCCGCCGTAGTTGCGATCCAAGTACAGAGGGTTCTGCGCATGGTGGACGCGATGATTGGACGGGGTAATGAACAGCCATTCCAGCCAGCCCAGCTTGGGGATGTGCCGGGTGTGCACCCAGAACTGGTACAGCAGGTTCAGCGCCGCGACGGTGATGAACACCAGCGGCGGCACCCCCAACACGGCCAGCGGCAGGTAGAAGATCCACGACAGCAAGAAGCCGCTGCTGGTCTGGCGCAGGGCCGTCGACAGGTTGTAGTCCTCGCTCTGGTGATGCACCGAATGGGCGGCCCAGAGGATGTTGCGCTCGTGGCCCATACGGTGCAGCCAGTAATAGCAAAAGTCATAGACGACGAACGCCAGTACCCACACCCACAAGGCTTCGCCCGGCAGTTTGAACAGTGCCAGGTGCTCCCAGGCCAGCGCATAGGTCACCAGGCCGACGCCCTTGGTCAGCAGGCCGGTAGTGGTCGACAGCACGCCGGTGCTGAGGCTGTTGATGGCATCTGCCAGGCGATAGGTCCGCATGCCGCGCAATCGATCGGCGAGCAACTCGGCAACGATCAGAACAATGAAAAACGGTACCGCCAAAAGGATCAGGTCCATGGGTCTTTTCATCTCCAGCCTATCCAGCAAGATTAGGCCGGGAATGGCATAAACCCTATGGCGACATCTGCCAAACTAGAGGACATTTAGCGCCTCGAATCGGGAGTAGTGAGCATGACCCAGAAAAAAGTTGCTGTGATTCTTTCCGGCTGTGGCGTGTATGACGGCGCCGAAATTCACGAAAGCGTGATCACCCTGCTGCGCCTGGACCAGCGCGGTGCGCAGGTGCAGTGCTTTGCGCCGAACATTGCGCAGATGCACGTGATCGACCACCTGACCGGCGAAGAAATGCCCGAGACCCGCAACGTGCTGGTGGAATCGGCGCGCCTCGCTCGCGGCGAGGTCAAGGACCTGCGCGAAGCCGACGCCAAGGACTTCGACGCGCTGATCGTGCCGGGCGGCTTTGGCGCGGCGAAAAACCTTTCGAACTTTGCCGTTGAAGGCACAGGCTGCAGCGTGCACCCGGACGTCCTGGCCCTGGCTGAAGCCTTTGCCGAAGCCGGCAAGCCGGTCGGCCTGATCTGCATCTCGCCGGCCCTTGCGGCGAAAATCTACGGCCCCGGCGTGGTCTGCACCATTGGCAGCGATGCCGGCACCAGCGCGGCCATCGTCAAGATGGGCGGCACCCATGAGGAATGCGATGTCCATGACATCGTCGAAGACACCCAGCGCAAGCTGGTCAGCACCCCGGCCTACATGCTGGCGAAAAGCATCAGCGAAGCCGCCGGCGGCATCTACAAACTGGTCGACCGGGTGCTGGAACTGACCCACGAGAATGACTGAACACCCCTGCAGGAGCGGGCTTGCCCCGCGATCGCGCGCGAAGCGGTCGTCGTCCAGGCACCACATGATGCGCTGAGATCACCGACCTCATCGCGGGGCAAGCCCGCTCCTACTCAGCCGCGTAAGAATGCGGTCCAGGGCGTTGGCAAACGCCTGCTTCTCGCGATCGCCATACGGCGCCTGGCCGCCGCCGACCTGCCCCTGCTCGCGCAGGTCGGTGAACAGGTTGCGCACCGCCAGCCGCTCACCCATGTTGCGCTCGTCGAACTCCTTACCACGCGGGTCGAGGCAGGCAACGCCTTTCTTGACCAGGCGATCGGCCAGCGGCACGTCGCTGCAGATCACCAGTTCGCCGGGCACCGCGTGCTCGACCAGGTAATCGTCGGCGGCATCCGGCCCGCTGGGCACGACGATCAGTTTGACGCAGGCAAAAGCTGGCTTGATCTGGCTCTGGCCGGCCACCAGCACCACTTCCAGCTGACGCTTGAGGGCGAACTTGACCAGTTGATCCTTGGCCGCCTTGGGGCAGGCGTCGGCATCGATCCACACACGCATGGCACAGATTTCCAACAAAACGGGCGAACAGTATCCCTGCTCGCCCGTTTGCCTTCAAATCAGCCCGCTGGCTGGCGGCGCTTCTCGGCCAGGCGGCTGCGCCCGTAAAGGATGGCAATGGCCAACAAGGCCACCAGCTGCGCGGCCAGTGAATAGGCGTCGGCGTGAATGCCCAGCCAGTCGAAATCGAAGAACGCCACCGGCCGGGTACCGAACACCCCGGCCTCTTGCAGCGCCTTGACCCCGTGCCCGGCAAACACCACCGACAAGGCGCACAGCAGCGCCGCGTTGATGCTGAAGAACAACGCCAGCGGCAGTTTGGCCGAGCCGCGCAGGATCACCCAGGCCAGGCCCACCAGCAGCACCAGTGCCGTGGCACCACCGGCCAGTACCGCGTTGTGCCCGGCAGGGCCGGCCTGCAGCCAGAGGGTTTCGTAGAACAGGATCACCTCGAACAGCTCACGGTATACCGAGAAAAACGCCAGCACGGCAAAACCAAAGCGCCCGCCACCACTGACCAGGCTGCTCTTGATGTAATCCTGCCAGGCCGCCGCGTGCCGGCGATCGTGCATCCACACACCCAGCCACAGCACCATGACGCTGGCAAACAGCGCCGTGCAGCCTTCGAGCAGTTCACGCTGGGCGCCACTGACGTCGATTACATAGGCCGCCAGCGCCCAGGTACCCAGCCCGGCCAGCAAGGCCAGGCCCCAGCCGACGTTGACGCTGCGCACCGCCGATTGCTGGCCGGTATTGCGCAGGAAGGCGAGGATCGCCGCCAGCACCAGAATCGCTTCCAGGCCTTCGCGCAGCAGGATCAGCAAGCCCGAGATGTAGCTCAGCGACCAGCTCAGGCCATCGCCACCGAGCAGGCCGGCGGCGTCCTTGAGCTTGGCCTTGGCGGCATCCAGGCGTTGCTGCACCTGCTCAAGCGGCAAGCCGTCCTGCAGCGACTGACGGTAGGCCATCAGGGATTTCTCGGTGTCTTTGCGTACGTTGGCATCGACGTTGTCGAGCGAGCTTTCGACCAGCTCGAAACCTTCCAGGTAGGCCGCTACCGACAGGTCGTAGGCTTGCTCGTGATCACCGGCCTGATAGGCCGCCAGGCTCTTGTCCAGGGTGCTGGCGGTGTAGTCCAGCAGTTGCGCCGGGCCGCGCTGGACCTGCGGCGGTTGCGCACGCTGGGCGCGGAACCGGGCGAGCGCCTCTGGCCCTTCGCTGGCTTCAATTTCGGCCGGGGTCTGGCGGGCCAGGTCGGCCAGGTTGTAGGTTTTATCGCCTTTGGCCTTGGCCGGGTCGGCAGTGAAGCTGGCGACATAGGTCGCCAGGTCCCAGCGTTGGCGCTCGTCGAGCTGGTCGGCGAACGACGGCATGTCGGTGCCTTCGATGCCCAGGCCGAGGGTGTTGTACAGGTCGAACAGGCTCAGGCGATCCAGCCGTTCGAGGCTGCGCAGGTTGGCCGGCGGCGGGGTCAGGCCGAGGCCGGCGGGGCCGTCGCCGGCGCCAGTGTCGCCATGACACACCGAGCAATGCTGGGCATACAGCGGCGCGCCGCGACTCGGGTCCGGGGTAATGATCGGCGCCTGGCTGACCTCATAGGCCACCGCCAGTTGCGCGCCAAGCTGACGGGCCTGGCGGGCGACCACCGCGCCGTCCTGGCGTTGGCTGACCGCCGTACGCAAGTTGACCACGCCCTGCTCCAGGGCCAGGCGCTCAGCGCGTGCCGGCAAGGCGCCGATCAGTCCCTGCAACACATCGAGGAATTCGAGCTGTTCGCGGTATTCGCCGTCGTCGATTACCTTGCCCGCCTCGACGGTGGCCGGGTAATCGGCACCGATGTAATCGAGCAGGTGCAGGGCCTTGGCAGCGCCATCGGGGCTGTCGGCCAGCAGCGTGGCACTGCTCAGCGCCAGCACCGGCCAGAGCAGCCAGGCGAGTAAGCGGGAACGGGGAATCATGAGCGACTCTCAAATGGAAATACGAGGTAAAGCATTGTTCACTTCCACTGCCGTTCGCTCAAGGCTTGCCAGATGAATCCTTGAAAAATTTTGTGACAAATACCCTGCGACACCTCCCGATTAAAGAACGACCGTTCGTCGGCCGATAGCTGAATGCTGGCACGACGGCAAATTCCTAAAGCACAACGCCATTATTTAGCCAGCAAATGCGTTTATAATGCCGCGCCGCTATATAGCGGATCAGAATTTTGGCTCTTCTTTTAAGAGGATTTGGCGATATTGCCAAAGGGATGACAGCCTTCTCGCCCCCAGGCTTTTCATCAATTCAGGGAAGAAGAATTCAGATGGCATCCCGTGTCCTCACCGTCGCGACACTGCTCGCGGCCGTTCAACTGGCTGGTTGCTCGGCCTTTCGCAGCTATGACAGCGAACTTCAGGAAACCAACCAGCACCTGACCAGCGGCAACGTCGACGCTGCCCTGGCGCTGCTGGAAAAAAACAACAAGGGTGAGGACAAAGACCTTCTCTACTACTTCGAGAAAGGCGAGCTGCTGCGCTCCAAGGGCGACCTGGCCGGCAGCCAGCTGGCCTGGCGCAGTGCCGATGACGTGGTGTTCAAGTGGGAAGAGTCGGTCAAGCTCGACACCGACAAGTACCTGAGCCAGTTCGGCAGCTACCTGGTCAACGACAAGGTGCGCCGCTACGAAGGCTATGACTACGAAAAAGTCATGCTGACCACGCAGATGGCCCTCAACCTGCTGGCCCAGAACGACTTCGACGGCGCCCGTACCGAAATCAAGAAGACCCACGAGCGCGAAGCGGTGATTGCCGAGCTGCGCGACAAGGAATACCTCAAGCGCGAAGAAGAGGCCGAGAAAGAAGGCGTCAAGACCGAGTACAAGGACCTTCAGGGTTACCCGGTCGCCAGCCTCGACGCGCCAGAAGTGGTGGGCCTCAAGAACAGCTACCAGAGTGCGTTCAGCCACTACCTGTCTGGCTATGTCTACGAAGCCCTGGGTGAGAAAGGCCTGGCCGCACCGGGCTACCGCAAGGCTGCCGAACTGCGCCCGAACACCCCGCTGCTGGAAAAAGCCCTGCTCGACCTGGACAAGCCAGCGGCGAAAGCCACTGAAAGCGATGTGCTGATCGTGATACAGAGCGGCCTCGCTCCGGCCCGCGACTCGGTGCGCGTCCCGCTGCCGCTGCCGATCAGCGGCAACCTGGTGATCACCCCGCTGTCGTTCCCGGTGATCAAGGAAGACACTTCCACCGCGCATTTCAGCGAAATCTACCTCAACGACCACTCGCTGAAGCTGACCGCACTCAACAGCACCACTGCCATGTCCCGCCGCGCCCTGCGTGACGACATGCCGGGGATCATCCTGCGCACCAGCGTGCGGGCTATCTCTCGTGGTGTGGCGCAAAAGCAACTGAACGACGCCAACCCGCTGGCTGGCCTGGCACTGGGTATCGCCTCGACCATCACCGAAGGTGCCGACACCCGTACCTGGCGCACCCTGCCGGATGAAACCCAGGTAGCCCGCGTGCGCCTGCGTCAGGGCGAACACCAGTTGAGCCTGCCTTCGAGCCTGGGCGGCAGCCAGGTCAGCGTGAAGATTGACCGGCCGTTCCAGGTGGTCACCCTGCGCGTAGTCGGCAACCAGGTCTTCGCCGGTGGCCCTGCCCTGCAGGTGGCACCAAAAGCCACTGGCCAGGCCGTCGCCAGCCTCAAACAACCTTAAGGAAACGCCATGCGTATCAAATTGCTCGCCGTTCTCGTCACAGCCCTGCTGGCCGGTTGCGCGACCCCGCCACCACCAGAGCCGGGCAGCGCTGCCAGCAAAGTGGTGAAAATGGGCAACCTGAAGAACATCGAGACCGGCCCGATGCGCGTTGCGCGCGAGAACGGCTTCTTGACCGTCAAGGTGTCCCTGAACAACACCAGCAGCAGCAACAAGACCCTGTTCTACCGCTTCGCCTGGCTGGGCAACGACGGTTTCCCGGTGGCCGATGAAGAGAGCTGGAAGACCGTCACCCTGTATGGCAAGCAGGCCAGCGTGTTGCCGGCGATTGCCCCGGTCTCCCAGGCCACCGACTTCCGTATCGAAGTTCAGTCTCAGTAATCATTTTTGCAGGAGCACATTTTCATGATTGCACGCATTTCCCTCGCCGCCATCGCCATTGCCCTGGTCAGCGGCTGCAGCACCCCGTCGCCGGTCCTGGGCGGCAAGAACATCGGCTACGGCGACAGCAAGGCCGTAGAACTGGTCACCAACGAGTTCGGTTCGACCGACCTGCAGATGATCGCCGAGTCCATGACCCGCTCGCTGGCCCAGTCCGGCATCCTCCAGGGTCGCCCGGTGGTGCAGGTCTATGACGTGAAGAACAAGACCAGCGAGTACATCGATACCCGCGAGATCACCACGTCGATCAAAACCCAGCTGATGAAGTCCGGCACCGCCCGCTTCGCCAGCGACAACACCCAGATGCAGAGCCAGGTTGACCAGCTCAAGCTGCAGAACCAGAGCGGCCTGTACAAGAAAGGCACCGTGGCCAAGACCGGCAACATGATCGCCGCCAAGTACCGCCTGGAAGGCTCGATCAGCTCGATCGTCAAGCGCAGCAGCGACTACAAGGACGTGTTCTACAAGTTCAGCCTGCAGCTGATCGATGTCGAGAGCGGCCTGGCCGAGTGGATGGACGAGAAAGAAATCCGCAAGACCACGGAGCGCTAAGCAATGCGTGCATGGATGGGCATTCTGGGCCTGGCTTGCGCGTTCAGCGTGCAAGCGGCCCCAAAAGTCGCAGTAACCGACCTCGCCTACCAGGAGCGTGTGGAGCAGTACATCCACATGGTCTCGGCGCAGAACAGCAGCCAGGCGAGCATGTACCACGCCAGTGGTTCGTCGAGCTACAGCGAGTTCGAAAGCAGCGAGAGCTACATCGAGCAGACCGAGCTGCGCAAGTTCAGCGGCGACATCAAGGGCGAGATTCTCAAGTCCGGGATGTTCCAGCTGGTCCAGGGTACGCCGTACACCGCCGATGCCAAGGCTGACGTCTACGACGTTATCCGCCGCATCAAGAACGGCAACTTCAAAGGTGCTGACTACGTGCTGTTCGGTACCTTGTCGGATATCGACTTCCAGCGCGATATCACCTCCCTGGACAACACCAACAGCTATTCGGCGATCCTCGGCCTGAGCCTGGTGGCCGACTTCAGCCTGATCAACACCAAGACCTACGAGATCACCTCGGCGTTCACCGCCATGGGTGAGGGCCAGGACACCAAGCTGGTCAACAGCCAGGATGTTCGGGTCACCCTCAACCGCCCACGGGTGGTACGTGAGGTTTCCAAGGAACTGGGCATGGACGTTGCCAAGCAACTGGCCGAACAGCTGGTAGGCGCGATGCCGGAGCGTGAACGCACCCCGGCGCGCAACAACCTGCCGCCTGACGAGCCAGCGCAGATCCTGCGTTGAGAAAGTAAAAAGGCGACCTTCGGGTCGCCTTTTTTTATGCTGCTTGTTTTCCTACACCGGCGCGCGGCGAATGGTCGCCAGCAAGGTCGCAGCCCCCAGGAACAGTCCGGCAAAGGTGCGGTTCATCCGCCGCTGCTGCCGGGGCGTACGCAACAGGCGCAGCACTTTGGCCGCAAGCCCGGTGTAACCGGCCATGACCATCAGATCGACCGTGACCATGGTCGCGGCAATGATCAGGTACTGCGGCACCAGCGCCGCATGCGGATTGATGAACTGCGGCAGCACCGCGAGCATGAAGATCAGCGCCTTGGGGTTGCTGACGTTGACCAGAAAGCCACGGAACACCAGGCTCAACGGCTTGCCGATCGGGCGCACGGCGGATTCGTCGCTGATGTCAGCCGGCAGCGCCCGCCACTGCTTGACCGCCAGGTACACCAGGTAGGCCACGCCGAACCATTTGATCACCTGGAATGCGGTGGCCGATGCCGCGAGGATGGCACCGACGCCGGCGGCAATGATCGCAATCTGCAGCACCAGGCCCAGCTGCAGGCCTAGCGCGTTCCAGTAGCCGCGCCAGAAGCCGTATTGCAGGCCGCAGGACATCGAGGCAATGGCCCCGGCACCCGGCGACAGACTGATCACCCAGCAAGCGGCAAAAAATGCCAACCACGTTTCCAATGACATCGCGCACCTCGGCACTAACTTGTTACAAACCTCTAAGCTAGTGCCGTGGCGAAAAAATCACCACGATTTTTTTCTGCGATCGATCAATTGCCCGGGGTTTTGCTCTCGCTCACCAGCGGCAGCACTTCGGCACCGCGCCAGCGCCGCACCGATTTCTGGAAGAACTGGCTGTTGGGCACTTGCACCAGCGCACCGCCCGCTTCCGGCAGTTCGATCAAGGTGGTGAACAACAGGTTGATGGCCACCACCCGGCCTTTGACGCCCGGCTTGTCGATGGTTTCCACCAGTTCCACCACATCGCCGATGCGAAACGGCCCGACGGTAAAGATCAGCACCGCGCACAGCAGGTTCGACAGCACGCTCCACATGGCGAAGAACGCCACTGCGGCAACCGCCACGAACCCGGACAGTGCGGTCCACAGCACCGTGGCGGAAACCCCCAGGCGCTCGAGCACGAAGATTAGCGCACTGCCCATGATCAGCCAGCGCAGGCCACCACGCAGCGGCATCAGCAGCTCCGGTGGCAACGGGTAGCGCTCGCCCAGGCGCTTGAGGCAACGGGCAACCACGCGCTGCAGGATGAACGCCGCCGAAAGTATCAGCAGGATCTGCAAACCCAGCCAGAACGGAGCGATCCATTCCACCGGCAATGGCAACTGCAAGGATTCCATCAGGACAACGCCTCCAGCTCCGCCTGCATGCCCTCGAGGGTCTCCAGGGCGGCCATCCAGGCTTCCTCGAGCTCCCCTTCACGAACCTTGAGCTTGGCCTGCTGGGCCAACAGCTCACGCAACTCGTCCTTGCGCGCGGCTTCATACAGGGCGCTGTCAGCCAGGCTGGCATCAACCTTGGCCAGTTGCTCATGCACGGTGCCCAGCTCGCGTTCGAGCTTGTCGGCTTCACGCTTGTGCGGTGCCAGTTGCTGACGCAGGGCGGCAGCGGCTTGGCGCTGGGCCTTTTTGTCGGTCTTGTCGGCATTGACCGGCGCAGTGCTGACCGGGGCATTGCGTTGACGGTACTCGACCAGCCAGCGGGTGTAGTCGTCCAGGTCACCGTCGAAGGTCTCGACCTTGCCGTCGGCGACCAGCAGGAAGTCATCGGTGGTGCTCTTGAGCAAGTGACGGTCGTGAGAGACCACCAACACCGCACCACTGAACTCCTGCAGGGCCATGGTCAGCGCCAGGCGCATTTCCAGGTCCAGGTGGTTGGTCGGTTCGTCGAGCAGCAACAGGTTCGGCCGCTCCCAGGCGATCAGGGCCAGGGCCAGGCGGGCTTTTTCGCCGCCGGAGAAATTCACCACCGGCTCGTCGATGCGCGCGCCGCGGAAATCGAATCCACCCAGGAAGTCTCGCAAGGTCTGCTCGCGCTCGGTCGGCGCCAGGCGCTGCAGGTGCAGCAACGGGCTGGCCTTGTTGTCCAGCGAGTCGAGCTGGTGCTGGGCGAAGTAGCCAACCGAGAGGTTCTCGCCGCGTACCAGGCGCCCACTGAGCGGCTCCAGTTCGCCAGCGAGGTTCTTGATCAGGGTCGACTTGCCCGCGCCGTTGGGACCGAGCAGGCCGATCCGCGCCCCCGGGGTGAGCTGCAACTTGACCTTCTCGAGGATGGTCTTGTCGCCATAGCCCAGGCGGGCTTCGGACAGGTCGAGCAGCGGGCTGGAGATTTTCTCCGACTCGCGGAAAACGAAGTCGAACGGCGAATCGACATGCGCCGCCGACAGCTCCTCCATGCGCTCCAGGGCCTTGATCCGGCTCTGCGCCTGACGGGCCTTGGTGGCCTGGGCCTTGAACCGGGCGATGTACTTTTCCATGTGCGCGCGCTGCGCCTGCTGCTTCTCGTAGGCTTGCTGCTGCTGCGCCAGGCGTTCGGCACGGGTGCGCTCGAACGCGGTGTAGCCACCACGGTAGAGGGTCAGCTTGCACTGCTCGACATGGGCGACGTGATCGACCACGGCATCGAGGAAGTCACGGTCGTGGGAGATCAGCAGCAGCGTGCCCGGATAGCCCTTGAGCCAGTCTTCGAGCCAGAGGATGGCGTCCAGATCCAGGTGGTTGGTCGGTTCGTCGAGCAGCAACAGGTCAGACGGGCACATCAGGGCCTGGGCCAGGTTCAGGCGCATCCGCCAGCCACCAGAGAAGTCGCCGACCCGGCGGTCCATCTGCTCGTTGGTAAACCCCAGGCCTGCCAGCAGCTTGCGCGCCCGCGCATCGGCGGTATAACCGTCGGCGCTGTCGAGCTCGATATGCAGGCGTGCCAGTGCAGTGCCGTCGTGGGCAGCTTCGGCCGCAGCCAGGTCGGCCTGGACCTTGCGCAGGCGGGCATCGCCGTCGAGCACATAGTCGACCGCCAGGCGCTCGAGGGTGTCGACCTCCTGGCGCATGTGCGCGATGCGCCAGTCGCCAGGCAGCTGGCAGTCGCCGGAGTCGGGCGTCAGCTCACCGCGCAGCAAGGCGAACAGGCTGGATTTACCGGCGCCGTTGGCACCGATCAGGCCGGCTTTCTGGCCGGCGTGCAGGGTCATCTCGGCGCCTTCTAGCAGGCGCTGTGGACCACGCTGTAAAGTGAGGTTCGATAGTCTGATCATAATGGCCGCGGAGTCTACCAGCTTCGTCGGCAACTGGCGCGAGTGGGACCATGCACACCGACCTGTGGAATTTTGCCCTGAAGCTCTACGCTCGACCGGGCGTAGAAGCCGCCTGCCTGCAATGGCAGGCCCGGGGTGGCGACGTCTGCCTGCTGCTGTGCGGCGTGTGGCTCGGCGCACGCGGTATCGCAGCGAACGAACAACGGGTTAAACAACTCAAGGAACTCGCCGAGGCTTGGCAAACCGAGGTGGTGAAACCGTTGCGCGCACTGCGCCAATCCTGGCGTGACGAAGCAGCCAAGGATGCGCAACTGGCGGTATTGCGCGAGCAGGTAAAAGGCCTGGAGTTAGCGGCAGAACGCATCCTGCTGGAGCGCCTGGAGACGGCCTGCAAAGACTGGGCAGCAACGCCCGAAGCCGAAGTGGACTGGATAGGCTGGCTGGCACCCGAAGGCGCCGGTGCGCATCACGACGCGCTGCAAAGGCTGCGCGCCGTGATGCTGACGACTCAGGACGCCGAAGACGGGGTCTGAGTGGTCGATGCTACCGAAGCTGCTGGCGCTGTGGTTGCCGGTGCAGAAGCAGCGGGTGCTGCAGGCGCTGCTGGAGTAGCAGGCTTGGCAGCTACAGGCTGAGCTGGCTTGGCAGCGGCTGGCCTGGCTGCAGGTTTAGCGGCTGCCGGTTTGGCAACGGGTTTGGCCGGCGCTTTAGCTGCGGCAGGTTTAGCGGCCGGCTTGGCTGCAGGTTTTGCCGCTGCTGGCTTGGCTGCAGGCTTGGCAGGTGCTTTCGCCGCTGCTGGTTTGGCCGCTGGCTTGGCGGCAGGCTTGGCCGCTGCGGTTTTAGCCGCTGGCTTGGCTGGCGCTTTAGCCGCAGGTTTGGCTGCTGGCTTGGCAGCTGCGGTTTTTGCCGCAGGTTTAGCCGGGGCTTTAGCGGCGGCAGGCTTGGCTGCTGCAGTTTTTGCTGCAGGCTTGGCAGGTGCTTTCGCCGCTGCTGGTTTGGCCGCTGGCTTGGCGGCAGGTTTAGCCGCTGCGGTTTTAGCCGCTGGCTTGGCTGGCGCTTTGGCCACAGGTTTAGCCGCTGGCTTGGCTGCGGGTTTGGCTGCTGCGGTTTTAGCCGCAGGTTTGGCCGGTGCTTTGGCGGCAGGTTTTGCTGCGGGCTTGGCTGCTGCAACAGCAGGTTTGGCCGAACGCACGCTCAATGCCTTGGCGGCAGCTTCCTTGACCTTGCCAACGCCCTGGGCCAGTTTCAGGCTTTCCTGAGCGTCACGCTTGAGCTGCAGGATGTAGGTGCGGGTTTGCGTTTGGCGGTCTTTCAGCGAGTCGAGCAAACCTTCCAGTTCACTCACCCCGTCCTTGGCTTTTTTCTGCGCCTTGGCTTTGCCAGCCTTGGCAGCGTCCTGCAGTTTCAGCCGCGACTTGTGCAGTTTTTCCTGGGCCTTGCCACGTTGTTTTTCCAACTTGGCGAGTAGTTTTTCAGCATCAGCCAGCGCTTGCGAGCAGGCATTTTCCAAATGATCGAGCAGGCTGCCCGAGAGTTGCTGGAGCAGGTGCAACGGCGTACTTACTGGCTTCTTATTGGCCGACATGGTTTACCTCCTGGCTGACGAGATTGCGGCTCATACTATGCTTCTGCTGCTACCGCCGCTAGGGCATGTTGACAGTATTAAATGCGCCGCGTTGCATGCCTGGGCAAAGTTGTTATCGCTGCAGCTGGAAACAAGTGTAGATGCTGCACAAAGTGTTGCTGATATTTACACGAAGTGACGAGCGAAGGCTGGCATACTTTATTTCCTCTGAAGCAGGAGCGAGCCTGTGCCGCGTTATCTAGTCCTTACCCTGTTGCTGTTGCCAACAGCGTTAATTGCAGCGCCTGATACTAAACCCGCCAGCGACCATGACCTGGCTTACAGCCTGGGTGCCAGCCTGGGCGAGCGCCTGCGCACGGAAGTTCCCGGCCTGCAACTCGATGCCTTGATCGATGGCTTGCGCCAGGCTTATCAGAACAAGCCATTGGCCCTGAGCCAAGAACGCATGGCGGCAATACTCAGCGAACATGATGCCCAGGCCAACCAAGCTGCAGTTCAAGCACAAAGCGAACAATTGCTGAGCGCGGAAAAACGATTCCTGGCCACTGAACGGGCCCGGGCCGGAGTGCGTGAACTGGCTGAAGGGATACTCGTGAGCGAGTTGCAGGCCGGTACTGGCAGCAAGCCAAAAGCCGGCGGCAAAGTCCAGGTTCGCTATGTTGGCAAGTTGCCGGATGGCACGGTGTTCGATCAGAACCAGCAGCCGCAGTGGTTCAATCTGGACAGTGTGATCGAGGGCTGGCAAGTGGCATTGCCACAGATGGCGAGCGGATCGAAATGGCGACTGGTGATTCCTTCGGCGCAGGCCTACGGAGCCGAAGGCGCGGGCGACCTGATTGCGCCCTATACGCCGCTGGTGTTCGAGATCGAGTTGCTCGGGGTTGCCGACTGAAGGTCGGCAGCACCCTCAAGCCTGGACTGCGCCTTCTTCGCTGTGCGCGGTGTGCAGCACTTCGATCAGGCAGTCTTCGAGTTCGAAACGTTCGTGCAGCAAACTGCCCAGCTCGCGAAGCTTTTTCGCGAAGCGCTCAGAGTCATTGCAGTCGCCCTTGTCGCAATGATCGTTGAACGCCGACGCGATTTCGGTAATTGCATCAATGCGCGGGCTGATCTGCTTGGCCAGCTCGAGCCCGCGAGTATCGCCAAACGCCTTGGCTTCGCTGACCAGTTGCTCGCTCACTTCGAAATGCCAGGCTGACACGTAGTCGACCAGTACCGCACAGAAGTCCCGGCTCATGTCCTTGTCGGCAAAGGCCGGTTTGGCATCACGCAGCTCGCGGAAAGCCGTCACCAGCTCTGCACGCTCATCCAACCAGCGGTCAATGAGTTTATGGACCCCACCCCAGCGTTCCTGAGCATTCTGACAACTATCTAGCATGGCGATCTCTTCCCTTCTGGGTAATGCCCCCTGCCCCCGCGCCGCAAATGTGCAGAGCAAAGGTGAAGTCAGCAGAGCGGCATCGAGCAGCTGTGTTTTCGGTATGCGTGCAGGGAGATTATTCCCGTGCGCCCTAGCCTTCAAGGTACGCACGCGACAAAGTTCATACAAGTGTTTAATCCGCCCATCCTTTGCCGCCGGTCGCTTGCACAGTGAAAAACTTCGCCTCAGTTTTTTACCGAGCGACTGAACAGTGGCCGGGTGCGCCCGAGCAGGCGACAGGTCGGCAGGGTTGCCAGCAAGACGAACGACAAAAGGCTCCACTCAGGGATGGTCAGGTCGAGGAAACTCCAGGTGATTGGCACGCAATCCGGGCTGCCGATGATCATTGCCTTGACGACCTGAAGCATTGGCATGCTTTCGAGGACATAGTCAAAAGCCGGTTCGCATTCGATGCTCGAGAGCGCCGGATTGCCTTGCAGCCAGACATGCCGGGCGGCCAACAGTGCCCCGCCGGTGGCGAAGAACAACGCCAGCGCGGCATAGATGCGGGTGCCCAGACGCCCTGGGGAATGCACTACCGCGCACAGGCAAACCAGAGCAAAGGCGCCCAAAAACAAACGTTGGCTGTAGCACAGCGGGCAAGGCACCAGGCCCATGCCGAATTCCAGGTAATAGGCGGCAGCCTGGACCAGTACCGATGCCAGCAACGCCGGGAAGAACAGTGAACGCAAGCGGGCCAACGACATGGCGAATCCAGGAGCGCGATGGACAGGCGACAACGGTAGAGGAAAGGCGCGGCTTGTATCAAGGCAAGACAGCCGGGACAAGTCCCTGAACGACAAGGGAAGTATCCCGAACTAAGCAAGAAAGATAGCTGGGCATCTGAAGGAAAAATTACCGGCTAAAGCAGGAGATTTGTTCGAGCCCATGGGCACGCGTTTTTTCGCGCGCCCATGGGTAGCTCAAGCTCGCACGGCCTCTGGCAGCGGCAATGCCAGCAGACGCTGATCAAGCATGCCCAGGCCTTCCTGGAACAGCTGGTTGCTGCGCTCGGTATCGCCCAGGCCAGCGAGCAAGCGCGCAAGTTCTGCACAGGCTTCAGGATTGCGCTGCACGCGCAGGCTGCTTTCCAGGTAATCCCGTGCCTTGCCCCACAGGCGGTTCTGCAGGCTCAAACGGCCCAGGGTCAGCAGCAGGCTGGGGTCGTCGGGATGGTCCTTGAGCCAGCCTTCGGCAGTTTGCAGTTGGCGCGCCAGGTCACTGCCGCGCACCAGCCCGTACAAGCGCGCCAGGTGACTTTCGTACTGGCGCTTGAGGGCGGCGCGCAGGGCTTGCTCGGCTTCGCTTTCGGCGCCCAGCTGGCGCAGTTGCTCGGCATAGGCCAGCACCAGCTGAGGCTCCTGGCGCTGCGCAGCAGTGAGCTGCTGCCAGGCGCGCTCAAGGGATTGCCGGGCGGTTTGCTCATCGCCTTCGCGGCTGGCCGCCAGGTTGAGGTTCTCGCCCCAGGCGCGACGCTCAAGCTCGGCCAGCTCCGCTGCCGGCAGCACTTTATCCTTGCGCAGGTCGGGCAGCAGGCGGATCAGTGCCGACCAGTCGCCACGCTCGCGATACAGGCGTTGCAACAGGCGCAGCACCTGAACGTTATGCGGATGACGCTCCTGCATGGCCTGCAGGGTTACCAGGGCAGCGTCGCTGTCGCCGCGGTCCATCTGCAACTGGGCATGACTCAGGGCAATGGCCAGTTCCGCTTCGGGCTGGCGCTCCAGCGCCCGCTCCAGGAGGTTGTCGCTGTCTTCGCTGCGGCCCAGCTCGTTGGCGGCACGCGCAGCGCCGAGGTAGTACAGCAGCGGTTGACGCTCGGCTTCGGCAGCGCGGTGCAGGTGGCGCTGGGCACTGGCCCAGCGACCCTCGGCGAGATCCAGTTGGCCCTGCTCGATCGCCAGCTGGGTACGACGACTGCGGTTACGCCGCGACCAGGGGTTGACCACCCCGCCGGAGGTCAGCACCAGGCCCACCAGGTAGCGCACCAGCAACAGCGCCAGGATGATCCCGGCCAAGGCTGCGAGCGCTGCCCACAGGCCCGATTGATAGCGAAAGCTGCCGTAGGAAATCAGCACATAACCGCTGTGCTTGGCGATCGCGATGCCGAGCGCGGCTGCCACGGCAATGGCCACCACCGCCAGCAGGTAGACGCGCTTCATGGCTTGGCCCCCTCGACTGGCTGATGCCGGCGCTCAAGGTAGGCCTGCACGGCACTGATGCTGTCGGCCAGGTCCGGCACCAGCACGGTGACCGGCTGCTCGGCCAGTTCGTTGAGGGCGGCAAGCATCGCCTGGCTCTGCGGGTTGTCCGGGTTGAAGTTGGCCAGCAGTACGCTGCGGGCGTCGTCCAGGGCCTGGGTATAAACCTTGGCCTCGCCGTTGAGCGCCGCCCACTGGGCTTGTTCGATGGTCAGGCTCAGAGCCAGGCGCAGCTGGTTGAGTGACTGCCCGGATAGTAACGGACGAATATTGTCGTCAGCATCGAAATCGATCTGGAAGTACTTCGACAGCTCTGCCCACCACTGCGACCAGCGGCTGGCGCCATCGCCGTCGGCGGTCAAGGCACCCAGCGCATCGGCATTGCTGGTGAATTCCGGCGATTGCGCACTGAGCTGCAACACCTGCTCGCGCTGGGCCGCCAGCTTGAGGAAGAGGCCGGTGCGGTCGGGCTGCTGGACGCTGTTGAGGGTCGCCAGGCTCTTGGCCAGTTGCTCACGGGCGGCAAACGAGCCGGGGTCGCTCTGCTCACGAAGGATTTCATCGGCGCCCTTGACCAGCTCGCGCGCACTGGCGATGTCCTGCAAGGCAGACAGGCGCAGGCTGGCCAGGCGCAGCAGGTGCTCGGCCTCGGCCAGGCGCCAGTCCTTGCGGCTGGCGCCGAGGATGGTTTCCAGACGCTGGTTCAAGCGTTGCTGATCGCCTTGCAACTGCGCCACCAGGCGCCGGCGATCTTCAAGCTCGGATGCGGGCGGCAAGCCGGCCAGCTGCGCAGACATCTGCTGTTCACGTTGTTGCAGGGCCAGGGCTTGCTCGCTCAGGGCCTGCAGGCTCTGCACCTGGCCCTGCTCGCTACCCTGGAGCTGGCGAACCTGCCATACGCCCCATCCGCCAACGGCGACACCTGCCGCGCCCAGCAGCAAGGCCAGGACTGCCAGGCCGTTGCCGGAGCGTTTGGCAGGTTCCACGGGGGTTTGCGCAGGAGCCTCTGGGGCCTTCAGTTCATCGTTGGGCAAGACAGTTTCGCTCACGTATCCATCCTTTGCTTTGTGGCACGTCGCCAATCAGCTTAGCGCCTTAGGGGGCTGGTGCAGGAGTTTCCTGCAATGTTGCCAGCAAAGCCGCGGCGCTGGCACCACGGCAATCCACTACATTCTGTGCGCCACTGGCGCGGGCAAGTTCCGCCACCCGTGGGCTGGGCACGAACAACGGCAATTGCGCCAACTGCGGCCAGTGTTCACCGGCCAGTTGGCGCAAGTGTTGAAAACCCTGCCCACTGCTGACCACCAGGCCGTTCAGGCGTTCCCCGGCGATACACCGGACCAGGGTGGCCTCAGGGTAATGCGGCAGGTAGCGGCGATACAACTCAAGGTAATCGACCCGCGCGCCAAGTGCCGCCAGACGCTCGGCGAGCAGCTCGCGCCCGCCTTCGCCACGGATGATCAGCACCCGGGATTGCGGGCGCTTGATCGCCGCGGTCAACGCCGGCAGTTGCAGCAGCGCTTCGCTGTCATCACCTTGTGCCGGGTAGCTGACATTCAGACCGTGGTCGTCGAGGATCTGTGCGGTGGCAGCGCCAACGGTGAACCAGGCTTGCGCGGGCAGCTGCGGCCAGTGCGCGTTCAGTTGCTCAAGCGCCAGGCGCGCCGCCGGCTTGCTGACGACGATGATCGCGCTGTACTGGTCGAGCGCCTGCACCTGGCCAAGCTGCGCCGGCGTCAGCGCCAGCGGCTCGGTTTCCAGCAACGGCAGGCTACTGCTGAACACGCCCTGCTCAGCAAGCGTGCGGGCCAGCGCGCTGCACTCTTCGGCCGGCCGGGTCAGCAGCAGGCGCCAGGCGCTCACGGGTGCCCGGCCTCGCCGTAGACCGCCTTGAGGATGTCTTCAGCACCTTGGGCCAGCAGGTCTTCAGCGACCTTGATACCGAGCGCTTCGGCCTCCTCGCGCGGCGCACGGGCCTGAGCCGTGAGCAGCTTGCCGCCAGCCGGTTCGCCAACCAGGCCGCGCAGCCACAGCTGCTCGCCTTCGAGCACCGCGTAGCAGGCAATCGGCACCTGGCAGCCACCATTGAGGTGTTTGTTAAGGGCGCGCTCGGCAGTCACCCGGTCGGCGGTGTCGGCGTGATGCAGCGGCGCCAGCAGCGCATGGATTTCGCTGTCGGCACTGCGGCACTCGATGCCCACTGCGCCCTGGCCGCCTGCGGGCAGGCTGTCGTCGACGCTGATGCTGGAGGTGATACGGTCTTCGAAGCCCAGGCGGATCAGGCCGGCGGCGGCGAGGATGATGGCGTCATACTCGCCGGCATCGAGCTTGGCCAGACGAGTGTTGACGTTGCCGCGCAAGAAGCGGATCTCGAGGTCCGGGCGGCGGGTCAGCAACTGCGCCTGGCGGCGCAGGCTTGAGGTACCGACGATACTGCCGGCCGGCAACGCCTCAAGGCTGTCGAAGGTGTTGGAAACAAAGGCATCGCGCGGGTCTTCGCGCTCGCAGATGCAGAACAGGCCCAGGCCTTCGGGGAAGTCCATCGGCACGTCTTTCATCGAGTGCACGGCGATGTCGGCCTGGTTTTCCAGCAGCGCGGTTTCCAGCTCTTTGACGAACAGGCCCTTGCCGCCGATTTTCGACAGCGGCGAGTCGAGCAGTTTGTCGCCACGGCTGACCATCGGCACCAGGGTCACGACCAGGCCGGCGTGGGCCTGTTCCAGACGGGCTTTGACATATTCGGCCTGCCACAGGGCCAAGGCACTTTTGCGGGTGGCAATGCGGATTTCGCGAGTGGACATGGAACGATCCGTACGAGATAGATTCGCCCGATGATAACAGCTCAGTCCAGACCGCTAGCAGATCTAAATCATGGTAGGAGCCGACCATCCCTGGCCGTCGACCGCTCCCTGGTCCCCGCCCTTAAAGCTGTTGCATCATTTTACGTACACCAGCCACATGCCGGCGGCTGACGATCAGGGCATCACCGTTCAGGCCCTTGAGGAATAGCTGAAAATGCCCAAGCGGCGTGCGTTGCAGACGTTCGATGCGGTTGCGGGCGACCAGCGCATTGCGGTGAATGCGCACAAAGCGTTCACCAAACTCGTCTTCCAGAGCCTTGAGCGGCTCGTCGAGCAGCACTTCGCCGGCCTCGTGGCGCAAGGTCACGTATTTGTGGTCGGCAATGAAGTAGATCACCTGGTCGAGCGGAATCAGCTCGATACCCTTGCGGGTGCGCGCGCTGATATGGCTGCGCGGGCCGCTGCCGCTCTCGGCGGCCGGGCGGGTCAGGGCCGCCAGTTGCACGCGGTTGGGCCGTTCGGCCTTTTTCAAGGCGTCGCGCAGGCTGTCGGGCTGCACCGGCTTGAGCACGAAGCCCAGGGTGCTGTCCTTGAACGACTCGACGGTGAACTCATCG
The DNA here is from genome assembly GCF_056279045.1 of Pseudomonas sp. TE4620. Taxonomy (NCBI): domain Bacteria; kingdom Pseudomonadati; phylum Pseudomonadota; class Gammaproteobacteria; order Pseudomonadales; family Pseudomonadaceae; genus Pseudomonas; species Pseudomonas sp. TE4620. The sequence goes on from NZ_JBWBQO010000001.1 coordinate 4,929,773, forward strand.
TCACCGGTGCAAAACACCACCGCAGGCGGTGCTTCGCGTTCGCACAGCCGGGCAGCGACCTGCAGGCCATCCAGGCCCGGCATGCGAATGTCGAGCAGGACCACCTCAGGCTTGAGGCTGTCGATCAGGGCCAGGGCCTCTTCGCCATTGGTGGCGCTGGGCTCCAGCACGGTATAGCCCTCCAGTTCGCCGAGCAGTCGGCTCAGGCGTTCCCGGGCTTGGGGTTCGTCATCAACGATCAGGACATTCATATAGCGCTGGATTCCTGCGTGAGTCTCGCACAAGGATAGCGTAGACAGGTGAGGTGACGACCGTCACGGCGATCCACGCTCAGACTCGCACGATGGCTAAAGATTCACTGGCCCGGCAGGAAACATGCCGCGCCTCTGTCCAACTGTAGACGGTTGCCGCAACACTGCCGTTCAATCGATAAATATCCTGTTGCAAGCGCGCTGTCGCGGGCCTGTGCTGCGACATAAACCCGCATTTGCCCCGACCGCCGCACTCCGGCAGCCCCGCCAATCCTGCTATGATCGACGCCACTTTTTCCGTTCACGCCTTCAAGAGTGAATCCATGAGCACCGACAAGACCAATCAGTCCTGGGGCGGCCGCTTCAGTGAGCCCGTCGACGCCTTCGTCGCCCGTTTCACCGCCTCCGTCAATTTCGACCAGCGCCTGTACCGCCACGACATCATGGGTTCGATCGCCCACGCCACCATGCTGGCGAAGGTCGGCGTCCTCACCGACGCCGAGCGCGACACCATCATCGATGGCCTGAAAACCATCCAGGGCGAAATCGAGGCCGGCAACTTCGACTGGCGCGTCGACCTTGAAGACGTGCACATGAACATCGAAGCGCGCCTGACCGACCGCATCGGCATCACCGGCAAGAAGCTGCACACCGGCCGTAGCCGCAACGACCAGGTCGCCACCGACATCCGCCTGTGGCTGCGTGACGAAATCGACCTGATCCTGGCCGAGATCACCCGCCTGCAGCAGGGCCTGCTGGAGCAGGCCGAGCGCGAAGCCGAGACCATCATGCCCGGCTTTACCCACCTGCAAACCGCGCAGCCGGTGACTTTCGGCCACCACCTGCTGGCCTGGTTCGAAATGCTCAGCCGCGACTACGAACGCCTGATTGATTGTCGCAAGCGCACCAACCGCATGCCCCTGGGCAGCGCCGCGCTGGCCGGCACCACCTACCCGATCGATCGCGAACTGACCTGCCAGCTGCTGGGCTTCGAAGCTGTGGGCGGCAACTCGCTGGACGGCGTTTCCGATCGCGACTTCGCCATCGAGTTCTGCGCCGCCGCCAGCGTGGCGATGATGCACCTGTCGCGCTTCTCCGAAGAGCTGGTGCTGTGGACCAGCGCGCAGTTCCAGTTCATCGACCTGCCCGATCGCTTCTGCACCGGCAGCTCGATCATGCCGCAAAAGAAGAACCCGGACGTCCCGGAGCTGGTGCGCGGCAAGACCGGCCGTGTGTTCGGCGCCCTCACCGGCCTGCTGACCCTGATGAAAGGCCAGCCGCTGGCCTACAACAAGGACAACCAGGAAGACAAAGAGCCGCTGTTCGACGCCGCCGACACCCTGCGCGACTCGCTGCGTGCCTTTGCCGACATGATCCCGGCGATCAAGCCTCGCCACGCCATCATGCGCGAAGCGGCCCTGCGCGGCTTCAGCACCGCCACCGACCTGGCCGACTACCTGGTGCGCCGCGGCCTGCCGTTCCGTGATTGCCACGAAATCGTTGGCCACGCGGTGAAGTACGGCGTCGATACCGGCAAGGACCTGGCCGAGATGAGCCTGGAGGAACTGCGCCAGTTCAGCGACCAGATCGAGCAGGACGTGTTCGCCGTACTGACCCTCGAAGGCTCGGTCAACGCCCGTGACCACATCGGCGGGACTGCGCCTGCGCAAGTACGCGCCGCCGTAGCCCGCGGCAAGGCGCTGCTCGCCGCGCGCTAAGCCCTTCCTGCGTCTTGCTACCCAGCCAGTTCTGCCTGGGTAGCCGCACGCAAGCGCTGAAGGAAAGCCGGCGTTTTGGCTTTCCTGTCAGCTGCGACCTTGTGCACATTCGGATTTTCCCCCAGTCGCTCGAACAGTGCCCGGGCGCCCGGCAATGGCTGCAGGTAATCAATGCCGAACAGACGCTGGCCAACCTGGCAGGCCAGGTCGACGCTATAGAGAAAGTACAGGTCCGCCAGGGTAAGGCACTCGCCTGCCACATACGGGGCGAATCGACCGCGCTGGGCCAGGGCGGCAAAGCCCTTGTCCAGATCACGCCGGGCCTTGGCCTTCAAGGCCTCCGGGGTCGCCCTGCCGGCAAAGAACACTTCGACATAGCAGTAGCGGGCGGGCAGCTCGATGTACAGCTCGATTTCCTTGGCCAGCGCGCGCACCTGGGCGCGCTGGAAAGGATCGGCCGGCAACAGCGCCACCTCAGGGCAGGCCTCTTCGAGGTAATCGAGGATGGCGTCGGTTTCGCTGATAAAGCCCTGCGCCACCTCCAGCACCGGCACCTTGCCGCGCGGGCTGATCGCCAGCACTTGCGGGTTCTGGCAACCATGCAGGGGCACCTCCTCGAACGGCAGGCGTTTTTCCAGCAGGGCGAGCTTGACCATGTTGTAGTAGTTGCTTGCAGAGAATCCGTGCAGTCGGAACATTTCCGGCCTCCTAGCCGCGTGAAGTCTCTGCATTTTTGGAACGAATCAAGCCAGAAAGCTGCCGTATGCTTCCTATAGACACGTAGGAGCTTTCTGCTTTTGCCTCAATAGTGCTCCAATCAGCGCTTGCCCGAGCGCACCATCTCGAGGAAAGCCGGCATCTGCGCTTCCTTGTCGGCGACGATCTTCTGTACGTTCGGGTTGTTCTTGAACTGCTCCAGCAGCGCCTTGGCCTGTGGGAAGTCTTCCAGCACATCGATGGCAAAAACCTTCTTGCCCACGGCATAGGCCAGGTCGACGCTGAAGCAGAACAGCAAGTCGGCGATGGTCAGGCTGTCGCCGGCCACATAAGGGCTGAACTTGCCGTTACGCTTGAGGGTAGCGATACCGGCCAGCAGTTCGGTCTTGGCCTTGGCCTTGATGGCTTCATCGACCTGGGCGCCGAAAAACGCTTCGGGGTAGCAGGCACGTGCGGGCAGCTCGATGTACAGCTCGATTTCCTTGGCCAGCTCGTGAACCTTGGCCTGGGCAAATACCCCCTCCGGCAGCAATGCCTTGCCTGGCTGGGTCTGCTCGATGTAGTCGAGGATCAGGCTGGTTTCACTGAGAAAACCGTCTTCGCTCTGCAGCGCCGGTACTTTGCCGCGCGGGCTGATTTTCAGCGCTTCGGGGCTCTGGCCGCCGAAAAACAGCACTTCCTCAAACGGTACGCCCTTTTCCAGCAGCGCCAGTTTGACCATGTTGTAGTAGTTGCTGACCGCGAATCCATGAAGCTTGAGCATGAAACAGCCTCCAGGCCGAAAAGGGGTTGGCCGGGTTGTTATAGACCCAAGTGCCGGGTACTGACCAGCATCATGAAGATTGTCGATAACAAGGCATTGCTGCCGGGCCCGTGGCAAACTGGGTTCCCCAAAAGAGGAAAGCGCCCATGAGCGAACCAACCGATATCGACAACGACGAAGAAGCGTTCGCCGAGTCGACCCTGATCGAAGCGATCGAGAACCAGATCGAAAGCGATAACCCGCCAGCGGCCAAGGCCACGTTCAACAAGCTGACCCTGGTAGGTTACGAGCGTGAAGACATCCTCAACCTCATGGCCCACGTGCTGGCCTACGAGATTGACGCGATGCTCGAAGAGGACCGCGCGTTCAACACCCAATGGTATGAAACCGCCTTGCGCGCCCTGCCCGAGCTGCCACCGGAAAAGGTCTGAAGCAAAGCAGGATTTCCCTGACTACACTGCAAAACCAGGCACCGGCGACGGTGCTGCCCTCCTTGTCTGGAAGTCGGAGTCTTTATGTCGTTTACCCCCGAACTGATTGCCGAGCTGGAAGTCCTTGCCTTGTTCAACCTGGATAGCAGCCAGGAAGGCATCAAGGTCCATAACACTGCCTCCAAGGAGGTGATCGCCGCTGCGCGTCGCCTGTACGAGAAAAAGCTCACCGACCAGCCCGATGGCGGTTATCTGACCAGCCTTGGTCACGATGCTGCCGAGAACGTGCAGGTGTTGCTGAACATTCTGAACGTCGTCGAACCTGCCTGATAACTGCAATCGCGGGGCAAGTCGGAACGCAGCACCGCCGCTCCTGCCGGCCTGGTGGGTGAGGCGGTGCGGCGCCCCGACTTGCCCCGCGATGCGTCAAGCGCTAATAAAATGGCGTCAAATTCCAAATACCACTTAAACTCGCCATTGCTCCCTAGACGGCCGGTTTCAGCTCGCCATGAACCACCCCCACGAAATTCGCCCCGACCTCGACCAGGGCATTGACCGCAAGGTGCTCAGCCAGCTGCGCCAACGCTTCCTGAAGCTCAACCAGGGGCGCCTGGGGCGGGCCATGGACGGGCTGTCGAGCCGCCAGCAGCAGGTCTTGACCCTGCTGCCGCTGTTTTTTCACGTCAATCACCCACTGTTGCCCGGTTATGTCTCAGGCACGACGCCCGCGGGGGTCGCCAACTTCGAGCCTGATGCGCAACTGCTGGCCGAAGCCCAGCGCCTGACCCGCTCATTTTCGTACAAGGCCCGGCGCGGCAACCCGCCCCAGCCGATTCACGGGCTGTTCCTGATGGGCAGCCTGGGCACCCTGGCCCAGGCCGAGCAGAGCGACATGGACGTCTGGGTCTGTCACGCCGCCGACCTGAGCGAAAGCGAACTGGCGGAGTTGCGCAAGAAATGCCTGCTGCTGGAAATCTGGGCCGCCAGCCAGGGCGCCGAAGCCCACCTGTTCTTGATCGAGCCGCAAGGCTTCGTCCAGGGCGAACGCGACGGCCAGCTCAGCTCCGATGACTGCGGCACCACCCAGCATTACCTGCTGCTCGACGAGTTCTACCGCACCGCCATCTGGCTGGCCGGGCGCACACCCTTGTGGTGGCTGGTGCCGGTCTATGAAGAGCCACGCTACCGGCAATACATCGAGACCCTACTGTCCAAGCGTTTCGTGCGTGCCGAAGACCACCTCGACCTCGGCCACCTGGCGCACATCCCCCCGGGCGAATTCGTCGGCGCCGGGCTCTGGCAACTGTTCAAGGGCATTGAATCGCCCTACAAGTCGGTGCTCAAGCTGCTGCTTACCGAGGTCTACGCCAGTGAACACCCGCAGGTGCAGTGCCTGAGCCTGCAGTTCAAGCAGGCGGTGTTCAGCAATCGCCTCGACCTCGACCAGCTCGACCCCTACATGATGGTCTACCGGCGTATCGAGCAGTACCTGCAAGGCCGCGGCGAACGCGAACGGCTGGAACTGGTGCGGCGCAGCCTGTACCTGAAGGTCAACAAGAAGCTCAGCGGCCTGGCCCGCCAGCGCAGTGCCAGCTGGCAGCGCGACCTGCTGCAGCGCCTGAGCCAGGAATGGAGCTGGGATCAACGCCAGCTGGCGCTGCTCGACAGCCGCAGCCAATGGAAAGTCCGCCAGGTGGCGGTCGAGCGCCGGGAGCTGGTAGCCGAGCTGAACTACAGCTACCGCTTCCTCTGCCAGTTTGCCCGCAGCCAGAACGCCACCAGCCGCATCGACCAGCGCGATCTCAGCGTGCTCGGCCGGCGCCTGTACGCCGCCTTTGAACGGCGCGCCGGCAAGGTTGAGTTCATCAACCCGGGCATCGCCCCGGACCTCGCCGAAGACACCCTGACCCTGGTGCAGTCACCCAACCGCAAAGAGCCCGGGCAGACCCACTGGGGCCTGTACAACGGCAACCTCGGCGTGCACGAGTGGGAGCACTTCGCGCCGATCAAACGCTGCCGCGAACTGCTCGAACTGCTGACCTGGGCGCACCGCAACGGTGTGATCGACAGCAGCACGCGCCTGGCCCTGCACCCGGGCAGCAGCGACCTGAGCGAGTATGAGCTGTTCAACCTGCTCGGCAGCCTGCAACAGAGCGTCGCCCTGCCCCTGGCGGTGGTCAGCGAACAGCGCCTGCTGCAACCGAGCGTGGTGGACGAGATCCTGCTGCTGGTCAATGTCGGCATCGACCCGCTGCAGCACCACCGCGACCTGAACATCCTGATGACCACCGAGCGCACCGACTCGCTGAGCTACGCCGGGGTGCGCGAAAACCTGGTGCTGACCCTCGACCAGGTCACCCTCAACAGCTGGAACGAAGTGCAGGTGCACCGCTACGACGGCGAACATGCCCTGCTGCGTTGCCTGCGTGATTACCTCAACAGCCTGGGCGCCGGCCACACGCCCAGGCTGCGGGTCCGCTGCTTCTGCCACAACCGCGCCCAGGCCATCGCCCTGCGGGTCGAGGAAGTGTTCGCCAGCACTCAGGCGCTGCTGGCGCAGAACCTCAACCAGCGCTACCTGTTGCAAGTCGAGCAGCACACCCATGTACTGGAACTGCAACGCGGCGCGGTAAACCTGGTGACCCTCGACGATCCGGACGCGGTGCTGCGCTACCTCGGTGAAGAACGCAGCGACTACAGCCCCCTGCACCTGGACGCCAATGCCCTGCAGGAGCTCGACCTGGCGCAACTGCTGCCGCTGGGCCAGCCGCAGTGCATCCAGCTGTTCTATCGGCTGCAGGACACCTGGGCGGATGTCTACGTACTCGATGAGCACAATGCCCTGTGGCAGCAGCGCTTGCCGTTTCACGATGAAAACAGCCTGTTGTTGCCGCTGCAGCGCTTCTTGCAATCGATCGTGTTTCGCCGCGATGCGCGCCTGCCGCTGGACAGCCTGCAGGCCCAGGGCTCACTGGATATTCTTTATTACCAATTGTTGCCATCAGGCACTGGCAAGGTTCGCCAGGTAGAAGCGCGCCAGGTCGAGGTCAAGGCCATCGACCGGCCCTACTACGAAGTGCAGGCGATTTTGCAGGCAGGCGCCAGCGACGACGTGCAAGTCACGCTGTACTGCAATCAGCGGGAGTTTTCCCAGCTCGAGCATGGCGACCAGCTGTATGCGGTGGTCGCCCGCGAGATCATCGAGCAGCGCCGCGAGGCTGAGCGCTACCGCTGCTACATCACCGACCTGGACTTGTCGGGCCTGCTGGCCGATGGCCTGGGCTCGAGCATTCTCTACCTGCGCTACAAGGGCGAACTGGAGCGGGCGCTCAACGAGGCCCTGGCGCAGGCTTGAGGCTCAGAGGTCGAAGTCACCTGCCGCTTCTGGCTGGTATTCGACTTCAAGCAGCTTGAGCTTGAGGGTCTTGCCGCCCGGGGCCGGCCAGTCGATCTGCTCGCCTACCGACAAGCCCAGCAGCGCGCTGCCGATCGGCGCGAGGATAGAGATCTTGCCTTCGTCGGCGTTGGCGTCTTTCGGGTAGACCAGGGTCAGGTGGTAGTCCTTGCCGCTGGCTTCTTCGCGGCAATGAACCCGGGAGTTCATGGTCACGACACCGGCCGGAACTTCCTCGTGACCGACCTGTTCGGCGCGGTCGAGCTCGTCCTGCAAGGCGAGCACACCCGGCGAGTCCTGCGTCTTCTCATCGAGGCTGTCGATCAGACGCTCGAGACGCTGCACGTCCAAGCGGGTGACGATAATGGAAGGGTGGGTGCTCATGATCCGGTCAGACTCCTTTTTTTGGGCGATATAAAGCAAAACCCCGCCCAAGGGCGGGGTTTGCAGGAATTCGGCACAGCCGAAACAGGTTCGACACTACCACAGCCAAGTAAATACACAATACCCGCAGGGTCTATGCCAACCCGGCCAGCTGTCGACGCGCCAGCGCCTCGCGGCAGATCTGCCGGCGCTGCTCGTCATCGGCCGCGCGCCACTGGCGAATGTCCTCGACATGGCGATAGCAACCGATGCAGACCTTGTGTTCATCCAGCCGGCAGGTGCTGATGCACGGCGACGGTACTGCCGGGCTGACGTTACTGTAGAGCGGCTTGGCCGGCTTGGCTGCGCTGCTCATCAGATGTCGTCGAAATCGAGCTTTTCACCCGCCCGCTCCCAGACGATGCGCTCCAGCATCTCGCCCAGCAGCTCCTCGGTCTTTTCACAGGTCCACTTGCCGTTCTGCTCGTCGTAGTCGAAGTGGAAACCACCGGACTTGTCGGCCAGCCACAGCTGGCGCAGCGGTTCCTGGCGACTGAAGATCAGCTGGCTGCCGTTGTCGAACTTGATGGTCAGGACCCCTGCCGAGTTCTCCATGTCCAGATCCAGGTCAGTCTCGTCGAACAGGTCTTCCAGCGCCTGTTGGGTCGCGTCGACCAGGTCGTGAAAACGCGCTTCGGTCAAACTCATTGCAAGAACCTCAAAAATGTCTGCACACACGCAAGCCGGGCAAGATACGAGCGCGGCGCGCCGAATGCAAAGGATACCGACCTGCGCCAGGCAGCGCAGCCACCACCCCGCCCGACGGCGGGTTGCCCGCATAGGCAAGGGGCCGGGCGCTCGGTATACTCGGGCGCAATACTGCTTATTACAAAGGATTACGCCATGAAGCGCCTGATCTCCACCCTCGCGGCGCTCGTCGCGGTTGCCTGCCTCGTTTCCGCCTGCGGCCAGAAGGGCCCGCTGTACCTGCCAGACGACAGCAAAGACGGTAAAAAGTCGCAATCGCACAAGCACCAGTAAGGGTAACCCATGGACGCTTTCAACTACCGCGACGGTCAGCTGTTCGCGGAAGGCGTGGCCCTGTCGGCCATCGCCGAACGTTTCGGCACGCCGACCTACGTCTACTCGCGCGCCCACATCGAGGCCCAGTACCGTAGCTACGCCGATGCTCTGGAGGGTGTTTCGCACCTGGTGTGCTTCGCCGTCAAGGCCAACTCCAACCTCGCTGTGCTGAACCTGCTGGCCCGCCTGGGCGCAGGTTTCGACATCGTTTCCGGCGGTGAGCTGGAGCGTGTACTGGCCGCGGGCGGGCGTGCCAATCGCGTGGTGTTCTCCGGCGTCGGCAAAACCCGCGAAGACATGCGCCGCGCCCTGGAAGTCGGCGTGCACTGCTTCAACGTCGAATCCACCGACGAGCTCGAGCGCCTGCAGGTAGTGGCCGCCGAAATGGGCGTACGCGCGCCGGTTTCGCTGCGGGTCAACCCGGACGTCGATGCCGGTACCCACCCGTACATCTCCACGGGCCTGAAAGAAAACAAGTTCGGTATCGCCATCGCCGATGCCGAAGAGGTGTACATCCGCGCCGCGCAACTGCCGAACCTGGAAGTGGTCGGCGTCGACTGCCATATCGGCTCGCAGCTGACCACCCTGGAACCCTTCCTCGATGCCCTCGACCGCCTGCTGGCGTTGATCGACCGCCTCGGCGACTGCGGCATCCTCCTGCGTCACCTGGACCTGGGTGGCGGCGTCGGTGTGCGTTATCGCGACGAAGAGCCGCCGCTGGCCGGCGACTACATCAAGGCCATCCGCGAGCGCGTCGGCGACCGCGACCTGGCCCTGGTGTTCGAGCCGGGCCGCTATATCGTCGCCAACGCTGGCGTGCTGCTGACCCAGGTCGAGTACCTCAAGCACACCGAGCACAAGGATTTCGCCATCGTCGATGCGGCGATGAACGACCTGATCCGCCCAGCCCTGTACCAGGCCTGGATGAACGTCACGGCGGTGCAGCCGCGTGCCGGCGAAGGCCGTGTTTACGACATCGTCGGGCCGATCTGCGAAACCGGCGACTTCCTCGCCAAGGAGCGCGAGCTGAACCTGGCCGAAGGCGACCTGCTGGCGGTGCACTCGGCGGGCGCCTATGGTTTTGTCATGAGCTCGAACTACAACACCCGTGGTCGTTGTGCCGAAGTGCTGGTCGATGGTGACCAGGCCTTCGAAGTGCGTCGTCGCGAAACCGTGGCCGAGTTGTTCGCCGGCGAAAGCCTGCTGCCGGAGTAAACCCATGCTGCTGCGTTTTACCAAGATGCATGGGCTGGGCAACGACTTCATGGTCCTCGACCTGGTCAGCCAGCATGCGCACATTTTACCCAAGCACGCCAAGCAATGGGGCGACCGCCACACCGGCATCGGTTTCGACCAGTTGCTGATCGTCGAGGCGCCGAGCAATCCGGAAGTGGATTTCCGCTACCGAATCTTCAACGCCGACGGCTCCGAGGTCGAACAGTGCGGCAACGGTGCGCGCTGCTTTGCGCGCTTCGTGCTGGACAAGCGCCTGACTGCGAAAAAACGCATCCGCGTTGAAACCAAAGGCGGCATCATCGAGCTGGACGTGCGCAACGACGGGCAGATCAGCGTCGACATGGGCCCGCCGCGGCTGGTGCCGGCCGAGATCCCGTTCGACGCGCCGGCCCAGGCCCTGAGCTATCCGCTCGAGGTTGCCGGGCGCAACGTCGAACTCTTCGCCGTGTCGATGGGCAACCCCCATGCCGTGCTGCGCGTCGACGACATCAACGCCGCGCCAGTGCACGAGCTGGGCGCGCAGATCGAACATCACCCGCGCTTCCCGCAGCGGGTCAATGTCGGTTTCATCCAGGTCATCGACCGTCACCGCGCGCAACTGCGGGTGTGGGAACGCGGCGCGGGCGAAACCCAGGCCTGCGGTACCGGTGCCTGCGCCGCTGCCGTGGCGGCGATCAGCCAGGGCTGGATGGATTCACCGCTGTTGATCGACCTGCCGGGTGGGCGCCTGTCCATCGAATGGGCAGGCCCGGGCAAGCCGGTGTTGATGACCGGCCCCGCCGTACGCGTGTTTGAAGGACAGGTTCGTCTATGAGTGAGTACCAGCCATGACCGATCAGCCCCAGGCTCCCGCCGAACAGCCCACCGACCTTAGCGCCGAGGGCTCGACGCCCACCCTCGGGGCTGAGGCCGTGGTTGCCTACCTGCGCGACAACCCGACGTTCTTCGCCGAGCACGACGAACTGCTCAGCGAGCTGCACATTCCCCATCAGCGTGGCGATAGCGTGTCGCTGGTCGAGCGCCAGCTCAAGCTGCTGCGCGACCGCAATATCGAGATGCGTCACCGCCTGTCGCAACTGATGGACGTGGCCCGCGACAACGACCGGCTGTTCGACAAGACCCGCCGGCTGATCCTCGACCTGCTCGATGCTGACAGCCTCGAAAGCGTGGTGATGGCTGTCGAAGACAGCCTGCGCCAGGAGTTCAAGGTGCCCTTCGTCAGCCTGATTCTGTTCGGCGAAACTGCCGCGCCGGTCGGCCGCTGGGTCAACAGCGGCGACGCCCAGCAAGCCATTGGCGGCCTGTTGTGCGCCGGCAAGACGGTCAGCGGCAACTTGCGCGATCATGAGCTGGACTTCCTGTTCGGCGAAGAGCAGCGCAAGGAAGTCGGCTCCAGCGCCGTCGCCACCCTCAACCACCAGGGCCTGCACGGCGTACTGGCAATCGGTAGTCGCGACCCGCAGCATTACAAGAGCACGGTCGGTACCCTGTTCCTCAGCTACATCGCCGAAGTGCTCGGCCGGGTCGTCCCGCGCCATACCCAGACCCTGCGTCCGGTGCGCTAGTGGAACGCCAGCTGGAGGCCTTCTGCGCGCACTTGCGCAACGAGCGCCAGGTGTCCGAACACACCCAGCTGGCCTACCGACGCGACCTCGAAAGCGTCCTGGCGTTCTGCACCAAGAGCGGCATCGACAGCTGGAACGCCCTGCAGATCCAGCACCTGCGCCAACTGATCGCCCGCCAGCATCACCAGGGCCAGTCCTCGCGCAGCCTTGCCCGCCTGCTCTCAGCGGTGCGCGGTTTCTACCGTTACCTCAACCGTGAAGGCCACTGCAGCCACGATCCGGCCAACGGCCTGTCAGCGCCCAAGGGCGAACGGCGCCTGCCCAAGACCCTCGACACCGACCGTGCCCTGCAACTGCTGGAAGGCGCGGTCGAAGATGAATTTCTCGCCCGCCGCGACCAGGCCATGCTCGAGCTGTTCTACTCCTCCGGCCTGCGCCTGTCGGAGTTGACCAGCCTCAACCTGGAGCAGCTCGACCTGCCCGGTGGCCTGGTGCAAGTCCATGGCAAGGGCAGCAAGACCCGCGTGCTGCCAGTCGGGCGCAAGGCCCGCGAGGCGCTGGAGCAATGGCTGGTGCTGCGCGCCGGCAGCGGCCCGCAGGACGGCGCGGTGTTCGTCAGCCAGCAGGGCCGGCGCCTGGGCCCACGGGCCATTCAACTGCGGGTGCAAGCCGCTGGCGCCCGCGAACTGGGCCAGAACCTGCACCCGCACATGTTGCGACACTCCTTCGCCAGCCACTTGCTGGAATCGTCCCAGGACCTGCGCGCCGTGCAAGAGATGCTCGGCCACGCCGACATCGCCACCACGCAGATCTACACTCACCTGGACTTCCAGCACCTGGCCGCCGTGTATGACAGCGCCCACCCCCGGGCCAAACGCAGTAAGGGCAGTGACTCATGAGCATCAAGCTGATCACCTTCGACCTCGACGACACCCTGTGGGACACCGCACCAGTGATCGTCAGCGCCGAGACCACCCTGCGCGACTGGCTGGCAGCCAATGCGCCAACCCTGGGCGCGGTTCCGGTCGAGCACCTGTATGCCATTCGCGAGCGCCTGGTGCAGGCAGAACCCGGGCTCAAGCACCGCATCAGCGCCCTGCGCCGGCGCGTACTGTTCCATGCCCTGGAAGAGGTCGGCTACAGCGAGAACAAGGCCCGTGAGCTGGCCAACGAAGGCTTTGAAGTGTTCCTCCACGCCCGCCACCAGATCGATATCTTCCCTGAGGTGCAGCCGGTGCTGGAGATCCTCCGTCACCACTACACCCTGGGCGTGGTCACCAATGGCAACGCCGATGTGCGCCGCCTGGGCCTGGCCGATTACTTCAAATTTGCCCTGTGCGCCGAAGACCTAGGCATCGGCAAACCCGACCCGCAACCCTTCCTCGAAGCCCTGCGCCAGGGCGAAGTCGAGGCGACTGCGGCGGTGCACATTGGCGATCACCCCGGCGATGACATTGCCGGGGCCCAGCGCGCCGGCCTGCGGGCGATCTGGTTCAACCCCCAGGGCAAGGCCTGGGAAGCCGAGAACCGCCCTGACGCAGAGATCCAGCGCCTGTCGCAGTTGCCTGAACTGCTCAACAGCTGGCGCTGAAGCGCAGACACAAAAAAGCCCGCAGCGACGGCGGGCTTTCTTGCTGACGGGGCCACTCAGATAGGGCGGCTACCGTACTTGTTGTCCGGCTTCTTGGGCGGATCGGCGACCACATTGGCCTCCACTTCCTGCACCTTGCCACCACGGGAGAGAAACTCTTCCATGGCCTTGGCCAGGGCATCACGCTCCTTCTGCTTGGCTTCCATGCTCGGCATGTCTTCTACCGAGACTGCCGCCGACTTCGACTTGCCTTTGGCTACGGGAGCCGGGCTGTCGTCGCCGCTGTCGTCAGCCACATCATCGGCTGCCGCTTCGAGGCCTTCATCGCCTTCGTCTTCATCGCCTACTTCGAGGTCGTCAGTTTCCAGATCGTCGTCGCTCATGTTCTACCTCATGACTTGCGAAAAGCAGATTAGTTATAGACCAGCAACGTCGAAAATCGACAGCTGCCAGAAAAAATTCAAGCGCCGCAGGCAGGCTGCGGGCCGTGGTTGCGCCACAACGAATGGCGAGAACCGGGCAAACCCCACGTCACGGGCGAGGTCTGTACAAATAAAGAGCGGGCGGCGGTAATGCGCCGACATACCCTGGCATGATCGACTCGCTTATTGGCAAGCCTAGCAAAGGGTACGGAAGTTTGCGGACAGCTCGTCAGCACCCTTCGGCGCGCATTCTAGCGTGCTCAGAGAAAAAGCAAAGTGCCTAAATTTCACTGAGCGCTGTAAGTTTTCTGCCCACGTCGCACGCAGCCATCTAAGCGCGGCAAGAAACCGTTTGCGCCTGAGAGAAGTGACAAAATCCGGACAAAAAAATGCCCGGCAAGCCGGGCAAGATTTTTTCGAGGACGTTACAGGTTGTAGCCGCGCTCGTTGTGTTGCGCCAGGTCGAGACCGACCGACTCTTCTTCTTCGTTGACCCGCAGGCCCATGACCAGATCCAGCACCTTGAGAATCACGTAGGTGACGATCGCGGTGTAGATCACGGTAAAGCCGACGCCCTTGGCCTGAATCCAGACTTGCGCGCCGATGTCTTCGACGGTGCCGAAGCCGCCCAGTGCCGGGGCTGCGAACACGCCGGTGAGGATCGCGCCGACGATACCGCCGATGCCGTGCACGCCGAAGGCATCCAGGGAGTCGTCGTAACCCAGCTTGCGCTTGAGGCTGGTGGCGCAGAAGTAGCAGATCACGCCCGCCACCAGGCCGATTACCAGGGCGCCCATCGGCCCGACAGTGCCGGCAGCCGGGGTGATGGCCACAAGACCTGCGACCACGCCCGAGGCGATGCCCAGTGCGCTTGGCTTACCGTGGGTCAGCCACTCGGCGAACATCCAGCCCAGGGCCGCTGCGGCGGTAGCGATCTGGGTCACCAGCATGGCCATGCCGGCGGTGCCGTTGGCGGCAGCGGCGGAGCCTGCGTTGAAGCCGAACCAGCCAATCCACAGCATGGCCGCGCCCATCAGCGTATAGCCGAGGTTGTGCGGCGCCATTGGCGTGGTCGGGAAGCCCTTGCGCTTGCCCAATACCAGGCAGGCCACCAGGCCGGCAATACCGGCGTTGATGTGCACCACGGTGCCGCCCGCGAAGTCGAGCACGCCCCAGTCCCACATCAGGCCGCCGTTACCGCTCCAGACCATGTGGGCGATGGGCGCGTAGACCAGGGTGAACCAGATGGCCATGAAGATCAGCATCGCCGAGAACTTCATGCGCTCGGCAAAGGCGCCGACGATCAGCGCCGGGGTGATGATCGCGAAGGTCATCTGGAAGGTGATGAACACCGCTTCAGGGAACAGCGCCGCCGAAGAGGTCAGGCTCGCCGGGGTCACGCCGGCGAGGAACGCCTTGGACAGACCGCCAACGAAGGAATTGAAGTTGACGACACCTTGCTCCATACCGGTGGTATCGAAGGCCAGGCTGTAGCCGTAAACCACCCACAGGACGCTGATCAGGCCGGTGATCGCAAAGCACTGCATCATCACCGACAGCACGTTCTTGGAACGCACCATGCCGCCGTAGAACAGGGCCAGACCAGGGATGGTCATGAACAGCACCAGGGCTGTAGCGGTCAACATCCAGGCGGTGTCGCCGGAGTTGAGCACGGGGGCTGCCGCCTCCTCTGCCAGGGCCAGGCCAGGCATTACGAGGGACAAAAGGGCTCCTAGCCCTGCGAACTGACGCAGAGTCATATTGTTATCTCCTGGGGCGTTGGGGTTTGGTGAGGCTTTTTTTAGATCGCGTCGGTATCGGTTTCGCCGGTACGGATGCGAATCGCCTGCTCCAGATTGACCACGAAAATCTTGCCGTCACCGATCTTGCCGGTGTTGGCCGCCTTGGTGATCGCCTCGATGACCCGGTCCAGATCCTTGTCGTCGATGGCGACGTCGATCTTCACCTTGGGCAGAAAATCGACCACATACTCAGCGCCGCGATACAGCTCGGTGTGACCTTTCTGCCGGCCGAAACCTTTGACTTCAGTGACAGTAATGCCCTGCACGCCGATTTCGGACAGCGACTCGCGCACGTCGTCCAACTTGAACGGCTTGATGATGGCAGTGACTAGCTTCATGAAACTCTCTCCCGAATTGGTGGACTTGCCCCAGGAAAACAAACCCGACTCAAGTCTAAGCGCAGTGCCTGGCTTTGTAACGCGTCGTCATGGTGACTGCATCAGTGCATGGGTCATGAAGGACATAGCAGAAACCTTGCCAGAATGGTTAAAGCCCCGGATTACAGGGACTTAGGTTGCACAACCCGACTTGGCCAGTCGCCAGCACGGGTTTGCTGCACAACAACGGTGCGCGGCGTTTCGCCGCCATGCGCGAAAAGCGTGCAGCATTGGGGCGCTGAGGCTGCGTGTTACACTGGCGCCCCATTGCATACTGTGGACAGCCGAACATGCTCGCGCCCAAAGCCTTTCTTGATGCCCTGAGCGACCAGGCCTCGCGCCTGTTCAGCGGCGACACCTCGCAGCCTCGCAGCGAAATCGAAAGCCAGTTCAAAGCCCTGCTGCAAAGCGGCTTCAGCAAACTCGAGCTGGTCAGCCGGGAAGAATTCGACAGCCAGATGGTCGTCCTGGCCCGCACCCGCGCCCGTCTTGAGGCGCTCGAAGCCAAGGTCGCGGAAATGGAAGCACGCCTGAACCCGCCTGCTGCCGAGTGAGCTTGCGATGACGCCTTCTACTGAGTACCCGGTGCTGTTGTTCTCCTATGGCACCCTGCAGGACAAAGCTGTGCAGTTGGCCAACTTCGGCCGTGAACTGGTCGGCCAGGAGGACCAGATGCTCGGTTACAGCCAGGCCTGGGTGGAAATCACCGACCCGCAAGTCCTGGCCACCAGCGGCAAGACCCACCACCCGATCGTCACCCCCAGCAGCAATGCCGACGACAGCGTACCCGGCATGGTCTTGCAGATCAGCGAAGCCGAACTTGCCGCGGCGGATGCCTATGAAGTGTCCGACTACAAGCGGGTTGCGGTGACCCTGGCCTCTGGTCTGACGGCCTGGGTTTACGTGCGCGCCTGAGCGACGCGGTAGTGGTCAAGGCGTCGCACATAACGCTCGGCGTGGCTGGCTGTACTGGCCTCATCGCGGGTCAAGCCCGCTCCTACAAGCCTGAGAACAGTGCTGAACCTGTCGGAGCTGGCTTGCCGGCGATCGAGTGCGCAGCGCTCGCACTAGTGGTCCTGTAAAAACCAGACTCACTCTTCCCCGCCCCGATCCGCTCCACCCCACTACGCTTGCAGAGCCGCAGGACGCGGCTTTGTCTAGATCATGGAGCGTTCATGTCCCTCGCCCTTGTCCACAGCCGTGCCCAGGTCGGTGTTTCGGCCCCGGCGGTCAGTGTTGAAGCGCATCTGGCCAATGGTCTGCCGGCACTGACCCTGGTTGGCCTGCCGGAAGCGACCGTGAAAGAAAGCAAGGATCGGGTGCGCAGCGCGATCCTCAATTCCGGCCTGGAATTCCCCGCCCGGCGCATCACCCTTAACCTTGCTCCCGCGGATTTACCCAAGGATGGCGGACGCTTTGACCTTGCCATCGCCCTGGGGATCCTTGCCGCCAACGGCCAGTTCCCGATTGCAGCGCTTGGCGAGGTGGAATGCCTGGGTGAACTGGCGCTGTCCGGGGCAATCCGCTCGGTGCAAGGCGTACTGCCCGCTGCCTTGGCGGCACGAGAAGCCGGCCGGGCCTTGGTGGTGCCGCAAGAGAATGCCGAAGAAGCCTGTTTAGCATCGGGCCTGGTAGTGTTTGCAGTCAGTAACCTGCTGGAACTGGTCGCCCACTTCAACGGCCAGAGCCCGCTCAATCCCTACGCTGCCAACGGCCTGTTGCTACAGATCCGTCCCTACCCCGACCTCAACGAAGTACAGGGCCAGCAAGCCGCCAAGCGCGCACTGCTGGTTGCCGCCGCCGGTGCGCACAACCTGCTGTTCAGCGGCCCACCGGGCACCGGCAAGACCCTGCTCGCCAGCCGCCTGCCCGGCCTGTTGCCACCGCTGGATGAACGCGAAGCGCTGGAGGTGGCGGCGATACAGTCGGTGGCCAGCCATGTGCCGCTGAGCAGTTGGCCGCAGCGGCCGTTTCGCCATCCGCATCACTCGGCCTCCGGTGCTGCGCTGGTCGGCGGTGGCAGCCGACCGCAACCAGGAGAGATAACCCTGGCCCATCACGGCGTGCTGTTCCTCGATGAGCTGCCGGAGTTCGAGCGGCGGGTACTGGAAGTACTGCGCGAACCGCTGGAATCCGGCGAAATCGTCATCGCCCGGGCCAAGGACAAAATCCGCTTTCCCGCGCGCTTCCAGCTGGTCGCCGCCATGAACCCCTGCCCCTGTGGATATCTTGGCGACCCCACCGGCCGCTGTCGCTGCAGCAGCGAACAGATCCAGCGCTACCGCAACAAACTCTCCGGGCCCCTGCTCGACCGTATCGACCTGCACCTGACCGTCGCCCGCGAAGCCACGGCACTGTCCACCAACAGCAGCCACGGCGAAAGCAGCGCCACCATTGCCGCGCAAGTCGCCGCCGCCCGCGACATCCAGCAACAGCGCCAGGGCTGTGCCAACGCCTTCCTCGACCTGCCCGGCCTGCGCCATTACTGCGGGTTATCCACAGCCGACCAGAGCTGGCTGGAAAGCGCCTGCGAACGCCTGACCCTGTCCTTGCGCGCCGCCCATCGCCTGCTCAAGGTGGCGCGCACCCTGGCCGACCTGGAACAGGCTGAAAACATCGGACGCGGGCACCTGGCTGAAGCGCTGCACTATCGCCCGAGCAACCAGTAGTAATTGCCCGCATTCTGCTCTTAACTTGGCAACAGCCCACCGCACCGAGACCGGTATGTTCGCATTCGCCCAGAGTTACCCGCTGTTGCTCGGCATTACCCTGATCGTGCTCGACCTCACGCTCTGGCAACTGATACCCGTCAATCGCCGGCCCTGGCGCATCGCTGCGCGTTTGCTGGTGTTTTCGCTGTTCACCTGGGTGCTGATCAGCGCCGGGGTCAGCCCGCTACAACCTGCGCCCTGGGTCGAGGATGTGCCGCGTAATCTGCTCGCTACGGTGCTGGGGATTGCCTGGTGGCTGTTTGCGGCGCGTACCGCGACGGTGGTGATTGGCTTGGTGCTGGTGGCCCGTAGCGGCCACACCGGGCGCTTGCTGCAGGATGTGCTGGGGGCGGTGATTTTCCTGGTGGCCATTGTGGCTGCGGCGGCCTATGTGTTGCAGTTGCCGGTCAAAGGCCTGCTGGCAACCTCGGGGGTGATGGCGATCGTCATCGGCCTGGCGCTGCAGAGCACGCTCAGCGACGTGTTCTCCGGCATTGTGCTGAACACCACCCGCCCCTATCAGATCGGCGACTCGATCAGCATCGACGGCACCGAAGGCAAGGTCATCGAGATCGACTGGCGCGCCACCCGCTTGCTGACTGGCAACGGCAGCATGGCGGTGATTCCCAACTCGGTGGCGGCCAAGGCCAAGCTGCTTAATTTCAGCCAGCCCAGCGATGTGCATGGCGTCTCCATCAGCGTCGTGGTGCCGGCCAAGGTACGCCCGCGACGGGTGCTCGATGCCCTGGAAAAAACCCTGCAAGGCACACGTACCTTGCTGACCAGCCCGGCACCGAAAGCCACGATCAAGAGTTCGAGCCTGGAATCGGTGGAGTACGAGGCCAGCGGTTTTGTCAGTGCCATGAGCCAGAAGACCGAGGTGCGTAACCATATGTTCGACCTCGCCCACCGGCACCTGGAAGCCGCCGGCGTAGTGTGGAACAGCGACTCCCAGCAAGGCCAGGTGTGGAACCGTCAGCGCGCCCTGCTCGAAGACGTGCGCATCTTCCGTTCGCTCAGCAACGAGGAAAAAGACAACCTCAGCCAGCGCATGACCGCTGTGGAATACCTGGCCGACCAGGTGATCCTCGGCGTCGGCGACAGCTCGGACTACCTGCTGGTGATTGGCACCGGGGTAGTGTCGGTGGGTGTTAGTGATGGTGACAAGCAGCTCGAAGCCGGGCGCATGGGCCCGGGTGAGGTGCTGGGGGTGGAAGGCCTGCTCGAAGCGGAAGACTCCACTGCCGAGTTCCGCACCCTGACCAGCTGCATCCTCTACCGTATCGACAAGGACGAAGTACGCAGCTGCCTGGAACAACGCACCGAGGTCAAGACCGCTCTGATCAAGTTGCAACGCATCCGCCAGCAAACCCGCCAGTCACTGCTCGAGCAAAAACCTGCAGCCATCAAGAAAGGCGGCTTTCTCAGCTGGCTGCACAAGTAGCGGTCAGAGCACCACGCGCAAGCACTGCCCGGCGTGATACAGCGAGAACCCGGTTTCGTAGAAGCCGGTCCGCAGCGCCGGCGCCGACACCGGTTTCATTGCCGAGAACGGAATCGGCAAGGCATCCGGGTTATCGCACAACAGGTACTGGGCGAAGGCTTTGCCGATCACTGTGCCGGTGGTGTTGCCACGGCCGTTGTAGCCGGTAACGGCGACGATGCCCGGCGCTGGCTCGAACAGGCGCATCAGGTGGTCCGGGGTGAAGTCGATGCAACCGGTCCAATGCATTTCCCACTCGACTTTGCCCAGTTGCGGGAAGTAATGGTTCTGGATGCGATCGGCCCAGCTGCGGATGAACCAGGCCGGCTTGTTGTCGACCCGCCCAAGGCTGCCGAGCAACAGCCGACCCTGATCATCGCGACGGATGCTGCTGAGCACCGTGCGCGTATCCCATGAACCCTGGCCGTGCTTGAGCACGTTGTCGGCAGCGGCGCCTTGCAGCGGTACCGAAGCGACCTGGTAGTAGTAACCGCGGAAGAACTGGCGTTGCAGGTTGGTCCAGTCGCCCTCGGTGTAGGCGCCGGTGGAGATCACCACCTTGTCGGCACTGACCGAACCCTGGGCGG
The DNA here is from genome assembly GCF_056279045.1 of Pseudomonas sp. TE4620. Classification (NCBI taxonomy): domain Bacteria; kingdom Pseudomonadati; phylum Pseudomonadota; class Gammaproteobacteria; order Pseudomonadales; family Pseudomonadaceae; genus Pseudomonas; species Pseudomonas sp. TE4620. The sequence continues at coordinate 4,950,267 of NZ_JBWBQO010000001.1, forward strand.
TTTTCACTCGCCAATTGCTGCCTTCACGCTCCAGGCCTTGCACGGCGGACTGCTGGAAGATCTGCCCGCCCAGGCGCTCGACCGCAGCGGCCAGGCCCTGGGTATACCCCATGGGGTTGATGGTGCCGGCGCGGCGATCGAGCAGCGCGGCGGAAATCTTGTCAGTACCGCAATATTCTTCGCACTTTGCCCCGGTCAGCAGTTCGACATCGGCACCGCGACTGCTCCATTGCTGGTGACGGGCTTCGAGGTCGGCAACGCCGGTGGCGTTGTGGGCCATGTGCAGGGTGCCGCTGTTGTGCGCCTGGCAGTCGATACCCAGGCGTTCGATGGTGGCGAACACCTCGCCCGGCGCTTCGCCCAGCACCTTGTTCAGGCGGCTGCCTTGCTTCTGGCCCAGGGTCGCTTCGACGTCGTCCGGGCGAATCCAGGTGCCGGCGTTGACCAGGCCAACGTTGCGCCCGGAACCTCCGTGGCCGATTTTCCAGGCTTCGAGCAGGATGACTGACTTGCCCTGCTCAAGCAGGTGGATGGCTGCCGACAGGCCAGTGATGCCGCCGCCGATGATGCACACATCGGCCTTGAGTTCGGCGCTCAGCACACGGGATGGCGCGGCGGGCTGGGTGACGTGCTCCCAGAGGCATTGTTGACGCAGTTCTGGCATGGCCGGCTTCCTGTTTTATTCTTGTGCGGTGGTGTTCTGATCGCGGGTCAAGTCGAGACGTCGCACCGCCGCTCCTACACCGATTGGTGTGGGAGCGGCGGTGCGACGTCTCGACTTGACCCGCGATGGGCCCGTCAGTCGAAGACAATCCCCTGCGCCAACGGCAGCTCGCGGGAATAGTTCACGGTATTGGTCTGCCGGCGCATGTAGGCCTTCCACGAATCCGAGCCCGACTCACGGCCACCGCCGGTTTCCTTCTCACCGCCAAACGCCCCGCCAATCTCCGCACCGCTGGTGCCAATGTTGACGTTGGCAATCCCGCAGTCACTGCCCGCGGCGCTCTGGAAGCGCTCGGCTTCGCGCAGGTCGGTGGTGAAGATGCACGACGACAAACCTTGCGGCACTTCGTTGTTCAGGCGCAGGGCTTCTTCGAACTCGTCGTAGGCCAGCACGTAGAGGATCGGTGCAAAGGTTTCATGACGAACCACGGCGCTCTGGCCAGGCATCTCGACGATCGCCGGGGCCACGTAGTAGGCATTCGGGTACTGGTCCTGAATCTGCCGCTCACCGCCAAACACCTGGCCGCCTTCATCGCGGGCGCGCGCCAAAGCGTCCTGCATGCCTTCGAACGAAGCCTTGTCGATCAGCGGGCCGACCAGGTTGTCCTTGCGCGGGTCGCCGATACGAACCTTGGCATAGGCGGCTTTGACCCGAGCAACCACTTCGTCCTTGATCGAGCGATGGACGATCAGCCGGCGCAAGGTGGTGCAGCGCTGGCCAGCAGTACCGACGGCGCTGAAGAGGATGCCGCGCACGGCCAGATCCAGGTCGGCACTCGGTGCAAGAATCATCGCGTTGTTGCCACCGAGTTCGAGGATGCTGCGGCCGAAACGTGCAGCCACCCGCGGGCCGACTTCACGGCCCATGCGGGTGCTGCCGGTGGCGCTGACCAGCGGCACGCGCGGATCGTCGACCAGCGCTTCGCCGGCCTCACGATCACCGATGATCAACTGGCTCAGGCCTTCTGGCGCATCACCAAAGGCTTTCAGGGCTTTTTCGAACAGCGCCTGGCAGGCCAGCGCGGTCAGCGGGGTTTTCTCCGACGGCTTCCAGACCACGGCGTTGCCGCACACCAATGCCAGGGTGGTGTTCCAGGCCCAGACCGCGACCGGGAAGTTGAAGGCGCTGATGACCCCGACCACGCCCAGCGGGTGCCAGGTTTCACGCATATGGTGGCCCGGACGCTCGGAGGCGATGGTCAGGCCGTAGAGCTGACGCGACAGGCCGACGGCGAAGTCGCAGATGTCGATCATTTCCTGCACTTCGCCCAGGCCTTCCTGGGTGATCTTGCCGGCTTCGATCGACACCAGCTCGCCGAGCTCGGCCTTGTACTTGCGCAATACTTCGCCGAACAGGCGGATCAACTCACCGCGGCGTGGGGCCGGGACGTTGCGCCAGGCCTGGAAGGCTTTTTCGGCCTGATCGATCTTGGCGGTTACCTGGGCTTTGCTTTCCAGGTGCACCGCGGCAATCGCGCTGCCATCGATAGGGGTGTGAACGGGATGGTTACCGTGGGTGTAGGCAGTGGCCGGGACACCGAGGCGGTCAAGCAGTCCATCAACCATTTTCTTCTCCTGCATGCGATGAGTGGTTGAAATAGTGATAGGGATCAGTATTAATCCGATCACTCTGGCGCAACAAACGACCTTTATTCTGCATATCATTCCGCCAGGTAATGATCTACTGGCTTAGAGACCGCTATGTCCAAACGTCTGGTGCCATCGATGGCCGCCCTGCAGTGTTTCGAAGCTGCCGCCCGGCACCTGAGCTTCACCCGCGCCGCCGAGGAGCTGCACCTGACCCAGAGCGCAGTGAGCAAGCAGGTGGCCCAGCTTGAAGAGATGCTCCGCCATCATTTGTTTCTGCGCATCCGCCGGCGCCTGCAGCTGACACCAGCAGGCGCGCTGTACCTGGCCGAGGTCAACAAGATTCTCACTCAGGTCGATATGTCCAGCCGTTACATCATGTCCTACGGCGAGCAGACCGAAGTCCTCAAGGTAGCCACTCAGCCGAGCTTTGGCGTGCGCTGGCTGATTCCGCACCTCAAGGGCTTCGGCAAGCAGCACCCGAACATCCACCTCGACATCCGCAACGAAATGGAACCCTTCGCCCTGTTGCAGGCGACCGCCGACGTGGTGTTCTTCTTTGGCCAGGGCACCTGGCCTGGCGCGACCTGCATCGAGCTGTTCGGTGAAGAAGTGCTGCCGGTGTGTGCGCCAGAGCTGTTGCAGGGGCGCACACTCAAGGACGCCAGCGAACTGGCCGAACTGGTGCTGCTGCAAAGCACCTCGCGCCCGGAGGCCTGGCATGAGTGGTTCCTGGAGCAAGGCCTGCACTCGGCCCACAGCTATCACGGGCCGCGCTTCGACACCTTCTATATGAGCCTGAGCGCTGCCCAGTCCGGCTGCGGCGTGGCCCTGGTACCGCGCTACCTGGTGGCCCAGGAGCTGGCCGAGGGCAAACTGGTGGTGCCCTGGCAGCACAGCATGCGCAGCAATGGCGCGCATTTCCTGGCGTTTTCCGAGCATGCCGCCGAGGTGCCGAAGGTGCGCGCCTTGGTCGACTGGATTCGCGCTGAGCTGGCTGGGCAAGATTGATAATTTTTGGAATGACGCATCGACTTTTTTTCGCTTGTGCAGGTACTGCATTCCTCGCTTTCATGTAAGGGTGCCCACTTACCAGGAAGCTTTCGATGCCCGCTCAAGATTTCGTCAGCCCGGACAGCATTCGCGCGCAGTTCTCGGCCGCCATGTCGCTCATGTACAAGCAAGAAGTGCCGCTGTACGGCACGCTGCTGTCGCTGGTGAGCGAAATTAATCAGCAGGTGATGGCTGAACAACCCGAAGTTGCCCAGGCCCTGCGCTGGACCGGCGAAATCGAGCGCCTCGATCAGGAACGCCACGGCGCCATTCGCGTCGGAACCGCCGAAGAGCTGACGACCATCGGCCGCCTGTTCGCGGTAATGGGCATGCAGCCGGTGGGCTACTACGACTTGAGCTGCGCCGGTGTACCGGTGCATTCCACCGCCTTTCGCGCCGTGCACGAGCAAGCGCTGCACATCAGCCCGTTCCGGGTCTTCACCTCCTTGCTGCGCCTGGAACTGATCGACAACCCGGCGCTGCGTGAACTGGCGCGCGAGATTCTTGCCCGGCGGCAGATCTTCACTCCGCGCGCGCTGCAACTGATCGAACAGTTCGAGCGTGCTGGCGGCCTGAATGCCGACGATGCCCAGGCGTTTGTCGACGAAGCCCTGCATACCTTCCGCTGGCACCGGGACGCCACGGTGACCGCCGAGCAGTACCAGCAACTGCACGACCAGCACCGCCTGATTGCCGATGTGGTGGCCTTCAAGGGCCCGCACATCAATCACCTGACCCCACGCACCCTGGACATCGATGCCATTCAGCTGGGCATGCCGGCCAAGGGCATTCCGCCCAAAGCCGTGATCGAAGGGCCGCCACCGCGCCGCTGCCCGATACTGCTGCGTCAAACCAGCTTCAAGGCGCTGCAGGAAAAGGTCGCGTTCACCGATCAGAACGGGGAAGGCAGCGGCAGCCATACCGCGCGCTTTGGCGAGATCGAACAACGGGGTGCGGCGTTGACGCCCAAAGGCCGCGAGCTTTACGACCAACTGCTCGATGGCGCCCGCGCGGCGCTAGGTGGTGTGCCGGCCGAGGCCAATGCCGAGCGCTACATGAGCCTGCTCAGCGACAGCTTCAAGGCCTTCCCCGATGACCTGGCGCAGATGCGCGAGCAGGGGCTGGCGTACTTCCGCTACTTTGCCACCGAGCGTGGCCTGGCAGCCCGCGGCGATGCTCAGCGGCCGACGTCACTGCAGGCGTTGATCGATGCCGGGCATATCCACTTTGAGGCCCTGGTGTACGAGGACTTTCTGCCGGTCAGTGCGGCGGGAATCTTCCAGTCGAATCTGGGTGATGATGCGCAGAGCGAGTACGGCAGCAACGCCAACCGCGACGCCTTCGAACAGGCGCTGGGCAAGCCGGTGCAGGATGAGTTGGCGTTGTATGCCGAAAGTGAGCGGCGCTCGCTGATGGCCTGTGCGCAGGCGCTGGATATGCCTGGGCTTTGAGGGCCTCATCGCGGGTCAAGTCGAGGCGTCGCACCGCCGCTCCTACAAAGTCTGTGGGAGCGGCGGTGCGACGCCTCGACTTGACCCGCGATGGCGTCACCGCCCAACCCGAAACCTGTCCACTTCCTGCCGCAACTGCCCCGCCAACCCCTCAAGCTCACGCGCGGTAGCCGCCAGGTTAGTCGCCACCTCATGCTGCTCGCTGTTGGCCAGGGCAATGCTCTGCAGGTTGCGGCTGAGCACGTTCGCCGTGCTGCTCTGCTCCTGGGTAGCGGTGGTAATGGCGGCAAACTGCTCCCCCGCCGAGCGGCTGCGCTCATCGATCTGCGCCAGCGCTGCGGCAACCTTGGCATTGCGCTCCAGGCCTTCCTGCATCAGGCGGTTGCCCTGCTCCATGGTGCTGATGGCATTGCCGGTTTCCTGCTGGATGCTGCCGATCATCGCCGAGATTTCATCGGTGGCCTGACGGGTGCGCGAGGCCAGGTTGCGCACCTCGTCGGCAACCACGGCAAAGCCCCGGCCCTGCTCACCGGCCCGCGCCGCTTCGATGGCAGCGTTCAAGGCCAGCAGGTTGGTCTGCTCGGCAATCGAGGTGATCACGCCGACGATGCCGCCAATTTCTTCGGAGCGCAGGCCCAGGGTGTCGATCACCGTGGCGGTGCCGGCCAGGGCGCTGGCGATCTGCTCCAGGGACGATGACGCCTGGTCCATCGAGGCACGGCCAATGCGGGTTTGCTGGACATTGTCCTGGGCCATGCGTTCGGTGCTGCCCATGTTCTCGGCGATGTTCATCGAGGTGGCGCTGAACTGCTCGACAGCGCCGGCCATGCTGGTGATTTCGCCAGACTGCTGCTCCATGCCCTCACAGGCCCCGGAGGACATGCCCGACAAGGCCTGGGCGCGGCTGCTGACTTGCTCCGCTGCTGCGCGAATATGCTCGACCATGCTCGCCAGGGCTTCGCCCATCTGGTTGAAACTGTGCGCCAACTGGCCGATTTCGTCATCGCTCGATACCCGCAAGCGCGCCTGCAGGTCACCGGCGCCAAGGGCCTGCGCCTGCTGCAAGAGGTCAGCCAAGGGGCGCAGACGGCGGCGCAACAGCCACAGGGTGGCGGCGACCGCCAGCAACATCGCCAGCAAACTGCCGATGGCCAGGCGCGTGCCGACGCTCCAGGTCACTGCGCGGATTTCCGCCTTCGGCATGCTTGCCACCACCGTCCACGGCCCGCCGGCAAACGCCACGGTCACGCTGAACAGCTCTTCGACGCCGTCATGCCAGAAACGCCCTTCGCCCGCAGTGAACCCGGCAAGCGCCTGCGCCGCCTGACTGTCCGCACGCACACCTGCTGGCGGCACCAACCAGTGCTGCTTGTCGTCGAGCAAGGCCAGTGAACCGGTCTGGCCGATACGAAAACGTCCGAGGTTGGCAAACTGAGCCTTCTGCGCGTCGGTGTAGTCGAAACCGACAAACAGCACCGCGATCACCCGCCCGCTGCCGTCACGCACCGGGGTGTACTGGGTCATGTAGTCGCGCTCGAACAGGTTGGCCCGGCCAACGTAGGCCTGACCGGCTAGCAAGCGCGCGTAGGCCGGATGCTGACGATCCAGCAGGGTGCCAATGGCGCGACTGCCGTCCTGCTTGGTCAGCGAGGTGCTGATGCGAATGAAGTCGTCGCCGCTGCGCACGAACAAGGTGGCAACGCCTGCGGTCATCTGGCGAAAATCATCCACCTGGCGAAAGTCGTTGTTGAGCAGTTGCTCGCCCAGGTACAGCGCGGGCGTGGAAACCCCGGCAACCGTCACCGACTCCCCTGGATGCAGCTGCAAACCGGCAGCAAAGCGCTTCTCGAACAGCCCGCTGAGGCGCTGGGTGCTTTCGCGCAGGGTACTGTGGAAAGTGTCGAGCTGATCGGCGAGCAGGCGCGCTTCACTGGCCAGGTGTTCCTGGCGGGTATTCAGGTTGGCGTTGTCCAGCGAACGCAGGGCAAACAGGGTGCTACCGGTAATCACCACAGCCAGCACGATGGCAAGGGCGATACCGAGTTGCGAGGCAATCCGGGCACGGGGTTGAGACATGGAAGCTCCTGGCAAGAGGGGCCGGGATCGTCCTGATCACGCTGACCGTCCGCATCGATACGGGAATCGAACCATCTAGGCGTGGCTCTGATGCCTCTGCTTCGGCGGCCTGACGCAATACTTGAGCGTGCAACAGGGTTATCCTGCGCAAACGGTCAACTCGCTCCGATAGACGCTGATGTCCCCAGAATTTGAACCTTGGGCAGGTCCATCGAATCCGCCTCGCCCTGCAGGAAGTCGCTCAGACGCCGCAGCCGCTCGCCACCGGGGCGGGTTCGCGGCCAGACCAGGTAGTAATCCAGGCCGCTGGCAACCGCTGTCGGCCACGGCAGGCTCAGGCGGCCCTGGGCGACGTCTTCGGCAACCATCAGCAGGTCGCCCATGGACACTCCATAACCGCGAGCGGCGGCGATCATGCCCAGCTCCAGGGTATCGAATACCTGGCCGCCCTTGAGCGACACCTTGTCGGTGAGGTCCATGCGCGCCAGCCAGCTGCGCCAGTCGCGCTTGTCGGGGGTTGGATGCAGCAGCTCGACACCGGCCAGGCGCCGCTCGTCCCACTGCCCTTCCTTGAGCAGCTCGGGCGCGCCTACCGGGATCAGCAGCTCGGAAAACAGCCGCTTGACCTCCCAGTCCGGCGGAAAGTGACCGTCGCTGAGCAATACCGCGCAGTCGAAAGGCTCATGGTTGAAATCGACATGATCGACATCCATCCAGGCGCTGGTCAGTTGCACTTCGTTGCCCGGCTGCAGGTGGCGAAAGCGACTGAGGCGCGCCAGCAGCCAGCGCATGGTCAGGGTCGAAGGGGCTTTCATGCGCAGGATGTCGTCTTCACTGCGCAGGGTGTTGCAGGCCCGCTCCAGCGCGGTAAAGCCTTCGCGCACCCCTGGCAACAGCAAACGCGCCGCTTCGCTGAGTTGCAAGCTGCGGCCATTGCGCACGAACAAACGGCAGGCAAAGTGCTCTTCAAGGGTGCGGATGTGCCGGCTGACGGCACTCTGGGTTATCGATAACTCATCTGCGGCGCGGGTGAACGAGCTATGCCGGGCCGCCGCTTCGAAGGCCCGCAGTGCATACAGAGGCGGTAAACGGCGAGACATGGCGGCGGGCTCCGGGTTATCCACAGGCAATCGACTGGATCATACTCCCATGAGTTTTAATCATGCCAACCATCGCTATTATCCTTTTGTGGATAACCGCACCAAGCCTCAGACTTTCACGCTTTGAATCTATCGCGTAAGAAAAGGACGACTCCATGCAGGCTGCGCCTACCCAAGAACTCAAGGCTTTGCTGCGCCTGGCCGGGCCGCTGATTGCCTCGCAGTTGGCGCACATGCTGATGGTGCTCACCGACACTCTGATGATGGCCCGCATCAGCCCGCAGGCCCTGGCCGGTGGCGGCCTGGGCGCGGCGAGCTATTCGTTCGTGTCGATCTTTTGCCTGGGCGTGATCGCCGCCGTCGGCACCCTGGTGGCGATTCGCAAGGGTGCTGGCGACATCGCCGGCGCCACCCGCCTGACCCAGGCCGGGTTGTGGCTGGCCTGGGTCATGGCCCTGGTGGCGGCTTTGGCGCTGTGGAACCTGGAGCCGGTACTGCTATTGCTCGGCCAGAGCCCGAACAACGTCGAGGCGGCCGCGCAGTTCCTGCTGCTGCTGCCCTTCGCCCTGCCCGGCTACCTGAGTTTCATGGCCCTGCGCGGCTTTACCAGCGCCATTGGCCGCTCGACGCCGGTGATGGTCATCAGCCTGATCGGCACGGTGGCCAACTTCCTGCTCAACTATGCGCTGATCGAAGGCATGTTCGGCCTGCCGAAGCTGGGCCTGGTGGGCATCGGCCTGGTGACCGCAATCGTTGCCAACTGCATGGCCGTGGCCATGGCGCTGTATATCCGCTGGCACCCGGCCTATGCACCCTACCCGATTCGCCAGGGCCTGAGCCGCCCGTCATGGCCAGCCCTGCGTGAGCTGTGGCGCCTGGGCCTGCCGATTGGCGGCACCTACACCGTCGAGGTCGGCCTGTTCGCCTTCGCCGCGCTGTGCATGGGCGTGCTCGGCAGCACCGAGCTTGCCGCGCACCAGATCGCCCTGCAGATCGTCTCTACCGCATTCATGATTCCGGCCGGCCTGTCGTACGCCGTGACCATGCGTGTAGGGCTCTATTACGGCGCCGACAACCTGTTGGGGGCACGGCATGCCGGCCGCGTGGGTATCGGTTTTGGCGCGGCGATGATGCTGATGTTCGCCATCCTCTTCTGGCTGCTGCCAGACCCGCTGGTGGGGCTGTTCCTCGACCACGGTGACCCGGCCTTTGCCGACATCATCCAGCTGGCGGTAAGCCTGTTGATGGTCGCCGCCTGGTTCGAGCTGTTTGACGGCGTGCAGACCATTGCCATGGGCTCGATCCGAGGCCTCAAGGATGCCAAGACCACCTTCCTGGTCGGGCTGTTCTGTTACTGGGTGATCGGTGCACCGGCGGCCTGGCTGCTGGCCTTCAACCTCGGCCTGGGCGCGGTAGGCGTGTGGTGGGGGCTGGCGCTGGGCCTGGCGTGTGCGGCGGTGAGCCTGACCCTGGCATTCGAATGGCGGATGAAGCGCTTGCTGGGCAGTGCCGCTGGGGTGAACAAGGTGACTGCTTCAGTGGTTTGAAGGGCCCCATCGCGGGTCAAGCCCGCTCCTACATGACCCGCGATGCTGCTTGCTGCGCCGGCCCGCGCAGCAAATACTCCATCAACTCATCAATCGGCAATGGCCGGCTGATCAGAAACCCCTGCACCTGATCGCAATCGAAACTGCGCAGCAGGTCCATTTGCTCCGGGGTTTCCACGCCCTCGGCCACCACCTCGAGGTTGAGGTTGTGCGCCAGGTTGATCATCGCGTGCACCAGCTTGCGGTTCTCTTCACGCTGCTCCATGCCGCCGACAAAGCTGCGATCGACCTTGAGCAAGGTGATCGGCAGGCTGTTGAGGTGCACGAACGACGAAAAGCCGGTGCCGAAATCGTCCAGCGAGAAGCGCACGCCCAGGCGCCCAAGGGCGTCCATGGTCTGTTTGACCAGGTCATTGCGGCGCATCACGGCGGTTTCGGTCAGTTCGAATTCCAGCCAGCGGGCATCGACGCCGTGTTCGATGATCAGCCGGCTCAGGGTCGCCAACAGCTGGCTGTCCTGGAACTGGCGAAACGACAGGTTCACCGCCATGTGCAACGGCGCCAGGCCCTGCTCACGCAGCGCCTGCATGTCGCGCAGGGCCCGGGAGATGACCCAGTAGCCCAAAGGCACGATCAGCCCACTCTGCTCGGCCAGCGGTACGAACTCGCTGGGCGGCAGCAGCCCGCGTTCGGCATGGCGCCAGCGCACCAGGGCTTCGAGGCCGACAATGCGCCCGTCGGCCAGGTTCAGTCGCGGCTGGTAATGCAGCTCCAGCTCGTCGCGGCGCAGCGCCCGGCGCAGCTCGCTTTCCAGGTCGGCAAGGCTGCGGGCGTTGCGGTTGATGCGTTCGTTGAAGACGTGAAAGGTACAGCCCTGGGTGCTCTTGGCCTGCTGCATGGCGATGTGCGCATGCCACATCAGCGGGTCGGCGCCACCCTGGGCGCGGGCGTGGGCAACCCCCAGGCTGCAGCCGAGCAACAGGCTTTCGCCGTCGATCCAGTAAGGTTCGGCCAGGGCTTCGGTGATGCGTTCGGCCATCCATTCGGCGCGCTGCGGCTCGCGGCGGGTATCGATCAACAGGGCGAATTCGTCGCTGCCCAGACGTGCAACCTGGTCGCCGGCTTCAAGCTGGCTCTTCAGCCGGCCCACCACCTGCAGGATCAACCGGTCGCCGGCCTGGTGGCCGAGGGCGTCGTTGGCATGGCGAAAGTTGTCCAGGTCCAGGTGCCCGAGGGCGACGCCGCGCCCTTCGTTGTCGGCCAGGCGCGCAGCCAGCAGGGTCTGGAAACCCTGGCGGTTGGCGATGCCGGTCAGCGGGTCCTGTTCGGCCAGGCGTTGCAGGGTCGCTTCGAGGACGCCGCGCTCGCGGACATGGCGCAGGCTGCGGCGCAGGATATTGCTGGTCAGCTGGTCACGAATCAGCCAGTCGCTGACACCCGGCGGCGGCACCTGCGGTTCATGCTCGAGCAGCAGCACCATCGGCAGCACGCAGCGCCCGGGCGCCGGTTGCAGTTGCGGGGTCGCCAGCACCAGCGCATTGCGGTCATTGGCAAACAGGCTGTCGACCGCCTCCCAGTTCGGAGCGGTCAGCAATACCGCCTGGCCCGCCATCGGCAGCAGACACTCGCGCAACACAATGGCCCATTCCGGCTCATCGGCCAGCAGGAGCAAACGCAAGGGTTCGACGGGCGTAGACAAGCTGGCTCCTTAGGACGTAGACACAGTCAAATGACGATGGGCAGCGAGAATGCGTATCCTAAACCATTAATGAAAATGATTTTCACTTAAAGTCATGCCATTCCATTGCCGACATCCCGCAGGTTTCGCCACGCATCCTGCGGGAAAGTATCAAATGCGGCAAATTTAGATCGCGTGGTACGTCACACTGTCAGACGGTCGCGGCAGAAACTTTCTACCCCTGCTAAAATGCCCGGCTATTTTTCTAGCGTCCCCGGTTTTCGTCATGTCCCGACTCAACCCCCGGCAACAAGAAGCCGTGAACTACGTCGGCGGCCCTCTTTTGGTGCTCGCCGGTGCAGGCTCCGGCAAAACCAGCGTGATCACCCGCAAGATCGCGCACTTGATCCAGAACTGTGGCATCCGTGCCCAGTACATCGTGGCCATGACCTTCACCAACAAGGCCGCGCGGGAGATGAAAGAGCGGGTCGGCACCCTGCTGCGCAAGGGCGAAGGCCGCGGCCTGACCGTGTCGACCTTCCACAACCTGGGCCTGAACATCATCCGCAAGGAGCATGAACGGCTGGGCTTCAAACCGGGCTTCTCGATTTTCGACGAGACCGATGTCAAAGCCCTGATGACCGACATCATGCAGAAGGAATACTCGGGCGACGACGGTGTCGACGAGATCAAGAACATGATCGGCGCCTGGAAGAACGACCTGATCCTGCCGCCCGAAGCCCTGGAAAACGCCCGCAACCCCAAGGAGCAGACCGCCGCGGTGGTCTATGCGCACTACCAGCGCACCCTGCGGGCGTTCAACGCGGTGGACTTCGACGACCTGATCCTGCTGCCGGTCAAGCTGTTCCAGGACAACCCCGATGTCCTCGAAAAGTGGCAGAACAAGGTCCGTTACCTGCTGGTCGACGAATACCAGGACACCAACGCCAGCCAGTACCTGCTGGTGAAGATGCTGATCGGCACGCGCAACCAGTTCACCGTGGTTGGCGACGACGACCAGTCGATCTACGCCTGGCGCGGCGCCCGGCCCGAGAACCTGATGCTGCTCAAGGACGACTACCCGTCGCTGAAAGTGGTGATGCTCGAGCAGAACTACCGCTCCACCAGCCGCATTTTGCGCTGCGCCAACGTGCTCATCTCGAACAACCCGCATGCCTTCGAAAAGCAGCTGTGGAGCGAGATGGGCCACGGCGACGAGATCCGCGTGATCCGCTGCAAGAACGAGGAAGCCGAGGCCGAACGGGTAGCCATGGAAATCCTCAGCCTGCACCTGCGCACCGACCGGCCCTACAGCGACTTCGCCATTCTTTACCGGGGCAACTACCAGGCCAAGCTGATCGAGCTGAAGCTGCAGCACCACCAGGTGCCGTATCGCCTGTCGGGCGGCAACAGCTTCTTCGGACGCCAGGAAGTTAAAGACCTGATGGCCTACTTCCGCCTGCTGGTGAATCCGGACGATGACAACGCCTACCTGCGGGTGATCAACGTACCGCGCCGGGAAATCGGCTCGACCACCCTGGAAAAACTCGGCAACTACGCCACCGAGCGCAAGGTTTCGATGTATGCCGCCAGCGAGGAGCTGGGCCTTGGCGAGCACCTGGACAGCCGTTATACCGACCGCCTGCAGCGCTTCAAGCGCTGGATGGACAAGGTCCGCGAACAGGTTGCCCTGGAAGACCCGATCGCTGCCCTGCGCAGCATGATCATGGACATCGACTACGAAAACTGGATTCGCACCAACAGCTCCAGCGACAAGGCTGCGGATTTTCGCATGAGCAACGTCTGGTTCCTGATCGAGGCGTTGAAAAACACCCTCGAGAAAGACGAAGACGGCGGCATGACCATCGAAGAGGCCATCGGCAAGCTGGTTTTGCGCGACATGCTCGAGCGCCAGCAGGAAGAGGAAGACGGCGCCGAAGGCGTGCAGATGATGACCCTGCACGCCTCCAAGGGCCTGGAGTTCCCCTACGTGTTCATCATGGGCATGGAGGAGGAAATCCTCCCGCACCGTTCCAGCATCGAAGCCGACACTATCGAAGAAGAACGGCGTCTGGCCTACGTCGGGATTACCCGCGCACGTCAGACCCTGGCCTTCACCTTTGCTGCCAAGCGCAAGCAGTACGGCGAGATCATCGATTGTTCACCGAGCCGCTTCCTGGACGAGTTGCCCGACGACGACCTGGCCTGGGAGGGCCTGGACGACGCGCCAACCGAAGTGAAGGCCGCTCGCGGCAACAACGCACTGGCCGATATCCGTGCCATGCTCAAACGTTAGATAATCAACCTTTGCTGCGGCGTATTGCCGTGGCCACTCTTGCTACATCGAGGAAATACCACAGTGGAAGCACTGCACCAGAAGATTCGCGAAGAAGGCATCGTGCTTTCCGATCAGGTTCTCAAAGTCGATGCGTTTCTCAACCATCAGATCGACCCTGCGCTGATGCAACTGATTGGCGACGAGTTCGCCCGCCGGTTTGCCGATTCGGGCATCACCAAGATCGTCACCATCGAAGCCTCGGGCATTGCCCCGGCGGTGATGACCGGCCTGAAACTGGGCGTCCCGGTGATTTTCGCGCGCAAGCACCAGTCGCTGACCCTGACCGAAAACCTGCTGGTGGCTTCGGTGTATTCCTTCACCAAGCAGACTGAGAACACCGTGGCGATCTCCCCGCGCCACCTCAACAGCAGCGACCGCGTGCTGGTGATCGACGACTTCCTGGCCAACGGCAAAGCCTCCCAGGCGCTGATCTCGATCATCAAGCAAGCCGGCGCCACTGTTGCCGGCCTGGGTATCGTCATCGAGAAATCGTTCCAGGGCGGCCGCGCCGAGCTGGACAGCCAGGGCTACCGCGTTGAATCGCTGGCCCGGGTCAAGTCGCTGAAAGATGGCGTGGTTACTTTCATCGAGTAATCAACGCCGACTTTTCGCGGGGCAAGCCCGCTCCTACCTGCCTGTAGGAGCGGGCTTGCCCCGCGATCAGTTAAAAGCTGTCGCCTGCAACCCCGCCAGCAACAAGCGCTGATACAGATCTTCCTTCAGCCCCTGCGGCTGCGCCAGGTTCATCCGCGCCAACTGCGCAGGAAACGCCTCGGGTGCCGGTGCATCCAGCGCCGCCTTGCCCAGTTCCAGCACCTCACTCAACTTGAACTTGCTCTTGAGCCAGTTCAGCGCCCGCAGCAAATCGCGCTCCTCGGCGGTGAAATCACTGCCCAGCGGATACTCGGGGAACAACCGTGCGTGGCGGTCACGCAGCGCCTGCAAACGCTGCGGGGTGTTGTCGCTGAAGCGCGGGGCCAGGCAAAAGTCCTTGGGCAACTTGCCGGCTTTCTGCGCCCGCTCGATCAGTTCGGGCTGAAAGCGCGAGTCCGTGATCGCCAGCAAACGGGCAATCACCTCGGCATCGGTCTGCCCGCGCAGGTCGGCGATTCCGTATTCGGTGACGACGATATCGCGCAGGTGGCGGGGAATGGTGCAATGGCCGTATTCCCAGACCAGGTTGGAACTGACCTCGCCGCCTGACTCACGCCAGCTGCGCAGCAGCAGGATCGAACGCGCGCCTTCCAGGGCATGGCCCTGGGCAACGAAGTTGTACTGCCCGCCGACCCCGCTGAGCACCCGGCCGTCTTCCAGCTGGTCGGCGACCCCGGCGCCCATCAAGGTCATGGTGAACACCGTATTGATAAAGCGCGCATCCCGGCGCTGCAGGCGCTTGAGCGACTCCTGGCCATACAGCTCGTTGATGTAGCTGATGGCGCTCATGGCAAAGCGTTTGCGCT
The DNA here is from genome assembly GCF_056279045.1 of Pseudomonas sp. TE4620. Lineage (NCBI taxonomy): Bacteria > Pseudomonadati > Pseudomonadota > Gammaproteobacteria > Pseudomonadales > Pseudomonadaceae > Pseudomonas > Pseudomonas sp. TE4620. The sequence continues at coordinate 4,965,280 of NZ_JBWBQO010000001.1, forward strand.
GGCTTGGCGGCATTTCCCGCAGGCGCTGGTAAAACGCCTGAGGGCCAAGAAAGAAGCCGCCATGCACTAGCACACCCTGGTCATCCAGCTCGCCGTTGTTGGCCGCCTGCTGGCGCGACTCGTCCGGGTACACCGGGCGGCGGATGATTCCAGCTTCGACCAGTGCCAGCAGGCCGTTGACGAACATTTCGCTGCAGCCGTACAGGCCGCGGGCAAAGGGCTGGAGGCCGCCTTCGCGTTCGATCAGGCTATGCCAGGGCGTCAGGTTGATATCTGCCAGCAATGCCTGGTACGCCTCGCTGTCAGCCTGTCGCGCCAGCAACCCTGCGGTCAGCGCATCGCCCATGGCACCAATGCCGATCTGCAGGGTGCCGCCATCGCGCACCAGGGTGCTTGCATGCAGGCCGATGAAATGGTCCTGGGTGGTCACCGGCATGTTCGGCGTGGAGAACAACCGGGTGTTTTCCGGGCGGTCGATCAGCAGGTCGAAGTCATTGCGGGGCAGCTCGGACGCGCCCGGCATGTACGGCAGTTCGGCATGCACCTGGCCGAGCATGAGGATGGTTTCGCCGGCTGCCCGGCGGCGGGCAATCATTGGCAGCAGGTCGAGGGTGATGTCCGGGTTGCAGCTCAGGCTCAACTGGCCGGGATGTGCCGGATCTTCGGCTACCAGCTGCGCCACCAGGTTCAAGCCCTTTGCGTTGATATCGCGGGCGGCATGGCTGTAGTTGCTGCTGACGTAGTCCTGCTGGGCCATGGTGCTGTGCAACAGGCTGCCGGGTTGCATGAAGAACTGCTCGACACGGATGTTGGCCGGCAACTGGTCGCGGCGCAGGTCGTGCAGGTAGTCCAGCTCAAGGTAGTCGGCGAACACCCGCTCGATGAAGGGCTCAAGAAAGCGCCGCTGCAAGCCGTCGCCCAGGTCCGGGCGGCCCAGGCTCAAAGCGGTGTAGATGGTCAGCTGCCGCTCGGGCAATTGGCGGATTCGCGCATACAGGGCGTTGACGAAGCGGTTGGGCTTGCCCAGCCCCAGCGGCAGGCCCATGTGGATATGCGCAGGCAGGCGCGCCAGCACCTGGTCTACGGCATCGTCGATCGAACAGCTGTACGCCATCGCGGCCTCCTGTGGCATTCCTTGAACAGGTTGGACCGAGCATGCCGCCAGATTGCTGCGCTGGCCAGCGCTAAAAAGCACAAAGCCCGCACGCGGCGGGCTTTGTTGGGCAAGCGCTGGGCTTACAGGCCGGACATCTTCTTGATGGCGCCCATCAGGTCGTCATCCGAGCAGTCGGCGCAGGTGCCTTTCGGCGGCATGGCGTTGATGCCGGTAATGGCCTTGGCGAGGATGCCGTCCAGACCACCCTGGTGGTCGGAGCGCTCTTTCCAGGCGGCGGTATCGCCGATTTTCGGCGCGCCGAGCAGGCCACTGCCATGGCAAGCATTGCAGTGCTTGGCGATGATTTCATCCGGGGTCTTGGCACCGCCGCCAGCAGCAGAGGCTGCGACTTCCATTCCCTTGCATTCCTGCCCCTGAACACACACCTGGCCGACCGGTTCCAGTCGCTTGGCGATGTCGTCGTTGGTCGCAGCTTGAGCGCTGACTGCCCAAAGGGCCAATACGGCAGCTGGTACGGCCAGCATTTTCTTGATTAGATTCACGCGTACACCCTCATGGTGGCTAGTCACGCCCGCGGCCACGGTTTCGCAGGCGGCGCAAGTATAACGGGAACCCTGCCTCACCGAAACAACCCTAATGTCCAAAGGGTCTTAGCCGCGACAATCCGCCGCGCAATACCCGCTAGAAGTTGGCCGGAGTCGCCGCGCTGATCAGCCGGGCCGGCTCATCGTAAGGATTGCGGAAACGGTGCGGCTTGGTACTTTCAAAATAGTAGCTGTCGCCCGCTTCGAGGATGAAAGTTTCCAGGCCTACTACCAGTTCGAGACGACCTTCAAGAAGGATGCCGGTCTCTTCGCCGTCGTGGGTGAGCATTTCTTCGCCGGTGTCGGCACCCGGTGGGTAAACCTCGTTGAGAAAGGCAATGGCCCGGCTCGGGTGCGCCTTGCCGACCAGTTTCATGGTCACCGCGCCGTCCGAAATGTCGATCAGCTCGTGAGCTTTGTAGACGATCTGGGTGGGGTTTTCCGGTTGCAGCTCTTCGGAAAAGAACTCGACCATGGACATCGGAATACCGCTCAACACCTTGCGCAACGAGCTGATGGAAGGGCTGACGCTGTTCTTCTCGATCATCGAGATGGTGCTGTTGGTGACGCCCGCACGTTTGGCGAGTTCACGCTGTGACAGGCCCTTGAGCTTGCGTATGGCTTGCAGTCGTTCACCGACGTCCAAAGCTGGAGCCCTCCTAAACGAACGAGTGGGGTCGAAATTGAACGTTATCATCGCAACAGCGTTCAGTATTTACAACACTTCGACCCGCAGCCTGTCCGCTTTGGCGCCTTAATCGCCGCTGTAGTCCAGCGGTACGCGCTTGAGGTTGCAGAAAATCTGGTAAGGGATGTTGCCAGCGTGCATGGCCACTTCGCTGGCCAGCACGTTTTTGCCCCACAGTTCCACCGGGCTGCCGAGGCCCGCTTCAGGCACGTCGGTGAGGTCAATGCAGAGCATGTCCATCGATACCCGGCCAATCAGCTGGGTACGTTTGCCGGCCACCAGCACCGGCGTACCGTTTGGCGCCTGGCGCGGGTAGCCATCGGCGTAACCCATGGCCACCACACCAACCCGGGTCGGCCGCGGGCTGACAAACTTGGCACCGTAGCCTACCGGCTCGCCGGCTGGCAGCTCACGCACGCTGATCACCCGTGATTGCACGGTCATCACCGGCTGCAGGCGCGCCGCTTGAGCCTGGGGCACTTCGAACGGCGTAGCGCCGTACAGCATCAGGCCCGGGCGCACCCAGTCGCTGGGCATGTTCGGCCAACCGAGCACGGCCGGCGAGTTGCGCAGGCTGACCTCGGCGCTCAAGCCCTGGCGTGCGGCCTGGAATACCGCCAGTTGTTCGTTGCTGGCCTCGCTGTCGAGTTCATCGGCACGGGCGAAGTGGCTCATCAGCACGATGCGCGCAACCTTGCCGCTGGCCAGCAGGCGCTGGTACGCGGCCTGGTAGTCCTTGGCATGCAGGCCAACCCGGTGCATGCCCGAGTCGAGCTTGAGCCAGACTGTAATCGGCTTGCTCAGGTGCGCCTGTTCGATAGCTTCCAGTTGCCACAGCGAATGCACCACGCACCACAGGTCATGCTCGGCGATCAGTTGCAGTTCGCTGGCTTCAAAGAAGCCTTCGAGCAACAGCACCGGCGGCTTGATCCCGGCTGCGCGCAGCTCCAGCGCCTCTTCGATGCAGGCCACGGCAAAACCATCGGCGTGCGGCTCCAGGGCCAGGGCGCAACGCACGGCACCGTGACCATAGGCATCGGCCTTGATCACGGCCAGGGCTTTGGCTCCGGTCAGTTCGCGGGCAAGTTGATAGTTGTGACGCAGGGCTTGAAGATCGATCAGGGCACGGGCGGGACGCATGACGGCAGCCTTCTGGGCAGTCTGGTTAGAAGTAAAAAGCCCGGTGCTCGAAGGCAGCTGGTCGGCCGCCGGCGGCACCGGGTGAGGGATCGGGTATTACGGCAGTGCGGCGACCACCGACAGCTCGATAAGGATTTCCGGCTCGCACAGCTTGGCTTCAACGGTAGCACGGGCCGGGGCGACGCCTTTTGGCAGCCACTTGTCCCACACCGCGTTCATGCCCTGAAAATGCGCGTCGATGTCCTTGAGATAGATGGTCACCGAAAGCAGGCGGCTCTTGTCGGTGCCGGCCAGGTCCAGCAGGCGCTCGATGTTGGCCAGGGTCTCGCGGGTTTGCTGCTCGATCCCGGCGTTCATGTCGTCACCGACCTGGCCCGCGAGGTACACGGTGCCGTTGTGGGTAACGATCTGGCTCATGCGCTCATTGGTGAGCTGGCGCTGGACTGACATGCTTGGCAGGCTCCTGGTGTTTTCCGTAGCGAGAGATATCGAGGCCTTCAGCGCTGATTTGCGGCTTCTTGCGCGCAATCAGGTCGGCCAGCAGGCGACCGGAACCGCAGGCCATGGTCCAACCCAGGGTACCGTGACCGGTGTTGAGGAACAGGTTACGGAACGGGGTAGCACCGACGATCGGCGTACCGTCCGGGGTGGTCGGGCGCAGGCCGGTCCAGAAACTGGCCTGGCTCAGGTCGCCGCCACGAGGATAAAGGTCGTTGACGATCATCTCCAGGGTTTCGCGCCGACGCGGGTTCAGCGACAGGTCGAAACCTGCGATTTCAGCCATGCCGCCGACGCGGATGCGGTTGTCGAAACGGGTGATCGCGACCTTGTAGGTTTCGTCGAGAATGGTCGAGGTCGGGGCCATGGCCGGATCGGTGATCGGCACGGTCAGCGAGTAGCCTTTGAGCGGGTAGACCGGGGCCTTGATGCCCAACGGCTTGAGCAACTGCGGCGAGTAGCTGCCCAGGGCCAGCACGTAGCGGTCGGCGGTTTCCAGCTTGCCGTCGATCCATACACCGTTGATGCGATCACCGGCGTAGTCCAGGCGCTGAATGTCCTGGCCAAAGCGGAACTCGACACCAAGCTTGATCGCCATTTCCGCCAGGCGGGTAGTGAACAGCTGGCAGTCGCCAGTCTGGTCGTTGGGCAGGCGCAGGGCGCCGGCAAGGATATCGGTCACGTTGGCCAGGGCCGGCTCGACGCGGGCAATGCCTTCGCGGTCGAGGACTTCGTACGGCACGCCGGACTGCTCGAGGACGGCGATGTCCTTGGCGGCGTTGTCCAGTTGCGCCTGGGTGCGGAACAGCTGGGTAGTACCCAGGGTACGGCCTTCGTAGGCAATGCCGGTTTCGGCGCGCAGCTCGTCGAGGCAGTCACGGCTGTACTCGGACAGGCGCACCATGCGCTCCTTGTTCACCGCGTAACGGTTGGCGGTGCAGTTGCGCAGCATTTGCGCCATCCACAGGTACTGGTCGATGTCGGCGGTGGCCTTGATGGCCAGGGGCGCGTGGCGCTCCAGCAGCCACTTGATGGCCTTGAGCGGCACGCCCGGGGCAGCCCAGGGCGAAGCGTAACCAGGCGAGACCTGGCCGGCGTTGGCAAAGCTGGTTTCCATGGCGACTGCCGGTTGACGGTCGACCACGACGACTTCGAACCCTTGCCGTGCCAGATAGTAGGCACTGGCGGTTCCGATCACACCGCTACCAAGTACCAGAACTCGCATGTTTATTACCCTCGACGCAGCGTACCGCTGACATTTGTTGTTAATGGCGTAGATGCGCGCAGTATAGGAAGGTATGACCAGTGCTTTTCACTATATAAAAGCCTATATTTGGCGAGAATTCTCGGCAAGGTTGGCTTTTACGGAGGGGCATCCACTATGAGAACCCAGCACCAAAGCAAGCGTGAACTGGACAAGATCGACCGCAATATTCTGCGCATCCTGCAGGCCGATGGACGCATCTCGTTTACTGAACTGGGCGAAAAGGTCGGCCTGTCGACCACCCCCTGCACCGAGCGGGTCCGGCGCCTGGAGCGCGAAGGGATCATCATGGGCTACAACGCCCGGCTCAATCCGCAGCACTTGAAGGGCAGCCTGCTGGTGTTCGTCGAGATCAGCCTCGACTACAAGTCGGGCGACACTTTCGAAGAGTTCCGACGTGCCGTGCTGAAGTTGCCGCACGTGCTCGAGTGCCACCTGGTCTCGGGCGACTTCGATTACCTGGTCAAGGCGCGGATTTCCGAGATGGCCTCGTACCGCAAGCTGCTTGGCGACATCCTGCTCAAGCTGCCGCATGTGCGCGAGTCGAAGAGCTACATCGTCATGGAAGAGGTGAAGGAAAGCCTCAACCTGCCGATTCCGGACTGAGGTTCAGACCAGCACCTGGCGGGTGCTGGCGATGTACTGGTGGACCAGCTTCTCGGCCTGCGGATCGATCATCTCGGCCGGGCCGCGGCCATTGGGGCATGGCAGCTTCGGCGTGGTACCGAACAGGCGGCAGATCAGCGGCCGCTCTTCGTACACGGTGCAACCGTTGGGGCCCAGGTGCACGCAGTTCAGTTCCGCCAGCGCGGCTTCCTGCTCGGCGGCACTCTTGCGCGGCAGGCGGGCCATTTCTTCTGACGAAGTGGTGACCGGCCCGCAACAGTCGTGACAGCCCGGCACACATTCAAACGACGGGATCTGCTCGCGCAGGAAGCGGATCTTGTGGCTGTTGCAACTCATGGCGGCCTGCGGCAAAGAAGTCTGGCGCTCTATTTTGCCCTACGGTTGCCCACCCCTGAAAGCGCAGCTTATCCTGCGTAAAATTTTCCAAACACTCAGAACCAGGACATCGCCATGAACGCCGGCGTTCAGCAGCCCGCCTCGCACACCGCTTCCTACTACGCTGCCAGCAGCGCCCCACAAGCGGATTATCCACAGCTGCAGGGCGAACTGAGTTGCGACGTCTGTATTGTCGGCGGTGGTTTTTCCGGGCTGAACACGGCGATCGAACTGGCCGAGCGCGGCCTCAATGTGATCCTGCTGGAAGCGCGCAAAATCGGCTGGGGCGCCAGTGGGCGTAACGGCGGGCAGCTTATTCGTGGCGTCGGCCACGGCCTTGAGCAGTTCACGTCGATCCTTGGTTGCGACGGCGTGCGCGAGCTCAAGCTGATGGGCCTGGAAGCGGTAGACATCGTCCGCGAGCGTATCGAGCGGCACAGCATAGAGTGCGACCTGACCTGGGGTTACTGCGACCTGGCCAACAAACCGCGCGACCTGCAAGGTTTCGCCGAGGATGCCGAAGAACTGCGCAACCTCGGTTACCGCCACGAGCTACGCCTGGTAGCGCCGGAGCAGATGCACAGCGTGGTCGGCTCGGACCGCTACGTTGGCGGCTTGATCGACATGGGCTCCGGGCATTTGCACCCGCTCAACCTGGCCCTGGGCGAGGCCGTGGTGGCTGGCAAGCTGGGCGTGCGCCTGTTCGAGCAGTCTGCGGTGACGCGCATCGACTATGGCCAACAGGTGCGCGTGCACACCGCGCAAGGTTCGGTATTGGCCAGCACCCTGGTGCTCGGTTGCAACGCCTACCTTAACGACCTGAACCCCGAACTCGGTGGCAAGGTGCTGCCCGCCGGCAGCTACATCATCGCCACCGAGCCTCTGAGCGAAGCCCAGGCCAGCCAGTTGCTGCCGCAAAACATGGCCGTCTGCGACCAGCGCGTGGCCCTCGATTACTACCGCCTGTCGGCCGATCGCCGGCTGCTGTTTGGCGGTGCCTGTCATTACTCCGGACGCGATCCGCAAGACATCGCCGCCTACATGCGGCCGAAAATGCTCAAGGTGTTCCCGCAGCTCGCCGATGTGCGCATCGACTATCAATGGGGTGGAATGATCGGCATCGGTGCCAATCGCCTGCCGCAGATCGGCCGCCTACCCAACCAGCCCAACGTGTACTTCGCCCAAGCGTATTCCGGCCATGGCCTGAATGCCACGCACCTGGCCGGCAGGCTGCTCGGTGAAGCCATCAGTGGCCAGCACAGCGGGCGCTTCGACTTGTTCGCACGGGTGCCGCACATCACCTTCCCGGGCGGCAAACACCTGCGCTCGCCGCTGCTGGCTCTGGGCATGCTCTGGCATCGGATGAAAGAGCTGGTCTAAGACCGCCAGAACGGCTTCAAGCCTTCCTCGCGGGCCTGCTCAGGAGTCAGGCCGACGTCGCGCAGTTGCGCTGCGTCCAGCGCCAGTAGTGCCCTGCGGGTATGCCAACGGTGCGCCATCAGGCCCCAGCGACTGAGACCGGTGGGCGCACTGAACAGCTGGGTACGCTGCTCGCGGCTCAGTTCTTCGGCATACAGTTTCAGGCGCACATCGCTCATGCCGCTCATTGCTTATTACCTCCAGGGTGTGTGAACCGTGGAGAAAGCATGCGCGTCAAGGCAAAACCATTACAGATCCAAAGACCGACTATTATTTCCATACAGAATTGGTAGATTTCCTACTGAATGCTGTATTTTTTCGTCATCTGTATTGGTCTGTCGCTGTAGTCGTTTTCCGGAGTATGCCATGACGTTGTACATCAACCTCGCCGAGCTGCTCGGTGCCCGTATCGAACAAGGCCTATACCGTCCCGGCGACCGCTTGCCTTCGGTACGCGCCCTGAGCATCGAACATGGTGTCAGCCTGAGCACGGTGCAGCAGGCCTATCGCCTGCTGGAAGACAACGGCCTGGCTGCACCACGGCCAAAATCCGGCTACTTCGTGCCCAACAACCGCAGCCTGCCCGCCCTCCCCGATGTCAGCCGCCCGGCACAACGGCCGGTGGATATTTCCCAATGGGAGCAGGTCATCGAGCTGATCCGCAGCGAGCCGAATAAAAACGTGGTGCAACTGGGCCGCGGCATGCCCGATATCGACAGCCCGACTCTCAAGCCGCTGCTGCGCAGCCTGGCCCAGCTCAGCCGGCGCCAGGACATGCCCGGCCTGTATTACGACACCATCTCTGGCACCCGCGCCCTGCGCGAGCAGATCGCCCGGCTGATGCTCGACTCCGGCTGCACTGTGAGCCCGGCCGACCTGGTGGTGACTACCGGTTGCCACGAAGCGCTGTCGAGCAGCATCCGCGCGGTGTGCCAGCCTGGCGATATCGTCGCGGTGGATTCGCCCAGCTTTCATGGCGCCATGCAAACCCTCAAGGGCCTGGGCATGAAGGCCCTGGAGATCCCCACCGACCCGCTCACCGGGATCAGCCTCGAAGCCCTGGAACTGGCCCTGGAGCAATGGCCGATCAAGCTCATCCAGATCACCCCGAACTGCAACAACCCGCTCGGCTACATCATGCCCGAGGCGCGCAAGAAGGCCTTGCTGACCCTGGCGCAACGCTTCGACGTAGCGATCCTGGAAGACGATGTGTATGGCGACCTTGCCTACACCTATCCAAGACCGCGGACCATCAAGTCGTTCGACGAGGACGGTCGAGTGCTGCTCTGCAGCTCGTTCTCCAAGACCCTGGCGCCAGGCCTGCGCATTGGCTGGGCGGCCCCGGGACGGTATCTGGAGCGGGTGCTGCACATGAAGTACATCAGCACCGGCTGCACCGCCACCCAGCCGCAACTGGCAATTGCCGACTTCATCGAAGGCGGCCACTACCAGCCGCACCTGCGGCGCATGCGCAGCCAGTACCAGCGCGGGCGCGACCAGATGAGCGACTGGGTTACCCGCTACTTTCCACCGGGCACCCGCGCCAGCCGGCCCCAGGGTGGTTTCATGCTGTGGGTGGAATTGCCGGAAAGTTTCGACACGCTGCGCCTGAACCGGGCTTTACTTGGGCAGGGCGTGCAGATTGCTGTCGGCAGTATTTTCTCGGCCTCGGGCAAGTACCGTAACTGCCTGCGGATGAACTTCGCCGCACGCCCCAGTGCCGAAATCGAAGCGGCAGTGCGCAAGGTTGGCGAAACCGCCATTCGTCTACTGGCCCAGGAGCACGGCGCCGGGTAACTTTGCGCCGCCGCTCGCGGTCCATATTCTTACGCCTCAGTTGTAACAGGACGATCTTTTTGAAAAGCCAGCGGGTGCTGCCACTACTGCTGTCGCTACTGCTCGGCCTGGGCGGCTGCGCCAGCGTCAGCCAGCCACGGGAAGTCAGCCAGGCGCTGCCGGCCAGTGACTCGGCCTTTGGCCGTTCAGTGCAGCGCCAGGCCTCGGCCTATGACGGGCGTTCCGGCTTTCGCCTGCTGCCCCAACAGCAACGAAGCCTTCCGCGCCCGCGCCGAGCTGATTCGCAACGCCCAGTCGAGCATCGACCTGCAGTACTACATCGTCCACGACGGCCTCAGCACCCGCGCGCTGGTGCACGAGCTGCTGCAGGCCGCCGACCGCGGGGTGCGCGTGCGCATCCTGCTCGACGACACCACCAGCGATGGCCTCGACGAAATGATCGGCACCCTGGCCGCGCATCCGAACATTCACATCCGCGTGTTCAACCCCTTGCACCTGGGCCGCAGCACTGGCGTAACCCGGGCCATGGGCCGGCTGTTCAACCTGTCGTTGCAGCACCGGCGAATGCACAACAAGCTGTGGCTGGTGGACAACAGCATGGCCATTGTCGGGGGGCGCAACCTGGGCGATGAGTATTTCGATGCCGAACCCAACCTCAACTTTACTGACATCGACCTGCTCGGCGTCGGCCCGGTGGCCGAACAGCTGGGGCACAGTTTCGACCAGTACTGGAACAGCGCGCTGAGCAGGCCGATTGGCGATTTTCTGTTCACCCAACCCGATGCCGACGACCTGCGCAACAGCCGCCAGCGCCTTGAGGCGTCACTGGCCGATGCGCGGGTCAAGCGCAAGGCTCTGTATGAGCGGCTGATGGCCTATCAAGCCCGGCCGCGCCTCGACGTGTGGCGCAACGAGCTGATCTGGGCCCATAACCAGGCGCTCTGGGACGCGCCGAGCAAGGTACTGGCCCGTGACGAGCCGGACCCGCAACTGCTGATGACCCAACAACTGGCACCGGACCTGAACAACGTCCAGCACGAGCTGATCCTGATCTCGGCCTATTTCGTGCCCCGCGAGTCCGGCCTGCTCTACCTGACCAGCCATGCCGACAAAGGCGTATCGGTAAAATTGCTGACCAATTCACTGGAAGCCACCGATGTGCCGGCGGTGCATGGCGGCTATGCACCCTATCGCAAGGCACTGCTCGAGCACGGCGTGCACCTGTATGAACTACGCCGCCAGCCAGGCGATCCGGGCTCGCGCCGCGGCTTGCGCTTTCATGGCAGCTCGGACTCGAGCCTGCACAGCAAGGCGATCGTCTTCGACCGCAAGAAGACCTTCATTGGCTCGTTCAACTTCGACCCGCGCTCGGTGCTGTGGAACACCGAGGTCGGGGTGTTGGTCGACAGCCCGGAACTGGCCGAATACACCCGCGAGCTAGCCGCCCAGGGTATGGCCCCGGCGGTCAGCTACCAGCCACAATTGGTCGATGGCCAGCTGGTCTGGGTGACCGAGGACAACCACCGCCTGCACACCCTGACCACCGAGCCCGGCGGTCTGTGGCGTCGCTTCAACGCCTGGATCAGCAAGGCTGTGGGCCTGGAGAAGATGCTCTAGACCGGCGCCGGCTCAAAAGCATTGGGCCGCCGCGCGAGCAGCACCAGGCCAAAGGCTCCCACGGCCATGAACAGTGGCAGCGCATGCCCGCTGACCCATTGGCTGCCCGCCCCTGCCGCCAGCGGTCCGATCAGGCAACCGATGCCCCACAGCTGCGCAACATGAGCATTGGCGCGCACCAGTGCGTCGTCGCGGTAGCGTTCGCCAATCAGCACCAGCGACAAGGTGAACAGGCCGCCGGCACTGGCGCCGAACAACACCCACAAAGGCCAGATCAGCGGCGTTTGCAGCGCCAGCGGGATTGCCAGGCTCGAAGCCAGCAGCGTCAAGGCACAGCCACTGAACAGCGTGCGCCGCGACATGCGGTCGGCCAGTGCGCCGATCGGCAGTTGCAGCAGCGCATCACCGACCACCACGGTACTGACCATGAACAGGGCGATTTCGGTAGTGAACCCCTGCTGCAGGCAATAAACCGGCAGCAAGGTCAGGATCATCGCCTCGAAGGCAGCAAACAGGGCAATAGCCCAGGCGATCACCGGCAATCGCCGGCAGAAACCGAACAGGTCGGTGAGGGTCACGCTGCAGGCTTCGGCACTCGGTGCACCGTCGCGCCCGAGCAGCACCAATGGCGCGGCAATCAGCAGACCGGCACCGATCCAGAAGCCCAGGTCATCCTCCGAACCCACCACGCCAAGCAACAATGGCCCGGCCAACTGGCTCAAGGCATAACTGCTGCCATACAGCGCCACCAGACGCCCGCGCCATTGCTCTACCACCAGCTGGTTGATCCAGCTTTCGCCGAGGATGAACACGATAGTCAGGATGATCCCGATCAACAGGCGCAAGGCCAGCCACAACGGATAGCTCGGCAGCAACGCCAGCAAGCCGATAGACAACGCCCCTGCCCACAGGCACAGGCGCATCAGCCCCGGCGTACCAAAACGCGCGGCCAGACGGCTGGACAGGCTGGCACCGACCAGCACGCCAATGGCCGGCATCGCCGCCATCACACCAATGGCAAAGCTGCCGTAGCCCCAACCCTCCAGGCGCAACGACACCAGCGGCATACTGACGCCCAGGGCCAGGCCGACACTGAGCACGGCCGCCAGCACGGCGAAATAGGTTCCCCAACGCATCGGCGTCTTCCTCGCAAAAAAATCGCGGGGCAAGCCCGCTCCCACACTGTGGAAGAGGGCTTGCCCCGCGACAGGTCCGTCTGGATTTACAGCTTGATCCAGGTCGCCTTCAGCTCGGTGTACTTGTCCAGCGCGTGCAGCGACTTGTCACGGCCGTTGCCCGACTGCTTGAAGCCGCCGAACGGTGCGGTCATGTCGCCGCCATCGTACTGGTTGACCCACACGCTACCGGCACGCAGGGCCTTGGCGGTCAGGTGCGCCTTGGAGATGTCGGCGGTCCACACACCGGCAGCCAGGCCGTATGGGGTGTCGTTGGCGATGTTGATCGCCTCGATGGTGGTGTCGAAGGTGATCACCGACAGGACCGGGCCGAAGATCTCTTCCTGGGCGATCTTCATGGCGTTGGTCACGCCGTCGAAGATGGTCGGTTCGACATAGGTGCCGCCGGTTTCTTCGAGAATGCGCTTGCCGCCCACCAGCAGCTTGGCACCATCGCTGTGGCCAGCGTCAATGTAGGACAGCACGGTGTTCATCTGCTGGGTATCGACCAGAGCACCGACGGTGGTAGCTGGGTCAAGCGGGTTGCCCGGCTTCCAGGCCTTGAGTGCTTCGAGCACCAGCGGCAGGAACTTGTCCTTGATCGAGCGCTCGACCAGCAGGCGCGAACCTGCGGTGCAGACTTCGCCCTGGTTGAAGGCAATGGCGCTGGCGGCGGCCTCGGCGGCGGCGTTGAGGTCGGGGGCGTCAGCGAAGACGATGTTCGGGCTCTTGCCGCCGGCTTCCAGCCAGACGCGCTTCATGTTCGACTCACCCGCGTAAATCATCAGCTGCTTGGCGATCTTGGTCGAACCGGTGAACACCAGGGTATCGACGTCCATGTGCAGGGCCAGGGCCTTGCCAACGGTGTGGCCATAGCCTGGCAGCACGTTGAGTACGCCCGCCGGGATGCCGGCCTCGATCGCCAGTTGGGCGATACGGATGGCAGTCAGCGGTGATTTTTCCGAAGGCTTGAGCACCACCGAGTTACCGGTGGCCAGGGCCGGGCCGAGTTTCCAGCTGGCCATCAGCAGCGGGAAGTTCCACGGCACGATGGCGGCAACCACGCCCACCGGCTCGCGGGTCACCAGGCCGAGCTGGTCGTGCGGGGTAGCGGCGACTTCGTCGTAAATCTTGTCGATCGCTTCGCCGTTCCAGCTCAGGGCCTGGGCGGCGCCTGGCACGTCGATGTTCAGCGAGTCGCTGATCGGCTTGCCCATGTCCAGGGTTTCCAGCAGGGCCAGCTCTTCGACGTTCTGCCTGAGCAGCGCGGCGAAACGAATCATGGTGGCCTTACGCTTGGCCGGGGCCAGGCGCGACCAGACGCCGGAGGCGAAGGTGGCACGGGCGTTTTCAACGGCGCGGTTGGCGTCGGCCTCGTCACAGCTGGCGATCTGCGCCAGGAGGCGTCCGTCGACCGGGCTGAGGCACTCGAACGTGGCGCCGGAAACGGCAGCGGTGTATTCACCATTGATGAAAGCACGGCCTTCGATCTTCAGTTGCTGGGCACGCTGTTCCCAGTCCGCACGAGTCAGGGTGGTCATACGAAACTCCTCCTCTTGTTAAGGTGCAGTGCCGCGCGAGGGCTTGGGGGCACTGTCGAAAATTCTGGCTGGGCGACACAGGCGCACAGGCACCTGCCACCCTAAACCACCGGCGCCCTAATTTTCAATATATTTGACATAATCACACCAAACACCTACTGATGTTCATTTTATTAAACAACAAAAAGGGGACCCGATCATGCGCATTGACCAGATCATCGACTTCGCCCAAGTGCTGACCGAGGCTGAACGCTACCGTCCTGCCGCGGAAAAGATACTCAAGGGCGAACCGGATCAAGCCGTCTATAACCACTATGCCAGCCCTTGCGGACAATTCGCCGCCGGCGTCTGGGAAGGCGAAGTCGGTCAATGGACCGTCAATTACACCGAACACGAGTATTGCGAGATCGTTCAAGGCGTCTCGGTGCTTCGCGACGAGGCAGGCGGGGCAAAAACCCTGCGCGCGGGCGACCGCTTCGTGATCCCGGCGGGCTTCAAGGGCACCTGGGAAGTGCTGGAGCCGTGCCGCAAGATCTATGTGATGTTCGAGCAGAAGTAAATAACTACCACTCGGGCTGGACCTGACCGACGGAGCATGGCGCTGCCCAATTGGGTATGTACTCAATGAAAGGAAGCAACGCCATGACCAACGAAGAAGCCCTGCAACACATCAATCACCTTGTCGGCACCCGCTATGTACCTAGTGCCAAGGCCTACATCAGCGAACTGACCGGCCGCGCTCACGTGGTCGGTGCGGGTGAGTTCTCCACCCGCGAGTACGACCCGAGCCGTATCCAGGTGATTGCTAACGACGAAGGCATCATCCAGTCGTTTCATTTCAGCTAATTTCAAAGCGGCATAAAAAAAGGGCCCGTATCCTGAGATACGGGCCCTTTTTTCGTCAGCCGGATCAATTACTTGATCTTGGCTTCCTTGTAGATCACGTGCTTGCGAACAACCGGATCGAATTTTTTGATTTCGATTTTGTCCGGAGTGGTGCGCTTGTTCTTGTCGGTGGTGTAGAAGTGGCCGGTATTAGCGGTCGACACCAGACGGATCAATTCACGCATGATTCTCTCCCTTAGACCTTAGCGCCGTTACGGCGAATGTCGACCAGAACGGCATCAATGCCGCGCTTGTCGATGATACGCATGCCTTTGGCAGATACGCGCAGACGCACGAAACGCTTCTCGGACTCGACCCAGAAGCGATGATGCTGCAGGTTCGGCAGGAAACGACGACGGGTTTTGTTGTTTGCGTGGGAAATGTTATTCCCGGTTACCGGACCCTTACCGGTAACTTGACAGACTCTCGACATGCCTCAGCCCTCTAAAACCACATGCCCAACCCGGCATGGGTTGGCCGCTTAATCTCTCAGTCTTTGGCGCCAGGCGCCGTGTTTCTTCAGGGTCTTATCGACTCGGTCAGCAGATGCGACAAGCCGAGCCCCTAGAAAAGAGCGCTGCTTTATACCAGAAAGACCAGAGCACAACAACAGAAGATGTGCTTTGACTTGCTGTTTGACACGCCGGACCAGCATAACCACTGGCCCGGCCGGCTGTCGACCGCCCGTCGCTCGATCGGCAAAAAAGGATATGGTCATTTGTCTCACGGCACACTAGGGTAGGACTTTTCCAGACTGCACTGGCAGATGGGCCATCGATCAGCCAAGGAATCCCCATGCGTGCTGCCGCTCTACCCCTGTTGTTCGCCACCTTGCTCGGCCCGGCTTTCGCCCAGGCGGCTGCGCTGAGTGTGTGCACCGAAGCCAGCCCCGAAGGCTTCGACGTGGTCCAGTACAACTCGCTGACCACCACCAATGCCTCGGCCGACGTACTGATGAACCGCCTGGTCGAGTTCGATGCGCGCCAGGGTCAGGTGGTGCCGAGCCTGGCCGAAAGCTGGACGGTTTCGCCAGACGGCCTGATCTATGAGTTCAAGTTGCGCCCGGGGGTAAAGTTCCATAGCACCGGCTACTTCAAGCCCGGGCGCACGCTGGATGCCGACGACGTGCTGTTCAGTTTTCAGCGCATGCTCTACCCCGCCCATTCCTGGCACAAGATCGCCCAGAGCGGCTATCCGCACGCCCAGTCGCTGCAGCTACCCAGCCTGATCAAGCAGATCGAGGCCGTCGACCCGCTGACCGTGCGCTTTACCCTCGACCATCCCGACGCCACGTTCCTGGCCACCCTGAGCATGGGCTTTGCCTCGATCTATTCTGCCGAGTATGCCGACCAGTTGCTCAAGGCCGGCACCCCGGAGAAACTCAACAGCCAGCCGATCGGCACCGGGCCGTTTGTGTTCAATCGTTTCCAGAAGGACGCGGTGATCCGCTACCGCGCCAACCCGGACTACTTTGCCGGCAAGCCGGGCGTCGACCCGCTGATCTTCGCCATCACCCCCGATGCCAACGTGCGCCTGCAAAAGCTCAAGCGCAATGAATGCCAGATCGCCCTGTCGCCGAAACCGCTGGATATCGCCGCGGCCAGCGAGGATCCGACCCTCAAGGTGGAAAAGACCGAAGCCTTCATGACCGCTTTCGTCGCCATCAATAGCCAGCACGCACCGCTGGACAAGCCGGAAGTACGCCAGGCAATCAACCTCGCCTTCGACAAGGCCAGCTACCTCAAGGCCGTGTTCGAAGGCACCGCCGTCGCCGCCAATGGCCCGTATCCGCCCAACACCTGGAGCTACGCCAAGGACCTGCCAGGCTATCCGGCCAACCTCGACAAGGCTCGGGCCCTGCTGGCCAAGGCCGGCCTCAAGGACGGCTTCAGCACCACCATCTGGACCCGCCCGCAAGGCAGCCTGCTCAACCCCAACCCCAGCCTCGGCGCGCAATTGCTGCAGGCCGACCTGGGCAAGATCGGCATCAAGGCTGAAATCCGCGTGATCGAATGGGGCGAGCTGATCCGCCGGGCCAAGGCTGGCGAGCACGACCTGCTGTTCATGGGCTGGGCCGGTGACAACGGCGATCCGGACAACTTCCTCAGCCCGCAGTTTTCCTGCGCGGCGGTCAAGTCCGGGACCAACTTCGCCCGTTACTGCGATCAGCGCCTCGACCAGTTGATCAGCGCCGGCAAGACCACCAATGACCAGAGCGTGCGCAGCCGTCTGTACCAACAGGCGCAGACGCTGATTCAGCAGCAGGCCTTGTGGCTGCCCCTGGCCCACCCGACCGCCGCCGTACTGGCGCGCAAGGATGTCCAGGGTTACCAGGTCAGCCCGTTCGGTCGCCAGGACTTCGCCGGGGTCAGCACCTCGCGCTAGAGCCAGCCGTGCTCGGCCATCGACAGTGGCTCGCCGTCGCCGATGACGAAGTGGTCGAGCACGCGCACTTCGATCATGTCCAGCGCCTTGGTCAGGCGCCGGGTCAGGACCAGGTCGGCATCGCTGGGCTCGCTCACGCCTGAAGGATGGTTGTGGCAGAGGATCAACGCCGCGGCGTTATGGGCCAGGGCGCGCTTGATCACCTGCCGCGGATAGACGCTGGCGCTGTTGATCGAGCCCTGGAACAGCGCCTCGAAGGCCAGCACCCGGTGCTTGCTGTCGAGAAACAGGCAACCGAAGACCTCATGCGGCTCGTGGCGCAGGCGCGCCTTGAGGTAGTCCTTGACCGCCTGCGGGCTCTGCAGGGCTGAATCGCGCCGCAGGCCCTCGGCCAGGTGGCGCCGGGACATTTCCAGCACGGCCTGCAACTGGGCGAACTTTGCCGGGCCCAGGCCGAGCTCGCCATTGAAGCTGCGGCTGTCTGCCTCCAGCAGCCCGCGCAGGCTGCCGAAGCGCCCGAGCAGATGCCTGGCCAAGTCGACCGCGCTACGCCCACGCACCCCGGTGCGCAAAAAAATCGCCAGCAGCTCGGCATCCGACAGGTTACCCGCCCCCGACTCCAGCAGTTTTTCCCGCGGGCGCTCCGCCGCAGGCCAATCCCTGATACTCATGACAATTCCCTCTGTCTTTCGGTTACTGCTCCCGGTTTGAGCCCTGTGCTACATTAGCCGCTCATTTTTACGCGACGAACCGGCCTGGGGAGGCGTCGTCGCCGCGTGCAATCACTGAGCAAAAGGCAAGCCTATGCAGCGGCTGTATCGGAAGCGCATCGTTCTCGGCGTCGGCGGCGGCATTGCCGCCTACAAGAGTGCCGAGCTGGTTCGCCGACTCCTGGAACACGGCGCCCAAGTGCGCGTCGTCATGACCCGTGGCGGGGCCGAATTCATCACCCCGCTGACCATGCAGGCCCTGTCCGGCCACCCGGTGCACATGGACCTATTGGACCCTGCTGCCGAAGCGGCGATGGGCCATATCGAGCTGGCCAAGTGGGCCGACCTGGTGCTGATTGCCCCAGCCACCGCCGACCTGCTCGCGCGCCTGGCCCAGGGTGTCGCCGACGATCTGCTGACCACCCTGGTGCTGGCCACCGATGCCACCGTGGCCGTGGCCCCGGCGATGAACCAGGCGATGTGGCGCGACCCGGCCACCCAGGCCAATCTGGAGTTGCTGCAAAGCCGTGATATCCAGGTGTTCGGCCCCGCCTCCGGCAGCCAGGCCTGTGGCGACGTGGGCCTGGGCCGCATGCTCGAAGCCACCGACCTGGCCTGGTGCGCCGCCGAGACTTTCAAGCGCGAGTCGCTGACCGGCAAGCACGTGTTGATCACTGCCGGCCCGACCCAGGAAAACATCGACCCGGTGCGCTACATCACCAACCACAGCTCGGGGAAAATGGGCTTTGCCCTGGCTGAAGCCGCCGTGGAAGCTGGCGCCAAGGTGACCCTGGTGACCGGCCCGGTGAATCTGCCGACACCCGACCGCGTCACCCGCATCGACGTGGTCAGCGCCCGCGACATGCTTGCCGCCTGTGAAGCCGCCATCCCCTGCGATGTGTTCATCGCCTCGGCAGCAGTCGCAGACTACCGCCCAGAAGTAGTGGCCCCGCAAAAACTCAAGAAAGACCCTACGACAGGTGACGGCCTGCTGCTGCAGATGGTCCGCAACCCGGACATTCTTGCCAGCATCTCCACCCGTCCTGACCGCCCGTTCAGCGTCGGCTTTGCCGCCGAGACCGAACACTTGCTCGATTACGCCGCGCGCAAGCTCAAGGACAAGAACCTCGACCTGATTGTCGCCAACGATGTGGCCAACCCCAGCATCGGCTTCAACAGCGAGGAGAACGCCTGCAGCGTCATCGACCGTCAACTTCACGCAACAGTTTTCGCGCAGACCAGCAAGGGCAAGATCGCCCGCCAGCTGGTAGCCTTCATTGCCGAACGTCTCAACCAGGTTTAATTTCGCATGCACGCTCTACAAGCCAAGATTCTCGATCCACGCATCGGCAGCGAGTTCCCGCTGCCGCAGTACGCCACCCCGGGTTCGGCCGGCCTTGACCTGCGCGCCATGCTCAAGCAAGACACCGTCCTCGAGCCAGGCCAGACCCTGCTGATCCCTACCGGCCTGTCGGTGTACATCGGCGATCCGGGCCTGGCGGCGCTGATCCTGCCGCGCTCGGGCCTTGGCCATAAACATGGCATCGTCCTCGGCAACCTGGTCGGCCTGATCGACTCCGACTACCAGGGCGAGCTGATGGTCTCGTGCTGGAACCGCGGCCAGACCCCATTCACCATCGCCATCGGCGAGCGCATTGCGCAGCTGGTGCTGGTACCCGTGGTACAGGCGCACTTCGATATCGTCGAAACCTTCGACGAAAGCCAGCGTGGCGCTGGCGGCTTCGGTCATTCCGGTAGCCATTGAGGCGCTTCCAGCAGGTGCTGCCGGGGCTATTGATAGCCCTGGCTGGCCTGCTTGCGGGCGTACTACTGACTTGGCTCACCGCAGTACTGCCTGGCCAGCGTGAGCACCGCAACAACCTGGCTTACGCCCAGGCCGGTGCACTCGTATCGCGCCTGGACGCCTCGATCATTGCCGTCAGCAGCGAAGTGAACGCCCTGGCGAGAAGCCCGGCGGTACTGGCATTGGTTCAATCACCTGACCCAAAAAAGCTGCTTGGCGCATTCGCCCACCTCGACGGCCTGGTGGCGGCACAGTTGCTCAAACCTGGACAGGCCGCCTCGAGCCCACCCATGAGCGACCCCGTGCTCGACATGGTCCGGCGCGCCGAGCGCGGCGTTCCACCTGCCCTTGAAGCCTATCCTGAGGCTGGACAGCAACGGGTTTTCAGCGTCACCGCACTGCGTGAGTCTGCTGACGCCCCCGTACAGGCCATTCTGGTGCTCACATTCGCGCTCTCACGCTTCACTGACCCACTGCAGCGCGATGCGGGTACGATTGGTCAGATGCGACTGACACAATTGGTGTTCAACGACCCACCCATCGAGCTTTTCAACCACGGCCACAGCCAGGCGCCGGCATTGCACCAGTTGGGCACTGCCAACGCCACCTGGGCCTTGGGGTTTCAGCCCGGCCCCTTGATCGAGAACGCCTCGGCATACAGGTTCAACCCCTGGCTGCTGCTCGCCGCCTTTCTAGCGTTGTCCGGCCTGTTCGGCGGCTTTTGGTTAACCGCCAGACGCTCCCAGAATGGGGCCGTAAACATCAGCTGAATGTAGACAGAACAGACTTTACCGGCGAACTCTGTCGCGAAAATGCCGTCAAAGGCGGACATATTGACTCGCGCAGTGGCTGCCGCTGACGCTCTCAGCAACCCTTTTAGATTGGAGTTTCCCAGGTGACCAGCATGGAACGAGTGACCCCGAACCTTCCCGCCAGCATCTTCCGCGCCTACGATATCCGTGGCGTGGTCGGTGACACCCTGACCGCCGAAACCGCTTATTGGATCGGCCGCGCCATCGGCGCCCAGACGCTGGCCCAGGGTGAGCCGAACATCTCGGTCGGCCGCGACGGGCGCCTGTCGGGGCCAATGCTGGTCGAGCAACTGATCAAGGGCCTGGTCGAAGCCGGCTGCAAGGTCAGTGACGTCGGCCTGGTGCCGACCCCAGCCCTCTACTACGCCGCCAACGTACTGGCCGGCAAGTCCGGAGTGATGCTCACCGGCAGCCACAACCCGCCGAACTACAACGGCTTCAAGATCGTCATCGCCGGCGACACCCTGGCCAACGAGCAGATCCAGGCTCTGTTGATCCGCCTGCAAACCAACGACCTGAGCCGCGGCGAAGGCAGCGTCGAGAAAGTCGAAATCCTCGAGCGCTATTTCAAACAGATCGCCGGCGATATCAAGCTGGCGAAGAAGCTCAAGGTGGTGGTGGACTGCGGCAACGGTGCGGCTGGCGTGATTGCCCCGCAGCTGATCGAAGCCCTGGGCTGCGAAATGATCCCGCTGTTCTGCGAGGTCGATGGCAACTTCCCCAACCACCACCCGGACCCGGGCAAGCCTGAGAACCTGGTCGACCTGATCGCCAAGGTCAAGGAAACCGGCGCCGACCTGGGCCTGGCCTTCGATGGCGATGGCGACCGCGTCGGCGTGGTCACCAACACCGGCAACATCGTCTACCCCGACCGCCTGCTGATGCTGTTCGCCCAGGACGTGCTGGAGCGCAATCCGGGCGCCGAGATCATCTTCGACGTCAAATGCACCCGCCGCCTGACCCCGCTGATCGAGCAGTACGGCGGCCGCGCGCTAATGTGGAAAACCGGTCACTCGTTGATCAAGAAGAAGATGAAACAGACCGGCGCCCTGCTCGCCGGTGAAATGAGCGGCCATATTTTCATCAAGGAACGCTGGTACGGTTTTGACGATGGTATTTACAGTGCCGCGCGCCTGCTGGAGATCCTCAGCAAGGCCAAAACCGATGCCGAACAGCTGTTCGCGGCGTTCCCGAACGATATTTCCACGCCGGAAATCAACATTGATGTGACCGACGAGGGTAAATTCAGCATCATTGATGCACTGCAACGCAACGCCGACTGGGGCAACGACGCCAACCTGACCACCATCGATGGTGTGCGGGTCGACTACCCACAAGGCTGGGGCCTGGTTCGCGCCTCCAACACCACGCCGGTGCTGGTATTGCGCTTCGAGGCCGACACTGACGCCGAACTGCAGCGTATCCAAGAGGTATTCCGCGCCCAGCTAAAGCGCGTTGCCCCTGACCTGCAACCCGAGTTCTGACCGACTATCTGTTCCAACTGGAGCCCTGCATGACCCTCGATCGCGATGCCGCCACCCATGTCGCCCAGGTTTTGTCCGAAGCGCTGCCTTATATCCGCCGCTTTGTCGGCAAGACCCTGGTGATCAAATACGGCGGCAACGCGATGGAGAGCGAAGAGCTCAAAACCGGTTTTGCCCGCGACGTGGTGCTGATGAAAGCGGTCGGCATCAACCCGGTGGTCGTGCACGGTGGCGGCCCGCAGATCGGTGACCTGCTCAAGCGCCTGTCGATCGAAAGCCACTTCATCGACGGCATGCGCGTTACCGACGCGCAAACCATGGACGTGGTGGAGATGGTCCTCGGCGGCCAGGTCAACAAGGACATCGTCAACCTGATCAACCGTCATGGCGGCAGCGCCATCGGCCTGACCGGCAAGGATGCCGAGCTGATTCGCGCGAAGAAGCTCACCGTCAGCCGCCAGACGCCAGAGATGACCACCCCGGAAATCATCGACATCGGTCATGTGGGCGAAGTGGTCGGGGTGAACACCGACCTGCTCAACATGCTGGTCAAAGGTGACTTCATTCCGGTGATCGCGCCGATCGGCGTGGGCGCCAACGGCGAGTCGTACAACATCAACGCCGACCTGGTGGCCGGTAAGGTTGCCGAAGCACTGAAAGCTGAAAAGCTGATGCTGCTGACCAACATCGCCGGCCTGATGGACAAGCAAGGCACCGTGCTCACCGGCCTGACCACCGAGCAGGTCAACGAACTGATCGCCGACGGCACCATTTACGGCGGCATGCTGCCGAAAATCCGCTGCGCCCTTGAAGCGGTGCAAGGCGGGGTCAACAGCTCGCACATCATCGATGGCCGGGTGCCGAACGCGGTACTGCTGGAGATCTTCACCGACAGCGGCGTAGGCACCCTGATTACCAACCACAAGCCGCGCTAAGGCACAAAAAAGGCGACCCTCGGGTCGCCTTTTTGTTTGCCTCAGATACCGTACTGAGCCCGGTAGGCCTCGACGGCCGGCAAGTGCTGCTTGAGCGCCGGGTCGTCGGCGAGGAACTCCAGCACCTGGGTCAGCGAGACGATGCTCACCACCGGAATGCCGAAGTCGCGCTCCACTTCCTGGATCGCCGACAGCTCGCCGTTGCCGCGCTCCTGGCGGTTCAGCGCGATCAACACGCCAGCAGCCTTGGCTTGCTGGCCCTGGATGATCTGCATGACTTCGCGGATGGCGGTACCGGCAGTGATCACGTCGTCGATGATCAGCACATCGCCGGTCAGCGGTGCGCCGACCAGGCTGCCGCCTTCACCGTGGGCCTTGGCCTCTTTGCGGTTGAAGCACCACGGCAGGTCGAGGTCATGGTGCTCGGCCAGGGCCACGGCAGTGGCTGCCGCCAGGGGGATACCCTTGTAGGCCGGGCCGAACAGCACGTCGAACGGGATCTTGCTGTCGACGATTGCCGCAGCATAGAAACGCCCGAGCTGAGCCAGGGCCGAACCGCTGTTGAACAGGCCGGCGTTGAAGAAGTACGGGCTGGTGCGCCCGGACTTGAGGGTGAACTCACCGAAGCGCAGAACCCCGCGGTCGATGGCAAAACGAATGAAGTCGCGCTGATACGGCTGCATGAAGAGTCCCGGATACCACGGATTTAGCTAATTGAGTACAGCTCGGGTATCATACACGCACGAGATTTTTGGGGCCATTTATGCGGATCATCAGTGTGAACGTTAATGGCATTCAGGCTGCCGTTGAGCGTGGTTTGCTCAGCTGGCTACAAGCCCAGAATGCTGACGTCATCTGCCTTCAGGATACCCGCGCCTCGGCCTTTGAACTCGACGACCCAGCTTTCCAGCTCGATGGCTACTTCCTTTATGCCTGCGACGCAGAAGTTCCCGCCCAAGGCGGCGTGGCACTTTATTCGCGGTTGCAGCCCAAGGCAGTCATCAGCGGCCTGGGCTTCGAGACAGCCGACCGCTACGGACGTTACCTGCAGGCCGATTTCGACAAGGTAAGTATTGCAACCCTGTTGCTACCTTCGGGAATGAACGGCGATGAAGACTTGAACCAGAAGTTCAAGTTGATGGACGACTTCGCCAAGTACCTGGACAAGCAGCGGCGCAAGCGTCGCGAGTATATCTATTGCGGCTCGTTGTACGTGGCGCAACAGAAGCTCGACGTCAAGAACTGGCGCGATGGCCAGCAGTCTCCAGGCTTCCTGGCGCCGGAACGCGCCTGGATGGACGAGATTGTCGGCAACATGGGCTATGTCGATGCCCTGCGCGAAGTCAGCCGTGAAGGCGACCAGTACAGCTGGTGGCCAGACAACGAGCAGGCCGAGATGCTCAACCTGGGCTGGCGCTTCGACTACCAGCTGCTGACCCCGGGCCTGCGCCGCTTTGTTCGCAGCGCACGCCTGCCACGCCAGCCGCGCTTCTCCCAGCACGCGCCGCTGATCGTGGATTACGACTGGACGCTGACCATCTAAGTCGTGCAGCCACAAAAAAACCGACTTCATGTCGGTTTTTTTGTGGCTTCAGCTTTTATCAGATCATTATTTGATCGGCCGCCAGGTCAGCGGGTAGCGATAGGGCTGGCCTTCGTTGGCCTTGACCCCGGCGATGATGGTCAGAATCAGCACGGCGATCATCAGCATGCCAAACAGCACGATGCCGATCAGGACAAACATCAGCAGCCCACAGATGATTCCGGCGATGAATACTGTGATCTGGAAGTTCAGTGCCTCCTTGCCCTGGGCATCGACGAACGGGTCGACGTCCTTTTTCCAGATCCACATCACCAGCGGCCCCAACAGGCTGCCGAAGGGGAAGACCAGGCCGAGCAAGGCAGCCAGGTGACAGAACATCGCCCATTGCCGGACTTCGGCGTTGGGAGTGGGCAACTGCAAGGGCTGCTCGGTCATGCTCTGCTCCTGGGCTTGGGTGTATCAGTCAGCCAGCGAGGCCTGCTGCAGTTCGAACAGGTCAACCATGCCTTTTTGCGCCAGTGCCAACATGGCGTTGAGCTCTTGCGGCTGGAATGGCGCGCCTTCGGCAGTGCCTTGTACTTCGATGAAGCCGCCTGCGCTGGTCATCACCACGTTCAGGTCGGTCTCGGCGGCCGAGTCTTCGAGGTAGTCCAGATCGAGCACCGGCTCACCCTGGTACATGCCTACCGAGACGGCTGCGATCATGTGCTTGAGCGGGTCACCGCCCTTCAGGCCGCCGCGCTTCTTGACCACGCGCAGGGCATCAACCAGGGCAACCATGGCGCCGGTGATCGAAGCGGTGCGGGTGCCGCCGTCGGCCTGAATCACGTCGCAGTCGACGTACAGGGTGATGTCGCCCAGCTTGCTCATGTCCAGCGCAGCGCGCAGGGAGCGGCCAATCAGGCGCTGGATTTCGAGGGTGCGACCGCCTTGCTTGCCACGGCTGGCTTCGCGCTGGTTACGCTCGCCGGTAGAACGCGGCAGCATGCCGTATTCGGCCGTCAGCCAGCCCTGGCCCTGGCCTTTGAGGAAGCGCGGGACACCGTTCTCGACACTGACGGTACAGATGACTTTGGTGTCACCGAACTCGACCAGTACTGACCCCTCGGCGTGTTTGGTGTAGTTGCGGGTGATGCGGATCGAGCGGAGCTGATCGGCAGCGCGACCACTTGGACGTTTCATTTGGGATACCTGTACTGGACTTGAATCTGCCCAGCATTATAGAGCGCGCCGGGCGATGAGGACACGCCTATTGTCGCAGGCCCCGAAACAGACGGCCCAGGGCCGCAGGTCGGGTTTTTCCGGGAACCGCGTGAGGGTTTGTAACATCAGTTGATTGGGAGCCAGCGCCGCACTGCGCTACAATCCTGCGCCTTCAGCCGCTTGGCTTTCCTTCATCTTTTGCGCGAGGTACTTCCCATGGTGCACAGCATGACCGCTTTTGCTCGCGTCGAGCGCGCCGGTAGCCAGGGCACCCTGATCTGGGAACTGCGCTCAGTCAATCATCGTTACCTGGAGCCGCACCTGCGCCTGCCAGAAGCCTTCCGCGACCTCGAGGGCGCCGTGCGCGAAAGCCTGCGCCAGGGCCTGTCGCGCGGCAAGGTCGAATGCACCCTGCGCTTCAACGAAGAAAACAACGGCAAGGCCCTGCAGGTTGATCGCGAGCGCGCCGCGCAACTGGTTGCCGCCGCCGAGACAGTCGCCAGCCTGATCAAGCAGCCGGCGCCGCTCAACCCGCTCGAGGTTCTGGCCTGGCCCGGCGTGCTGGTGGCCGATGCCGCCGACCCGCAGGCGCTCAACAGCGAGGCCATGGCCCTGTTCGAAGAGGCCCTGAACGAGCTGAAGAACGGCCGCAACCGCGAAGGCGCAGAACTCGCGCGACTGATCAACGAGCGCCTGGACAACATGGCCAGCGAGGTCACCACCTTGCGCGCCCTGGTGCCGCAGATGCTCGCGGCGCAACGGCAGAAGATCCTCGACCGCTTCAGCGACATGCAGGCCGAGCTCGACCCGCAGCGCCTGGAGCAAGAGATGGTCATGCTCGCGCAAAAGAGCGACGTCGCCGAAGAACTCGACCGCTTGAGCACCCACGTCACCGAAGTGCGCCGCGTGCTCAAGTCCGGCGGTGCCGCCGGCCGGCGCCTGGACTTCCTGATGCAGGAGCTCAACCGCGAAGCCAATACCCTGGGCTCCAAAGCCTTCGACCCACGCAGCACCCAGTCCGCGGTCAACCTCAAGGTACTGATCGAGCAGATGCGTGAACAAGTACAGAACATTGAGTAAGGCCACCCCGACCATGAATCACAGCAGCGGCACCCTTTACATCGTTTCGGCCCCCTCCGGCGCCGGCAAGACCAGCCTGGTCAAAGCCCTGATCGATGCTGACAACAGCATCCAGGTGTCGGTCTCACACACCACCCGGGCCATGCGCCCGGGCGAAGTGCACGGCGTGAACTATCACTTCGTCGAGCACACCGAGTTCAAGCTGATGATCGAGCAAGGCGACTTCCTCGAGCAGGCCGAGGTCTTCGGTAACTTCTACGGGACTTCGCGCAGCGCGCTGCAACAGGCGCTCGACCAGGGCCAGGACCTGATCCTCGAGATCGACTGGCAAGGCGCCCAGCAGGTGCGCACGCTGATGCCCGAGGCGCGCTCGATCTTCATCCTGCCGCCGACCCAGGAAGCCCTGCGCCAGCGCCTGACCAACCGCGGCCAGGACAGCGACGAGATCATCGAAGGACGGATGCGTGAAGCAGTGAGCGAGATGAGTCACTACGACGAGTATGACTTTGTCATCATCAACGATGACTTCGCCACGGCACTGGAAGACCTCAAGGCGGTGTTCCGCGCCAATCGCCTGCTGCAAGCCAACCAGCAGCAGCGTCATGGCCAGTTGCTCAAGCAATTGCTTGCCTGAGCAACCTGCCGCTCCAGCCGCTTAGCGGCGGCTGGAGACCGTGGCGTGACGATGCAGGGTCATGCCCAGGAAGAACGCCGGCGCACGCAGACGCGACAGCATCATCAGCACCAGGCCGAGTACGGTGATGATCATTGCGATCACGAACACCAGGCCCAACCCGCCCACATGCGAACCGCTGCCGAACGACGGCGAAGCGCTGTCGATGGCTGTCTGCAGGAAAATCACCGAAAGGATGCCACCGCCAAGCAGCGGGCACAGGCCGCGCATCAGGAAATGCCGCACGCTGTCGAACAGGCTGTGGCGGAAGTACCAGACGCAAGCATAGGCAGTCAGCGAATAGTAGAAGCAGATCATCATGCCCAGGGCGGTGATGGTGTCTGCCAGGACGTTTTCGCTCAAGGTACGCATGGTCACGTAGAACACACCTGCCGCCATGCCGGCGCAGATGGTGGCGTAGCGCGGGGTTTTCGAGCGCGGGCAGATGCTGGCGAAACGCTCGGGCACAGCGCCGTAGTAACCCATGGCCAGCAACGTGCGCGCCGGCGATACGAAAGTGGACTGCAGCGAGGCGGCAGTGCTGGCCAGCACCGCGATCGACATCAGGATAGCCAGCGGCCCCATGACCGGGCCGGCCAGGTGAGCGAAGACGTTTTCCTGGATGCGCGGGTTGTTCAGGCCCAGGCCAATGTCACCGATACCGGCGAATTGCAGGGTAGCGATTGCTGTGACCAGGTACAGGCCAAGAATCAGCAGCACCGTCAGGGTCGCCGCACGGCCAGGGGTATCACCGCTGCCGACCGATTCTTCACTGATGCTCAGGCACACGTCCCAGCCCCAGAAAATGAAAATCGACAGCGACAGGCCGGCGGTAAAGGCCGAGAACGACTCAACGCCGAAGGGGTTGAACCAGTCCAGGTCGAACGCCAACGGTGGCGTCGCCGACGACTCGCCAAACGCAGCCATGGCAAAGCCCACCAGCACCACCAGTTGCAAGGCCACCAGGCCGTACTGCACGGTCATGGTCGTGGCGATGCCGCGACAGCAGATCCACACCGCCATGGCGATGAACACGCAACAGGTGACGACATTGATCAACAGGTTGTCGCTGAGCGCAGCCACCTCGTGGCTGCCGGTGATCTGCCCAAGGAATAGATAGAAGAAGTCGACGGCCACCCCGGCCAGGTTGGACAGCACGATGGTGGTTGCGGTAACCAGCCCCCAGCCGCCAATCCAGCCGATCATCGGGCCGAACGCCCGTGCCGACCAGGTAAAGGAAGTACCGCTGTCAGGCTCGGCCGCATTCAGTTCGCGGTAACCCAGGGCCACCAGCAGCATCGGCAGGAAGCCAACGATGAATACCGCCGGCAGATGAGCCCCGACTTCACGCACGGTCGGGCCCAACGCACCAGTCAGGGTGTAGACCGGAGCGATGGTGGAAATGCCCAGCACGATGCTGGCCAGCAGTCCGAGCCGGCCCTTGGCCAGCCCCTTGGATCGCCCGCCCTCACCTGGGGACAGGCCTGCTTTGTGTTCACTCATGAGTAGTTGCCGCCAATATTGGTATTGTTTTTCAGGACGCCCCGCGGGGTGTCCGCTTTCACTCATTGAAACCTGTTGCGTGGTACTTCAAGCCCGGATCAACCGGCTGACCTCATAGGATCTTCTCCCGGATCCGCTCGCCCATGGCACGGGTCAGGCATGCCTCACGAAACGCCTGGAACAGGCGCAGCGAGACCGGGTTGTCGGCAAAACGGTACTCGGGGTGCCATTGCACGCCGACCACAAAGCCTGGGGCGTCTTGCATCGACACCGCTTCGATCAGCCCGTCGGGGGCCAATGCCTCGGCGCGCAAGCCGCCAGCCAGGCGATCGATACCCTGGCTGTGCAGCGAATTGACCATGAAGCTGTGCTCCATCCCCAGGCGTTCGAACAACCCGCCGGGCTGGACAGTGACCAGGTGACGGGGGCTGTACTGTTCTTCCAGCGGGGCGTCCTGCGGCTCGCGATGATCCAGGTAACCCGGCAGTTCCTGCACCCGCTGGTGCAGGGTGCCACCGAGGGCCACGTTGAGTTCCTGGAAACCACGGCAGATGCAGAACACCGGCACGCCGTCGGCAATCGCCGCCTGCAGCAGCGGCAGGGTCAGTCGATCGCGAAACACGTCGTGCTGGGTCCCTTCCACGCTGGGGGCGCCATTGTAATGATGCGGCTCGACATTTGAAGGCGAACCGGTAAAAAGAATGCCATCGAGCCGCTCCAGTACGCGGCGCGGGTCGCTGGGCTCGGCCCTGGCCGGGAGGATCAGGGGGATCCCGGCAAAGCCTGCGGCCTCGACATATTTGTCGCCCACGGTGTGCGACGAGTTCTTGCCCAGTTGCTGGCGGCAAGCGGAAACGCCAATCAAAGGCGGCATTGCTGCGGTAGTTTGCATGGGTTCACCCTCCCTTACAGCTTGATCCAGGTCGCCTTGAGTTCGGTGTATTTGTCGAAAGCGTGCAACGATTTGTCCCGGCCATTACCCGACTGCTTGAAGCCGCCAAACGGTGCGGTCATGTCGCCGCCGTCGTACTGGTTGACCCAGACACTGCCAGCACGCAGGGCGCGAGCGGTGTTGTGGGCACGGGAAATGTTGCTGGTCCACACCGCCGCCGCCAGGCCGAAGGGCGAATCGTTGGCAATGTCGATGGCTTGTTCGGCGCTATCGAAGGTGATCACCGACAGCACTGGGCCGAAGATTTCTTCGCGGGCGATACGCATGGCATTGGTCACGCCATCGAAGATCGCTGGCTGCACGTAAACACCGCAGGTGTCTTCCAGCACCCGCTCGCCACCGGTGACCAGGGTGGCACCGTCTGCCTTGCCGGCTTCGATGTAACCGAGCACGGTGTCCAGTTGGGTGGTGTCGACCAGGGCGCCGACGCGGGTGTCCGGGTCCAGCGCATGGCCAGGCTTCCAGGCCTTGAGGGCCTCGACCACCATCGGCAGGAACTGGTCCTTGATCGAGCGTTCAACCAACAGGCGCGAACCGGCAATGCACACTTCGCCCTGGTTGAAGGCGATAGCGCTGGCCGCAGCTTCGGCGGCGGCCTGCAGGTCCGGGGCGTCGGCGAAGACGATATTCGGGCTCTTGCCACCGGCTTCGAGCCAGACGCGCTTCATGTTCGACTCGCCGGCGTAGACCATCAGCTGCTTGGCAATGCGGGTGGAACCGGTGAACACCAGGGTATCGACGTCCATGTGCAGGGCCAGGGCCTTGCCGACGGTGTGGCCGTAACCTGGCAGCACGTTGAGGACACCCGCCGGCAAACCGGCTTCGATCGCCAGTTGGGCGATACGAATGGCGGTCAGCGGCGATTTTTCGGACGGCTTGAGGATCACCGAGTTACCGGTGGCCAGGGCCGGGCCGAGTTTCCAGCAGGCCATCATCAGTGGAAAGTTCCACGGAACAATGGCCGCGACCACGCCGACCGGCGAGCGGGTGACCAAACCCAGCTGGTCGGACGGGGTCGCAGCAACTTCGTCGTAAATCTTGTCGATGGCTTCAGCGTTCCAGCGGATGGCGTTGGCCGCCGCCGGAATGTCGATGCTCAGGGCATCGGCAATCGGCTTGCCCATGTCCAGGGTCTCGAGCAATGCCAGTTCTTCGGCATTGGCCAGAAGCAAATCTGCAAAGGCAATCAGCACCCGCTTGCGCTGGGCCGGCGCCTGGTTGGCCCAGACGCCACTGTCGAAACTGCGCCGGGCCGCAGCGACCGCGCGTTCGGCATCGGCGCTGTCACAGCTGGCGATCTGCGCCAGCTGGCGGCCGTCGACCGGGCTTGAACACTCGAAAGTCTCACCGGACACACTGGCGCAGTACTGGCCGTCGATGAAGGCGCGGCCTTCGATGTTCAGGCCTTGGAAAAGCTGTTCCCAGTGTTGGCGTGGTGCTGTTGTCATTGTTGTTTTCTCCGGCGTCACACCGTGTGCAGGTACCAGTTGTATTCGAGGTCGGAAATCGACACCTCGAACTCGGCCATCTCGCTTTCCTTGCAGGCGACAAAAATATCGATGTAGTCGGAGCTGATGTACTTGTTCAGCACTTCACTGTCATCGAGCTCACGCAGCGCATCGCGCAGGTTGTTCGGCAGGCTCTGCTCCAGCTGCTCGTAGGAGTTGCCCTCGATAGGCGCTCCCGGCTCGATCTGGTTGGTCAGGCCGTGGTGGATGCCGGCGAGAATGGCCGCCATCATCAAGTACGGGTTGGCATCGGCGCCGGCAACCCGGTGCTCGATACGCACGGCATCGCTGCTGCCGGTCGGCACGCGGACCGCTACGGTGCGGTTGTCCAGCCCCCAGCTCGGCGCGTTGGGCACGTAGAACTGGGCACCGAAACGCCGGTAGGAGTTGATGTTCGGGCACAGGAAGGCCATTGACGCTGGCATGGTCTCGAGCACGCCACCAATGGCGTGGCGCAGGGTTTCGCTTTGCTCGGGGTCTTCGCTGGTGAAGATGTTCTTGCCGGTTTTTTTGTCCAGCAACGAGATATGCACGTGCAGGCCGTTACCGGCCTGGCCCGGATAGGGCTTGGCCATGAAAGTGGAGTCCATTTCATGGTCGTAGGCGATGTTCTTGATCAGGCGCTTGAGCAACACCGCGTAGTCGCAGGCCTTCATCGGGTCGGCAACGTGGTGCAGGTTGACCTCGAACTGCGCCGGGGCGCTTTCCTTGACGATCGCATCCGCCGGGATGCCCTGCTCCTTGGCGGCTTCAAGCATGTCCTGCAGGCAATCGACGTATTCGTCGAGATCGTCGATCAGGTACACCTGGGTCGACTGCGGGCGCTTGCCGGAGATCGGCGAACGCGGCGGTTGCGGGCGGCCGTTGAGGTTGTCCTGGTCGATCAGGTAGAACTCAAGCTCAAACGCCGCGCAAATATCCAGGCCCAGCGCATCGAACTTCTCCACCACGCTGCGCAGCACTTCCCGCGGGTCGGCGAAGAATGGCGTGCCGTCCAGTTCATGCATGGTCATCAGCAATTGCGCGGTCGGACGCTTCTGCCACGGCTCGTAGGCCAAGGTACCGGGGATCGGGAAGCAGATGCGGTCGGCGTCGCCGATGTCCAGGCCCAGGCCGGTGCTTTCGACGGTCGAGCCGTTGATGTCCAGGGCAAACAGCGAAGCCGGCAGGTTGATGCCTTTTTCGTAGACTTTAACCAGGCTTGCACGCTCGATGCGCTTGCCACGCACCACGCCGTTCATGTCTGCAATCAGCAGATCGACAAATTGCACCTCAGGGTGGGCCTGGAGAAATTCGCCCATCTCATCGAGAGGGATGGCGCACGGGGAGACCGACGTCATGGCTAGGCATCCTTTGATTTTTTATCGAACGACATGGAGGAGGTACTACTGCGCTATCGAGAGCGGCGATGGTTTCATTTGTTCTTTTTAAGTGGTCCCATCGTGGGGAACAGCTGAACGCCGTGGGTTCGCACGGACGTTCCAGATTTTTCTGACAACGTCGCGACTTGATTCACGACTGCCGCCTCACTATAGAATGGCCCCCACGCAACAGACATTGGCATTTAGGCAAGTAAAGAGTGCATCCATGCAATATCAGATCAGCCACGCCGACCTTTCCCTGGTGCTTGCACTGGTCCGCGGCCGCTCCCTGGCCAAGGCCGCCGAGCTGCTGAAGGTCGATGTATCGACTGTTTTTCGTTCGATCCGGCGCATGGAAGCCGCCCTGGGTACCGCGTTGTTCGTCAAAAGCCGCAAAGGCTACATCCCCACCGGTACCGCCCAGGCCCTGGCCGAGCAGGCCGAACGCGCCGAGCAGGCACTGGATGCCGCGCGGGTGGCGCTGGAACTCGGTGAGCAGGTGGTCAGCGGCACGGTGCGCCTGACCTGCACCGACGCCGTGCTGCACAGCCTGTTGCTGCCAGCGCTGGCCGAGTTCATGCCGGCGTATCCGGCGCTGTCGCTGGAGCTGGCGACCTCCAACACCTTTGCCAACCTCAGCCGGCGCGATGCCGACCTGGCGCTGCGCCTGACCAACACCCCGCCGGAGCACCTGGTCGGGCGCTGCCTGGGATCGGCGTCCTATGTGGTGTGCGGCCGCGAAGAGTTTCGCGACAAGCTCAAGGACGCGCCGGCGGCGCTTCCGTGGATAGCCCCGGACGACACCATGCAGGACCACCCCACCGTGGTCTGGCGCAGCGAACACCTGCCCGGGGTCACGCCGCGCTACCGTTGCAGCAGCATCTCGGCGATTGCCCAGCTGGTAACCGCCGGCCTGGGCGTGGCGGCCCTGCCAGACTACATGGCCCATACCCTGCCCGGCGTCGAATCGCTGAGCGCTGCCCTGCCCGGCTGCGACACCGAAGTCTGGCTGCTGACCCGCCCCGATTGCCGCGCCTTGCGTTCAGTGCAGACGCTGTTCGACGAATTGACCCCGCGCCTGCGCGATGCCTTGGGTCGCCAGTGAAATCGTCCTCGCGGGGCAAGCCCGCTCCCACAGAACCTCTGTAGGAGCGGGCTTGCCGCGCGATGCTATTGAATTGAGCACGCATACAAGACAGTTGTGCTAGAGCCCTGCAAGTAGGTATCGTCGAGGTATCAAGGGCTCGAAATGAAATCAGCGCTTCCCTAAAGGCTGGTGATTTTTTAAACTATCGAGTCCGCTCGCCCTTTCGGGCTGAACTCCGCATTTGCTACTTGAGGAAGACCATGGCCCGCGTAACCGTTGAAGACTGCCTAGAACACGTGGCTAACCGTTTTGAGCTGGTCATGCTCTCCACCAAACGTGCCCGTCAACTGGCCACCGGCGGCAAAGAGCCGAAGCTGCCATGGGAAAACGACAAACCTACCGTCATGGCCCTGCGCGAAATCGCTGAAGGCATCTGCACTGATGAGTTCATGGCTGCAGAGTCGATCCAGACTCAAGTTGAGCCAATGTTCGCGTTCGGCGAGGGTGACGAGACCAACGAGGCGGTCTAAGCCCATGCCTGGTCGACGTAGTACGGCACCGGTCATCGTCCCTTGGCAAGAGGTCATCCCATGCCGAGCATAGACGCCCTCGCCGATCGCTTGTCGACCTACCTCGGCGCCGACCAGGTCAACCTGGTGCGCCGGGCGTATTTCTACGCCGAACAAGCCCACGACGGCCAGCGCCGTCGCAGCGGCGAAGCCTACGTCACGCACCCGCTGGCGGTGGCAAGCATCCTTGCCGACATGCACATGGACCATCAGAGCCTGATGGCCGCCATGCTTCATGACGTGATCGAAGACACCGGCATCGCCAAGGAAGCACTCAGCTCGCAATTTGGCGAAACCGTGGCCGAACTGGTCGACGGCGTCAGCAAGCTGACCCAGATGAACTTCGAGACCAAGGCCGAAGCCCAGGCGGAAAACTTCCAGAAAATGGCCATGGCCATGGCCCGGGATATCCGTGTGATCCTGGTCAAGCTGGCCGACCGCCTGCACAACATGCGCACCCTCGAAGTGCTGTCCGGCGAAAAGCGCCGGCGCATCGCCAAAGAAACCCTGGAAATCTACGCCCCCATCGCCAACCGCCTGGGCATGCACAGTGTGCGCGTAGAGTTCGAAGACCTCGGCTTCAAGGCCATGCACCCGATGCGCTCGGCGCGCATCTACCAGGCGGTCAAGCGCGCCCGCGGCAACCGCAAGGAAATCGTCAACAAGATCGAAGAGTCGCTGGCCCACTGCCTGGCGGTCGACGGTATCGAAGGCGAAGTCAGCGGCCGGCAGAAGCACCTCTATGGCATCTACAAGAAGATGCGCGGCAAACGCCGGGCCTTCAACGAGATCATGGACGTCTACGCGTTCCGCATCATCGTCGACAAGGTCGACACCTGCTACCGCGTGCTGGGCGCCGTGCACAACCTGTACAAGCCGCTGCCGGGGCGCTTCAAGGATTACATCGCGATCCCCAAGGCCAACGGCTACCAGTCGCTGCATACCACGCTGTTCGGCATGCACGGGGTCCCGATCGAGATCCAGATCCGCACCCGCGAAATGGAAGAGATGGCCAACAACGGCATCGCCGCCCACTGGCTGTACAAGTCCAGTGACGACGAGCAGCCCAAGGGCACCCATGCCCGGGCGCGCCAATGGGTCAAAGGCGTGCTGGAAATGCAGCAACGCGCGGGCAACTCCCTTGAATTCATCGAGAGCGTGAAGATCGACCTGTTCCCGGACGAGGTCTATGTGTTCACGCCCAAGGGCCGGATCATGGAGCTGCCCAAAGGCTCCACGGCGGTCGACTTCGCCTACGCGGTGCACACCGACGTCGGCAACAGCTGCATTGCCTGCCGCATCAACCGCCGCCTGGCGCCGCTGTCCGAACCGCTGCAGAGCGGCTCGACGGTCGAGATCGTCAGCGCCCCGGGGGCGCGACCGAACCCGGCCTGGCTCAACTTCGTGGTGACCGGCAAGGCCCGTACGCACATCCGCCATGCGCTCAAACTGCAGCGCCGCTCGGAATCCATCAGCCTCGGCGAACGCCTGCTGAACAAGGTTCTCAACGGCTTCGACAGCGCCCTGGACAAGATCCCCCAGGAGCGCATCCAGGCCATGCTCGGCGAATACCGCCTGGAGCTGATCGAAGACCTGCTCGAAGACATCGGCCTGGGCAACCGCATGGCCTACGTAGTGGCCCGCCGCCTGCTGTCCACCGAAGGCGAGCAACTGCCAAGCCCGGAAGGCCCGCTGGCCATTCGCGGCACCGAAGGCCTGGTGTTGAGCTACGCCAAATGCTGCACGCCGATCCCGGGCGACCCGATTGTCGGTCACCTGTCGGCGGGCAAAGGCATGGTGGTACACCTGGAAAACTGCCGCAACATCAGCGAAATCCGCCACAACCCGGAAAAATGCATCCAGCTGTCCTGGGCCAAGGATGTCACCGGCGAATTCAACGTCGAGCTGCGCGTCGAGCTTGAGCACCAGCGCGGCCTGATCGCGCTGCTGGCCAGCAGCGTCAACGCCGCCGACGGCAATATCGAGAAAATCAGCATGGATGAACGCGATGGTCGCATCAGCGTGGTCCAACTGGTGGTCAGCGTGCACGACCGTGTGCACCTGGCACGCGTGATCAAGAAACTGCGCGCCCTGACCGGGGTGATCCGAATCACCCGCATGCGTGCGTAGCCCAATAACAGCAAGGAGTCATCATGACCAAGACCGTCATCACCAGTGACAAGGCCCCAGCCGCCATCGGCACCTATTCCCAGGCGATCAAGGCCGGCAACACGGTGTACATGTCCGGGCAGATCCCGC
Organism: Pseudomonas sp. TE4620; assembly: GCF_056279045.1. Lineage (NCBI taxonomy): Bacteria > Pseudomonadati > Pseudomonadota > Gammaproteobacteria > Pseudomonadales > Pseudomonadaceae > Pseudomonas > Pseudomonas sp. TE4620. The sequence goes on from NZ_JBWBQO010000001.1 coordinate 5,001,875, forward strand.
TGGACCCGAAAACCATGGAACTGGTCGAAGGCTTCGAAGCCCAGACCGTCCAGGTCTTCGAAAACCTCAAGGCCGTTGCTGAAGCCGCTGGCGGTTCGTTCAAGGACATCGTCAAGCTGAACATCTTCCTCACCGACCTCAGCCACTTCGCCAAGGTCAACGAGATCATGGGCAAGTACTTCGACCAGCCGTACCCGGCCCGCGCCGCCATTGGCGTTGCTGCCCTGCCGAAAGGCTCGCAGGTTGAAATGGATGCCATCCTGGTCATCGAGTAACACCCCCGAGGGCGCGCCGCCCGGTGCGCCCTCATCCCCCGCCCCTGCAAGGACCCCCGCCATGCGCTACGCGCTCGCCCTGTCGCTGCTCGCCACCCTGTTGAGCGGCTGCGCCAGCCACAGCCCGGAAGACCTCAACGGTACCTGGATTAACCAGAACGCCATCGACGCTGCCGCCAAAGGCTCCAACCTGCGCCAGGCCCTGCTCGCCAACGGCCCGAACCTTGAGTGGAAGGTCAACGTTGCCGCCAGCCAGGCCACCTTCAGCAATGGCTTTGAAGCGGGCGACGGCAAGCTCAAGGCGCTCAAAGATGGCCAGTGGGAAGTCGATTTCTACGGTAACTACGCCGAGACGCTGAGCCTGGACGGCGACGAACTGGTTCAAGCGGCCAGTGACGCCAACCCGCAGCAGAGCTTCCAGCGCGCCGAAACCCCGGCACCCATTGATGCGCCAGCTGGCACCACCTTTGAAACCGAGCTGTACAAGGCTTACATGGGTGGCGACTGGAAGATTGTCGAGGGCCCGGGACAGGGTGCAGTGGCGCATTTTCGCGCCAACGGCAGCCTCGACGGCCTGCCCGGCCTGGATCGCTACGCGCTGTGCCTGGCTGGTGATTGCGCGGCCATGAGCGGCGAGCACGACAGCCTGTGGCTGGAACGCAACCAGCAGGGCAACCCGTGGATCTTCAAGCGTGACGGCAAACAGCTGGAAATCTTCCAGGCCGTCAACAAGGCCCAGGCCGACGAGATGCCCGATCTGCAACCTGGCCCTCGTCGCTGGCTGCTTGAGCGTCAGTAAGGGTTAATTGCTACCGGCAAGGATGGCCGCATAGCCTTCCTTGTAGCTTGGGTACTGTGGCGCCCAGCCCAGTGCCCGGGCCCGGGCGTTGCTGCAGCGCTTGCTGCCGGCACGGCGCACCCGCTCCTGTTCCGACCACTGGGTAACGCCCATGTACTCGCGCAGCCAGGCAACCACGTCAAACAGCGGCGCCGGCGCGTCATCGACACCGATGTAGCAGTCGTCCACAGCCTTGCCTTGCTGATCGCTCTTGAGCAAGAACGCCAGCAGCCCGGCGGCATCTTCAGCGTGAATGCGGTTGCCGTACAGCGGCGGCTCCTCGGTTACTCGATAACCCTGGCGGACCTGGCTGAGCAGCCATTCGCGACCCGGGCCGTAGATGCCCGTAAGGCGCACGATGGTCGCCGGGATGCCGCTGGCCAGGGCCAGTTGCTCGGCTTCGAGCATGACCTTGCCCGAATAGCCTTCAGGCGCCACGGCAGCAGTTTCGTCAATCCACTCGCCGTCCTTCTGCGCATACACGCTGCTGCTCGAGACAAACAGCAGGCGCCGCGGCTTTTGCCCGCGCTCGGCCAGCCAGGCCAGCACGTTGCGCAGGCCCTCGACATAAGCGGCCTGATAACCGGCTTCGTCATGCTGGCTGGCGGCAACGCTGTAGACCAGGTAATCCGGAGCGTCAACCGGCCAGTCGGCCGGGCAACGCGAGTCATTCAAGTCGGCAGCGATCGCCGTCACCCCCTCTGGCAATTGGCCAACACTGCGGCGCAAGCCGCTCACCGGCCAGCCAGAGGCCAGCAATTGCTTGGCCAGACGGCCACCGACATCGCCACAACCGACGATCAGAACTGAGGGCGCAGACATCCTGAAACTCCGCAAATCAAAGGCCCAGCCTATCCAAATAAATCGATAGGCGGCTAGCTATGATGGAAAAAAAGTAACTTTATTACTTCTGCTAACAAGAATTACTTGCAATAATGGCCACCCAATTTTGTTCTCGGCCTGTCTCGAGGCCTGGAAGGACAACCACCTCTTTCTTCTTCATCAGGTCAGGCCAGCATGACACGTATCCAACCTTCCGCTTCGCCAACCACGTCGCGCGCATGGCGCGCCGTTGCCGCGCTGATGCTCAGCCTGGTGATGGCACCCGCCGCCCTGGCCGATGAGCCGACCACCGCACCCGCCACTCCAGCCGCCGCCGTTGCACCGGCCGCACCGGGTGCCGAACAGGCTGCTGCGCCGACCGATCCGGCTGCCGCGCCTGCTGTTGCTCCGGTTGATGGCCAGGCCGCCAGCCCGGCTGACGAAAGCGTTGAAGCACTGGTTGAAGATACCAGCCTGGGCATGGCCCACGACCTGTCGCCATGGGGCATGTACAAGAACGCCGACATCGTGGTGAAGATCGTCATGATCGGCCTGGCCATCGCCTCGATCATTACCTGGACCATCTGGATCGCCAAAGGCTTCGAGCTGCTGGGCGCCAAGCGTCGCCTGCGTGGCGAGATCGCCGCCCTCAAGCGTGCCACCACCCTCAAGGAAGCCAGCGACAGTGCCAACAAAGAAGGCACCCTGGCCCACATCCTGGTTCACGATGCCCTGGATGAAATGCGCCTGTCGGCCAATACCCGCGAGAAAGAAGGCATCAAGGAGCGCGTCAGCTTCCGCCTTGAGCGCCTGGTAGCTGCCAGCGGCCGCAACATGAGCAGCGGCACCGGCGTCCTCGCCACCATCGGTTCCACCGCGCCGTTCGTCGGTCTGTTCGGTACCGTCTGGGGCATCATGAACAGCTTCATCGGCATCGCCAAGACCCAGACCACCAACCTCGCCGTGGTTGCCCCGGGTATCGCCGAAGCCCTGCTGGCCACCGCCCTGGGCCTGGTCGCAGCGATCCCTGCGGTGGTCATTTACAACGTGTTCGCCCGCTCCATTGCCGGTTACAAGGCGCAGGTGTCCGATGCCTCGGCCGAAGTCCTGCTGCTGGTCAGCCGCGACCTGGACCACCAGCCAGGCGATCGCGCCGCGGCACCTCACATGGTTAAAGTGGGCTAAGCCATGGGCCTGCATCTTAACGAAGGTGGCGACGACCTCGCCGAAAACCACGAAATCAACGTCACGCCGTTCATCGACGTCATGTTGGTCCTGCTGATCATCTTCATGGTGGCAGCGCCGCTGGCAACCGTCGACATCAAGGTCGACCTGCCAGCCTCGACCGCAAAACCGGCGCCGAGGCCCGAGAAGCCGGTGTTCCTCAGCGTCAAGGCTGACCAGAACCTGTACGTCGGTGACGAGCAGGTCCAGCGTGACCAGCTCGGCGCGATTCTCGACGCCAAGACCAAGGGCGACAAGGACACCACGATCTTCTTCCAGGCCGATAAAGGTGTCGATTACGGCGATCTGATGGAAGTCATGAACACGCTGCGCGCGGCCGGTTACCTGAAAGTCGGTCTGGTCGGCCTTGAGACGGCAGCCAAGAAATGATCAAGACGCGGCATAAGCTGGCGCGTTACAGCAGTAGTCTGGCGATTGTGCTGGGTATCCATGCCGTTGCCGTGTTGCTGACGCTCAATTGGTCGGTGCCCCAAGCGATCGAGTTGCCGCCTGCGGCAATGATGATCGAAATGGCCCCGATGCCCGAACCGGCCCCGCCACCTCCACCCAAGGTGGTCACCCCGCCACAGCCGCCAGCGCCGGTCGAAGAACCGCCGTTGCCGAAACTGGCCGAGGCGCCGAAACCGAAAATCGCCATTGCCAAGCAGGTCAAGCCAAAGGCCAAACCGCAGCCGCCCAAGCCCGAGAAAAAGCCTGAGCCGCCGCAGGAAAAGCCGGCCGACGAGGAAGTGGTCGATACACCGCCAACCACCGCACCGTCGCAGAAATCGGCGGCTCCGGCGCCGAGCATCGCCACCAACAGCAATGCCCTGCCGACCTGGCAGAGCGATCTGCTGCGACACCTGGCGAAGTACAAGCGCTACCCGGAAAACGCCCGGCGCATGCGTATGGAAGGCATCAACCGCCTGCGCTTCGTGGTCGATGGCGAGGGCAAGATCCTCTCCTATGCCCTGGCTGGTGGATCGGGCAGCGCGGCACTGGATCGGGCGACCCTGGAGATGATCCGTCGCGCGCAACCGGTGCCACCGCCGCCTAAAGAACTGCTCAACAACGGCAGCATTGAAGTGATCGCGCCTTTCGTCTACTCGCTGGACAAACGCTAACGCTTTGTTTCTGTCACAAACGAGCAAGTCTGATAACGTGCGTCTATCGATTGCAGCCGCTATGCTGGGGCCGCAACTTCATGGACGCACGTTATGACCCTCACAGAATTGCGCTACATCGTCACCCTCGCCCAGGAGCAGCACTTCGGCCACGCCGCCGAACGCTGCCACGTCAGCCAGCCGACCCTGTCGGTCGGCGTCAAGAAGCTTGAGGACGAGCTGGGTGTACTGATCTTCGAGCGCAGTAAAAGCGCGGTACGCCTGACCCCGGTCGGCGAAGGCATCGTTGCCCAGGCGCAAAAGGTACTCGAGCAGGCCCAGGGCATTCGCGAGCTGGCCCAGGCCGGCAAGAACCAGCTGACCGCCCCGCTGAAAGTCGGCGCGATCTACACCGTCGGCCCCTACCTGTTCCCGCACCTGATCCCGCAACTGCACCGGGTCGCCCCGCAGATGCCGTTGTACATCGAAGAGAACTTCACCCACATCCTGCGCGACAAGCTGCGCAATGGCGAGCTGGACGCAGTGATCATCGCCCTGCCGTTCAACGAAGCCGACGTACTGACCCTGCCGCTGTACGACGAGCCGTTCTACGTGCTGATGCCCAGCGAGCATCCATGGACCCAGAAAGAAACCATCGACGCCAGCCTGCTCAACGACAAGAGCCTGCTGCTGCTCGGTGAAGGCCACTGCTTCCGTGACCAGGTGCTCGAGGCGTGCCCGACCCTGGCCAAAGGCAGCGACGGCGCCAAGCACACCACGGTCGAGTCCAGCTCGCTGGAAACCATTCGCCACATGGTCGCTTCGGGCCTGGGCGTATCGATCCTGCCGCTGTCGGCAGTGCACAGCCACCATTACGCCCCGGGCGTGATCGAAGTGCGCCCGCTGAGCCCACCGGCGCCGTTTCGCACCGTGGCCATCGCCTGGCGCGCCAGCTTCCCGCGGCCCAAGGCCATCGAGATCCTCGCTGACTCGATCCGCCTGTGCTCGGTCGCCAAACCCGCCGCGAGCCAGTAGGAAAGCACCATGCCGGAGTTGTCCCAGGTCTCGGTGACCGCGCTCAAGGGAGTCGGCGAGGCCATGGCCGAAAAACTCGCCAAGGTCGGCCTGGAGAACCTCCAGGACGTGCTGTTCCACCTGCCGCTGCGCTATCAGGACCGCACCCGCGTGGTGCCCATCGGCGCCCTGCGCCCGGGCCAGGATGCAGTGATCGAAGGCGTGGTCAGTGGCACCGACGTGGTCATGGGCAAGCGCCGCAGCCTGCTGGTGCGCCTGGGCGACGGCAGCGGCGTTCTGAGCCTGCGCTTCTACCACTTCAGCAACGCGCAGAAGGAAGGCCTCAAGCGCGGCACCCACCTGCGCTGCTACGGTGAAGCGCGCCCGGGTGCTTCCGGGCTGGAAATCTACCACCCGGAATACCGCGCGCTGGCCGGCGACGAGCCGGCCCCGGTGGAGCAGACCCTGACCCCGATCTACCCGACCACCGAAGGCCTGACCCAGCAGCGCCTGCGCCAGCTGTGCCAGCAGAGCCTGGCCCTGCTCGGCCCGCGCAGCCTGCCGGACTGGCTACCGGACGAACTGGCCCGGGATTACCAACTGGCGCCGCTGGACGATGCGATCCGCTACCTGCACCACCCACCGGCCGATGCCGACGTCGATGAGCTCGCCGAAGGCCACCATTGGGCCCAGCACCGCCTGGCGTTCGAAGAGCTGCTGACCCACCAGCTGTCCCAGCAGCGCCTGCGCGAAAGCCTGCGCGCCCAGCGTGCGCCGGTATTGCCCAAGGCCAGCCGCTTGCCCCAGCAGTACCTGGCCAACCTCGGCTTTGCACCAACCGGTGCCCAGCAACGCGTGGGCAACGAGATCGCCTACGACCTCAGCCAGCCAGAGCCGATGCTGCGCCTGGTGCAAGGCGATGTCGGCGCCGGCAAGACCGTGGTCGCTGCCCTCGCTGCCCTGCAAGCGCTGGAAGCCGGTTACCAGGTGGCGCTGATGGCACCCACTGAGATCCTCGCCGAGCAGCATTTCATCACCTTCAAGCGCTGGCTGGAGCCGCTGGGCATCGAAGTCGCCTGGCTGGCCGGCAAGCTCAAGGGCAAGGCACGCAGCAGCGCCCTGGAACAGATCGCCGCCGGCGCCCCGATGGTGGTTGGCACCCATGCCCTGTTCCAGGAAGAAGTGAAGTTCAAGAACCTGGCCCTGGCGATCATCGACGAACAGCACCGCTTCGGCGTGCAGCAGCGCCTGGCCCTGCGCCAGAAAGGCGTGGGCGGTCAACTGTGCCCGCACCAGCTGATCATGACCGCCACGCCGATCCCGCGCACCCTGGCCATGAGCGCCTATGCCGACCTGGACACCTCGATCCTCGACGAATTGCCGCCAGGCCGCACCCCGGTCAACACCGTGCTGGTAACCGACAGCCGGCGCTTCGAAGTGGTCGAGCGGGTGCGCGCGGCCTGCGCCGAAGGGCGCCAGACCTACTGGGTCTGCACCCTGATCGAAGAATCTGAAGAGCTCACCTGCCAGGCCGCCGAAACCACTTACGAGGAACTTAGCAGCGTCTTGGGCGAGTTGCGTGTCGGCCTGATTCACGGGCGCATGAAACCTGCGGAGAAAGCCGCGGTGATGGCCGAATTCAAGCAGGGCAATTTGCAGCTGCTGGTGGCAACCACGGTGATCGAGGTTGGTGTCGACGTGCCCAATGCCAGCCTGATGATCATCGAGAACCCCGAGCGTCTGGGCCTGGCCCAATTGCACCAGCTGCGCGGCCGGGTTGGCCGGGGCAGCGCGGTGAGCCATTGCGTGCTGCTGTATCACCCGCCGCTGTCGCAGATCGGCCGCGAACGCCTGGGGATCATGCGCGAGACCAACGACGGCTTCATCATCGCCGAGAAAGACCTGGAGCTGCGCGGCCCGGGTGAAATGCTCGGCACCCGCCAGACCGGCCTGCTGCAATTCAAGGTCGCCGACCTGATGCGCGACGCTGACCTGCTGCCCGCCGTGCGCGACGCCGCCCAGGCCCTGCTAGCCCGCTGGCCGTCACACGTCAGCCCCTTGCTGGAACGCTGGCTGCGCCACGGCCAGCAATACGGCCAAGTGTGACGCCCGTCCCAGATTGCGGCCAGCCCGGGGTTCAAGCTGGTTATACTCATGCGATTGAAAAAATTTTGGATACAGACCATGACTGAAGTTGCTCTGGACACCGCAACCCCCCACGCTCCGTCTGTTATCCGGTTGCTGCTCGACAAGCTCGGCATCGCCTACCGCGAAGTGACCGACCATCCGCAGCTGCCGGCCGCCGCCAAAGTGCAGGCCGTACTGCTGGACGACGAAGTCGGCGCGTTGATGGTGCTGTTCCCGCAAAACCAGTTGCTCGACCTCAGCCGCCTGACCGAGCTGACCGGCCGCAAGCTGGCTGCGGTACCGCTGGAACGCCTGCGCCACATGCTGGAAAAGCACGGCCTGAAGATCCTCCCGGGGATTCCGGCGCTGACCAGCTCACCGTGCCTGTACGAAGAAAGCCTGCTGCGTCCCGAGCGCCTGCTGATTCACTCCGGTGAAGCCGGGTTGTTGCTGGAGATCGAGCGCGACGACTTCAAGAAGATGCTCAGCAAGGCCAGCGCCGGCAACTTCGGCGAACTGCTGACCAGCATCCGCCCAAATCTCGACCGCCCCCACGACGACCGCGAAGAAATTTCCCAGGCCGTCCAGGCATTCACCGCCCGGCGCATCCAGCAGCGCCTGGAAAGCACCATCGAGATCCCGCCGCTGGCGGAAACCGCGCAAAAAATCATCAAGCTGCGGGTCGACCCCAACGCCACCATCGATGACATCACCGGCGTGGTCGAAACCGACCCGGCCCTTGCTGCGCAAGTGGTCAGCTGGGCGGCTTCGCCCTACTACGCCTCACCGGGCAAGATCCGCTCGGTGGAAGACGCCATCGTTCGCGTGCTCGGCTTTGACCTGGTGATCAACCTGGCCCTGGGCCTGGCGCTGGGCAAAACCCTGAGCTTGCCCAAGGACCACCCGCAACAGACCACACCGTACTGGCAGCAATCGATCTACACCGCTGCGGTGATCGAGGGCCTGACCCGGGCCATGCCACGGGCCGAGCGCCCGGAATCGGGCCTGACCTACCTGGCCGGGCTGCTGCACAACTTCGGCTACCTGTTGCTGGCGCATGTGTTCCCGCCGCATTTCTCGCTGATCTGCCGGCACCTGGAGGTCAACCCGCACCTGTGCCACAGCTACGTCGAGCAACACCTGCTGGGCATCAGCCGCGAGCAGATCGGCGCCTGGCTGATGCGCTACTGGGACATGCCGGATGAGCTGTCCACCGCCCTGCGCTTCCAGCACGACCCGACCTATGCCGGCGACTGCGCCGCCTTCCCCAACCTGGTATGCCTGGCGGTACGCCTGCTGCGCTCGCGCGGAATCGGCTCGGGTCCGCAGGAAAGCATCCCCGACGAGCTGCTCGAGCGTCTGAACCTGACCCGCGAAAAAGCCGAGGACGTGGTCAACAAGGTGCTGGAAGCCGAAGCCATGCTGCGTGAGCTGGCCTCGCAATTCAGCCAGCACTGAGGCGTAAGCCTGACCTTGGCGGTCAGGCCTTCTTTTTCGGTTTCAGGTACTTCATCAGGCCCTGGAACCAGATCACCAGCGCCGGGTTGCCCTTGATCTGGATGCTTTTGTCCTGAATCCCCTGCATGAAGGCCAGTTGCTTGTTCTTGGCCTGCAGGGTGGCAAAACCGAACGCGGCATCCTTGAAGGCGATAGCGAAAGCTGGCGCAGGGTGAGTGCCGGATTTGCTGCTGATTCGCAGGTCCTTGACGATGAAATGGCGCGCCGCCTTGCCATCGAGGGTCTGCAGCTGGAACACCAGGTCCTTGTCGGCCAGTTGCTGCTGAAAGGCAGGGTTGTTGCGGCTGGCTTTGGCCATCAGCAGGCCCATGGCCCAAAGGAGAAAGCGAAACTTCATGTGCACGCCTCGGCTAAAAAGTGACTGGCGAAGCAGTTTATAGTCTCGCTACAAAAACGCCATAGTTCTCTACGCTTTACCCGATGATAGCCGCCGTTGGCCTTGTAACCGGGTTATTCACTGACGCCTGAACCTGCTCAACGCGTACAGAATCAACTGGTTCGCGCCGACAGCCGCCAGTGCCGTAGACAACCCCAGCACGCTGCAAAACATTGCGCGCAGCGGATGCTGGGGCAACAGGTAGAGCAGGATTGCGGCAGGAATGGCCGCCGCCAGCAGCAACCGCCACTTGAGCCGCGGCACCAGCGCGATCGCCAGGTTCATCAACACCACGAAGTAGAAGATCAGGTACATGCCCATGCCGATCGCGACGCCGCGCGACATCAGCCCGCCGGCCATCTGCCGGTACATTGTCATGCCAGTGTTGTGCAGCCACAGGTAAGTGACAATGGCCAACAGGTGCACAACCAGGGCGATTGCCAGGCGGTAAGGGCGAGTTACAAGCATTTCTGTGTCTCGTCTTCGACCACGCCTTTGTCGCTCAGGCGCTTGATACCGTCCACGGCGCTGTCGCGGTAACCGCTGGCCTCCAGTGCCGCTTGCTGGTAGCACGCCATGGCGCGGTCATTGTCCTGCTGGCCAAGCTTGCCTGCCTCGTAGGCAAAGCCAAGCTCCACCAGCCCCCGCGGCGACTCCAGCTTCGCCGATTGGCGCAAGGCTTGAAGCGCTTTGCCCGGGTCCTGGCAGACCCGGTCCTCGGCATACTCTTCGCCGTAGCAAACGAAGTGCGCCAGCATGGCCCCGGCGTCCCGTTCAGTGACCATAGCCGCCTCCAGGAGCTGAACGATGGTCGAGTCCGGCAGTCGTTCGGCATCCCCTGAAAAAATCAGGATGACCGCCTGGACTGCGGCCTCGTTGTTGCCCTTGGTAGCGGCACTGAGCAGACTGTTGAGGGCGGCGTTCATCAGTTGCCCAGGGTTGTCGTAGAGCCCTGCCCTGCCCAGATTCTCATAGAGCCTGGCGCGCTCGACATCCAGCTCGCCGGCAACCTTCTCCTGGCGCCCGGTAAAGAAGCCCGCCAGCGACCAGTCATCGATCCGCTGTAACACCCAGCATTGGCCGCGGGTAAAGGTATAGACCTTGAGCAGTTCGCCCTTGGTGTCGTGCAACACCACTTGCCGGCTACCCTCCTGCTCGACCACCAGCCCCAGCGCGGCACGCTTGGCCGGCTGTAGCAAGGCCAGCGACGGGCGCTGCTCCGGGGCCAGCTTGCGGATCGCCACACGCGGTTGCTTGCGACCGGGGTAGATCCGCTGCTCGATCAGCGGGTCAGCCACCAGCGACTGCTGCAGCGCTTCGCTCTGGGCAAAAGCGGCGAAAAAGGCGCCAAAATCGTTGTCGGAGCAGTCCGGCATGTCCGCCGGGGCACCAGCGCAGGTTGTCGCCCCGGCCAGCAGCAGGAACGAGCAGAACCACTGCCGCCACGTCGTCGCAAAGCCTTTCATGGTTTGCCTCTGTCGATCAGCTGTTGAGTGGGAGTACACCAGTAGTCACTGAAACCCAGCCAGTAACCCAGCACATCGCGGATAAAGCGCAGGGCGTTTTCCGGCTTGCGGCAATCGGCCTGCTCGTCGGCCACGTCATAGGGCGTATTGCTGATGAAGTAGTTGAGCCAATGGGGCTTCCAGTTGGGTATGGCGATCTCGATATGCCCATCAGCCTTGTACAAGCTGATCCAGACGATTCCGACAGTGCCGTTGTCTTCGTAATCGCGCATATCCAAAGAGGTCTGCGAGAACAGCGGCGTGCGGTAAACCTGCTTTTGATTGCTGCGGTCAATGAAACGCAGGTAGGCCAGGTCATCGAAAGGCACCAGCCAGCCACCAACCGGCACATTCTCCATGAGATAACGGCCCGACTCGCTGACCACCCTGACTTCGCCTGGCCGATCGATCAATACCTGGATGTTGTGTCCCACCCAAAGTACCAATGCCCCAACCATCGCCAGGGCAAAATAGTGCCTACGTTTCAAGACCGATCCTTGTTGAATACATTCAGCCGGCCCAACCAGTGGGCAAGCATTATCGCCAGGAAAGTCAGACCACCGGCCAGCGGGCTGAAAAACATCGTTCGCACCGGGTGATGCGGCATCAGCCAGTAGATGATCAACGCCACCAGCGCGCCATTGATCATGAGTTTGTGCTTGAGTCTCGGCACGAAAACGATCACCAGGCTGAAGATCACCATCACATCGAACACCAGCCAGAAAATGGCGCCAGACGCCACGCCGCGGGCGGTGAAGCCGCCGTAGATCTGCTTGTAGTAATGAACCCCGATGTCGTTGAGCACCAGGAACAGGAAGCAAGCCAGCGCATGCACGGCCAGGGCGATCAGCCAGCGTTTGATCATCGGGAGTTTCCTTGCAAAGCCTGGCACCAGCTGCGCACATCGTTCCTGTCGAAGCCCGGGCAGTTGTTGTCGCGGGGGATATAGCGATAGGGGTGCGCGGCTTCGTAGGTGAAGTGGTAGTAGTTGTGCTTGTCCTGGCCGTACAGCCAGTAGGACGAGGAGCCCTGGGAAATCTGGTAGGGCTCGAAGGTCAGCATTGAGGATTCGGCGGGGATGAAGTTGTCAGGCTCCATCCAAAGCAGCAGCGCGTTCGAATACAACGGCGTGGTCACGCCTGGCAGCAGCAGGAGTACCAGCAACGCCAGGGCCAACCCTCTGCCTTTGCTCATGCCGGCGGCAGGTTCGCATAGTAGGAACCCACCAGTTCCATGACCACCACGGTGGTCAGGCAAATGAACGTCAGCAGGCGATGCCAGAGCTGGTCACGCCAGCGTCGGTGCAGGCTGGTGAGTATCAATATCAGGCAGACAAAGGCCAGGCTGCCGAACAGGTCGCTGTCGGCAACGCCCGCCAGGTAGTTGGGCAAGGTCAAGCCGTCATACATGGCGTTGCCCTGCGCTAGCGGTTAGTGCGAATCCTTCGGTCTTCATCACGGCCCTCCCTGGACACTTCCCCGTCCTTGCGACGGCGGCCGCGTATGCTAGCCAGATGCCAGGGCGGCGGCAATAAAAAACGGGCACCTTGTGCGGTGCCCGTTTTTCACTGCAATCGATCTGTGCGAGGCATCACGGATTGACGCTGTCCTTCAGGGATTTGCCTGGTTTGAAAGCAACGGTGTTGCTGGCCTTGATCTTGACCGGCTCGCCGGTTTGCGGGTTTTTGCCCGTGCGGGCACCGCGGTGGCGCTGCAGGAAGGTACCGAAGCCGACCAGGGTCACGCTGTCCTTGCGGTGCAGGGCGCCGGTGATTTCTTCGAGCACGGCGTTGAGCACGCGGTTGGCTTGCTCTTTGGTGAGATCAGCCTTTTCCGCAATGGCGGCGGCGAGTTCTGGTTTACGCATAGTGAAGCCTCTTTGACGGTTTTTTTGTTGTTATGCCGTGCTGCTCTTGAAGAACAGCGCCCAAGGCACCGCAGGCTCTAAACTGCGGCAGACGGAGTGAGAATGGCATGCCCTCAGGGGCCGCGCCAGTCTCTGGGCGGCCATTGTTGGGGCAAAGGCAGGGGAAATCCGACAGAACGTCGGCTATTTACGCCATCAGCGCCGGAAGTTGCCGATTTAGAGCCAGCTTGTCCATGACGGCGGTGCCGGTCAGGGCATAGCCCAGCAGTTGGCCGTCTGCGTCATGGCAGAGCACCTTGAGGTCGGCGCCCTGGCCTTCAACGCTCCACTGGCCCTCACGGCCATGGGGCACAGGCGACACCACCAGCGGGCAGGCCGGGGTTTTAACCGTAACCGGCATCGGCCCGTAGGCGACCGCTGTCGGGTTGCCGGCCAGGGTTTGCGCCAGCGCCCGGGCGCAACTCATCAACGGCATCACATACAGCAGATTGAGGCCATCGACTTCGGCGCAATCACCGAGGGCGAAGATGTTGGCGTGGGAGGTACGCAGCTGGCGATCAACCACTACGCCGCGATTGACCTGCAACCCCGCAGCCGAGGCCAGGTCGATGCGTGGGCGCAGGCCAACAGCCGAAACCACCAGGTCGCAAGCAATCACGCTGCCGTCGGACAAGTGCGCTTCCAGGCCCTGCTCCAGCCGCTGCAGGCGGGTCAGTACCGGGCCCAGGTGGAAATGCACGCCCAGCTCTTGAAGGCCGGCCTGAACCGCGGCTGCCGCCATCGGGTGCAGCAAGGTCGGCATGACCTGCTCGCACGGCGCCACCAGCTCGACCTGATAGCCACCCAGGCTCATGTCGTTGGCGAACTCACAGCCGATCAGGCCGGCGCCGAGGATCAGCACCCGTTGCTTGCCAGCGGCGGCGGCGCGAAAACGCGCGTAGTCCTCGAGGTCGTTGATCGGGAAGATCAGCTCGCCTGCATCGCCTTCGACCGGCACCCGCACGGTTTCGGCGCCCCAGGCCAGGATCAGGTCGCGGTAGTGAACCTGCTCTTCACCGATCCACAGGCGTTTGTGGCCCGGGTCGATGCCGCTGATGCGGGTGTGGGTGCGCACCTCGGCCTTGAGCTGCTCGGCCATGGCGCCGGGTGCGGCCATGCTCAGGCCGTCGGCGTCCTTGTTCTTGGCGAAACCGGTGGAAAGCATCGGCTTGGAGTAGGAGCGGCCGTCGTCGGCGGTAATCAGCAACAACGGCGTATCGCCGTCGAGCTTGCGAAACTCGCGAGCCAGGTTGTAACCCGCCAGACCTGTACCGACAATCACCACTGGAGCCGTCATGCGCTGCCTTCCTTGAAATCTGATTGAAATGTGATCAGTTGATTTCGATCATCTCGAAATCCATCTTGCCGACACCGCAGTCCGGGCACAGCCAGTCTTCGGGTACGTCTTCCCACCTGGTGCCTGGAGCGATGCCGTCGTCCGGCCAACCGTCAGCTTCGTTGTAGACCAGGCCACAGACAATACATTGCCACTTTTTCATAACGCACTTCCTCGAAAGACTCAGGCATTGGAGTGGCCGCTCTCGTGAAGATTACAGTGGCGGCCATCAAAGAAAGGGCTTTGTACTGGAGCCAGGTGCCAGCATGCAAGCCGGATCGGGCAATCATGCTAAGCTCGGCGTCTCTCTGGCCTGTTATTCGATACCGCCGTGCCGTACGAAACATTGCAAGCGCCCGCTGCACTCTGGCTGCAGCACCCTGACCTGGCAGACAGCACATCGCCCACGACTCGCGACTGGTTGTACGACCAGGGCTCCCTGACCCGCCGCCTGATTCAATTATCCGCCGATCACTTTTGCGTGACACCCCTTTGCGAGGGCTGGCAACGCCTGCGCGAAGACGAATGCCAGGCCCTTGACCTGCCGTTGGGCAGCGAAGGCTGGGTGCGCGAAGTGTACTTGCGCGGCCATGGCCAGCCCTGGGTGTTTGCCCGCAGCGTGGCCGCGCGCAGCTCGCTGGAAAGTGGCGGCCTGGACATGGAAGCGCTGGGCAGCCGCTCATTGGGCGAACTGCTGTTCTGCGAACAGGGCTTTGTCCGCCGGCCCATCGAGGTCTGCCACTATCCGCAGGCCTGGCTGCCGCTGGAGCAGTGCCATGCAGGCTTGTGGGGGCGCCGTTCGCGCTTTGATCGCGACGCCTTGAGCGTGCTGGTGGCCGAGGTGTTCTTGCCTACACTGTGGATTGCCGCCGACACCCCATCGGAGACCCGCTGATGTACCTGCAGTTGCTCAAGTCGTTCAATCGCCTGCACCCCCGGGCCTGGGACTTCATCCAGCTGAGCCGGATGGACCGTCCGATTGGCATCTACCTGCTGCTGTGGCCGACCCTTTCGGCCGTCTGGATTGCCGCCAAGGGCGCGCCGACCCTGGCCAACGTGCTGATATTCACCCTCGGCGTGGTGCTGATGCGCGCTGCCGGCTGCGCCATCAACGATTTCGCCGACCGCAAGGTCGATGGCCACGTCAAACGCACTGCCGACCGCCCGCTGGCCGCCGGACGGATCAACGCCCGCGAGGCGCTGACCCTGTTTGCGGTATTGGTCGGGGTGAGTTTCTTGCTGGTGCTGTGCACCAATGCCACCACGGTGTGGCTGTCGTTCGGCGCTGTGGCGCTGGCGGCCTGTTACCCGTTCATGAAGCGCTACACCTACTACCCGCAGGTGGTGCTGGGGGCGGCCTACTCCTGGGGCATCCCCATGGCCTTCACCGCCGCCACCGGCGAGCTGCCGGCCATCGCCTGGCTGCTGTACATCGCCAACCTGCTGTGGACCGTGGGCTACGACACGTACTACGCCATGGTCGACCGCGATGACGACCTGAAAATCGGGGTCAAATCCACCGCCATCCTGTTCGGTGAAGCCGATCGGGTGATCATCCTCACCTTGCAGGTATTGTCCCTTGGCTGCCTGTTACTGGCCGGCAACCGCTTCGAGCTGGGCGGCTGGTTCCACCTGGGACTGATGGCAGCCTTGCTGTGCTTTGCCTGGGAGTTCTGGTCGACGCGCAAGCTGGACCGCGAATCGTGCTTCAAGGCCTTCTTGCACAACCACTGGGCCGGGTTGCTGGTGTTTGTCGGCATCGTGCTGGATTACAGCTTCTGATTCATCGCGGGGCATGCCCGCTCCTGCACCTGTAGGAGCGGGCTTGCCCCGCGACTGAAGGCACTATTACTTGATCACGTGCCAGACGTCTTTCATGCCATCGCCGGTCATGTCACCGGCTTTCTTGTCCTTGATGAAGGTGTACACCGGCTTGCCTTTGTAGGCCCACTGCATCGAACCGTCATCGCGCTTGATTTGTGTCCAGCCCTCTTCAGCCATGTCGCCAGATTTGACCATAAGCGGCGGCCAGTTCTTGGCACACTCATCGTTGCACATGGACTTGCCGCCCGAATCCTTGTCAAAGGTGTAGAGCGTCATTCCAGCATGGTCGACCATCATGCCGTCCTTCATCATGGCATGATGGGCCGACGCTATCCCTGGCAACGCCAGTGCCACTGCAGCGAAAAGCGTCATCCAGTTCAGCGTATGTCGTGTCATTGGATTCACCGTAATTCTCGGGAGAGGGAATTTAAGCCTAGCCCAGTAACAGAATGTTGCTGCAATGGCCCACGAGCTGTCACACGACTGCAATAATTCCGTTATCTAATGCGGGCCAAGACACCTTTAATGGAAGAGGTTTAAGCATGGTTGGCAGAAACATTCTGATCGTTGACGACGAAGCGCCAATTCGCGAGATGATCGCCGTTGCATTGGAAATGGCCGGCTATGACTGCCTGGAAGCCGAAAACTCCCAGCAGGCCCACGCCATCATCGTCGACCGCAAGCCGGACCTGATCCTGCTCGACTGGATGCTCCCGGGCACCTCCGGTATCGAACTGGCCCGCCGTCTCAAGCGCGACGAGCTGACCGGCGACATCCCGATCATCATGCTCACCGCCAAGGGTGAGGAAGACAACAAGATCCAGGGCCTGGAAGTCGGCGCCGACGACTACATCACCAAGCCTTTCTCGCCGCGCGAGCTGGTGGCCCGGCTCAAGGCCGTGCTGCGCCGCGCCGGCCCGAGCGATGGCGAAGCGCCGATCGAAGTCGGCGGCCTGCTGCTCGATCCAATCAGCCACCGGGTGACCATCGACGGCAAGCCGGCCGAAATGGGCCCGACCGAATACCGCCTGCTGCAATTCTTCATGACCCACCAGGAGCGCGCCTACACCCGTGGCCAACTGCTCGACCAGGTCTGGGGCGGCAACGTCTATGTCGAGGAACGCACCGTCGACGTGCATATCCGCCGCCTGCGCAAGGCGTTGGGCGATGCCTACGAAAATCTGGTACAAACCGTCCGCGGCACCGGTTACCGGTTCTCAACTAAAAGTTGAGAAAGCTGCAAGCTGTAAGCCCCAAGCTGCAAGAAAGAGCAAAAGCACACGCAGATCCGCTTCAACCTTGCAGCTTGTAGCTTGCAACGTGCAGCTGATCCGCTAAGGATCCCAATTGAACCAGAACTGGCATGGCACCCTGATTCGCCACATGCTGTTGCTGATCACCGTCTGCCTGCTGGCCGGCCTGATCAGCGGCTACTATGGCTGGAGCCTGGCCCTGGGCCTGGCGATCTACCTGGGCTGGACCCTCAAGCAACTGCTGCGCCTGCACGAATGGCTGCGCCTGCACAAACCCGATGAAGCACCGCCCGATGGCTATGGCCTGTGGGGCGAGGTGTTCGACAGCATCTACCATCTGCAACGCCGCGACCAGCGCGTGCGCGGGCGTCTGCAGGCGGTGATCGACCGGGTGCAGGAGTCCACCGCCGCCCTCAAGGATGCGGTGATCATGCTCGACAGCGATGGCAACCTGGAGTGGTGGAACCGCGCCGCGGAAACCCTGCTCGGCCTCAAGACCCCGCAGGACAGCGGCCAGCCAGTAACCAACCTGGTACGTCATCCACGCTTCAAGGAGTACTTCGAGCAGGAGAACTACCTCGAACCGCTGGAGATCCCCTCGCCGATCAACGATCGCATGCGCGTGCAACTGCACATCACCCGTTACGGCAACAACGAGCACCTGATGCTGGTACGCGATGTCACCCGCATCCATCAGCTGGAGCAGATGCGCAAGGATTTCGTCGCCAACGTCTCCCACGAACTGCGCACGCCGCTGACGGTGATCGCCGGCTACCTGGAAACCCTGCTCGATAACGTCGAAGAGGTGAACCCGCGCTGGGTTCGTGCCCTGCAGCAGATGCAGCAGCAAGGCGGGCGCATGCAAACGCTGCTCAACGACCTGCTGTTGCTGGCCAAGCTGGAAGCCACCGACTACCCCTCGGACAACCAGCCAGTAGCGGTCGAGAGCCTGCTGCAATCGATCAAGGGCGACGCCCAGGCATTGTCCGGGCAGCGTAACCAGCGCATCAGCCTGGAGGCGCAGCCGGGCATTCGCCTCAAGGGTAGCGAGGCGGAGCTGCGCAGCGCCTTCTCCAACCTGGTGTTCAATGCAGTCAAATACACCCAGGACGAAGGCCAGATCCGCATCCGCTGGTGGGCCGACGAGCAAGGCGCACACCTGAGCGTGCAGGACTCGGGCATCGGCATCGACCCCAAGCATCTGCCACGCCTGACCGAGCGCTTCTACCGCGTCGACTCCAGCCGTGCCTCCAATACCGGTGGCACCGGCCTGGGCCTGGCGATCGTCAAGCACGTGCTGCTGCGCCATCGCGCGCGCCTGGAAATCAGCAGCGTGCCAGGCCATGGCAGCACCTTTACCTGCCATTTCGCCCCGGTGCAGATAGCCTCGCGCCAGGCATCCTGAGCCGCCGCCCTTTAAATTTGCGCAGTCAGCCGCTACATTGGCTGACTCGCGCCAGCTCATGCTGGCATTGCTGTACTCCCTTTCTTAAAAGACGGACCCCGTAAAACTCCATCATGGACCCTTCCCCTGGTTTCAACCTCGCTGCACTTTTCGCCGATTTCGGCATGATTCTTTTTGCTCTGCTGCTGGTTCTGCTCAACGGCTTCTTCGTTGCCGCCGAGTTCGCCATGGTCAAATTGCGCTCGACCCGGGTCGAGTCGATTGCCGAGCAGCATGGCTGGCGCGGGCAGATCCTGCGCACCGTACACAGCCAGCTGGACGCCTACCTGTCCGCTTGCCAACTGGGTATCACCCTGGCCTCGCTGGGCCTGGGCTGGGTCGGTGAGCCGGCCTTCGCGCACCTGCTCGAACCCCTGCTGGCCGCCGTCGGCGTTGAATCGCCGGAAGTCATCAAGGGCATCTCGTTCTTCAGCGCCTTCTTCGTCATCTCCTACCTGCACATCGTTGTCGGTGAGCTGGCGCCCAAGTCCTGGGCGATCCGCAAGCCCGAGCTGCTGTCGCTGTGGACGGCGGTGCCGCTGTACCTGTTCTACTGGCTGATGTACCCGGCCATCTACCTGCTCAACGCCAGTGCCAACGCCATCTTGCGTATTGCCGGCCAGGGCGAGCCCGGGCCGCACCACGAACACCACTACAGCCGTGAAGAACTCAAGCTGATCCTGCACTCCAGCCGTGGCCAGGACCCTAGCGACCAAGGCATGCGGGTACTGGCCTCGGCGGTGGAAATGGGCGAGCTGGAAGTGGTCGACTGGGCTAACTCGCGGGAAGACATGGTCTGCCTCGATGCCAACGCGCCGCTCAAGGAAATCCTCGCGATGTTCCGTCGGCACAAGTTCAGTCGCTACCCGGTACTCGATGCCGAGCGCGGCGAATTCATCGGCCTGCTGCACATCAAGGACCTGCTGCTGGAGCTGGCCGATCTCGACCATATCCCCGAGTCGTTCAACCTGGCCGAGCTGACCCGGCCGCTGGAGCGCGTGTCGCGGCACATGCCGCTGGCGCACCTGCTCGAGCAGTTCCGCAAAGGCGGTGCGCACTTTGCGCTGGTCGAGGAAGCCGACGGCAAAGTCATCGGCTACCTGACCATGGAGGACGTGCTGGAAGTGCTGGTTGGCGACATCCAGGACGAACACCGCAAGGCCGAGCGCGGCATCCTCGCCTACCAGCCGGGCAAGCTGCTGGTACGCGGCGACACCCCGCTGTTCAAGGTCGAGCGCCTGCTTGGCGTGGATCTGGACCACATCGAGGCCGAAACCCTCGCCGGCCTGGTCTACGAGACCCTCAAGCGGGTTCCGGAAGAGGAAGAGCTACTGGAAGTCGAAGGCCTGCGCATCATCATCAAAAAGATGAAGGGGCCGAAGATCGTCCTGGCCAAGGTGCTCAAGCTCGATTGAGCCGCCTCAGGGGTTGCCGGCGGTAAAGTTCGGCAGCCCGCCGACGGGCTGGTTGAACTGGTAGGGTATCGACTCCAGCGCCAGCCCGACGTTGCGCTGCACCACAAAGTGCAAGTGCGGGCCGCTGCTGTTGCCGGTATTGCCGGATTTTGCCAGCGGCGTGCCGTACACCACCCGCTGCCCTTCCCTGACCACCACTGAGCCGCGCATCAGGTGCAGGTACACGCCCATGGTGCCGTCTTCGTGAAGGATGCGCACAAAGTTGCCTGACGGATGACTGCCACGGCCGCTCTGGCTGTTTTCGGTCTTGATCACCACCCCTGCCCGTGCGGCGATGATCGGCGTGCCTTCAGGCATGGCGATGTCCATGGCATAACGGCCCTTGGGCCCGAAGTGGCTGTAGCGGCCATTGGGCCCCTGGGTCAGGCGAAAGGGCCCGCCGCGCCAGGGCAATGGGTAACGGAACGCCTGTTGACGCTGGCCCGGGTTGCCCAGGGCAAAATCGAACTTGCTCTTGTAGCTCACCGGCTTGCCGGGCTGGCGGGCACTGAGCAGCGTCAGCGCCACCGTGCTGCGCGCCGGCACCACCCGCCGCACCAAACGCGACGCCCCACCCTGGACATTGCCCAGGCGCTCCAGGCGCAGCTCTACCTCGACCGGCGCGTAGGTGTCGTTACGCGCACTGAAGCGCACGCCTGCGGCAAAGCGGTTGGCCTGCAACTGCACCTGGGTTTCCAGTTGCTCAACCATCCTGTCGCCAAAGACAAACGCCCGGCCGCCGGGAATCGGTCGATCGGAATAGGACACCACGCCGTAGGCGTCGGTACTTTTGTAAAGGGTCATGGCCAGCACAGGGCCGCAGGCCATGAGCAAGGCGCAAAACAGCAGCGTGCGTGCAGGCATGAGTAGTGGCTTTTTGACAGTGAGTGGTCTGTCGAAGCCTAGCAGCGGATTTTGGCGGGGGTATGGCGAGAGTGTTTCAGGGGTGTACCAGGAGACGAACGGTGCATTGATCGCCGGCAAGGCCGGCTCCTGTAGGAGCCGGCTTGCCCCGCGAAGAGGCCAGCCCAGTCAATACATCAGGTGTTGTCTGGATTGCGACCGCTGCGCGCTCGATCGCGGGCAAGGCCCGCTCCCACAGGGCCTTCAGGCCCCTGGCACGAAGTGCTTCTGCGCCGAACCGCGGGCGATCAGGCGTGACAGGTAGTCGAGCTTCTGCGCATCCTGGTCAACGAACTTGAAGGTCAGTTGCAACCAGTCGCTGTCGGGTTTCGGCTCCAGCGCGGCAACCGCATGCAGGTAGCCGTTGAGGCGGGCGATCTCGGCGTTCTCGCCCTGCTCCAGGTCGAGTACCGCGCCTTCCAGAACCTGTGGCAGGGTTTCGCCACGACGCACCACCAGCAGCGCTTCCTTGAGGCTCAAGGCCTTGATCACACACGGCTGCACGCCGCTTGGCAGGCGCAGTTGGCCCTGGCCACGCCCTGCCGGCGCCGCAGCTGCAGGCTTGGGAGCGCTCACCAGGGGTTTGGCCGCGGCTACCGGGGCCACCGGGGCTGTCGGCTTGACCGTTTCGGCACGGCCGCCAGTCAGGGCGCTCAGCGAGTCGTTGGCAAACGCCGACGTCGCGCGGGTCGGCGCACTGGCCAGCAAGGTGTCGAGCTTGCCGACCTTGGTCAGGGCTTTTTTCACCTTGGTCAGCAGTTGCTCGTTGGTGAACGGCTTGCCGACGAAATCCGAGACCCCGGCCTGAATCGCCTGGACCACGTTCTCCTTGTCGCCACGGCTGGTCACCATGATGAACGGCAGGGTCTTCATCGACTCTTGCTGACGGCACCAGGTCAGCAGCTCAAGGCCGGACATTTCCGGCATTTCCCAGTCGCACAGGACCAGGTCGAAAGCCTCACGGCTCAGCAAGGTCTGGGCCTTGCGGCCGTTGACCGCATCTTCGATGACGATACCGGGGAAGTAGTTACGCAGGCACTTCTTGACCAGGTCGCGAATGAACGGCGCATCATCCACAACCAACACACTGACTTTACTCATCGCCACTCCTATTGAATCCCGACTAGCATAACGCTGACTGATGGCCATTTGCCAAACATTGGGTCACGCCGGGACTCGTTGTTTCGTTCGCGGCTGCCTCACCCGCAAACGAAAACGCCCGGCCAAGGCCGGGCGTTCATTCTCGGGCAGTCTTAGTTATCGTCAGATTTGCCCGGAACATTAGCCTTTTCGCCGCTGCGCTGAACCTCTTCCTGCATACGCTTGAGGCCCAGGTGACGGACGTCGGTACCGCGCACCAGGTAGATCACCAGCTCGGAGATGTTGCGCGCGTGGTCGCCGATACGCTCCAGCGAACGCAGCGCCCAGATCACGCTGAGAACGCGCGAGATCGAGCGTGGATCTTCCATCATGTAGGTGACCAGCTCGCGCAGCGCGGTCTTGTACTCGCGGTCGATGGTCTTGTCGTACTGGGCCACCGACAGCGCCAGGTCGGCGTCGAAACGGGCAAAGGCATCCAGGGCATCACGGACCATGTTGCGCACCTGGTCGCCGATGTGACGCACTTCAACGTAACCGCGAGGCGATTCGCCTTCTTCGCACAGCTGGATGGCGCGACGGGCAATTTTGGTCGACTCGTCGCCGATGCGCTCCAGGTCAATTACCGACTTGGAAATGCTGATGATCAGCCGCAGGTCAGACGCCGCCGGCTGACGCCGGGCCAGAATGCGCACGCACTCTTCGTCGATGTTGCGCTCCATCTGGTTGATCTGCTCGTCGACTTCGCGCACTTGCTGGGCCAGGCCCGAGTCGGCCTCGATCAGCGCGGTAACCGCATCGTTGACCTGCTTCTCGACCAGGCCGCCCATCGCCAGGAGGTGGCTGCGAACCTCTTCGAGTTCGGCGTTGAACTGCTGGGAGATATGGTGGGTAAGGCTGTCTTTATCGATCATGCTTTCGCTCCGCGAAAAAGCTTCAAGTAGCAAGCTTCAAGCTTCAAGTTTGTTCGTGTCGTTCCCGGGCTTCACGCTCGCCACTTTCTTGCAGCTTGCGGCTTGAAGCTTGCAACTGCCGCTAGCCATACCGGCCGGTGATGTAGTCTTCGGTCTGCTTCTTCGCCGGGTTGGTGAACAGCGTGTCGGTATCACCGAACTCCACCAGCTTGCCCATGTACATGAATGCGGTGTAGTCGGAGACCCGCGCCGCCTGCTGCATGTTATGGGTAACGATGACGATGGTGTACTTGGACTTGAGCTCGTAGATCAGCTCTTCGACCTTCAGCGTCGAGATCGGGTCGAGTGCCGAGCACGGCTCATCGAGCAGCAGTACTTCCGGCTCCACGGCAATGGTACGGGCAATCACCAGGCGCTGCTGCTGACCACCGGACAGGCCCAGCGCCGACTCGTGCAGGCGGTCCTTGACCTCCTCCCACAGCGCCGCACCCTTGAGCGCCCACTCCACGGCTTCGTCGAGCACGCGCTTCTTGTTGATGCCCTGGATACGCAGGCCGTAGACCACGTTCTCGTAAATGGTCTTGGGGAACGGATTGGGCTTCTGGAACACCATGCCAACCCGGCGGCGCAGTTCGGCGACGTCTTCGCCCTTGCGGTAGATGTTGTTGCCGTAAAGGTTGATCGCGCCGTCCACGCGGCAGCCGTCAACCAGGTCGTTCATGCGGTTGAAGGTGCGCAGCAAGGTCGATTTACCGCAGCCGGACGGGCCGATGAAAGCGGTCACACGCTGCTTGGGGATGTTCATGCTGACATCGAACAGCGCTTGCTTGTCGCCGTAGTACAGGCTCAGGCCAGGCACTTCGATGGCTACGG
The DNA here is from genome assembly GCF_056279045.1 of Pseudomonas sp. TE4620. Lineage (NCBI taxonomy): Bacteria > Pseudomonadati > Pseudomonadota > Gammaproteobacteria > Pseudomonadales > Pseudomonadaceae > Pseudomonas > Pseudomonas sp. TE4620. The sequence goes on from NZ_JBWBQO010000001.1 coordinate 5,025,681, forward strand.
TTTCTTCAGCCAGGCGCAGGCTCTGTTTGTCGCGACCCAGGGCCGACATGTCTATACCGTGAGAATGGGTTTCATGTTGCATGATTTCACTCCGTTTGTAGCTGCATGCTTCTAGCTGCAAGCTGCAAGTTTGAGCAAAAGCGGCGTGTAGCTTGCCGCTTATGGCTAATAGCTTTCAGTCAACTGTCCAGCGCCTTGTACTTCTCGCGCAGGTGGTTACGAATCCATACCGCCGAGAGGTTCAGGGTGGCGATTACCAGCACCAGCAGCAATGCCGTGGCGTACACCAGCGGCCGCGCGGCCTCGACGTTCGGGCTCTGGAAGCCGACGTCATAGATGTGGAAGCCCAGGTGCATGATCTTCTGGTCCAGGTGCAGGTACGGGTAATTGCCGTCCACCGGCAGCGACGGCGCCAGCTTCACCACACCTACCAGCATCAGCGGCGCCACTTCGCCTGCGGCCCGGGCCACGGCGAGGATCATGCCGGTCATCATCGCCGGGCTGGCCATTGGCAGGACGATCTTCCACAGGGTCTCGGCCTTGGTTGCACCGAGCGCCAGCGAGCCTTCACGGACCGTACGCGGAATCCGCGCCAGACCTTCTTCAGTGGCCACGATCACCACCGGCACCGCAAGCAGCGCCAGGGTCAGCGAAGCCCAAAGCAGCCCCGGGGTACCCAGGGTCGGCGCCGGCAGCGCTTCGGGGAAGAACAGCCGGTCGAGCGAGCCACCCAGCACATAGACGAAGAAGCCCAGGCCGAACACGCCGTAGACGATCGCCGGAACACCGGCGAGGTTGTTCACCGCAATACGGATCAGGCGGGTCACCGGGCCCTGACGCGCATATTCACGCAGGTACACCGCCGCCAGCACGCCGAACGGGGTGACGATCACGGCCATGATCAGGGTCATCATCACGGTACCGAAGATCGCCGGGAAGATCCCGCCTTCGGTGTTGGCTTCACGCGGGTCGTCGCTGAGAAATTCCCAGACCTTGGCAAAATACACGCCCAGCTTGGTGAAGATACCCATGCCGTTTGGCTGGTAGGCATGCACTACCTTGCTCAGGTTGATTTCCACCTCACGACCATTACCGTCCTTGGCCACCAGGCTGTCGCGGCCGAAGTCCTGGTGCAGGCCGCCCAGACGCTCTTCGATGGCCTTGTAGCGGTTGTTCAGCTCGGCGCGCTCGGCTTCGATATCGGCCTGGGCAGCGGCGTCCAGCTTGCCGTCCAGCTCCAGCTTGCGGGTCTGCAGGCGCAGACGCTCAAGACCGTAGTTGATCGCACCGATGTCCTTCTTCTCGAGCTTCTGCAGCTCGCCGGCCAGCTTGTCGGCACGCTTGAGGCGATCTTGCAGCTCGCGCCAGGCCGCCTGGCCTTCGGCGACGACCTTGCCGTTTTCCTTGACGCTGACCAGGTAGCCATAGAAGTTGCCCCACTCGCGGCGCTCCAGGGCGATCAGGTCGACCGGCTTGTGCTGGTCGGTCAGCCATTCGCCGACCACCCAGGTGAAGTCGCTACCGTTGAGGTCGCGGTTACCGACCTTGATCAGCTCGCGGGTCATGAACTCCGGGCCTTCATCAGGCACCGGCAGGCCGGCACCTTTCAAACGGGCACGGGGTACCTCTTCCTTCTGCACCACTTCGCCAACGACGATGTGGTTGGCCTGGCCAGGCACGTTGTAGCTGGCTTGCAGCAGGTCGGCCGGCCAGAAATGGCCCAGGCCGCGCACGGCGATCACGGCGAGCAGACCGATGGTCATGATCACCGCGATGGCGACCGCGCCACCGCTCATCCAGACGCCGGGGGCGCCGCTCTTGAACCAGCTTTTGAGGGAATCCTTTTTCACGGATCGCTACCTTTCTATCAAAGCGACGAGTATTTCTTGCGCAGACGCTGGCGAATCAGCTCGGCCAAGGTGTTCATCACGAAGGTGAACATCAGCAGCACCAGCGCGGCGAGGAACAGCACGCGGTAGTGACTGCCACCGACTTCCGACTCGGGCATCTCCACCGCAACGTTGGCCGCCAGGGTGCGCATACCTTCGAACAGGTTCATTTCCATGACCGGGGTGTTGCCGGTGGCCATCAGCACGATCATGGTTTCACCCACCGCGCGGCCCATGCCGATCATCAACGCCGAGAAGATCCCCGGGCTTGCGGTCAGGATGACCACGCGGGTCAGGGTCTGCCATGGCGTGGCACCGAGTGCCAGCGAACCCAGGGTCAGGCTGCGCGGCACGCTGAACACGGCGTCTTCGGCGATCGAGTAGATGTTCGGGATCACCGCAAAACCCATGGCGATACCGACCACCAGGGCGTTGCGCTGGTCGTAGGTGATACCCAGGTCGTTGGTAATCCACAGGCGCATGTCGCCGTCGAAGAACCAGGTCTCGATGAACGGGCTCATGTACAGGGCGAACCAGCCGGTGAAGAGGATCACCGGGATCAGGATCGCCGCTTCCCAGCCATCCGGAACCCGCAGGCGCAGCGACTCGGGCAGGCGGCTCCAGGCGAAGCCGGCGACCAGGATGCCCAGCGGCATCAACAGGAACAGGCTGAACACACCCGGCAGGTGGCCTTCAAGGAACGGCGCCAGGAACAGGCCGGCGAAGAAGCCGAGAATCACCGTCGGCATCGCCTCCATCAGTTCGATCACCGGCTTGACCTTGCGGCGCATGCCCGGGGCCATGAAGTAGGCGGTGTAGATGGCGGCGGCAATGGCCAGCGGCGCAGCGAGGATCATCGCGTAGAACGCGGCCTTCAAGGTACCGAAGGTCAGCGGCGACAGGCTCAGCTTGGGTTCGAAGTCGGTGTTCGAGGCGGTCGACTGCCAGACATACTTGGGCTCGTCGTAGTTCTCGTACCAGACCTTGCTCCACAGCGCGCTCCAGGACACTTCCGGGTGCGGGTTCTTCAGGGTCAGCGGCAGCAGCTTGCCGCCTTCTTCGATGATGATGCGGTTGGCCCGTGGCGACAGCGCCAGAATGCCCGCGCCTTCAGCGGCCGGCTCGACCAGCAGGGTACGGTGCGCGGTGCTGTGGAACACGCCGAGCTTGCCGTCAGCGTCGAGGGCAACGAAGCCCTTGCGGCGCTCTTCGGCATCGATCTGCACCACCGGCGCCTTGCCCATCTGGAACTCGCGAATGCGCTTGAAGCGCTGCTCGCCATCCGGGTCGCGGGCCATGAACCACTGGGCCAGGCCACCCTTGGAGTCACCGATGATCAGCGAGATACCACCCACCAGCTGAGTGCTGGCGGTGACTTCGGCATTGCCGTCGTCAAGCAGCTTGTAGCGGCCGTTGAGGCTCTTGTCGCGCAGGCTGAAAACGTCAGCCTGGGCACGACCGTTGATCACATACAACCACTGCTGGCGCGGGTCGATGAAAATGGCTTTGACCGCTTCGGTCATCTGCGGCAGCTCGATACGGCTCTGCTCGCTGGTGACTTCGCCGGTCATCATGTTCTCTTCGCGGCTCAGCGACACCACCTGCAGGTGCGCACCGGTGGAACCGGCCACCACCAGGGTCTCGCCATTGACGTTGAGGCTGACATGCTCCAGCGCCCGGCCCTGGTCATCCAGGGCGAAGGGCTCCTGGCCATAGGGGTAGTCGATGGCCGGAGTGATGGTTTTCTTGTTGTCCGGGTAGGTGATCTTGTAGCTATGACTGAACACCAGCGCCTGGCCATTGGACAGGCCCAGCACCACCAGCGGGTTACCCGGCTGATCGGCACCGATCGAGGTCACCTGGGTGCCAGCCGGCACCGGCAGTTCGACGCGCTTGAGCTCGGCACCGCTCTTGGTGTCGAAGAACAGCGCCTGGCCCTTGTCGGAAACCCGCATGCCGACCAGGTTCTGCTCTTCCAGGGCGATCATCAGCGGCTTGCCGGCGTCCTGCTGCAGCCAGGTAGGCTCCAGAGCCTTCTTGCTGGTCAGGGTAGCGCCCTGGAACAGCGGTACGACCACATAGGCCAGGTAGAAGAAGATCAGGGTAATGGCTGCCAGCACGGCAAGCCCGCCCACCAGTACATACCAGCGGGTCAGGCGATCCTTGAGCGCACGCATGCGCCGCTTGCGTTGCAGTTCGGGCGTATTGAAGTCAATCCGCACGGGGGGAGAATTTTGGGTCATGGTGGAGTTGGCCAGATCATTCATGCGCACACCCTAGCGGTCCCGTATGACAAAAACATGACAATGCAGTGACGCAAAAAAGCCCGCCGCGCAGATACCCCTGGCAGCGGACTCGCAATGAGTGGCGAGACCGGGACAAAACCCGCCCCCGCCGGTCCTTCAGTTACTTCTTCGCAACGTTGCCGTTGTGATTCAGGCCCAGGTCAGCCAGGGCTTTATCAACCACTTTGGCTGGCAGCGGGATGTAACCATCCTTCACCACCACTTGCTGGCCGGCTTGCGACAGCACCAGCTTGACGAACTCGGCTTCCAGCGGGGCCAGAGGCTTGTTCGGCGCCTTGTTGACGTAGACGTAGAGGAAGCGCGACAGCGGGTAGGTGCCGTTCAGGGCGTTGGCTTCGTTGTCTTCAACGAAGGCACCGCCTTCTTTCTTGGCCAGGGCTACAGTCTTGACGCTGGCGGTTTTGTAGCCGATGCCCGAGTAACCGATGCCGTTCAGCGAGCTGCTGATCGACTGCACGACCGAAGCCGAGCCAGGTTGTTCGTTGACGTTAGGCTTGAAGTCGCCTTTGCACAGGGCTTCTTCCTTGAAGTAGCCGTAGGTGCCGGACACCGAGTTACGGCCGAACAGCTGCACTGGCTTGTTGGCCAGGTCGCCGGTCACGCCCAGGTCACCCCAGGTTTTCACGTCGGCCTTGGCGCCGCACAGGCGGGTCGAAGAGAAGATTGCATCGACCTGGGCCATGGTCAGGCCTTTGATCGGGTTGTCCTTGTGTACGAATACGGCCAGGGCGTCGACGGCAACCGGGATGGCGGTTGGCTTGTAGCCGTACTTCTGTTCGAAGGCCTGCAGCTCGACGTCCTTCATCTTGCGGCTCATCGGGCCGAGGTTGGCGGTGCCTTCAGTCAGCGCGGGTGGCGCGGTGGAGGAGCCGGCAGCCTGAATCTGGATGTTGACGTTCGGATATTCCTTTTTGTAGGCCTCGGCCCACAGGGTCATGAGGTTGGCCAGGGTATCGGAACCGACGCTGGAGAGGTTGCCCGACACACCGGTGGTCTTGGTGTAGGTCGGAATAGCAGGGTCAACAGCGGCAACCGCATTGGCGGTGGCAACGCCAGCGGCGACGAAAGTCAGGGCCGCCATCAAACGCTTCAGTTTCATGCCTTGCTCCTAGCAGGAATTGGGGTGAGATGGATCGGGCCCAAGTATCTGCAGGCCGTATGACTACTCTATGAATCGAATGTGACAATTAGATGAAAGGCCATCACCGGCGAGCGGTGATGGCCTTTTCAAAATGTTGCGAGGTTTGATTTAGAGCGGTTTCAGCGCTTTTTCGCGGTCAGATAAATACCCACCAGCAGACCAATGGTGCAGATACCAGCAACGTAATAAGCCGGCGCCATCGGGCTGAACTTGAGCATCGCGGTGACGGCCATCGGCGTCAGGCCGCCGAAGATCGCGTAGGCCAGGTTGTAGGAAAACGACAGGCCACTGAACCGAACTACCGGCGGGAAGGCTTTAACCATGACATACGGCACGGCGCCGACGATGCCGACACACAAGCCGGTCAAGGCATACAACGGGAACAGCCACTCGGGGTGGGTAGGCAGCGTGTGATAAAAGGTCCAGGAGGTCACCAGCAGCGCCAGGCTGCCAACAATGAACACCCGCCCGGCGCCAAAACGGTCGGCCAGCGCGCCGGTGCCGATGCAACCGAGGCTGAGCAGGACGATGGCCAGGCTGTTGGCCTTCAGCGAATCGGTCGGACTGACCTGATAAAGGCTCTGCAGCAGCGCCGGGGTCATCAGGATCACCACGACAATGCCGGCCGACAGCAGCCAGGTCAGCAGCATCGACAGCACGATGGCGCCACGGTGGTCGCGCAATACCGCGCGCAGCGGCACTTCTTCGGCCAGCGCCTTGCGCGCCTGCATCTCGGCAAACACCGGGGTTTCGTGCAGCCAGCGGCGCAGATAGACCGCGAACAAGCCAAACACGCCGCCGAGCAGGAACGGAATACGCCAGGCGTAATCGGCCACTTCCTGCTGGCTGTAAACCGTGTTGATCAGCGTCGCCACCAGCGAACCGAGCAGAATCCCGGCAGTCAGCCCCGCCGTCAGCGTGCCGCAAGCGTACCCGGTGTTGCGCGCCGGCACGTGCTCGGAGACGAACACCCAGGCGCCCGGCACTTCACCGCCAATCGCCGCGCCCTGGATCACCCGCATCACCAGCAACAGGATCGGAGCCCACAGGCCGATCTGCGCGTAGGTCGGCAGCAAGCCCATGATCAGGGTCGGCACCGCCATCATGAAAATGCTCAGAGTGAACATCTTCTTGCGCCCCAGCAGGTCGCCGAAGTGGGCCATGACGATGCCGCCCAGCGGCCGCGCCAGGTAGCCGGCGGCAAAGATGCCAAACGTTTGCATCAAACGCAGCCATTCAGGCATTTCGGCGGGAAAGAACAGCTTGCCGACCACCGTGGCGAAGAACACGAAGATGATGAAATCGTAGAACTCCAGCGCACCGCCCAGGGCGGAAAGCGACAAGGTCTTGTAGTCACTGCGGGTCAGCGGCCTCGAAGGCTGCGCGATACTGCCGGGCACGGAGGTCATAGGTCTCTCTTGTTTGGCATTTCTTATTGGGGGTGCAGGCCGCCTGGCACGCGGGTTTGGGCCTGGGCAGCCTGGAAAGATAGCAAATTGGCAGAAAAAGCACATAGCAGTACAAATTCAATACAAGTATTCATGACTGCATGGTCGTCGCTGCGCTTTCGGCTCTATATACTGGCCGCTTGTAGGAAAGGGTTGCGCCTTCTGAAGGATGTTGTGCGAAAACGCCGCTAGGTATGCTTAGTCGGTTTCGCAGAGTTTCCCTTCGCCGCCTGGCAAAGCGAAAGCAGCGTAGAATAGTTGTGCTGAATCGTTTTTCGAGGCGTCTGTCATAGCGCCAACCAACGAAGCGTCATGGGTCAGAGGCACCCCCGGCATGATTGAACTCGAACAAGAAGATCCTATCCCGCAAGGCGACCTGGCCTTGCAGATCACCGCATTGCCCCGTGAAACCAACGGTTTCGGCGATATCTTCGGCGGCTGGCTGGTCGCCCAGATGGACCTGGCCGGTACCGCCATGGCCAGTCGCGTTGCCGGTGGCCGGGTAGCTACCGTGGCCATCGATCGCATGGCATTCCTGGTGCCGGTGGCAGTCGGCGCGCAATTGTCCTTCTATACCCAGACCCTGGAAATCGGCCGCAGCTCGATCCAGATGATGGTCGAGGTGTGGAGCGACGACCCGCTGTCCAGCGAGTGGCGCAAGGTGACCGAAGCGGTATTCGTGTTCGTCGCCATCGACGGCAGCGGGCGCACCCGCTCGGTTCCTCCTCGTCGCTGAGACCGCTGCGCGGTAAACTCGAAGGTATGCAAGCGGTCCAAGGCCGTACGGCAAACCTACGAGATAAAGCGCATGTCCACACCCAAGGTCGAATCCGAAAAGCACGGCGAGCTCAATTGCTGGCGCATCACCAGCGACACGGCTGAATTGCTGGTCGCCCAGCAAGGCGCGCAGGTGCTCAGCTATCAGCGGCTCGGCGAGCCACCTTTGCTGTGGCTCAGCGAACAGGCCATCTTCAGGCAGGGCAAGTCCGTGCGCGCCGGGGCTCCGGTGTGCTGGCCTTGGTTTGGCATTTTCAAGCGCAACCCCGATGCCGTGCAGGCCATGTATCGCGCTGAAGACGGCCCGGCCCATGGCCTGGTGCGCGGTCGTGACTGGCAATTGCTGGGCATCGCCGTGAAGGACGGCAATGTAACAATCGAATTCACCCTGCCAGAGGCCAAAGGCGACCTGCCCGGCTGGCCACACATCGTTGAGCTCAAGCTGACCATCGTCATGGGCGAACAGCTGAGCATCACCCTCTCCAGCTATAACCTCGACAACGTCCCGGTCACCCTCAGCCAGGCGCTGCACAGCTACTTCGCGGTCAGCGATGTGCGCGAGGTCCAGGTCGAAGGTGTCGATGGTCTGAACTACATCGAAACCCTGGCCAACTGGGAGCAGCGCCAGCAGCAAGGCGCGCTGGGGTTTGCCGGTGAAACCGACCGCATTTATCTGCAGGCGCCCGAGCAACTGAGCATCGTCGACCCGGCCTGGAATCGTCGCGTGGTGATAACGGCCCAGGGTTCGCGTACGGCTGTGATCTGGAACCCCTGGACCGAGCGTGCCGCTGAGTTGCCGGACATGGCCGACGATGGCTGGCAGCGCATGCTCTGCATCGAGACCGCGAACGTGTGGGACGATGTGGTGACACTGGCGCCTAGGGCAACCCATTCGCTGAGTCTGAAAATCGATAGCGAACAGCTCTAGATCACTATCGCGGGGCAAGCCCGCTCCCACAGTATCCGGTGGGAGCGGGCTTGCCCCGCGATCATTCAAAGATCGGCGTCTTCCACCACCCGCACCTTGGCTGCATCCATTGCATAGGCCGCATCCGCCAGGTCATTGCTGACCGTCTCCACCTTCAACGTACCGTTGACCCACAGCGGCGTGTAGATATCGTCGAGCTTCAAGCCCTTGGGATAGCGCACCAACACCAGCTGGTTCGGTGGCGGTGGCGGTACGTGGATGCAGGCGCCGGGGTAAGGCACCAGGAAAAACAGCGTGCTGTTGCCTTTGGCGTCGGTTTCCAGCGGCACCGGATACCCGCCCAGGCGGATGTGCTTGCCATTCATGGCGGCCACGGTCTTGGTCGAATACATCACCGCCGGCAAGCCCTTGCTCTGCTTGAGGCCACCCTTTTCGCTGAAGGTGCCCATGGCTTCCGGGGAGTTGTGGTCGATTTCGGGCATCTGCTCGAGGGCTTTCTGGTCCGACTTGGGCATCAGCTCCAGCCAGTCGGTTTCCGGCAACTCAGCCCGGGCCAGGCCGCTCAGCAGCAACAGAGAAAGCAGTAATACACGGCGCATGAAAAAGCTCGGCAACGAAGGAATTCGGTGCCGAGCATTCTAGCCTGCCGTCAGCTCTTTTTGACGACCAGCCCGTAGATCACCAACAGGATAATCGCGCCCACCAGCGCGCCGAGGAAACCTGCACCCTCTCCAGCCTGATAGATGCCCAGCGCCTGGCCGCCGTAGGTCGCGGCGAGCGAACCGGCAATGCCCAGCAGAATGGTCATGATCCAGCCCATGCTGTCGTCGCCAGGCTTTAGAAAACGTGCCAGCAGACCGACGATCAGGCCGATGAAGATGGTTCCGATGATACCCATGGCAATCCCTCTGAGTTGAATGGCGCATGCCAAAGCCTAGTCAGCGCTTTGGCATCCTGCCATCAGAGGGACAGCGGGGCGGGAAGGTTCCCTTCAGCCCTTGATCAGGGCTTCGACTTGCTGGATTTTTTGCTCCAGGGTCGTCAGGTCGTCGCAGCGCAGAGTGGCGTGGCCAACCTTGCGACCGACCTTGAAGGCCTTGCCGTAGTGGTGCAGGTGGCATTCGTCGATGGCGATCACCTGGTCGACTGCCGGCACTTCGCCGATGAAGTTGAGCATGGCGCTTTCGCCGACCTTGGCGGTCGAACCCAGCGGCAGGCCGGCAACGGCGCGCAGGTGGTTCTCAAACTGGCTGCACTCGGCGCCTTCGATGGTCCAGTGCCCGGAATTGTGCACCCGCGGGGCGATCTCGTTGGCTTTAAGGCCGCCATCGACTTCGAAGAACTCGAAGGCCAGCACACCGACGTAGTCGAGCTGCTTGAGCACGCGACCGGCGTAGTCTTCGGCCAGGCCCTGCAGCAGGTGGTCTTCGCTGGCCACCGACAAACGCAGGATGCCGTTCTCGTGGGTGTTGTGCACCAGCGGGTAGAAGCGGGTTTCGCCATCGCGTGCACGCACGGCGATCAGCGACACTTCGCCGGTGAACGGCACGAAGCCTTCGAGCAGGCACGGCACGCTGCCCAGTTCGGCGAAAGTACCCACAACATCTGCGGCAGTTCGCAGCACTTTCTGACCTTTGCCGTCATAACCCAGGGTGCGGGTCTTGAGCACGGCAGGCAGGCCGATGCTGGCAACGGCGGCCTCCAGGTCGGCTTGCGACTGGATATCGGCGAAGGCCGGGGTGGGAATGCCCAGGTCCTTGAACATGCTCTTTTCGAACCAGCGATCGCGGGCGATACGCAGCGACTCGGCGCTCGGGTAGACCGGCACGAACTGCGAAAGGAAGGCCACGGTTTCTGCCGGGACGCTTTCGAACTCGAAGGTCACCAGGTCAACTTCGTCGGCCAACTGCCGCAGGTGGTCCTGGTCACCGTAATCGGCGCGCAGGTGCTCGCCCAGGGGCGCCGCGCAGGCGTCCGGAGCCGGGTCGAGGAAAGCGAAGTTCATGCCCAGCGGAGTACCTGCCAGGGCCAACATGCGGCCCAGCTGGCCGCCACCGATTACACCGATTTTCATGCTTTTGACCTCAAGCCTGGCGCGGATCTGGATTGTCCAGAACGTTGTCTGTCTGCTCAGCGCGGAACTGTTTGAGCACAGTGTGGAACTGCGGGTGCTTGGCGCCGAGGATGCTCGCCGAGAGCAGCGCGGCGTTGATCGCGCCAGCCTTGCCGATCGCCAGGGTGGCAACCGGAATGCCGGCCGGCATCTGCACGATCGACAGCAGCGAATCGACACCCGAGAGCATCGACGACTGCACCGGTACGCCCAGCACCGGCAGGTGGGTCTTGGCCGCGCACATGCCTGGCAGGTGGGCAGCGCCACCGGCGCCGGCGATGATCACCTCGATGCCACGGCCTTCGGCCTCTTCGGCATACTGGAACAGCAGGTCCGGGGTACGGTGGGCAGAGACCACCTTGACCTCGTAGGGAATGCCGAGTTTTTCCAGCATATCGGCGGTGTGGCTAAGGGTGGACCAATCGGACTTGGAGCCCATGATCACGCCAACCAGTGCACTCATCGTCGAGCCTCTTCTCTTGGGCGCCCGCAGGCGCGTCAAAAAACAACAAGCCACGCGGGGACAACCGGCGTGGCTTGTTATACGAATTAGGGCCGGGTGAAACCGACCGAAGGCCGCGCAGTATATCGCAAAGCGGTGCGCTTAATGCACTCCGACGACCAACTGTCGGCCTTATTTTTCGGGGCTTTGGCTGACTTTCGGGTCAAGCCGGCGTCGCCGGCCCACCCTCCAGCTTGCGCCACAGCAGGCGCACGTTGGCCTTGCGCACCAGGGCGCAGCGATACAGGCGGATTTCCAGCGGTACGTGCCACTGGCTACCGCCGCAAATCACCAGCTCACCGCGTTCAAGTTCGGCCCGCGCCGACAGCCTCGGCACCCAGGCGATGCCCAGGCCTTCGAGGGCCATGCTCTTGAGGCTGTCGGCCATCGCCGTTTCATAGACAGTGGTAAAGCGCAGGTTGCGCTGGCGCAGCAGCAGATTGACCGAACGCCCAAGGAACGCCCCGGCGCTGTAAGCCAGCAATGGCACACTGCCCTCGCCTTCCAGGTCGAACAGCGGCTTGCCGTCGGCATCGGCGGCGCACACGGGCAGCATTTCAGTGTGGCCCAGGTGCAACGAGGGGAAGATCTCCGCATCCATCTGCAAGGCGGCATCGGGGTCGTAGAACGCCAGCATCAGATCACAACCGCCTTCGCGCAGGGCATGCACAGCGTCGCCGACGTTGGTCGCGACCAAACGCGTGGCGATGTTCAGGCCGTCGTTGCGCAACTGCGCGATCCAGCGCGGAAAGAACCCCAGCGCCAGCGAGTGCGCCGCCGACACCTGGATCACCTCGCCCTGCCCGCCTTCCAGGTGATGCAGATGGCGCAACACCTCGCCCAGCTGATCGACCACCGTACGCGCCGTCACCAAAAACAATTGCCCCGCCGCCGTCAGCTCGATCGGCGTGCGCGAGCGGTTGACCAGGGTCAGCCCCAATGCCGCTTCCAGGCTGCGAATGCGTCGGCTGAAGGCCGGCTGGGTGACAAAGCGGCGCTCGGCGGCCTGGGAAAAGCTGCGGGTGGCGGCCAGGGCACTGAAATCTTCCAGCCATTTGCTCTCAAGGTTCATGGGCTCTCCAGGCATGCACCAAAATTGAACACGCTCGATCGGCAGTTGGCGTCACATCAACCCGTATGCCGTTTGTGCATAGGTTAGCGTGCAACAGCATTGGCCGCAAAATCGGCGCGGGCCTAGGATTGGCGCCATTCCGGCATGTGCCGGGTCAAAATCGAGATGATATCCATCATGTCCGCTGCTGCATCGTTCCGTGTCGAAAAAGATCTGCTTGGCACCCTCGAAGTTCCTGCCGATGCCTACTACGGTATCCAGACTCTGCGTGCTGCCAACAACTTCCACCTCTCCGGCGTTCCGCTGTCGCACTACCCTAAACTGGTTGTGGCCCTGGCCATGGTCAAACAGGCTGCTGCTGACGCCAACCGCGAGCTGGGTCACCTGAGCGATGCCAAGCACGCTGCCATCAGCGAGGCTTGCGCCCGTCTGATCCGCGGCGACTACCACGAGCAGTTCGTGGTCGACATGATTCAAGGCGGTGCTGGTACTTCTACCAACATGAACGCCAACGAGGTGATCGCCAACATCGCGCTGGAGGCCATGGGCCACCAGAAGGGCGAGTACAAGTACCTGCACCCGAACAACGACGTGAACATGGCGCAGTCGACCAACGACGCCTACCCGACTGCGATCCGCCTGGGTCTGCTGCTGGGTCACGATGCCCTGCTGGCCAGCCTCGACAGCCTGATCCAGGCCTTCGCTGCCAAAGGCCAGGAATTCGACCACGTACTGAAGATGGGCCGTACCCAGCTGCAGGACGCCGTGCCGATGACCCTGGGCCAGGAATTCCGCGCCTTCGCCACCACCATGACCGAAGACCTCAACCGTCTGCGTTCGCTGGCGCCAGAGCTGCTGACTGAAATCAACCTGGGTGGTACCGCCATCGGTACCGGCATCAACGCCGACCCTGGCTACCAGCTCTTGGCCGTTCAGCGCCTGGCCACCATCAGCGGCCAGCCGCTGGTCCCGGCTGCCGACCTGATCGAAGCCACCTCGGACATGGGCGCCTTCGTCCTGTTCTCGGGCATGCTCAAGCGCACCGCGGTCAAGCTGTCGAAGATCTGCAACGACCTGCGCCTGCTGTCCAGCGGCCCACGTACCGGCATCAACGAAATCAACCTGCCAGCGCGTCAGCCAGGCAGCTCGATCATGCCAGGCAAGGTCAACCCGGTAATCCCGGAAGCGGTCAACCAGGTGGCCTTCGCCATCATGGGTAACGACCTGGCCCTGACCGTCGCCGCCGAAGGTGGCCAGCTGCAGCTGAACGTCATGGAGCCGCTGATCGCCTACAAGATCTTCGACTCGATCCGCCTGCTGCAACGCGCCATGGACATGCTGCGCGAGCACTGCATCGTCGGCATCACCGCCAACGAACAGCGCTGCCGTGAACTGGTCGAGCACTCGATCGGCCTGGTCACCGCCCTGAACCCGTACATCGGCTACGAAAACGCCACCCGTATCGCTGCCATCGCCCTGGAAAGCGGCCGTGGCGTTCTGGAACTGGTCCGCGAGGAAGGCCTGCTGGACGAAGAGATGCTCAACGACATCCTGCGTCCGGAAAACATGATTGCTCCGCGTCTGGTGCCGCTCAAGGCGTAACCGATGCTGTAACACGCTCACCAGGTCGAGGGACTAGACACCTCTCACCTTTTGAGGGCCCAGGGATCATTCCCCGGGCCCTTTTTTTATGCCCTTTCAGATGGCATATCCGCCACGCCAAGGCAGACGCGCGGCGCTCGCATCGGTATAGTGCCCGCCCTCTTGCGTGCCAGCACCCTGGCGCTACACGCAGCAAAAGTCATCAAAAGCGAGGAACACTCCATGCTTGAAGTCATCAACGACTTCCTCTCGGGCAAGGTACTGATCGTGCTCATTGTCGGTCTGGGCAGTTACTTCACGATCCGCTCGCGTTTCGTTCAGTTGCGGTACTTCACCCACATGTTCGCGGTGTTTCGCGACAGCCTGCGCAGCAGCAGCGAGCAACTGAGCTCGTTCCAGGCGCTGATGCTCAGCCTGGCCGGTCGGGTCGGTGCCGGTAACATTGCCGGGGTCGGTATCGCCGTGACCCTTGGCGGCCCCGGTGCGGTGTTCTGGATGTGGGTGACCGCGCTGGTCGGCATGTCCAGCAGCTTCATCGAATGCACCCTCGGCCAGCTGTACAAGCGTTGCGACAGCGAAGGCCAGTACCGCGGCGGCCCGTCGTATTACATCGAGCACGGCCTGGGCAAACGCTGGCTGGGCATGGTCATGGCCTTCCTGCTGCTGGTGACCTTCGGTTTCGCCTTCAACGGCCTGCAAGCCCACGCCGTGACCCACTCGCTGAACAACGCCTTCCAGTTCGACACCACCTACACCGGCATCGCCCTGGCGGTGCTGCTGGGCCTGGTGTTCATCGGCGGCATCAAGCGCATCGCCGCCGTTGCCGACCTGCTGGTACCGGTCAAGACCCTGGCCTACATTGCCGTGACCCTGTACGTGATCGTGCTGCAGTTCGACCAGGTGCCGGACATGCTGATGACCATCGTCAAGAGCGCCTTCGGCCTCGATCAGGCCTTCGGTGGCCTGGTTGGCAGCGCCATCATCATGGGCGTCAAACGTGGCGTGTTCGCCAACGAAGCCGGCCTTGGCAGCGCACCCAACGTCGCCGCCGTGGCCGAAGTCGACCACCCGATTGCCCAGGGCGTGGTCCAGGCGTTCTCGGTGTTCCTCGACACCTTCATTATCTGCACCTGCACCGCCTTGCTGATCCTGCTGTCGGGCTTCTACACCCCGGGCTTCGAAGGCGACGGCATTGCCCTGACCCAGAACTCGCTGGCGGCGGTGGTCGGTGACTGGGGGCGGATCTTCATCAGCGTCGCCCTGGCGCTGTTTGTGTTCACCTCGATCCTCTACAACTACTACCTGGGCGAGAGCAACCTGCGCTTTCTGGTCGGTGACAACCGCAAAGCCCTGATCGGCTACCGCGCCCTGGTGTTGCTGCTGATCTTCTGGGGCGCGGTGCAGAACCTGGGCACGGTGTTCGCGTTCGCCGACATCACCATGACCTGCCTGGCCTTCGTCAACCTGATCGCCCTGGCCCTGCTGTTCAAGGTAGCCATGCGCGTACTGCGCGATTACGACGACCAGCGCGCAGCCGGGATAAAAACGCCGGTGTTCGATTCGGCCAAGTTCGCCGACCTCGACCTGGATACCAACGCCTGGCCTGCCAAGGTCGAAGACACCAAGCGCTGACAGCCAGCCCGGTGTTCGCGTACTGTGGTCGGCTTACCCCAAGCCGACCACGGAGACAGGCGAATGGCAATTGCGCAACCGGCCCGCAACATCATGGTGCTGTACACCGGCGGCACCATCGGCATGCAAGCCAGCGCCAACGGCCTGGCTCCGGCGTCCGGCTTCGAACAGCGGATGCGCGCGCAACTGGCCGGCCAGGCCGGCATTCCCACCTGGCAGTTCCGTGAACTGCTGCCGCTGATCGACAGCGCCAACATGACCCCGCAGTACTGGCAGCGCCTGCGTGCGGCGATCATCGACGCCGTCGACAGCCAAGGTTGCGATGCCGTGCTGGTATTGCATGGCACCGATACCCTGGCCTACAGCGCCGCCGCCATGAGCTTCCAGCTGCTGGGCTTGCAGGCCCCAGTGCTGTTCACCGGCTCGATGCTGCCGGCCGGGGTCGCCGACAGCGATGCCTGGGAGAACCTCACCGGCGCATTGCAGGCCCTGGCCACCGGCGTCGCGCCGGGTGTGCAGCTGTATTTTCACGGAGAGTTGCTGGCCCCGCACCGTACCGCCAAGGTCCGCAGCTTTGGCCGGCATCCGTTCGTTACCCTCAAGCGCTTTGCCGGCGCTGACGCAACGATGCCCGGGCCTGCAGCGCTCGATTATCGCCAGCCCAAGCAAGTCGCCAATGTCGCCGTTCTGCCTCTGGTGCCGGGGATCGGCGCGCCAATGGTGCAGGCCGCGCTCGCCAGCGGTGCCCAGGGCTTGATCCTGGAATGCTTTGGCAGTGGCACCGGCCCCTCCGACAACCCCGACTTTCTCGCCGCTCTGGCCGAGGCTCAGGCAAGCGGTGTGGTCGTGGTCGCCATCACCCAGTGCCATGAAGGCGGGGTCGAACTGGATGTCTATGAGGCCGGCAGCCGCTTGCGTCAGGCCGGCGTGCTGTCGGGTGGCGGCATGACCCGCGAAGCGTTGCTTGGCAAGTTGCAGTTGCTGCTGGGCAGCGGCTTGCCGGTTGGCGAGGTAAGGCACCTGGTGGAGCAGGACCTTTGCGGGGAATTGCTGTAAGCGGCTCAAGGCATACAAATTGCTCGATTTGCTCGGCCAACCTGTCGAAAGAAGCCGAGCATGCTCCATTCACACCTCACCACCCTCAACGCTGTGTCGCTGGTTCTGCAAGCCTTTCAAGGCCAGGGCCCCGGCGCTGAAGCGCTGCTGGCCGGCAGCGGCATCAGCCCGGCAGACCTGGGCCGCGCCGACTCGCGCATCACCACCCGCCAAGAGATGCTGGTGTGTGCCAATGCGGTGGCCCGACGCCGCGAAGTAGGCCTGGAGCTGGGCCGGCGCATGCATGTTTCCTGCTACGGCATGCTCGGTTACGCCCTGCTCTCCAGTGCCACCTTAGGTGACGCTTTGCGCCTGGCGATGCAGTACCCGGCGCTACTGGGAACACTTTTTCAGCTGCGTCTGGTCGAGGATGGCGAGCGGGTCTGGTTCAGCGCCAGCGATTATCGCGAAGACCCGCAATTGGCTGCATTCAACGCCGAGTTCTGTCTGACCTCGCTGAAAGTCATCTGCGACGACCTGCTTGGCCAGCCATTGCCGCTGACGGCTGCACGCTTCGCCCACCCAATGCCGGATTACCATGCACTGTACGGCGACAGCTTTGCCTGCCCATTGCGATTCGAGGCCACCGACAATGCCTTCGCCTTCGCCCGCACATGGCTGGACCAGCCCCTGCCGCTGGCCGACCAGATCACTCACCAGGCCATGAGCGAGCGCTGCCGGCGGCTTAACCTGGAGTTCACCGGCCGCCAGGCCTGGCTCGGGCGGATCCGCCAACTGCTGCTCGAACAACTCGATGCGGCGCCCGGCCTCGAGGGCCTGGCGCGGCAAATGAACTGCTCGTCGCGCACCTTGCGCCGGCACCTGCAGGAGCTGGGCAGCAGTTATCAACAGCTGCTCGATGAACTGCGTTTCGAGCGCGCCAAGCAACTGTTGGCCGAAGATCAGTTGCCCATCTACCGCATCGCCGAACTACTCGGCTTCAGCGAGACCGCCAGCTTTCGCCACGCCTTCATGCGCTGGAGCGGGGTGGCGCCGAGTCACTTCCGCGCCTGAACATCGCGCTTGCACCGCCGGGGGGCGAAATCCGGACAGTCAGGTTGGCCATATCGATCCCCTTTTGGCCGTTTCCGTCGTTCTGCAGCAGGCCCGTGCCACCAACAATGGAGCGACGCCAGTGACCCGGAGAACAACAACATGCTGACGATCTATTCCGATGACCACCGCCTGCACCACGGCCGCTGCGAGCTGATCGACGGGCAACTGATGCCCTGCTTCGAAATGCCCTCGCGCGCCGACCATGTCCTGGACCGGGTAAAGACCCGTGAACTGGGGGCCATCAAGGGCCCTGCCGATTTTGGCCGCGCGCCCTTGCTGCGGGTGCACAGCGCCGATTACCTGAACTTCTTCGAAGGCGCCTGGCTGCGCTGGACCCAACTGGGCCACGAAGGCGACCTGCTGCCCTTCACCTGGCCGGCGCGCACCCTGCGCAGCGTCAAACCCAGCGGCCTGCATGGCGAGCTTGGCTACTACAGCTTCGACGCTGGCGCGCCCATCACCGCGGGTACCTGGCAAGCGGCCTACAGCGCCGCACAAGTAGCCCTTACCGCCCAGGCGGCAATCCAGACCGGCGCCCACAGCGCCTTCGCCCTCTGCCGGCCACCCGGGCACCACGCCGCCAGCGACGTCATGGGGGGTTATTGCTACCTGAACAACGCCGCCATCGCCGCCCAGGCGTTCCTCGACCAGGGCCGGCGCAAGGTGGCTATCCTCGATGTCGACTACCACCACGGCAACGGCACCCAGGAAATCTTCTACCAGCGCAGCGATGTGTTCTTCGCCTCGATCCATGGTGATCCGCAGGCCGAATTCCCGTTCTTTCTCGGCTATGCCGACGAGCGCGGCGAAGGCGAGGGTCTGGGCTACAACGTCAACTACCCGCTGCCAGCCGGGAGTGACTGGCCGACCTGGAGCAAGGCCCTGGACGAGGCCTGTGAGCGCATCGCCGCCTACGGCCCGGACGTGCTGGTAATTTCCTTGGGCGTGGATACCTTCAAGGACGATCCGATTTCCCAGTTCAAGCTCGACAGCCCCGACTACCTGCAGATGGGCGAACGCATTGCCCGCCTCGGCAAGCCGACGCTGTTCGTCATGGAAGGCGGTTATGCGGTCGAGGAAATCGGCATCAACGCGGTGAACGTACTCGAAGGTTTCGAACGCGCCCAACAGGAAGCTCAAGCATGACCCGACTCCAGCGCCTGCTCGCCCCGCTGCTGTGCAGCACCCTGCTCGCCGGTAGCCTGCAAGCTGCCGAACAACGCACCCTGCGGGTCTACAACTGGTTCGACTACATCACCCCGCAAACCCTGGTGGACTTCCAGAAAGACAGCCAGGTCAAACTCATCTACGACATCTTCGACACCAACGAAGCCCTGGAAGCCAAGCTGTTGACCGGCAACTCCGGCTACGACGTGGTGGTGCCGTCCAACGTGTTCCTGGCCAAGCAGATCGAAGCCGGGGTATTCCAGCCCCTGGACCGCAGCAAGTTGCCGAACTGGCAGCACCTGGACCCGAAGCTGATGAAGCTGATCGAGGCCAACGACCCCGGCAACCAGTTCGCCGTGCCCTACATGTACGGCACCGTGCTGATCGGCTTCAACCCGGCCAAGGTCAAGGCGGCGCTGGGCGACAACGCCCCGGTCGACAGCTGGGACCTGATCTTCAAGGAGGAGAACATCGCCAAGCTCAAGCAGTGCGGCGTGGCCTTGCTTGATTCACCCTCTGAAATCCTGCCACTGGCCCTGCAGTACCTCGGCCTGCCACCGAACAGCACGAAACCTGCTGATTACAAAAAGGCCGAAGAGCTACTGTTGAAAATCCGCCCGCACGTCACCTACTTCCATTCCTCCAAATACATGGCGGATATTGCCAATGGCGACATCTGCGTAGCGGTCGGCTACTCCGGCAGCTTCTCCCAGGCCGCCAACCGCGCCAGCGAGGCGAAGAACGGCGTGGTCGTCGACATGCGTCTGCCCAAGGAAGGTGCGCCAATCTGGTTCGACATGCTGGCAATCCCCAAAGGCGCGGCCAACCCGGAAGATGCCTACACCTTCATCAACTACCTGCTGCAGCCAAAGGTGATCGCGCCCATCAGCGACTTTGTCGGTTACCCCAACCCGAACAAGGACGCCACCGAACGGGTTGCCCCGGCCATCCGCAATAACCCCAATCTGTACCCCACCGAAGAAGCCATGGCCAAGCTTTATACCCTGCAACCGCTGCCGCGGGATGCCGAGCGCGCACGCACCCGCGCCTGGAGCAAGATAAAGTCCGGCAAATAACCGCAATACCTCCCGCCAACAATGGCGGGAGGTATGTCGAACCTATCCGTCAGGACAATTCGACAGTTTGACCGACCTTGAAACAGGCTTCGGTAATCGCCTTGTACGGCGAACTTTCGACCAGTGTTGCATTGAACTGCCCGGAAAATTCGGTATTTGCCGCACTCGACATGGCGATACAGCCCGTCTCTGCGAAGTATTCGTTATTACCCTCAGGGTTCTCGACGACATAACCGATGGTAACTTCTCCTTCAAGCGTTACATCATATTCGCCGGCCGCCAGGTAATCATCGGCTGCCACCGTGATGTAGCGGCGCTCACTACCTTCATCAATCAACCCTACGACAATTCTTACACCGAAGCTGTGGAAGCCACGGACGTCTGTTGCAACGAAGGGCTCACCATCGATCACCGCAGTGAAACTATCACCTGCAGGTATCGAAAAATTTCGTTTTCCAGGCTTGCTGAATTCCTTCAAGGCCGCTTTCATGCAGTGTTTATGGGATTCTTTCATTATTGACCCTATATACAGAGCAAAAACCATCAGGCGAGCTAACACGCCGCGCCACCAATAAAAGTGTGACTAATGATTTTCGAATTAAATGACGTAACAATCTTGAACTGAAATAGCACAGGCTTACCCTGAGCCCATGAAAGTTCTACCACGTGAGAAGGCAACGTCAATCAAGTTAAAAATTTAACTTGTAACCTAAAAATTTAGCCCAACAGGTATGTAACACCTGCCCAGCGAATGAACTCACTGTAAATCCCTTCAGCTCTTTGAGTGGCCCCAAACTTCAGCCAAATGCCGCACTGCGACCTCAATTGCAGCTTCCGGGACAGCGGCAAACCCCAGAACCAGCCCAGCATGCTCATCCTCCGGCGTATCCGAGCCTGGCAGCCAGAAATCACTCAAGCCGTTAATCTCGACGCCCACGCTTTCGGCTTGCCCGATCAACGCACGTTCGCGCGCAAGCGAATCCACCCGCACTGCCACATGTAGACCTGCAGCTACATGTGGCAGCGGGCCGATACCGCTGATGCCCTGTGGCCATCCTGCCACCAACGTATTTCTTCGGCTGAGCGCCGCTTTGCGCATGCGCCGGATATGCCGTTGAAAATGCCCCTGGGCCATGAACTGGGCCATCACTGCCTGAGTGCCTATTTCAGAGTGGCGCACGGCCAGCGCCCGGCAGCGGGAAAACACCTGCACCAACTGCCTGGGCAGCACCAGGTAACCCAGGCGCAGCGCCGGAAAGGCTATCTTGCCGAAGGTGCCGACATATAACACCCGCCCACTGCGATCCAGCGCCGCCAGAGGTGCTAGCGGGTCGCCGCTGTAGCGGTACTCACCGTCGTAGTCATCTTCGATGATCCAGCCGTCCTTGCGCTCGGCCCAGGCCAGCAACTGCAGACGACGGGCCAGGCTCATGGTGACGCCGGTCGGATACTGGTGCGATGGCGTCACATAGCTGAGGCGACAATGTTCCACGGCATTGAGCGCAGCGCAGTCCAGGCCCTCATCGTCGACCGCCACGCCTTGCACTTTTGCCCCGGTCAAGGCGAAGGCGTTTCCAGCAGCGCGGTAACCGGGGTTTTCCACAGCCACCACTTCGCCAGGCTCCAATAACAGCTGTGCACAAAGGCTGATGGCCTGCTGTGCGCCACTGGTGATCACAATTTGTTCAGCCGTGCAGGAAAGTCCGCGAGATCGACGCAAATAGGTCGCGATCAATTGACGAAGTTGCGGCTCTCCAGCCGGATCGCCATAGCCCAAAACAGCGCGATCGGGGTTGCGCCAGAAACCCGCCTGGAGCTTGGCCCAGACGTCGAACGGGAACAAATCGAACGCCGGCAAACCGACGCGAAAAGCCCGTGGCGGACCACTTTTCGGTGGCGGTAAATGGTGGCTTTCCAGACGGTTGCAAGGACCATTGTGGATAAGTTTGCTGGATGAATCCACAGTGTTATTTGCTGTTTTTGTGGATAACCCTGTGGAAAAACCCAGGGATAACCCTGTGGATACTTTTGTGGATAGTTTTGGCAGCTGGCTGACATAGGTGCCATCGCCGACCCGGCTTTCGATATAGCCTTCAGCGTACAACTGGTCGTAGGCACGCACCACGCTGTTGCGCGACAACGACAGCGCCGCAGCCATATCACGGCTGGCCGGCAAGCGCGTGCCACTGCTCAGGCGACCGTCCAGCACGCGCATGCGAAGCGCCTGGTAAAGCTGGCGGCTGAGCCCCTGGCGGCGATCAAGGACGATACCAGTCGGGTCGAACGGCAAGGTGAAGGGGCGCTCGCTCATGACAATGGACCTATAAAATTAGCTGGAAATGGCTCTTACCTTAGTCCAATAGCCTGCCTAGGATTGAGCCATTCGCCAAGGACAATCCACATGTTCACACCTTCGAGCTACAAGGAAACCGACCTCGAGCGTCTGCACCAGCAGATCGAGCAAACGCGCCTGGCCGTATTGGTCACCCACGGTGAACAGGGCTTGCAGGCCAGTCACCTGCCGCTGCTGCTGGATCGCAAACAGGGCAGCAACGGCACCCTGTACGGCCACTTCGCCCGCGCCAACAAGCAATGGCAGGATCTGGCCAACGGCGCCGAGGCGCTGCTGGTGTTTGCCGGGCCCGATGCTTATGTCAGCGCCGGCTACTACCCCAGCAAGGTCGACGATCCGCGCACGGTTCCGACCTGGAACTACGTGGCTGTGCACGCCTGGGGCAAGGCTGAGGTTTTCCATGACGCCGAGCGTCTGCTGGAGATCGTCCGCCGCCTGAGTGATCACCACGAACAACGCCAGGCCAAACCCTGGTCGGTGGACGAAGCGCCTGCCGACTACATGGCCGGCATGCTCAAGGCAATCGTCGGCTTCGCCCTGCCCATCGAGCGCCTGCAAGGCACACGCAAACTCAGCCAGAACCGTTCGGCCATCGACATCGAAGGCGTGCGCACCGGCCTGGCCAACAGCAGCGATCCTCTGGACAACCAATTGGCAGCCCTGATGGGCCAACCTTGAAGGAACACACCTATGCCTAACGTCACCATCCGCCCTGTCACCGCCGACGATCACAGCGCCTGGCTACCGCTATGGCAGGCCTATCAACAATTCTACGAAACCCGTATCGATGACGAGGTCAGCGCCGTGGCCTGGGCGCGCATGCTCGACCCGGCCGAGCCGACCAACGCCGCCCTGGCCTGGGTCGACGGCAAGGCACTGGGCATGGTCCACTGGATCTATCACCGCTCCAACTGGAGCATCGAGAACTCCTGCTACCTGCAGGACCTCTACGTGCAAAGTGAGCAACGCGGCCTGGGTATCGGCCGCCAGCTGATCGAATACGTCTACGTTACGGCAAAGGCGGCAGGTTGCGCCAAGGTGCACTGGTTGACCCACGAAACCAACGCCACGGCCATCAGCCTGTACGAGCAGGTCGCCGAGCGGCCCGGCTTCATCCAGTTTCGCAAACCGCTGTAAGCCAGAGGAGCCACCCCATGAGCAGCCCATTGCACTGGCATCCGGCCAAGCGCCCGCAACCTGCAACATTGACCGGGCGCTTCGTGCGCCTGGAAAAACTCGACCCCAAGCGCGACACCGAAGACCTCTGGGAAGTGTTCCAGGGCTCCCAGGCCGACCGCACACTGTGGGACTACCTGGCCTACGGTCCGTTCACCGAGCGCGAAGACTTCGATCACTGGCTTGACACCAATGCCGCCAGCAGCGATCCGCTGTTCTACAGTGTCATTGACCTGGCCAGCGGCCAGACCCAGGGCATCCTCAGCCTGATGTCGATCGTGCCCGAACAGGGCCGCATCGAGATTGGCCATATCGCCTTTGGTGCTGCCATGCAGCGCACACCTAAAGGCACCGAAGCGGTGTACCTGCTTGGCAAACTGGCGTTCGAGCTGGGCAACCGCCGCCTGGAATGGAAATGCAACAACGACAACGCCCGCTCCAAGCGCGCCGCGCTGCGCTTTGGCTTCACCTTCGAGGGGGTGTTTCGCAAGCACATGGTGATCAAGGACCGAAACCGCGACACCGCCTGGTTCTCGATTACCGATGATGAATGGCCGGCGATTGCGGCGGGGTTCGAACGTTGGTTGGCGGCAGATAACCAGCGGCCCGAGGGACAGCTACAGACCTTGGAGGCGTGCCGGTAGGAGCAGGCAAAAAAAGGGAGGCATACGCCCCCCAGAGGTTAACCGCTTGTAGATGAGGGCCTGAAAATCAGCCCTCGATCTCGATCAGGATCTCGCCCGGGTTGACCCGGTCGCCCTTGGCCACGTGAATGGCGGTGACCTTGCCGGCGATTGCCGCCTGCACCTCGGTCTCCATCTTCATCGCCTCGGTGATCAGCACCGGCTGGCCGGCCTTGACCGTATCGCCTTCCTTGACCAGCACATCGACGATATTGCCCGGCATGGTGGTACTGACATGGCCAGGGGCGCTGGCCTGCTTGCGTTTGCTGCTGCCACCGCCGACAAATTCGTTGAGCGGCTCGAACACCACTTCTTCCGGCATGCCGTCGATGGACAGGTAGAAGTGACGCTTGCCTTCGGCCTTGACGCCGACACCGGTGATATCCACCCGGTAGGTCTCGCCGTGCACGTCGATGACGAATTCGGTCGGCACGCCTTCGCCGCCGGCCGAGGCCACGGCGCCGGCTTCCGGAATCGGCAGCAGCACTTCAGGGGTCAGGGTGCCGGCCTCACGCTCTTCGAGGAACTTGCGCCCGATGTCCGGGAACATGGCGTAGGTCAGTACGTCTTCTTCCGACTTGGCCAGGGCGCCGATGTCGTTGCGCAGCTTGGCCATTTCCGGCTTGAGCAAATCGGCCGGGCGCACGTCGATGACTTCTTCGCTACCGATGGCCTGGCGCCGCAGATTTTCGTCGACCACACCCGGAGCCTTGCCGTAACCGCCTTGCAGGTACAGCTTCACCTCGTTGGTGATGGTCTTGTAGCGCTCGCCGGCGAGCACGTTGAAGAACGCCTGGGTACCGACGATCTGCGAGGTCGGGGTCACCAGCGGCGGGAAGCCGAGGTCTTCGCGCACCCGCGGGATTTCCGCCAGCACTTCGTTCATGCGGTTGAGCGCGCCCTGCTCCTTGAGCTGGTTGGCCAGGTTGGAAATCATCCCGCCCGGTACCTGATTGACTTGCACGCGGGTGTCGACGGCGGTGAATTCGCTTTCGAACTGGTGGTACTTCTTGCGCACGGCATAGAAGTACAGGCCGATTTCCTGCAGCAATTCCAGGCTCAGGCCGGTGTCGAACTCGCTGCCCTTGAGGGCCGCGACCATCGACTCGGTGCCCGGGTGGCTAGTGCCCCAGGCGAAGCTGGAGATGGCGGTGTCGATATGGTCGGCGCCGTTCTCGATCGCCTTGAGCTGGCACATGGCAGCCAGGCCGGCGGTGTCGTGGGAATGGACGAACACCGGCAGCGACTGCTCGGCCTTCAGCGCCTTGACCAGCTCGCCGGTGGCGAAGGGAGTCAGCAGGCCGGCCATGTCCTTGATGGCCACCGAGTCGCAACCCATGGCTTCCATCTGCTTGGCCTGGGCGACGAAGGCGTCGATGGTGTGTACCGGGCTGGTGGTGTAGGCAATAGTGCCCTGGGCGTGCTTGCCAGCGGCCTTGACCGCTTCGATGGCCACGCGCAGGTTACGCACATCGTTCATGGCGTCGAAGATGCGGAACACGTCAATGCCGTTGACCGCCGCCTTGGCGACGAAGGCTTTGACCACGTCATCGCTGTAGTGGCGGTAGCCCAGCAGGTTCTGCCCGCGCAGGAGCATCTGCAGGCGGGTGTTGGGCAGTGCCGCACGCAGTTTGCGCAGGCGCTCCCACGGGTCTTCCTTGAGGAAGCGCACGCAGGCGTCGAAGGTCGCGCCGCCCCAGACTTCCAGCGACCAGTAGCCGACCTTGTCGAGCTTGTCGCAGATCGGCAGCATGTCTTCGGTACGCATGCGGGTGGCCAGCAGGGACTGGTGGGCGTCGCGCAGGATTGTGTCAGTGACAAAGATCTTCTTGGACATTCTTATCTCCTCATAGCGGCAAGCTTCAAGCTACAAGCCGCAAGAAAAAGCCGATCGGCTCTGACTTGTCGCTTGCAGCTAACAACTTGCAGCTGGCTTATTCATAAGCCCGCATGTGCGGCGATGGCGGCGGCGATGGCCAGGGCCAGCTCTTCGGGTTTGCGCTTGATCGAGTAGTTGGTCAGTTCCGGATGGCTTTCAACGAAGCTGGTATTGAACTGACCACTGCGAAATTCCGGATTGCGCAGGATTTCCTGGTAATAGGCAGCCGTGGTCTTCACCCCCTGCACACGCATGTCGTCCAGGGCCCGCAGACCGCGGTCCATGGCTTCTTCCCAGGTCAGCGCCCAGACCACCAGTTTCAGGCACATCGAGTCGTAGAACGGTGGAATGGTGTAGCCGGTATAGATCGCCGTGTCGGTGCGCACGCCGGGGCCGCCGGGGGCGTAGTAACGGGTGATCTTGCCGAAGCTGGGCAGGAAGTTGTTCTTCGGGTCTTCGGCGTTGATCCGGAACTGCAGGGCAAAGCCGCGGTGCTGGATGTCTTCCTGCTTGACCGACAGCGGCAGGCCGGAGGCAATACGGATCTGCTCGCGAACAATGTCGATACCGGTGATTTCTTCGGTGATGGTGTGTTCCACCTGCACCCGGGTGTTCATCTCCATGAAGTACACCTCGCCATCGGCGAGCAGGAACTCCACGGTACCGGCGTTCTCGTAGCCCACGGCTTTGGCCGCGCGCACCGACAGGTCGCCGATATAGGCACGCTGTTCAGGGGTCAGTTGCGGGCTTGGGGCAATTTCAATGAGCTTCTGGTTGCGGCGCTGGATCGAGCAGTCGCGCTCGAACAGGTGGACGACGTTACCAAAGCTGTCACCGAGGATTTGCGCCTCGATGTGTTTCGGGTTGACGATGCATTTTTCCAGGAACACTTCCGCAGAACCGAAGGCCTTGGTCGCTTCGGAGATTACCCGCGGGAAGGCTTGCTCCAGCTCTTCACGGCTGTTGCAGCGGCGAATACCGCGGCCGCCACCGCCGGAAGTGGCCTTGAGCATCACCGGGTAACCGATGCGGTCGCCTTCGAGCAGCGCTTCGTGGATATCGGCGACGTTGCCTTCAGTGCCCGGGGTCACCGGCACACCGGCCTTGATCATGCTGCGGCGGGCTTCGGTCTTGTCACCCATGCGGCGAATGACTTCAGCCGCCGGGCCTATGAATTTGATACCGCGTTCGGCACAGATGTCCGCAAGTTCAGCGTTCTCAGACAGAAAACCATAACCGGGATGCAGCGCATCACAACCGGTTTCCACGGCCAGGTTCACCAGCTTGCGCGGGTTCAGGTAGCCGGCCAGGGGCTCGGCACCAATGCTGTGGGCCTCGTCGGCACGTTTGACGTGCAAGGCATGGCGGTCGGCGTCGGAGTAGATCGCCACGGAACGGATGCCCATCTCGGCGCAGGCACGCACGATTCGAACAGCAATTTCACCGCGGTTGGCGATCAGGATCTTTTTTATCACTGGAGTATTCCCAAGGCCGCTAGAACAAACGAGCCGGCAACGCCGGTCGGCGCGTGACCAATCGTCGCTGGCCAGTCGCATCTTTACCCTAGCGCTGTCTCTGGATAAACAAAAATCAATATTTATTAGGGTGTGCATAAGCAAAAGCTTATAGTGCTGTTACAAGGTTTTGCCGGGGCTTGAGAGAAATGCGTAAGTCATTGATGCGTATGACATTGCGTCAACTTCAGATCTTCAATGAGGTCTGTGATTTGCGTTCCTACAGCCGGGCAGCCGAGGAGATGAACCTGACGCAACCTGCCGTTAGTCTACAGATCCGCCAATTGGAAGAACTGGTCGGCCAGCCGCTGTTCGAGTATGTCGGCAAGAAGCTCTACCTGACCGAAGCCGCTGAAGCGCTGCAACGCGCCAGCCGCGATATCTTCGGGCGCCTGGAGAGCCTCGACATGCAGCTCTCCGACATGCAGGGCTCGCTGCAGGGGCAATTGAAGCTGGCGGTCGAATCCAGCGCCAAGTACTTCGTCCCGCATCTGTTCGCGGCCTTCAAGCGTTTGCACCCCGAGGTCAATCTTACCCTCACGGTGGTCAACCGCGCCCAGGCCATACGTCGCCTCTCGGACAACCGTGATGACCTGATCATTATGTCCATGGTGCCCCAGGACATGGGCCTGGAGTTCCTGCCGTTCCTCAACAATCCGATCGTTGCCGTGGCGCCGCCCGATCATCCGCTGTGCAAGCTCGACAGCCTGCGTTTGCAAGACCTTGAGCCGCACACCCTATTGGTACGCGAACAGGGCTCGGGCACACGCAAGGCTTGCGAAGAGTACTTCAAGGAAAAGCGCGTGCACTTCACTCAGACGCTGGAAGTGGCCTCGGCCGATGCCCAGCGCGAGTGCGTGATTGCCGGCCTGGGCATCGCCCTGCTGACCCGCCATGCATTGAACCTGGAACTGGCCACCGGCGTGCTGCGCGAGCTGCCGGTCGAAGAGCTGCCGCTGTACCGCAGCTGGTGTGTGGTGCAGTCCAAGGCCAAGCGGCAATCGCCGGTGGCCCTGGCCTTTCTAGCGTTCATTCGCAGCGAACGTGCACAGATCAGCGGGCTTGTTGAGCGTTTCTCGGGGATTCTGCCGCCGATACCTGCCACACGCTGACGGCCTGCAAGTCGGGGTAGTCGGTGATGTCCTGCAGCAGACGGCGCTGCTCGGAGTAGCTTTCGATCGCGCGGCGAAACTCCATGCGGCGCTGGTCTTTTTCCTGCTGTTTGCGGGATTTGGCGTTGGGTTGGTACGAGCCATCGAATTCACGAGCCATTGCATATCTCCCTTATCGAGTGCGGGAGCTTCAGCCTGACGTCGTGGCATTACGGTTTGGCGGCGGGCCAATGACAAATCAATGAACCCGCGCCTACAGGTCTCAGTCGTCCATCGCCTTGATCGACTTGGGCGACAGGCGCAGGCTGCGCAAGCTGCGCTTGACGCTCTTGAGGTGGTTGACCAGGCTCGGCCCGCGGGCCATGGCCACGCCCATGGCCAGCACGTCGATCACCACCAGGTGGGCAATGCGCGAGGTCAGCGGGGTGTAGATTTCGGTGTCTTCGTGCACATCGATGGCCAGGTTGACGGTCGACAGCTCCGCCAACGGCGTCTGGCTCGGGCACAGGGTGATCAGCGTGGCGCCGCTTTCACGCACCAGGTTGGCGGTGATCAGCAGGTCTTTGGAGCGCCCCGACTGGGAAATGCAGATGGCCACATCGCCCGGTTTGAGGGTGACCGCCGACATCGCCTGCATGTGCGGGTCGGAATACGCCGCCGCCGTCAGCAGCAGGCGGAAGAACTTGTGCTGGGCATCGGCCGCTACCGCGCCGGAGGCACCAAAACCGTAGAACTCGACACGCTGGGCCTGGGCCATGGCGGATACCGCACGCTGCAAAGCCTGTGGATCGAGGTGCTCGCGCACTTCCATCAGGGTATGCAGGGTGGTGTCGAAGATCTTCAGGCTGTAGTCGGCAACCGAGTCGTCTTCGTGAATGGCGAACTGGCCAAAACTCGCGCCCGCCGCCAGGCTCTGGGCCAGCTTGAGCTTGAGGTCCTGGAAACCGGAACAACCGATCGCACGGCAAAAACGCACGATGGTCGGCTCGCTGATGCCGACGCTGTGGGCAAGGTCGGCCATGGAGCTATGCATGACGGCCGCTGGATCAAGCAGCACGTGATCGGCAACCTTGAGTTCCGATTTGCGTAGCAGATGGCGCGACTGGGCGATGTGTTGCAACAGATTCAAGGGCAGGACTCGGTTATGATCGACTGACCGGGTTGTAGCTTTCTTGTAGTTATACTACATGACCGGCGACCCGCCCAGCTAAACGAACTAGGAGAGTGGTGGTATTGACTATCCCTTGCGACATCATGGTGTTCGGCGGCACCGGTGACCTGGCCCTGCATAAACTGCTTCCGGCGCTCTACCACCTGTATCGCGAGGCTCGCCTGCACCCCGCCGTGCGCATCATCGCCCTGGCCCGCAGCAATCTGCCACGTAATCAATTCCTCAAACTCGCCGAACGCCGTTGCCGGGCACAGATTGCCCGTGCCGACTTCGACGAGGATGTCTGGGCGCGGTTCTCGGCGCGCCTGGACTACTTCCCCATGGACGCCTCGCAAAGCGCCGATTTCGTCCGCCTGGCGCGCTTTCTTGGTGAAGCCGGCGGCCTGACCCGGATCTACTACCTGGCCACCGCACCGAACCTGTTCGTGCCGATTGCCAACCACCTGAAAATCGCCGGGCTTGCCGATCACGATGCGCGCATCGTCCTGGAAAAACCCATCGGCCACTCGCTGGAGTCGGCCACGGCGATCAACGAGGCCTTCGGCGCGGTGTTCGCCGAGTCGCAGGTGTTTCGTATCGATCACTACCTGGGCAAGGAAACGGTGCAGAACCTCATGGCCCTGCGCTTTGCCAATGCCTTGCTCGAGCCGGTGTGGCGCAACAACCAGGTCGATCATGTGCAGATCAGCGTCTGTGAAACCCTCGGCGTCGAAAACCGTGGCGCCTACTACGACCGCGCCGGCGCCACCCGCGACATGCTGCAGAACCACCTGCTGCAGCTGCTGTGCCTGGTGGCCATGGAGCCGCCGGCACAATTCGAGGCTGAAGCGGTTCGCGACGAGAAGGTGAAGATCCTCAAGGCCCTGCAACCGATCACCGGCCAGGACGTGCAGGACAAGACCGTGCGCGGCCAGTACAGCGCCGGCAAGATCGGCGGCCAGGAAGTACCAGCCTATTACTTCGAGAAAGATGTCGACAACGACAGCGATACCGAGACCTTTGTCGCCGTAGAAGCCCACATCAACAACTGGCGCTGGGCCGGCGTGCCCTTCTACTTGCGCACCGGCAAACGCCTGGCCAAGCGCTCGTCGCAGATCGTCATCCAGTTCAAGCCGGTACCCCACCGCCTGTTCGACGGCGATCAGGCCAACCAGCTGCTGATCCAGCTACAACCCGACGAGCGCATCAGCCTGCAAATGATGACCAAGACCCCCGGCAAGGGCATGCGCCTGGAGCCGGTGGAACTGAACCTCAACCTGGCCCAGGTATTCGGCCAGACCCGTCGCTGGGACGCCTATGAGCGGCTATTGCTGGATGTGCTCGAAGGCGACTCGACGCTGTTCATGCGCCGTGACGAGGTCGAGGCGGCCTGGGCCTGGATCGACCCGATCCTTAACGGCTGGCAGGAACACTTCCAGGCCCCGCGCCCCTACCACGCCGGTAGTAACGGCCCGGACCAGGCCCACAGCCTGCTGGCCCACCAGGGCCGCGCCTGGCACCTTTAAAAGCTGTAGCGGCTGGCCAGTAAACCGGCCAGTTCCTGCGCCGGCACCGGCCGGCTGATCAGGTAGCCCTGCACTTCGTTGCAGCCTTGCTTGCGCAGGAAGTCCAGCTGTTCAGCGGTCTCGACGCCCTCGGCAACCACCTGCAGGTCCAGGCTCTGGGCCATGGCGATGATTGCCCGGGTGATCGCCGCGTCCTCGCTGCCCTCGCGCAGGCCCCGGATAAAGGCCTGATCGATCTTCACGTAGTCCACCGGGAAACGCTTGAGGTAGCTGAGCGATGAATAGCCGGTGCCAAAGTCGTCGATCGCAAGCTTCACCCCCAGCTCATGCAATTGGCGGAAGGTGGCGATGATGTGCTCGACGCTGTCGAGCAACTGGCTCTCGGTCAGTTCCAGCTCCAGCAAGTGCGGGGCCAGGCCGCTTTCTTCCAAAACCTGGCGCACCAGGCTGACCAGCTTGCCCTGGCGCAACTGATATACCGACAAGTTCACCGACACGCGAATCGGCGCAAGGCCCATGCGCTGCCACTCGCAAGCCTGCCAGCAGGCCTGGCGCAGGACGAATTCGCCCATCGGCGCAATCAGCCCGGTTTCTTCGGCCAGGCCGATGAAGTCCGACGGCGGCACCATGCCCCACTGCGGATGCTGCCAGCGCACCAGCGCCTCGGCCGCATGCAGGCGGCCGGTGGCCAGGCACAGCTTGGGTTGGTAGTAGACCTGCAGTTGCCGCTCTTCGATGGCCTTGCGCAGGTGGTTTTCCAGCTGCAGGCGCTGCAGTGTGCTGGCCTGCAGGCTCTCGGTGTAGAACTGGAAGTTGTCGCCACCCAGGTGCTTGGCGTGCTGCATGGCGGTATTGGCCTGGCTGACCAGCACCGTGACATCCCGCGAGGTGTCGGCCAGCAGGCTAATGCCCACCGAAGCGCTGATCACCAGCTCGTGACCATCGACCCGCAGGGGTACGCGTAGCTTGTCGAGCAGGCGGCTAGCCACTCGCACCAGGCTCGACAGGTTGCTGTAGGCATCGAACAGCACGGCAAACTCGTCGCCGGAAAGCCGCGCCACGGTGTCGGCCTCGGGCATGGCATTACTGATGCGCTGGGCCATCTGCTTGAGCAAATGGTCGGCAACTTCATGGCCAAGGCTGTCGTTGAGCAGCTTGAAGCGGTCCAGGTCGATGTGCAGCAGGGCCAGGCCGCGACCGCTCTGGCGCAGGCGCTCGCCGGCCTCATGCAGGCGCAGGCGGAACAAGGCGCGGTTGGCCAGGCCCGTCAGTTCATCATAGTGAGCCAGGTAGCGCAGGCGCTCTTCAGACTCACGGCGCGCCGACAGGTCGGTAAAGAAGCCGACGATGCTGGTCAGGTTGCCGCGGGCATCACGTACACCGTTAAGCTGCAGCCACTGAGGATAAAGCTCACCGTTCTTGCGCGCCTCGACCAGTTCGCCTTGCCAGCTGCCCTGTTGCTCCAGGGCCAGTTCGATAGCCTGTGAATGTCGACGAGCATCAAGGCTGCACGCCAGCTCCAGCAACCGCCCTTGCAATAGTTCTTCGCGGCTGTAGCCGGTAACCCGGCAGAAGGCCTGATTGACGGCCAGCAGTACATAGTCAGGGTCAAGAATCACAATGCCTTCACTGGCGGCTTCAAACACCGTGGCGGCCAGACGCTGCTGTTCCTCCTGGGCTTTTTGCGCGCTGATTTCCCGGCGGGTGCCGAGCATGCGCAGCACCCGCCCGCTGGCATCACGTTCCACCGCCCGGCCACGGTCCTCAATCCAGCACCAATGGCCCTGGCGGTGACGCACCCGGTAGTCGATGCGGTAGTCCTCGCTGCGGCCCTTGAGGTGTTCGACCAGGGTACGCTTGAGCAGCGGCACGTCATCGGGATGCAAACGTGGCTTGAGGTGCGCGAGCATTTCCTGGACTTGTTCAGGCTCCAGGCCAAACAGCTCGCGCAATTGCGTGTGGTGGATCTCGTCGGTGTCCAGGTTCCAGTCCCAAAGCCCCAGCTCGCTGGCCTCTAGCGCCAGGGCCAGGCGCTGCTCGCTTTTGCTCAGGGCCTGGTTGGCGACATCGAGTTCCTGGCTGCGCTGGGCCACCCGCGACTCCAGCCCAACCTGCGCCTCACGCAGCTGTTCCTCGATCAACCGGCGCTGTTCGACCTCCTCGGCCAATGCCTGGTTGAGGCTCTCGCTGCGGCTTTGCGCCGCTTGCAGGTGTTCGATCAGCTCCTGATTCTGAAAGCGTCGCAGCAATCCGCGTTCGATCAGCCGGTTGACCTGCCAGGCCACCACCGACAGCGCAATCAACAGAATCAGCCCAAGCCAGCCCCAGCCGCGCTGCTGTTCGTCGCCACTCCAGAACAGGAAAGCAATCGGCGGCAGCAGGCAGGGCAAGGTAAAACTGAGAAACGCCGGCAGGCTGACGGCATAGGCAACGCTGGCCGATAGCGTCGCCGCCCCCAGCAGGCCAAACACCCAGGCCTGCTGGACGAAGTTGTCCACCGGCACCAGGGCAATCGCCGCGCTGGCCAGGGTCAGGCCGCTGAAGGCCGAACCGAGCAAAAACATCCGCCACCAGGTCGGCTGGGCTTGCCGATCGGGCATGGCAGCATCGAAAGCGGCCACCTGGATCACCCGCAACGCCACCAGCGCCATCAGCCAGACCACCCAGACGCTGACCAGCAGGTAACGCGCCGGGTTCCATAGCAGCCAGGCACAGACAAGGCCGTTGAGCAGCATGAACAGGGTCGGCAGCAACGAGCCTTGATACAGCAGGCGGGTGCGCTCGACAGCCAGTTGCGGTGCGAAGTGTTTGCGAATACTCCGGCGCGCTTGGGCTGGGGCGCTCAGGGAGTCGGAACCGAGTGTCATAGGCGGTGTTCTTGTAATGGTTAGCCTTAAACGTGCACGGAGCATACACAAGCAAGCCCCTGGGCCAAACTGCTCTGGATCATAATTATTTCATCGCATTTCCCGACGGCAGGTGCTCAAGCACGCAGGCCTTGGGCTGCAGCCGGTGACCGGCCGGTCGTCAGCGCCAAGTTTTTCTACTGTATATTTGCCCAAGGGTCGCCTGCGCCCCTAAAATGGCCGGATGCGCGATGATCTCTCTCTCCTGTTGAACTCTCTCAACGACGCCCAACGCCAGGCTGTAGCTGCGCCGGTCGGTCGTCAGTTGGTCCTGGCCGGTGCCGGCTCCGGCAAGACCCGTGTGCTGGTGCACCGCATCGCCTGGTTGATCCAGGTGGTGCAGGCCTCGCCGCACTCGATCCTGTCGGTGACCTTCACCAACAAGGCCGCTGCCGAGATGCGCCAGCGTATCGAACAGCTGATGGGCATCAACCCGGCCGGCATGTGGGTCGGCACCTTCCACGGCCTGGCGCACCGCCTGTTGCGCGCGCACTGGCAAGAGGCCGGGCTGAACCAGAACTTCCAGATCCTCGACAGCGACGACCAGCAGCGTCTGGTCAAACGCGTAATCCGCGAGCTGGGCCTGGATGAACAGCGCTGGCCGGCGCGCCAGGCACAGTGGTTCATCAACGGCCAGAAAGACGAAGGCCTGCGCCCGCAACATATCCAAGCCAGCGGCGACCTGTTCCTGGGCACCATGCGCAGCATTTATGAAGCCTACGAGGCAGCCTGCCAGCGCGCCGGCGTCATCGACTTCTCCGAGCTGCTGCTGCGCGCCCTGGACCTGTGGCGCGACCACCCCGGCCTGCTCGAGCACTACCAGCGGCGCTTCCGCCATGTGCTGGTCGACGAATTCCAGGATACCAACGCCGTGCAGTACGCCTGGCTGCGGCTGCTGGCCAAGGGCGGCGACAGCCTGATGGTGGTCGGCGATGACGACCAGTCGATTTACGGCTGGCGCGGTGCCAAGATCGAGAACATCCACCAGTACACCGCCGACTTCCCTGACGCCGAGCTGATCCGCCTGGAGCAGAACTACCGTTCCACCGCCGGCATCCTCAAGGCGGCCAACGCCCTGATCGCCAACAACAGCGGGCGCCTGGGCAAAGAGCTGTGGACCGATGGCGGCGATGGCGAACCGCTGAGCCTGTACGCTGCCTTCAACGAACACGACGAAGCCCGCTACGTGGTCGAGAGCATCGAAAGCGCACTCAAGACCGGCCTGGCACGCAGCGACATCGCCATCCTCTATCGCTCCAACGCCCAGTCGCGGGTGCTTGAAGAAGCACTGCTGCGCGAACGCATTCCTTATCGCATCTATGGCGGCCAGCGCTTCTTCGAACGCGCCGAGATCAAGAACGCCATGGCCTACCTGCGCCTGCTCGAAGGCCGCGGCAACGATGCCGCCCTTGAGCGGGTGATCAACGTGCCGCCGCGCGGTATCGGCGAGAAAACCGTCGAAGCGATTCGCGAGCACGCGCGCCACGCCCAGGTTTCGATGTGGGAGTCGATGAGCCTGCTGATCGCCAACAAGGCGCTCAAAGGCCGTGCCGCCAGTGCCTTGGGCGCGTTCATGGAAATGATCGAGAACCTTGCCGCCAAAGTCCTGGAGATGCCCCTGCACCTGATGACCCAGACGGTTATCGAGCAGTCCGGGCTGATCGTCTATCACCAGGAAGAGAAAGGCGAAAAAGGCCAGGCCCGGGTGGAAAACCTTGAGGAACTGGTCAGCGCCGCGCGCAACTTCGAAAACAGCGAAGAAGACGCCGAATTGTCGCCACTGGCGGCCTTCCTCGGCCATGCCTCGCTGGAAGCCGGCGACGCCCAGGCCGACGAGCACGAAGACAGCATCCAGCTGATGACCCTGCACAGTGCCAAGGGCCTGGAATTCCCTCACGTCTTCCTGGTCGGCATGGAAGAAGGCCTGTTCCCACACAAGATGAGCCTGGAAGAGCCCGGCCGTCTTGAAGAAGAACGCCGCCTGGCCTATGTCGGCATCACCCGCGCCATGCAGCAGCTGGTGATGACCTACGCCGAAACCCGCAGGCTGTACGGCAGCGAGACCTACAACAAGGTCTCGCGCTTCGTACGCGAAATTCCGGCCGGCCTGGTGCAGGAAGTGCGCTTGTCCAACAGCGTCAGCCGCCCGTTCGGCTCCGGTCAGCAGCAGAACTCGAGCAGCCTGTTCGCCAACGCCAACATCCCGCAGACCGCCTTCAACCTTGGCCAGCGGGTGCAGCATGCGGTATTTGGCGAAGGTGTGATCCTCAACTTCGAAGGCTCCGGCGCCCAGGCCCGGGTCCAGGTCAACTTTGCCGAAGGCAGCAAGTGGCTGATGCTCGGTTACGCCAAGCTCGAAGCGCTGTAAAGCAGAAAATCCTGTAGGAGCGGGCTTGCCCCGCGATGCAATGTGACTTGCACGCCGCAATCGCGGGGCAAGCCCGCTCCTACAGCGTATTCAGATCATTCAGGCAAAAGCTGGAAACATTATGGCGCTGGTCATGTGTCCTACAACCTGTGCACCATGACGCGCGTGCAATCCACAAAACGGGAATACCCTTCTATGCAACGTTTTCTTAGCATCGCTTTGGCGCTGTGCATCGGCCTGACGATGAGTCTCGACGCCAACGCCAAACGCTTCGGCGGCGGCAAGAGCTCGGGCGCCGCGCCGACCCACCAGACCCGCCAGGCAGCCCCAGCTACCCCGGCTGCCTCGCCAACCGCGCCAGGTCGCGCACCTGCCGCCGCCAGCGGTGCTTCGCGCTGGCTCGGCCCGCTGGCCGGCCTCGCCGCCGGTGGCCTGCTGGCCTCCATGTTCATGGGCGACGGCTTCCAGGGCATGCAGATCTTCGACATCCTGATCATGGCGCTGATTGCCTTCCTGGCGTTCCGCTTCATCGCCGCCCGTCGCCGCAAGCAGCAGCCACAAATGGCCGCCGCCGGCCACGCGCCTTTCCAGCGTGAAGCGCACCAGCCTGCGCAGCCGTCGATCTTCGGTGGTTCGGCTGCACCTGCCGCCGCCCGTCCGGTAATCAACGCCCCGGCCTGGTTCAACGAGCAGAGCTTCCTGGCGGCTGCCCGCAACCACTTCCAGTCGCTGCAGCAGCACTGGGACGCCAACGAAATGGACAAGATCGCCGAGTTCGTCACCCCGCAGATGCTGCAGTTCCTCAAGCAGGAGCGTGCTGACCTGGGTGATGCCTTCCAGTCCACTTACATCGACGACCTAAATGTGCAGCTTGAAGGTGTCGACGACCGCGCCGACAAGACCATCGCCACCCTGACCTTCAGCGGTGTATCGAAGACTTCGCGCTTCGACCAGGGCGAACCGTTCAGCGAAAGCTGGAACATGGAACGCGCGCCGGGCGAGAACCAGCCTTGGCTGGTTGCCGGGATCCGTCAGAACGGCTGATCTTGAGGCATTGCACAAAAAACCCCGGGCTTGTCCCGGGGTTTTGCTTTTAGCGCAGCAGGCTACTAGGGTATAACGCGCAGCGTGTCGTAAAGGTTAGAGGATAGAACCGTGGAAGAAGTCATCGAACAGCTCCGAGAAGCCAATGAACCGGTACCGGTGCCGCTGGAGTTGCCGGACGAAGACCAACTGGTCGAAATCGAAGAAGAGTTGTTCATCAACATTCCGTTCGTCTTCAAGGAATTCCTGCTGACGGTCAGCGACGTGGTCTACGGCAGCCTGGAGCCGGTCACCGTCACCGACCCGCAGTCGCATACCTATTTGCCGGACGTGGCAGCCAATGCCTGGGACGCCGGCGTGCCGCGCGACCTGATCCCGATCTGCCAGGACGGCGACGACTTTTACTGCGTCGAAGAGGACGGCACCGTGGTGCTGTGGTCCGGCGAAGAAGAGATCGTTACCGAGGAAAGCTGGGAATCGGTCTGGCACTGGGCGCGGGACGTCTGGCTGGAAAGCTGAATGAGAAATACCCGCATAAAATAATGGCTCTTGGCTATTAATGCTCGTAGAATCGCCACGCCTTCCCGCGCGTGGCGCTTCGCTACCGCTCCATCCCCTCGGACATTCGAACCGCCCCGCGCAGGAAGCGCCTCTTATTGGTGGTTTTCCTGGTTGTTTTCCAGGGTCTCCAGCAAAGCGATCTGCATGCGTGTATGCACACGGATGAACCAGCGCCACAGCACCGCCACCACCACTGCCGCGACTACCACGATCAGCAACAGCAGCTCGCTGGTGGGCAGAATGCTGGCCGACAGCGCCGACAGCAGCAAAAAGATCACCAACAGCGACAGCAACGGAATGACCTCGGCAATCACCCGTCGAACCCGCTGGGTGTGGCGCCCGGCCATCTCCGGCTTGACCCCCATCTCCGCCAGCAGCATCGACAGCGCCTTGAGCTTGCGGTACGCAGCGATCAGGAAAGGCAGCGACAGCATCAGCGCCACGCCCCAGATCAAGGCCTTCTGCTGGCCGACATCGCTGACCCATTCGCTCAGGTAGTCACCAATGCGCGCGGCGAAATAACCACCGCTGAAGAAGATCGCCACCACCAACGCCAGGTTCACCCCCACCTGCAGCAGAATCCGTCGGATCATCGACGCCAGCAATGCCCCTTGGCCATGGGGCTGGATGCTGCGCAGCCATTCGCCGTACAGCGACAGCACCCGCGACAGGCGCCCCGGCACGACCTTGGCGAGCTTCAGCGACAGCGGGTCGGCGGCGCGAATCAGATACGGGGTAAGCAGCGTGGTGATGGCCGAAACGGCTACCGCCACCGGGTACAGGAAGTCGCTGGTGACCTGCAGGGTCATGCCCAGTGCGGCGATGATGAACGAGAACTCGCCAATTTGTGAAAGCCCCATCCCGACCCGCAGAGAGGTACGTCCGTCGTTGCCGGCGATAAAGGCGCCCATGCCGCAGGACAGCATCTTGCCCAGCACCACGGCAATGGTGATGACCACGATCGGCCAGGCATACTCGACCAGGATCGACGGATCGATCATCAAGCCGATGGCGACAAAGAAGATGGCGCTGAACAGGTCGCGTACCGGTTCGATCAGGCGCTCGATCTTCAGCAACTGGCGCGACTCGGCCATGATCGCGCCAATCAGAAAGGCGCCCAGGACCATGCTGTATTCAAGCTTGACCACCAACAGGCAAAAACCGAAACACAAGCCCAGGACGGTAATCAGCAGCATCTCGTTGCTTTCGAAGCGGGCCACGTAAGCCAACAGGCGCGGCACCAGCAAAATGCCGATGACCAAGGCAACGATCATGAACAGCGACAACTTGCCGACCGTGGAAAACACCTCGCCCGAGCTCACCGTGCCACTCACGGCAATACCCGAGAGCAAGGCGATGATGCCGATGCCAAGGATGTCTTCGACGATCAGCACGCCGAAGATCAGTTGGGCAAAACGCTCGTTCTTCATCTTCAGGTCGTTGAGCGCCTTGACGATGATGGTGGTCGAGGAAATCGCCAGGATGGCGCCGAGGAACAGTGAGTCCATGGTGTTCCAGCCGAACCAGCGGCCGATCTCGAAGCCGATCCAGATCATCAGCACGATTTCCAGGAACGCGGCGATAAACGCCGTGGCCCCGACCTTGAACAACTTGCGCAGGCTGAACTCCAGGCCCAGGCAGAACATCAGGAAGATCACGCCGAGCTCGGCCAGGGTCTTGATCGTCTCTTCGTCGTGAATCAGGCCGAACGGCGGGGTGTGCGGGCCGATGATGAAGCCGGCAACAATGTAGCCAAGCACTACCGGCTGTTTGAAACGGTGGAAGAGGATAGTGACCACCCCGGCAACCAGCATGATCACTGCCAAATCCTGGATAAAGCTGATGGCATGCACGGCGTGGGACTCCTTACCTGGTATCCAGAGACAAGCCGCAACTCACCCGATGAATTGTCTGATTGAGTTGCGGGTACATAGCGTTTTAAATGTAGGAATGCCCACCTTGCATGGGCTTCTTCAGGTTAACACCGCCGCTTGTCGCGAAAAGCCGGTGCAATATGAAGAAACAGATCGACCAAAGCATCGCCGCAAATGGCACAAATAGCGTGACGGCAAGGCCGCTGTCAGCGTCCCGTCTACTTAGATGGGAATCGTATTGGGGGAAAGAAGCGTGAACAGCAATCGCCACCCCGCCTCAGCGCAACCTTACCGTGAGCACACTATGGAACCTGGAAACGCCCAGCTGTCGATGACCGTCCTGATGACCCCGGACATGGCCAACTTTTCTGGCAACGTCCACGGCGGCACGCTGCTCAAATACCTCGACGAAGTGGCCTATGCCTGCGCCAGCCGCTACGCCGGTCGTTATGTGGTGACCCTGTCGGTCGACCAGGTGGTCTTTCGCGAGCCGGTGCATGTCGGCGAGCTGGTGACCTTCCTCGCTTCGGTCAACTACACCGGCAACACCTCGATGGAAGTCGGCATCAAGGTGGTCACTGAGAATATTCGCGAGCGTTCGGTGCGCCACAGCAACAGCTGCTTCTTCACCATGGTCGCCGTCGACGACGACCGCAAGCCGGTTGCGGTGCCGCCGCGCCAGCCTGAAAGCAGCGAAGAGAAGCGCCGTTTCCTCCAGGGTAAACAGCGCCGGCTGATCCGTCAGGAGCTGGAAAGGCGCTACCAGGAGCTCAAGGGCGACGCCCTTTAAGACCGCCCGTTAAAAGGCCAGAGGCTGCGCCGCAAAGCGCAGCCGCGGGTGCACGATGCGATCTTGCGCCCGCACCAGTTCCAGCTCGTAGCTGGCACAGGCCTGGGTTTCCAGCAGCACTTCGTGCACCGCGGCGGCGGTGAATTCAAACGCCGCTAGCCAGTCATCGCCGAGCAGCAAGCGCGCCAGGAACAAGCCTGATGTCAGGTCACCAACGCCTACCGGCTGGCGGGCGAATGCCAGCAGCGGGCGGCGGATGTGCCAGCTCCCTTCGCCGGTCACCAGCAGCATCTCGAAATCTTCCGCGCCACGCCCCGGGTACGCCAGGTGCTTGACCAGCACCGCTTTCGGGCCGCGCTCCAGCAGGCTGCGGGCCATGTCGACACAGTCTTGCAACGACTCGGCACGGCGCCCGCAGAAGCTGTCCAGTTCCAGCTGGTTCGGGCACAGCACATCAGCACGGGCCAGCGCTTCTTCGAGCAGAAACTCGCTGACCTCGGCCGGAACGATACAGCCCTTCTCGGGATGGCCCATCACCGGGTCGCAGAGGTACAAGGCGCGCGGGTTGGCCGCCTTGATCCGGGCCACGCCGCTGAGGATCGCCCGCCCCTGCTCGGCACTGCCCAGGTAGCCGGACAACACCGCATCGCAGTTGCCCAGCTCACCGATCGTCGCAATCCCTTCTACCAGTGCAGGTATTTGCGCTGGAGCAAGCACTTCTCCGGTCCACTGGCCATACTGAGTATGGTTGGAGAACTGCACGGTATTGAGCGGCCAGACCTTCACCCCGACCCGCTGCATGGGAAACACTGCGGCGCTGTTGCCGGCATGGCCGAAAACCACGTGGGACTGGATGGCGAGCAGATGCGGTGTACGTTTCATGCAGGTCTTCCGAAAGCGTAGGAATGAAAAACAAGGCGCGCAGTATGGCGCTAAATGCCACCTGTACGACAGACCGGGGAGGCAGTTAAGCTGGGCATACCTCGTTGGAGCATATGTAAATGTTGACCCTGGGAAATCTCTTCGTGCTGATGCTGCTGGCCACGGCAGGCGCTTGGTTGTGGCATAACCACGGCTTGCGTGAAAAGGCTCTGGAGCGGGTCAAGCAGCACTGCGCCAAGCTCGACCTGGAGCTGCTCGATGGCAATGTCGCGCTCAAGCGCATCGGCTTTGTTCGCGATGCCAACGGCCGCAAACGCCTGGCCCGGGTGTACAACTTCGAATTCACCGTGACCGGCGAACAGCGCCACCCCGGTACCGTCACCCAGTTCGGCGCCCATACCATGCAGATCGAACTGGCGCCCTACCCGTTCGAGATCAAGACGCCGCCACACCACGATAACGTGGTCGAGATGAACCAGTGGCGTCAGGACCACAACCGCTGGCGTAACTAGACGCGGC
Organism: Pseudomonas sp. TE4620; assembly: GCF_056279045.1. NCBI lineage: Bacteria > Pseudomonadati > Pseudomonadota > Gammaproteobacteria > Pseudomonadales > Pseudomonadaceae > Pseudomonas > Pseudomonas sp. TE4620. The sequence goes on from NZ_JBWBQO010000001.1 coordinate 5,067,822, forward strand.
AGGCCAGCATGGCCTGTTTTAGCGCTTCAGGAGCTTGCGGCTCGGCGAAAATCAGCTCCAGCCGCGAGTCACGCCGCCATTCGCTGCGGCTCCACAGCAAGGACGGCTGTCCAGCCAGGGCATTGAGCGCTTGCCAGCCGTCCAAGCTGTGGATAACTGCCTTGGCCCGGCGCCAGTCCAACTCCCGCAGAAATTGCTCGATGCGGGCACGATCAAACACCTGAGCCGGGTGCCAGCGCCAACCAATGCTCCAGCCCTCCGCCGCCTCCTGGATGCTGCAAATTGGCTCCTGCGGATTTGTCCACAGGCTGCCTATGACTGCGGAAACACTGGCTGATGCCAGTTTATCCACAGCCAGGGAATGGCTTGGCGGAGCACTTGCCATCGGCACTTCGGACAACGGCAGATGGCCGAAATCGGTCCAGTACAGGCGAGCATCCGCCAGCCGGGAAGTTATCCACAAGCGCTGTAGTTCGTCCAGACCAGCGGATTTGTTCAGCACCAGCAGCCCGGCGCTGGCCAGGGTCGAGTGCTGAGCTTGCGGCAAGGCAACACCCGCAGCCAGCTGCTCGGCATCGAGCACCAGTACCGCCGGTTGTACCGCCAGCACCCCCTGCCAGGGCGGTAAGCGCAGTTGCTGCAACAACTGCAACGGATGGCCCAACCCGGATGGTTCGATAAACAGCCTATGCGGCTTGGCCTTGCGCAACAGGCGACCCAGGCCGACCTGGAATGGCATGCCGTTGACGCAGCACAAGCAACCGCCGGCCACCTCTCCCAGGGCAATCCCATCGTCATCGGTTGCCAGCAGCGCTGCGTCCAGGCCGATCTGGCCGAACTCGTTGATCAGCACCGCCCAGCGCTCATCGGCGGGCCGCTGCGCCAGCAACTGGCGAATCAGGCTGGTCTTGCCGGCGCCGAGCGGGCCGGCAATCACGTGGGTAGGAATGTTCTGCAGCATGGGACGGAGAGTGCCTGAAATTTTCGTCACTATGCCGTTATATCAGGCCATCCAGTCAAGGCTGAGGATCAAACGCCGCTCACCATTGGCCAAGGCCGGCGAACGATGGACCAGCCCGCATCCCTGATTACCAAGCCATTTCTCGCCCTTGAGCAAGGCCACCTCACCCTCGGCCAATTGGCGGATTGCCTCGGCATGCGGTTGCTCCCGAGCCAGTTGCGTACGGTCGATTGCACCTTCTCCCAGCCATTCACTGCCCGGCCCGGCGTAGGTGCTTAGCAAACGCAGAGGGACGTGATCGACATGAAACCGCGGGCACATGGCGTTGCCCAGCGCCTGCAGGCGCAAGCCGACTCGTCGGGCGTCGAGCAAGCAGGCGTAGGCAGCCACCAGCCAGGCAACGTCGGTAACAAACGCCACATGGCCTTCCAGGTCGGCATACCCGCCCAGCAAGCCACTGAGGTCCGGCAACTGTTGTTGCTCATCCAGCTCGATGACCCGGTGTTCACCCAGTGGCTGGTTCAGCGACAGCAGCAAGCGGGCAAAGTCTTCGATCTGCACCGGCAAGCGGCGCTGCCATACCGCGAGATTGACGCCATCCTGTAACGCCTCGGTGAGCACTTGAGGCGTTTCGCCGAAGGCCTGGCGCATCACGCCGCGTCCTCGTCAAACCACGGCCCGAACGGGTCGGGCAGTTGCCGCCAACTGTTCACGCCTGCGGCCATTTCTGCATCGTCGAGCAGGCAGCTCGAGAGCTCGGCATCGAGCCGGGCGAAGTCGATATTCTGACCGATGAATACCAGCTCCTGGCGGCAATCACCACACTCTGCAGTCCAGTTCTTGAAGATCTGCGCGCTGCTCTGCTCATCCTGCGGCCACTGCTCACGGGGTACGAAGCGCCACCAGCGCCCGGCAAAACCGTGGCGCATCATGCCGCCGGCCTGCGACCAACTGCCGGCATCCTGGTGCTTGCTGGCGAGCCAGAAGAAGCCCTTGGAGCGCAGCAACCGGCCGTTGTCCCAGGGCCTGTGGATAAAATCGTAAAAGCGCTGTGGATGCAGCGGCCGGCGCGCTTGCCAGGTGGTCGCGGCAATTCCGTATTCCTCGGTTTCCGGCACGTGTTCGCCGCGCAGTTCCTGCAGCCAGCCAGGCGCCTGGGCGGCGCGGTCGAAGTCGAACAGACCGGTGTTGAGGATCTGCTGCAGCTCTACCTGACCCATGACCATCGGCACGATCTGCGCCTGGGCGTTAAGGCTGTGCAAGATCGCGCTGAGCTCTTCGCGCTCGGCGCTGCTGATCAGATCGATCTTGCTCAACAGAATCACGTCAGCGAACTCCACCTGCTCAATCAAGAGGTCACTGATCGAGCGCTCGTCTTCGTCACCAAGGGTTTCGCCGCGGCTGGCCAGGCTCTCGGCCGCCTGATAATCACGCAGGAAGTTCAAGCCATCGACCACCGTGACCATGGTGTCCAGGCGCGCCTGATCGGCCAGGCTGCGGCCTTGCTCGTCACGAAAGGTAAAGGTTTCGGCGACCGGCAACGGCTCGGAGATGCCGGTGGACTCGATCAACAGATAATCAAAACGCCCCTCGCGGGCCAGGCGTGCGACCTCTTCAAGCAGGTCTTCGCGCAGGGTGCAGCAGATGCAGCCGTTGCTCATCTCCACCAGCTTTTCTTCGGCGCGGTTGAGACTGACGTTGCGCTGCACCTCGCTGGCATCGATGTTGATTTCGCTCATGTCGTTGACGATCACCGCGACCCGCAGGTTGTCGCGGTTTTTCAGCACGTGATTGAGCAGAGTACTTTTGCCGGCACCCAGAAAGCCGGAAAGCACAGTGACGGGAAGACGGTTGGGCATGGGGGCTATCCTCATCGGGGCGAGTGCATTCGAACGATGCATTGCGCAATGTTATATTATAACAATACAATCTCGCCAACCCACTTCGCTCAGAACATGACCAAAGGCCGACCTGGAAGATGAAATCACGTTGCCTTTTTGCCTTCGCTGCATTGCTGCTGTGCGAATCCGCCGTTGCAAACGGCGCGCCCCTCAGCAACGGCCTGGCACTTTGTACCCGCAGTGCAACCTTGCTTGCCTGCAGCGATGCCCAGGGCAATTACTACAGCGTGCAAACCCAGGGCAGCACCACCTACCTGCGCGGCTTCGAAATGGAGGGCCGCCGACTGTGGGCACAAACCAATAGCCGCTACGGCCAGCTGACCTTCTTCACAGGCGTGGCGAGCAACGGCGAAACCTGGGTCGGATACAGCCAGCGTGTGGGCTGGACCACCTTGAACAAGGTCTCCAGTTCCAGCGGGCAGCGTTTCAATCTGCGCTGCAATCGTCTGAGCGGCTGCCAATAGCCTTCTTGAAAAGTGAACCCCTGATGAGCGTTTTCACCCTTCCTGATATCGCTGCCCAAGCCACCACTTCCCAATTGCCATTGGATTGGGTCGGCATGTGTGGCATTGCCCTGCCGCTGCAGATCGATGGGCAGATATTGCCAGCAACAGCCGACGCGGGCGTCAGCCTTGATGATGGCGCCTCCCGGGGCATTCACATGTCACGCTTGTACCTGGCGCTGGAAGCCCTGGAGCATCAACCCTTGAGTCCGGCGCTGATCAATGAAGTTCTGCTGGGTTTTCTCGACAGCCACATAGGCCTTTCCGCCAGTGCGTTCCTGACCCTGCGATTCGAACTGATGCTCAAACGCCCTGCGCTAATCAGCCCCTTGGCAGGATGGAAAGCCTATCCGGTTACTCTGGATGCGCAGATAAAAGACGGAGTGTTCCACGTGGAACTATTTGTCGATATGGCGTATTCCTCCACCTGCCCCTGCTCAGCCGCCTTGGCTCGGCAGCTGATTCAACAGCAATTCATCAGCGATTTTGGCAATCGCAGCTTGAGCCATGAAGCGGTCTTGAGTTGGCTGGGTAGTGCCGAGGGTATTGTGGCCACGCCCCATAGCCAACGCAGTGCGGCAAAGCTGCAGGTTCGTCTGCGCCCAGGGGTTAACGAACTGCCGATAGAAACGCTGATCAACCAGGCCGAGAGCGCCTTGGGCACCGCTGTTCAAACTGCGGTAAAGCGCGCCGATGAACAAGCCTTTGCCTTGGCCAACGGGCAGAATTTAATGTTCTGTGAAGATGCCGCCCGGCGCTTGAATGTGGCGCTGAAAACCCTGCCGTGGCTCAGCGGCTTCAACCTGCGTGTGGAGCATGCCGAAAGCTTGCATGCCCACGACGCAGTCGCTCACAGCCAATGGCGATGGTGAGGCGCTTCAGCTACGCGGTTTAACCATACCGCAGTCATTACCGAGCCACACTGCCCGGGTGTTCATACTGCCCTGCTGCTGCACACCGGACGCGTTGAAGGTACCGTTGACCTGGGTTGTGAACTCACGATCGCTGACGAACGTGGCTTCCCCATTGCCTTGGGCTTTCGGGCAGCTGAAGGTGAACTTCCAGACATTGCCGGTGCGCTCGGTGATCTTCTGGGTACAGCCAGACTTGGGATCCTGCAGCGGGATGTCATTGGTTTTTACCTGCTCCGGCGTCAGGCAAGAGCGCACACCTTGACCGGCGACGCTGATCCCTTGCTTGGCCAGGCCACCTTCGATCATCGCCCGTTGCTCCGGCGGCAGGTTCTTCAACTGACCGAGCATGAAGCCCATGTCTGGAAGCGGCTTGCCATCAACCTGCATGTTGCTGGTGGTCAGCTCCCAAAGGCCAGGTTGCAACATCTGCGCATGCACCAACGGGCTTGCCAGACCGAACATCAGTGCCAGCAGCGGCAGACGATTTTTCATGTAGTGACTCCTCGAAACTCCAGCCCCAAGCTGGAACACAGCTTAGACGTCAATTTGTGCTTTCGGTTGCAAGTGCTGCCATGAACATGCTCTGTTAGGGGTAGAGCCTTCGGACAGCAGGATGCGTATGGATTACCACAGCCCGTACTTCTTCGGTTACCTCATTGGCGTGATTCACTTGCTCGGGGCAATCGCCGCCTTGCACGCGGTGTTCACCGTACGCACCGCCCAGGGGGCAATTGCCTGGGCCTTATCGCTGCTGTTCATTCCCTACTTCACCCTTATTCCCTACCTGGTGTTTGGCAGCCGTACCTTCGACGCCTACATCCAGGCCCGGCGCCAGGCCAACCGTGAAATGCACGTGGCCATGGCCGATCTCAACTGGCGACCCTGGGTCGAAGAGGCCTTGGCAGCCCGCAATTCAGAATCCTATGGCGCGCTGCGGGCGATGCCCAAGCTGGGACGCATGCCGTGCCTGGCCAACAATCAGGTGCGTTTGCTGATCGACGGCAAGGCTACTTTCGACGCTATCTTTCACGCCATTGCCGGCGCACGCGACACGGTGCTGGTGCAGTTTTTCATTATTCACGACGATAAACTGGGGCGGCAGCTACAGGCCCTGCTGCTGAAAAAGGCCACCGAAGGCGTCAAGGTCTACGTGCTCTACGACAGCGTCGGCAGCCATGCCCTACCCTCTGCCTACAGCCATAAACTGCGTGCAGGCGGCGTCAATATCCGCGCTTTCGCCACTCGCCGCGGCTGGTTCAACCGCTTCCAGGTCAACTTTCGCAACCACCGCAAAATCGTCGTGGTCGATGGCCTGCAGGGTTTTCTGGGTGGCCACAACGTTGGCGATGAGTACCTGGGTGGCAATCCCAAGCTCTCCCCTTGGCGTGATACTCACGTCCAGGTCAGCGGGCCAGTGCTGGCCTGCCTGCAGGAATCGTTCGCCGAGGACTGGTTCTGGGCGTCGCGCCAACTGCCGCCCTTGATCCTGCCGGACACCTACCCGGAAGATGGCGTGCTCTGCCAGGTATTGGCCAGCGGGCCGGCCGATCCGCAAGAAACTTGCTCGCTATTCTTCGTCGAAGCCATCCACTCGGCGCGCGAACGCCTGTGGATCACCAGCCCCTACTTCATCCCTGACGAAGCGGTGTTCGCAGCCCTGCGCCTTGCAGTGTTGCGCGGGGTAGATGTGCGCATCCTGATTCCTTCGCGTGCAGACCACCGTATCGTCTACGCCGCCTCCAGCCTGTTCGCCTTTGAGGCGGTGCGCGCCGGGGTGCGGATGTTTCGTTTCGAACCTGGATTCCTGCATCAGAAGGTGGTGCTGATCGACAACGAGATCAGCGCCATCGGCAGCGCCAACCTCGACAACCGATCGTTTCGCCTCAACTTCGAGATCATGTTGCTGACCGTAGACCGCGCATTTGCCGATCAGGTCGAAGCGATGCTCAGCCATGACTTCGACCAATCCCGGGAAATCACCGCCGAAGACAGCCGCGATACACATCGCCTGCAGCAGCTGGGGATGCGTATCGCCCGGCTGATTTCGCCGATTCTGTAAGGTGCTTTAACGGTAGAAGTCTTCGCGGGTCAGCGGCAAATCGTGGCTGCCATCGGCAAAGGGTTTGACCGCAAGGATCTGGTGCAAATTGATCCAGCCCCTGGCAAAGGCATAGGAGCAACCAGCCAGGTACAGGCGCCAGATGCGCAGGGCTTTCTCTGGCACCAGCGCGCCAGCCTTGTCCAGCTGTGCTTCGAGGCGGTTGCTCCAGTGCTCGAGGGTGCGCGCGTAATGCAGGCGCAGGCTTTCGACGTCGACAATCTCCAGCCCCGCTTCACTGATGCGTGCACTGATCATCGACAGGTGCGGCAGCTCGCCATGGGGGAACACGTAGCGCTCGATGAAGCTGCCCGCGCCGCGCCCGACCGGTCGCCCGTCGGTGTGCCTGGCGGTGATGCCATGGTTCATCACCAGGCCACCTTCGCGCACGGCGCCAAACAAGCGCTGGCAATACAGCGCCAGGTTGGCATGACCCACGTGTTCAAACATGCCGACACTCACCACCTTGTCGAAGCGACCGTCCTGGGGCAGGTCGCGATAATCGAGTATCTGCAGCTCAACCTGCCCTTCCAGGCCATCGGCCTTGACCCGCTCACGGCCGAGTTTGAGCTGCTCTTTGCTCAGAGTGATGCCGAACACCTTGGCACCGAACTCCCTGGCTGCGTAGCGCGCCAGCCCGCCCCAACCACAACCGACATCCAGCAGGTAGTCGCCCTTCTTCAAGCGCAGCTTGCGGCACAAGTGCTCGAACTTGTTCTGCTGGGCTTGCTCCAGGGTGTTGGTGGGCGATTTGAAATAGGCGCAGGAGTAGGCCATGTCGCTGTCCAGCCACAGCTGGTAGAAGGCGTTGGACAGGTCGTAGTGGTAGGAAATTGCTGCCGCATCGGTAGCCTTGTCATGCTCGGTGCGCACCGGCTGATCGTCTTCTTCATCCTTGAGCAAAGCCACGCTAAGTTCGTCACAGACGCGGATCACCTCACTGATGGAGCCCTCCAGTTCCAGCTTGCCTTCGACGAACGCTGCCCCCAACTCATCCAGGCTTGGATGGGTCAACTGAGTAATCAGCTGCGGGTCCTTGACCAGGATGGTCACCTGCGGCTTGGGCCCCAGATCGAACGCATTGCCATCCCAAAGTTTGAGTCGCAGTGGCAGTCGCAGGCTTTGCAGAACAGGTGGAAGTTGCGCAAGCATGAAATGAGCCTCCTTTTTTCATCGGACGTCTGCCCAAAAGGGTAGTTCATCTGCCGGAACTTTCAGCTTATGCCGACCATAGTCTGAGCCTATCTAGCCCGTTGCAGACCTTGCGCCGGGGGCTGGAACCTACGATTTATTGTATACAATCGAGCGATTTGCAGATTAGTCTTGGCGCCATTGTCGATTCTTCATCCTGGAGTACAACAATGAAAACCTATGATGTAGTAATCATTGGCGGCGGGCCTGGTGGGTACAACGCGGCTATTCGTGCCGGTCAACTGGGCTTGAGCGTGGCGTGCGTGGAAGGTCGTTCGACCCTCGGCGGCACTTGCCTTAACGTCGGCTGCATGCCGTCCAAGGCCCTGCTACATGCCTCCGAGTTATATGAGGCGGCGGTTGGCAGCGAGTTCGCCAACCTCGGCATCGAGGTCAAACCGACCCTCAACCTTGCGCAGATGATGAAGCAGAAGGATGAGAGCGTCAGCGGCCTGACCAAGGGTATCGAGTTCCTGTTCCGCAAGAACAAGGTCGACTGGATCAAGGGCTGGGGCAAGCTCGATGGTGTTGGCCGGGTCAAGGTGACCGACGACCAGGGCGCGGTAACTGAGCTGGAGGCCAAGGACATCGTCATTGCCACTGGCTCCGAACCGACGCCGCTGCCTGGCGTGACCATCGACAACCAGCGCATCATCGACTCCACCGGCGCCCTGGCCCTGAGTGAAGTGCCCAAGCACCTGGTGGTAATCGGCGCCGGGGTCATCGGCCTGGAGCTGGGTTCGGTGTGGCGCCGGCTGGGCAGCCAGGTGACCGTGGTCGAGTACCTCGATCGCATCTGCCCCGGTACTGATGAAGAAGCGGCAAAAACCCTGCAACGCGCCCTGGCCAAGCAAGGCATGAAGTTCAAGCTCGGCAGCAAGGTCACCCAGGCCAGCGCTTCAGCGCAAGGGGTGAACCTGAGCCTGGAGCCTGCCGCAGGCGGCAGCGCCGAAACCCTCGAGGCCGACTACGTACTGGTTGCCATCGGCCGGCGCCCCTATACCCAGGGCCTTGGCCTGGAAAGCGTCGGCCTGGAAACCGACAAGCGCGGCATGCTCGCCAACCGGCACCACCGCACCAGCGTCCCGGGGGTGTGGGTAATTGGCGATGTCACCTCCGGAGCGATGCTCGCGCACAAGGCCGAGGACGAGGCTATCTCCTGCATCGAACAGATTGCCGGCAAGGCCCACGAGGTCAACTACAACCTGATTCCGGCGGTCATCTACACCCGCCCGGAACTGGCCAGCGTCGGCAAGACCGAAGAGCAGCTCAAGGCCGAAGGCCGCGAGTACAAGGTCGGCAAGTTCCCCTTCAGCGCCAACAGCCGGGCCAAGATCAACCACGAGACCGAAGGCTTCGCCAAGGTCCTCGCAGATGCCCGTACCGATGAAGTATTGGGCGTGCACCTGGTTGGCCCAAGCGTCAGCGAGATGATCGGTGAGTATTGCGTGGCCATGGAGTTCAGCGCCTCGGCTGAAGACATCGCCCTCACCTGCCACCCGCACCCGACCCGCTCCGAAGCCCTGCGCCAGGCGGCGATGAACGTCGACGGCAAGGCGATGCAGGTCTGATCAGTCAGTCCGGTCGAACGGATGAAGCCGGCCTTCAAGGCTGAAGGCCGGCTTATCCACAATCAGACCAGGGCAGCCTGTTGGTTTTCCACAGCCAGCAGGTCAAAACGCGAGGCCAGGAACGGGGTGATATCCAGCGGCAGGGTTTCCTGGTTCACGACCTTGTCGATCAGCACGCCAGTGATGGCCGAGGTAAGGATGCCGGTGCGAAAGTGTCCACAGGCATTCACGTAGCCACTGACTTCGCTGACCGGCCCCAGGATCGGCAGCTCGTCCGGCGAGCCCGGGCGCAAGCCGGCCCAGGTGCGCTTGAGGTTGATCTGCGCCAGCTCCGGCACGCAGCGCACCGCGCCCTGAACCAGGCCGTTGATCTCCGGGAAGGTGTTGCTGACGTCGAAGCCTTTGTCTTCGGTGGTGCTGCCGATCAGGATCTCACCGTTGTCCTTCTGCGCCATGTAGCAGTCGCTGGTGGTCAGGCAGCCTTGCAGCAGCTTGGGCATGCGCTCGGTGAGGATGATCTGGCCTTTGACCGGCTTGACCGGAATCCGCAGGCCCGTGGCCCACTCGCTCAAGTCTGCGGCCCAGGCGCCGGCGGCGTTGATCAGGGTATCGCAGTGAAAGGTGCCCTCTTCGGCGGTTTGCACGCCGCTGACCCGCGAACCCTGATGCAGCACACCCGTAATGTTGGTGTTGTGGAACAGGTCGACACCGTTCTGGCGCGCCGCCTCCATATAGGAATCAGCCAGGCGGAACGGGCTGACCTGGTGATCGCAGAGAAACTCCAGGGCACCATGGGCCTCATGGCTCACCGCAGGTTCGGCCTGGCGCAGGGCATCGCGGTCGAGCCAGCGCACCTGGTCGGCCAGGTGCGGGATCTGCGCAACGATGTGCTCGGCGTAGAGGCGGTCTTCATCGTCGTAAATCACGTACTTGAGGCCCGTGCGCTCGAACTTGAAGTCCATGCCGTGGCGCTCGATCAGCTCGCGGTGCAGCTGTGGATAAAGTGCGTTGGACTGCAAGGCAAAGTCGAAGAACGACTGCGGCAGGATGTGCGGCGTGCTCGAATCCACCGCCACTGCCGCGCCATGGGCTTCACGCTTGTGCTTGGCCGACATCATGCGAAAGAAGATTACCCCGCAGCCCAGGCCCACGGACTCACCAATGGCCCACAGGCCGCCGGCAGACGCGCGGGTGGCATTGCCCGGGCGCTTGGCATCGATCAGGGCGATCTTCAGGTTCTTGCGTTTGGACAGCTGGTAGGCGCAGGACGCACCGATCACACCGCCACCGGCGATGACCACATCATAGGTTCTGTTCATGCTTCAGGCTTCCGTGCCGAGTTGCTGGAATGCAGAGAATGGAATCGGGTCGATCGGGAAACGCGGCCGCAGCCAGCCGACATCGGCGCGTCCGGTTGCTTCGCGCAGGCGATCGCTGCAATAGCCGACGCACATGCGCCCCTGGCAGTCGCCCATGCTCACCCGGGTGCGCATCTTCAACCCGGCCATGTCCTCGACGCCCTGCTCCAGGGCGCGATCGATGTCGCTGCGGGTGACATGCTCGCAACGACAGATCACCGTGTCCGCCTGCGGCAGCTCGATCTGCTTGGTGCCGCGGTGGGTGTAGCGCTCTACCCCGGCGCGAAAGCGTTTGATCGCTGCCAGCTGGCCGAGGTATTTCTCGCGCAGTTCGATCGCCTCTTCTGCGTTGAGTACCTCCTGCTGCTGCAGGATCGAAACAGCCGCGATGCGCCCGGTGAGCATTGCCGCCTCACCACCACGGATGCCGCCCATGTCACCGGCCAGGTGGATGTGCGGCTGGCTGCTTTGCTGCCAGACGTTGCTTTCTGGACGCAGGTAGCCGTCTTCGTTGAAGCCATGGTCCAGGCCCAGTTGCTGGCTGAGCTGGGTGCGCGGGATAAAACCGTAGCCCACCGCCAGGGTTTGCGCCGGCTCGCGCTGGGCGCGGGAAAGGTCCGGCTGCCAATCGTCACCGTAGGGCGCCACGGTCACTTCAGCCAGCTCACCCTCACCCTTGGCTTCGACAATCCCCCAGCCGTAGTACATGGGGATGCCGTTGAGCTTCATGTAGCCAAGCATGCTCAGGCCATCGAGGAACAGCTGCGGCTTGTTCATCAGCGCCAGACTTTCACGGGCAATCTTGCTGAACGGGCAGGCTTCATAGACGCCGGCAACCTTCGCCCCGGCCGCGTGCAACTGGCAGGCCACCAACGGCAACAACGGCCCGGTGCCAGCGATCACGGTACTGCCCAGGGGTTTGACCACACCGCTTTTGATCTGCAACTGAAGCCCGCCGAGCAACATCACACCCGGCAAGGTCCAGCCGGCAAACGGGACGTTGCGCTCGTGGCAACCGGCCGACAGCAACAGATGGGAAAAATCGATTTCGTGCAGGGTTTCTTCGCCATCGAGTACCATCAGGCGCTGCTCGTCCCCACCGACCACACGGCTGTTCAGGCGCAGGTCGATGCGATCGGCGCAGGCGGCGAAGTCCTTGTGCAGTTTTTTCAGCGCCTTACTGTAGCGGGCACCCAGGTAGCCCAGGTCGACGCCGCTGCGCAGCGGTCCGCGAAACACCACGCCACCCGGGCGTGAGGCTTCATCAAACAACAGGCTCGAGACACCGTGCCTGGCCAGCTCGATCGCCGCTGCCATACCTGCCGAACCACCACCGACAATAACTGGACGCAAGCTCATGGTGCCTCCTGCCCGGCAAAACGGTTAGTCCCGGTTTCGACCCGCATGCCCGGCTGTACCTCGGTTTGGCAGGCGCGGCGCTTGGGCCGGCCGTTGATCGACACCAGGCAGCAATGGCACACGCCCATGCCGCAGAAAGCGCCGGTCAATTGTTGGTGATCGTTAAGCGCCACCTGGCGCAGGCCCACGGCGTTAAGCACGCTGAGCACGGTTTCACCGGCAGCGACCGCCACCGCCTGGCCGTTGAGTTCGATGGTCATGTCCGCCCGCGACAGGGGCTGGATATCTAGCTTTCGCTCCAGAGTCTGCATAGCTTTTCGTCCGTGAAAAAGAAACATGGACTGCGCACACTAAGCCAAGCGCGCGTCAGGACTATTGATCCAGGCCAGCTAAAGGGTCCGATTGCCGGACAAACTGGCAGTGCTGCGCTCAGGCCATCGTCATGGACGCTGTCATCCACTCGTGGCACAGCTGTACATCAGGCACAACATTTGACCAGTTGCTCCCTGACAGTGACAGGATCGAGGGTCCAGGTGTCCATGTCGATCAGGCCCTCTTCGGTGAGGCGAACATGCAGCCGGTCCAGTACACGATCCAGGGTGCCATCGTCACGCCAGTCGCGAAAACGTTGATACACCGTCGACCAAGCGCCAAAGCGTTCCGGCAAGTCACGCCAGGCTGCGCCAGAGCAAAGAATCCAGAAGATGCCGTTGATCATCTGCCGGTCGTCATTACGAGGCCGGCCGGTCTTTTGTGTGGTTGAAACCAGATCCATGATCAATATCCACGCCGCATTGGGGAGTTCGTAGCGCCTAACCATTCGGGGCCTCCTGCCACTCGGGTTTACTTGTTGGTTACCAGGGAAGCTCTAATTGAATATCGTCCTGGATCTTTCTTTTGACCTTTACCGACAACCCGATCAAACGCACCGAGCGGCCCTCGCGCCTGGTGTCCCAGAGCAACCGGCACAGGGTGGTCACTGTCTCCTGACTGAGGGTGTTGGAAGCCGCCTCGGTCGACGAAATCGAGAAGTCCGAGAACTTGAGCTTTACCAGGTTTTTGATGATCAGGTAGTCATCGCCCATTTCGGAAATGCGTTCCCTCAGACCTTCCAGCAATCTGTCCAGCTCTTGCAGGCAGCTGGAAAAATCGTGGCAATCGAAGGGGAGTGTTCGTTCAATACCAATCGACTTGATGTGGGTTACTCGCTCTTCCTGCTCTTCTATTCCCTGACATCGCTCCCACACATAAAACCCATGCACGCCGAGGTAGCGCATGAGCAACGGGATTTTCTCTTCGGTGACGTGTTTGCATTGCCGACAGCCCAGGTTCTCAAGCACGGCGTAAGTTTTGGGACCAACGCCAGGAATCTTGCGTACATCAAGTTCATCGAGAAAGCCGCGGACATCCTTGGGCACGATGACAAACAGGCCATTGGGCTTTTGCACCTCGGAGGCGATTTTTGCCAAGTACTTCAACGGCGCGACTCCGGCAGAAGCCGTCAGCCCCAGCTCCTGCTCGATCGCAGCACGGATGTGCATGGCCATATGAGTTGCCGAGCCGTTGAATGCAGACTGACCGGTGACCTCGAGCGACGCCTCATCCAGTGACAGGAACTCAACCTTGTCGGTATAGCGTCGGAATATTGCATCGAGCCTTCGAGTCACGGCTTCATACACTTCAAACCGGGTCGGCAGCAGGACCAGATCCGGGCAGAGCCGTTGTGCCGTTGCAGTGGCGATACCACTTCTTACTCCATATTCCCTGGCCAGGTAGTTCGCAGTGCTGATCACCCCTCGCTCAGCCGCTGTCCCGCCCACGGCCACAGGGCGCCCAACCAGGTGCGGAGCATCCAGAAGTTCTACTGAGACAAAGAACGAGTCCATGTCGACATGGATGAATTTGCGCTCGTTCGTACCTTTGGTTGATTCCACCAATGGCGCCCTTGCACCTTTCAACATCAGCCAGTGGCCAGAACGTGAACCTGCAGGCTCACGCTGGCGTCATTGTTAAGGCATTGGTATACGCCTTGAATATGCGGAGCAAATTCCGGGTATTGGTTACTCAGTGCTTCAATGGCGCTCAGGTAGCGAATCAACGAGCTGTTCCAGCGTTCCCCAGGCGCGATGCACATAACCCCCGGCGGGTAAGGGATTACGCCTTCTGCGGCAATACAGCCTAAAGCTTGTTCGAGTGCGACCAATTGGTAGTTACCACGGATGAAAGCCTGCTGCGCCGCATAGGGCGTCAACTCGGCCTGCGCCGACGTCACCGAACTGAAAATGTCTGATTGCAGTTGCTCAATCTGATACTGCGAGAACAGGGTGTTGATGGCGCAGCACAATTCGCGCAGCGATAAATCGTTATAGCGAGCTTGGCCGCTTGCCAGTGAAGGTAACGCCTCAGCCACCGGGACTTCACCCTCGATCATCTGCTCAAGTTGCGCCAGCGTGTGCGCCAGGCGAGAGAGCTGCGCAGCCTCGGTAGAGGGCGAAACCAACAGGGTAACGTTGTAGAAGTCAGATTTCTCCGGAGTGAAATTCATCTCGCGCAGGTAGGCGGTGACGATACTCGCTGGAATAGCGGGCAACCCGCCCTGCTCGTCAGTGTGCAACTTGCGCGTTGTAAAGATGACCTTGCAAGGGTCCAGGTAGTGCAAGTCAGACTCGATCGGGCTGGCCCCCAGCGTCTCGTGGCGAACCGGTTGAAACACTTGGGCATACACCTCCAGCGATGTATCGCCCTGCCCCGCCGGCAACCGCCTGTCGCCATAGTAAGGCTGAATAACACGGCAACGCTGGGCAACCTCGCGCCTGAAACCCATGGCCATTGCCACTGCCGCACTCCACGCGCGCTTGCCGTTGCCATTGGCATGGATCGCGGCATTGACTTCCAATGACATCAACAATGGATAGAACGGGCTGGTCGAGGCGTGCAGCATGAACGCGCTGTTGAATACCGATCGTGAGCAGTAGCGTGGCTGGTTACGTATGTGACTGTCTTTTTTATGGATCTGCGAGGTCTGGGACAGGCCTGACATCTGCTTGTGGACCGATTGCGTGACGATGATCCCCGGGCAATCCGCCGTCAGGGCAATGTTCAACGGCGAGCGCTGCGCCAGTAGCTCAACAAAAGGTTCGTAGCCCAACCAGGCGGAATCGAAGAGTACGTAGTCACACAGGTGACCAATCCGTTGCAGCAGAGCAGCGGCGTCGACCACAACGCCATCGCAGGTTGCGTGCTGAACAACTGCCAGACGAAATGGGCGCTGCTGCCGCGCCTTGGACGGATCGATACGGGCCGCCTTCAGGCGTAGTTGTTGCTCATCCAGGGCATGTCTTTTGTAGCCACCCAGCACGCCACACCCATCGCGGAAATTATCGAGGTATACCGGCCTGGCGGCACTTTGTACCAATGCGCCCAGGTACACCGACTTGTGGTTGTTGCGATCCATCAATACCAGATCGCCCGCAGCCAGCAACGCGCTGGTGACGACTTTGTTTGCGGTGGAAGTACCATTGAGCACGAAGTAGGTTTCATCGGCGTTGAACACTTCTGCGGCCAGCCGTTCAGCCTGGGCCACCGGACCTTCATGGCTGAGTACGTCACCCAGCTCGGGAGCCGCGTGCGGCACATCGACCTTGAATACCTCGCTGCCAAGCAATTGCTTGAAGCGCAGCCCGGCCGGATGCAGGTCCAGGCACTGGCCGCCCTGATGCCCGGGGCAAGCAAAGGTAGGCCGTTTGCGCGAGACAAACTCTGCGACTGCCGAGGTAAAAGGTGGCAGTGAAGCCAGGTCAAATGCCTTGGCAGTTTCAACTACCCGCGCAATATCGTGCGCACTCAGCGGTACCTGGAGCAAGGTTGGTTGAAGATCCGCAAGCACTGCCGGAAGTGCAGCGTACCCGTTGCCATGGAGCACAAACAGTGGCGTGCCCCAGGCCGCGACGCAATCGACCACATCTGCCGACAGCGCATCCTCAACGCACAGCACCAACGCCGATGCTGACGCCAACCGACCGCGCCCTGCAAATGTCCCAAGCGCCACGCCGGGAAGTGCTTCAATCCCGACTGCCGCACTACAAACAATCCTTGTCTGTAACATCTTTTTTTGCGCTCCAACCTAGCGGTGCAATACACAGCATGAACGTCATGCCAACAAACGTAGCCGGCCCCACAAGCAGAAACATAAGGCTGGCGATCAGCCCGGACACTGCATCACCAATAACCGCCGTGAAGTAGTACAGGGAAAAATTCTTGCCGACTTCATTGGGACTGGACAGCGTCTGGATATTGGTAATGATGGCAATATCAACAAAGGCGCCGACAAAACCCACGCACAGCAACAGAACTATAAACAGGTACGTATTGAACTGCAGGGCGACGGCAGCCAGTAAAAATAGCCCGCCATACAGTAACCAATAAATAATCACCGAGCGGGCGGTGGTTGACTTGTTGAGTGTTACATACAGCATGCCACCGATAACCGTACCGAAAGCCAGCAGGGAAAAGATATACCCCACCGCAGCCTCGGACTGAAAATGGTCCATAACCGATGCCGGCAATATGAAGCGAATAACCGACGTGGCAAACATTGCACACACGGTGGTGCAACAGATCACGGTAAACAGGGGTGTATTGAGCTTGCGTAAACTACCCACGCTGCGTGTGGTGTCCTTGTAGATTGCCCAAACATCGAAGCGCCCCTTCGAAGTTGTCACGCTCGAGACCAGGGTGGCGCTACAGGCGGCCGACAGCAACAAACTGACCGAGAAAAACGCAAACGCATAACTGGCATCGAGCACGATCGAAATCAGTGAAAATATCAACGGTCCGATAATCGAAGACACATCTTCGATCACTTGCACCCCGCTGTTTACCGACGCCAGATGGCCGTCGTCCACTATATCGGGGAAATAGGCACGAAAGCTCGGCGTGTACAGGCAATCAAGTGCGGTCATCACCATCGAGGCGATAATAACCACCGCCACCGTAGCCTCGGCAAATTCAAACAACACAAACAGCAGTGCGGCCACTACGCTTTTTAAAAGTTCTGCCGAAATCAGTGTGTGTTTTTTCTGCCGATGGTCTGCTAGCCAGCCACCAATCGGCGAAAACAATGCACTGGGCAAGTAACGAAAAAAGTACACCAGGCCAATCAGCAAAAAGTCGGCCTCAGTCAAGGTCACCACGGCCACTGCAAAGGCTGTTTCGAAAGCAAACTCACCGCATTTTGAAAAAAAGTAGGCGGCTGACAGCCGTTGTGTACCGTGGTTTAACGCTAGTGCCTGCATATCCATTGCCTGCTGGGTGGTTCTAGCCTGCGGAGTAGATTAACTCGTCCCGAGTAATGTCGCGTCCGTTGGCATTAAGCTTCTCGAAGACTATCTTTTTCAAGATGTTTTGTTCACTTTCAGGAATTAAGTAAAACATAATGTTGCTGTACCATAACCAACCCAGCCTGGTCAGTTCGAAGGTCGCATCCGTTTCAACTATCAGGTCGGCCTTGACCAGTTCCTGAACCCTGTCCAGTAGCCCTTGCGGCATCTGGCTCATCGCCACTTTGGATTTTTCGATTTCGCCGTGATACGGCAGGCGCAGTACCAGTGGCTTGACCAGATCAAGCACCGGAGCATGCTGGCTGACCTGGCAGACATAGTCACCTTCGGTCATCTTGGCGATGTATTGCTCACGCAATGAGGTGTTGGTAATCACATTTTCAGCCACCGACGAGATGGCGCCGACGCCGAAGCCCAGCAGGTCATGGTTTGTATAGCCATAGACGTGCTCGTGGTAAATGAACGAGTAGTCGCGGGTGATCAGAGGCGACGCTGCGCTCGCCTGGCGCACGTAGCCATGGCCGTTATACGGGACAAAACCCTTGTGGCGCATATGCTCGTCAATCATCAGCTTCATGTTCAGCTTGCGCATGGCCGGGAACACTTCCGCCGTACGCTCCCTGATTTGCTTGTGCAGCTTTACCGAGGTGGCGACATTGTTGATCGGGTAAATGTCGATGTTGCTCAGGCCCAGTTCGACCGCTTTGTCGATGTCACACAGGGTCTGGTTTTCGTCACTGCCGTTCATCCCATACATGATGTCGCACAACACGTGCCTGAAGGTCGGCACCAGCAACGCGGCGGCGCGTTCGATTTCGCGGATGTCCTCATTCAGGTTAAACAGCTTGCGCCAGGTCGGGTCGATGGTCTGCAAACCGAAGCGGGCATGGGTCACGCCAATGTCCGCGAGTGCAAGGGTGCGTTCTCGGGTGACACTGGTGATATTGAACTCGAAGGAGAACTCTTCCACCGTCGACATATCGAAGTAGTGGTGTAATGCCTCACCGATGTCATAGATATTCCGCGGCGACAATAGCGACGGCGTTCCCCCGCCAAAGAAAATGGCCCTGACCGATACTGCCTTGAAGTCGACCAAGCGCGATTTGTACTCAATTTCCTTGATCAGCGCCTTGGTGTAACGGTTAATATCCTCTTCGTTTTTGTACAAGCCGCGGGTAAACGGGCAGAACGAACAGATCGCTTCACAGAACGGAATATGAAAGTACAACGCCCGTGAGGTTGATTGGCTGTTGGCATGGTTCAGCAGCGTCGTCAGTTGTGTTTCACTGGGGCGAAACACGTCCAGTGATTGCGAAGGAAAAAAGAAATTGTACAAGGGGAACTGGTAATCGAACTTGACCATTCCGTTATTGACAAGTTTCATTCACCACCCCTTCTTCCACAAGCACATGACTGCCGCGCAGCAACGTGCGCGTCGTTATCTGCACTTCGTTGCCGAAGAAGCCCTGAATGCCTTCATTGATTGAGACATTGTTGGAACCGCAGGTATAAACGTCGATGCTGATGTAATGAGTTTCCGGGTAGGTGTGGTAGGACAGGTGCGACTCAGACAACAAGTACAGACCGGTAACGCCTTCACCTCCGGCACTGAACTTGTGCGTCAAATGGTCCAACACCGTGAAACGCGAACGTTGCAAGGTACCGAGGAAAAAGTTATGCAACGCCGGCGCGTCCTTCAACAAGCGTGCATCAGCACCGGTAATATCCCAAATAGTATGATAGCCAAAGTCGTCCATGAAGGTCGTTGCTCCTGTCCCTGAGAGGCCGAGTAAGTACAATTAAAAAGAGGGGGAAATTTCTTTCCCCCTCTTTTATCACGCTCTTACCACAAGCAAACACCCTTGGTGGTAACGCCAGTCACTTCAGTTTGAAACAGGTCAATTGCAGAGTTCATAATACATTCCTTGTTTACGATTTTGAGTTGGCCTGTAACAGCAGGCGTCACAAAACTAGCAGGAAGTATTTCGCGGAAAAGTCGAAATTTGTAAATAAATCTTTCTAAACGAGTTACACTTTAAATATCGCCGACGTTTCCAAACAATTAGCTAACGTGCTGCCTTCAAGATGCTCCATGGAAATGGGCATTGGCTACCGCTCCACTCACAGTGAAGTAGTCCTTTTCGCACAAGCATAGGCGGGGAAGAAGATGCGAAAAAAAGTGTGTCTGACGCGAGGTCGAGTATTTTTCTGGCACGCCGAATCGCTCACGTAGCACAAAAAACCGAACGATTGGCTACGAACAAGCGAGTCGATTTCAGCACTGCTGATCAACAGGCAGCGTCCGGAATCAGCCGCTGCCTGAGAATCAGAAACCAGGCCCCTGCTCCCATCACTGTCAGGAAAAGGGACCAGGCACAGCACTCGTTACTCGACAGTTACCGATTTCGCCAGGTTACGCGGCTGGTCGACGTCGGTGCCCTTGAGCACAGCGACGTAGTAAGACAGCAACTGCAGCGGAATGGTGTAGAGGATCGGCGCCAGGGCGTCGATGATGTGCGGCACGGCGATCACGTGGGTGCCTTCGCCATTGCTCATGCCTGCCTGTTCGTCGGCGAAGACGATCAGCTCGCCGCCACGGGCACGCACTTCCTGCAGGTTGGACTTGAGCTTTTCCAGCAGCTCGTTGTTCGGCGCCACGGTGACTACTGGCATGTCGCTGTCGACCAGCGCCAGCGGGCCATGCTTGAGCTCGCCGGCCGGGTAGGCTTCGGCGTGGATGTAGGAGATCTCTTTGAGTTTGAGCGCACCTTCCATGGCTACCGGGAATTGCGCGCCGCGGCCCAGGAACAGAGTGTGGTGCTTGTCGGCGAACAGTTCGGCGGTCTTCTCGACGATCGCATCCATGGCCAGGGCTTCGCCCAGGCGAGTTGGCAGGCGACGCAGCTCTTCCACCAGCTCCGCTTCGACGCCTGCAGCCAGGGTGCCGCGCACCTGGCCCAGGGACAGGGTCAGCAGCATCAGCGAGACCAACTGGGTGGTGAAGGCCTTGGTCGAGGCCACGCCGATTTCCGGGCCGGCCTGGGTCAGCAGGGTCAGGTCCGACTCGCGCACCAGCGAGCTGATGCCGACGTTGCAGATCGCCAGGCTGCCGAGGAAGCCCAGCTCCTTGGCGTTGCGTAGGGCCGCGAGGGTGTCGGCGGTTTCACCCGACTGCGAGATCGAGACGAACAGGGTGTCCGGCTGCACCACAACCTTGCGGTAGCGGAACTCGCTGGCGACTTCGACCTGGCAAGGGATACCGGCCAGGCTTTCCAGCCAGTAACGGGCAACCATGCCGGCGTGGTAGCTGGTGCCGCAGGCAACGATCTGTACATTGCGCACCTTGGCGAACAGCTCGGCAGCTTGCGGGCCGAAGGCCTGGACCATGACGTGGTCCTTGCCCAGGCGGCCTTCCAGGGTGCGTTGCACCACGGTTGGTTGCTCGTGGATTTCCTTGAGCATGAAGTGACGGTAGGCGCCCTTGTCGGCAGCTTCGGCACCTTCGTGGTACTGCACGGTCTCGCGCTGCACTGCAGTGCCGGCGACGTCCCAGATGGTGACCTGGTCGCGGCGAATTTCGGCGATGTCGCCCTCTTCCAGGTACATGAAGCGGTCGGTAACCTGGCGCAGGGCCAACTGGTCGGAAGCCAGGAAGTTCTCACCGTGGCCCAGGCCGATTACCAGCGGGCTGCCGCTGCGAGCGGCCAGCAAACGGTCAGGCTGCTTGGCGCTGATCACGGCCAGGCCGTAGGCGCCATGCAGTTGCTTGACTGTAGCCTTGAGGGCATCGGCCAGGTCCGGCAAGGTTTTGAGGGTGTGCGCCAGCAGGTGAACGATCACCTCGGTGTCGGTCTCGGAGCTGAAGACGTAACCCAGGCCCTTGAGCTGTTCACGCAGTTCTTCGTGGTTCTCGATGATGCCGTTGTGCACCACTGCCAGTTCATGACCAGAGAAATGCGGGTGGGCATTGTGTTCGGTTGGCGCGCCGTGAGTCGCCCAACGGGTGTGGGCGATACCCAGGTTGCCAGCCAGCGGTTCGGCGGCAACGGCGGCTTCCAGCTCGCTGACCTTGCCGATACGGCGACGGCGCTCAAGGTTACCCTGCTGGGTGAAGACGGCCAGACCTGCGCTGTCATAGCCGCGGTACTCGAGGCGCTTGAGGCCTTCGATCAGAATGGTTGTGATGTTACGTTCGGCGACGGCACCAACGATTCCACACATTATTCATGCTCCTGGGTGATAGCGGCGCAAATCACGTTGATGCCGCGGGCTTCAATCTGTACGCGTGCCTCATGGGGCAGGCGCTCATCGGTAATCAGGGTGTTGACGCTGCTCCAGGGCAGCTCAAGGTTGGGAATCTTGCGCCCGACCTTGTCGGACTCGACCATGACGATCACTTCCCGGGCGACTTCAGCCATCACCCGGCTCAGGCCCAGCAGTTCGTTGAACGTGGTGGTGCCGCGCGCCAGGTCAATGCCGTCGGCGCCAATGAACAGTTGGTCGAAGTCGTATGAGCGTAGTACCTGCTCGGCCACCTGGCCCTGGAACGATTCGGAATGCGGGTCCCAGGTACCGCCGGTCATCAACAGTACCGGCTCATGCTCCAGCTCGCTAAGGGCGCGGGCCACATTCAACGAGTTGGTCATGACCACCAGGCCCGGTTGATGACCCAGCTGCGGGATCATCGCGGCGGTGGTGCTGCCGCTGTCGATGATGATGCGGGCATGTTCGCGGATACGGCCTACGGCAGCCTTGGCGATCGCTTGTTTATAAAGCGAAACCGGCTGGCCCTGTTCGGTAAACAGTTCCTGCGGCAGGGTCACTGCCCCACCGTAGCGGCGCAACAGCAGGCCATTGGCTTCGAGGGCTGCGAGGTCCTTGCGAATGGTCACTTCGGAGGTTTCGAAACGCTTGGCCAAGGCGTCGACGCTCACCTCGCCCTGCTCATTGAGCAAAGCCAGGATGTTATGACGTCGTTGGGGGGTGTTACGTTTCGACATGGCGCGCTTAAGTTTCGATTCGAAAGATAATGATGCCAATCAAAACCTATAGTGGCTGATGCGTCAAGAACAGCGGAGAAAAAATTTTCCTGTGAATAACTTGCATAGCAGCAAAATTTTATCCACAGAACGAAAAAGGCCGACTTATGCACAATGCAGTCGGCCCTTTCTATTAGCTGTGAGTAACTCAGCTCTTTTTGAGCTTCTCCGGCCGCTTCCAGCCATCAATGTTGCGCTGACGCGCACGACCGACTGCCAGCTGCGCCGCCTCGACGTTCTGAGTAATGGTCGAACCGGCGGCAGTGGTAGCGCCGTCGAGGATATCCACAGGCGCGACCAATGAGTTGTTCGAACCGATGAACACGTCTGCGCCAAGTACTGTCTTGAACTTGTTGGCGCCATCGTAGTTGCAGGTGATGGTACCGGCACCGATGTTGGTGCGTGCGCCGACCTCGGCATCGCCCAGATAAGTCAGGTGACCGGCCTTGGCGCCTTCACCGAGGTGGGCGTTCTTCAGTTCAACAAAGTTACCCACATGGGCGCGAGCGTCGAGAACGCTGCCAGGGCGCAGGCGGGCAAACGGGCCGGCATCGCTGCCCTCACCCATGATTGCGCCTTCCAGGTGGCTGTTGGCTTTGACCACCACGCCTTTGCGCAGGGTGCTGTTCTTGATCACGCAGTTCGGGCCGATGACCACGTCGTCTTCGATCACCACGCGGCCTTCAAGGATCACGTTGATATCGATGAGCACATCGCGACCAACGGTCACCTCACCGCGCACATCGAAGCGCGCCGGGTCACGCAGGGTCACACCCTGGGCCATCAGACTGCGGCCTGCGCGCAACTGGTAGTGACGCTCCAGCTCGGCAAGCTGACGACGGTCATTGGCGCCCTGCACTTCCATCGGGTCCAGCGGCTGCTCGGTCGCGACCACCAGGCCATCGGCTACAGCCATGGCGATGACGTCAGTGAGGTAGTACTCGCCCTGGGCGTTGTTGTTCGACAGACGGCCCAGCCAGTCAGCCAGGCGCGCGCCCGGGACGGCGAGAATACCGGTGTTGCCTTCCTTGATGGCTTTCTGTGCGTCGCTGGCATCTTTGTGCTCGACGATCGCTGCCACCTGGCCCTGCGCATCACGGACAATACGGCCATAACCGGTCGGATCATCGAGGGTCACAGTCAGCAGGCCGAGCTGCTGTGGGGTGACCTTGGCAAGCAGGCGCTTGAGGGTATCGACTTCGATCAGCGGAACGTCACCGTAAAGGATCAGTACGGTTTCGGCGCTCAACGCCGACAGTGCCTGGGCGACGGCGTGGCCGGTACCCAGTTGCTTGTCCTGGAGGACAAAATTAAGGTCATCGGCGGCCAGGCGCTCACGTACCAGCTCCGCACCGTGCCCGATCACCACATGAATGCCCTGCGGCTGCAACTGGCGGGCGCTGTGGATAACATGGCCGAGCATGGAGTCGCCGGCGACCGGATGCAGTACCTTGGGCAGCGCCGAGCGCATGCGGGTACCTTGGCCGGCGGCGAGAATTACGATATCGAGAGACATTGACTGGCTACCAATCCTGGAAGGTCAGCGCTGTGACCAGAAGAAGAAATTCGGAAAAAGAAAAAGGGTAGCCGAGGCTACCCTTTAACTCAATCGCAACAGAAAGTGATCGGCGAGTGCCGGTTACTTCATTTTGCGAATTTGCTGGACGGTACGCAGCTGGGCTGCGGCCTCGGCCAGACGTGCGGCAGCGGCGCCGTAGTCGAACTCCGCGCCTTTTTCGTTCAGGGCGTTTTCGGCAGCCTTGAGGGCTTCCTGAGCCTGAGCTTCATCCAGGTCGCTGGCACGTTGCACGGTATCGGCAAGCACCTTGACCATGTTCGGCTGAACCTCGAGGAAACCACCAGAGATGTAGAACACCTCTTGGGCGCCACCCTGCTTGGTCAGCGTGATCGGACCTGGCTTCAGATTAGTGATCAGCGGGGCGTGGCCTGGAGCGATACCAAGATCACCCAGGTTGCCGTGCGCAATCACCATCTCGACCAGACCGGAGAAAATTTCCCCTTCCGCACTGACGATATCGCAATGGACTGTCATAGCCATCTGCTTGCCTCAACCTGATTAGCGCCCCTTGCGGGGCGCCGGGATTACAGTTTCTTGGCTTTCTCGACGGCTTCTTCGATGCTGCCGACCATGTAGAACGCTTGTTCTGGCAGGTGGTCGTAGTCACCTTTGAGGATGCCGCTGAAGCCTGCAATGGTGTCTTTCAGGGAAACGTATTTGCCTGGAGAACCGGTGAAGACTTCGGCCACGAAGAACGGCTGGGACAGGAAGCGCTGGATCTTACGAGCGCGCGATACCAGCTGCTTGTCGGCTTCGGACAGTT
Source organism: Pseudomonas sp. TE4620 (assembly GCF_056279045.1). Lineage (NCBI taxonomy): Bacteria > Pseudomonadati > Pseudomonadota > Gammaproteobacteria > Pseudomonadales > Pseudomonadaceae > Pseudomonas > Pseudomonas sp. TE4620. The sequence goes on from NZ_JBWBQO010000001.1 coordinate 5,092,398, forward strand.
CGTCCATACCGAGGATGGCGATGATGTCCTTCAGCTCTTTGTAGCGCTGCAGAACATACTGAACGCCACGAGCGGTGTCGTAGTGCTCGTTGCCGATCACGTTCGGGTCCAGCTGGCGCGAAGTCGAGTCCAGTGGATCGACCGCTGGGTAGATACCCAGGGAGGCGATGTCACGGGACAGTACGACGGTAGCGTCCAAGTGGGCGAAGGTGGTCGCTGGCGACGGGTCGGTCAGGTCGTCCGCAGGTACGTATACGGCCTGGATCGAGGTGATCGAACCTTCCTTGGTCGAAGTGATACGCTCTTGCAGAACGCCCATCTCTTCAGCCAGGGTCGGCTGGTAACCTACTGCCGAAGGCATACGGCCCAGCAGTGCGGATACTTCGGTACCGGCCAGGGTGTAACGATAGATGTTGTCGACGAACAGCAGAACGTCGTTACCTTCGTCACGGAACTTCTCAGCCATGGTCAGGCCGGTCAGCGCTACGCGCAGACGGTTTCCTGGTGGCTCGTTCATCTGACCGTAGACCAGCGCTACCTTGTCGAGAACGTTGGAGTCCTTCATCTCGTGGTAGAAGTCGTTACCCTCACGAGTACGCTCACCCACACCGGCGAACACGGAATAACCGCTGTGCTCGATGGCGATGTTACGGATCAGTTCCATCATGTTTACGGTTTTGCCTACACCGGCACCACCGAACAGACCGACTTTACCACCCTTGGCGAACGGGCAAACCAGGTCGATAACCTTGATGCCGGTTTCCAGCAGGTCGTTGCCGCCTGCCTGGTCAGCGAACGAAGGAGCGTCGCGGTGGATACCCCAGCGCTCTTCTTCACCAATCGGGCCAGCTTCGTCGATCGGGTTACCCAGTACGTCCATGATCCGGCCCAGGGTCGCTTTACCGACTGGTACGGAGATGGCTGCGCCGGTGTCTGTAACGTCCAGACCGCGCTTCAAGCCTTCGGTCGAGCCCATCGCAATGGTACGAACCACGCCGTCGCCCAGCTGCTGCTGAACTTCCAGGGTGGTTTCCGCGCCTACTACTTTCAGCGCGTTGTAAACACTCGGCACGGCGTCACGTGGGAATTCCACGTCGATGACGGCGCCGATGATTTGAACGATACGTCCGCTACTCATAGCTGGATCCTCTGAATATTTGAACCGTTAAACCGCGGCAGCGCCGCCGACGATTTCCGAGATCTCTTGGGTGATCGCAGCCTGACGCGCCTTGTTGTAGATCAGCTGCAATTCGCTGATCAGGTCACCGGCGTTGTCGGTGGCGTTCTTCATCGCGATCATCCGGGCAGCTTGTTCAGCTGCGTTGTTCTCGACCACCGCCTGGTAGACCTGCGACTCCACGTAACGCACCATCAGGCCGTCCAGCAGCTCTTTGGCGTCAGGTTCGTAGAGGTAGTCCCAGTGGTGCTTGAGTTCTTGATCCGGGGTTGCAACCAACGGAATCAACTGCTCGACCGTTGGGGTTTGCGTCATGGTATTGACGAACTTGTTCGATACCACGGACAGACGATCGATACGACCATCCAGGTAAGCGTCCAGCATGACCTTGACGCTGCCGATCAGATCATTGATCGACGGCTCTTCGCCCAGGTGGCTGATCGCTGCAACGACGTTACCGCCGAAGCTGCGGAAAAACGCCGCACCCTTGCTGCCAACCACGCAAAGATCGATCTCGATACCTTGCTCGCGGTTGACCGCCATGTCCTTGACCAGGGCCTTGAACAGGTTGGTGTTCAAGCCACCGCACAGACCACGGTCACTGCTCACGACGACATAACCGACGCGCTTTACTTCGCGTTCGATCATGAAGGGGTGGCGGTATTCCGGGTTGGCGTTGGCCAGATGACCGATAACCTGGCGGATACGCTCCGCGTAAGGACGGCTAGCAGCCATGCGCATTTGTGCCTTGCGCATTTTACTGACCGCCACTTTTTCCATGGCGCTGGTAATTTTTTGCGTGCTTTTGATGCTCGCAATCTTACTGCGAATCTCTTTTGCGCCTGCCATGTAACACCTATCAGGTTAGCAAGCGGGGGCCGCAAAGCCCCCGCTGCGGCTTACCAGGTTTGGGTGGCCTTGAACTTCTCGATACCGGCTTTGATGCCAGCGTCGATTTCGTCGTTGAAGTCACCCTTCACGTTGATCTTCGCCATCAGTTCGGCGTGATCACGGTTGAAGTAAGCGATCAGTGCTTGTTCGAAGCTACCGATCTTGGCGATTTCAACGTCGGTCAGGAACCCACGCTCAGCGGCATACAGCGACAGCGCCATGTCCGCGATGGACATTGGAGCGTATTGCTTCTGCTTCATCAGCTCGGTAACACGTTGACCGTGTTCGAGTTGCTTACGGGTGGCTTCGTCCAGGTCAGAAGCGAACTGGGCGAATGCCGCCAGTTCACGGTACTGAGCCAGAGCGGTACGGATACCACCGGAGAGCTTCTTGATGATCTTGGTCTGAGCGGCACCACCCACACGGGATACCGAAACACCGGCGTTCACTGCAGGGCGGATGCCCGAGTTGAACATGGCCGATTCCAGGAAGATCTGACCGTCGGTGATGGAAATCACGTTGGTCGGAACGAACGCGGAAACGTCGCCAGCCTGGGTTTCGATGATCGGCAGTGCGGTCAGGGAACCGGTCTTGCCAGTTACAGCACCGTTGGTGAACTTCTCGACGTACTCTTCGGAAACGCGCGATGCACGCTCCAGCAGACGGGAGTGGAGATAGAACACGTCACCTGGGTACGCTTCACGTCCTGGTGGACGGCGCAGCAGCAGGGAGATCTGACGGTAGGCAACGGCCTGCTTGGACAGGTCATCGTATACGATCAGCGCGTCTTCACCGCGGTCACGGAAGAACTCGCCCATGGTGCAACCGGCGTATGGCGCCAGGAATTGCAGTGCGGCGGATTCCGAAGCACTGGCAACCACCACGATGGTGTTGGCCAGGGCGCCGTTTTCTTCCAGCTTGCGAACGATGTTGGCAACGGTGGAACGCTTCTGGCCGACAGCAACATAAACACAGAAAATACCGGAGTCTTTCTGGTTGATGATGGCGTCGATCGCCATGGCGGTCTTACCGATCTGACGGTCACCGATGATCAGCTCGCGCTGGCCACGGCCGACCGGGATCATGGCGTCGACGGATTTGTAGCCAGTCTGTACAGGCTGGTCTACCGACTTACGCCAGATCACGCCCGGAGCAACTTTCTCGACCGCGTCGGTCTCGGTGTTGCCCAGTGGGCCTTTGCCGTCGATTGGGTTGCCCAGTGCGTCAACAACGCGACCCAGCAGTTCCTTACCAACTGGAACTTCGAGGATGCGGCCGGTGCACTTGGCGCTCATGCCTTCAGCGAGGGTGTCGTAGGCGCCCAGGATTACCGCACCAACGGAGTCTTGCTCCAGGTTGAGGGCCATACCGAACACGCCACCTGGAAACTCGATCATTTCGCCGTACATGACGTCGGCCAGACCGTGAATCCGCACGATACCGTCAGAAACGCTGACGACGGTACCCTCGTTGCGGGCTTGGGAGGTCACGTCGAGTTTCTCGATGCGACCCTTGATGATTTCACTAATTTCGGAAGGATTGAGTTGCTGCATTGCTCTGCTGCCCCTTCAAACTCAAGATTTCAATGCTTCGGCCAGTTTCGCGATTTTGCCGCGAACCGAGCCATCGATTACCAGGTCGCCGGCGCGGATCACGACACCACCGATAAGGGAGGCGTCCTCCGTCGCATGCAGGCGCACTTCCCGGCTGAGCCGTGCACTGAGAACCTTGGCGAGTTTGTCTTGCTGTTCTTGGTCCAACGCAAAAGCACTAGTGACTTCCACGTCCACGGATTTCTCTTGTTCAGCCTTGTACAGGTCGAACAAAGCCGAAATCTCCGGCAACAGCAGGAGACGGTCGTTTTCCGCGGCAACATGAATGAAATTCTGTGCCTGTGCATCGAACTTGTCACCGCACACGTCAATAAACGTGGCGGCCTTTTCTGCGCTCGTCAGTCGCGGGGCCTTGAGCAGGCGCTGCATCGTGTCGTCTTCCGACACTGCAGCAGCCAGGCCGAGCATGGCTGACCAATTGGCCAGTTGCTGATGGGCCTGGGCGTGCTCAAAGGCCGCCTTAGCGTAAGGTCGGGCCAACGTGGTCAGTTCTGCCATGATCGCCCTCGCTTAAATTTCAGCGGCCAGTTTATTAACCAGCTCCGCATGCGCGTTTTGATCGATTGTGGCGCCAAGGATCTTTTCAGCACCGCCGACAGCCAGCAGACCCACTTGGGCACGCAGGGCGTCTTTGACACCGTTAATTTCCTGTTCGATCTCGGCCTGAGCCTGAGCCTTCACACGGTCAGCTTCGACGCGGGCCTGATCACGGGCTTCCTCGACGATCTGAGCACCGCGCTTCTTGGCTTGCTCAATGATTTCGGCTGCCTGAGCTTTCGCTTCGCGCAGTTGCTGACCCGCTTTGTCTTGGGCCAACTCCAGGTCGCGAGCTGCTCGGTTGGCAGCGTCCAGTCCATCCGCGATCTTCTTCTGACGTTCTTGCAATGCCGCGATGACCGGAGGCCACACGAACTTCATGCAGAACAGCACAAAAATGAAGAACGCAACGGACTGACCAATCAGGGTTGCATTAATGTTCACGCCAACACCTCGCTCGTTCTTTGTCCATCACACCAAACCACTCGAGAATTCGAGTGATTAGCCGGCGATTTGACCAACGAAGGGATTAGCGAAGGTGAAGAACAGAGCGATACCAACACCGATCATGGTTACGGCGTCGAGCAGACCGGCAACGATGAACATTTTAACTTGCAACATTGGAACCATCTCTGGCTGACGAGCAGCGCCTTCCAGGAACTTGCCGCCCAGCAGGCCGAAACCAATGGCGGTACCCAGAGCACCCAGGCCGATCAGCAGAGCAACAGCGATAGCGGTAAGACCAACTACAGTTTCCATCTTTCCTCCCGACTTTTACGTCGTATTGGTTAGGTTTTTTAGTTTGAAGCGGTAAAACAAAATCGTTTGGTACAGCTGCCCTTGCGGACTTTTTCGACCCTCCCCCGTGCTGGCGGAAGGGTCATCAGACACGCCAGGCGGTCTTAATGGTTATCTTCGTGAGCCATCGAAAGGTAGACGATGGTAAGCATCATGAAGATGAACGCTTGCAGGGTGATGATCAGGATGTGGAACACAGCCCACGCCCACTGCAGCACCACGCCCAGGCCGCTGAGCCAGAGCAGGCCGCTGCCGAACATCACGGCAATCAGGATGAACACCAGCTCGCCGGCATACATGTTGCCGAACAGACGCAGGGCCAGCGAGATTGGCTTGGCAATCAGGGTGACGAATTCGAGCAGGAAGTTGACCGGAATCAGCAGGATCTGAACGAAGATGTTCTTGCTGCCGAACGGGTGCAGGGTCAGTTCGCCGAGGAAGCCGCCGATGCCCTTGACCTTGATGCTGTAGAAAATGATCAGGGCGAACACGCTGAAGGCCATGGCCAGGGTCGCGTTCGGGTCGGTGGTCGAAACGGCACGGAACGGAATGTGCGGATCACCGGAGATCAGGATGGCCAGCTGTGGAATCCAGTCGACCGGGATCAGGTCGACGGCGTTCATCAGGAAGACCCAGACGAAAATGGTCAGCGCCAGTGGGGCGATCACCGGGCTGCGGCCGTGGAAGCTGTCCTTGACGCTGCCGTCGACGAACTCAACCAGCACTTCTACGAAGTTCTGCAGGCCGCCAGGCTGGCCGGAAGTCGCCTTCTTGGCTGCCATGCGGAACAGGAATACGAACAGCAGACCCAGTGCGACCGACCAACCCAGGGTGTCCAGGTGGAAAGCCCAGAAGCCCATTGCCTTGGCTTCTGCTGCGGAATGGGCAAAGCCCCAACCGCCGTCTGGTAGTTGACCGAAGGTCAGGTTCTGCAAGTGGTGCTGGATATAGCCCGAAGCGGTTTCTGCTGCCATGGTTGCCTCAAACGCCCTAAGGTCTCGAAAGTCTTATATTCATCAGCAGGGGCGCGAACCAGCTGACCAACTGGGTCAGCAGAAAGACACCGAAGACTGCTAACGGCGCCAATGGCTTCACTCCTGCAAACGTCAGTGCAAAAAGCACTGCCGTCAAAATCAATTTGCCTGCCTCGCCAGCGTAGAACGACTTGACGATGGCCTGCGCTGCCCTGGCTCCGGTATACCGAAAAGCCTTCCAGGCGAAATACACATTCGGCAGCCAGGCAATCAGCCCTCCGCAGAGTGCCGAATATCCACTGACCGCCCCGTGCCACTGCCACAACGCCAAAGTTGCCAGCAGAAACACGACACATTGAGCCAACAGTACCGGAAAAACCGCCCAGCGATGGAAAGGCAAGCGGTTTGGCGTGCGGATTTCCATCACAACTGCTCCTCGAAAGTCGACCAACCAGTCAGCTATGACTTGGCATAATTTGTGCCGACAAAATGCGCGCAGAGTATAGGGGCGGTTTAACCCCTATTCAACTGCCGGGTAGTGATTTCCGACTGCGCGCTACAAAAGGAATTGTTTCAGCGGATGTGAGCAAGGACACCTTGCAACTCATCTAGTGAGTTGTAACGGATAACTAACTGGCCCTTGCCCTTGTTGCCGTGGCGAATCTGTACGGCCGAGCCCAGACGCTCTGCCAGACGCTGTTCAAGGCGGGTGATATCCGGGTCCGGCTTGGCAGGTTCTGCAGCCTCAGGCTTACCGTTGAGCCACTGGCGAACCAGTGCTTCGGTCTGGCGTACGGTCAGGCCGCGTGCGACAACGTGACGCGCCCCGTCGACCTGCTGTTCATCCGGCAATCCGAGCAATGCCCGGGCGTGACCCATCTCCAGGTCGCCGTGGGACAGCATGGTCTTGATCACTTCCGGCAACGAGATCAGGCGCAGCAAGTTGGCCACGGTGACCCGCGACTTGCCCACGGCATCGGCGACCTGTTGCTGGGTCAGCTGGAACTCCTGCTGCAGGCGCTGCAGGGCGATGGCCTCTTCCACCGGGTTGAGGTCTTCGCGCTGGATGTTCTCGATCAGGGCCATGGCGATAGCCGCTTCATCGGGCACATCGCGGACCATGGCCGGAATGGTGTCCATGCCGGCCTGCTGGCTCGCGCGCCAGCGGCGTTCACCGGCGATGATCTCGAATTTGTTGTCGGCGATCGGGCGCACCACGATCGGCTGCATCACGCCCTGGCTCTTGATCGAGTGGGCGAGTTCTTCCAGTGCCTGCGGGTCCATGTCCCGGCGCGGCTGGTACTTGCCGCGCTGGATCAGGTCGAGCGGCAGGTGTTGCAGTTCCTTTTGGTCGACCTGGACAGCCTGCTCTTCGAGCGCGCTGACGGTCGGACCACTGAGCAGTGCATCCAACCCACGTCCGAGACCCCGTTTCTTAACGGCCATGCGGATTCCTTAAGTTGTCTGTGCAGTGCGGGTTTGACGACGTTGGCGACGAACCAGTTCCCCGGCCAGGGCCAGGTACGCCAGGGCGCCACGCGATTGCTTGTCGTAGGCCAGGGCCGGCATGCCGAAGCTCGGAGCCTCGGCCAGGCGGATGTTGCGTGGAATCACGGTGTCGTACAGCTGGTCGCCGAAGTGTTCCTTGAGCTGCGCGGACACATCGTTGATCAGGCTCAGGCGCGGGTCGTACATGGTCCGCAGCAGGCCTTCGACCTTGAGCTGCGGGTTCAGACGCTCGCCGATCCGCTTGATGTTATCCACAAGGTCGCTCAAGCCTTCCAGGGCAAAGTATTCACATTGCATCGGAATGATCACGCCATCGGCAGCGACCAGGGCGTTGAGGGTCAGCATCGACAGCGACGGCGGGCAGTCGATCAGGATGTAGTCGTAATTCTCGCGGATCGGCGCCAGCGCGGTGCGCAGGCGGCTCTCCTTCATCTGCATTTCCAGCAGAACCACTTCGGCAGCGGTCAGGTCGCGGTTGGCCGGCAGCAGTTGATAGCCGCCGTGCTCGGAGAAGTGCATGGCCTGGGCCAGGTCGCATTCGCCGATCAACAGGTCATAGACCGAATGTTCCAGGACGTGTTTATCCACACCGCTACCCATGGTGGCGTTGCCCTGTGGATCGAGATCGATCAGCAGCACGCGGCGCTTGGTTGCCACCAGCGATGCTGCGAGATTGATACAGGTGGTGGTTTTGCCCACACCACCTTTCTGGTTCGCGATAGCGAATACCTTAGCCATTCTTGCTTGTGTTCCCAATCATGCCGTGCGGCGCAGTATCAGCAGATGGCGTTGGCCTTGGCAACCCGGAACGGTCAAGGCCTGCTCGCTATCCACTCTGAAATCTGCCGGCAATGCTACCAGCTCATCGGCAGGATGCAGCCCTTTCATTGCCAGCCACTGCGTCTGGGCGTCGCCGAGGTGGCGCGTCCAGTTGGTGAAGTTCTCCATGCTGCTGAAAGCACGGGAAACAATTCCGGTGAAAGGCAGCTCCGGTTGGAACTCCTCGACCCGCTTGTGGATAACTGTGAGGTTATCCAGTTTGAGCTCCAGCTTTACCTGGGTCAGGAAGCGGGTTTTCTTGCCGTTGCTGTCGAGCACCGTGACTTGCTTGTGCGGATGCAGGATAGCCAATGGAATGCCCGGCATGCCACCGCCGCTGCCGACATCCAGCCAGCGCTCGCTGTGGATAAACGGCATGACGCTGAGGCTGTCGAGCAGATGGCGGGACACCATTTCGTCCGGATTGCGCACGGCGGTCAGGTTGTAGGCCTTGTTCCACTTGATCAGCAAGGCCAGGTAGGCCAGCAGTTGTGCATGCTGGGCCTCGCTCAGCTCGACACCGAGCTGGCGGGCGCCTGTGGACAACTCTTCGGCGTGTTGAGGGGTGACCTGAGAACTCAAGCGCTTTGCTCCAACTCGCGGCCTGCGCCGCGTTTTTTCAGATGAATCAGCAACAGGGAAATCGCCGCCGGGGTCACGCCGGGGATACGCGAAGCCTGGCCCAGGGTCTCGGGCCGGGTCTGGCCGAGCTTGCCCTGGATTTCCTTGGACAACCCGGAAATACCGCTGTAGTCGATATCGTCGGGCAGGCGGGTGTCTTCGCTGGCGCGCAGCCGGGCGATTTCTTCCTGTTGCCGGTCGATGTAGCCGGCGTATTTGGTTTTGATCTCGACCTGTTCGGCCACTTGCGGGTCAATATCCGAGCCGCCGGTGACTTCCATCAGCCCGGCGTAATCGATTTCCGGACGGGTCAGCAGGTTGAGCAGGTTGTATTCATGGCTCAACGGCGTGCCAAATTTTTCGGCAATGGCCTGGCCTTGCGCGGTGTCCGGGCGTACCCAGGTGGACTTCAGGCGCTGCTCTTCCAGGGCAATGCCTTCGCGCTTGGCGCTGAATGCGGCCCAGCGCGCATCATCGACCAGGCCCAGCTCGCGGCCTTTTTCGGTCAGGCGCAGGTCGGCGTTGTCTTCGCGCAGGATAAGCCGGTACTCGGCCCGCGAAGTGAACATACGGTAGGGCTCCTGGGTACCCAGGGTAATCAGGTCGTCGACCAGCACACCGATGTACGCCTCGTCGCGACGCGGGCACCAGCTTTCACGGCCCTGGGCGCGCAACGCGGCGTTGGTCCCGGCAAGCAAACCCTGGGCGCCGGCTTCTTCGTAACCGGTGGTGCCGTTGATCTGGCCAGCAAAGAACAGGCCGCCGATGACCTTGGTTTCCAGGCTGTACTTGAGATCACGCGGATCGAAGTAGTCGTACTCGATGGCATAGCCCGGGCGCACGATGTGGGCGTTTTCCATGCCGCGGATCGAACGCACGATCTGCAACTGCACATCGAACGGCAAGGATGTGGATATCCCGTTCGGGTACAGCTCGTGGGTGTTCAGGCCTTCCGGCTCGATGAACACCTGGTGGCTTTCCTTGTCGGCAAAGCGGTGGATCTTGTCTTCGATCGACGGGCAATAGCGCGGGCCGATGCCTTCGATGACGCCGGAGTACATCGGCGAACGATCGAGGTTCGAGGCAATGATCTCGTGGGTACGGGCGTTGGTATGGGTAATCCAGCAGCTGACCTGAAGCGGGTGCTGTTCCTTGGAGCCCATGAACGACATCACCGGAATCGGCGTATCCCCCGGTTGCTCGGTCATGACCGAGAAATCCACCGAGCGACCATCGATGCGTGGCGGCGTGCCGGTTTTCAGCCGGCCAACACGCAGCGGCAATTCCCGCAGGCGGCGCGCCAGGGCAATCGAGGGTGGATCGCCGGCACGGCCACCGGAGTAATTCTGCAAACCGATGTGGATAAGTCCGCCGAGGAAGGTGCCGGTGGTCAATACCACGGAGTCGGCGAGAAAACGCAGACCCATTTGTGTCACCACGCCGCGTACCTGGTCCTGCTCGACGATCAGGTCGTCGCACGACTGCTGGAATATCCACAGGTTGGGCTGGTTCTCGAGAATCTCGCGCACCACCGATTTGTAGATGGCGCGGTCGGCCTGGGCGCGAGTAGCGCGCACTGCCGGGCCTTTGCGGTTGTTCAACACACGGAACTGGATACCGCTCTTGTCAGTGGCCAGTGCCATGGCACCGCCGAGCGCATCGATTTCCTTGACCAGGTGGCTCTTGCCGATGCCACCGATGGCTGGGTTGCAACTCATATGACCGAGGGTTTCCACGTTGTGGGTCAGCAGCAGGGTTTTTACACCCATGCGTGCAGACGCAAGCGCAGCCTCGGTACCGGCATGGCCGCCGCCGATGACGATCACTTCAAAACGGGAAGGGAAATCCACCACGCACCTCGTGCCTGTTTCGGGAATAGATAGGGATAACGCACAAGTATAGGGACTTACCCCCCTCTAAAGGAACCTTTTGCACAAAATTTAACCAGGCTGTGGATGAATGGCGTGCAATAGAAATTAAAAGAGAGAAATTTATTAAAGCTTTGTTTTTATGTTTATTCTTAGTCAGCCACCTTTCTGTGGATAAGGTTCTACAGGCCTTTATTTATCTTATGTACAGAGATTCAAAACCCTGTGGTCTACCGGGCATGAGCGTTCTGGATAAGCGCTTTAAGCCTGTGGATTAAATGGCCAGTTACCCACAAGCGCAGTTATCTCCAGCTTTGAAGGCCAGTTATCAACGGAGCTGAAGGTGGGTTTTCCACAGGGCTTATTTCAGAGAATTGTGGATAGACACGCAGGAGTGAGTACAGCGCGAGCACTGTGGCTGTACTGACCAGGAGAGAGGATTGGTGAAAATTTGATGCTACAGCCGGGTCCGTTGCAGACCCGGCTGTGGATAACGACCTTTACTTGCCGATGCAGAAGCTGGAGAAGATTCGCCCGAGCAAGTCATCGGAGCTGAAAGCCCCGGTAATTTCACCCAAAGCCTGTTGTGCCTGGCGTAGATCCTCTGCCAGCAGCTCACCCGCACCGGCCAGGGTCAACTGCGCACGACCGTGCTCCAGGTGCGCGCTAGCCTGGCGCAATGCCTCCAGATGGCGCCTGCGGGCGCTGAAGCTGCTTTCGGCAGTCTGTTCATAACCCATGCAGGCCTTCAGGTGCTCGCGCAGCAGCTCCAAGCCCATGTCGCTGTCCTTGGCACTGAGGGTAATGGTGACGTGGCCATCTTCGCTCTGCTCCATGGCAATGGCTTCGCCGCTCAGGTCAGCCTTGTTGCGAATCAGCGTGACCTTGGCCGGATCCGTACGCAGATCGAGGAATTCCGGCCACAGGGCAAACGGATCACTGGCTTCCGGCGCTGTGGAATCCACCACCAGCAACACCCGGTCGGCTTCGTTGATGGCCTTGAGGGCGCGCTGCACACCGATCTTTTCCACATGATCGTCGGTGTCGCGCAACCCGGCGGTGTCGACCACATGCAGCGGCATACCGTCGATGTGGATATGTTCGCGCAGGATGTCCCGGGTGGTACCGGCGATATCGGTGACAATCGCTGCCTCGCGACCCGCCAGTACGTTAAGCAGGCTCGACTTGCCGGCATTCGGCCGGCCGGCAATCACCACTGTCATGCCGTCACGCAGCAAGGCGCCCTGCCCGGCTTCACGCTGCACTGTGGATAAATTATTGCGCACGTCATCGAGCATGCTCAGCACATGACCGTCGGCAAGAAAGTCGATTTCTTCCTCGGGGAAGTCGATCGCAGCTTCCACGTAGATGCGCAGGCTGATCAATTTCTCCGTGAGGTTATCCACACGACGGGAAAATTCGCCCTGCAGCGAGCGCAAGGCATTACGCGCCGCCTGTGTAGAACTGGCTTCGATCAGGTCGGCGATTGCCTCGGCCTGGGCCAGGTCGAGTTTGTCATTGAGGAACGCACGCTCGCTGAATTCACCCGGGCGCGCCAGGCGGCAACCCAGTTGTACACAGCGCTGCAGGAGCATATCGAGCACCACCGGGCCGCCGTGGCCCTGCAGCTCCAGCACGTCTTCACCGGTGAAAGAGTTGGGCCCGGGAAAAAACAGCGCGATGCCTTCATCCAGCACCAGGCCATCTTCCGCGCGGAACGGGCCGTAATGGGCGTGCCGCGGTGTTAGCGGTTTTCCACAGATGGCCAGCCCGGCTTGTTTGGCCAGAGGCCCGGATAGCCGCACGATCCCCACACCCCCACGTCCCTGGGCGGTAGCGATGGCGGCAATGGTTTCACGCACAGTGTTCATGCTCGAAGGCCTCACGACAAAAACGACAGATAGCAAAACGCCCCACGAGGGGGCGTTTATCCACAGGTTAGCTGGCTAACCCGTCAAGCAGCGGCTTTCTTGGTAGCCTTTTCGATGCTGCGGGTGATGTACCACTGCTGTGCGATCGACAGGCAGTTGTTCACAACCCAGTACAGCACCAGACCTGCAGGGAACCACAGGAAGAAGAAGGTGAAGATGATTGGCATCAGCTTCATCACCTTGGCCTGCATCGGATCCGGCGGAGTCGGGTTCAGTTGCTGCTGGATGAACATGGTTGCGCCCATGATGATCGGCAGGATGAAGAACGGATCCTTGATCGACAGGTCAGTGATCCAGAACATCCACGGCGCCTGACGCATCTCGACGCTTTCCAGCAGAACCCAGTACAGCGAGAGGAAGACCGGCATCTGCACCAGGATCGGCAGGCAGCCGCCCAGCGGGTTGATCTTCTCTTTCTTGTACAGCTCCATCATGGCTTGCGACATTTTCTGCCGGTCATCGCCATGCTGCTCTTTGAGGATTGCCAGTTTCGGCGCAACGGCACGCATGCGCGCCATCGAACGGTAGCTGGCAGCCGACAGCGGGAAGAACAGACCTTTGATCAGCATGGTCAGGACGATGATCGACCAGCCCCAGTTGCCGAGCAGGCTGTGGATATGTTGCAGCAGCCAGAAGATTGGCTGGGCAATGAACCACAGGATGCCGTAGTCGACGGTCAGTTCCAGACCTGGGGACAACTCTTTGAGCTTCTCCTGGATCTTGGGACCGGCGTACAGCATGGTGCTGGTTTCGCCTTTACCACCAGCGGCAACGTTCAGTGCCGGGCCGGTGAAACCGATGATGTAGTTGCCCTGGCTGTCTTTACGGGTCTGAACGATGTTGTTGTCAGACTTGTTTGGAATCCAGGCTGTTACAAAGTAGTGCTGCAGCCAGGCAACCCAGCCGCCGGTAACATTTTCTTTCAGATTTCCCTTGTCGATGTCTTTCATCGACACCTTTTTGTAGGGCTCCGAACTTGTCCACAGGGCCGCACCGAGATAAGTCGCGGTACCGGTTGCGGTGCTCGAGGAAGGATCCGAGCTCGCGTCGCGCTTGAGTTGCGCGAACAGGTTACCGGTCCAGGGCTGGGCGCTCTGGTTGTCGATCAGGTAGGTGACGGTCAGGTCGTACTCACCGCGCTTGAAGCTGAAGCGCTTGATGTAGTTGACGCCGGCATCGCTGAACTTCAGGTCGACGACCAGTTGGTCCTGACCATCGGCCAGTTGGAAACTTTTCTGATCAGCGGCATACAGCGGACGGCCGGACGAACGCGCATCCGGGCCGTTGGCGCCAGTCAGACCGCTCTGTGCCAGGTAAGTACGCTCGCCACCGTTGTCGAACAACTGGAACGGAATGTCCGGATGATCCTGGCGGCGTGGGTATTTCGGCAGCGTCAGCTGGGCGATATCACCACCGTTTGGATCGATAGCCAGATCGAGGACATCAGTCTTGACCCGAATCAGGTCCTTGCTGACCACTACCGGGGCAAGTTCTGCTGGGCTGGATTCAGCGTTGGCGCTCGGTACATCGGCGCTGGCGCCAGTGTTACCGGCCTGCGCGGTGTCCGGCAGGGCCGGGGCAACGTTGCTGGCAGCAGTATTCTGAGTCGGCAGGGCAGCCTGGCCATAGTCCTGGTTCCAGTTAAGGACCATGACGTAGGACACGATTGCCAGGGCGACGATCAGGATCGTGCGTTTAATATCCATGATTACTCGGCTATCGAAGAAGTACGGGAAGAGGAGGCAGGTGGAACCGGGTCAAAACCACCGGCATTCCACGGATGACAACGCCCCAGGCGACGAACGGTAAGCCACCCGCCGCGTAAAAGGCCATGTGTTTCGATGGCTTCGTACGCATAGCAGGAGCAACTGGGGTAGAAACGACAGTGACTGGCCATCAGTGGACTAATGGCATAGCGGTAAAACTGGATCGGAACGAGCGCCAGTTTACGCATCTTGACTGTCTACCCCCACAGAGTCGGTGTTAACCACTGGAGCGGGCCGACTGCGTGCAAGGCGCTTCCAGAGCTTGCCAAAATGTTGGTGCAATTCTGGGTTTTCAATCTCGCCCAACCCTTTGCGCGCGACGATCACGATATCCCAACCAACAAGCGAATGCTGGTTCAGGCGAAACGAATCGCGCATCAGGCGTTTCAGGCGATTGCGTTGAACGGAGAGCTTGACGCTCTTTTTCCCGATCACAAGCCCCAGGCGGGGATGATCAAGACCGTTCTCGCGAGCAAGGATCAGCAGGCATTTCCCTGGAACCTTGCCGGTTGGGGAGTCGAAGACCGCTTTGAAGTGTCGGGGAACAAGCAGACGCTTTTCCCGACTGAAGTCCTGACTCACCACCAGTGCCGAAAAATCAAACTGCCAGGCGCTTACGGCCTTTGGCACGGCGACGCGACAGAACGGCACGACCGTTCTTGGTGGCCATACGGGCACGGAAACCGTGAGTGCGAGCGCGCTTGATGGTGCTTGGTTGGAAAGTACGTTTCATGGCGTGTTACCTGGTTCGTCGACAACGGGCCGGAATGGCCCCCGTTTTAAGAGACCGGCGATTCTAGAGAAAGCAGGGCCGTAGGTCAATTTCCAACCAGCTTTTCCTTATGGACGGAAAATCGGCTTCGTTCCAGGCACCGCTCGGGGTGTGCTGACAGGTTGCGAGTAACGGATCACTTAAACATAGAAAAAAAGAGAGGACTTATTTAAAGCTTTTTAGTGAATCTTATAAAGCTTATGTGGAAGATTTCTGTGGATAACACGCTACAGCCCTTTAAATATCGTATGTACAGAGAAAAGAAACTCTGTCGAGAAGAGGTGCTTTGACTGTGCTGTAGCCTCGGAAAAGCTGTGGATCAAATGGCCTGTTATCCACAGTCGGGTTATCCACCGATTTCGACCCCCAGTTGTGCAAAGACCTCAGGGTCGGTTATCCACAGGGCTTATTCACAAGCTCAAAACGACATTTTGGTCACTAAACTGCTGATATATCGCCATCCTCAACGCAGCTGCATGTGGATAACTGCGCTGGCGCTGGGTACAATGGGCGCTTGTTTTTGCCTCACCGGCTTTCAACTCAGGGGATATCCGTGTCAGTGGAACTTTGGCAGCAGTGCGTGGAGCTTCTGCGCGATGAACTGCCTGCCCAGCAATTCAACACCTGGATCCGTCCGCTACAGGTCGAAGCCGAAGGCGACGAGTTGCGCGTCTATGCGCCTAACCGTTTCGTTCTCGACTGGGTCAATGAAAAGTACCTGAGCCGTCTGCTCGAACTGCTGGGTGAACACGGCAACGGTATTGCGCCTGCCCTTTCCTTATTAATAGGCAGCAGACGCAGTTCGGCACCACGTGCCGCACCCAATGCGCCGCTGGCTGCAGCCGTCGCCGCCTCGCAGGCCCAGGCTGCCCAAACCGCGGTGGTCAGCGAACCGGTCGCCGCACCTGTTGCAGCGCCGGCACCGGTGGCAGAAGTCGAGCAAGCGCCTTCGCGTGACAGCTTCGATTCCATGGGCGAGGCCAACGCCGCGCCAGCTCCAAGTGGCCGCACCGAACAACGCACCGTGCAGGTCGAAGGTGCGCTCAAGCACACCAGCTACCTGAACCGCACCTTTACCTTCGAGAACTTCGTCGAAGGTAAGTCCAACCAGCTGGCCCGCGCCGCGGCCTGGCAGGTTGCCGACAACCCCAAGCATGGCTACAACCCGCTGTTCCTGTACGGCGGCGTGGGCCTGGGTAAAACGCACTTGATGCATGCTGTGGGTAACCACCTGCTCAAGAAGAACCCGAATGCCAAGGTGGTGTACCTGCACTCCGAGCGTTTCGTCGCCGACATGGTCAAGGCGCTGCAGCTCAATGCCATCAACGAATTCAAGCGCTTCTACCGTTCGGTCGACGCGCTGCTGATCGATGACATTCAGTTCTTTGCCCGTAAAGAGCGTTCCCAGGAAGAGTTTTTCCATACCTTCAACGCCCTGCTCGAAGGCGGCCAGCAAGTCATTCTGACCAGCGACCGTTATCCGAAGGAAATCGAAGGCCTGGAAGAGCGCCTGAAGTCGCGCTTTGGCTGGGGCCTGACCGTTGCGGTAGAGCCTCCGGAGTTGGAAACCCGGGTAGCGATCCTGATGAAGAAGGCCGACCAGGCCAAGGTCGACCTGCCCCACGATGCGGCTTTCTTTATCGCCCAGCGTATTCGCTCGAACGTGCGTGAACTCGAAGGCGCCCTGAAGCGGGTGATTGCTCATTCACACTTCATGGGCCGCGACATCACCATCGAGCTGATTCGCGAATCGCTCAAGGATCTTCTGGCACTGCAGGACAAACTGGTGAGTGTGGATAACATCCAGCGCACCGTTGCCGAGTACTACAAGATCAAGATCTCCGATCTGTTGTCCAAACGTCGTTCCCGTTCGGTAGCCCGTCCGCGGCAGGTCGCCATGGCCTTGTCCAAAGAGCTGACCAACCACAGCCTGCCGGAGATCGGCGACGTATTCGGCGGCCGCGATCACACCACCGTGTTGCATGCGTGCCGCAAGATCAACGAACTCAAGGAATCCGACGCGGATATCCGCGAGGACTACAAGAACCTGCTGCGGACTCTGACGACTTGATGAACGTCAGCGCAGCTTATTAAAGGCAAGGGACTAGACCATGCATTTCACCATTCAACGCGAAGCCCTGTTGAAACCCCTGCAACTGGTCGCAGGCGTCGTCGAGCGCCGCCAGACCTTGCCGGTACTGTCCAACGTACTGCTGGTGGTACAGGGTCAGCAATTGTCGCTGACCGGTACTGACCTGGAAGTGGAACTGGTTGGCCGCGTGCAACTGGAAGAGCCGGCCGAGCCAGGCGAAATCACCGTGCCTGCGCGCAAGCTGATGGATATCTGCAAAAGCCTGCCCAACGACGTGCTGATCGACATCAAGCTCGATGAGCAGAAGCTCGTGGTCAAGGCTGGCCGTAGCCGCTTCACCCTGTCGACCCTGCCGGCCAATGACTTCCCGACTGTCGAAGAAGGCCCAGGCTCGCTGACCTGCAACCTGGAGCAAAGCCGTCTGCGCCGCTTGATCGAGCGCACCAGCTTCGCCATGGCCCAGCAGGACGTACGCTACTACCTCAACGGCATGCTGCTGGAAGTGTCCACCGACACCCTGCGCGCTGTCGCCACCGACGGTCACCGTCTGGCCATGTGCTCGATGCGTGCCGATATCGGCCAGGCTGATCGCCACCAGGTCATCGTGCCGCGCAAAGGTATCCTCGAACTGGCGCGCCTGCTTACTGAGCCGGATGGCATGGTCAGCATCGTGCTGGGTCAGCATCACATTCGTGCTACTACTGGTGAGTTCACCTTCACCTCGAAGCTGGTCGATGGCAAGTTCCCGGACTACGAGCGCGTGCTGCCCAAGGGCGGTGACAAGCTGGTGGTCGGTGACCGCCAGGCACTGCGCGAGGCCTTCAGCCGTACCGCGATTCTGTCCAACGAGAAGTACCGCGGCATCCGTCTGCAACTGGCCAATGCCCAGTTGAAGATCCAGGCCAACAACCCTGAGCAGGAAGAAGCGGAAGAAGAAATCAGCGTCGAGTACAACGGTAGCTCGCTGGAAATCGGCTTTAACGTCAGCTACTTGCTCGACGTCCTGGGTGTCATGACCACTGAGCAGGTTCGTCTGATCCTGTCGGACTCCAACAGCAGCGCCCTGCTGCAGGAAGCTGACAACGACGACTCCGCTTATGTTGTCATGCCGATGCGTCTGTAATTTGTCCAGCAGACTCTAGATGTCCCTCAGTCGCGTTTCTGTCACCGCGGTGCGTAACCTGCACCCGGTGACCTTCTCTCCCTCCCCCCGCATCAATATCCTGTACGGCGCCAACGGCAGCGGTAAAACCAGCGTGCTGGAAGCCGTTCATCTGTTGGGTCTGGCCCGTTCGTTTCGCAGCACCCGCCTGACACCGGTGATTCAGTACGAGCAATTGGCTTGTACTGTGTTCGGCCAGGTCGAGTTAAGTGAAGGCGGTTCCAGCAACCTGGGGATTTCGCGGGATCGGCAAGGTGAGTTCACCATTCGCATCGATGGGCAGAATGCTCGCAGTGCAGCCCAGTTGGCAGAGATTCTGCCCCTGCAACTGATCAATCCGGACAGCTTTCGCCTGCTCGAAGGCGCGCCGAAAATACGCCGGCAGTTCCTCGATTGGGGGGTGTTCCACGTGGAACCCCGCTTCATGGCCACTTGGCAACGCCTGCAGAAGGCTTTGCGGCAGCGGAACTCATGGTTGCGGCATGGTACACTTGACGCTGTTTCGCAAGCGGCCTGGGACCGGGAACTGTGCCTGGCCAGCGCGGAAATAGATGAATACCGTCGCAACTACATCAAGGCCTTGAAGCCAGTCTTTGAGCAAACCCTGAGCGATTTGGTCGAGCTCGAAGGGCTGACCCTGAGCTATTACCGTGGCTGGGACAAGGATCGCGAACTCAGTGAAGTGCTCGCCTCCTCCCTGCAACGTGATCAGCACATGGGCCACACCCAGGCCGGCCCACAACGTGCAGACCTGCGCCTGAGACTCGGCGCCCATAACGCGGCTGACATTTTGTCTCGCGGCCAGCAGAAGCTGGTGGTCTGTGCATTGCGTATTGCTCAAGGCCATCTGGTTAGCCAAGCGCGTCGCGGCCAATGTATTTATCTGGTGGATGACTTGCCGTCGGAACTCGACGACCAGCACCGCCGCGCACTTTGTCGCTTGTTGGAAGACTTACGCTGCCAGGTGTTTATCACCTGTGTAGATCAAGAATTATTGAGGGAAGGCTGGCAGACGGAAACGCCAGTTGCTTTGTTCCACGTGGAACAGGGCCGTATCACCCAGACCCACGACCATCGGGAGTGAAGGCATGAGCGAAAATCAAACGTACGACTCCTCCAGCATTAAAGTGCTGAAAGGGCTAGATGCCGTGCGCAAGCGTCCCGGTATGTACATTGGCGACACCGATGATGGTAGCGGCCTGCACCACATGGTGTTCGAGGTGGTCGATAACTCGATCGACGAGGCACTCGCCGGCCACTGCGATGACATCACCGTAATTATTCACCCAGACGAATCCATCAGTGTTCGCGACAACGGTCGCGGCATTCCGGTCGACGTGCACAAAGAGGAAGGCGTATCTGCTGCCGAGGTCATCATGACCGTCCTCCACGCCGGCGGTAAGTTCGATGACAACTCCTACAAAGTATCCGGCGGTCTGCACGGTGTAGGTGTGTCGGTGGTTAACGCCCTTTCCGAGCAGTTGATCCTTACCGTTCGCCGCAGTGGCAAGATCTGGGAACAGACTTACGTCCACGGTGTTCCACAAGCGCCGATGAAAATCGTTGGCGACAGTGAAACCACCGGTACCCATATCCACTTCAAGCCGTCGGCTGAAACTTTCAAGAACATCCACTTCAGCTGGGACATCCTGGCCAAGCGGATTCGCGAACTGTCCTTCCTCAACTCCGGCGTCGGCATCCTGCTGAAGGACGAGCGCTCCGGTAAAGAAGAACATTTCAAATACGAAGGCGGTCTGCGTGCGTTCGTCGAGTACCTGAATACCAACAAGACCCCGGTCAACCAGGTCTTCCACTTCAGTGTTCAACGCGAAGACGGCGTGGGCGTGGAAATCGCCCTGCAGTGGAACGACAGCTTCAACGAGAACCTGTTGTGCTTCACCAACAACATTCCGCAGCGCGACGGTGGTACCCACCTGGTCGGTTTCCGTTCGGCGTTGACCCGTAACCTGAACAACTACATCGAGCAGGAAGGCCTGGCCAAGAAGAACAAGGTTTCGACCACCGGCGACGACGCCCGTGAAGGTCTGACCGCGATCATCTCGGTGAAGGTACCTGATCCGAAGTTCAGCTCGCAGACCAAAGACAAGCTGGTGTCCTCGGAAGTGAAAACAGCCGTGGAACAGGAGATGGGCAAGTACTTCTCCGACTTCCTGCTGGAGAACCCGAACGAAGCCAAGGCCGTTGTCGGCAAGATGATCGACGCCGCGCGTGCTCGTGAAGCTGCTCGTAAAGCGCGGGAAATGACTCGCCGCAAAGGTGCGCTGGATATCGCCGGCCTGCCGGGCAAACTGGCG
This sequence comes from Pseudomonas sp. TE4620, assembly GCF_056279045.1. NCBI lineage: Bacteria > Pseudomonadati > Pseudomonadota > Gammaproteobacteria > Pseudomonadales > Pseudomonadaceae > Pseudomonas > Pseudomonas sp. TE4620. Next base: position 5,113,243 of record NZ_JBWBQO010000001.1, read on the forward strand.
GATTGCCAGGAGAAGGACCCTGCCCTTTCCGAACTGTACCTGGTGGAGGGTGACTCCGCGGGTGGTTCGGCCAAGCAGGGTCGTAACCGCAAGACCCAGGCGATCCTGCCGCTCAAGGGCAAGATCCTCAACGTCGAGAAAGCACGCTTCGACAAGATGATCTCGTCCCAGGAAGTGGGCACGCTGATCACCGCGCTGGGCTGTGGTATCGGCCGCGAAGAGTACAACATCGACAAGCTGCGCTATCACAACATCATCATCATGACCGATGCTGACGTCGACGGTTCGCACATTCGTACCCTGCTGCTGACTTTCTTCTTCCGTCAGCTGCCGGAACTGGTCGAACGTGGCTACATCTACATTGCCCAGCCACCGCTGTACAAGGTCAAGAAAGGCAAGCAAGAGCAGTACATCAAAGACGACGACGCCATGGAAGAGTACATGACCCAGTCGGCTCTGGAAGATGCCAGCCTGCACCTGGACGAATCCGCACCACCTGTTTCCGGCGTCGAGCTGGAGCGTCTGGTCAACGAATTCCGCACCGTGATGAAGACCCTCAAGCGCCTCTCGCGCCTGTACCCGCAGGAGCTGACCGAGCACTTCGTCTACCTGCCGGCGGTATCGCTGGAGCAGTTGGGCGACCACGCTGCCATGCAGGAGTGGCTGGGCAAATTCGAAGAGCGTCTGCGCACCAGCGAGAAGTCCGGCCTGCTGTACAAGGCCAGCCTGCGCGAAGACAAAGAGCGCAATGTCTGGCTGCCGGAAGTGGAAATCACCTCTCACGGCCTGGCCAGCTACGTCACCTTCAACCGTGACTTCTTCGGCAGTAACGACTACCGCACCGTCACCGCCCTCGGTGCACAGCTGAGCACCCTGCTGGGTGAAGGCGCCTACGTGCAACGTGGCGAGCGCAAGAAAGCCATCACCGAGTTCAAGGAAGCACTGGACTGGCTGATGACCGAAAGCACCAAGCGCCACACCATCCAGCGATACAAAGGTCTTGGTGAGATGAACCCGGATCAGCTGTGGGAAACCACCATGGACCCAACCGTGCGCCGCATGCTCAAGGTGACCATCGAAGACGCGATCGCTGCCGATCAGATCTTCAACACCCTGATGGGCGACGCCGTTGAGCCACGTCGTGAGTTCATCGAGAGCAACGCCCTGGCGGTGTCCAACCTGGACTTCTGATCAGCTGTTGTAGGTGGGAAAAGTTATTTACCATTTCGGCCGAAGTTAAACGGTTCGGCCAGAGTTAACGGCCACCTAAGCTAAAAACAAAACCCCCGGCAGATGCGGATCTGTTGGGGGTTTTTTTTTATCTTTGGCATTTCGCATGAGAGCTAGCTGTCTAGCAGCACATTGAAGTATCGCTACCTTGTTACAATCAGCGCATCACACTCCCCCTCAAATAATAAGGGCGAGTATTTTTTGAATCGCAGGTAAGCACCCGCGCATTCATTATGGCGAATTCGAAAAAAGGCACGTCGTTGAATATGGACTATCAGGAACTCAAGCAGCTCGAAGACGACCTATGGGAGGCAGCGGATCAGCTACGGGCGAACTCTAAGCTCACCGCCAGCGAATACTCGATGCCTGTGTTAGGGCTGATTTTCCTACGACATGCAACGACTCGTTATTATGCTTTGCTCGAAGAAGTGGAAAGCAGTATTCCTGCTCGGGCGACTGGTCAGCTGCGAGAAGACCGCATTAAATTGGGTTTTCAGGGGAAAGCGGCAATCTACCTGCCGGAAATCGCCCGCTACGAATACCTAGCTAGTTTGCCCGCCAGCGAAAACATCGCAGCAGCCATCCATGAAGCCATGCAGGCGATTGAAGACAGTGTCACCGACCAAGACGGCAACAAGCTTCTGGCCGGTGCCCTGCCCAAAAATTATCACGGGCTAGAGCGCGACCTACTACCTGACCTGATCAAGATTTTTAACCGCCCCGCTCTGCAAAATGCCAGTGGTGACGTATTCGGGCGGATCTATGAATACTTCCTTAATCAGTTCGCCCAGAGCGGTGCTCAGGAAGGTGGTGAGTTCTTCACGCCACCAAGCTTGGTGCGGATGATCGTTAACGTGATCGAACCCGACCACGGAGCCGTGCTTGATCCTGCCTGTGGCTCGGCGGGAATGTTCGTACAGACTGGCCACTTTATGGAGGACGTGCGGCACAAGCTTACCCATGATGCGGATATCACTTTCTACGGTCAGGAGAAAGCCGAGGTCAACAGCAAGCTGGCGCGTTTGAACCTCGCTGTACATGGTCTAGAAGGCAAAATCCTGCTGGGCAACACCTTCTATGAAGATCAGCATCAGCTGGTTGGTCAGTGCGACTTTGTCATGGCTAACCCGCCGTTCAACGTCGATGGCGTGCAGGTTGCCAAGATTAAAAGTCAGGTTGGCACTCTCGAAGACAACCCACCCAAGCGTCTGCCTTTTGGTTTGCCTGGTACCGCAGGCAAGAGTCGTGGCAAAGACTCCACCGAAACCATTTCGAATGGCAACAGCCTGTGGATTCAGTACTTTTACAGCTACCTAAATGCCACTGGCAGGGCCGGATTCGTCATGGCGGCCAGTGCCTCGGATGCTGGCAATAAAGACAGAGATATCCGCCAGCAACTGGTGGAGACCGGCCATGTGGACGTGATGATGTCCATTGGGCCCAAGTTTTTCTATACCCGCAGTCTCCCCTGCACTTTGTGGTTTTACGATAAGAGTAAGCCGAAGGAGCGCTTGGACGGCGTGCTGATGATTGATGCTCGGAATGTCTACACTGTGACTCTCAGCGCGCTCCCATGTGTTCACTGAAGAACAGCTGAGCAACCTGTCGGCAATTACGTGGCTGTATCGTGGTCAGACCGAGCGTTTTGTTGAGTTACTGGGCCAATACCAGCAGCAACTGGCTGAGCATCTGCAACAGTTGCCCGAACGGATTGGCGCTGACAATCAGCAGATCAGTTTGGTAGATAAGGCCCTGAGCGATCTTGCCGCCGCTACCTTGCACACGACTCCCGTTGCCATTGTCCGTACCAAATTGGGTGAAGATCATGGGTTGACGGATGAGCTGTTGGCCAGCTTTCGCGATGAGTTGAAGGATGTGCAAACGGAAAGCCATGCATGGCAAAAGCTCATAGATAACGCGCTGGCGGAGGCTAAGTCGTTGCTAGGTGAGTTGTCTTCACCGGCCAACTTAGTCGCTCGCAGAACGGTACAGGGCAAGGCGGAAGCAGGCAACGCTATCCTCAAGGCGGGCCTTGCCGCACTTGAAACCCGTCACAAGGCCTGGCTTAAGCTGCTGGATGTGGCGGACAAGCAACTGCGCAGCCGCCAATGGGCCTCTGCTGGCTACACCTTTGCTTACGAAGATTGCCGTGAGGTGAAAAAAGCCCTACTCCACCGCGATGTGAAGAAACGGGAGCAACCCACGGTGCGTGACCTGGTCGTTGAGGCTTTCAAGCGTGCGGGTTACTTCATCGTTCAGGGGCACTGGCTACTGAGCCGTTTTCCTGATGGCGTTTATGTAGACGTACCGGGTTTGTGCGCCGTGGTCAGCCGCACAACCATCTCTGCCAACGATTTTTCGCTAACACCAGGACGCTACGTAGGAGTGGCGCTTGGCATTGAAGATGACGACGAAGGTGAGGCTTTCCGCGAGCGAATGAAGGAAATCCATGTCGAGCTGGCCGAGTTAAACGACAAAGCAGCACAACTGGCCAATCGTATTCAGATGGCATTTTCGGAGCTTACTGAATGAGTTGGCCTTTAAAACCACTCTCCGAGCTTTGTCTGCTGGCTGTTGATTGCGTTAACAAGACTGCGCCAGTGGTGGACTATCCGACGCCTTATAAAATGATTAGAACCACCAACGTCAAGCGGGGGTTTATTGACGTAGGCACTGTGCGGTATGTGAACGAGGAAACCTTTCAGTCTTGGACAAGACGCTCGCAGCCTCGTTTTGGTGATGTGATTCTGACACGCGAGGCTCCAGTTGGAGAGGTAGGGCGCTGCACCTTCGATGACGACCAGAATATCTTTCTTGGACAAAGGCTTTTTCAGTATCGACCCGATCCGGAGCTGTTGGACTGGAATTACCTTGCTTATGCACTGCAAAGCCCTCTCATGCAGAACAAGCTGCATGGCATGAGTTTTGGTGCCACGGTGCCTCACATCAAGGTTGGAGATGCCGAGAATTTGGAAATCCCTTGTCCTCGATTAGATGTGCAGAAAAAAATCGGTGGGCTGCTCGCGGCCTATGATGATCTGATTGAGAACCATCGTCGGCGAGTTGCTTTGCTCGAAGAATCGGCCCGCCTGCTATACCAGGAGTGGGTCGCCAATAAGCGTTTTCCAAGATATGAGAGCGTCGTTAGTCTTACGGGCCTTCCCTTAGGTTGGGCTTATATTCCATTATCCGAATTAGCCGAAGTAAACCAAGCAACTTTGAGGCTTAAAGAGGCACCTTCTTCGATTCGATATATTGATATTTCTTCTGTTGGCGTCGGAATTATAAAGGATGTTGGTGAAGTCCCTTTTTCCCAAGCACCGGGGAGAGCAAGGAGGCTTGTGCGGCACGGAGACGTGATTTGGTCTTGCGTGCGGCCAGAGAGGAAGTCTTATGCGATGATTTGGGAACCATTAGAAAACGTAGTGGTTTCGACAGGGCTCGCTGTAATTTCCCCTGCAAAGGTTCCATTCACCTTTCTTTATCTGGCTGTTACCTCCGATGAATTTGTAGCGCATCTGAGTAACCGGGCAACTGGCGTTGCGTACCCGGCAGTTACTGCAAAGGACTTCGAAGAGGCCTTAATTCTCGTTCCTGACCAGGCAACGTTAGCTGAGCTGCATCTTAAATGTGAACCGTTGTTTGCGATGATGAATTGTCTGAGTCTGCAAATTGATAATCTTACGAAAGCCCGTGATGCGTTGCTGCCCAAATTAATGTCAGGAGCAATCCAGGTCTTAGCCACCTGAGCAGGGAGAGTGCAGTATGGCCAAGGCCAGTTATTCGGAAGACAAGAATGTCCAGGAACCCGCCGCCAAACTGCTAGCTGATGAGTTGGGCTGGCGTTCGGTTTATGCCATGGACGAAGTCCATGGTTTGCCATCTGATCCAGACTCCACGCTGGGGCGTAAGGATCGTAGCGAGGTGGTGCTGGTTCGCGAGCTGGATAAGGCCTTGGCCCGGCTCAACCCCAAGGTGTCGCCGATCAAACTAGCCCAAGCGCGTGAACTGCTGCTGGATGCCGACCCGACCAAGACCCTGCTGCAACATAATGAAGAAAAGTGGCGCATGGTGCGTGACGGTATAAGCCTGAAGGCACCCAGCGGTCGCCCCGAAGAGGACGTTCACGTCAAAGTCGTCGAGTTCGCTGAAGGTAAGCAGGATGACAATGACTTTTTGGTGGTGCGTGAGCTATGGGTCAAGAGCGGCCCCTATACCAAGCGCTGCGATTTGGTCGGTTTCGTCAACGGTTTGCCTCTGGTTTTTATCGAACTGAAGCGCCACGACAAAGGGTTAAAAGCAGCGTTCGACGAGAACTATATCGACTATCGAGGTCGCCCTGATGATAGTCACCTAGGCACCATTCCCCTGCTATTTCACTACAACGCTTTGGTAATTGTTTCTAATGGCCTGGATGCGCGCTATGGCGGCGTTACCAGTAGCTGGGATCACTTTTATCGCTGGAAGCGTTTGGCCGAGGAGGATGCAGACCCTGCCCCGAAACCGGACACGGCACCACTCAAGCCTATTTTGCCGATTCTGCTGCGCGGCATGTGCAGCAAAAACCGGCTGTTGGATATCGTTGAAAACTACACGCTGTTCGACCACAGCGAAGAGCACACCGCTAAGGTGATTGCGCGCAACCACCAATATCTTGGGGTTAATCGCGCTATCGACAATCTGCGCGAAGGTGGCCCAAATGTTCTGGCTGGTAAGCTTGGGGTGTTCTGGCATACCCAAGGTAGCGGCAAGAGCTATTCGATGGTGTTCTTCTGTCAGAAGATTCACCGCAAGATTTCCTCTGGTTACACCTTTGTGCTGCTCACTGACCGCAAGGAGTTGGACAATCAGATTTTCAGCACCTTTGTAGGCTGTGGAATTTCCACTAACAGCCGCGACAAGGCCGCTGGGGCTGATGGCTTGGAGCGTCTGCTGAAAGACGAAAATCGCCGTTATGTGTTCAGCCTGATTCACAAGTTTCGCAAACGCGTAACTGAGCCCTGGTCACAACGCGATGACATCATCGTGGTCTCCGACGAGGCCCACCGTACCCAGTACGGGCGATTGGCAACGCAAATGCGTATGGCGTTGTCCCGGGCCAAATTCATTGGTTTCACCGGCACACCGCTGATCGATGGGCATGAGAAAAGTGAAACCGAGCGAGTCTTTGGCAGCTATGTCTCTGTCTATGATTTCCAGCGTGCTGTGGCAGATGGTGCCACCCTGCCCCTCTATTACGAGAGTCGGGGTGAAAAGCTACACATTGTCGATGATGCGCTGAACAGACGCATCGAAGATCGTATCGATCAGGCCCGTGCTGATGGTGACCTAACGGAAGAGCAGGAAGAAAAGCTCTACCGCGAGCTGGCCCGTGATTATCCGGTGTTCACCTCGGATACCCATCTGAATGATGTCGCCACTGATTTTGTCGAGCACTTCCATCAACGTTGGCGGCTTATGGAGGCACCACCAAAGGCCGGTCAACCGATCAAGTATGGTGGCAATGCCAAGGCGCTGCTGGTCTGCATCGATAAGGTCACTTGCGTGAAGATGGCCATCCGCATCAAGAGCAAATGGGCCGAGAAGATCAAGGCGCTGGAGATCAAGCTGTTGGACGATCAGGCACCGTTCATAGCCAAGGGTAAGCCGTTCTCCGAGGGGTTACGCCGCGATGCTGCGCTAATCGAGTGGATGAAAGCGACGCAAATCCATCCAATATTTAGTTCAGATCAGAACGAGATCCAGGATTTCAGCCAGGAAGGCATTGAGGTTAAACCCTATCGTGAAGTCATCAGTAAGGGCATCGATAGTCGGGATATCGAGGAATGCTTTAAGGATGGTAAGCATCCGTTTCGCGTCGCTATCGTCTGTGCGATGTGGTTGACCGGCTTTGATGTGAAGTCGCTGGCGACCCTGTATCTCGATAAACCTATGAAGGGCCATACTCTGATGCAGGCCATTGCTCGGGTGAACCGCGTGGCAGCGCACAAGAAAAACGGCTTAATCATTGATTACAACGGCATGCTTAAAAGCCTGCGCAAGGCGCTAGGCGTCTATGGGCAAGGTGAGCAGGGTAATTCTCAAGACGATGGTACCGATCCCTTGCTCGATGAGGAGCAAGCTCTTGTGGAGTACGCCGCAGCGATATTTAAAGTACAGGCTCACCTGACCAGTACAGGATTTGATTTAGACGATCTGGTTAAGGCCAAAAATGGCGAAGAGCGCTGGCAGGCACTGCTGGATGCGCAGAACGCCCTTTCTGTTTCGGCTGAGGCAAAGAAGACTTTCCAGGTGCTTGCCGAGGATGTGGCTGACCGTTATCGCGGGCTATTTCCACGTGATGAGCTGCACCAGTATGAGCCCCAAGAAAGCGCTATCGCAGCCATCTACAATATGCTGCAAAAGCCTAAAGGCAAAGTTGATGTCAGCTCGATCATGCAGGAGCTGCGTGGGCTGGTGGATAACGCCCTTGAGGTTGTGCCGCTCAAGACGGTCAACGACAAGCCGACTCAGCCATACAACCTGTCTGGTATTAATTTTGAGCGACTACGTGCGGAGTTCGCCAAGTCGAGTCAGCAGCAGGCGGTAACGCTGAGTTTGCAGGAGCGGATTCAGGCGCGTATAGAGATGATGCTGATGACTAACCCTACCCGCGTTGATTTGTATAAGCGCTATGAGGAGATCATCGAGGAATACAACCGCGACAAGGACAAAGTCGAGATTCAGAAGGTCTTTGATCAACTGCTCCAGGTGCATGATTCGCTGGATCAGGAAGAGCAACGCTTTATTCGTGAAGGCTTCTCGACTGAGAAAGAACTCGCCATCTATGACCTGCTTGGCAAAGACAAATCAGCGCTTAGTAAAGGCGACATTGGCAAGCTGAAGAAGGTGGCTATGGATCTTCTATCAGTCGTTGGCGCTCGTCGGGCTGAAATTGGCAGTCTGCGTGACAAGGCATCCACACAGGCGCAGCTCAAAACCTCGATCATCGATCACATGCTGATTGGCATGCCTGATGAGTTTTCAAATGAAGACATTGAGGCGCGAGCTGAAGTTGTTTTCCGGTTTTTACAGCAGGGATCAGCGGGGCAAGCTCTACAATGAAGGCCAAATACGACGCCTCCGTGAGAGCCCTCTTAGATCAGTTCTCAGATCTTAATGATGTTTTCTGGGGCAACTTTAGCGCCAACAAGCAAGGCGCTATCCGTTGCCGCCAACGTGTTTCAGTGCGACTGAGTACGCCCAATATGCCTATCGGAGATGGATCGGTTATAGGCGAGGGCAGGAGCCGTTGCTAGTAACGGCCTATTTTATTTTGACTCTGCTGGAGCGCCAGGGCGCCGAGAGGTCAAGCCTGTGCCCTGTTCAAAATCGATAGAGACGTATTAGATCTTGGTGCAGCGAAAGAGGTAGTCCCATGAGCGCACGAAAAGCAAAAGCCACTGATTTTGAGGAACTCCCTCACATTGAGACCGATTGGCTAGATAGGGCTGTGAAACGGATAATCTTCAGGCTGGGGGAGTACGCATCAGGGCATACTTTAGAGCAGCTAACGTTAGAGAACGTCATACAGTTCTAATCTGCATCGTGGCTACAGCTCCACCGTCAGCACCTTGATCCCCACGCCTGCGCAAAACCGTCCCACCGCCGTCAGCGAGCGCCAGTTCATACCGGCTCCCGTCGCGAGCGGATTGGTAGCCATTTGGCCCCGAGGCGCAGCTCCAGACGCCAGGCTTCGCCGTCGCGCAACACGCGAAACTCCCGCGCTGCGCCGGTCTCGACCAGTGCGGCCAGGGTTTCCTGCGCAATGGCTTGTTTCATGCGATGGCACTCCTCATTAGTCGTCCCTCCCGCTCCACTGTGACGCCATACCCTATCCTTCTGGTATAGCGTTGGTCTGGGCCTCGGTCGCCAGTAGCGGTGCTATGGTCGACCGTATCCGTTCACCCCGTGGGGGCCGATTTAACCTAACTGCCAATTACGCGCAGGCAGAAGCGGGAGTCGATCAGCGCGACGTCCCTCCGTTCAATTCTCAACGATCGGAACCGACGGTAAAAGCGCTCCTGAGCTATAGACGCATCCTGTCTACCGCCGCCATATGCTTGCCAGCCACATAGGTGGGACGCATGATCGACGCCTGGTCTGTGGCCATACATCTAACGAGCGTAGGAGTAATGATGGGATCGTACGGTGGGTACATCGAGAGGTTGGCCAAGAAGGTAGAGGCGCGTTTGCAGGACATCGAAGCGATCTACAACTTCGACCTAGGAGACGAGTTCGAGCTCGCCCTTTGCGCCCTGCTGGAAGACGTGCTGCCTGCCAAGTACGGGGTTTGTCGTGGCTTTGTTGTCGCAGAGGATGGCAGGACGGCCGGGGATGACGTCATCATCTACGACAAAATGGCCAGCCCTACCCTGCGCTCCAGCTTGAGCCGCCAGTTTCCGGTTAAAGAGCAGATCCCGGTTGACGCGGTGTACGCTTACATCGAATGCAAACACTCCATTTCGAGCGATGCGGTGCTGGAGAAGGCGATCGGTCAGGCCGAAGCGGTGAAAAAGCTTGTGCTCACCCGCCGAGCCCTCGACAACCCTGACTATGAAGTGGATGGGCCTGTTTACAACGGGAGGCTCAGGGATTGGCCCCGCACGTTCCCGCCTCTGAAGAACCAACCCTTCTGCGCGGTATTTGCACGCAAATATTCACCGGACGTTACCGTCCCCCGCACTCACGGCGAGCACACCCCTGATCTTTTGATCCTGGGTAATAACTACATCGCGACTCAGACGGTGAACCTGGGGCCGGACGGCATCAAATCGTCGCTCTTTTTCGACACCAAGTACGGGGCGGGATTGTGCGCAGAACAGGCTCCCGAAAACGCATACGGCCTTGGCCTGGTAACCCTGCTTGAGGCATTGAGCTGGATTGAGCTGCTGCCTATCGACTGGACGGGGACGCTGAACGCCACTTTCTTCGAAAACCTGCGCAAGGTAAGAACCAGCACTCAGTCCTGACAGCGCGCACCGCCTGCAGATGATGGCTAGCAATTTAGCCCGACCAGGTGTGATCAAGTGAGTGTTGGCGAGCCGACACCAAGGCCTCTTGGCCGGGATTTACCTTCCGGCCATCTGGCGCCATGATGGTAAGCGCAACGGGCTCCTCCTGCGTGAGCCATCGGAAAGGTTACGGAAAACGAGGGCTTTCATGGCTGAGCAATTTCACTACCCGGCAGACCTCTTTGAACTGCTGATCAAGACCATCCCTCGACTGGTCAAATCCAAGAAGTCCGTAATCCTGTTTTTCCAAGGTGCCGGGGTCGATATGGAGGATTTGGCGGGCGTCAACGCGACCCTGCTTACCTCACCTGGTTCGATCACCAAGTACGAGATCGTGCGCACGGTGCTGACACGCTTGAATATGCGTGGAGATAGCGGATTAGGCCCACGTCGCGGGGTGATCCGCAGGGTCGTCGAATTTGAGGATTTCGAGTCCTGCTGGGAAGACGATCGCCTCGAAGCAAAGGGGCTGGTGGCAAGCGTCCGTGAAGCGGTGAACAAGAAAGATGCGTTCACCCGCATGCAGCAAGAGCGAGAAGCTGAACGTGACCAAGCGCAGGCGGCTCACCGTGAAGCACAGCAGAGGGCTGCACGAAAGCGCAGTGAGGTCGACGACGTCAAGAATCGCCTGTTCGCCCTCTTCGGCATGGACGATCAGCCTCAGGAACGGGGTCGACTTCTGGAAGGTGTGCTCAATGATCTCTTCCGAGCCTACGACATCCATGTGAGGGAGAACTTCGTTCGCAGAACCCCGGACAGCACGATCGTGTTGGAGCAGATCGACGGAGTCATCGAGCTCTCGGGCACGATCCACCTGGTGGAAATGAAGTGGCTCAAAGACCCCGTGGGGGTAGGCGATTTCGGGTCGCATCTGGTCAGGGTGATGAACCGGGCCAATGTGTCGGGCATTTTCATCTCCAATAGCAGGTTCACCCAGTCGGTGATCTCCCAGTGTGCGGAGTTCCTCAATCACAGAACCAACTTCCTTTGCTCTTTGGAGGAAATAGTGAGCGTGCTACAGCGCCAGGGTGATCTGGTCGAGCTATTGAGAACCAAGTCTCAAGCGGCGATCGTCGACAAAAAACCGTTCCTGGAGATTCTGAGCTAGGAAGAAGCAGTTTGACCACAACCCGAACATCATCAAGGCCAGGCAGCAATTGATACAATCGCCCTAGCCCTACCATCACGAGCACAAGAGACATAATGAAAGTCACGCCGGGAAAAAAGTTCACGCTGTGCTCGCCCGATGAACTGGGAAGTCTTGACTACACCACGAGCGTCATTCTTCTCAACACATATTCCGCTCAAGATAGGAAACTGATCCGATCCGCGCTCAAGCCTGGCCACAGAAAAAACAAACTCACGCCATCCGAAAAGGATGCCTACAACCTGTGCATCCATGAGTACACGCACTACCTTGACTTAACAACTACGGTATGGGGCACAGAATTTCTCTATCGCCGGACTGCCGCGTTGCCGAAGCTTTCGGCTCAGGGAAAATCGGCGGCCTCAGTCGTCATGCTAAACATCACCGAGATCATGATGCATGAGATTTTCAACCGAGTTCATCACCAGACCAAGCTGGAAAATTTGGTAACAAAACACCGTCTGCACCACTGCGAAACCTATGGCTCGCTAGTCATCGTATTGTTGTACAAAGATGGGGAACTGATTGCGGAGACGGCCTTCAGCATGCTTTCAGTGCTCGAAGCCAATGCCATTGCGAATGAATACGAGGGAGAGTACAAATGGGTGGCCTGCAGGCTAGGTGGTCTCGACCGTTTCCAAGAAAGCAGGATCGACGCCAAGTTCAAGCACTTGCTTGAAGACAGCGGAAGACTTGAATACAACATCGTCCACATCCTCATCGCCATTCACTTCCCGAACCTCACCGTTCGCCACAGACTCAAGCTCGCTGCCACGCTTTGCCACCTAGCGCTGGACATGTCGAGTCTCAATCTTGCAATGCTGGCCAACGTAATCAATGACTTCGTCAGTAACAAATGGTTGGGTGACGCACTCTGCAACGATTTGTGCAGGGGTATGTCACGCCACGTAGTGGTGTTCTACTTCATACTCATGCTCTATGGATACACCAACGACATCGGCTTGACCACCGAGCAGCTTAGCGAGCGCATTGAGACCTCAGCCCGCCAACTGATTGATGACATGCTTCTGCATTGGGGAGTGGAGTACCCGCTCTCTGAGGGTTTGAGCGACCGCGAATTCCAATTCTGCATCAAATCCCTTAGAAAAGAGTGCGGGAAAGAGCGCGGAAAATTCATGCTTCCAGGATCACTCCGGGCCGCGACCTACAACAGGAAGATCCGCAAGACCAGCCTCTCGACAAGCCAGGCATTTCGGCGTTTCAAACTGCCAGACCTTCTCCTTGATGATACCACCAGGGTACGCGCACCTTCTCGAATACGCGCTAACGTGCTGCGTCACTGGGACGCTATGTACGATGAGTGCAACGCACTTGATCAGCTCGTGACCGACTCAGAAGCCATGAGAAAGTTTCATATGAAACCAGGGGCGTATGGCCCCATGCAACTGCGGCGTGAGGATCACTTTATGCAGCAGCTAGCCATGACCGACAATGAACCCTGAACGCCACGCAGCGTTGCTTTGAACCTGCGCACCTCTATTGGCGCGTAAGCTTCATTTCATGCGCTGTGGCGACGGAGAAAGCGGTGGGGGCCTTAGGGGTGTGATGAACGGTGACCAGCTTTAACGTAGTCTGGTCGACATACTCAGGGTTGTTCGAGATCTTTGAGCCTGCGAAGGGCGATATCCCAAGGCAAGCGGCGGGCGTTGGCCCTCATCCGCGTATAGGCTGCCTCGGCCCTTGGGACTGAGATGATTTGGTGTTGAAGCAATTGTTCCACTAGCCAAATGGTGCCCATTACCACGATGGCTTCCTGCTCTGCTGCCTTGCGTAATGCCTGATCACCCGAGAGCAGTGGACAGCTTTCTTGCTTGGCGAGAGCCAGAGCGAAGCAGTCATTACGACTCGGCCCACTTACTCGTGCGGTGAGGTCTAAGGCATAGAGCATGGAGCCAGAGTTGAGTTCGCTGAGGATAAGTCCTCGCTCCAACAGGTGAGCATGCTGAGCTTCCAGCTCTTCGAAAAACAGAATATCGGGCACACTAAACTGGTAGGGGAGCTGGAATAGCTCGTCCAGTAACTCCCCTTCTTCTAAGTCGATTAGGATGTTGGCGTCACTGATGAGCAACTGCATCCAGCAACTCCAGTTTGCGAGCTTGATGGAACTGGAACACTGGGATGCCGAGGAGCTCGGCAGCTTTGGATTCGCCGATGATTCCTTCGCCGAGGGCTCGATATACCAGTTGCTGGAACAGTAGGGTCGTTTCCTGGCGATAGGGTTGGCCTGGCTCCTGTTTTCGCCAGCCTTGTTTCACGAATACCATGAATAGGCGCTCACGCACGTTTTGCGGGATGATGCTCAAGTCTCCTGCGCGGTACAGGCAGCTTTGCATACTGAGGCCGTACTCGTTTTTCAGCAGATACAGCTCGCGCATTTCCAGCATGTGACGCTTTTCGCCCAGCTGTTGGCGCATGACGATGGCCGGCAGCAGAAGCGCAGAAGCAAATCGATTGCATGCTTTCTCTTCGTCGAGATCTGTTTCCAGGCGACCATGCAGTAGTAAATGACCGAGCTCGTGGGCCAAGGTGAAGCGTTGGCGGTCACCGGGCCAGTTAGCGGACACCACGATCACTGGCTTGTCGGCTACAGAAGCTTGCAATCCATCGAATTTCGCCTGTAAGTCGACCTTGGTAATGATCACCAAGATGCCATGGGACTCTAGGACATCGATTAGGTCGGGAATGGGGGTTAGCCCCAGATTCCAAGCGGCGCGGAGTTGATCAGCTAAGGTGTCGATCTGTTCCATGGAATCGATTTTGGCCAGTAGCTGAGCCGGTGTGGAAAACTGCTGGACGGGAAACGCAGGCCACAGGTTTGCCAACTCCTGCCAGCGCTCGGCCTGATCTAAGACATCGGCTTCAATACGCTTCAATGTGCTCTGAGGTGTACTGGAGCGCTTTCGGTACTCCACCCCCGTGAGTTCGACCTTGACTGGGCGGAAGAAGTACTCCGATCGCACTGCTAGGGCTTTACTTAGGCGAATCAGAATTCCCGAGCTGGGCATGCTTTCGCCATGCTCGTATTTTTTGATCATGTTGGCGCTGACGCCAACCTGCTCCCCTAAGGCCTGCATTGAAAGGCCAGCAGCTGCGCGTGCGCGCTTCAGGCGTTCGCCTATCATGCTGCCCCTCCGGTTGGTTTATAGAATTCATACATATCTACAAATTGTAAACCGATAGTATGGATACGTCGAGGCTGTTACCTGGTAGTAGTCCTGTATGGCCTTGGCGTACCTGAGACTTGCGGAAGGTGTTTCGGACATCAAGCGTTCAAAGCTATGGGCATGGATGCAGAGCTGTACAGAAAATGACCAATTATAAGCCAGCCATAATTTCCAATAATTTTACCGTGTCCCTATCACCCGGAGAGATTGCCCATTTTCGGCTTCTACTCGACAGGGTAAATCCCAGAGCAGAGCAAGCATGCTTTATGCTTGGTAGGCAATCCGATTGGCTAACGTGTCTAGTTCGCTTCGGTCGCCACAGTTGAAATTCGCAAAAAAATCGGAAGATTTTTGGCAAACCTATCCCCTTAGCCTAGGTCGGACACGGGCTCCAAGGTTTAGCAAAATCCGCGAAACCAGTCGCAGTATCTACAGGGCAGTCGGAAGGCTTGCGACTATTGCGTAGATCCGACTCAGCTACAGCTTCATCGAGACCGTTGCTGCAGGTAAACAGCCGGTCTATGGGAGGCTGCGGGACATCCCAGTTCTGTTTTTACCGAACCCCCTCCTAGACATAGTCAGGTTTCTAGAACGGGTAAGAACTCTCCATATTTCTTGGCCCTATCCAGAACGGCAAAGCCTTCCCATTTGAGTGGGCTACCGCCAAACAGCTCTTCAGTGAAGGCGCGTGCTAGGCTCCAGAACTTCTCAATCGCCTGTTCCTCTTCGCTCAGCGTGGCCAGGGACAGCCAGTTATCAAACGCTTTGATGGCATGAGCATGATACGCAAGCTCGTGTACCACCCCGGAGGGCTCGGGGAAAACGAACCAGATTTTTTCGAAATAGGGTCGGGCCATGCTAGCCAGTTTCAGAAGGTCGGCGGCGGCTTTTTCTTGCTTGCGGGAGGTGTCGCCAACTCGAATAAAGATGGCAGCTTTCTGCTGTCCGTTGAGCTGGATCATGAAAAATTGGCTAAAAAAATCGGAGTGAGTGACCTTGATGATCTCCCCACCCGGAAAGCCAAAAAAATCCGCGCCCGCGTCTAGGATGGCCGCCGACGCCAGACGCTCATGGTTAGCCACGCGGCTACGTGCCTTTGAACGGGCAGTGGTGGCCGGTGTACCGGCTACGGTGGCGTAGTGCGTTATGGTTTCGCGTAAGGTTTGTAAGGTGTGTTGGTTCGCCAGGGTCGCGGATAACATGGAAGTTGCGACGACGGCGTCCAGCTGATGCAAGCGTTCCAAGAGCTCAATATGCGCATAGCCACACTTGACCTGTTCCGGGGCCAGCGTAGGCGAAAGGCTGACGAGAAAATTACCGGCCTTGAGCATGCGCGAGACGACTTTGGCGTCATAACCTGCCTCTTGCGCCAATTGTCGAATCAGTAAGTTGATGCTGTCAGTGCCTTGATAGGCATTGATACGAGAACGCACTGCTTGAAAAAGCATGTACCACGGCTGTTTAGCCTGTCTCCCCATTCCTCTTCCCCCACCAATACAAGGGTGCGCCTACCCTTTTGGGTACACCTCACCAAATATTGACAGTCTACCGAGTCGGGGTTATACCTGACAGTTCGAATATTTGGTGAAGTGTACCAATGAAACTTGATACCCAAAGCCCTTCCTTCAGCCGTGACGTCGCCAAGCGCTCCAAGCGGGCGCGAAGGGCACATGTCATGTGCTCGCCGAAAAATGGGTTTGTCGAAATTCGGCTGGAGTCGCGACTGGAGCAATCGGTCGCGCAGGCATTAGAGCTAGACCCCCGGGTGCGGGCCTATCGCGCCCAGCCGTTTACGCTTGATTTAGCAACGGGCGAACGGCTGGCGGCAAAGCACCTGATAAAGCCATCGGGAGCGGTGTATTACACCCCGGATTTTGCCGTGGATCTGGACGACCTACAGGTCGTGGTCGAAGTTAAACCCCGCGCATTCGTGCAGGAGCATAGGGTGCTGCTGGAGGAAGTACGCGAGGCTTTGCACCAGCAAGGTTTGCGTTTCATTGTCATCACGGAGGCCGACTTTACTGGCCACTACCTGAGAAACGCTCAACTCTTCATGCAGTACCTGGCGCAAGCTGCCCCTTCCCTCCCCATTTGGGCCGCTGCCTTGCAAGCGCGCGATCCTCAGGCGCTGACGGGGCCCGTCACCCAAGTGCTAACCGGCGATGTGCCGCCGAACTATCAGTTGGCCGCAGGAGTTTTGCTTGGACTCATAAAGTTCGACCTGGTACGTCATCTATTTGAACACATGGATTTTGACATCGTTCCGGCGTTCGGCAGTTTGAGCGCATTCGAGGTCATTCGTTATGAACAGTAATCTGCAAGTGAGCCAGGCCGTGGTTTGGCAGGAGACTTGTTACGTCATCAAGGCGATCAAGCCGACATTGGGCGATATCGTCCTCGAGGCCAAGGGTGGAGTAGAGCGTGCTGTCGATATACGGGCCTTTTACAATCTCATTGCCTCTGGCGAGATTGAGCTGTCGCAACGGCAAATTGAAGCCACGCAGCGCTCCTGGACGGTCAGCGAACAACGCGAGGCTGACTTCCGTCAGCAGCTGCTCGAGTTTCAGCGTTCGCTGGAAAAGCAAGGTCTCGACCCGTCGACGTGCGATGCACAGATTGATAGATACTGTCAGCGACACGGTCATAAACGCCCGTCAAACAAGACCATTCAGCGCTATCGCAAAGACTTAAAACGCTTAGGCTTTGAAGGTCTCATTCCCAACTTCAGTCGTCGAGGGGGGACGGGCTGGGCCAAAAAAACCGCAGCGAAGGCGGTCGCCGAGAAGGTGTTGATTCAGACCTTTATGAAGGACGACAAAGTCAATTTGTCTTCCGTGGCATTGATGGTCAACGAGGAACTGAAGACGCACAATCAGGCCACCGGAGCCGATGAGAAAGTCGATCGCAAAACCATCGCGCGTATGCTCCAACAGATGCCCAGCTCGCTCGTTAAACAGGGGCGACT
The DNA here is from genome assembly GCF_056279045.1 of Pseudomonas sp. TE4620. Classification (NCBI taxonomy): domain Bacteria; kingdom Pseudomonadati; phylum Pseudomonadota; class Gammaproteobacteria; order Pseudomonadales; family Pseudomonadaceae; genus Pseudomonas; species Pseudomonas sp. TE4620. Next base: position 5,130,823 of record NZ_JBWBQO010000001.1, read on the forward strand.
CGACCCGCGTACCTACAACTTGTGGAACCGGCAAGCCGTCCGTCGGTACGACGTCAAACTGCCTTTTGAACGGGTGGAGATTGATGCCAAGACGATTGATGTGTACTGCTGTGACGAGTACGGGCATCGCTACACGGAGCTGACCTTGTACGCCATGGTCTGCGCGCGTACCTCCTACCCCGTAGGTGTATTCGTCAGTGGCGGCAAGCCCAGCGAATACACCCTGCTCAAAGTGTTTGAGTTTTTTTTAATGCCGAAAGACCTGGCCTTCAACGCGCGGTTCGGCATCAAAACAGATTGGGTGCAGCCCTGTGGGATTGCCTTGGTAGTGCTCGACAACGCGTCAGAGAATTTCTCGGATCTGGCACTGGCTATCGTGCGCCGACTCGGTATTCAGATCGAGTATGCCCGCATTGGGCGCGGCGACGATAAACCGCACGTGGAATCCTTCTTCAAAGCGGCGGATGAGGGCTTGTTCAGCAAGATGCCGGGAGCGAAAAAAAGCCAGGACAAGCGCATCAAAAACCGCCATGCCAAGGCGGCTGCCGAAGCCTGTTACTCCATCGAAGAGATCTATCGCCAGGTGGTGACCTTCGTCGCGGATGTGTACATCCATAAACCGAATCAAAAGCTGGGGTTCCGGCATGGCAAGCCGATGACGATCAAAAGCGCTATGGATGAAGCACTCTCCAACTTTCTACCGGTACCGCCACCGTCACTCGAGCAGCTCAAAAAATTGCTGTTGGAGGTCAACCGGGACAATCGCACAATCCAGCATTACGGCGTCGATTTTGAGGGGTTTCAGTTCCACAGTCAGGCGCTGGCAGTGCTGGCGCGTGAACGGAGCCTCAGCGACATCGACATCTTGTTTAACCCAGAGGACTGCACGGTGATTTATGCCGTGCACCCGGACGACGGCAGCCACATTCCGCTGCAGAACAAGACGGTGGGCATGCCGGAAGTATCCTTTGAGGTCGCTAAAACCCTCAAAAAAGCCTACGCGGGCCATTCCGCCACGATGTCCGGCCATGACTATCAGCGTGTGTATGCTCAGATGCTGGCGAAGTTCACCGCTGATAGTCAGCGCCGCCCCAGCATCAAAGCCAACAACCAGGCATTGCGTGCGCGCGAGAAACAGGCGCAGAAGGCGGACATCGCTGCGCAGTTTGCACAGCACGCGCCGAAGCCTCGTCCTTTGCCTCCTACTCCGACCTTAGCCGATAGCGATGATGAGTTCCGTCCGGCGCCACGGAGGACGGTATGAGCACGATCGCCAACGAATTGGTGGGTCACGCTCGGTTTAACACCGTGCATGGTCATTTGGTGGAGGTCTTAACGCGGGCCAGAGCAGGTGATCCACAAATCCTTCCGATTGTCGGGCCGACACGGGTCGGTAAGACGTGTCTGTTGGACAATTTCAGGGCGATGAATTCGACGTCGGGGACGAGCCGCTCCCGCGAAATTATCAGTGTCGTCAGCCCCAAGCATTTGACCGGTCGGGCGCTGCCGGATGCATGCTTGACGAGTATCGATATGAATCCAGCGCTGTTCAATAATCATGTCGCTGCGACAGACGCCTTTATCAAGGCGGTCAACAAGCACGGCGCACGACTGATCATCTTTGATGAAACGCAGCACATGCTTGAGCGCGGTAGCAGCACCACCGTGCGCGCGGCAGCGGACTTTCTCAAAGGCCTCTTCGACCAAGCCCAGGCCAGTATCGTGCTGGCAGGATTGCCAAGTTTAATGGGCCTGTTTTACGCCAATGAACAACTGGCGGATCGCGCGCGCCGTCCAGTGGAGTACTTCCCGTATTACTGGCAAGGCAAGGATTACATCAGCTTTCGCAGCGCCTTGGGCAGTGCGCTCGATTACCTGGAGGACAGCGGCTGGGACACATTCGAATTCAACGACCGGGACTTTGCCCAACGCATGTACGTCGCGACGGCTGGCCGTTATGGCCTCATCAACAAGATTTTCATCGAGGTGCAGGCACTCGCTGGGACAGTGAAGATCGCACGTTATGAGGCCTTTGCCAGGGCTTTTGAGCAAGCCGTGATGAACCGCCTGATCGAATTCAATCCGTTCGATGTCGACCAGACGATCCAGACAGAGCACATGGCTTTGGTGTATGCCAAGGTCATGCAAGAAGCCGGTGTGAAGGTCTAGGAGCAATAGCATGTTGGCATTTATTCCCGAGACCGACTTCGCTGACGAAAGTCTCAACGGTTACTTACTGCGGCTCGCCGAAGAGAATTTTCTTGGATCAACCACTGCCCTGTTGCGCCCAATAGGGATCAGGCTCAAGGCCCAGTATTCGCCCCGGGAACTGCAGGCGATTGCCGAGTATCACGGTCTGGAACTGCAGCAACTGCAACGGCTGGCCAGTTTTCCCACCATTAACGGGTCGCTGGTGACCGGCGCCTTTATGCGTAAGGCCGCGATCGCGGTCTGTCCCGAGTGCCTTGGGCAAGCAGACTACATCCGGCAGGCTTGGCACCATGAGTTGTTTACGGCCTGCCCAACACATCGAGTACTGCTGATGGAGCAATGCCCCGAGTGCGACGCGCCAGCAGAACTCAATCGCGGCGCGGTGTCTCGCTGTCGTTGCGGCTATGCGCTGAGCGAGGCTCGTGGACGCCCTGCCGACGCGGCGAATTTGTTCATCTCGTCGGTGTTGCTGGCGGAGCCCAGCCGTCCGTGCGTGCTGAGCGGTCTGAGCGATGAGCCGGGCGTGCCAGAGGATGTCGACAAGTTTCTCCTGTTCCTGGCGAACTTGACCCTGCCGACACCGCAGCGCAAAAACGCCGCGATCAGTTTTCACCGAGCGTTGGAGATTAATGAAGCATCCTTTGTGCTGGCAGAGGATCTACCGGAACGCTTTCGTGTCTATGTGCAGAACAAGGTACAGGCGGCTAACCAGCTGAAGTCCAGTCGCTTCGTCCACAACCTCGGCCCCTGGTACAAAGAACTGAATGCAACCTTCACGTCCGCCGCCTACAGCTCGGTTCGAGCCACGGTGTGCAGCGTGATGTTGGAACAGGCCGATGCTCCCATCAACCGCAAAATGAAGTACATCGCAGCCGAACTGTTGGGGCTGAAAAAAACCTTTACCGCCAGCGAGGCGGCGCGCTTGCTGGGCTCCTCCCCAGATCGAATCGTTTCCTTGGTGAAGACCGGACAACTCTCGGGGGAAATCATGAGTGGCGCCGCCGTGGAATTCTGTGTGGTCGATCGGTCGGCGGTGGAAGCGCAGCAGCAGGCCGCCAAGGGCTTGGTCGCTGGCAAGGAACTGCTTAGCCTGCTCAACATCAGCCGCCGCGTGCGTGAACGCTTACTGGCGTCGGGTGTGCTGAACCGCGTGCCTGACAGCGATAAGCCGCTGTTCGCCAAAGGTGATTATCGCGTGGAGGACATCCAGTGCCTGATCGATACTTTGGCCGAAGGCTGTCGCCACGCCGCGTCTGCCTCTACCTTGGGGCTCGAGGACATCAGCGGCAAACGTTTTTCCAGCCAGCAGACCCATGAACTGTACCGGTTGATATTCAGCGGTCAGATCAAGCCCGTGGTGAGTGATGCCGGTATCCAGGGATTGGCCGCGTTCGGGTTTGATCATGACGAACTGCTGGGTCACCTTCGGCAAGAGCCGACCATGCCTGACCTGAGCATTACCGATCTGACCAAGATCACGCGCTGGAAACACGAAACCATTAAGGCGTGGATTGATAGGGGCTTGCTGCCTGCACGCATCGAGTTCGACGAGGGCAAGCACCGGGTGTTTATTTCCGTGGCGAACCTGGTGACGTTTCTCTCGCGCTATGTGGTGGCGGCAGATGCCGCCGAGCGTTTGGGAAGCAAGTCGATTTGGTTGACCAAGTCGCTCAAAACCAAAGGTGTGTTGGCGCAAGGGGCGCACGCTACCCGCGAGGGCAGCCAGCGTGGCGTTCTGTTGTCCGCCGACGCCTTGATCAATGTCGCCTCCGGTCGGTCGTCCGACTGGGCCCGCCACCCATCACCGGCGTGGGCTGACCCCTCGAGCGCCCCTGGTGGATAAACAGAACAGGCACGCGCTGTCCCACTTGGAGACCTAGCCATGAGCGTCCCGGATACCTGGACTGAGCGGCGGATGCAGGAAGCGCTACACAACCCGTTTGCGGCGCCGGTCACGGCCTACCTGACCGACGTGTTGATCAGCAGTTGTTGTGCGGTGGGGGTTATTTATCACGATGCGCGACCGGCTATGCGAAAGCGGTTTCGGGATGGCCAGCGCATTCGTACGTCTGACATCCACAGCGTCTCTCGGGAAGGGCGTTTTTGCGTCATCCGGACAGCCAGCCAAAGTCGCTATGTCGTCGTCACCTTTCATGCCGATGGCGGAAAAAGATCGTTTATCGATTTTTTGAAGATTCTGTCCAATGGTTTCTACGCCACTCCGGGCCGACTGCAATAACCGGGAGGTAGGCGGATGACAGCGTCGTTCGAGTTGGCGCAGGCACTTGGTAATCGTGGGCTGTGGTTATCCATGACGGCCTTCCTGGTCGAGGTGCGGATCGAGTGTGATTGTGCCTGCGGGCGTGTGTATGCCGATGTGTTGGAACGGATGGCCGACGGTACTGCGTTGTGTACCGCCGAGATCGAGAGTCTGGTGATGCGCCAGGGCTATTGGACATTCAAGACTATTGAGGCTGAGTGGTATGTGATTGTCAGCTTCGATGGCCCAGCGGGGCGGCGCTCGTTCTATGAGTTCGCCCGGTTGATGGCCGGTGGCCTTTTTCGCACCCCGACTGCGCTGCAATAACTGAGCACAGACCACTGCCTAGGCCGGTGCCCAGCGATGGTGCCCCTTAGCCGATATCAGGCCCAGGCGGTTGATCATTTAAACGGAGGTAAGCGAGATGAGCGAATCGAATCCATTAGCGCAGATGGCCAACTTTTTGTACGGCGCCGGCACGCCGACGGCGGGCCTAGGCCTCAGCCCGGAGGAGGCGAGCCGTGAAGCGCAGCGCCGCTACCCGAACAAACCCTACTGTTTGGTCAGGCAGTGGATGTTGGTGGATCTGCTCATGGCGGATCCGGCGCAGTGGGCTGCTGAGCATCCGGGTAAGGCGCCGCGCCTCGTGTTGGCGCATAACATTGTGTTCGACAGCGCTGGACGCTTTGCGCCGGGCTATTGGGTCAGAAGTACCTTTGAGGTCTCGTATACAGCACCAGGTTTTTTCGAGACAGGCAATACCGTGTATGTACTTCTGGGCGAGGGCTGCAGCAAAGCCGAAACGCTGGAGGTGGTCTTCAGCCTGTATTGAGGCGTCGTCACAGCTTCGCACGTTTTTCAGGCGCTACCGCCACCGATCCGCTTGGCCCACCGGGGCGGAAACACCTCGGCCCAATGCAGTTGGGCGAACGTGCCCGTTCATCATGAGGTCGTACCATGCGTATCTACGTGCTCTCCGATTTGCACCTGGAATTCACCCCGTTCGTGCCGCCCAGCGTGGACGCGGACGTGGTGATCTTGGCCGGTGATATCGATATCGGTACCCGAGGTTTGGTCTGGGCGCAGCGCACCTTCAACTGTCCCATCCTGTATGTCGCCGGCAATCATGAATACTACGGCGGACACCTCAACCGCACGCTGGAAAAGTTGCGGGCGTTGCAAACCCCGCGCGTGCAGGTGCTCGAGCGCGATGAAGTGATCATTGACGGCGTGCGTTTTCTCGGCACAACGGCCTGGACAGACTACGCCGTGACGGGCAATGCCGTGCGAGCCCAATGGCTGGCGCAGGCGCAGATGACGGATTTTCGCCGCATTCGCACCGCCAGTTATAGGCGGGTGCGCCCTGCCGATTTCATGGAACAGAACCATCAGGCACTGACTTGGTTGCGGCAGCGCTTGGCGGTGGCGTATGCCGGCCCCACGGTGGTGATCACGCACCATGCCCCGTCACTGCGTTCGCTGCGCAACAGCCCGTATGCCGGTACCGATCTCGACGCGGCGTATGCCAACGCATGGGAACGGATGATGGGGCCCACCATTAATTTGTGGGTGCACGGGCATGTGCACGAAGCCGAGGATTACGTCCTCTCGGGGACGCGGGTGGTGTGCAACCCGCGCGGTTATCCCGGGGAAGCCACCCGCTTTGAGCCGGGGTTACTCATCACGGTATGAGCCTGGCGGCGGGGGCGGTGGCCATCCGAGGATTCGAACCGCACTGCGCATAACCGGCACAAGGTTAAACCCGAGGGGTGGGACTCAACGGCGGGCATCCACTGGCGCCGATTGCAACATTTCGGAAGACCTTACTGGCCGACCCAGGCGATGTCACTCCGATGCGCCCTTCACTATGGCTCGCGGGTTTCCGTTGAAGGGTGAACCGGTGGTAGTGGCACGACGGTAAAACGGTGGAAATCAACGTGTGTTTTGCTAGCGGCTGAGCATTGAGGAGCCGATCATGGAGCAATATGATCGTGGTGTGCTGCTGGAGCAGGTCTGGACTGACCCCGTGTCAGTGGTCGCGCCCACGTATGGGCTGTCTGACGTCGGACTCAAAAAGTTGTGCGCAAGACTGCAGATACCGACGCCCATGCGAGGGTATTGGGCAAAACGTAAAGCCGGTAAGCGCGTGCCGCCTCAACCCCAACTCCGGGATTACACCGGGCCTGCGCGCTACCTATGGCATCACGCTGTGGTGCCGGCCCCGCCATCCAAAGTGCCCGCCATCGAGTCGGTTGATCCCCGGCTGCAAACGGTCATCGAATATGAGCAACAGCCGAGCCACCGGATACGCGTGGCAGAGCGGCTCACAAATCCCCATGCCTATGTCGTGCAGACGCGGGAGGCGTTGCGTCATCCCATCTTGGATCAGCGGGGCATGCCCTTCCCCGGTCGCCGTCAGCGGGCACTGGATATGAAGGTTTCGGCGGCCATGCAGCCTCGGGCGCTTCGTATTGCTGACGCCTTGATCAAAGCCTTCGAGACCCGGGGGTATACCGTGCTCATGGGTGATCGATGCACAGTCGAAATATTCGGGATACAGATTAGTCTGCGCTTTTTCGAGCCGACTAAGCGTTCTGAGAGCAGTCCACCTCCGCGTACCTTGACGCGAAAGGAACGCATCCATTGGAGTTCGATATCGTCGTCGCAGTACGTTCCCACAGGCCTGCTTCATGTGTTGGGCGATGCAGGGTATGGCGGGAAAATTATGGACTCCACCCATACGCCTGTTGAGCAGCAACTCAACAAGCTGATCATCATGATGGTTCGGCGCGCCGTCGAGCTTTTGATCGGGCGGGAAGAGCGGGCCATTGCTGAAGTGGGGCGTCGGCAACAACGCAATGAAGCCTTAGCCAAAAAGGCGGAGCAGGATGCCGAGCGGGAAAAACTACAGCGGCTTGAAGAGGACGCCCACCATTGGCGACGGGCCAGTGCGCTTCGGGAGTATCTTGTCGAGTTAGAAAAAGTAACCTACGGTGCCGGAGCCCCAACGCAAGTGCAGCTCGCCTATTTACAGTGGGCCAAGGCCAAAGCGGATTGGCTTGATCCCTTTATCCATAAGTCGGACGGGCTGCTGGATCTGGATATTACAATACCCAACCACTATGGCTGGTAGAGGGCGTTCTCCGTCGGGTGCCCTCGCATTTCACTCAGCACCGTCAGGCCATTGTTCACGAGCGCCGCCACGTTTGGCTTAAGGGCCCACCACCCATAGCGTTACTGGTCATGAACATCACCGTTTGGCCGCTGTAGACCCTAGCGAAATGGGCTTCTCAGACCAACGTAGAACATCGTGTAAGGACGAGACACGGGATTGAATAGAGACCCCATGACTGAATCTGATTCACTGGCACAGTTACAGGCAGAAAATGCCCGATTGATTGCTTTGCTGGAAGCCAATGCTATCGAGTGGCGTCTGCCAGTCGCTGTGTCCGTCGTGCCCATTTCAGTGATCGAGTTGCCCGCTCAGCATCTGGGAACCGAGGCCAAGCTCAAGCTGTTTCAGCGCTTGTTTCGAGGACGAACTGATGTGTACCCACAACGCTGGGAGAGCAAAGCCGGTAAGGCAGGATATTCACCGGCCTGTGCCAATGAATGGCGCCCAGGTGTTTGTCAGAAGCCGAGAATAAAGTGTGGTGACTGCAGCTTCCGCCAATTGGTACCGCTTAATGACCAAGTGCTTTATCGGCATTTGGCGGGCGAAATAGTCGCAGGCGTTTACCCCCTGCTAACCGATGACACCTGTTATTTCCTTGCCGTGGATTTTGACGAGGCCGACTGGCGTGAAGACTTGCTGGGCTTCGCCCAATCCTGTCACGAGCTGGGTGTGCCCGTGGCTATGGAAATCTCTCGCTCGGGCAATGGTGCTCATGCATGGATTTTTTTCGCTAAAGCGGTCACTGCCCAAGACGCCAGGCGGCTGGGCACGGCGATTATTAGCCATACCTGCGCTCGGACTCGCCAACTCAAGTTGAGCTCGTATGACCGATTGTTCCCGAACCAGGACAGAATGCCGAAAGGCGGCTTCGGCAACCTGATCGCACTGCCCTTGCAAAAGAAAGCCCGCGAGCACGGATGCAGCGTTTTCGTGGACGATGAACTGAAACCGTATGCCGATCAATGGGCATTCCTGGCCAGCATCCAGCCTATGGCTGTGGAGGATATCGATCCGGCCATCGTGTGTGCGACCGGTCATGCACACCCTCTGGACGTAACATTTGTCGCGGAGGAAGACCAGCCGGAGCCGTGGAAGACCCCCCGCGAACAAAAGCTATCCTGCCCAATGCCGGCAACGTTGACCGTTACGTTGGCCAACCTGATCTACTTCGAAAAGACCGAGCTACCCCAGGCACTGGCTAATCGATTGATCAGGCTGGCCGCGTTTCAGAATCCAGAGTTTTATAAGGCGCAGGCGATGCGTCTGTCGGTCTGGAACAAGCCCCGTATCATCGGCTGTGCAGAGAACTTCCCCAAGCACATCGCGCTGCCTCGCGGTTGCCTGGATGCCGCGTTGGAGCTTCTGAACGATAACGGTATCGCCCCGATTGTACAGGATGAGCGTTTTGCCGGAGAGCCGATCAACCCTAACTTCGCCGGTTCGTTGCGGGAGGATCAGGAGGCTGCTGTAGCGGCGATGCTAGAACACGATGCAGGCATCCTGTGTGCCCCAACCGCATTCGGCAAAACCGTGGCCGCTGCCGCGCTGATTGCACGCCGGGGCGTTAACACGCTGGTGCTCGTCCATCGAACTGACCTGCTTCGACAATGGCAGGAGCGTTTGCAGATGTTTCTTGGCCTCGGCAAAGGTCTCGTCGGCACTATCGGCGGTGGTAAGGCCAAGCCGACTGGGGTGATCGATATAGCCGTGATGCAGTCGTTGTCACGGCAAGGAGAGGTGAGCGATCAGGTGAAAAATTATGGGCAGGTCATTGTTGATGAATGCCATCACCTGTCGGCATTTTCGTTTGAAGCGATCCTTAAAAGTGTTCGGGCAAAATACGTGCTTGGCCTGACAGCCACACCGGTACGCCGTGATGGACAGCACCCCATCATATTTATGCAGTGTGGGCCGATTCGACATACGGCAAGCAGGTCAACAAGTGCCCCGAGTGATTTGATGGTGGAAACTCGACTGTTGCCAGGCCAGATCAATGTGCCCGAGGGCGCGGGTATTCAGGAAGTATTCCGGCATCTGGCTGACAATATTGAGCGTACCCAGCGGGTCACGTTCGAAGTGGAAAAAGCCTTTAACGAAGGGCGTAAGGTGCTGGTGTTGACGGAACGAACGGATCACTTGAGCGCCATTGAAGCGGCACTGGTTGGTCGTGTGCAGAACCTGTTTACGTTGCACGGGCGAATGTCGAAAAAGCAGCGTTTGGCGCTAACGGATGAGTTGGCTGCTCTGTCTCCAGATGCCCCTCGGGTACTCTTGGCCACCGGTAAGCTGGTCGGGGAAGGCTTTGACCACCCTCCTTTGGATACCTTGGTGCTGGCGATGCCCATTTCTTGGAAGGGCACACTTCAGCAGTATGCTGGGCGTTTGCATCGGGAGCATGCGAGCAAAGCAGACGTGCGCATAATCGACTTCATCGATGCAGGGCATCCAGCGCTGATGCGAATGTGGGATAAGCGCCAAAGTGGGTACCGAGCGATGGGTTACCGACTTGAAGATACCTCCAGCTCAATGGAGCTGTTTCGAGCTTGAGCGATGAGTTCATGGCCTTCAAACGGGACTGCTCAAATCCTGAGCGTTCGGCTCAATCGATCTATTTTGTCGGTTCGGCAGCGGGATCCGGTAGAGCAGTTTCTAGTTCGTCACTTCCCCAAGGTAGTTCAGTCAGCTCGGCGATGGATTGGAATTCTTTCAGGTATTCAGGTTGGTGCTTGGCCAGCCACCGGACAACTGCAGCGTTGGCGAGAAGCTCGGTTAGATAGCCTTTGATGACCGTGAGATGAAGTACATCTGGCCCGTAGTCCTCCTCGACTGTTTTGATCTGCATTTGCAAGGCGGCAAGCTCACGCTCTAGGCGAGCGATTGATTCCGCTGAAATTTGCTGATCTGGAAGGGACTTTCTTGGTACTGCTAGTTGGTCTGATGGCGTGGCAGCCAAAAGGGCTTTAGCAAGCAGGACTGAGAAATTTTTGTTTCCAATCATCAACTCCGCCGCTTCAATTTGTCTCAGTGGTTTCATCTGCCTTAGAAGATTGAATACGTTTGCTGGGCAGTCGGTGTCACCCAGAAGCATTATGGCTTCCGCACAAATGCCATTAAGCAGACGAAACTTCTGCTTGATTGTCTGTGGTGATAACCCAAGGGCTTTACCAAGTCGCTCCGCCGAGACCCCGCGCTCCATCGCGCGCACAATCATTTTGTTGCTTTGTACGGCAGACAGTTTGTTCGTACGTTTGTTGTAGGAATACGTGTCATCGTCAGTGGCCACGAGACAATCAACGTCTAACTCGCCCAAATCCTTTAGCGCCTCAATACGCAGATGGCCATCAAGTAAAAAATAATGCCCATTGCGGCCAGGAACTGGCGTAACAGCCGGAGGCTCGACCAATCCCACATCCTGGATCGAAGCGAGAATTTGTTGGTACTTGGTACTTTCTTTTACTGCTGGGCGTGAGATTTTAAGGGGCAGAATATTGGCCACTTTGACTCGAACGCACTCATCCAAAAAAGCATTGGTCGGAATGTGGTTCGGCTTGGGGTTAGTGGACTCGTGTGTTTGGTCAGGCATCACAACCCCCTTCCATTCCAAAGTCGGGCCTGTATCAGTTTCGGCAGTGAGTTCAGATGCTCTGTATAAAGCAGCTTTTCGAAATCACTGACGGATAAGAGATCTTTGATAGCCTGAATGGCGAAAACTACCCGGTCATGGGTAAAAGCTGCCTTTTTCACCATCAGGCGTTGTCGTTCGGCCTCTCGTTCGAACAGGCGTCTCAGGTCTGCGGGCGTTATTCTTTTCTTTTTATTCTGGCTACCTGCGCCTAGCGAGCTCCCCCGAACGAGCTTGTCCCTCTTGGCCCGCAGCTCGAGAAGGTGTCGTAGTTTCGTAATTTTCTTTCCTTTTATTCCGCGCTCGTAGGCGTCAGTAAGTACATTTTGAATGTCGCTTTCAGTACTGCGGGCTATGTCTGTGGCCATGCTGAGGGGAATCAGCCCGGTTTCAACCGCCGACAGGAGCTTTTCTTCTCCCCGTTCGAGAAGCCCAACAATCATGCTGACCCATGATGCCGTGGTGCCAATTATTTTTGCGATGTCCGCATCTGACTTGCCCCGCTCCTTCAAACGACCGACCTCGTTCATCAGATCTATCGGGCGGTGATGCCTTCGAGCTACGTTCTCCACCAAACTCATCACAAGACAGTCTTCTTCTACGGCATCAATCACAAATGCTGGAATCTCTTTGGCTTCCAGAGCGAGGAACGCTTCGAGGCGACCTTGCCCGCACACGAGGTCATAGTTGAGTGGCCCTTGGGGCGAGGCTTTTCGGCTTAGGGTGATAGGGCGCTTAAGGCCCACCGTTTTGATATTCTCGATCAGCTCGCGGTGAACCTTCTTGTTTCTCGTGCGAGGGTTCAGGATGTGGATTTGTGAGATGGGAATGAGTGCAACATGGTCACGTACAGTTGATGGGACGGTCATTGGCAAGCCTCTTTCAGGGAGCAACGCGCAGCAAGCCCATCCAGTACATCCAGCGTTGCGAAACGGTAACTGTCTATTAAGGGGCTGTTTTCTTCGGCCATTCTTTTTGGCCATGTCCCCATGTCTATACTGGGAACCAGGTAATAGTCCCGTACTTGCAGGTTTGCTTGTTCCATACGCACAGCAATTGTGATGTCAGGGGCCAGGCTATTGTCGAATCTGAGTTTCCAGCGAAGCGTTCCAGCCGGTGTGGGTTGGCAACGGGCAATGACCACGGATGCCGTCCATTGATTGTTAACGGTCAGCAGGTCATTCTGATCGCTGAGTTCGACTCTTGCCCCAACGAACTTCAAGTGGTTTAGAACATCTTCAAGAACCTGCGGATGCAGCTGTCTTAGAGACCGATTGATCTCCAAATATCGATAGTCTCGATCTGGTGTATAACCGATAAGGGTGTAGGCACGTAAAAGGCCGCCGAAGCGATTTATATAGATAGTGCTGGAGGGCATGTTGTCCTGCTCGTCGATGAGCATCCCAGATAATGAGCCCGCCCGCTCTAATAGGGTACGAAGCAGCTCTAGCAGTTGTGCGTCATCCAGGCGGTGCGAGCGCTGTAAGATGATTTCGCGTACGCCGGCAAACACCTCCAGTGAAACAATGCCTTGGAATGCGCCATCACAGCGAACCCACTTGTCGGGTGGGTTGCGACTGATGCGTTTGCGCAGCTTGGAGGATGTTTTGTTGTAGACGTTGTTACCAATATATTTCTCGTTGGTCAGCACCTGGTGCACGCTGCCCCGGCTCCAAGGGCGATCAAAGTCGGTGACCAAACCTTCAGCGTTCAGCGCATGGGCAATCTCTCGTTCGCTCATCCCGTTGTGGATGAATTGGTGGTAGATGCGTTGAACCACTTCGATTTCCGCTTCGGGCCCAGGAATTAGGATGACCCTGTCGGTCTGGATGCTCTTTTGTTGGCCCCGTGAGAGTTCTGCCTTGAACTCGCTTTTCTCATCGATCAATGCCCGGCGTAACCCATAGCCTGCTGGCCCACCTTGATGAAAACCCTTTTCAACGAGACGGCACTGACCAGCGAAGACTTTTTGGGACAATTCACGGCTGTACTCGCCAGCCATGGATCGTTTGATGCCTTTATATATAGTTGCTAGTGGTGAGCCGTCGTTTTCGAAGGGTTCTGCGCAGTACACCACCCTGATGCCGCTGCTGGTGCATAGGTATTCGTAGTGAGCACTCTCATCTGTGTTCTGAAAACGTCCCCAACGGCTGACGTCATAGACCAGAATGACCTGGAATTGAGTCCTTCCGGTCTGAACATCGTCAAGCAGTGTGCGCAATGCATCCCGACCGCCAATATCTAGGCCGCTTTTCCCTTCATCACGATAGGTGGTAACGATTTCCATGCCATGGCTCATGGCGTATGCATGAATAGCCGCCGACTGGTTTTCGGTGGAGTAGCGTTGATGATCCGTGGACATGCGAACGTATTCCGCAGCCGGCACAGGACTGTCGGAGGAGTTTTCTGAAGTTATCCGCGTGCTTGGAGAGGGCAAGCAGGCCTCCTTTGGGTCAGGAAAATCCTGGCCCATTCGATTCAGCCTAGGGACGATTTGTGACGTAACAGTGACGAGGCATGACCATCAGTCAGGTGGTGGGGAGGGCTCTCGATATTTTAAAGACGCCAGAAGGCGATGCTCATCAACTTATCATAGGTGTCTATACGTACAGTTGTTTAAGGTTGATGTTCTTTACGACAGATATTGAGGGTTTAGCGCTTACGTACCTGCAATTACCAGCGTGCAGTCCTACTTGAATAGGCAAAAATTTTAGTTTAAATTGATCTCATGTTTTGACAATCTGTCAATTTTATACCGGCTGTAATAGTTGGAGCATTAACATTGGCCGAAGTTAGGTTTTAGGCGAATAACTTTTCCCGAAGTGGAAATTAACTTTGTCCAATCTTGTTGTATACCGCTGATATTCCAATGTGTCAAAGTCGATTAACTTTGCTCACCTACAGCTGTAGGTTCAAAGTAAAGCAACATCATCAAGCCCGCTCACGCGGGCTTTTTGTTGTGCTGTTTTTCCTGTGTTGAGCTGTTCGGTTCAGCGCCCCTCTTCCTCGTCCTTTACTTCGCTCCAACTGCTGTCGGGGTCGAAACGGGTAATCGCGGCAGCGCGCTTGGCGCTGTCGCGGCCGAGGTCTTTCTCGAACAGTTCGCCGTCGTGGCTGATCATGAAGCTCATCACGCCCGTGTCGCCATAGTCCGCCGGCCAGGCGATCACGGCAAAGCCACGGGTCATGTGATTACCGATCTTGTAGTCATAGGCGCCGCCCGGCGCCGAAGGGCCTTGGCCAGTGAGGATGCGATAGTGGTAGCCGTGCCAATCATCGCCCTTTGCGGTATCACCAAAAAGCGGTCCGAGCGGACTTTCTTCAACGCCCTCCTCTTGCGGCCAGTACAAACCGTCGAACTGCCCGTCGCTGCTGATGAGTTTCTGCGCGTACTCGAGTATCCCATCGTCATTGCGATCAACCTCGGCGTAATCCATCTGCGCGTCGTGATAGGCGCGCACTGATTGAATGGTCGCCAGCTCGTTGCGTCCGATGCGGCGCAGGCGGATTTCCGCGGCGCCGGCTTTGGTGTCGAATGCCCAACCGTCAGTACTGTGTCTGATGGGAATCGGGAACACCCAGGGCGTGTCGCCGACGACCAGATGTGCACGCTTCGGGTTGTCGGACTGAACCTGATGTTTTTCCTTGTAGAGGGCGAGAAAGGCATCGACATCTTTGCGATCGATGTTCTTGGTCGGGATGTAACTCTCCCAGTCGTTGCCAAGCAATTTCGCCAACAGTTGGCTATCGGCCTTTTCGCTACCAAGCGCCTGCACCAGTGCTTCGCCGGCGGCTTCGGGGTGTGGGAAATGTTCCTGAGCGTAGCTGCTGGACGTCCAGCACAGCAGCAGAATCAGCACAATTCGGCTAGCAGCATTCATGACTGATTCTCCTCTCAACGGCGACGGCCGCCACCGCCGGATTGCATCCGCGCGGGTCGTTGTACCTGGTGGCCCGCAGCGGCTGCAGATGGTCGGCTGGCGCTGCGTTGGCTGAGCTGGCCACGATTGCTTGCGATGCGTGACTGCGAAGGGTTGCGCACACCGGCCAACGCATTGTTGCGCGGTGCCTGGGCGCTAACATGTTGCTGACGAGCTTGCTGGCGTACTTGTTGGTTGCGCCCCGCCTGCTGAGGCTGGCGGTTGTTCTGCGGCGCCTGTGCTCGCTGGCGGGCCTGACCGTCATTTTTCAGTTGGCGGTCGGCAACCTGAGCACGCTCGCGTGCATTGCCGGACGGGTTGATGCCCTGTTTTTCCAGGCGCTGTTGGGCGCGCTCGCGGTCGGCACTCTGCACCCGTTGGCGGGCTTCAAGGTTGCTGGTTGCCGGTGCTTCGATGCCGCGCTGCGCCAGGGTTTCACGGGCTCGCGCGCGATCTTCGACCCGGGCCGGGGTGTCACCGCGGTAGGCTGTGCGTTCTGCACTGCCGGGTAAGCGTCGGTCGAACTGGGCTCGACTGGCCTGGTCGCGGTACGGGACGCCGTCGCGATACGCAGGATTATGGCGCCAGGTGTTCTGGTTGGCATCGAGCCTGCGGTTGACGTTGTTGATATTGTTGTAGCGATTGACGTTGATATCGACGTCATGATCGTCCCAGTCGCAATCCCCCCAAAGTGAATTGACGATTGCGACGCCTGCACCAAACGCCAGGCCGGAGGCTAACGCCGTGCCGATGGCATACCCCGGTGGCGGCGGATAATACGCGGGTGGGTAGGACGGCGAGGACCAACTGCCGTACACCACGGAGGGGTTGTAGCTTGGTACGTATACAACCTGCGGGTTGGTCGGCTGGATAACGATAGTCTGTGCTGGCGCGGCACCTTGTACCACCGTGGTCGTGCCGCCTGCGGGGGCGCTTGATGGTTGCACGATAACCGTCTGCTGTTCGTTGGACTCCAGGTGCCCGGCAGCCTTGGCCTTGGCGCGCAGGCGCTGCACCGAGTTCATCACCGCGTCGGGCTGGGCGAGAAAGGCATCGCCGACGCGCTGCACCCAGACCGGGTCCTGGCCAAGTGTCGCCAGCACCTGCGGGAAAGCCACCAAGGATTGCACGCTGGGGTCCCACGGCTGCTCGGCGACCTGCTTGACCGCGGCATCACCGCTGACGTTCGGATGCGCCTTGGACCAGGCAACCGCGTCGGCGACATTGCCTGGATAGGTGGTGGCCATCAGCACCTGTGCGAGTAAAGCGTCCGGATACAACGCCAACGGTGCGAGCATTTGATCGAGCTGTTCGGTGCTGAACACCGCCTCGCTCGGCGCCGCCGGCGCGGCTGGTGTAGCCGGTGCAGCCGCTGCGGGTGCCGTAGCCGTGGCCTTGGGTTGCGCGTCCTCTTCGAAACAACCAGAAAGCGCGAGCATGGCGATGCTGAGCAGGATCGCCCGGTGAAGGCAGGAAGACATGACGATGCTCCTGTGGCAGAAAAGACAGAGCGGAACGTCAGGCGTCCTGGCACCTGGTTACCGACTCGGCAATCGACGCATGGAACGCTCTGCGGTGGGTGAGCAGTTTCAGCGTAGAAGAAAAAGCCGCAGTTGGTTGTCTTGCGTCAGTCTCAAAGACCCAGTTCGCGCAGGCGCCGGTACAAGGTGCGTTCACTCATGCCCAGGTGACGCGCCAGCTCGCTGCGTGATCCATTGAAGCTGTCCAGGGCCTGGGCCAGTTGCCCGAGGTTGTCTTTGCTGCGGCGGCTGATGCTTGGCGCCGGCTCAAGTCTCGAACCGAGCTCAGCAGGCAGGTGCTCGGCACGGATCAGTCCGTCGTCGGCGAACAGCCGCGCTCGTTCGAGGATATTACGCAGCTCGCGAATGTTGCCAGGATAGGCGTACAAGCTCAGTCGATTCATCGCATCTGGGTTGACCTTCGGTGCCGCCGCCCCTGCCATCCGTTGCAACAGGCTCTCGATCAACAACGGCAGATCGTCGACCCGTTCGCGCAATGCCGGCAAGCGGATCGGAAAACCGCTGATGCGGTAATACAGGTCTTCACGGAAGCTGCCCGCTGCAGCCATTTCCTTGAGCGGTTTGTGGGTCGCCGAAACCAGCCTGAAGTCGGAGTGAACCGTACGCAGGCTGCCGACCGGGCGAAAGCTGCCAGACTCGATCAGGCGCAGCAGTTTGACCTGCATCGCCAACGGTACTTCGCCGATTTCATCGAGGAACAAGGTGCCGCCATGAGCCGCTTCCGCCAGGCCGATCTTGCGCTGATGGGCGCCGGTAAAGGCGCCCTTCTCGTAACCGAATAGCTCGCTCTCGAATAACGACTCAGTCAGGCCGGTGCAGTCGACCACCACCAGAGGGCCGCTGGCTCGAGGGCTGCCCAGGTGCAGAGCGCGCGCAAACAACTCTTTGCCGGTCCCGGATTCACCCTGGAGCAACACCGGAATTTGCGCAGGTGCCGCGCGCTGCAGGCTGGCCAGTGCTTCCTGGAACGCCGCTGAGCGGCCGACCAAGCCTTGTTGCTGGGGCTGCGCCGAGGCGACGGTGATGCGGGTCAGGCGCTCGACGAACGCCACCACCTCACCTTGCCCATCGAGGATCGGGCGCAACTCGACATCCACATGTTCCGGCCCGCGCGGGGTGTGGTGCACATGCAGAACACGCTCGGGGACACGGCTGTCCCAGGCCTTGCGCATCGGGCAGTGTTCGCCGGCCTGGTCGCAAGGCACGGCGTAGTGATGGGACACCCGGTGGCACTTGGCGCCGATGGGCGGTTGGCCGTCGATGCCGAACTGGCGTCGGTATGCAGCGTTGGCGGCAAGAATGTTGTAGTCGGTGTCCAGCACGATGGTCGGCTGGGCGTCGTGTTCGAGATAGGACACCAACGCCTGCACAGCAGGATGAGGAACAACAGTGGACGAGAAGGACATGGCGACACCTGGGCAAGCTCGGGCGAAGCTTAACTGAAGCTGCCAGTGACTGCCAAAAACTGCCAACTGCTGCCATGTCACTGCCAACTATGCTGACAGTCTGGCAGCGCTTTTCCCTACGCAGCCCGCGAACATTGGGAAACAGCCTACCGGTTCGATGGCACATATCTTGATGACAGCCTGTCCATTGCCAGTAAGGCTTGATAGCTGGCACCTGTGATGAATTCGGAGCGTGGTAAATGATCATCGGCGGCAACTTGTATGTGGAGGCACTGTTCGACAGTGTCACCTCGACCATCAGCTATTTGCTGATGGACCGGAGCAGTGGCGACTGTGCCTTGATCGACAGTGTGCTGGATTACGATCCGAAGTCCGGACGCACCAGCAGTGCTTCGGCAGACAAGCTGATCGAGCGGGTGACTGAACTGGGCGGCAAGGTCCAGTGGATTCTCGAAACCCACGTGCACGCCGATCACCTGTCGGCGGCGGCTTACCTCAAGCAGGCGCTGGGCGGCCAGATTGCCATTGGCAGCCAGATCACCCAGGTGCAAAAAGTCTTCGGTGCGCTGTTCAATGCCGATGGCGGCTTCGCCCGCGATGGCAGCCAGTTCGATGTGCTGTTCGACGACGAGCAGCCCTTCACCATCGGCAACCTCAAGGCACGTGCCCTGCACACGCCCGGCCACACGCCGGCGTGCATGACCTACGTGGTGGAGGTCGACGGGCAAAGCATCGCCTTTGTCGGCGACACGCTGTTCATGCCCGATTACGGCACCGCCCGTTGCGACTTCCCTGGCGCCAGTGCGCGCACTTTGTATCGCTCGATCCAGCGCATCCTTGCCCTGCCCGCCGAGACGCGCCTGTTCATGTGCCACGACTACCTGCCGGGTGGCCGCGAATTGCGCTACATGACCACGGTGGCCGAACAGCGCGCCAGCAACATCCACATCCGTGAAGGCATCAGCGAAGACAGCTTCGTCAGCATGCGCGAAGCCCGCGACGCCACCCTGGAGATGCCGGTGCTGATCCTGCCTTCGGTGCAGATCAACATGCGCAGCGGCCAACTACCTGAACCTGAAGACAACGGAGTGCGCTACCTGAAGATCCCGCTCAACGTGCTCTGAGTTTCACCCCAGAATTATTATTAGAAGGACCCTGCCATGCTTGCTCAACCCTCCCCTGCCGAGGTGCCGAAAGGCGACCACCATAAAGTGCTGATCGTCGGTGCCGGTGCTGCCGGTGTCGCTGCCGCCTCCAGCTTGATCTGCCGCGACCCTTCGCTGGATGTCGCGATCATCGATCCGGCCGATGTGCATTACTACCAACCGGGCTGGACCATGGTCGGCGCCGGTATCTTCCAGGCGCCTTCGACGGCGCGCACCATGGCCTCGACCATTCCCGGCGGCGTGCAGTGGATCAAGGCGCGGGTCGAGAGCTTTGATCCGCAGGCGCAAACGGTGACGCTGAATGACGGGCGACTGCTCAGTTACGAACAGCTGGTGGTCTGCCCTGGGCTGAAGCTCGACTGGGATGCCATCGAGGGCTTGAGCGAAACCCTTGGGCGTAACGGCGTGACTTCCAACTACCGCTATGACCTGGCGCCCTACACCTGGCAACTGGTGCAGAACCTGCGTGAAGGCCGGGCGTTGTTCACCCAGCCGCCGATGCCGATCAAATGTGCCGGCGCACCGCAAAAGGCCCTGTACCTGTCGTGTGACCACTGGCTGCGCAACGGTCGGCTGGGCAACATCCAGGCGCAGTTTTTCAATGCCGGTGGCGTGCTGTTCGGGGTGCCTGACTATGTGCCGGCCTTGATGGAGTACATCGACAAGTACGCGGTAGACCTGCAGTACGCGCATCGCCTGGTGGCGGTCGATGGCCCGGGCAAGCGCGCTACCTTTGTGCGCACCTTGCCCGATGGAAGCAGCGAAACCCGGGTGCAGCCTTTCGACATGCTGCATGTGGTGCCGCCGCAGGTTGCCCCTGATTTTATTCGCAACAGCCCGCTGGCTGACCAGGCCGGCTGGATCGATGTCGATCCGGCTACCTTGCGTCATAAACGCTATGGCAACATCCACGCCTTGGGCGATGGCATCAACACCAGCAATGCCAAGACTGCAGCGGCTGCGCGCAAGCAAGCGCCGGTGGTGGCCAACAATGTGCTGGTGGCGCTGGGGCGCCTGCCCAACCTCGCCCACTACGATGGTTATGGCTCCTGCCCGTTGACTGTCGAACGCGGCAAGATCGTGCTGGCCGAATTTACCTATGGCGGCAAGCTGGCGCCGAGCTTCCCGCGTTGGCTGCTCGATGGTCGCCGGCCAACGCGCCTGGCTTGGCTTCTGAAGGCGCAGATCCTGCCACCGCTGTACTGGCGGTGCATGCTCAAGGGCCGTGAGTGGCTGGCCAAGCCGCGGGTTGCCGCCGAGGGCCTGCGGTGATCGAGCATCAATTTCTTGCGGCTGGGCTGGGCGCGATCATTGGTGCGGTGCTGGCGCTGACCGGCGCCGGTGGCGGCATTCTGGCCGTACCCTTGCTGGTATTCGGTCTGGGCTTGTCGATGGTCGAGGCGGCGCCAGTCGGCTTGCTCGCCGTCGGCATGGCGGCGGCGGTGGGTGCCCTGTTGGGCCTGCGCCAAGGTCTGGTGCGTTATCGTGCGGCGTTGTTTGTGGCGGTGATCGGCATTGCGATTGCGCCCTTCGGCTTGATGCTTGCCCATCGCTTACCGAACGGGCCGTTGGCTCTGACTTTCGCCGTGGTGCTGGTCTATGCCTGTGCACGCATGCTGCTCAAGGCGCACCGCGAACTCCGTGGCCAGCCACCACTGGGCCAACGCATGGTCATGCCCTGTGTGCTCAACCCCTTGCAGGGGCGGCTGCGCTGGACCCTGCCCTGCGCCCGCGCCCTGGCGTTTACCGGCGCGATGTCCGGATTGCTGTCGGGGTTGCTCGGGGTTGGCGGCGGCTTTGTGATCATTCCGGCGCTGAGCCGTTACACCAACCTGGACATGAAGAGCATCGTTGCCACTTCGCTGGCGGTGATCGCCCTGGTGTCGACCGGCAGCGTGGTCAGCGCCACGGTTGGCGGCGTCATGCATTGGTCTGTGGGCGCGCCGTTTGCCGGCGGTGCGGTGCTCGGGCTGCTGCTGGCGCGTCAGGTCGCCAGCAAACTGGCCGGGCCACGACTGCAGCAGATGTTTGCGACCGTGGGTATCTGTGCGGCGGTGCTGTTGGCGGCGAAAACCCTGGGCGGCTGAGGCCCTACTCCGCCAGCAAGGCGTCCTGCTCCTGCGCGCACAGGGCCAGGAGAAAATCCCAGACCACGCGCAGGCGCACCGACTTGTGCAGCTCACGGCGGGTACAGATCCAGTAGCTACGCTGGATGGTCTCGCTGGGCAGCACCCGCACCAGCGCCGGATCGTGGCGGGCCATGTAGTTGGGCAACACGGCAATGCCCAGGCCGGCGCGAGCCGCTTGTTGCTGGGCGATCACGCTGGTGCTGCGAAACACCACGTTGGGTGCCCGGCAGAAGCTGTTCAAAAACAGCAGCTCCTGGCTGAACAGCAGGTCGTCGACGTAGCCGATCCAGCTGTGCTTGGCCAGGTCTTCGCGGTGATTGAGCGCTGGTGCCTGGGCCAGGTACTCGGGGCTGGCGTACAGCGCCAGGCGGTAATCGGTAAGTTTGCGGGTTATCAACAGGTCGGCGTTGGGCCGCTCCAGGTGAATGCTGATCTCCGCTTCGCGGTTGAGGATGCTGACAAACCGCGGTACCGCCACCAGCTCCACCTCAAGGCCTGGGTAGCGTTCGAACAGGCTGCCCATGCGCGGGGTGAAGAACATGATGCCGATGCCTTCGGTGACTCCCAGGCGAATCTTGCCCAGCGGGGTGATGGCCTGGGTGATTTCTTCCTGGGCCAGCAGGGCGACGTTTTCCATGGCTTCGGCGTGCTTGAGCAGGGCCTGGCCGGAGGGCGTCAGTTCGTAGCCCTGGGCGTGCTGGACGAACAAGGCGGTACCCAGGCTCTGTTCGATATTGTCGATATGCCGGGCCACGGTGCTGTGGGTGGTGTTCAGACGTTTGGCCGCAGTCAGCAGCCGGCCGCTGCGCTGCAACTCGAGAAAAAACCGCAGATCATTCCAGTCGAACATGCTTTTCCTTGTGAATCAGGTGTTCACGGACGTTGTGTTAAAACGCACAGCACTTGAGTGAAATCTAACGTTTTCATCCCGAAATTAATCAATAACATGGGCTGGGACAAGAATAATAATCAGGCGCGAGGTTGCCCATGCCATCAGCCGATCCTGTCTACGACTATGTGGTGGTTGGTGCCGGTCCTGCCGGGTGCCTGCTAGCCAATCGCTTATCCGCCGACCCAGGCTGCCGGGTGCTGTTGCTCGAAGCCGGTGGGCGCGACAACTACCCCTGGATTCACATTCCGGTGGGTTACCTCTACTGCATCGGCAACCCACGCACCGACTGGTGCTTCAAGACCGAAGCGCAACCCGGCCTCAATGGCCGTGCCCTGGGTTATCCACGGGGCAAGGTGCTCGGTGGCTGTTCTTCGATCAACGGCATGATCTACATGCGTGGCCAGGCGGGCGATTACGATCGCTGGGCCGAGCAGGGCAATGCCGGTTGGGCGTGGAAGGATGTGCTGCCACTGTTCAAGGCCAGCGAAAACCACTTCGGTGGCGCCAGCGAAGCCCATGGCAACGAAGGCGAGTGGCGGGTCGAGCAGCAGCGCTACTCCTGGCCGATCCTCGATGCCTTCCGCGAAGCCGCGGCGCAGAGTGGTATCCCTAACGTTGCTGACTTCAACACTGGGGATAACCAGGGCTGTGGATACTTTCAGGTCAACCAGCGTTCCGGCATTCGCTGGAACTCGGCCAAGGCGTTTTTGCGCCCGATCCTTAAGCGCCCCAATCTGACGGTACTGACCGATGTGCTGGTTGACCAGGTGGTGCTGGTAGAAGGCCGCGCTTCGCAGGTACGTGCTCGCTGGCAAGGCAATTGGCAGAACTTCAGCGCACGCCGGGAGATTATCCTGTGTGCCGGCTCCGTGGGTTCACCCGGTATTCTCCAGCGCTCGGGCATCGGCCCGCGTGGCTTGCTCGAGAGCCTGGGGATAACTGTTAGCCACGAATTGCCCGGGGTTGGCGGCAACCTGCAGGACCATCTGCAACTGCGCCTGATCTACCAGGTTACCCAGGCGCGCACCCTCAACCAGGTTGCCAACAGTCCCTGGGGCAAGCTCGGCATGGGCCTGCGTTACCTTTACGATCGCAGCGGCCCGCTGGCGATGGCGCCGAGCCAGTTGGGGGCGTTCGTGCGCTCCGGTCCGGAGCAGGCTTCGGCCAACCTGCAGTACCACGTGCAGCCCTTGTCGCTGGAGCGCTTTGGCGAGCCGCTGCACCGCTTCCCGGCGTTTACCGCCTCGGTGTGCAACCTGCGCCCGGCCAGCCGCGGGCGTATCGATATCCGCTCGGCCAACCCGGACGACGCGCCACTGATCGACCCCAACTACCTGAGCGACCCTGAAGACCTGCGCGTCGCCGCCCAAGCCATTCGCCTGACCCGCAAGATCGTCCAGGCCCCTGCCCTGGCGGCGTTCAGCCCGCGTGAGTATCTGCCAGGCCCCGACCTACAAAGCGAACAGCAGTTGCATGAAGCCGCCGGGCAGATCGGCACTACCATTTTCCACCCGGTAGGCACCTGCCGTATGGGCAACGGGCCGCTGGATGTGGTCGACGACCAGTTGCGCGTGCACGGCGTGCCGGGGTTGCGGGTTGCCGACGCCTCGATCATGCCGCAAATCGTCTCCGGCAATACCTGCTCCCCTACCCTGATGATTGCCGAAAAGGCGGCGCAATTGATTCGCCGGGAAAGCTTATCCACAAGCCGCATCGATAAAAAAAACGCAGTACCGACGCCCTGACCAGGGTGCGTAGCAACAACGACACCGGACGCAGTCTGCCGGCGTCGACAGTGGAACAACAAGAATAATCACTGGGGCCTGCAGGCCGAGGACAGCAACGATGTCGGATTACATTCAAGAGCAGGGCGCTGCAACGGCGAGCACCAGCCGCCGGGAAGAACGCAAGATCATTTTCGCGTCATCCCTCGGGACAGTTTTCGAGTGGTATGACTTTTTTCTTTATGGGGCATTGGCCGCGGTCATCAGCAAGCAGTTCTTTGCCGGGGTGAACGACACCACTGCCTTTATCTTTGCCTTGATGGCCTTTGCCGCCGGCTTTCTCGTGCGGCCCTTCGGCGCGCTGGTGTTCGGCCGCCTGGGCGACATGATCGGGCGCAAGTACACCTTCCTGGTGACCATCGTGCTGATGGGCTTGTCGACCTTTGCCGTCGGCCTGTTGCCGACCTACGCCAGCATCGGCATTGCTGCACCGATCATTCTGGTGGTGTTGCGCATGCTGCAGGGCCTGGCGCTGGGTGGTGAGTACGGCGGCGCGGCGACTTACGTTGCCGAACACGCACCACCTGGCAAACGCGGCTTCCACACCGGTTTTATCCAGTCCACCGCGACCCTCGGCCTGCTGCTGTCGTTGTTGGTGGTGCTCGGCAGCCGTTACATCAGTGGCGACCAGTTCGAAGTCTGGGGCTGGCGCCTGCCGTTCCTGCTGTCGATCGTGCTGTTGGGGATTTCCACCTGGATCCGCATGAGCATGCACGAGTCGCCAGCCTTCGTGAAGATGAAGGCCCAGGGCAAGGCCAGTAAAGCGCCGATCCGTGAATCGTTCGGCTCCTGGCCCAACCTCAAGGTAGTACTCACTGCCCTGTTCAGCATCAACGCCGGGCAAGCGGTGACCTTCTACACCGCGCAGTTCTATGTGCTGTTCTTTCTTACCCAGATGCTCAAGATGGACCCGGCCCAGGCCAACACTTTGCTGATTATCAGCGTGGTGATCGGCGCGCCGTTCTTCGTGTTCTTCGGTTGGTTGTCGGACCGGGTCGGGCGCAAGCCAATCCTGATGCTCGGCTTGCTGCTGGCCACGGTACTGTACTTCCCACTGTTCAAGGCTCTGAGCCATTACGCCAACCCGCAGATCGACGCCGCCAGCCGCCAGGCCCCGATTGTGGTGATGGCCGATCCGCAAGGCTGCACCTTCCAGTTCGATCCGGTGGGCAAGGCGCGTTTTGACAGCCCCTGCGACAAGGTCAAAACCTTCCTGGTCAAACAGGGCCTGCCCTACAGCTCGGCTGAAGCGGCTGCTGGTGCCGAAGTGGTGGTGAGCATTGGCGAGCAGAAGATCAATGGGTTTGACGAAGCAGCCCTGCGTGCAGCGATCGAAAAAGCCGGCTACCCGGCCAAGGCCGATCCAGCCAGCGTCAACCAGCCGATGGTGGTGGTGCTGATCGTCGCCATGATCCTGATCGCGACCATGACCTACGGCCCGCTGGCGGCGGTGATGGTCGAGCTGTTCCCAACGCGTATCCGCTACACCTCGATGTCGCTGCCCTACCACATTGGCAACGGCTGGTTCGGCGGCTTCCTGCCCACCGTGTCCTTTGCCCTGGTGGTGTACACCGGCGACATCTTCTACGGGCTCTGGTACCCGGTACTGATCACCGGTATCAGCCTGGTGGTGGGGCTGTTCTGCCTGAAAGAAACCCGTGATGTGGATATCGACAAGGTGTGAGGATTTGCAGGCATAAAAAAAACCGGCGTAAGCGCCGGTTTTTTTATGCCGCGAAAAAACTTATGCACGATTTTCAGAAAACAGTCATACAGAGAAATAAGTAGCTAAATTAATCACTTAGCGCATTTTTCGTTAAGAAATCCAAATACTGTACACAAGTTATCCACAGATCGGTCAGGCCACGCCCTGCGCCGCGTTCGGCGCCGCTGCAGGCAGTGAGCCGAGCTCGCGCTGGGTCTGTTCATTCCAGGCTGCAGCACGATCGTTTAACTCGGCAATCGCCCGTGGGCCGCTGCCTTCGGCAAACATCGGGGCGCCAATTACCACCTCGATGGTGCCGGCACGTTTGCCCCAGCCCTGCTTGGGCCAGAACTTGCCGGCGTTGTGGGCGATCGGCAGTACCGGTAGGCCAGCGTTGACCGCCAACGCGGCCCCGCTGCGCGAGAACTTGCCAATCTGGCCGAACGGCACACGGGTGCCTTCGGGGAAGATCAGCACCCAGACGTTCTCCTTGAGCAATTTATCGCCCTTGCTGGCGACTTGCTTCAAGGCTGCCTTGGGGTTATCGCGGTCAATGGCGATCGGCCGCAGCATGGCCATGGCCCAGCCGAAGAACGGCACGTACAGCAGTTCACGCTTGAGCACTTGGCTCAAGGGCGAGAAATAGGCGGAAAGGAAAAAGGTTTCCCAGGTGCTCTGGTGGTTAGAGAGGATCACACAGGGTTGCTTGGGGATGTTTTCAGCCCCGGTGACCTTGACCTTGATGTTGAGAAACACCCGTACCAACACCAGCGCAAAGCGGCACCAGTAGACGTTGATGAAGCGGTAGCGGGCGCTGAAAGGCAAAAACGGCGCGATAAAAAAGCTCAGGGTGCACCACAGCAAGGAGCTGGTACCCAGCAGCAGGTAAAAAAGAAAAATTCTGATCGCCTGCAAGATCGACATAGCGGCATGTACCGTTGCGGGCTTGCCCGCCTAGTAAAAGTGCGCCTGTTATGCAGACGCGCTATTTGTGGATAAGTTCTCTGGCGATGGCTGCCAGATCATCGAAAATCAGCGTGTTTTCTGGAATTCCCTTGCTCAGGGTCTTCTCGCCTTTTCCGGTTTTTACCAGAACTGGTTGAGCATCGACGGCCAAAGCGGCTTCCAGGTCACCCTTACTATCACCGACAAACCACACGCCGGCCAGATTCACGCCGTAGTGCGCGGCAATGGTGGTGAGCATGCCCGGCTTGGGTTTGCGGCAGGCGCAGCCCTCATCGGGCCCGTGCGGGCAATAGACGATCAGCCCGACCTCGCCGCCCTGCTCGGCCACCAGCGTGCGCAATTGCGCGTGCATGGCCTCGAGGGTCGGCAGGTCGTAGTAGCCACGGGCAATGCCGGACTGGTTGGTGGCCACCGCCACCGTCCAGCCGGCTTTGCTCAACTGCGCAATCGCTTCGATCGAACCCGGGATCGGAATCCACTCGTTCAGCGACTTGATGTAGGCGTCGGAGTCCTGGTTGATCACCCCGTCCCGATCGAGAATCAGCAGCTTCAAGACTTACCCCAGCAGCGAAATGTCGGCCACGCCCAGGAACAGACCGCGCAGGCGGCTGAGCAGGGCATAACGGTTGGCGCGGACATTGGCGTCGTCGGCATTGACCATCACCGCCTCGAAGAAGGCGTCGACCGGTTCACGCAGAGCGGCCAGGCGTGCCAGCGATTCGCTGTACTGGCGCGCCGCAGCCATTGGCTGAACGGCCTGGTCGGCTTGCTGGATCGCCGAGTACAGGGAGAACTCGTTGGCGTTGTCGAAGTACTTCGGCTCGACCGTGGTGGCGACAGCGCCTTCGGCCTTGCTCAGCAGGTTTGACACGCGCTTGTTCACCGCGGCCAGGGCAGCGGCTTCCGGCAGCTGGCGGAAGGCCTGTACGGCCTGCACGCGCTGGTCGAAGTCCAGGGCCGAGCCTGGCTTGAGGGCACGCACCGACAGGTAGGTGGCAACGTCAATGCCTTCGTCTTCGTAACGGGCACGCAGACGATCGAAGACGAATTCCAGCACCTGCTCGGCCAGGCCCGCGGCCTTGACCTTGGCACCGAACTGGCTGACGGCGAAGTTCACTGCTTCGTTCAGGTCCAGGTCCAGCTGCTTCTCGATCAGGATGCGCAGTACGCCCAGCGCTGCACGACGCAGGGCATAGGGGTCTTTGCTACCGGTCGGGAGCATGCCGATACCGAAGATACCGACCAGGGTGTCGAGCTTGTCGGCAATCGCCACGGCCGCGCCGGTCAGGGTCGACGGCAGTTCGGCACCGGCACCGCGCGGCATGTACTGCTCGTTCAGGGCCAGGGCGACGTCTTGCGGCTCGCCGTCGTTGAGGGCGTAGTAGTAACCGGCAACACCCTGCATTTCAGGGAATTCACCGACCATCTCGGTGGCCAGGTCGCACTTCGACAGCAAACCTGCACGCGCCGCGCGCTGGGCGTCGCCGCCAATGCGCTGGGCGATGAAGGCGGCCAGTTTGGCAACCCGCTCGGCCTTGTCGAAGACGCTGCCCAACTGGGCCTGGAACACCACGTTCTGCAGGCGCTCGTTGAAGCTTTCCAGCGGCTGCTTCTTGTCTTGCTTGAAGAAGAACTCGGCGTCGGTCAGGCGCGGGCGCACGACCTTCTCGTTGCCTTCGACGATCTGCTTCGGATCGCGGCTCTCGACGTTGGCCACGGTGATGAAGCGCGGCAGCAGCTTGCCGTCGGCATCCAGCAGGCAGAAGTACTTCTGGTTGTCCTGCATGGTGGTGATCAGCGCTTCTTGCGGCACTTCCAGGAAGCGCTCTTCGAACGAGCACACCAGCGGCACAGGCCATTCAACCAGGGCGGTCACTTCATCGAGCAGGGCTGGCGGCACGATGGCGCTGCCTTCCTGCTGCAGGGCGAGTTCGGCGGTACGCTTGCTGATCAGCTCGCGGCGCTCGGCAAAATCGGCCAGCACGTAGGCCTTGCGCAGGTCTTCCTGGTAATTGGCCGGGGCGCTGATGCGCACGTTTTCCGGGTGGTGGAAGCGGTGGCCACGGGATTCGCGACCGGCTTTCTGCGCCAGCAAGGTGCAGTCGACCACCTCGTCACCGAGCAGCATCACCAGCCACTGGGTTGGACGCACGAACTCTTCCTTGCGCGCACCCCAGCGCATGCGCTTGGGGATCGGCAGGTCGTTGAGCGAGTCTTCGACGATGGTTGGCAGCAGGCTGGCGGTGGCCTTGCCCGGAATGTGCTGGGAGAAGCGCAGCTTGGCGCCGCTCTGGTCGATATCCGACAGCTCTACACCGCACTTCTTGGCAAAACCCAGGGCGGCCTGGGTCGGGTTGCCGTCAGCGTCGAAGGCGGCCTGACGCGGCGGGCCGTCGAGGTTGACGCTGCGGTCCGGCTGCTGGGTGTCGAGGTTGCGGATGAGTACGGCCAGGCGGCGCGGCGCGGCGAACACCTGCTTGTCGGTGTAGTTCAGGCCAGCGGCCTGCAGGCCTTTCTCGATACCGGCGAGGAAGGCGTCACCGAGGCTGCTCAGGGCCTTGGGTGGCAGTTCTTCGGTGCCCAGTTCAACCAGGAAATCTTGAGCACTCATTGTGCAGCCTCCAGCTTAGCCAACACTTCATCACGCAATTCAGGGGACGCCATCGGGAAGCCCAGCTTGGCGCGGGCTTGCAGGTAGCTCTGGGCCACGGCCCGGGCCAGGGTCCGTACGCGCAGGATGTAACGCTGACGCTCGGTCACCGAGATGGCGCGACGGGCATCGAGCAGGTTGAAGGTGTGCGAGGCCTTGAGGACCATTTCATAGGTCGGCAGCGGCAGTTCCAGCTCGATCAGGCGGTTGGCTTCGCTTTCGTAGAAGTCGAACAGTTCGAACAGCTTCTCGACGTTGGCGTGCTCGAAGTTGTAGGTCGACTGCTCCACTTCGTTCTGGTGGAACACGTCGCCGTAGGTCACCGTGCCGAACGGGCCGTCGGTCCAGATCAGGTCGTAGACCGAATCTACGCCCTGCAGGTACATGGCCAGGCGCTCCAGGCCGTAGGTGATTTCACCAGTGACCGGGAAGCATTCGATGCCGCCCACTTGCTGGAAGTAGGTGAACTGCGTGACTTCCATGCCGTTGAGCCAGATTTCCCAACCCAGACCCCAGGCGCCGAGGGTCGGCGATTCCCAGTTGTCTTCGACGAAACGGATGTCGTGCACCAGCGGGTCGAGGCCGATGGCTTTCAGCGAGCCCAGGTACAGTTCCTGGAAATTCGCCGGGTTCGGCTTGAGGACCACCTGGAACTGATAGTAGTGCTGCAGGCGGTTCGGGTTTTCGCCATAACGGCCATCCGCCGGACGACGGCTAGGCTGCACATAGGCGGCGTTCCAGGTTTCCGGGCCGATGGCGCGCAGGAACGTGGCAGTATGGAAAGTGCCGGCGCCTACTTCCATATCGTAGGGCTGAAGCACCACACAACCTTGCTCGGCCCAGTAGTTCTGCAGGGCGAGGATCAAGTCTTGGAAGGTACGCACGGCTGGCGTAGGCTGGCTCACGAAAATCACCTGTTTCTAGGGCTGCGAATATAAAGAGCGGGAGTATAACCCGATTCGCGCAGGCCTCTACCCTTGGAGCCTTATGCCACGTTGCTTTTGGTGTACCGACGATCCGCTTTACCAGGCGTACCACGACCAGGAATGGGGCACGCCGCAGCGCGATCCGCGCCAGCTGTTCGAGATGCTCCTGCTCGAAGGCTTCCAGGCCGGGTTGTCGTGGATTACCGTGCTGAAAAAGCGCGAACGCTACCGCCAGGTGCTGTTCGGTTTCGACCCAGAGCGTCTGGCGCAGATGAGCGACGACGAAATTGAAGAGCGCATGCTCGACCCGGGCATCATCCGCAATCGCCTCAAGCTCAACGCCGCGCGGCGCAATGCGCGGGCCTGGTTGGCGCTGGAAAACCCCGGGCAATGGCTCTGGTCGTTCGTCGGCGGCGCGCCGAAGATCAATCATTTCGTCCAGCGCAGCGAGGTGCCGGCGGTCACCGACGAGGCCAAGGCAATGAGCAAGGCGCTGCAGAAAGCTGGCTTCACCTTTGTCGGACCGACCATTTGCTATGCCTTCATGCAGGCCACCGGCATGGTCATGGACCACACCACCGATTGTGATCGCTACGCCGCTCTGCTGCGCTGAGGGTTACAATGGCCGGCTTGCAGAAAGAGGAACCAGCCTGTGGATAAATTCAAGGGCGCCTTGATGGTCGGGGCGTTGCGGTTGTTTGCCAAGCTCCCCTGGGGCGCGGTACAGCGGGTCGGCGCGGCCATCGGCTGGATCATGTGGAAGGTGCCGAACAGTTCGCGCAACGTGGTGCGCATCAACCTGGCCAAATGCTTCCCGGAAATGGACCCGGTTGCCCGTGAGCAACTGGTGGGCCGGACCCTGATGGACATCGGCAAGTCCTTTACCGAAAGCGCCTGCGCCTGGATCTGGCCGGCCCAGCGTTCGCTCGACCTGGTGCGCGAGGTCGAAGGCCTGGAAGTGCTTGAGGCGGCCCTGGCATCGGGTAAGGGCGTGGTTGGCATCACCAGCCACCTGGGCAATTGGGAAGTGCTCAACCACTTCTATTGCAGCCAGTGCAAACCGATCATTTTCTACCGCCCGCCCAAGCTCAAGGCGGTCGATGACCTGCTGCGCGAACAGCGCGTGCAATTGGGCAACCGCGTCGCGGCGTCGACCAAGGAAGGCATCCTGAGCATCATCAAGGAAGTGCGCAAAGGCGGTCAGGTGGGCATTCCGGCCGACCCGGAGCCGGCCGAGTCGGCGGGTATCTTCGTGCCGTTCTTCGCCACCAAGGCGCTGACCAGCAAGTTCGTGCCGAACATGCTCGCTGGCGGCAAGGCGGTAGGGGTGTTCCTGCATGCCTTGCGCCTGCCGGATGGCTCGGGCTTCAAGGTCATCCTGGAAGCCGCGCCCGAGGCGATGTACAGCGAAGACACCGAGACCTCGGCGGCGGCCATGAGCCAGGTGGTCGAGCGCTATGTGCGGGCGTATCCGAGCCAGTACATGTGGAGCATGAAGCGCTTCAAGAAGCGCCCGCCGGGCGAGCCGCGCTGGTATTGAAAGCCCTGTCGCGGGGCAAGCCCGCTCCCACAGTTATCCACAATCCCTGTAGGAGCGGGCTTGCCCCGCGATGGCTCAACCAGCCTTATCGAGCTTCTTCAGAAACACCGTCATCTCTTTCTCTGCCTGCTTGTCGCCGTGCGCGCGAGCCGCTTCCAGCCCCTGCTCCCAGGCCTTGCGCGCAGCTGCCAGGTCACCCTCGAGCTGATGCGCCTTGCCCAGCAGCTTCCACGCCGCCGAATACTTCGGGTCCTGCTCGACGCAGCGCTGTAAATGCACGGCCGCCTCGGCGCCGTTGCCTTCATCGAGCCAGGCCTTGCCCAGGCCAAAGCGCAACAGGGCGTTATCCACACCCTTGGCCAGCATCTTTTCCAGTGATTCGCGCATTCCAGCTCCCTCTTTAGAAGAAGCTCAACCCTACATGGAAGAGCTTCTCGACGTCACGGATGTACTTTTTATCCACAACGAAGAGGATCACGTGGTCGCCCGCTTCGATCACCGTGTCGTCATGGGCGATCAGCACTTCTTCGTCGCGGATGATTGCGCCGATGGTGGTGCCTGGTGGCAGGGCGATGTCTTCGATGGCCTTGCCGATTACCTTGCTCGACTTCGAGTCGCCATGGGCGATCGCCTCGATGGCCTCGGCCGCACCGCGGCGCAGTGAGTGCACGCTGACGATATCGCCGCGGCGCACGTGGGCCAGCAAGGTGCCGATGGTGGCCAGCTGCGGGCTGATGGCGATGTCGATTTCGCCGCCTTGGACCAGGTCGACGTAGGCCGGGTTGTTGATGATGGTCATCACCTTGCGCGCGCCCAGGCGCTTGGCCAGCAGCGAGGACATGATGTTGGCTTCGTCGTCGTTGGTCAGGGCCAGGAAGATGTCGGCTTCGGCGATGTTCTCTTCAAGCATCAGGTCGCGGTCCGAGGCACTGCCCTGCAACACCACGGTGCTTTCCAGGGTGTCGGACAGGTGCCGGCAACGGGCCGGGTTCATCTCGATGATTTTCACCTGGTAGCGGCTTTCGATTGCCTCGGCCAGGCGCTCGCCGATTTGCCCGCCGCCAGCGATGACCACGCGCTTGTTGGTTTCGTCGATGCGCCGCAACTCACCCATCACCGCGCGGATGTGCGCCTTGGCGGCAATGAAGAACACTTCGTCGTCGGCTTCGATGACCGTGTCGCCCTGCGGCAGGATCGGCCGGTCGCGGCGGAAGATTGCCGCTACGCGGGTGTCGACATTGGGCATGTGCGCGCGGATCTGGCGCAATTGCTGGCCCACCAGCGGCCCGCCGTAGTAGGCCTTGACGGCTACCAGCTGGGCCTTGCCCTCGGCGAAGTCGATCACCTGCAGGGCGCCGGGGTGTTCGATCAGGCGCTTGATGTAGTGGGTGACCACCTGCTCGGGGCTGATCAGCACGTCGACCGGAATGGCGTCGTTGTCGAACAGCCCGGCGCGGGTCAGGTAGGCCGATTCGCGCACCCGGGCGATCTTGGTCGGGGTGTGGAACAGGGTATGGGCAACCTGGCAGGCGACCATGTTGGTCTCGTCGCTGTTGGTGACCGCCACCAGCATGTCGGCATCGTCGGCGCCGGCCTGGCGCAGCACGGTCGGGAAGGAGGCGCGGCCCTGCACGGTACGGATGTCGAGGCGGTCGCCGAGGTCGCGCAGGCGGTCGCCATCGGTGTCGACCACGGTGATATCGTTGGCTTCGCTGGCCAGGTGTTCAGCCAGCGTGCCGCCGACCTGCCCTGCGCCGAGGATGATGATCTTCATCCGCTGTTCCTTTCTCTTGTTATCCGCGCGCGGCGGCGATTTTGATCAGCTTGGCATAGTAGAAGCCGTCGTGTCCGCCTGCCTGGGCCAGCAACTGGCGGCCATGGGGCTGGCGGATACCGGCCTGGGTCGCCAGGTCCAGCTCACGGGCGCCGGGAGTGCGGGCGAGGAAGGCCTCGATCACTTCGGTGTTTTCCGTCGGCAGCGTCGAGCAGGTGGCGTAGAGCAGGATGCCGCCGACCTCAAGGGTTGGCCACAGGGCGTCCAGCAGCTCGCCTTGCAGGCTGGCCAGGGCGGCAATGTCATCGGCCTGGCGGGTCAGCTTGATGTCCGGATGGCGGCGGATTACGCCGGTGGCCGAGCACGGCGCGTCGAGCAGGATGCGCTGGAAGCCCTTGCCGTCCCACCAGCTGGCGGTGTCGCGGGCGTCGCAGGCGATCAACTGGGCGTCGAGGCCGAGACGATCGAGGTTCTCGCGCACGCGGGTCAGGCGCTTGGCTTCCAGGTCGATGGCGACCACGGCGTCGAGCCCGGTCTGGGCTTCGAGCAGATGGCAGGTCTTGCCGCCCGGGGCGCAGCAGGCGTCGAGCACGCGCTGGCCGGGGGCCAGGTCGAGCAAGTCGGCGGCCAGTTGTGCGGCTTCGTCCTGGACGCTGATCCAGCCCTGGTCGAAACCGGGCAGGCCACGTACATCGCAGGCTTCAGCGAGCAAGATGCCGTCGCCGCTGAACTGGCACGGCGCCGCTTCAAGGCCGGCTTCACCCAGCAGTTCGAGGTAGGCATCACGGCTGTGATGGCGTCGGTTGACCCGCAGGATCATCGGCGGGTGGGCATTGTTGGCGGCGCAGATGGCCTCCCACTGCTCGGGCCAGAACGCCTTGAGCGACTTTTGCAGCCAGCGCGGGTGCGCGGTGCGCACGACCGGGTCGCGCTCAAGCTCGGCGAAGATATCGCCGCTTTCGCGTTGCGCACGGCGCAGCACGGCGTTGAGCAAACCCTTGGCCCAGGGCTTTTTCAGCTTGTCGGCGCAGCCGACGGTCTCGCCGATGGCGGCGTGGGCGGGGATGCGCGTGTAGAGCAACTGGTACAGGCCGACCAGCAGCAGCGCCTCGACGTCGGCATCGGCGGCCTTGAACGGTTTTTGCAGCAGGCGTTCGGCCAGGGCCGACAGCCGTGGCTGCCAGCGCGCAGTGCCGAAGGCCAGGTCCTGGGTCAGGCCACGGTCACGCACTTCGACCTTGTCCAGCTGGCTTGGCAGCGAGCTGTTCAGCGACGCCTTGCCACTGAGTACTGCCGCCAGGGCGCGGGCGGCTGCCAGACGTGGATTCATTGGCCAAGCACCGTGCCGGTGGTGAATTTCTCGCGGCGGCTGTTGAACAGGTCGCTGAAGTTCAGCGCCTTGCCACCCGGCAATTGCAGGCGGGTCAGGCACAGCGCCTGCTCGCCGCAGGCGACGATCAGGCCGTCCTTGCTGGCAGAGAGGATTTCACCCGGGTTGCCGGAGCCTGTGGATAAGTTCGCGCCGAGCACCTTCAGCGCTTCACCGTTGAGGGTGCTGTGGCAGATCGGCCACGGGTTGAAGGCGCGAATCAGGCGCTCCAGCTCAACGGCCGGGCGGCTCCAGTCCAGGCGCGCTTCGTCCTTGTTCAGCTTGTGTGCATAAGTGGCCAGGCTGTCGTCCTGGACTTCACCCTGCAAGGTGCCCGCGGCGAGACCGGCAACGGCCTCGAGCACGGCCGGCGGGCCCATTTCGGCCAGGCGGTCGTGCAAGCTGCCACCCGTGTCGCTGGCGCTGATCGGGGTGCTGACCTTGAGCAGCATCGGCCCGGTGTCCAGGCCCGCTTCCATGCGCATCACGGTGACGCCGCTTTCGCTGTCACCGGCTTCGACCGCGCGCTGGATCGGCGCGGCGCCACGCCAGCGCGGCAGCAGCGAGGCGTGGCTGTTGATGCAGCCCAGGCGCGGAATATCCAGCACCGCCTGGGGCAGGATCAGGCCATAGGCGACCACTACCATCAGGTCCGGCTTGAGCGCCGCCAGCTCCGCTTGGGCCTCGGCATTGCGCAGGGTCGCTGGTTGCAGCACCGCAATGGCGTTATCCACAGCCAATTGCTTGACCGCGCTGGGCATCAGTTTTTGCCCACGACCGGCCGGGCGGTCCGGTTGGGTGTAGACCGCTACCACTTCATAGGGGCTGGCGATCAGGGCCTTGAGGTGTTCGGCGGCAAACTCTGGGGTGCCTGCGAAGACAATGCGCATGGAGTTCTCGCTTAAAAAGAAAAAGGCTTGCCGGAGCAAGCCTTTGGGAAGAGCAGATCAAGCTTGCTGGCGATGCTGTTTTTCCAGCTTCTTCTTGATCCGGTCGCGTTTGAGCGTCGACAGGTAATCAACGAACAGCTTGCCGTTGAGGTGATCGCATTCGTGCTGGATGCACACCGCCAGCAGGCCTTCGGCGATCAGCTCGTACGGCTTGCCATCGCGGTCCAGCGCCTTGACCTTGACCCGCACCGGGCGGTCGACGTTCTCGTAGAAGCCGGGCACCGAAAGGCAGCCTTCCTGATACTGATCCATTTCGTCGGTCAGCATTTCGAGCTCGGGGTTGATGAACACCCGTGGCTCGCTGCGATCTTCGCTCAGGTCCATGACCACGATGCGCTTGTGCACGTTGATCTGGGTAGCGGCAAGGCCGATGCCAGGGGCTTCGTACATGGTTTCAAACATGTCATCGATCAACTGGCGAACGCCGTCGTCGACTTCGGTCACCGGCTTGGCGATGGTGCGAAGGCGCGGGTCCGGGAATTCGAGGATGTTCAGAATGGCCATAAGCGTATGAGCTGCACTGTGCGATGAATTACAAACATGAGTACACATAATAAAGGGATTCGGCGCATTCGGCACCTGGCAAAGGTCAGCTAAGGTTTCAGGGTGCTTTTCCACCCATGGCGCCAAGCCTGAAAGAATGCCGCCGAGGGAAATCCGTCAACCGGTTGTCAAAGTATTATCAACAGAGTTATCCACAGCTTGTTCACGGCTGGCCCACGCTTCCCGATCAAGGATGATCGTCATGTCGCAACCCCTATCGCCGGCGTGTTCTCCCGCCGAACTCGAAGCGCGATTGCGCCTTCACTTGCTGCCGTCCCTAGGGCCGCGGCGTTTTCACACATTGATCCAGGCCTTTGGCAATGCCTCGGCAGCGCTCAGTGCGCCGGCCACGGCCTGGCGTACGCTGGGCGTACCCGCAGACAGCAGCGATGCCCGGCGCAGCCTTGAAGTACGCGAAGGCGCCGCCGCGGCAATGCGCTGGTTAGAGGCCCGCGACCAGCATTTACTGATGTGGGACGACCCTGGCTATCCAGGTTTGCTGGCGGAACTGGGCGACGCCCCGCCGCTGCTGTTCATCGCCGGCAACCCGGCGATTCTGGAAAAACCCCAGCTGGCGATCGTCGGCAGCCGCAGGGCATCGAGGCCGGCGCTCGATACGGCTGCGGCCTTCTCGCGCAGCCTCGCTCGGGGTGGTTTTGTCATTACCAGCGGCCTGGCCCTGGGCGTCGATGGCGCCGCACACCAGGCTGCCCTGGACGCTGGCGGGCAGACCATCGGCGTGCTCGGCACAGGGCTGCAAAAACTTTATCCACAGCGGCACAGAGCGCTGGCGGCGGCGATGATCGAGCAAGGTAGCGCGGTGGTCTCCGAGTTTCCGCTGGATGCCGGGCCCGTTGCGGGCAACTTTCCCCGGCGTAACCGGATCATCAGTGGCCTGTCGCTGGGTGTATTGGTGGTCGAGGCGAGCCTTGCCAGTGGCTCGCTGATCACCGCGCGTTTGGCGGCCGAGCAAGGCCGCGAGGTATATGCCATTCCGGGTTCGATTCATCACCCGGGCTCCAAGGGGTGTCACCAGTTGATTCGCGACGGCGCCTTGCTGGTGGAGACTGTCGATCAGATCGTCGAAACCCTGCAGGGTTGGCAACGCTTGCCGCCGTTGCAGGTGGACGCCATTGCCGGCCATGAACTGGTCGATCTGTTGCTGGCCGCACCGCAAACTACCGAGGGCCTGGCCAGCAGCAGCGGCTGGCCGTTGCCCCGGGTGCTGGCGGCGCTGACCGAGCTGGAACTGGCTGGAAGGGTCTGTAGTGAAGCCGGACGTTGGTTTGCCCGGCCCGGCTAAGTACACTGCTCATCTGCCTTTATGCGGAGTGAAAACAATGGTGAGCAGTTGGCGTGTGCAACAAGCCGCGCGTGAAATTCGGGCCGGTGCGGTGATTGCCTATCCGACCGAGGCGGTCTGGGGCCTGGGCTGTGACCCATGGAACGAAGAGGCGGTGGATCGCCTGCTGGCGATCAAGTCGCGTTCGGTCGATAAGGGTCTGATCCTGATCGCCGACAATATCCGCCAGTTCGACTTCCTTTTCGAGGATTTCCCTGAAACCTGGCTCGACCGCATGTCTGCCACCTGGCCGGGGCCGAACACCTGGCTGGTGCCACATCAGAACCTGCTGCCCGAGTGGATAACCGGGGTGCACGACACCGTGGCGTTGCGCGTTAGCGATCACCCGGTGGTACGTGACCTTTGTGCATTGGTCGGCCCGCTGATTTCCACTTCAGCCAACCCGCAAGGTCGCCCGGCAGCCAAGACCCGCTTGCGCGTCGAGCAGTACTTCCGTGGACAGTTGGACCTGGTGCTCGGTGGCGCTTTGGGCGGGCGGCGTAACCCGAGTGTGATTCGCGATTTGGCGAGCGGTGAGGTTGTGCGGGCTGGTTGAGGCCAATCGCGGGACAAGTCGGGTCGCCGCACCGCCGCTCCTAGCGACTGTGTAGGAGCGGGCTTGTCCCGCGATCAATTCACCACTGTTTCAAGGCAGCAACACCGTCGACCCCACTGTCCTGCGCGCCGACAGCTCGCTCTGCGCCTTGGCCGCCTCGCTCAGTGGATAACGCTGGTGGATATCCACAGCCAGCTTGCCGCTGGCGATCATCGCAAACAGGTCGTCGGCCATGGCCTGGGTGTTCTCGGCGTTGTTGGCGTAGCTGGCCAGGGTTGGCCGGGTGACATACAGCGAGCCCTTCTGCGCCAGTATTCCCAGATTAACCCCGCTCACCGCCCCTGAGGCATTGCCGAAGCTGACCATCAGCCCGCGCGGCGCCAGGCAGTCCAGTGAGGTCAGCCAGGTGTCCTGGCCAACGCCGTCGTACACCACCGGGCATTTCTTGCCGTCGGTCAGCTCCAGCACTCGCTGGGCGACGTCTTCCCGGCTGTAGTCGATGGTTGCCCAGGCGCCCAGGGCCTTGGCCCGCTCGGCTTTCTCGGCAGAACTGACAGTACCGATCAACCTGGCGCCCAGGGCTTTGGCCCATTGGCAGGCCAGGGAACCGACGCCACCGGCGGCGGCGTGGAACAAAATGGTCTCGCCCGGCTGCACCGCGTAGGTCTGCTTGAGCAAGTACTGCACGGTCAGGCCCTTGAGCATCACCGCCGCCGCCTGCTCAAAGCTGATGCTGTCGGGGAGTTTGACCAGATTGGCTTCGGGCAGCACGTGCACTTCGCTGTAGGCTCCGAGCGGGCCGCCGGCGTAGGCGACGCGATCGCCAACCTTGAGCCGGCTGACCTGCTCGCCTACCGCCTCGACCACCCCGGCGCCTTCGGTACCCAGCCCGGAGGGCAGCGACGGCGGAGCATAGAGGCCGCTGCGAAAGTAGGTGTCGATGAAGTTCAGGCCGATCGCCTGGTTTCGCACGCGAACCTGCTGCGGGCCGGGCGCTGCCGGCTCGAAGTCGACCAGGGTCAGGACTTCGGGGCCGCCATGCTGGCTGAACTGGATACGCTTGGCCATCTGCACTCTCCTGAAGCTAGCGGGAAAACCCCTATCGGACGCCTTTGCTTGATCGCCGTCAACTGCGGCCAGCCCGCCGCCGGTGGTATGCTACGCGCCGAATTTGCCTTAGCCCGCTTCCAGGTGACCTGATGACTAGCCGCACCGAGGCCGTGAAAGCCTACCTGCTCGACCTGCAAGACCGTATCTGCACCGCCCTCGAAAACGAAGACGGCGGCGCCCGTTTTGTCGAGGATGCCTGGACGCGCGAGGCCGGCGGTGGCGGGCGGACCCGGGTGATCGGCGACGGCAAGGTCATCGAAAAAGGCGGTGTGAACTTCTCCCACGTATTCGGCAGCGGGTTGCCGCCGTCGGCCAGTGCTCATCGACCAGAACTGGCCGGGCGCGGTTTCGAAGCCCTGGGGGTGTCGCTGGTGATCCACCCGCACAACCCGCATGTGCCGACTTCCCACGCCAACGTGCGGTTTTTCATCGCCGAGAAAGAAGGCGAAGAAGCGGTCTGGTGGTTTGGTGGCGGCTTCGACCTGACCCCCTACTACGGCAACGAAGAAGACTGCGTGCACTGGCACCAGGTCGCCGAGCGCGCCTGTGCGCCGTTCGGTGCCGATGTTTATCCGCGCTACAAGGCCTGGTGCGACCGCTATTTCCACCTCAAGCACCGTGGCGAGCCACGCGGCATCGGCGGTCTGTTTTTCGATGACCTCAACGAGTGGGACTTCGACACCTGCTTCGCTTTCATCCGCGCCATCGGCGATGCCTATGTCGAGGCCTACCTGCCGATCATCCAGCGCCGTAAAGACCAGCCCTATAGCGCCGAGCAGCGTGAGTTCCAGGAATACCGACGCGGCCGTTATGTCGAGTTCAACCTGGTTTACGATCGTGGCACGCTGTTCGGCCTGCAATCGGGCGGACGTACCGAATCGATCCTCATGTCGCTGCCACCGCAGGTGCGTTGGGGGTACGATTGGAAGGCCGCGCCAGGCAGCGAAGAAGCGCGCCTGACCGAGTATTTCCTGCAGGATCGTGACTGGCTTGGTGAGGCCAAGGCCAGCCACTGAGCCGTTGTGGATAACTTTCCGGCCCTGCCCGACCTTCACCCAGGAACCGCCTGAATGGACCAGTACGTTGTATTCGGCAACCCGATCGGCCACAGCAAATCACCGCTGATCCATCGCCTGTTCGCCGACCAGACCGGCCAGCAACTGGAGTACAGCACCCTGCTGGCGCCGCTGGATGACTTCAGCATGTGCGCCCAGGGCTTTTTCAAGCAGGGCCTGGGTGCCAACGTCACCGTGCCGTTCAAGGAAGAAGCCTATCGCCTGGTCGATAGCCTGACCCCACGGGCCCAGCGCGCGGGGGCGGTAAATACTCTGAGCAAGCTCGCCGATGGCACCTTGCAGGGCGACAACACCGATGGCGCCGGCCTGGTCCGCGACCTTACCGTCAATGCCGGGGTGCCACTGAGTGGCAAGCGCATCCTGTTGCTCGGCGCCGGCGGTGCCGTGCGCGGGGTGCTGGAGCCATTGCTGGCGCACAAACCGGCTTCGCTGGTAATCGCCAACCGCACGGTGGAAAAAGCCGAGCAACTGGCCCGTGAATTCGCCGACCTGGGGCCGGTGGCTGCCAGCGGCTTCGACTGGCTTGAAGAGCCGGTCGACCTGATCATCAACGCCACCTCGGCGAGCCTTGCCGGTGAGCTGCCGCCGATCTCCCCTAGCCTGATCGAGCCCGGCAAGACCGTGTGCTACGACATGATGTATGGCAAGGAGCCTACGCCTTTCTGCCGTTGGGCCAGCGAGCACAAGGCGGCCAAGGTCCTCGATGGCTTGGGTATGCTTGCCGAGCAGGCCGCCGAGGCGTTCTACATCTGGCGCGGCGTGCGCCCCGACACCGCGCCGGTGCTCGACGAACTGCGCCGTCAACTGGCGCGCGGCTAATCTTCGAAGCGGATCGGGCAGTGCGCTGCCCCCTCCAGCTTGTGCAACTCCTCGATCACTTGCGCCCGCGCCCGGCGCAGCGTCAGGCTGCCGCCAGCACGACCCAGGCGGCGCGCTTCGCGATGAAGCATGTCGACCCCGGAATAATCGATGAAGTTGATCTGCCGGGCATCGATCACTACCTGCGGCCCTGGGCAACGCTGCAAGCGCACCTGCAGGTAGTGGCTGGCGCCGAAGAAGATTGACCCACCCACCCGCAACACGTCGGCATCCCCTTCGCGGGACTGCTGCACCCGTGGCCGTGAGGTGCGTTTGAGGTAAAAGAACAGCGACGCCAGCACCCCGGCGTAGATCGCCGTTTGCAGCTCGAGCAACAGTGTTGCTGCTGCCGTTAGGGCCATCACCAGGAATTCCGAACGGCTGACGCGAAACAGCGCGCGGATCGCCCGATGATCGACCAGGCCCCAGCAGATCAGCAGGATGCTGCCGGCCATGGCCGGGATCGGAATATGCGCGATCAGCCCCGCCCCTGCTACTGCAAACAACGTTACCCACAGGGCGGAAAACACCCCGGCCAGGGGCGAGCGGGCGCCGGCCTCATAGCTGAGCCCGGAGCGGGTGAAGGAACCGGATGACAGGTAGCCGGAGAAAAACCCCCCGACCATGTTTGAAAGGCCCTGGGCGCGGATTTCCTGGTTGGCATCGATCAGTTGCTCGGAGCGTGCTGACAGCGAGCGGGCAATCGACAGGCTGGTAACCAGGCCAAGCATGCCGACCGCCACGGCGCTGGGTAGCAGACGCAAAATCAGCTCCAGGTCCAGCAGCGGCAAGGGGCTTATCGGTGGAAGCTGACCGATGAAGCCGGGCACCAACTGCACATGGCCGAAAACACCTGGGAGCAGCCAGACCAGCACGCTGGCCACCGCCAGAGTTATCAACAGGCCCGGCCAGCGCGGCTGCAACAGCTTCAACGCAATACCCAGCAGCAGCGTACCCAGCCCCAGCAACAACGAGGGCCAATCCACCTCCGGGGCATGCGCCAGCAGGTTTTGCACGGTCTTCAGCGCGGTGGCCTGGCTGGGCAAGTCGATACCCATCAGGTTGGGCAATTGCCCGAGGGCAATGACCAGCGCAGCACCGAGGGTGAAACCCAGCACTACCGACTGCGAGACGAAATTGACCAGCGCGCCGAAGCGCAGCAGCCCCAGCAACCACTGAAACACCCCGGCGAGGAAGGTCAGCAGCAGGATCAGGGTGATGTAGTCACTGCTGCCCGCAACTGCCAGGGGGCTGATGCTGGCATAGAGGACAATCGAGATTGCCGCCGTCGGCCCGCAGATCAGGTGCCAGGACGAGCCCCACAGGCAGGCGATGATCACCGGTACGATCGCTGCGTACAGCCCGTACTCGGCCGGCAGCCCGGCAATCAGGGCATAGGCGATTGATTGCGGCAGGGCCAGGATCGCCCCGCTCAGGCCCACCAGCAGATCGCGACGCACGCTGGCCCCGGTCTGGCGCGCCAACCAGGTGAGAAACGGCAGCAGTCGATGGCGGTCAGGCCAGGCCATGAGCACTCTCTATTGCAGGCGGAAGCTGTTCAGGGTGCGATGTCGGGCGCTCGGGTGCAAGCCGCGTCAGAAAACAAAGTTCACATGCTCGCCATGGTGCAGCTTGAGCTCCAGGGCATCGACCATGGCCGCTGCCACTCGGGCCAGGCGTTGCAGTGGTTCGGCCAGGCCCGGCTCGAGGGTGCCATGGGTCTGGTGAAAATGCTCGATGCCCAGGCCGGCAACTTGCTGCGGGGTGTTGATCAGGGTCCAGTGCAGCGGGCTGCGCTGCAACAGGTCGACGATCCGTTCGGCGCAGGCCCGTTGCTGCCGATTGTGCCCCTCGCTTTGCTCCAGTACGGTGAAATCGCCCACCAGCAATAGCCGGCGTATAGTGGTGCGGGACATGCCGGCGATCAGCGCCTGGCTCATGCGCAGTTGCGCGGCAAAGTCATCGGGCGCCAGTGCTGGCAACAGGCAGACCACCGCCGAGCCGCCGGCCACGCTTTGTTCGGCCTGATCGGCAGTATCGAGGCCGCCGGTCTTGAAGTGCAGGCCGGGGCGCGGTGCCAGGGTATTGAGATCATCGAGCACGGCGATCACCTCATGCTGGCGCTTGAGCAATTCGGCCATCAGGGCGCTGCCCAGGCTGCTCAAACCTCCAAGCAGGACCAGTTTGAACACTGGGGTTTCGGCATTTTTCACCAGATCACTCCATTGGCAACGGGTGATCGTTTGACCCGCGTAGCCAGGCGCAGGTTCGTTGCGATTAAGGAGTTTTCGTGCAAAGGATCAAGGGCTATCACGCGCATATCTACTATGACGCCAGCACCCTGGAGCAGGCTCGCCAGTTGTGCGAAGAAGCCGCTCGGC
This sequence comes from Pseudomonas sp. TE4620, assembly GCF_056279045.1. Lineage (NCBI taxonomy): Bacteria > Pseudomonadati > Pseudomonadota > Gammaproteobacteria > Pseudomonadales > Pseudomonadaceae > Pseudomonas > Pseudomonas sp. TE4620. The sequence goes on from NZ_JBWBQO010000001.1 coordinate 5,174,675, forward strand.
TGTTTCCGGTGACCATGGGGCGCATGCATCAGAAGCCGGTCGGGCCGCACCCGGACTGGAGCTGCCAGTTGGCCTTCGGGCCTGAAGTGGTGGGGGTGGTGCTGCCCTGGCTGGCGTTATATCGCCAAGGGCTGGTGGTGTTTCTGCATCCGTTGACTGGTGACGAGCTGGCCGATCATCGTGATCATGCGATCTGGATGGGGGCGGTGCGGCCGCTGGATCTTTCGATTTTCAAGTAATTTTTGGTTCCGGGGTAGGAGCGGGCTTGCCCCGCGATTGCGATCTGTCTGATGGACCGCAATCGCGGGGCAAGTCGAGGCGTCGCACCGCCGCTCCCACAGGGATCAGGCCTTGCGTGCACCCCGCACACCCTGGGCCAGCGCCGAGCACAGCTCGAGCACATCACCCACAGCCTGCTCGGCAGTGGCCGCATTGGCTATCTTGTCGACCAGCGCCGAACCGACCACGACGCCATCCGACAGCCTGGCAATCGCCGCAGCCTGCTCTGGCGTGCGGATACCGAAGCCGACGCTGATCGGCAGGTCGGTGTGCCGGCGCAGGCGCTTGATGGCGCTGCTGACGTGTTCAGTGGACGCAGAACCGGCACCGGTAACACCGGCAACCGACACGTAGTAGACGAAGCCCGAGCTGCGTTCCAGCACGCGCGGCAGGCGCACGTCGTCGGTGGTCGGGGTGGTCAGGCGAATGAAGTCGATGCCCGCGGCCTGGGCCGGGGTGGCCAGCTCGGCGTCGTGCTCCGGCGGCAGGTCGACGATGATCAGGCCATCCACGCCCACTTTCTTGGCTTCAGCCACGAAGGCCTCGACGCCAAAGCGGTGAATCGGGTTGTAGTAGCCCATCAGCACGATCGGCGTGGTCTGGTTGTCGACGCGGAACTCGCGAACCATTTGCAGGGTTTTCGCCAGGGTCTGACCGGCGTCCAGGGCGCGCAGGGTGGCGAGCTGGATTGCCACGCCGTCGGCCATCGGGTCGGTGAACGGCATGCCCAGTTCGATGACGTCGGCGCCAGCAGCCGGCAGGCCTTTGAGGATCTGCAGCGAAGCGTCGTAGCCAGGGTCGCCTGCGGTGATGAAGGTGACCAGTGCCGAGCGGCCTTCGGCCTTCAGTTCGGCGAAGCGTTGTTCAAGACGGCTCATGCCTGTTTCTCCTGGGCGGCCATATGGCTCATCACGGTTTGCATGTCTTTGTCGCCGCGCCCGGACAGGCACACCACCATCAGGTGATCCTTGGGCAGGGTCGGTGCGCGTTTGATCGCTTCGGCCAGGGCGTGGGAGGTTTCCAGGGCCGGAATGATGCCTTCCAGGCGGCAGGTAGTGTGGAACGCGGCCAGGGCTTCGTCGTCGGTGATGCTGACGTACTCGACGCGTTTCACTTCGTGCAACCAGGCGTGTTCCGGGCCGATGCCGGGGTAGTCGAGGCCGGCGGAAATCGAGTGGGCGTCGGTGATCTGGCCGTCGGCATCCTGCAGCAGGTAGGTGCGGTTGCCGTGCAGCACGCCCGGTACGCCACCGTTGAGGCTGGCGGCATGCTTGTCGGTGTCGACCCCGTGGCCACCGGCTTCGACGCCGATGATTTGCACACTGGCGTCATCGAGGAAGTCGTGGAACAGGCCCATGGCGTTGGAGCCACCGCCGACGCAGGCGATCAGGCTGTCGGGCAGGCGCCCTTCCTTGGCTTGCAGCTGTTCACGGGTCTCTTTGCCGATGATCGACTGGAAGTCGCGGACCATTGCCGGGTACGGGTGCGGGCCCGCTACAGTACCGATCAGGTAGAAGGTGTCGTCGACGTTGGTGACCCAGTCGCGCAGGGCTTCGTTCATCGCGTCCTTGAGGGTGCCGGTGCCGGCGGTGACCGGAACGATTTCTGCGCCCAGCAGCTTCATGCGGAACACGTTGGCTTGCTGGCGCTCGATGTCGGTGGCGCCCATGTAGATCACGCAAGGCAGGCCGAAGCGCGCGGCGACGGTGGCAGTGGCCACGCCGTGCATGCCGGCGCCGGTTTCGGCGATCAGGCGTTTTTTGCCCATGCGCTTGGCCATCAGCACCTGGCCGATGCAGTTGTTCACCTTGTGCGCGCCGGTGTGGTTGAGCTCTTCACGCTTGAAGAAGATCTTCGCGCCGCCGCAGTGTTCGCTCAGGCGTTCGGCGAAGTAGAGCGGGTTCGGGCGGCCGATGTAGTCGCGCTGAAAGTACGCCAGTTGCTCGAGAAATTCCGGGTCGGCTTTGGCTGCTTCATATTCGCGGGCAAGGTCGAGCACCAGCGGCATCAGGGTTTCTGCCACGTAGCGGCCGCCGAATGCGCCAAACAGGCCATTGGCATCGGGGCCGGCGCGGAAGTTGGTCTGGGTCATGGGTCGCTCCAGGGCGGTAGTGAAGTCGGGAATGGCTTTACTCTAACCACGACACGCGCAACTGAAAACCGATAAGATTGCGACAACCTGTCAGGAAAACTCACACGTCATGCGCCAGGACCTGCCCCCACTCAATGCCCTGCGGGCCTTTGAAGCCACTGCCCGGCTCAATAGCGTCAGCCAGGCGGCCGAACAGCTACACGTTACCCACGGCGCGGTCAGCCGGCAATTGAAGGTGCTCGAAGAACACCTTGGGGTGGCCTTGTTCGTTAAGGAAGGACGTGGCCTTAAACTCACAGATGCCGGGGTGCGTTTGCGCGATGCCAGTAGTGATGCCTTCGAGCGCTTGCGCGGCGCGTGTGCGGACATCAGCCAGAGCGGCGCCGATGCGCCGTTCGTCCTCGGTTGCTCCGGCAGCCTGCTGGCGCGCTGGTTCATCCCACGGCTGGGGCGATTAAAAGCGGATTTGCCGGAACTGCGCCTGCACCTGTCGGCCGGTGAAGGTGATCTCGACCCGCGTCGCCCAGGGCTGGATGCCTTGCTGGTGTTTGCCGAGCCGCCCTGGCCTGCGGATATGCAAGTGCATGTGCTGGCGCAGGAGTGTATTGGCCCGGTGCTCAGCCCGCACTTTGCCGGGTTCAGCCGCTTGCAGCAGGCGCCAGCCGAGGCGTTGCTGACGCAAACCCTGTTGCAGACCACTTCGCGCCCGCAAGCCTGGCCAAGTTGGGCGGCGCAGCAAGGTATCGACCCGCAGGCGCTGCGTTACGGGCAGGATTTCGAGCATTTGTATTACTTGCTGGAGGCTGCAGTGGCAGGGTTGGGCGTGGCGATTGCGCCGCAACCGCTGGTAGCCGACGACTTGCGCGCCGGGCGCCTGGCGGCGCCATGGGGTTTTTGCGAAACCCAGGCCGCGCTGGCCCTGTGGGTGCCGCGACGCGCCGCAGACGGGCGCGCCGAGCAATTGGCCGGCTGGTTGCGCGCGGAGCTTGCGCGCCAGGCCGCTTAGTTACCGCGTTTGCACATCAGGTAGGCGGCTAGCAGGCCGAGGGCGCCAACGGCGACACCGGCGGTGGTCCACGGGTGTTCCTGGGCGTAATCGCGGGTGGCCAGGCCAGTCTCGCGGGTCTTGGTTTTTACTTCTTCGTAGGCATCGCTGAGCAGGCTGCGCGAATGGCGCAGGGCATTCTCGGCGTTGCCCTTGAGCGTCTTGAGGGTTTTGCGCGACTCATCCGAGGCATCGTCCTTGAGGCTTTCCAGTGACTTGAGCAGGCTTTCGATTTCCGCTTCCATGCTTTGCAGCGAAGCTTTACGCAGCGAGGTGTTGGCCATGGTGACTCTCCTTCGAGGTTGAGTTGAGCTGTGTAGGTTCCGACTACAGGCTGCTGGGAAAGTGCAGTCGAACTTTTAACGGCATTTACCCCTCGCAGGTAAAACAGCCCGGCGCTGCTAGGCTCTATCTCACATTAAAAAAGGAGATTGCTTATGTCTGATCATCACACCTACAAGAAAATCGAACTGGTCGGCTCGTCGCCCACCTCTATCGAAGAGGCGATCAACAATGCCCTGGCCGAAGCAGGCAAGAGCATCAAGCACCTTGAGTGGTTCGAAGTGGTCGACACCCGAGGCCATATCAAGGACAACAAGGCCGCGCATTTTCAGGTCACGCTCAAAGTGGGCTTTCGCATCGTCAACAGCTGATGCGGCGACACTGGCTTGTGCGGGTCAATTGCGTTACACAGTCCTGAGGCGCCCGGCCTTCCTGGCGCCCTTCTCTATTTTGATCTGAACAAGGAAAGCGATCGATGAAGAAGTTGGTAGTAGCGATAGGTTTGATGACGCTGGCCGGTACCGCGCTGGCAGCCGGCAAGCCATGTGAAGAGCTCAAGGGCGAAATAGCAGCCAAGCTGGACGCCAAGGGTGTCAGCGGCTATTCGCTGGAGATTGTCGATAAAGGCGCTGCCGCAGACGGCAAGGTCGTGGGTAGCTGCGAAGGCGGCACCAAGGAAATCGTCTACAAGCGCGGCTGATCGATATTGAATCCATCGCGGGGCAAGTCGAGTCGTCGCACCGCCGCTCCTACATGTGGGAGCGGCGGTGCGACGACTCGACTTGACCTGCGATGGGGCCCTCAGCTGCGCAAAACCGTCTGCGCCAGCAGCTCATAAGAGCGTATGCGGTCGGCATGCTCATACAGGTCGCAGGTGAAGATCAGCTCATCCGCCTCGGTCTGCTCCAGCAACACCTCCAGTTTGGCGCGGATTTTCTGCGGGCTGCCGACCATCGCCAGGCCCAGGAAGCTGCCCACCGCTTCCCGCTCATGCGGCAACCACAGGCCGTCCATGGTCTCCACTGGCGGGCGTTGTACCAGGCTTTGCCCGCGCATCAGGGCGAGGATGCGCTGATACACCGAGGTGGCCAGGTAGTCGGCCTGTTCATCGGTCTCGGCCGCCACCAGTGGTACGCCAAGCATCACATAAGGCTTGTCGAGCACCGCCGAGGGCTGGAAGTGGTTGCGGTACACGCGAATCGCCTCGTGCATGTAACGTGGAGCGAAATGCGAGGCGAAGGCATAGGGCAAACCGCGCATGCCGGCCAGTTGTGCACTGAACAGGCTCGAACCCAGTAGCCAGATCGGCACTTCGGTACCGTAACCCGGCACGGCAATGACCTTCTGCTCCGGCGTGCGCGGGCCCAGGTAGCGCATCAGTTCTTCGACGTCATCGGGAAAGTCGTCGGCACTGCCCGAGCGTTCGCGGCGCAGGGCGCGGGCGGTCATCTGGTCGGAGCCCGGCGCGCGGCCCAGGCCCAGGTCGATTCGCCCGGGATACAGGCTGGCGAGTGTGCCGAACTGTTCGGCGATCACCAGTGGGGCATGGTTGGGCAGCATCACCCCGCCGGCGCCAACACGAATGGTTGAGGTACCACCGGCCAGGTAGCTGAGCAGCACCGAGGTTGCGGAGCTGGCGATACCATCCATGTTGTGGTGCTCGGCCACCCAGAAGCGGTTGTAGCCAAACTTCTCGACGTGTTGCGCCAGGTCCAGTGAGTTGCGCAGGGACTGCGCCGGGCCGCTGTCGGCGCGTACTGGCACCAGGTCGAGGGTGGAAATCTTGATATCGGCAAGTTGCTTCATGGGCGTTGGCGCCTCCTGGGCAGTCGAGTGGCCGCAAACAATCCAACGGCCTTTCTAGCTCTGTATGGGCACATCTGCAGGAATCAATGCCGGGGCTTGTAATCCTTCTGAACTTGCCTGCTTCAGGGCTCTCTGAAATTAAGGCAAGGCGCGATATCCCGCGCCCCAGGGAGCTCAGGAGGCTTTATGAAAAAGACAGCATCAGCTATCTGGCAAGGTGGCTTGAAGGATGGCAAGGGCCTGCTTTCCACTGAAAGCGGCGCTCTCAAGCAGAACCCTTATGGCTTCAATACCCGCTTCGAAGGCCAGCCGGGTACCAATCCGGAGGAACTGATTGGCGCGGCGCATGCAGGCTGCTTCTCCATGGCCCTGTCAATGATGCTCGGTGAAGCGGGCCTGACCGCCGAGCGCATCGATACCATCGCCGAAGTGACCCTCGACAAACTGCCGGATGGCTTTGCCATTACTGCCGTGAACCTGATCCTCAAGGCCAAGGTCCCCGGGGCTAGCGAAGCGCAGTTTCTTGATATTGCCAACAAGGCCAAGGCCGGTTGCCCGGTGTCGAAAGTGCTCACCGCGAAAATCAGCCTGGATGCGACGCTGCTGAGTTAAGGCAGAACCGGGGCGCGCTTCTTGTGGTCAAATGAGGGTCGGTAGAACGACTGCCGCCACAAGGAGCTGTCCCATGATCCGTGTTGCAATCGCTGTGCTGGCTTCGCTGCTGGCAACCGCTGCGCTGGCCGCGCCGAAACCCTGTGAAGAGCTCAAGGCCGAGATCGAAGCCAAGATCCAGGCCAACAACGTGAGTTCCTACACCTTGGAAATCGTCAAGAATGACGAGGTCCACGACCAGAACATGGTGGTCGGCAGCTGTGAAGGCGGCACCAAGAAGATCATTTACCAAAAGAACGATCGCTAGGCCTCAGGGGGTGCAGAAGACGTCGTTGGACTCTTCGGCGACCATCTTGCGCTGGGCATCATAGAGGTAGGCGCTGGGCTGCATGGCCGGGGCCCGGGCTTCCAGGCGATAGCGCTGGCCGGCCTTGAAATGCGCGAACTTGATGGTCAGGTAGCAGGTGCGCTCGGTCGGGTCGGTACTGAATCCACCGGAGTAGATCTCGTAGTCGAACCGCACCACCAGCTCGTGGGCACCGGGCGTCACCTGAAAGAACCGGCCGTCGGTCAGGCGTTTGCCATCGAGCCGTTCGGCCATCAGTGTCTTGCCCGGCGTGATGGTGTAGAGGTCGACCCAGGCCTGTTTGTTATCCACAGGTGGCAGGGGGCTAACGCAAGCTCCAAGGGTACTGATTGCGAGCAGCATCACAGGCTGGCGCATGGCGAACTCCGACGTGCGGGTTACAAAGCATAAGCATAGCGCCATTCACGCCTTTAGGTACGCTGGCAGCCCGCCGGCTGGCCTTTGCCGACCACTTTGCGCTGTTCGTCATAGAGCTTGGCCCAGGGGCGGAAGCCGATGCTACCGGCTTCAAGCTGGTAGCGCTGGCCGGCACTGAAATCCTTGAATTTCACATTGAGCTGGCAATCGCGCCACAGTGGCTCTTCGACCGGGCCGATATTGCTTGGCGTAACCGCAAACAGATAGCGCACGGTCAGCTCATGGCTGCCTGGCGGTACTTCGAAATAGCGTTTGTCGGCCCAGGCGCGCTCGTCTACTTCGACGGCGTGCAAGGTGTCGTCCTCACCAGGGGCAAGGTCGATCCAGGCCTGGTTGGGGTCAGGCGCAGGAAGGCCGGCGCAGCCGGACAGAAGCACAACAGTGCTGACGACGAGCAGTGTACGCATGGCAAAACTCCAGCCGGGCAGGATAGTCTTGAAGCGGATGAGTACTTGAGCGGATACAGGACACCAATGCTTCGACTATTTCTTTTGTTGCGCTCAAGTCATGGGGCACTCGACCGTCTTTTTCGCTACTTGGTTCCCTTGTTGGCCATCGGGCTGCTGAGCGGTTGTGCCAGTGTCAGTTACTACGGGCAACTGGCCAGCGGTCAGTGGCAGCTGTTGCGGGCGCGCCAGCCGGTTGCCGAGCTGGTAGCAGACCCGGCCACCGACAGTAAATTGCGCCAGCAGTTGCTGCACGCCGAGCAAGCTCGCGCCTTCGCCAGCGCGCAGCTGAAGCTACCGGACAACCGCAGCTATCGGGTTTATGCCGATATCGGTCGGCCCTTCGTGGTCTGGAACGTATTCGCCACACCCGAGTTGTCGCTGGAGCCGCAGACCCATTGCTTCCCCATTGCCGGCTGTGTTGCCTACCGTGGTTATTACAACCAGGGCGCCGCGCGCGGGGCGGCTGCGCTGCAGAAACAACAAGGGCTGGATGTCTATGTCGGCGGTGTCGAAGCCTATTCGACCCTGGGCTGGTTCGACGATCCGATCCTCAGCTCCATGCTTGGCTGGGGTGATGAACGCCTGGCCACAGTGATCTTTCATGAGTTGGCCCATCAACGCGTCTATGTCCAGGACGACACTGCGTTCAACGAGTCCTTCGCCACTTTTGTCGAGCAGGAAGGCACTCGCCAATGGCGGGCGGCGCGGGGCCTGCCAACGCTGGTCGAAGATGGCAGCCAACAGCGCGAGCAGTTCGTCGCCCTGGTGCTGGCCAGTCGCGAACGGCTCAAGGCGTTGTATGCGGCGCCGCTCACCGAACCCGCCAAGCGTGCGGGCAAGCAGGCCGAATTCGAACGCTTGCGCCGAGAATACCGGGCCTTGCGCGATAACCAGTGGGGCGGTGTCGGACGCTATGACGCCTGGATCAATGCGCCGATGAACAATGCCAAGTTGTTGCCGTTTGGTCTGTACGACCAGTGGGTGCCGGCGTTTTCCCAGCTGTTTGCCGAGGTGGGCGGCGATTGGCAGGTGTTTTATCAGCGAGTAGAAGCATTCGGGCGGCTACCCCTTGAGCAGCGTCAGCAGGCGCTGAAAAGCATTGCGGGGCAAGTCGAGTCGTCGCACCGCCGCTCCTACAGTGGGAGCGGCGGTGCGGCGACCCGACTTGCCCCGCGATAGGGTCTCAGCCGCGCTGGAACGCCTGGTGCAGTTGCGCCAAGGTCGCAAAGTGGTAGGCCGGCTGCTCCGCCGTCAACTCTTCATGGCTACCAAAGCCATACCCCACCGCTACCGCTTCCAGGCCGTTGCTGCGGGCGCCGATCAGGTCGTGCTTGCGGTCGCCGATCATCAGGGTGTGCGCAGGGTCCAGGGCTTCTTCGGCCAGCAGGTGGCGGATCAGCTCGACCTTGTTGGTGCGGGTGCCATCCAGCTCGCTGCCGTAGATCACCTTGAAGTGTTTGGCGAAGTCGAAATGGCGGGCGATCTCGCGGGCAAACTCCCAAGGTTTGGAGGTGGCGATATACAGGGTGCGGCCCTGCCCTTGCAGGGTTTCGAGCATTTCGCTGACGCCGTCGAACACCTGGTTTTCGTATAGGCCGGTGACCTTGAAGCGTTCGCGATAGAAATTCACCGCGTCCCAGGCCTTGGCCTCATCAAAATCATAGAACTGCATGAAGGCCTGCAGCAGCGGCGGGCCGATGAAGTGTTCCAGGCGCGTCAGGTCCGGCTCGTCGATGCCCAGCTTGGCCAGTGCGTACTGGATCGAGCGGGTGATACCCAGGCGCGGGTCGGTCAGGGTACCGTCGAGGTCAAAGAGGATGTTTTGCTGGTGCATGGCGGTCTCGAATAAGGCGGTGGACAGGTTCACTCGGGCAGGTGATAGCCTTCGGCCAGGTGCTGGTCCTTGAGTTTGACGTAGTTGCCGGCGCTGTAGGGGAAGAACGCGCGCTCCTTCTCGCTCAGGGCGCGGGCCTGCTTGACCGGGCTGCCGACGTACAGAAACCCGCTTTCCAGGCGCTTGCCCGGCGGTACCAGGCTGCCAGCGCCGATGATCACTTCGTCTTCGACCACGGCGCCATCCATGATGGTACTGCCCATGCCGACCAGGATGCGGTTGCCCAGGGTGCAGCCGTGGAGCATGACTTTGTGACCAATGGTTACCTCATCGCCAATCAGCAGCGGGAAGCCGTCCGGGTTGAACGGCCCGGCATGGGTGATGTGCAGCACGCTGCCATCCTGCACGCTGGTGCGCGCACCGATGCGGATGCGGTGCATATCGCCGCGGATCACCGTCAATGGCCACACCGAGCTGTCGGCACCGATCTCGACATCACCCAGTACCACGGCACTGCGGTCGACAAAGGCGCGTTCGCCAAGCCTGGGAGTGTGATGCTGGAAGCTACGGATGGCCATGATAGTAATTCTCTTTGGTATGGATAGGGCTGCGGTCGGCGTCGATTGTAATTAAGATGGGGAAGTGTTTCTTCTGCCAAGGTGTTTAACCGTGAGTGCGAACAACCCGCTTCTGCAGTCTTATGACTTGCCGCCCTTCTCGGCGATCCGTGCCGAGCATGTGCAGCCGGCGATTGAACAGATCCTGGCCGACAACCGTACAGCCATTGCCGACATCCTCAAGGCCCAGGGCAAGAGCCCGAGCTGGGCCGGCCTGATCCTGGCCATGGACGAACTCAACGACCGCCTGGGCGCCGCCTGGAGCCCGGTCAGCCACCTCAATGCCGTGTGCAACAGCGCCGAACTGCGCGAAGCCTACGAGGCTTGCTTGCCGGCGTTGAGCGCGTATGCCACCGAAATGGGCCAGAACCGCGAGCTGTTTCAGGCCTATGAGGCATTGATCGCCAGCCCCGAAGCTGCCGGCTTCGATGTGGCACAAAAAACTATTCTTGAACACGCCCTGCGAGACTTCCGCCTGTCGGGTATCGACCTGCCGGCCGAAAAGCAGCAGCGTTACGCGCAAGTGCAGAGCAAGCTCAGCGAGCTGGGCAGCCGTTTCTCCAACCAGCTGCTAGACGCCACCCAGGCCTGGACCAAGCATGTCAGCGACGAAGCGGCGCTTGCCGGCCTGACTGATTCGGCCAAAGCACAAATGGCCGCCGCGGCGCAGGCCAAGGGCCTCGACGGCTGGCTGATCAGCCTGGAGTTCCCCAGCTACTACGCGGTAATGACCTACGCCGAAGACCGCGCCCTGCGCGAAGAAATCTACGCCGCCTACTGCACTCGCGCCTCCGACCAGGGCCCGAATGCCGGCCAGTTCGACAACGGCCCGGTGATGGCCGAGATTCTCGACCTGCGTCAGGAGCTGGCCGAGCTGCTCGGTTACGCCAACTTCGCCGAGCTGAGCCTGGCGACCAAGATGGCCGAGTCCAGCGACCAGGTGCTGAGCTTTCTGCGTGACCTGGCCAAGCGCAGCAAGCCGTTTGCCACCCAGGACCTGGCCCAGCTCAAGGCCTATGCCGCCGAGCAGGGTTGCCCGGACCTGCAGAGCTGGGACAGCGGCTTCTACGGGGAAAAACTCCGTGAACAGCGCTACAGCGTTTCCCAGGAAATCCTGCGCGCCTACTTCCCGATCGACAAGGTGCTGAGCGGCCTGTTCACCATCGTCCAGCGCCTGTACGGCATCGAGATTGCCGAACTCAAGGGCTTCGACAGCTGGCACCCGGACGTGCGCCTGTTCGAAATCAAGGAGCACGGCCAGCACGTCGGGCGCTTCTTCTTCGACCTCTATGCCCGCGCCAACAAACGTGGCGGTGCCTGGATGGACGGCGCCCGCGACCGTCGCCTGACCGCTGACGGCCAGCTGCAGAGCCCGGTGGCCAACCTGGTGTGCAACTTCACCCCGGCCGCCCCCGGCAAGCCGGCGTTGCTGACCCACGACGAAGTCACCACCCTGTTCCATGAATTCGGCCATGGCCTGCATCACCTGCTGACCCGCATCGAGCATGCCGGTGTCTCCGGTATCAACGGCGTGGCCTGGGACGCGGTCGAGCTGCCGAGCCAGTTCATGGAAAACTGGTGCTGGGAGCCTGAAGGCCTGGCGCTGATTTCTGGCCACTACGAAACTGGCGCAGCCCTGCCCCAGGATTTGCTGGAGAAGATGCTGGCGGCGAAGAACTTCCAGTCCGGGCTGATGATGGTTCGCCAGCTGGAATTCTCGCTGTTCGACTTCGAACTGCATGCCAGCCACGGCGACGGCCGCAGCGTGCTGCAAGTGCTCGAAGGCGTGCGCGACGAGGTTTCGGTCATGCGCCCACCGGCGTACAACCGCTTCCCTAACAGCTTTGCGCATATCTTTGCCGGTGGCTACGCAGCCGGTTACTACAGCTACAAGTGGGCGGAAGTGCTGTCGGCCGACGCCTTCTCGCGCTTCGAAGAAGAAGGCGTGCTCAATGCCGACACCGGCCGCGCCTTTCGCGAAGCGATCCTGGCCCGTGGCGGTTCCCAGGAGCCGATGCTGCTGTTCGTCGACTTCCGTGGCCGCGAGCCGTCAATCGATGCACTCTTGCGCCACAGTGGCCTGAGTGAGGAAGTGGCGGCATGAGTGATGGGCCTGTGGTAACGAAAAAGCGCTTTATCGCCGGGGCGGTCTGCCCGGCGTGCAGCGAGCCGGACAAACTGATGATGTGGAGCGAAGACAGCGTTCCGCACCGGGGATGTGTGGCCTGCGGTTTTTCTGACACCCTTAACGAGCAAGGGCTGTCGGTGCCCAAGGAACTGGGTACGCGGGTCAACAAGGTCGAGGTGAAACCTGCCGCGACCACGGTGCAGACGGTGCAGTTCTTCCCCAATCCGAAGTTGAAGAAGACAACCGAGTAAACGCGCCAGCGCCAGCATTTTCGGCTGGCGCCCAGCGGTACTGGAATCGAACACTAGCCCCGTGTACTGTATATAAAAACAGTATCCGGGGTTTTTCATGTTCAATCCTCAAGGGCCGGTGCGGGGTCGTGGCACCGCGAGCAATCCCCATAACCGCTTCGCCCCGAATCGCTCGGTGGCCGAGGATGACGGTTGGTACCAGGAAGTGCCCCTGACCCAGGGTACCGAAGTACGCATCGAAACCGCCAAGACCATCATCACCCGCAACAACTCGCCCGACCTGCCCTTCGATCGCTCGATCAATCCTTATCGCGGCTGCGAGCACGGCTGTATCTACTGCTATGCCCGGCCCAGCCACGCTTATTGGGATCTGTCGCCGGGGCTCGACTTCGAAACCAAGCTGATTGCCAAGACCAACGCTGCCGCCGTGCTCGAACAGCAACTGAGCAAGCCTGGCTATGTGTGCGCACCGATCAACCTGGGCTCCAACACCGACCCCTACCAGCCCATCGAACGCGAGCAACAACTGACCCGGCGCCTGCTCGAAGTGCTGCTGCGCTACCGGCACCCGGTCACCATCGTCACCAAGGGCTCACTGATTCTGCGCGACCTGGACCTGCTCGCCGAGCTTGCCCGGCAGAATCTGGTACAGGTGATGATCAGCCTGACCACCCTGGACGACGAGCTCAAGCGTACGCTGGAGCCACGGGCAGCGGCGCCCAAGGCACGTCTGCGGGCGATCCGGGTGCTGACCGAGGCCGGTGTGCCGGTGGGTGTGCTGTGTTCGCCGATGATCCCGATGATCAACGACAGCGAGCTTGAGCACTTGCTCGAGGCGGCCAAGGCCAGCGGCGCCCTGAACGCGGCCTACATGATGCTGCGCCTGCCGCTGGAGGTGGCACCGCTGTTCGAGCAATGGCTGCTGGACCATTACCCCCAACGGGCCAATCATGTCCTTAGCCTGATTCGCCAGAGCCGCGGTGGTGAGTTGTACGACAGCCGCTTCGGTGCGCGCATGCGCGGCGAGGGGGTATTTGCCGAGTTGCTGGCGCAACGCTTCAGCAAGGCGATCCGCCGCCTGGGGCTGAATCGGCGCGAAGGCTACGCGCTTGATTGCACAGCGTTTTGTCCTCCAGGCGGGCAGATGTCGCTGCTCTGATTTCATTAATGGGTATTGGCCATTAATGTTTTTTTGCTATTATCCAGACACCTCTTTGAATCTCTGGAACGCCCGTTCTAGAGCCTCGCAATTCAGTTTGAGTTAAGTTTCGCCGAGTAGCGTAGGAATTCAGTCAACAACTGATGTGATGGTTGGCGCGCGTATTTCATCCAACTGTCATACGCCGTTTGAATCATCAACCCGGTAAAATGGACTTAACCCAAAACCGTCAAAGAGGATGAATCATGCCCGTCAAGGACCCATCCAAGGTTGTCCCGCAAGCCCCAGCCGAGAGCGCCGATGCCGCTCTGAAGCATATCGTCGACGGCTTCCTGCGCTTCCATCATGACGTTTTTCCCGAGCAGCAAGAGCTGTTCAAGAAACTCGCCACCGCGCAAAAGCCCCGTGCGATGTTCATCACCTGTGCCGATTCACGCATTGTGCCCGAGCTGATTACCCAGAGCTCCCCTGGCGACCTGTTCGTGACCCGCAACGTCGGTAACGTCGTGCCTCCTTACGGGCAGATGAACGGCGGTGTGTCCACCGCCATCGAATATGCGGTGCTGGCCCTGGGTGTTCACCACATCATCGTCTGCGGTCACTCCGATTGCGGCGCCATGCGCGCGGTGCTCAACCCCCAGAGCCTGGAGAAAATGCCGACGGTCAAAGCCTGGCTGCGCCATGCCGAGGTCGCCCGCACGGTGGTCGAAGACAACTGCTCCTGTGGTAGCGAGCATGAAAGCATGCAGGTGCTGACCAAAGAAAACGTCATCGCCCAGCTGCACCACTTGCGCACTCACCCGTCGGTGGCTTCGCGCCTGGCAGCCGGCCAGCTGTATATCCATGGCTGGATCTACGACATCGAAACCAGCCAGATCGAGGCTTATGACGCCGCCAGCGACAGCTTCCTGCCGCTAGCCCAAGGCCAGCCGATCCCCTGCGCCACCCCCAAAGGCCGCTACTAAGCGTCCCTGACACCCCCGCGAATCGCTGATTGACGGCTGCACCTGCCTGGTGCGGCCTGGTCATCGGCTGCCTTGAATCTCCCTGATTGCCGTGCCGGCGCCCGCTGGCGGTATGCGGCTGCGCGTAAGTCAGGGGTTGTGCCAGCGGCCATTGGAATGGCCATGAAACGTGAGAGAAGGAGTAACAGGGTGAACAAGACACAAGTGAAAGCGGCCTTGCCGCGTGAATTACTGGCGTCAGTAGTCGTGTTTCTGGTCGCCCTGCCCTTGTGCATGGGCATCGCTATCGCCTCGGGCATGCCACCGGCCAAGGGCCTGATCACCGGGATCATCGGCGGTATCGTCGTTGGTTGGCTGGCCGGCTCGCCGTTGCAGGTCAGCGGTCCGGCCGCCGGCCTGGCGGTGCTGGTGTTCGAACTGGTGCGCCAGCATGGCGTGGCGATGCTCGGCCCGATCCTGCTGTTGGCCGGCCTGCTGCAACTGCTCGCCGGCCGTTTGCGCCTGGGCTGCTGGTTCCGGGTCACGGCGCCGGCGGTGGTGTACGGCATGCTCGCGGGTATCGGCGTGCTGATTGTCTTGTCCCAGGTGCATGTGATGTTCGACAGCGCCCCGCAACCTTCGGGCCTGGCCAACCTGCTGGGCTTTCCGGCGACCCTGGCCCAGGCGTTGCCGCTGGAAAGCCCGGGCAACGGCTGGCAGGCCGGTGCGCTCGGGCTCGGCACCATCGCCATCATGTGGGGGTGGGAGCGCTTGCGCCCGCAGTCGCTGCGCTTCGTGCCTGGGGCTTTGCTAGGCGTGGCCTTGATGACCGCGATCAGCATCTGGCTGGCATTGCCGGTGAACCGCGTCGAAGTGCCGGCTAACCTCAGCGAAGCCATCGACTGGCTGAGCCCGGCCGACCTGCTCCACCTGGCCGACCCCAACCTGCTGGTCGCCGCCTTTGCCCTGGCCTTTATCGCCAGCGCCGAAACCTTGCTATCTGCAGCCGCTGTCGATCGCATGCACAACGGCCAGCGCTCGGACTTTGACCGCGAACTGTCGGCCCAGGGCCTGGGCAATATGCTCTGTGGCGTTCTGGGGGCACTGCCAATGACCGGGGTTATCGTGCGCAGCTCGGCCAACGTCCAGGCCGGGGCGCAAACGCGCCTGTCGGCGATCCTGCATGGGGTCTGGTTATTGGCTTTCGTGGTGGTGCTCAGCAGCGTGCTGCAGCAGATTCCGGTGGCTAGCCTGGCGGGTGTGCTGGTCTACACCGGGATCAAGCTGGTCGACTTCAAGGCCTTTCGCGGGCTGGGGCGGTATGGCCGGATGCCGATGTTCACCTATGCGGCGACAGCGTTGGCGATCATCTTCACCGACCTGCTGACCGGCGTACTGCTCGGTTTTGCCCTGACCCTGCTGAAGCTTGCGCTCAAGGCCGCACGCCTGAAAATCAGCGTGGCCAGCCTTGATCAACCGGGCCATATGCAACTGCGCCTGAGCGGTGCGGCGACCTTTCTCAAGGTGCCGGCACTGGCCCAGGTGCTGGAAGGCATTCCGCCCGGGACCACCCTGCACGTGCCGTTGGCCAACCTCAGCTACATCGACCACTCCTGCCTGGAGCTGCTCGAGGACTGGGGCCGGGCCAATTCCGGCAAGGGCTCGCGGCTGCTGATCGAGCAGCGGCGGCTCAAGCGCCGGGTCGAAGGGCGGGTGCGGACAACCGCCGGGTTGGGGGCTTGAACCGAATCAGCCTCAAGCCGACTGATCCAGCTCCAGGCCCACACCCAGCTGACGCGACAGGCACGGCCAGCGCTTCCAGGCTTCGCCGGTGTTCGGGCTGCTGAGCTTGTCGCGGTACTGCTCGACCGACTCCAGGGCAAAGCTTTCTTCGTTGAGCATCTCGTCCACCGAGTGGTGCACCACTTCATCCAGCTGATTGGCAAACTGCTCGCCGATCAGCTGGTGGGCGATCAGGTTGGCCACCGTGGTGTCGAGCGGGATCAGCGGCTGGTTGAAGTGCTTGATGTACAAGTCGTTAACTTCTTCCACCAGGCGATGGGCCAGGTAGGCCTCATCCAGCAGGCAGCCCAGGCCGAGGTGGGTATCGGTGATGGCGGGCGGTTGCAGGAAGTACTGCTCGGCGATTTTCAGCACCGGTTTGATCTGCGACTCGATGCCGGCTTCGCGGGCAACCTCGTTGGCCGCCTCCAGCAGTTCCGGTACCTGATCGATATAGGCGTCGACGAAGCGCACCAGGGCGCCTTGGGCATCGGCCTCTGGCAGATGGATCGAAGGGTGCAGGCGGGGCAGCTGGTTTTCCAGTTGAGTTTTCAGTTGGCCGGTTTCGGTCTCATGTTGACGGGCACGGGTAATCTGCTCGCGCAAAGCGGCGATGTTCATGACAACTCCAGGGTAAAGGCGTGACAAACGGAAGACATAAGGTAGCTCGGTTCTGAAAATGCCTAAGACGCATTTGGCATAACCATTAACAACTTAATATTCGCCAATTATATCTAAATGCCATCATTGTGCCTCAAGCCAGGTAATTAGCGGCTTTGCGCGCAAACGTTCAACTTCTGCCGATGTTTTCCCTGTGCGCATTGCGGCGCCGGGGTCGCTGTCTATACTCCGGTTTGAAAGTGATTCGCTGATGAGGCCCGACTGCAGTTCGCAGGGGCTCGGTCGTCGAAGTTCGCAGTCTTGGCCGCCGTACCCTTAGCCGTAGGTCCACGCCTCCGGGATAACAAGAACGATAAGGGGAACCCGCAATGATGCGACATCCACATGTCTGGATGGGCCTCCTGTTGTGGTCGGTATTCGGTCAGGCGCACGCCGCCTGGACCGTGAACATGGCGCCAGGGGCGACTGAAGTCAGCAACGCAGTGTTCGACCTGCACATGACCATTTTCTGGATTTGCGTGATCATCGGCCTGGTGGTCTTTGGCGCAATGTTCTGGTCGATGATCATCCACCGTCGTTCCACCGGCCAGCAGCCCGCGCATTTTCACGAGCACACCTGGGTCGAGATCATGTGGACGGTGGTGCCGTTCCTGATCCTGGTGGCCATGGCCATTCCGGCGACCAAGACCCTGATCGATATCTACGATGCCAGCGAGTCGGACGTCGATATCCAGGTCACCGGCTACCAGTGGAAATGGCATTACAAATACCTGGGCCAGGATGTCGAGTTCTTCAGCAACCTGGCTACCCCCGCCGATCAAATCCACAACAAAGCGCCCAAGGACGAGCACTACCTGCTCGAAGTCGACCAGCCGCTGGTGCTGCCGGTGGGTGCCAAGGTGCGCTTCCTGGTCACCGCCGCCGACGTTATCCATTCCTGGTGGGTGCCGGCCTTTGCGGTCAAGCGCGATGCCATTCCAGGCTTCGTCAACGAAGCCTGGACCCGGGTCGAGAAGCCCGGCATCTACCGCGGCCAGTGCACCGAGCTGTGCGGCAAGGACCACGGCTTCATGCCGGTGGTGGTCGAAGTCAAGTCCAAGGCCGACTACGACACCTGGCTCGGCGAGCGCAAGGCCGAGGCGGCCAAGCTCAAGGAGCTGACCAGCAAGGAATGGACCCTGCAAGAGCTGGTCGAGCGCGGCGACAAGGTTTACCACACCACCTGCGTGGCCTGTCACCAGGCCGAAGGTCAGGGCCTGCCGCCGATGTTCCCGGCGCTCAAGGGCTCGAAAATTGCCACCGGGCCCAAGGAAGATCACCTGAGCCTGGTCTTCCACGGCAAGCCGGGCACGGCCATGGCCGCCTTCGGCAAGCAGCTCTCGGAAGTCGATATCGCCGCCGTAGTGACCTACGAACGCAACGCCTGGGGCAACAACAAGGGCGATATGGTCACGCCAAAAGACGTGCTGGCGATCAAACAGGCAGAAAGCAAATGAGCCGGGTTGATGCCTATCCGCGCCCCCGCCACCGGACTGCAGGAGACAGGACATGAGCGCAGTGATCGACGACCACAGCCACGGTCATGAGCACGCCCACGGGCCGGCCAAGGGCCTGATGCGCTGGGTGCTGACCACCAACCACAAAGACATCGGCACCATGTACCTGTGGTTCAGTTTCATGATGTTCCTGCTTGGCGGCTCGTTCGCCATGGTCATTCGCGCCGAGCTGTTCCAGCCCGGGCTGCAGATCGTCCAGCCGGAGTTCTTCAACCAGATGACCACCATGCACGGCCTGGTGATGGTCTTCGGCGCGGTGATGCCGGCCTTCGTTGGCCTCGCCAACTGGATGATCCCGCTGATGATCGGCGCGCCGGACATGGCCCTGCCACGCATGAACAACTTCAGCTTCTGGCTGTTGCCGGCCGCGTTCCTGCTGCTGGTCTCGACCCTGTTCATGCCCGGTGGCGGACCGAACTTCGGCTGGACCTTCTACGCCCCGCTCTCAACCACCTACGCGCCGGAAAGCGTGACCTTCTTCATCTTCGCCATCCACCTGATGGGCATCAGCTCGATCATGGGCGCGATCAACGTCATCGCCACCATCCTCAACCTGCGTGCCCCGGGCATGACTCTGATGAAAATGCCGCTGTTCGTCTGGACCTGGCTGATCACCGCCTTCCTGCTGATCGCGGTGATGCCGGTACTGGCGGGCGTGGTGACCATGATGCTGATGGACATCCACTTTGGCACCAGCTTCTTCAGCGCTGCCGGCGGTGGTGACCCGGTATTGTTCCAGCATGTGTTCTGGTTCTTCGGCCACCCCGAGGTGTACATCATGATCCTGCCGGCCTTCGGCGCGGTCAGCTCGATCATCCCGGCGTTCTCGCGCAAGCCGCTGTTCGGCTACACCTCGATGGTCTATGCCACCGGCGCGATTGCCTTCCTGTCGTTTATCGTCTGGGCCCACCACATGTTCGTGGTCGGCATTCCGGTGGTCGGCGAGCTGTTCTTCATGTACGCGACCATGCTGATCGCGGTGCCCACCGGGGTGAAGGTGTTCAACTGGGTGAGCACCATGTGGGAAGGCTCGCTGACCTTCGAGACCCCGATGCTGTTCGCCATCGCCTTCGTCATTCTCTTCACCATCGGCGGCTTCTCCGGATTGATGCTGGCGATTGCTCCGGCGGACTTCCAGTACCACGACACCTACTTCGTGGTGGCTCACTTCCACTACGTGCTGGTGCCCGGGGCGATCTTCGGCATCTTCGCCTCGGCCTACTACTGGCTGCCGAAGTGGACCGGGCACATGTACGACGAAACCCTGGGCAAGCTGCACTTCTGGTTGTCGTTCATCGGCATGAACATGGCCTTCTTCCCCATGCACTTCGTCGGCCTGGCCGGCATGCCGCGCAGGATCCCCGACTACAACCTGCAGTTCGCCGACTTCAACATGATCTCCTCGATTGGCGCCTTCACCTTCGGCGCCACGCAGATCTTCTTCCTGTTCATCGTCATCAAGTGCATTCGCGGCGGCGCTCCGGCGCCGGCCAAACCCTGGGATGGCGCCGAAGGGCTGGAATGGTCGGTGCCGTCACCGGCGCCTTACCACACCTTCCAGACTCCACCGGAAGTGAAATGAACCGCTTCGGCCTGAGGATGCAGCCATGAGTGAAGGGACCTCGCTCAAGCGCCTGGTGTGGCGGCTGATGCTGCTGACCGTGGTGATGTTCGCCTTCGGTTTTGCCCTGGTGCCGATCTACGACGTGATGTGCAAGGCGTTCGGCATCAACGGCAAGACCGGCGGCCAGTACGAAGGCACCCAGGTCAGCGACCTGAACCGCACGGTGAAGGTGCAGTTCATGTCGACCAACGCCAGCGACATGGTCTGGGATTTTTATTCCACCGCCGACCAGATCGACGTCAACCCGGGGGCGGTCAACCAGATGGTGTTCATCGCTCGCAACCCGACCGACAAACCCATGAGCGCCCAGGCCATCCCCAGCATTACCCCAGCCGAGGCGGCGGCGTATTTCCACAAGACCGAATGCTTCTGCTTTACCCAGCAGGTGCTGCAGCCGGGGGAGCGCATCGAAATGCCGGTGCGTTTCATCGTCGACCGTGACCTGCCCAAGGATGTGAAACACCTGACGCTGGCTTACACGCTGTTCGATATCACCGCTCGCCACCCGCCGGTCGCACACCTGGCGGACCCGGTTGCACAGGGCGCCCGATAAGGAGAACACCACGATGGCTTCCCATGAGCACTATTACGTACCGGCGCAAAGCAAGTGGCCGATCATTGCCACGGTCGGCATGTTCATCACTGTGTTCGGCCTCGGCACCTGGTTCAACGACCTCAAGGCCGGGCGGCCGGAGTCCCACGGGCCGTGGATCTTTTTCTTCGGTGCCTTGTGCCTGGCCTACATGTTGTTCGGCTGGTTCGGCGCGGTGGTCAAGGAAAGCCGCGCCGGGCTCTACAGTCCGCAGCTGGACCGCTCGTTCCGCTGGGGCATGTCGTGGTTCATCTTTTCCGAGGTGATGTTTTTCATCGCCTTCTTTGGCGCGCTGTTCTACGTGCGCAACCTGGCCGGACCCTGGCTTGGTGGTGACGGCGCCAAGGGCGTGGCGCACATGCTGTGGCCGAACTTCGAGTTCTCCTGGCCGCTACTGAACACGCCAGACCCGAAACTGTTTCCGCCGCCCAAAGACATCATCGACCCCTGGCACTTGCCGCTGATCAACACCATTTTGCTGGTCAGCTCCAGCGTCACCATCACCATCGCCCACCATGCCCTGCGCAAGAACCATCGCGGGCCACTCAAGGCCTGGCTGGCGCTGACCATCCTTCTTGGCTTGTCGTTCCTGGTGCTGCAGGCCTACGAGTATCACGAAGCCTATACCGAACTGGGGCTGACCCTGGGTTCGGGTATCTATGGCGCAACCTTCTTCATGCTCACCGGGTTCCACGGCGCCCACGTGACCATGGGCACCCTGATTCTGATCGTGATGCTGGTGCGCATCCTGCGCGGGCATTTCAACGCCGACAAACACTTCGGTTTCGAGGCGGCCAGCTGGTACTGGCACTTCGTCGATGTGGTCTGGGTGGGGCTGTTTATCTTCGTTTACGTGCTGTAGCCGGGTTCAGAACGGCGCGTGGGAAACCAACTGGCCGCTGTAGAAACCCCAGGTCACCAGGGCCAGGGTCAAGGCGGCCAGGGTGACACGAATAGTCAGGGCTTTGAGCAGGCGAGTCGACTGTCCGTCGTCCTTGACCAGAAAGAACAGGCCGCTGAACAGGCTGGCGATGGTCGCCAACAGCATCAGGACAATCGCGGCTTTGAGCATGGCGAAACTCCGGGGGGATGCAGTGATGAGTACAAGTATAGCGACTGACCTTTCGAGGGCCCGGTGAAGCGCTTTCGCCCCGGCATCGTGCCGACCCTGGTGGTGCTGTTGCTGCTGCCGGGGTTGATCGCGCTGGGCTGCTGGCAGCTGGCGCGCGCCGAGCAGAAGCGCCAGCTGCTGCAGGTGTATGCCGAACGCAGTGCCGGCGACGCGGTGGGCAGCACGCAGTTGCTGCAGATCGCCGATCCGGCCTATCGCCGGGTGCACCTGTACGGCCAGTTCGATAGCCAGCACAGCTTGTTGCTGGATAACCGCATGCGCGATGGCCAGGTTGGCGTCGAGCTGCTGCAACCCTTTCTCGACCAGGCCAGCGGCCTGTGGCTGTTGATCAATCGCGGCTGGCTGCCGTGGCCGGACCGGCGCATCCCGGTGCAGTTCAGCACCCCTGGGCAAGCCTTGAGCCTGGACGCCTCGGTGTATGTCGCCCCGGGCACCACCTTCCAGCTGCATGCCGACCCGCAAGGCGGCAGCTGGCCGCGGCTGATCACGGCGATTGACGCCGGCGCGCTGTGGCCGCAACTGGGCCGCGAAGGTTTTGCCCATGAATTGCGCCTGGAACCAGGCCCGGCCAGCTACCGGCTGGACTGGCCGGTGGTCGCCTTGGGCCCGGAAAAACACCTGGGTTACGCCGTGCAGTGGTTTGCCCTGGCGTTGGCCCTGGTGCTGCTCTACCTCTACTTCGGCTGGCATAACAACAAGGAGAAACAGCATGGGAGCCGCCACAAGTCCACTCAACATGTCTGAGGGCAGGCAACCGCGCAATCGTGCGCGTGGGCGCCTGCAACTGCTGCTGATCCTGCTGGTGGTCCTCGGCCCGATGATCCTCGCCACCAGCATGTACAAACTCAAATTCTGGGTGCCCGACAGCCGCAGCTACCACGGCGAAATGATTGGCAACGGCCAGACCCTCGCCGACCTCGGCGTCAGCGCTGAGGAAGGACGCTGGCAACTGCTGGTGAGCACGCCCAAAGAGTGCGGGCTGGACTGCCAACAGTTGGTGTACCTGGCCCGGCAGATCCAGATCGGCCTGGGCCGCGATGCCAGCCGTGCCAGCCATGCCCTGGCCACCGCCCAGCCACTGACGGCGGACTACCAGGCCAAGCTCGAGCGCGAGTACCCGCAACTGCAACGCTACCCCCTGGACCTGTCGCGCTATGGCGCGCTCAGCCAGGGCAAACAGGATGCCCAGCTGTGGATCGTCGACCCGCACGGCAACCTGGTGCTGCGCTACGACGCCAGGGTCAAGGGCAAGGACTTGCTCAATGACCTGCGCCACCTGCTGAAGCTGTCCAATATCGGGTAGGACATTGCCATGGCCAGACCTGGATTTCGCCTCGCTGTCTTCGCCACCCTGCTGGCACTGGTTGTCGTGTTGCTCGGTGCCTACACCCGTCTGACCCATGCCGGCCTGGGCTGCCCTGACTGGCCCGGCTGCTATGGCTTTATCAGCGTGCCCAAGACTGAAGCACAGCTGGCCCACGCCGAGTTGCACTTTCCCGACACTCCGGTGGAAGCGCACAAAGGCCGCAACGAAATGGTCCATCGCTACTTTGCCGGCACCCTGGCCCTGGTGATCACCCTGCTCGCCCTGCAGGCCTGGCGCCGCCATGGCCGCGACGGCCAGCCCTATCGCCTGCCGCTGTTGTTGCTTGGCGTGGTGTTCGCCCAGGCGGCTTTCGGCATGTGGACGGTGACTCTCAAGCTGTGGCCGCAGGTGGTCACGGCACATCTATTGGGCGGTTTTGCCACCTTGAGCCTGTTGTTTTTGCTCAGCCTGCGCCTGTCACGGGCCTTTGCGCCGTTGCCCAAGCTGCCTTTGAGCGTGCGCCGGGTGGCGGCGCTGGGCTTGCTGGTGGTGATCGGCCAGATCGCCCTGGGCGGTTGGGTCAGCGCCAACTACGCGGCAGTGGCCTGCATCGACCTGCCGACCTGCCATGGCCAGTGGTGGCCGCAGGCAGACTTCGCCAACGGCTTTCACCTGACCCAGCATATCGGCCCCAATTACCTCGGTGGCCAGCTCGACAGTGACGCGCGCACGGCGATCCATATGAGTCACCGCCTGGGCGCTTTGCTGGTGACGGCGGTCATGCTGGTCTTGAGCTGGAAGCTGCACCGTCATGGTTTGAGCCGGCTGGCCGGGTTGGTATTGGCGGCGCTGGCGCTGCAGGTGAGCCTGGGCATCAGCAACGTGCTGTTCCATCTGCCGCTGGCCGTGGCCGTGGCCCATAACGCCGGTGGCGCGCTGCTGTTGCTGAGTATGGTGCTGGTCAATTACCGCATTCGACTGGTTGCCCAGGCAAAGGTCCGCCGGGTCAGCCAGGGCTGGCGCCTGACCCCGCTGGCGAGCGGCGGAGTCGTTCATTATCTGGGAGATAATTCATGGCGACGCTTCTGAGCGAGCGCAGGCTGCAGGCAGGCTGGCGCGATTACCTCGAGCTGACCAAACCCAAGGTGGTGGTGCTGATGCTGATCACCTCGCTGGTCGGCATGTTCCTCGCCACCCGTGCCGGGGTGCCGTGGACCATCCTGCTGTTCGGCAACCTGGGCATTGCCTGTTGCGCCGGTGGTGCGGCAGTGGTCAACCATGTGGTCGACCGGCGCATCGATGCCTTGATGGCGCGTACCCATAAACGCCCGATTGCCGAGGGCCGCGTGGCACCGGCGGCGGCGCTGACCTTTGCCCTGCTGCTGGCGACCCTGGGCATGGCATTGCTGCTGGTGTTCACCAACGCCCTGACCGCCTGGCTGACCCTGGCCTCGCTGCTCGGCTA
Organism: Pseudomonas sp. TE4620; assembly: GCF_056279045.1. Lineage (NCBI taxonomy): Bacteria > Pseudomonadati > Pseudomonadota > Gammaproteobacteria > Pseudomonadales > Pseudomonadaceae > Pseudomonas > Pseudomonas sp. TE4620. Next base: position 5,199,035 of record NZ_JBWBQO010000001.1, read on the forward strand.
CGCGGTGATCTACACCGGCTTTCTCAAGCGCGCCACGCCGCAGAACATCGTTATCGGCGGCCTGGCCGGCGCTGCGCCGCCGTTGCTGGGCTGGGTGGCGATCAGCGGGCACATTAGCGCCGAGCCATTGCTGCTGGTGCTGATCATCTTCGCCTGGACCCCGCCGCACTTCTGGGCCCTGGCCATTCACCGCAAGCAAGAGTACGCCAAGGCTGATATTCCGATGCTGCCGGTGACCCACGGCGAGCACTACACCAAGGTGCATATCCTCCTGTACACCCTGGTGTTGCTGGCGGTCAGCCTGTTGCCCTACGCCATCCACATGAGCGGGCCGTTGTACCTGGCCTGTGCCCTGGCCCTGGGCGGGCGCTTCCTGCAGTGGGCCTGGGTGTTGTACCGTGGCAGTCGGCCGCACGCGGCGATCAAGACCTTCAAGTACTCTATCTGGTACCTGTTGCTGCTGTTCATCGCGCTGCTTGTTGACCACTACCTACTGTTGAACCTATGACTCGAACCCAGAAAACCGTCTTTATTCTCGTTGCCCTGGTCGCCGTGATCCTCGGGCTTACCGTCAACAAGGTGCTCAATGGCCGCAGCGAAGGCAACCCGACCGAGCTGATCGATGCCGGCATCATCCTGCTGCCGCAGAGCCGCACCGTGCCTGCCGTGCAAATGACCGACGAACAGGGCCAGCCTGTGGTGATGGACGAGCTCAAGGGCAAGTGGTCGCTGCTGTTCTTCGGCTACACCTTCTGCCCGGACATCTGCCCGACCACCCTCGCCCAGCTGCGCCAGGTTAAAAGCGAGCTGCCCAAAGAGGCTGTTGAGCGTTTGCAGGTGGTGTTGGTCAGCGTCGACCCGAACCGCGACACCCCGGCACAGCTGAAGCAGTACCTGGGTTATTTCGACAAGGATTTTCGCGGGGTGACCGGCTCGCTGGAAAACATCCAGAAGCTGGCCAATGCGGTGAGCATTCCGTTCATTCCGGCCGATACCAGCAAGCCGAACTACACGGTCGATCACAGCGGCAACCTGGCGTTGCTGGGGCCGGACGGCAAGCAGCGCGGGTTTATCCGCGCGCCGTTCAACAACCAGAAGCTGGTTGCGCAGTTGCCTGGGCTGGTTAAGCGCGACTAAAAGCATCGCGGGTCAAGCCCGCTCCCACAGAGATCACCTGACCTGTGAGAGTTGGCTTGACCCGCGATAGGTCTTTGAATCAGAACGCCGGCTTGACCGCGCCCTTGTACTTCTCTTCGATGAACTTCTTCACCTCAGGCGAGTGCAGCGCAGCCGCCAGCTTCTTCATGTCTTCCGAGTCCTTGTTGTCCGGGCGGGCAACAAGGATGTTCACGTAAGGCGAATCGCTGCCTTCGATGACCAGTGCGTCCGTCTCAGGGTTGAGCTTGGCTTCCAGCGCGTAGTTGGTGTTGATCAGCGCCAGGTCGACCTGGGTCAGCACGCGCGGGATGGTTGCCGCTTCCAGTTCACGGAACTTCAGGTTCTTCGGGTTCTCAACGATGTCTTTGACGCTCGAGAGGATGTTGCTGTTGTCTTTGAGCTTGATCACACCGGCCTTGTCCAGCAGCAGCAAGGCGCGACCGCCGTTGGTGGCGTCGTTGGGGATGACCACGGTAGCGGTCGATGGCAGCTCGTCGAGCTTCTTGTACTTGCTCGAGTAGGCGCCCAGCGGCTCCAGGTGCACGCCGGCAACGCTGACCAGATGGGTGCCCTTGGCCTTGTTGAACTCATCCAGGTACGGCTGGTGCTGGAAGAAGTTGGCGTCCAGGCGCTTCTCGGCCACTTGCACGTTCGGCTGGATGTAGTCGGTGAACACCTTCACCTTCAAGTCCACGCCTTCTTTGGCCAGGGCCGGTTTGACGAACTCGAGGATCTCGGCGTGCGGCACCGGGGTGGCGGCGACGGTCAGGGTCTCGGCCTGGGCCGAGAAGGCCGCGACGGCGGCGACAACAGCAAGCAGCTTTTTCATCAAATCACTCCTTGTGAGGGCCAGTCCGGCCCCCGGTGCGTCGGCAGTGCCGACCCATGGGGTTACTTACGGGAAAAATGCACAACCAGTTTGTCGCCCACGCTCTGCAGGACTTGAACCAGTACCAGCAGCAGGACCACGGTGACCACCATCACGTCGGTCTGGAAACGTTGGTAACCGAAGCGGATCGCCAGGTCACCGAGGCCGCCAGCGCCCACCACACCGGCCATCGCGGTGTACGACACCAGGGTAATGGCCGTGACGGTAATGGCCGCGAAGATGCCCGGACGGGCCTCGGGCAGCAAGGCATTGGTGATGATCTGGCGGGTGGTGGCGCCCATCGACTGGGTGGCTTCGATGATGCCGCGGTCGACTTCACGCAGCGCGGTTTCCACCAGGCGCGCGAAGAACGGCGTGGCTCCGACCACCAGGGGCGGAATGGCCCCGGCGACGCCCAGCGAGGTGCCGGTGATCAGCACGGTGAACGGAATCATCACGATCAGCAGGATGATGAACGGCAGCGAGCGCAGGACGTTTACCACCAGCGACAGCAGCGCGTACACGCCCTTCTGCTCGAACAGCTGGCGCGGGCCGCAAAGAAACAGCAACACGCCCAGCGGCAGGCCGAGCAGCACGGTGAAGAACAGCGAGCCGAACAGCATGATCATGGTGTCGATGGTAGCCAGCCAGATTTCGGCCCAGTCGACGTTGGCAAAGAAACTCAAGGCGTCCATCAACGCAGTACCTCCATATGAACATCAGCCGCAGTGAAGCGGGCGAACGCCGCTTCCATGTCGCCGCCAGTGACGGCCAGGGTCAGCTGCCCATACGGGGTGTCCTTGATGCGATCGATGCGGCCAGCGAGGATGCTGTAGTCCACACCGGTTTCTCGGGCGACGGTGCCCAGCAGCGGCGCGTAGGTCGAATCGCCCTGGAAGGTCAGGCGCACGATGCGTCCTGGCACATGGGCGAAGTCGTCGCGCTGTTCGTTTTCGTCGATCTGCTCGTCTTCCTGGACGAAGCGCTTGGTGGTCGGGTGCTGCGGGTGCAGGAATACATCGGCTACCGGGCCGTGCTCGACAATCTGCCCGGCATCCATCACCGCCACGCGGTCGCAGACCCGGCGGATCACGTCCATTTCGTGGGTGATCAGCACGATGGTCAGCTTCAGTTCGCGGTTGATCTCGGCCAGCAGTTGCAACACCGAGGCGGTGGTCTGCGGGTCGAGGGCGCTGGTGGCTTCGTCACACAGCAGGATCTTCGGCTTGGTGGCCAGGGCGCGGGCGATGCCGACGCGCTGCTTCTGGCCGCCGGAAAGCTGTGCCGGGTATTTTTTCGCGTGATCGGCCAGGCCGACGCGGGCCAGCAACTCGTTGACGCGGGTGTCGATTTCCTTGCGTGACAGCTCGCCGGCCAGGGTCAGCGGCAAGGCCACGTTATCGGCAACGGTCTTGGAGGCCAGCAGGTTGAAGTGCTGGAAGATCATCCCGACTTGCTGGCGGAATCGACGAAGATCGTTGGCGTTGAACCCAGTGACGTCTTCGCCGTCGACGATGATCTTGCCGCCGCTTGGCGCTTCAAGGCGGTTGATCAGGCGCAGCAGGGTACTTTTACCGGCGCCGGAATGGCCGATCAGCCCGAACACCTGGCCGTCTTCGACGCTCAGGTTGGTCGGGTGCAGTGCGGGGATATCCCTACCGGCTACGCGGTAGGTTTTATGAACATTTTGAAACTCGATCACGTAGCGAACCTTGTGGGGCGCATGGGAATGGGGTCAGCGGTTAGCCGGGCGCGCATTTTAGCCTGTTCGTATAGAGGTTCTTAGCATTTATTTCGCAATTGACCAATGCTACTGGAATAACGCGATCAGTGGTCAATCCGAAGGAACGCCTGCAGGGGCCATCAGTCACTACTGAATAGGGCCCGCCGTGGGGTCGAACCGTAGGACTGATTGAGTGAGGAGAGCACACTGATGCCCAGCAAGAAGAACCCACCCAAGGAAAGCCAACTCGCCGGTACCCAGACCCCGGACCGCGCCAATACCAACGCCAAGCTGCAAAGCCTGGAAACATTTCGCAGTGACGCCACCGGCCAGGCGCTGCGCACCAACCAGGGGGTCAAGGTTGCCGACAACCAGAACACCCTGAAAGCCGGTGACCGTGGCCCGTCGCTGCTGGAAGACTTCATCATGCGTGAAAAGATCACGCATTTTGACCATGAGCGCATCCCCGAACGCATCGTCCATGCCCGCGGTACCGGGGCCCATGGCTACTTCCAGGCCTATGAATCGCATGCCGCGCTGACCAAGGCCGGTTTTCTCCAGGACCCGGAGAAAATCACCCCGGTGTTCGTGCGCTTTTCCACCGTTCAGGGCCCGCGTGGCTCGGGTGATACCGTGCGCGATGTGCGCGGTTTTGCCGTGAAGTTCTTCACCGACGAAGGCAACTTCGACCTGGTCGGCAATAACATGCCAGTGTTTTTCATCCAGGATGCGATCAAGTTCCCCGACTTCGTCCATGCAGTAAAACCTGAGCCGCACAACGAAATGCCCACCGGCGGCTCGGCCCACGACACCTTCTGGGACTTCGTCTCGCTGGTGCCGGAGTCGGCGCACATGGTGATCTGGGCGATGTCCGACCGCGCCATTCCTAAAAGCCTGCGGACCATGCAGGGCTTCGGCGTGCATACCTTTCGCCTGATCAATGCCGAGGGCAAATCCAGCTTCGTCAAATTCCACTGGAAGCCCAAGGCCGGCGTGTGTTCGCTGTTGTGGGACGAAGCGCAGAAGCTGGCGGGCAAAGACACCGATTACCACCGCCGCGATCTGTGGGAAGCGATTGAAACCGGTAATTACCCGGAATGGGAGTTCGGCGTGCAGATCGTCGCCGAAGAAGACGAGCACAAGTTCGACTTCGACTTGCTCGACCCAACCAAGATCATCCCCGAAGAGCTGGTACCGGTGACGCCGCTGGGCAAGATGGTGCTTAACCGCAACCCGGACAATTTCTTTGCTGAAACCGAACAGGTTGCCTTCTGCCCTGGGCATATCGTCCCCGGCATCGACTTCTCCAACGACCCGCTGCTGCAGGGCCGGTTGTTTTCCTACACCGATACCCAAATCAGCCGGCTAGGCGGGCCGAACTTTCACGAGATCCCGATTAACCGTCCGCTAGCCCCTAACCACAACGGCCAGCGCGATGCGCAGCACCGCACCACGCTGGACAAGGGCCGTGCCTCTTACGAGCCCAACTCGATCGACGGTGGCTGGCCCAAGGAGACTGCGCCGGCAGCCAGCGATGGTGGTTTCGAGTCGTATCCGGAGCGCATCGAGGCGCACAAAGTGCGCCAGCGCAGCCCGTCGTTCGCCGACCATTTCTCCCAGGCGCGATTGTTCTTCCAGAGCATGAGCCCGACCGAGCAGGAGCACATCATCAGCGCCTACAGCTTCGAACTGGGCAAAGTTGAGCGGGAGTACATCCGCGCCCGTGAGGTCAATGAAATTCTTGCCAACATCGACCTCAAGCTGGCGGCGCGAGTGGCTGCCAATCTTGGCCTGCCGGCGCCGAAGAAAGGTACGGTGGATGTGCCCCAAACCAGCCTCAAGGAGTCACCGGCGCTGAGCCAGATGAACCTGCTCGGCGAAGGCATCAAGGGCCGCAAGGTTGCAGTGCTGGTGGCTGATGGCGTGGATGGCGACAGTGTCGATAGCCTGGTCAAGGCGCTGGAAGCCGAGAGCGCGCAGATCAAGATCCTTGGCCCGAGCTCGGCGCCGGTAAAAACCGCCCAGGGCAAGGCGCTGGCCGTGGATGCCTCGATGGAAGGCATGCCATCGGTGATCTTCGATGCGGCCTGGGTGCCGGGCGGCAAGTCTTCGCTACAGGCCCTGGCCGGTGACGGCGTGGCGCTGCACTTTCTGCTTGAAGCCTACAAGCACCTCAAGCCGATTGGCCTGGCCAGCGAGGCGCAAGCCGTGCTCGACAAGCTGGGGCTCAAGGCCGACAGCGGCTTGCTGCTGGGCAATGATGACAAAGCCTACAAGGCCTTTATCACGGCAATCAGCAAGCATCGGGTGTGGGAGCGTGAGGCCGCGGCGAAAGCCATTCCGGCGTGATGCACAAACAGGGTGCCGATCAGGGCACCCTGTTTCGTCATGGGCGGCGTGGGATCAGCACCGCCTGGGCAGGTTGGTTGCGGTGAATCTCGTGGCTTTGCTGCAAGGCAAAATCACCGTCGAGTTTTTTAACGCGTTTGCCCAGCAAGGTTTGCAGCCAGGGTGCATCCTGCTTGCGCGGCACCTGGAACACCACATCGCACTGGTAATTGATCACATCACTGGCGATGTCATCGAGTTGCTTGCGCATTTCGCGAATATTGGTGGTTTTCAACGCAACCACGGTGCTTGGCGCGGTCGGGTCGATCAGCTTGGCGGCAGGGCGGGCTTCGGCGGCTTTCAGGGCGGCCTCGGCTTTGTCGAGCTCGGCCTTGCGCGCCTGGGCGATAGCACCGTTGACGCCGCCCGTCAGCGCCGGCGCCTTGGGCATCAGCGCACGGGCGCGGGCCAGGGCAGTGGCCGCCGCGTTCACATCGCCCTTTTGCAGGACGATCTGGCTGCGTTGCAGATAGGCTTCGGCCAATTGACGCTGGTACTGCTCGATCCGGCTGTCATTCGGCGCCTGGCTTTGCAGGGTGGCGAGTTGATCTTCGGCAGTGGCCAGCTCGCTGCTGGCGATGCTTTGCTCCAACTGCTGCCAGGCATCAGGCTGGGCAGGCACGGCAGCGTTGTCGGCCGGGGTGCTGGAGCACGCGGCGAGGATCAGTGAAAACGCGGCAAGGAGCAGATAACGGGAGGCGAACGGCTTCATTCCTGCGACTCTCTATTTGCGCAAAAAGCGAGCAAGTCTACACCCAGTCCGCAGACTCGAAAATAACTCTTCAGGACCCCGCGCGTTTTTAAATGTCGCAGGGTGCAACCGCTTTGGCTGCACCCCACGTCTTCAGCGCCGGGGCAGTGCCAGGCTCAGCAAGAATAGCACTGCGGCGCAGACCACGATGGACGGCCCGGCCGGCGTGTCCTTGAACCACGACAACGCCAGGCCGCCGCACACCGCGGTAACCCCAAGCAGGCTGGCGCCCAGGGCCATTTGTTCCGGCGAGCGGGCGTGACGTTGCGCCGCAGCGGCGGGAATAATCAATAGCGAGGTAATCAGCAGGACGCCGACGATCTTCATCGCCACGGCAATCACCACCGCGATCAGCAGCATCAGCGCCAGGCGCAGCGCGGCAACCGGCAAGCCTTCGATCATGGCCAGCTCTTCGTGCACGGTGACTGCCAATAGCGGGCGCCACAGCACCACCAGCAACAGCAGCACCGCAGCGCTGCCGCCGAGAATCCAGGCCAGATCCCCCGGGCTGATCGCCAGCAGGTCGCCGAACAGGTAGGCCATCAGGTCGATGCGCACATCGTGCATGAAGCTCAGCACCACCAGGCCAAGGGAAAGCGTGCTCGGTGCCAGAATCCCCAGCAGAGTGTCGGAGGCCAGCGGCTGGCGTTGTTGCAAGGTCACCAGCAAGATCGCCAGCAACAGGCAGCCGACAGTCACCGCCAGCGCCGGGCTGACATCCAGCACGAAACCCAGGGCGACGCCGAGCAACGCAGCGTGGGACAGGGTGTCGCCAAAATAGGCCATGCGCCGCCAGACCACGAAGGATCCCAGAGGGCCGGCGACCAGCGCCAGGGCCAAACCTGCGAGCAGGGCGTAAAGCAGAAAATCAGCCATGCTTGCAGTGATCTCCATGAACGTGGCCGCCTTTGGCCGGGGCAACCACCGAGCCGTGCAGGTCGTGGGCGTGGTCGTGATGGTGGTGATAAATCGCCAGGCTCGGCGCGTTGCTGCCGAACAGCTCGACGAACGCCGGGTCGCCGCTGACCTGCTCGGGGTGGCCGGAGCAGCAGACATGACGGTTGAGGCAGACCACCTGGTCGGTGGTGCTCATGACCAGATGCAGGTCATGGGAAACCATCAGCACGCCGCAGCCATGGCGGTCGCGCAGACGGGTGATCAGGCTGTACAGCTCGGACTGGCCGGCGACGTCGACGCCCTGCACCGGCTCATCGAGCACCAGCAGCTCGGGCTCGCGCAGCAGTGCGCGGGCCAGCAGCACACGCTGCATCTCGCCGCCGGAAATCCCCTGGATCGGGCTGTCGATGACCTTTTCGGCGCCGACTTCCATGAGTGCCGACAACGCTGCGGCGCGATCAACGCCGGGCACCAGGCGCAAGAAGCGCAGTACCGAAAGCGGCAAGGTGGCATCGACCTGAAGCTTTTGCGGCATGTAGCCGATGCGCAGCCGCGGCTTGCGCCAGACCGTACCGGTATGCGGCTTGAGCAGGCCGAGCACGGCGCGTACCAAGGTAGTCTTGCCGGCGCCGTTGGGGCCGATCAGGGTGACGATCTGCCCCGGTTCCACGGCCAGGTCGATGCTGTCGAGCACCGCTTGGCCGGCGAAGCTCACGCCCACCTGCTCGAGGCGAATCAGCGCATTGCTCATCAGGCGCTCCGGCAGTTGCTGCACAGGCCGACCACTTCGACCGTTTGTGCTTCGACGCTGAAGCCGACGTCTTTAGCGCTGGCGACGATGGCGTCGCTGATGCTGCGCTGCTCAAGCTCGATGGCCACGTGGCATGCGCGGCAAATCAGGAACTGGCCCTGGTGCGCGTGCTCGGGGTGGCTGCAGCCGATAAAGGCGTTGAGCGAGGCAATGCGGTGCACCAGGCTGTTTTCCAGGAGGAAATCCAGCGCCCGGTACACGGTCGGCGGCGCGGCCCGGCGACCGTCCTGCTCGCTCAGCACGGCGAGGATGTCGTAGGCGCCCAGCGGCTTGTGGCTCTGCCACACCAGCTCCAGCACGCGGCGGCGCAAAGCGGTCAGGCGCACACCCTGGCGTGCGCACAGCGCATCGGCCTCGGCCAGGGCGCTGTGTACGCAATGGGAGTGGTCGTGGGGGCGGTTGGCCAGCGGGGTTTTAGGCATGAGCGGCGACGGTTCTGATTGGAGACGTTATTATGTTACCTGTTTCAGCCCCTGTGAGTGGTCATCGTGTCCCGAATTTTTGCCCTTTTTGTCGCTTTTATCGCCACTCTGGTGATGGCCCAGGCACAGGCCGAAGTGCGTGTGCTGACCAGCATCAAGCCCCTGCAACAGATCGCTGCGGCGGTTCAGGACGGCGTCGGTACGCCTGAAGTGCTGCTGCCGCCAGGCGCCTCGCCGCACCATTACGCCCTGCGTCCTTCCGACGTACGGCGGGTGGCCGACGTCGACCTGCTGTACTGGATCGGCCCGGACATGGAGGGCTTTCTGCCGCGTGTGCTCAAAGGCCGCAGCAAGCCAAGCGTTGCCGTGCAGGAACTGCCCGGCCTGCACCTGCGCCATTTTGGCGAAGATAGCCACTCCCATGACGAAGATGGCGACGATCATGACCATGATCACCGCCCCGGCAGTCTCGATGCCCACCTCTGGCTGTCATCGGTCAACGCCCGGGTGATCGCCGCCAGGATCGCCGCAGACCTCAGCACTGCCGATCCGGCCAATGCCGCGCGCTACCAGAGCAACCTCAAGGCCTTCGGCGAGCGTCTGGATGCGCTGGACGGGCGCCTGAAAAAGCGCTTGAGCGGTGTCAGCGGCAAACCGTTCTTCGTTTTTCACGAGGCATTTGACTACTTCGAGTCGGCCTATGGTCTGAAACACACCGGGGTGTTCAGCGTGGCCGCCGAAGTGCAGCCGGGTGCCCAACACGTGGCGGCGATGCGCAAACGCCTGCAGGAAGTGGGCAAGACCTGTGTGTTCAGCGAGCCGCCACTGCGCCCACGTTTGGCTGAGACGCTGACGGCGGGGCTGCCGGTGACCCTGGCGGAGCTGGACGCGCTGGGTGGTACGGCGCCGGCCAGTGCCCAGGGCTACGAGCAGTTGCTGGAGACGCTGGGGAATGATCTGGCGGGGTGCCTGGAGAAGTTGTGACGCCCCGATCGCAGGGGCAAGCCCGCTCCAACCTATTGTAGGAGCGGGCTTGCCCCGCGATGTTTCACAGCGCGAACGGCAACGCTATCTCTACCTGCTGGCGCGCCGCCAGGCGTACTTCGAAGTCGGCCGGGTCGTGAATCAGCACGTCCATCCCGGCAAACGATTCGGCGGCAATCAGGCGCGACAGCCAGAAGCGCACGCAGGCAATGCGCAGCATCACCGGCCACAGGTTGGCCTCGGCCGAGGTGAACGGTCGCAGCGCTGCATAAGCGCCGAGCAACGCCCGCGCCCGTGGGCCGTCGATGATGCCGGCGTCGTCGCAGCACCAGTCGTTCAGGGTAATCGCCAGGTCGTAGAGCATCGGCCCCGAGCAGGCGTTGTAGAAGTCGATCAGGCCGGTCAGGTGGGTGCCTTCGAACAGCACGTTGTCGCGGAACAGGTCGGCATGCAGGTTGGCCCGCGGCAGGGCCATGATCTGCGCCTTGTGCTCGACAACTTCGTCCAGGCACGCCTGCAGCAACTGGCGTTGTTCGGCGTTCAGGCGCGGCATCAGTTCGGCGCCGGTTTCCAGCATCCAGTCCAGGCCGCGGTCGGTCTTGCGTTCCAGGACCTTGTCGCGGGTGGCCAGGTGCAGGTGCCCGAGCAGTTCGCCAACCTGTACGCAGTGCTGATTATTGGCGCTCTTGATGTGCTTGCCCGGCAGCCGTGGTTGCAGCAGCGCAGGTTTGCCGGCCAGTTCGCGCAGGGCTACGCCGTCGTTGCCACGCAAGGCGTAGGGCACCGGCAGGTCGGCCTCATGCAGTACGTCGAGCAGTTCGATGAAGAACGGCAGGTCCTGGATCGGCCCGCGTTCGACCAGCGTCAGCACGTACTCGCCCTGTTCCAGACTGACAAAGAAGTTGCTGTTCTCGGTACCGGCGGCAATGCCCTGGAAGTCCCGCAGGCGGCCCAGGCCGTACGGCGCCAGAAAGGTTTCCAGCTCAGGCCGGGTCAGGGGGGTGAAGACTGACATGATCAAAAATTGCCCATACGGGCACTTCAGCAGGGAAGTGCCAGGTTGATGTAAAGGGTACGGCCTACTTCCACTCGAAGATTTTCCACGACGGGATCAGCATGTCCGGCTGGTCGGAGCGGACGAAATTGCCGTCCGAGCCATCGGCACGTACCAGGAAATAAGGTTTGCCGCCTTTGGGCGTCACCTTGATTGCATACAGGAAGCCATTTTGCCGGTATTCCTGGATGGTTTTGTCGCCTTCCGTGCGAATGGTTACCTCTGGATCAGCCGATGGCGCGTCATCCGCTGCCACGGCGACGACCGGAGTGACTGCCAACAGGCTGAGCAGCAACAGGCGATTTAGTGTACGCATGATAACCTTGTCCCTTTGTCGTCAATGTTCCGGACATTCTAGCGCCGGGCCCGTCGAAAAGGTTGATTCTGCACATGAGCCAAGCTCCCCTCGTCCTGGTGGACGGTTCCTCGTACCTGTACCGCGCCTTTCACGCGCTGCCACCACTGACTACCTCCAAGGGCCTGCCGACCGGCGCGGTCAAGGGCGTGCTGAACATGCTCAAGAGCCTGCGCAAGCAGTATCCGAACAGCCTGTTCGCGGTGGTCTTCGACGCCAAGGGCGGCACTTTCCGCGACGAAATGTTCGCCGAATACAAAGCCAACCGGCCGAGCATGCCCGACGACCTGCGCGTGCAGATCGAGCCGCTGCACGCCAGCGTACGCGCCCTGGGCTATCCGCTGCTGTGCGTCGAAGGCGTAGAAGCCGACGATGTGATCGGCACCCTGGCGCGCAGCAGCGCCGCGGCCGGGCGCCCGGTGATCATCTCCACCGGCGACAAGGACATGGCCCAGCTGGTCGACGGCCACATTACGCTGGTCAACACCATGACCGGTACCGTGCTCGACGTCGCTGGCGTGCACGAGAAATTCGGCGTCGGTCCTGAACACATCATCGACTTCCTCGCCCTGATGGGCGACAAGGTCGACAACATCCCAGGCGTGCCGGGCGTGGGTGAAAAGACCGCGGTGGGCCTGCTGACCGGTATCGGTGGCGGCCTGAGCGACCTGTACCAGAACCTCGACAAGGTGCCGACCCTGGCCATTCGCGGCGCCAAGACCCTGCCGGCCAAGCTGGAAGAACACCGCGACGCGGCGTTCCTGTCCTACGAGCTGGCCACCATCAAGATCGACGTGCCACTGGACGTCGAAGTCGATGCGCTGGTGTGCGGCGAGCCTGATCGTGACGCGCTGCTGGCGCTGTACACCGAGATGGAGTTCAAGAGCTGGGTCGACGAAGTTCAGCGCGACGCCAAGCGTGCCGGCCAGGAAGTGGTGGTCGAAGCGCCGCAGGAAGTGGTCGAGGCCCAGTACGAAACCATCCTCGACCAGGCCCGTTTCGATGCCTGGCTGGAGAAGCTGCGCCAGGCGCCGCTGTTTGCCTTCGACACCGAAACCACCGGCCTCGATGCCCAGCAGGCGCAACTGGTCGGTGTGTCGTTCGCGGTCCAGGCCCATGAAGGCGCTTATGTGCCGCTGACTCACTCCTACATGGGCGTGCCCGAGCAGCTTGACCGCGACAGCGTGCTGCTGGCGCTCAAGCCGCTGCTGGAAGACCCGGCCAAGGTCAAGGTGGCGCAGAACGCCAAGTACGACATGAACATCCTGGCCAACTGCGCCATCGGTGGCGACATTGCCAATGGCATCCAGATGCAGGGCGTGGCCTACGACACCATGCTCGAGTCCTACGTGCTTGACTCCACCGCCACCCGTCACGACATGGACAGCCTGGCGCTCAAGTACCTGAACCACACCACCATCGGCTTTACCGACATCGCCGGCAAAGGTGCCAAACAACTGACCTTCGATCAGATCAGCCTGGAGCAGGCCGGCCCCTATGCCGCCGAAGACGCCGACGTCACCCTGCGCCTGCACCAGACCCTGCAGCAGAAGCTGGCGAGCATTCCGAGCCTGCAGTCGGTACTGACCGACATCGAAATGCCGCTGGTGCCGGTGCTGGGCAAGATCGAGCGCCAGGGTGCGCTGGTCGATGCCAAGCTGCTGGGCGTGCAGAGCATCGAGCTGGGCGAGAAAATGGCCGAGCTGGAGCGCCAGGCCTTCGAAATCGCTGGCGAAGAATTCAACCTCGGTTCGCCCAAGCAGCTTGGTGTGATCCTCTACGACAAGCTCGGCATGCCGGTGCTCAACAAGACCGCCAAGGGCCAGGCTTCCACTGCCGAAGCGGTGCTGGCGGAACTGGCCGACATGGACTTCCCGCTGCCCAAGGTGCTGATGCAGTACCGCTCCCTGAGCAAGCTCAAGAGCACCTACACCGACCGCCTGCCGGAGCAGATCAACCCGCGCACCGGGCGTATCCACACCTCCTACCACCAGGCGGTGGCGGCCACCGGGCGCCTGTCGTCCAGCGACCCGAACCTGCAGAACATCCCGATCCGTACCGCCGAAGGCCGGCGTATTCGCCAGGCCTTCGTCGCTGCGCCGGGCTACAAACTGCTGGCGGCGGACTATTCGCAGATCGAACTGCGGATCATGGCCCACCTGGCCCAGGACGAAGGCCTGCTGCACGCGTTTCGCAACGACCTGGACGTGCACCGCGCCACCGCTGCCGAGGTTTTCGGCGTCGAGCTGGAGCAGGTCACCATCGACCAGCGCCGCAGCGCCAAGGCCATCAACTTTGGCCTGATCTACGGCATGAGCGCCTTTGGCCTGGCCAAGCAGATCGGCGTCGACCGCAAACAGTCCCAAGCCTACATCGATCGTTACTTCGCCCGTTACCCGGGCGTGTTGGCCTACATGGAGCGCACCCGCGCCCAGGCTGCCGAGCAAGGCTATGTCGAAACCCTGTTTGGCCGGCGCCTGTACCTGCCGGAGATCAACGCCAAGAACCCGGCCCTGCGCAAAGGTGCCGAGCGCACGGCGATCAACGCGCCGATGCAGGGCACGGCAGCCGACATCATCAAGCGCGCGATGGTCGCTGTGGATAACTGGCTGAGCGATTCGGGGCTGGATGCCCGGGTGATCCTCCAGGTGCACGACGAATTGGTGCTGGAGGTGCGCGAAGACCTGATTGAGCAAGTGCGCGAGCAAATTCGTCCACACATGAGCGGTGCCGCGCAGTTGGACGTTCCGCTGCTGGTTGAGGTCGGTGTGGGGTCAAATTGGGACGAAGCACACTAAAAATGCGCTGAAATTCGGGGAAAAGCTGCGGCATATCGTCGCGGCTTTTTAGCTGGCCTGATGCCATTAGCGCCGGAAATTTCCCATCTATCGCAAATAGTTTTTAAACGTCAGGAACTAAACCGGTGAACCGCGACTCAGAGTAACTGAATGGCTGGTGAAGCCCTTCGATGCTCCTATGTTGTGTTAAGTGTTGGCAGATATCTGGACCCCGCCCTAGCGGTCCGGAACTTGGACCCCGAACTTCCCCCTCCCCATACGAAGTCCGGGGTTTTTTTTGCCCGGCGTTTGCCGGGCAGCCCTTATTCTGCGGGCTTGTCCGCCAGTTCCATCCAGCGTGCCAAAACGCCGTAAGCCTCTTCCAGGCCCTGGCGCTTGGGCGCCGAGAACAGCTGGATCGAGACGCTGTCGCCCCAGCCTTTGCGAATTTCCGCCTGCACCTTGAGCAGGGTGTTCTTGGCCGCGCCGAAGGTCAGTTTATCGGCTTTGGTCAGCAGGATATGCATCGGCATGCCCGAAGCGCGCGACCAGTCGAGCATCATCATGTCGAAGTCGGTCATCGGATGGCGCACGTCCATCATCAAGATCAAGCCCTTCAAGGCCTCGCGGCTGCCCAGGTAGGCCTCCAGGTGGCGCTGCCAGTGCTGCTTGAGCGGGATCGGCACCTTGGCATAACCGTAGCCCGGCAAGTCGACCAAACGCCGTTCATCGTCCAGACTGAAGAAGTTCAACAGCTGGGTGCGCCCCGGGGTTTTCGAGGTGCGCGCCAGGCTGGCGTGGGTCAGGGTGTTCAGGGCACTGGACTTGCCAGCGTTGGAGCGGCCGGCAAAGGCCACTTCATAGCCCTGGTCGGGCGGACACTGGTCGACCTTGGCAGCACTGATGGCGAATTTGGCCTGTTGGCAGAGGCCGAGGATGGGGTTTTTGACTTGCATGGGATATCCGGTGTGGGCGTTGCCAGAGGCGGGCTCGGCAAGCGGTGTCGTTTCCGTTTCAGTAACGGGAGTATATAATGCCCCAGATTTTGTGTGCGCATTATCCCAGCGTAGGAGGATGTGCACGGGGGCATCGGATTCAAGCTTGCGCATTAGAACGCAGTGCAGCCCCCAACCCTGAAAGGTCGTTCGCATGACGAAATGGCTGCTTGTTGTCGGTGTCTTGATACCGTTATTCAGCGCTCAGGCTACACAGGATCCCGAGGCGTTGTACAACCGCACGTGTGCGGCTTGTCACGCCGGGCAGCTGCCACAGGCACCGAAAGCGGGTGATCGTGCGGCTTGGGAGCCAAGACTGGCGAAGGGTATGGAGATACTGGTGGTGCATGTCACCCAGGGTTTCAAGGCTATGCCAATGCGTGGATTGTGCATGGACTGCAGTGCCGAGGACTACCAGGCGATCATCCAGTGGATGAGCCGGAGTCCCGATACATAACTCTTTCACCCTTAGCCGTAGTTGGATTAGCTGATGAACAAACTACTCGTGAGTCTGCTGTTGACCTTGGGCATCACCGGTGCAGCCAATGCCGCAGAGCCTATCAAAGGGGATGCCGCTGCTGGTCAGGCCAAAACTGCTGTATGTGGCGCTTGTCACAATCCGGACGGCAATAGCCTGGCGCCGAACTTCCCGAAACTTGCAGGCCAGGGTGAGAAGTACCTGGAAAAACAATTGCACGACATCAAGTCGGGCAAGCGCACCGTGCTGGAAATGACCGGCATGTTGGCCGCCTTCAGCGACCAGGACCTGGCCGACATCGCCGCCTACTTCTCCAGCCAGAAAGGCAGCGTTGGCGCGGCTGATCCGAAGCTGGTCGAGCGCGGTCGCGCGCTGTTCAATGGCGGCGACGTCGAAAAAGGCCTGCCGGCCTGCACCGGCTGCCATTCGCCTAATGGCGCAGGCATCGCCCTGGCCGGTTTCCCGCACCTGGGTGGCCAGCACTCCAGCTACGTAGCCAAGCAGCTGACCGACTTCCGCGAAGGCAACCGCACCAACGATGGCGATGCCACGACCATGCGCACCATTGCCGCCAAGCTGAGCAACAAGGACATCGAAGCACTGTCCAGCTACATCCAGGGTCTGCATTGATCCGTGCTTTAACGCTGGGTTAATACTGCGGCGCAAAGATGAAAAGGGTGGCTTCGGCCGCCCTTTTTTGTGCCCGCTGCCGTTACACTAACGAACTCGGGCCAGCCTCGGCCTGTCCTACGACCGGTCGCGCCAAGGCGACTCAATAGACTGCTCAGGAGTAAAGCATGCGTAATCTGATTCTCGGCGCCGCGCTGGTCACCGCCAGCCTCTTCGGCATGACTGCCCAGGCCGCCGAACCGGTAGCCTTCGACCAGTATACCGAGCTGAGCAACCCGGTTCCGGTGTCGGTCCCTGGCAAAATCGAGGTGGTCGAGCTGTTCTGGTATGGCTGCCCGCACTGCTACAGCTTCGAGCCGGTAATCAATCCGTGGGTCGAGAAGCTGCCGAAAGACGTCAACTTCAAGCGCATTCCGGCCATGTTCGGCGGCCCTTGGGATGCCCACGGGAAGATGTTCCTGACTCTCGAAGCCATGGGCGTTGAACACAAGGTTCACGCTGCCGTGTTCGAAGCGATTCAGAAGCAGCGCAAGCAACTGACCAAGTTGGACGACATGGCTGATTTCCTCGCCACTCAAGGCGTGGATCCTGACAAGTTTCGCGCGACCTTCAACTCCTTCGCCATCAATGGCCAGGCCACCAAGGCCAAAGAACTGGCCAAGAAGTACGGGATCACCGGCGTACCGAGCATGGTCGTCAACGGCAAGTACCGCTTTGACCTGGGCACCGCCAAAGGTCCGCAGGGCGTGCTGAATGTCGCTGACTACCTGATCGCCAAGGAGCGCGCCGCTAAGTAAGCGGCGCCAGCCATGCGCCGCTGGAGAACCGAGCGAGGCGTTGGCCTGTGTGATCCGCAGGTCAATGAACATCACCTGCAGGCTAACGGCCTGCCAGAGGACGGCCGGCTGCGGCTGCTCAGTTTCAACATCCAGGTCGGCATCAGCACCGAGCGTTACCGCCATTACCTGACCCGTGGCTGGCAGCATCTGCTGCCGCACACCGGGCGGGCCGGCAACCTGCAGAAAATCGGCGACCTGCTCGCCGACTTCGACCTTGTTGCCCTGCAAGAGGCCGATGGCGGCAGCCTGCGCTCAGGCTACGTCAATCAGGTCGAGCACCTGGCCCAGCTCGGCGCCTTCCCTTACTGGTACCAGCAGCTCAACCGCAACCTCGGACGCCTGGCCCAGCACAGCAACGGTGTGCTCAGCCGCCTGAAGCCGCAACTGCTTGAAGACCACCCGCTACCCGGCCCGGCTGGCCGCGGGGCGATCCTGGTGCGTTTCGGCGAGGGTGAAGACGCCCTGGTGGTGGTAATGATGCACCTGGCCCTGGGGTCCAAGACCCGGGCCCGGCAGCTTGCCTACATTCGCGAACTGATCGGCGGCTACCGCCATCAGGTTTTGATGGGCGACATGAACACCCATGCCACCGACCTGCTAGAGCACTCGCCGCTGCGCGACCTGGGCCTGATCGCGCCCCAGGTTCAAGCCACCTTCCCCAGTTGGCGGCCGCAACGCTGCCTTGATCATATTCTGCTCAGCCCGAGCCTGACCCTGGAGCGGGTCGAGGTTCTGGCCCAGCCTATTTCCGATCATCTACCGGTCGCGGTTGAGATTCGTTTGCCTGATGCCCTTGCTGTGGATACGCTGCCCGCTTTGAGCTAATTGCCATTACCCTCTGCGGACCCAGGCATGACCGACGAAGCCCAGCGCTGGAAAGAAAAATACCTCAAGAGTATCGAACAGCAAGAGAAGCTGGAGCGCCGTTGGGAGGCTCGTCTCGACCTGTTGCGCCGTGGCCTTGTGCGCAGCACGCTGGCCGCCGAAGGCAGTGACCGCGCGGTGGACCAGTGCATGAAGGAAATGCGCGAGGTGATCCGCACCGACAACATGGACGCCGCCCTCGCAGGCTTGATCCCGCGCCTGGAAAAGGCCGTGCTCGATTCCGAGCAGCGCCGGGAAACCCGAATCGCCCAGGTCACCACCGCCCTCACCTCACTGGTCAGCCAACTGCAAACCCTGCCCTTGCCCAGCGACGTCAGCCGGCCGCTGAAAAAGTTCGCCAAGCAGGTCGAGGCCCGCGCCAGCCAGTCGCGCGAGATGCCCCTGCTGCTGGGAGAGTTGAGCGGCTTGCAGGGCCAGGCGCTGTCGGCGCTGGAGCGGCCTGAAGAAGCGCAACGCCCGGGTTTGTTGCAGCGCCTGTTCGGTAATCGCGACGGCGAGCCGGAAGAAGCCCTGCAACCGGCTCTCGCCGTTGCGGTACCGGCGGCAACTGAGGTCAGAGAACAGCCCGTGGCCGTGGCGCCCGAACCCGCCGCTGTCGATGTTGATGAGCTGCAGCCCTTGCCGGTTGCTGCAGAGGTCGTTGCCGAGGCGTATGAGTCTGCAGCCGTGGAGCCCCAAGCCAGCGCGCAGCCGCAGTTTGAAGGTACATCCGAGCCTGAGCCGGTTGCCGAGCTGCCAATCGAGCCAGCAGCTGAAGCTGAACTGCCAGCGCTAGCCGAGCCGGTCACACTGGACTCCGAGCAGGATGTACTGGCCTTGCTCGAGCACAGCCCGGACGAGCCGCAGGCTGACCTGGCAGAAGCAGAGCCGGTAGATGACGAAGAGGCCCAGTTCGCCCTGCCCGACGGCACCGAGCCCACCTATAGCTCGGTCGCGGCGCATATCGAAGACACCCTGCTCGGCCTGCTCGACGACCTGACCCTGCCCGAACGCCACAAGGCCCAGGCGCAGTCGATGCGCGAGCGCCTGGAGCACGGCCTGAACTGGTACGAGCTGCTGCCGGTGCTGGATGACCTGGCGGTGCTGATGCTGGCAATCAACGACAGCGGCCAGCACGAGTTCGAAGCCTACCTGCAGCAACTCAACGAACGCCTGGAGTCATTCCAGAGCCACCTGCACGAAGCCAGCGCAGGCCATGCCGACAACACCTCGGCCGCCCGCGACCTCGACAGCCAGCTGCGCGAGCAGGTCGATGGGCTGCAAAGCAGTGTGCAGGGCGCGGCCGACCTGGGCAGCCTCAAGCACATCCTGGAAAACCGCCTCGAAGGTTTGCTCGGCACCATGGACGAGCACCAGCAGCAGCGTGACCAGCGCGAGCAGGACATGGCCAGCCGTCTGCAAGGCTTGGCCGAGCGGGTGGCGAGCATGGAGCAGGAAGCCCTGGGCTACCGCGAGCACCTTGAAGAGCAGCGCCAGAAAGCCCTGATTGATCCGCTCACCGGGCTGCCCAACCGCGCCGCCTGGTCGGAGCGGGTCGATCAGGAAGTGCTGCAATGGCAGGAAAGCGGCGGCCATCTGTTGATGGCGATCCTCGACCTCGACCATTTCAAGCGTATCAACGACAGCTATGGCCACCTGGCCGGTGACAAGGTTTTGAAAATAGTCGCCAGCGTGCTGCGCAAGCGCCTGCGCAGCCAGGATTTCATCGCCCGCTTTGGTGGTGAGGAGTTTGTTTTGCTGATCCCGCAAACCTCGCTGCCAGCTGGCTGTCAGCTGGCGGAAGCTCTGCGGGCAGCCATCGAAGCCTGCCCGTTCCACTTCAAGGGCGAGCGGGTGACCATTACCCTGTCGATCGGCATCAGCGCGTTTCGCAGCGGTGAGCGCAGCGAGGTGGTGCTCAAGCGGGCAGACGAAGCGCTGTACCGGGCGAAACATCTTGGTCGAAATCGCGTCGAACAGGGCTGAGTGGCAAGGGCGAGGATACGTTAAGCTTACGCTTTGCAGACTCTCATCACAGTGCCCTCTTCATGAAAGCGTTTTTCACCGCCCTCCTGCTGCTGACGCTGGCAGGTTGCACCAGCGGTTTGCGGATCGACCGCAGCCATACTTCGGTCAACCAGGACGAACGCATCCAGTTCGTCGTCCTGCATTACACCAATGCTTCGCTGGAGCGTTCGCTGAACTTGCTCACCCACGGCGAAGTCAGCAGCCACTACCTGATCGGCGACTCGCCGGCCACTGTTTACCAACTGGTGGACGAGAGCCGTCGTGCCTGGCACGCCGGTGACAGCCAGTGGGATGGCCGCACCTGGCTCAACTCCACCTCGATCGGCATCGAGATCGTCAACCCCGGCTATACCGACACGCCGACCGGGCGGGTCTGGCACCCGTACACCGAGGCGCAGGTCCAGGCGCTGATCGTCCTGCTCAAGGACATCGTCCAGCGCAACAACATCAAGCCGCGCTACATCATCGGCCACAGCGACATCGCCCCGCTGCGCAAGCTCGACCCGGGCCCGATGTTCCCCTGGAAGCGCCTGGCGGACGCAGGCCTTGGGGTCTGGCCGAATGCCCAGGCCGTGGCCCAGCAGCAGGCGTACTTCAGCGTCAATCCACCGAGCATCAGCTGGTATCAGCAGCAGTTGAAGCGCTTCGGCTACGCCATCGAGCAAACCGGCGAGAATGATGTCAGCACCAAGCACGTGCTGGCAGCCTTCCAGATGCGCTTTCGCCCGCAGCGTTTCGATGGCGTGCCGGATGCCCAGACGGCGGCCATGTTGCAGGTGCTCAACAGCCGTCGTTGAGCCCCCACCGCCCAACGGGCAGGCTGACTTGACTGGCAGTTGCTATACCTCTTGGTATTCAACTGGATAATTATTGATGTCAGCTGCCCTCTCGGTGTTGCGCCATTTGCTCTATCGTCCCTGGTTACTGGCCACACTCGCGGCTACGGCCAGCGCGATCCTGCTGCTCATGGCCAGCGTCGGTGTGGCCATGCACCAGATGCAGCAAAGCGAAATCGAGCAGATGAACGCCAAGGGCGAGCGCTTTCTGGTGCGCCTGGAGCAGATCTTCGGTCAGCTGCGCGAAGGCGTCGATCAACTGCAGTCGCAACCCGTGCGCGGGTGCGATGCCAGCATGCTGACGGCTTTGCAGCAGGTCGCCTTCAATTATCGTTTCGTCTACGAAGCCGCTTACGTCGATGGTAATGTTGCCTGTTCCAACCGGGTTGGCGAGCGCACCATCAACCCGCTGCGGCCTGCGGATATCCAGGGCCCGACCTATAGCTACTGGCTTAACACTACCACCGAGCCGGATGACAACCTGGCGGCGCTGATGCTGGGCCGGGGCAAGTTCCTGGTCGCCACCTCACGCGGGCACATCACCGACGTGGTTGACCTGCCGCCCGAAGGCAGCCTGCTGGTGGTGCTCGACAACGGCACACGGGCGGTACCGGTGCTGGGCCCGCCGCAGGTCTGGCCGCCGTCCGCCGATTGGCCGCCGGCCTCAAGTGGTTCGCTGCTGGAGCTCCCGGATCGGCTGATCTACCGCATGCCGACCAAGTCACCGGACTATCAACTGGTGCTGATCGCGCCCAGGGCCAGCATGCCGCTGAAGATGAACGGCATTCTCTGGCTGCTGTTCCCCGGTAGCCTGGTACTGGCCTGGTGCATTGGCTGGCTGGTGTTACAGCTGATTCGCCAACGTCGCTCGATGAGTTCGGAGCTGCAGGGCGCGCTGCGCCGGGGCGAATTGCAGGTGCTTTACCAGCCTATTTTCGAGCTCAACAGCCGCCGCTGTGTCGGAGCCGAAGCACTGGTGCGCTGGCGTCGCTCGGATGGCACGCTAACCAGCCCGGACCTGTTCATCCCGTTGGCGGAGAACACCGGGCAGATCCGCCAGATCACCGATTTCGTCCTGCAGCGGGTGCTCGAGCAACTCGGCCAGTTGCTGCGCGCCAACCGCCAGCTGTACATCTCGGTCAACCTTGCCGCTTGCGATGTGATGGTGCCGAGAATCGGCCGGGTGGCGGCACGCCTGCTGGCCATGCACCACGTGGCGGCCAGCCAGATTGCCTTCGAGGTTACCGAGCGTGGGTTGATCGATGTGGTGGTGGCCCGGGACAACCTGCAAGCCTTGCGCGCGGTCGGGCACCAGGTGTTGATCGATGATTTTGGTACTGGCTACTGCAGCCTGGCCTACCTGCAAACCTTGCCGGTCGACTGCCTGAAGATCGACAAGGCCTTTATCGATGCCCTGGGCCATGACGCAGCCAGCAGCGGCGTGGCCCCGCACATCATCCGCATGGCCCATGCCCTGCAGCTAAGGGTGATTGCCGAAGGCATCGAGTACGAAGACCAGGCCCTGCTGCTCAATAGCGAAGGGGTCAATTATGGCCAGGGCTGGTTGTTCGCCCATCCGCTCAATGCACGCCAGTTCATCGAGCTGATCACCCGCGGCCGGCGGCTCGGGCCCCGGCGCATCGACGACGAAGCCTGAGCCGCAGGCGATTCAGACTGGCAAGGCCATATAGAACTGAGTGCCTTGCCCGGGCCGCGAGTACACACCCATGCGCCCGCCGTGCAACTGGACAATCTCCTTGCACAGCGCCAGGCCCAGGCCGGCACCGCCCTTTTTGCGTCCGACCTGGACGAAAGGTTCGAAGATTCTGCCCTGCTGGCCGTAGGCAATGCCCTCGCCGTTGTCTTCGATGCTGATAATCACCCGCTCGGCGTGGCGGCGTGCATGCAAGCGGATGCGCCCGGCGGTTGGCGTATGGCGCACGGCGTTGTCGAGCAGGTTGTCCATGACCCGGTCCAATTGCGCCGGATCGGCCTGGATACGCGGTAGCGGCGCAGTCAGCTCGACCTGCAGCTCGATCTGTTTGTCGTTGGCCGCGGCGGCAAAGCGTTCGCAGGCCCGGCCGAGCAGTTCGTCGATGGCGCAGGGGGTCAGGTCGAGTTTTTGCAGGCCGCTCTGGTAACGAGAGAAGTTCAGCAGGTCGTTGATCAGCTGGTTCAGGCGCTGCATCTCTTCGCCGATGGTGTCGGACAGATCGGCTTCCCGCGAGCCGGGGGCAAACTTCAGACGTTCGCGCAGCAGGCCGAAGGCCATGTGCATGCCGGTCACTGGCGTGCGCAGTTCATGAGACGCGCGCAGGACGAACTCGCTGCGTACCCGTTCGAAGGCACGTTGCTCGGTGACATCGTGCAGCACCATCACCGCGCCGAGGATTTGCCCTTGTGGGTGGCATACCGGCGTCAGGCTGTAGGAAAGCAGCCGGGTTTCTTCATCTATTTCCAGGCTGAGGTCGTCAGGCACGCGGTCGAGGGTGCCGCCGCGCAGTACCAGGCGCAGTTGCTCGTCCAGCTCCGGGCGTTGCAGGGCATCGCCAAGGCCTGTGCCCAGACGCGCATCTTCCCAGCCCAGTTGGCGCTGGGCGACCGGGTTGAGATGCTCCAGATGACCCTGGCGATCGATGATCAGCAGGCCGTCGTCGATACTGTCGAGCACCGCCTGCAAGCGCTGCTGGCCGGCCAGCACTTCGTCGATGTTGGTTGCCTGATGCTTGCGCAAAGCCTCGGCCATCAGGCCAAAGCGGCGGGTCAGCTGGTTCAGCTCCAGGGCGTGGGACACCGGCAGGGTGACCTCGAAGTTACCTTGGCCTATCTGGTCGGCCGCCTTGGCCAATGCTTCGATCGGCTGGCCGACCCGGCGGGCGATACCATGGGCGGTGACAAAACCGAGAATCAATACTGTCAGGCCCACCAGGCCGAGCAAACCGCCAATCAGCAGGGCGCGGTCATGGGCTTTCTGCTCGCTTTCATTAATGTGCTGCAAGGCGCGCTTGTGCGATTCGACCAGGTCGCTGCGCAACAGGTTGAAGGCATGGCCCAGGGGCTGGTCGGCGCCCAGGCTTTTCGAGGTTTCAGCGCTGTTGCGGTAAGCCTGCAAAAAGGCCTGGTAGTCGAGGTTGGCCTTGGCAAAACCCTGGTCGCCCGGGCTTTCGTCGTCATGGTTGATGCCTTCGTCCAGTAGTTGCTGGAACTGGCGTTGCAAGGTTTCGAGGGCTGGCCTGTCCGGGGCGTCATCCAGCAGCAGGGTCAACTGCTCGCCCAGGTTCTGCCGCAGCTTCAGGCCCAGGTCGAGGGTTACCGAGTTTTCCCGCACCAGCGCCTGTTGCGCGCTGGCCATCTGCAGCACGCTGACCAGGCCCAGCAGCAAGCCGAACAGGGCGACGGTGATCAGCGCCGAAATGCTGAGGAAAAGCCGCGTGCGCAGCTTCATCGCCAGTTTCATAAGTTGTACTGCTTGCGCTTGCGGTACAGGGTCGAGGCGTCGATTCCGAGGGTCTTGGCGGCCTGGTCGAGGGTTTCGCTGGTGGCCAGCACCGCACCGATGTGGGCGCGTTCCAGCTCATCCAGGCTCAGCGCCGCGCCAATGCGCGGGGCATTGCTGGCCGGTTGTTCGGCCATGCCCAGGTGGCTGATCTCGACGCGCTCCTGGGCACAGATGATGCTCGCCCGCTCGACCACGTTGCGCAGTTCGCGGATGTTGCCCGGCCAGCGGTAGTTGAGCAGCGCGGCGCGGGCCTCCTCGCTGAAGGCGCGGGCCGGGCGCGAGTATTCCTTGACGAAGCGGGCAAGGAAGCGATCGGCCAGGGTGAGGATATCTTCACTGCGCTCGCGCAGGGGCGGCAGGTGCAGGGTGATGACGTTCAGGCGGTACAGCAGGTCTTCGCGAAAGCGCCCTTCGCGGACCATGTCCTCGAGGTTGAGGTTGGTCGCGGCCAGAATCCGCACATCGGCGCGGCGGGTCACCGGGTCGCCGACGCGCTCGTATTCCTTGTCCTGGATAAAACGCAGCAGCTTGGGCTGCAGGGTCAGCGGGAAATCGCCGATTTCATCGAGGAACAAGGTCCCGCCGTCAGCCTGGTTGACCCGCCCCAGGGTGCTTTCGCTGGCACCGGTAAAGGCCCCGCGGCTGTGGCCGAACAGCTCGCTTTCCATCAGCTCGGCAGTCAGCGACGGGCAGTTGATGGTCACGCAGGCTTTGCGCGCGCGTTTGCTCCAGCCGTGAATGGCGCGGGCCAGTTCGCCCTTACCGGTGCCGGACTCACCGAGAATGAGGATGTTGGCGTCGGTGGTGGCGACCTGGCGGGCGGTTTCCAGCACCACCATCATGGCCGGGCTGTGTGAGTCGAGGCCGTCCTTGGGCTTACGCACTTCGCCTTCCAGCGCTTCGAGGCGCGCCGACAGCTGACGGACTTCCAGTTGCTTGGCCGTGGCCAGGCGCAACTGGTCCGGGCTGCAGGGCTTGACCAGGTAATCGGCGGCGCCGGCCTGGATCGCATCCACCGCCGTGTCGACCGCCGAATGCGCGGTGACGATCACCACGCGCATCCATGGCGCCTGGATACGCATCTGCGCCAGAACATCCAGGCCGTTGTCTTCGCCCAGGCGCAGGTCGAGGAAACACAAGTCGAAGACTTGCCGTTGCAGCAGGGTTTCGGCCTGCGCCGCGCTGTTGGCGGTGGCAACGCTGTAGCCTTCATCTTCAAGACAGTAACGAAAGGTTCGCAGGATGGCGGACTCATCGTCGACCAGCAGAATACGGCCTTGATGTTCCTGGGCTGACTCCATTTCCTACGCTCCTTTGAGAATGATCTAGGTTAGTGTCGGAAAAATCGGGCAAGTTGCATGGTTCATTCTGATTCATTCCGTTGCCTGCATGGTAGCCGTTCGCCCAAAACTTATCTAACTCACTGAAAAATCAGCGGTTGTTTATCCGAAAGGAACTGGCACGAGTACTGCGAAGACAAAAGACTCTGAGCCCTCGGAGGTTTTCTCATGTTCGCGCCCTATCCGTTGGCAGTCGCCACTGCCCTGTTCCTGCTGCTGCCGATGGCCAGCAGCGCCGCCGAATCACCGGCTTCCAGCGTGCAGCAGGCGCGCCAGGAAGGCGCCTTGCAAACCGCCCTGGCGCTCAACCGCTTGCTCAACCCATACAAGATCGAGGTCAGGGTCGAGGGCAGTACGGCGCATTTGCGCGGCGAGGTCGAAAACCAGGTCGAGCGCCAGCTGGCCGAAGCCGTTGCTCTGGCCACCCGCGGCATCGAAGCGGTGCAGAACGACCTCAAGGTCAATGCCGAACTGGTCGAGCAACCTTTGGAGCGGCGCGCCTATGCCCAGCGCCTGGAAGACGCGACCCTCGCCTCGATCATTCGCGCGCGTCTGCTGTGGAGCACCCACACCCAGGCAGCACCTATAGAAGTCGACAGCCGTGAGGGCGTGGTGACCCTGCGCGGCCAGGTCAGTAGCGCCGAAGCCAAAGAGCTGGCGGGGGTACTGGCCAGCTCCACCGAGGGCGTTTACCTGGTCAACAACCTCATCAGCCTGAGTGCGGCCGATCTGGCCAGGCAGCGTGAAGAGCGCCAGCAACAGGTGACCGAACCGCAGCTCAGCGACGCCTGGATCAATGCCAAGGTGCAGACCAGCTTCATGTACAGCCGCAACCTCGATGGCCCGAACATCAAAGTGGCGACCCAGGATGGCGTGGTGCGGTTGTCCGGCGAGGTGGTCAGCAGCGAACAGAAGACCATCGCCATCGAGGTCGCCCGGCAGATTCGCGGCGTGCGCGGGGTGGATGCCGACATGCTCAAGGTAGCAACCAAGGTGCAGGGCTGATCATGCAAAACGCACGAACGCTTGAGCCCGATCGTGCAGGATACGTTTTAGGCTGAACCGATGTATGTACATAAGTTGTTGATTTATAAGGATAAAAAATAGTTTCAAAGGCTGGCATGCAGGCTGCAATGACTACATCAAGTCAACAATAAAAGCAGCAGGAGGAGCACGGCATGAACCGCCAAACCGCCACCCTAGTGCAGGTTTCTTCGCTTCAGCTGCGCCAGGGTCTGTTTTTCAGCCTGGCGCTGCTGCTGACCCTGATTGCCGGCCAGCTCTACAACAGCTGGGAAACCGCGCGCAGTGCCGAGCAGCTGGCTGCCCAGGCCGCGCTGGTGGCGCAGGTTCAGGCACAACGCCCGGTAGCTGCGCTGCAGGCCAGGGTCGCACTGTCTACGCCGGTGACCACTCCTGCCGTTGTCGACACTGCTGCACCACGTGATCGCTGGGTGTTTTAACCGAGCACCCAAGGACCTCTTCCAAAAACGGTAAGGAGAATCACCATGTTGAGTTGGGCCATCACCTTCCTGATTATCGCCATTGTCGCTGCCGTGCTGGGCTTCGGTGGTATCGCCGGCGCCGCTACCGGTATCGCGAAGATTCTGTTCATTATCTTCCTGGTGCTGTTCGTGGTGTCCTTCTTCTTTGGTCGCCGCGGTAGGGGCTGAGTATGAGCACAACGCTAGGCAGAGCCCTGGTTGCCGCCCTGATCATGGGCGGCAGCGCAGCGGCAATGGCGGCCAATGACGGCCAGGTCCGGGCCAACCAGATTCTTGGCTCGGACCCCGAATACCGGGAAACCTGGCAGGACGTGGTCAAAAACGAAGAACGCTTGCCCGAATGGGTCCTCAACCTGAGTGGTACTTCCGAGCAACAGATGTCGGCGGTTGAGGAAGATGGCGACAAGTATCTGGTCGGACCGTTGTGCGAATCCGAGCAGAAGTGCCTGAACAAGCGTCTGATTGTCGCCTTCAGTTGGGACAAGGACGAAGCCTACGGAATGCTGGTAGAAGTGCCCGAAGGCCTGCCGTCCGACAAGTCGCCCACACGCCACGCCGACTACCGTTGGCTGGGCAAGCCGGATGAAGGCATGCAGGCCCTGCTCAAGGAGCAGCTCAAACGTGATCCG
The DNA here is from genome assembly GCF_056279045.1 of Pseudomonas sp. TE4620. Taxonomy (NCBI): domain Bacteria; kingdom Pseudomonadati; phylum Pseudomonadota; class Gammaproteobacteria; order Pseudomonadales; family Pseudomonadaceae; genus Pseudomonas; species Pseudomonas sp. TE4620. Next base: position 5,226,866 of record NZ_JBWBQO010000001.1, read on the forward strand.
AACTGGTACTGAGGTGTTGCTCACACTTCTGTACATATATAGAAGCTGAACCTTTTTTCATTTCAGGCTTCTATGCTGCGCCGCCCGAGGAAGGCAGGCGCATGACCAGGGGGCCGGGCTGCTCTGATTGTTTCAGGATCGGAGGGGCCTAGGGGTACAGGGAGTACCTCCGATGAGGGCCGGGTCAGGTGAAGCGGTAGCGGAAGTTGCGGGTCGGACAACTGCCTTCAGGCAGAGGTGTCCGACCGGACTTCCGTAGCGCTCTTTACGGCGATCGCTTTTTCCCCCGCAACAAATTCGTTTTTCCTACCGAAGCTGTCGACGCATATTTTTGCCCGACCGTACATCGATATTTTTTCGCCCCGCCGTCCTGGCAAAGTCGCTGCGATTTCACCCATTCGGATTGTCGAACAAAGCCCTTTGTCACTCGGGCGCATACCTCTATATCGGCCGGATTATGGCGCTTTGGCCATCGTCGGATTTCCGAACGGTAGGCGAATAACCCATTGTGACGTACGTTTTGGCCGATAAACCTCATGCCGATTCGGCATGGGGTAGTCGTTTACGGCATTAGACGGAGCCCCCCCACGTGGGAATAGTTGCGCCTTTTTTCGCTGGCCTGAGCGTTCCTACGCTCGCTTGCGGTGACCTTTTACGGTGCCATCGGTAGATAACAAGAAACGATATGGATTGCTGGCAACAGCTCTGGGTCGCGGTTATCAGCCTGGTGGCCGTTTCCACTTGAAGAAAAGGTAACGACATGAAGAAGGCAAAGCTAAGCCTCGCCTGGCAGATCCTCATCGGTCTGGTACTGGGGATTGCAATCGGCGCTTTACTGAACCATTTCAGTGCAGAAAAGGCATGGTGGATCAGTAACGTCCTGCAACCTGCCGGTGACATCTTCATTCGCCTGATCAAGATGATCGTCATCCCGATCGTGATTTCGTCGCTGATCGTGGGTATCGCCGGGGTTGGCGATGCGAAAAAACTCGGCAGTATCGGCCTCAAGACCATTATCTACTTCGAGGTGGTGACTACCATCGCCATCGTCGTCGGCCTGGTCCTGGCCAACCTGTTCCACCCGGGCGCCGGCATCGACATGAGTACCCTGGGTACCGTCGATATCTCCAAGTACCAGGCCACGGCGGCCGAGGTTCAGCATGAGCATGCGTTCATCGAAACCATCCTCAACCTGATCCCGTCGAACATCTTCGCAGCGCTGATGCGCGGTGAGATGCTGCCGATCATCTTCTTCTCGGTGCTGTTCGGCCTGGGCCTGTCGAGCCTGCAGGCAGACATCCGCGACCCGCTGGTGAAAACCTTCCAGGGCGTCTCCGAAGCCATGTTCAAGGTCACTCACATGATCATGAACTACGCGCCAATCGGTGTGTTCGCGCTGATCGCGGTGACCGTCGCCAACTTCGGCTTCGCCTCGCTGCTGCCGCTGGCCAAGCTGGTGCTGCTGGTGTACTTCGCCATCGCCTTCTTCGCCTTCATGGTCCTTGGCCTGATCGCCCGCCTGTTCGGCTTCTCGGTGATCAAGCTGATGCGCATCTTCAAGGACGAACTGGTCCTGGCCTACTCCACCGCCAGCTCCGAGACCGTGCTGCCGCGCGTGATCGAGAAGATGGAAGCCTACGGTGCGCCGAAAGCCATCTGCAGCTTCGTGGTACCGACCGGCTACTCGTTCAACCTTGACGGTTCGACCCTGTACCAGAGCATCGCGGCGATCTTCATCGCCCAGCTGTACGGCATCGACCTGTCGCTGAGCCAGCAGCTGCTGCTGGTGCTGACCCTGATGGTTACCTCCAAAGGCATCGCCGGTGTACCGGGCGTGTCCTTCGTGGTCCTGCTGGCCACCCTGGGCAGCGTCGGTATCCCGCTGGAAGGCCTGGCCTTCATCGCCGGTGTCGACCGCATCATGGACATGGCCCGTACTGCCCTGAACGTAATCGGCAACGCCCTCGCGGTTCTGGTTATCGCTCGTTGGGAAGGCATGTACGACGATGCCAAAGGCCAGCGCTACTGGAACTCGCTGCCGCACTGGCGCAGCAAGGAAGCCGTACCGGCTGGCAAAACTGCCAGCAAGTAAGCGCTAACCTGGCTGTACGAAAAGCCCCGACCTGGTCGGGGCTTTTTTGTTGGCTACATCGGGAGTAACTCGACGTTTATGGCGCGAAGCCAACCCGGCCCGCTATCATTTGCGCCATCTTTGGGGGGAACAACGGATGCTCAACGGCCTTTGGCTTGGTTTTTTCATTGTCGCGGCCATTTCGGCCATGGCCCAATGGCTGGTGGGCGGTAACGCCGGGATCTTCGCGGCAATGGTCGAAAGCATCTTTGCCATGGCCAAGCTTTCGGTCGAGGTCATGGTCCTGCTGTTCGGCACCCTGACCCTGTGGCTGGGCTTTTTGAAGATTGCCGAAAAAGCCGGCATCGTCGAATGGCTGGCCAAGGTCCTCGGCCCGCTGTTTGCCCGGTTGATGCCGGAAGTCCCGCCCGGCCACCCCGCCCTGGGCCTGATCACCCTCAACTTCGCCGCCAACGGCCTGGGCCTGGACAACGCCGCCACGCCCATCGGCCTCAAGGCCATGCGCGCACTGCAGGAGCTCAACCCCAGCTCGACCACGGCCAGCAACGCGCAGATCCTCTTTCTGGTGCTCAACGCCTCGTCGCTGACCCTGCTGCCGGTGACCATCTTCATGTACCGCGCCCAGCAGGGGGCGATGGACCCGACCCTGGTGTTCCTGCCGATCCTGCTCGCCACCAGCGCCTCGACCCTGGTCGGCCTGCTGTCGGTGGCGGTAATGCAGCGCCTGCGCCTGTGGGACCCGGTGGTGCTGGCGTACCTGATTCCCGGTGCGTTGCTGCTGGGCGGCTTCATGGCGTTTCTCGGCACCCTGTCGGCTACCGCGCTGGCGGGGCTGTCGTCGATTCTCGGCAACCTGACCCTGTTCGGCCTGATCATCCTGTTTTTGGTGGTCGGCGCGCTGAAGCGGGTGAAGGTCTATGAAACCTTCGTGGAAGGCGCCAAGGAGGGCTTTGACGTCGCCAAAAGCCTGTTGCCCTACCTGGTTGCCATGCTCTGCGCCGTCGGCGTGCTGCGCGCCTCAGGGGCGCTGGAGCTGGCTCTGGATGGTATCCGTCATGCAGTCGCGTGGCTGGGCTGGGACACGCGCTTTGTCGAGGGCCTGCCCACCGCGCTGGTCAAGCCGTTCTCCGGCAGTGCGGCGCGAGCAATGCTGATCGAAACCATGCAGACCCACGGCGTCGACAGCTTCGCGGCCCTGGTGGCAGCGACCATCCAGGGCAGCACCGAAACCACTTTCTATGTGCTGGCGGTGTATTTCGGCGCCGTCGGCATCCAGCGCGCCCGCCATGCGGTGGGTTGTGCGCTGCTGGCCGAGCTGTCCGGGGTGATCGCGGCGATCTTCGTCTGCTACTGGTTCTTCGCCTGAAGCTGATCGGCCTGGTTTACCGTCCAGTCGACCAGTTGCTTCATCAACTGGTCGCTGGCTGAGCCGAAGCCGCTGACTACCGCGGCTACCTGCTTGTCGCTCAACGGCTGGCGTACTTCGAAGCGCTGGCTGGCAAGGATGCGCTGGCTACGGCCCTGCACCAGGCGGGCGTCGTAGCGGATCACCACAGCCAGGCCGTCGGCGCTGTACTCGCTCTGGAAGGCCTGCAGTTCGCCGGCAATTTCATAATCGCTTTGCAGGTTGCTGTCGTCGGCGCTCAGGCGCTGCACGCGGCCGTCACGCTGGAAGGCATCGAGCATGCGGTTGCGCAGCAGGGTCGGTGCCGGGTCGCTCCAGCGCGCGCCCTTGTAGCTGCTGATCAGGTTGCCCTGCGGCACCACGGCGATGCGCGGGCTGTTCAAGGCATCACTGGCGATTGGCTTATTGATCCGCAGCGACCACGGCGCGCTCTGTGTCAGCGAGCGGGTGCTTTGCGCCGAAGGCAGGCGATAAACATCGGCAGGCTCGGCCTGCGGCAGGATCGAGCAGGCGCTGCCCAGGCTCAGTGCAGTGGCCAGGGCCAGGTAGCGACAGGTACGGCTCATGGCTCGAACTCCTTGTTTTTGTCACGGCCCAGCAGGTAGCCGCTGGGGTTGGCTTCCAGGCGCTGGGAGATGCCCTTGAGCGAGGTCAGAGTGTCGCGCAGCTCGCGGATGGCCGGCGCCAGCTGGTTGAAGCCCTGGGCGCCGCCATCGATGGCTTCGCGGTTGTCATTGAGCAGCTTGTTGATGGTTTCGGTGCTTTGCGCCAGCGACTGCATGGCTTGTTCGGCACTGCCGAACATCTGCTTGCCCTGGCTGCTGAGCAGGCCATTGGCGTTGCGCATCAGTTCGCTGGTCTGTTCGAGCATGGCGCCAGCCTGCTTGCCGACCTGGGCCAGTTGCTGGATACCCTCGCGGATGTCACCACGCTGGTCGTTGAAGGCGCCGGTGGTCTGTTCAAGGTTGCTCAGGGTGTTGCTCAGGCGGGTGACGTTGTCTTCGGAGAACAGCTGGTTGGCGTTGTGCACCAGGGCGTTGATGTTGGTCATCAGGTCGCTGCTGTCGTCCAGCAGGCGGGCAATCGGCGACGGTGAGGCGACGATCACTGGCAACTTGCCGTCCTTGCCCTTGAGCTCCGGGCTTTGCGGCGTGCCGCCACTGAGCTGGATGAACGAGGTGCCGGTGATGCCGGTCAGGGTCAGCTTGGCCAGGGTGTCTTCCTTGACCGGCGTATCGGCGCTCAGGCGCACCTGGGCCAGGACCCGGCGCGGGTCGTTGGGGTCCAGGCGCAGGCTGGTGACGTCGCCAACCTTGATACCGCTGTACTGCACCGAGCTGCCCCGGGACAAACCGGACACGGCCTCGTTGAACACTACTTGGTAGTCCTTGAAGGTGCTGTCGACACTCGACTTGGTCAGCCACAGGCCGAACAGCATGGCGCCGGCCACCACCAGCACGGTGACCAGGCCGATCAGGACATGATGTGCACGGGTTTCCATCTCAGAGCTCCTTGGGCGCTGTAGCGGCCTGATACGCCGCGCGGCCACGCGGGCCATGAAAATAATCGTGAATCCAGGCGTCGTCGGTGTCTTCGACCTCGGCGATAGGCCCGGCCACCAGCACCTTCTTCTGCGACAGCACGGCGACGCGGTCGGTGATGGTGTAAAGGGTGTCCAGGTCGTGGGTGATCAGGAACACGCTCAAGCCCAGGGCGTCGCGCAGGGTCAGGATCAACTGGTCGAAGGCCGCTGCGCCAATCGGGTCGAGGCCGGCGGTGGGTTCGTCGAGGAACAGGATGTCCGGATCCAGCGCCAGCGCCCGGGCCAGGGCCGCGCGCTTGATCATGCCGCCGGACAGCGACGAGGGGTATTTGTCTGCCGCCGAAATCGGCAAGCCGGCCAGCGCCAGCTTGACCCCGGCCAGGTGCTCGGCATCGGCGCGGCTCAGGCCTGCGTGTTCGATCAGCGGCAAGGCGACGTTCTCGGTGACAGTCAGCGACGAGAACAACGCGCCCTTCTGGAACAGCACGCCGAAACGCCGCTCGACCAGCGAGCGTTGCTCGTCGCTGGCGCTGCTCAAGTCCTGGCCGTACACTCGCACCTGGCCTTCGTTGGGTCGGCGCAGGCCGACGATGCTGCGCAGCAACACCGACTTGCCGCTGCCCGAGCCACCGACCACGGCGAGGATCTCGCCGCGGTAAAGGTCCAGGTCGAGCTGCTCGTGCACGCTCTGGGTACCGAAGCGGTTGCAGATGCCGCGGGCCTCGATCACCGCTTCACGTGGCTTTGTGTGGATCTCGCTCACCAGCCCATCTCCATGAAGAACAGCGCCGCCACGGCATCCAGGACTATGACCACGAAGATCGACTGGACCACGCTGGAGGTGGTGTGGGCGCCGACCGATTCGGCGCTGCCACTGACCTTGAAGCCCTCAAGGCAGCCGATGGCGGCGATCAGGAAGGCGAAGAACGGGGCTTTGACCAGGCCGACCAGAAAGTGCTGCACGCCGATATCGCTTTGCAGCAGCGACAGGAACATCGCCGGCGAGATACCCAGTGACAGCGCGCAGACCACCGCGCCGCCGATAATGCCGCAGAGCATGGCGACAAAGGTCAGCAACGGCAGTGCGATCAGCAGTGCAAGCACCCGCGGCACCACCAGCAATTCAACCGGGTCGAGGCCCAGGGTGCGGATGGCGTCGATCTCTTCGTTGGCCTTCATCGAGCCAATTTGCGCGGTGAAGGCACTGGCGGTGCGCCCGGCCATCAGGATGGCGGTCAGCAGCACGCCGAATTCCCGCAGGAACGAGAATGCCACCAGATCGACGGTAAAGATGCTCGCGCCAAAGCTGGCCAGCACCGTGGCGCCAAGAAAGGCCACCACCGCCCCCACCAGAAAGGTCAGCAAGGCAACAATGGGCGCGGCGTCCAGGCCAGTCTGCTCGATATGCGCAACCACCGAGGTGACCCGCCAGCGCTTGGGCTGGAACAGGCGCAGGAACAGGGTTTGCAGGATCAGGCCGACGAAGCCGAGGATCTGCAGGGTGTCTTGCCACAGGGTGTCAACTGCGCGGCCGATGCGGGTGAGCAGCTGGATCAGTACCGAGCGCTCGGGTTGTTTTTCCGGGATGCAGAAGTCTTGCACCGAGCAATACACGGTCTTGAGCAGTGCCTGGCTGGCGGCGGGCAAGTGCGTGGCGGTTTCGGTCAGCCGCGCCAGGCGTTCGGCGCCCAGCAGCTCGACCAGCAACGCCGCACCGGCGGTGTCGAGCTTGCCGAGCTGGTCGAGGTCGACCTCGGTAGAGGCGTCGTACTGGCCGGCCAGGCTGTCGCTGCTGCGCTTGAGGCTGGTGTAGTTGGCCAGGGTCCAGTCACCGACGATCCGCAGCCGTGGCGGGCTGCTTGCAGTGTCCAGGGTGGCGCTGGCGTGTGTAGTCATAGGCTCCATGCAGTCCGACCAACGGTTCGCAGCCTCAGAGCATAGCGTTACTCGGCCGCGGGTGCTTGACCATCGTCAACCACCTTGAAGCGCAGTACACCGATGACCTGGCCGTCTTCGGTGAGCACCCGCACCTGCCAGCGCCCCACCGGGTTGCCGGGGAAGTTCTGCTTGTGGGTCCAGGCGCGGTAGCCTTCCTTGCGCCCGCCATGGATGTCCAGGGCAATGCGGTCAACCTCTTTGCCCTCGAATTGCCAGACGTGGTAAATCCGCTCGTTCAGCCCGCGTGGGGCGTTGATCGCGGTGAAGGCATAGAGGCCTGCGCGTATTTCACTGGCTTTGATCTGCTCCAGGCTCTTGCCCGGGGTGCGGTTCTCGACCTGGGTGCTGACTGCCACTTCGGTCATCCACAGGGTTGCCGGCGGCACCCAGGAACGCAGCATCCAGCCGCCGGCGCCGACGGCCAGGGTCATCACCACCAGCATGATCCCCCGGCGCCAGTGGCTGATCGGGAAGCTGCTGGCAAGGCTTGGGAACGACAGCAGCATGGCGATGCCCAGGGCCAGCTTGAAGCTCTGCGAGGTGGTCAGGTGGAGGATGATCGGCAGCGCGGTGAGCAACGCGGCAAACAGCGTCAGGGTATGCAGCGCCAGGTACAGCCAGCGCCGCGGCGCCAGCCACTTGTAGTACAGCGGGTCGATGATCGAGATCAGCCCGGCGGCGGCGAGAATGCCGGTGAACACCAGTTGGCCGCTGTTCCAGGTGGTGGTGACGAAGAAAAACGGCAGGACGAAGAACAGGCTTTCCTGGTGAATCATCTGCGTCGCGTAGCGCAGCAGTGGCTGGGGGATTTCGCGTTTGAAGACCTTGGCGAAAACCTTGGTGAAGGTGTTCTCGAGCATCAGCCAGATCCAGCTGATGAGCATGACGATGGCAATCCAGCTGGCCAGGCTTTCCTGGCGATCGACCAGGATGAAGCTGCCGACACCGGAGATGAAACCGCCGAGGGCGATGACCCCGGGGTAGCGCTTGATCAGCTCGATCAAGCGCTGGAGGTAAAGAGGCATGAAGGTGTTCGCAAGGTCAGGTAAAAACCTGCACAGGATACTCTGTAGGAGCGGGCTTGCCCCGCGATGATTTCAGCGCGAACGCCGCCGCCCCCAGATAAGCACCCCGGCCAACAACACCCCCACCGCCAGCGCCACCCAGCCATATAGCTCGTCGTAGCTGAGCAGTGGCTTCTCGATCCGCACATAGCCGGGCTCGGCCAGCAACTGCTGCAGGGCCTGGTTGGCATCTTCCAGGCTGATCCGGCGCAAGGCCCGCGCCGGATCGGCAAAGCGCCCTTCGTCAAAGTCGTTCAAGGCGCCCCAGTAATAGTCGGCCAGGGCGCTATTACCCTGGGTTGACCAGGCTTCGCGGTCGATGGCAGCCTGCTTGATACGCTGGAAGGTTGCCGGGTCCAGGCCGTTTTTGCGCAGGCGCTCGAGCATGGCCGCCAGGGCTTGCTCGGCAGCATCGACATCGGCGCGGTCGAGGTCGGCGTTGAGTACCATCAGCCCGGTATCGCCGAAGCTCTCGCGTTGGCTGAACGGGCCGTAGGAAAACCCGTGCTTGAGCCGCAATTCGTCGTACAGCGCCCAATCCAGGTAGCGCTGCAGCAGGTCCCAGGTCTGGCTGTGGTCGTTGTTCAGCACCGGTTCGAGGAACAGCCAGTGCAGGCGGGCGCTGTCGCCCAGCCAGCCGCGAATCAACTCCCGGCGTGCCTCGGCTTTGTGGGTGACGCCGTCCAGTACCCGGCGCTCGCCTGGTTCGACCGCTGGCAGCTCGCCATAGGTGCGTTCCAGATAAGCCGGCAGCAGGCGGTCGAGGCCGCCAACCACGATCAGGGTCATGTTGTTGGCCGCGTACCAGTGCTGGCGCAGGTCGTTGACCTGCTCCAGGGTCATGTCCTCGATCGACGAACGTTCGGCGCATTTGAGCCCCAACTCCACGGCCAGCTGGTCGCTGGCGCGATGGCCGAGGTCCTGGCGATCGAGCCAGCGCTGCAGGTGCGAGTAATGGCCGCCGTCTTCGCGCTCGACGATGCGCTTGGACAGCTGCAGGGCTTTTTCATCGATCTGGGTGTCGTTGATCACCGCCAGCAGCAGGTCGAGCACTTTGCGCTGGTTGCGTGCCGGCGCCTCGATGACGAAGGTGGTATCGGCGCTGCTGGTATAGGCGTTCCACTCCCCGCCCAGGGCTTGCATGCGCTCTTCCAGGCCGCCCTCACCGCCCTCGTCGATACCGCTGAACAACAGGTGTTCGAGCAGGTGTGGCAGCTCCTGGCGCTCGCAGGGAAAATCATCGAAGCCAACGCCGACCACCAGGCGAATCGACACATGGTTGCGTTCGTAACCTGACTTGAGCACCACCTGCAGACCGTTGGGCAGCAGGTAGCCCTCGACCTGGGAGCGGTCGAGGGCAAAGCCGGGCGCGCAGCCCAGCAGCAGGCAAATGAACATCAGGCAACGCATGGCGAGCTTCCTTGCGGGAGTTCTTGGGGTGTCGCGATCACGGTGAATGAGCGTCGTCCGGCACGCTGTCGAGCAGCAGGCCGCCAGTATCGGCGCCGCCCAATACCACATAGGCACTGCTGCAGAACAAGGAGTTCAATCGTTTCATGTCGGCGATCAGCTCCAGGTGCAACGAACTGGTCTCGATACTTTGCACCACTTTACGTTGCAACCGGCTGACATGGGCATGGGCCAGGCGCCGCTCCTGGGCGCGGAAGCGGCGTTTTTCCCGCAGCAGCTGGCGGGCGCTTTCCGGGTCGGCGCTGAGAAACACCGACAGGCCCAGGCGCAGATTGGCCAGCAACTGGCTGTGCAGGCCGGTCAGTTCTTCCAGGCCCACCTCGGAAAACTCGCGGCGCTGCGAAGTCTTCTGCTGCTGGACCTTGCGCAGCATGCGCTCGATGAGGTCGGCAGCCAGCTTGAGGTTGATCGCCAGCTCAATGATCTCGGCCCAGCGCCGGCTGTCCTGCTCGCTGAGGTCTTCGCGGGGCATTTGCGCCAGGTACAGCTTGATGGCGTTGTACAGCGCCTCGACGTCCTCGCCCAGGCCGCGCATCTGCTGGGTCATGGCGGTCTGGGTACCGCGCAGCACGTTGAGCATGGCATCGAGCATGCTGTCGACCAGGTCGCCCATGCGCAGGGTTTCGCGCACCGCGTTGGCCAGGGCCAGGCTTGGCGTGGTCAGTGCGGTCGCGTCGAGGTGACGCGGACGGGCGCGGCCGTTGGCTTCTTCGCGCTCGGGCAGCAACCATCTGCACAGGCGGCCCATGGGCGTCACCGTCGGCAACAGGATCAGGCAGCGCAGGGTGTTGTAGAGCAGGTGAAAGCCGATCACCAGCTCCTGGGGGCTGAAACTCAGGCTGTCCATCCACGCCACCAGCGGATGCAGCACGGGAATGATCAGCACCAGGCCGATCAGCTTGTACAGCAAGCTGCCCAGTGCCACCTGGCGCCCGGCGGCGTTTTGCATGCTGGTGCTGAGAAAGGCCAGCAGGCCGCTGCCGATGTTGGCGCCAATGACCAGGCCGATGGCCACCGGCAGGCTGATCAGCTCGGCGCCGGCCAGGGTGGCGGTGAGCAGCACGGCGGCAAGGCTGGAGTAGGAAATCAATGCGAACAGGGCGCCGACCAGGGCATCGAGGAGGATATCGCCGGTCAGCGAGGCGAACAGTACCTTCACCCCCTGGGCATGGGTGATCGGCGCCGCCGCTTCGACGATCAGCTGCAGGGCGAGGATGATCAGGCCCAGGCCGATACCGACGCGGCCCAGTTGCCCGGCGCGGGTTTGCTTGCGGGAAAGAAAGAAGATTACCCCGAGAAAGATCAGCAGCGGCGACAGCCATGACAGGTCAAAGGTCAGCACCCGCGCCATCAGCGCGGTACCGACATCGGCGCCGAGCATGATCGCCAGCGCCGGGGTCAGGCCCATCAGGCTCTGGCCGACGAACGAGGTCACCAGCATCGCCGTGGCGTTGCTGCTTTGCACCATCGCCGTCACCAGGATGCCGGCGATAAACGCAAGCGGGCGCTTGGACATGTTCTGGCTCAGTACCCGGCGCAGGTTCGAGCCGTACACCCGCAGGATACCGGTACGCACGATGTGCGTGCCCCAGATCAGCAACGCCACGGCGGAAAGCAGATTGAGCAGGGTCAGCATTGAAAAGGCCCCCTGTTATGCGCCCCAGCGGGGCAAAATGGTTGATGCCGTGAGCCTGTCCTGCTGCCAGGCGGTTTTTCCCAGTGCTCACTTAAGCTGTAGTCGGCCAATGGCCGTGGCGCCAGCATCGCATAGCCACGCCAGCCTTTGAAACAAAACTGTCATGACGCAAGATGAAAAAAGGGCCCTGCGCAGGGCCCTTTTCACCAGCACCGGGATTACTGACCCGGGATGTCCTTGCGAAGTTTCACCGGATCGCTCTGTTGCTTCTTCTTGGCCATGGCTGTGCGCATCTTGATGTTGATCGCCTCGACCGCCAGCGAGAACGCCATGGCGAAGTAGACGTAGCCTTTGGGTACGTGAACGTCGAAGGATTCGGCAATCAGCACGGTCCCGACCACGATCAGGAACGACAGGGCGAGCATCTTCAGCGACGGGTGCTTGTCGATGAAGTTACTGATGGCGCCGGCGCAGAGCATCATCACCAGCACGGCGACGACGATCGCGGCGATCATCACCGGTACGTGGGAAACCATGCCCACCGCGGTAATCACCGAGTCCAGGGAGAAGACGATGTCGATGATGGCGATCTGGATGATGGTGTAGAAGAACTTGCCGCCGGCGCCGCTTGGCTCGTCGCTGGTTTCGTCTTCACCTTCCAGGCCGTGGTAGATCTCCTGGGAGCTTTTCCACAACAGGAACAGGCCGCCGAAGAACAGGATCAGGTCGCGCCCGGAAATACCCTGGCCGAACACCACGAACAGGTCGGCGGTCAGGCGCATGACCCAGGTGATCGACAGCAGCAGGAGGATGCGGGTGACCATGGCCAGCGCCAGGCCGAAGATCCGGGTGCGCTGCTGCATGTGCTTGGGCATGCGGCTGACCAGGATCGAGATCATGATGATGTTGTCGATACCGAGAACGATCTCAAGCGCCGTCAGAGTAAAAAAGGCAACCCAGATCTCTGGGCTGGTCAGCCATTCCATGTGTATTCCTTCGAACGATGTAAGCACAACGCCCCAGGCGATGGGGCGCGGCAGCGGTTAGGTGATTCTGTTGTCTTATAGGCTACTGAACAGGGGGAAAATTCCCATGAGCAGCGCGGCGAGCATTATGCACAGGCAGATCAGCACTGCCCACTTCAGGGTGAAGCGCTGATGATCGCCGAACTCGATGCCGGCCAGGGCCACCAACAGGTAGGTAGAGGGTACCAGCGGGCTGAGCAGATGCACGGGTTGGCCGACGATCGACGCGCGGGCCATTTCCACCGGCGAGATGCCATAGTGGCTGGCCGCTTCCGACAATACCGGCAACACCCCGTAGTAGAAGGCGTCGTTGGACATGAAGAAGGTGAACGGCATGCTTACGACTGCGGTAATCACCGCCAGGTAAGGCCCCAGCGCATCCGGAATGACCGCCAGCAGGCTCTTGGACATGGCGTCGACCATGCCGGTGCCGGAGAGGATGCCGGTGAAGATACCGGCGGCAAAAATCAGCCCGGTCACCGCCAGCACGCTGCCCGAATGGGCGGCGATACGGTCTTTCTGCTGCTGCAGGCACGGATAGTTGACGATCATGGCGATACTGAAGGCGATCATGAACAGCACCGGCAGCGGCAGCAGACCCATGATCAGCGAGACCATCAGCACGGCGGTCAGCGCGCCGTTGAACCACAACAGTTTCGGGCGACGGGCGTCGGGGAACTGCGAAACGCTGATTTCGCTGTGATCGATCTCATCACCAGGCAGGTGCAGTTCACCCAGGCGCGCGCGTTCCCGCTTGCCGTAGGCGTAGGCAATCGCCAACAGGGCGACGACACCAGCGAGCATCGCCGGAATCATCGGTACGAAGATGTCCGAGGGGTCGACATGCAGGGCGCTGGCGGCGCGCGCGGTCGGGCCACCCCAGGGGGTCATGTTCATGATGCCGCCGGCAAGGATGATCAGGCCGGCCATGATCCGTGGGCTCATGCCCAGGCGGCTGTACAGCGGCAGCATGGCGGCCACGCAGATCATGTAAGTGGTGGCGCCGTCGCCATCCAGCGACACCACCAGGGCCAGCACGGCAGTGCCGACCGAGACTTTCAGCGGGTCGCCCTTGACCAGCTTGAGGATCTTGCGCACGGCCGGGTCAAACAGGCCGGAGTCGATCATCAGGGCGAAATACAGGATCGCGAACATCAGCATGACCCCGGTCGGCGCCAGTTTGCTGATGCCTTCGAGCATCATCGGGCCGATCTTGGCGGAAAAACCACCGAACAGGGCGAACAGGATCGGTACCAGGATCAGCGCGATCAAGGCCGACAGGCGCTTGGTCATGATCAGGTACATGAAGGTGATGACCATGGCAAAGCCGAGGAAGGTCAGCATGGGAGTACTCCAGGCGTAGCGCGGCGAAGGAAGAACGATTCGGGCGGATCAGCGCACAGGGCGCAGCGCGTGGAATAACGGAGGGATTGCTGCAGGGAGGCGGGCGTAGGAAAGCATCAGTATCACCATTGTTGTTGTTAATTGGGCCGGGCGCCGCATGCAACGAACGGGGCCCTGGCTGACCGGTCTTGTGCCGGTAGTGGTGGCAATCCTAAGGTGGGAAGCTTTCAGCCAGCTTTCGCTGGCCCAAAGCCGACGAGAGGTGCATTGTTGGTTATCAGCCTGTAGGCAACAGGAGGGAGCGATGAGTGATACGTACGAAGGCGGCTGCCATTGCGGCGCCCTGCGCTACCGGATTCAAGGTCCGTTGACGGATGTTGCCCACTGCCATTGCTCGGTGTGCCGACGGGTCAGTGGTGGTTTGCTGATCACCTGGCTGACGGTGAGTTGCGAGGATTTCCAATGGTTGAGCGGTACGCCGCAGCGCTACGACTCGTCTGCCAGTTGCGTGCGCTATTTCTGCAGCCGGTGCGGGGCGCATGTGGCGCTGACCACCGATCTGAGCCCGCAGAGCATCGATGTTACCGTGACCACTCTCGACCAGCCGCAGCTGGCGGCACCGAACCGACATATCTGGATCGATAGCCGCCTACCCTGGTTGCACCTGGACGAGCATCTGCCCGGCGAGCCCGGGGAGACGCTCTAGGCTTTCAGCGGCTTACTCGATGATCACCCCGCCCAGGCCCTTGGGAGTGTTGAACGACTGACCGCGCAGCTGTTCGGCCTGGCGCAGGATGATCTGCGCCTGACGGTTGCCCGGATCCTGGCTGAGCACCCGGTTGGCCAGTGAGCGCGCGGTGGCGCCGTCGCGGCGGGCCAGGGCACTACGCGCCTGGCTCAGCTGCTGGCCCACCAACCCGGCGTTGGCTGCCGGCGCCACCGGTCGTTGCACCGGCCGGGCAACAGGTGCCACCCGCGGCTGTACTGGCGGTGCCGAGCGCGCCTGCTGCTCCAGTTGTTGCTGGCGTTTGGCAAGCTGGGTCTGTTCGTCATGAAGCTGTTGCTCCTTGGCCGCCAGCTCACGGGCTTGCTGCTCGCGCTGCGCCTGTTCGGCTGCTGCCTTGCGCGTTGCTGCAGCGCTTGCGGCAGCGGCGGCGGCCTGGGCTTGGGCCTGCTGATCGCGTTGCTGACCCTCTAGCCCGGCCTGTGCGCGTTGCAGCAAGCTGATGGCGCGCGGGTCCTTGCTTTCGATACGCAGGGCGCTTTCGGCCTTTTCCAGTGCGCAGTTGTACTGGTTCAGTCGCAGGCAGCCCTGCCCTGCGGCCAGTTCTGCCTCGAACTGCTGCAAGGCCTTGCGAGCGTTCATCTGATAGGCCGCATAACCACCCACCGCAACCAGCACGGCGATGGCCAGCGCGGCCTGGCGCGCGACATTGCGTGGTTTGCTCACCTGGGCCACGACCGGCGCTTGCGGCGGCGCGGTGGCTGCCACGGCGCGCTCGATCTCGGCGCTGGAGATGGTCACTTGCCGTGGCGGCTCGGGCGCTTTGGCCACCGGTGCTGGGGCTGTCGGCGTTTCGCTCGCGACAACGACCGCTGCCACGGCTGCCGGAGCGGCAACCGGTGCGCTGGTCACCACCTGGCTGCTGGCACCGCAATATGGACAGAACAGCACCGGGCCACACAGGGCCTTGCCACACTCGCCATTGGCGCAGTTGAGGGGGAAGGCCGGTTTTTTCGCAGATGCGGACATAGGGCTCAGGCCTTCCTCAGTTCACAGGCGGTGGCGCCATCGGCGCGACGGGCGGTGGCGTGCCTACCGGCGGCGCCGCAGCAGGGGCCGGAGCAAACAGATGGGCAAGTTCGAGGATCTGCCCGGCGCTCAGCCAGGCGGCCATGCCTTCGCGCCACAGCAGGCTGTCGCGGGTGATCTGGCCGGTTTGCACATACTGTTGCAGCTGGCTGCTGGTGTACGGGCCGTAGTTGCTGCCAGCCACGCTCAGGTGATAGCTGAACTGCGGCGTAGCCACCGGTGGCGGCGCGATACCGGCAACACCTGGCGGTGGCGCAGCCATGCCCGGCATCGGTGCCGGTGCGGCGCTGGCGGCCGGCTGGAACAGCGCGTCGAGCCAGCCGCTGCTGAAGCACTCCTTGCGCAGGGTGCGTTTTTCGCTGTGCTCGTCATGCACTTCGTCGCGATAGACGTCGGCGCGTGAGCCGTTGACCGGTTCGGCGAATTGCTCCAGCAGCGCTCGCGCCTGCTCTACCAGGCGTTCTGCGGTATCCGGGGCCTGGCGCTTGAGGCGGTTGTCGTACTCGTTCTTCAGCAGCTCAGCGATCTTGTACGGGAAGGTCTGGTACAGCGACGACACCCCAAGCTCGTTCTGGCGCATCTGCGGCTTGTAGGCGCCGCGGCGCAGGTCTTCGAACAGCGCGACCATGGCCGCCAGCTGCTGCGGGCTGCGCAGTTGCTCGTAACGCTGGCGCAACTGGTCCTCGATGTCTTTGCGTTGCACCTGGTTCAGACCGTTCTGACGGATCGCGAACTCGTCACCGATGCTGAAGTAGTCCTGGTCGATCATCAGCTCGTAACGTTCCGACGGGTTGCGCCGCAACACCCCAACGGCCACCGCGTGCAGGTACAGCTTGAAGTCTTCGGCGAACTGGCGGTACTGCTCCTGGGTGAACTGGATCGGCTGTACGAACTGGCTGATACGCTTGTGGCTGTGCAGCGGAATCGTCGTGCTTTCCTTGCGGTAGCTGGCCAGGTAGGTCGGCAGCGGGGTCAGGGCCGGCAGCGGGAAGCCGCTCAGCTCAGTGAAGCAGATCAGCTTGCCCGGGGTGCCGGACTCGACGAACTGGATCTGCCCGGCAGTCATGCCGGTGCCCTGCGGCAGGCACTGGGCGAGCATGGCGCCGTAGGTGCGCTTGAATTCGTTGGCATCCTGCACGCCCACCAGGCAGGTGTAGCGGTCCTTGACGATGCCGAAGCCGCCGGTGAGGTTCAGCGGCGCCCAAGGCATGGCCCGTTGCAGTAGCTGGCGGAATTTTTCCCGCTGTTCGTCCGGGGTCAGCGCGGCCAGGGCGCTGAGCAGCGGGTCGATGCCCTGGTTTTGCTTGGGCAACTGCTGCACGGCCTTGCTGCGCAGTTTGCCCAGCAATTCTTCCTGGCCCTCTTCGTCCTGCAGTTTGCCGAACAGCACCTTGGAGCCGCCAAAGTCCTTGAAAGCGTCTTTGGCCCACTCGCGCACCTGGGCGCCATCGACGACCTGTTCCTCGCTGCTTTGCACCAGCGCCAGCGGGATCAGGGTGGCGTGTTTTTCCTTGATGCTGGCGTCGATCTTGCTGATATCGGTTTCGATCCGGCGCAACAGCTGGTCAACCGCATTGCGTCCGTCCTGCAGGCGGCCAACGAAGCCGTTCCATACTGCACGGCCGCTGTGGTCGACCGACTCCTTGCGGCCCAGCCACTCGGACAGCTCGCGCAGCAGTTGCGCCGCTTCACGGGCAGCGACATGGCGCACGTAGAACAGCAGGCTGTCGCGCAAGGTGTCCTTGACCTGGGTGAGTACGGTCTCGGCCTGTTTGTCCTTGCCGCTCAGGCGGGCCATCAGGCCGCCGCCGGTGGTTTCCTTGAGGCGTTCGAACTCGCGGGCCAGCTCCGAGGACTCCAGCTTCTCGGCCAGTTCCTTGAAGCGCGCGGCGTTCTTTTCCAGCGCCGGGATGATCCCGCTGCCTTCGTTTTCGAGGCGGTCCTTGAGCATCTCGACCAGCGCCAGGGTGTAATCCAGGCCGCCACGCTCATCGTCGTCCAGGCGCCGGAAGAGTTTTTCCGGCAGGGCGTCTTCGCGTACCAGTTCGGCCAGGCGGCGCTGGCGGTTTTCCTTGATGCGCACTTCGTGGTTGCGCTCGGCGCTGTCGATGTTGCTGCCCTTGGTGTCGCGCTCCAGCTGCTGCTGGATTTCACGCACGTGGGTCAGCCACTGGTCCTTGTCGGCGCCGCCATTTTGCAGGCGCTCGAAGAGCATCTCGACCTTTTGCTCGATCTGCGCGGTGACGCTGTTGTCGCCCTCGACCAGCAGCAGGTCGTCAGCCACCTGATAGTGGGTGAACTCACCGGTGGCCAGGGTCAGCTCGACCTTGGAAAGGAAGTCCGGCAGCTCGGTGAAGGTGCGCGCAGTGACGTTCAGTTGCTCGCGCAGAAAGTCATCGCGCTCGCGGTCGGTTGGCCGGTTGTCGTTGGCGGCGGCGTTGGCGATGCCGAAGAAGGCCTTGAGCATCTGCTGCACCTGACGGCTCAGGCGCACGTTCTGCCGTGCATCGATCTGGGTGTCGAGCACCGCCTGGCCCAGCGCGGAGTACGAGCACGGGAAGCGCAGCTCGGTATCGTCGCCGTAGTCCTGCGGCAGGCGCACGGTGTAGGAGCGGATCTTGTGCTGGTTCTGGTTGACCGCGATCGAGCGCTTCTTGTTGGCGAAGTCCTGGGAGGTGAAGTCGGTGAACAGCACGTCCGACAGCATCTCGTAGATGTCTTCCTGGTCACTGGTCTTGGCCTGGGCGACGTTGCTGTTGTCGACGATGTAGACGTCGTCGTACGGACGGCTGTCGATGAACAGGTTGTCGGTTGCGTCCCAGTGCTTGACCAGGCGGTTGCCGCGCATGCTGGTTTCCAGCTCCATCAGTGCTGCGTAGCCGTTGGCCTGCACGCGCTCGGTGTTGAAGGCATGGAAGCCGCCGGGGAGGACGAAGAACAGGTCGACCTTGCCGGCAATGTTGTTCTCCTTGAGGATCGCCTTGGCCAGGTAACCCATGTCGAGGAACGAGCCGGAACCGGTGCCGCCGGCGGCCGAACCGCTGATGACGATGCGGATCTTGCCCGGGTCGATTTCCAGGCCGAGCTTTTTCAGCTTGTCGGCATGGCCACCGATGTTGGCCAGCAGGCGGTTGACCTTGTCGCGCAGCTTGTCGCGGATCACCGGGTACTTGTCGTAGAAGTACAGGCGCGACAGCGCGCGGATCTGCCCGGCACCCTTGGACGGGTCGATACCCAGGGCGCGAATCTTGTCCGGAGTCAGCGGGAACCACTCGGCCACTTCCCGGTGGCGGTTGAGCTCGTCCATCGAGTGGGTGTATTTGCTCAGGTTGAGCGGCTCGATGATCTTTTCTTCGGAAGTGAAGGCGACCTGCTCGGCGAGCACGTCGGTCTTGATCGACTTGCCGTCCTGAGTGACTTCGCCGGCATCCAGGTCGAAGTTGACGAACTGTACCAGGGGGAAATCGGCAATCTGCTGAACCTGGTTGTTGCCGCCCCAGATCGCATTGAGAATGCGCCGGCGCAGGCGAATGTTCACCTTCATGCCGGTACCGCCCAGGGCGATGAACAGCGTCGGGTGGATCTTCTCGCTGACCGCGTTCAGCGCCGCTGGGCCGGAAGGTTGTGCATTCTCGTTCATCTTCAAACTCCATGAGCCCTGGCTGGGCTGGCCGAGTCAGCTCGGCGTACTAAATCCATCATCGGTTGAAGCGTCAGGCCTGGCCTGACGCGGGCGCAGCAAGCCTGGCTCAGCGTTTGGCCGAGAAGGTCATCAGCCAGGCCACCAGCGAAATGCCGGCCACGCCAGCCAGTGGCGCCAGGTACAGCGGGGTCAGGAACTGCCCGGAGTTGATCACCGCTAGCACCGCCATGGCCGAAACCAGCAGCAGGCCGAGGAACAGGAACCAGCCAGAGGCGTTGGCACGGCTTGGCGCCACGCGCTCACGCACGCGCCAGTTGGCGTAGGCGTTCTTGATCACGAAGAAGATCAACGCCAGCACCACCAACACGGCCACGCCGACCAGGGCATCGCGGCTGTCGACTTTTTTCGGGCCCAGGTCCAGCACTGGCGTCGGCACGCTCAGGGTGGAGGTGCTGGTGGCCGGAGCGGCTTCGTTTTCTACTGGGGCTGGCAGGGAGCTGGTTTGGGTCATGACAGGGTCCTAAGGTTATTTGAGGCGCACGGCGACGTCGGCGGCGAGCTTTTCAAGGGTGGCGCCGAACAGGCCGCGCTTTACCGTCGCGACTTTGTTCTGCCGGGCGTCGTAGACGCTGGCGCTGCTGAACGGCTTGAGCGGGTACTGCTGGGCCACGCCTTCGACCATGACCGTGACCGGCTTCTTGCCGCCGACCAGGCTCTTGGCCAGCAGCAGGCCGAACAAGGCGAACACGAACAGGGCCAGCAACAGCAGCACCGGGCCCAGCGGGTAGCTGATCTGCAACACGATCGGCAGGCGGGTAGCCGAGGCGCTGGCCTCGCTGGAGGGCAGGAACACGTCCGGCAAGGCATCGTTGGGGAACAGTTCGTTCATGCGCTCGATGAACTGCTGGGAAATCTGCAACTGCTGTTCGCTCAGGCGCACTTCGATGGCGCCGGCACGCTGGTAGCCGCTGGACAGCAGCACTTCGCTGGACCACTGCGAAGGCAGCGGTGGCAATTGCAGGCTGATCGACAGCTCTTCGGAGCGGGCGCCTGGCTCGAGGTTTTCGATGCGGTCCAGGGAGATCGACGACTGCAGGGCTTCGCCCGGCATATCGAGGCTCATCGCGACCTTGGCTGAGTGGATCTGGTAGGGGTTGAACTGGTTCTCGAAGCGGCCTAGCAGCACCGCGGTTTTCGGCGAGCCGTCGACATCGATGTTGAGCACCACGGTTTGCTGGTCGGGTGCGAGCTCGGCGCTGACGTCCGGGGTGTCTTTTACCCCGGTCGGAATAAAGCGCACGGCCGCCTGGGTCAGTGGCTTGAGGCGCACCCCGGCGTCTTTGAGCAGTGTTGCCAGGGCCGGCTGGGCCAGCACCTGCTCGAGCGCGGCACCGGCGTTGGCGCCATAGGCCAGGGCGTAGATCATCAGGCCGTTAGCCTCGAAATTGCTGCTTTTGACCGGCATCTTCTGCGGGAAGGCGGCGATGCGGCTGATCACTGCTTCCTTGTGCAGCAGGTCGTAGAACTCGCGGTTCTTGAGCTGGGTTTCGTTGCTGTTGTTGGGGCTGTTCTTGTTGTTGGTGACGATCCAGATGATGCCTTCGCGCCCTTCCAGGCCGGTGTTGATCGCCGCCAGCAAGGCTTCCTTGAAATCGGTATCGGCATAGGCGCCGCTGGCCTTGCGGGCCAGGCTCAGGGCATTGACGCTGTCGGCGAGCTTGGCGTGGGTGCCTGGCCCGCGGTAGGTCCATTGCGGCGAGGGGTGGCTGCTGTCGGCCTGGTTGAAGGCACCAATTACCACTTCGCCGCTGCCGGCGGCGCTGGCCGCCAGTTGCGTGACCAGCGGTTTGAAGCCCGAGGCCGGGTCGAGGTAGAACGGCTCCATCCAGCCGGAGTTCTGTACCAGCAACACCTGGCGCAGTGGCGCCGCATGGGCGCTTATGCAGACCAGGCTCAGGACGAGCAGCAGGCTGTGGCGTAGCAGGCGGTTCAGGCGTTCCATCGGTAAAGCGCTCCAGTCGAATCGATGTACAGCCACAGGGCGTTGTCGTAGCAGAACCACTGCGCGTTCCACGGTTGCGCCACCTTCAGCAGCAGGCTCAAGGCCGGCTGGCCGATGCGCTCAAGGCAGTACTCGGTCTCGACGGGCTGCTCATTGCCGAAGAACTGCTGCAGGCTCGAGGGCCAGCGCACCCGGCACGACAGCAGGTGCGGGTTGTCGCTGAACTCGATGAACGGGTACACCACTTCGCGGTCGGCGGGGTTGTTGTCGACGTCGTGTTCACCCCACGGGGCGTCCAGGCGCACGTTGAACATGTAGTTCAGCTGCCCGGTGCTCAGGCGCGAGCCTTTGACTTCCTTGCGCTCGTCGGAGTCCAGGCGCAGGCAGTACTGCTCGCTGCCTTCGAACAGTTGCTGCCAGATGCCGTAGCCATTGACGAACGGCGGGCCATATTCGGGGCGCGCCTGGGCGCCGGGCGGCCAGCTCAGCCATTGGGCTTCGAGGCTTTCACCGAGCTTGACGCTCAAGTAGCCGTGGGCGCCGATCCACAGCAGGCGCCGCGAGGCCGGGTCGCGCAGCGGCGCCGAGAGATTGTGCAGGTGTTGCGGATTGGCCAGGGCAATCGGGTGTGCGAGCCACTGATCATTCTGGCGGGCGACCACGCAGAAGCTGCCATCGGGCATCTGTTGGGGAATCAGCACCTGCTCTTCAAGTTCGCCGGGGGCGGCGATAGCGCGGCCAGGGCAGCGCTCCAGGTGGTAGCGGCCAGCGAGCGGATCGACGCGCACTTCGGTGGCGCCTTCATCACAGGCTAGCAGCAGGCATTGCTGGCTGCCCTGCTCGCGCAGGCTCACGCCCCAGGCCCAGCTTTGCAGGCTGCAGCGACCGATCGGGGTGCTGTGCGGCAGCACTCCGACCCATTCTTCGGCCTTGCGCTGCCAGCGGAACAGGCTGCCATCGCGCGCCAGCGCAAACAGCGCTTCGCGATGGCCGCCGAGGTTAGCGACGAGGAAATTCAAACCGTTGCTGCGCGGCAACTGGTCGAACTTGCGCGCGGCATTGAGGTTGCGCGGGCTGGCGCGATCAAGGCGCTGGTACACGGCGGCGACAGTCTGCTCGGCAGCATCGAGCTTGCAACTGCCCTCCACCACCCGCCGGCCGCTACCGTTGCCATAAGGTGGCAACCAGCGCTGCTGGGGAGCGTAACGAACAGGTTCAAGGGGCGCGCCGGTCTGCGGGCAATGGCGGAAGCTGGCCGGCAGCCAGGACTGCCCGTCAGGCGCCTGCTGCGCCCCGACGAGGAAATCCAGGTCAGGCTGATCGCCTTCCAGCGCCTTGCCAGCGACGTGGGTCAGGGAGAACCTGCCGTGGGCATCCTGCAACCAGCGTTGCCCATCCAGCGACCACTCGTACTCGCGGTCGTCTCCGACTACGTCCATATAATCCCACCATGCCAACGGTCGTTCGTGCGCAGCCCTGCCCTTCACAGCCAGGCTGTCACGTCGATAGAAAGAGATTTTGCGAGAGGCCCCGAAGCGAGGCCTTCATCTAGCAAAATGGCATCAAAACGCCATTTTTATAGCGGCGAAATAGTGGCACAGACAGTTACAAAGTCAACCACCGGCTCAGGGCAATTGCAGCCCGCCTGCGGCTTTGTGCAATGCGCGCAGGTGCTCGCCGACCTGCTTGATGTTGGCCTCGACCGCTTTGATTTGCGCGGCGCGGTCCGGGCCGAGCAAGGCCCGCACCTCTTTGTCGAGGTCGGCACTGAGGGTTTGCAGCTGTTTTTGCCGCTGGCGGGTTTCGCTCAGCAGTTTCTCGCGCTCGCTGGCCTGGGGCAGACCGTAGCCGCTGCTGCCCAGCAGTTCGGCCGGGCGGCTGAGAAAGCCGCTGTTGGCGAGAATCTGCTGCAGGGTGTTGTTGGCCTTGCCGACGCTGGCGTCGTTGCGTTCGCGCCCGCTCAGGTAGCGCTGCTTGACCTCGTCCTGGGCCAGCAGCAATTGGCGGCGCAGGCTGGCTTGTTCAAGCAGCAGCAAGGCTGCGCTGGTACGCAGGTCGGCCTGGGCAAACCACTGCTGGCGCTGCTCGGCCGATTGCTCGAGCCAGGCTTCGACGCTGTCCTGCTTGATCGGCAGTTGTTTTTTCAGCACCAGGAACATGGCCTGGTAGCGGTCACGGTAGGAGTCGAAGCGGTAACCCAGGCGCAGCGCCTCGCGTGGGTCGTCGAGCACGCTGACATCTGCCAGGCCGCGACCTTCGAGCACTTCGAGCAAGCCATTGGGGACGATGCTGTCCAGGTCATTCAGGCGCGGGTTGGCAGTACCGCTGCGCAACAGCTTGAGGGTTTCGACCGCACAGTTGTTTGACAGGAAATAATAGTTGCCGTCGTAGCTCCAGTGCATCTCGGCAGCCTGGCGCACCAGGCTTTCCAGCTCGTCGCGGTTGAGCTTGAGCGGAATCGAGGCCAGGCTGCGCAGTTCGGTCTTGGTGTACTCGTCGATCACCTGCGCCAGTGGCAAGACGAACAGCCGCGACGGATAGGCGCCGGTCAAGCCGTCCCAGCTCGACAGCTGCACGTCGTTGACGAACGCCCGGTACGACAGCACCAGGTGCTGGTCCAGGTCCAGGCGGCAGTCCGGCCCGCGTGGGCGCCCGGGGGCGCAGATGACCAGGCGCAACATGCTGTGGCCCCAACGGCTGACCCAGTTCTGATTGGCTTCGGCCAGCAGGTAATCCACCGCGTAGACGCGCTCGGGGTCGATCTCGCCCAGCGGCGATTTGGCAAAGTCGTTGCCGGCATTGAGGAACGGCAAGGCGCCCGGGCACGCTGGATGTTCGGGTGCCCAATCGAAATGGGCTTTCAGGTAGGCCTGCAAGGCCGGGCGGCGGCAGGCAAAGCTTGGGTCAAGGAGGAAGTACTCCATGTTGACCGCAATGAATTCCTTGGGGCTGCTCAGCTCATAACTGTCGGGGCTGCGCGCCACCTGGCGGTTGTGCTGCTCGCGCTCGCCACGGCGGCCGACATATTGCGGCCAGCCGGCCAGGTCGAGCAGTCGCGGATCGTCGCTGAGGGTAAAGCGGCGTTCGGTCTGGCCGCGGCACTGCTCAGGCAGGCCGATTTTGCCCTGGCTGTTCTGCTGTCGGGTGCAACGGGTGATCAGCTGTCGCTCGGCACCCTGCCACAAACGGGCGCGATCATAGATGTGGGTCAGCTCATGCAGGACGGTGGCCAGCAACTCCTGGCGCACGGTGCCGTGGGGGCGGCCGGTCTTCTGGGTGGCAGCGCTGCCATCGGCAAGGCCCGGCAGCAGGCGGCTGTTGAGCTCCAGGGTGGAAACCAGCGACGCCTGGCCATAGGCATCGGCCGGCATACGGCTGCTCCAGCTGACCTGGATACGTCGGTCAAGGCGAGTCTTGAAGCTCGGTGGCAGGGCCTGCAGGGCTTCATCCAGCAATGCCTGGCTGGCCCGCTGTTGCTGCGGGCTCATGCCATCGGCCTGCAGCACCAACTGCAGGTCGGCCAGTGCCGGGCTGCCGCACAGTATCAGCAGGCAGCCCAGCAGCCAGGCACGCATTGGCTTCACAGGGCGAGAATGGCTTCAGCCAGCACCTGGTCGCTGGCCTGGCGCGCTTCTGGCACACGCTGGCGCAGGGTATCGAAGGCGGCTTCGAGTTGCGCACCACGGATCTCGCCACGGCTGGCGACGTAGCTGGCGGCATCATCGCGGGCTTCGCGCACGACTTTCGAGTCGCGAATCGAGGTGGTGGTGTCGGAGGTGAAGTCGATCGAGCGGCCAAAGGCGCGAACGATGATGTTGCTGGTGGCCACCAGGGTTTGTGCCTGGGCCACATCGGCCAACAGCAGAAGGCCAAGGGTGGCGGCAATCAGCGGGTTACGCATGGAGCATCTCCGGGAGAACAGAAGTAATCATTGGACGAGAATTGCCTGTGCCAGTTCAAGGTCGCTGGCATGAAGTTCCGGGTTGGCCTGGCGCAACTGCTGCAGTGCTGCCTCAAGGCGCGCGCCCCGCCATCGGCCATCGCTGGCGACAAAAGCGGCGGCATCGTCATGGGCGGCCAGCAGCAGTTTGCGATCGAAGGGCACCGACGTCACTTTGCTGGTGACGTAACCACTGACGACAAGGTTGTTGGTGGTCAGGTCCAGCGCCTGGGCGGCGCTGCTCCAGCACACCACGAGCAACAGCAATGACAGATAACGCATGGGTCTCGAACGGCAGCTGAATCAGGCGGCAAAGGCTATCCCAATGCGCCGGTGAGGACCAGCGCAGAGGGCCCGGCTTAGTTGCACGTTGTTACATGCACGGCCGGGAACGAGCGGCTTCAGAGCGCCAGGATGGCCTGTGCCAGTTGCGCGTCGCTGGCCTGCAGGCTTGGGGTCTGCTGGCGAATGTGGGCGAAAGCGCTCTCCAGTTTCGCGCCGCGGATGTCACCGTGGCTGGCAACGAAGCTGGCAGCGTCGTCACGGGCGGCCTGGACGATCTTGTCGTCACGGAACGAGGACGACACATCGGAGGTGGCATCGGTGGAGGCGGCAACACCACGAACGACGGTATCGGTGGTGACGACGAAGCTGGTGGCGTTGGCAGTCGAAGCCAGGGCCAGCAGCAGCGCGGCGCCAAACAAGCGTGAATGGAACATGGTCGATCTCCTGGATAGGCTTTTGGTGGTTCTTATGTCAGACGCACGCTCAGCTTGTTGCGCTACTTTTTACCAAGCTGGGTACGTTAAGGGTATCACGCGGGTGTAATCCGCGGCTTGGACCGGATCGTAGCAAGATTTATCAACTGTACCTGTCAATTTAATTAAATTAAAAATTGTACTGGTATGTTGTTCAGCCGCTCTATTCCGGGCCTTTAAACGACAAAACCCGTCAGCAGTCACCTGCGACGGGTTTTGGGGAATTCGTGGTGCCGGCCTTGGCCGGCGAGCCCTGCATTAACGCCAGAAAGGCTTGCTCAGCTCTTCGTAGCGTTGTGCTTCGCTGATACCGGCATCAGCCAGCAGACGCGAGTCCAGGCGAGCCAGTTGGTGGCGGCTGGCAATGCGGCGTTGCCACAGCATCAGGTTGGCCAGCAGGCGCAGTGGCAGCGAGGCCTTGGATTGTTCGGCGGTGTTTTCGAAAACCAGATCGGAACTGAGGGTACGTTCCATGATGTCATCCTTCCGCTTGTGGCGGCATTAGGTAGTGATTTAACTGATGCCAATGATCCTCCTCTGTCGTCCATAACAGTAGATACAGTTCACCTACATTGTGATGGGCCAGTTAACTGTTTTAGACGACTGTTGCACTCGGAATAGGCGCAACTGTACTGGTCAGCACTGAAATGGTGCATTTTTGATCAGAGAGGGGACAAGAGGATGAAAAATGGCGGTGAAATCACCGGTACAGTAGAACAGTTTTTGTCTGGATAAATAAATCAGTTACCCGACCGGTTGGCATTGCGCACAACCGGCCGGTCACTGTGCAGGTCAGCCGGCGAGCATGCGCCCGGTTTCTTCCAGGTTTTCGTGCCAGGCCAGGGCTTCGCGCAGGATGTGCGGGGTGTGGCCGCCGCGTTCGCAGGCGCGGGTGAAGTAGTCGTTCAGCGCCTCGCGGTAATCCGGGTGCACACAGTTGTCGATGATCACCCGCGCACGCTCGCGTGGCGCCAGGCCGCGCAGGTCAGCCAGGCCCTGCTCGGTGACGAGGATATCGACGTCGTGCTCGGTATGGTCGACGTGGCTGACCATCGGCACCACGCTGGAAATCGCCCCGCCCTTGGCAATCGACTTGGTGACGAAGATCGCCAGGTGCGCGTTGCGGGCGAAGTCGCCCGAGCCACCGATGCCGTTCATCATCCGCGTGCCGCAGACGTGGGTGGAGTTGACGTTGCCGTACAGGTCGAATTCAAGCGCGGTGTTAATGCCGATGATGCCCAGGCGGCGGACCACTTCAGGGTGGTTGGAGATTTCCTGCGGGCGCAGGACCAGTTTGTCCTTATAGCGCTCCAGGTTACCGAAGACGTCGGCGTTGCGGCGGGTCGACAGGGTGATCGAGCTGCCCGAGGCGAAGCTCAGCTTGCCGGCGTCGATCAGGTCGAAGGTCGAGTCCTGGAGTACTTCGGAGTACATGGTCAGGTCTTCGAACGGCGAGTCGATCAGGCCGCACATCACCGCGTTGGCGATACTGCCGATACCGGCTTGCAGCGGGCCGAGCTTGTTGGTCATGCGCCCGGCGTCGACTTCCTGCTTGAGGAAGTTGATCAGGTGGTTGGCGATGCCTTGGGTTTCGTCGTCTGGCGGCAGTACGGTGGACGGCGAGTCCGGCTGCTCGGTGATGACGATGCCGACGATCTTGGCCGGGTCGATCGGGATTGCGGTGCTGCCGATGCGGTCATCGACTTTTACCAGCGGGATCGGCGTACGGGTCGGACGATAGGTCGGGATATAGATGTCGTGCAGGCCTTCCAGGTTGGCGTTGTGCGCCAGGTTGATCTCGACGATCACCTGTTTGGCGAAAATCGCGAAGCTGGCCGAGTTGCCCACCGAGGTAGTCGGCACGATGTGGCCCTGTTCGGTGATGGCGACCGCTTCAATCACCGCGATGTCCGGCAACTTGAGCTGCTGGTTGCGTAGCTGCTCGACGGTTTCCGACAGGTGCTGGTCAATGAACATGACCTCGCCGGCGTTGATCGCCTTGCGCAGGGTGCTGTCGACCTGGAACGGCATGCGCCGGGCCAGCACGCCGGCCTCAGTCAGTTGCTTGTCGAGGTCGTTGCCCAGGCTTGCGCCGGTCATCAGGCTGATTTTCAGTGGCGACTGCTTGGCGCGTTCGGCCAGTGCATGGGGCACCGCCTTGGCTTCACCGGCGCGGGTAAAACCGCTCATGCCGACGGTCATGCCGTCCTCGATCAGGCCAGCGGCATCAGCCGCACTCATTACCTTGCTGTGCAGGGAGGACAAGCGGATACGATCACGGTACATGGATTGTTATCTCGGGCTACTAAAGCTAGATGCGCAGTCTAGTGTTTTCGCCTGGCTTCGTCCCGCGACCAAGGTCGAATGCGAAGCCCTGAAATAGAGCCTTCTGTCGGCTGGCCGGGCATGAAAAAGCCCCAGCCGGTACCGCGCTGGGGCTATTTGTCACAGCAGTTTGAACGGCTTATTCGACCGCTTTGACCATGTCTTCGATGACCTTCTTGGCGTCGCCGAAGACCATCATGGTCTTGTCCAGGTAGAACAGCTCGTTATCCAGGCCGGCGTAGCCGCTGGCCATCGAGCGCTTGTTGACGATGATGGTCTTGGCCTTGAACGCCTCGAGGATCGGCATGCCGGCAATTGGCGACTTCGGATCGTTCTTCGCCGCCGGGTTGACCACGTCGTTGGCGCCCAGCACCAGCACCACGTCGGCCTGGCCGAACTCGGAGTTGATGTCGTCCATCTCGAACACCTGGTCGTATGGCACTTCGGCTTCGGCCAGCAGTACGTTCATGTGCCCGGGCATGCGCCCCGCCACCGGGTGGATCGCGTACTTCACGGTCACGCCGTTGTGGGTCAGCTTCTCGGTCAGCTCTTTCAGCGCGTGTTGGGCACGGGCCACCGCCAGGCCGTAGCCGGGGACGATGATCACGGTGTCAGCGTTGCTGAGCAGGAAGGTGGCGTCGTCGGCCGAGCCGGATTTCACCGGACGGGCTTCCTTGGCACCGGCCGGGCCGGCCGCTTCTGTCGCGCCGCCGAAACCGCCGAGGATCACGTTGAAGAACGAACGGTTCATCGCTTTGCACATGATGTACGAGAGGATCGCACCAGACGAACCGACCAGGGAGCCAGCGATGATCAGCATTGAGTTGTTCAGCGAGAAGCCGATACCGGCTGCCGCCCAGCCCGAGTAGCTGTTGAGCATCGACACCACCACCGGCATGTCGGCGCCGCCAATCGGGATGATGATCAGAACGCCCATGACGAACGCCAGGATCAGCATCAGGGCGAAAGCGCTGTAGCTGCCGGTGAAGGTGAACACCAGGCCCAGGCCAATGGTGGCAAGGCCCAGGACCAGGTTCAGCTTGTGCTGGCCGCTGAACTGTACCGGTGCGCCCTGGAACAGGCGGAACTTGTACTTGCCCGAGAGCTTGCCGAAGGCAATGACCGAACCTGAGAAGGTGATCGCACCAATGGCGGCGCCGAGGAATAGCTCAAGGCGGTTACCGGTAGGGATCGGGTCGCTGATGCTGGCAACGATGCCCAGCGATTGCGGCTCGACCACCGCGGCAATGGCGATGAACACCGCGGCCAGGCCGATCATGCTGTGCATGAAGGCGACCAGTTCGGGCATCTTGGTCATTTCAACGCGCTTGGCCATGATCGAGCCGGCGGTACCACCGATCAGCAGACCGACAATCACGTAGCCGATGCCATCGGTGGCCAGCTCTGCGCCCAGCTTATAGATGAGGCCGACGGTGGTGATCACCGCCAGGGCCATGCCGAGCATGCCGAACAGGTTGCCGCGCCGCGAGGTGGTCGGGTGCGACAGGCCCTTGAGTGCCTGGATGAAGCACACCGAGGCGACAAGGTAGAGAAGTGTTACCAGGTTCATGCTCATGTTTACTTCTGCCCCTCTTGCTTCGCTGCGCCCTTGCCTGGGGCTTTCTTCTTGAACATCTCCAGCATGCGCCGGGTGACGAGGAAACCGCCGAATACGTTGACCGCTGCCAGGGCCACCGCGAGGGTGCCCATGGTTTTGCCCAGCGGCGTGACGGTCAGCGCGGCAGCCAGCATGGCGCCGACGATGACGATGGCGGAGATGGCGTTGGTGACCGCCATCAACGGCGTGTGCAGTGCCGGGGTGACGTTCCAGACCACGTGGTAACCGACATAGATCGCCAGCACGAAGATGATCAGGTTATAGACGCCGTGAGAGATCAGCATGTCTTCCATTGTCTGGCTCCTTATCCGTTCTTGCGGATGACCTGGCCGTCGCGGCACATCAGGCACGCGGCGACGATGTCGTCTTCGAGGTTGATCGTCAGCGCGCCGTCCTTGTCGAACAGCAGCTTCATAAAGTCGAGCAGGTTGCGTGCATACAGCGCCGAGGCGTCCGCGCCGACCTGCGCTGGCAGGTTGGTCGGGCCGACGATGGTCACGCCCTGCTCCACCACCACCTGGTCGGCGACGGTCAGCGGGCAGTTGCCACCCTGGGCTGCGGCGAGGTCGATGACCACCGAGCCGGGTTTCATCTGCGCCACGGTCTCGGCGCTGAGCAAGGTCGGAGCCTTGCGGCCAGGGATCAGTGCGGTGGTAATGACGATATCGGCCTGCTTGGCGCGCTCGTGCACCGCCAGGGCCTGACGCTGCATCCAGCTGGCCGGCATGGGTCGGGCGTAGCCGCCGACACCTTCGGCGCACTCGCGCTCTTCATCGGTCTCGTAAGGGACATCGATGAACTTGGCGCCCAGCGACTCGATCTGCTCCTTCACCGCCGGACGCACGTCCGAGGCTTCGATCA
The DNA here is from genome assembly GCF_056279045.1 of Pseudomonas sp. TE4620. Lineage (NCBI taxonomy): Bacteria > Pseudomonadati > Pseudomonadota > Gammaproteobacteria > Pseudomonadales > Pseudomonadaceae > Pseudomonas > Pseudomonas sp. TE4620. Next base: position 5,257,343 of record NZ_JBWBQO010000001.1, read on the forward strand.
CCGCACCCAGGCGCTTGGCTGTGGCGATAGCCTGCAGCCCGGCTACACCGGCACCGAGGATCAGCACGCGCGCGGCCTTAACAGTACCGGCAGCGGTCATCAGCATCGGCATGAAGCGCGGATAGTGGTGAGCCGCCAGCAACACTGCCTTGTAACCGGCAATGTTGGCCTGCGACGACAACACATCGAGGCTTTGCGCCCGCGAGGTACGCGGCGCCGCTTCAAGGGCAAAGGCGGTGATGCCGCGCTCGGCCATCTTGGCGATGGTTTCGTTGTTGAACGGATTGAGCATACCCACCAGCACGGTGCCGCTCTTGATCTGGGCCAGTTCGCTATCGTCAGGGGCTACAACCTTGAGAACCAGCTGAGCTCCAAACGCATCGGCAGCGCTGCCAATAGTGGCGCCTGCTGCTTCATAGGCACTGTCCGGAACGCTGGCATTGATGCCGGCGCCGCTCTGGACGGTGACCTGATGCCCCTGGCCAATCAGTTTCTTGATGGTTTCCGGGGTTGCAGCAACCCGTGTTTCGCCCGTCTGCGTTTCGAGAGGAACACCAATGTGCACGTCATTTCTCCTGCGTGATCTTTTGTTGGTAAACCAGCGCACTGCGGATGGTGCGCTGGGGCGGCCGATCAGCACGATCCCGCCGAATCCAGGCGGGGCGCGGCATTTTGCAGGTGATTCCTGAATCGCTTCAACCAGTTTTGAAGGGTGACGGCAATCAAACTACAAGTCACCCTGTGACCGAATGTCGCAATAACAGGCCTGGAGCCCGCCAAGCGCGGGCTTCAGGGAGATTACGGCAAAATTCGAAAATTTTCCGCCGAATTTGCTGAATGCCTGGCTGAAAGCGCGATTTATGCTGTGAAGGCCGCATAAACAGCAGGGTTAAGGGCTTTTAAGGGGGTGCCTGAAACAGTTGGCCTAAATGCGACATTTCCTTATATCTGTAGGGTTTCAGTTTTATTGACTACGGGGTCAGGTTGTAGCTGTCATCCTTATGGGCTGCGACGTAGCGGCCCGCCTCCCCTACCAGCCAATCGCGGAAAGCGCGCAGCGAAGCCGACTCCACCTTGCGCTCAGGGATCATCAGGTAATACGCCTTGATGCTCGACAGCGCATGCGGGCTGGCCACCACCAGGCGCCCTTCTGCCAGTTCGCGCTGGATCAGGAAGGGTGGAATCAGTGCCACGCCCATCTCGTGCATGGCCGCCTGTGCCAACATCGAGAATAGCTCATAGCGTGGGCCGGTCATGTCACGAGCGACGTTCATTTCCAGGCTGTTGAACCACTGGCGCCAGGCGTAGGGCCGGGTGGTCTGCTGCAGCAGCGGCAACTGGGCGATCTGCGCGGGGCTCAGTTGCCGGTTAGCGGCCAGCAATGCCGGGCTGCACACCGGCACCGGGTTCTCGCCCATCAGCCGGTGGGACTCGGTTCCCGACCAGTCGGCATCGCCGAAGTAGATCGCCGCGTCGAAGCTGGTATCGGCAAACAGGAATGGCCGGGTGCGGTTGGTCAGGTTGACCGTGACTTCCGGGTGGCGCTGCTGGAAGTCCTTGAGCCGGGGTAGCAGCCATTGGGTGCCGAAGGTCGGCACCACTGCCAGTTCGATGACGTTGGCGCCCTGCTGGCCCATCACCGATAAGGTGTCACGTTCTACTGCATCGAGCTGGGTGGCGACCCGGCGGCTATAGGAAAGCCCGGCCTCGGTCAGCTTCACCCCGCGGCGCGAGCGGCGAAACAGTTCGACATTGAGAAACTCCTCCAGCCCGGCGATTTGCCGACATACGGCGCCCTGGGTCAGGGACAGCTCCTGGGAAGCCTTGGTAAAGCTCTCGTGGCGGGCGGCGGCCTCGAAGCAGATCAGGGCCGCTGTGCTGGGGATCTTGCGCCGCATGTACATCAACCTCACTAATATGGCGTAAAGATGGCCTTTGCGGCCATTACGAAGTGAGAAATTATCACAAGAGCATGCGCAATCCTCGTTTGTCTCGTCGCTTGAACGGGCCTAGGATCAATGCACAACAACTCTGGTCCCATTTCTCGAGGATTCGCTCATGGCCGGTAAAGCAAGCTTCAACTGGATCGACCCGCTGTTGCTCGACCAACAGCTCACTGAAGAAGAGCGCATGGTGCGTGACAGCGCTTATCAGTTCGCCCAGGACAAGCTGGCCCCGCGCGTGCTGGAGGCCTTCCGTCACGAGCAGACCGACCCTGCGATCTTCCGCGAGATGGGCGAAGTCGGCCTGCTGGGCGCAACCATTCCCGAGCAGTACGGCGGCAGTGGCCTGAACTACGTGTGCTACGGCCTGATTGCCCGGGAAGTGGAGCGTATCGACTCCGGCTACCGCTCGATGATGAGCGTGCAGTCCTCGCTGGTCATGGTGCCGATCAACGAATTCGGTACTGAGGCGACCAAGCAGAAGTACCTGCCCAAGCTCGCCAGCGGTGAATGGATCGGCTGCTTCGGCCTGACCGAGCCAGACCATGGCTCCGACCCGGGCTCGATGATCACCCGCGCCAAGAAGGTCGACGGTGGCTATCGCCTGAGCGGCAGCAAGATGTGGATCACCAACAGCCCGATCGCTGACGTGTTCGTGGTCTGGGCCAAGGATGATGCCGGCGACATCCGAGGTTTTGTCCTGGAAAAAGGCTGG
>NZ_JBWBQO010000001.1:5265000-5854675 GCF_056279045.1 Pseudomonas sp. TE4620
CCTTTTGTATAATGGGTCAGCGACTTATATTCAGTGGCGAGCTTAACCGAATAGGGGAGGCGTAGCGAAAGCGAGTCTTAATAGGGCGTTTAGTCGCTGGGTATAGACCCGAAACCGGGCGATCTATCCATGGGCAGGTTGAAGGTTAGGTAACACTGACTGGAGGACCGAACCGACTACCGTTGAAAAGTTAGCGGATGACCTGTGGATCGGAGTGAAAGGCTAATCAAGCTCGGAGATAGCTGGTTCTCCTCGAAAGCTATTTAGGTAGCGCCTCATGTATCACTGTAGGGGGTAGAGCACTGTTTCGGCTAGGGGGTCATCCCGACTTACCAAACCGATGCAAACTCCGAATACCTACAAGTGCCGAGCATGGGAGACACACGGCGGGTGCTAACGTCCGTCGTGAAAAGGGAAACAACCCAGACCGTCAGCTAAGGTCCCAAAGTTATGGTTAAGTGGGAAACGATGTGGGAAGGCTTAGACAGCTAGGAGGTTGGCTTAGAAGCAGCCACCCTTTAAAGAAAGCGTAATAGCTCACTAGTCGAGTCGGCCTGCGCGGAAGATGTAACGGGGCTCAAACCATACACCGAAGCTACGGGTATCACTTAGGTGATGCGGTAGAGGAGCGTTCTGTAAGCCTGTGAAGGTGAGTTGAGAAGCTTGCTGGAGGTATCAGAAGTGCGAATGCTGACATGAGTAACGACAATGGGAGTGAAAAACTCCCACGCCGAAAGACCAAGGTTTCCTGCGCAACGTTAATCGACGCAGGGTTAGTCGGTCCCTAAGGCGAGGCTGAAAAGCGTAGTCGATGGAAAACAGGTTAATATTCCTGTACTTCTGGTTATTGCGATGGAGGGACGGAGAAGGCTAGGCCAGCTTGGCGTTGGTTGTCCAAGTTTAAGGTGGTAGGCTGAGATCTTAGGTAAATCCGGGATCTTAAGGCCGAGAGCTGATGACGAGTTGCCATTAGGCGACGAAGTGGTTGATGCCATGCTTCCAAGAAAAGCTTCTAAGCTTCAGATAACCAGGAACCGTACCCCAAACCGACACAGGTGGTTGGGTAGAGAATACCAAGGCGCTTGAGAGAACTCGGGTGAAGGAACTAGGCAAAATGGCACCGTAACTTCGGGAGAAGGTGCGCCGGTGAGGGTGAAGGACTTGCTCCGTAAGCCCATGCCGGTCGAAGATACCAGGCCGCTGCGACTGTTTATTAAAAACACAGCACTCTGCAAACACGAAAGTGGACGTATAGGGTGTGACGCCTGCCCGGTGCCGGAAGGTTAATTGATGGGGTTAGCTAACGCGAAGCTCTTGATCGAAGCCCCGGTAAACGGCGGCCGTAACTATAACGGTCCTAAGGTAGCGAAATTCCTTGTCGGGTAAGTTCCGACCTGCACGAATGGCGTAACGATGGCGGCGCTGTCTCCACCCGAGACTCAGTGAAATTGAAATCGCTGTGAAGATGCAGTGTATCCGCGGCTAGACGGAAAGACCCCGTGAACCTTTACTATAGCTTTGCACTGGACTTTGAATTTGCTTGTGTAGGATAGGTGGGAGGCTTTGAAGCGTGGACGCCAGTTCGCGTGGAGCCATCCTTGAAATACCACCCTGGCAACTTTGAGGTTCTAACTCAGGTCCGTTATCCGGATCGAGGACAGTGTATGGTGGGTAGTTTGACTGGGGCGGTCTCCTCCTAAAGAGTAACGGAGGAGTACGAAGGTGCGCTCAGACCGGTCGGAAATCGGTCGTAGAGTATAAAGGCAAAAGCGCGCTTGACTGCGAGACAGACACGTCGAGCAGGTACGAAAGTAGGTCTTAGTGATCCGGTGGTTCTGTATGGAAGGGCCATCGCTCAACGGATAAAAGGTACTCCGGGGATAACAGGCTGATACCGCCCAAGAGTTCATATCGACGGCGGTGTTTGGCACCTCGATGTCGGCTCATCACATCCTGGGGCTGAAGCCGGTCCCAAGGGTATGGCTGTTCGCCATTTAAAGTGGTACGCGAGCTGGGTTTAGAACGTCGTGAGACAGTTCGGTCCCTATCTGCCGTGGACGTTTGAGATTTGAGAGGGGCTGCTCCTAGTACGAGAGGACCGGAGTGGACGAACCTCTGGTGTTCCGGTTGTCACGCCAGTGGCATTGCCGGGTAGCTATGTTCGGAAGAGATAACCGCTGAAAGCATCTAAGCGGGAAACTTGCCTCAAGATGAGATCTCACTGGAGCCTTGAGCTCCCTGAAGGGCCGTCGAAGACTACGACGTTGATAGGTTGGGTGTGTAAGCGCTGTGAGGCGTTGAGCTAACCAATACTAATTGCCCGTGAGGCTTGACCATATAACACCCAAGCAATTTGAGCGAAAGCCAGATTGCGGTGTTGTGAAGACTGCACAGCCGAAGATTTGTAACTCACAAACATCACATACCCGATTCGCTGGAGTGTCTAACAAGACCTTCTGGCAACAGAATTTCTTGACGACCATAGAGCATTGGAACCACCTGATCCCATCCCGAACTCAGCAGTGAAACGATGCATCGCCGATGGTAGTGTGGGGTTTCCCCATGTGAGAGTAGGTCATCGTCAAGATTAAATTCCGAAACCCCTATCTGCATATGCAGGTAGGGGTTTTGTCTTTAAGGTAGAAGCATCAAGAATTCGCTGGCACGTCGCAACAGACGGATCGGCACACAGAATTTCTTGACGACCATAGAGCATTGGAACCACCTGATCCCATCCCGAACTCAGCAGTGAAACGATGCATCGCCGATGGTAGTGTGGGGTTTCCCCATGTGAGAGTAGGTCATCGTCAAGATTCATTCCGAAACCCCTGTCTGCCCTGCAGACAGGGGTTTTGTCTTTCAGGGACCTGTCGGGAGCTGGCCTTGCCAGCGATGGGCTGCATAGCAGCCCCAGAACAGCCGCTGACTTACCCAGCTCTTCGCACCTTGCCACTGCGCCGCGCCTGCAACTTGCGCCACCAGATATACACCCCGGTCAGCGACAGCACCGCAATCATCACTCCCAACACTGCAATCAACACCTGGCCGGCCATGCCGATGATGCGCCCGCCATGTATGGGTAACTGCAAGCGGTAAAAGCGTTCCCCCAAGGTGCCTTGCCCGGCAATCTCCTTGCCCAGCAAATGCCCGTCAGTGCCGTGGAAGAACAACCAGGACTTACCCTGGGCATCGGTATCGTGCTGGCCAAACCCCGCACCATAGAAGTTGTACTCGAAGCTGTAGTACAGCTCACCGATCGGTGCCGTTAGCCCCAGCCGCTGACCTTCCTGCTGCGCCAGCTGGTAGGCCTGTTGATAGTTCAGCTGGGTCACCCCCAGTTGTTCCTTGGGTAACCCGCCACGGGCTTCATAGACGCTTGGCTCAATCGGTGAAAACAGTGACACCGCCGGTTTGAACACCTGGGCCGGCAGGTTCATCGCCACGCTGCTGATCGCAATCGGCAGCAGCAACAGCCACAACCACAAACCGCCCGCCCTGTGGATATCCATGTTCAGCCGATAGGCATGGCCACCCTTGATCTTCCAGGCTTTCGCCCACTTGCCCCAGAACGGCCGCCCACGAGGCAAGGTCAGCAGCACGGCGATAAAGCAGTCGATTACCCACATGATCGCCACCACACCCATCAGCAGAATCCCCCAGTTGCCGGGCAGGGTCAGGCTGTAATGCAGCTCGAGCATGAACGGCATGAAGTTCTCGCGGGAGAAACAGCATTCACCCCAGTAGCGCTGGCCCAGGGTCAACCCACTGACGGGGTCGAGATAGAACACCGTGTTCTTCTCGGCATAGGGCTCGCCGCTGGCTGGGTCATTGCGCGGCACCATGGCCAGCAGCGCCGCATGCCCGGGCTCGTTCGGGTATTCCATGTACCAGACTTGCAGGCGCGGATGCTCGGCCTGCAACTTATCCACAAGCACCCCGGGTTGCCGGCGTTCACCCACGGTGGGCGCTTCATAGAAGGACGGGTTGAGCCATTCATCCAGTTCGTGATGAAAGGCCAGGACGCTGCCGGTTAGGCCCGCCATGGCCAAAAACAGCGCAGTGATCAGGCCAAGGTAGCGGTGAAGCAGTACGTAAAGCTGACGCATGGGTAAAGGTCCGGAATAAGTCGCCAGATACAACAAAGCCAGCCCCCGGAATCAGGTGCTGGCTTTGGCGTTCATACAGGTGAGGTCAGAACTGGTAGCTGACCGTGGCGCTGACATTGCGCTCTTCGCCCATGTAGCAGTAACTCAGGCTGGCACAGGAGGCGATGTAGCTCTCATTGGTGAGGTTGTTGGCATTGAGCCGCACATCCACGCCCTTGAGCCCGACCTTGCCCAGGTCATAGCCAACCGACGCGTCGAACAGGGTGTAGGAGGGCACCTTCATGGTGTTCTCGGCATCCACCCAGCTGTAGCCGACATAACGCACACCGCCGCCCAGGCGCAGGCCGTCGAGGGCGCCCTGGCGGAAGTTGTAGTCAGCCCACAGCGAGGCCATGTGTCGCGGTGCCTGGGTTGGCGAGTTGCCCTTGTTGTCGAGGTCGCTGCCGAACAGCGTGCTTGGCATCGACTTGGCGTACTCGATGTCGGTGAAGGTGTAGCTGCCGAGGACTTTCAGGTTGTCGGTGACCTGCATGTGGGCTTCCAGCTCCAGGCCCTGGGAACGGACCTGGCCTACAGGACGATAGAACTCTTCCTGCGGCAGCTTGGAGGCCAGGTTCTCCTGCTCGATGCGGAACACCGAAGCGGTAAACAGGTTGTCAGTGCCCGGTGGCTGGTACTTGATGCCGGCTTCCCACTGGGTGCCCTCGGTCGGCGCCAGCGGATTGCCGGCCTGGTCGGCGTAGGAGTTGGGGTTGAACGACTCGGAATAGCTGATGTACGGCGCAATGCCGTTTTCGAACAGGTACAGCACGCCGGCGCGGCCGGTCAGTTTGGTGCGCTGGTCGCTGATCCTGGTGCCCAGCGGGCGGCTGGCTTCGGCGATACGGTTCTCGTCCGAGGTCTTCACCCAGTCCTGACGCAGGCCCAGGGAGAAGCGCCACTGGTCGAGCTCGATCAGGTCCTGCAGGTACACGCCGGTCTGCTGCAGCCGACGCAGGTAGCTGGTGGGGTTGTAGTAGGTGATTTTCGAGTTGCCGTACTGCGGGTCGAAGGCGTTGATCGGCGCCAGCGAGCCACTGCGCCAGTCGACCACGGTTTTGCGCCGCTGATAGTCCAGGCCCAGCAGGGTGGTGTGCTTGGCACTGCCGGTGAAGTATTCGGCCTGGAGCATGTTGTCGATGATGTACGCGTGGAGCTTTTCATCGCCGCCGGTGTAGTAGCGGTTCAGCTCGTTGCTGGTCGGTGTGGTCCAGCCCCAGGCATACACCTGGTCCATTTTCACCGTCGAGTCCAGGTAGCGGAAGTTCTGCCGCGCGGTGAAGACGTCGTTGAAGCGATGCTCGAACTGATAGCCGAACGACTGCTGGTCGCGCTCGTAGCGGTCGACACCCGGCTCGCCTTCGAAGAAGTGATCGGAGATGCGCTGGCCATTGCGCTGGTGCAGCGCGCCATCGGCCGGCACGCCGCCGTGATAGCCGCCGTCGGGGTCGTGCTGCAGGTAGGCCTGCAGGGTCAGCGAGGTGTCTTCGCTGAAATTGATGCTGACAGTCGGGGCCAGGGCGAAGCGTTTTTCCTCGTTGTGGTCGAACTGGGTGTCGGACTGATCGGCCAGGCCCACCAGACGGTAGGCGATGCGCTTGTCGTCATCCAGCGGGCCGCTGAAGTCGAAACCGACACCACGCTGGCCCTGGGTGCCAACGGTGGCCTGTACCTGATGGTAGGCCTCGTACAGTGGCTTCTTGCTGGTCAGGGCGACCAGGCCGCCGGGTGAGCTGCGGCCATAGAGCACCGAAGATGGCCCCTTGAGGATGTCCACGCGCTCAAGAAAGTACGGATCGACCTGCATGGTGCTGTAGGTGCCGCTGTCACCCATGGACTTGAGGCCGTCCAGGTAGATGTTATCCACAGAGCCGTCGTTGAAGCCCGCGCATGGCTACGTAGTCGTAGCGGTGTGTCGCACCATAAGGGTTGGTCAGCACGCCCGGGGTGTAGCGCATGGCCTGGGCCACGGTCTGCGAGCCCTGGTCGTCCATTTGCTGACGGGTCACCACCGATACAGACTGCGAGGTTTCCAGGATCGGCGCACTGGTCTTGGTCGCAACCTGGCTGTGAGTGGCGTTGTAGCCTTCCATGCTGCCCAGGGCGTTACCCAGGGCGAACTCACGCACTTCGGTGCTTGGCAACGACAGCGCTGCGTCCTGTGCCTGAGCCCGCAGCACATAGCTGCCGCCATCCTGGCTGAGGGCCTCCAGGCCCGAACCGTTGAGCAACTGGCGCAGCGCCTGGTCGGTGGCGTAGCTGCCTTGCAGGCCCGGCGACTGCAGGCCTTGGGTCATTTGCGGGGTGCTCGACAGGGTGATCTGAGCCTGGCGGGCGAACTGGTTGAGCACCTCATCCAGAGAGCCGGCAGGGATGTTGTACTGCTGGCTGACACTGCCTGCTGGTGATGCAAGTGTCATTGCCGGCACCGCAGTGATGCCCAGGGCGGTGCCGAGCAGCGCGGCGCGGATGGCCTTGCCGAGGACACTGGAACAGGCAGAATCTAAGGAAGGTTGAAAATCATTCTTCTTGTTGAGCCGCAACAGGGGCGAAGCATTACGCATGGGGAGCATCCGTAGAGTCGGTAAGGGCAGAAAGAGTCGCTTACTGTCCTAGCCGGACTCGTGGGTAAAACCCGCCAAAAAAAAATCACTTCACGCCAGCCGTTCCAGGCGCACCCACCAGCGGGTGCGATAGCTGACCTTGATCGGCAGTGTCTGTGGCAGCAGTTGCAACAGCTTGTCGGTGTCTGCAAGGCGGAACACACCTGACAGGCGCAAGTCGGCAATGTCGTCGGCGCAGCTGACATAGCCATGGCGATAGCGCCCGACTTCAGCGAGAAAATCACCCAGGCGCATGTCGCGGGTGACGATCAGCCCTTCGGCCCAGGCGCCGGCATCCATGTCCTGATTGTGCAGCAGGGTCGCGCCGCGGGCATCGAGGCGATAGCTCTGGCCGGCGTGAATCCATTGCATCGGGCCTGGCGAGTGGATGGCGACGCTGCCCTGGCTGACGCTGACGCGGGTGCAGTCGTCGTCCTGGCGCACCACGAAGCGGCCGTCGAAGCCTTGCAGCAAGGCTTCGCGGGTGCTGACCAGCAACGGTCGAGCCGGGGTGCTTGTGTCTTTGGCGCAGGTCAGCATCAACTCGCCGTGCTTGAGACGAATCAGGCGCTGATCGGCCTCAAAGGCAAGGTCTGCGGCGCTGTTGGTGTTCAGTTGCAGCAGCGAGCCATCGGGCAGGCGCACGCTGCGACGCTGGCCGGTGGCGCTGGCGAAATCCGCAGTCCAGGGGCTGATTAGCTGCAGGTCCTTACCCAGCCAGGTCGCCGAGCCGAGCACCAGCACGCCGCTGAGCAGCTTCAGGGCCTGGCGTCGTTGCAGGCGCTGGCTGCTGTTCTCAAGGGTCTGCAAGGCCACACTGGCCCCTGGCACGGCGCGCAGGTTGAGTTCCTGCTGCAGCGACTGCACTCGTTGCCAGGCCAGCTCGTGCTCCTGATGGGTTGCACGCCACTGTTCGCATTGCTGCTGCAGCCGCGCGTTGTGGCCGCTTTCGCGCAGCTTGAGCATCCAGTGGATGGCTTGCTTGACCACGCGCGGGCCGGGGTTGAGGGTGGTCATGACGGCTTACGCCTCTGACTCGTAGCGCAGCAGGTAGCAATGATAGAGCGCATCGGCCACGTAGCGTTCGACCGAACGCAGCGACACGCCCATCTGTTCGGCAATGTCCTTGTGGCTCAAGCCTTCGCACTGGGCCAGGAGAAACGCGCGACGCACTTTCGGCTTGAGGCCGTCGAGCATCTGCGCGATGCGCTCAAGCAGCTCCAGCAGCAGTTCGCGGGTTTCAAGCGAAGGCACTTCGGCCTCTGGCAGATGCGCCAGGGCTTCGAGGTAGGCGCGCTGCAGCTCCTCACGGCGCCAGTGGTCGATCACCAGGCCGCGAGCGATGGTACGCAGGAATGCCCGGGGGGCGTTCAGCTCCAACAGTTCACGCCGCTGCAACAGGCGCACGAAAGTGTCCTGGGCCAGGTCCGCGGCATCGGCGGCGTTGCCCAGCTTGCTGCGCAGCCAGGTGTTCAGCCAGCCGTGGTGATGGCTGTAAAGCGTGTGCACGGACTCTCGAGAGGGCATGAAGGTGCGCTGCTGAAGGGGTCATAAATGATAATTAGTCTCATTGTTGGCATCCTTGGAATATTTTGCAACTGTTGATCAGGGCAAGCTCGCTCTTGCCGGAGCGGGCTTGCCCCGCGATCGGGTTTAACTCAGCAAATTCTTCACATTGTTCATTGCCTCATCGGCAAACCCCTGCAAAAACGCCTGAAAGCCAGGCATTGCCTCGCTGCCGCCTTGCCATGGCTCGGCCTGGATGGTCCAGGTCGCCCGCGCCTGACGCTCGCCCAGAGCCTCGACCTGCATCGCCGCCCACAGGTTGCCGATGTTCAGGCTGGTGTAGATCAGGCTCCAGGTCATGTACATGGCCTGGTCGTCGCGGCTGTTGAGCTGCTCGATGACCACGTTGCCGTCCTTGAACAGCTTCTTGCGCACCGAGCGTACGCCGCTACCGGTCATCTCGATGTGCTCCAGGGCCGGGATGAACACCGGGAAGCCGGCAAAGTTGCCGACGATGTTCCAGACGCTGGCGGCAGCGCTGGCGATCTCGACGCTGGCCACTACGTGGCAGCCTTCGGGGTTGTGGATAAGTGTGTCGGGTTGGAGTGCTTGCATGGTGTCTCTCCTGGTTGGGTTGAAGCTGCTCAGATGAAGGCGATGTCGTGCAGGTACTGGCAGCCGCGTTGCAGCAGCTGCGGGGTTTTGCGCGGGTAACGGGCGCCCATGCGCTGGACGCCGGCGCGGGCGTTGTCGTGCTGGATTCGCGAGATGTCGCCGATGTCTTCCTCAAAGCCGTCCAGGTAGAAACCCAGCACATCGAACAGGGCGTTGTCGCGGTCGACCCGCTGCAACTGCCGCTGCCACTGCTCAACGCTGACCAGCTCGAATGGCCTGCCGCTGTCGCGGAACACCGAGACGTAATCGCGCCAGCTCAAAGGCTCGGGGTTGTGCAGGTTGAACACCGCCCGTTCGGGCTGGTAGCGGCTGCTGTGGAAGGCGATGAAGCGGGCCAGAAAGTCCACCGGCATCAGGTCGAAGTTGAGCTCCAGCGCCGGCACCTGGCCGAGTTGCAGCGAGCCTTTGAGCATCAGCATCAACCGGTTGCGTTGGGGCTGGCAGATGCCATTGCGGCTGTCGAAGGTGATGTTGCCAGGGCGGTACAGGTTGACCCACACGCCCTGGGCGCGGGCGCGCTGAAGAATGCGCTCGCCCACCCATTTGCTCAGGTTGTAGCCGTTGCGGATATAGATCGGCGGGGTGGCGGCCGGGTCTTGTTCGAGGACCTGGCCGTCGGCGTCGATGGCGCTGCACGCCGACAGGGTCGAGATGAAATTGAAGACCTTCTTGCGCCGGCCTTCGCACAGGCGCAGGCACTCGAACAGCGGCTCGACGTTGTCGGCGGCGAGGCTCTGGTAATCCAGCACATGGTTGACCTGCGCGGCGTTGTGCAACAGCGCGCCGTACTCGCTGTCGAGGTAGTTGTAGTCGGCTTCGGCGAGGCCCAGGCGCGGCTGGCGCAGGTCGGCGGCGAAGACTTTCACCCGGCTCATGTCCAGCCCATGCAAGCCGTTCTCTACCAGCGCCGCGCTAAAGCGTTGCTCGGCTGACTGACTGGCGTTGGCGCGCACCAGGCAGGCCACTTCGCTGGCGCCCCATTGCAGCAGCGCTTCGACCAGGTGCACGCCAAGAAAGCTGTTGGCGCCGGTGACGATCACCTTGTGCACATCGCCCAGTTGCGCCACTGGCAGCACCTGCAAGCCCAGTTCGCGGCAGGCGTCGCGTTCAGCTTGCGGGTCGAGGCCAGGCAGCTGTGCCTGCTCACCGCTGACCAGGGTGGCCAGGCGTTGCACTGTCGGCATCTCGATAAAGCGGTTGATCGCAATGCCGCGGCCGAACTGTTCGCGAATGGCCAGCAACAGGCGCGACAGCAGGATCGAATGGCCACCGAGGCTGAAGAAGCTGGCGTCGGTGGAAATGTCCTGCTCGGGCAGTTCCAGCAGCGTGCTCCACAGGCCAACCAGCTGCGCTTCGACCGGGGTTAGCGGACCGAAGTGATGCCGGCTCGGCGCCAAACCCAGCGGCAGTGCCGCCAGCGCCTGGCGGTCAACTTTGCCGTTGGCGGTGTAGGGCATCTGCGCCAGTTGCTGATAGAAACCCGGGCGCATGTAGTCGGGCAGCCTTTGCTCGGCGTGCTGGCGCAGCGCCGCTTCGCTGTCATCACCGGTGGCTTGCGCGCAGAACGCCAGGATCCGCCGCTGGGCATCGATGATCACCGCCACCTGGCGGAACAGGCCGCTGCTGCGCAGGCAGTGCTCGATCTCTTCGGGCTCGACGCGAAAGCCGCGAATCTTCACCTGGTTGTCGCGCCGGCCACAAAGCTCGATACCCTCGGCCGTCCATTTGCCGATATCGCCGGTGCGATACACGCGCAACAGGCTGCTGTCGCCTGGGCTGAGGTTGAGGAAGCGCTCGTTGCTCAGGGCAGGATTGTTCAGATAGCCCAAGCCCACGCCCGGCCCTGCGATATACAACTCACCGGGGCAGTTTTCGATCACCGGTTGCAGGTTTTCGTCGAGGATCAGCACCCGCGTGTTGGCGATCGGGCAGCCCAGGTTGCGGTTGTTGTCGCCAGTGTTGAATACCCGGGTGGTGGCCAGTACCGTGGTCTCGGTCGGGCCATAGATGTTGTGCAGTTGGCACTGCCCGGCCAGGCGTGCAATCACCTCCGGTTCACAGACGTCGCCACCGGTGACCAGGTGCTTCAACTCCAGGGTTTGATCGCGCGGCAGGATGCTCAGCAGTGCTGGCGGCAGGAAGGCGTGGGTGACGTGCTGTTCGCGCATCAGCGCCAGCAATTGAGCCGGGTCGCGGCGCTGGTCTTGCGTGGGCACCACCAGTTCGCCGCCGGCGACCCAGGTGGGCAGGATGTCCAGCAGCGAGGCATCGAAGCCGATGGTCGAAAACTGCAATGCCCGGCTGTGCTCATCGAGTTGCACGTGAGCGCTGTACCAGGCCTGGAAGTGGCTGAGGTTACGCTGGCTGAGCAGCACGCCCTTGGGCTGGCCGGTGGTGCCCGAGGTGTAGATCGCCACGCACGGGGCGTCTGGCGCCGGTCGCTGGCGCAGTAATGACGGCAACGGCTGCGCCAACGCTGCGGGCACCTGGCGCAGGTCGAGGCTTTTCACAGCCAAGTCATCCACTGGGACTTGACCGTCATGCAGCAACAGGCTGGCGCCGGCGTTCTTGAGGATGTAACGCAGACGCTCGGCGGGGTGCGCAGGATCCAGCGGCAAGTACACCGCCCCATAGCCGAATACCGCGAGCAGGCTGGCGTAGAGCGCTGCGGATTTGCCCATGCAAACGCCAATCACTGGCGGGTCGGCGTCAATAGCCAAGCCGGCTATCAATTGCTGGATGGCGACCGCCTGGGCGTGCAGTCGGGCATAGCTGATGCGCTGGCCGTTGAGGTTCAGCGCCGGGCGTTCGGCATGAAGTTGCAGGCTCTGCTGCAGGCGCTCGATCAGCGCTACTTCGCCAGTTGCCAGCAATGGCAGGCTGTCGTGCTGGTTGTAGCGATGCAGCCAGGCCAGTTGCTCCAGCCAGCCAAGACCTTGTTGCTGGTCCTCCTGCCCGGGGCTGATGGCGGCTGCCTGCTGCAGGTAGTCGGGGTTTCGCGAGAAACGGCTGACGTGCAGCGCGAGGGTTTGCTGCAGGCTGTCGATGGTCTTCCGGCGCAGTTGCTGGCCATTGCCGGACACCTCCGCTGCCAGCGGCTGGCGCTCGATCAACCGCTGCGCGGTGGCTGTGCCGGTCCAGCACAACAGCTCAAGTGTCGGCAGTTCGCCAGTGCTGTGCAGGTTGAGCCCCAGGCGCAGGCTCAACAACGCGCAGTCGCCGAGCCTGTGCCAATCGCTGGCACTCAGCGCCAGGCTGCCATCATCGATGAGCAGCTGTGGCCGGGGCCACGGGCGATGCTGCAAGGCTGCGGTGCTATCGGCCAGGTACAGCGCGTGCCCATGGTCGAGCAGTTCCTGGTGCAGCAGGGCCAATGCCGGGCTTGTGCCGATCAGACAGATTTGCAGGCGTCTCATGGCGCTCTCCTTGGTTCGGGCAGGTAATGCGCCAGGGCCTGTTGTACGCAAGGCGAATCGAGCATCGAGCTGGCGCGGAACAGGCGCAGGATGTTGCCCAGCAGCGGATGCCGGTGATCGATCGGGTAGGCCATCGCCGTTACCTCCTGGCGCAATGCTTGGCGCGCGGTCTCGCTGATCGGCAGGTGCTCGATCAGGCTGAAATCGAAGGTTTTCTGGATGTCGTTGGTCAGGTACTGGGCGAGGAACACCGGGAGGATGTCGGCAATGCACCGGCGATCCGCCTCCGGCGCGCTGTGCCAGTAGATGCGTACCAACCGCGCCCAGAAGGTCGAGTGGCGCCCCTCGTCGAGCAGGTGGTCGGCCATTAGCCCCTTGACCGAGGGCTTGACCGTGTCATCGCGGGCAAAGGCGGCGACGTCGTCCGTCAGGGTGTTCTCGGCAATACCTACGCAAATCAGCTCAAGGGCGTCGCGCAGATGTTCCGGTGCCAGCGCCAGGGCTGCGGGTATCGCCCGGCTCAGCTCGATCTCCCGGGGCAGGGCAATCGGCTCGATGCCGGTGAGGGCGATGGTCTGGTGCATGAAGTCCATGGCCACCAGGGCGTGGTAGTCCTCATCGACCACCACGGTCATGGCGTCATAGCGGCAGGCGAACGGAAAGCGAATGGCGAAGCGGTCCTTGGCGATCCGCCGGGCGGTGTGATCGACGATCTCGGTCTCGAAAATCACCACGTCGTTGATGAACTTGTAGAGGCTCTGGGCCAGGGCGAAATCGCGCTGCTGCGGGCACGCGCGGACAAAGGTTTCGCTGAGCACCAGCGGCTGGCGGCTGAGCGGGTAGATCAGGCGCTGATCATCCTCGACCAGGCGTCGTGGCCGGGTGCGGATGGTCGCCCGGCTCTCCCAGGCCTCGGCACAGGAGGTGTAGTCGAGGGCGTTCATGCGCTGGTCTCCACGACGTTTTCACGCATCGACAGGCGCAAGCGGTCCCACAGGGCAATGCGGCTGTCGACGGCGGCAATGGCGGCTTCGAGCACCTGGCGTTGTTGCACCGGGTCGCCTTTGACCAGCCTTGCCAGCAAGGCCTCGGCGGCCGGGCCGTGGTCTTCGGAATCGACCTCGATGTGCCGCTGCAGGTAGTAACGGAAGGTGGGCGCCTGTTCGCCGCTGATACCCCAGTCATCGAGGATGCGCTGGAACATGGTCGGGATGACGCTTTCGCGGCCATGCAGAAAGGCTGCTGCGACACCATGGGCCGGTGCGCCCAGGGCGGTTTCCAGCGTGTGGCAGACGAACTGCCGGGCTGCCTCGCTGGCGCCTGCACGCTGCAGGGCACTGGCGTAACCCACGCCTTCACGCTGCAGGCTGACGAAGCGCTCGATCGCCGCTGTGCTGGCGCCGACCTCGCGCATGGCGTCCAGGTACAGCTCGAAATGACTGTAGTGGCCCTGGCCGGGGCGGTCGTCGGACTCCTCGCCAAGAACGATTTCGTTGATCAGGCGTGCGGCGTGCGGGTCAAGCGGTGGCAGCCAGGGCAACTGGATACAGGTCAGCTCCTGCTGCAGGCGCTTGGTCAGCGACATGAAATCCCAGACGGCGAAGACATGGGTTTCCATGAACCGTTGCAATACCGGCAAACAATCGATTTCAGTAAAGATCGGGTGTGCGGCAAGTTCGGCTTTGCGGGCGATAAGAAGCGAAGTCAATGTATTCATGGGGTTTCCTGGTCACTGGCTAACATCCGGTTAATGTCTTTTCATCGGCGGCGGCGAAGTTTTCAGCGGCCGAGCAGGGGCCTCGACTGAATTATTCGATAACAGCGCAATGGCAGACGTATCGATGCAGTTGGCATCGTTTTCTTCGGTGAACGGGCACTTGGCGGTTGAGGTGGCCCGTGCCATTAAAAAGTTAGAACAACTTTTAAGTATTCGGCAACAACTTTGTTAATTATATTTGTAGTGATTGTTTTTAAAGTGTAAGTGGGCGGAATAAAACTTTTATAGTTAGTTTTATTGGCATGTAAGTGCTCCTTCCGGCAACCAAGTGTCAGAATTGAAACTGCATGAGTGAATGCCTCACTCGGAGCACTGAAACAATAAAAGTCGGACCTGATTGACTCTTGAGGGCAGCTGATCGATATCGGTCCTTGCCCGGCGCGCGGCTCCTTCTACAGGTGTGCGATAAGCAGACGACCTGGCCCGCCTGAGGGCGATCAGCGGTCGCTGCGCGGGTAAGAGTGTGCCGAAAATGCAAGAGCCGCCATGGCTGGCTGAAACAGCAAGAGACAAATCAGCGGCGCGGGCGCGCCCTTGGAGGGCAGGGTATCCCTGCGTTTGCAGGGCTCAGAGGCTGAGCAGGCCCAGGTGGGTGTTGATGATTTGAATCAGCCGCTGGTTGAGTTGCGGCGCATCGCCCGCGGCGTCGGGCAGTTCGATCAGCTCGATCTCCCGGCCGCTGTGGTCGTGCCAGCCGAGCATGCGCGGCAGCGATCCTGACGGATACAGCGCAGTGACCGGCACGCTGAGCCCGGCGGCCGCTTCGGCCGGGTCTGCCTGCGGGCTGTCGCTGGTGGCGACAAACAGGTGGCGGGTTTGCCCCGGGTGCAGTTGCTCGGTGTGCCGGGCCAGAGCCAGGGCCAATTGCGCCCCGGCACCCTGGCCGAACAGGGCGTGGGGTTTACGCAGGTACACCTGCAAGCGCTCGATCAGCGAGTCGATCAGGGTGGGGTTGCCGTGCAAGGGCAGTGAACGGATCGGGTCGCCGTAGGCCAGCACGTTGACGGTCACCAGTTCGATATGGTCGTTGAGCGCCACCGACCAGGCACGGTACTGGCTCAGATGATCCTGGCTGCAGGCAAGGCAGATCAGGCGGATCTGCGGCGGCTGGGCAGAGCCCGATACGGTTCTGCGCTGAAGTGTAGGAGCGTGCACTGCCTTTCCTTTCGCTCAAGGGGTGCCCCGAGCGCAATAGCTGCCAATGGCCGGGATTGCCGGCGATGGCGGTGGGTTCACTCTGCCGGTGGTCTGTTCAGGTAGGCCTTGATCGCTTTTGCCCCGTTGTTCAGGTGGCGCTCGAGAATCCTGATGGCATCTTCAACCGACTTGTCGTTTGCGGCGTCCACCAGCCCGATGTGATCGTCCTGGGTCAGCTTGCCCAGGCCCATCGATGACAGGTGGAAGCGCAGGAAGCGCTCTTCTTCGTTGAGCTCGTTTTCAATCAGGCGCAGCAGCTTCTGGTTCGGTGCCTTGCTGTACAGGCTCATGTGGAACAGGCGGTTGAGGCGCCCGATCTCGGCATGCCGGGTTTCGGTTTCAAGCTGGGTGATGTAGTTGCGCGCCCGGGCAATGTCGTCGGCATCGAGCAGCGGGATCGACTGGCGTAGTGCTTCGGACTCCAGAATGACCCGCAAGGCATAGGTATCGACGGCGTCTTCGCCGATCAATGGCGCAACCACCGCGCCCTTGTGTGCCACCACCTGCAACAGCGATTGCGCTTCGAGCTGGCGCAAGGCCTCGCGGACCGGCATGCGGCTGACACCGAACAAGGTTGCCAGCTCCTGTTGGCGCAAGGCCAGCCCAGGGGGCAGGCGGCCATCGAGGATGGCACTGCGCAGCCGCTCTTCAATCACGCTACGCGCCAGGTGTGGCGGCACTTGTTCGCCACCCAGGATTTCGCTCAGGGGTCTGGTTTTTCCGGCCACGCTGTTTTTGCCTGAAGTCGAAGTGAAATAATTGGATCCAATATCCAGCAACACTAGTTAGGGGAGGGATACTTGTCAAATAGCGGCGTTCGCCAACCCTTATTTATTAAGTAAACAGCAATCAACGGCCGCGCGCTTGCTATCGTGAAGGAAGTTTTTGTTCAAGGGAAGCCGGGTTGCAGCCCTCGCCAGACAGGGGGTTGCCCGTGGTCAACGGATTGCTGGCGCAATGATTGTAAGGTGCCATTGTTTTTTCCGGGTCGAGGCCGCACCATCGGCGTTTTTCCACAGGTCTGCGCGGATTATTCGCATTGGCGATACGTTGGGCTGTTCAATTGACCCTGCGCCGGCTCGGCCTGGCCGTGGTGCTCGGCTGCCTGTTACTGGGCGGCCTGCACGCGGATTGGGACTTCTCCCAGATCAGCCGCCGTGCCCAGTCGTTGTATGGCCCGCTGGGGCCTGGCCAGGACCGCATTGATGCCTGGCAGAACCTGCTGGCGACCCAGAAGCAGGGCAGCGAGGCCGAACGCCTGAAAGTGGTCAACCAGTTCTTCAACCAGCAGCTGCGGTATGTCGAAGACATCGACCTGTGGCGCGAAGTGGACTACTGGGCAACCCCGGTACAGTCACTGATCAAGGGCGCCGGTGACTGCGAAGACTATGCTATCGCCAAGTACTTCAGCCTGCGGCGCCTCGGGGTTCCGGCAGAAAAACTGCGCATTACCTACGTCAAGGCCCTGCGCCAGAACCGCGCGCACATGGTCCTGACCTATTATTCAAGCCCGGAGGCCATGCCGTTGGTACTCGACAGCCTGATCGATGCGATCAAGCCCGCCAGCCAGCGTCCTGACCTGCTGCCGGTGTATTCCTTCAACGGTGAAGGCCTGTGGCTGACCGGTGCGGGTGGTAACAAGAAGGTCGGCGACACCAAGCGCTTGTCGCGCTGGCAGGATCTATTGAAGAAGATGCAGGCCGAAGGCTTCCCCGCCGAGCCGGCTTACTGAAGGAGCACAGATGTCACTGTTCAAACAATTGCTGCTTGCCATCTGCCTGTTCCTGGTAGTCGCCTTCAGCGGCAGCTTCATGGTCAGCCTGGAGAGCTCACGCAGCCAGTACGTCAACCAGTTGCGCTCCCATGCCCAGGACGCCGCCACGGCGCTGGCGCTGTCGCTGACGCCGAACATCGACGACCCGGCGATGGTCGAGCTGATGGTCAGCTCGATCTTCGACAGTGGTTACTATTCGAGCATCAAGGTCATCGACACGGCGTCCAACGCCCTGCTGGTCGAGCGCCACGCCGAACCCGACCCCAACGGTGTGCCGGCCTGGTTCATCCGCCTGATCGGCCTGGAGGCGGCCGGTGGCGATGCCATCGTCAGCCGCGGCTGGCAGCAGGCGGCGCGGGTCGAGGTGGTCAGCCATCCGATGTTCGCCCTGGCCAAGCTCTGGCAGAGTGCGCTGGGCAGCCTCGGCTGGCTGTTGCTGTGTGGCGCCCTGAGTGCGGTGCTTGGCGCCTTGCTGCTGCGTCGCCAGCTCAAGCCGCTGGACTACATGGTGGCGCAGTCCCACGCCATTGCCCGGCGTGAGTTCCTCAGCCTGCCGGATTTGCCGCGTACCCCTGAGCTGCGCCGGGTTGTGCAGGCCATGAACCAGATGGTCGAAAAGCTCAAGGCGCTTTTCCAGGAGCAGGCCGAGCGCAGTGAAAAGCTGCGGGTCGAGTCGTATCAGGACAGCCTCACCGGCCTTGCCAACCGCCGCTATTTCGAGATGCAGCTCAACGCCTTGGTCAGCAACCTCGAAGAGGCGCGCCCGGGCTACCTGCTGTTGCTGCGGGTCAAGGACCTGGCCGGGCTCAACCAGCGCCTGGGCGGCCAGCGAACCGACCAGTTGCTACAGGCGGTCGGCCAGCAACTGCAACGCACTTGCGCCAACTACCCGGAAACCAACAACCTGATCACCCGCAGCCGCGGCGGCGAATTTGCCGTGCTGGCGCCGGGGCTGGTGCACGAAGAGGCGATCCAGCTGGCCCAGGCCCTGGAAGTGACCCTGCAGAGCCTGGCCGACACCGGCGCCAGCGATGTCACCCCGGTTGCCTGCATCGGCATGGCGCCCTACAGCCCGGGCGACGATCCGCAGGCCTTGCTCAAGCTCGCCGACGAGGCCCTGGCCCGCGCCGAGAGCCAGCTGGAGCCGGGCTGGGTGTGCCTGGAGCAAGGCACCGCGCCGCAAGCCGCCGATACCCACCACGCCTGGCATTCCTTGCTGGATGAAGCACTGCAGCAAGGGCGTTTCCAGTTGTTTTTCCAGCCGGTAGTGGCCTGTGAAGCGCCGGAGCGCGTGTTGCATTACAAGGTCATTTCGCGGGTGCTCGATACCCAGGGCCAGGCCATTGCCGCCGGGCGCTTCCTGCCGTGGCTGGAGCGTTTTGGCTGGTCGGCGCGGCTCGATGTGCTGATGCTTGAGCAAGTGCTCAAGCACATGCACAGCCACAAGGAAGCCCTGGCGCTGAACCTGTCGGCCGCAACCCTGGCTGACCCCAAGGCATTGCAGCGGGTCTATGACCTGCTTGCCCAGAACGCCGTGCTCGGCCCGCGCCTGACCCTGGAGATCGGCGAAGAGCAACTGCCGGAACAGGCCGTGCTCGAGCAACTCACCCGGCGCCTGCGGGCCCTGGGCTTCAGCCTCAGCCTGCAGCGCTTTGGTGGGCGCTTCAGCATGATCGGCAACCTGGCGCACCTGGGCCTGGCCTACCTCAAGATCGATGGCAGTTACATTCGCGCCATCGACCACGAACGGCACAAGCGCCTGTTCATTGAAGCGATCCAGCGCGCAGCGCACAGCATCGACTTGCCGCTGATCGCCGAGCGGGTCGAGACTGAAGGTGAGCTCAAGGTATTGCGCGAGATGGGTATTCAGGGGGTTCAGGGACGCCTGGTCGGCGAGCCGGCACCCTGGCGTTGAGCAGGACGTGCAGGCCCGCAACGGGCCTGCAGCGGTCAGATCAGGCCGCCGTTTTCTTCACTGTCGTCGATCAGGTTGGTCAGCCCGCCCAGCACCTGGCGGGCATTGGAGCGGCTGAGCAGTTTGGCCTGGGCGCCGGGCGGCAGGTCGGTGATGCTGATCACGCCTTTGGTGGTCAGCACTTCGATCAAGTCCTCAAGCACCCGGATCATGTCCAGGTCACTCTGTTTGAGCTGCTTGAGGCTGTTCTCGACCACGTCGTCGGCAAACCACTCCTGGACCTCGGCATGGTCGGCCGGGAGCATCTCCGTGTATTCGGCGTAGGGTGCGGCCTCTACCCGGACCAGTTGGCCCTGTGCATCGCGTTGCACGTAGAACATGGGGTATCCCTCTGAATGTCAGTCCGTATCCGCAGTCAGCAGCATAGGCCAAGCTGGCCGGGCGTCTAGCCCCGGCGAGCGAGTATGCGCTGTGAATACGGTGCAGGCAAAGTCCGCAGCACCGCGCCAGCCCCGGGAGGGCTGGCGCAGGCCGTGGATCAGCTGTTGGAGTGGTCGATCTTGATGGTCGGGTCGGCACCGGTTACCAGCGAGTTGATCGTGGTATTGGCCCAGTTGACGCCTTCCAGCTTGATCGTCACATCGGCATTGGCCAGGCCACCTGTGGCATTGAGCTTGCCTTCGGAGCTGACCTGCAGCGTCGACTCACCGTTGACCGTGGTGATCTTCAGGTAGTTGTCGATGGTGCTGGCCTTCTCGCCCTGGAGCAGGTCGCTCAGGTCCAGACGGTCGCCTTCGGCAGCCTTGAAGTCCTTGATCACGTCCTTGCCGGTGTCGCCGGCCTTCCACACGAAGGTGTCGGCACCGCTGCCACCGATCAGGATGTCATCGCCCTTGCCGCCGATGAGGATGTCGTTGCCTTCACCGCCCAGCAGTGTGTCGTTGCCGGTACCACCGAGCAGGATGTCATTGCCCTTGCCGCCATCGAGGTAGTCGTTGCCACCCTGGCCGAAGAGAATGTCGTTGCCGTCGCCACCGATGAGGATGTCGGCGCCATCGTTGCTGCGCGACACATCGAACTCGCTGACGTGCTCGCTGATGTACTGGTGCAGCACACGGCCATCGACGTCACCCAGGGCTACGCCCAGCTTGCCGGCCACGTAGGCCTGCATGGCCTCGACACCGTTGCCGGCGATCGAGTCGAAGCTGACCAGGTCGCCGAACAGGATGTCGTGGCCGTCGCCGCCGCTGACCGTATCGTTGCCCGGCTTGGTGGCCTCGGTGTGTCCGAGGATCGCCTCGGCCAGCTTGCTCGGGTCGATGTTGGTCTGCGGCTTGCCGTCACTGTCGAACGGCTTGAGGTCGTTGACGTTGACGCCACTGTTGAGGCCGATGGCTTCAACGCTGGACAGCCCGCTGAGGATCTTGAAGCCGTCCAGCGAGTTGTTCCAGGTGTCGTTGCTGGTGCCATTGCCCCAACCGGAACGGCTGGACAGCTCGAAGGTGCCGTCGCCCTGGGCACGAATGGTGCCCGAGGTCGAGGTGTACCAGCTGCCGTAGTACTTGTACTGGGCATTGAGGTTACCGTCGGCGTCGATACTGACCCGGTTGTTGCTGTCCAGCTGGTAGCGGTTCAGCGTATCGCCAGGCTTGTAGTTGATCGCCTGGAGGAAGCTGTCCAGGGTCCAGCCGGAGTTGGCCAGCTGCGGGTTGCCTTGCTCGTTGGCCTGGTGGAAGGTCGGTTGGCCGTCGGTAATGAAGAACGTCTGGTTGCTACCGGTGTTGCCGGCATTCTTCAGGGTCTGGAACCAGTTGGCCGTGGTCTTGAAGGCGTCCTCATAGTTGGTGCCGCCGTCGGAGTACATGGCCTTGAGCGCATCTTTCAGCGCTTGCAGCGAGCCGGCATCGGACAGGTTGACCGAGACTGACTTGTTCACCTGGCTGGAGAAGTCCACCAGCAGGATGTTCACGGTACCCGACTGCGCACCCTTGACGCTGTTGGCCAGGGTGTCGAACACCGACTGCAGGGACTTTTGCGCATCGTCGACACCGGCGGCTTTCATACTGCCGGAGGTATCGACGATGAACGCCAGGTTGTAGTCCTGCCCCGGTACCACGTGCAGGCCGTTGACGTCGGCGACGACGATGTCGTTGCCGGTGCCAAGCTCGCGGCTGTCGTTCTCGGCCGTCAGGTTGCTGGTGGTGTAGGTATCCGGGTAAACGGTGACCTTGATGGTGCCCTGGGTGAAGTCGGTGCTGCCGTTGGCCTTCTCGGTTGCCCGCGAAGTGACGGTCACATCGAACTGGCCCTGGTAGTAGGCTGGCGGCTTGATGCTCAGGCCGTTGAGGTTCCAGCCGGTGACATCGACTTCGCCCTTGCCGACGGTGACAGTGTGGCCGGCGCCATCGCTGAGCACCGAGCCTGCCGGAATACCGCCGAGCTTGACGTTGAGGGTTTCCGAGCCATCGGTGTCGGTGAGGTTGGTGGCGATACCGACCAGCTTGACGGTGCCGTTCTCGGCGCCTTCATTGAGCTTGTAGCCCTGGTAGTAACCCTCGCCGTTGGCACCGTGCAGCTCGCCAACGGTAACGCCGGCGTTGGTCAGCTCGTTCACGCCCGGGTACATCGGGATGTTGGCGTTGCTCAGGTCAACCGGGGTGCTGCCGTTGACCGACAGGTTGACGTCATAGCTGCCCGGGCCGCTCTGGTTGGCGTGGTAGATGTCCAGGGTGTAGTAGCCGCTGATGGTCGGCTTGAACGAACCACTGATCGCACCGCCTGCGCCCCAGGTCGCCTGGGCCACATTCTTGCCGCCGATGGTGATCAGCAGGCTGTCATCGCCGACACCGCTGAAGCTGTAGGTCTTGCCCGCTTCGAGGTAGATCAGGCCGGAGGTCTTCGAGCCCGAACCGCCGACGACGCTGGCGTCCGACTGGGCGTTGGTGACCTGCGAGCTGCTGTTGGCCTTGCCCGAGTTGTCGAACACAGTTTTCAGCGCATCGCCGGTGATGCCGTTGCCGTTGGTGCCCAGGCCGTTGAGGCTGTTCCAGGTCTCTTTGACCAGGCCAATCGAGTTGACGTTGTTGCTGCCGATGTTCAGGTCAGGCTTGTCGGCCACCGGGGTGATATCGACCTTGATGGTGGCTTCGTTGCCCAGGCCCTGGCCGTCGGTTGGCTTGTACTTGATCTGTGCGTAGTCGGCTTCTTTGTTGCCGACGCCGGTGCCGCCGTTGGCATCGATGCCCGACTCGTTGCGATCCGGCACGAACTTCAGCTTGCCAGCGTCGATGTCGGCCTTGCTGAAGACCTTGCCAGCGTCGGCTTCAGTCAGGGTTTTCCAGACGTTGCCATCTTTGTACTGCAGCACGCCGTCGGCAGGCAGTTTGGTGATGGTCAGGCCCAGGTTGGCTGCCGGGGTGTCGGCATCGGTGATGCCGAAGTTGGCCCAGCTCAGCACCAGGTCGGTGTCTTCGGTACCCGTCACGGCGCCGCCCGCGGCAACCGGTGCCTCGTTGCTGACAATGGTGGTGGTGACACTGCCAGCGCTGCCGCTGATCGCCAGGTTCTCGAAGTTGCCGCCAGTGGCCGAGTCGATCTTCACGGTGAAGTTCTCGGCGCTCTCGGCAATGCCGTCACGGATGATCGGCACGCTGAAGGTACCGGTGTTGCTACCGGCCTTGATCACCACGGTGGCCACGCCGGTGTAGTCCGCACCATTGGTGGCGGTACCGGTATAGGTCAGCTTGATGACCACATCGGTTTGCGCCTTGTTGGTCAGGGTCAGGGTGTAGTTGGCCGAGTCACCTTCGGCCACCGAGGTGGTGCCGGTGATGCTGACGGTGGTGGTGTCGATGGTATCGGTCACCTGGGTGACAGCTGGCTGCTTGCTGATTGCCAGGTCTTCGAAGTTGCCACCGCTGGCGCCGGTAATGGTCGCGTTGACACTGCCGGCATCGATGTACACGTCATCCGCTGGCGCAGGCACGCTGGCAGTGCCGGTGGTCTTGCCGGCCTCGATGGTGATCGTCGCACCGTTGCTCAGGGTCACGGTGACCGCGGTCTGCGCCTTGTTGCTCAAGGTCGCGGTGTAGATGATGTTGCCACCTTCGGCAACCGATGGCGTGGCGCTCAGGGTCAGGTTGGTGGTGTCGATGGTGTCGGTGACGCTGGTCACGGCGGACGAGCCGTCGATCTTCAGTTCTTCGAAGTCACCACCGGTGCTGCCAGTGATTTTCGCACTGACGCTACCGGCATCGATGTACACATCATCGCCAGGGGCGGCGATGGTTACCTTGCCCTCGGTCTGGCCCTTGGCAATGGTGATGGTCTCACCGTTGCTCAGGGTCACTTTCATCTCGGTGCCCGCCGGGTTGCTCAGCTTGGCCACGTAAGTGATCGAGCCACCTTCAGCCACGGTCGGCGTCGCGGTCAGGATCAGGCTGGTGGAGTCCTTGGTGCCCGGGCCGTCGGTGACGGTGGTGCTGGTGTTGCCAGTGCTGACCAGTTTCTCGTAGTTGCCACCGGTGGTGCCGGTGATGCTGTTGGTCAGGGTCGGATTGGTGGTGTGCACGTTGTTCGGTGCAACGTAGTCCACGGTGCCGGTGCTGGAACCTACAGGGATGGTGATCTTCTGGCCGTTGGCCAGGCTGATGACCAGGTCGGAGCCGGTAACCGGCGCGCTGACTTTGGCGGTGTAGGTCACTACGCCGCCTTCGACCACGCTGTTGGTGCTGGCGGTCAGGGTCACGGTGCTGGTGTCGATGGTGTCAGTGACGTTGGTCACTGCCGGTACGTTGCTCACGGTCAGCTGTTCGAAATCGCCACCGGTGGTGCTGGTGACGGTCACGCTCAGCTTGCCGGCGTCGATGTAGACATCGTCGCTCGGGGCATCGATGGTGATCTTGCCTTCGGTCTGGCCCTTGGCGATGGTGATGACTTCACCGTTGCTCAAAGTGACCTTCATTTCGGTGCCGGCCGGGTTGGTCAGCTTGGCCACGTAGGTGATCTTGCCGCCTTCTGCCACGGTGTCGGTAGCCGTCAGCGACAGGCCGGTGTTGTCCTTGGTACCCGGGCCATCGGTGACGGTGACGGTGGTGTTGCCGGCGCTATCGAGCTTCTCGTAGTTACCGCCGGTGGTACCGGTGATGCTGTTGGTCAGGGCAGGGTTGGTGGTGTGTACGTTGTTTGGCGCAACGTAGTCCACGGTGCCGGTGCTGGAACCTACAGGGATGGTGATCTTCTGGCCGTTGGCCAGGCTGATGACCAGGTCGGAGCCGGTTACAGGCGCGCTGACTTTGGCGGTGTAGGTGACCACGCCGCCTTCGACCACGCTGTTGGTGCTGGCGGTCAGGGTCACGGTGCTGGTGTCGATGGTGTCAGTGACGTTGGTCACTGCCGGTACGTTGCTCACGGTCAGCTGTTCGAAATCGCCACCGGTGGTGCCAGTGACCGTCACGCTCAGCTTATCGGCGTCGATGTACACATCGTCGCTTGGGGCATCGATGGTGATCTTGCCTTCTGTTTGCCCCTTGGCGATGGTGATGACTTCACCGTTGCTCAGGGTGACCTTCATCTCGGTGCCGGCCGGATTGGTCAGCGTCGCGGTGTAAGTGATCGACCCGCCTTCATTGACCGTTGGAGTCGCGGTCAGCTTGAGGCTGGTGGTGTCGTCGGTGCCTGGACCGTCGGTGACGGTGGTCACCGGGTTGCCCGCAGTGTCCAGCTTCTCGTAGTTACCGCCGGTGGTGCCGGTGATGCTGTTGGTCAGGTCTGGGTTGGTGGTGTGCACGTTGTTTGGTGCAACGAAGTCCACGGTGCCGGTGCTGGAACCTACAGGGATGGTGATTTGCTGACCGTTGGCCAGGTTGATCACCAGTGCAGAGCCGGTCACCGGAGCAGTAACCGAGGCGGTATAGGTAACCACGCCGCCTTCGGTAACGCTTGGAGTCGCGGTCAAAGTGACAGTCGACGTATCGATAGTGTCAGTCACTTCGGTGACGGCTGGGGTGTTATCCACAGCCAGCTTCTCGAAGTCGCCGCCGGTGGTACCGGTCACGGTCACGCTGACTTCGCCAGCATCGACGTACACGTCGTCTTCTGGAGCTGGAACAGTGATGCTGCCTTCAGTCTGACCCGCAGCAATGGTGATCACTTCACCGTTGCTCAGGGTGACTTTCATCTCGGTGCCCGCCGGGTTGGTCAGCGTGGCGGTGTAGATGATGTCGCCGCCTTCAGCGACGGAGCCGGTGGCAGTCAGCTTCAGGCCAGTGGTGTCGTCAGTGCCTGGGCCATCAGTAACGGTAGTAACCGGATTACCAGCGGTATCCAGTTTCTCGTAGTTACCACCGGTGGTGCCGGTGATGCTGTTGGTCAGGTCCGGGTTGGTGGTGTGCACGTTGTTTGGTGCAACGAAGTCCACGGTGCCGCTGCTTTGGCCGACCGGGATGGTGATTTGCTGACCGTTGGCCAGAGTGATCACCAGGTTCGAACCAGTTACTGGCGCAGTAACCGAAGCGGTGTAGGTAACCACGCCGCCTTCGGTGACGCTTGGAGTCGCGGTCAGGGTGACGGTGCTGGTGTCGATGGTATCGGTGACTTCAGTTACAGCGGCAGCCGGATCGACTTCGACTTTCTCGAAATCGCCGCCAGTAGTGCCAGTGATGGTCACACTAACTTCACCGGCATCGACGTACACGTCATCCGCCGGCGCAGGCAGGGTAATGCTGCCCTCGGTCTGGCCCTTGGCGATGGTGATGACTTCACCATTGCTCAGGGTCACCTTCATTTCGGTGCCCGCTGGGTTAGTCAGCGTAGCGGTGTAGACGATGTCGCCGCCTTCAGCGACGGAGCCGGTGGCGGTCAGCTTGAGACCGGTAGTGTCATCAGTACCTGGACCATCAGTAACGGTGGTCACCGGATTACCTGCGGTATCCAGTTTCTCGTAGTTACCACCAGTGGTACCGGTGATGCTGTTAGTCAGGTCCGGGTTGGTGGTGTGCACGTTGTTCGGTGCAACGAAGTCCACGGTGCCGCTGCTCTGGCCGACTGGAATGGTGATTTGCTGACCGTTGGCCAGGTTGATCACCAGCGCGGAGCCAGTCACTGGCGCAGTAACCGAAGCGGTGTAGGTGACCACGCCACCTTCGGTGACGCTTGGCGTCGCAGTCAGGGTGACAGTCGAAGTATCGATGGTGTCAGTCACTTCGGTGACAGCAGGGGTGTTATCCACAGCCAGTTTCTCGAAGTCGCCGCCGGTAGTACCAGTGACAGTGACGCTGACTTCGCCCGCATCGACGTACACGTCGTCTTCCGGCGCCGGCAGGGTGATGCTGCCTTCGGTCTGGCCTTTGGCGATGGTGATGACTTCACCATTGCTCAGGGTGACCTTCATTTCGGTGCCAGCCGGATTGGTCAGGGTGGCGGTGTAAACAATCGAACCACCCTCTTCAACCGAGCCAGTCGCGGTGAGTTTCAGACCAGTAGTGTCATCGGTGCCTGGACCGTCGGTGACGGTGGTCACTGGGTTGCCCGCAGTGTCCAGCTTCTCGTAATTACCACCGGTGGTGCTGGTGATGCTGTTGGTCAGGTCCGGATTGGTGGTGTGCACGTTGTTTGGTGCAACGAAGTCCACGGTGCCGGAGCTTTGGCCGACCGGGATAGTGATCTGTTGGCCGTTGGCCAGGTTGATCACCAACGCAGAGCCGGTCACTGGCGCAGTGACCGAAGCGGTATAGGTGACGACACCGCCTTCAGTGACGCTTGGGGTAGCGGTCAGGGTGACGGTCGAAGTGTCGATGGTGTCGGTGACTTCGGTCACGGCAGCAGCCGGGTCGACTTCGACTTTCTCGAAATCGCCGCCAATGGTGCCAGTGATGGTCACGCTAACTTCACCGGCATCGACGTACACGTCATCCGCCGGCGCAGGCAGGGTAATGCTGCCTTCGGTCTGGCCCTTGGCGATGGTGATCACTTCACCATTGCTCAGGGTGACTTTCATCTCGGTGCCCGCCGGGTTGGTCAGCGTGGCGGTGTAAACAATCGAACCGCCTTCTTCAACCGAGCCAGTCGCGGTGAGTTTCAGACCGGTAGTGTCATCGGTGCCTGGGCCGTCGGTGACGGTGGTGACCGGGTTGCCCGCCGTGTCCAGCTTCTCGTAGTTACCACCGGTGGTGCCGGTGATGCTGTTGGTCAGATCCGGGTTGGTGGTGTGCACGTTGTTCGGTGCAACGAAGTCCACGGTGCCGCTGCTCTGGCCGACTGGAATGGTGATTTGCTGACCGTTGGCCAGGTTGATCACCAGCGCGGAGCCAGTCACTGGCGCAGTAACCGAAGCGGTGTAGGTGACAACGCCGCCTTCAGTCACGCTCGGAGTCGCAGTCAGGGTGACGGTCGACGTATCGATAGTGTCGGTGACTTCGGTGACAGCAGGGGTGTTATCCACAGCCAGCTTCTCGAAGTCGCCACCGGTGGTACCGGTCACGGTCACGCTGACTTCGCCAGCATCGACGTACACGTCGTCTTCTGGAGCTGGAACAGTGATGCTGCCTTCAGTCTGACCCGCAGCAATGGTGATGACTTCACCATTGCTCAGGGTGACTTTCATCTCGGTGCCGGCTGGGTTGGTCAGGGTGGCGGTGTAAACAATCGAACCACCTTCTTCAACCGAGCTAGTCGCAGTCAGCTTGAGACCGGTAGTGTCATCGGTACCTGGACCATCAGTAACGGTGGTCACCGGGTTGCCCGCAGTGTCCAGTTTCTCGTAGTTACCTCCGGTGGTACCGGTGATGCTGTTAGTCAGGTCCGGGTTGGTAGTGTGCACGTTGTTCGGTGCAACGAAGTCCACGGTGCCCGAGCTGGAACCCACAGGGATGGTGATCTGTTGGCCGTTGGCCAGGTTGATGACCAACGCAGAACCGGTCACTGGAGCAGTAACCGAGGCGGTATAGGTAACCACGCCGCCTTCGGTAACGCTTGGCGTCGCAGTCAGGGTGACAGTCGACGTATCGATGGTGTCAGTCACTTCGGTTACGGCCGGGGTGTTATCCACAGCCAGTTTCTCGAAGTCGCCGCCGGTAGTACCAGTGACAGTGACGCTGACTTCGCCCGCATCGACGTACACGTCGTCTTCCGGCGCCGGCAGGGTGATGCTGCCTTCGGTCTGGCCTTTGGCGATGGTGATGACTTCACCATTGCTCAGGGTGACCTTCATTTCGGTGCCAGCCGGATTGGTCAGGGTGGCGGTGTAAACAATCGAACCACCCTCTTCAACCGAGCCAGTCGCGGTGAGTTTCAGACCAGTAGTGTCATCGGTGCCTGGACCGTCGGTGACGGTGGTCACTGGGTTGCCCGCAGTGTCCAGCTTCTCGTAATTACCACCGGTGGTGCTGGTGATGCTGTTGGTCAGGTCCGGATTGGTGGTGTGCACGTTGTTTGGTGCAACGAAGTCCACGGTGCCGGAGCTTTGGCCGACCGGGATAGTGATCTGTTGGCCGTTGGCCAGGTTGATGACCAACGCAGAGCCGGTCACTGGCGCAGTGACCGAAGCGGTATAGGTGACGACACCGCCTTCAGTGACGCTTGGGGTAGCGGTCAGGGTGACGGTCGAAGTGTCGATGGTGTCGGTGACTTCGGTCACGGCAGCAGCCGGGTCGACTTCGACTTTCTCGAAATCGCCGCCAATGGTGCCAGTGATGGTCACGCTAACTTCACCGGCATCGACGTACACGTCATCCGCCGGCGCAGGCAGGGTAATGCTGCCTTCGGTCTGGCCCTTGGCGATGGTGATGACTTCACCATTGCTCAGGGTGACTTTCATCTCGGTGCCGGCTGGGTTGGTCAGGGTGGCGGTGTAAACAATCGAACCACCTTCTTCAACCGAGCTAGTCGCAGTCAGCTTGAGACCGGTAGTGTCATCGGTACCTGGACCATCAGTAACGGTGGTCACCGGGTTGCCCGCAGTGTCCAGTTTCTCGTAGTTACCTCCGGTGGTACCGGTGATGCTGTTAGTCAGGTCCGGGTTGGTGGTGTGCACGTTGTTCGGTGCAACGAAGTCCACGGTGCCCGAGCTGGAACCCACAGGGATGGTGATCTGTTGGCCGTTGGCCAGGTTGATGACCAACGCAGAACCGGTCACTGGAGCAGTAACCGAGGCGGTATAGGTAACCACGCCGCCTTCGGTAACGCTTGGAGTAGCGGTCAGAGTGACGGTGCTGGTGTCGATGGTGTCAGTCACTTCGGTGACGGCTGGAGTGTTATCCACAGCCAGTTTCTCGAAGTCACCACCGGTAGTGCCAGTCACAGTAACGCTGACTTCACCGGCATCGACGTACACGTCATCAGCCGGCGCCGGCAGGGTGATGCTGCCTTCGGTCTGGCCCTTGGCGATGGTGATGACTTCACCATTGCTCAGGGTGACTTTCATCTCGGTGCCAGCTGGATTGGTCAGCGTAGCGGTGTAGATGATGTCGCCGCCTTCAGCGACGGAGCCGGTGGCGGTCAGCTTCAGGCCGGTAGTGTCATCGGTGCCAGGTCCGTCGGTAACGGTGGTCACCGGGTTGCCGGCTGTATCCAGCTTCTCGTAGTTACCACCGGTGGTACCGGTGATGCTGTTGGTCAGATCCGGGTTGGTGGTGTGCACGTTGTTCGGTGCAACGAAGTCCACGGTACCCGAGCTGGAGCCGACCGGGATGGTGATCTGTTGGCCGTTGGCCAGGTTGATGACCAGCGCAGAACCGGTCACTGGCGCAGTAACGGAAGCAGTGTAGGTGACAACGCCGCCTTCGGTCACGCTCGGAGTCGCGGTCAGAGTGACGGTCGAAGTATCGATGGTGTCGGTGACTTCGGTCACGGCTGGAGTGTTATCCACAGCCAGCTTCTCGAAGTCGCCACCGGTGGTACCGGTCACAGTGACACTGACTTCACCGGCGTCGATGTACACGTCATCCGCCGGCGCCGGCAGGGTGATGCTGCCTTCGGTCTGGCCTTTGGCGATGGTGATGACTTCACCATTGCTCAGGGTCACCTTCATCTCGGTGCCGGCTGGGTTGGTCAGTGTGGCGGTGTAAACAATCGAACCACCTTCTTCAACCGAGCTAGTCGCAGTCAGCTTGAGACCGGTAGTGTCATCGGTACCTGGACCATCAGTAACGGTGGTCACCGGGTTGCCCGCAGTGTCCAGTTTCTCGTAGTTACCTCCGGTGGTACCGGTGATGCTGTTAGTCAGGTCCGGGTTGGTAGTGTGCACGTTGTTCGGTGCAACGAAGTCCACGGTGCCCGAGCTGGAACCCACAGGGATAGTGATCTGTTGGCCGTTGGCCAGGTTGATCACCAACGCAGAGCCGGTCACTGGCGCAGTGACCGAAGCGGTATAGGTGACGACACCGCCTTCGGTGACGCTTGGGGTAGCGGTCAGAGTGACAGTCGAAGTATCGATGGTGTCAGTCACTTCGGTGACGGCTGGAGTGTTATCCACAGCCAGCTTCTCGAAGTCACCACCGGTAGTGCCAGTCACAGTAACGCTGACTTCACCGGCATCGACGTACACGTCATCAGCCGGCGCCGGCAGGGTGATGCTGCCTTCGGTCTGGCCCTTGGCGATGGTGATGACTTCACCATTGCTCAGGGTGACCTTCATTTCGGTGCCCGCCGGGTTGGTCAGCGTGGCGGTGTAAACAATCGAACCACCTTCTTCAACCGAACCAGTCGCAGTCAGCTTGAGACCGGTAGTGTCATCGGTACCTGGACCATCAGTAACGGTGGTCACCGGGTTGCCCGCCGTGTCCAGCTTCTCGTAGTTACCACCGGTGGTGCCGGTGATGCTGTTGGTCAGATCCGGGTTGGTGGTGTGCACGTTGTTCGGTGCAACGAAGTCCACGGTGCCGCTGCTCTGGCCGACTGGAATGGTGATTTGCTGACCGTTGGCCAGGTTGATCACCAGCGCGGAGCCAGTCACTGGCGCAGTAACCGAAGCGGTGTAGGTGACAACGCCGCCTTCAGTCACGCTCGGAGTCGCAGTCAGGGTGACGGTCGACGTATCGATAGTGTCGGTGACTTCGGTGACAGCAGGGGTGTTATCCACAGCCAGCTTCTCGAAGTCGCCACCGGTGGTACCGGTCACGGTCACGCTGACTTCGCCAGCATCGACGTACACGTCGTCTTCTGGAGCTGGAACAGTGATGCTGCCTTCAGTCTGACCCGCAGCAATGGTGATGACTTCACCATTGCTCAGGGTGACTTTCATCTCGGTGCCGGCTGGGTTGGTCAGGGTGGCGGTGTAAACAATCGAACCACCTTCTTCAACCGAACCCGTCGCGGTCAGCTTGAGACCGGTGGTGTCATCAGTACCTGGACCATCAGTAACGGTGGTCACCGGATTACCTGCAGTGTCCAGCTTCTCGTAGTTACCGCCCGAAGTGCCGGTGATGCTGTTGGTCAGATCCGGGTTGGTGGTGTGCACGTTGTTTGGTGCAACGAAGTCCACGGTGCCGGAGCTTTGGCCGACTGGGATGGTGATCTGTTGGCCGTTGGCCAGGTTGATCACCAACGCAGAGCCGGTCACTGGCGCAGTGACCGAAGCGGTATAGGTGACAACGCCGCCTTCGGTCACGCTCGGAGTCGCGGTCAGAGTGACGGTCGAAGTATCGATGGTGTCGGTGACTTCGGTCACGGCTGGAGTGTTATCCACAGCCAGCTTCTCGAAGTCGCCACCGGTAGTGCCAGTCACAGTAACGCTGACTTCACCGGCATCGACGTACACGTCATCAGCCGGCGCCGGAAGGGTGATGCTGCCTTCGGTCTGGCCCTTGGCGATGGTGATGACTTCACCATTGCTCAGGGTGACCTTCATTTCGGTGCCCGCCGGGTTGGTCAGCGTGGCGGTGTAAACAATCGAACCACCTTCTTCAACCGAGCCAGTCGCGGTGAGTTTCAGACCGGTAGTGTCATCGGTGCCTGGGCCATCAGTAACGGTAGTTACCGGATTACCAGCGGTATCCAGCTTCTCGTAGTTACCGCCGGTGGTGCCGGTGATGCTGTTGGTCAGATCCGGGTTGGTGGTGTGCACGTTGTTCGGTGCAACGAAGTCCACGGTGCCCGAGCTTTGGCCGACCGGGATGGTGATTTGCTGACCGTTGGCCAGAGTGATCACCAGGTTCGAACCAGTTACTGGCGCAGTAACCGAAGCGGTGTAGGTGACGACACCGCCTTCGGTGACGCTTGGAGTCGCGGTCAGGGTGACGGTGCTGGTGTCGATGGTGTCGGTGACTTCGGTCACGGCAGCAGCCGGGTCGACTTCGACTTTCTCGAAATCGCCGCCAGTGGTGCCAGTGATGGTCACGCTGACTTCGCCAGCATCGACGTACACGTCGTCTTCAGGAGCCGGAACAGTGATGCTGCCTTCGGTCTGGCCCTTGGCGATGGTGATGACTTCACCGTTGCTCAGAGTGACCTTCATTTCGGTGCCAGCCGGGTTGGTCAGCGTGGCGGTGTAGACGATCTCGCCGCCTTCAGCGACGGAGCCGGTGGCGGTCAGCTTCAGGCCGGTAGTGTCGTCAGTACCTGGACCGTCGGTAACGGTGGTCACTGGGTTGCCCGCAGTGTCCAGCTTCTCGTAGTTACCGCCGGTGGTGCCGGTGATGCTGTTGGTCAGGTCCGGGTTGGTGGTGTGCACGTTGTTCGGCGCAACAAACTCAACCGAACCAGTGCTCTGACCAACAGGAATAGTGATCTGCTGACCATTGGCCAAAGTAATAACCAGCGCAGAGCCAGTCACTGGCGCAGTAACCGAAGCGGTGTAGGTGACGACACCGCCTTCAGTGACGCTTGGGGTAGCGGTCAGGGTGACGGTCGAAGTGTCGATGGTGTCGGTGACTTCGGTCACGGCAGCAGCCGGGTCGACTTCGACTTTCTCGAAATCGCCGCCAATGGTGCCAGTGATGGTCACGCTAACTTCACCGGCATCGACGTACACGTCATCCGCCGGCGCCGGCAGGGTAATGCTGCCTTCGGTCTGGCCTTTGGCAATGGTGATGACTTCACCGTTGCTCAGGGTGACTTTCATTTCGGTGCCAGCCGGGTTGGTCAGCGTGGCGGTGTAGACGATCTCGCCGCCTTCAGCGACGGAGCCGGTGGCGGTCAGCTTCAGGCCGGTAGTGTCGTCAGTACCTGGACCGTCGGTAACGGTGGTCACTGGGTTGCCCGCAGTGTCCAGCTTCTCGTAGTTACCGCCGGTGGTGCCGGTGATGCTGTTGGTCAGGTCCGGGTTGGTGGTGTGCACGTTGTTCGGCGCAACAAACTCAACCGAACCAGTGCTCTGACCAACAGGAATAGTGATCTGCTGACCATTGGCCAAAGTAATAACCAGCGCAGAACCGGTAACCGGCGCAGTCACCGAAGCGGTGTAAGTAACTACGCCGCCTTCAGCAACACTGCTGTTCGCTGTCAAAGTGACAGTCGAAGTATCAATGGTGTCAGTAACTTGCGTTACAGCCGGAGTGCCATCTACAGCAACTTTTTCGAAGTCGCCGCCAGTGGTGCCGGTAACAGTGACGCTGACTTCACCGGCGTCGATGTAGACATCATCGGCAGGCGCAGCAACGGTAATGCTGCCTTCAGTCTGCCCCGCAGCAATGGTGATCACTTCACCATTGCTCAGGGTCACCTTCATTTCGGTGCCAGCCGGGTTGGTCAGCGTGGCGGTATAAACAATCGAACCACCTTCAGCAACCGAGCCGGTAGCGGTCAGCTTAAGACCGGTAGTGTCGTCAGTACCTGGACCATCAGTAACGGTAGTCACCGGATTACCGGCAGTGTCCAGCTTCTCGTAGTTGCCGCCGGTGGTGCCAGTGATGCTGTTGGTCAGGTCCGGATTGGTAGTGTGCACGTTGTTCGGCGCAACAAACTCAACCGAGCCAGTGCTCTGACCAACAGGAATAGTGATCTGCTGACCATTGGCCAGAGTAATAACCAGCGCAGAGCCAGTCACCGGCGCAGTAACCGAAGCGGTGTAAGTGACCACGCCGCCTTCAGCAACACTGCTGTTCGCGGTCAGGGTGACAGTCGAAGTATCGATGGTGTCGGTAACTTCGGTGACCGCCGGCTGGTTGCTGACCACCAGGTTTTCGAAGTTGCCGCCATCGACCTTGTCGATGCTGACGCTGACGTTGCCGGCATCGACATACACGTCATCGCTCGGCGCCGGCACGGTGACGCTGCCTTCGGTCTGGCCGGCGGCGATGGTGATCACCGCGCCGTTGCTCAGGGTCACGGTCACCGGGGTGCCGGCCGGGTTGGTCAGGGTCGCGGTGTAGATGATCGAGCCGCCTTCGGCGACGCTGCCGGTGGCGTTCAGGCTCAGGCCGGTGTCATCGATCGAGTCGGTGATGGTGGTGACCGCCGGGTTCGGGTTCGGTACCAGGTTCTCGAAGTTGCCACCAGTGGCGCCAGTGATGGTGGTGCTGACGCTGCTGCCGTTGTTGTAGACGTCGTTCGGCGGCGTCTGCACATCAACGGTGCCGGTGGTCTGGCCGGCGCCGATGGTGATGGTGCTGCCGTTGGACAGGGTGACGGTCACCGGCGTCTGCGCCGGGTTGGTCAGGGTGGCGGTGTAGGTGATCACGCCGCCTTCGGTGACACTCGGGTTGGCCGTCAGGCTGACCGTGGTGGTGTCGATGGTGTCGGTGATCTGGGTCACTGCCGGGGTGGTGTCCGGGGTGATGATCAGGCCCGCGCCGCCGGTGGTGCCGGTGATGGTCGCGGAGATCTCACTGCCGTCCAGGTACACGGTGTCGTTCGGCGGGATGGTCACGCTGACGCTGCCGCTGGTCTGCCCGGCGCTGATGACGATGACCTGGCCGTTGGACAGGGTCACGGTCAGGTCGGTCAGCGGTGGCTGGCCCAGGGTGGCGGTGTAGATGATTACGCCACCCGCCTCGGTGATCGACGGCGTGGCACTCAGGCTCAGGCCGGATTCGCGTGTAGGCGTGGTGGTGTTGGGGTTGTTGGCATCGTCCAGGCCGCCCAGTTCCTGGGTCGCAGCGCCGGTGACAAAGCCGATCGGGCCGGTTGGGAAGCCAATGGTCGGGTCGACCGAGCCTGCCGTGGCGTCGAGCATGACGAAGCTATGGCCACCACCGGCCGCGCCGCCGCTACCGGCGGCCGACGGGCCTGCTGCGGTGGCTTCGAGTTCGGTGGTCGGGTCAGCGCCGGCGGCGATGGCCTGCTGCAGCTCTTCGACCGAAGGCGCAGCCTGGGCGGTTGCTGCCGCCAGGTCAGTGCTGCTGTCCGGGGCCTCGGCACTCCACTGGGTGTCACGGCCCAGATCCAGGGTGCGGCCGTCGGCCAGTTCCAGGGTGACGGCGCCGGCCAGGCCAGTGAGCACCTGCTCGCCAGCGAACAGGCGGTCACCTTCGATGAGTACACGTTGAATCCCTTCTGGGGATACGGCGATTACTTGGCCAACAATGCTTTTGACGATGGCAACAACACTGCTCATTGGACTCTCCGGGCTACCCGTTCAATTTGGCTTCCATGCCAGCCGGCGCTGAATTGCCGCTTTCTGATGGAATGTTTCAATAGTATGTTTGGTGCTTTTGACGTCAATATATTGTCGATAACTGTTGGCTATTAAGTTTATGCCAAAGTATTGACCTTCCTGCTGCCATCCTAAACAATCAGCACCGTAATGTCACATTGATATTTGAGCGGCTGCCACTCTTCCTCCGTACGAACCAAGTACCCCTTCGGAAGTTTCCGACATAAGGTCATTCCGGTTGCCATTTTCTAATGCAGCAACGATTTCTGCTGTGATTTGGGACAAGACGTCCCTGGGAAAAAAGTTAAATGCGCGCGTCACTGTTCACTGCTCTTCCTTTCGTCCTCGCCACCAGTTTCGTTCAAGCACAGAGCCTGCCAGAGGCCATGCAGAAAGCCCTCGAGGTACACCCGGAAATCCAGGCCGGGGTCAACAGCCGAATCGCTGCCGATTACCAACTGCGCGCCGCCAAGGGTGGTTACCTGCCACGTGTCGATGTGCTCGCCGGTTATGGCCGTGAAGGTACCGACAGCCCGAGCACCGGCAACCGCTGGGAAACCCTCAACCGTGGTGAGTCGAGCGTGCGCCTGCGGCAGATGGTCTTCGACGGTTTTGCCACCTCGAGTGAAGTTGGCCGTCAGCAAGCCACCGTCAACTCCCGCGCCTACTCGCTGCTGGGCGCCTCCGAGCGCACCGCGTTGACCGTTGCCCAGGTTTACCTGGACGTCCTGACCCGTCGCGAGATGGTCCGCCTGGCAGAAGACAACCTGCGCAGCCACGAACGCATCTATGACCAGATCAAGCTGCGCACTGCCCGTGGTGTCGGCCGCCTGGCCGACCTTGACCAGGCCGAAGCGCGCCTGGCCCAGGCCCGCAACAACCTGATCACCGAGCAGACCAACCTGGCCGATGCCAAGACCAACTACCTGAGCGTGGTCGGTCAGTTGCCGGACGAGTTAAGCAGCCCTGCGCCGTTTGTCGACCTGTTGCCGGCCAACCTCGACGAAGCCCGTCAGCAGATGGTCGAGAGCAGCCCGATCCTGCGTTCGGCAGAGTCCGATATCGCCGCGGCGGAGAAGCAATACGAGGCTGCAAAGTCTACTTTCTATCCGCGTTTTGATGCAGAACTCGGACGGACGGCCGATAACGATCTGGATGGCATGAACGGCCACAACAACGAATGGCAGGCTATGCTGCGTATGAGTTTCAACTTGTATGCCGGCGGCAGCAACAAGGCCGACCTGGAATCGAAGTCGTACCTGACCAACCAGGCGCTGGACATTCGCAACAATGCCTTGCGCCAGCTCAATGAGGAGCTCGGCCTGGCATGGAACGCTATGGACAACGCCAATGCGCAGGTGCCGATCGCCCAGCAATACGTCGATCACAGCAACAGTGTGCGCAGCGCCTACCAGAAGCAGTTCAGCCTGGGCGAACGTACCTTGCTAGACTTGCTCGACAGCGAGAATGAACTCTTCACTGCCCAGCGCCGTCTGGCTGAAGTGAAGAACAGTCAAGTGTTTACTCAGTACCGAATCAAAGCGACCATTGGTCAACTGCTCAAGAGCCAGGGTGTTGTCGCACCGATGGCCTCCGTGGTGCAGAACGACCTTAAACCGAAAGTGAACCTGCCAGGCATGAACTGAGGTTCACTGTTATAGCCAACCGCAACCGTTAAGAGAGCCCGCGTGGAATCAGAAGTCAGTCGAGTCCAGCTCAGCCATGATCCACGCAGTCAGCACGACGATCCGTTGCTGGACAGCCTGCTGTCTCTCTGCGTGCTGCACCAGAAGCCCGCCAGCCGGGCCATGCTGACCACCGGCCTGCCGTTGCCGGCCCAGCGCCTGAGCCCGGAGCTGCTGCCGCGTGCGGCGGCCCGTGCCGGCCTGCAGGGGCGCTTGCTGCAACGCAAGCTGGAGCAGATCCCGAGCATCGCCATGCCGGCGATGCTCCTGCTCAAGGACGGTCGCAGCACGGTGTTGCTCGGTTGGGAGAATGAGGACACCGCGCGCCTGTTGCTCAGCGAGAGCGACGGCGGCGAGGTGCACGTCAGCCGCGAAGCGTTGCTGAGCGACTACAGTGGCCGGGTGTTCTTCGCCCAGCCGCAGCACAAGTTCGACGTCAACCACGGCAACCTGATTCCGCGTGCGCGTTCGTGGTTCCGTGACACCCTCAAGCGCAGCCGCTGGCTGTACATCGACGCCATCGCCGCAAGCCTGGTGATCAACCTGATCGCCCTGGCCGCGCCGCTGTTCGTGATGAACGTCTACGACCGCGTGGTGCCCAACCAGGCCACCTCGACCCTGTGGGTCCTGGCCCTGGGGATTTCCGGTGCCTACATCTTCGATCTGATTCTCAAGGGCCTGCGCAGTTTGTGCCTGGACCTGGCCGGGAAGAAGACCGACCTGATCATCTCGGCGACGCTGTTCGAACGCATCGTCGGCATGGCCATGAAGTACCGGCCGGCACGGGTCGGCAGCTTTGCCCAGAACATTCATGAATTCCAGGGCCTGCGCGATTTTCTTGCCTCGCTGACCCTGACCAGCCTCATCGACCTGCCGTTCACCCTGTTGATCCTGCTGGTGATCGCCATCATTGGCGGGCACCTGGTGTGGATTCCGATCATCGCCTTCCCGCTGGCCCTGGGTATCGGCTACGCCCTGCAAAAGCCGCTGGTGGCGACCCTGGAGCGGACCATGGCCCTGGCCTCCGAGCGCCAGTCGAGCCTGATCGAAACCCTCGCCGGGCTCGATGCGGTCAAGGTCAACAACGCCGAAAGCGAACGCCAGTACATGTGGGAGCAGACCATCGGCACCCTCAGCCGCCTCGAGCTGCGGGTCAAGGTGCTCTCGGGCCTGGCGATGAACATTACCCTGCTGATCCAGCAACTGGCCGGCGTGGCGCTGATTTGTGCTGGCGTCTACCAGATCATGGCCGGCAATCTGAGCATGGGCGGCCTGATCGCTTGCTACATGCTCAGTGGCCGGGCCCTCGGCCCGCTGGGCCAGCTTTCCGGTTTGCTGACCCGTTACCAGCAAGCCAAGGTGACCATGGTCTCCACCGACCAGATGATGGAGCTGCCGCAAGAGCGCAACTTCGAAGAGCGCCCGCTGAGCCGTCAGGTACTGCAGGGCGCCATCGAGTTTCGCGGCGTCGATTTCACTTATCCCAACCAGCAGAACCTGGCGCTCAAGGGCGTCAATGTGTCGATCCGCCCCGGCGAGAAAATCGGCATCATCGGTCGCAGCGGCTCGGGCAAGAGCTCGCTGGCCAAACTCATCGTCGGCCTCTATGAAGCCGATGCCGGCTCGTTGCTGGTCGATGGCGTCGACATCCGCCAGATCGACGTCAGCGAGTTGCGCCACAACATCGGCTACGTGCCCCAGGACATCCAACTGCTGGCCGGTACCCTGCGCGACAACCTGGTCAGCGGTGCGCGCTATGTCGAGGACGAAATGGTCCTGCAGGCGGCCGAGCTGTCCGGGGTTCACGAATTCGCCCGGCTGCACCCGCAAGGTTACGAGCTGCAGGTCGGCGAGCGTGGCCAGAATCTTTCCGGTGGCCAGCGGCAGAACGTTGCCCTGGGCCGCGCCTTGTTGCTCAACCCGCAGATCCTGCTGCTCGACGAACCGACCAGCGCCATGGACAACACCGGTGAAGAACGCCTCAAGCAACGCCTGCAAGCGGTTATCGAGAACAAGACCGTGGTCCTGGTGACGCACCGGGCTTCGCTGTTGTCACTGGTCGACCGCCTGATAGTTGTCGATCGCGGGCAGATAGTCGCGGATGGCCCGAAAGCCGCCGTCATGGATGCGCTGAAGAAGGGGCAGATCAGTGTTGCTTAAGATGGATATGGGCCAGATCAAGGACAGCCTGCGCAGGTATTTCAAAGGTTCCGAATCGCTCAGCGGCCAGCCGCTGCCCGAGGTCAACAAGGCGCTGATCGAAGATGCGCCGCGCATCGTGCGCCTGACCATCTGGGGGGTAATCGGATTCTTCCTGTTCCTCGGGCTCTGGGCCAACTTCGCCATTATCGACGAAGTTACCCGTGGCGAAGGCAAGGCGATTCCGTCGTCGAAACTGCAGAAGATCCAGAACCTGGAAGGCGGCATCGTCGCGCAGATCTACGCCAAAGAAGGCGAGATCGTCGAAGTCGGCGACCCCTTGCTGCGCCTGGACGACACCCGTTTTGTCTCCAATGTCGGCGAGACTGAGGCTGATCGCCTGGCCATGGCCCTGCGCGTCGAGCGCCTGAGCGCCGAGGTTGAAGACCGGCCGCTGAAGATCGACGAAGAAATCCGCAAGGCTGCGCCAAGCCAGGCCGCCAACGAAGAATCCCTGTACCAGAGCCGTCGCCAGCAACTGCAAGACGAAATCGGCGGCCTGCAGGAGCAACTGGTACAGCGCCAGCAAGAGCTGCGCGAGTTCAGTTCCAAGCAGGGCCAGTACCGCAACAGCCTGCAGCTGCTGCGCCAGGAGATCAGCATGTCCGAGCCGCTGGTGGCCCAGGGCGCAATCTCCCAGGTTGAAGTGCTGCGCCTCAAGCGTGCCGAGGTTGAAAACCGCGGCCAGCTGGATGCCACCTCGCTGGCGATCCCGCGGGCCGAATCGGCGATCAAGGAAGTCGAGCGCAAGATCGACGAGACCCGCGGCAAGTTCCGCAGCGAAGCCCTGACCCAGCTTAACGAGGCGCGCACCGACCTGAGCAAGGCCCAGGCCACCGGCAAGGCCCTGGACGACCGGGTCAACCGGACCCTGGTGACCTCGCCGGTGCGCGGTATCGTCAAGCAGCTGCTGGTCAACACCGTTGGCGGTGTAATCCAGCCGGGCAGCGACCTGGTCGAAATCGTCCCGCTGGACGACACCCTGCTGGTCGAAGCGCGCATCCGCCCGCAAGACATCGCCTTCCTGCACCCGGGGCAGGAGGCGATGGTCAAGTTCACCGCCTATGACTTCACCATCTACGGCGGCCTCAAGGCCAAGCTCGAACAGATCGGCGCCGACACCATCACCGACGAAGACAAGAACACCTTCTACGTGATCAAGCTGCGCACCGAGCGCAGCCACCTGGGCACCGACGAGAAGCCGCTGTTGATCATCCCGGGGATGGTCGCTTCGGTGGACATCATCACCGGCAAGAAGAGCGTGCTGAGCTACCTGCTCAAGCCGATCATCCGCGCCCGGGCCGAAGCGCTGCGCGAGCGTTGACAGCATCGCGGGGCAAGCCCGCTCCTACAGGGGTGTGTAGGGGCGGGCTTGCCCCGCGAAGAGGCCCGCAACCTCACCATATGCTTATGCACTAAAGATATTTAAATTCTTCCTCTTATGACTTTATAGTCGATCCCCTGCGTACCTGCCGACCAATCGGCGCGCCGCACGACCGAACCAACACGGAACACCGTGAGTTTCTGATCGATGCGCGCACCTTTGGGCGCGCTCTGCGTGGGAGTGAATCATGTCAGCGGCCTCTAACGCCTTGTCGTCCATCGACAGCGCACAGCAGCAAGCCTTCGAAATCCTGCCGTTCAGTGGTGCCGTCGGCGCCGAGATCATCGGCCTGGACCTGAGCAAACCCGTCAGCGGCGAAGATTTCACCCGGATCCACCGGGCTCATCTCGACCACCATGTGCTGGTGTTTCGCGACCAGCGCATCAGCCCCGAACAACAGATCGCCTTCAGCCGCCGTTTTGGTGAGCTGCAGATCCACGTGCTCAAGCAGTTCCTGCTCAGCGGCCACCCGCAAATCCTCATCGTCTCCAACATCGTTGAGAACGGGCAGAACATTGGCCTGGGCGACGCCGGCAAGTTCTGGCACTCGGACCTGTCATACAAGGAACTGCCAAGCCTGGGCTCGATGCTGCACGCCCAGGAGCTGCCCAGCGAAGGCGGCGACACCCTGTTCGCCGACATGCACAAAGCCTGGGACGGCCTGCCCGAGGCCCTGCGCAAAGCCGTTGAAGGCCGCAGCGCCGCGCA
This sequence comes from Pseudomonas sp. TE4620, assembly GCF_056279045.1. Taxonomy (NCBI): domain Bacteria; kingdom Pseudomonadati; phylum Pseudomonadota; class Gammaproteobacteria; order Pseudomonadales; family Pseudomonadaceae; genus Pseudomonas; species Pseudomonas sp. TE4620. Next base: position 5,306,513 of record NZ_JBWBQO010000001.1, read on the forward strand.
TTCCTATACCGCTCGCTACAGCGAGACCAAGTTCGAAGGCAACTGGCGCCCGACCCTGACTGCCGAGCAACTGGCGCAGGTGCAGGAAGTGATTCACCCGGTGGTGCGCACCCACCCGGAAAACGGCCGCAAGGCGCTGTTTGTCAGCGAAGGCTTCACCACCCGCATCGTTGGCCTGCCCGACGATGAAAGCCGGCAGATCCTGACCGAGCTCTACGCCCACAGCGTGCTCGAGCAGAACATCTACCGCCATCAATGGCAGCCCCATGACCTGGTGTTCTGGGACAACCGCTCGTTGATCCACCTGGCCAGCGGCTGCCCTGCGCACCTGCGCCGCAAGCTGTACCGCACCACCATCCAGGGCGATGCCCCGTTCTGATCTTTCGAGGAGTACAGCATGCGCAAATCAATCAGCCGCCTGGCGGCCAGTATCGGCCTGGGTGCCAGCCTGCTCGCCGGCAGCCTGGTGGCGCCGGCCACGGCCCAGGCCGAAGGTGAAATCCGCGTTGCCGAGCAGTTCGGCATCGTTTACTTGCTGCTCAACGTGGTGCGCGATCAGAACCTGATCGAAAAACACGGCAAGGCGCAGGGCATCGACATCAAGGTCGACTGGACGCAATTGTCGGGCGGCGCTGCGATCAACGACGCCTTGCTCTCAGGCTCGGTGGACATCGCCGGTGCCGGCGTCGGCCCGCTGCTGACCATCTGGGACCGCACCCAGGGCCGGCAGAACGTCAAAGCCGTGGCTTCGCTGGGTAACTTCCCTTATTACCTGGTCAGCAGCAATCCCAAGGTCAAGACCATTGCCGACTTCAGCGAGAAAGACCGCATCGCCCTGCCGGCGGTGGGTGTCTCGGTGCAGTCGCGCTTTTTGCAGTACGCCGCCGCCAAGCAGTGGGGCGACAAGGAATACAACCGCCTCGACAAATACACCCTGGCCGTCCCTCATCCGGATGCCACTGCGGCCTTGCTGGCCGGCGGCACCGAGCTCAACGCGCACTTCTCCAACCCGCCGTTCCAGGACCAGGTATTGGCCAACAAGGACGTGCACGTGGTGCTCAACACCTACGACCTGCTCGGCCCGAACTCGCCGACCGTGCTGTTCGCCACCGAAAAATTCCGCAACGACAACCCCAAGACCTACAAGGCCTTTGTTGATGCCCTGGCTGAAGCCGCCGAGTTTGCCCAGAACGACAAGGCAGCCGCAGCTGACACCTACATTCGCGTGACCAAGGCCAAGATCGACCGCGAGGCGTTGCTGAAGATCATCGACAACCCGCAGTACGAGTTCAGCGTGACGCCGAAAAACACCTACCCGCTGGCCGAATTCCTCTACCGCGTGGGCGCGATCAAGCACAAACCCGAATCCTGGAAAGACTACTTCTTCCAGGACGAGAAACCGCTGCAAGGGAGCTGACCGGATGAACACCCCATTGCCAGGCCACACGGTCAGCAAGCTGAGCAGCGTCGCCACGCCGCCGCTGCTGCAGGTAGATAACCTAAGCCTTGAATACCGCACCACGCAGCGCGTGGTGCGGGCTACCCACCAGGTCAGTTTCGAAGTGGACAAAGCCGACCGCTTTGTCCTGCTCGGGCCTTCGGGCTGCGGCAAGTCGACCCTGCTCAAGGCGGTGGCCGGCTTCATCGAGCCCCGGGAAGGGCAGATCCGCCTGCAGGGCCAGGCCGTGCAGGGCCCGGGCCCGGATCGCATCGTGGTGTTCCAGGAATTCGACCAGCTGCCGCCGTGGAAAACCGTCAAGCACAACGTGATGTTCCCGTTGCTCGCCTCGGGCACGCTCAAGCGCAAGGAGGCTGAGCAGCGCGCCTTGCACTACCTGGAAAAGGTCGGTCTGGCGGGTTTCGCCGATGCCTATCCGCATACCCTGTCGGGCGGCATGAAAGCCCGCGTGGCGATTGCCCGGGCGCTGGCCATGCAGCCGAAGATCCTGCTGATGGACGAACCCTTCGCCGCCCTCGACGCCTTGACCCGGCGCAAGATGCAGGAAGAGCTGCTGCTGCTCTGGGAAGAGGTGCGCTTCACCCTGTTGTTCGTTACCCATTCGATCGAAGAGGCGCTGGTGGTCGGCAACCGCATCCTCCTGCTGTCGCCCCATCCGGGCCGGGTACGCGCTGAAATCCACAGCCACCAGTACAACCTGCAAAGCCTTGGCGCCAGTGATTTCCAGGCCTCGGCGCGGCGTATCCACCGCTTGCTGTTCGACGATGATGCCCAGGTCGAGCACGACCCGGCGTTGGGTTTCGCCGACATTCGCATTGCCTACTGACCGGGAGTTTTGCCATGACCACGATTGTTACGCCGCGTCAGGAATACGAAGTCGTTCTCGAACCGCTGCTCAGCGTTCCGCTTGAGCGCCAATTGCCGCTCGGCCAGCGCCTCTGGCAACAGGGCTGGCTGCGCAAGGGCCTGATCCTGATTCTGCTGGCTCTGGCCTGGGAAGCCATCGCCCGCTATCAGGGCAACGACCTGCTGCTGCCGAGCTTTTTACAAACCGCCGCGGCCCTGTACGACGGCCTGCTCAGCGGCGAGTTGCTGGCCAAGGTTGGGGTGTCGCTGGTGGTGCTGCTCAAGGGTTACCTGCTGGGCATCGTGCTTGCGTTCGGCCTGACCAGCCTGGCGGTGTCGACCCAGTTCGGCCGCGACCTGCTCAGCACCCTGACCTCGATGTTCAACCCCTTGCCGGCGATTGCCTTGCTGCCCTTGGCGCTGCTGTGGTTCGGCCTGGGCGACAACAGCCTGATCTTTGTGCTGGTGCACTCGGTGCTCTGGGCCCTGGCGCTGAATACCTACGCCGGCTTTCTCGGCGTCTCCGAGACCCTGCGCATGGCCGGGCGCAACTATGGCCTGCGCGGCTTGCGCCTGGTCGTGCATATCCTGATTCCGGCGGCGCTGCCGTCGATCCTCTCGGGGCTGAAGATTGGCTGGGCCTTTGCCTGGCGCACGCTGATCGCCGCCGAGCTGGTGTTCGGCGCCACCAGCGGCAAGGGCGGGCTGGGCTGGTACATCTTCCAGAACCGCAACGAGCTGTACACCGATAAGGTGTTCGCTGGCCTTGCGGTGGTGATCTTGATCGGCTTGCTGGTCGAGAGCCTTGTGTTCAACACCCTGGAGCGCATCACTGTGCGTCGCTGGGGCATGCAGCGCTGAGCGGCTCAGGCGCTTTGGTACTGCGCCGCAGCATTGTTGAGGGTTTCGGCAATTTGCTGGCGCAGGCTCAGGGGCTGCTCGACGATCAGCCCGTCACCCTGGCTCAGTAGCCACCAGCGCAGCTGCCAGCTGTTGCTGACGGTAGCTTTGAGGCGGTGCCCGGCGTCCAGCGGGGTCAGGTGCATATCGGCCGACAGCGGCGTCTCGCGCACCAGGCGGGCGAGGTTGTCGCTGATCCAGGCCTGCAGTTCGATCTTGTCGGTATCGCCGAACTGCAGGGCGTCGCTGCGCAGGTACGCTTGCAGGTCGAAGGCGCGCAGGCCTTCGGTGGGGCTGTCGAGAATGCGCAGTTTGCGAAAGCGATGCACGGCGAACTGGCGAATGTCGGTATAGGGCGCAGCGGTGGCAATCAGGTAGCTGACCTGGCCGCGCTGAATCAACGCCAGCGGGTTGAGGGTCAGTTCGCTGAGCTTATCGTTGTGCGCCGAGTAGTACTGGCAGTGCAGCTGGTATTCCTCAAGCAGCGCATGCTGCACGGTCTCGAGGATACTGTCGGGCACTTCCGGGGCCTGCATGTTCATGTCCGGGCGTACGCTGGCGACCTTGTCCAGCCAGCGCGCCACCTTGTTCGCTCCCGACAGGTGTTCGAGCTTCTGCCGGGCATGGCTGAAGCGCGGGTCCAACACCTTGAGCATGCTCCCCGGCAACAGCGGGCGTACCGCCTCTTCCACCAGCGCCAGGCTCAGCGCCTCACTGACACTGATACCGCGCAATTCAATGCAGGCGTTGGCTGCCCAGTGCCAGCCGTACGGGATGCTCTTGTCGTTGCGCTCCAGCGGAAAAATCAGCGAAAGCTCGTTGAGATCGCGTTCGATGCTGCGCTTGCTGATGGTGAATCCTGCGTCCTGCAGGCGGCCAACCAGCTCGGCACTGGTAATGCCCGGTGAGCGGCTGGGCAACTGGCGCAGCAACTCCCATTGGCGGCTGAGGGTGGCGCGTGTCGTGGCGGAGGGCAAAAGGTGGCGTCCTTGTCTAGGCTTGCGGTTGTAGCATGGCGCCAGCGCAGTGATATGGCAATTAGCCATTTATGTATCCAGATCAAGGATGAAGCAGTTGAGTGCCCTAACTGAATCGTTCGCGACAGGTTTTGTCGTGGCCGTGCGCAGAATCACGCCTCATCACTCCCGCTGTTGGATCTGTGGGTAGTTCAATGAGGACGAACATGTCAGCTGCAAGCAACATCTACCCACTGCTTGAGCGCCTGTTGCCCGAGCGGATCATCCCTGCGCCCGGCCGCCCTGGCCGCCTGCAGCGGTTGTACGCCGGGGTCGGCATGCCCAGCCAGCGGGCAGTGCTGGGCGAGAGTTTCGCCCTGATCAGCCGCCTGGACGAAGCCAGCGACCTGCAGGCGGTGTACGACGACCTGCGCGCCCAGGCCCTGGAAGGCAACGTCGGCGCGCTCAACGACCTGGGCTGGATCTGGCTCAATGGCAAGTACTGGCGCGCCGACCCGACCCTGGCCGGGCACCTGCTGCGTATGGCGGCCCTGCAGGGCAGTGCCGCAGCCTGGTTCAACCTCGGCCAGCAGCATTACTTCGGCAAGGGAGTGGAGGTCGCCTATGCCAGTGCGGCAGAGTACTACCAGCAGGCGTTCGAGCGTGGCCTGGAACACGCCGCCGCGGCGTTGGGTGATCTCTACGAAGAAGAAATCTGTGACAGCGACAGCCAGGACTGGCAGGTCGACCTGCAGCAGGCCTACCGCTGGTTCCTGCGCGGCGCCCAGCGCGGTGACGCACGCTGCCGCTTCGAGGTCGGCTATCGCCTGCTGCATGGGCTGACGGTCAACGTCGACAGCAAGGCCGCCGTGTACTGGCTGGAACTGGCCGCCGTGGCCGGAGTGATGCAGGCTGCCGAAGAGCTGGCGGTGCATTTCAGCGAGGTCAACAACGCCCTGCGTTACCTGTTCTGGCGCGAGCAGGCGATCAGCCTGGGCAGCAAGCTGGCGCTGAACATGAAGCTGGACGATCAACTGCAACCTTGAACATGACGTTTGTCAGCCACTATTGACGGCAGGGGCGGTGATCGAAGAATATTGATAGTTAGCAAACTATGAATATAGCCACGAACCTCCCTTCATGACCCTCGACGCACTGCAACTCAACATCAGCAGCGGCATGGTGGTGGCCGGCCGGCACTGGCGGCGCATCTGCCAGGCGACCCTGGCCGGCTACGGCATTTCCGACGCCTGCGCGGTCCCTTTGCTGATGATCGTGCGCCTGGGCGATGGCGTGCACCAGGTCGCCGTAGCCCAGGCGGCGGGGCTCGAAAGCCCGTCGCTGGTGCGCCTGCTCGACCAGCTGTGCAATGCAGGTTTTGTCTGCCGTACGGAAGATCCGGTCGATCGCCGGGCCAAGGCTCTGAGCCTGACCGCCAGCGGTCGGGTATTGGCCGAAGCCATCGAAGGCGAACTGGTGCGCCTGCGCCGCGAAGTGCTACAGGGCATCGACGAAGCCGACCTGCTGGCCACCCTGCGTGTGCTGCGCGCCTTCGAAGACGCTGCCCAGCGCACCCCGGGCGTGCCGACGTGAACGGTTTTTTCAGCTCGATGCCGCCGGCGCGCGACTGGTGCTACGGGGTGCGCACCTTCGCCGCGTCGATGATCGCCCTGTACATCGCCTTGCTCATGCAACTGCCCCGGCCTTACTGGGCCATGGCTACGGTGTATATCGTCTCCAGCCCGTTCGTCGGGCCCACCAGTTCCAAGGCCCTGTATCGCGCCATGGGCACCTTGCTCGGCGCTGCCGGGGCGGTGTTCCTGGTGCCGCTGCTGGTGCAGACGCCAGTGCTTTTGACCGTCGCCGTGGCGCTGTGGACCGGCACCTTGCTGTTCCTCTCGCTGCACCTGCGCACCGCCAACAGCTATGCGTTGATGCTGGCCGGCTACACCCTGCCGATGATCGCCCTGCCGGTGGTCGACGACCCGCTGGCAGTGTTCGACATTGCCTCGTCGCGGGCCCAGGAGATCTGCCTGGGCATCGTCTGTGCGGCAGTGGTCGGAGCGATCTTCTGGCCACGGCGCCTGACCCCGGTGCTGGTTGGCGCCACTGGCAACTGGTTCAACGAGGCGATCCGCTACAGCGATACCTTCCTGGCCCGCGAGGCGACTGCCGATAAAGTCGGCGGCTTGCGTGTCTCGATGGTCACCACCTTCAACTCGCTGGAGCTGATGATCGGCCAGTTGTCCCATGAAGGCGCACGGCCGCAAACGGTGAAGAATGCCCGCGAGCTACGTGGGCGAATGATCCACCTGCTACCGGTGATCGATGCCCTCGACGACGCCTTGCTCGCCCTCGAAGGCCGTGCCCCGGTCCAGAGCGAACAGCTGCAGCCATTGCTGAGCGAAGCCCGCGCCTGGCTGCAGGGCACCGCGCAGGATCCATCGCCGGCACGCTGGTCGGCGTTGCGTGCGCACATCGAACATATGCAACCGAGCGCCGCCGCCCTTGATGAGCGCGCCTCGCTGCTGCTGTCCAACGCGCTCTATCGCCTGGCTGAATGGGCCGACCTGTGGCAAGACTGTTGCAGCCTGCAGCACGCCATCCGCAACGAAGACCTCTCGCCCTGGCGCGCGGTGTATCGGCACTGGCGCCTGGGCCGGCTGACGCCGTTCTTCGACCGGGGGCTGATGCTCTACTCGGTGTTCTCCACCGTCAGCGCGATCATCGTTGCCACCACCCTGTGGATTTTGCTCGGCTGGGGCGACGGCGGCAGCGCGGTGATTCTCGCCGCCGTGGCCTGCAGCTTCTTTGCCGCCATGGACGATCCGGCGCCGCAGATCTACCGGTTCTTCTTCTGGACTTCGCTGTCGGTGCTGTTTGCCAGCCTTTACCTGTTTCTGGTGCTGCCCAACCTGCATGACTTTCCGATGCTGGTGCTGGCCTTCGCCATACCGTGCATCTGCGTCGGCACCCTGACCGTGCAGCCGCGCTTCTACCTGGGCACCTTGCTGACTATCGTCAACACCGCCTCGTTCATCAGCATCCAGGGCGCCTACGACGCCAACTTCCTGACCTTCATCAACGCCAACCTGGCCGGGCCGGTGGGCTTGCTGTTCGCCTTCGTCTGGACCCTGGTGGTGCGCCCGTTCGGCGTTGAGCTTGCGGCCAAGCGCCTGACCCGTTTCAGCTGGCACGACATCGTCGGCATGACCCAGCCGGCCACGCTGGCTGAGCACCGGCACCTGGGCGTGCAGATGCTCGACCGGCTGATGCAGCAACTGCCGCGCCTGACCCAGACCGGCCAGGACACCGGCACCGCCCTGCGAGACCTGCGCGTGGGCCTGAACCTGCTCGACCTGCTGGCCTATATGCCACGGGTCGGCGCGCAGCCGCGCCAGTTGCTGGAGCGGGTGGTGGAAGAGGTGGGCGAACACTTTCAGGCCTGCCTGGACGCGCGCCGTCGGCTGCACGCGCCCGAGGTGCTGTTGCAGAGCATGGAGCGCGCCCGTCGCGCCCTCAACCTCAACGACCTGGCCGACAGCGCCGAGGCCCGGGTGCACCTGTTGCACGCCTTGAGCGGCCTGCGCCTGGCGCTGTTGCCGGGGGTCGAGGTGGTGCTTGAGCCATCCGACGATCAGCAACAACTGCCCTATGGCATCGATGGAGCGCCGCTGTGATCGGAGATCTGGATATCAGCGGGGTGTTCCTGCCCACGCTGCTGGTGATGATGGTCGTCACCTATTTGCTGTTTCTCGGTGTGCACGCGTTGCTCAACCGCGTGCATTTCTACCGCCTGGTCTGGCACCGGGCGTTGTTCAACGTTGCGCTTTACGCCGTGCTGCTCGGCACGGTCGATCACTTTTGCCGAAACCTGATGCTGCCATGAAAAAACCCTTGTTGACCCTGGGCCGCGTGGTCCTGACCCTGCTGGTAGTGACGCTGGCGACCGTGTTGGTCTGGCAGATGGTCATGTACTACATGTTCGCCCCCTGGACCCGGGATGGGCACATCCGCGCCGACGTGATCCAGATCGCCCCTGATGTTTCCGGTTTGATCCAGCAGGTCGAGGTACGCGACAACCAGGTGGTCAAGCGTGGCGACGTGCTGTTCACCATCGACCAGGACCGCTTCCACCTGGCCCTGCGCCAGGCCCAGGCGACCCTGGCCGAGCGCAAGGAAACCCTGGCCCAGGCCCAGCGCGAAGCCCGGCGTAATCGTGGCCTGGGTAACCTGGTGGCCGCCGAGCAACTGGAAGAGAGCCAGTCGCGCCAGGCCCGCGCCGAATCGGCCCTGGCCGAAGCCCAGGTGGCGGTGGATGCTGCGCAGTTGAACCTCGACCGTTCAGTGGTGCGCAGCCCGGTTGATGGCTACCTCAACGACCGCGCACCGCGTGCCCACGAGTTTGTCAGTGCCGGGCGGCCGGTGCTGTCGGTGGTCGACAGCGACTCCTACCACGTCGATGGCTACTTCGAAGAAACCAAGCTGGCCGGCATTCACATCGGCCAGGCTGTGGATATCCGCGTGCTCGGCGACAACACCCGCCTGAGCGGGCGGGTGCAGAGCATTGCCGCCGGTATCGAGGACCGCGACCGCAGCAGCGGCGCCAACCTGCTGCCCAACGTCAACCCGGCGTTCAGCTGGGTGCGCCTGGCCCAGCGGATCCCTGTGCGGATTGCCTTCGATGAGGTGCCGGCAGACTTTCGCATGATCGCCGGGCGTACGGCGACGGTGTCGATCCTTGAGGACAAGGGCCAATGAAACGGCTGTCACTGCTCGGCTTGAGCCTGCTGCTGTCGGCCTGCCAGATGGTCGGGCCGGACTACAACGTGCCCGAGGATGCCGCGATCCAGCGCGCCGACTTGCAGGGCCAACTGCGCCAGGACGCCAGCAGCGTGGTCTCGGCGCCCGTGCCGAAAGACTGGTGGCACCTGTATCAGGACGAACGCCTCAATGAGCTGGTGCGCCAGGCCCTGGCGGCCAACAGCGAACTGCGTGTGGCGGCGGCGAACATCGCCAAGGCCCGTGCCCAGGTCGAAGAGGCCGAAGCCCAGGGTGGCCTGAACGGCGGTGTGAAGCTGGGTGCCCAGCGTTTGCAGGAGTCTGGCGAAGCCTTTTTGCAACCAGAGAAAGTGCCGGTGGCCAACATCGGCGAGGCGATCATCAGCGCGTCTTACCAGTTCGACCTGTGGGGCACCCTCAAGCGTGGCGTCGAGGCCGCCCAGGCCAATGCCGACGCGACCCAGGCCGCCGCCGATACCGCACGCATCACCCTGGTGGCCGACGTGGTACGTGCCTACACCCAGGTCTGCGCGGCCAACGAGGAATACCATATCGCCCATGAGTCCCTGGACCTGCAGCAGCAGAGCGTGACCCTGACCCAACGCCTGCGCGATGCCGGGCGTGGTGACGAAACCCAGGTGACCCGCTCGCAAACCCAGTTCAAATCCTTGCGCGCCGAGCTGCCGCGTTACCAGGCTGCGCGTGAAGCGGGCCTGTACACCTTGTCGATGCTGCTGGCCAAGCCGCTCAACCAGTTGCCGGCCGGAACCGCCGATTGCGCCGAGCTGCCGCATATCGCCCAGGTGCTGCCAGTGGGCGATGGCGCCGCGCTGCTCAAGCGCCGTCCGGATATCCGCCAGGCCGAACGCAGCCTGGCCGCGGCCACGGCGACTATCGGCGTAGCCACCGGGCAGTTGTATCCGGACATCAGCATCGGTGCCCAGGTGGGCACCATCGGTATCCTGGAAAACCTCGGCAAACCTGCGACCAACCGCTGGGGCTTCGGCCCGCTGCTGACCTGGAATGTACCGACCAACGGTTCGCGGGCGCGCATCCGTGAGGCGCAAGCTTCGACCCAGGCGGCGCTGGCGCATTTTGACGGGGTGGTGCTCAACGCCATTCGCGAAACCCAGACCAGCCTTGCGCAATACAGCGCCTTGCTGGAGCGCCGCGATGCCTTGGCCGATGCCGAGCGTTCGGCGCAACTGGCGGCAGACCAGACCCATAGGTTTTACCAGGCCGGGCGTGAGTCGTTCCTGGCGGACCTGCAGGCGACCCGCACCTACACCGAGATGCGCGCGCAACTGGCGGCGGCCAATACCCAGGTGGCTATGGGGCAGATCGGCTTGTTCCTGGCGTTGGGTGGCGGTTGGTAGCTCGCATCGCGGGTCACTTATCCACAAGCCCTTTAAGCATCTCTATCGGCAACGGAAAGACAATCGTCGACGACTTGTCGCCAGCAATGCTGCCCAGGGTCTGCATGTAGCGCAGCTGCATCGCCCCCGACTGGCGGCCGAGCATTTCTGCCGCTTGCATCAGTTTCTCCGAGGCTTGCAGTTCACCTTCGGCATGGATCACCTTGGCCCGCCGCTCACGTTCAGCCTCAGCCTGGCGGGCAATGGCGCGGATCATCGACTCGTTGAGATCGACATGCTTGATCTCGACGTTGGCCACCTTGATGCCCCAGGCATCGGTTTGCGCATCCAGCACCTGGCGGATGTCCAGGTTCAGCCGTTCGCGCTCGGCCAGCAGTTCGTCCAGCTCATGCTTGCCCAGCACCGCGCGCAAGGTAGTCTGCGCCAGTTGGCTGGTGGCCATGAGAAAGTCCTCGACCTGGATGATCGCCTTCTGCGGGTCGAGCACGCGAAAGTACAGCACCGCGTTGACCTTGACCGAGACGTTGTCGCGGGTGATGACATCCTGTGGCGGCACATCCAGCACCACGGTGCGCAGGTCGACCCGGACCATCTGCTGGATCCCCGGAATCAACAGCACCAGCCCCGGCCCTTTGACCCGCCAGAAGCGCCCGAGCTGGAACACTACCCCGCGCTCGTATTCACGCAGGATGCGAAAGGCCGACAGCAACAATACCGCCAGCAGCGCCAGCAAGGCGCCAAAGCCCAGTTCGAAAAACATCTCAGTCTCCTTGCGCCGGTGGTTGTGCCTCGGCGCTGACGTCCAGTAGTACGCCCTTGCGTGTCATCACCCGGACGCGTTGCCCCACCTGCAGTGGCGTCTGGCACTGGGCCTGCCACTGTTCACCCTGCGCCTGCACCGAACCGATGAACGGGTCGCTGTCATTGACCGCCATCACCGTCGCCAGGCTACCCACCAGCCCGGCATCGCCACTGACCAGCGCGCGCTGACGCGCCTTCATGGCCATGCCCAGCACGCCGCCGAGCAGCAGCGCCGAGAGCAGGGCGAGGGTCAGGATCAGCGCCAGGGGGATGCCGAAGCCGGGCACGTCGGTGTCCATCAAGATCACCGCGCCGACCACGAAGGCAACGATGCCGCCAAAGCCGACCACGCCAAAACTGGGCAGGAACGCCTCGGCAATCATGAAGGCGATGCCAAGCAGGATCAGCGCCGCACCGGCATAGCTCACCGGCAACAACTGCAAGGCATACAGGGCCACCAGCAGACAGATGCCACCGATCACCCCGCCGACCCCGGAGCCCGGGCTCATGAACTCGAACATCAGCCCGTAGATACCGATCATGATCAGGATCAGCGCCACGCTGGGGTTGGTGATCACCGCCAGCAGGCGCGTGCGCCAGTCCGGCTCGCGTTCGATGATGCTGACGTTGGCGGTGTGCAACTGCACGGCTTGGCCGGCGGCTTCGAGGCTTTTGCCATCGAGCTGGCGCAGCAGGTCGGGCAGGTCGTTGGCGATGCGGTCGATGACTTTCAGGCGCAAGGCTTCGTTGGCCGGCAGGCTGACCGATTCGCGTACCGCCTGTTCAGCCCAGTCGGCATTGCGCCCGCGCAGTTGCGCCAAACCGCGAATATAGGCGGCAGCGTCGTTAATCTGCTTGCGGGTCAGGGTGTCTTGTTCGCTGCTCGGTGCTGGCTTGTCGCCGGTGGGCGCAGCCGGGTCTTTCGGCGGGCCTGGCATCCCGCCGATCTGCACCGGCGTGGCGGCGCCGAGGTTGGTGCCCGGGGCCATGGCTGCGACATGGCTGGCGTAGAGAATATAGGTGCCGGCGCTGGCCGCCCGGGCGCCACCGGGGGCGACGAAGGTAGCGACTGGTACGGGGCTGGCGAGGATCGCCTTGATGATCGCGCGCATCGAGCTGTCGAGCCCGCCCGGGGTGTCGAGGCGGATGACCACCAATTGCGCCTGCTGCGTCTTGGCCTGCTCCAGGCCGCGTATCAGGTAGTCGGCACTGGCCGGGCCGATGGCGTCGTCGATACTCAGTACCAGCACCGGATTGCCGGGCGCAGCCACACCGCTCGTCAGGGCGCCGAGCATCAATAAAACCAGCAGGTGCCGACACCAGCGAGCGATCACCTGAATTCACCCGGGCTGTGCGTGTCCAATAAGTTTAGTCGGCTGCTTGCGGCAGCACGGCCTAAACTTCAGAAGTGGGGGCGCTGTATCCGGAGGTGCATCATGCGTATGGCAAAAACCCTGCAGCAGTGCCTGGACAAGGCCGGCTGCGACTACGACATCATTTCTCACCCGCACTCATCTACCAGCCTTGAGTCGGCCCGTACCGCTGGAGTGCCCGCCGAGCGGGTGGCCAAGTCGGTCATGCTCGACGACCGCCATGGCAACTATCTGATGGCCGTGCTACCGGCCAACCGTCACCTGGACATGAGCAAGGTGCGCGCCACCGGCGCCTGGCAAATGACCCATGAAAGCGGGCTGCCGCATCTGTTCGGCGACTGCGAGCGTGGCGCCATTCCGGCACTGGGCGATGCTTACTCGATCAAGATGCTGCTCGACCCGACCCTGACCCGTCAGGGCGATATCTATGTCGAGGCCGGTGATCACGATCACCTGATCCACATGAACATGACGCAATACCTGAAACTGGTACCGAACGCCGAAGTGCGTGAGGTTTGCTGATGATCAACCCACTGCCAGGCTGGCGTCGTGGATGCCCGTCCTGGCCCCAAGGAGTCACGCATGGAATCAAATATTCATCCGTTTTCGGAGCTCTTCAAACAGCTGGGCCTGGCTGATGATCCCCAGGGCATTGACCAGTTCATCACCAGCCACTCGCCGCTCAAGAATGAAATAAAGTTGGTTGATGCACCGTTCTGGACCGAGAGCCAGCGGGCATTTCTCAAGGAAAGCATTATCGAAGACTCCGACTGGGCCGTGCCGTTCGACCAGCTGAACGAGGCGCTGCGGCGTCCGAAAAAATAAACGCCGAGCGGCACATCGACCGGCGAATGGCGTTGCTATGCTCAGGAAAAACAACAAGGGGACAGCGCCAATGAAAGATCCCTATGCCGCCGGTTTCTGGTGTGCCGTGACCGCCCTGGGGCTGCTGACCGTCGGTTATTTCTATGGAATCAAACAGACCCACCAGTTGGGTCAGGCTCTGGTATTTCTTTACGCCGCCGGGGGCGTGATCGGGGCGCTGGCCCTGACCGCGCTGGCGTGGATTGCCTGGCAGCAACTGCGGGTGAGCAAACGCCAGTTGGCCCAAGGGCGAACCTTGGTGGCTATCTGGAACACCAAGGTTGCCTTGCGCCGGGTCGAAACCGTCTTCGACCGTTATTTCTGGGGCAGTTACTGGCAGCCCGGGCGTACCTTCCAAGAGGTAATGGGCGAGCTTGAAGGCACGCCGCTGGAGCAGAGCCTGGAAGCGCTGAAACGCCAATGCCGCGAGCTCGACCGCGAAACCCATGACCACCGCCGCCACTGGCTGGACAACGCCCGCGAGCTGTCTACGGTTGCCACTGCAATGGCCCGGGAGCGTTATCAACTGGACTTGTGCGACTCGCAGCAGAGCAGCGGGCGCGGCGCCGCGGTGCTCAACCGCGACCTGGAAGTGCTGGTGTACACCTGGTCAGCGCGCCTGCGCAGCTTCGACCACCAGCTCGATGAGCTGGAGGGCGAATACCGCTGAGCGTGCCGCGAATCAGTCGCCGCGAATGTACTGTTCTAGTTGCAGAATCATGTTGGCCTGTTCGGCGATGGCTTCCTTGACCAGGTCGCCAATCGACAGCAGGCCCAGCAGCTCGCCGTTCTCGACCACCGGCAGGTGGCGCAGGTGACTGTTGGTCATCATGTTCATGCAGTACTCGACGTTCTGGTGCGGGTCGACGGTAATCACCGGCGCACTCATGATCGCACTGACCGGCGTGCCCACCGAACTGCGGCCCTTGAGCACCATCTTGCGCGCGTAGTCGCGCTCACTGACGATCCCCACCACACACCCATCCTGCACCACCGGCAGGGCACCGACGTTCTTCTCGGCCATCAACCGCAGCGCATCGAGCACCATGTGGTCGGGGCCGATGGTGTGAACCTGGTGGTGCTGCTGGGCTTTTGTTTTTAGAAGCTGTGCCACGGTTTTCATAGAGGCCTCTGCGATGCTGGGAGTGGGTGACGGCAGATAGCTAAAGAATCGTGTACAGATCGCTGCAGGGCAAGGGCGAAAGCGGCATCGATGTGATTGAAAAACGTCATGGGCGCAAAAATGCCAAAGCGGCCAATGATGGCCGCTTTGCTTTGACTCTCGATCAAGCCGTGATCAGGTGTTTTTCGGGTTTGGGCCGAAACGGTTCGGGCCACGCTGGCTGTCCTGGCACAGGAAGATCAGGTTGACGAGCGGGAACAGCAGCCACCAACCGCTACGGTCGGTGTCGTGCATGCGCCGAACGGCTACGGCAATGCCCGGGACCAGCAACGCCACGCTGTACAGGTAAGCGAAGAGCGTGCCGGTACGGAGCTCGCGGTCGAGATAGGGCACCAGCATGTACACCAGGAAGGTGACCAGGATGAACAGCCAGTATTCCTGGCGGCGTGACCGACCCGAGAACAGGGCGTATTTCTTCAGTAGTTCAACGTACCAGATGCCGGCTGGCGCAGGTGCTGCAGTGAAGGTTGCAGCAGGTTGCGGTGCACCGCAGGCTGGGCAAGCCACGGCGCTGTTGTGGATTTCCTTGGCGCAGCCACGGCAAAAAACCATATTCATGTGTTGTCCCTTACATGACTAGCCAGATCAGCAAAATGAGCAAAATGCCTGACAACACCGCGCCAGTAATTGCCATGTAGGTTCGCGGTTCTTTTTTGACCAGGCTGAGCGTGCCCAGGACCAGCCCGGTGAGTGCAAACAAGCCCATCCCCCACAGGGTGTTACGATCCCAGCTGGCTGGTTCGAACAGCGTCAATACACAGGCGATGCACAGGATCAGCGAGCTGGCTGCCATCCAGGACAAGCGCTTGCCGGCAGGTTGCGTGGTGGCAGAGGGAGTCTGAGGGGCGCCGCACTGTGGGCAGCTGGGCGCCGTTTCATGGATTTCCATGGCACAACCGCGGCAAAAAACCATTGCCATGACAATTCCTTTTGATAGTTCCGCTTGCGCAGCGCAGCGCAGGGCGCGGCGGAGTTTATCAAAGACTTCGACGTTGGCGTAACAGCGACGGCGCCCTGCTGACCTCCCGAGGGATTCGGCAGGGCGCAGTACCTCAGCTCTTCTGCACGATCACCTGACTGTTCAGGTCATTGAGCATGGCGTCCAGGGTTGGCTTCATCTTCTCGAAGTCTTTCACGCTGCACACCGCTTTCGGGTTGTGGAAGTCCAGGCGGCGTTTGATCACCAGGCTGTTGCCTTGCAGGGCATAGTCGGCGCTGTAGTCGAAGTGTTTGTCCTTGAGGCTCACAGGCTTGGGCGCGGCGATGATCTTGACGTCGGCCGGGAACTCGAAGCGCGCTTGTTCTTCGGTGATGCCGGAGATGCAGGTGAAGTCCTGGGTGCGCTGCTTTTCAGCGATAAAGCCGAAGATATTCTGGGCGATGCCGCCAGCCAGGCTGGTCAGGGTCGGCACGCCGATCGGGCCGGGCAGGTTGACCAGGTTTTCGCTGCGGCCGTTGATGTGCATCTCGAAGGCGCCGCTGGTTTCCAGGTCGTCGCTGCTGATCTTGCCGCTGCCGCGCTGGCCGTAGGCGGCGAGGATGCGCTGGGTCAGCAGGTCGCGCTCGGCCGGCTGCATGTTGCGCATCATCCAGCGGTTCATTTCGGCGGCCCAGCCGTCGATTTTCGAAGCGTGACTGAAGTCGGCGGCGCCGCTGCTGGCCACGGTGTAGGTGGTGCTGTTGTGCACCAGGCCTGTTTGGGTGGCCGGAGTGTGGCCGAGCTTGCCGGAGCGGGTCAGCACGGTGGGTTTGTCCAGCACCGGAGCGGGCAGGTAGCCGCTGGCAATGGCTTCGGCGGTGGAGTCCAGGTACAGGTCCAAGCTCGGGATGTAGGTGACCACATGGTTGATCACGCCCAGGGTCGGCACCTTGGGCAGGGCGTAGGCATTGCCGAGGTTGATCAGCGCCGGGGTGCTGTCGATATTGACTGCGGCCAGCAGCGCTTCGAGCAGGGCCACGTGGTCCTTGCAGTCGCCATAACGGTTGCTCAGCACGGTATCGGCGGCATGCGGCACCACGCCGCCAGCACCGATGTAAACCGCCACGTAGCGAATGTTGCGGCGCACCCAGTCACCCAGGGCCAGGGCCTTGTCGCGCGGGTCGTCGATCTTGGCCGTGAGCTTTTCCGCCAGTTCGCGGATGGCGGGCGTCACTTCGCTGTTGGCGCGCGCCGCGTAGGCTTTGGCGAACTCGCTGTAGTCAGCGAAGGTGGAAACCGCCAGGTACTTGCCGTAGTCCGAGTAGGCTACTGCGCCCAGTTCTGTACGGGCGTTGTCACCCTGCACATAATCCCACTGGTAGACCTTGCGCCCAGGCTCGGCCTTCGGGCTGGACGCCTTGAAGCCCTTGGCCTCGGCATTGAGCTTGAGGTTCTTCGGCAGGTCGTAGATCAGGGTGAACTGCTGGGTCGGGTGGAACTGCGGCATCGCCAGGTCTTCGAACTGGCCAGGGAACAGCGGGGTCTTGCGCTGTTTCTTGAAGCTCAGCACCAGGCGATCGCCGACGGCGACTTCGGGGAAGATCACTACCTTGACCAGGCTGTCATGGAACATCGGCGCCTGGGACGATTGCTGCTCCTGTTGCTCCTTGATCTGCTCGGGGCTGACCTGCACTTTGCGGCCATCGGGCTTCTGGGTGTAGGCCTGGGTCACCTCGAGGGTTTCCAGGGTGCGGTTGTAGTACAACGACTGCTGGGCCTTGGCCTGGATCGCGCGTTCTTCATTGATCAGCAGGACCAGGTCCTGGGTGGCGGCGTAGCTGCCGTCTTCGGCCACCACGGTGCGTAGAATGTCCTTTTCGATGGTGACGGAGGGGTCGGTACCGTCGTCCTTGGCCTGTGCGATGTTCAAGGCGAACAGGCAGCACAACATCCCGACCCACCGGGCCGGGGTCACAGCGAACCGCTTCATAAAGATCCTTCTTGCTGGTGTATTCCAGGGGTCTGACTCGTTAAATGCGAATCAGTTAGTAGCATTTTGCCTTATAACTGGCTGTTGCTGCTGCGCCAATTTTTTCAGCGCAGGTTTTCCTGCGTTTTCTGTCCCTATCGATTCAAGGATTCAGCATGTTTACCAGGCGGCACTCCGTCATGACCCTCCTGTTGCTCGGCGCCGGTAGCGCCTGTGCCGACAGCGTCGAACTGGCGCCGCTGGAAGTGACCTCGACCCGGGTCAATTCCGCCTGGTTGCAGACCCCGGCTTCGGTAAGCGCCGTGGACATCGCCGAGAAGCCCGGCGAGCAACTGCTGACCCTCGATGGCCTGCTTTCGGCCGTGCCCGGCACCGTGTCGCAGAGCCGCTACAACATGGCCCAGGGCATGCGCCTGTCGATTCGTGGCTTTGGTGCGCGTTCGAGCTTCGGCATGCGCGGAATTCGCGTGATGGTCGACGGCGTACCGCTGACCATGCCCGATGGCCAGACCGAAATGGACGGCGTTGACCTGGGCCTGGTGGAGCGCATCGAAGTGATCCGCGGCTCGGCCTCGACGCTTTATGGCAACGGTGCAGGCGGGGTATTGGCAATCCAGACCCGAGAGCCGTCGCTGACACCGCAATCGTCCATCGATGTCAGTGGTGGCGAGTATGGCTACCAACGCCTGCGTGCGGAAACCAGCGGCACCTCCGGCAACCTTGGCGGCCTGCTGGCGCTCAATGTCACCAACCTCGACGGCTATCGCCAGCACTCCAGCTCCGAGGCGCGCAACCTCACCGGCAAGCTGCGCTGGCAGGGCGATGCCGGGCAACTGGGGGTAACGTTCCAGGCGCTCGACAACCGTTCCGAAGACCCTGGCGCCCTGACCCTCGCCGAAGTGCACGCCAAACGTGACCAGGCCCGCGCCCAGAGCCTGTTGTACAACTCCGACGAAGACATCACCCAGCAGCGTCTGGCGCTGAACTGGACCGGCGATCTTGGCGAGGCCGACAGTTATCAAGTGCGCAGTTGGCTGGGGCGGCGCGAGTTTGGCAATCGCCTGCCTTACGCCAATGGCGGGCAGACCTCCTACACCCGGCTGTTCGCCGGGGTAGGCGGGCAGTACACCCATAAGGCCAGCTGGTTCGGCCTGGATCAACACGTCACCGCCGGTGTCGATCTTGAACAGCAGCGCGATGAGCGTGAACGCCACAACAACCAGATCGGCGGTGGCACCGGGGCGCTGACCCTGCGTCAGCAAGAGAAGGCCGGCAGCGTTGGCCTGTACCTGCAAGACAGCATCGACCTCAGCGAGCGCTGGCAACTGACCCTGGGCGGGCGCTACGACAGCATGCGCCTGGCGGTGGACGACCGCTTCGAGCGTGACGGCGACGACTCCGGCTCGCGCACGCTGGATGACTGGAACTACAGCGCCGGCCTCAGCTATCGCCTGAGCGAGCATTACCTGGTCTATGCCCGCGTCGCCACCTCGTTCGAAACGCCCACGGTCAACGAACTGGCCAACCCGGCAGGTGGCGGCTTCAACCCGGGCCTGCAACCGGCCAGGGCGCTCAACCGTGAGCTGGGAATCAAAGGCGAATGGAGCGACGTGCGCGCCGAGGCGGTGCTTTACAGCATCGCGCTTGAGGATGAGCTGGTGCCTTACGTCGACGGCGGCCAGACCTTCTACCGCAACGCCGGCAAGTCGCGCCGCGACGGCGTTGAGCTGAGCGCCGACTACCAGGTGCTGGAGCACTGGCGTCTGTCCATGGCCTACAGCTTCAACAACTACCGCTACACCGACTTCAACGGCTTTGACGACAACCGCCTGCCGGGCATCCCGCGTCAGACGTTGTTTAGCGAAGTGGCTTACGAGCGTGATGGCTTTTATGCGCGCGTGAACATGAATGCCTACGGCCCGCAGTACGCCGACAACGCCAACAGCGCGCGGGTGGCCGGGGTCGCTTTGCTCAACTTGCGCCTTGGCAAGCAGTTTGATCTTGGCGGCCAGACCCTGGAGCCGTACCTGGGTGTGGATAACCTCAGTGACCGCCAGTACTACGACAACCTGCGCATCAACGATGGCGCCGGGCGTTACTACGAACCGGGGCCTGGGCGCACGCTGTATGCCGGTGCGCGCCTGAGTTTCTAACCCGGTAGGTGCGGCGGTGCGGCGACCCGACTTGCCCCGCGATTGCGGTCTGCCTGCCGTATCGGATCGCGGGGCAAGCCCGCTCCCACACAGGGAGTAACTGGGCCGGAAAACAAAAAAGGCCCAGGTATTCACCTGAGCCTTGATCGATATGGCGCACTCGGCGGGATTCGAACCCACGACCCCTGCCTTCGGAGGGCAGTACTCTATCCAGCTGAGCTACGAGTGCAACGCGGGCGCCATAATACCCATCTAGGCTGGCGGCGTCCATCGTCGAAATGGCTGTGGTCGATTTCGCACACTCCAGGGGCTATAAGTGACGTTGATCCGAAAAAATCCGCCGCACAGCGCTTTTTGTTCTTTTTTTCGAACACCCTATTGTCCTTTCTCGTCGTTGATCCTAGGATTCGTTTGAGATTTCAAACGCTCTCCTTTTTCTACAATCAATAATTCGCTCCGTGCCTGCACGGTGCAGTTAAGGAAGCCCGACATGCAGCTTAAAGACGCCCAGTTGTTCCGCCAGCAAGCCTTCATTAATGGAGAGTGGCTGGACGCGGACAACGGCCAGACGATCAAGGTCAACAACCCGGCAACGGGCGAGATCATCGGCACTGTGCCGAAGATGGGCGCCGCTGAAACCCGCCGTGCCATCGAGGCCGCCGACAAGGCGCTGCCGGCCTGGCGTGCGCTGACCGCCAAAGAACGTGCTGGCAAGCTGCGTCGCTGGTTCGAGCTGATGATCGAGCACCAGGATGACCTGGCCCGCCTGATGACCACCGAGCAGGGCAAGCCACTGGCCGAAGCCAAGGGCGAAATCGCCTATGCCGCTTCCTTTATCGAGTGGTTCGCCGAAGAAGCCAAGCGCGTGTACGGCGACACCATCCCGGGTCACCAGCCAGACAAGCGCCTGATCGTGATCAAGCAGCCGATCGGCGTGACCGCAGCCATCACCCCGTGGAACTTCCCGGCGGCGATGATCACCCGTAAAGCCGGCCCGGCCCTGGCCGCTGGCTGCACCATGGTGCTCAAGCCTGCTTCGCAAACCCCGTACTCGGCCCTGGCCCTGGTTGAGCTGGCCACCCGTGCCGGTATCCCGGCTGGCGTGCTCAGCGTAGTCACCGGCAGCGCCGGCGACATCGGCAGCGAGCTGACCGGCAACCCGATCGTGCGCAAGCTGTCGTTCACCGGCTCCACCGAGATCGGTCGCCAGCTGATGGCCGAATGCGCCAAAGACATCAAGAAGGTTTCCCTGGAGCTGGGCGGCAACGCGCCGTTCATCGTGTTCGACGACGCTGACCTGGACAAGGCCGTCGACGGCGCGATCATCTCCAAGTACCGCAACAACGGCCAGACCTGCGTCTGCGCCAACCGTATCTACGTTCAGGACGGTGTCTACGATGCCTTCGCCGAGAAGCTCAAGGCCGCAGTGGCCAAGCTGAAAATCGGCAACGGCCTGGAAGACGGCACCACTACCGGCCCGCTGATCGACGGCAAGGCCGTGGCCAAGGTCCAGGAACACATCGAAGACGCAGTCGCCAAGGGCGCCAAGGTGCTCAGCGGCGGCAAGCTGATCGAAGGCAACTTCTTCGAGCCGACCATTCTGGTCGACGTACCGAAGAACGCCGCCGTGGCCAAGGAAGAAACCTTCGGCCCGCTGGCGCCACTGTTCCGTTTCAAGGACGAGGCCGAAGTCATCGCCATGTCCAACGACACCGAGTTCGGCCTGGCCTCGTACTTCTATGCCCGTGACATGAGCCGCGTGTTCCGTGTCGCCGAAGCCCTGGAATACGGCATGGTCGGTATCAACACCGGTCTGATCTCCAACGAAGTCGCGCCGTTTGGCGGTATCAAGGCTTCGGGCCTGGGCCGCGAAGGCTCCAAGTACGGCATCGAGGACTACCTGGAAATCAAATACCTGTGCATCAGCGTCTGATCGCAGCGTAAAGCTTTACCTCTGCCAGCGGGGCGCGAGAGCGACGTCTCGCTGGCCTTTTTTACACCGTACATCCAGTGGCCTGGGCCCCTGCAGCAGTCGATCAACGCATGCTGCCTGCAGTTGAATACCGGCCACTCCGACTTGAATCGCGCCACCTTGTGTGTGGCGAATTGAGGACATTATGAGCAAGACCAACGAATCTTTGATGCAACGTCGTGTCGCCGCTGTTCCACGCGGTGTTGGCCAGATCCACCCGATCTTCGCCGAGTCGGCAAAAAACGCCACCGTCACTGACGTCGAAGGCCGCGAGTTCATCGACTTCGCCGGCGGTATCGCGGTACTGAACACCGGTCACGTGCACCCGAAGATCATCGCTGCCGTTGAAGCCCAACTGCACAAGCTGACCCACACCTGCTTCCAGGTACTGGCCTACGAGCCTTACGTCGAGCTGTGCGAAAAGATCAACGCCAAGGTGCCAGGCGACTTCGCCAAGAAAACCCTGCTGGTTACCACCGGTTCCGAAGCCGTTGAGAACGCCATCAAGATCGCCCGTGCCGCCACTGGCCGTGCCGGCGTAATCGCCTTCACCGGTGCCTACCACGGTCGCACCATGATGACCCTGGGCCTGACCGGTAAAGTCGTGCCTTACTCGGCCGGCATGGGCCTGATGCCAGGCGGCATCTTCCGCGCCATCTACCCGAACGAACTGCACGGCGTGAGCATCGACGACTCGATCGCATCCATCGAACGCATCTTCAAGAACGACGCCGAAGCCCGTGACATCGCCGCAATCATCCTCGAGCCAGTTCAGGGCGAAGGTGGTTTCTACGTTGCGCCGAAAGAGTTCATGAAGCGCCTGCGTGCCCTGTGCGACCAGCACGGCATCCTCCTGATCGCCGACGAAGTTCAGACCGGCGCTGGCCGTACCGGTACCTTCTTCGCCATGGAACAGATGGGCGTTGCTCCAGACCTGACCACCTTCGCCAAGTCCATCGCTGGCGGCTTCCCGCTGGCCGGTGTGTGCGGCAAGGCCGAGTACATGGACGCCATCGCTCCAGGCGGCCTGGGCGGCACCTACGCTGGTAGCCCGATCGCTTGCGCCGCGGCCCTGGCCGTGATGGAAGTGTTCGAAGAAGAAAAACTGCTGGACCGCAGCAAGGCCGTTGGCGAGCGCCTGGTCGCCGGCCTGCGCAAGATCCAGGACAAGCACCCGATCATCGGTGACGTGCGTGCCCTGGGTTCGATGATCGCTATTGAAGTGTTCGACAAAGCCGGTTCCCACACCCCTAACGCTGCCGCTGTAGCCTCGGTTGTGGCCAAGGCGCGTGACAAGGGCCTGATCCTGCTGTCGTGTGGCACTTACGGCAACGTCCTGCGTATCCTGGTTCCGCTGACCTCGCCTGATGAGCAACTGGACCAAGGTCTGGCAATCATCGAAGAGTGCTTCGCAGAACTTGCGTAAACTGTGACGCATTAGAAGAAAAACCCGCTTCGGCGGGTTTTTTTTCGCCCAAAGGAAGGCCAGGCGGCTAAGGTTGCCTGTAAGGAGACACCTTGGAAGGTGCACAGGATTGCGTGTAGCGGAATATCGGGAGATTGTGTATGAGCGTTGTAGAGCCCGCCCAGGCACCTTGTGTGCTGATTGCCGAAGGCGACCCCTGGGTGCGGGACATGCTGAGCCAGATGCTACTGAGCGTGCGCTGCGATGCGCGTTTGCAGGTGTGTGCCGATGGCTCGCAGGCGCTGGCAGCGCTGGCCAGCAAGCCGGACCTGATCATCGCCGCGCGCGAGCTGCCCGGCGGCGACGGCCTCGACTTGCTGCGCAACGTACGGGCCAAAGGTCGCCAGCCGGCACTGCCGTTCATTCTCATGAGCAACCGCAGCGATGCCGCCAGTGTCCGCGAGGTGCTGCCGTTCGCACCCACCGCTTACCTGAGCAAGCCGTTGAACATGGATTCGCTGCGTCAGCGCCTGGAAGACCTGCTGCTCAGCGCCGGCGAGGAGGTTGCCTGTCCGGTGCCGCCGTTGCAGCCGGGCTCGACCTTGCCGCGTTTTCTCGAAGGGCGTCGCGCCAATTCCGATGGCGGCCCGCTGTTTGCCGACGTGAAACTGGCGATCAAGCGCAGCCTGCAACCCCAGGGCCTGGACCTCAAGGTGCTGGAGGCCGAGATCCGCAATGACCCGCAGGTTACCGCCGTGCTCATTGCCGCCGCCAACAGCGCCGCATTGCATCGCGATGGCGCGGTGCAGAGCCTGATGCAGGCGCTGAACAAGCTGGGCACCACCCAGAGCATGAACTTGATACTGGGGCTTGCGCTCAAGCGCAGCGCCAAACTCAGTCATCCGATCCTGTCGCGTCATGCCGAGCATTTCTGGGAGTTGTCACTGCACACTGCCGAATACGCGCGAACCCTGGCCCGCATGCTCGAGCTCGATCAGGAGCGCTGCTATTGCGCCGGCTTGCTGCATTGCCTGGGCGATCTGGCGCTGTTGCGTTGTTTGCAGGAATGGCAGCAGGCCGGCGGTGAGCTGGATGAAGACTCGGTGGAGCTGTCGCTCAACGAGTTTGGCGCGGCGTTCGGCTCGGCGCTGCGCACCCGCTGGCGCTTGCCGCTGGAGCTGCGTGAGCTGATTGCAGCGATCTACCAGTTGGGCGGCGGCGTGTATTCACGCGATGCGCTGGTGATGAACCTGGCCGGGCAACTGGCGCGCCTGCCGGCGGATCAGGGGCTCGAAGGCCTGGCTGAAAGCAAGACGGCGCGCTTGCTCAAGGTGGGGATGGCGGAGCTGGGCAGGTTGCGCAAGGTTTGAGACTCTGGGGCCGCTGTGCGGCCCAATCGCTGGCAAGGCCAGCGATGCTTTTCAGCCTCTTACAATCTGATTCTTGCCCTGGCGCTTGGCCTGGTACATGGCCGCATCCGCCCGGGCGAACAGGCTGTCCAGCGACTCATCTTCTTCAGTAATCCCGGTCAGCCCCTGGCTCACCGTCACTCCAAATACCTTGTCGTCATGGCTGAAGCTCAAGCGCTGGATCTCGCGCTGCAGGCGTTCGGCAATCTGCTGGGCGATCTCTGGGGTGCAACCCGGAAACACTGCGGCGAATTCTTCACCGCCAATGCGCCCGAACTGATCACCACGGCGCAACACCGCCTTGCCGGTGTCGGCGATGCGCTGCAGCACATAGTCGCCTTCCTGATGGCCGTAGGTGTCGTTGATCTGCTTGAAGTCATCGATGTCGAGCAGCAGGAACGCCAACGGCGTCTGCTCCAGTCGCGCGGTTTCGAAAGCGTGCTGGGCGCACTCGAAAAAGTGCCGGCGGTTGCTGCTCTGGGTCAGGACGTCGGTGGTGGCCAGGCGCTGCAGCTCGCCTTCGAGCTGCTTCTTTTCGGTGATGTCCTCGGCCATGCCAACGATGATCACCCGCTGGCTGGGGTCGGCTTGCTGGTTGATGAAGCATTTGTCGCTGATCCAGCGCACCTGGCCGTCGGCGGCGATGATGCGGTATTCGCGGTCTTCCACTGCGCCTTTGACCAGCACTTCGGCCAGGCTGCGTTCGGCGTAGTCGAGGTCGTCGGGGTAGATGCTGTCGCGCCACTCATTGAAGTCGGCCAGCAGCAGGCCGGCCGGGCGGCCAAAAATGCGCTCGTAGGCGGGGCTGACGTAAAGCACCTGGCGGCTTTCCCAGTCGAAGGCCCAGAGCACGGCGTTAACGCTGTCGAGCAACGAGCTGAACAGCTGTTCACGCTCGCTCAGGCGCGCGACTTCGCCTTGGGCGTGCATCAGGGCCAGCAGGGTCTGGGCGGCTTCAGGTGGCGGATTGCAGGCCAGGGTTGTTGGTTTGTTCTTGACCATTTGCGCGGAAATTCTCACGACGGGGGCGTGCGGCCACGACCCGGCCCGCCACGCGGGCGATATGCCTGTCAGAGTGAGATTAGGCGGCTAAGTTCCGGTCGGCGCGCCGCGGGACGGGCGCGCCGATCAACGGCATCAGGCCAGGGCAGGGCGCAGCGAGTAGGTCTTGAGCTGGGCGGCGAAGTCGCGCAGCGACTGGATACCGCTGGCTTCGGCCTCGTGCACCCAGTCTTTCATGGCCGCGAGCATGTCGTGGCCGTTGGCGCTGGTACGTACCCAGATTTGCTGCAGGGCCAGGCGTTTTTCGTAGATGGTCTTGAGTGCCTGGCTGTGCTCGAGCATGGTCTGGATGCGCAGGTGATGACGGTCTTCCAGCAGGCTGGTCTCCCGCGACAGCAAGCGCTTGGCGCGGCGGAACTGGTGGCGCACCGAGTCGTCGACGCGGGCCAGCTCCTGCTTGACCAGCGGCGCGATCACCAGCTTGCGGTACTGGGCCATGATCTGGAAGCGGTTGTTGAGGATCGCCATGGCGGTGTCCATGTCCAGCTGCCCCTTGCCTTCGACCCGGTGGGCGATGGGCGCGACGCGCTGCACCTTGGCCAGGCGCAGCCAGCAGAACAGCTTGATCCAGGCCCAGCCCATGTCAAACTCCCAACGCTTGACCGAGAGCTTGGCCGAGTTGGGGTAGGTGTGGTGGTTGTTGTGCAGTTCTTCACCACCAATGATGATGCCCCAGGGCACCAGGTTGGTGGCGGCGTCGCGGCATTCGAAGTTGCGATAGCCGACCGCATGGCCCAGACCGTTGACCACGCCGGCGGCCCAGAACGGAATCCACATCATCTGCACCGCCCAGATGGTGATGCCGGCGGTGCCGAACAGCAGCAGGTCGATCAACGCCATGAGGGCGATGCCACCGAGCTTGTAGCGGCTGTAGAGGTTGCGTTCGATCCAGTCTTCCGGGCAGTTCTTGCCGTAGATACGCAAGGTTTCCGGGTTCTGTGCCTCTTCGCGGTACAGCTCGGCGCCCTTGCGCAGCACCGTGGACAGGCCTTTGATCACCGGGCTGTGCGGGTCATCGACGGTTTCGCATTTGGCGTGGTGCTTGCGGTGGATGGCAGTCCACTCGCGGGTGTTCTGCGCCGTGGTCAGCCACAGCCAGAAACGGAAAAAGTGCTTGAGCCCGGCATTGAGTTCCAGCGAGCGGTGGGCAGAGTAACGGTGCAGGTAAACGGTGACACTGACGATGGTCACATGCGTCATTACCAGGGTAACTGCCAGCAATTGCCACACTGACAAGTTGAGCAAACCTTCGTACCACATAGGCTAAATGGCCCTCAAAAACATAGGGAACAGCGGGAAACATTATCCCTGCGCCAGCAAATAAAACCAGTCGGCCTTTTAGATAGGAGGTCACCGGATGTTTCTACCCTATAATCCCCCACAAATTTTTGTGGGTTTGCCCGGGACCTTATGTCTGCTTCCATTCGAGACGCCATGCGCATGGCGGCGCTCTACCTCGTGCTGTCGGTACTGTGGCTGGCTCTGTCTGATCAATTATTGAACAGTCTTTTCGATGCTCCCGAGCAAATTGCCCGCTGGCAACTGATCAGCGCGCACTTCTGGGTGCTGTGCAGCGCCTTGCTGATTTTTGTCTCGCGCGCCCGTTTGCTCAACTTCATTGGCGTCGGCGTGCGCTTGCGCCGCGAGGACCGCGAGCGCCTGCGCATGGCGGCGGCGGTGTTCGACAGCACCCTTGAAGGGGTATTGGTCACCGACCGCGATGGCCTGATCGTGCACGTCAACCGGGCGTTCATGCAGATCACCGGCTACGACAAGGACGAAGTGCTCGGCCAGCGCCCGAGCAAGTTCAAGTCCGGCCGCCACGGTGCAGCGTTCTACCAGCAGATCTACGCCACCCTGGCCGAAAAGGGTGAGTGGAGCGGCGAGATCTGGAACCGGCGCAAAAGCGGCGAGGTGTATCCGCAATGGCAGACCATCTGCGCCATCAGCGATGACAGCGGCGAGTTGAGCCATTACGTTGCGGTATTCAGCGACATCAGCGCGATCAAGCATTCCGAGCGCGAGCTGGCCTATCTTGCCCATCACGATCCGCTCACCGACCTGCCCAACCGCCTGCTGTTCAACGACCGCACCCAGCAGGCCCTGGCCGCAGCGCAGAGCAACAAGCGCGGTTGCGCCTTGCTGCTGCTCGACCTCGATCATTTCCAGAGCATCAACGACAGCCTCGGTCACAACATCGGCGACCAGTTGCTCAAGGTGGTCGGCGAGCGCTTGAAGGCGCTGCTGGGCAACGGCGTGACCCTGGCGCGCCTGGGCGGTGACGAGTTCGCCGTGCTGGCCGAGAACTGCCCGCAGGTCGGCCAGGCCGCGGCCTTGGCCCAGAGCATCATCGACGGCATGAAGGCGCCGTTCGAAGTCGACCGCCAGCGCCTGTTCATCAGCGTCAGCATCGGCATCAGCCTGTTCCCCAGCGACGCCCTGAGCGCCGAGCAATTGCTGCGCAATGCCGACTCGGCGCTGTTCAAGGCCAAGACCTGCGGGCGCGCCGGTTATGCGCTGTACACCGAGGAGCTGACCGCCCATGCCCAGCAGCGGGTCGAAACCGCTGGTGAGCTGCGCCGCGCCCTGGAGCAGGAAGAGCTGCGGGTCTATTACCAGCCGGTGCACGACCTGTTCAGCAGCAAGATGATTGGCGTCGAGGCCCTGGTGCGCTGGCAGCATCCGCAGCGCGGGCTGGTGCCGCCCGGGGAGTTTATCCCGATTGCCGAACGCACCGGGCTGATTGCCGATATCGACACCTGGGTGCTGCGCCAGGCCTGCCTGCAGATGGTTAAGTGGCAGGCCGAGGGGCGGGCGCTGGAGTTTGTCGCGGTGAATATATCCAGCCGTCTGTTTGGCCATCGCGACCTCTATCAGCAGGTCGCGCAGGTGCTGCACGACACTGCGCTGGACCCCGCCCTGCTGGAGCTGGAAGTGACCGAAAGCGCGGTGATGGAAGACCCCGAGGTGGCGCTCGAGCAACTGCATCGCTTGCGTGAACTGGGCTTGCGCCTGGCCATCGATGACTTTGGCACCGGTTATTCGTCGCTGCTGCGGCTCAAGCGCCTGCCGGTGCAGAAGCTCAAGATCGACCAGGGCTTTGTCGCCGGCTTGCCTTGTGATGAAGACGATGTGGCGATCGTCCGGGTGATCATTGCTCTGGCTCGGAGCATGGGCATGCTGGTGCATGCCGAGGGTATCGAGCAGGCCGAGCAGGCGCGCTTTCTGCTGGAGCAGCAATGCCAGCTGGGCCAGGGCTACTGGTTTGGCCGGCCGGTGCCGGCGCAGCAATTGCGCTGGGCTTGAGGGCCCTATCGCGGGGCAAGCCCGCTCCTACAAGTGCAGGTGCGGCGGGGCGGCGATCCGACTTGTCCCGCGAAACTCTATTTCAGTTATATAAAAATTCTTAAATAGTATTTTTAAGAATATTCGCGCCCCCCTAAGATTGCCCTCAAGCCAGGCGCAGTCGCTCCCCCTCACGCACTGCACGGCACCCATATCACAGGAGCACGAGCATGAGCGCATCTCTGCGTAGCGTTGACGGTCAGGACGAAGCCACCATTCTGCGCGAAATCCAGAGCGCCCTGCGCGACCTGCGGTTTGGCGCGGTGGAAATCACCGTGCACAACGCCCAGGTCGTCCAGATCGAACGCAAGGAAAAGTTCCGCCTGCAGAACCCCGGCAACAAGCCCAGCTGATTATCGCGCCACCTAATTAGAAAAATACGCCAATCGGGAGCTTCACCATGTCCATCCGCCGTTATGCCCTGGCTGCACTCGCCAGCGCCGTTTTTGCCGGTTCCGCAATCGCCAAGGACTACGAACTGCTGAACGTGTCCTATGATCCGACCCGCGAGTTGTATCAGCAGTACAACGCCGAGTTCATCAAGCACTGGCAGCAGGCTCACCCGGACGACAAGGTGAAGATCCAGCAGTCCCACGGGGGTTCGGGCAAGCAGGCCCGCGCGGTGATCGACGGCCTGCGTGCCGACGTGGTGACCCTGGCCCTGGCCGGCGACATCGACGAAGTGGCCAAGCTTGGCAAGACCCTGCCGGACAACTGGCAGACCCGCCTGCCGGACGCCAGCACCCCGTACACCTCGACCATCGTCTTCCTGGTGCGCAAGGGCAACCCGAAAGGCATCAAGGACTGGGGCGACCTGATCAAGAAGGACGTCTCGGTCATTACCCCGAACCCGAAAACTTCCGGCGGCGCCCGCTGGAACTTCCTCGCCGCCTGGGCCTACGGCCTGAAAGCCGGCGGCAGCGAAGCCAAGGCCCAGGAGTACGTGAAAGAGCTGTTCAAGCACGTACCGGTACTGGACACCGGCGCCCGTGGCTCGACCATCACCTTCGTCAACAACGGTCAGGGTGACGTGTTGCTGGCCTGGGAAAACGAAGCCTTCCTGGCCCTCAAGGAAGACGGTGGCGCCGACAAGTTCGACATCGTCGTGCCGTCGCTGTCGATCCTCGCCGAGCCGCCAGTGGCGGTGGTCGACAAGAACGCGCAGAAAAAGGGCAACGAGCAGATCGCCGAGGCGTACCTCAAGCACCTGTACAGCCCGGCCGGGCAGAAGATTGCCGCCGAGAACTTCTACCGTCCGCGTGATCCGAAAGTCGCCGCCGAATACGCCAAGCAGTTCCCTAAACTGGACCTGGTGACTATCGACAAAGACTTCGGTGGCTGGAAAACTGCCCAACCCAAGTTCTTCAACGATGGTGGCGTGTTCGACCAGATCTACACGGCGCAGTGATGCCCGGCAGGATAATCGCCGTTCAGTAGCCAGCATGGGCCCGGGATTCGTCCCGGGCTTCGTGCGTTCAACCAGGGACCTTTATGTCACGTCGTATTTCCCCCGTCATACCCGGCTTCGGGCTGACGCTGGGCTACACCTTGGTGTACCTCAGCCTGATTGTGCTGATACCGCTGGCCGCCATGTTCATACATGCCGCCCAGCTCACCTGGGAGCAGTTCTGGGCCATCGTCAGTGCCCCGCGGGTGCTTGCGGCGCTGAAGCTGAGCTTCGGCACTGCCCTCTACGCTGCCATCATCAACGGCATCATCGGCACCCTGCTGGCCTGGGTGCTGGTGCGCTACACCTTTCCCGGGCGCAAGATCATCGATGCGATGATCGACCTGCCGTTCGCCCTGCCTACTGCGGTTGCCGGCATTGCCCTGACCGCGCTGTACGCACCAGCCGGCCTGGTCGGCCAGTTCGCCACCGACCTCGGTTTCAAGATCGCCTACACCCCCTTGGGCATCACCCTGGCGCTGACTTTCGTGACCCTGCCGTTCGTGGTGCGCACGGTGCAGCCGGTGCTGGCTGACATTCCCCGTGAAGTCGAAGAGGCCGCCGCCTGCCTGGGCGCCAAGCCGCTGCAGGTGTTCCGCTACGTGCTGGCGCCGGCGCTGTTGCCGGCCTGGCTGACCGGCTTTGCCCTGGCCTTTGCCCGTGGCGTTGGCGAGTACGGTTCGGTGATCTTCATTGCCGGCAACATGCCGATGAAGACCGAAATCCTGCCGCTGCTGATCATGGTCAAGCTCGACCAGTACGACTACACCGGCGCCACCGCCATCGGCGTGTTGATGCTGGTGGTTTCCTTCATCCTGTTGCTGCTGATCAACTTGCTGCAGCGGCGCATCGAAACCCCTTGAAGGAGGCCACGTCCATGTCTGCGACTTCTATTGGCGCGGCCGCTTCGGCCAATGCCGCCCGCCGTGGCAGCGCCACTTCACGGCGTATCCTGATCAGCCTTGGCTGGTTGATCTTCGCCCTGTTCCTGCTGCTGCCGCTGGTGATCGTGGTGTCCCAGGGCCTGAAAATGGGCCTGGGCACGTTCTTCGAGGCGATCTTCGAGCCCGACGCCCTGTCGGCGTTAAAGCTGACCCTGATCGCCGTGGCCATCTCGGTGCCGCTGAACCTGGTGTTCGGGGTCAGCGCTGCCTGGTGTGTGAGCAAATACAACTTCCGTGGCAAGAGCATCCTGGTCACGCTGATCGACCTGCCATTCTCGGTGTCGCCGGTGATCGCGGGCCTGGTCTATGTGTTGATGTTCGGCGCCCAGGGCCTGTTCGGGCCGTGGTTGCAGGATCACGACATCCAGATCGTCTTCGCCTTGCCGGGTATCGTTCTGGCGACCATCTTCGTCACCGTGCCGTTCGTGGCCCGTGAACTGATCCCGCTGATGCAGGAGCAGGGCACCCAGGAAGAGGAGGCCGCGCGCCTGCTCGGCGCCAACGGCTGGCAGATGTTCTGGCACGTGACCCTGCCCAACATCAAATGGGGCCTGATCTACGGCGTGGTGCTGTGTACCGCGCGGGCGATGGGCGAGTTCGGTGCGGTGTCGGTGGTGTCCGGGCATATTCGCGGGGTCACCAACACCTTGCCGCTGCACGTCGAGATTCTCTACAACGAATACAACCACGTTGCGGCCTTCAGCGTCGCCAGCCTGTTGCTGATCCTGGCGCTCTTCATCCTGCTGCTCAAGCAGTGGAGCGAGTCCCGTATTAACCGTCTGCGCCATAACGCGGCGGAGGAATAATTCATGTCGATCGAAGTTCGTAACGTCAGCAAGCGCTTCAACGCTTTCCAGGCTCTGGACAGCATCAACCTGGATATCCACAGCGGCGAGCTGGTGGCTTTGCTCGGCCCGTCCGGCTGCGGCAAGACCACCCTGCTGCGGATCATCGCCGGGCTGGAAACCCCCGACCAGGGCAGCATCGTCTTCCACGGCGAAGATGTCTCGGGCCACGATGTGCGTGATCGCAACGTCGGTTTCGTGTTCCAGCACTACGCGCTGTTTCGCCACATGAGCGTGTTCGACAACGTCGCCTTCGGCCTGCGCATGAAGCCCAAGGGCGAGCGCCCGAACGAAAGCAAGATTGCCGAGAAGGTCCACGAGCTTCTGAACATGGTCCAGCTCGACTGGCTCAGCGACCGTTACCCCGAGCAACTGTCGGGCGGCCAGCGCCAGCGTATCGCCCTGGCCCGCGCCCTGGCGGTGGAGCCCAAGGTACTGCTGCTCGACGAGCCGTTCGGTGCCCTGGATGCCAAGGTACGCAAAGAGCTGCGTCGCTGGCTGGCGCGCCTGCACGAAGACATCAACCTGACCTCGGTGTTCGTTACCCACGACCAGGAAGAGGCCATGGAAGTCGCCGACCGTATCGTGGTGATGAACAAGGGCGTGATCGAGCAGATCGGCTCGCCGGGCGAGGTCTACGAGAACCCGGCCAGCGACTTCGTTTATCACTTCCTTGGCGATTCCAACCGCCTGCACCTGAGCGAAGGCCAGCACGTGATGTTCCGCCCGCATGAAGTGTCGCTGTCGCGTCACGAGATCGAGGGCCATCACGCGGCGCAGGTGCGCGATATCCGTCCGCTGGGGGCGACGACCCGGGTGACCTTGAAGGTCGAAGGGCAGAGCGAGCTGATCGAGGCCGAGGTGGTCAAGGACCATGACAGCCTGAGCGGTCTGGCGCGTGGCGAGACCTTGTTCTTCAAGCCCAAGGTCTGGCAGAAAGTGGCCAATATCTGAGGGCCTCATCGCGGGTCAAGCCCGCTCCCACAGGTACTGCATACACTGAACCCTGTGGGAGCTGGCTTGCCAGCGATGGGCTGCAAAGCAGCCCCTACCACACCCCGATCTTCACCACGCTGTCCTCGCGCGGTTCGCCATAGCGAAACCATTGCCCACGCCGCTCGATCTCGGCATGGCTGATGGTGGTCCGCCGCTTCAAGCTCCTGAGCCATTCGAACAGATAACCCTGGTGGGCTTCGCGCACGCTGGCATAGGCCGGGTCCGCACCCAGGTCGTGCAGCTCTTGCGGGTCGTTGAGCAGGTCGAATAGCTGTGCGCGAAAGCCGTCATAGGCCAGGTACTTCCAGCGCTCGCTGCGCACCATGGTCATCCGGCAAAGGTCGATCGGCTGGCCCAGGCGCTCGCGGGCCGGGGCCTGAAAGGCGTAGTCGTATTCGGCGATGGCATAGCTGCGCCAGGCGCTGGCGGTGCCATGCAACAGCGGAATCAGCGAACGCCCCTCCAGCCGATGCTCGGCACTCGGCAACCCCAGCGCGTCGAGGAAGGTCGGCAGCGCATCGATGGTCTCAACCAATCGCTCATCCACCGTGCCGCGGCTGACATCCGCCGCCGCCCGTGGATCACGCACAATCAGCGGTACGCCCACCGCAGGCTCTAGCAAAAACTCCTTTTCACCCAGGCCATGGTCGCCGAGAAAATCACCGTGATCACTGGTGAACACGATCAGGGTGTCATCCCAGCGGCCATTGCTTTGCAGCACATCGAACAGGCGCCCGAGCTGGTCGTCGATCTGTTTGATCAGGCCCATGTAGGTGGGGATCACTTTCAGGCGCACTTCTTCGCGAGAGAAGTTGAGGCTTTCCTGGTGCTGGCGGAACGCGACATACACCGGATGGTCGTTGCCTGGCTGAACAGCTATCGGCGCCTGCACCTGGCTGGCGTTGTACAGCGCGTGGTAAGGCGCCGGGGCGATGTAGGGCCAGTGCGGCTTGATGTACGACAGGTGCAGGCACCAGGGCTGCTCGCCCTGGGCCTGGATGAAGTCGATGGCGCGGTCGGTGCTGTAGACCGTCTCGGAGTGCTGCTCGGGCAGGCGTGTGGGCAGGTCGGCGTTGCGCATGTGCCAGCCGCTGAGAATTTCACCGTTTTCGCCTGCGGCGGCATTGGCCCAGCTGTGCCAGGGGTTGTCGCCGGTAAAGCCGTGGTCGCGCAGGTAGCGGGTGTAGGGCGCGCTTTCGCGCTTGTCGGCGAACAGCGGGTCGTCGGGGAAGATGCCATCGTGGCGGGCAACCGGTTCGAACCCCACCTCGTTGAGCTGCTCGGCCATCAGCGGGTCGATGGCCAGCTGTTGCAAGGCGTCCTGGTTCGGCGTGGCGTGGGTCTTGCCCACCAGCGCGGTGCGGATGCCGGCAGGGCGCAGGTAGTCACCGAGGGTCAGTTCATCCAGCGGCAGCGGCACGCCGTTCCAGGCCACCTGGTGGCTGCTGACATAACGCCCGGTGTAGGCCGACATCCGCGACGGGCCGCAGATGGTGCCCTGGGTGTAGGCGCGGCTGAAGCGCACCCCGGCGGCGGCCAGGCGGTCGATGTTCGGCGTGTGCAGATGGCGGTGGCCATAGCACGAGAGGTAATCGCGACGCAGTTGGTCGCACATGATGTACAGCACGTTGCGCACGGCAGTGGGGTGGGGCATGGCAGTCACCTGGGCAGATTTCAGCTGACTGTTTTCGCCGCCCGGGGCGCGCATCACAAGCGCATTTGCCGAATGCAGTCGATGCGTTTTGCGCAATGGCTCAGATCGCCAGTTGCTCCAGGTTGCAGGCGTCGAGGGCGCGGTCGGCCTGATCAGTGAGGATGATCTGTTCGATCATCGCCTCGGCCAGCGGCGACAGGCGCAGGCGCGCCTGGCTGACGATGCCGTAGCGGGTGTAGAGCTCTTCGCAGTCGTCCGCCAGGCCATCGATGCTCAGCCGCACCAGTTTGCCGTTGGCGTTGTGCAGGGCGTCGCTGTAGGCGCCGCAGATGCCGATGGCATCGGAACTGAGCACCACCCCAAGCAGGCTGTAGCTGTTCTCGCACTCGACGTTGGCGACGAAATCCGGGCGGCCGCTGAGGTCGGCGATCACCTTGCGCAGGTTGGGTGGGCGCAGGGTGACGGCCAAGGGGTAGTGCAACAGTTGCTCGGCGCTGACGCTCGATAGCGCCGCCAGCGGGTGCCCGGCGCGGCAGCAAAAATGCCAGCGTCGAGGCCGCAGGCGCAGGGTCTGGTATTGCGGGTCGGCCTCGAAGCTGCGGGTGTCGGCGACGAAAAATTCGAACTCCTCGGCCAGCAGGCGCTTGTTCAGGCTCTGCCAGTCATCGACCTGAAACTGCACCCGCGACTTGGGGTAGCGGCCGATGAAGCCGCCAATTGCCCGTGGCACCAGGCCCGCAGCGGGCGCCGGGCCGCAGCCGAAGCGCAGTTCGCCGGCTTCCAGGCCATTGAACTGGCTGATCTCGTTGCTCAACTGGCGCGCGCCGCTGATCAGCCGGCGCGCGTGTTCGAGCACCACCAGGCCCTGCTTGGTCGGTGGCAGTTCTTTGTGTGAGCGGTCCACCAACTGGCAGCCGGCGCTGTGCTCCAGGGCCTGGATGCTGCGGCTGAAGGCCGATTGCGAGAGGTTCACCGCGGTCGCCGCGGCGACGAAGCTGCGGTGCTCGGCAAGGGCAATCAGGTGGCGGAGTTGGCGCAGGTCTATATGCATTTTTCACATAAAAAGTATCGGGCAAATGCATTTGCTCTGCCTCTGGTGCACTCCTTATAAAGGCAATCTCTTATGCAGTAAATGTATGTCGAATCATAAATAAATAACTTAAAGGAATATAAATTCCTTTGCCAGGAGCCGCCCATGAGCCCGACCCTTCGCGCTGCACCCTTGTCTTCACGGCGGCTCCAGCGCCTGCCCCTGGCCTTGCTGCTGGCTGGCAGCGCGCACTGGTTGCCGGCTCAGGCCGCCGACTCGGCAAAGCCTGAGGTCAAGGCCAGCGACAGCCAGCTCAAGACCGTCACCGTCACCGCCCGGCGCCGCGAAGAGAGCGCCCAGGATGTGCCAACGCCGATCAGCGTGCTTGACGGCCAGGCCCTGGAAAGCCAGCGGGTGTATCGCATTCAGGACCTGCAGCAGCTGGTGCCCAGCGTCAACGTCGCCTATATGCACGCGCGCCAGTCCAGCGTGTCGATTCGCGGCCTGGGCAACAACCCGGCCAGCGACGGCCTGGAAGGCAGCGTCGGCCTGTACCTGGACAACGTCTACCTCGGCCGCCCGGGCATGGCCGTGTTCGACCTCATGGACATCGAGCAACTGGAAGTGCTGCGCGGCCCGCAGGGCACGCTGTTTGGCAAGAACACCACCGCCGGGGTGATCAACATCAGCACCCGTGCGCCGAGCTTCACCCCCGAGCGCAGCATCGAAACCTCGGTGGGCGAGGATGGCTACTTGCAGACCAAGGGCACCCTGTCCGGGCCCTTGAGCGAGACCCTGGCCGGGCGCATTTCGGCCTACCGCACGCGCAACGA
Source organism: Pseudomonas sp. TE4620 (assembly GCF_056279045.1). NCBI lineage: Bacteria > Pseudomonadati > Pseudomonadota > Gammaproteobacteria > Pseudomonadales > Pseudomonadaceae > Pseudomonas > Pseudomonas sp. TE4620. Next base: position 5,343,057 of record NZ_JBWBQO010000001.1, read on the forward strand.
TGGCGACATCAAGAACGAATTCGACGGCCATACCCTCAACGGCGGTTCGCGCCAGGGCTTTCGCGGCCAGCTGCTGTACAAGCCCAACGAGCAGTTCAACCTGCGCTGGATCGGCGACTACAACGAAGAAGATTCCAGCGCCGGCACTCGCCTGCTGTACAGCACCGGGCCGACCATCAATGGCGTCAACCGCTATGAAGCGCGGGCCCAGGCGGCCGGGGCGACGCTGGTCGATGGCAGCAAGCGCAAGGTCAACCTCGATGACGATCAGCAGGTCACGGTGTTCCAGGGCGGGACTTCCCTGGAAGCCAACTGGACCCTGGACAACGACTTCACCCTGACCTCGGTAAGCGCCTACCGCTGGTGGGACTTCACCCCGCGCAACGATGATGGCCTGAACGTGCCGGCGGCCTACAACGCCGGGGTGTCGGTGCGTGATAAACAGTACTCGCAGGAATTTCGCCTGGCCTCGCCAACCGGCGGCTTCTTCGACTATGTACTGGGTGCCTATTACTTCGGCTCCGACCTGGACAACAAATCCTTCGTCCATTACGGGCCCCAGGCGGATATCTGGAATGGTACGCCAGCCGGGGCTCTGGCCAATGTCAGCAGCGTCGGCAAGGGCCATATCAAGACTGACAGCTTTGCCTTGTTCGCCCAGGGCACCTGGCACCTGACCGAGCGCCTGGATTTCACTGCCGGGGTACGCGGCACCTATGAGGAGAAAAGCGCCTGGGTCGATCGCGCCGCGCCCGTCGGTGGTGCGGCGGTTGCAGGCGCTGCGGCAACCGCGCGCCAGGGCCGGGTGGGTGCTTATGACTCGGGCGACCTCAACCAGTACAGCACCAGCCCTTCGGGCTTGCTCAACCTGAGTTATCGCTTCAGCGATGACCTGCTTGGCTACGCCACCTTGTCCCACGGCGAGAAGTCCGGTGGCGTCAACCTGGCGGTCGGTACCGCCCCGGTTGCCGGCGCCGACTCGCTGCTGATCGGCACCGAGCGCGCCAACAACGCCGAGCTGGGCTTGAAGAGCACCCTCTGGGACCGTCGCCTGCAGCTCAACGCCAACCTGTTCTGGACCGAGGTGCACGGCTACCAGACCAACGCCTACGACGACGCCAACCGCGTGCAGTATCTGACCAATGCCGGCTCCGTGCGCTCACGCGGGGTGGAGCTGGAAAGCACGCTGATCCCGGTACGTGGCCTGACCCTGAACATCAACGGCTCCTACAACGACGTGCGGTATCTGTCTTACAAGGATGCCCCGTGCGCGCCGGAAGTCGCCCTGCAACCGGGGGCGCCGGCGGCCTGCGACCTCAGTGGCCACCAGGTAGTCGGCGCGTCGAAATGGATCGCCAACGCCAACGGCCAGTACCAGTGGGATCTGGACAACGGCCTGCAACCTTACCTCACCGCCAGTTACGCCTTCCGCTCCAAGGCCGTAGGCACGGTCGAGGACTCTGACTTCGCGCAAATCCCCAGCTACGCCGTGGTCAACCTCTCCACCGGCCTGCGTGGTGACCTTGGCCAGGGCCAGTGGGATGTCTCGCTGTGGCTGAAGAACGCTTTTGACAAAACCTACTACACCACCCTCTGGAGCGCGGCCAACGGCGGCTATGAGGGCCTGCTCGGTACCCCGCGGACCTTGGGTGTGACCGGCCGCTACGACTTCTGAAACGGCGTTTTTCGATGCCTTTGGCGAATATTTTTCATGCCCTGCAGGCATGGCGTTTCAGGGCGTTGGCGCCAGCCCTTGAAGGGCGCGGCTTAGAGCGGTTCGGCTCATTTATATATGTGTTTTGGTTCTATCCATAACCTTAAAAATTACTTTAAGACATAAGTAACAGAAGTTGATGATCCAACCCAGCGAAGGCAATTGACCTGCCTTCGACGAAACGCACTCACGTCCCAGGAGTTGATCAATGGGTAATGTCCAGACCGCCGCCAGTGCTCACGATGTGCTTTGGCGCCAGTCGCCGAGCGGCGAGCTGGTCGACCTCGGTCGCCCGCTGCGGTTGCCGCTGGCGCAGTTGCGTCTGCAAAGCACGCCGAAAAGCGCGCTGAGCCGTCGGGAGAAGATTCTGCTCGGGGTGTTTGCCCTGGCCTTGCACGGTGCGCTGGCGTACTGGGTGAGCCAGGCGCCGACCCCGGTGTTGCCGGTGGTGCCGCCGGAAATCCCGCCGATGACCATCGAGTTTTCCCAGCCAGCGCCGCCGGCCGTCGAGCCGCCACCGCCACCGCCACCGGCAGTGGTCGAGCCGCCGCCACCGGTGGTTGATGAGCTGGCCGCCAAGCCTGCGCCCAAGCCGGTACCCAAGCCCAAGCCTAAACCTGTGCCCAAACCGGTACCCAAGCCTGCGCCCAAGGCGGTCGAGCAACCGCCCGCACCGCCACAACCGGCAGCACCACCAGCGCCCCCGGCACCGCCGGCACCAGCGCCGGTGACCCCGGCGTCGGCCAACGCCGCGTACCTGAAGAACCCGGCGCCGGAGTACCCGTCGCTGGCCCAGCGTCGCGGCTGGGAAGGCACGGTGTTGTTGCGGGTGCGGGTACTGGCCAGCGGCAAGCCGGGTGACATCCAGATTCAGAAAAGCAGTGGCCGCCAGCAGCTCGACGACGCCGCCCTGGCTGCGGTCAAGCGTTGGAGCTTCGTCCCGGCCAAGCAGGGCGACGTGGCCCAGGACGGCTGGGTCAGCGTACCCATCGACTTCAAGATCCGCTAATTCGCGCTAACAGAAGAGAGTATTGATCATGACTGTATTGGCATCCCCCCTCGAATCCATCGAAAGCGCGGTGATCTGGCTGCTGGTGGGCTTCTCCGTCGTCACCTGGGGCCTGGCCCTGGTCAAGGGCGTGCAGTTCGTGCGCCTGAAGAACCAGGACAAACGCTTTCACAAACAATTCTGGGCGGCTTCAAGCCTGGATTCCGCTGCCGAGCTCAGCCATGCACAACCCGGCGCCGCAGCCCGGGTCGCCCAGGCCGGTTACGCCGCTATCGCGGTCGGCGAGCCAGGCCAGCAAGCCAGCGACCTGAGCCAGGCGATCAACCATCAGGACCGCCTCGAACGTGCCCTTCGCCAGCAGATCGTGCGTGAGCGCCGCTCGCTGGAAACCGGCCTGGCGGTAGTCGCCAGTATCGGCAGCACCTCGCCCTTCATCGGCCTGTTCGGCACCGTCTGGGGCATCATGGAAGCGCTCAAGGGCATCAGCGCCGCAGGTTCGGCGAGCCTGGAAACCGTGGCCGGGCCGATCGGTGCGGCGCTGGTCGCCACCGGCGTCGGTATCGCCGTCGCGGTGCCGGCGGTGCTGGTCTACAACTACTTCCTGCGCCGCCTGAAGCTGACCGCCGCCGACCTCGATGACTTTGCCCACGACTTCTACAGCCTGGCGCAGAAGAGCGCGTTCCGGGTACTGGTGCACCCGACTGCCTACAAGGCCGCCGCTGGCCAGCACACCCAGAAAGTGAAGGAGGCATCCTGATATGGCCTTCTCGACCCAGGACAGTGACGAAGTACTCAGCGAGATCAACGTGACGCCGCTGGTGGACGTGATGCTGGTGCTGCTGGTGGTGTTCATCGTCACCGCGCCACTGCTGACCAACGCCATCCCGATCAACTTGCCCAAGACCGAGGCCGTGGCTCCGGTGGAACAGAAGGATCCGCTGGTGGTGAGCATCGACGGCGGCGGCAAGCTGTTTATCAACAAGGACGAGATCCAGCCGGATCTGCTGGAAACCAACCTGCAGGCGGCCAAGGCCAAAGACCCGGAGCTGCGCGTACAGCTGCAGGCCGACGATGGCGTTAATTATGGGGAGGTGGCGCGCGCCATGGCCTCGATCGAACGTGCCGGTATCACCAAGTTGTCGGTGATCACCGCCCGTTGAGCAACATCTCTCAGGCAATGCTTCAGGGACCGGTCCTTCGGCAGGGGGTGGTCCCTTTTTTTATGGAAAATTTATATTTTGGTTATTAATAAATAGCTTCTTATTCCTTTACGAATATAACCACCCCCCTATACTTGGCCTCATGCACGCAAACGCAGCAGGAGGCGTTCCATGCGCAACGAGTCGATCCGTTACCTGATTGTGCCGGGCTGGCAAGGTTCGCCAGACGAGCATTGGCAAACCCACTGGCAGCAGGTGCTGCCCAACAGCGCCCGGGTCGAGCAGGCCGACTGGTTGAACCCGCAGCGCCAGGACTGGGTCGCAACTCTCGAGCAAGCGGTGGCCGCCGATGAGTCGCCGGTGATCCTGATCGCCCACAGCCTGGGTTGCATCACCGTTGCCCATTGGGCCGCGCAAGCCAGCGCTACCCTGTTGCGCCGGGTACGCGGTGCCTTGTTGGTGGCGCCGGCTGACGTCGAGCGGCCGACCTGTGCGCCGGCACTGCGCAACTTTGCACCGATTCCGCAGCTGCTGCTGCCGTTCCCAAGCCAGGTGGTCAGCTCCGACAACGACCCGGCTGTCAGTGTCCCGCGGGCCATGCAGCTGGCCCGTGCCTGGGGCGCCGAGACCGGTTTTCTGGCCGGTGCCGGGCATATCAACGTCAAGTCCGGGCACCGTCGCTGGGAGCAGGGCTTCGCTTACCTGTACCGCCTGCAGAACCGTCTGGAACAGCACGCTCTACGCCGCGCCTGAGCTTCAGGCGCTGACTATTTGCCTTGATTCGAACGCCCGGCCGGAAAGCGCCAAGGGCGGGAGTTTGCCATGAGTAATCACGACACCTTCGGCCAGCCTTTGTTGACGTTTCCCGAGCTGGACAAGAGCCCGCTGAGCATCCGCGCCAAGGCGCTGGTGTTCGTCGATCCGCGGTCGCGGCAATTGCGCGAAGAGCTCGAGCTGCTAGCGCCCCTGGCCCTGCCAGTGCTGATCCGCGGCGAAACCGGGACTGGCAAGGAATTGCTGGCCCGCCAGATTCATCGCGCCAGTGATCGCGGCGGCTTGTTTGTTTCGGTCAACTGCGGGGCGATCAGCCCGACCTATGCCGACGCCGAGTTGTTTGGCTACAGCGCCGGTGCTCACAGCGGCGCGGCCAGCAGCCGGGCCGGATGGTTCGGCTCGGCCAACGGCGGCACCCTGTACCTGGACGAAATCGCCGACCTGCCGCTGCCGATCCAGATCAAGCTGCTCTCGGCGCTGGAAAACCGCGAAGTCACCCGCGTCGGTGCCCAGCAACCAAACCCGGTGGACGTGCGCCTGGTCGCCGCCTCGAGCATCGACCTGGCCGAGGCGGTGAGCGCCGGCAAGTTCCACGACCGCCTGTACCACTACCTGCGCGAAGGCCAGCTGGAGCTGCCGGCCTTGCGTGAACGGGTCGGCGATATCCTGCCGTTGGCCGAGTATTTCGTTGGTATCTATAGCCCGCGCCTGAACCTGCCGGTGCCGTTGATCAGCGAAGCGGCGCAGCGGGTATTGGAGCTGCACAGCTGGCCGGGCAATACCCGTGAGCTTGAGAACGTCATTCACTTTGCCCTGCTGGTCAGCAGCGGTGAAGAAATCCTCCCCGAGCATTTGAACCTGCCGACACCCTTGAGCGCTCTGGCCAGCCAGCTGGAGCAGCTTCTGAGCCTTGGTGAGCCGGGTGAGCGCAGTGCTCTGCAACAATTGCTGGAGAAGACTCTGTTGCGTCTGACGCAACCCGCTGCCTGATGCCATGTATGGGGTGCATGGCGGCGTCCGTTGAAAATGGCATAAGCAGCAAAATAAAAGATATTGTTCTGGTATAAAAAATCTAGGTATTGTCCGCTTCAAGCCAGCTAGCAAAGTGCTGGCAACCCCCATCTTCGCCGTCGCCCGATGGCCATGTATTCGAATAAGGACTGCGCATGAAAAAGGCTCTGTTGTTGACTGCTCTGGCGGCCGCTCTGTCGGTTGCAGGTTTTGCCCAGGCGGGCGAGAAGCTGGTAGTTGCCGCTACCCCGGTACCGCACGCGGAAATCCTCGAGCTGATCAAGCCGACCCTGGCCAAGGAAGGTGTGGACCTGGAGATCAAGGTATTCACCGACTACGTGCAGCCTAACGTGCAGGTCGACCAGAAGCGCCTGGACGCCAACTACTTCCAGACCCTGCCGTACCTGAAGAACTTCAACGAAGGCAAAGGCACCCACCTGGAAACCGTGATCGGCGTGCACGTCGAACCCTTCGGCGGCTACTCGAAGAAGGTCAAGAGCCTGAGCGAACTGAAGGAAGGCGCTACCGTTGCCATTCCTAACGAAGGCAGCAACAGCGGTCGTGCCCTGCTGCTGTTGCAGAAGGCTGGCCTGATCACCCTGAAGGATCCGAAGAACGCCCTGGCGACCCCGAAAGACATCGCCGAGAACCCGAAGAAGCTGAAGTTCCGCGAGCTTGAATCGGCCATGCTGCCGCGTGTGCTCGATCAGGTCGACCTGGACATGATCAACACCAACTACGCCCTGGAAGCCGGCCTGAACCCGGCCAAGGACGCCCTGGTGATCGAAGGCGCCGACTCGCCGTACGTGAACTTCCTGGTGGCCCGTCCGGACAACAAGAACAGCGACGCCATCCAGAAGCTGGCCAAGGCCCTGACCAGCCCTGAAGTGAAGACCTTCATCGAGAAGAAATACAGCGGCGCGGTACTGCCGGCGTTCTAAGAGGCTACACACACACACATCCTGTGGGAGCGGGCTTGCGCGATGCGATCTACCAGTCAAATCGCATCGCGGGTCAACCGTGCTCCCACAGTGCTTTCAATTCCCCGCATTGACCGCCCGGCGCAATGCCGTCAGCCACTTGATCAGTTCTTTTGCATCGAGAGTGGGGGCGCTATTCATCCTTTGTCTTCCTTGTTGGTGTGATGGGTCGACAGCGCTTGGATGGCATTTTCAGCAGAAAGATCCCGTCACCGCCAAGGATTTCGCAGGTTAGCTGTTTGGGTGATATCAATATGCAATAAAGGTATTTAAAGAAATATTTTTATACCTTTAGAGTCTACCTATTGTGCTCACCCGCACTGACAACCCCTGTGTAGAGCCGCCCGTTTACCCTCGGGCCGGTCCGAGATCCTGTCCATGTCGCATCGTCATCGTCTGCCGAGGCTCACTCCATGAGCTTCGACTTCGCCTTTATCCTTAGCACATTGCCAGCCTTTCTCAAGGCGGTGGGCGTCACACTGCAAGTCGGCCTGATCGCCATCGGTACTTCGCTGCTGGTGGCGCTGGTCAACGCCGCGATTCTGGTTTACCGCACGCCGTACCTGCAGCGCCTGGTCAAACTCTACGTGGAGCTGGCGCGCAACACGCCGCTGCTGATCCAGCTGTTCTTCGTTTACTTCGCCTTGCCGGAACTGGGCCTGAAGATTTCCGGGTTCGCCGCGGCGATCATCACCATGACCTTCCTCGGCGGCGCCTACCTCACCGAGGTGCTGCGCGCCGGTGTCGAGGCGGTGCCGGTGGCGCAACTGGAGTCCGGCCGCTCGATCGGCCTGTCGGAAGGCCAGTTGCTGCGCCATGTGATCCTGCCGCAGGCGGGGATCCTCAGCCTGCCGGCGCTGTTTGCCAACTTCATCTTTTTGCTCAAGGAAACCACCGTGGTCTCGGCGGTGGCGGTGCCAGAGATCCTCTACACCACCAAGAGCTACATCGCCCTGTATTACAAGACTTACGAGATGCTCGCGGTGCTGACGCTGATCTGCGTGCTGTTGTTCCTGCCTTTGTCGCTGCTGCTCAGCCGCCTGGAACGGAGGCTGCAACATGGCCAGTTCGGGTCTTGAGTTGTTGCTGGTGTCTTTGCCGCAACTGGGCAAGGGCGCTGCGCAAACCCTGGCGATTTCGGCGCTGAGCATCCTCTTTGCCACCCTCGGCGGCGTGCTCTACGGCGTGCTGGCGACCTTGGGCAAACGCAGTGTGAACCTGCTGCTGCGCATCTACCTGGAGCTGTTCCGGGCGATTCCGGTGCTGGTCTGGTTGTACCTGCTGTTCTTCGGCCTGCCGATTTTCTTTGCCGTGAGCATCCCAAGCTTCTGGTGTGCGGTGCTGGTGCTGTCGTTGTGGGGCGCCAGCGAAGTGGGCGAGGTGGTGCGCGGGGCGCTGCAGTCGTTGCCGCGCGGGCAGCGTGAAGCGGGGCTGTCGATCGGCCTGTCCGGCGCGCAGCTGTATGGCTACGTGCTGCTGCCCCAGGCGCTCAAGCGCATGACCCCGCCGACCATCAACATCTACACGCGGATCATCAAGACCAGCTCGCTGGCGGTGCTGATCGGCGTGGTCGATGTGATCAAGGTCGGCCAGCAGATCATCGAACGCACCTACGAGTCGGTGCTGATCTACGGCGCGCTGTTCCTGTTCTTCTTCTTCATTTGCTACCCGCTGTCAGCCGCCTCGCGCGCGCTGGAGCGTCGCTGGACACACGCATGAGCGCACTGATCGAGTTCAAGGGCTTCAATAAATTCTTCGGCGAGCAGCAGGTGCTCGACCACGTCGACCTGCAGGTGCGCAGCGGTGAAGTGGTGGTGATCCTCGGCCCCAGCGGCTGCGGCAAGAGCACTTTGCTGCGTTGCCTCAATGGCCTGGAAAGCGCCCACAGCGGCAGCCTGCGCCTGGCCGGTGAAGAGCTGCTGACGCCTGGCACCGACTGGCGCCAGGTGCGCCAGCAGGTCGGCATGGTGTTCCAGAGTTATCACCTGTTCGGCCACATGAGGGTGATCGACAACCTGCTGCTCGGCCCGCTCAAGGTGCAAAAGCGCGAGCGCCGCGAGGCCCAGGCCCAGGCCGAAGCCCTGCTGGCCCGGGTTGGCCTGCTGGACAAGCGCGACGCCTTCCCGCGCCAGCTTTCCGGGGGCCAGCAGCAACGCATCGCCATCGTCCGCTCGCTGTGCATGAACCCGCAAGTGATGCTGTTCGATGAAGTCACCGCAGCGCTCGACCCGGAAATGGTCAAGGAAGTGCTGCAAGTAATCCAGGGCCTGGCGCGCGACGGCATGACCCTGCTCATCGTCACCCATGAAATGGCCTTCGCCCGCGCGGTGGCCGACCGCATCGTGTTCATGGAGGCCGGCAGGATCCTTGAACAGCGCGACCCCGAGAGCTTCTTTACGAACCCGCAGAGCGCACGCGCGCAGCAGTTCCTGGAGAAATTCTCCTTTGTTGAAAGCCTGCCCAAAACACCCGCAAAGGAATTGTCATGAAAACTGCCAAGACGTCGAAACTGCTGTTGTCCCTACTCGGCCTGGCCTTGCTGGCCGGCTGCAACAAGGCTGAAGAACCGGGCAAGCCGGCCGCCGCTGGCGCCGCCCCAGCCACCAGCTACCTGGAAACCATCAAGGCCCGCGACAAGCTGATCGTCGGCGTCTTCACCGACAAGCCGCCATTCGGCTTTGTCGATGAGGCCGGGCGCTATGTCGGTTTTGATACCGACATCGGCCGCCAGTTTGCCAAGGACCTGCTCGGCGACGAGAACAAGGTCGAGTTCGTGGCGGTCGAGCCTGCCAGCCGTATTCCGTTCCTGCAAAGCGACAAGGTCGACCTGATCCTGGCCAACATGACCGTGACCCCGGAGCGCAAGGAAGCGGTGGAGTTCACCAACCCCAACCTGCGGGTGGCCGTGCAGGCCCTGGTGCCGGAAGGCAGCAGCGTGAAAAAACTCGATGACCTGGCCGACAAGACCACCATCGTCACCACCGGCACCACCGCCGATATCTGGCTGACCAAGAACCATCCGGACTGGAAGCTGCTCAAGTTCGAGAAGAACACCGAGTCGCTGCAGGCCCTGGCCAGTGGTCGTGGTGATGCCTATGCCCAGGACAACCTGATCCTGTTCAGCTGGTCGAAACAGAACCCGGGCTACCGCGTGCTGGAAGAAAAACTCGGTGAGGAAGCGCCGATTGCACCGGCGGTGAAGAAGGGCAACATCGAGCTGCGCGACTGGGTCAACGCCGAACTGGCGCGCCTGGGCGAGCAGAAGTACCTGCTCAAGCTGTATGACCAGTATGTGCGCAAGGAACTGAGCGATGACACCAAGCCTGAGAGCGTGATTGTCGAAGGCGGTAACTGGCAGGGCTGATCAATCGCGGGGCAAGTCGGGTCGCCGCACCGCCGCTCCCATCAGTGTCGGTAGGAGCGGCGGTGCGGCGACCCGACTTGCCCCGCGAAGCTTTCAAGGCACCAGCTTCAAGGTGCTCTGCGCCGGAATCACCCCCATCTGCGCCTTGTGGTAGCGGCCCTCGATATAGTCCTTGGCCTGGTCGCCATAGTGGCGGTCAAACAACACCCCGCTTTGCCCGACCGGGTTGATGGTCAGGGCCTGGCCGGCATCGGCAAAGTCGATCAGGCGCCGGGTCGATGGCCCATAGGTCACCGGCCATGGCGCCGGGCCGATTTTCGCCGACAGGTTGTTGGGCACTTCATGGCTGCCCGGCGCGGCGAACGGGCCGACGTTGAACAACAGGTTGAGCGGCTTCTGCAGCCCCAATGGGTGGTTGTGGGTCAGGGTGTGTGCCTTGCCCCATTGCCAGCCTGCCGGGTCGTTGCCGAAGGTCTCGCGCAGGTGCGCCAGGGTGTTGCCCCAGGCCTGCTTCACCGCTGCGGTGCGATCGCCTTGCTCGCTGCTGCCCTGTTTGCCCCACCAGGGTGAAGCGACGTCGGCCGCCAGGCGCGGCAATGCGGCGTCGATGGCGCGGGTGCTGATCAGGGTCTGGAACCAGGTGTCGCCCAGCTCGTCGTGCAGCGCCGCGTAGGCCAGTTCGTAGAGGAACTGGTTGAACAGCGTGGCACTGACCGAGTCCACCGGATAGTCACCATTCCACGCCGCCAGTTGCTCGACCAGTTCCTTCTCCTGATCGCCCTCGGCCACTTCGCGTAGCACTGCCAGTAGCGGCGCCAGGGTGCGCGGGCCGTAATCGGTGGCGGTGTCCAGTTGCAGCGCCTGGCTGTTTTGCTGGTCCCACTTGATCTGCGGGTCGGCCAGGTGCTGGTTCAGGCGCTGGCCACGGTCGGCCAGGTTGTAATAGCCCGGCACCGGTATGTTCGCTGGCGGCTGGAAGTTGGCCGAGACGATGTAGCCGCTGGCCGGGTTCTGCGCCTGCGGGTTGGCGCTGAAAGGATAGAAACCGAGCTTGTCGGCCTGCGCCGTACTGCCATCGAGAATGAAGCCCGGGTTGACTCCGGCAGGGCGAATCGGCAACTGCGCCGCCGCCCACCAGCCGATATCGCCACGGGCGTTGGCCCAGATCAGGTTGAGCCCGGGTGCCTGGATCTTCGCCGCCGCGGCGCGCATCTTGTCGAGGGTGTCGGCACGGTTGACCTGGTAGAAGCCATCGAGGATCGGGTTCTCGGTCTCCAGGAACGCCCACCACACGGCAATCGGCGTCGGGCCCGCCATGTCGCCCAGTACCGTGTTGACGATCGGCCCATGGGGCGAGCGGCGCAGGGTGATGTCCACCGGCGCCTCATTCTTCACCGCGATCTGTTCGTGGGTCTGGCTCAGGGTTTGCCACTGGCCGTTGATCTTCACTTGCTCGGGGTTGTCGGGGTTGACCTGTTCGGCGATCAGGTCGACGTCATCGTTCTGGAACATGGTCAGGCTCCAGCCGAAGTCGCGATTGTGCCCGAGTGATGCGAAGGGGTTCAGCGCCTGGTGATAGCCGTAGAGGTTGAAGCCGGGCGCGCTCAGTTCCGCCTCGTACCACACCGATGGCACGGCGAAACTGATATGCGGGTCGCCGGCCAGCAGCGGCTTGCCGCTGCGCGTGCGGCTGCCGGCAATGGCCCAGGCATTGCTGCCTTCGTATTGGGGAATGCCGGCATCGCCCAGGGCTTGCTGGCTGAGCTGCGCAAGCTGCTGCAGGCTTTGCCAGTCGCTGGCGGCCAGGGCTGGCGTGCTGGCCAGGGCGCCTTGCGGGTTCCAGTCGAGGTCGAAGATCTTCAGGTAGTCGGCGCCCAGCTGGTCACGGATATAGGTCAGCGCAGGCTCGGTGCGGAACGCTGCGGCAAAGCTGTAGGCCATGTAGCCGGCGATGCTGATGGTGTCCTGGGCGGTAAAGGGCCGTGGCGAGATGCCCAGCACGTCGAACTCCATCGGCTTGGGATGGCTGTCCTGCCAGGCGTTGACGCCCTCAAGGTAGGCCTGCAGGGCCAGCCAGGCGGGCGAGGTTTTGTCCTGGCGTTCGACGTAAAGCTCGGCCTGCTCGCGAATGCGCAGGCTGCGGAACAGGGTGTCGGTAGCGACCAGTTTGCTGCCAAGGATCTCGGCCAGCTCGCCACGGGCCAGGCGGCGGATGATCTCCATCTGGAACAGGCGATCCTGGGCATGCACATAGCCCAGGGCACGGTACAGGTCGGCCTCGTTCTGCGCCTGGATATGTGGCACGCCGCGGGCGTCGTAGCGCACATTGACCGGTGCCTGCAGGCTGCTCAGGGTAACCTCGCCCTGGCGTTGCGGCAGCTTGCCGTGCACGTACCAGTAACCGCCGCCGGCGGCCGCGGCGATGACCACGGCGAGGAAGGTCAGGCTGCGCTTCATCGTGACTCCTTGTGCTTTTTAGCGGATCGTGTGGTCCGATCATCGAGGTAAAGTCGGACAGAGGATAGCCCCAAAGGAGGGAAGATGAGTCTCAGTGAAAAGCAGAAGATGCTCAGCGGCCAGCTCTATCACGCCAGCTGCCCGCAGCTGCAGGCCGAACAGATCGCCAACAAGCACTGGATGCAGCGCTACAACAACAGCGCCGAGCTGCTCAATGAGCAGCGCCATGGTTTGCTGGTCGAGCATTTCGGCAAGGTCGGTGACGGCGCGGTGATTCGCCCACCGTTCTATTGCGACTACGGCTACAACATCAGTGTCGGCGCCAATGTGTTCATGAACTTCAACTGCGTGATCCTCGACGTCACCCCGGTAAGCATCGGCGATGACTGCCAGATCGGCCCGGCGGTGCAGATCTACACCGCCGACCACCCGCTGGACCCGGCGCTACGCCGCAGCGGCCTGGAAAGCGGGCGGCCGGTGAAGATCGGCAGCAATGTGTGGATCGGCGGCGGCGCGATCATCCTGCCGGGGGTGACGGTGGGCGACAACGCGGTGATCGGCGCCGGCAGCGTGGTCACCCGCGATGTGCCGGCGGGTGCCACCGTGGTGGGCAACCCTGCGCGGGTGCGCTAGGGCTGCCAGGGGCAGTAGCAGCCCACCGCCATGGTGTGCGTGGCGCTGACGGCGCGGCCCTGGCTCAGGGCGAGCAGGATCGGCTCGATGAAGCTGTTGCTGGAGTTGCAGGTGGCGCCTTCGCTGTAGGGGCCGAAGTAGGCCAGTTGGCCGTTACGGTCCCAGATCGCCACGCCGGGGGTGGCCGGCAGGTGTTCGGCGCCGGGCAGCTCGCCCAGCGGTTTGAGCGCACTGAGGGTGGCAGGCAGTTGGCCGCGGGTGCCGGGTTTTTGCACCACGTAGAACTCCACGCCTTGGGGGGCGAAGTGCTCGATCAGCTCGCCCAGGTGCTGCTGGTTGCCGACGTTGCACGGGCAGGCCGGGTCCCAGAAGTGCACCAGGCGGATCGGGCCGGGGCCGGCAATGCCCGCCGGCAGTTGCAGGCGGTCGCCGGAGAACAGCGCGGTCTGGTTGTCGAAGGTGCGCAGGTAGCGGCTCTGAAAACTGTCGTAGGCCCACCACAGGCCGGCGCCGCAGAGGGCGGCGAGCAACAGGCCAAGCAGGGTACGCAGGGGCGAGCGGGGCATGTCGGCAGTGTCCGAAAAAAGTCGCTTAGCTTGCCATGCCGGCGGCGACAGATGAATATCACAGGTCAATAACCCGCTTTTGTGTCTGGAATTCTTTTATGCCCGCGTCATTTCAGCCCGACTCCCTACGTGCCAGCCTGACCTCCCTGGCGGCGCGGCAGCCGCTGTCGACGCAGGGCCAGGCCTATCAGCGCTTCTACGGGCTGGATCTGCCCGCCCGCGAAGAGGCCCCGCAGAGCTGGCTCGGGCGCTTCGACGCCGCAGGTTTCGAGGTGGTCGGCCAGGTGTGGCTGCCGGCAGCGCCAGTGGCAACGCTGATTCTGCTGCATGGCTTTTACGATCACATGGGCCTGTACCGGCATGTCATCGACTGGGCGCTGGACCAGCACTATGCGGTGATTTCCTGCGACCTGCCGGGGCACGGGCTGTCCAGCGGCGAGCGGGCCAGCATCGATGATTTCAGCGCCTACCAGCAGGTGCTGCATGCGTTGTTCGAGCAGGCCCGCAGCCTTGAGTTGCCGCAGCCCTGGCACCTGTTCGGGCAGAGCACCGGTGGCGCCATCGTCGTCGACCATCTGCTGCATCACGGCGCCCAGAGCCCGGCCCAGGGCGAGGTGATCCTGCTGGCGCCGCTGGTACGGCCACGGGCCTGGCGCTGGTCGAAGTTCAGCTACCGGGTGCTCAAGCCGTTCGTCAACGGCATCGAACGGCGCTTTAGCGAGAACAGCAACGACCCGACCTTCTTGCCGTTCCTGCTGGCCGATCCGCTGCAGCCAAGGCGCCTGCCGACGGCCTGGGTCGGGGCGCTGCTCGATTGGGTCAAGCGTATCGAGGCGGCGCCGCTCAGCCCGCGCCAGCCGCTGATCATCCAGGGCGAATGCGACATGACCGTCGACTGGCCGTACAACCTCAAGGTGCTGGGGGAGAAGTTCGCCGCGCCGCGGATCCTGATGATCCCCGAAGCGCGGCATCACCTGGCCAACGAGCTGCCGGCGATTCGCGCGCGCTATTTCGAGTTCATCGACCAGCGCCTGGGCTGATCACTTCAGCTGCGAGGTTTCCTGGCCCACCGCAAGGCCGGCGCGGATCGCCGCCAGGGCCGCCTTGTAGTAAGCCTTGCCTTCAGCGGATTCGGCAAAGGTGGCGAACTCTTCAAGCTCGGCGTCGGACAGGTCTCGATAGACGTACAGCAAGGTGTTGTTCAGCTCGCTGCCGATCTGCTCCATCAAACGCTGGCGCTGGCCGTCGAGCAGGCCCTGGGCCTGGCCGCCACCGAGCAGGCCGGGGATCATCTGGCTAAGGCTGTCGGCGGCGACCCCGGCAATCGCCAGGCTCACTTCGGCACCGGCTTCACGGGCCGGCAGGGCCTGGGCCAGGTGGCCGATGATCAGCAGGCGGTTGTCGCTGGCCTGGACCTTGGGCAGGCCCTTGGCATTCTTGGCCAGCTGGTCGCGACGGGTGGCGAGCAGTTCGGCGGCGACGATCTTGCGCCCCAGCGGCGACTGGAAGAACGCCAGGGCCGGCGCTGGATCGCTGAGATTGGCGCGCAATTGGGCCTCGGCGCGTTTATCCACGGCCTGGGCCTGGAAGCGCTGATTGCTGTTATTGACCAGCGCCTGGTAAACCGCAGGCGGCAGGCTGTTGCGATAGCGCTGCTGGGCGGCATCGAGGGCATCGGTAAAGTGGGCGCGCTGCTCGGGCCAGCCGGCGACCTTGTAGAGTTGGTCGAGGCTGTCTGCCCAGACAGGCGTGGTGCAGATCATCATCAGCAGTAAAAACAAACGGCGCATTCAGGACTCCTGTCGGCAGGGCGCTATTGTCCTTGCCATGGCGGGGCTTTGTCGAGAAGCCATTGCATACTCTCGGCCAAGTGGCGCTGTCGGATTTCGCAGCAGATCGATACTATGCGCGACATGCACATATCCCCTGATGACCCCCTGCTGTTGCGCATCGTCGACGACCTGGCCACCCGTGGCTGGTCGCAGCAAGATACCTTTCTTCCAGAGCCTCTGACCCTGGCGCTGGCGGCCGAGTGCCGCAAACGCGCCGCCGAGGGCGAGCTGGAACCGGCAGCCGTGGGTCGGGGCGTTGCCCAGGAGGTCCGCGAGGGCATCCGCGGCGACCGCATCCAGTGGCTGGAGCCCGGCCAGGCCGAGCCTTGCGACCACTACCTGGCACTGATGGACAGCCTGCGCCTGGCCCTCAATCGCGGGCTGTTCCTCGGTCTTGAGGACTTCGAGTGCCACTTCGCCCTGTATCCGCCGGGCGCCTTTTATCGCAAACATCTTGACCGCTTTCGCGACGACGACCGGCGCATGGTTTCGGCGGTGATCTACCTCAATGAAGGCTGGCAGCCCGAACATGGCGGCCAGCTACGCATGACCCTCAAGGGTGATGTCGAGCACGACGTGCCGCCGATTGGCGGTTGCCTGGTGATATTCCTTTCCGGCGAAGTCCCCCATGAGGTGCTGCCGGCCCATCGCGACCGCCTGTCGTTGACCGGCTGGTTCCGCCGCCGTGGCAACGAGCCGTTCTGAGATGCACAAGGTCCTGGTCAGTGCCTGCCTGCTCGGCCAGCCGGTGCGCTATGACGGACGCGCCAGCGGCCATCCGGAATTGCTCCAGCAGTGGCAAAACCAGGGGCGCATCGTGCCTTTGTGCCCTGAAGTGGCCGGCGGCTTGCCAACGCCACGGCCACCGGCGGAGATCCCCGGTGGCCAGGGCGCAGCGGTGCTCGAAGGTGACACGCAGGTACTGACCGTCACGGGCGAGGATGTCAGTGTGCAATTTCTGGCCGGTGCGCAGCGGGCGCTGGAGCTGGTGCGGCGGCATGGCATCCGTATCGCGGTGCTCAAGTCAGGCAGTCCTTCGTGTGGCAATCTGCTGACTTATGACGGTACCTTCAGTGGCACCAAAGTCACCGGCGAAGGGGTGACTGTGGCGTTACTGCGCCGGGAAGGGGTGCAGGTGTTCAGTGAGCTGGAGCTTGAGGCGGCAGAGCAAGCCTTGAAACAGCTTTAACACCATCGCGGGGCAAGCCCGCTCCTACCGGGCCCGGTGGGAGCGGGCTTGCCCCGCGAAGCTTTTGTTACTTCGGCGGCTTGCTCGCATCCATCCCGAACCACTTCTGCGACAGCTCGCTCAAGCGGCCATCGGCCTTGATTCGCTGCAGGGCGTTGTCCACAGCGCTCTGGAACGCCGGGTTTCCCTTCTGAAACGGAATCGCCAGGGTCAGGATCGGGCCAACGGTGGCCCCCTTGCTCACCGCTTGCTGGCTGTCGCGGATGGCATAGGGCACCAGCAAACGGTCGCTGATGGCGGCATCGATCTGGTCGCTGGCCACGTCTTTGATCGGCTGCATGGCATCCGCGTAGCTGCGCAGGTCCACGCCTTCGACCACCCGCGCCTGTTCGGCGAACTGGCTGCCCTGGACCACGCCCAGGCTATGGCCCTTGAGGGCCTGGAGGGAACCCAGCGGGCGCTTTTCTTCCTTGCGCACGATCAGTTGGGCACTGGAATACGCGTAGGGCTCGCTGAAATCCAGGCGCTCCTTGAGCTCAGGGGTAGCGGCGATGTGGTTGATGGCGATGTCGTAGCTGCCGCTTTCAACGCCTTGCAGCAGGTCTTTGGCTTCAACCACGACAAACTCGGCGCGCACATCCAGTTCGTTGGCCAGCAACTGTCCAAGCTCGACTTCGAAGCCGCTCAGCTTGTCGTTTTCCTTGAAATTGAACGGCGCCATGTTGGCTTCTACGGCAATGCGCAGTTCACCGCGGTCGTTGACGTCGTCGATCAGCTCGGCCTGTGCCCATGGGCTGAGCAGGGTGGCAAGTAGTACCCCAATGGCAAAACGCATTTAAGCCCCTTGAATGCTTGGCAGTGAAATCGAGTCGCCGCGACTTTCTGGTGTTGTCACGGTCGAACACAACTTAAGACCACGTCAGGTGGAGGATGTTTAACGGGCGGCGAAATTTTTCTGTCACCGTTGTTAAACATGTTTTGACGCATTTGGACTATGGTAATCCACCGTTGCCGTTCGTTCAGTGGCAAGGGTTATTGAAGTAAAACACAGGAGAAGTGAATGAAAAGCCTATTTTCGCGTGCAGCCGTCGCCGGATTGCTGATGGGGGTCTCGGCCTTTGCCGCTGCCGCCGATGGCCTGAAAAGCCAGGAGCCGCCAAAAGCCGCCAAGGTCTTCATCGTTTCCCCGGCCGATGGCGCCACGGTCGACCAGACCTTCACCGTCAAATTCGGCATCGAGGGCATGGAGCTCAAGCCGGCGGGTGATCAGACCCCGCATAGCGGCCACCACCACTTGCTGGTGGACGTCGATCAAGAACCTGCAGCCGACCAGGTACTGCCAACCAGCCTGCTGCCGGAAAACAACGCGCCGCTGGCGGCGGGCCCGCAAGTGCTGCACTTCGGCAAGGCACAGACTGAAGTAAAACTGACCCTGACCCCGGGCAAGCACACCCTGCAACTGGTGCTGGGCGACAAGTTCCACGTGCCGTTCAAGCCAAGCGTCGAGTCGAAGAAGATCACCGTTACCGTCAAGTAAGGCGGGCATAAAAAAGGGAGGCCATCACGGCCTCCCTTTTTTGTCGCACGGAAAACTTAGAACAGAACGCGGGAACGGATGGTGCCCTTGATCTGTTGCAGTTTTTCTTGCGCCAGGTCCGAGTACTCGGCGTCAACGTCGATCACCACGTAACCGACTTTCTCGTTGGTCTGCAGGAACTGACCGGAGATGTTGATCCCGTTTTCGGCGAACACTTTGTTGATTTCGCTGAGTACACCCGGGATGTTTTCGTGGATGTGCAGCAGGCGGTGTTTGCCCGGGTGCGCCGGCAGGGCCACTTCAGGGAAGTTGACCGACGACACGGAAGTACCGTTGTCGCTGTACTTGACCAGCTTTTCGGCCACTTCCAGACCAATGTTGGCCTGGGCTTCAGCGGTGGAACCGCCGATGTGCGGGGTCAGGATCACGTTGTCCAGGCCACGCAGCGGGCTTTCGAATTGCTCGTCGTTGGAGCGCGGCTCGACCGGGAACACGTCGATGGCGGCGCCAATCAGGTGCTTGTCCTTGATCGCCGCAGCCAGGTGATCCAGTTCGACCACGGTACCGCGGGCGGCGTTGATCAGGATCGAGCCCTTCTTCATCGCGCGGATTTCTTTCTCGCCGATCATCCACTGGGTGGATGGCAGCTCAGGCACGTGCAGCGAGACGATGTCGGCCAGGCCCAGCAGTTCGTTGAGGCTGGTGACCTGGGTCGCGTTGCCCAGTGGCAGCTTGGTCAGCGGGTCGAAGAAAAACACCTGCATGCCCAGGCTCTCGGCCAGGACCGACAGTTGCGTGCCGATCGAGCCGTAGCCGACGATGCCCAGCTTCTTGCCGCGGATCTCGAAGGAGTTGGCCGCGCTTTTGATCCAGCCGCCACGGTGGCAGGAAGCGTTTTTCTCGGGGATGCCGCGCAGCAGCAGGATCGCTTCGGCCAGCACCAGCTCGGCCACCGAGCGGGTGTTGGAGTACGGCGCGTTGAACACGGCGATACCGCGCTCACGAGCGGCGTTCAGGTCAACCTGGTTGGTACCGATGCAGAAACAGCCGACAGCGACCAGTTTCTTGGCGCAGTCGAAAACCTCTTCGGTCAGTTGAGTGCGCGAGCGGATGCCGATGAAGTGGGCATCAGCGATCTTTTCTTTCAGCTCAGCGTCGGGCAGAGAACCGGTGAGGTACTCGATGCTGGTATACCCGGCGGCCTTGAGGACGTCCACGGCGGATTGGTGGACGCCTTCGAGAAGAAGGAACTTGATCTTGCTCTTATCGAGAGAAGTCTTGCTCATCTGCGTAAACCTGTGTCCCGGAGAAAAATGGCAGGGAAGTGAAGCTCTCGCAGCATCGGCCTGAAGCACGATCAGCGGGGGGCGTATGCTAGCATGAGTACCCCCCGATACGCCCATCCCTGGGACGTGAAGAGTGCTCAGGGTGACTATGAATAGTTCGAGAGTTCTATCGATGACCGATTCTGCGCTGATTGATGAGCTGATGACCCTGGTAGAGCCCGGCAAGGTGCTGACCGATGCCGCCTCCCTTGAGGCTTACGGCAAGGACTGGACCAAGCACTTCGCCCCCGCGCCCTCGGCCATCGTCTTCCCCAAGAGCATCGACCAGGTCCAGGCCATCGTGCGCTGGGCCAACCGGCACAAGGTCGCCCTGGTGCCGTCGGGCGGTCGCACCGGGCTATCAGCTGCAGCGGTGGCGGCCAATGGCGAGGTGGTCGTGG
This sequence comes from Pseudomonas sp. TE4620, assembly GCF_056279045.1. Taxonomy (NCBI): domain Bacteria; kingdom Pseudomonadati; phylum Pseudomonadota; class Gammaproteobacteria; order Pseudomonadales; family Pseudomonadaceae; genus Pseudomonas; species Pseudomonas sp. TE4620. The sequence goes on from NZ_JBWBQO010000001.1 coordinate 5,363,009, forward strand.
CATTCGACTACATGAACCAGATTCTCGATTTCAACGAGTTCGACCGCTCGGTGGTCTGTCAGCCGGGGGTGGTTACCCAGCAGCTACAGGATTTTGCCGAAGACAAGGGCCTCTACTACCCAGTGGACTTTGCCTCGGCAGGTTCCAGCCAGATTGGCGGCAATATCGGCACCAATGCCGGCGGGATCAAGGTTATTCGCTACGGCATGACCCGCAACTGGGTGGCCGGCCTCAAGGTCGTCACCGGCAAGGGCGACCTGCTCGAGCTGAACAAGGACCTGATCAAGAACGCCACCGGCTACGACCTGCGCCAGCTGTTCATCGGCGCCGAGGGCACCCTGGGCTTTGTGGTCGAGGCGACCATGCGCCTGGATCGGGCGCCGAACAACCTCACGGCGATGGTCCTCGGTACCCCGGATTTCGACTCGATCATGCCGGTGCTGCACGCGTTTCGCGCCAAGCTCGACCTGACAGCCTTCGAGTTCTTTTCCGACAAGGCCCTGGCCAAGATCATGGGCCGTGGCGACGTGCCGGCACCGTTCGAAACCGACTGCCCGTTCTATGTCTTGCTGGAGTTCGAAGCCAGCAACGAAGAGGTGGCCAATGATGCCCTGGCCACTTTCGAGCACTGCGTCGAGCAGGGCTGGGTGCTCGACGGCGTCATGAGCCAGAGCGAGCAGCAACTGCAGAACCTGTGGAAGTTGCGCGAGTACATCTCCGAGACCATCTCGCACTGGACCCCGTATAAGAACGACATTTCCGTGACCGTGTCGAAAGTACCGGCGTTTCTCAAGGATATCGACGCGATCGTCGCCGATAACTACCCGGACTTCGAAGTGGTCTGGTACGGCCACATCGGCGACGGCAACCTGCACCTGAACATCCTCAAGCCCGACAACCTGAGCAAGGACGAGTTCTTTGCCAAGTGCGCGACGGTCAACAAGTGGGTGTTCGAGACCGTCGAGAAGTACAACGGCTCGATCTCTGCCGAGCATGGCGTCGGCATGACCAAGCGCGACTACTTGACCTACAGCCGTTCGCCGGTCGAAATCGAATACATGAAAGCAGTGAAGGCGGCGTTCGATCCTAACGGGATCATGAACCCGGGCAAGATCTTCGCGGTCGAGTAAGCCACAGGCACAAGAGCATCCAATAGCGCCAGGAGTCGGTAATGAGCTATCAGCACCAGTATGTAGACGGCACGCGTATTCACTTTCCGCTGGGCAAGGTGGTGTGCATCGGGCGCAACTATGCAGAGCACGCCAAAGAGCTGGATAACCCGATCCCGAGCGAGCCGCTACTGTTCATCAAGCCGGGCAGTTGCGTGGTGCCGCTGGACAGCGGCTTCAAGATCCCGACCGAGCGTGGCTCGGTGCACTACGAGACGGAAATTGCCGTATTGCTCGGCAAGTCGCTGTCTACCAGCCCCACCGAAGAAGAAGTGCTCGACGCCATCTCCGGCTTTGCCCCGGCCCTGGACCTGACCCTGCGCGACCTGCAGGCGCAACTCAAGGAAAAGGGCCTGCCGTGGGAGCGCTCCAAGTGCTTCGATGGCGCCTGCGTGCTGCCGCCGTTCGTGCCGGTCGGTGCCTTTGAGGACCTGACCGACATCGGCATCCGCTTGACCCTCAACGGTGAGGTGCGCCAGGACGGCAACAGCGCGCTGATGCTCAACCCGATCGTGCCGATGATCCAGCACATGGCCACGCAATTCTCGCTGCTGGCCGGCGACGTGATCCTCACCGGTACCCCGGTTGGCGTCGGCCCGCTCAACCCCGACGACCAACTGGTGCTCGAACTGCCAGGCGTCAGCCGTTTCGAAAGCCAGGTGCTCTGAACCACCGACGTGGCAGCCAGAAATACTGGCTGCCATACTGCCCGTCGGCTTTTGCCATTTTTTTCACAATCGATCCGGATAATGCTTGCGGACCTGGCTCTGCGAAATGTGCCGGTACGGTGTTATCAACTGGCAAAAAGAGCACAAATCCATGGCCACTCCTCTTCCTTCGAGCAATTCCCTGCCGCCTGCGCGCAAGCGTGGCCTGGCCCTGCGCTGGTCCACCTGGCTGGTGGCCGCGGCGATCATCGGCTATGGCGTGGCGATCGCCATGCATTGGGATGACCGTGGCCTGCTCTGGTTGCAGGAGCGTTTCGAAAGCCAGAGCGAGCAACAGGCGAGCATCTGGTTGCCGGACTACCAGGTCGATATCGATGCCAAGGTATTGCCGGGCATGGAGGACGATGAAGCTTCAGACCTGTCCTACAACCCGGTGAGCAAAACTCTGTTCGCGGTCATGGGCAAGAATCCCTTTCTGGTCGAACTGACCCTTGACGGCGACGTGCTGCGCAAGATGCCCCTGGTGGGCTGGAGCAACCCCGAGGGCGTGGCCGTGCTTGAAGGCGGGCGCCTGGCGATCGTCGACGAGCGCGATCACAAGATGACCATCGTCACCCTTGCTGCCGACACCAAGTCGCTGAACATCGCCGATTTCCCCCAATACGACCTCGGCCCCTCGGCAAACCAGAACAAGGCCTTCGAAGCCGTGGCCTGGGACCCTCTGCAGCAGCGCATCATCCTCGGCGAAGAGCGGCCGCCGGCATTGTTCACCTGGAAAAGCGACGGCCACAGCCCGCTGACCGGCGACAAGCAGCCGCTGCCAAGCGACGAACTGGACCTGCGCAACCTCTCGGCGCTGGGTGTCGACCCGCGCACCGGGCATCTGCTGGTGCTGTCGGCTGACTCCAACATGCTCCTGGAGCTGGACGAGAAGGGCGAGCAGGTCAGCTTCATGACCCTGCTGGGCGGCTTCAACGGCCTGAAGAAGCGAATTCCGCGCGCCGAAGGCGTGGCGATGGACGAACACGGCACGCTGTACATCGTCAGTGAGCCGGACTTGTTCTATCGTTTCAAAAAGCCGTGATTTCAGACTTTTCCTACGTCAGGATTTAAGTTTCGCTTCAGTTGAGTGTGGGAAGATTCAGGCTGTCACCCAAAGAGTCCACCTGAATGCGTCGCTACATCCGCCTGCCGCTGATTTTTCTGGTTGCGAGCCTTCTCGCCTTGCTCCTGGTCGCCGTTGCCGGGCAGCAATACCGTTTGTTCGAGCGCGGCTGGTTCAACCTCAAGACCTGGTGGCAGCCGTTCGAGCAGAGCATCGGCCTGGATCAATACCAGGTGGTGCTTGAGGCGCAACCTATCGAAGGCCTGGACGACGATATCTCGGCGCTGACCTTCGACCCTGACCGCAACAGCCTGTTCACCGTGACCAACAAGCGTTCCGAGCTGATCGAGCTGTCGCTGGACGGGCGTATCCTGAGGCGCGTGCCGTTGACCGGCTTTGGTGATCCGGAGGCGGTGGAGTACGTCGGCGCCAACAGCTACGTGATTACCGATGAGCGCGAGCAGCGCCTGATTCGCGTGCGCCTGACCGACAACACGCCGTTTCTCGACGCCAAGGATGCCGAACAGCTGACCCTGGGCATTGGCCTCAATGGCAACAAAGGCTTTGAGGGCCTGGCCTACGACTCGGCCGGCAAGCGTCTGTTCGTCGCCAAGGAGCGCGACCCGATGCTGATCTACGAGGTGCATGGCTTCCCCCACGACAACCCCGAGCAGCCGTATGCAGTGCATGTGGTACAGGACCAGAAGCGTGATTCGCGGTTGTTTGTGCGTGATCTGTCGAGCTTGCAGTTCGATGAGCGCAGCGGCCACTTGCTGGCGCTGTCGGATGAGTCGCAACTGGTGCTGGAGCTGGATGTGCAGGGCAAGCCGTTGAGCACCTTGTCACTGCGCAAGGGTTTTCAGGGCTTGAACAAGAGTGTGCCGCAGGCCGAAGGCATCGCCATGGACGATGCCGGGACCATTTACCTGGTCAGCGAGCCGAACCTGTTTTACGTGTTCAAGAAGCCGACCGAGTAGGCATTATCGCGGGGCAAGCCCGCTCCTACATTGTAGGAGCGGGCTTGCCCCGCGATGCTATCAGGCCTTGAGGCTCTTGACCCCTTCCGAAGTCCCCAGCAACAGCAGATCCGCCGGGCGCGCCGCGAACAGGCCGTTGGTGACCACGCCGACAATCGCGTTGATCTGGCTTTCCAGCTCGACCGGGTTGGTGATCTGCAGGTTGTGCACATCGAGAATGATGTTGCCGTTATCGGTCAGCACACCCTCGCGGTACACCGGGTCGCCGCCAAGCTTGACCAGCTGGCGGGCCACATGGCTGCGGGCCATGGGGATGACTTCGACCGGCAGCGGGAAGGCGCCCAGCACCGGTACCAGCTTGCTGGCGTCGGCGATGCAGATGAAGGTCTTGGCCACGGCGGCAACGATCTTCTCGCGGGTCAGGGCCGCGCCACCACCTTTGATCAGGTTCAGGTGCTCGTCACTTTCGTCGGCGCCGTCGACGTAGAACTCCAGGTCACTGACAGTGTTCAGCTCGTACACCGGAATGCCATGACCCTTCAGGCGTGCCGCGGTCGCTTCGGAGCTGGCGACCGCGCCGTCGAAGGCGGTCTTGTGCTTGGCCAGGGCGTCAATGAAGCAGTTGGCGGTCGAGCCGGTGCCGACGCCGACGATGCTCTTGTCGTCGAGCTTGGGCAGAATGAAATCGACAGCGGCCTGGGCGACAGCCTGTTTGAGTTGGTCCTGGGTCATGCGGGCTCCGAAGCGGGGAGGAGTATCGTGAAGGCGCGTAGTATAGCGGCTAAAACCCCTGCCTTGCTGTGGTCGCCCGACAGGGCGCTGGGGTAGACTCGCAAACCCCGCCCAACCGCTCAGTGATGCTTTCCCGATGCTCGAACAGTACGTCAAGAAGATCCTCACCTCGCGCGTTTACGACGTCGCCGTCGAAACTCCGTTGCAGACCGCCGGCCAGCTGAGCAAGCGTCTGGGCAACAACATCCTGCTCAAGCGTGAAGACTTGCAGCCGGTGTTCTCGTTCAAGATTCGCGGTGCCTATAACAAGCTGGCCCAGCTCAGCGCCGAGGAACTGGCCCGTGGCGTGGTCACCGCATCGGCTGGCAACCACGCCCAGGGCGTGGCCCTGGCGGCCCGTGAGCTGGGGATCAAGGCCACCATCGTGATGCCCAAGACCACCCCCGAGATCAAGATCGAAGGCGTGCGTTCGCGCGGCGGCAAGGTGGTGCTGCACGGTGACTCGTTCCCGGAAGCGCTGGCTTATTCGCTGAAGCTGGTGGACGAGAAGGGTTATGTCTACATCCACCCCTATGACGATCCGCACACCATCGCCGGGCAGGGCACCGTGGCCATGGAGATCCTTCGTCAGCACCCGGGTCAGCTGGACGCGATCTTCGTCCCGGTCGGTGGTGGCGGCCTGATCGCCGGCATCGCCGCCTACGTGAAGTACCTGCGCCCGGAAATCAAAGTGATCGGCGTCGAGCCGGACGACTCCAACTGCCTGCAGGCCGCCATGGCTGCGGGTGAACGCGTGGTATTGCCGCAGGTCGGGCTGTTTGCCGATGGCGTGGCGGTGGCGCAGATCGGCCAGCACACCTTCGACATCTGCAAGGACTACGTCGACGCGGTGATTACCGTCAGTACCGACGAGATCTGCGCAGCCATCAAGGATATCTACGACGATACCCGCTCGATCACCGAGCCTGCCGGGGCTCTGGGTGTTGCCGGGATCAAGAAGTACGTCGAACTCAATGGCGTGGCCGGCCAGACCCTGGTGGCCATCGACTCCGGCGCCAACGTCAACTTCGACCGCTTGCGCCATGTTGCCGAGCGCGCCGAGCTGGGCGAGGGCCGCGAAGCCATCATCGCCGTGACCATCCCCGAGCAGCCGGGCAGCTTCAAGGCCTTCTGCGAGGCGGTGGGCAAGCGCCAGATCACCGAATTCAACTACCGCTACCATGCCGACGGCGAAGCACACATCTTTGTCGGCGTGCAGACCCATCCGGATACCGACCCGCGTAGCGCGCTGATCCAGAGCCTGACCGAGCAAGGCTTCCCGGTGCTCGACCTGACCGACAACGAGCTGGCCAAGCTGCATATCCGCCACATGGTCGGCGGCCATGCGGCGCGGGTCAGCGACGAGCTGGTGCTGCGTTTCGAGTTCCCGGAGCGTCCGGGGGCGCTGTTCAACTTCCTCAACAAGCTCGGCGGGCGCTGGAACATCTCGATGTTCCACTATCGCAACCATGGCGCGGCCGATGGTCGCGTGGTCGCCGGCCTGCAGGTACCGGATGATGAGCGCCACCTGGTGCCGGCGGCGCTGGCCAAGATTGGCTACCCGTACTGGGACGAAACCGATAACCCGGCGTACCGGCTGTTCCTGGGCTGAGCGTCTACGCTGTTGGGCAACGCCTGAGGAAGAAATAAGAAATGGAACTGCTGACTACCCTGAAAATCGCCCACATCCTGGCCACCGTGTTGCTGCTGGGCAGCGCCCTGGGGCTGGCGATCTGGACCTTTATCGCGCGCCGCAAGGGCGATGCCAGTGCCCACACCCGGCTGATGGCCCGGCCGCTGGTGTTTGTCTGGCTGTTGATGGGCATCTGCCTGGTGAGCATGCCCTTTACCGGCTGGTGGCTGGTGCACCTGATCGGCTGGCCGCTGGGCCAGACCTGGGTGCTGGGGTCCAGCGTGATCTACACCTTCGCAGCGTTCAGCTGGTTCTGGCTGCTGGCGCGGGTCAACCGCCTGCGCACGGCGCCGACTGTGGGCAACCCGAAATTCACCCTGGCGCTGGCGGTGTTCAGCGGTGTCTGTTTTATCGCCATCGCCGGGCTGATGGGTGCCAAGCCGGTCTGATCATGCGGGCTTCGGTGGGAGCGAGCAGTCGCTCCCATAGCGGCGATCAATCGCGCAGGCTGATCACCGGCCAACCGCGCTTTTCAGCTTCGGCGCGCAGGTTCGGGTCCGGATCGACGGCGACCGGGTTGGCCACCTTCTCCAGCAGCGGCAGGTCGTTCATCGAGTCGCTGTAGAAGTAGCTGTCGTCCAGGCTGTAGCCGTTTTCCAGCAACCAGCGGTTCAGACGCGTCACTTTGCCTTCACGGAAGCAGGGTATATCGGTACTGCGCCCGCTGAAACGGCCGTCGAGCATTTCGCATTCGGTCGCCAGCAGGGTCTGTACGCCCAGGCGCTTGGCGATCGGGCCGGTGATGAAACGGTTGGTGGCGGTGATGATCACCAGTTTGTCGCCGGCATCCTGGTGCTTTTTCAGCAGGGCCAGGGCCTTGGGCAGGATGATCGGCTCGACGCAGTCGCGCATGAAGTCGCGATGCCATTCGTCGAGTTGCGCCATTTCCGTGGTCGCGAGGATTTCCAGGCTGAAGTTCAGGTAGGCGTTCAGGTCCAGCTTGCCGGCCAGATAGTCCTGATAGAAGGCGTCGTTGCGGTTCTGGTACTCGACCGGGTCGAGAATGCCGCGTTCGCACAGGTAGTCACCCCAGGCGTGGTCGCTGTCGCCACCAAGGAGCGTGTTGTCCAGATCGAATAAAGCCAGGCGCATTTAAGTCACTCGCATAACATCTGAAAAGTCCCACAGAATACGGACTTTTCACATCGGTGCACATAAGGTAAACAGGCGCGTTGCTGGCCTTGTGACCTTTGTGGAACAATGCCGTGACATGCGTTTGCGAGGTTGCTGCCGTGATCGACCCCGATGGTTTTCGCCCCAATGTCGGGATCATTCTGACGAATGATCTTGGGCAGGTGCTATGGGCTCGACGGATCAACCAGGATGCCTGGCAGTTTCCCCAGGGAGGTATCAACCCCGAGGAAACGCCGGAAGATGCCCTGTACCGCGAGCTGAACGAAGAAGTGGGGCTGGAGCGAGATGATGTTGAAATTCTTGCCTGCACCCGCGGCTGGTTGCGTTATCGTTTACCCCAACGCCTGGTCCGTACCCACAGCCAACCGCTGTGCATCGGCCAGAAACAGAAATGGTTCCTGCTGCGCCTGGTCTCCAACGAGCAACGGGTGCGGATGGACTTGACCGGTAAACCGGAGTTCGACGGCTGGCGCTGGGTCAGCTATTGGTATCCGCTGGGCCAGGTGGTGACATTCAAGCGCGAGGTTTACCGCCGCGCTCTCAAAGAGCTTGCCCCGCGCCTGCTGGCGCGCGACTGACGACGGAGTTCGACCCCGAGCCATGCTCAATACGCTGCGCAAGATCGTCCAGGAAGTTAACTCCGCCAAGGATCTCAAGACGGCGTTGGGGATCATTGTATTGCGCGTAAAAGAGGCCATGGGCAGTCAGGTCTGCTCCGTCTACCTGCTCGACCCCGAGACCAACCGCTTCGTGCTGATGGCCACCGAGGGCCTGAACAAGCGCTCGATCGGCAAGGTCAGCATGGCCCCCAACGAGGGCCTGGTGGGCCTGGTCGGCACGCGCGAAGAGCCGCTGAACCTGGAAAACGCCGCCGACCACCCGCGTTATCGCTACTTTGCTGAAACCGGCGAGGAGCGCTTTGCTTCCTTTCTCGGTGCGCCGATCATCCACCACCGTCGCGTGGTCGGGGTGTTGGTCATCCAGCAAAAGGAGCGGCGCCAGTTCGACGAGGGCGAAGAAGCCTTCCTGGTGACCATGAGCGCGCAGCTGGCCGGGGTTATCGCCCATGCCGAGGCCACCGGTTCGATCCGTGGCCTGGGCCGTCAGGGCAAGGGTATCCAGGAGGCCAAGTTCGTCGGTGTGCCCGGTTCACCCGGCGCTGCGGTGGGCAAGGCGGTGGTCATGTTGCCACCGGCCGACCTCGATGTGGTGCCGGACAAGACCGTTGATGACATCGACGCCGAACTGAAACTGTTCAACAACGCCCTGGAAGGGGTGCGCGAAGACATGCGCAACCTCTCCGCCAAACTCGCCACCCAGTTGCGCCCGGAAGAGCGCGCGCTGTTCGACGTCTACCTGATGATGCTCGAAGACGCGGCCCTGGGCGGTGAAGTGGTGCAGGTGATCAAGACCGGCCAATGGGCCCAGGGCGCGCTGCGCCAGGTGGTCGGCGAGCACGTCAATCGCTTCGAACTGATGGACGACGCCTACCTGCGCGAGAGGGCTTCGGACGTGAAGGATCTGGGCCGGCGACTGCTGGCCTACCTGCAGGAGGCCCGTCAGCTGTCGTTGGTCTATCCCGACAACACCATTCTCATCAGCGAAGAACTCACCCCGGCGATGCTCGGCGAAGTGCCGGAAGGCAAACTCGTCGGCCTGGTCTCGGTACTGGGCTCGGGCAACTCCCACGTTGCCATCCTGGCCCGGGCCATGGGCATTCCGACCGTCATGGGCCTGGTCGACCTGCCGTATTCCAAGGTCGACGGCATCGACATGATCGTCGATGGCTACAAGGGCGAGGTCTACACCAACCCCAGCGAAGTGCTGCGCAAGCAGTACGCCGAAGTCGTTGAAGAAGAACGCCAGCTGGCCCAGGGCCTTGACGCCCTGCGCGAACTGCCTTGCGTGACCCTCGATGGCCACCGCATGCCGCTGTGGGTCAACACCGGGCTGCTTGCCGATGTCGCTCGCGCCCAGCAGCGTGGCGCCGAAGGCGTCGGCCTGTACCGCACCGAAGTGCCGTTCATGATCAACCAGCGCTTCCCCAGTGAGAAGGAGCAGCTGGCGATCTATCGCGAGCAACTGGCGGCCTTCCACCCGCTGCCGGTGACCATGCGCAGCCTGGATATCGGCGGCGACAAGGCGCTGTCGTACTTCCCGATCAAGGAAGACAACCCGTTCCTCGGCTGGCGCGGTATTCGCGTCACCCTCGACCACCCGGAAATCTTCCTGGTGCAGACCCGCGCCATGCTCAAGGCCAGTGAAGGCCTGAACAACCTGCGCATTCTGCTGCCGATGATTTCCGGTATTCACGAACTCGAAGAAGCCCTGCACCTGATCCACCGGGCCTGGGGCGAAGTGCGCGACGAAGGCACCGACGTGCCGATGCCGCCGGTGGGGGTGATGATCGAAATCCCTGCGGCGGTGTACCAGACCCGCGAGCTGGCGCGCCAGGTGGACTTCCTCTCGGTCGGCTCAAACGACCTGACCCAGTATTTGCTGGCGGTCGACCGCAACAACCCGCGCGTCGCCGACCTCTATGACTACCTGCATCCGGCGGTGCTCCAGGCCCTGCAGAACGTGGTGCGCGATGCCCACGCCGAAGGTAAGCCGGTGAGCATCTGCGGCGAGATGGCCGGTGACCCGGCGGCGGCGGTGCTGCTGATGGCCATGGGTTTCGACAGCCTGTCGATGAACGCTACCAACCTGCCCAAGGTGAAGTGGATGTTGCGTCAGGTCAGCATGAGCAAGTCCAAGGAACTGCTGGCCCAGGCCATGGGCATCGACAACCCGCAAGTTATCCACAGCTCGCTGCAGCTGGCCCTGAAGAACCTGGGCCTTGCGCGGATGATCGGGCCAGGAGTGGGCAAGCCTTTGTGAGGTTTGGGGGCTGCTTTGCAGCCCATCGCTGGCTTGCCAGCGATAGCGTCAGACCTGCAAACACACCTCCCCCAGATGCCCGCCAAGCGGCCCAAAACTGCGCTCCACTAAATGTCGCCGGCCATCGGCCTCGACAATCAGCACGGTACTGGCCCGCGTCCCGTAGTTCTGGCTGGCAATAAACACGCTCGACAATAACCGCTCGGTACCCAGGCCGACGCCGGTCTCTGGCAGCTCGCTGTCTGCCGCCGGCAGGTTATCCCCAAGTAAGTCCAGCAAGCGCTGCGGCTGTGGATCGGCCAGTTGCAATTGCAAGCCCGCACGCGCCTTGACCAGCTTTGGCCAGGGCGTATCCAGGCCGGCGTTGGACAACCCGTAAACCCCGGCGCCCAGCAGCTGCGGCGTGGCTTGCCGGGCATTCAGGTAACCCAGTTGCGTGCTGTCGGCGACCAGCAGGTTGAACCCCGAATATTGCTGGCTGCGGCTGGCCACCTGATCCAGGTAAGCCTCAACCCCAAGCTCCCCGCGCAAAAACGCCGCCACCAGCTCGCCGCGCGAGCGCGTGCCCTGGGGTTGCTGCGGGTCGCGGATATTGGTCAGCGCGGCAAAGCGGCCGTTGGGGCCGACCCCCAGCCAGGTGCCGCCGGCTTCCAGGTCGCGCCCGGCGTAAACCCCGGGCGCATCTTCCCAGGCCCCCAGTACGCGGCTGGGGCGGGCGTAGAACTCATCACGGTTGGCCGCGACGATCAGCGGCTGGGCATGCCCAGGCCGCCAGGCAAAGGCGATCAGACACATAGGTGGACCTCTGTGTTTTTGCCCACTCTACCGATAGCGTCCGACGCGATCCATCGACTTAATGTGTCTTCACTAGAGCCGCAGGCCTACCTTCCGTTACCATGCCGGACTGAATTTACGGGGGCGACAATGGAATTCGTGCTCTATCTGGCGCTGGGCGCCTGCGCAGGCGTGCTGGCCGGGCTGTTTGGGGTTGGTGGCGGCATTATCATCGTGCCGGTGCTGGTGTTCAGTTTCACCCTGCAAGGCTTCGATGCGTCGGTGCTGACCCACCTGGCGGTGGGTACCTCGCTGGCGACCATTGTCTTCACCTCGGTCAATGCCATCCGCGAGCACCACCGCAAGGGCGCGGTGCAGTGGCCGATCTTTGTCTGGATGACCCTGGGGATCCTGGTCGGTGCGGGTATCGGTGCCAAGACCGCCTCGGCCATTCAGGGGCCAATGCTGCAAAAGATCATCGGCGTGTTCGCTCTGGTGATCGCCGCGCAGATGGCCCTCGACCTCAAGCCCAAGGCCAGCCGCGGCATCCCTGGCAAGCCCGGGCTGACCCTCGCCGGCAGCGTGATCGGCTGGGCCTCGGCGATCTTCGGCATTGGCGGCGGTTCGTTGACCGTGCCGTTCCTGACCTGGCGCAGCCTGCCGATGCAGCAGGCGGTGGCAACCTCGTCGGCCTGCGGCTTTCCGATTGCGGTGGCCAGCGCCCTGAGTTTCATCTGGCTCGGCTGGCACGACCCGCACCTGCCCGCCCATAGCCTGGGTTTTGTGTACCTGCCGGCGCTGCTGGGGATTGCCCTGACCAGCATGTTTTTCGCCCGCTTCGGCGCGCGCCTGGCACATAAACTGTCGCCACGCCTGCTCAAGCGGCTGTTCGCCGCGCTGCTGTTTTGCGTCGGTCTTAGCTTTTTGCTTTAACGAGAGGAGTCACCATGCTGCCTTATCCGCAGATAGATCCAGTAGCCCTTGACCTGAAATGGATCAAAATCCATTGGTACGGTCTGATGTACCTGGTCGGCATCGGCGGCGCCTGGCTGCTGGCCTCGCGTCGCCTGAACCGCTTCGACCCGACCTGGAGCCGCGAAAAACTCTCGGACCTGGTGTTCTGGCTGTCCATGGGCGTAATTGTCGGCGGGCGGTTGGGCTACGTGCTGTTTTATGACCTGCACGCCTACCTGGCCAACCCGACCTTGATCCTCGAAGTGTGGAAGGGCGGCATGTCGTTCCACGGCGGCTTTATCGGCGTGATGCTCGCCGCCTTGTGGTTCGGCAAGCGCAACAACAAGTCGTTCTTCGAGCTGATGGACTTCGTTGCGCCACTGGTACCGATCGGCCTTGGTGCGGGGCGTATCGGCAACTTCATCAACGCCGAGTTGTGGGGCAAGGCCACTGATGTGCCGTGGGCGATGGTCTTCCCGCCGTTCAGCGACCCGGCGCAGTTGCCGCGTCACCCGTCGCAGCTGTACCAGTTCGCCCTGGAAGGTGTGGCATTATTCCTGATCCTTTGGCTGTACTCGCGCAAACCGCGCCCGACCATGGCCGTTTCCGGCATGTTCGCGCTGTTCTACGGTATTTTCCGTTTCATCGTAGAGTTCGTGCGGGTACCCGATGCCCAGCTTGGCTACATCGCCTTCGGCTGGTTGACCATGGGTCAGTTGCTCTGCGTGCCGATGATTGTCGGTGGCATCTTCCTGATCTGGTGGGCCTACAACCGCAAACCCACGGTCAAGGCCGCCGTTTGAATTTCCACGGCAGGGCGATCCCCTGCCGTCTTTGCTACAGGTAAGCCATGAAACAGTATCTAGATCTGGTCCGCGACGTCATCGAAAACGGCACCCTTCAAGGTAACCGTACCGGTATCCGCACCATCAGCCTGCCTGGCGCCATGCTGCGCTTCGACCTGCAGAAGGGCTTCCCGGCCATCACCACCCGCAAGCTGGCGTTCAAGTCGGCCATCGGCGAGATGGTCGGCTTCCTGCGTGGCGTGAAGAACGCCGGCGAGTTCCGTGAGCTGGGCTGCAAGGTCTGGGATCAGAACGCCAACGAAAACGCCCAGTGGCTGGCCAACCCGTTTCGCCAGGGCCATGACGACCTCGGCGAGATCTACGGCGTGCAATGGCGCCAGTGGCCGGCCTACAAGCGCATCCCGCTGAGCAACCCGGCGGCCATCGAACTGGCCAAGAGCCAGGGCTTCCAGCAGATCGCCCAGGCCGAGGAAGACGGCGAAGCCTTCGTGGTGCTGTACAAGGCCATCGACCAGATCCGCCAGTGCATCGACACCATCCACAACGACCCGGGCAGCCGGCGCATCCTGTTCCACGGCTGGAACTGCGCCCAGCTCGACGAAATGGCCCTGCCGCCGTGCCACCTGCTGTACCAGTTCCACCCGAATGTCGAGACCAGGGAAATTTCCCTGACCCTCTACATCCGCTCCAACGACCTGGGCCTGGGCACGCCGTTCAACCTCACCGAAGGCGCCGCACTGCTGTCGCTGATGGGCCGCCTGACCGGCTACACGCCGCGCTGGTTCACCTATTTCATCGGTGATGCGCATGTCTACGAAAACCACCTGGACATGCTGGGCGAACAGCTCAAGCGCGAGCCGCTGGCTGCGCCGAAGCTGGTGATCAGTGATCGCGTGCCGGAATTCGCCAAGACTGGCGTGTACGAGCCAGAGTGGCTAGAGAAGATCGAACCGAGCGACTTCAGCCTCGAAGGCTACGAGCACCACGCGCCAATGACGGCGCCGATGGCGGTCTGATCCTGTAGGAGCGGGCTTGACCCGCGATGCGATGTGATTGACAGACCGCATCGCGGGTCAAGTCGGGTCGCCGCACCGCCGCTCCTACAGGTACCTTAATCAGTGCCCGTGGCTTCTGCCCACATGTGAATGCTCCGCCTCTGGCGCCGTTACTGCGCCATTGACCTCAAGATGCTGCAGGATCGAGCACTGGACCTCCTTGGGATGGCAGTGCTGACGCAGTTCCAGCAGTTGCGCCTGCAGTGCCTGCAGCCCATCGATGCGTGCCTTGACGTGCTGGATGTGCTCGTCGATCAACGCATTGACGCTTTCGCACTGGTCATCCGGGCTGTCGCGCAGGCGCAGCAGGCTGCGGATTTCTTCCAGGGTCATGTCGAGGGTGCGGCAGTTACGGATGAAGGTCAGGCGCTCGACGTGGGCCTGGGTGTACATCCGGTAGTTGCCTTCGCTGCGCGCCGGCTCCGGCAGCAGGTTTTCCCGCTCGTAGTAACGGATGGTTTCCACCGCGCAATCGGTGGCCTTGGCCAGTTCTCCGATCTTCATCTGCAAATACCTCGACAAGTGGCTTGACCCTATAGTGGCTACAGGGTGTTCACTTGGCAACAGGACATTTAAGGATGAACCCATGAATCAGCCTGTCAGCCACACCCCCGGTAAAGCTCCTCACGATCATGACCACAGCCATGATCACGCCAGGCATGAACATGCCGAGCACGCCCACAGCTGCTGTTCCCACGACGCCGCACCGGCGCTGGTGCAACTGAGCGAGGCGAGCAGCGCCGGTGCGCGCCTGAGCCGCTTTCGCATCGAGGCCATGGATTGCCCGACCGAACAGACCCTGATCCAGAACAAACTGGGCAAGCTGGCCGGGGTCGAGCAGCTGGAATTCAACCTGATCAACCGCATCCTCGGCGTGCGCCACACCCATGCCGACACTGTCGCCATCGAGCAGGCGGTCGCCTCGTTGGGTATGCAGGCCGACCCGTTGAGCGAGGCCAGCGAAGAAGCTGGCGCTGCGCCTGCGCCGGTGAAAAAACACTGGTGGCCGCTGGCGTTGGCCGGTGTTGCGGCACTGGGCGCCGAAGCAATCCACTTTGCCGAGCTAGCGCCGTCCTGGGTAGTGGCCCTGGTCGCCCTGGTGTCGATCCTCAGTTGCGGTCTGGGCACCTACAAAAAGGGCTGGATCGCCCTGAAGAACGGCAACCTCAACATCAACGCACTGATGAGCATCGCCGTGACCGGCGCGGTGCTGATCGGCCAGTGGCCGGAAGCGGCCATGGTCATGTTCCTCTTCACCGTCGCCGAGCTTATCGAAGCGCGCTCGCTGGACCGCGCGCGCAACGCCATCGGCGGTCTGATGCAGTTGAGCCCGGACCTTGCCACCGTGCAGCAAGCCGATGGCCAGTGGCGTGAGCTGGACGTCAAGCAGGTCGCCCTCGGTGATCTGGTGCGCGTGCGTCCCGGCGAACGCATCGGCCTGGACGGCGAGGTGGTCAGCGGCCAGTCGAGCATCGACCAGGCACCGATCACCGGCGAGAGCCTGCCGGTAGAGAAGGGCCCCGGTGACAAAGTGTTCGCCGGCACCATCAACCAGGCCGGGGCGTTGGAGTACCGGGTGACGGCGGCGGCCGGGCAATCGACCCTGGCGCGGATCATCAAGGCCGTGGAAGAAGCCCAGGGCGCGCGGGCGCCGACCCAGCGCTTCGTCGACCAGTTCTCGCGGATCTACACCCCGGCGGTGTTTGCCTTCGCCCTGGCGGTGGCGGTGATTCCGCCGCTGTTCATGGCTGGCGCCTGGTTCGACTGGATCTACCGCGCGCTGGTGTTGCTGGTGGTGGCCTGCCCCTGTGCCTTGGTGATTTCCACCCCGGTGACTATCGTCAGCGGCCTGGCCGCGGCGGCACGCAAAGGCATCCTGGTCAAGGGCGGGGTGTACCTGGAGGGCGGGCGCAAACTCGACTTCCTGGCCCTGGACAAAACCGGCACCATCACCCATGGCAAGCCGGTGCAAACCGACCATGAAGTGCTCGAACCGCTGTTCGAAGGCCGCGCCCAGGCGCTGGCGGCAAGCCTTGCCGATCGTTCCGACCACCCGGTATCCCGTGCCATTGCGGTGTTTGCCAATGAGCAGCGGTTGCCCCT
Organism: Pseudomonas sp. TE4620; assembly: GCF_056279045.1. Lineage (NCBI taxonomy): Bacteria > Pseudomonadati > Pseudomonadota > Gammaproteobacteria > Pseudomonadales > Pseudomonadaceae > Pseudomonas > Pseudomonas sp. TE4620. The sequence goes on from NZ_JBWBQO010000001.1 coordinate 5,379,098, forward strand.
GAGTGAAGTAACGGCCTTCGAAGCCCTGGCCGGTCGCGGTGTGCGTGGCGAGATCGACGGTGAGCTGTATCACCTCGGTAACCATCGCCTGGTCGAGGAGCTGGGCCTGTGCTCGGCACAGCTCGAAGCCCGGCTCGATACCCTGGAGCGGCAGGGCAAGACCGTTGTACTGCTGCTCGACAAGTCCGGCCCGCTGGCGCTGTTCGCCGTCGCCGACACGGTCAAGGACAGCAGCCGCGAGGCAATTGCCGAGCTGCATGAGCTCGGTATCAAGACTGTCATGCTGACCGGCGACAATCCGCACACGGCCCAGGCGATTGCCGCCCAGGTCGGGATCGACCAGGCCCATGGCAACCTGCTGCCGGCCGACAAGCTCAAGACCATCGAGGACCTGTACGCCCAGGGCTATCGGGTCGGCATGGTCGGCGACGGCATCAACGATGCGCCGGCACTGGCCCGCGCCGAGATCGGCTTTGCCATGGCCGCGGCCGGTACCGACACCGCCATCGAGACCGCCGACGTGGCATTGATGGATGATGACTTGCGCAAAATCCCGGCCTTCGTCAGGCTCTCGCGCCAGAGTGCGGCGATCCTGACTCAGAACATTGTTCTGGCGCTGGGGATCAAGGCGATCTTCCTGGCAGTCACCTTCGCCGGCATGGCAACCATGTGGATGGCGGTGTTTGCCGACATGGGCGTGAGTTTGCTGGTGGTCTTCAACGGCCTGCGCCTGCTGCGTAAATAGAGGATCTATGTTGAGTTCCGAGTTGAAAGCCTTCTACATGGTTGCCCGCCTGGGCAGCATTACCCTGGCGGCGAAGAAACTCGGGCTCAGCCAACCGACGGTAACCACGCAGATCCGCAACCTCGAAAGCCAGTACGCGGTGGAGCTGTTCTACCGTGGCGGTCGCCGCCTGACCCTCAGTGACGACGGCACGCGGCTGCTGCCGATGGTCAAGGCGCTGCTGCAGCAGGAAGCCGATATCGAGTTCTTCCTGCGCAACAGTGGCCAGGGTCAGGGCAGTTTGCGTATCGCTGCCACGGCGCCGTACTACATCCTCGACCTGGTGAAGATCTTCCGCGAGCGCTTGCCGCAGGTGGAGGTGTCGGTGGAGATCGGCAACTCCCAGCAGGTGCTGGAATTGCTCGAGGACTACCGGGTCGATCTGGCCGCCTCATCGCAACTGGTCGAGGATGCACGGCTGGTGCGGCGGGTGCTGGGTACCGATCCGCTGGTGGTGGCGGTGCATCGCAACCATGTGCTGGCCAGCCGCGGATCGCTGCCGCTGTCGGCGCTGGCCGGGCATTGCCTGCTGGTACGTGAGCAGGGCTCGACCACGCGCAAGCTGACCGAGCAGATGCTTGAAGCGGCGGGGGTGAAGGTCGGCTCGCTGCTGGAGATCGGCAGTCGCGAGTCGATTCGCGAGGCGGTGCTGCGCAATATCGGCATCAGCATCATTGCCCGCCATGAAGTGCCGCATAACCCCGAGCTGCGGGTGCTGAGCCTGGAGGGCGCGCCGCTGATGCATGAGTATCTGTATTGCTTGAAGGAGCGGCGCCAGGCGCGGTTGCCGGCGGCGTTTCTGGGGTTGGCTCAGGAAGTGGCGGCGGTAGAGGTGTAGGAGCGGGATTTGCATCACACCAAAATCTGCCTATACCACTATCGGCAACTTTTGCCTCTGCGCCACAGAACCTTCGCATTGTCCGCCTAGCATGGCCCTCATTCGTTCGATGAGGTCCTGCCATGAACACTCCGGTCGCAAACCCTGGCGCACAGATGAAAGTGCGCGGTATCCACAAGCGCTTCGGCGCCTTTACCGCCCTGCACGATGTTTCCCTCGACGTCGCCGCTGGTGAGCTGGTGTGCCTGCTGGGCCCCTCCGGCTGTGGCAAGACTACCCTGCTGCGCTGCATCGCCGGCCTCGAGCGCCAGGATCGCGGCACCCTGTACATCGGCGACCGTGATATCTCCGAGCTACCGCCCCAGGCCCGCGACTACGGCATACTGTTCCAGTCCTATGCGCTGTTCCCCAACCTGACCGTCGAAGCCAATATCGCTTACGGCCTGGCCGGCAGCGGTCGTGACGAAGTGCGCCAGCGGGTGGCGCAGATGCTTGAGCTGGTGGGCCTGAGCGGTAGCGAGAAGAAGTACCCCGGCCAGCTTTCCGGCGGCCAGCAACAGCGCGTGGCCCTGGCTCGAGCCCTGGCCCCGGCACCGTCGTTGCTGCTGCTCGACGAGCCGATGTCGGCCCTCGACGCCCGGGTGCGCGAACACCTGTGCAGCGAATTGCGCCAACTGCAACGCCAGCTCGGCATCACCACCCTGATGGTCACCCACAACCAGGACGAAGCCATGTTGATGGCCGACCGTATCGCGGTGATGAACAACGGCCAGGTCGAGCAGTACGCCACCCCGCAGGAAATCTACGACAAGCCGGCCACGCCGTTCGTTGCCGAGTTCGTTGGCCAGGGTAACTGGCTGCCGTTCCAGCGCCACAGCGACAGCCATGCCCAGGTCGGTGCGCTGAACATGCGCCTGGCCGATGGCGCCAGCCAGGCCCGCAGCGGTCGGCTGTTCTGCCGCCCGGAAGCGATCAGCGTCAACCCGCCGGTGCATGAAGAGAACCTGTTCCCGGCGCGGGTGCGCGAGATCACCTTCCTCGGCAATCGCTGCCGCATGAGTTTCGAATTCAATGAATTGCCAGGCCATGCCCTGCTTGCCGAAGTCGCCCCCGAGTCGATGCCGCGCCTGGGCTCGCAGGACATCTGGGTCGCCTTGCCGCCGCGCAGCCTGCAGGTGTTTGCCTGAGATGGCCGCGCCAATCGCCATGCCGATCGCGCACGCGAAGGCAACCCGGCGCGCCGGTGTTTCGCTGGGTGATCGACTGTTCGTGGTCGGCGGCAAATGGTTGCTGCTGCTTTTGCTCACCGTCGCGGTATTGATGCCGCTGCTGGCGATCTTCTGGCGCGGTTTCAGCAGCGATGCCGGCCAGGGCGGCGGCCTGGTCGCTGCTCGCGAACTGTTTGCCAGCGCCAACTTTCACTGGCTGCTGGGCAATAGCCTGAAGGTCTCGCTCAGCGTTGCGGCCATTGTGGTGCCGCTGGCCTACCTGTTCGCCTACGCTCTGCAGCGTACACTGATTCCGGCCAAGGGCCTGTGGCGCGGCATTTCGCTGCTGCCATTGCTGGCGCCGTCGATGCTCCCGGCCATTGCCCTGGTCTATCTGTTCGGCAACCAGGGGCTGCTGCGCGAGCTGCTCAGCGACAATATCTACGGCTTCTGGGGCATTGTCCTCGGCGAGGCGATCTACACCTTCCCGCATGCGCTGATGATCCTGCTGTCGGCGCTGTCGCTGGCCGATGCGCGCTTGTTCGACGCCGCCTCGAGCATGGGCGCCGGGCCTTGGCGGGCGTTTCACAGCATCACCTGGCCAGCCACCCGGCAGGCGGTGTTCGCCGCCTTCTGCCTGGTGTTCACCCTGACCATCACCGACTTCGGTGTGCCGGTGGTAGTCGGTGGCGACTACCAGGTGCTGGCGCTGGAAGCCTACAAGGCCGTGGTCGGCCAGCAGCAGTTCGGCCGTGGCGCCTTGATCGGCATGGTCCTGCTGGTGCCGGCGCTGCTCAGCTTTGCCGTCGATGCCTGGCTGCGCCGCCGTCAGGGCGATTCGATGAGTGGCCGGGCGCAGGTGTTCCAGCCACAGCCGTCGCGGCGTCGCGATGCCTGCTTCATGGCCGTGGTCATCCTGATTTGCGCGGTGCTGTTGCTGGTGGTGGGCATGGCGGTGTACTCATCGCTGGTCAAGTTCTGGCCTTACAACCTGTCGCTGTCGCTCAAGCACTACCAGTTCGACGAAACCGCCGGTGGCGGCTGGCTGGCCTACCGCAACAGCCTGACCATGGCCCTGGGCACGGCGCTGATCGGTAGCGCGGTGATTTTCACCGGCGCCTACCTGATGGAAAAAACCAAGGGCCAGCGCAGCTTGAACCTGCTGCTGCGCCTGCTCAGCTTCGTGCCGATGGCGGTGCCGGGCCTGGTGCTGGGCCTTGGCTACGTGTTCTTCTTCAACCTCAGCAGCAACCCGCTACATGTGTTCTACGGCAGCATGGCGCTGCTGATGGTGTGCACCATTGCTCACTACCTGACCACCGCCAACATGACCGCGACCACTGCCCTGCGCCAGCTCGATGGCGAGTTCGAGGCTGCCGCGCTGTCGCTCAAGGCACCGCTGTACCGGCACTTCATGCGGGTCACCGTGCCGATCTGCCTGCCGGCATTGCTCGACATCGTTCGCTACCTGTTCGTCTCGGCGATGACCACGGTGTCGGCGGCGATCTTCCTCTACAGCCCCGACACCATCCTTGCCGCGGTCGCCGTGCTGAACATGGATGATGCCGGCAACGTCGGCGGCGCCGCAGCGATGTCGACCCTGATCCTGATTACCAGCGCCACCGTTTCGCTGCTCCTGGCCTGGGCCTCGCGCGGCCTGTTGCAACGCTCCCAAGCCTGGCGCCAGCGCGCGCCGGGTCACTGATTGCCTCTCCCAACCTGTACTGTTCAAAGGAACCGCATCATGTTCAAGCCACTTGCTCTTGCCGCTGCCGTCCTCACTGCATTCAGCGTGCAGGCCTTTGCCGCCGATACCCAACTGACGGTGTACACCGCGCTCGAAGCCGAACAGCTCAAGAGTTACAAGCAGGCCTTCGAAAAGGCCAACCCGGACATCGAAATCAAGTGGGTGCGTGATTCCACCGGCATCATCACTGCCAAGCTGCTGGCCGAAAAAGACCGCCCGCAAGCCGATGCCGTGTGGGGCCTGGCGGCATCGAGCCTGGCAATCCTCGACCAGCAGGGCATGCTGCAAAGCTATGCACCGAAAGACCTCGGCAAGATCGGCGCCAACTACCGCGATGCCGCCAATCCGCCGGCCTGGGTGGGCATGGACGTCTGGGCCGCGACCATCTGCTTCAACACCGTCGAGGCCGAGAAGCAGGGCCTGAGCAAGCCGCTGAGCTGGCAGGACCTGACCAAGCCTGAGTACAAGGGCAAGATCGTCATGCCTAACCCGGCGTCTTCCGGCACCGGTTTCCTCGATGTCAGCGCCTGGTTGCAGACCTTCGGCGAGAAGCAGGGCTGGGCGTACATGGACGGGCTGCACCAGAACATCGGCCAGTATGTTCACTCTGGCTCCAAGCCGTGCAAGCTGGCTGCTGCTGGCGAATTCCCGATCGGCATCTCGTTCGAATACCCGGCCGTGCAGCTCAAGCGCCAGGGTGCGCCGCTGGACATCGTCCTGCCGAAGGAGGGCCTGGGCTGGGAGATCGAAGCCACCGCGGTGATCAAGGGCAGCCAGCATGAAGACGCGGCCAAGCGCCTGGCCGACTTCTCGGCGAGCCCGGCGGCCATGGAGCTGTACAAGGAAAACTTCGCCGTCCTGGCCCAGCCGGGCATCGCCAAGCCGCAGACCGAACTGCCGGCCGACTACGAACAGCGCCTGATCAAGAACGACTTCGCCTGGGCTTCGAAGAACCGCGACAACATCCTCGCCGAATGGCGCAAGCGCTATGACGGCAAGTCGGAGAAGGTCGCGCAGCAGTAACCGCATCGCGGGGCAAGCCCGCTCCTACTGTAGGAGCGGGCTTGCCCCGCGATAGCATTTTTGAAGGAACCTCAGATGACCGATCTACTCATCGTCGGCGCCGGCATCCTCGGCCTGTCCCATGCCTACGCCGCTGCCCGGCGCGGGCTCAAAGTGCGGGTCTTCGAGCGCAGCGCGACGCCCCTGGGCGCTTCGGTGCGCAACTTCGGCCAGGCCCTGGTAACCGGCCAGCCACCCGGCCAGATGCTCGAACTGGCCAAGGCCAGCAGTGGTATATGGAAGCACTGGGCGCAGCAGGCCGGCTTCGAGCTCAAGGCCAATGGCTCGCTGCTGTTTGCTCGCACTGCGCTGGAGCTGGAACTGCTCGAAGCCTTCTGTGCCGAGCGCGCGCCACAACATGATTACCAGGTGGAACTGCTCAGCGGCGCCGCCTTGAACGACCTGTACGGCGGCCAGTTTCGCCACCACCGCGCCGCCTTGCGTGGCTTGCAAGACCAGCAGTTGTATTCCCGCGAAGCGCTGCCGAGCCTGATCCGCTTCCTGCAGCAGGAACTGGATGTAGCGTTTCACTTTTCAACCTTGGTACGTGCTATCGAACCTGGTCGCGTATCGACCACGGCGGGGGACTTCAGCGCCAGACAGATCGTGGTCTGCTCCGGCCACGACTACCAGACCCTGCTCGCCGAACCCATCTCCGCCCTGCAACCGCAGGTTTGCCGTCTGCAGATGCTGCGCGCCCGGCCGCGCTTCAAGCTCGACCTGCAGCACGCCTTGCTGACTGGCCTGAGCTGTGTGCACTACGGCGCCTTCGCCGACCTGCCGCAGGCCCAGGCGCTGAAAGCGCAACTGCAGGCCAACAGCCCGCACCTGCTGGAGCATGGCATCCACCTGCTGATCAGCCCGACGCCCCATGGCGAGCTGATCATCGGCGACTCCCATGCCTATGGCAGCGATGCTTCACCGTTCAACGCCGAGCAGGTCGACAACTGGATGATCGAGCTGGCCGAGCAGACCCTGGGCGGGCGCATCGAGGTGGTCGAACGCTGGCAGGGCGTCTATGGTTCAGGCGGGCCGGGGCCGTTTTCCTTGCTGCAGGTGGCGCCGGGTATCAGCGCTGCGCTGATGCACAGCGGCGTCGGCATGAGCGTCGGCCCGGCCCTGGCCGAGCAACATATCGCCCGTTTGCTGGAGGAGAGTGACTGATCATGGTTAGTGCCGAACAGATTGTCAGCGAGGTCTTCGCCTTGTATCAGCAGCATGGCAATGAGGACTACATCGGCGAGCCGGTTTCGCAGCTCGAGCATATGTCCCAGGCGGCGCAGCTGGCGTTGGCCGAGGGCTATGACGACGAGGTGGTACTGGCGGCGTTCTTCCATGACATCGGCCATATCTGTGGCAGCGCCGAAGGCGACATGGGCGGCTATGGCGTGGTCAGCCATGAGCGTGTTGGCGCCAACTACCTGCGCCGCTGCGGCTTCAGCGAGCGTTTGGCCAGGCTGGTGGAGTACCACGTCGAGGCCAAGCGCTACCTGACCTTGCGCCAGCCGGGTTATTACCAGCGCCTGAGTGAGGCCAGCCGGCGCACCCTGGAGTACCAGGGCGGGGTGATGAGCGAGGCCGAGGCCGATGCCTTCGAGCAAGACCCACTGTGTGCGGTGAGCCTGCGCATGCGCCAGTGGGATGAGCTGGCCAAGGAGATGAATGTGCCGGTGATTGACCTGCAACTGCTCAAGGGCAAGGCGCTAAAGCTCCTGCACTAGCGCATCAATCTGCTCCTGGCGCTCGGCCTGATTCACTTTCGCCCCGGGATTGAGCGACGACCACTGCGGATGCGCCCGGGCCTTGCCCAGCGCTTGCGGCAGCTTGCCTTCGCGCCAGGTCTGCTCTTGTGGCGCCGCCAGCTTGATTCGCTCCAGCGCCGCATGGCCACGGGCATCCAGGGCGTGAATCAGCTGATGCTGACGCAACGCCAGCAGGCGCAACACACTGTCGTCCACCGTCAACTCGCGCTGGCCCTTGAGTTTGCCGAGCAGGCGCGAGCCGTAGCTGCGGGCAGTCTGTAGTGCCCCGCCGGCTATCGCCCCGGCCAGCGCCGCGGCACCGAGGGTCAGGCCGCCGACCAGCAAATCGACCCCGGCCCCGGCCGCCGCACCGGCTGCCACGCCACTGCCCAAGCGTACACCGAGCAGCTTGAGGGTTTCCGGGTTGAACAGGTCATCGCCCCAGCGCCCGTCGAGCAAAGGCAGGTCGCTGCTGGCGGCGTCTTCCTTGCGAAACGCATAGAGCTTGAGCAGCGCTTCGACGCAGCGTTGCTCGCGCTGGCGCACATCGCGGCGCAGGGCTTCGATGGCCACGGCTTCGGCGCCAGGCTCGGCGACCACGCTGCGCCGGCAAGCGGCGCAGTCGAGCAGCAGGTCGGCGACCAGGCGCTTGGCGCTTTCACGCCGGGCCTGGCGCTGGGCCTGCTGATCGTCGATCAGGCGTTGCAGCGCTGGTCGTGAGTGCTCCAGCATCAACGCCAGGCTTTCGTACAGGCGGCGCTCGCCGTCTTCTGGCGGGGCGACGCTGTCGAAGCGCACCAGCGCATGCAGCCCCAGGCGCGCCAGGGCTTCGCGCCAGTCGGCTTCGCGATGGTCGCTACTGGCGACGAAGTTGAGCACTGGTAGCAACGGCCTGCCGCAGCCGGCCAGCACTTGCAGTTCGTCGCGGTACTTGGCCAGCACCGGCTCGCGGGCATCGATCACATACAGGCCGGCATCGCTGGCCAGCAGCTGGCGCAGCACCTTGGCCTCCTGCTCGAAACGCTGGCGCGCCTCGCTACCCTGCAGAAAGCGCTCCAGCCGTGCCGGGCCATCGAGGCGTTCGCCCGGCCGTTCCAGGCGCTCAAGGTAGTCGAGCAGGGCGATGGCGTCTTCCAGCCCCGGGGTGTCGTAGAGTTCGAGCAACGGCTCGCCGTCCACCGACAGGCGTGCGCCCTCGACATGACGGGTGGTGCTCGGCCGATGCGAGACCTCGCCGAAGCCGACATCGCGGGTCAGGGTGCGCAGCAGCGAGGTCTTGCCAACGTTGGTGTGGCCGACCACGGCCAGTTTCAGCGGCTTAGTCATGGCCATGCTCCAGCCAGTTCAGCGGGGCGCTGTCGGCGTAGCTCAAACCCAGCTGTTCCAGGGCCTGATGCCAGTCGCCCAGGCGTTCAGCGTCCAGCGCCTGACCGGGCATTGCCTGCAGCAGCCAGATGCGCGTGGCCCCGGCATTGCGCGCAAGCTCGGCGAGTAGCGCCAGGCTGCCGCGGTCGGGCGAGCGGCGCGGGTCGCAGGCAATCGCCAGGCGCGCTGGCGGAAAACGGCTGAGCTGTTCCAGCAGTTTGTTGCGCGACTCGCGGCTATCGAGGATACCGGCGTTGCTCACCGTTGCCGGCAGGGTAGGTGGCCACGGGCGTTTGTCGTCCAGCTCCAGGCCGACCAGCAGGGCGCCTTCGCTGTGTTCTTCACCAACGCCACGCACGATCTGCGGCAAGGCATCAGGCGCGGCGTCGTTGACGCCCAGGCGTTCGCTGCTGGGCATCAGCACATCGCGCAGCTGGCTGTAGCCGGGCAGCTTGAGGTCAAGTTGCAGGCGTGCCCGGCCACTGCGCCAGCGCCACAGGCACAGGGCGGCAAGCAGCAGGCGCGGAACGATACCGTATACCAGCAGCACGCCGAGCAGCCAGCCGGCCCAGGCCTGGCGGGCCAGCTCAAGTGCCGGTTGCGTGTCGCCGCTGGCGCGGATCATGGCCACGTCCGGCACGCTGAAGCCGAGTAATGCGGGCAGGGCGCCAAGGGCCTGGGTCAGGGCGACGAAGGTGTCGGCGCCGAGAATGGTGGTTTCCCAGACGAAGCCGTAACGTCGGGTGGCCAGCAGCATCAGCAGCATCAACAGCGCAGCGCTCAAGGCCAGCAGCCACAGGCTGTGCACCAACAGGCCGAGCAGCCAGCGATTGAGTTTTTGTCGCTGCAGCATCACCAGCAGGGCGGGGGCCAGGTGTGCGGCCTGGGCATCGCGGGCGAATTTTTCGCTCAGCCACAGCCACAGGCGACCAAGGCTGGCGCCCTGTTCACCGGCCAGAAAAGAGCCCAGCAGCCAGCCCAGCAACAGCAGCAGGTTCAACCCGAGCAGGCTGCCCAGGGCCCAGAACACGTTGACCGGGCGCAGGCTGTCGCCGAGGGCGGCCAGGGCCAGGCCGGCGCCGCTGAGCACGGCCAGTACCACCAGGGCTGCCAGCGCCAGGCGAGCGCCTTGTTTCCAGTGTTGCAGGGCGCTGCGCATGCCGTCGCGTTCGGCCAGCCACAGGGCGCGGCTTTCGATGCGCGCCGGCAGGTCGCCGCCTGCCTGGCGGGCGCGGCGGTTGGCTTCCTGGTCTTCCAAGGGGCCTGCATGTTCTTCGCGCAGGCGCACGGCTTCGGTGAGCCAGCGTTTGTCCAGGTCAGTCAGTGCAGTCACACGGTCTTCCATTGATCAAGTCAGCCCAAAGCATAACCCAGGCATCGAAGATCGGGCTTTGCTATCCTCGCCGGCATGAAAACATCACTCCCCCTCAGCCTGATCGCGGCCCTCGCCGAGAACCGCGTGATCGGCATCGACAACAGCATGCCCTGGCACTTGCCGGGGGATTTCAAGTATTTCAAGGCCACCACCCTGGGCAAGCCGATCATCATGGGGCGCAAGACCTGGGATTCGCTGGGTCGCCCACTGCCGGGGCGCTTGAACCTGGTGGTCAGCCGCCAGCCGGGCTTGCAGCTCGAAGGTGCCGAAGTGTTCGCCTCGCTGGAGGCTGCCATTGAGCGTGCCGAGCAGTGGGCACTGGCGCAGGGCGTCGACGAGCTGATGCTGATCGGCGGCGCGCAGCTGTATACCCAGGCCATCGAGCGCGGCCTGGCGGATCGCCTGTACCTGACCCGGGTTGAACTCAGCCCGCAAGGGGATGCGTGGTTTCCTGAGTTTGATCCGGCGCAGTGGAGGCTGGCGTCGACTCAGGCCAATCCGGCTGAGGGTGACAAGCCGGCGTATCACTTCGAGGTCTGGGAAAAGGCCTGAAATGCATCGCGGGGCAAGTCGAGGCCCCGCGATGAGGTCGTCAGGAGTGCGTCAGCTGCGCATGTTCCTGCGCATCCAGCACCGACTTGTCGGTCTGTTTGAGCATCTGGCTGGTAATCGCCCCGGCCGTCATTGAGCCGTTGACGTTCAGCGCCGTGCGGCCCATGTCGATCAGCGGCTCGACCGAGATCAGCAAGGCCACCAGCTCCACCGGCAAGCCCATGGCCGGCAATACGATCAGCGCCGCGAACGTCGCACCGCCGCCGACACCGGCAACACCTGCCGAGCTCAGGGTGACGATCGCCACCAGGGTGGCAATCCACAGCGGGTCAAACGGATCGATGCCCACCGCTGGCGCCACCATCACCGCCAACATTGCCGGGTACAGGCCGGCACAGCCGTTCTGGCCAATGGTTGCGCCAAATGACGCGGCAAAGCTTGCGATCGACTGCGGAATACCCAGGCGCAGGGTTTGCGCCTCGATGCTCAGCGGGATGCTGGCGGCGCTGGAGCGGCTGGTGAAGGCGAAGGTCAGTACCGGCCAGACCTTGCGGAAGAAGCGCAGCGGGTTGACGCCGCTCATCGCCAGCAGCACGCCGTGTACCACGAACATCAGGCCCAGGCCGATGTACGAGACCACCACGAAGCTGCCGAGCTTGAGGATGTCGTCGAGGTTCGAGCTGGCCACTACCTTGGTCATCAACGCCAGCACGCCGTAGGGGGTGAGCTTCATCACCAGGCGCACCAGGCGCATCACCCAGGCTTGCAGGGTGTCGATGGCGGCCAGGGCGCGGTTGCCCTTCTCGGTGTCATCCTTGAGCAACTGCAGGGCGGCCATGCCGAGGAACACGGCAAAGATCACCACGCTGATGATCGAGGTCGGCTTGGCCCGGGCCAGGTCGCCTACCGGGTTGCTGGGGATGAACGAGAGCAGCAATTGCGGGATGTTCAGGTCGGTGACCTTGCCCACGTAGTCGCTCTGGATCGCCGCCATGCGCGCGGTTTCGGCGGTACCGGCCACCAGGCCTTCGGCGGTCAGGCCAAACAGGTTGGTCAGCACGATACCGATCAACGCGGCGATGGCCGTGGTGAACAGCAGCGTGCCGATGGTCAGGAAGCTGATCTTGCCCAGCGACGAAGCATTGTGCAGGCGCGCCACGGCACTGAGGATCGAGGCGAAGATCAGCGGCATGACGATCATCTGCAGCAACTGCACGTAGCCGTTGCCGACCAGGTCGAGCCAACTGATGGTGGCCTTGAGGACCGGGTTGCCGGCGCCGTAAATGGCATGCAGGGCAGCGCCAAACAGCACGCCGAGGACCAGGCCGACCAGCACTTTCTTGGCCAGGCTCCAGTTGCCATGACGGGTTTGCGCCAGGCCTAGCAGCAAGGCCAGGAACGCCAGCAGATTGAGAGACAACGGCAGATTCATTGAAGCTCCAGGAAAAAAGGCGGGGCATCGCCTCTGTGTGCGATTGCGAACAGAAATGCTAACAGCATGAAAACCAACGAATTTATATCGAAATGGAATTTAGATAGTCGTTTTTGGAATAACGCCAGGTCGCAAACAGAATGCTCGTGGCCGCTCAGGGGCGTGTCGGTGTCGCTGTCGGGTCGGTGCGCATTGCAGGCTTTGCTAGCGTGGGCGGGCCACTTTTCTGGAGAAAAGCACATGACGTCTGCTCCGAAAATCCTCGCCGCCGGCCTCGCCCTGTTGCTTACCGGGCACAGCTGGGCCACCGAGCTCAAGCACTGGCCGGCCGAGGCTGCCAAGCAACTGGACAGCATGATCGCGGCCAATGCCAATAAGGGCAACTATGCGGTCTTCGACATGGACAACACCAGCTACCGCTTCGACCTCGAAGAATCGCTGCTGCCGTTCATGGAGAACAAGGGCCTGCTCAGCCGCGACAAACTCGACCCGTCGCTCAAGCTCATCCCCTTCAAAGACACCGCCGAGCACAAGGAGAGCCTGTTCAGCTACTACTATCGGCTCTGCGAAATCGACGACATGGTCTGCTACCCCTGGGTCGCCCAGGTGTTTTCCGGTTTCACCCTCAAGGAGCTCAAGGGCTATGTCGACGAGCTGATGGCCTCGGGCAAGCCGGTGCCGAGCACCTATTACGAGGGTGATCAGGTCAAGCCCATCGAGGTGCAACCGCCGAAAGTGTTCGCCGGCCAGGCCGAGCTGTTCAACAAGCTGATGGAGAACGGCATTGAGGTCTACGTGATCAGCGCCGCCTCCGAAGAGCTGGTGCGCATGGTCGCTGCCGACCCCAAGTACGGCTACAACGTCAAACCGCAGAACGTGATCGGCGTCAGTCTGCTGCTCAAGGACCGCAACAGCGGCGCCCTGACCACCGCGCGCAAGCAGATCAGCGCCGGCAGCTATGACCCGCAGGCCAACATGGGCCTTGAGCTGACCCCGTATCTGTGGACCCCGGCCACCTGGATGGCCGGCAAGCAGGCGGCCATCCTCACCTATATCGACGAATGGAAGAAGCCGGTGCTGGTCGGTGGCGATACTCCGACCAGTGACGGCTACATGCAGTTTCATAGCGTCGACGTGGCCAAGGGCGGCATCCACCTGTGGATAAACCGTAAGGCCAAGTACATGGACCAGCTCAACGGCATGATCGCCAAGCATGCCGCGGCGCAGGCCAAGGAGGGCTTGCCGGTGACGGCGGACAAGAACTGGGTGATCGTTACACCGGAGCAGATTCAGTAAGCAAAATAGATATCAATTGCGAATTTATCTCATCTTCTGCTAGCGTGCGCGCACCTTGAGGTCCACCGCCAGGAAGTACCGTGTCTTCGTGGAATACGCAGATTGCCCGCCTGTTTGCCGAGCACAAGAAAGCGCTGGAAGCCTTTGTTGCGCGCCGCACGGGCAATTCGCAGGTGGCAGCCGACCTGACCCAGGAGTCTTTCCTGCGCCTGGCGCGGCTGCCTGCCGACAAGAAGATCGACAACCTGCCGGCCTTTCTTTTCACCATTGCCAGCAACCTGATCCGTGACCACCAGCGCCAGGCCATCCGCCGCGAGCGCCTGGACGGCGGTGAGCCCAGCGACGAGCTGGCCTGCGAAACGCCCGGGGCCGACGAGCAACTCTCGGCGCTGCAGGAACAAGCGCTGATGCACGAGGCCATTCAGGCCCTGCCCGAGGCGACCCGGCATATCTTCCTGCTTTATCATGTCGACGAATGTTCCTACCGGGAAATTGGCGAGCGGCTGCAGATTTCCCCGCGTAGTGTCGAATACCAATTGCGCCGTGCGCTGATCGACTGCCGGGCCTTTATCAAGGCGCGCTTGCTCAGTGGCACGCCGGGGCCGCGTCCATGAACCGGCCATTTGCAGTGACGGATACCCCGATGACCGACCCTCACGCCACGGATGCCGACGACCTGTTCGCCGAAGCCAGTGGCTGGTACTACCGCCTGCAGGCCGACGACGTCACGCCCGCAGAACGTGAGGCCTTCAGCGCCTGGCTGGGCCAGGGCCCGGAACAGGCCCAGGCCTGGGACGAGGTGCTTGGCCTGCTCGGGGCCCTGCGTGAGCCGGCACGGCAACTGCGTCAGGCCCAGCGCGCGCGTTGGCGCCGACCGCGGCTGCAGCTCTGGGCGAGTGCCGCGGCGGTATTGCTGATGGTCGCTTTACTGGTGAATAGCCCCTGGCCGGACCGCTGGCGTGCCGACTACGCCACCGCCACTGGCGAGTCGCGCAGCATTGCCTTGGCGGACGGTTCGCAACTGCAGCTCAACACCGACACGGCCGTGCAGGTCGAGCTGGCAGGTGGCGAGCGGCGGGTGCGGCTGCTGCGTGGCGAGGCGTGGTTCGAGGTCAGCCATGATCCGGCGCGGCCATTCGTGATTCGCTCCGGCGATGGCTGGGTGAAGGTGGTGGGCACGCGTTTCAGCGTCGCCCGGGAAGGTGACCAGACCCGAGTGCGGGTTGCCCAGGGCAAGGTCCAGGTCGGTGCCGACAGCCATCAGTCGGTGCTGCTGGAGCCTGGTCGCGCCGTCGAGTATCGCGGCACACAACTGGGTTCGGCACATGCTTTCGATGTGGCCGCCGAGTTCGCCTGGCGCCAACGCCAGCTGGTATTCCGCGAGCAGCCGCTGGTCGAAGTGGTCGATGCCCTCAACCGCTACTGGCCGGGGCAGACCCTGGTGCTGGGCGAGGGCCTGCGCCAGCGCAAGGTCTCGGGGGTGTTCGAGATCGACAAGCCCGAGGCGGTGCTCAAGGCCCTGACCCACACCCTGGGCCTGCGCGCCGAGCATTACACCCCGTATCTGCGGGTGTTGCGTGAGGGCTGAAAAATTTCTTACGAAAGTTTCAGGGTTTCCCCAGTAGCTGACGTCCTTGATCTCGTAGGCGCAAATAATAAGCACTCTCAGACAGTGCGGCGCTATTCAACGACTTCGACGATTCTGGGGAGCTTCACTGATGGAACATACCACCGCCACCCGGCGCCTGCCCGGCGTGCCCACCCTGCTGAGCCTGGCCATTGCCCTGGGCTGCGGCACACTGGCAACGCCGATACTGGCCGCGCCTGCCGCGCAAGCGCAGGAGTATCGCTTCGAGATTCCGGCGCAATCGCTGGATGCAGCGCTGGCGGCTTTCAGTGCGGTTACCCGGGTGCAGGTGCTGGTCGGCGCCGAGGTCACTCAGGGCTTGCGCTCCCCGGGCATCAGCGGCAGTTATCCACAGGACCAGGCACTGGCCCGCCTGCTGGCTGGCACTGGCCTGAGCGCCAGCTACATCGATCGCGACAGCGTGACCCTGGAAAAACGCCAGGGTGAAGAGGCGGCGCTGCAGTTGGGCGCGACCATGGTCGGCGGCAAGGTGCTTGGGGCTACTACCGAAGGCAGCCAGTCCTACACCACCGGTGCGTTGACCATCGGCAAGGGCGAACAGAAGCTCAAGGACATTCCGCAGTCGGTGTCGGTGGTCACCCGCCAGCGCCTGGACGACCAGAACATGAACAGCCTGCAGGACGCCATGCGTCAGGTGACCGGGGCGACGATCAAAAGCTACAACTCCGGCTCCAGCCTCAACGACGTGTACATGCGCGGCTTCCTGGTCGATCAGGTGCAGGTCGATGGTGTTTCGCAAATGACTGGCCAGGGCGACCTGATGACCAGCTTCGACCTGGCGATGTTCGACCGCGTCGAAGTGCTGCGCGGGCCTTCCGGCCTGTACCAGGGCGCCGGTGAACCTGGTGGCACCATCAACCTGGTGCGCAAGCGCGCCCTAGGCCAGTTCGCCCTGAGCGGCGAGCTGTCGGCAGGCTCCTACGATCATTACCACTCGACCGTCGACATCACCGGCCCGCTCAACAGCGACGGCAGCCTGCGCGGGCGCTTCGTCACCGCCTACGAAGACAACAAGTCCTTCGTCGACTACGCCCAGAACGAGCGGCCAATGGTTTACGGCCGGCTGGAATACGACGTGACCCCGGACACCACCCTATCGCTGGGCGGCGCCTATCAGAAAAACCATTCGACCCCGGCGTTCGGCCTGCCGGCGTACGCCAATGGCAAGCTGCTGGACGTCAAGCGCTCGACCTTTGTCGATGCCAAATGGAACGAACTGGACGAGCACGTCTGGGAAAGCTTCTTCGAAGTCGATCATGCCCTGGACAACGGCGGCCAGTTCAAGACCTCGCTGACTTACCGCGACGCCGAGACCCCGACCCGCAACTTCACCTGGAGCGACGGTGCGGTCGACCCGGCCACCGGCGCCAGCTCGGCCGTGGCCTATTCCTACTACACCCACATCAAGACCCTGGGCCTGGACAGCTTCGTGACCTTGCCAGTGGAAGCCTTTGGCCGTACCCACGAGCTGACGGTGGGCGCCGAATACCAGCACCTGGACAAGGACTTCACCTACGGCGGCGGAGAATACTTCGACACCAACGTGTTCGACCCGGGCAGCATCAATATCCCTAAGCAGAAGTACCAAATGGACAACGGCAACTGGTCGAAATCGCACCAGTACGGCCTCTACGCCCGCACCAAGATCAGCGCCACCGACTGGCTGGACGTGATCCTCGGCAGCCGGGTGACCTGGTTCGAAAGCGAAGCGCACAACGCCAACGCCTTCTTCAACAACTTCAACAGCACCGAGTCGAGCATCAACCGCAAGGTCATCCCCTATGGCGCGCTGGTGGCCAAACTGACCCCGGAACTGTCGGCCTATGCCAGCTACACCAGCGTGTTCAAGCCGCAGACCGATGTGAATGCCGGCGGCGAGACCATCGCCCCGCGCAAAGGCAAGCAGTACGAAATCGGCCTCAAGCGCGAGTTTTATGAGGGGCGCTTGAATGGCAGCGTGGCGCTGTTTCGCATCTACGACGAAAACCGCGCCGAGCTGGTCGCCAACAACCAGTACTACGAGCCGCAAGGCAAGATCCGTAGCCAGGGTTGGGAAACCGAGCTGAGCGGCAACCTCACCGACAACTGGAGCATCAGCACCGGCTACGCCTTCACCATGCTCAAGTCGCTGAGCGGCGAAGACACCAACCAGGGCACCACCATCACCCCCAAGCACAACTTCAACCTGTGGACGCGCTACGAGTTCGCCGATGGCCCGTTGAAGGACTTCAGTGTCGGTGGCGGGCTACGGGCGGTGAGCGCCACCTACTACAAGCGTGACGTCGACTTCGTCCAGGGCGGCTACAGCATTGCCACGGCCCAGGTAGGGTACAAAATCAACCAGAACCTGTCGGCAACGCTGACGGCCAACAACCTGTTCGATCGTACCTACTATGAGCGGGTGGACAGTTCGTGGGGGTCGAACTTCTATGGCGAACCGCGCAACCTGACCTTTACTGTACGGGCCAAGTACTGAGTTGAGGCCATCGCGGGGCAAGCCCGCTCCCACACCTGTGGGAGCGGGCTTGCCCCGCGATGCTTTTCTGCTTACAGCCCGTCGAGCAGTGCCTTGTTACGTACCGCGCCCTTGTCGGCGCTGGTCGCCAGCAGGGCGTAGGCCTTGAGCGCCGTGGTCACTTTGCGTGGCCGCGCTTCGACCGGCTTCCAGCCTTTCTTGTCTTGCTCGACACGGCGCGCCGCCAGCTCTTCATCGCTGACCAGCAGGTTGATCGAGCGGTTGGGGATGTCGATCAGCACCTTGTCGCCGTCCTGCACCAGGCCAATGGCGCCACCGGCTGCGGCTTCTGGCGAAGCGTGGCCGATCGACAGGCCCGAGGTGCCGCCAGAGAAACGGCCGTCGGTGAGCAGGGCGCAGGCTTTGCCCAGGCCCTTGGACTTGAGGTACGAGGTCGGGTAGAGCATCTCTTGCATGCCCGGGCCGCCTTTCGGGCCTTCGTAGCGGATGATGACGATGTCACCGGCCTTCACTTCGTCAGCAAGGATGCCGCGCACGGCGCTGTCCTGGCTTTCGAAGATCTTGGCGTTGCCTTCGAAGACGTGGATCGACTCGTCGACGCCGGCGGTTTTCACCACGCAGCCGTCCAGGGCGATGTTGCCGTACAGCACCGCCAGGCCGCCTTCTTGCGAGTAGGCGTGCTCGACGCTGCGGATGCAGCCGTTTTCACGGTCGTCGTCCAGGCTCGGCCAGCGGGTCGACTGGCTGAACGCGGTCTGGGTCGGGATACCGGCCGGGCCCGCCTTGAAGAAGTGGTGCACCGCTTCGTCGCTGGTCTGGGTGATGTCCCACTTGGCGATGGCTTCTTCCATGCTCGGGCTGTGCACGGTCGGCAGGTCGGTGTGCAGCAGGCCGCCACGGGCCAGCGAGCCGAGGATGCTGAAGATGCCGCCGGCGCGGTGGACGTCTTCCATGTGGTACTTCTGGATGTTCGGCGCCACTTTGCACAGCTGCGGCACTTTGCGCGACAGGCGATCGATGTCGCGCAGGTCGAAAGCGATCTCGGCTTCCTGGGCGGCGGCCAGCAGGTGCAGGATGGTGTTGGTCGAACCGCCCATGGCGATGTCGAGCATCATGGCGTTCTCGAACGCCTTGAAGTTGGCGATGTTGCGCGGCAGGACGCTCTGGTCGTTGTCGCCGTAGTAGCGCTTGCACAGCTCGACGATGGTGCGCCCGGCCTGCAGGAACAGCTGCTCGCGGTCGCTGTGGGTGGCCAGGGTCGAACCGTTGCCCGGCAGAGCCAAGCCCAGGGCTTCGGTCAGGCAGTTCATCGAGTTGGCGGTGAACATGCCGGAGCACGAACCGCAGGTCGGGCAGGCGCTGCGCTCGTACTCGGCGACTTTTTCATCGCTGGCAGTGGAGTCGGCGGCAATGACCATGGCATCGACCAGGTCCAGGCCGTGGCTGGCCAGTTTGGTCTTGCCGGCTTCCATCGGCCCGCCGGAAACGAAGATCACCGGGATGTTCAGGCGCAGGGCGGCCATCAGCATGCCGGGGGTGATCTTGTCGCAGTTGGAGATGCAGACGATGGCGTCGGCGCAGTGGGCGTTGACCATGTACTCGACCGAGTCGGCGATGATCTCGCGGCTTGGCAGCGAATAGAGCATGCCGTCATGGCCCATGGCGATGCCGTCGTCGACCGCGATGGTGTTGAATTCCTTGGCCACGCCACCGGCGCGTTCGATCTCGCGAGCCACCAGCTGGCCGAGGTCCTTCAGGTGCACGTGGCCCGGGACGAACTGGGTGAACGAGTTGGCGATGGCGATGATCGGTTTCTTGAAGTCTTCGTCCTTCATCCCGGTGGCACGCCAGAGGGCGCGGGCGCCGGCCATATTGCGGCCGTGGGTGGACGTTTTCGAGCGGTAATCAGGCATGAAGCACTCCTGGCGGCTAATCAGGTAACAAAAAGGGGAGTGAGCTTCTCTTGTCCTTTGCACCGAAGGCAGGTGGCCGCTGGTACGGATGAAGCCGAGATCGCCGCGGGATCGCCGTGCGCTCGGCCAGAGCTCATAAACCCGCCGGGGATGACTGGCGATGAATAGCCCGATTCTACACCGCTGCGGCCTTGAGGGAATGGCGTTGTGATAATTGGCCGTTGGCGCAGCCCGCAAGGTAAAGGCCTTGGCGTCGGCTGCCAGGCTTTGGGTAGACTTGCGCGCTTCGCACCCCACTGGCCAAAAGGATTTGCAATGCCTGCGATAAGTCGATCTTTACTGTTCTACCTGGCCATTGGCCTGCTGCAAGGCCTGGTGTTCCTCTTCGCCAGGCACATCCAGATTGATATCGCCGGGCTGCCATTTGGCCTGTGCGCCGCCGTGCTGGTGGCCGGGGTCAACCTGCAACTGCTCGGCAGTGCGGTGTTGCAACGCGGTACCGCCTGGCTGGTCCTGGGCCTGACGCTGCTGATCGGCTTTATCAGCAGCTGGACCTTCAGCCAGGACACCCTGGGCTGGGTCTGGCAGAGCTCATGGCTGGCCGCGGTTGTGGTGACCTACATCGGCACCGCCTTCATCCTCAGCTGGCCGACCCGCGAAGGGCTGCGGCCGCGTTATGAAGACCTGTTCCGGCATGCCTGGAACAACATCTTCATCGTCCTCCTGGCGCTGCTGTTCACTCTGTTGTTCTGGCTGCTGCTGTGGCTGTGCGGGCGCTTGTTCCTGATGCTCGGCATCCCCCAGGTCGAAGATGTGCTGACCTCGGCGCCAGTGGTGCGTATCGGTCTGGCTGTGGTGTTCTCCCTGGGGATGCGCATGGGCCTGGAGAACGAAAAGGTCATCGGCCTGTTGCGCGGTGTGCTGCTGACCCTGTGCCGTGTGTTGCTGCCACTGAGCGCACTGATCGCCTTGCTGTTCAGCCTGATGCTGCCGTTTACCGGGTTGCAGCCGATCTGGAACACCGGCTACTCGACCACCATCCTGCTGTTGCTGGTGGCTATCAACCTGTTTTTGGTCAACGGCGTGTTCCAGGATGGCCATCAGGCCAATCCTTATCCGGGTGTGCTCAAGCGCCTGGTCGAGGCCTGCTTGCTGTGCTTGCCGGTGCTGGTGGCGTTGGCGGGCTATTCAAGCTGGTTGCGGGTGAATCAGTACGGCCTGACGCCTGAGCGTATTCTCGCCCTGTTGCTGATCGGTGTGATGCAGGTGCACAGCCTTGCTGCGTTGTGGGCGGTGTTCGCCTCGGGCAAGGGCTGGCTCAATAGCCTGCGGGTCAGTAACCCGTGGATTGCCCTGCTCAGCGCGGTGCTGGTGGTGCTGTTCTATACGCCGCTGCTGAACCCTTTGCAGCTCAGTGCCAACAACCAGGTCGAGCGTCTGCTTAGCGGGCGCACCGCGATCCAGGAATTCGATGCCAGAACCTTGTATCACGGCCTGGGCAAGCCGGGACGTGAGGCGTTCACGGCGCTGCAAGAGCGGCTCAAGACTGACGAGCTGTTCGACGCTGAAGGCCGCAAGAGGCTGCAGTGGATCATGGAAGAATCCCACGCGCGGTACGGCGAAGACACTCGCGGGCCGAAACTGGAATGGTTGGGCCCCGAGCAGCCTGGCAGCGAGGCGTTCGCCAAGATGGTCATGGCCGAGACTCAATGCACCGGCAGGGGCTGCTTTTTGTGGGGCGTGGACATGGATGGCGACGGGCGCAACGAAGTGTTGATGATCCCGCGGCACACCTACGCATCCAGCGTTTTTCTGTTTGCCCGCGAGGGCAAGGGTGAGTGGCGCGAAGTCGGTAGCCTGCACAGTATTCGCGATAACACCGAGCGCCTGGTTCAGCTGATCCGCCATGGCCAGATGAAACCGGTGATGCCGCGCTACAAGACGCTGACCATTGATGGTGTTGACCTGACCTGGCAGCCCAACCGCTAGCGTCTTGCAGGCGAAAAAATCCCGGCACCAGGCCGGGATTTTTTATTGCACCACGCCTTAGCTGTTGGGCAGCAGGCGGCAGGTGATGCTCTTGATGTAGCGGGTTTCCGGGATCGCCGGGTGCACCGGGTGATCCGGGCCCTGGCCGCCGCGCTCGAGCAGCTGGATGTTGCGGTCCAGGTGACGGGCGCTGGTCAGCAGGATGTTCTGCAGGTCGTCTTCAGGCAGGTGCATCGAGCACGATGCGCTGACCAGAATGCCGTCCTTGGTCAGCAGGCGCATGGCTTGCTCGTTCAGGCGGCGGTAGGCGCCTTCGCCGTTTTTCAGGTCTTTCTTGCGCTTGATGAAGGCGGGCGGGTCGGCCACGATCACGTCGAAACGCTCTTCGGAGGCCTTGAGCTCTTTCAGCGCTTCGAACACATCGCCTTCGATGCAGGTCAGCTTCTCGGCAATGCCGTTGAGCCCGGCGTTACGCTCGACGCCGTCCAGAGCAAACCCCGAGGCATCGACGCAGAACACTTCGCTGGCACCAAAGGCACCGGCCTGCACGCCCCAGCCGCCGATGTAGCTGAACAGGTCGAGCACGCGCTTGCCCTTGACGTACGGCGCCAGGCGCGCGCGGTTCATGCGGTGGTCGTAGAACCAGCCGGTCTTCTGGCCTTCCATGACCGGCGCTTCGAACTTCACGCCGTTCTCTTCAAGGGCCACCCATTCCGGCACCAGGCCGAACACGGTTTCAACGTAACGGCCCAGGCCTTCGGCGTCGCGCGCGGCCGAGTCGTTCTTGAACAGGATGCCGGTGGGCTTGAGCACCTGGACCAGCGCGGCAACCACGTCATCCTTGTGCTGTTCCATGGTCGCCGAAGCGAGCTGGACCACCAGGATATCGCCGAAACGATCGACCACCAGGCCCGGCAGCAAGTCGGAATCGCCGTACACCAGGCGGTAGAACGGCTTGTCGAACAGACGCTCGCGCAGCGACAGGGCTACGTTGATGCGGTGCACCAGCAGCGATTTGTCCAGGGCCAGCTTGGCGTCACGCGACAGCAGGCGGGCGCAGATCAGGTTGTTCGGGCTCATGGCGACGACGCCCAGGGCCTTGCCGCCGGCGGTCTCGAGGATCGCCTGGTCACCGGCCTTGAAGCCATGCAGCGGGGTCGCGGCGACGTCGATTTCGTTGCTGTAGACCCACAGGTGGCCGGCGCGCAGGCGGCGGTCGGCATTGGCTTTGAGACGAAGGCTGGGCAGGGACATGACGTCGCTCCGGGAAAAAAGAGCGGGATTATAACCCGATGCCTGACGCCTCGATGGGGAATAGCGACAAATTGCAACAGAGCGATGGCCTTTAGCTTCACCGCTGGCCAGTACGATCAGGTTAGAATCGCCGCTCAGCCCCGAGTGTGTACTTATGTCCCAGGAACTCTCCGCCGAACAGATCCAGCATGCCCTGCAAGGCATCAGCGTACCGCCGCAGCCGCAGATCATGGTTGACCTGCAGTTCGAGCAATACATGCCCGACCCTGACCTGGAGGTGATCGCCAAGCTGATCTCCCAGGACCCGGGCCTGTCCGGCGCGCTGCTCAAGCTGGTCAACTCGCCGTACTACGGCCTGACCAACAAGATCGCCTCGATCCAGCGCGCGGTGAACCTGCTCGGCAGCCGCTCGATCATCAACCTGATCAACGCCCAGTCGATCAAGGGCGAGATGAGCGACGACACCATCGTCACCCTCAACCGTTTCTGGGACACCGCCCAGGACGTAGCCATGACCTGCCTGACCCTGGCCAAGCGCATCGGCTCGCAGGCGGTGGACGAAGCCTATGCCCTGGGCCTGTTCCACGATTGCGGCGTGCCGTTGATGCTCAAACGCTTCCCCGAGTACATGAGCGTGCTCGAGGATGCCTACGCCAGCGCCGGTGCCGAGCAGCGGGTGGTCGACACCGAGAACCAGGTGTTCAACACCAACCACGCGGTGGTCGGTTACTACACCGCCAAGTCGTGGCGCCTGCCCGAGCACCTGAGCAACGCCATCGCCAACCATCACAACGCCCTGGCGGTATTCAGCGATGACTCGGCGCGCAACAGCCAGCTGAAAAACCTGCTGGCGATCCTGAAAATGGCCGAGCACATCTGCGCTTCGTACCGGGTGCTGGGCAACCAGAGCATCGACCACGAATGGAATACCGTCGGGCACCTGGTGCTCGATTATGTCGGCCTGTCCGAGTATGACTTCGAGAACCTCAAGCAGACCATTCGCGAACTGGGCGGTCACTGATCCATGCCGGAATTACCAGAAGTCGAAACCACCCGGCGCGGTATTGCGCCTTACCTGGAGGGCCAGCGGGTCAGCCGGGTAATCGTGCGCGACCGGCGCCTGCGCTGGCCGATCCCCGAGGACCTCGACATTCGCCTTTCCGGGCAGCGCTTCGTCAAGGTCGAGCGGCGCGCCAAGTACCTGCTGCTCAATGCCGAAGTGGGCACCCTGATCAGCCACCTGGGCATGTCCGGTAATTTGCGCCTGGTCGAGATTGGATTGCCGGCGGCCAAGCACGAGCATGTGGATATCGAACTGGAGTCGGGCCTGGCCTTGCGCTACACCGACCCGCGGCGCTTCGGCGCGATGCTCTGGAGCCTCGATCCGCTCAACCATGAGCTGCTGATCAAGCTCGGCCCGGAGCCATTGACCGATCTGTTCGACGGCGAGCGGTTGTTCCAGCTGTCGCGGGGCAAGTCGATGGCGGTCAAGCCGTTCATCATGGACAACGCGGTGGTGGTCGGGGTTGGCAATATCTATGCAACCGAGGCGCTGTTCGCTGCCGGTATCGACCCGCGCCGCGAAGCCGGGGGCATTTCCCGGGCGCGCTACCTGAAGCTTGCGATCGAGATCAAGCGCATCCTCGCCTGCGCCATCGAGCGCGGCGGCACCACCTTGCGCGACTTTATCGGCGGCGACGGCCAGCCGGGCTACTTCCAGCAGGAACTGTTCGTCTACGGGCGCGGGGAAGAGCCTTGCAAGGTCTGCGGCAGCATCCTGCGTGAGGTCAAGCTTGGCCAGCGCGCCAGCGTCTACTGCCCGCGCTGCCAGAAGTGAAGGTGCTCAGCGCGGGCTGAGCACTTGCGCGGCACCCACGCCGCGGGGGTCGCTGGCGGCTTCGAGGGTTTGCCCGGCCTTGTCCCAGTACAGCACTTGCTGATTGCCATAGCTGCGGCCCAGGTCCTTGAGCGGGTAGCCGCGCGCCTGCAGCTCGCGCTGCTGCCCGGTGCTGAAAGCCCCCGGTTCGTGCTCGACCACATCGGGCAGGTACTGGTGGTGATAGCGCGGCACCGCCGGCCATTCGGCCACCGGCCGGCCCTCAAGAAAGCCCATCATCGACAGCAGCACCATGCTCGGAATACGGCTGCCGCCCGGCGTGCCGAAGGCGGCGAACTGGGTCGGGCTCTCGATAAAGCTCGGGCTCATGCTCGACAGCGGCCGTTTGCCGGCGGCCACGGCATTGGCCTGGCTGCCGGCCAGGCCGTAACTGTTGCTGCCACGCGGGTCGGCGGCAAAGTCGTCCATTTCGTTGTTCAACACCACGCCGGTGCCCGGGGCAGTAAACGCGGCGCCGAACGGCAGGTTGACCGACAACGTCGCGGCCACGGCATTGCCGTCAGCGTCGATCACTGCAAAGTGGGTGGTGTGATCGCCCTCGCGCCAGGCCGGGGCGGGCGGCAGGCTGCTGCTGGGCGTGGCCTGGCGGACGTCGATGCTGTCGGCCAGCGACGTCAGGTAATTACGCGCGAGCAGCTGTGGTATCGGATTGCTGACGTAGTCCGGATCGCCGAGCAGGCCGCGGTCACGGTAGGCCCGGCGCAATACTTCCAGTACGTAATGGCTGCGCTGTACAGGCTCGGCGCTCTGCCAGGGCAGGCGCTGCAGCATCGCCAGGCTCTGGGCCAGGGCCACGCCACCGGCCGAGGGCGGTGGGGCGCTGATCAGTTCGCGTTGATTGGCCAGCTGGTAGCGCAGCGGCTCGCGTTTGGCGGTGCGGTAGTTGGCCAGGTCATCCAGGCTCCAGATCCCGCCCGCGGCCTGTACCCCCTGCACCATGGCCTGGGCGGTCGGGCCGGCATAGAAACCGTCGCGGCCCTGGCTGGCGATACGTTCAAGGGTTATGGCCAGTTGCGGTTGGCGGATTTTAGCGCCCAGGGCCGGCACTTCACCGTTGATCAGGAACAGACGGGCGCTTTCTGGATCGTCGCGCAGTGCGCTCAAGCGCATCTGCGCGCGGTCGCGATAGATGCGGTCGACGGCAAAGCCCTGGTTGGCCAGGCGAATAGCCGGGGCCAGGGTACTTTTCAGTGGCAGCTTGCCGTAATGGGCAGCAAGGTCGGCGAGGGCTGCCGGCAAGCCGGGAATCGCCGCCGCCAGCGGGCCATTGATCGACAAGCCCGGCTGGACCTTGCCGTCCTTGAGGTACATGGCTTCGCTGGCCTTGCCAGGTGCGCGCTCGCGGGCATCGATAAAGGCATAGCGGGCGGGGGTGTCGCCCTCGCGCAGCAGGAAGAAGCCACCGCCGCCCAGGCCTGAACCATAAGGTTCGACCACCGCCAGCGCGGCGCTGACGGCAATGGCGGCGTCAAAGGCGTTACCGCCTTGCTCGAGAATTTCGCGTGCGGCGGCAGTCGCGTCGCTATGCGGCGTGGCAATCGCCGCGCGGCCCGGGCCTTGTGCCTGGGCACTGACCATCCCCAGCGCCAGTACGGCGCCAAGGACCAGCGGGGCAAGCCGGGCGACGAACGGCATCAGGCCTTGCCGGTAATTCGGCGGTATTTTTCCATCAGCTGCTCTTCGCTCTCCGGATGCGCTTCATCCAGCGGGATGCAGTCAACCGGGCAGACTTGCTGGCATTGCGGCTCGTCGTAGTGGCCGACGCACTGGGTGCACAGGTTGGGGTCGATCACGTAGATCTCTTCGCCTTGAGAGATCGCAGCGTTCGGGCACTCGGGTTCGCAGACGTCGCAGTTGATGCAATCGTCGGTGATGATCAGGGACATGGGGACTCCGGCCAGGGCTCAGAACCCGGGCATTTGAAAACCAATGGGCACAATTGTGCCGCATTAGCGCCCGCAGTGCACGCGGGCGCCATGGTCAAATCACCGATGTCACTTCTTGAAGCGTTCGGTAAGGGCCTCGGCCACCACCGGGTGGACGAATTTAGTGATGTCACCGCCCAGCGCCGCGATTTCCCGGACCAGGGTCGAGGAAATGAACGAATAGCGCTCTGAAGGGGTGAGGAACAGGCTCTCGACGTCGGGCGCCAGTTGGCGGTTCATGTTCGCCAGCTGGAACTCGTACTCGAAGTCTGAAACAGCCCGCAGGCCGCGCAGGAACACATTGGCCTGCTGTTCCTTGGCGAAATGCGCCAGCAAAGTGGAGAAGCCGATGACTTCGACATTGGGCAGGTGCTTGGTGACCTCGCGAGCCAGTTCCACCCGTTGCTCCAGCGGGAACAGTGGGTTTTTCTTCGGGCTGGCGGCGACCGCAATGATCACCTGGTCGAACAGCCGCGAGGCACGCTCGACCAGATCGCCATGGCCCTTGGTAATAGGGTCGAAAGTACCTGGGTACAACACTCGGTTCATCGCGTCGTCCTGGCAGGAGTGCGTTGGGGAGTCGGATGGTATCGCAGCAGTGGCGGTCGGCCAAGTCGCCCGACCACGTTGAAGGCACTATAGACAGTGCGGCCATTTGTTGTCATCTGCCAGCCACCAGGCGCGCGGCCAGGGCGTCGCTGAGCCGGGCACTGAGGCTGTACACCGACAATTGCGGGTTGGCGCCGATGCTGGTGGGGAAGAGCGAGCCGTCGTGAATCGACAGGTTTTCCAGCTGATGGTGCCGGCCCAGGCTGTCGCACACCGCCTGGCGCGGGTCTTCGCCCATGGCGCAGCCGCCCATGACATGGGCGCTGCCCAGGCGGGTACGAAACAGTTCAAGGTTCAGGCCGTCGATCATCTGCCGCGCCTCGGCCAGGTTTTTTGCATGGCGGGCATCGCTGTGCACCGGCATCACGCTGTCGGCGCCAGCGGCGAACTGGATCTCGGCCATGCTCTGGAAAGCCCGGCGCACGCCGTCCCAGGCATAGGCCGACAGCGGGTAGTCGAGCACCGGCGAGCCATCGCCGCGCAACTGCACCTCGCCGCCGACGCTGTCGGGGTGAAAACCGTCACGCAGTAGGGCGAGCATCACGTGGGTGTGCGGCAGTTGCTCCATGCGCAGGGCGTTGTCCTTGCCGAAGCTGCCCAGCAAGGTGCTGGCCAGCGCCGGGTGCAGGGGCGGCACCTCGAGCTTGTAGCCCATCGGCCCGCTGACGCCGTCGCGCCACTGGAAATGGTCGGAGTAGATCGACTGCGGCGCGCCGTAGAACGGATTGACCTTGTCCTTGAACAGCCCGGCGCTGAAGTTGACCAGGTGCAGGAAGGTGCGCTTGCCCAGGCGCTCATGGGGGTCCGGAGCGTCCGAGCGCAGCAGCAGGCCGGGGCTGTTGATGCCGCCACCGGCAAGGATGTAATGCCGGGCCTTGACCCGGATCTGCCGGCCAGTGGGCTCGACGCAGCGCGCGTCCATGGCCACACATTGCAGGCCGCTGATCTGTTCGCCGTTGTGTTCCAGGCGCTCGGCGCGGGCCAGGTACAGCAGCTCGCCGCCGTGCTCAAGGGTTGCCGGAATGCTGGTGACCAGCATCGACTGCTTGGCGTTGACCGGGCAACCCATGCCGCAATAGCCCAGGTTCCAGCAGCCGCGCACGTTGCGCGGGATCACTTTCCAGCTGTAGCCCAGCGCTTCGCAGCCGCGGCGCAGTGCTTCGTTGTTGGCGTTGGGCGGCATGATCCATGGCTCGATACCCAGGCGCTGTTCCATGCGTGCGAACCAGGGCGCCAATTCGGCGCTGCTCAGGCCTTTTACCCCGTGTTCGCGGGCCCAGTGCTCCAGGGTTGGCGCGGGGGTGCGAAAGCTCGAGGTCCAGTTGATCAGGGTGGTGCCGCCGACTGCGCGGCCTTGCAGGATGGTGATGGCGCCGTCCTTGCTCATGCGCCCGATGCCTTCCTGGTAGAGGCTGGCGTAGGCCTGGTCTTCGAGCATGTGAAAGTCGCTGCTGGTTTTCAGCGGGCCTTCTTCGATCAGCAGTACCTTGAAGCCTGCAGCACTGAGCAGCTCGGCACTGGTGGCGCCGCCGGCGCCGCTGCCGATAATGGCGATGTCGGTTTCAAGGCTCAGGTCCTGGTCCAGGCGCGAGGCATCACGGGTTTTCCAGCCACGGCCAAGGCCGTCGCGAAACAGGTCGGGTACGGGCATGTTCAGCCTCTTGTGGTTATCGGTGGATCAGACCTTGGGTGGCCCTGGGTAGCCGCAATGGGCCCAGGATTGCGGCAGTTCGTACCAGGCCATGTGCAGCAGTTGCAGCAGCGAGGCATGGCCCATGCGCAGCAGGTTCAGCGAGCTGTCCTGCCAGCGCTGCAAAAAGGCTTCGATCTGCACACTGCTGGCGTTGTCCCAACTGCCCCAGATGCCGGTCAACGGCCCGCGGGTGAGCGTCATGGCGAGCACGTCGAACAGTTGCCGGGTCAACTTGAGCATGGCCGGCGACAGCGCGGCGAGCTTGTTGTCCAGCCCGCGCAGCAAGGCTTCGCGGTTGTCCGCCGCCTGGGTGCCAGCCAGGACTACCGGAATCAGCGCGTGGAGGATCGGCAAGTCGTTTTCGCGCAGGGTAATGAAGCCGCTGGCCGGTGTTTGCGCCGAGCAGCCGCTAAGGCTGGCGCCCAACCCGGCGGTGGCAAGCAAGGCGCTGGCGCCGAGGCTGAACTTGAGCAGCCCACGCCGGCTCAGCGCGGGGTTTACAGGCAGGCTTGTGGTCATTGTTATCAGGCCCGAGGGTGGTTTTTCAGCGAATGAACAGTGTGTACACCAGCTTGAGCAGCCCCTTGCCGTAAGGCGGGTAGATCAGCCGCGCGGCATTCAAGCGCTGCTTGGCGAACACCGCCTTGGCCTTGCTGAAGGTCAGGAAACCTTCATGGCCGTGGTAATGGCCCATGCCCGAGGGGCCAATGCCGCCGAACGGCAGGTCGTCCTGGGCGACGTGCAGCAGGGTGTCGTTGAGGCATACGCCGCCAGAGTGGGTCTGTTCCAGTACCCGTTGCTGCTCGCTGCGCTCGTAGCCGAAGTAATACAGCGCCAGTGGGCGCGGGCGTTGATTGATGTAGGCCAGCGCCTGGTCGAGGCTGTCGTAGGGCACCAACGGCAGCAGCGGGCCGAAGATTTCGTCCTGCATCACGCGCATGTCGTCGCTGACTCCGAGCAGCAGGTGCGGCGGCAGGCGCCGGCCATGGCGTGGCTCTTGTGGGTACAGGTCGATGATCTCGGCGCCCTTGCTGCGGGCATCCTCGAGATAACTCTCTAGGCGGGCCAGGTGGCGCGGGTTGATGATCGCGCTGTAGTCCGGGTTGTCGGCCAGGGTCGGGTAAAAGCGCCGCACGACGTCGCGGTAGGCCGTGGCGAAGTCCCCCAGGCGATCACGTGGCACCAGCACGTAGTCGGGAGCCACGCAGGTCTGGCCGGCGTTGAGGGTCTTGCCGAAGGCGATGCGTTCGGCGGCGTCGGCCAGCGGCACGCTGGCCGAGACAATGGCCGGCGATTTGCCGCCCAGTTCCAGGGTCACTGGCGTTAGGTTGTGCGCGGCGGCGAGCATCACCTGGCGGCCGACGCTGGTGGCCCCGGTAAACAGCAGGTGATCGAACGGCAGGCGCGAGAAGGCCTGGGCAACGTCGGCCTCACCCAGCACCACGCTGACCAGGTCTTCGGGGAAGATCTTGTCGAGCAGTTGCTGGAGCAACAGGCCGGTCGCCGGGGTTGCTTCGCTGAGCTTGAGCATTACCCGGTTGCCGGCGGCCAGGGCGCAGGTCAGCGGGCCGATGGCAAGAAACAGCGGGTAGTTCCACGGCACGATGATGCCGACCACTCCCAGCGGTTGGTACTGGACCTCGGCGCTGGCCGGCTGGAAGGCCAGGCCGACCTTGCGCCTGGAGGCTTTCATCCACTGCTTGAGGTGCTTTTCGCCATGGCGCAGGCCCTGAATGCTCGGCATCAATTCGGCCAGCAGGGTTTCGTTGGCGCTACGGCCAGAGAAATCCTCGTTGATCGCTGCGATCAACGCGTCCTGTTGCTCCAGCAGGGCTTCGCGCAGGCTTTTCAGCCATTGCCGGCGCTGTGGCGCAGAGGGCAGGGGGTTGCCGGCAAAGGCCTGGCGCTGGGTGGCGAACACCGCGTCAAGGGCGGCGAATTCGGTGGGCGGCAGGGAGCGGGTAGCGTCGGCGAGCATGCGAAACTCCACGGCAAAGCAGGTTTTCTAGAGCATATACTCTAATATGTGCCCGGTGCGACTGTTTTTCACAGCGCCTGCGGGTACATACCGGTGTGGATACACCGTAAGATGGACCTATTCATTCAAGCTCAACGCCTGGAATTGATCATGGCCCCGCGTATCAAGACCCGCGAGCGCATCGTGCAGAACAGCCTGGAGCTGTTCAACCAGCAGGGCGAGCGCAGTGTCAGCACTAACCACATTGCCGCGCACATGGAGATTTCGCCCGGCAACCTGTACTACCACTTCGCCAACAAGCAGGAAATCATCGCCGTGCTCTTCACCCAGTATGAAGAGCTGGTGGAAAGCTTTTTGCGCCCGCCCCAGGGGCGTGTTGCAACAGTCGAAGACAAGCGCTTCTACCTCAAGGCGTTGCTGGCGGCGATGTGGAACTACCGCTTTCTGCACCGCGACCTGGAACACCTGCTCGACAGCGACAAGGAACTGGCCGCCCGTTACCGGCGCTTCTCCCAGCGCTGCCTGCTGCAGGGCCAGGCGATCTACCGCGGCTTTGTCGAGGCCGGCATCGTCGAGATGGACAGCGTGCAGATCGAGTCGCTGACCCTCAATGCCTGGATCGTGCTTACGTCCTGGGTGCGTTTTCTCTGTACCACTCGCGAAAATTCCGCGCACTTGAGTGAAGAAGCCTTCAAGCGCGGTGTCTATCAGGTATTGGTGCTGGAGCTTGGCTTCGTCACCGCCAAGGCGCGCCCCGCCGTCGACGCCTTGTGCCAGGAATTCTACGTTTCGCTTAACCAGGCGCTGGAGCAATAACGCCCGGGCCTTATCCGTTCAATCGTTCAGGAGACTGTCATGCCCCTCGCGCAACTGATCACCGCCCAGCAATTGGCCGAACGCCTGGAGGCGCCGGCGCTGGTGATTCTCGATTGCCGTTTTGCCCTGGAAGACATCGATTATGGTCAGCGCAGTTATGCCGAGGGGCATATTGCCGGGGCGCACTTTGCCGACCTTGAGCGCGACCTCAGCGGGCCGATCATCAAGGGCGTGACCGGCCGCCACCCGTTGCCGGACCCGGAGCGTCTGGTCGAGCGCCTGCGGGACTGGGGCATCGACAACGACAGCGAAATCGTCCTCTACGACGACGGCCCAGGTGCCTTCGCGGCCCGGGCCTGGTGGCTGCTGGCCTGGCTGGGCAAGCGCAGTGGTGTATTCATCCTCGATGGCGGCCTCAAGGCCTGGCACGCGGCCGGGCTGCCGCTGAGCCTTGATCCGCCGGTCAAGCGCGAAGGCAACTTCAGTGGTGAGCCGGACGCCAGCCTGGTGCTGGATGCTGCGCAGTTGGGCGAACGCCTGGGCAAGCCGGAGCTTACGTTGATCGATGCCCGTGGCCTGCCGCGCTTTCGCGGCGAGGTCGAGCCGATCGATCCGGTGGCCGGGCATATTCCCGGTGCACAATGCGCAGCCTTTACCGACAACCTCGGCGCCGACGGGCGGTTTCTGCCGGCCGAGCAGCTCAAGCAGCGCTTTGCCCAGAAGCTGGACAAGCGTTCGCCAGAGCAACTGGTCGCTTACTGCGGGTCGGGGGTGACGGCTTGCCACAACCTGTTTGCCCTGGCGCTGGCGGGGTATCCGCTGGGCAAGCTGTATGCGGGCTCGTGGAGTGAGTGGATTACCGACTCCAAGCGGGCGGTGGCCACTGGCGACTGAAAAGCATCGCGGGTCAGTTTCCAGCCAGCCACTGCGGAATCCGCCGCTCCAGGTAATACCCCGGATTCCGCACGCTGCCATCGACAAACCCCACATGTCCGCCCCGCGCATGCAGCTCAAAGGTGGTCTGCGCCGCCAGTTCATTGGCTGCTGGCAAGCTATGGGCGAACACGAACGGATCATCGCTGGAATGGATGATCAGCGTCGGCGTGCGGTTCTCGCCCAGAAAATACCGGCTGGAAGCACGTCGGTAGTAGTCCTTGGCATCGCTAAAGCCATTGAGCGGCGCGGTCACCCGGCCGTCGAAATCCCAGAAGGTGCGCAGGTTCTCCAGCGGCCCCAGGCGCTCCAGCGCGGCCAGCCCTTCGTGGTGGCCGTGATGCTGGAAGTGGCGCTGCTTGTCCTTCACATAAGCGAGCATGGCGCGCATGAAATGCGCCTGGTACACCCGGGAAAAACCCAGGCCGATGCGGTCGGCGCACTGGTCCAGGCGAAACGGCACCGACACCGCCACCGCCGCCTGCAACTGGCTGGCCGAGCCGGCTTCGCCCAGGTGCTTGAGCAGCACATTGCCGCCCAGCGAGTAACCCACGGCGTATAGCGGTGCCTGCGGACGCTGCGCACGCAGGTGATCAATGGCTTCGGCCAGGTCTTCGCTGGCACCGGAATGGTAGCTGCGTGGCAGCAGGTTGGGTTCGCCCGAGCAGCCGCGCCAGTTCAGCGCCACGCTGGCCCAGCCACGGTCGGCCAGGGCCTGCTGCATGCCGATGACGTACGGCGAGCTGGACGAGCCGGTGAGCCCGTGCAGCACCAGCACCACCGGGGTTGTCGCTTCATGGGGGCCGTGCCAGTCGAGGTCGAGGAAATCGCCATCAGCCAGCCACAGACGTTCGCGCTGGCGGCTCAGGGCCGCTGACTTGCGCCATAGTGGCCCCCAGAGCGTCTGCATGTGCGGATTGCCCAGCCCCAGGGCGGGTTTGAAGGGGCTGGGGGTTGAGGCAAACATCGTGGCGTACTCGCAGATCTGTTTCAGACAAGTGTATGTCCGGTTACTGGCAGTTGCCCGCACCGATCAGCCGGTTGCAGGCTCGATGTTCGGCAAGGCGTCTTGTTCGACCGTCGGGCCGACACTGATTTGCACCAGCTTGTCGAGCTTCAGGTGTTTTTTCAACGCGACTTTCAGCTGATCCAGGGTCAGCGCCTGGAGCTTGTCGAGAAACGCCTGGCGGTTGTCCAGCGGCAACTGGTTGACCCCGGTGTGGGTCAGGATATCGCTGATCTGCTGGTTGCTCACTGAACCCAACAGGTAGCTGCCGCGCAGCTTGTGCTTCGCGCCTTCAACCTCCTGCGCGGTCGGCCCCTGTGCGGCGTAGTCTGCAAGTAATTGCTCGAGCAACGCCATGCTGGCATCGCGGTACCTGGCCTCGACCGCAGTGGTAAAGGTCCAGAGGCCGCTGGCAGGGTGCTGGATCAGCTTTGATCTGGCGCCATAGGTCAAACCACGTTGGCTGCGCAGTTCATCGAACAGGCGCGAAGTCGCACCGGGGCCGCCCAGAATCAGATTGGCCAGGGTCAGCGCCGGTGCATCGGCATGGTGCACGTTGATGCCGGGTATGGCAAACAACAACAGCGCCTGGCTGCCCGAATGCTCAAGGTGATAGATCTCCGACTCGAAAGCAGCGGGCACGGGTAAAGGTGAGAGTGCCGGCCCGTCGGGCAGTGCTGACGAAACTTGAAGCGCAATGGCTTGAGCCTGCTCAAGCGAAAGGTCACCGACCAGGGTGATCAGTGCATTGCCCGCAGCGAACGCTTGCTGGTGGAACGCGCGGATATCGGCAATGGTCAGCGATTCAATTGCCTGCCTGGTGCCGGTGCTGTTCGTCGCATAGGGGTGATTGGCGTAAGCATGTTGGTAAAGCAGGTCGGTGGCCCTGTAGTTCTGGAACTCCTGGCGTTGTATGAGCTGGCTGGTGAGCTGATCCTTGATCGCCTGCAGCTTGTCATCGGCAAGTTGCGGTTTGCCGAGCACACCTGTCAGCAAGCCGACGGCTTTGCTGCTGTGCTCCTGGCTGCTGAGGCTGCGCAGGGTTACGGCCAGGCTGTCTCGCCCGGCCTGCTTGTGAAACTGTGCGCCGACCGCATCGAAGCCTTCGGCAATCTGCAGGGCATCGTACTGGCCTGCGCCCTCATCGAGCATGCCCAGGGTGAGTTGTGCCAGGCCTGCTGCGCCATCATCGCGGGCGCTGCCGGCAGCGAATACAACCTGCAGGTCAAACATCGGCAAATGGTTGTTCTGCACAAACAACACCTGGCTGCCCTGAGGCGTGTGCCACGATTCGATCGGCAATTGAGGGATGCTTGTCAGGGGGGCGGTGGACTTCAGGGATTGCAGCTCAGCCGCAGCGCTCTGGGCGTATGCAGTGACAGATGCTATCAACAGGACGATCGGTAAAAGGATTCTCCTGAACTTATTCATCATCGGCCTCCTTGGCCTGCAGGTAGGCGACCGTAAGCCGTTCGCGGGTGAAGTAGGTGTTGGCAGCCTGCTGTAGTTGTTCAGGCGTTATTCGCGCCAGGTCGTCGGCATCATTGTCCAGTTGAGCGGCTGGCAAGCCGCTGCCGAGCAGGGCAGCCAAGTCGCCGGCCTGATAGTCGAGGGTGTCGCGGGCGAAGGTGTTTTCTGCCAGCAGCAGTGTTCGCGCCCGGGCAAGTTCGTCAGGTTCGGGAGGGTTTTTTTTCAGTGCCTGCAGTTGTGCCCAGATCGCCGCTTGCAGTTCGTCCAGTGGCCTGGGCTGAACGGTATTGATTGAAGCCTGGATCTCGAACAGGTTATCGCCCCTGGCCACCGGGTCGTAGCTGACTTCAGGGCGTGTCAGCAGAGTTTGCTGGCGCTCCAGCCGGGTGCTGAGGCGGGCGCTCAAGCCTTTGCCCAGCAGGGCCGAAAGCAGGCGCAAGGCATGTACGTCGGTTGCCGACGCTGCGCTGGCATAGGTCGGCACGTTGAAGGCCATGACCAGGGTTGGCGTACTGACATCTTCGTAGACCGTAACCTGACGGGGGCCGGGGGCAGCGGTCTGAAGGGGCTTCTTAATGAACGGCAGGTCTTGGCGGGGGAAACCGGCAAAATACTTTTCAACCTCGCGTTTCACCGCATCACGCTGTACATCGCCAACGATGATCAGCGTGGCATTGTTGGGCGCGTACCAGGTGCGATACCAGGCGCGCAGTTCTTCGTTGTGCATGCGCTGCAGATCGCTCATCCAGCCGATCACCGGGGTGTGATAGCTGCTTTGCGGGTAGGCAATGGCCTGCAGTTGCTCAAAGAGCCTTAGCAATGGATCGCTATCGACATTCTCTCGCCGCTCAGCCTTGACCGCTTCGATCTCGCGAACGAACTCGTGTTCGCTCAGCACTGCGCCTTTGAGCAGATCGGCATTGAGCTCCAGCGCTACAGCCAGCCGATCACTGGGGAGCGTCTGATGATGCACGGTGAAGTCACGGAGGGTGTAGGCGTTGTCCTCGCCGCCCAGGCGTTCGATGATCTGTGAGAGCTGACCCGGGGCGGTCTTGGCACTGCCTCGGTAGAGCAGGTGTTCGAGGGCGTGGGACAAACCGGACTGCCCGGGGTACTCATGGCTCGAACCGACCTTGACCAGCATATGTGTGGTGACCACGGGCGCCCGGCGGTCTTCGCTGATGACTACGTGCAGGCCGTTGTCGAGGGTGAACTCATGGCGAATGGAGGGTTCGGCCAGGGCCTGGCCGGATAGCAGAAACAGGCCGAGCAGGCTGCTCCTGAGGGAGGTGCGTCGATCCATGACAGTGGTCCTTGTGGTTGAAAACAAGGCGCACGATCAAGCAAGCGTAAAGGTGAAAGGCGTTAGATATTTAGCGGGCACGACCCGGCGGCGGCCGGGTCGTGCTGATTGCTCAGCCGCGCTGCCAGAGTGCGTAGTAGACCTGGCCGGCCTTTTTCTCGCGGTGCAGGCGCCAGTTGCCAGGCAACTGCAAGGTCGATGGCGGGGTTTCGCTCTCGGTGTAGATCCAGGCGTTTTCGGCCAGCCACTGACGCTCTTCAAGCAGGGCGCAGGTGGTCGGCAGCAAGCCCTGGTTGAACGGCGGATCGAGGAACACCAGGTCGAAGGCCAGCTTCGGCTCACCCTGCAGGTAGCGCTGGGCGTCGGTCTGGATCACCTGGCCGCGAGGGCAGCGCAGGGTCTCGAGGTTCTGCCGCAGGCTGGCGATGGCCGCCGGGTTGCTGTCCAGGGCCACGGAATCGCCCGCGCCACGGGACAGCGCTTCGAGGTACAGGGCGCCGCTGCCGGTGTAGGCGTCGAGCACCTTGGCTCCTTCGATGTGCGGGGCAAGCCAGTTGAACAGGGTCTCGCGGACCCGGTCCGGGGTTGGGCGCAGGCCCGGCGCGTCAGGGAAGCCCAGGCGCCGGCTGCGCCATTCGCCGGCAATGATGCGCAGCTGGCCCTGGCCGTGGTGCGGCTTGGCCGGTTTTGCGGATGGACTGGCCATTAATGCTCCGGTACGCCAAGCGGTTGCTCGGCGGGTTTGTCAGTGGGCGGCGGCAAGGGTTTTTGCGGCACGCTTGGCCCGGCGGTGACGATAACCATCTTGTCAGCGGCCAGGTGTTTGTTCAGCGCTGCCTTGACCTGTTCAGTGGTCAGTTGCTGGGACTGCTGCATGTAGTCTTCCAGCCAGGTCAGTGGCAGGTTGTAGAAGCCGATGGCACCCAGTTGGCCAACGATGCTGGCGTTGCTGGCATTGGACAGCGGGAAGCTGCCGGCCAGTTCCCGCTTGGCGTCGTCCAGCTCAGCCTGGCTCGGGCCGCTCTTGAGGTAGTCGGCGAGGATGTCCTGGACCAGCTTGAGGGTGCCTTCGCTGAGCTCGGCACGGGTCTGCAGGTTGATCATGAACGGGCCACGCACCTGCATCGGGCTGAACACCGAGTATACGCCGTAGGTCAGGCCGCGTTTCTCGCGCACTTCGCTCATCAGGCGGGTGCCGAAGGTGCCACCCCCGAGGATCTGGTTGCCCAGCGACAACGCCGGGTAGTCCGGATCGTTACGATCAATGCCCAGTTGCGCGAGCATCAGGTGGGTCTGCTTGGACGGGAAGTCAATGTGGGTTGCGCCGGCCTTGGGTTCGCTTGGCTGGGCCACTTTGGCCAGGGCCGGGCCTTTTGGCAGGGCCGAGGACACCTGTGCGGCAATGGCTTCGGCTTCGCTGCGGCTCAGGTCGCCGACCAGGGCGATCACCGTATTGCCAGCGGCATAGGCCTTGGCGTGGAAGGCACGCAGTTGCTCCAGGGTGATCGGCGCAATGCTCTTGGCGGTGCCGTCACTCGGGTGGGCATAGGGGTGGGTGCCGTACAGGCGCTCGAACAGCTCGATGCTGGCCAGCTTGCCGGGGTTCTGCTTCTGGTATTCGAAGCCGGCCTGCATCTGGTTCTTGATACGCGCCAGGGCGTCCTGCGGGAAGGTCGGCTTGCCGACCACTTCGGCGAACAGCTTGAGCGCAGGTTCGCGCTTGTCGGCCGCGCTCAGGCTGCGCAGCGAGGCCACGGCCATGTCGCGGTAGGCGCCGTTGCCAAAGTCGGCGCCCAGGCCTTCGAAGCCTTCGGCAATGGCGGTGACGTCCTTGCCGGCCACGCCTTCGTTGAGCATGGCGTTGGTCAGGGTCGCCAGCCCCGGGGCATCGCCGTCCTGGCTACTGCCGGCGGCGAAAGTCAGGCGCAGGTCGAACATCGGCAGCTCGCGGGCTTCGACGAACAGCACGCGGGCGCCTTCGGCGGTGTTCCAGGTCTGGATGTTCAGCTGCCGGCGGCTTGGCGCCTTGCCATCCAGCTCGGCCAGCGATTGCAAGGTGTTGGCCGCCTTGGCTTCGGTGACCGCAGCCGGTTGCGCGGCGTTATCCGATTGCGCAGGTTTGGCCAGGAAGAACGCCAGCAGGCCAATCAGCAACAACAGGCCCAGGCCGATCAGGGTGTAGCGGGGTGCGCTGCGTTCACTCATGAGCGTTCTCCTCGGGCAGTACATGGGCAACGCTCAGGCGTTCACGGGTGAAATAAGTACGGGCGGCGTTCTGGATGTCGGCCGGGGTCACGCTTTTGAGCTCGTCCAGCTCGCTGTCGATCAGTTTCCACGACAGGCCGACGGTTTCCAGTTGGCCGATGGCGGTGGCCTGGCTGCTGATCGAGTCACGGTCGTAGACCAGCCCGGCGATGACCTGGGCACGTACGCGCTCAAGCTCTTCAGCCGACGGCGGGGTGGTTTTCAGCTCGTCGAGCAGCTTCCAGATACCGGCTTCGACGTCGGCCAGGGTCTTGTGCTTTTGCAGGTTCGGCATGGCCGAGATCACGAACAGGCTGTCGCCGCGGGTGAACGGGTTGTAGCTCGACGACGCCCCGGTGACCAGCTCCTGGCCGCGCTCCAGGCGGCTTGGCAGGCGCGCGCTGTAGCCGCCGTCGAGCAATGCCGAGATCAGCCGCAGGGCGTGCACGCTGCGCGGGTCCTTGGCGGTGGCCAGGCCCGGGGTGTTGAAACCGTAGATCAGGCTCGGCAGCTGGGTTTGCACATGCAGGGTGGTTTCCCGCAGGCCCGGCTCGGCCAGTTCGAGTGGCAGCTTGGCCGGTGGCACCGCGCGTTTCGGGATGGCGCCGAAGAAGCGCTGGGCCAGGCCCTTGACCTCGTCGACGGTGACATCGCCAACCACCACCAGGGTGGCGTTGTTCGGCACGTACCAGGACTCGTACCAGTGGCGCAGTTCCTCGACCTTCATGCGGTCAAGGTCTGCCATCCAGCCGATGGTCGGGGTGCGGTAGCTGCTGGCCGGAAAAGCCATGGCGCTGAACAGCTCGAAGGCCTTGGCGTTGGGCTGGTCGTCGGTGCGCAGGCGGCGCTCTTCCTTGATGACCTCGATCTCGCGGCTGAACTCGTCGGCCGGCAGGCGCAGGCTGGCCATGCGGTCGGCTTCAAGCTCCAGGGCCACCGGCAGGCGGTCGCGGGCCAGTACCTGGTAATAAGCGGTGTAGTCGTCGCTGGTGAAAGCGTTCTCTTCGGCGCCCAGGTCGCGCAGGATGCGCGAGGCTTCGCCAGGGCCGAGCTTCTCGCTGCCTTTGAACATCATGTGTTCCAGGGCATGGGAAAGGCCGGTCTGGCCCGGTGATTCGTAGGTCGAACCGACCTTGTACCAGATCTGCGAGACCACCACCGGCGCCCGGTGGTCCTCGCGCACGACCACTTTCAGGCCGTTGTCGAGAATGAATTCGTGGGTGGGTTGCGTATCGGCGGCGAAGGCCGCGAACGGCAGACAAACTGTGCTGAGCAACAGGCCAGCGGCGCGGCGGGCTAGAGCATTCATACGTTGTTTAACCTGTAGGACTGCCCGCGTGGTCTTAGCGTCGGCGGGCTTGGAGGTGCTAGGATACTGATCCGGTTGCCTGAGGACCATGCCTGTCATGGAACCAGCCCGAAGGCTTGATGACAAAATGCTGCGCAAGAACGAGCCGGATTAAAAGTAGACTGTTCTGCGTTAAAAGAATTTAAGAAGCGCCGCAGTGGCGCATCGCTACCCTGAGATAGCCGTCTTCCATGTTTGGTTCCAACGACGACAAAAAGACGCCGGCCGCGGCTGGTGAAAAGAAAGGCCTGTTCGGCTGGTTGCGCAAAAAACCGCAGCAACCCGTAGCCGAACAGCCGCAAAACCCCATTCCGGCTGAAGCGGAGCAACCGGCTGCGTTGCCGGTCGAAACGCCGGCTGCCGTTGCCCCGGTCGAGGTGGCTGCAGCACCTGTTGCTGCGCCTGCACCGGTTGCTGTTCCAGAGCCCGCTGCCGTTGCGCCCGTTGCGGCGCCGGTCGAGGTCCAGCCCGCAGCGCCCGTCGGCCTGGTGCTGCCCGTGCCGGAAGAGCCGGTTGCCCTGGTCGCCGACCTTGAGCCACACACACCGCCGCCGATTCCGCCGCGTCAGGAGCCTGCTCCCGCGCCAGTGGTTGAGCCAGTGTTCATCGCGCCTGAGCCGGTGGTGGTTGCACCTGAACCGGTTGTAGCGCCGGAACCAGTGGTAGTGCCCGAGCCCGAACCCGAGCCTGTAGCCGCTGCTGTTGCAGCGCCAGTTCCGGTTGCCGAGCCAGCCCCGGCCGAGCCAGCCGCACCTGTGCGCAGCGAAGAGAGCAAGGGCGGCTTCTTCGCCCGCCTCAAGCAGGGCCTGTCGAAGACCAGCGCCAGCATTGGTGAAGGCATGGCCAGCCTGTTCCTCGGCAAGAAGGCCATCGATGACGACCTGCTTGATGAAATCGAAACCCGCCTGCTGACCGCCGATGTTGGCGTCGAAGCCACCTCGGTGATCGTCCAGAGCCTGACCCAGAAGGTCGCGCGCAAGCAGCTGGCCGACAGCGACGCGCTGTACAAGTCGCTGCAAGACGAGCTGGCCGACCTGCTCAAGCCGGTCGAGCAACCGCTGCACATTCAAGCACAGAGCAAGCCGTTCGTGATCCTCGTGGTCGGCGTCAATGGCGCCGGCAAGACCACCACCATCGGCAAGCTGGCGAAGAAGCTGCAGCTTGAAGGCAAGAAGGTCATGCTCGCCGCGGGTGACACCTTCCGCGCCGCAGCGGTCGAGCAGTTGCAGGTCTGGGGCGAGCGTAACCAGATCCCGGTCATCGCCCAGCACACCGGTGCCGATTCGGCTTCGGTTATCTTCGACGCCGTGCAAGCCGCCAAGGCCCGTAACATCGATGTGCTGATCGCCGACACCGCCGGCCGCCTGCACACCAAAGACAACCTGATGGAAGAGCTGAAGAAGGTTCGCCGGGTCATTGGCAAGCTCGATGCCGACGCGCCGCACGAGGTGCTGCTGGTGCTCGACGCCGGTACTGGCCAGAACGCCATCAACCAGGCCAAGCACTTCAACCAGAGCGTTGAACTGACCGGCCTGGCCCTGACCAAGCTCGACGGTACCGCCAAGGGTGGGGTGATCTTTGCCCTGGCCAAGCAGTTCGGCCTGCCGATCCGCTATATTGGCGTGGGCGAAGGGATTGACGATCTGCGCACCTTCGAAGCCGAACCCTTCGTGAAAGCACTGTTTGCCGAGCGGGAGCATCCATGATTCGATTCGAACAGGTCGCCAAGCGCTACCCCAATGGTCACGTTGGCCTGCATGAGTTGAGTTTTCGGGTGCGTCGGGGCGAATTCCTGTTCGTGACCGGCCATTCCGGCGCCGGCAAAAGCACTCTGCTGCGCCTGCTGCTGGCCATGGAACGCCCTACCAGCGGCAAGCTGCTGCTGGCCGGGCAGGACCTGGGGCAGATCAGCAACGCGCAAATCCCGTTCCTGCGCCGGCAGATCGGCGTGGTGTTCCAGAACCACCAGTTGCTGTTCGACCGTACCGTATTCAACAACGTCGCCCTGCCGCTGCAGATCCTCGGCCTGTCCAAGGCCGAAGTGGCCAAGCGGGTCGACTCGGCGCTCGAGCGCGTGGCCCTGTCGGACAAGGCCGAGCTGTACCCGGGTGACCTGTCTACCGGCCAGCAGCAGCGCGTCGGCATTGCCCGCGCCATCGTTC
The DNA here is from genome assembly GCF_056279045.1 of Pseudomonas sp. TE4620. Classification (NCBI taxonomy): domain Bacteria; kingdom Pseudomonadati; phylum Pseudomonadota; class Gammaproteobacteria; order Pseudomonadales; family Pseudomonadaceae; genus Pseudomonas; species Pseudomonas sp. TE4620. The sequence goes on from NZ_JBWBQO010000001.1 coordinate 5,421,163, forward strand.
ACCGCCCGGCCTTGCTGCTGGCGGACGAACCCACCGGTAACCTCGACCCGCGCCTGGCCGCGGAGATCATGGGCGTTTTCGAAGATATCAACCGCCTGGGCACCAGCGTACTGATCGCCAGTCACGACCTGGCGCTGATCGCGCGCATGCGCCATCGCATGCTGACCCTGCAGCGCGGCCGCTTGATCGGCGATGGGGAGGCCGGGCAATGAGTGCGACACGCAGTCCCAAGGTTTCCGAGCGGGTAGCGCCAAAAGCCGCTGACCCTGCGCCGGAAAAGAAAAAAACCGGCGGCGGCCACGACGATGACGGCCCGGATTTCCGTACCCTGCTGCACGCCTGGCTGGAAAGCCACCGCTCAAGCCTGCTCGACAGCCTGCGGCGCCTGGGCAAGCAGCCGATCGGCAGCTTCTTTACCTGCCTGGTGATGGCCGTGGCCCTGAGCCTGCCCATGGGCCTGTCGTTGCTGCTGAGCAACGTCGAGCGCCTGGGTGGCTCGTGGCAGCGCGCGGCGCAGATTTCCCTGTACTTGAAGCTCGATGCCAGCAGCCACGACGGCGAAGCCTTGCGCGAGCAGATCAAAGGTTTGCCAGGGGTTGCCGAGGCCGAATACGTCAGCCGCGAGCAGGCCCTCAACGAGTTCCAGCAGCAGTCCGGCCTGGGCGAAGCCCTGCGCGAACTGCCGGAGAACCCGTTGCCTGGGGTCGTGGTGGTGACTCCCGCAGAGGTCGACAAGCCGGCGCTGGAAGCCCTGCGTCAGCGCCTGGCCGAGCTGCCCAAGGTCGAAGCCGCGCAGCTGGACCTGGTGTGGGTCGAGCGCCTGGCGGCGATTCTCAAACTGGGCGACCGCTTTGTCTTCGGCCTGACCGTCTTGCTGGTCTCGGCGCTGCTTTTGGTAATTGGTAACACAATTCGCCTGCACATCGAGAACCGCCGCACCGAGATCGAGGTGATCAAGCTGGTCGGCGGCACCGACAGCTATGTGCGCCGGCCTTTCCTGTACATGGGCGCCTTGTATGGCCTGGGTGCCGGGGTATTGGCCTGGGGCGTGCTGGCGTTTGGCCTGAACTGGCTGAACGACGCGGTTATCGGGCTCTCCGGGCTGTACGGCAGTGATTTTGCCTTGGCCGGGGTTCCGTCAGCCGATGGTCTGTCCCTCTTGCTTGGGGCGGTGTTGTTAGGGTATATCGGTGCTTGGATTGCGGTCGCCCGCCACTTGAGCGAGCTTGCACCGCGATAGTGTCTTTTTGCTGGTATTGACTCTTTTCATTTTTAGGGAACTTGTTTCGCGGTTCCCGGTCAATGTTGGCAGTGCCTTTGGCACGAGTTTAGTGAGTCGGAGGTTTTTTCGTATGACCACTTCGTTGCAACCTGCCTATGCCCTGGTTCCCGGCGCAAACCTGGAAGCCTATGTGCACACGGTCAACAGCATTCCATTGCTGACGCCCGAGCAGGAGCGTGAACTGGCCGAGAGTCTCTACTATGAGCAGGATCTTGGGGCGGCTCGGCAGATGGTGCTCGCCCACCTGCGTTTTGTTGTACACATCGCTCGCAGCTATTCGGGCTACGGGCTGGCCCAGGCCGACCTGATTCAGGAAGGCAACGTTGGCCTGATGAAAGCGGTCAAGCGCTTCAACCCGGAAATGGGCGTGCGCCTGGTGTCCTTTGCAGTGCACTGGATCAAGGCCGAGATTCACGAGTTCATCCTGCGTAACTGGCGCATCGTCAAGGTGGCGACCACCAAGGCCCAGCGCAAGCTGTTCTTCAACCTGCGCAGCCAGAAAAAACGCCTGGCCTGGCTGAACAACGATGAAGTTCATCGTGTCGCCGAAAGCCTGGGTGTTGAACCGCGTGAAGTGCGTGAAATGGAGAGCCGCCTGACCGGTCAGGACATGGCCTTCGACCCGGCCAGTGAAGCCGACGACGACAGTGCATTCCAGTCGCCGGCCAACTACCTGGAAGACCACCGTTACGACCCTGCGCGTCAACTGGAGGATGCCGACTGGAGTGACAACTCCACCAGCAACCTGCACGAAGCCCTGCAAGGCCTGGATGACCGCAGCCGCGATATTCTCTATCAGCGCTGGCTGGCCGAGGAAAAGGCCACCCTGCATGACCTGGCCGAGAAATACAGCGTATCCGCCGAGCGGATCCGCCAGCTGGAAAAGAACGCGATGAACAAGGTCAAAGCCTTGATCGCGGTCTGATTCGCAAAACGGCAATAACCAAAAAGCCCCGACGTGTCGGGGCTTTTTCATGATTCTCCGCCACCCCTGTCGAGGCTGTTATGACCATTTCCTTGTATGCCGCTTCTGTTCCTGTCTTCAAGCAGATGCTCAACGCCCTGAGCGATGTGCTGAACAAGGCCGAAGCTCACGCCACGGCGAAAAACATTGATCCAAGCGTTTTCCTCCAGGCTCGCCTGTATCCGGATATGTTTCCGCTGGTTCGCCAGGTGCAGATCGCTGTTGATTTCGCCAAGGGCGTTTCGGCGCGCCTGGCTGAGGTCGAGTTGCCGAAATACGATGACAGCGAAACCACCTTTGCCGAGCTGCAAGCGCTGATCAGCAAGGTCCTGGCTTTCCTGGACGGCATTGCGCCGGCGCAGATCGACGGCAAGGAAGGCATTGAAATCGTGACCCGTCCGGGCACGCCGAAAGAGAAGCGCTTCAGTGGCCAGGCCTATTTGCTGACCTACGGCCTGCCGCAATTCTTCTTCCACGTCACCACCACCTACGCAATCCTGCGTCACAACGGTGTAGAAGTGGGCAAGCGTGACTACATGGGCGCGTTCTAAAACGTTTACCCAGTAATGGGCATGCAGTAAAAACCCGGCAAAGCGTGCGCTTTGCCGGGTTTTTTATTGCTTCCAAGGTGCCCGACGTGGGCTGTCCAGCTGGGCCAGGTAGCTGTTACCGCCGAGCTGGCGCATCTGCTGGCGAATCCAGCCTGCGCGTCGCGCCACATAAGTGCTGGGCCGGCTGGCGCTCCAGTTCAGCGGGCTGGGCAGCACCGCAGCCAGCAGGCTGGCCTGCTGGCGCGAAAGCTGGCTGGCATCGACGCCGAAGTGGTGCCGGGCGGCCGCCTGTGCACCAAACACGCCTTCGCCCCACTCGGCGCTGTTGAGATAGACCTCAAGAATCCGCTCTTTCGACCATAGCAGCTCGATCAGTGCGGTGAACCAGGCTTCGAGCCCCTTGCGCAACCAGCTACGGCCGGCCCAGAGGAACTGGTTCTTGGCCACTTGCTGGCTCAAGGTGCTGGCGCCGCGGATGCTGCCGCCGCGCTCGTTATGGGCCAGCGCCGCCTGGATGGCGTTGAAGTCAAAGCCCCAGTGGTTGGCGAACTTCTGGTCTTCGCCAGCAATCACAGCCACTTTCAGCTCATCGGAGATTCGCTCCCACGGCTCCCAGTCCCGTTGCAAGTCGATCGGCTGGCCATCGACCCAGGACTCGACCTTGCGCTCGACCATCAGGGCGGTGCCGGGCGGCGGCACCCAGCGAAACACCAGCACCAGCAGGGCGCTGCCTGCGGCAAACCACAGCAGGGCACGGGTGAGGCGACGGAAAATGGAAGACAACATAGGCGATGGCTTGGCCGAAGCGATGGAGCGGGCCATTATACAGACCCTGTGCTGACTAGGAGTCTTCCCAATGCTGCGTAGTTTTCTGCTGCTTTCGGCGTTTTTCGGCTTTACCGGCGTGGCCCTGGGCGCCTTTGCTGCCCATGGCCTCAAGGGCCGGCTGAGCAGCGAATACCTGGCGATCTTTCATACCGGCGTCACCTACCAGCTGGTACACGCCCTGGCCCTGCTCGCGGTAGCAGTGCTGTCGGTGCACCTGCCCGGGCGTCTGGTCGGGTGGGCCGGTGGTCTGTTCACCCTGGGGATCCTGCTGTTTTCCGGTAGCCTGTATGTGCTGACCCTGAGCGGCATCGGCAAGCTCGGTATCATCACTCCCTTTGGCGGCCTGGCGTTTCTCGGCGGATGGCTGTGCCTGGGCCTTGCAGCCTGGCGCCTGAGCTGACCCGCGAGTCCGGATCGAGACGAATGGCGCGGCCCGGCCTTGGGTTTGCGCCCTGATCAGGGCTAGAATGCGGGCCCCTAAAAATAATGGCGGCCGTGCGCATGCGCATTCAACTGAACGGTGAACCTTTCGAATTGCCCGATGGCGAAAGCGTCGCGGCCCTGCTCAACCGGCTTGACCTGGCGGGTCGCCGGGTGGCGGTCGAACTCAACCTGGACATCGTGCCGCGCAGCCAGCACGACGTCACCACGCTGAACGACGGCGACCAGGTTGAAGTGGTGCACGCCATTGGCGGCGGCTAGGCCTTCGCGCTTCACCTGCAAGTCCCTCAACCTTCAAGAGGATTACCGATGAGCAACGTTCGTAGCGACAAGCCCTTCACCCTGGCCGGTCGTACCTTCCAGTCGCGCCTGCTGGTTGGCACCGGCAAGTACCGTGACCTGGAAGAAACCCGCCTGGCCATCGAGGCCTCCGGCGCCGAGATCGTCACGGTTGCCGTGCGCCGCACCAACATCGGCCAGAACCCGGGCGAACCGAACCTGCTCGACGTGCTGCCGCCCGATCGCTACACCATCCTGCCGAACACCGCTGGCTGCTATGACGCGGTCGAAGCCGTGCGCACCTGCCGCCTGGCCCGTGAGCTGCTCGATGGCCACAACCTGGTCAAGCTCGAAGTACTGGCCGACCAGAAGACCCTGTTCCCCAACGTGATCGAGACCCTCAAGGCCGCCGAAGTGCTGGTCAAGGACGGTTTCGACGTGATGGTCTACACCAGTGACGACCCGATCATTGCCCGCCAGCTGGCCGAAGCCGGTTGCATCGCGGTAATGCCACTGGCCGGGCTGATCGGTACGGGCCTGGGGATCTGCAACCCGTACAACCTGCAGATCATCCTCGAAGAATCGAAAGTCCCGGTGCTGGTCGATGCCGGTGTCGGTACCGCGTCCGACGCCACCATCGCCATGGAAATGGGCTGTGAGGCGGTGCTGATGAACTCGGCGATCGCGCACGCACAGCAGCCGGTCATGATGGCCGAAGCCATGAAACACGCCATTGTCGCTGGCCGCCTGGCTTACCTTGCCGGGCGTATGCCGAAAAAACTCTATGCCAGCGCGTCGTCGCCGCTGGATGGTCTGATCAAGTAAGAGCCCCTGATGACTGAATCGCAAGAAACGCCGATCACCACCGAAGGCGAAGAGCGCCAACACCGCCGCATCAAGAGTTTCGTGATGCGCGCCGGGCGCATGACCGAAGGCCAGCAGCGCGGCCTGGACCAGGGTGGGCCGCTGTTCATCCTGCCCCTGGCCGAGAGCCCGGTGGACTACGACCAGGTCTTCGGCCGCTCGGCGCCGCGTACCCTGGAGATCGGCTTCGGCATGGGCCACTCCCTGCTGGAAATGGCTGCTGCCGCGCCGGAGCAGGACTTCATCGGTGTCGAAGTGCACCGTCCGGGTGTCGGTGCGCTGCTCAACGGCGTGCTGACCCAGGGCCTGAAGAACCTGCGGGTGTATGACTGCGATGCCATCGAAGTGCTGAACAAGTGCGTGGCTGACAACAGCCTCGACCGGCTGATGCTGTTCTTCCCCGACCCTTGGCACAAAAGCCGTCACCACAAGCGTCGCATCGTCCAGCCGGAGTTCGCGCAGCTGGTGCGCAGCAAGCTCAAGGTGGGGGGCGTGTTCCATATGGCCACCGACTGGGAGCCCTATGCCGAATACATGCTGGAAGTGATGAACGTCGCCCCGGGTTATCGCAACCTGGCCGCCGACGGCAAGTGCGTAGAGCGTCCGGCCGAGCGCCCGATCACCAAGTTCGAACGCCGCGGCGAGCGGCTTGGGCATGGGGTGTGGGATCTGAAGTTCGAAAAACTGGCGTAGGTGATGTCAATCGCGGGGCAAGTCGGGTCGCCCCGCGATGCTTTTCAGCGCCGATCGGCAACCACGCCAATCAACACCAGCACAATCAGCAACACCGGCGCCAACGCATAGTTGTTGAACTGTGCCAGCCCCTTCACCACCCACGGGGTGGCATAGATCAATGCCGCACCGCTGCCGATCATCACCAGCAAGGCCATGAACGGTACGCGCAAGGCGCCTGCAAGGCCGCCCAGGCGTTGTTCGACCCAGCCTTTGATATCGGTGCCAAACAGCACCAGCAAACAGCCCACCAAGGCCAGGGAAATCTCCGACAGGTTGCTGCGACTCCAGCGGGAAACGGTCGAGAGCAGGTCGAGTACCAGGTCCATTCGCAATCCTTAGGTCAAGAAATACTGCAGCAGGTCGTTGAGGAACAACTGGCCACGCGCGGTAGCGACCAGTCGCGTCGGTTCGACCTGCAAAAGCCCTTTTTGTTCGGCTTCCCGCCGCGCCGCCGCCAGTTGCTCCAGGGGCAGGCCGGTACGCTGGCTGAACAGCTCGATGTCTACGCCCTGGGTCAGGCGCAGGGCGTTCATCAGGAACTCGAAGGGCAGCTCGTCCACTGGCAGCAGCTTTTCGCCGGCCTTGAAGGGCTTGGCCGGGTTCAGGTAGTCCTTGGGCAGCCGCGTCTTCCAGGTGCGCAGGATCCGTCCGTCGGGGTGGCTGAGTTTGCCGTGGGCGCCGGCGCCGATGCCGATGAAGTCGCCAAAGCTCCAGTAGTTGAGGTTGTGCCGCGCGGCGCGGCCCGGCTGGGCGTAGGCCGAGACTTCGTACTGGGCGTAGCCGTGGCTGGCCAGCAGGGCCTGGCCGGCTTCCTGGATGTCCCAGAGGATGTCGTCTTCGGGCAGCAGTGGCGGCTGGTTCCAGAACACCGTGTTCGGCTCCAGGGTCAACTGGTACCAGGACAGGTGCGTGGGGTTCAGCGCAATCGCCTGGCGCAGGTCGCCCAGGGCGTCGTCCAGCGACTGGTCAGGCAGGCCATGCATCAGGTCGAGGTTGAAGTTGTCGAAGCCGGCATTGCGCGCCATGTCGGCGGCGCGAATCGCTTCGTCACCGTTGTGGATGCGACCCAGGGCTTCGAGCTTGGCCTGCTGGAAGCTCTGGATGCCGATCGACAGGCGATTGATGCCCAGTTGCCGGTAGGCCTTGAACTTCTCTTGCTCGAAGGTCCCAGGGTTGGCTTCGAGGGTGATCTCGATGTCGCTGGCAAACGGGATGCGTTGCTCCACACCGACCAGCAAGCGCCCCAGCGCGCGGGCGCTGAACAGGCTCGGGGTGCCGCCGCCAAAGAAGATCGAGCTGATCGGGCGGCCATGGACGTTGCCCAGCTCCTGGTCGAGGTCGGCGAGCAGGGCGTCGACGTAGGCTTCTTCCGGCAGTTCGGGGGTGGCGGCGTGGGAGTTGAAGTCGCAGTACGGGCATTTACGCACGCACCAGGGGATATGGATGTACAGCGCCAGGGGCGGCAGCTGTGGCAGGGCCGCCCGCGGTGCTTGGGAAGTAAAGCCAGCCTCGCCCAGGTGCAGTGGCTGTGCCGGCGAATGCTCGGTCATGCCAGGCCCAGACGTTGACGCAACAGGCTCATGGCGCGGGCACGGTGGCTGATCTGGTTCTTGTCGGCAGGGCTCAGCTCGGCGCTCGAGCAATCGCGCTCCGGCACCCAGAACAGTGGGTCATAGCCAAAGCCGTGCTCGCCGCTGGCCTGGGTCAGGATGCGCCCGTGCCACAGGCCTTCGCAGAGGATCGGCAGCGGGTCGTCGGCATGCCGGACCAGGGCCAGGACGCAGACGAACTGGGCGCCGCGCTGCTCCTGCGGGACGTCCTTGAGCACGTCGAGCAACTTGGCGTTGTTGGCCGCATCGCCTTTGCCATCGGCATAACGAGCGGAGTAGATGCCCGGCGCGCCGCCGAGAAAGTCCACCGCCAGGCCCGAATCATCGGCCAGCGCCGGCATGCCGGAAATGCGCGCGGCATTGCGCGCCTTGAGGATGGCGTTTTCGACGAACGACAGGCCGGTTTCTTCCGGCTCGACGCTGCTGAATTCGCCAATGGAACGCAGTTGCACGGTGTCACCGAGCATGGCCTGCAGTTCCTTGAGTTTGCCGGCGTTATGGCTGGCCAATACGATTTGCTGAAAAGTCATCATTCGCCTGGAAAAAGCTCTTGGTTGAAGCTGATGGTTTCGGTCTTGCCACCAATGCCAACGTCGATGGTGAAGGTCCGGGTTTCCTGTTGTTCAACAGGGAACTGGGCGATGTAGTAGATGGCGCCCTGTTCGGTGATCTGCTTGAACTTCAACGGCACCGAGTTGCTGGTCAGGTCCTTGACGGTGCCGCTGACCTGGGTGACCAGTGGCTTGCCAGCCTTGATCACCGAGACGTTGATCACGCCCTGGTTCTTGCTGCGCACCAGTTCCGCAGCCTTGGCAATATCTGGTTGCAGGAAGGTCGAAATGAAAGTGCTGTAGTGCACCGTGGTGTCACCGAACACTTCCTGGCGCTCGCCCTTGATGGCATCGGCGGCGACCGCCGTCACACTCAGGCAGGCAGTCAGTAAAAAACTCAACAAGCGGCCCATGATCGTTCTCCTCCGGTGTGCGGGTTAAACCGCGACCTTGTGTTCGGTAAGGCCGGGGCTGCTGACACGGTAAATGCCGATCTCACCTAGAAGATTAGGCCATAGCTTGCTCGCCCACCCGTGGCGGTGCAAATGGTCGACCGCCAGGCGGTCGAGGACCTGGGCGCGGCGTTCGCTGCACAGGGCCTCGAAGTCTTCGAAGGTACAGAAGTGGATGTTCGGCGTGTTGTACCAGGTATACGGCATGAAGTCGGAAACCGGCATGCGACCTTTGGTCGCCAGGTACCAGCGGCAGCGCCAGTGGCCGAAGTTGGGAAAGGTGATGATGCACTGGCGGCCGACGCGCAGCATTTCGTCGAGAATGCGGTCGGGGTATTCCACGGCCTGCAGGGCCTGGGTCATGACCACCACGTCGAAACTGTTGCTGGCAAAGTTGCCCAGGCCCTTGTCGAGGTCCTGCTCGATGACGTTGACGCCCTTGGCCACGCACTGGGCGATGTTGTCGGGGTCAATTTCCAGGCCGTAGCCGGCCACCTGCTTGTGGTCGCGCAGCGACGCCAGCAGTTCACCGGTACCGCAACCGAGGTCGAGTACCCGGCTGCCGGCGGGGATCCAGTCTTGGATGATTTCCAGGTCGGCTCTCATAGGCTCCTCAGCAGACGATGCGGTTCATGTAGTTCGTGAATCCCGTGATGTAGCGCGGGGTCGGGATCAGGAAGGCATCGTGGCCATAGGGCGAATCGATATCCAGGTAGCAGACGTTCTTGCGCGCGGCGATCAGCGCATCGACGATCTCCCGCGAGCGTGCTGGCGAGAAGCGCCAGTCGGTGGTGAACGACATCACGCAGTAATCCGCGGTGACATGCGCAAGAGTCGCTGCCAGGTCGCCGCCGTGGCTGGCAGCCGGGTCGAAGTAATCCAGTGCCTTGGTCATCAGCAGGTAGGTGTTGGCGTCGAAACGCCCGGAGAACTCCTCGCCCTGATAGCGCAGGTAGCTTTCAACCTGGAACTCGACGCTGTGGAAGTCGTAGTTGAGCTTGTCGCTTTTCAGCTCGCGGCCGAATTTCTCGCCCATGGAGTCATCGGACAGGTAGGTGATGTGCCCGACCATGCGCGCCAGCATCAGGCCGCGCTTGGGGATCACGCCCTGATCCTGGAACGAGCCGCCGTGGAATTCCGGGTCGGTGAGGATGGCCTGGCGTGCCACCTCGTTGAAGGCGATGTTCTGTGCCGAGAGCTTGGGTGCCGAGGCGATGTCCAGGCAATGACGCACGCGATCGGGGTAGGTGATGGTCCACTGCAGCGCCTGCATGCCGCCCAGGCTGCCACCGACGACGGCGGCCCATTGTTGGATACCCAGGCGATCGGCCAGGCGCGCCTGGCTGTGCACCCAGTCTTCCACGGTCAGTACCGGGAAATCGGCGCCGTAGGGCTTGCCGGTGAGCGGGTTGATGCTGCTGGGGCCGGTGCTGCCGTTGCAACCGCCAAGGTTGTTGAGGCTGACCACGAAGAAACGATTGGTATCGATCGGCTTGCCGGGGCCGATGCAACTGTCCCACCAGCCCGGCTTGCGATCGTCGGGGCTGTGGTAGCCGGCGGCATGGTGATGGCCGGACAACGCATGACAGATCAGCACGGCGTTGCTGGCGCTGCTGTTGAGCGTGCCGTAGGTTTCGTAGATCAGTTCATAGGCGGCCAGCGAGCGACCGCAGGCCAGCGCCAGCGGCTCGCTGAACTGTGCCAGTTGCGGTGTTACCAGACCGACCGAATCTTCGGGAAAGACAGTGGACATCGACCCTGCTCACGCTTGAATGAGGCGTAAGTCTAAAGACCACTGCGAAGTGCGGCAAGGAAAGCATCGCGGGTCAAGCCCGCTCCTACAGAAGTGCTGTGGGAGCGGGCTTGCCCCGCGAGTGATCAGACCAGCAGTCGCAGAATCTCCGGCATCCCGCTCATCGCCGCCAGGTTGTTGATCACCAGCATGTCGATCAGCTTCAGCGCCATGAACGCCAGGATCGGAGAGATATCCAGGCCGCCGAGGTTCGGCAGGATGCGGCGGAACGGCGCCAGAAACGGGTCGCAGATCTGGTTGATCAGCTCGGCGCCCGGGTTGTGGCTGCCCGGCGCGACCCACGAGAGGATCACGCTGATGATCAGGGCGAAGAAGAAAATCTTCAGAAACAGCGCGGTCACGCCAATGATCGACCAGACCAGCAATTGCAGCGGGTTGCCGGTGGTGCCGTAGGCCAGCAGCAGGGTCAGGCCCATCACCAGCAGCTGGATGATGATCGCCAGCAGCAGCGACGACATGTCCAGGCCGAACAGGCTCGGGATCACCCGGCGCATTGGTTTGAGCAGCGGTTGGGTGGCGCGTACGGCGAACTGGCTGAGCGGGTTGTAGAAGTCCGCGCGCACCAGTTGCAGGACAAAGCGCAGCACCACGATCAGCAGGTACAGGCTGCCGAGGGTCTGCAGCACATAGATTGCAGCGGTGTTCAATCCGATCATCTTCGGCTCCTTAGTTGCCCAGTTGTTCAGCCATTTCGGCCGAGCGGTGCGCAGCGGCACCCAGCGCCTGTTCCACCAGCGCTTCGAATCCATTGGCCTGGAACGACTTGATCGCCGCTTCCGTGGTGCCGGCCGGTGAGGTGACCCGACGGCGCAGTTCGGCGGCGTCAACATCGCTGCTGACCGCCATGTGCGCAGCGCCCAGGGCGGTTTGCAGGGTCAGCTTGGCGGCGGTTTCTCGTGGCAGGCCGAGTTTCTCGCCGGCGGCGGTCATGGCCTCGATCAGCAGGAAAAAATACGCCGGGCCACTGCCGGACACCGCAGTCACCGCATCCAGCTGTTGTTCGTTGTCCAGCCACAGGGCGATGCCCACGGCCGACAGCAGTTGCTCGGCCTGCTGGCGCTGGGCCGGCGAAACCTCGGCGGTGGCGAACAGGCCGCTGACGCCCTGGCGCAGCAGCGCCGGGGTGTTGGGCATGCAGCGCACGATCGGCTGGGCGCCGAGCCAGCTGTTCATGCTCGCGCAGGTGATCCCGGCGGCGATCGAGACGACCAGTTGCTCGGGCTTGAGCTTGGGCTTGAGCGCTTCGCACACGGCTTTCATCGCCTGTGGCTTGACCGCCAATACCACCACATCGGCGCCTTCGATGGCCTGGGCGTTGTCGGCGAACATCTCGATGCCGTGCTCGGCATGGATTTTCGCCCGCTGCTCGGCGCCCGGATCGCTGGCGCGGATCTGCGAAGCTTCCAGGCCCTGGGCGCGCAGGCCGCCGATCAGGCTGGCAGCCATGTTGCCGGCGCCGATAAAGGCAATACGAGTCTTGCTCATGTCAGGTCCTTGATAGGGAAAGAGGGAAAAAGCATGGGTCAGGGCTGGCCGTAGTCGCGGGCACCGAACAGCGCGGTGCCGATGCGCACCCAGGTCGCGCCCTGGGCAATCGCGGCTTCCAGGTCATGACTCATGCCCATGGACAGGGTGTCGAGGGGTAACTGAAGGCTCGCCTGCAACTCGCGAACCCGGGCGAAGGCCGCTTGTTGGGCGGCCTCGTCGTCGGTCGGCTCGGGAATCGCCATCAACCCGCGCAGGTGCAGGCGTGGCAGCGCGGCGATGGCGCTGGCCAGGGCCGGCAGCTCTTCGGGCGTGCAGCCAGACTTGCTGGCTTCGCCACTGACGTTGACCTGCAGGCAGATGTTCAGCGCTGCAAGGTTGTCAGGGCGTTGCTCGGACAGGCGTTGGGCGATTTTCAGACGGTCCACGGAATGTACCCAGTCAAAGTGCTCGGCAATCGCACGAGTCTTGTTCGACTGAATGGGGCCGATGAAGTGCCAGGTCAAGGGCAGGTCGGTCAATTCGCCCTGTTTGTTCAGGGCTTCCTGCAGGTAGTTCTCACCGACATCGCGCACCCCGGCGGCGAAGGCTTCGCGCACGGCAGCGGCGGGTTTGGTCTTGCTCACGGCCAGCAGCTGCACGGCCGAAGGCTCGCGCCGGGCGGCCAGCGCGGCGGCACGGATGCGTGCGGCGAGCGTGGAAAGGTTGTCTGCTATGGTGGACATTGATCGATGCCAGCGGCTCTTTGGGTCTGCGGCATTCTACCTGCTTGGCGGCCTTTGGGGAGTCTCATGGATGTGACTGAACTGCTGGCGCTGGCTGTGCAAGCCGGTGCCAGTGACCTGCACCTGGCGGCGGGCGAGGTGCCGGCGCTGCGTTTTGGGGGGTGTTTGCGGCCGCTGGAGTTGCCGGCGCTGACGCCGCAAGACATGGACGAAATGCTCGGACAGGTGATGTCCGCGGCGCAGCAAAAGGATTTTGAAACACATCTGGATATCGACTTTGCCTTTGCCGTGCCAGCATTGGCGCGCTTTCGGGTCAATGCTTTCCAGCAACGGCATGGCGCCGCTGCAGTGCTGCGGGTGATTCCGGCGCAGGTCAGCAGCCTGGCAGAACTCGACCTGGGGGATGTGTTTCGGCAAATTGCCGAGCTGTCGGGCGGGCTGGTGCTGGTTACCGGGCCCACAGGGTCGGGCAAATCGACCACCCTGGCGGCTCTGGTCGATCACCTGAACCGTGAGCGGGCGCTGCACATCGTCACCCTCGAGGACCCCATCGAATTTATCCACAGCTCGCAGCGCAGCCGCATCAGCCAGCGCGAGATCGGCCGGCACACCCGGGGTTTTGCCCAGGCCTTGCGCGCAGCATTACGCCAGGATCCGGATGTGATCATGCTCGGTGAACTGCGCGATCCACAGAGCATTCGCCTGGCCCTGACTGCAGCGGAAACCGGGCACCTGGTATTGGCCACGGTGCATACCGGCTCGGCGGCGAAAACCATTGACCGCCTGGTGGATGTGTTCGCCGCCGAAGAGAAGCAACTGGTACGCGCCATGCTCGCCGAGTCGCTGCAGGCAGTGGTCTCGCAGGTTCTGGTGGAGAAGGTTGGCGGCGGCCGGCTGGCAGCCCACGAGATACTCCTGGCAACGCCTGCGGTGCGCAACCTGGTGCGCGAGGGCAAGGTGGCGCAGATTTATTCGGCGATACAGACAGGCGGGGCACAGGGGATGCAGACCCTCGACGCGTGTCTGCAGGGCCTGGTGCGTCAAGGGCTGGTCAGCCCTGAAAGCGCCCGGGAGCGGGCGCCGGGGCGTTTCTAGCGTTTAGCCAGGGCCAGTTGCTGGCTTTTTGGCAAGACACGTTTGGCAACCACGTAACGGCTGTTCCAGTACGGCTTGTTCAGGGTGTCGATGCTTACCCGTTTGCCAGTGCGCGGCGCGTGGATGAAGCGGTCGTTGCCCAGGTAGATGGCGACGTGGTTGACCCGGCGGCTCTTGATGTTGAAGAAGATCAGGTCGCCGGGCTTGAGGTCGTTGCGATCGACTTTTATGCCGTGGCCGCTGGCCATGGCGTTGGAGGTGCGGGGCAGGTCGACTTCATCGATGTCGTTGAAGGCGTACTTGACCAGGCCGCTGCAGTCAAAGCCCTTGCTCGGGCTGCTGCCGCCCCAGCGATACGGGGTGCCGAGCACGTTGACCGCGCGGCTGAGCACATCGCTGCTCTGCTGCGGCGACATGGCCGCGGCAACCGGCAGCGGTTTGCCCGGGCGAGCGCTGCGCTTGGGGCTGTGCTGGACTTTGTTGCTGCTGACGTTCTTGTGTGGACGCGCAGCAGTGGAATTGGAGGTGTACCCGGAGAAACCGTTGGGTAACCGTTGCTCACGATTGGTGGCGTGGGCAGCCAGTGGCAATAATAGGCAGATGGTCAGCCATGTCTTGAAAAAAGGACGCATAGGCAGGGCTCTGGTTGGTTAGCGCGCAACTTTATAACAGCTTTTTGATCAAATTCTGATCCGTTGGTCGATTCCAGGGGGCGGCAAAAACCGGCAGAAGCGGCGATTGGCCTGCATTCGAAAGGCGCGGGCCAGACAGGATAGGGGTTTGCGGCGGGTAGGGTGGCAAATGACCACACGTCGGCTTGCCACAGAAAAGTCACATTTTTCTTTAGAAAATTTATCGATAACCCACAGGGGCTATGAATGAACAGTTATCAACAGGGCGGTCAGCTACACGACACCCACAGCAAGGTGATCGGTTATCTGCTGTGGATTTTCGGCTTCACCGGTTCGCACCGCTTCTACTATGGCAAGCCGGTCACTGGCACGATCTGGTTCTTTACCCTGGGCCTGCTCGGCATCGGCTGGTTGATCGACCTGTTTCTGATTCCGGCGATGGACCGCGAAGCCGACCTGCGCTTTCAGCCGGGCCCACTGGACTACAGCCTGGCGTGGATCCTGCTGACCTTCCTCGGGGTGTTTGGCGTGCACCGCATGTACCAGGGCAAGTGGATCACCGGCCTGATCTACCTGTGCACCGGCGGGTTATTCCTGGTGGGGGTGCTGTATGACTTCTGGACGCTCAATACCCAGGTGTCACTGGCCAACGCCCAGCGGCGTTAAGGCCTGAAGCCTTGTCGCAGTGAATGCGACAAGGCTTTTACGGCGAGGTTACTGGCGGGTCTGGCGCTGCTGCAACAACAGGTTGCTGAAGCCGCTGCCGGCCAGTTGCTTCTGCGCCACGGTCAGCTGCTCACGGTTGCTGAACGGGCCAACCAGCACGCGGTACCAGGTTTCTTCCTTCACCGTGCCGGACTCCACCTTGACCGCCTGGCCGAGCAGGATGATCTGCGCGCGGACCTTGTCGGCGTCGGCCTGCTTGCGGAACGAGCCGGCCTGCAGGAAGAACTGGGTGGTCGCCGCCGGCTTGATCACCGGTGGTGCGGGTGGTGGCGTTTGGCCCATCAACGCGGCCTGGGCACGAGCGGTGTCGATCTTCGCCGCTTCCGCCGGGGTGACCGGAGGTTGCGCCGGCACCGGCGGGGTTTTCTCCGGCACCGCTTCAGGCGGCACGATCACTTCCGATTCCGGCAGCAAGGTATAGAAGTCGTACTTGGGCTTCACCGGCTGCTGCGGGCTTGGTGCGGTCTTGTTGGCTTCGGCGACCTTCTCGGCCTTCTGCTGCTCGGGCTTGGTGCGCTTGACCTCGCCGTTGCCAGGCTCAAGCTTCATCAGAAACACGACAAAGGCGCCCACCGACAAGCCGATTGCCAGCCACAGCCAGCCCGGGATCGGCTGCTTGGCAGGTGCCTGATAGCGACTCGCGCCGCGCTTGGGTGCGGGTTTTTTCTTGGCAGCCAACTTACATGCGCTCCAGGGTTTCCAGGCCGAGCAGTTGCAGACCTTGCTTGAGGGTACGACCGGTCAGGGCGGCCAGACGCAGGCGGCTCTGCTGCTGTTCAGGGGTGTCGGCGGCGAGGATCGGGCAGTTCTCGTAGAAGCTCGAGAACAGGCCGGCAACGTCGTACAGGTAAGCGCACAGCACGTGCGGCGTGCCCTTCTCGGCGACGTTGTTGAGGATCTCGCCGAACTGCGCCAGGCGTGCAGCCAGGTCCTGCTCCTGCGGTGCTTGCAGGATGATCTGGCCGTCGACTTCTTCAAAGCTCTTGCCCAGCTTGCGGAACACACCGGCGACGCGGGTGTAGGCGTACAGCAGGTAAGGCGCGGTGTTGCCTTCGAAGTTGAGCATCAGTTCGAAGTTGAAGCTGTAGTCGCTGGTGCGGTGCTTGGACAGGTCGGCGTATTTCACCGCGCCAATGCCGACCACTTCGCCGATGGCGCGCAGGTCGGCCTCGGCCAGCTCCGGGTTCTTCTCCTTGACCAGGGCGTAGGCACGCTCCTTGGCTTCGGTGAGCAGGTCGATCAGCTTCACCGTGCCGCCGTCGCGGGTCTTGAACGGACGGCCGTCGGCGCCGTTCATGGTGCCGAAGCCCATGTGCTCCATTTGCATCGGGTGGCCGACGAAACCGGCGCGGCGAGCCACTTCGAACACCTGGTTGAAGTGCAGGGCCTGACGCTGGTCGACGAAGTACAGGGCGCGGTCGGCCTTGAGCACGTTGCTGCGGTAGCGCACGGCAGCGAGGTCGGTGGTGGCGTACAGGTAGCCGCCGTCGGCTTTTTGCACGATCACCGGCAGTGGCTCGCCTTCGGCGGTTTTGAATTCTTCAAGGAATACGCACTGGGCGCCCTTGCTCTCGACCAGCAGACCCTTGGCCTTGAGGTCGCTGACGACATTGGCCAGGTCGTCGTTGTAGGCGCTTTCGCCCATGACGTCGGCCATGGTCAGTTTGACGTTGAGCAGTTCGTAGGTCTTCTGGCAGTGCGACAGCGAGATGTCCTTGAAGCGGGTCCACAGCTTCAGGCATTCCGGGTCGCCGGCTTGCAGCTTGACCACCAGGCCACGGGCGCGGTCGGCGAACTCTTCGGACTCGTCGAAGCGTTTTTTCGCCGCACGGTAGAAGTTCTCCAGGTCCGACAGCTCGTCGCTGGTGATCGGGTTTTCCTGCAGGTAGGCCATCAGCATGCCGAACTGGGTGCCCCAGTCGCCGACGTGGTTCTGGCGGATTACGTCATCGCCGAGGAACTCCAGCACGCGGGATACGGCGTCACCGATGATGGTCGAACGCAGGTGGCCGACGTGCATCTCCTTGGCCAGGTTAGGGGCCGACAGGTCGACCACCACCTTCTGCTGCGGGCCGGCTTTCTTCACGCCAAGCTTGGCGTCGGCCAGGGCCGCGTCCAGGCGCGAGGCCAGGGCCTGGGTGTTCTGGAAGAAGTTGAGAAAGCCTGGGCCGGCGATCTCGACCTTGCTTACCTGCTCGTCGGCAGGCAGGGCGGCGATGATCTTCTCGGCCAGGTCGCGCGGTTTCATGCCGGCAGGCTTGGCCAGCATCATCGCGATGTTGCTGGCGAAGTCGCCGTGGGTCTTGTCCCGGGCGTTCTCCACCTGGATCGCCGGCGTCAGCCCTTCAGGCAGCACACCGTCGGTGACGAGTTGGGTGAGGGCTTGCTGGATCAGCTGGCGAATGGTGTCTTTCATGGGCTTCTCTTTCGACCGCAAGCGCGGCGGCGCTTCGATGCGCAGGTGGAAAAACTGGACATTATCCGTTGCCGGGGCGAGGTTGCCAACCTTTGGGCCAATGCTGTCAGTACAAATCCACCGGATCGACATCCAGCGACCAACGCACCTGGCGCCCGGACGGCATCTGTTCCAACACTAGCAACCAGGCGCTGATCAGTCGATGCAAAGGTGCCCTGGCATTGGCCTGGAGCAACAATTGCGCACGAAACCGCCCGGCACGGCGTTCCATCGGCGCCGGTACCGGACCTAGCAACTCGATGCCGTGCAGGTTCTGTTCGGCCAGCAACTGCTCGGCGGCGCTGCAGGCTTCATCGAGAAACCCCTCGGCCTGCCCCGGCTTGTGCGCTTCGGCGCGCAACAGCGCCAGGTGCGCGAAAGGCGGCAGGCCGGCGGCGCGGCGCTCGCTCAGGGCCTGCTCGGCAAAGGCGAAGTAACCCTGCTCGGTCAGTTGCACCAATAAAGGATGGTCGGCCAGGTGGGTCTGGATGATCACCTTGCCCGGCTCCTCGGCGCGCCCGGCGCGGCCGGCGACCTGGACGATCATCTGCGCCATGCGCTCGCTGGCGCGAAAATCGCCGGAGAACAGGCCGCCGTCGGCATCGAGGATCGACACCAGGGTCACCCGCGGAAAATGGTGGCCCTTGGCGAGCATCTGGGTGCCAACCAGGATGCACGGCTGGCCGCGCTGGATGGTGGCGAACAACTGGTTCATCGCATCCTTGCGCGAAGTGCTGTCGCGGTCGACCCGCAGCACTGGGTAATCCGGAAAAAGAATGCTCAGGCGCTCCTCGGCGCGCTCGGTGCCGGCACCCACCGGGCGCAGGTCGACTTTGTTGCACTGCGGGCACTGGCGCGGCACGCGCTCATCGTAGCCGCAGTGATGGCAGCGCAGCTCGTTGGAGCGCTGGTGCACGGTCATGCGCGCATCGCAGCGTGGGCATTCGGACATCCAGCCGCAGTCATGGCACAGCAGCGTCGGCGCAAAGCCGCGGCGGTTGAGGAACACCAGTACCTGCTGGCCGGCCGCCAGGGTCTGGCCGATGGCTTGCTGTATCGGCCCGCTGATGCCGCTGTCCAACGGCCGGCTCTTCACATCCAGGCGCAGGAAGCGCGGCTGCTGGGCGCCGCCGGCGCGCTGGTTGAGGCGCAGCAGGCCATAGCGGCCGCTGTGGGCGTTATGCAGGCTCTCCAGCGACGGCGTGGCCGAGCCCAGCAGGATCGGGATGTTCTCCTGGCGCGCGCGCACCAGCGCCAGGTCGCGAGCGTGGTAGCGCAGGCCTTCCTGCTGTTTATACGAGCCGTCGTGTTCTTCGTCGATGATGATCAAGCCGGGGTTTTTCATCGGTGTGAACAATGCCGAGCGGGTGCCGATGATGATGTCGGCCTCGCCGTCACGTGCGGCCAGCCAGGCATCCAGGCGCTCGCGGTCATTGACCGCCGAGTGCAGCAGGGCGATGCGCGCGTTAAAACGCTGCTCGAAGCGCGCCAGGGTTTGCGGCCCCAGGTTGATCTCCGGGATCAGAATCAGCGCCTGCTTGCCGGCCTCCAGGGTTTCGCGGATCAGCTGCAGGTAGACCTCTGTCTTGCCGCTGCCGGTGACCCCGGCCAACAAGAAGGCATGAAAGCTGTCGAAGCCTGAGCGTACCGCATTGAAGGCGGTGCGCTGCTCGTCGTTGAGCGGCAGCTCCGGCTGCGCCAGCCAGTGTTCGTGGCGTTCCTGGGGCAAGTGGCGGCGCACCTCGACCTGCACCAGCTCCTTGGCCAGCAGCAGGTCGAGGCTGTCCTTGCTCAGCATCAGCTTGCTCAGCAGGGTATGGGCCACGCCATGGGGGTGCTGCGCCAGGGTTGCCAGGGCTTCGCGCTGGCGCGGCGCGCGGGCGATGCGCGGGTCGTCCAGGCGCGCGCCTGGGGCCACTTGCCAGAAGCGCTCCTGGCGCGCTTGCGCCGGTTCGCCCTGGCGCAGCAGCACCGGCAGGGCCCAGCTCAGGGTATCGCCGAGGCTGTGCTGATAATACTGCGCAGTCCACAGGCACAGCTTGAACAGTGCCGGCGGCAGCGGCGACACCGGATCGAGCAGGGCGATTGCGGGCTTGAGCTTGTCGGCCGGCACCTCGCTGGTGTCGCTGATCTCGATCAGGATGCCGATCATCTCGCGTCGACCAAACGGCACGCGGATACGCATGCCCGGGGTCAGTGCCTGGCGCGCCATGCTTGCCGGTGCCCTGTAGTCGAACAGCCGCCGCAGGGGCGAGGGCAGGGCAAGGCGTAGAATGACGTCGGACACGCGAAAGGTTCTCTGCAGGGGGAATTCCAGGGTCCGGCGAGCCTAGCAGACGACCGCCGGTCTAAGCGACAACTTGCGTTGGCTGTTTGCTCTGGTATTATTCCGACCCTATTTTGCGTGCGGTATTCAACAATGGTGTTGAGTGGCGGCACGTCAGCACTGAGGAAACACCATGAAAGCCGATATCCATCCGGTATACGAAGCTGTAGAAGTTACCTGCAGCTGCGGTAACAAATTCGAAACTCGTTCGACTCTGGCCAAGGCCCTGCCGATCGACGTTTGCAACCTCTGCCACCCGTTCTACACCGGTAAGCAGAAGGTCCTGGACACCGGCGGCCGCGTACAGAAGTTCGCCGATCGCTTCGGCATGTTCGGTGCCAAGAAGTAAGATTGCGCGACGCTGGCCCGATGGGTTTGGCATTGCTGCTGAAAAAGGCGTCCCTCGTGGGCGCCTTTTTTATGGGCGCGATCTGGCAGTTGCCGGCCCTGGCATTCTGCGCGGCACCGGTCGATGCGCAGGTGGTCAGCGTGCGCCAGGTGGTCGATGGCGATACCTTGCGTCTGAATGATGGCCGCAGTGTTCGCCTGATTGGCATTAATGCACCGGAAATCGGTCGCAAAGGTCGCAGCAGTGAAGCCTTCGCCGAGGCTGCACGGCAGCGCTTGCAGGCCCTGGTCAAGGCCAGCGGCGGGCAGGTGGGGCTGGTTCCTGGCGTCGAGGCGCGGGACAAATATGGCCGTACTCTGGCGCATGTCTACGGCCGCTCTGGCGACAATTTCGAAGCACAACTGCTCAGTGAAGGCCTTGGCTACCGGGTTGCGGTGGCCCCCAACGTCGCGTTGGCCGGCTGCCAGGCGCAGGCCGAGCGCGCCGCTCGTCAGGCCGGTAAAGGCCTGTGGCGGCAATCGCCATTGACCCCGGCAAGCGCCGTGCGTCAGTCCGGTTTTGCCCTGATAAGTGGCAAGGTGATGGATATCCAGCGCAATCGCGGGGGTATCTGGATCGAAATCGACGATTCTCTGGTGCTTCAGGTGCCGGCACGCCTGCAGCGCAATTTCCCCTCTTCGTTCTTCACTGATCTGAAAGGTCGATCGATCGAAGCCCGCGGTTGGGTGCTGGATCGTTCCCGCAAAGGTGGCCTGAAGCCGGGACAGCAACGCTGGTTGCTGCCCCTGACCGATCCGTCGATGCTGGAACGGGTCGAAAGATAAAAAATTGTCTACATTTTTAATTTCGATTGTACACATCGAAACCCTTGCAGGCCGTGGCTCTTGGCGGAAAGTCGTAGGTTAAAGGCCTTGACACAAGTGACCGGGCAGTCTTGTCGGCCCTTTGCTCTTTGCGTATCCTCGGCGGTCCGTCAGAACAGTAAATAGCGGAATGCCCACCATGTCAGATTTGAAAACTGCCGCTCTCGAATACCACGCTCAACCTCGTCCGGGGAAACTGAGCGTCGAGCTCACCAAACCTACCGCGACTGCTCGCGACCTGGCGCTGGCCTACAGCCCTGGCGTGGCTGAGCCGGTTCGCGAAATCGGTCGCGATCCGGAACTGGCCTACAAGTACACCGGCAAGGGCAATCTGGTAGCAGTCATTTCCGACGGCACCGCCATCCTCGGCCTGGGTAACCTCGGCCCACTGGCCTCCAAACCGGTCATGGAAGGCAAGGGCGTTCTGTTCAAGCGTTTCGCCGGTATCGACGTGTTCGACATCGAAGTCGACTCCGAGAGCCCGCAAGCCTTCATCGACACCGTCAAGCGCATCTCGATCACCTTCGGTGGCATCAACCTGGAAGACATCAAGGCGCCAGAGTGCTTTGAAATCGAGCGCGCGCTGATCGAACAGTGCGACATCCCGGTATTCCACGATGACCAGCACGGCACCGCGATCGTTACCGCCGCCGGCATGATCAACGCCCTGGAAATCGCTGGCAAAACCCTGGCCGACGCCAAGATCGTCTGCCTGGGCGCCGGTGCCGCCGCCATCTCCTGCATGAAACTGCTGGTGAGCATGGGCGCACAGATCGAGAACATCTTCATGGTTGACCGTACTGGCGTGATCCACGCTGGCCGTGACGACCTGAACCAGTACAAGGCGGTGTTCGCCCACGCTACCGACAAGCGCACCCTGGCTGACGCCCTGCAAGGCGCTGACGTGTTCGTCGGCCTGTCCGGCCCGAACCTGCTGAGCCCTGAAGGCCTGAAGTCGATGGCGCCGACCCCGATCGTGTTCGCCTGCTCCAACCCTGATCCAGAGATCTCCCCGGAGCTGGCCCACGCCACCCGTAACGACGTGATCATGGCTACCGGTCGTTCCGACTACCCGAACCAGGTCAACAACGTACTGGGCTTCCCGTTCATCTTCCGCGGTGCCCTGGACGTTCGCGCCAAGCGCATCAACGAAGAAATGAAGATCGCTGCCGCCAACGCCCTGAAGGACCTGGCCAAGCTGCCAGTGCCTAAGGAAGTCTGCGCAGCCTACGGCGTCGACGCCCTGGAATTCGGTCGTGAGTACATCATTCCGAAGCCAATGGACGCTCGTCTGATCACCGTGGTTTCCGATGCCGTGGCCAAGGCCGCGATCGAGACTGGTGTGGCGACCCTGCCGTATCCGAAGAACTACCCGCTGAAAAGCGTGGATGACGTGTTCAACGGCTAAGCTGTTGTAGCGTCATAACAAAAAGCCCCGGCTCGCGAGAGTCGGGGCTTTTTTGTGGGTGACGGCTGTGGATCGGTGTTGGCTTCATCGCTGGCAAGGCCAGCGCCCACAAAGGATCTGTGGGCGCCTCCGTCATCAGAACAGATCGATCGGCGCTGCCTCGTCCGCTGGCAGCGGGCTGCCCGGTGCGCTGCCGTTACCCAGCTCGTTGACCGAAGGCGGTGTGTCTTCGGCCTTGAACAGCTCGAAGTAGGCGTTCGGCGTGCTTGGCGTCGCCGCCCGGCCGCTGACCGGGTCGACGCGCAGGCTGAGGATGCCTTCCGGCTCGGCCGGGGCATGGTTGGGCTTGTCTTTGAGTGCAGCGCCCATGTAGCTCATCCAGATCGGCAGCGCCACGGTGCCGCCGTACTCGCGGCGGCCGAGGGTTTCCGGTTGGTCGAAGCCGGTCCAGACGGTGGTTACGTAGTCGGCGTTGTAGCCGGAAAACCAGGCGTCCTTGGATTCGTTGGTGGTACCGGTCTTGCCGGCGAGGTCAGTACGGCCCAGGGCCAGGGCGCGGCGCCCGGTACCGCGCTTGATCACGTCCTGGAGCATGCTGGTGAGGATATAGCTGGTGCGCCCGTCAATGATGCGCTCGGCCACGGCCGGCGGCTGGGCGACGGCGGCGGCCGGATCGCTGGCCACGGTGCTCAGGCCTTCGCCCGGCAGCTGGGTGCTGATCGGCTGCTCGGGGGCGGCGATGCCGGCTTCGACCTGTTCGCTTTGCGGGACCCGTGGCGGGTTGGCAGTGAACAGGGTCTCGCCGTTGCGGCTCTCGATGCGTTCGATCAGGTATGGGCTGATCTTGTAGCCGCCGTTGGCAAAGGTGCTCCAGCCGGTGGCGATTTCCATCGGCGTCAGGGTTGCGGTGCCCAGGGCCAGCGACAGGTTGGGCGGCAGGTCCTGCTTGTTGAAGCCGAACTTGCTGA
Organism: Pseudomonas sp. TE4620; assembly: GCF_056279045.1. Taxonomy (NCBI): domain Bacteria; kingdom Pseudomonadati; phylum Pseudomonadota; class Gammaproteobacteria; order Pseudomonadales; family Pseudomonadaceae; genus Pseudomonas; species Pseudomonas sp. TE4620. Next base: position 5,444,565 of record NZ_JBWBQO010000001.1, read on the forward strand.
TGTAGTCGATGGTCGGGCCTACGCCCATGGCCTGCAGCAGGCGGATCGATACCAGGTTGCGCGACTTGTACAGCGCCTCGCGCATGCGGATCGGGCCGAGGAAGGTGTTGGTGTCGTTCTTCGGCCGCCAGACCTTGTCCAGGTATTCGTCGACAAATACGATCGGCGCGTCGTTGACCAGGCTGGCGGCGGTGTAGCCGTTGTCCAGCGCAGCGCTGTACACGAACGGCTTGAAGCTCGAGCCCGGCTGACGCTTGGCCTGCATGGCGCGGTTGTAGTTGCTCTGCTCGAACGAGAAACCGCCGACCAGGGCGCGGATCGCACCACTGTTCGGGTCCAGCGATACCAGCGCGCTCTGCGCCCCCGGCACCTGGCTGAATTTGAGGCTGCCGTCGTCCAGGCGCTGCACGCGAATCAGGTCGCCGACCTGGGCAACGTCGGCAGGCTGCTGTGGTGCACGGCCCTGGCTGTTGGTGTTGAGGAACGGGCGGGCCCACTTCATGGTCTCCCAGGCCACCGACTCCTGGTTGCCGGCGCGGGTCAGCACCTGCAGGCCGGTCTTGCTGACTTCGGTGACGATCACCGGCTCCAGGCCGCCCAACGGGCGTTGCTTGCTCAGTTCCTGCAGCCAGGCGTCACGGGTCTTGCCCGGGAAGCGCGACTCGGGGCCACGGTAACCATGACGCTCGTCGTAGGCGGTGAGGCCGTTGAGTACGGCTTTGTTGGCGATTTCCTGCAGGTCGCTCGGCACCGTGGTGGTGACGCGGAAGCCTTCGGTGTAGGCATCGCTGCCGTAGCGGCCGACCATTTCGGCGCGGGCCATCTCGGCGATGTAGGGTGCGTTAACTTCTGGGGTCGGCACGTGGTAGCTGGCGTTGATCGGTTCGGCCAATGCTGTCTGGTAGCTGGCTTCATCAATTTTGCCGAGCTTGTACATGCGCCCCAGGATCCAGTCGCGGCGCTCTTTGGCGCGCACCGGGTTGGCCAGTGGGTTGAAGCGCGACGGCGCTTTCGGCAGGCCGGCGATCATCGCCATCTGCGCCAGGCTGACATCGCGGATCGACTTGCCGTAGTACACCTGCGCGGCGGCCTCGATGCCGTAGGCGCGGTTGCCCAGGTAGATCTTGTTGACGTACAGCTCGAGGATCTCGTCCTTGGTCAGTTCGCGTTCGATCTGCAGGGCCAGGAGAATCTCGTTGGTCTTGCGCGAGAAGCTGCGTTCGCTGCTGAGGAAGAAGTTCTTCGCCACCTGCATGGTGATGGTGCTGCCGCCGGTCTGGATGTGCCCGGACTTGAGCAATTGTGTTGCAGCACGCATCAGGCTGCTGGGGTCAACGCCGTAGTGATTGGCGAAATTGTCGTCTTCAGCCGACAGCAAAGCCTGGATGAAATGCGGCGGAATGTCGGCAAAACGGATGGGCGAGCGGCGCATTTCGCCGAACTCGGCGATCAGCTTGCCGTCGCTGCTGTAGACCCGCAAAGGGATCTGCAACTGGATGCTTCTGAGGGCCTCTACCGAGGGCAAGCTGGGGCTAAGATACAGAAATGCGCCGCTCAGACCGAGCACGAGCGCGCAGATGACTGCGACGAAAGACCACCAGAAGAACTTCAGCAGGCGTATCAAGGCTTTAGGGCGTCCAGATAAAAGAATGGGTTGCGCGCGGGGCCAGCGGACAAAGGATAAACGCTGGGCATTATAAGCATTTTTCAACTCGCCGCGTTACGCGCGCGGCTGTCGCCAGCAAGGAAAAAACCAATGCTTGGACGCTTCGGCATGGATGCCGGTTCACTCCTGGGGGTAGAAATTGCCCCGCCGTCTATCCGACTGGTGCAATTGCACCGGCGCAAAGGCGCGTGGCGCGTGCGGGCCTGGGCGCTTGAACCGCTGCCTGTCGGGGCCATGCTCGACGGCTGGATTGCCGACCCCGAGGTGGTTGGCCTGGCCCTGAAACGCGCGCTGCAGCGCAGTGGCAGCCGCTGTCGGCAAGCCGCCGTGGCCTTGCCGGCGGCGCGGGCTATCAGCAAATCGATAAGCCTGCCGGCGGGTCTGGCCGATGCCGAAGTTGCTGCGCAGGTGCACGATGCCGCTGAGCAGTTCATTCCCTTCGACCTTGAAGACACCGCGCTGGACTACCGGCTGCAGGCGCCGGCTGGCGCTGATGCGGTGAGCGTTCAGGTCGCGGCCTGTCATCGCGGTTTGCTGGAAACACTTGAGGCCACCTTTGAAGTCGCCGGGCTCAATGCACGGGTGCTGGAGATCGATAGCCAGGCGCTGCGGCGTGCTCCGGCAGTAGCGCTCGACGCCGAACTGGACCACGCGGGCTCGAGCCTGAGCGTGGCCTGCGCCCTGGCCATGGGCGGCGTGCGACTTAATTTGTTGCCATGGCGCGAGCGCCGCCAGCGTCTGCGTATTCGAGGGTTTCAGGCAGGCTGTGCAAGTGTTGTGCTGCTGGTTGCCGTTGCCAGTGGACTCATCGACCAGCATTTTCGCGGCGTCATGCAGCAGCAGTCGCTCAGCCCGCCCGGCGGGCAACTGGAGCCCGAGGCTTTGCGGCAGGAGCTGAGGCAGTTGCAACGCGTGCAGGCTGGCCGGCATTTCGCCGTGGATGTCTTCGAGCAGGTTGAGCGGGCCATGCCCGATGGCGTGTACCTGACCGCCCTGAGCCAGGAACCGGCTGGGCTGAGGCTTGCCGGCATGGCCGGTTCGGCTGCCCTGGTTGCGGAACTGGCAGACCGCCTGAAGTCTTCATCCTTGATCAGTACTGCCGAGTTGCAGCAGCTAAGTGCGGTTGAGGAGGGGCATGCGTTTGAGCTGGTAGCAGCCCTTGAGGTTGCACCTTGAGCTTCTGCGGTGAGCTGGCAAGTCGAGCCTGGCCAGCACAGGCGTTGATACTGACGGGCTTGCTGGTGCTTCTGGCAGGCCTGGCTTATGCCGTGCATTTACGGCCGCTGATGGCGCAGGCAGCGCTGATGGTTGATGCCTTGGCGCACGCCAACGCAGACAGCGTTGGGCCGACGGCCGAATTGCACAGCGGCTTGCAGCAAGCGCGTTGGCAACTGTCGGCAGGGAGCGCCGAGCCTGCCGTGTTCGAGTTGCTCTCCCGCCTGGCCGAGGCCCATGAAGTGGCCATTGAACAGTTGCAGGTAGTCCAAGCGTCGACCGCTGAGCATTACTTGGAACTGCCCGTGCAACTGCGCTTGCGTGGCGCCTTTTCGGCGCTTGCCGAATTTTTCGCGGACCTGGCCGCGCAGCCGCGGCTGATTACCGTGCAAGGGCTTTCGCTGAAGCCGGCCGATGCGCAGTTGCTGCACATGGAATTGCAGGTTCGCTCATACCAGCCTCGCTCGCAGCCGCAGTTGGCCCCTGGCGCGCAGCCACAGGCGGCGCAGCGACGGCCGGTTGCGATGCTGCGCAATCCATTCGGTCCATCTGCGCTGGCGGTGCGTGCCGATGTCTTGCAGCGCCTGGCGCTGGAGCAGCTGGAAATGGTCGGCAGCCTCGCCAGTCGCGGCGTGCGCTACGCGCTGATCCAGGCTGATGGCCGCGTGCATCGGCTGCAGGTCGGTGACCGCTTGGGTCGTGACCAGGGGCAGGTGGCCGAGATTGGCGAGCGCCATGTCGAGGTCATCGAGCAGGTTTTTGTTGCCGGCCAAGGCTGGCAAGCGCGGCGGCGAACTCTCGCCCTGCGCTGAAGGTGCCGACCAGGGAGGTCATCGATGGGCAAGGGAGCTGTGGTTGCGGTGCTGATGGGCTGTTGCCTGTCTGCCGGCGCGTTTGCGGGCAAGCAACTGTACGGCGGTGAGCCGTTGTCATTGAATTTTCAGGATGTCGAGGTGCGTACGGTACTGCAGGTGCTGGCTGATTTTTCCGGGGTCAACCTGGTGGCCAGTGATGCGGTACAGGGCAAGGTGACCTTGCGCTTGCAGGATGTGCCCTGGGACCAGGCGCTGGAGCTGGTGCTGCGCAGCAAGGGCCTGGAGCAGCGCAAGGATGGCAATGTATTGCTGGTCGCACCGCTTGCCGAACTGGCCGGGTCCGCGCCGTCGCGGCGCGAGCTGATACCGATCCACCACGCCAGGGCCACCGATATCGCCGAGCTTTTCCACAGCCTGATGGCCCATGAGGCCGGCGGCGCCAGCCATGGTTCGCTGAGTGTCGATGAGCGCACCAACACCCTGGTCGCCAGCCAATCGCCGGAACGTCTGGAAGAGCTGCGCAGGTTGATCGGCGAACTCGATGTGCCGGTACGCCAGGTCATGATCGAGGCGCGGATCGTCGAGGCCAACGTCGATTTTGAAAAGAGCCTGGGTGTGCGCTGGGGTGGCCAGGTGCAGTTGGGCAAGGGCTTGAGCCTGGGTGGTGGCGATACCTTCGTCGACCTTGGCGCGGACCGGGCATCGTCGAGTATCGGCTTTGGCCTGGTGCGCAACAGTGCGCTGCTCGACCTGGAACTGAGCGCCATGGAGCGCACCGGCAACGGCGAAATCATTTCCCAGCCCAAGGTCGTCACCGCTGACAAGGAAACTGCGCGGATCCTCAAGGGCACCGAGGTGCCGTATCAGGAAACCAGCGGCAGCGGCGCTACCTCGGTGACCTTCCGCGAGGCCTCGCTGTCCCTTGAGGTCACCCCGCAGATCACCCCGGACAACCGGGTAATCATGGTGGTCAAGGTGACCAAGGACGAGCCCGACTACCTCAACGCCCTGGATCACGTGCCGGCGATCCGTAAAAACGAGGTCAACGCCAAGGTGCGTATCAATGATGGCGAGACCATCGTCATCGGCGGCGTGTACTCGACGGTGCAAAGTAAAGTTGTCGACAAGGTGCCATTTTTCGGCGATGTGCCGTATGTTGGGCGGCTGTTTCGTCGCGATGTTCTACAAGAGAAAAAATCCGAGCTGCTGGTCTTCCTGACTCCGCGTATCATGAGTGACCAGGCGATTGCTGTGAGTCGTTGATTCTGTGCGAAATTTGATACTTGTGGGGCCGATGGGTGCTGGCAAAAGCACCATCGGCCGCCTGCTGGCCAAAGAGCTGCGCCTGCCGTTCAAGGATTCCGACAAGGAAATTGAATTGCGCACCGGCGCCAATATCCCGTGGATCTTCGATAAGGAAGGCGAGCCGGGCTTTCGTGACCGCGAGCAGGCGATGATCGCCGAGCTCTGCGCGTTCGATGGCGTGGTGCTGGCTACCGGTGGCGGCGCGGTAATGCGCGATGCCAACCGTCAGGCCCTGCATGCCGGCGGGCGAGTGGTGTACCTGCACGCCTCGGTCGAGCAGCAGGTCGGGCGCACCTCGCGTGATCGCAACCGGCCGTTGCTGCGCACCGCCAACCCGGAGGCGACTTTGCGCGCGCTGCTGGAAGTTCGCGACCCGCTATATCGCGAGATCGCCGATCTGGTGGTGGAAACCGACGAACGGCCACCGCGAATGGTGGTGCAGGATATTCTCGAGCGCTTGCAGAAGTTGCCGCCCCGTTAAGCCAGGACTATCCTCGGCGACCAGTCATGCCGTGACAGGGCACACCGTTATCGCGCGGTTCGAGCCATCGATGCCGCGCCTAGTTCATTGTGGGGACACATGCAGACACTAAAGGTCGAATTGGGCGAACGTAGCTACCCGATCTACATTGGCGAAGGCCTGCTGGATCAACCTGAACTGCTGGCGCCGCATATCGCTGGCCGGCAGGTCGCCATCGTGTCCAACGAGACTGTCGCACCCCTCTATCTCGAACGCCTGAGCAAGACCCTGGGTGCCTATTCGGTACTGCCGGTGGTGTTGCCCGACGGCGAGGCCTACAAGAACTGGGAAACCCTGCAGTTGATCTTCGATGCGCTGCTGACCGCCCGCCACGACCGCCGCACTACCGTGGTAGCGCTTGGCGGCGGGGTGATCGGCGACATGGCCGGCTTTGCCGCCGCCTGCTACCAGCGCGGCGTGGATTTCATCCAGGTGCCGACTACCTTGTTGTCTCAGGTCGATTCGTCGGTAGGGGGCAAGACCGGCATCAACCACCCGCTGGGCAAGAACATGGTCGGTGCCTTCTATCAGCCCAACGCGGTGCTGATCGACACCCGCAGCCTCAATAGCCTGCCGCCGCGCGAGCTGTCGGCAGGCCTGGCCGAAGTGATCAAATACGGCCTGATTTGTGACGAACCCTTCCTGGGCTGGCTCGAAGAGCATATGCAGGCCTTGCGCGGCGTTGACCAGGTGGCGCTGACCGAGGCCATTCGTCGTTCCTGCGCGGCCAAGGCTGCGGTAGTGGGCGCCGATGAGCGCGAGTCGGGCGTGCGTGCCACGCTGAACCTGGGCCACACCTTCGGTCACGCCATCGAGACCCACATGGGCTATGGTGTGTGGCTTCACGGTGAGGCCGTCGCGGCGGGCACTGTAATGGCCCTGGAAATGTCCATGCGCCTGGGCTGGATCAGCCAGCAGGAGCGTGACCGTGGTATCCGTCTGTTCCAGAACGCAGGCTTGCCGGTGGTGCCGCCCGCCGAGATGACCCCGGCGCAGTTCATGGAACACATGGCAGTAGATAAAAAGGTACTCGACGGTCGTCTGCGTCTGGTCCTGCTGCGCCGCATGGGCGAAGCGGTGGTCACCGACGACTATCCGAAAGAGATTCTTCAGGCCACGCTGGCCGCGGATTACCGCGCGATCGTGGCCCAGCTTTGAGGTTGATGAGCGTCCGATGACTAGTTTGCATGCCGACGAGGCCTTTCTCGGCCATTACCAGTTGAACCACGACCCCTTCGCTGCACGGGTGCCGGGTTTCAAATTCTTCCCAGCCCAGCGCAAGCCGGTACTCGGCCAATTGCACCACCTGGCCCGCTACAGCCAGTTGCTGCTGGTGGTCACTGGCCCTCAAGGCAGTGGCAAGACCCTGCTGCGCCAGGCCCTGGTGGCCAGCACCAACAAGCAATCGGTGCAGAGCGTGGTGGTTTCCGCCCGTGGCGCCAGCGATGCCGCCAGCCTGCTCGGCCAGGTGGCCCAGTCATTGGGCGTGGCCCAGGCTGAAGTCCCGGACATCCTTGCCCAGGTGGTACAACTGGCGCTGACCGGGCAGGAAGTCTATCTGCTGGTGGACGATGCGGAACAACTTGGCGAGTCGGCACTCCAAGCCTTGCTGGAGTTGGCGGCGGGTACCCCGGAAGGGCGTCCGCATGTCTTCCTGTTTGGCGAGCCGTCACTGATCGCCGGGCTGGAAGAGCTCAATGCCGAGCAGGAGCGCTTTCATGTCATCGAGCTTGAGCCCTACAGCGAAGAAGAAACCCGTGAATACCTCGAGCAGCGCCTGGAAGGTGCCGGGCGGGGCATCGAAGTGTTCAGCAGTGAGCAGATCGTTGATATTCACCAAAACTCTGACGGCTGGCCCGGGACTATCAACCAGGTTGCCCGCGATACCTTGATCGAAGCCATGATCGCCAGCCGGACCACGGCGAAGCGACCATCAATGGGGTTCAATATGCCGAAGAAACATGTGCTGGCGCTGTCTGCAGTTGTCGTGGTCGCCGTCGCGGCCGCCGTGCTGATGCCGAAGAAGGGTGATCAGGCGCCAACTGCCCCTGCCGAACAGGCGCAACTGCCGCTGGGCGAAGGTCAGCCAGGCAATGCCCAATCGAACAACGGCGGCCCGGCGATCGAATTCGCCGGCAATTCGCAGCCGATGCCACTGCCGCTGGTAGGTCAGTCGCAACCGGTCATGCGTGGCCCGCTGGCCGAGTCTACCGGCATGGGTGAAGGCGAAGAGTCGACGCCAGCCGGCGAAACCGCGCTGCAGCCGTCTACTCCGCCGACCGTCACCACTATCGCGCCACCGGCAGGTGTCACCGCTGGCCCCGCACCAACCCCTGCGCAACCGGTTGCACCTGTGCAGCAGTCGGTAGCACCTGTTGCCAGCAAGCCGGTTGCTCCTGCAGCCAAGCCTGCGCCAACCCAGGTTGCAACCGCCAAGCCTGCGCCCAAGCCTGTCGATAAGCCGGCCGCCAAGCCCGCAGCCGGTGGTAGCTGGTACGCCGGGCAGAAGCCGGGCAATTATGTCGTGCAAATCCTCGGCACCAGCTCCGAAGCGTCGGCCCAGGCCTACGTCAAGGCTCAGGGTGGCGACTATCGCTACTTCAAGAAAACCCTGCAGGGCAAGCCGCTGTACGTCATCACCTACGGCAACTTCGCCAGCCGTGATGCCGCCCTGGCTGCAATCAAGGCCTTGCCAGCCAAGGTCCAGGCTGGTAAACCTTGGCCTCGTACCGTCGCCAGCGTCCAACAAGAACTGGCCTCGACCCGCTGATATAGCCTGGTGGCACTACCCCCGCCACCTGCTGAGCGACTCCTGAACATCGGTCAAGCCTGCTGCGTACTGCGCGGCAGGCTTTTCTGTCCCAGACTGCCGGCCACAAGCCGTTCTTGCAGTCCAGGCTGAAACGCTTCAGACTCAAGCCATGCCGTTACCACGGCGCACGCTTAAAAACATTCAAAAATGCGACATGGACTTACGGCAATTCGTCGTAAATTTGTGGGCTTCCCTGTCGCTGTGCAACAATGGCTCCCCTATTGCCCCCGCAAAGCTGGCATTCGTTCGGCGTGGATGGTAAGTGGTTGTACTAAAAAAAGATTTGCCTTGGTGAGAGGCGAACCTGGTGAGAAAGTGTCTATGAAAACAGGTCTGTACCATCCCGAAGAATTCAAGGATAACTGTGGTTTCGGCCTGATCGCCCATATGACGGGCGAACCCAGCCACCACCTTTTGCAAACGGCCATCCAGGCCCTGACCTGCATGACCCACCGCGGTGGGATCAACGCCGACGGCAAGACCGGCGACGGTTGCGGTCTGCTCATGCAAAAGCCCGATCAGTTCCTGCGTGCCGTGGCCCGCGAACAGTTCGCCACTGAGCTGCCCAAGCAATATGCGGTCGGCATGGTGTTCTTCAATCAGGACAACGCCAAGGCTGAAGCCGCGCGCGCCAACATGAACCGCGAGATCCTCGCGGCCGGCCTGCAACTGGTGGGCTGGCGCAAAGTGCCGATCGACACCAGCGTCCTCGGCCGCCTGGCCCTGGAGCGCCTGCCGCAGATCGAGCAGGTGTTCATTGGCGGTGAAGGCCTGAGCGATCAGGAATTCGCCATCAAGCTGTTCAGTTCGCGTCGTCGCTCTTCGGTGGCCAACGCCGCCGACACCGACCACTACATCTGCAGCTTTTCGCACAAAACCATCATCTACAAAGGCCTGATGATGCCGGCGGACCTCGCCGCCTTCTATCCGGACCTCAGCGACGAGCGCCTGCAAACCGCGATCTGCGTGTTCCACCAGCGCTTCTCCACCAACACCCTGCCGAAATGGCCGCTGGCGCAGCCGTTCCGCTTCCTCGCCCACAACGGCGAGATCAACACCATCACCGGTAACCGCAACTGGGCCCAGGCGCGGCGCACCAAGTTCGCCAACGACCTGATCCCGGACCTCGAAGAACTCGGCCCGCTGGTCAACCGCGTCGGTTCCGACTCCTCGAGCATGGACAACATGCTCGAACTGATGGTCACCGGCGGCATCGACCTGTTCCGCGGCGTGCGCATGATCATTCCGCCGGCGTGGCAGAACGTCGAGACCATGGACGCCGACCTGCGCGCGTTCTACGAATACAACTCCATGCACATGGAAGCATGGGACGGCCCGGCCGGCGTGGTACTGACCGAAGGCCGCCATGCGGTGTGCCTGCTCGACCGCAACGGCCTGCGCCCGGCGCGCTGGGTCACCACCAAGAACGGCTACATCACCCTGGCGTCGGAAATCGGCGTGTGGGACTACAAGCCTGAAGACGTGATCGCCAAGGGCCGGGTCGGCCCGGGGCAGATCTTTGCCGTGGACACCGAAACCGGGCAGATCCTCGACACCGACGCCATCGACAACCGCCTCAAGTCGCGCCATCCGTACAAGCGCTGGCTGCGCCAGAATGCCCTGCGCATCCAGGCCGACCTCAGCGATGACCAGGGCGTGGCCAGCTACGATGCTGACCAGCTCAAGCAGTATATGAAGATGTTCCAGGTCACCTTCGAAGAGCGTGACCAGGTGCTGCGTCCGCTCGGCGAACAAGGCCAGGAAGCGGTCGGCTCGATGGGCGACGACACGCCGATGGCGATTCTTTCGCAGCGCGTGCGCTCGACCTACGACTACTTTCGCCAGCAATTCGCCCAGGTCACCAACCCGCCGATCGACCCGCTGCGTGAAGCGATCGTCATGTCGCTGGAGATCTGCCTGGGCGCCGAGCGAAACATCTTCCAGGAATCCCCAGAGCACGCCTCGCGGGTGATCCTCAGCTCGCCGGTGATCTCGCCCGCCAAGTGGCGCTCGCTGATGAACCTCGACCGCCCCGGCTTCGAGCGTCAGTTGATCGACCTCAACTACGTCGAGAGCCTGGGCCTGGAAGCGGCGGTGCGCAACATCGCCGATCAGGCCGAAGAAGCCGTGCGCAGCGGCAAGACCCAGCTGGTGCTGAGCGACCGCCATATCGCCCCGGGCAAACTGCCGGTGCATGCCTCGCTGGCCGTTGGTGCGGTGCATCACCGCCTGACTGAACTGGGCTTGCGCTGCGACAGCAACATCCTGGTGGAAACCGCCACCGCCCGCGACCCGCATCACTTTGCCGTGCTGATCGGCTTCGGCGCTTCGGCGGTGTACCCGTATCTGGCTTACGAAGTGCTGGCCGACCTGATCCGTACCGGCGAAGTGCTCGGTGATCTTGAAGAAGTCTTCAAGTACTACCGCAAGGGCATCTCCAAGGGCCTGTTGAAGATCCTCTCGAAGATGGGCATCTCGACCGTCGGTTCCTACCGGGGTGCACAGCTGTTCGAAGCCGTCGGCCTTTCGGAAGAGGTGGTCAACCTGAGCTTCCGTGGCGTTGCCAGCCGCCTCAAGGGCGCACGCTTCGTCGACATCGAGAATGAGCAGAAGCTGCTCGCCGCCGAAGCCTGGAGCGCGCGCAAGCCGATCCAGCAGGGTGGCCTGCTGAAGTTCGTCCATGGTGGCGAGTACCACGCCTACAACCCGGACGTGGTCAACACCCTGCAGGCCGCCGTGCAGCAGGGCGACTACGCCAAGTTCAAGGAATACACCGCGCTGGTCGACACGCGTCCGGTGTCGATGATTCGCGACCTGCTCAAGGTGAAAACCCTGGAGCAGCCGCTGGAGCTGAGCGAAATCGAACCGCTGGAAGCGATCCTCAAGCGCTTCGACTCGGCCGGTATCTCCCTCGGCGCGCTGTCGCCGGAGGCTCACGAAGCTCTGGCCGAGGCGATGAACCGCCTGGGCGCGCGCTCCAACTCCGGTGAGGGCGGCGAAGACCCGGCCCGCTACGGCACCATCAAGAGCTCGAAGATCAAGCAGGTGGCCACCGGCCGCTTTGGCGTCACTCCCGAGTACCTGGTCAACGCCGAAGTGCTGCAGATCAAGGTTGCCCAGGGCGCCAAGCCGGGTGAAGGCGGCCAGCTGCCAGGCGGCAAGGTCAACGGCCTGATCGCCCGGCTGCGTTACGCCGTGCCTGGCGTGACCCTGATTTCGCCACCGCCGCACCACGACATCTACTCGATCGAAGACCTCTCGCAGCTGATCTTCGACCTCAAGCAGGTCAACCCGCAGGCGCTGGTCTCGGTCAAACTGGTGGCAGAAGCCGGTGTTGGCACCATCGCCGCCGGCGTGGCCAAGGCCTATGCCGATCTGATCACCATCTCCGGCTATGACGGTGGCACCGGCGCTTCGCCGCTGACCTCGATCAAGTACGCCGGCGCGCCGTGGGAACTGGGCCTGGCCGAAACCCATCAGACCCTGCGCGGCAACGATTTGCGCGGCAAGGTCCGGGTGCAGACCGACGGCGGCCTGAAAACCGGCCTCGACGTGATCAAGGCGGCCATCCTCGGCGCCGAAAGCTTCGGTTTCGGTACCGCGCCGATGATCGCCCTGGGCTGCAAATACCTGCGTATCTGTCACCTGAACAACTGCGCCACCGGCGTCGCCACCCAGAACGACAAGCTGCGCAAGGATCACTACATCGGCACCGTCGACATGGTGGTGAATTTCTTCACCTACGTCGCCGAAGAAACCCGCGAGTGGCTGGCCAAGCTGGGTGTGCGCAGCCTCGGCGAGCTGATCGGGCGTACCGACCTGCTGGAAATGCTCCCCGGCGAAACCGAGAAGCAGAAACACCTGGACCTCAGCCCGTTGCTGGGCAGCCCACACGTGCCGGCCGACAAGCCGCAGTTCTGCGAAGTCGACCGCAACCCGCCGTTCGACAAGGGCGTGCTGGCCGAGAAGATGGTCGACATGGCCCTGCCGGCCATTCGCGACCTGTCGGGCGCGGAGTTCGAGCTGGACATCTGCAACTGCGACCGCTCCATCGGCGCGCGGATCTCCGGCGAAATCGCCCGTCTGCACGGCAACCAGGGCATGGCCAAGGCACCGATCACTTTCCGCTTCAAGGGCACTGCCGGGCAGAGCTTCGGGGTGTGGAACGCCGGTGGCCTGAACATGTACCTCGAAGGCGATGCCAACGACTACGTCGGCAAAGGCATGACCGGTGGCAAGCTGGTGATTGTGCCGCCTGCGGGCAGCCCGTTCGCCACTCAGCACAGCGCCATCATCGGTAACACCTGCCTGTATGGTGCCACGGGCGGCAAGCTGTTCGCCGCCGGTACCGCGGGCGAGCGCTTTGCCGTGCGCAACTCCGGTGCCCACGCGATTGTCGAGGGCACGGGCGATCACTGCTGTGAGTACATGACCGGTGGCTTTGTCTGCGTTCTGGGCAAGACCGGTTACAACTTCGGCTCGGGCATGACCGGTGGTTTTGCCTACGTGCTGGACATGGACAACAGCTTCGTCGACAAGCTCAACCACGAACTGGTCGAGATCCAGCGCATCAGTGGCGAGGCCATGGAGGCTTATCGCAGCCACCTGCAGCGCGTGCTGGCTGAATACGTCGAAGAAACCAACAGCGAATGGGGTCGTGAGCTCTGGGAAAACCTGGACGATTACGTGCGGCGCTTCTGGCTGGTCAAGCCGAAGGCGGCCAACCTGAAGAACCTGCTGTCTAGCACCCGTGCCAACCCGCAGTAGCGGCAAGCGGCAAGCCTCAAGCTGCAAGTTCAAAGCAGTACGAGGTTTGCCGGCCCACGTGATCGTCTTGCAGCTTGCAGCTTGAAGCTAGCAACTGCGGTAAAGAGGTATTGAAAATGGCTGAACGTCTCAGCAATGACTTCCAGTTCATCGAGGTCGGGCGCAAGGATCCGAAGAAGAAACTGTTGCGTCAACGCAAGAAAGAGTTCGTGGAAATCTACGAACCCTTCAAACCCCAGCAATCGGCCGAGCAGGCCCACCGCTGCCTGGGTTGTGGCAACCCGTACTGCGAGTGGAAGTGCCCGGTGCACAACTTCATCCCCAACTGGTTGAAGCTGGTTTCCGAAGGCAACATCCTCGCCGCCGCGGAGCTGTCGCACCAGACCAACACCCTGCCGGAAGTCTGCGGCCGGGTGTGCCCGCAGGACCGCCTGTGCGAGGGTGCCTGTACCCTTAACGACGGCTTCGGCGCGGTGACCATCGGTTCGGTGGAGAAGTACATCACCGACACCGCCTTCGCCATGGGCTGGCGCCCGGACATGTCCAAGGTCAAGCCGACCGGCAAGCGCGTCGCCATCATCGGCGCCGGCCCGGCCGGCCTGGGCTGCGCCGACGTACTGGTGCGCGGCGGGGTAACCCCGGTGGTGTTCGACCGCAACCCGGAAATCGGCGGCTTGCTGACCTTCGGCATCCCCGAGTTCAAGCTGGAAAAGACCGTGCTGAGCAATCGCCGCGAAGTCTTCACCGGCATGGGCATCGAGTTCCGTCTCAATACCGAGGTGGGCAAGGATGTCAGCATGGAGCAACTGCTCGAGGAATACGATGCGGTGTTCATGGGCATGGGCACCTACACCTACATGAAGGGCGGCTTCCCCGGTGAAGACCTGCCGGGCGTGCACGATGCTCTGGACTTCCTGGTGGCCAACGTCAACCGCAACCTGGGCTTTGAAAAGTCGCCGGAAGATTTCGTCGACATGAAGGGCAAGAAGGTCGTGGTCCTCGGTGGTGGCGACACGGCGATGGACTGCAACCGCACCTCCATCCGCCAGGGCGCCAAGGCCGTGACCTGTGCCTACCGTCGTGACGAGGCGAACATGCCCGGCTCGCGCAAAGAGGTGAAGAACGCCAAGGAAGAGGGGGTGAAGTTCCTCTACAACCGCCAGCCGATCGCGATCGTCGGGGAAGACAAGGTCGAAGGTGTGAAGGTGGTCGAGACCCGTCTCGGCGAGCCGGACGCCCGTGGCCGCCGCAGCCCCGAGCCGATCCCGGGTTCCGAAGAGATCATCCCGGCCGATGCCGTGGTCATCGCCTTCGGTTTCCGTCCGAGCCCGGCGCCGTGGTTCGAGCAGTTCAGCATCCAGACCGACAGCCAGGGCCGCGTGGTGGCGCCGGAGAAGAACACCTACAAGCACCAGACCAGCAACCCGAAGATCTTCGCCGGTGGCGACATGGTCCGCGGTTCCGACCTGGTGGTGACGGCGATCTTCGAGGGGCGCAATGCCGCCGAGGGGATCTTGGATTACCTGGGCGTCTGAAACAGCTTCGCGGGACAAGCCCGCTCCTACAGAACCTGTGTAGGAGCGGGCTTGACCCGCGATGAATTCAACAAAATCTATTGACCTGTCACAAGTCGATAGACAAAAGGCACGGTTGATACCGTGCCTTTTACGTTGGGCTCTGAGAAAATGCCCCCACTTTTTTTCCGGATGCCGACATGACTGCCTTGAAGAACGATCGTTTTCTGCGCGCCCTGCTCAAGCAACCCGTAGACGTCACCCCGGTGTGGATGATGCGCCAGGCCGGCCGCTACCTGCCGGAATACCGCGCCAGCCGCGCCAAGGCCGGCGACTTCATGAGCCTGTGCATGAACCCGCAGTTTGCCTGCGAGGTCACCCTGCAGCCGCTGGACCGCTACCCGCTGGACGCCGCGATCCTGTTCTCGGACATCCTCACCATCCCCGACGCCATGGGCCAGGGCCTGTATTTCGAAACCGGCGAAGGCCCGCGCTTCAAGAAGGTCGTCAGCACCCTGGCCGATATCGAGGCGCTGCCGATCCCTGATCCGCAAAAGGACCTGGGCTACGTCATGGACGCGGTCAGCACCATCCGCCGCGAGCTCAACGGCCGCGTGCCGCTGATCGGCTTCTCCGGCAGCCCCTGGACGCTGGCCACCTACATGGTCGAAGGCGGCTCGTCGAAAGACTTCCGCAAGACCAAGGCCATGCTCTACGACAATCCGCAGGCCATGCACCTGCTGCTCGACAAACTCGCGCAGTCGGTCATCAGCTACCTCAACGGGCAGATCCTCGCCGGCGCACAAGCGGTGCAGATCTTCGACACCTGGGGCGGCAACCTGTCGGCGGCGGCCTACCAGGAGTTCTCCCT
This sequence comes from Pseudomonas sp. TE4620, assembly GCF_056279045.1. Lineage (NCBI taxonomy): Bacteria > Pseudomonadati > Pseudomonadota > Gammaproteobacteria > Pseudomonadales > Pseudomonadaceae > Pseudomonas > Pseudomonas sp. TE4620. The sequence continues at coordinate 5,460,050 of NZ_JBWBQO010000001.1, forward strand.
GGCCTACATGCGCAAGATCGTCAGCGGCCTGATCCGCGAGCACGAAGGGCGCAAGGTGCCGGTCATTCTCTTCACCAAGAACGGCGGCCTGTGGCTGGAAAGCATCGCCGATGCCGGCGCTGATGCCCTGGGCCTGGACTGGACCTGCGACATCGGCGAAGCGCGCCAGCGCGTCGGCAGCAAGGTTGCCCTGCAGGGCAACATGGACCCGACCGTGCTGTACGCCAAGCCAGAGGCCATTCGTGCCGAAGTCGGGCGCATCCTCGCCAGCTACGGCAAGGGCAGCGGTCATGTGTTCAACCTTGGCCACGGCATCACCCCCGAGGTTGATCCGGAGCACGCCGGCGCGTTCATCAACGCCGTGCACGAGCTGTCGGCGCAATACCACCAGTAAGCAGCGCTGCAACACGAAAACGCCCGGCCTATGCCGGGCGTTTTGCTATTAAGGTTCAATTCAGCCTGCATGGGTAATCTGGCTCCATCGAAACCCAGACAGGATCTTCACCATGAAAACCCGTTACCTCGCTCTGCTGCTTGCCCCGCTGTTCAGCACCGCTGCCCTGGCCGCCGGCTACACCGGCCCTGGCGCCCAGTCGGTGACCACGGTGGCTGCCGCCAATGACGCCGTTGACGACACCCCGGTTGTGCTGCAAGGCTACGTCATCAAGAAAGTGAACAACGATGACAAGTACGAGTTCAAGGACACCACCGGCACCATCACCGTCGAGATCGATGACGAAGACCTGCCGGCAGTAGCCTTCAACGACAAGACCAAGGTCAAGCTGACCGGTGAAGTCGAGAAGCACCTGATGAGCCGTGAAGTGGATGTCGACCTGGTTGAAGTGATCAACTAAACAATGCATCGCGGGGCAAGTCGGGTCGCCCCGCGATTTGCATTTCAGGCCTTGGCCGGCAACCGGCTCAGGTGCACCGCCACCAGCAACGCCACCACCAGCAAGCTGCCAATGAACAGGCCGATGCCGTTCCACCCCGCCTGATGCCAGAACACCCCGCCCGCTGTACCCGCCACACTCGACCCCGCGTAGTAACTGAACAGGTACAACGACGACGCCTGGCCCTTGGCCTTGGTCGCCCGGCGGCCGATCCAGCTGCTGGCCACTGAATGCGCGCCGAAAAAGCCGAAGGTGAACACCAGCATGCCGACGATAATCAGCGCCAAGGGGCTGAGCAGGGTCATCAACAAGCCGCTGAACATCAGCAAAATGGTTGCCCAGAACACCTTGCGCCGGCCCAGCTTGTCGGCCAGGGCGCCGATCTGCGCCGAGCTGTAGATGCCCGACAGGTACACCACCGACAGCAGCCCGACCAGCGCCTGGCTCATGTGATAGGGTTCGGCCAGCAGGCGATAGCCGATGTAGTTGAACAGGGTGACGAACGCGCCCATCAGCAGGAAGGCTTCGAGGAACAGCCACGGCAGGCCTGCATCGCGAAAGTGCAGGGTAAAGCCGTCGAGCAGGCTGCGTGGGTGCAGCGAGCGCGGGTGGAAGTTGCGCGATTCGGGGAGGATCTTCCAGAACACCGCCGCAGCAATCAGCGCCAGGCCACCGATCACCAACATCGCCGTGTGCCAGCTGACGAAGTCGATCAGCACCCCGGTGATCAGCCGCCCGCTCATGCCGCCGATGGCATTGCCACCGATGTACAGGCCCATGGCCAGGCCAATGTGCTGGGGGTGGATCTCTTCGCTCAGGTACGTCATGGCTACCGCCGCCAGGCCGCTGAGCGACAACCCGAGCAGCGCGCGGGTCAGCAGCACGCCGTGCCAGCTGGGCATCAGGGCGCTGACGATGGTGCACAGCGCGGCGCAGAACAGGGCGAAGACCATCACTGGCTTGCGCCCGATGCGGTCGGAAATCGGCCCGGTGATCAGCAGCCCGAAGGCCAGCATGCCGGTGGACACCGAGAGGATCAGGCTGCTCTGCGCGGCACTGATGGAAAATTCCTGCGACAGCAGCGGCATCATTGGCTGCACGCAATACAGCAGGGCAAAGGTGGCAAAGCCGCCGCAGAACAGCGCCAGTACGGTGCGCAAAAAGGCCGGGGTGCCTTTTTCGATCCAGCTTTCGTTGAGGGTGGCGACGATTTCGTCCAGCGGAGCAGGGGGCAATTCGTGGGCGTGTGGCGCAACAGCAGTTTTCACGGGTGACCTCGGGGGCGCTACGGCCTGTCAGGCAGTGAAAAAAGCATATAGCTGGCTAATGATCATTTCCAATATATTGTTCGACCTGTTTAAGAGGTTTTACGACCTATTGGAGCCGCCATGGAATTGCGTCACCTGCGTTACTTCATTGCCGTCGCCGAAGAGCTGCATTTTGGCCGGGCGGCGCAGAACCTGGGGATCTCCCAACCACCGCTGAGCCAGCAAATTCAGGCCCTGGAGCAGGAGCTGGGGGCGCGCCTGTTCGAGCGTACCAATCGTCGGGTCGAGCTCAGCGAGGCCGGGCGGCTATTCCTTGAAGAGGCGCGGCTGGTGCTGGCGCAGGTCGACAAGGCCGCCGATGTCGCCCGGCGCGCGCAATTGGGCGAGCTGGGCGAGATGAAGATCGGCTTCACTTCGTCGGCGCCGTTCAATTCGAGCATCCCCAAGGCCATTCACGCCTTTCGCCAGCGCTTCCCGGCCGTGCACCTGAACCTCAAGGAAATGAGCAGCCGCGACGTGGCCGATGCCTTGCTCGACGAGTCGATCGAAGTCGGCCTGATGCGGCCGTTGGCGTTGCCCGAGAGCCTGAATGCCGTCGAGCTGTTTCGCGAGCCGCTGGTGGCGGTGATCAATGCCGCTCACCCGTTGGCCGAGGGCAGCGAAGCCGGGGTGCACATGGCCGAGCTGGCCCACGAACCCTTTGTGTTTTTTCCGCGTAGCTACGGCAGTGGCCTGCATGCGCAACTGCTGAGCCTGGCACGTCAGGCCGGGTTCAGTCCGCATTTTGCCCAGGAGGCGGGGGAGGCGATGACCATCATCGGCCTGGTGGCTGCGGGGTTGGGGGTATCGGTGTTGCCGGCTTCGTTCCAGCGCATGCGTATCGATGGCGTGGTGTACCGGACCTTGCTCGACGACGACGCGGTGACGGCGGTATGGCTGGTGCAGCGCCGCGCTGCGCCGTCGGCGATGGCCAGGGCGTTTGCCGAGCTGTTGACCCGGCAAGCCCTGTAACGCAGCTGAGTTACTGGACCTTGGCCAGGTCGCCCTTCAGTGCAACGCCCGCCATGACCGCGCCGGCGTGGCATTCGTAGGTGGTGGCGTCCTTGCGCTCGTTGCGCTTGTAGTAGCTGCTGATGTTGGTCACGGCGTTGGCGCCGACCTTGCGCGCGGCGTCCTGCATGGTCAGCAGCGCCGATTGCAGGGCCCATTCGCAGGCCGCTTCATCAGACTTGTTGAAAGCGTTGGTCTTCTTGTTGGTGATCGCCGCCGGGCTGACCACGGTGACCTTGCCTTTTGGCTGCACGCCGGCCAGGTAGAACTTCACCGAACCGTCGAGCTTGTTCTCGGCGGTCATCTGCGCCACGACTTTCTCGAACGGCAGGTAGTGAGTGGTGTCGCGAGCCTGGCTCAGGCCGGGCAGGGCGCAGAGCAGCAGAGTGGCGGTGGCGGTCCAGGTTTTCAGACGCATTGTGTCGTTCCTTGATTATTTGACAGTGTTCGAGTGCTGTTCGTTGATGGCGCGTTGCACCATGTTTTGCGCTTCCATCCTGTTCAGCTCTTGCAGGATGCTTTTGTCGAGGTTGTTCACCCAACGGTTGTAATTACGGTGAATCTTGCCGTTCTTGTAACCCAGCTCGCGGCTGTCGCGGTAGTTGATGCGAAAGTTGCTGACGCTGTAGCGGATGTCGATGGCGGCATAGAAGGTATTGCGCACCAGGATGTCGGCCTGGATCAGGTTCGGGCTGACCGTGCGTGCGGTCCAGCCGCGCTCGGCGACGGCCTTGAGGATGGCCTGCTGCACTTGCTCGTGGCTGTAGTTGTGGCCGACCACAAGTTGCTCTTGCGGGGTCAGTACCGGCTTTGAGGTACAGCCAGCCAGGCCCGCCAGGGCCAGGCCGAGGACAGCGGCGCGAATCAATGAAGACATTCCTTTCTCTCCAGCAGGTTTGAGGTCAGGTCCAGCGGCGGAAAATCAGCGAGGTGTTGACCCCGCCAAAGGCGAAGTTGTTGTTCATCACGTAGTCGTGACTCATGCTGCGAAACTCGCCGCACAGGTAGTCCAGCTCGCCGCAGCGCGGGTCGATGTGCTCAAGGTTGAGGGTGTGCACATAGCGGTCGCTGTTCATCATCTCGATGCTGAACCAGGACTCCAGCGCGCCGCAAGCACCGAGGGTGTGGCCGAGGAAGCTTTTTTGCGAGCTGATCGGCATGCGCGGGCCGAACAGGCTGCTGGTGGCCAGGGTTTCGGCGATGTCGCCCTGCTCGGTGGCGGTGCCGTGGCCGTTGACGTAGCCGATGGCAGCCGGCGTGAGGTTTGCGTCTTCCAGCGCCAGCTCCATGGCCCGGCGCATGGTCGCCTGCTCCGGGCGGGTGGTGTGCTGGCCGTCGGCGTTGCTGCCAAAGCCGACGATCTCGGCATAAATGTGCGCGCCCCGGGCCAGGGCGTGCTCGAGCTCTTCGAGCACCAGCATGCCGCCGCCTTCGCCGATTACCAGGCCATCGCGACCGCTGTCGTAGGGGCTCGGGCTCTTGTGCGGGGTGTCGTTCTTGAGGCTGGTGGCGTACAGCGCGTCGAAGACCATAGCCTCGGTCGGGCACAGCTCTTCGGCGCCGCCGGCGAGCATCAGCGGCAGGCGGCCGAACTTGATCGCTTCATAGGCATAGCCGATGCCCTGGCTGCCGCTGGTGCAGGCGCTGGAGGTCGGGATCAGGCGCCCGGTGAGGCCGAAGAAGATACTGATATTGGCTGCGGTGGTGTGCGGCATCATGCGCACGTAGGAGTTGGCGTTGAGGCCTTCGGCCACCGAGTTGAGCAGCATGTTGCCGAACGCCTTGATCTCGTCGGTACTGCCGGTGGACGAGCCGCAGGCCACGCCCATGCGCCCGTCGCGGATCGACGGGTCGTCGAGCAGGCCGGCGTCGCGCAGGGCGTTCTGCGCTGCCGCCACGGCCAGGCGCGAGACCCGACCCATGCTGCGCAGCTGCTTGCGGGTCCAGCCGCTCGGCACCTTGAAATCGTCGATGGGGCCGGCCAGGCGCGTATTGAGCTCCTCGAAACGGTCCCATTCATCCATGCGGCGAATGCCGCTGCGGTTGCTGGCGAAGTTGCCGGCAATGGTCTGCCAGTCGCTGCCCAGCGAGGTGATACCGGCCATGCCGGTGACGACCACACGTTTCATCAGCACAGGCCTCCGTTGACCGCCAGCACCTGACGGGTGATGTAGGCGGCTTCGGCCGACATCAGGAAGTTCACCGCGCCGGCGACTTCTTCCGGGGTCCCCATGCGTTGTGCCGGGATCATCTTCAGCAGCTCTTCAACCGGTACGTGCTCGTCGAGCATGGCGGTATCGATCAACCCCGGGGCAACGCAGTTGACGGTGATCTTGCGCTTGCCCAGCTCGATTGCCAGGGCCTTGGCGGCGCCGATGACGCCGGCCTTGGAGGCGCTGTAGTTGACCTGGCCACGGTTGCCGATCATGCCCGACACCGAGGTGATGCAGACGATACGCCCGGCTTTGCGCCGGCGGATCATCGGCATCATCAGTGGGTGCAGGACGTTGTAGAAACCGTCGAGGTTGGTGCGCAGCACCTGGTCCCAGTCGTCTTCGGTCAGCGCCGGGAAGGCGCCGTCGCGGGTCAGGCCGGCGTTGCAGACCACACCGTAGTAGGCGCCGTGGGTTTCTACGTCATCAGTGAGGATGGCCGCGCAGGCGGCGCGGTCGGCGACGTCGAACTGCAGCACGCGGGCTTGCTGGCCCAGGCCCCGGACTTCTGCGGCAACGGCGTCGGCTTCACTGCGCCCGTTTCGGCAATGCAGGACCAGGTCGAAACCGGCGTGCGCCAGGCGCAGGGCAATGGCCCGGCCAATGCCACGGCTGGAACCGGTGACCAGGATGGTGTCAGTCATGGGGGGACTCCTCAGGGCCCGCTTCGGCCAGGTAGCTGGCCACCTGCGGCGGGCGAAAAACGTTCAAACGGGCCATGGCATGGATGCCCGGGCCGCGCAGGTGACACTCGAACACGCCCATGCCGTTGTCGTCTTCGAGCGAGCGCAGGGCATGGATGCGCAAGTGGGCACCGGCAGGGAAATGTTCGACATTGCATTCGAATTTACGCGTGCCGAGCAAAAAGCCCAGCTCCACCGGCTGGCCTTGCTGGCGCGCGCGGCAACCGGCATAGGCGGCCACGCTCTGGGCCATCAGCTCGATGCCGACCCAGGCCGGCAGGCTGCCGTCGGCGCGGTTGAACAGGCCGCCGGGGCGTACGGTCAGGTGGGTATGGATCTGCTCTTCATCGAACGACTCGACCTGATCGATAAGGATCATGTCGCCGGCGTGCGGCAGCAGTTCGGCCAGTGGCCAGGTGATCATGGGGTGTCTCCGAGAATCAGGCTGACATTGTTGCCACCGAAGGCGAACGAATTGCTCATCAGGCGTCGCGGGCCGCTGGCCGGCAGGCGCTGGCTGGCATCGGCCAGGTTCAGGGCTGGCAACTGCGGGTCATCGACGCCATCCCAGACATGCGGCGGCAGGCGCCCTTCGGTATTGCCGGCGGCCAGGCTCAGCCAGCAGAACGCCGCTTCCAGTGCACCGGCGGCGCCCAGGGTGTGGCCGGTCATCGGCTTGCTCGACGAGCAGGCCAGCTGGCTGCCAAACAGTTCATGCACGGCCAGGCTTTCCATGGCGTCGTTGTGCCGGGTGGCGGTGCCGTGCAGGTTCAGGTAGTCGATGTCTTGTGGTTGCAGGCAGGCATTGTCCAGCGCCTTGCGCATGGCCTGCAAGGCGCCCTTGCCGCCGGGCTCTGGCGCCGAGATATGGTGCGCATCGGAGCTGGCACCGGCACCGAGCAGGGCAATGCCGGGGCCTTCGTGGTTGGTATCGCGAGTCATCAGGAACAGTACCGCCGCTTCGCCGATGTTGATGCCATTGCGGTTGACCGAGAACGGGTTGCAGCGCTCGGCGCTCACCGCCTCGAGGGAGCTGAAGCCGTTGAGGGTCAGCTTGCACAGGCTGTCGACACCGCCGCAGATCACCGCATCGCACAGCCCCAGGTCGAGCAGGCGCCGGGCGCTCATCAAGGCCCGGGCGCTGGAAGTGCAGGCGGTGGAAATCACATAGGCCGGGCCGCTCAGTTGCAGCCAGTCGGCAAGGAAATTGGCCGGGGCGCTGAGCTCCTGCTGGGCATAGTCGTAGCTGGGCGAAAATTGTTGCTCGCGCAGGTAGTGGGCGATGCCCTCGCTGGCCTCCTTGATGCCCGAGGTGCTGGTGCCCAGGACGATACCGATGCGCGGGCGGCCAAAGCGGGCGATGGCCGCTTCGATCGCTGAGCTGATCTGCAGGCAGGCCTCCAGCAGCAACTGGTTGTTGCGGCTGTGGTGGGCCTGCAGGCCGGCAGGCAGCTCGGGCAGTTCGCCGTGCACGGCTGCTACCGGCAGGCTGCGCTGCGCTACCCAGCCCTCCTCCACGCGCATGCCAGAGCAGTCGCCGGCAAACAGCTTGCGGGCAACTTCGGCCTGGCCGCGCCCGAGGGCGCAGACCAGGCCCAGGGCATTGAGGTAAGCGGTCATGGCGTGTTCTCGCTGGGCAGTGGGCTGACTAGATAACGCAGGCCCTGGCCCAGGTTCAAGGTGAAGTCGTCGGCTTGTCGGTAGTCGACATGCCAGCGCTCACCCAGCCAGCGTTGCTGGCCTTGCTGGCGGGCGCCGGGGTAGAGCGTTTGCACCTGCTCGGCCGGGGTCATGGCGAACAGCAGGGCGGCGAACAGTTCACGGGCACCCGGGTTGGGTGGCAGCAGGCCATCGGCTTGCCACTGGCCGTCGTTGAGCAACTGCCGTGCCTGCGGAATGCCCAGCAAGTCCAGCAACGACCAGCGCAGGCTGGCGTCTTCGCGCTGGATCACCAGCAGCCAGTCCTGGCTTTGCCCCGCCTGTTGGCGCTGAATATGCAGCTGCATCGGCAGCGTCAGCGCCGGCATTTGCGTGGGCAGCGGCACCCGGCTGGCGCAGGCGCTCAGCAGGGCAAAGGCGAGGATCAGCAACAGGCGTTTCATGCACTCGGCTCGGTGGGGTTCAATGGTTTGCGCGCCACCACGTTGACCAGGGTTTCTTCGCGCTGGCCGACGGGCGGCGGCTTGCGCAGGCCGAAGCGTTCGAGCAGGCCGAAGTCGCTGGAACGGCTCCACCACAGGTACGGGTAAGAGACATTCTGCGCGCCGAATTCGAAGCCCTGGTCGCGCAGCATCTGCAGGTACTGTTCGGCGCTTTTCTGTACATGCATGGGGTGACGGAACAGCCAGCGGATCACCCAGGTGTCGATATAGGCTTCGGTGGACTCGGCGAACAGCAGGTAGCCGCCGGGCTTGAGCACCCGGTAGAACTCGGCCAGGGCCTGTTCCTGCTCGACCAGGTGGTGGAAGGTCTGGTGGCAAAAGAGCATGTCGACGCTGTTGTCGGCAAACTGCAAGGCCGCGCAGTCACTGCCGCGCAGCTCGACCTCCAGGCCCAGGCGCCGGGCCTCGGCCTGGCTCAGTTCGAGGCTGTGCGGGTCGGCGTCGGTGCCCAGCAACTGGCCGGGGCTGAACACCTGCTGCAGGTACTGGAACGACTTGCCCTGGCCGCAGCCGGCATCGAGCAGCACCGGTGCTTGCGGCAGCGGCGCGTCGAACAGCCGGCGCAGGTCGTTGATCGCCACCCGCAGCACGTGGTGCTGCCAGGTATGGCTACGCAGGAACCAGAAGCCGAAGCGGGTTTCCTCGACGTAGCTGTCGCTGAGGAAGGGTTGTTGGCTCATGCTGCCGTCCTTGCACAGACTTCGGCGAGCATGCGCAGGCGCCGCTTGGGCTCGGCCACGAACGGGTTGCGCGGGTCCCAGGCATAACCGGCGAGGATCGAGCTGATCATCGCGCGGATTTCCGGCGAGCTGGCCGGGTGGTAGATGACGTCCTGGAAGCTGCCGTTGTACCAGCCTTCGACATAGGCGCGGAAGGTATCGACGCCGCGCTTGAGCGGCTCGGCGAACTCGCTCTGCCAGTCGACGTTTTCACCTTGCAGCTGGCGGTGCAGCACGCCGGCGGCCATGCTCGCCGAGCGCATGGCGATGGTTACCCCGGAGGAAAACACCGGATCGAGGAATTCGGCGGCGTTGCCGAGCAGGGCAAAGCCCGGGCCGTGCAGGGTCTTGACGTTGGCCGAGTAGCCGCCGATGGTCCGCGCCGGGGTGTCCCACACGGCGTTGGCCAGCACCTTGGCCAGGCTTGGGGTCTGGGCGACGAAGTCTTTCAGGCAGGCATCCAGGTCAGCCGGCGCGGCGGCAAAGTGCTCGGCGGCGGCGACCACGCCCAGGGAGCAGCGGCCGTTGCTGAAGGGAATGGTCCAGAACCAGATATCGCGGTGCTGCGGATGGGTGGTGATGAGGATTTTTTCGCGGTCGAACGCCGGGTGGTCGATGCGGTCTTCGATGTGGGTGAACACCGCCTGGCGCACCGGAAAGCTCGACGGCGCTTCGAGGTCCAGCAGGCGCGGCAGGACGCGGCCATAACCGCTGGCATCGAGGACAAACTCAGCTTCGACGCGGTACTCGCTGCCATCCAGGCGGCGCACGCGCAGCTGCGGGCGGGCACGCTCGAAGTCGGCGGCGATGATCTCTTCTTCGTAGCGGATTTCCACGCCCTGGGCAGCGGCCTGGTCGGCCAGCAACTGGTCGAACTGGGCGCGCTGGACCTGGAAGGTGCTTGGCTTGCCGTTGCTGAAGGTGTCGCCAAAATCAAACGCGCTGTATTCCTCGCCCCAGGCGAAGGCCGCGCCGTTCTTGCGCTGGAAGCCTGCCGCTTCGAGGGCCGGGAGCATGCCGGCTTCCTCGACGAAGTCGATGCAGTGCGACAGCAGGCTCTCGCCGATGGAAAAGCGCGGAAAGCGCTGGCGCTCGATGATCAGTACGTCGTGGCCATTGCGCTTGAGCAAGGCCCCGGCGATGGCGCCGGACGGACCGGCGCCGATGATCAATACCTGCCGTTGTTGCAGTTCAGTGTTCGGCATAAGGCCTCCTTGCCGGTTGGGCAGTCTTCAATGGAATCCGGTGCAGGCCGGCCAGCGCGGGCATCAGCGTGGCGACCAGGCTCATCAGCATCAGCGCGAAGTACAGCGCCGGGCTGATCAGCTGTTGTTGCAGCAGCAGGTTGAGAAAGACGATCTCGCTCAAGCCGCGAATATTGAGCAGCAGGCTTTCCCGCCATTTGCTCGCGCCGGCGAACGACGGCGTCGCCCAGCACAGGCCCAGCCAGTTGCCGAGCAGCTTGCTGACGATCGGTAACAGCAGCAAGGCACTCAACTGGATGGCATCGAAGCCCTGCAGCACGTTGTGGATATCGATCTGGATGATGCCGAAGGTCATGATCAACGGGATCGCAATGCCGTTCTGCAGGCGTTTTATCCACAGCGCCGACAGCGGCATGTGCAGTGGCAGCTTGAGCCAGGCCAGGCAGCACAGGTAGCCGATACCGAAGATCAACGCATTGAGGCGGTAGTGCTCGGCAACGAACAGCAGGGCGAAAAAGCCCAGGCTGTAGACCCACGGCCGGCGCAGGCCAAGGGCGTAGAGTGGCAGCGGCAGGCAGGCGCCCAGCACGGGCAGCAGCAGGCTCACGGGGTCGAGGCTACCCTTGCCCAGGCCAAACAGCAGCCAGCAGGTCAGGTCGATGAGGATCGCCGACTGCATCAGACGCCGGGTCGCTGCGGGCGGATAGTCAATGTTGCGCAGGTACAGGTAGAGCACCGGAATGGCGGTGATGGCGAACACCAGCCCAAGCGCCAGGGTGGTCAGCCAGGGCTGCGTCGGCAGCAGCAAGGCGCCGCAGGCCAGGCCACAGGCAAAGGGCACCAAGAAGCTCGGCAGGGCGATCTTCAGGCTCTGGCGGTCGAACTTCAGCTCCACCACGTCAGCCAGAATATGCCCCAGCAGCAGGGCGAAACTCAGGCCATACAGGGTTTTCAGCCAGGACGGCGCCACCAGCGCAGCGCCACTGAGCTGCCAGTGCGGCTCGACCCAGAACAGCATCAGCAGCGGCAGGCCGAGGGTCGCCAGCAACAACTGGCTGACAATCGGGATCAGCCCCAGGCGCCGGCCCAGCTCACTGGCGATCCAGAACAGTGCCAGGGCCAGGACCCAGAACAACACGATACTCATGCCGCCTGTTCCTTGTGGCCGGTGGCAGCCCAGGGCGCCAGGACAAAACTGAAGGCCAGGCCGAGGCTCACCGCCAGGCCAAAGTTGCTCACCGCCGGGGTGCTCGACACCGCCAGCAGGCCGAACGACAGCCAGGTGGTGGTCGCCGCCAGCAGGGTGCCGAGCAGGCTGACGGCGGCGCCGCCGATCTGCTCATGCATGAGGATCGCGTAGTCTACGCTGATGGCGGTCACCAGCAGCAGGCCGAACAGGCTGAACAGGGTCAGCGGCTGGCCCAGCCAGCCCAGGCAGGCCAGGCTGCACAACGCGGCGAGTAGCGGCAGGGCGACGATGCGCAGGGCACCGCCGAGGCCGAACGGCAGGATCAGCAACACCACGATCAGCGCGCACGACAACAGCTTGAGCTCGGCGGCGCTGACCTGGGTGGCGGCAAACACCCGGTTGAGGTCGCCGAGGCGGTCGACCAGTTGCACGCCGTCGAGGTCGTCGGCTTGCAGGCGCAGCAATGCCGGATCGTTCAAGCCCTGGAGGCTGACGATGGCGGCCACGCCCTGGCCATCGGCGCCCAGCCACAGGGTGCGCCAGGGCTCGCCCAGCGGGCCGCTGAGGGCGTGATCGATGTCGAGGGTAGGCAAGACCTGCACTTTTGCCAGTTCCGCCTGTAACGCGCTTTGCGGTACGCCCAGGGCCAGCAGCGGCTGCAGTGGCAGGCTGCCCAGTGCATCGCGTACCTGTTGCTGCTCGGCAGGGCTGGCGACCAGTTGGCTGAGGGCCATGTAGCCCTTGAGCTTGTCGGTTTCGACCAGTTCATCGAGCCGCGTGCTCAGCGCTTGCAGGCGACCCAGCAACTGCGTCTGGTCGGCGCCGCGAACCAGGTAGAACTGGCTGGTGGGCTGGTAACCGGTGATGCGTGCCACGGCCTGGGCTTCTTCGAGCAGTTGCGGCGGGCTGCCGACCCACTGGCGGATGTCGTTGCGGCTGTCCAGCTGCCACAGGCCCGCCGCGCAAAACAGGATCAGCAGGCCGAGCAACACCGGGCTTGGCACGTTGTTCAGTAGCTTCAGACGCAGATCCACCAACCATTGGGCAATGCGCAGCGGCCATTGCGCCGGCTGCAGCTCGATACCCTTGAGCAATGCCGGCAGCAGGCACACGGCGCTGAGGTAGGCGCCGACCAGGCCGGCGGCGGAAAACACGGCGATCTGGGTCAGGGCCGGGAACGGCGTGAAGGCCAGGGCCAGGTAGCCGATGCAACTGGTGGCCAGGCTCAGGCTCAGGCCCGGCAAGGTCAGCCGCAAGGCCGGCCAGGCACGCCAGGGGCGCAGGCTCCAGCTCTTGGACAGGTAGTGCAGCGGGTAGTCGACGGCGACACCGATCAGGCTTGAGCCGAGCACCAGGGTCATCACGTGCATCTGGCCGAACAGCGCCACGCAGGCCACCGCACCGAACAGCATGCCGACCAGCACCGGCATGAACGCCAGCAACACCCGCAGGCGCCTGAACGCCAGCAGCAACAGCAAGAGGATGCCGACCGTGGCGCCGCCGCCAACCCAGGTGATTTCCTGGCTGGCCTGGCGCTGGCCGTTGGCGGCATACAGCAAGCCGCTGGCGGCCAGCAGGCGGGCGCCGCGCTGCCCGGCTTCAACCCGGCTGGCGGCGAGCAGGTCGGCGACCTGCAGCGGCAGTTGCAGGTCGAACGCATTGCCCAGGGTGCGCGCGCGCAGCAGCACCCAGTGCTGGCCGTCGGCCTCGGCCAGCAGCGCGCCGCTGGCGGTGTCCAGTTGTACCGCAGCAGGGCGTGGCTGGCTGTTCTGGATGCGCCCGGTCAGGCCCAGCCAGTCGTCCTGGCTGGGTACCAGGCTGAAGCCGGCAAAGGGATCGTAGAGGCTCTGCACGCGCTGCTCGATAAAGCCTTGCGGGTTATCGACCAGGCTGCTGCGGTCGGCGCGCGAGAGCATCGCCAGGCGCCCTTGCAGCAACTGCTCGCGCAATGCCTGCAGGTCGGTTTGCAGGCTCCACTGGACCTTCTCGAACAGGCCGCTGGCCTGCCATTGCCCGGCCAGGCGCTGGGCCAGGGCGATGGCCTGGTCACGCTGGGGATGGCCGACCAGCACCAGCATCTCGCGGTTCAGCGGCTCCTGCATGCGCTGTTCGGCGCGTTGCACCAGCGGGTCCTGGGTGGCGCCGGGCACCAGCGTCATCAGGTCGGCAGACAACGGCGCGGCGCGGTGCCATTGCCAGCTGGCGAGGGCCAGCACAGCGATCAGCAACAGCAAAAACAGCCTTGGCAACAGGCGCTCACTCGGCAAAATCGCGGCGCTCCGTGTCGGTCAGGCTGGCGCTGCTGCTCGATGGCATGCGTAGCACCGTGCTGTCGCCCTGGGTTTCCAGCAACTGGATGCGTTCGACGTAGCGCCCGCCCTCGATATCGATCTGGCTGAACACCTGCTTGAGCAGCAGCGAGCGCGGAGTCAGGCGCAGTTGCCAGTGCTGGGCATCGCCTTGCAGGCTCAGCTCGAAGTCACGCTGCAGGCCGCTGCTGTCGCCTTGCAGCACGGCGAAGAACAGGCGGTTCTGCTCGGCGCCGGCGCTCTTGCCCGGCAGCATCTGCCAGCCGGACGGGTCGCGGCGGGAGATGCCCTGGGCGTTGAGGCGGTAGTCCTGCTTGAGCGGCGTTTGCAGCAGCCACAGCAGGCCATGGTCACGGGCGAGCACGAACTGGCCTTTGCTGACCAGTGGCTGTGGCAGGGCGCGCAGGTGCTTTTCCTGGATGAACGGGCCCTTGATGACCGCAGGTTCGCCCAGTTGCTTGCTCAGGTCATCGAGGCCAAAGGCGTGGGCCAGGGTGCAGCTGGCCAGCAGGCCAAGGCACAGCAGGCCACGCAACAGCGTCTTCATGGCAGCACCTTGTTCACAGCGTCGATCATCACCTGCGGCGAGGCCAGTTGCATCTCGCCGCTGGCGATCTCGACCGCGACCTGCACCGAGCTGGCGCGGGTCATGCGTGCGCCAGTGACGGCATCGCTGATCAGGTAGTTGATCTTCAGGCGGTTCTCCCACTCCACCAGGCTGGCGCGCACGTTCAGGCGCTGGCCGAAGGTGGCGCCACGCACATAGCGCAGCTGCAGGTCGATCACCGGCCAGGCGAAGCCGGAGGCCTGCATCTGCAGGTAGTTGTGTTCGAGCCTGTCGAGCAGCGCGCAGCGCGCTACCTCGAGGTATTTGACGTAATGGCCGTGCCAGACCACCAGCATGCTGTCGACATCGAAGAACGGCACCAGCACTTCGCTATCGACGTGCAACACTCCCTGACTACGCATGCAGCCTCCAGTGTTGTTCGGCTATTCGGCTCAGGCACAGGCGCAGGTCGCCTTCCAGGGCACGGTCTTCGATGACCGGGGCGAAGTCTTCGAGCAGCGCGGCGTGCATCTGGGCCAGTGCTGGCGGTAGGTCGCGGGCGTCGGCTTCGCGGCCGCGCAGCCAGACACCCTGGTTGGCCGCCAGCAAGGTCGCGGCGGCAACCTGTTCGGTCAGTTCGAGCGTGCGCAGGGCATCGCGGGCGGCGATGGTGCCCATGCTCACTTTGTCCTGGTTGTGGCACTCGGTGGAGCGCGAGAATACGCTGGCCGGCATGGTGTTCTTCAACGCTTCGGCAGTCCATGCGCTGGCGCCGATCTGCACCGCCTTGAAGCCGTGGTTGAGCATCGCCCGCTCGGCGCTGGCGCCCGACAGGTTGCTCGGCAGGCCATGGTTGTAGCGGCTGTCGACCAGCAGCGCGAGCTGGCGGTCGAGCAGGTCGGCGACATTGGCCACCAGGTTCTTCAGGCTGTCCATGGCGAAGGCGATATGGCCGCCGTAAAAATGCCCGCCGTGCAGCACGCGTTCGGCTTCGGCGTCGATGATCGGGTTGTCGTTGGCACTGTTCAGTTCGGTCTCGATAAAACCGCGCAGCCAGCCCAGGCTGTCGGCCAGCACACCGAGCACATGCGGTGCGCAGCGCAGCGAGTAGCGGTCCTGCAGGCGGTGCAGCGGCGCGGTTGGTGCGTCGATGGCCAGATCCTGGCGCAACCAGGCGGCCACCTGCATTTGCCCCGGGTGGGGCTTGGCGGCGAACAGGCGCTCGTCGAAGTGCTCCGGGTTGCCTTGCAGGGCGACCACGTTCAGCGCGGTGATGCGCGTGGCCAGCTTGAGCAGGTAATCGGCGCGGGCGAAGGCCAGGCAGGCCAGGCCGGTCATCACCGCGGTGCCGTTCATCAGCGCCAGGGCTTCCTTGGGCCGCAGCACCAGCGGCTGCCAGCCCAGTTCACGATGGACGTCGGCGGCGCTGCGGCGCTCGCCGCGGTACAGGACCTCGCGCTCGCCCGACAGGGTGGCGGCCACGTAGGACAGCGGCGTCAGGTCGCCGCTGGCGCCCACCGAGCCTTCCTGGGGAATCAGCGGCAGGATGTCGTGGGCAAGAAACGCCTGCAGGCGCTCCAGCAGCTCGACGCGCACCCCGGACACGCCATGGCACAGCGACTGCAAGCGGGCGGCCAGCACCGCGCGGGTGGCCGGTGCATCGAGCAATTGGCCGAGGCCACAGCCGTGGAAGGTGTACAGGTGCTTGGGCAGCGCTTCAACATGCTCCAGCGGCACCGCCACCACGCACGAGTCACCGTAGCCGGTGGTCACGCCGTAGATCACCCCTTCCTTGTCCAGCAGCGAGTCGAGGAACTGCGCGCCACGGGCAATCCGCGCGCGGTACTCGGCGTCGTCCTGCAGGCGGGTTTCGGTCTGGCGATTGGCCAGGGCGAGGACGTCTTCGATTGCCAGCGGCAACGCGCCGAAGGTCACGGGCTTATGCGGATGCATCGTCATCGGTCTTCCAGAAAGGGTAGAAATTGAACCATTGCTGCGGCGCTTGCAGGCAATAGTGGCCCAGGCGCTCGGCATAGCGCCCGGCCCAGTCGGCGATCACCTGATCGCGCTGGCCGCGGCGCCATTCGATGGCCTCGGCGAAGGGTTCGAGAATCACCTGGTAGCGGCCTTGCTGCTTGAGGCAGAAGAACAGGTTGAGTCGGCACTTGAGCAGCCCGGCCAGTAACCACGGGCCTTGCGGGAAGGCGGCGCGGTGGCCGAGAAAATCCGTCTCGACCGTGCGCGCGCCATGCAGTGGCACGCGGTCACCGGCAATCGCCAGCCATTCACCGCGGTCCAGGCGCTGGCTCAGTTGCAACATGATCGCCGGGTCCAGCTCGCTGACCTGGATCAGGCGCAGGTTGCTCGCCCCCGATTCACCGAGCAGGCGATTGAAGCGTTCGGCGTGCTTGGTGTGCACCAGCACGTTCATGGTCACTTGCTCGCCGAGCTCGGCCAGGGCGCGGCAGACTTCAAGGTTGCCCAGGTGCGCGCCGACCAGCATCTGCCCGCGCTCGGCGCGCAGTTGAGTGCGCAATTGTGCCGGGTCGACGATTTCGATCTGCTCCAGGCGCAGCTTGCCGTTCCACACGTCGAGCTTGTCCAGCAGGGCCTCGGCAAAGGCCATGAACTGGCCGAACACCCGCCGCTGGCTGGGGTGCAGGCCGGCTTGCCCGCTCCAGTCGGCCAGGCGATGCTGGTATTGCCAGATGCTCTGCCGGGCGCGGCGGCCAAACACGAAGAAGTACAGGACGATGCCATACAGCACCGGGCTGAGCAGGCGTCGGCCGAGCAGTTTGATACCGAAGGCGGTCAGCTTCATCAGCCAGAAGCTGCCGCGCTCCTGGTGGTCGGCCCAGTGTTGTTCGCCGTTGCTCATGCCTGCCACCGCCGCCAGAGGATCGCCGGGGCACGCAGCAACATGCCGAAGAACAGCTTGGTGTGCATCTTCGAGATCAAGGCGTTGTCGTGGAACAGGCGAAAGTGCGAAAGGCCATCGGCCGGGTAATGCACCTTGGTCGGCAGCCAGCGCATCGGCTGGTTGCGCCAGGCCAGGCGCACGAGGATCTCCGGGTCGAAGTCCATGCGCTTGCCGAGCTTGACCGCGTCGATCAGCGCCAGGGTTGGCGGCAGCGGGTAGACGCGAAAGCCGCACATCGAATCGGGAATCTGCAGCGACAGGCTGTTGATCCACACCCACACGTGAGTCAGGTAGCGCGCGTACAGGCGGCCTTTGGGCACGCTGGCGTCGTACTGTGGATAACCGCAAATCAGCGCCTGTGGATAAGCCTGCGACTGCTGCAGAAAACAGCTGACATCGGCCAGGTCGTGCTGGCCGTCGGCATCCACCTGCAGGGCATGGCTGAAGCCCAGGCGTGCCGCTTCGCGCAGGCCGGCCATGACCGCGCCGCCCTTGCCCTGGTTGACCTGCAATGTCACTAGATAAACCTGCTGCTGTTCGGCCAGCTGGCGCAGCACGGCGGCGCAGGCCGGGCTGCTGGCGTCGTCGACCAGTACGCAAGGCAGGCCGGCTGCGAGCAGGTCGGCAACTACCGCTGGCACCGCCAGTTCGTGGTTGTACACCGGGATCACCGCGCAGGGTTTATTCACCGATGGCCTCCAGCACGATGCGGCCGCTGGAGCAGGCTGCCCCGGCATTGCTGTAGGCAAAGTAGAGCTTGCCGCGCTCGGCATCGAAGCGCAGGGTCAGTTGCAGCGGGTCGCCAGGGCGCACCAGTTGCTGGAACTTCAGCACTTCCATGCCGGCGAACTGGCGTGGCCGGTCGAGCAGTTGTTGCCCGAGCGCCAGCGCCCAGTCGACCTGGACTACCCCCGGCAGTACCGGCGTCTGCGGGAAGTGGCCGTTGAAATAGGCAAGGTCTGCCGACACCGCCAGTTGCAACTGCAGTTCGCCGTTGACTTCGGCCTGGCTCAGCACTTCCGGGCCTTTGGGCCGTGGTGCCAGCAGCAGGGCTTCGAGCTCGGCCTGGGGCAGTTTGCCCTGGGCGTTGAACGGCAGTTGCCGCAGCAGCCGCCAGCGTCGGGGCAGGGCCAGGGCTTCGCAGTGCTGGCTGAGGTGCTGGCGCAGGCCTTCGGTGAGTGCGCGTCGGCCCTGATTGCGCAGGGCGTGCAGGCCTGCGGCGCTGAGCACCAGCAGGGCGCCGAGGCTGGCGCGGTTTTCCTGGATCACCGCCAGGCGCGCTTCCTCGACCCAATCGTGGGCGACCAGGGCCTGTTCGAGCATTGGTAGGGAGATGCGTTTTTCTTCCAGTTTGACGATCCGGTCCAGGCGCCCGAGCAGGCGGAAGCGCCCGTCAGCGGTGAACTCGACGGCATCGGCGCTTTGCTCGATATGGCCGGGTGGCAAATAGGTCGATTCGATACGCAGCGCACCCTGTTCATTCTGGCTCAGGCGCACCTCGGCAAAGGGTTGCCACAGGCTGTCGCCCTGGCGCCAGGCAATGCCGCCGGTTTCCGAGCTGCCGAGAATTTCGCTCGGCCATTGCTGCAGGCGCTGGTGCAAGGCCTGGGCGGCGCTGGCCGGCAGCTCGCCGCCGGAGGAAAACACCCGGCGTACCGCGCTTAACGCGGGCCAGTCGAGGTTGTCGCCCATGCGCTTGAGCAGCGCCGGGCTGGCCACCCAGGCAAAGGCCGGGTGCTCGCGGCTGGCGCGCTGCAGGTCTTCGGGGAAGGGCAACTGCCGACGCACGAACGGGCGCCCGGCACACAGCGGCCAGAGCACGCGAAACAGCAGGCCGTAGATGTGCTGGGCGGCGACGCTGCCGATGATGCACGCAGCGCCCAGCTCTGTGCCCCATAGCTGTTCCAGGGCCTGCACTTCATTGGCCAGCTGGCGCAGGCTCTTGTCGATGCGCTTGGGTTCGCCGCTGGAGCCGGAGGTGCACAGGCTCAGCAGGCAAGCGTCCAGGTCCAGTTGGGCAGCGGCCAGGGGCGTTTCCAGCAGTGCATCCAGCGCAGTGTCTTGCGCCTGGTCGCTCAGCCACAGCTCGACTTCGCCTTGCCAGCGCTGGCGGGTCTGGACTTGCAGGTCGGCCGGCAGCAGCACCTGTACGCCGGCGCGCCAGGCGCCGAGCAGGGCCACGGCCAGCTCGGCGGCGTCTTCCAGGTGCACGGCAATGCGCTTCACACCACGGCGCTCAAGGCCAGCGGCCAGTTGCAGGGCTTGCTGGCGCAGGCCCGCGTGGTCCAGCGCCGGGGCGAAGGTTACCGGGCGCGGCGCGTCGCTCGGGTGCAGCAGTTGCTCAAGAGCAATCCATTTCATGAGCGTCCTCGCACGCGTTGTCTTATCAGCCATTCAATGGCAAACAGCAGGCCCATCAGCCCGTAGGCGATCAGGCCGTTGTACAGGGTCCACCAGCTCAGCGGTGCCCACAGGGTCAGGGCGGCGGCGACCAGGCCGTTGGCCAGGAAGAACAGGCTCCAGACCTTGGTCACCTGGCGTGTGTAGTGGATCGCCACCTCGGGCAGTTGCGGCTCGCGCAGGCGCGCCAGGCGCTCGGCCACCGGCGGGCCGAATTTCAGGCTCAGGCCGAACAGGCCAAGCATGAACGCGCTGATCAACACCGGGTACCAACGCAGCAGCTGCGGGCTGTTGAACAGCGCCAGCAACGCGCAGAAGGCAATCGCCGCCACGGCCATCCAGTGCCCGCCGGGGCGCCGCGGTTCGCTCAAGGCGCGCGCCAGCCACAGGCCGCCGAGCAACAGGCCGAACTGCCAGGGGGCAAAGTGGGCCATGCCAAAATGCACCGCAAAGGGGTACAGCAGACCGGCCAGCAGCAGGCCGAGGCCGATCAGGCGTTTCATGCCGCGTTGTTGACCAGGCGGTAGACCGCCTCGACCACGTCGTTGACCGTACGTACGGCCTTGAACTCGTCGGCGGCGATTTTTTTGCCGGTCTGGCGCTTGATGTGATCGATCAGGTCGACCGCGTCGATGCTGTCGATTTCCAGGTCCTGGTACAGGTTCGATTCCAGGCTGATGCTGGCCGGGTCCAGTTCGAACAGTTCGACCAGGGCATCGCGCAGGGTGTTGAAGATGTCTTCGCGGGTTTGCATGGTGCTGTCTCAGGCTGCCTGTTTGGCGGTGACGAAAGCCGCAAGGCTGGCCACGCTGGTGAAGTGGTTACGGGTGTCCTTGGCGTCGGCGTCGATCTTGATGCCGTACTTCTTCTGGATCGCCAGGCCGAGTTCGAGGGCGTCCACCGAATCCAGGCCCAGGCCTTCGCCGAACAGGGTCTGCTCGTCACCGATGTCCTGGGCGCTGATGTCTTCAAGGCCCAGGGCGTCGATGATCAACAGCTTGATGTCGTGGTTAAGGGTGTTCTGTGGATCGCTCATCTTCGGCGAGCTCCTTGGTGAAGTGCTGATGCAAATAGTCGTTGAGTTTGCGCGAGGCCTGCGGGGCGGGGCCTTGTGCGGCGAAGGCCTGCGGGTCGATGTCGGCACCGACCTGCAGGCTGAAATGCACCCGGCGCTGGGGTATGCGGTACCAGGGTTCGGCCTTGGTCAGGGTGCTGGGGGTGACCTTGATGGTTACCGGGGTAATGATCTGCGCACCGCGCAGGGCGATGGCCGCTGCGCCGCGATGGAAGGCCGGCGGTTGGCCCGGCTGGGTGCGCGTGCCTTCGGGGAAGATGATCAGGGTCTGGCCGCCTTGTAGGGCGCCGACGGCGCTGTCGAGCATGTCCATGCTGCCGTCGTTGCTGATGTATTCGGCCGAACGCACCGGGCCGCGGGTGCAGGGGTTGTGCCAGAGGCTCTGCTTGACCACGCAGTTGGCCTGGCGTACCAGGCCGATGAGGAACACCACGTCGATCAGCGACGGGTGGTTGGCAATGATCATCTGCCCCGGGCGGCCGAGTTTTTCCGCGCCCTTGACCTCATAAGTGAGCACGCCGCTGGCGGCCATGAAACGAATGAAACGCCAGAACAGCCAGCTGATGGTGTGCCGCGCGCGCTGGCGATGGCGTACGCCGTCGCCGGGCAGGCAGGCCAGCAGCGGGAACACCAGCAGGCGCAGGCACAGGCCGCCGACACCGAACAGCAGGAAGCTGACGGCGGTGGCGAGCAGGCGCCAGTAATAGGCGTCGCGTGGTCTGCTTATGGCTTGCGTTGCCAGTTCCATGTGCGACTCTTCCAGGTGTGGGTACAGGTGCTTTCGCCCTTGAGCAGGCAACGCAACCAGCTCAGGGCATGGGGTTCGCTCGCGGCTGAGCCGGCGCTGTTATCGCCCAGGGTCAGTTGCCAGTCGTCGCCAGGCGTCAGCAGCAGGCCCAGGGCGTAGGCAAACGGCACGTCATCGATCCACGGGCCGTAGGCCGCGGGCGGCTGTTCTTCAGTGATTATCAGCAGCACTGCCGGGGCGCCTTCGCGCAGCAGGCAGGCGGCTTCCATCACGCCGTGTTCGAAACCGTCACCGGCAGCGGCCAGGGCGGTCATTTCGCTGGTTTCGCCACGCATGATCGACCACAGGCCGATCACCGCGTTGTGTACCGACAGGCTGAACTGGGTTGGCGACAGCGGCTGCTCGTTGGCCAGGTCGCTGAGTATCTCGAAGGTGCGTGGGGTTTCGCCATGCCGGGAGACGAACACCAGCGGCAAATCCTGCATTCCTTCGGCCAATGGCCAGCCCACGGCAAAGGCCATGCGCGCCAGTCGGCTCAGGCGCCGGCGCTGCATGGCCGGCAAAAACGACACATCCGGTGCCTGTTCAGCCACTGCCGGGCAGTGCTGTGCCTGGCTCCAGGCCTGCCAATCGGCAGCCGTCTGCAGGCCTGGCGCCCACGCGCGCCACTGGCTGATATTGAATGTGATCACTTAGCTGTACTTCCCGCCCTGAGGGACTTCCTTGCCGAGGGAGTGACTCGGAACAACGACCTGACAGGGGTGTGGCGCAATCGCCGAGTGGCGCGCATTATCCCGGTGGAGTTGGTGTGTAGCAAATATTGGTTGTACGGATTGTCGTCTGCAACAGACAGCGGTCCCGAAGATTCGTCGGACCGATCCGAGGTTTCCCGACCAATGGCGGTGTTGTTTATTCGGTCGGATCGCCGAAAACTTGAGCCATTGGCGGCTGGTCAAGCCGTCATTGGCCGCACATACTCGCTCATCCCCAGACACACGGAGGTCTTTCCATGCGGCGCGTGGTATTCAATCAGAAAGGTGGCGTTGGCAAGTCGAGCATTGCCTGCAACCTGGCAGCGGTGAGTGCCAATGAAGGCTATCGGACCCTGCTGATCGACCTGGATGCCCAGGCCAATTCGACCCAGTACCTCACCGGGCTGACCGGCGAGGACATTCCCATGGGCATTGCCGACTTCTTCAAGCAGACCCTGTCGTCCGGGCCGTTTGCCAAGAAGAACAAGGTCGATATCTACGAAACGCCCTTCGACAACCTGCATGTGGTGACCGCCACCGCCGAGCTTGCCGAACTGCAGCCCAAGCTTGAGGCCAAGCACAAGATCAACAAGCTGCGCAAACTGCTCGATGAGCTGGACGAGGACTACGACCGGATCTACCTGGACACTCCGCCAGCGCTGAATTTTTATGCGGTTTCGGCGCTGATCGCTGCCGATCGTGTGCTGATCCCCTTCGATTGCGACAGCTTCTCTCGCCAGGCCCTGTATGGCCTGCTGGCCGAGATCGAAGAACTAAAGGACGATCACAACGAAGAGCTGCAGGTCGAAGGCATCGTCGTCAACCAGTTCCAGGCCCGCGCCAGCCTGCCCCAGCAGATGCTCGACGAGTTGATCGCCGAGGGCCTGCCGGTGCTGCCGGTGTACCTCAACAGTTCGGTGAAGATGCGCGAATCACACCAGGCCAGCCTGCCGCTGATTCACCTGGAGCCTCGGCATAAACTGACCCAGCAGTTTGTCGAGCTGCACGCTCTGCTCGAAGAAAACGCCTAGACGCCCTGGCTGCGCAGCCACTCCAGCAGTTGCTGGAGTGGGAATGCACCGCTCTGGCGCGCCACTTCCCGGCCGTTTTTGAACAGGACCAGGCTGGGGATCGAGCGAATCGCCAATTGCCCGGCCAGTTGCTGGTTGGCCTCGCTGTCCAGTTTGGCCAGGCGGCAGCGCCCGTTCAGCTGAGCGGCGGCCTGGGCGAAGATCGGCGCAAACGACTTGCACGGCCCGCACCAGTCGGCCCAGACATCGATCAGCAACGGCAGGTCGCCCTTGATCTGGCTGGCGTAATCGCCCTGTTGCAGATCGAACGGCGTGCTCAGCAGCACCGGTTTCTTGCAGCGGCCGCATTTAGGGCTGTCGCCGAGGCGCTCGCCGGGGATGCGGTTGAGGCCGTTGCAGTGGGGGCAGGGGATAAGTAGTGGGTCAGTCATGACAGCTCCGGGAATTGCGACCGGTTTACGGTCGTCCGCGGTTCAAGCCCGCGCCTTTATGTTCAATGGTTTAGCATGTGTGCCTTGTACACCGGCCATGGAGTGCCCGATGGATTGCCAGCATTCAGCGCATATCCGCATTTTTGTCGATTTCCGATCCAATGGCGAACCAGCTTTCGAGAGCGTGCCGGTCCGTCAGATCGATGCCAATACCTTTGAGCTGCTGTCGTCACCAGGGTTGGCACTCGACCTGGCTCGTGGCGACACCATCCGCATCAACCACCCGGACCAGCGTGCCGAAGTGCTGCAGCGCGGTGGCAACTTCTGCATTCATATCTATGCCGACGACCTGCCCCAGGAGGCTGTCGACACGCTGCAAGACGAAGTGCAGACGCTGCTCGGTGGTACTCTGGATGGTCGTTACAAGGGCAACCTGACTCTTGCCATCCCCTCGCGTAACGGTTTTGCAGCCATCCGTGAAGTGTTCGACCGCTTTCGCCAATGCACCGGTGTCGAGTGGTACTACGCCAATATCTATCGCAACCTGGACGATGATGAGGATGAAACCCTGCTCAACTGGTGGCTCGACAGCTGAGGCGTAAGCCTCACGACGAGCAACTGATCTCCAGGTGCTTGCCCCATTCCGGCGGCCGCTGGGCGTAGGCCTGCATGCCCGGCTGCTCGTCGAACGGTTTGCTCAGCACTTGGTGCAGGCGGCGTACTTCCTCGTAGTCACCCCCCTCGGCCGCCTCGATGGCGCGCTGGGCCAGGTAGTTGCGCAGGATGTACAGCGGGTTGACCGCATGCATGCGCTCGCGCCGGCCCTCGGCGTTGCCGGGTTCGCGCTGCAGGCGCGCCAGGTAATCGGCTGACCACAGGTCAAAACCGGCCAGATCGATGAAGTCGTCGCGCACCACCTGCAGGGCCTGCTCGGCAGGCTGGTCGCCGAGATGGCGGAAGAACAGGGTGTAGTCCACCGCGCCGGGCTGCATCAATTGCAGCAGGCGCTCGATCAGCAGCTTGTCGTCGTCTTCTGCCTGGGTCAGGCCCAGGCGTCGGCGCATCAGGTCCAGGTAATGGGCCTCGTATAGTGGCAAGAACAGCTCCAGGGTTTCCTTAAGCGCTTCGACGCTGATAAACGGCGTCAGGGCCTGGGCCAGGGCGCTGAGGTTCCAGTGGGCGATGGGTACCTGGTTGCTGTAGCTGTAGCGGCCCTGGTCATCGGAGTGGTTGCAGATGAAATTGGCGTCGAAGTCGTCGAGGAAGGCGTAGGGGCCGAAGTCGAAGGTGATGCCCAGAATCGACATGTTGTCGGTGTTCATCACCCCGTGGCAAAAACCATAGGCCTGCCAGCGGGCAATCAGCTCGGCATTGCGCTCGACGATGGTGCGGAACATCGCCAGGTACGGCTCGGGTTCGTCCTTGCACTCGGCAAAGTGGCTGTTGAGCACGTGCTCGGCGAGGATGCGCTGCTGCTCGGGCTGGCGGGTGTAGTAGAAGTACTCGAAATGCCCGAAGCGGATATGGCTCGGCGCCAGGCGCAGCAGCATGGCCGCGCGCTCCTGGGTTTCTCGCCACACCGGCGTGCTCGAGCCGATCACGCACAGCGCGCGGCTGCTGGCGATGCCCAGGGCCGGCAGGGCCTCGCTGGCAAGAAACTCGCGAATCGATGAACGCAGCACGGCGCGGCCATCACCCATGCGCGAGTAAGGCGTCTGCCCGGCGCCCTTGAGGTGCAGGTCCCAGGACTGGCCGGCGTCGTTGCGCACCTCGCCCAGCAACAGCCCGCGGCCATCGCCAAGGCGCGGGTTGTAGGAGCCGAACTGGTGCCCGGAGTAAACCATAGCCCGCGGTTCGGCCTCGGCCCACAGCTTGTGGCCGCTGAACAGTTCGGCAAATATCGGCGAATGGGCCTCGGTGGGCTCAAGGTCGAGCAGCGCCATCGCTGCCTCGCTGGCGACCACCAGGCGCGGTTCGGCAATCGGCTCGGGCAGCACCGAAGTAGAGAAGGCATCGCCCAGGCGGGCGAAACGGTTATCGAAAGTCAGTTCGTCGAGGGCTTTCAACGGCCATCTCCTGAAGAAAACCTGAGCATTCTGCAAGGGTATGGCCGCTGGCGTCCAGTCAGGCCGGTTTGCCGCTGGCCTCGTCGCCGGGCTTCTCGCCATTGCTGGCGTTTGGCAGCACGGTCTTGTCGAGGTTTTCCACCGGGACCATCTTGTATTCCTGGCCCTGCATGTTCTTCAGGTAGATCTCCATCTGCCGGAAGGAGATGTTGATGTGTTGCTTCTTGAACTCTTTGTTGATGTAGCGGTTGATCTCGTCGAGCACCGGGTTGCGGTCGCCCAGGTCGCGCACGTGCATGCGCAGCTCGTGGTCCAGGGTGCTTTCGCCGAAGTTCAGGAAGTAGACGATCGGCGCCGGCTCCTTGAGTACCCGCGGGTTGTCGTTGGCGGCCTTGAGCAGCAGGGTGCGCACCAGGTCCAGATCCGAGCCGTAGTCGACGCCGAGCTTGAGGGTTACCCGGGTGATGGTGTCGGTCAGCGACCAGTTGATCAGTTGCCCGGTGATGAAGGTCTTGTTCGGGACAATGATGTCCTTGCGGTCGAAGTCGGTGATGGTGGTGGCGCGGATGCGGATCTTGCTCACCGTGCCGGAGAGGTTGCCGATGGTGATGGTGTCGCCAATGCGCACCGGGCGCTCGAACAGGATCATGATCCCGGAGATGAAGTTGGCGAAGATCTCCTGCATGCCGAAGCCCAGGCCCACCGACAGTGCCGCCACCAGCCATTGCAGTTTGTCCCAGCTGACGCCCAGGGCTGACAGGGTGGAAACAAAGCCGACCCCGGCAATCACGTAGGACAGCAACGTGGTGGTGGCGTAGGCACTGCCCTGGGCCAGGTTCAGGCGTGACAGCACCAGTACTTCGAGCAGGCCCGGCAGGTTGCCGGCCAGGGCAATGGTGATGCCGATGATCACCAGTGCGCCCAGCAGGTCGCGCAGGCTGATCGGCACCATGCTCATGGATGCGCCGGTGCCGCTGGTGTACTCGTACAGGGTGATGTTGTCGAGGTAGGCAAACACGCTGATCAGGTCCGACCAGACCCAGTACAGGGCGGCGATGAAGCCGCCGAGCAGGGCCAGGCGAATCAGGCGCAGCGACTGCTGGTTGACCTGTTCGATGTCCAGGGTCGGCTCTTCGACCAGCACTTCGCCATCCAGGCCTTCCTTGGCCGCCTGGCGCTTGCTCAGCGCCCGCTGGTAGGCCAGGCGCCGGGCAGCCACGGCCAGGCCGCGGACGAAGGCGGCTTCGATCACCAGCCAGAACATCAGCAGGTACAGGGTATCGATCAGGCGGTCTGTGAGCTTGAGCGCGGTGTAGTAATAGCCAAAGCACACGGCGATGAACAGCGCCACCGGCAACGCGGTAAAGGCCACGCCCACGGCCTTGCGAAACAGCGAGGTGTTGCGGTGGGTGGGACTGCTCAGCAGCAGGCGGCTGAGCAACCAGGCCATCAGCGCATAGCAGGTCAGCACCACGCCGATGCCGAGCACGTCTTCAGCCAGCGCCGAGGGTTGATGTTCGGCCACCGCCACCACCCCGACCAGGGCCAGGACCACGGTGCCGAGGCGGCGGATCCAGCCACGGAGGAATTCGACCTGGGGCTTTTCCCAGCGAAAGTGCAGCTCGGCCACGCCGCCCGGGGCGAGTATCCGGTAGGCGGTGTAGAACACCAGCCAGGCCTGGGCCACCTGGAACAGCGCCGAGGCGAGGTTGGCGTTCTGCCCGCGGGCGTCGACCTGCAGGGCATAGCCGCACAGGGCCAGACCCAGGCTCAGGGGCATGGCCAGGAGGATGTTGATCAGGATCGCCTGGGGCGTGTGCCACTGGCTGTCACGCTTGAAGTGGCCGACATCCTGGTGAACCTTGGTCAGGCGCGCATACAGGTATTTGCGCCGCCACAGCAGGGTGCCGATCAGCAACAGCAACGGCAGGAACAGCAACGGGCGCTGGGCCAGGCCGTCGGTCAGCTCGCGCAGGCCTGAACCCCAAGGCAGGCTGACAACCTGTTTTTGCAGGCGCTCGGGCACGCTGCGCAGCCATTCCAGGTCCAGTGGCTTGTTGCTGGGAATCCAGAACATCTGCTCATCAAGGGTTGCACGCAGGTTTTGTGCGGTGCTGAACAGTTGCTTCTGGTTCAACTGCAAGGTGATCGATTCGTTGAGCAGCGCGCTCAGTTCACGGTTCAGGCGTTCGAGCAGGTCGCTGCGAGTGATCGCCACTTCCAGCAAGGCCTTGCGCAGTTGCGGGGTGACGGTCTCGGGCGGTTGCGCGGTGAGCAGCTTGTCGACATAGCTGCTCGGGCTGCTGATCTGCTCGCGCTGTTGGTTGATCTCGAACTGATACAGGCGGATGTCGGCGATCTGGTCGGCCAGGTCGCGGTCGAGCTTCAGGTGCGGCAGCGCCTGCTTCTGCTTGTAGAGGATCTTCGACAGCAGCAGGCTGCCCTTGAGCACGCTGATCTGCTCGTCGAGGGCCTGGTCGCTCTGGGTCAGGCTGTCCAGCTGCTGCTTGGTCTTGAGGTTCTGCTGGGTCAGGTCGTTGAGGCTGTCGGTGCTGCGCAGCAGGTAGTCGGAGAGCTTGAGGTTGGCGGCGCTTTCGGTGGCCAGCAGGGTGCTGCCGCCAGCTTTCTGCGCTTCGATCGACTGTTCGGTGACGGTTTGCTGGGACTGGGCCAGGCGCTTCTGGTTGATCAGCGTCTGCAGGTCCTGGATCTCCTGTTCCAGGCGCGCGGCGCGCTCGATCAACAGGTCATGCTGACTGTTGCCCAGGTCTTGCAGCAGGCTGTTGCCGGCCAGTTCCTGGCGGCGCAGCAGGGTCAGGGCGTTGAGCGCGGCGAGTTCGGCGTTGAGCTGATTGCGCTGGTCGGCGCTGAGCGGCTTGCCGCCGTCCTTGCCGATCTTCAGGCTGGTGTTGATCTGCTGGGTGCGGGTCTGGTTGGCGCTGATTTCTGCCTGGGCCCGTTCGGGGCGGGTCTGCGCGGTGATGGTCAGGCTGTTGGCCTCGGACAGCGCTTTTTGCAGTTCGCCCTGCTCGGTGGTGCGCTCGGCCAGCAATTGCTCCAGCTGCGGCACGCTGGAGGCAGCGTAGCGCTGGGTGACCGGGATCACCTTGCTGTCCTTGAGCTTGGCCAGCTCGCGCTGGTTTTCGCTGGTCTGGCGCGGCGCGTCGTTGAGCTGGTGCTTGAGCGCGGCGAGCTTCTTCTCGCTGTCCTCTTTGTTGCCGAGGAAGGCCAGGGTCTTTTCGAGCACCTGCTGCAGGGCTTTCTGTTCAGCCTCGGGCAGCTTGCGTTCGGCGATCTTGTCCAGGCTTTTCTGGATCGCTGCCGTGGTCGGCGGTTCCGCCGCCCACACCGGGGAGAAGGACAGGCACAGCCCGATCAGGGCTGCGCTTAAAAACGTGCGCAGGGACATAGGCAGAAAATTCGTACAGGCAGAGGCGAAGAACGGAGTTTAAAGGAACAACCCTGGGCCGGGTCGAGTACCTTCGGGGAATTTGACGCCCACTTTGAGGATCTTGTTCCCTTCCATCACTGCAACCGTCCACAAGGTGCTGTTCCATTCGATCTGGTCGCCGACCACCGGCGCGCCGCCAACCTTCTGCGCGATGAAGCGGCTGAGTGGCGTGTGCGGGTCCTGACCGTCGAGCTGCAAACCGTACAACGCCGCTACAGCCCCCAGTTCTGCGTCCCCTTCGAGCACGAAGTCACCAAAGAAGCGCAGGTCCAGGCCTCGCTGCGGTGCCTGGCTGAACAGCTTGCCGAGGGCCGGCAGGTTGTGTTCGTGGCCGATCACGCAGAGCAGGTCGTCGACTTCCAGGGTGGTACTTCCCGACGGATGGAGCAGTTGCTGGCCGCGAAACAGTGCGGCGATGCGGGTGCCTTCGGGCATTTTCAGCTCGCGCAGGGCGGCGCCGATGCACCATTTTTCGGCGCCCAGGCGATAGACGAACAGCTCCCACTCGCTGGTGATGTGCACTTCCAGGGCCGAGCGGGAGATCGGCGCCGGGTCTGGCGGTACTGTCACTTTCAGCAGCTTGGCCACCCACGGCAGGCTGGTGCCCTGCACCAGCAGCGAGACCAATACGATGAAGAACGCCAGGTTGAAGAACAGCTGCGCATCGGGCAGCCCGGCCATCAGCGGGAACACCGCGAGAATGATCGGTACCGCGCCGCGCAGGCCGACCCAGGAAATAAAGGCTTTTTCGCGGCCATGGAAAGCCTTGAACGGCAGCAGGGCGGCGATTACCGACAGTGGCCGGGCGAAGATGATCATCCACAGCGCCAGGCCCAGTGCCGGCAGGGCGATGGGCAGCAGGTCGTGCGGTGTGACCAGCAGGCCGAGGACCAGGAACATGCCGATCTGCGCGAGCCAGGCCATGCCGTCGAGCATGTGCAAGATGCCATGGCGACTACGGATCGGCCGGTTGCCGAGCACCAGGCCGCACAGGTACACGGCGAGGAAGCCGCTGCCGTGCAGGGCGTTGGTCAGCGAGAACACCACCAGGCCGCCAGCCACTACCAGGATCGGATAGAGGCCGCCGGCGAGGTTGATGCGGTTGACCAGTTGCAGCAGCAGCCAGCCGCCACCCAGGCCCAGCAGGCCGCCGATGCCGAACTCGCGCAGCAGGTGGGTGAGCAGGCTCCAGTGCAGGCCGGTCTGGCCACTGGCGATCATCTCGATCAGGGTCACGGTGAGGAACACCGCCATCGGGTCGTTGCTGCCCGATTCAATCTCCAGGGTTGCCGTCACCCGCTCGTTCAGGCCTTTGCCGCCGAGCAGCGAGAATACCGCTGCGGCGTCGGTGGAGCCGACGATGGCGCCGATCAGCAGGCCCTGGATCAGGCTCAGGTCGAACAGCCAGGCGGCGACCATGCCGGTCAGGCCGGTGGTGATCAGCACGCCGACTGTGGCCAGCGACAGCGCCGGCCACAGGGCCACGCGGAAACTCGCCACCCGCGTGCGCAGGCCGCCGTCGAGGAGGATCACCGCCAGCGCCAGGTTGCCCACCAGGTAGGCGGTCGGGTAATTGTTGAAGATGATGCCGCCACCGTCGACCCCGGCAATCATGCCGACCGCAAGGATGATGACCAGGATCGGGATGCCCAGGCGCGATGACAGTGAGCTGACCAGAATACTTGCACCTACCAGCAATGCGCCGATCAAGAACAGGCTATTGATGGTGGACGCATCCAAAGGCAGTACTCCGGGGAAAAGCAGGAAGGAGGGGCGGTTTGCTTCGAATATCAAGCAGGTCGCGTGCCAAGGATTCTAACCTGAGGGGTTGGCGGGCTGTAAAGGGTTAATCGCGGGGACAAAAAAAGCACTCCTTGGAGTGCCTTATTGTGTTGCTACTTGCGGGCCTCATCGCGGGTCAAGCCCGCTCCCACAGGTAGGAGCGGGCTTGCCCCGCGAAAAAGGCTTAGGCCTGCTTGACCTCACGCATCGCCTTGCCTTTGACCGGCGCGCCGTTGGCGACATAGTACTTGGCGGTGCTGCGTGGCAGCGGCTGGCGGTTGCGGATCTTGTCGGCGATTTTCTCGGCGATCATGATCGTGGTGGCATTGAGGTTGCCAGTGATAATGATCGGCATGATCGAGGCATCGACCACACGCAGGCCCTGCATGCCATGCACGCGGCCCTGGCCGTCGACCACGGCCATGTCGTCGTCGCCCATCTTGCACGAGCAGGACGGGTGGAACGCGGTTTCGGCGTGCTCGCGGATGAACTTGTCCAGTTCTTCGTCAGTCTGCACGTCGGCGCCCGGGCTGATTTCGCGGCCACGGTAGGCGTCCAGTGCAGGCTGGGCCATGATTTCGCGGGTCAGGCGGATGCCGTCACGGAATTCCTGCCAGTCCTGCTCGGTGGCCATGTAGTTGAAGAGGATGCTCGGGTGCTGGCGCGGGTCTTTCGACTTCAGCTGGATACGGCCGCGGCTAGGCGAGCGCATCGACCCCATGTGGGCCTGGAAGCCGTGTTCCTGTACGCCATTGCTGCCGTTGTAGTTGATCGCTACCGGCAGGAAGTGGTACTGGATGTTCGGCCATTCGAACTCTTCGCGCGTACGGATGAAACCGCCCGCTTCGAACTGGTTGCTGGCGCCGATACCGGTGCCCTTGAACAGCCACTCGGCACCGATGGCCGGCTGGTTGTACCAGAGCAGCGACGGGTACAGCGATACCGGCTGAGTGCAGGCGTACTGCAGGTACAGCTCAAGGTGGTCCTGCAGGTTTTCGCCCACGCCCGGCAGGTCGTGAACCACAGGCACGTTGAGGCTTTCGAGCAGAGCACGCGGGCCAACGCCGGAGCGCTGCAGCAGTTGCGGCGAAGCGATGGCGCCGGAGCAGACGATCACTTCCTTGCGCGCACGGGCTTCGACGCGCTCTTCGCTGGCGCCGACCAGGTAGCTCACGCCAACAGCGCGCTTGCCGTCGAACAGCACGCGATCGCTCAGGGCGTGGGTGACGATGGTCAGGGTCGAACGCTTTTTGGCAGTGTCCAGGTAGCCGCGGGCGGTGCTGGAGCGACGGCCTTTAGGCGTGACGGTACGGTCCATTGGGCCGAAACCTTCCTGCTGGTAGCCGTTGAGGTCTTCGGTGCGCGGGTAACCGGCTTGTACGCCGGCTTCGACCATGGCGTGGAACAGCGGGTTGTTGCCGGCTTTAGGCGTGGTGACGCTGACCGGGCCTTCGCCACCGTGATAATCGTTGGCGCCGATGTCGCGGGTTTCCGCCTTGCGGAAATACGGCAGGCAGTCCAGGTAGCTCCAGTCTTCCAGGCCTGGCAATTTTGCCCAGCCGTCGAAGTCCATGGCGTTGCCGCGGATGTAGCACATGCCGTTGATCAGCGACGAGCCACCCAGGCCCTTGCCGCGACCGCATTCCATCCGGCGGCCGTCCATGTGCGGCTCCGGGTCGGTCTCGTAGGCCCAGTTGTAGCGACGGCCTTGCAGCGGGAACGCCAGCGCGGCTGGCATCTGGGTGCGAAAGTCCATGCGGTAGTCTGGGCCACCGGCCTCGAGCAGCAGGACGGTAACGCCTTCGTCTTCGGTCAGGCGGGTCGCCAGGGTGTTACCGGCAGAGCCGGCACCGACGATGATGTAGTCATATTCCATGGCTTTCTCCGAAAGCAGCTGCAAGCCTCAAGCTACAAGCCGCAAGAAAAAGCGGTCGTGCAAGGCTCGCGATTTAGTGGGCGCTGCAAGTGCCGGTTGGCATAACGCGCACCGGCTTTTACTTGCAGCTTGCAGCTCGAAGCTTGAGGCTTCAGAGCATCTGGCTACGTGTCACCTCAGAAAACCGAGTTGTACGCACCCAGTTCCACCTGCACCGATTTAATACGAGTGTACTGAGCCAGCGAGCTCACGCCGTTTTCGCGGCCAACACCGGATTGCTTGTAACCGCCAACCGGCATTTCGGCTGGCGACTCGCCCCAGGCGTTGATCCAGCAGATACCGGCTTCCAGCTGGTGGATGATGCGGTGGGCGCGGCTGATGTCGTTGGTGCAGACGCCCGCGGCCAGGCCGTATTCGGTGTCGTTGGCACGGCGGATGACTTCTTCTTCGGTCTCGTAGGAGAGGATGCTCATCACTGGGCCGAAGATTTCTTCCTTGACGATGGTCATGTCGTCGCGGCAGTCGGTGAACACGGTCGGTGCCACGAATGCGCCCTTGGCGAATTCGCCTTCGGTCAGACGCTGGCCGCCGCACAGAACGCGTGCGCCTTCTTCCTTGCCCTTGGCGATGTAGCCCAGCACGCTTTCCATGTGGGCGAAGCTGACCAGCGGGCCGAAGTTGGTGTTTTCGTCTTCAGGGTTGCCAACGCGGATGCGCGCAACGCGCTCGGCGATCTTGGCTTCGAAAGCCGCTTTCATCGAGGCCGGGACGAACACGCGGGTGCCGTTGGTGCAGACCTGGCCCGAGCTGTAGAAGTTGGCCATCATGGCGATGTCGGCGGCGCGATCCAGATCGGCGTCGTCGCAGATGATCAGCGGCGACTTGCCGCCCAGTTCCATGGTGACTTCCTTGAGCGTCGAGCTCGAAGCGCTGGCCATGACTTTCTTGCCGGTGGTGGTGCCGCCGGTGAAGGAGATTTTCTCGATGCGCGGGTGCTCGGTCAGCCAGGTGCCGACTTCGCGGCCGCTGCCGGTCAGGACGTTGAACACGCCGTCTGGCAGGCCGGCTTCGGTGTAGATCTCGGCCAGTTTCAGGGTGGTCAGCGAGGTGACTTCGCTCGGCTTGAAGATCATCGCGTTACCGGCTGCCAGGGCTGGTGCGGATTTCCACAGGGCGATCTGGATCGGGTAGTTCCAGGCGCCGATACCGACGGTCACGCCCAGCGGCTCGCGGCGGGTGTAGACGAACGAGCT
The DNA here is from genome assembly GCF_056279045.1 of Pseudomonas sp. TE4620. NCBI lineage: Bacteria > Pseudomonadati > Pseudomonadota > Gammaproteobacteria > Pseudomonadales > Pseudomonadaceae > Pseudomonas > Pseudomonas sp. TE4620. The sequence goes on from NZ_JBWBQO010000001.1 coordinate 5,494,073, forward strand.
GTCGCGCAGCGGGATCTGCTCGCCTTCGATGGCCGGTACCAGGCCTGCGTAGTATTCCAGCACGTCGGCGCCGGTGACGATGTCGACGTAGCGGGTTTCGGAGTACGACTTGCCGGTGTCCAGGGTTTCCAGGGCGGCCAGTTCATCGTTGCGCTCGCGCAGGATGTCGACGGCGCGGCGCAGGATGCGCGAACGCTGCATGGCGGTCATCGCTGCCCAGACTTTCTGGCCACGTTCGGCGCTTTCTACCGCGCGCTCGACATCGGCTTCGGTAGCGCGTTGCACCTGGGCGAGGACTTCGCCGTTGGCCGGGTTGATGGCGTCGAAGGTAGCGTCGCTGGAAGCGTCGACATAACCACCATCAATGTAGAGTTTTTGCAGTTCGAAACGGGCCATAGTGTCCTCGCAAGTGCATATGTGTGTTTGGCTATCCGTGCAGCGCTCCTGCTTGTTTGGCAATCGCGACGCGCGGTGGTTCAGAGGCCTGGTTTTGCGTGTCCGGGCTCGTCTGTTTCGCCAGTTGTAAATCCATGTATTCGTAAGCGATTTGTTTCGCCTGGTCGGTGTCGAAAGCGTCTCCGGACAGCGCACCGCGCAGCCACAGACCGTCGATCAAGGCTGCCAGCCCGCGGGCCGCGCTGCGTGCTTCTGGCAACGGCAGGGCGCGGCGGAACTGGCAGCACAGGTTGGAATACAAGCGGTGATCGTTGATCCGCTGCAACCTGTGCAAAGACGGCTGGTGCATGCTGGAGGCCCAGAAGGCCAACCAGGTTTTCATTGCCGGGCCGTTGACCTGGCTGGCGTCGAAGTTGCCTTCGATGATCACCTGCAGGTGGGCGCGCGGGCTGTTGTCCTTGAGCGCCTGCCGGTTGGCGACGACGTTCTCGTTCAGCACGCTCATCAAGTACCGCATGGTCGCTGCGATCAGGCCGTTCTTGTCCTGAAAGTAGTGACTGATGATGCCATTCGACACACCGGCCAAACGGGCGATCAGCGCAATGCTGGCGTCACCCATGCCGACCTGGTCGATGGCCAGCAACGTGGCTTCGATCAACTGCTGACGGCGGATGGGTTGCATACCGACCTTGGGCATCTTGCAAATCTCCTCAGGCCTGCGAGCAGTCGACGAGCGGCTGCCTCGGCGAAGGCCAGTCTATTTTGTTTTGATTGAACGTTCAATCAACAAAGAATAAGCTCTGCGACAATCTGTGCAATTGACAGGTTTTTCCTACCTGCGGTTTGCACAAATTGGCACCCCAAAAAGACGTGGAACCCCCGGAATACAAGGTGTTGACGGGTGTAAACGGCGCGTTGAACAGATCTGCCGAGCGGTATAGCACCGCGCGGCCAACCCTCGGGACGGGGTTTTCGGCCTGTTTTTTTCAACGCAATCGATTCGGGATCACGGTTTTTTCAAGGTGCTTTTATAACACCTGCAGCTGTGGGGCTATTGCACCATTTGCTCGGGTAACGATTGTTTCGTGTTTCTCTCGCACTGCCCGGAGCATATGTGCAATGAGTTCTGCCTCCCTAATCAAGACCCCTGCCGAGAGGGTCCGGGTCAACAGCGTGGTGTTCTTCACCTCGACGTTGCTGATCCTGTTGTTGACTGCCTTGCTGATCGCAGTTCCCGAAACCGCCGGCCGCGTGCTGAACGAGGCTCAGGCCTGGTTGTCGCGTAGCTTCGGCTGGTACTACATGCTGGTGATTGGCGGCTACCTGCTGTTCGTCATCGTTCTGGCCTTCTCCAACTTCGGCAAGCTCAAGCTTGGCGGCAAGGATGACAAGCCGGACTTCAGCTACGGTGCCTGGGCCGGGATGCTGTTCTCCTCCGGTATCGGTATCTCGCTGCTGTACTTCGGTGCGTCCGAGCCGCTGGATCACTACTTCAACCCGCCTGAAGGCGCACCGGCCAGCCTGCAGTCGGCCCGTGAAGGCCTGCAGCTGACCTTCCTGCACTGGGGCCTGCATGGCTGGGCGATCTATGCCCTGGTCGGCCTGTCCGTTGCCTACTTCGCTTACCGCCACAACCAGCCGCTGGCCCTGCGCTCGGCGCTGTACCCGCTGGTCGGCGAGCGTTGGGTCAAGGGCGCCGCAGGCCACACTGTCGATATCTTCGGCATGTTCGTGACCCTGCTGGGCCTGGTGACCAACCTGGGCATTGGCTCGATGCAGGTATCCTCGGGCCTGGAATATTTGTTCGGCATGCAGCACAGCGACACCAACCTGCTGATCGTGATCCTGGTGATGAGCACCGTGGCGACCATCGCCGCCGTGTCGGGTGTGGAGAACGGCATCCGCCGCCTGTCCAACCTCAACATCATCCTGTTCAGCGGCCTGCTGCTGTTCGTGCTGCTCAACGGCCCGACCCTGCACCTGCTCAACAGCTTCGTGCAGAACATCGGCGACTACCTCAACGGCGTGGTGCTCAAGACCTTCGACCTGTACGTCTATGAAGGCGACAGTGACAAGTCCGAGCGCTGGCTGGGCCTGTGGACCGTGTTCTATTGGGCCTGGTGGATTTCCTGGGGCCCGTTCGTCGGTATGTTCATTGCCCGCATTTCGCGCGGTCGTACCGTGCGCGAGCTGGTCGCCGGCGTACTGCTGATCCCGCTGGGCTTCACCCTGGCCTGGCTGTCGATCTTCGGCAACTCGGCGCTGGACCTGGTCATGAACCAGGGCGCGGTGGAGCTTGGGCGAACAGCGCTGGAACAGCCGGCGATGTCGATCTACCAGTTGCTCGAGCACTATCCGTTCGCCAAGATCGTGGTCGGTGTCGCGATTTTCGTTGGCTTCGTACTGTTCCTGACCCCGGCCGATTCCGGCGCGGTGATGATGGCCAACCTTTCCTGCAAAGGCGGCCATGTCGACGAAGATGCACCGAACTGGCTGCGTATCCTCTGGTCGGCGATCATTACCGTGGTCACCATCGGTTTGCTTCTGGCCGGTAACTTCCAGGCCATGCAGACCATGGTGGTACTGGCGGGGCTGCCGTTCTCGGTGGTGCTGGTGCTGTTCATGTTCGGCCTGTACAAGGCCATGAAGCAGGACAGCCAGGTCGAGCAGGAGCAGGCCGAACTGGCTGCCCGTGGTCGTCGCGGTTTCAGCGAGCGCCTGAGCCAGCTGGACCTGCAGCCAACCCAGGCCATCGTTCAGCGCTTCATGGACAAGCGCGTCAGCCCGGCGCTCAAGGAAGCGGCTGCGCAGTTGCAGACCCTGGGCTTCCAGGTGCAGACCCGGGTCGGCCAGTCGCGCTCGGCCATGGGCCTGCGCATCGACATGGAAGAAGGCAATCCGTTCGTTTATGAAGTGAGCCTGGACGGTTACCTGGCCGCGCCGAGCGAGGCACCGGTGGAAGGCGAGACGGAAGTGCGCCAGCGCTTCTACCGCGCCGAGGTGTACCTGCACAATGGCAGCCAGGAGTACGACCTGATGGGCTTCACCCCGGAGCAGATCACCCGTGATGTGCTCGATCAGTTCGAAAGCCACCGCCAGTTGCTGGGGCGTGTCTATAGCTGACAACGGCTGATGCACCGCAAGGGCTCTGTTCGCAGGAACAGGGCCCTTTTTGTTGTGATACCGGTGCAGACTGGACAGGCGCAGCAGGCCCCGGCACTCTTGGCGTTGCCAAGGAGCCCGGTGCCATCATGTTCAAGCGTCTTGTCCTGTTGTTGTGCAGTTGCCTGTCGTTCAGCCACCTCGCCCGCGCCAGCGAGCCTGTGGTGCTGCTCACCGAAAACTTCCCGCCCTATAACATGGCCATCAACGGCAAGAGCTTCGCCCGTGACGATGGCATCAACGGCATTGCCGCGGACCTGGTGCGCGAGATGTTCAAGCGCGCCGGGGTGCCCTACAGCATGACCTTGCGCTTCCCCTGGCAGCGCATCTACGAGCAGGCCCTGCAAACGCCCGGCTACGGCGTATTCGTCATGGCCCGCCAGCCGGAGCGGGAAAAGCTGTTCAAGTGGGTCGGGCCGTTGGGGCCGGATGACTGGATTTTGCTGGCCCCCGAAGGCAGTCCGATTGCCGTCAGCAACCTCCAGGAGGCCAAGCGTTACCGCATCGGGGCCTACAAGGGTGATGCGATCGCCGAGTACCTGGCCGCGCAAGGCCTTAACCCGGTACTGGTGCTGCGCGACCGTGACAACGCGAAAAAACTGCTGAACGGCGAAATCGACCTGTGGGCCAGTGGCGATCCGGCTGGTCGCTACCTGGCGCGTCAGGTAGGTGTGAGCAAGCTCAAGACGGTGCTGCGTTTTCACGGTGCCGAGCTGTACCTGGCGCTCAACCGCGAAGTGCCGGACGAGGTGGTGAACAAACTGCAGCAGGCCCTTGAGCAGATGCGCCGCGACGGCTTTGTCGAGCAGGTGTTCGCTCGTTACCTGTAAAAGTCCTGAGCAATAGTTAACGCAGGCAATGCGATAGGTGTCGTTATCGTCACGGGTCCCTTACCCAGAGACAACGACAATGACCATCGCCTTGGACTCCTTTGAGCAAACTGTCGGTCTGGCGTTTGCTTCCCGGCCAACGCTGCGCGCTGTAGTGCATCAGCAATTGGTGCAGCGGCTGGCCAAGCAATACCCCGAAATCGACAAAAGCTACCCGCAACTGCGCGAGTCAAGAGAGATTTATCTCTGTACGCGAGAGCCTGAAGATCTCGACACATTGACGACAATGTCACTGGCCGAAGTCTTTCTCGAAAAGCTCATCTCGCAATCAACCTTCAATTTCACCGGGGTTGAGCTGACCAATTGTTTCCTGAGCTTTACCCCTACGCCCCGACCCATTTATGACCGCGACCTGGCCGGTGGTCTGGACAGACTTCCTGATCTGACCCTGGTCACTGACGCGCTCAATGAGCTGCTGGCCAATGTCGAGCCGTTTCTTCATCGCGCCCAGGTCGACTTCTGGCAGGCGCGAAGCCGTTCGGGGGGTACGCCTCTGCAGGAGGTGAGTCACATGCTCAAGGCCGCCCTGGCCAGCGGGGTTGAAGCACAAGGCCTGGATGATGAGCAGCGCAACTGCATTTATGCGCTGTTGGCGGCGAGTAATAGCACCAAGTGGCACAATCCCAGCGGGGTGCCTGAAGTTTTTGTGCTTGATGTCACGGTGGCTAGTGGCGAGGCCCGTTACCAGCAGTTGCTGCCGGACCTGTTGGTGACACTGACATTGGCCGATCGCAACATCGTTCTGTTGTGCAAGCCCAGTGGGCGTATCGATGCCTTTGATTCGCTGGACAGCATGGCCCAAAGCCTGAGTGATGGGCTGGCCCTTGAGTATCAGCTTGATTCATTCGGTTGGGATCGATACCCCATCACAACCGACATGTTCGCGATGCAGGGGGCAGTGCTCCTGAACTTGCTGCTTGAAGGTCTGGAGCCTGTGAACGGGCGGCATTTCAGCACCGTAGTCGAGCTGGAGCAGGGGTACGCTGCCTTGACCGATCCAGCGTCTTTCTTCAGCGCACATCCTTACCGGCTCTTGCAGTTACGGCAGGGCGAATCCGAACTGCCGCAATGGTTACGTCAAGCTTCCCTGGCTGATCGACTGGAGTACCGTGCGCGGGTGCTGGATCTGCTGGTCGCGCAAGCCAGCTCCAACGGCAAATCCTCCCTTGATGGCATCCTTGATCTACGCGCCTTCACGCGCAAGTCCCTGCTGGAACTGATGCGCGCTGACCATCCGAGCGAGGCTAACTATGACGCCGATGACCTGGTGCTGGAGTTCTGGTTGGCGCGCGGGGTTGCGGGTACATCGTCAGGGAGTGTTGAGATCAAGCGATTGTCCCTGACTGAATTTGCCATTGGCAACCTGGGCTCGGCCAAGGGCGCCAGGTTGGAAAAAATCACGCATAAAACCGACCAGCAGCTATGGTCCTGGTTGACTACCGATTACCTGAAAGCGCTGGTCCAGCGTGCAGATCTCGGTCGCACCTACCCCCAGTACCTGAGCAAAAAACTTCAGGATGCGGAGCAGAACGTTGAGCGGATTAGCCTGTTTGCCATGGAGCAGGCAAGCCAGTTGCCGCTCCTTGCGCTCAAGGCCAAGATCGATGGAGCGCTGTCTGAAACCGGTTACCAGCGTGTTGTCGCGTTCTTTCGAGCGGACAGCGGTGAGGGTCAAAGCCTGTTGGCGCCTTTGGCGTTCAAGCGTGAGGAGGCTGCCAGCGAAGCCGATCGAGTGACCAATACCTTTGTGTTTATCTCGGCGCACGCTGCGGGAAAGGTCGTGCTCTACCGGCCAATGAGCGCTGAAAAGCCTTTCCAGGAGTTTGCCAACCAGCAGGCGTTGCTTGAACAGATCCTGGCAGACGAGGGGCTGCAGCAAGGCATTTTGGCCTGGATGAGCAGCGACGCTCAGCGGGTATATGCCAATGGCGGTTTCCAGGAGCCGCATCTGCTTCGGCCTGTTCTCGATACTCAACTGGAGCTGGAGCCCGTTCAGCCGGCACAGCTGGAGTTGCAGGGCTGGCAACCGGGGGCGGACACCAACTTGTACATGGCCAATACGCAGATGCTGGTGGAGCTGGCCGAGCGCGAGACGATCTCCAATGCCGAAGACCGCTGGGCGATGTTGCTCGAGGGTGTAGGCTTGTTGTTCAACCTGCTGTTCAGCGTGGCGACGCCGTTTTTACGGGGCCCAGCGGCTGTGCTTGCCTGGCTCGTTCAAGGTGCGCTGACGGTGCATGCAGATGCAGATGCATTGAAAAATGGCAATGAGTTCGAAAAATCAACGGCAGTGGTCGATCTGCTGCTCAACCTGGTCATGGTGTTGTTTCACGCCAGCCTGCCGAAGGTCGAGCCGCCAGTTGCCGCAGACAAACGTGAGATTCCGGTCTTTGGTCCGCGGCGCCGGGTCATTCCCTCCCTCCCCCGGGTCAATGCTGTCCAGGGCAAAACCTTTCCGCGCGCTGCTCTGCGGGGGAAAGCGGACCTGGAGCTGGACTTTTCCTGGTATGGGCCACGGGGGCTCAAGCTGAGCCCGACGGATTATCCTCGACCGCTCTCCAGTTACCGCTCAGCGACTTCACTGGAGAATCATTCGCCGTTGAGCCAAGGGCCGTACCGGGGGCTTTACCTGCTTGGGGAACGATACTACGCGTCGATTGAAGGTCATGTTTATGCCGTCAGGGCGGACGCCCAAGGGGAGCAGGTGGTCGACGAGCAAGGCCAGACTGGCCCCTGGCTGACCCTGGACAACAATTCGTGGCAGTTTGATCTGAAGCTGCGGCTCAGAGGAGGGGGCCCCAAGCGGCGAGTGGCTGGGCAACAGGACGCCAACCAGGAAGCGGTCAGCAAGCTGCAGTCCGAGATCGGTGAACTGGACCTGAAAAACAATGCACTGGTCGCCAAGATAACACCGCAGTGGGCATCGATGGCGGAGCATTCGAGTGAGTTGCAGAGGTTGCTGAACCTGCGCGATAGCTTGCAGGCGCGTACTGATCAAGGTGATACCACTGAAGGTCTCAGCGCATTGCTCGACAGTACAGGTATGAAGATTGCTGATAAGAAGGGCATGCTGGACACGACACGCAGGGCGCTGATCGACACATTGGAACAGTCAATCAATATCGACCTGAAGGTGGAGGTCAGCATGAAAGAGCTGCTCACGCCGAAGTACGCCAAATTCATGCCTGAAGTCACGGCAAGGCCGATGAAACAGCGACGGGGCATGGTGCGCAAGCAGCTCCTCAGGAACTATGTGTTGGTCCATGATGAACTGATATTGCTGGCCAGGTTCGATGAGTTAGCTGCGCTTCGCAAACAAATAGTAACCTTGCCGGCAACCCCGGAACAGGCGGCGGTGTACAACACCTACCGAGCAAGGCATATGGCTGTGGTGCCATTGCAGCTGCGTATACAGGAGATAATGGAAAAACTGGACGTGCTGCTGATTAATACATTGAACGACGGCACTATTGCCTATGACGGCAAGCAGGAGCAGGTCCACAGTATTGTTGGTCAGCGCTCAGTGACAACATTGCAACTGAGAACAGACCTGATCAGGGACCTTGCCGAGCTCTCGCTGGAACGACTGTCTGGCGCCGATGAGCAGACACTTGTTTCCACCAACGATTACCTGATTGGCAAGTCCGTCAGCGGTGCAGGCAGTACCCTGGATGAATTGATCAGCGGCAACTTTACCTCAGAAGAAACCATCAGCGGTCTGCAAAGCGTGCAGAGTGAGTATGCCAATGCCTTGACCATGGTCGACTATCTTGAGCGCTTTGGTGGTGTGGCGGTAAACAAGCAGGCACTCAATTATTACAAGGAGCAGGTGCGGCTGGTTAAAGCGACGGCGGAGCTTGAGCTGGAGGCGGCCGTTCGCGAGCAGCAATGGAAGACCCCGCTACCGTTCAAGCGTTTGCCGTACAAGCCACGGACCGGCATGCGTCGAGTGGTTCATTTGCGAGGAGGCAAAACACTGGTCGGCGAAGAGACGCAACTGCTCGGCGAGCCAGTGGTCGAGCAGCGTGACCCCGTGAGCAAAAAGGTGCTTGGCACCTACCACCAGCAGGGTGACGTCTGGGTCGAAGTGGTGGAGGCCACGCTCCCGGTTGAGTCTGCGCCCGTGACCGCCAGTGAGCGGGCGCAGGCACGTACTCAGGCTCCGCGCCTGAACACCGAGGTTGCCGGTGTAATCGCCCTGGCAAAGCGCTACATCGCCTCGAACGAACCACACAGCTTGTCTTTTGTCATCGAACGTCATGTCGAGAAACTTCAGCGCGTAGCCAAAATGCTTGAAGGCACAGACGCCGCAGCCAATGACAGTGCATTGCGAGCAACTGTGGAGCAGAGCATCAGCCACTTGAATGAGCGCAAGCGCACTCTGCTGAAGACGCTGCATCTGGCCAGCAGTCGACCGACGGGTGAAAGTCTTGCCTACCTTCACGCTGAAGGGCAGATCACCATCGCCAGGACCGTTGAGCGCAAGAGGCTGGCAGCTGACGATTACCTGGATGTCTATGAGGTGCGCAAGGCGCAAGGGCCTGTGCGGGACAGCGGTTTATGGGAAGTGCATCTGCACTACAGCTCCCAGGCCGCCAACCGGCGTCAGTTCAGCAAAGGCCATCTGAAACTCTGGGCCGAGCGCACGTGGGGACGCGAGACACAGTTGCAGGCGGCGAAGACTAACCAGCAGTTCCTGGAGATCTATCGGGCAGACCTGAAGGCCAGTCAGCTCGAACGAATCCTTCCCTGGGATTGACGAAGGCTCACTGGGCCGCACGAGCAGGGCTGTAAAGGCCCTGCTTGCCGTGAGCCGGCATCGCCCGGTTGCCGCGCTCGGCGATCATCTGCGCTATTTCGATCCATTCGATGCCCTGGGCCTTGAGCTTGGGCAGTTCGCGCTCGAGCACCTCCAGGGTCTGTGGATAAGGATGGCCGATCAGCACTGCTGTGCCCTGCTTGCGCGCCAGGGCGATGCCCTGTTGCAGCTGGCCGGCAATGGCGTCGGTGGTACGCACGTCATCGAGAAAGACATCCCGCGAGACGCTGGCCAGGCTGATGTCCTGCGCGGATTTGGCGGCTACCGTGGCGGCGCTGGTGCGGCTGTCGACGAAGAACAGGCCGCGGCGCTGCAATTCTCCCATCAACCAGGCCATAGCCGCAGGCTCGGCGGTCATGCGGCTGCCCATGTGGTTGTTGATGCCGACGGCATAGGGGACTTTGTCGAGCGCCGCGTTCAGCCGTCGTTCCAGCTCCGGCAGCGGCGTGCCGGGGTGCCAGGCGTAGGGGCCGGTCGCCGGGTCCATGGGCATGTGCAGGATCACCGTCTTGCCGGCGCGATGGGCCTGGCGGGCGAAGTCGGTGGCATGCGGGGTATCGGGCATGATCGCCAGGGTCACCGGCCCGGGCAGGGCCAGGGTGCGTGAGTCGCGCGCAGGGTTCTGCCCCAGGTCGTCGATGATCAGTGTCAGGTAGGCCTTGCCCCCATGAGCGGGCGCCGCCAGGGCGACGCCGCTCATCAGGTACAACAGGGCCAACAGCAGGTAACGCATCGACTGGCCTTATTTACCCTGGGTGATGCTCAGGCCCTTGAGCAGGCTCAGGGCCTGGCTCAGCTGGTAATCATCGTCCTGTGGGCGTGGCTTGGCACTGCCGGCCTTGCCCGACGGACGGTCAGCGCCGCCGTTGCCGTTGCCCAGGTGACCTTGCAGGTCGGCTTCCTTGAAGTTCTCGCTGTCCTGCTCGGCAGTGATCTTGGCGCGGCGCACCTCGATGTCCGGGACGATGCCCTGGGCCTGGATCGAGCGGCCGTTGGGGGTGAAGTACAGCGCAGTAGTGATCTTCAGTGCGCGGTCGTTGTTCAGCGGCAGTACGGTTTGCACCGAGCCCTTGCCGAAACTGTCGGTGCCCATCAGCACGCCGCGTTTCTGGTCTTGCAGGGCGCCGGCGACAATTTCCGAGGCCGAGGCGCTGCCGCCGTTGATCAGCACCACCAATGGCACGCCTTCGCTGGCATCGGCCGGGTCGGCGGAGAAGCGCAGCTCGGAGTTGGCGATGCGGCCCTTGGTGTAGACGATCAGGCCCTTGGTGAGGAAGTGGTCGGCCACTTCCACGGCTGATTGCAGTACGCCGCCTGGGTTGTTGCGCAGGTCCAGGACCAGGCCGCGCAGCTTCTTGCCGTTGTCCTTGCGCAGCTTGGCCAGGGCCTTGCCGACTTCTTCGCCGGTCTTGACCTGGAACTGGGTGATGCGGATGTAGCCGTAGCCGTCTTCGAGCATCTGGCTCTTGACGCTCTTGACCTGGATGACCGCACGGGCAAGGGTGACATCGAACGGGTTGCCGCCGTCGCGCACCAAAGTCAGGGTAATTTTCTCGCCGACCTTGCCGCGCATCTTGTCGACCGCTTCGGTCATGGTCTGGCCACGGGTCGGCTGGCCGTTGATCTTGACGATCAGGTCGCCAGCTTCGATGCCGGCGCGCGAGGCCGGGGTCTCGTCGATCGGCGAGACCACCTTGATGAAGCCGTCTTCCATGCCCACTTCGATGCCCAGGCCGCCGAACTCGCCGCTGGTGCTCTCCTGCAGTTCGAGGAAGTCCTCCGGGCCGAGGTAGGCCGAGTGCGGATCAAGGTTGCTGAGCATGCCCTTGATGGCGTTTTCCAGCAGGGTCTTGTCGTCTACCGGTTCGACATAGGCAGCCTTGATGCGGTCCATGACCTCGGCGAAGGTGCGCAGCTCTTCCAGCGGCAGCGGTGCCTTGGCCGAGGGTGCCGAGACCGTCGTCGCTGGAATCGCGGCGGGCTTGGCCGGCTCGGCCGCGCGGGCCAGGGGCGCGCCGAGGACCATGGCGATGGTCAGGGCCAGCGAGGTGAGGCGAGGCGATTGCAGCATGTCGAACGAACTCCTGATCCTGGTAGCGCTCCGTAGAGCATCGGCGCAGCCCGAAGTTGCGCTACGCCGTCAAATAAGGGGTGTTGCCTATCCCTGGGCACGGCACCATTGTGCGGGGTCACTGGGGCGGCCCTGCTGGCGGATGGCGAAATACAGCCCCGAGCTGTCCTGGCCACCGCTGTTGCCGACGGTGGAGATGGCCTCACCGGCCTTGACCACATCGCCGGCGCTCTTGAGCAGGCTCTGGTTATGGCCGTACAGGCTCAGGTAACCATTACCATGGTCGAGAATGACCAGAAGTCCAGCGCCGCGCAACCAGTCGGCAAACACTACCCGGCCGCCATGCACGGCGCGCACCTGGCTGCCTTGGGAGGCGCTGATCATTACCCCGTCCCACTTGGCCCGTGAGTCATCGCCGCGGGTTTCGCCAAAGCGTGCCAGCAATCGACCATTGACGGGCCATGGAAGTTTTCCCCGTGCAGCAGAAAAAGCCCCGCCGAAGGTTTCGCCGCTGCTGGACACCAGCGGGCCGGGAAGCGCCTTGGGCTTTTTCGGCGCGTCGCTGCTGTTGGCGGCGAGGGCTTCGCGCTGGCGTTGTTTTTCCGCTTCCTGGGCGGCGAGCAGGGCTTTTTGCCGTGCTTCTTCGGCCTCGCGGGCTTGACGGGCGAGGGTTTCCTCGATGGTCTTGAGCACCTTGCTCAGGTCGGCCTGGTCCTGCTCACGGGCCTGCAGCTTCTGGTCGCGGGCCTTGACGTCGTTGTTGAGCTTGGCCAGCACCTCTTTACGCTCGGTGCGGACTTTTTCCAGCTCTTGGCGCTGGCTGTCGAGGGTGCCTTGCTGGGCCAGCAACTGGGCCTGCTGCAGGTTGATGTCTTTTTCGACGTTGGCCAATTGGCGCAAGGTCTCGTTGAAATTACGCAGCTGGGTCAGGCGCGCCTGGCTCAGGTAATCGTAATAAGTCAGGGTGCGGGCGAATTTTTCCGGATTCTGCTGGTTGAGCAGCAGCTTCAGGTACTCCTCGCGGCCATTCTGATAGGCCGAACGGGCCTGGATGGCGATCAGTCGTTGCTGTTCAATGCGGGCGCTCTGGAGTTTTTTTTTCTCGGTATCAAGGCGCTCCAGTTCGCCTTCGGTCTTTTTTAGTTCGAGTTGCAGGGCCTCCACCTGCTTTTCCAGCTTGCCGATGTCGGTTTCGGTTGAGCGCAGGTCTTTCTGCACGCCGGATTTTTCTTCCTGCAGCTTGCCAAGCATCTTTTTCAGCTCGGCAATGTCCTGGCGCGTAGCGTCCAGTTGCTGCTGGGTTTGCGCGCGCTCATCGGCAAAAGCCGGACTGAGCAGGCAAGACAGGGCGAGTACGATCAGGGCGCGAAACATGGGGTGGGCGGCACCAGGCATAGAGACTGGCCTAGTATGCCCGCCATAGGCGGCAAAAAAAACGGCTTTAACTACAAGCGGCAAGCCACAAGCGGCAAGAAAAGCGGGTCAATGGGCTCTTTCTTGCGGCTTGCAGCTTGTCGCTAACGGCTTTAGCCGTCGATCAGAATCGAGGTGCCAGTCATTTCTGCCGGTTTTTCCAGGCCCAGCAGCTTGAGCATGGTCGGCGCCACGTCGGCCAGCACGCCGCCTTCGCGGACCTGCACCTTGCGCTTGCCGACATAGATGAACGGTACCGGCTCGGTGGTGTGCGCAGTGTGCGCCTGGCCGGTGCATTCGTCTTCCATCTGCTCGACGTTGCCGTGGTCGGCGGTGATCAGCGCTTCGCCGCCGACCTTGTCCAGCGCCTCGACGATGCGCCCGACGCACAGGTCCAGGGCCTCGACGGCCTTGACCGCGGCCTCGAACACGCCGCTGTGGCCGACCATGTCGCCGTTGGCGTAGTTGACCACGATCACGTCGTAACGCTGCTGCTCGATGGCTTCGACAATGCGGTCGGTGACTTCCGGTGCGCTCATTTCCGGCTGCAGGTCATAGGTGGCGACCTTCGGCGACGGGATGAGGATGCGCTCTTCGCCTTCAAACGGCTCTTCGCGACCACCGGAGAAGAAGAAGGTGACGTGGGCGTACTTCTCGGTTTCGGCGATGCGCAGCTGGGTCTTGCCGTTTTTCGCCAGGTATTCGCCGAGCACATTGTTCAGGCTGCCAGGGGCAAAGGCGGCCGGCGCCGGGATTTTTGCCGAGTACTGGGTCAGGCCGATGTAGGCAGCCAGTTTTGGCAGGCGTGCCCGTGGGAATTCGTTGAAGTCCGGTTCGACGAACACCCGCGACAGCTCGCGGGCGCGGTCGGCACGGAAGTTCATGAAGATCACTGCGTCGCCATCTTCGACCTTTACCGCTTCGCCAATGCGCGTGGCCTTGACGAATTCGTCGCTCTCGTCGCGGGCGTAGGCGGCTTCAAGGCCGGCCAGGGCGGTGTCGGCGGTGAATTCGGCGCTGCTGTCGACGATCAGGTTGTAGGCAGCCGATACGCGGTCCCAGCGGTTGTCGCGGTCCATGGCGTAGTAGCGGCCGATCAGGCTGGCGATGCGGCCCTTGCCCAGTTTGGCGAAGGCGGCGTCGAGCAGTTCGATCGAGGATTGCGCGCTTTTCGGCGGGGTGTCGCGACCGTCGAGGAAGGCGTGCAGGTAGATTTTCTCGGCACCGCGTTTGGCGGCAAGCTCGGCCATGGCCACCAGATGGTCCTGGTGGCTGTGCACGCCGCCATCGGACAGCAGGCCAAGGATGTGCACCGCCTTGCCGGCGCCGACGGCCTTGTCGACCGCGCCGCACAGCACGGGGTTTGTGAAGAACTCGCCGTCCTTGATCGCCTTGGTCACCCGGGTGAAGTCCTGGTAAACCACGCGGCCAGCACCGAGGTTCATGTGACCGACCTCGGAGTTGCCCATCTGCCCGTCCGGCAGGCCGACATCCATGCCGGAGCCAGAGATCAAGCCGTGCGGCTGGGTGGCGCGCAGGCGATCGTAGACTGGCGTGTTGGCCGAATAGATGGCGTTGTATTCGTGGCTTTCGCTGTGACCGAAACCATCGAGGATGATCAGGACCAAGGGTTTTGGCGTGCTCGTCATCAATCCCACACTCACGGTTGTTCAGATGATAAAGACACGCATTTTAGGGCAAATTGGCCACGAATGACGAATTAACCTTGCAGGCCCGACGGCGCGGGCCGACGGGCTGTAGCCCGGCAATGAGAATTACTGGCGATAACCCTGCCCGGCGGGCTTTGGCCGACCTTGGGGGCTGTGTATACTGGCCAACATTTTTAATGGCCTGGAACACCCTCCGATGGTTGCTCACCTGATTGAATTCGCAACAAATCACTATCTGCTGGTCGGTATCTTCGTCGTTCTGCTGGTTTTGCTGATCGTCACCGAAGCACGCAAGGGCGGCCGCAGCCTCAGCACTGGCGAACTGACCGCGCTGGTCAACGCCGACAAGGGTCTGGTGATCGACATCCGTTCGAGCAAGGACTACGCCGCCGGTCACATCGTGGGCGCCGTGAACATTCCCCAGGACAAGGTCGCCGCGCGCATCGGCGAGCTGGAAAAGCACAAGGCCAACAAGACCCTGATCATCGTCGACGCCATGGGCCAGCACGCCGGCACCACCGCGCGCGAACTGCTCAAGGCCGGCTTCACCGCTGCCAAGCTGTCGGGCGGCGTGTCGAGCTGGAAGGCCGATAACCTGCCGTTGGTGAAGTGACATGAGCAACGTCATCGTCTACTCCAGCGATTACTGCCCTTACTGCTCGCGGGCAAAATACCTGCTTGAAAGCAAAGGCGTGGCCTTCGAAGAGATCAAGGTCGATGGCAAGCCTCAGGTGCGCGCCGAAATGAGCCAGAAGGCCGGTCGTACCTCGGTGCCGCAGATCTGGATCGGTTCCACCCACGTCGGCGGTTGCGACGACCTGTATGCCCTGGAGCGCGCCGGCAAGCTCGATGCGCTGCTCAAGGCCTGAATCAGAAACCCATTAAAGACTCTGGAAAGAAGGATCTGTCATGACTGATCAACAGAACAACGACGCCGCAGCCGCAGCCGACGACAACGCTCCGCAATTCTCCCTGCAGCGCATCTACGTGCGCGACCTGTCGTTCGAAGCGCCAAAAAGCCCGGCGATCTTCCGTCAGCAGTGGGAGCCAAGCGTTGCCCTGGACCTGAACACCAAGCAGAAAGGCCTGGAAGGCGACTTCCACGAAGTCGTGCTGACCCTGTCGGTGACCGTGAAGAACGGCGACGAAGTGGCCTTCATCGCTGAAGTGCAACAAGCCGGTATCTTCCTGATCAAGAACCTCGACCCGGCGTCGATGAGCCACACCCTGGGCGCGTTCTGCCCGAACATCCTGTTCCCGTACGCCCGTGAAGCGCTGGACAGCCTGGTGACCCGTGGTTCGTTCCCGGCGCTGATGCTCTCGCCGGTCAACTTCGACGCCCTGTACGCTCAGGAAATGCAACGCATGCAGGAAACTGGCGAAGCCCCTTCGCTGCAATAAGCCTGTTGCGATGAAGCAAAAAGCGCCCCTCGGGGCGCTTTTTGCTTGGCTCAGGCAAACCCTTGCTGGCGCCAGGCTTCGTACACCGTCACCGCCACCGTGTTGGACAGGTTCAGGCTGCGGCAGCCCGGGCGCATCGGCAGGCGCAGGCGCTGCTCGGCGGGCAGGCTGTCCAGCACCTCGGCCGGCAGGCCACGGCTTTCGGGGCCGAACAGGAAGGCGTCGCCCGGCTGGAAGGCGGTTTCGTGGTAAGGGTGCGAGGCCTTCGTGGTGAAGGCGAACAGCCGCGGCTGGCCAAGGCTTTCCAGGCAACTGGGCAGGTCTGGGTGGCGCTTGAGCGTGGCATACTCGTGGTAGTCCAGACCGGCCCGGCGCAAGCGCTTGTCGTCCAGCTCGAAGCCGATCGGCTCGATCAGGTGCAGGTGGCAGCCGCTGTTGGCGCACAGTCTGATGATGTTGCCGGTATTCGGCGGAATCTCTGGTTGAAAGAGGATGACGTGAAACATGCACGGCTCCGAACATAAAGATGTCGAGCATTCTACTCCTGAACCGGACCCGCGTTCGCAGCTATGGCCGCGCGTGCTGTTTTCCCTGGCGCTGTTCGGCATGCTGGTGGGGCTGATGATCGGTCGCCTGACTGCGCCAGAGCCACGGGTGCTGGAGCAGGTCGAGGTGGTCGAGGCGGGGTTGAACCTGTGGTTCAACGAAGAACCCCAACTGCACGGCGAAGAAGTCGAAGGTACCCTGGCGCTGCTGTTCGAGGCCGAGGGCAAGGTTGCGCGGGGTCAGTTGCAGTTGCAGGGCAAACCGGTGAGCTGGCGGGTGCAGCACAGTGACGGCGGCTTGCTTGTGACCCTGGTCGCGGCCCGCCCCCTGCACGGCGAATGGGCCGGTGCAGAGGAGGGCGGACGCTGGCGGGTGCAGGTGAAACTGCGCGAATAAAAGAGGGGATTCCCCGGCCTGCCTGTACCAAGGTCCCCAAAACTGGAAGTACTGATACTAATGCAGGGTGTGTGCCAGTTTTGTTGCAGTGCGGGAAATGGCGGATTTTAAGGGCTTAGGCGAGGGTAGGCGGGGGATTTGTGCTTTGCTGCGGTGCGCAGGGCACAGGTTCGGTGCAAAAGCATCGCGGGGCAAGTCGGATCGCCGCACCGCCGCTCCCACACCAATTGGTAGGAGCGGGCTTGCCCCGCGATCAGGTTACCGCTCAGGCCTCGTCGTCGCCGTCCTCGTCACCGCCATCGACCTTCATCCCCAACTCCTTGATCTTGCGCGTCAGGGTGTTGCGGCCCCAGCCCAGCAGCACTGCGGCATCGCGGCGGCGGCCGGCGGTGTGCTTGAGGGCGGTCTCGATCATGATCCGCTCAAAACTCGGCACGGCGCTGTCGAGCAGGCTCGATTGGCCGCGGGCCAAGGCCTGGTCTGCCCACTGGCGCAGGGCCTGTTCCCAGTTGGTCACCGGCGCTGAATCTTGCGGCAGGTTGAGCAACTCGGGCGGTAGGTCGCCGATATGCACTTCGCGTCCGGAGGCCATCACCGTGATCCAGCGGCAGGTGTTCTCCAGCTGGCGCACGTTGCCCGGCCACGGCAGGTTGCGGATGAACTCCTCGGTTTCGGCCTTGAGCAATTTCGGCTCCACCGCCAGTTCCTGGGCGGCGCGGCCGAGGAAGTGGCGGGCCAGGGTCGGGATGTCTTCGCGACGATCGGCCAGGCGCGGGATGTGGATGCGGATCACGTTCAGGCGGTGGAACAGGTCTTCGCGGAATTTGCCGGCCTGCACCAGGGTTTCCAGGTTCTGGTGGGTGGCGGCGATGATTCGCACATCAACCTTGACCGGCACATGGCCGCCCACCCGGTAGAACTCGCCATCGGCCAGCACCCGCAGCAGGCGGGTCTGGGTATCGGCCGGCATGTCGCCGATCTCGTCGAGGAACAGCGTGCCGCCATCGGCTTGCTCGAAGCGTCCGCGGCGCAGGTTGGCAGCGCCGGTGAAGGCGCCTTTCTCGTGGCCGAACAGTTCCGATTCCATCAGGTCCTTGGGGATCGCCGCCATGTTCAAGGCGATGAACGGCGACGCCGCCCGTGGGCTGTGGCGGTGCAGGGCGTGGGCGACCAGTTCTTTACCGGTACCGGACTCGCCGTTGATCAGCACGGTGATGTTGGAATGGCTCAGGCGGCCGATGGCGCGGAACACCTCCTGCATTGCCGGTGCTTCGCCGATGATCTCCGGGGTGCGGGTCAGGCTCGGGGCGACGTCCAGGCCCTGTTGCTCCTGGGCGTGCTGGTTGGCGCGCTTGACCAGCGATACCGCCTCGTCGACATCGAATGGCTTGGGCAGGTATTCGAAGGCGCCGCCCTGATAGGACGCCACCGCGCTGTCGAGGTCGGAATGGGCGGTCATGATGATCACCGGCAGGCGCGGGTGCTGCTCGCGGATCTGCGCGAGCAAGTCCAGGCCGCTGGCGCCGGGCATGCGGATGTCGGAAATGATCACGTCGGGCTGTTGCCGGGCCAGTCGGCTCATGACCCCGTCGGCGCTGTCGAAGCTCTGGGTGGTCATGCCTTCCTGTTGCAGGGCCTTTTCCAACACCCAGCGGATGGAACGATCATCATCGACGATCCAGACAGTTTCACTTCGGCTCATGAGGCGGTGGCTCCTTGTTCCAGCGGCAGGAAGATCGAGAAGGTGGTGTGGCCAGGGTGACTGTCACATTCGATCAGGCCCTGGTGCTGGCTGATGATGTTCTGGGTAATGGCCAGGCCCAGCCCGGTCCCGTCCGGGCGGCCGCTGACCATGGGGTAGAAGATGGTTTCCTGCAGCTCGGCAGGGATGCCCGGGCCGTTGTCGATGATCTCGATTCGGGCCACCAGGCGGTGACGGGTGTGGCCGATGGTGAACTGGCGCATGGCCCGGGTGCGCAGGCTGATGCGGCCCAGGCGCAGCTCGTTCTGGCCGCTGATGGCCTGCATGGCGTTGCGCACGATGTTGAGCACCGCCTGGATCATCTGTTCGCGGTCGATCAGCACGTCCGGCAGGCTCGGGTCGTAATCGCGCACCAGGGTGATGCCGCCCTGGCTTTCGGCCTCGACCAGGCTGCAGACCCGCTCCAGCACCTCATGGATGTTGGTCAGGGCCAGCGACGGCAGCTTGTTCGAGCCGAGCATGCGGTCGACCAGGTTGCGCAGGCGGTCGGCCTCTTCAATGATCACATTGGTGTAATCCTTCAGGCCCTCCTCCGGCAGCTCGCGGGCCAGCAGCTGGGCGGCGCCGCGAATGCCACCGAGCGGGTTCTTGATCTCGTGGGCCAGGCCGCGCACCAGCATCTTGGTGGTTTCCTGCTTGGACAGCTGGGCCTCTTCCTTGGTGATGCGCAGCAGGCGGTCACGCGGGTGCACTTCGAGCAGCAGCAGGGTCGCGCCCTTGCTGAGGATCGGCGTTACCGCGTAGTCGACGGTCTGGGTCTGGCCGGTCAGCGAGGTCAGCTGGGCTTCACGTTTAGTAAAGGGGTGCGCGTGCTCTACCGCCTGGCGCAGGGAGTTCAGCGCCTCGGGCGATTCGGTGAACAGCTCGCTGATGAACTGACCATGGCTGCGCTGGCCGCTGATGGCCAGGAGCATCTCCGCTGCCGGGTTCATGTACTCAAGGCGCAACTCGGCGTCGAGCAGGATGGTGGCTGTGGTCAGGTTGTCCAGTAGCAGTCGGTGCAGTGCATCGCTGATGGTCATGGGGCGTCGGTGACCTCTTTTGGCTCATACAACCTCGGCCTGGGCCCAAGTCGCGCTCGCTGGTAATCCGCTGGTACAAAGAAAATGCAAAAAGCAAACCAAGGCTCCGAAAAGAAGCGGAATTTCCGGATTAAGACCTGTATTTGCGCGAAAAATGCCTACAAAGTCCTGAGATCACGCTTTTTGTGAACCAAAATGGGCTGAGTTGCTCAGGTGCAGGCAGATGCGTGCACCAATATAGAGCATAGAGGAAGGATTACTGCGGCGAGCACAAATGCGTGGTGGCACGGATCAGTGCCACGGATTGCTGCGGGTCTCGGGCTCGTTGCGCGATGGCCTGGGCAAGGGTTGCCGGGCAGTGGGCCGGGCGGTTGCGATCAAACTCGGCCAACTGGCTGAGCAGGGTGCGCTGCAGGCGATCCAGCTGCGGGCGCAACTGGCTGCCCAGATCGACCCGCGGGGTTTGCGGTGCGCTGCCGACGGCATGCCAGCGCGACAGCGCGCTGTACTGCAGCAGCTTGTTGGCTTCGATCTGGTCGGCGAAGAACAGCGCTGCCCGTTGCCCGTCGACACCAAAGCGCAGGGCCTGGGACTGGGCATTGGCAATCACCTGCTGCTCGCGTTCAGGCGCTTCTACTGGCTGGCCCGAGTCCCATTTGTTCAGGGCAACCGCGTGGGCGATGTGCAGGCGCTGGTCGATGCTGTCGAGCAAGGCGGTGAGTGGTGTGGTGGCTGGCGCGGGCTGGGAAAGCGGCACACCCTGGCTGCCGGCATAAAAAACAATCAGTTCGGCCGCTTGCGCGCCTGTACGCCCGCGATGCACGCCATCGACGATCTCGGCGAGGGCGTCTCCGGCCTTGATGCTTACCTGTTTGTTGCTGT
Organism: Pseudomonas sp. TE4620; assembly: GCF_056279045.1. Lineage (NCBI taxonomy): Bacteria > Pseudomonadati > Pseudomonadota > Gammaproteobacteria > Pseudomonadales > Pseudomonadaceae > Pseudomonas > Pseudomonas sp. TE4620. The sequence goes on from NZ_JBWBQO010000001.1 coordinate 5,514,503, forward strand.
CGCGGGTTTCCACCAGCAGTTCACCTGCAAGCAGGTAGCCGGCGTTGGGCAGCGGATGGCTGTGCCAGTCGAGGGTTGTTTCAGGCGGAATGTGGATTTTAACCAGGGTCAGTTCCGCTGGCCCGTCGGGGTAGCGCGGGTAGGGGCTGCCGTCCCAGGCGGTGTTAGTGCGTAGCAGCACCTGTGATTCGAGCGGTGCTGGCGGGGTACTGCAGCCTGTCAGCAAGGCAAGCAGGGTGAGTGTGATCGGGGTGCGGGTCATGATGGGCTCGGGCGTGGATTGCTGAGCCAGCATGGTCGAGGTCAGGAGGCTGACCTATCGGGAACATCTGAAGAATATGTATGAAAAAGGCCTCCCGAAGGAGGCCTTTTTTCAAGCTACGCCGCTTGCGCGAGCGTCACTGGCTTAGCAGCTGTAGTACAGCTCGTATTCCAGTGGGTGTACGAAGGTGCGGACCTTGATTTCTTCTTCGCTTTTCAGCGCGATGTAGGCATCGATGAAGTCGTCGGAGAACACGCCGCCCTTGGTCAGGAACGCACGGCCTTTGTCCAGCTCTTCCAGGGCTTCTTTCAGGCTGCCGCAAACCTGTGGGATCTCTTTCGCCTCTTCAGGCGGCAGGTCGTACAGGTTCTTGTCGGCGGCATCGCCTGGGTGGATCTTGTTCTGGATACCGTCCAGGCCGGCCATCATCAGTGCTGCGAAGCACAGGTACGGGTTGGCAGCCGGGTCCGGGAAGCGCGCTTCGATGCGGCGGGCTTTCGGGCTGGAAACGTACGGGATGCGGATCGAGGCGGAACGGTTGCGCGCCGAGTAGGCCAGCATGACCGGTGCTTCGAAGCCTGGTACCAGACGCTTGTAGGAGTTGGTAGCCGGGTTGGTGAAGCCGTTCAGGGCCTTACCGTGCTTGATGATACCGCCGATGAAGTACAGGGCGGTGTCGGACAGGCCGGCATAGCCTTCGCCGGAGAAGGTGTTCTTGCCATCTTTGGAGATGGACATGTGCACGTGCATGCCCGAGCCGTTGTCGCCGTACAGTGGCTTAGGCATGAAGGTTGCGGTGCGGCCGTAGGCGTCGGCAACGTTGTGCACGCAGTATTTGAGGGTCTGAACTTCGTCAGCCTTCTTCACCAGGGTGTTGAACTGCACGCCGATTTCGTTCTGGCCGGCAGTGGCCACTTCGTGGTGGTGGACTTCGATGACCAGGCCCATTTCTTCCATGGCGTTGCACATGGCAGTACGGATTTCGTGGTCGTGGTCGAACGGTGGTACCGGGAAGTAGCCGCCTTTGACGCCTGGACGGTGGCCTTTGTTGCCGCCTTCGACGTCCTGGTCGGACATCCACGAGCCTTGCTCGGAGTAGATCTTGAACATCGAGCCGGAGATGTCGGACTTGAACTTCACTTCGTCGAAGATGAAGAACTCAGGCTCTGGGCCGACGAACACGGTGTCACCGATACCGGTGGTCTTCAGGTACTCTTCGGCGCGGCGGGCGATGGCGCGTGGGTCGCGGTCGTAGCCTTGCATGGTCGAAGGTTCGATGATGTCGCAGACCAGGATCAGGGTCGGCTCTTCGGTGAACGGGTCGAGCACGGCGGAGGAGTCGTCCGGCATCAGGATCATGTCGGAGGCTTCGATGCCTTTCCAGCCAGCGATGGAGGAACCGTCGAACATCTTGCCGGCTTCGAAGAAATCTTCATCCAGCGCATCACGAGCTGGCATGGTCACGTGGTGCTGAGTGCCTTTGGTGTCAGTGAAGCGCAGATCAATCCATTTAACGTCATGATCTTTGATGAGTTGAACCGACTTCGACATAGTGTCCTCCGGGTGGGGTAGAGCTTGCCTGTGCAGCCCTTTAATTTGGGTGATGCCGGGCGCGAATAGTCGGCCAAGGCAACCTGCCTCACAAGGGAGCAAATTGCATGCCAGTGCCCCGAGTTGGGATTTTTGCCCCAAACCCAAGCGTTTTCGCCAGATTCGCTGAAATCAGCGGTTTTTTCTGCACCCATACGATGCGCTAAACAGCCATGATGCACCATAACGGTGCGAGAAAAACCTTCTGTACAAAAGTTGCTCAAAGCTTGAGCAATTTCCGCTATAATCCGCGCCCCACTTTTTTAGTCGGCACCTCGCGCGCTGTTTTTCATGAAACTAATCGTAAAAGTCTTCCCAGAGATCACCATCAAGAGCCGGCCGGTTCGCAAGCGCTTCATCCGTCAACTGGCCCGCAACATCCGCAACGTGCTCAAGGACCTCGATCCTGCGCTCGCGGTTAACGGTGTCTGGGATAACCTCGAAGTGATCACTCACATCGAGGACGAGAAGGTCCTGCGCGAGATGACCGAGCGTCTGAGCTGCACGCCGGGCATTGCCCATTTCCTGCAGGTCGACGAATACCCGCTGGGTGATTTCGACGACATCGTCGCCAAGTGCAAGCAGCACTTCGGTCACCTGCTGGCGGGCAAGCGCTTCGCCGTACGCTGCAAGCGCGGCGGTCACCACGATTTCACCTCGATGGACGTCGACCGCTACGTCGGCAGCCAGCTGCGCCAGCAGTGCGGCGCCGCCGGTATCGACCTGCGCACGCCTGAAGTCGAGGTGCGCATCGAGGTGCGCGACAAGCGCCTGTACGTCATCCACAACCAGCACAAAGGCATCGGCGGTTACCCGCTGGGCGCGCTGGAGCAGACCCTGGTGCTGATGTCCGGTGGTTTCGACTCCACCGTCGCCGCCTACCAGATGATGCGTCGCGGCCTGATGACCCACTTCTGCTTCTTCAACCTTGGCGGCCGCGCCCACGAGCTGGGGGTGATGGAAGTCGCCCACTTCCTGTGGAAAAAGTACGGCAGCAGCCAGCGCGTGCTGTTCGTCAGCGTGCCGTTCGAAGAAGTGGTCGGCGAGATCCTCGGCAAGGTCGACAACAGCTACATGGGCGTGACCCTCAAGCGCATGATGCTGCGCGCGGCGACCAACATCGCCGACCGCCTGCAGATCGACGCCCTGGTGACCGGTGAAGCCATCTCCCAGGTCTCGAGCCAGACCCTGCCGAACCTTGCGGTGATCGACTCGGCCACCGAGAAGCTGGTGCTGCGCCCGCTGCTGGCCAGCCACAAGCAGGACATCATCGACCAGGCCCAGCAGATCGGCACCGCCGAGTTCGCCAAGCACATGCCTGAATACTGCGGCGTGATTTCGGTGAACCCGACCACTTGCGCCAAGCGTCATCGCCTCGAGCATGAAGAGAAGCAGTTCGACATGGCGGTGCTCGAGCGTGCCCTGGAGCGCGCTCGGCTGATCTCCATCGACCACGTGATCGATGAACTCAGCCAGGATATCCAGATCGAAGAAGTCAGCCAGGCGCTGGCCGGGCAGGTGGTGATCGACATTCGCCACCCTGATGCCCAGGAAGACCAGCCCCTGGAACTGGACGGCATCGAGGTCCAGGCCTTGCCGTTCTACGCCCTTAACAGTCGCTTCAAGGAGCTGGATGCCACGCGCCAGTACCTGCTGTATTGCGACAAGGGAGTAATGAGTCGCCTGCATGCCCATCATCTGCTCAGTGAGGGACATGCCAATGTGCGCGTTTATCGTCCGACATAAGACGCCGGGGCTATATGGCGGGAGCATCCGCCATCGCCCTCCCGACCACCGGGCCGTTTGAGCGCCATTCATTCATATTCGCCGCCTAGACTGGGCGGCAACCCGAATCCTCTGATCGAGATACACACGTGATCGAAAATCTGCGTAACATCGCCATCATCGCCCACGTTGACCATGGTAAAACCACCCTGGTCGACAAACTCCTGCGTCAGTCCGGCACTCTGGAGCGTAACGAGCTCAACGACGAGCGCGTCATGGACTCCAACGACCAGGAAAAAGAGCGCGGTATTACCATTCTGGCGAAAAACACCGCCATCAACTGGAACGGCTACCACATCAACATCGTCGACACCCCCGGCCACGCCGACTTCGGTGGCGAGGTTGAACGTGTAATGTCGATGGTCGACTCCGTACTGCTGCTGGTCGACGCTCAAGACGGCCCTATGCCGCAAACCCGTTTCGTGACCAAGAAGGCTTTCGAAGCCGGCCTGCGTCCAATCGTGGTGATCAACAAGGTCGACCGTCCGGGCGCGCGTCCTGACTGGGTTCTGGACCAGATCTTCGATCTGTTCGACAACCTCGGTGCCACCGACGAACAGCTGGACTTCAAAGTCGTCTACGCCTCGGCCCTGAACGGCATTGCCGGTCTGGACCACACCGAAATGGCCGAAGACATGACCCCGCTGTACCAGTCGATCGTCGACAACGTACCGGCCCCTGCTGTTGACCGTGACGGTCCGTTCCAGATGCAGATCTCGGCACTGGACTACAACAGCTTCCTCGGTGTTATCGGTGTTGGCCGTATCGCTCGCGGTCGCGTCAAGCCGAACACCCCGGTGGTGGCTATCGACGTCGATGGCAAGAAGCGCAACGGTCGTATCCTCAAGCTGATGGGTCACCACGGCCTGCACCGCGTTGACGTCGAAGAAGCCCAGGCTGGCGACATCGTCTGCATCAGCGGTTTCGACGAGCTGTTCATCTCCGACACCCTGTGCTCCCCGGACGCAGTTGAAGCGATGAAGCCGCTGACCGTTGACGAGCCAACCGTTTCGATGACCTTCCAGGTCAACGACTCGCCGTTCTGCGGTAAAGAAGGCAAGTTCGTGACTTCCCGCAACATCAAGGAACGTCTGGACAAAGAGCTGCTGTACAACGTTGCACTGCGCGTTGAAGAAGGCGACTCGGCTGACAAGTTCAAGGTCTCCGGCCGTGGTGAGCTGCACCTCTCGGTTCTGATCGAAACCATGCGTCGCGAAGGCTTCGAAATGGGTGTTGGTCGTCCGGAAGTGATCATCCGTGAAGTCGACGGTGCCAAGCACGAGCCGTTCGAAAACGTCACCATCGACATCCCTGAAGACTCCCAGGGCAAGGTCATGGAAGAAATGGGTCTGCGTAAAGGCGACCTGACCAACATGGTTCCGGATGGCAAGGGCCGTGTACGCCTGGAATACAACATTCCAGCCCGTGGTCTGATCGGTTTCCGTAACCAGTTCCTGACCCTGACCAACGGTGCAGGCATCCTGACCTCGATCTTCGACCGTTACGCTCCGATGAAGTCCGGCCACATGTCCGGCCGTCAGAACGGCGTACTGGTTTCGGTTGAAACCGGCAAGGCCCTGACCTACTCCCTGGAAACCCTGCAGGCGCGCGGCAAGCTGTTCGTCGAGCACGGCCAGGAGATCTACAACGGTCAGATCGTTGGTCTGAACAGCCGTGACAACGACCTGGGCGTCAACCCTACCAAGGGCAAGAAGCTCGACAACATGCGTGCTTCGGGTAAAGACGAAACCATCGCCCTGGTTCCACCTGTTCGCTTCACCCTGGAACAGGCTCTGGAATTCATCCAGGACGACGAGCTGTGCGAAGTGACCCCTAAGTCGATCCGTCTGCGCAAGAAGATCCTCGACGAAGGCGAGCGTACCCGCGCTGCCAAGAAAGCCAAGAACTGAGTCTTAGTTCCGGCTGAATGAAAACGCCCCCGGTCGCAAGGCCGGGGGCGTTTTTTTGTGCGCGGAAAGTGTGAATCAGCCGAAGGACTGTTCGAACGGCGCGGCGCTGGCGCGGATGGCAGCAGCTATGTCCGGTGCTTGTTCCGTCAGCTCCTGATGATGCAGCAGTGTGCCTTCGACGGCTTGCAGGAGTGCCTGGATGCGGCTTTTGGGGTCACTGACACGGCAGCGTTTGGCGAAGTCGAGAATGGCCTTGACGGTTGCTACCTTGGCCAGGCGATTGCGCAGTTGCTCCAGTACATAGCCTTCGGGCAGGTTCATCTGGAAAATCGGATGAAGGTCCCTGGATACGAAGTCGTCGCGGCGAGGGGGCATGGTCATGCTCACCGCAATCGAGGCCGAGGATGAGTCGCTATAGCGAAAGATGTAGTCGCCGTTTGGCTGCTGGTAAATCTTGCCGCTGACGCCTTGAGGCGTTGACACCAGCAGCTCGTCTGCCGCGCTCACCGGAACACGTCCTCAAGCTCATCCAGGGTCGGCAGGGACTTTGCCACGACCTCGACGTCGCAGCCGAGGGCATTCAATGCTCTGCTGTAAAACGAGATAGCGACGGTGCTTGAACCCTGCTCGATCTCACTGAGCTTCTGCCGAGTGATGCCGATACGTTCCGCCAGTTGCACTTTGGTCAGGCCGCGGCGTTTTCTCATCTGCTCGATGCTGTGCCCGATGCGCTGGGAAATTAGCGTGGTCTGCATGTTACGTATCCATAACATTAGCTGGTTAATGTCAGGTAAACATAACATGGTGTCATCGTCAAACGCCCAGCTCGTTTCGGTCGGGCGTTCCGATCAGTGGTCGTCGCTTAGCGCGAGCGCACCGCAGGCTTGGGGATATATGCGCAGTACCCCGGCCGCGGGCCGATCCGCGGATGGTTGCGGCAGGTGTCCGGGCGCTTGTCGTAAATGGTGCACATGCGACTTTTACGGTCCAGGTACAGGCAATCGTCGTTGCTCATCTGCGCCAGGGTGAAAATCCCCGACTTCTGGTTGAAGCGCTGGATGATCCCGTCCTTCTGCAAGCGCTTGGCAATGTTCTTCGGCGGCTCGCCCACCTCGAACTCATCCACCACGCCCATGCGGATCAGGTCTTTGATTTTCACTTCCGTCGGCAAGGTGCAGCAGGTCGAGTTGCAGCCTCCGCACATATGGCTTTGGTACTTCTGCCAGGTTTCCAGTCGGTCGACTTCGGCGGCGGCAATCAGGGTCGGTTTCATCGGGCTCAGGCTAGAAGAGTCTTGTGGGCGCGCGATGATACCGGAGTTGATCAAATTGTGAACAACCATTTGCCGCTTTATTCCGGGTTTGTTTGCCGCTGGCCGCAAGAAAGTCGCGAACCAGAGCTTCCCCTCTGTGTCGAACGGTCTAGGCTGAGAAATCTCCATCCGCATTCGTCAACTTGCCCGAGGACGTCGCATGTCTCAGGAACCACTCGCTCGTGACGCAGAGGTGGCCGCTTTTCGCACCGCTGTGCTGGATAAATTGACCTACGCGGTCGGCAAGGACCCGGAGCATGCCTTCGATCACGACTGGTTCGAAGCCATTGCCCTGGCTGCCCGCGATCACATGGTCGACCACTGGATGGACCATACCCGGCAGATCTACCGCAAGAGCCAGAAGCGGGTGTATTACCTGTCGCTGGAGTTCCTGATCGGTCGTCTGCTGTACGACAGCCTGAGCAATCTCGGCCTGCTCGATGTTGCCCGTGAAGCGCTGGACGGGCTTAACGTCGACCTTGAGCGCATTCGCCTGCTGGAGCCCGATGCGGCGCTGGGTAATGGCGGCCTGGGGCGTCTGGCGGCGTGTTTCATGGAGAGCATGTCGACCCTTGGCATCGCCGCCCACGGTTACGGCATTCGTTACGAGCACGGCCTGTTCCGCCAGGCGGTAGTCGATGGCTGGCAGCAGGAGCAGACCGAGAACTGGCTGGATTTCGGCAACCCCTGGGAGTTCGAGCGGGCCGAGGTGATCTACCCGATCAGCTTTGGTGGCAGTGTCGAGACCGTGCACGACGCCAGTGGCCAGCAGCGCCAGGTGTGGTGGCCGGCCGAGACGGTGCGTGCGGTGGCCTACGACACGCCGGTGGTCGGCTGGCGCGGTGCCAGCGTCAACACCTTGCGCCTGTGGCGGGCGCGGGCATTGGAAGAACTACACCTGGAGCGCTTCAATGCCGGCGATCACCTTGGCGCTGTCGCCGAAGTGGCGCGCGCCGAAAGTATCTCGCGGGTGCTGTACCCGGCCGACAGTACCGAGGCCGGCCAGGAGCTGCGCCTGCGGCAGGAGTACTTCTTTGTTTCCGCCTCGCTGCAGGACCTGCTGCGCCGGCACCTGAACATGCATGACAGCCTGCTCAACCTGCCGCAGCAGGCGGCGATCCAGCTCAACGACACCCACCCCTCGATCGCGGTCGCCGAGCTGATGCGCCTGCTGGTCGACCAGCACGAAGTGCCCTGGGACACCGCCTGGCAGCTGACCGTCGAGACCCTGGCCTACACCAACCATACTTTGCTGCCCGAAGCCCTGGAAACCTGGCCGGTGGGTTTGATGGAGCGCATGCTGCCGCGGCACATGCAGATCATCTACCTGATCAACGCCTTTCATATCGACGCCCTGCGCGCCAAGGGCATCCACGATTTCGACGTGCTGCGCGCGGTGTCGCTGATCGAGGAAGACAACGGCCGCCGGGTGCGCATGGGCAACCTGGCGTTCCTCGGTTCGCACAGTGTCAACGGCGTATCGGCGCTGCACACAAAGCTGATGCGCAGCACGGTGTTTGCCGAACTGCACAAGCTCTACCCCGAGCGAATCAACAACAAGACCAACGGCATCACCTTCCGGCGCTGGCTGTTCCAGGCCAACCCGCAACTGACCGGCATGCTGGTCGAGGCCCTCGGCGCCGACCTGCTCGATGACCCGCAGGGACGCCTGCGCGACCTTGAGCCGTTTGCCGACAAGGCGTCGTTCTGCAAGCAGTTCGCCGCCCAGCGCCTGCACAGCAAAAAGGCCCTGGCCAGCCTGGTCCAGGAGCGCCTGGGCATTACCCTCAACCCCGAGGCGATGTTCGATGTGCAGGTCAAGCGCATCCATGAGTACAAACGCCAGTTGCTCAACCTGCTGCACACCGTGGCCCTGTACCAGGCCATCCGCGCCGAACCTGGCAGCGGCTGGGCGCCGCGGGTGAAGATCTTCGCCGGCAAGGCCGCCGCCAGCTATCACCAGGCCAAGCTGATCATCAAACTGAGCAACGACATCGCCAAGGTGGTCAACAACGACCCGACCGTGCGCGGCTTGCTCAAGGTGGTGTTCCTGCCCAACTACAACGTCAGCCTGGCCGAGAGCATCATTCCGGCGGCCGATCTGTCTGAGCAGATTTCTACCGCCGGCTACGAGGCGTCGGGCACCAGCAACATGAAATTCGGCCTCAATGGCGCGCTGACCATCGGCACCCTGGACGGCGCCAATGTCGAAATGTGCGAGCAGGTCGGTGCCGAGAACATGTTCATCTTCGGCCTGACCTCCCAGCAGGTGGAGGCGCGCAAGCGCAGCGGCGACTTTGGCGCCAGTGCCGCGATCGGTGCCTCCCATCGGCTCAACGACGTGCTCCAGGCCATTCGTGGCGGGGTGTTTTCACCGGATGACCCGGCCCGTTATGTCGGGTTGGTCGACTCGCTGGTGGCTTATGACCGCTTCCTGGTGTGCGCCGATTTCGATGCCTACTGGGAAGCGCAATTGCGCGTCGAAGCGCTCTGGCGCGAGCCCAGGCAGTGGTGGCGCATGGCAGTGCTCAACAGCGCGCGCATGGGCTGGTTCTCTTCGGACCGGACCATCCGCGAGTACGCCACGGATATCTGGAAAGCCCTCGACTAAGCTGCAAAGGCCGGCCCGGGAGCGCTGAACTCTCGGGCCGATGTGCCGTCTGATCGGCCAAGCGTGTCTGATTGCTCGCTAGCGCTTCACTCTCCCTGTAAACTGCGTGGGTTTTTATTACCCCCTTCCTTCGGAGCCTTACATGTCCCGCGTTACCCTGAGTCGCTATTTGATTGAGCAGACCCGCAGCAACAGTACCCCTGCCGATCTGCGCTTCCTGATCGAAGTGGTGGCGCGTGCGTGCAAGGAAATCAGCCACAACGTCTCCAAAGGCGCGCTGGGCGGTGTCCTGGGCAGCATGGGCACCGAGAACGTGCAGGGCGAAGTCCAGAAGAAACTCGACGTGATCTCCAACGACATCCTCCTCGAAGCCAACGAGTGGGGCGGTCACCTGGCCGGCATGGCTTCCGAAGAGATGGACAACGCCTACCAGATCCCGGGCAAATACCCGAAAGGCGCCTACCTGCTGGTCTTCGACCCGCTGGACGGTTCGTCGAACATCGACGTCAACGTCTCGGTCGGCACCATCTTCTCGGTACTGCGCTGCCCGAACGAATACCTGAGCCAGAACGAGAGCCTCAACGAGCAGGCCTTCCTGCAGCCAGGCACCAAGCAGGTTGCCGCCGGTTACGCGATCTACGGCCCGCAAACCATGCTGATCCTGACCCTGGGCAACGGCGTCAAGGGCTTCACCCTGGACCGCGAACTGGGCAGTTTCGTACTGACCCACGAGAACATCCAGGTGCCGGAAACCACCGCCGAATTCGCCATCAACATGTCCAACCAGCGCCACTGGGAAGAGCCGGTGACCCGCTACGTGGGCGAGCTGCTGGCCGGTGAAACCGGTCCGCTGAAAAAGAACTACAACATGCGCTGGATCGCCTCGATGGTTGCCGATGTGCACCGCATCCTGACCCGTGGCGGCCTGTTCATGTACCCGCGCGACGCCCGCGAACCGTCCAAGCCGGGCAAGCTGCGCCTGATGTACGAAGCCAACCCGATGTCCTTCATCATCGAACAGGCCGGCGGTGCTTCCACCGACGGTCGCCAGCGCATCCTCGACATCCAGCCAGAGAGCCTGCACCAGCGAGTGGCAGTGTTCCTCGGCTCCAAGCAGGAAGTCGAGCGCGTTACCGGTTATCACAAGGAGTAAATCATGCTCGCACCTTGGCAGCCTTTGCTGGAGTGGTGGTATGGCTGGGGCACCAGCCCCCAGGATGTGGCTGACGAGAAGAGCACCTTGTGGTTCGGCAAGCACCACGACGACGAAGCGCGTGAGCGCTTCGGCGAGCTGGTCGAGCAAGCGCTGGCTGGCGGCCTCGATGAGTGGCTGCAAAGCCCGCAGGGCTGGCTTGGCCTGGTGTTGCTGCTCGACCAGTTGCCGCGCATGATCCACCGCGACACGCCGCGCGCCTTCGATGGCGACCGACGTGCCCAGGTGCTGGTGATGCAGGGGCTGGACAAGGCCTGGGATTACCAGTTGCTGCCGATCCAGCGGGTGTTCATCCTGTTGGTGCTGGAGCATGCCGAGGTACTGGACTGGCAGAACATCAGCGTCGAGCGTTACCAGTTGCTGCTCGATGCCCAGCCGGATGCCGATCGGCGCTTGTTCGAAGGGTTCCTTGACTACGCCGAGCAGCACCAGCGGGTGATTGCCCGCTTTGGCCGCTTCCCGCATCGCAATCTGTTGCTGAATCGGCCGAGTACCGATGAAGAGATGGATTTTCTGCTGGAGCCAGGCTCGAGGTTTTGAGTTGAATTCATCGCTGGCAAGCCAGCTCCCACAGAGATTTGCATTGCCTGTGGGAGCGGCGGTGCGACGACTCGACTTGCCCCGCGATCAGCTTCACGTCAGATCCTGAAACTCCCCACCAGCTGCTTCAAACGATTGGCCTGATTCTCCAGGTCATTGCAGGCGCGCAAGGTTGCCTGCAGGTTCTCTACCCCTTCCTGATTCAGCGTATTGATTTCGGTGATGTCGACATTGATCGACTCGACCACGGCCGTCTGCTCTTCGGTGGCGGTGGCTACCGACTGGTTCATGCCGTCGATCTCGCCGATACGCAGGGTTACGCTGCCCAGCCGCTCGCCGGCCTGGTTGGCGATGCCGACGCTGTGCTGGCTGTGGCTCTGGCTTTCGGTCATGGTGCTGACCGCCACCTGAGCACCAGCCTGCAGCTCTTCGATGATGCGCTTAACCTGCTGCGCCGAATCCTGGGTGCGGTGGGCGAGGTTGCGGACTTCGTCGGCCACCACGGCAAAGCCGCGTCCGGCCTCGCCGGCACGGGCCGCTTCGATGGCGGCGTTGAGCGCCAGCAGGTTGGTCTGCTGGGAAATGCCGCTGATCACCTCGAGAATCTGGCCGATGTTCACCGTGTTGGCATTGAGCGTCTCGATGTTGCCGCACGAGTCGCTGATTTTCGCCGACAGTTGGTTCATCACTTCGATGGTCTGCTCGACCACCTGCTGGCCCTGCGCTGCCAGGTTGCGCGCGTCGCTGGAATGTTGCGAGGCGAGGGCGGCGTTCTGGGCGATTTCCTGGGCAGCGGCGCCGAGCTGGTTGATCGCCGCAGCGACGCTGCTGGTGCGGCTCGACTGCTGGTCGGCATTGTGGATCGAGGCGTTCGAGGCACTGACCACGCGCAGCGCCACTTCGTTGACCTGGCCGGTGGCCGAGGCCACTTCGCGGATCGACTCGTGAATACGCTCGACAAAACGGTTGAACGATTGGCCGAGGCTACCGAATTCGTCCTGGCCATGAATGCGCAGGCGCCGGGTCAGGTCGCCTTCGCCTTCGGCGATGTCGTGCATGGCCCGGCCCATCACGTGCAGCGGCTCCATCAGCACACGAATCAGCACGCCGAGCAGGGCGATGATGATCAGCACGGCAATCACCGTGGCCACCACTGCAGAAGTGCGCAGTTCGCTGAGCATGGCGAAGGCGAAATCCTGGTCGAGCTCCAGCGCCACGTACCAGTCCGCCGACGCCACGCCGTTGACCTTGGTGAAGGTGATGAACTGCTTGTGGCCGTTGAGCTCGGCTTCTTTCAGGCCGCTGCCGACCTGCGGGGTGTCTTGCGGGTAGGCGTCGCTGAGGTCCTTCAGCACCAGGTCGGCTTTCGGGTGGACGAGGATCTTGCCCGCGCCGTTGACGATGAAGGCCTGGCCGTGGCCGTCGAAGTTCAGCGCGTTGATGATCGCGCTGATGCTATCCAGATCGGTGTCGACGCCGTTGACGCCGATCAGCCGGCCCTGGTGCTGCACCGGGGTGGCCAGGGTGATCACCAGCTTGTTGGCCGAAGCGGAAATGTACGGCTCGGTAATGATGGTCTGGCCGGCGCTGGTGGCGGCCTTGTACCAGCCGCGCACCCGCGGGTCGTAGTCGGCTGCGCGATTGCCCAGCGGCACCGACTGCATGTAGCCGTCCTGGCCACCGAAGTAGGTCAGCAAAAAATTGCTGCCGTACACCGGCAAGCTCAGGCTGCGGGTCAGGCTGTCCTTGCTGGCGCCATCGATGGCGACTTGCTGGGACAGCGACTGCAGCAGCTGCATGCGGCTTTGCAGCCAGGTCTGGATATTGCTGCTGGTCAGGCTGCCGAGCTCCTGCATCGAGGCTTCGGTGTTGCTGCGCAGGGTCTGGCGCTGGCGGTAATCGTTGAACAGGATGAAACAGGTGAAGGCGACAGCGACCACCAGGGCGGCGGCGAGCAGAATCTTGTGGCTGAACTTCAGGTTTTTTGTCATTGCGAGGTCTGTCTGCACAAGGCGGGTCAACGGGTGGGGCGCGGCAATCGGTCGCAGCGCCTTCCTGTGTCGTCCGTTATGGGCAAAAGATTAATCGCAGAACTCACCAGTCGACCAATGGCGGGGCTTTGACGCCAACAAAACCTGGGCGCTCGGGAACCGGATGAGCTTTTTCCCTTCTAAGCTGTCGGTAGGCCACCGCGCCTGCACCCTCATGTCCAGGAGTGACCCTTCATGTCGTTGCGTTCCCTCGCCCTGCTGTCCTTGTGCGTGTTCCTCACTGCGTGCAACAAGATCAACCAGGAAAACTATTCACAGCTCAAGTCCGGGATGGCCAAGGCCGAGGTCGAAAAACTGCTCGGCGCGCCGACCGATTGCTCGGGCGCCCTGGGCATGTCCAGCTGCACCTGGGGCGACCAGAAGACCTTTATCAGTGTCCAGTACGCCGGTGACAAAGTGCTGATGTATTCCGGGCAGGGCCTCAAATGAAGCGGTTGCATCTGCTGCTGGCGCTGTGCGCCGGGTTGATCCTCGGCGGCTGTGCCAGCACCGGCGCAGGCTCGCTGGAGCCCAAGACTGCCGGCAGCGTCGACCTCAAGCGCTACCAGGGCAAGTGGTATGAACTGGCGCGGCTGCCGATGTTCTTCCAGCGCGACTGCGCCCAGTCCGAGGCTCATTACAACCTCAAGCCGGACGGTAATGTCGGGGTGCTCAACCGCTGTCAGACCCTGCAAGGTGAATGGCAGGAGGCCAGCGGCACGGCCACTGCGCAGGTGCCGGGCAAGACCGACAAGCTCTGGGTGGAGTTCGACAACTGGTTCTCGACCTTGCTGCCTGGGGTCGCCAAGGGCAACTACTGGATCCTTTACGTCGACGACAAGTACCAGACCGCGCTGGTCGGCAATCCGGATCGCAAGTACCTGTGGATACTTTCGCGCACCCCGACCATTCCGGCGTTGCAGCGCGAAAGCCTGCTGGCCAAGGCGCGCCAGCAAGGCTACGACACCCAGCGGCTGATCTGGCGGGTAACGGACAAGGACATGGCGGCGCACAAGCCTTGATACCCAAATCGCTGGCAAGCCAACTCCGACAGTGTAGGAGCGGGCTCGCCCCGCGATGGCGTAATCAGCCCAACAGGCTGCGCAGCACCCCGGCAAATTCCCGTGCGCTGTCTTCTTCCTGGGCATGGCGACCCTGGCGCACGACCCACTGGCCGTTGACCATCACATCGCGCACCTGACGGTCACCGCCGGCAAACAGCCAGCGGTTGAGAATGCCGTCTTCACTGGCTGTCGCCAGGTACGGGTCGTTGCCATCGAGCACCAGCCAGTCCGCGCGCTTGCCCACCGCCAGTTCGCCAATCGGCTGGCCCATGGCCTGGGCGCCGCCACTCAGGGCGGCGTCGTACAGGGTGCGCCCGACCATCGGCTGATCGCCGCGGTACAGGCGGTTACGGCGCTGGTCACGCAAACGCTGGCCATATTCCAGCCAGCGCAATTCCTCTACCACGCTCAATGACACATGGCTGTCCGAACCAATCCCCAGGCGCCCGCCGCAGGCCAGGTAATCCACGGCCGGGAAGATGCCGTCGCCCAGGTTCGCCTCGGTGGTCAGGCACAAGCCGGCGACCGCGCCGCTGCGGGCCATCAACTCGACTTCGTCGGGCTCGGCATGGGTGGCGTGCACCAGGCACCAGCGCTGATTTACTTCGGTGTTCTCGTAGAGCCACTGCAACGGCCGGCGCCCGCTCCAGGCCAGGCAGTCGTCAACTTCTTTCTGTTGCTCGGCGATATGGATGTGCACCGGACAGGCCTTGTCGCTGGCAGCCATGACCTCGGCGATCTGCTCCGGAGTCACCGCGCGCAACGAATGGAAACACAGGCCCAGGGCCTGCGCCGGCTGCTCGGCGAGCAGCGGTGCCAGGCGTGCCTGCAGGTTCAGGTACTGTTCGGTGCTGTTGATAAAGCGCCGCTGGCCTTCGTTCGGTGCTTGCCCGCCAAAGCCGGAGTGGCTGTACAGCACCGGCAGCAGGGTCAGGCCGATGCCGCTGGCGCGCGCCGCAGCGCTGATGCGCAGCGACAGCTCCGCCGGGTCGGCGTAGGCCTGGCCCTGGGTGTCGTGGTGAACGTAGTGGAATTCGGCGACCGAGGTATAGCCGGCCTTGAGCATCTCGATGTACAGCTGGCGGGCAATGACCTGCAGCTTCTCAGGGCTGATCTTGCCGACCAGGCGATACATCAGCTCGCGCCAGGTCCAGAAGCTGTCATCGGGGTTGCCGGCCACTTCCGCAAGCCCAGCCATGGCGCGCTGGAAGGCGTGCGAGTGCAGGTTGGGCATGCCCGGCAGCAGCGGGCCGGCCAGGTGCTCGGCGCCTTCGGCCGAGGCGTTGGCCTCGATGCGGGTCAGCAGGCCGTCGGCGCCGACCTCGATTCGGACGTTTTCGGCCCAGCCTGTAGGCAGCAAAGCACGTTCGGCAAAGAAGACGGACATCGGCACGGCACCTCATTGTGATTATTTGTATATACATATACAGACGTTTGCCTGCTGGGTAAACTCCGGCAAGCTACCGTTCATTCAACCGAACAAGGATATCTTCCGTGCCGACACCTCCTGTCTCCGCGCTGGTTGCCCAGATGGGCGAGGGTCCGGCGCCGCTGTACGCCCGGGTCAAACAGATGATCGCCCAGCAGATCCAGAATGGCAGCTGGCCGCCGCATCACCGGGTGCCGTCCGAGAGCGAACTGGTCAACCAGTTGGGCTTCAGCCGCATGACCATCAACCGCGCCTTGCGCGAGCTCACCGCCGAAGGTTTGCTGGTGCGCATGCAGGGCGTCGGCACCTTTGTGGCCGAGCCCAAGAGCCGTTCGGCGCTGTTCGAGGTCAACAACATTGCCGACGAGATCGCCGCCCGTGGCCACGAGCACAGCTGCCAGGTGATCATCCTCGCCGAAGAGGCCGCCGGTTCCGAGCGCGCCCTGGCCCTGGACATGCGTGAAGGCCAGCGGGTGTTCCACTCGCTGATCGTGCATTACGAGAACGGCGTCGCCGTGCAGATCGAAGACCGCTTCGTTAATGCTGCGGTAGCGCCCGAATACCTCCAGCAGGACTTCACCCGGCAAACGCCCTACGCCTACCTGTCCCAGGTCGCACCCTTGACCGAGGGCGAACACGTGGTCGAGGCGATTCTTGCCGACCCGGATGAATGCCGCCTGCTGCAAATCGAACCGGGCGAGCCGTGCCTGCTGATCCGCCGCCGCACCTGGTCGGGGCGTCAGCCAGTGACTGCCGCTCGTCTGATTCATCCCGGATCCCGTCATCGCTTGGAAGGACGCTTCAGCAAATGAGCCAGTTGCAGGTATTACGCGCCAAAGACTACCCCCGCATGCCATGGAAGAACGGCGGCGGCAGCACCGAAGAGATTGCCCGCGATGCCGGCGTCGGCCTGGACGGCTTCGGCTGGCGCCTGTCGATTGCCGATATCAGCGAGTCCGGTGGCTTTTCCAGCTTTGCCGGGTATCAGCGGATCATCACCGTGCTCGAGGGCGAGGGCATGCGCCTGCAGGTCGATGGCCAGCCGACGCGGCCGTTGCTGCCGTTCGACGCCTTTGCCTTCAGCGGCCAGAGCCAGGTCAGTTGCACGCTGCTCGGTGGTGCAATTCGCGATTTCAACCTGATCTATTCTCCCGAGCGCTACAACGCGCGCCTGCAGTGGCTCGATGGCAGCCAGCGGCTGTTCAGTTCGGCCACGACCGTGCTGCTGTTTGCCGTGGCTTCCCAGGTCGAGGTGACGCTGGACAGCGGTGTGCAGCTGCTTGGGCGCTATGACTGCTTGCACCTGGAGGCGAGTCAGGGCCTGCAGACCTTGAACATTCAGGGGCGCTGCTGCCTGATCGAGCTCAGCCCGCGCTGAGTGTGTTACGCCTCGGCCGTTCAGCGCGGCCGAGGCTGTTACCGATTGACCCAAAGTGGTGCAACGCCACTGATCCCCTTGGCTTGACCGCTCATCTCCTGGAAAAAATTTTAATTCGCCACAGCCCGCGCATCGCGGGGCTCTAGCACCTGCGTTGGCGCCGGGAAAAGCGCACTGATCAGGAGTTGGCACTTCAATTGCCTATGCTTGTACATACAAGTAAAGATGTGTTTGTATAAGTGCCATGACCCACCCAATGCCTGGGTTGCTCTGGACCGATCGCTTAGGAGCCATTTCCGTGACTGACAACAACTTCAAGAAATTCCGTGACGTCGAAATCCGCGCAGCGCGCGGCAACAAGCTGACCGCCAAAAGCTGGCTGACTGAAGCACCGTTGCGCATGCTGATGAACAACCTCGACCCGGAAGTCGCCGAGAACCCGAAAGAGCTGGTGGTGTACGGCGGTATTGGCCGTGCCGCGCGTAACTGGGAGTGCTACGACAAGATCGTCGAGAGCCTGACCAACCTGAACGACGACGAAACCCTGCTGGTGCAGTCGGGCAAGCCGGTCGGCGTGTTCAAGACCCACAGCAACGCCCCGCGCGTACTGATCGCCAACTCCAACCTGGTACCGCACTGGGCCAACTGGGAACACTTTAACGAACTGGATGCCAAGGGCCTGGCCATGTACGGCCAGATGACCGCCGGCAGCTGGATCTACATCGGCAGCCAGGGCATCGTCCAGGGCACCTACGAAACCTTCGTCGAAGCCGGCCGCCAGCACTACAACGGCAGCCTCAAGGGCAAGTGGGTACTGACCGCGGGCCTGGGCGGCATGGGCGGCGCCCAGCCACTGGCGGCGACCCTGGCCGGCGCCTGCTCGCTGAACATCGAATGCCAGCAGAGCCGCATCGACTTCCGCCTGAGCAGCCGTTATGTCGACGAGCAAGCCAAGGACCTGGACGACGCCCTGGCGCGCATCGCCAAATACACCGCCGAAGGCAAGGCCATCTCCATTGCCCTGCTGGGCAACGCCGCCGAAATCCTGCCTGAACTGATCAAGCGTGGCGTGCGCCCGGACATGGTCACCGACCAGACCAGCGCCCACGACCCGCTCAACGGCTACCTGCCAGCCGGCTGGACCTGGGAGCAATACCGCGACCGTGCGCAGACCGAACCGGCTGCGGTGGTCAAGGCCGCCAAGCAATCGATGGCTGTCCACGTTCAAGCCATGCTCGAGTTTCAGAAGCAGGGCGTGCCGACTTTCGACTACGGTAACAACATCCGTCAAATGGCCAAGGAAGAGGGCGTTGCCAATGCTTTCGACTTCCCGGGCTTCGTACCGGCCTACATTCGTCCGCTGTTCTGCCGTGGTATCGGTCCGTTCCGCTGGGCGGCGCTGTCGGGTAATGCCGAAGACATCTACAAGACCGACGCCAAGGTCAAGGAACTGATCCCGGACGACGACCACCTGCACAACTGGCTGGACATGGCTCGCGAGCGCATCAGCTTCCAGGGCCTGCCGGCGCGTATCTGCTGGGTTGGTCTGGGCCAGCGCGCCAAGCTGGGCCTGGCGTTCAACGAAATGGTCCGCCGCGGCGAGTTGTCGGCGCCGATCGTTATCGGCCGCGACCACCTGGACTCCGGCTCGGTATCCAGCCCCAACCGTGAAACCGAATCGATGCAGGATGGCTCCGACGCCGTCTCCGACTGGCCGCTGCTCAACGCCCTGCTCAACACCGCCAGCGGTGCGACCTGGGTGTCCCTGCACCACGGTGGTGGCGTAGGCATGGGCTTCTCCCAGCACTCGGGCATGGTCATCGTCTGCGACGGTACCGACGAAGCTGCCGAGCGGATCGCCCGGGTACTGACCAACGACCCGGCTACCGGTGTCATGCGTCACGCCGATGCCGGTTATCAGATCGCCATCGACTGCGCCAAGGAACAAGGCTTGAACCTGCCGATGATCACGCGCTGATCTGCACTAAATGGTTGATACTGATATCTATGCAGGCGCCTACGCCTCACGAGTACGGAGCATTAACGTGACTGAATTGACCCTGAAGCCTGGCACCCTGACCCTGGCTCAGCTGCGTGCGATCTACCAGCAGCCGGTAAAACTCAAGCTGGATTCCAGCGCTGACCAGCAGATCGACGCCAGCGTCGCCTGCGTCGAGCAGATTCTCGCGGAAAACCGCACCGCCTACGGCATCAACACCGGTTTCGGCCTGCTGGCCTCGACCCGTATCGCCAGCCACGACCTGGAAAACCTCCAGCGTTCGCTGGTGCTGTCCCACGCCGCTGGCGTCGGCCAACCGATCGACGACGCCCTGGTGCGCCTGATCATGGTGCTCAAGGTCAACAGCCTGAGCCGTGGTTTCTCCGGCATCCGCCGCAAGGTGATCAACGCCCTGATCGCGCTGATCAACGCCGAAGTCTATCCGCACATCCCGCTCAAGGGTTCGGTCGGCGCGTCCGGCGACCTCGCCCCGCTGGCGCACATGTCGCTGGTACTGTTGGGTGAAGGCAAGGCGCGTCACAACGGCCAATGGCTGTCGGCCACCGAAGCCCTGGCGGTTGCTGGCCTTGAGCCGCTGACCCTGGCGGCCAAAGAAGGCCTGGCACTGCTCAATGGCACTCAGGCCTCCACCGCCTTTGCCCTGCGCGGCCTGTTCGAAGGTGAAGACCTGTTCGCCGCGGCCATGTCGGTCGGTGGCCTGACCGTCGAAGCCGTGCTGGGTTCGCGTTCGCCGTTCGATGCGCGCATCCACGAAGCCCGTGGCCAGCGCGGCCAGATCGATGCAGCCGCGTGCTACCGCGACCTGCTGGGTGATGGCAGCGAAGTTTCCGCCTCTCACGAGAACTGCGGCAAAGTCCAGGACCCGTACTCGCTGCGTTGCCAGCCACAGGTCATGGGCGCCTGCCTGACCCAGTTCCGCCAGGCCGCCGAAGTGCTGGTGATCGAAGCCAACGCCGTGTCCGACAACCCGCTGGTATTTGCCGCCGAAGGCGACGTGATCTCCGGTGGTAACTTCCACGCGGAGCCGGTGGCCATGGCCGCCGACAACATGGCCCTGGCCATCGCCGAAATCGGTTCGCTGAGCGAGCGCCGCATCTCGCTGATGATGGACAAGCACATGTCCCAGCTGCCGCCGTTCCTGGTTGCCAATGGCGGGGTCAACTCCGGCTTCATGATCGCCCAGGTTACCGCCGCGGCCCTGGCCAGCGAGAACAAGGCCCTGGCGCACCCGCACAGCGTCGACAGCCTGCCAACGTCTGCCAACCAGGAAGACCACGTGTCGATGGCCCCGGCTGCCGGCAAGCGCCTGTGGGAAATGAGCGACAACGTGCGCGGTATCCTTGCCATCGAATGGCTGGCTGCCTGCCAGGGCCTGGACCTGCGTGAAGGCCTGAAGACCTCGCCGAAGCTGGAACAGGCGCGTCAAACCCTGCGCAGCAAAGTTGCTTACTACGACAAAGACCGCTTCTTCGCCCCGGACATCGAGGCGGCCATCGCCCTGCTGGCCGAAGGGCGCCTGACCGGCCTGCTGCCGGCCAAGGTCCTGCCTAGCCTGTAATTGCTCCCGGGGCCCTTCGCGGGGCAAGCCCGCTCCCTCATTGGGGGCGGGCTTGCGCCGGGATTGGCGCGCCCGTTCATTCTCACGACCAGAACAAGAATAAGGACGTGACATGCAAGAAGCTCAAGGACTCAAGCGCGGGCTGACCGCGCGACACATTCGTTTCATGGCGCTGGGCTCGGCGATCGGTACCGGGCTGTTCTACGGCTCCGCCTCGGCCATCCAGATGGCCGGCCCTGCAGTACTGCTGGCCTACCTGATCGGTGGTGCAGCGGTCTTCATGGTCATGCGCGCGCTGGGCGAAATGGCCGTGCACAACCCGGTGTCCGGCTCCTTCGGCCACTACGCCAGTACCTACCTGGGGCCGATGTCGGGGTTTATCCTCGGCTGGACCTATGCCTTTGAAATGATCATCGTCTGCCTCGCCGACGTCACCGCCTTCGGCATCTATATGGGCTTCTGGTTTCCGGAAGTGGCGCGCTGGATCTGGGTGCTGGGCATCGTCTTCCTGATCGGCGGCCTGAACCTGTGCAACGTCAAGGTGTTCGGCGAGATGGAGTTCTGGCTGTCGCTGCTCAAGGTCGGCGCCATCGTCGCGATGATCCTCGCCGGTTTCGGCATCATGGCCTTCGGCCTGAGCAATGCCGCTGCCGATAACGCCGTGGGCATCAGCAACCTGTTCGAGCATGGCGGCTTCATGCCCAACGGCATTGGTGGCCTGATCGCCTCGTTTGCCGTGGTGATGTTTGCCTTTGGCGGTATCGAAATCATCGGCATCACCGCCGGTGAAGCCAAGGACCCGCAGCGCGTTATCCCCAAGGCAATCAACGCCGTGCCGATGCGCATCCTGCTGTTCTATGTGCTGACGTTGTTCGTGTTGATGTGCCTGTACCCATGGCCGCAAATCGGCAGCCAGGGCAGCCCGTTCGTGCAGATCTTCAGTAACCTGGGGATTGGCTCGGCGGCGACCGTGCTGAACATCGTGGTGATTTCCGCCGCGGTCTCGGCGATCAACAGCGACATTTTCGGCGCCGGGCGCATGATGTACGGCCTGGCCCAGCAAGGTCAGGCGCCCAAAGGCTTTGCCAAGATCTCCCGGCATGGCGTGCCATGGATGACCGTGCTGGTCATGGGCGCAGCGTTGCTCGGCGGTGTGGTGCTCAACTACTTGATCCCAGAAAACGTGTTCCTGCTGATTGCCTCGATCGCCACCTTCGCGACCGTCTGGGTGTGGCTGATGATCCTGGTGACCCAGGTTGCCATGCGCCGCAGCATGAGCCGTGAAGAAGTTGCCCAGCTGAAATTCCCGGTACCGTTCTGGCCTTATGGCCCGGCGGCAGCGATTGCCTTCATGCTGTTCGTCTTTGGCGTACTCGGGTACTTCCCTGATACTCAAGCCGCGCTGCTGGTCGGCGTGGTCTGGGTATTGTTCCTGGTGGTGGCCTACAAGCTCTGGTGCAAGCCGCAGGTGGTTGCCGCCGAGCAGCCGCTGGTGCAGGAACCTTCTCAACTCTGATCAAGGAGACTCTGGATGAAAACCCTCTGGCAGCATTGCCATGTGGCAAGCATGGCGCAAGGTACTTACTCGATCATCGAGGATGCGGCGATCGTCACCAGCGCCGGCCATATCGAATGGATCGGGCCGCGCCAGCAGCTGCCGGCCCTGGTCGCTGACAGAACCGTGGACCTGGGCGGCGCCTGGGTCACTCCGGGGTTGATCGACTGCCACACCCACGCGGTGTTTGGCGGCAACCGCAGCGGCGAGTTCGAGCAGCGCCTGCAAGGCGTCAGCTATGCCGAGATCGCCGCCCAGGGCGGCGGCATCGCCAGTACCGTGCGGGCGACCCGCGCGGCCAGCGAAGACGAGCTGTTCGCCAGTGCCCGCCAGCGCGTGCAGGCGCTGATGCATGATGGCGTCACCACCCTGGAGATCAAGTCCGGCTACGGCCTTGACCTGGCCAGCGAGCGCAAGCTGCTCAAGGTTATCCGCCGCCTTGGCGAGGAGCTGCCGCTCACCGTGCGCAGCACCTGCCTGGCAGCCCACGCCTTGCCACCGGAATACAAGGATCGGGCTGACGACTACATCAGCCATATCTGTGACGAAATGCTCCCGGCCCTGGCGGCCGAGGGTTTGGTGGATGCAGTGGATGCCTTCTGCGAGTACCTGGCGTTTTCGCCGGCCCAGGTCGAGCGGGTGTTCATCAAGGCTCGCGAACTGGGCCTGCCGGTCAAGCTGCATGCCGAGCAACTGTCGTCGCTGGCAGGCTCGAGCCTGGCGGCACGCTACCAGGCGCTGTCGGCCGATCACCTGGAATTCATGACCGAAGACGACGCCATCGCCATGGCGGCGGCCGGGACCGTGGCGGTACTGCTGCCCGGTGCGTTCTACTTTCTGCGCGAAACCCAGTTGCCACCGATGGACGCGCTGCGCAAGCATGGGGTGAAAATTGCCATTGCCAGCGACCTCAACCCCGGCACTTCGCCGGCGCTGTCGCTGCGGCTGATGCTGAACATGGCCTGTACCTTGTTCCGCATGACCCCGGAAGAAGCCCTGGCCGGTGTCACCCTGCATGCGGCAACCGCTTTGGGGCTGGGCGACAGCCACGGTTCACTGGAAGTGGGCAAGGTTGCCGACTTTGTCGCCTGGCAGATCGAGCGACCGGCCGACCTGGCCTACTGGCTCGGCGGCGACCTGCCCAAGCGGGTGGTGCGCCTGGGCCATGAAATTTCCAATTGAGAGAGGGCGTATGGACAAGGTACTGAAATTTCACCAGGGCACGCTGCCGCTGCTGATCAGCATGCCCCACGCCGGTTTGAAGCTGACCCCAGCGGTGCAGGACGGCCTGGTCGGGCAGGCGCAAAGCTTGCCGGACACCGACTGGCACATTCCGCAGCTATATGAGTTTGCCCAAGGCCTGGGCGTGAGCGTGGTCGCCGCCGAGTACTCGCGTTTCGTCATCGACCTGAACCGCCCGGACGACGACAAGCCGCTGTACGTTGGCGCCACCACCGGCCTGTACCCGGCCACGCTGTTTGAGGGCGAGCCGTTGTTCAAGGACGGCCAGGCGCCGTCGGCACAGGAGCGGGCGGGGTACCTGGAAGCCATCTGGCGGCCTTACCACGACACCATTCGCAGCGAGCTGGCGCGCCTGCGCGAGCAGTTCGGCTATGCCTTGCTGTGGGATGCCCACTCGATTCGTTCACACATCCCGCACCTGTTCGACGGCAAGCTGCCGGACTTCAACCTCGGCACCTTCAATGGCGCCAGTTGTGATCCGCAACTGGCCGAACGGCTGCAAGGTGTTTGTGCAAAATTTGAGCAGTACAGTCATGTGCTCAATGGCCGCTTCAAGGGTGGGCATATCACCCGCCACTATGGCGACCCGGCCAACAACATTCATGCAGTGCAGCTGGAGCTGGCGCAGAGCACCTACATGGAAGAGGTCGAGCCGTTCAAGTACCGCGAGGACCTGGCGGCGCCGACCCAGGTGGTGTTGAAGCAGTTGCTCCAGACCTTGCTGGCGTGGGGCAAGGAGCGCTATTCACGCTGATTGCGCGGCGCCTGCATCGCGGGGCAAGCCCGCTCCCACAGTTCTCGTTGGAGCGGGCTTGCCCCGCGATGAGGCCCCAAAGCCATCACAGGTACATGCTCAAAGCGCAATTCAGGTTTATGATGCCCAACGGCAGAATAATTTCCACACGGAGTGCGTAATGCAGACCTTGTACCCGCAGATCAAACCCTACGCCCGGCACGATCTGGCCGTGGAAGCACCGCATGTGCTGTATGTCGATGAAAGCGGTTCGCCGGAAGGTCTGCCGGTGGTGTTCATCCATGGTGGCCCGGGTGCCGGCTGCGATGCCCAGAGCCGCTGCTACTTCGACCCCAATCTGTACCGCATCATCACCTTCGACCAGCGCGGCTGCGGCCGTTCGACCCCGCATGCCAGCCTGGAAAACAACACCACCTGGCACCTGGTCGAAGACCTGGAGCGCATCCGCAAGCACCTGGGGATCGACAAGTGGGTGCTGTTCGGCGGCTCGTGGGGCTCGACCCTGGCCCTGGCCTACGCCCAGACCCACCCCGAGCGCGTGCATGGGCTGATTTTGCGTGGCATCTTCCTGTGCCGCCCGCAAGAGATCGAGTGGTTCTACCAGGCCGGCGCCAGCCGCCTGTTTCCCGATTACTGGCAGGACTACATCGCGCCGATTCCGGCCGAAGAGCGCGGCGACCTGGTCAAGGCTTTCCACAAGCGCCTCACCGGCAACGACCAGATCGCCCAGATGCACGCAGCCAAGGCCTGGTCGACCTGGGAAGGGCGCACCGCGACCCTGCGGCCCAACCCGCTGGTGGTCGATCGCTTCTCCGAGCCACAGCGCGCGCTGTCGATCGCCCGCATCGAGTGCCACTACTTCACCAACAATGCCTTCCTTGAACCGGACCAGTTGATCCGCGACATGCCGAAGATCGCCCACCTGCCGGCGGTGATCGTGCATGGTCGCTACGACGTGATCTGCCCGCTGGACAACGCTTGGGAGCTGCACCAGGCCTGGCCGAACAGTGAGCTTAAGGTGATTCGCGACGCTGGCCACGCTGCCTCGGAGCCCGGCATCACCGACGCCCTGGTGCGCGCCGCCGACCAGATGGCCCGGCGCCTGCTCGACCTGCCCCTGGAAGAAGCATGAAGGGCTTGCTGCAACGCGTGCGTGGCGCGCGGGTGGATGTCGAGGGCAAAACCGTTGGCGCGATCGACCAGGGCCTGCTGGTGCTGGTCGCGGTCGAGCCGGGCGATACCCGCGGCCATGCCGACAAGCTGCTGCACAAGCTGCTCAACTACCGGGTGTTCAGCGACCCACAGGGCAAGATGAACCTGTCGCTCAAGGATATCGGCGGCGGCCTGCTGCTGGTGTCGCAGTTCACCCTGGCCGCCGATACCCAGAGCGGCCTGCGCCCGAGCTTTTCGACGGCTGCGCCGCCAGCGCTAGGGGCCGAGCTTTTCGACTATTTGCTGGCCCAGGCGCAGGCGCAACATGCAACGGTTGCCAGTGGTCAGTTCGGTGCTGACATGCAAGTGCACCTGGTCAATGATGGCCCCGTAACATTTATGTTACAAATCTGATGGCAAAAAACCCCTGTTTGCGGGAAAACAAGGGGTTTTGTAGCATAAATAGTTTGATCAGCCTGATGCGTTGTAACGCAGCCTGCTGGATAATCGCGCGCCATGTGGGCCTGCGTTCGTGGGTTCGTTTCACTCTGACTTGAGACTGTCCGGAACCGTTTGGGGAATCATTGCGCCCTTTCGGAGTCCGAACAGTGCTCGCCAACCTGGCATATGTCGCTGGCCGTTGGTTTTATGATCTGTTTTCGGCGAGGGTTGCTCGTGATTGTAAGTCCCTGTAATGCACCAAGAACTCCTGGCAATCGGCTGCGCACGGCGCTGTTGGCAGGCGCAACGCTGGTAAGCCTGCTCGGCGCAGGCCAGCTCTGGGCGTTCAACCTTGACGATGTCGCGGCCAAGGCGAAGGATCTTGCCGGACAAAAGTACGAAGCGCCGAAAAGCAATCTGCCGGCGGTGTTCCGTGACATGAAGTACGCGGACTACCAGAAAATCCGCTTCCTCAACGAAAAAGCCGAGTGGGCCAAGGACAAGACGCCGTTCAAGCTGTCCTTCTACCACCAGGGCATGCATTTCGACACGCCGGTCAAGATCAACGAAATCACCACCAAGGCGGTGAAAGAGATCAAGTACGACCCGAGCCGTTTCGATTTCGGCGACCTGCAGTTCGACGCCAAGGCCACCGAGAAGCTGGGGTACGCGGGTTTCCGCGTGCTCTACCCGATCAACAAGGCCGACAAGCAGGATGAAATCATGACCCTGCTGGGCGCCAGCTATTTCCGCGTGGTCGGAAAGGGCCATGTGTATGGCCTGTCGGCCCGTGGCCTGGCGATCGACACCGCGCTGCCGTCGGGTGAAGAGTTCCCGCGCTTCACCGAGTTCTGGGTCGAGCGCCCGAAACCTGCCGACAAACAACTGGTGATCTACGCGCTGCTCGATTCGCCGCGTTCCACCGGTGCCTACCGCCTGACCCTGCGTCCGGGCAGCGACACCATTGTCGACGTGCAGTCCAAGGTGTTCCTGCGTGACCACGTCAGCCGCCTGGGCATCGCCCCGCTGACCAGCATGTTCCTGTTCGGCGGCAACCAGCCGTCCAAGGTACTCAATTACCGTCCGGCCCTGCACGACTCCGAAGGCCTGTCGATCCATGCCGGCAACGGCGAGTGGCTGTGGCGCCCACTGAACAACCCGAAACACCTGGCCGTAAGCAACTTCAGCGTCGAGAACCCGCGTGGTTTCGGCCTGCTGCAACGCCAGCGCGAGTTCAGCCAGTTCGAAGACCTCGACGACAACTACCAGAAGCGTCCAAGTGCCTGGATCGAGCCGGTCGGTGACTGGGGCAAGGGTACCGTCGATCTGGTCGAGATCCCGACTGCCGACGAAACCAACGACAACATCGTGGCTTTCTGGAGCCCGGAGAAACTGCCGGAGCCAGGTACCCCGTTCGAATACGCCTACCGCCTGCACTGGACCATCGACGAGTCCAACCTGCATTCGCCGAACCTGGGCTGGGTCAAGCAGACCCTGCGCTCGACCGGTGACGTCAAGCAGTCCAACCTGATCCGTCAGCCCGATGGCAGCGTGGCCTTCCTGGTCGACTTCGAAGGCCCGGTATTGGCTAAACTGCCGGAAGACACCGCCGTGCGCAGCCAGGTCAGCGTTGGCGACAATGCCGAAGTGGTCGAGAACAACCTGCGCTACAACCCGGACATCAAGGGCTGGCGCCTGACCCTGCGGTTGAAGATCAAGGATCCGGGCAAGTCCGTGGAAATGCGCGCCGCCCTGCTGCGTGACGTTCCGGTCGAGCCGGCCAAGCCTGCCAAACCAAGCAAGCAGGACAAAGCCGCGGCCAAACACGCCAAGGCCGACAAGCCTGCCGAGCAACCTGCCGCCGACGCGGCCTCCACCACCGGGGCACCGGCCACCACCGAACAGGTGCTGACCGAGACCTGGAGCTATCAGTTGCCTGCCGATGAGTAATGCCCATACCCGGCCAGAATCGCTCAGCGAATACCTGGCCCACCTGCCCCTGAGCGACGAGCAGCGCGCGGAACTCGCCCGCTGCTCCTCGTTCAGCGAGCTGCATCAACGCCTGTCTGCCCAGCCGGGCGCCGACGCTGCCGAGGCCGTCCAGGCCTCGGTGGGCGAGCGCCTGCACGTGACCTGCGCCGAAGAGCTGCAAGACGCCGAGATGCTCGCGGTGGACGGCAGCGGCCGGGTGTGCCTGAAGGCCACGCCGCCGATCCGGCGCACCCGGGTCATCCCCGAGCCGTGGCGGACCAACATCCTGATCCGCGCCTGGCGCCGCCTGACCGGCCGCACCAACGCCCCGGCCCCGGAAAAACGCGAGCTGCCCAAGGCACGCTGGCGCTGGGTCGGTTCGATGCGCCGCTACATCCTGCTGGCGCTGATGCTCGGCCAGACCATCGTCGCCGGTTGGTACATGAAGGGCATCCTGCCGTACCAGGGCTGGTCGTTCGTCGACCTCGACGAGGTCATGCACCAGCCGCTGCTGCAAACCGCCACGCAAGTCTGGCCGTATGCCCTGCAGACCAGCATCCTGATTCTCTTCGGGATCCTCTTCTGCTGGGTCTCGGCGGGTTTCTGGACCGCGCTGATGGGCTTCCTCGAGCTGCTCACCGGGCGGGACAAATACCGCATCTCCGGCAGCAGTGCCGGCAATGAGCCGATCGAGGCCGGTGCCCGCACCGCGATCGTCATGCCGATCTGCAACGAAGACGTGCCACGGGTGTTCGCCGGCCTGCGGGCGACCTTCGAGTCGGTGGCCGCCACCGGTGACCTCGACCGTTTCGACTTCTTCGTGCTCAGCGACACCAACGACACCGACATCGCCGTGGCCGAGCAACAGGCCTGGCTGGAAGTCTGCCGCGAGTCCAAGGGTTTCGGGCGGATCTTCTACCGTCGCCGGCGTCGCCGGGTCAAACGCAAGAGCGGCAACCTCGACGACTTCTGCCGGCGCTGGGGCGGCGACTACCGCTACATGGTCGTACTCGATGCCGACAGCGTGATGAGCGGCGAATGCCTGACCAGCCTGGTGCGCCTGATGGAGGCCAATCCGGACGCCGGGATCATCCAGACCGCGCCGAAAGCCTCGGGCATGGACACCCTGTATGCGCGCATGCAGCAGTTCGCCACCCGCGTCTACGGCCCGCTGTTCACTGCTGGCCTGCACTTCTGGCAGCTTGGCGAGTCGCACTATTGGGGCCACAACGCGATCATCCGCATGAAACCCTTCATCGAGCACTGCGCCCTGGCGCCATTGCCGGGCAAGGGCGCGTTTGCCGGTGCGATCCTCTCCCACGACTTCGTTGAAGCGGCGTTGATGCGTCGTGCCGGTTGGGGCGTGTGGATTGCCTACGACCTGCCGGGCAGCTACGAAGAACTGCCGCCGAACCTGCTCGATGAGCTCAAGCGCGACCGGCGCTGGTGTCACGGCAACCTGATGAACTTCCGCCTGTTCTTGGTCAAGGGCATGCACCCTGTACACCGTGCGGTGTTCCTCACCGGGGTGATGTCGTACCTGTCGGCGCCGTTGTGGTTCTTCTTCCTGGTGTTGTCGACCGCGTTGCTGGCGACCAACACCCTGATGGAGCCGCAGTACTTCCTCGAACCGCGCCAGCTCTACCCGTTGTGGCCGCAGTGGCACCCGGAGAAAGCCATCGCGCTGTTCTCCACCACCATCGTGCTGCTGTTCCTGCCCAAGCTGCTCAGCGTCATCCTGATCTGGGCCAAGGGCGCGAAAGAGTTCGGCGGGCGCTTCAAGGTCACCGTGTCGATGCTGCTGGAGATGCTCTTCTCCATGCTCCTGGCGCCGGTGCGGATGATTTTCCACACCCGCTTCGTGCTCGCCGCGTTCCTCGGCTGGGCCGCGACCTGGAACTCGCCGCAGCGTGACGACGACTCCACTCCTTGGAGCGAAGCGGTACGCCGCCATGGTCCGCAAACCCTGCTGGGCGTGGCCTGGGCGCTGCTGGTGGCCTGGCTCAACCCGAGCTTTTTGTGGTGGCTGGTGCCGATCGTCGGTTCGCTGATGCTGTCGATCCCGGTCTCGGTGATCTCCAGCCGCGTGCACCTGGGCCTGCGTGCCAAGGACGAAAGCCTGTTCCTGATTCCTGAGGAATACGCCACGCCGCAGGAGCTGCTGGCCACCGACCAGTACACCCACGAGAACCGCTGGCATGCCATGCACGACGGTTTCGTGCGTGCCGTGGTCGATCCGCAGCAGAACGCCCTGGCTTGTGCCCTGGCCACCGCTCGCCACGGTGTCGCGGCGCCGATCGAGGCACTGCGTGCCGAGCGTATCGCCAAGGCCCTGGAGGTCGGCCCGAACGGCCTGGACGGCAACACCCGCCTGGCCCTGCTCAGCGACCCGGTCGCCCTGGCGCGCCTGCACACAGCAGTCTGGGATGGGCAGAACGAGGCCTGGCTGGGCGTCTGGCGCCAGTCGATCGCCAACGATCCGCACTCGCCGCTGCTGCCGCTGCATCCAGAGCCTGCGGCGCAGCCTTCGATGGCCAGCGCCTGATCGTCTGACAGGCTCAAGCAATCGCCGGCAACGCCGGCTCTCACAGGGTTGTATGCACAACTGACCTTGGGGGAGCCGGTGTTGCCGGCGATGCTTTTTCTGGTATCAATGCGTAACAAAGTCATCTTCGGCTATATGTACCGTGCCGTTCATGCGTTAGCATCCCACCCCGAATATCTCGCACCCGTCGCTGTAGGACGGTTCGCGCCAAAAATAAAATTCGAGCTTTCCTGCTAGGGGATCTGGTGATGATTAAGAAGTATCTGTCGATGCTGCTGGTCGGCGTCACGGCGCTGGTTGCGGTAAGTGCCGCGCAGGCGGCTGGTGCCATCGATGACGCGGTCAAGCGCGGCACCCTGCGTGTCGGCATGGACCCTACCTACATGCCGTTCCAGATGACCAACAAGCGCGGCGAGATCATCGGCTTCGAGGTCGATATCCTCAAGGCCATGGCCAAGTCCATGGGCGTCAAGCTGGAGATGGTTTCCACCGCCTATGACGGCATCATCCCGGCGCTGATGACCGACAAGTTCGACATGATCGGCAGCGGCATGACCCTGACCCAGGAACGCAACCTCAAGCTGAACTTCAGCGAACCCTTCATCGTGGTCGGCCAGACCCTGCTGATCCGCAAGGAACTGGCAGACGAGATCAAGTCCTACAAAGACCTGAACAACGACAAGTACCGCCTGACCTCCAAGCTCGGCACCACCGGCGAAATGGTCGCCAAGAAGCTGATCGGCAAAGCCAAGTACCACGGCTACGACAACGAGCAGGAAGCGGTGATGGACGTGGTCAACGGCAAGGCCGACGCCTTCGTCTATGACGCGCCGTACAACGTCGTGGCGGTGAACAAGGCCGGCGCTGGCAAGCTGCTGTTCCTCGACAAGCCGTTCACCTTCGAACCGCTGGCCTTCGGCCTGAAGAAGGGCGACTACGACAGCCTCAACTTCATCAACAACTTCCTGCACCAGATCAAGCACGACGGTACCTACGATCGAATCCACGACAAGTGGTTCAAGGACACCGCCTGGCTCAAGGACATGGAATAAGGCCAAGGCCCCACGCCTGGCTTGAAACCCGACGCGCAGGCTGGTCCTGCGCGTTCGCTTTTACGGAAGTACCCTCGTGATCAAACACAACAAAGCCCAGTGGCCCTGGCACGGGCTGACCGCGCTGGTCCTGATCGGCCTGGCGATCAGCCTGTATTACGCGACCTCGCTGATGTCCTACGAGTGGCGCTGGAACCGGGTGCCGCAGTATTTCGCCTACCAGGCCGAAGTCGCCCAGCGCGTGAGTGAAAACGGCACCATCGAAGCCATCGTCAGCAAGGGCGACATGGCCAGCGTCACCGTACGTGACGAGAGCGGTGGCGAGCAGGTCTTCGAGGTCGAGCAGGCCAGCGTACAGCTGTCGCGCGGCGACGATGTGGCCGAAGGCGACCTGATCGGCGTTACCCATCACTGGGCCGCGGGCCCGCTGGCCTGGGGCCTGTGGACCACGGTGTGGATCTCGGTCGCCTCCGGTGTGCTGGGGCTGTTGATCGGACTGTTTGCCGGGCTCTGCCGGCTGTCGAACAACCCGACATTGCGCGACCTGTCGACGGTCTATGTCGAGCTGGTGCGCGGCACGCCGCTGCTGGTGCAGATCTTCATCTTCTACTTCTTCATCGGCACCGTGCTCAACCTGTCCCGGGAGTTTGCCGGGGTGGCGGCGCTGGCGCTGTTTACCGGCGCCTACGTCGCCGAGATCGTCCGTGCCGGGGTGCAGTCGATTGCCAGGGGCCAGGGTGAAGCGGCCCGTTCGCTGGGCCTGAGCGCTGGCCAGTCGATGCGTCATGTGGTGCTGCCGCAAGCCTTCAAGCGCGTGCTGCCGCCGCTGGCCGGGCAGTTCATCAGCCTGGTCAAGGACACCTCGCTGGTCTCGGTGATCGCCATCACCGAACTGACCAAAAGCGGTCGCGAGGCGATCACCACTTCGTTCTCGACCTTCGAGATCTGGTTCTGCGTCGCCGGCCTGTACCTGTTGATCAACCTGCCGCTGTCGCACATGGCCAGCCGGCTTGAGCGGAGGCTTGCGCAAAGTGATTGAAGTCCGTGACCTGGTAAAAGTCTTCGACACCCGTGGGCAGGTGGTGCGCGCGGTCGATCACGTCAGCACCGACGTGGCCAAGGGCGAAGTGCTGGTAGTGCTCGGCCCTTCGGGTTCGGGCAAGTCGACCTTCCTGCGCTGCCTGAACGGCCTGGAGTCGTTCGATGAAGGCACCGTGGCCATCGACGGCCTGCAGTTGGCCGACCCGAAGACCGACGTCAACGCCTACCGCCGCGAAGTCGGTATGGTGTTCCAGCATTTCAACCTGTTCCCGCACATGACCGTGCTGGAGAACCTGTGCCTGGCGCAAAAAGTCGTGCGCAAGCGCGGCAAGGCCGAGCGCGAAGCCAAGGCCCGTGCGCTGCTGGATAAGGTTGGTATCGCCCAGAAGGCCAACGAGTACCCATCACGCTTGTCCGGTGGTCAGCAACAGCGGGTGGCGATCGCCCGCGCCCTGGCCATGGACCCCAAGGTGATGCTGTTCGATGAGCCGACCTCGGCGCTCGACCCGGAAATGGTCGGCGAAGTGCTCGATGTGATGAAGACCCTGGCCCTGGAAGGCATGACCATGGTCTGCGTCACCCACGAAATGGGCTTCGCCCGGGAAGTGGCGGATCGGGTGCTGTTCTTCGATCACGGCAAGCTGCTGGAAGATTCGCCGCCGGAGGCGTTCTTCACTTCACCCAAGGACCTGCGCGCCCAGGCGTTTTTGCGTCAGGTGCTCTAGGGCCTCATCGCGGGTCAAGCCCGCTCCCACTTATGTGGGAGCGGGCTTGACCCGCGATGCTTTCTACAGCTGGAACTTGCCGACCAGCGTCTGCAGATGCGTCCCCAACCGCGCCAGCTCGACGCTCGACGCCGCGGTCTCTTCACTGGCGGCCGAGGTCTGGTCCGACACGTCGCGCACATTCATCACGCTCCGGTTGATCTCTTCGGCCACCGCGCTCTGCTGCTCGGCAGCAGCGGCGATCTGCTGGTTCATCGCCTGGATCGACGACACGGTGCGGGTGATGGTTTCCAGCGAGGTGCCGGCGCGGCGGGTCAGCTCGACGCTGCTGTCGGTCAGGCCGCGGCTGGCGTCCATGACCGTGGCAACCTGCTGGGTGCCGTTTTGCAGGCCGGCGATCAGCTGTTCGATCTCTTCGGTGGACTGCTGGGTGCGCTGGGCCAGGCTGCGCACTTCATCGGCGACCACGGCAAAGCCACGCCCGGCTTCACCGGCGCGGGCAGCTTCGATGGCGGCGTTGAGGGCCAGCAGGTTGGTCTGCTGGGCCACCGACTTGATCACATCGAGCACACTGCCGATCTTGTCGCTTTCGGCCTTGAGCTGGCCCATGGCTTCGCTGGAGTGGTTGACCTCGCTGGCCAGGCGCTCGATCTGGGCGATGGCTTCGCCGACCACCCGATCGCCTTCGCGGGCCTGCTGGTCGGCCATCACCGCCGCCTCGGAGGCTTCCTCGGCGTTGCGCGCGACTTCCTGCACAGTGGCGGCCATTTCGTTCATGGCGGTGGCGACCTGGTCGGTCTCGACCTTTTGATTGTTGACCCCGGCGCTGGTCTGCTCGGTGACTGCCGACAGCTCTTCGGCGGCGCTGGCAATCTGGGTGACGCCGTCGCCGATGCCACCGATCAGTTCGCGCAGGCTCACAGTCATGCGCTGCATGCTGCGCTGTAATTGGCCCAGCTCGTCACGGCGATCGACCTTGAGGTCGTGGCGCAGATCGCCACTGGCGACGCGGTCGGCGGCGTTGAGGGTCTGGCGCAGGGGGATGACGATCTGCCGGGTAATCGCCCAGGCGGCCAGCAGGCCGAACAACAGGGCCAGCACGGTGGCCAGGGCCAGCATCGACTTGGCATGTTGCGACTCGGCATCGCGCAGGCCGGTAAGGGTGGTGGTCAGTTGCTGGCTTTGCTCGATCAGGCTCTGGCCGAGCACGATCATTTGCTGCGCGGCCTGCTCGGAGGCGCTTTGCGCATTGCCGAACTCGATCACCGCGCCACGGTAGTTGCCCAGTGCGCGGGCGGCCTGGTTGAAGTTGCTGGTGTAGCTGGCCGGCAGGACTTCGGCCAGGGTCTTGAGTTGCGAGGTGGCCTGGTCGATGGCTTCAAGCGCCGTTTGCTGGAACTCGGGCTTGCCGCTGTAGGTATAGCCACGCACCTGGAAGCGCGCCTGTTGCAGCAGTTTGCTGGCGCCGACCACGCTGTTGAACAGGTTCAGATCGCTGCCGCCGAGCAGTTGTTGCTCGACCTGGGCAATCAACGCCGCGGCCTCGTCGGCGCTGCTGCCGAGCACGGCGCGAGCGGCTTCGCGCTGCTGGGCGGCTTTGTCGGCACTGGTCAGGGCCTGGTGGTACTGGCGCACGGCGTCGTGCTGCTGCTCGATCCGGCGGCGGTTCTCGGGCAGGACAATACGTTGGTCGACCGCTTGCAGCTGGCGTTCAAGCGCCGCCAGGGCGTTGCTCAGGCCCTGCGCTGCAGCCTCGTCGCCCTTGAGCTGGAAGCCCTGGCGGGCAATGCGCAGCTCCAGGGTGGCCTGGTGCACCTGGGAGATGCCGCCCAGGGTGTCGCCACGCTCGGTAATGCCGTTCAGGCCCTGCCAGCCGGTCAGGGTAATGGCCAGGGTCAGCAACAGGACCAGGCCGAAGCCGATGCCGAGTTTGAGATTGACGCTCACGTTACCCAGGTGCTGGGCTAACCAACGGTACATGGTGGGACTCCATTGCGATCGGCAGAGGCGATTATTGTTCTGGTGCCAATGCATCGGCCTGGAGCGGCAAAACTGAAGTCAGAACAAGCGTGCCAATAGCGCGGTGACCGCGGTCTCGACGCGCAGGATGCGTTCGCCAAGCTGTACCGGGGCAAGGCCAGCCTTGCCCAGCAGGTCAATCTCGTAGGGAATCCAGCCGCCTTCCGGGCCGATGGCCAGGGTAACGGGCTCGTCCAACCCGCGTGGGCACGGCGGGTACTGGCCAGGATGGCCAACCAGGCCGAGGGTGCCCTCGCTGATGGCTGGCAGGCGGTCTTCGACAAACGGCTTGAAGCGCTTCTCGATGATGACTTCGGGCAGCACCGTGTCGCGGGTCTGCTCAAGGCCGAGGATCAGCTGTTCGCGGATCGCCTCGGGTTCGAGGAACGGTGTTTGCCAGAAGCTCTTTTCGACCCGGTAGCTGTTGACCAGGATGACCTTCGGCACGCCCATGGTGGCAACGGTCTGGAACACCCGGCGGAGCATCTTCGGCCGTGGCAGCGCCAGCACCAGGGTCAGCGGCAGTTTGGCCGGAGGCGGCTGGTCGAAACTGACCTTGAGCTCGGCCTCGTGACCTTCCAGGCGCAGCACCTCGGCCTGGCCCATCAGCCCGCCGATACGCCCGACCCGCAGGCTGTCGCCCACTGCCACACGGTGGATTTCCTGCATGTGGGTAAAGCGCCGGTCAGCCAGCACCACACGGTCGGCCGCGATGAAATCGGCTTCTTCGAGTAACAGCAGGTTCACGGCTGGGTCGCTGGCGGCTGGTCGTTATGGTCGTCGGCAGCGTCTTGCGGATGCTCGCTGCGCTTGCGGATCAGCCCGCCAAACAGCACGCCGATCTCGAACAGCAGCCACATCGGCACCGCCAGCAGGGTCTGCGAGAAGATGTCCGGCGGGGTGAGGATCATGCCGACCACGAAGCAGCCGATGATCACGTACGGGCGGATCTTTCTCAGGTACTTCACGTCGACCAC
This sequence comes from Pseudomonas sp. TE4620, assembly GCF_056279045.1. NCBI lineage: Bacteria > Pseudomonadati > Pseudomonadota > Gammaproteobacteria > Pseudomonadales > Pseudomonadaceae > Pseudomonas > Pseudomonas sp. TE4620. The sequence goes on from NZ_JBWBQO010000001.1 coordinate 5,550,679, forward strand.
GCCGATCCACACCAGCAGCACTACGGCCACCGGGATCTCGAAGGCCACGCCGAAGGCGAAGAACAGGGTCATGACGAAATCCAGGTAGCTGGAAATGTCCGTCATCATCGACACCCCTTCCGGGGTGGCGCTGGCGAAGAAGCCGAAGATCAGCGGGAACACCAGGAAATAGGCGAAGGCCATGCCGGCGTAGAACAGGATGATGCTCGACACCAGCAACGGAATGGCGATGCGCTTTTCATGGCGGTACAGGCCCGGCGCGATGAAGCCCCAGATCTGCTGCAGGATCAGCGGAATGGCCAGGAACAGCGAAACGATCATGGTCAGCTTGAACGGCGTCAGGAACGGCGAGGCGACGTCGGTGGCGATCATCGTCGCGTTGGCCGGCAAGTGCGCGCGCAATGGCGCCGAGACCAGGGTGTAGATCTGCTGCGCGAAGGAAAACAGCCCGGCGAAGATCAGGAAGATGGCCGCGACGCAGCGCAGCAGGCGTGTACGCAACTCGGTGAGGTGCGAAACCAGCGGCATCGGCTGGTCGTTTTCCGGAATATCGCTCATGGGGCTCGCGGTGGCTGTGTCGGTTCGGTGGGCGCGCTGGTGGCTGGCGGCGTGGGTTCGCTGCTGACCGGGGCGGGCGCCGGGGCGCTTTCGCTGGTGGCTGCCGGGGTTGCCGGCGGCTCGGGCGTGACGCTGTTGGGGTTGAGGATCTTGCGCGCTTCCTGCTCCATGGAGAGGATGTGCTCGTTGTGCAACTGACGACGGATGTCATCGGCGCCGATTTCGCGCTCGACCTCCTGCTTGATCGCATTGAAGCTGCGCTTGAGCCGGCCGATCCACAGCCCGGCGGTGCGCGCGGCACCCGGCAGGCGCTCGGGGCCGAGCACCAGCAGGGCCACCAGGCCCACGAGCAACAGTTCGCTGAAGCTGATCCCGAACATTGATCAATCTTTCCTGATCGGCTCTTCGACCTTGTGGGCCTGGCCGTCGATGGTCTGCGGCTGGTTCAGCGGCGAAGCGGCCTGGGGCTGGACCGGTTGCACTGGCGGTGGCGTCTGCTCGGCCGGCTTGGACTCTTCTTCGTTCATGGCTTTCTTGAAGCCCTTGATCGACTCGCCCAGGTCGCTGCCGAAGTTCTTCAGCTTCTTGGTACCGAACACCAGTACCACCACGACCAGCAGGACGATCCAGTGTTTCCAGTCAAAAATACCCATGGTGCAATCCCTCGAAATAATTCAGTTAGGCCGACGGCTGACGCGCTGCTTTCTCGGCGTGCCCGGACAGGCCGAAGCGGCGGTCCAGTTCGTCCAGCACCGCCTGCGGGTGCTGGCCCAGTTGAGCGAGCATGACCAGGCTATGGAACCACAGATCGGCGGTCTCGTAGATGACATCGCTGCAGTCGCCACTGTGGGCGGCGTCCTTGGCGGCGATGATGGTCTCGACCGACTCTTCGCCGAGCTTTTCCAGAATCTTGTTCAGGCCCTTGTGATACAGGCTGGCCACGTACGAGCTGTCGGGCTCGGCGCCTTTGCGCGCTTCCAGTACTTCGGCCAGGCGGGTCAGGGTGTCGCTCATGTCAGTGTCCTGCGCTGTAGATGGCATTCGGGTCCTTGAGGACGGGGTCGACGGTCTTCCACTCACCGTGCTCGAAGACCCGGTAGAAGCAGCTTTCGCGGCCGGTATGGCAGGCGATATGACCCAGTTGTTCCACAATCAGGATGATCACGTCGGCGTCGCAGTCCAGGCGCATTTCGTGCAGTTTTTGCACGTGGCCGGACTCTTCGCCCTTGCGCCACAGTTTGCCACGCGAACGTGACCAGTAGATGGCCCGCTGCTCAGCGGCGGTCAGCGCCAGCGATTCGCGGTTCATCCAGGCCATCATCAGCACGCGCCCGGTCTTGTGGTCCTGGGCGATAGCCGGTACCAGGCCATCGCTGTTCCAGTTGATCTCGTCCAGCCAGTCTTTCATCTTCGACTCCAAAACCGGGTTCGATCCTTCGCCGAACCCTTGCGCTAGTGTGCCAGCCAGCGGCCCGGCTGGCTATCGACGCACGATCAGGTAGAGGCCGGCGGCCAGCATCAGCCAGGCCGGCCAGGCAGCAGGGGCGCTGAGGCTCACCGCGCCGGCTGCCAGAGTGGCGCCGCCGCCAAGCAGGCCGGCACCGAGCAGGCGCAGGGCCCAGTGATCGCTCTTGTGCTGCCAGGGTGCTGGCGGGTCGGCCAGGTGCGGCTGCGACATGCGCTCGAGCAGGTCGCGGGTCATGCCGGCCAGGTGCGGGATCTGCTCGACCTGGCCATGCAGGTTCTGCAGCAGGGTCTTGGGGCTGACGCGCTCGCGCATCCAACGTTCGAGGAACGGCTGGGCGGTGCTCCACAGGTCGAGGTCCGGGTACAGCTGGCGGCCCAGGCCTTCGATGTTGAGCAGGGTCTTTTGCAGCAGCACCAGCTGTGGCTGGACTTCCATGTTGAAGCGCCGCGCGGTCTGGAACAGACGCATCAGCACCTGGCCGAAGGAAATATCCTTTAACGGTTTTTCGAAGATCGGCTCGCACACGGTGCGGATCGCCGCTTCGAATTCGTTGAGCTTGGTCTGCGCCGGTACCCAGCCCGAATCGATGTGCAGCTGCGCCACACGGCGGTAGTCGCGCTTGAAGAAGGCAAACAGGTTGCGCGCCAGGTAGTCCTGGTCCTCGGGGGTCAGGCTGCCGACGATGCCGCAGTCGATGGCAATGTACTGCGGGCTCCACGGCTTGACCGTGCTGACGAAGATGTTGCCAGGGTGCATGTCGGCGTGGAAGAAGCTGTCACGAAACACCTGGGTGAAGAAGATCTCCACGCCGCGCTCGGCGAGCATCTTCATGTCGGTGCGCTGGTCGGCCAGGGTCGCAAGGTCAGTGACCTGAATACCGTAGATGCGCTCCATCACCAGCACCTTCGGCCGGCACCAGTCCCAGTAGACCTGGGGCACGTACATCATCTCCGAGCCTTCGAAGTTGCGCTTGAGCTGGCTGGCGTTGGCCGCCTCGCGCAACAGGTCGAGTTCGTCGTAGATGGTCTTTTCGTAGTCGTTGACCACTTCCACCGGGTGCAGCAGGCGCGCATCGGCCGAAACCCGTTCGGCACCGCGGGCGATCAGGAACAACCAGGCGAGGTCCTGGGCAATGATCGGCTTGAGGCCCGGGCGCACGACCTTGACCACCACCTCTTCACCGCTCTTGAGCTTGGCCGCGTGGACCTGGGCTACCGACGCCGAAGCCAGCGGCTCGACGTCGAAGCGGCTGAACACTTCGCTGATTTTCGCACCGAGCTGTTCTTCGATCAGGGCGATGGCTTTTTGCGGATCGAACGGCGGAACCCGGTCTTGCAGCAGCATCAGCTCGTCGGCGATGTCTTCGGGCAGCAGGTCGCGGCGGGTCGAGAGCAACTGGCCGAACTTGATGAAGATCGGTCCCAGGTCCTGCAACGCCAGGCGCAGGCGCGCGCCACGGCTAAGCTGCAGCTCCTTGCGCGGTAGCCAGCGCCAGGGCATGGCATAGCGCAGGCCCATCAGCCACCAGGGCAGGGGCAGGGCGAACAGCAGGTCATCGAGACGGTAACGGATCACGACGCGCTGGATGCGCAACAGACGGCGGACGGCAAGCAGCTTCATGCGTTATCGCTGGTATCAAGGGATCGGGCAAGGCGCTCGATGCGCGCCTCAAGGCGTTCAATATCGACTTTGAGCGTGTCGAGTTCGCTGAAACGGGCTTCGGCTTCGCGCTGGCCGACCAGGGTCCGGGCCTCTTCGGCGAGGTACTCGGAAAGGTTCTGGTTGAGCGCCGCCAGGCCCTGGCGGGTCCAGTTGGCGCGGCTGCGCAAGTGGCCGCTGAGCAGTTGCGTGGCGACCGGGCCGAGCCAGCGCGAGACTTCGTACTCCCAGTCGAGCTCCAGGTCCTGCAGTACCGCCACCAGGTCGAGCAGCACCGCACTGTCGCCTTCAAGCTCGACCTGCGGGCTGTGCAACACGGCGCTCTTGTCCTGGCTCAGGGCCAGGCGCAGCAGGCTGCTGGCCGGCGCGCGCAAGGTGCAGTCGGCCTCATTGGCCCAGTGCGTGGCAAGCATCAGGCCTTCGTCACTGGGCAGGATGAACAGCTGCAGGGCCGGCTGGCGGCAGTCGATGGCAATCACCTTGCCGTCGAGCGGGCGCAGGCGCGGCAGCGCTGTGCTGTCCAGGCGCAAAACACGGTTGAGGCCGTGTTCGACGCTGGCGAGCAGGCCGGCCAGGAGCATCAGGGCTTGATTCCGCGGTGCAGGGCGACGATGCCGCTGGTCATGTTGTGGTAGGTGACGCGGTCGAAACCGGCCTCGACCATCATCGCCTTGAGGGTTTCCTGGTCAGGGTGCATGCGGATCGATTCGGCCAGGTAGCGATAGCTTTCCGAGTCGTTGGTGATCAGCTTGCCGGCCAGCGGCATGAAGGCGAACGAATAGGCATCGTAGACCTTGGACATCAGCTTGTTGGTCGGCTTGGAAAATTCCAGCACCAGCAGGCGGCCGCCGGGCTTGAGCACCCGCAGCATGGAGCGGATGGCGTCTTCCTTGTGGGTGACGTTGCGCAGGCCGAAGGCGATGGTCACGCAGTCGAAATGGTTGTCCGGGAACGGCAGCTTTTCGGCGTCGGCCTGGACGAACTCGATGTTGCCGGCCACGCCGCGGTCGAGCAGGCGGTCGCGGCCAACCTTGAGCATCGACTCGTTGATGTCGGCCAGTACCACTTGGCCGGTGGGGCCGACCAGTTGCGAGAACTTGGCCGCCAGGTCGCCGGTGCCGCCCGCGATGTCGAGCACCCGGTTACCCGGACGCACGCCCGACAGCTCGATGGTGAAGCGCTTCCACAGGCGGTGCATGCCGCCGGAGAGCACATCGTTCATCAGGTCGTACTTGGCCGCCACCGAGTGGAACACCTCGGCGACTTTCTCGGCCTTCTGGCTTTCCGGCACGTCTTTGTAGCCGAAGTGGGTGGTGGGTTCGGCGTGGTCGCCTTTGCGCTGATCGTTCATATCGCTTCACCGGAAAAAATTACTGGCCATTCTAGGGCGTACGGTCGGATTTGTCTTGGCGGGGTGTGTCGCAGGTGGGGCGCGGGCATAATATAAGTATGCCTTCGAACCCAGGATTGAATGAATGACCCAGATCAGCGTTGAACGCAAACACAGCCTGGGCCGCGACGCGGCCCGGCAAAAGGCCGAGGCACTGGTCGACAAGCTGGCCCGCGAATACGACCTCAAGGCCAGCTGGAATGGCGACCGCGTCGAGGTCAAGCGCAGTGGCGCCAACGGCAGCGTGCAGATTGGCGAGGACAGCATCAAGGTCGAGCTGAAGCTGGGCATGATGCTGTCGATGATGAGCGGTACCATCAAAAGCGAGATCGAGCGGGCGCTGGATAAGGCGCTCGCCTAGCGGCTCAAGGGGGGAGCTGCAAGCTTTAAGCTGCAAGTGGTTCGCGGTGAGTGGGAGGGGCACGACAGTTTCAAGATCACCGCTGCCTTTCTTGCCGCTTGAAGCTTGAAGCTTGAAGCTTGTCGCTGCCCCCTTTATTAGTGTGCCAATTCTAATTTTTCCCCCTACCTTGTGCTCAAGCCCAACTTCCCTGGGCAGTTCCTCCATTTCCGTTCAGAGCGTGAGGTGCAGAGCATGGCCAAAGTTATCCTGAAGAAAAAAGACGACGCCCAGCGCACGTTGGGTGAAGTGCGCAGCTACGCGCGCAAGATCTGGCTGGCAGGTCTCGGGGCTTACACCCGGGTCGGCCAGGAAGGTGCCGACTACCTGAAAGAGCTGGTCAAGGCCGGTGAATCGGTAGAAAAACGTGGCAAGAAAAAGCTCGATGCCAAGGTCGATGCCGCCAACTCCGAGATCGATTCGGTGAAGGGCGAACTGAGCAGCGTGAAGGGCAAGGTCGAGGTTCAACTCGACAAAATCGAAAGGGCTTTCGACACACGGGTCGCGAGCGCCTTGAATCGCATCGGCATTCCGTCTAAACATGACGTGGAGACACTCTCTGTCAAGCTCGATGAGCTCACGGCATTGCTTGAACGTGTCGCACGTAAACAATAAGGAGAGCGGGATGGCTGGCAAGAAGAATACTGAAAAAGAAGGCAGCTCCTGGGTCGGGGGGATCGAGAAGTATTCCCGCAAGATCTGGCTGGCTGGTTTGGGTATTTACTCCAAGATCGATCAGGATGGCAGCAAGGTGTTTGACAACCTGGTCAAGGAGGGTGAGAAAGCTGAAAAACTCGCCAAGGGCTCTGTCGACTCCGCCAAGGCAACCGCCAAGTCGGCGACCTCGCGCATCAGCGACGTCAAGGACCGCGCCCTGGGCAAGTGGGACGAGCTCGAAGGTGCTTTCGACAAGCGCCTGAACAGTGCGATCTCGCGTCTTGGCGTACCGAGCCGCAGTGAGGTCAAGGCGCTGCATTCGAAGGTCGATACGCTGACCAAGCAGATCGAGAAGCTGACCGGTGCATCGGTTACGCCTATCTCGAAGAAACCGGCAGCGAGCAAGACCGCAGCCAAGCCATTGGCCAAGGCTGCAGCGAAACCTGCGGCCAAGCCTGCAGCCAAGCCAGCGGCGAAAACGGCAGCGGCAAAACCTGCAGCCAAGCCAGCGGCGAAAACCGCAGCGGCTAAACCCGCGGCCAAGCCAGCAGCCAAGCCTGCAGCCAAACCGGCTGCGGCGAAGAAGCCGGCAGTGAAAAAGCCAGCGGCCAAGCCAGCAGCTAAACCTGCAGCGGCGAAGCCGGCGGCCCCTGCGGCCAGCGCTGCACCGGCGCCAAGCCCGGCGCCAGCAGCCAGCGCTGCTCCGGTCGCAGCGGTATCGTCGCCATCGGCAAGCCCGACCAGCCAGGCCTGATTTCAGGCGGCTGTCAGTCTACGCCCGGCCTTGTGCCGGGCGTTTTCATTATGGGTGTTGTACCGGGTTTGTGGGAGCCGGCCTTGCCGGCGAACAGGCTGCGAAGCAGTCCTAGGGTCAGCCATCCAGATACCTCAAGGCCAGCTGCTCTGCCGCATACCGCGACCCCGCCTCCAGGTGCGGCGCCACCAGCATCATCACCTGGTAGACCACCACTCCGACTTCACCTTCGCGAGCCAGCACCCGTTGGTAATCGAGCGAGAACAGCAGGGTCAGGGTGATCTGTTCCACCAGTTGCCCCAGCGCCCGCGTATCGCTGAGCACCTGGCCCTGGGCCTTGAGGCTGGCCAGCAGCGCCGCCAGGGTACGCTTGAGGGCGTTGAGCAGGTTGCGCATGCCGCGGGCCAGCTTGGGCAGGCGCCCGGTCAGGTTCGACAGGTCCTGGAACAGAAACCGGTACTGGGCCATGCGCTCGACGATCAAGTGCAGGAACAACCAGTAGTCCTCGGCATCCAGGCGCACTTCCAGCGGCGGGTCGAGCAGCGGCGTGAGCTCGTCCTCGAAGCGTTCGAACAACCCCAGCACCAGCGGCTCCTTGCCGTGGAAGTGGTAGTAGAGATTGCCCGGGCTGATGCCCATTTCGTTGGCAATCTCCAGGGTCGAGACATTCGGCTCGCCCTGGCGGTTGAACAGTTGCAGGGCACATTCGAGGATACGGTCGCGGGTTTTCATCCGTTCTTCTTGTTCAGCGCGCCTGCACGTAGCTGCCGGGCGCGGGGTCCATGGGAGGGTAGTTCTGGTTGCCGAGGGCCATCAGGGTTTCGCGCTGCACGCCGGAGCGTGCCTGAATCCACTCCAGCCACTGCGGCCACCAGCTGCCGTCGACCTGCTTGCCATCGTAGAGCCAGGCCCGCGGGTCGCTGCTCAGGCGCGGGTTGTCGACGTAGTGCGCCTTGGGGTTGCCCGGCGGGTTGATGATGCTTTGCACATGGCCGCTGTTGGCAAGGATGAAGCGCTTGTCGCCGCCGAGCAGTGCCGCCGAGCGGTACACCGCATCCCAGGGGGTGATGTGGTCGTTGCTGCCGGCGACGCTGAAGCTGTCGACGTTGACCTTCTGCAGGTCGATCGGCGTGCCGCATACCTCAAGGCCTGCGGCGCGGGCCAGCGGGTTGTGCTTGAAGAAGTCCAGCAGGTCGCCGTGCAGCGCCGCCGGCAGGCGGGTGTTGTCGTTGTTCCAGTAAAGGATGTCGAACGCCGGTGGCGCCTTGCCCAGCAGGTAGTTGTTGACCCAGTAGTTCCAGATCAGGTCGTTGGGGCGCATCCAGGCGAACACCCGGGCGATCTCGCGGCCATCGAGCACGCCTTGCTGGTAGGAACGGCGCTTGGCCGCTTCGAGGGTCTGCTCGTCGGCGAACAGGCTCGCCGGGCTGTCGATCTGGCTGTCGAGCAGGCTGACCAGGTAGGTGGCGCTGCTGACCCGGCGCAGTTGGCGCTTGGCTTGCAAATGGCCTTGCAACGCCGCCATGGTCAGGCCACCGGCACAGGCGCCCATGAGATTGACCTCGCGGCTGCCGGTGATCGCCCGGCACACGTTGAGTGCTTCCTCCAGCGCCTCGACATAACTCGACAGGCCCCACTCACGGTGGCGCGGGTCGGGATTGCGCCAGCTGATCATAAAGGTCTGCAGGCCGTTCTTGAGCATGTACTGGACGAAGCTGTTGGCCGGGCTGAGGTCGAAGATGTAGAACTTGTTGATCTGCGGCGGCACGATCAGCAACGGCCTGGCGTACTGTTTTTCGCTCATCGGCTTGTACTGGATCAGTTCCAGCAGCTCGTTGCGAAACACCACCGAGCCCGGCGTGGTGGCCAGGTTACGGCCGACTTCGAAGGCCTGCGGATTGACCTGGCGCGGCAGGCCGTCGTTGTGGCGCAAATCATCGAGCAGGTGGTTGATGCCGCGCACCAGGCTCAGGCCGCCGGAGTTGAACAGCTCCTTGACCGCCAGCGGGTTGAGCAGCGAGTTGCTCGGCGCCACGGCATCGTTGAGCAGGGTGAACAGAAAGTGTGCGCGGGCGCGATCATCGGGTGCCAGCTGGCTTTCATCGATCCACAGGCGGGTCTGCTTCTGCCACGCCAGGTAGGCCTGCAGGCCGCGGCTGTAGATCGGGTTCTGGCTCCAGGCGGGGTCTTTGAAGCGGTTGTCTCGAGGGCCGGGCTGGTAGGGCGTTTCACCCAGCAGCACCTTGCCCAGCTGACCGCCCAGGGCAAGCATGTGCTTGGCGGTATGCAGCGGATGGCGCAAGCCATGACGGCTGACGCTGCGCAAGGTCGAGAGCAGGTCGCGGCCGCGCAGACCGCTGATTGCACTCTGCACGTTCATATAGGTGGCGGGGACCGGTAGCGATCCCTTAGCGGGTTTGTCTTTCATCAGGCAACACTCCGTCGTCAGGCCATCAACAAACACATCAATGCAAGAGCGACACCAACCTCACGCCGCGCACCCGGGGTGCCTGGCATCCTGCCATGGGCTCGGGTGTGGCAGGCGTCTCAGCTGCTGGGGGCGGGCCGAGGGTGCATGACGGCGCGTTGGCGCTCTTGCTGGAGAAACTTCATGATGATCGGGGCGACGGCCTCGGCCCGGGTGATCAGGAACAAATGGCCGTCGTCGATTATGTGTAGCTGGGCATTGGGAATTCGCCAGGCCAGCAGGCGCATGTTGATCAAGGGAATCAACGGGTCATCGTCACCGGCCAGCACCAGGGTCGGCTGCTGGATCTTGTGCAGCCAGTGAATGCTGGTCCAGCCAAGCCCGGCGAACAGTTGCCAGTAGTAACCCAGCTTGCCGCCTGAGCGCACCTTGGCCGCGTGCGACAGGGCCAGGTCCGGGTCCCGGCGAAAGGCGCCGCCGTAGATCTGCGGGGCGATGCGGATCACATGGGACGGCTGTACGTAGCGCCTTGGGCTGGCCATCAACCACAACACCTTGGGCTTGCCCGGCACCATCACCGCGCCAGCGGCGGTGGCCGCGAGCACCAGTTTCTTGCAGCGCTCGGGGTAGTCATGGGCGAACTGCTGGGCCAGCGCCCCGCCCCAGGACACGCCAATGACATTGACCTGGCCATAGTCGAGGTAGTCGAGCATGCGCGCGGTGAGCTTGGCCAGGCCCGGAAAACGGTAGGGGTGGCGCGGGGTCGATGAACCGCCGACCCCCGGCACGTCGAAAGCAATTACCTCAAGGTCCGGGTCCAGGGCCTGGATGAAGGGGAACACCAGCTCCAGGTTGGCGCCGATGCCATTGAAGATCAGCAAGGGCGTCAAGTGCGGCTTGCCGGGTCGGACGGCGGTGCGGATGGTCTGGCCATCCAGGTCGACGGTCCTGAAAATATACGGTTGCGGCATGCGCGAAGCCCTGTGTTGGATAAACGCCGCAGCCCTCGCGAGCTGCGGCGGTGTTCGCTATCAACGCTCGTGAACGTAGGTCCCTGGCGCGGCGGCACCGGCGACGTAAGCCTTGTTGCCAAGGTTGACCGGGGCTTTTTTCAGCTTGCCGGAACGCTCGGCCAGCCAGGTGTGCCAGTACAGCCACCAGGAATCGGTGTGCTTGGTCGAGTTCTCTTGCCAGTCGAGGGCGCTGGCGGGCATTTCACTGTTGGTCATGTAGCGCGCCTTGGGGTTGCCCGGCGGGTTGAGGATGCTCTGGATATGGCCGCTGTTGGACAGCAGGAACTCGACCTTGCCACCGAACAGCTGCGCCGACTTGTAGCATGACTGCCACGGGGTGATGTGATCGGCGGTACCGGCGACGCTGAAGATGTCGGTGGTCACCTGCTTGAGGTCGATCGGCGTGCCGCACACTTCCAGTGCATCGGGGCGCAGCAGTGGGTTGTTTTTGAACATTTCGATCAGGTCGCCGTGGAAGGCGGCCGGCAGTCGCGTGGTGTCGTTGTTCCAGAACAGGATGTCGAACACCGGCGGCTCGTTGCCCAGCAGGTAGTTGTTGACCCAGTAGTTCCAGATCAGGTCGTTGGGGCGCATCCAGGCGAATACCTTGGCCATGTCGCGGCCTTCGAGCACACCGGCCTGATAGGAGTGGCGCTTGGCCGCCTCGAGGGTCTGCTCGTCGACGAACAGCGCCACCTGGGTATCGAGGGTGGTATCGAGCACGCTGACCAGCAGGGTCAGGGCGTTGACCTTCTTTTCGCCCAGCGCCGCGTAGTGGCCCACCAGCGCAGTGCAGGTGATACCGCCGGAGCAGGCGCCGAGCATGTTCAGGTCCTTGCTGCCGGTGATCGCCAGGATCACGTCGACCGCTTCCTTGAGCGCGTCGATGTAGGTCGACAGGCCCCATTCGCGCTGGGACTTGGTCGGGTTGCGCCAACTGACGATGAAGGTCTGCACGTTGGAGCGCAGGCAGAAACGCGCCAGGCTCTTTTCCGGGCTGAGGTCGAAGACGTAGAACTTGTTGATCTGCGGCGGTACCACCAGCAGCGGCTTTTCCAGCACCTGCTCGGTGATCGGCCGGTACTGGATCAGTTCCAGCACGTCATTGCGAAACACCACCGCGCCTTCGCTGGTGCCGAGGTTCTTGCCGACTTCGAAGGCGTCCATGTTCACCTGGCTGGGCATGCCGCCATTGTTGACCATGTCCTTGGCCAGGTTCGACAGGCCGTCGAGCAGGCTCTTGCCACCGGTTTCGAAGAAGCGCTTGACCGCCGCCGGGTTGGCTGCGGTGTTGGTCGGCGCCATGGCCTCGGTCATCAGGTTGATGACGAAGTGGCCGCGGCTGATGTCCTGGTCGGAGAGGTTGCTGGTATCGATCCAGTCGTGCAGTTCCTTGCGCCAGGCCAGGTAGGTCTGCAGGTAGCGGCGATACAGCGGGTTCTGGCTCCAGGCCGGGTCGTGAAAACGGCGGTCATCGCCCTCGGGCTGCAAGCTCGACTTGCCGAAGATCACATCTTTCAGCTCCATGCCGAAATGGGCGACATGCTTGGCACTGTGCAGCGGTTGACGAATGGCCTGACGCAGGACCATTCGAGCAGATGTCAGCAAATCCTTGCGGCGCAAGCCGATCACCGGGTTCAGACCCAGGGTGTTTTCCGAGGCTTGGCGCTGCAGGTCATCGTTATTCTTGTTACTCATCTACGACGCTCCGTTGTCCTGAGACGAGTACCGGTTTGACTGTGCGCGTTACACAGACGAACGCCCGGTACTGCTGCTCGGGTGACCAGTGATAACGAACTGCGGTCCTGCGGCCGGATGCAAACGACGATGAGCCATGCGGGTTTTTTCTGCGTGAGAAGACTGCCTGCTTTCGCTCGCGACCTCTACATACCAGCCCGACCCTGCATTAAATCCGATGCAGGGAACTTGCCAGATCCATTGGTTACCCGACTTTTTGGTATAGCGCAAGACGGCCATTCATTGGCCGTGGTGCAGGCATTCAAGCAAATAGAATTAGAAAATGCGCTCTAAACCCTGAGGGGCCCGAGCTAGAGCATCAGCTTGACGATCGACTCGTTGGGGTCGCGGGATTTGCCGGCTTTTTTCAGCTCGCCAAGGTAGTCATCCCAGAGTTCCTGCTGGCGCAGGCACAGCTGCTCAAGGTATTCCCAGGTGAACAGGCCGCTGTCGTGGCCGTCGTCGAAGGTCAGTTTCAGTGCGTACTGGCCGGCAGGTTCCAGCCCGCTCAGGCCAACGCCAAGCTTACCGTACTGAAGGATCGGATTGCCGTGGCCCTGGACCTCGGCGGAAGGGGAGTGCACGCGCAGGAATTCGGCGGGCAGGTTGTACACCTCGCCTGGCCCGTAGGTCAGGGTAAGGGTCTTGGAGGCTTTGTGCAGGTTGATGCCGGTGGGGATTCTGGTCATGGATAAGGGCTCTTGGGCTACAAGCTGCAAGCTACAAGCTACAAGAGAAGGCGTCCAGCGCACTTGACTTGCAGCTTGCCGCTTGAAGCTTGCCGCTTTAGAGAATGTAGCGAGACAGGTCTTCGTTCTGCGCCAATTCGCCCAGGTGGCTGTTGACGTAGTCGGCGTCGATGCGGATCGGCGCTTCGCTGTGGGCGCTGGCCAGGTCGCCGGCGCTGAACGACACCTCTTCGAGCAGGCGCTCGAGCAAGGTGTGCAGGCGACGGGCACCGATGTTCTCGGTTTTCTCGTTGACCTGCCAGGCGATCTCGGCCAGGCGCTTGATGCCGTCGGCGGCGAACTCGATGTTCAAGCCTTCGGTTTTCAGCAGCTCACGGTACTGCTCGGTGAGCGAGGCGTGCGGTTCGCTGAGGATACGCTCGAAGTCTTCCGGGCTCAGGGCCTTGAGTTCGACACGAATCGGCAGGCGGCCTTGCAGCTCCGGCACCAGGTCGCTCGGCTTGCTCAGGTGGAAGGCACCGGAGGCGATGAACAGGATGTGGTCGGTCTTGACCATGCCCAGCTTGGTGTTCACTGTGCAGCCTTCGATCAGTGGCAGCAGGTCGCGCTGCACGCCCTCACGGGAAACATCGGCGCCGCCAACGTTACCGCGCTTGGCAACCTTGTCGATTTCGTCGATGAACACGATGCCGTGCTGCTCGACCGCTTCCAGGGCCTTGGCCTTGAGCTCGTCTTCGTTGACCAGGCGCCCGGCTTCTTCGTCGCGCACCAGCTTGAGCGCTTCCTTGACCTTGAGCTTGCGGCTCTTGCGCTTGCCCTTGCCCATGTTGGCGAACAGGTTCTGCAACTGGTTGGTCATCTCCTCCATGCCCGGCGGCGCGGAAATATCGACACCCACGGCCTCGGCCACTTCGATCTCGATTTCCTTGTCGTCCAGCTGGCCTTCGCGCAAGCGCTTGCGGAACAGTTGGCGGGTGTTGGAGTCCTGGCTGGCGACCTGGTCTTCGTTGAAGCCGGTGCGCGCCGGTGGCAGCAGGGCGTCGAGGATGCGCTCTTCGGCAGCATCTTCGGCGCGGTGGCCGACGCGGATGATTTCCTGCTCGCGGAGCATCTTGATCGCGGCATCGGCGAGGTCGCGGATGATCGACTCGACGTCACGGCCGACATAGCCGACCTCGGTGAACTTGGTCGCTTCGACCTTGATGAACGGGGCGTTGGCAAGCTTTGCCAGGCGCCGGGCGATTTCGGTCTTGCCGACGCCGGTCGGGCCGATCATCAGGATGTTCTTCGGCGTCACTTCAACGCGCAGCTCGGCCGGCAGCTGCATGCGCCGCCAGCGGTTGCGCAGGGCGATGGCGACGGCGCGCTTGGCGTCGTCCTGGCCGATGATATGGCGGTTGAGTTCGTGGACGATCTCGCGGGGGGTCATGGACATGATAGTGATGGTCCTTGGGCTCGATAAGTCAGCGTGGAAAAGCCCGGCCACCGGGGCCGGGCGCCAGAACAGCTGAATTACTCGGCCAGGTCCTGCTCCTCGATGGTCAGGTTGTGGTTGGTGAACACACAGATGTCACCGGCGATGTTCAGCGCGGTCTCGGCGATTTCGCGGGCCGAGAGGTCGGTCTTTTGCAGCAGCGCGCGGGCGGCGGCCTGGGCGTAGGCGCCACCGGAGCCCATGGCGATCAGGCCGTCTTCGGGCTCGACCACGTCACCGTTGCCGGTGATGATCAGCGATGCGTCCTTGTTGGCTACCGCCAGCATGGCTTCCAGGCGGCTCAGGGAACGGTCGGTACGCCACTCCTTGGCCAGCTCCACGGCGGCGCGGATCAGATGGCCCTGGTGTTTTTCCAGTTGCCCTTCGAAGCGTTCGAACAGGGTGAAGGCGTCGGCGGTGGCACCGGCGAAACCGGCGATGACCTGGCCGTGGTACAGGCGGCGGACTTTCTTGGCGTTGCCTTTCATCACGGTGTTGCCGAGAGAAACCTGGCCGTCGCCGCCCATGACGACTTTGCCGTGGCGGCGAACTGAAACGATGGTGGTCAAGGGAGAGTCTCCACGCAGCGGGGCGAAAATGCCTGATGCAGACTCATATGGGGGTGGTGGGAAGGATTTCAACCTTGCAGGATGAGTGGTAATGGCTATCGCGGGTCAAGCCCGCTCCCACAGAGATGGGTGAAATCCTGTGGGAGCGGGCTTGACCCGCGATGTAGCAGCGCAAACTCAGACTTCGTGGCTGATATGCCCATCGACCAAGGTATAACGCACCGCACTCGGCAGGCAGTGGCCGATGAACGGGCAGTTATCGCCCTTCGAGCGCCATTGCTCGCCGGCCAGGGTCGAGGCCTTGGCGTCGAACAGCACCAGGTCTGCGGCACTGCCTACCTTCAGCTCGCCCGCTGGCAGGCGCAGCGCTGCTGCAGGGCCTGCAGACAAACGTTGCAACAAAGTCGGCAAGTCAAGCAGACCGTCTTCCACCAGGGTCATGGCCAGCGGCAGCAACAGTTCGACACTGCTGATGCCCGGCTCGGTGGCGCCGAACGGTGCCAGTTTGGCATCCCGCTCGTGGGGCTGGTGATGGCTGGAAATCGCCTGGATCACCCCGGACTTCACCGCCTCGCGCAGGCCGTCGCGGTCGGCGCGGGTGCGCAGCGGCGGTTGCACGTGGTAGAGGCTGGAGAAGTCGCGCAGCGCTTCATCGGTGAGGATCAGCTGGTACAGGGCCACGTCGGCGGTCACCGGCAGGCCCAGTTCCTGGGCCTGGGCGATCAGCCGCGCGCCGCGGGCGCTGGTCAGCTGGCTGAAGTGCGCACGCACGCCGGTCTGTTCGACCAGCAGCAGGTTGCGCGCCAGGGCCACGGTCTCGGCGGTTTCCGGGATGCCCGGAAGGCCGAGGAAGCTGGCCATGGCGCCTTCGTGGGCCAGGCCACCCTGGGCCAGGTCGCGGTCCTGGGAGTGGAAGATCACCGTCAGGTCGAAGGTCGCGGCGTATTCCAGGGCGCGGGCCAGGGTGCGGTTGTTGGCAAAGGCATTGAGGCCGTTGCCAAAGGCCACGCAGCCGGCGTCGCGCAGGGCAATCAGCTCGGCAAGCTGCTCGCCTTCAAGGCCTTTGCTCAGGGCGCCGATCGGGTAGACCTTGCTGTGCCCGGCTTCGCGGGCGCGGTCGAGAATCAGCTCGGCCACTGCCGAGGTGTCCAGCACCGGCTTGGTCTGCGGCGGGCAGCACAGGCTGGTGACGCCACCGGCAGCGGCAGCGCGGGTTTCGCTGGCGATGCTGCCCTTGCGGCTGTAGCCGGGCTCGCGCAGGGCGACGTTGAGGTCGACCAGGCCGGGGGCGGCTACCAGGCCTTGGGCGTCGATGCTGCGCGCCGGCTTGAAGCCTGCCGGGGCGGCGCCGATGGCGATGATCTTGCCGGCATCGATGTGCAGGTCAGTGGTCTGGTCCAGGCCGCTCAGCGGGTCGATGACCCGGGCGCCGAGAATACTGAGGGTCACTGGGCGTTCTCCTGCTCGAATTGACGTTGCGCGGTCTGCCCGCTCATGGCCATGGACAGCACCGCCATGCGCACGGCGATGCCGTAGGTGACCTGGTTGAGGATCACCGAGTGGGCGCCGTCGGCCACCGCTGATTCAATCTCGACGCCGCGGTTGATCGGGCCCGGGTGCATGACGATGGCATCCGGCTTGGCCCCGGCCAGGCGCGCGGTGGTCAGGCCGAACAGGCGGTAGAACTCGCCTTCGCTGGGCAGCAGGCCGCCGGCCATGCGCTCACGCTGCAGGCGCAGCATGATCACCACGTCGACGTCCTTGAGGCCTTGCTCGAGGTCGGTGTAGACCTTCACCCCATACTGCTCGATACCGATCGGCAGCAGGGTTTTCGGGCCGATCACGCGGATGTCCGGGCAGCCCAGGGTTTTCAGCGCGAGCATGTTCGAGCGCGCCACCCGCGAGTGCAGGATGTCGCCGACGATGGCCACCGAGAGGTTCTCGAAGCCGCCCTTGTGCCGACGAATGGTGAGCATGTCGAGCATGCCCTGGGTCGGGTGGGCGTGGCGGCCGTCGCCGCCGTTGATGATCGCCACCTCCGGGCACACGTGCTCGGCGATGAAGTGCGCGGCGCCCGAGTCGGCATGACGCACGACGAACATGTCGGCGGCCATGGCTTCGAGGTTGCGCAGGGTGTCGAACAGGGTTTCACCCTTGCTGGTCGAAGAGGTCGACACGTTCAGGGTGATGACGTCGGCCGACAGCCGCTGGGCGGCCAGTTCGAAGGTGGTGCGGGTGCGCGTGGAGTTCTCGAAGAACACGTTGCAGACGGTCTTGCCGCGCAGCAACGGGACCTTCTTCACGGCCCGGGCGCCGACTTCGAGGAACGAGTCGGCGGTGTCGAGGATTTCGGTCAGCAGTTCGCGGGGCAAACCGTCGAGCGAGAGAAAGTGGCGCAGCTGGCCCTGATCATTGAGCTGCAGCGGGCGCTTGGCGTCGATTGGCGTCATCGCGGGGGACTCTTAAAGGGCGGAAGCGGAGGCGAGGTCCTGGCGCTCGAGGGCGAGCGGTGCGGGTCCGGTCAATTTTACCCGTTCATGGGCAGCCAGCGACAGGGTGGCGCCGACCACATTCGGCCGGATCGGCAATTCGCCGGCATCCAGGTCGAGCAGGCAGACCAGGGTCACGCTGGCCGGGCGGCCATAGTCGAACAGCTCGTTGAGGGCGGCGCGGATGGTACGCCCGCTCATCAGTACGTCGTCGATCAGCACCAGGTGCTGGCCTTCGATCTCGAACGGCAGGTCGGACGGGCGCACCTGCGGGTGCAGGCCGTTCTGGCTGAAGTCGTCGCGGTAGAAGGAAACGTCGAGCGTGCCCAGGGCGGCGTCGCTGCCCAGCTCTTCGAGCAGGGCCTGGGCGACCCAGACACCCCCGGTGCGGATGCCGATGAAACGCGGCTCGGCAATGGCGCGGCGGGCCAGATGGGCGCGAAGGTCGACGGCCATCTGCCGGATCAGTTCGGCGGGATTGGGTAGGCTCATGCTTGCTCCTCAAGAGGCCGGGGAGCGGTGCGCTGGCCCGGCTTGAATGCGATGATCGGGTCTCAGGCCCCGGTATTGGCCTCCAGCCAGCCCTGCAGCAGCAAGGCGGCGGCAATGGCATCCACCGGATTGTCGCGGTAACTGCCGCGCTGGCCGCCACGGGCCATGCGCTCGCCCTTGGCTTCGAAAGTGGTCAGGCGTTCGTCGTGGGTGTGGACCGGCAGGTTGTATCGACCATTAAGGCGGCGGGCGAATTTTTCTGCGCGCTCGCTCATCTCGCTGGGGCTGCCATCCATGTTCAAGGGCAGGCCGACCACCAGGGCGTCGGGTTTCCACTCTTTGATCAGTTTTTCCACCTGGGCCCAGTCCGGCGTGCCGTTCTGCGCCTTGAGGGTGCACAGCTCGCGGGCCTGGCCGGTGATCACCTGGCCGACGGCGACGCCGATCTGGCGGCTGCCGTAGTCAAAGCCCAGCAGTAGACGTACTTCGGCCATCAGGCGTGCCCCGCCTGGCTGGTCAGCAGGCTGAGGTTGATCCCCAGGCTTGCCGCCGCAGCGGCCAGGCGCTGCTCACAGGCCATGCCGAAGATGATCTCGGGGTCGAACGGGCAGTTCAGCCAGGCGTTGTCGGCCAGTTCCGCTTCCAGCTGCCCGGCTTCCCAGCCGGCATAGCCGAGGGTAATCAGGCTCTGTTTCGGGCCCAGGCCGTCGGCGATGGCGAACAGCACGTCCTGGGAGGTGGTCAGCGACAGGCCGTCGAGTTCGACGGTGGCCTGGAAGCTGCGCTCGCTGGTGTGCAGGACGAAGCCGCGGTCGGTTTGCACCGGGCCGCCCATATAGATTGGTACATGAATGCAACTGGCCGGCGGTTCGACGTCCGGGCGCAGCTGTTCGAGGATATCGGCCAGGTTGAGGTCTTGTGGCCGATTGACCACCAGCCCCATCGCCCCATTGGCGTTGTGCTCGACGATGTAGGTCAAGGTCTGCGCGAAGTTCGGGTCGGCCATGTGTGGCATGGCAATCAGGAACTGATGCTTGAGGTAATCCGGGCTGAGGTTCTTCATGCCTGATAGTGTGGCGGTGAGTGGCCACGCTGACAAGGTGCTGGCGTCACCTTGTCAGCTTTACTGCGGGGTTACTTGAACAGCTTGACCACTTCTTCGGTGTACAGGGTTGGCGACTCTTCAGCGGCCGACAGCACGTACTCCTGGACGGTTTGCTGCTTGGCCTGCGGGTACTTGGCCAGGTAGCTCTCCGGGAACGCCGGGGCCTTGAGGCTGGAGCCGGCCTTGATCAGCGCGGCGACGCAGTCCGGGTTGTCCGTGCGGGCGGCTTCTTCCAGCGGCGTACCGACCGGGAAGGTGCCGTGCTGCTCGTGGTAGGCATCGATCGAGCTGCCTTTTTTCAGCAGCAGGGCAATGCGCTCGGCCGCTTGTGGGTCAGGCTGGCCGTTCATCTCAAAGGCGCGTTCGCAAACATGGTGCAGCGGCGTCGTGCCGGTCAGGGTTACCTGGTAGGGATTGGCGCCGGCAGCGACCAGCAGCTTGATCACCTCCAGGTTCGAGGCACCCGGTCCGGTCAATGGGGTAAAGCCGTTCGGCCGGACGGCCTTGGCATCGGCGCCGGAAGCCAGCAGCAGCTTGATCAGTTCGGCTGAGCCCTTGCCTGCTGCGGTGTTCAGCGGCGTAGCGGAATCGCCCTGGGCCAGCACGTTGACGTCGGCGCCGGCCTTGATCAGGCCCTTGACCATGCGCAGGTCGGCCTCGGAGGCCTTCGATTGCTCGGCCTGGTTGAGGACGAACAGCAGCAGGGTTTCGCCGTTTTCCTGGATAGGTGTGTTGACGTCACCGATCTTTGGCAGGAACAGCTCGAACGGCGCGACGATCTTGTAGGAGGCGGCCAGGAACATCGGCTGGCCTTTCGGATCGGCACCCTGGTCGAGCAAGGCCTGGATCTTGGCCAGGCGCGCCGGGGTTTCGTCGTACTTGTACTCGCCAACTTCGTTGTACAGCTTCTGCGACAGCTCGGCGGCGTCGGCGAAGGCAGTAGCAGGCAGGACGCAGGCCGCCAGGGCCAGGCCGAGGGCGGCTGTTTTGCGGGCGAAATTGATGCGCGACATCAACAGAATCCTTTCTTGAGGGGGATATACGGGCGCGCATCATCGCAAAATGGCTATTGTTTTGCCATCAGGCGGAGCCTTAGATCAATTGCTCTGCAGCCGGTCGCCGCGGGCGAAACGCCAGGTACGGATGATCTCCAGCCGGTCGATATCGGCCAGGTCGCCGGTGAACGGCGCGAATGGTGCGGCCAGGCGCACGATGCGCTGGGC
Organism: Pseudomonas sp. TE4620; assembly: GCF_056279045.1. Classification (NCBI taxonomy): domain Bacteria; kingdom Pseudomonadati; phylum Pseudomonadota; class Gammaproteobacteria; order Pseudomonadales; family Pseudomonadaceae; genus Pseudomonas; species Pseudomonas sp. TE4620. Next base: position 5,570,784 of record NZ_JBWBQO010000001.1, read on the forward strand.
GGCCTGGTCGAGCAGCGGCTGGCCTGAGGACTCCAGCACCAGCACTTCATACAGCGAACCGTCGCGGTTGATCGACACCATCAGCCGCAGGCTGCCGTAGATCTGCTGGCGCCGGGCTTCGTCGGGGTAGTTGAGGTTGCCGATACGCTCGACCTTCTTGCGCCACTCGTCCTTGTACCAGGCACCCTTGTCGCGCATGGTCGAGGCGGCATTAAGCCTGTGGATGCGCGGGCGCTTGGCGTACAGCTGCTGCTCGTTGGACAGTTCGGCTTCGAGGCTGGCGATCTGGCTGGACAGCTGCGAGCTGTCGAAGTCCGGGGTCGCGGCCTTGGGTTTGGGCTGCGGCTTGGCTTCCTTGGGTCGGGTTTCGACCTTTTCCGGCTTCGGCGCCTTGGTCGCCACTACTGCCTTGGGCGGCGTCGGTTGCGGTTGTACTTCGGGCTTGGCGGCCGGCGGCGGGGTGACCTTGTTGATCTTGCTGTCCTGGAAGGGCGCTACTTCGGTGGTTTTCGGCACCGCCTTCTTGTCCAGGGTGCCGCTGCCTTGCTGATTGTCCTGGGCCAGGTAATCGGCCTTCTGCGGCGCTTTCTCGCTTTTGAAGGTGGCCAGGGTGATTTCCATGGTCCGGCGGATTTCTTCGGGCTTGGCGAAGGTGAAGCCGACACCGAGAATCAGCGCCAGGTGCAGCAGCGCTGCCAGGAACAAGGTAAAACCCAGGCGATCCACCGGGCGTACGCGGGGTGGAGAGAAGTCGGCAGGGATGTCAGCAGGAAGCGTCATCAGGTATCCAGCAGCTGCAAAGACCGAGGGAAACCGGCAGAGCAGGTGCCCAGGTCATAAAAACGACCGGCATGATACCCCACTCTGCGCGGTTGCTCCGCGTCGGCTGTCAGCGCGCCTTGAGCTTGCGATCAATGGCATCCATCAACTGCACGCCGATCTGGGTGCCGAAGGCGTTGTCGATCTCGCGGATGCAGGTCGGGCTGGTGACGTTGATTTCGGTCAGGTGCTCGCCGATCACGTCCAGGCCGACGAACAGCAGGCCCTTCTCGCGCAGGGTCGGGCCGACCTGTGCGGCGATCCAGCGGTCGCGGTCGGTCAGCGGGCGGGCTTCGCCACGGCCGCCGGCGGCAAGGTTGCCACGGGTTTCGCCCGAGGCCGGAATGCGCGCCAGGCAATAGGGCACCGGCTCGCCGTCGATCATCAGGATACGCTTGTCGCCGTCCTTGATGGCCGGCAGGTAGCCTTGCGCCATGATTTGCTGGGTGCCGTTGCCGGTCAGGGTCTCGAGGATTACCGAGAGGTTCGGGTCGCCCGGGCGATGGCGGAAGATCGAGGTGCCGCCCATGCCGTCCAGCGGCTTGAGGATGGTGTCGCCCTGCTGGTTGACGAATTCGCGCAGGATATCGGCGCGGCGGCTGACCAGGGTCGGTGGCGTGCACTGCGGGAACAGCGTGGCGAACAGCTTTTCGTTGCAGTCGCGCAGGCTCTGCGGGCGGTTGACCACCAGCACGCCGGCGGCTTCGGCCTGTTCCAGCAGGTAGGTGCTGTAGACGAACTCCATGTCGAACGGTGGATCCTTGCGCATCAGGATCACGTCCAGCTCGCTCAGGGCGCTGTCTTGCTCGGCGTCCAGCTCGAACCAGTGCTCCGGGTCGGCGAACACTTTCAGCGGGCGCATGCGTGCGCGGGCCTGGCCGGCGCCTTGGTAGAGGTCCTGCTGCTCCATGTAGAACAGCGACCAGCCGCGCTCCTGGGCGGCCAGCAACATGGCCAGCGAGCTGTCCTTTTTATAGGAAATGCGCGCAATGGGGTCCATGACAATCCCGAGGCGAACGCTCATGGGCAAAATCCTCTCAGCGGCAATGGGCCGCATTGGCTCGAATGAAAAGTGGCGTCAGGGTGGCGCTCGCAGCGCTGGCGGTCAAGGGAAAAACGCATCCTGGGCGGCGCTGCGCCGGGTGTCGGCGCGGGCCGATGGAATGCCCCCCCCAGAGTGTGCTAAAAAGGCCTGGCACGTGGCCTGCACGGCCGTCTCCAGCTGCAAGCCACAAGCCATAAGCCACAAGAAAAAGCACGCCGCGTTCACCCTGCTTTTTCTTGCCGCCAGAAACTTGTAGCTTGCCGCTAATAGCGAGCAGCGATGGTAGAGCAATTATGGAACAGCCCGGCGCGGCATTGAAGGTGATGGTGATCGACGATTCCAAGACGATTCGCCGCACCGCCCAGATATTGCTCGGTGAAGCAGGATGTGAGGTCATCACGGCCATCGACGGTTTCGATGCCCTGGCCAAGATCATCGACCACCAGCCGCAGATCATTTTCGTCGACGTGCTGATGCCGCGTCTGGACGGCTACCAGACCTGCGCCCTGATCAAGCAGAACAGCACCTTCAAGGACACGCCGGTGATTCTCCTGTCGTCCCGCGATGGCCTGTTCGACAAGGCCCGTGGCCGTGTCGTCGGCTCTGATCAATTTTTGACCAAACCTTTCAGCAAGGAAGAGCTGCTGGACGCAATCAAGGCCCATGTGCCCGGATTCGCCGCAGAAGAACAACACGCACCCTGACGTTGCGCCGCCGCGCAGGCGTCTATTCCTTATGGGGAACAGCATGGCCCGAGTTCTGATCGTCGACGATTCGCCGACCGAAATGTACAAACTGACCGGTATGCTCGAAAAGCACGGGCATGAAGTGCTCAAGGCCGAAAACGGCGCCGATGGCGTAGCCCTGGCCCGCCACGAAAAGCCCGATGCGGTACTGATGGACATCGTCATGCCCGGGGTCAACGGCTTCCAGGCCACCCGCCAGTTGAGCAAAGACCCGGAAACCGCGCATATCCCGGTGATCATCGTCACCACCAAGGACCAGGAGACCGACAAGGTCTGGGGCCAGCGCCAGGGCGCCAAGGACTACCTGACCAAGCCGGTGGACGAAGACACCCTGATCAAAAAGCTCAACGACGTGCTCAAAGGTTGACCACCCAGCCCATGGGCGAGTCGCTGACGGCCTTCGAGCTGCTGCTGGACATCGACCGGCGCTGCCGGCTGCTGGCCGCCGACCTGCCGTTGCAGGAAACCCGCCTGCAGAGCTGGAGCGGCATCGGCTTTCGCATTGCCGAACAGTGGTTCGTCGCGCCCATGGGCGAAGTCGCCGAAGTGCTGCACGAGCCGCGCCTGAGCCGCATCCCCGGGGTCAAGCCCTGGGTCAGCGGCGTCGCCAACCTGCGTGGCCGGCTGCTGCCGGTGATGGACCTCTGCGGTTTCTTCGCCCTGGGCCTGTCGGCACCGCGCAAGCAGCGACGAGTGCTGGTGCTCGACCATGACGAGTTGTTTGCCGGCTTGCTGGTCGATGAAGTGCTGGGTTTGCAGCATTTCCCGCTGCACAGCCTCGACCTGTCGCCGCCAACGCCGTTGCTCAGTGCGGCCGCGCCCTTCGTCCAGGGGCATTTCCAGCGTGAGCGCAGCTGGGCGATCTTCAGCCCCTTCGCCCTGGCCCAGGCGCCGGGTTTCCTCGATGTCGCGCTGTAAAGGAATGCCACCTCCGTGACCACGACCAAGACGGCTCCATCGCCCCAGGGTTCCCGCAGCAGCGCGCAGATCGCGGCGCTGTTCGTGGTGCTGATCCTGTCGATCATCCTGCTGTTCGCCAACTTCGCCTACCTCAACACCCAGGCCAACTACGACAAGCAGTACATCGGCCATGCCGGCGAACTGCGGGTGCTGTCCCAGCGCATCGCCAAGAACGCCACTGAAGCGGCGGCCGGCAAGGCCGTGGCCTTCCGCCTGTTGAGCGAGGCGCGCAACGACTTCGAACAGCGCTGGGGCTACCTGAAAAAGGGCGATGCCAGCACCGGCCTGCCCGCTGCGCCGCCGGCGGTGCGCAAGGAAATGGACGCGGTGCTGCGCGACTGGGAAAACCTGCGCAAGAACACCGACACCATCCTGGCCAGCGAGCAGACCGTGCTGTCGTTGCACCAGGTCGCCGCGACCCTGGCCGAAACCGTGCCGCAGTTGCAGGTGGAGTACGAGAAGGTCGTCGAGATCCTCCTGCAAAGCGGTGCGCCGGCCAGCCAGGTGGCCGTGGCCCAGCGCCAGTCGTTGCTGGCCGAGCGTATTCTTGGCTCGGTGAATACCGTACTGGCCGGCGACGACACCGCTGTGCAGGCCGCCGATGCCTTCGGCCGCGACGCCAGCCGTTTCGGCCAGGTGCTCGAGGCCATGCTCGGCGGTAACGAAGCGATCCAGGTTACCCGCGTGCAGGATCCGGACGCCCGCGCGCGCCTGGGCGAGATCGCCGAGCTGTTCCAGTTTGTCGCAGGCTCCGTCGACGAAATCCTCGAAACCTCGCCCGAGCTGTTCCGTGTGCGCGAAGCCGCCGGGAGCATCTTCGGCCTTTCGCAAACCCTGCTCGATGAAGCCTCGCGCCTGGCCACCGGGTTTGAAAACCTGGCAGGCGGCCGAACCCTGGATACCGTCGGCGGCTATGTACTGGGTTTGCTGGCGCTGGCGTCGATCATTCTCATCGGCCTGGTGATGGTTCGCACCACCCACCGCCAGTTGCACGAAACTGCCGAGAAGAACGAGCGCAACCAGCAGGCGATCATGCGCCTGCTCGACGAAATTGAAGACCTTGCTGACGGCGACCTGACCGTAACCGTGTCGGTGACCGAAGACTTCACCGGCGCCATTGCCGATTCGATCAATTACTCCATCGACCAGCTGCGCGACCTGGTGGCGACCATCAACCTCAGCGCCGAGGAAGTTGCCGCCGCCGTGCAAGACACCCAGAACACCGCGCGCCAACTGGCCAAGGCCTCCGAGCACCAGGCCCAGCAGATCAGCGATGCCTCGGTGGCGGTGGGCGACATGGCTGAATCCATCGACCGCGTTTCCACCCACGCCTACGAATCGGCCAAGGTGGCCGAGCGTTCGGTGGCTATCGCCAACAAGGGCAACGAGGTGGTGCACAACACCATCAACGGCATGGACAACATCCGCGAGCAGATCCAGGACACCGCCAAGCGGATCAAGCGCCTGGGCGAGTCGTCCCAGGAGATCGGCGATATCGTCAGCCTGATCGACGACATTGCCGACCAGACCAACATCCTCGCCCTCAACGCGGCGATCCAGGCTTCGCTGGCCGGTGAAGCCGGGCGCGGTTTTGCCGTGGTTGCCGACGAGGTACAGCGCCTGGCCGAACGCTCATCGTCGGCCACGCGGCAGATCGAAGCGCTGGTGCGTACCATTCAGGCCGACACCAACGAAGCGGTGATCTCCATGGAGCAGACCACCGCCGAAGTGGTGCGCGGTGCGCGCCTGGCCCAGGATGCCGGGGTCGCCCTGGCCGAAATCGAAGGCGTGTCGCAGACCCTCGCCGACCTGATTCACAGCATCTCCGACGCCGCCCAGCTGCAGACCTCTTCGGCCGGGCAGATCTCGCATACCATGTCGGTGATCCAGCAGATCACCTCGCAAACTTCGGCCGGCTCCACCGCCACCGCCGAGAGCATCGGTAACCTGGCGCGCATGGCCAGTGAAATGCGCCGCTCGGTGTCCGGTTTTACCCTGCCGCCGACGCCACCGCGTTGAGGGCATCATGGTGATGGGAGCAGTTATGGCGGATCGGCACGATACGGTGGCGCTGGCCTGGGTCAGAGGGGCGATCGCCGACTGCCTGGGCCAGGCGCGCCTGACCCTTGAACACTTTGCCGCCGAGCCCGGCGATGAAGCGGTGCTCGACGGATTCGTCGAACAGCTGCACCAGGTGCGCGGCTGCCTGCTGATGCTCGAACTGCACGGCGCGGCGCTGCTCGCCGAAGAAATGGAACAACTGGGCCTGGCCTTGCGCCAGGGCCGCGCCAGCCAGCGCGGTGAAGCGCTGGGCGCGTTGTTTCGCGGCCTTGAGCAATTACCGCTGTACCTGGAGCGCCTGCGCAGCGCCCGCCGCGACTTGCCGCTGGTGGTGTTGCCAGTGCTCAACCAATTGCGTGCCGAGCGCGGTGCCCAGGCCCTGGCCCAGGACAGCCTGCTGAGCAGCAGCCCGGCCGACGCCGAAGAGCTGGCCAACCTCGACCTGTACCTGGGCACCTGGCGCGATCGCCTGCAGGCCGGGCCCGATCGTGATGCCTTGCGTTCGGTGGTCGCCGCCCTGTGCGAAGACCTCAAGCGGGTCAAGGAGCGCCTCGACCAGTTCGTGCGCGGCGACCGCCAGCATCTGGATGAACTGGAGCCGTTACTGGCCCCGCTGCGCCAGATCGCCGACACCCTGGCGGTCCTCGGCTTCGGCCAGCCGCGGCGGGTGATCATCGACCAGGTGCTGGTGCTGCAAAGCCTGGCCCAGGGTCAGCGCGAGCCTGCCGATGCGCTGCTGATGGATATCGCCGGCGCGCTGCTGTATGTCGAGGCCACCCTGGCCGGCATGGTCGGGCCGCTGGAGCAGAACAGCCAGAGCCCGCTGCCGGGCACCGACCTGGCGGAGATTCGCCAGCTGGTGCTGGAGGAAGCCTTCGCCGTGCTGCAGCAGGTCAAGGACCTGATCGGCGATTGCCTCGACGCCGGCTGGCAGCCGCAGCGTCTGCAGCCAGTGCCGGGCCTGCTGCAACAGGTGCGTGGCGCGCTGGCGATGCTGATGCTGCCGCGCGCAGCGGCGTTGATCGGGCAGTGCGGCGACTACGTGCATGCACAGCTGCTGGGCAGCGAGACCCTGGCGGATACTGCAGCCCTGAGCCACCTGGCCGAGGCCGTGAGTGCCTGTGAATGCTACCTGCAATGGCTGATTGCCGATCCCCAGGCCAACCCTTCGCGGTTCCTCGAGGCGGCGCAGCACAGCCTGGCTGCTTTGGGTTATCGGCCCGAGCCGGAACCGGCGTTGGTGGAAGCGCCTGTTGTTGCGGCGGATGAAGAAGCACCAATCGACGACGAGCTGCGGGAAATTTTCCTCGAAGAGGCCCACGAACTTCTGCCTTTGCTCAATCAGATGTGGACGCGCTGGCAAGCCGACGGCGCCGATCGTGACGCCCTGATCGAACTGCGCCGCGGTCTGCACACCCTCAAGGGTAGCGGGCGGATGGTCCGCGCCCAGGTGCTGGGGGAACTGGCCTGGGCGGCGGAGCACCTGCTCAATCGCGTGCTCGAGGGCCGGGTAGATATCGGTGCAGCACCCCTGGCCGCCTTGCAGCAAGCGCTGGACACACTGCCTGGCTTGCTCGGCGAGTTTGCCCAGGCACTGGCGCCGGCGCATCCGCAGGTTGAACAACTGGCCGCGCACCTGCACGCCCTGGCCATGAACGACCCGCGCAGCGAGGCCGAGGCCGGCGAAGCCATCGACCCGCAATTGCTGGAGATCTTTCGCAACGAAGCCCTGGGTCACCTGGACAGTCTCGAAGCCTTCCTGCACGAGGCCGACAAGCAGTTGCCGCTGGCGGTCAGCGATAACCTGCAGCGCGCCCTGCACACCCTCAAGGGCAGTGCGGCGATGGCCGGGGTAGTACCGATTGCCGAGCTGGCCGGCGCCCTGGACTTGCTGGCGCGGGAGTTCAAGGCCCATCAGCTGGCCTTCGACCTGGAAGAAATCTACCTGCTGGAAACTGCCGAGCCGCTGCTGCGCCGTGGCGTGCAGCAGCTCTCCAGCGCGCCTCTGGCGCCGATTGCCGGGGCCGCGACGCTGATCGCCGATATTCACCAGGTGGTCGATGCGCGCCTGCAAGCTTTGCTCGAGGCGCCAAGCCAGGGCCTGCGGGTCAAGCGCGACCCGCAACTGATTGCCAGCTTCCTGGCCCAAGGCATGGACATCCTGCTCGACGCCGAATCGTTGCTTTTGCGCTGGCAGGAGCACCCGGGCGAGCGCCAGGAACTCAATGCCCTGCTTGATGAACTGACCACCCTCGGCCAAAGCGCACACCTGGCCGACCTGTGGCAGGTGGATGAGCTGTGTGAAGCCTTGCTCGACCTCTATGGCGCCGTGGAGGAGAGCAGCCTGGCGGTCAGCCCGCGGTTCTTCAGCGAGGCGCAAAGCGCCCATGAAGCGCTGATCGACATGCTCGACCAGATCGCCGCCGGCCAGGAAGTCGACCCGCGTCCGGAACGCCTGCAGGCCTTGCGCGAGCTGCTTGACGAAGGCCTCGACCCATCGGCCATGGGCCTGGTCAATAGCCAGGGCGGGACAATCACCGAGCTTGCCAGTGCCACCGCCGAACTTGCGGCCCAAGCGCCGGACCCGGCCATGCTCGAACTGTTTCTCGATGAAGCCAGCGACATTCTCGACAGCGCCGACCAGGCCCTGGCGCGCTGGCTACTGGATACCGACAACGCCTCGGCGCTGTCGTCGCTGGCCCGCGACCTGCAAACCCTCAAGGGGGGCGCGCAGATGGCCGCCATGGGCGCGTTCGAGGTGCTGGCACAAGAGCTTGAGCTGCTTTACGAAGGTTTGGTGGACCGGCGCTTCAGCCCTGGCGCCGAGCTGTTTGCCCTGCTCAAGCGCAGCCACCAGCAACTGGCGCAGATGCTCGAACAACTGCAGCAAGGCCAGGTGCCGGCTGCCCAGGTAGAGCTGCTGGCGGCGCTGCGCGAGTTTCGTCATGAGGCGCCGCCGCCGGTGCCTGTGGATAAACCCGTCGAAGCGCAGCAGGATGCCGGCGACAAAGAGCTGCTGGAGATCTTCCTCGAAGAAAGCCTGGACCTGGTCGAAAGCTCCAGCGCGGCCTTGCTGCGCTGGCAGGCCGAACCGCGTAATGGCGTTGAGGTAGAGAACCTGCTGCGCGACCTGCACACCCTCAAGGGCGGTGCGCGGATGGTCGAGATCGGGCCGATCGGCGATCTGGCCCATGAACTGGAGTTTCTCTACGAACTGCTCGCCGCCGGCCAGTTGCAACCGAGCCCGGCGCTGTTCAGCCTGCTGCAGAATTGCCACGACCGCCTGGCGCACATGCTCGATGCGGTGCGCCTGCAGCAACCGTTGCACGCGGCCACGGCGCTGATCGACTACATCCGCAACTTCAGCAGCGCCGCATTGGCCGATACCGCTGCCGGTCAGGCGCACCCGGATACGGCGCCGCCAGAGCTGCCGGTGACCGCCCCTGAGCGTGGCGCTGGGGATATGGTCAAGGTGGCCTCGGAGCTGCTTGATGACCTGGGCAACCTGGCCGGAGAGAATTCGATCATCCGTGGCCGCATTGAGCAGCAGGTCAATGACGCCCAAGTGGCCCTGAACGAGATGGAAACCACCCTGGAGCGCATGCGCGACCAGTTGCGCCGCCTGGATACCGAAACCCAGGGGCGCATCCTCAGCCGCCAGGCCGATGGCGACGGCCAGGCCTACGACGATTTCGACCCGCTGGAAATGGACCGCCATTCGCAGCTGCAGCAGTTGTCGCGGGCGTTGTTCGAATCGGCCTCCGACCTGCTCGACCTCAAGGAAACCCTGAGCGTGCGCGCCCATGACGCGCACAGCCTGTTGCAGCAACAGGCGCGGGTCAACAGCGACCTGCAGGAAGGCCTGATGCGCACCCGCATGGTGCCGTTCGAGCGCCTGGTGCCGCGCTTGCAGCGGGTGGTGCGGCAGGTCTCCAGCGAGCTGGGCAAGCAGGTCGAACTGGTGGTCGGCAATGCCGAGGGCGAGATGGACCGCAGCGTTCTGGAACGCATGATGGCGCCGCTGGAGCACATGCTGCGCAACGCCGTCGACCATGGCCTGGAGTCGCGCGAGGCGCGCCTGGCAGCGGGCAAGCCTGCGCACGGGCTGATCTCGCTGAACCTGCTGCATGAAGGCGCCGACATCGTCATCGAAATGACCGACGACGGTGCCGGGGTGCCGCTGGAAGCCGTGCGGCGCAAGGCGATCAAGCGCGGTTTGCTCGACCCTGCAGCGGTGCTCAGTGACCACGAGATCATGCAGTTCATCCTCCAGCCAGGGTTTTCCACCGCCGAGAAGATCACCCAGATTTCCGGCCGCGGCCTGGGCATGGACGTGGTCCATGAAGAGGTCAAGCAGCTCGGAGGTTCGATGGTGATCGAGTCGAAGCCGGGCAAGGGCGCGCGCTTTTTGATTCGCCTGCCATTCACGGTGTCGATCAACCGCGGCTTGATGGTGCACTACGGCGAAGAGCAGTACGCGATTCCGCTCAATACCATCGAAGGGATCGTCCGCGTGCCGCCGGCCGAACTCGAGGCGTGCTATCAGCTTGATCCGCCGCATTACCAGTACGCCGGGCATCGCTACGAGCTGCGCTACCTGGGCGAGCTGCTGCAGGGGGCGGCGCAGCCGAAACTGTTGGGCCAGAGCCTGCCGCTGCCGGTGCTGCTGGTGCACTCCCACGACCAGCAATACGCTGTGCAGGTCGATGGCCTGGCGGCCAGCCGCGAGATCGTGGTCAAAAGCCTGGGGCCGCAGTTTGCCGCGGTCCAGGGCTTGTCCGGGGCGACCTTGCTGGGCGATGGCCGGGTGGTGCTGATTCTCGATCTGCTCGGCCAGTTGCGCGGTTTGCAGCAGCAGTTGGCGCTGCACCAGCACAGCAGCGAAGGCCTGCGCCGGGACAGCCATGGCAGCTTGCCGCAACGGCCGCTGCTGGTAATGGTGGTGGATGACTCGGTGACGGTGCGCAAGGTTACCGGGCGCCTGCTCGAACGCCACGGCATGAACGTACTGACCGCCAAGGACGGGGTCGATGCCATGGCCCTGCTGCAGGAGCATCGCCCGGACATTCTCCTGCTGGATATCGAGATGCCGCGCATGGACGGCTTTGAGGTCGCCACGCAGATCCGCCACGACCCCAGGCTCAAGGACCTGCCGATCATCATGATCACTTCGCGTACCGGCCAGAAACACCGCGACCGGGCCATGGCCATCGGCGTCAATGACTACCTGGGCAAGCCCTATCAGGAATCGGTGCTGCTGCAGAGCATCGCCCAATGGAGTCGCCGCGATGCTTGAACAACCGGCCCGGCAAAACCGGCGCAGCAGCCTCACCGGCCTGCTGCTGCCCTTGAGCGATCGCTGCCTGGTACTGCCCAACGTGGCCGTGGCCGAACTGATCGGCTTTCAGGCCGGCAGCCCGGCGCTGGACGCGCCCGAGTGGATGCTTGGCTGGATCGACTGGCGCGGCCAGCGCCTGCCGCTGCTGAGTTTCGAGTCGGCCTGCGACGGCCAGTTGCAGGTTGGCGAGCGGGCGCGGATCGTCGTGCTCAATGCCCTGGGCGACAGCCCGCTGCGCTTTGTCGCCTTGCTGGTGCAGGGTATTCCGCGCTCGTGCAAGCTCGACAGCCAGCTCAACTACGTCGATGTGCCGCTGGCCGGCCTGGAGCTGGCGGCGGTACAGGTGGGCGAACAGGTGGCACGGGTGCCGGACCTGCCCGCGCTGGAGCAACTGTTGGTAGACGCAGGGGTGGTTTGAAGCATTTGCCTGTGTAGGATGGGAGACCTGTTTTAAGTCAGGAGGATCCTGTTGCATGTATCACGGTGAACGTTTCAACGCCTGGACCCATCTGGTCGGCGCCGTTCTGGCCTGCATCGGCGCCATCTGGCTGCTGGTGGTGGCGAGCCTGCAAGGCGACCCCTGGAAGATCGTCAGCCTGGCGATCTATGGCTTTACCCTGCTGTTGCTCTACAGCATCTCGACCCTTTATCACAGCGTGCGCGGCAAAGCCAAAGTGATCATGCGCAAGCTCGATCACCTGTCGATCTACCTGTTGATTGCCGGCAGCTATACGCCGTTCTGCCTGGTCAGCCTGCGCGGGCCCTGGGGCTGGAGCCTGTTCGGGGTGGTCTGGGGGCTGGCGGTGATCGGCATGCTGCAAGAGATCAAGCCGCGCTCCGAAGCGCGGGTCATGTCGATCATCATCTATGCGCTGATGGGCTGGATCGTGCTGGTGGCGGTCAAGCCGCTGCTCGCCAGCCTCGGCGCCGCAGGCTTTGCCTGGCTGGCGGCCGGTGGCGCGTTCTACACCATCGGCATCATCTTCTTTGCCTACGACAGCCGCTTTCGCCATTGGCATGGCATCTGGCACCTGTTCGTGATCGCCGGCAGCCTGCTGCACTTCATCGCGGTGTTCTTCTACGTGCTCTAGAAGTCGCCCCACAGCTGCTGGGCCACGGCCAGGGCCACGACTGGCGCGGTTTCGGTGCGCAATACGCGCGGGCCCAGGCGTGCGGCATGGAAGCCGGTGGCCTTGGCCTGCTCGACTTCGGCCTCGCTGAGGCCGCCTTCTGGGCCGATCAAAAACGCCAGGCTGGCGGGCTGCTGATGGCTGACCATGGGTTCGGCGACCGGGTGCAGGACCAGCTTGAGGTCCTGGTCGCAGGCCTTGAGCCAGTCTGCCAGCGGCTGTGGTGGGTGGATGACCGGTACGTTGGAGCGCCCGCATTGCTCGCAGGCGCTGATCGCCACCTGGCGCCAATGAGCCATGCGCTTGTCGGCGCGTTCATCCTTGAGGCGTACTTCGCAGCGCTCGCTGACGATCGGGGTGATAGCGCTGACGCCCAGTTCGGTGGCCTTCTGGATTGCCCAGTCCATGCGCTCGCCGCGCGACAGGCCCTGGCCGAGGTGAACCTGCAGGCTGGAGTCGGCTTGCCCGGCGAAGGCTTCGTCGAGCTGCACGCGGACGGTTTTCTTGCCGACTTCCAGCAATTGGCCGCGAAACTCCTGGCCGCTGCCGTCGAACAGTTGCACGGCATCGCCAACCGCCATGCGCAGCACGCGGCCAATGTAGTGGGCCTGGGCTTCGGGCAGGTCGTGGGCGCCGAGGCTCAGGGGGGCGTCGATGAAAAAGCGGGACAGTCTCATGTACTAACTCTAAAAATGTGTTGGCAGTGCGGGCTTCATCGCGGGGCAAGCCCGCTCCTACAGGGATCTTTGCAGGAGCGGGCTTGCCCCGCGATGCTGTTAGCCCGGATCGCGGAAATCAGGGTGAAAATCAGCCGGCACCGCTACGCTGACGCGGCTGCTGGTGGCAATGTCGATACCCTCGGTGGCCACCTCGGCGAGGAAGTCGATCTGCTCCGGGGTGATCACGTATGGCGGCAGGAAGTACACCACGCTGCCCAGCGGGCGCAGCAGGGCACCACGGCTCAGGGCATGTTCGAAGACCTTCAGGCCACGGCGTTCCTGCCACGGGTAGGCGGTCTTGCTGGCCTTGTCCTGGACCATCTCGATGGCCAGGGCCATGCCGGTCTGGCGCACTTCGCCAACTTGCGGGTGGTCGACCAGGTGCTCGGTGGCGCTGGCCATGCGCTGGGCCAGGGCCTTGTTGGCCTCGATGACGTTGTCCTGCGCGAAGATATCCAGGGTCGCCAGCGCCGCGGCACAGGCCAGCGGGTTGCCGGTGTAGCTGTGCGAGTGGAGGAAGGCGCGCAGGGTCGGGTAATCGTCGTAGAAGGCGCTGTACACCTCGTTGGTGGTCAGGCACGCGGCCAGCGGCAGGTAGCCGCCGGTCAGGGCCTTGGACAGGCACAGGAAATCCGGGCGGATGCCGGCCTGTTCGCAGGCGAACATCGTCCCGGTGCGGCCAAAGCCCACGGCGATCTCGTCGTGGATCAGGTGCACGCCATAGCGGTCACAGGCCTCGCGCAGCAGCTTGAGGTATACCGGGTGGTACATGCGCATGCCACCGGCGCCCTGGATCAGCGGTTCGACGATCACCGCGGCGACCGTGGCGTGGTGTTCAGCCAGGGTCTGCTCCATGGCCGCGAACATGTTGCGCGAGTGCTCTTCCCAGCCCATGCCCTCGGGGCGCAGGTAGCAATCGGGGCTTGGCACCTTGATGGTGTCGAGCAGCAGCGCCTTGTAGGTCTCGGTGAACAACGGCACGTCGCCGACCGACATCGCCGCGATGGTCTCGCCGTGATAGCTGTTGCTCAGGGTGACGAAGCGCTTCTTCTCTGGCTGGCCTTTGTTCAGCCAGTAGTGAAAGCTCATTTTCAGCGCCACTTCGATACAGGACGAACCATTATCGGCGTAGAACACCCGGTCCAGGCCTTCGGGGGTGATCTGCACCAGGCGCTCGGACAGCTCGATCACCGGCTGGTGGCTGAAGCCTGCGAGAATCACGTGTTCAAGCTGGTCGACCTGGTCCTTGATGCGCTGGTTGATGCGCGGGTTGGCATGGCCGAAGGCGTTGACCCACCAGGAGCTGACGGCGTCGAGGTAGCGCTTGCCTTCGAAGTCTTCCAGCCACACGCCTTCGCCGCGCTTGATCGGAATCAGCGGCAGTTGTTCGTGATCTTTCATCTGGGTGCAGGGGTGCCACAGGACCTTGAGGTCACGTTGCATCCACTGTTGGTTGAGGCCCATTTCGATTCTCCTGGCGACGGCGGCTCGGACATGCCGCGCAAGCCTATGCAATGCGCCGGTCGAGAACAACCCGTGCGCTGCAATCAGGGTGCTGGCGTTGCTGGCGGGGGCGCTTGGCGTGGCGTATCCTTCGGCTACTCTTTCTGGGGGATCCCCCCAAACACTTCTGCTTTGATCCGGAGTTCGCCGAATGTCTGCTGGTTGGCTGCGCGCCTGTGCGCTGGTAATGATAGGACTGTTCAGCGGCACTGCGCTGGCCAAGGACAAGGCCCCGACGGCAATCGTCGTCGGTGGCGGTCTGGCCGGCCTGACAGCCGCCTATGAGTTGCAGAACAAGGGCTGGCAGGTGACCCTGCTGGAAGCCAAGACCGGTATGGGCGGGCGCTCGGGCCTGGCCACCAGTGAATGGATCGGCAACAGCAAGGCCCAGCCGGTGCTCAACCAGTACCTGGATGCCTTCAAGCTCAGCACCTTGCCGGCACCTGAGTTCGTGCGTACCCCGGGTTACCTGATCGATGGCGAGTATTTCAGCGCCGCCGACCTCAGTACCAAGCAACCGGCCACCGCCGAAGCGCTCAAGCGTTACGAGAAGACCCTCGACGACCTCGCACGCTCGATCGACGATCCGCTGAACCCGGCGGCCAACAGTACCCTGTTCGCCCTCGACCAGCTCAACGTTTCCGGCTGGCTCGACAAGCTGCAACTGCCGGCCACCGCGCGCCAGCTGGTCAACCAGCAGATCCGTACCCGTTACGACGAGCCGTCGCGCCTGTCGCTGCTCTATTTCGCCCAGCAGACCCGCGTCTACCGCGGCGTCAGCGACCGTGACCTGCGCGCCGCACGCCTGCCAGGCGGTAGCCCGGTGCTGGCCCAGGCCTTCGTCAAGCAATTGAAAACCATCAAGACCCAGTCGCCGGTCAGCGCCATCATCCAGGACAAGGACGGCGTCACCGTCAAGGTTGGCAGCGTCGGTTACCAGGCCGACTACGTCGTGCTGGCCGTACCGCTGCGCGCGCTGTCGAAGATCCAGATGACTCCGGGCCTGGACACCAAGCACCTGGCCGCCCTCAAGGGCACCAACTACGGCTGGCGCGACCAGCTGATGCTCAAGTTCAAGACCCCGGTGTGGGAAAGCCGCGCGCGGATGTCTGGCGAGATCTACAGCAACACCGGCCTGGGCATGCTCTGGATCGAGCCTGCGCTCAAGGGCGGCGCTAACGTGGTGATCAACCTCTCCGGTGACAACGCGCGCCTGCTGCAAGCCTTTGGCGACAAGCAGATGGTCGACCAGGTGCTGATCCGTCTGCACGCCTTCTACCCGCAAGCCCGTGGCGCCTTCACCGGCTACGAAGTACGCCGTTACAGCACTGACGTGGGTACCGGTGGCGCCTACCTGGCCTATGGCCCTGGGCAGATCAGCAAGTACTGGCGCCTGTGGGAGCGTCCGGTGCAGCGGGTTGCCTTTGCTGGCGAGCACACCGATGCGATGTACCCGGGCACCCTCGAAGGCGCTCTGCGCAGTGGCCAGCGCGCTGCCAGCCAGGTCCAGGACCTGGCCGCGGGCAAGTCGTTCGAGCCGGTCAAGGCGGTTGCCGCCACGGCCGCTGCCGGCACCGCGGCTGCCGCGGCGAGCAAAGGTAATTTCTTCAGCAACCTGTTTGGCGGATCGTCCGACAAGCCGGCCAAGGCCGAAGAGCCGGTGAAGAAGGAAGAGGGCAAGCCAGGCTTCTTCAAGCGCATGTTCGGTAGCGATGACAAGCCTGCCGAGCAGCCAGTGGCCAAGCAGGCCGAGGTGGCTCCGGCCCCTGCGCCGGCGCCAGCACCTGCGGTCGCCCCGGTTGCCAAGGAAGAGCCAGCCAAGGCGCCGGTGAAAGCCGCTCCGGCCAAACCAGCGGCCAAGCAGGCACCGGCGAAAAAGCCGGCAGCCAAGGCGCAACAGCCGAAGAAAACCGCAGCCAAGGCTGCGCCTGCGAAAAAAGCCGCCGCCAAGGCGGAACCAGTGAAAAAGCCGGTAGCCAACACCCAGGCCAAGGCGCAGTAATGCGCTGACTTCATCGCCGGCAACGCCGGCTCCTACAGGGGCAAGTACACACCGAACCTGTGGGAGCCAGCCTTGCCGGCGATGGGCCGCGCAGCGGCCCCAAGGCCCGCAGGGTCTTCCCTTCCCACGTAGTTAATGTTTCCTTAATAGCTTCGTTTCATACTAAAGATCATATTTCTCGATATTTCAGAGCAAGTTTTTCTGCTTTTATTCGATTAATAAATCGTTAGTCTGAGCACAGTTCTTACAGGGAAACACGGCAATGCAACTGCGCAACTCACCTTCTCGTTATGGCTTTGTCAGCATCGTCCTGCACTGGGGTGTTGCACTGGCTGTATTCGGCCTGTTCGGCCTGGGCCTGTGGATGATGGGCCTGGACTACTACAGCCCATGGCGCAAAGACGCCCCCGACCTGCACAAAAGTATCGGCCTGGTGCTGCTCGGTGTGATGCTCCTGCGCGTGCTCTGGCGCTTTCTCAGCCCACCGCCGCCAGCGCTGCCCAACCACGGCAAACTCACCCGCCTCGCCTCCAAGGCCGGCCATGGCCTGCTGTACCTGGGGCTGTTCGCGGTGATGTTCGCCGGCTACATGATTTCTACCGCCGACGGCGTTGGCATCCCGGTGTTCGGCCTGTTTGAAGTGCCGGCGCTGGTCAGCAACCTGCCCGATCAGGCCGATGTCGCCGGCGAGATCCATTTCTACCTGGCCTGGGGCCTGGTGATCTTTGCCGGGCTGCACGGCCTGGCAGCCCTGAAACACCACTTTATCGACCGTGACGCGACCCTGATCCGCATGCTGGGCCGCAAAGCTTGATGTTCAACCTCAACTCCAAAAGGGATATAGACGCATGTTGAAAAAGACTTTTGCCGCTCTGGCGCTCGGTACCGCACTGTTCTCGGCCGCTCAGGCAATGGCAGCAGACTACAAGATCGACAAGGAAGGCCAGCACGCCTTCGTTGACTGGAAGATCAGCCACCTGGGCTACAGCTTCATCCACGGCACCTTCAAGGACTTCGATGGCTCCTTCAGCTGGGACGCCGCCAAGCCTGAAGCCAGCAAGATCGCCGTCGACCTGAAAACCGCCAGCCTGTGGTCCAACCACGCCGAGCGTGACAAGCACATCGCCAGCAAAGATTTCCTCGATGTGAGCAAGTTCCCAGAGGCCAAGTTCGTCTCCACCGCTGTCAAATCGACCGGTGAGAAAACTGCTGACGTGACTGGCGACCTGACCCTGCACGGCGTCACCAAGCCAGTCATCTTCAAGGCCACCTTCAACGGTGAAGGCAAGGATCCATGGGGCGGCGAGCGCGCCGGCTTCAACGCCAAGACCACGCTGAACCTGAACGACTTCGGCATCAAAGGCCCAGGCCCGTCTTCGCAGACCCTGGATCTGGACATCTCGATCGAAGGCATCAAGCAGAAGTAATGCTTGCTGCATAAACGAAAACGCCGCCCCTAGGGGCGGCGTTTTTGTTGGCGCGGTCGCTGAATCAGCGGTTACGCGTCAGCAGCGCAGGCTTCTCGCCACGTGGACGGCTTGGCAGCTGCTCGAGCTGTTCGGCAGTCGGGAAGCGGTCGACCTTCGACTCCTTGTGGACGATCTTCGGCTGCGGCTGGCCCTCACGCGGATTGCGCACGGCCGGCTCTTTGCTCGCTTGATCGTCGCGCGCCGGGCGGCGATTGCGACCGCCACCGTCGCGGCTGCCGCCACCATTACGGGCACCGCCGCCGCGCTTCTCGCCATTGGCCGAAGCACCACCACCGCTGCGCGGACCGTTGTTGCTGCGCGGCTGGCCGCCACGTGGCTGGCCACCGGTGCTGGCGCCGGTGCCGGTCTGGGCAGGTGCGCCCGGACGACGGTTACGGCCCTGGTTGCCCTTGTTCTGGTAAGGGCTGACGTAGTCGGCGCGGTTGCCGAAGTTGTCGACTTCGTCATCCAGGAACTCTTCCGGATCACGATTGGCCGGAACTTGCGGAACACCTGGCTGGCCCGACTGGGCCTGACGCGGTTTGTTGTCGCGGGGCTTGCGCTCCTGGCGACCACCGGCGGATTTCTCCGCGGTTTTTTCCTTGTCCTTGTCGCGGCCTTTGTCTTTGCCCTGGTCCTTACCCTTGTCCTTGCGACCGCCGCTACCGGCATTGCTGCCATCGGCGCGCTGGCCACGGCCACCACGCGGATTGTTTTGCGGACGCTCACGGGTCTCGGGTTTCTCGGCTTCGACCTTGGAGGCATCAAAGCCCATCAGGTCGCCATCCGGGATCTTCTGGCGGGTAACGCGCTCGATGCTCTTGAGCAGTTTTTCTTCATCCGGAGCGACCAGCGAGATGGCCTCGCCCGAACGACCGGCACGACCGGTACGGCCGATACGGTGAACGTAGTCTTCTTCAACGTTGGGCAGTTCGAAGTTGACCACGTGCGGCAACTGGTCGATGTCCAGGCCACGGGCGGCGATATCGGTGGCAACCATGATGCGCACGCTGCCGGCCTTGAAGTCGGCCAGGGCCTTGGTGCGCGCGTTCTGGCTCTTGTTGCCGTGGATCGCGGCGGCGGTCAGGCCGTGTTTTTCCAGGTACTCGGCCAGGCGGTTGGCGCCATGCTTGGTACGGGTGAACACCAGCACCTGTTCCCACGCCCCGGTGGTGATCAGGTGTGCCAGCAAGGCGCGCTTGTGGCTGGCCGGCAGGCGGTAGACGCGCTGCTCGATACGCTCGACCGTGGTGTTCGGCGGCGTGACCTCGATGCGCTCGGGGTTGTGCAGCAGCTTGTCGGCAAGGTCAGTAATGTCTTTGGAGAAGGTCGCCGAGAACAGCAGGTTCTGACGCTTGGCCGGCAGGCGGGCAAGGACCTTCTTCACATCATGGATGAAGCCCATGTCGAGCATGCGGTCGGCTTCGTCGAGCACCAGGGTCTCGACGTGGGACAGGTCAACGCTGCCCTGGCCGGCGAGATCCAGCAGACGGCCGGGGCAGGCCACCAGCACGTCGACACCCTTGGCCATGGCCTGAACCTGTGGGTTCATGCCGACGCCACCAAAGATGCAGGCGCTGACGAATTTGAGGTCGCGGGCGTAAACCTTGAAGCTGTCGTGAACCTGGGCGGCCAGTTCGCGCGTCGGGGTCAGCACCAGTACCCGCGGCTGGCGTGGGCCATGGCGCTGGGATTTGTCCGGGTGACCACCGGGGAACAGGCGTTCAAGGATCGGCAGGGCGAAACCGCCGGTTTTACCAGTACCTGTCTGGGCAGCAACCATCAGGTCGCGGCCTTGCAACACGGCGGGAATGGCCCGCTGTTGCACCGGAGTGGGCTGGGTGTAGCCCGCAGCCTCGATGGCGCGAACTAGAGCCTCGGAGAGACCGAGGGAAGCAAAGGACATGAGTAATCCTGTTCTAATGGGGGCTGAGCCCGATGGGATAATCTTGCCTGGCGCGACGGGCATCAGCTGATGCTATCGCGTCCGGTCCAGCAGGGTCTTCAATGCGCATCCGGGGCGGCGGGCGGGCTCTGGGCCGCGCTGTCCTGCCGGTCGGGATGCCTTTTGCAAGGCCGAGCGTCCGGGCGTAAGCCTGGCGGGAAGGCCCGAGTATAACAGAGCATTCAGCGCATGCTGCTTTCCTGCTGCTCAACGGCGGTTGGAAAGTTTTCCGCAGTGCCGGCGTAGCGTGCATGCAGCGCGGCATAGGCCGGCTCGCGCTTGAAGCGCCGCAGCTCGGCGGCAAAGCGCTGGGCCAGCAGGTCCATGCCGACATTGCGGCGCACCGCCAGGTACTGGCTGTGGCGGCTGATCACCAGAGGCAGTTCGCTGATCTGCTGTTCCAGGCCCAATGTCTTGATCATATAGCGGCCCACACGGCGGTCGGTGATCAACAGGTCGATACGTCCGCGCTGGAGCTTGCCGAAGTTGGCCTCGTGAGTGGGGGCCGGCTCGCGGGTGAACAGTGGTGAGTCGATAAACGCGCCACCATAGCTGTAACCGGGCGAAGTGCCGACGGTAAGGCCGCGCAGGTCTTCCAGGCGCTTGACCTTGTGCGGGCGAGCGTTGGCATAGAACAGGGTAAATTCGACGTCGGACAGCGGCTCGCTGGGGTAGAACAACTGGCTGTCGCGCTGTTCGGTCTGGAAGATGTCCAGCACGCCATCGGCCAGGCCCTGCTCGATCATCGCCAGGCAGCGCTTCCAGGGCAGGAACTGCCATTCCACCTCGACCCCCAGGCGCTTGAATACCTCGGCGGTGACCTCATAGTCGATGCCTTTGGCCTGGCCGTCTTCGAGATAGACGTAGGGGGCCCAGGGTTCGGTGACGATACGCAGCTTCTCGCCGTGGGCAAAGGCACTCAGGCAAGTGAGAATCAGCGCGGTCAACAGGCGGGTGAAATCGGGCATGGCTGGAGATTACGACGTGTGCACGGCTATGGCTAGTAGCCGTGCATGTCGAGCCAGCCTGGCTGTCAGCGCTGTGATCGCTTTAACAGTGAATCACGCACCGTGCGGTGCTTGCGGCCCAGCGACAGGCGCATGCCTGGGTGCTCGAACCATCGCTGCAGGGTATCGGCGCAGATCGGCCGCGGATGGCGGGCCCTGGCGTTGTCCAGGGCCTTGTCCCACCAGGCCGTAGCGCAGGCGCGGTCGAACTCGTTGGGGTAGTCGTAGCAGCCATTGAGCAACTCGCGCATGAACTGGCGCTGTTCGCTCGGCAGGGCCAGGCTCAGCGCCTTGTAGCCCAGGCGTTGCAAGGTTGGCGGCTTGGGCAACTGGGCATTGACGCGGGTGACGTCGGCCAGTGCCTCTTCGCTCAGGGGTGCGTGCTGGTGCTTGGCCAGCCAGGCCTGGACCTTGGCCCGGAACAGCTGCTTGCGGCTCCAGTAGTGATGGATCAGGTCGGTGCACTGGTTGACCTGCATCTGCCGGTAGGCGGCCACGCCCAGGCAGAACTCCTCCAGGGTGTAGGCGCCGTTGGCGTGGGGGTAGTACTCGTCCATCAAGGCGATGGAGCGGTCCAGCAATGGCGCATCTTCCTGCATCAGGCCAATCACCCCGGAGTTCAGCAGCGGCATGTGCCGGT
The DNA here is from genome assembly GCF_056279045.1 of Pseudomonas sp. TE4620. NCBI lineage: Bacteria > Pseudomonadati > Pseudomonadota > Gammaproteobacteria > Pseudomonadales > Pseudomonadaceae > Pseudomonas > Pseudomonas sp. TE4620. The sequence goes on from NZ_JBWBQO010000001.1 coordinate 5,592,168, forward strand.
CGGCCAGCCCGCGTTCTTCGAGCATTGCTGCCAGGCTCTGGAACAGCGGGCACTGCGGATCATTGCCATAGGTACTGCCGATGGCATTGCACAGCAGGGTGCCTGGCTTGACCCGGCGAAACAGCTCGATGGGCGACTGATGGAAGAACGTGTCGGTATCGATCAGCACGGCCATGGGCGCGCTGGCAAGCACCTGACGCAGCACCACGTGCTTGCTGCGAAAGTGGTAGCCGTAGGGCTGGTTCCAGGCTTCACGGGTGGCGGCGTCGAGTGGATGAACAGTTACCGGCAGGTGCCGGTAGGGTTCGGGATTGTCGCTGTAAACCTGGATATCAAGTGCTTCCCCGGGTGTCTTGCGCAGGTTGGCCAGGGCGCTGACGATGCTGAACTGGGCTTCCTGGTGGTAGGTGGGCGGCCCGAAGACCAGGTAAACGAGTTGCGGTCGAGCAGGGGTAAGTCCTTGGCGCATGAAGGCACGAAAATCCGTCTGGGGGCAGGAATGCAGAAAGGCCCTTAGCGTAAGCTAAAGGCCTTTTCAGTATTCTGACGCAATTGTTACCTGCGGTGTAGCGGTTCGATCAGCGGGGCAACTTGAGGTTGTTCCAGATCGCCAGGCTCGGGTCGGCCTGGTTCAAGGTGTAGAAGTGCAACCCTGGAGCGCCGCCTTGCAGCAGTTGCTCGCACATGCGGGTGATGACGTCTTCACCGAAGGCCTGGATGCTCTTCACATCGTCGCCGTAGGCTTCCAGCTGCTTGCGGATCCAGCGTGGGATCTCGGCGCCGCAAGCGTCAGAGAAGCGCGCCAGCTTGCTGTAGTTGGTGATCGGCATGATCCCCGGTACTACCGGAATATCCACACCCAGATGCTGCACGCGCTCGACGAAATAGAAGTAGCTGTCGGCGTTGAAGAAGTACTGGGTGATGGCGCTGTCGGCGCCGGCGTTGGCCTTGCGCACGAAGTTCTTCAGGTCGTCCTCGAAGTTGCGCGCCTGGGGATGCATCTCCGGGTAGGCGGCGATTTCGATATGGAAGTGATCGCCGCTTTCCTGGCGGATGAACTCCACCAGTTCGTTGGCGTAGCGCAGCTCACCGCTGGCCATGCCCATGCCCGACGGCAGGTCGCCGCGCAAGGCGACGATGCGCTGGATGCCGGCTGCCTTGTACTGGGTCAGCAGCGAGCGCAGGTCGTCCTTGCTGTCGCCGACGCACGACAGGTGCGGGGCGGCGGGGACTTTCACTTCGCTTTCCAGCTGCAGCACGGTGTTCAGCGTGCGGTCGCGGGTCGAGCCACCGGCACCGTAGGTGCAGGAGAAGAAATCCGGGTTGTAGCTGGCCAGCTGGCGGGCAGTGGCGAGCAGTTTTTTTCATGTCCAGCATCGGTCTTGGTCGGGAAGAACTCGAAGCTGTAACGACGTTCCTGAGACATAGAAGGTTCTCTTCAGCGGCAAGCTACAAGCCGCAAGCGACAAGCAGAAGCGGCGCGAACCGCTTGCAGCTTGCAGCTTGCAGCTACCAACTTTCAGTAACGGTAGGCGTGTGGCTTGAATGGCCCTTCAACAGTCACGCCGATGTATTCGGCCTGTTGCGGGGTCAGTTGGGTCACTACACCACCGAAGCCGCGGACCATTTCCAGGGCCACTTCTTCGTCGAGTTTCTTCGGCAGGACTTCAACGGTCAGGCGCTCGGCTTTCTGAGCGGCTGGCAGGTCGGCGTACTTCTGTTCGAACAGGAAGATCTGTGCCAGGACCTGGTTGGCGAACGAGCCGTCCATGATCCGGCTTGGGTGACCGGTAGCGTTGCCCAGGTTCACCAGGCGGCCTTCGGCCAGCAGGATCAGGTAGTCGTCGTTCTGTGGGTCGAAGTCGCCGTGGCCGGTACGGTGGATCTTGTGTACCTGTGGTTTGACTTCTTCCCAGGCCCAGTTCTTGCGCATGAAAGCGGTGTCGATTTCATTGTCGAAGTGGCCGATGTTGCAGACCACGGCGCGCTTTTTCAGGGCCTTGAGCATGTTGGCATCGCAAACGTTGACGTTACCGGTGGTGGTCACGATCAGGTCGATCTTGCCCAGCAGGGCCTTGTCGATGCTCGCTTCGGTGCCGTTGTTGATACCGTCGATGAACGGCGAGACCAGCTCGAAGCCGTCCATGCAGGCCTGCATGGCGCAGATCGGGTCAACTTCGGAAACCTTGACGATCATGCCTTCCTGACGCAGCGACTGGGCCGAGCCCTTGCCCACGTCACCGTAACCGATGACCAGCGCCTGCTTGCCCGACAGCAGGTGGTCGGTGCCGCGTTTGATGGCATCGTTGAGGCTGTGACGGCAGCCGTACTTGTTGTCGTTCTTGCTCTTGGTGACCGAGTCGTTGACGTTGATCGCCGGGACTTTCAGCTCGCCCTTGGCCAGCATGTCGAGCAGGCGGTGCACACCGGTGGTGGTCTCTTCGGTGACGCCGTGGACGCGCTCCAGTACCGCCGGGTATTTCTTGTGCAGCAGCTCGGTGAGGTCGCCGCCATCGTCGAGGATCATGTTGGCGTCCCATGGCTGGCCATCCTTGAGGATGGTCTGCTCCAGGCACCACTCGTACTCTTGCTCGGTCTCGCCTTTCCAGGCGAACACAGGGATGCCGGCAGCGGCAATGGAGGCAGCGGCCTGGTCCTGGGTCGAGAAGATGTTGCAGGACGACCAGCGCACTTCGGCACCCAGGGCGACCAGGGTTTCGATCAGCACGGCGGTCTGAATGGTCATGTGGATGCAGCCGAGGATTTTCGCACCCTTGAGCGGTTGCTCTTCAAGGTACTTGCGGCGCAGGCCCATCAGCGCTGGCATTTCCGATTCGGCAATGATGGTCTCGCGACGGCCCCAGGCAGCCAGGGAGATGTCGGCGACTTTGTAATCGGTAAAACCAGCAGGCGTGTTTACAGCGCTCATTGAGAGCCTCCATTCGTAGTGTGCGAATGGGCGCCGTTGTGCGTTTAGTGTCCGCAGGCAGGCCTGGCGGGACAACGCCCCATCCGAGCCTGACAGGTTGAACCTGCTGCAGCGCCCCTCGGACAGGTGGCGGGAACGGTGGCCAATGCAGCCACCGTCGAATAATGCCGGGCGATTATAGCCGGGCTTTTCGAGCTTCCCAAGCGCTAAAGACAAATCTGCGGCTCAGCCGGTCGGCGCCGTGACCAGCAGGTCCAGGTGCAGGCTCAGGTATGCCAGCGGCTCGCAGCCCTGGGTCAGCAGCATTACCTGCCAGGTCAGCTTGAATTCGCCCGGATGGTCGCTGTGCAGATGCCAGTGGTAGTCGTCGACCTCGCGGCACGACGGTTGCAATGGTGCGGATGCCTCCGGACGTGCCAGGCGCAGATTGTGCTGTTCGATCAGCTCGATTGTCAGCGGCGGCGTGCTGGCAGGGCTGTGGCTGAACAGTATTTCTTCGCCGAGCAGTGCTACCGGCACCATGCGCAGCAGTAGCGGGGTCCCGGCTTCGAGGGTCAGTCGGGGGGAGTCGACAAGCAGAGAGCCGTCCGGCTCCGCTCGGGTGTGCAAGATGCACAGGTGGCGAGGGTTGAGCGCGACGGGCGTACCCGGGTTGCCGGGCAAAGGGTCGAGCGAGGCAAGCAGGCCCTGGGCATCGACGATCAGTACAACGTGTTCAGGTTTCTCCGTAGCCATGATGAGCTCCTTCCATGAGCACCAATTGGGGCGGGTTGCGGTGTGCGCCGCCGGCTGGCCGGCGGCGCTTGCCCTGGATCAGTTGGTGATGGTGATGAACGGATCCCATTCGAAGTAGCCGCAGCACTTGCAATCACGATCGACGATCATGAACTTGAAGTGGTAGGTGACCTTGCCTTGCGCAAGCAAGTCGCCACGCCAGTAGTAGTTGTCGTTGATCTGGCAGGTCGGCACGGTTTTGTTGTTGGCATTGGGCACGGCCGATTGCACTTTGGCCTTCAGTGCCCGAGGGTCTTCCAGCAGTTGGTGATTGGGGTCGTCGCAAACGAACCCATAGAGGATCACCGACTGCTCGAAGCCAAAGGAAATGCTCTGTTCACGCCAGCGCACGACATCACCTACGCGACCCTTGAGGTGCAACTCGCCGCCGGCCTGGCCAGAGATGACGTTGTCCTGGTAGGTGACCATGTAGATGTGTTCTGGCGGGATGAACGTGGGCTTGTTCGGGTCTTTGCTCGGATTGGGGAATTTCTTGAGGATGGTTTCGGTGTCGAAGTTGATGCTGACGTCGATAACTCTGGACATGAGTGGATTCCTTTTCACTGTACGAGTAGGTCAATGGTGAGCCTCGGATGCTCTCCACTGGCACTGCCCGGAGCTTCGCTTCCTGCGATGCCGGTGCTGCCGCGCCGTATGCCAAGTTCCGGTGGTCCGACTACCTGGAGTGATCTGCGGATCACATGCTCAGGCTAGCCGCATCGATTGGGCTGTCAAAGCGTGCCGAGCGGAATTTTGCTGGCTACTGACCAATGGTCGTAATGGTCGAATCCCCCGGAATGGGACTACCATGTAACGCAAGAGCCCAAGGGCTGAGATTGCCCTTCGGTGCTTGTTTTTCAGAGGCCAAGGTCAGGAGTAACGATGAATTTCCACACCCGCAAATGGGTAAAACCCGAAGACCTCAACCCCAACGGCACCCTGTTCGGCGGCAGCCTGCTGCGCTGGATCGACGAAGAGGCGGCGATCTATGCGATCGTCCAGCTGGGCAACCAGCGCGTGGTGACCAAGTACATCTCGGAGATCAACTTCGTCAGCGCTTCGCGCCAGGGCGACATCATCGAACTGGGCATCACCGCCACCGAATTCGGCCGCACCTCGATCACCCTCAAGTGCGAAGTGCGCAACAAGATCACCCGCAAGAGCATCCTCACCGTCGACCGCATGGTCTTCGTCAACCTCGGTGAAGACGGCTTGCCGGCGCCGCACGGGCGCACTGAGATCAAGTACATCAAGGATCAGTTCGATACCGCGGTGGAGTGATAGGCGCCGCCGGCAAGCCGGCTCCCATATATCCCTGTGGGAGCAGGCTTGCCAGCGATAGCGGTCTCAAGGCTGCTCGGTAACCCCGCGCACCACCCGGCCGATCGTCAGGCCCTGCAGCAGGATCGACGACAGCACCACGATGTAGGTGATGCTCAGCAGCAGATCACGCTCGGTGCCCGATGGCAGCGACAGCGCCAGGGCCACCGACACACCGCCACGCAGGCCACCCCAGGTCAGCACCCGCACGGTACCGCGCGGAACGGTGCGCCAACGGCGCAGCATCAGGATGGCCGGTGCCACGGTCAGCAGGCGCGACAGCAGGATCGCCACCGCCAGCACGCCGGCCGCCGCCAGGTGCATCCACGAGAATGGCAGCAGCAACAGCTCCAGGCCGATCAGGGCGAACAGCAGGGCGTTGAGCATGTCGTCGATCAGTTCCCAGAAACCGTCCAGGTAGCGGCGGGTCATGTCGTTCATTGCCAGGTTGCGGCCCAGGTTGCCGATGATCAGGCCGGCCACGACCATGGCGATCGGCGCCGAAACGTGCAGCTCATAGGCCATGGCCGAACCGCCGATCACCAGTGCCAGGGTCAGCATGACCTCGACCTGGTACTGCTCGATGCTTTTGATCATGCGGTAGGTGATGTAGCCCACCAGGCCGCCGAACAGAATGCCGCCAATGGCTTCGCGGGCGAACAGGATCGCGGTGTCGGCCACCGTCGGTGTTTCGCCAAGCTGGGCGATGCCCAGCAATACGGTGAACACCACGACTGCAGTGCCGTCGTTGAACAGCGACTCGCCAACGATGGTGGTCTTCAGTGGCTTGGAGGCATTGGCGGTACGCAGTGCGCCGAGAACCGCGATCGGGTCGGTCGGCGAGATCAAGGCACCGAACAGCAGGCAGTAGAGCAGGCTCACATGCCAGCCGAACAGGGCGAAAATCCAGTGGGCGAGAAAGCCGATGACCACGGTGGCGATCAGCACGCCGACGGTCGCCAGCAGCCCGATCGGCCAGCGGTAGCTGCGCAGGTCGGCAAGGTTTACGTGCAAGGCGCCGGCGAACAGCAGGAACGACAGCATCCAGTGCATCAGCAGATCGTTGAAGTCGATCTGGTTCATCAAACCCTGCACGCGCTCTTCCAGGCCGGGGTAGCCGATCACGCTCAAGCCTTGCAGCAGCAGCGAGAACAGCAAGGCGGTGACCATCACGCCGATGGTTGGGGGCAGGCCGATGAAACGGTAATTTACATAGGTGAGGAGGGTGGTCAAACAGATAAACGCAGCAACGAGCTCAAGCATCCTAGGTCCTGTAGTGGCTTCCAAGTCGACACCCGATAGCCTCGGGCATTTCTTTGATGACCTGCCGAGGGCTTCGGGACACACTTTTGACTGGTTTCGTTGACCGCGTTCTTTCGATTTCGTTTCCAGCCGCCTGTGCTGAAGTGGTTATATAGCGCCTGGCCATTGATGACCTCACCTGCCTTGCCAAGGACCATTGCGTGTTAGCCACCTCATTGGTATTGGTCGCGGCGCTGCTGCACGCGACCTGGAACACCCTGATCAAATTCAGCGGCGAACGCCTGCTGGTGATTGCCAGCATGGACGTGGTGGCGCTGGTATTTGCCCTCGCCATGGTCGCGTTCGTCCAGGTGCCGCCGGCCGAGGTCTGGCCGTGGATGCTGGCCTCGGCAGTGTTTGAACTCTTCTACCGGTTCCTGCTGATACAGGCCTATCGGGTCGGTGACCTGGGGCTGGTCTATCCGTTGATGCGCGGCCTGTCGCCGCTGGTGGTGCTGGCGCTGACCCTGACCTTTGCCGGCGAAGCCCTGAGCAGCCAGCAGATCATCGGCATCCTGCTCATTCCCTGTGGCATGGCCTGCCTGCTCTGGCAGGGCGGCGGCGGTGACCGGCTGCCCTGGTCGATGCTGCCGGTGGTGGCCTTGATCGGCCTGTGTATCGGTTGCTACACCTGGCTCGACGGCCAGGCGATCCGCCTGTGGTCGCAGCCGCTGGACTATCTTGTATGGCTGACGCTGATCAGTGCCTGGCCGTTTCCGCTGCTGGCAGGGGTGGCCCGGCGCGCGCCGTTCATGCTGTTCTGGCGGCTGCAGTGGCGCTTGGGCCTGGCGGTGGGTTTTTGCGTGTTGTTCAGCTATGCCCTGGTGCTCTGGGCCATACAACTGGGGTCGGTGGCCGAGGCGGCGGCGCTGCGCGAGGTCAGCGTGATTCTGGTGGTGCTGTTCGGCATGCGCTACCTCAAAGAACCTTTTGGCGGGCCGAGGCTCTTAGCCTGTGCCCTGGTGCTGATCGGCATGCTGATCATGAAGCTCTGATAATTCTACTGACAAGGACTTGGCCATGACCGTTGCCTTCTGGTGTGTACTGATTGCGTTGTTTTTGCCCATTGTCTGTACCAGCATCGCCAAGGTTGCCAGCGGGCGCTTCAACCTGCGCCAGAACCACGACCCGCGGGCTTTCCTCGACAAACTCGAAGGCTTGCCGCGCAGGGCCCACGCGGCGCAATTGAACAGCTTCGAAGCTTTCCCGGCGTTCGCTGCGGCAGTGATCATCGCCGACATCGTCGGCAACGCCGAGCAGGTGACCCAGGACGTGCTGGCGGTGCTGTACATCACCAGCCGCCTGCTCTACATCATCTGCTACCTGGCCGACTGGGCCGCCCTGCGTTCGCTGGTGTGGTTCGTCGGCCTGGGCCTGATCGCGTCGTTCTTCTTCGTCTCGATCTGAGCCGCGTCACGGCACCTGGGGCACGGCCGGCAAGGCTGCGCCCTTGGGCCACAGCAGCCAGATCTGGCCTTGCTGCTTCATGTCGCCGGCCAGTTTGCCGGCTTCAGTGCCAGTGCCCCAGAACAGGTCGGCGCGCACTTCGCCGGTGATCGCCCCGCCGGTATCCTGGGCGGCCACCGGACGCACCACCGGCGCGCCATCAGGGCGCGTGGTCGAGAGCCACAGCAGGCTGCCCAGCGGAATCACCTTGCGGTCGATGGCCACGCTGTAGCCGGCGGTCAATGGCACATTGAGCGAGCCGCGCGGGCCTTCGTTGCTGTCCGGGCGGGTGCTGAAGAACACGTAGCTGGGGTTGCTCGCCAGCAGTTCCGGAACCCGCGCCGGATTGCTCTGGGCCCAGGCATGGATGCTGCCCATGGTCACTTCTTCTTTCTTCAATTGCCCTTGTTCCACCAGCCAGCGGCCGATCGGGCGATAGGGGTGGCCATTCTGGTCGGCATAGCCGATGCGCAGTTGGCGGCCGTCTTCCAGCTGGATGCGGCCAGAACCCTGGATCTGCAGGAACTGCAGGTCCATCGGGTCGGTCAGCCAGGCCAGTACCGGTGCCTTGGCGCCCTGGGCATTGATGGTTTCTGCGGTGTCGTAGGGTTTGAGTACCCGGCCTTCGAGGCGGCCACGCAGACGCTTGCCCTTGAGTTCGGGATAGACGCTGTCCAGCGCCACCACGATCATGTCGACCGGTACGCCATAGACCGGCACAGTGGCGCTGTCGGTCTGGGTCAGGCTACCGGGGTAGACCGGCTCGTAGTAACCAGTGATCAAGCCGTTGGCGTTGTTCTCGGCCGAACGCATGCTGTAGACGTCCAGCTGCGCCTGAAGAAAGCTGCGTACTTCAGCCGGGCTGGCAGCAATGGCTGCCGCTGCGCTGCAGGTGTTGGCCCAGATCGCATCGCGCTTGAGCCGCTCGCAGGCACTGCGCCAGGACTCGAAACCGGCGACCAGGTCGCTGTCGCTGACCTGTGGCAGGTCTTCCCAGGTGGCGCCGACGTAGGTAGCCAGCGGGTGTGGCTTGGGTTTTTCCGGCGCGCTGCCGTTGCAGCCGGCCAGCAGGGCCAGCACCGACAGGGTCCAGCCGAGGTGGCGCAAAGGAAGTTTCATCAACGGGGTTCCTCGACGGTTGGCGTGGCTTGCAGCCGTTTTCGCAAACCGTAGTTTTAATAAGGGTATTGGTCTTTGCCGGTGAGGCGAGGATACTGGCCGCCTTTTTCCGTGAGCCGAAGTGATCAAGATGCTCAAGCGACTTTCTGTTGTACTGCTGGCGTGTTTGACCCTGAGTGCCTGTGGCGGGGTCGATCCCAACTCGCCACTGGGCCAGCGCAAGACGATCTTCAAGCAAATGCTCAAGACCAGTGAAGACCTCGGCGGCATGCTGCGTGGGCGCCTGGCCTTCGATGGGCAGAAGTTCGCCGATGGCGCGGTCAAGCTCGACAACCTGTCCCGCGAGCCCTGGAAGCACTTTCCACAGGTTCGCGAAGAGGATGATACCAGCGCCCGCGCCGATGTCTGGGAGAAGCAGGCACGCTTCCAGGACCTGGCTCGGCAGATGGAAGCCAGTACCGCCGAACTGGTCGCGGTGACCCGCACCCAGCCGCTCAAGGCGGCTGACCTGGCTGCGCCGATGGACAAGGTCGAGGCGGCGTGCAAAGCCTGTCATACCGAGTTTCGAAATCACTGAGTGGCTGTGGGAGCGGATAAATCCGCTCCGACAATAACGCTGTCAGTTACTTCTCCAGCTCTTTCAGAGCGTCTTGCAGCTCCTGCTTGGACTCTGCCAGCTTGTCCTTGCGCTTGTTGATCTTCTCGGCGTCACCTTTTTTCATGGCCTTGTCCAGGTCCTTGGTGCGCTGGTTCACTTCGTGACGGGCATCGAGGACTTTCTGTTCGCGCTCTTTGCGCAGGCTGGCATCGGTGCAATGCTCGGTCACTTCGCTGAGGGCTTTTTCCAGGCCGGCTTGCTGATTGCTGTTGCCATGGGCGCGAGCCTGTTCGATCTGTTCGCTGATGGCTTGCTTCTTGGCTGCGCAACCGGTCAGGCCTGGCTGTTGTTCGGCAGCCAGCAGGGGCGTGGCCAGGAGTGAACAGACGGTGAACAGGGCAAGCGGGGAAAGCAGTTTCATTAGGGGCTCCGTTGTCGCGGGCTTGGCAGAATCCATGATGCTGCCCTGATCCGGCGAAATTAGAAACCCTCGATTGTGTGTCTGCGCAATTGTTCGGCCACTATCTGCACCTGCGGTGAGCGGAAAAATGCCAGCAATTGCGCGCTGCGGCCTGGGCCAACACCCGGCTCGGCCAGCCATTGCCCGGCATCGCGCTGGCGCAGGTCTGCCCAGGTGGTGTCCGCTGCCAACGGCGTCGCGGCTGGAACGCCGAGGGCACTGAGCCAGCGAACAAAGGGTTGCTGGCGGGCCTGGTCGAAGGCTTGCAGTAACTGCTGGCGGCTGCGTTCGCCAAGCCCTGGCACCGATTGCAAGTCTTCATCCTGCAGGTCGAGCCAGTCGCCCAGGCCTTGCACATGGCCACTGTCGATGAGTTTTTCCCAGGTGCCTGGGCCCAAACGGGGCATGTTCAGGCCTTGCTTGGAGCTGAGCCAATTGAGGCGGGCGACGAATTGGCTACGGCAGCCATCGTCGGGTTGCCAGCAACTTAGCGAGTGGTAGTGGGCAGGGTCAGGGGTTGCGATGTCCATGCGTTGAACACTGCGGTGCACCACCTCATCCAGGCGTGGAATGGTCAGCCCGGCGAGGCTGATGGCCACCTGGTCGCCGGGGCGGATGTCCAGCTGCTGCCAGCGTTGGAAGGAGCCGAGGCTGACCTGGCGGATCTGCCGGTCATCCAGTTGCACCGGCTCGATCTTCAGCACCGGGGTGATACGCCCGGTACGGCCGATGTTGAAGTGTACGCCCCGGACTTGCGCCAGCGCCTGGGCAAAGGGGTATTTCCACGCGGTTGCCCAGTACGGGTCGCGCGCTTGCCAACGACTGCCGTGTGGGCGCTGGCCCTGGCGCAGCACCACGCCGTCGCTGGCGAAGGGCAGCGGGCTGCGGTACCAGTGTTCGCGCCAGCGGGCAGCCTCGGCGAAGCTGCTCAAGGGCTCGCTGTAACGCTCGCTATGCTCAAAACCCAACGCGCTCAAGCCTTTGAGTCGTTCGCGCTGATCGGCCGGCCCCAGTGGCCAGGCCCAGACAAACAAGCCGACCACCGCGCCCTGTTCGGCACTGATACGTTTGCGCGCCAGCAGGCCGGCGACATTGCCGCGGGCGTTGAGGCTGCCGGCATTGGCCTGTACGTGGCCGTCCAGGCGCCAGAACAGTTCGCCCTGGAGCACCAGGTCGAGGGGCTCGGGCAACTGCTGGTTGAGTGTGCCCAGGGCCGGGATGTGCCGGCTCCAGTCGTGGCCATGGACGCCGTCGCCGCGGCTGATCAGTTGCACCAGCTTGCCGTCGCGATAAACCAGGGTAGCGGCCACGCCATCGACCTTGGGTTGAATCCACAGCTCTTGCTTGCCGTGCATCCAGGCTTTGACCGCCGCATCGTCGGCCAGCTTGCCAAGGCCGGTATGGGCAATCGGGTGGCGCAAGGGGCCGACAGCGGTTTTCAACGGGCTGTCCTGCGGCCTGGCTGGCGTCGGGAAGCAGCTTTGCAGATGGCCCAGGCGTGTGCGGCTCTGGTCATAGAGTTCGTCAGCGACCAGCGAGACACCCTGACGGTGATAGTGATCGTCCCAGTCGGCAAGCGTCTGCTGGAGCTGGCGGATTTCAGCCCGGGCCTGAACAGACGGCCAGTCGGGGCAAGTCTGCGCGTGTGCCGGAAGCAGCCAGAAGAAGAGCAGAAGGGACAGCAGGGGCGTGTGCAGCATGGCGAGCATCCTTGCTCGGCGGGGTGGAATACCAAGCCTAGGAAAGATTGAGCGCCTTGAAGGTGTTCAACATGTCAGGTCATGTGTCTAGACCAATGAAAAAGCCCCGACCAGTCACCCGGCCGGGGCTTCGCTTGCAACTTGCAGCTTGTAGCTTCAGCCCTTACAGACCGGCAGCAGCGCGCAGGGCGTCGACGCGGTCGGTGCGTTCCCAGGTGAAGGTGGTGAAGGTGTCGTCGCCGACAGTCTTCTGCTGCGGGATACGGCCGAAGTGACCGTAGGCAGCGGTTTCCTGGTACATCGGGTGCAGCAGGTCGAGCATGGTGGTGATCGCGTACGGACGCAGGTCGAAGCACTCGCGCACCAGCTGGACGATCTTGTCGTCGGAGATCTTGCCGGTGCCGAAGGTGTTCAGCGAGATCGACGTCGGCTGAGCGACACCAATGGCGTAGGAAACCTGGATCTCGCAACGCTCGGCGAGGCCGGCGGCGACGATATTCTTGGCCACGTAGCGCCCGGCGTAGGCGGCGGAGCGGTCAACCTTGGACGGGTCCTTGCCGGAGAACGCGCCACCGCCGTGACGGGCCATGCCGCCGTAGCTGTCGACGATGATCTTGCGACCGGTCAGGCCGCAGTCGCCTACCGGGCCACCGATGATGAACTGGCCGGTCGGGTTGATGTGGAACTGGGTGTCCTTGTGCAGCAGTTCGGCCGGCAGGGTGTGCTTGACGATCAGCTCCATCACCGCTTCCTGCAGGTCTTTTTGCGACACTTCAGGGTTGTGCTGGGTCGACAGCACCACGGCGTCGATACCCACTACCTTGCCGCCTTCGTAACGGCAGGTAACCTGCGATTTGGCGTCCGGGCGCAGCCACGGCAGCAGGCCGGACTTGCGCGCTTCGGCCTGGCGCTCGACCAGACGGTGCGAGAAGCAGATCGGTGCTGGCATCAGCACGTCGGTTTCGTTGCTGGCGTAGCCGAACATCAGGCCCTGGTCGCCGGCGCCCTGGTCTTCAGGCTTGCTGCGGTCAACGCCCTGGGCGATGTCTACCGATTGCTTGCCGATGATGTTCATGACCGCGCAGGTCGCGCCATCGAAGCCAACGTCGGAGCTGTTGTAGCCAATATCGACGATGACTTTGCGAACGATGTCTTCCAGATCGACCCAGGCCGAGGTGGTGACTTCGCCAGCGATGATCGCGACGCCGGTTTTTACCAGGGTTTCGCACGCCACGCGGGCGAATTTGTCCTGGGTGATGATGGCGTCCAGCACCGCATCCGAAATCTGGTCGGCGATTTTGTCCGGATGCCCTTCAGACACGGACTCGGAGGTGAAAAGGGAGTATTCGCTCATCTCGACGGGTTCCTAAAATTTACCGATGGTGATGTCGCCAGCCGGTCGCTGAAAATGGCGGACCTGAATCTGGAAACCATTACGTAAGCCCACATAGAGGCTGTCCCCGGGAGCCAGTCCCGCAGCGCTGGCCCAACGGGCCAGGTCGTCCTGCTCGAAGCCCAGCCAGATATCGCCACAGGCCTCTCTGGCCCAGCTCTGGTCGTGGCTGCACAACTCTGTTACCAACAGGCTTCCGCCTGGTTTCACGCGGTTGGCCAGCTGCCGCAGGGCTTCGGCCGGGGCGCTGAAATGGTGCAGGACCATGTTCAGCACTACGCAGTCGGCTTCCACATCCGTTGCACTGAGTGCATCGGCCAACTGCAGGTTCACATTAGCCAGACCTTCACGCTCGCAGACCCTACGGGCCAGGTCGAGCATGGTCGGGCTGTTGTCCAGGGCGGTGACCCGGGCAAAGCGCCGGGCCAGCTCGGGAAGAAACTCGCCATCGCCGGGGCCCACTTCAAGGGCCTCGGCGCCGGCTTCAAAACTGAGCTTGTCGAGCAGGGCCAGCAAGCTTTCGCGGTACTGCGGCAAGCCGGCAATCAAATCCTGCTGGGCGCGAAATTTCTCTTCAACACGCAGGAAAAAGTCCTGGCTGGTGGCAGCCCGGCGTTGTTGCACCTGGGCGATACGGGCCTGGACCTCATCGGCCAGACTCAGCCCGTCGACTTCTTCAAGTAATGCCGCATGCAGCTTGCCGCCCAGGCTCAGGCCATCGGGCAGGGCGCGGCGGTAAAAGATCGCATTGCCTTCGCGGCGGGTCGCGACCAGGCCTGCCTGGGCCAGGACCTTGAGGTGATGGCTCATGCCCGACTGGCCAATGGCGAAGATCTGCGCCAGTTCCAGTACGCCGAACGAATCGCTGGCCAGGGCGCGCAATACGTTAAGGCGCAGCGGGTCGCCGCCGGCTTTGCACAGGGCAGCCAGCGCATCGCTTTGCTCTTGGCGGATCGACGGCACGGGTAGGTTCATGGAGCGGCAGTCTAGTCAGGCAACGATTGCCTCGCAAGGCCAATATCAAAAAGTTTTGATATTGCTCGATAAGCGGGGCAATTCGTCGCAGGCCAAGCGACCGATCCGGCTGTTTGCCCGGGTTAACGCCTGATTCTTTGCTCAATCACAGGAAAATCATGCTGCATCGACCATCCGTCATTGCCCCCGGACACGTGCCTGGGCGAAAATGGCCGCCTTTTTTCGTTTCGTAACTAATTCAACACCCAGGAGATAAGCGATGCCCAGCCGTCGTGAGCGTGCCAACGCCATTCGTGCCCTCAGCATGGATGCCGTGCAAAAGGCCAACAGCGGCCACCCCGGTGCCCCTATGGGCATGGCGGATATCGCCGAGGTTCTGTGGCGTGACTACCTGAAGCACAACCCGACCAACCCGAACTTCGCCGACCGCGACCGCTTCGTGCTGTCCAACGGCCACGGTTCGATGCTGATCTACTCGCTGCTGCACCTGACTGGCTACGACCTGTCGATCGACGACCTGAAAAGCTTCCGTCAACTGCACAGCCGTACCCCGGGCCACCCGGAGTTCGGTTACACCCCGGGCGTCGAGACCACCACTGGCCCGCTGGGCCAGGGCCTGGCCAACGCCGTCGGTTTCGCCCTGGCGGAAAAAGTCCTGGCTGGCCAGTTCAACCGCGCAGGCCACAACGTCGTCGACCACCACACCTATGTGTTCCTGGGTGACGGTTGCATGATGGAAGGTATTTCCCACGAAGTCGCTTCCCTGGCCGGTACCCTGGGCCTGGGCAAGCTGATCGCCTTCTACGACGACAACGGCATCTCCATCGACGGCGAAGTCGAAGGCTGGTTCACCGATGACACCCCTAAGCGTTTCGAAGCCTACAACTGGCAGGTGATCCGCAATGTCGACGGCCATGACGCCGACGAAATCCGCACCGCCATCGACACCGCGCGCAAGAGCGAGCAGCCGACCCTGATCTGCTGCAAGACCATCATCGGTTTCGGCTCGCCGAACAAGCAGGGCAAGGAAGATTGCCACGGTGCTCCGCTGGGCAACGACGAAATCGCCCTGGCGCGCAAAGAGCTGAACTGGAACCACGGCCCGTTTGAAATCCCGGCTGAGATCTACGCCGAGTGGGATGCCAAGGAAGCCGGCAAGGCCGTCGAAGCCGAATGGGACCAGCGTTTCGCTGCCTACTCCGCCGCTCACCCGGAGCTGGCCAACGAACTGGTGCGTCGCCTGAGCGGTGACCTGCCGGTCGATTTCGCCGAGAAAGCAGCAGCCTACATCGCTGAAGTCGCGGCCAAGGGCGAGACCATCGCCAGCCGTAAAGCCAGCCAGAACGCCTTGAACGCCTTCGGCCCGCTGCTGCCTGAACTGCTCGGCGGCTCGGCTGACCTGGCCGGTTCCAACCTGACCCTGTGGAAAGGCTGCAAAGGCGTCAGCGCTGAAGACGCCAGCGGCAACTACATGTTCTACGGCGTGCGCGAGTTCGGCATGACCGCGATCATGAACGGCGTCGCCCTGCACGGCGGCCTGGTGCCTTACGGCGCGACCTTCCTGATGTTCATGGAATACGCCCGCAACGCGGTGCGCATGTCGGCGCTGATGAAGCAGCGAGTCATCCACGTCTACACCCACGACTCCATTGGTCTTGGCGAAGACGGCCCGACCCACCAGCCGATCGAGCAACTGACCAGCCTGCGCAGCACCCCGAACCTGGACACCTGGCGCCCAGCCGATGCCGTCGAGTCGGCGGTCTCCTGGAAGTTTGCCCTGGAGCGTAAAGACGGCCCGTCGGCGCTGATCTTCTCGCGTCAGAACCTGCAGCACCAAGAGCGTGATGCCGGGCAGATCGCCAACATCAGCCGCGGCGGCTACGTCCTCAAGGACTGCGCCGGCGAGCCTGAGCTGATCCTGATCGCCACCGGTTCCGAAGTCGGCCTGGCGGTTCAGGCGTTCGACAAGCTGACCGAGCAAGGCCGCAAGGTCCGCGTCGTGTCGATGCCGTCGACCAGCGTGTTCGATGCCCAGGATGCTGGCTACAAGCAGTCGGTACTGCCACTGCAAGTCGGCGCGCGGATCGCCATCGAAGCGGCCCACGCCGACTTCTGGTACAAGTACGTCGGCCTCGAAGGCCGCGTCATCGGCATGACCACCTACGGCGAGTCGGCACCTGCATCGGCCCTGTTCGAAGAGTTCGGTTTCACCCTGGAAAACATCCTGGGTACTGCTGAAGAGCTGCTGGAAGACTGATCAACAGTGCTGGAATCATCGCGGGGCAAGCCCGCTCCTACAGTTCTGTAGGAGCGGGCTTGCCCCGCGATTGCAGATAACGCTTCTGTTCCGTGAGCATCCCATGCCCCAATCGCGTCCTTACAAAGTTGCACTCAACGGCTACGGCCGTATTGGTCGTTGCGTCTTGCGCGCACTCTTTGAACGGGGGGCGAAGGCGGGCTTCGAGATCGTTGCGCTGAACGACCTGGCCGACCAGGCCAGTATCGAATACCTGACACGCTTCGACTCCACCCACGGGCGTTTCCCCGGAGAGGTGAAGGTCGACGGCGATTGTCTGCATATCAATGGCGACTGCGTGAAAGTCTTGCGCAGTGCCACCCCGGAAGGGATCGACTGGGCGGCGCTGGGCGTCGACCTGGTGCTGGAGTGCTCCGGCGCCTACAACACCCGCGCCGATGCCATGCGTTTTCTCGACGCCGGCGCGCCGCGGGTGCTGTTTTCCCAGCCCATGGCCAGCGAGGCGGATGTCGACGCCACGGTGGTCTACGGAATCAACCAGGATTGCCTGGACGGCAGCGAGAAGCTGGTGTCCAACGCCTCCTGCACCACCAACTGCGGCGTGCCGCTGTTGCGGGTGCTGGACCAGGCTTTTGGCCTGGAGTACGTGTCGATTACCACCATCCACTCGGCGATGAACGACCAGCCGGTCATCGACGCCTATCACCACGAAGACTTGCGCCGTACCCGTTCGGCGTTCCAGTCGGTGATCCCGGTGTCCACGGGCCTTGCCCGTGGTATCGAACGGCTGCTGCCGGAACTTGCCGGGCGAATTCAGGCCAAAGCCGTACGCGTGCCGACCGTCAATGTGTCGTGCCTGGACATCACCCTGCAGACCGCCCGCGACACCACCGCGGCCGAGGTCAACCGGGTGCTGCGCGAAGCCGCCCTGAGCGGCCCGCTGCAGGGGCTGCTGGCCTACACTGAACTGCCGCACGCCAGTTGTGATTTCAACCATGACCCGCATTCGGCGATTGTCGATGCCAGCCAGACCCGCGTTTCCGGCCCCCGGCTGGTCAACCTGCTGGCCTGGTTCGACAACGAATGGGGTTTTGCCAACCGTATGCTCGACGTTGCCGATCACTTTCTGCACGTCGTCAATCAAACCCGCTCCACTTGTAAACAGCCCTGAAGGACTGCATTCATGACCGTGTTGAAGATGACCGACCTCGATCTGCAAGGTAAGCGCGTACTGATCCGCGAAGACCTCAACGTGCCTGTGAAGGACGGTGTGGTTGCCAGCGATGCGCGCATCCTCGCTTCGCTGCCGACCATCAAGCTGGCCCTGGAAAAGGGCGCGGCCGTGATGGTCTGCTCGCACCTGGGCCGCCCGAGCGAAGGCGAGTTCTCTGCCGAGAACAGCCTCAAGCCGGTCGCCGAGTACCTGAGCAAGGCCCTGGGCCGCGACGTGCCGCTGGTTGCCGACTACCTCGACGGTGTCGAAATCAAGGCCGGTGACATCGTCCTGTTCGAGAACGTGCGCTTCAACAAGGGCGAGAAGAAGAACGCCGACGAGCTGGCGCAGAAGTACGCCGCCCTGTGCGATGTGTTCGTGATGGACGCCTTCGGTACCGCTCACCGCGCCGAAGGCTCGACCCACGGCGTAGCCAAGTTCGCCAAGGTCGCTGCTGCCGGCCCGCTGCTGGCGGCCGAGCTGGATGCCCTGGGCAAGGCCCTGAAAGCCCCGGCCAAGCCGATGGCGGCGATCGTTGCCGGCTCCAAGGTGTCGACCAAGCTGGACGTGCTCAACAGCCTGAGCCAGATCTGCGACCTGCTGATCGTCGGCGGCGGCATCGCCAACACCTTCCTGGCCGCGGCCGGTCACCCGGTCGGCAAGTCGCTGTACGAGCCTGACCTGATAGACACCGCCAAGGCCATCGCTGCCAAGGTCAACGTACCGCTGCCAGTGGACGTCGTGGTTGCCAAGGAATTCGCCGAAAGCGCCGCCGCGACCGTCAAACTGGTTGCCGACGTTGCCGAAGACGACATGATCCTCGACATCGGCCCGCAAACCGCGGCCAACTTCGCCGAGCTGCTGAAGTCGTCGAAGACCATCCTCTGGAACGGCCCGGTCGGCGTATTTGAATTCGACCAGTTCGGTAATGGCACCAAGGTCCTGGCCCAGGCCATCGCCGAGAGCGCGGCGTTCTCCATTGCCGGTGGTGGCGATACCCTGGCGGCCATCGACAAATATGGCGTTGCCGAGCAAATCTCCTACATTTCTACCGGTGGCGGTGCTTTCCTCGAGTTCGTCGAAGGTAAAGTGCTGCCGGCCGTTGAAGTGCTGGAACAGCGAGCCAAGGCCTGATCCATTCGGCCTGGCAAAGGGAGCGACCTGCATGGTCAAGCAATTGCCTGTGATTATCCTGGCCGGTCTGCTCGGCGCTTGCTCCAGTAACCCGGAGCAGGCGCCGGCAAAGCCCGGCGCGCCGAAAGGCGGCTGCTATCAGTCTGAATGGCAGGCTGAAACGGCACCGGTGATCAACAAAAGGCTGGGCCCGGATGGCCTGGAAAAATACGACGACGAACATCAGCGCCGGGCCCAGGGTTGCCCTTGATCGGTTCACGGCAACCTACCGGCCGGTTTGTGGTCTGCTAGAGGATATTGGATGAAAGCGGTTGCGGCCTTGATGGCCCTGGCAGTACTCGGTGGTTGCGCAAGCCTCAAGCCTGCGCCGGCACCGGCCGACAACTGGACCCGCTGGGTCTGCGACAGCCAGGTTGAAGTGCTCTGGCGCTTTGCCGACAGCAGCCAGCAGGAGGTGGACGTACGCCTGGGTGGCGGCGACCAGGTCTACCGGCTCAAGCCGGAGCCCAGTGGCTCGGGTGCGTTGTACAGCGATGGAGTGCTGGCGTTCCACAGCAAGGGTGACGAAGGCCTGGTGTACTGGGTCGCCACCAACGATTTGATAGGGCGGGGCTGCAAGGCGCCGTGACTGGCCGGGCCTCGAAGGCCCACACTACTTGAATAGCAACCGCCGCTGCGGCAGGCTTGCACGAAAAACGACGCTTGTCGGGAGAGAGATACACAATGGCACTCATTAGCATGCGCCAGATGCTGGACCACGCCGCTGAATTCGGCTACGGCGTTCCAGCTTTCAACGTCAACAACCTCGAGCAGATGCGCGCCATCATGGAAGCCGCTGACAAGACCGACTCCCCGGTGATTGTCCAGGCCTCGGCCGGTGCCCGCAAATACGCCGGCGCGCCGTTCCTGCGCCACCTGATCCTGGCTGCGATCGAAGAATTCCCGCACATCCCGGTGTGCATGCACCAGGACCACGGCACCAGCCCTGACGTCTGCCAGCGCTCGATCCAGCTGGGCTTCAGCTCGGTGATGATGGACGGCTCGCTGGGCGAAGACGGCAAGACCCCGACTGACTACGACTACAACGTCCGTGTTACCCAGCAAACCGTTGCCATGGCTCACGCCTGCGGCGTTTCGGTTGAAGGCGAGCTGGGCTGCCTGGGTTCGCTGGAAACCGGCATGGCCGGTGAAGAAGACGGTATCGGCGCCGAAGGCGTACTGGATCACAGCCAGATGCTGACCGATCCGGAAGAAGCTGCCGACTTCGTCAAGCGCACTCAGGTCGATGCCCTGGCCATCGCCATCGGTACCAGCCACGGTGCTTACAAGTTCACCAAGCCGCCTACTGGCGACGTGCTGGCGATCGACCGCATCAAGGAAATCCACAAGCGCATCCCCAACACCCACCTGGTGATGCACGGTTCGTCCTCGGTACCGCAAGAGTGGCTGGCGATCATCAACCAGTACGGCGGCGACATCAAGGAAACCTACGGCGTGCCGGTTGAAGAAATCGTCGAAGGCATCAAGTACGGCGTGCGCAAGGTCAACATCGACACCGACCTGCGCCTGGCGTCCACCGGTGCCATGCGTCGCTTGATGGCCACCAACCCGAGCGAATTCGACCCACGCAAGTTCTTCGGCGAAACCGTCAAGGCCATGCGCGACGTCTGCATCGCCCGTTACGAAGCCTTCGGCACTGCTGGTAACGCCTCGAAGATCAAGCCGATCTCCCTCGAAGCGATGTTCCAGCGCTACGCCAAAGGTGAGCTGGCCGCCAAGGTCAACTAAGCCTGAACAGAAAAGCCCGCAGCGATGCGGGCTTTTTTGTGCCTGCGCGCCAGGAAGGCAATGCGCATGGCCCGGACGGACAGACCGTTAGTCGGCTAACAGGCCATTCCGCCCATGATGGCAATGTGCTGACTTCAGATTTATGGCAGCCGGGTCTAGAGTTACGCACAGATTTCAGCCGAAGCCCGGCATTGGTGCCTTAAGAGAAGCAGCATGGATTGCGCGCAACCTCAGTCACACGATAGCGGCTCAGTACTGCTGGTCGTTGACGATTATCCGGAAAACCTGATCAGCATGCGGGCCTTGCTGGCCCGCCAGGACTGGCAAGTACTCACCGCGAGCTCGGGGACGGAAGCCCTGAGCGCGCTGCTCGAACATGAAGTGGACCTGGTGCTGCTCGACGTGCAGATGCCGGGCATGGACGGTTTCGAGGTTGCCCGCCTGATGCGCGGTAGCCAGCGTACGCGGTTGACGCCGATCATCTTCCTCACCGCCAACGAACAGTCCCAGGCCGCTGTGCTCAAGGGCTATGCCAGTGGTGCGGTGGATTACCTGTTCAAACCCTTCGATCCGCAAATCCTCAAGCCCAAGGTTCAGGCCCTGCTCGAGCAGCAGCGCAACCGGCGCTCGCTGCAGCGCTTGAGCCGCGACCTGGAAGCGGCGCGGGCGTTCAACGCGTCGGTGCTCAACAATGCCGCCGAAGGCATCCTGGTGGTGGGCGAAAAGGGTGAGATCAGCTTTGCCAACCCGGCCATTTCGCAATTGCTCCAAGCCCCGGTCGAGCTGCTGCAAGGTGCCAACCTGCTGGATTTCGTGCAGTCGCCGGGGATGACCTTGTGGGCCGAATCGGCGTTCTACCAGGCCTACCTGGAGCGGCAGATCTTCCGTATCCACGATGCCCTGCTGCGTACCGCCGGCGGCCAGCCGGTGCCGGTAGCGCTGTCGTGCTCGCCATTGACCGACGGCCAGCGCGCCATGGTGGTGACGGTGCTGGACATGTCGGTGGTGCGTCACCTGCACCAGCAACTGGAGTTTCAGGCGGTTACCGACCCCTTGACCGGGCTGCTCAACCGCCGTGGCTTCTACCAGGCCGCTGAAAGCGCCCTGGTGCGTAATGAGCGCAGCGACAAGACCCAGGCGCTGATGTACCTGGACCTGGACGGTTTCAAACGTATCAATGATTTTCTCGGCCATGAGGCCGGCGACCGGGTGCTGCATTGGGTCGCCGAGCAGCTCAAGGATTGCCTGGGCGCCAATGCGATCCTGGCGCGCATGGGCGGCGATGAGTTCACCGCCTTGTTCGATGCCCTGGAATACCCTGAGCAGGCGGCGCGTTTCGCCGAGGGGGTGATCGAGCGCATGTCGATCTGCCAGCAGATAGAGGGCATGGAAGTGACCCTCGGCGTGAGCATCGGCATTGCCACCTACCCCGATTGCGGCGCCAACCTCGACGGCCTGCTGCGCGCGGCCGACGCTGCGATGTATGCGGCCAAGCAGGCCGGGCGCCAGCAGTATCGCTACTACGACCAGGACCTCAATGGCCGGGCGCGCTCGCGGCTGATGCTCGAAGACTCGGTGCGCAGCGCCATCGAGCACAAGGATTTCAGCCTGGTCTACCAGCCGCAGGTGGCATTTGCCGACGGCCGTCTACGCGGCTTCGAGGCGCTGCTGCGTTGGCAGCACCCCAGTGTCGGCGACGTGCCGCCGGGGTTGTTCCTGCCCTTGCTGGAAGAGGCGCGGCTGATTTCGCGCCTGGCCAGCTGGATATACGCCCAGGGCGCGGCGCAGCGGCGTGACTGGCAGGAATGCTTCGAGCCGACACTGGTGCTGGGCATTAGCCTCAGCCGCGTGCAGTTCGCCATGCCCAACCTGGCCGAGGAACTGGGCCGGGTGATCGCCATCCAGGGCCTTGATCCGGCGCAGCTGGAGGTCGAGGTGGCCGAGACGTCGTTGATGGTCAATAACGACGTGGCTTTGAAACAGTTGCACAAGTTGCGCGAGCTGGGCGTGCGCATCGCCCTCGACGATTTTGGTGCGGGCGATTGTTCGCTGCGGCTGCTGCGCGACCTGCCAATCGACACGCTTAAACTCGACCGCCACCTGGTCGCACGCTTGCCCGGCTCGCAAGCGGACGCGGCGCTGGTGCGTTGCGTCATCGACCTGTGTCGCCAGTATGCAATCAGCGTGATCGCCGAAGGTGTCGAAACCCTCGAGCAGGCGCACTGGCTGCAGGCCAACGGCTGCGAATATGTGCAGGGCTTTTTGGTGGCGCGACCGATGACGGCCAGTGATGCCGGGGCGTTTCCGGGCTTTTTTGCCTGGCAGCAGCTGTAGTTGGGTACACTGGCGCCTTTACCGTCAGCCGTTTTGCCCATGACCGTGCTCAAGTACCTGCAAGCCTATCCACCCGCCCTGCAAGACCAGGTTCGCCAGTTGATTGCCAGCAATCGCCTGGGCGACTACTTGCAGCAGCGCTACCCGGACCGGCACGCGGTACAAAGCGACAAGGCGCTGTACAGCTATGCCCAGGCGCTCAAGCAGGAGCACCTGCGCAACGCGCCGAACCTCGACAAGGTGCTGTTCGACAACCGCCTTGACCTCACCCACCGCGCGCTCGGCCTGCACACGGCGGTGTCGCGGGTGCAGGGCGGCAAGCTCAAGGCCAAGAAGGAAATCCGCATCGCTTCGTTGTTCAAGGAGGCGGCGCCGCAGTTTCTGAAGATGATCGTGGTGCACGAACTGGCGCACCTGAAAGAGTCCGATCACAACAAGGCGTTCTACCAGCTCTGTGAATATATGCAGCCGGGCTACCATCAACTGGAATTCGACCTGCGCGTTTACCTGACCTACCGCGAGCTGCCCGCCAGCCTGTAGGCCCTGAGGATTTGCCAATGGAAGTGAGCAAGACCAAGAGCAGTTTCTACCGCCGGCTGTATGTCGCCTGGCTGATCGACAGCCAGACTGCCAGCACCGTCCCGGCCTTGATGGAAGCCACCGGCATGCCGCGGCGCACCGCCCAGGACACCATTGCCGCCCTGGCCGACCTGGACATCGTCTGTGAGTTCGAGCAGCAGGCAGGGGCGCGCAATCATGCCGGGCACTACCGGATTCGCGATTGGGGGGCGATCGACAAGCAGTGGATCACCCAGCATTTGCGCGGTATTCGTGAAGTGCTGGGCTATCCCTGAAGGCCCCATCGCGGGTCAATCCCGCTCTTACATAATTGTGGGAGCGGCGGTGCGGCGACCCGACTTGACCGGCGATGCTGCTAGTCCCGCCGCATACCAATGTGTGGGATATCGTCTTCCAGATACTCCTCTCCCGCCACCTTGAAACCATGGCGTGCATAGTAGCCCTGCAAGTGCGCCTGGGCTGACAGGTACACCGGCACTTCAGGCCAGTAATGCTCTGCGTACTTGAGCCCATGCTCCATCAGTTCATGGCCGAGTCCACGACCACGTGCCTCGGGGGCGATCAGCACCCGGCCTATGACCACGTCACCGCCCTGGGACTGTGGATCGAGCAAACGCAGGTACGCCAGCAACTGGTCACCTTCCCAGGCCATCAGGTGGCAGGTGTCGCCTTCCAGGTCCTGGCCATCGACTTCCTGGTAGGCACATTTCTGTTCGACCACGAACACTTCGGTACGCAGTCGCAGAATGGCATAGAGTTGTTCCTTGCCAATGTCACTGTGGTGTTTGCAGATCCAGTCGATGGCCATGGGCGTCTCTCAAGCGGTTGATAGCCCTGATCATGGCAGACTGCGCGGCGAGGGTCTAATTGCGCCAGGTCAATACAGGCTCGAAGTCGACCGGAATAGAGGCCATTTGATATCATTTGCCTCTGCCCGATTACTTCTTCTTTGTGTAACCTGCGATGGCTGATAGGCACTGAACATTCTCAAGCAGTTGAAATCAACGGCGCGAACCAGGGGTTCGCTAAAGGATTTGAGCATGCGGCCATTGCTTCGAGTCTTGGCTTCAATGGGAATACTGCTACTGCTGAGCACATCGGCGCAGGCCACCCGGCTGCGGCTGGTGGCCGACAGCTGGCCACCGTTCACCGATGCCAGCATGGCCAACGGCGGCCTGGCCACAGCCATCGTCACCACCGCCCTGACCCGTGCCGGCTATACCAGCCAGTACGAGCAGGTGCCCTGGGCCCGGGCGCTGCTGGGGGTGGGGGAAGGCCGCTACGATGTGCTGGTCAACGCCTGGTACAACGACTCGCGTACACAAATTGGCCAGTTCTCCGCCAGCTACCTGACCAACCGTATTCGGCTGCTCAAGCGCAAAGGCGATGCGCTGCGCTTCAATGCCTTGAGCGACCTCCATCCGTTCCCTGTCGCCGTGGTACGCGATTACGCCTACTCGCCCGAGTTCGACAGTGACGCCCAATTGCAGAAGGTTCCGGTGCGCAGTTTTTCCGTTGCTGTCGGCATGCTCGCCGCCGGGCGTGTACGCCTGGCGCTGGAGGATGAGTTCGTTGCCGGTTATTACCTCAAGCGCGAACCGAAAGAGGTGCGTGAGGCGGTGGAGTTCTTCGACAAGCCGGTCAGCGAGAACAGCCTGCATATCCTCGTCAGCCTGAAGAATCCCGAGCACCAGCAGATCGTCGCCGGTTTCGACCGCGCCATTGCCCAGATGAAAGCCGATGGCAGTTATGCCCGGCTGCTCAAGCAGCACGGCCTGTAATCAGGCCGGCGCGCTGTCCTTGATCAGGTGTGCGGCGAGGGTGCGCAGTGGCGCCAGTTGCCGGCAGATCAGCGCCAGCTGGGTTTGCACCAGGCGCTGGTTTTCGTCGAGCTCTTCGGGCATCTGCTCAAGCTCATTGGCCAGGGCCTCTTCGGCATCACTGTGGATCGCTACCGGCAACTTGCTGGCCAGGCCTTCGGCGATTTCATCCAGGCTGCTGGCCAGGCTGGCCCCGGCGCCATCGATCAACTGCTGGCGAACCTCGGCATCCAGGGCCGTGTCGCGGTGCGCGCCGAGGCCCGACAGATAACTGAGCAGGGTGTGCGACAGCACCAAAAAACGGAAACCGACGTCGGCCTCCTTACGAAAATGCCCCGGCTCCATGAGCATGTTGGCCAGGGTGGTCGACAACGCTGCGTCGGCGTTGTGGGCGTTGCGCCGGGCCAGGCGGTAGGCGAGGTCGTCGCTCTTGCCCTGGGCGTACTGCTGCATGATCTGGCGCAGGTAGGTGCTGTTGCAGCTCAAGGTGTTGGCCAGCACCTTGTTCAGGCGCCGGCCCTGCCAGTCCGGGAGGAACAGGAATACGGCGAGGATGGCGATCAGGCTGCCCACCAGGGTATCGAACAGGCGCGGCAGGAACAGCCCGTAGCCATCGCCGATCTGGTTGAAGCAGAACAGCACCATCAGGGTGATCGCTGCGGTTGCCAGGGTGTAGCGGGTGGTGCGGTTGACGAAGAACACCACCCCGGCGGCCACGGCGAACAGTGACTGGATGATCGGGCTGGGGAACAGGTCGAACAACGCCCAGCCGACGGTCAGGCCGATGCCCGTACCGATGATCCGTTGCACCAGCTTGCGCCGCGTGGCGCCGTAGTTGGGCTGGCAGACGAACAGGGTGGTGAGGATGATCCAGTAGCCCTGGGTCGGGTGAATCAGGTGCACCATGCCATAGCCGATCGACAGCGCCAGAGGCAGGCGCAGGGCGTGGCGAAACAGCAGCGAAGTCGGCGTCAGCTGCTGGCGCAGGCGGCTCCAGACGTCCTTGAAGTTGCGCGGCGAGCGGTCGAGCAGGCTGCTGTCGCTGGCATCGGCAAGGTTGTCGGGGTTGCTGGCATCGCTGAGCAGGCGGTCGAGGGTCGCCAGGTTTGCCGCCAGCGCCCGCAGCGAACGCAGCAGGCCACGCCAGGCCGGGTTGCTCTGGATGCGCAGGTGTTCGAGCGAGGCGTGCAGGTCTTCCAGGGCCTGGGCGAAGCTGGTGTCGTAGGTGAACGGCTGGCGCAGCTGGATGGATTCGGACAACTGCTGGCACGCAACGCCCTGCTGGCGCAGCAGGCGCTGGCAGCGGAACAGCACGTCGCTGTGGAAAAAGGCTTCGGTCAGGGCGTTGTAGGGGTAGTGCGAAGAACTGGCACGCTCATGGATGTCCTGGGCCAGGAAGTACAGCTTCAGGTAGCGGCTGACCTTCGAGCCAGGCCGGCCATTGCCGACCCGGTGCAGGATGATCTCCTTGGCCGCATTCAGTGCGGCCACCACCCGGCCGTTCTGCTGCGCCAGTTCCAGGCGCCGGGCTTCGACATCCAGCTGGCGGATCGGCTCGAACAGGGTGGCCTTGAGCTTGAGGTAGCGACCCAGCTCGCGGAACAGCCGGGCCAGGCTCTGCTGCACCGGCTGGTTGGAAAACAGCGCCTGCCATAGCACTGAAAGCAGGCCGTACCAGGCGGCGCCG
This sequence comes from Pseudomonas sp. TE4620, assembly GCF_056279045.1. Lineage (NCBI taxonomy): Bacteria > Pseudomonadati > Pseudomonadota > Gammaproteobacteria > Pseudomonadales > Pseudomonadaceae > Pseudomonas > Pseudomonas sp. TE4620. Next base: position 5,618,996 of record NZ_JBWBQO010000001.1, read on the forward strand.
GCCACCAACAGCAACGGCTCGTGCCAGAAGTCAGTGACTTCGCCGCCGCGCTGGTCGACGCCGATCATGGTGTACACCGACAAAATCAGCGTCGCCGAGGCAATCGCGCCGTAGCGCTCGCCGAGCGCACCGAGCATGGTCAGGGCAAAGCTGGCCAGGGCCAGGGCGCAGCCGAAGATGATCGGGTAGGGGAACAGCAACTCCACCGACAGCGCGGCAACCGTGAAGCACACCAGGGTCACCGCCAGGGCATTCAGGCGCCCCTGCCAGCTGTCGTCGGTCTCGGCCAGGGCGCTGGCGATAATCCCCAGAAACAGCGGGATCAGCAGGCTCATCTCGTCCTTGTACCAGCACAGCAGCATGCTGCCGGTCAGGGCGATGAGAACGCGGATGGCGTAGCTGAACTTGTCCAGGGCCCAGAGGCGGCGCAACGATTGGCTGAACGAGGAAGATGACATGTCGGGTCGGCAGGCCTTGGGCGATGATCGAAATTGAGCCAGTCAGATGGCAGCGGTGTTACCGCCGCCATCTGACCAGCAAAATTTGTTCCTTGATGCGCTGATTCTACCGCGAAGGTTAGACGAACTGCGCGGCCGCGTACGCCGAGGCCCAGGCCCACTGGAAGTTGAAGCCGCCCAGGTGGCCACTGACGTCGAGCACTTCACCGATAAAGTACAGCCCCGGGCTTTTCAGCGACTCCATGGTTTTCGACGAAACCTCGCGGGTATCGACGCCGCCCAGGGTTACCTCGGCGGTGCGGTAGCCCTCGGTACCGGCCGGCACCACCTGCCAGGCCCCGAGCTTGTCGCTGACCTGGGCCAGTTCCGCCGGGGTGTACTGCTTCATCGGTTTGGAGACGAACCAGTGCTCGGCCAGCAGGTTGGCCATCTTCTTGGTGAAGATTTCGCCGAGCAGGGTCTTGAGCTCGCTGTTGGGGCGCTCGGCTTGCTGCTGTTGCAGCCAGCTCAGGGCGTCGTGCTCGGGCAGCAGGTTGATCTCAACCGTGTCGCCGGCCTGCCAGAACGAAGAAATCTGCAGGATCGCCGGGCCGCTCAGGCCGCGGTGGGTAAACAGCAGGTTTTCGCGGAAGCTGCTGGCGTTGCAGCTGGCCACGCAATCCACCGAGGTGCCCGACAGTTCAGTGCAGATCGCCTTGAGCTGCGGCTCGGTGATGGTGAACGGCACCAGGCCGGCACGGGTCGGCAGCAGGGTGTGACCGAACTGACGGGCGACCTGGTAGCCGAAGCCGGTGGCGCCCAGGGTCGGGATCGACAGGCCGCCGGTGGCGATGACCAGCGACTGGCACTGGAACTGGCCGGCGCTGGTTTCCAGCAGGTAGCCGCTGTCGAGTTTTTCGATCTGCTCGATGCGGGTGTCCATGCGCAGCTCGGCGCCAGCGTTGTCGCACTCGTCCAGAAGCATGCCGAGGATGTCGCTGGACTTGTTATCGCAGAACAGTTGGCCGAGCTTTTTCTCGTGGTAGGGCACGCCGTGCTTGCCGACCATCTCGATGAAGTCCCACTGGGTGTAGCGGGCCAGGGCCGATTTGCAGAAGTGCGGGTTGTGCGAGAGGAAATTGCTCGGCTCGGTGTACATGTTGGTGAAGTTGCAGCGGCCACCACCGGACATGAGGATCTTCTTGCCCGGTTTGTTGGCGTGGTCGAGCAGCAGCACCTGACGGCCGCGTTTGGCGGCGCTCAGGGCGCACATCAGGCCGGCGGCGCCAGCGCCGATGATGATCACTTCGGTGGAACGCACTGCAAAATCCTCGAGAATTCGGTGGTGAAGCGATCGCGGGGCAAGCCCGCTCCTACAGGGAGGGTGTGTAGGAGCGGGCTTGCCCCGCGAAAAAAGTAATCAGACGATCCGCACCCGCAACGAGCGGCCTTTGATCTTGCCGCTGTTGAGCCGCTGCAGCGCCTGTTTGGCCACCGCGCGCTCGACGGCGACGAAGGCCTGGAAGTCGAAGATGGCAATCTTGCCGACCTGGGTGCCCGGCAGCCCGGCATCGCCGGTCAGGGCGCCAAGAATGTCGCCAGGGCGCAGCTTGTCCTTGCGCCCGGCAGCGATGCACAGGGTGCTCATGGTCGGCAGCAGCGGTGCACCATTCTGGGCCTTGAGGCTGTCCAGCTGTTCCCAGCGCAGGGCGGCCTTCTGCATGTCTTCGATGGCCTGGGCGCGATGGCCTTCGGCCGGGGCCACCAGGCTCACCGCCAGGCCTTTCTCGCCGGCACGGCCGGTACGGCCGACGCGGTGCACGTGGATCTCGGCATCGCGGGCCAGCTCGACGTTGATGACCATGTCCAGGGCGTCGATATCCAGGCCGCGGGCGGCGACGTCAGTGGCCACCAGCACCGACAGGCTGCGGTTGGCGAACAGGGTCAGGACCTGGTCGCGGTCACGCTGCTCCAGGTCGCCATGCAGGGCCTGGGCGGCGATACCCTTGGCCTGCAGGTGCTCGACCAGCTCCTGGCACTGCTGCTTGGTGAAGCAGAACGCTACGCACGACTGCGGGCGGAAGTGCCCGAGCAGCTTGCTCACCGCGTCCATGCGCTGTTCCGGGGTGATCTCGTAGAAGCGCTGCTCGATCTGGCTGTCGGCGTGCTGCGACTCGACCTTGACGGTTTGCGGGTCGCGCATGAACGCCGAGGCCAGCTGCTTGATGCCGGCCGGGTAGGTGGCGGAGAACAGCAGGGTCTGGCGGCGCTTCGGGGTCTGGCCGATGATGTCGGCGATGGCGTCGTAGAAGCCCATGTCGAGCATGCGGTCGGCTTCATCGAGCACCAGGGTGTTGAGGCCATCGAGCACCAGGGTGCCTTTGCTCAGGTGCTGCTGCACGCGGCCCGGGGTGCCGACGATGATGTGCGCGCCGTGCTCCAGCGAAGCGATCTGCGGGCCCAGGGACACGCCACCGCAGAGGGTCAGAATCTTGATGTTGTCTTCGCTGCGGGCCAGGCGGCGCAGCTCTTTGGCCACCTGGTCGGCCAGCTCGCGGGTCGGGCACAGCACCAGCGCCTGGCACCCGAAGTAACGCGGGTTGAGCGGGTTGAGCAGGCCGATGCCGAAGGCGGCGGTCTTGCCGCTGCCGGTCTTGGCCTGGGCGATCAGGTCCATGCCCTTGAGCATCACCGGCAGGCTTTGGGCCTGGATCGGGGTCATCTGGGCGTAGCCGAGGGCGTCCAGGTTGGCCAGCATGGCGGCGGACAGCGGCAAAGTGGCGAAGGCGGTGGCAATGGTGGTCACGAGACTGGCCTGCAAAACAAAATGTCGCGCAGTGTACCAGCCTCATGGCCTTTAGCCCTAAGGCTCGATCTCCGGTTCCGGACGAGGGGCACGCCTTCCGTCTGCCCTGGACAACTGCATGAAGATCGCCGCCGCCAGCATGGCCATCAGGCCGATGGTCACAAAGGTCAGTTGGAACGCCCCGAGGGTGCTCTCGACGCCTTCGGCACTGCCCGCTGCGGTAAAACCGCCAAGCAGGGCGCCGGCACAGGCCACACCGAGGCTCAGTGACAATTGCGCGACTACCGACAGCAGGCTGTTGCCGCTGCTGGCGCTGTTGTCGTCGAGATCGATCAGGGTCACGGTGTTCATTGCCGTGAACTGCATCGAGTTGACTGCACCCAGCAAGCCCAGTTGCAACAGCAACAGGGCGTAGGGCGTCTGTTCGTCGACCAGCCCCAGGCTTGCCAGCAGCAGGCCCAGCAGCAGGGTATTGCCGGTGAGAATATTGCGATAGCCGAAGCGCTCGATCAGCGGCCGGGCAATCGACTTGGCGACCATCGCCGCCGCGGCCAGGGGGATCATGCTCATGCCGGCCTGGGACGGTGAGTAACCCAGCGCCACCTGCAGCAACAGCGGTACCAGGAACGGCAGGGCGCCGCTGCCCAGGCGGGCAAACAGGTTGCCGAGGATACCCACCGAAAAGGTCCGGGTGCGGAACAGTTTTGGCGAAAACAGCGGGTTGTCGACGCTGCCGGCGCGCAGCCAGTAGGCGGCCAGGCAGGCCATGCCGGCAAACAGCAGCAGCATTACCCGCAGGTGCGGCAGGTGCAGCTCGCCCAGGCCTTCCATGGCAATGGTGATCAACACCATTGCCGCGCCGAACAGCACGAAGCCGATGCCGTCGAAGCGGGTACGCTCTGAGCCGCGCAGGTCGGGGATGAACTTCCACACCGCATAACAGCCGATGGCGCCAACCGGCAGGTTGAGCAGGAAGATCCAGTGCCAGCTGAGAATTTCCACCAGCCAGCCGCCCATGGTCGGGCCCAGCAACGGCCCGAGCAGGCCGGGGATGGTGATGAAGCTCATGATCCGCACCAGCTCCGAGCGTGGATAGGCACGCAGTACCACCAGGCGCCCGACCGGTAGCATCAAGGCGCCGCCCAGGCCCTGGATCACCCGTGCCGCTACCAGCATGCCGAGGCTGCTGGCCAGGGCGCAGAGCAGCGAACCGAGGCTGAACAGGAGGATGGCGCCGAAGAAGATGCGCTTGGTGCCAAAGCGGTCGGCAATCCAGCCCGAGGCCGGGATCAGCAGGGCCACGGTGAGCATGTAGGCGATGATCACCGACTGCATGCGCAGCGGGTCTTCGGCCAGGTCGCGGGCCATGGCCGGCAGGGCGGTGTTGAGGATGGTGCCGTCGAGCGACTGCATGAAAAAGGCGATGGCCACCACCCAGGGAATCCAGCGGGCGGTGGTCGGGTCCAGCGGGGCGCGGTTGGGCATGGGTTAGTGTGCAGTCCTTGAGGGCCTCATCGCGGGTCGGTGGCAGCGGGCTTGACCCGCGATGGGCTAATTACAGTGTCAACGTCAGGCGTTTGACCAACGCTCCCGGCAAATGGCTCGAACTGGTCTGGCGCTGGCCGTAGGTACTGGTCGACAGAATCAGCTCGCGTTCGGTCGTCAATGCCTCCAGTTGCGAACCCAGCAAACTGTAGACGCTGTCGTCAAAGCGCATGGTGCTCACCGGCGCCTGGATCTCGCCGTTCTCGACCCAGAAGGTGGCGAAGCGGGTCAGGCCGGTCATGCGCGCAGCGGGCAGGTCCGAGTAGTTCAGGTACCAGAGGTTGCTGATGTACAGGCCGGTGCCCAGGCGGGCGAGGACTTCGCTCTGCCCAAGCTCGCCGCCGGCCATGCTCAGCGCGCATGGCGACTCGTAGCTATCGGCACCGTTGGCCGCCAGTTCGAACTCGGCGGCGCTACGGGCGCAGATCAGCCGATCGTGGGCCCGGCCCTGGTCAATCAGGCGCAGGTCACTGCGCACCAGGCCCTCGTCCGAGAACGACGGGCTCAGCGAGCCGCTGACCTGCTCGCTTATCTGGACCAACGGGCTCAGGCTGGCATCGGCGCTGTACAGGCGTTGCAGCGGGCTGTTCTTGGTGGCGATGGCCTGGGCCGAGAAGCCGCCCCAGCAGAGCATGCCCATGATCTCGTCCAGCGCTGCCGGTGCCAGGTAGGCGCGGTATTGGCCGGGGGCGAGTTTTTTCAGCGGGCGGCCGAGGTAGTCGAGCTGTTCGCGGGCCTGCTGCAGGCGCAGGGCGAAGGCTTCGCCGTCCCAGGACTGGCCGGCATAGTTGGCTTTGACCGCCTCGCCGTTGCTGTGGAACAGGCTCCAGTCGAAGTTGAAACTGTTGGCCTGGTGCCAGCCAAAGGCCCCGAACGAGCTGGCAAAACCCCGGCAGATCGGGCCCGCGGCGTAGATGCCAACCAGGTCCAGATCACCCGCGCCTTGCTCGATCTGCGCCAGCACCGCAGCGCTGTCTGGCAGCGCTTGATCCTGCACGCTATGGCTGTGCCAGGCGCTGTCATTGAGTTGCAGGTAAGGGTCGGGCTCAAGCAGCGGCAGGGTCTGGCGCAGTTGCTCCAGGGCTTGTTGCAGGCGCAGCTGATCGACCTCGGCGTCGTTGCCGAGGGTGAACTGCAGCTCGGCCTGGCGCCCGTCGGCGACCAGCTTGAGCACGCAACTGGCCTGTTGCACTTCGCCGGCCTGGCGCACCCTGGCGTGGTTGAAGCGGATGAACTGCGAGTGCTCGCCGCTGTAGCTCAAGGTGAAATGCTCTGGCGCGCACACCGCGTCGCGCAGGCTGGCGACCAGGTGCTGGAAACTTTGCAGTGGGGTGGCAGCCATCAGGCGTCTCCTCCGAATACGTCGATCTGGCTGAATACGCAGGCGGGGGAGGCGTGGCCCACGCGTACCACCTGGTTCGGCTCGCCCTTGCCGCAGTTTGGCGTGCCCAGTACCTGCAAGGTGCTGGCGTCACCGACGGCGCTGAGATTGCCCCAGAACCGGGCGGAGATGCCGCGGTAGTTGGGGTTCTTGACCACGCCCTTGAGCTCGCCGTTTTCGATCAGTTGGCCCCATTCGCAGCCGAACTGGAACTTGTTGCGCGCATCATCAATCGACCACGAGCGGTTGGTGCGCATCAGGATGCCCTGTTCGATACCGCCGATCAGTTGCGCCAGGGTCTTGTCCCCCGGCTCGATGTTGAGGTTGGCCATGCGGTCGATCGGTGCGCGGTTCCAGCCGCAGGCGCGGCTGTTGGCCACCCCTTCAAGGCCGGAACGGAACTGCGACAGGGCACCACCGAGCGGGCGGACCAGCAAACCGTCCTTGATCAGGTACTGCTTGTGCGCAGCGCTGCCGTCATCGTCGTGGCTGTAGCTGGCAAGCTCTTCGCGGATCGACGGGTCGAAGGTCACGTTGAGCAATTTCGAGCCGTACTGCAGGCTGCCGAAGTCGCTGGCTTTGACAAAGCTGGTGCCGGCGTAATTACGCTCGTCGCCGAGGATGCGGTCCATTTCCAGCGGGTGGCCGATGGATTCGTGGATTTGCAGCATCATCTGGTCGGGCATCAGCAGCAGGTCGCGCACACCACTGGGGGTGTTCGGCGCCAGCAGCAGTTGCAGGGCCTGCTCGGCGACTTTGGCCCCGGCACCAACCAGGCCGCAACGCTCGATCACATCGAGGCCACCCTGCTGGCCGAAGTTTTCCCGGCCCAGGGTGCGGGTCTGGCTGTCCTGGCCGTCGAAGGCGGTGGTGCTGAAACCCGGGTAGATAAAGCGCTGGGCCTGGCGCAGTTCGGCGCCGGCGGTGTTCAGGTAGATCTGCTCGATAGTGCTGATGCCAAGGCTTGCCTGCCAGTTCACCAGGCGGCTGTCGTCCGGCACGCTGGCAGATTCCTGGGCAAGCAGGGCGTAGCAGTCGGCCAGGGACGGGAAGGCTTGCTCAAGGTTGGGCGAGCAGTAATCGGCGCGGCCGGTGGCCAGTGGTTGCTCGCGCAGGTCGAGCAGGGCGCGCCCGGCGATTTGCCGGGCCAGTGCCTCAGCCTGCTCCAGGGCACGCTGCAAGCCGGCTTGCGAGAGGTCGGCGGTGGCGGCGTAGGTTTCCACGCCATGGACGCGCACGGTGAGCATCGCGCCTTCGTCGCGGCTGAGAAACGGCGGCTCGGCGATATTCTTGCGCACCGACAGGTGTTGCTGGCTTTGCTGCACATAACGCAGGGAGAAAAATTCGCCACTGCTGCGCAGAGCGGCGAAGCGCTGGCGCAGCAATGCGGTCAACTCGAACATGCGGGAACCTCCGTGTGCGCGGTGGCTCCCCCTCAGAACCACTCGTCGTGCATGCTCAGGCAGGTATCGTCACTGGCCGCGAGCAATGCCAGCTCATTATGGCAGCCCGGCACTTCCCAGGTCAGGAAATAACGCGCGGCCTGCAATTTGCCCAGGTAGAAGTCGCGATCGGCCGGGTTGCCCCGGGCCAGGCCTTGTTCGGCGTGGATTGCCTGCTCCAGCCAGCGCCAGCCGATCACGCAGTGACCGAAAGCCTTTAGATACAGCGCCGAGTTGGCCAGGGCTGCATTGACCTGGCCCTGGGCCAGATCGCCGAGCAGGCCGAGGGTCACTTCCTGCAGGCGATTGAGCAACTGCTCCAGCGGTACCCGCAGACGATCCAGGCTGCTGTGCGGATGGGCTCTCTCGCAGGTGCTGGCGATCAGGCGGACCAGTTGCTTGAGCCCTGCACCACCGTTTTGCGCCAGCTTGCGCCCGAGCAGGTCCAGCGACTGGATGCCGTGGGTACCTTCGTGAATCGGATTCAGGCGGTTGTCGCGGTAGTACTGTTCGACCGGGTACTCGCGGGTGTAGCCATGGCCGCCGAGAATCTGGATGGCCAGCTCGTTGGCCTTGAGGCAAAACTCCGAAGGCCAGGACTTGACGATCGGCGTCAGCAGGTCGAGCAGTTCATGGGCCTGCTGGCGAACCGTATCGCTTTCGCCGCTCTGGGTGTCATCGAACAGCCGCGCGGCGTACAGGCCCAGATCAAAGGCGCCTTCGACGTAGGCCTTCTGGGTCAGCAGCATGCGCTTGACGTCGCTGTGATTGATGATCGGCACGGCAGCGGTGGCCGGATCCTTGTTGTCTGGCAGGCGCCCTTGCGGACGCTGGCGGGCGTACTCCAGCGAGTACAGATAGCCGGCATAACCAAGCATCACCGCGCCCATGCCGACGCCGATACGCGCCTCGTTCATCATCTGGAACATGCAGGCCAGGCCCTGGTGTGGCTTGCCCACCAGGTAGCCGACGCACTGGCCGTTGTCGCCGAAGTTCAGCGCCGTCGAGGTGGTGCCGCGCCAGCCCATCTTGTGGAACAACCCGGCCAGCAACACATCGTTGCGCGGGCCGAGGCTGCCGTCGGCGTTGACCAGGAACTTGGGCACGATAAACAGCGAAATGCCCTTCACCCCGGGCGGCGCATCGGGCAGCTTGGCCAGGACCATATGCACGATGTTTTCCGACAACGGATGGTCGCCGCCGGAAATGAATATCTTGTTGCCGCGCAGCCGATAGCTGCCATCGCCGGCTGGCTCGGCGCGGCTGCGAATATCGGCCAGGGACGAGCCAGCGTGCGGCTCGGTCAAGGCCATGGTGCCGAAGAAGCGGCCTTCGATCATCGGTTGCAGGAACAGGCGCTTCTGCTCGTCGCTGCCAAAGCTTTCAATCAGGTTGGCGGCGCCCATGGTCAGGAACGGGTACGCCGTGGTCCCGGCGTTGGCCGCCTGGAAGTGGGCGAAACAGGCTTGCGAGAGCAAGGTCGGCAACTGCATGCCACCGGCTTCGAAGTCGCGGCTGGCGTTGAGAAAGCCGGCTTCAAGGAAGGCATCGACCGCAGGCTTGACCTCGGGGATCAACAGCGCCTCGCCATTTTCATAGCGCGGCTCGTGCTCATCGCCCTTGCGATTATGCGGGGCGAAATACTTCTCGGCGATGGTCCGCGCAGTGCTCAGAGCGGCATCGAAGGTTTCGCGGTTGTGCTCGGCAAAGCGCGGGCGTTGGGTCAGGGCCTCGGCATCGAGCACTTCGTAGAGTTCGAAGGCCAGGTTGCGGGCGCTGAGCAGGGTCTCGGACATGGCGGCATTCCTGTCTGGGGATGGGCCGAGTCTAGGTAGTGACGATGCTACTGCACAGTGAAATAGATACGGGTGATGGCAAGGCACAAGGCGTTTGGGAATGTTCGTACCCTTGCTTCGGAGCCAGAGGGCAGATCTGTGATGCACGAGCAGGCTTAGATAGTCGGCCCATTACCGAAGGCCGTAGCCATGACCACTAACAGCACCGCTTCGATGAGCCCTGATCTCTCTGATGCCACAGGCAGGGGGCCAATGTTCTTCGTCGTATCGATCAGAAAGTTGATCGTGATGAACCTGTTCACCTTTGGTTTTTATTGGCTTTTTTGCCATTACCAAAGCTGGGCGCTCTACCGGCGGGAAACCGGGGAGCGAGTGTTGCCGCTGGTAAGAAGCATCTTCGGCATTCTGTTTCTTTACAGCCTGCTGAGCAGGGTCGATCGGCAATTACACCTGTCTGGTCGTAGCTACAGGTGGTCACCGTTCTGGTTGGTATGCGCCTTGATCCTGCTGACAGCGCTCTCGTTGTGGGCAAACCAGATGATGGAGCTGGCGCCGCTGCCGTTGTTGAGTGCGGTATTGGCTATGGATGTCGTGATTCTTTGGGTAATGGCCAGGATTCAGGGGGCGATAAACACCTGCGTAGGCGACCCGAAAGGCCAGTCTAATTCCCGCTTGTCACTCCTGAATTGGGCCTGGATGTCGGTCGGGATTCTGGTTTGGATAGTGCTGGTGTCTTTTCTCGTGGTTTTGCTGGCAGGTTTTTTCATCGGGATCTTTGTTGATGTCTGAGGCCTTCAGTCGTCAGCCTATGAATCAGCTCCCACGTATGACCCGGTTTTGGTGGGGTGGGGTGGGATGGATGCATTTTTTATAGTCTTTTATGTCCAGGGTAGTTTTCGTGGCGGTCAGATCCCCTGGTTTTCGTCATTGCTTCCGAGGTCGTGAAGGCGGGTAGCCTGGGGTGGCTGGTGCGTCATCAACGTGCGAAGTTTCTGGGCTAGAAAGCATCGCGGGTCAAGCCCGCTCCTACGCTGTAGGAGCGGGCTTGACCCGCGATAGAGGCGCTGCTGGCTATCAGCCGATAGTCATCAGGCTCGCGTTACCACCGGCAGCAGCAGTGTTGACGCTCAGTGCGCGCTCGATTACCAGGCGCTCCAGGGCAATCGCGGTTTCACCCGACGACAGGCCGTGAACACCGACGATGGCACCGGCGCGCTTGGCCACCTGCTCGCACACGGCGCGCAGTTGGTCGGAGTCGCCATGGTGGAGGACGGCGTCGAATACCACGTCATCCTTGTTCCAGTCGGCCACCAGCTGGATGCGCGCTTGCACTTCCTTCGGCAGGCGATTGCGCAGGGTCTTGCTCAGCTCGCCTTCCGGCCACACCGCCGAGCTGCCCACGGCCAGTACCGCCGCCAGTTGGGTCAGCAGGTCAGCTTCGACCTCGGCCAGGCACAGCACGTGCTCGCGCGGCAGGATGGTGTAGCTGTTGCGCTCGCCGGTCGGGCCCGCCAGCAGGCGGCTGATACCGCTTTGCGATTGCTGGGCGAACTGCTCGCACAGGCCGCTCAGGTCGTTCAGCTGATTGCTCGCCGCCCAGGCTTTGAGGGCTTGCAGCGGTTTGCTCAGGCTGTCGCGCAGGCGGGTGTCCGGGGCGTTTTCGCCGTCGGTGCGCTGGAACGACTGCTCGATGGCGCCCGCCGGGCGGGTCGACAGCAGGCGGTACAGGTACAGCGGGCCACCGGCTTTCGGGCCGGTACCGGACAGGCCTTCACCGCCGAATGGCTGCACGCCGACCACGGCGCCGACGATGTTGCGGTTGACGTAGACGTTACCGGCATTGACGTTGTCGATGACCTTGGCAATGGTTTCGTCGATCCGGGTGTGGACACCCAGGGTCAGGCCGTAGCCGGAGGCGTTGATCTGCTCGATCAACTGGTCGAGGTTCTTGCGGTTGTAGCGCACCACGTGCAGTACCGGGCCGAAGATCTCGCGCTGCAGTTCGTCGAAGCTTTCCAGTTCTATCAAGGTTGGCATCACGAATGTGCCGCGCTTGATCTCTTCACCATCGGCGATTGCCATCTGGTACACGGTACGGCCTTTGTCGCGCATACCCTGGATGTGCTTCTCGATACCGGCCTTGGCTTCGGCGTCGATCACCGGGCCAATGTCCACGGCCAGGCGCTCGGGGTTGCCCAGGCGGCTTTCGGCCATGGCGCCCTTGAGCATTTCGATGACGCGGTCGGCAGAATCTTCCTGCAGGCACAGTACGCGCAGGGCCGAGCAACGCTGGCCAGCGCTGTCGAAGGCAGAAGATACGACGTCGATGACCACCTGTTCGGTGAGCGCCGAGGAGTCGACGATCATCGCGTTCTGGCCGCCGGTTTCGGCGATCAGCGGGATCGGACGGCCCTGGGCATCCAGGCGGCCGGCGATGTTGCGTTGCAGCAGGCGGGCGACTTCGGTGGAACCGGTAAACATCACGCCTTTGACCCGATCGTCACCGACCAGGCGGGCGCCGACGGTTTCGCCGCGGCCCGGCAGCAGTTGCACTACGCCTTCGGGGATACCGGCTTCGAGCAGCAGGCGCACGGCCTGGGCGGCAACCAGCGGGGTCTGTTCGGCCGGCTTGGCCAGCACCGGGTTACCGGCGGCAAGTGCCGCGGCAACCTGGCCACTGAAGATCGCCAGGGGGAAGTTCCATGGGCTGATGCACACTACCGGACCCAGCGGGCGGTGAGCGTCGTTGCTGAAATCGTTGCGCGCCTGGACGGCGTAGTAACGCAGGAAGTCGACGGCTTCACGCACTTCGGCGATGGCGTTGGCGAAGGTCTTGCCGGCTTCGCGGGCGAGCAGGCCCATCAGCGGCTGGATCTCGGCTTCCATCAGGTCGGCGGCACGCTCCAGGATCGCGGCGCGTTCGGCCGGCGGGGTGGCCTGCCAGATCGGCGCGGCATTGAGCGCGCACTGGATGGCGTTGTCGACGTCAGTGACGTTGGCTTCCTGGACATGACCCACCACATCGCGCAGGTCAGCCGGGTTCAGCACCGGCGCAGCTGCTTCGGTGCTGGAGGCGCAACCGAGCATCGGCGCGGCTTTCCAGTCGTTGTGGGCGCTGGCCAGCAGGGCGCAGGACAGCGAAGCCAGGCGGTGTTCGTTGGCCAGGTCGATACCGGCGGAGTTGGCCCGCTCGGTGCCATACAGGTCACGCGGCAGCGGAATGCGCGGGTGCGGCAGGCCGGTATTGCCTTCCTGGGTAGCCATCTGTTCGATGGTGGCGACCGGGTCGGCGACCAGTTCCTGGATCGAGATCGACTGGTCGGCAATACGGTTGACGAACGAGGTGTTGGCGCCGTTTTCCAGCAGGCGGCGAACCAGGTAGGCCAGCAGGGTTTCGTGGGTGCCGACCGGGGCATACACGCGGCACGGACGGTTCAGCTTGCCATCGGCGACCTTGCCGACAACCTGCTCGTACAGCGGCTCGCCCATACCGTGCAGGCACTGGAATTCGTACTGGCCCGGGTAATAGTTCTGGCCGGCGATATGGTAGATGGCCGACAGGGTGTGGGCGTTGTGGGTGGCGAACTGCGGGTAGATGACTTCCGGCACCGACAGCAGTTTGCGTGCACAAGCAATGTAGGAAACGTCGGTGTACACCTTGCGGGTATACACCGGGTAGCCTTCCAGGCCTTCGACCTGGGCGCGCTTGATCTCGCTGTCCCAGTAAGCACCTTTTACCAGGCGGATCATCAGGCGATGGCGGCTGCGGCGGGCCAGGTCGATGACGTAGTCGATCACATACGGGCAGCGCTTCTGGTAGGCCTGGATGACGAAACCGATACCGTTCCAGCCGGTCAGTTGCGGCTCGAAGCACAGGCGCTCGAGCAGGTCCAGGGACAGCTCCAGGCGGTCGGCTTCCTCGGCGTCGATGTTCAGGCCGATGTCGTATTGCTTGGCCAGCAGGGTCAGCGACAGCAGGCGCGGGTACAGCTCGTCCATGACGCGCTCGTACTGGGCGCGGCTGTAGCGTGGGTGCAGGGCCGAGAGCTTGATCGAGATGCCCGGGCCTTCATAGATGCCGCGACCGTGGGAAGCCTTGCCGATCGAATGGATAGCCTGCTCGTAGGACGCCAGGTATTTCTGCGCGTCATGTTCGGTCAGCGCCGCTTCGCCGAGCATGTCGTAGGAATAACGGAAGCCTTTGGCTTCGAACTTGCTGGCGTTGGCCAGGGCTTCGGCGATGGTTTCGCCGGTCACGAACTGCTCGCCCATCAGGCGCATGGCCATGTCGACGCCCTTGCGGATCATCGGCTCGCCGCTCTTGCCGATGATGCGGCTGAGCGAAGAGGTGAGGCCGGATTCGTTGTGGGTCGAGACCAGCTTGCCGGTCAGCAGCAAGCCCCAGGTGGCGGCGTTGACGAACAGCGACGGGCTGTTGCCCAGGTGCGGCTGCCAGTTGCCGGTGCTGATCTTGTCGCGGATCAGGGCGTCGCGGGTGCCTTTGTCGGGGATGCGCAGCAGGGCTTCGGCCAGGCACATCAGCGCCACGCCTTCCTGCGACGACAGGGAGAATTCCTGCAGCAGGCCCTGAACGATGCCGGCACGGCCGCCAGCGCTCTTCTGGTTACGCAGTTTTTCGGCGATGCCGGCGGCCAGCTTGTTGGTGGCCTCGGCCATGGCGGCCGGCAGGCGCGCCTGTTCCAGCAGCATCGGTACCACTTCCGGCTCAGGGCGGCGGTAGGCGGCGGTGATGGCCGAGCGCAAGACCGACTGCGGCAGGATGCTTTCGGCAAATTCTAGGAAGCATTGGTGGGCGTGGTCGGCCTGTACTTCACCGGCATCGTCGGCATGAATGCCGGGCTGACCGTTGAGTTCGGTCAGGGTGGCGCCACCCTCGAGCTTCTCCAGGTAATTGAAGATCGCTTGTTTGATCAACCAGTGCGGCGTGCGATCGATAGAGGTCGCAGCTGCTTTGAGTCGCTCACGGGTAGGGTCGTCGAGTTTGACCCCAAGGGTGGTCGTCGCCATTTCTTATCCTCATTATTGCCACAGGCTGTGGCTTAAGCTGGCGCCAAGATTAGCCGTGCGCGATTTTGGGTGCAACCTAGTGCAACCCAAAATATGCAGGAAAAAAGTGCTACTCGTCCGGAGGGTAAAACCACACAGCAAAAATGGCTGTTTGTGGTGCATTTTCTTCTGAAAACAGGTCTTCTTGCTCCAAAAGGGAGCAAAAACCCGCTGTTACGCAAAATTTCCGACGAGGTGCAACTTGATTGTAAAAACAGGTTGCACCCTCTTTGCGTTGTTGCATAGGATTCGCGGCCTGGGTGCAACCTCTTCGAGGCTGTCGCTACATAAAAACAAACGCCAGGGCGCAACAATGAGTGTAAGCAATCCAACCTTGATCACGTTCGTGATCTATATCGCGGCAATGGTGCTGATCGGCTTCATGGCCTATCGCTCTACCAACAACCTTTCCGACTATATTCTTGGCGGTCGCAGCCTCGGCAGCGTGGTTACCGCGCTTTCGGCCGGTGCTTCGGACATGAGTGGCTGGCTGTTGATGGGCCTGCCGGGCGCTATCTACATGTCGGGCCTGTCGGAAAGCTGGATCGCCATCGGCCTGATCATCGGTGCCTATCTGAACTGGCTGTTTGTTGCCGGCCGCCTGCGGGTGCAGACCGAGCACAACGGTGATGCGCTGACCCTGCCGGATTACTTCTCCAGCCGCTTCGAAGATAACAGCGGGCTGCTGCGGATCATCTCCGCCGTGGTGATCCTGGTGTTCTTCACCATCTATTGCGCCTCCGGCATCGTTGCCGGCGCCCGTCTGTTCGAAAGCACCTTCGGCATGTCCTACGAGACAGCGCTGTGGGCTGGTGCGGCGGCAACCATTGCCTACACCTTCGTTGGTGGTTTCCTGGCAGTGAGCTGGACCGACACCGTCCAGGCTACGCTGATGATCTTCGCCCTGATCCTGACCCCGGTTATCGTGTTGATCGCAACCGGCGGTCTTGACACCACCTTCGCTGCCATCGAGCTGAAGGACGCGGGCAACTTCGACATGCTCAAGGGCACCACTTTCATCGGCATTATCTCGCTGATGGGCTGGGGTCTGGGCTACTTCGGACAGCCGCACATCCTGGCGCGCTTCATGGCCGCTGACTCGGTCAAGTCGATCGCCAAGGCCCGTCGCATCTCCATGACCTGGATGATCCTCTGCCTGGTCGGTACTTGCGCTGTGGGCTTCTTCGGTATCGCCTACTTCTCGGCGCACCCTGAAGTCGCAGGCCCGGTCACCGAGAACCACGAGCGTGTGTTCATCGAGCTGGCCAAGATCCTCTTCAACCCATGGATTGCCGGTGTCCTGCTGTCGGCCATCCTGGCGGCTGTCATGAGTACCCTGAGCTGCCAGCTGCTGGTGTGCTCCAGCGCCCTGACCGAAGACTTCTACAAGACCTTCCTGCGCAAGGGTGCCTCGCAGCTGGAGCTGGTCTGGGTCGGTCGCGCCATGGTGCTGCTGGTGGCCGTGGTCGCCATCCTGATCGCCTCCAACCCTGAGAACCGCGTGCTGGGCCTGGTCAGCTACGCCTGGGCCGGCTTCGGTGCTGCCTTCGGTCCGGTGGTACTGATCTCGGTACTGTGGAAAGGCATGACCCGTGACGGCGCACTGGCCGGTATCCTGGTCGGTGCGATCACCGTGGTGGTGTGGAAGCACTTCTCCATCTGGGGCCTGTACGAAATCATCCCGGGCTTCATCCTCGGCGCCCTGGCGATCTACTTCGTCAGCCGGGCCGGCAGCCCGTCGAAGGCGATGGTTTCGCGCTTCGAAGCCGCCGACGAGGCGTTCAAGGCCGGTCATTGATCGACTGTTGAGCTTCGCCTGACCACGGCCCGGCCTCGCAAGAGTCTTGTGGGAGCGGGCCTTGTCCCGCGATCGAGCGCGAAGCGGTCGCAATTCAGGTAGCAGCAGGTGGGCTGGCGGCATTGGTCTCATCGCGGGGCAAGCCCGCTCCCACTGGGCTTGACCCGCGATGGCTGACATCGCGGGTCAAGCCGCATCTGCGCATCGCCGCTCCCCCTGTTGTGCATGACAAGGTAAACTGCGCGGTCTTGCAGGAGTTGCCATGAACTATCGTCACGCCTTCCACGCCGGCAACCACGCCGACGTCTTCAAACACCTTGTGCTGACCCGCCTCATCGCCTTGATGTCGCGCAAGGAGCAGCCGTTTGCCTACCTCGACACCCACGCAGGCCTGGGTCTTTACGACCTGCAGGGCGATCAGGCGACACGTACCGGCGAGTGGCTGGAAGGTATCGGCCGCCTCTGGGGGCGCGACGACCTGCCGGAAATCACCGCGGACTACCTGCGCATCCTGCGCAAGATGAACCCCGATGGCGAGCTGTGCTATTACCCGGGCTCCCCGGAACTGGCCCGACGCCTGGCCCGTCAGCAGGATCGCGTGCTGCTCAACGAGAAGCACCCCGAAGACGGTCGCCTGCTCAAAGACAACATGAAGAAGGACCCGCGCGTTGCCGTGCACCTGGGCGAGGGCTGGCATGTGCCGCGGGCCTTGCTGCCGGTGCAGGAAAAACGTGCGGTGATGCTCATCGACCCGCCGTTCGAGCAGGCCGACGAGCTCAAGCGTTGCACCCAGGCGATGAAAGAGACCATCAGTCGCATGCGCCAGACTGTCGCGGCCATCTGGTACCCGATCAAGGACCAGCGCCAGTTGGTGCGCTTCTACCAGGACCTGACCAGTACCGGCGCGCCTAAACTGCTGCGGGTCGAGCTGTATGTGCACCCGCAGGACAGCCCGCAGGGCCTCAACGGCTCGGGCCTGGCCATCGCCAACCCGCCATGGGGCCTGGAAGAAGAACTGCGCACGCTGTTGCCATGGCTGTCGCAGGTGCTGGCGCAGACTCAGGGCAGCTGGCGGATGGATTGGCTGATCGCCGAATAAGCGCGGCAGGGGCGGTAGGCAATCAGACTTTGATTGCCCACAGTTACTGGCTAGGTGCTTTGAAGCGGGCCCGGATCAGGATGCTCGATGCTGCAGCGCTTGCCAGGAACAAGGCTCCGGGAAGTATTGTGGCGATAGACACGCTGCCATAGCTTGTCGTAACAAATAACCCAAGTAATGAAGTCGCTATTGTCGGAAGGTTTGCCAGCAGACTCACTGATCGGCCTATCTCTTTGTGTCTTGTCTTATTGGCTAAAAAATTTGCAATGCTTGAGAGCGCGATGCTAGGTGCTCCAAGCATGGCGATAATAACCGTCCAGATTGCGGAGGCCGGCACCCCTCTGGTGTCGAGTGGATCGTCCGGGTTTTCAGGGATGCCTTGAACGGCCAATGTAAGGCTGATCCATGCTAGTGTCAGGAGTAATGAGGGTAGAAGTAGAGTTGCCGTCGTTATAAGGGTTGGCGCTTTCATGGGGTCGTTGAATAGTTGATTGGCAATGAGCCCGGCATTTCAATTTCGTAGCTCACTGCATTGGTGACTTTGAACATGCTTCTCAATGCCGTAGTAGCTGATTCGTCGAGAGGTATTCTGTGATCGCTTGCTTCTGCATCGTATAGATCGTTGTACGCTTTTGCCTGTCCCGAGAAGCTGACGTTTCCCTCGCTGTCTCGAGTTATTGTGCCAATAATTCGCAATGTTATATTGCCGAGATAGGTCCTGGCTGCGAACGAGTCTTGGCCTGTGTAATACGGTACATTGATGTCAATTTGTGTTGAGCCGATTTCTGCAGCCTCGATTAGACTCTTGAGTTCTGGGATTTTTTCGACGCTGGGAGAGATTCCGATGTCTTTCAGTGAGACTGTGGCTTTTGCCCCTTTGCCATAGATGGCATGCGCGATGGCTTTTGTGGCGGTAAAAATTCCTCCGGAAAATTGCACTTCGGTTGTCAGGGATGGTGATTTGTCTGCTCCGTAAGTATTAGCCCTGATGCGCCCCTTATGCCATGCCACTTTGTTTTCTAGTGTCGGGTCGAGCGCTTTTAGTTGGTCGGCGTGGTGGGCGCAAATAAGATCCAGGGTCATTAGGCCGGGGGAGAAAGGAGGCTTGTTGTATTGCGCTCTTTTTAGGTCGAGGCAAAGCATTGACCACCAATTGCCAGATAGATAAGCCTCGTTTCGCTGGCTCCACATTCTGGCAATAACCAGGGGGTGCCCTGGCGGTGTTTGTCCGCCTTTTGAAGTAGGGGTTCCATAGTCATCTGGGTAAACAATTGTGGGTGCAAGTTCAATTTGCATGTGTGTGCCCTTGTTTGTTGATGGTCGTCTGGTGTTGACTATCTAATTCTTATTGGGCTTTTGTGTATATATAGAAACTTCTCACGGCAATGTAAGTTGTTTCTTTTTCTTTTCGCTGAAGTCGTATGAGTGCATGCCGTTGTGGGGCTTTCGTTCGGGCAATGACCGCGCGGTGCCTTCATTCATCACCTGCGATCTGTCCAGTTCCACCCGGTGCCGCGTTGCAGGTGAATGCGCTATAATCCCGCCCTTTCGCTGCCATCCGCCCTCCGGGCCGAGGCGCACTTTTACAGATTGAAGAGGCTAGACCCTTGGCATTGACGATTCTTGGCCTGTCCGGCGCCCTTAGTCATGACCCTTCCGCGGCCCTGTACATCGACGGCAAGCTGATTGCCGCCGCTGAAGAAGAGCGCTTCGTGCGCGATAAACATGCAAAGAACCGCATGCCCTACGAATCGGCGAAGTTCTGCCTGGAACAGGCCGGTATCAAGCCGTCCGACGTTGATGTGGTGGCGATTCCGTTCGCCCCGATCAGCCTGTTCGGCGAGGCTCGCTGGCACTACGCCAAGCGTTACTGGTACGCCCCGGACCGCGCCCTTGACGCGATCCTGATGGGCAACCGTCGCTACAAGCGTTACCGCAAGAAGATCGTCTGGTGCCTGGAGCAACTGGGCTTCGACCCGAAAAAGGTCAAGATCGAGCCGGTCGAGCACCACCTGGCCCACGCCTCCAGTGCCTACCACTGCTCCGGTTTCAAAGAGAAAACCGCGATCCTCGGTATCGACGGTAAGGGCGAATACGCCACGACCTTCTTTGGCTACGGCGAAAACGGCAAGATCCACAAGATCAAGGAATTCTTCGATCCGGACTCCCTCGGTGGCCTGTACGGCGCGATCACCGAGTTCCTCGGTTTCGAAATGCTCGATGGCGAGTTCAAGGTCATGGGCATGGCGCCTTACGGCGACGCCAGCAAGTACGATTTCTCGCGCCTGGCCTCGTTCGAAAACGGCGAGCTGGTGATCAACACCGACTACGCCAACGTCATCGGCCTGCGTCGTTATAAAGAGAAGGGCAAGGGTTTCTACTTCTCGCCAAAACTGATCGAGTGGCTGGGCCCGAAACGCGAAGGCGACATCGCCGACGAGCCGTACATCCACTACGCCGCGAGCATGCAGGCGCTGTTCGAGAAGCTCGCCCTGCAGATGATCGACCACTACCTGGGCGACATCCTCAAGGAGACCGGCAAACTGGCCTTCGCTGGCGGCTGCGCGCTTAACGTCAAGCTCAACCAGAAGATCATTGCTCGCCCTGACCTCAAGGAACTGTTCGTCCAGCCGGCTTCCGGCGACGCCGGCACCGCGGTCGGAGCTGCTGCTTATGTGTCCCACGCCCGTGGTGTACCGGTTGAGAAGATGGAACACGTCTACCTCGGCCCTGCGTACTCCAACGAAGACGTGATCGCCGCCTGTGCCCGTCATCCGAGCCAGCCAAAATGGCGCAAGCTGGAGAACATGCCCGAGCAGATCGCCAAGATCATGGTCGACGGCAACCCGGTGGCCTGGTTCCAGGGCCGCATGGAGTTCGGCCCGCGTGCCCTCGGCGGTCGTTCGATCATCGGTTGCCCGAGCGTGGAAGGCGTTGCCGACCGCATCAACCACCAGATCAAGTTCCGCGAGCGCTGGAGGCCTTTCTGCCCGTCGATGCTCGACACCGTCGCGCCGCAGATGATCAAGATCGATCACCCGGCGCCGTTCATGACCTTCACCTTCGAAGTGGCTGAAGAGTGGAAGACCCGCGTGCCGGAAGTCGTCCACGAAGACGGCACCTCGCGCGCCCAGGTGCTCAAGCGCGAGTACAACCCGCGCTACTACGACATGATGAAGGCGCTGGAGACCCTGACCGGCAACGGTGTGTCGCTGAATACTTCGCTCAACCGTCGTGGCGAGCCGATGATCTGCTCGCCGACCGATGCGCTGAACATGTTCTTCGGCTCGGACCTGCAGTACCTGATCATGGAAGACATCCTGGTGGTCAAGGACGGCGCGGACACTTATGACGTCCAGGGCTGAAAAACGCGTCCTGCAGTTCTGTCATGGTTATGACGGTCCGTTCCTGGACTGTGCGCGCCAGTACGCCAGCCTGTTCGACGGTAGCGGCTACAAGGTCACGACGGTGTTCCTGACCGGCGCTGCCGACCCTCAGGTTGCGGCCGGCTGCGCCTCGGACGAGGTGATCTTCCTCGAGTTCAGCTCCAAGGCCATTCGTGGCCTTAAGCTGGGGGCGATCCGCGCCTTGCGGCGGATCGTCGCCAGCCGCCAGTTCAGCTTCTGCATCGCGCACCGCTTCAAGCCGATCTATATCGCCTTGCTCGGCAGCAACTTGCCAGTGATCGGCGTGCACCACGCCTTCGGTGACTACCTGCGCCGCAGCCGCCAGCTGTTTGCCAACCTGTTCAGCAAACGCCTGAGCCTGCTCGGTGTTTCTGACGCAGTGCGCGACGACATGCGCAAATGCCTGCGCAAGTGGCCGGCCGAGCGTATCCAGACCCTCTACAACCGCATCGACATCGAGGCGCTGCAGGCCAGCCAGGTGCCCGCCGCGCAGGCGCGCGAGGCGTTGGGCCTGGACCCGCAAGCGTGGATCGTCGGCAACGTCGGCCGCCTGCATCCAGACAAAGACCAGGCCACCTTGCTGCGTGGTTTCGCCCAGGCCTTGCCGCAACTGCCGGCCGGCGCTCGCCTGGCCATTCTTGGCAAGGGTCGCCTGGAGCAGCAACTCAAAGAGCAGGCCGCCGAACTGGGAATCGCCGCGCAGGTGGATTTTCTCGGTCAGGTGCCTGACGCTCGTCGCTACTTTCGTGCTTTTGACGCCTTCGCCTTGAGCTCCGACCATGAGCCGTTCGGCATGGTCCTGCTCGAAGCCATGGTCGCCGGCGTGCCGCTACTGGCTACGGCCTGCGGCGGTGCGGTCGAGGTGGTCGAGGGTGTCGGCATCCTCTTCCCGCTGGGCGACGCCGAGCGTCTTGGGCAAGGTTTGCAGCACCTGGCCGCACTGGATGCCGGGCAGCGCCAGGAGTGCGCCGGGCGCATGCTTGAGCGTTTGCGTGAGCGCTTCTCCGATGCCGCAGTGCGCGAGGCCTTCTGGCAACTGCCGCACGTTCGTGCCCTGACAGCGGAGGCTTGATGCTCAACCATATTCAAGGCTGGCGCGAGCGCGGCTGGACGCAGATCGATGCGCCAACCTACGCCCTGGCCTGGGAAAAGTTTGGCGGCAGTGTCGCCACCCATCCACTGGTTGTTGAGCAGCTGGCTGACCTGGCGCAGATCCCGGTGCGTTACCTGGGCTGGGAGCAAAACGGCGAGCTCAAGGCTGCGATTCCCACCTGGGGTCGCTACCTGGCGCTGTCCAAAGATGTGCTTAAGCGTCAGGGCAAAAAAGGCCTGTACGACCTGGGCAATGCCGAGCTGATCCTGCCCGCCGCTGCCGATGCCCAGGCGCCGCTGCGTCATGCCGGGCGTTATCTGTCCGAGCTCAACCAGGGCCGTTTTGCCAACCTCAAGGCGCAGGCCGAATTGCTGGCCATGGCGCGTACGCCGGAAGACCTGTCGAAGAAGTTTCGCTACAACCAGCGCCGTGAACTGCGCCTGCTGGAAGAGGCGGGCGGCCAGGTGCGGCCGGTCACGGATTTTTCCAGTAGCGAACTTGCGGCGATCTACTGCGACCTGTTCCAGCGCCGCTGGGAGTTTCCGGCTACTGGCGCCGAGCGCATGGCCGAGGTGATCGAGCGCCTGCGCGAGCTGTTGATCGGTTCGGTGCTGTTTCTTGACGATGCGCCGATTGCCATCCAGCTGGTTTATCGGGTCGAAGCGCCAGCGTGGATCAGCGTCGAGTACATCAACGGTGGTGTCGATCCGCAAACCAAGGCTTTCAGCCCCGGTAGCGTGCTCAGCTTCCTCAATACCCAGGCTGCCTGGGAAGATGCCCGTACGCGTAACAAACCCTTGCGGTTCTCCTTCGGCCGTGCCGATCGCGAGTACAAGGACCGTTGGTGCAACCCCGTGCCGGTGTTTCAGGTGTGAGCCGCAAGCAGCAGTTGCTCAAGCGCCACCGGCGCAACAAGCGCCTCGGGCTGCTGATCGGCTTGTTGGTGCTGCTTGCCCTGGGGTTTTTTGTCCAGTGGTGGTTGCCGCTGCTGCTGTTGCCGCTGTTGTGGGTCGCCCACGAGGCGTGGTTTGCCGACCATCTGTTCTACTCTCCGGCTGAAGACTATCAGTATCAGTTCCCGTCAGACTGTGTGGCGCATTCGGTCGGACTGGTCGATGGAATTGTGCGCCTGGAATCGCCGCTGCAGCTTGGTGCTGAGCAGACGGTGATTCTTCAGGTGCACCTGAAAAGCAATTGGCTGGGGCGGTTCCTTGATCCTGCGGTAAGCCTGGGCAGTGACGACGTTCAGACGTTCGAGCGGGGCGTGAACGGCCTGCGTTACCTGAACCTCACCGGGCTGGCCGAGCCGTTGATGGCTGGACAGTTGCGCCTGCGTGGACGCCACTGCCGCCTGGTGGGCGAGGCAACGCTATGGGTTGCGCCACAGGCCGATCTTCGCCAGCGCCGGGTCATGGTCATCGCGCCCCATGCCGATGATGCCGAGCTCGCAGCCTTTGGCTTCTACAGCCAGGCCGAGGAGACCTGGGTGGTGACCTTGACTGCCGGTGAAATCGAAGCCGAACACTACCAGCAAATGGGCCTGGAAAAGGCCGAGGCTGCGCGCCTGAAAGGCCGTTTACGAGCCTGGGACAGCATCGCTGTGCCGCGTTGGGCCGGGGTGCCCGAGTCTCGCTGCGTGCAGCTGGGGTATTTCTGCTTGCAACTCCCGGCCATGCAGGCCGCGCCTGCAGAGCCAATGGCTTCGCGCGAGGCCGGGCTTGCCGATACCCGCCTGTTTCGCCAGTTCAACCCGCTGACCCTGCCGGGTGATGAAGACGGCGCGCCAACCTGGAACAACCTGCTGGCCGATCTGCGTGCACTGTTGCTCAGGGCCCGGCCGCAGGTGCTGGTGATGCCGCACCCGACCCTCGATCCGCACCCTGATCATATCTGCGCCCAAGCTGCTGTGCTCGAAGCGCTGCAAGGCCTTGAGTGGCAGCCTGAAACCCTGCTGTGCTATGCCAATCACCTGCATGACAACGACCGCTGGCCCATGGGTGATAGCGGTGCAGGCATTGCTTTGCCGCCGCAACTGCAAGCAGCCCAGGCCTGGTCTCCCTACTGCCTGGTGCTGGGCCTGCCCGCCCAGCGCGACAAAGCCATGGCCCTGGGCATGATGCACGACCTGCAGCCGCCTGCGCCGTTCAAGCGCCGCCTGCGCCGCCTGCTGCAACGCTGGCTGGCCGGGCGTCGTCCTTCGCCCTATGGCGAGAACGAATTCTTTCGCAAGGCTGTGCGTCGACACGAATTGTTCTGGCGTCGTGAGCTCTGATCACGATGCTACAAGATTGAAAGCTGTGGCCTGAGCGCCGCAAGGAAGACAATGAAAGTTCTATTTCTGGTGCAGAAAGAACAACGGGCGATCCTCGACCGTTTGTATGACGGCGTTGCTGCGCACAGCGACTGCGACCTGCGCTGGCTGAGCAGTGACGAGCAGCGCAACCTGCGCCGCTACTTCCGCCGCGAAGTCGACGTCGACAAGTACGACCGGATCGTGTTTTTCCTGCGCTTCAAGCAAGAGATTCGCCAGGTCGGTTTCATTCGTACGGTGCCCAATCTGGTCATCCTCGAACATGATGCCTACCAGAACTACATCCCCTGCAAGTACACCGGCAAGTTCAGCGCCCATTACCGCCAACTGCCTTGGGCGCGGGTCATCAGTTCCGGTTACATGGTCAGTGAGCGCCTGCGTCAGGAGGGTTTCGATGCCGAGTTCGTACCCAAGGGCTACGACCAGCAGCTGTTGGCCGACCAGGGTCGTGAACGGGATATCGAGCTGGCTTTTGTCGGCAGCACCAACAGCGTTGCCTACAGTGGCCGCAAGGCATTGCTCGATGAGTTGGCGCAGGTGGAAAACCTGCTGGTAACCCGTACCAAGTCCGGTGAAGAGTATTGCGACACGCTCAACCGCATCCGTTTTTTTGTTAGCGCGGATGTCGGCATGGGCGAATACATGATCAAGAATTTCGAGGCGATGGCCTGTGGCTGCGTTTTGCTGGCCTTTGACCAGGGTGAGGCGGAAAATCGCGCCCTGGGTTTGAAAGACATGCATAACGTGGTGCTCTATGACAGCATTGCCCAGTTGCAAGAGAAGCTGAAAGTATTGCGTGCCGACCCCGGGCTGGTCGAGCGTATCGGCAACAACGGCCGTGATCTGGCCGTCTCGCAATTCAGCTTCGCCCAGGTAGGTCGTAGCATCGTGGAAAAAATGCAGCCACCTCTTCGTCCCCGTCCAGCCCTGACTGGCTGGCAGCGCTTGCGTTTGAGACTGGGCATATGAGCCGGCTGTCCTGAAACCAGGCAAGTAGTCTCGAACATTTGAATACAGTTAATGGGGAGGGAGTCCGGTGCGATTCTGCCAAGATAGCGACGTAACACTGGTTGTCACCAGTTGCGGACGCTTCGATTTGCTAAAACTTACGCTGGAAAGCTTTGACCGCTTCAATACCGCGCCTATCCGTGAAGTGTTCATCACCGAAGATTCGGGAGATGACGCTGTTCACCAGGCTGTGCCCGAGCATTGGAAGCCGCACTGCAAGGTCTTCGTCAATCGTCCGAAACTGGGTCAGCTGGCCTCGATCGATCTCGCTTACAGCCATGTAAAAACCTCTTACATCTTCCATTGTGAAGATGACTGGGAGTTCTACCGTCCTGGCTTCGTCGAAGACTCGCAAGCGATCCTGGCGGTCAGCCCTGAGCTGCTTCAGGTCTGGTTGCGCAGTTATGTCTATGACCTGAAGTTGCATAGCCCCTACATCCACCTTGGTGAGCGCCAGGTGATTGCCGGTGTGCCCTGCTACCCGTTGTTGTCGGACAAGCCTGAGTGGCAGAGTTTTTCTCTGAACCCGGGGTTGCGCCGTTTGAGCGATTATCAGCGCTGTGCGCCGTTCGCCGCCTATGCTGGTGAAAAGGCACTGTCAAAGCGCTATGCAGAATTGAACCTGACCGGCGTGAGCCTGGAAGGTGATGCCGTGTTGCATACCGGCTTCGGCATGCACGTCAGCCTGCCTGAAGAGCGTCAGCGCAAAGCACGCCGGCGTCAGCGCGAGCGGGTCAAGCTGGCAGCTGCCTTGTTGATCGGTTTGGCAGTGGGAGTGGCTATTGGCTTTCTTGCGAATTGATTCAACTGGCTTGCCAGTGATCCAGTCCGATACAAGGGGTACATCCCCGTGAATATCGTCAACATTATGTGGGCTGGCGGTTCGCCGTATGTCTCGGTGCACAAGGTGCATCAACAAATTCTGTCCCAGGCCGGGCCTGGGGCGAAAATCAGCAGTTGGCTGCTGCAGGGGCAGGGTGCCTGCTATGGCGGTGAGTCAACGCGCGAGTGGCATTTGTCCCATCGCCTGCTCAAGGGGCGGCATGTCTGGCGCGCATTGCGTCCCTGGTTGCGGGGGCGGTTTCGCGATGCGCTGGAACAAGCCAATGCTCAGGTGCTGTTGCTTGACGGGTTGGGCGTGTCGCGCTTGATACTGCCGCTGCTCAAGGTCATGCCGAACTTGCGGGCCACCGTCGTGTTTCATGGCAAGACCCGCCTGCGCCGGGCCGATATTGCCTTGTTGCGCGCTTTTCCTGCCTCTCGGCTGACGTTTGTCGCCGTCTCACAAACCCTTGCCGATGCATTGGCGCAAGACCTCGGGGTGCCGGTGCAGGTGTTGCGTACCGCCCTTGAACCAGATGGCTTTCGTCGCAACTTGCTAGGCCGGCAACAGGCACGTCAGGCGCTGGGGCTCGCGGAGCACGGCGTACGTGTCCTGGGCGCAGTCGGCCGGTTGGTCGATAGCAAGGGTTTTGACTACTTGCTCGATGCCTTTGCCCAGGCTGCTCGGCAGCAAGCTGATCTGCGCCTGGTGATCCTCGGTGAGGGCGGCTTGCGCTCACAGTTGCAGGCGCGGATCCAGGCGCTTGATCTGGCTCAGAAAGTCTCGATGCCAGGGCACTGTGTCGGGCTGGAAAAGCTCTACAGGGCATTTGACTGGCTGTTGATTCCTTCGCACTCCGAAGGGTTGGGCCTGGTGCTGCAAGAGGCGGTAATGGCCGATGTGCCTGTCCTGTGCAGCGAGTTGCCGGTGTTTCGCGAGCAGTTGGGAATCGCAGGCTACTATGCGCCGGCGGGTGATGTCGGCGCCTGGAGCAACGCGATTGCCGCGTGCTCGGATCTTCAGGCAAGCACTGTTGCCAACGCTCAATACCAGGCCCTGCAGCCCGAGCAGGCCTGGCAACGCTTCAGTCAGGCTTCCAGGGCGTTACTGGGCAGGGCCTGAGTTCTTTACGGCAGCAGTGCGCGCTCAAGCTCAGCCAGGGGAAACTGGTCAGCCAACTGTTCCCGGGCAATGTACCGGGCAAAATGTTGCACGTTGCGTCGAATCATTCGGCTGGACAACGGGGCTCGCAGGAAACGCATGTCGGCGACATCGATCAAGCCAAGTTGCTGCTCAGGGGTAACAACAATGTTGCCAAGGTGCAGTGAGCGGAAGTAAATACCCGCCTGATGCAGCTGGCGCACCAGTCCGATCAGATCCGGAAGGCGTTCCTGCCAGCTGAAACCGGGCTCGCGAGACAGCTGGCTCAAGGTTTTGCCGGGCAGTGGACGGTACAGTACCGCCGTCATTCCAGGTGCGTCCAGCTTGTAGTACTCCAGCACTTCAAGCGTAGGAATTCCCTTTTTCTTTAGCATCACCGCGTTATCGATAAAGCGTCGGGAGTAAGGTCGCAGCAGCGCAGAAGAAATTAACCGCTTGCGCCTGAAGAGCTTGAGGATATTGCCGTCTGTTAACAGGTAGACTTTAGCGCCGTAGCTGTCGGCCTCCAGTATCTGGGCACCAAGCGTCAGCTGATTGAAGTCGACTTGGGGGAGCCGGGAACATTGCATGGTAGGGGCCTTGTTAGCGGGCAAGCAAAATGACCGGCAATAATGCCGAAAAGTTCAGGGTTGCACCATGCCGGTGTTGTTGAATCAATGGGGAAGTGCATGATGTATTCGAGGCGCTGGGCGCAGGCCTGGCTGGCAATTGGCTTTTTCTGGTTTTTGGTGGGCATTGCCCTGGCGCCAAGCAACAAGCTTTACCAGCAAGGGCTGGTTGCGTTTCTGTGGCTGCCTACGCTGGTCATGCTGTGGTCTGCCCGCGCATTGCTGGTCGAGCTTTGGCATGCACAAAAGGCACTGTGCCTGGCGTTGCTGCTGATGCTCGGCTGGACCGCTTTGAGCTTGTCGTGGGCCGCCACAGAGGAGCCCGGGCGTGAACTCAAGCGCCTGCTGTACATAGCGGTATTCCTGCTGTTCTTCCCCCTGTTGGCCCAACTCGGGGAGCAGCGCATTCGCCTGCTGATGCTTCTGGGTGGGGCGGGGCTGGCTATCGGTGCCGTATTGTCGATCGTGCAGTTTTATCTGGTCCGCGGCGAGGAGTGGGCATCCAGGCTGTATGGCATCGGTGAAATTTCCCACCCAATCCTTGGTTCTTACGTCATCGGCGCAGCGATTGTCTGGATGATCCATTGGCCAGTTAAACAACGCCTGATGCAGTTGCTCTGGGGTGTTGCCCTGCTCTGCCTGGGGGCATTCGTGTTGTTGTGCCAGAGTCGTGGTGCGGCCTTGGGCTTGCTGATCACGATGCTGGCCATGCCGCTCTGGTGCCGTGACCGCAGAAGCCGGGTGATTGCTGCAACAGCGCTGGTAGGCGCTGCCATTGGTTTTGCGCTGTTGTACTCGCTGGTCATGTACCGGGGGGCGTCCTACCGGCCGGAGATCTTCGAGGTAAGCCTGCAGATGATCGGTGAGCATCCCTGGACCGGCCTGGGCCTGGGGTCGTTCTACTCCATCAGCGCCGCCGGTATGCAGTTCGACCACACCCACAACATGTTCACCCACATTGCCATCGAACTGGGTATCCCCGGCATGCTGTTGTGGCTGGCGGTGTGGCTGTGCACTTTGCGCGAAATCTGGAAAACCCGCGATACAACCTTTGGCAAAGGTCTGATGGGCCTGTGGTTGTTCTCGACCCTGGCCATGCAGTTCGACGCCGCAAGCCTGACCGGCACCCCGCGTGCCGAGTGGTTCATCAGCTGGCTGCCGGTCGGCCTGGCCACTGTCCTGGTCTGGGTACGTGCCCGGGCACCAGGCTGTGATAAAATTTCCGGTTCTATCTGAACAGCGAGCTCGACGATGGCCGAAACACCGCGAGAGGCGGAGCAGAGCTCCAGCCTGAAAATCTACTTCCGGCTGCTGAGCTACGTGAAGCCGTATATCGGCATTTTTCTGCTGAGTATCATCGGCTTCGTGATCTTTGCCTCGACCCAGCCGATGCTGGCCGGCATCCTCAAGTACTTCGTCGATGGCTTGAGCAACCCGCAGGCGGTGTTGTTCCCCAACGTGCCGTATCTCAAGGACCTGCAACTGCTGCAGGCCGTGCCGCTGCTGATCGTGCTGATCGCCGCCTGGCAGGGTCTGGGCTCGTTCCTGGGCAACTACTTCCTGGCCAAGGTTTCCCTGGGTCTGGTTCACGACCTGCGGGTCGAGTTGTTCAACAAGCTGCTGGTGCTGCCCAACCGCTACTTTGACAGCCATAATTCCGGCCACCTGATTTCGCGCATCACCTTCAACGTGACCATGGTCACCGGTGCTGCGACCGATGCCATCAAGGTGGTGATCCGCGAAGGCCTGACCGTGGTCTTCCTGTTCATCTACCTGCTGTGGATGAACTGGAAACTGACCCTGGTGATGCTGGCGATCCTGCCGATCATCGCCGTGATGGTCGGTACCGCGAGCAAGAAATTCCGTAAGCAGAGCAAGAAGATCCAGGTGGCCATGGGCGATGTCACCCATGTTGCCTCGGAAACCATCCAGGGCTACCGCGTGGTGCGCAGCTTCGGTGGCGAGAGCTACGAGCAGCAGCGCTTTGCCAACGCCAGCCAGAGCAACACTGACAAGCAGCTGCGCATGACCAAGACCGGCGCGGTGTACACGCCGATGCTGCAACTGGTGATCTACACCGCCATGGCGGCATTGATGTTCCTGGTGCTGTTCCTGCGCGGCGAGGCTACTGCCGGTGACCTGGTAGCCTACATTACCGCAGCGGGCCTGTTGCCCAAGCCGATTCGGCAGTTGTCGGAGGTTAGCTCGACCATCCAGAAAGGCCTGGCCGGTGCCGAAAGCATCTTCGAGCAACTGGACGAGGCGCCGGAGGTCGACAGCGGCACCGTCGAGCTGGACCGTGTGGTCGGGCGTCTCGAGGTGCGCAACCTGAACTTTACCTATCCGGGTACTGACCGCCAGGTGCTGACCGATATTTCCTTTACCGCAGAGCCCGGGCAGATGATCGCCCTGGTGGGGCGTTCAGGTAGCGGCAAGTCGACCCTGGCGGCACTGATACCACGCTTCTATCACCACGATGACGGACAGATCCTCCTCGACGGCGTGGAGATCGAGAACTACCGCCTGCGCAACCTGCGCAAGCACGTCGCCCAGGTGACCCAGCACGTGACCCTGTTCAACGACACCGTGGCCAACAACATCGCTTATGGCGACTTGGCCGGGGCGCCGCGGGCCGAGATCGAAGCCGCTGCCGCCGATGCCTATGCCAAGGAGTTCGTCGAGCAGTTGCCGCAAGGCTTCGACACCCAGGTCGGTGAAAACGGCGTGCTGCTCTCCGGCGGCCAGCGCCAGCGCCTGGCGATTGCCCGGGCGTTGCTCAAGAATGCGCCATTGCTGATTCTCGACGAGGCCACGTCGGCCCTGGATACCGAGTCCGAGCGACACATCCAGGCCGCCCTGGATCATGTGATGAAAGGCCGCACCACCCTGGTGATCGCCCACCGCCTGTCGACCATCGAGAAGGCCGACATGATCCTGGTCATGGACCAGGGCAAGCTGGTCGAGCGTGGCACCCATACCGAGCTGCTGGCAGCCAACGGCTTTTACGCCAGGCTGCACGCCATGGGCCTGGACGAGCCGGCCAAGGTCGACATCACCTGAGTCAACCGCGCCGGGGCCTTGTGCCCCGGCAGCGTTTCCCTGGAATGCCTGGCAACAAGGCGGTAAACAAGCCGTCGCTTTGCCTGTGCTAATATCCTGCCCCTGTTAATTATTTTGTATATGGGTTGCCCATGAAGTTGTCCATGCCGCGTTTCGATCAAGCCCCGGTACTGGTGGTGGGCGATGTCATGCTCGACCGCTACTGGCATGGCGGTACCTCACGGATTTCACCTGAAGCGCCGGTGCCGGTGGTCAAGGTCGAACAGATCGAGGACCGTCCGGGCGGTGCCGCCAACGTCGCCTTGAACATCGCTGCCCTTGGCGCGCCGGCGGCGCTGGTCGGGGTGACCGGCCAGGACGAGGCTGCCGACAGCCTGGCCAACAGCCTGCAGGCTGCCGGTGTGCGCTCGATCTTCCAGCGTATCGCCCATCAGCCGACCATCGTCAAGCTGCGGGTCATGAGCCGCCACCAGCAGTTGCTGCGTATCGATTTCGAAGAACCCTTCGCCACCGACCCGCTGTCCCTGGGCGCCGAGGTCGATACCTTGCTCGACGGCGTCAAGGTGCTGGTGTTGTCGGACTACGGCAAGGGCGCGTTGAAAAACCACCAGAGCCTGATCCAGGCCGCCCGCGCCAAAGGCATTCCGGTGCTGGCCGACCCCAAGGGCAAGGATTTCTCGATCTACCGAGGCGCCAGCCTGATCACCCCGAACCTCAGCGAGTTCGAAACCATCGTTGGCCGTTGTGCCGACGAGGCCGAGCTGGTGGCCAAGGGCGCCCAGTTGATGAGCGAGCTGGAACTGGGTGCCTTGCTGGTGACCCGTGGCGAGCACGGCATGACCCTGCTGCGCCCCGATCACCCGGCCTTGCACTTGCCGGCCCGGGCCCGTGAAGTGTTCGACGTGACCGGTGCCGGTGACACTGTGATCTCGACCCTCGCCGCCGCCATCGCTGCCGGTGAAGAGCTGCCTCATGCGGTCGGCCTGGCAAACCTTGCCGCCGGTATCGTGGTGGGCAAGCTGGGTACTGCAGCTATCAGTGCCCCCGAGCTGCGCCGCGCGATCCAGCGCGAAGAGGGTTCCGAGCGTGGCGTACTGAGCCTCGACCAGTTGCTGCTGGCCATCGACGATGCCCGCGCGCACAACGAGAAGATCGTCTTCACCAACGGCTGCTTCGACATTCTCCATGCCGGCCACGTGACCTACCTGGAGCAGGCCCGGGCCCAGGGCGATCGCCTGATCGTCGCGGTCAACGACGACGCCTCGGTCAGCCGCCTTAAAGGCCCGGGCCGGCCGATCAACAGCGTTGACCGGCGCATGGCCGTACTCGCTGGCCTCGGCGCCGTGGACTGGGTGATCAGCTTCCCTGAGGGCACCCCGGAAAACCTGCTGAGCCAGGTCAAGCCGGATGTGCTGGTCAAGGGTGGTGACTACGGCATCGACCAGGTGGTCGGCGCCGACATCGTCAAGGCCTACGGCGGCACCGTGAAGGTGCTGGGGTTGGTGGAAAACAGCTCGACCACCGCCATCGTCGAGAAGATCCGCAAGAACTGAAGCATCGCGGGGCAAGTCGCCCCGCACTCGGCTCTACTTGCGCAGCCCGCCACGCGCCATCTGCAACAACTCCCGTGCCCTGCCGGTCAGCCGCTTCAAGCCGCTGTCCGGTTTTGCGGGTGTCAGGCCTTGCTGCCTGACCCAATCCTTCCAGCGAATCCGCTCATCCCTGACCAGCCAGCCATCCTGTTGGGCAAAGCTTTCTGCCAGGTACAGCCCGCGGGTGCTGGCCGGCACCAGGCGATCCTTGCTCAGGGTGTAGAGCTCGGCGCGTGGCTGGCCGTCTTCCAGCGGCATCAGGTACAGGTCGGGGCGTTTACGGTTGAGGCGCGCGACCAGTTGGTCGCCTTCAAGGCGTTCGTCGACGTGGAACAGGCTCAGTGACTTGGCCTCGCGTGGTACTTGCAGGCACAGGTCGTAGATCAGTTGCAGCGAGGCAGTTGGCAAGTGCACATATGCCCGTGGCCGTTCCAGCAATTGCAGGTTGGCGCAGCGTACCGGGCGTGCGGCGCCGGACTGCGGCGTCAGCACAAAGGGCAGGGCTTCGCGGTAGTGCAGGGCGTCGGCGTAGGGCGCCGGCAGCCAGGTATCGTTGAAGCGCCCGCCCAGCCAGCCTTCCGGGGTTTCCAGCAGGCATTCCTCGGCCACCTCCTGAATTGCCGTATGCAGCGGCAGGTTCAGCTCCTGGGCCGGCACATAGCCTGAAATCAGTTTCAGCACGACATCGCCACGGTCCTGGCGGCGCTGGCGTACCAGCACCCAGTAATCGCGGTTCTGCCAGCGCAGGGTCAGGCGCACCGAGACGCCGAGGTTGGCCAGTTCGACAGCAAAGTGCTGGCTGTCGGCAACCTGGATCGGCTTGCGCCGTTGCAGGGTCTGGGCGAAGTTCAGCGGCATGCCGATGCTCTGGTACACCAGCCCTTCGGGGCTGGCCTCGACGTGCAAGGGCAGGGTCTTGAAGTTGCTCGGGTTCTTGCGGATCAGCGTTCGCGGCATGTCGGCTCCGTCTTGCGTTGGGGTCGGCCGCGGCGGCGGCGTGAGTGTCAGCGGCGCAGCACCTTGGCAACGGTTGCCACGTTATGGGTCAGGTGCAGCGGATTGATGGTGCCGACAATAGCACTGCTGACCCCGGGGTGGGCGAACAGCAGTTCGAAGCTGGCGCGCACCGGGTCGACACCCGGGCTAAGGCACACATGGCCGCTGGCCAGGGCCTTTTTCACCAGGATCGCCTTGCCGTGGTTGGCGGCGTAATCAATCACCGGCCGTTCGGCTTGTTCGTTCAGATTGTAGGTGACCATGGCGCAATCGCCGCGTTCGAGCGCCTTGAGACCGCCCGCTGCGGTTTTGCCAGACAGCCCGAAACCACGGATCTTGCCCTCCTGCTTGAGGGCTTCGAGGGTTTGGTAAACCTCCTCGTGCTCAAGGATGTGCAAGTCGTTGCCGTCGGAATGCACCAGTACCAGGTCGATGCAGTCGGTTTCCAGGCGCTTGAGGCTACGCTCGATGGAAAAGCGCGTGTGCGCTGCGCTGAAGTCGAATCGCGACTGGCCGCCCTCGAACTCCTCGCCGACCTTGCTGACGATCACCCACTGGTCGCGCTGGCCGCGTAATAGCGGGCCGAGGCGTTCTTCGCTGCGGCCATAAGCGGGTGCGGTATCGATCAGGTTGATGCCCAGCTCGCGAGCCTGGGCCAGCAGCATCCGTGCTTCGTTGTCGTCAGGAATAGTGAAGCCGCTGGGATATTTGACGCCCTGGTCGCGGCCAAGCTTGACCGTGCCCAGGCCCAGTGGCGAAACCGTCAGACCGGTACTGCCGAGGGGCCGATGCAAATCGTGCAGGCTCGGCAGGCTCATGGCAGCAGTTGCTCCCACACCGGCAGGGCCATGGGCGGTCGCGGCAATTCGGGCAGGGCCGGCTGGCCGCCTGGCTTGATGCCGTCGCGCTCAAGGTTGGCCAGCACCCGGTCACTGAAGTCCGGCGCCAGGGCCAGCTTGGTCGGCCAGCCCACCAGCAGGCGTTGCTGCTCGGCGAGGAAGGCGTTGTCGGGGCGCACCAGGCCCGATTGCGCAGGCTCGGCGCGGTCGATGCGCACGGTGGCCCAGCGCACCTGGCTGAGGTCGATCCAGGGCAGCAGGTTGCTGACTTCTTTTTTCGCCGCGGCAATCTGCGCTTCAGGCTCGCGGGCTACGCCGTCGGCTTCGGCCAGGTCGCCGCCCAGGTACCAGACCCACTGGCCATCGGCGCCCGGGTGGCTGGTGACGGTGATGCGCGGCTTCGGCCCGCCGCCCAGGCAATGGGCGTACAGCGGCTTGAGGCTGGCGCCCTTGGCCATGACCATGTGCAGCGGCCGGCGCTGCATGGCTGGCTGGCTCAGGCCCAAGGCTTCGAGCAAGGCGGCGTTGCCGGCACCGGCGCTGAGCACCACGCGCTGGGCGCGAATTTCGCGGCCATCGACGCGCAGGCCGGCCAGTTCGCCATTCTCTTCAAACGGTTCGATGCTTTGCCCGGCAAGCAGGCTGTCACCGGCCAGTTCCGCGAGCTTGTTGAGCAGGCTTGGCACATCGACGACCAATTCGGCCAGGCGATAGACCTTGCCCTTGAAGGCACGGTCCTGCAGGGCGGGTGGCAACTGCTCGCCCTTGACCTGATCGACCCGGCCGCGCACGGCCTTGCTGGCAAAGAAGCTGGTGAGGTTGCCGGCCAGGGTGCCAGGTGACCACAGGTAGTGGGCTTCGGACAGCAGGCGCACGCCGGACAGGTCCAGCTCGCCATTGCCGGCCAGGGCCTCGCGCCAGCGCCGGGGCATGTCGGCGATGGCTTCCGAGGCGCCGGTCAGGGCACCGTGCAGCGCGTACTTGGCGCCACCGTGGATGATCCCCTGGGATTTGAGGGTCTGCTCGCCACCGAGGCTGGCGCGTTCCACCAGAACTGTCGAATAGCCGAGCCGGCGCAGGCGGGCATTGAGCCAGAGGCCTGCGACTCCGGCGCCGACGATCAGCACATCGGTGGAAATTACGGTTGGCATGCATGAACCTCACAAGCGTGGACAGACGCCCAGTATACAGCCTGTGAGCCATTGCACCTGTTGCCGATCAATGCCCGGCGGTTTTCGAGAAGACCTGGATCACCACCACGCCGCCGACGATCATGGCCATGCCGAGCATTGCCGGCAGGTCCAGCTTCTGGCCGTAGATCACCAGCGCGGCGATGCTGATCAGGACGATGCCCAGGCCCGACCAGATGGCATAGGCAATGCCCACCGGAATGCTGCGCACCACCAGGGTCAGCATCCAGAACGCCACGGCATAGCCACAGATCATCAGTAGCAGCGGCAGGGGCGTGCTCAGGCCCTTGACGGCTTTCATTGAGGCGGTGGCGATGACTTCTGCGCAGATGGCGATAGCCAGGTAGGTGTAGGCATTCATGACGGTGATCCTCTGTTCTGGCTGGGCATTCTAGAGCAAGCCTGAATGGGGTAAAGTCATTACCTATCTTTTCTGGAGATAGGTTGATGGCCGAGCAGTGGAATCTGGAGCAGTTGCGCATGTTCGTGCGGGTCGCCGAGCTGCGCTCGTTCTCGGCAGTAGCCCGTGAACAGCGCAAGGCGCAATCGGCGGTGAGCAACGGCATCGCTTTGCTTGAGGCTGACCTGGGGGTGACCCTGTTCGAGCGTAGCAGCGGCCGCCAGCCGCGCCTGAGCGAAGCCGGCGCAACCTTGCTGGAAGATGCCCGCGAGCTGCTGCGCCAGTGCGAGCGCCTGGATGGCCGGGCCCTGGCGCTGATGCGCGGGCAAGAGGCGCAATTGCGGGTGGCCCAGGATGAGGCCATGCCCTATCAACCGGTGATCGACAGCCTCGATGAGCTGGCCCGGCAGTTTCCCTTGCTCGAAGTACAGATGGCCAGCGGCGCCCAGGGCGACGTGGCGCGCAAGCTGATCGAGCGGCGCGCCGATCTTGGCCTGCTGTTCCACCATGACCAGATGCCGGTATCACTCGAGCGCCGGGCGGTGGGGCGGATCGAGATGGTTACTGCCTGCGCCGTGGATCATCCCTTGACCCGTCTTGAGCGCGTCAGTCGTCAGGACCTGGCCCGCCACCGCCAGTTGCTGATCACCCCGCAGGAAAGCGGCTACCCCGGTGGCGAGCCGATCAGCCCGCAGATCTGGCGCGCCGACAGCTTCTACGCCATGGCCGAATTGCTGATGCGTGGCCTGGGCTGGGCCTGGTTGCCGCGGCATGTGGTGCAATACCCCACCTACCAGGCGCAGATGGTCGAGCTTGCCAGCGAATGGACACCGCCAGCACTGGTGGTCGAGCTGGTGTGGCGCCGTGACGAGCCACTGGGGCCCGCCGCGCAGTGGTTGGCCGAACGCTTCGCAGTGCACTTGCGCGCCATTGGCTAGTACACTTCGGCGCCATGAACAGAACCCTCTATACCTTGCTGTTTCACCTGGGCCTGCCGCTGGTTGCGCTGCGCCTGTTCCTGCGTTCGCGCAAGGCGCCGGCCTATGGGCAGCGCATCGCCGAGCGTTTTGCCTGCAAGCTGCCGGCCATGGCCAGGGGCGGCATCTGGGTGCACGCGGTGTCGGTGGGCGAGAGCATTGCCGCCGCGCCGATGATTCGCGCCTTGCTGCAGGCTTATCCACAGCTGCCGATCACCATCACCTGCATGACCCCGACCGGTTCTGAGCGGGTGCGGGCGATGTTCGCCGACGAGCCGCGCATCCAGCACTGCTACCTGCCCTACGACTTGCCCTGGGCCGCCGGGCGCTTTCTCGATCACGTGCAGCCCAGGCTTGCGGTGATCATGGAGACCGAGCTGTGGCCTAACCACATTCATCAGTGCGCCCAGCGCGGTATTCCGGTGGCCCTGGCCAATGCGCGGTTGTCCGAGCGTTCGGCGCGGGGCTATGCGCGCTTTGCTGGCCTGACCCGACCGATGCTGGCCGAGATGAGCCTGATCGCGGTACAGACCGAAACCGAAGCCCAGCGCTTTCGCCAGTTGGGCGCGCGACCGGAATGCGTGCAGGTAACCGGCTCGATCAAGTTCGACCTGAGCATTGACGAGCAACTGTTGCCGCGCGCCCGTGCCCTGCGTGAGCAGTGGCAGGCCGGCCAGCGGCCGGTATGGATCGCGGCCAGTACCCATGAAGGCGAGGACCCGATCATTCTCGCCGCCCACCGGCAGTTGCGCGAACACCATGCCGACGCCTTGCTGATCCTTGTGCCGCGTCACCCGGAGCGCTTTAACAGCGTGTTCGAGCTGTGCCGCGGGCAGTTGCCGACGGTGCGCCGTTCCAGTGGTGAAGCGGTCGCGGCTGATACCGCAGTGTTGCTTGGCGACACCATGGGCGAGCTGCTGTTTCTCTATGCCCTGGCCGATATCGCCTTCGTAGGCGGCAGCCTGGTGGCCAATGGCGGGCACAACCTGCTGGAGCCGGCGGCGCTGGCGCTGCCGGTGCTCAGTGGCCCGCATCTGTTCAACTTCCTGGAAATTGCGGCGATGCTGCGCGAGGCCGGCGCCTTGCAGGAAGTCGATGATGCCCAGGGGCTGGCGGCCGAAGTTCGCCGCCTGATTGAGTTGCCGCGGGATGCGCAGCGCATGGGCGCGGCGGGGTTGGCGGTGATGAAGGCCAACCAGGGGGCCTTGCAGCGCTTGCTTGAAGGCTTGGGGCGCTTGCTCTGACGTCATCGCGGGTCAAGTCGAGGCGTCGCACCGCCGCTCCCACAGTAGGAGCGGCGGTGCGACGCCTCGACTTGACCCGCGATGCTTTTCAGGGCCGGGCTTCGAAGTTGGCCTTGGCCGCTGCTGCCAGGTCTGGCGGCAGGAAGTCCTTGTCCGGGTTGTAGTCCGGTTTCAGGTAGCGGCTCAAATCGCTCAGGTCCTGCGGGCTCAAGGTGCCAGCGGCTTGCTTCAGGCGCAGGTTGTCGAGGATGTAGTCGTAGCGGGTGTTGTTGTAGTCACGCACCGAGGTGTACAGCTGGCGCTGGGCATCGAGCACGTCGACGATGTTGCGGGTACCGACCTGGTAGCCGATTTCGGTGGCTTCCAGGGCGCTCTGGTTGGAGATGATCGACTGCTTGCGCGCTTGCACCTGCTCGACGTCGGTGTTCACCGCGCGGTGCAGGTTGCGGGTGTTTTCCACCACCTGGCGGCGCAGGCTCTCGCGCTGCTGCTCGCTCTGGCTCAGGCGCTGGTAAGCCTCGCGTACCTGCGAGCTGGTCAGGCCGCCGCTGTAGATCGGAATGTTCAACTGCAGGCCGATGCTGGTCTGCTCGACATCGCCGCTGTAGTTCTGCCCGGTGAGGTTGGGGTTGGAAAAGCCCAGGCTGTCGTTGTCGCCCTTCTGGTAGCGCGCTACCGCATCGACGGTCGGCGCGTGCCCGGCCTTGCGCTGGTGCAGGGTCTCTTCGGCGGCGCTCACCGCGTAGTTGGTGGCCAGCAGGTTGAGGTTCTGCTTGCCGGCAGTCTCGACCCAGGCTTTGGCGTCGTTCGGCACCGGCAGTTGCACCGGCAAGGTGTGGACGATGCCCTGCACCGAGTTGTAGTCGCGGTTGGT
The DNA here is from genome assembly GCF_056279045.1 of Pseudomonas sp. TE4620. NCBI lineage: Bacteria > Pseudomonadati > Pseudomonadota > Gammaproteobacteria > Pseudomonadales > Pseudomonadaceae > Pseudomonas > Pseudomonas sp. TE4620. Next base: position 5,657,950 of record NZ_JBWBQO010000001.1, read on the forward strand.
CAGGGTGATCAGCGCCTCGAAGGCGTCGTCGACCTGGCGCTGGGCAACGATGCGGTTGGCCCGGGCGGTGTCGTAGCTGGCCTGGGACTGCAGCACGTCGGTCTTGTCCGACAGGCCAACGTCAAAACGCTCGTTGGACTGGTCGAGCTGGCGCTTGAACGCCGCTTCTTCGGCCTTGGTCGAGGCCAGGGTGTCCTGGGCGCGCAGCACGGCGAAATAGTTTTCGGCGCTTTGCAGGATCAGGTTCTGCTCGGTGGCCGACAGCTCCAGTGCCGCCTGTTCGTTGACCGCTTCGGCCGCTTGCAACTGGAACCAGCGATCAGCGCGAAAGACCGGCTGGGCCAGGGTTGCGGACCAGGAGTTGCCGCTGCGGTTGGCGGTAATCGAAGGGCTGTCGATCTTGGTGCGGTTGTTCATCATTTCGGCGCCGGCCGAAAGGTTCGGCAGCAGGCCGGCACGGGCCTGGGGCACCACTTCCTTCTGGGCGCCGTAGTTGGCGCGGGCGGCCGCCAGGTCGGCGTTATTGTTCACGGCTTCCTGATAGACGCTGACCAGGTCGGTCTTCGCCGACAGGGGCACGTCCGCTGCCCAGGCCATTCCGTTGGTAGCACAAGACACGGCAAGGGCCAGTGAAAGTTTGCGCAGCATAGGGCAATCCTTGAACGGTGAGAATTTCTGAACTGGTGAGTGTAGTTGCGCAGCCATTTTGCAACAATCCGCTATTTGCGCCATTTATCGTGTCCATGTCCAGGTGCTTGGCTTTGTATGCCACTCCAGCTTAGACTGGCCGCGTTCTTGTCGGGGTGCCTTGTGTTGAGGCTGAGATCGGATAATCCGGATCCCGTTGAACCTGATCAGGTTAGCGCCTGCGTAGGGAACAAGATTTCTCGCTTTCCCGGCGAGTCTCTTGTGCCAGGTCCGGGAATGTCGAGTCAGCCACCACAGCTGCAGGCATCACCGCGCATTTGGCACAGCACCACCCATGGTGCGTCCGTGCCTTTCAGGTTCTCCCCGACATTCCACTGCTAGGAAGCCGTCTGGAGAGCCTGTGATGAGTAAACAAGAAAAATATACCAATCTGAGTGAATCGGCCCGGGTCGATCAACAATCCGTACAGCCATTCACCCGCTCGCGCAAAATCTATGTCGAAGGCTCGCGCCCGGACATCCGCGTGCCCATGCGTGAAATCAGCCTCGACGACACCCCGACCGACTTCGGCGGCGAAGCCAACGCCCCGGTACTGGTCTACGACACTTCCGGCCCCTACACCGACCCTAGCGTTATCATCGACGTGCGCAAGGGCCTGGGCGACGTACGCTCGGCCTGGATCGACGCCCGTGGCGATACCGAGCGCCTGGCCGGCCTGTCGTCGTACTTCGGCCAGCAGCGCCTGGCCGATGCCGAGCTGACCAAGCTGCGTTTTGCCCACGTGCGCAATCCGCGCCGGGCCAAGGCCGGCGCCAACGTCAGCCAGATGCACTACGCCCGCCAGGGCATCATCACCGCCGAGATGGAATACGTTGCCATCCGCGAAAACATGAAGCTGCAAGAAGCCCGTGCCGCCGGCCTGCTTGACCAACAGCATGCCGGGCACAGCTTCGGCGCGAGCATCCCGAAAGAAATCACCGCCGAATTCGTCCGCGAAGAAATCGCCCGCGGCCGCGCGATCATCCCGGCCAACATCAACCACGTGGAGCTGGAGCCGATGATCATCGGCCGCAACTTCCTGGTGAAGATCAACGGCAACATCGGTAACAGCGCCCTGGGCTCGTCCATCGAAGAAGAAGTGGCCAAGCTGACCTGGGGCATCCGCTGGGGCTCGGACACGGTGATGGACCTGTCCACCGGCAAGCACATCCACGAAACCCGCGAGTGGATCATCCGCAACTCGCCAGTGCCAATCGGTACCGTACCGATCTACCAGGCCCTTGAGAAGGTCAATGGCGTGGCCGAAGACCTGACCTGGGAGCTGTTTCGCGACACCCTGATCGAACAGGCCGAGCAAGGCGTTGACTACTTCACCATCCACGCCGGCGTACTGCTGCGCTATGTGCCGCTGACCGCCAAGCGCGTCACCGGCATCGTCAGCCGCGGTGGCTCGATCATGGCCAAGTGGTGCCTGGCGCACCACAAAGAGAACTTCCTCTACACCCACTTCGACGAAATCTGCGAAATCATGAAGGCCTACGACGTCAGCTTCTCGCTCGGCGATGGCCTGCGTCCGGGCTCGATTGCCGACGCCAACGACGAAGCGCAGTTCGGCGAACTGGAAACCCTCGGCGAGCTGACCAAGATCGCCTGGAAGCATGACGTCCAGTGCATGATCGAAGGCCCGGGCCACGTGCCGATGCAGTTGATCAAGGAGAACATGGACAAGCAGCTCGAATGCTGCGAGGAAGCGCCGTTCTACACCCTTGGCCCGCTGACCACCGACATTGCCCCGGGCTACGATCACATTACCTCGGGCATCGGTGCGGCGATGATCGGCTGGTTCGGTTGCGCCATGCTCTGCTACGTGACGCCCAAGGAACACCTGGGCCTGCCGAACAAGGATGACGTCAAGACCGGCATCATCACCTACAAGATCGCCGCCCATGCCGCCGACCTCGCCAAGGGCCATCCCGGCGCGCAGATCCGCGACAACGCACTGTCCAAGGCGCGCTTCGAATTCCGCTGGGAAGACCAGTTCAACCTCGGCCTGGACCCGGACACCGCACGCAGCTTCCATGACGAAACCCTGCCCAAGGATTCGGCCAAGGTCGCGCACTTCTGCTCGATGTGCGGGCCGAAGTTCTGCTCGATGAAGATCACCCAGGAAGTGCGTGAATACGCTGCCAACCAGCGCATCGAAGCGGTGGACGTGGCGCTCGAGGATGGCATGCGCGAGCAGGCCGAGCGGTTCCGCCAGGAAGGCAGCCAGTTGTACAAAAAAGTCTGACCCGATTAACGGGTAAAACCTGCTCCCCCTGTGGGAGCGGGCTCGACCCGCGATAGGGCCTTAAAGAACAACTACTTCCCTCCTGTCGAGACCACACTCGTGAGCACACCCAGCCAGTTTTCCCCCGATCACCCGGTCAGCGCCGAGCAACGCGTGCTCAGCGGCCGCGACCTCTGTTCCTTGTGGTTTTCCCTCGGCATCGGCCTGATGGTGCTGCAGACCGGTGCTTTGCTCGGCCCCGGCCTGGGCCTGGCCAATGCTGTGCTGGCGATCATCGTCGGCACCAGCGTCGGCGTGTTGCTGCTCGCCGCGGTCGCGGTCATCGGCAGTGATACCGGCCTGTCGTCGATGGCCGCCCTGCGCCGCAGCCTGGGCAGCAATGGCGCGCGTCTGCCAGCCATGCTCAACCTCCTGCAACTGATCGGCTGGGGCTCGTTCGAAATCATCGTCATGCGCGATGCCGCCAGCCTGCTTGGCGAGCGCGCCTTCGGCGAAGGCAGCGTGCTGACCAATCCGTTGCTGTGGACCTTGTGCTTCGGCGCGCTGGCCACCTTGCTGGCGGTCAGCGGGCCGTTGACCTTCGTGCGCAAGATTTTGCGCAAGTGGGGCATCTGGCTGCTGATCGGCGCCTGCCTGTGGCTGACCTGGAACCTGTTTGCCAAGGCCGACCTGGCCGCGCTGTGGGCGCGCGCCGGTGATGGTTCGATGCCGCTGGCGATCGGCATTGATATTGCCATCGCCATGCCGCTGTCGTGGCTGCCATTGATTGCCGACTACTCACGCTTCAGCCAGCGCGCCAGCCGGGTGTTTGCCGGCACGGCGCTGGGCTATTTCATCGGCAACGTGTGGATGATGAGCCTGGGCGTGGCCTACACCCTGGCCTTTGCCCCGGCGGGCGAGGTCAATACCTTGCTGCTGGCCCTGGCTGGCGCCGGCCTGGGCATTCCGTTGCTGCTGATCCTGCTCGATGAGTCGGAAAAAGCTTTTGCCGATATTCACTCGGCGGCGGTCTCCACAGGTTTTCTGCTGCGCTTGAAGGTCGAGCACCTGGCCTTGGCCATTGGCGTGCTGTGCACCCTGATCGCCAGCTTGGCGCCGCTGGCGCAGTACCAGAACTTCCTGTTGCTGATCGGCTCGGTGTTCGCGCCGCTGTTCGGCGTGGTGCTGGTCGATCACTTCATCGTCCGCCGCCGGCGCAGCGACTCAAGCCCGATCCACAGCCTGCACTGGCCGGCATTGCTGGCCTGGGCGATTGGCGTAGCGGCTTACCATTTGCTGGCGCACTACGCGCCGAACGTCGGCTCGACCCTGCCGGCCTTGCTGCTGGCAGGGGTGGTCTATTGGGCCGCCGCGCCGGCAGTCAGCCGCGACCGGGAAACAACTCCGGCCTGATCACGCCGTTCAGGCGCGGGTAGGGGATTTTCAGCTCGATATGGCCCATGGAGTACGGGGCGATGGCATAGACCTCGTACTTCAGCACCACCGCGCCGTAGGTCAGGGCGATGTGCGGGGTCTGGCGGAACGGCCAGGTCTTGACGAACTCGGCGTCCTTGTCCATGCCGGTGCTGATCAGCCAGCCTTTATGGGCTTCTTCGGCGGTCTTCCAGAAGGTCGCTTCCTGGCCCGGCACCAGCATGTCCTGCAGGCTCAGTACCTTGTCCTGCTGGCGCGAATAGTTGATGAAGCCGCGTCCGGGCATGCCGTGGGCGCCGCCGGTGTCCAGGTAGCTGGACAGTTCGATGATCACCAGTCCGTCATGCTGCTCGCGTACCTTGGCTTGCAGGTAGCTGCTGTTGCGGCTTTGTGCGCTGGCCATGAACTGCTCTTCGTAGGCTTTGAGCGAGCTGGGCAGGGCGCTGCGCTCGTTGTCCTGGGTCAGTTGCAGCAGGCGTTTCTCGACGATCCCGTCCAGCTTGGGGTTGGCCGGGAAGTGGATGGTGTCGATGTTGACCAGCGGGCAATCGGCATTGCTGCAACCGGGCTTGATGTGCTCCCAACGGTCGCGCTTGACCTCCAGCGGCGTGCGCATGTTGGGCTGGAACAGGCTCTGACAAGCGCCAAGGGCCAGGGCCAGCACGGCCACGGAAGTCAGTTTCACAAGCGTCATGATGATCCTTGTAAGGCAAAGGTGATCGGACTTGGACCGTCGGCAAGGCCTTCAGTTCGCCACTAAGCTGAATAGACCAGCGGGGTGCCTATCCTCGCAGCCTGGACGGTATCTTTAAAGAGGTGAAACGCAGCGGTACGCAGGTTAGGATGGCGCGATGCGGTAAATGAGGTAATGAGGATTCCCATGTCTGACACGTTCAACAACGCTGTGCCCAGCCAGGTCGAGATCGTCGATCGGGCCACTTGCTACAAGGGCTTCTACCGCCTCGACAAGGTGCGCCTGCGCCACGAGCTGTTCGCCGGTGGCATGGGTCGTGAGATCAGCCGCGAGCTGTTCGTGCGCCATGATGCGGTGTGTGTGCTGCCTTACGATGCCCAGCGCGACGAAGTGGTGCTGATCGAGCAGTTTCGCGTCGGCGCCATCGGCAAGGTCGACAACCCCTGGCTGATCGAACTGGTCGCCGGTCTGATCGACAAGGACGAACAACCGGAAGAAGTTGCACACCGTGAGGCCGAGGAGGAAGCTGGGCTGGTGTTCAGTACGTTGTGGCCGATGACCCGGTATTTCCCGTCACCGGGCGGCAGCGACGAGTTTGTGCATCTTTACCTGGGCCGTTGCAGCAGCGTTGGGGCCGGTGGCCTGCACGGGCTGGAAGAAGAAGGCGAGGATATTCGCGTGAAGGTCTGGGCGTTCGAGGATGCGCTGCAGGCCGTGCGCGACGGCAAAATTGCCAACGCGGCAACCATCATTGCCTTGCAATGGCTGGCCTTGAACCGCGCTGAAGTCAGGGGGCTATGGTCGTGAATCTGCTGCGCGAGCGCTACCGGGTAGATCTGGTCGGGTTGCAGGCTGCCTGCGAGGCCAACTATGCGCGCCTGATGCGCCTGCTGCCCGACATGCGCAGCACCCAGAGCTCGCGCCGGATCGGCATGACCCAGGGCGACCAGATGCTTGGCGTGCTGGTCCTCGATGTAGTGCTCGCCTGTCCCTACACCACCACCTTGCGCGTGCGCCAGGAGCACAGCCTGCCCTGGCTGCCGGTGCCGCAGCTGGAGGTGCAGGTCTACCACGACGCGCGCATGGCCGAAGTGGTCAGCGCCGAGCACGCCCGGCGTTTTCGCAGTATCTATCCGTACCCCAATGCGGCCATGCACCAGCCGGACGAAAAGGCCCAGCTCAATCTGTTCCTCGGTGAATGGCTGAGCCATTGCCTGGCCTGTGGCCATGAGTTGGCCGTCGTTCGCTGAAATGTGATGACGGTCGTTTTCGAGTATTTGCTCAACGCCCGCCAGCCGCCATAATCGCGCTGAATCCGTTCAAGGAGTCGGCCCTTGCCGCAACCATCGATCCCCCCTAGCGACGCGCCGGTGTATCTGGTGCAACTGACCGACAGTCATTTGTTTGCCGACGCGCAAGGCACGCTGCTGGGCATGAATACCCGCGACAGCCTGCAGCGGGTGATCGAGCGGGTACGCGACGAGCAGCCGCGGATCGACCTGCTGCTGGCCACCGGCGATTTATCCCAGGATGGTTCGGTCGAGTCCTACCGCTGTTTTCGTGACCTGACCGCGAGCCTTGAGGCCCCCGCGCGCTGGCTCGCCGGCAACCATGACGAGCCGCTGCCAATGGAACAGGCGGCGCAGGGCACTGATTTGCTTGATCCGCAGGTGGATATCGGCAATTGGCGAATCCTCATGCTCAACTCGGCGGTGGCCGGTTCGGTGCCGGGCTTGCTCGATGACGGCCAGCTCAGGTTGCTAAAGAGCGCCTTGGACGAAGCGCCCGAGCGCCATCACCTGATCTGTTTCCATCACCAACCGGTATCTATCGACTGCGCCTGGATGGCGCCGATCGGCTTGCGCAACGCCGACGCACTGTTTGCTGTGCTGCAAGGTTATCCACAGGTACGGGCCTTGCTCTGGGGCCATATTCACCAGGAGTGGGACCAGGTTCGCGACGGCGTGCGGCTATTGGCCTCACCCTCGACCTGCATCCAGTTCGAGCCGCGCAGCGAAGACTTCAAAGTCGGCGAGCAGGCCCCCGGCTACCGCTGGCTGCGCCTGCAGGCGGACGGCTCGATCGACACCGGCGTGTCGCGGGTCAGCGACTTCGAATTCACCGTCGACTACGAAGGCGACGGCTATTAAGTGTTGCCAAATCGCTGAAACTGCTGCATCTGCCGTCTAACAGGCTAAAATGCGCGCTTTCCTGCCTGGCGATCCAGGCATTCAAGGCGCATCGGGGGCGGCATGTCGGGTTCGATTCTCTATATTCACGGGTTCAACAGCGCGCCGTCGTCGAAGAAGGCCAGCCAGCTGGTAGCGGTCATGGCCCAGCTGGGGCTGGCCGAGCGCCTGCGCGTGCCGGCCCTGCATCATCACCCGCGCCAGGCCATCGCCCAGCTTGAGGCGGCGATTGCCGAGCTCGAATCGCCATTACTGGTCGGCAGCTCGCTCGGCGGCTACTATGCCACCCATCTGGCCGAGCGCCACGGGCTCAAGGCCCTGCTGGTCAACCCGGCGATCAACCCGCACCGGCTGTTCGACGGCTACCTGGGGCCGCAGCAGAACCTCTATACCGGCGAAACCTGGGAACTGACCCTGGACCACGTGCAGGCTCTGGCCGAGCTGGAAGTGCCGGCGCCGACCGATGCCGGGCGCTTTCAAGTGTGGCTGCAGACCGCCGATGAAACCCTGGACTACCGCCAGGCCGAGCAGTTCTACCGTGCCTGTGCACTGCGCATCCAGGCCGGTGGCGATCACAGCTTCCAGGGCTTTGCCGAACGCCTGCCAGCCCTGCTGAGCTTTGCCGGCATTGCCCCGCAGCAGTATCAAACACTCGATTTTTCTGTATTTTGATAACCTATTTTCACCCACGACTGACGACGAGAACCCATGGCCATTCCCAGCGCTAGTGCCTATAACGCAGACGCCATCGAAGTCCTCTCCGGCCTTGACCCGGTGCGCAAGCGCCCGGGCATGTACACCGACACCAGCCGGCCGAACCACCTGGCCCAGGAAGTGATCGACAACAGTGTCGACGAAGCCCTGGCCGGGCACGCCAAGTCGGTGCAGGTGATCCTCCACGCCGACCATTCCCTGGAAGTGTCCGACGATGGTCGCGGCATGCCGGTGGACATCCACCCTGAAGAGGGCGTGTCCGGGGTCGAGCTGATCCTCACCAAGCTGCACGCGGGTGGCAAGTTCTCGAACAAGAACTACCAGTTCTCCGGCGGCCTGCACGGGGTGGGTATTTCGGTGGTCAACGCCTTGTCCAGCCAGGTGCGGGTCAAGGTCAAGCGCGACGGCAATGAGTACCAGATGACCTTCGCCGATGGCTACAAGGCCACCGAGCTTGAAGTAGTCGGCAGCGTTGGCAAGCGCAACACCGGCACCAGCGTGTACTTCGCTCCGGACCCCAAGTATTTCGATTCGCCGAAATTCTCCATCAGCCGCCTCAAGCACGTGCTCAAGGCCAAGGCCGTATTGTGCCCGGGGCTGCTGGTCAGCTTCGAAGACAAAGGCACCGGCGAGAAGGTCGAGTGGCACTACGAAGACGGCCTGCGCTCCTATCTGGTCGACTCGGTCAGCGAGTTCCTGCGCCTGCCCGACGAGCCATTCTGCGGCAGCCTGGCCGGTAACAAAGAGGCGGTCGACTGGGCCCTGCTGTGGCTGCCCGAAGGCGGCGACAGTGTCCAGGAAAGCTACGTCAACCTGATCCCCACGGCCCAGGGCGGTACCCACGTCAACGGTCTGCGCCAGGGCCTGCTCGATGCCATGCGCGAGTTCTGCGAGTTCCGCAACCTGCTGCCGCGCGGCGTCAAGCTGGCGCCGGAAGACGTCTGGGAGCGCATCAGCTTCGTGCTTTCGATGAAAATGCAGGAGCCGCAGTTCTCCGGGCAGACCAAAGAGCGTCTGTCCTCGCGCGAGGCTGCCGCGTTCGTTTCTGGCGTGGTCAAGGATGCCTTCAGCCTGTGGCTCAACGCTCACCCGGAGGTGGGCATGCAGCTGGCGGAGCTGGCGATCAACAACGCCGGCCGGCGCCTGAAGGCGAGCAAGAAGGTCGAGCGCAAGCGCGTCACCCAGGGGCCGGCACTGCCGGGCAAGCTGGCCGACTGCGCCGGCCAGGACCCGATGCGCGCCGAGCTGTTCCTGGTCGAGGGTGACTCGGCCGGCGGTTCGGCCAAGCAGGCGCGGGACAAAGAGTTCCAGGCCATCCTGCCGCTGCGCGGCAAGATCCTCAACACCTGGGAAGTCGATGGCGGCGAAGTCCTGGCCAGCCAGGAAGTGCACAACATTGCCGTGGCCATTGGCGTCGATCCCGGCGCTGCCGACATGAGCCAGTTGCGCTACGGCAAGATCTGCATCCTTGCCGACGCCGACTCCGACGGCCTGCACATCGCCACCTTGCTCTGCGCGCTGTTCGTCCAGCATTTCCGCCCGCTGGTCGAAGCCGGCCACGTCTATGTGGCCATGCCACCGCTGTATCGCATCGACCTGGGCAAGGAAATCTACTACGCCCTCGACGAAGCCGAACGCGACGGCATCCTCGACCGGCTGGTGGCCGAGAAGAAGCGCGGCAAGCCGCAGGTCACCCGATTCAAGGGCCTGGGTGAGATGAACCCGCCGCAACTGCGGGAAACCACCATGGACCCGAACACCCGACGCCTGGTCCAGCTGACCCTCGACGACCTGGACGGCACCCGCGAAATCATGGACATGCTGCTGGCCAAGAAGCGCGCCGGCGATCGCAAGAGCTGGCTGGAATCCAAAGGCAACCTGGCCGAGGTCCTGGCTTGATACGTGTGGCCCTGACTGCGGCTCTGGCGCTGTTGACGCTTCCGGCACTGGCCGCGCCGTGGCCGGAGCTCAAGCTGGTCGCCGAACACCCGGTCGAGGGCATGCGTGGCGGCAATCTGTCTGGCCTGAGCGAATGCCGAGGCGGGCTGTGGGCGGTTTCCGACCGCGATGACGAGCTGCTTTACCGCCTGGATACCTCGGCTGCCGTCTGGCAAGCCGAAGCGCTACACATGGATGTACCGCCGGTACCGGACAGCGGTTTGCCCTGGGGCTTGCGCTCGCGCACCTGGGCTGCCGCGCAGGTGCGCGGCGGCGAGCTGGACTTCGAAGGCATCAGCTGTGATGCCGCCGGCAACCATTACCTGGTCAGTGAAGCCCATGCGGCCGTGCTGCAGGTGCCAATGGAAGGCGCGCCCAACTGGCTGAAGATCGACCCGAGCATGGTCCGCCAGGCGCGGGCCAGCGGCATGCTGCTGCACTTCAATGCACTGTTCGAAGGCCTGGCGGTGAGCCCGGCCGGCGACCGTATCTGGCTGGCGGCCGAGCGCGAGCGCCGCGGCCTGCTGCTGATCAACCGCCAGCAGACCACCTGGAACTGCGGCAACGGTTGTGTGCTGCTCAGCGAAGCCGGGGTCGAGATGCAGCCGCCGCAGATGCCCAGGCCGCGCCCGGTGTCGCGCGACTTTGCCGACCTGGCCCTGTTCAACGACAAGCTCTTTACCCTGGAGCGCAACGCCTATCGCATTTGCCGGCGTGATGCGCAGACAGCCAAGGTCGAGCGCTGCTGGTCGTTTGCCGCCGATGCCCTGGCCGAACCCCGGCGTTACTCGCAGCCATTCGGCCTGGCCGAGGCGCTGGTGATCGATGACAAGGGCGCCTGGATTGGCCTGGACAACAACGGTGCGACCCGCCAGGACGGCGAATCGCGACCGATTGTCTGGCGCTTTGCCGCGCCGGCCGGCGGCTGGAGTGGCAAATCGTGAGCCAGCCGCCGGGCAAGCGTGCTGGCCGGGTACTGCTGATTCTGGCCTGGGCGGCCGGATTGTTCCTGGCCACGCGCTTTTTCGGCGAATGGGAGCAGCGTCAGGCCAACCCCAATGCCGTGGTCACCTCGCAACACGGCGAGGGTTACATCGAAGTGCAACTGGCCGGCAACGGCCAGGGGCATTTCGTCGCCGATGGCCGGATCAACGGCCAGACGGTACATTTTCTGCTCGATACCGGGGCGACCGACGTGGCGATCCCCGAAGCCCTGGCCGGCAAGCTAGGCCTGGAGCGCGGCGCGCCGGTGATGTTGAGCACCGCCAATGGCCGCACCCAGGGCTACCGCACGCGCCTGGACCAGCTGCAGCTGGGCGATATCCTCCTGCGCAATGTGCGCGCGCTGGTGGTGCCGGGGCTCGATGGCGAACAGGTTTTACTGGGCATGAGTGCCCTGAAACAACTCGAATTTACCCAGCGTGGCGGCACCTTGCTGCTGCGCCAGAACCTGAAATGATGAGGCCCGCATGAGCGACTCCCTTGATCTCAGCCTCGATGGCGTAGAGCGCCGGTCACTGGCTGACTTCACCGAACAGGCCTACCTCAACTACTCCATGTACGTGATCATGGACCGCGCCTTGCCGCATATCGGCGACGGCCTGAAGCCGGTGCAACGGCGCATCGTCTATGCCATGAGCGAACTGGGCCTGGACGCCGACTCCAAGCACAAGAAGTCGGCGCGTACCGTCGGTGACGTGCTCGGCAAGTTCCACCCCCATGGCGACTCGGCCTGCTATGAAGCCATGGTGCTGATGGCGCAGCCGTTCAGCTACCGCTACACCCTGGTCGATGGCCAGGGCAACTGGGGGGCGCCGGATGATCCGAAGTCCTTCGCCGCCATGCGCTACACCGAGGCGCGCCTGTCGCGCTACTCCGAAGTACTGCTCAGCGAGCTGGGCCAGGGCACTGCGGACTGGGTGCCGAACTTCGACGGCACCCTCGATGAGCCTGCGGTGCTGCCGGCGCGCCTGCCGAACATCCTGCTCAACGGCACCACCGGTATCGCCGTGGGCATGGCCACCGACGTGCCGCCACACAACCTGCGCGAAGTCGCCTCGGCCTGCGTACGCCTGCTCGATGAGCCCAAGGCCACGGTCGAGCAGCTCTGCGAGCATATCCAGGGCCCGGACTACCCGACCGAAGCCGAGATCATCACCCCGCGTGCCGAACTGCTGAAAATCTACGAAAGTGGCCGTGGTTCGGTGCGCATGCGCGCGGTTTACCGCATTGAGGACGGCGATATCGTCGTTACCGCGTTGCCGCACCAGGTCTCCGGGGCCAAGGTGCTGGAGCAGATCGCCGCGCAGATGCAGGCCAAGAAGCTGCCGATGGTCGCCGACCTGCGCGACGAGTCGGACCACGAGAACCCGTGCCGCATCGTCATCATCGCCCGCTCCAACCGGGTTGACCTCGACGAGCTGATGCAGCACCTGTTCGCTACCACCGATCTTGAGTCCAGCTACCGGGTCAACGTCAACATCATCGGCCTGGATGGCCGCCCGCAGCTGAAAAACCTGCGGGCGCTGCTGGTCGAATGGCTGGAATTCCGCGTGCAGACGGTGCGCCGCCGGCTGAAGTTCCGCCTCGACAAGGTCGAGCGCCGCCTGCACCTGCTCGAAGGCCTGTTGGTAGCCTTCCTCAACCTGGATGAAGTTATCCACATCATCCGCACCGAGGACCAGCCGAAAGCTGCGCTGATTGCCCGCTTCGACCTTACTGAAACCCAGGCCGAGTACATCCTCGAGACCCGCCTGCGCCAACTGGCGCGCCTGGAAGAGATGAAGATCCGCAACGAGCAGGACGAACTGGCCAAGGAACAAGCCAAGCTGATTGCCCTGCTGGGCAGCGAAACCAAGCTGCGCAAGCTGGTGCGTGCCGAGCTGATCAAGGATGCCGAAACCTACGGCGACGACCGCCGCTCGCCAATCGTCGCCCGTGCCGAAGCCAAGGCCCTGTCGGAAAACGAGCTGATGCCGACCGAACCGGTCACCGTGGTGCTCTCGGAGAAGGGCTGGGTGCGTTGCGCCAAGGGCCACGATATCGACGCCACGGGCCTTTCCTACAAGGCTGGCGATGGCTTCAAGGCCGCCGCTGCCGGGCGCTCGAACCAGTTTGCCGTGCTGATCGACTCCACCGGCCGCAGCTACTCGCTGGCCGCCCACACCTTGCCATCGGCCCGGGGCCAGGGCGAGCCGTTGACCGGCCGTCTGACGCCGCCACCGGGCGCAAGCTTCGACTGCGTGCTGCTGCCCGAAGATGACGCCTTGTATGTGATCGCCTCCGACGCCGGTTACGGCTTCGTGGTCAAGGGCGAGGACCTGCAGGCCAAGAACAAGGCCGGTAAAGCCCTGCTCAGCCTGCCCAACGGTGCCAAGGTCATTGCCCCGCGCCCGGTCGCCGATCGCGAGCACAACTGGCTGGCGGCGGTGACCACCGAAGGCCGCCTGCTGATCTTCAAGGTCAGCGACCTGCCGCAACTGGGCAAGGGCAAGGGCAACAAGATCATCGGCATCCCGGGCGACCGGGTGGCCTCGCGTGAAGAATTTGTCACTGATCTGGCGGTCATTCCCGACGGCGCGACCCTTGTATTGCAGGCCGGCAAGCGTACCCTGTCTCTGAAGGCCGACGACCTTGAGCATTACAAGGGCGAACGTGGGCGCCGGGGCAACAAATTGCCCCGTGGCTTCCAGCGGGTTGACGCGCTGTTGGTCGAAATTCCCGGATAAGCCGGGTTAGACAGCCTGAACGGGTATTTTCGTGCCCGTTCGCGGTTGAAACACTGGAGTCGAGCCGCTATTTCGCGGATGATAGGCCCCTTGCGGTACCAGCGTGGCTGTGTATCCGAACGAATCTATATGAGTATCACTGCGGTTTGCCTTGTGGCGACCGCCTGGATGGGATGATGAAATTTCTGCGCCTTCCGTTGGTTCTGCTGTGTGGCGTGCTCGGACTGGCTGGTTGCAGCATGCACCAACCGGTATCCCTGTATCAGCTCGACAGCGGTGAGCCTGGCCAACCCAAGCAAAGCGCGGGTATGGCAGTGGTTCTCGGCCCAGTGTCGATTGCCGACTACCTGCAACGCGAAACCCTGCTGCAACGCCAGGCCGATGGCAGCCTGACTGCTGCCACCGATGGCCGCTGGGCCGGTAGCCTGTCGGCCGACATCGACCAGTTGCTGGTCCGTCAGCTGGCCTGGCGTCTGGACAGCCAACGTGTGGTCCTGGCCCCGGCCAGCACCGGTTTCACCCCGGATGTACAAGTGCTGCTGTCGATTACCCGCCTGGACTCCGGCACCAACCAGCCAGCGATTCTCGACGCCCAGTGGCGCCTGCTCGATCGCCGTGGCCAGGTCCGTGACAACCGCATCGTGCACCTGGAGCAGCAGCACCAGGGTAGCGAGAGCGCCCAGGTACAAGCCCAGGGCCAGTTGCTGCAAAAGCTCGCCGAGCAGTTGAGCATTGCCTTGAAGCCGCTGGCCAACCAGCCGGCAGTGGTGGAAGAACAACAACCGAAGAAAGCTGCACCGGTACAAGTGCGCAAAGAGCCGGAAAAGCCGAAGATCCCGTTGGCTACGCCGATTCGTACCGACCTGGAAGTGTTCCGCTTCTAAGTCGAGGACTTACAAGAAGCCCGCAGCGATGCGGGCTTTTTTGTGCCCGTGTGGGAGCGGCGGTGCGGCGATCCGACTTGACCCGCGATGCGGCCGGCGCAGGCGACACATCGGGTTGCTAGCGTTTTTGCGGGGCAAGCCCGCTCCTACAGGGCAATAAAAAAGGTTCTTCACGGAATCCCGGGGGCTATGATTCTTGGGTTGGGTTGCGGACTTATCCATTCGGTGTGGCGCCGCTGTTGGCCCCTTCCGCCCTTACGGCGGGTCCCTTTTGTTCTTGGCAAAAGGAACCAAAACCGCTCGCTCCAGCGTAGGGCCGTATGCAGGAGCAAGCGGTTTTGCCTACTTCTTCCCAAGAGAAAAGTAGGCCGCCGTAAAGGCGGAAGGGGCCAGCAGCAGCCCCAAACTGAATGGATAAACTCGCAGCCTCAACATCCCAACCCGGGATTCCGTGAAAAGCCATAAAAAAGCCCGCATCACTGCGGGCTTTTGCTCTGCCAAGGGGTCAGCTCTTGACCCGGCGCTCATGCATCCGCGCCAGTTGCCGCTCCAGCATCGATGGGTACGGCTCCATCAGACGCTCGACACAGCAAGCGCCTTCGGGGCTGGCGATCGGGCGAATCCGCGCACGCTGACGAACCAGGGCGTCGTCGCTGATCTTGCGCTCGACCAGCAGCAGGTTGCGGCTGTGCTGCGACAGGGCCAGGGCGTCCTGGGCTTTTTCGGTCAGCAGCAGGTCGATCTGGCTCAGGCCGTGCAGGTCTTCACCCAGGGCCAGGCCCAGCTGCAGTTGCAGGGTAATGCCGCTGTCGGCCACTTCGATTTGCAGCTCATGGCCCAGGGCACGCAGCAGCTCGCCACAGCAGATGGCATTGGTGAGGTAGTCCTCGCCGCTGTCCTGGCTGTGGAACAACAGCAGGGTGCTGCCGTCGTTGAGGGTATGCACTTCGCTTTCATACAGTGAGGCTGCCTGGTCGAGGCAGTCGCGGTAGCGTTCCAGCAGCTCGGTCAGGCGCGTGCGCGGCAGGCGTCGCAGTTGCTCCTGGGAGCCCAGTTGCACCGCCAGCACGGCGCTGGCCTGTGGCTCGCGGTTGACCGGGGCTGCCAGGGCAGGGGCGGGGCTGTGGTCCTCGTCGAGCAGGTCGGCGAAGGCGTCATCGCTGTCGTCGTCCGCTACAGGCTTGACCGGTTTGGCGGCCTTGGCCACAGCCGGTTGTTCGTCGAAGCTCGGGTCGCGCAGGTTGCGCACTTCGAACTCCGGCTCATCCTCATCCTCATCGAAGGACTCTTCTTCAGGCTCGATTTCCCGTGGTGGCGGGGCCAGGCGGGTGTGCAGCTGACGCGCCAGGTCGCCGATTTCATCCTGGCGTTCGATGGCCGGGGTGAACTCGTTGATGTCGCGCAGCCAGACCCGCAGCTGCAACAGCGGCGTGGAGATGTAGCGGCCCAGGCGCAGGCTCATGGCTAGCGCCAGGGCCAGCAGGATACCGGCAAGGATGCCCATGCTCTGCAGGCTGATGGTCAGCGGCTGCTGGAACTGGCTCATGTCCAGGCTGATGCGCAGTTGCCCGGCGGTCACGTCCTGGAAGGTGATCTTGGTCTGGTACAGGCCTTCGGCTTCACCCAGCAGGCCGTTTTTCGGGCGCTGGCCGGCTTCGGCGAGGATCCGGTTGTCGACGCTGTAGATCGCCGCATGGGCCACCAGCGGGTTCTTCACCAGGTTGCCCAGCAGCACGTTGAGGCTGAGGATGTCGTTGGACACCAGCAGCTCGGTGGCCGAGGTGGCGGTCTGGGTGGTCAGGCTCTGCCCGAGGGCATCGGCCTGCTCATGCATGGCTTCCTTGAACTGCAGGCCCATCACGCAGGCGTAGATCACCAGCGCCAGTGCCACCAGAAACACGTTATGGCAGGCGATACGCAGCGCCAGCGGTATTCGGCGTTGGCGCAGGGCGTGGAAGATCAGCAGGAAGAAGTTGTCGGTCTTAACGGGCGTGGGCCGGTTCACAGAGCGCGGCTCTTTATGTCGGAGAAGTTGCTGCGCAGTATAGCGAGCGCTCAGGGGCGGGCAAAGTATCGACTGCGCCCGATGGTCAGCGAAAATCGGTAGAATGCGCTTTTTTTCAACGAGTCGGAGCCCGTCTTGCGCGAAATCGTTCTGATTAACATCACCGGTGAAGACCGCCCGGGTCTTACCGCCGCCATCACCGGCGTCCTGGCCCAGGGTGGAGTGAACATCCTCGACATCGGTCAGGCGGTGATTCACGACACCCTGTCCTTTGGCATCCTGGTCGAAATTCCGGATACCGAGAAGGCCTCGTCGGTGCTCAAGAACATCCAGTTTGCGGGTAACGAACTCGACCAGCAGGTGCGGTTTACCCCGGTTTCCGAAGCCGACTACCAGAATTGGGTCGAAGGCCAGGGCAAAGCCCGGCACATCGTCACCCTGCTGACCCGTCGGGTGACTGCCGAGCAGTTGCAGCGGGTCAGCTCGATTACCGCCAAGTACGGGCTGAACATCGACCATATCGATCGCCTCTCGGGCCGTGTCGCGCTGGACACCCCGGCCGAGCAGAGCAAAGGCTGCATCGAGTTCTCGGTACGTGGCGAGCCGGCTGATCCGCAAGCCCTGCGCGCCGAGTTCCTCAGCGTCGCCCAGGAGCTGAACGTCGACATCGCCTTCCAGCAGGATTCGCTGTTCCGTCGCAACCGCCGCCTGGCGGTGTTCGACATGGACTCGACGCTGATCGAAGCCGAAGTGATCGACGAGCTGGCCAAGGCTGCCGGGGTCGGTGAGCAGGTATCGGAAATCACCGAGCGGGCCATGCGTGGCGAGCTGGATTTTCGTGCCAGCTTCAAGGAGCGCCTGGCGCTGCTCAAGGGCCTGGACGTTGGCGTGCTGGACCAGATCGGTGCGTCGCTGCGCCTGACCGAAGGCGCCGAAACGCTGTTCGCCGAACTCAAGCGCCTGGGTTACAAGACCGCCATCCTCTCCGGTGGCTTCACCTACTTTGCCAAGCAGCTGCAAGCCAAGCTGGGCATCGACTACGTGTTCGCCAACGAGCTGGAAGTGGTGGATGGCAAGGTGACCGGCGTGGCGGTCGAGCCGATCGTCGACGCCCAGCGCAAGGCTGACCTGCTGGGTGAGCTGGCGCGCAAAGAAGGCCTGCAGATGGAGCAGACCATTGCCGTCGGCGATGGCGCCAACGACTTGCCGATGCTGGCGATCGCCGGCCTGGGCGTGGCGTTCCGGGCCAAGCCGCTGGTCAAGCAGTCGGCCAAGCAGGCGATCTCGACCCTGGGTCTCGATGGTGTGCTTTACCTGCTGGGTTTTCGCGATCGCGACGCTCGCGCCTGACGGACCTGGCTCCCACAGGTACAAAAAAGCCCGCATCGCTGCGGGCTTTTTCAGTTTCAGGCCTGTGCCGGCAGTGCCAGGCGCTCGCCCATGCTCACCGCAGAGCCGGCGCCGAGCTCTTCGGCCCATTTCACCTGCTCTGGCCCGAACAGCACCACGGCCGTCGAACCGAGTTTGAAACGGCCCAGCTCCGCGCCTTTTTCCAGGTGGATCGGCGCGCGGCTGGCTTCGTCGTAGCGCACCGTCTTCAGTTCACGCTTGGGTGGCGTTACCAGGCCGGCCCAGACGGTTTCGATCGAGGCGACGATCATCGCACCCACCAGTACCACGGCCATCGGCCCGCGCTCGGTGTCGAACAGGCAGACAACGCGCTCGTTGCGGGCGAACAGCTCCGGAACGTTTTCGGCAGTGGTCTGGTTGACCGAGAACAACCGGCCCGGTACGTAGATCATCTCGCGCAAGGTGCCGGCCAGCGGCATGTGCACGCGGTGGTAGTCCTTGGGCGACAGGTAGATGGTCGCGAACTGGCCACCCATGAACGGCGCGGCATTGGCCGGATCGCCACCCAGCAGCTCGAGGGCGCTGAAGCTGTGGCCCTTGGCCTGGAAGATGCGGCCGTGCTCGATCGGGCCGAGCTGGCTGACGGCACCGTCGGCCGGGCAGAGGATTGCCCCCGGGGTTTCATCCAGCGGACGTGCACCGGGCTTGAGGGCGCGGGTGAAGAAGGCGTTGAAGTGCTCGTAGGCGGTAACGTCTTCGACCAGGGCCTGGGACATGTCCACCTGGTAGCGCTTGGCGAACCAGCTGGTGAAGGCGTTCTTGAACCAGCGCACGCGGCATTCGGCAACGCAGCCGGCCAGGCGCGAGAGCAGGTGGTGGGGCAGCAGGTACTGGCTGATGATAAACAAGCGGGATTTCATTGGGTTTCCTTAAACTTCGACAGGGGTGTCGGGGTGGTTGCCCCATTCGCCCCAGGATCCGGCGTAGGCTTTGACCCGAGGGTAGCCCAGATGCTTGGCCACCAGGTAGGTAAAGCCGGATCGGTGGTGGGTCTGGCAGTGGGTGACCACTTCCTTGTCTTTGCTGATGCCCAGCTGCTCGAGGATCTCGGGCATGTCCTTGCGGATGCGCTGGTGATCGTTCAGGTCCATGCCGGCGGTCCATTCGAAATTGACTGCGCCGGGAATGTGCCCGCCCTTGGCTGCGAGAACTTTCTCGCCGCGGTATTCGGCCGGGCTGCGCGCGTCCCAGATCACCAGGTCGGCAGCGTTGAGGCGGCTTTGCAGGTATTCGCGGGTGGCCGTAGGCTCTTCGTGCAGGGTCAGGTTGACCGTGCCGCTGGCAGCGTCGGGTACTTCAGTGTTGAGGTTGCTCGCTGGCCACGCGTGGACACCGCCGTTGAGGTAGTGGTAACGGGAGTGACCGATTACATCCAGCAACCAGATGAAACGCCCGGCCCAGCCGCCGCCCTCGTCGTCATAGACCACATAGACCGCATTGGCGTTATGGCCGAGCTCGGCGAAGAGTTTTTCCAGGTCGGCCTTGGCCGGCAACAGGCCCGGCGCAGGAGGCTGGCCTAGCTGGGTGCGCTTGAAGTCGACGAAGCGCGCCCCCGGAATATGCCCGCTGGCATAGCGGTTGGGGCTGGTTAGGTCGACCAGGATCAACTCTGGCGCATCCAGGCGGGTTAGCAGGTCTGCCGGCTCGATAACCAGGGGCAGGCCAGAAAAGTCAGTCATCCAGAGTCTCCAGGGCGGAACAGAGGGGGCGATTGTAGCGCATGGCTCAGGCGCTGCGGTTGCTGAAGGCGGTCAGGGCCCGCTCGATGCATTGCGCGGTTTTGCCGAAGGCTTGCACGCTGACGTCCGCCAACGGCTTGCCGCCCTGGTCGGCGACCAGCAGCATCACCACCCGGCCATTGCTCGACAGCGAGCGCAGCAGCACGTGTTCGCTGCGAAACAGGGCGCGCAGGCTGGGCGGCAGCAGGGCTGAGAACTGCGCGTGGTTTTCCGGGGTCAGGCGCAGTTGCGCCGTTTTGCTCAGCAACCGTTGCAGCAGTTTGCTTTGTTCAATCGGCAGCACCAGGCTGGCGGCTTCCGCCGGCAGGCCGGCAATCTGGTGGACGCGCAGCTGGCTCAGGGTCTTGTCGGTCATCAGCAGCATCACCCGCTGCATGCCGCAGGCGACCAGCGCGTCGCGAGCCAACGTCGTCAGGTGGATAGCATTGCTGAACGGGCTGGGCTCGGTCAGCAGCTCCCCGCAGAGTTTGCGCCAGGTGCCCAGGGCCTGGGCCGAAGGCGTTGGCGGGGCGATCTGGCCCTGATGCAGGCGTTGCTGGTGCCATGGCCAGAGCAGCGCCTCGGCCGGGTGGAACAGGCCAGGGCAGGCGTGATGACGGGCGCTGATTGCCGCTTGTTGGTGCACCAGTTGCTGGACATCATCCAGCGGCGTTTGCAGGTAAAGGCTGGTGAGCAGTTGCCAGCGCTGCACATGGGCATTGGTCCAGCCAACCTGCGAGGCCAGGGCCAGGCCGTTGGCCAGCAGCACGGTATTGGCCGGCTGGTTGAACCAGCGGCGCAGGCTTGGTTGATCGTCCAGGCGCTGCTGCTGGTGCAGGCTGTCCTGGTCACGGGCGATGAGGATCGCCTGGGCCAGTAGCCGGCGCTCCTCCTGAAGTAAATGGTAACCGCGCGTTACCCAGTCCGGCAGGCGCCAGTGTTCGGCCAGGGCCTTGCACAGGCTCATGACCCGCACGCCGAACAGCTCTTGTTCCACCCGCAGTGCCGATTCGCCTTTGTGCACCACACGCAGCTCCCACTCATCGAGAAGCTTGGGGTGAGTCAGCGCCAGGGGCCACAGCGGTGACAGAAACAGCAGGCTGCCCCAATGGATTTCCTGCCACAGCCGCGCCAGGCGGCTGGCGAACAGGCCGTTGGCCTGCTGGCTGGCGTGCTGGCTGACCAGCTGCAGCTGACGCAGGGTCGGGGCAATTTCGGCTTCGGGCAGCGCCGGCAGGCGCTCCAGCAGTTCTGCGGTACGCGCCAGCCCCAGGCGGTTGAGGGCGATCTCCAGGCTCTCGGCCGGTTCGCCCAGGCCGGTATTGCTGTGGTGGTTGGCCTCGCGCATGACGCTGAGCACCAGTGCCGGGCTGTCCTGCATCAGTTCGGCGATGTCGCGCAACGAGCGGCGGCTGTCGCCAATGGCGGCTTTGACCCGTTCGTAGCTGGCCAGCGGAACCGGCAGGCGCACGCTATCGAGGAGCTTGACCCAGGCATCGAGTGTTTTTGGTGTTTGACTTGGCACGATGGTTTCAATAGGCATGCTGGAGGTAGGCCGAACTGGCTTTTCGCCTTGACTGACTATAGTCTGGCGCAGTTCTGCCGATAAGTAGAAGAAGAGTTTTTTTAACTTCCGCTCACGACCCTGACCACGACAGTAAGTGCTTTCTATCTATGGCTAAAATTATCGGCATCATCGTCGTATTCGCGAGTGTGCTCGGCGGATATGTACTTTCCCACGGCAAGATTGCGGCCCTGATCCAGCCTTTCGAAGTGCTGATCATCGGTGGTGCTGCTTTCGGTGCGTTCCTCCAGGCCAACCCTGGTTACATGACCATGCATGTAATCAAGAAGTCGCTGAAGATGTTCGGCACGCGCTTTACCCACACCTTCTATATCGAGGTGCTGGGCCTGGTCTACGAGATTCTCAACAAATCCCGTCGCGAAGGCATGATGGCGATCGAAGCCGATATCGAAGACGCCGCTGCCAGCCCGATTTTCGCCAAGTACCCGGCGGTACTGGGTGACGAACGCATGACCGCGTTCATCTGTGACTACCTGCGCATCATGTCCACCGGCAACATGGCCCCGCACGAGCTCGAGGGCCTGTTCGACATGGAACTGCTGAGCATGAAGGAAGAGCTCGAGCACCCGTCCCACGCCGTTACCGGCATCGCCGACGGCATGCCCGGCTTCGGTATCGTTGCCGCGGTACTGGGTATCGTAGTGACCATGGCCTCGCTGGGCGATGGCGACCAGAAGTCGATTGGCCTGCACGTCGGTGCGGCGTTGGTCGGTACCTTCTTCGGTATTCTCGCCGCCTACGGCTTCTTCGGCCCGCTGGCCACTTCCCTGCGCCATGACGCCAAGGAAGAGCTGAACGTCTACGAGGCGATCAAGGCCTCGCTGGTGGCTTCGGCCTCGGGCATGCCGCCATCGCTGGCCGTGGAATTCGGGCGCAAGGTGCTGTTCCCGGCCCACCGCCCGAGCTTCGCCGAGCTGGAACAAGCAGTTCGCGGTCGCTAAGCCATGGAGAACAATCAGCCCATTATCGTCAAGCGCATCAAGCGCTTTGGCGACGGCCACCACGGTGGCGCCTGGAAGATTGCCTTCGCCGACTTCGCTACGGCGATGATGGCGTTCTTCCTGGTGCTGTGGCTGCTGTCGACGGCCACACCGGAACAGAAGATCGCCATTGCCGGCTACTTCAAGGACCCGATCGGCTTTTCCGAAAGCGGCACGCCGTACATCATCGACCTGGGCGGTTCGCCCCAGCTCGCCCCGGAAAAAACCATCAACCCGGAAGAAAAGTCCGAGCCAACGCCTGAGTCCAGCATCCCGATCGACCAGAATACGGTCGAGAACATGGCCGAGCAGGTTGAGCGCGAGCGCCTCGAGTTGCTCCTGCAGGAGCTGCAGAACAAGGTTGAAGAGAACCCGCAACTGCAGAAGTTCAAGGACCAGATCCTCTTTGAGATCACCCAGGACGGGCTGCGCATCCAGATCATGGATGCCGAGAACCGGCCAATGTTCGACCTTGGCAGCGCGCGCCTGCAGCCGTACTTCGAGGACATCCTGCTGGCCATGGCCGACACCATCAAGGCGGTGCCGAACAAGATCAGCATCAGTGGCCATACCGATGCCAAGCCATACGCCGGCACCGGCGACTTCGGCAACTGGGAACTGTCGGCCAACCGCGCCAATGCCGCACGCCGCGCGCTGGTCGCCGGTGGCTACCCGGATACCCAGGTGGCGCGGGTGGTCGGCTATGCCTCGTCGTCGCTGTTCGACCGGCAAAACCCGCTCAACCCGGTCAACCGTCGGATCGACATCATCGTCCTGACCAAGAAGGCCCAGCGCACCATCGAAGGCGAGCAGACCCAGCCTGCCGCCCCCGAAGCCGGCCAGCCAGGCGCCGCGACGCAGGCTCCAGGGGCGACCCCGGAGCCAGCCCCGGCGGCCGAGCCCGAGCCGATGCAGCCACGGGAGTTGCGCCAGAAGCTGAACATCTTCGAAGACGGTGTATTGAAGATGGACGAAAACAAGCAGTAAGCCTGCTAGCTGAAAAAAACGCCCGTGCGCAGCGATGCCCACGGGCGTTTTGCTTGGCGCTACAGGCTAAAAGCCGCGGCGGATCTTGGCCTTGAGGTCGGCATGGAAGAAGTCGGCGTTGGAGCGGTTGGTGGCATTGGCCTCGCAGGCTTCGCTGTCGATCGAGCGCTTGAAGGTTTGCTCGTCATGGTAGGCGCGTACGTAGAGGTCGATGTGTTCGCGGTTGGTCATGGTTGGCCACTTCTCCAGATACCCCGGCAGCGTGGCCTCGCCGCACTGGTAAAAGGCTACCCGGCGATTGACCAGGGTGGCGGCGCCAAGCTGGAAGGGCACCCACCAGGCCTCGGCGGTTTCCGGTGCGAGCACGGCAATCAGGTGGGTGCACTGGCTGATGTTGCGGCGGATGATTCCGCTGATGTCGTCGGTGGTCTGCTGGGCCTCGCTGTCGAACAGGTCCAGCTGGGTATTGATGCCTTCAAGCTTGAGCCGCTCATTGATGATGAAGGCGTCCAGGCGTTCGCTGTGGCGATAACTGATAAAGACTGGCATCAGAAGTGCCCTCCCACGCTGGAGGGAGTGGCGTTGATGCGTAAAGGCTGAATTGTCATGGTTGATTCCTTTCATACGCAGGGCATGGGGTCGATTCGCTTCATGGCGGCGAATCTTGAAAGGTGACAATCAGCGAAAGTCTTTCGCACAGCAAGGTACGACCAGCAAAGCAGATGCTTCCTGCTTTGCTGGGTAATAAATCCTACGGATGAGTCCTACTTTGAACCGTTTGAGGCCCGTTTCCGGGCCTCAGATGTTTCAGTAAGTGTCTTGCGGCAGGCTGGCGATGATCGAGCGGTAGCTGTTCATCCGTTGCTGTTGCACGCGGCCGTCTTCGAGGGCCTTGAGCAGTGCACAACCCGGCTCGCGGTCGTGTTTGCAGTCGCGAAAGCGGCAGGTGCCGAGCAGGTCGGTGAACTCGATAAAGCCGGCTTCGACATCGGCACGGCTGACGTGGCCCAGGCCAAATTCGCGGATGCCCGGGGAGTCGATAAGCTCGCCACCACCGGGGAAGTGGTAAAGACGGGCGGTGGTGGTGGTGTGAGTACCCTGGCCGGACCATTCCGACAGATCGCCGACGCGGGTCTGAACCTCGGGCAGCAGGCTGTTGACCAGCGACGACTTGCCAACCCCGGACTGACCGACGAACACGCTGATATGGCCGTCAAGCTGGGCCTGCAGTTGCTCCATGCCGTTGCCGTGGTGCGCCGACACTTCCAGCAACGGGTAGCCAAGCTGGCGGTAAACTGCCAGCAATGCATTGAGCGCCGGAGCGTTCTGCTCGTCGATCAGGTCGGCCTTGTTCAGCAGCAGCAAGGGGCGGATGCCGGCATGCTCGGCCGCGACCAGGTAGCGGTCGATCAGGTTGGCATGGGGTTCCGGCGCCGGGGCGAAGACGATCACGATCAGGTCGACGTTGGCCGCTACCGGTTTGAGCTGGCCACGGCTGTCCGGGCGGCACAGCTCGGTATGGCGCGGCATCTGCGCGACAATCACGCCAATGCCCTGGTTGCCGGCGCGCCAGACTACCTTGTCGCCGGTGACCAGCGCCGGCAGGTTGGCCCGCAGGTGGCAACGGAACACCTGGCCGGCAACGTCGCCGTCCTGGGCTTCGACTTCGACCTGCACGCCAAAGTGAGCGATGACCAGGCCCATTTGCTCCGGGCCGAGGTCACCGCCTTCGAGCTCCTTCAGGGTCTGTTGTTCGCGTTTGGCGGCGCGGGCAGCGCGTTCACCCTGGATTTTTTCGATGCGCCAGTTCTGGCGTCGATTGAGCTGGCGTTTGGCCATGAAGGTTCCGTGTTCGGGAGGCAATATTTAACCGCGGGGAGTTTAGCACGCTCCACTAGGCTAAACTGCGCACCTACCGAGGAGCAGAATCATGCAGAACCCACAGAACCTGATCTGGATCGACCTGGAAATGACCGGTCTGGATCCGGATCAAGACGTCATTATCGAAATGGCCACCATCGTCACCGACAGCGACCTCAATACCCTGGCCGAAGGCCCGGTGATCGCCATTCACCACAGTGACGAGGTGCTGGCGCGCATGGACGAGTGGAACACCCGCACCCACGGCGCCTCCGGCCTGACCCAGCGGGTCAAGGACAGCCGCGTCAGCATGGCCGAAGCCGAGGCGCAGACCATCGCCTTCCTGGAACAGTGGGTGCCAAAGGGCAAGTCGCCGATCTGCGGCAACAGCATCTGCCAGGACCGCCGCTTCCTCTATCGCCACATGCGCAGCCTGGAAAACTACTTCCACTACCGCAACCTCGACGTCTCGACCCTCAAGGAGCTGGCAGCACGCTGGGCCCCTGAAGTGCGTGACAGCTTCAAGAAAGGCGGCACCCACCTGGCGCTGGACGATATTCGCGAGTCGATCAACGAACTGCGCCACTATCGCCAGCACTTCATCAAGTTCTGATCGCAACGCCGCCGGCTTGTACAGACAATCCGCGCGGCGCCCCCTTTTGGTGCCTGTGGCAACTGGTTAGACTGCGCGCCCCTTTGCACGGATCTGCGCCATGTTGTTGATGCTCTACCTCATTGCGATCACTGCCGAAGCCATGACTGGCGCGCTGTCTGCCGGGCGCCGCGGCATGGACTGGTTCGGCGTGGTGCTGATCGCCTGCATCACCGCCCTGGGCGGTGGTTCGGTGCGCGACGTGCTGCTGGGGCATTACCCGCTGACCTGGGTCAAGCACCCGGAATACTTGGTGCTGACCAGTTTCGCAGCGCTGATGACGATCTTTATCGCGCCGTTGATGCGCCACTTGCGCTCGCTGTTCCTGGTGCTCGATGCCCTGGGGCTGGTGGCCTTCACCCTGATCGGCTGCATGACCGCGCTGGAAATGGGCCAGGGCATGCTGGTGGCATCGATCAGTGGGGTGATTACCGGGGTGTTCGGCGGGATCCTCCGGGATATCTTCTGTAACGATATTCCGCTGATCTTCCGTCGGGAGCTGTATGCCAGTGTGTCGTTCGCCGCGGCCTGGTTTTACCTGGGCTGCGTGTACTTCAATGTGCCAGGCGAGCAGGCGATTCTGCTGACCCTGTTCGGCGGCTTCCTGCTACGCCTGCTGGCGATTCGCTTCCACTGGGAAATGCCCAAGTTTCATTACAACGACGAGCATTGAAGGCTTAAGCGGCAAGTGGCAAGCCACAAGCTGCAAGTCGAGGCGATCAGCTTGACGCTTGTGGCTTGGCGCTTGCCGCTGCTTTCATGGCGTGCTGCGCCAGCGCCCACTGCACATGCTCACGCACCAGCTCCGACGGAAAATCCTGCCGCGCCTTGAGCGCCTCCAGTATCTGGATGGTCGACGGCGCATTGCCAAGCCCCACCGCCAGGTTGCGCAACCAGCGCTCATAGCCGGCACGGCGCAGCGGCGAGCCTTCAGTGCTGTCGAGGAAGGTCTGTTCATCCCACATGAACAGCTCGGCAAGCCCGGCGCTGTCGAGGTTGTGCCGGGGCTTGAAGTCGTTTTCACCGCTCGGTCGGGCGAAGCGGTTCCATGGGCAGACGATCTGGCAGTCATCGCAGCCAAATACCCGATTGCCGATCAACGGTCGCAGATCTTCCGGGATCGCGCTTTTCAGTTCGATGGTCAGGTAGGAGATACAGCGCCGGGCATCCAGCACATAGGGGCCGACAAAGGCCTGGGTCGGGCAGATGTCCAGGCAGGCGCTGCAGCGGCCGCAGTGTTCGCTGGCCTGCGGCGGGTCGACCGGCAGCGGCATGTCGACAAACAGCTCGGCAAGAAAGAAGTAACTGCCGGCCTTGCGGTTGAGCAGCAGGGTGTTCTTGCCGATCCAGCCCAGGCCAGCCTGCTCGGCAATGGCCTTTTCCAGCACCGGGGCGCTGTCGACAAAGGCCCTGAAGCCGAACGGGCCGATATCCTTCTGGATGCGCTCGGCCAGGTGCTGCACGCGTTTGCGCACCAGCTTGTGGTAGTCGCGGCCCAGGGCGTAGCGGGAGATGTAGGCTTTTTCTGGTTGCGCCAGTTGCTGGGCCATGCGCGTATCGCCCGGCAGGTAGTCCATGCGCAGCGACACCACGCGCAAGGTGCCGGGCACCAGCTCATCGGGGTGCGAGCGCTTGCTGCCGTGGGCGCCCATGTAATCCATTTCGCCGTGGTAGCCCGCCTCGAGCCAGCGTTCCAGATGTTTTTCATGCTCGCCCAGGTCCACCCCGGTGATGCCGACATGGGCAAAACCGAGCTCTCGGCCCCAATCCTTGATCGATTGGGCCAGCGCAGGTAGATCGGGGGCAGAAGCAGACATGGGAATAAGGCAATACGGACTCAGGTGCGTATAATTCTGCCAGACATCAGAGCCTTTGACCCATGCCTCAGACCAAACACCCCGCAAACGAGCCCCATCGGCTCACCAGCGTCACCCTTGCGCCCTTGGCGCCACGTTCTGCTGACGCCCATAAGGGCGACTTCGGCCATGTGCTGGTGGTGGGTGGTGATCGCGGCACTGGCGGCGCGGTGCTGCTCAGCGCCGAAGCGGCGTTGCGCTGCGGCGCCGGCCTGGTATCGCTGGTCAGCCGGCCTGAGCATGTGCCTGCGGCCATGGCCCGCCTGCCCGAGGTGATGAGCCTGGGCGTGCATTCGGCCAACCAGCTGATGGCGCCGATCGAGCGGGCCTCGGTGCTGGTGGCAGGTCCAGGCCTGGGCCAGGCGGCCTGGGGGCGCAGCCTGTTGTCGGCGGTGGCCAGCAGCCCACTGCCTCAAGTGTGGGACGCCGATGCCCTCAACCTGCTGGCGCGCCAACCCTTGCCGCTGCCCAAGGGCAGCATCATTACCCCGCACCCGGGCGAGGCTGCGCGCCTGCTCGGTGTATCGACCGAAGCGGTACAGGCCGACCGGCCCGGGGCGGCGCGCAAACTCGCACGCAAATACGCGGTCGTATGCGTGCTCAAAGGCGCCGGCACCCTGGTCGCCGATCCGGCCGGGCAGTTGGCGCTGTGCTCGCGTGGTCATCCGGCCATGGCCGGCGCCGGTCTGGGCGATGTGCTCAGCGGCGTGCTCGGTGCTTTGCTGGCCCAGGGCATGTCGGCCTGGGACGCGGCCTGCCTGGGCGTCTGGCTGCATGCCTGCGCCGGCGAGCGCCTAGGCGCGCAGGGCCGTGGCCTGGCCGCCAGCGACATGGTCCCGGCAATTCGTCAGTTATTGGAGGAACATTCAGCGTGTCTGGCATAACCCTGTTTTTGGCCGATGAAGAGGCCATGGTGAATTTGGGCAAGCGTATTGCCGAAGTGACCAAAGGCCACGGTGTGATTTTTCTTGAAGGGGATCTGGGGGCCGGCAAGACCACCCTGTCGCGGGGCATTATTCGCGGCCTTGGGCACCAAGGTGCGGTAAAAAGTCCTACCTTTACTGTGGTTGAACCGTACGAGATTGGTGATGTTCGTGCCTTCCACTTCGACCTTTATCGCCTGGTCGATCCGGAGGAGCTGGAATTCATGGGCATCCGCGATTATTTCGAAGGTGACGCCTTGTGCCTGTTCGAGTGGCCGCAAAAAGGGGCAGGCATTTTGCCAAAGCCCGACCTGACCATTACCATAAGCCCCCAGGCGGGCGGTCGTTCGCTCAACCTGTCGCCGCAGGGGGCACGTGGCGAAGCCTGGTGTGCCGCTCTGGCCTTGGAATTCAAATAGAAAATGGGGATAGGTATGCGCATTCGCGCACTGGTTTCTGTCGTAGGACTGCTGCTTACGGTAGTGACCGTTAACGCTCTGGCCGTCACGCAAGTCAAAAGTGTGCGTTTATGGCGAGCGCCCGATAACACACGGCTGGTCTTCGACCTCTCGGGCCCTGTGCAGCACAGCGTGTTTACCTTGACCGCCCCGGACCGCCTGGTGATCGACATCAATGGCGCGACCCTGGCTGCGCCGTTGTCGGTGTCCACCTCCAATACCCCGATTACCAGCGTGCGCTCGGCCCAGCGTACGCCGACCGACCTGCGCGTGGTGGTCGACCTGAAAAAGTCGGTGACGCCCAAGAGCTTCACCCTGGCGCCCAATGCCCAGTACGGTAACCGCCTGGTAGTCGACTTGTTCGACCAGGAAGCCGATGCCGCACCGCCACCGCCCACACCGCCGGTGGCAAC
Source organism: Pseudomonas sp. TE4620 (assembly GCF_056279045.1). Classification (NCBI taxonomy): domain Bacteria; kingdom Pseudomonadati; phylum Pseudomonadota; class Gammaproteobacteria; order Pseudomonadales; family Pseudomonadaceae; genus Pseudomonas; species Pseudomonas sp. TE4620. Next base: position 5,687,295 of record NZ_JBWBQO010000001.1, read on the forward strand.
CACCCCTGCGGTACCGGTCACGCCGGCGCAACCGGCGATCAAGCTGACCCCGGTGCCCAATGGCAAACGTGACATCGTCATCGCCATCGATGCCGGTCACGGCGGTGAAGACCCGGGTGCCTCCGGTTCGCGCGGCCAGCATGAAAAAGACATCGTCCTGGCCATCGCCAAGGAGCTGCAGCGCCAGATCAACACCGAGAAGGGCTTTCGCGCCGAGCTGACCCGTACCGGCGATTACTTCATCCCGCTGCGCAAACGCACCGAGATTGCCCGCAAGAAGGGCGCTGACCTGTTCATCTCGATCCACGCCGACGCCGCGCCGTCCAAGGCCGCGTTCGGTGCCTCGGTGTTCGCCCTGTCCGATCGCGGCGCTACCTCGGAAACCGCACGCTGGCTGGCCGATAGCGAAAACCGCTCCGACTTGATCGGGGGGGCCGGCAACGTCAGCCTCGATGACAAGGACCGCATGCTCGCCGGCGTGCTGCTTGATCTGTCGATGACCGCTTCGTTGAGCTCCAGCCTCAACGTCGGCCAGAAGGTTTTGGGCAACATGGGCCGCATCACCCCGCTGCACAAGCAGCGCGTCGAGCAGGCCGGGTTCATGGTGCTGAAATCGCCGGACATCCCGTCGATCCTGGTGGAAACCGGCTTTATCTCCAACGCCAACGAGGCGGCCAAGCTGGCCACCCCAAGCCACCAGCAGTCGCTGGCGCGTTCGATTCACAGTGGCGTACGCCAGTTCTTCCAGCAGAACCCGCCGCCGGGCACCTATGTGGCCTGGTTGCGTGACAGCGGCAAGATCGCCCAGGGCCCGCGCGAGCATTCGGTGCGCCCGGGCGAGACCCTGGCGATGATCGCCGTGCGTTATCAGGTCAGCGTCGCCAGCCTGCGCAGTGCCAACAGCCTGAAGACCGATGAACTGAAAGTCGGCCAGCACCTGAACATCCCGACCACGGCACTGGCGGCCCAGCAATGAGCAGCAGTGCCCGGATCGAGCTGCTCAGCCCGCGGCTGGCTAACCAGATTGCCGCCGGTGAGGTGGTCGAACGCCCGGCCTCGGTGATCAAGGAACTGCTGGAAAACAGCCTGGACTCCGGCGCCAAGCGCATCGACGTCGAAGTCGAGCAGGGCGGCGTCAAGCTGCTGCGCGTTCGCGACGACGGTGGTGGTATCGCCGCTGACGACCTGCCGCTGGCCCTTGCCCGCCACGCCACCAGCAAGATCCGCGACCTGGAAGACCTTGAGCGGGTCATGAGCCTGGGTTTTCGCGGTGAAGCGCTGGCGTCGATCAGCTCGGTCGCCCGCCTGACCCTGACTTCGCGTACCCGCGACGCCGAACAGGCCTGGCAGGTGGAAACCGAAGGCCGCGACATGGCCCCGCGGGTGCAGCCGGCGGCGCATCCGGTCGGTACCTCGGTGGAAGTGCGTGACCTGTTCTTCAATACCCCGGCACGGCGCAAGTTCCTCAAGACCGAGAAAACCGAATTCGATCACCTGCAGGAAGTGATCCGCCGCCTGGCGCTGGCGCGTTTCGATGTGGGTTTTCACCTGCGCCACAACGGCAAGAGCATCCTCAGCCTGCATGAAGCCCATGACGATACCGCGCGCGCTCGCCGTGTCGCGGCAATCTGCGGCCCGGGTTTCCTCGAGCAGGCACTGCCGATCGAGGTCGAGCGCAACGGCCTGCACCTGTGGGGCTGGGTCGGGTTGCCGACCTTCTCGCGCAGCCAGGCTGATCTGCAGTACTTCTTCGTCAACGGCCGCGCGGTGCGCGACAAGCTGGTCGCCCACGCCGTGCGCCAGGCCTACCGTGATGTGCTGTTCAACGGCCGGCACCCGACTTTCGTGCTGTTTTTCGAGGTCGACCCTACCGGTGTCGACGTCAACGTGCACCCGACCAAGCACGAAGTACGCTTTCGTGACGGGCGCATGGTCCATGACTTTCTGTACGGCACCCTGCACCGCGCCCTCGCCGATGTACGCCCGGAAGACCAACTGGCCGCGCCCGCTGCCAGCAGCGAGATCGTCCGCCCGAGCGGTATTCAGGCCGGTGAATTCGGCCCCCAGGGCGAGATGCGCCTGGCCGCCAATCTGCTGGAGCAGCCGCCCGCTGAACCGGGCCTGCGCCCGTCCGTGGGCAGCAATGGCAGTGGCGCCGGTTATCAATACCAGTACACGCCAAGGCCGACCCAGGCCTTGCCTGCGGCCGAGGCCCAGGGTGTGTACCGGGAATTTTTCGCGCCGCTGGCCGAGGCAGCACCGCCAGCCTTGCCCGAAGGCCAGGGCGACATCCCGCCGCTGGGCTATGCCCTGGCCCAGCTCAAGGGCATCTATATCCTGGCTGAAAACGCCGTCGGCCTGGTGCTGGTGGACATGCATGCCGCCCATGAGCGGATCATGTACGAGCGCCTCAAGGTGGCCATGGCCAGCGAAGGCCTCAGCGGCCAGCCGCTGCTGGTGCCCGAATCCCTGGCCTTGAGCCAGCGCGAAGCCGATTGCGCCGAAGAGCACGCCGAGTGGTTCCAGCGCCTGGGCTTCGAGTTGCAGCGCCTGGGCCCGGAAAGCCTGGCGATCCGGCAGATTCCGGCGCTGCTCAAGCAGGCCGAGGCCAACCGCCTGGTCCAGGACGTACTGGCCGACCTGATGGAGTACGGCACCAGCGACCGCATTCAGGCACACCTGAACGAACTGCTCGGAACCATGGCCTGCCACGGCGCCATCCGCGCCAACCGGCGCCTGGCCATCGCTGAAATGAACGGCCTGCTGCGCGATATGGAAAACACCGAGCGTAGCGGTCAATGTAACCATGGCAGGCCGACCTGGACCCAGATGGGCCTGGACGATCTGGACAAACTGTTCTTGCGCGGTCGATGACATGAGCGCCAAACCCCCCGCGATATTCCTGATGGGCCCGACTGCGGCGGGCAAGACCGACCTTGCCATCGAACTGACCAAGGTGTTGCCGTGCGAGCTGATCAGTGTCGATTCGGCGCTGGTCTACCGTGGCATGGACATCGGCAGCGCCAAGCCGTCGAAAGAGATCCTCGCCGCCCATCCGCACCGGCTGATCGACATCCTCGACCCGGCCGAAAGCTATTCGGCCGCCGATTTTCGTCGTGATGCCCTGGAGGCCATGGCCGAGATCACCGCGCGCGGCAAGATTCCGCTGCTGGTCGGCGGCACCATGCTTTATTACAAGGCATTGCTCGAAGGCCTGGCGGACATGCCGGCGGCCGACCCGCACGTGCGTGCCGAGCTCGAAGAGCAGGTTCAGCGCCTGGGTTTGCACGCCCTGCACCAGCAACTGGCGGCGGTCGACCCGGAGTCGGCGGCGCGTATTCATCCCAATGACCCGCAGCGGCTGATCCGCGCGCTGGAGGTTTACCGGGTCAGCGGCCTGACGATGACCGAACATCGTCAGCGTCAATCCGCGCAAAGTAGCGCCGCAGGCGCGTCCGCAGCGGGACAATTGCCCTATACTGTCGCCAGCCTGGCCATTGCGCCAACCGATCGGCACATACTGCACGAGCGGATTGCGCTACGATTCGGGCAAATGCTGGAACAGGGCTTCGTTGACGAGGTCCGATTGCTGCGAGCCAGAAGTGACTTGCACGCGGGGCTGCCGTCTATACGGGCGGTTGGTTATCGCCAGGTCTGGGATCACCTTGATGGCAAGTTGACTTCAGTTGAAATGCAGGAGCGCGGCATTATTGCCACTCGCCAACTGGCGAAGCGGCAGTTCACCTGGTTGCGTAGTTGGGCTGACCTGCACTGGCTGGACAGCCTGGACTGCGACAATCTGTCTCGCACCTTGAAATACCTTGGATCGGTCTCCATATTGAGCTGAGTCCTTGCAATTGCCGTCTATCCTTGGGGTGGGGCGGCTTGAGCCATCAGTTTTTCTTTGATTTTTTTACTATTGATCCTTACAGGAGTGCGGCATATGTCAAAAGGGCATTCGCTACAAGACCCTTACTTGAATACTTTGAGAAAAGAAAAAGTTGGGGTTTCGATCTATCTGGTTAACGGCATCAAGCTGCAAGGCACGATCGAATCCTTCGACCAGTTCGTGATTCTGCTGAAGAACACCGTCAGCCAGATGGTTTACAAACACGCCATCTCGACAGTTGTCCCTGTGCGTCCGATCCGTCTGCCTAGCGCAACCGAATCCGAGCAAGGCGACGCTGAGCCAGGTAACGCCTGATAGGAGTCTGCTTTGTTCTTTGAGCGCCACGGTGGTGGTGAACGGGCAGTCCTCGTTCACTTGGAAGGTCAGAACCCTGAGGCGCGCGAAGATCCGCAGGAGTTTCAGGAGCTGGCACTGTCGGCTGGGGCCGATATTGTCGCGTTCGCCAATGTGGCGCGACATCAGCCCACCGCCAAATACCTGATTGGCAGCGGCAAGGTCGAAGAATTGCGCGACCTGGTCAACGCCGAACAGGTAGATTTGGTGATTTTCAATCACACCCTCACCCCCAGTCAGGAACGTAACCTCGAACGAGTCTTCGAGTGTCGCGTGCTTGACCGCACCGGTCTGATTCTCGATATCTTCGCCCAGCGGGCGCGTACCCATGAAGGCAAGCTGCAGGTCGAACTGGCCCAGCTCGAGCACATGAGCACGCGGCTGGTACGTGGCTGGACTCACCTTGAGCGGCAAAAAGGCGGTATCGGCCTGCGCGGCCCGGGTGAAACCCAACTGGAAACCGACCGCCGCCTGCTGCGGGTACGCCTGCGCCAGATCAAGGCGCGCCTGGAGAAGGTCCGCAGCCAGCGTGAGCAGGCTCGTCGTGGCCGTAAACGGGCGGATATCCCTTCGGTTTCCCTGGTCGGCTACACCAACGCCGGCAAATCCACGCTGTTCAACGCCCTGACCCAGTCCGAGGTCTACGCTGCCGACCAGTTGTTCGCGACCCTCGACCCGACCTTGCGCCGGCTCGAGCTCGACGACCTCGGGCCGATCGTGCTGGCCGACACCGTGGGCTTCATTCGTCACCTGCCGCACAAGCTGGTCGAGGCATTTCGGGCTACGCTCGAAGAGTCGAGCAACTCCGACCTGCTGCTGCACGTGATCGACGCCCATGAGCCTGAGCGCATGGCGCAGATCGAGCAGGTCATGGCGGTACTGGGAGAGATCGGTGCAGAAGGCTTGCCGATCCTCGAGGTCTATAACAAACTCGACCTGCTTGAAGGCGTCGAGCCGCAGATTCAGCGCGATGCCGATGGCAAGCCGCAACGGGTCTGGGTCTCGGCCCGCGATGGTCGGGGGCTGGAGCTGGTGGGGCAGGCGGTCGCCGAATTGCTGGGGGATGACCTGTTTGTCGGTACCTTGCGCCTTGAGCAGCGTTTTGCCCGGCTGCGCGCGCAGTTCTTTGAACTGGGTGCGGTGCAGAGCGAAGAGCACGACGATGAAGGCAGCAGCCTGCTGGCTGTGCGACTGCCGCGGGTGGAGTTGAACCGCCTGGTCAGCCGCGAAGGTTTGCAGCCGCTGGAGTTCATCGAGCAACATACTTTGCAATAAATGCCCGGCGACGCGGTCGGGCAGCCGTGACAGGCATTCTGTAGCATTGGACGGCGCGCCGTGGGCGCGTCTTTGCTTTATCAGATGGAGAGCGCTATGGCTTGGAATGAGCCGGGTGGCAACTCGAACAATCAGGATCCGTGGGGCGGGCGCCGTGGTGGCGACAAGAAAGGGCCACCGGATCTCGACGAGGCCTTCCGCAAGCTGCAGGACAGCCTGAACGGCATGTTCGGCAGTGGCAAGAAACGCGGTGGTGATGGCGGCATCGGCAAGGGCGGTGGCTTCGGCCTGCTCGGTATCGGTCTCGCCGTGCTTGCAGCTATCTGGCTGTACAGCGCCGTGTACGTGGTCGACGAACAGGAGCAGGCAGTCGTGCTGCGCTTCGGCAAATACTACGAAACCGTAGGGCCGGGCCTGAACATCTACTTCCCGCCGATCGATCGCAAGTACATGGAGAACGTTACCCGCGAACGTGCCTATACCAAGCAGGGGCAGATGCTGACCGAAGACGAGAACATCGTCGAGGTGCCGCTGACCGTGCAGTACAAGATCACCAACCTGCAGGATTTCGTGCTGAACGTCGATCAGCCTGAAGTCAGCCTGCAGCACGCGACCGACAGCGCTCTGCGTCATGTGGTGGGTTCCACCGCAATGGACAAGGTACTGACCGAAGGTCGTGAGCAGATGGCCGTGGAAATCAAGGAGCGCCTGCAGCGTTTCCTCGATACCTACCGTACCGGTATCACCGTCACCCAGGTCAACGTACAGAGCGCGGCAGCCCCGCGTGAAGTGCAGGAAGCCTTCGACGACGTGATCCGTGCCCGTGAAGACGAGCAGCGTGCCCGCAACCAGGCCGAGTCCTACGCCAATGGCGTGGTGCCAGAAGCCCGTGGTCAGGCCCAGCGGATCATCGAGGACGCCAACGGTTACCGCGACGAAGTCGTCTCGCGCGCCAAGGGTGAGGCCGACCGCTTCACCAAGCTGGTCGCCGAGTACCGCAAGGCCCCTGAAGTGACCCGTCAGCGCTTGTACCTGGACACCATGCAGGAAGTCTACAGCAACACCAGCAAGGTCCTGGTCTCCGGCAAGGACGGTCAGAGCAACCTGCTGTACCTGCCGCTCGACAAGATGATCCAGAACAGTGGTTCGCGTATTGCGCCGACCACCAGCGCTGCGCCTTCGGCCAACGCTGATGCGGCCCGTGCGGCGGAACTGCAACAGCAGCAAACACAGTTGCGTACTAGGGAGAGCCGCTGATGAGCAATAAATCGCTGATCGCCCTGATCGTGGCCGTGGTGCTGGGGATCGTGGCCTGGAACAGCTTCTACATCGTGGCCCAGACCGAGCGTGCGGTACTCCTGCAATTTGGTCGTGTGGTCCAGGCTGATGTCCAGCCCGGCCTGCATGTGAAGGTTCCTTACGTCAACCAGGTGCGCAAGTTCGACGCCCGCCTGATGACCCTGGACGCCCCGACCCAGCGCTTCCTGACCCTGGAAAAGAAAGCGGTGATGGTCGATGCCTACGCCAAGTGGCGGGTCAAGGATGCCGAGCGTTTCTACACTGCAACCTCGGGCCTCAAGCAGATTGCCGACGAACGTCTGTCGCGCCGTCTGGAAAGCGGCCTGCGTGACCAGTTCGGTAAACGCACCCTGCACGAAGTGGTCTCCGGTGAACGTGACGCGCTGATGGCTGACATCACTGCCTCGTTGAACCGCATGGCCAGCAAGGAGCTGGGTATTGAAGTGGTCGACGTTCGCGTTAAGGCCATCGACCTGCCCAAGGAAGTCAACCGCAGCGTGTTCGAGCGCATGAGCACCGAGCGTGAGCGTGAAGCCCGCGAGCACCGTGCCAAGGGTAACGAGCTGGCTGAAGGCATTCGTGCCGACGCCGATCGTCAGCGCCGGGTTCTGCTGGCCGAAGCCTACCGGGAATCGGAAGAAACCCGCGGTGACGGTGATGCCCAGGCGGCGTCGATCTACGCCAAGGCCTACGGTCAGGACCAGGACTTCTACGCGTTCTATCGCAGCCTCAAGGCTTACCGCGAGAGCTTTGCCGACAAGAGCGATGTGCTGGTGCTCGATCCGAGCAGCGACTTCTTCCGCTTCATGGGCAAGTCCAAGCCATAAGCATCTACCCCGCCGGGCGGCTAAAACGCCTGGCGGGGTGATCCCGCGAGAAAACGGGTGTATGATGCGGCAGCCGGGAAATTCCCGGCTTTTTTGCGTCTGCAAGATCGAACGGTTCAAACCCGGTTCGGGTCTACAGAGCAGCCCAAGGTATTCGAGGGTATAGGCACGGCGGTAGCGCTGGAATCGGTGCTGCGCGCCATTGTTTGCCGATACCTGCTTCACTCAAGGCTCGCCCGTGGGCAAGCCGCCCGGACCATAGGGGAAATGGCGTAATGGCAACGGTAGACCGCTGGCTGCTGCCAGATGGCATCGAAGAAGTACTGCCACCTGAGGCGGCGCGCATCGAGATCGCGCGTCGGCAGGTGTTGGATCTGTTCCAGAGCTGGGGTTATGACTTTGTCGTGACCCCGCATATCGAGTACCTGGAATCGCTGCTCACCGGTGCCGGCCAGGACCTGGACCTGCGGACCTTCAAGGTCATCGACCCGCAATCGGGCCGGCAGATGGGTTTCCGTGCCGACATCACTCCACAGGTTGCGCGCATCGATGCGCATACCCTGCGTCGTGAAGGCCCGAGCCGCCTGTGCTATGCCGGCAGCGTGCTGCACGCCTTGCCGCGGGCGTTGTCGACGTCGCGCAGCCCGATCCAGCTCGGTGCCGAGCTGTACGGCGACGCCAGCCCGGTCAGCGACGTCGAAGTGATCAGCCTGATGCTGGCCATGCTGCAACTGGCCGATGTGCCGGACGTGCACATGGACCTCGGTCATGTCGGTATCTACCGTGGCCTGGCTCGCGCCGCCGGTCTGTCCGGAGCAATCGAGCAGCAGTTGTTCGATGCCCTGCAGCGCAAGGCCGTCGACGAAGTGATCGAGCTGACTGCCAAGCTGCCAGCGGACCTCGCCGCTATGTTGCGCTCGCTCACCGAGCTGTGCGGTGGCCGTGAAGTGCTGGCCGAGGCGCGCGTGCGCCTGGGGCGTGCACCGGCTGCGGTACTGGCGGCACTGGATGACCTGATGGCGATCGCCGAGCGGCTGGCCACGCGTTATCCCGGGCTGCCGCTGTATTTTGACCTGGGCGAGTTGCGCGGCTACCACTACCACACCGGTGTGGTGTTTGCCGCGTTCGTCCCGGGTGTCGGTCAGTCGATCGCCCAGGGCGGTCGTTACGACGACATCGGAGCGGACTTTGGCCGGGCACGCCCGGCCACCGGTTTCTCCACGGATTTGAAGACCCTGGTCACACTGGGGCGAGCCGAGGTGGTATTGCCGTCTGGCGGGATCTGGATGCCCGACAGCAGCGATGCGGCACTCTGGCAGTTGGTCTGCCAATTGCGCAGTGAAGGTCAGCGGGTGGTTCAGGCCTTGCCTGGGCAGCCATTGACTGCCGCCGTAGAGGCGGATTGCGATCGGCAATTGATTCAGCAAAACGGGCTTTGGCAGGTTCTGCCGCTGGCCATTTGAGATTCCCCGCCGGCACGAGCCGGCGCCAAGTTTGCGCGAATGAGGACAAGTGTTATGGGTAAGAATGTCGTAGTCCTGGGCACCCAGTGGGGTGATGAGGGCAAAGGCAAGATCGTTGATCTGCTGACCGAACATGCTGCCGCCGTAGTGCGCTACCAGGGGGGCCACAACGCAGGCCACACCCTGGTGATCGACGGTGAGAAGACCGTGCTGCACCTGATCCCGTCGGGCGTGCTGCGCGAAGGCGTGCAGTGCCTGATCGGCAACGGCGTGGTGGTAGCACCGGACGCCCTGCTGCGTGAAATCAACAAGCTCGAAGAGAAAGGCGTACCGGTGCGCGAGCGCCTGCGCATCAGCCCTTCCTGCCCGCTGATCCTGTCCTACCACGTGGCCCTCGACCAGGCTCGTGAAAAAGCCCGTGGCGAGCAGAAGATCGGCACCACCGGTCGCGGCATCGGCCCGGCCTACGAAGACAAGGTTGCCCGTCGCGGCCTGCGCATCGGTGACCTGTTCCACCGCGAGCGTTTCGCTGCCAAGCTCGGCGAGCTGCTGGACTACCACAACTTCGTGCTGGTCAATTACTACAAAGAACCTGCAATCGATTTCCAGAAGACCCTGGACGAGTGCATGGAATACGCCGAGCTGCTCAAGCCGATGATGCTCGACGTCACCGCCGAGCTGCACAACCTGCGTCGCGCCGGCAAGGACATCATGTTCGAAGGCGCCCAGGGCTCGCTGCTGGACATCGACCACGGTACCTACCCGTTCGTGACCAGTTCCAACACCACCGCTGGCGGCATCGCTACCGGTTCGGGCGTTGGCCCTATGTACCTGGACTACATCCTCGGTATCACCAAGGCCTACACCACCCGCGTTGGCTCGGGCCCGTTCCCGACCGAACTGTTCGATGACGTCGGTGCCTTCCTGGCCAAGCGTGGTCACGAGTTCGGCGCCACCACCGGTCGCGCCCGCCGTTGCGGCTGGTTCGATGCCGTGATCCTGCGTCGCGCCATCGACGTCAACAGCATCTCCGGCCTGTGCCTGACCAAGCTGGACGTACTCGACGGCCTGGAAACCATCCGTATCTGCGTTGGCTACAAGAACGAGAACGGTGCGGTCATCGATGCCCCGACCGACGCCGACAGCTACATCGGCCTGGAGCCGGTGTACGAAGAAATGCCGGGCTGGAGCGAGTCGACCCTGGGTGCCAAGACCCTGGAAGAACTGCCGGCCAACGCCCGTGCCTACATCAAGCGTGTGGAAGAGCTGGTCGGCGCGCCGATCGACATCATCTCCACCGGCCCGGACCGCAACGAGACCATCGTGCTGCGTCATCCGTTCGCCTGATTCGCGACTGATGTAAAGACAAAGGCCCCTTGATAGGGGCCTTTGTCGTTTCTGTCGGCTGATCGGCACAACCTTTGCTGTAAGAATCACTCCAGTGGTGCCATCACTTTAATGGCCCCAGAAGTAGAGGGTTCTTTCGTGTCCGCCGTTCTCTCACTGTTACGAAGCCGCCTGTTGCGGCCTGTCTTTGTTGCCCTCGGTATCGCTCTTTTGGTGCAAGTGCTGGTCGCGGTCGCGCTGACCCGGAGCACGGTCACAGCCCTTGAGGCCGATCTGGGCAAGCGTCTGGCCGCCGACAGCCAGCAACTTTCCGCCGAGCTTGAGCAGGCCGGGCGCGAAGTCAGCTCCGGGCTCGACAGCCTCTCCGCCAGTACCCGCCAGCGCCTGACCGCAGGTTTGTCCACGCGTTTGCAGGATGAGCAGGCGCAGTTGCGCGCGACCCTGGAAAAGAACCTCAAGGATTCGGCCAACGACATGGCCGAACTGCTCGCCTCGGTGGCGCCACGGGCCATGTGGGATAACGACGTGCCGACCCTGTCGGAGTTCTCCCGCCGGGCCCAGCGCAATCCTAGCGTGCTGTTCGTGGTGTACGACGACGCCCAGGGTCAGCACTTGACCCGCTACCTCAACCGGCAGAACCCGATCAACCAGGCGCTGCTGGAAAAGGGCCAGGGCGAGCGGGCGCTGGACAAGGTACTGGACGCCGCGCGCAACGACCCTTCGGTGTACTTCGTCGAGGCCTCGATCAACCCTAACGGGGTCGAGATCGGCAAGGTATTGATGGGCGTTTCCACGGCCGTGGTCGACCACGAGCTGGTGGCGCTGGACAAGCGCTTCTCGGCGTTGATCGCCAGCGGTGATCAGTTGGTCGGCGACAGCCTGGTGGGTGCCGCCGCCGACAGCAACAAGGCTTTGCGCGCGCGCCTGGAGGCAGCGCAGGGCAGTGCTGCCGGTATGCAGGCCAACACCTCGCAAAGCGTTCAGGACGCGGCCGCGACCCTGCGCTGGAACATCGGCGTGGGGCTGGCCCTGGTCGGCCTGGGCGTGCTGCTGGTGGTCGCCGTGGTGCTGGGGCGGCGCGTGGTCAACAAGCTGCGCCTGCTGATTGCGGCACTGAACGACCTGGCGGCGGGTGAGGGTGATCTGACCAAGCGTGTTTCCATCGACAGTCGCGACGAGATCGGCGACATGGCGGCGGCGGTCAACCAGTTCGTCGCCAAGCTGCAGCCTATTGTGCGTGAGGCTGGCGAAGTGGCCCAGCGTACCGGCATCGAGATCGGCGCCATGACCCAGCGCAATGCCGGCGCCGATGCTGCTGCCGAGCTGCAGCGTGATGAAGTTGCCGCCAGCCTGCGCGACCTGTCGAGTATGGCCGATGAGGCCCAGGCCGAAAGCCAGGCGATGCAATCGGCCCTGCAGCAGGTGGTGGATATTCGCCAGGCCACCGACGAGAACAGCCGCACTTCCACCCAGGTGGCCAAGCTTATCGAAGACCTGGCCGGGCAGGTCGAGACCGGCTCCAAGGTCATCGAGCGCCTGGCCCAGCAAAGTGAGCAGATCGAGGTGGTGCTGACGGTAATTCACGGCATTGCCGAACAGACCAACCTGCTGGCGCTCAACGCTGCCATCGAAGCGGCGCGCGCCGGGGAAACCGGGCGCGGTTTTGCCGTGGTGGCCGATGAGGTGCGAGCACTGGCGAGTAAGACCCAAAGCTCGACCGGCGATATCCAGGCGCACATCGGCGCATTGCAGCAGGGCGCCAAAGAGGCAGTGGCGGCGATCAGCCAGGCCGGGCGCCAGGCTAGCGAAGGCCTGCTGGTGCTGCGCGACAACGCGCGCTTGCAGCAATCGGTGCAGGCATCGGTTGAGCAGGTGCATGCGGCGATTGGCCTGGCTACCCGTGCGGCCGAGCAGCAGGCTCATGGCGCGCAGGCCGTGCGTGGTCGGGTGCAGACCATTCACGCCCAGGCCGAGCGGGCTGCCGAGGTGGTGCTGCAAACCACCGCCAGCAGCAAGGTGCTCGATGACCTGGCGGCGCAGCTCAAGGCCAGCCTGGGGCAGTTCCGCGCGTGAGAGTAATCGCGGGGCAAGTCGAGTCGTCGCACCGCCGCTCCCAAGGTGGGAGCGGCGGTGCGACGACTCGACTTGCCCCGCGATGCTTTTCAGGTATCACGCGCGGTTCAGATACATCCGCGTGGTCAGCAGGTACACCGGCAGCCCCGACACCAGGATCAGCAACGCCGCATAGGGCGCTGCCGCCGCGAACTCGACGTTGGCGGTATGCGCCCACACTTCGGTGGCCAGGGTGGTCATGCCGGTCGGGCTGAGCAGCAGGGTTGCGGTCAGCTCCTTCATGGCGTCCAGGAACACCAGTGCGAACGCCGCCGCCAGGGCCGGGAAGATGATCGGCAGGGTCACCCGGCAAAACGCCGTGAACTGGGTTGCGCCCAAGGTGCGGGCGGCTTCTTCGAGCTGCGGCGCCGCCTTGTTCAAGGCCGTGCGCACCGGCGCCTGGGCCAGGGGCAGGAACAGCAACGCGTAGGCCAGCAGCAACAAGCCAGTGGTCTGGTACAGCGCCGGCACATAGTGCAGGGCGAAGTACACCAGGGTCAGGGCGATCACCAGGCCGGGCAGGGCGTGCAGCAGGTACGGCAGGCGTTCGGCCCAGATCGCCAGGCGTCCCTTGTAGCGCACCACCAGGAAACTCACCGGCAGTGCCAGCAGCAAGCTCAATCCGGCACCACCCAGCGATAGCGACAACGATGAGAACAGCGCGCGACTGATATCGGCCACCGGAAAGGCCGCCGACGAACCAACGCTCAGCCAGTAACCGAGCATGCCCAGTGGAATACCGCTGCCCAGCAGCGCCAGGACCAGGCAGTACAGCTGCCCGACCGGCATCCACCCGCGCAGGCGAATCGGCGCACCGCGACGCGCCACGCCCTGGCCGATGCGCACATGGCGGGCCTTGCCGCGCACACGCAGCTCCAGCCAGAGCATCAGCAGGCACATGAACAACAGCACTGCCGAGAGCATCGCGGCGTTGGCGTTGCTGAACTCCAGCTCAAATTGCTGGTAGATCGCCGTGGTAAAGGTCTGCAGGCCGAGGATCGACAGGGCGCCGAATTCCACCAGCATGTGCAGGGCAATCAGCAGGCTGCCACCAATGATCGACGGCCACAGCAGTGGCAGGGTGATGCGCCAGAACACGCCCCAGCGCGTCTGCCCCAGGGTCCGTGCCGACTCTTCCAGTGAGGTATCGAGGTTGCGCAGGGTCGCTGCAACCGGCAGGAACACCAGTGGGTACTTGGACAGGCTCATCACCAGGATGGCACCGCCCAGGCCTTCGAAGCGCGGGCTCAGCGACACCCAGGTAAAGCCGCTGACAAAGGCTGGCACGGCAAACGGCAGGCACAGGATCACGCCCCACAGGCGCCGTCCGGGCAGGTCACTGCGTTCCAGCAACCAGGCCAGGGATACACCCAAGGCCATGCAGGCCAGGGTGACGCCGGCCATCAGCATCAGGGTGTTGCGCATCAGGCCCCAGACGAACGGGCGCCAGAGCAAGTGCAAGGCTTCGCGCCAGCCGGCTTCCCAGGTTTTCAGCGCCACGTACAGCAGCGGCAGCAGGCTCAGCCCGACCAGCAGCAGCACCGGCAGCACCACCCAGATCGACGGGCGCTTGCGCTTGGGAATATAACGGCTGGCCAGTGCGACCGCGGGCAGGGCTGCGCTCATTACAGCAGGCCAACTTCGCGTTCGAGTTCCAGGGCTTCTTCAGCGTTACCCAGGTCGGCCGGGGTGATTTTTGGCGGACGCAGGTCTTCGAAGGGCTTCAGGCCCTGGTCCGAGACCATGCCTTTATGCAGCGGATACTCGGCGGTGGTCTGGGTGATTACCCGCTGGCCTTCTTCGCTGGCCATCCAGGCCAGCAGGGCCTGGGCTTCTTTCGGGTGCTTGCTGGCTTTTACCGCCGCGGCGCTGGAGATGGTCACCAGGCCACCGACGTCGCCGTCGGCCAGGTAATAGAGTTTCGAATCCAGCTGGCCGCGCTCTTTCTTCAGGGCGTACCAGTAGTAATTGTTGACCAGCACGGCCGCCACTTCGCCATTCTCCACGGCTTTGAGCGCAACCATATTGTTGGTGTAGGTCTTGCCGAAGGCTTTGAGGCCGGTCAGCCATTCTTCGGCGGCCTCGCGACCGTGCAGCTTGAGGATGGCCACGGCCTGTTCCTGGAAGGCGCCGCTGGTCGGCACGAAACCGATCTTGCCGTCCCACTCGGGGTCGGCAAAGTCCATCACTGAAGGTGGCAGGTCTTTCTCGTCGATTACCTTGGGGTTGAAGGCGACCACGCGGGTGCGTGCGGTAACGCCCATCCAGGTACCGTTGGCGGCGACGTATTCCTTGGGCAGGACCTGCAGGGTCGAATCATCGATCTTGGCCAGCAGGCCCAGTTCGCCGAGGTTGTTCAGCGGTGGCGATTCTTCGGTGTAGATGACGTCGGCGGGGGAGCGATCACCTTCTTCGATGATCTGGCTGGCCAGCTGGTTGCTGCTGCCCTTGCGGATATTGATGTGGATGCCGGTCTTGGCCTCGTAGGCCTTGGCGATGGCTTCACCGATTTCCTTGTGCTGGCCGTTGTACAGGGTCAGCGACACCGGGTCGGCGGCCATGGCGGCTGGGGTGCCGAGCAGCATGGCGAAAACAGAGACGGCCAGGCCGCGCAACAGGGGGTTATTGCGGAACGTCATGCGGGTACTTCCTCGCTTGCGGCTACATATCTGGAAACAATGATAATCGATATCGCTTCTCAAATGCCCTTGTGAGGGAAAATTCATGAGCAGGCTATCGGTCGTTTCGGGATTGCAGGCGAGGAAAAGGGTAGGGCAGAAACGAAAAAACCCGCTTTCGCGGGTTTGATCTGAATTGGTGCCCAGAAGAAGACTCGAACTTCCACGACCGTAAGGTCACCAGCACCTGAAGCTGGCGTGTCTACCAATTTCACCATCTGGGCAAAATGAAGCGGTGTAGCTTGTAACGAAAACAGTGTAGCGTGTTGCAGTAAATCTCAGAAGCCAGCGGCAGTTCTAAGATTTGAAATTGGTGCCCAGAAGAAGACTCGAACTTCCACGACCGTAAGGTCACCAGCACCTGAAGCTGGCGTGTCTACCAATTTCACCATCTGGGCATTTCGCTGAGGAACATGATGCTTCACATCGTGCTGCTTCTCAACTATAACGACGGTGTCCGTCGTTGTGGTGCGCACTATACGGATGCTCCTGAGAGCTGTAAACCCCCGTTCAGAAAAAATCTTAAAAAATTCAAGTCGTTGTTCCTTATGATGGTTTTGGCAGCATCCAGGGGGCTCTGACAGGGCTGTCCAAGCCTGAAATTTCCGGTTTCAATACGCCTATGCCAAACTAACCCTTATATAGACAAGGTGAACCCCTCCTAATGGCCGATTGGCAGACCCTCGATCCCGAGGCCGCTCGTGAAGCGGAAAAATACGAAAACCCTATTCCTAGCCGTGAGCTGATCCTCCAGCGTCTGGACGAGCGCGGCTCGCCGGCAGCCCGTGAGCAGCTGGTCGAAGAGTTCGGCCTGACCACCGAAGACCAGATCGAAGCCCTGCGCCGCCGTCTGCGCGCGATGGAGCGTGACGGCCAGCTGATCTATACCCGGCGCGGCACTTATGCCCCGGTAGACAAGCTCGACCTGATCCTCGGCCGCATCGCCGGCCACCGTGACGGCTTTGGCTTCCTGATCCCGGATGACGGCAGCGACGACCTGTTCCTGAGCCCTGCGCAAATGCGCCTGGTGTTCGATGGCGACCGCGCCCTGGCCCGGGTTTCCGGCCTGGATCGCCGTGGCCGCCGCGAAGGCGTGGTGGTCGAAGTGATCTCCCGCGCCCACGAAAGCATCGTTGGCCGCTACTTCGAAGAAGGCGGTATCGGCTTTGTCACCCCCGACAACCCCAAGGTCCAGCAAGAAGTGCTGATCACCCCGGGGCGTAACGGCGGTGCCAAGATCGGCCAGTTCGTCGAAGTCAAGATCACCCACTGGCCGACCCCGCGCTTCCAGCCCCAGGGCGACGTTACCGAAGTGATCGGCAACTACATGGCCCCGGGTATGGAAATCGACGTTGCCCTGCGCAGCTACGACATTCCGCACGTCTGGCCAGAAGCGGTGATCAAGGAAGCGCGCAAGCTCAAGCCGGAAGTCGAAGAGAAAGACAAAGAGCACCGCGTCGACCTGCGTCACCTGCCGTTCGTCACCATTGACGGCGAAGACGCCCGCGACTTCGACGATGCGGTGTACTGCGAGAGCCTGGGCAAGTTGCGCCTGTTCTCCGGTGGCTGGCGCCTGTACGTGGCGATTGCCGACGTTTCCAGCTACGTGCGCCTGGGCTCTGCCCTGGATGCCGAAGCCCAGGTGCGCGGCAACTCGGTGTACTTCCCCGAGCGCGTGGTACCGATGCTGCCTGAAGAGCTGTCCAACGGCCTGTGCTCGCTGAACCCGCACGTCGACCGGCTGGCGATGGTCTGTGAAATGACCATCAACAAGTCCGGGCAGATGGTCGATTACCAGTTCTATGAAGCGGTGATCCACTCCCATGCACGCCTGACCTACAACAAGGTCAGCAGCATGCTCGAACACGCTCGTACCCGCGAAGGCAAGGCCCTGCGCGAGCAGTACAGCGAAGTGGTGCCGGACCTCAAGCAGCTCTATGCGCTGTACAAGGTGCTGCTGGCGGCCCGTCATACCCGTGGCGCGATCGACTTCGAAACCCAGGAAACCCGGATCATCTTCGGTTCCGAGCGCAAGATCGCCGAAATTCGCCCGACCGTGCGCAACGACGCTCACAAGCTGATCGAAGAGTGCATGCTGGCGGCCAACGTGGCCACCGCCGAGTTCCTCAAGAAGCACGAAATTCCGGCCCTGTACCGTGTTCACGACGGCCCGCCACCGGAGCGCCTGGAAAAACTGCGCGCCTTCCTCGGCGAGCTGGGCTTGTCCCTGCACAAGGGCAAGGACGGTCCGTCGCCCAAGGATTACCAGGCATTGTTGGCGAGCATCGCCGACCGCCCGGATTTCCACCTGATCCAGACCGTGATGCTGCGCTCGCTGAGCCAGGCGGTGTACAGCGCCGACAACAACGGCCACTTCGGCCTGAACTACGAGGCGTACACCCACTTCACCTCGCCGATCCGCCGCTACCCGGACCTGCTGACCCACCGGGCGATCCGCAGCGTGATCCGTTCGCGTCAGGAAACCCCGCACGTCAAGCGTGCCGGTGCCATGAGCATCCCCAAGGCGCGTATCTACCCGTACGACGAGGCGACCCTGGAGCAGCTCGGCGAGCAGTGCTCGATGAGCGAGCGGCGTGCCGACGAGGCCACCCGTGACGTGGTCAACTGGCTCAAGTGCGAGTACATGAAAGACCGCGTCGGCGAGAGCTTCCCGGGTGTGATCACCGCGGTGACCGGCTTTGGCCTGTTCGTCGAACTGACCGACATCTACGTCGAAGGCATGGTCCATGTCAGTGCCCTGCCGGGCGACTACTACCACTTCGACCCTGTGCACCACCGCCTGGCCGGTGAGCGTACCGGGCGCAGCTTCCGCCTGGGCGATACCGTCGAAGTGCGGGTGATGCGCGTCGATCTCGAGCAGCGCAAGATCGACTTCGAGATGGCCGAGAACACCCTCAAGGCGCCGATTGGCCGCAAGCAGCGTGGTGAAGGTGTGCGCCCGCAAGACGGCAAGCCGGTGCCGGTGCTCGACAAGAAGGCCGAGGCGCCGGCCAAGGCTGCAGAGCCTGCCCGTCGCAGCCGCAAGAACGAAACTGCCGAAGCCTATTTCCCAGCCAATGCCGTGGCCAACAACGCCGAAGTGCGCAAGAGCCGGGAAATGAAAAAGGCCTTGATGTCCGATGCCAAGCACGCAGGCGGCAAGCCTGCGTCGAAGTCGGGCAAATCGGAAAAACCGAGCAAGCATCGTAAAGGGCCGCCGAAAGCCGGCTCCGCGTCACGTAAACCCAAGGCCAAGTCATGAGTCAGTTGGAAAAAATCTACGGCGTGCATGCCGTGGAAGCCCTGTTGCGTCACCACCCCAAGCGGGTCAAGCAGATCTGGCTGTCCGAAGGCCGTAGCGAGCCGCGCCTGCAGGCGCTGCTGGAGCTGGCCGGGCAAAACCGCGTGGCGGTCGGCCAGGCTGAGCGCCGCGAGATGGATGCCTGGGTTGAAGGCGTGCACCAGGGCGTGGTGGCTGAAGTCAGCCCGAGCCAGGTCTGGGGAGAGGCGATGCTTGAAGAGCTGCTCGACCGCACTGAAGGCGCGCCGTTGATCCTGGTACTCGACGGCGTTACCGACCCGCACAACCTCGGCGCCTGCCTGCGCACCGCCGATGCCGCCGGCGCGCTGGCGGTGGTGGTGCCCAAAGACAAGTCGGCGACCTTGACCCCAGCGGTTCGGAAAGTGGCCTGCGGTGCGGCAGAAGTCATTCCGCTGGTGGCGGTCACCAACCTTGCGCGGACTCTGGAGAAGCTCCAGCAACGTGGCCTGTGGGTGGTCGGTACTGCGGGCGAGGCCGAGCAAGAGCTGTATCAGCAGGACCTGACCGGCCCGACCATCCTGATCATGGGCGCCGAGGGCAAGGGCATGCGCCGCTTGACCCGCGAGCACTGTGATTTTCTGGTCAAGCTGCCGATGGCAGGCAGCGTCAGCAGCCTGAACGTGTCGGTGGCGACGGGCGTGTGCCTGTTCGAGGCCGTTCGTCAGCGCCAGGCAAAGCGCCAGGCTTGATTTCGGCGTTGCATCTATCGCGGGTCCAGCCCGCTCCCACAGGTCCTTGTGGGGGCGGGCTGGACCCGCGATGCTTTTAAGGCTGTTCAAATAATCACCAATGACCTTGCTTGTCCCCCGGCGCTTCTCTACAATTGCGCCCCTTGCCATGTTGGCAGGCGTTCACGCGCCTCTTCCCAGGGCAAGACATACAAGTGTCCTTCACTCCTTGTCTGACCACTCTGGTGGCAGACTACAACCCGTAAGGAGCATTCATGCGTCATTACGAAATCATCTTTCTGGTCCACCCTGACCAGAGCGAGCAAGTCGGCGGCATGGTTGAGCGTTACACCAAGCTGATCGAAGAAGACGGCGGTAAAATCCACCGTCTGGAAGACTGGGGCCGTCGTCAACTGGCCTATGCAATCAACAATGTTCACAAGGCTCACTACGTGATGCTGAACGTTGAGTGCACCGGCAAGGCCCTGGCCGAGCTGGAAGACAACTTCCGCTACAACGATGCCGTGATCCGTAACCTGGTCATCCGTCGCGACGAAGCCGTTACCGGCCAGTCCGAGATGCTCAAGGCTGAAGAGAACCGCAGTGAGCGCCGTGAGCGTCGCGACCGTCCTGAGCACGAAAGCGCCGAAAGCGCTGATAGTGATGACAGCGACAACAGCGATAACGCTGACGAGTAATCCACGGACCTTTTGAGGAGCCTATTACATGGCACGTTTCTTCCGTCGTCGTAAATTCTGCCGCTTCACTGCTGAAGACGTGAAAGAGATCGATTACAAAGATCTCAACACCCTGAAAGCTTATGTATCCGAAACCGGCAAAATCGTTCCAAGCCGTATCACCGGTACCAAAGCTCGTTATCAGCGTCAGCTGGCTACCGCTATCAAGCGCGCCCGCTTCCTGGCCCTGCTGCCCTACACCGACAGCCACGGCCGCTGAGACCGGGTCGTCGACAAGTAGCAAAGGATAAAATGCATGCGCGCCTTGGCTGATTTCATCATGCGCGGTCGCGTGCAAGCCACCCTCGTGGTGGTGGGTTGTGCGGCTTTGCCGCTGTTGTTCTGGTTGAGTGCCGCCGCCGGGAGCCTGGTGTTCCTGCGGCGCGGTTTCAAGGACGCTTCCGGTGTCCTCGCCTGGGCTTTGTTGCCGGCGATGGCCTGGTGGTTCTTCGGCGAGCCGCGCACCTTGATGGTGTTGCTGGGTACGCTGGGTCTGGCGGCGCTGTTGCGC
Organism: Pseudomonas sp. TE4620; assembly: GCF_056279045.1. Taxonomy (NCBI): domain Bacteria; kingdom Pseudomonadati; phylum Pseudomonadota; class Gammaproteobacteria; order Pseudomonadales; family Pseudomonadaceae; genus Pseudomonas; species Pseudomonas sp. TE4620. The sequence goes on from NZ_JBWBQO010000001.1 coordinate 5,707,777, forward strand.
GCCGGGCAGTCCTGGAACCGGGTGCTGTTGTTCAGCATCGGCATGGGCCTGGTGTACGGGGTTGTACTGGGTTCGGTGTTCCGCGAACCGATTGAAGCTCTGGCTGGAGCGCTTGAAAAAGCCCTGCCGCAGATGCTCGACGGTCTCTACCAACAGTTATCGGTAGAGGAGCGGGGCCGCCTTGGAAGCCTTATTGCACCGGTGCTCGTCGGCCTGATTGCGGCGTTGTTGCAAGCCGTCAGTGTGCTGGCCCTGATGTTGGGCCGTTACTGGCAGGCGTTGTTGTATAACCCGGGTGGTTTTGGTCGCGAGTTTCAAGCGGTCAGGCTCCCCCTGGTGCCGGCGCTGGTGCTGGTGGTGCTCATGCTGGTGGGGCCGAATTTCGGTCCTGAGCTGGCGATGTTGACACCCCTGTGCAGCATTCCACTGATGTTTGCAGGGCTCGCCCTGCTGCATGGGCTGGTGGCGCAAGGACGACTGGCCAAGTTCTGGCTGGTCGGGTTGTACGTGACGCTGGTGCTGTTTATGCAGCTGACTTATCCGTTGCTCGTGGTCCTGGCCATTGTCGACAGCCTGATTGATTTTCGCGGTCGCAAGGCGCCCCCAAAAGGTGCCGATAACGATTCCGCGAACGGTGAAGGTTAAAAGTTAAGAGGTTATTACCAAATGGAACTGATCCTGCTGGAAAAAGTCGCCAACCTGGGCAACCTGGGCGACAAGGTAAAAGTTAAGTCCGGTTACGGTCGTAACTACCTGCTGCCATTCGGCAAAGCCACCGCTGCGACCGCTGCCAACCTGGCTGCGTTCGAAGAGCGTCGTGCTGAGCTGGAAAAAATCGCTGCAGAGAAAAAAGCTTCGGCCGAAACTCGCGCTGCCCAACTGGCTGAGCTGGAAGTGACCATCACTGCCACCGCCGGTGACGAAGGCAAGCTGTTCGGTTCGATCGGCACCCACGACATCGCTGATGCCCTGACCGCCTCCGGCGTTGAAGTGGCTAAAGCTGAAGTTCGTCTGCCGAACGGCACCATCCGTAACGTCGGCGAATACGACGTTGCCGTGCACCTGCACAGCGACGTTGAAGCCACCGTTCGCGTGGTTGTTGTCGCAGCCTAAGCTGTACCGATCGGCTGGCACCTTGGGTGTCAGCCGGTTAACATCGGGCACGATCCTGCTTTGCAGGTCGTGCCCTTTGTCTTTTTCATCACCCTGATTCCTGCGTGGCCATGAACGAGATAACCGCCCCCGAGCAATATGATCTGCAAACCGCTGCCCTGAAGGTGCCGCCGCATTCCATCGAGGCCGAACAGGCCGTGCTCGGTGGCTTGATGCTGGACAACAACGCCTGGGAGCGCGTGCTCGATCAAGTCTCCGACGGCGACTTCTATCGGCATGACCACCGCCTGATCTTCCGCGCCATCCACAAGCTCGCCGACCAGAACGCCCCGTTCGACGTGGTGACCCTGCACGAGCAGCTGGACAAGGAAGGCCTGAGTTCGCAGGTTGGCGGCCTGGGTTACCTGGGCGAACTGGCCAAGAACACCCCGTCGGTGGCCAACATCAAGGCCTATGCCGCGATCATCCGCGAGCGGGCAACCCTGCGTCAGCTGATCAGCATCAGCAACGAGATCGCCGACAGCGCCTTCAACCCGCAAGGGCGCAATGCTGCCGAGATCCTCGACGAAGCCGAACGGCAGATCTTCCAGATCGCCGAAGCGCGGCCGAAGACCGGCGGCCCGGTGGGCGTCAACGACCTGCTGACCAAGGCCATCGACCGCATCGACACGCTGTTCAATACCGACAGTGCGATCACCGGCCTGTCCACCGGCTACACCGACCTCGACGAGAAGACCAGCGGCCTGCAGCCGGCCGACCTGATCATCGTCGCCGGCCGGCCGTCGATGGGTAAGACCACCTTCGCCATGAACCTGGTCGAGAACGCGGTACTGCGCAGCGACAAGGCAGTGCTGGTGTACTCGCTGGAGATGCCAGGCGAATCGCTGATCATGCGTATGCTGTCGTCGCTCGGGCGCATCGACCAGACCAAGGTGCGCTCCGGCCAGCTTGAAGACGACGACTGGCCGCGGCTGACCTCGGCGGTCAACCTGCTCAACGACCGCAAGCTGTTCATCGATGACACCGCCGGCATCAGCCCGTCGGAAATGCGCGCCCGGACCCGCCGCCTGGTGCGCGAGCACGGCGACATCGCCCTGATCATGATCGACTACCTGCAGCTGATGCAGATCCCGGGCTCCAGCGGCGACAACCGTACCAACGAGATTTCCGAGATCTCCCGCTCGCTCAAGGCCCTGGCCAAAGAGTTCAACTGCCCGGTAGTTGCCCTGTCGCAGCTCAACCGCTCCCTCGAACAGCGGCCGAACAAGCGCCCGGTGAACTCCGACTTGCGCGAATCGGGTGCGATCGAGCAGGACGCCGACGTGATCATGTTCGTTTACCGCGACGAGGTGTACCACCCGGAGACCGAGCACAAGGGCATTGCCGAAATCATCATCGGCAAGCAGCGCAACGGCCCGATCGGCTTTATCCGCCTGGCCTTCATCGGCAAGTACACACGCTTCGAAAACCTCGCGCCGGGCAGTTACAACTTCGACGACGACGAGTAAGGGCAATTTGGACAATTCCGACCTTGAGCGTCGGAATTGGTCAATTTTTGTGCTATATTCCGCGCCCGCGATTTTTCATCGATTAGCCACCGGTCACTGACATGCAAGCAGCCAAACCACTTTTCGACTATCCCAAGTACTGGGCCGAATGCTTCGGGCCAGCACCGTTCCTGCCGATGAGCAGGGAGGAGATGGATCAGCTCGGCTGGGATTCCTGCGACGTCATCATCGTGACCGGTGATGCCTACGTCGACCATCCGTCGTTCGGCATGGCCATCATTGGCCGCCTGCTGGAAGCCCAGGGCTTTCGCGTGGGCATCATTGCCCAGCCGGACTGGCAGTCCAAAGACGACTTCATGAAGCTCGGCGAGCCGAACCTGTTCTTCGGCGTCGCGGCCGGCAACATGGATTCGATGATCAACCGCTACACCGCTGACAAGAAGATCCGCTCCGACGACGCCTATACCCCGGGCGGCATGGCCGGCAAGCGTCCGGACCGCGCCAGCCTGGTGTACAGCCAGCGCTGCAAGGAAGCCTACAAGCATGTGCCGATCGTCCTCGGCGGCATCGAAGCCTCCCTGCGCCGCATCGCTCACTACGACTACTGGCAGGACAAGGTCCGTCATTCGATCCTGATCGACGCCTGCGCCGACATCCTGCTGTACGGCAACGCCGAGCGGGCCATCGTCGAAGTGGCCCAGCGCCTGTCGTTCGGCGAGTCGATCGAGAGCATCACCGACATTCGCGGCACCGCCTTCGTACGCCGTGATACCCCGCAAGGCTGGTACGAGGTCGACTCGACCCGTATCGATCGTCCGGGCAAGGTCGACAAGATCATCAACCCGTACGTCAACACCCAGGACACCCAGGCCTGTGCCATCGAGCAGGAAAAGGGCGAAGTCGAAGACCCCAACGAAGCCAAGGTTGTGCAGATCCTCGCCAGCCCGCGCATGACCCGTGACAAGACGGTCATCCGCCTGCCGTCGTTCGAGAAGGTCCGCAACGACCCGGTGCTCTATGCCCACGCCAACCGCGTGCTGCACCTGGAGACCAACCCGGGTAACGCCCGTGCCCTGGTGCAGAAGCATGGCGAAGTGGACGTGTGGTTCAACCCGCCACCCATTCCGATGACCACCGAAGAAATGGACTACGTGTTCGGCATGCCCTATGCGCGCATCCCGCACCCGGCGTACGGCAAGGAGAAAATCCCCGCCTACGACATGATCCGCTTCTCGGTGAACATCATGCGCGGCTGCTTCGGCGGCTGCACCTTCTGCTCGATCACCGAGCACGAAGGGCGCATCATCCAGAACCGCTCGCACGAGTCGATCATTCGCGAGATCGAAGAGATTCGCGACAAGGTGCCCGGCTTTACCGGGGTCATCTCCGACCTCGGCGGCCCGACTGCGAACATGTACCGCATCGCCTGCAAGAGCCCCGAGATCGAATCGGCGTGCCGCAAGCCGTCGTGCGTGTTCCCGGGCATCTGCCCGAACCTCAACACCGACCACTCGGCGCTGATCAAGCTGTACCGCAGCGCCCGTGACCTGCCAGGGGTGAAGAAGATCCTCATCGCCTCGGGCCTGCGTTACGACCTGGCGGTAGAGTCGCCGGAGTACGTCAAGGAGCTGGTGACCCACCACGTCGGCGGCTACCTGAAGATTGCCCCGGAGCACACCGAGGAAGGCCCGCTGAACCAGATGATGAAGCCGGGCATCGGTAGCTATGACCGCTTCAAGCGCATGTTCGAGAAGTACTCGAAAGAGGCGGGCAAAGAGCAGTACCTGATCCCGTACTTCATCGCCGCGCACCCGGGCACCACCGACGAAGACATGATGAACCTGGCCCTGTGGCTCAAGGGCAACGGCTTCCGTGCCGACCAGGTGCAGGCGTTCTACCCGTCGCCAATGGCCTCGGCCACGGCCATGTACCACTCGGGCAAGAACCCGCTGCGCAAGGTCACTTACAAGAGCGACCCGGTGACCATCGTCAAGAGCGAGCAGCAGCGCCGCTTGCACAAGGCCTTTTTGCGCTACCACGATCCGAAGGGCTGGCCGATGCTGCGTGAAGCCCTGGAGCGCATGGGTCGCGCCGACCTGATCGGCCCGGGCAAGCACCAGTTGATCCCGCTGCACCAGCCGGCGACCGACAGCTACCAGAGCGCTCGGCGCAAGAACTCGACCCCGGCCGGCAGCCACAAGGTGGCCAAAGAGCAGAAGATCCTCACCCAGCACAACGGCTTGCCGCCGCGTGCCAGCGATGGCTCCAAGCCGTGGGACAAGCGTGAACAGGCCAAGGCGGCGGCGTTTGCCCGCAACCAGGAAGCGGCCAAGGCGCGCAAGGATGCCGCCAAGGGCGGCAAGGGCAAGAAAAAGCCCGCCCGCCAGCCGGTTCTGCCGCGCTAACTGAAACGCCAGCCTTCGGGCTGGCGTTTTTGTTTGCGTCGCTGGCAAAGCCTCAAATCTGTGCAAGGCTTGCACGGCGGCCTCGCTACGGTGCGCTTTTGGTGCGACTGTACCGGCTGCATGCAGGGAATCGCAGGCCTGGGCCCATGGCACAAGTCTTGCGCGGTTCCACTACCGCCCAGGCTCGCAGGAGGCCCGCCGTGTCGATTCATGTCGCCTTGCACCATGTCACCGAGTACCGCTACGACCGTGCAGTTGAACTGGGCCCGCAAATTGTTCGCCTGCGCCCGGCTGCTCACAGCCGCACGAGGATCCTCTCCTACGGGCTGAAGGTGCAGCCGGACGGACATTTCATCAATTGGCAGCAGGACCCACAGGGCAACTACCTGGCGCGCCTGGTATTCCCGGAAAAGACTGACAGCCTGCGCGTGGAAGTCGACCTGGTCGCCGAGATGGCGGTGTTCAATCCGTTCGACTTCTTTCTCGAACCCTACGCCGAGCAGATTCCCTTCAGTTATGGCCGAGACGAACGCCACGAACTGCTGCCCTACCTGGAGCAACTGCCGCTGACGCCGAAGTTCGCCACCTACCTGGACAGCATCGAGCGCACGCCCCAGGCCAGTGTCGATTTCCTGGTGGCGCTCAATCAGCGCCTGAGCGAGGACATCAGCTACCTCATCCGCCTCGAGCCCGGTGTGCAAACACCGGAGCAGACCCTGGAACTGGGTTCCGGCTCCTGCCGCGACTCGGCCTGGCTACTGGTGCAGTTGTTGCGCCACCTGGGCCTGGCGGCGCGGTTCGTCTCCGGTTATCTGATTCAGCTGACCGCCGACATCAAGGCACTGGACGGCCCGTCGGGCACCGAAGAGGACTTCACCGACCTGCACGCCTGGTGCGAGGTGTACTTGCCCGGCGCCGGCTGGATCGGCCTGGACGCCACCTCCGGGCTGTTTGCCGGGGAAGGGCATATCCCATTGGCTTGTAGCCCCGATCCGACTTCAGCGGCGCCGATCAGCGGCCTGGTCGAGCCCTGCGAATGCACTTTCGAGCATGAAATGAGTGTCGAGCGCCTGTGGGAATCGCCGCGGGTGACGCTGCCCTACAGCGACGAACAATGGCAGGCCATCGTCGCCCTCGGGCGCCAGGTGGACAGCGACCTGAAAGCAGCGGACGTGCGCCTGACCATGGGCGGTGAACCAACCTTCGTGGCCATTGACGACCCTGACGGCGCCGAGTGGAACACCGCAGCGCTAGGCGCGAACAAACGGCGCCTGGCCGGTGAGCTGTTCCAGCGCCTGTACAAGCATTACGCGCCCCATGGCCTGGTGCACTTCGGCCAGGGCAAATGGTACCCGGGCGAGCAACTGCCGCGTTGGTCGCTCAACTGCTTTTGGCGGCGTGATGGTGTGCCGCTGTGGAACAATCCGGCGTTGATCGCCGACCAACACCAGGATCTCGGCGCCGACAGCGCGCTGGCCGCGCGCTTCCTGGCCAGCGTTGCCGAACGGCTGAGGCTGCCTGCGCGTTATGTCTTCGGCGCCTACGAAGACTCACTCTATTACCTGTGGCGCGAGGGCGGCCTGCCGTCCAACGTGCGCCCCGACGCTGCGCGCCTGGACGACGAGATGGAGCGTGCAAGGCTGCGCAAGGTGTTCAGCCAGGGCCTGGACAAGGTCATCGGCCAGGTGCTGCCGCTGGCCCGCAGCGCCGACGAGCAACGCTGGCAGAGCGGACGCTGGTACTTGCGCGATGAGCATTGCCGCCTGGTGCCGGGCGACTCGCCGCTGGGTTACCGCTTGCCGCTGGCTGCGCAGCCCTGGGTCAAGGCCGCGGAATATCCCTACGTGCATCCGACCGATCCCAACCAGGTGCTCGGCGATCTGCCTGATCGTGACCAACTGCTCAAGGCCAGCGCCGGGCAGGCGCTCGATGAGCAGGAGCACGCAGCCCCCGAGGTCGATGCCTCGGCCGACTGGCTGACCCGTACCGCGCTGTGTGCAGAGCCGCGAGAAGGGCGCCTGTACCTGTTCATGCCACCGCTGTCTCGCTTGCAGGATTACCTCGAACTGGTTGCGGTGATCGAAGCCACCGCGGCCGAGCTGCATTGCCCGGTCATCCTCGAAGGCTACGAGCCGCCGGCCGATCCGCGCCTGGCCAACTTCAAGGTGACTCCCGACCCCGGCGTCATCGAGGTCAACGTGCAGCCTTCGGCCAGTTGGGACGAACTGGTGGAGCGCACCGAGTTCCTATACGAGCAGGCGCGCCTGACGCGCTTGAGCAGCGAAAAATTCATGATCGACGGCCGACACACCGGCACCGGTGGCGGTAACCATTTCGTCCTCGGTGGCGCCACCCCGGCCGACTCGCCGTTCCTGCGCCGCCCTGACTTGCTACGTAGTCTGATCAGCTACTGGCACAATCACCCGTCGCTTTCCTACCTGTTTTCCGGCCTGTTCATTGGTCCGACTTCCCAGGCGCCGCGGGTGGATGAAGCGCGTAACGATGCGCTGTATGAGCTGGAGATCGCTTTCGCGCAGATGCCGGCAGCGGGCGAGGAAGGCCCGCCATGGCTGGTCGACCGGCTGCTGCGCAACTTGCTGATCGACGTTACCGGCAATACCCACCGCGCCGAGTTCTGCATCGACAAGCTGTACTCCCCGGACGGCCCGGCCGGGCGTTTGGGGTTGCTGGAACTGCGCGCCTTCGAGATGCCGCCGCATGCGCGCATGAGCCTGGTCCAGCAACTGCTGCTGCGGGCCCTGGTCGCGCGTTTCTGGCGTGAGCCCTATGCGCCCAAGCGCCTGGCCCGCTGGGGCACCGAGCTGCATGACCGGTTCATGCTGGGGCACTTTATCGAGCAGGACTTTGCCGATGTGCTGGTCGAGCTCAACGCCGCAGGCTACCCGCTGCGTGCCGAGTGGTTTGCCGCACACCTGGAGTTTCGTTTCCCCAAGGTCGGCGACTATGCCGTCAACGGCATCGAGCTGGAACTGCGCCAGGCCCTGGAGCCCTGGCATGTACTGGGCGAGGAGGGTACTGGCGGTGCCACGGTGCGTTATGTCGACTCGTCGCTGGAGCGCCTGCAGGTCAAGGTCAGCGGCCTGCCGCCGGAGCGTTATCAACTGACCTGTAACGGTCGGGCGCTACCCTTGCAAGCCACCGGGCGCGTCGGTGAGTTCGTCGCGGCGGTGCGCTATCGCGCCTGGCAGCCGGCCAATTGCCTGCAGCCAACCATTGCGGTGCAGGCGCCGCTGGTGTTCGACTTGCTCGATACCTGGATGGGCCGCTCGCTGGGCGGTTGCCAGTACCACGTGGCGCATCCGGGCGGTCGCAACTACCAGACCCTGCCGGTCAATGCCAACGAAGCCCAGAGCCGGCGCCAGGCACGCTTCTTCCGCCTCGGACACAGCCCGGGTGTAGTGGACATACCATCGGCGCAGGTGAACCCGGAACTACCCTTTACCCTGGATTTGCGCCGCGGCTGAGCGCTACTCTGAACTGACCTGTGGCCTTCGAGCATTGCCATGCCTGACCTGTTGGATGCTTACCCGCTGAGTGCGGGGACTTATCACGAGATGCTCGAAAGCCAGGGTGCGGTGCGTGCGCACTGGCAGCCGTTGTGCGCCTACCTGCAGCGCAGCGGGCCGGCGCAGCTGGCCCAGCGCCAGGCCTCGCTGACCCGCCAGTTGCGCGAGAACGGCGTCACCTACAACGTTTACGCCGACCCCAAGGGCGCCGACCGGCCCTGGGAGCTGGACCTGTTGCCGCACCTGCTGCCTGCCGCCGAATGGCAGCAACTGGCCGCCGGTGTCGAACAGCGCGCGCGCTTGCTCAATGCGGTACTGGCCGATATCTACGGGCCGCAGCAGTTGATCAGCGAAGGCCTGCTGCCCGCCGAGCTGGTCTATGGCCATAACAATTTCCTCTGGCCCTGCCAGGGTATAGCGCCACCTGAAGGCACCTACCTGCATGTCTACGCGGTGGACCTGGCCCGTGCCCCGGACGGGCGCTGGTGGGTGACGGCAGACCGCACCCAGGCACCGTCGGGCGCAGGCTTCGCGCTGGAGAATCGCACCATCGTTTCGCGGGCGTTGCCCGAGCTATACCGCGACTTGCAGGTGCAACACCTGGCCGGTTTCTTCCGCACCCTGCAACAGACCCTGGCGCGCCTGGCACCCAATGACCAGGAGGCGCCACTGGTGGTGCTGCTGACCCCAGGGCGCTTCAACGAGAGCTATTTCGAGCACCTGTACCTGGCGCGGCAGCTGGGTTATCCACTGGTCGAGGGCAGCGACCTGACCGTGCGCGATGCCACCGTATACCTCAAGACCCTGAGCGGCCTGCGCCGGGTGCACGCAATCATGCGGCGCCTGGACGATGATTTCTGCGACCCGCTGGAGCTGCGCACCGACTCGGCCCTGGGCGTGCCCGGCTTGCTCGATGCCGTGCGCCAGGGCCGGGTGCTGGTGGCCAATGCGCTGGGCAGCGGCGTGCTTGAGTCGCCGGGCCTGCTCGGTTTCTTGCCGGCGATCAACCAGCGCTTGTTTGCTGAAGAACTGAGCCTGCCGTCGATCGCCACCTGGTGGTGCGGTGAGCCACCGGTGATGGCGCGGGCACTGGAGCAGTTGCCGAAGCTATTGGTCAAGCCGGCGTTCCCGTCACAGAGTTTCAGCCCGGTGTTCGGCCGTGACCTCGACCCGGCCCAGCGCCAGGCCCTGGCCGAACGCATCCAGGCACGGCCCTACGCCTATGTCGCCCAGGAGCTGGCGCAGTTGTCCCAGGCGCCGGTGTGGCAGGCCGACAAGGGCCAGGTGCAGCCGCGGGCCATTGGCATGCGTGTGTACGCGGTGGCCTCGGCGGACGGTTATCGGGTGCTGCCCGGTGGCCTGACCCGGGTTGCTGCGCAAGCTGACGCCGAGGTGGTGTCGATGCAGCGCGGTGGCGCCAGCAAGGACACCTGGGTGCTCGGCGAAGCGGCGCCAGCGGGCGAGCAATGGCGGGCCCAGCGCACCATCGGCGTGGCCGAGCTGATCCGCCAGGACCCTTACCTGCCGTCGCGGGTGGTGGAGAACCTGTTCTGGTTCGGGCGCTACTGCGAGCGCTGCGATGCCAGTGCGCGCCTGCTGCGGATCATCCTCACCCGCTACCTGGACGGCGACGATCCGCTGGCCCTGCAGGCGGCGGTGGAACTGGCCGATGAATTGTCGCTGCTGCCGGAGGAGGGTGAGTTGCCCGAGCGCCTGCGCGCGGCGCTGGACGATGGCGACTGGGCCTTCAGCCTGCGGGCCAATTTGCAGCGCCTGCACTGGGCGGCGTCGCAGGTGCGCGGCAAGCTCTCGCGGGAGAACTGGCAGGCGCTGGTCGAGCTGCAGCGGGAGGCGCAATGCCTGGAAGATGCCGAGGCGGACTTTGGCGAGCGGGTGGATTTTCTCAACCGCCTGGTGATGTCGCTGGCGGCGCTGTCGGGTTTTGCCCTCGACGACATGACCCGCGACGAAGGCTGGCGCTTCCTGATGATTGGCCGGCGTATCGAGCGATTGCAGTCACTGTGCAGCAGCCTGGCGGCGTTTCTGCGCGGGCCGGCGGTGTACGACCAGGCCGGGCTTGAATGGTTGCTGGAGCTGGGCAATAGCAGCATCACCTACCGCTCGCGCTACCTGGCGGTGGCGCAGTTGATCCCGGTGCTCGATCTGCTCCTGCTCGATGAACAGAACCCCCACGCCGTGCTGTTCCAGCTCAAACTGCTGGTGCGTGCCAACCAACGCTTGAGCGAGGAATTCGACAGCCCGCGCGACCCGGCTCTGGCGCTACTGGCCGAGCAATTGCGTCACTTCGACCTGCGCAGCCTGGAAGACCCGTTGTTCGGCAGCGCCAGTGTACAAGCGGTGCTGTCGGGGCTTGCTGACCTGCTGCAAGGGGTGGCCCTGGCCAGTGGCGAGATTTCCGAGCGCCTGGCCCTGCGCCATTTCGCTCACGTCGACGATGTCAGCCAGCAGACGGTGTCGCTGTGATGAGTGCGCGCTACCAGATTATCCACGACACCCATTACCGCTACGACAGCCCGGTGTCCCTGGCCCAGCAGCTGGCGCACCTGTGGCCACGGCCTTGCGCCTGGCAACGCTGCACGGCCCAGGCCCTGCAGGTCAGCCCGCAGCCGACCCTGCGGCGCGATGAGTGGGACGTGTTCGGCAACCCGCTGACGCGCCTGGCGTTCGAGCGCCAGCATGAGCAGTTGCGGGTGGTGGCGCGCTTGCAGGTTGAAGTGCTCGAGCGGGCGGCGCCGGACTTTGCCGCCTCGCCGGCCTGGGAGCAGGTGCGCGAGGCCCTGACCTATGCCAGTCAGCCGATGGCAGCGGCGCTTCTGGAAGCCTGCCGTTATCGATTCGAGTCGCCTTATGTACGCCTCAAGCAGCGCTTCGTGGCCTTCAGCGAATCCTCTTTCGAGCCTGGCCGGGCATTGCTGGAAGGCGTGCAGGCGTTGATGGAGAAGATCTTCTGCGAGTTCACCTTCGATGCCGAGGCGACCCAGGTCGCCACGCCGCTGGTGGAGGTGCTGGAGCGCCGCCGCGGCGTGTGCCAGGACTTTGCCCACCTGATGCTCGCCTGTCTGCGCTCGCGCGGCCTGGCGGCGCGTTATGTCAGCGGCTACCTGCTGACCCGGCCGCCACCCGGCCAGCCACGGCTGATCGGCGCCGATGCCTCGCATGCGTGGATTTCAGTGTTTTGCCCGGGGCAGGGCTGGATCGATTTCGATCCCACCAACAACCTGCGCCCGGCGCTGGAACACATCACCCTGGCCTGGGGCCGGGATTTTTCCGATGTCTCGCCGCTGCGTGGGGTGATCCTCGGTGGCGGCAGCCATGACCCGCAGGTGCAGGTCACGGTGATGCCGCTGGATGAGGCCACAGCCTTGTAGGAGCGGGCTTGCCCCGCGATGAGGCGGGTCAATCAGGCTTCTTGTCGACCCACTTGGGCAGCACCGGGGCTTCAAAGTTGTCCATGGCCTCGAGCAGCTCGGCTGGCGAGTCGGCCAGTTGCAGCATGGCGCGGTGTTGCGGGCGCACGAAGCCTTCTTCCACCACATGGTCAAGGAAGCTGCCCAGCTTGCTGTAGAAGCCGTTGACGTCGAGCAGGCCCAGGGGCTTGGCGTGGTAACCCAACTGGCCCCAGGTCCAGACTTCGAACAGCTCTTCCAGGGTGCCCAGGCCACCGGGCAGGGCCACGAATGCGTCGCTCAGTTCGGCCATGCGTGCCTTGCGCGCGTGCATGCCGTCGACCACTTCCAGGCGGGTCAGGCCGGTGTGGCCGATCTCGGCGTTTTTCAGCGCTTCAGGGATGATGCCGATGACTTCGCCACCGGCGGCCATGGCCGCATCGGCAACGATACCCATCAGGCCCACGGCGCCACCGCCGTACACCAGGGTCAGGCCGCGCGCGGCGATGGCCTGGCCGAGGGCGATGGCCGCCTCGCGGTAGGCCGGGTTGACGCCGGTGCTGGCGCCACAGAACACACAAACGGAACGTACGGGCATTGCTTCTCTCCGGTTACAAGCGCACACAGAGTAAGGTGCTGGCCGCTCGCTTCCAAGCCCGCAGTCGTTACTCCGGCCGGGCGAATTCGCATGAGGCGCCCGCAGCGCCGCAGGCGTAGGCGGCCAGCAGGCCATTGAAGAAAGTACCAAAGGACATGATCGTTTACTCCTAAATGAGAGGTTGTCTCATCCTCCCTCAAAGGTGCATGATGGGCACTTAGATTTCCTGTATACAATCCATAGAACAAATTCACTGCCTGGCTCTTCGGCCAGTGCTTGACCCACATCATGGGCCGGCCTTGCGGTTTCAGGCAGTCTGCAAACTGATAAAAAACCCCTGCCATGGAGATTCACGATGTTTGCCAAAGTTGTCGCAGTATCCTTGCTGACCCTCGCCAGCACTCAGGTATTTGCCGCTGAGTGCAAGGCGACGATCGACTCCACCGACCAGATGTCCTTCAACACCAAGGCCATCGAAATCGACAAGAGCTGCAAGACCTTCACTGTCGAACTGACCCACTCCGGTTCGTTGCCGAAGAACGTCATGGGCCACAACCTGGTCATCAGCAAAGAAGCTGACATGCAGCCGATCGCCACCGACGGCCTGGCTGCCGGCATCGACAAGAGCTACCTGAAAGAAGGCGACGAGCGCGTGATCGCCCACACCAAGATCATCGGCGCTGGCGAGAAGGATTCGCTGACCATCGACGTGTCCAAGCTGAAAGCTGACGAGAAGTACGGCTTCTTCTGCTCGTTCCCTGGCCACATCTCGATGATGAAAGGCACTGTTACCCTGAAGTAATTCGGGTACCTGATCGCGGGGCAAGCCCGCTCCCACAGGAGCGGGCTTGCCCCGCGATGCGTTCAAGGCGCGAACGGCATCTCGCGCTTGTGCTGGGTCTTGCGGTAGGTGGCGCTGATGATGTCGAACGCTTCCTGGCTCACCGCCTCGCCATGCAGGAACGCATCGATCTGCGCATAGGTGACGCCGTGGGACGCTTCGTCCGGCTTGCCTGGCGCCAGGTCCTCAAGGTCTGCAGTCGGCACCTTCCCCACCAGTGACTCCGGCGCGCCAAAGCTGCGCGCGATGGCCCGCACCTGGTTTTTCACCAGGCCACTGAGCGGTGCCAGGTCGCAGGAACCATCACCAAACTTGGTAAAGAAGCCCATCACCGCTTCGGCGGCATGGTCGGTGCCGATCACCAGGCCCTGGCGGGCGCCGGCGATGGTGTACTGGGCAACCATGCGCATGCGCGCCTTGGTGTTGCCGACGACGAAATCGACCATCGCCGGCGCGCCGTTTTCCAGGGCCTTGACCTCGGTCGCCAGGGCACGCACGGCCGGAGCGATGTCGACAGTGTGCACCTCGTCGGCCTTGATCACTTCCAGGCAGGCCTGGGCATCGTGTTCGTCGTGCTGCACCTGGTACGGCAGGCGCACGGCAATGAAGCGGTACTGCTCATCAGCCGTCTCGCTGCGCAGTTCATTGATCGCCCGTTGCGCCATCAGCGCGGCGGTCAGCGAGTCAACACCACCACTGATACCCAGCACCAGGGTCTTGAGCCGTGCGTTGTGCAGGCAGGTCTTGATGAAGGCCACGCGCCGGGCCACTTCGGCTTCGAGCGCGGCGCTGTCGGCGAACGGCGGCTGGACCTTGAGCGCTTGCGCAATCTCTCGCTGGACGGCTTGCATGAATTACTCCTTGGACACTTTGAAGACGTGGCGCAGGTAGGCGACGAAGTTTTCGTCGCGGCATTGGGTCTTGGCCGCCTCATCGGAAATCTTGGCGACGGGCTGGCCGTTACAGTCGGTCATTTTAAGCACGATGCTCATCGGCGCCACCCCGGGCAGATCGCAGGTGAGGTTGGTGCCGATGCCGAAGCTGACATTGATGCGCCCGCGCAGGGCCCGGAAGATCTCCAGCGATTTGGTCAGGTTCAGGCCGTCGGAGAACACCAGGGTCTTGGTCATCGGGTCGATCCCCAGCTTGCGATAGTGGCTGATGGCCTTTTCCGCCCACTGCACCGGATCGCCCGAGTCATGGCGCAGGCCGTCGAACAGCTTGGCGAAGTACAGGTCGAAATCGGTCAGGAAAGCATCCATGGTGATGCAATCGGTCAGGGCGATGCCCAGCAGCCCGCGGTACTCGCGCACCCAACAATCGAGCGCGGCAATCTGGCTGTCGATCAGCCGCGGCCCCAGTTGCTGGTGGGCCATGATCCACTCGTGGGCCATGGTCCCCAGTGGCTTGATATCCAGTTTCCGTGCCAGGTGCACGTTGCTGGTGCCGACGAAACGCGCGGGGAAATCTTCCTTGAGCACCCGTACCACTTCTTCCTGAACCTTGTAGGAGAAGCGTCGGCGGGTGCCGAAGTCGGCGACCTGCAATTCGGCCAGCTCCTCACTGCTGGCATTGGCCTTGAGCCAGTCGAACTTACGGTACAGCTGGTCGCGGGCGTCGCTGAGTTTGGCCTGGGGGTGGCGATGGCGGTTGCGCACCTCACTGATGATCGCAAGCAAAGGTACTTCAAACAGGATCACGTGCAGCCAGGGGCCGCGCAGGCGCAAGTACAGCTGGTCGTTCTCGACCCCCAGTTGCAGGTAGCGCAGGTTGAAGCGGAACAGGCCGAGAAAGCGCAGGAAGTCCGGCTTCATGAAGCTGATCTGCTCGAGGAAGCCCAACTGGCCATTACCCAGGCTCAGTTCGCACAACTGCTCGATCTGCTCGCGGATCTGCGCCAGATAAGGGCGCAGGTCTTCACCATTGCGGCAGCGGAACTCCCATTCCACGTCGACGTTGGGGTAGTTGTGCAGCACGGCCTGCATCATGGTCAGCTTGTAGAAATCGGTGTCGAGCAGGTTCTGCACGATGCGATCGGCAAATGCACTCTCGCTCATAGGGGGCTCCAAAGGGGGCGCGCGCCATCACCGCCAGCGACGGCGCACAGACCTGCACATTGTGCCAGCCTTTGCCGCCACGCGGGCAGGCCGAGGCCGGGGTAATTCGGTAGCAGGCTACAGGTAGCGGCGCTTTTGTCGGGCAGCGGCTAGCCTGTAATGGTGCCCGCTGTAGCAGTCGCGCACCAAGGATGTGCAGTTCGGTTACGCATCCTGTTACAGGCTGGTTGCACGTAACCACAACCCAGGGTTGCAATGATGGCACTTCGCGGTTGCTCTTTTTTCTCGTGTCCGGTGGCGCTTGTCGTGAGGCAGACGGTTGCACGACCAGTAAAAAAAGGCCGTGAATCCTGGCTGCGCAACTTGTTCACGAGTTTTTCCAGAATAAAAAACCAATGGCACGGCCCTTGCTCAGAGCAATTGCTGAAAGTTGTAGTGCCAACCAAAAAAACTCCAGGAGCACCACCTCATGTCGCAGACGTTTTACAAGAAAGGCTTTCTGGCCCTCGCCGTAGCTACGGCGCTGGGCGTTTCTTCGTATGTTCAGGCCGACATCAAGATCGGCGTAGCAGGCCCGATGACCGGTGCCAACGCAGCGTTTGGCGAGCAGTACATGAAAGGTGCACAGGCAGCGGCTGACAAGGTCAATGCCGCGGGCGGCGTCAACGGCGAGAAGATCGTGCTGGTCAAGGGCGACGATGCCTGCGAGCCGAAGCAGGCCGTGGCGGTGGCCAACCGCCTGGTCGACCAGGACAAGGTGATCGGTGTGGTCGGGCACTTCTGCTCGTCCAACACCATTCCGGCGTCTGAGGTGTATGACGAAGCCGGTGTCATCGCCATCACCCCGGGCTCGACCAACCCGCAGGTGACCGAGCGCGGCCTCGGTGCGATGTTCCGTATGTGCGGGCGTGACGATCAGCAGGGCATTGTCGCCGGCGACTACATTGTCGATGTGCTCAAAGGCAAGAAGGTTGCAGTAGTGCACGACAAGGACACCTACGGCCAGGGCCTGGCAGATGCCACCAAGGCCCAGCTTGAAAAACGCGGCGTGAAACCTGTTCTCTACGAAGGCCTGACTCGTGGCGAGAAAGACTTCAGCGCCCTTGTCACCAAAATCCGCTCCACCGGGGCAGACGTGGTCTACTTCGGTGGTCTGCATCCTGAAGCGGGTCCACTGGTACGGCAGCTCCGCGAGCAAGGCCTGAAAGACGTCAAGTTCATGTCCGACGACGGCATCGTAACCGACGAACTGGTCTCCACCGCTGGTGGCGCGCAATACGTCGATGGCGTGTACATGACCTTCGGCGCCGACCCGCGCCTGCTGCCAGACAGCAAGGCGGTGGTCGAGGAGTTCCGCAAAGGCGGCACCGAGCCAGAAGGCTACACCCTGTATGCCTACGCTTCGGTCCAGGCCCTGGCTGCAGCCTTCAACGGCGCCAAGTCGAACAAGGGCGAAGACGCTGCCAAGTGGCTCAAGGCCAACCCGGTGCAAACCGTGATGGGCGAGAAAAAGTGGGACAGCAAGGGCGACCTGACGGTCTCTGACTATGTGGTCTACCAGTGGGACAAGGACGGCAAGTACCACCAACTGGAAAAACAAAAATAACAACGGTAGGCGACCCGGGCCTGAGCCCGGGTCGCTACCCGGTTTTGCGCCGTACCTGTCTTTTCTCGTAGATCTGCACAACCCTGCGCTGCGAGGGCCGCTTCATCCGGGGCTCACCGTAGTCGGCGCTTGTGCAATCTCAAATACGTGAGATTGCGTTATGGATGGTATTTTCCTGCAGCAACTGGTCAACGGGCTGACCCTCGGGTCCGTCTATGGCCTGATCGCCATCGGCTACACAATGGTCTATGGCATTATCGGCATGATCAACTTCGCGCACGGCGAGGTGTATATGATTTCCGCGTACCTGGCGGCAATCAGCCTGGCATTGCTGGCGTATTTCGGTATCGAATCCTTCCCCTTGCTGATGCTCGGGACGCTGATCTTCACGGTGGTGGTCACCGGAGTCTACGGCTGGACCATCGAACGCATCGCCTACAAACCCCTGCGCAACTCCACCCGCCTGGCGCCGCTGATCAGTGCCATCGGCATCTCGCTGATCCTGCAGAACTACGCGCAGATCAGCCAGGGCGCACGCCAGCAAGGCGTACCGACCCTGCTTGAAGGCGCCTGGCGCGTCGAAGTGGGCACCGGTTTCGTGCAACTGACCTACACCAAGATCTTCATCCTGGTGGCGGCCTTCGTCGGCATGGCGGCGCTTACCTACATCATCAAGTTCACCAAGCTCGGGCGCATGTGCCGGGCCACCCAGCAGGATCGCAAGATGGCTTCGATCCTCGGTATCAACACCGACCGGGTGATCTCCTATGTGTTTGTCATCGGTGCTGTCATGGCGGCCCTGGCCGGCGTGCTGATCACCATGAACTACGGCACCTTCGACTTCTACGCGGGCTTTATCATCGGCATCAAGGCCTTCACCGCCGCGGTGCTCGGTGGCATTGGCTCGCTGCCGGGCGCCATGCTCGGCGGGATCATCCTCGGGATTTCCGAGTCGCTGTTCTCCGGGCTGATCAACTCCGACTACAAAGACGTGTTCAGTTTCTCGCTACTGGTGCTGATCCTGATCTTCCGTCCCCAAGGCCTGCTGGGTCGCCCACTCGTGGCGAAGGTGTAAGTATGTCTGCTGCCAAAACAACTACATTCGATATCAAGCGCAGCCTGATCGATACGGTCCTCGCCGGGCTGATTTCCCTGATCGTTTTCGGGCCCATCGTCGGCGTGGTGCTCGACGGCTACAGCTTCAACCTTGAACCGACCCGTGTCGCCTGGCTGGTGGCCGGGGTGATGGTCGGGCGGTTTTTCCTCAGCCTGTTCCTGCAGACGCCCAAGGGCCAGTCGATTCTCCAGGGCTTCGAGGGCAGTGGTTCCGGCGTGCACGTGCTGGCGCCGGACTACAAGTCGCGGCTGCGCTGGATCATTCCGGCACTGATCGTGATTGCCATCGTCTTCCCGTTCTTCGCCAACAAGTACCTGCTGACCGTGGTCATCCTCGGCCTCATCTACGTACTGCTGGGCCTGGGCCTGAACATCGTGGTAGGTCTTGCCGGCCTGCTCGACCTGGGTTACGTGGCCTTCTACGCCATCGGCGCCTACGGCCTGGCCCTGGGTTACCAGTACCTGGGCCTGGGCTTCTGGACCGTGTTGCCCCTGGCGGCAATCGCTGCGGCGCTGGCCGGGTGCATATTGGGCTTTCCGGTGCTGAGGATGCATGGCGACTACCTGGCCATCGTTACCCTCGGCTTTGGTGAGATCATCCGTCTGGTGCTCAACAACTGGCTGTCGTTCACCGGCGGTCCCAACGGCATGCCGGTGCCGTCGCCAACCTTCATGGGCCTGGAGTTCGGCCGTCGGGCCAAGGACGGCGGGGTGCCGTTCCACGAGTTCTTCGGCATTGCCTACAACCCCAACGTTAAATTCCTGTTCATCTACATCGTGCTGTTCCTGGTGGTGCTGGCGGTGCTGTACATCAAGCACCGGTTGACCCGCATGCCGGTCGGCCGCGCCTGGGAAGCGCTGCGCGAAGACGAGATCGCCTGCCGGTCCATGGGCCTGAACCATGTGCTGGTGAAGCTCTCGGCCTTCACCCTCGGCGCCTCTACCGCCGGCCTTGCCGGGGTGTTCTTTGCCAGCTACCAGGGCTTCGTCAACCCGTCGTCGTTCACCTTCTTCGAGTCGGCGCTGATCCTTGCCATCGTCGTGCTCGGCGGCATGGGCTCGACCGTCGGCGTGGTGATTGCTGCGTTCGTGCTGACCGTGGCGCCGGAGCTATTGCGCAGCTTCTCCGAGTACCGGGTGCTGCTGTTCGGCGTGCTGATGGTGTTGATGATGATCTGGAGACCGCGCGGCCTGATTCGTATCAGCCGTACCGGTGTAGTCCCGCGTAAAGGAGTGGCGCCATGAGCGATGACGTGATTCTCTCGGTTGAAAACCTGATGATGCAGTTTGGCGGCATCAAGGCGCTCAGCGATGTCAGCCTCAAGGTCAGACGCAACCAGATCTTCGCCCTGATCGGCCCCAACGGCGCCGG
The DNA here is from genome assembly GCF_056279045.1 of Pseudomonas sp. TE4620. Lineage (NCBI taxonomy): Bacteria > Pseudomonadati > Pseudomonadota > Gammaproteobacteria > Pseudomonadales > Pseudomonadaceae > Pseudomonas > Pseudomonas sp. TE4620. The sequence goes on from NZ_JBWBQO010000001.1 coordinate 5,727,327, forward strand.
CAAGACCACGGTGTTCAACTGCCTGACCGGCTTCTACAAAGCCAGTGGCGGCAAGATCGAACTGAACCTGCGCGGCACCCGCACCAATGTCATCCAGCTGCTGGGCGAACGCTTTCAGCTGGGCGATTTCGTCTCGCCCAAGCGCTTCATCAACCGCCTGCACTACAAGATGTTTGGCGGTACTCACCTGGTCAACCGCGCAGGTCTGGCGCGGACCTTCCAGAACATTCGCCTGTTCCGGGAAATGTCGGTGGTCGAGAACCTGCTGGTGGCCCAGCACATGTGGGTCAACCGCAACCTGCTGGCCGGCGTGCTCAACACCAAGGGCTACCGCAAGGCCGAAAGCGATGCCCTCGACCATGCCTTCTACTGGCTGGAAGTGGTCGACCTGGTCGACTGCGCCAACCGCCTGGCCGGTGAGCTGTCGTACGGCCAGCAACGGCGCCTGGAGATTGCCCGGGCCATGTGCACGCGGCCGCAGATCATCTGCCTCGACGAACCGGCTGCCGGCCTCAACCCGCAGGAAACCGAAGCGCTGAGCAAAATGATCCGCGTGCTGCGCGACGAACATGACCTGACCGTGGTGCTGATCGAGCACGACATGGGCATGGTCATGAGCATCTCCGACCATATCGTGGTGCTTGACCACGGCAACGTGATCGCCGAAGGCGCGCCACAGGACATCCGTCACAACCCGACGGTGATTGCTGCCTACCTGGGCGCCGATGAAGAGGAACTGGTATGAGTACACCGATCCTCGAACTGAAAGAGATCGACGTGTTCTACGGGCCGATCCAGGCCCTGAAGAAAGTCTCGCTGCACATCGATGAAGGCGAAACGGTGAGCCTGATCGGCTCCAACGGTGCCGGCAAGTCGACCCTGCTGATGTCGATCTTCGGCCAGCCGCGGGCGGCAGCCGGGCAGATCATCTACCGTGGCACCGACATTACTCACAAATCGTCGCACTACATCGCTTCCAACGGCATTGCCCAGTCGCCGGAAGGTCGCCGGGTGTTCCCCGACATGTCGGTGGAAGAGAACCTGATGATGGGCACCATCCCGATCGGCGACAAGTTCGCCAGCGAGGACATGCAGCGCATGTTCGAACTGTTCCCGCGGCTCAAGGAGCGGCGCAACCAGCGCGCCATGACCATGTCCGGCGGCGAGCAGCAGATGCTCGCCATCGCCCGGGCTTTGATGAGCCGGCCCAAATTGCTGCTGCTCGATGAGCCGTCGCTGGGCCTGGCGCCGATCGTGGTCAAGCAGATCTTCGCCACCTTGCGCGAGCTGGCGCAGACCGGCATGACCATCTTCCTGGTGGAGCAGAACGCCAACCATGCGCTGAAGCTCTCGGACCGCGCCTATGTAATGGTCAACGGTCATATCCGCATGACCGGTACTGGCCAGGAGCTGTTGGTCAACGAGGAGGTGCGCAACGCTTACTTGGGCGGGCACTGATCGTTGGTGAAAAAAAGCGCCCCGGCTGACGGGGCGTTTTTTTGTCCACAGTTTTGTGGAAAACATTGTCCAGACATTCTTTTGGGCGCGACAGAACGTCGCTTCAGCGGGCGTTTTCATAGAGGTTTGAGTTGTCCACCATTGGTGTGGAACCGACTGTGGGTAACTTGGGTGCAGCTTGCTGAAGCCCTTTGTTAACAAGGCTTCCAGGGTTGTGGTTGTTTTTTGATCAGGTTTTTTCGCGGCTTTCGCATCGGGGTTTGTCAAGTGTTTTGTCCTTAGCGCAAATGGCGATTAAAGTGCGCTTCCGGCCTGTGGATAACTCTGTGGGCAAGCCTTGGAAAGATCGGCGAAGACAGCGTCGTTACAGGCCTGGAGCCATCATGGAAATCCACGCCTTCGACGCCTGTTGCCGGCCTTAGGTCAAGGCCTGCGCCAGAGGTCAAGGGAAATACTTGCGCAAGCCCCGGATTACGCGGCTTGCAGGGTTTTCGAGTTGCCCCCGGATTTTGTGGAAGGGCTTGTGGATAACATGCGTAAAGCTTGCCGCAGGCCTTCTATACCGGGGCTTTCACAGCTTTGATCGTTTTTTGTACAGTGATGCGAATTGCTTGCTGCCGAACGCGGCCGCGGGCATGCTGCAACCCCTGTGATCAGCCTCATCAAGGAGACCCGCATGACCTCTACCGTATTCATCACTGGCGCAACTTCCGGCTTCGGCGAAGCCTGCGCCCGTCGTTTTGCGCAAGCCGGTTGGTCGCTGGTGCTGACCGGTCGCCGTCAGGAGCGCCTGGAAGCGCTGTGTGCCGAGCTGTCGCAACAAACCGAAGTGCACGGCCTGGTACTCGACGTGCGTGACCGCAAGGCCATGGAAGAAGCCATCAACAACCTGCCACCGTCGTTCGCCAAGCTGCGCGGGCTGATCAACAATGCAGGCCTGGCCCTGGGCGCCGACCCGGCGCCCAAGTGCGATCTGGACGACTGGGAAACCATGGTCGACACCAACATCAAGGGCCTGATGTACAGCACCCGCCTGCTGCTGCCGCGGCTGATCGCCCACGGCCGTGGCGCGACCATCCTCAACGTCGGCTCGGTAGCCGGCAACTACCCCTATCCGGGTAGCCATGTGTATGGCGGCACCAAGGCGTTCGTCGGGCAGTTCTCGCTGAGCCTGCGCTGCGACCTGCAGGGCACTGGCGTGCGGGTTAGCAATATCGAGCCGGGCCTGTGCGAGAGCGAGTTCTCGCTGGTGCGTTTCGCTGGCGACCAGGCGCGTTACGATGCCACCTATGCCGGCGCCGAGGCGATCCAGCCGCAGGATATCGCCGAGACCATCTTCTGGATCATGAACCAGCCGGCGCACATCAACATCAACAGCCTTGAGCTGATGCCGGTGAGCCAGGCGTGGGCAGGGTTCTCGATCGATCGTTCAGGCAAGGCTTGACCCGCGACAGCGTCAAACCTGACGCTGCAGTCCTTCCAGGCAAGTCGCCAGGTGGTAAGGCGTAGTCGACGGCATATCGGCGCGGCTGACCTTGCCACTGGCATCGCGGCACTCATGCCAGCCACCGTCATGCAGGAAGTTCTGCTGCAGCGCCTTGAGCTGGGCCAGCACCGTGGCGGCGCTGGCCGGGCGCAAGGTCAGGGCGCGCAGGTATTCGGCCTGGGCCCAGATGCGCTGGGTGGCGTCGCGCACCTGGCCCTCGGCGCTGAGCATGGCCAGCACGGCGCTGTCCTTCACACCGCACTGTTCGGCATAGGCAAATGCGCGGCTGAGCGAGGCATGCAGCTCGCTACCGCGTAGCAGCGGTGAAGACTCCAGCAAGTAGAACCATTCGAACTGGTGACCGGGTTCGAACCAGTTATCCACAGCCCCGCGTGGTTTCTCCAGCATCACCCCGTGTACGGGGTCGATGAAGTGTGTCTGCATCGCCGCAGCCAGGCTTTGCAGGGCTTGTTCGACAGCCTTGTCGTCACGCACCGAGAGGGTGGCGAGGAAGGCTTCGGCCAGATGCATCAGCGGGTTCTGCAGCGGGCCGCTGGCCAGGTCCGACCAGTCTTCGCCAAGGCTCGCCTCGTACAGGCCGTCATCACGGGAGAACTGCTCGGTTACCACTTCCAGCGCGGCATTGAGGGCCGATTCGACCAGTGGCTCATGCACCTTGCCCCAGTAATGCGCGCAGGCAAAGACGATGAAGGCATGGGTGTAGAGGTCTTTGCGCCGGTCCAGCGGCTTGCCCTGGGCGTCGATGCTGTAGAACCAGCCGCCGTGCTCGGCATCATGGAAATGCCGCTGCAACGAGCGAAACAGCGCGGCGGCGCGTTCGCTGGCGCCGGGTTGCTCGATGCGGCTGCTGAACAGGTACAGCTGGCGCGCGCAGGCCATGGCCCGGTAGCGTTGCACCGGCATGGGTTGCTGCTGCGGGTCGAGGGCTTCGAAGGGCAGGGCCATCTCTGCATTCCAGCCCGGGCCTTGCCACAGCGGCACGATGCGCTGGTCAAAGTGCGCCTGGACCTCGGCGAGCAGGGCGGGCAGTTCAGGCTGGGCAGTACGAAGGTCGGGCATGGAAAATTTCGTCGCGGTCGGTGCGTTTGCGCGCAATGGTAGCAGGAAAAGGCGCTGACTTTGCCGGCCTCATCGCGGGCTAGGAGCGGGCTTGCCCCGCGATGAGGCCAGTACAGCCAGCACAGCAGACTGCCTACAGCGCACTGAGCCCCTGCCAGTGCTTGGCACCGACAAAGATGAAGCGCAGCTGCTGGGTGATCTTCTCCTGGGCGCTGATCGGTTCACCGGCGTTGTCGCTTGGCTCGTCGATCAGCTCCGGCAGGGTGGCGAACACGGTTTTCACCACCAGGTCAGCCATCACCGCCAGGGCCGCGGCGTCCAGATGCTGCCAGCGCGGCATGCGCGCAAGGTCGGTGGCCAGGTCCGAGCTGATGCCCTGGCGCAGGGTACCGATGGCTTGGCGCACCGGTTGCGAACCGCCATATTGCTCGCGGGCGAGAAACAGGAACTGGGCACGGTTGGCCGCCACCACATCGAGAAAGATCCGCACCGAGGCGTCGGTGATGCCGCCCAGCTCGAATTCGTTCTGGCGCACCAGGCGGATGGTCTGGCGGAAGGTTTCGCCCACTTCATTGACCAGGGCCAGGCCCAGTTGGTCCATGTCGGTAAAGTGCCGGTAAAAACCGGTAGGGACGATGCCTGCGGTTTTTGCCACTTCGCGCAGGCTGATGCTGCCGAAGCCTCGACCGCTCTCCATCAGGTGGCGGGCGGCATCCAGCAGGGCGTGGCGGGTCTGTTGCTTTTGTTCGGCGCGCGGCAGCATGGCAAGTATCGGCAGGCAGTGAAACAGCCCTGCACTCTAATAGCCTGGCGCCAGAAAAACAAAGCCCGGTCAATGGACCGGGCTGGGAGGGGAGCTGCTACAGCGCTGGTGTGTCTTGTTGTCTGGCATAGGCTTCAGCTCGCGCGTTGGTTTTCGATCAGGCGATCAGAGCCACCTTCTGCGACCTCGAAGCGTGCTTTCAGACGGTCAGAACCACCTTCGGCTACTTTGTAATACTGTTTCAGGCGATCAGCACCACCCTCGGCGACTTTGACCCGGTCATTCAGGCGATCAGCACCGCCTTCGGCAACGCGGTTGTTACGTTCCAGCAGGCGATCGGAACCACCTTCGGCCAGCGGGTTCAGCGGTTGCGAAATGACCGTCGAGCTCGAACGCGCTTCGGCGGTCAGCGCCTGGTCGGCGGCAGGTACGGCAAAGGCGTTGGCGGCCAGGATGGACAGGGACAGGCTCAGCAGTAATTGGCGTTTCATGATTCGGTGCTCCTCGGCGGGGCTGGAAAGTGGGTACGGAACCAATGCTACGCCGGGAAACGCCAGATAAAAGTTCATAAAGATAATGGTAACAATCAACGCAATTGATGCTTCGCGCCAGCCGCTCTAGAACGTGGTTTGTGGCGCCATGAGCAACTGCGGCGGAGCCGTTACCGAGGTCGGCGAACACGCTAACAATCGACAAAAGTTGAGAAAAAGGTCAGAAAAAACCTGGTTATCATGGCCAATCGATTAAACCCCTCGGCGTTTCATCAGTCCGAACAGATAAGTGCCCTCAACGCGCCCGCTTTTTGCCATGCAGTCATCAGGAGAATCGTGCAATGACGCGCCCCGCCAAAATCATCACCTGGACCCTCGCCAGCCTGCTGCTGGTGCTGGCGGTGCTGGTGGTCGTCATCGCCACCTTCGACTGGAACCGGGTCAAGCCCACCCTTAATGCCAAGGTGTCCGAAGCGCTGCACCGGCCCTTCGCCATCAACGGCAACCTGGCGGTGCGCTGGCAGCGCGAGCCGGAGCAGGGTGGTTGGCGCGCCTGGCTGCCATGGCCGCACTTCATCGCCGAAGACCTGACCCTGGGCAACCCCGACTGGCTCAAAGAGCCGCAGATGGTCGGCCTCAAGCGCGTCGAGTTCCGCCTGGCGCCGCTGCCGCTGCTGCTGCAGCAGATCGTCATTCCGCGCATCGACCTCAACCAGCCGACCGCCAGCCTCAAGCGCCTGGCCGATGGTCGCGCCAACTGGACCTTCGACTTCGGCCCCAAGGATGAGCAGGCAGAGCCGTCGAAGTGGGTGCTGGACATCGGCGCCATCGGCTTTGACAAGGGCCAGGTCAGCCTCGATGACCAGACCCTGAAGACCCGGCTGGACGTGCTCATCGACCCGCTGGGCAAGCCGATCCCTTTCAGCGATATCGTCGGCAAGGCTTCGGCACAAAAGGCCGGTGCCGCCCAGGACTACGCCTTCGGCCTCAAACTCAAGGGTCGCTACAAAGGCCAGGCATTGGCCGGTACCGGCAAGATCGGCGGCTTGCTGGCCCTGCAGGACGCCTCGCAACCGTTCCCGCTGCAGGCCGACATGGCCATTGGCGATACCCGCATCGCCGTGGCCGGCACCCTCACCGACCCACGCAACCTCGGTGCCCTCGACCTGCGCCTGCGCCTGTCGGGCGCAAGCCTCGCTAACCTGTATCCGCTGACCGGCGTGACCCTGCCCGATTCGCCGCCCTACGCCACCGACGGTCATCTGACCGCCAAGCTGCATGAACCCGGTGGCGCGGTGTTTCGCTATGAAGGCTTCAACGGCAAGATCGGCGACAGCGATATCCATGGCGACCTGGCGTTCGTCTCCAGCCAGCCAAGGCCGAAGCTGACCGGCAAGCTGGTTTCCAACCAGTTGCTGTTCAAAGACCTCGCACCGCTGATCGGCGCCGACTCCAATGCCCAGCAGAAAGCTCGCGGCGGTGCCAGCAAGCAACCGGCAGGCAAGGTGTTGCCGGTCGAGGAGTTTCGTACCGAACGCTGGCGGACCATGGACGCCGACGTGACCTTCAGCGGCAAGCGCATCGTGCACAGTGCCGAGCTGCCGTTCACTGACCTGTCCAGCCACTTCGTCCTCGATGACGGTGTGCTGCGCCTGGAGCCGCTGCGCTTTGGCATCGCCGGCGGTAAACTCGACGCCCAGGTACGCCTCGATGGCCGTAGCGTGCCGTTGCAGGGCAGGGCGCAATTGAGTGCGCGCAACTTCAAGCTCAAGCAACTGTTCCCGACCTTCGAGCCGATGAAGACCAGCTTCGGCGAGCTCAATGGCGACGCGGACATCAGTGGGCGCGGCAACTCGGTCGCAGCCTTGCTGGCCACCGCCAATGGCGACCTGAAGATGCTCATCAATGACGGTGCGATCAGTCGTGGCTTGATGGAAATCGCCGGGCTCAACGTCGGCAACTACGTGGTCGGCAAGCTGTTTGGCGACAAGGAAGTGAAGATCAACTGCGCGGCAGCCGATTTCGGCATCAAGGACGGTTTGGCCACGACCCGGGTGTTCGTCTTCGATACCGAGAACGCGATCATCTACATCGATGGCACGGCCAACTTTGCCAGCGAGCAACTGGACCTGAAGATCAACCCCGAATCCAAGGGCGTGCGCCTGTTCTCGTTGCGCTCGCCGCTGTATGTGCGCGGGCCGTTTGCCAAGCCCAGTGCCGGCGTGCAGGCGCTGCCGCTGGCGCTGCGGGGTGCGGGGATGGTGGCGTTGGGCGTGGTTGCCGGGCCGGCAGCGGGGTTGCTGGCGTTGATTGCGCCGAGTGGTGATGTGCCCAACCAGTGCACACCGTTGCTGGAGCAGATGAAGGCTGGCAAGGCGCCGCGGGCGGTGAAGAGGGGTTGAGGGGAAGCAATCGCGGGTCAAGTCGAGTCGTCGCACCGCCGCTCCCACAGGTCTGGTGCACTCAGTTCCATTGTGGGAGCGGCGGTGTGGCGACCCGACTTGACCCGCGATAAGGTCTACAGACCTTGCAGTAAATCCGCCATGTCGTCGGCGTGCTCTTCTTCCTGGGCCAGGATATCTTCGAAGATGCGCCGGGTGGTCGGGTCGCTTTCGCCAATGTACTGGATGATCTCGCGGTAGCTATCGATGGCGATCCGCTCGGCGATCAGGTCTTCCAGGACCATTTCCTTGAGGTTGTTGCCAGCGACGTACTGGGCATGGGAGTTCTTGCTCAGGTTGTCGGGGTTCAGGTCCGGCTCGCCGCCCAGCTGGACAATGCGCTCGGCCAGCTTGTCGGCATGCTGCAGCTCCTGGGTGGCATGTTCGAGGAATTCGTCGGCGGCGACACTGGCCTTGATCCCGCTGGCCATGTAGTAGTGGCGCTTGTAGCGCAGGGCGCAGACCCACTCGGTGGCCAGCGACTCGTTGAGCAGGCGCAGGATTTTCTCCCGGTCGGCGCTGTAACCCTCGGTCACCGCGCCCTGCTCGACATGCTGGCGGGCGCGTTCGCGCAAGGTTTTAACATCGGTCAGTTCAACGTTGCTCATCATCATCTCCAGGCTGAAAACGGATCGATCTTCACGCTCTGTCGGCGCGCTGGTTACTTAAGCTGTGAGTCCCCGGCACGCGGAAAAGTTTTATAGCTTGGCCTTGGCCTTGTCGACGGCATCGTCGTCGACCTGGCGTTGTTCGCAGGTCTTGAAGCCCTTGGCGTCGACATGGCCGGTGGCGTCGAAGCGCACGTAGTAGGCCTGCTGCTTGCCGTCACGGTTGAGGATGTAGTTGTTGCAGGTACCGCCATGGGGCAGGTCGATCACCGTCGAGGGGCTGCCGCCAATGGCAATCACCCGCTGCATGGTCATGCCGTTCTCGACCTGCTTGACCAGCGGTTCTTCGTGGTAGGTGACGTAGTCCACCGGGTTCTCCGGCCGGCTGCCACAGGCGGCCAGGGTGGCGGTGGTCAGCAGAATGGCCAGGGTATGCTTGTACATGGTTGAGCTCCTTGCTGAGGGTCTATTGGCTTGGAACCCCAGCGAGCGGCGGGAGTTCGATTGCGATTGCCATCGAATTGCCTGTAGGGTTGGCCGACTGTCCACGGAACGGGGAATGCAGCCATGGCCCAAGGGCTCGCCACGCGTTATCCACTGCTGCTGGTGCCGGGCATGCTCGGGTTTGTCCGCTTGCTGCTGTATCCCTACTGGTTCGGGATCGTTTCGGCGTTGCGCCGGGGCGGTGCCCAGGTGTTTGCCGTGCAGGTTTCGCCGCTGAACTCCTGCGAAGTGCGCGGCGAGCAGTTGCTGCTGATCATCGCCGATATCCGCCAGCGTACCGGCGCCGACAAGGTCAACCTGCTCGGCCACAGCCAGGGCGCCCTGACCGCGCGTTATGCGGCGGCCAAACGGCCGGAATGGGTGGCCTCGGTCACCTCGATTGCCGGGCCCAATCACGGCTCGGAGCTGGCCGATCACCTGCATGACTATTACCCCGCCCACTCTGCCCGCGGCCGTGTGCTCAAGGCTTTGCTGCACGGGTTGGCGGTATTGATGGGTTGGCTGGAAACCGGCTGGCGCGGACCGAAACTGCCGATCGACGTGCACGCCTCGCACCAGTCGCTCACCAGTGCCGGCGTGGCGCGCTTCAACCAGGCTTATCCACAGGGTCTGCCGACGACCTGGGGCGGCGAGGGCCCGGCCCAGGTCAATGGTGTGCGTTACTACTCCTGGTCCGGCACCTTGCAGCCGGGCCTGACCGATCGCGGTCTCAACCGCCTGGATGGCAGCAACCGCTTCTGCCGCCTGTTCGCCCGCACCTTCGTACGGGAAAAGGGCCAGTGCGACGGCATGGTCGGGCGCTTCAGTTCGCACCTGGGCCAGGTGATCGGCGATGACTATCCGCTCGATCACCTGGACATCGTCAACCAGTCGCTAGGGGCGGTAGGCAAGGGCGCGGAGCCGGTGCGGCTGTTCACCGAGCATGCCGCCAGGCTCAAGGCTGCGGGGCTGTAGCGCGGCGGCGCAGGGGTGTTTTCCAGCGTTCGGCGAGGATCACCCCGACCAGGGTCATCACCCCGCCGACCAGGTGATAGAGCGCCAGTTGCTCGCCCAGCACCATGGCGGCGATCACTGCCGTGACTGCCGGTAGCAGGTTGAAGAACAGCGTCGTGCGGCTCGGGCCGAGGCGGCTGACCGCCTGCATCCAGGCCAGCGGCGCGATCATCGAGGCCAGTACGCAGGCATAGATCACCAGGCCGATATTGCCAGCGCCCAGGCCGGTCTTCGGTGAAAACACGAACAGCGGAAACAGCACGATGATCGCCACCAGCACCTGCAGGTACAGCAGTTGCAGCGGCGCGATGCGCAACTGCCACTTTTTCAGCAGGGTGCTGTACACCGCATAGGCCAGGGTGGCAATCAGCATCAGCGCATCGCCACTGTTTACGCCGTGTTGCACCAACGCCGCCAGATCACCGGCCGAGACCACCACCAGCACACCGACGAACGACACCACGGCGCCAATCAGCGCGCCGATGGTCAGCCGCTGGCCGAGGCTGATGATCGCCAGGGCCAGGGACATCAACGGCATCAGCGAGAGGATGATGCCCATGTTGGTGGCGCTGGTGATGGCGGCGGCGAAGTAGGCCAGGCTCTGGTACACCGCCATGCCGAGCACGCCGAGGATGAAGATCTTGCCGAGGTTCGGGCCGATGGCTGACCAGTTGCGCAACACCGGGCGCAGCAGGAAGGGGGTGAACAGCAGGCCGGCCAGCAGCCAGCGATAGAAACCGATCTCGGCCGGGAAGATCGCCCCGGCGGACATCTTGGTGACCACGGTATTGCCGGCCCAGATGAAGATTGCCAGCAACGGAAACGCATAATTCATGAAACGGGAACTCTTGAGGATACAGGCGGCAATTATCCACTTGTCTGTCCCGTTGCTTATACTTGTATCCAGACAACCTGCGCATAGATCCAGACAGCATGCCGATAAAGTACCTGAACATCCCGCAATTCGAGACCTTGCCGGCCCCGGTGTACTTTCGCTATGACGAATTCGGCGCCGACACCCACAGTGCCGCCCACCGGCACGCCTGGGGCCAGCTCAACTATGCGGCCCACGGCATCATGCACCTGGAGATCGCCGGCCAGCGCTTCATCTCGCCGCCGCACTATGCGGTGTGGGTGCCGCCCGATACCGAGCACAGCTGCTACAACCCCCAGGCCATTGTCTATCGCTCGGTGTACCTGGATCGCGAGATGTGCAAAGGGCTGCCAGGCGAGCCTTGCACCTTGGTGATCAGTGACATACTCAAAGCCATACTCGGCGATTTTGCCGCCCGTGACGTCAAGGTGCCTGAAGATGAAGCCGACCAGCGTTTGGCCCAGGTGCTGGTTGACCAACTGCGCCGCGCCCCGGCCCAGACCTGTTACCTGCCCTACGCCCGCAGCGCCGGTTTGGCTGAAGTATTGCAGGCGCTGCACGCCGAGCCTGGCGACAATCGCCCGCTCGGCCATTGGGCGGCCAGCGTGCATGTCAGTGAACGCACCCTGGCCCGGCAGTTCATTCGCGAGCTGGGCATGAGCTTTGGCGAATGGCGCCTGCGCCTGCGCTTTTTGCGTGCCATCGAGGCCCTTGAGCAGAACCTGCCGACCCAGCAGATTGCTTTCGACCTGGGCTACAGCAGCGCCTCGGCATTTATCGCCATGTTCCAGCGCCAGGCCCATTGCACCCCGGAGCAGTACCGGCGGCAGGCTCGCGCTGGAGGTTTGTAAGAATATTTGTCTACACTTCGGCCAAGGCTGCGCGTGGTGCGCAGCGACCAGGAGAAAACGCCATGAAGATGGTGCGTGTGCCGTTGCTGTTGCTCGGTTTGCTGATGTGTTCCCAAGGATTTGCCGCCACGGCGCAACAGGAGAAAATGAAAACCTGTAACGCCGATGCCACCACCAAGGCGCTCAAGGGCGACGAGCGCAAGGCGTTCATGAGCACCTGCCTGAAAGCCAAGCCTGCGACCCAGCAGGACAAAATGAAAACCTGCAACGCCGACGCCACCACCAAAGCGCTCAAGGGTGATGAGCGCAAGGCGTACATGAGCGACTGCCTGAAGAAAAAGTAACCTGCGTCAGTTGGCGTAAGTCACCGACTCCAGCCGGTCCAGGCCCTGGCCGATAAACAGCGAGAACGGCCGGCCGGCGTGGTCGGCCAGCTCCCGGCAGTCACTCTGGAGCATGCTGATGCGCTGGTCGGTGCCTGAGTAGAGGTTAACGCTCTGCTTGCCCAGCGAGCCGATTTCGAAGGCCATCTCGAACGGGCCGTACGGATTGCGCTGCAGCGTCCGTTCGGCTTGCCAGGCCTTGATCTGCCCGTTGCGGATTCGTTCCTTCAGGACCGGGTCCTTGAAGTCGAACTGTGCAGGCACCGTGGCATAACGCATCTGACCGTACTCGATGACCACCTGCGCACGTTCCGACGGACCTTCCTCGAGCTGCACGATCGACCTGAGCTTGAATGGCCCGCGCGAGACTTCGGCCAGCACGTGGCAGGTGATGATGCTCGACACTTCGCTTTTTTTCTCGGCGGCCTGGATGCTGTCCATGAGGGTGGCGGTGGAAAGCGCTTCGATACGGCTGCCAAGCTTGATCTCGAGGGTGACCGGGCCCTTGATCTTTTCCAGCGCCTCGCGCCAGACCTGGTACTGGGGCTCCAGTGACTGCGGTTCAAGGGTGACGTCGACTTCCCAGGACGTGGCCGCTCGGGCCCGGGGAATTTCGTCGAACAACTCGCGCAGGGCCTGACGCTTACCGGCATCGAGCGAGCGCGAGACGCTGATGAGCAAGTCCTGGCGGTGGTCATTGTCGAGTTCGACCTCGATGTCCTTCGGGTCGATACCCAGTTTCAGGATGGCCTGGTACAGGTCATCGCCGTACTGCTGTTTGAGGTCGCCATAGTAGGCGCTTACCGGCTGGGCGAAATGCAGGGTGGCGAAATCTTCCGAACAGCCGCCAAGCAGCAACAGGGGAAGCAGGACAAGCAGTTTGCGCATGGTTTTGAACTCTGTGCCTTGAAGGTGGGAAGGCACAGAGGGATTCCTGTTTCGCCTGCCTGCGAATGCGCCAGCGCGGCGCCGCCATTCCATTGGGGGCGGCAATCATAGAAACATCAGGGCGGCATTACCAGCCGCAACGCCGCTGCGTGCCACTATGCCTGCCGGGCGAAGGCTGGCAGACTGCCGGTTTTCCATGCCGTCGCCTTTCGAGGTTGTATGACCTTTACTCAGCGCCAGATCACCCTGGCCAGTTGGATCATCGTCTTCACCGGCCTGTTGCTGGTGTTGCCGCTCAAGTTGCTGCCAAGCCTGTTGGCCGGGCTGCTGGTGTTCGAACTGGTCAACATGCTCACGCCCAAGCTGCAGCACCTGATTGCCGGGCAACGGGCGCGCTGGCTGGCGGTCGCGCTGCTCGGCACTCTGGTGGTCAGCACCCTGACCTTGCTGTTTGCCGGTGCCATCAGTTTTTTGCTGCACGAGGCTGAAAACCCCGGGGCATCGCTGGACAAGTTCATGCTCCTGGTCGACCAGGCGCGCGGGCAACTGCCGCCGTTCATCGACGCCTACCTGCCGGCCAGTGCCTCGGAGTTCAAGGTGGCCATCGGCGAATGGCTCAAGACCCACCTGGGCGAGCTGCAACTGGTGGGCAAGGGCGCGGCGCACATGTTCGTCACCTTGCTGATCGGCATGATCCTCGGCGCCATCGTCGCCTTGCAGCGCATTCCCGACATCTCCAAGCGCAAGCCCCTGGCGGCGGCGCTGTTCAACCGCCTGGCGCTGCTGGTGCAGGCGTTTCGCAACATCGTCTTTGCGCAGATCAAGATTTCCCTGCTCAACACCTTCTTCACCGGCATCTTCCTCGCCGTGGTGCTGCCGCTGTTCGGTGTGCACCTGCCGCTGACCAAGACCCTGATCGTGCTGACCTTCCTGCTCGGCCTGCTGCCGGTGATCGGCAACCTGATGTCCAACACCCTGATCACCATCGTCGGCCTGTCGTTGTCGATCTGGGTGGCGATGGCGGCGCTGGGTTATCTGATCGTTATCCACAAGGTCGAGTACTTCCTCAACGCGCGGATCGTTGGCGGGCAGATCAGTGCCAAGTCGTGGGAGTTGCTGCTAGCGATGCTGGTGTGTGAGGCGGCGTTCGGGCTGCCGGGGGTGGTGGCGGGGCCGATTTACTACGCCTACCTGAAGAGTGAGTTGCGCCAGCAAGAGCTGGTGTGAAGCCTGATCGCGGGGCAAGTCGAGGCGTCGCACCGCCCCGCGATAGTTTTTCAGCCGTACCGCTTGCGCGCCTCGATTGCCAAGCCGCTGCCAATGCTGCCAAAGATGTTGCCTTCGACATGCCGGGCATTGGGCAGCATCGCCGCCACGCTCTGGCGCAGCGCCGGAATGCCGCTGGAGCCGCCGGTGAAGAACACCGTATCGACCTGCGCCACACCCACGCCGGCCTTGGCCAGCAGCTCGCTGACACTGCCGCGCACGCGCTCGAGCAGGTTGTCGATCGACTCTTCGAACAGCGCCCGGGTCAGATCGACGCTGAGCCCCGGCTGCACCCGCTTGAGGTCGACCAGGCGGCGGTCGTTGTGGGTCAGTTCGATCTTGGTCTCTTCCACTTCCATCGCCAGCCAGTGCCCGGCGCGCTGTTCGATCAGCTTGAACAGGCGGTCGATGCCGTCGGTGTCTTCGATGTCGTAGCGCATGCTGCCCAGGGCCAGCTGGGATTTTTGCGAGTACACCGAGTTGATGGTGTGCCAGGTGGCCAGGTTCATGTGGTGGCTGGTGGGCATGAAGGCACCGCTTTTCATCCGGCTGCCGTAGCCGAACAGCGGCATCACGCCCTGCAGGCTCAGCTGCTTGTCGAAGTCGGTACCGCCGATGTGCACGCCGCCGGTGGCGAGGATGTCCTGCTGGCGGTCGTCGAGCATGTGCCGCTCCGGGGCCAGGCGTACCAGGGAGAAGTCCGAGGTACCACCGCCGATGTCGACGATCAGCACCAGCTCTTCGCCCTGGATGCTCGACTCGTAGTCGAATGCGGCGGCAATCGGTTCGTACTGGAACGAGACGTCCTTGAAGCCGATTTTCTTCGCCACTTCTGCCAGGGTGTCCTCGGCTTCCTGGTCGGCGGCCTGGTCGTCATCGACGAAATGCACCGGGCGGCCCAGCACTACCTCGTCGAAGGCGCGGCCGGCATTGGCCTCGGCGCGCTTTTTCAGCTCGCCGATGAACATGCCCAGCAGGTCCTTGAACGGCAGCGCGGTGCCCAGCACGCTGGTGTCGTGCTTGATCAGCTTGGAACCCAGCAGGCTCTTGAGCGAGCGCATCAGGCGGCCTTCATAGCCTTCGAGGTATTCGTGCAGGGCCAGGCGGCCGTACACCGGGCGGCGCTCCTCGATGTTGAAGAACACCACCGACGGCAGGGTGATCTTGCCGTCTTCCAGGGCGATCAACGACTCCACGCCCGGGCGGTGCCAGCCGACGGTGGAGTTGGAGGTGCCGAAGTCGATGCCGCAGGCACGGGCCGGGGATGCTTGACTCATGGATTGTACTTCCGGGGAAAAACGGCCGCGCAGTTTATGCCAGCTGGCAGCAGAATCAAGACCGATTATCTGCTTTGCGGCAAACCCATGGGCACCTTGAAAGGCTATGCTTGACCCCAATCTACACAAGCATTCGATTAACCCATGGTGATTCCTTAGATGGACTTCAAAGACTATTACAAGATTCTTGGCGTTGAGCCCACTGCGGATGACAAGGCGATCAAGACCGCCTACCGCAAGCTTGCGCGCAAGTATCACCCCGACGTCAGCAAAGAGCGTGACGCCGAGGAGAAATTCAAGGAGGCCAACGAGGCCTATGAAGCCCTGAGCAGCCCGGAAAAACGCGCCGAGTACGACGAGCTGCGCAAGTACGGCCAGCATGGCCGGCCGTTCCAGGGCCCGCCGGGCTGGCAAAGCCGTGGTTCGGCAGGTGCCGAGGGCTTCGGCGACGGTGGAGATTTTTCCGATTTCTTCAGCTCGATCTTCGGTTCGCGCGGTGGCAACGGCAATCCTTTTGGCCGCGGCCAGCAACGCAGTGCCGGACGGCGGGGGCAGGACGTGGAAATGGAACTGGCGATTTTCCTTGAGGAAACCCTGTCCAGCGAATCCAAGCAGATCAGCTTCCAGGTGCCGCAGCACAACGCCAGCGGCCAGCGCACCGGCTTCACCACCAAGACCTTGAACGTGAAGATCCCGGCCGGCGTCAGCGACGGCGAGAAGATCCGCCTCAAGGGCCAGGGTGCCCCGGGCGTTGGTGGCGGCGCCAATGGCGACCTGTTCCTGACCATTCGCATGGCACCGCACCCGCTGTTCGATGTCGAAGGTCATGACCTGATCATCACCGTGCCGCTGGCACCGTGGGAAGCCGCATTGGGCACCAAGGTCGAGATGCCGACCCTGACCGGCAAGGTCAACCTGACCATCCGTCCGGACAGCCAGAACGGCCAGCGCCTGCGGATCAAGGGCATGGGCCTGAGCAACAAGCAGGGCCAGCGTGGCGACCTGTATGCGCAATTGAAGGTGGTGATGCCGAGCCAGTCCGATGCCGCTGCCCGTGAGCTGTGGAGCAAGTTGTCGGAAAAGGCTGCGTTCAACCCGAGGACACAATGGAGTAGCTGATCATGAGCAGTACCCTGATCGTTCAACTGGACATGCAGACCCTCTGTCAGGAAGCCGATCTGCCGGCGGCCTACGTGATCGAAATCGTCGAACACGGCATTGTCGAGCCTTCCGGGCGAACGCCGGAAGACTGGCTGTTTGACGATCAGGCGCCGGTGCTGGCCAAGCGCGCGGCCAAACTGCATCACGATTTGCAACTGGAGTGGGAAGGGGTGGCGCTGGCGCTGGAGCTGCTGGAGGAAGTGCAGCAGCTGCGCAGCGAGAACAGCATGCTCAGGCAGCGCCTGGGGCGGTTTGTGCAGGGCTGATCGCGGGGCGCTTCTACAGGATCACACAATCTCTGTGGGAGCGGGCTTGCCCCGCGATGAGTCCCTAAAGCAATTTGTAGTACAACGCCGTCGCCCGATAAACCCCATCCGGCCCACAGGCGTAGTCGGGAAGCTCGCCGGCCTTGCTGTACCCCAGCGAGCGGTAAAAGTCCTCGGCCCCGGAGCCGGCCTCGGTATCCAGGTAAAGCATGCCGCGCTGCTTTTGCCGCGCCGTCAGTTCCAGCGCCTGGATCAGTTGCTGGCCGAGGCCGCGACGCCGCGCGGCACTGTGCACCAGCAGCTTTTGCACTTCGGCGCGGTTCAAGCCGTTGGGTTTCAGGCACAGCCCTAACTGCACACTGCCGAGCACTTCCTTGTCCTTGCCCACCACCCACAGCAACAGCTCGCCGCTGACCAGGCGCTGGCGCACTTCTTCGAAGTAGTGCTCGGCCTGCTGCGCATCGATATCCGCCAGAAACCCCACCGAAGCTCCGTGTTGCACGGCATCGAGCAGCAACGCCACCAGGCCGTCGCGGTAATAGGCAAAGCTTTCATGGGTTACACGGTTGAGCTGCGCAGCATTCACAGGCGTCACTCCATTGTCG
The DNA here is from genome assembly GCF_056279045.1 of Pseudomonas sp. TE4620. Lineage (NCBI taxonomy): Bacteria > Pseudomonadati > Pseudomonadota > Gammaproteobacteria > Pseudomonadales > Pseudomonadaceae > Pseudomonas > Pseudomonas sp. TE4620. The sequence continues at coordinate 5,744,722 of NZ_JBWBQO010000001.1, forward strand.
GCGGCGGGGCATCGGGGTTGAGGATCAACTGCATGAAGGTCAGGTCCAGCCAGCGGCCAAACTTCACCCCGACCTGGGGCATCTGCCCGTTGAGGGTGAAGCCCAGGCGCTGGTGCAGGCGAATCGAGGCGCTGTTGCCGCTTTCGATGGCGGCGACCATCACATGCTTGTTGCAGGCGCGGGCCCGTTCGATCAGCGCTTGCATCAGCCTGGGGCCCAGGCCGTTGCCGCGCTGGTCGCTGCGGATGTACACCGAGTGCTCGACGGTATGGCGAAAGCCTTCGAACGGCCGCCAGTCGCCAAACGAAGCATAGCCCAGTACCTGCCCGCCAGCGTCGACCGCCACCAGGATCGGGTAGCCCTGGGCCTGGCGGGCGTCGAACCAGGCCTGGCGGTTGGCGAGGTCGACCGCTTGCTCGTTCCAGATCGCCGTGGTGTTGAGCACGGCATCATTGTAGATCTCGCGAATGCCCGGCAGGTCGGCAGGCACAGCATCGCGCAGCAGGTAGGTCATGGCAGGGTCTCGAACAGGGGCACAGTGATCGGCTCAGGTTAAATGGTTACCAGGCCGCGCACACCCTCGGCTTGCATATTTTCGCCACGCCCGGCCTGGATGATTTCGCCGCGTGACATCACCAGATACTGGTCGGCAAGCTCGGCGGCAAAGTCGTAGAACTGCTCGACCAGCAGGATCGCCATGTCGCCACGGGCAGCCAGCTTGGCGATCACCGCGCCGATCTCCTTGATCACTGAAGGCTGGATGCCCTCGGTGGGTTCGTCGAGGATCAGCAGCCGCGGCTGGCTGGCCAGGGCACGGCCGATGGCCAGTTGTTGTTGCTGGCCGCCGGAGAGGTCGCCGCCACGGCGCTGCTTCATCTGCTCCAGTACCGGGAACAGCTCGTAGATGAACGCCGGCACGCTCTTGGCCTGGCCGGCGCCGAAGCGCGACAGGCCCATCAGCAGGTTCTCCTCGACCGTCAGGCGCGGGAAGATCTCCCGGCCCTGGGGCACGTAGGCGATCCCGGCGTGCACCCGCTGGTGCGGCTTGAGCGTAGTGATTGCCTGGCCTTCCCAGTGCACGCTGCCTTCACGGGTGGGCAGCAGGCCCATCAGGCAGCGCAGCAGGGTGGTCTTGCCGACGCCGTTGCGCCCGAGCAGGCAGGTGACCTCGCCAACTTTGGCCTCGAACGACAAGCCACGCAGGATGTGGCTGCCGCCGTAGTATTGGTGCAGGGAATCGATTTTCAGCATGTTGTCGTCCTGTGTTGGCCTCATCGTCCGAGATAAACCTCGATTACCCGGTCATCCGCCTGTACCTGCTCCAGCGAGCCTTCGGCCAGCACACTGCCCTGGTGCAGCACGGTGACGTGGTCGGCGATGCTGCCGACAAAGCCCATGTCGTGCTCGACCACCATCAGCGAATGCTTGCCGGCCAGGCGCTTGAACAGTTCGGCGGTGAACTCGGTTTCAGCATCGGTCATGCCCGCCACCGGCTCATCGAGCAGCAGCAATTGCGGGTCTTGCATGAGCAGCATGCCGATCTCGAGGAACTGCTTCTGGCCATGGGAGAGCAACCCGGCCTGGCGCTGGGCCGAGCCGCTCAGGCGAATGGTCTGCAGGATCTCGTCGATACGGTCGCGCTGCTCGCCGCTCAAGCGCGCAACCAGGCTGGCCAGCACCGACTTGTCGGCCTTCTGCGCCAGCTCCAGGTTCTCGAACACGCTCAGCGCCTCGAACACTGTCGGCTTCTGGAACTTGCGGCCGATCCCAGCCTGGGCGATCTGCACTTCGCTCATGCGCGTCAGGTCCAGGGTGTCGCCGAACCAGGCCTTGCCGCTGGTGGGGCGGGTCTTGCCGGTGATCACGTCCATCAGCGTGGTCTTGCCAGCGCCGTTGGGGCCGATGATGCAGCGCAGTTCACCGACGCCGATGTACAGGTTGAGGCTGTTGAGCGCCTTGAAGCCGTCGAAGCTGACGTTGATGTCTTCCAGGGTCAGCACCGTGCCGTGACGCACATCCAGGCCTTCGCCGCGGCGCTGGCCAAGGCCGATGGCATCGCGGCCGCTGCCGGCGTCGAGGATCGGTTCGAGCATGAATTCCGGGTGCACCGGCGCTAGCGGGATGGCTCTCATTGTTCGCCCCTTTTCTTCAGCAGACCGACCACGCCCCGTGGCAGGTACAGGGTCACCAGGATGAACAGCGCACCCAGGCAGAACAGCCAGTACTCGGGAAAGGCCACGGTGAACCAGCTTTTCATGCCGTTGACCAGCCCGGCGCCCAGCAGCGGCCCGATCAGCGTGCCGCGCCCGCCGAGGGCCACCCACACCGCAGCTTCGATGGAGTTGGTCGGCGACATTTCGCTGGGGTTGATGATGCCTACTTGCGGCACGTACAGGGCCCCGGCCAGGCCGCACAGCACCGCACTCAAGACCCAGACGAACAGCTTGAAACCACGCGGATCGTAGCCGCAGAACATCAGCCGGTTCTCGGCATCGCGCAGCGCGGTCAATACCCGGCCGAACTTGCTCCGGGCCAGGCGCCAGCCCAGGTACAGGCTGGCCACCAGCAAGGCGACGGTAAGCAGGAACAATACTGCGCGGGTGCTTTGCGCAGTGATTTCAAAGCCGAGGATGCTGCGAAAGTTGGTGAAGCCGTTGTTGCCGCCAAAGCCGGTTTCGTTGCGAAAGAACAGCAGCATGCCGGCGAAGGTCAGGGCCTGGGTCATGATCGAGAAGTACACGCCCTTGATCCGCGAGCGGAAGGCGAAAAAGCCGAACACCAGCGCCAGCAAACCGGGCGCCAGCACCACCAGGCACAGGGCCCAGGCAAAGTGCTGGGTGCCGGCCCAGTACCAGGGCAGCTCGCTCCACGACAGGAAGGTCATGAACGCCGGCAAGCCATCAGCGGCCGCTTCGCGCATCAGGTACATGCCCATGGCATAGCCGCCGAGGGCGAAGAACAGGCCATGGCCCAGCGACAGCAGCCCGGCGTAGCCCCAGACCAGGTCCAGGGCCAGGGCGACGATGGCGTAGCAGAGGATCTTGCCGACCAGGGTCAGTGTGTAGGCCGAGACCTGCAGGCTGTGCCCGGCGGGCAGCAGCGACAACAAGGGCAGGGCCAGCAGCACCAGCAGCACAGCGGCGCCGATGGCCAGGGTCCAGCGCGGGCCGGCCTTCTGGCTGGCGGTTACAAGCAGAGGCTGGTTCATCAGTCGATTACCCGTCCCTTGAGCGCGAAGAGGCCTTGCGGGCGTTTCTGGATGAACAGAATGATCAGCGCAAGGATGAGGATCTTGCCGAGCACCGCACCAATCTGCGGCTCCAGCAGCTTGTTGGCGATGCCCAGGCCGAAGGCCGCCCAGAGGCTGCCGGCCATCTGGCCGACGCCGCCGAGCACCACCACCAGGAACGAGTCGATGATGTAGCTCTGGCCCAGGTCCGGACCGACGTTGCCGATCTGGCTCAGGGCCACGCCGCCGAGCCCGGCGATCCCCGAGCCGAGACCAAAGGCGAGCATGTCCACCCGCCCGGTGGGCACCCCGCAGCAGGCGGCCATGTTGCGGTTCTGGGTGACCGCGCGCACGTTCAGGCCCAGGCGCGTGCGGTTGAGCAGCAACCAGGTCAGCAGCACCACGAACAGGGCGAAGGCGATGATCACCAGGCGGCTGTAGGGCAGCACCAGGTTAGGCAGCACCTGAAGGCCACCGGAAAGCCAGGCCGGGTTGGCCACTTCGACGTTCTGCGCGCCGAACAGCAGGCGGATGGCCTGGATCAGGATCAGGCTGATGCCCCAGGTCGCCAGCAGGGTTTCCAGCGGCCGCCCGTACAGGTGGCGGATCACCGTGCGCTCCAGCAGCATGCCGACCCCGGCGCTGACAGCGAAGGCCACCGGCAGGGCGATCAGCGGGTAGAACTCGATGGCCCCGGGGGCGTAGCGCTGCACCAGTATCTGCACCACGTAAGTGGCGTAGGCGCCGAGCATGAGCATCTCGCCGTGGGCCATGTTGATCACCCCGAGCAGGCCGAAGGTGATCGCCAGGCCCAAGGCCGCGAGCAGCAGAATCGAGCCTAGCGACAGGCCGCTGAAGGCCTGGCCGAGCAACTCGCCGAACAACAGCTTGCGCTTGACCTGGGCCAGGCTGGTTTCGGCGGCGGTGCGCACCCCAGCGTTGTTTTCGACACCGGGTGTGAGCAAGGCCTCCAGGCGCGTGCGGGCCATGGGATCGCCGGTTTCGCCGAGCAGGCGCACCGCGGCCAGGCGTACCGCCGGGTCGCTGTCGACCAGTTGCAGGTTGGCCAGGGCCAGGCCGAGGGCGGCATGCACGGCGGCGTCTGCTTCGCTGGCGAAGCGCCGGTCGAGGAAGGCGACCTGGGCCGGCTGCGCACTTTTTTGCAGTTGCTGGGCAGCCGCCAGGCGCACTGTGCTATCTGCGCTGAGCAACTGATGGCTGGCCAGGGCGTTATCCACAAGCCCGCGCAGGCGGTTGTTCAGGCGCAGCTTGCGGGTGTCGCCGGCGGCGATGCGGCCTTGTTGCAGGGCGCTTAGCAGCTCAAGACGGGCCGGGTCCGGTTGCGCCGCCCAGTCCTGGAGCAGGCGCGCCTGCTCATTGGCCTTGGCGGCGATGAAGTAGTCTGCGTCGCTGGCCTGGGCAGTCAGGGGCAACAGCAGGAGGCTGAGGAAAAGGCACAGGAGGGCCTTGGACATGACGGTTTCCTTGTGGTGTGCTGTACGGCCGCATCGCGGGTCAAGTCGAGGCGTCGCACCGCCGCTCCTACAGTGGGAGCGGCGGTGCGACGCCCCGACTTGACCCGCGATGGGCTCAGTTGCCCTTCACCGCATAATCCGGCCGCTTGTCGTTACCTGGAATGAACGGGCTCCACGGCTGCGCTCGCAGCGGTTGCTCGGTTTCCCAGACCACACTGAACTGGCCGTCATCCTGGATCTCGCCGATCATTACCGGCTTGTGCAGGTGGTGGTTGCTCTTGTCCATGGTCAGGGTGTAGCCCGATGGCGCCTTGAAGGTCTGCCCGGCCAGGGCTTCGCGGACTTTGTCGACATCGGTGGACTTGGCTTTCTCGACCGCCTGGGCCCACATGTGGATGCCGACGTAGGTGGCCTCCATCGGGTCGTTGGTTACTGCCTTGTCGGCGCCCGGCAGGTTTTTGGCCTTGGCGTAGGCTTTCCAGTCGGCGACGAACTGGCTGTTGACCGGGTTATCCACCGATTCGAAGTAGTTCCACGCCGCCAGGTGTCCCACCAGCGGCTTGGTGTCGATGCCGCGCAGTTCTTCCTCGCCTACCGAGAAGGCCACCACCGGCACGTCGGTGGCTTTCAGGCCCTGGTTGGCCAGCTCCTTGTAGAACGGCACGTTGGAGTCGCCGTTGACCGTGGAGATCACCGCGGTCTTGCCGCCAGCAGAGAACTTCTTGATGTTGGCGACGATGGTCTGGTAGTCGCTGTGGCCGAACGGCGTGTACACCTCTTCGATGTCCTTGTCGGCCACGCCCTTGCTGTGCAGGAAGGCGCGCAAAATCTTGTTGGTGGTGCGCGGGTAGACGTAGTCGGTACCGAGCAGGAAGTAGCGCTTGGCGGCGCCGCCGTCTTCGCTCATCAGGTACTCCACTGCCGGGATCGCCTGCTGGTTGGGCGCGGCACCGGTGTAGAAGACGTTCGGCGACATCTCTTCGCCTTCGTACTGCACCGGGTAGAACAGCAGACCGTTGAGCTCTTCGAACACCGGCAGCACCGACTTGCGCGACACCGAGGTCCAGCAGCCGAATACCACCGCGACCTTGTCCTGGGTCAGCAACTGGCGGCCCTTTTCGGCGAACAGCGGCCAGTTCGACGCCGGGTCGACCACCACCGGTTCCAGCAGCTTGCCGTTGACCCCGCCCTTGGCGTTGATCTGCTCGATGGTCATCAGGGCCATGTCCTTGAGCGAAGTCTCGGAAATCGCCATGGTCCCCGACAGCGAATGCAGGATGCCGACCTTGATGGTCTCGGCGGCCTGGATGCTCCAGCTCAGGCCCATCGCCGCGATGGACGCGCTGAGGGTAAAGGCCTTGATCAGACTGCGACGCTTCATAGTGCTCTCTCCATGGAATCGGATGTTCTGTTGGGCAGATGGCGACTTCGCCCAAGAGCGTTAGCAAGGGCTGTGCCGAGTGGCGCGCAGCTGTCTGGGGCGGGGTTTGCACGGCGATTGGCGATGGCGGGCGAGCATGCTTGCACCGTGATGGCGCTGTGCCCGGTGCGCGGCAAACAAGTCTGCACAGCTTTGGTTCGTGCAGGTATCATCGCCGCCTTTGAACGCAGTTCAGGGATGACGACAGTGAACAGATTCGCCCGTGCAGGGATGGTGATGGCCGGCGTGTGGGCCGCGATGGGGCAGGTACAGGCCAGTGAGCCGTCCTCGCTGTATTTTCGCTGCAGCATGACCAAGGCGCAGTACGCCACGGTCATGGCCGCCCGGCCGGGCGAGGCCGCGGCATTCACTGACTGGCAGCAGTGGTTCGATAGCAAGGAAATGTACGGTGGCGGCAAGGTCGATACAGACGACCTGCGGCCGATGCCGGCCGAGACCCTTAGCCAGATCGCCGGCGGCAGCCGTTACGGCTCGCTATCGGAGTACGACGAAAAAACCGGCGTGTGGCGCTTCGCCCTGCTGCAGTTCAGCGAAAACTACGGGGCGATGATCTCCATGCTGGCGCCACTGCGCAGTGTCGCGCCGTACTGCGCCGCCGACTCCGACAGCTTCATGCTGGTCTATTCGTACATCTGGGGTGACGGCGACAACGCCTACCTGACCCTCAACGGCCGCAGCCAGTTTGCCGAGGCACCGACCCCAGCGCAACGCGCCGAGGCCGATGCCGTGCTGGCCGAACTGCTCAAGGCAGCAGAAGGCTGAGCCTCTCTGAGCTCGGTTTGATCAGTATTCACCCACGGAACAAGGAAAGACCCGATGGAAGCTTCGTCGCTGTACATTCGCTGTAACCTCAACCCCGCTGCCTATCAGGCCGCGATGAGCGCGCCGGTAGCCAACCCGCGGCAGTTCGACGACTGGCAATGCTGGTATGACAGCAAAGACGCGTACGGCCCGGGCGAACTCCCCGCCGAGGACCTGGATCGTACCGCCTCCTGCAGCCTGGGTGATCTGATCGAAGGCTGGGTTGAGTTTTCTGCGGGCAACAGCAGTCATTACGATGAGCAGGCTGGGGTGTGGACGTTCGCCGTGCTGGAGTTCACCGACAATTATGGCGAGATGCTGCAACTGCTGGCGCCGCTGCGGCAACTGGCGCACTACGCCGAAGTCGACTCGGACAGTTTTCTAGTTATCCTTCCTTACATCTGGGGAGGTGACATCAATGCCTGCCTGAGCCTTGGCCAGGGCCGCAGTGTGTTCATCGACGGCCCGAGCGAGGCGCAACGAGCCGAAGCCGACGCCGCACTGGAACAGCAGTGGGACCGTGCGGCGTCGGCGTACGAACAAGAAGGCTTGAAGTTCGACTGATCAGTTGTCGGCGTTGGCGGTCAGCAGCGCGCGATTGCGCCGCACGAACTGGTAAGTGACGGTCAGCAGCACGAACCACAACGGCGTGACGATCAGCGCCTGGCGGGTGTCGTGCTCAAGGCTCAGCAGCACCAGGATGAAGGCGAAGAACGCCAGGCACACCCAGCACATCAGGCGCCCGCCAGGCATCTTGTACTTCGAGGCTTGGTGCAGCGCGGCGCGCTGTTTGCGGTAGTTCAGGTACGACAGCAGGATCAGCGACCAGACGAACATGAACAGGATCGCCGACACCGTGGTCACCAGGGTGAAGGCTTCGACCAGGTCCGGAATCACGTACATCAGCAGCGCCCCGGCCAACAGGCAGGTGCACGAGAACAGCAGGCCGCTGGCCGGCACGCTGCGCTTGGACAACTGCTCGAAACGCTTGGGTGCATCCCCCTGCTGGGCCAGGCCGAAGAGCATGCGGCTGGTGGAGAATACGCCGCTGTTGGCCGACGAGGCCGCCGAGGTCAGCACCACGAAGTTGATGATGCTGGCCGCCGCCGGCAGGCCGGCGAGCACGAACAGCTCCACGAACGGGCTCTTGCCCGGCACCACGTCACGCCACGGCGTCACCGCCATGATGGTGATCAGCGCCAGCACGTAGAAGACGATGATGCGGATCGGGATCGAGTTGATTGCCCGTGGCAGGTTGCGCTCCGGGTTCTTCGCTTCGGCGGCGGTGGTGCCCACCAGTTCGATGCCGACAAAGGCGAACACGGCAATCTGGAAACCGGCAAAGAAGCCCATCAGGCCATGGGGGAACATGCCCTGGTCGTTCCACAGGTTGGCAAGGTCCGCGGTGCGTCCGGCCGGCGACTGGAAGCCGGCCATGACCATGTACAGGCCGGTGCCGACCAGGGCGACGATGGCGATGATCTTGATCATGGCGAACCAGAATTCGATCTCGCCGAACATCTTCACCGTGATCAGGTTCAGCGACAGCAGCAGGCCGACACAGGCAATCGCCGGCGCCCACTGCGGCAGGTCGGGGAACCAGAACTGCGAATAGGCCGATATCGCGATGACGTCGGCGATGCCGGTGATGATCCAGCAGAACCAGTAGGTCCAGCCGGTGAAGTAGCCGGCCCAGGGCCCGAGCAGGTCGGCCGAAAAATCGATGAACGACTTGTAGTTGAGGTTCGATAGCAGCAACTCGCCCATGGCGCGCATGACGAAGAACAGCATGAAGCCGATGATCATGTAGACGAAGATGATCGACGGGCCGGCAAGGCTGATGGTCTTGCCCGAGCCCATGAACAGCCCGGTACCGATGGCGCCACCGATGGCGATCAGCTGGATATGGCGGTTGGACAGGCTGCGTTGCAGGTGGTCATGGTTTTCCGGCGTGGGGTGTTGCGGGGGCAGGTTCGCGGTCATAGGCAGGCATTCCGTTGAGTTCAGTCTTGTTGTGCGCCGCTAGGCTAACACGCGCCTTCCTGGCGCTAGCGCGACAATACGTCTCAACGCGGGGGCGGTGTTGACCGTGGTCAACGTCGGCGCATCAGGCCGATAAAGAACAGACCGCCAATGGCGGCAGTGGCGATGCCGATCGGCAGGTCCTCGGGCGAAATCAGCGTACGTGCGGCGACGTCGACCCAGATCAGGAACAGGCTGCCCAGCAGCAGGCACACCGGCAGCAGGCGGCTATGCTCGGCGCCGACCAGGCGCCGGGCGATGTGCGGCACCATCAGGCCGACAAAGCCGATCGAGCCGCTGATCGCCACCAGCACGCCGGTCAGCAGCGAGCAGATCAGAAACGCCAGCAGGCGCACCTTGCGCGCGTTCAGGCCAAGGGTCACGGCGGTCTGCTCGCCGGCCATCAACGCATTCAGCGAGCGGGCCATGCCCAGCAACAAGGCCAGGCCGAGCAATACGCTGATCGCCGGAATCGGCAGCAGCTCCCAGCGCGCCAGGCCCAGGCCACCGAGCATCCAGAACATCACTGCCGAGCTTGCCCGGTGGTCACCGAGAAACAGCAGCAGGTTGGCCGCCGCCATCATCACAAAAGCCACGGCCACGCCGCACAGCAGCAGGCGGTCGCTGTCCAGGCGGCCGTGGCGGCTGGCAATGGCCAGCACCAGCAGCATGCTGCACAGCGCGCCGATAAAGGCGGCCAGGGGCAAGGTCAGCACGCCGAGCAGCTCGCCGATATGCAGCACCACCAGCACCGCACCCAGGGTTGCCCCGGAAGTGACGCCGAGCAAGTGCGGGTCGGCCAGCGGGTTGCGCGTCACCGCCTGCAGCACCGCGCCGATCATCGCCAGCCCTCCGCCCACCAGCGCCGCCAGAAGCATGCGCGGCACGCGGATCAGCCAGACGATATGTTCCTGGCCCGTGGTCCACGCCGGTGTCTCGGGGGTAACGCCGAACAGCTTGAACAGCAGTACGCGCCACACCACCTCGACCGGCACCGGTGCCGAGCCAAAGCCCAGGGACACCACGCAGGACACCAGCAGCAGGGCCAGCAGCGTGAGCAGCAACAACCGCTGCCGGGAGTTTGCCGACCTCATGCGCCGTGCAGGCTCTTGGCGATGGTCTCGATGGCTTCGACGTTCTCAAGGCTCGGCGTGGCCGCCACGTAGGGAATGACCACGAAGCGCTTGTTGCGGATCGCCTCCACCGATTGCAGGGCCGGATGCTGTTCGAGGAACGCCTGTTTCTGCGCGGCGCTGACTTCGCCGTAGTCGACGATGACGATGACCTCGGGGTTGCGCTCGACCACGCTCTCCCAGTTGACCCGGGTCCAGCTGGCTTCGATGTCATTGAGCACATTGCGCCCGCCGGCGGCGGCGATCAGTGCCTCGGGCATGCCCAGACGCCCGGAGGTCATGGCCCGGTCTTCACCGCTGTCGTAGAGGAACACCCGTGGACGCTCGGCCGGCAACTGCTGCTGGACCACGGCAACGCGCGCTTGCATGTCGCCGATCAACTGCTCGGCACGCGCCTGCACGTCGAAGATCCTGCCCAGGTTGCGCAGGTCGGTGTAGGTGTCATCGAGGCTGGCTGCCGGGCGCTTCATGACAAAGGCGCAGGATTCAGTCAGCTCGTACACCGGGATGCCCAGCGGCGCCAGGCTTTGCGGGGTGAGGTCGCCGCCGACGCGCATGCCGTAGTCCCAGCCGGCGAACAGGAAGTCGACATTGGCGTTGAGCAGGGTTTCCACCGACGGGTACTTGGCCGCCAGTTCCGGCAGGCCGTCGAGTTGCTTGCGCAGCTGCGGGGTGACCGCCTTCCAGCCGCTGACACCGCTATAGCCGACCATGCGCGAACGCAGGCCGAGGGCGAGCATCATCTGGGTCATGTTGATGTCGTGGCTCAGGGCATGCTCCGGGGCCTTGGTGAAAGTCACCTGGCGGTTACAGCTTTGCACCGTCAACGGGTATTGGGTGGCCTCGGCGAAAGCGCCGGGGCTGGCCAGCAGCAAGGCCAGGCCGAGCAACAGGATGGATCGAATCATCGCTGGGTTATCCAGGTAAGGCGAGGGTGGTCAGCCAGAGGGTGGCGGTCGATCAGCGCTTGTACGCCGAACACCGCCTGCAGCAATTCGGCGGTCAGCACCTGGTCTGGCGTGCCGCTGGCGACGATGCGGCCGTGGTCGAGCACGTACAGGCGATCGCAAAAGGCCGCCGCCAGGTTCAGGTCATGGATGCTCGCCAAGGTGCCGATGCCCAGGCGCCGCACCTGCTGCAGCAGCTCCAGCTGGTAACGCGGGTCAAGGTGATTGGTCGGCTCGTCGAGGATCAGCACCTGCGGTTGCTGGACCAGAGCCCGGGCTAGGATCACCCGCTGTTTCTCGCCACCGGACAGGCTGGCGAAGGTGTGGTCGTCAAAGCCCTGCAGGCCGACTGCCTGCAAGGCGTCCTGGACCCGTTGGCGATCGGCCGGGCTGTCGCCGTCGAACAGGCCTTTGTGCGGCGTGCGGCCCATGGCCACGACTTCCTCGACATTCAGGCCGAAGGCATCGGGAAACTCCTGCAGCACCACGGCGATACGCTGGGCGCACCAGCGCGGCGACTGCTGCCACAGGTTATGCTCGCCCAGGCGCACCTGGCCGCGTTCCGGCTTGTTGAAACGGTAGGCGCAGCGCAGCAGGCTGGTCTTGCCGCTGCCATTGGGGCCGATCAGGCCGACGAACTCGCCGGCGCCGACCTGCAACTCGACGTCGCGCAGCTGGAACTGGTGGTGGCAATGGCCGTGGCCCAGGGGCGACCAGTGCAGGTCGCTGATACTCAGGGTGCTCATCAAGGTCCTGCGGGCCTGCGGGCGATGACGCCAAAAACAGGCCCGTATCGAAAACGGGCGCTCATGTTAGCGGATTTGTCCGCGCCAGCGGTTGTGCATAACGATCCACCAGCCACACCAGCAGCATCGAGCCGCCCACCAGCGGGAAGGCCGCCCCCAGAATCAGCATGATCACGGTCGCGGTCTTCCAGCGCGGCAGGTCATGGCGCAGCGGCGGTACACCGAGGCCACCTTCGGGGCGGCGTTTCCACCACATCACCAGGCCGCTGACCGAGCCGAGCAGGATCATCAGGCAGATCAGCAGGACAATAAGCTGGTTCAGTGTGCCGAACATCTTGCCTTCGTGGAGCATCACCCCAAGCTCGGTGGCGCGGGCGACGTTGCTGTAATCCTGCCAGCGTACGTCCACCAGCACCTGGCCGGTGTACTGGTCGACATGCAAGGTGGCGTCGTTGCGCGGGTCGTCGGCGAACACGGCAATGGTGTACACGCCTTCGGCACTGGTTGGCAGGGTAATGCTGTAGCCAGGTTCGACGCGGCGGGTAGTGGCCAGCTCTTCGATCTGTTGCAGGCTGACCTGCGGCGCCGCCGGGGCGCTGGAGCCCATGCTGTGGCCGGCATGCTCGGCGTGGGCGGCGGATTGCGGCATCGGTGTGTTTTCCATGGCCCAGGGCACGGTCTGGCGGCTGGCGCTGTTGAGCGCCCGGGCTTGCTGGTCGGACTGCGGCACGTCGTTCCACATTGCCGCCGGAAAACGGTTCCACAGGTCGGCGTACTGCTTGCCCCAGAAGCCGGTCCAGGTCATGCCGCTGAGCAGCATCAACAACAACAGCGCCGCGCCCCAGAAGCCTGTGACCGCATGCAGGTCGCGCCACAGCAGGCGCCCACGGGCGTTCAGGCGCGGCCACAGCACACCGGCGCTGCGCTTGCCGCGCGGCCACCACAGGTACAGGCCCGAGACCACCAGCACCACGCCCCAGCCGGCGGCCAGTTCCACCAGGCGATCGCCAGTGGTGCCGATCATCAGTTCACCGTGCAGCGCACGGGCCACGGCCTGCAGGTTGTTTTTCGCGTCCTGTTCGCCGAGCAACTGGCCGCTGTAGGGGTCGACGAACACATTCAATTCACGGCCAGCGTTGTGCACCACGAACTGGGCACTGCGATCACTGGCGATTGCCGGCAGGTACTGGCTGACCTGGCCCTTGGGGTAAGCCTGCTGCACCTGTTGCAGCAGGCTGTCGGCGTTGTGCCGGTGATGCCCGGCCTCGACCACCATCAAGTCGCGATACAGCAATGGGTCTAGCTGCGGTTTGAACAGGTAGATGATCCCGGTGATCGCCAGCAGGATCATGAACGGCGCGACGAACAACCCGGCGTAAAAATGCCAGCGCCACGCCAGGTTGTAGAAGGATATGTGCGGTTTGCTCATGCAGCGCTCCCGTGTTGCCTGGGTAAGGCGCGATCAACGATCGCGCCCGGGTTGGATCAGAAACTCAGGTCGACCTTGGTCCAGAACGTACGCCCCGGCTCGTTGATCGGCTGCGGGTCGGTGGCCGGGTAGCCGAAGCCGGCGTTGCCCGCCAGGTTCAGGTGCTCGGCGTAGGCTTTGTCGAACAGGTTGTCGACCCCGGCGCTGAGCTTGAGGTTGTTGCTGACCTTGTAGGCGCCGTTCAGCGAGAACACGCCGAAACCGCCGCTCTTCTCGTAGTCCTTGCCCACCACGTTGCCGGAGTTTTCGGCAATGCGGTTCTGCGCCGCCACCAGGCGCCACAAGGCCCCGGCGCTCCACACATCACGGCTGTAGGTCAGGCCCAGGCGGCTTTCAAGCGGTGGCATCTGCGGCAGTGCCTTGCCGTCGCTGCTGTTCTTGCCCCAAGCGTAGGCCAGGGTAGCGTCGGCTTTCCAGTTGCTGGTCAATTTGTACGCCGCGCCCAGTTCGCCGCCCATGATCCGCGCGTCGATGTTCTGCGCCTGGGAGCTTGGCATGCCCATCATCCCCGGCCGGTAGTCGAAGAGGATGTAGTCGCGGATCTGCCCGACATAGCCCGAGGCCCAGGCGTCGACGGTTTCGGTCTGGTACTGGATGCCGAAGTCGAGCTGGGTGGTTTTCTCCGGCTTGATGCTGTCGAAGGCATTGACCGAACCTGCCGGGCCGGACTTGGGCGAGAACAGCTCCCAGTAGTCGGGGAAGCGCTGGGCGTGGCCGAGGCCGACGTAAGTGGTGGCGGGGACATCTACCAAGTCGTGCTCGTAGCGGATAAAACCGCTGGGCAGGGTATCGGCGCGGGTGTCGCCACGGGTGGCGCTGGTGGCGCGGTAATCCTTGGCCGAGGCGCGGTCCAGGCGCGCGCCGGTGATCAGCCTGTCCTGTTCGGCGGCGTACCAGGTCAGCTCGCCGAACACCCCGTAGTTGTGGAAGTCGGCGTCCTTGGTCCAGGCCATGTGCTTGTGCACATCGACGCCCATGCCGCTGCGCTGGCGGTGTTCGTTGGTTTGTGCGTCGATGCCGCTGATCAGTTGCAGGTCATCCCAACGCCAGGTGCCCTTGATCCGCCCGCCAAGGGTGCGGCGGTCGACGTTGCTGACCATCGGCATGCCCATCATGCCCATGCCCGAGGGCGTGCGCAGGCTGTAGTTGTCCATCACGTGGTCGGCGTAGTTGTAGTAGACCTGGGCTTCGAGCTTGTCGAAGACCTCGCCGATGTTGGACTTCTCCAAGCGCAGGCCAAGGCTTTCGCGCTTGAACTGCGAGCCGTCCATGCCGCGCCCGGCATAACGCGCTTCACCGTCGCCCTTGCCGGCGGTCAGTTCCACCAGGGTGTCGGCGTCCGGGGTCCAGCCCAGGGCGACGTCACCGTTCCACTTGTCCCAGCGCGACGGCACGGTGTCGCCATTGCCGTCCTCATAGTCGTCCGAGCGCGACTGGTTGCCGACGAAGCGCGCATAGCCGTAGCGATTGCCGGCGGCGGCATCCAGAACCTTGTCGAAGCGGCCGTTGGAACCGCCCAGCAGGCTGGCGTTGACGCGGCTGCCCAGCTCGCCGAATTTTTCCGGCTCGCGGTCGAAAAGGATGGTCCCGGCCGATGCGCCCGGGCCCCAGATCACGCTTTGCGGGCCCTTGATCACGGTCAGGCGGTCGTAGGTCTCCGGCGAGATGTACGAGGTCGGGGCGTCCATGCGGTTGGGGCAGGCGCCGAGCATCACGCCGCCGTTGGTGAGGATGTTCAGGCGCGAGCCGAACATGCCGCGCAGCACCGGGTCACCATTGGTGCCGCCGGCGCGGATGGCCGAGAAGCCGGGGATGGTTTTCAGGTAGTCGGCGCCATCGCTGGCCGGCACCGGCTGGCGTGGGTCCTTGGGGTTGGTGACGATAGTCAGCGGCGAGCTCGGGGCCACGGCGGTGATCACCGTCGGGCTCAGCTCGGCCTGGTCATGGACATGTGCGTCTTCGGCCTGGCTTGCGGCCAGGGCCAGAGGGCTGAGCAGGGTGCCGCAGATCACGGCGATGGTCCCTTGCAGGGACAGACGAAAAACAGCGGTGCAGCCGGACATAATGATTCCAACATCGATCAGTCATAAGGGGGCGCGCAGTCGACGGCTGATGCCGGACTTCGGGCGCAGGGAGTGAACTCAGACGACGATGAAGGGTGGCGGCGCGCGGCTGCGGGCGCCGGGGAATACCGTTTGCCGGGCATGGCCCTGGCGCGGGTAGACGATCAGCCGGTTGCTGGCGGGTACGGCTTCGGTGTTGAGCAGGCTCAGGGCCTGGGGCAGCGCCGGGCAATGGAAGAACAGGCTGCAGTAACCGCACTTCTCCCAGATCACCTTCAGCGCCGGGCTGCCGCCGTGATGGTTGTCGGCATGGCAATCGGCGGCGCTGTCCATGGCCATGCTCATGTTCATGCCTGGCGGCATGGCACGGTGATCCATCGGCATCGACTGGGAAACCAGTGGGCCGATAAAGATCATCAACATGGCAAACAGGCTCAGCCAGCTGCCGCGAAGCGTCCTGGAACCAGGACGTGCGGGGCGGGTGAACCTGCTGCGGGCGCTAGTCACGCCGGGCAGCCTTCAGCGATCAGTGATTGTGAGCGGCTGCCTCGTCGGGTGCCTGTTTCTGCACCGCGACCTCGACGGTGATGTCACCGGCGTGCTTGAAATGCAGGGTCAGCGGGAAGCGCTTGCCATCAGCCAGCAGGCTGCGGTCCTTGGGCTGCATCAGCATCACATGGTAGGCGCCGGGGGCGAATTTCAGCTCGCCGCCTGCAGGCACTTCGACGCTCATTACCTGCTGCATTTTCATCAGGCCATCTTTGTGCACATGCTCGTGCAGCTGGGCATCGTCGCTGATCGGGCTGTCGACGCCGGTCAGGGTGTCGGCGCTCTTGCCGTTGTTATGCACGACAAAATAGGCGGCAACGTTGGGCGCGTTCGGCGGCAACTCCTGCGACCACGGGTGAGCGATATGCAGCTCGCCAACGGTGTATTCATGGGCAGTGGCAAAGGTCGCCGGCAGCATCAGCGCAGCCAGCAGCAGGGCGTTCTTGAACATGGTGATTCTCCAGTCGATTCAGGTTCGCAACAGGTAGCGTAGTGAACTCAGACCAGAGGGGAGGCGCGGGGGTTGAGGGCCGGCCACTGTTGGCGTGGCGTGGGTTGATAGGCGGTGAGCAGCGGTTCGAGCCCGATCGACAGGGCTAGCGGTTTGCTCAGTTGCGGCGCATGCCCGGGAAGCGCCAGCAACGGCGCGGCGCCCGAGCAGCACCAGCAGTGCTGCATGTTCGAATGGTCATCGCCTTGCTGGCCGAGGTCGATCTTGCCCAGGGCCATGATTGCCGGATTGGCCTTGGCCCCGACGCTCGAACAGAAGGCCCCCCACAGCAGTTGTTCGGCCGGGCCCTTGGGGGCTGCGGACGCCAACGGCATGGCCAGCAGATTGAACAGCACTGCGAAGCAGGCGATCCAGGCGATGGCGGGCCGATATGGGGACATGGAAAGATCCGGTCAGGAATCAGAGGTGGCTATTGTAGCGCCCAGTATAGGAAAAATTACCGGGGGTGCGGTGAAGTGCCGCACTCCCGGTTCGCATCAGGCCTGTTTGTTGCGGCCCATCAGGCCGCGCACGGTTTCCTGCAGGTCGGCCGGCAGCACCACGACCTTGGCGTTGTCGCTGCTGGCAAGGCTTTCCATGGCGCCGATGTAACGCTCGCCGAGCAGGTACATGGCCGGGGTGATTTCGGTGCCGACCGCGTCCCGAACCAGGGTGATGGAACGCGCCGAGGCTTCGGCGAGGTTGATCTGCGCTTCAGCGTCGAGCTTGGCCGCCTGTTGGCGCGCTTCGGCTTCGAGAATGGCGGCCTGCTTGGCGCCTTCGGCGCGGGTGACGTCGGCTTTGCGTTCACGCTCGGCGGCGGCCTGGCGCTCCATGGCCGCCTGCATGTTCTGCGACGGCTTGATGTCCTGGATCTCTACCGAGCGCACGGTCACGCCCCAGTCTTCGGTCTGCTCGGACATCGCTTCGCGCAGGCGCGCCTTGATCTGCTCGCGGCTCGACAGCGCTTCGTCGAGGTCCATGGCGCCAACGATGGCACGCAGCGAGGTCATGGTCAGGCTGGTGACCGCGAAGCTGAAGTCCTGCACGCCGTAGGCGGCTTTTTGCGGGTCGACGACCTTGGCGAAACACAGCGCGTTGGCGACGATCACCGCGTTGTCGCGGGTGATGATTTCCTGCTGCTGCACGTCGAGGATGATGTCCTTGGTCGGCAGGCGGTAGGCGACCACGTCCATGTACGGGATCAGCAGGTTCAGGCCCGGTTTGAGGGTGCTGTGGTAGCGGCCCAGGCGCTCGACGATCCACTCCTCGCCCTGGGGCACGATGCGCACGCCCTTGAACAGGGTGATGAGGGCGAATGCGGCGATGGTGCCGACGACGATAAGGCTGGTCATGAGTCAATGCTTCCTTTTACTGATCAGGCCCGGGCAACCCGGGCGGTATTGCCTTCGATGGCAGTGAGGCGCACGCGCTCGCCGGCCGGGATCTCGGCATCGGCGACGCACACCCATTCTTCATTGCCGAGAATCGGCTTTTGAAAGCGCACGCGGCCCTTGTGGAATTCGGAAACCGTGGCAGTGAGCAGGCCGACTTCGCCGATCACGCTATCGGCAGTCCAGCGGGTGTCCGGCTGCTTCCTGCGAAACACCTTGAACCACAGCAGCGTGGTGATCGACGAGAACACCACCCACAGCAGCACCTGCATATCGAGCTGCAGGCTCGGCGCCAGGAAGGCAATGAACGAAACCAGCACGGCACCAATGCCGAACCAGAGGATGAAGAAGGTTGGCAGGACCAGTTCGAGCACTACGAGGCCGAAACCGAATACCAGCCAGATCCACCATTGCATTTCCATATGGGTGAGGTCTTCCGGGGGGAGGAGGGGGTAGTTTAAGGCACTCAGAGGGCGATGGGCTATTGAGCGGGGGTGAGCCAGTCTTCCACGCGCAGCCCAGGAACACGCTGGAATTCGCGGATGTTGTTGGTTACCAGTAGCAACCCCAATGAACGCGCATGTCCGGCAATCATCTGGTCATAGGGGCCAATCGGTGTTCCGGCTCGGGCCAACTCTGCACGCAACTGACCGCTGTGAGCCGCAGCACGGTCATCGTAACTGAGGACCTCCAGGCGTGCGGCGAATCCTTCGACTACGGCAAGATTGCGTTCAGGTGCAGCGGATTTTTCAGCGCCATACATCAATTCCATCAGCGTCACTGTGCTGATGCACAGTTGGCCGTAATGGCGATTGAATGCTTCACGTACGACCAGAGGCTTGTTCTTGAGGGTGAAGATGCAGATGTTGGTATCGAGCATGTACTTGAGCATCAGAACCCCTCACGCTCCTGATCGGTGTCTTGCTCACGTTCGGCCATGAAGTCCGGGCTGACATCCTGACCTTCGAACCAGCTGTCCCAGGCTTCACCGGAGGGAGAAATAATTCGGGTTCGCCCCACTGCGACTATATCCACGCGTTTGACATCCTCTGGCAGGGCTACGGACTTGGGCAGGCGCACAGCTTGGCTGCGGTTGCTCTTGAAGACGGCACCTTGCTCCATGATCCACCTCGTTGTATATGCCAAATGTATATCCAAGTTTAAAAGAGCGCCGACATCTGTCAACGGGATATGCCTTTGCCCTTGGAAAATACTCACTGAAGTGCTTGCAGCAGTGCTTGAACCGTCGAGAAACTGCGAGTGGCGGGAGGGAGGTCAGGCCTGCGAAGCACCAGTACCGGTAGGCTGCGCTCACGTGCCACTTGCAATTTAGGCTCGGTCGCCCCGCTGCCGCTGTTCTTGCTGATCAGCACATCGATCTGCCGACGCTCGAACAGCGTGCGTTCGTCTTCCAGGTGGAATGGCCCGCGGGCGCCGATCACTTCGCAGCGTGCATTGCCGGGGCAGGCTTCGAGGGCGCGCAAGGTCCAGAATTGATGGGCGGGAATTTCGTGCAGATGCTGCAACGGCTCACGGCCGAGGGTGAACAGCGGGCGCTGGAACGGGCGCAGGGCGTCGATCAGTTCGGCCCAGTCGCTCACCTCGCGCCAGTCATCGCTGGCCTGGGCTTGCCAGGCCGGGCGGCGCAACGCCCAGCACGGCACACCGGTGAGTTGCGCGGCGTGGGCGGCGTTGGCGCTGATGCGGGCGGCATAGGGGTGGGTGGCGTCGATCAGCAGGTCGATGCGTTCTGCGCGCAGGTAAGCGGCCAGGCCCTCGGCGCCGCCAAACCCGCCGACCCGTACCTGACAGTCCAGGTTAGTAGGCACCCGGCCGATCCCGGCCAGGCTGTAGACGTGCTGTGGGCCCAGGGTGCGGGCAATGGCCAGCGCCTCGGTGACGCCGCCGAGCAACAGGATGCGCGTCATGCAAAGCCCCCCGCATGGCCTACGATGCCGCCCTGACGATCAATGGCGAACACTTCCACCTGCACCTGCGCCGGCACCACGCTGCGGGCAAAGGCCAGGGCGTGGGCGCAGACCGCATCACCCAGGGCAATGCCGGCGGCACTGGCGAGGGCCAGGGCCTGCTGGCTGGTGTTGGCCTGGCGAATAGCGTCTTGCAACGCCGGGTCGGCACCAATGGCTGCAGCCCAGTCGGCCAGTTGCGGCAGGTCGATGCTCGAATGGCGGCTGTGCAGGTCCATGTGCCCGGCGGCCAGCTTGCTGATCTTGCCGAAGCCGCCGCACAGGCTGAGTTTATCCACAGGCACCTTGCGCAGGTGCTTGAGCACCGCGCCGACAAAATCGCCCATTTCGATCAGGGCGATTTCCGGCAGGTTGTAGACCCGGCGCATGGTGTCTTCGCTGGCATTGCCGGTGCAGGCGGCGATGTGCTGGTAGCCGTTGGTCTTGGCCACGTCGATGCCCTGGTGGATCGAGGCGATATAGGCCGAGCAGGAGAACGGCCGGACAATGCCGCTGGTG
This sequence comes from Pseudomonas sp. TE4620, assembly GCF_056279045.1. Classification (NCBI taxonomy): domain Bacteria; kingdom Pseudomonadati; phylum Pseudomonadota; class Gammaproteobacteria; order Pseudomonadales; family Pseudomonadaceae; genus Pseudomonas; species Pseudomonas sp. TE4620. The sequence goes on from NZ_JBWBQO010000001.1 coordinate 5,764,987, forward strand.
CCGAGGATCGACAGGCCGCCAAGAATGCCCAGACGCGGGTTCATGGTCTTCAGCGCCAGGCTTTCGCCGTCCTGCACGTTTACCGTGACCTCGAAGCCGCCGCTGTAGGCGAATTCGGCGGCCAGGCGCAGCAGGTGCTCGGTCATCATCCTGCGTGGTACCGGGTTGATCGCCGGTTCACCCACGCCGAGCACCAGGCCTGGGCGGGTCACCGTGCCGACGCCGTGGCCGGCAACAAAGCGCACACCGGGTTCGGCCTGCAGGCGCACGCGGCTGTAGAGCAGGGCGCCGTGAGTCACGTCCGGGTCATCGCCGGCATCCTTGAGGGTGCCGGCTTCGGCGCCGTTCTCGTGCAGGCGACAAAACTCCAGGCGCATCTGCACCACCTTGCCCTTGGGCAAGGTGATCTGCACCGCATCGTTGCTCTGGCCGCCCAGCAGCAGCCGCGCCGCCGCCAGGCTAGTGGCGGTGGCGCAACTGCCAGTGGTCAGGCCGCTGCGCAGTGGCGCGGGTTGTTCGCGGGTTTCGTCACGCATCGGCAGGCTTGACCGCGTCTAGCAGGGTGATCGGCAGGGCCTGGCGCCAGGTGTCGAACTCGCCCAGGGGGTGGGCCTGGGCGATATGGATGCGGGTCAGCTCGCCGCCATGCTGCTCGCGCCAGTTGACCAGCGCCAGTTCACTTTGCAGGGTCACGGCATTGGCCACCAGGCGGCCACCCGGGCGCAGTTGCTGCCAGCAGTGTTGCAGCACGCCTTCGCGGGTCACGCCGCCACCGATGAAGATCGCATCCGGGCGTTCCAGGCCCTGCAGGGCCATCGGCGCACGACCTCGAATCAACTGCAGGCCAGGCACGCCAAGGGCATCGCGGTTGTGTTCGATCAGTTGCTGGCGGCCCTCGTCTGACTCGATCGCCAACGCCCGGCAACTGGGGTGGGCGCGCATCCACTCGATACCGATCGAGCCGCTGCCGGCGCCGACATCCCAGAGCAGTTCGCCCGGCTGCGGGGCCAGGCGCGCCAGAGTGATGGCGCGCACATCGCGCTTGGTCAGCTGGCCGTCGTGCCTGAAGGCGCTGTCTGGCAGACCGGCAAGCGGCGACAGGCGCGGTGCATCGGGCGTGGCCAGGCATTCGATGGCGACCAGGTTCAAGTCGGCAACTTGCGGGTGCGGCCAGTGCGCGGCAGTGCCCTCGAGTCGACGCTCGGCGCTGCCGCCCAGGTGCTCGAAGACCTGCAGGCGGCTCAGCGCGAATCCGCGTTCGCGCAGCAGGGCGGAGATCGCGGCCGGGCTGCTGCCATCGTTGCTCAGCACCAGCAGGCGCACGCCGCTGTACAGGTGGGCGTTGAGTGCAGCGATCGGCCGCGCCACCAGCGAGAGCGTCAGCACCTCCTGCAGTGGCCAACCCAGGCGGGCGGCGGCCAGGGCGCAAGAGGAGGGCATCGGCAACACGTTCATTTCGCTGACATCGAGCTGGCGCGCAAGGCTTGCGCCTACGCCATAGAACATCGGGTCGCCGCTGGCCAGCACGCACACCGGCTCGCCGCGCAGGGCCAGTACCGGCGCCAGGGAAAACGGGCTGGGCCACAGCAGGCGTTCGCCGCTGATGCAGTGCGGCAGCAGGTCCAGCTGGCGCTGGCCGCCAAACACCCGTGAAGCGCCCAGCAGCGCGCGCCGGGCCTGCTTGCCCAGGCCACTGAAGCCGTCTTCACCGATACCTACTATTGTCAGCCAGGGCGACATGGATTTCCTCAATTCAACGCAATCCGACCGGCAGGCTTTTCATGCCTTCGGACAAAGCAGGCATAATACCGCGCCTTCTACACTGAAGTGCCTTTTCACGATTGCCGGGTGACCTTTTGAACCAGCCTGTATCGGCCCACCAGCCCCAAGCTTCGCTGCGTCCCTCGGCCTGTCCGGGGTTGTGGCGCATCGTCCAGGCGCTGGACGGCGGCATCTGCCGGATCAAGCTGGCCGGCGGGGCGCTGACGGCGGCTCAGGCCGAGGCCGTGGGCGCTGCGGCCGAGCGTTATGCCGGTGGTGAAATCGAAGTCACCAACCGTGGCAACCTGCAGATTCGCGGCATCGGCGGCGACCACGCCGGGCTGATCGAAGGGCTGCTGGCCGCAGGCCTGGGCCCGCGCGAGGCCGCCGGCGACGATGTGCGCAACCTGATGCTCAGTCCCGTCGCCGGCCTTGATCGGCAGATGCTGTTCGATACCCGTCCTTTGGCGCAGCAGGTGCTGCAGTCGCTGGAAACCACCCCGCGTTTTCATCAGCTCTCGGCCAAGTTCGCCGTGCAGCTGGATGGCGGCGAGGCCCTGGCGATGCTTGAACACCCCCATGACCTGTGGCTCAGCCCGCTGAAGCTTGACGACGAACTGTGGCTGGCATTCGGCCTTGCCGGTTGCCCGGCCGCGGATGCGCCGTTGGGTGCTGTACCCCTGACGCGCGGGCACGAACTGGTACTGGCGGTACTCAAGCGCTTTCTCGATCTGGCCCGGCCAGAGCAGACGCGGATGCGCCAGTTGCTCAGCGAACATACGCCCGAGGCGTTTATCGCCGGGCTGGTTTTGCCGGTGCGGGCGGATGCGGCGGTTTGCCAGTGGCGTCGCTCGCCGGTAACGGCGGGCTATCTGGGGATTTATCCACAGCTGCAACACGGCCTGAGCGCCGTCGGTTCGGCAGCGCCCCTGGGGCGTCTGAACCCTTCGATGCTGCGCGCTGCGGCCCGGCTGGCCCGGGAGCAGGGCGACGGCACCTTGCGCATGACCCCTTGGCAGGGCGTGCTGCTGCCCAACATTGGCCAGCATCATGCCGGGCAGGTGGTCGACGGCCTGGCCCGATTGGGGCTGCTGGTCTCGACCCATGATCGACTGGCGCGCCTGGTCGCCTGCACCGGTTGCGCCGGCTGCGCCAAAGGCCAGGCCGAAACCAAGGGCGATGCGCGCCTGCTGGCCACCATGCTGGCGCCCGGAGCACCGGCCAGCGTGCACTTGAGCGGCTGCCTGCGCTCGTGCGCCATGGCCCACGTGGCGCCCGCCACCTTGCTGGCGCAAAGCCCGGGCCACTACGACTTGTACCTGCGTGACGCAACCGAGCCTGGCTTCGGCCGCCTGCGCGCACGCAACCTCACACTAAAAGAAGCCGGCGCACTGCTAGACGCCTGCTCACGGAGCACCCTTGATGATTGATTACATCCGCGATGGTCAGGAGATCTATCGCAATTCCTTCGCGATCATTCGAGAGGAAGCCCGGCTCGATCGCATCCCGGCCGACCTGGAAAAGCTTGCGGTCCGCGTGATACACGCCTGCGGCATGGTCGATGCAATCGATGGCCTGCAGTTCTCCCCGGGTGCCGGCAAGGCCGGGCGTGATGCCCTGGCCGCCGGCGCGCCGATCCTCTGCGATGCGCGGATGGTGTCCGAGGGTATTACCCGTGCACGCCTGCCAGCCAACAACCCGGTGATCTGCACCCTGCGCGACGAGCAGGTGCCGGAACTTGCCCGCGAGCTGGGCAACACCCGCTCGGCGGTGGCCCTGGAGCTGTGGCGGCCGCACCTGGAAGGCAGCGTGGTAGTTATCGGCAACGCGCCGACTGCGCTGTTCTACCTGCTGGAAATGCTCGACGCTGGCGCGCCTAAACCGGCGTTGATTCTCGGCTTCCCGGTGGGCTTTGTTGGCGCCGCCGAGTCCAAGGCGATGCTCGCTGCCGACAGCCGTGGCGTGCCGTTCGTGATCATGCAAGGGCGCCTGGGCGGCAGCGCCATGGCCGCCGCCGCGGTCAATGCCCTGGCCACGGAGGTCGAATGATGCAGGCTCGTGGACGTTTGCTGGGCCTGGGCGTTGGCCCCGGCGATCCAGAACTGATTACCGTCAAGGCGCTGCGTTTGCTGCGCGAGTCGCCGGTGGTGGCCTACTTTGTCGCCAAGGGCAAGCGCGGCAACGCCTTCGGCATCATCGAAAGCCATCTGCAGGAAGCCCAGACCTTGCTGCCGCTGGTGTACCCGGTGACCACCGAGGTGCTGCCGGCGCCGTTGTCTTATGAACAGGTCATCAGCGACTTTTACGATGCCGCCAGCCTCGAGGTTGCCGCGCACCTGGATGCCGGCCGCGATGTGGCGGTGATCTGCGAAGGCGATCCGTTCTTCTACGGCTCCTACATGTACCTGCACGACCGCCTCGCCGAGCGCTACGATGCGCAAGTGATCCCGGGGGTCTGCTCGATGCTCGGCGGCGCCTCTGTGCTCGGTGCGCCGCTGGTGTATCGCAACCAGAGCCTGTCGGTACTCTCCGGCGTGCTGGCGTATGACGAACTCAAGCGCCGCCTGGCCGATGCCGATGCCGCGGTGATCATGAAACTTGGGCGTAACTTCCCCAAGGTTCGCGATGTGCTGGCCGAGCTCGGCCTGGCCGAGCGTGCCCTGTATGTGGAGCGGGCAACCATGGCCAACCAGAAGATCGTCGCCCTGGACCAGGTCGATCCGCAGTCCTCGCCGTACTTCTCGCTGATCATCGTGCCCGGTGAAAGGTGGCAAGGTTGATGACCCGTAAAGCCCCGGCCATTGTCATCCTTGGCAACGGCAGCCTGGCCACTGCCCGCAAGATCCAGCAGTTGTACCCGGACGCATTGATCCATGGCCTTGAGGGCCGGGTCGAAGGCGCCGACCGCAGTTACCAGGAATTCGGCGCCACCGTGCGCCAGCTCTATCAGCAAGACACGCCGATCATCGCCCTGTGCGCTGCCGGTATCGTCATCCGCACCCTGGCCGGCCTGTTGCTGGAGAAGGGCGCCGAGCCGCCGGTGCTGGCGGTGGCCGAGGATGGCAGCGCTGTGGTGCCGCTGCTCGGCGGGCTCGGCGGGGTCAATCGCATGGCCCGGGAAATCGGCGCCGGTCTGGGTGTGGCGGCGGCGATCACCACCAGTGGCGAGCTACGTTTCGGTACCTGCCTGCTCAACCCGCCCAGCGGTTATGCCCTGGCCGACCTTGAGCTGGGCAAGCGTTTCGTCTCCGACCTGCTGGCCGGCGAAAGCGTGCGTATCGACGGCGCTGCGCCCTGGCTTGAACAGGCGCAGCTGCCGCAAAGCGAGCAGGCGCACCTGGCGATTCATGTTGGTTGTGATGCCCGTGCAGCCTCGGCCAATGAGCTGGTGATCTACCCGCGTTGTGTCATGGTCGCGGTCAGCGAAGTGCTGCCGGAACTGGCCCAGGCCATTCGCGATGCCCTGCAGGCGGCGCGGATTGCCGAGCCGGCGCTGGCTTGCCTGCTGGCCGCAGAGCAGCACATGGCCAACCCGGCCCTGCACGCGGCTGCTGCCGAGCTGGGCGTGGACTTGCGCTTTGCCCCGGGTGCCGGCGATGCCAGTGCCCTGGCGGCTCAGGTAATGCCGCAATTGCTGCCACCGCAGCCAGTGACTGACGGCCTGGCCATCGTGGTCTCGAACCAGCCGATCGACCCGCAGCAGATCGGTCGCGCCCGCGGTCGCCTGGCGGTGATCGGTCTCGGCCCTGGCGCTGCCGACTTGATGGTGCCTGCGGTCAAGGCCGAGCTTGCTCGAGCCAACGATGTGCTCGGCTATGAAACCTATGTGCGCATGGCCGGGCCGTTCCGTGCCGATCAGGTGCTACATTGCACCGACAACCGCGAAGAGATGCAGCGTGCCCGGCATGCCTTCGAGCTGGCGGCGCAAGGGCGTTCGGTAGTGGTGGTGTCTTCGGGCGACCCTGGTGTGTTCGCCATGGCCGCGGCGGTGCTCGAAGCGCTGCACGAGTCGAACGATCCGGATTGGCACGCAGTGGAGCTGGAAATGCTGCCCGGCGTTTCCGCTTCCCTGGCAACTGCAGCGCAGGCCGGCGCTCCCTTGGGCCACGACTTCTGCGTGCTGTCGCTGTCGGACAACCTCAAGCCCTGGTCGATCATCGAGAAGCGCCTGGACCTGGCCTGCCAGGCCGACCTGGCGCTGGCCTTCTACAACCCGATCTCGCGCTCGCGGCCGTGGCAGCTCGGGCGGGCCCTGGAAATTGTCCGCCAGCATCGAGCCGAGCTGACTCCTGTAGTCCTTGGCCGCGACATCGGTAGGCCGGGTCAGACACTGAGGGTGGTCAGTCTCGGTGAGCTGCAAACGGACATGGTCGATATGCGCACCATGGTGCTGGTCGGATCCTCGACGACCTGCGAGTTTGCCCGCGCAGACGGTGGTCAGTGGGTCTATACCCCGCGTTGGTATCCACCGCAGCATTGATGCTGCCGTGGAAGGCTTTCGATCCTGATTGAAGCGGCCGTCTCGAATAGCGTGAAGCCCCCCGTCGATAGCGACCGGGGCTTCATGAAAAGGACTATTCGAGATGAACGACACCGCCGAAATTCTGAGCACCAATACCGCTGCAGTTCTGGAACAATCGCTGATGGCGTTTGGTGCCGGCATGTCCGTGCAAAGCCGCACCGACGTGAAAAACTCTTACCAGTTCGCATCGCTGGTGGCCAGCAAGCTGTATGACCAGGAAGGCCAGGGTGAAGCCTGGTTCAAGCAGTTTCTTAAAGTTCTGCAGGACTGCGGCTGGGTCACCGCACGTCGTAGCTATGAGCGCGAATTTACTTCCTCCAAGACGTTGACTGTCGGTGCCGTCGCCTCCAAGGCGCTGGGCGCGATAGGCACTGCGGTGATGGGCGGCCCCGTCGGTGTGGCGCTGAAAAAGCTGACTGGCGATGCGCTGGCAAAGCTGGGGCAGGTCGAGCAGGCGCAGAAGCTGTTTGATCGCAACGTCAAAAACAAAAAAACCGCCACCATCGGTCTGGCCTCCTGTATCGAAACCTCTGAGGGTGAAGTGGTCCTGGCCATGAGCTGCCTACATTCGGACACCTCTGCCAAGGACCTGGATGTCTTCGTTCTGGAATGGAACAGCAGCTCTGCCGAGTTCTACACCGGCTCTGCAGCACTGTCGTTCAACAAGTCAGTGTATGAGGGCGTACGCGCCACCATTGAAGGGAGACTCGGCGAGCGCAGCATCAATAACGTACTGGACTACGAGATCTGATTGTTCGGGATGGCTCGTCAGGCGGGCCATCCTGCCTTTGCAGGAGCAAAGACCATGGAAACGGATGACTATTCGGTATGCACGGCGGGCGGCACCTTGCTGTTGATTGCCCCGCAAGTGGCGCCTGCCCAGCGCCAGGCGGTGTTCGACTCGCTGCTGTATTCGCAGTTACGGGCCAACAAGCTGGCCGGGTCGCGCTTCGAGCACTATCAAGCCTGGTTTGGAAGTTACCGAAAGGAACTCTCGGCGCGGGGGTGGATCATCACCCAGTTCTACCACGATACGCAGTCTGCAAGCGCCGGCTCGTTGCTGGCGCCCATTCAGCCGTTGCGCCTGTGGCTGGACAGCCAGTACGAGACGGCGGACGGCATCATTGAAGCGGCCTTGGGCAGGCTCAACGGCACGCAGAGCAGCCTGGATGAATTTCGCGACTTCACTTTCGAGGGGCGCGAGTGTGGCACGCGTATTGCCCTTGAGATTGGCCTGGTTCATCCAGGGCCTGTCATCAGCCTGTGCAGCATAGCCTTGCATGCGTCGGAGCCGGTAGAGCAGGTCAGTATCGAGGGGCCGTTGCTTGCCAAGGGGTTTCAGGGGGAGGTGTTGGTCAAAGGGCTGGTGGCGCATCTGGATGGTCAGCAGTACGAGCCGCAGCGTGTTCAGTTGCGAGCTTTGATCGAGCGTAAGCAACAAGAGCATCCTTCGTTGACCAGGAATCTGCCAGGAGGCATCCATGAGTGAACAACAGGTAGCCGTAGTGGGCGCAAGCCTGATGTCGTTCATGCCCGGCCTGTCGCCGGGGCAGCGCAGCTCGGTACAGCTGGCAATACTGCAGGCCGAGCAGGAAACGCGCTTTGTCCACGAGCAGGGCCAGGTTCAGGACTGGTTCAGCTATTACAAGAACAAACTGAAGTTCTACGGCTGGGACGCGGTGCCGCCTAGCGAGGTCCATTGGCCGGGCAACGAGCGCTCGGATGTTGTCGATAGCGCGCTAAAGGCCATCTCGGCCGTCGCCGGCAGCCAATATGCAAGTTCGACGGAATTGGCCATGCGGGGGCTCAAGCAGGACGCCAGGGCCTTGGTACAGTTTGAGCGGCGTACGCGTGAGCAGGGCGTGTTTCAGTTGTTGCCGTGTGCGCCGGGCCGAAATGGCTCGGTGGATATGGTGCTGTATTACGAAGAGCTTGAGCAATCGCAAATCACCGCCGGCTTTCTGTTTCGTAAACGCCGGCACCAGCAGGTCAGGGCCGAGCTGGTGCGCTTTAACACCCGTCTGTTCGATCAACAGTTCAGAAGCAAGGTGGAGCGGAGCCTGGCGACTATCGCCCTGCGGGAAATCCTTGAACTGGAGCTTTAGGGCACCAGGTAACCCTTGATTCCGGTAAAGATGATCTGCGCCGCCAGGGCGCAGACAAACAACCCCATCAAACGGCTGACAATCTGCAGGCCCTGGTCGCCGAGAATCCGCTCGATACGGTTCGACAGGTACAACACCAGGCCGACGGTAAAGCTGGCCATGGCAATACTGACGATGGCCAGCAGCTTGTCGTCCCAGTGCGGCTGGCCAATCCCCATTACCAGCAGTGCACCGATGGTACCGGGGCCGACGGTCAGGGGGATGGTCAGCGGCACGATGGTTACATCCTGCTGCACGTTGTCGGTCTGCACCGCCGACTTGCCCTGGGCCATGCCCAGCGCGGAAATGAACAGCACGCTGCCGGCACCGATGCGAAATGCATCCACGGTGATGCCGAATATGCCGAAGATCACCCTGCCGAACAGGTATAGCAATACGCTGGCGATCAGCACGGCGATTGCCACGCGCCAGGCCAGTTGCTTGCGCTCCTTGCTGGAGTAGCCGCGGGTCAGGCTGATAAAGCACGAGAGCACGAAGAACGGGCTGTAGAGCACGAGCATTTTCAGGTAGACGCTGAACAACTCATGGAGCATGGTCGAGGCTCGCGGCAAGGGTGATGTGGAGCAAGTGTATGCGAATTACGGGGTTGGAATCTGACTTGATTCGGCTTCGCGATGCGCCACCCAATGCTCGATCAGCTCGCGCAACTGCGACAGTTCCACCGGTTTGGACATGTGCCCGTCCATGCCGGCCAGGCGTGCGCGTTCCTTGTGCTCGGCGAGGATGTGCGCGGTCAGGGCCACCACCGGTGTGCGCCGGCGCTGGTTGCTGACTTCCCAGATGCGCAGTTGCTGGGTGGCCGAGAAGCCATCGAGCACTGGCATTTCGCAGTCCATCAACACCAGGTCGTAATGGTTGGCCTTCATCGCCTGCAGGGCTTCCTCGCCATTGCTGGCGGTGTCCGGCTCCAGGCTCAGCTTGCCGAGCATGCCACGGATCACCTTGGTCGAGATGTTGTTGTCCTCGGCCACCAGGATGCGGAAATCGCTGGGCAGGTTCAGTGGCGCCGACAGCCCGGTCTGCACCGGGATGCTCGGCTGGCCCTTGCTGCGCTGGGACAGCTCTTCGGCCAGGGTGGTCTTGAGAGTGTAGCCGGCCACCGGCTTGGCAAGGATGCGCTTGACCCCGGCATTGCGGGCGATGACCTTGCTTGGCGCGTTGCTGATACCGGTGAGCATCACCAGCAGGATGTCGTGGTTCAGGCTCGGGTCTTCCTTGATCTTCGCCGCCAGTTGCATGCCGGTCATGCCCGGCATGTTCTGATCGAGCAGCACCGCATCGAAGTAATCGCGCAGGTGCGCCTTGGTGCGCAACAGGGCCAGGGCTTCCTTGCCCGACGGCACGGCGCTGACGTTCATGCCCCAGGCGCTGCACTGCTGGACCAGGACCTTGCGGCAGGTGTCGTTGTCGTCCACCACCAGCACCCGGGCGCCGCGCAGCGGGCCATCGAGGTCGGTGGGTGGCTGTTCGAGGCGGTGCGGGTCGAGCGGCAGGGTCATCCACAGGGTGTTGCCCATGTTGTGGCTGGTCTTGATGCCGAACTCGCCCTGCATCAGGGTGATCAGTTGCTTGGCGATGACCAGCCCCAGGTGGCCGCCGAGCTTGTTGCTGGAGAGGAAGTGCTTGCTGTGCAGCTCTGCCTGCAGCAGCGCTTCGCGCTCGCCCGGCGGGATCGGTTCGCCGCTGTCCTGCACGGCAATGCGCAGGCGCGGGCTGTCGCCGCGCTGGTCGAGGGCGACCACCAGCAGGATCTCGCCCTGGTCGGTTTTCTTCAGGGCGTTTTCCAAAAGGCTCAGCAAGGCCTGGCGCAGACGCGTCGGGTCGCCACTGATGACCCGCGGTACCTGCGGCTGGGTGAAGCTGATCAGTTCGATGTTCTGCTGCTCGGCCTTGGCCCTGAAGATACTCAGGCAATCCTCGATCAGGGCATTGAGGTCGAACTGCACGTCATCCAGCTCGATCTGCCCGGATTCGAGCTTGGAGATGTCGAGAATCTCGTTGATCAGGGTCAGCAGCTCGTTGCCGGCGCTGTGGATGGTCTGCACGTAGTCGCGTTGCTTGACCGACAGCGGGGTGCCGAGCAGCAGCTCGGTCATGCCCAGCACGCCGTTCATGGGCGTGCGGATCTCATGGCTGATCTTGGCCAGGAACTCGGCCTTGGCGTTGATCTCGGCGTTGCTGGCGGCCAGTTCGCGGCTGGCGCTGAAGCGCTCTTCGCTGATGCGCCGCAAGCGCTCGCTGACGGCCAGGTTGAGCAGCAGGCCGCTGAAACTGGTGAGCCCGAGGAGAATGAACAGCAGCCATTGGGTCGGCGTGCGGGTCAGGCCGAGCAGGGCCGGCAACACCACCAGGCAACCGATGTTGAACGCCAGCATGGCCAGGGCGAACAGCCGCGCCGGGGCATACCCCTTGTACCAGTGGTAGCTGGCCACCAGCAGCATGCTCAGGCTACCGACGGCCATCAGCGCATAGGTCATCAGGTTCAGCGGCAAGGTATCGACGAACAACAGCAACAGGCCGCACAGCGCGATCAGCAGCATCTCGCCCTGCAGCAGGCGGCTCAGGCGCGGTTGCTCGCAAGGCGTGAAGAAGCGCAGGGTAAAGGTCAGGCCGGCCAGCGATGCCAGCAGGGCAGTAAGGTAGGCCGCCGGTGTTTGTGCCGAATGCCAGAGGCTCCACCAGGGGCCGCTGAGGTTGAGCAGAATCAGTGCGCTGAGCAGCATCAGCGCGTGGTAGACCGCCAGGGCCAGGCTGGTACTGGAGCGTGAGTAAGCGAAGCGGATCAGGTTGTGCAGCATCAGCATCAGCAGGCAGCCGAACAACAGGCCGAAGAACAGCGGCTGGCGCTGGTCGGCGGCGGCCTGGGCGGCAGGCTCGAGGCTGATGGCCGGACGCAGCTGGTGTTCCGACACCAGGCGCAGGTACACATCCAGCGGTTGCGTGCTGTTGGGCAGGGCCAGGACATGGTCGCTGCTGCGCAGGTAAGGGTCGCCGCTGTCGCTCTGGCGACCGTTGTGGATCTGCTTGATCAGCCGGTCGCCTTGCAGGGCGTAGAGGTCCAGCCGTGACAGGTCGGGGGCGAACACCCGCAGCAGTTTTTCCTGCTGTCCGGGTTCCAGCCGATAGTGCAGCCACAACGCCTGGTCGGGCGTGGCAGCGTTGAGTTCGTTGAGTTCGAGGGGACTGAACTGGTTGCGGTAGCGTTCGGAACGTACATCGCTCAATTGCAGGCTGGCCTGGTCGTCAAGCAATACCGCCCAACCACTGCCCTGTTCGGCCACGGCCGGGAACAGGCAGAGCAGGGTCAGCAAGCTGACGGTGAGACCAATGGCAATCCTGAGCCAACGCAAGACGAAATCCCTTCTTAGCCAAATGCCGGATGGTAACTATGCGCGGCGCGCCAAGCCGAAGGCAAGGCCCATGGCGGGCCCTGTCGACGAGCCGGGGGCAGGGCGCTCGTCGCGCCGCTGCCACCAGGCACCGGTTTACTCCTGGTGTTCACCGCGTTCGCGGGCAATGGCACGGTAGCCGATGTCCTTGCGGTAGAAGCTGCCATCCCAGTTGATCTCGGCTGCCAGGCGGTAGGCTTGTTGCTGGGCCGACTCGACGCTGCTGCCCATGGCGGTGGCGCACAGTACGCGGCCGCCAGTGGCAACTACCTGGCCGTCCTTGAGCGCGGTACCGGCGTGGAACACCTTGCCTTCAATCTGCGCTGCAGCATCCAGGCCGTGGATGACCGCGCCTTTGCTGTAGTCGCCAGGGTAGCCGCCAGCAGCCAGCACCACGCCCAGGCTCGGACGCGGATCCCACTGCGCTTCGACCTTGTCCAGGGCCTTGGCGAAAGCGGCTTCGATCAGCAGCACCAGGCTCGACTCCAGGCGCAGCATGACCGGCTGGGTTTCCGGGTCGCCGAAGCGGCAGTTGAACTCGATGACTTTCGGGTTACCGGCTTTATCGATCATCAGGCCGGCATAGAGGAAGCCGGTGTAGACGTTGCCTTCCTCGGCCATGCCGCGCACGGTCGGCCAGATCACCTGGTCCATGACGCGCTGGTGCACGTCGGCGGTGACCACTGGCGCTGGCGAGTAGGCGCCCATGCCGCCGGTGTTGGGGCCGGTGTCGCCGTCGCCGACGCGCTTGTGGTCCTGGCTGGTAGCCATTGGCAGCACGTTGTGGCCGTCGACCATGACGATGAAGCTGGCTTCCTCGCCGTCGAGGAACTCTTCGATCACCACGCGCGAACCTGCGTCACCAAAGGCGTTGCCGGCGAGCATGTCGCGTACGGCGTCTTCGGCCTCGCCCAGGGTCATGGCGACGATCACGCCTTTACCGGCGGCCAGGCCGTCGGCCTTGATCACGATCGGTGCGCCTCTTTCCCGCAGGTAGGCCAGGGCCGGCTCGATCTCGGTGAAGTTCTGGTAGTCGGCAGTCGGGATCTTGTGGCGCGCCAGGAAGTCCTTGGTGAAGGCCTTGGAACCTTCCAGCTGGGCCGCGCCCTTGGTTGGACCAAAGCAGTCCAGGCCGCGGCTGCGGAACAGGTCGACGACACCGGCAACCAGCGGGCCCTCAGGGCCGACGATGGTCAGGGCGACATTTTTTTCGGCGAAATCGGCCAGTTGCTCCAAAGCGCTGACGTCGATGTCGACGTTCTCGCACTTGGCTTCAGTGGCGGTGCCAGCGTTGCCCGGGGCAACGAAGACTTTTTCGACCCGTGGGTCCTGAGCGACTTTCCAGGCCAGGGCGTGTTCACGACCGCCGCTACCGATAATCAAAACGTTCATGTCAAAACCTCTATGAAGCTAATTCGGATAATGCTGGTTGGCGGGACTCTTGTGGGAGCGGGCTTGACCCGCGATGCGCTGTAACTGACAGATCGCAATCGCGGGTCAAGCCCGCTCCCACAGAGCCTGGCACCAGGTCCTGGTATCAGTGACGGAAGTGACGCATACCGGTGAAGACCATGGCAATGCCGGCTTCGTCAGCGGCGGCGATGACTTCGGCATCGCGCATCGAGCCACCTGGCTGGATCACCGCGGTGATGCCGACCTTGGCAGCGTTGTCGATGCCATCACGGAACGGGAAGAACGCGTCCGATGCCATGACCGCGCCCTGAACCTGCAGGCCGGCGTGCTCGGCCTTGATCGCAGCGATACGGGCGGAGTTGACGCGGCTCATCTGGCCGGCGCCGACACCGATGGTCTGGCGGTTCTTGGCGTAGACGATGGCGTTGGACTTGACGTACTTGGCCACTTTCCAGGCGAAGATCAGGTCGTGGATTTCTTGCTCGCTCGGTGCACGCTTGGTGACCACTTTCAGGTCGCCCTCGGTGATCATGCCGATGTCGCGGCTTTGTACCAGCAGGCCGCCGGTGACGCGCTTGAAGTCCCAGGCAGCGGCACGTTCTGCCGACCACTCGCCGCAGGCCAGCAGGCGCACGTTGGCCTTGGCCGCCACCACGGCGCGGGCTTCGTCGCTGACGCTCGGGGCGATGATTACTTCGACGAACTGGCGCTCGACGATGGCTTTTGCGGTTTCGGCGTCCAGTTCGCGGTTGAAGGCGATGATGCCGCCGAACGCCGATTCGGTATCGGTGGCGTACGCCAGCTCGTAAGCCTGGCGGATACCGCCTTCAGCGTCGGGGCTGACCGCCACGCCGCACGGGTTGGCGTGCTTGACGATGACGCAGGCCGGCTTGACGAAGCTCTTCACGCATTCCAGCGCGGCGTCGGTATCGGCCACGTTGTTGTACGACAGCTCCTTGCCCTGCAACTGCACCGCGGTGGCGATGCCGGCTTCGGCCGGCTTGGCCTCGACATAGAACGCCGCGCTCTGGTGCGGGTTCTCGCCGTAGCGCATTTCCTGGGCCTTGGTGAACTGGCTGTTGAAGGTCCGCGGGAATTCGCTGCGACCTTCGGTGCTGAGGGTTTCAGCGGCCTGGTTCACGGTGCCCATGTAGTTGGCGATCATGCCGTCGTAGGCTGCAGTGTGCTCGAATGCCTTGAGCATCAGGTCGAAGCGCTGGGCGTAGGTCAGGCCACCGGCCTTGAGGCTTTCCAGGACCTGGCCGTAGTCGCTGGCGTTGACCACGATGGCGACGTCCTTGTGGTTCTTGGCCGCCGAGCGGACCATGGTCGGGCCGCCGATGTCGATGTTCTCGATGGCGGTCGGCAGGTCACAGCCCGGCTTGGAGATGGTGGCTTCGAACGGGTAGAGGTTGACCGCGACCAGATCGATCGGCTTGATCCCGTGCTCGGCCATGATGGCGTCGTCGGTACCGCGACGGCCGAGGATGCCGCCGTGGATTTTCGGGTGCAGGGTCTTGACCCGGCCGTCCATCATTTCGGCGAAGCCGGTGTAATCGGCAACTTCCACCGCGGCAACGCCATTGTCCTGGAGCAACTTGAAGGTGCCGCCGGTGGACAGGATCTCGACGCCGAGCTGTTGCAGCTCACGGGCGAATTCAAGGATCCCGGTCTTGTCGGAGACGCTGATCAAGGCGCGGCGGATCGGCAGGCGGGTAGTCTGGTCGGTCATTTCAGATTCCATAACGCGGTGGAGTCAGCAAAAAAGGCGACCTCATCGAATGGGAGCCGCCTTTTCTGGTTTGGATGCTTGCTTACAACAAATCGTACTGCTTGAGTTTCTTGCGCAAGGTGCCGCGGTTGAGCCCGAGCAGCTCGCTGGCCTTGGTCTGGTTGCCCTTGACGTAGTTCATTACGCTTTCGAGCAACGGCGCTTCGACTTCCGAGAGCACCAGGTTGTACACGTCCGTGACGGCCGCGCCCTCCAGATGGGCGAAATAGTTGTGCAGCGCCTTTTCCACACTGCCGCGAAGGGTCTGACCCTCTTCGCTCGGCGTATTCAGGTGCTGTTTCAGGTTGACGTTGTCGCTCACGGGCGTTGTTCCACTCACTAAAGTCTCGGTCATCATCGTCATGCGGCCACCCCTTGTCCGTCCTCTGTCTCAAGGCTCTGTTCACGCTCGCTGAAGAAGCCGCGAACGTTGGCGCACTGCGCTTGCGTGTCTTCCAAACGGTTGAACTGGGCGCGAAACTCCTTGGCGCCCGGTAGCGTTGCCAGGTACCAACCAACGTGCTTGCGGGCGATACGTACGCCCATCACATCGCCATAGAAGGCGTGCAACGCGGTCAGGTGCTCCAGCAGAATTCGTTCCACTTCGTCCAGCTGCGGTGCCGGCAGTTTTTCGCCGGTACGCAGGTAATGCTCGATCTCGCGAAAGATCCATGGCCGCCCTTGGGCAGCCCGGCCAATCAGCAGACCGTCGGCACCGGTGGCATCCAGCACCGCCCGGGCTTTTTCTGGCGAAGTGATATCGCCATTGGCAAAAACCGGGATCGACACCGCCTGCTTGATCGCCGCGATGGTGTCGTATTCGGCTTCACCGGTGTAGAGGTCGGCGCGTGTGCGTCCATGTACCGCCAGTGCCTGGATCCCGGCCTGCTCGGCGATCCTCGCCACAGTCAGGCCGTTCTTGTTGGCCCTGTCCCAGCCAGTGCGGATCTTCAGCGTGACCGGCACGTCCACGGCGGCAACCACCGCGTGGAGGATTTCGCTGACCAGGGCTTCATCTTTCAATAAAGCAGAGCCTGCGGCCTTGTTGCAGACTTTTTTTGCCGGGCAGCCCATGTTGATGTCGATAATCTGCGCGCCGGCCTCGACGTTGGCCCGGGCCGCCGCTGCGAGCATCTGCGCGTCACCGCCGGCGATCTGTACCGAGCGCGGCTCGGGATCACCTTCGTGAATCATGCGCAGGCGCGACTTGCGGCTGTTCCACAGGCTCATGTCGCTGCTGACCATCTCCGACACCACCAGGCCTGCACCCATTCGTCGGCACAACTGACGAAAGGGCTGGTCCGTGACCCCGGCCATGGGCGCGAGGATCAGGGCGTTCTGCAGTGTGTATGGGCCGATGCGTACCGCCGACATAGGAGTTCCCTGTTGTGGGGGCCGATCTTAGAGTTCGAAAAAGGGTTGGCATGATACCCGCTCTCGGTGACCGGATAAAGATCGATTTGGATAAAATCTGAACAGTTGGCTTTGAGCTGCAAGCTGCAAGCTTCAAGCCACAAGAAAAAGCAGACCCGTACGCTGATCCGTTTTCACTTGCGGCTTGAAGCTTACGGCTTGCAGCTCGCCGACTATTCCGGCGACCGAAACGACAGGCTGTAGTTGACCGCCTTGGGGCCCGGATCAAGGATGTCCAGGGCGATGTGGATCGGCGTCTGGCTGGGCATTTCGCCCTTGCCGGCCAGTTCACCGCTGAGGTACTCGGTGGGCTTGAAGCGGCGGCTGGCGATCAACTGGCCATTGAGATCGGCAAAGCGCAGCTCCAGCAGCGGGAACGGCTGGGCGAAGGGCGCCCGGTTGTAGATGATCGCATCGACGATCAAGGCACCGTTGAAGTCCGGGTGGCTGCGCACCACCAGGTTACTGCTCTTGATCCGGGCGATATCGACCCGCGACGGCACCTGGCAACCGACGGTCGGACAGACCGCCTGGAACCACGGTCGGTAGCGGTCCTGGCGGGCCAGTTCGTCGAACTGGTACCAGATGTATTGGCCGGCCAGGGCCGCAGCGGCCAGCAAAATCAACAGGATCCACAGCAGGCGCCGGGCCCAGTTGACCTTGGGCTTCTGCCAGTCGAGCTGGATCGGATCGTCGACCAGGTCGAGCAGCGGCTCCTTGCGCGCCGGGCGGTTGCTGACCGGGCCCAGGCCCGGTTCGCGGCGCTCGTCGAACTCGGGTTCGGGGCTGTCCAGAGTGTCCTCAGGCTCGCGCGCCGACAAACGCTCGCCGGGCAGTTCGTTATCATCGGCGCGTAGCGCAGCGGCAGGTGCCAGCGGGGCGTCGAGGTCGTCATCGATGGCATCCAGCGACAGCGACGGCTCGGTACGCTCGCCGGGTGCCGGCGCGAGGTCCAGGGCTTCCTGCTCGATCAGCGGCGGTTGCGGCGCGTCGAGCTCGGCACTGAGTTGCTCGCGCTCGGCGGCCGGGCTGCTGAACAGGCTGTCGGGCCAGTGCTGGTCGTCTTGCTCGGGGCTGTCGCGGTGCGCGCTGAGGCTCTCTTCGCGTGGTGCAGCGGCCTTGAACTCGGTGGTCGGCTGGATTTCGCGCTGTTCCAGGCGCGCCAGCTCCTGATCGAGGTCGAGCTGGTCGAGGTCCAGCTCGGCGGCGCTCCACTCGTGCTGGTTCGGTGCTTTTGCGGGCTCCGCCACTGGCTCGACCGGCACCGGCGCTGCAGGCGGGTTCTGCGCCGCGCTTTGCTCCAGCAGTTGCCGGGCGGCGTTGAACACTTGCAGGCAGGCGCCGCAACGCACCATGCCGCGGGCCACGCTCAACTGATTGTGGCTGACGCGAAAGCTGGTCTGGCAATGCGGGCACTGGGTGACGAAACTGTCGGTCATGCGGCGGTCCGGGTTATGCAGAAGGTTATTCTAGGCGCACTTAGCGGCGGCGACCACTGATGCGTACCCAGCCATCGCGTACGGCGATCGGGTCGAGGTCGAAGTCCTTGGCGTAGGCCGCGGCAACTTCATCACCCTGCTCGGCGAGAATCCCCGACAGCGCCAGCAGGCCACCCGGACGTACCAGCCCGGACAGTTGCGGGGCCAGCGAGACCAGCGGGCCGGCGAGGATGTTGGCGACCAGTACGTCGGCCTGCATGGCCGGCATGTGCTCGGGCAGGTACAGGGCGAATTTCTCGTCGGCGATGCCATTGCGTCCGGCGTTGTCGCGCGAGGCTTCCAGGGCCTGCACGTCGATGTCGGTACCGACCGCTTCACGGGCACCGAGCAGCAGCGCGGCGATGGCGAGGATGCCCGAGCCGCAACCGAAGTCGAGCACCTGGGTGTCTTTCAGGTCCTGGCCGTCGAGCCATTCCAGGCACAGTGCGGTGGTCGGGTGGGTGCCGGTGCCGAAGGCCAGGCCCGGGTCGAGCAGCAGGTTGACCGCCTCAGGCTCCGGTGCCGCGTGCCAGCTTGGCACGATCCACAGGCGCTGGCCGAAACGCATCGGCTGGAAGTTGTCCATCCAGCTGCGTTCCCAATCCTGGTCTTCGATGACTTCGGCCTGGTGCTCCGGCAGTTCGGCGCTGGTCAGCAACTGCAGGTGGGCGAACACCGCGCTGGCGTCGGTATCGGCTTCGAACAGTGCCAGCAGGTGGGTATGCGACCACAGCGGGGTGGTGTTGAGGTCCGGTTCGAAGATCGGCTGATCTTCGGCATCCATGAAGGTGACCGAAACGGCGCCTACTTCGAGCAGGGCATCTTCATAGGTTTCGGCTTGTTCCGGGCTGATGGCCAGACGTACTTGCAGCCAAGGCATGGCGGGCACCTTTGGAAAAATCTACAGGGGCAGCCCGAGGCTGCGAGAAGCCCGCCAGTTTACTTGAGTGCGAGGGGTTTGTGGGAACCCTGTGGGAGCCCCAAAAAAAGACCCCGGTCACGGGACCGGGGTCTTTTTTACATCACTGGCGAATCACTCCTGGCTAGCCAGTTTGTGTTCCAGGTAGTGAATGTTGACGCCGCCTTTGCAGAAACCTTCATCACGCACCAGGTCGCGGTGCAGCGGGATGTTGGTCTTGATGCCGTCGACGACGATCTCGTCCAGGGCATTGCGCATGCGTGCCATGGCTTCGTCGCGGTCCTTGCCGTAGGTGATCAGCTTGCCGATCAGCGAGTCGTAGTTCGGTGGAACTGCGTAACCGCTGTACAGGTGCGAATCGACGCGAACGCCGTTGCCACCCGGGGCGTGGAAATGCTTGACCGTGCCTGGGCTCGGGATGAACTTCTTCGGGTCTTCGGCGTTGATCCGGCACTCCAGCGAGTGACCGCGAATCACCACGTCATCCTGGGTGAACGACAGCTTGTTGCCAGCGGCGATGCTGAGCATCTCCTTGACGATGTCGATACCGGTGACCATCTCCGAAACCGGGTGCTCCACCTGAACACGGGTGTTCATTTCGATGAAGTAGAAACGACCGTTCTCGTAGAGGAACTCGAAGGTGCCGGCGCCACGGTAGCCGATCTCGATGCAGGCATCGACACAGCGCTTGTAGACTTCCTGGCGGGCTTTTTCATCGATGCCCGGTGCCGGCGCTTCTTCCAGTACCTTCTGGTGGCGGCGCTGCAGCGAGCAGTCGCGGTCACCCAGGTGCACGGCGTTACCCTGGCCGTCGGACAGGACCTGGACTTCCACGTGACGTGGGTTGGTCAGGAACTTCTCGAGGTAGACCATCGGGTTGCCGAAGGCTGCGCCAGCTTCGGTGCGGGTCAGCTTGGCCGAGGCGATCAGGTCCTCTTCCTTGTGCACCACGCGCATGCCGCGACCACCACCGCCACCGGCGGCCTTGATGATCACCGGGTAGCCGACTTCACGGCCGATGCGCAGGGCTTCTTCTTCGTCTTCCGGCAGCGGGCCGTCGGAACCTGGCACGGTCGGAACGCCAGTCTTGATCATCGCGTCCTTGGCCGAAACCTTGTCGCCCATCAGGCGAATGGTGTCGGCTTTGGGGCCAATGAAGGCAAAACCGGAGTTCTCGACCTGCTCGGCGAAATCGGCGTTTTCCGCGAGGAAACCGTAGCCTGGGTGAATGGCGGTAGCGCCGGTCACTTCAGCCGCGGCGATGATGGCCGGAATGTGCAGGTAGGACTGGCTGGCCGAAGCAGGACCGATGCAGACCGACTCGTCTGCCAGGCCCAGGTGCATCAGTTCGCGGTCAGCCGTGGAGTGTACGGCGACGGTCTTGATGCCCAGCTCTTTGCAGGCACGCAGGATCCGCAGGGCAATTTCCCCGCGGTTGGCAATCAGGACTTTTTCCAGCTTCGCAGACATCGTTGGCTCTCCGCGGTTCAAACGATGGTGAACAGCGGCTGGTCGAACTCAACCGGCTGACCGTCTTCTACCAGGATGGATTCGATCACACCGCTGGTTTCAGCTTCGATGTGGTTCATCATCTTCATGGCTTCGACGATGCACAGGGTGTCGCCTTTCTTCACGGTCTGGCCGACTTCAACGAAGGCTGGCGAGGCAGGCGAGGCTTTGCGGTAGAAGGTACCGACCATTGGCGAACGGGCAACGGTGCCGTTCAGTTTTGGTGCGGCAGCTTCGGCTGGAGCGGCGGCAGCGGCCGGGGCGGCGGCTGGTGCGGCAACAGGAGCGGCGACTGGAGCCGGAGCGTAGTACTGCTGGGCTGGAGTCTTGCTGTGGCGGCTGATCCGTACGGATTCCTCGCCTTCCTTGATCTCCAGCTCGTCGATGCCAGATTCTTCCAGCAGTTCGATCAGTTTCTTGACTTTACGGATATCCATTAATCATCAACTCCCAAGGTTCGGTCAGGGGCGTAAATATAAAAACGTGTTAGCAAACGTTTCTTGTGAGCCCCGGCCCATAGGCCAGGTTCTCGTCATCAGGGCTTTGCGTTAGCAGCCAGGTGTTCCAGGGCAGACTCCAGGGCCAGGCGATAACCGCTGGCACCCAGGCCGCAAATCACTCCTACGGCGACATCAGAGAAGTAGGAGTGATGGCGAAAAGGTTCGCGTTTGTGCACGTTGGACAGATGCACTTCGATGAATGGGATGCTCACCGCCAGCAACGCGTCACGTAATGCGACACTTGTATGTGTGAAAGCCGCCGGATTGATCAGGATGAAGTCCACACCTTCGCTGCGCGCGGCATGAATGCGGTCGATCAATTCGTACTCGGCGTTGCTTTGCAGGTATTGCAGATGATGGCCGGCGGCGCGGGCGCGCTGCTCCAGGTCCTGGTTGATCTGGGCCAGGGTCACGGCGCCATAGACGCCCGGTTCGCGGGTGCCGAGCAGGTTCAGGTTGGGGCCGTGCAGCACCAGTAGCGTTGCCATCTGTGGTTCCTTTTTATCGTTAGGAAACTTTGCGCGGCGACTATGCCGTAAACCGGCGGGCACTGTCCAGTTACCAGCAATAGCCAGCACGATGACCGATATTCACGCTAAATATGTGACTAATTTATTAATTTCGGTCATCGAAAGCGGCTTTTTAGCGGCCCGAAGAAGTTATAGACCCAGATCGGCGCGAATGCGCGTCAGATGCTCGGCAAATTCGCCGGCGTTTATCTCGCCAACCACACGATCGGCGGTGATTTCGCTGCCGTTCGCGGCAAAGAACAACAGCGCTGGCGGGCCGAACAGCTGGTAGCGGTCGAGCAGGGCGCGCTGTTCGGCGTTGCTTTCTGTGATATCGAAGCGCAGCAACTGGTAGTCCTTCAGTTGTGCTAGCACTGCGGGTGCATTGAGCACCTCGTGCTCGATCACCTTGCAACTGATGCACCAGTCGGCGTACCAGTCCAGTAGCACCGGCTGGCCGGCGGCCTTGGCGGCGGCCAGGGCGCTGTCCAGCGCCGCCGGGGTGGTGAGGGTCTGCCAGGCGCTGGCGTTGCTGGCCTGGGCGCTTGCACCAGTACTGGCGTTACTGGCTTGAGGCAGCGGGCGCAGCGGGTCGGTCTGCCCGCTCAAGGCGCCGTACCAGCAGGCCAACCCATAGAACAGCAGGGCCAGGCCGAGCAGCTGCGCCAGGCGCTGCCGGGTGTTTTTCACCGTGAACTCCAGGGCGCCAAGGAACACCGCGGTACCGGCGGCCAGCAGGCCGACCAGCAGCAGCGTGACCTGCCCCGGCAGCACGCGGCTGAGCAGGCCAATGGCCAGGCCCAGCAACAGCACGCCGATGGCGTTTTTCACCGTTACCAGCCATGGCCCGCTTTTCGGCAGCCAGGCCGCACCGCCGGTAGCGATCAGCAGCAGTGGCGCGCCCATGCCCAGGCCCAGGGCGAACAGCTTCAATGCACCCCCCAGGGCATCGCCGCTGGCGCTGATATACAGCAGGGCGCCGGCCAGTGGCGCCGACACGCACGGCGATACCAGCAGGCTGGAGAACACCCCGAGGATCGCCGCACCCATCAGCGATCCGCCCTTGGTCTGGCCGACCAGACGTTCCAGGCGACTACTGATGGCATGCGGCAATTTGAGCTCGAACAGGCCGAACATGGCCAGGGCAAACAGCACGAAGAACAGCGCAAACGGCACCAGCACCCAGGCCGACTGCAAGCGTGCCTGCAGGTTGAGGCCGGCACCGAACAGGCCCATCAGCGCGCCGAGCAGGGCAAAGCAGGCAGCCATCGGCAGTACATAGGCCAGCGACAGGGCAAAACCGCGTACGCCACCGACCTGGCCGCGCAACACCACGCCAGAGAGGATCGGCAGCATCGGCAGCACACACGGGGTGAAGGTCAGGCCGACGCCGGCGAGGAAGAACAGCAGCAGGCCTTGCCAGTCCCAGCCGGCCTTGGCGACCGTGGTGGTAGCTGGCGGCGCACCGCTGGTGATGCCATCGATGCTCAGGCGTGCGGTTTCCGGCGGGTAGCACAGGCCCTTGTCGGCGCAGCCCTGGTAGCCCACCAGCAAGGTGAAGGGGCGTTGTTCGTTGGCCGGGCGGGGGATTTCGATGTCGAGGATGCCGTGATAGACCTCGACGTCGCCGAAGAACTCATCGTGCTTGGCTTCACCCGGGGGGATCTGCGCCGTGCCCAGGGCTATGTCGGCAGGCTCGCTGCGAAACTGGAAGCGGTGGCGGTACAGGTAGTAACCGTCGGCGGCGACGAAGCGCAGTTTCAGGCTTTGCCCTTGATCCTCGACCAGGCTCAGCTTGAAGGCTTCGTGCACTGGCAGAAAGTCGCTGCTGTTGTTCAGCGACGCGGCGCCGAGGGTGGCGCTGGGGCGATTGTCGAGCAGGCCGGCGCCGACGGCGGGCAAGGCCAGGAGCAGAAACAGGAGGCAAAGCAGGCGGCGCATGGCGGTCTCGCAGTACAAAAGTGCCTGCATGATAACGGACTTTGCAGCCCTGTTGCCTTCATCGCGGGTCAAGTCGGATCGCCGCGACACATCCTCACAGGCGAAAGGCCCGCACCGCCGTATTCAACTCGCCACCCAGGCGAAGCAACTGCTCACCCTGCTCACGCCCTTCACCAATACGTTGCAAGTTGTCTTCACCCAAGCCATGAATCCGCTCGCTGTGGTCACGAATCTCGCTCACCGCGCCGCTCTGCTGGGCGGTGACATCGGCAATCCGTACCGCTGTGGCCGAGATGGTCTGGATTGCCGCGACAATTTCATCCAGCGCGCCATCCGCCGCCTGGGCCTGGTCAGCGGTGGCCTCGGCATGTTCGAGTTGCGCGCGCATGCCTTCAACCGATTCGCGGGCCGCCTGCTGCAGGCGCCCGATCAAGGTCTGGATCTCACCGGTAGCGCCGGTAGTGCGCAGGGCCAGGGAGCGTACTTCTTCGGCAACCACGGCAAAGCCACGGCCCATTTCCCCGGCCCGCGCCGCTTCGATCGCGGCATTGAGGGCCAGCAGGTTGGTCTGCTCGGCAATCGAGCGGATCACCGTCAGCACGCCGCCGATGGTCGCCGATTCCTCGGCCAGTTGTTCGATCATCTGCGCGTTGCCCTGTACTTCGTCGACCAGCGCCCGCAGCCCGGTCAGGCTCTGGCCTATCACTGCCTGGCCTTGCTCGACCGCACGCCCGGCGTCGTGGCTGGCGTCGGCCGCCTGGCTGGCGTCGCCGGCGACCTGGAGGATGGTCGCCTCCAGCTCGCCGAGGGCATCACGGATTTGCGCGGTGTCGCCGGCCTGGCGTTCGGCGCCATCGTGCAGGGCGCTGCTCATGCCGGCCAGGGCGTGGCTGCTGCCAGCGACCTGCTCGGCGTTGTGGCGGAGGGTGCCGACCAGCTCGACCAGGTAGACCCGCAGGCGGTTGAGCGAGTCCTGGATATCATGCATTTCACGGTTGCTGCGGCCCAGGGCAATGGCCTGGCTGAAGTCGCCCTCGGCCCAGCGCGAGAGTGCCGGCGCGAGGTTGGTCAGCACCCGCGCCAGGCGCCGCTGCAGGGTGTCGATAAGCAGTGCGATCAGCAGGATCAAACCGATCATCAGGCCCTGGATCACCCGCACTTCGCCCTGGATGGCGGCATGCTGGCTACGCACACTGGGTTCGAGCTCGGCGATGGCCTGCTGCACGGCGCCGATGCGCTCGAAGGTGCTGCTGGCCAGGGCGCTGCGTTGCTGGATCTGCTCGCGGGTGCGCTGCAGCTCGCCGGGGTAGCGCTTGATCAGGCTGTTGAGTTCGCGTTTGAGCGCCACCCCGGTGTCTTCGGTCGCTGTGCTGGCCTGGGTCTCCAGGCCCATCAGCGCGGCAAAGTCGTCGGCGCTCGAAGCGCTGCTGGCGGTCACCCCCAGCAGCGGCAATTGTTCGAGTAACTGCGCCTGGGCGGCGATCTGCGCAAGTTCGCGCTCGACTTCATCGGCCAGTTCGCTGCGGCCGCTGCTGACCATTTTGTCCCGCGCCAGGGATAGCCGCGACAGGTGCAGGGAGGCGTTGAACAGCAGCGGCGAATAGCGCCCGGCATCGCTGCTGGTGCTGCTCTGGGCATAGTTGGCCAGTTGCTCGAGGCTCGCACCCAGTTCGCGTTCGGCCTGCAGCAACAGGGCCTGCGGGTCGCCGGCCAGCTTGCCGGCGCCCAGCAACTCGTTGGCGGTGAAGCGCTGCAGGTTGTCCAGGCTCGGGCGCAGGCGCTCGGCAAGCTCTGCCGGCAGTTGCTCCAGTTCACCCTGCAGGGCGGCGGTGGTCTGCAGCGCCGTGGCATGGCGCAGGGCGTCGCCGCTGCTCAGGTAGTCCTGGATATTGCGCGCCGCCTGGTTCTGGAATTGCTGCGACAGCGACAGATAGCGCTCCATTAATAAATAGGGGCGCTCCAGGGCGCGCTGCGACCACCACAGGGTCGCGCCCAGGGCGATGCACACGGTAACCAGCAACAGGGTATTGAAATTGGTGAGCAGCTTCAGGCGCATGTCCGGTGTCTACCAACGGCCGAATGGTAAGCGCCTGAAGTTATTGCGTTTTTATGACCGGGTTATGACGGAGCGGGCGGTTCGGTGAAAAAAACTGGCACTTTGCCTTTATGCTTCGACCCGTTGCACGCAGTTGCGCCCGGCACCCTTGGCGCGGTACAGCGCCTCGTCGGCGGAGGTGGCCATGCTCAGGGCGTCCAGGCCTTCGCTCAGTTGCACCACGCCGGCACTGAAGGTGCAGGACAAGTCGCGCGGCTGGGCCGGGTAATGGATCTCGGCAAAGCGCCGGCGAATTTCGTCGAGCACCTTGTGCGCCGAGCCCAGGTCGGTGTTGGGCATGACGATGGCAAATTCTTCACCGCCGTAGCGGCCAATGAAGTCGGTCTTGCGCAGGCGCTGCTTGAGGAACAGCGCCAGGCTCTTGATCACCCGGTCGCCCATGGGGTGGCCGTGGCTGTCGTTGACCTTCTTGAAGTGGTCGATGTCGAGCATGGCGAAGCTCAGTGGCTGCGCTTCGCGGCGCGCACGGAAGCTGCAGTCTTCGAGCAATTGCAGGATATGGGTGTGGTTGTACAGCCCGGTGAGGCTGTCGCGCACCATCCGCGCCTTGAGGTTGCGCGCCCGGGCGGCGCGGTTGCGCACGGTGGTGATCAGGTGCCGCGAGCGGATCGGCTTGGTCAAAAAGTCATCACCGCCCTCGCTCATGGCGTCGAGCTGTTTGTCCAGATCGTCCTCGGCCGACAGGTAGATGATCGGCACGCTGACATAACGGTCGTTGTGGCGGATCACCTTGGCAAGCTCGGTGCCGGTGCAAGCCGGCATGTACATGTCGAGGATGATCAGGTCGGGCTGGAAGTCGGCAAGCTCGGCCATGGTCTGGATCGGGTCGATCAGGGTGCGGGTGACGATCCCGGCGCTGTTGAGCAGGCGCTCGGTGTGCAGGGCCTGGGCCCGCGAGTCGTCGATGATCAGCACCTTGAACGGTTCGTACTGGGTGACGCTGGTCAGCAGCTCGACCTTTTCCAGCAGGCTCGAGGCTTCCAGGGTGCCGGTAAGGAACTCCTGGCCACCGGCGCGCACGGCGGCCAGGCGCGTCGGCGTGTCGGTTTCGTGCAGGCTGAAGAACAGCAACGGCACCCGCTGCTCCAGGCCCTGCTGGGCCTGGGCGGCCAGTTGCAGGCCGACACCGGGGCCGGTGAAGTCGACGTCCATGACGATTGCCGAGGGCAGCCGTTCGCTCATGGTCGCCTGGAACGCGGCGGCGCTGTACAAGGCCTGTACACCGAGGCCGAAGAATTCCAGTTGCTGGGCCAGACGCTCGGCGCGGTCGTGGTCCTGGAGCATGATGTACACCGGCTTGCGCAGCGGCGGCAGCGGCACTTGCTCAAGTTGGTCGCCCTGGCGCAGGCCGGTGCGCGACAAACGTTGCATCAGCCGGTTGAGGTCGCTGATCAGCTGGCTGCTCAGGCGCGCGCTGTTGGCTTCGACCGCCTCCAGGGCATGGCCGATGGCCTCGGCCAGCTGGCTGTGCTCGGGCTGCTCGAAGCGCTCGGCATAGCGTTGCAGGCGCAGGTTGGCTTCGCACAGCTCACCCAGGTCGCCAGTCGACCACTCGCTGCGCTGCAGGCGCTGCCAGATCTCGAGGATTTGCCGGGCCTGATGAATGACCCGCTGGGCAAAGTGTTGCTTGAGGCGCTCACGATTGGGGTCTTCTGGCTCGGTCATGTCCTGACTACTTATAAGGGGTGAGGCTGAGTTCGAGTGATGGCTCTATGCTAGCACCACTTTCCCGGCAATCGAGTGCCTTGTATCAATTAACTGTACAAGTCCGTTTATTCATTTGCTGACCCAATAGTCGCTTATGCGAAGCGCCGTGCTTGATTTATAGTGCAGCGATACTTGCCGACCCCGGCAGGTGGCGCGCGGCATTAAAAGCCCATCGCGCTGGCACGAAGCCCGGGGGTTGCGGTCGAACCCCTTGAACCGACGTGACTGAAAGGACAACGCCATGCTGGACTGGAAAAACCGTACAGGCAAAGCCGAGGCGCGTGAGCGGGTCGAACCGCGCACCGCTGCCACCCGCAGTTATTTTGGCGGGTTGTTCTTCAGCCGCGCCCTGGGCTCGCTGATCGGCCTGTACCTGCTGGTGTGCGTGGGCCTGGGCTGGTACTGGAGCGCCGAGCCCGACCTGTTCCCGGTGCAGCAGAACGCCCAGGCGGCCGCCGAGAAAACCGGCAAGCAGATGGTCGTCGGCTATACCACCATCGAAACCCTCAAGACCGTGGCCGGCACCCTGCTCAACAAGCCCGGCGGCTATATTTCCAACGACCGCTTCCCGCCTGGCCTGTGGATGGACAACATGCCCAGCTGGGAGTACGGCGTGCTGGTCCAGGTGCGTGACCTGAGCCGCGCCCTGCGCAAGGACTTTGCCCGCTCGCAGTCGCAGTCCACCGAAGACGCTGACCTGGCCAAGGCCGAGCCGCGCTTCAACTTCGACAACAAGAGCTGGATCCTGCCGTCGAGCGAATCGGAGTTCCAGGAAGGCATCAACTCGCTGACCCGTTACCAGAACCGCCTGGCCTCGCCGGATCAGCAGGGCGCGCTGTTCTACACCCGCGCCGACAACCTCAACAACTGGCTGGGCGACGTCGCCACCCGCCTGGGTTCGCTGTCGCAGCGCCTGTCGGCAAGTGTCGGCCGGGTCAAGCTCAACAGCACCCTGAAGACCGAGTCGGTGCTGCCGGGCCAGGTGCCGCAGCTTGACGAAGAAGTGGTCGAAACCCCGTGGCTGCAGATCGACAACGTGTTCTACGAAGCCCGCGGCCAGGCCTGGGCGCTGTCGCACCTGCTGCGCGCCATTGAGGTCGACTTCGCCGATGTGCTGGCGAAGAAGAACGCCACGGTCAGCGTACGGCAGATCATCCGTGAGCTGGAAGCCTCGCAGGAGCCGCTGTGGAGCCCGATGGTGCTCAATGGCAGCGGCTTTGGCATGTGGGCCAACCACTCGCTGGTCATGGCCAACTACATTTCGCGGGCCAACGCTGCCGTCATCGACCTGCGTCAACTGCTGACTCAGGGCTGATCGGTGTCGATCTCCGAGCAGGAGGCAGCGCACCGCGCCGCCTCCGACCGCGAACTGATTGCCTGGGTCGACGAAAGCGACCGCCTGCTCGGCGCCGTGGCCCGCGCCGAGCTGCGCGAGCGCGGGCTGATTGGCCGCGGCACCTACATCCTCTTGTTTAATTCCGCTGGCCAGCTGTGCGTGCACCGGCGCACCCAGAGCAAGGCGATTTACCCCGGGTACTGGGATGTCGCCGCCGGTGGCATGGTCCAGGCCGATGAGAGCTATGCCGAATCGGCGGCCCGCGAACTGGAAGAAGAGCTGGGGGTCGGTGGGGTCGAACTCACCGCGCATGAATGTTTTTTCTTCGACCAGACCGGCAACCGGCTCTGGTGCGCGGTGTTCTCGGCGGTCTGGGACGGGCCTTTGCGCCTGCAGCCCGAAGAGGTCAGCGAGGCACGCTTCATCGCCGTCGAGCAGGCCCTGGCCGACAGCCAGCAACAGCCATATTGCCCCGATTCACTGGCTGCCTTGCGGCGCTACCTCGACCGTCGAGCCTGACGTCGCTAAACACATGCAAAATGGCGCAGTTTTGTACTTAGCATTCGCGACTTTTATCGTTACACTGCGCGGCCTTTAAAGGCTGCCGCACGCTTCATGCGGCAGTTGCGCTGCCCCTGCCAGAGTGGGGCTTCGCGGTCGGTACCCCGCCAGGGGCGTCGACCAGTTTTTATCCTCACCGTAGAGGATCAAAAGTGGCCAAGAAAGCCGCATCATTCGCCGCCCTCGGTGGCCTGGTGTTCTCCACTGATGCAGGCCGGCATTGCCCGGACTGCAGCAAACCCATAGATGCCTGCATCTGCAAACAGACGCTCATCCCCGAAGGCGATGGCATTGCTCGCGTGCGTCGCGAAAGCAAGGGCCGTGGCGGCAAGACGGTGACGACCATCAGCGGCGTGCCGCTGCCCCTGGAACAGCTCAAGGATCTGGCCAGCACGCTCAAGCGCCGCTGCGGAACCGGCGGCGCGTTGAAAGACGGGGTCATCGAAATCCAGGGCGATCATGTCGAGCTGCTGCTGGCCGAACTGATCAAACAGGGCTTCAAAGCGAAAAAGTCCGGCGGCTGAAGACTGCATCGCGATTTTTTGCAATTCGCTTTCTAAACTCGTTCCCGTAGGAAGGGTCTATCCCTGAACACGGATAATCGTCACTTTCAGGTTTTACACTGCGCCCGCCCCATGCAGGCCGGTGTTTTTCGACTTTCTATATAGGGGACTTCAATGTCCGTACGACGCACACGCAAAGACGATGGCAGCCAATGGACAGTTGCGGACAGCCGCAGTGTTTACGGCATTCGCCATTGGGGGGCCGGCTACTTCGCAATCAACGAGGCCGGGCGCGTCGAAGTCCGCCCGAACGGGCCTGGCAGCGCGCCGATCGACCTGTTCGAACAGGTCGACGAACTGCGCAAGAGCGGCCTGTCGCTGCCGCTGCTGGTACGTTTCCCGGACATTCTCCAGGACCGCGTGCGCCAGCTGACTGGCGCTTTTGACGCCAACATCGCGCGCCTGGAATACCAGAGCCAGTACACCGCGCTGTACCCGATCAAGGTCAACCAGCAAGAAGCGGTGGTGGAAAACATCATCGCCACCCAAAACGTTTCCATTGGCCTTGAAGCCGGCTCCAAGCCTGAGCTGCTGGCCGTGCTGGCGCTGGCACCGAAAGGCGGCACCATCGTCTGCAACGGTTACAAGGACCGCGAGTTCATCCGCCTGGCACTGATGGGCCAGAAACTCGGCCACAACGTCTTTATCGTCATCGAGAAAGAGTCGGAAGTGGCCCTGGTGATCGAAGAAGCCGCCGAGCTCAAGGTCAAGCCGCAAGTTGGCCTGCGCGTTCGCCTGTCGTCGCTGGCCTCGAGCAAGTGGGCCGATACCGGTGGCGAGAAGTCCAAGTTCGGCCTGTCGGCGGCGCAACTGATCTCGGTGGTGCAGCGTTTTCGCGATGCCGGCCTGGACCAGGGCATCCGCCTGCTGCACTTTCACATGGGCTCGCAGATCGCCAACCTGGCCGACTACCAGCACGGTTTC
Organism: Pseudomonas sp. TE4620; assembly: GCF_056279045.1. NCBI lineage: Bacteria > Pseudomonadati > Pseudomonadota > Gammaproteobacteria > Pseudomonadales > Pseudomonadaceae > Pseudomonas > Pseudomonas sp. TE4620. The sequence continues at coordinate 5,795,484 of NZ_JBWBQO010000001.1, forward strand.
AAGGAAGCCATCCGTTACTACGGCGAGCTGCGCGCGCTGGGCCTGCCGGTCGATCACATCGACGTCGGCGGCGGCCTGGGTGTGGACTACGACGGCACCCACTCGCGCAACGCCAGTTCGATCAACTACGACATGGATGACTACGCCGGTGTCGTGGTCGGCATGCTCAAGGAGTTCTGCGATGCCCAGGGCTTGCCGCATCCGCATATCTTCTCGGAGAGCGGCCGCTCGCTGACCGCGCACCACGCCGTGCTGGTGGTGCAGGTGACCGACGTCGAGAAGCACAACGACGAAGTGCCGCTGATCGAGAACAAGGAAAGCCTGCCCGAGACCGTGCAGTGGCTGGCCGACCTGCTCGGCCCGACCGATATCGAGATGGTCACCGAAACCTACTGGCGCGCCACTCACTACATGAGCGATGTGGCCGCCCAGTATGCCGACGGCAAGATCACCCTGGCCGAGAAAGCCCTGGCCGAGCAGTGCTACTTTGCCGTGTGCCGGCGCCTGCACAACTCGCTCAAGGCCCGCCAACGCTCGCACCGCCAGGTGCTCGACGAACTCAACGACAAGCTGGCCGACAAGTACATCTGCAACTTCTCGGTGTTCCAGAGCCTGCCGGACACCTGGGCCATTGGCCAGGTCCTGCCGATCCTGCCGCTGCATCGCCTCGACGAAGAGCCGCTGCGCCGCGCCGTGCTGCAAGACCTGACCTGCGACTCGGACGGCAAGATCAACCAGTACGTCGACGAGCAGAGCATCGAGACCAGCCTGCCGGTGCACGCGATCAACGAAGGTGAAGACTACCTGCTGGGTATCTTCCTGGTCGGTGCCTACCAGGAAATCCTCGGTGACATGCACAACCTGTTCGGTGATACCGACTCGGTGAACATCTACCAGAACCCGAACGGCAGCGTGTACCACGCCGGTATCGAGACCCATGACACCATCGAAGACATGCTGCGCTACGTGCACCTGTCGCCGGAGGAGTTGATGACTCACTACCGCGACAAGTGCGCCAGCGCCAAGATCACCGCCCGTGAGAAGACCCAGTTCCTCGACGCCCTGCGTCTGGGCCTGACCCGTTCGTCGTACCTGTCGAGCTGATCAGTGGTGCGGGTCGCGTGCAGTCGCTGGCTGCGCGTCGACCCGACTTGACCCGCGATGCTTTCAACTACTTCCAGCCAGCTCATGCCTCACATCTTTAGTCCTCAGGACTTGTGGCTGTCAGCTCGATGATCAACGGAATAGCCTGATCGTTCTCCCTGAGAATGGCGATGCTGGAGAATCGGTACACCGTCGATTGTGTCCGTGCCCTGATCCGCCGCCCGTCTACAGCGACAATCGCCCCCGATTGGCGGGAGACGAGAAACGGCGTCTGATCTTGCAGGTTGTTGAGCACTGCTTTGTCGTCGGGTTGTCGTTCTGCAACGTAATAAAGGTAGGTGTGGCCAACGGTGGCGCCGCCGCTATCACTTAGTACTTCATAGACCGCACTGTGTGTTCCAACGGGTAGGGTATTCACCACCGCACTCAGATGTGGCTGAGGCGCACCGCTCATGAATATCCAGGCGAATTGCAGTACCGCGATAACAGTGAGAATGCCCACCAGCCATTTAGTAGCCGAAAGATTTCGCATATTCGATGCCGGCCTTGATCCATTCCTGATCTTGAGGGTCGTCGCCAAACGGGACGTCTCCTACCACTTTCCAAAGCCTGAATCACTGGTGCCCGCTCGGCTTTGCGCCCAACCGGCAGCTCTCAACAAGACGTTAGGTGAGATCCCTGCCGCAGTTCCACATGCGCCGTACCTTCGAATAGAACCAGGAAAAAAGAAAACCAGTGCCACCATTCTTGAAGAAATTTCGCTCGAGGCTGGCCGTTTGCATATTTGAATATATGGACGCGCCACCAGGTGCCGGAGGAGGATACATAAAGAGCTTCCTGCAAAAGTTAGACTGATACAACTGATTGCCCCTCCATGGGTCACCCAGTGTCAGGAATTGGACTTTTGCCGGTCAAACCCAAGTTGTGACATTTCTTCGCACGCCACTGAGGGCGCTGATGTAAATCCGCGCCATCATTTAGCGCACAAACCACCCATCCCGCCGCTGCAACCGCCAGCCCATCACCCCCAGCGTTACCCCGCGCAAGGCCATGAACAGCAGAAAGCCCAGCCACAGGCCGTGGTTGCCCAGATCGCGAGCCAGATAGGCAACCGGCAGGGCGATGAGCACGCTGAGCAGCATGCCGTTGCGCATTTCCCGCGCCCGCGTGGCGCCGATGAACAAGCCATCGAGCAGATAGCTCCACACCGCGATCAACGGCAGCAAGGCCAGGTACGGCAAGTACTGGTAGGCGGTTTCGCGCACGTTGGCGATGTCGGTCTGCATGTTGATGAACAGATGCCCACCGAGCAAAAACAACACGGCAAAGCCGCTGCTGGCCAGCAGCGACCAGCCGCAGGCGACGGTCAGCGAGCGGCGCAGCGCCTGGCGATCGCCAGCGCCGATGGCGTGCCCGCACAGCGCTTCGACCGCATGGGCCAGGCCATCAAGGGCGTAGGCGGTGAGCAGCAGGCCATTGAGCAGCAAGGCGTTGGCTGCCACGGTCGCTTCACCCAGGCGTGCGCCTTGCACGGTAATCAGGAAGAACACCGCTTGCAGCGCCAGGCTGCGGATGAAGATGTCGCGGTTGACGCTCAGCAGCGGCCGCCAGCTCTGCCAGCGTGCCAGCAGTGCCCAGGCGATCTGCCCGGGGTAAGCGCGCAGGGCCGGGCGGGTCAGGGCCAAGCCGAGCAGGGCGGCGCTCCATTCGGCAATCACCGAGGCCCGCGCCGAACCGATCACGCCCCAGTCCAGGCCGAGCACGAACCACAGGTTGAGGGCGATGTTGAGCAGGTTGGTGGTCAGCAGGATCGCCAGCGGCGCCCTGGCGTTCTGGGTGCCGAGGAACCAGCCGACCAGGGCGAAGCTGGCCAGCGCCGCCGGCAGGCCAAGCAGGCGGGTCTGGAAGAAGTCGTGGGTCGACTGCTCCAGCGCTGCCGAGGGCTGCATAAGTTGCAGCGCCAGGTGGCTGAACGGCAGGGCCAGAACACCCAGCAGCAGGGCGAAAAACAGCGCCAGCAACAGGCCCTGGAGCAACACCTGGCGCAGTGCTGCGCCGTCGGCACGACCCGCCGCCTGGGCGGCGAAACCGGTCGAGCCCATGCGCAGAAAGCCCATCACCCAGGCCAGGAAGGTGTACAGGCTGGCGCCCACCGCCACCGCACCGAGCTGATGAGCATGGGGCAGGTGGCCAATCACGGCGCTGTCGACCAGGGCCACCAGCGGTACGGAAATGTTCGAAAGTATCATCGGCGCGGCCAGCGCCCAGACCTTGATATGGGTCGGGCGGTCGCGCCAGTCGGTCAGCAAACGGGACATGAAAGCTCCTGGCAAGCCGGCATTGTAGCCGCTGCGGGCACCAAATCGTGCGAAGGCGGTCTCACATCCGCTCGCCGCATCACTGTTGCGGCGCGGTTGATATATAGTGCACCCCTAAGATTCCGCTGCCCGAGAGTTACTACTCCCATGCTCAACAAAGGATTGTTGCTGGCCTGCGCGCTGGCTTTGCTCAGTGCCTGCGATTCGTCTGCCCCGGACAAACCGGCCCCCGCGGCCCCGCCTGCGCAGACCCAGGACCAACCCGCAGCCCCGGCCCCGGCCGCTCCCGCTGCACCCGCAGACGCGACCAAGCCCGCTGCGGCCAAGGACGATGCCGCGACCCTGGCCAAGCGTTATGCCGGTCGCGAGCTGAGCGTGGTGGATGTCTCGGAAGTGCAGGTCGATGGCGCCAGCGCCCTGGCCCTGACCTTCTCGGTGCCGCTGGATGACCAGCAGAACTTCGCTGACAAGGTGCACCTGGTCGATACCGTCAAAGGCAAGGTCGACGGCGCCTGGGAGCTTTCTGCCAACAAGATGGAGCTGCGCCTGCGCCACCTGGAGCCCCAGCGCAAGCTGGTGCTGACCATCGACGCCGGGCTGCTCGCGGTCAATGGCAAGCGCCTGCCCGCCGAGTCGATCAGCCGCCTGGAAACCCGCGACATGCAATCGACCATCGGCTTCGCCAGCCGTGGCTCGCTGCTGCCGACGCGACTGGCCGAAGGCCTGCCGGTGATCGCCTTGAACGTCAACAAGGTCGATGTCGAGTTCTTCCGCATCAAGTCGGACAAACTGTCGCCGTTCCTCGCCACCTGGGGCCGCAACAGCAGCCTGTACTACTACACGTCCAAAGAAATCCTGGACATGACCGAGCTGGTTTACAGCGGCCGCTTCGACCTCAACCCGGCGAAGAACACCCGCGAAACCGTGCTGTTGCCGATTGCCGGCATCAAGCCGCTGCAAGAGCCAGGCGTGTACCTGGCGGTAATGCGCGCCTCCGGAACCTACGACTACACGCAACCGGCGACGCTGTTCACCCTCAGTGACATCGGCGTCTCGGCGCACCGTTACCAGAACCGCCTGGATGTCTTCACCCAAGGCCTGGAAGGTGGCAAGGCGCTGAGCGGTGTCGAGCTGGAACTGCTCGACGGCGAAGGCCGCGTGCTGGCCCAGGCCAAGACCGACAGCGACGGCCATGCCCAGTTGCCGACGCCACCGAAAGCCGAAACCCTGCTGGCCCATCAGGGCGTGCACACCACCATGCTGCGCCTCAATAGCGCTGCCCTGGACCTGGCCGAATTCGACATCACCGGCCCCCAGGCCAACCCGCTGCAGTTCTTCGTGTTCGGCCCGCGCGACCTTTATCGCCCGGGTGAAACCGTGCTGCTCAACGGCCTGTTGCGTGACCAGGATGGCCGCCCGCTCAAGCCGCAACCGGTGACCGTGGAAGTGCGCCGTCCGGATGAGCAGATCAGCCGCAAGTTCGTCTGGGAAGCCGATGCCAATGGCTTCTATCAGTATCAGCTGCAACTGGCCGATGAAGCGCCGACCGGGCGCTGGCAGTTGCTGTTCGACCTCGGCGGCGGCAAGAAGCAGGTGTTCGAGTTCCTTGTCGAAGATTTCCTGCCCGAGCGTCTGGCCCTGGAACTCAAGGGCAGCGACAAGCCGCTGAGCCCGGACCAGACTGCGCAGATCAAGGTCAACGGTCGCTACCTGTACGGCGCCCCGGCTTCGGGCAATCGCCTGAGCGGCCAGGCCTATGTGCGCCCGCTGCGTGAAGCGGTGCCGGCACTGCCGGGCTATCAGTTCGGTTCGATCACTGAAGAGGAACTGAGCCAGGACCTGGAGCTGGACGAAGTCACCCTGGACAGCAACGGCAAGACCACCCTGAACATCGAAAGCAAATGGTCCGAAGCCCGTTCGCCGCTGCAACTGACCGTGCAGGCCAGCCTGCAGGAGTCCGGTGGCCGGCCGATCACCCGCCGCCTTGAGCAACCGATCTGGCCGGCCGGGCGCCTGCCTGGCTTGCGCGGTCTGTTCGAGGGTGAAGAAACCGATGGCGAAGGCCCGGTGGAGTTCGAAGTGCTGGTGGCCGATCCGCAAGGCAACAAGCTGGCGGTCAACAACCTCAAGGTGCGCCTGGTCCGCGAGCGTCGCGACTACTACTGGAACTACTCGCAGAGCGACGGCTGGAGCTACAACTACAACGAGAAATTCCTCATCCAGAGCGAAGAGACGGTCAACGTCAAGGCCGGCTCCACCGCCCGGGTCAACTTCCTGGTTGATTGGGGCCCGTACCGCGTCGAGGTCGAAGACCCGCAGACCGGCCTGGTGTCGAGCGGGCGTTTCTGGGCCGGCTACCGTGCCCAGGACAACGCCGACGGCGGCGCCGTACGTCCGGACCAGGTCAAACTGGCCCTGGACAAACCGTCGTATGCCGATGGCGCTACCGCCAATATCACCGTCACTCCGCCTGCCGCAGGCACCGGCTACTTGATGGTCGAGTCCAGCGAAGGCCCGCTGTGGTGGGAAGAAATCGATGTACCGGCCGAAGGCAAGAGCTTTGCCGTCAAGCTCGATCCGAAGTGGGCGCGCCATGACCTGTATGTCAGCGCCCTGGTGATTCGCCCGGGCGAGCGCAAGGTCAATGCCACGCCGAAACGTGCCGTGGGTGTGCTGCACCTGCCGCTGGATCGCCACGAGCGCAAGCTGGCGGTAACCCTCAATGCCCCGGAAAAAATGCGTCCCAAGCAGCCGCTGACCGTCAAGGTGCAAGCGCGCAACGCCGACGGCAGCGTGCCCAAACAGGTGCATGTACTGCTGGCAGCAGTGGACGTGGGCATCCTCAACATCACCGAGTTCGAAACCCCCGACCCGTTTACCGGCATGTTTGGCCGCAAGGCCTATGGTGCTGACCAACTGGATATCTATGGCCAGTTGATCGAAGCCGGGCAGGGCCGTCTGGCCAGCCTGGCCTTCGGTGGTGATGCGGCCATGGCCAAGGGCGGCAAGCGCCCGAACACCACGGTGACCATCGTTGCCAAGCAAAGCGCCCCGGTAACCCTCAATGACAAGGGTGAAGGTGAAGCGACGGTCGATATCCCTGACTTCAACGGTGAGCTGCGGCTGATGGCCCAGGCCTGGACCGACGAGCGCTACGGCATGGCCGAAGGCAAGACCGTGGTTGCCGCGCCGTTGATTGCCGAGCTTTCGGCGCCGCGCTTCCTCGCCGGCGGCGACCGCACGACTCTGGCCCTGGACCTCTCCAACCTGTCGGGCAAGGCACAGAACCTGACCGTGCGCCTGAGCACCGAAGGCCAGCTGAATCTGCTCGGCGCCGCCGAACAAACCCTGAGCCTCACCGAAGGCAAGCGCGTCACCCTGCTGGTGCCGGTGCAGGCCAGCGGTGGCCTGGGCCAGGGCAAGGTCAAGGTCGAGGTGCAAGGGCTGCAACTGCCAGGCGAGTCGGCCACGGCCTTCAGCCGCGACTGGACCCTGGGCATTCGCCCGGCCTACCCGGCAATGCTGCAGCACTATCGCGTCGCTCTCAAAGACCAGCCCTGGACCCTGCCGGAAGCTGACCTGGCGCTGTTCGAGCCGGTGGGTCTTGAGGCCTCACTGGCGCTGTCGAGCCGTCCGCCGCTGAACCTGGCCGAGCAGATCCGCGCCCTCGAAGCCTACCCGTACGGCTGCCTGGAACAGACCACCAGTGGCCTGTACCCGTCGCTGTACGCCGATGCCGCGACGCTCAAGCGCCTGGGCATCAAGGGTGAGCCGGCGGACGTGCGCAAGCGCAAGATCGAGATGGGCATCGAGCACCTGCTGGGCATGCAGCGCTACAACGGCAGCTTTGGCCTGTGGAGCGCTGACGACGAGGAAGAGTACTGGCTGACCGCCTATGTCACCGACTTCCTCCTGCGTGCGCGCGAGCAAGGTTATGCCGTGCCGCCCGAGGCCCTGAAAAAAGCCAGCGAGCGCCTGCTGCGCTACCTGCAGGAGCGCAACCTGATCGAGATCAGCTACAGCCAGAACGCCGAGCACAGCCGCTTTGCCGTGCAGTCCTATGCTGCCCTGGTGCTGGCGCGTACCCAGCAAGCGCCGCTGGGCGCCCTGCGCAGCCTGTTCGAGCGGCGCAGCGATGCGCGTTCCGGCTTGCCGCTGGTGCAACTGGCCATCGCCCTCGACAAGATGGGCGACAAGCCGCGTGCGCAACAGGCGCTGCAGGCTGGCCTGGCGGTCACCCGTAGCGAGAACAGCTGGCTGGCCGACTACGGCAGCCCGGTGCGTGACCAGGCGCTGATCCTGTCGTTGCTGACCGAGAACAACCTGGCCAGCGACAAGCTCGATGCACGGCTGTTCGAGCTCTCCGACCAGATGGCGGGTAACCGCTGGCTGTCGACCCAGGAGCGCAACGCGCTGTACCTTGCCGGTCGTGGCCTGCTGCGCAAGCCTGAAGGCAACTGGTCGGCACGCCTGGACAGCGCCGGTGAAGTGCGCGAATTCAACAACGAGCAATCGGGGATGAAACTCGAAGGCCCGCTGCTGGCCTCGCCGCTGACCATCCAGAACGAAGGCAGCGAGACGCTGTTCCAGCAACTGACCCTGTCCGGTTATCCGCGCCAGGCCCCGGTTGCCCGCGGCAGCGGCATGACCATCCGCCGCGAGTTCCTCGGCATGAATGGCCAGGCCCTGGACATCAAGGCGCTCAAGAGCGGTGACCTGGTGCTGGTGCACCTGGCGGTGACGGCCAATACCCAGGTGCCGGATGCCCTGGTGGTCGACCTGCTACCGGCGGGCCTGGAGCTGGAAAACCAGAACCTGGCGCAAAGCGCGGCAAGCCTTGAGAACGCCAGCAGTGCAGTGAAGCAATGGCGCGAGTCGATGCAGAACGCCGCGGTCGTGCATCAGGAGTTTCGTGATGACCGCTACGTGGCGGCGCTGAGTATCGACCAGTACTCCACCACCCACCTGCTGTACCTGGCCCGCGCGGTAACCCCGGGGACCTACAAGGTACCGCCGCCGCAGGTCGAGTCGATGTACCGGCCGAACTACAACGCGGTGGGCGAATCGCCTGCCGAGTTGGTGGTTAAAGGCCGCTGACACAGGGCGTTGTGGGAGCGGGCTCATCCGCTCCCACACCTTCTATTTAGTCAGTGAATGATCCAGCTCAGCACCCACAAACCCAGCACCAGCCAGATGATGCCGAGTATGATCGAGGCGCGCATGAAGGCGCGGATCGCCGAGTACAGCAACATCAGGCCGATGATCAGGGCGAGGATGCTGACCAGCGAAGTGTCCATGCCCAGGGTGCGTGACAGGCCCTCGATGAAATTGCCACCGGCGTTGGCCAGCAGGTTGAACAACCCGCTCAGGCCGTCGACGATAAACCGGATCACCGCCCCCAGCGCCTGGCCGAGCCACTCGAAAAAACCTTCTACATGCATAGTTGCTTCCTGATGATCAATTCGGCGAATGCGCCGTTGCCAAGCCTTTGGCCATGCCAGGGCCGGGTCGGTTCCCTGCGTAGCTGCTACGCCAGGAGGGCCTGATGCACATCTTAGCTCGCCTGCGTGGCGTCATCGGCAAACCCCTGGGTTTGCTGCTCGCCATCCCCTTGCTGCTGATTGCCTTGCTATGGCTTGCCGACCGCATCTGGCCGTTGCCGATGCCGGCCGATGACCTCGCCCGGGTAGTCCTGGCCGAAGACGGCACGCCGCTGTGGCGCTTTGCCGATGCCGACGGGGTGTGGCGCTACCCGGTCACTGCCGAGCAGGTTTCGCCTTATTACCTGGAGGCGTTGCTGACCTACGAGGACCGCTGGTTCTACCATCACCCCGGTGTCAACCCGCTGGCCCTGGGCCGCGCGGCCTGGCAGAACCTGCGCGGTGGCCGGGTGCTGTCTGGTGGTAGCACCCTGTCGATGCAGGTCGCGCGCCTGCTCGACCCACACTCGCGCACGCTGCCTGGCAAGCTGCGCCAGCTGTGGCGTACCGCGCAACTGGAATGGCACCTGTCGAAGGCGCAGATCCTCGAGATCTACCTCAACCGTGCGCCGTTCGGCGGCACCTTGCAGGGTGTCGCCGCGGCCAGCTGGGCCTATCTTGGCAAGTCGCCGATGCACCTGACGCCTTCAGAGGCGGCCTTGCTCGCGGTGTTGCCCCAGGCGCCCAGCCGCCTGCGCCCGGATCGGCACCCGGAGCGCGCCCAGGCGGCGCGGGACAAGGTCTTGCAGCGCCTGGCCGAGTACCAGGTGTGGCCGCAGCAACGGGTCGCCGAAGCAGAAGAGGAACCGCTGTTGCTGGCACCACGTCAGGAGCCGGCGCTGGCGCCATTATTGGCGCGACGACTGAACCGCCCGCACAGCCCGCCGTTGATTCGCACCACCCTCGATGCCTCGTTGCAACGGCGCCTGGAAGACCTGCTGCTGGGCTGGCGTGCGCGCCTGCCCGAGCGGACCTCGGCGGCGATTCTGGTGGTCGAGGCGCAGAACATGGCGGTGCGCGCCTACCTGGGGTCGGTGGACCTGAATGACGAGCGCCGTTTTGGCCACGTCGACATGATCAGCGCCCTGCGTTCCCCCGGCTCGACCCTCAAGCCGTTCCTCTATGGCATGGCCATGGACGATGGCCTGATCCATTCCGAGTCCTTGCTGCAGGACGTGCCGCGCCGCTACGGCGACTATCGCCCGGGCAATTTCTCCATGGGTTTTAGCGGGCCGGTGGCGGCCAGTTCCGCCCTGGCCCTGTCGTTGAACCTGCCGGCGGTGCAACTGCTCGAAGCCTACGGGCCGAAACGCTTTGCCGCGCAGATGCGCAGTGGCGGCGTGCCGTTGATCTTGCCGCCGCTGGCCGAGCCTAACCTGTCGCTGATTCTCGGCGGCGCCGGTAGCCGGCTGGAAGACCTGGTGGGCGGCTACGCCGCGTTTGCCCGCGATGGCCTGAGTGCGCCGATCCGCTTGCAACCCAATGACCCGCTGCTTGAGCGACGCCTGCTGTCGCCCGGCAGTGCCTGGATTATCCGGCGGATTCTCAGCGGCCAGGCGCGCCCGGACCGCGACCCTCACGCAGAGCTAGTGCAGCGCCCGCAACTGGCGTGGAAGACCGGCACCAGCTATGGCTTTCGCGATGCCTGGTCGATTGGCGTCGGCCCGCGTTACCTGATCGGGATCTGGATCGGCCGCCCGGATGGCACGCCGGTGCCCGGCCAGTTCGGCCTGGCCTCGGCGGCGCCGTTGATGCTGCAGGTGCATGATGTGCTGAGCAACCGCGACAGCCAGCGCGGGATTGCCACACCCGTGGCGGCGGTGCCGGCCAACGTCGGGGTTGCGGCGATCTGCTGGCCGCTCGGCCAACCCATGGCCCGCCAGGACCCCAATTGCCGGCGCCAGCGTTTTGCCTGGACCCTGGACGGTACCACGCCGCCAACCCTGCTGGCCCAGGACCAGCCCTTGAGTGTCGGCTTGCGCGAGACGGTCTGGGTCAACGATCAGGGCTCGCGTGTCGACGCTACCTGCGCCGGCGCCCAGGCCCGGGAAATCGCCCTCTGGCCGTCGCCACTTGAACCGTGGCTGCCAAGGGTGGAACGCCGCGAGGCGCGCTTGCCCAAGGTCGACCCGCAATGCCCGCCGCAGGTGCCGGCCAGTGCGCCGCCGCTGTCGATTGTCGGTGTGCGCCAGGGCGATCAGCTACGCCGCCCGGCCACCAGCAGCGAACCATTGCGTTTCAAGGTCTCGGCCCTTGGCGGTAACGGACGCCACTGGTGGTTCCTCAACGGTGCGCCGCTGGGCGAAACCAGCGGTCAGGAGAACCTCACGGCAAGCTTCGAGCAGGCCGGGCGCTTCGAGCTGAGCGCCCTGGATGAAAGCGGCGAAACCGCCCGGGTCGAATTCCAGGTCAATGACTGACGCTCTCTATTAGACGATGACAGGGCCAGCACCTACGCTTGGATTGACGAGGCCGCCGCCCTGGCGGCCTTGTACTGTTCGGGATCATGGAGTGTCCGATGCGTGCGTTGGCCGTCGCGATAGTGGGGTTGTCCTGGGTGAGCGTTGCCAGCAGCGAACCCCTGCCGCGTTTTCTCGACAGCCACGAAATCGAACGCAACCTGCCGGCCCCCAATCTGCCGGCCGATGCCTACCGGCCAAGCAACCCGGGAGTGCTGGTGCCGGTGCCGGTAACCCAGGCCCGGCCGTTGCTGCGCGACACGCGGATCTTCCTGCGCAAAGTGCGCTTCGAAGGCGGCAGCATCTACCCCTTGAGTGACCTGCGCGACAACTACCAGAGCCTGGTCGGCCGCGAGGTCAGCCTCGGCGAGCTGATCGACGCCACCCAGCGCCTGACCCAGCGCTACCAGCAGGACGGCTACCTGTTGTCGCATGCCTACCTGCCCGAGCAGGACTTCGCCGATGGCCGGGTGCGGGTGGTGCTGGTCGAAGGCTACATCGATGAACTCGAGCTGCACGGCGAGGTGGGCCCGGCGGCGGCCTACGTTGAGCAACTGGTGGGCCGGCTCAAGGCCGAACGGCCGCTGACCCGCGCCACCTTCGAGCGCTACGTCGCGCTGATGAGCCGCCTGCCGGGCTTCAGCGTGCAGGCAAGCCTTGCGCCTGCCAACCCTGTCAGTGGTACCAGCCGGCTGATCGTCGAGGCCAGGCGCCGGCCGTTCAGCGGCAACCTGACCGTCACTGATGGCACCCGCGATGACCCCCAGGCCTTGCTCAGCGTGAGCAGCAACGCGCAGACGGCGCTGGCCGAACAGTTCAGCGTCACCGCCCTGGCGCCGCGCGGGGAAGATCACGAAAGCTATTTTCGCCTGGACTACTCCCAGTACCTGGACGATCAGGGCAGCCAGTTGCACCTGTCGGCCTCGCGTTACGACAGCGACCCCAGTGCCCAGGTGCTGCTCGGCGATGGCACCCAGCTCAAGGCCCATCGCGAGAACGACCGCTTTTCGGCGGGCCTCAGCCAGGTGCTGCTGGCCGCGCCCGGTGAGTCGCTCAACGTTGCTGCGCGTTTCTACATGGTCAATGACGATGTTGAGTATCGCGCGGTCGACGCGCCCTTGCGGCTGAGCAATCGCACCGATGTGCGTGCCCTGGGCTTTGAAGGCGAGTGGCGCAAGGCCGATGCCGACCAACTGCGGATTGTCAGTGGTGGCGCCTATCAGGGCCTGGATTACCTGGGGGCGAAAAGCAACAGCGATTTCGACCTGGATTTCCTCCGCCTGCGTTTGTCCGGTTTGCAGAGCGATCGCCTGTTTGGCAATTGGCAGGGGGTGGCGTCGGCGGCCTTGTACTGGAGCCGCGACAGCCTGCCCGACAGCGAGCGGGTGGTGTTCGGCGGGCAGAGCTTTGCCCGCGGTTACCCCGCCGACCAGGCCCTGGGCGACAAGGGCTGGGGCCTGGCCTATGAGCTCAATTACAGTTTCAACGGCGATGGCCGCTGGGTAAAGTTGCTGCAACCTTATGCCGTACTGGACACCGCGCGCACCTGGTTCAACGAGGTGGATCTGCGCGATGCACACTTGAGTTCAGTGGCTTTGGGGCTGCGCATCGGTGACGGGCGTTTCTACAACCTGGCGCTGGAGCTGGCCAAGCCGCTGTCGGATGTTGCCCTCGACAGCTTTGACCGCGAGCCACGGCTGAGTGTGAGTTTCAGCGTGCAGCTGTGAACCGGCTCCTACAGGGGCCGTAGCCCCCGCAGGTTCATTGCACCAGTTGCATCCGCGGTTTGGGGAACAGGTTGTCGAGGGTTTCCAGCAGGCGGTTGTGGTAGATCGGCTTGCGGAACAGGTCCAGCACCTGCAGGCGCAGCAGGTCGCTGATGTCGTCCATGTCGGCATGCCCGGAGGTGACGATCACCGGCAAGTGCTGGCGCGAGGTGTGCTCGCGCAGGCGCCTGATCAGTGATATGCCGCTCTCCTCCGGCATGCGCAGGTCGGTGATGACCAGGGCCACGTCCGGGTGGCGGGTGAGTTGTTGCAGGGCGAGTTTCACCGAGGTGGCGGTGTAGCAGCAAAAACCCTCGCCCTCCAGCAATTCGGCAAGTTCCAGCAAGGCGTCCTCTTCGTCATCCACCAGGAGTAGCTGTTGACGGGGGGAAGAGGTCGGCATGGGGCGGTCCTGTGATGGGGGAGTTGATCAGTGCATTGGCGTGAACCGATGAAGCCACTCGTCAGCTACCACTGCCACCACTGCCACCGCCCGAAGCAGGCGGCGCTTTTAGCGCGTTTTCAATCTTGGTCATGACCCCAGACACATTGGTAGAAATGGGCGTAATGAACGCTGTCAGCGCTACAGCAACCATGGCCGCGACAATCGCGTACTCGATGCCCGAGGCACCATCCTTGCGGTAGAAGAATTCTTTGCAGCTCTTGAGGACTCGGGAAAGACGCATGGCATTTCTCCTTGCGCCGGAGGCGCAGATGGCAGGGGTATTCAGTGATTCCCCTTTGCCACCACAGCATCGTCAACGGGCCAAATCTCGGCAAATGTAAGAAGGTATTAATACTAAAGTTATAACCAAATACCGACGCCAATAAGCTGTTGTTTTATGGGGGTGTCGGCTTTGCGACGGAAAAAAATCTGACGGGTAATGGCATTTTGTCCTAGCTGCGCTACCGTCAAATAGCGAAATAGTTGTTTCCGACTGCAGTGCTGTGGGCCATTTCACAAAAGTGAGCCTGAAGGACAGCTTGGGGAGAAGGAGGGCCAGCATGAGCAGTCGCATTACCATCATCCTTGCAGGCCTCTTTTTGATCGGTGCGCTGCTGGCCGGCTACTGGGGGCTGATGCTCAGCCAGCCGCCAAGCGAGCCGGCGCCGGCAGCCGCCGTCGAACCCGCGCAGGCTCCGGTGACCCGGGTGGTCACGGAAGCAACAGACGAACTGCGCAAGCCGGTTGTCGTGCTGCGTCGCGATGTCAGTGCATATACCCCGCTGGTGGCCGAAGACCTGCTGATCGAACGCCTGCAGGTGGCGCCGCCGGGTAGTTTCCAGACCCTTGAACAAGTGCTCGGGCGCAGCAGTTGGCGCGCCTTGAGCGCCGGCACCTGGCTGGAGCAGGGCAGCTTCGAGGCCGGTGGCCCGCTGGCACGGATGATTCACCCCAGTGAGCGGGCGCTGGCGGTGGCGGTGGACGAAGTGGTCGGCGCCGCCGGGCAACTGCGCCCGGGTGACTATGTCGATGTGCTGGTGTTCCTGCGTGAAGACAACAGCAACCCGCAAGCCTCGGCCCAGGTAGTGTTGCCGGCCTTGCGCCTGCTCAGTGTCGGTGCGCAGTTGGGCCTGGCCAACGATGGCCAGCCTGCCGAGGCGCCCATGGATGACAAGGCCCGTCAGGAACAACAGCGCAACCCGGTGCGCACTGTGGTGCTGGCGGTCCCCGAAGCATTGGCCAGCCGCCTGCTGCTGGCCGCTCAGGCCGGCAGTCTGCGCCTGGCGGTACGCAGCGCCGAGGAGAAGCGCCTGGCCCAGTACTGGACTGACCCGCATGCCAGCGCCAAGGCCGTCGACAACGCCAACCGTGAACTCTATCGCTTCAGCCAGCTCGCCCAGGTACCGGCCGCCCGACCTGTGGCCAGCGCAGCGCCGCCACGCGGCATGGAAATCATCCGCGGTAATCAAGCCAACACGCCAACCCCCTGACCAAGCAAGGATGCCCTTCAATGAGCAGTCGTTCCGAGCGGGTAATCAAGCAGATGCTCTGCGCCCTGTTGTGCGCCGTGCCGCTCGCCCCAACGGCGATGGCGGCGTCCGGCTGCGCGGCGCTGGAGCAGGTGCCGGGCGTCATCGAGATCGATCAGGGCCTGCAGCAGGAGGTGCGCCTGCCGGTGGCAATCACCCGCGCGGCGATTGGCGAGCCGAAGATTGCCGACGTACATGCCAGTGGCACTGACGCGGTGCTGCTGACGGCGGTCGGCCCCGGCGCCACCAGCCTGATGCTGTGGACTGCCTGCGCCAAGACACCGCGCCAGGCCATGGTGTTCGTCAAGGGCATTGCCAGCAGCGAGATGGCTGCCAGTGCGCTGCCGCCGTCCGAAGATCCGCTGCTGCCCAGCCAGGTGCAGGCCGATATCCGCTTTGTCGAAGTCAACCGCACCAAGTACAAGGAGGCCGGCGCGCGGCTGTTCTTCAAGGGCTCCAACAACACCCTGATCGGCTCACCGAGCACTGTGCCGAACACCACCGTAAGCCCGGGGCAGGTGCCCACCGTGCCCGGCACGCCGAACATTCCCCTGGACAACGGCGTGTTCAACATCATTTGGGGCGGTGGCAGCAGTCGCTTCCTGGCCGCGATCAATGCCCTGGAAACCAGCGGTTTCGCCTACACCCTGGCGCGCCCCAGCCTGGTGGTGCTCAGCGGCCTGACCGCAAGTTTCCTCGCCGGCGGCGAGATCCCCATCCCGGTGCCCAGCAGCGGCAGCGACAGTGTCTCGATCGAATACAAGGAGTTCGGTATCCGCCTGACCCTGTCGCCCACCGTGGTCAGCCGCAATCGCATCCTGCTGAAAGTCGCGCCGGAAGTCAGCGAACTGGACTACAACAAGGCGGTGAATATCGCCGGTACCCAGGTGCCCGGCCTGACCGTCAGGCGTACCGACACCAGCATCTCCCTGGCCGATGGCGAGAGCTTCGTCATCAGTGGCTTGATCAGCAGCCAGTCGCGCTCGACCGTCGACAAGTTTCCAGGCCTTGGCAACCTGCCGATCATTGGCGCGCTGTTTCGCCAGTCCTCGGTGCAGCGCGACGAGACCGAACTGCTGATGATCGTTACCCCGCACCTGGTCCAGCCGCTGGCGGCCGATGCCCAGTTGCCGTCGCTGCCGGGTGAGGGCCTGCGTAACTACGACCCGAGCTGGGGCCGGCTGTTCTTTCTGGAAAACGGCGACTTTGAACGTCGCAGCGGGTTATCCCAATGAGTGAAAGCCTGAGCCAGACCTTCCTCGCCATCACCCGCAACGATGGTGACCTGCAATGGTTGCAGGGCGCACTGGCGCCGCTGGGGCAAGTGGTCGGTGCCGGCAGCGGCAGCCTTGACGAGTTGCTGGCGCTGGTCGATGTCACCTTCGCCAGCCTGGTGTTCGTCGGCCTCGACCGCGAGCAGGTGGTCAACCAGTGCGCGCTGATCGAGGGCGTGCTGGAAGCCAAGCCGATGCTGGCGATCGTCGCCCTCGGCGATGGCATGGACAATCAACTGGTGCTCAACGCCATGCGTGCCGGGGCGCGGGATTTTGTCGCCTACGGCTCGCGTTCCAGTGAAGTCGCAGGCTTGGTGCGGCGCTTGAGCAAACGCCTGCCGCCGGTGACCAGCAACCCCAGCCTGGGCGGGCTGACCGTGCTCTATGGGGCCCAGTGTGCCGCCGACGGCGCCTTGCTGACCACGCACATGGCGCGGGTGGTGCAGACCAGCGGCCAGCAGACCCTGCTGCTCGACCTTGGCCTGCCGCGGGGTGACAGCCTGGCGCTGCTCGGCCTGGAAGCCTCGTTTCATTTCGGCGATGCCCTGCGCCACCTGCGCCGGCTCGACAACACCCTGATCGACAGTGCCTTCACCCGCGAAAGCTCAGGCCTGCGCCTGCTGGCTTATGCCGAGACCGACGAGCCGCTGGAGCGCACCAGCGCGGCAGAGCTGTACATGCTGCTCAGCGCCTTGCGCCAGCACTTCCAGCACATCGTCGTGAACCTCACCGGCCAGGCTGACAGCGAAGCCCTGCGCACCTTCGTCAGCCACTGCGACAAGCTGATCTGGTACACCGACCAGAACGTCCTCGATTGCCGGCGCAACCTCGAAGTGCTGACCCAGTGGCGCGAGAAGGGCATGAAGCTCGAACACGCAAGCCTGTTGGTCGACCGCTACCTGCGCGGTGTCGCGCCGGATTCCGAAGCCTTGGGCAAGCGCTACGGCCTGCCGGTTCTGCGGGTCTTGCCCTATAGCCCGGAGGTGCGCCTGAACGCCAAGAACCAGGGCCTGACCCTGTTCGAGCTGGCGCCGCGCGAGCCGCTTACGCAACAGCTGAAAAGCCTCGGTGAACGCCTGGCGCGGCGCTCGGAAAACAACCCGCCGGTGGTCGCCACCTGGCTCAATCGGCTGTGGGGGCACAAGTGAGCGGCGACGAGTTGTTCGGTGGCCCACGGCATAACCTGGGGGCCGACCCACAGGCGCTCAAACGCGCCCTGCACCGTTACATCATCGACGCCATCGAGGACAGCGGCCGCAACCTGCTCGAAGGTTCGCGCCCGGCCCTGGCGCAGTTCGTGGTGGAACAGGTCGGCGATTACATTGCCCGCCTGCACCTGGCGTTGTCGCGCTACGAGATGGAACGCCTGGCCGAGGAAATCGTCGACGAGCTGACTGGTTTCGGCCCGCTGGAAGTGCTGCTGCGCGATGCCAGCGTCACCGAAATCCTGGTCAACGGCCCGCACCGGGTGTTCATCGAGCGGGCCGGGGTGCTGCAACAGACCGACCTGCGTTTTATCGATGCCCATCATGTCGAGCGGGTCATGCAACGGATTCTTGCGCCCCTGGGGCGGCGCCTGGACGAGTCCTCGCCGATGGTCGACGCGCGCATGCCCGATGGCAGCCGGGTCAACGCCATCATCCCGCCGGTGGCGCTCGACGGCCCGTGCCTGTCGATCCGCAAGTTTCGCAAGGACATGCTCAAGAGCGCCGACCTGCTGGCCACCCGCACCATCGACCAGGGCATGCTCGACTTCATCCAGCTGGCGGTGGCGCGGCGCTGCAACATCCTGGTCAGCGGCGGTACCGGCACCGGCAAGACCACCCTGCTCAATATCCTCAGTCAGTTGATCAGCCCCCACGAACGCCTGGTGACCATCGAGGACGTGGCCGAACTGCAGCTCGATCACCCGCACGTGGTGCGCCTGGAAACCCGTCCGCCGAATGCCGAAGGGCATGGCGAGATCAAGGCCAGCGAGCTGATTCGCAACGCCTTGCGGATGCGCCCCGACCGTATTCTGCTTGGCGAGATTCGCGGCGTCGAAGTGCTCGATGTGCTGACGGCGATGAACACCGGCCACGATGGTTCGATGAGTACCGTGCATGCCAACACTGCCCAGGATGCCTTGCTGCGCCTGGAAACCCTGGTCGGCCTGACCGGTCGCCAGGTGGCCGAGAAAACCCTGCGGCAGATGATCTGCGCGGCGCTGGATGTGGTCATCCAGCTGACCCGCCTGGCCGATGGCCGCCGCTGCGTCAGCGAGGTGCTGGAGGTGGTCGGGGTGCGTGATGACGTGTACGTCACCAATACCCTGTTCCGGCTCGATCGGCGCACGGGCGAAGGCTTTTTGCGCGAAGCGCCGAACCCGGCCGGCGACAAGCTGCGCCGCGATTACTCGGAGCTCCAGCCGTGATCGCCGCGCTCCTCGGGCTGATTTGCCTGGCCTTGCTCGGCTTGTCGGTGCACCTGTTCTACCGCGGCATGCGCAAGTCTGCCCAGGAGCGCATCCTCCGGCGTCTGGGTCAGGTCGAGCAAGCCGCTGCGCTGGCGCCGGTCGGGCACGACTGGCTGGACCGCCTGCTGCAGCGTGCCGGTATCGAGCGGCGTAACGAGCTGTTGTGGCTTTGGCTGGCCCTCTGGCTGCTGGCCGCGCTGTTGACCGGGCGGGTCGTGGGCTGGGTGGCAGGCCTTGGCCTGTTGCTCATCGGCCCGCTGCTGGCCTGGTTGTACCTGGGCTGGCGCTATCGGCAGCGGCTGCAACGGATGATCGAGCAACTGCCGGTGCTGCTCGATCACAGCGTGCGCAGCCTCAAGGCCGGGCGCACCCTCAGCGATGCCGTGCTCGGTGCCATCGATGCTTCCCGCGAGCCGTTGCACGGCGCCTTGCAACGGGTGCGGCGCAATGTGCAGATGGGCGTCAGCCTCGACGATGCCATGGCTGAACTGGCCGAGTTGTATGACCAGGACGAACTGCGCCTGTTTGCCCTGGGCCTGCGTATCAACCATCGCTATGGCGGCAACGCCAGCGAGCTGCTGGAGAACCTGATCAAACTGATTCGCGAACGCGAGCAGGGCGCGCGGCAGTTGCGCGCCATGACCGGCGAAACGCGCATGACGGCTATGGTCCTGGGCCTGTTGCCGGTGGGCATGGCCGGTTACTTCCTGATCAGCAATCCCAACTATCTGCTGACCATGTGGCGCGACAGCAACGGCCAGTTCCTCCTGCTCGGGGCCTTCCTCCTGCAGGCCTTGGGCTGCCTGGCGCTGTGGCGCATGTTGCAGAGTATCTGAAATGGCCCTGTTGCTCAGTGCCCTGATGCTGTTTGCCGCCTTTGCCTTGCTGCTGGCTCAGTTCCTGCGCCAGCGGCATCGTCAGCGCCTGGTCGCCCAGCGCTTGCAGGGCCAGCTGGGCGCGGACAACCGCTTGGGCAACTGGCTGCAGCAGCTCGGCGCCAGCCGCCTGGGCCAGCGTTCGTTGAGTCTGGACGGCGAGACACGTTTGCTGCTTGATCGCATCGGCTGGCGGCGTAGCCGGCAACGGGCGCTGTTCGCTGCCTGCCAGGTGGGGGCGCCGCTTCTGGCGCTGGGCCTGGGAGTGATCGCGCAGGAAACCCTGTACCACACCAGCCAGACCCCGTGGCTGGTACTGCCGCTGTGCGCCATGGGCGCCGGTTACCTGTTGCCCAAGCGCTTGCTGGCCTGGGCGGCGGCGCGCCGTCAGCAGCAGGTGGCCCGGGAGGTGTCGACCTTTATTCCGCTGCTGCGGATCCTGTTCGAATCGGGCCTGGCGGTGGAGCAGGCCTTGCGCGTGCTGAGCCAGGAATCACGGCAACTGTTGCCGGTGCTGAGTGAGGAGCTGCGGGCGATTCTGCTGCGGGTCGACTCCGGCCTGGCCCTGGCCCCGGAGCTGGAAAAAACCGCGCAATTGCTCAGCGTCGATGAGTTCAGCGACAGCTGCGTGATCCTCCAGCAGTTGCTGAGCCAGGGCGGCGGGGCGATGAAGTCGTTGCTGGCACTCAAGCAACTGCTCGATGACCGGCGCCTGACGCGCATGCAGGAGCGAATTTCGAAGATGTCCGGGAAGATGTCGATAGTGATGATGGTGTTCCTGTTTCCGGCCTTGCTAATTGTGTTGGCCGGGCCCGGTTTTACGGCGTTGGCCAAGGCCTTGGGTTCATGAGCGGAGGGATGTGCATGAAAGCAGTCATGGTGATCATGAGCCTGGCGCTGCTCGCTGGCTGTACCACTCAGGACGGCGCGCAGTGGCTGGCCTTGCCGGGTATGCCGGTCAGTTGCAGCAAGCCGGATTCGGCCCAGGAGCTGGCCTTGAGCATGGCCGACGAGATGCTCGCCGAGGGCCGCCCGCATGCCAGCCTGGCGCACCTTGAGGCGTTGCCGGCGGACATGGCCCAGGTGCGCTTGCGCAAGGCCCGGGTGTCGCGCCTGCTCGGGCGCAGCGAAGCCGAGCCGTTGTACCGTAGCCTGCTCGGTGGCTGCCTGGCAGCAGAAGGCGAGCATGGCCTGGGGCAACTGGCCTCGGCCCGTGGCGACAACCTCCAGGCTCAGCGCCACCTGTTGCGCGCGGTGCGCCTGGCGCCGACCGACGAAAAGGTGCGCAACGACCTCGGCGTGGTTTACCTGAACCTGGGCAATGTCGAGCAAGCGCGTTTCGAGTTCCTTACCGCCATCGAGCTCAAGGACAACAACGCCCTGGCGGCGGTCAACCTGGTGAGCCTGCTGCTGTACCAGGACAAGTTCCAGCAGGCCGCCGACCTGGTCAGCCGCCTGCACCTGACGCCGGCGCAATTCAGTGAAGCCCGGGCGCGCGCCGAGCAACTGAAGAAACCCGCGGCGCGGACCGACCAGGTCGCGGTGGTAACCCCAGAAGCCTCAAGCGTCACCCAACAGTGAGGTCGTGATGAACAGGTCATTGCTCCTGCTTGCCCTCAGCGCACTGCCCCTGGCCGCCCTGGCGCTGGAGGGCGGGCCTTCGTCCAAGGCCCAGCAAACCACCGAAGCCTGGCTGCAGCTACAGGCACGCAACCTTGAAGCCTCGAAGATCCCGCAGACGGCCACGCCCAAGGAGCGCGACCAGAGCATGCAGCGCTGGCTCGACAGCTACAAATATGTGATCCCGGACTTCTACCGCTGGGAGAGTACCGGTGCGTCCGACAAGTGACTCAGCCGCCAAAGCGCACTCAGTGCGCCGTGACTCGCTGATGCAGGGGCGAGGAGCCGGGTGACAACGCCAGCGCCAGCTGGGTGCGGTTGTGCATGTGGGTCAGGCGCAGCACCTGCGACACGTAGAGTTTCACGGTGTTCTCGGTGATGCCCAGTTCGCAGGCGATCTGGTAGTTGGTCTTGCCCTTGCTGACCAGTTTGGCCACGTCCAGCTGGCGCGGTGACAACTTATCGAACAGCGCTGGCAGGTTGTCGCTTTCAGCTTCCGGCTCGATATCGCTGGCGCGCCGGTGCGCACCGAGCCCGCGGGCCTTGTCCAGGTCCTGGTAGAGATCGTCGATCGACTCGGCGAGAAACTGCAGTTTCTGGTTCAGGTCACCCAGGTGCTGGTAGCTGCGGCGCCGCTCCAGCACGGCGGCCTCCTGGCGTTGTACCCCTTCAAGCAGCTCGTTGAGGTCGACCGGTTTTTGATAGTAGTCGGCAAAGCCTTCGCGCAGCGCCTTGATCACGTCCTGCTTGGCCGCGCGCCCGGTGAGCATGATCGCTTCGAACTGACGCTGCGGCCCGGCAATGGCCTTGAGCGCGCGCATCAGTTCGAGGCCATCGCAGTCGGGCATGTGCAGGTCGCACACCACCAGGGCAATCTCCTGATCGACACTGAACTGCTCGATGGCCTGGGTACTGGAATGACAGGGCAGGCAACGGTAGCCGCTGCCCTGGAGAAATTCGCACAACTCTTCGACTATCAGTGGCTGGTCGTCCACGACCAGCACCTTCAACTCACTGACTGGCTTGCTCACATGCTACTCCCTGCGCTATTCGCCTTGGTGTTCCCGCGGCCAGGTCGAGCCTGGATCCATTCCTGGCACACACTAGAAAGTAGTCGCACTTTTTGACTATGTACAAGGTTTGTACATCCTTTTGCGTGCGGTATTCGGCTAATTGATCCAGACCGCCGCCAGTAGAAAACCGACCAGCAGGAATGGCGCGAACGGCTGTTTTTTTGACGATTCTTCGCTCAATTGCTTCAGACGGTTCTTAACCTTCTGACTTAAAAGGGACCAAAGCCAACGGCGGCTGAGCAGCCAGGCCAGCACCGCGACGCCGGCACCGATAAATGTCCCCAACAGGTGCATGCGATCAGTGGCCAGGGCCAGGGCACCGAGCAATTTCACATCGCCGGCGCCGAGGCGGCCAAGCATGTAGCCGGGCAGGGTCAGCAGCATGACGATGGCCAGCGCCAGGCCGCCTTCACTGGCGTCGGCGCCAATCCAGGTGTGTCCGGTAACGAACAGGTAGCCCAGGGCGCAGGCGGCGGCGCCGAGGGTCAGGGTATTGGCGATCTGGCGTTCGCGCAGATCTTGTTCAGAGCACAAGGCAAGCCACAGCAGCAGAACAATGCTTTGCATTGGCGAAAGGCCATCCCTTTGTGGTGAATGATTCTATGCTGTCTTTCAGGTGTCACTGTCAGGGTAGACGCGATCATGCAAGCAAGCCTGTGCAAGCGGCAAAAAGGCGCGGCAGCCCTCGAGTTTGTCGCGGTATTCGTGATCTTCTTCGCGGTCTTCTACGGGGTGGTCAGCTACGGCCTGCCGATGCTGATGCTGCAATCGTTCAACCAGGCCAGCAGTGAAGCGGTACGCCGCTGTGTGGCGCTGGATCCTGCCAGCGCCACTTACGGCGCTGATGTCGAGGCGCTGGCCAAGCGCGTGCTCGGCGAGCAACTGGCGTGGATGCCAGCGCCGTTGGCTTTCCAGTTCAGCAGCGATGCCAAGGTTGTCCTTACCCCGGGCAAGCTGCTGACGGTGAAGATCAACTACGCCAAGAGCAAACTGACGGCGGTATTGCCGGTACTGAAACTGCCGGGCATCGGTGAGGTGCCGCGCCTGCCCGACAGCCTCAAGGCCGAAGCGAGCCTGCAGCTGTGAGTGGCGGGCAAAGCCTGTTCGAGCGCTGGCGCGGGCGCGCGGCGCCGGTCGAAGAGCCCGTGGCGCAAGCCCCCGAGGTGCCGGCGGTGGGCCTGCAACTGTGGCTCGATGGCGCGGCCAGGGTGTTGCGCCAGGCCGGCCCGCTGCGCGCGGCGCTGGCGCTGCCGACCCAGGCCGGGGTACGTCTGCACGACTACGTGCAGCCCTACAGCCTGCTGGTGCTCGAAGGCGAGCCGGCAGACTGGCAGGGGCAGCTTCTGGAACTGGACTTCAAGGCGGCCGGTGGCCACACCTTGCACACCCGCGGCTGGTTGCAAGCCCAGGGCGATGGCTGGTTGTTGCAACTATTCGATATCGGCGACCTGTTGCTGCACCGCCAGCAAGCCCTGGCTGCCGAGCGCCAGCAACACCTGACTGCGCACCTGGCCTGCGCCTTGCGCGCCTGCAGCATCGAACGCCTGCAAGCGGTGGCCGAAGAACAGCTCAACTGGCTGGTACGCCACTGGCGGGCCCGTGGCGCGGGAGTGCTGGTGCAAACCGAGCAGGGCTGGCAGATCTACGCCTGCAGTGGCGATGCGCTGCACTGGCTGCGTGACGAACAGCTTGCGCCGTTGCTCGATCGGCAGTTGCCGGCGAGCATGCTAAGCAGTGCCAGTGAGCCCGCGCTACAGGCCCTGTTTCCAGGGCTGGCGACTTACCTGTTGGCGTTTGCCCAGGGCCAGGTCAACCAGGCCTGGCTGATCTGCATCGAGCCGCAAGAGGTGCTGCAGGCCGAGGATGCCCTGCTGGTCGCCGCCGCCTTTGTCGAACCGCTGCTCGCTCGCCTGGCTGCGCACCAGTTGCACCAGCAGAGCGAGCGCCTGGACAGCCTGCAGCTGCAGTTGGGGGCCGGCTGGTGGCAATGGCGTCTGGACGAGCCGCAGTTGCATCTGGACCCGGCACTGGCCCAGAGCCTGGGCGTTCCGGCGGCGCTTACCCTTAACCAATGGCTGAGCCGCGTGCACCCGGCAGACCGCGAGGCGGTCCAGCTGGCGTTTGCCGAGCTGCAGCGCCAGGGCTGCGCCTTGCAACTGAGCCTGCGCCTGCTTGATCACAGCACCCAGGCGCAGCCGCGCTGGTATCGCTTGTGCGGCCAGGTGCACGGCAGCGGCGGCAATCGCCGGGTGCAGGGTTTTATGCTCGACATCAGCGACATCAAGGCGCAACAGCTGCAGGCCAGCGCTGCCCAGGCGCGCCTGGAAAACCTGATCGCCAGCTCGCCAGCGGTGATCTACATCCAGCGCTACGCCGAGGGCGCATTGCTCACCGAGTTCTGCAGCGCCAGCCTGACGCCGATGCTCGGCTGGCAGCCGCTGGCCGGCGAGCCCCTGCAACCGGGGCAGTGGCTGCACGCCGATGATCAGCTGCTGTGGCTGGAGCGCACGCGCATGCTCTTGCAGCACGGCCAGAGCCGCAGCCGCTATCGCCTGCGTGATCAGCATGGCGGTTATCACTGGGTACTGGATGAAGCGCGCCTGCTGCGCGATGACCTCGGTTTGCCGGTGGAGGTGGTGGGCATCTGGCTGGACGTCAGCGAGGCCACCGAGGCTACGGAAAAAATGCGCCAGAGCGAGGAGCGCTATCGGGTGTTGGTCGAGGATTCACCGGCGATGATCTGCCGCTACCGGCCGGACCTGAGCCTGGTGTTCGGCAATCAGCCTTTGGCTGATTACCTGGAATGCCCGCCCGCGCAACTGGCCGGCGTGAACCTCGGCCAGTGGCTGTCCGCGACCCAGCGCCAGGCCTTTGTCGAACGCCTGGCGGGCTTGACCCCGGAGCAGCCGGTGAGCAGCGCCGAGATCTGCCTGCAACTGCCAGGGCGCGAGCATGCCTGGTGGTTGTGGTCTGATCGTGGGTTATTCGACGAGCACGGCCAGTTGCAAGAAATCCAGGCGGTGGGCCGCGACAACACGCAAGTGCGGCGCACCCAGCAGCAACTGCTGCAAAGCGCGAAAATGGCCACCCTCGGCGAAATGGCCACCGGCCTTGCCCATGAGATCAACCAGCCGCTCAACGTCATGCGCATGGCCGTGGTCAACGCGCTCAAGCGTCTGGAAAACGGCAATGCCGAGGTCGACTACCTGCAAGACAAACTAAAACGTATCGATGCCCAGGTGCTGCGCGCCTCCAAAGTAGTCGACCACATGCGCGTGTTCGGTCGGCGTTCGGAGCTTGAGCAGCAACCGTTCGTGCCCTGGCAGGCGGTGGAGGGCGCCCTGTCGTTGCTGGCCGACGGCTTGCGCGGCAAGGGCGTGGAATTGCATGTGCAGGCACCTGGGCAGCAGGTGCAGGTCAGTGGTCATCAGGATCAGCTGGAACAGGTGCTGATCAACCTGCTGGTCAACGCCCGCGATGCCCTGTTGGCCCGACGCGAGCAGCACCGCGAGCTGCAGCCGTGGATTGCCGTGAGGCTGGAGCAGGATGCCCGGCAGGTGCGGTTGCTGGTCGAGGACAACGGCGGCGGCATCGAGCCGCGTTTGCTCGAACGCATCTTCGAGCCGTTCTTCACCACCAAGCCGGTGGGCGTTGGCACTGGCCTGGGGCTGTCGGTGAGCTACGGCATCATCGACACCATGGGCGGCAGCCTGAGTGTCGAGAACGCCGAGCTGGGGGCGCGGTTCTGTATCGAGTTGCCGGTCTACAGCACCAGTTGAGCGCGGGAGCTGGAGCAGGTCAGGTTGGCACTGACCTCGACCGTGTTCAGGTCGATGCCGAGAACCTTGAGCAAGGCGTTGAGCAGGGGATCGACCAGCGGGCTGAGCAGGTTCTTGATCATCGGTTTGAGGATATTCGTCACCCCGGTCAGCACGCTGCTGGCAACACTGAGGATCTCGCCCAGCACATCACCGTTCTGTGGTTTGTAGACCTGCAAAGGAAGGGTATCGATGGTGGTGCTCAGGCTTTGCACCACGTTGATCGGTTGCATGCTCAGGTAAGGCGCAGGCTTGCCGATCTCCGGCAGGTTGGCGCCACTGAACAGCAGGTTCTCGTGGCGTGACAGTACCTGCAGCGGATCCGGCTTGATGCCCACGCCCCCGCCTACCCAGGGCACCCGGGTTGCGCATTTGGGAAACAGCCCGAGCACACTGGTGCAGATGTTGGTACCGATATCGATCAGCGGGATCGGGGTGACCGTGCCGCTACCGGTGCTGAAGAAGGTCGCCGGGTTGTCGATCTTGCCGATGGTGACCGTGGCTGCCGCGCTGTCGGTTGACGCAGTCAATTGCTTGTCGGGGCTGCAGCGGTAGGCGCTGACACGGCTGGTCGCCTTGACCGTGTCGATGCTGATATCAATGCGCGCAGCTTTGCTCAGGGCTTCGATGTCACTGACCTTGCACGGCACTCCGAGTGCGCAGGTCAGGGACTGTACGGTGCCCAGCAGGTTCAGGTGCAGCAGGTTGTTAAGGATATTGGTCAGCGGTGCGGCCAGCTTCAGCACTTCCGTGACGATGCCGCCGAGGGTATCGACTACCGGCGTATTCAGCGACACCAGGGTGCGGATCTGTGCAGTCTGCACGCTGATGTCGTTGGTCTGCGGATTGCCGATGGCGGAAATTCGCGGCGGCTCGATGACCTTGATCTGCACCTTGCCGCTGACCAGCCCCAGGGCATTGAAGGGCAACTCGACCGAAGCGGCATTGTACTTGTCGGCCAGCAGGATCACCCCTTGCACCAGTTGCAGCAATTGCAGGCTGGTGTCCAGCCCGGCCTTGGCGGTGCCGGCCTGGATATCGAGGATTTCATTGAGCTTGAGCACGCGGTTGTCATCGGTGGCGACGGTGAGCTTGCCCAGGTTGGTGGCGACGTCGATGGCGGTGTTGCTGCCTTGTTTGAATACGTCGATTGCCGCCTGGATCAGTTGCGTGGCCGACAGCTGCTTACCCAGCAGCTCGTCGTAGTTGCCGGCTTGTACACTGACGTTAATTGCCAGTTGGTCCAGGTACTTGAGCAGGTTGATATCCGTGTTGGCCAGGCCTTGCCAGCCAAGGGCATCCAGTTGCACCCGCCCACCCAACGGATCGAGCAGGGCATTGAGCAATGCCGACTTGCGTGAGTCGATGTCGGCCAGGGTTGTACGGATGCGCAATACGGCCAAGGGTGGCTTCGGCGTCGCCGCCACGGCCTGGGCCGTGAGGTTGGTGGTGGTAGGCAGGGTATTGCCGCGAACCAGCGCCTGCACCCCGGCGGCGATGCTGGTGGGCACGCTGTTCTGGGCGATAACCCTGATCGCATCGTTGCGTGCGGGGTTGACGGTAAAACGGCGCAGGCTGTCGACGCCGGTCTGCAGGGTGCCGCAAGCGGTGGCCAGGGTTCGCCCTTCGGCCAGGGTAAAACCATTGCGGCTGGCGCTGGTTTGGGCCAGGGCAGCGGCCTGGGGCCCGGGGCCGCTGCACACGGCGCTTTGCCCGGCTGCCTCCAGTGCCGCCATATCGACCACCCGCTGCAACTTGCGCTGCTCCAGGTAGAGCCGCCCGCTGTCGACCACCAACAGCCCGAACAATAAGGCCATGCCCAGGGTCAGGGCGGCGATCAAGCCGATGGCGCCACGTTGCCGTGCTGGAAAGCGAGTAGACACGAGCACTCCTTTGCCGGCCCAAGGCCGCGCGGGGCAGCAGCAGTGCAAAGGAGTGTAGACAAGATAATGGCCAGTCGCCTGCATGGCGACTGGCGGGTGGGGTTCAGCGTGGTGGGTAGTTGCCCATCAGCTTGGCGACGGTGTTCTGGATTGCCGAGTTGCGCTCTTGCGGGCTTGGCGGGTAGTTGTTCATGATCTGCTCGGCACTGCCGCGCCACACCAGCTTGCCGTCGCGGGCGTCGAACAGGTCGACCTGGATGGTTGCCACCTTGTAGTCGACGCTGCGGGTTTCGTTGTACATCGGCCCACCCCAGTAGCCGCCCCAGTAGCCACCCCAGGCGCCGCCATAATTGGTCGTGACTTGTTGCTGGCGGTTCTCGACGATCAGGTAGGACTGCACCTTGAGGTCCGGGCGGCTGTTGCCCTGGGCCGGGCGCAGGCCACGCTGGTCAAGCTGGCCGGCCACCGCCTGGCGGATGCGTTGTTCGGTGAGGTCGCTCTTGATCCGCGGGTCATCCGGGCGGTATTGCAGCCCCGGCTCCTGCCAGGCCCAGCTGCGGTAAGCGGCGAAGTCGCGGCTGGCGTCGAAATCCTGGGTGACATTGTTGCTCTGGCAGGCGCCGAGCAGCAGCGCGAGCGAGAGTAAAGCGAGACGGCGCAACATGATGGTTCTCCGATTACCTTTAACTGGGAGGATAGCTGGCCAGGGCCTTTTGCACCGATTCGCGCACCGCGTCCGCGCGCTTGCCCTGGGAGTCCTGGCTGGCGGTCTCGGCGCTGGCGCTCCAGACTGGCTGGCCGTCGCGGGCGTCATACAGCTCGACGTGCACCACCATCACTTCGACCTCGTATGTGCGCACCAGCGGCACGCTGGCGTAGGCCCCGTAGCCATTGTGATAGCGGCCAAAACTGCCGTAGCCGCCGTAACCACCATAGGGGTAGTTGTCGTAGGGGTAGTAGTCTTCGCGCACCTGGCGCAGGCGCCGTTCCAGGCGCAGGTCGGCGCTCACCAGCAGGTCGCCTGCCTGGCCATTGCGCGCCGGGCGCAGGCCGCGCTGGTCGAGGGCGTTGCTGACCGCATCGGCCAGCTGTGCAGGCTCTGCATAGGTGCTGCCCGCCGGCAACTGGCCGTTGAGCCAGGCCCAGCTGCGGTAGCGGGCGTAGTCGCGCGGCGCGGCCGGGTAGGCGCTGGCATCGAAGGTCGTGGCGGCCTGTGCGGGGGCCGGGGGCAACGGGCGGGAGCTGGCCACATACGGGTTGCTGCCCTGGCAGGCGGCCAAGGCCAGGCACAGCAGGCCCAGGGTCAAACGGTACGGCATGTCACCCTCCCGGTGGGTGCGCTTCAGCGCGGTCGGCAGATCCAGTGCAGGTAGCGGCCCAGGCCGGCGAAGGCCGGGTGACGACGATGCGCCAGTTCCATTTCCAGCAGGTCGAGCAGCTCGGCCTTGGCCTGGAAATCGCGGGGCATGTAGTCGTGGAAAACCCTCACGCCACTTTCACTTTCGACCTGCCACAAGCCTTCAAGTTGCGCCTTGAGCGTGCGTGGATCAAGTGGTTTTTGCGGGGTCAGGCTCTGCTTTTCACCGGCCAGCTCGTTGCTGCGCAACTTGCGGAAATGGCCCTTGAGCAGGTTGCGGTACACCAGCGCGTCGCGGTTGTAGAACGCCAACGACAGCAGGCCATCGGTGCGGGTCAATTGATGCAGCACTGGCAGGATGGCCTCAGGTTCGGCCAGCCATTCCAGTACCGCGTGGCACAGCACCAGGTCATAGGGCTCGGTCAACTGGCCGAGCAGGTCCTGCCACGGTGCCTGGATGAAGGTGGCTTGCTGGCCGGCTTCGGCAAAGCGCTCTCGGGCGCCGTCGAGCATCGGCGCGGCGGGTTCGGCCAGAGTCACCTGGTGCCCGCGCTGGGCCAGCCATAGCGACATATGACCCAGGCCCGCGCCGATATCCAGTACCCGCAGCGGGCGATCAGGGAGCGCTTCGGCGAGGTCCGCCTGGAGTACTGCCAGGCGGATCGCGCCTTTGGCACCGCCATAGATTTTTTCGGCAAAACGGGTCGCCAGCTCATCGAAGTGACGGTCGTTCATTTGGCAAAACGCCTTTCGCTGTCGGCCAGTTTGCTTCTGACCACCTGCTCCATGTCCAGGCCCAGCTCGCTGCACAGCAGCAACAGGTAGAGGACGATATCGCCGACTTCCTGGCCGGCGTGTTCCAGCTGCTCGGGCGGTAACTGGCGCGACTGGTCTTCAGTCAGCCACTGGAATATTTCCACCAGCTCGGCCATCTCGACGCTGGCGGCCATGGCCAGGTTCTTCGGGCTGTGAAAGCCGCGCCAGTCGTTGTTGTCGCGGATGCGGTGCAGGCGTTCGGTCAGTTCTTGCAAATTCATCGGGGCTCTCCTCAAGCGGCATAGCTTCAGGCGGGCGCCGTCGCAACGCAAGAGGGCGCTGTCAGCTCAGTGGCCGCCAGGCGCCGCGCATGTGCACCAGCTCGCCATGGCCGTCGAGCTGCAACTGGCCCTCGGCCGCGGCCGGGCTGGCATTGAGGATCACCTCGCTGGGCAGGCGCACCGGTTTAACGAAGCCCACCCCTATCTCATAGCCACTGACCGGCAGGTGCCCGCGCAAGGCGGCCAGGGCCATGGCCTTGCTCCACATGCCATGGGCAATGGCGGTAGGAAAGCCGAATAGCCTGGCGCTGGCGGCACTGAGGTGGATCGGGTTGTAGTCGCCGCAGACCTTGGCGTAACGCCGGCCGATATCGCTGTCGGCGTACCAGCGGGTCAGTTCGCTCAAGGGCAGGGTTTCGGGCTCGTCTACCGCAGGCGCGTCGCCGCTCAGTTTCAGCCCTCGGCAGAGCATGCGGCTGGTTTCGGACCAGATCAGGCCGAGGCCGTCTTCGGCTTCGGTGATCAGGTCGCAGGTGGCGCCTTTTTCATGGGGCTGCAGGTTCTCTACATGCACGCTAAAACGCAGGCGACTGATGCCGCCCAGCGGGCGCAGCACACGAATGCTGTTGTGCAGGTGCACCAGCCCCAGCAGCGGCAAGGGAAAGTCCTTTGCGGTCAGCAACTGCATCTGCAGGGCGAAGGCCATGACATGCGGGAAGGTCGGCGGCAGGCGCCCGTCGTCGCTGAAATGGCAGAGTTTGCGGTAAGCCTCAAGCTGCTGCGGGTCGACGCTCAAGTGGCAGCGCAAGCCAGTGCCGGGCAGGCGGTCGCCGCTGATCTTGCGCTTGCGCGCGGCGCGCAGGTACAGCCCGGAAAGCGCCGCCGTGCTGCCCAACTCGATCCATGTGCGGCTCATGTTCAGGCCCCCATCACGGCTTGGCCGCAAACCCGCAGCACCTGGCCATTGACCGCGCCGCTGCCCGGTTGCGCCAGCCACGCCACCGCTTCGGCGACATCCTCGGGCAGACCGCCCTGGCCCAGCGAACTCATGCGTCGCCCCGCTTCGCGCAGGGCGAAGGGAATTGCCGCGGTCATGCGTGTTTCGATAAACCCGGGGGCCACGGCGTTGATGCTGGCGCCGCGCTCGGCCAGCTTCGGTGCCCAGGCCTGGGCCAGGCCGATCAGCCCGGCTTTGCTGGCGGCGTAATTGGCCTGGCCACGGTTGCCGGCGATGCCGCTGATTGAAGCGAGCAGCACGATACGTGCGTTGTCGTGCAGGGCGCCGCTGTCGAACAGCGCCTGGGTCAGCAGTTGCGGAGCCTTGAGGTTGACCGCCAGCACTGAGTCCCAGAATTCCGGGGTCATGTTGGCCAGGGTCTTGTCGCGGGTAATGCCGGCGTTGTGCACGACGATGTCGATGCCGTCGGGCAGTCCTTCAAGCAACTGTGCCGCGGCGTCGGCAGCGCAGATGTCCAGGGCCAGGCTACGCCCGCCCAGGCGCGCGGCCAGGGCCTCAAGGTCGGCCTTGGCCGGCGGTACATCGAGCAGGATCACTTCGGCGCCATCGCGGGCCAGGGTTTCGGCAATCGCCGCACCGATGCCACGGGCGGCGCCGGTGATCAGCGCCTTGCGCCCGGCCAGCGGCCGGCTCCAGTCCTGGACCGCTGTGCCGCAGGCCTCCAGGCGCAGGACCTGGCCAGAGATGAACGCGCTTTTGGGCGAAAGAAAGAATCGCAGGGCGCCTTCGAGTTGATCTTCGGCCGCTTCGTTCACATACAACAGTTGCAGGGTGCCGCCGGCGCGCAGTTCCTTGGCCAGCGAGCGGCTGAAGCCTTCGAGGGCACGCTGGGCAACCTGCGCCAGCGGGTCATCGAGTTGTTCCGGGGCGCGGCCGAGAATGACGATATGGGCGCTGGGCGCCAGGCTGCGCAGCAGCGGCTGGAAGAATTCGCGCAATTGCTTGAGCTGGTCGATATCGTCCAGTTCGCTGGCATCGAACACCACCGCCTTGAGCTTGGGCCCCAAGCCTGCCACCCATTCGCTGGCCTCAAGGTCGGGGCTGGCAAAGCTGTACAACTCATCGGTCAGGCGCTTGGCGAAGGTTTCGACGGTCTTTGCCAGCGACCCGCCACCGAGCAGCAGGGCGCCCTCGATCGGCCGCAGGCGGCCGGCTTGCCAACGTTCCAGGCGCGCCGGGCTGGGCAGGCCGACGGCACCTACCAGACGGCGGCCAAGGTCGGAGTTGGCGAAGTCGATATAGCGGTCGCTCATGTGCGGTTCTCCCTGAAATAGCTTCAAAGTGTGGACCATGATTGGCCATTGGTCGTTCGACTGGGCAAAAAACACCTACGCTGTAGCGGACCGTTTCGTAAAAGAGGATGTTACGTATGCGCTCATTGCGCCGGGTCGCGATCATTGGCGGCAATCGAATTCCGTTCTCCCGCTCCAACGGCCCTTATGCCAAGGCCAGCAACCAGGCAATGTTCACCGCTGCCCTCGAAGGGCTGATCGAGCGCTACAGCCTGCATGGCCTGCGTTTGGGCGAGGTGGTGGGCGGCGCGGTGCTCAAGCATTCGCGTGACATGAACATCAGCCGCGAAAGCGTGCTCGGCTCGCGGCTATCGCCGCAGACCCCGGCCTACGACGTGCAACTGGCCTGTGGCACGGGGCTGGAAACGGCGCTGCTGGTGGCCAACAAGATTGCCCTGGGGCAGATTGACAGCGCCATTGCCGGTGGCGTCGACACCACCTCCGATGCACCGATTGCGGTCAATGAAGGGCTGCGCCAGATACTGCTGCAAGCCAACCGCGCGCGCAGCACCGCCGACAAGCTCAAGGCCTTCTTGCACCTGCGCCCCGGGCATCTGAAGCCCGAGTTACCGCGCAATGGCGAAGCGCGCACGGGCCTGTCCATGGGCCAGCACTGCGAGCTGATGGCGCAGACCTGGCACATTCCCCGCCAGGATCAGGACGAACTGGCCCTGCGCAGCCACCACAACCTGGCCGCGTCGTTTGCCGAAGGCTGGCACGACGACCTGCTGACCCCATTCCTGGGCCTGACCCGCGACAACAACCTGCGCCCGGACCTGACCCTGGAGAAACTCGCCAGCCTCAAGCCGGTGTTCGAGCGCAGCGACAAGGGCACGCTGACACCCGGCAACGCCACACCGCTGACCGACGGCGCCTCGGTGGTGCTGCTGGGCAGTGAAGACTGGGCCCGCGAGCGCGGCTTGCCGGTGCTGGCCTATCTGGTCGATGGCGAAACCGCCGCAGTGGATTTCGTCAAAGGCCATGAAGGGCTGCTGATGGCCCCGGCCTATGCCGTGCCCCGCTTGCTGGCGCGCAACGGCCTGAGCCTGCAGGATTTCGACTACTACGAAATCCACGAAGCCTTTGCCGCGCAGGTGCTGTGCACCCTCAAGGCCTGGGAAGACCCCGAGTACTGCAAGACCCGTCTGGGCCTGGATGCCGCACTGGGCTCAATCGACCGCAGCAAGCTCAACGTCAAGGGCAGTTCGCTGGCTGCCGGGCATCCCTTCGCCGCCACCGGCGGGCGCATTCTGGCCAACATGGCCAAGCTGCTGGCCAATGCCGGCAAGGGCCGTGGCCTGATCTCGATCTGCGCCGCCGGCGGTCAGGGGGTAACGGCGATCATCGAGCGTTGACCAGCGCCGCCGGGCTGGCTTGCCGGGCCGGGCGACTGGCGTAGTGCTCGGCCATGATCGAGCAGACGATCAGCTGCAACGGGTGGTAGATCATGATCGGCAACAGGATCAGCCCCAGCCCCGGGTGCCCGGCGAAAATCAGCGCGGCCATCGGTGCGCCAGCAGCGAGGGATTTTTTGCTGGCACAGAACACCGCCGCAATCTCGTCCGCCGGGCTGAAGTTCAGGGCCCGCGCGGTGCGGGTGGTCAGCAGCAGAATCAACCCCAGCAGCACGGCGCTGCCCACCAGGGCCATGGCGATTACCGAGGCGCCTTGCTGCTGCCACATGCCCGAAACCATCGAGTTGCAGAACGCCGCATACACCAGCAGCAGGATCACCAGCTTGTCCATGACATTGGTGTAGCGCTTGTGCCGGGCGAAAAAGCGCCCGAACCAGGGCCGCAGCAACTGGCCGAGCAGCAGCGGCAGCAACAGGAGTGCGCACAGGTCGAGCAGGGTTGCGCCCAGATCAATGCCGTCGCTGCCGCTGCCGAGCACCAGGCTCACCAGCCAGGGGGTGAGGAAGATGCCCAGCACGCTGGACAGGCTGGCATTGAGGATCGCCGCCGGCACGTTGCCGCCGGCACTGCCGGTCAGTGCTACCGACGAGGAAATGGTTGAGGGCAGGGCACACAGATAGAAGAAACCCAGCATCAGCAGCGCCGGCAACTGGCTGCCGAGCACTTTATTGCCCAGCCACCACAGCAGCGGGAAGACCAGGAAGGTACAGCCCTGGACCATCAGGTGCAGGCGCCAGTTCTTCAGGCCGTGGCGGATCTGTTCACTGGACAGGTTGATGCCGTGCAGGAAGAACACCAGGAACACGCCGATATTGATCACCACCTCGGCATGCAGCGCTCCGCCGCTACGGCCGAACTGCGGGAACAGCCAGGCGAGGAAGGTGGCGAGGAACATGCCGCAGAGGAACCAGTCGGTTACTACGCGTTTGAGGTGTTTGAGCGCTTGCATAGGCGGGCCTGCGAATCATTTTGTATTCATCGAGCCCAGAGGCTACGCTCGGCAAGTGCTTACCGTCTTGCGACATAAGGCCAACTGATGCCGAGTAACGGACAAAAACTCAACGCTCGGGCGATTCCCCAATTGGAGCGCTTGCCCCGGCCCCTGTATGCCCGCGCCGA
This sequence comes from Pseudomonas sp. TE4620, assembly GCF_056279045.1. NCBI lineage: Bacteria > Pseudomonadati > Pseudomonadota > Gammaproteobacteria > Pseudomonadales > Pseudomonadaceae > Pseudomonas > Pseudomonas sp. TE4620. The sequence continues at coordinate 5,830,821 of NZ_JBWBQO010000001.1, forward strand.
AAGCCTCGGTGCCGGCTCGTGGACGCCACGCCACCGGCATGACTGGGTGCAGTTCTCGTATGCGATCAGCGGCGTGCTCGGGGTCTATACCGCTGACGGCAGCTACTTTGCCCCACCGCAGTGGGGGGTATGGATTCCGGCCGGAGTCGAGCATGAGGTGCTGACCTCGATGCAGGCCGAGATGCGCAGCCTGTATGTTCGCCGCGAAGAAGCCAGCTGGGCCCCGGGGCAGTGCCGGGTGCTGGAGGTGACACCGCTGGCCCGCGAGCTGATCAAGCAGTTCTGCCTGTTGCCGGTGGACTATGCCGAGGGCGACAGCGCCGAGGCACGGCTGGTCGCGGTGTTGCTCGACCAGTTGCGGGCGCTGCCGGAGGTGGGCTTTTCGCTGCCGTTGCCGCAGCACCCGCGCTTGCTCGAGCTGTGTAACGAACTGCTCGAACAGCCCGAGCAGGGCCAGACGCTCGCGCAGTGGGCGCAGCGCCTGAACACCTCGGAAAAAACCCTGACGCGCCTGTTCCAGCGCGAAACCGGCCTGAGCTTTCGCGGCTGGCGCCAGCGCATGCGCCTGTTGTCATCGCTGACTGCGCTGGAGGCCGGGCAGAGCGTCACCGAAGCCGCGCTGGGCTGCGGTTACGACTCCACTTCGGCCTACATCGCCGCCTTCAAGGGCCTGTTCGGCTTTACCCCGGGCGAGCTGCGCCTGTAGCCCTCAGGTGCGAAAGCGCCGTACCAGCGCATCCAGCTCGTTGGACAAGCCGGCCAGGCTCTGCGAGTCCTGGCGCGCCGAATTGGCCAGCTCCGCCACCAGCTGTGCATCACCATGGATCTGGCTGATATGGCGGTTGATGTCCTCAGCCACCTGGTGCTGCTCTTCGGCGGCGGTGGCGATCTGCGTGTTCATGTCGCGGATGATGTCCACCGACTCGCGGATCTGCCCGAAGCTGTTGCGCGCCTGGCCGATACGGCTGACCGACTGTTGCGACACTTCCAGGCTGGCGTGCATCTGCTGGGCCACTTCACTGGTGCGGTTGGCCAGGTTGCCGAGCAGGTGGTCGATCTCTGCCGTGGAGTCGGCGGTGCGCTTGGCCAGCGCCCGCACTTCGTCGGCGACCACGGCAAAGCCGCGGCCCTGTTCACCGGCGCGCGCAGCTTCGATGGCGGCGTTAAGGGCCAGCAGGTTGGTTTGCTCGGCAATCGAGCGGATGGTGCCGAGGATCGACTGAATGGCATTGCTGTCGCGCTCCAGTTGCTGCATCGACTGCGCCGACTGTTCGATCTCCTGACTCAGGCGATCAACGCTTTGCACTGCCGCGTCGATCTGCTGTTGGCCTTCGCGGGCCTGCTGCTGGCCGCTGTCGGCGGAATCGGCGGCCTGGCTGCAGGAGCGGGCGACTTCGTTGGCGGTGGCGACCATTTCGTGGAAGGCGGTCGAGACCATGTCCACTGCTTCGCGCTGGCGCCCGGCGGCTTCGGCCATGTCATGGGAAACCTGGGTCGAGCTGCTGGAGGTGGCGAGGATTTTGTTCGCCGCCTGGCCGATGCTCTGGATCAGGTTGCGGATCGCGGCCAGGAACTGGTTGAACCAGTTGGCCAGTTGCGCGGTTTCGTCGCGCCCGCGCACCTCCAGGCTGCGGGTCAGGTCGCCTTCACCCTGGGCGATGCCTTCCAGGCCGCTGGTGACGCTGTGGATCGGGCGCACGATGAGCTTGGCAAAAGTCGCACCGACCAGGGCGAACACCGCCGCCAGCACGATGGCGATAGCGGCGACCAGCCAGGTCAGCTGGGTGGCGGTGTGCATCACTTCGTCATGGCGGATCAGGCCGATGAAATTCCAGCCCAGTTGCTCCGAAGGCCAGATGTTGGCCATGTAGCGTTCGCCGTCCAGCTCGACTTCGACCAGGCCCTTGCCGGCCTTGGCCAATTGCGCGTAACCCTCGCCGAGGCTGCCCAGCTGCTTGAAGTTGTGCCCCGGATCGCGTGGGTCGACCAGCACGTTGCCGTTGTCTTCGAGCAGCATCAGGTAGCCGCTTTCACCGAGCTTGATCTGCTTGACGATCTCGGTCAGCTGCTTGAGCGAGACGTCGATATTGACCACGCCGCCGGGGTTGCCGAGCTGGTTGGCCACGGCGCGCACGGTGCTCACCAGCACGGCGTCATCGCCGGCCCAGTAATAGGCGTCGGTGCGCAGGGTCTTGCCCGGGGTGGCCATGGCCGCCTGGTACCAGGGGCGTTGGCGCGGGTCGTAGTTGGCCATTTTCGCATCGCCCGGCCAGAACGCGTAACCGCCATCGCTCAGACCGTAGGACACGTAGGAGTAGGCCGGATGACTGGCGGCGAGGCTGGCAAAGAAGTCGTAGAGTTTCTTGTCATGCTCGCCCAGGGCGATTTGCGCGGCATCGGCGCCCAGGTACTTTTTCACCTCGCCGCCGGTAGCGCTGACCAGTGGCTGGGTGGCCAGGTAGTCGACGTTCTGGCTGATGCCTTCGAAGAACAGTTGCATGGCGTTGGCCACCTGGCGGATCTCGCGGCTGCTGCCGTCGACGAAGCCTTCGCGGGCTTCACTGCGCAGGTTGAGGACCACCAGGGTGGCGACCAGAATCACCGGCAAGCCGGCGATTACGGCGAAGGCCCAGGTCAGTTTTTGTTTTATGTTCATCCGCGCTCCAGAATTTTTCTTGTAAACGTACGAGGCTGCTGCAGACTACATCGGCCGTGTGCTCTGGAAATAAAGTGTTACTTGGGGGAAATCCCCCGTGTTTATTGGTAATTGCCGAATTTTGTGACCGTTTGGTCGCCTTCGGGCAGAAAAAGAATGGCAAGTCAGGCTGATTGCCGTTACAACGCAGTGCGGTCTTGCTTCAGCGACAAGCAGGTTGCAGAACCTGTGACCTATAACAATCCCGTGTTTGGCCAGACAGGACCCCCGACAGAAACCGATGAAGACTCCAAAACGCATTGAACCGCTGGTTGAAGATGGACTGGTCGACGAAGTACTACGACCGCTGATGAGTGGCAAGGAGGCTGCGGTGTATGTGGTCCGCTGCGGTCGGGAGCTACGGTGCGCCAAGGTCTACAAAGAAGCCAACAAGCGCAGTTTCCGCCAGGCCGCCGAGTACCAGGAAGGCCGCAAGGTACGCAACAGCCGCCAGGCCCGGGCCATGGCCAAGGGCTCCAAGTTCGGCCGCAAAGAGGCAGAAGACGCCTGGCAGAACGCCGAAGTGGCGGCGCTGTTCCGCCTGGCCAATGCCGGTGTGCGGGTACCCAAGCCGTATGATTTTCTTGATGGCGTGCTGCTCATGGAGCTGGTCGCCGATGAACATGGCGACGCCGCGCCACGCCTGAACGACGTACACCTGGAGCCTGAACAGGCCCGCGAATACCACGCCTTCGTGATTCGCCAGATCGTGCTGATGCTTTGCACCGGCCTGGTCCATGGTGACCTTTCGGAGTTCAACGTGCTGCTCGGGCCAGACGGCCCGGTGATCATCGACCTGCCGCAAGCGGTCGACGCTGCTGGCAACAACCACGCGTTCAGCATGCTCGAGCGCGATGTCGGCAACATGGCCGCCTACTTCGGCCGTTTTGCCCCGGAGCTCAAGCAGACGCGCTATGCCCGTGAAATGTGGGCCCTGTACCAGGCCGGCAAGCTGTTGCCGGAAAGCCCGTTGACCGGGGTGTTCGCCGATGACGAGCACAGTGCCGACGTTGACGGTGTCATGCGCGAGATCGACGCGGCGCGCATCGATGAAGCCCGCCGGCGTGCGGCCAAGGCCGACGCCGAGCGGGGTACGGTCAAGGACGAAGAACCGGCGCCGCCCTGGCTCCAGTAAACGCGTCAGTGACAGCAACTGCCGCCGGCTGCCAGGTCCTTGAGGATCGGGCAGTCCGGGCGGTCGTCGCCCTGGCAGTGGGCAACCAGTTCGCTCAAGGTGTCACGCAAGCTCACCAGTTCCTCGATGCGCCGGTTGAGGTCGTCGATGTGCTGGCTGGCCAGGGCCTTGACGTCGGCGCTGGCGCGCTGGCGGTCCTGCCACAGGGTCAGCAGGCGGGCGACTTCTTCTAATGAAAACCCCAGGTCCCGCGAGCGCTTGATGAATGCCAGTTGGTGCAGGTCTTCCTGCTGGTACAGGCGATAGCCGCTGTCGCTGCGCAGGGCCGGCTTGAGCAGGCCGATCGACTCGTAGTAGCGGATCATCTTCGCGCTCAGGCCCGAGCGGCGGGCGGCTTGGCCGATATTCATTGGGCATCGTCCTCAGGCGGGGTGGTCGGCTTCCAGGTTTTCAGCAATAGCGCGTTACTCACCACGCTGACGCTCGACAGCGCCATGGCGGCGCCGGCGAGCACCGGGTTGAGCATGCCGAAGGCGGCCAGGGGAATGCCGATCAGGTTGTAGATGAACGCCCAGAACAGGTTCTGGCGGATCTTGGCGTACGTCTTGCGGCTGATCTCCAGGGCCGCCGGTACCAGGCGCGGGTCACCGCGCATCAGGGTGATGCCTGCCGCCTGCATGGCCACGTCGGTGCCGCCGCCCATGGCGATGCCGATGTCCGCAGCGGCCAGGGCCGGGGCGTCGTTGATACCGTCGCCGACCATGGCCACCACCCCGGACTGCTTGAGCGTGGCAACCGTGGCGGCCTTGTCGGCAGGCAGGACCTCGGCATACACGTCAGTGATGCCTAAGGCTTCGCCGACCACCTTGGCACTGCCGCGGTTGTCGCCGGTCAGCAGGTGGCTGCTGATGCCTTGCCCGGCCAATTGGCGAACCGCTTGCCCGGCGCCAGGCTTGAGGCTGTCGCCGAAGGCGAACAGGCCCAGCACCTGCGGCTGCGGGCTGCGTTCGAGCAGCCACGACAGGGTCCGGCCTTCGGCTTCCCAGGCCAGGGCATCGACGGCCAGCTCACCAGGCTGCAAGCCGCTTTCATCCAGCAGGCGGCGGTTGCCCAGGGCCAGCTCGCGACCGTCGAGGCTACCGGCGATACCCCGGCCGGTCAGCGACTGGCTGTTGCTGATATCAGCGACCCGCAGGCCTTGCTCTTCACAGGCATCGAGCACCGCCTTGGCCAGCGGGTGCTCGCTGCCGCGCTGCAGGGCGCCGGCCAGTTGCAGCAGCTGTGCCTGGTCACCGACCAGCGCACGGCTGTGGACGATGCGCGGGCTGCCGGAAGTCAGGGTGCCGGTCTTGTCGAACACCACGCGATTCACTGCATGGGCGCGTTCCAGAGCTTCGGCGTCCTTGATCAGGATGCCGTGGCGGGCCGCGACGCCGGTGCCGGCCATGATTGCCGTCGGTGTGGCCAGGCCCAAGGCGCACGGGCAGGCAATTACCAGCACGGCGACGGCGTTGATCAGCGCGGTTTCAATCGGCGCGCCGCTCAGCCACCAGCCCACCAGGGTAATCAGCGCCAGCACCAGCACGGCGGGGACGAACACCTGGCTGACCCGGTCGACCAGTTTCTGGATCGGTGCTTTGGCCGCCTGGGCGTCTTCGACCAGGCGAATGATGCGTGCCAGCACGGTTTCCGTGCCCAGCGCCAGGGTGCGGACCAGCAGGCGGCCTTCGCCGTTGATCGCGCCACCGGTGACCTTGTCGCCCGGTTGCTTCGGTACCGGCAGGCTTTCGCCGCTGATCAGTGCTTCGTCGGCGTGGCTCTGGCCCTCGACGACTTCACCATCGACCGGAAAGCGCTCGCCGGGCTTGACCAGCACCAGGTCATGCAGGCGCAGCTCGCTGATGGCGACATCGCGTTCCTGGCCGTCGACCAGCAACAGCGCGCGCTCCGGGCGCAGGGCCTCCAGGGCGCGGATGGCACTGGCGGTCTGGCGCTTAGCGCGGCTTTCCAGGTACTTGCCCAGCAGAATCAGGGCAATCACCACCGCCGATGCTTCAAAGTACAGGTGCGGCATGACCCCGGCGCTGGCTGTGGCCCATTCGTAGAGACTCAGGCCGTAACCGGCGCTGGTGCCGATGGCCACCAGCAGGTCCATATTGCCGGCCCCGGCGCGCACGGCTTTCCAGGCCGCGACATAAAAACGCGCACCGAGGATGAACTGCACCGGGGTGGCCAGCACGAACTGCGCCCAGGCCGGCAGCATCCAGTGGATGCCGAAGGGTTGCAGGACCATTGGCAGCACCAGCGGCAGGGCCAGCAGCACCGCCAGGGCCACCGACCAGCGCTCCTTGCGCAGGCGGCGTTCGGCGTCGGCCTGGTTGACCTTGGCGCTCTGCGGCAGGCTGGCGCTGTAGCCGGCCTGGCTGACGGCATCGATCAGCACGTTGCTGTCGACCTGGCCCAGCAGCTGCAGGTGGGCGCGTTCGTTGGCCAGGTTGACGGTGACTTGCTGCACGCCCGCGACCTTGGCCAGGGCGCGCTCGACGCGCCCGGCGCAGGAGGCGCAGGTCATGCCGCCGATCTGCAGCTCGAGGGTTTGCGCGGGCACGCTGTAGCCGGCTTGTTCGACGGCTTCGACCAGCGCCGGCAAGCTGTCGGCCGGGGCCTGGATGCGGGCCTGTTCGGTGGCCAGGTTGACACTGACCTGTTCGGCACCGACGACCTTGCGCAGGGCGCGCTCGACCCGGCCAGCACAGCTGGCGCAGGTCATGCCGGCAATCGGCAGGTCGAACGTGGTAGATGCGGACATGGGGCACTCCTCCTTGGACAGGCCTCAAGCATCAACCTTGCCATGCGGGGAAGGTCAATAGCCCAGGCCGGCCCTGATCAGCTTGAGGCCATTCTGGTCCACGGCGATGCGGTATTTATTGATCTCGCCGGCCTTAAGCGTGAGCTTCTGGTTGCGCTGGTTCTCCAGGCCGTTCTGGCAGCCCGGCATCTGTGCCGGCAGCAGGCGCAGGCGCACCGCGACCTTGCCCGGCGGCAGGTTGAACGAGGTCGACTGTTCCTGGAACAGCCGCGCCGAAAGCTGGTCATTAAGGTACACGCCGATCTCGCACGAGGTCGCCACTTCCAGGCGCTCGCGGGAAATGGTCAGAATGCTGTAGTCGGCGTTGCCCTCGGCACTGGCCGCGGGCACCAGGCCCATTACTCCCAGCAGGCCGAAAAGGCCCAAAGCTGCCCTGCGCATGAATTCAAACTCCTGCAAATCGATTCTCAGGCTTGCAGCTTGGCGGAGCGGCGCGCTGATTTCCAGCCCGGCAGGCAATCCTCGCACTTGACCTTGCCCCGATGGCAAGCTTGAAACTGCGCTCAAACCCCACAGGAGGCTGTTGCAATGCAAGTATTCACTGTTCAAGGAATGACCTGCGGCCATTGCGCCAAAGCTATCACGCGTGCCGTTCGCGAGCATGATGATGAGGCTGTGGTCGAGATCGATCTGGCGCGCAAGCAGGTTAAAGTGCAGAGCGATTTACCGGCAGACAATATTCTCAAGGCAATTCGTGCCGAGGGCTACGGCGCCGAGCCAGCCTGACCGCCGACGCCCGCGCGGTGGCTAAAAGATTCATCGCGCAGGCGTAACTCTGTCAGCGAAACCCCGGCAGGGCGGTTAGACTAGCGGACTTGCTTAGCCTGCTACGGATTTCCGATGAACCTGCGAACCATCCTGATTCTCGGCGCCTTGAGTGCGTTCGGGCCCCTGGCGATCGACTTCTACCTGCCCGGTTTCCCGGCCATGGCACTGGCCTTTGGCACCGACGAGAAGCACATCCAGACCACCCTCGCGGCATACTTCCTTGGCCTGTCGCTGGGCCAACTGGCTTATGGGCCGGTGGCCGACCGCTTTGGCCGGCGCATTCCGCTGCTGGTCGGGGTGACCCTGTTCACCCTGGCGTCGCTGGCCTGCGCTTTCGCCCCGAGCCTTGATGCATTGATTCTGGCGCGTTTCGTCCAGGCCCTCGGCGGTTGCGCCGGGATGGTGCTGTCGCGGGCAATCGTCAGCGACAAGTGCGATGCGGTGGGATCGGCCAAGGTCTTCTCGCAGCTGATGTTGGTCATGGGCCTGGCGCCGATCCTGGCGCCCATGCTCGGCGGCCTGATGGTCAACCTGTACGGCTGGCAGTCGATCTTCATTGCCCTGACCCTGTTCAGTGCCCTGTGCACTTTGGCCGTGGCCCTGGGCCTGCCGGAAAGCCTGCCGGCCAACCAGCCACGCCCGCCGTTGTCCGGTTCGCTGCGCCAGTACGGCCGGCTGTTCAAGGACCGTATCTTCCTCGGCCACGCCTTGACCGGCGGTATCGCCATCGCTGGCATGTTTGCCTACATCGCCGGCTCGCCGTTCGTCTTCATCAAGCTCTATGGGGTGCCGGCCGAGCACTATGGCTGGCTGTTCGGCAGTAACGCAGCGGGGTTCATTCTGGTGGCGCAGGTCAACGCACGGCTGCTGGCCAAGCGTGGCCCGGCCTTCTTGCTGGCCCGGGCGGTGTGGGTTTACCTGGCGGCGGGCCTGACCTTGCTGGGCATCAGCGCCCTGCACCCGGCAGCGCTGTGGCCATTGCTGATTCCGTTGTTCATTTGTATCGCCAGCCTCGGCTGCATCATCCCCAATGCCTCGGCCTGCGCCATGAGCGGGCAGGGCGCCCGTGCCGGCAGCGCTTCAGCCCTGCTCGGTTGCCTGCAGTTCAGTGTGGCGGCCGCGGCGGCGGCGCTGGTGGGGGTGCTGCACGACGGCACGGCGGTGCCGATGGCCATCGTCATCAGCCTGTGTGGCCTGGCGGTGGTGAGCGTGGCAATGCTCACCCGCAGGCTGAACCTCAGCCGCTCCGTTTGAGTGGGTGGGGTGCCTGGAGGCGGGTTTGCAGGGTGTTGACGAAGGCGCGGGCCTCGGCCTCGCTGCGAAAGCTGACCACGTGCTGGTCGAGCTGGACCTGCCAGGGGCAGCCGGGCTTTTTTGCTGATGCACTGACCTGGATATTCATATCTGCATACCTGAGGTTGGCGTTGGCTGATGCATTGTAGCGCCGGCCACGGGCAGCGGAATGACCTGGATCAGTTGTCGGACTGACGGTCGCGCCCACCCCGTAAACGAGGTGGGCGCGCCTTTTCAGAAGCCTTCGAGGACGATCTTGCCCTTGGCCGCACCGCTTTCCAGCAGGGCATGGGCGCGGCGCAGGTTGGCGGCATTGATGGTACCGAAGTGTTCGCCGAGGGTGGTTTTCAGCGTGCCGCTGTCGATCAGTTCGGCCACCCGGTTGAGCAGCTTGTGCTGTTCGAGCATGTCGGCGGTTTCGAACAGCGAGCGGGTGTACATGAACTCCCAGTGCAGCGACAGGCTCTTGCGCTTGAGTTTGGTCACGTCCAGCTGTTTGGGATCATCGATCAGCGCCAGTTTGCCTTGCGGTGCCAGGGCTTCGACCAGTTGATCAAGGTGCTGGTCGGTCTGGGTCAGGCTGGCCACGTGGGTGACCTGCTCGATACCCTGGGCCTTGAGTGCGGCGGCCAGCGGCTGGCTGTGATCGACGACGTTATCGGCACCTAGCTCACGGACCCAGTCCTGGGTTTGCGGGCGCGAGGCGCTGCCAATCACGCTGAGGCCGGTGAGTTTGCTGGCCAGTTGCGTGAGGATCGAGCCGACCCCGCCGGCGGCACCGACGATCAACAGGCTCTGGCCCAGGTCCTGCTGGCCTTCAGCGATTTGCAGGCGTTCGAACAGCAGCTCCCAGGCCGTGATGGCGGTCAACGGCAGCGCCGCCGCTTCGGCAAAGCCGAGGGTTTTCGGCATGTGGCCGACGATGCGCTCATCCACCACGTGCAGCTCGCTGTTGCCGCCGGCACGGGCGATGGAGCCTGCGTAGTAGACCTTGTCACCCGGCTGGAACAGGCTGACCTCGCTGCCCACCGCCTTGACCACCCCGGCCACGTCCCAGCCCAGCACCTTGGCGGCGCCAGCCTCTGGCTGCACGTTCTGGCGCACCTTGGTATCCACCGGGTTCACCGAGATCGCCCGCACCTCCACCAGCAAGTCGCGTGGGCCAGGCTCCGGGGCTGGCAGTTCGATGTCCTGCAGGGCTGCTGCATCGCTGATGGGCAGGGAGCGATAGTAGGCAATGGCTTTCATGGAGATTCCTCGGTGGGGTGGTCAATGCGGGCCATGATTGGTGCTTTCACTTGCGGTTAAAAGCCGCTAAAACTACAGATACTTTCAATATTATTTTGATAATGGCGGGTGTGTTGGGTGCGTATCGATGATCTGCAGTTGTTCGTTCGTGCCGCCGAACTGGGCAGCCTGTCGGCGGCGGCGCGCCTGCTCGACTTGTCACCGGCGGTGGCCAGCGCCTCGCTCAAGCGTCTGGAGCAGCAATTGGGCGTGCGCCTGCTGGCGCGTTCGACCCGCAACCTGCGGTTGACCGCCGAGGGCGAGGGATTTTTGCAGCATGCCCGTTCCGCCCTGGCGAGCCTGGAGGAGGGCCGGCGAATCCTGGCCCATGGGCAGGATCAAGTCAGCGGTACCTTGCTGTTGTCGGCACCGTCCGATTTTGGTCGCAACGTACTGTTGCCGTGGCTCGATGAACTGCAGCACGAACATCCGCAACTGAACCTGCGCCTGTTGCTGGGCGACCGCAATGCCGACCTGTTTCGCCAGCCGGCCGATATCGCCCTGCGCTATGGCGCCCCGGAAGACTCAAGCCTGGTGGCCTTGCCAGTGTGCGCGGACAACCGTCGGGTGCTGTGTGCCTCACCCGCCTACCTGGCCCGGTACGGCGCGCCGATGGAAGTCGCGCATCTGGCCCAGCACAATTGCCTGCTGTACCAGCTTGGCAACCGCGTGCATGACCATTGGCGCTTTGGCGAGGGCGCCAATGAGGTGGGCGTGAGCGTCAGCGGCGATCGCTTTTGTGACGATGCCGATGTGGTTCGGCGCTGGGCGCTGGCGGGTGTCGGCATCGCTTACAAGTCCTGGCTGGATGTGGCCTATGACGTGCAGGCCGGGCGCTTGAGGTTACTGTTGCCTCACGTGCATGGTGAAGCCGCGCCGTTGAACCTGATGTGCACGCACCGGGCGCAACTGGGCAAGCCGGTGCAGTTGTTGCGAAATATGCTTCGAGCTCGTTGTCAGGCATTGTTTGAGAAGTTGCCTGGCATTACAGGCTAAAGTAATTTGAATTTCCCACATTCCTACGTGGTTAGCAGGTAGCATTTGTGAGTTACAGTAAAATTTATTGTAGGTTTTATCTGGCGATATAACGTCAAGAATAATCCGCCAGTTGCGGGCAAGATATGTAACGTGGGGCTTGGGCTGCAGATGTGCAAACGTCTCTGCAGAGCCTTTGAAGACGGCCCCTGCCAAGGTTGCCCATACCATGGAGATCCGCCGGATTAAGTTCGCGCAACGCGGCTTATAATGGATCCAGCAGTCATTTCCAGCGAGAGATACTTCCATGTCCAGGGCGGCAACTGACGCCTCTCACACGACGTTCTGATAACTTCCACTTCCTGCTTTTCTGGCATCGGACACCTCGCAGTAAATGCTGCCGACATGGTTAATCAATCGATATCAGACATGATCTCGCAGGGAGTTTGAGATATGAAGCCAGTAACAAGTATCAGCCAGATCGCCAGCTTGTTGGCCGACCCGAAACGCAGTGCAATGCTATGGGCCTTGATCGATGGTATGGCCCGTCCTTCCGATGAGCTTGCCAGCATGGCCGGGCTGACGCCTTCTTCGGCCTGTGCCCACCTGGCCAGGTTGTCGGCCAGTGGCTTGTTGAAGCTGGAGCCGCGGGGGCGCAAACGTTATTTCAGGCTGGCCGCGCCGGAGGTCGGCGCGGCTGTCGAAGCGCTGGCCAGTATTCAGGTCAAAACCCCCGAAGACAGCCGCGAACAAGAGGTGGGCGGCATCCCGTTGTCCATGCGCCGGGCGAGGCTGTGCGGTGATCACCTGGGGGGCGAGCTGGCGGCGGACCTTTATCAGCGCCTGTTCGATGCTGGCTGGCTGGAGGGCAGCGAGCAGCACATCGAAGTCACCCAGTATGGACGTAGCCAGTTCGCCACCTACGGCATTTTCATCGAGGCGCTGGCCCAGCATCAACGTCGAAGCTTCAGCAGTTGCCGCTGTTGCAGTGAGTGGAGCGATCATCGCCCGCATCTGGGCGGCGCGCTGGGCAGTAGCCTGCTCAAGCTGTTCTTGCAGTCTGGCTGGATCCGCGAGAGTGAAACCTCGCGCATGCTGCAGATCAGTGCCGCAGGTCTGGCTCACATCAACCGTATGGCCCAGGTTGCCGTGTTGAAGACTGCTGGCTGAACCCAGGAGGTACGGTGTCTGGCGAGGTCGCTGCTGACAATGCGCCCGAAGGCAGATGCCGTGACACTCGGGGTTGGCACAACTTCCGGGGGGCGGAGTGGGAGCAGATTCACCGGTACGTCGGATCGCCGCGAAGGACTGCATCGCAGTCCGGTCTTTGGGGCCGCTGTGCGACCCTTCGTGGCGAATCCGTTCCCACCTTCCGCCCGTCAGGGTTTGACCAACCGCGCATCCAGGCTGTTCTGCGCCAGGCGCCGTGCCTGTTCCTGGGTCATGCCCAGGTGTTCATGCAGGGCTTGGAAGTTCTCGGTGACGTAGCCACCGAAGTACGCCGGGTCATCGGAATTGACCGTGACCTTCACGCCACGCTCGAGCATGTCGAGGATGTTGTGCTGGCTCATATGGTCGAACACGCACAACTTGGTGTTGGACAGTGGGCAGACGGTCAGCGGGATTTGCTCGTCGATGATCCGCTGCATCAGCCGCTCGTCCTCGATGGCGCGCACGCCGTGGTCGATCCGCTGGATCTTGAGCAGGTCGATCGCTTCCCAGATGTACTCGGGCGGGCCTTCTTCACCGGCGTGGGCAACGGTCAGGAAGCCTTCACTGCGGGCACGGTCGAACACGCGCTGGAACTTGCTCGGCGGATGGCCCATTTCCGAGCTGTCGAGGCCGACGGCGATGAAGGCATCGCGAAACGGCAGGGCCTGGTCGAGGGTCTTGTGCGCTTCTACTTCACTGAGGTGGCGCAGGAAGCTGAGGATCAGGCCGCTGCTGATGCCCAGTTGTTGCTGGCCATCCTTGAGTGCGCCGCTGATGCCGTTGAGCACCACTTCGAAAGGGATACCGCGATCGGTGTGGGTCTGCGGGTCGAAGAACGGCTCGGTGTGAATCACGTTCTGCGCCTTGCAGCGCTGCAGATAGGCCCAGGTCAGGTCGTAGAAGTCCTGCTCGGTGCGCAATACGTCGGCACCCTGATAGTAGAGGTCGAGAAATTCTTGCAGGTTGTTGAACGCGTAGGCGTCGCGCAGGGCTTCGACATCATTCCAGGGCAGGGCGATCTTGTTGCGCTCGGCCAGGGCGAACAGCAACTCGGGCTCCAGCGATCCTTCCAGGTGCAGGTGCAATTCTGCCTTGGGCAGAGCGTTAAGCCAGTCGTACATAGTGGTGAAATCTCATCAGGTGCGGTTGCCGCCATTCTACAGAGCTTGCGCTGCCCGCGCGGAGAAAGCTGACCAGGCGGTTGGCCGGGGAAACCTTCTACAGTGACTACAGTCACTAGCCAGTACCCACCTGCGCAGGGCCGCCGATGCTTGCACTTCTTAATCAGGAAAAGCCGCTGCTGCTCGCAGTGCTGCTGGCCGCGCTGGCCTGGCCGCTGCAGGGCCAGCTGCTCGGACATGGCCATGGCCTGGCGCTGTTTGCCGGCGCGGTGCTGGTGGCGGCGATCATCTGTGCCTCGATGCGCGTGGCCCAGCACGCCGAGCTGCTAGCGGAAAAAGTCGGCGACCCTTACGGCACCATGATCCTGACCCTGTCGGCGGTGATGGTCGAGGTGCTGATCCTGGCGATCATGATGAGCAACCAGGCGTCGCCGACCCTGGTGCGGGACACCATCTATTCGGCGGTGATGCTCGACATCAATGGCATCCTCGGCCTGGCCGCGCTGATGGGCGGGCTCAAGCATGGCGAGCAGTCGTACAACGATGATTCGGCGCGCACCTACAGCGTGATGATCATGACTGCCATGGGCGTGTCGATGGTAGTGCCGGAGTTCATTCCGCGGGCCGACTGGAAGCTCTATTCGGGGTTCACCATCGCCGCGATGGTGGTGCTCTATGCCTTGTTCCTGCGCATGCAGGTCGGGCCGCACAGTTACTTCTTCAGTTACAGCTATCCACAGAAAAAGCGCCGCGACCCGCAGGGCGGTACACCGGCGCCGGTGAATAAAGTCCGCTCGATCGCGATTCTGGTCAGCGGCGTGGTGATCATCGGCCTGCTTGCCGAAGTCATGTCGCACACCCTGGACTACGGCCTCGAAGGCAGCGGCGCGCCGCCGGTGCTGATGGCAATTGTGGTGGCGGCCATTTCTGCCGCCCCGGAGATTCTCACTGCCTTGCGCGCAGCATTGGCCAACCGCATGCAGTCGGTGGTCAATATCGCCCTGGGCGCGTCGCTGTCCACGGTGATATTGACCGTTCCGCTGATGGAGGCGATGGCGCTCTACACTGGCCAGCCGTTCCAGATGGCCATGACACCGGTGCAAACGGTGATGATCTTCATCACCCTGATTGTCAGCGCGATCAACCTGAACGATGGCGAAACCAACGCGATCGAGGGCATGACCCACTTCGTGCTGTTCGCCACCTTCATCATGCTGGCATTGCTCGGCCTTTGAGCCTTCAGCCAGCGATCAACTGGGCGGCGGCCTGACGGTGATCGGCGATCAGTTTCTGCACGTCGAGGCCTTCGATCTGGCCATCGATCACCCGCCACTGGCCGCCGACCATGACCCGGTCGGCGCGGTCGGCGCCGCACAGCAGCAGCGCCGAGAGTGGATCGTGGCTACCGGAGAAGCGCAGTTCATCGAGTTTGAACAAGGCCAGGTCAGCCTGTTTGCCCACCGCCAGTTCGCCGATGTCGGTACGCCCGAGCAACTGCGCCGAGCCGCGGGTGGCCCAGCCCAGCACCAGCTCCGGGGTGATCGCTTCGGCGCCATAGCGTAGCCGTTGCAGGTACAGGGCCTGGCGCGCTTCGAGAATCATGTTCGATGCGTCGTTGGAGGCCGAACCGTCCACGCCCAAGCCCACTGGCGCGCCGGCGCCGGTCAGTTCCAGGGTCGGGCAGATGCCCGAAGCCAGGCGCATGTTCGAACTCGGGCAATGGCAGATGCCGGTGCCGGCGGCGCCCAGGCGGGCGATCTCGTCTGGATTGAAATGGATGCCATGGGCCAGCCAGGTGCGCGGCCCGAGCCAGCCGACGCTGTCGAGGTAATCGACCGTGCGCAGGCCGAAACGCTGCAGGCAGAAGTCTTCTTCGTCGAGGGTTTCAGCCAGGTGGGTGTGCAGGCGCACGTCCAGCTCTGCGGCGAGGTCAGCGCTGGCGCGCATGATCTCAGGGGTGACCGAGAACGGCGAGCAGGGGGCCAGGGCGATCTGGATCTGCGCACCGTCGCCACGCTCGTGGTAGCTGTGGATAAGTCGCTGGCTGTCGGCCAGGATCACTTCGCCCTGTTGCACTGTCTGTTGCGGCGGCAGGCCGCCGTCGGCTTCGCCCAGGCTCATGGAGCCACGGGTGAGCATGGCGCGCATGCCCAGTTTGCGCACCGCTTCGACCTGCACGTCGATGGCGTTTTCCAGGCCATCGGGGAACAGGTAATGGTGGTCGGCGGCAGTGGTGCAGCCCGACAGTAACAGCTCGGCCAGGGCCACGCGGGTCGCCAGTTCAAGCTTGGCCGGGGTCAGCCGGGCCCAGACCGGGTAGAGGGTTTTCAGCCAGGGGAACAAAGGCTGATTGACCACCGGCGCCCAGGCGCGGGTCAGGGTCTGATAGAAGTGGTGGTGGGTGTTGATAAGCCCCGGCAGCACCACGTGTTCGCGGGCGTCGAAGACTTGTCCACAGGGGCGGGCCGGGGCTTGCCCTAGGCCGAGAACTTCGTTGATACGGCCGTCTTCGATGACCAGGCCGCCACGGGCGTCGAGGGTGTTGGCGGTGAAGATGGCCAGGGGGTTTTTCAACCAGATACGGGTCGCAGGCATGGTGCCGGCTCCTCTGAAAGTGGGTTCAGGTTAGCCAGCTCAGTGTTGCCCTGTCTGCTGATCCAGGTCCGCCGCGGTGGGCGAGGTGTCGAGTCTACACCCACCGCGCGAGGTTTCACCAGATCAGGCTTTCGCCTTTGTAGTTGATGAATTGCAAGCCACCTTTGCCGGCATTGGCCTTGATCTGCTCAAGCATGCCGCGGGTGCTGGTGAGCACGTCGATCTCGGCGTTTTCCCCGCCCATGTCGGTTTTCACCCAGCCCGGGTGCATGGCCAGGACGGTTTGCTGTGGCTGTTGCAGAGTAACGAAGCTGTTGATCATCGAGTTCAAGGCCGCCTTGCTGGCCTTGTACAGGCACATCTCGCTGCCGTCGGGAATGGCGACGCTGCCAAGGATCGAACTCATGAACGCCAGCACGCCGTCTTCGCGCAGTTGCGGGGCCAGGCGCTGGGCCACGCGAATGGGCGATACGGCATTGGTCAGGAACAGCTCGCCCACATCGGCCAGTTGCACGCGCTCAGGGTTCTGGTCACCCGGGCCCATGACCCCGGCATTGACGAACAGCAGGTCAAACACCTGCCCCTGCAAACGTTGCTGGAGGGCATCCAGTTGGCTGCCACTGTTCATTTCCAGGGTTTCGACCTGCACGCCGGGCAGGGCGCTGAGGATATCGGCCTTGGCCGGGTCGCGCACGGTAGCGATCACGTTCCAGCCGTCTTCCACCAGGCGTTGCACCAGGCCAAGGCCCAGGCCGCGCGAGGCGCCGATGATCAGGGCGATTTTGTTCGTGGACATGGAGAACTCCTTTCGAGGGTTATCAAACGTTGATCAAAGAATAACCAGTCTAGCCAAGCCGTGGCCCGGCAAGCTGTTGGCGCAGGGGTGCACGGCTTATCCACAGCTTGCTCCACAGTATTTGTGTGCAAGCATGCAGGCTGGGTACAAGCCGTGTAGTGGTGGCTTGCATGCGCAATAACTGGGGATAACTTACTGATTTTTCGCCAGTTCAAGCGCTGTCATGAAATCTTGATCAAAATATGATCGTTCTTCTGCAGGCCCCGTGGTTAAAGGCTCGCAGGCGAATGCCCAGAGCTTATCCACAGCCGGGCCCACAGTGAATGTGGGCAAATGTTCAGGCCCGTTCCAGCAGGATGCGGCCACGGCTGAGGTCGGCCAGCTGGCGTTGCAGCGCCTCGATCTGTTCCTCGCCCAGGGCCAGACGCAGGTCGACGCCATTGGCGGTGAACTTTTCGTCCAGCACCAGGCCATCAGCCTCGGCCACGCGCAATTTGAGCAGTGCCAGTTCGCTGAAGCTGCAACTGCAGGTCAGTTCGCTGCGGCTGACCAGCAAGCGCTTTTCTGCCTGCTGCAGGCACTTGTTGGCGCCGCCGCCGTAAGCGCGGGCCAGGCCGCCGGTGCCCAGTTGAATGCCGCCGTACCAGCGGATCACCAAGACTACCACCTGGTCGCAGTCCTGCGCCTCGATGGCCGCCAGGATCGGCCGCCCGGCGGTGCCGCCGGGTTCGCCGTCGTCGCTGCTGCGGTATTGCCCGCCCAGTTTCCAGGCCCAGCAGTTGTGGGTGGCGGCGAGGTCGCTGTGGCGTTCGATGAAGCTCATGGCTTCGGCCGGGCTACTGATTGGTGCAGCCAGGGTGATGAAACGGCTCTTGCGAATCTCTTCGCGAAACTCGCAGGTGTCGAGCAGGGTAAAAGGCATAAGGCAGATTCAGTCGCGAGGTGTCAGGCCACAGCCTTTAAGAATGATTTGGATAAGATTGTTGCTGGCATCTTCCATGTCCTGCTTGGTCAGGCGGCTGCGGCCGGTGACCTGGCAGATCTGGGTGGCGAAGTCGGCATAGTGCTGGGTGCTGCCCCAGAGCAGGAAGATCAGGTGCACCGGGTCGACCGGGTCCATCTTGCCAGCGTCGATCCAGGCCTGGAACACCGCGGCACGGCCCTTGAACCAGGCACGGTAGTCTTCGCTGAAATAGTCGCTCAGGCACTGCCCGCCGCTGATGATCTCCATGGCGAAGATCCGCGAGGCTTGCGGGTTGCGCCGGGAGAATTCCATCTTGGTGCGAATGTAGCTGCTCAAGGCCAGGGCCGGGTCGTCGTCGACGGTCAGGGCGTTGAAGGTGCTGTCCCACAACTCGATGATGTTGCTCAGCACCGCCACATACAGGCCGAGCTTGTTGGTGAAGTAGTAATGCAGGTTGGCCTTGGGCAGCCCGGCCTTGAGGGCGATGGTGTTCATGCTGGTGCCCTTGAAACCGTGGCGGGCGAATTCGTCCTCGGCGGCCTGGATGATGGCCTGCTCGTTCTTCTGGCGAATGCGGCCGGCGGGCTTGCCCGAGGCTTGGAGGCGATGCGCAGGGACTTCAAAGGTCATGAACGATTCCAGACAAGGCAATGGGTATCTCTTATGACTGGCTAACCTACCAGCATTAGCCCTCAGCGAGTAGCCGCCAGGCTTTCGAGGAAGCTTTCCAGGACCAGGTGCGGGCGCCGGCCCTTGCGCGTTACCCAGCACAGGCTCAGGTCATAAAAGCGCTCGGCGGGCTTGAGTGCCCGCAGCCGGCCTTGTTGTACCCAGAAGGTCGCGTAGTGGTCGGGCAGGTAGCCGATGTAGCGCCCGGTCAGAATCAGGAAGGCCATGCCTTCGCGGTCCGAGGCACTGGCGGTGCAGTTGAGCGCCTGGTAGTGGGCCTGGACATCGGCGGGCAGGCGGAAGGTCGGGGCGATGGCGTCCTGGCTGTTGAGGCGCTCATCGTCCAGTTGCCGGTCGTCGGCGTAAAACAACGGATGACCGACCGCGCAGTACAGCAGCGAACGTTCGCTGTACAGCGGCTGGTACTCAAGGCCCGACAGCGGGCTGGTCTGCGGCACCACGCCAACGTGCAGGCTGCCATCGAGCACGCCTTGCTCGACCTGGCTGGGGGCGATCATGCGGATCTGGATACGCACGTCCGGGCCGCGGTCCTTGAGCTGGGCCAGGGCATGGGTGATGCGCATGTGCGGCAGGGTCACCAGGTTGTCGGTCAGGCCGATGTTCAGTTCGCCACGCAAATGCTGGTGCAGGCCGTTGACCTCGGTGCGAAAGCTTTCCAGGGCGCTGAGTAATTGCAACGCCGATTGATACACCTCGCGGCCCTCCTCGGTCAGCGAAAAACCGGCGCGCCCGCGCTGGCACAGGCGCAGGCCCAGGCGCTGCTCAAGGTCGCTCATCTGCTGGCTGATGGCCGAGCGGCCAATGCCCAGGACGTTCTCGGCGGCCGAAAAGCCGCCGCACTCCACCACGCTGCGGTAGATCTTCAGCAGGCGGATATCGAAATCGCTGACCTGGGCCAGGGGTTGTGGACGTTTCACGCGGTGCCTTTGCGTTGAGGAACATGAAAGGCAGACAACATACGCTGATCAGACATTCTCGCGCCAGCGGCGCGCCTGGACGAGCAGGGCCGGGGCAAAGTGCAACAGCAGCATGCGCACCAGGTGGTGCGACAGCACCATCACCACGTTCAGCCCACCGCTGAAGGCGACGATGGCAATGGTTTCGATGGCCCCGGGCATGTAGGCCAGCCACAAAGTGAATGGATCACTGCCCAGCACCTTGGCGGCCACGCCGGCAAAGACGGCAGCGACCAGCAGCATCAGGCCCACCGACATCAGCCCGGCGCCGCCGTGACGGACCAGCTCCTTGAGGCTGATTTCCCTGAACCTGGCGCCGATCAGCACACCGAGGATCAGCGCGGCAAAATCGACGCTCCAGCCGGGCAGATGAAACGCCTGGAGCAAGCCCAGCTTTACATAGACCGCCGTGGCGATGATCGCCGTGAGCATGAAGGGCGCAGGAACACCAAGCTTGAGCAGCAGGCGCCCGAGCAGGATGCACAGGGCAAGCAGCGACGCCAGGGTCAGCAACAGGCCTGGATTAAGCGCGGTGCTCGCGCTTGCAGGAACATCGCTACCGGCGCGAATGCTCAGGCTGACCAGCAGGGTAATCGACACCAGGCGCATCAGGTGCACAACGATCACCTTGCTCGAAGCCCGTTCCGACTCGAGCAAGTCGAACACCGCAGCCAGGGCGCCGGGGTACACCGCCAGCAGTGAATCCTTGAGGCTCCAGCCGCACCCCCTGAACAGCCACAGGCCGGCGATGGCAATCTGCGCACTCAGGCACAGCAGCAGAAAACCCAGGCTCGGCAGGATGCTGGCCACCGTGTCGCTGTCCCAGGCTTCGAACATCAAGCCGGTGGCGATACCCATGACCAGTTGCACGTATTCCAGACCAAAGCGCAGGTCGGGGGTAAAGCGCAGCCGGCTGACCAACATGGCGCTGGCGACGATGGCGCCCAGCAACAGCCCGTGAGGCACACCGGCAAACTGTACGGCGGCGCCAACCAGGGCGCAGATCAGTAAACACAGGATGGTTTTCATGGTGAGTGTGCTTGCGCGTCCTGCGCCAAGTCTCCTGAAGGGGCCGCCCGCATCATGCGCCTTGCCGGGGTGCATGGAAACACTTTGTAACATCGTTGCGGCTGGATGTTGTGAATTAATGTTTAGCCGGTGGTGATCTGAAGATTAGAAAAGCCAGATTTTCCAAACCTTAAGCCCATGCCAATTTAGGCACAACAACACTTGTCGCTGCCCAATTGCCTTGCGAGGACTTGTCCGATGAATCTGCCTGAAAACGCTCCTGTCGGTCTGGCCAGCCAGCTCAAGCTGGACGCCCACTGGATGCCCTATACCGCCAACCGCAATTTTCAGCGCGATCCACGGCTGATCGTCGCCGCCGAAGGCAGCTACCTGACCGACGACAAGGGCCGCAAGATTTATGACGCCCTGTCCGGCTTGTGGACTTGCGGCGCCGGTCACACCCGTAAGCAGATCCAGGAAGCAGTATCGCGCCAATTGGGCGTGCTCGATTACTCGCCGGCTTTCCAGTTCGGCCACCCGCTGTCGTTCCAGCTGGCCGAGAAAATCACCGACCTGACCCCGGGCAACCTCAATCACGTCTTCTATACCAACTCCGGTTCCGAGTGCGCCGACACTGCGGTGAAGATGGTCCGTGCCTACTGGCGCCTGAAAGGCCAGGCCACCAAGACCAAGCTGATCGGCCGTGCCCGTGGCTATCACGGGGTGAATATCGCCGGTACCAGCCTGGGTGGCGTCAACGGCAACCGCAAGCTGTTCGGCCAGTTGCTCGACGTCGATCACATTCCGCACACCCTGCTGCCGGGCAATGCCTTCACCAAAGGCATGCCGGAGGAGGGCGGTATCGCCCTGGCCGATGAAATGCTCAAGCTGATCGAGCTGCACGATGCTTCGAACATCGCCGCGCTGATTGTCGAGCCGCTGGCCGGTTCCGCAGGTGTACTGCCACCGCCGAAGGGCTACCTGAAGCGTCTGCGGGAAATCTGCGACCAGCACAACATCCTGCTGATCTTCGACGAAGTCATCACCGGCTTTGGCCGCATGGGCTCGATGTTCGGTGCCGATGCCTTCGGCGTCACCCCGGATCTGATGTGCATCGCCAAGCAAGTCACCAACGGCGCCATCCCGATGGGCGCGGTGATCGCCAGCAGCGAGATCTACCAGACCTTCATGAACCAGCCGACCCCGGAATACGCGGTGGAATTCCCCCACGGCTACACCTACTCGGCGCACCCGGTCGCCTGCGCCGCCGGTCTCGCCGCGCTGGACCTGCTGGAGAAAGAAAACCTGGTGCAATCGGCCGCCGAACTGTCGCCGCACTTCGAGAAGGTGCTGCACGGGGTCAAGGGCGCGAAGAACATCATCGACATCCGTAACTACGGCCTGGCCGGCGCCATCCAGATTGCCGCCCGCGACGGTGACGCCATCGTGCGTCCATACGAGATCGCCATGAAGCTGTGGAAAGCCGGCTTCTATGTACGCTTCGGCGGCGACACCCTGCAGTTCGGCCCAACCTTCAACAGCCAGCCGCAGGAACTGGACCGCCTGTTCGATGCGGTCGGCGAGGCCATCAACCAGGTCGATTGATTGTCCCTCTATATATAAGCAGCGGGCGCGAGTGATCTCGCGCCCAGGCATACCCTCTTTCTGGAGTTCTGCATGAGCACTGTTCAACACCTGATCAACGGCGAACTGGTTGCTGCCGACACGCGCACCGCCGATGTCTTCAACCCGTCCACTGGCCAGGCTATCCACAAGGTTGCCCTGGCCAGCAAGCAAACCGTGCAGCAGGCCATCGACTCGGCCAAGGCCGCCTTCCCGGCCTGGCGCAACACGCCGCCGGCCAAACGCGCCCAGGTGATGTTCCGCTTCAAGCAACTGCTGGAGCAGAATGAAGCGCGTATCTCCCAGCTGATCAGCGAAGAGCACGGCAAAACCGTGGAAGACGCCGCCGGTGAACTCAAGCGCGGTATCGAGAACGTCGAGTTTGCCTGCGCCGCGCCGGAAGTTCTCAAAGGCGAGTACAGCCGCAACGTTGGCCCGAACATCGATGCCTGGTCCGACTTTCAGCCGCTGGGCGTAGTGGCCGGTATTACCCCGTTCAACTTCCCGGCCATGGTGCCGCTGTGGATGTACCCACTGGCAATCGCCTGTGGTAACTGCTTCATCCTCAAGCCATCGGAACGTGATCCGAGCTCGACCCTGCTGATTGCCCAACTGCTGCATGAAGCCGGCCTGCCTAAAGGCGTGCTCAACGTTGTGCACGGTGACAAGGAAGCGGTGGATGCGCTGATCGAGGCGCCAGAGGTCAAGGCCCTGAGCTTCGTTGGCTCGACGCCGATCGCCGAGTACATCTATGCCGAAGGCACCAAGCGCGGCAAGCGCGTTCAGGCCCTGGGCGGGGCGAAGAACCACGCGGTGCTGATGCCTGATGCCGACCTGGACAACGCGGTCAGCGCCCTGATGGGCGCAGCCTACGGTTCTTGCGGCGAGCGCTGCATGGCGATCTCGGTGGCCGTGTGCGTTGGCGACCAGGTGGCCGATGCGCTGATCGCCAAACTCGAACCACAGATCAAGGCGTTGAAGATTGGTGCCGGTACCTCCTGCGGCCTGGACATGGGCCCGCTGGTTACCGCCGCCGCCCGTGACAAGGTAGTTGGCTACATCGACCAAGGTGTGGCTGCTGGTGCGCAGCTGGTGGTCGACGGCCGTGGCTACCGGGTTGCCGGTAATGAAGACGGCTACTTTGTCGGCGGCACCCTGTTCGACCGCGTGACGACCGAGATGAGCATCTATAAAGAAGAGATCTTCGGGCCGGTACTGTGTGTGGTGCGCGTGGACAGCCTGGAAGAGGCCATGCGCCTGATCAACGAACACGAATACGGCAACGGCACCTGCATCTTTACCCGTGACGGTGAAGCGGCGCGCCTGTTCTGCGACGAGATCGAAGTGGGCATGGTCGGCGTCAACGTTCCGCTGCCGGTGCCGGTGGCTTACCACAGCTTCGGCGGCTGGAAGCGTTCGCTGTTCGGCGACCTGCATGCCTATGGCCCGGATGGCGTGCGTTTCTACACCCGCCGCAAAGCCATTACCCAGCGCTGGCCGCAACGTGCCAGCCATGAAGCGTCGCAGTTTGCCTTCCCGAGCCTTTAAGGCTTTAACAGCGGCTAGCTGCTAGCTGCTAGCTACAAGTTGAGCGCGGTGCTGCCGCTTTTACTTGCAGCTTGCAGCTTGCAGCTTGTGGCTAATAGCCAAAACGCCCCCGCTGAAACAAAGTTGAAATAAGTCCTTGACGCCCCCACAGATCTCTCTATAATTCGCCCCACTTCCGGCGCAGTCGGAACTGAAAACTCCTTGAGTTTCAAAGAGTTAGCGGTTCCAGGGTCATCCGGAAGGGCTTCGGTCGAAAGATCGACAGCGGTGAAAAAGGCAGTTGACAGCGGTTTGAAACGCTGTAGAATTCGCCTCCCGCT